>CAVPRP010000001.1:0-455000 GCA_963707825.1 uncultured Acidobacteriota bacterium
TGATCGCACACTGCCACCACCCGAAACCCGCGGCCGCCGGGGCAAGCACGCACCTGGACCTGATGGTCGGCACGAACACCGACGAGCATCGATTGTTCCTGGCGACCACGGGCGCCATCGATCTCATCACCGAAGCGGCTCTCACCGGCGCCACTGCCGCCTACGGGCTTCCAATCGAACCCGCGCTCGCTGAGTACCGAGCGGCGCGCCCGGGCGCCACTGCCGGCGACCTGCTCGCGGCCATCCAGACCGACTGGTTCTGGCGTGTTCCCGCCATTCGCCTGGCGGACGCGCATGCCGCCCAAGCCGCGTCCACCTACATGTACGAATTCGCCTGGCGCTCGCCGCAGTTCGACGGGCGCCTCGGCGCCTGCCATGCGCTCGAGATCCCGTTCGTGTTCGACACGCTGCGCAATCAGACCGAGCTGCTGTGGGGAACGAATCCACCACAGCAACTCGCCGACACCATGCACGCGGCCTGGGTGGCGTTCGCCTCGCGCGGGCGTTGCGATTGGCCGCCTTACGATCTCAATCGCAGGACGACCATGCGCTTCAGCTGCAGTTCCGAGGCGGTGGACGATCCTCGATCGCCCGAGCGGGCCCTATGGGCCGGAATCCGTTAGCGCGTGCAGCGCAGCCATCGCTACGCTGCACAGCTGTCGGTCCGGTGATCTAAGGCACGCTGACCAGGACCTCGTTCGATGCCGCGCTCGAGCCGCAGGCGGCATTGGCGACCACACGGATGAAGTACGGTCCGCTGTTCACAGAGGCTGACACCGTGTTCGTCAGGCCGACGCTGCCATTGAACACGTTGCTCGCACCGGCGGTGGAGCCGGCAGTCACGGTGTAGCTCGTTACAGGCCCGCCGGGCGGCGTGGACCACGCGATGGTGACGACATTGCCGCTGCTGGCTGCCACTGAGCGCCGGTGCCGATGGCGTGAGTGCACGCGGGACCAACCGACACGGTGGCTTCGTTCGATGGGGCGCTGGTGCCACCCGCGCCTTGCGCGAGGACGCGCAGGAAGTACGTGCCCGGAGAGACAGCGCCGCTCACCACGATGCCAGCTCCCACCGCGCCGTTGAACACGTTCGCGGCTCCGCTGGCAGTGCCCGCCTGGACGATGTAGGTGGATACCGCGCCGCCGGAAGCCGGCGGATTCCACGACAGCGTGATCACGCCGGCCGAAGCCGTCGCCACTGCGTTCTGCGGCGGCCCGGGCGGCGAGCCGACCTGCGCCACGATGTCGGCTGACGCGGGTCCGGTACCGGCCAGGTTCTGGGCGGCCACGCGGATGTAATAGGTTCCGTTCGAGATTGGTGACGAGACCGAGGTGATCGGACCCACCCCGCCGCTGTACACGTTCGACGCGCCCGGCGCGGTGCCGGCCTGCACGAGGTAGGTCCACACGGCCGATCCCGGGGGCGGCTGCCACGAGACGCTGATCGTGTTGCCCACCACCGTCGCCTGGACGTTCTGCGGCACGCCGGGCACGGCCGATGGCGCGCCGGCGCGGAAGCCCTGGACGATGGGGAACGCTTCGCTCTGCGACAGCGCGTTGTTCTGCGACGCAGTGCCGGTCGGCAAGCTGTTGTTGCCCACCGCGGGATTCGACAGGTTGAGGATGCGACCGGCATTGGCGCCGTTGGTGCACGCATAGGCCATCACCGTGCGGAACGGGCCCGCGCCACAATTCTTGTAGCCGTAGCTGTAGGGACGGAATCCGCCGCTGGCGCCGTCCTCGGGCGCGTGGTGGTTGCCGAAGTTGTGGCCGGTTTCATGCGTGAAGGTGAACTGCGAATAGCACTGCCGGGCGGTGACGGCGTGCGCATAGCTCGCATTCGGTCCCAGCCAGCCGATGCCGCAGGCATTGCCGGCGGGGTTGGCCACCACCAGGTGCATCAGGTCGGCCTGGGTGGAATTGCGGGCGGCCGCCACCGTCGCATGCGCCGTGAACGCCCTGAGATCGGTGCTCATGTCCGTCGCGCTCTCGACGAACCCCGCGAGTTCTCCCATGCCCACCAGCCGCATGGTCGCCTGGACGTTGCTGCGCGCATACGCGGTGTTCGAGTCCGAGATGCCCCGCGCGATGAGCGCCTCGATGGCGGCCTGGCCGCCTTCGCCCGCACGCGCTGCCGCCGTGTAGAAGACGGCCACGTCGACGACCTCGCCCGCGGCCAGTCGCGACGGCTCGTCGGCGAGCGGTGCCTCGATGGTGCCGGCCGGGGGAATCAGCGGCGGCCGCTCCTCGCCGAAGCTACCCGGATCGAGCTGCTCGATCAGCGTTCGACCGTCAGCGCTGCGGACGCGATAGAGGGCGTCGCGCACCTGGACGCCGCCGGACAGCACGTCGCCCTTCCAGGTGAGCGTCACCGTGCTCAAGGGATCGCCGATGATCCGCCCGACCCAGGACTGATGGCCGAAGTCGTCCCGCTCGAACCGTTCGGTACTCCACCGAATAGGCCACGTCCGCGAAAAGGTTCAACGTGAAGGCCGGCGCGCGGTCGCCGGCAGATCCGGCAGCGAGCGCGGCGGCGAGCAGATCGAAGCGGGCCGAGGTGGTGCGGGCGCGGGTCACGGTCGGCCCGTCGCCGGCCATGACGGGGACGTCGATGGCGGAATCACCGAAGAGAGGGGGCGGCGCCTGCGCGATGAGCTCACCGGGAACGATGGTGAAGAACAGAACAGCGGTCGCGGCAACGGCAAGAGCGGCAAGCGCGCGGAGGGTCATGCGGCGGATTATTGCCCGGCCCACCACAACAAGCTACTAAAACGACCTGGCCGGGGTTCTCAAGGCGCAGCGCCCGCCGCCGGTGGTCAGAAGCGCACCACCGCCACCGATGCCGGGTGTTCCAGCCGTCGCACACCCGCGCGACCAGGCGCGGCCGGCGCCCACGACTCCCGGTCGCGCAAGGCATCGAGCGATTGGTAGGCGCCCAGGTGCTCGAAGCGCCTGATCACGAACGGCAGCCCTTCCGCGGCCAGCGCCGCATCGGCGTCGGCGACGTGGAAATGCAAATGCGGCCCGATCGAGGTGCTGCCCGAACTCCCGAGCTGTGCGATGGTCTGACCTCTCCGCACGCGTTCGCCAACGCGGACGACGATGCTGCCCTGGCGGAGGTGCTCGTAGAACGCAAAGCGGCCCTCTCCGAGATCGAGCACGACATGGTTGCCGCTGGCACGTTCCAGCGGCACCGGCGTTGACGGCGTGAGGACGCCGGCTGGAAGATCCGGCATGTCATCCGCGCGCCGGCGACGCGCGCGTCGGCGACCGCCAGGACGTTCGCGCCAAAGCCGTTGGCGGTCGTGGCATCCGGCGAGCTGGCCGGTGGCGCCCTGCCCGATCTCGGGTGCCCGAATCCAGTCGATGGCGAAACGGCCGGGGATGCGCGCTCGCCCGTCGAGGGTATAGATCGTCGTACGGTGGCCGCCGACCAGCAGCGGATTGTAAATGGCCACCCACGGCCCACCGCCCAGCGGTGGGTCGATTGCCACGGCCGGCGCCTCCGACGTCGGCACCATTCCGCCGTTCACCTCTACGGTGCGGACGCCGCCGGGCGCGGTGATGGTGAGTTCAGCGCGGTGGAACACCTCACGGATCGCACGCGAGTCACCGGGCAGCGCCGCCCACACGTTGACCACGGCGCGCAGGCCCGGTCCCACCACCAGCGGTTCGGGTGGTGCTGGTGGCAGTCCCGGCCGTCCGATGCGCCCCGCCAGGTCGGCGCCCTGCAGGTCTGCGAGGGGAACCGACACGCCACGCGCCAGCACCTGCACTCGCTGGAGCGTGACGGATTCGCGGCGCATGTTCGTGATGTGCAGCTCGTGGACCAGTTGCGCTGTGCCGTCGACGTTGACGATGACCGGCGATTGGAGCACGCGCATCTCGACCGATTGATCGATGAGGTTGGCGCGCCGGCGTTTGGGGGGAGCTGTTTCCGAAATCCGCGGGTGCGACAAATGCAACGAATGAGACGCAGAAGGCGACGCGCGCGAGGAGCGTGACGGACATACGGATTCAAGAGGATAGCTTGCGCGGATAGACGAGTTGGCGAAATGCGACGCTGCGATATGCTCCCCGCGTGATCAAGGCACTCGCCGTCCCACTGTTCGCACTCATCCTGACTTTCGCCCCGTTGTCGAGCCACGCGCAACAGGTTCCGCCAACGGCGTGAAGACACTGAGCCCGCCGGGCGCGATCGCGCCAACCGGAACGTGGAGCCTCGCACGCGGGCCGGAGACCTCGTCTACGTCGCCGGCATGCGCGGCATCGACCCGGCGTCGAATACCCTGGTCGCCGGCGACGAGGCGCGTGTTCTCCAGGCGTTCAGGAACATGCAGCTGATCGCCCAGTCGGAGGGCGCCTCCCTGCGCGACGCGGTGCGGCTGGTCGTCTACGTCACCGACATGGCCCGCCACCGGCCGATCGTCAACAAGGTGCAGGAGCAATTGTGGGGCGCCGGCCCCTACCCTCCCCGCACCATCGTCGAAGTGAAGGCGCTGAACCAGGACGACATCGTGGAGGTCGAGGGCACGTTCTACGCGCCAGCGAAGCAGCGATGACAGGCCACGCACCGCAGGAGCAGAGCATCGTTCGACCGTATCGCGACGAGGATTGGGCGAGCGTGTGGTCGATCCTCGAGCCGGTTTTTCGCGCGGGCGACACCTACGCCTATCCACGCGATATCACCGAAGATGACGCGCGGCGGACGTGGACGAGCAGTCCGAAGGAGGTCTTCGTCGCGGAAGACCCTGGCACAGCGCAGATCCTCGGCACCTATTACCTCAAGCCCAACCACGAGGGCGCTGGAGCCCACGTCTGCAACTGCGGCTACGTCGTCTCACTGCACGCGCGAGGCCGGGGCCTCGCGGCCCAGATGTGCGAACACTCGCAGCGTGAGGCAGTGTCCCGCGGATTCCGCGCGATGCAGTACAACCTGGTGGCATCGAGCAACCAGGCAGCCGTACACCTCTGGCAGAAGATGGGGTTCGCCATCGTCGGGTCGCTCCCCGGCGCGTTCGCGCACCCGACACTCGGCTTCGTCGATGCCTACGTGATGTACAAGTCGCTCACGCTCGCCGCTACTCCTCCCGGAGTACGACGATAGGATCGACCCGCGAGGCGCGCCAGGCCGGAAGCGCGCAGGCGACGGCGGCGACGAGCGTGATCGTGGCCACGACGGCGACCATCGTGGTCGGATCGGTCGGCTGCACGCCAAACAGCAGCGACGCGATCAGCCGGTTGAGCGCGAACGCGCCGGCGAGGCCCGCCGCGATGCCAACGGTGGTCAGCGTCAGCCCCTGCTTCATGACCTGCGCGAGCACGCTGCCCTGATCCGCGCCGAGCGCCATGCGGATGCCGATCTCGCGGCGGCGTTCGGCGACCATGTAGGACAGCACGCCGTAGGTGCCGATCGCGGCGAGCAGCAGCGCCAGGCCGGCGAAGCCGCCGAGCAGCTGCGCCAGCAGGCGCGGACGCCGGATCGATTCGTCGAACACGCGCGTTCATGTCGCGCAGGCGCACGACCGGCACGCTGCGGATCCGCCTCGCGCACCGCGCTCTCGACTGCCGTGCGCAGCGTCGCCGGCGGCAGCGTCGTCCGCAGCACGATGTTCATCGTGCCCGGCGCCTGGCCGACGGCGCCGGCAGGTTCGCGGTCTGATCGACGAAGAAGTAGAACTCGGTGCCGGTCTTCTTGTCGACGCCGCCCTGCTTCACGTCCTTCGCGACGCCGATCACGGTGAACCACGGCGTCGTTCGGGCCGCAGCACGGCCGCAGCGCGCTGGCCGATCGGATTCTGGCCCTTCCAGAACGTGTTGCACGAGCGTTTCGTTGACGACCGCCACCAGGCCCGAGGACGCCGCATCGCTCGGCTGAAACGCAGCGGCCCTGGACGATCGGAATGCCCATCGTCTCGAAGTAGTCGGTCATCACGTTCTGGTAGTAGTCGACGTTCTCGAACGGCCCTTCGGGCGGCGCGGTGTAGTTGTCGATGTCGGTGTCGTTGGCGTTGAGCGGCCGGTTCGGCGGCAGGCCGGACATCGCGGTGGCGGCCTGCACGCCCGGCAGCTCGCGCAGCTTCCGAGCAGGCGCTGATAGAGCTGCGCGCGCGGCGGCGCCTGCGGATAGTTGACGGCGGGCAGCGACATCGCGAACGTGACGAGCCGCGAGCGATCGAAGCCGGCGTCGACGCTCGACAGGTTGTAGACGGTGCGGAGCAACAGGCCGGCGCCGATCACCAGCATCACCGCGAGCGCGACTTCGGCCATGACCAGGCCGCGGCGAATGTGATGGCGCGCCGCGCCGGTCGCGCCCTCGCGCGCCGCCTTCCTTGAGCGCCGCCACCAGGCCGTCGATGCGCGGTGTGCATCAACGGCGCGAGGCCGAAGACCAGGCCGGTGAGCGATCGACACGCCGAGCGTGAACAGCAGCACGATCGGATCGACGGTCGACTTCGCGCGGTGCGCGGCAGGCTGGTCGGATAGACGCGCAGGATCGCCTGGACGCCGACCCGCGCGAGCACCAGGCCGAGCACGCCGCCGATGATCGACAGCAGCACGCCTTCGGTCATGAACTGGCGCAGCAGCCGGCCGCGGCCGGCGCCGAGCGCGGTGCGCACGGCGAATTCGCGGTGCCGCGTCTCGGCGCGCGCCAGCAGCAGGTTCGCGAGATTCGCGCACGCGATCAGCAGGACGAATCCGACCGCGGCCTGCAGCACCCAGATCGCGCGGCTGGCGCCGCCGACGATCTGCTTCCTGCACCGGCTTCATCTGCAGGATGTGGCCCGCAGCCGGGTTCGACCTGCTCCGCGGCGTCTTCGGCAGCGGCGCGAACACGTGCTTCTTCACGCCGGTGCGCTCGCCCCAGCTGGATCAGCGACGTCAGCTCGGTCTGCGCCGCCTCCGGCGTGACGCCGTCCTTCAAGCCGGCCGATCGAGATACAGGAAGTGACTGCCGCGATTCTGGCGGTTGGCCGGGTTGAGGCCGAGCGGCATCCAGATCTCGGTGCGGTTGTCCATCACGTCGGCGCCGGGCGGCATGATGCCGATCACCTCGCGCGCCAGGCCGTTGACCTCGACCGTCTGCCCGATGCACTGTCGCGCCCGCCGAACGCGGACTGCCACAGCTCGTGCGACAGGATGACGACCGGCGGCAGCGGCAGCGGCGGCGCGCCTGGCGCCGGCGGCGGCCCGGTGAGGTCGGTCTCGCCCTTCGCGAACAGGCGGCCCTGCGCCGGCGGGATGCCGAGCGCCGTCAGCAGCTCGTCGTCGACCGATGCCGAGCGCACGCGCAGCGGCCGATCGCCGGCCGTCAGGTTGACCTCGCCGGTGGTGAACGCGCCGACCGCGGCGAACGACTGATTCAGCTCGCGGAACTCGAAGATACTCCGGCGGCGACACCCAGAACTGAGTCGAAGCCCGAACGCCGGGAACTGGCGTGGTCAGGTACATCAGCTGCTCGGGCTTCGGATAGCCGAGCGGCCGCAGGATCGACGCCGTTGACGATCGAGAAGATCGCGGTGTTTGCGCCGATCCCGAGCGCCAGCGTGAGGATCGTGACGACGGTGAAGGCCGGCGTGCGCAGCAGGCGCGCGGACGGCGTGACGAAGGTCCTGGAGCAGGTGGTCCATGGTGGCTGGTTGGACGGAGCAGAGGTTCGGAAAGTTGCCTGACAGCAGCGAACCCGCGTCCCACGCGGCCGAGGTGGCCAACGCTGGCGAAAGGCCGAAGGGTGGCCGTCAAATAGTGGTGTAATTGCCCGGGCATTCGCGCCGGGTGCCCGCCGTCCACCCTATGCGTCTTGCCGCTCTCGCCGTCCTGCTCGCCTGCGCGCTGCCGGTCATGGCCCAGCCCGCCGACGATCGATTCGAACTGGCCGTCACCGGCGGACAACTCACGCTCGAACGCCTGGGCATCCGCCAGGAAGAACGGGGCACGGCCCTCGTCCTGCTGGCGCGCGCGCTGCACGGCGTGAGTGCCATGGGCGCCAGCGGCAGCATGGCGATCACGCTCACCGAGATGTTCGGCCCGATCACCGTCGCCGCGGCGCCAACCGTGATCGAGGGGCCGCCCGCGACCGTGCTCGCGCCGTTCAACGAACGCATCTGGCTGACGGTCCTCGCCCCCCCGCCCGGCGTCGATCTGTTCTCGACGTTCCTCAAGCACCGGGGCGCGCTGCTGGTGGCGGCGGGCGCGCTGCAGACCACGCCGGCGGTGCGCCGCTGGCTGGGACGCGACCCCAAGCTGCTGCAGCAGATCGTCGTGCAGTGGCCCGGCGCGTTCACGCAGGCCGCGCTCGGACTCGACCTGCGCGAGCCGGGCATCGCCGTGCCCGGCGGTGCCGAGCGTGATGCGGCGTGGACCGCGCTGGTCGGCGCGCCGCCCTCGCGGCCCGAAGAGTTCCTGCGCCGCCTGCTGTCGCGCGACGATGGCCGTCTGGCGCGGTTCTACGGCGTGCTCGCACGGCTCGACGCGGCGCGGCTGACGGCGTTGCTCCAGCCAATGCCGGGTGAGAACGCCACCAACTCGCTCTCGACGCTTTACGAGACCGCCAGGGAAGCCGAAGCCCCGTGGGACGCCAATCTCCATCCCTTTCAATTGAGCTATGCGGATCTGTTCTCGGTTCTGCACTCGCTGAACGACATGCCGATCGACAGGCTGCCCGCCAGCGCGGGCTGGTGGCCGGCGCTGCTGCGGCAGAACATCGAAACCAGGGACGAGGCCGCGGCGTTGGTGCGTGCCGCACCCGCCCCCGCGCCGTACGCCGCCAGCGTGCGCGCGATGCTGAGCGGCGCTCCGCGCCGGCGGCGCGACCAGGTGGCGATGATCGCGGTCGCGCGCCGCGTGTGGAGGGACGGCCTCGACCCGGCTGCCCAGGCGGAGTTGGCGTATGCGCTCGGCCACTTCTCGCAGTACCGGGCTCTTCTGCTGATGCTCGATCGCATCGACGTGAAGAGCCCCGCCGTATGGGCGCGAAGTATCGACGCCGCCAAACGGGCTGACAGCGGCAGTAATCGGGAGCGGGAGTTGAAGCTCGGCGCGTTTCAGGGGGCGCTGGCGCTGGTCGAGCGCGCGAGCCTGGTCGGCAGCCTGAACGCCGCCGGCACCGAGAAGGCGCTGCTGACGCTGGACACCGCGGTGGACACCGACGCACCGGTCCCCGCGTCGGTTCGAACGTGGCTGCTCGAGTCGTTCATACCCTCCCTGCCGCCGCTGGTTCGACCCGACCGCTTCTCGCAGAAGAGCGCGTACGAGTCGCGCGTGCTGCAGGCGCTGGCCGGCGCGCCGGCGACCACCGACCATCCCTTCAGCTGGGAAGGCCTCGACTACACCGTCGATCCGATGGCCGGCGAGCACGAGCGGATCCTCCGCATTCGCGAGCAATTGCCGACGCCCGGCCTCGACGCGGCCATGGAGTCCAGGGATCCCGAGGCGCTCGTGACGGCGTTGCGGGCGATGGCGTATGCGCCGGCGCTGGGCGATCCCGAAGGCCCGGTGACGCTCAGCCCTGACGTCGTGACGCGTCACGACTTCGGCGGGACTCGATCGCCATCGGGACGCAACCTCGCGTGGCTCCCGGCGATCGAGCGCACGGGGACCGGCGGACCCTGGCACGTGGCGGGCAGCCTGCTCGGCCTGGATCTCGCGCTCGGCCGCTCGGCCTTGCGTCGCCTGTCGGCGGACGAGATGCCCGCAGTGCCGACGATCAACCTGAACGACCAGCTGACGCTGGCGCGCACTGCCGTGGCGCTCGCGACCTCTCGCTTCGAGGATGCGGCGCGCGACGAGTTGGCGGCGGCGATCGCGCGGGGCAGACGCCGGGTTGCTGACGCCGGCGCCACTGCGCAGGCCCTTCTCGCTCTTGGCGATGAGGTGGGCATGACCACGGCGACGCGCCAGGCTCTGCCGTGGACCCTGGCATCGATGCCCGAGGCCGGCCCGCTGCTCTTCAGCTTGCGGGATCTGATGTGGCTCGGCCGCCCGCAACTGGAGCCCGAGGTGATGGCGCGCTGGGGTGTGATCAGCGAGCCAGTGGACGGTCGCCTGGGCACCCGTTTCGATGCGCCGGTGCCATGGGATCACCTGGCCGGCCGTCCCGACACGGGCGTGCTGGCGACGCAGGTCCCCGATCTCACGCTCCGGCTGGCGGAGATTACGGCCGAGAAGCACGTGCCAGCGGCACTCATCCCTGCCCTGCTGCTGTTCGCCACACAGGATTACTGGCACGAGGTGGAAGCGCGGTTCGCGGACGATTGGCCCGCCATGGCCAGAGGCGCGCTCGGGCTGCCGGCAGTTCGAGTCGAGGACTACACCGCGGCACTGGCCAGCAGCGGCCCGCTCCGGCCGCACTGACCACTCAGTGCACCTGCGTGGTCATGCGCACGGCCCGCTGATTCGAGCGGGTCATCCACCCAGGTGAGTTGTGAGGTTAGAATCGCCCTTTCAGGCAGACCATGAAGGCCAGACTTGCCGTCGGCTTCGCGATTGCGGCGACCGTCCTCATCGGAGGGGCGCAGGCGCCAGAGGTGTCGCTGCGGATTGTCTCGCCCGGACCGGACACCTACCTGTCCGGGCCGGTGCTGCTGAAGGCGGTGATCGATCCGGCTCCGCGCGCCAGGGACATCGAGCGCGTGATGTTCTACGCCGATGGTCGCCTCGTCTGCACGGTCGGCGATGCGGCGCGAGCCGAGTGTCCATGGGATGCCGGCGCCGACGTCAAGGAACACCTCGTGCGCGTCGTCGCCGACGTGAAGGGCGGCACGCGGGTGGTCGCGACCACCCGCACGAAGGGACTCGAGTTCGTCGAGAAGGTCTCGGTCGACGTCGTGCAGGTCACCGCGGTGGTGAATGACGGCAACCGCTTCGTGAAGGGCTTGCCGAAGACGGCGTTCCGCATCACCGAGGACGGCGTGCCGCAGACCATCTCGCATTTCTCGAACGAGGGATCGCCGCTCGAACTCGTGGTGGCGGTGGACGTCAGCCAGAGCATGGCGCCCAACATGCCGCAGCTGAAGAACGCGGTGCGGAAGTTCCTCGGCGCGCTCGGGCCGAAGGATCAAGTGACGCTCGCCGCGTTCAACGACAACCTCTTCACCCTGGCGAAGCGCGAGACGGTGGCCGCGCAGCGGCTGCGCGCCGTGGACCGGCTGGCGCCGTGGGGCGGCACCGCGCTCTACGACGTGATCGTGCGCGGCGTGCAGCTGCTGTCGAAGCAACCGGGGCGTCGCGTGCTGGTGGTGTTCTCGGATGGTGACGATCGCAGCAGCCACGCGACGATCGCCAACGTCGAAGCCTCGATGCGCTCCACCGATACCACGCTGTTCATGGTGGCGCTCGGTCGCGGCGCGCGCGAAGCGCAGTTGCGCTCCGGCGTGCAGCGGCTGATCACCCTCAGCGGCGGCCGCGGCCTGTTCGTCGAGAAGAGCGAGAACCTGGAGGCCGCCTTCGCGGAGATCGTCGAGGAGCTCTCCAACCAGTACCTGATCGGGTACCAGTCCACCAACGCAAAGCGCGACGGCACGTGGCGCGAGATTGCCATCGACACGCCCGAAGGCGGGCACACGGTGCGGGCGCGGCAGGGCTATCGCGCACCGGGGGGCCAGTAGTCGTGCGGCTGGCCACCGTCGCATGCGCGGTCGCCGCGGTGGTGACCGCCCTCGCTCAGGGGCCCGTGCGCGCGCAGTCCGCACCACCGCAGCCGGCACCAACCCAGGCGCCAACGCCCGCTGCCGAGACGCCGCCGGCACCCGCGCCCACACCGGCCGCGGACGCGCCCCAGGCACCGGTGCCCTCCAAGGCGCAGTTCGGCGTGAAGACCGAGCTGGTGCTGGTGGATGCCAGCATCACCGACGGCGACAGCCGGCCCGTCACCGATTTGTCGGTCGCCGATTTCGACCTGCAGGTCAACGGCCAGTCGCGCCCGATCGCCTCGGCCCAGTACATTTCCACGCTCCCGCCGACGCCGACCGCCCCGACCGCCGCCGGCGAGCCCACGTCGAACGACGCCCCGACGTCCGGACGCCTGATGCTCTTCGTGGTGGACGATGGGCACATCCGGGTGGGAGGGTCGCAGGCGATCGTGCGCACCAGCGAGATGCTGCTCGCGCAGCTGGCGCCTGGCGACATGGTGGGCGTGGCGCGCCTGCCAACCGGTGTCGGCAGCGTGGAGTTCACGGTCGATCGCCGGCGCGTGATCGAGGCGCTGCGCCGCCCGGCCGGCACGTCGAGCGGCCCGTTCAGTACCTGCACAGGTGCAAATCAGCGAGGCCTTCGGACTCGAGAACGGCGACAGCGACGCGTGGAATCGAGCCGTGGAGCGCGAGTGCGTCGGCATGACCGAGATGGCGCGCGAATCGTGCGCCGATGCGCTCGAGAACGAGGCGCGGAATGCCCTGGTCGAGGCCACCGCGCGCGCCTCACAGACGCTGAGGTTCCTCGACGTGCTGTTCCAGCGCCTGGCCCGCCTCGGTACCCCGGTCAACGTCGTGATGATTTCCGAGGGGCTGTTCCTGGGACGCACGCCGGCGGCAATGGCGGAGGTGTCGCGCAAGGCTGCCGAGGCCCGCGTCACGCTGCACATCATCAGGCCGGCGGGATCGATGATGGGCGACGCCTCGCGCGCGTCGGCGCCCGGCGTCACCTTCACGATGGACGACTATCTGATGCGCGACGGCCTCGAACAGCTGGCGGCGCAGACGCGCGGCCGCATGCTGCAGGTCGCGGCCGGCACCGGCGCGGGCATCTTCGAACGGCTGAATCGCGAGCTGTCGGGCTACTACCTGATCGGCTTCGAGCCGACCGAGGCCGACCGCACCGGCCGGCAGCGCCGCATCCGCCTGCAGGTCCGCCGCAAAGGGCTCACCGTCCACGCGCGGCCGACGTTCGCCCTCCCGCGCGAGGCGGCGGCCACGGCGGCGACCAGCATCGGCAGCACCAGCGATGGCAACGGCGGGATGCGTTCCCCGGAAGAAGTGGTCAAGGAACTGCTGGTGTCGCCGCTGCCCGATCGCGGGCTGCCGCTCCGCGTCGCCACCTACAACACCGCCGACAGCAACGACTCGCGCGTGCGGGTGATCATCACGGCGGAAGTCGGCGAACCGGCCACCGCGCCGGTCGAATGGCAGACCGGCATCCTGGTCCTCGATCGTGACGACAAGCCGGCAGCCGGCAACGTCGTCCGCATCAATCTTTCGCCGCTGACGTCGCATGCCGCGTCCCCCGCCCTGCTGCAGACCACGGTGCTGCTGGAGCCCGGCGTGTACACGCTGAAGCTCGCCGTGGCGAACGCCGATGGCCGCACCGGCAGCGTGCATCACACGATCCGCGCAGGATTGACGCGGACGGCCGGGCGGCAGGAAGTGTCGGACCTGCTGATCATGCCCGAGCCGATCGCGCCCGATCCCCCGCGGCTGATGCCGTCGCCGAACGTCGACACCGAAAGCGTCTCGTTCCAGCTCTCCGTGGCCGGTCAGAACAATGCGCAGCTCGCGAACACCTCGGTGAATGTGGAGGTGGCGGAAAGCGAGACGGGGCCGCCGATCTCGACCATCGAGCTGCCGCTGGCGGTGCGTGAGGCGGGGCTGCGGACCTTTGGCGGCATGGTGCGGCTCGGACTGCTGCCGCCAGGCCAGTATGTCGCCCGCGCGGTCATCGCCACGCCTGGCCAGGCCCCGACTCGGTTGATGAAGACGTTCCACTATTCGCCGCCGGCGACAACGGTGCCGCCGCCGAAGGCGGCCGATTCAGAGCTGGTACCGGCCTCGGTCGATGAGGAGGTGCTGCCGCCGCCACCACCACGGATCGCCGTGCGACTGCCGCGTTTCGACCCGGGCAGCGTGCTCGCCCCGCCGGTGGTGGACGCGTTCCTGTCGTCGCTCGAAGCGATGTATCCGCCGTCGGCCGAGGCCGAGAAGGTATTCGCCCGCGCGCGACAGGGCAAATTCGACGCGCCGGAGCCCGGTCGCGACACCCCGCCGGGCGACGAAGCAGCGTTCGCATTCGTGCGCGGCCTTGGCGAGATGCAGAAGCGGCGCTATCCGCAGGCCACCGCCTGGTTCCAGGTGACACTCAAGAGCGCGTCCGACTTCCTCGGCTCCGCGTTCTACATCGGCGCGTGCCACGCTGCGGATGGCCGCGACAAGGAAGCCGTGGGCGCATGGCAGATGGCGCTGCTGAGCGACGCGGCCGATGTGGTCTATCCGCCGCTCGTCGACGGCCTGCTGCGGCTGGGTGACGGCCTGCAGGCGCTGACCTTCATCGACGAGGCGCCGGACGCGTGGGACGATGGCGATGCCCGCGACGAGCGGCAGGCCACGGCGGAAGCGATGACGGGCGCGTACTCGCCGGCGCTCGAGAAGCTCCACGACCTGATTGAACGCCGGCCCGACGACATGGATCTCACCTACCTGGCGCTGCAGGTGATGTATCGCGTGCGGCAGGAGTCCGGCGTCATCTCCGACGCCGACCGGCAGCACTTCGAGGCCTACGCCGAGCGCTACATCGCCGCCAAGGGCCCCGCGGCGATGCTCGTCGGCACGTGGCTCAAGTACATCAAGAAGTAGCCGCCTGCTGAAACGCGTCCACCGCGGCGCGAATCGCATTGCGACGGGACGCATCCCGCCGCCACACCGCATATACATGCCGGCGCAGCGTCGGCTCCGAGGGCACCACCTTCACGCCCTTCGGCACCGCTCCTCGCCCCAGCCTGGGAATGACCGCGGCGCCCAGGCCCGCACCAACCAGCGCCAGCTGCGTCGCGTACTCGGAGGCGGTGTGCGCCACCCTGGGCTCGTGGCCGCGCCGCCGCAGCGTGTGCAGCAGCCAGTCGTGGCAGATCGAACCCTCGAGCCATGTGATCCACGGCTCGTTCGCCAGGTCGTCCAGCTTCACGACTTTTGCCCGCGCCAGCCGATGCGCCGAGGGCAGCGCGATATCCGCGACGTCGTCCATGATGGGCGCCTTGCTCAAGCCGTCGGGCAGCGCCAGCGGCGCATTGGCCCAGTCCTGGATGATCGCCATGTCGAGATCGCGGCGGGACAGCATCAACAACCCGTCGGCCGGTTCGAGCTCGCGCAGGACCGGCTGCAGTTGGGGATGCGCGGCGCGCAGGCCGCCGATCGCGGCGGGCGCCAGGCCCCGGCACGCCGTGGCGAACGCGCCGATCAGCAGCCGCCCGGTGACCGCGTCCCGTCCCGCGTCGAGCTCCGCCTCGGCCTGCTCCAGCGTGCACAACACCTGCTCGGTGTGGGTGACCAGCAGGCGCCCGGCGTCGGTCAGCCGCACGCTTCGGCCCTGTTTCTCGAGCAGCCGGCGGCCGACCTCGCGTTCGAGCTTGGCCAGCTGCTGCGACACCGCGGAGGTCGTCACGTGCAGCGAATCCGCCGCCGCCAGAATCGAGCCCTTTTCCGCGACGGCATGCAGCGCGCGAAGGCGTTCGACGTTCAACATGTAAGCAAGTCTAAACTATGACGGCAAGAAACATTCACTTGTCCTAATGAATAACGAGGCGCATCGTGGACGGCATGGTTCGCAGCGATCTCGTCTCCTGGGCCCTGCTCATCGTTCCCGGCGCCATCTGGGGCGCCTCGTTCCTGTTCATCGCCGAGGGGCTCGAGGCGATGGCCCCGGCCGGAGTGACGTTCGTGCGCGCGGCGATCGGCTTCCTGTGCCTGTCGATGGTGGCGGCCGCCCGACGCCCGCTGGCTCGCGGAGACGGCTGGCCGACCGCGGGGCTCGGCGTGCTCTGGTTCGCGTTCCCGCTCAGCATGTTCCCACTCGCCGAGCAGCATGTGTCGTCGGCGCTGACCGGGATGCTGAACGGCCTGACGCCAATCTTCACCGCCATTGTGGCGGGTGTGCTGTCACGCCAGTGGCCGATGCGCAACGTGACCGTCGGCCTGCTCGTCGGCGTGCTGGGCGGCGTGCTGATGGCGGTGCCGGGCCTGGACGGCGCCAGCACCGCCGCCGGCGTCGCGATGATCGCCGCCGCCCTCTTCTCCTACGGAGTCGCGTTGAACCTGACCCGGGCGCTGCAACAGCGAAACGGCGCGCTCGCCGTGGTGTGGCGCGCCCTCGGCGTGGCGGTGCTGCTGACCGCGCCGCTCGGCCTGCCCGCGCTGCTCGAGGCGCGGTGGACCATGCGGTCGCTCCTCGCCATGCTGGCCCTCGGCGCCCTCGGCACCTGCGTGGCCAATGTGCTGACCACCATGGCCGCCGGCCGCGTGGGGCCGACGCGCGCCTCGTCGACCACCTTCCTGATCCCGGTGGTGGCCCTGCTCCTTGGCGTCGTCGTGCGCGGCGAACAGGTCGCGTTGCTGTCGGTGGTCGGCGCGGCGGTGTGCCTCGCCGGCGCGTGGATCATGCGCCGGCCGGCAGGCTTGCCGGGGCTGGTTCAGGCGATCGCTGGAATGCCGCAAACGTCTCCAACGACAGTGGTTACGGTCGCTGACAGAACTATTACAGAAGCCACTCGCGCGTGCTGATACCTTCATCGTCGGAATGGCTCATCTCGCTGCGTCTCAGGTCTACGGCCGCAAGGTATCCACCGGCATCAACTGGATAACCGTCATCGCGATGACGATTTTCCACATCGGTGCCGTCGCCGCGTTCTTCTACTTCGACTGGGGGGCGATCGCCGCCGCCACGCTGCTCTGGTGGATCTCCGGGAGCTGGGGCATCGGCATGGGTTACCACCGCCTGCTGACGCACCGCGGGTACAAGACGTCGAAGTGGATGGAGTACTTCCTCACCATCTGCGGCACGCTCGCGCTCGAGGGCGGACCGATCTTCTGGGTGGCCACGCATCGCATCCATCATCAGCACTCGGATCACGACGGCGACCCGCACACGCCGCGCGAAGGCACCTTCTGGGCGCACATGGGCTGGATCATGACCGGCCAGGCGATGCACCACGACACCCAGATTCTCAAGCGCTACGTGCCGGACCTGAGCAAGGACAAGTTCCACGTCGCGATGACCACGTGGCACTGGATCCCGCAGGTCGTCGTCGGCCTCGCGCTGCTCGCCATTGGCGGCCTGCCCTACGTGCTGTGGGGCGTGTTCTTCCGCACGACGTTCGGCCTGCACGCGACGTGGCTGGTGAACTCGGCGACGCACCTGTGGGGCTCGCGCCGCTTCGTCACCCGCGACGACTCCACGAACAACTGGTGGGTGGCTCTTCTCAGCTGGGGCGAAGGCTGGCACAACAACCACCACGCCCACCCGGTGTCGGCCCGCCACGGCCTGGCGTGGTACGAGCTCGACATCAACTGTCTCGGCATCAGCGCGCTCGAGTCCGCCGGCCTCGCCTGGGACGTCAAGGTCGCAAAGCTCAGCCAGGAGCTGGAAGAAGAAGCGGCGTAAGAACCGGCAGCCGGCAGACGGCACCGACGCGGGAACAACGGCAGAAGGCAGAAGGCAGAAGGCAGAAGGCAGAACAACGCCGGACGCGAAGGGCAGTCGGGGGCGGGTGACGAGGCGGGATTCGCCTTCGGCCCTCCACCGCCTGCCTTTTTCGTTTTGCCTTGTGCCTTCTGCCTCTTGCCTTTTAACTGGTTCCAGTGAATCGACGCAGGTCCGCGGCGATCGTCTTCATCGTCCTGTGCGTGGTGCTCGTCTCCGCGGCGGTATCGCTCAACATCGGCTGGGTGCTGGTGAACGGGCCGCAGCTGCTGCCGCTGGTCCTCGGCTTCATTGCCTTCGCGCTGATCATCGCCGGCATCGTGGTCTACACGGTGTTCCTGGTGCGCGAGCTGCACCGCAACGATCAGCACGATGCCTTCATCAACGCGGTGTCGCACGAACTGAAGACCCCGATCGCCTCGATCCGCCTCTATCTGGAGACGCTCCAGTCGCGAGACGTCGGCGACGAGCAGCGCAAGGAGTTCTACAAGGTGATGCTGTCGGACGCCGACCGGCTGCAGCACACCGTGGAACAGGTGCTGAAGGCCGGTGAAGCCGGGCACCAACGCGGCGCCTGGTGCATCGCGGCCCGGTGGACGTGGCCGCCCTTGCCGCCGAGTGCATCGAGACCGCGCGGCTGCGGCACCACCTGACGACCGAGCAGATCGCGATGGTCGCGCCCGTGGTCGAGCAGAGGCTGATGGTGGACGGTGACATCGACGAGTTGCGCACCGCGATCTCGAACCTGATCGACAACGCCGTGAAGTACTCGCTGAACCGCGTCCAGGTGACCGTCGAAGTGGCCGCGCCCGCCCCGGACAGCGTGTGGGTGCGCGTCCGCGATCGCGGCGTCGGCATCCCGCCCTCGCAGCTGAAGCGCATCTTCAATCGCTTCTACCGCTTCCAGGCGCGCGGCTACAAGGTCAAGGGCACCGGGCTCGGGCTGTTCATCGTGCGGTCGATCGCCAAGCAGCACGGCGGGCGCGTCTTCGCGCAAAGCGAGGGCGAGGGCACCGGCGCCACCTTCACGCTCGAACTTCCCCGCTTGAAGGCCAGCCCGAACGTCACCCCGCAGATGACGCCGCCCACGCCCGTTCCTCTATGAGTCGCATCCTCGTCGTCGAAGACGAAGATCACATCGCGCAGGGGCTGCGCTTCAACCTCGAAGCGGACGGACACCAGGTGGACGTGGACGGTGACGGCGACCACGCGCTGACGCGGCTGCTCGGCGATCGGCACGACCTACGACGCGGTGATTCTCGACGTGATGCTGCCCGGGCGGGACGGCTTCAGCGTGGTGCGGGCGCTGCGCGAGGCCGGCGAGTTCGTGCCGGTATTGATGCTGACCGCGCGCGGGCGGCCCGAAGACGTGCTGAAAGGCTTCGAGTCCGGCGCCGACGACTACCTGCCGAAACCGTTCGAGCTGGCCATCCTGCTGGCGCGCGTGCGCGGCCTGCTGCGGCGCAGCCGCTGGGCGCGCGAAGAGCCGCGGGAGGCGGACGCCTCGCACCTGCTTGCGTTCCGCGGCCACACACTGGACCTGGACGCGCTGGAGCTGCACATCGGCGACCGCAAGTACCAGCTGACGCAGATGGAGTGCGACCTGCTCGCGTACCTGATTCGGAACGCCGGCAAGGCCGTGTCGCGCAAGGCGATCCTCGAACACGTCTGGGACGTGCACGAAGACACGGACACCCGCGCCATCGACAACTTCATCGTCCGTTTGCGCCGCTACATCGAAGACGACCCCGCCAAGCCGAAGCTGCTACTCACCGTCCGCAGCGTGGGCTACAAGATGGTGGTCTGAGGCGGGATCCGGTCTCCTGGTGTCCGGTGTCCGGTACCCGGTGTCGGGTCTCCGGTTTTGCCTTCTGCCTTTTGCCTTTTGCCTTTTCGTCCGCCGTTGACTTAATCCGGAACAGCAACAGCACCGTCTTCTGCGTCGCTCGGAAGTTGTCGTCCGACAGCACCAGCAGCGTGCGGCTGCCATCCGGCAGCGTTGGCCCGAACGCGAGGCCCTCGAAGTTGTCGAGGTTGGCGAGCGAGGCCGGCAGCCGCGGAATCAGAGTGTCGAAGTCGATGAGCAGCGTCTTGGCGACGGGCTGCGCCGTCACCGATGCCAGGCTGGCCACCCCGGAGATGTCGTCCGCTCCCGCAAGGTCCACGAAGTACAGGTCACCGGTGTTCCGCGCCACGCGCGTGGCGGCGTTCTGCAGGCACGAGCGTTCGAGCGAGAGAAAGCGCGTGTTGTCCAGCGCGAGGAGCTCGGTGAGGCCGTTCTCGCCATCGTCGCAGATGGTGTCGAAGCCCGCGCGCGTTCCGGTGGGCTCGATCGGGTACATCCACTGCCGCCGCGCCTGCCAGCGTCCGTCGGCGGCAACGAACTCCACCAGACGACCGGGGCCGCCCTTCCCGCCCGTGAACGGCCGCCCGTTACGATAGCCACCGGGCTGATCGGCAAATAGCGGTCGCTCGAGTCCAGCGATCAAGCGGCCGTCGGGTGTGCGCGTCAACGCCTCGGCGCCCTGGTTGTCACGGGTGCCGCCGCCCTCCGATCCGCCGCTGAACGCGACCGGGAAGGGATGCACCGCGGTCACGCTCAACTGCGGCGACAGCGTCAACAGCGCCACTGGCCAGTAGCCGACCGGCGGCTGGCCCGCCTCACCCCTGGAGATATGACCTTCCTCGCTGGCGACGAACGTGCCATCGGGCAGCGCCACCACCGCCTCGAGATCGGCTTGAACGGCGATGCGCGGGTCAACACCAGGTCCGGCGGTGACCGGCTCGACGCCGAGCGGCACGACGGACAGTCGGCCATCGACCAATTTGATGTCCAGCCACGCCACGCGCGCCGGCAGTCGATCGTCGATCACCGCCACGTAGCGTCCCGTCCGTTCGTCACGCGCCAGACCCGACAGGCTGCCGAATTGGCGCGCGCGCGGCACCGTCATGTCGCCAGGTGGCACGATCACGACGTCGATCAACTCGAGGGCCGGGATCGACGTAACGGCAGCCGGCGATGGCACGGGTGCGACGGCTGAGACGCCAGCCGCGTTCCGCGGCACCGGCGACGGTCCAGGTGACGATGAGACGTGTGCGGGCGCTGACACGGGCTGCGGTGCGCTGGCGCAGCCGGCTCCGAAGGCCGTCCCGGCAGCCATCACAAATCCCGCAATTGGCCTGGCGAGCCGTGCCAGAATTCCCGGTGCCGCCATCCGTAACTCGTTCAAGGAGACGCTCATGAAGCGACTGATTCCCATCGTAATGACTGCCCTGCTGTGCGCCCCGTCGTTGGCCTCGGCGCAGGCCAATGCCTCGCAGACGTCGGTCAAGGCCGTATTCGACATGCTCAAGGGCAACCTGTCGAAGACCGCCGAGAAAGTACCCGAGGACGTCTATGCCTTCAAGCCGACGCCCGAAGTGCGGTCGTTCGGTCAGCTGATTGGCCACGTCGCCGACTCACACTTCAGTATCTGCGCAGCGGCCGCCGGTGAAAAGCCCGCGCAGTCGGGCATCGAGAAGTCGGCCACCACGAAGGCCGCGCTCGTGAAGGCGCTCAACGAATCAATCGCCTACTGCGACAAGGTGATTGCGGGTATGGACGACACCAAGGGCGTGGAGGTGACGAAGTTCTTCACCGGCCCGACCACCCGGCACGGCGTGCTGTGGTTCAACACCTCCCACAGCTACGAGCACTACGGCAATCTCGTCACCTACATGCGTCTGAAGGGCATCGTCCCACCCTCGTCCGGCGGGAACTGACAACGATCGTTCACACAAGCGTTCAAAGGGCACAGTTTGTCTGACGCCTCTGCCCTTTGAACGCTTGCGCTACTTCCCCTTTACATCGTACGCATAAACGCGATCCTGGTCACGCAGGATCAGCAATCCGCTGCTGATGATCGGATGGCTCCACGTCTGGGCGTTGCCGGTCTTCAACTGAAAGCGGCCGTGCTCACGGTACTCGGTGGGAGACGCTTCGGCGAGCCCGACCACGCCGTTCTCGCTGTACAGATACAGCCGGCCGTCGGCATAAATGAGCGAGCCCTTGCCGACGCTGCGGTTCTTCCACGCGACCGCGCCGGTGTCGAACGCCAGCGCCGTGAGGATGCTGCTGTTGAAGCCGTAGAGATGCGTGCCGACGAGCACGCATGAAGCGTGATGGTTGCGCATCTCGCGCGTGAAGTAGACCTCGTTCGCGGTGGCGAAGTTGCCGGCGGCACGGACGTCCACGAGCGCGGCGCCGGTGCCGTAGTCGGACGAGAAGAACACGCGGTTGCCCTTCACGATCGGGCGTGGCGACGTTGGCGGTATTGTTCGCCGCGCGTTCGTTCGACCACAGCAGGCGGCCATCCCGCGGATCCACGGCCAGCCCACGCGAGGCCATGAAGAAGACCACCTGCTGCAGGCTGCCCGTGCGCAGCAGCACCGGTGAAGAGTAGGCGGCCTCGTCGCCCGGCTGCTGCCACAGCACTTTGCCGTCGGCTTTGTTCACCGCGACGATCGACGAGCGCCGGCCGCCAACACCCAGCACGATTCGGTCGCCGACGATCAGCGGCGATTCGCTGTAGCCCCAATACGGCGTCACGCCGCCGAGCTGCTGGACAGCGTTCACCGACCAGATCTTCCGGCCGGTCTCGGCATCGAGGCGACGACAGCTCGCCGCTGCCGCCGAAGGCGTAGATGACGATCGCCGTCGGTGGTGGGCGTGCTGCGCGGGCCGTCGCCTTGCTCGTTGCGGAAGCGGCGGCCGTTCGGCGTCTCCCACAGCTTCTTGCCGGTGGCGCGATCGAACGCCATCACGTACTCCACGTCATCGCGGGCGCCGATCGTGTAGAGGCGGCCGCCGGAGGTGGAGAAGGATGAGAAACCGGCGCCGGCGCCGGTCGTCTGCCAGGCGAGCGGCGGACCGTTGGCGGGCCAGTCCTTGAGCAGTCCGGTCTCGGCGGAGATGCCGTCGCGGTTCGCGCCGCGCCATTGCGACCACTCGGCGGCCGGCGGCGACTGCGCCGTGCCGAGCGCCGCCGCGAGCATCGCACCGAGCATCGTGAGCCACACCCGCGTTGCCATTGGCCACTCCTCGTGCCGCTGCTGGCGGCGGGAACCGTCTTGAGGCTTGAGTCCTGGGCCTTGGGTCCTGAGCGTCAATCCATCGCGGAGGACGCCGGCGGCAGCGTGGCCGCGAAATCCTCGACAAAGCGCGTCCGATACGAGCCGACCAGTTGCTCCACCCGTTCGAACGACGGCGAGCGCACGATCAGTCCGACATGATGGTGCTTGTTCAGCCGCCACACGACTTCCGGGTCGGTATACACGGCGGTGGACGGGTGCTCCTGCCGCGCCAGGGACACGATGAGACCCGCGTAGTCGGTCCGCGACGGTCGCGCCTCGTAGGCCGATTCGCCGCCGGCGACTTCGATCTTCGCCCACTCCGCCCACAGGTTCAGTCCCGTCGCCGCCTCCACCAACTCGGCGATGTGCGCGCCGCCGACGCGCGCCGACGTTTCCAGGAACACGAACTGTCCGTCGCGGCCGAGGATGTACTCGCTGTGCGACACGCCGCGCACCAGTCCGAGTGACGTGAGCAGCCGGCGGTTCAGTTCCAGCAGATCGCGCTCGAGCGCGGTGCCGCGCTCGATGCAGGCTGGTCGAGAACACCCCGCCGCCGTGCGACACGTCGAAGGGCGGCGTGCCGTAGCGGCTGGCCACGGCCAGCCGCACCTCTCGTTCGTAGACGATGGAATCGACGTGATAGACGTCTCCCGGGACGAATGATTCGAGCAGGAAGTGCGCGCGACCCATCGCCCAGCTCGGCCATCGCGGCCCACAGCTCCTCTTCGTTCTCGATCTTGCGGATGCCGATCGGCGCCCGCCTGGTGACGCGGCTTGAGGAACCAGGGCGGCGCCACCTGCGCGCAGAAGTCGCGGATGCGCGCTTCGTTGAGCACGTGGACGAAGCCGGGCACCGGCAGCCCGTCGCTCGCGGCCTTCACGCGCATCGCCAGCTTGTCGCGGAAGTAGCGCGTCGTCGTCTCGCCCATGCCGGGCACCCGCAGGTGTTCGCGCAGCGCCGAGGCCTTCTCCAGGTCGAAGTCGTCCAGCGGCACGATGCGATCGATCAGCTCGCGTCGCGCGAGGTGGCTCACGCCGAGGAGCAGGTCGTCGAGCTTCCACTGCTTCTTCACGTCCGGCACGAAGAACATCTCGTGATGCACTCGCGCGGCCACGCCGCGTCGCGCAGGCTCTCGGAGGTGACGAGCAGAACGCGGCAGCCCAGGCGATGCGCTTCGCGGATGAAGTCGTGCCCCTTGAAGTACGAGGCCAGGCACAGGATGGTCACGGGGGGAATTATTACCGGGATCCGGGATCCGGCGATCCGGCAACCGGCAGACGGCAGACGGCAGACGCAAGCCCAAGCCTCAAGACCCAAGACTCAAGACCCAAGACCGTCCGCCCTCCCCAGCCCAGGCGTGACGCGATGCTAAGATCCTCGCCGTGAAGCCCATCACCATTGGTGTGGTCGCCCTGCTCGTGGCGGCGGGAGCTATCGTCTTCATCGCGACGCGCGAAGCGCCGGCACCGGAAGCTCCGGCGCCAGTGGCGAGCGCACCTGCCACGCCGCCACCCGCGCGCGCCGCCGCCCGAACCGATCGCGGCCGCCCCCGAGCCCGCCCCGGCAACCACACCGCCGGCAAGGAAAGCGCCGGTGGCAAAGAAGGTCGAGCCCGCGGGCCCGGCCGAGCCGGCCGCACGCCGACGCTCGCGTCGCTGACTCTCGACACCGACGTGCCCGGCGCCTCGGTGTTCATCGATCGCCAGTTCGTCGGCACCACGCCGCTCTCGCTCGACAAGCTCGAGCCGGGCACCAAACGCTGAAGCTGACGGCCGATGGCCACGACGGCATCGAGCGCAGCGTCGATCTCGCCCCCGGCGACAACGCCATCACCATTCGCGTCAAGGAAGTGCGGCTGAACAAGCGCGATCGGCGTGGTCCACAAGCACGGCATGGGCATCGTGCGAGGGCACGCTGGCCGCCACGCTCGACGGCCTGAGCTACGAGACCACGAACAAGGGCGACGCGTTCACCTGCCGTACGCCCAGGTCGAGTCGTTCGCCGTCGATTACCTGCAGAAGAACCTGCGCGTGAAGCAGAAGGGCGGCAAGACCTGGAACTTCACCGACAAGAACGACAACGCCGACGCGCTGTTCGTGTTCCACCGCGACGTCGAGGCGGCCCGGAAGAAGCTCGCCGACGGCTACGCGCGCGGCGCAGTAATCCGTTCGATATTTCGATGGATCGATCCGCAAATTCTGTATTTTTCCGTCCTGGCGCCGGTTTGCTATCCTCGACCCTATGAAACGCATTCTTCCTGTTCGTGGCCACCAACTTCGCCATCATGATCACGCTGTCGATCGTCCTCAGCCTGCTGGGGATCACCGGCTACATCACGGCCGATCGGCCTCGATTACGCGGCGCTGATGATGTTCTCGCTCGTCTGGGGCATCGGCGGCGCGTTCATCTCGCTGCTGATGTCGCGCTGGATGGCCAAGATGGCGATGGGCGTGCAGCTCGTCGACGGCCGCACCGGCCACGCCGAGCTCGACTGGCTGTATCAGACCGTCGAGCAGCTCGACGCGCAAGGCCAGCCTGCCGATGCCGGAAGTCGGCATCTACGACTCGCCGGAGGTCAACGCCTTCGCCACCGGCCCGAGCAAGAGCCGCAGCCTCGTCGCGGTCTCGAGCGGCCTGCTGCGCTCGATGCGCCGTGACGAAATCGAAGGCGTGCTCGCCCACGAGGTCGTCGCACATCCAGAACGGCGACATGGTGACGATGACGCTGATCCAGGGCGTGGTCAACGCGTTCGTCGATCTTCTTCTCGCGCGTCATCGCCAACATCATCCGCCAGCTGGTCGACGAGCGCATCTCGGGCCTCGGTCTTCTTCATCACGACGATCGTCCTCGCACATCGTGCTTCGGCATGCTCGGCATCGATGGTCGTCGCCTGGTTCTCGCGCGCGCGCGAGTTCCGCGCCGACGCCGGCGCCGCCGCGCTGGCCGGCCGCGGCAACATGATCGCCGCGCTGCAGCGCCTGCAGGCAGAACCAGGCACTGGTCGACACAGTCGCAGCCGCAGCTGGCGACGATGAAGATCAGCGGCGGCACGCGCAGCTGGCCTGGCCTGCTGATCTCGACCCACCCGCCGCTCGAGGAGCGCATCGCCGCGCTGCAGCGACCGGTTCGGTAAACGGAACCTGCCACATTTTTACGGTCTGCGTAACGTAAGGGCCTGGCACCTCGGTCAGGCCCTTATAATTTGCCGTGGTTTCCGAAACCGTCGAGGCCGAAGGCCACCTGATCGACTCGGGCAACTTCCAGGCCATCCTCACGACCGATCGTCGAGCACGGCTCCGAGTACGAGATCCTCCGCTTCGACGTCGGCCGCACCAACGCACAAGGCTTCACACCTGACGCTGCAAGCTGATCGCGCCGACACCGACGACGCGGCTGCAGGATCTGCTCGCCAAGCTGTCGGTCGTTCGGCTGCTACGTCAAGGGCACGCCGGACGCGCTGCTGCGCGCCGGCGGACATGGACGGCGCCGCGCCGGACGACTTCTACTCGACGACCAATCACCGCACCTCGGTCTTCCTCGACGGCGCAGTGGGTGCGCGGTCGACGACCAGCGCATGGACGCCGCCATCGTCGTCGAGCGACGGCCGCGCCGTGTGCCGCAAGCTGCGCGACCTCCGCAAAGGCGACCAGGTCGTGTGCGGCATGCAGGGCGTGCGCGTGCAGCCCGACGTGCAGCTGCGCGACAAGCCGACGTTCGGCTTCATGAGCAACGAGGTGTCGTCCGAGCGGCGCGTCGAGACCGCGGTGGCGCGCGTCGCCGACATGATGCGGCGCGTCAAGGCCGACGGCGGCACGCATCGCGTTCGTCGCCGGGCCGGTCGTCGTTCACACCGGCGGCACGCGATTACTTCTGCGAGCTGATCCGCCTCGGCTACGTCGACGTGCTGCTCTCGGGCAACGCGCTCGCCGTCCACGACATCGAGGTCGCGCTGTCGGGCACGTCGCTCGGCATCGATCTCAGCAGCGGCCATCCGGTCGAGCACGGCCATCGCAATCACATGCGCGCGATCAACGCGATGCGCCGCGCCGGCGGCATCGCCGCGGCGGTCGAGACCGGCGTGCTGACCTCCGGCATCATGCACGCGTGCCACACGCACGGCGTGCCGTACATCCTCGCCGGCTCGATCCGCGACGATGGCCCGCTGCCCGAGACGATGATGGACCTGGTCGCGGCGCAGGATGCCTACGGCGCGGCGCTCGACGACGTCGAGGTGGTCGTGATGCTGTCGTCGATGCTGCACAGCATCGGCGTCGGCAACATGCTGCCGTCGTGGGTGAAGGTGATCTGCGTCGACATCAACCCCGCGGTCGTCACCAAGCTCGTCCGATCGCGGCTCGACGCAGACCATCGGCATCGTCACCGATGTCGGATTGTTCCTGCACCAGCTCGCAGCGTGAAGCAGCTGACTCGAAGAGTCTCGACCATGTATCAAGACGCTCATCGATCCGTCGACCGCTCGCGCCGCACCTCGACCGATCCCGACGCTGGGTGGTGATCGACTGCCGCTTCGATCTCACCAACCCCGCGAAGGGCGAGCAGCAGTATCGCGAAGGCCACATCCCCGGCGCGCGCTACGCGCACCTCGATCGCGATCTGTCGGGCGACGAAGACCGGCACGAACGGCCGTCATCCGCTGCCCGACGCCGGAGGCAGATGCGCGCAGCGATTCGGCGCTCTCGGCATCGGGCCGGGCACGCAGGTCGTCGCCTACGACGCCGACACCGGCATGTATGCGGCGCGCCTGTGGTGGATGCTGCGCTTGATGGGTCACGATGCCGTGGCCGTGCTCGACGGCGGCTTCGCGCGCTGGCAGCGCGAAGGACATCCAGTCGCGCGGCGGCGTCGAGCCGTCGACGCACGGCAACTTCAAGGGCGCGCCGCGCCGAGGCTGGCGGCTCACCGTCGACGAGGTGGCGAAGGACCTCGGCAACCCGATGCGCCTGCTCGTCGACGCGCGGTCGCCGGAGCGCTATCCGCGGCATCAACGAGACGCTCGACCCAGGTCGGCGGCCACATCCCCGGCGCCTGCAACTACTTCTT
This sequence comes from uncultured Acidobacteriota bacterium, assembly GCA_963707825.1. GTDB lineage: Bacteria > Acidobacteriota > Vicinamibacteria > Vicinamibacterales > UBA2999 > VFZN01. Next base: position 27,576 of record CAVPRP010000001.1, read on the forward strand.
CCAGCAGAACCTGACCGCCGACAAGACCTTCAAGTCGCCGGACGAGCTGCGCGCCCAGTGGCAGGCGCGTCCTCAAGGGCCGCGATCCGAAGGACGTGGTGATGTACTGCGGCTCCGGCGTGACGGCCTGCCACAACCTGCTGGCGCTCGAAGTGGCCGGTCTGCCCGGCGCGCGCATCTACCCGGGCTCGTGGAGCGAGTGGAGCGCCAACCCTGGTCGCCCCGTCGAGACCTGAAGCCTCGGACCGCGTGCCACGGCGCCGGCTGTTGAAAACGGCCGGCTCGCCAACCCCAGGCCGCTGACTCTCGTCCAATCTTCTCGACGGCATTCCCCGAGGAGACTGGACACATGAAGCTTCGCATTCTCTGCACCCTGGCCATCCTGGCCGGCCTCGCCGCGGCGCCTGGCGCCGAACAGTTCCACTGGGAAGCGGGACATGGCTCCGATCAGAGCCTCGACCGGCTCTCTCACAACTTCGATCGGATCGTCGAGCGGATGACCCTGATCGCCGAGCGCGTCGGGCAAAGCGTCGAGCGGGCGGCCGATCGCCTGGCCTGGTCGGTGGAGCGCAAGGCGGACCACGTGCAGGCGCAGGTCGAGGCTCGAGTTGACCGGCATGTCCGTTCGATCGAGCGCGAGGTGCGGGCGGGCGGCCGCGCCGGCTTCAGCGGGCAGCGCGGCATCTCCGACGACCCCTGCGCCGACAGCGACCGGTGGAACGACGACAACTACCGCCACTGCGAGGTCCGCGAGGAACGCCTCCCGGCGGGACCGCTCGCGGTTGACGCGGGGCAGAACGGCGGAATCCGGGTCGAGGGCTGGGACGGCAACGAGATCCTCGTTCGCGCCGTCATCCAGGCCAGCGCCCGGGACGAGGCGCAAGCGAAGCAGCTGGCGGGACAGGTCCAGGTGCGCACCGGCAGCGGACGGGTGAGCGCCACCGGGCCCGAGCGCGGGAACCGTGAGTGGTGGTCGGTCAGCTACCGCATCAGCGTGCCCCACCGCACCGATCTCGACCTCAACGCGAACAACGGCGGGATCACGATCGCGAACGTGACCGGCGCCATCACCTTCGACACCACCAACGGCGGCGTGCGCCTGGCCGATCTCTCCGGGAACGTGACCGGCCGCACCCGCAACGGCGGCGTCACCGTGATGCTCGGCGGCACGCAGTGGGACGGCGAGGGGCTGGACGTCGAGACGTCGAATGGCGGCGTCACCTTGTCGATCCCCACGATCTACAACGCACAACTCGAGACGCGCACAGTGAACGGCGGCTTCCGCTTCGACTATCCCCTGACGCTGTCCGGCGAGTTGTCGCCGCGCCGCGGCATTTCCACCACGCTCGGCAGCGGCGGCGCTCCGGTACGAGTTCGCACCACGAACGGCGGCCTGCGGCTGCAGCGGCGCGAGGGGAACGGACTCTAGGGGGGCGAGACGCGACTTGGTCTTGAGGTCTTGAGTCTTGGGGCTTGGGGCTTGGGGCTTGGGATCAGCGATCCCTGAGCCCCGACCGGATCCCGCCCGGTGGTCACCCAAGATCGCCACATCTTGCGATCGTCAGATCCGATCCCAAATCACCACATCTCCAGCTCTCAGATCTGGTGGCCTGCTCTGCTAAAGTCTTTCCATGCCCGCCACGACCACTCCGCTACCCCTGCTCGACACCGACCACGCGCTGTCCGCGCTGCGGGCGCTGCGCTCGCGGCAGCCCGTGAAGTATGCCGCCTTCTACTCCAGTCAGCTCGGCGGTATCGTCACCGATCCTGCGCTGATGGTGATTCCGTTCGACGATCACATGGTCCACCGCGGCCACGGGATCTTCGACACCGCCGGCCTGGTGGCCGGGCGAATCTACGATCTGGAGGCGCACCTCGATCGCTTCCTGCGTTCGGCCGGGCACTCGAAGCTGGCGCTGCCATGCCCGCGCGAGCGGATGCGCGAGATCATCATCCAGACGGTGGCCGCCAGCGGCCAGCGCGACGGCGCCATCCGCTACTGGATCTCGTCCGGGCCGGGCAGCCTCGAGCTGAGCCCAGCGGCCGGAGCCGAACCCGGCTTCTTCGTCATGGTGTTCCCGGGCCTGTCCTATCCGGAGCGGTGGTACACCGATGGCCTGAAGGTGATGACCACCACCTATCCGATCAAGCCGGCGCTCTACGCCATCACCAAGAGCACGAACTACCTGCCCAACGTGCTGATGCAGATGGAGGCCAAGGCCGCCGGCATGGACAACGGCGTGTTCATCGACGCCGAAGGACACGTCGGGGAGAGCTCGAACATGAACGTCGCGTTCGTCACCGCCGACGGCGTGCTGCGCCACCCGAAGTTCGATCACATCCTCGCCGGCTGCACCTCGCTGCGGGCGCTGGAACTGGCGCGGGCGCTCGTCGGACAGGGCCTGCTGACCGGCGTCGAAGTCTGCGACATCCCGGTGAACGACGCGCGCGCCGCACGAGAGATGCTGCTGCTCGGCAGCTCCGTCAAGGTGGCGCCGATCGTCGCATGGGATGGCCAACCGATCGGCGACGGCAAGCCCGGTCCGGTGGCCAAGGCACTGCTGGGGATTCTCGAAGAGGACATGCGAACCGGTGATCGGCTGATCGACGTTCCGCGATAGCACCGTCGCCGTGCCGACGGCGAAGGCGGGCACGCGCTTCCAGGATGCGAGGATGGGCCCACGCGGACCCATCCTCGAACGCTCACACTAAGGCAGGTTCAGTAACCACGCACCGAATCCGTGCGAGGCCGCATACAGGCGGCGCGCGCCTGGCACGATGGTCAGGCCGGCCACTTCCGCGTTCGGCATCCCCGGTGCCGCGGCGGTCCAGGTGGTGGCCCCGGACAGCAGCCGCACCACGCCGAAGTCACTCGACGCGTAGAGGTCGCCGGTGACATCGTCGCGAGCGACGTCGGTGATGGGCAGGTCGCCAAGGTCGTAGCTGCGATCGACCCAGGTGGCGGTGCTCGTCGCCGGATTGTAGGTCACCTCGAACACGTGACCGGGGGTCGTCGGCGTCGCGAGGTCGAAGCCGCTGTAGGAGATCCAGGCCCGGTTCGGGTTCGCCGGATCGATCGCGATCCCGGTGACGAAGCGATTGGGATCGTTCAGCGCCAGCGAGTCGAGCCGCGTCCAGGTGACGCTGGCCGCGGATGCCGCGTTGACGTTCTTCGAGATGAAGACGCGCCCGGTCTGCGTCGCCGCCCAACTGGTGGAGGCGTCGGCGGACGTGCGCTCGACGGCGACGACACTGCCGCCGGCGCGATCGCCCAGTGCCGCGGCGCTCAGCGACGGCGATGCGATCTGCTCCCAGTCACCGCACTGCACGGCGAAGTCGCCGAACCACTCGTTGCAGTGCTGCCTGAGCTCGGCGATGGTCATCGTGCCCATGCCCCACGTCTTCGTCCGCCACACGTTCGCGGTGCCCACGAACATCGTCCGGCTGACCACGGGATCCGAAATGATCGGCGCGTAGAACTGCGCGCCGGTGCCGAAGATCGGATCGGCGATCCAGTTCCAGTCCGCGATGTCGCCGTTGCTGAAGTTGACGTCGGGCGAGGCGTCATAGAACGTGTGGAAGCGGAAGCTCGGCACCTCGGCATCGAAGCCCGATTGCCCGCCGTCCCCGATCATCGTGTTCTCCCACTTCACCGGGTTGCCCGGCGTCTGCCAGGTGCCGTTGTCCTGGGTGCCTCCCTGCAGGAGGTTGACGTTGAACGGGCTGACCGACAGACTCTGGAATTGCAGCGTCGGCAACCCCTTGTTGACGCTTTCCAGCTTGGTCGGGACTCGCGACAGGATCTGCTTGCAGCGGGCCAGCCGGGTGGCGGAGGTGATCCCGCGGTTCGGATCGTCGCACCACGCCGAGACGTCCGCGAACTCGCCGCTCGAGCGCATCACGCCGCCATCGTTGGTCTCGAAGAACTGGTACGGGTTGTTCGGATTGGTAACGAGCGCGTGCTGATCGGGATGCAGCCCGTTGGGATGGTAGATGTCGGTGGCGTCCATGGTCATGTCCGTGCCGGACACGCCGGCATCGGTGGACAGGATCACGGCACGCTTGTTCGACCAGTTCTCGCCGTAGGCATACGAGCCGCCGACGTAGACGATGTCCGGGTGACCGGCCGGGCTGTGGACGAACAGGTCGTACCAGCACTGCCCTGTGCATAGATCGAACGACGCCACGCCTGGGCTGGCCAGGCTGGTGCTGGTCAGATCCGTGAACGCCGGGGCGCCAGTGGCGACGCTGTCGCTGCGGAACAGGCGCGCGTAGGGACTGCCGGTGTTGCCCTCGTAGACATACATGCGCGTGGCGCCGCCCGGCAGCGTCGTCACCGCAATCGCCGGCCGCGTGGTGATCACCGCGCGAGTTCAACGACGGCTTGATCTGGGTCCACGTCGCCCCGCCGTCATTCGAGCGCCACACACCGCGCGCGTACGAGCCGGCGTAGACGATCTCCGGGTTGGTGGGGTCGAGCACGACGTGACGCACGCCACGGGGAGAACACGGGCCCCCGTTGTTGTATTCCGTCAGCGTGCCGGTGCACACCGCGGTCGTGGCCGCGCCGTTGTGGATGAAGGTCCACGACGCGCCGCCGTTGGTCGACTTGAAGAGTCCCCACTTGGCCGCGTCCGGCACCGGGCGCGTCGCCCCCGAGCAGCAGACCGACGAGTGCCCCCGCAGCGCGGTGGTGGTGGCGACGTAGAGCGTGTTGGAATCGCCCGGCTTCACCACGATCGCGCCGATGCCCTTGCCCCCGAGTTCGGGCTGGCCCAACGGACCGGACCACGTGGCGCCGCCATCCGTGGACTTGTACATCCCGACACCCGCCACGCAGCCCGAGCCGCAGACGTTGGCTTCGCCGGTGCCGACGTAGACGGTGTCGCCGCTGGCGTCGTTCGGATCGATGGTCACCGAACCGGCGGCGTTGATGCCAAGCGGACCGCCCAGGTACTGCCAGTTGGGTTGACCATTCAGGGCATTCTTCGTGCGCCACACGCCGCCCCCGGCGGGCGTGATGTAGATGACGCAGTGTCCCGGATCGCAGGAATCGGAGATCGCGATGCTCGTGGTGCGGCCGCCGGCGACGTAGTCGTTCGGCACGTAGCTGAACGAGTTGCGGAACTCGGTGAATGGGTAGAGGGCCTGGCTGGGCCCAACGCTCACCCAGGTGCCGGGGCGACCCTTGCCAGACGGGAACGGGCGGCCACGCAACCGCGCGAACGCGCTGCGAGCCGCGGTCATCTGCGCGACGGTGATCGTGTCGCCCGGATAGGCGCGTTGTTCGAAGGCCTGGTCGGCGTCGCCACCAGGCCCTTCCGCATTGCCGCCGAGGCCGGGAATGGTCTGCGAGAGACGTTCGAGGTGCTCGCTCAACGCCCGCGGCATGCCCTCTTCCGCCAGCGCGCGGGTGTCGACAAGGGATGATGCAGGATGAGCGCCGAGGGTCGTAAGGATCAGCGCGATTCCCGTCGCGAGCGCGACGGATGCCGCCCAGAATTTCCACGGGAGACGAGGCGTGTGCATGTGCCCTCCCAGTTCTGTTGCCGAACGCCGAGGGATGCCGCGGAGGGGCAGTATGCGCCTCACCCGGGACGGAATCAAGGATGGGCGAGGTCGGGTTACGCTAGGAGCCTGATGGCAGGACAACTGGAAGCAATCTGGGTGAAGCGCATGAAGCGGGGCCCCATGGACCGCCTGGAACGCGCCACGTGCGTGGCCGGACGCGGGTTGGCGGGCAACGCCAACCAGGGCGGCCGCCGCCAGGTCACGATCTTCTCGAAGGAAACATGGAACCGCCTCACCGCGGCGTTCCCAGCGCCGCCGGATCCGCAGGTACGGCGAGGCAACCTGCTGGTGAGCGGCGTGGACCTGGCCCACTCGCGCGGCAAGGTGCTGCAGATCGGGCCGGTGCAGATCCGCATCTTCGGCGAGACGCGCCCGTGCGAGCAGATGGACGCAGGCCTGCGACGGCTTGCGTGCCGCGCTCGAAGAACCGTGGGCCGGCGGCGCCTTTGGCGAGGTGCTGAACGACGGCGAGATCCACGTCGGCGCGCCGGTGACGCTCGGGGAGACAGGGGGATAGGAGCACCGGGGCTTGGGCTCGGGGCTTGAGGCTTGGGGCTTGGGGCTTGGGGCTTGCGGTCCTACGCGAGCGGAGCGAGTGCCTACCCGCGGCGAAGCCGAGGGCCTTCCCCCTACGCGAGCGAAGCGAGCGCCTCTTAGAAGCCGAGGAGCGCGAGCGGCATCCACTCTTTCAGCTCGGCGATGTGCGCCTTCACCAGCTCGCGATTTTTCTCGGGCACCTCGGGAAGGCTGACCGACGGGACCGGCACGCCGGACTGCTCCGATCCCTTCTTGACCATGTCTTCGAGCGACGACCAGTCGATGCCGCGCGCCGCTTCCAGGCCGGCAGCTTCGAACACGCGCAGCCGCACCCACGAGTATTCGCGGTTCGAGAACGCCTCCGCATTCAACGCGTCAACGTGCGCACGCCTTGCATCGCGCAGCAGCCCGCCGAACTCCGACAGCATCGCCCCGATCTCGGTGAACGACAGGTCGCGGCCCCCTTCGCGGGCCTTGCTCTCGACGGCCGTGGCGCGGCTCTGGAGCTCGGACCATCGCGGCCCCAGCGTCTGGCGCACGTGGGCGTGCACCGCCAGGAGCCGCTGCACCTGGGTGTCCGACAGCTCACCTGTGGTCGGCGGCACGTAATCGGACTTGTTGGCTCACGCGGTCCGACAGTGCCGCCATCTCGCGGCCCTGTTCGAGCATGCCGCGGGCGTTGTCGATCATCGGCCGCGCCGCGCGATAGCCGTAGAACAACGCCAGACCCAGCGCCACCACGCCGATGAGCACCAGGACCAGACAGCCGCCCAGGACCTTCTTCATGGGGAGAGTGTAGACGGAGTGGGGCGGGAGACTGGCGGCGTGGGTCTTGAGGTCTTGGGTCTTGAGTCTTGGGTCTTGGGTCTTGGGTCTTGAGCCTGATCCCGATCCCTGATCCCTGATCCCTGATCCCTGATCCCTACTGATGTCGGAGAGCCACCATCGGGTCAACGGCCGACGCGCGGCGAGCTGGCACGAGGCACGCCAGGACTGCGGTCCCGGCCAGCACGATGGCGATCGTGACGAGAATCCGCGGGTCGTAGGGCGACACGCGGAAGAACAGCAGCGACATCGCCTTCCCGAGCGCAAGGCCAAGGCCCACGCCAATTGTCAGGCCGCCGACGATCTGCCACATCCCCTGCCGCATCACCATCCGCAGCACATCCGACGAGCGTGCGCCGACCGCCATGCGCACGCCGATCTCCTGCGTCCGCCGGCTGACCGAGAACGCCATCACCCCGTAGAGACCGACGGTCGCCAGGAACAGCGCGGCGAAGCCGCAGGCCAGGAACAGCGACCCGAACACGCGGAACTGCCAGGTGTTCTGCTCGAAGCTCTCCTGCACCGTGGCGATGTTGAAGAGCGGCAGGTTGGGATCGTCGGCGCGCAGCGCGTCGCGCACCGGAGCGGAGAGATTGAGCGGCGGGCCGGAGACATGGGCCAGCAGCGTGAGATTCGCGGCCGGCACCTGAGCCAGCGGCAGGTAGATTGCGTCGGACAGCTCGTCGCCGGGGTTCTCGCCCATGCCAAGATCCGGCACCACGCCGACGACCTCGCGCCAATCCTGGTGCGCGCCCGTCGTCAGCGCCAGCCGTTGCCCGATCGCGCCCTGGGGGAAGTATTTCCGCGCGAACGACTGGTTGACGATCACGCTGGGCGCCCCGTTCTCGGCGTCGCGGCCATCGAAGGGGCGGCCTTCGAGCGTCGCCACGCGGAGCACGCGGAAGTAGTCGGGCGACGCCACGATGCCGTGCGCCTGGTGATAGTCACGATCGCTCGCGTACTGCCGATCCGGAAGCTTGACCGCGTAGCGCGGGCCACCAATGGGCACACCCGTCGCCGCGGCGACGCTGACCACACCGGGCAGCGCCTGCACGCGCGACAGCGCCGCCTCGGCAAAGCGGCGGCGCCGCTCGTCGTCGGGATAGTCCGACGCCGGAAGCACGACCCGGGCGCTCCACACATCCTTCATCGCGAACCCGAAGTCCGCCTTCGACAGATTGACGATGCTCTGAATGGTCAGCCCGGCCACCAGGAGCAGGCCGAACGACACCGCCAGCTCGCCCACCACGAGGACGCGGCTGAAGCGGCCCATCTTCATGCCCGTGGTACGGCCTTCGTCGCCCATCACCGCCGCCAGGTTGGTACGCGAGGCGCGAATCGCCGGCACGATGCCCGCGAGCAGCGTGACGACCAGCGTGCTGACGGTCACGAACAGCAACACCATCCGGTCGATGCGGATGTCGATCCAGAACGGCGGGTTCGTGTCCACGATCGCCCGGTTGAAGAGCGTGATGCCGAGCTGCGCCAGGGCGAGGCCGACCACGGCGCCGCCAACAGCCAGCACCAGGACCTCGATCAGCATCTGGCGAATCACCTGCCACCGCGTGGCGCCCACCGCCGTCCGGACCGCCATCTCGCGGGTGCGGCCGGCCGCGCGCGCCAGCACCAGGTTGGCGACGTTGGCGCAGGCAATCAGCAGGACACCCAGCACCGCCGTCAGCATGGTCGAGAGCAGCGAGACGGTCTCGCCGCCCATGAACTCCTCGATGTAGGTCTTCACTTCCACGGTGTAGCCACCGGGATAGCGGTCGGGATAGGCCTGCTCCAGCTGACGCCACAACGTGGCCATCTCCGCGCCGGCCTGGTCGCGATCGATGCCGGGCTTGAGCCGGCCGATCGTCTCGAGCCCGGGGCCTTCGCCGAACTTGGTGTGGAGCGGATCGATCACCAGCGCCGGCCACACGTCCTCGTTGCTCGGGAACGCAAACGACGCCGGCATGACGCCGACGACCGTCATGACCGTGCCGTTGACGCGCAATGGCTGGCCCACCACGTCGGTGGAGCGGCTGAACACCTCGTCCCACACCTTGTCGCCGATCATCACGACGGGCGCGGCGCCGGGCTCACTCTCCTCGTCCCTGAAGTCCCGGCCGAGCGCCGGTGACACCTTCAGGAGCCGGAAGATGTTGGCGGTGACTGCCGCGGCCCGGTAGCGCACCGGCAGTCCCGTCGGGCCGACGACGTTGGCGGTCTGGAACTGGAAGGCGGCCAGCTGCTCGAACGACTGCTGGCGATCGCGAAACTCCGCGTAGGTATGGACCTTCGCGTCCACATCGTCCTGCTCGGCGATGATGAACGGCGCCATGTGCAGGATGCGGTCGGACTCGGGGAACGGCAGGCCGCGCAGCACCGCGCCGTTGACGATGCTGAACATCGTGGTGGTCAGCCCGATGCCGAGGGCCAGGGCCACGATGGCCAGCACTGCGGTGCCGGGCTGGCGGGCCAGAGAACGCACGGCAATCCGGACCTCTCGCATGCGGAAACATACGGGAGACGGGAGCATAAAGTTCAACGTTCAGCGCGCAAAGTTCAACCGGTCCTGCGGCGACGCGCCTGCACTGCGCCGCACATCAGGTCGCACAGGGCGTGCACCGAGTCGTCGGCCAGCTCGTAATGAACAAACAGTCCGTCGCGGCGGCGCGATACGAACCCCTCCGCGTGCAGCAGCTGGAGATGCTTCGACAGGTTGGCCTGGTTGAGGCCGGTCGCCTCCATCAGGGCGCTGACGTGCAACGGCCCGCGCATCAGCGTGCTCAGAATCTGGAGGCGAGCCGGTTCTGCCAGGACCTTGAACCGGACCGCCACCGCCGCCAGCATCGCCGGCGTCATCGTGCGTGCGCTCATAACGGTCCCGAAGCGACAACCGGCAGCCCGGCGCCCATCCACGCCTGGAATCCGCCAACCATGTTGCTGACGTTGCCGCGGCCGGCGCGATGTAACAGCGATGCCGCGATGGCGGAGCGGCCGCCGCCCTGGCAGTGCACCACCACCGGCCGGTCGGACGGCACGTCGCCAAGCCGTTCGGAGAGATACCCCAGCGGAATGTGGATGGCCGACGGCAGGTGCCCGCTGGCCCACTCCGTGGCGTTGCGGACGTCCAGGATCACCGCGTCGTGCGCGGCCAGATGCCCGGCCGCATCGTCCACGGTCAGCTGCGGCACCGTGGCTACGCGGACACCGCGCGCCGCCAGGTGCGGCACCGCCGTCGCCTCGAACACGCCAGCGACGCGGTCGAGACCGATCAGCGCCAGCTGCCGCACCAGTTCGCGCGCGTGTTCGTCGGACGGATCCTCGACGATGAAATACAGATCAGCCGAATAGGGCAGCAGCCATCCCGCCCAGTTCACGAAGGAGTGGTTCAGCGGGATGTTGAGCGTGCCCTGCAGGTGCTGCGCGGCATATTCGCCGGCCGGCCGCGTGTCCACGACGACGGCACGCTCGGCCAGGAGACTCGCCAGCCGATGATCGTCCAGCCGCGGCGGCGCGGGGAACCCGCCGAGCACGCGCGGGCCCAGCTTGTTCAGGTGCTTCATCGTCGCGAAGTACTTCGGCGGCTCGGGCTGCCCGGCCAGGACCGCGGCGACGAAGTCGTCCTCGGTCTTCGACGTTGAAGGCCCAGTTGAAGCGGCGCTCGTAGCCGACCGTGCTGTGCGGCACCGCGCTGATGCCCTTGCCGCAGGCCGAGCCCGCGCCGTGGCCCGGCCAGATCTGCAGCCAGTCCTCCTGCGGCCTTGAACGTCTGCAGGCTGTTCCACAGCATCCGCGCGCCCTTCTCCATCGTCCCCTTCATGTTGGCGGCCCGCTCGAGCAGGTCGGGCCGGCCGACATCGCCGACGAAGACGAAGTCGCCGGTGGCCGCGGCAATCGGCTGATCGGCCACGGCGCCGTCGGTGATCAGGAACGTGATGTGTTCAGGCGTGTGGCCCGGCGTGGCGACGACGTCGACGATGACGTTGCCCATCGTGATGCGATCGCCATGGCGCACCAGCGTGCCTTCGGACGCGAACTGATACTTCCAGTCCTGATCGCCTTCGTCCGAGAGATATAGCTTCGCGCCGGTCCGCGCCGCGAGCTCGCGAGCGCCGGAGAGGAAGTCGGCGTGAATGTGGGTCTCGGTGACGTGGGTGATGCGCACGCCCTCGCGCGCCGCGGCGGCGATGTATCGATCCACGTCCCGGTTCGGATCGATCACGATGGCCTCACCCGTGGCGACGCAGCCGATGAGGTAGCTGGCCTGGGCGATGGCCGGTTCGTAGAAGCGGGAAACAATCATGGCAGGGCTCCCGGGGGTCGGAACGGATCTATATGACTATCCAGTAATATATGCGTCGCGCTGGCGGCGGCAAGCGACCGGCGCCGGTCAGCGCAGATTGTCGATCGTCACCGGATCGATGCGATCCGCGGGCGCGAACCCGAACACCTTGCCGTAGAAATACAGCTCCGCCTCGAGGCTGCGGACGATGTTCTCGGCCTTGCGGAAGCCGTGCTGCTCGCCTTCGAAGGTGACGTAGGCCACCGGCAGCCCCTTCTCGCGCACGGCGTCCGCCATCATCTCCGACTGGTTCGGCGGCACCACCTTGTCGTCGAGCCCCTGGAACAGGATCAGCGGGCACGACAGGCGATCGGTGAAGTGAATCGGCGACCGCGCGCGGTAGAGGTCCTTCGCCGCCGGATACGGGCCGATCAGCGAGTCGAGGTAGCGCGACTCGAACTTGTGGGTGTCGCGTGCGCAGCACCTCGATGTCGCTGATGCCGTAGTAGCTGGCGCCCGCCTTGAACGCGTCGTGGAACGTGAGCGCGGCCAGCGTGGTGTAGCCGCCGGCGCTGCCGCCGCGGATGATCAGGCGGTCCGGATCGGCCTTGCCGGCCTGCCACCATCGCCTCGCGCCGGCCGACCGCATCCTCGCACGTCGACGATGCCCCACTGCCCGTTCAGGCGATCGCGATACGGCGCGGCCGTAGCCGGTGCTGCCGCTGTAGTTGACGTCGAGCACGGCGAAGCCGCGGCTGGTCCAGAACTGCACCTTCGCGATCGAGACATCGCTTCGGTCGCGCCGGTCGGCCCGCCGTGGGTCAGGACGAGCAGCGGCGGCTGCGTCGCCGGCCGGCGCCGCGAAGTCGGGATTCTTCGGCGGGTAGTAGAACGCGTGCACGTCGCGAGCCGCCGGCCGTCGAAGGTGACCGGCTCCGGCACGGAGAATCCATTCGCGCGTCGATCGCGTCGGTGGTCGACGCTCGCAGCACCTCCGGCTCCACCGCCGCCGAACGACATGCGCACGATCGCCGGCGCCGTCGGTCGGCGAGCCGCCGACGAAGTAGAGCGCGCGCTCGTCGGCGCGCGAGCGACTCCATCGGCTCGACGGCAGGATCGAGCGGCTCGAAGCGCGCGCGGATCGGTCTCGATGCAGCGCCAGCTTCCAGCGCCCGTCCTGCGCGTAGGTCGCGGCGATCCGCTTCGGGCCGACGAACGCGTAGGTCACCATGCGAGACGTCCACTGCGGCTTGCCGAACTCCGCCGCCATCGGATGCACGGGCTCGATCGCGACGCCGCCGCCAGGCGATAGAGGTTCCACCAGCCGGTGCGATCCGAGACGAAGTAGAGCACGCCGTCGGGCGACCACTCCGGCTGGAAGATCGACTCGTCGGCGCCGCCGGCGACCTTCTCCTGCGCGCCGAGCGAGCCGTCCGCGTTGATCGCCGCGATCCACAACTCGGTGCCGTCCCACGGCATGTTCGGATGGTTCCACTGCAGCCACGCCAGGGCGGCGCCGTCGGGACTGACACGATCGGGATCCGAGTAGAAGTCCGCGCCCGACACCAGCACCGTCCCGCGGTGGCTCGGGGGCACGGCCGTTCGCGCGTCCGCGCGCGGAACCGCGATCGCCACGATCGCCGCCGGCGGCTCGGCGTCGCCTTTGCGGTGGTCTTCGCGCACGCAGACCAGGCGCGTTGCGCGACGGCGTCCATGCGGCACTCGGCGTAGAAGTAGCCCTCGGCCGTGAGCGCGACCGGCGCGCCGCCCTGCGGCTGCCGGTAGAGCCGCTGGTCGGCGAAGTTCGAGAAGTACACGTCGCCGCGGTGGACGGTCATAGGCGCGCGCCGCCATATTCGTGCACGCGCGAGCGGACGTTGAAGCCGGCCGGCGTCACGTCGACGGTGCGCGCCGTCGGGCGTCCGCTGCACGATGACATTGCGGCCGCCCTCGGAGGCGCGCCCCTCGATCCAGTAGACGTCGTCGCCGTCGAGGGCGATCTCGCCCAGCCGCAGCGCGCCGGCGGTGACGCGCGCCGCCGTCAGCGGCGACGTCCAGGCGCCGTAGGGCGCCTCCGTCTTGATCGCCTTCGTGTCCTGCTGCATACACCCCGCCATCGTTACGAGCATCATCAACGGTCCCGCCATCCGCGGCAAACGCGCGAGGCCCACGGCCGTCAGTACCCCTTCACCAGCACCGCCACCAGGCGGACAAGCGCCGTGGCGTCATTCAAGTCCATCACTTCGACCGGCGAGTGCGAATAGCGGCCCGGCCAGCTCAAGCCCACGTCCATCGCGCCGAGCGCCGAGAACGGCCCCGCGTCGGTGCCGCCGGCCGTGACGCCAATCTGCAGCGGAATCTGCGCTTCGGCGGCCAGCGCCGTGATGCGATCGATCGCCGACGGCGTGACCAGCGATCGGCTGTCCATGCCGCGCAGCACCGCTCCAGCGCCGAGAGGCGCATGCGCCACGCGTTGGCCGTCCACTGGCGTGTCGGTCGAGACGAAGGTGTCGATGGCGAAGGCCGTGTGCACCTTCTGCGCGCGAAGGTCGTTGGCCACCGCCGTCGCGCCGGTCAAGCCGGTCTCCTCTTCGACCGACCACACGAACGTCACCTGGTTGGTCAGGGTGGCCGGGTCGATCAGCTTCAGCGCCTCCACCAGCGCGGCGCAGCCCACGCGATCGTCCATCGCGCGGACCGTGAGGCGCGAGCCGGCCAGCCGCATCACGCGCTTCCTGACGGTGATGCTCTGCCCTACAGCCAGCCCCAGCGCCTCCACACCGGCCCTGGTGGTGGCGCCCGTCACCAGCATCAGGTCACCGATCGCGGGTTGCGCCGTCTTGCTCGACGCGTAGCCGCGCCGGGGCGCCAGCACCGCGCCGAGCGGCCCCTTCGGCGTGTGCACCAGCATGGGATGCCCCTCGTGCACCGACAGATACATCCCGCCGCGCGCCCGGACGGTCATCGCGCCGTCGTCGGCGATGGAGGCGATCTCGAATCCGACCTCGTCCATGTGGGCCACGAACACCAGGGGCCGCGGCCCCGCGCCCACCGTGACGCGGATGTTGCCCTTGGCGTCCACCTGCGGCGTCGCCCAGGTGGGAAGCTGCTTCAGGACCGCGTCGCGGACCGGGCCCTCGTGCCCCGACACGCCGTACTGCTCCGCCACCGCTTCGAACGTGTGCAGCAGCGAGGCGGCAGCGTCATTCGGCCGGGCCAGCGCCGGCACGGCCACCGGGGCAGGATCGGGCACGTCGCCGGCATCGCTGTCGTCGGCGCGGAGCGGGCCATAGCCGGCCAGCGCCGCCACGAGCCTCGCCAGCGCCTCCACGTCACGGCCGTCGGCAGTCTCCACGGGCGTCTGCGCGAACTGCACGGGCACCGACACGACGTGCATGGGGATGGCCTTGTACGCGTCGCCCGTGTTCACCTCCATCCGTGCGGTGGGCACGGTCTGCACGGCCACTCCCGCGGCGGCCGCGCGTTCGCTGAGCCAGGTGTCGCCGTCGGCGATGACCGGGCCGCGCCCGACCTCACCAACGGAGCCGCGCGCGTCATCGCCGGGCGCCACGCCGCCCCGCAGCACAACCACTCGATCCGGCTTCATCGTCTCCAGCAGGCGCACCAGCCCGCGGTGGCCGAACTGCGACTGTCCCACCCACGCGATCGACACACCACCGGGAGCGCGAGGCGCCGTGACCTCACCCTGGCGCCGCACCGCCTCGAGCACCGCAGTGGCGGCGGCGCGGAACGAGACGGCGATGCCGGCCACCCGGCCGTCGCCGATGCTCACCGCACGCTCGCGCAAGGTCACGGGGTCGAGGAGGCGGATGCCGAGCGCCGTCACCTGGTCGCGAGACGAGGCGCCGACGTCGATCCAGATGTCGTCGAGGGTCTGCACGCGGGCGCGATCGTCGGCGGAACGGAACCCACTCAGGTGAGTTGACGGAGTGGCGGTGACTCCGGGCACGAAGCGCCCGTCCGAGGTTCGAATCAGCACCGGCTGCCCCACCAGGAACTGTGCCGCCAGCGCGAACGCCGGACCGGGGGTGTGGCGATGCACGCGCAAGTAGCCATCGTCCTGCACATCGGACACCAGCAGGCCAGGCTCGTCGAGCGGCGCCACGATCAACAGGTGCGGCCCGGCATTGCCGCGCCGGGCGATGGTCATCGACCCGAGGTTGTCGGCCCGCACGCGCGCCGAGGCCGGCAGCGCCATCTCGATCGCTTCGCGCACGGCGGCCTCGTGTCCGGCCGTCCCCGGAATCGACGCCAGTTGAAGCAGTCGTCCGGAGGGATCGGCCAGCGCCGGCATGGGCGCCGCCAGGGACAGCAATAACAGGAGAAGGCCCAGATGAGGCATGGGCAACGATTCTACGTCGCCGCCCAAGGCGCGTGAGCCGGGGTACGGGGTGCTGGCAGCCGGGGTAAACTTCAGGATTCAAGGACGTTTCATATGCAGCCCAGATTCCGCCCGTTTGCGCTTCTCGCGATCGTCGTCTGCCTGAGTGTCGCGGCCCCGAGCGCACAGACGGCCACCGCGCCGCCTCCGGCCGCCGCGCCGGCCACCGCGGCGCTCAAGGTCACCACTCCCGAGCAGTTCTTCGGCCACGAGATCGGCGCCGACTACGTCCTGCCCGAACTACACCAAGTTCACCGAGTACGTGCAGCAAGCTCGACTGCCGAGTCGGATCGCATGATCGTGCAGTCGATCGGCAAGACCGCCGAGGGCCGCGATCAGCTGATGGCGATCATCACCGCGCCCGAGAACTTCAAGAAGCTCGATCGCTACAAGGAGATCTCGCGGCGGCTGTCGCTGGCCGAGGGCCTGACCGACGACCAGGCGCAGGCGCTGGCGAAGGAAGGCAAGGCGGTGATCTGGATCGACGGCGGCCTGCACGCCACCGAGGTGCTCGGCGCGCAGCAGCTGATCGAGACCATCTAGCAGTTCGCCAGCAAGACCGACGAGGAGACGATGCGCATCCTGCAGGACGTGATCATCCTCGCCACGCACGTGAATCCCGACGGCATGGAGCTCGTCTCCGACTGGTACATGCGCAACCCGAACCCGAAGCAGCGCAGCACCGGCAACGCTGCCGCGGCTCTACCAGAAGTACGTCGGCCACGACAACAACCGCGACTTCTACATGATGAACCAGCCGGAGTCGGTGAACATCAACCGCATCCTGTATCGCGAGTGGTTCCCGCAGATCGTCTACAACCATCACCAGACCGGCCCGACCGGCACGGTGATGTTCTCGCCGCCCTTCCGCGATCCGTTCAACTATCGTCTACGACCCGCTCGTCGTCAACACGCTCGACCAGGTCGGCGCGGCGATGCACACGCGCTTCGACGTCGAAGGCAAGCCCGGCGTGACGACGCGATCGGGATCGAACTACTCGACGTGGTGGAACGGCGGCCTGCGGACGATGGTCTACTTCCACAACCAGGTCGGCCTGCTGACGGAGTCGATCGGCAACCCGACGCCGGAGACGATCGGCTTCGTGCCGGATCGCCTGCATCGCGCGCGGCGACCTGCCGTTCCCGATCATGCCGCAGGTGTGGCACTTCCGCCAGTCGATCGACTACTCGATCACCGCCAACTACGCGGTGCTCGACTTCGCGCAGCGCTATCGCGAGAACCTGCTCTACAACATCTACGTGATGCCGGCAGGAACAGCATCGCCGCGGCAACACCGACAACTGGACGATCTATCCGCGCCGCATCGCCGAAGTGAAGGACGCGATCGCGAAGGACATGAAGGTCGACGGCGGCACCGATTCGCGCATGGTCCGCGGCGGCCGCATCGCCACGGTGCCGGACAAGTACTACTCGACTGCTGCAAGAAGCCCGAGTATCGCGATCCGCGCGGCTACATCCTCTCGGCGAACGAGGGCGACTTCCTGACCGCGACCAAGTTCGTCAACATCATGATCAAGAGCGGCCTGACCGCGCATCGCGCGACGGCGCCGTTCACCGTCGGCGGCAAGCAGTATCCGGCCGGCTCCTACGTGTTCAAGGCGCGCGCAGGCCGTTCCGCCCGCACCTGCTCGACATGTTCGAGCCGCAGGATCACCCGAACGACTTCCAGTATCCCGGCGGCCCGCCGATTCCGCCGTACGACAACGCCGGCTGGACGCTCGCGTACCAGATGGGCCTGAAGTTCGATCGCGTCCTCGACGCGTTCGATGGTCCGTTCGAGAAGATTCCCGACGTGATCAAGCCGGCCGCCGGCAAGGTCACCGACGCCGCGGGCGCCGTCGGCTACGTCGTCAATCACCAGCAACAACGACGCGTTCATCGCCGTCAATCGCCTGCTGAAGGCGAACGAGGAAGCGTTCTTCGTCGGCGATCGCAGCTACCAGAGCACCGACGGCACCGGCGTGATCTTCATCACCGCCAAGCCGACGACGAAGGCGGTGCTCGACAAGGCCGCGCTCGATCTCGGCCTCAACTTCACCGGCGGTCACGACGCGTCCGGCCGGCGCGATGTACAAGCTGACCAAGCCGCGCATCGGCCTGTGGGATCATGTACGGCGGCTCGATGCCGTCGGGCCACGTGCGCTGGCTGCTCGAGCAGTTCGAGTTCGACTTCGAGCGCGTCTTCCCGCAGACGCTCGACGCCGGCAACCTCAAGGCGAAGTACGACGTGCATCCTCTTCCCCGACGGCGGCATTCCCGAGACCGACAGCGGCGGCGGCGGCTTCGGCGGCCGCCAGCCGACGCGCGAACGAGGTCCCCGAGGAGTATCCGCGCGCATCTCGGCCGCGTCTCGATCAAGCAAGACGATTCCGCAGCTGAAGGAATTCGCCGAAGCCGGCGGCGTGATCGTCGCGTTCGGCGGCTCGGCGGTGCTCGGTCATCACCTCGGCCTGCCGATCAGCGATCACCTCGTCGAGGTGCAGCAGGACGGCAGCGAGCGCCCGCTGCCGGGCACGAAGTTCTACATCCCCGGATCGATCATGCAGCGTCGCCGTCGACAACACCAACCCGCTCGCGTTCGGCTTCGAGAAGAAGGTCGACGTGTTCTTCGACAACAGCCCGGTGATGGAGCTGGCGCCGAACTCGTCGCTGCGCGGCGTGAAGCCGGTGGCGTGGTTCGACTCGAAGGAGTCGCTGCGCTCGGGCTGGGCGTGGGGCCAGCACTATCTCGAGGGCGGCACCGCCGCCGTCGAAGCGACGCTCGGCAAGGGCAAGGTGTTCCTGTTCGGGCCGGAGATCACGTTCCGCGCGCAGCCGCACGGCACGTTCAAGTTCCTGTTCAACAGCATCTTCTAC
Organism: uncultured Acidobacteriota bacterium; assembly: GCA_963707825.1. Classification (GTDB taxonomy): domain Bacteria; phylum Acidobacteriota; class Vicinamibacteria; order Vicinamibacterales; family UBA2999; genus VFZN01. The sequence continues at coordinate 46,062 of CAVPRP010000001.1, forward strand.
GGCACCGCGCAGGCCGTCGGCGGACCCACCGCGGAAACCGCGGCACGGGGAAGATAGGGTTCTGAGGTTCCAGGGTTCTGAGGTTCTGAGGTTCTAAGGTTCCAGGTTCTCGAATTCGACGTTGAGGTATCGTTAAGCGTTATGACCAGCTACTGCACCAAAGACATGGCAGACAGCTTCCGTACCGTGCGCAAGAACACGATTCAGGTGGCGCAGGACATCCCGGAAGACAAGTACGACTACCGCGCGGCCGAGGGCGTGATGAGCGTGGCCGAGATGCTCGCCCACCTCGCATCGTCCACTTACTGGGCCGAGCAGCTGCACTTCGCGGAGCAGAAGCGGGAAGTCACCTTCGAGGACTTCGCCCGCTACACGAAGGAAGGCGCGGCGGTTGCCGGCGGCCTGAAGACCAAGGCCGACATCATTGCCGCGCTCGAGACGCGGGGCAACACGTTCGCTTCCAAGCTCGAGCAGATGACCACGGAGCAGGCCGCCGAGTCCGTTGCCTTCCCGCCGCCGATTCAGCCCCCGACCAAGTCGCGGTTCGAGATGCTGATGTCGGTGAAGGAGCACGAGATGCACCATCGCGGTCAGCTGATGCTGATCGAACGCATGCTGGGCATCGTCCCCCATCTGACGCGGGCACGGCAGAACCGGTGAACCGGCAGACGGCAGACGAGACGGCAGACGCGCAGACGCCGGAGGCCAACCTACTTTTCGCGGCGCATGCCCTGCAACTGACGGCGGGCCGCGGCATAGAACGGATCCGACGAAGGCACCTGCTCGAACAGAGTGCGGGCTTCGTCGGGACGCTGTTGTCCGAGACGGACGAGCCCGAGGAGGAAGGCCGAACGCACTCCGGCCGGATCCAGCGTGCGGCTGTTCATCAGCGCCTGCGAGGCGCGCTCGAGATCGCCGTTCAGCAGGTGCACCAGTCCGAGGTCTGCCTGGGTCACCTGATCGTCTTCGTGCATCTTTGCCTGCTCGACGAACTCGGCGCTGACGCGCGCGAAGCGAGCGCGATCCGCTGCCGGCGGCGGGACGCCGCCGTTGACCAGCGAGACGAGCGCGGATAGGCGCACTGCCCGGGCCGCGTCGTCCAGCGCCCGCAGCAGCGAGGCTTGAGCGCCCGGTCCACGCAGGCTCGATGCAGCCACCATACGCAGCAGGGGATGCTCCGCGCCAAGGGCCTCGATCAAGGTGGACTGCGCCCGCGCGTCCGGGTAGTTGCCTCAGATAGCCAAGCGCATTCGCCTGCATCAACGGACCCTGGTCGGCGTCGCCGGCGATGGCGAGGAGGCGAGGCAGCGCCTCGGGTTTACCCGAGCGCGCGGCGCTGAAGGCCGTGGCTCGCTCAATGACCAGCGCTCTGCGTCCGCTCGGCCACCATTTCGCCATCACCTCGGCGGCCCATAGTGCCGAGCGCGTGCGTGTGGCACTCGGTGCAGGCGTTGGGAATGCCGAACGACACGGTGTTCTCGGGCGCCGGCAGGCTGATCGAGTGATCGCGAATCTTCGCCTTGATGCTGAGGACCGTGCGCGGCATGTGGCACTCGACGCACGAGCTGCCGGCACTCGCGGGCAGGTGCCGGGTGTGCTCGGTCAGCGCCGATGCCAATCGGCGCGTGACACGAGGTGCACAACGCGTTGTTGGAGGTCGCCAGCTCCGGGTGACGATCGACGTCAGGCAGGTGCGCGTCGTGGCACGTCGTGCACGTCGCGCCGCCCTTCAGGAAGCAGCGGCTCTGCCACAGTCCGATCGCGTCGTTCGAGAAGCGCCGCGGCCGGCCGTCGGCCCAGTAGACCGGGTCCTGTTCCTTGCGCGGTGTGTATTCGAGCTTGGGTACGAAGTAATCGTAGTAGTCCTCGCCGGCGCGGAACCCGGATGCCACGGCGTCGCGCAGCGAATGGCACTGCGCGCACACCATGCTGCTGGTCGCCGGGGCGAGTCGAGTCGGCCGGACGATGGCGGCGCCGGTGGCGGCGGTAGGAGCAGTCGAGGCCTCCCGCGCAACGTGCGCGCTACCTGGGCCATGACAGCGCTCGCACGAGGTGCCGAAGTCCACCCACGCCGTGGCGTAGGTGCGGGTCGCGGGGGCGTAGTGATTGTCCTGTTGACTGACATGGCACCCGACGCAGTTCTTGTTCCACTGCTGAACCGGCGCTCCGGCCTCTTCATCCGGACGGATGATGTCGAGGTTGTCGAACCACTCCTGGCGCTGGACGTCCCAGCTCGGCGGCAGGACGACGATGCGGCCGCGGTCGATGGTGGTGAGGTAGTGCTGAATGCGGCGGCTGCCAAGGGTGTAGTCGACGTGATGCTCGACCGGGGTGCCGGTCAGCGACGATTCGGTGATGTAAAGCTCGCCGTTCGCCGCCCGGAGGCGATACGGTTTGCCGTGAAGGGTGAGCCGCGTCTGCGTGAAGTCACCGAGCACGGTGACGGCCTTTGCCGGCTGGATCATCCGGCTGTGCCGGCCGCTCTTCCAGGCGGCGTGTTTGTCGGCGTGACATGACGCGCAGGCACTGGCTCCCACGGGCGGTCGCCCGTTGGACGCCCGGCTCTATCGCGCCGGCCGCGGGCCTGCTCTCCGTCCCCTGACCGGCGGGCGGAACCTGCGCCGCAGAGCGCGGCGGTCGCCCACAGCGCGAGTAGGCACGCGGCGACGAACCCGGGGTGGGACATGGGGTGGAAACCCTGCGTCGATCGGCGGGATTTTACATCGGGCGTGCCAGTCGTCAACCCGCTCACGCCCTCAAATGTCATCGATTGTCTTGCGAATTGCAGGCCAGAGGCATAGGATCCGCGCCAGAGCAGACTCTTGGCCCGATCGCTTCGGGGCCCTTGGCGGCATCCTGCCCTCACCGCGGGTGTTCATCGTGCCGCGTCGTCCACTGGCTTGTTTTGTTGGGGAGGTCCTATGAAATCGAGAATGGCGCGATGGTTCATCGCCCTTGCTCTCGGTGTCTCGTTGGCGTCGCCCGCGTACGCACAGCTCAGTCAAGGCCGGCTTGCAGGCATGGTCACCGATACGCAGGGCGCTGTGTTGCCCGGCGTCACCGTGACAGTGACGTCGCCGTCACTCATCGGTGTGCAGACCACGGTCACGCAGGCTGACGGACGCTACATGTTCCCGTCGCTGCCGTCGGGCACCTACAAGCGTCAGTTTCGATCTCACCGGATTCAAGAAGGTCGAGCGGACCAACATCGCGGTCGTCCTCGGCCAGACGATCTCCTTCGACGCGCAGCTGGAGGTCGGCGGCCTGACCGAGAGCATCACCGTTACCGGTGACTCACCCCTGGTTGACGTCTCCACGACCAAGATCGGGACGAACCTGAAGGGCGACGAGCTCATCGCGGTGCCGACCTCAACCGACGTGTGGGGAGCTCTTTCGATGTCGCCCGGGGTGCGCATGGCGGGCTTCGATGTTGGCGGCAGCCACAAGAGCCAGCAGTCCGGATACGAAGTGTTCGGCGTCCAGAGCCAGGCGCGAACGGTGTCCGACGGCGTCGACCACACCGAGGGTGTCGGCGGCACCGGGTTCTACGAGGACTACTACGCCAACGAGGAAGTGTCGGTGAGCGCGCTCGGCGCCGACGTCGAGATGAACTCGGGCGGCGCCGCGATCGTGACGACGATCAAGAGCGGCGGCAACACCTTCAAGGGACTCGAACACTTCACCTACGAGCCCGGCTCGTTCGTCGGCTCGAACGCATCGCCGTCGGACATCTCCGGCCGCGGCTACACCTGCCCGAACAACGCGGAAGGGCAGCCGCAGTGCGACAACCCGAACCTGCTGTTCTGGGAAGGCCACATGGATCTGGGCGGTCCGATCAAGCGCAACGTGGCCTGGTTCTACGGCGCCTACAACCACTTCAAGATCGACAAGCAGGTGGCCGGCATCAGCCGTGACGTCGCGACTGACCTCGGGATCTTCGACAACTACACCGGCAAGGGCACGGTCAAGATGGGCGTGAACAACACCCTGATCGGCTACTTCCAGCAGGGCCGCAAGCAGAAGCCGAAGCGCGGGCTCTCGAACCTGCTCCCGCCCGAATCGGTGCGCGCCCAGGACAGCACCTCGCGGATGTACAAGGGCGAGTACCAGCGCGTCATCAACGACCGGACGTTCTTCAATGTGAACGTTGGGAACTTCACGCTCGATTGGCCGATGGAAGTGCAAGTCAATCCGGCGGACCGGCCGCCGCAGGTGTTCCGGACCACCAACGCGGTGGCGGGTGCTGGCTGGAATGCGTTCAGCAGCTACCGCAAGAAGCCGCAGCTGAAGTCGCAGTTGACGCACTACCTCCCCAACAAGGGCGGGAGCCACGACTTCAAGTTCGGGTTCGAGGTGTTCGAGGACTCGTATCGCTACGGTCACAACGGCCAGTCGGGGCAAATCCGCTACTCGTATGCCGGCGCGGACGCGAGCTTGCCGCCGGATCGCATTCGGTTCGTCGACACCGGCGCCCCCGCCGGCTACGCCACCGACTGGACGGTGGGACCCACCCTGGATCGTCATTACTCCGGCTACGCCCAGGATCGCTGGTCGCCGAACGACAACCTCACCTTCACGCTCGGCGTGCGGCTGGACAACCAGCGCGTCGGCTACGGCGACGCGATCCGGAAACCGGTCATCACCGACGTGCTCGCGGACGGGACCCGCATCTTTCCGACCGAGACCACGGTCCCCGGCGCAGACGCTGGTCGACAACACCAACATCGCTCCCCGTCTCGGCGTCACCTACGACCTGACCGGAAAGGGGCGGACCGTGCTGAAGGCGTTCTACGGCCGGTATTACAACAACATCGCCGACAGCTTCACCGGCGCCAACCCGGGCGGCCAGGCCATCGCGGAGTACAACTTCCTCGACCAGAACCGCAACGGCCGCTACGACGGGCCATCGGAACTGGGTAGCGAGCGCCTGCGTACCGGCGGTTCGGCGACGAGTGTCGACCCGGGTTACAAGACACCCGTCTGCCGAGGAGATCAGCGCGTCGTTCGAGACCCAGCTGCCCGGCGAGTCATCGGCCCGTGTCACCTACGTTCGAAAGAACATCAAGGATGCGGCACCCTACTACGTCACCAATCTGGTCCCCGCCTGGGTCGGACAAAATACCGTTCCCGTGACCAGGACGATCGGGGGAGAGACGTTCAACCTGATCGACGTGCCTGATGGCCTGGCCGACCAGACCGACTCAGGTTTACCAAAACTTCCCCGACGGGAAGTTCAACTACGACACCATCGAGGTCGCCTACAACAAGCGGGTGAGCCAGAAGTTCTTCTTCAACGCCAGCGCCGACTACCTGTGGCGCAGCGACTTCCGCTCGCCGCTGGTGTCGAATGGCTACGACATCTCGACCTCGCCGCTCAGCGCCGACCCGATCGGCATCAACTACTACATCAACGCCAACCCGGCGACGCCGACGCGTCAAGAGACCACGGCCTACCACATCCAGTTCATGGGGCGGTACCAGATGCCCTGGGAAATCGGGTTCTCCGCGAACTACCGCTACCAGAGCGGGTTCCAGTACTCCCGGATCATCCCTGACTGCGCTTGCCTGAACCTCTCGAACTACGGCGCCGACTTCTTCGTCGAGCCGCTCAGCAACAACCGGTCGGACAACGCCGGGCTCCTCAACTTCCGCCTCGACAAGAGCTTCCAGATCAGCTGGGCCAAGGTATCCGCGATGCTGGACATCTACAACGTCACCAACGCGGATCCGGTCACGAACTTCAACTTGAACAGCGGTTCGGGCTACAAGACCGTCATTGCGACGCTCGACCCGCGAGTGTTCCAGATGGGGTTCCGGTTGGAGTTCTAAGCGGAAGGCAAGGCAAAAGGCAGAAGGCAGAAGGCAGAATTCAAAGCCGGACGCTGGAAGCCGGACGCAACGGGAGAAGTCAGAAGGGGCGGTCCACCGGGGACCGCCCTTTCATTTGTCGGGCGCGTTCGATGTTGTCGCGCGCGTCCGCGAAGTCGGGCCTCAGCTCGAGCGCTTTCTGCCACTCCGCGATCGCCCGATCGATCTGCCCCTGCTGGACGAGCGCCACGCCAAGGCCGTTGTGCGCGTTGGCCATCGCCGGATCGATGGCCAGGGCACGGGTGAGGGCGTCGGCCGCCTCGGCCCACCGCCGTTCGGTCAGGTAGAGCGAGCCGAGGTTGTTGTAGGTGGTCGCGGAGTTGGGGGCGACCGACAGCATGTGCGCGAACATCCGGTGCGCCTCGTCGAACCGGCCAAGGCGGGTGTAGGTGATGCCCAGCTTCTCGTAGACCTCCATCTCCGACGGATTCATGGTTCTGGCGGCCTCGAGCACCTCGAGCGATCGGGCGAGGTTGCCGGCCTCCTGCAGGTATCCACCGAGCGCGGCGAGCGAGGCGGCGTCGACCACGCCCGCACGCGACGCCGCTTCGAGCGTCTCGATCGCGCGAGGCAGCCGCCCGGTGTCTCGATAGAGCTGGGCCAGGCGGTCGTGGGCCACGATGAAGTCCGGGCGGCTGGCGATGATCTGCTTCAGCAGGCGCTCGGCCTCGGCAGGCCGCCTTCCCTTCATCGCCACCAGCGCATCTTCGAGGATGTTGTGAAGGCCGATCAGCGCCTTCGGGTCGTCGGCCGCGCGTCGCCGTTCGCGCCGGCCCGACTGCGCGCCGCCGAGACATAGCCGAGCGATCGCAGCCGCTGCTCGGTGTCGCGATCCATCGTCGCGGGTCGAGCCGGAGCCGCCGCATCGCGCATCGCCGACAAGCGCTTCGCGAGCGGGCCTGCCGCGTCGGTGCGTTGCTGGAACAGGTTCACGAGCTCACCCGGGTCGGCGGCCAGATCGTACAGCTCCGGGATCGGCAGATCGACGAACTTGAGGCCGCCGTGCACCAGCGCCCGTCAGCGGCGCCCAATGCCTGCGTCAGGCTCGCGTTGAGCGCCTCGAAGTACACGCCGGCGTCAGACACGGGCCGGCCGTCACGCGCAAATGACCACAGGCTGCGGCCGTTGGGGACGTCGGCCGCCACGCCGACCATCTCGAGGATCGTCGGCATCACGTCCACCAGCTGCGCCGGTCCGCGCAGCACCCCCGGCTGCACGCTGGGCGCCGCCCACAGCACGAGCGGCACGCGCAGCGTCGAATCGTAGGCAAACAGCCCATGGGTCCGCTCCTGGTGATCGCCCAGCGATTCGCCATGATCCGCAGCGACGACGACCAGGGTGTTCGACAACAGCCCACGCCTCGACAGCTCATCGAGCGCGGCGCCGAGCCGGGCGTCGGCAAACGCGATTTCGCCGGCGTACAGGTCCTTGGAGAAGCGGCTGCGATAGGGCTCCGGAGGATCGTAGGGCTCGTGCGGGTCGTAGAGGTGTACCCACGCGAACCATGGCTGTCCAGGGTTTCCGCCGCTGGTGATCCAGGGCATCGCCGCGTCGAGTACGGCGTCGGCTGGCCGCTCGACAATGGTCAGGTCGCCTCCGGCGGGCCGCGAGCCGTAGCGGTCGTCGTAGACATCGAAGCCGGCGTTCAGGCCGAACCTGGCGTCCAGGACGAACGACGCGACGAATGCGCCGGTGCGATAGCCCGCGCCCTTGAGCGTGCCGGCAAGGGTCGGCAGCTTGCCGTCGAACCGAAACGATCCGTTGTCGCGCACGCCGTTCACTTGCGGATAGGCGCCGGTCATGATGGCAGTGTGTGAGGGCAGGGTCAGCGGGACGTGGGCGTATGCGGTGTCGATGCGCAGGCCCTCGGCCGCCAGTCGATCCAGCGTCGGCGTCGCGCCGGCACCACCGCCATACGCCCCGACTCGATCGACGCGAAGCGTATCGATCGTTACCAGCAGGACATTTGCGCGGGGCAGCGCCGCGGCGGCAGGCGTCGGCGCCGGGCTCGGAGGTCGAGTGCAGGCCAGCGCGAGGATGGTCAGAGCCAATCCGAACACACCAGCCACGGTGCGAACGCTCATGGTCTCACCCCGCGAAGCATCGCCTCGACGCGCGCGATATCGGCGGCGTATCGGTCGCGCGGCGCCTCGCGGACAAACCGCTCGAGATAGGGAAGCGCTTCGCTCGGTTTCGGACTTTCCGCCAGCACCACACCCAGGTTGAACAGCAGATCGTAGTCGCGCGGCAGCAGGCGCTCGGCCCGGCGCCACGCGTCGATCGCCGCCGGCCGATCCTGCCCGACCAGTGCGGCGCCGAGCCCTTGCCAGGCGTCGCCGCGCGCCGGATCGGCCTCGACCGCGTGTCGAAACGCCGCGGCCGCCTGGGTCGGGCGCGCCGACGAGAGCTCCAGCACCCCGAGATTGTTCCAGGTGTCGGCATCGTCAGGATCGCGGCCAAGCAGCTCCTGAAACAATGCCCGAGCATCGCTGGCGCGTCCGAGCCGGGCGTAGACGACGCCGAGGTCGTTGGCGAGCTCGGGGTTCGCCGCGCCGGCGGCACGGGCCCGTTCCAGGGACGCCGCGGCCGCCGGCAGATCGCCGGCTTCGCGCAGCGCGACGCCGAGCTTCGCCAGCAGCTCGGGCGAACCCGCCTGGTGCGGTGGCGCGTCGCGAAGGAGGGACACCGCCTCGCCGGCGCGGCCGCGGGCGACCAGCAGCGTCGCCGCACTGGTCCGCGCGCTGAGAAAGTCCGGCCGCTCGGACAGCACCGATCGGAAACCGGCGAGCGCCTCGATGTCGTGACCGTTGTTGAACGCGGACAAGGCCGTGTTGAAGCGCTCGTTGAGGGCAACCAGGCGCTTGGGATCGTCGGCAGCGGAGTGGCCAGGCGCGCGCTCGGTGCCCTTCCCGGAAGCCGAGCGGCTCGTCGCGACATAACCGAGCGATCGCAACCGCCGGTCGGCTTGTTCATCGATCGCTGCAGTGGTGGCAGCCGGTGCCGCCTGCTGCGCCCGTGACACCAGCGTGTCCTTCGCCGCGGCCAACGCCTTCAGCTGCGACGAGTCGCGACCCGCGAGATTGTTGGACTCGGCGGCGTCGGCGGCGAGATCGTAGAGCTCCGGTTCCGGCAGATCGATGAACTTCCATCGCGCCGATGTCACGCCGGTGAGCGGCGCCCAGTCGCGCGTGAGCGAGGCGTCGAGCGCCTCGAAGTACACGAGCCGGTCCGGTGCGGGCGGCCCGATCAGCGAGATGCCGTCGAGGCCCGTCGGCGCCGCCACCCCGAGTAGATCGCAGATCGTCGGCAGCAGGTCGGCGTGTCCCACCGCGCCATCGACCACGCCACGTCCGATGCCCGGTCCGCTGACGATCATCGGCACCGACAGCGTGGACCCATACGCGAACAGCCCGTGCGTGGTCTCGCCGTGCTCACCGAGCGATTCGCCATGATCGGCCGTGACGATGATCGCGGTGTGGTCCAGCGCGTGCCCGGCACGAAGCCGTTCCAGCAGGCGTCCGACCATGGCGTCGGCATAGGCCACCTCGGCGTCGTACGGGGCCCGGCCCGAACGGTACTCCGCCGGGGCGTCGTAGGGCGCGTGCGGATCGAAGAGATGGACCCACGCAAACCATGGGCTCACGGGTGGTGTGGAGAGAATCCAGTCGCCGGCCGCCTGAACCACGTCAGCGGCGCGACGCTCGGCGAAGTCAAATCGTCGTCTCGCCGCTCTGCGGGTAGCGATCGTCGTAGTTGTCGAACCCGCGCGAGAGTCCGTAGCGCGCGTCGAGGACGAAGGCCCCCACGAACGCACCGGTGCGATAGCCGGCACCGCGGAGCACCGTCGCCAGGGTCGGCACGTCCTCGCCAAGGCGGTAGCCGCCGTTGTTCCTGATGCCGTGGCGGATCGGGATGCGTCCCGTGAGGATGGAGGCATGCGCCGGCAGGGTCATCGGCGCGTGCGAGAACGCGTGCGTGTATCGCAGGCCGGCGGCGGCGAGACCGTCGAGAGTGGGGGTGAGACCCGTGGTGTTGCCGTAGGCGCCTACGCGGTCGCGGCGGAGCGTATCGATGGTCACCAGCAGCACGTTCGACCCGCTCAGCCCGCGCGAGATAAGAGGCGGAACAGACGGCGTGCCCTGCACGCAACCCATCACACAACTCGTCACGCCCGATATCAGCAGGAGGGCCGCGGCTACCCTTTCGAGTTCCTTCCCCACCATGCCCTTACTGTAAACGCCTACTCATGTGCGGCGGTCGACATCTTGGTGGTCAGAACGGTCTTGCCGACCGTGGAAGGCGATGGAAAGTCTGGCGGCGGGTGGCCCACGCTAACGCGGCTCGCGCGATCCGTCACGTCGCGATTCGCGTGAACCATGACCGCGAGGGCTCGGCGGCGGCGGGACCAGCGGCGACTGCGGCGTGAAGAGCGGCTGCGAGGGATACAACGACGGCAGCGGGCTTTGCGGTGTGTTGGGATTCGCGCGCGGAGGACGAACACCGCCATAGTTCGTATAGCCCCAGGCGCCAAAGGCCACCGGGTACCCTGCGACCCACGGCACCGCGGCTTCGGAATAGCGGACCCGGGATTCCGCCGCGACGGCGCGGGCCTCGGCCTCGCGCACTCGCCGCTCGGCATCGAGGCTGACCAGTTGCAGCTCATTGGCGGCGGCGCGCTGCCCGAGGATGGCGTCCTGCTCGGCAGGCGTGATCCATTCCCCCTCGAACCTCACGTAGCCGCGCGCTCTGTAACTGTCCTCCTCGCTCACCCAGCGGCCATCGAGCTGCACGCGACCCAGCGCCCGGTTGGCGTCGACATTGGAAGGGTCCACGCTGAGCACGTTGCCAAAGGCCGCGCGCGCCTGCGCGCCCAGCTCCTGACTGGCAGCCCACTTCGCAAGCCGGAGCCAGCCTGCGCCATCGGCAGAATCGAGGGTCGCGGCCCGTTCGTAGTAATCGTCGAGCGGCGTGCGGCGCGCCTCGATGCGGTCCACGCTGCTCATCGGGATGGTGACCGTCCCGGCTCCGACGTCCACTTCCACCGACGTCGCCGTACGCGACAGGAGGCGCCCGGAAATCCGGGCGCCCCCTTTCAGAAACACGTCATCTGCGTGGGCCACTCCGCCCAGCATGGCGATGAGACAGGCGCAGAAGAGCCGCCGGCGCATCTGAGGTACTAAGCCTTTATTTCGCCACCACACCGCACGCAATCCGATCGCCGGCGTTGCCGGACGGGTCGGTCTTCATATCGTCGGCCGCGGCGTGAACGACGATGGCCGTGCCGGTCGCGTTCAGCACCGAGTTGGGCTCCGCGCCCATGGTGACGTTCTTGTTGGTCAGCGAGCCCTTCGCGGTGCCATCGGCGGCGACCTTGAAGTTCGGCATGTCGCCGGCGTGCGGACCCTCGGGATTCTCCGTGCCGTGCTTCTTGCTCTGTGGGTTGAAATGCGGTCCGGCGCTGGCGAACGGCGGCTCGCACTTGGCCACCGCGTGGATGTGCAGGGCGTGCTCGCCGGGCGGCAGGCCCTTGAAGTCGTAGGCCACCGTGACGCCGCCACCCGTGGCCGGCGAGAGCATCACCATGCCCACTTCCTTGCCTTGCGCGTCTTTCATCGTGACGTGGGTCATCTGCGCGCTGACGGTGAGGGCGGCAGCGGCGAGCAGGGCGACAACGGTCGAGAGTGTGCGGGACATAAGGCTCCTGGTTGATGGTCAGGTGCCAAGACTATCTCTCATCGCCCCTGACTCTCAACCCCTGCAGGTAGTTCAGCTTGCGGGCGATCCCAGCTGTGCTGGACGGCGTTCTACGGGCGCTGCGCCGTGGCGGTGCCGGCCGGCGTCAAGTATTTGCCGAACCAGTCGAGGTACCGCTGCAAGGCGGTCGCGCTCGTAGCTCGGCATGGTCAAGCCGTGGAACTGCCCGGGATAGACGACGAGCTGCGTGTCCACGCCCAGGCTCTTGAGCGCCTGGTACATCTGCTCGCCGCCGGCGATGGGCACGTTGAAATCTTTCTCGCCGCCCAGAAAGAGCGTCGGCGTGGTGATCTTCTCCACGTTGAAAAATGGATATGACGCCTTCATCCACTTCTCCCGGGACGTCCACGGCAGCCCCATCTCCTGGTCGTACTGGATGATGTACTGATCGCCGCCGTACAACGTGAACCACATCGAGGCGCCCGCGCCGCTCACTGCGGCCTTGAAGCGCCGGTCGCTGGCGATGGTGTAGTTGGTCGAGATGCCACCGTAACTCCAGCCGCCGATGCCCAGGCGGCTGGGGTCGGCCACCCCCTGGCGGACCGCTTCGTCCACGGCGCCCAGCAAATCCACGACCTCGAGGTTGCCCCAGTCGCCGTGGATCGCCTTCTGGTATGCCCCACCGCGTCCGGCGCTGCCGCGATAGTTGATCGCCAGCACCACATAGCCATTGGCCGCCAGCAGCTCGCGGTCGAACTGGAAGGCATGCTGATCCTGCCCGTTGGGGCCGCCGTGGATGTAGAGGATGGTCGGGTACTTGCGCCCTGGCTGGTAACCCGCGGGCTTCACGATCAGGCCGTGCACCTCGGTGCCGTCTTTACTCTTCGAGGTGAAGTCTTCCGTGGTGGCCAACTGCAGTTCGGCCTGCAATGCCTCGTTGTGCTTCGTGATGGTGCGCAAGGCGCCGCCGTCGAGCACCGAGATCTCGGGAAGGGTCGTGGCAGTCATCGCGACCAGCGCGAAGTTGCCGTCGGCCAGCGCCCCCGCGTGGGCGGTGGAAATTACTCGCCGCCCCTCGGTGACGCGTCGGACCGCGCCTCCCTCGGCGGGTACGTTGGCCAGCTGTTGCGCGCGGTCGTCCTGCAGCAGGAACGAGATGCGGCTGCCATCGGCCGACCACACCGGGTTCGACACCGCGCGGTCGAGCGACGCGGTGAGGATGCGCGGCGCGGTGGGCTGCGGCATGTTCGCCGGCACCACGGCCAGCTTGTTCAACCCGTAAGCCGTGTTCTGGTCGTTGTCACCCACGAGGATCGCCAGGCGCGAGCCGTCGGGGCTCCACGCCGGGCGGCCTGCTTCGCCTTCCGGAGTGGTGGTCAGCCGCACCGGTTCGGCGCCGTCGCGCGCCTCGATCACCCACAGGTCTTCGTTCGAGGTGCGGTCGGGGTCGGCAGATCCGCGCTTGCTGAGGAAGGCGATGCGCGCACCGTCCGGCGACCACGACGGGCTCCCATCGTCGACGCGACCCTTCGTGAGCGTGGTGGCGGTGCGGGTCGCGAGATTGAAGATGGCGATGTGCTTGTAGACGTGCGTGAGGTACCCCTCGCGGTCCTCCTTGAAGTGGTACCGGTCGATCACGATCGGAGGGATGGTCTTGCGCTTCCAGCCTTCCTTCTTCTCGGGTTCGGCGTCGGGGTCGTCGTCGCTCGCCACGAACGCCAGCCGGGTGCTGTCGGGAGACCACGCGTACTCGGCAACGCCGCCCTTGACGTCCGTGAGCTTGGTGGCCTCGCCTCCCGACCGCGGCAGCAGCCATACCTGCGCGCCCCGTTTCTTCTCGTCCTCCGTGCCACGCGAGGCCAGGAACGACAGGTACTTCCCGTCCGGGCTCCAGCGGGGAGACGACTCGCCGTCGGGTGACGAGGTGAGCTGCACCTGCTCGGCGCCGCTCCACCGGGCCATCCAGATGTTCGAGTCGCGCTTGTCCTTGTCTTCGTCGATGGTGGTGACCGTGTAGGCCACCCACTGGCCGTCGGGCGACCGCTGGGGATCGGCCACGGCCTTGATGCGCGAGTGGTCGGCCAGTGTCAGCGGGCGGCGGGCTGGTTGGGCCTGGGCCAGGGAGCCCGACACGCCGAGGATTACGGCGGCAAGGACAAGTCGCTTCGACATGTCCAGACTCTACAATGGGCCGGCCGAAATCACCCGTGCTTGATCGCGATGGTCTTGAGCACCGTGAAGGCGATGAGGGCCTCGAACCCCTTCTCGCGGCCGTGCCCGCTGGACTTCACGCCGCCGAACGGGAGCTCGACGCCGCCGCCCGCCCCGTAGTTGTTGATGAACACCTGGCCGCAGCGCAGCTTGCGCGCAACCCGCAGCTGCCGCGCGCCGTCGCGCGTCCAGATGCCCGCGACGAGGCCGTAGTCGGTGCCGTTCGCCAGCCGGATGGCCTCGGCTTCATCGTCGAACGGCATGGCCGCGAGCACCGGACCGAAGATCTCGCGCTGCGCGAGCTCGCTCGTATGGGGCACGTCGCGAAGCAGCACGGCGGCCTGGTAGTAGCCGGTGCTCGACGCCTCGGGATGGATGACGCCGGTGGCGGCAACCGGAATCCGTTCCTCTTCGGCCCGCTGCAGGAAGCCCTTCACGACGTCGTACTGCTTGCGGTTGACGAGCGGCCCCATCTCGAGCTCGAGGGCTGGTGGGCCGGCGCGGAGACCGCTGAACGTCTTCGCGAGGCGATCGAGCACCGCCTCGTACACGGTCCGTTGCACGAGGAGGCGGCTGCCGGCGGAGCACGTTTGCCCGGCGTTCTGCACGATCGCGTTCACGACCACCGGAAGGGCCGCATCGAGGTCCGCGTCCTCGAACACGAGCTGCGGCGACTTGCCCCCGAGTTCCAGCGTGACGGGACAGTGTCGATTCGCGGCCGCCTGCGCGACCAGCCGGCCGGTGCCGGTCGATCCGGTGAAGGAGATGTGATCGATGCCGGGATGCGACGTCAGGAACGCGCCGGCCTCGTGCCCATACCCGGTGACCACGTTGAGCGTGCCTGGCGGGAACCCAATCTCGGCCGCGAGCTCGGCAAGGCGCAGGATCGAGAGGCTCGCGTCCTCGGCCGGCTTGACGACGCAGGCGTTGCCCGCGGCGAGCGACGCGCCCACCGTGCGGCCGAAGATCTGCATCGGGTAGTTCCACGGGATGATGTGGCCCGTGACGCCGTGCGGCTCGCGAATCGTGAGGACGGTGTAGCCGGTCTCGTACGGCAGCGTCTCGCCGTGCAGCTTGTCGCACGCGCCGCCGTAGTACTCGAAGTAGCGCGCGAGTGCCGTGGCATCGACGCGCGCGGTCTTCAGGGACTTGCCCGTGTCGCGCGCCTCGAGCTGCGCGAACTCCTCGTTGCGCTCGGTCACCGCGGCCGACAGCTTCAGCATCAGCCGTCCACGGAGCGCGGCCGACATCCGTCCCCAGGGGCCGTCGAACGACTCGCCGATCGCCGCATCGCGCCGCCGCGACCGCGCTGGCGATGTCGGCTTCCGTGCCTCGCGCGAGCTCACCGAAAGTCTCACCGGTGCTGGGATCGATCACCGGAATGGCGCCACCGCCGCTCGCCGGCTGCCACGCGTTGTCGATGTAGTGCGAGCTCTTCATCATCGTCCTAGGATAAGCCGTAAGAGAATCCCGCGGCGGCCGCGTAGAATCAGGCGCGCAGGAGACCTCCATGCTTCGACAGCTGTTCTTCGCCCTCGCCGTCGTGGCGCCGGCCACCGAGCCCCTTCTCGCCCAGGGCGCCGCGCCGGCGGCGGCGACTGAATCACCCGCCGCCAGCGAGACCCCGAACGATTACACCAGGGACGAGGCGTGGCTGTGCCGACCGGGGAGGAACGATGCATGCGCCATTGACCACACCACGACCGTCGTGGCCTCCGACGGGACGATGACGCGGGAGGCATGGGCAGCCAGACCCGAAGGCGCCCGTGGACTGCTTTTACGTCTACCCGACCATCTCCACCGACCCCGGGGCGCAGAGCGACATGACCGCTGACCCGGCCGAACGCAACGTGATCGCCCAGCAGTTCGCGCGCTTCGCCTCGACGTGCCGACCGTTTGCACCGCTGTACCGGCAGGTCACCCTGGTGGGACTGCGGCAGCGCATCGCCGGCGGCGCAATCGACCTCGGCCGGGGCCTGGCCTATGCCGACGTGCGAGACGCCTGGAACGACTACCTGGCGCGCGACAATCGCGGGCGGGGCGTGGTCCTGATCGGGCACTCGCAAGGGGCGTTCGTGCTGGCCGAATTGATCCGCAAGGAGATTGACGGTAAGCCGGTGCAGCGGCAACTGGTGTCGGCGCTGCTCCTCGGCACCACCGTGACGGTTCCGCGCGGCAAGGACGTGGGTGGCAGCTTCCAGTCCGTACCAGCCTGCCGCTCGGCCTCGCAGGTCGGCTGTGTCATCAGCTATGCGACCTACCGAGCCACGATCCCGCCACCGGCCAACGCCCTGTTCGGCCGCGTGGCCGAGCCGGAGCAGGTGGCGCTCTGCACAAACCCCGCAACGTTCGGTGACGGCAGCGGCCAACTGCACGCGTACCTGTCGGCGTCCGGGCGCACCATTACGAGCCAGCAGGCGCAGTCGCCCTGGACAGCCGGAGGGACCGTGGAGACCCCCTGGGTGAGCGTGCCTGGGCTACTCTCGGCCCGGTGTGCGACCAACGAACACGCCACGTTCCTGGAAATCACCGTGCACGGCAATCCGGCCGACCCTCGAGTCGACGAGATCGTCGGCGATGTTGGCCCACCGGGCAAGCCATCGGCCACCTGGGGCCTGCACCTGATCGACGTCAACCTCGCAATGGGCGACCTGCTCCGCATCGTGGGTGAGCAGGCGACCGCATGGACGGCGCGTCGTCCTTGACATGCCCCGGCGGCGATGCCAGCATCGCCGCCACAGGAGGTCCCGGGTGACGCGCACAGCCATGGGCGGTCTCTTCGCAGGCTTCATCGGCGGAGCGGCCGTCGTGTTCTTCGGACTCGGCAGCCAGCCGGGGGCCGCTCAGCAACCCGCCGGTTCCGCCATTCCGAGGACCGCAGCGGGCAAGCCGAACCTGAACGGCATCTGGCAGGCGCTGAACACCGCCAACTACGACATCCAGGCGCACGCGGCGCAAGCCGGCGCTGGCGATGCGGCCCGGCCCGGTCGTACCCGTGCCCGCGACGGCGGTGCTGGCCCTCGGCGCCGTCGGCGCGGTGCCGGCGGGCAACGGCGTCGTCGAAGGCGACGAGATTCCCTACCTGCCGGCCGCGCTCGAGCAGAAGAAGAGAACCAGGCGAACTGGCTCGATCGCGATCCCGAGATCAAGTGCTACCTGCCCGGCGTGCCGCGCGCCACCTACATGCCGTTCCCGTTCCAGATCCTCCAGAGCGACAAGGCGTTCTTCATCGCCTATGAGTACGCGGGCGCGGTGCGCAACATCTTCCTGAAGGATCCCGGACCACCGCCAGGTCGATTCGTGGATGGGGCAGTCGGTCGGCCGGTGGGAAGGCGACACCTTCGTCGTCGACGGTGAACGGCTTCAACGATCAGACGTGGTTCGATCGCGCCGGCAACATCACAGCGAGCAACTGAAGGTCGTCGAGCGCTACACGATGACCGGGTCGCGATCACATCCGGTACGAAGCGACGATCGAGGATCCCGCGACGTTCCGCGGCCGTGGAAGATGCGCATGCCGCTCTATCGCCACATCAATCCCGACGCGCGGCTCGGCCAGTTCAAGTGCGTCGAGTTCGTCGAGGAGCTGATGTACGGGCAACTGCGCAAGACGCCGGTGCAGTAGGCGGGCAGAGGACGACCATGAAGCACAGCCAACGCGTCTCGCCGTCCCTGTCGTTCATCGTGGCCGCGATCGCCCTGTGGACGTTGGCACCTGTGGCGGCGCAGGCGCCGGCCGGCATCGCACGCCCGTGGACGATGCCGCGCACGGCGGATCGGCACGCCGGATCTGCAGGGCAACTGGACCAACGCGACGATCACGCCGCTCGAGCGGCCGCAGGGCGCGCCGGCCGGTGCTCACCGAAGAAGCAGGCGGCGCGCATGGAGAAGGGCGACGCCGACCGCGTGCGATCGGCTGAACGCAGCCGAGCGATCCGAATCGACCGCGCCGCCGCAGGGCGGCGACGGCTCGACCGGCGCGGCCGGCAACGTCGGCGGCTACAACAACTTCTGGCTCGATCCCGGCGATCGCGTCGCCGTCGTCGAACGGCCAGCGCCGCAGCTCGCTCATCATCGATCCGCCCAACGGCCAGCGTCCCGCGCTCACCGACGCCGAGGCGCGCGCGCGCGGCAGGCAGCGCGCGGCAAGCGATGACGGGCCGCGGGCAGTACGATCACCCCGAGTACCGTCCGCTCGCCGAGCGCTGCCTGCTGTCGTTCGGCTCGAACGCCGGGCCGCCGATGCTGCCGAATTACTTCTACAACAACAACTGCAGATCGTGCAGACGCCGGATCACGTGATGATCCTGATGGAGATGGTGCACGACGCGCGCGATCATCCGCATCGGCGGCACCGAGCACCTGCCCGCAGCGCATCCGGCCGTGGATGGGCGATTCGATCGGCCACTGGGAAGGCGACACGCTGGTGGTCGAGACCACGAACTTCCCCCCGCTGCAGAACTTCCGCGGCTCCTCCGAGAACCTGCAGGTGTCGAGCGCTTCCGCCGCGTCGACGCCACGACCATCAACTACCGGTTCACCGTCGACGACCCGACGACGTTCACCGGCCCGTTTAGCGGCGAGATGCCGTTCCGGCGGATCGACGAGTTAATCTACGAGTACGCGTGCCACGAGGGGAACTACGCGCTCGTCGAACATCCTGAGCGGCGCGCGCAACGAAGAGAAGCGGACGCGGAACGGCAAGAAGCCAGCGAAGTACGACTCACAGAGCAAGGAATGACGAGCGATGCGAACGACGCTGTCGGTTGCTCTGTCGCCGGCGCCTGCTCGTGGCGCCGGCCGCGCCGGTCGTCCGGCGCACCACGCGTTCGGCGCCGAGTTCGATCCCGAATGCGCCGATCCGCCTGCAGGGCAAGGTCGTCAAGCTCGAGTGGGTCAACCCGCACACCTGGATTCACATCGAGGTCATCAAGCCGGACGGCACAGCCGGAGGTCTGGATGGTCGAGGGCGGCACGCCGAACACGCTGCTGCGCCGCGGCCTCACCCGCGACACCGCTGACCGTCGGCACCGAGATCATCGTCGACGGCTACCAGACCAAGGATCACTCGCTGAAGCGCGCCAACGGCCGCGACGTGACGTTCACCGACGGCCGCAAGCTGTTCATGGGCTCGTCGGGCACCGGCGCCCCGCGCGACGGCAGCGACCCGACCGAGGTGACGCAAGAAGCCCGGCGGCGCCAAGCCGGCAGGAGAAGGCTCGGCACGGCTCAGTGGCCGCGCTTACGAGAAGCCGATCCAGCGGCCGGCGGCGGCGACGGTGAACCACAGCGCAATCGACAGCGCGCCGACCAGCACCTGGCGGCGCGCTGTGTTACGAATCGTCCGCTCGTCGGCGCGACCACGCGCAGTGCGGACGGTGCAGCGCGAACGCGATCGCCAGCGCCAGCGTCACCATCTTCACCCAGAACGCCGGGCTGTAATAGCACTTGATCGGCTTCCGACAGGAACAGCGGCACGCCGGTGGCGATCATCAGTCCGATGCCCGCCAGCGTGAGGCCATGGGCGCGCCTCGCGCGCGAGCTCCGAATCGCGCTGATCGCGCAGCCCCAGGCCCAGCAGCCGCAGGTCGACGATCAGCACCGAACCGCCGAGCAGCGCCAGGCGCCAGCAGGTGGACTCGACTCGATCACCGGAAACAGCCAGTTCGAGCCGACGATGACCTGGCCGATGGCCAGCGTCTCGAACCATTGGAAGAAGGGCAGCAGCATTGATCCGAGGCGGCGGGACGACGCAGCCCGCGAACCAGTTGACGAACGCCGGCTGCGGCTGGATGTCGCAGTCGAACCAGTTATAGGCAATGAAACGGCCGGCGACGATGATGCAGGCCCACAGGATCAGCGAGAAGATCCGGCCCGCCGCGCGCCCGCGGCGTGCACCAGCGCGTGTCCCACTCCGCGATGCGCGTGTTCGACGCCGCGTGTGGAAGAGCCAGACGTTGAGGCCCGCGAGGATCAGGAAGATCACCTTCGCCGCGGAACCAGACGCTCTGATAGGTGCGGACGGGAATCGCGTAGAAGAGCAGTCCGCCGGTGATCGACCATCACGACGAAGCCGCCGATCGTCCACGGCAGCAGCCGCGCCATGACCTGCGAGACCGGCACTCGCCGCAGCACCAGCCCGAGCAGCCGCAGGTCGAGACATGATCGCGAGGCCGACGAACAGGCAGAGCGCGAGCACGTGGATCGACTCCACGAGCGGGTACATGTACAGCGACTCGTGGAGCGCGATGCTCCCCTCGGTGGCGGCCAGCCACTCGCAGAACGCCAGCAGCGACACGGTGTCTAGCGCGCCGGTGGTGCCGTGAGGTTGGTGTTGTACTTCTGGTGACAGGCGGTGCAGGCCAGATAGATGTCACCGCCGGCGGTGAAGAGCGCCGCGGCGTCGTGCGCTTCGGCGGCGCGCGCGGCCTTCAGGCTGGTGTCGGAGAGCTCCTGGGCGAGGCGCATCCAGTCCGTCGTGTCCTTCGGACGATTGCCGATCATCAGCGAGTTGCCCGCCTCCACCATCACCCACGCCGCGTTCCTCACCGCGTCCCACTCCTCGGCGGTCCAGGGATGAATCTCCTCCGTGCCGGTCACGTCGTCGATCGTGCCCACCGATTCCCAGACCACATCGGCGGCCGGATCGATGACGGCGGCCATCAATTGCTTGACGTCGGCATGCAGGCGCAACGGCGGCGGCGCCGGTCCTCCGCACGAGACCGTCCCGAGCAGGGCGACGGTGATGACCAGCGTGCGATGGGCGCGGCTCACGACGCGCATACTACCCGACCTCCGTTCCGGCATCGATCACTTTCCCGGCCGACGTTACTTCCCTGCTGCCTTGTCCATCAGCCAGATGGGCATCTGGCCCGTGTTGAGAAAGGGGTTCAGTGCCGCGCCGGGCCCGGTGAGTGATTTCTCGAGCTCGGGATGACCGCCCAGTGACGCCCAGTCGACGGCGGCCGCGCCCTGGGCGTCCTTGAGGTTCAGCCGGGCGCCTTTGGTCAGCAGTGCCTTCACCGCGTCAGCATGTCCGAAATATGCGGCGAACATGAGGGCGGTGACCCGCTGCTCGGTGGTTCGCGCGTCGACGTCGGCGCCCTTGGCCAGGAGCCCGTTCAGCTCTCCCGCCTGGCCGCGTGCGGCGGCGCGCATCAACGGGGTGATCCCGTCGGGGTCCTCCTGCCCGTGGCGATACTCCACAGTCCCAGCCGGGAGTGGACCGTCCCGGGCGATCAGGTGCCCGGCACCTGAAATCGCCAGCGCCACGACGACTGCCGTCCCGGCTGATGACATCAACATGGGCGAATACTAACCCGGAGCGCCCGCCGGGTTGGTGGGTGGCAGCAACGGCGCTTACGCGGGCGCCCCCGACGGCACCTGGCCGGCGAACTGGCTCTGATAGAGAGCCGCATAATGGCCGGCCGAGGCCAGCAGGGTCTCGTGCGTGCCCTTCTCCACGATCCGGCCATGTTCCATCATCAGAATCACGTCCGCCTTGCGGATGGTGGACAGACGATGGGCGATGACGAACGTCGTCCGGCCGTGCATCAGCCGCGCCATCGCCTCCTGGATCAGTACCTCGGTGCGCGTGTCCACGCTGCTGGTCGCCTCGTCCAGAATCAGGATCGCCGGGTCGGCGAGAAACGCGCGGGCGATGGTCAACAGCTGCTTCTGCCCCTGCGACAGGTTGGTGGCCTCTTCGTTGATCTCCGTGTCGTAGTTGTCGGGCAGCGTCCGGATGAAGTGATCGGCCTGCGCGGCCCTGGCGGCGCTGGACGATCTCGTCTTCGCTCGCGCCTTCGCGGCCGTAGGCGATGTTGTCGCGAATGCTGCCCGAGAACAGCCACGTGTCCTGCAGCACCATGCCGAACATCCGCCGCAGTCCGCCGCGGCTCGAGGTCGCGGACGTCGCACGCCGTCCACGCGAATGCTGCCGGCATTGACGTCGTAGAACCGCATCAGCAGGTTGACCAGCGTCGTCTTGCCGGCGCCGGTGGGACCGACGATGGCGACCATCTGTCCGGACGGCACGTGGATGCTCAGGTCCTCGATCAGCGGCGCGTCGGCCTTGTAGCTGAAGGCGACGCGGTCGAACTGGACGTCGCCGCGCGGCGCCGGCAGCGTGGCCGCCGTCGGCTGCTCCGGCGGGCTCTTCGGGCTCGTCCAGCAGCTCGAACACGCGTTCGGCCGAGGCGATGGTCAGCTGGATGGAGTTGGCGATGCTGCTCAACTGCGAGATCGGCATCGAGAACTGCCGGCTGTACTGGATGAACGCCTGCACGTCGCCGAGCGCGATCGCCCGCCGCGTCACGAGGAAGCCGCCGATCACCGCCACGGCCACGTAGCCGAGGTTGCCGATGAACATCATGATCGGAAACATCATGCCGGTGACGAACTGCGCCCGCCAGGCGCCGTCGTAGTACTTCCCGTTGAGATCGTCGAACGTCGCCACCGCCCGCGCCTCGTGCCCGAACGCGGTGACGATGGTGTGGCCCGCGTACATCTCGGCGACGTGCCCGTTCAGCGCGCCGAGCGCCTTCTGCTGACTCACGAAGTAGCCCTGCGACCGCTTCGCGATCCTGGCGACGACGATCACGCTGAGCGGCAGCGTCAGCACCACCACGATGGTCAGCAGCCAGCTGATCGTCAGCATCATGATGATGATGCCGATCACGGTCAGCACCGAGGTGATCAGCTGCGTGAGGTTCTGCTGCAGCGTGCTGCTGATGTTGTCGAGGTCGTTGACGGCCCGGCTCATGATCTCGCCGTGGGTCTTCGAGTCGAAGAACCGCAGCGGCAGGCGGCTGAACTTCGCCTCGACCGCCTGGCGCAGGGCGTAGACGGTGTTCTGCGCCACGCCCGACATCAGGTACTGCTGCAGGTACTGAAACGCCGCGCTCACCACGTAGAGCGCCAGCAGCGTCCACAGGATGCGGCCGACGTAGGCGAAGTCGATCCCGGCGTTGGACCGCCCGAGCGTGCGCGCCAGGTAGCCCTCGAAGATCCTCGTCGTGGCCAGGCCCAGCATCTTCGGACCGATCACGCTGAACAGCGTGGCAATGACGCCGGCGGCCACCACCACGATCAGCGCCGGCCGGTGCGGCTCGAGATAGCCCGTCAGCCGCCGCAAGGTGCCCTTGAAGTCCTTGGCCTTCTGGACCGGCATGCCGAGGCCGCCCATCGGGCGTCCACCGAACATCCCGGCGGCCGGGGCCGCCGGCCGCGTCGAGGTGCGTTCGCCGCTCACGCAACCTCCTCGAGCGACGCCTGCGATTCGGCAATCTCGCGGTAGACGTCGCAGGTCTCCAGCAGCTCCGCGTGCCTGCCGATCCCGGCAACCCGGCCATCGTCGAGCACGACGATCCGGTCGGCGTTCATCACGGTGCCGATGCGCTGCGAGACGATGAAGACGGTGGCCGCGGCGGTGTCGGCTCTCAGCGCGGCGCGCAGCCTGGCGTCGGTGGCGAAGTCGAGCGCCGAGAAGCTGTCGTCGAACACGTAGATCCCGGCGCGCCGCACCAGCGCGCGGGCGATCGCCAGGCGCTGCTTCTGGCCGCCCGACAGGTTGATGCCACCCTGCGACACCGGCGAGGCGTAGCCGTCCGGCATGCGATCGATGAACTCGGCTGCCTGCGCCACGGTCGCCGCGTGCCGCATGTCTTCGTCGGTGGCCTCGTCCCGGCCAAAGCGGATGTTGCTGGCGATGGTGCCCGAGAACAGCACCGCCTTCTGCGGCACGAAGCCGATCTCGGTCGCGCAGATCCTCCTGCCGCATCTCGCGGACGTCGACGCCGTCCACGAGCACCCGGCCGGCGGCGACATCGTAGAAGCGCGGAATGAGCCCGGCGAGCGTGGACTTGCCCGAGCCGGTGCCGCCGATGATGGCCGTCACCTCGCCCGGCAGCGCCGTGAACGACACGCCGGTCAGCGCCGGTTCTTCGGCGCCCGGGTACTGGAACGTCACGTCCTGGAACTCGACCTGGCCGCGGCTGGCGCCGGCGGCCCTGGGCTGCGGCGGATCGTTCACATCGGGAACGACGTCGAGCACTTCGTTGATGCGCTCGGCCGAGGCGGCGGCGCGCGGCAGCATCACGAACACCGCCGTGACCATGAACACCGCAAAGAGAATCTGGATGGCGTACTGCAGCGACGCCAGCATCGCGCCGACGTGCATCGCGCCGGCGTCGATGCGCAGGCTGCCGAACCAGATGATCAGCACGCTGGTCAGGTTCATCATGAAGAACATGGTCGGCATGAGCAGCGCCACCAGGCGGTTGACCGCGATCGCGGTGCCGGTGACATCGAGGTTGGCTTCGTCGAAGCGGCGGCTCTCGTGGGCCCCGCGATCGAAGGCGCGGATCACGCGGACGCCGCTCAGGCCTTCGTCCAGCACCAGGTTGAGCCGATCGATCTTGACCTGCATCTGCTGGAACAGCGGCACCGCCTTGCGCATGATCAGGTAGAAGATCAGCGCCAGCACCGGGATGACCGCGATCAGCACGCGCGCCAGCCGGGCGTCCTGCGACAGCGACAGCACCACGCCGCCGATGGCCATCATCGGCGCCGAGATCGCCATGCCGAGCAGCATGCTCAGCACCTGCTGCACCTGGGTGGTGTCGTTGGTCGTGCGGGTGATCAGCGAGGCGGTGCTGAAGTGGGCGAACTGGTGCACCGAGAAGTGCGCGACCCGTCCGAAGATGCGTTCGCGGACGACGCGGCCGAACCCGGTGGCCACCTTCGCGGAGAAGAAGCTGCCGGCCACCGCGCAGGCGGTGCCGAGCACGGCCACCAGCAGCATCAGACCGCCGACTCTCAGGATCGTCGCGGTGTCGCCCGGGACGATGCCGTGGTCGACGATGTCGGCCATCAGGCGTGGCAGATAGAGGTTGGCCAGCGACTGGGCGAGGGCCAGCACCATGACGATGGAGACCAGCGACCGGAATGGCCTGAGCAGCGTGAAGAGCTTCAGCATGGGGTTCCCCTCGATCCTCTCACAGCGCAGGCACCCGTCGGCCGGGGCCTGGCACGATCGGGCCGAAATCGCAGCAGTTCTTGCCAGCATGGCCAAAACTGCTGCAGATCGGCCCGATCGTGCCAGGCCCCGAATGATCAGGCCTCGGGGAGGATGCCGAGCTCCACGTAGCGCGGCCGGATGGCGGTGCGAATGGCCGGCAGCTGCCGCCAGAACCACACCGTCGCCAGCACGCAGGCAAAGCCGCTCACGACGAACGTCGCCTCCACGCCGATCCGCGCCGCGAGCGATCCGCCGAGCAGGCTGCCGATCGGCGCCGACCCGAGCAGGGCGATGGTGTAGAAGGACATCACGCGCCCCCGCTTGTCGTCTTCGACGATGGTCTGGACAATCGTGTTGGTGGCGACGACCTGATACATCAGTCCGTAGCCGGTGACCGCCATCAGCGCCATCGACAGCCACAGCCAGTGCGAGATCCCCAGGAGCACGCACGCCGACGCCGAACGTCGCCACGGCCATTGCCGCCATCCGGCCGAGCCCCACGACACTGCTGCGCAACACCAGCCGCACCGCGCAGATCAGCGCGCCGACGCCGGACGCCGCCATCAGAAACCCCAGGGTGTGGGCACCGCCGCCAAGCGTGCGTCCTGCGACGAGCGGCATCAGCGATCCATACGGGGCGCTCAAAACGCCGATGGCAGCCAGGAAGATCAGCAGGCTTCGAATCGGGGTGGACTGGACGATGTACCGCCATCCCTCGGTCAGTTCGTGACGGAGACGCCGGTTTGCCGGCGGGCGCTCGTCGGGCGTCAGCCGCATCGACAGCAGCCCCCAGATCACCGCGATGTAGCTGAGACCGTCGATCAGGAAGCAGAAGCCCTCGCCCACCGCTGCCACCACCGCACCGGCAATGGCGGGGCCCACCAGCCGCGCCGCGTTGAAGTTCGACGAGTTGAGCGCGATGGCGTTACTGAGGTCGGCGCGGTCGTCGATCATCCGGACCACGAACGCCTGGCGCGTGGGAATCTCGACGGCGTTGACGACGCCCTGGAACAGCGTGAGCCCGATGATCCAGGGGATGTTGATGTAGCCGCTCAGCGTGAGAGCCGCCATCGCCAGCGATTGCGCCATGGCCAGCATCTGGGTGACCACGAGCACCTTATGGCGATCCCAGCGGTCCAGCCAGACGCCCGCCAGCGGCGGCAGGAACGAGCGACGGCGCCTGCCCGGCGAAGCTCACCAGGCCGAGCAGGAACGCGGAGTCGGTGAGCCGGTAGACCAGCCATGCCGTGGCCAGCCGCGTCATCCACGAGCCGATGAGCGAGATGCCCTGGCCGATGAAGAACAGCCGGTAGTTGCGGGAACGAAGCGCGCGGAAGGGAGAGCTCAAGACGCCGGATTAGAATTGTGTCACAGCGAATGGCTCGGCCGCCGTGTCAACGTGCGAGGGCCTTGATGCGGGCCATCAGCGCGGCGTCGTCCGGGAACAACCCCGCGGCGGGCAGACGTTCGAGCATCTCCAGCCAGTGCGGCTCCTTCGCGAACACCGCCTTGAAAATCGGCGCGGCCTCGGCTTCCCTGCCGATCGACGCCAGCGTGACGGCGTGCCAGAACGGCAGTTCCACGATCTCCGGCGCCAGCTTGCTGGCCGCGGCGTATTCGGTCAGCGCGTCTTCCACGCGCTTCTCGGTCATCAGCTCGTCACCGCGGTTCGCGTGACCGTAGGCGCGCTGCAGGCGCATCAGCCGGCGGAGCTCGACCAGCGGCTGCGGGTTGTCCTCCACGCGGAGGTCGAAGATCCGGTCCGCGCCAACCCACGGCCGTCCGGAGCCCTTCGCCTTCACGACGATGATCGCCGCCGACTGGCGGCCGCGCGCGTCACCGCCGGCGGCTTGCGCGGCGTCAAGAGCGGCGAGCAGGCGGTCGGCGAGGTCGCCCTTCGTCTGTCGATACGCCTCCGCCATCGCCGGCCACACCTTGTCGTTGGCCATCATGTTGGCCTGCGCCGAGAACTGCTCGCCCACGATGTGCCCCGCTGCGGCGACGGCCGACTTGCCGGTGTAGGCGTCAACACGGCCCTGCGCGTCGATCATCGCCACCTGGCGGCCATCGGGCTGCGGGTCCTCTTTCACGAGCTGCTTCAGCGCGTCGGGGGCGCTGGCACCGCCGCGCATCAAGCCAAGGCCTTTCAGGCCGTAGGCGGGATCCACGAACGACTGCGTGGCCACGGCGCCCACCCCCGCCTCGGCCCAGGTGACGATGGAGCCGACCGAGAACCAGTGGGACTGGACGGCCACGCCCATGTCGCCGGTCTGCGGGTCGCGCGCGACGATGGAGAAGGTGTGGACGAGGGGGTCGGCGCCGCGCGCGGTCGAGCCGGCCAGCCCAAGAAGGGCGACGAGCACCGGGAAAGGTCTGGAACGCATCTGCCGAGTGTAATTCCTGCCACGTTTCCGGCCCGTTGGGGCCTGGCACGAACGGCCGGTTTTTGATGCGATTTCTGCGTACAATCCGCCGAGTCAGGTTTCTCAGGAGGCCCCATGATTCTCGGCCGTCGCGACTTTCTCGCTGGTGCAGGCGCTATCGCGGTCAGCAGCCGCTCTCTCTTCGCCAACGCGACGCAGGCGGCGACACGGCCGGCCGGCATCTTCCCGGCCTCGGTGCGCGCAGAGTTTCCGCTGGTGGCGACCGAGACCTACCTGAATTCGGCCGCGCTGCACCCGGTTGGCACCTTCGCGGCCAGGGCCATCGAGCAGGGCCTGGCCTACCGCCTGCACGGCCCCGGTGAGGGCCGCGCCGAGTTCACCGCCGACAAACAGCAGAACCTGAAGGTGCAGTACGGGAAGCTGATTGGCGCCACCGCCAACGAGATCGCCTTCACCAGCAGCACCTCCGACGGCGAGAACATCGTCGTGATGGGGCTGGACCTGCCGAAGAAGAAGGGCAACGTCGTGATCGACGAGCTGCACTTCACCACTT
This sequence comes from uncultured Acidobacteriota bacterium, assembly GCA_963707825.1. Lineage (GTDB taxonomy): Bacteria > Acidobacteriota > Vicinamibacteria > Vicinamibacterales > UBA2999 > VFZN01. The sequence continues at coordinate 73,792 of CAVPRP010000001.1, forward strand.
CGCTCTACATGTACAAGGAGCTCGAGAAGCAGGGCGTCGAGCTGCGCATCGTCAAGCACCGCAACTGGGCGATCGACCCGAACGACATGGACAAGGCGATCGACCGCAACACGCGGCTGGTGTCGCTGGCGCTGGTCTCGAACGTCAACGGCTTCATGCACGACTGCAAGGCGGTCAGCGCCCTCGCGCACTCGCGCGGCGCGCTGGTGTTCGCCGACATCATCCAGGCGGTGGGCGCGGTGCCGCTGGACGTCAAGGCGCTCGGCATCGACTTCGCCTCGGCCGGCACCTACAAGTGGCTGATGGGCGAACGCGGCTTCGGGTTCCTGTACGTGAAAGAGGATCTGCAGGGCACGGTGCTGCCGACCACGCGCTACGGACACCGGCAGGTGTCGAACTTCAACCGCGCGGAGCTGACGTGGGAACCGCTGCCCGGCGCGGCGCGCTACGAGACCGGCGGCATCGCGGTGCTGCTGGCGGCGTGCGTCTCGGCCGGCATCGACTACGTGCAGGCGCTCGGCATCGACAAGATCCGCGCGCACGCCCGCGTGCTCACCGACCGCCTGCAGAAGGAACTGCCGCCGCTCGGCTACACCCCGCTCACGCCGCAGGGCACCGAGACGCCGACCGTCGCCTTCGCGCTGAAGGACGGCGCCGCCACCAGCAAGATGCTGCAGGCCAACAAGGTCGTCGGCACGGTCGTCGGCAACGAGAACCGGCTGCGGTTGTCGGTGTCGGTGTTCAACACCCACGACGACATCGATCGCGCGGTGGCCGTGCTGGGCGGACGCGCCACCTCGTCCGCGCGGTAGAGCCAGGCGCGCTGTCGACGCGCGCACCGTTCGGGTTGCCGGTCATGGACGTTGACTTCCTGTAAGGAGGTCATGTCCATGACCATTAGCAAGTCGGTGTTGGCGGTGTTCGGCGTCCTCACGATGGGTCTCGTCCTGACCGTGCCGATGCACGGCGCCGAGGTCGACCATCGCACCAACTACCTCACGTTCAACGGACCCGTCGCTCTCCCGGGTGTCACGCTCCAGGCGGGCACCTACATCTTCGAGCGGGTCGTCGATACCGACCCCGACATCATCGTGGTGCGGGACCGCGATCGCTCGAAGGTCTACTTCATGGCCTTCACGCAGCGGGCCGAGCGGCCGGCTGACATGAAGCTTTCGGCCGCCGTGACCTTTGCGGAGGCACGACCCGGAACGGCGGTGCCGATCACCGCATGGTATGAACTCGACTCGCGAAGCGGTCACCGCTTCGTCTATCGCTAGAATGCGATGGCGATCAACTGAACGGGGCTGGCTGTCGCTGGCCCCGTTATTCCGGTACCGGTACCCGGTGTCCGGTCTCCGGGATCCTCACCGCCAGTCGCCGGCCGCGACAAACGCTGCCCAGAAGAACGGATGCGTGCTCTGCCCCTTCGCGCGACGATCGCGCAGCACGGCAAGGCTCGCCTGGTGCACGGCGTCGGCGGTCGAGAGGTGACGCTCGAAGCGGCCTTCATACAAGGCCCGCATCCAGGCGCGAGTGGATTGATCCTCGACCGACCACAGGCTCATCACGACGGTGCGGGCGCCGGCCACCTGGAATGCGCGGCGCAGTCCGAACACGCCTTCACCTGCTTTGATCTCGCCGACGCCGGTGTCGCAGGCGGAGAGCACGGCCCACTCGACGCCGTGGAGATCGAGCGACGCGACTTCTTCCGCGGTGAGAATGCCGTCGTCTTCGTTCGGACGAGCTTGCGCGCGACGGTTGGCGCCGGCCAGGGCGAGGCCCGACAGGAGCAGCGGGTTCTCGGCGGGGCGTGTGCCGGCCGGGCCAGGCCACCGACGCCGCGGGTGCCGGTCGGCGCGGGCGCGCAGGCGTGCTCAGGAAGAAGCCATGAGTCGCCAGGTGCAGCACACGGTATCGCCGGGCCTCGCGTTTGAACGCGGTTTCCGTGGCGCCACGGCCGGTGAACACACGCGCCGCATCCGCGGTGGTGTCGAGCGCCGCATATCGATCCCATAGCCTGGACAGATCGCGAATTTCCTGCAGCGTGCCAGTGAGCGGCTCAAACCTCACGGACTGCAGGCTGCCGCACGCGGAGGAAGTGCCACGCATCACCGGCGCCGGCGAGTTCGAGGGCGGCGTAATCAGGGCCGGAACAGTCGCGCGGAGAGCCGTTCGATCATTGAATGACGGTCCACCGACGGCAAGCAGGCCACGGCCTCGATTGCCGGGAGGCGGGGGCGCCACGAGATCACGCTCGGCCGACAAGTAGTGGATCACCGGACCAGTCTCGAGGAGATACGAGCGTGCTCCGGTCGGCAGGGCCGCGAATGGAACGAGGCTCAACACTCCATCTGGCACGATGAAGACCGTGCGGGCGTCGCCTAGAAGTGGTCGCAACCGATCCCACACGAGCCGGCGTACGGCAAGCCCCGATGTCCGCGAGGATCTAGCCGGCGTCTCGGATGGCTCCAGCGGAGCGATCGCCTCTTCGCGAATGTCGAGTCGCCACTGGGCCACCAGCGCCTCGAGCGCCGCCGCCGGGCCGAGTGGCACAGCCGCCGGGGTGCCGCTCGACCTCACGACAAATGCAAGGTACGACGGCACGGTTCGAAGGGCACGGCGCGCCGCTCGGTCTACCGAGGACGCGCCGGAAGGCGGCGTGAAGACCTGGCGATCGTAGCGGACCAGCGACACCAACGCGGTGTCGGGCGAGAGGGCAGCGGCGACCGCGTCGAGTCCAACCTGATCGCGGCGACGCTGCTGGCTGAAGTCCCCGCTGACTTCGGCCAGCGCCTGTTCGGCCTGCTCACTCTCTTGCCGCGCCTCGTCCAGCACCGCGGCGTACTGGGCGGGTGACAGTGGGCCGGGCCCACGAACCGTGAGGTTGGCGAGCCGCTGCTGAGCGGCGGTCAAGGCAGCTCTGGCTGGTCGCTCCCGGTCACTCGCCGCATGGGCTGCGCCCTGGCGTGCCGCAATCTCGTCCAGCACCAGCGCACGACTCCGGATCACCTCGTCCAGCGCAGCCGGGATCGCCTCGGGTGGAGAGCCGGAGAGCGACAAGATGAGATCTTGCCCCCGTGGGCGCGCCGCTGCGTAGTTGAGTCCCTGCCGCTCGGGCAGCGACCGCAACATCACGCGCAGGTGATCCCTGCCGGTGGTCTCCGCGGCGAGCGCGGCCTCGAGGGCAGCTGCGCGGTCGCCAGTGGCGGCGAGTGCCACGGCCAGGCCGGCTTGTGCTTCGGCGTAGAGCGGATGCGACGTCCCAAACGTCCGGGCACGGATGGCAAGTGCCCGTTCGTAGTAAGCCCGCGCCGCGGCACCGTCGCCCCGAGTGGCTTGCAGTTTCGCGTAGAGCGCCAGCACGGTCGCGAATTCAGGGGCATCCGGCGCGCCCAGACGCTCCCAGATCTCGACCGCGCGGATCGCCAGCGTCTGTGCGCGAGCGGGTCGGCCCACATCCGACAGCGTGGACGCAAGGTCCGCGAGCGTTCGGGCCACGTCGCGATGCTGGGGGCCCAGGCTCCGCTCACGTATGGCGAGCGCCCGCTCCAGCAAGGGCAACGCCTCCGCAGGTCATCCTTGCTCGCGGTAGAGCGTTGCGAGCTCGGTCAGTGCCACTGCGACGAACGGATGGTTCGACCGCCGACTCGCGCATGAATGGACACGGCGCGCGACTGTTCCTGTCGGGCGCGGTCGAAGTCGCCGAGTCGCGCGTCGGCCAGCGCAAGGACCGAGAGCGCGGTCGCGACGTACTCGTGCCACGGCCCGTATTGCCGTTCAAAGATTCTTAACGCCCGCTGGAAGTACCAACGGGCCGCGGCGTACTCCCCCTGGTCGAGCTCGGCGAGACCGAGGCCGTGAAGGTACTCACCGGTCACGTGATGGTCCAGTCCAAAGTTCCGTCTCCGCAATCGCCAGGGCACGCCTCGCCAAGGTCAGGCTGCCGATGAGGTCGCCGAGATCCGACAGCGTCCCCGCCAGGTAGCGGAGTGACAGCGCCACGGGGTGATCGGGGCGCAGGGTCTGTTCGGCAACGGCCACTGCTCGTTGCGAAGCCTCCTTCGACTGGAGGAGGTCGCCCTCGAACCAGAATTGCTGGGCGACAAGGTTCAAAGTTCGCGCGAACGCGGGATGCAACGGATCGGACGTCTGTTGAATCCGCTCCGCGCGACGAATCGCAACACCGGCAGCATCGTAGCTGCCCTTGCGCTGCAGCACCAGCGTGATGTCCTCGAGGGCGCGCGCCAACTCGGGTTCCCCCGGAGCAACGGCCTCTTCGGTCAGGCGCACGCTTCGCTCAAGACAGCTGAGGGCTTCGTCGTAACGCCCGGCCGCACCGAGCGCCCTGCCCAGGTGTCCCAGCACGCGCGCCTGATCCAGCCCTACGAACCCCGCCCGCTCACTGATGCTCAGCGCGCGGCGCGCGACCACGACCGCGCGGTCGAACTCAATGGCGGCGATCAGGACCTCGCCAAGATTCATGAGCGACGGCAGCAGGGCGGCGTGAAGCGGTCCGAGTCGGGTTTCACCGGCCTGAAGGGTCCGTTCGGCTAGTTGCAGCGTTTGCGCCGACGCCGCTCGGCCATTGAAGATCAGCGCGCTGACAAGCGTGTCCGCGGCGGTCGCCACCCCCTCGGCGTGGTCACCCGGGGCGGAGCGCAGTTCGGCTAGGGCCGCTCGCGCTGCTATCTCGGCGTCATCGTACAGACCTGCGGCGATCAGGGACCGCGCGTCGGACGAGTCTCGACGCAAGGGCTCCTGGGCGGCCGACAACACGACCGATACGGCGAGCAGCATCGCCGCATGGTGGATCACGAGCGAACGGGGACGAGTCACATGACCTTGTGCTCCAGTCGCCTGCAGCGCGGCTCAGTCGATTGGCTTCAACCCTTGGAGCATGAGCGCCAGCAACGCCTGCGCCGACGCCGCCTCGAGTTCCGTCGGTGACGGCTGCGTCACAGATGGAGACGGCGTGCTGCTGCCACCGGCGCTGACCGGTGCCACAAACGCAACCACGAGATGTCCGCCAAGCTCGGTGGCCTTGCGGAACACATCCGCCACGACCTCGGCCCGATCCCGACGCCTCGAGACCGCCGCCGCGATCCAGTTGCTTGCCTCGGTCCAGTTGCTTGCCCCGGTCCAGTTGCTTGCCGCGATCGAGCTGCTTGCCCCGGTCCAACTGCTTCCCGCGACTCTCGTTCTTCCTGCGCTCGCTCAACCGCTGTTCCTCGAAGACCTCGGGCTTTGGACGCCCTGCGCCGTCAGTCATATCTCCTCCGGTATGTGTTTCGTCGGATTGTCAGCTGAGTTGCGCGAGGGTGTGAACGAGCCGGCTCCATCGCGTGTTCTGGGCGAAAGCAAATCTGTTGTACAGTTTCTCAAGGCGTCGAAGTCGGTGCCAGGCGCGACATGAGGCGCGTAGAGGCTGATGCCGTTCAGACGCGCCAACTCCCCGGCGTTGCGGCCATGCTCCACTACGAACGGTCGGCCGAGGCCCTCCTCGCTCTTTCCGACCAGCAGCGGGTGTGCACCGGCCAGCAGGTCGCCCAGCGCTCTCGCGGCTTCTGCCACTAAGGTGTCGCCGCTGCCCCGCATCAGGTTGAGACACAATTCGGCAACGTCGACGAACGGTCGGTCTTCCGCCGTCTGCGACCAATCGAACATGTCCAGAATGCGATTACACCCGGCGGGAGTGCCGATGGCGCTCGCGAGCGTCAGTGCCAGCATCTCGGCGTGGTCCCGGAGCCGAGGCGCCTGCTCCAGGTCGAGCATGGTCAGCGAAACAGGAGATGACGCTGGATAGGACTCGCAAAAGCGGCGTACGACGTAGGCGCCAAACTCGACCGGAGCCATAAGGCGTCCCTTGGGCTTCACTAGTCGGTCGAGAATTCGATGGTTACGGCCAGCCCGGTAGCGGGATAGCGATTTGCGAACCCAACAGGTATTTCGCATAGGGTTGGAGTTGGCATGCCAGTTCGACGCTCGTCACTTCACACGCATCGAATGCGATGATGTCGAGTTTGGGCCGGGGATCGCCTGGCTTCCAGTCTTCCATCGAGGCCGCCATGCTGTCCTGGAGGCTCTCGAGGGTTTGGCTCAACTCGACGAAGTCGAGTGCGTCGACCATGCCACTGCGGGTGCGGCTGGGGCCAAACGCGAAGTCGTAGGCGTGTCCCCAGAGCACGAGCATCGAGTAATCCTTAGGCCGGTGCTTCACCTTCCGGAGCGCATCCCTGATGAACCCGGTGAGCGCGCCACCTGGTGAAGATGGCGGAGTTGGGAGTTCCGTGAGCGTGCTCGCCCGCGCTCTCTTGGCGTAATGGAGACGCCGCGGATCTTCGTTGCTCTTGTTCACCTGCACGAAGATGTCGGCCGCCCGTGGACCCGTCGCGTAGGCAATTTCCGCGAGATCTGATTCGACCGCCTCGTCCAGCGGCGGACTGCCGTCGACAGCGTCGGCCCCCATGAAGATCATGACGGTCCACTTGGGTCTTGTCGTCTAGGGTTCGTCTATCGGCGGCTTCGACAGCGCATCGCGTCCGGCGCCATGGTCTTTCCCCCAGGGCTCGCTGGCGGACCCGAAGAAGCGGTCGAGCTGGACAAGTCGAGACGGACCGAAAATCGTGACGACGGCGCGAACGGACGCGGAGCGGGGGCAGATTCTATGTCGCGCCTCTGCCGTTCGTAAAGCGCTATCGGCTGTGCTGCCTTGAACCAACGCCATGGATCGACAAATCGAAATCGCGTTCGATTCCCACCACGCGGGCGTTAATCATCAGTAGTCGCGCGGGCCTCGCAGCCGAAACCTCAATGGCTGAGGTTGCCGCGACTCACGGCGCTGTCGCGCCACGTCCGCAGGAAGCGCTTATGATTGGCACGGTTTCAATCAGACTCCCCGGCGTTCCGTTCATGGACGATGCCGCACGCACGCGCCCGCGCCCCCCCGGCCCGGCTGTAAGTGTGCCCGCGGACGCCGAATCGACGCAGGATCTGGTGCAGCGCGCGCGGTCCGGCGATGAGGCCGCCCTCAACAGTCTCTTCACCCGCTACGAAACCCGGCTTCGCCGCTGGGCGCACGGCCGGCTGCCGGCCTCGGCCCGCGGCGCCCTCGAAACGCAGGGATCTCGTCCAGGACACGCTGATCAAGGTCTTCCAGAAGCTGCCGGCGTTCGAACCGCGTCACCCCGGCGCCTTCCGTGACTACGTGTGGACCACGCTCTGGAACAGCATCCGCGACATCGCCCGCACGCAGCAGCGGCGCGGCCCTTCCGACCCGCTGGCGAGCGACCTGCCAGGCTCGCTGCCGTCGCCCTTCGAGGAAGCCATGGGCAGCGAGGTCTTCGCCCGCTACGAGGCGGCGATGGAGCGGCTGCGGCCCGAGGAGCGTGAGGCGATCATCGCTCGCATCGAAATGGGCCTGTCGCACGCCGAAGTGGCCGAGGCGCTGGGCAAACCCACCGTTGCCGCCGCGCACATGGCGGTGAGCCGCGCACTGGTGCACCTGGCCGAGGAGATGGCTCATGACCGAAAACCAAAGCGCTGAGAACCCCCGGCTCATGTCGATGGCCTCGGCGATCTCCGACGGCATCCCGATCAATTGGACGCAGGCGGAGGAGACCGATCCGGTAACCACATCGGTGATGGACGAGCTCCGAATGATCGAAACCCTGGCGCGGATGAGCGACCCGATGCCCGGCCAGTGGGGCGCCTTCGTCATCCACGGCGAGATCGGACACGGTTCGTACGGCACGGTGTACCGCGCGCACGATCGGCAGCTCGACATCGAGCTGGCGCTGAAGGTGATCCGTCCGCACGCGCTCGATGTCGGGATCGACCCGTCACACGCGCTGAGGGAAGCGCGGCTGCTCGCCCAGATCAATCACCCGCACGTGGTGCGCGTCTACTCCGCCGAGTGCCTGGACCAGGAAGTCGGCATCGCGATGGAGCTGGTGAAGGGCCGGACGCTGCACGATCTGGTGCGCGCGCAGGGCCCGTTCAGCGCCCGCGAGACGATGGTGATCGGCGCGGACGTCTGCGGCGCGCTGGCAGCCGTGCACGGCGCCGGCGTGCTGCACGGCGACATCAAGGCCAACAACGTGATGCGCGCCGAGGGCGGCCGCACGGTGCTGATGGACTTCGGCGCCGGCGACGACCTCAAGCGGTTGGGCGGCCGCGGTCGCTCGGGCGCCGGAACCCCGCTCTACCTTGCACCCGAGGTGTTTGCCGGTGCGCCCCACACCGTAGTCTCGGACATCTACAGCCTGGGTGTGCTGCTGTTCTACCTGGCCACCGGGTCCTATCCCGTCGGAGGCTCCTCGCGCACCGAAATCGAGAGGCACCATGCCGCCCACGCGCAGCGCTGGCTGCTCCGCGACCTCCGCCCCGATCTGCCCGACGCCTTCATCCGAGTCGTGGAGCGGGCCACCGCGGAGCGGCCGGCCGACAGGTTCCAATCCGCCGGTGAACTGGAAGCCGCCCTGCACAAGGCGATCGACGGCACGCGCATAATCCCTGTGCCCCCCTTTCGGATTCGGAATTGGCGCGCCCTGGCCACGGCCGCGTCCGTCGTGCTCGTGCTGGGACTGGCGTCCTGGTTGTGGACCTCGCGATCCACGGCACCTCCGTCTGCCGCCACAACTCGGGCTCCTGGCGCGGCGCCGGTGGCGACGGCGGCGGTAGCCGGCAGCTACCAGGTCGAAGCGGCGTTCTATCGTGAGCAGGATGGCCGCGATATCCGTCTGGAGTACGGCGCGCGCGTGGCTCCCGACGACCGCTTGTCGCTACGGGTGCAGAGCTCCATCCCCCTTTACGTCTACATCGTCAACGAGGACGACCGCGGCGCGTCGTTCCTGCTGTATCCGCTCCAGAGCGAGCAGGCGGCGGCGCCCCTGCCGGCCGGGAAGCGTCACGAAATTCCCGGCGTGGTCAACGGCGAGCGCACGTTCTGGCGGATCACGAGCGCCGGCGGGCGCGAGCACTTCGTGGTCTTCGCGACGCCGGACCCGCCGACACCGGCATTTACGCGGATGTTCGCGGAGTTGCCGCGGCCCACGATGGGCGCCCCCATCCTGTCGCAGCCGCTCACCACCGATCTCGTCGGTGCACTTCGCGGCGTCGGCGGCCTGGCCACCGCACCGGCCAGGCCAACCAACTCGGTCCTCACGAACGAGATGACCGTCCCGTTGCCGGACGGCGAAGAGACGGCGCGCGGCGCGTGGGTGCGCCAGTTGACGCTGGAGAATCCGGTGAAGTGAGCTACTTGCGCGTGGCCCAGTCGTAGTGAGCCGCCGCGCGCTGGATGATCTCCGGCGTGTCGTCCGCCAGCAGGTAGCCGTCCTTGACGAGCGCCACGGCGGCCATCGCGATGCGGCCCAGGTACTCTTCGCGGCTGCTGTACCGCTCTTCGATGGAGCGACGGCCGTCGCCCGAGCGTTCGCGATCGGCTGACGTTTTCGGCAACGGCAGGTACGAGCCAATCTCGCTCGCCAGGCGATCGGGCGCACCGATCGAAGGCCGGCGGTAGTTCCATCCCGTGTGCGTCGCCAGCGGCACCGCCACCTCGGGCAGCCGGATGCCGGCGCGATCGTTACCCGCTTCGTCCACGGCCGGCACCAGACCGACGAACGCCTTGCCAATCCGCGGCGGCTCGATCGCGACGATGCCGCGCGACCAGTCCGGCCCGAAGTCCAGGCGATAGGTCGTCATCGGCGATTTCGGACGGTCGAACTCCGGAATCCTGGGCCACCCCGAGGCCGCGACCTTCGTGAGCGTGCCGTCGGCCAGCGTCGGATAGCGGCTCGGCGGCGGTTCCACGCCGTCACTCACCCATCGATCGAGCGCGCTGAACAGCGCGCGGATCACCGGCGCGTAGACCAGCGTGTTCATGTCGGCACGGCCCACGAAGTCCGGATCGCTGTACGGTCCTGGAGGAAACGTTCCCACGATGTGCGGGGCCGAGGCGACGAAGTAGATCCGGCTGGTGGCCGGAGGAGGCACGTCCCTGCGTGCCTGTCACGTCGGTGTGCACGAGCGACCCGGCGCGGTTGAAATATTCCGAGTCGGTGAGCAGGTGGAAGAACTTCGGAACCGTGCCGCTCTTGGTCGCGCGCACCAGCAGGCCGTCGGTGAGGCCCGTTTCGGGATCGGTTTGCTCGGCGTCGGTGAACGGGAACATGTCCACGGGATAGAGGATGTTGAAGTGTTGCAGCTGGTCGCGCGACTGCTGGCCGAAGCGATGGTTGAAGGACCCGCGTCCGGCACCGCCGACCTGATCGAACACGCCGTCGAACACCTGGCGGCCACGTTCGTCCTCGTTGAAGCCTTCGTAGACGAAGTGACGGAGAAACCGTCCGGTCTGGGACACGCCCCAGCCAATCGCCAGTCGAAGGCCCGGCATCGGGTTGCCCGCTGCCGCATCGGCGTGTTTGAAGAAGCTGATCAGGTCGCGCGTGCCGGCCAGTCCGCACCCGACCACGCGCGGGTCCTGCGCGCGGTAGATGACGTCGTAGATCCGGCCCGCCTCGAAGCCACCGTCCAGCGTCACCGTGCCCGGGCCGGTGAACCGCCAGCGGGCGCGCGGGATTTCCTGCGGCGGATCGGTCGGCAGCGTGCGCACGATCATGCGATGCTCCGCGGCCGTGGGATCGACGACCGGGTACGCCTGGTGCCCGCGATCGGCGACGGAGGCCGTGGTCGCGTTGGCTCCGGGGATGAAGTTGCCGCGCACCCAGCCCGTGATCGGACGCCCGTTCTCCGTCGCGATCGGAATGTCCATCCGCATGCGACCCGCCGGCACGTCCCATTGCCACCCCATCCAGAGCAGCGTGAATCCCTGGCGCATCAACGCGCCGTTGCCGAACTCCGCGTCCGTCGCCGGATCGTCGGCGTTGATCGCGCTCTGGTACGTGCTGAGGATCCGCTTGGTGCCACGATTGCCCGCTTCGTAGAACAGGCGGCCATTGCCTCGCGAAGGTTCCACCGGCTTCAGCAGGTAGAAGTCGGCCGAGAACTCCACCAGGCCGCGCGCATTTCTCGGCGCCAGAGCGAGGTCCACAATTCCCCGATTCTGCGGCAGCGCCGGATCCAGCGCGAAATCAACCTTGCCCGACCAGCTTCTCGTAGGCGCCGGCTGCCCCGAACGCCTTTCCGCCGAGAACAACCTCGCGCCGCTCCACGCGAAGCCGCACCACGTCGGCCGCCGCCAGTGATGGCAGGAGCAGAGCACAGAGCACGACAGTGATGAGTCGGGGCATGGGCCGGTAGCGTAGCACCGGCCGGGACTCGCGGCGTGATACTATGTCTATCTAGGCATAGACAGACGAGGCAACGATGAGCCGGACCCCGGTCGACTACCTGCACGGCACGCTCGAGACTCTGGTCCTCAAAACCCTCACGCGAGGGCCCATGCACGGCTACGCGATCGCCCGCTGGCTCGAGGAGGCCACCGACGATGCCCTGGCGGTGGAGGAAGGATCGCTCTATCCCGCCTTGTACCGCATGGAGAAGAAGGGCTGGGTCGAAGCCGAGTGGGGCACCTCCGATCTGGGCCGCCGCGCCAAGCTGTATCGGCTCACCCGTCTCGGCCGCCAGCAACTGGCGGGCGACACCGCCGCCTGGGCCACGTTCTCCGCCGCCGTCAACCGCGTGCTCGTCAAGGTGTAGGCCATGCTGCCCCAACGACTTCGTTCCCTGCTGTGGCGGATCCCGGTCGAAGAGGAAGTGCGCGAGGAACTGGCGTTGCACGTCGAGTTGCGCACGCGGGATCTGATTGCCGACGGCATGTCGCCCGACGCCGCCCGTGCCGAAGCGATCCGTCGGCTGGGCGATTCGCAGCGCATCGAAGCCACGCTGCAGCGTCTGGGCAGCGAACGCAATCATCGCTGGGCGCGGCAGGATTGGCTGGCCGAACTGGTCCACGACCTCCGCTTCGCGCTTCGGCAGGCGCGGCTGCAACCCGGCTTCACGCTGGCCGTGGTCCTCACTCTCGGCATCGGCCTCGGCGCCACCACCGCCATCTTCAGCGTCCTGCACGCGGTCGTGCTCGCGCCGTTTCCATTCCCTCAACCCGAGCGGGTGTTGTTCGTCGCCACCACCTGGAAGGGCGCTCCCAGCAACACCTCCGTGGGAAATTTCGACTACATCCGCCAACGCGTGAGCACGCTCGATCCGATCGCGGCGTCCGCGTTCACAAACTTCAACCTCACCGGCGGCGACCAGCCGGAACGAATCGCCGCACTGCGCTCCACCTGGACGTTCTTCCAGGTGTTCGGCATCCCGCCCGCACTGGGCCGCACCTTCACCGCCGACGAGGATCAACCGGGGCGCGACAAGGTGGTCGTGCTCACGCACGGCTTCTGGCAACGCCGGTTTGCGGGCGATCCGGCGGCGGTGGGCCGTCAGCTGCGGATGAACAACGAAGCCTTCGAGGTGATCGGAGTGATGCCGCGATCCTTCGATGTCGTTACCGATGGCGCCGACGTCGTGGTGCCGATCGCGTTCACGCCGGAACGGCTCGCGATGTACGACGAACACTTCCTGGACCTGAGCGGCCGGATGGCGGCGGGCGTCAGCCTGCCGCAGGTGAACGAGGAGCTCGGGCGCGTGGCCGATGGACTGCGCCAGGATCACGCGCGGTTCAATGTCGATCGGGGCGCGATCGCGCAGCGCTACGACGAGCAGGTGGTCGGCGACTACCGGCTGCGGCTCGCGGTGCTGATGGGAGCCGTGCTGCTGGTGCTGATCATCGCCTGCGGTAACGCCGCCAACCTGCAGCTGGCACGGCTGGCGGCGCGCTCACGCGAGCTGGCGATTCGTGCCGCCATCGGCGCCGGCCGTGGGCGCATCGTCCGCCAGGTGCTGGCGGAGAGCCTGGTGCTGGCGCTTCTCGGCGGCGTCGCGGGACTGCTGATCGCGACATGGGCGGTGCCGGCGCTGGTTGCGGCGGCGCCGGCCAGTGTGCCGAGACTTGCCGACGCGTCACTCGACCGCACGGTGATGCTCACGGCGGTGCTCCTGGCGATCCTCAGCGCCGTGGTGGTGGGCCTGCTGCCGGCGTGGCACGCCACCAGCACGAACGTGCGCGGCGATCTGGGCGATGGCAAGGGCCATCGTGGCAGCACGCTCAAACCGCGGCTGCGGCAGGCACTGATCGCGGGCCAGGCGGCCATGGTGCTGATGGTGCTGGCCGGGGCGGCGCTGCTGGTGCGGAGCGCGATCAATCTGCAGCAAGTCTCGCTTGGCTTCGATACCGCGGCCGTGCTGCGGGCACGGGTCGGGTTGCCGGCAACCCAGTACCGAACCCCCGAGCAGGTGCGAGCGACGTTCCAGGACCTGACGGATCGGCTGTCGTCCGCGCCGGGCGTCGCGCTCGCGGCAATCGACTCGCAGGCGCCGCTCGTCGGCGCCGGTGGATCGAACGGGCTCATTCCAGAAGGCCGGCCGCTGCAGATGGAAAGCATCATCAACAGCCGCAGCCACTTTGTTTCACCCGACTATTTCCGCTTGCTTCGGATCCCGCGTCTCCGAGGGACGCGGGTTCAGCGCTACGGATGTGCGCAGCGCGCCGCTGGTGATGATCGTCAACCAGACCCTGGCGCGCGAGGCTTTTCCCGGAGAGAGCCCGATCGGCAAGCGCATCAGCTGCTGCGAGGGCGATCCCGACAATCCGCGCTGGAAGACCATCGTTGGCGTGGTGGCCGACGTGCGGTCGTCCGGCCCGGCACAGCAAAGCCGTCCCGAGTTCTATCTGCCCGTCGCGCAGATTCCCAACGAAGCATGGGCGTGGGTGCAGAACACCATGGACGTGATGGTGCGCCCATCTTCTGGCGATCCGACGGCGCTGGCCGGCGTGATCAGGTCCACGGTGCGTGACATCGATCCGACGCTTGCCGGTGTACGCCACGGGAACGATGGACGAGGGACTACGGCGAACAACCTCGCAGGCCCGCTTCAACATGCTGCTGATGTCGCTGCTCGGCGGAACCGGCCTGCTGCTTGCCGCGCTCGGCATCTACAGCGTGATCGCCTGGCTCGTGGCGCAGCGCACCCATGAGATCGGCCTGCGCATGGCCCTCGGCGCAACGCCGGGTGCGGTTGTGCGCCAGATGGTCGCGCATGGACTGGCGCCGGTCTCGATCGGCCTGATCGCCGGGTTGGGAGGGGCCGTGGCCGCGGGCCGCCTGCTCGAGGGGCAGCTGTTTCAGGTGAGCGCACGCGATCCGCTGACCCTGGGCGCCGCGGCCATGCTGCTGCTGCTCGTCGCGACCGTGGCGGCGCTGCTGCCGGCCTGGCGTGCCACGAGCGTGGACCCGGCCACGGCGCTGCACGACGCGTAGCTCCTCTCGGGCCGCGCACGGCTATCCCGCTGGATAGAATCAGCGGATGGATACCGTCTTCAGCGCATGCGGCACCGCCGCGTTCCTCGGTTGGCTTCTGCTCATCCTGGTTCCTCGCTGGCGATGGACCCAGGTGCTGTCGGGCACCGTCATCCCGCTCTCGATCGCCCTCGTCTACGCTGTTCTCATCGTCCGCTACATGCCGGGAGCCGATGGCGGCTTTGGTTCGCTGGCCGACGTCGCGAAATTGTTCGCCCAGCCCGGACTGCTGCTGGCCGGCTGGGTGCACTATCTGGCCTTCGATCTGTTCGTTGGCAGCTGGGAAGTGCGTGACGCAACCCGGCGCGGCGTCCCGCACGTGCTGGTGATCCCCTGCCTGATCATGACTTTCATGCTCGGCCCGATGGGGCTGCTCACCTACTGGGGCCTCCGCTCGTTGAAGTCGGGGCCCGCCTCCCTGGAGTCGATGTGAGCATCGCCGCTGTGTTCGCGGAGCTGCAGCGCCGCGATCGCGTGCTCGCAGTTGGCGGCTGGCTGATGGTCGCCGGGCTACTTGCGGCGGCCGTCGCGTTCGCGTTCGACACACGGCTGATTCTGGGCATCAACCCGTGGATCAAGCCAATCAAGTTCCTGTCGTCGATCGCCATCTTCCTCTGGACCATGGCGTGGTTCATGGCCGAGACCGACGCCCGCCACCGAGCCGGCGTCTTGCCAGAATCCGCTGGACGATGATGCTGACGATGGTGGGAGAGATCGTCCTCATCTCGATGCAGGCCGCGCGCGGCACGACCTCGCACTTCAACATCCGGACGCCCTTCGATGCCGCGGTGTTCAACGCCATGGGCCTGATGATCGTGGCGAACTCGCTGGCGGCGGCCTGGTTCCTCACCACGCTGCGGCCGGTGACGAGCGATCGGGCCGGCTACCTGTGGGGCATTCGCGCCGGGCTCGCGGTGTTCGTGCTCGGCAGCTTCGAGGGCTTCATGATGGTGGCGCACATGGGCCACGCCGTTCCCGGCCCGGACGGCGGACCGGGCCTGCCCTTCGTCAACTGGTCCACGACCGGCGGCGATCTGCGCATCGCCCACTTCCTCGGGCTGCACGCGCTGCAAGTGCTGCCCCTTGTCGGCGCGGTGGCGGATCGCGTGTGGGCGGCGATGCCGGCGCGTCACCGCCTGGTGCAGACGGCCGCGCTCTTGTGGCTGGCCGCCTTTGTCACCCTGGTCGTGATCGCGCTGGCGGGGCGGTCGCTACTGTCGTTCTGACGAACCTCAAGGCGACGCGGCTCTGGTGCTAAGCTGAGCCGTACTTGGTTGTCGCCGCGCCCTCGGAGCAGTCAGCATCCTTCTGTAAGGAGTCGATATGCGCTCTCGGACACTCCGGTCGATCGTCGCGCTCTCCCTCGTTCTCACCGCCGCCGCTGTCCGTGCACAATCCGCCGCGGTTGGTAACTGGGAGCTCACCACGTCTTCTCCCGAAGGCACGTTCGTCTCACAGCTGGAGATTCGCGAAGAGGGCGGCAAGCTCGTGGCGGTTGGCAAGAGCCCCCGTGGCGAGCGGCCCTACGACAGCATTGCGGTGGACGGCAGCCGCATCGTGCTCGTCATCACCATCTCCTACAACGGCACGCCGATGACCATCACCTATCGCGGCGAGATCAAGGGCAAGGAGATGAGCGGCGACGCCGACTACGGCGGCATGGCCACAGGCACCTGGTCCGCGGCAAGACAGTAGAAGAATCTGGTGAGCTCGTGAGGTGGTGAGCTTGTGATCTGATTTGGTGATCGGGTGATCGGGTGATCGGGTGATCTGACGATCTCCAGCTCAACAGATCGCAAGATCCAAGATCAGCAGTTCACCACGCTCACGACGTCACGAGCTTCTTCTGCCTTTTGCCTTCTGCCTTGCTGCCTTCTCCGATCTACGGTGACTGGTAGTAGACGAAGCCGCTCGCTACACTCGCCGGAACGTGGCACAGGCGTCCGTCGAACTCCGCCACTTCACCAAGACCTACGGTTCGGTGCAGGCGTTGTCCGACGTCTCGTTGTCGATCCGCGACGGCGAGGTGCTGGGGCTGATCGGTCCGAATGGCGCCGGCAAGACCACGCTGTTCGAGTGCCTGGCCGGCCAGCTGCCGGCGGACCGCGGCGAGGTCCTGCAGGGCGACACGATCCTCACCCTCCGCGAACGGATTGACACCTTCTTCTACGTGCCTGATGGCATCGCGCCATGGCCGTCCGAGACAGTGGGCTGGAGCCTCGACTTCGCCGTCGGCTACTTCGGCGGGTCCGACCTGCTCCGCGACCAGGTGATTGCCGCGCTCCAGCTGGAGCCGCTGCTCCGCACCCGGATCGGCTCGCTGTCCAAGGGCCAGTGCAAACGCGCGGTCCTTGGAGTGGGGCTGCTGACGCCGCAGCCGCTGCTGCTCTGCGACGAGCCGTTCGACGGGCTCGATTTGCGGCAGACCCGCGAGGTGGCACTGGCGCTTCGCCAGCACGCCGCCGAGGGCCGCACGCTGTTCCTCTCGATCCACCAGATCGCCGATGCCATGCGCGTGTGCGATCGGTTCGTCCTGCTGAGCGGCGGGCGCGTGCGCGGCCAAGGCACGCTGAGCGAGCTCCGGAGGCAGGCCGAGACCCAGGGGTTCGGTGACGTCTCCGATCTCGAGGAGGCCGTCCTTGCCCTCACGTGAGGCGGCGGCGTGGCTGCTGGCGAAGGACTGGCGCGAGCTGCAGGCGTCGCGCGCGTGGTGGGTGATGCTGGCGCTGATGGGCCCGCTCGTCGGCATCTCGTTCATCGGTGCGGTGCGCACCTATGCCGAGCTGAGCGCCGCGGGCGGTACGGGCTCTGGCGTCGGCGAGGCGTTCTCGCCTCTGGTCGGGATCTGGGCCCCCACCTTCAGCTCGTGCGAACTGGCGGCGGCGTTCCTGCTGCCGTTCGTCGCCATTCGCGTGGTCTCGGGCGACCGGCAGAGCGGCGCGCTCAAACTGGAACTGCAGCACCCGTTGCCACCCTGGGTGCGGATCGTCACGAAGGCCGGCGTGTTGCTGGGCGGCTGGCTGGTGGCGTCCCTCGCACCGCTGCTGGCGGTGATCCTGTGGCGCGCCTACGGTGGCACGCTCTACGCACCGGAACTCGCCACGGTGGGGCTTGGACACCTGCTGAACGCGGCGCTGACGATCGCCCTGGCGGCCGCGGCAGCGATGATTGCCGACCATCCCTCCACGGCCGCGATTCTCACGCTGGCGGTAACGGTCGGCACCTGGGTGCTCTCGTTCGTCGCCGCGGTGCAGGGCGGCGTGTGGGAATGGGCCGCACAGGTACACGCCCACCGCGATGGTGGCGGAGTTCCAGCACGGGCTGGTCCGCGCCGACGTGCTGCTGGTCGCGCTCGTGCTGATCGTGCTGGGTCTGGCCCTGGCCACGATCTGGACCGCACTCGCCGAGCCAGTGCCGCAGCGCGCGATCAAGTCGGCGGTTGCGGTCGCGACTGCCGGCGTGCTGATCGTCGCGTGCGGGTCGGCGCGCACCAGCTGGGATCTGTCCGAGAACCGCATGAACTCGTTCGCGATCGCCGACGAGCGCGCGCTCAGCTCCATCCCTGGCCCGCTGCGGATCGAGGTCGACCTCGCGCCGGAAGATCCACGGCGATCGGACCTGGACCGGCGCGCGCTGGCGAAACTGCGGCGCGTGATGCCGTCGCTCGAGGTCACCTACGTCGCCAAGAGCGGCACCGGCCTGTTCGAGCAGGCGCGCGACGGCTACGGCGAGATCCGCTACGCGCTCAACGGGCGGACGGCAACGAGCCGCGCCACGACCGTCGAGGGTGTCCTCGAGACGATCTACACGCTGGCGGGCATCGCGCCCGTGACAGATGAAGAAGACGGCTTCCGCGGGCACCCGCTGGCGGCAGAGCCACGAGGAGCAGGACTGGTGTTCTACGGTGCATGGCCGGCGAGTGTCCTCGCGGCCGTGCTTGCACGATCTAGGAGGCAATCATGATGCGTCGTCCATGGATGTTCGCGGTGGCCATCGTCGCGGGGGCAACCCTTGCCGTCGCGGCCGCGCCGCAGTTGGTGAATCTCTCGAAGGAGCAGGTCGGCCGCGCCCCGGCCAGCTTCGAGCCGATCGTCGGCACGTGGGTGGTCGCCGAGGACGGCGCCGACAAAGTGGTGATGGTGGACGGGCGGCCGTGGGTGGCCAGCAAGGACAACCCCACCAGGCTCCTCGTCCAGAGCGCGCGCAAGCTGTACGGCACCTCGAACGAGGAGCTGATGGACAACGCGAAGCAGTTCGCCTACTACCCGGTCGCGCTGCTGCGCAGCGTGCCGTCGTTCTCGAACGGGACCATCTCGGTCAAGTTCAAGACCGTCGCCGGCGATGCGGATCGCGCCTCGGGCATCCTCTTCAACGTCAAGCCGAACGGCGACTGGCTGGCCATCCGCTACAACGACACGGAGAACAACGTCGCGCTGTGGGAGTTCCACAACGGGATGCGCCGCCCGATCAAGTTCAGCGACCGCGCCAAGCCGTTCATGCTCGATCGCGCGGCGTATCACGAGCTGAAGATGACGGTGGCCGACGCGAAGTTCACCGCGTGGGTGGACGGTGTCGAGGCCCTGGACTACGTGCTCGGCAGCGAGCCGGGCCCGGGCCGCAACGGCGCGGCTCCGCATCCTGACATGTTCCCCGCCAACAACGCGGTCCTGCGGCCGCCGGTGGCCGGCCGGGTCGGCCTCTGGGCCAAGACCGACAGCACCAGCTACTTCAAGGATTACCTCGTCGAGGCGAAGTGATTATGACGACAACGTTCTCACGCACGTGGCTGGCCGCCACGCTGATCCTGATGGCCTCGGTCGCGGCGCATACGGCCGCCGCGCAATCGCCGAGCACGGCGGCCATCGTGGTCCTCGTCCTCGATCAGACCGGCGGTGTCGTCAGCGACGCCGCCGTCACCGTGACCAACATCGCGACCGGTGCCACTCGCGAGGTCACGTCCGGCTCGGAGGGTGCAGCGACGATCTCGGCGCTGGCGCTCACCGGGACCTACACGATCCACGTGAGCAAGTCCGGGTTCGTCGCCGAGGATGTCAACGACCTCGCGCTGCGTTCCGGCGAGACGGCGACGGTGAAGGTGACGCTGGTCCCGAGCGGCGTCCGCACCGATGTCGTCGTCTTCGGCACCAATCAGGGCGTGCGCGCCGACGCGCAGATCGGCCGGCGGCTGGACAGCGGGACCATCGACGAGATCCCGATCCTGGGCCGCAAGGTCACAACCGTGCCGCTCTTCAACTCGGCGTTCCGCCAGGGCAAGGGGACGGGCGATCTGTTCGTCAACGCCACCTACTTCATCACCGCGGCGGGCAGCCGCCGCACCACCACCTTCATGCTCGACGGGGCGAGCAACGACGAGGCGTGGGGCCGCCAGACGATGCTGGCAACCGTGCCGGTTGGCGCGGTCCAGGAGATCTCGGTGCTGGCCAATGCCTTCTCGTCGGAGTATGGGTGGACCTCTGGCCCCGCGCTCAACATCGTGACCAAGACCGGCACGAACGCGGTGCGGGGTGAGCTGCTGTACCTCGGGCGGCCCGCGGGCTCGCAGGCGACGTCGTTCTCCACGGACGGATTCTGTCCGTCATCGGTGCCGAGTTGCACCACGCCCGGCACCCTGGAAGGGATCAGTCCGGCCGATGTGCCCGACGAGCTCAGCCAGGTCTCCGGATCGATCGGCGGACCGATCGTCAGGGACAAGACGTTCTACTTCGTCACCGCCGACTACACCCATCAGGACCGTACGACGTACCTGTCGAACACGCTGCCCTCCTACGTGCTCCCTTCTGACGGCAGCCTGTCCTATGTGGGCCAGTACCGTCAGAAGCTCCTCAACGCCCGGCTCGATCACAAGCTGACCGCGGCCCAGACGTTGATGGTGCGGGGCAACTACGATCATTTCTTCGACACCAATCCCAACGACGCCGTCGTCGGCACCAACGCCCCGACCGTCGCCCGCCGCTACACGCGCGGGGGGTGGACGACGCAGGTCAATCACACCACCGTCCTCAGCCCCACGCTGCTCAACGAAGCGCGGTTCGGCTATCTCCACGGCGACCCGGTGACGCTCTGGGAGCCACAGGAGCTCTCGACGACCTACACCCGGGCGGGTTCGGCGCCGTTCACCATCGGGGAGTCGCGTTCGTCCGACATCTACGGCCGTCAATTGCAGTTCGCCGATACGGTGTCGTGGTCGCGCGGCATTCACACGTTGAGGATGGGCGGAAGCGTCGTTCATCACACGTCCGGCGGCACCGGCAGCGAGCCGGGCCAGGCGGTGCTCGGCACCTTCACGTTCCTCAACACCACGACCGCGCCGTTCGAACAGTTGACGCTGGCCGATGTGCAGCAATACACCGAGCCGGTCAACTACGGCATCACCAGCTACGAGTTGACGCAGTGGATGTCGGTGGCGTTCGTGCAGGACAGCATCCGGCTGCGCGACGACCTCACCATCGACGCGGGTTTGCGCTACGACCGGCAGACGCTGACCGACGCGACTTCGAACTTCGCGCCACGCCTCGGCTTCGGCTGGCATCCCGGCGGCGATTCGCGACTCGCCATCCGCGGCGGGTACGGGATGTACTACACGCAGATTCGCGCCAACGCGGTGGCGAGTGCGCTGACCGGCGGTCTGGACGGCATCGTCACCTACACGGCCACGCCCGGGCAGACCGGATTCCCCACCTGCCTGGACGCTCCATGCGTGCCGGTGGCGCTCGATCCACGCACCCTGCCGGTCTCGCAGCAGCCGGCCCGCAACATCACGGTTCGCGCCGGCCGCCGCGAGTTCTACGAGGCGCAGTTCGCGAGCTACGGCCTGAACTTCGACCTGTTGCCGAATTACCCTGACGAGTTCGTGAACCCGCGCAGCCAGGTCGTCTCGATTGGCGCCGAACGCGAGGTCCTTCGCGGACTGTTCGCCGGCGCCGATTACGTGCACCAGCACTGGACCGACCTCGATCGGACCGTTGACCTGAACGCCCCGACCCCGTTCGATCGCACCGCCCCCGGGCAGGTGCGGACTGTCGCCGCCGCCAACCTCACCCGGCCGATCGTCCCCGTCAACGGCGGGGTTCGCTCGGTCAACGTGCTGATGAACCTCGGCGTGGCCGATTACGACGGCCTGCAGACGCAGATCAGCTATCGCGGCAACCCGAAGATGTACGCGAACCTCAGCTACACGCTCTCGAAGGCGACGAACACCACCGAGCCGGACGGCAACGGGATCGCGCCGAACGAGTCGCAGATGTCGCAGCTCGGCGAACAGGAGCGCGGCCCCAGCGTCGTCGATCAGCGGCATCGCGCGGTGATTTCGTTCTGGTATGCCCTGCCGCTCAACCTCACGGCCGGGACCGTGACGCAGCTGGCGTCAGCGCGCCCCTTCAACTCCACGACCGGCATCGACAACAACGGCGACGGCGCCAACAACGACCGCCCGGTGGTCGATGGCAGCGTCATCGCAAGTCGGCGTTCCGCGGCACCGGGACGCAGGATGTCTCGGTCTTCGTCGAGGAGCGTCTGAAGTTCGGGGGACATGCCATCCTGTTGCGGGCCGAAGGATTCAACATCTTCAATCACGGGAACATCCTGGGGCGCGCGCAGACGATCTACGGCGATGCCGCGGTGATCAACCCGACCTACGGCCAGGTCGTCGCGGTGGGCGCCGCGACGAATGCGCTGCCGTCGCTGGCGAACATCGACCCGCCCCGGATGCTGCAGCTCCAGGTGCGATTCCTGTTCTGAGGACGCTTTGCCTTTGCCTTCGCCAGCGGCGACAATGACGCCGTAATGCGAGAGTCGAACGGTCGCTGGCATCCAGCACCTGGACGCCGGCGATGGTTCGTGACGGCGGCGGTCGCGCTGCTGGCGGTGGCGCGTGCCGCCGGGGCGCAACCGGCCGATGCTCCGGTGCCGGCCGTGAGCACCCAGGGTTCGGCCGGTTCGTCCATCGTGGCGCGATCGGCCCCAGACAACGTGACGGTCCGGGCGGTGCGGCTCAACGCACCGCTCGACATCGACGGGCGCCTCGACGAGAGCGTCTACACGGCGGTCCCCTCAATCTCGGACTTCATCCAGCAGGAACCGCAAGAGGGCCAGCCCGCCACCGAGAAGACCGAGGCGTGGATCCTGTTCGACGACGACAACATCTACATCTCGGCGCGGATGTGGGACAGCCATCCCGAGCGCGAGATCGCCAACGAGCTGCGCCGCGACAACGGCAACATCCTGGGCAACGAGAACTTCACGTTCGTGATCGACACGTTCCACGACAAGCGGAACGGCTACATGTTCCAGACCAACCCGCTCGGGGCGCTGCGCGACATGACGATCACCGACGATCAGCAGAACTCCGCCTGGAACGGCATCTGGTACGTCAAGACCGACCACTTCGAGCAGGGCTGGACGATGGAGGTGGCGATCCCGTTCAAGTCGCTGCGCTATCGCGCCAACGGCGCGCAGACGTGGGGCATCAACCTGCGGCGCCTGGTGAAGTGGAAGAACGAGTTCTCGTACCTGTCGCTCGTGCCCGCCGCGCTCGGCACGGGCGGCGTCAGCCGAATGGCATCGGCGGCGACGGTGATCGGCATCGAAACGCCGGCGGAATCGAAGAACCTGGAGCTGAAGCCCTACGCGGTGTCGTCCGCGACCACGAACCGGACCGGCGCACAGCCGTTCGACAATCGGCTCGACGCCAACGCCGGGCTCGACTTCAAGTACGGGCTGACGCGCAGCATGATCCTGGACGCGACCTACCGCACCGACTTCGCCCAGGTCGAGGAAGATCTCCAGCAGGTCAACCTCACGCGCTTCAGCCTGTTCTTTCCGGAGAAGCGTGACTTCTTCATCGAAGGCCAGGGCATCTTCGACTTCGGCGGCGTGCAGGCCGGGAACAGTCCGGGCGACGTGCCGATTCTCTTTTTCAGCCGGCAGATCGGCCTCAGCTCCGGCCAGGCGGTCCCCGTCTTGGGAGGCGCGCGACTGACGGGTCGCACCGGCCCGTACAGCGTGGGACTGCTCAACATCCAGACCGACGACGACCCGGCGGCGCGGGCGGTGTCCACGAACTTCACCGCCATGCGCTTCAAGCGGAACCTGTTCCGCCGCAGCAACGTCGGCGTGATTGCGACCCGGCGCGGACCAGGCGTTGCGGCCGCACTCGCACCCGGCGCCGGCGCGAGTTACAGCCTGGGCCTGGACGCGACGATGCTGTTCTACAAGAGCATCAATCTGACGGGGTATTACGCGCGCACCAGCACGCCGAACGCGCTCGGCGTCACGGCGTCGGGCTCGAGCTACCGCGGACGGTTCGACTACACCGACGATCGCTACGGCGCCGCGGCGGAGCACATGCTGATCGACGGTGACTTCACGCCGGAAGTCGGGTTCGTGCGCCGCAGCGACATCCGCCGCACCTATGGCATGCTGCGGTTCAGCCCACGCCCGCGGCGCAGCCGCGTGGTGCGCAAGCTCACCTGGCAGGCCAGCCTCGATTACCTGAGCAACGCCGCGGCGACCGAGGTGCAGGCGCGCGAGGCCAACGGGCTGTTCCGCGTGGACTTCCAATCGAGCGACCAGGCGGCGCTGGAGTACTCGCGCGAGTACGAACTGCTGCCGGGACGATTCGTCATCGCGCCAGGCGTGGTGGTGCCGGCGGGCGGATACTCGTCCGACACCACGCGGGCGAGCTACACGCTGGGGCAGCAGCGTCGCGTCTCCGGCCGCATCTCGGCAGCGACCGGCTCGCTTTACGGCGGCACGCGCTCTGACCTCACCTATAGCGGCCGCTGGGGCGTGGTGCCGCGCTTCTCGATCGAGCCGAGCCTGTCGTTCAACTGGGTGGACCTGCCGTACGGTGACTTCACCGCGCGGCTGGTGAGCTCGCGGTTCACGGTGACCCCGAGCGCGCGCATGTTGATCAGCAGCCTGATTCAGTTCAATCCTGACGGCAAGACGCTCACGTCCAGCGTGCGGCTGCGATGGGAGTACACCGGCGGCAGCGAGCTGTTCGTCGTCTATAGCGATGGCCGGGACACCGGCAACCGCGGGCTGCCTGGGCTGGTGAACCGGACGTTCGCGATCAAGGCGACGAGGCTGTTCAGATTCTAGAGGCGCGCTCTTCGCGCGCGTAGGGAAGGACACGGGCCTCGCTTCGCTCGGTAGGCGCGCCCTTCGGGCGCGTAGGAGGATCACGAGCGCGCTCGCGCTGGAACAGCTGCTCGACGCGATACCTACGCGAGCAAAGCGAGCGCCTACCGCGGCCGAGGGCCGCGGCCCTACCCGAGCAACGCGAGGGCCCTACCGGCGTGCGAAGCACGACGGCCCCGGTCAGTTCCACAGGATCCGGGGACGAACGGCGCCCATCCCTGCTAAACCTTCGCGCCGTGATTGAATGGGCAGGCCGCCACGCCTCGTCTGCGTCAGATTGGCCACAGGGGGACACCAGGTGCCAGACCTATCGCTCTCGGTGAACGGGCGGATGCAGACCGTGGACGTCGATCCGGAGATGCCGCTGCTCTGGGCCTTGCGCGACACTCTCGGCCTGGTCGGCACCAAGTTCGGCTGCGGCGGCGGATTCTGCGGCGCCTGCACGGTCCACGTGGACGGCGTCGCGACGCGGTCCTGCACGCTGCCCGTCGGGAAGGTCGCGGGCCGCGCGATCGTCACCATCGAAGGACTGGCCGCCGCCCCGGCGCTGCACCCCGTGCAACGTGCCTGGACCGAGCTGGACGTCGCGCAATGCGGCTACTGCCAGGCCGGGCAGATCATGACGGCCGCGGCGCTCCTCACGCGCACGCCGAATCCCACCGACGAGCAGATCGCGAGCGGCATGAACGGGAATCTGTGCCGCTGCGGCACCTACATGCGCATCCGCGACGCGGTCCGCCGCGCCGCCGCGCTCTCGACCGGAACCGCGTCGGGAGGTGAGCGATGAACGCCACCCTCTCGCGCCGATCGTTTCTTCACACGACCGCGCTCGCCGGCGGCGGATTGCTGCTGTCCTTCGGCTGGCAGGCTCCGGGGCTGGCACAGCCCGCGGCGTCGGCGTCCTTGCGGCCCAACGGTTACGTGCGGCTCGACCCGAACGGACAGATCACCATCTGGTCCAAGAACCCCGACATGGGCCAGGGGGTGAAGACGGCGTTCGCGATGATCCTGGCCGAGGAGATGGACGCTGACTGGTCACGCGTGCAGGTGCTGGACGCGGAACTGAACCGCGCGCTCTTCGGCGGACAGGGCTCCGGCGGCAGCGGCAGCATGCGCGACGAATGGGATCTCTACCGCAACGCGGGTGCGGCGATTCGCGAGATGCTGGCGGACACCGCCGCCGAATCATGGCGCGTGCCGCGAGCCGAATGCCGCACCGAACGCGGCCGCGTCCTGCACGAGGCGACGAACCGCGCTGAGAATTTCGGCGATCTCGCCACGGCGGCGTCGGCGCGGACAGCGCCGGCCAAGCCGGCCTGGAAGCCCACCAGCGCGTTCACGCTGCTCGGCACGCGTGTGCCGGGCGTCGACAACCCGCAGATCGTCACCGGACGCCCGCTCTACGGGATCGACGTTCGGCTGCCCAACATGAAGTTCGCCGCCATCGCCAAGTGCCCGGTGTTCGGAGGCCGGGTCGCGCGCGTGGACGATGCCGCGGCGCTGAAGGTGCCGGGGGTGCGTCAGGTGGTGCGCATCGCTGGTCACGACAACCCGACGTTCCTGATGCCCGGCGTTGCCGTCGTCGCGGACTCGACGTGGGCGGCGTTCAAGGGACGCGATGCGCTTCAGGTGCAGTGGGACGAAGGCCCGTACAAGGACGAGAGCACCACGACGCTGTCGGCGCAGTTTGCGGAACTGGCGCGGACGCAGGGAACCACCGTGCGCGCGGTCGGCGACGTCGAGCAGGCGCTCGCCGGCGCGGCGCGGGTGGTGGAGGCGTACTACGAGTTCCCCTTCCTTTCGCACGCCACGCTCGAGCCGCACAACTGCACCGCCGACGTGCGCGACGGCCACTGCTACATCACCGGTCCGCTCCAGATGCAGGGATCGGGCGCGATCGTCGTCGCCGCGGCCGTGGGCCTCCCCGTGGACCGCGTCCACATCCAGGTGACGCGACTGGGCGGCGGGTTTGGCCGCCGGCTGCTGTCGGACTATGCGGCGGAGGCGGCGGTCGTCTCGAAAGCGATCGGCGGACCGGTCCAGGTGATCGGCACGCGCGAAGACGACATGCGTCACGACTACTACCGCCCCGCGCGGTGCGCGTCGGCTGCGCGCCGGGCTCGACGCGAATGGCCGCATCGTCGCGTGGGATTGCCACATGGTCAACCTCTCGAGGAACGCGTATCGGCGCGGCACCTCGCCGGCGTGGAGCACGGAGACCTACGGCATGGTGGCCGGCGTCTCGAACGACCTTGGCCCGGACCTGGAGCTGGATCTCGTGCCGTGGCACATCCCGAACGTCCGGCTGCAGTTCAGCGAGCCGCGATCGGGCGTGGCGACAGGCGCCTGGCGCGCGCCCGCGCACGTGTCGAACGCGTTTGCGGTCGAGACGCTCCTCGACGAGATCGCGCAGCTGACCGGTCGTAATGCGGTGGACCTCCGTCTCGAGCTCTACGGCAACGCTGGCGCGCTCCGCATCACGGGAGACGATCCGACGCCGTACGATCCGGATCGCATGGCCGCGGTGTTGCGCCTGGCCGCCGAGCGTGGCGGCTTCGGGCAGTCGGCACCCGCGGGGCGTGCCCGCGGTCTGGCCGCGCACTTCACGTTCGGCTCCTACTGCGCGCAAGTCGTGGAGCTGTCCGTGGATCCGCCGGCGCGCGAGCCCGTGAGCACGGACCGTCGCGTGACCATCCATCGCGTCACCTGCGCCCTGGACTGCGGCATCGTCGTCAATCGATCGGGCGTCGAGGCGCAGGCGCAGGGCGGCATCATCGACGGTCTCGGTCATGCGTTCTTCGGTGAGGTCACCATCGACCGCGGTCGCGCCGTCGAGGGCAACTTCGATCGTTACCGGCTCATCAGGAACCGCGAGGCACCGGCGGCCATCGACATCCACATCGTCCCCTCGACGATGAGGCCGACGGGGTTCGGCGAGATTGCGGTGCCCGTAGTGGCGCCGGCGGTGGCGAATGCGGTGGCCGCGATCACCGGCGAGCGGATCCGCCGCACGCCGTTCGCGCGGTCCGGCTACACGCTTGGAGAGGCGCGCCCTTCGGGCGCGTAGGAGGGTCAGGCCGCGCTGCGCGCGGTAGGGGCGCGCTCTTCGAGCGCGTAGGAACGACAGGCCCTCGCTTCGCTCGGGTAGGGGATGCCGGAGGCTCGCGGCTGGCGCAGGGCGTGTTGACAGACAGGCCGTTGGAGGGCCCGCCGCTTGCGCGCCGACAAACGTGCCGTCCGTTCACCTCAGGGCCTGTTTGAGCTCTCGGATGCAGGCGAGTTGGCCTCAGTGCTTGTTTGCGCGGACGGCATGTTTGACCGGCGGCCCGACCGGCCTGGCTGGCGATACGCCATGCGCCAGCGTCACCGGAGGATGTCGACGCGATGGGGCAGACTGTCTACGGGTACACTTGTTCACATGCTGGCTCGACAACTCCTTGTCTTCTGTCTCCTGGCTTTGACCTGCGGCGGTGTCGTCGACGGATGCGCAGGCGCCCGTCACCTTTCCGGATCCAACGAAGCGCGTGCTCACGCATCGCGAGCAGAACGAGCTCGTCACGCCGTGGATCAAGAAGCGGTTCGACACGCTGCTGCCGGGCCTGATGACGCGCGAGGGGATCGACATGTGGATCATCCCGACGCGCGAGTACAACGAGGACCCGGTGTTCGCGTCGATGTCGCCGCTCACCTACTTCGCATCGCGGCGCCGCACGATCCTGGTGTTCTACAACCCCGGCGGCGGCAAGCCGGTGGAGCGCTATTCGATCGGCCGCTTCGACTACGACGGCTCTACACGATGGTGCCGACCGCCGAACGACGGCCAGCACGAAGGGCTGCGCAAGCTGGTCGACGAGAAGAAGCCGAAGGTGATCGGCATCAACGAATCCGACGCGTGGAACCACGCCGACGGCATCACCGCCAACGAGAAGCGGCGCCTGCTCGAGGCGCTCGGGCCGACGTACGCGGCCAAGATCAAGTCGGCCGAGATGCTCGCGGTCGGCTGGCTCGAAGTGAAGCTGCCCGAGGAGCTCGAGGCCTATCGCCACGCGATGAAGGTCGCGCACATGGTGATCCGCGAGGCGTTCTCGAACAAGGTGATCACGCCCGGCAAGACCACGAACGAGGACGTCGTGTGGTGGATGCGCCAGCGCGTCGTCGAAATGGGCCTCGGCAAGTGGTTCCATCCGTCGGTCACGATCTGGCGCCAGGGCGAGAAGACCAATCCGCGCGGCGCGTCATCCAGCCCGGCGACATGCTCCACACCGACTTCGGCATCGTCTACATGGGCTTCTCGACCGACACGCAGCACAACGCTTACGTGCTGAAGCCGGGCGAGACCGACGCGCCGCAGGGACTGAAGGACGGGCTGAAGGCCGGCAATCGGCTGCAGGATCTGACGATGCAGTATCGCGCGGCTGGAGCGGACCGGCAACCAGGCGCTGGCCGACGCGATCGCGCAGGCGAAGAAGGAAGGCATCGTGCCGTCGATCTACTGCCACCCGATCGGCTATCACGGCCACGCCGCCGGTCCGCCGATCGGCATGACCGACTACCAGCAGGGCGTGCCGGTTCGCGGCGACTACGTGTTCCGCCCGAACACCTGGCACTCGATCGAGCTGAACGTCACGCACAACGTGCCCGAGTGGGGCAACCAGCCGGTGCGATTCGCGCTCGAGGAAGACGCGGCGCTGATGCCGGGCGGAAAATGGGACTGGGTCGACGGCCGGCAGACGGAGTTTTATCTGATAAAACCCTGAGGTCTTGAGTCTTGAGTCTTGGGCTTGGCTTGAGACGGGAGTCGGGAGTCGGGAGTCGGGAGTCGGGAGTCGGACCGTTAGACGCGCGTGCTTGCCCAAGACCCAAGACCCAAGACGTCAGCCCTCAAGCCCTCAAGCCCCAGGACCCAAGACTCAAGACCCAAGACGTCCCCCGTCAGTCCATCGCCGCCAGTTCCTCGTCCACGCGGCTGCGCATCTGAGGCGACTCCGCGGGCGTGTCGACCGCTTCCTTCGTGCGGTTGCGCGTGGCGCGGCGAAGGAAGAACGCGAGGCCCGCCGCGGCCAGCACCGACATTGCGAACGGTACGCCCCACACGATCGAGCCGATCGGCGTGTCCGATGGGTCCGCCAGGATCTGGGCGCCGTAGGTCTTCACCAGCTCGTCCACGATCGACTTCCGCGACTCGCCGTTCTTCAGCCGCCGCTCGATGTCGCCGCGCATCGTGAACGCGTTTGGCGACGGGCAGTCCGCCAGCGTCAGGCCAGGACAGAACGGGCTCATCACCTCGGTGAAGAGCGCGCGTGCCTGCGCTTCGGCCGCGGCCTCGGCTGCCGTGGTTGCGACAGCCGGCGACGAACCGGGCTGCGATCCGGGATGTGCCTGCGCCCACGCAAGGCCCGGCCCCACGACCAGCAACGCGAGCGCGAGGAGGCAACCGTGGATGCGCACTCTCATGCTTTCAGTGTGCGCCGGATGCGGGGATTCTGGCTGCGGCGATTCGTCGCAGCCTAGCCGATGCTGACCAGCGAGTAGCCGCGTTCCTGCGCGCGCGTCACCGCGACGATACCGGCGGGTACGAAGGTGGCCGGCGCCACCGGGTTGGCCGTCAGCTCCTTGTAGACCGCCTCGGGATCGGTGCCGGTCTCCTTGCCGAGAATCCGGGTGTAGGCGCGCGTCGTCAGGTTGCACACCGCCATCCGCATCCCCTGCTTCGCCAGGCCGGCGAGCCGCTCGGCGTGCACGTTGGTCACGGGATTCGGATGCGCCACCTTGTCGTTGGCCGACATGTTGGCGGCGAAGAGCTTCCCGTACTTGCTCCACATCGCCTCGTTGAACGCGAAGGGCGCTGTGCCATGACGGGCCACGATCACCAGCGCCAGGTCGGCGTCGGTCAGCCCGTACTGCTCCTTGTTGATGCGGACCCAGTTGCCGGCGAACCCCACCGCTTCACCGAACTTGTCGGCCATCCACGTGTCGAAGATCACGCGGTGCCCGTCGGGCGCCTGATCGAGCCAGTCGTCCTGCGTGTGGCGGGCGGGGCCGGACTTCGACTTCGGGGTGGATCGCCGCCGGCTGGATTGGCGCGAACAACGCGCCGGCGCCGCCGACATAAGAGAGAAACGTGCGTCGGAACATCTCAGCCTTTCCTCACGCGCTCGCGCAGCCAGGCCACGACCTCGGTGATGATGGCCTCGCCTTCGGGCTCGTTGTGCAGCTCGTGCCGCAGACCGGGGTAAGTACGCCGGGTCACACCGGGTGCGCCCTCGAACACCCGCGACGCCTCTTCCGGCACCAGGCCATCGTCCTCGCCGTGCAGCACCAGCGTCGGCACGCCCAACCCACGCGCGGCGATTCCACGCACCCGCTCCTGCTCCTGCATGCCTTCGGCGCCGAACAGGAAGGTGCTGGTGGTGGCGCAGAGCGGATCCTTCGCCAGCTTCTCGGCCACGGATGGATCGCGCGACAACGTATTGCCATCCACGCCGTTGGGCAGGCCAAGGGTCGGGGTGAAGCGGCCCAGCACCGAGGCCAGCCGCTTTTTCCAATCGGCCAGCGTGGAATCGAGGCCGGGCGATGACAGCACGACCAGATCGGGTTGCGGTCTCGGCGTCTCGGACAGGCAGTAGCCGGCCACCACGAGGCCCCCCAGCGAGTGGCCATAGAGCGCCACCGGCCGGCTTCTCGCATCGGTGGTCACCGCGGCAACACGCTCGGTGAGGTCGTCGTGCAGTTGCGACCAGAGGTCCACGTGGCCGCGCCGTCCGCCGGAGGCGCCGTTTCCGCGCTGGTCGTAGGAATGGACCGCGAGGCCGGCCGTGGCCATCCACTCGCCGACCTGTTCGTACCGTCCGCTGTGCTCGCCCAGGCCATGGACGAGCAGCACATGAGCCCACGGCGCGTCGGGAGCGATGGCATTTGAAAACGGCCAGCGGCGCGTGAGGATGGGAGTGCCGTCCGCGGCGCGGACTGTGCGGGTCAGAGAGGGCATGGGAGAAGACCTAGAGTAGCCGATCATCCGCCCCGGCGGGCAGAGGGCGGCCAACAGCCCAGCCGCCCTGGTGACGGGCGGCCGTTGACCGCCAGAAGGTGACCGGCCGCGCACCGCCGTCACAAAATGAACCGTTGGCGAATCTCGTGCAGATCACCAGATCAGATCACCAGATCACGACATC
Source organism: uncultured Acidobacteriota bacterium (assembly GCA_963707825.1). Taxonomy (GTDB): domain Bacteria; phylum Acidobacteriota; class Vicinamibacteria; order Vicinamibacterales; family UBA2999; genus VFZN01. The sequence continues at coordinate 105,497 of CAVPRP010000001.1, forward strand.
ACAAGGTCACAAGTTCGCAGCGCACCGTCCCTATCTCTTGATCGTCGCATTCTCGATAATCGCGTCGTAGGCGTAGCCGGCGCCGAAGTCCTTGTCGACGGTCAGCGTGCCGGACACGGTGACGATGTCGCCGACCGTCACGAGCGTCTTCAGTGGTGATCGTCAGATCGTTCGTGCCATCGTCGGCCTTGCCCGAGCCGTCCTGGAGGTGAAACCAGTTGCGGCCCATGATCGCGTTGTTGGCTTTGACCACCTGACCGCGCACGACCACGGACTTACCGGCAAGCGCGGTGCGCCTGGCCCATAGGTCGGCGATTGCCACTCCGCCCGGAGGCGGCTCGACGGGGGCAACGGGCTTGGCGGCGGCCTCTGGTCCGGCCGCGGCTGCCGATGCCATCTCGGAACCGTGACTGGCGCCCAGCGGCATGCCCGCCCTCGGACTGGGCGCTTCCAGCGACTCGCCCTCGCGCGCCACGCGGCTGACGAAATAGATCAGCGGGAAGTCGCGGTTCAGCGTCTTGCTGTGGAAGTTCTGCATCGGCACGTCCAGGCCGACGGTGAGACGGTCGCCCGCCTTCGTCTTCAGGTCGGTGGCCGCGAGCCAGACCTCGTCATTGGACGTTTTCAGCCGGACGTAGGTGTAGCCGCCGGAATCCATCGTTTCCGCCACGGTGCCGGTGGCCGTGCCATCCTGTGCAGCCGCGGCCGGCTCTGAAGACGTTGAAGCGGTAGGAGCCTTGGTGACAGCGCCCGCCGCGGCCGGCGCCGATGACGGGGTGGCGCCACAGCCTGAAAGCGAACACAGGGCGAATCCGGCGATGACAAGAGCGGGAAGGAACGGCTTCACAGCCCTACGATATCGCAGCCAACCGGCTCGGGGTCGTAAACCCGGTGGAGTTGCCTGCCGATAAACCGGGCCAGGTGATCCAGGGTCCATCGCGCGCCGCGACAATCTGCCGGGCACCAGCATGGCTGGGAGTGTTTCTTGCTCTCATGACCGGGCTGGCCTCGGCGCAATCCGCCACAATTCCTCTCACCGGCACCGTTCGCGTGGACGGAAAGCCGCAGAAAGACGTCGTGATCTGGCTGGAAGGCGTCACCCACGCGGCGCCCGACGATCCGCATGCGGTCCTGATGGATCAGCGGAACCTGGAATTCATCCCGCGCGTGCTGGCGGTGCAGGTCGGGACCCGCGTGAAGATGCCCAACAGCGACCGGGTGTTCCACAACGTGTTCTCGTTCCACGACGGCAAGAAATTCGATCTCGGCCTCTATCCGGTCGGTACCACCCGCCTCGTGACCTTCGACGCAGCCGGCGTCAGCCGGATCTTCTGCAACATCCATCCGAACATGGCGGCCTACGTGGTCGCCGTGGACTCCGCCTTCTTCGCGGTCACGGACCCGCAGGGCCGCTTCCGCATCGACGGCGTCGGCCCGGGCTCATATCCCTATCGTTTGTGGCGATCCGGCCGCGAGACCCGCACGGGCACGGTGGTCGTGACGGCAGGCCGGCCGGTCGAGATCGAATGGCCCTGAGTCGAGCCGTCGGCCTCGCCATCGTCATCTGCCTTGCCGGCACGATGACGACTTACGCTCAGACCGCCGCGGTGGAGATGCAGCAGAGCATCGGCGCGTCGACCGAGTCGATTGCTGCCGCCGGCACGCAGGGCCGGGTGTTCGGCGAGGCGATCCCGGGCCTTCACTTTCTCGTCGAAGGCGCCTGGGGCACGCGGTCCGAGGATGTGTCGGATGTCTTCGGCACCGCCTATCCGTACTCGGGCGAGGTGGACATCATCGAGGCCTACGGCGAGTACCAGGTGCCACCCTCTCGCGGCGTGATGTCGATCAAGGCCGGCCGCTATCGCACGCCCTTCGGCATCTACTCGGCCAGCGATCACGCCTACCTCGGTTTCCTGCGCGCACCGCTGATCCGCTACGGCGAGTACTACGCGCTGTCGAGCGGGTATCTGGAACACGGCGCGGACATCGTCGTCGGGGTGCCGCGCGCGTCGTTAGAGGTGAGCGTGGGGCGGCCCGCCGACGTGGGCGAGGCGATTCGGCGCACGGGTGTGGACACGGTCGTCCGCGCGCAGGCAGTCGCCGGCTCGTTCGTCGTCGGCGCGAGCTTCATCGACACGACGCCGTACATGCCGGAGCGTTTTGCCGCGGGCAGGGCACGCTTCGGCGGCGTGGACGTGCGCTGGATGAAGGACGGCGTGCAGTTGCGTGGCGAGTGGCTGGGCGGCCGGCCATTCGACGGCACGAAGACCACCGGCGGCTACGTGGACATGATCGTGCACCGCCCGGTGATGGGCCCCGTGACCGCGCTGGCGCGTGTCGAACGGCTGGACTACGACACCGACCCGCGCTTCGCGCTCGCCACCCAGCGCTATTGGGCCGGCGCGCGCATCAGGTTCTGGAAGGGACTGGCGACGTCGTTCGGCGTCGGTCACCAGACCGGTCAGATGACGCAGAGCCGCCGCACGGCATTCGACGTCGGGCTCACGCTGGCCCTGCGGGCGGGCCTCTGAGCGTGACGATGGCAGCCTCGACACCGGATCCGGCGCTGCCCTGGTATCAGCAGCTGACGGCGCAGGTCGCGCTTGCGGTAACCCTGCTGGTGGCGGCGGCGCTCGCCGCGGTGCTCATCTTCACGGCGCAGATGGTCTCGAGCCAGTCGCGCAACCGTGCCAGCGCCGAAATCAGCGCCGCGCGCCGCGCCTTCGACAGCCTGCTCGAGAGCCGCGCGTCCGCGGCGATGGCACAGACGCTGCTGGTCACCGAGCTGCCGGTGTTCCGGGCGCACCTCACCGACACGCGCCTCGCCAGCGACCACGCCACGATCGACGCGATGGTCGATGGCTACCGCCGCCAGCTGGCGGCAGACTTCTCGATCGTGTCCGACGCCAGTGGCCGCTGGCTGGCGAGCCCGGGGTGGTCCGGCGGCACCGGTGCGCCGCCCCGGCCGAACTGGCGGGCGCGATTCAGCAGGCGCAAGCTGGCACCAACACCCGCGCGCTGGCGGGTCGGGACCACGCAGCTGTTCCTGCTGGTCTCGGTGCCGGCGCGTTTCGCCGACGAGATCCTGGGAACGCTGACGGTCGGCTACCGTCTGACCGACGGCCTGGCCCGCGAGATCGCCGGGCTGGCGCGGTGCGAGGTCATCCTGCTCTCTGGCGATCACGCCGCGGCGACCAGTCTTGATGCCACGCTGATGGCCGACACGTCGGCGCTCGTCTCCGACGCCGCTTCGGGGGTCTTTGGCGTGCTGCCCGATCTGCGCCGCCTTGGAGCGCATCGCTACGTCGGCGGCGTGTTCCCGTTGACGCGCGATGCCCACGTCGCCAGTGTCGGCCGTCTCGTCCTCCTCGCGGACTGGGAACCGACGCAGCAGTTCGTGGACCAGCTGCGCGGGCGCTTCTTTTCCGGCGGCCTGTTCGTGTTCGGGGTCGCACTCCTGGCCGGCGTGATCTTCAGTCGTCGCCTGATCCGTCCGCTCCACGACATCGCCGTGGCGGCATCGGACATCGCCGGCGGCAACCTGGCCCTGCAGCTCCCCGTGCGCGGCAGCGCTGAGGCGATGAGCGTGGCGCAGGCCTTCAACGACATGAGCGCGAGCCTTCGCGTGGCCCGCGAGCGGCTGGTGCATGACGCCATTCACGACCACCTCACGCACCTCCCGAACCGCGTGTTGTTCATGGAGCGGCTGCAGCGGGCGATGAACCGGCGGAAACGGTATCCCGACTACATCTTCGCGGTGTTGTTCATCGACATCGATCGCTTCAAGCACGTGAACGACAGCCTCGGCCACGCCGCCGGCGATCAGTTGCTGATGGGATTTGCCGAGCGGCTGGCGGGCGCGGTCCGCCGCGACGACATCGTGAGCCGGCTGCCGGCCACCGAGCCCGAAGCCGCCGGCCCCAACACGCTGGCGCGCTTCGGCGGCGACGAGTTCGTCGTCCTCCTCGACGACATCAGCGAGCCCATCGACGCCGTGCGCGTCGCCGAGCGCATCCAGCGGCTGGCGGCGCGCCCTCTCGCCGTCGACGGGCATGACGTGTTCGTCAGCCCCAGCATCGGCGTGGCGGTCAGTGCGTCCAGCCACTCGTCCAGCGAGGAGTTGGTGCGTGATGCCGACCTCGCGATGCATCGCGCCAAGGCCGGCGGCGGTGGCGGCTATGCCGTGTTCGACGCCGCCATGCACCTCGCTGCCGCGGAGCGGCTGCAGCTGGAGACGGAACTACGCCGCGCGGTCGAACGGCACGAGTTCCGCCTGTGGTACCAACCCATCGTCTCGCTGACGGACCGGCGCGTGGCGGGCTTCGAGGCGCTGATCCGATGGCAGCATCCCACGCGCGGCCTCCTGGCCCCGGGGGCGTTCCTCGAGGTGGCGGAAGACATCGGCGTCATCGCCCAGATCGATGACTGGGTGCTGCCGGAGGCCTGCCGGCAGGCCGAGGCCTGGCGGCGCACGCGGGACGATGGCGACCGGCTGACGGTCAGCGTCAACCTGTCGTCCAAGGCGTTCGGCAACGCCTCGCTGGTCTCCGTGGTCGCCGCCGCCCTGCGCGAGACGGGGCTTCCGGCAAGTTCCCTTCGGCTGGAAGTCACCGAGACCGCGGCGATTGCCGACACCACGCAAGTCCGCGGGGTGCTCGCCGGACTGCGCGACATCGGAGTGCGGGTCAGCCTGGACGACTTCGGCACCGGCTACTGTTCGTTGAGCTACCTGCAGCAGTTCCAGGTGGACACGCTCAAGATCGACCGCTCGTTCGTGTCCCGCATCGGGGAGGGCGACGACCACGCCGAGATCATCCGCATGATCGTCAGCCTGGCGCGAACCCTTGGCCTCGAGGTGGTGGCCGAGGGCACGGAGACCATCGAGCAGGTGGAATACCTCGCCTCGCTCGGGTGCCAATATGCGCAGGGCTACTTCTTCTCGAAGCCGCAGGCGTCGGGCACGTTGGACGTTGAGCGTTTGACACCAAGCAACCTCTCCTCATAGCCGCGGTCGGCCGCAACTAGCGGGAACCTCCACCGACCATGCCGCCCGGGGTAGACTCGGGCGCCATGAGAGTCGTACGACACCTGCTGCTCGCCGGATGCGCCGCCCTGTTGATGGTGGCGCACTCCGGCGCCGTCAGCCCCCTGCCTTCCGCGGACGGCCAGTTCTGGGACATCCAGGACACCTCACCCTGGGCGCAGGACAGCGGCGGCATCGCCACGGGCGGGCGCGCCAACCCGTTCAACGGGTTCGGCTATCTGAAGCTGCAAGTCGGCAGCAGCGGCGCGCCGCCGTCCACGACCAACCTCTATCTGAAGGGCTTCGGCCTGGCACACGACGGCGCCGAGCGGTTCGACAGCATCACGCCGGTGCTGCGCGACGGCATCGTCGTGTCGCGCGCGATCTACGCGCCGAAGGACACGAGCTACCTCCGCTACCTCGACACGTTCCTCAACAGCGGCACCGAACCGCGCGTGGTCCGGGTGGCGTGGGGCGGCGCGACCGGCGCCTTCGAGGACGGCGGACGCGTGGCGGTGGCGGTCACCTCCAGCGGTGACCGGCGCATCGATCCGGCCGATCAGTTCGTCACGGTGATGCAGAACGTCCGCAACGTGGCCGACCCGATGCAGGGGCCGTCCGGTCATGGTCCCGTCGGCGCATGTGCTGGGGAATCGCGCCGGCGTGCTGACCGGCGCTCGGCGACATGTACGGCGATCCCGTTCGCCGAGACCTATCCGGGCTACGACCCCGCGCACATCGGCTACGTCTTCACGCTGTCGCTGGCGCCGGGCCAGACGGCGTCGCTCATGACCTTCGTCGTCAAGGGCCTGAGCGAGGTCTACGATCCGCGCGGCGGCTACCCCATCCCCGCACGTGACGCACTGCTCTCCACGTGGAGCGAGGCCGTGTATTCAGCCGCGGACGCGAAGATCCCGGCGGCCGGCTCCGAGATCGCCCGCGTGACTGCCATGGCGAAAGAACTGGCCGCGACGCCCGATCTGCGCGGGCTCACATCGCGGCAGCGCTCGACCATCGCCAACTGGGCGCTGCCGGCATCGCCGCCGGCCACTACCTTCACCGTGTTCGAGAAGAGCGTGTCGGCACTTGCAGCAGGCGATGACCGACGGCACGGTCACCAGCGAGGACATCGTCCGCGAGTACCTCACCCGCCTGACGCTCTACGATCGCAACGGGCCCACGTTCCGCGCCGTGCTGTCGCTGAGCCCGCGCGCGCTGGCGGACGCGCGCGCCAGGGATGCGGAACGGGCCGCAGGCCGCGTGCGCAGCCCGTTCCACGGCGTTCCCGTCGTGCTCAAGGACAACATCGACGCCACGGAGCTACCGACCACGGGCGGCGCCCGGGCGTTGGCCGATCACCGGCCGCGCCTCGACTCGCGCATCGCCGCGGGCATGAAGGCCGGAGGCGCCATCATCCTGGGGAAGGCCAACCTCGACGAGTTTCCGTTCGGCGATTTCGGTATCAGCACCGTCGGCGGCACTGTCGGCAACGCCTACGATCCGTCGCTCAGCACCTCCGGATCGAGCGGCGGCAGCGCCACCAGCGTCGCCACCAGCATGGCGGCGCTTGGCTTCGGCACCGACACGTGCAACTCGCTGTCGAACCCCGCGGCCTTCGCCTCGCTCGCCACCATCCGCACCACCCGCGGCCTGACCAGCCGCGCCGGCGTCATGCCGCTCAACACCTACAACGACGCGGTTGGCCCGATGGCGCGCTCGGTCACCGACCTCGCGCTCGCGTTGGATCTGGTCACCGGCACGGACGCCGAAGATCCGGTGACCGCGGAGGCCAAGTCGCACATCGACGGGTCGTTCGCGGCTGGTCTGCCGAAGGCGACCTTGCGCGGCGCGCGCATCGGCGCGTTCCGCCAGCGGTTCGTCGGCATCACCGGCGAGAAGGAAGCGGCCGAGGCCATGGACCGCGTGATCAAGGACCTGCAGGCCGCCGGCGCCACCGTCGTGGACGTGGCCATTCCCGATTACGACGCGAAGTACCGCGCCGCCGCCGGCAGTGCGCCGGGGTCGCTGCGCGCCGGCTGGACCGCGTACCTCTCGCGCGGTGCGAAGCCGGGCGAGCGCGTGCTGACCATCGAAGAGCTGATCGCGTCTGGCAAGATGGCGCCCGGCGGACAGCGCCGGCTGGAGGGCGCGCTCGCGCCTGCGCCCACCGGCGCGGAACTCGACGAAGGCACGCGAGCCTTCAACGCCCGGCGCGAGACCTTCCGCCAGCACTTCGTCGATCTGATGGATCGCGAGCGGCTCGATGCCATGCTCTACCCCGCCAATCAGGCGCGGCCGCACACGCACGAAGGCGGTGCCGAGCGCTACGGCAGCGAACCGGGGACGTGTCAGGAGAGCGCGGTCACCGGGCTTCCGCAGGTGACCGTGCCGGCAGGTTACATGGGCGGACGCTATCCAGTGGGAGTGTCGTTGCTTGGACGGATGTGGGCCGATCGGCGACTGCTCGAACTTGCCTACGCCTACGAACAGGCCGCGAAGATCCGTCGTCCACCAACCACCGTACGGTAACGGAGCCATCCATGAGCGATGAGACCAGTAATCCCGAATACGTCCTCGGTCACGGCACGAAGGAACTCGATCGCCTGATTCGGCAGGCGGCGTTCTACGGCGATCTCACCGCGCACACGGTGAAACTGGCCGGGCTCGCGCCCGGCATGCGTGTGCTGGACGTAGGATGCGGCGCCGGCGACGTGTCGCTGCTCGCGGCCTCGATCGTCGGTCCAACAGGTCATGTCACCGGCGTCGATCAGAACGCCGACGCGCTGGCGTTGGCCCGCTCGCGCGTGGCAACGGCAGGCATCTCGCACGTGACGTTCGAGAGCGGCGACATCGCGGCGCTGCCCTACGCCGGACAGTTCGACGCGGTCATCGGCCGCCTGGTGATCCTCTACCTCGGCGATCCGGTGGCCGGCATCAAGGCGTTCGCGTCATACCTCAAGCCCGGAGGATTCCTCTACTTCCAGGAGTTCTGCCCGCCGGGCATCGGCGCCGTGCCGCCCGTGCCCCTCTATGACGAGGTCGTGGGCGTGATCAACGAGACGTTCGCGCGGGCGAAAATCGACCTCTACATCGGGATGCGGCTCGGCAGCCTGTATCAGGCCGCAGGGCTGCCGCCGCCGACGATGATGGGGATGGCGCGCATCGAGACCGGGCCAGATTCTCCGGTCTACACGTATCTGGCGGAAACGGTGCGCAGCCTGCTGCCGCTTGCCGCACGCGTCGGGGTGACGACGGCTGAAGAGATCGGGATCGAGACGCTGGCGGAACGACTGCGCCAGCAGGCGGTGGCGAGCCACGCGGTATTGCACGCGCCCGAGCTCGTGGCGGCGTGGACTCGCGTCGGATAAGAGGCGCTACAGCGCCGCCGGGACGGATCCGATAAGCAGACGAACCCCCTGAGTGGATCGATGCACGTACCTGCCCGCACTTTCGCTATCGTTTTGCTGATCGCGCTGATGGCCGGCGCCACCCCGTGGGCCAGGCAAGGCGACCAGGCGCGCCTCACCGGCCGCGTCACGGACGGCTCGGGCGGGGCGCTGCCGGGCGTCACCGTGACGTTGAGCGGACCGCGGTCGAAGCCAGTGGTCGTGATCACCGACAGGGTCGGGCAGTACCAGTCACCGCCGCTGCCGCCAGACACCTACTCGGTCACGTTCGCGATGTCGGGGTTCGAGACCCGCACCAACCCGGCCGTGGTGTTGCGGCCCGGTGAGATATTCGTGCTCGATCGCCAGCTGTCGCTGGCGTCACTCACCGAAACCGTGACCGTCACCGGCGCCGCGCCGGTGCCGCCGCGCGCTCCGGAGCCGCTGCCGCCCGTGCGTCCGCGCCCGCAGACGGTGCCGATCCCGAAGGTGCTGCTGGCCTCGGTCTGTGGTCCGGACCAGCCTGCCGACCAGAACGTCACGGTCGGTCACATCGTCGGGCACCGCGACGATGCGCATCGCCAGTTGTATGGGTCCGGCGACGTCCTGCTCGTGGACATCGGCACCGAAATGGGCATGACCGTCGGGCAGAACTTCGTGGTGCGCCGCCGCTTCCGCACCGGCGACAAGGGCGTGCCGCTCAAGAAGGCGACCTTCGGTGAGCACACCGCCGGCCTGGTCCAGGTGGTGCAAACCACCGCGGAATCCTCGGTGGTGGTGGTCGTCTATTCGTGCGGCGAGTTCTTTGCGGGCGACGCCATCGAGCCGTTCGACCCCCAACCCGTGACCACCGCTCAGGCGCCCGGTGAGCCGCAGTTCGACGACCCGGCGCACATCGTGTTTGGCGAGCTCGGCATGGCGATCGCCGGCCCGAAACAGCTGATGGTGATCGATCGCGGCCTCAACCAGGGCGTGGTGCGCGGCCAGCGCTTCACGATCTTCCGCCGCTCCGTCGCCGGCGGCGGCCCGGTCGTCACCGTCGGGGACGGCATCATCGTCTCGGTGCGGCCGCAGTCCGCCACTATTCAGATCGAACGCGCCAACGACGCGGTCGGCGTCGGCGACATGGTGGCGATGCACCGATAGGCTCTAGGCTCTAGGCTCTAGGCTCTTTTGCCTTTTGCCTTCTGCCTTTTGCCTTCGGAACAATGCCCTCCGACCTTCGTATAGCCCCCCAATGGGCGATCTGAAGGTTTCGGTCCGGCATCTGCTGAAAACCCCCGGCTTCACGCTGGCCGCCATCGTGGTCCTGGCCCTTGGCATCGGACTCAACGCGGGCATGTTCAGCGTGGTCTACGCCTTGACCATGGCGGGGCGGGCATTCCCGGAGCCTGATCGGGTCGTCCAGCTCTACTCGCGGGATCCGAGTCCAGCCGGCAACTACCGCGCCTTCTCGTATCCCATCTACCAGGAACTCGCCGCGCGCGGCGACATGTTCAGCGGCATCCTCGCGCACAATCCCACGCTGGTCGGAGTCGGCAACGGCGTGGAGTCGCGCCGCTCGATGTCGGCCGTGGTGAGCGCCAACTACTTCGACGTGTTGGGCGTGCCGCTGCTGCAGGGCCGCACGTTCACGGCCGAGGAGGATCGGCCGGGCCAGGACATCCCCGTCGTGGTGGCGAGCTACGCTCACTGGCAGCGGACCGGATTCGATCCGGCGCTGGTGGGCAAGACGGTCCGCGTCAACGAGCGTGAGTTCACGATCATCGGCATCACCCCGCGCGGCTTCACCGGCACGATGAGCGTGTTCGGCGCGGAGCTGTTCTTCCCGCTGGGCGTCTTCCACACCCTCGCGAACGACTTCGCGGGCGACGCCGCGCGCTCGCTGCAGCGAGTCGATTCCTACAACCTGTTCCTGGTCGGGCGGCTGAAGGACGGCATCGAGATGTCCACCGCCTCGGTCGGCCTGGACCTGCTTGGCCAGGGAGTGGCGCGATCCTTCCCCGAGTACGAACACTACGTGTTGTCGCTCGGGCCGTTGCCGAAGTTCGGGACCAGCACGTCTCCCTCGGACGAGAGCGTGCTGACGACGCTCGGCGCGTTGATGATGGGGATGACCGGAGCCGTGCTGCTGACCGTGTGCCTCAATCTCGCGTCGATGCTGCTGGCGCGGGGCCGGGCCCGCCGCAAGGAGTTCGCGATCCGCCTGGCGCTCGGCGGCGGCCGGATGCGCATCGTCCGCCAGTTGCTCATCGAGGGCCTGGTGCTGTCGCTCGTCGGCGGTACCATCGGCGTGGCGCTCGGTCTGTACGGCGTGAGCTTGATCACGTCGAGCCTGCAGACGATGGTCCCGATCACCGTCGTGCTCGACGGCATCGCCGCGCCCGCCGTCGTGGCCGGCGCCATCGTGTTCTGCCTGCTGGCCACCGCCGGATTCGCGCTGGGGCCGGCGCTGAAGCACTCGCGTGCCGACATCCTCACCGACTTGAAGGTGCAGACCGGCGACGACCCGGCGCCGCGGCGGTGGAGATTCGTGCCGCGCAACCCGCTGGTGGCGGCGCAGGTGGCGCTGTCGCTGACGCTGCTCATCGCCGCGGGGCTGTTCCTCCAGATGGCGCTCGGCGCCTTCACGGTCGATCTCGGCTACCGCGCGGACGACACGGTGCTGGCGGAGGTGGACAGCCGGCTTGGCGGTCTCGATGAAGCGCAGAGCCTGGACGCCTACGCCCGCATCGAGTCGCGGCTTGCCGGACTGCCGGGCGTGCAATCCGCCAGCATCGGCGCAATCGTGCCGATGGGCATGGTCAGCATCGGCCGAAGTGTTCAGCGCGCCGGCGTGCAGGTGCCGCCGGGGACGAAGGCATCGAGCCCCGAGGACGGCCAGACGTTCAGTTCGGCGTGGAACGCGGTCGGCGCCCGCTACTTCGACGCCATGGGCGTTCGCCTCCTCCAGGGGCGCCCGTTCACGTCCGCCGAGGCGTTCGGCACCAGCGCTCCTCACGTCGCCATCCTCGACGAGACGCTGGCCCGGAAACTGTGGCCGAAGGGCGACGCGCTGGGTCAGCGCATCCAGTGGGAGGCGCAGCGCGGTCGCCGTGACACCAGCGGGCCGATGGAGGTCGTCGGCATCGTCTCCGCCACCCGCACCCAGCTCTTCGAACGCGAACCGCGTGGCGGCGTGTTCGTCCCCTTCGCGCAGGGCTTCGAGAGCAACGTGTTCTTCCATGTCCGCCCACAGGCCCCCTCCGACACGCTGGTGGACACCGTTCGCCGCGCCGTGCGCGAGGAGGCATCGACGGTGCCGCTGTTCGGCGTGCGCACGTTCAGGATGCACATGGACACGTCGGCGGAGTACTGGATGCTGAAGCTCTCCACCTCGCTCTTCGCCTTCTTCGGCGGGCTGGCGATGCTGGTGGCGCTGGTCGGCATCTACGGGGTGACCTCCTACGCGGTGGCCCGGCGGACCCGCGAGATCGGCGTGCGCATGGCGGTGGGAGCCAAGCCCGCGGCGGTGCTGAAGTTGATCCTGGGAGAGAGCCTGATGACGACGACAGGCGGCGTGGTCGTTGGGTGGTTCCTGGGCATCGGCATTGGCCAGGTGCTGGCCAGCACCTTCGTGGACATGAAGGGCTTCGACCTGTGGACGTTCTCGCTGGTGCCAGTGGGCTTCGTAACCGCCGCCCTGGCCGCCACCTGGCTCCCGGCAAGAAGGGCCACGGAAATCAACCCCGTCACTGCACTTCGCGCGAGGAGATAAGATCTTGACGATCTTCAGATCGATCGCGAGATCACCACATCACGAGATCATCAGATTCGCTTACTTGATCAAGTACCAGCTTTCTTGCCGTGGTCGAAAGAAGTCCACCCGTCATCTTCAAGAAAGGCGACGTCCTCCATCATCACGAACACCTTCTGTCCGTCCCACTCGGGGACCGGCGTCCCGGTGTTGAGCTCGATGGAGATGTAGGAGCCGGCGCGCAGCCGCTTCTGTGCCTGCTGCGCGATGTCCTGCCGCTGCGAAGAGCGGAAATCGATCGAGGCGCCAAGGCCGTGGCCCTGCGCAGCCCACCGGGTGCGAGTAGATCATCGCCTCGATCTTCTGCTCGCCCATCTCGGCCATCGTGTCCAGGTAGACGTCACCGGCCAGGCGGCCGGGCCGCGAGTGCCGGCGCATCAAGGCATCCTGAAGGGTGTTGGTGTTGCGCATCGCGCGCTTCAGGCCCTCGGGCACGTCCTGTCTCGCCCTCGCGCAGCACGTAGGCCATCTTCTGCCAGTCGGTGTCGAGCCCCATGTAGGTGATGCCGAAGTCCACGTGGACCACGTCGCCGCGCTCGATCACCATCCGCTCCGGCGCCACCGCCAGGAAGCCACGCGAGGTCGGGCTGGTCGCGCCGCGCCGCTGCACGCGCAGGTCCGGCTGGAACCAGGTGGTGACACCGTGCGCCCCGAGCGCGTCGTAGAGCCAGCGCCGCACCTCGCCCACCGTGGTCTTGCCGGGCGTGATCACCTCGCTCGACAGCGCGCGCTTCGTCAGTGACTCGGTCAGCGCCACGGCAACCGCGTAGTGCGGCTTCTCGTCGGCCAGGCGGGTGTCCAGGTACTCCTCGATCAGATCGGCGGCGCTGACGAACCGTTCGGCGTACTTCGGGCCCACCGCCTTGCGCAGGAACGCGTGCGTCTCGAACGTCAGCGAGCGCGTCACCCCGCGGGCGCCGCCGATGCTGAGACCGATGGTCTTCGGATCGAACTGGTCCATCAGCTGCCCGAGGCGGACGTCGGCCGGCACGGGCTCGTCCGGCGATTCGAAGAACCGCTTCAGGTTGTCCTCGGAGTAGCCGGTGATGGCAATGCGTCTTCAAGCCGGCAGCCCCGGCGTCCACGAAGACGAAGAAGTCACGGTTCCCGGCGTAGGGCCGCGGCGGCGCGATGTAGGCCGTGAGCGGGTCGTCGTGGAACTCCTCGTTCACCACGATCCACATCGCGATGTTGTGCTTGCGCATCATCGGCAGGATGGTGGCGTGCCGCTGCTCGAGCCACGACTCGCGGATGACCATCTGCTGCGACGGCGGGAGCAGGCGCGGGCCGTCGGGCAATGGCGCCTGCGCCTCGGGCGCGGCGATGGCCAACATGGAGAGGAGCACCGCCCCGAGAGCGATCGGGCGGCTCATTGCCAGCTCCCGTACATCGGGTTGGGCAGCATGAAGAACCGCGAGCCGAACGCCGCGAGGCCGGCCTCGCCCTTCTCCTTCACCGATTGGCCCAGGTCCGGGAAGTCGAGGATGTTGTCGCCGACGAACGCGACGACTTCGAGCGGCGACGCGCCAGCCGGCGTCTGGCCGGCGGCCACCGCGCGAAACCGGGGGTTCTTGTCGGACGGCGTGCCGTTCTGGCCGGCACAGCATCGCGTCGTAGATCAGCTGATGGCGCGCGAACACCGCGGCGGTGTCGTCGCACTCCGACTGCAGGCGATTGGTCACCACCGCGATCCGGCCGCCCAGCGCGCGCACGCGCGTCAGGAACGCCGCCGCGCCCGGTACGGGCGTCGCCTCGCGGCGCCTCACCCAGGCCGCCCAACTCTCGGTGCTGTAGGGCAGACCCTGTCGCGCTCGCTCCTGCTGGTAGGTGACGTTGCTGATGATGGTCTCGTCGGCATCCAGCACCACCGCCCAGGTCCCGGCCGTCCGCGTGCGGGCTTCGGCTTCCACGTGCATGGTCGCCACGCGATAGACCTGGACCACTGCCGCGCGATACTCGGCCGCGTCGCGGACCCAGCGGATGCTGTCCGGATCCGTCGCCGACGGCTGTGCGGCCGCTACCGGCGCGGGCGGCGGCTGTGGCGGGACGGGTGGCGGCAGCGGCGCGGTCGATCGGCAGCCGGCCAGCATCGACAGCAGCAGGACCGGGGCCAGGGCGCGTCGAATCATCCGCCGATTCTATGTCGGCCCGCCGGGACACGGCGGCGGCGCGGCTGATTTAGCGCCGTTCAACTGGAAGCGTGATCGCCGACGCGCGCGCCTGGCTGCGATAGACGCGTTCGGTGGCGATGGTGAAATCTTCGGGACGCGCCTTCGGAATGTCGGTGAACACCTGCGGGTTGCGATCGATGAGCGGGAACCACGAGCTCTGGATCTGCACCATCAGCCGATGGCCGCGGCGGAACGTGTGCGCCACGTCGGGCAGGTCGAACCGGATGCGATCCGGCTGGTTCGGCACGAACGGCCACCGGGGCCTCGAAGCTGTTTCGGAACTTGCCGCGGAACGGTTCGCCGCGCACCAGCTGCTGATAGCCGCCCATCTGCACGCGATTGGCCGGCTCGGGCGCGGGACCCTTCCACTCCGGCGTCGGATAGTCCGACGGGAACACGTCGATCACCTTGACCACGAAGTCCGAGTCGGTGCCGGAGGTCGAGACGTGCAGGTCCACACCGATCTTGCCGAGCACGGTCAGGTCCTCGTCGAGCGGCGGCGTCATGTAGACCAGCACGTCGGGCCGCGTGGCCGCGAAGCGCTGGTCCTCGGTCATGTAGTCGCGCTGCATGCCCATCTGCACGTGCCCGACGTACGGGACGGGGCGGTTGGGATCGCTCACGTACTGGTCGAAGGCCTCGGCTTCGGCCGGCGCCGCGGTCGACAGCGTCGCCGCGCGCACCCAGATACATCGTCGTCTGCGGCGGTCTGCGGCGGCCAGGCTGCGAACGTGCGCCACCGGTTCGTCCCGGTCTCGAACATCGTCGCCTCGGCGACCGGCTCGAGGGTCTTGTCCTTCAGGTGCTGCATGAAGAACGGGAACTCGACGTGCTCGCGATACCACGCCGAGACCTCGGCGCCGAAATCGAGGTTCCCCACCACGCGGCCGTCGCCGCGCGCCCAGCTGCCGTGCGTCCACGGGCCCATCACCAGGTGGCGCTTCGTCGTCGGCGCTGTCGGCCTTCAGCGTCTTGTAGGTGAGCAGCGGACCGGCGATGTCCTCGGCGTCGAACCACCCGCCGACAGTCAGCACCGCCGGCGTGATGCCCTTGAAGTGCTTCCAGATCGCGCGCGCCTTCCAGAACTCGTCGTAGGCGGTGTGTTCGAGATTGCCGCGGTAGTAGGGATTGTCCAGCACGCCGTAGCGCTCGGCGCCGGACCAGAGCGATCCCATCTGCAGGAAGAACTCGTAGCCGCTGGGCGTGCCGTAGTCGAACGGCGGGCGCGGCTGCGGCCGCTCGGGCTTGGGCCGCACGCGGGAAGCCCGTGTAGAAGCCGAAGTTCGCGCGCCAGCATGAACGCGCCGTTGTGGAACGAGTCGTCGCCCAGGTAGTAGTCGGTGACCGGCGCCTGCGGCGACACCGCCTTCAGCGCCGGATGCGCGTCGATCATGCCGGCCGAGACGTAGAAGCCCGGATACGAGATGCCCCACATGCCGACGCGCCCGTTGTTGCAGGGCACGTTCTTCACCAGCCAGTCGATGGTGTCCCAGGTGTCGGTGCTCTCGTCGACGTCCTTCGCCGCCTTCTTCGGGTTGTGCGGACGCACTTCCATCCACTCGCCCTCGGACAGGTAGCGGCCGCGCACGTCCTGATAGACCACGATCACGCCCTCCTTCAGGAAGTGATCCGACGGCCCGATCGTGGTGCGGTAGCTGTCGATGCCGTACGGCGCCACCGAGTAGGGCGTGCGCTGCATGATGATGGGCGCCGGCGCGGCGCAGGTCTTCGGCACGTAGACCGAGGTGAACAGCTTCACGCCGTCCCGCATCGCCACCATGTGTTCGTACTTCGTGTACGCCGCGCGGACCGGATTCGGCGCTTCGGCGGCAGGCTGCTGGCGGGCGGAGGGCGCGGCCACCGACGCGGCGGCCAGCACGAGGGAGAGGATGCGGAGACGCATGGCGGGCAGTCTACCGCAGAGGCGCTACCCTTCCTTTCGGGCAATCCGTCCGTTCAGGCGAATCCAGCGCACGGCGCCATCTTCGGCGCGGACGAACTCGTACGGCGTGCCGAGGTACGAACCGTCAAGGGCGTAGGCGACGTCGGGCCCGTAGAACACCAACCGGGCGTCTGGCTGGTTGACGCCGGTGATCACCGAGGCGATCGCCGCGCGGCCGGACTTCCACCGCGCCGAGCGGCGTCCGCCGGTAGACGCCGAGGTAGTCGTCGATCTTCGGCTGCACCGCCAGCGGCTGCGCGTGGCCGGTCATCGCTTCGTTGACCCCGCGGTGACCAATCGCCTGCCCGGGCGTCAGCGACACGCCGGCGAAACGCTGCAGGATGGCGCGTTCCACGTCCTGCACCAGCCGCCACCCATCCTGATGATTCGTCAGCACGGTGAACGCCAGCTGCCGCGATGGCACCAGCTCCACCAGCAGGCAGTGGCCGTTGAGCGTGCCGCCGTGCGCGACCGTGGCGACCCCGCCCACGGGTCGCAGGTGCCAGCCCACGCCCATGTCGTCGGTGGTGCTGTTCTTGCGGACCTGGGGCGTCTTCATCAGCTCGAGACGCGCCGGCGAGAGGTACTGGACGCCCCCCGTGGTCGTGCCGTCACCGAGGTGGAAGCGGGCGTAGCGCATGAGATCGGCGACCGACGTCATGACGCCACCGGCCGTCGTGCTCGACGTGGTCTGCCATGGACGGATCACGTCCACCCGGTTCTCGCGATCGCGATGGCCGAGGGAGAAGCGGAACGTCATCGACTCGGTCAGGCGGGTGAAGGTGCGCGACAGGCCGAGCGGCGTGAAGACCAGCTCCCGCAGCGCATCGTGAATCGAGCGGCCGGTGACGGCCTCGATGATCCGGCCGGTGAGCGCGAAGCCGGCGTTGTTGTAGCTCCAGACCTCGCCGGGCTTTGCCAGCTGCGGCAGCGTGGGCATGGTCACCGAGACGAACTGCGCCAGCGATTCGGTCCCGCGATCCTCGGTGGACGAGCTGCCCTTCCCAGCCGGGCGTGTGCGTCAGCAGGTGCCACAGCGACACCGTGCGGCTCGTCTCCTCGTCCAGGACGTGAAAGTCGGGCAGATAGGTCCGCACCGGCGCGCGCAGGTCCACGCGCCCTTCCTCCACCAGCCTCATCACCGCCGTGGCCGTGATGGTCTTGGAGATCGACGCGATGGTGAACAACGTGTCGGCGGTGACCGGGTCCGGATCGTCGAGGCTGGTGACGCCGAAGCCGCGCAGCGTCTGCTGGCCGTTATCGAGCAGCCCGAAGCCCACGCCGGGGACGCGGTACTCCGCCATCTTCGCGGTGATCAGCGCGGCGATCTCGTCGATGCGCTCGTCGGAGCCAGACGGAGACTGTGCGTTCACACGCGCCGAGCCAAGCGCCGCCGCCGACAGCGCGGACAGGCGGAGGAAGTCGCGGGACGGACAGTAGGGCGGATAGGGACGGGACCAGGCCCAGAACTCCACCTCTTCTCCGGGCGCAGGATCACCTGCACGTAGCGCGTCTCGTCAAGGTAGCGGCGCGCCGCATCGCGAACCGCCGCCGACGTCAGCCGATCGTAGAACGGCCGTGGATCGAACGCCGCGGCCACGTCCTCGCCGCGGGCGTAGGACTGCGTGATGCGGCTGAGCCAGTAGCCGTTCTGCTCCAGGTTCGTCTCGAGATCGCGCAGCGCCGCGACACGGCCGTCGTTGATCTGGCCGGCTCGACGGCCCGTTCGCCTTGAAGTCGGCAATCACCTTCCAGGTGTCGCTGACCAGTTCGTCCACGCGCGCCGGGTCGCACCCGAAGTTGATCGTGACGCGATATTCCTGAAGGGGACGGAAGCCAAACGTCGGCTCGACGCTGACGCCGTAGGTGCCGCCCAGGTCCTCGCGCAGCGTGCCGTGGAGGTTGCCGCTCAGCGTCGCCGCCATCGTGCTGACCAGCAGCCGGTTGGCCTCGGTGTTCTCGAACTCGCCCGAGAAGACGATGCTCACCTCGCTCTTCGGTTCGACACCCTTGCGCACTTCGCGCTTGACCACCATGGCGGGTGGGCGGATGCCGACGTCCTTGGCCGCTTCCTTTCGGTTCAGCGACGGCAAGGAGGCGAGATATCGCTCGACCAGCGGACGCATCGCGGCAAGGTCGAAGCTGCCGACGAACACGAAGGTGAAGTCGCTGGCGTCGGCGAAGCGGTCCTTGTAGAAGGCGAGCGACTTGTCGAGGCTCATCTGATCGACGAGCGCCGGCGTGAGCGGGCGGGCGCGCGGGTGATCGCCGGTCAGCGCCGAGGTCACCGCCATCGAGAACGCGGTTTCGGGCTCCGTCTCCTGGTTGGCGAGCATCCGCTTCAGGTTCGCGGTCATCACGCCAAACGCCGTCGGATCGGCCCGCGGCGCGGTGAACGACAGGTTGATCAACTGGAACATCGTCTCGATGTCGCCGCGTGCGGCGCCGCCGCGCAGCCCTTCCTCGGTGTCGGTGATGTCGGCGCGCACGGCGGCGTTCACGGTGGACAGCGCCTTGTCCAGGTCGTTCCGGTTGAGACGACCGAGCCCGCCTTCCGCGACCACTTCGTCGGCGGTGAGGGCGGCCACGAAATCGCGATCCGGGGCGAGCGAGGTCCCGCCCGGGCTGATGGCCCGGAACAGCACCTCGTCGGCCTTGAAGTTGGTCGGCTTGAGCACCACGCGCGCGCCATTCGACAGGCGCCACTCGGTGATGCCGAGCTTGTCGATCGTCGTCGTGCCGGTGATTTTGCCCGGCGCCGGCAGCGGGTCGAGGAGCGGCGCCTTGTTCACGACGTCAACGTAGGCCGAGAGGGTGCTGCCGCCGGACTTGGCCATCGCGGCCGCCAGCGTTGCCGCCGTCGGCGCGGTGAGACCGGCCCGCTCGGGCGCGTTGACGACGACCACGCGGTTGCCATCGGGCAGCCAGGTCGCCGCCAGTTTATTGACCTCTTCCAGCGTGATGCCCGGCATCAGGCGCTGCGCCATCGCCTGCTCGTAGCTGATGCCCGGAATCGGTTCGTCGTCCATGAAGTTGCGGATGAACTCCTCGGCAAGCGGCGCCGACTCGCTGGTGTCCTTCTCGAGGAGCGCCTGCTGCAGGTAACGCTGGCTGCTCACCTTCTGCCGCTCGAGCTCCGTGGCGGTGAATCCAAACTTCGCCACGCGTTCGGCCTCGGCCACGAGCGCGGTCAACCCTCGCTCGGCGCCGCCGTCGGCCACCAGCGCCTGCATCGTGGTCGCTTCCATGGTCCGCACGAACAGTCCGCGCGAGCTGCGGGCGGCCTGGAACGGCGCGTCAGCCGTCCGTGAGATCTCGACCAGACGATCCGACAGCATGCCGCTGAACAGCCGCTCCACCATCTGCTGCCGGTACATGCCCGACGGTGCGCTGATCGCGCGCCGGCATCTTGCCGATCAGACCGACCGTGGTGTTCGTGGCTTCGCGATCGGTCGCCACCGCGTAGAGCGTGCCCGCGTGCGGCGGGACGGAATGGACCGGGCGCGGCCGCGGCGAGACGGCGGCGGGAATCGGCCCGAAGTGCGCCTTGATGCCGGCCTCGATCGCCTTGGGATCGAAGTCGCCGACGATGACCACCGCCATCAGGTCGGGGCGATACCAGTCGGTGTAGAACTGCTTCAGACGCGCGTAGGGCGCATTGCGGATGCTATCGGGTGTGCCGATCGGCGAGCGCTCGGCGTAGCGCGAGCCCTGCAGCAGGATCGGCATGATGATGTTCTGCATGCGGGCGTCGGCGCCAAGGCCGAGGCGCCACTCCTCGAGAATCACGCCGCGTTCCTTGTCCACTTCGGCGGGATCGAACGTCACCCCGTTGGTCCAGTCCTCCATCATCAGCAGCGCCTGGTCGATGACGCGGGCATCGGCGGTTGGAATCTGCAGCTCGTAGACCGTCTCGTCGAAGCTGGTGTGGGCGTTGACGTGCGCGCCAAAGCGCATCCCGATCGACTGCATGAAGGTGGCGATCTGCTGCCGGGGGAAGTTCCGCGACCCGTTGAACGCCATGTGTTCGACGAAATGGGCCAGCCCGCGCTGATCGTTGTCTTCCAGCACCGACCCCGCCTTGACCACCAGCCGCAGTTCGGCGCGGCCTCGCGGCAGCCGGTTGGGGCGCACGTAGTAGCGGAGGCCGTTGGGGAGCGTGCCGACGGTGATCAGCGGGTCGACGGGGATCGTCTGGGTCGGGTCGAGCGACGGGACCGGGGCGGCGGGCTGCTGTGCGGCCAGCGGCGGCCCGGCCAACAGGAGCACGGGCGCCAGGATCAGCAACCAGGCACGGGGGCGACGGAGAAGAACCTGCATGCCTCCAGTATCGCCGCTTTCGGGGCCTGAAACCTCAGTGAGCATGCTGCTGATAGTGCAGCCGGAGCAGGTCTTTTCCGTAGTCGTTGCCGTTGGGCGTCCGGACGATGGCGTGGACGTGCTCGACGTTGGGGAGGTCGGGATTATTGAGGTGCCGGAGGTTGGCGGGGCGCTGGTGGTCGAACTCGATCAGGACCACCGGGCTGTGGATGCGGTAGTAGAACACGCTGCCCGGCGTGGTGCCGCCGATCCAGGCCAGGTAGGTGCGATCCAGGTGTCGCTCCACCTCGGCCATTTTGACCTTGGCGTGGCCGTCGTCCATGTTGCCGATGTAGAGGTCCACCAGCGCCAGCAGCTGCTGCCGCTGCGCCGGCGACAGCGCGGAGGCCGGAATCCCCGCGTAGTCCAGGACGACGTTGTCGCGCCAGGCCTCGGTCAGGATCTCGTTGCCGGTCTTGGATACCTTCAGCACCGCCTTGGCGCGCTGCGACGCGTCCAGGCCGTTGATCATCGTCAGCGCCGCCGACTGCTCCACCTCCATGATCGAGGTGCCCTTGAACTTGCCGGCCTTGGCGATGACCGGCTCCGAGCCGGCGAAGTACGGGGTCATCACCACCTGGTCGCCGAGCACGAAGTAGTTGATGACGGCGTGGTGGCCGTCGAACTGCCAGCCCCACGGCTCGGTCGCCGAGGGCGTCCCCATCACGGTGATGTGATACAGCCACTCGCCGTACTCGGCGAAGTTGTTGTCGTTCAACTCACCGAGCGTGTGGTTCAGCCGCATGATGTTGCGGGTCAGCGTCAGGCCACGCGCGCTCAACGAGGCGCGGAGCAGTCCGAAGGCGGCTTCGCGCTGCGCGGGCGACATCTCGTCGAAGCTCACGCCCTGCCGCACGTAGAAGCTCTGGTTCATCCACTTGCGCCACTCATCGTCTTTGACGTCGAACATCGTCTTGCGGCGCTGCTCGGGCGAGAGCGCGGCGAGGAACGACTCGGCCGCCTGCCGCACCGGCGCGGTCGATACACCGGTTGACTTGACCGCGAACAGTCCGGGCTCCACCTGACCGTTCGTCGTGATTCCCTTGAAGGGGTCGGCCAGGCCGGGCGTCTCGGCGGCAAGGGACAAGCGGAGGAGCTCCGCCGGCGGACGCGGTGCCGGCGCGGCGGGCCGGGCCTGTTGAGCGACGGCCGGACTCATCGTCCACGCCGCGAGGAACACCAGGACGATGCCGGCGTGAACCGCGAGCCTGAGCCTCATGGGTGCGGATTATAGGGGAGGGATCACGGGTACTTCGGGTTGCGCCTGAGGGCCTTCGGGATCAGGTGTCGCACTCCATGGGGTTACGGCAGCATGACGCCGACTCACGCCAGCGGTCCGCGGACCTGCCGGAGCGGTGGGCCGGTATCGCGCGCAGCGGCTCGCGGATCTGCGGCACCACGATCGCGGCATCACCGGAGCACCTCCGGGGACTTCCGCTCACCGACCGCCGGACCTGCCGACGCGGAGGGCGGACCTGCTGGAGCGGTCACCCGGGCCTCCCTGAGCGGTGGTGCGGACGAACCTGAGCGATACGGGGACCTGCCGCAGCACCCCGCGGAGTTACGTGAGCGGGTGGCGGGATCAACGCTATCGAACCGCGGAGTCACCGGATCAAAAACCCGGACTCACTTGAGCGGTTCGCGGCATTACATTTTTGGCGCGCCCTAAGTGCCGGCCAGTCAATCACTTGCAGGTGCGCACTACTGCTGGCGTAAGTCGCGCGGGTGCTGAGGGTAGGTCCGCGGGTTGCTCGGGGTAGCCCCCGATCCTGCGTGCCCCTGGTCGCGCGGGTGCTCAACCAGGTCCGGCGGTTGGTGACGCAAGTCGTGCGGGTGCTGAACCCGGATCGCGCGGGTACACCACCCAGGTCCACCACCTGCTGGCGGTTGTCCGATCAGCTCTCGCGCCTTACCCGCTCGACACCTGAGGCAGGTCGTCTAGCTCGCGAGGGTGCCTCTGAAGGGTGGTCGCCCTACGTGCCCGACCTCCTCCCACCTGCTCGTGTACCCCAGCGAGGTAGGTGAATCGATCGGGGTGCCTATCCACGCTGGGTCGTGCCACCGTGCTGATGGCTTACTCATTCCGGCAGCGGCCATACACCCGCGATTCGTGCCAGCTGCAGTGCAGCCTCGCCCAGTTCGCCATGGGGGCCACTCGTTCGAGGAATCACCTGATAGGCGCCGTCGTGGCGCGCTTCGAGAACCCAGGCGCCGCCGGTGCTCGGGTCGGCGTCGTACCGCGAGGCACTCCACAGCTTTCCCGCTGCGAATGCGGCAATGATCTCGGTTGCCGCTCGCTCTGGGACTTCTCGGGTGACTCTCTCATCAGACTGGAATCGCAGTTCCATCTCTGCGGGATTCTGACGGGGGTCCGCGAAACGGACGCCGGTCGTGCGCCACTGGCCGTCGGCACTGAACAATTCGGCTACCAGCGAGCGGCTGAAACTGCGGTCCCACGTCAGACGATACGCCTCGATCGGCCCTTCGCCACACCACAGAGGGGCAAGGCCCGCCTGGCGAATCAACGTCGAGATCTCCGGTGTGATGCTCGCGTCACTGGCCTGGAAGCCAGGCGGGAACATCCCCAAGCCTTCAGACGGCGATGGACAGGTCTGGACGACACGATGCCCGGTTCGCAACTCAGGGAGAGCAGCGGGCTGACAGGCGGAGGGGGCGATGGCGGATGCCATCGCAACGAGGAACAGCACCCTGCTTCGTGGTCCGACCATCTGATCGAGCAAGTTGTCTCCTGCCATCGCACCCAAACGTCGAGCACGCTCAGGCTGCACCTCGACGCCCCGTCGGTCGTGAACCGTACCGGTTGTCTCGGAGGGCAAGCTCCTTGAGAGAATACCCCCATGGCCGTGTGATCTCCCTCGAAGGGCGGCCTGACGGATCGACGGGCAAGCATTGACACCATTCGCCGCCGCGTCTGCAGCCTCTGGGCCGAGTCTGGCCCCACCCGCAGCGCGGCGTATAATCGAGGAGTTCGTCATGCCCACCAAGAGCATTGCCGTTCCGGATGCGGTCTACGACCGCGTGCAGGAGGCCGCCGCCGCCGAGGGCACGACCGTGGAGCAGCTTGCCACGAAGGCCCTCGAGAGGGACCTCGCCCGTCGCTGGCTGAACCGCGTCGGCCGCGAGGGGGAGCTGCGACGCAGCAATATGACCGATGCTGAAGTCGAGGCGCTCGTCGAGAGGGCCGTGCAGGAGTCTCGGGCACGATCGTGAAGCGGGTCGTCGCTGACACGAATATCCTCGTCAGCGCACTGCAGTTCGGCGGCAAGCCGAAGCAATTTCTCGACCTTGCTACTGACGGCCAGGTCGACCTTTACATCTCCGAAGCCATCATCGCGGAGGCACTGCGCGTCCTGAGGGACAAGTTCGACCGCACTCCGGAGTGGCTGGCGGAAGCCGACCGGCTACTGCGTGTCGTCGGCCGGCTGGTCACACCTACCGAGAGCCTCCAGGCGATCGAGGCTGACCCCAGTGACGACCGCATCCTGGAATGTGCCGTCGCGGCAGATGCCGAGGTGATCTTGAGCGGCGACACACACCTTCTGAGCCTTGGCAGATTTCGGGGAATTCCCATCCAACGCGTCGCCCAGTTCCTCAGCGGGCTCCAGGAACAGGGCGGCCGGCCATGAACCGTCCTGAACCCGCCGGGTAGGCTGCAGGCATCCAACCTATATGCCTGACATCATCGAACTGGGCCTCGACACCTTCGGCGACGTGACCTTCGACAGCGCGGGCAAGCCCCTGTCGCAGGCGCAGGTGCTGCGCAACGTCGTCTCCGAGGCCGTGCTGGCCGATCAGGTCGGCCTTGTCCTTCTTCGGCGTCGGCGAGCACCACCGCAAGGACTTCGCCGTGTCCGCGCCGGAGGTGGTGCTGGCGGCGATCGCCGGCGCAGACCTCGCGCATTCACCTGGGCTCCGCGGTCACCGTGCTCAGCTCCGACGATCCGATTCGCGTCTACCAGCGGTTCTCCACCTTGAACGCGCTGTCGAACGGCCGCGCCGAAGTGATTCTCGGCCGCGGCTCGTTCACCGAGTCGTTTCCGCTGTTCGGCTACGACCTCTCGCAGTACGAAGTGCTGTTCGAGGAGAAGCTCGATCTGTTCGCGGAGATCCTGAACGAGCAGCCGGTCACCTGGTCCGGCACCACGCGTCCGCCGCTGTCGGCCCAGTCGATCTTCCCGCCGATCGAGAACGGTCGCCTGCGCGCCTGGGTGGGCGTCGGCGGCAGCCCGGAATCGGTGATCCGCGCCGCGCGCCACAACCTGCCGCTGATGCTGGCGATCATCGGCGGCAACCCGCAGCGCTTTACGCCGTACGTGGAGCTGTATCACCGCGCCCTCGGGCAGTTCGGACATCAGCCGCAGCCGATCGGCGCGCATTCGCCCGGGCACATCGCCGCCACCGACGAACAGGCGCGCGAGGAGCTGTGGCCGCACTACGCGGCGATGATGACGCGCATCGGCGCGGAACGCGGCTGGCCGCCCGTCACGCGCGCGCAGTTCGAGCGCGAAGCGGGTCCGGACGGCGCGCTGTGCGTCGGCTCGCCGGAGACCGTGGCCCGCAAGATTGCCGCGACGGTGAAGGCGCTGAAGCTGTCGCGCTTCGACATGAAGTACAGCAACGGCGCGCTGCCGCACGAGAAGCTGCTCACCAGCATCGAGCTGTACGGCACACAGGTGGTGCCGTTGGTGCAGGAGGCGCTGACAGAGAAGGCGCGCGCTTCGCGCGCGTAGGACGGCAGGCGGCTCGGGCGCGTAGACGGCAGACGGCAGACGGCAGACGGCAGACGGCAGACGAGCAAGTCTTCCCTACGCGCCGCAGGCGCGCCCACCAAGCCCCGAAGGGGCGAGGCCGTTCTTACCTACGCGGGCGTAGCCCGCGCCCGCCGACGCCGCGCCCGTGCTATCTTCCCGCCGAGGCTACCTCATGAAGCTTCTTCTTGCGAGCGTCCTCGCGGCCGTGACGTTCGGCGCCGCCCCATCGGACCAGACCTTCGTCGGCACGATCTCCGACAGCATGTGCGCGCAGAGCCACGCGGCGATGCGGATGGGAGACACCGACGCGGAGTGCACGCACGCCTGCATCGAAGAGCATGGCGGGACCGTACGTGCTGGTGGATGCCGAGCACGTCTACCAGCTGAGCGATCAGAAGGCGACGAAGGCGTTCGCCGGCAAGAAGGTGAAAGTCGTCGGGACGCTGGACGCGAAGACCAGCACGATCACGGTCGCGTCGATCACTCCCTCGTAACCGCCGTCAGGTTCATCGTCATGCGGATGCCCGGCTTGGGCAGTTCGTGCACGCCGACGACCGTCCGTGCCGGCAGGTGCGTGCCCATCTTGTCCACGTAGGCGCGGTTCATCTCCGCGAAGTCGCGCATGTCCTTGAGGAACACGTTGATGTGGATGACGTGCCCGAGGTCCGAGCCCACCGACGCCAGCATCACCGCGAACGAGTCGAGGATCTGCGCGGCCTGCGCGTAGGCGTCCTCACCCGCGAGCAGCCCGGTCGCCGGGTTCACTCCAGCTGTCCCGCCGATGCTGAGAAACGGACCCACCCTGGCGATGTGGTTGTACGGCCCGATCGGCGTGGGCGTATCCGGAGGCGTGGACGTCTCGACCGTGTGGCCCATCGTGTACTCCCCGCAGGCCTGCCGCGCTACTGCGGCACCGGCGCGGGCTTAGGAGCGGCCGCGGCAGCCGCCGCCAGATCGAAGCCGGTGAGCTCCGCGAGGCGTAGCGGCGACAGCACCTCGGCGTAGCGCTTGCCGTCGATCTCCCAGGTCGGGTAGGTCGTGATGCCGGCGTTGCGGCACACGGTGGTTTGCGGCGAGCCCTGGCCGCCCATGCTGCATTCGATGTAGGGCAGACGCTTGGCGGCCGCGCCGAACGCCGCCTTCTGATCCTGGCAGTGCGGGCACCAGTCGGCGCCGTACATCTTCGCGCCGCGCTCCGCCAGGTGCACGGCCAGCTGCCGCAGGACCGGATCCTCCGACGCCGGCGCCTTGCCGACGACGCCCGTGTAGTTCAAGTGAAGGAACACGATCAGGCCGACGGCGAGCGGCGCGCGATAGCGAAGCCATCGTTGCCACGTGAACGCGGGCATCGTCGCGGGACGCTGGTAGGTGACCAGCGCGAAGATGGAGGTCATCAGGACCAGCGACGTCAGGCAGTACGGGCAGGCCGCACCGAGCACGGTGAGCGAGATGGTCGTCAGATACAGGCTGTAGAGCACGCCGAGGAAGGCAATGGGCCAGGCAAGGCGCCACTGCTGATGCGTGCCGCGGATGGAGAACGCGATTCCCGCCAGCGCCAGATACGTCAGCAACCCCCACACCGCGGTCGGCACGCCCAGAAGCGTCGCCCAGCGGCTGGAGAGCACCACGTCGCAGCCGCTGCCCGCGGCGCAGCCCTGAACGGCGCTCCCCACCCACGCGGTGTAGGACAGATAGCCCGCCAGCGCGCACCCGATCAGGCTGAGCGCCAGCAGTGGCAGGTTCGGGCCGTCCCACTGGGGCTGGCTGGAAGTGAATTCGGCAGTGCGTGGCTCTCGCTTGGCGTTGGCTTTACGGCCCATGCGCGAAAGTTTACTACTCATGTCAAAGGCCGCGCTTCGCGCGGTAGGAGCGGACAGGGCGGCGCTGCGCGCCGTAAGGCCGCACTTCGTGCGGTGGGCAGGACAGGTCGGCGCTACGCGCCGTAGGAACGGCACTGGCGGCGCCTTCGGCGCCGTAGGGCCGCGCTTCGCGCGGTGAAGAGGACAGGGCGGCGCTGCGCGCCGTATGGCGGCGCCTTCGGCGCCAGCGGGCCGCGCGTCGCGCGGTAGGGGCCCGGTCCGCCTTCCTACGCGGCCGAAGGCCGCGCCCTTCCGCCCCGCACCGCAGATGCGCGTGACATGGCGCCGGTGCGATCCTCTTCTCCCACGCGAGCGAAGCGAGCGCCTAAGGGGCCGAAGGCCGCGCCTTCGTACGGTGTAAGCTCTCACCCGCACGCCGCGACCTCGTCGGAGGTCAGCGAGCGCATGCGAAGGAGACAACGATGAGACGTTCAGTAATGGCGGCGCTCGCCGCCGGGGCGATGATGGTTGGTGCGGCGAACCTGGCCGCGGCGCAGGCCTTGCCGGTGCCCGGCGTGGATCCAGCGCGCGATGTCCCGGGCGCGCACGAGATGCCGGATCCGAAGGTCGTCCACAAAGTGGTCTTCGACCTGGCGACCGCCGGCCCGAAGCCGACCGAAGTGCACCCGATGCTGCAGGTGGTGGCGCGCTACGTGAACACGCTGGCGAAGACCGGCGTGCCGGCAAGCAACCGCCAGATTGCCCTGGTCTTCCACCAGGGTGGGACCGACTACATCCTCAACAACGACACCTACAAGGCTCGCCACGAGGGCAAGGACAACCCGAACATCGCGCTCATCCAGGCGCTCAAGAAAGCCGGCGTGGACTTCCGGGTGTGCGGCCAGGCCGTGCTGGGCAACAAGATCGATCCCAAGACCATCCAGCCGGAAATCCAGCTGGACCTCTGGGCGCTGACTACGATCATCGCGTTCCAGCAGCGCGGCTACGTGTTGATCGCGCCGTAGGCACCCGAAGGGGGGCGGGAGTCGGGAGTCGGGAGTCGGGAGTCGGGAGTCGGGAGTCGAGCGGCGGAGCCCCAAGACCCAAGACTCAAGACCCAAGACCCACCCCAAGCCTTAAGCCCCAAGCCCTAAGCCCTAAGACTCAAGACCCAAGACCTCGGCGGCGCTCCCACGCAAGTGCGCCGAGGGCTTAGAAGCTATCCTAGAGAGGATGAACGGGGCGGCACAGAGCAGTACAGCGATGCGGTGGGCTCTGCTCACAGTGGCGCTGGTGCTGCTCAACCTGTCGCTCACGTTCGTCAGCATCTGGCCCACCCTCGGCGTCCGCGCCAGCGCGCAGCTGTCGCTCGAAGCGGCGCTGCTCGTGCTGGTGCTGGCGGTGGTCAGGGCCTGGCGTGGCCAGCCCGTCTCCGCCCGCGCGCGCGGCCTCCTGGCAGCGGTCTGGGTCGTGCTCGTCATCGGCCACTACATCGACGTGAGCACGCGATCGCTCTACGGCCGCAGCGTCAATCTCTACTGGGACCTGAAGCTGCTGCCGGACGTGGGCGCGATGTTCGCGGCCGTCGCCCAGCCGGCCGTCCTGTTCGCCGTGATTGCGGCCGTGGTGGTGGTGCCGGTGGTCATCTACCTGCCGGTCCGGTGGGCTATCGGGCGCGTGACGAACGCCGGCAACCTCCCGAGCGCGCAGCGCGCGCTGATCGCGACCGCCCTCCTGATCCTCACCATCGCCGCCGTCCGCCGCGTTGACGAAGGCCTGTTCCCGCAGGTCGAATTCGCTCCGCCCGTCTCGCTCGCGTTCGCCGGAGAGGTGACGGAGTTCGCGCGCGAAGCCACCGGGCGCGTGGCGCGGCCGTTGCCGCCGGCGCCGGATGTGCAGACGGACCTCGCCCACGTGCAGGGCGCCGACGTCTTCGTCCTGTTCGTCGAGTCGTACGGCGCCGCCAGCTGGGAGCGCCCCGAGTTCCAGCCGGTGCTGGCGCCCGCGCGGGCGCAACTGGCGGCCGCGATTCGCGAGACCGGACGAAACGTGGTCAGCGCCTTCGTGGACTCGACGACCTTCGGCGGCGAGTCGTGGCTGGCGCACATCAGCCTGCTCTCCGGCACCGAGGTTCGCGATCCCGACGTCAACATGCGGCTGATGGCCGAACACCGCGACACGATGGTCACGGCCTTCGCCCGCCGCGGCTACACGACCACGGCGATCATGCCCGGCCTGCTGGCGGCGTGGCCGGACGGCGCGTTCTACGGCTTCGATCACATCTACGGCGCCGCGGATCTGAAGTACGCCGGACCGCCGTTCGGCTGGTGGGACGTCACCGACCAGTTCGTGATTGCCCGGATGGACGAAATGGTCATCGCCCCGCACCCGCGGAAACCAGCTTTCGTCTTCCTGCCGACGATCAGCACGCACGCGCCATTCACGCCGGTGCCGCCGTATCAGCCGGACTGGAGCCGCATCCTCACGTCGAGTCCCTACGACAACGAACCGCTCGAGCAGGCGTGGGACGCCACGCCGGACTGGGACAATCTCGGCCCGGGCTATGCCCGGTCGATGGCCTACGTCCACGACACCCTTGGCGGCTACCTCCGCCTGCGCGCCGATCGCGACTTCGTGATGGTGATCCTCGGCGATCATCAGCCGCCGGCCCTGGTCAGCGGCGAAGGCGCGTCGTGGGCCGTGCCGGTGCACGTGGTGACCGGCCGCGCGGATGTGCTCGCGCGCCTGCGCGAGCACGGCTTCCGCGACGGGCTCGTCCCCGCACATCCGTCCGTGGCGCGCATGGACACCCTGATGCGCGTCCTGCTCGACGCCTTCGGCAACCCCGTGCGGTCCGGCCTCATCAGCGAGCGGCCTGATTCAACGGCGGTGAGGTGAAGGACTAGCGACGCCGTGCTGTTCACCGAACCGACGTTCCTGTTCGCGTTCCTGCCGCTGCTGCTCGCGATCTACTACGTGACGCCGCTGGCGGCGCGCAACGCGCTGCTGGTCGTCGCCAGCGTGCTGTTCTACGCCCGCGACGGCGGCGCCTTCACCTGGCTGATTCTCGCCTCGATCGTCATCAACACGATCGCCGCCGTGTGGGTCGATCGGCTCCGCGGCACGCCGGCCGCGACGCGGCTGCTGGTCGGCATCGTCACCCTGAACCTGCTGTCGCTGGCGACGTTCAAGTACTCGGGCTTCCTGATCGAGAACCTGAACCTCGCGCTCGGCGCGGTGGGGATTGAGCCGCTCGCCGCTCCGGAGTTGCTGCTGCCGATCGGGATCTCGTTCTTCACGTTCCACTCGATTTCCTACATCGTGGACGTCTATCGCCGGCAGGCGGTGGCGCAGAAGGGGCCGGTCGGGGCCGCCTTGTACCTGTTGTTCTTCCCGCAGCTGATCGCCGGGCCGATCATCCGCTACAAGGACATCGCTGCCCAGATCAACGCGCGACCGCACACGGCCAGCGGCTTCGCCCTGGGCGTGCGGCGATTCATCATCGGCCTGGCCAAAAAGCTCCTGGTGGCGGGGATCGTCGCGCGTCCGGCCGACGCGATCTTCGGGCTGCCGCCCGGTGAGTTGACCGCGGCGCACGCGTGGCTCGGCGTCGCCTGCTACACGCTCCAGATCTACTTCGACTTCTCCGGCTACTCGGACATGGCCATCGGGCTGGGCCACATGTTCGGCTTCACCTTCCCGGAGAACTTCCGCTATCCCTACGTCGCTACGTCGGTGCAGGACTTCTGGAAGCGCTGGCACATGTCGCTGTCCTCCTGGTTCCGCGATTACCTCTACATCCCGCTCGGCGGCAGCCGGGTCTCGCCCGCGCGCGTCTACCTGAACCTGACCATCGTGTTCTTCCTGTGCGGGTTGTGGCACGGCGCGAGCTGGACGTTCGTGATCTGGGGTCTGATGCACGGGCTGTTCCTGGTGCTCGAACGCCTGGGCCTGGGACGCTGGCTGTCGAGTGCTCCGCGCGTGGTGGGCTGGGCCTACATGCTGCTGGTGGTGATGGTGGGCTGGGTGTTCTTCCGCGCCGACTCGGCCTCGCACGCGTGGGCGATGCTGATGGCGATGGCGGGCCTGGGCACGGGAGCGCCGACGCCTTACGCCGCGTCCTGGTACCTGACGCCGGAGCTGCTGCTGGCGGGGCTGGCAGGCATCATCGGCTCCATGCCGGTGGTGCCGGCGCTGGCGCCGTACGTCACCAGTCACCGCGCCGCCGCTGGCGCTCACGACGCCGCCGCGGAGATGTCCGCGCCGTGGGCGCTCGGTACTGCCGTGGCGCTTGCCGTGATGCTGCTGGCATCGATGACGCAGGTCGCCGCCGGCGCCTTCAGCCCTTTCATCTACTTCCGCTTCTGATATGCGCGCCCTGAAGCTGCCCGTAGTCATCGAACGTCTGGTCATCGCCGCCTTCGTGCTGGCGATCTCAGCGCCGTTGGTGGCGACCGTCACCACTGAGGAACCCGAGGACGCGTTCGAGGAGAATCGCGAGCCGGCGCCGCTGCCGACGTGGCCGCACGACAGGGAGTCGCTGGCGGCGTGGCCCTACGCGTTCACGAGTTACTTTGCGGACCACTTCGCGTTCCGGTCGCAGCTGGTGCGCTGGCAGGCGCGCTTCCGCGTGCAGGTGCTGCACTCATCGACCACGCCCGACGTGATCCTTGGCAAGGACGGCTGGTTGTTCTACGGCACGGACGGCGCGGCAGAGGACTACTCGGGCAGCCGCCCGTTCACCGAGATCGAGCTCGAGGCGTGGCGCGACACGTTGCAGCACACGCAGGACTGGCTTCAGCAGCAGGGCATCGACTACGTCTTCGCGGTGGCACCGGACAAACACGTGATCTATCCGGAGTTCATGCCCGCTGGCGTCAACCAGGGCCTGTCGCACTCACGGGCCGAGCAGCTGCTGGATCACCTTCGGACGCATTCGACCGTGCACGTTGCCGACCTGCGTCCGCCGGTCCTGGCCGCCCGGAATGCCGGCCGGCTGTTCCAAATCACCGACACGCACTGGAACGACCTCGGCGCCTTCGTCGCCTATCGCCAGGTGATCGAACAGCTGGGCAACCCCGGAGGCCCGCCAGCGACGTTCGACGACTTCGACCGCCAGCAGGTGATGCGACCAGGGCTCGATCTGGCGCGCATGCTGGGGCTGAAGAGCGTGCTGGTTGAAGAGGACCTGCAGCTGGAGCCGCGCACGCCGCGCCGCGCCCGGGTGATCGAACCCGAGCGGGCCAGCCGCGCGCTGATGGATGCCCGCGTGGTCACCGAGCAGCCCGGTACGCGGCCGCGTGCGGTGATCTTCCGCGACTCGTTCGGCTCGGCGATGATTCCGTACCTCTCCGAGCACTTCAGCCGCGCCGTCTATGTCTGGCAGAACGAGTTCGACCCGGAGCTGGTGCTCGCCGAACGGCCGCAGGTCGTGATCCAGGAATGGGTCGGACGCCACCTGCATGTGACGGCGCCGTACGACGCCGTCGAGCTCTGGCGCAGCCAGAGTTCTCAGCAGTAGCGGAACGGAGCGTCCAGCAACACGCGGCGCCGCCGCAGCTCGTCGCCGCGCTCGCCAACATCAGCCACGGTGAACGGGCGCGACAGATCCGCGTCGAGCGTGACCGTGTCCGGCAGGTACCTGCGGCACTCCGCGAACTCCTCTTCGTACTCGACGGTCGGGAACTGGAGGGTCAACTCGGTTTTCGAGCCACGCCGTTCGACGCGGTACAGCGGATTCACGATCAGCTGGCCCGAGGTCGCGGGGGTGGTGACCGGGCGATACTGCCGATAGATCTCGCCGCCGCGGTTCGCAACCAGTGTGAAAGACGACTCACTGCCGAGATCCGCCGGCGTGACGTCGTTCGCGAGGTCCAGCCCGGTGCCGGCGATCGCCTGATCGAGCAGCGCCTTGTCGCTGAACAGGCGCGGCGCGGCCTCGACGAACAGATCACGATAGCCCTCGGGCGTCAGCGTCATGCCCGGGGAGAAGTTCTCGCCGCGAGAGCTGTGGAGGTGCGGCATGACGATGGTGCCGCCCGGGCCGGCAAGCCGCGTCATCTCGTCCGCCAGCAGGCGCTTGTGCCAGATGTAGGGGAACGCGTCCGACAGCACCACGGTCGGAAAGATGCCGCGGGCAAACGGCAGCGGCTGATTGGCGTCGCAGCACACCGGTACCGAGCGCGGCGCCGTGAAGGTGCGGGCCAGCCACAGCTTCCAGAAGAACATATCGGCGAGAACTACCTCGTGCGCGGGCTGGATGTCGCCGAGCACGCGCGTCAGGTGCCCGGAACCGCCGCAGATATCGAGCACCAGGCCCGGGAACGCGGCGGGCAGCTGGCCGAGCGATCTCAGAACGGTTTCGGCCATCACAAACGTCGGATCCGAAAAGCGGTAGACGAAGTAGGTGCCTTCGGGGTCGGGACTGAGCACGGCAATCGCGTCGCGATACGTGAACTGATCGCCCCGCGTCAGCAGGCCGCGGAACGACTCGGCGCGCTCGGGCTCGTCAAGCCCCAGCATCGTCAACAATGCAGCCTCGTGCGTGCCCGCCTCCAGCATGTGCATTGCCGTGCGCGTGACTTCGTCGGCGCGCAGCACCGGAATCCCCGCGACGATCGGGAAGGCGCAGCACTCGCACCACACCACGCCCGACTCGAGCCGTCCTTCGACACGCACCAGCGCGGCGTTCTCGAGGAGATTGAGGTGGCCGCCGCAGAAGGGGCAGCGCAGCAGGCCCAGCAGGTTCTCGTCCATCAGCTCCCCACGCGACCATCACACTCCATCAACCGCTCGATGAAGGCTTTGCCTTGCGCGCCGACGTCCGCGCGCCGATAGTGTTCCACGCCGAGCAGCCGCGCGGCCTGGTCCGCCGGCAGCCGATCCAGGCCGTCGCCCGCAATCTGCGAGCGATGACAGCGCAGTGCCGCCAGCTTGGTGGCCGCAAAATCGCCGGCATCGATCACCAGCGTCGGCGGTGCGGCAAATAGTCCGAATGCATCCACCTCGTCGATCCCCAGCACACGTTGCGGGATCGGCGTGTCCGGAGGCGCCGCGGCCGCGGCTGCGGTCAGCACACCGCGCATGCTGCCACGCGGCATCGACACGTAGAACAGCGCCGGCGCCTCCTCACCCATCGCCGCCACCACCGCCGTCGTCCGTTCGAACATGACGATGTGATCGGGGTGCCAGTAGAGGCCGTCCTCATCGAACGTGATGACGACGTCGGGTTGCAGCCGGATGATCGCGGCGCGAATGTCGGCGTCCATCACGTCGCGCGGTACCCAGGGCAGGAACCCGTTCCGGTGGTCCAGCAGGATCACTTCGTGCACGCCCAGGACGCTGGCCGCCGCTTCCAGCTCGCGGGCTCGCGTCACACCCATCTCGACTCGCACCGGATCGTCGATCTGACCGAGACCGCCGCGACTGGCGCACAGCAGCGAAACCGTGGCTCCCCGCGCCGCGCACCAGGCGAGCAATCCTCCGGACGCCAGCGATTCGTCGTCGGGATGGGCAAAGACGGCGAGCAGCGATCGACCGGCGTCGGGTTGACTGCCGGCGGTCACGCCCGCGCCCCGTGATGCGCGGCCACACCCCGATAGAGCGTCAGATAGGCGTCTATCATGCGGGGAATCCCGAATCGCTCCACGGCACGGGCGCGCACGGCCGCGCGATCGAGCGCCAGCACCCGCGGCAGACCGGCGGCCAGCGCGTCGAGTGAATCGAACGCCTCCCCGGTCACTTCGTCCACCAGCTCGGACACGGCGCCGCGACGGAGGGCGGCGATTGGCGTACCGCACGCGGCCGCTTCGGCCAGCACCAGTCCGAACGATTCGCCGGACTGCACCGGGTAGAGCAGGGCTCGCGCCCCGCCAAGCAGCGCGACCTTCTCCGCGTGCCGCACCTCGCCCATGTAGACCACCTGACGGCCGTCCACCAGCGGGGCCACGTGCTCGCGGTAGTAATCGTTCTCCTTCGCCGCGAGCAGCAGGCGATGCCCGGTTCGGCGCGCCAGCTCGATGGCCTGCAGCACGCCTTTCCCCTCGGTAAAGCGGCCGAGGAACAGCAGGTAGTCGCCGGGGACCGCCTGGAACGTGTAGGCGTCGGTGTCCACCGCGTGATGGATGGTGCCCACCACGTTCAAGCCGGCAAGGGCGCGCGCCTGCTCGTGTGACACCGCCACGAACGGCGCCTGCGGATAGCGCGACCACTGCGCGACCTCGGCTGGGCTCGGAAGATGATGCACCGTCTGCAGGAGCGGCACCGGCGACAGGCCCGCGTAGGCCAGCGACAGCGGCGCGTATTCCGCCTGGTAGTGGATCAGGTCGAACGCTGCCGAGCGCTCGACCGCCGCGGCCAGGTTGAACAGCTCGCACAGCTCCCACGGCCAGAGCGTCGGGTCCTCGAGATAGCCGCGCTCGTAGACGGCGTGCAGCCGGGCACGAGTCGAGGACGCTCCGGTCGCGAACAGCGTGACGTCACAGCCGCGGGCCACGAGGCCGTCAGCGAGAATTGCCGTAAAGGCCTCGATCGAACCAGACAGGGGCGGCGGCACCGGCTGTGCGACGGGCGCCACCAGGGCGATGCGCAGCGGACTAGCCACACGCAATCTCGAGGAACGGCGGCAGGATCCGCGCGGCGTCGAAGTGCTCGCGCGCGATCTCGTCGGCGCGCCGGGCGTGCACCGCGTAGTCGCGTTCGATCCGCGCGAGGCCGTCGATCGCTTCTTCCGGCGACGAAAATCCGATCAGCCCCGTGCCCGTCGGCAAGTGGCTGCTCCAGCCGGTGTCCTGCACCAGCGCCGGCCGGCCCGCCGCCAGGTAGCACTCGGTGCGATCGCTGAACCAGCCCGAGCGATTCGCCACGTAGGCGTGCTTGGCCACGCCGAACTCGGCCCGCGAGCGCTGAATGAAGTCGCGATAGTCCCACAGCGACCGCGACACCCCCATCGCGTCCACCGTGGACCAGCCGTGCTCCTGCAGGAGCCGCTGCGGCCCGTTGATCGCCAGCTCGAAGCGGCTGGGCGTGCGTGACGGCAGATCGATGAAGCGGACGAACTCCCGATCCTTGTTGCCGTCCACGTCGCTGAAGCTCTCGATCTTCCACGTCATCACCGTCGTGAAGCGGTCGCCAGGGGGCGTATCGGTGCGCCATAACCCGGTCACTATCGGCTGCCAGGTGTGGTGCCAGGTGAAACCGCTGGTCGGAACGTCACATGCCGGCGTCCCGATGTTGGCGCCGAAGGTGAACAGGCGATCGAAGCGGCGGAAGAACTCCACATACCAGCGTGTCGCCCTTGGCCAGGGCCAGCTGTGTGAACACCGGGTCGCTGTCGACGAAGACCTTGCGGGGAATCGCCGCGTACTCGTCGCGCCAGAACCACGAACCGCCAGACAGGTTGATGAAGAGATCGGCCTCCGCGCACCAGCGGCGCACGGTGTCGCGCGACGCGCCGTGATAGGCGCCGTCGTAGTTCACGAAGCTCCAGCGATCGCCCAGCCCGAACGGCTCGAGCGCGCGGTGGATGTAGTCGGTGCCGTAGGACGGGTCGGTCGACAGGGCGTTCTGCACCGGATCGTAGACGCACTCGCCGGTGTCCTCGATGTAGCAGACCTCGTGGCCGAGATCCCGGAGGCCCAGCAGGTACATCAGCGAGCACCAGGTGACGCCGCCGTACGGGTATCGCGCCACAATCCCCGCGAGGACGATCTTCACACGACGGCCTTCAGGATCTCGTCCACCGACTCCGGCTCGTCGAGCGATCGGCCGACCGACAGGCGGGCGCACATCCGGCGATAGAGCTCGTTCGACTCGATCAGCTCGTCGTGCGTGCCCTGCGCGATCAGCTTGCCTTCGTGCAGCACCAGGATCCGGTTGGCGTCCCTGATGGTGGACAGGCGGTGCGCGATCACCAGGGTCGTGCGGCCTTCGCGCAGCTTGCGCAGCGCCTGGAACACGGCCTCCTCGGAGATGGCGTCGAGCGACGAGGTCGGCTCGTCGAGGATGAGGATCGGGCGCGTCCTTCAGCAGCGCGCGCGCGATTCCCAGCCGCTGGCGCTCGCCGCCCGACAGTGTCGCTCCGGCTTCGGCCACCGGCGTGGCGTATCCGGCGGGCAGCCGCGCGATGAAGTGGTCGACGTGCGCCGCCGTCGCCGCGGTCACCACTTCCTCGTCGGTGGCCTCGAGGCGGCCGTAGCGGATGTTGTCGCCGATCGAGCCGCTGAACAGCACCGGCTCCTGCGGCACCAGCGCAATGCGCTCGCGGAGCGATCGCAGTCGGTACTTGGAGACGTCCACGCCGTCGATCAGGACGCGGCCACCGGTCGGATCGAAGAACCGCGGGATCAGGCTGGCGATGGTGGTCTTGCCGGCGCCGGTGAGGCCGACCAGCGCGACCATCTCGCCGCGATTGGCGACGAAGCTGATGCCCTGCAGGATCTGGCGGCTCTCGTCGTAGGCGAAGTTCACGTCCTCGAACACGACGTCACCGACAATGCCGGAGGCGTCGATGGCGTCTTCGACGTCGAGCGCCTCGGGCGCCAGCGCGAACATCTCCTGCACGCGGCGGGCGCTCACGCGCGCCTGCTGCAGCGCGCCGGTGGTGTGCGCAATCGCCGACAGCGGACCATACACCGCGCCGAGGTAGGCGATCACCACCAGCAGGCCGCCCACGGTGAGCGTCCCCTGCAGCACGTGCAGGCCGCCGACGACCAGCACCAGCGCCGTGCCTGCCAGCGTGATCACGGTGACGCACAGCGAGAACAGCGACTCCTGCCAGGTGAGCCGCAGCCGCGCCGTCATCGTCTCTTCGCCCACCTTGCTGAAGCGATTCAGTTCGTGGCGCTCGCGCGCGAAGCTCTTGATCGCGGCAATCGACGACAGGATCTCGTAGGCCCGCTCCACGAGCGTCGCCTCCTGCTGCTTCACCCGCTCGGCGCGGTCGGTCATCGTCCGGGAGTAGTAGCGCAGGGCGACGTAGAGGAACGGCGCCACCGCCAGCGAGAGCAGGCCCAGCGTCGGGTCGAGCCCCATCAGGATGACGAACATCACTGCCAGGTTCAGCGCCGCCGTCGTCAGGGGGAACACGCCGCCAATCACCAGGTCGTTGACGCAGTAGGCGTCGGACTCCAGGCGGTAGACGCTGTCGGCGGTGCGACCCAGCACGTGATACCGCAGCGGCAGCGCCTGCAGGTGTGTGAGCAGGCGGGCGCGCAGGTCGTAGACGATCCGCTGGCCGGTGTCGACGGCGAACTGCGTGTGCGCGCCGCGCACCAGTTCGAGCAACAGCTGCAGTCCCAGCCCGGCGAGCGCGACGAGGATCAACAGCGACTCGACGCTGCCATTGGTCAGGGTGTCGGCCACGGTGGCGAGCGGTCCCGGAAACGGGCGCCCGCCGAAGACGTTGTCGACAATCGCCTTCATCGGCCAGGGCGCGAGCGCAGCAAGGCCGATCTCGACCATGGCCAGCACCACGATCGCCATCACCCGCAGCCGATAGGGCCGCAGGAACGAGAGACTCCAGGAGAAGATCGGCATCTGAGGTTATGCCCCAGGCGCGGCCTGGACCTCCTTGGCACCGTCGGGCGCCAGGGGGCCTGCCAGCGGTTGCGCGGGCTCCGAGGTCCGGGCGGGCAATGCCCACATGCCGGCGGCGTGGACGGCGCGCACCAGGGCGCGGTCGAGGACCGCGGCGCCACGGGTGATCTGCCATGCCGTGCGAGTCGCCAGCAGCCCGAAGGCGAGCACTGCGATTACACGCCCTGAAGGCCGGTGCAACGACATCAGCGCAAGGCTGGCGGCCGAGAGCAGCAGGACGGAGAGCACGGCCTGCGAGATCCCGATCAGGCTCAACCGCAGCCGGGTCTGGACGCGGAACAGACAGCGGCCCTGGGCGTGCTCTTCGATCAGCGTGCGGACATGGAGCCACCCCCACCGGCCCACTGCCAGGCTGAAGTCGCGATCCGGGCGCCAGCCCTCATCCACGTCCACGACCGGCGCCGGCCGGGCAGCGCGAATCAGGCCGATGATCTCGGTCAAGAGCTCGGTGTGCGCCACCCACGTCTCGCTCCAGAACGAGCGCACCTCGCTGTGGCCGAACGACAACCGGGTCGCGCGGAACAGGTCGCCGAGCCTGGGGAACGGCACCTTCCACGGGCGCCGGGTGATGTGTTCGGGCGCCCCCGCGTGCGGCATCGACGAAATGCCGCGGATGCGTCCCCACACCCGCGACAGCGGGTGAATCAGGTGCAGCCACGCGATCAGGGCGCGGTAGAGCAATCGGCTCTGCCCGGGCGAGCGGGTGTCGATGCCCTGCAACCCATGGAGATCGGAGTGCCACGCGAACTGGATGCACCGCGCGATGGTGATCGCCCACCCGCTGAAACCGACCAGCACCAGCAACATCCAGATGCGCGCGGTCTCGACCATCAACGCCGCGCCGCCGACCACCAGGAGCACCAGCGACAGCAGCATCCACAACGGCGTGTGCGGCAGGTATTCGAGCCGCAGCGAGTCCTGGTTGTAGATCGAGGGGAACGCCGCCGTGCCCCACACACCGGTGTTGATCCGCTTGCCACTCAACGACCGCAGGAACGGCAGGGGGCTGTAGATGTGACCGCGCCACAACATCTGGCCGCGCACGAACTTCTCGGGATGGTGCGCGTCGAGCCAGGTCTCGCCTTCGCCGTAGCCGACCTGCTGCCGCCAGTAGGCCGACACCGTGGCGCGATGGTGATGCCAGACCAGCGCCGATGGCGCGAAGCCGATCCGCAGTCCACGCGCCTGCAGCCGCCAGCAGATGTCGACATCGTCTCCGGCGCGCAGGTAGGCGGGGTTGAAGCCGCCGATCGACTGGAGCGCCTCGCGGCGGAACGCCATGTTGCAGCCCGGTACGTGCTCCGCGACTCGATCGTCGAGGAGCACGTGCGTCGGTCCGCCCGGCGCCCGCGCCACACACTGCGCCACCCAGTCGTCGTCCGGCGGCACGACATTCGGTCCGCCCGAGCCAACATACGCGCCCGAGAGAATGGGCTGCACCAGATAGGTGAGCCAGTCGGGATCGACCCGGACATCCGCATCGGTGTAGGCGACGATGTCGCCGGTGGCATGGGCGAGGCCGACGTTGCGCGCCGCGCTGAGGCCACCGTTCGGGATGTCGATGACCCGCGCCTTGGGATACCGGCGCGCGATCAGCCCGGTCGAATCCTTCGACCCGTCGTTGACGACAATCAGGTCGACGTCGGGATAGGTCAGCGCGGTCAGCGACGCCAGGCACTCGTCGATGGTGTCCGCGGCGTTGTAGGCGCAGACCACCACCGATACCTTCGGCCAGCGGCCCCGGGCGTCGGACGAGAACGGCGCCTCGGCAAACGCGCGCGACACGACGGCGAGCGCCGGCTTCGGCTGGCGCGCCTTGTCCACCAGGCCGAATCGCCAGTCGTCCACGGAGTGGCCGCCGCGCCACCACTCGTCGGTCCAGGCGAACGCCACCGCTCCGCAGGCGCCTTCCTCGAACGCGGCCCGGACGTGCATCGCGGTGATGCCGGCCTGGCCACCAAGACCTTCGCGCAGGCTGTCGGCCCCGGCTTCCGCAAGCAGGAACGGCTTGGCGCCGGCGACATGCTGGAGCCGCGCGAGATAGGCGCGAAGATCGGCTTCGGAGTGCAGGTAGACGTTGAAGCTGCAGACGTCGTAGCAGTCCAGGTCCAGGTACTCGGTCGGCGGAAAGTTGACGTAGGTCAGAAGGCTGTCGGGCGACGCCTGTTTCCCGGTGTCATAGAGATCGTGGAGGAAGCGTTCGATGCGGGCCTGACCGTGCCAGCGGACGACCGACGGCGGAATCTCGTTGCCGACGGCGAACATCAACACCGCCGGGTGCGACCCCAGGGCCCGCACGGTCGAGGCCATCTGCTCCCGGATGCCTCGCGTCAGCTGACGATCACCCAGGAACGCGACGTGCTGCGTCCATGGCACGCCGACCATGACGCGCAGGCCATGCCGCGCCGCCGTGTCGAGCAGCCCCATCTCGGGCACCGTGTAGACGCGGACCGTGTTGAAGCCCGCGAGAGCCATCAGGCGGAAGTCCTCGTCGATCTGCGCGGGCGGCGGGTACTGCCCACCGGTGTGATCGGGCGCAAACGTACCGTAGGTGACGCCCTTGACCAGGAAGCGGCGGCCGTCTGCCTCGAGAAACCTGCCGTTCACGCGGGGACCGGCTGGCGAGACGGTCGTCATGGTGCGGGTGGGCGACTGGCGTCGGGACGAGGTCCCGTGAT
The DNA here is from genome assembly GCA_963707825.1 of uncultured Acidobacteriota bacterium. Taxonomy (GTDB): domain Bacteria; phylum Acidobacteriota; class Vicinamibacteria; order Vicinamibacterales; family UBA2999; genus VFZN01. The sequence continues at coordinate 147,018 of CAVPRP010000001.1, forward strand.
TGCCGCGTTGCAGGACGAGTGGAGCAAGGCCATCAGTATCAAAGAGTTACATCAAATTGTGGCCCCTGCGGCGCGGGTAGTCAAGGCAGGTGCCAAGCCCTGCCAGAGCGGCGGATGAACGGTCGGTTTCGACCAATGAATGGACGGCTGAGCTGTCAGAACCGCAGTCGCAACCCGAACTGCCAGCTGCGGGCGTCACCGACGGCCGTCACCTGGTTGAACGTGGGCGAGGGATTGGTCGGGTAGGCGCCGGTCCCGAAGTTCGTGTTGCGGGAGATCTCGTTGACGGCATTCGGTCAGGTTGAACACCTCGGCCATGGCCTCGATGCTCGTGCGGCCGCCCAGCCGGAACGATCGGCTGACACGCAGTGCCAGAGCTCACGAACTCGTCGCCAGTTCCGGAGTTGCGCGGGATGTACTCGCCGTCCACCAGCGGCCGCCCCGCGGTGCCCTGGATCGTGGTGATCCCGGATGTGATGTTGAACGGCGCCGCGGAATACGCCTGCAGCAGCGTGCTCAGCTGAAACCCGTGGCTCACCTTCTCCCACGCGTCGTGGCGGGCGTCATCGACGTGTTCACGCCGCCGGAGACCACGAACAGGTGTCGGCGATCGTTGTCCGAACGGCCCCAGTCCTTCGACAGGTCGTAGGGATCGATGGGGCCGCTGAAGAAGAACTCACCGACGTTGTTCTGGGACTTCGACAGCGTGTAGCTGACGCGGTAGTAGCCCCACTGCGACGGACGCTGCGTCAGCGAGACGAGCAGGCCGTGGTAAGTGGACTCGCCCGCCGAGGAATATTGACTGTTGTTGGCGTACTCGGAGTTGGGCCGGCAGCCGTTGTTGGTGCCCTGCGCCACGCACGAGGGCACGTTCTGGTTGATGGCCATCAGCAGTCCCTGGCCGCGCAGATAGGAGTAGCCCACGCTGACGGCACCCAACCGTCCCACCTGGCGCTCCACTTCGAGGCTGGCCTGGCGCGAGTAGGCGCCCTGGAGGTCGTGCTGCATCGTCGTCAGGTTGACGAGCGTGACCTGTGGCACCGGCGCCGTCAGGATGGCCGGAAACTGTGGCGCGCCGGCCTGCGCCGGCGACAGGCCCAGGTTGAGCTGTTGGAGATTTCCAAGATCGGTCGTGTTGTTCGCAGATAGCAGGGCGTTGGCGACGGCACGCAGCGGCACGCGGTCGAAGAACAGTCCGGCGCTGCCTCGAACGACGAGGTTTCGCGATTCGGACGGCGTCCAGGCGAACCCGGCGCGAGGTGACAGGTTGTTGCGGTCGGTGTCGACGCTGTCGAGAAACTGCAGGTCGTAGCGCAACCCCAGGTTGACGGTCAGGCCGGTCGTCGACGCGCCATTCGTCCTGCGCGTAGACACCGGCGTTGGCATTCCCCTGGGCGACTTCCATCTCGCCGAACGTCTGCGAGAATCCGGCGTTGTTGTAGGTCCCGGTGAGGAAGGTGGCGAGGGACGCGAAGGCATACGAGCCGCGCTCGGCGCGCGGGAATCGAATCGAGTCGTCGTTGTAGATGAAGTCCACGCCGGCGCGCAGGGCATGTCCGCCGCGCTGCTGCGAAACGGTGTTGGCAATCTGCAGCATCCGGTTCAACCGCCCCTGCGGGCTGGAGGGGAACGTCCCGAACGACGCGACGCCGGCGATGCTGACCGCCGGGCCCACCGGATCGGTGGGCAGCGCCAGCAGGTTGCTGTTGGTGAACTGCGCCCGCGTCTCGTTCACCGTGCGCGCGCCCAGGGTGATTGTGTTGCTGTAGGCAATCGCCTGGTCGCGATTGTCCAGACCGGCGGACGCCGACGGCGCGCTCAACCCGCCGGCGCCGCGCGAGTTCCGCGAGGTGACGTCGTAGAGGCTGTAACGCACGCTCATCTGGTCCCGGCCGTTGAACGCGTGATCGGCCTTGGCCAGCAGGTTCAGGCTGTCGATGGGCTGGTCGAACAATCCGGTGCTGATCATCGAGCCCGGATATCCCACGGCCGCCAGCCGCGCGTTCACAATCGCGACATTGGCGTCGCTGATGGTGCTGAGACCGGCCTGGTCCAGCAGGCGCTGCTCCACGTTCGCGAAGTAGAACGTGCGACCCTTCGCCAGCGGACCACCCAGGCTGGCGCCGAACTGCTGCTGCGACATCGGCAGCGTCGTGCCCGAGAGCGCGTTGGCCGCGTTGAAGGCGTCGTCTCTGAAGTAACCGTAGGCGGTACCGCGCAGATCGTTGGTGCCGCTGCGCGTCACGACGTTCACATACCCACCGAGCGCCCGTCCGAGTTCGGCCTGGCCACCGGAGGTGACCACCTGGAACTGCTCGACCGCGTCCACGCCGTACGGCAAACCGCTCAGCCCCGCCGCATCGTCGTTGGCCGACAGGCCGTCGACGATGAAGCTGTTCGAGAGGTTGCGCTGGCTGCCCACCGACAGGCCCACTCCCTGCACCGCCGACGTTTCCGCGAAGAGCTGGGTGCTGTTGATGTTGGGTGGCGCCACCGCAGGCGCGAGCACGGCGATGTCGAGGAAGTTACGGCCGTTGAGCGGCAGGTTGTTGACCTCCTGCCGCGGCACGGTGGTGGCCACCTGGCTGCGGGCCGACTCGAGGATCGGTGCGTCGGCGCTCACGGTGACGGAGGTGGACACGCCCTCGACGGAGATGACGATAGGAATGTCGAAGGCCGAGCCAAGCGTCAGCGCCAGGCGACGTGTGGCCGGCGCGAAGCCAGCCTGGGCGACCGAGAGTTCGTACGGGCCCACGCGCAGGTAGGGGAACCGATACCTGCCCGAGTCATCCGTGGTGGTCTCGGCAGTCACGGCGGTTTCGATCTGCCGCGCCGAGACGAGGGCGCCGGCCACGACGGCGCCCTGCGGATCGGTCACCCGGCCGCTGATGCTGGCGTAATTGATGGATTCCTGGGCCTCGGCCGCACCGGCCGAGAGGAAAACCGACAGCGCGGCAACCTGCCAGCACCGATGGAGGAACATGGAGCGGTCAGTCTATGGACCGCCCGCGGTTCTGGGAATGTGGCGAATTGCCGCAGCGCTAGCGCTGCCGGTAGACCGGAAACGCCTGCCCCACGACCAGGCCCTCGCCGATCACGTTCCACGCCGCGAGCCCATCGTCGCTGTCGGCTTCGAGGAGGTAGAACGCCAGGCGAGCCAGCGGCTGGTTGGCGGGAACGAAGATCGAGCCGGTATCGACGAGGAGCGAAGCGCGCTCGAGGGTGCCGCTGATGCGGGCCTCCTGGCGACCTTGCGACAGTCGTGACGCCGGGGATATGGCGCTGATGACGAAGCGGTCCACGTCCATCTGGGTGTCGGCAAGGATGGTCTCGGTCTGGATCCCGTGCCACCGCAGACGATCGAGCGCGGCGGCCATGCGGGGGCTGGTGGCGATCGCCCGCGGAATGACCCAGCCGGCGGCAGCGGGCGCGTCTTCGTCGCGGCAAAGATCCCGTAGTCCTTCATCTGCACCGGCACCGCCATGTCGGTCATCTGCAGCATCTCCTGGCCGGAGCGCGGGTTCAGTTCCTTCCGCACGTCGCCCGCCAGGATCGCCACCGTGTCGGGAAGCGCACGCACCTCGAACTCGACGCCTTGTTCCACCGGCTTCGCCACGACGCGGCGCGGTGGCGCAACGGCCTGATCGGCCTGGGTGGTCAGCGTCACGATCTGCTTGGCGTGCTTGGCGGCGGCGCGCAGCACCTCCTCGACGAACGCCCCGGTGACGTCTACGCGACCCTTGAAGTCCAGATAGCTGTAGGCCTCCGAGAGGATGGCGATGCGATTGCGCAGGCCGACGTAGTTGTTGCCAAAGCGCGGGCGATGATCGAACGTCCGCCAGGTCGTGGTGCCGGGGTTCGTGCGGATCGACGTGCGCGCTCTCGCGGGCTTCGCTCGCCCTCCGGCATGAAGTTGCCGTAGTAGTAGGTGCGGAAGTTGTGCGTGTCGAGCATCGCCTTGCGCACGGCGGGCAGCAGCGTGTCGCGTTCGAACGCGATGAGCCGTGGCATCGGCGTTCGGGATTGAGCGTCGGCGCGTAGGTGAGGTGATAGCCGTGATACGAGCCGTTCGTGGTGTGCAGGTCGATCAGCGACGTGCGGATCCCACGTGGTCATCAGGCCGACCAGCGCCCGCGCCTCGGCGCTGTCCAGCTTCATGTAGTCGCGATTGAGGTCGAGACCCTTGCGCGTTCTCGCGCGTCCCGACACCGGCGACCGGGCCATTCTGGGAGGTGCGGTTCTCGGCGTCGACCTTCTCGTTGCCGTCGGCGTTATAGATCGGCGCGATCAGGATCACCAGCTGCCTGGTCAACGACTTCAGATTGCCGTCGGCCAGCCGCCGCGCCAGCATCAGCGCCGCTTCCTTGCCTTCGACTTCGCCGGCGTGGATGTTGGCCTGCACGAAGACGACCGGCCGGCCCAGGCGGCGCGCCGCTTCAGGGCGTCCTCAACCTTGGGATCGGAAATCACCAGCAACGGCAGGTCACGCCCCTCCTCGGACTGCCCGAAGGTCTCGACGTGCACGAGCGGACTGGTGGCCAGCCCCGCGACAATGCGCTGGACGTCCTCGTAGCTGCTGGTCTCTTCGTAGTTGGTGATCTCGGCGCGAGTGGCGAGCGGTGCCTCCTGCGCCACCGCCGGAGCGGCGGCCGCGCACATCGCCGCGATCAGGAGCAGGCGGGCGAGCACGAGGGGCGGTGCCATGCGCGGGATTATCCCGCTATTTCCGCCTCTTCAGATCCTTCAACGCGACGAACGACGTGGGCGTCCGCGGCGCGGGCCGCGCAAAGAACTTGCGCGCCAGATAGTAGATGGCGCCGCCGACGACGAGGACGACCCCGGCTTCCTGCCACATCTCAGAGCCCCCACCCCAGGCGGCTCCCCACCTGATAGACGAAGAGCGCCGCCACATAGGCAAGCCCCGTCATGTAGGCGACCATGAACAACGGCCAGCGCCAGGTGCCCGACTCGCGCTTGACCACGGCCACGGTGCTCATGCACTGGCAGGCGAGGACGAAGAACACCATCAACGAGACGCCGGCCAGCGGCGTCATCAGCGTGGAGCCGTCGGGCCAGGTCGCGCCCCGCAGCACTTCGCGCAGCGGTTCGTTGGTCTCGTCGGCGTTCGAGATGTCGAAGACGACGCCAAGGGTGCCGACAAACACCTCGCGGGCGGCAAACGCACCGAGGATGCCCACACCGATGCGCCAATCGAAGCCGAGGGGCGCAATCGCCGGTTCGATCAGGCGGCCCAGTTTCCCGGCGATGCTGTTCCTCAGCTGCGCGCCGCCTTCGTGGCTGTCAATCTCGACCAGCCGGGCCTCGCGCTCGTTCGCCGGTGAGGTTCATCGACGCCACGGTCGCGCGGGCCTGCTCGGCCTGGGCGGTGACCTCGGGGTTCTTCGGATACGACAACAGCGCCCACATCACGATGGTCAGCGCCAGGATCACGGTGCCGGCATCGATCAGGAAGGTCTTCACGCGCTGCCAGACGCCGCGCAGGAGGACGCTCAGCACCGGCAGGCGATAGGGCGGCAGCTCCAGCACCAGGGCGGGAACCGGGCCCTTCAGCACGGTCCGCCGCAGGACGGCCGCCGCGATCAGCGCCGCCACGACCGACAGCGCATACATCGAGAACAGCGCCACCGCTCCGGCGCTGAGGAACCCGACCCGGGTGCCAGGCGCGAACACGGTGGCCGTGATCAGCACGTACACCGGCAGGCGTGCGCTGCACGACGTCAGCGGCAGCACCAGCATCGTCAGCAGGCGATCGGTGCGGTTCTCCAGCGTGCGGGTGGCCATCACCGCCGGCACCGCGCACGAGAACCCCGAGAGCATGGGCACGAAGGCGCGGCCGTGCAGCCCCACCGCGCGCATCACGCGATCGATCACGAAGGCGGCGCGCGACAGGTAACCGAGATCCTCGAGCAGCCCGATGAACAGGAACAGCAGCGCAATCTGCGGCACGAAGACCACGACATTGCCGACGCCGGCGATGACGCCGTCCACGATGAGACTGGTGAGGGGCCCCGGAGGCATGACGGTTCCCACCCACCACTGCACGGCGGCCACGGCGGTTTCGATCGCCGCGATGGCGGGTTCGGACCAGCTGAAGAGCGCCTGGAACACCAGCATCATCACCGCGGCAAACGCCAGTGCGCCGCCGATGCGGTGGGTCAGTACCGCATCGACGCGGTCGGTCCAGCTCCTCGACGTGGACGTGGCGCGCTGGCACACGTCGGCCATCAGGCGATCGACGAGCTGATAGCGTCCGCTGATGATCTCGAGGTCGATGTTGCGGCCTGTTTCGGCGGCGCGCTTATGGATGCGGCTGACGGCGGCACGGACCGAGGGCGGAATGCCGCTGAGCTCGTCGGCGCCTTCGTGGTCCAGTGACAGCAGCAGCCACTGCGCCCATGCCCGGGCATCGAGCGGCCGGTCCATGAGGCGCTCGGAAAGAATCAGCCCTTCGAGCTCGGCCACGTCCACCAGCAGCGCCGGCGACCGGGTGACGTCGGGCAGCCGAGGTGCGTGCTTGCCCTGCGACGGCGTCGGTCAGCGCCGCCAGCACGGCGTCGGTGCCAATGCCCTTGCTGGCGACCGTCGGCACGACACGGGCGCCGGTCAACTGCTCGAGCCGCGCGGCGTCGATCGTGATCCCGTCACGACGGGCTTCATCCGTCATGTTGAGCGCGATGACGACGGGGTGGCCGATCTCGAGGATTTCGAGCGTCAGGTAGAGCGCGCGCGCAAGCGCGGTGGCATCGGCCACCACGAGGATGGCGTCCGGGCGGCGAGGGCCGCGCCCGAGCAGCGATTCAACGGCAATCTGCTCTTCGCGCGAGCGCGCGGACAGCGAATAGGTGCCGGGCAGATCGGTGAGCTCGATGGACCGGCCGCCGGGAAGATCGACGGTGGCCGAGCGGCGGTCGATGGTGACGCCGGGATAGTTCGCGACGCGCGTCCGCGATCCGGACAGCGCATTGAAGATCGTCGACTTGCCGGAGTTCGGGTTGCCCGCCACCAGCACGAGGGCCTGTCGCGTGGCCGCGCCGTGCGCGAGCACGGTAACGCTCATGTCACTCGACTTCGATGCCGAGCGCGTCGGCGCGTCGAATCGACAGTGCGTAGTTGCGCACGCGCAATTCGACGGGGTCGCCGAGCGGCGCTTCGCGCTGCACGGTGACCGGCGTACCCGGAACGAGACCCATCTCGAGCAGGCGGCGCACCACGGTCCGGGCGCCGGACACGCGCGCCACCACAGCGGTCGCGCCGATGGGAACTCTGGAAAGGTTGCGGCTGGCGGCTGATCCGTTCATGGAGAAGTCCAAAGTGAGACTTAATCTCACTTTGGCAATCGTATCACGTGTCGAGGCCAGGCGGACGCTGGCGCGCCCAGGTGTTGCGCTCGAACGCATAGGCCAGGGACAGCAGCCGGGCCTCGCTCCAGTCGCGGCCCAGGAGCTCGAGCCCGACCGGCACCCCCACCGGCGCATCGGCGCTGGGGGGCGTGAATCCCCCGGGAAATACGACGGCCGGCAGCCCGCTGCCGTTCGAGAGCACGCCGTTGCGCTCCAATTGCTCCTCGCCCACCTCCGCCACCAGCCGCCGCTGATGCGGGTACAGGATGGCGTCGAGGCGCTGCCCGTCCATGGTTTGCAGCAACGCCGCGCGGAGGTCGTCCCTGCGGGCCAGCTGGACCTGGTATTCCGCGGTCCGGGGACCGTCCACGACCCGGGCGTCCATCTGAAGCCCCGGCCGCAGGGAATGGTGGCACTGACCGGCACTCACCAGTTCCGCCAGCGTCCTGACCGGCGCGCGGTCGCCCTGCCCGGTCATGTAGGTCCGGAACGCGTCCGCGAACTCCAGGCTCATCAGGCTGAGGTCACGGGTCAGCGCGTCGAGCCCCGGGACGCCGACCGGCATCACCACCGCACCGAGCCGCATCAGCTGGGCTACGGCGTGCCGGACCACGTCGTTCACCGGGGAATGGAGCTGCCGTGTTCCCAGGAATGGCGTGAGCAGCCCGATTCTGGCGCCAGCCAGCGCCCGAGCGGACAGCGCCTCGGAGTACGAGGCCGGTATGTGGCCGATGCCTCGCGCCGTAATCGGGTCGCACGGGTCGTGGCCCGCCATCACATCCAGCATGCAGGCCGCGTCCTCGACCGTCCGCGTGATGGGCCCCACTTCGTCCTGGGTGGGGCTGAACGGCATCAGTCCGCGCCGGCTGATCAGCCCGCGGGTGGGCCGCACACCGACCAGCGAGCACGCAGACGCTGGTGACCTGACGGACTGCCCGGTATCGCTGCCGACGCCGAGCACCCCGAAACTGGCGGCGATCGCCGCCCCGGTTCCCCCGCTCGAACCGCCCGGCGTGCGCCGCAGATCGTAGGGGTTCAGCGTCTGCCCACCGAGCGAGCTGACCGAGGTGCCGCCGTAGGCAAGCTCGGTGAGGTTGGCCTTGCCGACCACAATCGCACCGGCCGCGCGCAGACGGGCCACGACGAACGCATCGGCAGCCGGTGTCAGGTGCCGGAGCGTGACGGAGCCGCCGCTGGTCGGCAGATCGGCTGTGTCGAGATTGTCTTTCAGGATCAGCGGCATGCCGTGCAGAGGCGGCAGCGCCGCGCCGGACGCGCGCAGCCGATCCATCTCCCTGGCCGTGTCGAGCGCGCGCGGGTTCACGGTGATCATCGCGCGCAGTCCCGGTCCCTGCCGATCGTAGCGGTCGATGCGCTCGAGTGACGCGCGGATGATGTCCACGCAGGTGATGGCGCCAATCGACAAGGCCGCCTCCAGATCGGCGACCGTCGCCTCCACCACCGACACCGCGAACCGGGGCGGCAAGAGTCGTTACACCGTCGCCGACACGATGCCGGCCGATGAGCGTGGGTCCTGCATGCGGTCACTATACCCGCAGGTGTAAGCTGTAGGCGCACTCCGAGGGGAACTGACGAATGACGCTGACACGCCGGCAGATGTGTGCGACCCTGGGCCTCGGCGGGCTGGCCCTGGCGACCAACCATCCGGCGCTGCACGCCCTTGATCAAGCCGCGACCGCACCCACCGGGCCGTTCTCGCTTGCCCCGCTCCCCTATCCGTTCGCGGCGCTCGAGCCCCACATCGACTCGCAGACGATGCAGATCCACCACGATCGGCATCATCAGGCGTACGTCACCAACCTGAACGCCGCCGTCGGGGCCGCCGGCGCGGCCGGCAGGATGCCGCTCGACGAACTGTTGAAGAACCTGAACCAGGCGCCGGACAGTGTCCGCACCGCGATCCGCAACAACGGGGGCGGCCACGCGAACCACACGCAGTTCTGGACGCTGATGGCGCCCAACGCCGGCGGCGCACCGACCGGAGCGGTGGCGGATGCCATCACGTCCACCTTCGGGAGCTTCGACAAGTTCAAGGAGATGTTCGCGGCGGCGGCGACCGGCCGGTTCGGCAGCGGCTGGGCGTGGCTGAGCGACGACAACGGCCGGCTGACGATCCACAGCACCGCGAACCAGGACACGCCGTCGATGGAGAACAAGCGCGCCATCTTCGGCGTGGACGTCTGGGAACACGCCTATTACCTGAAGTACCAGAACCGCCGCGCCGATTACATCGCGGCCTTCTGGAATGTCGTCAACTGGGAAGAAGTCAACAAACGGCTGAAGGCCTGAATGCCGACACTCCTCGACAAGGTCTGGGATCTGCACACGGTACGGCGCCTGCCGACCGGGCAGACGCAGATTTTCATCGGTCTCCACCTGATTCACGAGGTGACCACGCCGCAAGCGTTCGCGATGCTGCGGGAGCGCGGGCTGCGGCCGGCCTTCCCCGAACGCATCTTCGGCACGATGGATCACATCATTCCGACCGCGAGCCTGCGCCGGCCCACGGCGGATCCGGTGGCCGAGGCGATGATCGCCGCGCTCGAAGACAACTGCCGCGAGCATCACATCCCGCTCTACGGGCTCGGCGACGCCCATCAGGGCATCGTGCACGTGATCGGGCCCGAGATGGGCCTGACGCAGCCGGGGATGACGATCGCCTGCGGCGACAGCCACACCTCCACGCACGGTGCGTTCGGCGCGCTGGCCTTCGGCATCGGCACCTCGCAGGTGCGCGACGTGCTGGGCTCCCAGTGCCTGGCCATGGACAAGCCGAAGCTGCGACGCGTCCGGTTCGAGGGCCGCATGGGCCCGGGCGTGACCGCGAAGGATCTGGCGCTCGCGATGATCCGGCAGCTGGGTGTGAACGGCGGTGTCGGCTTCGCCTACGAATACACCGGCGACACCGTTGACGGCATGACGATGGACGAGCGCATGACGCTCTGCAACCTGTCGATCGAAGGCGGCGCGCGGATGGGCTATGTCAATCCGGACGACACCACGTTCGCGTTCCTGCGCGGCCGTGCGCATGCGCCCGCCGGCGACGCCTGGGAAAGGGCGGTCGCCTGGTGGCGCAGCCTCGCGAGCGACGCCGGTTCCAGCGCCGATGACGAGCGTGTGATCGACGTGAGCCGGATTGCGCCGGTCGTCACCTGGGGCACGAATCCCGGTCAGAGCGTTGCCGTGGACGAACCGATCCCCGATCCGGGCGGCCTGCCGCCTGGCGAGCGCGACGCGGCGCTCGAGGCCCTGCAGTTCATGGGGTTCGAAGCCGGCGAATCGGTGCAGGGCCGCCGCGTGGACGTGGCGTTCATCGGCTCGTGCACCAACGCCCGCTTGTCCGATCTGCGGGCCGCCGCCGAGGTGGTGCGCGGACAGCGCGTGGCGCGTCACGTGCGCGGTCTGGTCGTCCCCGGATCGCGCGAAGTACAGCAGGCGGCGGAGCGCGAAGGGCTGCACACGGTGTTCGAGTCGGCCGGGTTCGAGTGGCGCGAGCCCGGGCTGCTCGCTCTGCCTGGGCATGAACGACGACCAGCTGTCCGGCGCTCAAACCTGTGCCTCGTCGTCGAATCGCAACTTCCGCGGGCGCCAGGGCAGCCCGACCGGCCGCACGCTGCTGATGAGCCCGGCGATGGTCGCGGCCGCGGCGGTGGCCGGTCAGGTCGTGGACGTGCGACGGGTGGTTCCCCGTGGAGGAGCGGTCCAATGAGCGTGTCGCGAATTGTTTCGGTCGAGGGCCGCGGCCTGCCGCTCGTCGGCGACGACATCGACACCGATCGCATCATGCCGGCGCGCCACCTGCGCGCCATCACCTTCGATGGGTTGGAACAACACCTCTTCGGCGACGACCGCGCGCACGACGCCCGCGACGGCCGCACGCACCCCGTTGACGATCCGCGATTCGCCGGCGCGTCGCTGATGGTGGTGAACAGCAACTTCGGCTGCGGATCCTCGCGCGAGCATGCGCCGCAAGGCATCGTGCGCTGGGGCATCCGCGGGATCATCGGCGAGTCATACTCGGAGATCTTCTTCGGCAACGCGGTGATGCTGGGCCTGCCGGCCGTCACCGCGGCACCGGCCGACGTCGCCGCTTTGCAAGCGCAGATCGAGCGCGACCCGCAGACGCCCATTGCGCTCGATCTCGAAACGATGCGGGCCCAGGCGGGGCCGCTGCAGTTCGCGGTGCACCTGCCGGCCGCGGCTCGCGACGCGCTCGTCACCGGACGATGGGACGGGCTTGGTCTGCTGCTGCAAGACTTCGAAGACGTCCGCAGGACGGCGGCGTCGCTGCCCTACCTGCGCGGCTTTGCCTGATCCGGCGGCGCCGGATCGCTCTGCTATAGTGTGATTCGTTCGGGGAACGCGCACGCGCGCCTCCCCTTCGTCATTCAGGGAGGATCTGCATGCGTATTGCACGTTTCGCGACTCTCGTCGCACTGGCCTGGGTCATCGCCATCGGCACCACGGTGGTGCCGTCGGCTCAGGCGAAGACCGATGAAGACTACGACAAGCTGATGAAGGCGGTGGGCGCCACCGTCGGTTCGATGCGGAAGAACATGGAAGGCCAGATGGCCGACGGTGTGGCTGCTGACGCCAAGAAGATGGCTGAGCTGCAGAAGGACAGCGCCGCATTCTGGACCGCTCGCAAGGTGCAGGAAGCGGCCGATTGGTCCACTGCCGCCGCGGGACACGCCACCGAAGTCGAAAAGGCCGTGGCCGCCAAGAACATGGCGAGCGCCGGCGAGCACATGAAGCTGTTGATGGGCACCTGCGCCCAGTGCCACGCGAAGTACCGCGACAAGGCCGCCGACGGCACCTACATGATCAAGAAGCAGTAAGCGGCGGGTGCAGGTGGCCGGCGGGCGAGCGCGAACCGCGCCGGTCCCGGCTCCTGCACCACCCTTGCCCGGTGCGTGGTTGCCTTCCGCGTTCAGCCCTTCTTCACGGCCGCCGTCAGCTTGATGACGACGCCCCCGTCGGTCGTCAGCGTCAGATCGACGTCATCTCCTGCCTTCAGCGGCTTCTTCAAGTCTTTCAACAGGATGCGCACGCCGTCAGGCTTCAACTCCGTGCGACCGTAGGCGGGCACCGCCAGTTCGCGCACGGCCTTGGGCGCCGCCGCCGGGCCGTCCGCGACCTCGGCCGAGGCTGCCGCATCGGTCGTGACAGCGGTTACATAGATCTCGTACATGGTGGGGTTCTCGATCACCGCATAGGCTGAGGTGGAGGTGGCCCCTGCGGCCGGCTCCATCACCCACCCGCTCGACGCGGTCACCGGCGCCTGGGCAGACAGATCCACCGCCACCAGCAACGCGGCCACGACCGCGGCCAACTTGAACATCCTCATCACACCTCCGCCAGAGCCGGCGCGCATTGACACGCGCCGGAATGCCGTTGAAAAGTATGCCATCACCGCACGGCGGACGCCGGACCTCCGCCAGTGTGCCGGACGGCGGTGACGGTTCGCCGACACCGCGGCGGCGGGTTACGCCGCGCGAACCGTCAGCACGGGACAGGTGGCCGCCCGCAGGACCTGATTGGTGGCCGAACCAGTCAGCGCCTGCCCGAGCCCGCCGCGGCCCTGGGCGCCCATCACGATGAGGTCCGCGCCGCGCGCTTCGGCCTCCCGCAGGATCTCGCGATACGCCCGCCCCGCCGCGACGACCGGCTGCACGTCGACAGGCGCGCGGTCTTCGGCGCGCAGCACCGCATCCAGCCGGGCGCGCGCATCCTCGAGCAGGTAGGTGCGATACTCCGCGACGTTGAAGTGCGCGTGCACGCGCGGCTCTTCGTCGGGCAGCCATTCGATCGCGTGCTGCACGATGACGAGCCCCCGGGACCGCCGGCCGAGCTCCAGCGCAAATCCGAGCGCCTGCATCGCGGCGGGTGAGAAGTCCATCGCGCAGAGAATGCGCTTGAACCACGCGTCCGGTGGGGCGCCGGCGCTATGAGGCGGCACCGTCAGCACCGGGCAGGGCGAGCGGTGCAGCACCTGCTCGGTGACGGATCCAAACAGCAGCCGGTTGAAGCCGCTGCGCCCGTGCGTGCCCATCACGATGAGATCGGCCGGAATACTGATGGCCTGATCGACGATGGTGTCGACGGGGTCGCCGGCTTCGGCCATCAGATACAGCGAGGCCGGGGAGAGGCCCGCCGATTCCACCTGCCGCTGCATCGTGGCGATGACTTCTCCGGCGCGACGAAGGGTAGACCATCTGAACCGCGTCACCCAGCGTGCCGGGCGTCAACTGGATGGCGTCGAAGGTCGGCACGACGTGCAACAGCGAGAGGTTTGCGCCGTACCCCGACGCGAACGCCGATGCATAGGCGAGCGCCGGGCCCGACGAGTCGCTCATGTCGGTGGTGGCGAGAATGTGTTTGAACTCAACCATAACGGCTCCTGATCGATTCAACGAAGCAGGAACCGTACCGCCGCGCGCTTAGCGGTTGACGGGGTACTTCGACAGCTTGCGCTGGAGCGAGCGCCGGTGCAGCCCGAGGACTCGCGCTGCCTGCGACACGTTGCTCTGGCACTCGGTCATGACCCGCTGGATGTGCTCCCATTCGACGCGGGCCAGCGAGGGCACGGTGAACTCGCGCGCCGTGTCCGGCGGCTCGTGGTCCTTGTCGAGCGCGGCGGTCACCTGGTCGGCGTCCACGGGCTTGGTCAGGTAGTCCGACGCGCCGCGCTTCAGGCTCTCCACCGCCGTGGCGATGGCGCCGTAACCAGTGAGCACGACGATCCGCGTGGTCGCGTCGATGGCATGGAGCTCGGCGACGACGTCCAGGCCGTGCCCATCGGGCAGCCGCAGATCGACCAGGGCGCACTCGGGGCTCTCTTCGCGTGCCAGCGCCACCGCCTCGGCCGCGGTCGCCGCCCGCACCACCTCGAAACCGCGGGCCGACAGCGCCTTCGCCAGGCGCGATGCGAACACATCGTCGTCGTCGAGGAGCAGCAGGGTCCGGGCGTCGTTCATGGTTGTTCCGCTCCTTCGAAGACCTTGGGCAGGAGCAGCGTCGCGGTCGTGCCGGCCTCGGGCGACGAGGTGAGCGTCAGACGGCCGCCCCATCGTTCCGCGAAGGTGCGGGCCAGGAAGAGGCCGAGGCCGAACCCTGCGCCGGCCGGCTTGGTGGTGAAGAACGGCTCGCCCGCATGCTGCAAGGTGGCCGGCGTCATGCCCATGCCGTGGTCCACCACCTGGAAGCGGACCTGCTCCAGCTGCGGTTCGACCTGGAGATGAACGGCTGCCTCACCCGGCGATGCCTCCAGCGCGTTCTTGACCAGCGTGCGAAGGGCTCGTGCCGCGGCTTCGAGCGGCACCCTCACCTGTGGCGCGCCCGGGTTCACCGTCAGGCGCACCCGCTCGCGATCGCGCGGTCCGAATGTGTCGAGCGTCGCGGCCACGACGCGGTCCGCCGCCAGCGTCTGCGCCTCGTGAGCCACCGACGCATCGGCGCGGCCGCTCATCTGGTCCAGGATCTCGCGGCAGCGATCGACCTGGCTTCGAATCAACCGCGCGTCCTCGGCGATGTCCGCGGGCACATTGGCGGCGGAGGCCGCCAGATCGAGCTCGTGGGCGGCGACGGCAATCACGCTGAGCGGCGTGGCCAGTTCGTGTGCCGCGCCGGCGGCCAGCGTGGTGAGCGACGCCAGCCGTTCCTGCTGCGCGGCCGTGCGTCGCGCGTCGGCCAGCGCGCGCTCGCGATCCTCCAGGGCCAGGCGGATGCGCGTGACGAAGCTCGCGGTGAGGAGCGCCGCCGCCACGAACGCCGCGCCCATCCCGACCTGGTGACTGAGGCCGGCGCTCATGGCATCGTGCCCGGCGTGGGGATCGACCATCGCGCGGAGCGGCGTGATGAAGAGCGCGCCGTAGCCGGCCATCGACGTTGCGGCCGCTGCCCACGCCCACGAGGCGTTGAGCGTCACGGCCGCCAGCGTGATGTAAACCAGATAGCTGATGGTGAACGGATTCGACGGACCACCGGTCAACCCCATCAGCGCGGTGAGGATGACGATGTCGAACAGGATGAGCCCACCGAGCCGGCGATCGGATGGCTCGGTTCCGCGGCGAAGCCCCAGTCCCAGCCACAGGTTGCTCGCCACCTGCGCCGCCAGGAGCAGAATCACCCCGCCTGCGGAGAACTGCACGCCGAGCGAGCGCGCGATCGCAAGGATGAGCACGGCGCCGGCAGCAACCGCCCAGCGGAACCGCGACAGCCACCGGGCGGTGACGACCGGACCGGCTTCGGGCGACCACATCGCGCCATTCTCGGCCTGAACGGGCGCCGCGGCTCCTGTGGCAATCTGTCGCACGTCGATCTGCATGCTTGTCCTGTAGGCTACTGCCAAATGCGCCGCGCGTTCATCGCCGTCCTGCTCGCTGCTGCCGCTCTTGGAGCGACGCGTCCCATCGAGGCCACGGTGAGCGAAGTCACGCTCGCGGTGCCCGATCGTTCGAACCAGACGCCGTGGGCGGCCGCCCTGGGCCCGTTCGTGGCGGTGGCCTGGGGCGCGCAGCCGGCCGACGGCAAGCTCGATGTGTTCGTGGCGGTGAGCCGCGACAGCGGACGGACGTTTGCCGCCCCGGTGCGGGTGAACGACATCGAAGGTGAGGCGCGTCTTGGCGGTGAGTTGCCACCGCGCGTCGCGCTGGTGCCACGGTCCGGTGGCGCGGTCCCCGAGATCGTGGTCGCCTACGGATCCAAGACCACCGGCACGGCGATCAAAGTGTCCAGGTCCACCGATGGCGGCCGCACGTTCTCATCCGCCCGCGAACTGCAGGCTCCGCGGTGCCGCCGGCGATCGGGGATGGCACGCGATGACCATCGACCGCGCGGGCGCGGCTCACGTGATGTGGCTCGATCACCGCGGCATGGTCAGCGGCAAGGCCGAGAGCCACGAGCATCATGAGGCCGCGGCGATGGACGGGGCCGCGATGGCGCAGCGCTCCGGTCTGTACTACGCGCAAGACACCGCGGGCGCGCAGGAGCGTGAAGTGCTGAAAGGCGTGTGCTACTGCTGCAAGGTCGCGATGGCCACTGGCGCTGACGGTGCCATCATCGCGGCGTGGCGCCACGTCTACGCCGGCAACATCCGCGACGTTGCGTTCACCATCTCGCGCGACGGCGGCCGGACGTTCGCAGCGCCGCAACGTCTCAGCGAAGACCGCTGGCAACTGGCCGGTTGTCCGGATGATGGACCGGCCCTCGCCGTGGACGGCGCAGGCGTCATTCACGCGGTCTGGCCGACGGTGATCGGCGGCGAGAAGCCGGAGGGCGCCATCTTCTACGCCTCGTCGCGCGACGGCCGATCGTTCTCGTCGCGGACGCGCGTCCCGACGCTCGGCAGCCCGAAGCCGATGCATCCGCAGATCGTGGCGGATGGCGCCGGCAAGCTGGCCGTGGCGTGGGACGAGGTGATCGGCGGCGTGCGTCAGGCCAGCATGCGCGCGATCCGGTTCGACAACGCGGGCCAGCCGGCTTTCGGGGCCATCACGCGCCTCGGCACCCCCGACGCCACATCGTCCTATCCGATGCTCGTCTCCACGCCGGCAGGTCTGCTGGCGATCTTCGTCGAGGGCAAGCCGGGAGAATCGAGGATCGGGTGATGGCGGGATCGTGACGTCTGGGTCTTGGTCTCAGGTCTTGGGCTCAAGACTCAAGACTCAAGACTCAGGACTTAAGACCTCCCCCGTCCTCCCCACTATTTCGGCAACCGCTCTGGCATCTCCGCCACCACGTAAGTCATCACCGCGAGCGACGCGGCGGCCTTCGACACTTCCGCGGGCAGGATCCGCTCGACGGTGTCGGCGGGCGTGTGGTGAATCGTGAAGTACTTCGTCGCGTCGCCCGAGTAGGCCATCATCGGGACGCTGCCGGCCTGCGCGATGGGGCCGATGTCCGCCCCGCCGCCGCCGGGTCCGACGTTTTGCATGTCGATCCCCGCCAGCAGCGTGCCGATCTCGGCGATGATCCGGCGCGCCGACTCGGAGCCGCTGAAGGCCAGGCGCGCCGGCGCGAACACCCCGGAGTCGGACTCGATCGCCAGCACGTGATTCGACGCGTCCTTCTGATAGGCATCCTTGTAGGCCGTGCCTCCACGCAAGCCGTTCTCCTCGTTGGTGAACAGCACGAGGCGGATGGTGCGGCGCGGTTGGATCTTCAGCTTCTTCATCAGCCGCAGTGATTCCCACGTCGCAATGCAACCCACCGCATCGTCCGAAGCTCCGGTGGCCGCGTCCCACGAGTCGAAGTGACATCCCACGAGGACGATCTCGTCGGGCCGTTCGCGGCCGGTGATCTCGCCGATCACGTTGGCCGATTCGACATCGGGCTCGAAGTGCGCTTCCATCTTCAGGCGGACGCGCACCCGCCGGCCGCGGGCGACAATGCGCTGGATACGCTGCGAGTCTTCGACGGAGATGGCGGCAGCGGGAATCTTCGCGCCCTCGTCGCCGTACTGCATGCCGCCGGTGTGCGTGGTGCGCAGGCCCATCGGGCCCACCGACCGCAGCAACATCCCCACCGCGCCGTGCTGCGCCGCGATGCGCGCGCCACCCGACCGGTAGACCACCGTTTCGCCGTAGTTCGTGTACGGGGCGTCGAACAGCACGATCCGGCCCTTGGCTTCGGCCGACCGCTTCTGCAGTTCGTCCATGCTCGACACGACCATCACGTCCGCTTCGACCCCCGCCGGCGGTGTGGCGACGCTGCCACCCAGGCCGAGCAGCGGAATGACATGGTGAGGCGGCTCGACGATTTCCAGGCTTTCACGGCCCCGGACCCACTTGGGGGCCGTCACCTTTTCGGTGCGTACCCGGTCGAGCCCGTCTTTCTTCATCGTTTCCGTCGCCCAGGCGATGGCCCGGGTGAGGTTCTCGGACCCGGTCAGGCGCGCGCCAAACGTGTCCGTCAGCTCGGCCAATCGGTCCCAGGCGAACTGATCGGCAGTCGCCGCCTCAATCAGGCGCTGGGCGTCATCCCGATAGGGAGCGATCCAGGCCGGCTGAGTCTGGGAGTCGCCCGCGAGCGCGGGCAGGGAGGCGGGGGTGGCAAAGGTGAGCGCCAGGCCGAGGCCCAGCACCAGGACAGCGGGGATCGTCCGGTTCATTCAGGCCGGATTATAATCTGGCGGTTCACCGCCCAGGTTCCGATGCCGTTCCTCAAACGCGCCGTGTACATCGCCATAGGCCTCAGCTCGCTGGGCCTGGCTGTCCTTGGCGCCCTGCTACCAGGGCTGCCGACGACGGTGTTCCTGCTGATTTCGCTGTGGGCGTTCTCGCGTTCGAGCGAGCGGCTGCATGCGTGGGTGAAGCGGATGCCGCTCTTCCGCGAGGCCCTGGTGCACGTCGAGCGTTATCACGCCGAGCGCAGCATCTCGCGCGGCGTGAAAACGGTGGCGGTGACGTGCGCGTGGGCGTCGGTCGCCGTCTTCTTCCTGGGACGCGGACTCGAACCTTCTCTGACGGCACTCGCGCTGGTGCTGCTGGCCATGTCGTGCACCATCTTCATGGCGCTGACGCGCACGGCCGTGCAGCAGCCGGCGCGCGACTAGCCTAGAACTCCTCCTCGGGATCCGGCGGTTCTTCCGCAGCGTCAGATGGCGGCTGCGGCGGGACTTCGGTCTTGTCGCCTTCAGCCGCCGGAATCACCGGTGACCGTCCCGGGCCGGCTGGCACTTCTGGACCGCGAACCTCGTCTGGCGTCAAGTTGTCCTTGCGCAGATGCGCGTCCTTCTTCAATCCAAGCTCGAGCTTGTCCTTCCACGTCATGGCGACCGCCTCCTAGGTACTCACCAGACTAACGGACCTTGCCGCTCGATGATGTCCCGATCAGCGCACGAGCTGGAGCCAGCCCGGCCACAAGCCGCCCGGACTAGAAGCCAACCGCGTACAACACCTTGAAGGTCCTGCCCATCTCGGGCAGTTGCTCCTTCAGGTAGTTGAGATGATTCCGATAGTTCTCGTCGGTTGCGTTCTCGAGCCTGGCGGTGATGGTGTTGAGGACCTTTCCCTGCGTGAACGAGTACGAACCGTAGGCGCGGAGCGTCGCGTAGCCGTCGGTCGGCAACTCTTCGCCGTAAACCCGGTTCTGCGACGCGACCAGGTTCACACTGGTACCGGCCTGGAACGCATTCTTCTGGTACTTCACCCCGACGATGCCGCGATAGGGCGGAATGCGCGGAAGCGGATCGCCGGTGTCTTTCAACTCGCCACGCACCATGTCGTAGGTGAACTCGGCGATCCAGTTCGGCGTGAGCTTGACGTCGCCGTGCGCCTCGACGCCCCACAGGCGGCTGTCGCGCGACGCGTATTCGACATAGGGCAGATCGCCCTCATTGGGATCTTCACCGTTGTCCACCACGCCGAACCGCTCGTCGAACTCGTCTTCGCGCGCCGCAAACTCTTCGTCGCTGATCGGATTCCGGAAGACGTAGTTCTTGATGTCGTTGTTGAAGAACGCCAGTTCGCCCTCGAACCGCTTCCCGCGGGCGCGCAACGAGATGTCGAAGCCGCGCGCGTGCTCGGCGACGAGGTCGGGGTTGCCGATCTCGAAAGCAAAATTGCCGAGGTGTGGACCGTAGAAATACAACTCCTCCAGCGCAGGGGCACGCGCCGCGCGGGCCGTGCTGAGGGCGATGACGAAGTTGTCGTTCGCTGCGGCGGGCCGGATGAGCAGTCCTACGGATCCCGACCACTCGGTGAAATCCCTGGACGGCAGGGTGATCTCCGGCTGGTAGCTGGTGTGATCCAGCCGGCCGCCGAACTGCAGGGTGGCATGCGGCCACGTCACCTCTTCATACATGAAGCCAGCCGCGCTGTCCTGTCCGATGGGCGGAGAGAGGGCCTCGGCGCCGGACGAGGCGAACTGGCGGTTCAGGTACCAGCCGCCGATGCTGCCCACCAGCGCGCCGATCTTGCGATGCGAGAGCAGCAGCTCGCCTTCCACCGTCTGGTTGTCGAACGTCGTGCCGACCGCAGTGCCTTCCAGTTCCTGGTGCTCGTAACTGCGGAACCCGAACGTGGCGCGATACGACTGCAGCAGTCCGTCCATCTGGTTGGCGCCGGCGCGGGCGCTCAGCGAGTGACGCCGCGGCGTGAGGCTGATCTCGCCGCCTTCGACGATCGGGATGCCGTACTTGCTGTCGGTGTAGCCGTAGCTGGCGCCGGCGTAGGAGCTCTCACCGGTCCAGGCCCCGCCGATGCTGGTGGTGCTCATGCGCGACTGCGAGTTCTCCACTTCCCCTTCGGGCGTGGAGTAGTTGCCCATGCGCTGCCCGCTGCCGCCGAAGTGAAACGCCCATTGACCATTGCCGACATGGACGTCGCCGGCGCCGCCGGCCTGGCCGCCGTTGGTGCCGAGATCGAACGTGAAGTTGCCGGATGCCCCGGTGGTGCGCTCGGATGGGATCTGGTCGGTGATGACGTTGACGAGCCCGCCGATCGCGTTGGCGCCGTAGAGCAACGTGGCGGGCCCGCGCACGACCTCGATCTTGTTCGCGGCGGCCGGATTCACCGCCACGCCGTGATCGCCGGACTGGCTGGAGAGATCGCCCATGCGCTGGCCGTCTTCGAGCACCACCACACGGTCGCCGTCGAGCCCGCGGATGACGGGACGGGCCGGCGCCGCGCCGAACGCGCGGGTGGCGATCCCGGGCTCCGACTGCAGTGTCGCGCCAATCGTGCTCTCGACCTGCTTGGACAACTCCTGCCCGGTCAGCACCGAGGTCGGCTGATACGACTCGAACTGCGGCCTCGCCGTGGGGCTCACCGACAGCACTTCGGCAAAGTGCAGATCGAATTCGACCGCCACGTCGAGGCGCACCGGCTGCGAGGCGACGGTGACTTCGGTACGTCGCGTGGTGTAGCCCTCGGCCCGGACGCCGACGTGATAGCTGCCGGGCGGCACACCCTGGAACGTGTAGTGGCCTTCCGCGTCGGTTCGCGTCTCGAGCCTCAACTCGTCGATCACCACCAGGGCACCGGCCATCGGCTGACCGCCCTCGCCCTGCGCGATCGTCCCGCTTATCGTCGCGCCTTGCTGCTGGGCCGCGGCGGACACCGGCCAGGCCATCAGCGCCAGCGCGACAAGAATGAGAGGAACGACCGCGTTACGCATATCCTGAAAGCGTAGGCCGCCGCCGGCGGTGCTGGCGAATTGAAGCAGTCGGATCCGGTCGTCAATCCCATGAATGGTCGTTTTCAGCCAATGAGTGGATGCGTGGTCGCCGCCGCGCTGGTCGCCTTGGGCATGTCGCTTGTGCCCGAACTAACGGCGCAAAGCATGGGTACCATCCACGGTGTCGTGACCACGAAGGCCAGGGCGCCCCGCCCCATCCGGGTGACCTTCGACCAGAAGGTGTGCGGGGCCGAGGTGCCAGATCCGTCGATCGCCGTCGATGCCGCCGGTCACCTCGCGAACGCCGTCGTCACGCTCGCCGGCGTCAAGGCCAGGGCCCCGTCGCGCGTCGTATCCGTGGTCAACGACAAGTGCACGTTCGTGCCGCGCGTGCAGGTGGTGGCACCCAACGGCACCGTCAAGACCTCGAGCAAGGACCCGGTGCTGCACACCACCGTGGTTCAGCAGATGGACGGACGACAGCTGTTCAACGTGGCGCTGCCCGTGCCAGGGATCGAGATCAACAAGCCACTCGCGGCCTCGGGGGTCATGCGCGTCGGCTGCAGCACCCATCAGTGGATGCGCGGATGGATTGTCTCAACCGACGAGCAGTCCGCGGTGAGCGCTGCCGACGGCTCGTTCACCCTTGCCGACGTGCCGCCCGGCACGTACCAGCTCCGCGTGTGGCACGAGGCGCTCAAAGCGACGACGCAGACAGTGACCGTGACCGCTGGAAGGACGTCGGAGGTTACGTTTGAGGCAAGATAGATCATTTGATGATCTGGTGATGTGGTGAGCTGATGATCTGATCTTGTGATCTGGTGAACTTGGCGATCTATCGATAGATCTGCAGATCGTCAGTTCATCCGATCAGATCACCAGTTCTGACATCACAAGATCACCACATAGCCGGCTCTATCGAACTGCCACCAATTCTGTGGCAGTACGCCAGTACCACGTGCCTCCCACCAGTGCCGGCGACGCGAGCGTGCGCGCCCCGAGCTCGTTGACGTGCAGCAGCTTGAACTCGCGCCCGGCCTGCACCACGAACGTCTGCCCATCGTCGTTGGTGAAGAAGACCTTGCCGTTGACGGCGACGGGTGAAGCCGAGAACCCTTCGCGCTGAGCCACGCCGAGGCGCGATTGATAGACCAGCGCGCCGGTGGTTGCCTCGTAAACCGTCAGCACGCTCTGCATGTCGTTCAACAGGTAGAGCAGGTCGCCTACGACGATGCCTGAAGGCACGAAAGGGGAACCTTTCGGCGTGCTCCATGCGACGTGCGTTCCGGTGACGTCACCGCTCCCGCCCGGACGAATGGCCATCGTCGGACCGGCGCGCCCCGACGAGGCGAACAACAGTCCTCGGCCGACCACCGGTGTAGGGATTACTTCGTAAGTGTTGCCGCGCACGGTCCACAGCTCGCCGCCGGTGTCGGGATCGTAGGCCACCACGCGCCGCTGGCTCGACACGACGAGCTCGTCGCGCGCACCGGCGTCGATGACGACCGGGGTGCCCCAGCCGACGGTTTCCGTCCGTCGGGTCTGCCACAGCGTCTTCCCTGTGGCCTTGTCGAAGGCGGCGACGAACGCCGACTGGGTCGGGGTGGCGTTCTGATCCTGGAACAGGAAGATGCGGTCCTTGTAGAGCACCGGCGACCCCGCGGGACCGTGGTAGTTGTCGATGACGCCGAAACGGCGATGCCACAGCAGCTTGCCGGACAGATCGAAAGCGGCGAGGCCGTGCCGCCCGAAGGACGCGTAGACGCGCTGGCCGTCCGTGGCCGGCGTCGCCGAGGCGTAGCCGTTCTTGTCGTGCACCCACTCGACGCCGTCCTGCGGGATGAACGTCTCCCACTGCACCTTGCCGTCCGCGCGGTTGACTGCGATCAGCGACAGGCGCCGGCCGCGTTCGCGCGCGGTCGTGACAAAAATCTGCTCGCCCCACACTACCGGCGACGAGTTGCCCGACCCGGGCAGAGCTGCCTTCCACTGCACGCGCGAGGTCGGCGACCACGCGTCGGTGTAGGCGCCGTCGGCCACCAGGCCCTGCCCCGAGGGACCACGCCATCGCGGCCAGAAGCGGGCGCCGTCGCCCTCGACCTCGATCATCCGGACGTCTTCAGGCGCTGAAGACGCGGAAACGCCCAGCACAGCCATCACGACGAATGCGCGAAGGACGTGGCCTGTCATGCGCCGATTCTCGCACCATCGAGGCCGGCCGCCACCGCTGCCGGACCCAGATAGAATCTTCCAATGCTTCGGCTGCTTCCGACGGTTGCCCTGGTCCTGCTGCTGGCGTCCGCGCTTGTTCCCGCTCAGCCCGCGCCGCAGATCCGGGTCGCGCCGGTCAGCGCCGCCGACGCGCGCCGGCCGGCCGAAGCGTCGGTCGCGATCAATCCAACGAACCCCGAACATGTCATCGCCACGTTCATCCAGAGCACGCAGCCCGGGCAACAGCCGAGGTCAACGAACTGGGGCTACGTCTCGACCGATGGCGGCCTGACGTGGACCGGCACCATGGCGGCCAACCCCTCGCACCGCGTACAGGGTGACGATGTGATCGCGTTCGGTCGTGACGGGACGGCGTTCCACACCTACATCGCCTTCGACGGCATCCGCGTGGACCGGCCCGAGGTAGCGGCCACCGGCATCTGGGTGCGGCGGACCCGGGACGGCGTCACCTGGGAACCGGCGGTACCGGTCATCGACCACGTCAACACCGTTATGCCGTTCGAGGACAAGCCGTGGACGATCGTGGACCGCGCCGCCGACTCGCCGCATCGTGGCAACGTCTACGTGGCCTGGACGCGCTTCGATGTCTACGGCAGCGACGACCCGTCGCATCACAGCACGATCTGGTTCGCACGCTCGCGGGATGGCGGCCAGTCGTTCCAGCCGCCGGCGCGCATCTCGGACGACGCCGGCGATGCCAGGGACGGCGATGGCACGCTCGAGGGCGCCGTGCCCGCGGTTGGCCCGAAGGGCGAGGTCTACGTGGTGTGGGCCGGGCCCAAAGGGCTGTCGTTCGATCGCTCCGACGATGGCGGCTGGACGTTTGGCGCCGACAAGCTCATTTCGCCGCAGACCGGCGGCTGGGACATCCCCGTCCCCGGCGTCGAGCGGCACAACGGCATGCCGGTGACGGCCGTGGATCTCAGCAGCGGCCCGAACAAGGGCACGCTGTACGTCAACTTCATCGATGAACGAAACGGGGACACCGACGTGTTCCTGCTGGCGTCGAAGGACGGCGGACACACGTGGGCACCGCCCGTTCGCGTGAACGACGATCCGAAGGGCGCGGCGCAGATGTTCACGTGGATGGCCGTGGACCCCGCCGATGGCTCCGTCAACGTCGTCTTCCACGATCGGCGCGGGCTGACGGGCACGATGACCGGGCTGACGCTGGCGCGGAGCGTGGATGGCGGCAAGACGTTCGTCAATCACCGCATTCCGATCGACCCGTTCGACTGCTGCGCGGCCTCGGCCTTCGTGGGCGACTACAACGGCCTGGACGCCTACAACGGCCGTCTGGTCGCCGTGTTCCCCGTGATCACTGGCGGTCAGCAGCGCATCATGGCGGCGACGATGCGCTTCCGCCCCGGTACGCAAACTTTGATGTAATTCGGGGGCATTGGGGCCTGGCACGATCGGTCGGTTTTTGATGCAGATTCTGCGTACGTCGGCCTCGACTCTCGAACGGGGACGGCTTACGATCCGGAGAGGCCCCGAAATGATGAAGCGACTCTGTGCGATGACCCTGGCCGCCGGCCTGGCAGCGGCAACCCCCGCCTCGGCGCGGTTCGGGCTGTGGGGCGGCGAGCTCTCGGCGCAGGCGCCCGCGCCCGCCGCCGCGCCAGGCGCCAACCAGGAACGCGACTTCCTGACGCGCGTCCGGCGCCTCACCGTCGAGGGCAAGCGCGCCGGCGAAGGCTATTGGGCCCCCGACGGCAAGCGCCTGGTCTTCCAGAGCGAACGCGACGCGAGCAACCCGTTCTACCAGATCTACGTGCTGGACTTCGCCACCGGCGAGACCAAGCGCATCTCGCCCGGCATGGGCAAGACCACCTGCGCGTTCTTCCGGCCCGGCAGCGACCAGATCCTCTTCGCGTCCACGCACCACGATCCGAAATCGAAGCAGTACCAGGACGACGAACTGGCGTTCCGCGCTTCCGGCAAGGAGCGCCGCTACGCGTGGGACTACGACACCGAGATGGAGATCTACGCGTTCTCCGAGAAGAGCGGCGCGATGACCCGCCTCACCAACTCCAAGGGCTACGACGCCGAGGCCGGCTACTCGCCGGACGGGCAGTGGATTGCGTTCTCGTCGATGCGCGACGCCTACAACCGCACGCTGTCGCCCGAGGAACAGAAGCAGCTCGCGACCGACCCCAGCTACTTCGGCGAGATCTACATCATGAAGGCCGACGGCACCGGCCAGCGCCGCCTCACCAACACGCCCGGCTACGACGGCGGCCCCTTCTTCACGAAAGACGGCAACATCGTCTGGCGGCGCTTCGACGAGCGCGGGCTGATTGCCGACGTCTGGACGATGAAGCCGGACGGCACGGAGGCGAAGCAGATCACGCACTTCGGCTCGATGAGCTGGGCGCCGTACGAGCACCCCTCCGGCGAGTACTTCCTGTTCGCGTCGAACAAGCTCGGCTTCGAGAACTTCGAAGTGTTCATGGTCGACAAGGCGGGGCTGAAGGAGCCGGTGCGGGTCACCTACTCCGACGGCTTCGACGGACTGCCGGTGCCGTCACCGGACGGCACGCAGCTGGCCTGGACGTCGAGCCGCTCGGGCGGAGGCGCCGGACAGATTTTCCTGGCGCAGTGGAACCACGAGGCCGCGCGTAAAGCGCTCGCGGCGGCACCGCCGCACAAGTGAGTGGACCGGTCACCGTTCAGACTGCAAGGTTCAAAGCCATGCGCAACACGATTCGCCTGATCGCGCTGTCCCTCGTCGTCACCTCCGGCGGCGCGCACGCGCAGACCGCGGTGGCGGTCCAGTCGCCCACGCGCGCGCATGTCGAACGGCTGGCGTCGGATGCGCTCGAAGGCCGGCTGGCCGGTTCGCCGGGTGAGAAGCTGGCGGCCGACTACCTCGTGAAGGAGCTCCAGCGCATCGGCGCGAAGCCGTTGCCCGGACAGACCGACTTCCGGCTGCCCTTCAGCTTCACGGCGGGTTCGAAAGACGGCGGCTCGACCATCACCGTGTCGCGCGCCGGCGGACCGCCGCAAACCTTCAGCACGCCCACACAAGTGCAGGCGCTCTCGTTCTCCGACAACGGCGAGGTCAGCGGCCCGGTGGTCGTCGCGGGCTACGGCCTGGTGGTTCCCGAGTCGCAGAACTTCGGCTACGACAGCTTCACGGGCCTCGACGTGAAAGACAAGGTCGTGGTCGTGTTCCGCTATTTCCCAGAGGATGCCGATCAGCAGACGCGCGCCACGCTCTCGCGCTACTCGGGTCTGCGCTTCAAGGCGCAGGCGGCGCGCCAGCGCGGTGCCAAGGCGCTGCTGGTGATCACGGGCCCACGCTCGCCGAACGCTGGTGAAGTAGTGCCCATGAGCTTCGACACTGCCCTCGCCGGGTCCGGCCTGGTTGCCGCCAGCGCCAACGGCGCGGTGGCCGACGCCATCTTCGCGGCGCTGCCCGGCAAGACGTTCGAGGCGGTGCAGAAGGAGTTCGACAGCGGCAATCCACACGTCGCCGGATTCGCCGTCCCGGACCTCACAATCACAGTGAAGGCAGCGGTCGAGCGCGAGCGACAGACCGGGCACAACGTCGTCGCCTACTTCCCCGCCTCCACGCCGGCCACGACGGTGGCGAAGCCGTGGGTCGTGCTTGGCGCGCACTACGATCACCTGGGCCGCGGCACCACCGGCGGATCGCTCGCCGCCAAGGAAGATGCCGGCGAGATTCATCACGGCGCGGACGACAACGCCTCCGGCACGGCCGCGGTGCTGGCCATCGCCGAAGCGCTGGCGAAGCAGCCGCGCAAACGCAACCTGATGGTCGCGTTCTGGTCGGCCGAGGAGCTGGGGCTGATCGGCTCGAACGCGTTCGTCACCACACCGCCGGTCCCCACCACCGAGATGGCGGCGTATCTCAACTTCGACATGGTCGGCCGCTCCACCGACAACAAGCTCACCGTCCAGGCCACCGGCACCGCCGCGATGTGGCCGAAGCTGCTGGAGCAGGCCAACATCGCCGCCGGTTTCGATCTCGTCCTGCAGGAGGACCCGTATCAGCCGACCGACGTCAGCAGCTTCAACCAGGCGAGCGTGGCGTCACTGGCGTTCTTCACCGGCGCGCACGTCGATTACCACAAGCCGTCGGACGTCGCCAGCAAGGTGAACTACGAAGATCTCGATCGCATCGTCACGTTTGCGAGCAGCATCACGCGCCGGCTGCTGGACATGGACGAAGCACCGCTCTTCACCAAGGTCGAACAGAAGACCGACTCGGGCGGCGGCCGCGCCGGCATGCGGATCTTCACGGGCACGATCCCCGACTACGCCACCGAAGTGAAGGGACTGCTGCTTGGCGGCGTGATTGGCGGCGGGCCGGCGGAACAGGCCGGCCTGCAGAAGGGCGACATCATCATCGAGATCGCCGGGCAGTCGATTGCCAACATCTACGACTACACCTACGCGCTGGAATTGCTGAAGATCGGGCAGCCGGCCAAGGTGTTCTACACCAGGAACGGCGAGCGGCGAGAGACGATGCTGACGCCGGCCGCGAGGAAGTAATCGCTGCGACGACTCAGGCAGACGGCCACCAGGCTCAGCCGTGATATTCTGCCCGCCTCTGGAGGCACCGTGATGATTCGTCTGACTTACGCGCTCGTGCTCGCTCTGTTCGTGTCCGTGGGCGTGGCTACGCCGTTGGCGCAGAACAGCGTCGCTGGAGAATGGGCCCTGACCATCAACGGCCCGCAAGGCACCATCGACAGCGACGTCTCGTTCGCGCAGGACGGCGATACCGTCACTGGCACGATGAGCGGGCCTCAGGGCGAAAGCAAGGTGAGCGGCACGATGGCCGGCTCTACGCTGACGCTGTCGTTCAACGTGGTCACCCCGAACGGCCCGATCGACATCAAGATGTCCGCCGAAGTCGCAGGCGCCGACATGAAGGGTACGCTCGACTTCGGGATGGGCACCGCCGACTTCACCGGCAAGAAGAAGTAGCCTCGCCGGCGCGCGCCCCCAACATGGCGGGGTTCGCACGAAATGGCGGGGCGCACCAATTGATGTCCTTGACCCGGCTGGCAAGCTCGTTGCATCGTCGAGGCCGCTATGGGCGCGCGAGGGAGGCCGGCCCCGCAAGAACGTGTGACGGGCCGGTCGGCACTGAGCGCGTGCCTGATGGTGTGCCTGCTGGCACTGCCTGCGTGGGCGCAGAAGACCGACATCGTCACCCTGGTGAACGGCGACACCCTCACCTGTGAAATCAAGCTGCTCGATCGAGGGCGGCTGCAGGTCTCAACCGACCATTTGGGCACGGTCAACATCGAGTGGGACAAGGTGGTCGCGGTCACGGCGGCGCGACTGTTCCAGGTCGAAACCTCCAACGGTGTTCGCCTGCTTGGCCAGTTGGCCACCAGGGGCCCTGGCGAATTCGACGTGATCGCCGCCGAGGGCACGTTTC
Source organism: uncultured Acidobacteriota bacterium (assembly GCA_963707825.1). Classification (GTDB taxonomy): domain Bacteria; phylum Acidobacteriota; class Vicinamibacteria; order Vicinamibacterales; family UBA2999; genus VFZN01. The sequence continues at coordinate 176,169 of CAVPRP010000001.1, forward strand.
CGGTGGATCGCGACGCGGTGGTCTACATCGCGCCGATTGCCCGAGGGTTCTGGCGGCGCCTCGATGGCAGTTTCGACTTTGGCCTCAGTTACACACAGTCCAGCGGTGTGGCCCAGCTGAACTTGAGCACCAGCGCCACCTACCGCCTGCCCAACTTCCAGGTGACGGGATCGGCCACCAGCTACTACACCCGGCAGGAGGATGTCGACGACACCTCCAGAAGCGCCGTCGATCTCCGCGCCGTCCGGCCATTCGGCGCGAACTACCTGTTGCTGGCGCAGGGCGGCTTCGAGCGGAACGAGGAATTGGGATACGAGCTCCGCGGCACGGTCAGTGGCGGTCTGGGACGGTTCCTGATCAGATCGAACCGCTCGGTGTTCGGGGTCGGCGCCGGGCTGTCCACCAGCACGGAACTCCCGATCGAAGGCGACAGCGTCCAGTACCTGGATGCCCTGCTGTCGATGCGTCAGTCGTTCTTCACCTACGACTACCCGAAGACCGACATCACGATGGCCCTGGACGTCTACCCGGGACTCAGCCAGTGGGGTCGCGTCCGCGCCCAGTTCGACGGCAAGATCAAACGCGAGATCGTGCACGACTTCAGCGTCGGATTCACGATCTACGACAGCTACGACAACCGCCCTCCCTCGGCTGACGCGGTCAAGAACGACGTCGGCCTCAGCCTGACCATCGGTTGGACTTTCTAACCTCGATCAAGGATGATCCGTCGGATGATTGCTCAGTGCAGACGCCTCGTACTCCTCATCACCTTCCTCCTCGCGGCTACGGGCGCCGCGAACGCCCAGACATCAGCTCCCTCCAGCGGATCGAACGACGATGACTGGAAGGTCGCGATCTACCCGATTCTCGCCTGGGTGCCGCTCGGCATCGGCATCGACCTGGACGTGCCACCGATCGACGGCGGGCGGTGGCATTGGCGGCGGCGGCGGCTCCGCTGAGATCATCGACAGCCGCTTCGACGGCGCATACCTGGGTGGCTTCACGGCGTCGAAGGGTTGGTTCCGCATCGACGCGGATGGCCTGTGGGCCGCGGTCGGCGGCGACCGTCCGGAGCTGCCGTTCCTCAGGGTCGACGTGGACGCCATCTACTACCACGTGGCGGGCGGCGTGAAGGTGGCCCCGGACTTCTACCTCACCGCCGGCGTCCGCCGTTTTGCCCTCAAGTACAACGTGCAGTTCGCCGAGCAGCCCGAGTTCGAGCGGAAGCCGGGTGTGTGGGATCCCCTGATCGGTGTCGGCTACCACAAGGTCAGCGACAAGTACGAAGTGCACACCACGTTCGAGGGTGGCGGCTTTGGCGTCGGCGCCGACGTGGACCTCGCGGGAATGTTCCGTGTGGATTGGAAGCCGGTGACGCACTTCGGCCTGACCGCGGGCTACAACTTCCTGTACTTCAAGGTCGAAGACGAGGTCCGCAACCGGACCTTCACCGCGAAGCAGACGCTGCACGGCCCCATCCTCGGCATCGGGTTCTACTTCTAAGCCCGACCTCGGGCTCAGCGAAATGGCCGTCTTGTCCGTCCCGCGTCAGCGGGCGGCAAGGCGGCGTTCGATCTCGGCGTTGGCCCGCTCGAGCGTGGCGCGCAGGAACGCCTTCGGCTCCTCCGGCCACTCCACTTCGCTGCTCGAGCTGCTGAATCAGTTCCAGCCGCGTCTCCGCCAGCACCTTCACCCGCACGAAGTCTCCGGCCGCCTCCGCGCGCTCGATGTCGGCATGCATCCGCGCGGTCATGGCTTCGACCACCCGCGGGTCGGGACGTCCTCGCGTCATCCCCACCATTGCCGCCGCCACGCTGCGTGCATCGTTGCTGCGCAGCTCGAGCCGCTCGCGCAGTTCAGCCCGCGCAATCTCCGCGCGCCGGGCCGCCTGATCGGGTGGGCCCGCGACCGGGGGACGGCCTTCGAGGGCGGCGAGTTCCGTCGTCAGCCGATTCACATCCGACGCGATCGCCTGGTACTGGGACCAGGCCCCCTCCAGCATCTCCCGATCGGCCACGACGCGATAGGCGCGAATCGACCCGAACAGCACGAGCGCCGCGACGGCAGTGGTGATCGCGGCCATCGCCTGCGGATTCCGGCGCATCCAGTTGACCGCGCGCTCGCGAAACGTCGGGGTCATGGCCGTGATGGGAAGGAAGTTGCGGTAGTCGCGGATGTCGGTCGCGAACTCGCGCGCGGTGCGGTAGCGGCCCGTTGGCTCCTTTGACAGGGCCTTCATGCAGATGGCCGACAGCTCCCGCGGCACATGGCCCGCCACTCTGCCCGGTTCCACCGGCGAAGTCGTCGTCACCGCCGTCATCGTCTCGACCGGGGTGGTGCCGCGGAACGGCTGCTGCCCGGTCAGCACCTCGTAGAGGATGACGCCCAGGGCGAAGACATCGCTGCGCGCGTCGGCCGCGTCGCCGCGACCGGCCGCCACTTCGGGCGACATGTAGGACGGCGTCCCGACCACGCTGCCTCGATCGCCGGGCGCGTGGTCTCCCACGCGCCGCGCGATGCCCCAGTCCATGACGTACACCGCCCCGTCATCGTCAACCATGATGTTCTGGGGCTTGAGGTCCATGTGGACCAGGCCGCGCGCGTGGGCAAAGCCCATGGTCTCGGCGGCGCGCTGCACGACCTCGACGTGCCGCATCGGCACGCGGAGCCCTCGTGCCGTATCGCCGCTCAGCAGGTCCGCCAGCGTGGGCCCCTTGACCTTGGCCATCGCATAGAACGGACCGCCATCGTCGAGGAGGCCGGCCTCGTGGACGGCGACCACCCCGGCGTGATCCAGGCCCGCGAGGATCTCCGCCTCGGCGAAGAAACGCCGGCGCGAGGTGGCATCGTGGCGCAGCCCTTCGCGCAGCTGCTTGATCGCCACCGTCCGCTTCAGGTTGATGTCCTCGGCCTCGACGACCACGGCCATGCCGCCTTCGCCGAGCATGGCGCCAAGGCGATAGCGATCCTTCAGTGTCGGTCGGGGCGGCTCGACCAGGTTCGAGGCCGGAGCGGCGTCGGCGGCCCGCGTGAAGTCGTCCTCGTTGACGGGCATGGGTCAGCCTTCGACGGCGCGGCAATGGGCCATGCGCGCATCTTACTGCCGACGCTACCCTTTGCCGATGCGATAGAGCCTGGTCTGTGTCCTCAGGAACAGGGCGTTGGGCGCCAGCGCCGGTCGGTTGGGACGACCAGGTGTTTGTCGAGCTCACCACCGAGAGCGGCGAGATCCGCTACATGGTCTACGCCTTCGACGCCGCGACCGGCGCCCGCCGGACGGGATGCCATGATGTGGCACCACCGCAAGAATGTCGCGGGCCGGAGGTTCAGGATAGACGCGCGAGTTTCGGGCGCCGGAGCCCCAACTTGGCCATCCGCGCCTCGAGGGTACTGGGCTTGAGGCCCAGTTGTTCGGCCGCGCCACCGGCCCCGCGCACCCGCCATCCGGTCGCGTCGAGCACCGACAGGACATGTGAGGTCTCGACGTCGGACATTCGCGTGCTTCCTGTTTTCGCGGCGATCGGCTTGCCCCGCGGCAACTCGATGACCAGCGTCCCGCCGGCGTGCACGATCATCGCCCGCTCGACGACGTTGCGCAGTTCCCGGACGTTGCCGGGCCACTGGTATTGCTGCAGCGCGGCCATGCTGTCGCTGGAAATGGCCTCCACGCGCTTGCTGAAGGTCTTCGAGAAGTCTTCCACGAAGCGCTCGACGAGCAGCGGCACGTCTTCCAGGCGCTCGCGCAGCGGCGGCACCTGGATGGGGAACACGTTCAGCCGGTAGAACAGATCCTCGCGGAACCTGCCGTCGCTGATGGCCCGTTCAAGATTGCGGTGGGTGGCGGCCACGATCCGGGTGTCGATGCGGATCGGCCGCGGGCTGCCAAGCCGTTCGATCTGCTGCTCCTCGAGCGCACGGAGCAGCTTGACCTGTACATCGAGGGGCAGGTCGCCAATCTCGTCGAGAAAGATGGTCGAGTGATTGGCGGTTTCGAAGCGGCCAATCTGGCGTGACAGCGCGCCGGTGTAGGCGCCCTTCTCGCGCCCGAAGAGCTCGCTCTCCACCAGCGCGGAGGGAATGGCGGCGCAGTTCACCCGCACCATCGCGCGGTCGCGGCGTTGGCTGAGCTCGTGGATGCACGAGGCATAGAGCTCCTTGCCGGTGCCGGTCTCGCCGAGCAGGAGCACGGTGGCATCGGTCACCGCCACCTGCCGCACGAGGTCCATCACCCGCCGGACGGCCAGGCTGTTCCCGACAATGCCGGTGCCAACCGATTCCCGCGCCGTGCTCCGGAGACTGTGATTCTGCTGGCTCAGTACGTCCTTCAACCGCACCACTTCGGCCTGCGCCGCGCGCAGGGCCTGGTCGCCTTGTTTGCGTGCGAGAGCGCCGGCAAACACGGTGGCGATCACTCCTAGCCGGCTCACCAGCTCGGTCGGCCAGGTCCGCTCGCGCGTGAAGGTGCCAAAGGCGAGAGCGCCCATCAGCCTGCCGCCGGCGCTCAACGGCAGCGCGATGTTCGATCGCGGCCCGAGCCGCAGCAGCGCCGCATGGTCGGTCGCCGGCACCGCCAGGTCGTGGTGCGACCCGTAGACGACGGGCTCGCCCTGCCTCATGCGCTCGATGAGTTGGGGAAAGCTGTTCCGCGCCGACAGCCCGATTGGCGCTGCCGACATCCCGGGCACGTCCCGGCGGCCACAGGCGTGCGTCACCGTGAGATCCAGGCCGGAGGCATCCAGCTGGAACAGCGTGGACCGATCGAGATCCAGCGTTTCGACGACCAGACGTAGGGCGTCGCGGATGGCGACCTCCACCTCGTCGCCCGCGGCATCGACGAATCGGGCGGAAAGCTCGCTGACCAGCTCCTCGAAACGGAGCGGATCGGCGGTTTCGGGCATCGGCTCGAGTGCCGCCCGTGATATTTGGGCCATGTCTCCCTCGGTCAGCCGATCTGGTCCATTTTGGGTCCCCGGGCGCTCCTGGCCGCGGCGGATGGCAGCCAAAGCTGATCCGCTACAGCCTAGGTGAAGAACGCGGGCATGGATATTGGACCTTGGGGCAGGTCTGGCGGCCGTCCGCGAGGAGGGGAGCAAGGAAAGGACGGGGGCGTCAGGCCTGACGCCCCCGGAGAACTGCCATCACTCCAGAACGATTGATCAAATGTCTCCCGGCCCTACGCTGATCGCGAGCCCCTGGGTGTAGGTGATCTCGACCTTGTCGTTCACCTTCACGTCCTTGAGGTTCTTCGGATCCTGCACCTTGAAGGACATCTTGCGGCCCTCGGACGTGGTCACCGTCACCGAGGGGACTTTCGCATCGACCTCGTTGACCGTCACCACCACCGTCACCTGCTGCGAGATGGTGCCGCCTGGCCGGTCGCCAGCGGAGCGGACCATCGCCGATCCTTCGGAGGGCTTCGGCGCCGGCGTGCCGGGCTTGCGAATCTGGTAGACCACCGACTCGTAGTAACGGAAGGTGACCTTGTCCCCGACCTTCAGCGCGTCGAAGCGCTCCACTTCGGGTCCGCAGAAGATGGTCTCGGTCAGGCCGTCCTCGCCGCGCAGGGTGACCAGACGGGCCGAGCGATCGATGGCGTCGATCACGAACGATTCGGTGACGGCGCCGCCCTGGGTCACGGGCTTCTGGGCCTGGGCTGTCACAGCGAGCAGGGTGAACACGGTGGCAACGGCAATCAGGTATCTCATGGCTCTCTCCATCTCCATAATGCTCGCACGGTTGAGCTGACGCACCTGCCATCTAATGCGGAGCTAACGGATCGGGCGAGAATGGGTTGCCATGACTTTCCGACGATTCCTGCCGATCACCCTGGCCGCCGCGGTGCTCTGCCTGGCTTCGACCGCACACGCGCAATCCTCCGCCACCGACTATCCGTGGAGCGTGGAGTTCGGTCTCGGGTGGGACAACAGCATCAGCGGCAACATCAACTCGAGCGGCGTCGGCCGCATCAACAACCAGGCGGTCGTGATCACCAAGAACCGCTACGAGGACGTCTACGGGACGGGCCTTCACATGCGCTTCGGGGGCGGCTATCTGCTCGACGAGATCTCCGAAGTGCGCGTCACCTTCACACTGCAGTCGCTCGATGCCGACCTGACGCCGATGGGCGATATCGGCGCCGCCCGGCTCTATGGGCAGTACGACGACTATCAGAGCTTCGGGGTGGACGTGGGATTCCGGCGCTATGTGGATGTGTCGCACGGCGTTCGCGCGTACGGTGAGGGCACGGTCGGGCTGGGCTTCGTGGACGAGACCGACCTCGAGCTGGTGGCGCCGGCGGCCAACGTCGGCGGCACCGCGACGGACTTCTACGATCGCACCACGGCGTTCTCGCTGGGGGGCAACGTCGGCGTGCTGATGCAGGTCTCCGAGCGCTTCGGTTTCTTCAGCCAGATCGGGCTCCGCTGGGTCAGCGGGATGTCCTCGGTGGATGGTCTGGAAGGCACCGGGCTGGAGACCATCAACGACAAGAGCGCGCGCTGGACGCTGCCGTTCCTGGTCGGGGTCCGCGCCCGCTTCTAGTCGGTCGCTACCTCGCCCCGATTGCACCAGGACCAAGGAGCACGGGCAAAAAAAAGGGCCTGAGGATTGCCCTCAGGCCCTTCGCGCGTGATGTTTCTAGTGCGCGACTAGAACCGCAGCGTGAGGCCGCCGTTGAACTGCCACTGGTTGGCGTACTGGGCGTCGCCCACCACGTAGCAGCCCCAGTAGGGATCGCACCACCAGCCGGCCGAGTCGGTCTTGATGTAGGTGGGGGTCCACTGGATGCCGAAGCGCGCGCCGACGTTCGGCGCGGGGAACACCTTGACGCCGGCGCCCCAGGTGGTCGAGAACTGCGTCTCGCTGCCGGTCTCGCGCGCCTGACCGCCGACGCCGGTGAAGCTCACGCTGCCGTAGTTGGTGGCGCCGAAGCCGACCATCAGGTAGGGGCGGACCTTCGCGTCAGGAGGAGCCGCGTTGAAGGCGACGTAGGGGTGATAGGTGTTGATCGTCAGGTCGCCGAGCTCGACCGTGTTGGTGCCGCCGATTTCAGCGGTGGTGAGCTGCTGGCCGAACTGGAAGCCGACTTCGAGGTTGTCGGTGGCGTTGAAACCGACGATGAAGCCCCAGTTCACCGAGTCCTTGGGATCGACGCGGTCGTAGAGGTTTCCGTCACCCGCCAGCCTGGCGTCTCCTTCCACGCCATCGGCGAACGTCCAGCCGATAATGCCGCTCACTTCCGCGCGCTGCGCGTACGCCGGCGCGAACGACGCCAGTACCAATCCGGTTACGAACACACACTGCTTGAACTTCAAAGAAGCCTCCGTTTGATGTGGGTATGCCGACACCGTTGCAACGCCCGAGCCAACACGCTCGACCCTCGCGCCGGGAGGTTTGTCCGACCGATCCGCGTGATTCACCCCGGCCGGGCACCTGAAAGGCCGACTAATATCCAATGAAATGGACGGATCGCGCCAAATAATTGGCTGTTGGTCTGCCGGCTGCCGGTTGCCGCCTGCCGGTTAGTAGGCCACCAGGTTCCGGGCCGCCGTGAGGATCTCCGCCTCGCTCACCAGGAACAGCTCCTCGAGTGAGGGGGAGTACGGCACCGGCGTGTCGAGCGCGCCGAGGATCCGCACCGGCGCGTCCAGCGACTCGAAGGCTTCTTCCTGAATCAGGGCCGCGACGCTCTCGCCAATGCCGCCGGTGCGCGAGTCCTCGTGCACGATCAGCACGCGGCTGCAGTGCCGCGCCACGGCCAGCACCGCATCGCGATCGAGAGGCGACAGGCTGCGCAGGTCCAGCACCGAGGCTTCGATGCCGTCGCTCGCCAGCGCGTCGGCAACCCGCAGGCAGTCGTGCACGTAGGCGCCGTAGGAAATCATCGCCAGGTCGCCGCCGGCCCGACGCAGTGCCGCCTTGCCGAGCGTCAGCGCCGCCGGTGCGGCGGTGGGCAGCAGCTGCTTGATGCGCGGCTCGCGATAGAGCGCGATGTGCTCGTAGTAGAGCACCGGATCGGGGTCGGCCACCGCCGCGGCCATCAGCGCGCGCGCGTCCTCGGGCGTCGATGGCACGACGATCTTCAGGCCCGGGGTGCGGTAGAACCAGGGCTCGGTGTTCTGCGAGTGATAAGGCCCGGCATGGCGCAGGCCGCCCCACGGCATGCGCACCACCATCGGGACGCTGGCGCCCCAGCGGTAGCGGAGCTTGGCGGCATTGTTCACCAGCTGGTTGAAACCGGTGGCGACGAAGTCGTTGAACTGCATCTCGCCGATCGGCCGCTGCCCCGCCAGCGCCGCGCCCACGCAGACGCCGAGGACACCGCTCTCGGCGAGCGGAGAGTTGATCAAGCGGTCGCCGAATTCCTTGAGCAGCGGACGCAGCAGCAGGAATGCATTGCCGTACTGTCCGCCCACATCTTCGCCGTAGACGAACACGCTCGGGTCGGAGCGCAGGGCATCGCCCACGCCCAGCATCACCGCCTCGAGAAACGTGTTGCCCTTCTTGTCGAAGGGCAACCCGGCATCGAGCGCCGGCAGGTCCGCGGTCAGCGGTTGGGCCAGGCGCCGCGCCGGCTCGAGTACCTCGATCCGGGTGCGGGGCGCCTCGTTCGCGAACACACCGATACCGGCCATCTCCGCCTTCGGCCACGGCATCGCGATCACCGCCTGCGCCTCGACCTCCACCAGCTCACGCGCCCAGGCCTTGATGCGATCGAGCTCGGTCTGGTTGATCACGCCCTCGGACTCGAGCTTGGCGGCGTAGCGCGGCAGCGGATCGCGCTTCGACCAGAAGTCGTAGAGCTCCTTGTTGGCGTAACCGCCGTCGTGCAGGACGTGGTACTCCCACGACGGCTGCGGGTCCTTGCCCAGGTACAGCATGTCGTCGTGATGGGCGTGGCCGCACATGCGCATCGCGATCACTTCGATCAGCGTCGGGCCCTGCCCCGCGCGCGCCCGCTCCGCCGCCCAGGTGAAGGCCGCGGCCAGCGCCTCGGGATCGGTGCCGTCCACCGAAATACCCGGGATGCCATAGCCGGCCGCCTTGTCGGCGAACACCCGCACCGCCGAGTTGTCGCTGACCGGCGTCGAGAGCGCGGTCTGGTTGTTCTCGAGACAGAAGATCGCCGGCAGCTTCTTCGCCGCGCACAGGTTGATGGCTTCGTGCCACTCGCCGAGCGACGAGCCTCCTTCCCCGATGAAGGTCACCGCCACGCGCTCGGAGCCCTCGCGCCAGAATGCCAGCGCCAGCCCGGACGAAGAAAGCGCGCCAATCGCCAGCGGCGCCGTGGCCGGCAGCACGCCCCAGCTGAAGTCGCCGGTGTGCAGGTCCTTGCCGAACATCGGCGGGCCGTCCTTGCCCATCTGCGCGGTGAACACGTTGCGCACGGCCTCGGCGTCATGCCGCATCGCCAGCGCGATGCCGATGTCCCGAATCACCGGCGCGACGACGTCGCCTTGCCAGGAACCGTCGGCGCCACGGAATTTCGGACCGCGCTTCAGCCGGATACCCGCGGCATAGATCGCCTCCTGCCCGAGCGAGCGGAAGCCCTTGCCCTGAAACGCCATGTCGCCCCAGCGCACTTCCCCGCCCATGAAGAACTGCTTGAGACGATTGTCCACCGCACGCGTCAGGGCCATGCCCTTCAGGATCTCGATGCGCTCGGTCTTGGTGAGCGACGCGGCAATGGCCTCACGCCGGAGGAAGCCGTCGAACGCATCGGTCAGCTCGGCGCGCGCCTGCTCCATGCGTTTGACCGCGGAGGTGCCGGGCGTGGTGGAGTCGGTGCCTTCGGGCGCCTTCAGCGCGTCGTACAGACGCCGCGCCAGCTCGCGCCGGAAGGGCGTCCGCAACCCGTCGATCGCCGCATGATCGCGCGGCTTGATCTTGTGCCCGCCGATCGCCTCGAACACCTCGAGGGCATGGTGCACCGCCAGCGGATGGCGTTCGGTGGCGAAGGCGGACAATCGGCTGGCTAGGCCGGTGAGCTTGGATGGATCGGCGGCGGCGCGCGGCATGACTGTTTATTGTGCCTCACCGACGCGCCCCCTGGCGATGTCGCCCGAGCGACCTCAGCTCGCGATGAATATCGCCGTCAGACTCGAGTCCTGAATCTGGATGTTGTCCACGAAAACTCGCTGCAGACGAAGTTGACGGTGAATGACTCCGGCCGACGACTGAACCAGCCGAAACGTCGTGGCCGGCGGCGACGGTGAACCCCGCGAGTAGGAGAAGGCGTTACCGACGGCGTCGAGTCCGCCCGTTTCGTCGGCAGCCAGCATCAGACCTGGCCCGCGTCCAGGACCGGCCGGTGTACATCGAGCATCGTGCCGAATCGACCGTCGCGCAGGCGACGTTGAAATCGAAGTATGCGCTGTCGCTGACGATGACCGTGCCCGGCTGCGGGAATCGTCAACGTCACCGAACGATACGACCGTGGTCGACCGCGGTCACGTCAACGTCCTGATCACCGAACTGCAAAGTCCGCCCTGGGTGGCGTCCGCCAGGTCGGCATTCGTCAGGCTGCCGTTCACGACGTTGGCGCAGGTCACCGCGTTGTTCGCGATCTGGATGTTGGTGATGCTGGCCGGAGCAATGCCTCCAGATGGCACGGGCCGCGGCCCGCCACCGGCGCCAACCCCAGGCGTGAAGACGAACGTGCCATTGTTCCCGGCGCTGTCGCGCCACGTGCCGCTCAGCGTGGCGATCGAAATGGTGGCGTCCACATGGATCGGCGTGCCACCCGGCGCGGTGACGACGATCAGGCCGAACCCGATCGAGCCGTTCGGGTTCTGGAACGCCAGGCCGCGTACACCTGCCGCCTGTGCCGCGCCACATTGGTCATCGGTGCCGTCCAGTTGATACTGGCCGCCCTGCTGGACGACGGCGAGCGTAACGACGTTGCAGTAGGGCTGCAACTGCCACCGAAACGACCCGAGTGGCTGCGCAGCGGCAGTCAGCACGGGCATGAAGGCTCCGACCACGAGGGTCAGGGCCGCGATTCTGAACGACTTCATCACCACACCTCCTTGCGACCACGGCGGTCGGACCGTCCGACAGGGCTATAACTGCCGGGCAGAGGTGTAGTGCCGGTCGGCCGCGAAACGTTACACGGATCGCGGATGGCTCGGGGGCTCGGCGCGAAGCCGGCGAAGGGTCTCGAGATTCCCGATATCGAGGGGGTCGAGCACAATCGAGTCGGCCTTGCCTCGCATCGGCGACTTCTCCGTCTCGATCAGCATCGGGAGACCCGCAAATCTCGGGTCGTGCAGCATCCGCTGGAACGGTTCGAGACCGAGACAGCCCTCGCCGATGTGCTCGTGCCGATCGACGCGGCTGCCGCACGGGCGCTTCGAGTCGTTGGCGTGGACGGCGCGCAGGCGATCGAAGCCGACCAGCCGATCGAACTCAGCGAACGTCCGCTCATAACCCGCAGGACTGACGATGTCGTAGCCAGAGGCGACGAGGTGGCAGGTATCGAGGCACACGCCCAGGCGCGGCGAGCCGTCCAGCTGTTCGATGATCGCGGCAAGATGCTCGAAGCGATAGCCCAGCGAGCGCCCCTGCCCCGCCGTGTGCTCCAGCAGGACCATCGTCTTGCGGCGCGGTGACGCCCTGAAGGCTGAACGGAGCGCCGCGGCAATCAGGTGCAGCCCGCCCTCTTCGGTGCCTTCGGTGCAGGTTCCCGGGTGCAGGACGACCCCGAGCAGGCCCAGCGCGTGCGCGCGATTCAGTTCGTCCACGAGAGCCGCCACGGACTGGTCATGAAGCGCCGAGGCGGTCGTGGCCAGGTTGATGAGGTAACTGGCGTGCGACACCACCGGCGTGATGCCGGTCTCGTCCACGCGCCGGCGGAAGCGCCGGATCTCATCGGGGTCGAGCGGCTTGCCCTGCCACTGATTGGCGTTCTTCGCGAAGATCTGCAGCGCTTCGCACCCGTGGAGCTCGGCTCGATCGACCGCCTTCGACACACCGCCCGCCACTGACATGTGGGCGCCTATACGCAGCATCGTTTCTCATTCTCGCCGACGCGCGGCACCGGCAGGCCGGATCAAGAGTGGACGAGCTCCATCAGGTAACATCCGGGGCATGGCCCGCATCGGCAGTCTGGTTCTATTGCTGGCGCTGCCGGTGACGTCGGCGTGCTCTCGATCCGCGCCGCCGGTGCCGTCGCTGAACAGCCCGGTCACGCTGGCCATCGTCAACGCGAAAGTCTGGACCGGTGATCCGAGGCGGCCTTCGGCTGAGGCCGTCGCCGTTTCCGGCGATCGGATCGCCGGCGTGGGCAGCTCCGACGAGATTCGAAAGCTCATCGCCGCAACCGGCAGCACTGGCGCGCCGGTGGAGATCATCGACGCCGGCGGACAGTTCCTGGTCCCCGGCTTCATCGACTCGCACGTGCACTTCCTCGACGGCGGCCAGCGCCTGGCCTCGGTGCAGCTGCGCGACGCCAGGACGCGCGACGAGTTCGTCGCCCGCATCGCGGCGTTCGCGAAGACAGTGCCGGCCGGCACCTGGATTACCGGCGGCGACTGGGACCATCAGCTGTGGGGCGGTGAGCTGCCGCGGCGCGAGTGGATTGACGCGGCCACTCCCGATCATCCGGTGTGGGTGAACCGGCTCGACGGCCACATGGCGCTGGCGAACTCCGCCGCGCTGAAAGCGGCCGGCGTGACGCGAGTGGTGCAGGACGTCAGCGGCGGCGAGATCGTTCGCGACGCCGGCGGCGAGTTGACGGGGCTGCTCAAGGACAACGCGATGGACCTCGTCGCGGCGAAGATGCCGCCGCCCACCGCGGAGATGCAGGACCGCGCGCTCGACGCGGCGATGCGCTACGTCGCCGAGCAGGGCGTGACCAGCGTGCACCACATGGGCACGTGGAACGACCTCGACGTCTTCACCCGCGCGCGGAAAGCGGGCCGGCTGCGGACCCGCATCTACGCCGCCGTACCACTCGACACCTGGCAACGGCTGGCGGACACCGTGAAGGCGCGCACCTTTGGGCCGCGAGGGCCGCGGCGACGACTGGCTGCGCATCGGCGTGCTGAAGGGCTTCGTGGACGGCTCGCTCGGCTCGCACACCGCCGCGTTCGAGGAACCGTTCACCGACGCGCCGAAGGATCGCGGTTTCTTCGTCAACACGCCGAGGACCTCTATGCCTGGATCAGTGGCGCTGATGCCGCCGGGCTGCAGGTGGCGGTGCATGCGATCGGCGATCGCGCCAACACGCACGCTGCTCGACATCTACGAGCGCGTCACCAACGCCCACGGCCTTCGCGATCGCCGTTTCCGTGTCGAGCACGCGCAGCACCTGACCGCGGAGAACATCCTCTCGTTCCGCAACCTGCACATCATTCCCAGCATGCAGCCGTACCACGCCATCGACGATGGCCGATGGGCCGAGCAGGTGATTGGGCCCGAACGCGCCAAGCTCACCTATGCCTTTCGCTCGCTGCTGGACGCCGACGTCTCGGTGGCGTTCGGCAGCGACTGGTTCGTCGCGCCGCCGACGCCGATCGACGGCATCTACGCCGCGGTCACACGGCGAACGCTGGACGACCAGCGTCCGGGCGGCTGGGTGCCCGAACAGAAGATCACCGTCGAGGAGGCGCTGGTCGGCTACACGATGGGCGGGGCGTTTGCGTCCTTCGAGGAGAAGCAGAAGGGCGTCATCTCGCCAGGGATGCTGGCCGACTTGACGATGCTCGACAAGGATCTGCGCGCGATCCCCGCGCCGCAGATCAAAGGCGCCAAGGTGATGCGGACGATTGTGGGCGGAAGAACGACGTTCGCGCGCTGATCAGGTTCGTACCCTTCCGAAACCCGGGCCCTTCGTGGCAGACTTACGCAGCTTATTCGTCAGAGACTGCCACCATGACACCGAGCGCCTCCGTACCTAACACCCTCGCCGGCCTGTTGGACCCGATTCCTGCCGATCGGACCGCCATCATCCTGCCCGAGCAGAACATCCGCGTCTCCTATGGCGAGTTGCGCCGGCAGGTGCAGGACCTGGCCGAGGCATTGGCGGCATTCGGCATCCGCCGCGGCGACCGCGTGGGCATGGCCCTGCCCAACAGTCTGTCGACCGTGGTGGCGTTCCTGGCCGCGTCGGTGGCGGGCACGGCAGCCCCGCTCAACCCCGGCTACAAGGAAGACGAGTTCCGATTTTTTCTCGAGGACACCGGCGCCAAGGTGCTGCTGCTGCCGCCTGACGGGGTGGACGAGGCCCGCGCGGCCGCTGGAGCCGTGCCCATCCTGACGGTGGAGACGAGCGCGAGCGGCGTGGTGTCGCTCCGCGAGGTGTCGGGACGCACACCGGTCGCCCCACCGGCCCTCGACGACGTGGCGCTCATCCTGCACACGAGCGGCAGCACCGGACGCCCGAAGCGCGTGCCGCTCAGCCATGCCAACCTCAGCATCTCGGCGCAAAACGTCGCGCGCAGCTACGCGCTCGTCCCCGAGGACGTGTCGCTCTGCGTGATGCCGCTCTTTCACGTCCACGGCCTGGTGGCCTCCACGCTGGGTACGCTGGCCAGCGGCGGCGCGGTGGTCGTGCCATCGAAGTTCTCGCCGCTGTCGTTCTGGCGCATCGCCCGCGACACCGGGGCCACCTGGTATTCGGCCGTTCCGACGATCCATCAGTTGCTGCTGGCGCGTGTGCAACCGGGTGATGCGCGGCCGGCCGGCGCCGAAAAACTGCGGTTCATTCGTTCGTGCAGCGCCTCCTTGCCGCCGCAGGTCATGCACGACCTCGAGGCGGCCTTCGGCGCGCCGGTGCTCGAGGCCTACGGCATGACCGAGGCTGCCCACCAGATGGCCTCCAATCCCCTGCCACCCGGCAGGCGTCTCCCGGGCTCGGTCGGACCGGGCACCGCCGTCGGTATCAGCATCCGCGACGACCAGGGGCGGGCGCTGGCGCCGGGCGAACGCGGCGAGGTCTGCATCCACGGCCCCAACGTGATCACCGGTTACGAGAACAATCCCGACGCCAACGCCACGGCATTCTTCGAGGGTGGGTGGTTCCGGACCGGCGATCAGGGCATCCTCGACGAGCAGGGGTATCTGACGCTGGTGGGCAGGCTGAAGGAGCTGATCAACCGCGGCGGCGAGAAGATTTCGCCGCGCGAGATCGACGAAGTGCTCCTCACCCACCCGGCCGTCGCAGAAGCCGTGTGCTTCGGCGTGCCGCACAAGACCTGGGGCGAAGAGGTGGCCGCGGCCGTCGTCCTGAGCGAGCCCGTCGCCGAGGCCGACCTGCTCGCCTTCTGCAAGGAGCGCCTGGCCGAGTTCAAGCGGCCCAAGCAGATCCACATCACCGAGACGATTCCGCGCACGGCCACCGGCAAGATCCAGCGGCGTGTGGTGGCCCAGGCTTTCGCACCCAAAGACTAATGGGACGTATCCACTAGATGCGGATCGTCATCGTCGGAGCCGGAGCCATTGGCGGATACATCGGCGCGCGGCTCGCGAAAGAGGGCGCCGACGTGGTGCTGCACGCGCGAGGCCCGCACCTGCGCGCGATGCAGGAACACGGCCTGCGGGTGATCAGCGCGGACGGCGACTTCACGGTGCGGCCGGTCGTGTCGGGCGACCTGGCGGCCATCGGCCCGGCAGACGTGGTGTTCCTTGGCGTCAAGGCGCACAGCCTGACCGCCCTGGCCCCGACGCTCCACCCGCTGCTCGGCCCAGACACGGTGGTCGTGAGCACGCAGAACGGCATCCCCTGGTGGTACTTCCAGGCGGGCGGCGGTGAGTTGGAGGGGCAGCGGCTCGAGCGGGTGGATCCCGGCGGCGTGATCGCCGCCGCCATCGAGCCGCGGCGCGTCGTCGGGTCGCTGGCCTACTTCGCCACCGACATCGTGGAACCGGGGGTCATCCGGCATACGGAAGGCAACCGGATCAGTTTCGGCGAACCGGATGGTTCCAGGTCCGAGCGCGCGCGGCGGATCGCGGAGGCCTTGATCGCGGCGGGGTTCCGGTGCCCGGTGACGCCGCGCTTCCGTCATGAGATCTGGGTCAAGCTGCTCGGCAACGTGGCGTTCAACCCCATCAGCGTCCTGACGCGCGGCACGCTGGAGGAGATCGCACGGCATCCCGACGTGTCGCGCCTCGTGCGGGAACTGATGGTCGAAACCGAGGCGGTGGCGGGCAGGCTGGGCATCGAGCTTCCCATCTCGATCGACCAGCGAATGGCCGGCGCCGAAAAAGTCGGCGCGCACAAGACATCGATGCTGCAGGATCTCGAAGCGGGTCGCCCGATGGAGCTGGAAGCCGTCGTCGGCGCCGTCGTGGAACTGGGCGAGCGCCTGGGCGTGCCGATGACCGCCGACGAGGGCTGTCTACGCCTGCGCGAAACTGCTAGATGAGCGAAGCCGGAGGGCGTAGTGAACATCAACAACCGATGGTTCCAGCTGGTCGCCGCACTGATTGCGATGATCATGATCGCCAACCTTCAGTACGCCTGGACATTGTTCGTCCAACCGCTGCAGGCGGGCACCGGCTGGAAGTTGTCGGACATCCAGTTCGCCTTCACGCTGTTCATCCTGTTCCAGACGTGGGTCCAGCCACTCGACGGCTGGCTGATCGATCGCCTGGGACCACGCGGGTTCATCAGCGTGGCCGGGGTGTTGTGCGGCCTCGGGTGGGCCGGCATGGGCTACGCGACATCGCTCCCGATGTTGTACGCGCTCTACTGCGTCGCGGGCATGGGCGCCGCGTTCGTCTACAGCGGCTCGATCGGGTCGGCGCTCAAGTGGTTCAAGGACCGCCGCGGCCTCGCCTCCGGGATCATGGCCGCCGGGTTTGGCGGCGGCACGGCGCTCTTCATCCCCGTCATCCAGTCGATCATCGGCTCGAGCGGATACCGGTCGGCCTTTGTCGCGACGGGCCTCTTCCAGGGCCTGGTCATCCTGATCGTGGCGCAGTTCCTGCGACACCCTCCGAAGGAGTCTCAGACCGCACCGTCCCAGACGGGCGGCGCGCGTGGTCGGGCGACGAAGCTTCACCACCCTGGAGATGCTGCGGAGCCCGCAGTTCTACCTCATGTACGTGATGTTCGTGCTGATGGCCACCGGCGGCCTGCTCGTGACGGCCAATGCCGGACCGATGGCCCGATCGTGGGGCTTGTCGGCCTCGGCCCTCACGCTGGCCGCCACGCTCAGTCCCCTGGCCAACGGCACCAGCCGCGTCTTCTGGGGCTGGGCCTCGGATCGGCTCGGCCGCGAGAACACGATGATCTTCACGTTCCTGCTGCAGGCCGTCTGCCTGTTCCTGGTCGTGGCGGTGGGCTCGCGGTCCGCCGGATGGTTCGCCTTCACGCTGGTGCTCGTGTACTTCACGTGGGGCCAGATCTACTCGCTCTTCCCGGCCACCTGCGGCGACTACTTCGGCAGCCAGCACGCGACGTCGAACTACGCGGTTCTGTACACCGCCAAGGGCGTCGCTTCCATCCTCGGCGGATGGGTGGGCGCCATGCTCTTCGAGCAGTCCGGCAGCTGGACGATGGGGTTTTATGGCAGCGCGTCGATGGCGCTCGTCGCAGCAGTGATGGCCGTGGGCCTGCGCGCGGCCTCGGCCCCCGCCGGCCTGCCGGCGGGCGTGCCGGCCGGCGCGAAGTGAACGACCGATCGATCGGAGCCTGACGCCAAGTGATGCACGCCGACCTCGCCGACGAACTGCTGAACGCCTACGCCACACGCCGCCTGCTGCCGACACTGCCATCGGCACGCGATGGCGGGCTGGATCTTCAGACGGCGTACGCCGTGGAAGCGGAGATCGTCGGCCGCAGGCGCGCGGCCGGCCACCGCCCCGTCGGGTTGAAGGTGGGTTTCGCCAACAAGGCCGCCTGGCGCGTGCTCAAGCTCGAGACGCTGGTGTGGGCGCACATGTACGACGACACGGTGCGCCACGCCATCGACAACCAGGACGAGCTGACGGTCGCCCCGCTGGTGGCGCCGAAGATCGAACCCGAGATCGTCTTCTGCCTGAAGGCGCCCCTGCCGGTCGGCGCCGCTGATGCCGGCGCCGTGCTCGAAGTGGTGGACTGGATCGCGCTCGGGTTCGAGATCATCGATTGCGTCTTCCCCGACTGGAAGTTCCAGCCCACGGACTTCGTCGCGTCCAAAGGATTGCACGCGGCATTGGTCGTGGGCGCCCCGCTTCCCGTGACGGACGCCAACCGCGCCACCCTGGCCGCGGCGCTTCCCACCTTTGCGGTGCGACTCGAAAAGGACGGCGTGCTTGCGGCTGAAGGATCCGGACGCAACGCGCTCCGCAGCCCGGCGCTCTGCCTGGCCGAGCTCGGATCCGCGATTGCTCGCGGCGCGGGCGGTCCGCAGGGGCCGTTGCAGGCTGGCGATCTCATCAGCTCCGGCACGCTCACCGAATCACAGCCGATCGCCGCCGGCGAGACCTGGATGGCGCGCGTGGACGGACTCGACCTTGCGACCCTGACGCTCCGAACCACGGCCTGACGCGGCCGCGCACCCGAGCGGCTACGCTCTCGGCTATGTCGCAGCCGACTAGAATCAAAGTGTGACCGCCTCCAACGCCGCGGACGTCGTCAACCTGGTGGGCTTTGCCACCGGGACGGCGTTGTACGCGATGTTGCTCGCACTGGTGCTGCGGGGTGGGTCGCGGGCGCCGGAGGACGCGGACCGCGTGGACTGGCTGCCGCTGTCCACGGCGCTGCTCGGCCTCGCGTGGAATCTGGGCGAGCTCGCCGCTTACGCCCTGCCGCGTCTCGGCATCGTGGACGACACCGCCGGCGTGTCGGCGATGTCGTTTCCCGCGCTGGGAATGCTCGCCGCCGTGGTCGTGCATTCGGTGGCGCGCGGCCTGCGGTATGGGCCGGTCGTTATCGTGCTCGCGTATGGGCTGGCAGCCACCGCCGCGGTGCTGCACGTCGGCACCATCCTGTCCGGAGATCCGGCGCCATCGACGCTGGCGTTCCAGCTGCTCACGGTTTCGTTCAGCCTGCTGATCGTGCCGCTCGGGTTCATCACCCGATCGCAGCCGAACGGACGCCGCGCCTTGTGGGTGCTGGCGCTGGTGCTGTTCGCGGTATCGGCCACGCACCTTGGCAGCTTCCACACCATCGACGACAGCTGGTGGATGCAGCTGCTCGGCCATCACGCCGCCATTCCGCTGGCCTTCGCGATCCTCTACCAGAACTACCGCTTCGCGCTTGGCGATCTCTTCCTCAAGCAGGCGCTCACCCTGCTCGCCATCGTCGCGCTGACGCTGGCTGGATACTCGGCGGTGCTGGCGCTGCCCGCGGGACCGACGTCGGTCGGCGTCCTGCTGGGACTGTGGGTGATGACCGCGATGATCACGCCGTGGCTGCGACGGCTGGTGGTCCGGTTCGTCGACGCGGTGCTGCTGGGCCGCGTTGACTACGCGGTGCTGCGCCAGGATATCGCGCCGGGTGGCCGGCGATCAGCCGTCGATCGGCGGGGTGATGGACACGGTGTGCGCGCGCCTCGCGACGGCGTTCAACGCACGGCGGGTGTGGTGGGCCGAGGAGAGCGGCGACCGCTTCTCCGACGCCGGCTCCATCGCGCACCACGGTGGTGCCCACCACCGAGCCGCCGCAGCTGCACATCCACGTCGGCGAGCTCACCGGCGGGCGGCGGCTGCTGTCCGACGATGAGGAGCTGCTCGAGGCGGTGGCGGTGATTGCCGCGCGGCGCATCGATGCGATCAGGCTGACCCTTGAACGCTACGACACGCAGCTGCGCGAGGAGGAGATGCTGAAGCTGGCCGCCGAGGCCGAGCTCAAGGCGCTGCGTGCGCAGATCAACCCGCACTTCCTCTTCAACGCCCTGACCACGATCGGCTACCTGATCGAGTCGGCGCCGCCCCGCGCGGTGCACACGCTGATGCGGCTGACCCACCTGCTGCGCGGCGTGTTGCGCCCGGACGGCGAGTTCACCACCCTGGGTCGCGAGCTCGAACTGGTGGAGCACTACCTGGACATCGAGCGCGAGCGATTCGAAGAGCGGCTGCGCGTCAGGCTCGACGTGCCGCAGGCGCTGCGCGCCGTGCCGATCCCGTCGCTGGTCGTGCAGCCGCTGGTCGAGAACGCCATCAAGCACGGCGTGGCGCCCAGCACGCGCGGCGGCGACGTGGCGGTGGTGGCGCGGCGCGAGACCGGACCCAACGGACCGCGCCTGAGGGTGACGGTCAGCAACACCGGCGCGCCGCTCTCCGCGACCTACCGGCGCGGCGGCGATCACGTCGGCCTGGACAACGTCGAACGGCGCCTGGCGGGTCACTACCGCGGCGCCGCCTCCATCACGCTCACGGCCGACGCCCAGCTGGGAACGATCGCCGAACTGCTGCTGCCGCTCGCCGAAGCGCGCACCATGGACGAGGAGTCCAATGCCAAGACCGCTGCGAGTCGTGCTGGCCGACGATGAACGGCCCGCGCGCCGTTTCCTGGTCAACCTGCTGAAGTCCTTCCCTGACGTCGAGATCGTCGGCGAAGCCTCGAACGGCCGGGAAGCGCTCGATCTGATCGAGCAGACCAGGCCCGGATTGGCCCTGCTCGACCTGCAGATGCCCGAGCTCGACGGCCTGGAGACCGCACGGCTGCTGAAGGCCGGCGCCGCGCCGATGGTGGCGTTCGTCACCGCCTACGACGAGTTCGCGGTGCAGGCGTTCGAGCTGAACGCGGTGGACTACCTGCTGAAGCCGGTCGAGCACGATCGCCTGGCGACGACGCTCGACCGCGCGCGCGAGCGCGAGGCGGCGGGCGATCGCCTGCAGGGCCTGGCCACCGCGTCGGCGGCGCTCGAGGCTGCCACGCGCCGCCAGTTCCTGGAGCGCATCCCGGTGCGGAAGCGCGACGAAGTGGTGATCCTGCAAGTGCGGCAGATCGCCTCGATCGTCGCCGAAGGCGAGCTGCTGCACCTGACGACACTGGCCAACGAGCGCTACACGATCTCGCATCGGCTGCACGCGCTGGAGTCGCGGCTCGACCCTCGCCGCTTCGTTCGACTCGGGCGCGGCACGCTGGCGGCCGTCGATCAGATTCAACGGGTGAGCCCCATGCCCGGCGGCACCTTCCAGGTGACGCTGACGAACGGGCAGACGCTGCAGGTGAGCCGGCTGCAGTCACGCGTGCTGCGCGAGACGCTGCTGCGCATCTGAGGACGGCCGCGCCTGCCCGACGCACGGCGTCCTTGCGCTTTTGGCCAGCCCGACGCCAGTGGTCGCTCGCACTGGCGTCGGGTCGAACGACTCGTCCGCGCACTCGAAGCCGCCGGGAGCGTCGTGGCGTCCGCTCAGACCGTTGGCGATGGGCCGACTCAAATTGCAGACACACGTGCCGCTGGTCGCCACGCGGCCTGTTTGAGCTTGGAGGTCCACGCGAGTTGGCCTGGGCGCACGTTGAACGTCCAGCGGCGCGTGTGACCGGCCCATCGACGGGTCTGTCGGACGCCACGACGCTGCCGGCGCCACGACGCGCTGGCGTCTCGACCACGGTCTGTGGCTCGGAAGCAGTGCGGCCGGCGCGCGGTCATGGTCTAATCGCTCCATGCGAAACACCCGGTTTGCCGCCTGGGCCCTGGGACTGGCCGTCGCCGTGGCGACGGTGCTCCCTGCCGTCGCCCAGAACGATCTGCAGGCCCGCGCCCGCGCGCTGCACAAGCAGTCGCCGGTGATCGACGGCCACAACGACTATCCCTGGGCGCTGCGGGAGCGGGACGTCGGCGGCGACTTCAACAAGGCCGACATCACCGAGCCGGTCCCGTCGCTGATGACCGACATTCCGCGGCTCCGCCGCGGCGGCCTTGGCGCCCAGTTCTGGTCGGTCTACGTGCCTGCCGAAATGCAGGGAAAGGACGCCGTTCGCGCGACGCTCGAACAGATCGACATCGTCCACCGCATGACCAAGCGGTGGCCGGAGACCTTCGAGCTGGCGCTCACTGCCGATGCCGCCGAGCGCGCGTTCAAGAGCGGCCGCATCGGCTCGATGATCGGCATGGAGGGCGGCCACTCGATCGACAACTCCCTGGCGACGCTGCGCCAGATGTACGCGGTCGGGGCGCGCTACATGACGCTCACCCACTCGCAGAACGTCCCGTGGGCGGATTCCGCGACCGATCAGCCGAAACACAACGGCCTGTCGAAGTTCGGCGAAGAGGTGGTGCGCGAGATGAACCGGCTCGGGATGCTGGTCGACCTGAGCCACACCTCACCAGACACCATGAAGGACGTGCTCGCCATCGCCGAAGCGCCGGTGATCTTCTCGCACTCCGCGGCGCGCGCCCTCTGCAACGTGCCGCGCGACGTGCCCGACGATGTGCTGGCCATGCTGCCAAAGAACGGCGGCGTGGTGATGGTCACGTTCGTGCCCGGCTTCATCTCGCAGGCGGTGGCCGACTGGTCGGTCACCTACGCCGCGCAGCAGCAGCTGCTGCGGGTGCAGTTCCCCACCAACACCAACTACGTCAACGCCGGGCTCGAGCGGTGGCGGGGCGAAAACCCGGAGCCGCGCGCGACACTGAAGCAGGTGGCCGACCACATCGATCACATCCGCAAGGTCGCCGGCATCGACCACATCGGCCTCGGCGGCGACTTCGACGGGATCACCAGCGTCGTCGAGGGGCTGGAGGATGTCTCGAAGTATCCGGACCTCACCGCGGAGCTGCTCAGCCGCGGCTACAAGGATGAGGAGGTCAAGAAGGTCCTCGGCCTGAACGTGCTGCGCGCGTGGCGTGGCGCCGAACAAACGGCGGCGCGGCTCCAGAAGACGCGAGGCCCGTCCACCGTGACCATCGACGCCGTCGACAAGCCGTGAGCCGTCGCACCGCGATTCTCGTGACGCTGGCGATCGTCGCCGCGACGGCGGCGATCGAGCTGGGAATGGGCCGCATCCCGATCTGCAAGTGCGGCTACGTCAAGGTCTGGCACGGGGTCGTGATGAGCTCCGAGAACTCCCAGCACCTGAGCGACTGGTACACCTTCTCGCACATCATCCACGGCATGGCGTTCTACGCCCTCCTCTGGACCTGGGCCGGCGCCTGCCGATCGGGACTCGCTTCGTGATCGCCGTGGGCCTGGAGGCGGCGTGGGAGATCCTGGAGAACACGCCAATGGTGATCAACCGCTATCGGGAGACCACCATCGCGCTCGATTACTTCGGCGACAGCGTGCTGAATTCGGTGGCCGATATCGGGGCGATGATGGCGGGATTCTGGCTCGCCAGCCTGGCGCCGGTCACCCTCAGCGTCGGCCTCGCGATCGCGATGGAACTGTTCGTCGGGTTCATGATTCGCGACAACCTGACGCTGAACATCATCATGCTGCTCTACCCGATCGACGCCATCAAGCGCTGGCAGGGCGGCGCCTGACGCTCGTCATTCGGTTCGCAGCGCGATCAGCGGATCCACCGTGGTCGCGCGGCGGGCAGGCGCAAGGCACGCCAGCGCCGCCGCCCCCAGGAACGTGACGGCCACGACCCCCACGATGAGCGGGTCGCGCGGCGTGGTCTGGTAGAGATACGCGGACAGCACGCGACCGCCCGCGGCCGCGGCAGCGATCCCAAGCACCAGGCCGATGCCGACCAGCGTCAGCCCCTGCCGGAGCACCATCGCCATCACCGCGCCGCGGCTGGCGCCAAGCGCCATGCGCACACCGAACTCACGCGTGCGCTGCGTCACCGAGGTGGCGATCACCCCGCCAATCCCCGCCAGCGTGACCAGCAGGGCGAGGCCGGCGAAGACGCTGAGCAGCGTGGCGGTGAGACGCGGAGCGGCCAGTGCCTCGGCGCGCAGGTCGTCCAGCGTCTGGATGTTCTCGACCGGCTGGTTCGGGTCCACCGCATGGACGGTATCGCGCAGCAACTGCGCAAATCCCGACGGCGTGCCCGCGGTGCGCACCAGCACCTGCCCCGCGAAGTTGTTCGGCGACTGGGCCAGCGGCACGTAGATCTGCGCCACCGTCTCCTGCGCCAGGCCGAACTGACGCACGTCGCCCACCACACCGACGACGGTGAGCCACGTCTCTCCGCGATTGAGCGAGATGCGCGTGCCCACCGGATCGGTGCCATCCCAGTACCTGGTCATCGATCGGTTGATCACGGCCACGGGCAGGCTCTCGGCGGTGTCGAGGGCGGCAAACGCCCGGCCGCCGACGACGGGGATGCCGATGGTGTCGAAGTACTTCTCGCTGGCGACGCGGAGGTCGGTGGTCGGCCGGCGATCGGGATCGTCGGTGACGCGGCCGTCGATGTCGAAGCGCGTGGTTCCCGGCGCGGAGCCCGCCAGCGGCACCGCATTGGTGATGGCCGCGGAGACGACGCCGGGCTGGCCGTCCAGCCGATCGAGGATCGGCAGGTAGAGGCGGCGCAGCGCGTCGATGTTGCCGTAGCGCGAGAAGTTGCCGTAGACCTGGGCCGAAAGCACCCCGTCCGAACGATAGCCGGCGTCCACCTGCTGCAGCCGATAGAAGCTGGCCAGCAGCAGGCCCGCGCCGACCAGCAGCACCACCGAGACGGCGACCTGGGCGACGATCAGCGCGCCCTGCAATCGGCGGCGGCCCGAGCCGTCGCCCGCCTGGTTGCTCCCCTGCTTCAATGCCGTGGTCAGGTTCACGCGCGTGCCGAGCGCCGGCAGCGTGCCGAACAACACGCCGGTGACCACCGAGACGCAGCAGGGTGAACGCCAGCACCGGCAGGTCGACGGACACTTCGCCGGTGCGCGAGGTGAAGCGCGACACGAACGTGGTGAGCATGCCGACGGTCGCCATCGCGAACACCACGCCGACGACGCCGCCGGCCGTGGCCAGCAGCGTGCTCTCCGTGAGCAGTTGCCTGATCAGCCGGCCGCGCCCCGCCCCGAGTGCGGCGCGCAGCGCCAGCTCGCGATCGCGGCCCAGCATCCGCGCCAGCGTCAGATTGGCGACGTTGGCGCAGGCGATCAGCAGCACCAGGCTGGTGATCCCGAGGAGGATCAGCAGCAGGTCGCGCGCGCCCGCGGTGAGCGCCGATCGCACGTCGACCGTGGTGGCCTGGAAGCCGGAGCTGTCGGCGCGATAGACGCCGGCGTGGTCGGCCGTGAATCGCTTGTTGATGGTGGAGATGGCGGCGGCCGCTTCCTCGTGGGTGTGCCCTTCCTTCACCCGGCCG
Source organism: uncultured Acidobacteriota bacterium (assembly GCA_963707825.1). Taxonomy (GTDB): domain Bacteria; phylum Acidobacteriota; class Vicinamibacteria; order Vicinamibacterales; family UBA2999; genus VFZN01. Next base: position 201,301 of record CAVPRP010000001.1, read on the forward strand.
AACACGCTCAGCCCGCCGAAGGCGCGGCGGTTGCGCGGAATCGTCCGCTCCGCGGCGGCGCGGAACGGGCACGCCAGCACCGGCATGTAGACGTCGTTCTCCTGCGGATAGTGCGGCACGTTGGGCAGCACGCCGATCACCCGGTGCGGCCGGTCGTTCATCTCGAACACCTGGCCGATGATGTTGGGATCGCCGCCGAACTTGTTCCGCCAGTAGGTGTGGCTCAGCACCAGCACCGCCTCGGCGCCAGGCACATCGTCGGACGCGACGAAGGTGCGGCCGATGACCGGCTTGATGCCGAGCAGGTCGAAGAAGTTGGCGGAGACGACCCCGGTGCTGACGCGGTCCGGTTCACCGCGGTTCAGCAGGTCGAAGTTCATCTGGTGGTACTCGACCAGGCCGTCGAACACGTCGGCCTGATCGCGATAGTCGAAGTACTCCGCGATGGCGACGCCCAGCGTGTTCTGGCCAGACAGCGGCGCGGACTGCCGCACCAGCACCAGGCGATCGCCGTGCTCGTAGGGGAGCGGCTTCAGCAGCACGCCGTTGATCACGCTGAAGATCGCGGTGTTCGCGCCGATGCCCAGGCCGAGCGTGAGAATGGCCAGCACCGCGTAGCCGGGATTCTTGGCCAGCGTGCGCACGCCGTACTTGATGTCCTGGAAGAGCTCGTCCACCCAGCTGATACCCCGCGCCTCTCGTGCGTCCGCCTTGTGCTTGTCCATGGGACCAAAACTCCTGATTGCCCGATCACGCGCCTCACCCGGCGCCAGCCCCCGCGAGATCCACTGCTCGGTCTCGCGGTCCAGGTGAAACTGGAACTCGGCCTCGAGATTGCGCTCGGCACGGTCGCGGCGAAGCCAGTTCAGAAGCGCGCGCATTGGAAGAACCCCCAGCCCTGAACCCTAGAACCCTAGAACCCTAGAACCCCTCCGACCCCCTCAGCACCTTCCCCACCGCCTCGGTCATGCGCGCCCAGGAGTCGGACTCCGCCTTCAGCTGCTTCTGCCCGGTGCGGGTGAGGCGATAGAACTTCGCCTGCCGGTTGTTCTCCGAGGCGCCCCATTCGGAGTCAATCCAGCCGGCGGTCTCCAGGCGCTGGAGCGCGGGATACAGCGACCCCTGGTTGACCCGCAGCACATCGTCGGACACCTGCTGGATGCGCTGCGAGATGCCCCAGCCGTGCATCGGCTGCAGCGCCAGGGTGCGGAGGATCAGGAGGTCGAGGGTGCCTTGCAGCAGGTCGAGGGGCCTTGTCGACATTCGACATGAAGAATGCCGCCGCTCTTGTCGGTTGTCAACAGGAGACGCGCCAATCGCGGGGACGAGCGGCCGGGACCAGCTGCCCGGGTTGACCGCTCGCGCCGGGGACCACCAGCAGTGAAAGCACGTGCACCGGTGTGGAGACGGCGGCCCAATGTTCGTTCTTCCTCGCTGCTTCGTTAACGAGAAGTGAAGCGGGCTCACGCCCTCAAGGAGGCTCCATGTCAGACGCGGCTGATGGCCCTGGCGCACCGATTGGCGACCCTCGTGCCTGGCTCGAAACGAACGTCGCCCGGATCAAGGGACTGGTCACCCAGGTGGCGCGCTGCCGCCGGCTCGCCCGGCAGGACGAACAGGAGCTGCTGTCCATCGTCTGGACCCATCTGGCCAACGACGAGTACCGCGTCCTGCGGCGCTACAAGGGGGCGGGCAGCCTCAACACCTACCTGCGCGTCGTCATCGAGCGCCTCGTCCTGGACATGCGGGTGACCAACTGGGGCAAGTGGCGGCCATCGGCCAGGGCCCGGCGCTTGGGCGCCGAGGCGGTGCTCTTCGAGCAATTGACGGTGCGCGACGGACACTCCGCGGCTCATGCCGAATACGTTCTTCGCCACGTCACCGGCGCCTCGGTCCCGGTCGAGTTCACCAGGACCGTGGCTCGTCTCGCGCCGCGCGGCGCGCGGCGGTTCGTGACCCTCGACGAGGTGGCACAACAGGCCGCAAGCCCGTCGGATCCCTTCGCCGAAGCGATGGACGGTCAGCGCGCACGCCGGGGGGTGGCCGTGGGCCGTCAGCTGGCGCGCGCCCTCGACACGCTGCCTGTCCAGGATCAGCTTCTCGTGCGGTTGCGGCACCATCAGGGCCTGAAGGTCTCGGAGATCGCGACGATGCTGGGGCTGGATCAGAAGCAGCTGTACCGCCGGCTCGATGCGATCCATGCGTCGCTCCGAGTGACCCTGTCGAAAACAGGGACGCTTGCGCGCGAGGTGCTGGAGGTGATCGACGGTCCGGTCAGCCATATCCCGCGCGTGCTGGGAAGGATGACGCGAAGCGGGGCCCCGATGCGCGAGCAGCCGGGGTTGTAGAGCGTGCTCACGTGGCCACCGGTGCCCGGACACCGGACACCGGATACCGGTTCTCCCTCCTACTTGATCGCCGCCACGACTCGCTTCACGAACTCGGCCTCGTTACCCGCGTGCCAGCGCCAGACGACCACGAGGTCCTGCTGCGGCAGAATCGTGATGGTGTTGCTGCCCGCGCCGCGGGCGCCGAAGGCGGTGGTCGGCAGGCCGGGATAGTTCTTGCCCTGCGAGTTCAGCCACCAGAGATAGCCGTAGTCGGGACCGTGCGCGCTCGGGGTGGTGGCCGCCTTCACGAACGTCGGGCTGCAGCAGCTGCTTGTCACCCCACTTGCCGCCGCGCAGCCACAGGTAGCCGAAGCGGGCCATGTCCCAGGAATTGATCCACACGCCGCCGCCCCAGCGCGTGCCGCCGCTGACCGAGGGCAGCTTCCGGCCGTCGATGTCCACGTAGCTGTTGTGGTACGGCACCCACTTCCAGGCGTTCGAGCCGCCGATCACGTCCATGATCTCGTCGCGGAACACCTCGGGGACCGGCTTCTTGAACGTGCGCAGCAGCGACATCCCCAGCCGGTTGATGCGGACGTCGTTGTATTCGTAGAACGTGCCGGGCCGCTGCAACTCGCGCGGCTTCCGCTCGCCTTCGCCGAACGCTTCCTTGCCGACGAAGTCGTCCTTCTTGCCCGAACATGTTGCCTTCCCACTCGGTCTCCTGCTGCAGGTGCATCTTCCAGGTGACCTGCGCATTGCGGGGCGAGTCGTAGCCGCCGTCCTTGACGGTCTTGCCGACCGGCTCGTCGAGGGCGATCTTGCCCTCGCGGACGCGCGATGCCGGCCACGGTGGCCATCATGCTCTTCGCCACCGAATAGGTCGGGTCCACCCACGTGGTGTCACCGAACTCCGCGACGACGTAGCCCTTGTAGATGACGAGCCCGTTGGTCTTCGCCCGCTTGGTCGGTACCGAGCCCAGCAGCGAACCGAAGATGCGCTCCTGGTCGGAGAAGTCCATCTCGCGCGACGACTCGCGGCCCTGGGCGAATGTCACCGCCTCGGCCAGCCGCTGCGGATCCATCCCCAACTCCGCCGGCGTCTTCTTCGCCCAGCTGCCCGCCGGCGGATAGTAGGGCGCCGACTGCGCCTCCAGTCCGGAGCGAACGAGCGAAACACCGAGAACCAGGACAACGAGCGTGAGCACAGACCGGATGTTGCGCATAGAGAGTCAGAACCTGACCCAGAACCCTAGAACCCCGGTCCTAGCAGAACCGCGTTCATGAACAGCAGCATCGTGCCTTCGCTGAAGGCCCGATAGTTGGCGTCTTCGGCGAAGGCTATCACGTGTCCCTGCCCGGTCGGCTGGTGCATCGCGAACGCCTTCTGCACCAGCAGATCCTGGTTCTCGGGCCAGATCAGCCCCGAGGCAATCAGGCGATCCTTCTTCTGATAGGTGCCGACGTTGCGCCCGCTGTTCAGCTTGAGTGGCGCGAACACCCGGTCCCCCTCGATCATCGTCTGCGTCTCTTCGTCCTGGCCGGCCGACAGCCAGTGCTCGGTGTCGATGATGACCCGGAGAATGGCGCCGGGCTGCGAGTCGGGGCGCTCGCGATCGGGCTGGATGGCCTTGTCGTAATCGAAGACCTCGGCGGCGGCCACCGGCTTGGACGGTGCTCCGCCCTCCGCCGGCTTTGCCGTGGTCCCACCCTCCGCTGGCTTCGCCGACGCCGCGCCGTCCGTGGGCTTGGCGCCTCCACTGCCGGCACCCGTCGTCGGCATGCCGGGCGCCTTCGTGTCGCCGGGCCGATCGAGATTGCCGTTCTTCAGCAGCGGCTTCGTATCGAGGAGTCCGACGTTCTCGCCGGTCGCCCAGCGCGTGGCCTCGGCCAGGGTGATCAGCGTGCCGCCGCCGCGGATCCACTCCTTCATGCGGGCGAGCAGCGCGTCGTTGATCGCTCCGGTGTAGTTTCCCGAGGGCAGGATCAGTACGTCGAAGTCCGCGAGGTTGGCGCGACCGAGCGACGACACCCGGACCGTCGTCACCGCCTGTCCGAACCGGCGCTCGAGCGTGTAGCGCGTCCAGCCGGCCGACAACGTCTGCGTCGGCGTGTCCCACGCCAGCAGCACGCGCGGGGCCTTGAGCGCGCGCGCCTGGTTACTGCCGATCGAGATCCCTTCGTCCACGAACGTGGTGTCGATCGGTACGACCTCCACGCCGTGCTTGGTGGCGAGCGTGGTGAGACGCGCGTGGAGGTCGGCGGCATTGCCGGCGTTGCGGATCACCGCCGTCCCAATCGGATAGCGTCGCCCGTTCAAGGTGAATGCGCCGCCGACGCTGGTGATGCGGATCCCTTGGGTCAGCGCCTCCACGGTCATCTCTGCCGCCGCGGATCCCCAGGGCACGAGATAGCCGACCTTGCCGGCCGTGAACGTCCTGGGCGCGGGCGGCGCATCGTAGGCCATCGGCACCAGCGCCGACGCCGTGCCGATCGCCGTGGCGCTGGTCAGCACTTCGACGTCGTACATCAACGGCAGGCTCCAGGCCGTGATGTCGTAGATCTGATCCGGCTGGCGCCTGGCGCGGCGTTCCTCCTGCCGCTTGATGAAGTCGTCGGGTTGCGGGATGTGTCGATCCAGCAAGTTGCGAATCAGGCGGCCCGACGGCTGCGCGTGCGAGACCAGGTAGGTGCCGGCCGGCAACTGGCGGCCGCCCACCGTCAGCGGCTCGGTGGCGCGACGCACCTCGATGCCCTGCGTGGCGAGATTCCGCGCCAGCAGATCGGCGCGCGAGGGATCGTGGCCCGGCACGAGCACGTACTCGCGCACCGGCCCCTTCTCGCCCTCGGCCACCGCGCTCTTGCGGTACTCCAGGAAGTCGCGCACCAGCCGCTCGCGATTCTTCGCCGCGGTAATCGCGGTGACGATTGCGGCGTTGAAGTGCTGCATGACGCCGTCACGGAACGTCAGCAGCGTGCCGTCGCTCCGCGCGAACGACAGGCCGCGCGCCGAGGCCTGCTCGTAGGTCATGCCGATCGAGCCCTGGAACGTCGGCCACGAGTCGCCATAGCCCGGATAGAACGCGTCGTAGACCTCGCGGATGTAGTACGGCCAGCCGCGCTCGTCGAAGCGCTGCCCGTTGGCGCGGCCGAACAGGTCGTAGGCGGCGAGCTGGCTCTTCGTGATGTGCGGGTTCAGCGGATCGGCCGGCGGCGCGAAATAGTAGGTGTTGTCGCCGCCCTGCTCGTGCAGGTCCACGTTCACGTGCGGCCAGTAGTCGCGCGCCACCAGCAGGCGCCCGCGCGTCTCGGGCTGGGTCTGCGCGAACCAGTCGCGGTTCATGTCGAACAGGTAGTGATTGGAGCGGCCGCCGGGCCAGGGCTCGTCGTGCTCGGCGTTGTAGGGGGCGGGATCCGGCGTGGCGGCGCGGCCCTGCAGGTTCTGGAACACGAAGCGGGCCCGGCCATCGGGATTCTGCATCGGGTCGATCAGCACCAGGGCATCGCGCAGCACCAGGTCGATGTCGGCGTCGCCCTGCGAGGCCAGCAGGTGATAGGCCTCGAGCATGGCGGCGTCCGACGAGGAGATCTCGTTGCCGTGGACACCGTGAACGAGCCAGACCACCACCGGCGACTCCTTCACGAGGCGCGCCTGTTCGGAGGCGCTCACGCCGCGAGGGTCGGCGAGCTTCTTCAGATCGGCCTTCACGGCGTCGAGGCGGCCGATTCGCTCGGCACTGCCGATGGCCATCAGCCACAACGGGCGGCCCTCCCAGGTCCGCGCGTACTCGACCAGGCGGGTGCGGGTCGGCGCGGCCTTCTGGAGTGCCTGGAGATACTGACCGACCTGTTCGGGCGGGGAGATCTCGGCGCCGGGTTCGTGGCCAAGCACCTGGCGCACCGTGGGAATGGCCGGATCGTAGCGGGCGCCGGGCCAGAAGGGCGCTTCCTGAGCGTATGACGGGCCGGCCGCGAGGGCCAGGCAGAGGGTGAGGGCGGCACGATGCATCGCGTCAGCTTAACGGAGCGCCGAGGGGCCGCGCCATCCCGGGCCGCGGAATCCAGTCCCATTTGTCCGTCATTGCGCGTATAACGATGTCTGCAAACTGAAAGCCCCCCGTTCCATGAATCGTGACGAGCCCCCTTCGTCTCCTTCTCGTGGACAGCTACGCGCTTGTCAGGGCAGCGCTGCGTACCATGATCGACGGCCATGGCGGGTTCCGCGTGGTCAGCGATTGCGGCACCCGCGCCATGGCGTTGGCGCATGCCGGCCACGACACACCCGACATCATCCTCCTGGAGGTCAGCCACGAACGGTGAGCTCTGGGTGGACGCGATCCCCCCGCTGCTGGCCGCCGCCGGCCCACAGGCGCGTCTGATACTGGTCACGGCGCTGACCGATCCGGATATCCATCGGCAGGCCGTACAGAACGGCGCCAGGGGCATCGTCGGCAAGGACCGCTCGCCGGACACGCTGTTCAAGGCGATCGAGAAAGTCCACGAGGGCGAGGTGTGGATCGAGCGCCGCATGGTGGCGGAGTTCGTGGCGAACGCGGCGGCGGGCGCTGGCGGCTATCGCGCCCGCATCGACTCACTGACGCGCCGCGAGCGTGAAGTGGTTCGTCTGGTGGCCGAGGGTCTGAAGAACAAACAGATCGCCGAGCGATTAGCGGTGGCCGACGTCACGGTGCGTCATCACCTGACCTCGATCTTCGCGAAGCTGGATGTGGCCGATCGGCTGTCGCTGCTGGTGTTCGCGTTCAAGAACGGGCTGGTCCAGTCGCCGGATAGCCGGCACAAACATGCCTGATCGAATCGGCACAAACATGCCCGCTTCTGCCGGGTCGAACGATCCACATTTTTGCACGCAATTTCCGGCACAACAAATTTTGTAATTTGGGCGCTTCGCCCCATGCATGACGTTACGCGACAAGCGTAGTGTCAGCCGTCTCAAACACCTCGTTTCGCCCCCCTCTCCTAGAAAGAAGGCGTTTATGTCTCGGCTCCCCCGCCGTTTCGTCGCGCTGGTTGTTGCCTTGGGCATCACAGCCAGCGTGGGCGTCGCCGTGTCCGCATGGACCGGCGGCCCCACACGACTCCCCAATGTCAGCGATTTCATTTCCCGGATATCCGAGAGCGCGCGTGGCGTGCTCCCGCTCAATCCAGGAGCGGTGTTCGAAGCGACAGCGTCCACGCAGCAGCAGGTAGCTACCATCGAAGTCAACAGAAGCTTTTTTCAACCTGGCACCCAGGTCACAGTCACCGGCGCGGGCTGGCAGCCCGGCGAAACAGTGACACTGCAGTTCGACGAGCAGCCATACGTCGACGGTCCGCACGTTTTGTCCACGACAGCACTGCCGGACGGAACTCTGTTCGACGAACAGTTCTGGACCGACCCCACTGATGCCGGAATCAACTTCACGCTGACGGCAACCGGTGGACTGTCTGGCCTGCGTGCGCAGACCACGTTTACTGACGACGCCGCAGCCTCCCTGGACCAGTGCGCCAACGACGACGCGCCGTCGCCGAACAGCGACGGCTGTAGCGCGCACTCGAACGACTGGGTGAGCGGCAACGTGAATTCGAGCAAGGCCAACTATTTCGAAGGCGACTTCCTTCCCTATCGCCTCGTGATGAGTGGACTTACTCTGGCCTCGCACACTGTCAGCATCGAGTGGGACACGACCCAGTCCGATAAGCATGCCCTCGATTACATCGGGACCTTCAACGCGACCGTACTGACGGCCAATCCTTGTCTTGGGATCGCTGGTTGTGGCGCATCGACCACGTTCCCCATACCGGCAGATCCACAGGTCACCGGTGCTGGTGTGACGCCGGTGGCCGGCAACTTCACGATGTACGGTGGAACGATTACTGCGGTCAGCGCCTACAGTTACTCTGACGGCACAGGCTTCATCGGCAACAAGAAGGCCGGCATCACCGTCACGTTCACCGCATCCGTCCGCGACTCCGGTGTTGGCGTGGGCGGGGCACATCGCGTCGCGCCACGACTGGGGCGACGGGAACGCCGCCGTCAACATTCCGGGGTCGCCCTTCCACACTCGGCTGATCGCTCTCGATGGTTCCGGTGGCAACCAGGACCGCTCGCTCTCGAACGATGCGGTCACCTTCCCCGCCACGATAACCATCATCAAGCAGGCGACGCCAGAGGGCGCAACCTCTTTCCCATTTACCGCGTCCCCGTCGCCCCTCTCGAACTTCAACCTCGTGGACGATGGCACCTCTGCGAACACCAAGGTGTTCAGCAACATCACCAACTTCCAGGTCTACACGGTGGCCGAAAGCGTGCCGGCCACCTGGTCGCTGACGAGTATCAGTTGCAGCGTTACCGACGCCAATTCAGGGACCCAAACGGTCAGTCTGCCATCGGTGGCCATCAATCTCAAAGAGGGTGAGAGCGTCACCTGCACCTTCACGAACCGACGGCCCAGTGGCTCGATCAAGATCGTGAAGCAACTCGTCGGTGGAATCAGTGGCCAGAGTTACACGTTCGATTTCACCCCAGTCGGATTCGGCGCAAATTTCAGCCTGACGATCAACACCCCGAATGGCAGCAACGAGTCGTCCACCTACAGCAGCTTGCCTACCTCAGGGACTACGTACAGCGTGTCTGAGACGGCGCCGTCGGGGTGGACTCAGACCAGTGCCACCTGCACGAGCGGAACCCCGGCCAACATCACCGTCACCGATGGGGGGCTCACCACCTGCACGTTCACGAATACGGAGGACCAGAACCTGACGCGCGGGAAGTTGGTCATCAAGAAGGTGTTCGACCCGCTCACCTCCGGCTTCAGCGGGTCGTTCTCGATCCCCTACTCCTGCACCGACGGAACGGGAGGGACCGCCACGCTGGCCGCCGGCGGCCAGACCCCTGCGATCGCAGGCATCGTGCCGGGTTCAACGTGCACGGTGACCGAGCCAACGCTTCCGACTGCACCGGCAAGCTGGACGTTCGGCGCGCCGACGTTTTCGTCGCCGAATCCGGTGACGATCACCGCAGGAACGACTTCTGAGGTGACTGTTACCAACACGATCACGCGCGACCAGGGCTACCTGAAGATCAGTAAGATCTTCGACCCGCTGACGTCGGGGTTTGCGGGCAGCTTCGAGATCGTCTACAACTGCGGTGCGGGGAACGTGACTGCCACCCTCGCCGCCGGAGGCTCGACTACCGTCGGCCCCTTCAATACCGGCGCCAGCTGCACCGTCACCGAGCCGACCCTGCCGGCGGCGCCGACCGGGTGGACCTTTGGAACGCCGTCAGTCTCCGGCAGCCCTGCCACGATTACCAAGGGTGACCAGGCCGCGGCCGTCGCCGTCAGCGTCACCAACACCATCTCTCGCGACAAGGGTTACTTGAAGATCAGCAAGGTCTTCGATCCGCTGACCTCGGGATTCTCTGGTAATTTCTCCATCAACTACAACTGTGGCGCCGGTGACGTCGCCGTCAGCCTGGCGGCTGGTGGCTCAACCACCGTCGGTCCCTTCAACACCGGTTTGAGTTGCACGGTGAGCGAACCGTCGACTCCGACTGCGCCGACGGGCTGGACCTTCGGCACGCCGTCGGTCTCCGGTAGTCCCGCGACCATCGTCAAGGGCGACGCAGCGGCGGCCGTGGCGGTGACCGTGACCAACACCATCACTCGGGACCAGGGGTATTTGAAGATCAGCAAGATCTTCGACGCGAAGACCTCAGGGTTTGCCGGCAACTTCTCCATCTCTTACAACTGCGGCGCCGGTGCAGTGACGGTCAGCCTTGCCGCCGGTGGCTCGACCACCGCCGGGCCGTTCAACACGGGTACGAGTTGCACGGTGAGCGAACCATCCACGCCAACCGCGCCGACGGGCTGGACCTTCGGCACGCCGTCGGTCTCCGGTAGCCCCGCGACTATCGTCAAGGGCGACGCAGCGGCCGCCGTGGCGGTAAACGTCACCAACACCATCACCCGCGACCTGGGCAACTTCAAGATCACCAAGACGACCAGCAACCCCAATGGCGCCACCCTGCCGGCGGCCTTCTCGGGCACCTACAATTGCGGTACCGGCTACACCGGCAATTGGAGCGTGGCTAATGGCGCTTCGCAGACTATCAACAACATCCCGACCGGTAACAGCTGCACGGTGAGCGAGACCGCGCCGGCACCGATCACCGGCTACACCTGGGGCGCGGTGACCTACACACCCACCAGCATCACGATCAGCGCCAAGGACGGCACCTTCGAGATCGTCGTCGGCAACTCGATTACCCGCGACCTGGGCAACTTCAAGATCACCAAGACGACTACCAATCCGGATAGCGCCCTGCTGCCGGCGGCCTTCTCGGGCACTTACAACTGCGGCGCCGGCTACACCGGCAACTGGAGCGTGGCTAATGGTGCCTCGCAGACCATCACGAATATTCCAACCGGCAACAGCTGCTCGGTGAGCGAGACGGCTCCGGCAGGGATCCCCGGCTACACCTGGGGCGCGGTGACCTACACACCCACCAGCATCACGATCAGCGCCAAGGACGGTACGTTCGAGATCGTCGTCCGGAACTCGATCACCAGGGACAAGGGAACGATCGTGGTGATCAAGAACGCCAAGCCAGCGCAGGGTAGTTTCGCCTTCACAACCACCGGCACGGGCTACGCTGGATTCACGCTGACCGGCGCCACGACCGGCGGCGGCAACCAGAACAGCCAGTTGCTGCCGACCGGCAGCTATAGCGTCAAGGAATCCACGCAGTTGGGCTGGATCTTGACCGGGATCGGCGGCCTCACCGATCTGGACGGTAGCTACCACTGTGTCGTCGCGGGTAGTGGGGGCAGCACCGGTACCGGCCGACCTCAACACGCAGACCGCTACGATCCTGCTGGGTAAGGGTGATGTAGTGACCTGCACGTTCGAGAACACCGGCAACGGCGCGACGCGCACCCAGGGCTTCTGGGCCACGCATCCGCAACTCGCGCAGATCGCGTGGTTCGGGGGCTCGGCATTCGGCCACACGTTCCCGGGCGTGACGGCAGTTCTCGGCGACCGATCCATCTGTGGCCGGCCGCTCGAGGATCCGATCGTTCTGAACGACATCAGCAAGCTGATGGGCGGCTTCTGGAGCGATGTCTCGAAGACCAGCACGGGAAAGAAGCGCACCGCGATCGAGCAATCGCGCATGCAACTCCTGCAGCAACTGCTGGCCGCCGAACTCAATGCGTCGGCGTTCGGAAGTGTGCCCTGCGTCCGGATCGATCACCGCTTGGGAAGCCGCGCTCTGCGGTGACAATGGCGGTGCCATCCAGACCGCGCAACAGCAGGCTGGATCGTTCAACTCTGCCGGAGACAGCGCTAACTTCACACCTGGAACTTCTGCGAACAGCAAGGCCGCCAGGGAGATCGCGAGACAAGGTTTTCTGGGACGCCGTCAAACCCTAGAAGAGATCAACGCCCGGTTAACTCCGGCGAAATGACACCAAACGGGCGCGGCGTGATGAACGCCGCGCCCGTTTGCTTTCTGAGACCACTTGGTCACTGGAGACTGGATAGACTTGGTCCAATGGCGCTGAGAGCACTCCTGTTCGTCGGCGTGGCGGGGCTGATGCTCATCGCTCTCCCCACCCCGTCTCCAGCCCAGACCAGCCCGCGCGCGGCCATGCTCGAAGCCTCGGCCTGGGACGCGCTCGAGGCCTCGCAGTTCGATACGGCCGCAGTCGCGTTTCGCGAGGCGATCGTCCGGCGACCCCGGGAATGCCCGCCTCTACCTGGGCGCGGGCGCGGCCGCCTTTGCCCTGCGGCGCGACGCCGACGCCAGGGCCGCCCTCGAACGCGCGCTCGAGCTCAACCCCGCCCTGCCGCAGGCCCGCGAGCTCCTGGGACGCGTGCTCTATCGCACCGGCAATTTGGACGATGCCATCCGCGTCTACGAGGCGTTGCTGGCCGAGACACCGGCGGGCCCGGGGATCGCGGAACCACTCGAGCGTTGGCGCCACGAAGCCGAACTTCGCAATCGCATGGACCTGGCGGTGGGAAACGGCGTCACCGTGGCGTTCGACGGTCCCGAGGACGCCGCGCTGGCGGCGGAGGCCGTGGCGTCCATCGAGCGCGCGTCGGTGCGCATCTGGGACGTGCTCTCCTTCTATCCCACGAAACCGATTGCCGTCGTCCTGTACACCAACGAGCAGTTCCGCGACATCACGCGCGCGCCGACCTGGGCGGCGGGATCGTTCGACGGCACGGTGCGCGTGCCGATGCGCGGCGCGCTGAAGAAGCCTGAAGAACTCGACCGCGTGCTCGCCCACGAGTACACGCACGCACTGGTTCACGAGCTGGCCGCCGGCGGCGTCCCCGCCTGGCTCGACGAAGGCCTGGCCGGGGCGCTCGAACGAGACAGTCCGCGCGAGACACCTTCGGTCGCAGGCCGTGTACCACTCCGCACGCTGGAGAAGTCGTTCGGCCGTCTATCCGATCGGGACGTCGAACGCGCCTATGCGTTCAGCGCGTTCGCGGTCCGCCGCCTGCTCGATGAGGCCGGCGGGTTTGCCCTCACCAATCTGCTTCGCGATCTCGGCGCCGGCGTGCCGTTCGATGCCGCCTTCGAGCACCGCATGCAGCGCGCCTTCACTGCCTTCGAAGCGAGTCTCGTCCAACCCTGACGCGCGCACTCGCCGTTACACAATTGAAGCCCTGCCGTCATTTCTGGGGCGGATCAGATGTGCCTGACAAGCCGTAACCAGCTGGAAACAGGCTAGTTACAACCAGCGGTCACTCGGCACGCTCGCTGCAACCCTGCTGTATCTCGCTCGCCCTTCGACCGGGGCGCGAGGATTCGGAACCGCAGGGCGAGGAGTTGCGCGTGCGAGAGATGACCCGACGGATATTGATCGGAACGTTTGTCGCCAGCCTCGCCTGGTCGCCCTCGGCCGCCAACGCGCAAGGCGCCGGGCAGGCGGCTGCCAAGGCCGCGGCGGCCGAGCTCGAGGCGCTCAACGGTCGGTTCGCGCAGGCGGCCCTCGGCGCCAGCGCCGAGGAACTGACCGCGGTGGCCAGCCAGCGTTCTGCCCAACTGCTGGCCCTGATGGACAGCGCACCCGGCGAGGTCGTTCGACTCGCGGTGCCCGCTTCATTGCGCGACAGCCTGCCAGGCGGCGCGCGGGCGCTGACCGAAGAGCGCGTGGACCTGACCGGCACCGTTGACGTGTCCTACGAGGATCACCGCGGGTTCAGCGTCCTGCGCCACGTACTCGACACCGGCACCGCCCGCTACACCCTGCACTTCTCGACCGACGCGCCCGGATGGACCAGCGGCCAGCAGGTTCGGGTGCGCGGCGTGCGCGTGCAGAACGCGCTGGCGCTCGACGGCGACCCCACGCCCATCAACGCGGTGGCCGCGGCGGTCGAGTCGTTGGCCGGCGAACAGCGCACGCTCGTGATGCTCGTGAACTTTCGCGATAAGCAGGCGACGCCTTACACCACCGCCTTCGCCGCCGACGTCTTCTTCCGCACCACCGATGGTTACATGCGCGAAACCTCGTCCGGAGCCGTGTCGCTGGCAGGAGACGTCATCGGCTGGTTCACTATCAACATGGACTCCACGGTCTGCGACACGGCCACGCTCGCGACGCTCGCGAAGCAGGCCGCCCTCGGTGCGGGAACCAATCCCGCTCAGTACACGCGGCTCGTCTACGCGTTTCCAGAGAACGCGTGCACCTGGTGGGGTCTCGGATCGGTGGGTGGCTCACCGTCGCAGGCGTGGATCAATGGCGACCTGGCGATCGATGTGGCCGGCCACGAGCTCGGCCACAACCTTGGCCTCTATCACTCGCGTAACATGGACTGCGGCGCGGCGCCGATTGGCACGAGCTGCACGGTGGACGAATACGGCGACACGCTCGACCTGATGGGCGCAAGCAAGGGCCACTACAACGCGTTCCAGAAGGAGCGCCTCGGGTGGCTGACGCCCTCGCAAATCCTGAACGTGAGCGCCAGCGGCACCTATGCGATCGAACCCTACGAGTCGTTGACCGGTGGCGTGAAGGCGCTGAAGGTCCTCAAGTCGATCGATCCGTCCACGGGGCAGCGTACCTACTACTACCTCGAGCTCCGTCAGCCGGTCGGCTACGACGCGTTCATGAGCGGATGGACGAACGTGATCAGCGGCGTCTCCGTCCACACCGGCTCGGAGTCGGCCGGCAACACCATCTACCTGCTCGACATGACGCCGGAGACCGCGTCGTGGTACGACCCGGCACTGACCGCCGGCCGCACGTTCACGGATGCGACGGCGGGCGTCTCGATCACCACGCTGACCGCCGGACCCGCCGGAGCCACGCTGTCGATCACCATGGCTGCCACCGCACCGACCTGCACGCGCGGCACGCCGAGCGTGTCGCTATCGCCGGGGGCGGCCCCGACCGTCAGCGCGGGCACGCTGGTGACCTACACCGTCAGCGTGACGAACAGAGACTCGGCGGCGTGCACGAACACCGCCTTCGCGCTGACCCCGACCGTGCCCGCCGGATGGAGCGCATCGACGGATGCCACCTCGCTGTCGCTGGCGCCGGGCGCCACGGGATCCACGACCTTGCGAGTGACATCGCCGACCACCGCGGCCGGCGGTATGTATTCGTTGCAGGTTCGCGGCTCCGACCCGAGCGTCGCGGTGCACGACGCCTCTGCCTCCGCAAGTTACAGCGTGGCGTCGACGACGGCCACGGCTCCGGGAGCCCCGCGCAGCGTGGCCGCCGCTGTATCGGGCAACACCGCCACGCTCAGTTGGCTGGCGCCCTCGGCCGGCAGTCTGCCATCCAGCTATCTGCTCTACGTGGGCACGCGATCGGGCGGAACGGACGTGGCCAACGCCTACAACGTCGGCAACGTGCTGCGCGCGGCCGGTGACCTCCAGAAGGGCACCTACTACGCACGCGTGCGGGCCGCCAATGCGGTCGGCACTTCGTCCGACTCGAACGAGGTGCGCTTCACCATTGGCCGCAGGCTGCAAGACGCCCAGCGGGTTCACGGTGACCTGGAGCGGCACCACCGCGACCTTGTCGTGGACCGCGGCCGCGGCCGACTCCTCGGCGGATATTCCGACCAACTACGTGATCGAGGCCGGCACGACGCCCGGGGCGAGCGACGTGGCCCGCCTGAACGTCGGAAACCAGCACCGTCTTCCACGTCCGAAATCACCTCGGGCAACTATTTCGTGCGCGTCAAGGCGCAGAACGCCGACGGCGAATCGGATCCGTCAGAAGAGATCGAAGTCCGCACGCCCGGCACGCCGCTGGCCCCGACGGCGCTGATGGCGAGCGGCGCGGGGGCCACCGTCGACCTGCGCTGGACCGCCTCGGTGGGCGGATTCGCCGCCACCAGCTACATCATCGAAGCCGGCACGGCGCCGGGCCTTTCGAATCTCGCCCGCATCCAGGTGGGAAACCTCACGCGGTTCACCACGACGGCTCCGCCGGGGGTGTATTACGTGCGGGTCCGCGGCGTCAACGCCCGCGGGACGAGCCTGCCGTCGAACGAAGTCGTCGTGAGGCGCTGACCCATCACGGTCGCACGCGGGTCAGTTCTTCGATCTCGAGCGCGGCGGTCAGCCCCATGGCGCCGCCGCGGTCGTCGGCGCCGGTCACCCCGGCGCGATCCAGGTAGTACCTGCTTCGTCGGGCCCGAGCCCGTGCCGGTGCACACGTCCATCAGCGATCCGTCTTCGGCAATCCGCGCCAGCAGACCCTGCCAGGCGCGGCTGACGATCGGCCGATAACTCGCATCGAGCCAGCCGAGGCGGACACCGCGCGCCATCGCCGTCACCACCATCGCGGTCACCGTGAACTCGCGATAGCTGCCAGGTTCGTCCACGACCTGCCGCCACATACCGTCCGGCGCCTGCTGCGCGATCAGCCCCTTCATCAGCGATTGATAGCTCTGCAGCACGCGGGTCCGGTCCGGAGATGCGGCCGGCAGATAGGTGAGCGCCTCCATCAGGCCGAAGGCCGCGAAACCGTTGCCGCGGCCCCAGGCATGCGGTCCTTCCTTGGCGTGAATGAAGATGCCGTCCGGCCGCTGCAACTGCTCGGCATAGGTCGTGAGCAGCCGCCCGGCGGCCGCCGCGTAGCGATCGTCACCTTTCGTGCGCGCGGCCACGCGCGCCAGCACGCTGACCGCCATGAACATGTCGTCGGTCCACGCCCGCGGAAAGCGCACGATCTCGCCCCCCTGATCCCTGCTCCCTGCTCCCTGATCCCTTCCCTCTGGCAGGATGAAGTCCGCGCCCTTGCGAGCCACCGCGGCGGCTTCGGCGTTGCCCTCCAGTTCCCCCCAGTCCGACAGCGCCAGGTGACCGGCCAGGCTCGTCAACAGATAGGGTTCAGCTATCGCTGGTTTCGCGCCGGACACAAACGGCGTCATCTCGGCGATCGGCTTGTCGCGAAAGCGCGCGTCACCGGTGATGCGCGCCAGCCGCAGCGCGCCGGACCACGACAGCGCCGGGATATAACTCATGATCGGCTGCGCCGGGTACTTTGGCGCCAGCAGCCGCGCCACGTCCAGCGGCGCGCGGGCCGTTCGTGCCCCCAGCGCGGTGCGGAGCGGCGAGGCGACACGCGCCGCTCGCGGCAACACCCCCGCGATCGCCTTGATCGCATCGTCAGAGGTCGCGTCGAGACGGAGGGCGGGCACCGGCATCGACCACGCCGCGCCGGTTCCACTGTCGGCAAGGGCGCTGATGAGCGACCCGGGAGCCGGCGGCGCTGCCGCGGCTCCGGCCTGGGCTGGCGACAGGATGCCGGCGGACGCGGCATTGGCGGACCAGCTGGTCGCCTTGCCCGAACGCACGTCGATCACCACCGTCGGCGCCTGCATCGTCGTCCAGCGCCAGACATAGTGCGGTGTCGGGTCGAGTTTGCCGTCGAAGAAGCCACCGGGAGGCGGGAAAGAAAACGGCGCGTCCGCGGCCGTGATCGGCGCCTCGCCGCACGAGTCGGGCCGCGCGCAGGGCAGCGCTGCAATCTGCCACTCGGCACGAAGCGCCGCGGCGGCACGGTCGGCAAACCACCAGTTCAGCACGCGCATGACGATGGCAGTGCTGGCCGGGTCGCCGTCGAGGCCTCCGACCAGGACCAGCTTGGGCCGTTTCGGATCGCCGGCGCCGACCGGCTCGATTGCCCACATCCGGCGGCCCGATTTCGTGAGGCCTGCGGCGTCAACCAGCACGGTGCGCGGGCCATCGGGCACCAGCGCGCGCAGGGCTTGTGGCGCCTCAGCACCCCCGGCGGCCTGCCGTTCCGCACGGGGCGGCGGCCCTCCAGGCGCGGCCGCAACAGCACTCACCCCACTCAGGCCCAGCGCGAGCAGGGCCAGACACATCCGGACGGCGCGTTCCATCATCGCCGCGCAGTGTATCGCAGCGTTTTCGTTATATCTCGAATACTGATGACTAAGATAGGAACATTGCGCTTTTCGAATGCTTAAACCTTCTCTCTAATGGGCCACTGGAGAACGCGCATGGAGGACTCAGACCAGCGGCCCACGGGCCTCTACCGCTCATCTGACGAACACGACGCCTGCGGCGTCGGATTCGTCGCCCACATCAAGGGCATCCGCTCCCACACCATCGTGCGGGACGCGCTCGACCTGCTCATCAACCTGGAACACCGCGGCGCAGCCGGCTCCGACCCCGACACAGGCGACGGCGCGGGCATTCTTGTGCAGATGCCGGATCGTTTCCTCCGGCAGGCCGTGCCGTTTGCGCTGCCGCCGCTCGGCGCCTACGGCGCCGGGCTGGTGTTCCTGCCCAGTGACGAGGCGGTGCGCGGCGACCTCCGCGCGCTGGTCGAGCGCATCGTCGCGGAAGAAGGCCAGATCGTCCTTGGCTGGCGCCAGGTGAAGACGAACCTGTGGGCGATCGGCCGGAACGCGGCCGCGGTCGCACCGGAGTTCGAGCAGCTGTTCATCGGCCGCAGCGAGGACCTCGAAGGTCCGGACGCCGCCCGCCGTTTCGAGCGGCGGTTGTTCGTGATCCGCAAGCGCATCGAGCACGCCGTTGATCAGATGACCCTGGCCGACGCGCACCGGCGGTCGTTCTATATCGTCAGCCTCTCGTCGCAGACGCTCATCTACAAGGGCATGCTCACGGCGTCGCAGCTCGGGGCGATGTTTCCCGATCTGTTGAACGAGGCCTTCGACTCGGCCCTGGCACTCGTGCACCAGCGGTTCTCGACCAACACGTTCCCGTCGTGGCCGCTGGCCCACCCGTACCGCTACGTGGCGCACAACGGCGAGATCAACACCCTGCGCGGCAACGCCAACTGGATGCGGGCGCGCGAAGGCCTGCTGCAGTCGAGCGTCCTCGGCGACGACCTCGCGAAGATCCTGCCGGTGATCCGTCCCGGCGGCAGCGACACCGCCACCTTCGACAACGTCCTCGAGCTGCTGGTGATGGCGGGGCGCACGCTTCCGCACGCGGTCCTGATGATGATCCCGGAGCCGTGGTCGGCGAACCCGGCCATGGATCCGGCAGTGCGCGACTTCTACGAGTACCACTCGTCGCTGATGGAGCCGTGGGACGGCCCGGCCTCGATCACCTTCACGGATGGCACGCTGATCGGCGCCGTCCTCGATCGCAACGGGCTTCGTCCGTCGCGCTACTGCGTGACCAGCGACGACCGCGTGATCATGGCGTCCGAGACGGGCGTCTTGGACATCCCGGCCGATCGCATCGTGAGGAAGGATCGCCTGCGCCCCGGCAAGATGCTGCTGATCGACACCCAGCAGGGCCGCATCATCGACGACGAGGAGATCAAGCGCAGTCTCGCCGCCGAGCGTCCCTATGGGGAGTGGCTCCGGGCGAACGCGGTCAACATCGAAGCGCTGCCTCCCGCGCGTGCGGAGCGTCCCGACCACGAGACCGTGCTGCGGCGCCAACAGGCGTTCGGCTACACGCAAGAGGACCTGCGCGTGCTGCTCACGCCAATGGCCCTGTCGGGCGAGGAGCCGCTGGGTTCCATGGGCACCGACACGGCGCTTGCCGTGCTGTCGGACAAGCCGCGGCTGCTCTACGACTATTTCTCGCAGCTCTTCGCGCAGGTCACCAATCCGCCGCTCGACGCGATCCGCGAGGAGCTGGTCACGTCGATGGGCTCCACCTTGGGCCCGGAAGGCAACCTGCTGGAAGCCACACCCGAGGCGTGCCGGCAGATCCAGATCGATTACCCGATCCTGCACAACGATCAGGTCGCAAAGCTCCGCCACCTGCCGCCCGGCTCGCCGTTCCGCTCGACAACGCTGCCGCTGCTCTACAACCCGGACGAGGACGGACCGGGACTGGAGAAGGCGATGGCCGAGCTGTGCCGCAAGGCCAGCCAGGCGGTTGCGGCCGGTTACGGCATCCTGATCCTGTCGGATCGTGGTGTCGACGCCACGCATGCGCCGATCCCCAGCCTGCTCGCCACCGCCGGCGTGCATCATCACCTGGTACGCGAAGGCAGCCGCACCAAGTGCGGGCTGCTGGTAGAAACGGGTGACGCGCGCGAGGTTCACCACGTCGCGCTGCTGATGGGTTACGGCGCCGGCGCGGTGAACCCCTACCTGGCATTCGAGACGCTGCACGACCTGATCCGCCAGGGGCTGCTGCCGGGTGTCTCGCACGATCAGTCCGTCATCCGCTATATCAAGGCGCTCAACAAGGGCGTGCTGAAAGTGATGTCCAAGATGGGCATCTCCACGCTTCAGAGCTATTGCGGCGCGCAGATCTTCGAAGCGGTCGGGCTCGATCGCGCGTTCGTGGAGAAGTACTTCACCTCCACCGCCTCCCGCATCGGCGGCGTCGGCGTGAAAGTGATCTCGGAGGAAGTCCGCCAGCGTCACGCGCGCGCCTTCGGCCACCGCGCGGCGGGCCCCGTCGATCTCGAGAGCGGCGGCGAGTACCAGTGGCGCCGGGACGGCGAAGTCCACCTGTTCAATCCCGAGACGGTCTTCCGCCTGCAGCACGCCACGCGCACGGGCCAGTACAAGGTGTTCAAGGAATACACGCAGCTGGTGGACGACCAGAGCCGGAAGCGCGCGACGCTGCGCGGCCTGTTCCGCTTCAAGTCCGCCGGGCCGGCGGTTCCACTCGACGAGGTCGAGCCGGTGGAGGCCATCCTCAAGCGCTTCTCGACTGGCGCGATGTCCTACGGGTCGATCAGCCAGGAAGCGCACGAGACGCTGGCGATTGCGATGAACCGGATGGGCGCCAAGTCGAACACCGGCGAGGGCGGTGAGGATCCGGCGCGCAACGTCCGCGATGCCAACGGCGACTCCCGCCGCAGCGCCATCAAGCAGGTGGCGTCGGGCCGCTTCGGGGTGACCAGCGAGTATCTGGTCAACGCCGACGACCTGCAGATCAAGATGGCGCAGGGCGCCAAGCCCGGCGAGGGCGGCCAGCTGCCCGGGCACAAGGTCTATCCGTGGATTGCGAAGGTGCGTCACTCCACGCCCGGCGTGGGTCTCATCTCGCCGCCGCCGCATCACGACATCTACTCGATCGAAGATCTGGCGCAGCTGATCTTCGATCTGAAGAACGCGAACCCGGTCGCGCGTGTGCACGTGAAGCTGGTCGCCGAATCGGGCGTCGGCACCGTCGCCGCCGGGGTGTCGAAGGCGCACGCCGATGTGGTGCTGATCTCCGGGCACGACGGCGGCACGGGCGCCTCGCCGCTCACCAGTCTCAAGCACGCGGGTGTGCCGTGGGAGCTGGGCCTCGCCGAGACGCAGCAGGTGCTGCTGATGAACAATCTCCGCGACCGCATCGTCGTGCAGGTGGATGGGCAGCTGAAAACCGGCCGTGACGTCGTCGTGGCGGCACTGCTCGGCGCCGAGGAGTTCGGTTTCGCCACCGCGCCGCTGGTGGTGATGGGCTGCGTGATGATGCGCGTCTGCCACCTGAACACCTGTCCGGTGGGCATCGCGACCCAGGATCCGGAGCTGCGCAAGACCTTCGCCGGCAAGCCGGAGTTCGTGCAGACGTTCTTCCGCTTCATCGCCGACGAAGTGCGGGAGCAGATGGCGGCGCTCGGATTCCGCACGATGGACGAGATGATTGGCCATGCCGAGTGCCTGGACGCCGAGCCGGCCGTGGACCACTGGAAGGCGAACGGCCTGGACCTGTCGCCTCTCCTCTATCAACCCGAGCTGCCCGCCGACGCCGCACGCCGCGCGACGACGAAGCAGGACGCGGGGCTCGAGTCGGTCCTGGACCACACGCTGATCGCCCAGGCCGCCGAGGCGCTGGCGCACCAGACGCCCGTGGAGATCACGCTGCCAATCCGGAACACGCACCGGACCGCAGGCACGCTGCTCGGCTACGAGGTCACTCGGCGGTTCGGTGGCGCCGGCCTGCCGGACGACACCATCCGCGTCAACTTCACCGGCTCGGCCGGCCAGAGCTTCGGCGCCTTCCTGCCGCGGGGCATCACGCTGTCGCTCGAGGGCGATGCCAACGACTTCGTCGGCAAGGGCCTGTCCGGCGGCCACCTGGTGGTCCGGCCACCGCGCGAGGCGGCCTTCGTCGCCGAGGACAACGTCATCATCGGCAACGTGCCGCTCTACGGCGCCACCAGCGGCCAGGCTTTCGTGCGCGGCGTGGCGGGCGAGCGATTCGCCGTTCGCAACAGCGGCGCCGAGGCGGTCGTGGAAGGCGTGGGCGATCACGGCTGCGAGTACATGACCGGCGGCCGCGTGGTGGTGCTCGGTCGCACCGGGCGCAACTTCGCCGCGGGCATGAGCGGCGGCCTGGCCTACGTGCTCGACGAAGATCGCTCCTTCCACCTGCGCTGTAACACGGCGATGGTGGATCTCGATCGTCTCGACGACGGAGAAGAGGCGGACCGCGTCCACGAACTCATCGCCCGGCATGCCCTGCTCACCGGCAGCGCGGTCGCGGCCCGGGTGCTGGACGACTGGGCGGTAATGCGGCAGGCCTTCGTCGCCGTGACGCCGCGCGACTTCAAGCGCGTGCGCGCCGCGGAGGCCCTCGCGCGCGCCGAGGCACGGCAGCCCGCCTTCAGCGATCTGGTGGGAGCGTAGCGTGGGCAAGGCCACAGGGTTCGTCGAGTTCGCACGCCTCAAGCCGGCGGCGCGCCCGGTCATCGAGCGGGTGCACGACTACGGTCATGTCTACACCGGCTATCACCAAGGACGACCTCACCAGGCAGGCGGCGCGCTGCATGGACTGCGGCATACCGTTTTGCCACCAGGGTTGCCCGCTGGGCAACCTGATTCCGGACTGGAACGATCTGGTCTATCGCGACTCGTGGCGCGCAGCCCTCGAGCGCCTGCACCAGACCAACAACTTCCCGGAATTCACCGGCCTGCTGTGCCCGGCGCCGTGCGAAGGGTCGTGCGTGCTCGGCATCAACAAGGACCCCGTCACCATCAAGTCGATCGAGCTGGCGATCATCGATCGCGCCTTCGACGAGGGCTGGGTGGTGCCGGAAGCGCCGACGACGCGAACCTGGAAGAAGGTGGCGGTGATCGGATCGGGGCCCGCCGGGCTGGCCGCATCGGCCCAGCTCAATCGCGCCGGCCACAGCGTCACGGTGTTCGAAAAGGCCGATCGCATCGGCGGCCTGCTGCGCTACGGCATCCCCGAGTTCAAGTTGGAGAAGCGCGTCCTCGATCGACGGCTCGAACTGCTCGAGGCCGAAGGCGTGGTCTTCCGCCCCGGGGTGGATGCCGGGAGCGACATCTCCGCGGCCGATCTGCGCCGCGACTTCGACGCCGTGGTCCTGGCCGGCGGCGCCGGCCGTCCCCGCGACCTCGCAGTACCGGGGCGCGACCTGCCCGGCGTGCATTTCGCGATGGAGTACCTCACGCAGCAGAACCGCCGCTGCCAGGGCGACACCGTTCCCGAGGCCGGCGCGATCAGCGCCGAGGGCAAACACGTCATCATCATCGGCGGCG
Organism: uncultured Acidobacteriota bacterium; assembly: GCA_963707825.1. Classification (GTDB taxonomy): domain Bacteria; phylum Acidobacteriota; class Vicinamibacteria; order Vicinamibacterales; family UBA2999; genus VFZN01. The sequence goes on from CAVPRP010000001.1 coordinate 224,565, forward strand.
GTGACACCGGCGCGGACTGCCTCGGCACCGCGCATCGCCAGGGTGCGGCATCCGTGACGCAGCTCGAGCTGCTGCCCGCGCCACCCAACGCGCGCGCCTCCGACAACCCATGGCCGCTGTGGCCCATCGTCTTCCGCACGTCCTCGGCGCACGAGGAGGGCGGTGAGCGCGTCTACGCCGTGGAGACCACGTCGTTCTCCGGAACAGGGCGTGTCGAGGCCCTGCACGGGCAGCAGGTCGCGCGAGTCATCAAGGATGGCCGCCCGGCATTCGAGGCCGTGCCCGACAGCGCGTTCGTGATGAAGGCCGATTTGGTACTGCTGGCGATGGGCTTCCTGGGGCCGGAGAAGAACCGCCTGCTGGCCGACCTCGGGGTGAACTTTACCGACCGCGGCACGGTGGCTCGAGACGAGCAGTGGATGACCAGCGTGCCCGGTGTGTTCGCCGCCGGTGACCTGCAGCGCGGCCAGTCCCTCATCGTCTGGGCGATCGACGATGGGCGGCGTGCCGCCGCCAGCGTGGACCGCTACCTGCTGGACACGTAGGCGTCCGAAGGACCTCGTCGATGCCGCCACGCTCTTGTGGCGATCGTCACTGTCCGGCGGCGACCAGGAGCTGCGCGATGATGATCTTCAAGATGGTCGCAGCCGGAAAGATCATCGCGTAGCAGATTTCCACCCGGTCCGACGGAAACGCCCGGAACGAATACGCCAGGACCGCAGGTGCGCCGGTGACGCCCGAGGCGATGCCAATCAGGTCGTCAAACGGAAGGCGCATCACGTAGTGGCCGACCAGGAGCGGGGTCAGCGCAAGCGCGAACAGGATGCACGCACCCGCCATGAGATAGGCGACGCCGCTGCCTGCGAGCTCGGCGACGAACGGCGAGCCCGAACTCATGCCGACCTGGGCCAGGAACACCGACAGGCCGAAGTTTCTGAGCGTGAGATTTGCCGCCAGCGGCATCGTCCAGGTGAGAGCCCCGGTGCGCCCGAGCTTTCCCAGGATCAGCGCCATGATGAGCGAACCGCCGGCAATGCCCATCTTGAACGAGCCCACCACCGGCACCGGCACGCGAATGCTGCCGAGCAGCACGCCCAGCACCATGCCAAGGCCGAGCGAGACATAGCTGAACTCGGTGGTGCCGCGGATGGAGTCGCCGAAGAAGCGCCTCAACGCGTCGAACGTTTCACGGCGGGTCAGCAGGGCCACCCGGTCGCCCATCTCCAGTGTCAGCTCGGACGTCACCAGCAGTTCGGTGTCGCCACGCTGCACATGGGTGATCGTGGCGTCCACGCCGTCGGGCAGCGCAAGGTCGGACACGCGCACGCCTTCCAGGTGCGGCTTCGACACGAACACCCGGACCAGGTCCATATGACTGCGATCGCTGACGACGCGCCCCTTCGCGTCCTCGCCGAGCATCGTCCGCGCCGACTCGAGGGGCCCATCGTCCACGGCGCAAAGCAGCAGGACATCGCCCGCGCCGAGGATCATGCCGGGTTCGGGATGACGGTTCTCGTTCCCGACCCGCGCGACCAGGACGTTCACCCCGGAAGGCAGGGACGGCAGCAGATCGCGCAGGGACCGGCCGATGACCGCTGGCGATCGGAGCGCCACTTCCACCGTGCGCATGCCCGCCCGCGCGGCGTCGAGCTTCGGCTTCACGATGATCTGCATCGCGTAGATGCACAGGATCGCGCCGACCAGCCCAAACGGATAAGCCACGCTGTAGCCCACCACCGGATCGCTGTTCCCCGCCGCTTCCAGCGCCGCCTGCATGGTGGCTGAGCTGTTGCCCGCGCCGGCGAACAGCCCGGCCATCGTGGCGGGGGACACGTCCATCACCATGAGCTCCAGCACACAAACGGCCGTCGTGGTGGCCAGTGCCAGCGCCGCCAGCAGGTTGTATTTCCGCCCGGCCTTGCCCGACAGGCCGGCGAAGAACTGCCTGCCGAACTGGATGCCGAGCCCGTACAGGAACATGACCAGGCCCAGCGTGCCGACGAGCGGTGGTGGCTGCGCCTTCGGAGCGATCGCGCCGATGAAGAGGCCGGAGAACAGCACCGCGCCGACGCCGAGCGAGAGACCCTTGACGTTGATGGCTCCCAGTGCGTAGCCGCTGGCGATCACGAGAAAGAGCGCCAACAGCGGCTGTTGCGCCAGAAACGCCGTCAAGGTCTCCATCCACCCTCCATCGAGCTGCCCATCACTGCCAGCCCCGGCTGGCCGTCTGCCGGTTGCCGTCTGCCGGCCCGAACGCCTCGATTAATCTCCGAGGCTGATCCCGAGTGCCCGCGCCCCGCGTACGAATGCGCCGTCCAGAGCCACTCGCCGCAGCTGGCCAACGGCCTCGGCGATCGGCACGCTCTCGATGCTCGCGCCAGTGTAGGTGACCATGCGGCCGAACCGTCCTTCCGCGATGAGCTCGATCGCCGTCGTACCAAAGAGGGTGCAGAGGGCCCGGTCGAAGTTGGTCGGCCCGCCGCCACGCTGCAGATGGCCAAGGACCATCGCGCGAGTCTCCTTGCCGGTGCGCCGTTCAATCTCCGCGGCCACCTGTGTACCGACCCCACCGAGGCGAGCTTCCCGGTCCGCGGGCTGCTCGGCGCTGGTGACGAAATCGCCACCCTCGGCTCGCGCCCCCTCCGCGACAACGACGATGCTGAAGTGGCGGCCGGCTTGTTCGCGTTCGACAACCTTCGCGCAAATGCTGTCGTAACGGAACGGAATCTCCGGGATGAGGATGACGTCAGCACCACCGGCCAGACCGGCGTAGATGGCGATCCACCCCGCATATCGGCCCATCACCTCGAGCACCATCACTCGGTCGTGGCTCTCGGCCGTCGTGTGCAGCCGGTCCAGCGCCTCGGTGGCGCAGGCCACCGCGGAATCGAAGCCGAAGGTCATCACCGTCGCGGCCAGGTCGTTGTCGATGGTCTTGGGAACTGCGACGATCGGGATGCCGTGCGCGTAGAGCTGCTGGGCGATGCTCAACGAACCGTCGCCGCCGATGGCAACCAGGGCATGCAGCCCGAGCGCCTCGAAGCCTCGCTTCGTCTCGTCGAGCAGCGCGACCGGCAGCCCCTGGCTCTCCCCGTGGCCCACCTTGGCGGTGAATCGGCCGCGGTTGCTGGTGCCGAGAATCGTGCCGCCACGGGTCAGGAGCCCGCCGAGCTCCTGATAATCGAGGGCACGATAGCGCTGCGGATCCAGCAACCCTTCGAAGCCGCCGAGAATCCCGATTGCTTCCCATCCGCGACGGCTGGCGGCCTTCGCCACGGCGCGAATCACCGCATTCAGTCCGGGGCAGTCGCCGCCTCCGGTCACGATGCCGATTCGTCTGCTCATCTCGGATACCCCTTCTGGCTCTGCATTGTGACATTCTTGGCCATGCCTGAACCGAATCCCGCGTTACCGGACACCGGTCTCGTCGACCTTCAGGACCAGACCCAGACGATCGAGCTCGTCTCGGCGTCGATTCTTGGCCTCTGGGATGTGGTCAACAACCTGACGCGTCTGCGGCCAACACGCCGGGAGCAGTTCCGCGTGACTATCTTCGGCTCGGCGCGGGTCGAACAGGACCACTGGGTCTACGGCGCGGTGCGTGACATGTCGGAGGAGCTCACCCGCATGGGCTGCGCCATCATCACGGGCGGCGGGCCGGGCCTGATGCAGGCGGCCAACGAGGGCGCGTCGCTGGCCGCGCCCGACGCCAAGGGCCGCTCGGTGGGCATCCGCATCGAGCTGCCGTTCGAGCAGGACGTGAACCCGTTTGTCGGCGCCGCCTACGAGCACCGCACGTTCTTTTCGCGGCTGCACCACTTCGTGCTGGTCTCCGACGCCTTTGTCGTCGTGCCTGGAGGCGTCGGCACGGTGCTCGAGCTGATGATGGTGTGGCAGCTCCTGCAGGTGCGGAAGCTCGCGAACACGCCGCTCGTGCTGGTTGGTCCGATGTGGCAAGGCCTGGTGGACTGGCATCGCCAGGCGATGCTGAGGCCTGGGTTCGAGCTGGCGTCCGAGCAGGACATGGCCATCCCGCAGGTCGTGCCGGGTGCGCCCGAGGCGATCGCGATTCTCCGTGAGAACCATGCTGCATGGGTGCGCGCCGGCGAGGTGCTGCCGGGCTGAGCGCTCACCGCGGTCGAATCATCGCAAGCCCCAGCGGCGCGGGCTCAAGGCGCAAGCGCCGAGCGCGTCCAGCGCCATTCCATCGAGCTCTCCTTCCCGTTCATCGTGCCCTCGATGCGGGCGCGTAGGGCGTTGCCGTCTTTCCAGTAGATGAGGCGTTGCGGGAAGTCGTGCGCGCGATTCTCGAACACCACGCGAACTCCACCATTCGGCCCTGGCGCACCGTGCGGTGCATGCCAACCATCGCGCCGCCTTTCGGAGCGGTCCAATGCTCCTCGTGTTCGTCGGGGCCGTCGTTGCCGGACCAGGAGCCGGCCATCCAGGCAAGGGCGCTGATGGAGTGGGCCGCCGCGGGTTGCGCACGGACCGGAGTGGTCGAGACCATTGCCCACGGAAGGGCGACAACCAGGGCGAACGTGGCCAGGCGCGTCACCGCGCGAGCATACGCCGCGCCGCGGAAGGTCACAACCTCTCGGTGGACGACAAATCAGGGCAGATCTGGCGGCGGCACGCGCTTCTTGCTGGCCTGCTCGAAGGCATAGGCCAGCGCAATCAGCTTCGGCTCGGCGCACTGGCCGCCGGTGAAGGCCATGCCGTAGGGCGCCGGCTTGGCGGTGAACCCGTCCGGGAACGCCGGCGTCGGCGCATTCGGCACCATGCCGAACGGCACCACGATGATCGGATAGCCGGCCCGCGCCGCCAGGTTCGCACCAGATCCACCGGGCGTGAAGATCGCGTCGAGATTGTTCGCCTTCAGCACCGCGTCGATGCCCTGATCGCGGCTCAGCATCTTGTCCTTCTTGTCGTCGGCCGCGTTCCGGGCGCGATCGCGCTCCACGTCCATCTCGTCCGAGATGTCGAGCCGCGACTGACCGAAGCGCATCGCGCCGGCCTTGACGTGCGCCAGGTTCCACTCACGCAGTTCGGTGAGGGTCTTCACCGGCGCCGCCGGGCCGAGGCTGGCCAGCCAGGCGTTGAAGTCGCGCTTCATGCCGTACTTGAAGTTCACCGTGCAGTTGGCGTCGCCGCCCTTCTTGTGCTCGGCGCCCTGGCAATAGTCGAACAGCAGGAAGTTCGCGGCCGGATCCTTGCTGACCACGCTCGGAACGTCCGCGGGATCGACGACCACAGCGCCGAACGCCTTCAACAGCGCGACCGCCTCGGCCATGACCTTGGCCTGCTCGGGGTTGAGCCCGCCGCGCGGCTGCGATTCACCAGGAGCGGTGACCGGGTCGACATAGAACGCGCGGGGAATCCCGATGCGCGCGCCCTTCAGCGCGCCGGCGTCCAGGAACGCGGTGTAGTCGCGGTTGGGCGGCGGCGTACATGTCTGGGTCGCGGCGTCGTTCGGATCCGGTGACGCGCTCTCGAGGACGCCCATCAGCACCGCGGCGTCGGCCACGGTGCGGCCCATGGGACCTGCCGTGTCGTGATCGGCCGTGATCGGGATCACGCCGTAGCGGCTGATGCGGCCGATGGTCGGGCGGATGCCGGCCAGCATGTTGGCATTCGACGGGCTGATGATCGAGCCGCCGGTGTCGGAGCCGACGCTGGCGGCCCAGAAGCTGGCCGCGGTGCCGGCGCCGGAGCTCGACCCGCCGGTCTGCAGGACGGGACGCCCGTCGAAGGTGTCGGGGCGCGGATCCATCCGCGGATCGTAGGGGTTGTAGGCGAAGCCGGCCACGCCGGTGTAGTTGGCCACCATCGGCGTCGGAGCGCCGGCGGTCCAGTGCGCCAGCTCGGTGAGCACGGTCTTGGCGATGATGATGGCGCCGCCGTCGCGCAGGTTCTTCGTCAGCGTGGCGTCGTAGGGCGGCATCAGGTTGCGGAACGCCAGGGCGCCGCCGGTGGTGCGGATGTCGGTGGTGTGGATGTTGTCCTTGAGCGCGATGGGAATGCCGTGGAGGGGACCGCGGACCCGGCCGGCCGCGCGCTCCTTGTCCATCGCGTCGGCCTCGGCCAGCGCGCGCGGATTCACCGTGATGATGGCGTTCAGCCGATCCTCGTAGGTGGCGATGCGCTCCAGGTACGCCGCCACCAGCTGGTGCGAGGTGATGCGGCCGTCCTTCAGCGCGGCCTGCAGTTGCGGGATGCTCGTCTCGACGACGCTAAAAGGCGCCGTGGAAGCGGCCGGCGGCGGAGGGGCGGGCGCGCACGCGGAACCCAGGAGCACCATCGCCGTGAACACCATTCCCGCACGCATCATGGTTTCTCCCTGAATGACCCCGCCCGCCTCGACCTGCAGCTCGCGGAGATTCTACGCGAGTCTCCGACCGATGGCTCAGGCGCATAATCAACACCATGACGAAGAATGTCGCCAGCATTCGCCCCGCCACCCTCCTCGACTACGAAGCCTGGCTGCCGCTGTGGCAGGCTTATCTCGAGTTCTACAAAGCGACGGTCGCGCATGAAACCACCCTGACGACGTGGGCGCGGTTGCTGGACGAGCGGGAGCCAATGCATGCGGCCCTGGCCGAGATTGGCGGCACGGCCGTCGGCATGGTGCACTTCATCGAGCACCGCAGCTGCTGGACGACGGGGAACTACATGTACCTGCAGGATCTCTTCGTCGCGCCGGAAGCGCGGGGCCACGGGGTGGGACGCCGGCTGATCGAGCATGTCTACGCCGAGGCCACTGCCCGCGGCTGTTCGCGCGTCTGGTGGCTGACCCACGAGAGCAACGCTCAGGCGATGGTGCTCTACGACCAGGTGGCGGATCGCAGCGGCTTCATCCAGTACCCGAAAGATTCTCTGAGGCGGCCGCTTCGCGGCCGTAGGCGCCCCCATCGGGCGTAGGCGCTTCGCGTAGGAACGGCGATCGCCGTTCCTACGCGAAGCGCCCACGGCCCGAAGGGCCGCCTGCTTACCTACGCGCGAAGGGCGCCGTTACGGCGTCAGGTCCGGCTGATACTCGCCGATGAACTCCATTACGGACGAGGCCTCGACCATGTCCTTCGCGCGGAAGCGGATCGAGTGGGAGCCGGTGCGCTCGAACATCGGCAGATAGGCCAGCACCTCGACCGGGCGGTAGTGCTTGAAGCTCACCTCCACGGTCACCGGCCCGGCCACGCGATACGGCTTGAACTCCGACCGCCTCGAGATGGCCGCCTTCACCCGCTGCCCGATCAACTCGACCGACGCCTGGGGCGTGATCGTCAGCGCCGAATGGAACCCCAGGCTTTTCTTCGTCTCGGCCCCTTCGATGTTGCCGACCACCTTCCTCACCTCCGCAATCGCTGCATCGTCGCCAGACATCATGATGACGGGCACGTTGAATTGACCGGCGATGGCGGCGTTCCACGCTCCTTCGGTCATCTCGACCCCGTTCAGCGTCACGCGGGTAAGCGTCGCGCTCGAGAACGTGTGCGCCCGCACGCCGGTGGTGTTGCTGGTGGAGGCGTGATAGCCGATGAACATGGCGACATCGACGGTCTCGTCAACGCCCGCCATCATGGACAGCTTGCGCGGCCACGACCGGACTACCCGGACGTCAGCCGGGAACTGCTCGATCAGCAGGTTCTCGCCGTTGCCATGTGAATCGGCGACGACAATCTCCGTGGCGCCCGCCTCCCGGGCCGCCGTGACCGCCGCCACCGCCTCGCGCGTCATGAACTCGCGGAAGCGTCCATACTCGAAGCCGGTGGGCCCGAGCTGGTCACCGGTCACCGCTCCGGCCACCCCCTCCATGTCCACCGAGATGTGCACCTTCAGTTTCGGCGCCTGAGCCTCGGTGCGCACGGGGCCAGTCATGACGACGGCAAGAGCGATCGGAATCAGCGTCAGGCGCACGGCGGTGTCTCCTTGATGGACAGCGGGGGTTCGAGGCCTCACTCTAACCAAGATCGGCCTCGGCGGCGCTGTCGATATAATCGGGCCGCACCCCGTTCTGAACTGCGCTCACCCGGAGGCCACATGTTCGCTGCCCTGCCGACCCTTTCCCGCCGCACCATCGTTGCCGGACTGCTCGTCGCGGCAGGACTCGCCGGGCTCACCACGCCGCTGGCAGGTCAGGAAGCCGTGCAGCGGCCGATGACGTTCCTCGACATGCAGCAGATGCGGCAGGTCGGCTCGCCGGCGCCCAGCCCGGACGGCAAGTGGCTGCTCTACACGCTGACCACGCCCGACTGGAAGGAGGCGAAGCGAAGCAGACCGACGTCTACCTGGTCTCGCTGCAGCAGGGCGTGTCGTCGACGCGGCAGATGACGTTCACGAAGGAGAAGAACGAGACATCGCCGCACTGGGCCGCACGACGGCAGCTTCTTCGTGTTCCTGTCCGAACCGCGACGCGCCGGAGAGCGCCGCGACGCGCAACCAGCTCTACATGATGCGGCCCGACGGCGGCGAGGCGCGTCGCCTCACCGATGCGAAGGAAGGCGTCTCCGACTTCGCGTTCAGCGCGCGACGGCCGGTGGCTGGCGTATCGCACCGGCAAGGAGGGCGAGGAACAGCTCTATTCGCCTGTCCGGCACGCAGCCCGAGGCCGCCGCGGCAGAGCAGATCACCAGGCATCCGACCGGCGTCCGCTCGTGGGCAGTGGGCGCCCGACGGCACGCGCATCTACTTCGTCACGCCGGACACGCATCGACCCGGACGAGAAGCTGCGGCGCGAGAAGAAGTTCACCGTCAACATCCGCAACCCCGAGACACCCGTCGCGAGCCTGTGGGTGGTGAACGTCTCGACGTCATCGCCGGATGGAACGCTCACACCACGAAGCGCCTCACCGAAGGCGGCACCTACTCCGTGGACGATGTGACGATTTCGAAAGACGGCAAGTGGGTCGGCTTCCGCGGACTGGTCGCCAACCGCTACCAGCGCGGCATCACCACGGAGAACCTCTATTCCGACCTGTATCTGCTCGAAGCCGCCAGCGGCACGATCGAGCGCCTGACCACCAACGCCGAGATCGGTGAAAGCGACCTCAGCTTCTCTCCCGACAGCACAGTGGCTGGCGTTCTCCGGTCCGGACGACCTCGTCACCTACGGCATGAGCAACAGCCGCGTGTACGTCCGCGCGATCGCGGATCGCGGCAAACCGTTCCGCAAGCTCGGCGACACGTTCGACGGCGACGTCACGGTCGGGCTTCTGGGCGAAGGACTCCAGCACCATCTACTTCAACGAGGGCATCAAGGCGACCAACCAGGTCGTGGCGCTCGATGTGCAGTACAACACGGTGCGGCCGATCACCGAGGAGAAGCGCCAGCGTCTCGGTCGAGCAGGACGCCGACACCGGCGTCGTGCTGATCAACTATTCCGACGGCACGACTCCGCCGACGCTGTTCACCGTCGACACGATCGCCAACGCCAGCACCCGCACGTCGTGGCGCCAGCTGACCGATCCGAATCCGCAGGTGCGCCGCTTCGCCCTGGGGCAGCAGGAAGAGATCACCTGGAAGTCGAAGGACGGCACGACCGTCGGCGGCGTGCTGGTCAAGCCGGTGGGCTACCGCGCGGGCCAGCGCTATCCGCTGATCGTCGCCATCCACGGCGGCCCGGCCTCGGCCGACATCCTGTCGTTCAACGGCGGCTACGGCTCGCAGGTGTACGCCGGCGCCGGCTACGTGGTGCTGCGCCCGAACTACCGCGGCTCCACCAACTACGGCAACAAGCTCCAGACCGACATCGTCGGCAACTACATGGCGCCGGGATACGACGACATCATGGCCGGCGTCGATCACCTGATCGCGCAGGGCATTGCCGATCCGCGATCGCATGGGCGCGCTCGGCTGGAGCGCCGGCGGGCACTGGTCCAACTGGATCCTGACGCACACCGATCGCTTCAAGGCGATCAGCACCGGCGCCGGCACCGTCGAACTGGATCTCGATGTACGCGCAGAGCGACGTGCAGCGCAACCGCCAGTTCTATCTCGGCAACAAGCTGCCGTACGACGACTTCGACGCCTACTGGAATGCAGTCGCCGCTCAAGTACATCAAGAACGCGAAGACACCGACGATGATTCACGTCGTCGAGGGCGACCCGCGCGTGCCGAGCCCGCAGTCGATCGAGCTGCACATGGCGCTCAAGCAGCTGGGCGTGCCGACCGAGCTGTTCATGTATCCGGGCAATACGCACGGCATTCCCGATCCCGCGCAATCAGCTGGTGAAGTCGGTGAGCGAGATGGCGTGGATGGACTACTACGTGCGCGGCATGAACACGAAGTTCTCGTGGCGCGACGTGCTGAAGACGCTGGAAGACGAGGCCGCCGCGCCGAACGAAACGTCGCGGCCGCACTAGCCCGCGACTAGCCTGGCCGGTGTAGTCTGCAATTGCCCATGCGCCGCATCTCGATGCCGGTTTCGCGGCGCTTCGTCCGCCTGGCAGCCTGGCTCGTGGTGCTGCTGTTGCTGCCGCACGACAGCCGCGCGCAGACGGTGGAGGTTACGCCGTTTGTCGGCTACCGCGTCGGCGGCGGCTTCTTCGACGTGCCCAACGGCCGCGTCGTGGACGACGATGCCGCGCCCAGTGCCGGCCTGCTGGTGAACGTGGACGTGGGAATGGAGACGCCGGGGCTGAAGTTCGAGGCGCTGTTCAGCCGCGAGGAAGTGCGGGTGGAGATTCGCCCGGACAGCCTGTTCGACCCACCTGCCATCGTCCGCGTCGAGGTCGATCAGATCCAGGTCGGCGGCATCCAGGAGTTCGGGCAGACGCGTGTCCGCCCGTTCCTCTCGGGGCTGCTCGGGCTCACCCGCTACGCCGGACAGGGCGACACCGAGGTTCGCTTTTCGGTCGGCGCCGGCGGCGGGGTGAAGCTGTTCCCGACGCGCCATCTCGGCCTCCGCCTCGACGGGCGGACGTACGTCACTTTCGTTGACGTCAACGGTGCCGGCGTATGTGGAGGGTACGGGTGCCTGATCGGCTTCAACGTTTCGCCGATCTGGCAGGCCGATTTCACCGCCGGGCTGATCGTCGCCTTCTGAGGCGATGCGCCGTCGGCCACAGCCAGTGACGGCGGACGTTTCTCGCGAAGGTCTATTGCTCGCGCTCGGGCTCGGCCCATCCGGCGATCGGCAAGCGAATCGCGAACGTCGATCCCTGCCCCAGCGTGGACTCGCACGACAGCCTGCCATCGAGGCGATCGGCCAGTTCCTTCGCCACGGCGAGGCCATAGCCGGTGGACGGCTCGTCGCCGGTGGGCTGGGGCGTCAGCCGCACCCCGCGCTGGAAGAGCTGACGCTGGTCGCCGTCACTCAAGCCAGGCCCTTGATCGCGCACGCGGAACTCCACGTCTTCGCCGAGATCGGCCACCGAGACATCGATCACGGTGCCCCTGGGTGAGAACTTCACCGCGTTCGACATCAGGTTGTCGATGATCGCCGCCACGGCGACGCGGTCGCTGTCGATGACGGGGGCGTTGAACACGCCGGTGAAGATCACCTGGATCGCCTTGTCCTGCGCGATCCGCTGATAGAACTGCGCGGCCCGCTCGGCCATCGCCGACGGGCGCAGCGATTCCCGCCGCAGCGTGAGATCCTGTCCGACCGAGGCGTTCATCAACTGCGAGACCGTGCGCGCCATCAGGCTGGTGGCGTGCTTCAGCGAGTCGAGCCACACGTGGAGCTGCGGATCGTGATGCCCCTCGAGGGTGATGTCCACGAGCTCGAGCGTGGCGGTGGCGACGTTCAGATAGTTGTTGAGTGTGTGGGCCGCGAACGCCACCGAGCCGGCCTCGAGCGCCGAGACCCGCCCGAGTTCCGACATGGCAAGCGCCAACTCGCGCTGCGCCCGGCTGATGGCTTCAGCGACAGGCTCGATGGTCGAACCCGGAACGGGCCCGCCGTCGTTCAACTGGTCCGTCACGTTCGGCCCCCGCTCTATGCGGCGCCGTCCATGCCGGCCCACAGGTTCATCGTGTTCAGTTCGTCGCGGCCGCACGCCTTCAGATACAGGAACAGCTGGGTCCTGTAGGCGGCGCATCCGCTGAGCACATTATTGACGATGAACGAACCGCGGGAGCTTTTCTGGCCGAACATCTCCACCGTGGCGCGGAAGTCGGCTTCGGTGAGATCGCCCAGCAGCGTGGCGTATTCGCCAGTGTGCGAGGCAAGGGCCGCCAGCGTCTGATCGAAGTCCCGGGCCCTGGCTGCCTGCTCGGCTTGGGTCCAGGCGGCGGCATCGAACGCGCCGGTCTTGGCCGCCTGGACAAGTGCGGGCCCCATCACGGTGAGGTACTGCATCAGCTCGATGACGCTGCGCTGCTTCGGCGTCGGCCGGTAGTCGAGCATGCCGCGGTCGATCTTGCTGCCCAGATGCAGCAGGATGCGGACTTCGTTTTGAAGAGAGGCGATCAGTTCGGACTTTGTCAGGACCATGGCAACCTCGGCAGTGTGGAAGCGAGGCAGGATATCACGGCGTGACAGGTCATCGAGGAAGGGTGAGGATGCGGAATCATCCTCACTCCTTCAGAACGCGACGCCAATGTTCACCAGGCGAATCGTCGGGATGAACTGGCTGTACTCGTCCGCGCCAACCAGCCGCTTCAACCCGAATCCCCAACCGATGTAGAACTTCTGGCTGTTCCCCATCAGCCAGCTCTGGTTCACGTCGAAACCGACACCGAAAAACCTCTGCGAATCGACCTCGGTGACGCCTGCCTTCAGCCCCACGGCCAGTCCTTGCAGCGCCCGGCCGCGCGGGTAGTAGCGCAGGAACACATCGGCGTTGACATAGCGATCGCCGTCGGCGTGAATCGTCGAACCGCCGGCGCCGGCCGTCGTGGACGTAGAGACCTTGCGTTCGTATTCGGCGTTGAAGAACTCCAGGAGCAGGCCGAACGGGTTCGCCGATACCACTTGCTGGCCCGGAGCCGAGGTCTGGGCCGATGCGGGTAGGCAACGAGCGGTCAGGATAACGAACAGGACGAAGGCAACGCGCCACGTGGAGTTCATGGAGTCCTCACTTCCCTGCGGAATGCGGTGAACGTTTCGGACGAGCCCTCGGAAGAGGGCGGCGGCAACCGCCGCCCCTCTCCCGCCGTCGCTTACTGACCCAGCACGGACGCCGCGAGTTGCGCGATGATGCCGTGCACCGCGCTCGTGGGATGGATGCCGTCCCAGAACAGGAACTCGTCCGGCTCGGCTGCACGAGAACGGCGCCTCGTAGGGCGTGAGGCACGCCTCCGTCACGTTCGACAGCCCAAACCGCGTGCCATCAGTCACGATCTCGTTGAGCAAGGCGTAGGCGTCGAGGCGGCCGAAGGCGATACCGGGCAACGCCGACAGCTGCGTCAGGACACCGCCAAGATTGGCGTTGAACGACTGGGTCAGGGCCGAGGCGAGTTGAGGGATGCCCGGATTGACGACGGCCAGGCGGCGAAGCGCCGGCGTCAGGGCCGGATTCGGAGCGCTCCACACCAGGAATTGGCGCGCACCGGCGCCGTAGAGCCGCCCGATGTTGGCGGCGATGGCACCAAGGGCGCGCTGCAGGATCACGCCGTGACCGGTCGGGTATGCCCCGAGCGCGTCACGCACGTCATTGCCACCCATCTCGATCACGTAGAGGGCGCTCGGCGAGGCTACGCCGCCCGTCGACTGCAGGAACGCCTCCACCTGTTCGGACAGGTTCACGTTCCTGCCGTCGTCATAGGCCCGGGCGGCGCCGACGGCGAAATTCGTCGCCACCGACGATGCGCCGCGGAACGCCGGCTTGACGCTGCCAGCGAGCCCGAGTGAGCGGGCGAACTGCTCGACCCATGTCGCGCCGTTGCTGAAGTGATGCCCACCCCGAGCGTATGGCACACTCGGCACCAACAGCGGATCGAGAACCCAGTCGGGCGGGGTGTTGGTGCCGCCGCGGAGGGCGAAGGCATTTCCCGAATCGGAGAGGCTGGTACCGAACACGACGATGCCCGAGTACGAGCGGCTGGGCCAAGGCAGGCCTGGGCGCAGCAAGCACCAGCATGACGCAGCCGACCTGCAGGTATCGAACGAGCGATGAGTGTGCGAGATGCCATCCAAACATGGTGAATACCCTCCCAGGGCTGTCGTGCCTTCGAGACGCGTGACGCGCCCGTTCCGGCGACGACGTTCAGGAGGTAATTCAGGAAAACGCGGCGAAGGTTACAGGCGGGCCGAAGGAGGGCAGGTGCGGCGGGTAGCGCGCACGGCGCGGCCGAGGGCCGCAAGGCCATCGCGGTCGGCGCGCATCAGGGAAGCGGAATCCAACGTCGGGTCGAGCACTGCGGCGAGGCCGAAATCCACGACGTGCGTGGTTCCGGACCCGGGTTCGACGAGCACGTTGCCGGAAACCAACGCGCCGTGGCTGAGGCCTTCCATGTGAACGGCGCGGAGCACGTCGCTCACGGGCCGGATCGACGTCCACGCGCTGCCGGCCTCGCGGCTGCGGGCGCGCACACCAACCAGAATGGGCACGCCCTGGCGGAACTCGCTCAGCACCGCGGGACAACCGGCCGGGTCCAGAGACGCGGCCAGCGGCAAGGCAATGGGACTGCCCCGCCATCGTTCGAGCCGTGTCCTCAGGTCGTCGAACCGATCGAGGAAACCGGGCGCGGCTGGCGCGTGCCACACCTTCAGCCGCAACAGGCGTGGACTGGCGGCGCCTTCGCGGACGAGAAAAACCGAGGCGCGGGCCGTCGCCCCCAGGGGTAGGCAGATGGTCACCCGTCGCGTATTACCGGTCCGGCCAGCCGCGGGATGAGGCGCGATGTCGGCGTCGGCCAGGTCTGGGCCGAGTGCGGCTTCGATCAGGCATGCCGGGCAGTGTCCAGCGTGGGCAGCGGCTCGCGGATGTCGATCGCACGGCACGTCGGACTCCAGCTAGGATGCGACCACGCGAAGCAGCTCGCGCATCTCATCGTCCGCGTCCGCCGGCGACAGCACGGTGTCGGCGATCTGCAGCCTCAGGATCGCGCCGAATCGCTGGCGTAGCCGATGCACCGCCACCTTGATGGCGCCTTCGGTGACGTCGAGTTGCGCCGCGACCTCGCGGTAGGACGGCAGCTCGCCGCCTTCGGTGAGATACGGCAGTAGCGCATCAGCGAGCGGACCCTTTCCGGCCTCGTGACACTCCGCGCGCAGGGCCGTGAGCGCGCGGTCAAGACAGAGCGCTGCCCAGTTTCGATCGAAGGCGCGATCGGGACTGTCATCGGATCCCAGGCTGTGAGCGTAGGTCCGTTCCGCCTCGTCGAAATCCAGCGCGATGGGCAGCCGTCCTCCTCGCCTGGCGGCGGTGGCACGCTCGTGTTCGTTGATCGCATACCGCTTCAGCGCCGTCAGCAGGAAGCCGCGAAAGCGTCCGCGCGATGGGTCGGCGCCGCGGAGATCATTTCGCTCGAGGAGCCGGGCGAAGAAGCCCTGCGTCAAGTCCTCGGCTTCCTCGCGATCGTGGCCGCGACGTCGGAGGTAACCGTAGAGCGGCGGCCAGTAGATCTGGCACAACTCGGTGAGGGCACTCCGTGAATGTGCGTCCCCCGCGGCACCCGCCGCAGTGACCATCGTCCAGCGGGTGGTCGTGAAGCCACCGCCGCTCGTCACGTCATCACCTGTTCGCAGCGCGCCAGAAACTCCATCGGGCTGGCCGGGCGCCGCGCGCGGTCGGCCGACAATGCCCGGTCGAAGAAGGCCGACGCCTCGGCCGAGAGCTGAGACTCGGCCTGAACCAGGCCGCGGGTGTTCGAGAGACCACCCGACTCGCCACCGCCGAACGTGACGGTGCGACGGAACGGGTGGTGGCCCGTGAGCATCTCGTAGGCGATCACGCTGAGCGCCCAGACATCCCAGTCGGGGCTGACGGCATCACCGGCCACCTGCTCGGGCGCCATGTAGTCGAGCGTCCCGATGAGCAGACCGGCACTGATGGTCTTCGGCTCGCCGGGGCCCGCTTCGGGCCATTCGGCGCCGAGCGCCTTGGCGAGCCCGAAATCCAACACCTTCGCGGTGATGCCGCCATCGTGCCGCTGCAGGAAGATGTTCTCTGGCTTCAAGTCACGGTGGAGCAGTCCAAGACCGTGGGCGGCGGTCAGCGCTTCGCACACGCCGCGCAGGAGTTGAAGCGCCTCCGCCGGCGCCAGCGGCACCGCGGATGCCAGGCGTTGGCGCAGCGTCTCGCCCTCGAGCAGCTCCATCACCAGGAAGGCGCGGCGATCGCGATCGACACCGAAGTCGTAGACGCGGACCACGTGTGGGTGCGCGAAGGCCGCTGCGGCACGAGCCTCCCGACGAAATCGCGCGTCGAGATCCGCCCAGAAGTGCCCGCTGAACAACGGGCCGGCCAGGTCTTCCCGGATGACCTTCACCGCGACCCTTCGCTCCAGCGCGCCGTCGAGCGCCTCGTAGACGGTGCCCATGCCGCCACGCCCGAGTCTGCGCTCCAGTCGGTACCGGCCGTTCAGGAGGCGGGAGCCGGACACCGCCGTCAGGACGCTGCCATCCTGCGCACACGATTTCGTCGCCCCGTCGAAACATCGGCCGCACGTGCCGCACTCGGCCAGGCCATGGATGTCGGTCCACGAGCGGCCAATCAGCAGCCCCAGCCCCTGGGCGATCGCGGCCAGCAGATCGAGGTCATCGTCGTTGTACGGTTCTTCGGAGCGACGTGGGCCCAGCACCAGCAGCGCGACCGGAGACGCGGCTGCGTGCTCGTTGAACACCGGCACCATCAGCTCGATGCCGTGACCGAGGAGCAGCGCGCGCTCTTCCGCCGGAAGCTGATGGCGAACCCACGCGGTGTCACCGAGGGAGAGGGCCAGCGGCTTGCGCAGCGCCGACAACACGCCAAGCGTGACGAGCGAGGCCGGCAGCGACGTCTGGGGCCGGGCAGAAGTCGTCGCCGGCGCGAGCCACCGATCGCCATCGGCGTGCCCAAGGACCTCCACGAACTCGGGATGCAGCGCCTCGTCGATCTGCTGCACCATGGCGGGAACGATCGCCTCCATGCTCGGCGCGCGGCTGATCTGATTGACGATGTTCTTCAGCAGCCGGTCGGCGTCGTAGCGCTCGCGGAAGAAGCGGCGATCGAGGGCGTTCAGCCAGCGATCGCGCCGCTGTCGAATCAGCAGCAGGGCGCCGACGCCAATCGAGTACCACCACCAGCGTGATTGCAGCATCTGCGCAATGGGCTCGTCGCGATGCAGGACCACCTGTACCAGCAGCATCGCGGTGACGGCGGGAATCAGCGCGTCCAGCAGCCGCCGCGCCAGCGCGTAGCGAACGCCCTGGCGCACGATGAGCCGGAGGTCGAACAAGCGGTGGCGCAGGATGGCGTAGGCAAACGACGCCGGCACGGCCAGGAACGCCAGCGACAGCACGCTGAGAATGGGGTTGCCGAAGATGTCGGCCCCCTGCTCGAACTGATACACCAGCAGCAGCGCCACGCCGGCGGTGATGCCGATGGCCATCCCGCCGAGCAGCACGCGAATGCGGCGGCGATCGGTCAAGCTTTCGGCGGACCGCTCGTGCACCAGGAGCAGCGCCACAGCGGCCATCGCGTAGAGGAAGCTGATCGCAAACGTCCACCGCCTGAGGTCCGGAAGACCGGACGGCGGGCCGAGCGCCCGCGTCAGGTGATACCCCTCGTAGAGCACCCACATGGCCGTCAGGGCACCGGGAACCAGGGCCGCGGCCAGTTTCGGCCACGACCAGCGACGCCGCGGAAATACCGCGAAGAATGCGAACAGCAACGGGCCGAGCGTGCCGCTGGTCGTGTACGGCAACCAGAGGAGCGCCTCGAGCGGCTGCGGCAGGCCCCGCCAGAACCACAGCATCCGGAACGGCAGCACCAGCGACACGGTCGCAAACGAGGCCAACAGCAACGCGCCCACCAGCGCCGGGGGGTGCGCGGCCCGCCGCAATCCGACCACGAGCGCGAGACCGAGCGTGACGACCTGGGCGAGGCGGAACGCTAACAGGCCCGGGCGTGACGGGCCGGTCCGCCATTCGGCCAATCCAGCCGAGAGAGGGAGATGGACTCTGAGCGGCTGACCGCCCCGATCGCCCTCCAACTCCAGGGGCGTCGTCGGATCCAGATGGACGCGCACACGCTGCCAGTCGAGCGGAGCCTGCAGCGTTTGCCCATTTGCGCGCCCGAGCCGATCGCCGGGCAGCAGCCCTTCGCGCGCCGCGACGGTGTCCGGCTGGACGCTCGCGATGGTCACGCCGCCTGCGCCGAACTCCGGCACGAACCCCAGCGGCACGACCCGCAGCAGGTCCGACGTGATCAGCACCGCCAGGTAGGCGACGTACGACACGGCGACGATGGCAACGCTCCATCGAACCGCCCGAACTGACGGGCGGTCGAGGGGCACGGACGGGCTGCGAGAGGTCTCCGCCACAGGGGAACCACGCCTCCGGGTTCTGCCGACCCGCGGCAAAGCGCCGGCAGTCGGCTGAGACTCTACTATAGGGGGAGGCGGGTGTCCGAGCCGGTTATCGCGCTACGATCCCAGCGTCCGACTCGCCCGGTCGTCCATTCAGCTACTGGAGGTCCCCCATGGTCCCCGTCACGTCGCTCGGGCTCCCGATACTACTGTCCGCCGTCCTGGTGTTCGTGGTGTCCTCCGTCATCCACATGCTGACGCCGTGGCACAAGAGCGACATTCACGGCGTGGCGAACGAAGCGGACGCGATGGCGGCGTTGAGGCCGTTGAAGATCCCGCCCGGCGAGTATGCAATGCCGTGGGCGGGCTCGATGCAGGCCATGAGCACCCCCGAATTCAAGGCCCGGCTGGCCGCTGGGCCGGTGGTGCACATGACGGTGATGCCGTCCGGCGAGATGTCGATGACCGGCTCGCTGGTGCAGTGGTTCCTGTACTCGATTGTCGTGAGCATCTTCGCCGGCTATCTGGCTGGCGCCGCAGTGCCGCCGGGAGCGCCGTACTTCGAGGTGTTCCGCTTCGCCGGCACCACGGCCTTCGCCGGCTACTCCCTGGCCCTGATGCAGAACTCCATCTGGTGGAAGCGCGGCTGGGGCATGACAGTGCGCTCGATGATCGACGGCCTGATCTATGCCTGCATGACGGCCGGCGCCTTCGGCTGGCTGTGGCCACGCTGACGCCCGCGGCTCAATCGGCGCTGAAGCGCAACCAGCTCGTCTGAAATCGCCATTCGGAATTCTCCATGACGCGGAGGTATGCTCCAAGACTGGAGGAACCTCCGATGAGCTCGATGCTGACAGCCGTCATCGCGGTGGTCGTGCTGCTCCCTCCCCTCGCCAACGGGCAAGACAGGGCCAACCTCACCGGCACCTGGACGATGGTTGCCGATCGCAGTGAATCGCCGGAGCAGGAGCCACCGGTCAACTCGATCGTCCTCGACATCACCCACTCCGAGACGGCGCTGAACGTGAACGCGAACCGTGACGGCAAGACCACCGCCACGTCCTACGCAATCGACAACACCCGCAATCCAGCGGCCGGCACCGTCGGCGCGGGCACCACGCGCGCCTATTGGGAAGGCCGGCGCCTCGTCGCCTGGCGCGCGGGCAACGTGCAGGGACAGACCGTGTCGATCAAGGAGACCTACGAGCTCAATTCCGACGCATCGGAGCTGACCGTCGAGACGACCATCGAGATCCAGCACGGCTACACAATGAAAGGGGCGAAGAACTACGCGTCGTCCCGGGATGTGTTCATCAAGAAGTGATGGCGCGAGCCGCTGCGGGGGCGCCGCGCCGGGAACGTCACTTGGTCGTCCCGAATCCCGCCTGCCGCGCGATGTCCGGCGCCGCGTAGAGACGCCCGCCGATGGCCACCCAGCGGCCACGGCGAAGGCTGGAGATATCCGCCAGCGGGTTGCCTCGACACCAGCAAGTCGGCGCGCTTGCCGGCCTCGATGGCCGGTGTCCTTCAGCATCCCCATCACCTGCGCCGGCACGCGGGTGGCGGCGTCGATCGCCTGCCGCGGCGTCAGCCGGCTGCACGAACAGCTCGATCTCGCGCAACACGCTGAGACCCGGCACTGCGCCGTCGGTGCCGACGACGAGGGTGACGCCGGCGTCGTGCATCGCCTTGACGGCCTCCAGGTAGCGCGTCATCGCTGTGCCGTTGGCGTTCGTCACGCTGCGGTAGTTCTCGGCCAGCGGTTTCGGCAACCTCGCCGCCGCCGGTTCAATGGCTTCGAGCGCGGTATCCGGTCCACGTCCCAGCAGCTCGGTCCACGACAACGTCGGATCGACCACGGTGTGGTGCGCCGCCAGCGCGGCGATCAGCCGCCGATTCTCCTGGGACTGCGCGTCGCCACGAATCGGCAGGTGCGCGATCTGATCCATGCCGCGTTCCACGCCCTGCTCCGCGGTGAGCGCCCGTGGCACGTGGCCCGTGACGGTCATGCCGGCGGCGTGCGCGCGGCTGGTAATCGGCGTACCGCGATCGACGATGTCGAGGCGGCTCTCGAGCCGCTGTCCTGCGGCGTCGCCGGTGATGCGGTCGCGCTCGAAGCCGACGGGACGCTCAAGCAGCCGGATCTCATAGGTCATCTCGCTCAGCGAAGTGGCCGGCTGCTCCCCGGCCAGAATCGTCCCGCAGATGAGTGCTGCCACAGCGGCGGTCGCGCCCCTGATCATGGGCGAGAGCATCGCACGGATGCCGGCCGGCGCGCCTGTGGTTTGATGGAGCCATGGCTGCGAAGGACCATCACCACGTCTACGTGGTGTTTCTGCGGAACCCGAAGGGAGACGGAAAGGCGGGCTACTACGTCGGCATGACCGGGCTGACGCCGGAGCAGCGGTTCGAGAACCACAAGGCGGGCATCAAGGCCGCCAGCGTGGTCACGCGCTTCGGCGTGCGCCTCGTGCCGAAGCTATACGAGCACCTGAACCCGATGCCTTACGAGAAAGCGGTCCGTATGGAGGTGGCGCTCGCCGACAGCCTGCGAAAGAGAGGCTTTCAGGTGTTTGGAGGTCATTAGATCTCGTGACCTCGCGAGTCTCGAGGTCTCCTCGAGATCACCACATCGCAAGACCTCTCGAGATCTGAACTGTTGCCGCTGCGTGCTGGGCCAGTTGGCCAAGGCGGTCGTTGGGGCCCAGCAGGACCAGGTGGTCACCCGCCGCCATCAGCGCGTCCGGAGCCGGGTTGAACTCCATCTTCCCCGACGCGCGGCGGATGCCGACGACGATGACGCCGAAGCGCTGACGGAGGTTGGCGCCGACGATCGACTGCCCGACGAGCGGGCCCTCCGCGCGCACCTCGATCTGCTCCATCGACAGTTCCAGAAACCCGGAGCTCGTTGCCAGCTGCACGAACTCGACCACCGCCGGACGGAGCGCCAGCTGCGCCATGTGCAGGCCGCCGATTTGGTATGGCGAGATGACGCGGTCGGCGCCGGCGCGCTTGAGCTTCTTGGCCGATTCATCGCTCTCCGCACGCCCGATGATGAACAGCGTCGGCTGCATCAACCGCGCCGACAGGATGGTGTAGACGTTTTCGGCGTCGGTCGAGACCGCGGCGATGAGCCCCCGCGCTCGCGCCACTCCGGCCTTGCTCAGGACGTCTTCCGAACTGGCGTCGCCTTCCACCACCAGATGGCCCGCCTCGTGCAGCGTCCGGACGCGCTCGGGGTCGCGCTCGACGACGACATGCGGGACGTGCTGCTGCTCGAACTCCTGCGCGATGATCGACCCGATACGGCCGTAGCCGCACACGATGAAGTGGTTCTCTAGCTTGTCCAGCATGCGGGTGGTCCTGCGGCGCTCCCAGGGATTGTGCAGGGTGCCTTCAATCACGCGGGCGCCAATCAGCGTGAACGAGTAGAGGACGGTGCCGACGCCGCCCACGAGCACGAACATCGTGAACGCCTCACCGGCGCGCGACATGGGGTGAACCTCGCGGTAACCCACCGTGGTCAGCGAGATGATGGTCATGTAGAGCGAGTCCCAGGCCGACCAGCCCTCGATGAGCATGTAGCCAACCGTGCCCGTCAGCACGATGGTGGACAGGAGGATTACGGCAAGGACAGGCGCCTTCTGCGTCCAACCGAGGCTCACGTCCCTCACTCTACCTCTAGCGTGGGCCGCTGGTCAGATCGTCAGATGCCGTATCGTTCAGGATCCCACACGAGCCCGAGCTCGCTCGGCGGCGCCATGTAGCCCGCGAGCGCCGAGGCCGCGACCACCGACGGCGACGCGAGATAGCCTTCTCCGCCAAATCCCATCCGGTTCTGCCAGTTGCGGTTGAACGAGGTGATCGCGCGCTGCCCGCCGGTGAGCGCGTCGGGGCCCTGGCCGAAGCACGGGCCGCACCAGCTGGCGCGAATCTCCCCGCCCGCGGCGCGGAACACGTCGGCAATCGATTCGCCGTTCAGGCGCGGGTCCGGCCGCTCGATCTGCAGCTTGACGCCGCCGGAGCCGGGGAACACCACCAGCTCCTTCACCGCCTTCGTCAGCCCCTGCGCGCGCGCCGCCACCAGCACCATCGCCGCCGACAACAAATCGTCATAGCTGCCGTTGGTGCACGAACCGATCATCGCCTTGTCGAAGGTCAGGCGCTCGCGCGCCACCTCCTCGGCCGCAAAGGCGTTGCCCGGGCTGAATGGCTTGGCGATCATCGGCGTCACCTCGCCCAGCACCAGCTGCTCGTCGATGTCGAACACCGCCTCCGCGCCGCAGCCGAACGCCGGGTACGGCAGCTCGGTCATCCCCTTGGCGGCGTACCACGCCAGCGTCGTGTCGTCCGGCGCGAAGATGCCGTTCAACGCTTCGGCCTCGGCCATCATGTTCGCGATGGTGTTGCGGAACGGAATCGGCAGCTGCTTGTCGCGATCGACCAGCTCCACCGACATCCCCTGCGCCTGCTTCGCGCCCCACCGGCGCAGCAGTTCGAGGACGATGTCCTTGCCGGTGACCCATTCGCGCAGCCGCCCGGTGAACGTGACACGGCGCTGCTTCGCCATCGTGAAGTAGATGTAGCCGGTGGACCACCCGAAGCCGAGCGTCGTCGAGCCCACGCCCATGCCCACCGCGCCGTAGGCGCCGTAGGCGCGCGAGTGCGAGTCGGCGCCGGGGATGAACTGGCCCGGCAGCACCAGGCCCTGCTCGGGAAAATAGAAGTGGAAGATGCCGTCGCCGGGCGTGGCGTAGTAGGGCTTCTCGATGCCGTGATGCCGCGCGAACTGCCGGCCGATGGCGGTCTGCTTGTCGTCGTCCTGCTTGCCGGTGAAGACGAAGTGATCGTTGGCCACGGCCGCCTGGCGCGGGAAGATCGCGTCGCCGCCGGTGATCTGGTTGAAGGTGTGGATGGAGAACGGCGCGGTGCCGTCGGAGGCCGGCAGCAGGTCGGCATAGACGCGAAGGGTGGCGCCGGGCGTCACGTCAGCGTCCTTGTCGACGCGGTGCGCCCAGACAATCTGCTCGGTGGTGGACATGCGCCGCGCGAGATCGGCATCCGGCCAGGTGATCGACGGGGCACGCTCCACCGACGAGCGGAACTCGCGGCGGCCCAGCGCGAAGATGCCGCCGCTCTGACGGATCTCATCTTCCTTGCCCGAGAGCGGCACCGGCGTGTACGACTTGCCCTGCGTCTCGTTGACAATGGCGCGCGACACGGGGTCGAAGGTGAACACGTCACCGTCCTCGGCGTCGGCCACCGCCTCGGGGCTCTGCACGACGTGCAGGCCGAGGTTGAAGGAGTTGCGACGGAAGATGTCGCCCATGTTGTTGGCGCAGATGATCACCATCTCGAGGCCCACTTCCTCGGCAATGGCCTTCAGTCCGGCGGGCGACATCTCGCGCGAGCTGCCGATGGCGAAGCGATCGCCGGCAATCACGAAGGTCTGGCCCGCGTGCACGCGGGCGCGGAAATCGGGCATCAGGTGACGGAAGGCGCCGGCCTTCCAGCGCTCGTCCAGCGTCTCGAGGCTTTCCGACACGCAATCGGCCGCGGGAGTGATCTGATCCGTATCGATCGCGTCGAGCTTCTTGCCCGGCGTGCGCGGATCCCAGAACACCAGCGCCGAGCCACGAATCAGGTGATGACTGCCCGGTCCGGCCACGTCACCGGCACGCGGTCCGGGCAATGTCTCGAGGGTGACGCCGGGCTTGAGGATGGCGGGGGCAGCGGTCTGCATAGCTCATCGATCATAGCAGGGCCACGACGGCGCAAAGGCCGTGCTGCCTGTCGTAAGCGATGGACGGCTTATACTCAACTCGAGCTGTTGTCAGATATCCCACGAGCACTGGAGAGCTACCCCTCCGCCGCCAATCAAACCCTCGCGTCCGAGCTCGCGATGCGCGTCCAGGTCGAGCCATTCAACGCGCTGGCGACCGGCGTGTTCGTGCTGGCCATTCTCCACACCTTCGCGGCGGCGCGCTTCACCGCGTACGCACACCGGCTGCAGCACCGCCGCGACGACGACGCGCGCGCGCAAGGCAGGCCGCTGCGGCCCAGCATGCGGGCCGAAGTGATTCACTTCCTCGGCGAAGTCGAGGTGGTGTTCGGCCTGTGGGCAGTGCTGCTCATGGCAGCTTTTTCCGCGTATGCGGGATGGGCGTCCGCTGAGCACTACTTCGGCGAGACGGTCAATTACACCGAGCCGTTGTTCGTGGTCGTGATCATGGCCCTTGCGGCCACCGGTCCCATCATCGGCTTTGCCGAGGCGGCGCTGCGCCGCCTCGCAGCGGCTGGCGGCGGCACACCAGCGGCGTGGTGGGTCGCCATCCTCACCGTCGGCCCGGTGCTGGGCTCGTTCATCACCGAGCCCGCGGCGATGACCATCTGCGCGCTGCTCCTCGGACGGCAGTTCTACGTTCGGCAGCCGACGGCGCGGCTGAAGTACGCCACGCTCGGCGTGCTGTTCGTCAACGTCTCGATCGGCGGCACGCTGACCCATTTCGCGGCGCCGCCGGTGCTGATGGTGGCCCGCCCGTGGGGCTGGGACATCCCGTTCATGGCCATGAACTTCGGCTGGCGCGCGCTCGTCGCCATCGCCGTGTCCACGGCGGTCTACTTCTTCCTGTTCCGGCAGGAGCTGCGTGACCTCGCGTCGCGGCCGCCGATGGAGGAGGTCGATCGGCCCGAACAGGATGGGGCCGCGCTGCTGCCCGCGCCGGCATGGGTCGTCGGCGTGCACCTGGCGTTCATGGCCTGGACCGTGTTCACGGCGCACTATCCCGCCCTCTTCATCGGCGGGTTTCTGTTCTTCCTCGGATTCGCGCGGGCCACGGCGCCGTTTCAGAGTCGCATCGAGCTGAAGACGCCTTTGCTGGTCGGCTTCTTCCTGGCAGGGCTCGTCATCCACGGTGGTTTGCAGGGCTGGTGGATCGCGCCAGTGCTGAGCCGCCTCTCGGAGAGCCCGCTGTTCCTGGGGGCGACCGGGCTCACCGCCATCAACGACAACGCACTCATCACCTATCTGGCGACGCTGGTGCCGAACCTGGACGATTCATCGAAACTGGCGGTGGTGCAAGGCGCCGTCGTCGGCGGCGGCCTCACCGTCATCGCCAACGCGCCCAATCCTGCCGGGCAGGCGCTGCTAGGCCGGTTCTTCGATGGCGCCATCCTGCCGATCGGCCTGCTGGCAGGCGCCGCGCTGCCGACCCTGATTGCCGCGGCCATCTTCCGCCTGCTCTGACGGCGGCTCGCCGACCCTTCGTGGCCCGGCGTAAGTAAAATGTCTCAGGAGCTGACCATGCGTGTTCGAATCCTCGCCATCCTGTCGATCGTCGTCCTCACGGCCACTTCGTCGCCAACCGCGCAGGAGTCGCTCGACCGCGACGTCAACTGGAGGATTCGCCGCGAGGCCACGGACAACTCGCGGATCATGAGCACGCTGCAGGTGCTGACCGACGTCTACGGTCCGCGCCTCACCGGTTCGCCCAACCTGAAGGGCGCCGCCGAGTGGGTGGTGAAGGAAGCGACGACCTGGGGCCTGAAGAACGCGCAACTCGAGCCGTGGGAGTTCGGCCACCCGGGCTGGCTGAACGAAAAACTCTCGGTGCACGTCGTCTCGCCCGTCAAGGACGCGCTCGTCGTCGAGGCGCTGGCCTGGACCCCTGGCACGAACGGACCGGTCACGGCGCAGATTCTGCCGCTGGAGATGCCGCAGCGGCCGACCAAGGAGCAGTTGACCGCGTTCTTCGAGCAGCAGCGTGCTGCGGTCAAGGGCAAGATCGTGATGATGGGCAAGCCCGAGTCGCTGGCGGTGACCATCGTGCCGCCCGCCAAGCGCCGTGACGACAACGACGTGCGCGCCCAGTTCAGTGGCGACGGCACCCCTGGCGGCCCACCAGGACCGCCCGCATCGACGCAGAAGCCCGACCCGAGCATCGTGCCCCCGGCACAGGTCGCCGAGCAGCTCGATCTGTTCCTCGTCGCCTCAGGCGCCGTCGGCCGCGTCAACGACGCGGGCCGCGACCACGGGCAGATCCGCGCGTTCAACAACCGCACCTTCGACATCGCCAAGGCGGTGCCGACCGTCGTGATGCGGAACGAGGACTACGGCCGCCTGTGGCGCCTGCAGGCCGGCGGGCGAACGGTGCAGCTCGAACTGAACATCGTCAACCGGACCTATCCCGAAGGCACCACCCAGTACAACGTCGTCGCGGAGATCCCGGGGACCGACAAGGCGGCCGAAGTGGTGATGCTCGGCGGCCATCTCGACTCGTGGCACTCGGCCACCGGCGCCACCGACAACGCGATCGGCTGCGCGACGATGCTCGAGGCCATCCGCATCCTGCAGGCAATCGGCATCAAGCCGCGCCGCACGATTCGCGTGGCGCTGTGGAGCGGCGAGGAGCAGGGGCTGCTCGGCTCGCAGGCCTACGTGAAGGCGCACTTCGGCACCTACGAGAACCCGAAGCCGGAGCACGCCACCTTCGCGGGCTACTTCAACATCGACTCCGGCACGGGCCGCGCCCGGGGGATGACCGTGTTCGGCCCGTCCGATGCGGCGCGCATTCTTCGCGAGGCCACGCGGCCGTTCGAGGACAACGGGTTCGCCGGTGTGATGGCGACGACCAGCCGGCGCCGCGGCGGCTCCGATCACACGTCGTTCAACGAGGCGGGACTTCCTGGGATCGGCGTCCAGCAGGACCCGATCGAGTACGGCACGCACACGTGGCACACCAACCTGGACACCTACGAGCGCGTCATCGAAGACGATGCCCGTCAGAGCGCGATGGTGATCGCGGCGGCGGTGTACCAGCTGGCGATGCGGAACGACCTGCTGCCGCGCCTGCCGAAGGATCAGATGCCAGCGCTGCCGACGCAGTAGGGCCGGTGCGCGACGTCACCGAACCCGCGGTGTGAGCCGCAGGACGGCGTCGCTGCCGTTGGAGCTCGCGCTACCGTCGTTGGTGGTCACATACAGAGTGCCTGCGCCGGCCGGGACCACGTCGGTGATTCGGCCCGGCACTCCATCGAGCACGCTCTCGGCAAGGACCGGCATCACCAGTCTCAGGACCCCGATCGACTCGGGGTCAATCCCCTGCAGGAACGTGCGCGCCAGGTCGAGCGCGCCCGCCTGATTCAACACCAGGGCGCCTGACGACGGGTCCGCGCCCTCCGTCAGGCGCAATACGCCTCGTTCAACCGCTGCGATCCCGACGGCGGACGAGACGCCGCTCGGTCGGACCAGGGTCTCGCCGTTCACCCCCGGAAATATCAGCCACAAGGCGGTGGTCGAGGGATGCCACGCAAACCCAAGTGGGTGCGCGATGATGTCGGTCAGCGGGCCGACGCGCGGCGCGCGTCCATCGTCATCGATCCGCAGCATCGATGCGTGCGGACTGCTGGCCGCGGGCTCGTTGTCGAACTCGAAGCCCAGAGGGAGCAGCGAGTACAGGAGCCCGTCAGGACCGAACGCCAGTCTGGGACTATCGCCGAGCCGATCGACCGCCGCGCCCGAGGCCGCACTGTTGTCAGCGGGACGCGATGTCTCTGGCACCGCCAGGACTGGCGCTTCGAACAGCGACACCGGCTCCCCAAGCGTGTCGCCCACTTCGCGCAGGCGCACGATTCTGAGCAACGTCTTCTCTGCCCCTTCGCGGGAGAGAAACGAGACGTAGACGAAATGGTTCCGCGCGAAATCAGGGTGAACCGCCAGCCCAAGCCCGCCGGCAGGCGGGGGCCGAAACAGTGCCTGCGCATCGAGCGCGCGGTCCGGGCTCTCGAGCAAGCCCGGCCGGATCACGCGCACGCCAGTATCACCTTCGGCGATCAACAGGCGGCCGTCCGGAGTCGAGGCCAGTTGAAGTGGTCCCCGCAAGCCCCGTGCGATGACGTCGACGGAAAAGGCATCGCCGCGGTACGGAGCCGCCGCCACTTCGGAGCGCGGATCGTTCGAAGCCACACCGGTATTCGGAACCCAGATCGCGCTGACCACGCTCCGGGCAGACACCTTCTGCACCGTGATCGCCGCTGATTGCGGTCCCTCCAGGCCAGAGAAGGGATTCGTGGCGGCGAGGGCGATGGTGTGCACGCCGTCGCTCATCGGCGGAAGGGGAGAGTCACAGTGCGGCCTCCGCCGTCTCCCAGGTGCACGTCGCGTCATCGAGCGCGACCGGCTGGCCGTCCACGTAGGCAAAGTACGACAGGTAAGGAAGATCGCCAGGCTGGAGCCAGTTGAGGCGCTCCGTCCCGTTGACGGTGGTTGGGCCTGCCGCGGCCGAGGGCGCATCGGATGAGGGAGCATCCGGTGGCGGCGAGGAACGGCCACAACCAGTCACGACCATCAGGATGGCGACAGCCCAGGCCACGCCTCCAGTGGTTCGCGGGCGCATACCCCGCGATCCTACTTCGATCCTTCCCGGGCGAGCGGCGCCGCGAGGTTCCGGCCCGGGCCGGATCGGAGGGCGTCGGCTACGCCCTACGGTCGTGGTAGCCGCGCCGGACTGCGACTCGTCGCTGTCCTGCGGTTCGAGGTCGAGCGTGGGCGGCGGTCAGTTCTTGCCCGAGACCTGGTAGACGCGAGGTGTGCTGAACGTGGACGTCGTAAAGATGTCGTCGAGCGCCAGGTTCGCCTTGTAGTACTCCTCCATCCGCTCCGGCACCCAGAACCCCAGCTCGGTATCGCGCCGGAAGGTGACGGTGATCATCGCCCTCACCACGGGATCGGCGGCGACCATCTCGGTCTTCACCACGACGCCGGTCGCGGGCTCGATCCACAATCGCCCGGTCAACGCCAGGTCACGGCCGCGCACCGTCTTGATCAGCGTCGGCCGCGCCGTCTCGCGATAGGCGAAGCGCTCGACGAGGCGCCCGGCCAGCGACTCGCTGCCGTCGTGTTTCACCGAGAACCGTTCGCGCACGTCGGGGTGCAACAGCATCATGCCCAGCATCGGGATGTTGATGGTGCGCGCGACGTTGCCGAGGTCGTGCTTCTTGGACTCGTCCTGCAGGTTCTGCGCGAGATCGTACGAGTCCACGTTGCCGGAGCGGAACATGCGGACCAGGCGATCGTCCTGATGGCGCAGCTCCGAGCCGTTGACACTGAGCACGTCGCGGAACGGCGTCCAGCCGCGGCCTTCGCCGCCCTGGACCAGCAGATAGTCCGACTTGATGATGCGCCGCGCCTGCGCGCCGCCGGCCACCATGCCGCCGCCCGGATTGTTGCGCGACAGGTTCGAGCCCGGGTTGGTGGGCCGCTCGATCCACTGGACCTGCTCTTCGTCCATCGCGAGCAGCCAGAACGAGCCCTCGTAGTCGAGGACATATCGGCTGGCCTGTTCGACCAGGGCGTCCATGGCTTTCTGGGCGGACGCGGGCAGGGCGCCCGCGGCGACGACCAGCGCGATTGCAAGAACGAGAACCGACCTCATGCGAGCCCTCCGCGGGCGATTCTACTCCCAGCACCGCTGATGCGCCTGGGATGCCAGCGTCGGTCAGAACAGCACCGCCAACGAATACACCACGCCAAAACTCGACACCTTGAATCGGGTCGAGATGTCAGCGCCGTCGGGCGCCGTGCCGAGGGTGAGCGAATCGGACTGGCCTGTGAGGTACTGCAGACCCAGCGATCCCAGGAACATGCTGGTCCGCGCGCTCATTCCCACCGTCACCTTCTGCAGGTTCACCTTGGTGAACGCGGTGTCGTTGGCGCCAACCGGCGATTGGTTCGTCGCATAGCCGCCGTGCAGCGCCCAGGCGCCGCTCTCGGTGAGACGGTACTGGCCGCCGACGGCCACGTTGATCACGGCGCGGGCATCGACGGTGGGGCTCACGTATGGCTGCTCGACGGTGATCGGTGCACCGCCCTGTCCACTGTCGGTGATCGTCGAGACGGTGTTCGCGGTATCGACCAGTTGATACTGCCCCGTCCCGGAGTAGGCGAGCACGTCGGCCTCGATCTGAGCGCGCTTCCCGAGCCAGGCCAGGCCTCCCTTGAACTCGAACGGCAGCCTGTACTCCGCGTCGGTGGCTGGGTCGAAGAACGTGGTGGTGGTGGTCGCGGCGCCGGCCCGAGCGAGCCCCTCGAGCGACGCCGAGCCGGTGGCGGTGACGCCGATCCCGGGCGTCCGCATCACCAACCCGAGGTGCACGGACGGGGAGAGCTCGATCTGACTCGCGAGCGTTGCGCGCAGGTGCGAGACCGACATGCTGCCGATCGCGTTCACACTCAGCGCGCTGAGGCCGGTGGCGGTGGTCAGCTGGTCGGCAATCGACTGGCGGCGCCAGGCCCACGTGTACTGACCATCGAGCGACGCGCCGAGGCGGAAGCGGTCGCTGCGATCGTAGGCGACGCCCAGGCTGGTCTGCCAGGCGTCAAAGGTCGCATCGGTCGAAAACCGGAAACGGTTCGATCCGGAAGCCCCCGGACGGACGCTCTCCGCCTCCACCGCCTGGGCCCAGGCATTCACCCGGACAATCGAGATCCCCCCTGCCAACGTCGGATGTCCCAGCAGGTTGTGTACCACCAGTCCGAACATCGACGGAATCTGCTGGAAGCTTCCTTCGACGTTGTTGAGCCCTTCGGGCGAGACCGAGCTGAACTGGAACGCGCCCGCACTCCCGCTGACCGAGGTCCGCTCGGCGCGGGCAAGGCCAGCCGTGTTGTAGAAACCGGCGGACGCATCGTCGGCGCGGGCAACGAAGGCGCCGCCCTCGAGGCTGGCGACTTCGCCGATCGGCACCGTGTTGTAGTTGGGCAGGACCACGCTGACCGCGGGGACCGTGGCGGCGGGAGGGGGCGATTGCGCAAAGACAGGAACGCGGGCGACGACCAGCACAATGGCAATACCGAGACCGATGCGAGTCATCAAGAGCCCTCCAATCAGAGCAGCTGCCGGGCAATCCGTGCCCGCATCGCCGACATGTCGTCTCCCCGGAGTTCCTTCAGCGCGTAAGTCGCGAGCGCCGTGACCATCTTCTTGCGCCAGACCAGCTCGAAGTCGGTATTGTCCATCGGCTTGGCCACGGCGTAAACGGCATGCGCGGCGGCGGCGATGCGCTCGTCGGTGAGCGGTTCGCCCACCAGCAGCGCCTCGGCCAGCGGCGCGGCCATGGGCCGCGACGCGACGGCGCCCGCCACCATCCGGATCGCCAGCACCCGGCCCTCGCCGTCGAACCTCGCGGCCGCAGCCACCGAGGCGACGGGGAAATCGAACGAGCCGCGGCGGCGCAGCTTCCAGTAGGTACTGCGCCAGCCAGCCTGGTCGGGCACGACGATCTCGGTGAGGATTTCGTCGGGCCGGCGCGTCAGGTACTGCATGCCGTCGTTCTCGTAGAGATCGGCGACCAGGAACTCCCGCTCGCCCGAGGCCGAGACCAGCCGGACCCGCGCGTCGAGCGCCTGCAGCATCGGCGCGGTGTCGGAGGACGAGACCGCCAGGCAGCGCGGGCTGGACGTGGCGACCCAGCAGATCTCGCCGTCCTTCTTCATGCAGAAGTCGATGGCCTTTCGCCACTCGTGAGTCTGGTCGTAATAGGTGCAGCGCGTGTCGAGGCACAGGTTGCCGCCGAGCGTGCCCATCGTACGCAAGTGCGGAGTGGCCACTTGCGCAGCGGCCTGCCACAGGCCCGGGCACGTCGCGCGCAGCCGTTCGTCGCGCACCAGGGTGGTAAGCGTGACGCCAGCGCCGATCCGGTATCCGGCTCCCGACTCCCGACTCGTCCCGACTCCCGCCCGACTCCCGACTCCCGACTCCCGACTCCCGACATGATCCGAGAGAGCTCCTCAATCCCGCGCAGCCCGATGATCGTCTGTGGCGTCTGCTGACGACGCTTCATGTTCGGCAGCAGGTCGGTGCCACCGGCCAGCAGCATGGTCTCGCCTGGAGCGTCGGCCAGCCACAATGCCGCCTCGGCCACCGTGTGCGGCGCGCGATAGCGGAACCGCGGCAGGCGCATCATGACCGCACCCCCGCCGTAGCCTTCGACGCCGGCGTCTGCCTTACGCCCGGACCTTTTCGCCGGCTCGTTCGAGGCGCGTCCGTCGCCGCCTTCCCAGGGCGGCGTCACCATCAGGGCCTCGGGCCACGGGACGTTGCCCGGGAAGCGTCGCCGGTCCAACGCGCGCGGGTTTGCCGGCGGCCTTCAGCTGCAGCGCCTTCAGAATTTTCTCCGGCGTCACCGGAATCTCGTCGATGCGCACGCCCACCGCGTCGTAGACGGCGTTGGCCAGCGCCGGCATGATCGGGAGCAGCGGGCCCTGCCCCACTTCCTTCGCGCCAAACGGCCCGGCCGGATCCATCGACTCGATGAGATCGGTATGGACATCCGGCATCTCGAGAAACGTCGGGCTCTTGTATTCGAGCAGCGACGGAAACTTGTGCACCAGCGCGTGCGACAGGCGCGGCGGCAAGCGACGGAACGCCTGCTCTTCCATCAACGCCTCGCCAAGGCCCATGTAGACACTGCCTTCCACCTGCCCGCGCACCAGCGTCGGATTCAGCGAGCGGCCGATGTCGTGCGCGATCCATACCCTGGGCACGACCAGCCATCCGGTTTCGGGATCGACTTCCACTTCCACCACGGCGGCGGTGTAGGAATACGTGGGTGATGGCCCGACGCCGCCGCCTTTGAATTTCGCGGCTGACTTCGGCGGCGTATAGGACCCGGTGGTGCCGATGGTGCCGAACTGCGCCTCGGCGATGCACACGGCTTCCTGGAACGTGACGCCGCGCTCGGGTGTCCCGGCGTCGAATACGCGGCGGCCCTGGAACGTGACTCGTTCGAGGGGAATCTCCAGCTTGCGCGACACGGCCTGTGCCAGCAGATCTCGTGCGCGGGTGGCGGCCTCGATCGCCGCATTGCCCATCATCAGCGTGACGCGGCTGGAGTAGGACCCCAGGTCCACCGGCGTGAGATCGGTGTCGCCGGTGACGGCGCGAATGTCGAACGGGTCGATGCCCAGCACTTCCGCCACGCACCCCACCAGCACATCGTCCGAGCCCTGGCCGATTTCGGTGGCGCCGCAGAACGCGGTGACGCCGCCGCTGCGATCGAGCTTCAGCTGCACGCCCGAGTGCGGCAAGTCGTTCCAGTTGATCGGCAGCCCCGCACCGGACAGATACGACGAACACGCCAGGCCGACGCCGCGCCCAAGCGGCAGCTTGCGGAACTTGTCGTGCCATCCCGAACTGGTGACGACGCGGTTCACGCACTCGGTGAGGCCGATGGTGCCGATGCGGAGGAAGTTGGCGGTGAGGCTGTCGGGCGGCGCGATGATCTTGCAGGCGCAGTGCGGCGGGATCCACCTGCAGCCGCTCGGCGATCTTGTCGAGCTGCACCTCCTGGCCGAAGCGTCCCTGCGGCGTGCCGTGCCCGCGCTTGGGCCCGCACGGAGGCTTGTTGGTGAACACCCGGCAACCACGGAAGCGGTACGTCGGGATGTTATAGGTGACGGTCTGCAGCGCACCGGTATAAAAGGTGCTCGCCACGCCGTACGATCCGTAGGCCCCTCCGTCGAGCAGCGTCTGCAGGTCCACTCCGGTGATCTGTCCGTCCTTCGTCACCCCGGTGCGGAAGCGCATCAGCACCGGGTGCCGGCCGCGATGGCAATAGAACACTTCCTCGCGCGTCAGGCAGATCTTCACCGGGCGGTCCAGCAGCAGCGCCGCCTTCGCCACGACGACTTCGTGATTGAACGGATCGCTCTTGCCGCCGAAGCCGCCACCGTTGGGCGTGGCAATCACGCGGATGTGCGCCGCCGGCAGCTGCAGCGCCTTGGCGAGCGCGCGATGCAGATAGTGAGGTGTCTGCGTGCTGGACCAGACGACCAGCTTGCCGTCGGGATCCTTCGCCGCCAGCGTCGCGTGCTGCTCGATCGGCAGGTGCGTGCTCCCCTCGAAGAAGAACACATCGTCGAACACGTGGTCGGCGCCGCTGATGGCGGCATCCACGTCGCCGAACTGCAGGGAAACCGCCTTGTGGACGTTGCCGACGTCGCCGTAGTCGTGGATGCGGGGCTCGGGGTACGCGAGGCTGTCGTCGGGGCCGGCGTAGGTGCGCAGCGCTTCGTACTCCACCTCGATCAGGTTCACGGCGTCGGCCGCCGTCGCCTCGTCACGCGCGATCACGGCCGCCACCGGGTCGCCGACGAAGCGCACCGTCTCGCGGCACAGCGCGTGCTCGTCGTGGCTGACCGGCAGCACGCCATAGGCGATTGGAAACGTCTCGCCGGTCAGTACCAAGTGCACGCCCGGGTGCGCTTCGGCCTTCGTGACGTCGATGCGAACGATGCGCGCGTGCGGGACCGATGAGCGGAGCAGTTTGCAGTGCAGCATCCGCGGCAGCGTGAGATCGTCGGCGAAGCGCGTCTGCCCGCTGACCTTGGCCCGCCCGTCCACGCGCCGCCTGGGGACGCCGATGACGCCGTTGCTGCGGGACCGGCTCACTTGCCGCCTCCCGCCTTCGTACTTGACCCGGTGACGCCGACCCTCGAAGCGGCGAGTCGCGCGGCGCTCTCCTCCACGGCTTCGATGATCTGCAGGTAGCCGGTGCAGCGGCACAGGTTCCCGGCCAGCGCCTCTTTGATCTGCTCGCGCGTCGGGTTCGGTTCGCGGTCCAGCAGGGCCTTGGCGGTGACCAGGATCCCCGGCGTGCAGTAGCCGCACTGCGAGGCCCCGAGATCCGCGAACACGTCCTGCAACGGGTGCAACTCTCGACTGCCCTGCAGGCCTTCGACGGTGGTGACATGCCGGCCGGTGCACTCGACACCGAGGACCAGGCAAGACAGCACCGGCTCGCCATCCAGCAGCACCGCGCACGCTCCGCACTCGCCGAGCTCGCACCCGTGCTTGGTGCCGGTGAGCTGCAGATCCTCGCGCAGCACCTCGAGCAGCGTCTTGTAGCCCTCCACCAGGACGCGGATCCGTTCCGCGCGGCTCGCTTACCGTTGCACGGCATCGAATCCTCAGGCGCGACTCTTGCCGGTTCCAAGTCGATCGAGTCAGTCGTTCAGTCATGCCTCTGAGATCACCTCAGAGGTCGTGCCTCTTTAGCCCTCGCACCAGATAGTTCGCCATCTCGCTGGCGATCTGCGGCGGCGCGTGGAGGCCGTCGGGGCGATACCAGGTCACCACCCAATTGAGCGCGCCGAGCATCGCCCGCGTCAGGAGGGCCGCGTCCCCGGCGACGAAGGTGCCGGAGGCGATGCCGTCGGTGATCATCCGCCGCACCGCGCGCTCGTAGCGATCGCGCTTCTTGACGATGCGGTCGCGCAGGGGCGGCGACAGCGCTTCCACCTGCAGGTGCGCGGTGGCTCCCTCCACCTCGTCCAGCATCGTCAGCACGTGGGTGGTGAGCACGGCGAGCAGGCGTTGATCGGCCAGCTTCATCGCGCGCCGGGCCTGCACCACACCCGTCAACATCCGGTCCAGCGCGCGGTCCTGGCAATAGAAGAGGATTTCGTCCTTGCCCTTGAAGTAGTGGTACAGATTCGCCGGCGACAGGTCCGTGGCGACGGCAATGTCGCGCATGCCGGTGTCGCTGAAGCCCCGCTCGCGAAAGATGCGGGCGGCGGCGCGCAGGATGCCATCCCGGCGGGCGTCGTAGCGCCTGGCGCGCGGTGGCGGCCGGCCATTGAATCGAACGGCGGTTCGATTTTTGAACCATCGTTCGAACATCCTATCACGGTAGGATCCACGGATCGTGCTGCGAGCAGAACTGAAGCCGACCCTGCGCCTGGCGGTGCCGGTCATCCTGGCCGAGCTGGGCTGGATGGGGATGGGCGTGGTCGACACGATCATGGTGGGCCCGCTCGGCCCGGCAGCGATCGGCGCCGCGGGCATCGGCAACTCGATGCATTTCGGCTTCGCGATTTTCGGCATGGGCCTGCTGCTCGGCCTCGACACGCTGGTCTCGCAGGCCTATGGCGCGCGCGATCTCCTGCTGTGCCGCCGCTGGCTCGCCCGCGGCGTGCAGCTCGCGCTGATGACGACGGTGCCGCTGATGGTGGTGATGGTGGCGGTGCTGTTGGCGATTCCGGCGCTCGGCATTCACCCCGAAACGCAGCCGCTGCTCCGCAGCTACTTCTCGGTGCTGATTCTCAGCACACCGTTCCTGCTGCTGTACGCGGCGTTCCGGCGCTATCTCCAGAGCACGCACCACGTCGGGCCGGTGATGTTCGCGCTGGTCAGCGCGAACCTGATCAACGCGTTCGGGAACTGGGTGTTGATCTACGGGCGGTTCGGCATGCCCGCCCTGGGCGTGCCCGGCTCGGCGTGGGCGACCACCGCGGCACGGGCCTACATGTGCGCCGTCCTTGGCGCCGCGGTCTGGTGGGCCAACCGGCACGAAGCCGCCCTCACGAGCGAGCATCACGACGGTGCTCCAGCTGTGACGTGCGGGCGCCGCTCGGTCAGCGGCCGAACGTCGGTGCGACGACTGGTGGAACTCGGGCTTCCTGCCGCGTCCACGGTCATGGCCGAAGTGGGCGTCTTCGCGGTGTCCACCGCGCTGGCCGGGCGGCTCGAACCGGTGGCCACCGCGTCGCATCAGATTTCGATGAACATCGCGGCGGTGGCGTTCATGATTCCCCTCGGCCTCGCCTCGGCGGGAGCAGTGCGTGTCGGCAACGCGGTCGGCGCGGGCAATCCGCGGGGCGCGGCCGCCGCCGGATGGACCGTGATCGTCATGGGGGTCGCGTTCATGCTGTTGTCGGGAACGGTGTTCGTCCTCGCTCCGCGGACGCTGATCGGATTCTTCACGCTCGACGCCGACGTCATGGCGCTCGGCGCGTCGCTGCTGGCGATTGCCGCGGTGTTCCAGCTGTTCGACGGACTGCAGGGCGTGGTGACCGGCACCTTGCGCGGGCTTGGCGATACCAGAACGCCGATGGTGACGAACCTCGGGGCGCACTGGCTGGTGGGGCTGCCGATCGGCTACACGCTCTGCTTCGTCGCGGGATGGGGCGCGCCGGGACTGTGGTGGGGCCTCTCCGTCGGACTCATCGTCGCCGGGGTCGTCCTGCTGGCGGCCTGGATCCGACGGGTCGGACAGCTCCGCGAAGGGCGGCGCTGACAGAGGGCGGCGCCGACAGAGGGCGGCGCTTCGCGCCGATCAGGAGGATCGAGGCGGCGCTTCGCGCCGTAGGGAAAGACACGGCGTCACGCTGCATCCCTCGACCGCGAACGCGGTGACCTCGGCGGCGGGAAGCGCCGCCAACGGCCGCGCAGCGGCCGCCTCGCAGCCGCCTACAATGTCCCCCATGCTCTGCGACGCGCACGTCCACTTCTTCTCGACCCAGTTCTTCGCCACGCTGGCCGGTCAACGCCAGGTGGCCACCACCGACGCGATCCGTCACCTCGGCTGGGACGATCCCGAATCCGCGGAAGCGCTCGCGGACCGTTGGGTGGCCGAGCTCGACGCGCACGGCGTGTCGCGCGCCGCGATCATCGCCAGCGTGCCCGGCGACGAAGACTCGGTGGCCGACGCCGTGGCGCGTCACCCGGCCCGGCTCACCGGCTACTTCATGCTCGATCCCACGAAAGAGGATGCGGAGAACCGCGTGATGCAGGCGCTCGAGCGCGGTGTTCGCGGCGTGTGCCTGTTTCCGGCCATGCACCGTTATTCGCTGCACGACGCCCGTGTCGCGCGCGTCGCCGAGATCCTGGCGGCGTTTGCCGGGCCCGCCGCTGAAGCCGGCCGCGGCGCGCGTCCCGTCCTGTTCGTGCACTGCGGGGTGCTGTCGGTCGGCGTGCGCGCGAAGATGGGACTGCCAAGCCCGTTCGACATCAGTCTCGGAAACCCGCTGCACCTTCACACGCTCGCCCTCCGCTTCCCGACGCTCCCCATCGTCATTCCGCACTTCGGCTCCGGGATGTTCCGCGAGGCGCTGATGGTGGCGGACCTCTGCCCCAACATCCACTTCGACACCTCGAGCTCGAACGCCTGGGTGAAGTTCACGCCTGGCCTGACGCTCGAGGCGGTGTTCGAGACCGCGCTGCAAGTCCTTGGGCCCGAGCGGCTGCTCTTCGGCACCGATTCGTCGTTCTTTCCGCGCGGCTGGCATCGCGCCGTCTACAACCAGCAGCGCACCGCGCTCGTCAGCCTCGGCGTGCCCGAATCGCACCAGTCCGCCATCTTCACCGGTAATTTCGAGCGGGTGTTCGGCGCCGCCGCCTCAGAGCCGTGACCCGCCAACGCGAAGCCGGACGCGGGTGGGCCGCCGCGCCCCTTCGCCTCCTCGGCACGGGGCTCCTGGCGTTCCTGCTCGCCTCGCCAGAACTCACCGGTTCAGCTCAGACGAGGGCCATCGCCGTTGCCGGCGCGCGGGTCTCGACGCCGTACGTCGGCGTGACGATGATCGAGCGCAGCGAGACGTCGCCGCGCCCCGTCAACATGCACATCGCGCAGATCGATACCCGCGCGAAGGGCATCCGCTTCAAGGTGACGCCACCGGGCGGCACGCGCGAGGTGATTCGACAGACGACGCTGAATTTCCTGCGAGCGGAGCGCGCCCAGATCGCCATCAACGGCCACTTCTTCCTGCCGTTTCCCTCGACCGACACGGAAGCATGGGTGATCGGCCTCGCCGCTTCGGAAGGGCGCGTGTATTCGACATTCGAGACCCCTGAGCAGAACTACGCTCTGGTGGCGGACGCGCCGGCCATCAACATCGATCACCGCAACCGCGCGCAGCTCGTGCATCGAGACACCCGGGAGGCGGACGGACGACACGTGCGCGAGCGGGTGCGGTTGTGGAATGCGATCGCGGGCTCGTCGCAGATCCTCACTGCCGGCAGGATCACGCTTCCCGCCTACCAGGACGCCGCTCATCCAGACGGCATCCTGACAGCGGGCGGTCCGTCGAACTATTCCAACGACAAGTCGTGGAACGACATCGCCACGGCGCGTACGGTCGCCGGGCTGTCTCGCGATCGCCGCGTGCTGACCCTGTTCACGGTGGACGTGCGAGGCGGCAGCGACGGCATGCGCCTTGGCGAGATCGCGGAGCTCCTGCAGCGCGACTACGGCGTGTGGGACGCCATCAACCTCGATGGCGGAGGCTCGACGACGATGGCCTGGGAGAACCCCGAGACCGGCGAGACGGCGCTCGTCAACACATCCTCCGACAATCCCGATGGCCGGACGGTCGCCAGCAGCCTGGCGGTGTTCGCCCGCCGCCGTTGAGGCGAGCCGGGAACATGACCCGCGGTTCTACTTCACCGTGCCGAAGACAAACCCGATCGAACGGTCCACCGGGTTGTAGGCGGTGCCATAGAACGGCGAGGTGACGTTGGCCTGGATGTCGCGCTCGGCCGCGGCGCCGAAGAGCGTTGTAGACGCGGATGCCGGCGCGGAAGCGGTACTTGGACACGCGCCACGGCCGGGCGATCGAGAAGTCCAGCGTCCTCACCCGGGGCAGGCGTCCGGCGCGGTTGCGCGGGACCGACGAAGTCCTGGTACTCGTCCACCGCGGACCATGGGAACCCCGACCTGACCTCGAGTACGGGCGCGAAGTCCAACTTCCACGGCAGCCCGATGGTGCCGCGCAGCAGCACGCGATGCGTGACGTCGGTGGGTGTCGAGGTTGTTCTCGTTGGCGCGGATGATCGGATTGCGGAAGTTGCCGTAGAACTGATCGTAGTTGTTGAGATCGGCGGTGCCTCGCGACCACACGTACGACAACGTCAGGTCTCGCCGATCGCCGCCCAGGTACCGCGCGGTGGTTTCGAGCTCCTTGAACCGCGAGTGCCCGCTGCTCGACAGGCGCAGCTCCCCCGCGTCGGGAGCCGGATTGAGGATGTACTCGTGCGACTACCCTGGCGGGTGAGAAACGCCACCTTCAGCAGATAACGGCGGCTGAACCGCTGATCCCACTCGACGTTGGCGACGTGCGCCGCGGGTGTCCGCAACGAGCCGTCGATGCGGTTGGCCAGCGTGACGCGGTGCCGAGCGGCGCTCCGTCAACCCCGTACCGCGTGATGGTCCGCGCCTCGAACGAGGGGAAGGCATCGACGTTGAGCGGCGTGCGCTGCAGGAACTTGCCATAGCCCCCGCGGACGATGCCCCGGCCCTCGGGCAGGACGCTGACGGCCATGCCGGCGCGCGGCGACCAGTTGATCCGCTCGACCACCGCGTCGCGATCGAGGCGCAGGCCGAACTCGAAGGTCACCCGCGAGTTCGAGGCGCCAGCGGTCCTGCGCGAACGTCGCGAACTCCGAGCCTTCCACCTTCTGCTGCGACATGCCGCCGAAGTCGGTCCGCTCGGCGAGCGAGCCGTCGAGACGGCGCACCTCGATCGGTCGGTTCAGGCTGGTGCCCTCGTAATTGGACAGCTGCAGGTCGGTGCCGATCTTGAACACGTGCTGCCCGCGCCACAGATCCCGCGACAGGCTCAGCGCTTCGACCCACTGCAAGCTGGAGACGGTCCGTTCCTGATCGTTGAAGTAGCCGCCGCTCTGCGTCTGCGGCGCGTACACCATCGGCTCCTGGTTGGTCGCCGTGAGGTCGATCTCGAAGCTGCGGTACGACAGCGGTCGATTCGATCACCGCCCCGGATGACATCGCCAGCCGGTCGACGAGCCCGGTCGCCAGCCCGCCCTGCGACATGTCGGGGGTGACTCGAGATCGGCCTGAACGTGTTCATCGTCGCGCGGCGCAGCTCGCGCGGGAACAGGATCAGGCCGCCGGTGACCGCGTGCCGCGGCGACAGCACGCCGTCGACGCGCGTGAACGAGTCGAAGCTCCGGAGGTTGACCTCCGGCTCGCCCGGCAGGCTCCGCACCGGTGTCGCCGACGTAGCGGAACTGGACGTCCTGGGCGAGGAAGACGCGATCCTTCTTGATCGGCCCGCGCACCGAGAAGCGCGGTTCGAAGCCGCGGATGCCTGAGTCAGCCCGCGCAAGCGCGGCATCAGGTTGCCGATCGAGGTATCCCAGTCGTTGGTGCCGCGCCGGGTCCGGATCTGCGTGATGCTGGTCGAGAAGCGGCCGTACTCCGCCGCGAACGGGTTCGACAGCACCTCCACCGATTCCACGCTCTGTGCGGGAAGATCGACGTCGAAGTCGCCGGTCGACGGGTCGATCAGGCTGGCGCTGCTCACCTGCAGCGCGCCCTGCGTCGGCTGGCCGCCCTTGATGCGCAGGCGGCCGTCGCGCGTCGCGCACCACGCCGGGCAGGAGCGGCAGCAGGCTCTGGAAGTCGTCGCCCTGGAGCGGCGCGCTCTCGAACACCGGCCCCGACAGCATGTCGCTCATCGACACCGGCTGCACGCTGTCGGTGGGCGATGGCGCGTTGGCCCGCACTTCCACGGCCGGCGGCACGAAGGCCAGCGGCATGTCGAGCAGCACATGCGCGGTGTCAGGACCGCGCACCGTGAACGCCGCCGACTGGCGTTCGATGAACCCGGGGCGCGAGGCGATGATGACGTATCGGCCAGGCGGGACGTCAGGAAACGTCACCTGCCCCACGCCGTCGGTCATCGTCTTGGCGATGGCGAGTTTGCCGCCGCTCTCCGCGAAGCTCCACCGTGACGCCCGACATCTGCACGGAGCCTTCGA
The DNA here is from genome assembly GCA_963707825.1 of uncultured Acidobacteriota bacterium. Taxonomy (GTDB): domain Bacteria; phylum Acidobacteriota; class Vicinamibacteria; order Vicinamibacterales; family UBA2999; genus VFZN01. The sequence goes on from CAVPRP010000001.1 coordinate 266,519, forward strand.
GCGTGGTGATGGTCGCCACGACACGCCCCGCCGTGGCCTGCGCGGTTTGCCCGGCATCAGCCGGCGACGGAAGCAACAGGCCCGAAACCAGCAGCCCGATGGCAGCGCGGACGAGTGCGGGCCCGATGTAGTGGCGGGGGATCATTACGTCCTGCGTGGAGAGCGATTATGAGCCGGGGCGCTGCAGGAGCGCATCGACTTCGTGAACCACCCCGTCCCTGATCACGCGCCGCGTGCGCCTGATGTCGGTGATGTTCGTCAGCGGATTGCCATCGACGACGATCAGGTCGGCGAGCTTCCCCGCCTCGATCGTTCCAAGGTCGGCACCCAACCCCATCGCTTCGGCCGGCACCGCCGTCGCGGTTCGAATCGCCTCAGCCGGCGAGAGGCCGCCGCGCACGTAGTGCTCGAGTTCGAGCAGCAGCGACAACCCGTAGGGATTGATCGGCGAGTCGGTCCCGGCAATCACTCGACCGCCGGCCTTGACGATGGTCGCAACCAGGCGCTCCTGCGGCACGACCAGCGCCTCACGCCCGGCGAGATCCGACGCGGCCGCCGGTTGCGCGCGCAGCGCCTTGGACGACGCCGACGCCGACGCCGGGAACAGCCGCGTGATGCGCGGATCGTCCAGCCACGATCCATCCCGCAGTGTCAGCACCTGATGCCCGCCCTGGATGCCGATGGTCGGCGTGAGCGTCATGCCCGACGCCACCAGCAGGTCGATCACATCGCGATAGGTGTGGCGCGTCTCGCTGTTCTTCGGCGAGAAGCCGCGGCGGCTGGTGCCGCGAATGTGTTCGACGCCGTCGGCGCCATACGCCACGGCCGGATAGATCTCGTGAGAGGTTACCGGCATGCCGGCCTGGTGCGCGACCTCGATGATGCGCTTCTGCAGGAGATCCGGCAGCCGGACATAGGTCTTGATGAAGTCGAATCCAAGCGCCTGCGCGCGGGCGATCTGCCCGTCGATCATCGCCCCGCCGTCGAGCGCCACGCCGCCAGGGTAATAGATGCGCGTGCCGTCGAGCGGCTCGCCGGTGGTGATCACCCGGGGCCCGATGCGCGCGCCGGACTCGAGTGATTCACGATCCTCGATCCCTTGAAACGGATTGGTCGCCGGGTTGCGAACCGTCGTGATCCCGAACGACAGCCAGATGCGCCCGAGCGCCTCGCCGTATTCCTTGGTCAGGTGCGTGTGGCTCTCGATCAGCCCCGGCAGGACCGTCGACGTCCCCGCGTCCACCACGACGCCGCGATGCAAGTCGTCACGGTGCGGCGCCACCTGCGCGATGCGGTTGCCCTCGATGACGATGTCCATGTTCTCGGTGACGGTCGTGCCGCGGCCGTCGAACAGCCGTCCCGCATGCACGGTCGTGGTCCCGGTGGTCTTCCTGGCCGTCCAGGTGAACTGCGGCACGATGTCGCGCACGCGGCCGTCGGTGAGATCCACCAGGCGGAACCGATCGAGCGCCTGATAGAGGACGTGCCGCGAGTCGGCGGTCCACGACGGCGAGCTGGCGAAGTCGGCCGACAGCCGGCGAGGCGCGCCCGCGGGCGAGCCGTCCGGCGCCACGGGAAATGTCATCAGGAAGCCGTCGACGATCGCCGCCATCTCACGGCCGTTCGGCGACCACACCGGCCCCAGGTTCTCGCGCATGCCGATCGACTTGTTCGGCAAGGGATCGAACCACCGGTCCGGGGCGAACGCCCCGCGCCCGGTGGCCGACGGCTCGGGCTCGACCTGCACCCGGAGCACCTGGTTGGTGCCTTCGCGGAACCGCGTCGAGTACGGGTGCAGCGCCGACATCACGACCGCGCGCCCGTCCGGCGACCAGCTCGGGCGGCCGGGCTCGTTCAACCGATCGTGCACCTGGCGGCCCTCGCCGCTCGCGACGACCACCACCTGCAGCTGCGACTGCGCATCGAGGTAGGCCAGACGCGAGCTGTCGGGCGACCACGCCGCCGCGGCCCCGTCGCCCGCCACGCGCCGATCGCGCCCGGTCCGCAGGTCGCGGACCCAGACGTCCATCGCGCCGCCGCGATCGGACGAGAACGCCAGCTGCGTGCCATCGGGCGACCAGGCGGGGTTCATCTCGACGTAGACGTCCTGCGTCAGTCGCTCGGGCACGGCTTCCCCACCGCTCGCCGACACCGTCCACAGGTCGCCGAGCGCGGCAAACGCCACGCGAGTGCCATCCGGCGAGATCACCGGGTGCATCAGGCCGCGGACCGGTTGCGGACCTTCGCGGGAGAAGTCGTGCCGCTTCGGCGTGAAGGCAGGCCGCGTGAAGGCGACGTCCGCGGTGAACGGCACCGTGCGCGCCGCACCACCGGCACGAGGCCGGCGCTTGATCACGCCGTCCGCGGTGTAGAGCAGGTCGTTCGCGCCCACCCACTGCGGCCGGAAGGGGAAGACGTCCTCGCCGGTGTCGCTGGCCGTGGTGCTCCCGATCTTCAGACGGCTGACGGCGCCGCTCACCGACACGTAGGCGACGGTCTTGCCGTCCGGCGTCCACGACGGCGTGAACAGGGTCGTCGCGTCGGCAACGACCAGTCGCTCCGCGGCCCCGTCCACCGCGCGCGCATACACGCCGCGCTCCGTGCGGTCCGAGACGAAGGCAATCTCTCGCCCATCGGGCGACCATGCCGGCATGCTGTCGTTGGCGGGGTTGGCCGTCAGGCGGCGGACCTCGCCGGTCGCCACGGTCACGACCCAGATGTCGTAGTTGCCGCCACGGTCGGACGAGAAGGCCAGGCGGGTGCCATCGGGTGACCAGTGCGGCTCGCGATCGTCGAAGGGGCCGGACGTGATCTCCTGAAGTCCGGTGCCGTCGGCGTTGGCGATCCAGATGTGCCAGGTGTCACGGTAGTACGCCTGAAAGGCCAGCCGCCGGCTGTCGGGTGACCACGCCGGCATGCGCGCGTCGTAGCCGTCCTCGAGGATGCGCCGCGCCGCGCCACCGTCGATGCCGACGGTCCACAACGCGCCGAGCAGATCGATGGCGAGCGTCTTTCCGTCGGGCGACGCCGCCGCCGCCATCGAGGTGCCTTCGCTCAGGGTCAGGCGGACGTCCTTCGACGCCGGCTGGCCGACGAGCCAGCTTCCCGTGACCGCGATACCTGCTATCGTCATCAGCCAGCGCGCGCGCATTCGAGCCTCCTGACTCCGGGTTCGCGACGCGGTGCGCACCCTGTAGTCGAGGCGCCGACTATATCGCCTCGGCGCGGCGGGCGGAAAGGCGCATCGGCCGTGGTTCGCCGATCATGCGCCAGACGCATGGCGCGCTGCGCGCCACTTCCGCCTGGCGTGAACCCCGGCATCTCGGGGGAGAGCGACTGCAGTTCAGGGTTTTCCGGGGGTAGGTGAGTGTCTCTTCACGAGCTTGAGAACGCTAAGTAGCTATCTATCAACAGTTGACAGGGCGACATCACCTGAGTTGATGTTGGCTTGCCCCATGCACAGGTCCACGCAGTGAAAGCCATCACCGTCCTTCCACTCCAGCCCGAAACCGCGAAGCTCGAAGACATCGCCGAACCCGACGTGCACGAGGGCTCGGTCCTCGTCCAGGCAATCGCGGTCGGCGTCTGCGGCACCGACGTCGAGATCGTGGAGGGCAAGTACGGCTGGGCGCCCCCCGGACAATCGCGCCTCGTGCTCGGGCACGAATCTCTGGGCCGCGTGCTGGATCCGGGTCCGGGCAGCGCGCTGCGGGCCGGAGACCTCGTCGTCGGCATCGTCCGGCGGCCCGACCCGGTGCCGTGCCCGAACTGCGCGGTCGGCGAGTGGGACATGTGCCGCAACGGCCAGTACACCGAGCGCGGGATCAAGGAGATTCACGGCTTCATGTCCGAGCGCTGGCGGATCGAGCCGGAGTACGCGATGAAGGTGGATGCGTCGCTCGGCCTGCTGGGCGTGCTGCTCGAGCCCACCACCGTGGTCGCCAAGGCGTGGGAGCAGGTGGCCGCCGTCGGCCAGCGTGCGTTCTGGGAGCCGCGGAACGTGCTCATCACCGGGGCCGGCCCGATCGGCCTGCTGGCGGCGCTCATCGGCAGGCAGCGGGGACTCGACGTTCATGTCCTCGACCGGATGGACTCGGGCGCCAAGCCCGAACTGGTGCGCGCCCTTGGCGCCACCTATCACAGCGGCACGATCGCGGGGGTCGGCTTCCAGCCGGACATCATCGTCGAGTGCACGGGCGTCGGCCAGGTGATCACCGACGCCATCCAGGCGGTGGGGGCGGGCGGTGTCGTGTGCCTGACCGGCGTTGGCAGCGGCGGCCGGACCACCGGCCTGCCGACCGCCGATGTCGCCGCGGCGGTGGTGCTCCAGAACAACGTCGTCGTCGGCAGCGTCAATGCCAACAAGCGGCACTGGTACCGGGCCGGACAGGTCCTGAGCCGCGCCGACCCTGCCTGGCTGGGCCGCCTCATCACGAGACGCGAGCCGCCGGAGGCCTTCATGCGCGCCCTCACACGACAGCCGGACGACATCAAGGTCGTCATCCAGTTCTCTGAAGCCTGAGCGGAGGGAACGTAAGTCATGGCCAAGCAACCGGTCACCGACGTCACGGAACAGAAGCGGCTGAACGACGCGCGCGATGCGGGCATCCCGTGGAAGAAATGGGGGCCCTATCTGAGCGAGCGCCAGTGGGGCACGGTCCGTGAGGACTACAGCGACAACGGCGACGCCTGGAACTACTTCACCCACGATCAGTCGCGGTCACGCGCCTACCAGTGGGGCGAAGACGGCCTGGGCGGTATTTCCGACGACAAGCAGCGGCTTTGCTTCGCCCTTGCCCTGTGGAACGAGAAAGACCCGATCCTCAAGGAGCGGCTGTTCGGGCTGACCAACAGCGAGGGCAATCACGGCGAGGACGTGAAGGAGTACTACTTCTACGTCGACAGCACGCCGACGCACTCGTACATGAAGTATCTGTACAAGTACCCGCAGCGGGAGTTTCCGTACCGGGACCTGATCGAGACGAACCGGTCCCGGACGCGCGAGGAGTACGAGTACGAGCTGCTCGATACCGGCGTCTTCGACGACGACCGCTACTTCGATGTGTTCGTCGAGTATGCCAAGGACGGTCCGGAAGACATCCTCGTCCGCATCACCGCCTGCAATCGCGGGCCCGACGCGGCAGCGCTGCGCGTGCTGCCGACGCTCTGGTTCCGCAACACGTGGTCGTGGGGTGATGACAGCCCGAAGCCGTCGCTCAGCGAAGCGGCGCCGGGCGTGGTTCGCGCCGTGCATCCCGAGCTGGGCGAGTACTGGCTGTCGTGCGATGGCAGCCCGGAGTTGCTGTTCACCGAGAACGAGAGCAACGCCCAGCGGCTGTGGGGGCAGCCGAATCCCTCGCCCCACGCGAAGGACGCGTTCCACGACTATGTGGTCGGCGGCCGGCGCGAAGCCGTGAACCCGGCGAAGACCGGGACCAAGGCCGCGGCGCACTACGTGCTGGACGTGCCGGCCGGCGGCAGCCAGATCGTGACGGTGCGGCTCTCCGCCGCCCGTCCAGCGACCGCGTTCAAGAACGCCGATCAGATCTTCACGAGCCGAATCGGCGACGCGGACGAGTTCTACCAGCGGATCACGCCGCCCACGCTCAGCGAGGACGAGCGGCGCGTGCATCGCCAGGCGCTCGCCGGCATGCTGTGGAGCAAGCAGTTCTACTACTTCGACCTGGAGCGGTGGCTGCGCGCGCACAAGAGCCATCCGCTGCTCCAGGCAGTCCCGCGAGGGCGTGCGGAACACCGAGTGGTTCCACATGCTCAACGCCGACATCATCTCGATGCCGGACAAGTGGGAGTACCCGTGGTACGCGGCCTGGGATCTGGCCTTCCACACCACCGCGCTGGCGCTGGTGGATTTCGATTTCGCCAAGGAACAGCTGCTGTTGATGCTGCGCAGCCTCTACGCGCACCCCAACGGCCAGATTCCCGCCTACGAGTGGAACTTCAGCGACGTCAACCCGCCGGTTCACGCCTGGGCCACGATCTACCTGTACAAGATGGAGCGAACGCTCGGGCGGGCCGACATCCGCTTCCTGGAACGCTCGTTTCAGGGCTTGATGCAGAACTTCAACTGGTGGGTGAACCGGAAGGACCCGTCCGGGAAGAACGTGTTCGCCGGAGGATTCCTCGGGCTGGACAACATCGGCGTCTTCGATCGCAGCGCGCAACTGCCCACCGGCGGCTCGCTGGAGCAGGCGGACGGGACGGCCTGGATGGCGTTCTACTGCCAGTGCATGCTCGAGATGGCGCTGATCCTGAGCGAGTACGACCCCGTCTACGAGGAGATCGCCTTCAAGTTCGTCCAGCATTTCATGTGGATCTCGTACGCGATGGACCGCATCGGCGAGCAGCGCGACGAGATGTGGGACGAAGAGGACGGTTTCTTCTACGACCTGCTCCGGCTGCCGGACGGCCAGGCGATGCGGCTCAAGGTCCGATCGCTGGTCGGACTGCTGCCGCTGTGCGCGTCCACGGTCTTCAATGGGGATTTCGAAAGCCGCCAGCCGAAACTGGCGGAGATGATCAACCTGTTCAAGAAGCGCAACCCGGAACTGGTGTCGCACGTATCGCCGACCGACTCGGGGTTCATCGGCTACAAGGGACGCCGGATCCTGTCGATCCTCAACAAGAAGAAGCTGGAGCGCGTGCTCGGGTACATGCTCGACGAGCAGGAGTTCCTCGGGCCGCACGGCATCCGTTCGCTCTCGCGCTACCACCTGGATCACCCGTTCACGTTCCAGGTCGGCCAGGAAGAGTTCAAGGTGCAGTACCTGCCGGCTGAATCGAACACCGGCATGTTCGGCGGCAACTCGAACTGGCGGGGCCCGGTGTGGATGCCGGTCAACGGGCTGATCGTCCGGGCGCTGCTGAACCTGTACCTGTTCTACGGCGACGACTTCAAGGTGCAGTGCCCCACGGGCTCGGGCCACTATATGACCCTGTTCGAGGTGGCGCAGGAGCTCGCGCGGCGGCTGGCGGCCACCTTCCTCCGCGACGAGACCGGCAAACGGCCGGTCTACGGTGGCATCGCCAGGTTCCAGAATGATCCACACTGGCGTGACCTGATTCTGTTCCACGAGTACTTCCACGGCGACAACGGCGCCGGGCTCGGGGCCAGTCACCAGACCGGATGGACCGGCCTGGTTGCTCTCACCCTCGATCTCTTCGGCCGAATGGACGCCAAGGTGGTCCTCGAGCTCGAACGTGAGAAGTTGACCGAACGACTTGTCAGAGAACAGGTCGGCGGCACCGAGTTCAAGCAATGATGCGAAGCCCTTTGAGGAGATATCCGATGAAGACGACACACTCGCCGTTCCTGCTCGTGGTCGGACTGCTGGCCCTGTCGGCGCCGGTCCCGGATCGGGCCCTGGCCCAGGAGAAGCCGAAGGTTCAGGTGCAGATCCCCGACCCCGGCGTGCCGCAGGGCATGACGATGGAGGGCAAGTTCGTGCGGGCCGCGTACAACAACGAGGGCTACGTCATCCTGGGCTACCAGGCGACCAACCGGTCGGTCGGGGAAGAGTGGATGCTGCTCGAAGTCGGCATGACGGTGCTCGACAAGACGCCGGCCTACACGCTGAAGCGCGAGGCGATTTCGCTGGACGTCCCCGACGGCAAGACGATTCCGCTGCCGACCGTCATGGAGCATCGCGAGGGCGACACCCGGCCGATCCAGAACCGCGCGAAGGTACAGCGCGACTCGATCAACTACTTCCCGCCGAGCGCCAGCCACGCCTGCCGCATCGGCTTCTTCTCGGACCTGTCCTCGCCCGCAATGCCGTTCGACCAGGTCGAGCTCAGCAACACGCGCGCGTGCCTGGGCCGCCTCTATTTCAAAGTCCCCGGCGGCATCGTCCACGGCCAGTACTGGCTGAACGTGAAGTTCCAGAACAGCGTGCTGCGCGTGCCGTTCAGGGTTCTGACCGAGGACGAGGAGAAGCTGCTCTCGAAGAACTACAAGGACATCAGCAAGCAGGTGAAGGACGCGTTCAGGCCGAAGAAGTAGGCCATCGGGCCAAACCTGCAGGCCGATGAAGCTCCCCCTGGTGATGGTGATGATCCTCGCCGCGGCTCCGGCCGCGGCGCAGGACATGGAGCCGAAGGCCTATTCCGCGAGCCCGGTGGGCGCCACGTTCCTGGTGGCGAGCGCCGTGCGCTCCACCGGATCGGTGGTGTTCGACCCGACCGTGCCGATTACCGATGTGAAGGCAAAGATCAATGCCGCGGTGATCGGCGTCGGCACCACGTTCGGCCTCTTTGGCAAGCTGGCGCTGTTCTCCGCGGCGCTCCCCTACTCGTGGGGCGACATCAGCGGACAGGTGGCCGAGGAGGCGGCATCGATCAGCCGCTCCGGCCTGGCCGACACTCGCATGAGGCTGTCGGTCAACCTCGCGGGCAATCCCGCGATGCGCATCCGCGAGTTCGTCAAGGCGCCGCCGAAGACGATCGTCGGTGCGAGTTTGACGGTGATGGCGCCAAGCGGCGAATACGATCGCACGAAGCTCATCAACCTGGGAAACCATCGCTGGGCCTTCAAACCGGAGAGTGGGCGTGTCGGTGCCGTACCGGCGTTGGGATTTCGATGCCTACCTGGGTGCCTGGCTGTTCACCTCGAACGACGACTACTACCCGGGCGGGCTGACTCGCGAACAGGACCCGGTGGTCGCCCTCCAGACGCACGTGAGCTACACCTTCAAGCCCCGGCTGTGGCTGGCGGTAGACAGCACCTGGTACTCCGGCGGCGAATCGCGCGTCGGCGATGACGCGCCCAGGGGAGGCGTGAACAACTCGAGGCTCGGCGCCACGCTGTCGGTGCCGGTCGGCCAGCGGCAGTCGTTCAAGATCGCCTACAGCTCCGGTGTCGCGGTGCGCACCGGCACCGACTTCCGCACCATCGCCGTCGCCTGGCAATGGCTGTGGTTCAAACCCTGACGAGACCGCCCCCGAATGAAGCATCCCCTGCTGCACGAAGTCCGGCACAACAAGCTCCTCTGGCTGCTGGTCTTCGTCCCGGCCGTACTGGCCGGCCAGTCGCTCGCGCCCGAATCGCACACGCTGCTGTTCGTCCTGTCGGTGATGGCCATCGTGCCACTGGCCGCGCTCCTGAGCCACGCGACGGAGTCGGTGGCCGCCAAGACCGGCGACGCGGCCGGCGGCCTGCTGAACGCCACGCTGGGCAACCTCACCGAGCTCGTCATCGCGCTCGCCGCCCTGCGCGCCGGGGAGTACATGCTGGTGAAGGCCTCGATTGCCGGCGCCATCGTCACCAACACCCTGTTCATGCTGGGCGCCTCGTTCCTGCTTGGCGGCCTGAAGCACCACGTGCAGGAGTACAACCGCGCCAGCGCCCGGCTGCAGGCCGGTCTCTTGTTTCTGGCCACGATCGCGTTGCTCGTTCCCTCCGCGCTGGTCGTCTCGGACTCACCCGAGACGGTCAGCGTTTCTTCACACGCTGAGCGTGGGCCTGTCGGTGCTGCTCATCGCCGCATACGGCCTGGGCCTGCTGTTCTCGCTCAAGACGCACCGCGAGTTCTTTGCCAGCGCGGAACACGACGAGGCTGGCGAGGAGCCGTGGCCGCTGGCGCTGGCCCTGACGACGCTGGCGGTGGTGACGGTGCTGGTGGCGCTCGTCAGCGAGGTGTTCGTGGAGTCGGTCCAGAAAGCCGCCGAGGCGTTCGGGATGACCCCGGCCTTCGTCGGCTTCATCGTCGTCGCGCTGGTGGGCGCCGCGGCGGAGATGGCGTCGGCATTCTCCGCCGCCCGCAAGAACCGGCTGGACCTGAGCGTGGGCATCGCGCTCGGCAGCGCGTCGCAGATTGCCCTGTTCGTGGCCCCGGTGCTCGTGCTCCTCAGCTACGCGCTCGGGCCGACGCCGATGGACCTGCAGTTCTGGCCGGGGGCCGTGACGATGATGCTCATCGCCACGCTCACCGCGTCGCTCGTGACCAACAGCGGGCGATCGGCGTGGTTCGTCGGCGTCCTCGTGCTGATGGTCTACGTGATCTTCGCGATGACGCTCTACCTGCTGCCGCCACGGGTGCCGTGATGCCGGTCGTCCCCAAGAAATCGCGGCGCATCCTGGAGCCGGTCGAGCGGCTGTCCGAGATCCTGTTCGGCCTGATCATGGTGCTGACCTTCACCGGTTCGCTCAGCGTGGCCGAAGCCGGCCGCGAAGACGTTCGCGCGATGCTGGTCGGCGCGCTGGGATGCAACGTCGCGTGGGGGATCATCGACGGCATCCTGTACCTGATGGCGCGCCTGGGAGAGCTGGGCCGCGACCTCGTGACGTTCAGGGCCATCCGCGCGACCGCCGACCCGGCCGAGGCCCGGCTGCTCATTGCCGGGGCATTGCCGCCCGTGGTCGCCGGCGTGCTGCAGCCCGAGGAGCTGGGCCAGCTGCACCAGCGGCTGCGGCAACTGCCGGAGCCGCCGCCGCAGCGGAGTCTGCAGCGGGAGGACTGGCTTGGAGCGCTCGGGGTGTTCCTGCTGGTGTTCCTGTCGACGTTTCCGGTGGTGATCCCGTTCATCGTGATGAGCGAGGCCGGGCCGGCACTGCGAGTGTCGAACACCATCGCGATCGCGCTGTTGTTCCTGACAGGCTATATTTTTGGAAGGCTGACCGGTCGCCAGCCCGTATGGCTGGGATGCGGTATGGTACTTCTTGGTGTCGTTCTCGTCGGCATCACGATAGCCCTCGGCGGCTGAGCTTCGGTTCGCTGCCCCGATTCGACTCGACCAAAAGGTACTGATGGCACCACACTTTTCTCGGCACCCCCGTGGGCTTTTCGGCGCCTTCCTCGTGACTGCGGCGCTCCTCGCCGCCGGCTGCTCTGGCGGCGAGAAGTCAGCGGCGCCAGCCACCGCGAATCCAAAAAACGCGTCTGCGGCCCAGGCACCGGGGGACGACACGAGCGCGGCCGCTGAATCCCCGCTTCCAGAAGTGGCCTCGCCATACGACGTTCTGCCGCCCAAAGTGCGAGCCCTGATGGATGAGCGCTTCACTGGCGATCTCGACCAGATGGTGAAGCGGCGGATCATCCGAGCCGGCGTCACTTTCAACCGGACGCACTACTTCATCGACAAGGGCGAGCAGCGCGGCATGGCCTACGAGTCGCTGCGGTCGTTCGAGGAGCAGATCAACAAGACGCGTCAAGACCGGCAACCTGAAGGTGCACGTCGTGTTCGTACCGCTGGCCCGCGCTGAGCTGCTGACGGCCCTGACCGACGGGCGCGTGGACATGGTCGCGGCGCAGTTGACGGTCACGCCAGAGCGGCGGCAACTGGTTGACTTCTCAATCCCGGTGCGTACGGGTGTCAGCGAGGTCGTCGTCACCGGTCCGGGTGCGCCAGCGCTGACCAGCCCGGACGATCTCTCGGGCCAGGCGGTGTTCGTGCGGCGGAGCAGTTCCTACCATGCCAGCCTGATCGCCTTGAACGGCCGCCTGAAGGCCGCGGGCAAGGCGCCGGTGACGATCACGGAAGCGCCGGAGGCGCTCGAAGACGACGACATCCTGGAGATGGTCAACGCCGGGCTCGTGCCGATCACGGTGGTAGACGACTACCTCGCGGAGTTCTGGCAACAGGTTTTCACCTCGGCTACTCCGCACAAGGACATCGCGCTCCGGACCGGCGGCGAAATCGCGGTGGCCGTGCGCAGGGGCAACCCGAAGCTGAAGGCCGCTGCTGACGCGTGGATCCGCAAGTACGGCCTGGGCACCGCGTTTGGCAATGTCCTGAACAAGCGCTATCTGCAGGACACCAGCTACGCCGCAACCGCCACCTCGGAGGCGGAGCGCCGCAAGTTCCGCGAGCTGGTCGCGCTGTTCCAGAAGTATTCCGGCCAGTATGACCTCGACTTCCTGCTGATGGCTGCCCAGGGCTATCAGGAATCGCGCCTCGATCAGGGCGCCAAGAGCCGCGTGGGGGCGATCGGCGTCATGCAGGTGATGCCGAAGACCGGCGCCGAGCTCGGTGTGGGCGACATCAAGCAGCTCGAGCCGAACGTCCACGCCGGCGTCAAATACATTCGCCAGCTCATCGACAAATACCTGGACGATCCGGCCATCGATCCGCTGAACAAGGGGCTGATGGCGTTTGCGGCCTACAACGCGGGGCCGGGCCGGCTGAGGCAGCTGCGCGAACTGACGGAGCAGCGCGGGCTTAACAAGAATCTCTGGTTCGGCAATGTCGAGCGCATGGCCTCCGAACGCATCGGCCGCGAGACCGTGCAGTACGTCAGCAACATCTTCAAGTACTACGTGGCCTACAAGCTGGTCCTCGAGCAGCAAGAGACGCGCGCCGGGCTCAAGAAGACGTCGGGGTCGTAGGGGATTTCGCGGGGCGTAGGGGAAGAAAGGCAGCCCTCATCGGCGGCGCCCTGCGGGGCGTAGGAAAGAGGCGGCCCTGCGGGCCGTAGGGAAGAGAGGCAGCCCGCGGGCCGTAGGATCTCGGCAGCGTGTCTTGCTTCCCTACGCGAGAGCCGCAGGCTCGAGCGCCGTACCGCGAGCGCAGCGAGCGCCTCCTTCCTACGCGAGCGGCGAAGCCGCGAGCGCCCTCTTCGGAGCGCCCCCGCACCGTTGGTCGCGGGCGCGGCGTCGTAAGGTTTGACATGCGGATCTTGATTACCGGCGCCACCGGATACGTGGGCGGCCGGCTCGTGCCACGACTGCTGGCCGCGGGCCACGTGGTGCGCTGCATGGTCCGCGACCCGTCACGTCTGCAGGGGCGCGCCTGGATCAACCAGGTGGACACGGTGGCCGGCGACGTGCTCGACGACGCGACCGTGGTGCCCGCGCTGGCCGGCATCGACATCGCCTACTACCTCGTGCACAGCATGGGCAGCGGCCACGACTTCCACGTGCGCGATGCACGGGCCGCGCGCGCATTCGGCGAGGCGGCCAAGGCCGCGGGCGTGCAGCGCCTGGTCTACCTCGGCGCGCTGGGCGATCCCGACACCAACCTGTCCGAGCACTTGCGATCCCGGCAGCAGACCGGCGACGCGCTGCGCGAGGCCGGGGTGCCGGTCACCGAGTTCCGCGCCGCGGTCATCGTCGGCGCCGGCTCGCTGTCGTTCGAGATGATCCGCTACCTCGCCGAGCGGCTGCCGATCATGATCTGCCCGAGCTGGGTGTACACCCGCATCCAGCCGATCGCGATCAGGAACGTGCTGGACTACCTGGTCACCACGCTCGACGTGCCCGAGAGTGCCGGACAGGTCATCGAGATTGGCGGCGCCAACGTCATCACTTACGGCGAGATGATGACCGGCTACGCACGCATGCGCGGCCTGCGGCGCCTGCTGGTGCCGGTGCCGGTGCTGACGCCGCGCCTCAGTTCGTATTGGGTGCACCTGGTCACGCCGATTCCCTCGACCATCGCCGGGCCGCTGATCGAGGGCCTGCGCAACGAAGTCGTGGTGCGGGACCGCAAAGCAGTGACGCTCTTCCCCGATGTCCGCCCGATGGGTTACGACGAGGCGGTGTCGGCCGCACTCGCGCGCCTGGACGCGGGCGCCGTGGAAACGGCCTGGAGCGACGCGCTCGCCAGCAGCCAGGGGGATCGGCCTGCGGTGGTGATGACCACGCAGGACGGCATGGTCATCGAGCATCGCCAGATGCTGGTCGACGCCTCGCCCGCGCGCGTGTTCAGGGCCTTCACCGCCATGGGTGGCGAGACCGGCTGGCTGTACATGAACTGGAGCTGGCAGCTGCGGGGCGCGCTCGATCGCCTGGCCGGTGGCGTCGGCATGCGGCGCGGGCGGCGCCATCCCCAGGACGTGCGCGTCGGCGACGCGCTGGACTTCTGGCGCGTGGAGGCAGTGGAGCCCGACGCGATGCTGCTCCTGCGCGCGGAGATGAAGGTCCCCGGCCGCGCGTGGCTGCAGTTCCAGGCTCGCGTTGAGGAGGGCGGCCGCACGCTGATCTCGCAGACGGCGTATTTTGCGCCTCGTGGTCTCTGGGGTCTTGTCTACTGGTATGCCTTGTACCCTGTTCACCAGCTGATCTTCAGCGGGATGATTCGGAGGCTCGCCGCCAGGCTCTAGGCTTCAGGCGCTAGGCTCCCGCGATATGCTGCCGGAATGGTCGCCGGGATTCTCGCGCGGTGGGTTGGCGCGCTCGTGGGAGCGGCGGCGCTCCTGCTGTTGCCTTCACCGTCCACGGCTCAGGACGGCTCGCAAGTTGTGGCGGACTTTCCACGCGGCCAGATCATCGACAACGTGACCTGCGCGGACGACCGGACACAAAGCTACGCGTTATACCTTCCGTCGGACTACACGCCCGAGCGGCCATGGAATCTGCTCCTTGCCTTTCATCCCGGCGCTCGCGGGCGGGCCTTTGCCGAGAAGTATCAGGCCGCTGCGGAGCACTTCGGCTACATCGTTGCGGCGTCGAACAACTCCAGAAATGGTTCGTGGGAAGTGACGACACAGGCGGTGCGGGCGATGTCGCGCGATGTGGGCCGCCGCTTCTCGGTGGACGCGCAGCGCGTCTATCTCACCGGCCACTCGGGCGGCGCGCGCGTGGCCATGGAAGTGGCACTCGGTCCCAACGACATCGCCGGCGTGATCGCCTCGAGCGCCGGGTTCCCTGACGCGGCGCCCCGCCGCTCGGTCAAGTTCGCCGTCTTCGCCACCGCCGGCACGGACGACTTCAACTATCTCGAGATGCGCCGGCTCGATGCGGCGCTCACCTCACCGCACTACCTGGCCGTCTTCGAGGGCGGACACGCGCTGCCGCCCGACAGCGTCGCCGCCGAGGCCCTCGAGTGGCTGGAGCTCCAGGCCATCCGCTCCGGCCGCCGCGCCGAAGATCGCCGGTTGATCGATGCGCTGTTTGCCTCGCGCCTGCAGCGGATCGACCGCGGTGAGGACGATATCGCGAAGCTGCGCCTGCTGCAGGCGAGCATCACGGACTTCAAGGGTGTCCACGACGTGTCGGCCCTGCAGGCGAACGCCGACAAACTCGCGAAGGACGCTGCCGTGAAGAAGGCACTCGGCGACGATCGCGCCGCGCTCGGCGCCGAGGCCCGCCTGCTTGGCGAAGCGCTCGAGGCGGAATCGCGCCTTCGCGATCCTGATGCCCGGGCCGCCGGCCTGGCACGGCTGCGAGGAATGCTCGAGACCTGGTCGCGCGCCGCCGACGCCACGACCGCATCTCCAGAACGCAGCCAGGCCCGCCGCCTGCTAGGCGCGGTCGCGGCCGGCGCCGCCCAGCGCGTGAAAGACGAGGAGTACCTGCGGCTCATCGAGCAGTACCGCCGGCGAGAACGGTAAGGACCGGAATCCGGTGTCCGGTGTCCGGTATCCGGTGTCCGGTATCCGGTTGCCGGCCCGTCTGCCGTCTGCCGGTTGCCGTCTGCCGGTCATCGTCTGCCGTCTGACCAGGAGCGCGGATCGATTAGGGGACGGCGACGAGTCCCACGCCCCACCCATGGGGGACGGCATACGGGGCCATCGCAAAGCGCGTCTTCCGAAGGTGCAAGGTCACGGTACGCGCGGAGGCAATCCCGACGAAGGCGCCCATCGTGACGTCGCTGGCCCAGTGCTTCTTGATCGTGACGCGCGAAATCGCGGTATAGGTCGCAGCGGCAAAGAACGGCACGCCCACCTTCCAACCGTAGTGATCCTGCAGCACCATCGCCGTCGCGAATGTCGCGGTGGCGTGCCCGGACGGGAACGAGCGCGGGTCGCCGTTCGGACGGGTACGCCCCACCGCGAACTTCATCGCGTAGTTCCAGCTGCCGCCGCTGATCTGCGCACGGATCAGGTCACGCCCCGCATCCGCGGCGCGCGCGTTGCCAATCGCGTACCCGGTCACCCACCAACCGATCGCGAGGGGCAACTGCAGCGTGGCGTTACCGTAGTTGTCGCCGCCATCGAGGGCCACGCGGGCGGCGCCGGTTGGCTCCGACAGCTCTTCGTTGAGTTCGTCGTCGAAGATGTAGACGAACGCCGAGGCGCCGCCGCCAGCAACATACCAGGCGGCGGTTTCCTGCCTGAAGAAATGCTTGTAGTCGCCGCCGACGTCCTTGAAAAAACGGGCGATCGCCGAGCCGCCGTCGACAGGCTGGCCGGTGGCAGCACCGTTCGGCGCGGGCTCCTGGTCCGGGCGGGCCGGAACCACGTCGGGGGCCGGCGCCGCTGGAGGCGCGTCCTGTGCCACCGCCGCCGCGGGCAGCCCACCGATCGAGATCACCAACGCGACGGCCAGTAGATGGCGATGCATGTCGGGGGTGTCCAACCCCCAATCCATTCTCTCTCTTATTTCGGAACCGGCTTCAACGCCGGAAAGATCGCCCCTGCGCCAAGCATCTCCTTGACCAGGCCGGGCATCTTGCCGGCCGCCGCGTTCGCCTGGTCGATCACCTGGGGCAGCGCCGCCTTGACCTCGCGGATCTGCATCAACTGCGTGTTGGTCGGCAGGCTGGTCGAGCCCATGATGGCGCCCTTCAGCTGACCGATGCGGCCGCGCACGTTCTCGTTGCCGCCGCCAAAACCACCACCGCCGCCCTGGCCGCCGCCAAGACCCAGGCGCCGCCGCACTGCTTCCATCTCCTTGGTGACGTTGTCGAACGACTGCTTCACCGCCGGCGACAGGGTCTGGTTGCGCGTCTGCTGCTGCAACAGCGTCAGCTGCGCGTTGGCGTTCTGCACCATTTCCGCGGTCTCGTTGGCCTTGGTCTGCAGCTGGTGCAGGTCGATCGCCGTGTCGTACCAGATCTTGCGATCCGCATCGCTGATCGTGATCTCGGGGTCGCCCTTCACCGCCACGGTGATCGCCTGCGCGTCCTTGCCGTCCACCGTGAGCGTCGCGCGATAGGTGCCCGGCAGCACGAACGGCCCGTTGTTGCCGCCGCCGCCAAAGCCGCCGCCACCGCCACCCCCGCCTGCCGGAGCGCCCGGCACGGGCGGCAACGGACGCAGCGGCTGCACGCGCAGGTCCCACTTCACGATGTTCAGCCCGGCCTGGTTACGTCCGCGCATGTCGTCGCCGGTCAGCTCGCGCACGACACTGCCACCGGCATCGCGGATGGTCCATTTCACGGCCTTGGCCTCGGTCTTCAGCCGGTAAGCCAGCGTCGCGCCGGGCGCCGGGTTCATGCCCAGGAACAGGCGGTCGCCCTCGAAGCCCTTCATCTGATCGTTGGCGGCGTTGAACGCCACCACCGGGTCGGGATCGAAGGTAAACGCGTCGGCGCCTTCGCTCTTCGCCCACTGCTGGATGATGCCGAGGTCGTCGAGAATCCAGATGCCGCGCGCGTGAGTGGACAGGATCATGTCGTTGTCGCGCGGGTGCGTCTTGATCTCGTAGATCGGCATCGTCGGCAGGTTGGCCTTCAGCCTGGTCCACTGGCCGCCCTTGTTCCACGACACCCACATGCCGGTCTCGGTGCCGAGGTAGAGCAGGTCGGGATTCTTGCGGTCCTCGGCAATCGTGCGCGCCACCTCGCCCTTCGGCAGGTTGTTGACGATCGAGCGCCAGCTGTTGCCGGTGTCGGTGGTCATGAACACATAGGTGGCGTAGTCGCCGCCGCGATGACCGTCGAACGTCACATACGCGGTGCCCGCCGCGGCGCGCGACGGGACGACGTCGGACACGTAGGTGAACTTGGGCACGCCGGGGATCTTCGCGGTGACGTTGGTCCAGTTCGCGCCCGCGTCCTGCGTCACGCTGACCACGCCGTCGTCGCTGCCCACCCAGACGATGCCGGCCTTCGCCGCCGACTCTTCCAGCGTGACGATGTTGCCGAACGAGGTGACGCCGTCGTGCTTCGCCAGCTTGATGTCCTTGCCGGGCACGCCCATGATCGGCAGCGTCTCGCGGTCGGTGTTGGTGGTCAGATCCGGGCTGATCGGCTGGTACGAGCGGCCCTTGTCCGCCGACTTCAGCACCATGTGGGCGCCGATGTAGATGGTGGCGGCATCGAACGGCGACAGCTGCATCGCGGTGTCCCAGTTGAAGCGGTAGGTGCCGGAGGTGTCGCCGGGCTTCTGCTCGGGCGGCTCGGGGCGCACGGTGGTCCGTTCGTTGGTGTTGCGGTCGGTGCGGCTCATGCGGCCGTCCTGCGACTCCCCGTAGACGATGCGCGCGTCGGTCGGGTCCATCAGCGGCTGGAACCCGTCGCCGCCGCTGATGACGTACCAGTCGTCGTTGTGGATGCCGCTGTTGGTGCGCACCGCGCTGGGACCGCACCAGGTGTTGTTGTCCTGCAGGCCGGCGCAGACGTGATACGGCGACTGCATGTCGAACTCGACGTGATAGGCCTGCGCCAGCAGCAGGTTGGGCAGCCACACCCACGTGTCCGAGTGGTCGTAGGAGATGCTGACGCCGCCGTCGTTGCCGATCATCACGTGCTTCGGATTGGCCGGGTTGATCCACATCGCGTGGTGATCGACGTGAATCCGTTCCGCCCCGTCCTGGCGAAAGGTCTTGCCGCCATCGTCCGAGACAGACAGCGAGACGCCGAGCACGTAGATGCGCGCGTCGCTCTGCGGATCGACGCGGATCTGGCTGAAGTACATCGGGCGCGGGTTCTCGCTGCTCAGCTTCCGCCAGCTGGCGCCGCCGTCGTCGCTGCGATAGACGCCGCTCTCGGTCTCGTGCTCGATCCGCGCGTAGACGACGTTGGGATTCTTGCGGTAGACGTCCATGCCGATGCGGCCCTTGGGGCCGGCCGGCAGGCCGGTCTCGGCCTTGCCCCACGTCTGGCCGCCGTCGGTGGACTTCCAGATGGTGCTGCCGGGGCCGCCGCCGTTCATGCCCCACTGCGTGCGGCGCCGCTGATAGGTCGCGGCGTAGAGCGTCTTGTTGTTCGAGGGATCCATCACCAGTTCGGTCGCGCCGGTGTCGTCATCGACGTGCAGCACGCGCTGCCAGTTCTGGCCGCCGTCGGTGGTCTTGTAGACGCCGCGTTCGCCGCCGGCCGCCCACAGATCGCCGAGCGCCGCCACGTAGACGACGTTGAAGTCCACCGGGTCGACGATGATGCGCGCGATCTGCTTGCTGTCGCGGAGGCCCATGTTCTTCCACGAGCGGCCGCCGTCGGCGGACTTGTAGATGCCGTCGCCCCACGAGCTGCTCTGCCGGTTGTTGTTCTCGCCCGTGCCAACCCACACCAGGTTGGCGTCGGTCGGGGCGATGGCGAGATCGCCCACCGACGAACTGCCCTCGTGGTCGAACACCGAGGTGAACGTGGTGCCGTGGTTCGTCGTCTTGTAGACGCCGCCGGTGGCGGTGCCGACGTAGAAGACCGATGGGTCGCTCTCGAGCACGGCGAAGTCGTCGACCCGGCCCGACGGCGTGGCCGGGCCGATCGCGCGGAAGGCCAGCCGATCGAACGGCCCGCTCCCCGCCGACTTCTCGGTCCAGACCGGCGTCGGCCTGGGTGGCGCCTGCGCCATGACGGCCGCGCCGAGCGCGGCGACGAAGCCGAACACCATCACATTGCGACGTCCCATCGTGATCACTCCTTCACCAGTGTGCGTTCAACCGATCTCACATGCGTTCGTTCAACTCGTCGTAGGCAATGCCCAGCACGAACCCGAGGGTGAGGCGCGCGTTGAGCTGAATCGTGTCCTCGAACCCCGGCAGCGTCGCGGTCTTCTGCAACTCGTCCTTCGACTGGCCGGCGCGCAGACTCTTGCGCGCGAGATCCATCACCGCGCTGAGGTAGTTGCTGAAACGCGCGATATCGGCCCTGGCCGATTTCACGGCGTTCTCCTTGGCGTGGCCGACGATGAAGATGGTGTCGCTCGAGGCGGCATCGGTGGCCTGCTCCAGCGCCCGGATCCAGCTGGCGATGTTCGCGCCGGCCGGTCGATCGATGTTCGGGTGGGCACGGTTGAACAGCAGGTCGCCCATGTGAACGACGTTGGCCTTCTCGAAGGTGATCACCGCGTCGCCGCTGGTGTGTCCCGCGCCGTAGTAGCGGGCATGGATGGTCTCGTCGCCGAACGTGGTCTTCCACGTCTCCGTGAACGTGGTGTCGGCAATCGCCTGCTCGGCCAGCGTGCCCGCCTGCTCGGCGGTCTTGCGATGCCAGGCCGCGCACGCCTCGTGCGCGACAATCTTCTGCACCGCGCCCTTGAACACCAGATTGCCACCGGTGTGATCGGCGTGATGGTGCGTGTTGATCAGCAGGGCAATGCCCTTCGGCGCGCGCTGCTTCAACCCGGCCACGCAGATCTCGGCGTTTGGCGCGTACTGGCTGTCCACCGCGACGGCGCCGTCGCCGTTCACGAGATAACCAATGGTGCCGCCGGTTGCCGTGAACACGCCGACACCCCGGCGCAGCTCGGTGAACGCCGTCACGAGCGGGGCCGCCGGAGCGGGCGCCTGCGCCCACGCGGATGAGCGGCCCAATGCCAGGCCAGCGGCGGCGGTGGCGGATGAGAGAACGAAACGTCGGCGGTTCATGGGGGGACCGTCCAGGTCCTGGGTCTTGAGTCTTGGGTCTTGGGGCTTGGGGCGGGACCGCAGGGCTCTAGGCTCTAGGCTCTAGGCTCTAGGTTCTAGGTCTGGCGTCTGCCGTCTGCCGGTTGCCGTCTGCCGGTCTTTTGCCTTTTGCCTTCTGCCTTGTCACTGGCCGCGTAAGTAGTCCACGGCCAGGTTGGCCAGGGCCCGCACTCCGACCGGCAGGGCCGACTCGTCGGCGAAGAACAGCGGCGAGTGATTCTGCGCGGCGGTGGCCTCCTGTCCTGGCGGCGTGACGCCGAGGAAGAAGAACATGCCGGGCACCTCCTGCTGGAAGTACGAGAAATCCTCGGCGGTGCCGGTCAGCGGACCGACGACAGCCTTGTTCGGACCGGCGACACGCTGCAGGGTCGGCACCATGCGCTCGGTGAGCGCGGGATCGTTCGTGGTCACGGGGTACCCGAGCCCCCAGGTCACCTTGGCGGTCGCGCCGGCAGCCTCGGCGTAGCCGGTGGCCATTGCCGTGATGCGATCGCGAATCTTCGTGCGCTCGTCGTTGTCGAACGCCCGCACCGTGCCAACCAGCTCCGCCTTGTCGGGAATGATGTTCGAGCGGTTGCCGGCGGTGAACTTGCCCACCGTCACCACCGCCGGGGCCTTGGCGATGTTCACCGTGCGCGAGACGATGGACTGCATCGAGGTCACGATCTGCGCGCCGATCACGATGGGATCGACGCCGCCCCACGGCACCGCGCCATGCGTCTGCTTGCCGGTGATCTCGATCGCGAACTCGTCGGCGCTGGCCATCAGCGGTCCGGACCGATAGACAATGGTGCCGGCGGTGAACGGGAAGACGTGGAGCCCGAACACCGCGTCGACTTTCGGGTTCTGAAGCACTCCGGCCTTCACCATCGGCTCGGCCCCGCCCGGGCCCTCCTCGGCAGGCTGGAAGATGAACTTCACCGTGCCAGGCAGTTCCGCTCGCATGCGCGAGAGCACCGTGGCCGCGCCGAGCAGGATGGCCATGTGATTGTCGTGGCCGCAGGCGTGCATCACGCCCACTTCCTGGCCGTTGAACTTCGCCTTCTGCGTGGACTTGAACGGCACGTCCACCTGCTCGGTCACCGGCAGGCCGTCCATGTCGGACCGCAACGCCACCACGCGACCGGGTTTGCCGCCCTTCAGGATGCCGACGACCCCGGTGCCGCCGACGCCGGTCTGCACCTCCATCCCCAGGGCGCGGAGGTGGTCGGCGATGACCTTGGCGGTGCGGACCTCCTGCAGCCCCAGCTCGGGATGCTCGTGGAAATCGCGGCGCCAGGTGACGACCTGCGGCAGGATCTCGGCGGTCGAGCGGTCGATTGCCGCGGCCATCGAATCAGGAGCCGTCTGGGCCAACGCAAGCGTGGGCGAGACGGCGAGCAGCACGACGAGCACGACAGGTGAACGCATATGGTGGGCCATTTCGAAAGCTTGGCGATTCTACTACCGGACTGGCGCCGGCCTCCGGCTGAGTGCGAGTATTGAAGGCGTGCGCGCACCCTCACGTGCCGTGCGCCTCCTGGCAGGCGTCACGGTCGTGCTCCTGGCGACCCTGCTCGCCCTGACCACGCCGTGGGCCAGGTCGATGCTGCTCGACCAGGCCAGCGCGTGGGCAAGCAGCCGCTTCGGTGTGAACATCCGCGCGGCGCGGCTCGATTACCGGCTGACGTCGCTCTCACTGACGCTGGAGGATGTGGCCATCGCGGACCGCGCGGCGGCCGGGCAGCCGTTCTTCCGCGCCGAACGGGTCGAGATCGATCTGGCCGCCTCGGCCTTGCGTGGTCGGCTCAATGTCGACCGCATCCATCTTCTGCGGCCGATCGTCGTTCTCGATGCGACCACGCGTCCTGGCCAGCGGCGAGGCTGATGCCGCCAGCGCCGGTAAAGGGCCCACTGACTTTCCGGCGTTCGAGGTCGGCACGCTCGAAGTCGAGGGGCTCGACTTCACTGCCGGTGACGTCCAGGACACGCGGGTCGTGGTGCGTCAGGTCAACAGCACCTTGCACGGGCGCGGTTCGCGACAGCTCGAGGGAGAGCTGGCCGCTCTCGGCGGCGTGGACCTCTCCTTCGAGACGGATGACGTCCGCCTGGTCTTCGACCGGGCTCAGGCTCGGATTGTCCTGGATGCCGGCCAACGCCTCATCACCGGCGCGCTCACCGCCTCGTCACCGGTCGCCAACCTGCGGGCCGAGGGGAACCTGGGGCTGGGCCGCGGCGCTGAGTACGACCTGCGCTACGACGCGGAGGGCCGGCTCGAACAACTCGGGCGTTGGTGGCAGGGGTCGCCGGACTGGCAAGGGCCCGTCACGCTGCAGGGGCAGGTCCGTGGGCCACTGAAGAGGCCGGAGGCCACCATCGCAGCGAAGGGTACGGATCTCCGCTGGGCGACGTTGCAGCGAGCCGCACTCGACGCGACAGGGCAGGTGTCGATCGAGGGCCTCGTCCTCAACGCGTTGTCGCTGACCTCACCGCAAGGCGGGCTCCAGGGCAGCGGACGATTCACGTTCAGGCAGCAGGGGCAGAGTGAGGTGGACGCCCGGTGGAGGGACGTGGACGGCACCGTCATCACCGGCCTGGTTCCCTTGAAGGCAGGTGTTCTTCCGCGCGCGCACCTCTCTGGTTCTGCGACGCTGGTCTGGTCCGGGCGGCTGCCAACGGCGGCCACGACCGGGGGCAAGCTGGAGACCACCGCCATCGCCGTGGCGCCCGAAACCAACGCCACCGCCGCGCTCGTGGCGAATGGGCGCGCCGGCCGCTGGCAGGTGAACGTCCAACAGACGCTCGATGGGATCGCTGACGCTGCTCTCGACGGCGTGGTCGTCGCTGCCCCCGGCCAGCTGACGCGGTCACAAGTCTCTGGCTCAATCGTGGTGCATGCCGACAATCCCCGCGCGACCCTCGCGCAACTGCAGCGTCTCGGTATGCCGCTTCCCCAGGCCGTCGGCGCGATGGACGCCACCATCTTCGCGGCTGAAGGGACGTTGACCGGCTCGCTTGGCGCGCCACGGGCGACGCTCCGAGTCGGCCTCAACCGCATGAGGGTTGGTGAGTTGAGTGACATCAATGTGATCGGGAGCGTCACCCTCGACACCACGGCGATGGCCGTGTCCACCATGGCCACGCACGACCTCGCCGGCGATGTGACTCTCGAGGGCGTACTGCCGTGGTCTGCGCCTACGGGCCGGGGCACGGTTGTCGCACATGTGCGGGAAATCGCGGCTCTGGCTTTCGGCCTCCCGCGGCTGTGGCGACCCGTTGGATCTCTCGAGGTCACCGGCGAATGGACCGGCTCGGCTCGCAGTCCCGGATTGGCGGCTCACTTTTCGGGACCGAATCTCGGATTGAACGGCCTGCTCCTGGATGCAGTGTCAGGGGACCTTGCGCTGGCCGATGGCGTCGTCTCGGTGAGGAACCTGAAGGCCTCGCAGTCCGGCGGCACGCTCGACGCGTCCGCCTCGTGGACACTCGGCGACTCGTCGCTCACCGCGGCGATCCGGGCGCGGAACCTGGCGATGCAGATGTTTGCCGAGGGGGCCACGGGGCTCCGCACCGTGGGCCGCCTGAGCGGCCTGTCAGTCGACGCCGACATCTCGGGTCCGGCGGCACGGCCGGACGGCCTGGTTTCGCTGAATGTGGAATCGGCGGCGCTCGACATGGGCGGGGCGGGGGACATCGACAGCCGCCAGATCCTGTTCAGCGGATTGAAGGCGCGGGCAGAGTCGGCAAGTGGTGTGGCGCACGTCACGGCGAGTGCGCCGAACGATGGCGTGAGCATCGACGGGCGCGTGACGCTCGACACACCGCGGCAATTCGAAGGTCGCGTCTCGCTCGCGCGCGCCGACGTTGCGAAGATGGCGCGGCTGGCCGGCCTGGCGGACGAGTACACCAAAGATCTGGCCGTGTCGGCCGACGCCACCGCGGACCTGTCCGGAAGCGTTCAAGACCTTCCGAGCGTCAATGTCAATCTGGCGCTGACCCGACTCGACGGCGAGGTCCGCGGGCGTCCTCTGGCTCTGACAGGCACCAGTCGCACCCGCCTCGATAGCGGTGTCGTCGAGATCGTCGAACCGACACGGTTGACGATCGGCGAGAGCACGCTCGGAGTCGCGAAGTCACCCGCCGCCGTCACCGGCGCCGAGCTCGTCGTCACCCTTGACGGCCCGATTGCGGACCTCACGGCGCTCTCGCCGGGCCTGGTACCGGAGAACACCACCGCGGAGGGCAGTGTGAAAGCCGAAGTGTTCCTGGGTTCGCGCCTGGAGACGTTCCAGCCGACCGGACAGGCCACCATCGAGCTCACGACCCTCGTGCGCGGCGAACAGGAGCTCGCGAACGGCGTGAAGGTGGTGGCAGATGCCGACACCAGTGCGATCCGCGTGAGCGACTTTACCGGCACGGTGCTCGGCAGTCCGGTCGCCGGCGTGGCCACCATTCCGATGCACTGGCTGCGCGAGGGCAGCTCGCCAGGCGGCAATGGCTCCGTCGAGCCGGCCACGTTCTCACTGCGATCGACTGTGGCCGTGGCCCCGATGCTCGCGGGATTGATGGACCAGCCACCATCGGACCTCACCGGCACCCTGAACCTGACGGTGGACGGGACCGCATCGGCGCCGCGCCTCGATTCGGTGCAACGCTCGCGTGCAGGAGGAGGGTGGCGCCCTGACCGTGGGCAACATGAAGCTGAACACGCAGCGGACCACCGCGCTGCGGCTCGAAAGCGGGTTGCTGCACGTGGACGCCTTCGAGTGGACCGGACCGCAGTCCAAGATCGTGGCGTCGGGCAGCGTCGGCGTGCTCGAGGGCGCGTCGGGACGACTGCACCTTGGCGGCACCTCGTCGATGGCACTGCTGAACCTGCTGATCCCGGCCAGGGTGAGTGGACGATCGACCTTTGACGTGGACCTGACAGGTCCTCTCGGCGCACGCGAATTGCAGGGCAAGATCGCGATCGACGACGGCAGCATGGTGGTTCAGCCATGGCGGCTGGCCCTGGCTGACTGGTCGGGATCGTTGGTGATCGACCGCAACCGGCATCGCCGTTCAGGGCCTGCATGGGCAGTTCAATGGCGGCGAGGCTACGATTGAGGGACGCCTGCCGGCGGGGCGGTTTGCCGCAAGCGGCGATGCGCTCGCGATCACGCTTCGCAGCGCGTTCCTCGAGCTGCCGCGAGGCCTTCGCAGCCAGCTCGACGCCGACCTGTCATGGAGCCGGGCCGCAAGCGGCACCCGCCTGTCAGGCAAGGCCACCGTCACCGCCCGCGCGTATCGCGAACCGGTGACCGAGCTGGCTCGCCTCGCTTCGCTGCTGATCGACGGTTCAGGCCGCTCGCCAATGGAGTTGCCGGCGCTGTTGGGCTCCACCACGCTGGACGTGCAGCTCGGCACGATTGGGCCGCTCTCCATGGTCAACAGCGTCGCCCGCGTGGAGTTCCAGCCGGAGCTGCAGCTGACGGGAACCCTGGCAAAGCCGGCGCTGAACGGCCAGGTCGCGGTGGCTGACGATGGGCGCATCACCGTGAGCGGGCGTCAGTACCGGCTGCGCGACAGCCGCATCGAGTTCAGTCCGGAACGCGGCATGATGCCGCGGCTCGATGTCACCGGCAATACCCGGGTGGGCGACTACACGGTCTACCTGCGGCTGACCGGACCCGCGAACGAGATCGAAACCTCGCTCAACTCCGATCCGCCGCTCGGCGAGCGCGATCTGCAGACGCTGCTCGTCACCGGCCAACGCGAAACCCTGTCCGGTCGCAGCGAATCCGATCAGGCCGCCGTCGGCGCGGCGTCGGGCGACGTGCTGGGCTTCGCCGGGCAGTTCCTCGGCTTCGACTCGGTGGTGGTCGGCACCACCGACGATCTCGCGCTGGTCTCGAGCGATGTTGATCCGGCGCTGCGCCTCACGGTGTCGAAGCGGCTCGGCAACCGGTTCGAGTTGGTGCTGTCGGACAACCTCGACGACAACGAGCTGACGTGGGTGATCATCTATCGGCCGCGGCCCGGATTCGAGTTTCGCGCCATCTCGCGCGGCGGCAGCGAGTTCACGGGCGAGTTCCGCCAGGAGATCCCGTTCGGGCCGGGAGTGTCGCCGCCGCGCATCGCGCCCCGGCGCAGGGTAGAACGCGATCGGATCGTCAGCGTCACGGTGAGCGGCGAGCCGGGCCTGGCCGAAGCCGAGGTGCTCTCGGCGGCCAGCCTGAAGGCGGGCGATCACTTCGACTTCGGGCAATGGGTTGACGACCGCGAGCGGATCAGCCGCGTGTATCTCGACCGCGGCTACTTCTCGGCGCGCATCGTGCCGACCAGGCGAGCCGTCCCGAACACCAGCGCCGAGCCGAGGGTCGCGCTCGACTATCGCATCACCCGCGGTCCGCGCACCGTCCTGACGATCTCAGGATACGACCCGCCACAAGAGCTCGTCGATCAGCTTCGGCAGACGTGGGCCGACAGCGTGGTCGTCGACCTGATCGGCCCGGATCTCGAGCTGGTTGTCCGCAATCATCTCGCTGGTCTCGGCTACCTGCGCGCCAGCGTGACGGCGAATGTAGACGAGACGATCGCCGATCAACTGACCGCGTCCGTGCAGGTGGACCCCGGCCCGGTCACGACCGAGCGCCACCTGGCGTTCTCGGGCAACACGGTGCTGAGCGAGAAGGAATTGCTGGACCTCGCAAGCCAGGCCAAGCAGGACGGCGAGGCGTGGAAGAACGCGGCGCCGCTGCTGGAGACAGTCGAGTCCGCATACGCGGCCCGTGGATATCTCGGCGCGAAAGCCACAGTGGCGCCGATCGCGTTTGCGGGCGACGCCGCGACGCTGCCGATTCGAATCGTCGAAGGACCGATCGCGCGGGTCGCGACGTTCACCGTCACTGGCGTGGCGCCCGGAGGAGAGAAGGAGGCCATCGCGGCGACCGGGCTCTCGGTCGGCTCCGCCTACGTGGCCGGAGGCGAACAGGCGCTGCGACTCGCCATGGAGCGTCACTACCGCAACCTCGGGTACCGGGACGCCTCGGTCGACGCCGAGACGAAGGTGAATGCGGCCGCGGGGCGCGTGGACATCGTCGCCAGCGTGCACCAGGGTCCGCTCTACCTGGTGCAGTCGGTGCGCACCACCGGCGTCGAGAGCACACGCGACGCGCTGGTGGAACGGGCGACGCGGATTCAGGCGGGGGCGCCGGCCAGCCCCGCACTGGCCGAAGCCACCAGGCGCCAGCTCTATGACATCGGCACGTTCCGGTCCGCCGACGTGACGTTCGAGCCAGCGCCTTCGGCGACGCCGAACTCAACTGTGGTGCCCGTCGACGCGGTGGTCTCCGTCCAGGAGTCGCGCCGCTTCCTGTTTCTGTACGGCCTCGAAGCGACCAACGAGTACGAGTCGCTGTTCGACAAACGAATCTCCTCCGGCGGCGTTGCGGCCGACCTGCGCGATCGCAACTTTCTCGGCCGCGGCTGGACGCTTGGCGCCGGCCTCCGCTACGAACCGTCATTCCAGAGCGCGCGCGTGCTGATGTCGGTCCCGCGGATCAAGTCGTCGCGCATCCGCACCAACGTCTACGTCGACACGCGCACCGAGGACCGCGCCCGCAGCGAGGACGTGATCTTCCGCGACGACGAGACGGCGCTGACGATCGAGCAGCGATGGCGAATGAAACGGCCGATCGAGTTGTCGTGGGGCTATCACTACGACTACCGGGACATCAACTTCCAGGCCACGGAGACGGGGCAGAGCCTGCTTCGCTTCACCGGAAATCTCGCGGGGCCCGCCACCGCCATCGTCGTGGACCGGCGCGACAACATGTTCGACGCGAAAAAAGGCTGGCTGTTTTCGACCAGCGCCGAATTCGGATTGCGGGCCGTCGGCTCCGATTTCGACTACCTGCGCACGCTGGTCCGCGGCTCGTTCTACCAGCCGCTGGGCCCGCTCACGCTGGCATCCAACGCCCGCTGGGGCAACCTGCAGCCGTTCGGCGGCCGGCCACCGCTCACGGTGCTGGACATCTTCTACCAGGCCGGTGGCACGCAGACGGTGCGAGGCTACAAGCAGGACGCGCTGTCGGCGTACACCCTGCTGGACTCGCCCGTCGGCGGCACCAAGCTGCTCGTGTTCAACCAGGAGATTCGATTCCCACTGTTCTGGCTGCTGAGCGGCGTGGCGTTCGCGGACGCCGGCAATACCTTCACGGACGAGGCAGGAATCGTCTTCAGCGATCTGGCCGTAGGCGTCGGCTTCGGCCTGCGCATCCGTACGCCGCTGGCGCCGATCCGGATCGATCTGGGCTTCCCGAAGTACGGCAACCCTACTGGCAGCACATCCGCTCGCTGGCACTTCTCGATCGGCCAGATTTTCTAGACGAGGGATCAGGGATCAGGGATCAGGGATCAGGGATCGGGTTTCAGGCTTTAGTCTCCCGGCCCACGCGCCGCGAGGCGCGCCTACCGTGCGAAGCACGGCCCTGCGCCTTACCGAGCGGAGCGAGGCCTTCTGGCACGCCAACCAACCGCCGCCGGTCTGACCTCGTCCAACCGCCATGGCTCACTCCTTCCGGCTCTGGATGCGCCAGCCGATGCTGGCACTGGCGGCCATCGTGTCGCTCGGCCTCGGCATCGGCGCCAACACCGCCATCTTCTCGGTGCTGAACGCGGTGGTGCTGAGGCCTCTGCCGTTCGCCGACGCGGATCGACTGGTCGTGGCATGGGAAACCAGCGCGGAGAACCCTACGCGGTGGGTGGCGCCTGCGAACTACCTGGACTGGGTAAGCGACGCGCGATCGTTCACGTCGCTGGCCGCGTTCGACAGCTTTGCCGCCAACCTCACCGGTCGGGGCGAACCCGAACGGCTGAGGGCTGCAGGCGCCTCGGGGACGTTCTTCACCACCCTTGGGGTGCAGGCCGCGGTGGGCCGCACCCTGCTGCCCTCGGATGACGCGCCAGGCGCCAGCCCCGTCGCAGTGCTCACGAATGGGCTTGCCGAGCGGCTGTTTGGCGACGCCACCACCGCGGTGGGATCGGAGCTGACCATCGAAGGACGTGCACACGCCATCGTGGGTGTGCTGCGCTCCGACTTCTCGATGCCGATGATGCCGGAGGTGGAGATCTGGATCGGCAGCGACCGCGGCATCCCGCGCAGCTTCCCCTTCCCCGGTGACATCACCAGCGTCCGCGATTCGCACCTGCTCTTCGTCCTCGGCCGCCTCGCCGACGACGCCACCGCAGCGTCGGCGCGCGACGAGCTGGGCGCAATCATGGCCCGCCTGGCACACGACCATCCCGATACCAACGACGGGCTCGGCGCCAACGTGGTCGGACTCCACGAGCAGGTCGTCGGCCGGGTCAGGCCGCTGGTGCTGCTGCTGCAGCTGGCGGTGCTGCTGATGCTCGCCATTGGTTGCGCCAATGTGGCGAGCCTGATGCTCGGACAGTCGGCGGCGCGGCAGGTTGAGCTGTCCACGCGGGTCGCGCTCGGCGCCGGCCGCTGGCAGCTGGTGCGGCAGCTGCTCGCCGAGACGATGGTGATCGCGGTGGCGGGTGGATTGCTGGGGCTCGGGCTCGCGGTGTGGGGACTGCAGGCACTCGTCGGTCTTGCGCCGGCCTCGCTGCCCAGGGTGAGCGACGTGCGCGTAGACGCCACCGTGCTCGTGTTCGCACTCGTCGTGTCGATGGCTACCGTGATGGTGTGTGGGCTGGGCCCTGCGCTCGCCAGCGCCAGGCGCTCCATGGCCGACGCGTCGAGGCAGGGGCCACGTGTCGCAGGGGATCGGACGGTGCGCCGCTGGCACCACGTGATGGTGGTGGGCGAACTGGCCATCGCCCAGGTCCTGCTGGTGGGCGCCGGTCTGCTGCTGGCCAGCTTCCTGGCTGCGCAGCGCGTGGAGCTCGGCTTCGCGCCTCAAGGACGCATCGCCGCGGACCTGTCGTTGGCGCCAGGGCGCTACCTTCAGCCGCCGCGGGGTGAATCGGACGGTGATTCCCGCGTGAACATCGAGCCGAAACGACAACTGGTAGGCTCGGTCCTGACGCGTCTGCGCGAGACGCCTGGCGTGCGCGCGGCCGGCGCGGCGTTCACAGCGCCGCTCGGCGGGGCGCCGAACCGCGGCGTCGCGATCGAGGGGCAACCCAGGCGGTCGTCCGGCCAGGAACCGAGCGCGGACTTCCAGGCGGTAACGCCGGACTATTTCCGCGCCGTCGGCATCACGCTGGTACGCGGACGATCGTTCGCTGATGCCGACGACGCCGACCATCCGCCGGTGGCGATCGTGAATCAGGCCTTCGTCGATCGCTACCTGCCTGGTACGGACGCCATCGGCCGCGTCGTGACCTTCGGCGGCGGGCGGCATCACGAAATCGTGGGCGTGGCCGCCGATGCACGCTACCGCGACATCGAGCAGGCCGCGGACCCGGCGTTCTACGTGCCGCTCGACCAGAACGACGAACGCTGGCCGTTCCTGTCGTTCATCGTGTGGACCGATGAATCGGCCGCCGGCGCGCAGTCGCTGAGCTCCGCGGCCGCTACAATCCGCGCCGCCGTGCACGAGGCCGATCCCGCGCAGCCGATCGCCCGGCTGCGCACGGTGGACGAGATTCTCGCCTCCGGGCTTGCTCCCCGCCGGTTCAATACGCTGCTCGTCGGTATCTTCGCCCTGACCGCGCTGCTCCTGGCGGCGGTGGGCACCTACGGCGTGATGAGCTATGCGGTGACCGCGCGCACGCGGGAAATGGGAGTGCGGGCGGCACTGGGCGCCAGCCCGTCGGACCTCCGCCGGATGGTGCTGGGGCAAGGCCTGTCACTGAGCGGCATGGCGGTCGCGCTCGGTCTCGGCATCGCGTTTCTCGCCACGCGAGGAATGGCGTCGATGCTATTCGAGGTGCGGCCGGACGATCCGTGGACGCTGGCGGCGGTGGCGATGGCGCTCTCGGCGGTGGCGCTGGCCGCGACGTGGCTGCCGGCCCGTCGCGCCACGCGCGTGGATCCGATGGCAGCGCTGCGAGAGTAAGGCTCAGCCTATTTTCTTGCCCAGCCACGTAAACGGGCCGCCGGCGCTCTTCTCGCTCAGCTCCTTGCCGGCGTACTTCAGGCTGACCTTCCACACGAAGTCCATCTCGCTCATGATCGCGCCCATGGCCATGCGCGACTCGATGACCAGCAACACCGAGGCGTAGAACATGAAGAACGAGCCGACGAGCCCCAGCGCCACGGCAATCCATGTGTAGTTGCGCGCGACCGCGGCGACGATGGCGATGGCGACGCTGCTGGCGACGAAGCTGCTGAGTGAGATATAGAACGAGGACAGCGCGCGCTGCAGCAGCCGTGCCCGTGAGGTCTGGCGATCGAGCTGCGAGAAGATGAGCGCCCAGCGCTCCTCGAACAGCTCGTCCTTCTCGGTGCTCTGCGCCAGCTTTTCGAATCGCTCGGAGAGGGAGCGGACGCGATCGACCACACGTCCCATGCGGGTGCTGGTCGAGAAGATGAGCGCGCCGCACGCCGAGATGAGCACCGCGGGGGTGATCATCGCGGTGAGGACCGCGAGGGCGGCCTGTGGCGCTTCGAGGCGGGCGAGCCAATCCATGGCAGCGATTCTACCTGTGCGGCCAAGCGCCGGCTCACCACCGCTCTCCACCCGCTATACTGCGCCCCATGTTTGCCATCGTCGCTCGCGAATTCGGAGGACCGGAAGTCCTCGCCCTTGCCGAACAGTCCGATCCGCGGCCCGGTCCCGGAGAGGTTCGCGTGCGCGTGCACGCGGCCGGCGTCAATCCCTACGACACCTACATGCGCGCGGGCGGCTATGCGATCGCCCCCGAGTTGCCGTACACGCCTGGCGCCGATGCCGCGGGTGTCATTGACCAGCTGGGTGACGGTGTCACCGGCCTGCGCGCCGGCGATCGCGTCTACATCGGCGGAACGGTAAAGAACCGCGCCTACGGCGCGTATGCGTCGATGGTCCTGTGCCACCCGCACCAGGTGCACCCGCTCCCGGAGCGGCTGTCATTTGCCCAGGGAGCGGCGATCAACGTGCCCTACGCCACGGCGTGGCGCGCGCTGTTCCAGCGGGCGCAGGCGGTGAAGGGCGAGTCGATCCTCGTGCATGGCGCCAGTGGCGCGGTGGGCGTGGCGGTGACGCAAATGGCGCACGCCGCCGGCCTCACGGTCATCGGCACGGCCAGCACCGACGAAGGCGCCGCTCTCGCGCGCGCGCAGGGCGCGGACCACGTGGTCAATCACCGCGAGCCCGGCTATCTCGAACAAGTGACGGCACTGACCGGCGGCGGGCCGAACGTGATCATCGAGATGCTGGCCAACCAGAACCTGGATCACGATCTCGCCATCCTTGCCAAGTACGGCCGCATCGTCATCATCGGCAATCGCGGCCGCGTGGAGATCGATCCGCGCCGCATCATGGGCAAGGAAGCGGCCGTGATGGGCATGGTGTTCTGGAACCTGGCCGGTGACGACCTGGCGCGGGTTCACACCGAGCTGGGCAAGGGGTTTGCGAACGGCACGCTGACGCCGGTGGTGTCGCGCGAGCTGCCGCTGGCCGACGCCGCGCAGGCGCATCGGCTCGTCATGGAGCCGGGCGCGCGGGGGAAGATTGTGCTGATTCCCTAGCCTCGCTTCGCTCGGAGAGGGCCTCACTTCGTTCGGTAGGAAGAACAGGGCCGTGCTTCGCACGGTGGGCGCGCCCTTCGGGCGCGTAGGATCGGAACGGGCGTCGCTACGCGGCGAAGCCGCGCCTACCGCGCCGTAGGCGCGGCCCCGTATCCCATCCGCAGGCGCGGCCCACTGCGGCCTACTTCTGCCCGGCCTTCGCCAGCTCCTCGTCGATCGCCTGCTTGAACACCTCGAACGGCTGGGCGCCGATCAGTGGGCGGCCGTTGATGTAGATGCTTGGCGTCGAGTTCACCCCGAGCGCTTCGCCCTGCGCCGCGCCTTCGCGTACGCGGGCCTGGTGCTTGTTCGAGTCCAGGCACTGATCGAACGTCGCCTGGTTCAGGCTCAGTTTCCCTGCGCCCTGCTTCAGCTGCGGCACCGACAGCGCGGCGATGTCCGCGAACATCAGATCGTGCATCTCCCAGTACTTGCCCTGGTCACCGGCACAGTGCGCCGCTTCGGCCGCCTTCTGCGCGTTCGCGTGGGACGGCAGCGGGAAATCCTTGTAGACGATGCGAATCTTGTTGCCGTAGGTGGCAAGGACCTTCGTGAGAGTCGGACCGACTCTCGCGCAGAACGGTCACTGATAGTCGGAGAACTCGACCAGCGTCACCGGCGCCGTCGCTTCTCCGCGGACCGGGTCGTTCGCCGCCACCATCACCTCGACCCGGGGCGGGTCGAGCAGCACCTTGACGTTCGCCGTCTTGTTCCGGAGTTCGTCAACCAGCTGCGCGCGCGCCTGCCCCTTGCGCTGCCCCTGCAGGAACTCGACGATCGGCTGCCGCAGCTGCTCCATCGTCCGGCCCTGCGCGCGTTCCTTGTTCTCTTCGTAGAATTTCTGGATCTCGGCTTCGCTGATCGGCTGGGACCGCTTCGCGATTTCCCGCTCGGTGTAGGCCTCGGGCGTCATGTTCGCCGCCTTGGCCGCGTCCGCGATGAGGACGTCGCCCATCACCAGCTCGAGCATGTTGCGGCGGTTCTGATACAGCAGCTGAGTCAGGCGCGCGCGTTCGGCGGCATCGAATTCTTGCCACTTCGCGTCCACTTCGCTCAGCGTGATCTTGCGGCCACCCACCTCAGCCACCACGGGGTCGGCTCCACCGGGGGTTGCGGAGGACGGCGGCGCCGGCGCCGGTGCGGGCGATTGCGCGCTTGGGGAGTTGCCGCAGCCCAGGGCCACCGTGGCCGCCAGCGCGACTATCACTCGCAGTCGGGCGATATACATCGGGACAGCATAACCGGAAGGTGGACCCGGGCGATAGGAGAGGGGTCAGGGATCAGGGATCGGGATCGGGCGTCTGCCGGACTGCCGGTTGCCGTCTGCCGGTTGCCGTCTGCCGGTTTCGTTCACCCAGGCGGCTTCTTGGTCGGCGGCTTCTCGATTTCCTGGTCGGTCGAGACGCTGAATTTCCGGTAGTTCTTGTAAGTGGCCGTGCAGCGGATCTCGTCCGAGCTCATCGTCGCCTTGTAGTACTCAGTCATTTCCGACGGGACCCACAGGTCGAGCGACGTGTCCTCGCGGAATTCGACGGCGACGGTGGCAATCACGCTGCTGTCGGCCACCGACATCTCCGTCCTCAGTACCGTGCCCGTGGCCGGATCGATCCACAGCCGGCCCGACATCGGCAGGTCCGCGCCGCTGGTCGTTCGAACCAGCGTCGGGCGCACGCGCTCCTCGAAGGCCAGCGTCCAGGCAGTACGACCCGCCACCACCGTCTCGCCGTCGCGCGTGAAGACAAAGCGGGCCCGGAGGTTCGGCTGAACCAGCAGCACGGCCAGCGTCGGAATGTTGATGGTGCGGACCACGCGACCAAGGTTGTAACGGGTGCTCTCGTCCATCAGGCGGCGCGCCTGATCGAGGGCCGACGGGCTCGGCGCGAGCAGTAGCTTCACCATCCGGTCCTCGCGGTCGCGGACCTTGCGGCCATCCACCTCGAAAACGTCGCGGAACGGCAGCCATCCGCCCTCGTCGCTCTTCACGAGCAGATAGTCCGAACGCAGGCGGCGCGCCCGCCGGCCGCCAATGTCGAAGCTGCCCGCCGGATTGGGGGTGCGGGCCTGGTTGGCTGTGCCGACCTGCGTCGGCCGTTCGGCGCGCTGATAGTAATCCTCCTCGGCGACGAGCAGCGAGAACCGCGTCTCGTAGGCCAGTGCGTACTCCCCGGCGCGTGTCAGCACAGCGGCCAGGCTCGGTATCGGCGTCGTTGGCGGTGTCGGCGTGTCCGGCGAAGGTGATGGTGCCGGTGACAGCGGTGACGTCGGCGTCGGTTCCGGTGGCGTCCCGGGGGCCTGCGCAAGCACAGACGCACGTATCGCCGTCAGCACGATGACGATCGTGAGCCCCGCAATGTGGCGGCGGGTCAGGACGTGGAGGATGGCTGCCGTGGTGGCTCCGGACTTCCCTCTTCATACCCCGGGCACACCCGGACGGGCAACACAGGATACTTGCGAAACCTCGGGTCAACGAACGACAGCCGGCAGAGGAAGAACTGCGACCGGGGCGTCTCGATCACCTGACGGTGCCGGCACTGTCCGCAAAGGCCCGGGTCCATGCCCCATCTTAGCCCCGGGCCGGAGTTCCAGGCCTGGGGTAGCGGACCAGTAATAAGATGGTCGCATGAAGCTCCCGGCGCTCGTTCCCGCGTTCGCCGCCGCCCTGCTGGGCGTCGTCGCCTTCGCCGCCCCCGCGGCCCAGGATCAACCGCTGTTCCGGTCGAGCGTTCGAACGGTTCCGGTCTACGCCACGGTGCTCGATTCGACCGGCCGGCTGATACCGGACCTGGTCCAGGCGGACTTCTCCATTCTCGATAACAGCAAGCCGGCGGAAATCGGGTTGTTCTCCAGCGAACCGCAACCGTTCACCGCGGTCGTGATGCTGGACACCAGCGCCAGCATGACCGCCAATCTCAAGCTGCTGAACCGCGCCGCCGAGCAATTCCTGCTGCGCCTGCTGCCAGTGGACCGCGCGCAGGTCGGCGCGTTCAACGACAAGATCCAGATGAGCGGCACGTTCACGAACAATCGTGACGAGCTGATCGCGGCGTTGAACGATTTGTATTTCGGTAATCCGACGCGCCTGAACGACGCGATTGCCGCCAGCCTCGACGCGCTGCAGGGCATCGATGGCCGGCGCGTGGTGCTGGTGTTCACCGATGGCGAGGACACGTCGAGCCGCATCGGCTTCGGTACCGTGCTCGGGCGCGCGCGTGACGAAGAAGTGATGGTCTACTCCATCGGACTCGAGTCGGAGTACTTCAACGGCGTGCGCGTCGTGCGCTCGAGGCCGTCGAAGGATCTGCGCAAGATTTCAGAGGAAACCGGCGGGGGGTATTTCGAGTTGCAGAAGACCGTGGACCTGTCGCCGACGTTCAGCCGTGTGGCCCAGGAACTCCGGAGCCAGTATCTGATCGGCTTCGCGCCAGCGGCGCTCGATGGCAAGGTGCACAAGCTCGACGTTCGCGTGAACCGTCCAGGGATGACGGTTCGCGCGAGGAAGAGCTATCTGGCGGCTACGGATCGGAGCTGAACTGCCGGCACCAGAAGGGTGGCGTGGGCCTTAGACGAAGAGCATCGCGGCGAGCGTGACGACGAGCAACGCGCCCACCACCGTTTCGGCCGTCGATGAGAAGTTCCAGTCGTGATTGCGCAGTATGCGGAACATGGTGTGTCCCTCCTGTAAGGGTTGGACGGCCGCAGCCCCACACCTGTTCCTTCCATGAGTCGATTGGATACCTGGCCCGGGACGACCGGTGCTCACCCCTCTACGAGCGCGCGTAGCACCGACCAGTCCGCCTGCCTCAGCACCTGCTCCACCAACGCCGCATTCCCGCTGATCCAGACCACCGTGCCATGGCGGCCTGGGGAGGGTCGCGCGCCCGCCGCCATCGAAATCTCGACGTCCGCGCCCTCTCGCGGGGTGATCACCGGGGTGCCAACCGGCCCGAAGAACACCAACGCCTGTTCGGGCGAAAAGTGGCCCATGCCCGGCAGGCCGCTCGACTCCGGCTCCTGATAGGCGTTGGCCGCCACCCGCACCACCAGCAGACCGGGAACCGCGGTGGACACGGCCGGCATGGCCGATGTGGAGATGGTGAACTGGTGACCCGGCGCGATCGATTGGGCGACGATCGTCAACTGACTTTCAGCGTCGTAGCGCTCGCCGGCCAGCCCATCATCGCGCAGCGTGATCTCGCGGACGGTGGGGGCCCGGCCGGTGCGCTCGAATTCCCTGACGGCGCGTTCGTAGTCGCCCTGCGATCGCAGCTGCGAGTTCATCGCCGTTTTCTGAATCTCCTGCTCCGCCTTCAGGGCCCGGTCGCGATTGCCGGTGTTCAACGGATTGGCCAGCACCTCGATCCGGAGGGCGTCGGCATCGGGCCAGCGGACGGTCCAGACGGCGTCGATGCTGCCGCCGATGGGCGTGCCCTCGGGCGTGGCAGGTGGGAATGGCAGGGCGGAACGCATCGCCTTCACCAGCCCGGCCGAAAGCTCCGCATCGGCGATCGCAATCGGCGCCGGCGACTGCGCGGTCGCGGTGACCGAGAGCGCGGCGCAGCACGTGATGATCGAGGCGACCAGACGCGACATGCTGCGATTCTACCCAACCTCGGCGCCCCTGCGGGGCGGTTGGAAACAGGAGGGCGCCCCTTTTCGGGGCGTAGGGCGAAAAGGCAGCCCCCAGGCGGCAGGCGGCCCTGCGGGCCGTAGGATCAAACAGCGTCCATGTGCGTTCCCACGCGAGCCGAGCGAGCGCCATCTGACCCTACGCGAGCGCGAAAGCACGAGCGCCCGTGGGAGCGTCCCTTCGGGCGGCCCCAGGGGCCGTAAGATCGAACAGCGTGCATGTCCGTCCCTACGCGAGCGGAGCGAGCGCCGTCTCATCCTACGCGAGTGCCAAAGTGCGAGCGCTCTCGCGCGGAGCGAGTGCCCAGGGCACGAGCGCCGTCTGGAGGAGCCCTCCCTCCGCTACAATCGCACCCGATCATGACCACCACCAGCGCGACCACGTCGATTACCCCTGGCGATCGACCCGCGGGCAATATCCGAGGCACTCGATCGGCGGCCGTCGGGCGGCACGGCATGATCGCCACCAGCCAGGCGATGGCGTCCGCGGCCGGCCTGAGGGTGTTGCAGGACGGCGGCAACGCCATCGACGCGGCGGTGACGGCAGCGGCGGTGCTGGCCGTGGTCGAGCCGTCGATGAACGGCATCGGCGGCGACCTGTTCGCGATCGTCTACGACTCTGCCACCGGACAGCCGTACGGTCTCGACTCCAGCGGGCGTTCGGCGTATCGCGCCACTCCCGAGGAGTTCGCGCGTCGCGGCCTCACCGAGATGCCCGGCACGGGCCCGCTGCCCGTCAACGTGCCCGGCGTGGTTGAAGGCTGGCATCAGTTGCTCACGCGCTTCGGCACGATCACGCTGGCCCAGGCGCTGCAGCCTGCCATCGCGTATGCACGCGACGGCTTCCCGGTGCAGCAGCTGATGGCGGCGGAGTGGGCCGAGGCGGGTCCGAAGCTGAACGCGGATCCGGCTGCAGCGGCCACCTTCCTGCCGTGCGGTCAACCACCTGCCGAAGGCGAAATCTTCGCCAACCCGCGGCTCGCCGGGAGCCTGAGCCTGATCGCGCAGCAGGGGCGTGACGCGTTCTACACCGGCGACATCGCCAGCGCGATCGTGCACGACGTGAAAGCGCGCGACGGCCTGCTGGAAATGCGCGACTTCGCGGCGCACACCGCGGAGTGGGTCACGCCCATCCGCACCACCTACCGCGGCTACGAGGTCCTCGAGATGCCGCCCAGCACGCAGGGCTTCGTGGCGCTGGAGATGTTGAACCTGATGGAGGCCTTCGACCTGAAGGCGATGGGGCACAACTCCGCGGACTACCTGCACCTGGTGGCCGAGGCGAAGCAACTGGCCTTCGCCGATCGCAGCGCGTATCTCGCCGATCGCGCGTCGATGCCGCCGGAGGTGCTCGCGATGGTACTGTCCAAGGAGTACGCGGCGCGCCGCCGGCCGGAGATTGATCATGCGCCGCGCCGGCATGTATGCGCCCGGAGCGCCCGGCAACAGCCTGGCCGCGGCGCCCGGCCGCGACTTCACCGGCCAGGATCTCGGCGACACCATCTACCTGACCGTCGCCGATCGACACGGCAACGTCGTGTCGTTCATCCAGTCGCTGTTCGCCGCGCTTCGGCGCCGGCATCGTCGCCGGCGAGACCGGCATCGCCCTGCACAACCGCGGCTCCGGGTTCGTGCTCACCGCCGGACATCCGAACCAGGTCGCGCCGCACAAGCGGCCGCTGCACACGCTGGTGCCGGCAATGATCCTGAAGGACGCCCGTCCGTGGGCCTCGTTCGGGGTGATGGGCGGCGACAACCAGGCGCAGGCCCACGCGCAGGTCGTGGCCAACCTGGTGGACTTCGGCATGAACGTCCAGCAGGCCGGCGAAGCCGCGCGCGTGCGTCACACGGGCACGAGCCTGGCGGTGGAGAGCGGCATCGAGGCCAGCGTGCGTCAGTCGCTCGAAGCCCGCGGCCACACGCTCAGCGAGGGACGCGGACAGATGGGCGGTTTCCAGGGCATCGTCATCGACCAGAAGACCGGCGTGATGATGGGCGGCTCGGACGTGCGGAAGGACGGCGTGGCGATTGGGTGGTGACTCGAGGCAGGTCTTGAGTCTCAAGTCTTGAGTCTTGAGACTTGGGGCTTGAGGCTTCGGGCTCCAGGCCTCAGGCCCCGTGCCTCAGCTCACCGTGAACGACACCTCGTTCGAATAGAAACCGGAGCCGCACGCGTTTCTTGGGCGTACGCGCACGTAGTAGGTGTTCGGCGGGGCCGTGGCGGAGAGCGACGTCGCCGCGGTCGGGACGGTGATCACGTTCGAGGCGCCGCTCGACGTGCCGGCTTCAAGCACATAGTCCGTGGCACCTGCAGACGCATTCCAGGTGAGTACCACTTGCCGGCCGTTGACCGTGTAAGCGAGCGGCGAAACCGTCCCTGGCGCCGTGCATCCGACCGCGATCATCGACTCCGGCGAGACCGGTCCGGTCCCGCACGCATTACGGCCGCGCGTGCGGACGAAGTACACGCCCGGTGGCGCCTGCGCGGTCAGCGCCGTGCCGTTCACCACGCTGTTCACCAGCGTCGCCTGGCCGGGCAGCAAGCCGGCCTCGAACACGTGAGCGGTGGCGCCCGGCGCCGGCGGCCATGTGACACCCACCAGCGAACCATTCACTGTTGCCGTGGCCGGTCCCGGCGCGCCAGGCAACGGGCAGGAGTTGGACAGCGTCACCATCACTTCGTTCGAAGCCGCGCTGCCGCAGGTATTGCGCGCGCGGACCCGCACGTAATACGTACCCGCGGCCGCCGAGGCTGCGAACGTGGTGGTCGAGGCCGGCACCGACACCGTGGCCAGGTTTGCCGCTCCGGGTGTGCTGCCGGCCTCGAGCAGATAGTCCGTGACGGCGCCACCTGAGGTCGGCGCCACCCAGTTGAACGACGCCACGAGCCCGGTGCCGCTGCCCGTCAACGCGGTGGGGGCACCGGGCATCGTGCACGGCCCGGTGTTCCCTCGCCATCCGAGCTGCACGAACTCGAAATCGCTGGCCTTGATCGCGCGGAAGGCCGGGTTCAGCTGGTCGTTGCTCCATCGCGTATCGAAGACGCCGCTCAAGTACATGTCCGATCCGGTGTCCGCGACGATCAGCCCGTAGGTCTTCATCGCCCGGAAGATCTTCTGGATGTACGGCGGGTAGCCGCTGATGTTCGTGCCCGGCTTCAGGCGCATGCGGGCGCCGAGCGGCGGCCCCGAGGCGTTGGTGTTTGCTCGATGCGACGCCGGCCACACGTAGTTGTTGACGCCGTGCACGGTGACGCGCAGCGCATGACGGATCTCGTCGGGCCCGAACGCCTCGTCGTAGCGAACCAGTCCGGGCAGGATCGCCAGGCCCGCGGCATCCGCGGACGTCCAGCCCTCGGGCCGCCGACCATTGGCGTTGAGATCGAAGAACGCTCCCGACCCGGCCTCCCAGCGAGCACCGGTCCAGCGCAGGTCGAACAGCTCGTACAGGTGCCGGTTGTCGCGGTCCACGATCAGCATGTGCCGATCGCCGCCCGCCCCGGAATTTCCCGCCGGGCCGCCCTCGATCCAGAACGGTTCTGTAATGGCCTGTACCGGAACGGGATAGAACGGATAGCTCTGGCCCGTGGCGTGGTTCACACCATCGCTCTCTTCGTCATAGTCGAAGACCACGGACACCTTGGGTTGGTCAGCGCCCACGACCACGAACGGCATGCCGTAGATGCCATTGACGACATCCGGATCGAGCCCGCCGAAGTCGGGATGCAGACCATCCGTGGGGCCGATGAAATTGATGAAGTCGCTGGAACGCGCATCCACCGGGGCCGAGGTGATATCGAGATTCCACCAGTTATCCGCGGGAAAGAGCGGCAGCGGGCCCGGCAGCGCACCATTGCGCTCCGCAAGGCTCGCAAGCTGTTGAGCGGCGCCGCTCAGCGACAACACGGCGAGGCCGGCCAGGACCAATCCTGCGATCCACCGACGTCGCGCGCGAGCTGGCATGGTCATCTGGCCTGTTTCCCCTACCCGACAGCCCACTGCAAAAGTTGTTCACAGGGTCGGTCTGGGGCTGGACCCTGCCTGGGGTCTTGGGTCTTGGGTCTTGAGGCTTGGGGGCTTGGGGCTTGGGGCTTGGGGGCTTGGGGCTTGAGGCTTTACGTCTGCCGTCTGCCGTCTGCCGGTTGCCGTCTGCCGGTTGCCGTCTGCCTTGCCTTCTAGAGGCGAAACCCCGCCTTCAGCGGATCGTCGCCGTCGATCAGAAAGGTATGTTCGCCGGTAATCCAGGCGCTGCCTTCGATCGACGGGCACGATCGCCTCTCGCTCCCCCACCATCGTCCGGCGCACGATCTGGCCCGTGAACGTCGTGCCGACGATCGATTCGTGGATGAACGGCACCTCGTCTACCAGAAGGCCCATCTCGGCCAGCACTGCCATCACCGCGGCGGTGCCGGTGCCGCAGGGAGAGCGATCCACTTCGGCGTCGGCGAACACCGTCACGTTCCTCAGGTGGCCCTCGCCCTGTGGCGGCCCGGTGAAAATGGTGCCGTAGATGCCCTTCAATCCCGCATCGTCCGGGTGGACCACCTGCCGCAGCCGCTCCACTTCGCGGGCTACGCTCATCCCCAGGACGCGCAGTTCGGGCAGGCGCGCAGGCAATATCGGGATACCCGCGGCTTCGGCATCGACAATGGCGTAGAAGGCGCCGCCGAAGGCGATGTCCACGCGCATGGTTCGGCCGCCTACGGTGACCGGCAGGCCCGCCTCGTGCACGTACGACGGCACGTTGACGAAGCTCACCGACGACACCCGTCCCGACTGGCGGCCCTGCCCGCGTGTCGCTCTCGCCACCACGCGCCCGGCCGGTGCATCGTAGCGAATCTCGTCGAGGTCCGGCCCGATCAGCCCGCGCTCCAGCGCCATCGTCGTCACCGCGACGATGCCGTGGCCGCACATGGTGCTCCAGCCTTCGTTGTGCATGAACAGCACGCCGGCGTGGCCGTCCGTGGTCACCGGCTCGGTGAGAAGCGCACCGTACATGTCGGCGTGCCCGCGCGGCTCCAGCATGATTGCGCGGCGGAAATGGTCCAGCCGCTTCTCCGCCCAGGCGCGCTTC
The DNA here is from genome assembly GCA_963707825.1 of uncultured Acidobacteriota bacterium. Classification (GTDB taxonomy): domain Bacteria; phylum Acidobacteriota; class Vicinamibacteria; order Vicinamibacterales; family UBA2999; genus VFZN01. Next base: position 309,326 of record CAVPRP010000001.1, read on the forward strand.
TCGAGCATGGTCTTGCCTTCGGGCGATGGGAGCCCGTCCACCACGAGCCTCAGCGGTTCGCCCGCCGCGTGCGCGTCGATCGTGCGGATGGTGTGTACCATGCGACTGATTATCCGGCATCACGCGCGTGATGTACGCTGTCGCCAGTGCTGGCGTTCTACTCCGACCATTTCGTGCTGCCGTTGCCCGAGGGGCACAAGTTCCCGATGGCGAAGTACTCGCGGCTGCGGGAGCGGATTCTCGCCGAGGGAATTCTGCCGCTGTCAGACGTCCAGGAAGCGCCGGCGGCCAGCTGGGACGATCTGCGTCTGATTCACACGCCTGAGTATGTGGACGCCGTGGCCACCGGCACGCTGCCGCGCGACGCGCAGCGCCGGATCGGCTTTCCGTGGTCACCAGAGATGGTGGAGCGCTCGCGGCGGTCGGTGGGCGCGACGCTCGCCGCCTCCCGCGCCGCGCTGCGGGACGGCGTGGCGGTGAATCTCGCCGGCGGCACCCATCATTCCTTCGCCGATCGCGGAGAGGGCTACTGCATCTTCAACGACGTGGCGGTCGGGGCCCGCATGCTGCAGCGCGACGGCGCGGCCACGCGCATCGCGGTAGTGGACTGCGACGTGCACCAGGGCAACGGCACTGCCGCCATCTTCAGGGACGATCCGACGGTCTTCACGTTCTCGATGCACGGCGCGCAGAACTTCCCGTTCCGCAAGGAGGTCAGCGACCTCGACGTGCCGCTCGAGGATGGCACCGGCGACGAGGAGTACCTGCGGCTGCTGACGCATCACCTGGAAGACGTGCTCATCGGCCATCGCCCGGACTTCGTCTTCTACCTCGCCGGGGCGGACCCTTACGAGGGCGATCGACTCGGCCGGCTGAAGATGACCGTCGCCGGCCTGCGCCGCCGCGACGAGATTGTGCTGCAGAGGTGCCGGGCCCTCGGCGTGCCCGTCGCCATCTCGATGAGCGGCGGCTATGCGCACGACATCGACGCCATCGTCACCATCCACGCGAATACGATTGCCGTGGCCGCCGCGTTGCCGGCGGTCCACGAGGTCTGACCCATGTCCCAGCATTTCCGCTTACTGAACGAAGCGCAGGTGAAGTCGCTGCTGCCGATGGCCGATCTGATCCAGGCGATGGAGGACGCGCTCGCGCGCTTCTCCGCCGGCGACGTGCTGCAGCCGGTGCGTAGCGTGCTGACGGTCGGCCCCACCCACGCGTACTTCGGCCTGATGCCGGCCTACATGCCGCAGCCGGCGCGGCTCGGCGCCAAGCTGGTGACGGTGTTCGGCGAGAACGAATCACGCGGGCTGCCCTCGCACCTGGCCACCATCCTCCTTCTGAATCCCGACACCGGAGCCCTGGAGGCCATCCTCGACGGCCGCTACATCACCGAGGCGCGCACCGCCGCCGTGTCCGCCGTCTCGGCGCGCCACCTGGCACGGGCCGACGCCACCACGTCTGGCGATCATCGGCACGGGTGTGCAGGCTCGCAGCCACCTCGAGGCGCTGGCTGAGGTGCGAAGGCTCACCGACGTCCGGGTGTGGTCGCCCCGCGGCCGCCAGCCGCGAGCGGTTCGTCGCCGAGATGGCGCCGCACACCCACGCCGGGCTGCGCACGCACGAGCACGGCTGAAGAGGCCATGCGCGACGCCGATATCGTCGTGCTGGTGACGTCCTCACCGACGCCGGTCTTCGAGAACGGCTGGGTGTGCCGCTGGAGCGCATGTGATTTCGGTCGGAGCCTGCCGCCCGACTCAGCGGGAGATGGCGCCGGACCTGGTCGCGCGAGCGCGGCTCTACGTGGACTCCCGCGCGGCGGCCCTGGTCGAGTCCGGCGACGTCGTGATGGGCATCGGCGAGGGGCGGTTCACGGATTCGCACATCATCGGAGAACTGGGCCAGATCGTGCTGGGCCGGGCCCCCGGTCGCACGGCGGAAGCGGACATCACGGTGTTCAAGTCGCTGGGTATGGCCGTGGAGGACGTGGTGGCCGCCGACCTGGTGCTGAGGCGGGCCATCGAGACCGGCAGCGGAGCGGAACTCACGCTCTGACCTGCTCGTCCTTACCCACAGGAGGGGCCGCGGGTTGCGCCCCGGGGAGACGAATGAAGGCACGGCGCTGGGCGCCCATCGTGTTCGGCGTGGCGGTGTTCGTGGTGTTCTGCGCCATCAGCGCCGCGGTGTTCGGCGTGTCGTGGATGCGCGACCATCTGCACGTCGAGGACGCCAGCGGCGACAGTGCCGAGGCCGCGTTCACCGACGTTCGGCAGCGGTTCGCCGCCAAGGCCCCTCTCCTCGAAATGCGCGACTCCGCCATGGCCCGACGCAACGAGCCGGCACCGGACGCCCCCCGCACCACCCTCACCACCATGCACGTGCTCGCCTGGGATCCAGACGAGCAGAAGCTCGCGCGGTTCGAGATTCCGTTCTGGCTGTTGCGCCTCAAGGAGACGCCGATTCGTTTCGGGACTTTTGCCACCGGCTTGGACGAGATGCGCATCTCGCTGCGGGCCTCGGACATCGAACGCTATGGCCCCGGCATCATCGTCGACGTCACTCGGGACGGTAAGGACGTTTTGTGTGGGTCGAAAGACGTCTGTGATCTGCTGGGTCTGATTGGCGATCGACTGATAGATCTTCGCTCATCCGCATCGATCGATCAGATCGAAAGATCACCACATCACGACCTCACTAGATTCTACAGTTGCAGATATGCCTGAATCCGTGCGAGTAAGGTCTGCGGCGCCTGCATCTGTTCCGCGGCCGCCGCTGCAGCGGTGGCTTCGGCCTGCGCCAGGCCGGCGCGGCGAGCCGAAACAACCGTGCTGATGTGCTCCAGCAAACCGGGCGTGGACTGCGCGAGCAGGCGCATGTCCGCGGCGGCAATCTCCAGCACCTGCACGTCGTCCACGGCTCGCACGGTCGCGGTGCGCGGATCGCCGGTCAGCATCGACATCTCGCCGAAGAACCCGCCGCTCGGGATGGTGGCCACCTGCTGGCCCGACGGCTCGAGCGTCACCATGACGCTGCCGCGCAGGACCACGAACATCGAGCTGCCGTCGGTCACCCTGCCGGACGATCGGCTTCGCCGGCGGCGAACAGGTGCTCGCCGGCCGCGCGCGCCAGGCCGCGCCTGGCGTCCGGCGTGAGCGTGCGAGAACAGATCGATCGCCGACAAGCTGCGTCGGCCGCGGCGTCGATATGCGCGTCCGTCGCGTAGCGGCTGCTCCTCGCGTCGAATACTGGATCTGAATCGGATACGGGATCTCGATGTTCGAGCGGCGGAACTTGTACCAGATGTTGGTGCGGACCTGATCCTGCGCCTGGTCGATCGCGCGCGTAGTCCTCGATCCAGAACTTCGCGGCGTAGTCCACCGACGATGCGCCAAAGCCCTTGATCATCGACCGCGGCTTCCGGATCGCTCATCACCAGCGGCGCGTTGGCCATCGCGCGATGAATGGCGCTGCTTGACCTCGTTCGGCGGCGTCAGGTAGCTCGCGCCCACTTCCACCTCGATCCGGGTCGGGATGGTCGGCTCGGAGTAGTTGAGGATCGGGTCCTTCGAGATGACGCTGTTGGGGACGATCAGGAACTGGCCGTCCTTGGTGCGCAGCTTGGTCGCGCGCCAGGTGACTTCCTGCACCTGTCCCTCGCGTGCCGCCGATGCTGATCCAGTGCCCGACGCGGAAGGGCTTCTCGATCTGGATGGCGAGCCCGGCGAAGAAATTGCCGAGCGTGTCCTGCAGCGCGAAGCCCACCACCACGGCGCCGACGGCGGACGTCGTCGAGCAGCTGCTCGCGCAGCAGCACGGTGCGCGATGACGAAGAACAATCCGACGACGGTGACGTCCTGCACGATCGCGGGGAAGCGATCGGAGGGGCGGTCTGTCGCGCCACGGGTTGACCAGCAGCGCGACGACGAGGTTGACGAACGCGAGGACGAAGACCAGCCGGCGCGAGGGCGGCCAGCACCTCCAGGTCGCCATAGCCCTGGGTCACCGCCAGTTCCAGGCCAGGAAGCGAGGACAGCCACGCGCTGAACACCAGCCGGCCGCGAACGAACGGCTGCGCACGGCGGCGAAGAGCGCCAGCGTGAGGACCAGCGCGACCGCGCCGGCGAGGATCAGGTCGAGCACCCACCAGGCTACGGCAGGCCTCCTTCTTTCTTGAAGGCGGCGATGTCGGCCGCGGCGATCTTCACCGGCACGGGCTTCGGGATTCGCCGCCGCCCTTCGAGTCCTTCTCGGGATCCACTCCGCGCGCCGACCCGACGCCGGTCACCTGGGCCTGCTGCTTCTCACCGCCGCCGGTCGGCAGCATCTTGCTCAGGCCGAAGCCGCCGCTCTTCTTCTTCGGCTCCTCGGCTTTCTTCGGCTCTTCGGCTTTCTTCTCTTCGGCTTGCGCGTCGCCGCCGGTCAGACCCGCGGACCCGGCAGTCGACCGTGGCGATCTCCGTCGACCGCCACCGGCGTGTAGGTGATGAACTTCTTGTAGCGATCGCGCGCAGCGTGGCGGTCGACGCCATCTTCTTCGCGGCGATTTGCTTCTTCAGGTTGTCGAGGCGCTCCTGCATCTCCGGATGCGAGGCGAACAACCCGCGCTTCTCCTTCGCGTCCTTGTTGCGATCCTTCAGCGTCGTCAGGAACGCGCCGAGGCCGTTCGGCGCATAGCCGATCTCGTTCGCCAGGGCGATGCCCTTCTCGTCCGACTCGTTCTCTTCCTCGCGGCCGAAGCCCTTCTCGACGATGTTGTCGTAGGTGGCGGTGACGGCGCGTTCGCATCAGCGCCGAGTTGCCGGAGAGCGTTTCGGACGCGCCCATCTGCACGGCCTTGCTCTTCTGGATCGCGCTTGATGGTGTGCTTCTCGGTGACGTGAATGATCTCGTGACCGAGCACGCCGGCCAGCTCCGCTTCGTTCTGGATCAGCGCCAGCGCGCCGCGCGTGATGTGCACGTAGCCGCCAGGCGCGGCAAACGCGTTGACGCCGTCGGTGTCGAGCACGATGAAGGTCCACGGCAGGGCGGGGCGCGTGCTGGCCTGCGGCGAGCGCGACGCCGACCAGCGCCACGTAGCGGTGCACCGCGGCATCCTGCACGACACCGTAGCGGGTGCGAATCTTCTCGCTGACCGCGGCGCCGAGCTGCTGCTCTTCGGCCTCGGTGATCTGCAGGTCGCGAACCTCGTTGGCCTTCTTGGCGACCGCAGCCCCTTGCTGATGCCTGCCGATCGAGCCCAGCTGCTCGCCGCCGCTCGGCCGTCAGCGTCGCGCCGAGCAACAGTGCCAGCCGCCAGAACAACTCGCAGGTGTGCGCATCATGATGGTCTGACCTCAAAAATCGCGACGGGCTCGCTCTTGCCTTTCACGATCACCGTCGCCCAGACGGACGGATATCATACTGCCCTTTCAGCCGCGACCGGGTCGCCTCGCTGATGATGATCCGCGTCCCGTATTCCTTGTTCAACGACTCGAGCCGGGCGCCCAGATTCACGGCGTCGCCGATCACCGTGTAGCTCATGATCGTGTCGGAGCCGATGTTGCCGGCCATCATCTCCCCGGTGTTGATGCCGATGCCGATGTCGAGCCTCGGCTTGCCCGAGTTCGCGCCATTCGGCGTTCAGCACGTCCAGCGTCGCGCACCATCGCCAGCGCCGTCTGCACCGCGTGCTCGGCGTGCTCCTCGTCGTCGAGCGGCGCGCCGAAGAGCGCCATCACCATGTCGCCGACGAACTTGTCGACGCGTGCCGCGGTGCTCGAACACCACTTTCACCATCCGCGTGAAGTAGCTCGTTCAGCTGGGTGACGATGTCTTCCGGCGTTGCCCTTCTCGGACAGGTCGGTGAAGCCGCGCATGTCGGAGAAGAGCACGGTCATGTGGCGGCGCGTGCCGCCGAGCTCGGCCCGCGACGGATTCGCCACGCAGCTGGTCGTAGACGTCCTTCGACACGTAGCGCGAGAACAGCTGCTTCACCTTGCGCTTCTCGCGGCCTTCGACGAAGTACTGCCACGCCAGGTCGCCGACGAAGGCGAGAACGATGGCCAGCAGCGGCACCGCGAGCGGCCACCAGCCGCCGGCCGCGAACAGCCGGACGTTGGTCCACACATAGGCGAGCGCAATCACCAGCGCCGCGCCACCGGTGAACCAGGCGGACGAGGTCAAGGCGCCGGTGGCGCCGACACCAACGGCAAGGCCGAGCGCGACTGCGGCACCGGTCCAGAACGGCCCTGGCGTCAGCGTGCGGCCGCTTTGCCAGGCGTCGATGGTGTTGGCGTGGACTTCCGCGCCGGCCATGCGGCCTTCGGCGAACGGCGTGACGAACACGTCGCGCAATCCTTCACCTGCCACACCGACGACGACGATGCGGTCGCGGAAAGTGTCGGGGGCGATCTGGGGCTTCACGCCTTCGAGCACCTGCTGCTGCGAGTAGAACAGATCGTAGAAGCTGTACGACTGGAAGGTCGGCGAGCCATCGGTTCGGCGCATCGGACCGCGCCACGGCAGCATCGCGCGGCAGGCAGGTGACGCCGGACCGTAGTAGTCCGGCACCAGCTCGGTCACAAGCGGCACCTGCGTGGCGCCGACCTTCAGCACGCCATCTCGCACGCCAACCATGTCTGGGGTCAGGCCCCCGGCCATCATCATCGCTGCGAGAGGTAGTGACGGGATGACGCGTTCCGTTTCACCGCCCGACAGCCCGACTCCCGACTCCCGTCGGGCGCTGTCCGACGCGAACGAACGGCACGACCCGCCGAAGCGGACCGTCCGCGTCGTAGACGACGAGGGAGTGGCCGATGGCGTGGGCCGCGCGCGCCAGCGCTGGAAACGGCGGCGTGACCTGGGGCCGCCGCTCCACGCAGTTGTCCACCGTGAACGGCAGGTTCAGCGCAGGAACCTCGCCGAGTTCCGCACCAATCGTCTTGCTCGGGTCCAGCAGCTCCGCACTCGCCGCTTCGGCGACGTGAATCACATTACCGGCGCGAGCGGTCGCCTCGACCAGCGCCTGGTCCGACTCCTCGCCCGTCCATTCGGTGTCGCCGACCATGAACTTCGACCGGTCGGCCTCGGCAAACAACACGTCGTAGACGACGGCTTTGGCGCCACCCGCGGCGAGATAGTCGAGGAGCGTGGCATGCACCAGCCGCGGCCATGGCCACCGTCCAACCAGCGGCTCCATGCGCTTGATGCTGTCGTCGTCGATGGTGACGAGGACGACCCCTGGACCGGAGGAGGCCTCGCGAGAGGCAGTGGTGGAGCGGACCCGCCAGTCGTACAGCTTCATCTCTGCCGTGCGGACGAAGCCGCCGAGCCCAATCAGCAGCGCGAGAAGAGTCGCAGCGGTGCCGAACCCGACACCGCGCAGCAGTCGTGTCAGGCCGAGCATCAGCGCGTGCCGACCAGCCTGAACTTCTGCGCCCGATAACCGGTGGGCACCATCTGGCCGGTGCGAGGATCCTTCACCTCGGGACCTTGCGCTTCGCCGACGAAGATGTTCCCGGAGGGATCCACGGTCAGGTTGTGTGGCCGTCCCAGTTGGCCGGGCCCGCGGCCCATGCTGCCGAATTCGCTCACCACTTCGAGATCAGCGCGGCGAAGCACCGTGATCACATGGGTGCCGCCGTCGGCGATGTAAAGGTAGCTCTGCGGCCCGTCCGGCGAGAATCCCACAGAGAACGCGGCTTCGGTGCCGCACGGCCGCTTCGGCGCCCACGTGGCCTTCTCCTCCGCGCCGCAGTGCGGCCGCAGGATCTTCTCCTTCACGAACTCGCCGTTCTGGCGGAACACCTGCAGCCGGTTGTTGGCGCGGTCGGCCACGTAGATGAGGCCGTCGCGCGACCCGTTGATGCCATGCGGGATTCGCAGCTGCGCGGGCGGGGCTGTTGGCACCACGTCACTCGGTTTCGAGGTGGACGCCGCGGCAGCTCCGCTGCTCTCGGCGGGTGGCGCCGGCGGATCCTCGGGGCGCTTGCCGTACGCGCCCCAGTGCCGGAGATATTTTCCCGTGGCGCCGTCGAAGACAATCACGCGCCGGTTGCCGTAGCCGTCGGCGACGAACACTTCGTTGTCGGCCGGATCGACCCAGATGTCGGACGGCCGGCCCATCAACGATGTGTCGTTGCTGCCGCCGGTCTCGTTGAACTTGCCGATCACCATCGCCACCTGGCCGGTCTTGGTGAACTTCACCGTCAGGTTGCTTTCGCGGGCATTGGTCCACACGAAGCCGTTGTGATCGACGAACAGACCGTGGATGGTGCTCCAGTTCCCGTTCGGGCCGCGCGCATCCCAGGACTGAATCAGGGTGCCGTCGGGCGCCCATTCGGCGATGCGGTTGCGGCTGGACGTCCACACGTGCCCCTGGCTGTCCGCGAAGATCCCGATGACTTGTCCCCACGACCAGTCTGCCGGCAGCTTCGGCCAGCCGGGATCGACTTCGAACTGCGGCACGCCTGCCGCCGCGCCCGCCGGTTGCCGCGACTGCGCGTCGGCGACCACCAGGAATGCGCCCGCGATCAGGACCGCCGCTGTGACCCATCTGCTCAGCCGTTCAATCGCCATTCAGGGACCTCCCGCCGCGTGGTCGCGACCGTTGGAGCATACGCTACGGCGCCTTCGGCAGCAGGCCCTGCTCAACCAATACTGGCGGACGGCGATAGTGCGTCGCCTGCTCCCACGCGTACGCGTAACCCAGCAGGTCGCCGTCCTTCCACGGCCGCGTCGAGAACTCCAGGCCGAAAGGCAAGCCGCCGGGATACTGGCCGCCGACAACGACCACCGCTGGAACGCCGATCATGTTGACCCAACTGGTCGCGGAATGCGGTCCGCCGCTGATGCCGCCATCCTGCGGCATGGTTTCGTCGGGCGGCGGCATCTGAATCGCCGGGTAGACGTAGCCATCGAGCTGCAGCCGGTCGAGCGGCTCGAGATACGCCTCGAGCGTTCGTCGCCGCGGGCCGTAATAGTTGGCCTCGACGTCGGGATCCGTATCCAACCGGCGATGCGGGATCGCGATGTCGCCGATGCGCGCGATGTTGGTGTCGTCGCCGATGATGATCGGGGAGAGCGGGGCGCCGACGGCCTTGAGGTAGTCAGCGGGCGTCTTGTATTCGGCCGGCCCGAACTCCTTCAGGAACAGCTCGGTGCCCTGGCGCACGTATGGATAGGTGCCAACGCGGCTGGCGATGTTCGCAAAGCTCTCGGGCAGGATGTTGTCGTCGATCACGACCGTCGCCCCGAGGCTCCGCAACTGATCCAGCGCCTTCATGAACGCGGCCCGGGTCGCGGGTTGAAGCGGGGTGGCCGCACCCTCACGTTGCTGGGCGGCGACGCTTTCCGGGATCGCAGCGTGCAGACCGTGGAACGGGATGCCGGATCCCTCGAGAATGAACGCGGGCACGCCGAAGCGCTTGCCCTTCAGCGCATCCGGCTTCAAGTATTGCGTGTAGGGCCCGGGCTGGGCGCTGGCGGCACTGCCTTCCGTCCTGGCGTCGAGCGGATCCGGCCCCGCCATCACCGACGAGGGCAATCGCCGCGTCGGTGACATTGCGCGCGATCGGGCCGGTGTTGTCGAGCAGCCAGTCGAGCGGCGCGATGCCGGCGGTGCTCACCAGGCCGCGCGTCGGATATACGCCGATCAACGCGCTGGTCGCAGCCGGCATGCGAATCGAATTGCCGGTGTCGGTGCCGGTGCCGAGCACGGCCATGTTCGCGTTCACCGCCGTCACGGTGCCGCCCGACGAGCCGCCGGGCGAGAATCGCACGTCGTAGGCGTTGCCGGTGCGGCCGAACGAGCTGCTGCGATTGGTGTCGCTGTTCGCGAAGTCGGGCATGTTGGTGTGCCCGATGATGATGGCGCCCGCGGCCTTCAGTTTCGCCACCACGGTGGCGTCGCGCGGTGCCACGAGCTCGTGGCCCGGCATCGTGAAGCCGGACCAGCCGTCGGTGGTGACCTTACCGGCGATGCTGGTGTTGGCCTTGATGACAATCGGGACACCCCACAGCGGGCCACGCTGGGCGTTCCCGCTCTTCAACTCGGCGTCCTGGCTGGCGGCCAGCGCCAGCGCGTCGGCGTCCATCACGTGCTCGACCGCGCGATAGATGCCGTCGTACTTGTGGATGCGAGCGAGATGCCACTGCACCACTTCGGTGACGGTGAAGGTGCGGGCTTCGTAGAGCTCGTGCAGCCGGGGAATGGTGACCTCGAGCAGGTCCTCCTCGATGTCGGCGGCCTCCCGCGCGGGGGGCGCACAGGCCAGCACCACGGGCATCAGCGCGCACAGGGCGCCGAGCGCCACGCGGCGACGTCCGGCCGGCAGATTCTTCATCATGCGCAGAATGGTGGCACAGGTCGAGCCGGCTCGCGTATTCTCGTGGCGGCGCCCCGCTTCGCGTCGCGAAAGGACCTCCGTGGCCATCACGATCACCGTCAACGGCACGCCCCATACCCTGAATGTCGAACCGGAGATGCCGCTTCTGTGGGCGATCCGCGAAACGCTCGGCCTCACCGGCACCAAGTACGGCTGCGGCATCGCCGCCTGCGGCGCCTGCACCGTGCATCTGGACGGGCGCGCGGTGCGCTCGTGCGTGCTGCCGATCTCCGCGGCCGACGGCAAGAGCGTGACGACGATTGAAGGGCTGGCGCAGGACGGCACGCTGCACAAGGTGCAGCAGGCCTGGGTCGGCGCACCAGGTGCCGCAGTGCGGCTACTGCCAGTCGGGCATGATCATGGCGGTGGCCGGCCTCCTGGCGCAGACCCCGACGCCGACCGACGACGAGATCGACGCCGGCCTCACGAACATCTGTCGATGCGGCACGTTCGCCCGCGTCCGCGCGCGCCATCCACGCCGCCGCGAAGGAAGGGGCCACGTCATGAACAAGTGGACCCGACGCGCGTTCATCGGCGCCGGCACCGTCGCCGGCGGAGGCTTCCTGCTCGGCGTCGCCGGCTTCACGTTCGCGCCGAGCCGTCACTCGCTCGTCTCCGCGGACGCCGCGGACAAGGGGCAGCTCACCACCTGGATCACCATCACCCCGGACAACTCGTCACGATCCTGATTCCGCACTGCGAGATGGGACAGGGCACGCCGACCGCGCTCGCGATGATGGCGGCCGAGGAGCTCGAGGCCGACTGGTCGCTGGTGCGCGTGCAGGAAGCGCCGGCGCTCGATGCCTACGCGAACGGCTACATCGTCCGCGCCGTCGGCGGCGACTACGTGCCGGCCGTGCTCGGGCGCGGCGTGGACTACGGCGCCTACAAGGTCGCCGAGTGGTTCGGCTTCCAGGTGACCGGCGGCTCCACCGCCGTGCGCAGCACCGGCGAGTACGGCATGCGCGTGGCCGGCGCCGCCGCAAAGGAGATGCTGCTGGCCGCCGCCGCCGAGCAGTGGGGTGTGCAGCGCCGCGGAGTGCGTGGCCAAGGGCTCGCGCGTCACGCACGCGGCCTCGGGACGCAGCGCACGTTCGGCGAGCTCGCACGCGCGGCGGCCACGCAGTCGGTGCCGACCAGCCCGGCGCTGAAGCATCCCGGACAGCTTCACCATCCGCCGCACCTCGCCGACGCGGCTCGACATCCCGTCGAAGGTCGACGGCAGCGCGATCTACGCCATCGACTTCACCACGCCGGGCATGCTCTACGCCGCGATCGAGATGGCGCCGGTCAACGGCGGCACGCTGCTGTCCGTCGACACCGACGCCGGCCGAGGCCATGCCGGGCGTGAAGAAGATCGTCAAGCTGACGAACGCGGTGGCCGTCGTCGCCGACAGCTTCTGGCGCGCGCGCCGCGCGCTGGCGGCGCTGAAGCCGGAGTTCAGCGACGCCGGCCACGGCGACGTCTCCACCGCGTCGATCTTCGCGGCGTTCGACAAGGCGCTCGGCGCGCCGCCCGGAGCTGCCGAAGGACGCGGCGAAAGTCGTCACCGCCGACTATCGCGCGCCGTTTCTCGCTCACGCGACGATGGAGCCGATGGTGTGCACGGCGAAGGTGGAGGGCGACCGCGCCGAGGTGTGGACCGGCGTGCAGGATCCGCTGAACGCGCGCTCCATCGCGGCCAAGGCACTCGGCATCGACGTCGCGAACGTCCATCTCACGAACTTCATGCTCGGCGGCGGCTTCGGCCGCCGGCTGCCGTTCACGTTCGACTACGTGGACCTCGCCGTGCGCGTCGCTCAGGCGATGTCGCCCACGCCGGTGAAGACGATCTGGACGCGCGAGAACGACATCCAGCACGACTACTACCGTGGCGCGGCGATGTCCCGGCATGCCGGCGCGCTGGACGCGAACGGCGTGCCCGCTCGCCGCGCATTCGAACTACACCGGCGGCGGCAACAGCGAGGCGGTGTTCATGCCGTACGCGATCGCCGAGAAGAACGCCGAGGAGAAGAAGGTCGTCCACCCGATCAGGCTCGGGCAGTGGCGATCGGTGCTCAACTCGCAGCACGGCTTCTTCAAGGAGTCGTTCATCGACGAGATGGCGCACGCGGCCGGCAAGGATCCGTTCGAGTTCCGGCGCGGACTGCTCGGCGATCAGCCGCGCTTCAAGGCGGCGCTCGAGAAGGCGGCGGCGATGTCCGGCTGGGGCACGCCGCTCCCGCCGGGCGAAGGGCCGCGGCATCGCCATCTGCGAAAGCTTCGGCACCATCGTGGCCGAGGTGGTCCACGTCACGGTCTCGCCGGACGGGCAGCTGAAGGTGCTGAACGTGTACGCCGCGGTGGACTGCGGCGACGTCGTGAACCTGGACAGCGCCACCGCGCAGGTCGAGGGCGGCATCATCTTCGCGCTGTCGGCCGCGCTGCTGAGCGAGATCACCATCGCGAACGGCCGGGTCGTGGAGAAGAACTTCCGCGACTACCCGATGATCCACGTCGCCGATGCGCCGACCGTGACCACGGCGTTCATCCGCTCCGACGCGCCGCTCGGCGGGCTCGGCGAACCGTGCGTGCCGCCGCTGGCGCCGGCGCTGGCGAACGCGATCTACGCCGCGACCGGCATCCGCGTGCGCGAGCTGCCGATCAAGAAGACCCCTCTGAAGAGGGCGTAAGGCTGAGGAAATGAAAGGGATGACGTGCCCAGCCGTAGCCCGAATGGGCGAAGGATGGTACCGGTACGGGGATTCGAACCCCGGTTACATGGCTGAGAACCACGTGTCCTAGACCCCTAGACGATACCGGCACTTGGGGCAGCGAACGAACTTCATATGTTAGCGGGCCTCCGTCGCGCGGGTCAAGCGCGGACGGGTGCCATAATGGGTTGATGTCCTCTTTTCGGTGGGTCCTGATGGTGGTCGCAGCCCTGGCCGCAGCCGCCTGCGGCGGTGCCGCGCCGGCCGCCGAGGCGCCTGCCGTATCCAGCATCGACCCGACAACCACGGCCGTCGTGACCGGCCGCGTGATGTTCGACGGTCCGGCGCCCGAGCCGGAAATGTTGCGGATCGATGCGGACCGGGCCTGTGTGTCCCTCAACGGTGCGGGCCAGCTGCCCGGCGAATCCATCGTGCTCGGCGAGAACAACGCGCTTCAGAACGTCTTCGTCTACGTGAAGGACGGGCTTGGCAAACGGTCTTTCCCCGTGCCGTCGGCCCCGGTCGTGATTGCGCAGCAGAAGTGCCGCTACACGCCCCGCGTCATCGGCATTCGTGTCGGCCAGCCGCTGGAGATTCGAAACGGCGACCCGCTGCTGCACAACATCCGCTCGGATAGCGAGATCAACCAGCCCTTCAACCAGGGGCAGCCGGTGCAGGGCATGGCGTTCTCGCATACCTTCACCACGCGCGAAGTGATGATGCCGATCAAGTGCGACGTGCACCGATGGATGAACGCCTACGTCGGCGCGCTCGATCACCCGTACTTTGCCGTGACCGCCGAAGCGGGCACGTTCCAGCTGCCCGATCTGCCGCCCGGAACCTATACCCTTGAAGCCTGGCACGAGCGGCTTGGCGTGCGGACCGCAGCAGGTGACCGTCGGTCCGAAGGAAACCAAGGATGTCGTCTTCACATTCGCACGCTGACGCCTCCGCGGCTGACGCGGTCGAACCGCGCGCGGCGACCAGGTCGCGCGGCGCGGATTTCCTCGCGCTGACCAAGCCACGGCTGAACTTCCTCGTCCTGCTGACCACGGCCGCCGCCTACCGCATCGGGGCCCAACCGGGATCGCTGCCGATCACGATGGTCCACACGCTGGTCGGCACGGCGCTCGTGGCCGGCGGCGCCTCGGCGCTCAACCAGGTGTGGGAACGCGAGTCCGACAAGTTGATGCGGCGGACACGGCTGCGGCCGCTGCCCGACGCGCGCATGACCGCCGCGCACGCGCGCATCTTCGGCTTCGTGCTGAGCATCGCCGGCCTGGTGCAGCTCGCCGTGTTCGTGAATCTGCTCTCCGCCGGCGTGGCGCTCCTGACCCTGGCCAGCTACGTCTGGTTCTATACGCCGCTCAAGTTCCGCACCTCGCTCTCGACCATCGTCGGCGCCCTGCCGGGCGCGCTGCCGGCGGTGATCGGCTGGAGCGCCGCCACCAACAGCCTGTCGCTGGCCGGGTGGGTGCTGTTCGGGATCGTCTTCATGTGGCAGATGCCGCACTTCCTGGCCATCGCCTGGATGTACCGCGACGAATACGCGCGGGCGGGTATCCCGCTGCTGCCGGTGATTCAGCCCGATGGACGCTCGACCGGGCGGCAGGCGGTGCTCTACGCAGCGGGCTTGATCCCGGTGACGATGATGCCGACGCTGATCGGCCTGTCCTCGCCCACCTACCTCGCGGGCGCGATCGTGCTCGACGCGATACTGCTGGTCTTCAGCCTGGAGTTCGCCGTCACCCGGACGATGGACTCGGCGCGGCGGTTGTTTCTGAGCTCGATCATCTACCTGCCGATCCTGTGGGGCCTGCTGGTGTGGGACCACGTTGGGAAGTAGCGAGCGATTCGAGGTTCTAGGGTTCTAGGGTTCTAGGGTTCTAGGGTTCTAGGTTCTGGGTTCTGGAGTTCCAGGGTTCTCGAGCCCCAAGCCCCAAGCCCAAGCCCAAGCCCCAAGCCCCAAGCCCCAAGACCCAAGACCCAAGACCCAAGACGAGTGTTCCCCAGTGAGAGCCCCCCGATGACGGTTCAGGATCTGCCGGCGCTCAACGCGTCGTTGAACGCTCTGGCGACAGTGTTTCTGGTGACCGGGTGGGTGTTGATTCGCCAGAAGAAGCGCAACGCCCATCGGGCGTGCATGCTGGCGGCGTTCACGGTGTCCACCGCGTTCCTGACGTCGTATCTGATCTACCACTTCAACGTCGGCTCGGTGCCGTTCCAGAAGCAGGGGCTGATCCGCACGGTGTATCTGACCATCCTGCTCACGCACATCGTGCTGGCGGTGGTGATCGTGCCGCTGATCTTCATGTCGCTGTCGCGGGCGTTGACGTCACGCTTCGATCGCCATCGGCGGATCGCGCGATGGACGCTGCCGCTGTGGCTCTACGTCTCGGTGACGGGCGTCATCGTGTATCTGATGCTCTATCGGATGTAGGGGCGCGCCTTCGGCGTTGGGGGGCGCGCCTTCGGCGCGTAGGAAAGAACAGGCGGGTCCTTCGGACCCGTAGGGCGCGCCTTCGGCGCGTAGGATCCTACCGAGCGCAGCGAGGCCCGAGTCCCTACCGGGCGAAGCCCGGCCCCTACCGAGCGAAGCGAGGCCTTCTGTCCCACCGCCGCGAAGCGGCGGCCTACTTGATACAGAAGATATTTCGCGCGGGTTTGGCGCCAGCGGGCTTCGTCCGCGCCCCACGACGAAGCCACCGCCGCGGGGTCTTCGCCTTTGGTCACGCGCTCCAGGCTCTCGCCCGAGCCGAACAGCCTTGCGGTGCTCTCGAGTTGATAGCGATCGCCGTGCAGTCGCGTCAGCGCCGCCACGATCTCCAGCGACATCCGCACCGGCTGCAGCGCGGTGCGATTGGTGATCACCATGAAGACGCCCTGGCAGTCTTCGCCCGCGTACTTGCTGGATGACGGCGTGAAGGTGATCGGATAGAACCGAATGCCCGGGATGCGACGGGCATTGAGCGCTCTCCGCCAGCGCGCGGCCCGTCGATCCACGGCGCGCCCAGCTGCTCGAACGGCTGATCGGTGCCGCGCCCGACCGAGATGTTCGAGATACTCGATGCGCGCCGATGCCGGGATACAGCGTCGCCTGATTCAGGTTGCGCATGTTCGGCGACGGGTTGATCCACGCCAGCCCGGTCTCGTCGAACCATGCGTCGCGCACCCAGCGATCGGCCGGCACCACCGTGAGGTCGGCGCCGATCTTGCGCTCGTCGTTGAACAGCCGCGCCAGCTCGCCCATCGTCAGGCCGTGGCGCATCGGCATCGGGTGATACGCGATGATCCCGGTGATCGCCCTTGTCCGGCAGCGGGCCTTCGATCTGCCAGCCGTTGATCGGGTTCGGCCGATCGAGCACCACCACCGCGATGTTCCGCTTCGCCGCCTCCTCCATCACGTAACCCATCGTCGCGTGGTAGGTGTAGAAGCGCACGCCGACGTCCTGCGAGGTCGATGACGATGGTGTCGATGCCGTTGAGCATGTCGTCGGTGGGCCGCCGCGTCTCGCCGTAGAGCGAGTGCATCGTGAGCCCGGTCTTCTCGTCCGTTTCCGAGGCGAGGTTCTCCTCATCCAGGATGCCGCGGATGCCGTGCTCGGGGCTGAAGAGCGAGACCAGCGTGACGCCCGGCGCCGTTTGGAGGACGTCGATGGTGCTGCGTGCCGTCGCGCGATCGCGCCCGGTGTGATTGGTGACCAGCCCGACCCGCTTGCCCTTGCAGCATGCGCGAAGCCGTCGCGGGCCAGTACGTCGATGCCGGCGAGCACTGGCGCCGCCGGCGACGGTGACGGAACAGCGGCCGCTCGGCATGGCCGGCGTCACCGCGGGCATCGCCGTCCTCGCGGTGAGGGCCGCGCGGAGTCGACGATCGCCGCGGCGGCAACCGTCGCGACCCGGCTGCGAAGCGGCTGACGTCGCCGGCGCCGTCGGGATGCAGGCGGCTCGACAGGAAGATCACGTAACCGTCCGACGTCGGATCGATCCACAGGCTGGTACCGGTGAAGCCGGTGTGCCCGAACGAGCCGACCGGAAAGAGATCGCCGCGATTGCGACGAATAGGAGCGTGTCGATGTCCCAGCCAAGCCCGCGCAACGCTCGTCATCGCCGGCGGCGTGGCTGCGGCGAGGTCATGCGCGCCACCGTGGCCGGCGACAGCACGCGCACGCCGTCGAGCGTGCCGCCGCCCAGCAGCATGCGGGCGAAGCGCTGACAGGTCACGTGCCGTGCTGAACAGACCCGGCGTGCCCCGCGATGCCGCCCATCCGCCGCGCGGTCGGATCGTGCACCACGCCGCGCAGCGGCGAGGCTCAGGGCCGCTTGCACGGCCACGCGTCCTGGTCGGCGCAGCGCTCGGTCGGCGCAATCCGCGGCAGCAGCGACGTCGGCGGCAGGAACCCGGTGTCGCGTCATCCCGAGCGGTTCGAAGACGCGCGCTTCTTCAGGTAGACGTCGAGCGATCTGGCCGCTGACGACGCGGACGATGTCGCCGAGCAGGAAGAAGTTGATGTCGCTGTAGACGAAGCGCTCGCCGGGCGCCGATGTCGGCACTTCGTCGTTCGCCAGTTCGATCGCCGCGTCGTAGCCGGTCCACGGATGGCAGGTCGACGTCGGGCCGCAGGCCGGACACGTGGGTCATCAGGTGGCGGATGGTGATGCCGCCTTTTCCGTATCGCTCGAATCCCGGGATGTGGGTGGCGACCGTGTCGTTCAGCCGGAGCCGTCCCTCTCGACCAGCGTCATCACCGCGGTGGTCGTGCCGACGACCTTCGTCAACGACGCGAGGTCGAAGACCGTATCCAGCGTCATCGGCTCTTCCGCGGGCACGGTGGCACGGAAGCCGAACGCCTTTTCATAAAGCGTCTGGTCGCCGCGACCGACCAGCACGACCGCCCCTGGGGTTTGGCCTGGCGGCAATGCGGCCTCCACGACGAGCTCGTCGATGCCGGGAAGACGGGCCGCGCCGACGGGCCGTTTGGGCCCTCAAAGATGAGGCGGAGGCGGCCACTGCGACCGCCAGCATGGCGACGAGAAGGGCCCTGGACGTGCCTGCGGGAACGCATCGCGGCTAACATATACTTGTTCGGTTATGGGCGTCGTGGGACGCCGCATGGGAGATACAGGCAATGCGTGATTCTGAAGATTCTGTTCAGCGGCGGCGCTCGTGCGCGCTGGTGGTGTCGGCCCTGCCGGCGGCGGCCCAGACCGGCCGCATCGGCGGCACGGTCAAGGACACGAACGGCCAGCCGCTCAAGGGCGCCACCATCACGGCGGAGAACCCCGGCGTCGCCCCTTCGTCGTTCACGGCGACCACCGACGACAAGGGCCGTTACTCGATCATCGGCCTCAAGACCGGCACGTGGAAGGTCACCGCGTCGGCTCCGGGCTTCACGCCCTCGTCGGGCAACGTGCCGGTGCGCAGCCTCGGCGCCCCGATGCCGCCGGTGGACTTCGCGCTGGCCGCCGGCGCCTCCGGCCCGGCCGGCGCGCTGGCCGGTGTGAACACCAAGGAGCTGCAGGCTGAACTGCAGAAGGCCGATCGACCTGCGCCAACGCGGGCCAGCACGACGCCGGCGCCATCGCCGCCTATGAAGCCATGCTCGCCAAGACCCCCGCGCTGACGATGATCAACGGGCAGATCGCGCAGGTGAAGCGCCTGAAGAAGGATTACGACGGCGCGATCGCGTCGTACCAGAAGGTGATCGCCGCCGACTCCGAACAACGACAAGGCCAAGATCGAAATCGGCATGACGCTATCTCGAAAAGGGCGACTTCGCCAACGCCGAGAAGTCGCTGCTGGAAGTGGCCCAGTCGGTCAACGCCAACCGCGAAGTGTTCTACAACCTCGGTGAAGTGAAGTTCGCGAAGGGCGAAACCGACGAGGCCGTGAAGTACTACGAGCGCGCCGTCGACATGGACGCCGAACTGGGGCAAGCCGCTCTTCAAGCTCGGTCTCGCCAAGCTGCAGAAGGCCGACACGGCCGGCGCGATCGAGCTCATGAACAAGGTGATCGCGGTCGATCCGAACTCCGCCGAAGCCGCGCAGGCCAAGGCGCTTGATCGAGCAGCTGAAGAAGGGCTAGCGAGGGCTCAGGGAGCAGGGATCGGGGTCAGGGCGGGATCAGCCGCCTCAAGCCCCAAGCCTCAAGACTCGAGTCTCAGCTTCAGCAATGAGCTGATCGATGTTGGGGTAAGAAGGCTCGATCTGATCGGGCCTTCTTCCACATCTGCCGATGACCGCGTCGGCGAACTTCCCTTCCCTCGCCAGCAGCACGCCCTTCACCACCCACGGAAACGCGTAGTTCGGCTCGACCGCTCGTCGCCTTGTTCAGAGCGCGTCGCGCGCGACGATCGACGTTGCCGCGCTCGGCCTCGAGCCAGCCCTTGGCGGCGTGGTTCGACGCCACGTCAGGGAAGGTGTCGAGGCTCACGAGATATTCGTCCTGCGCCCTGCGCAGCGCCTCGCCCGGCCGCGCCGGGCAGTTCGACGATGCCAAGCGACGAGCAGACTTCGGCGGCCTTGGTCGCGCACGACGCGCGACGGATCGATCGAGCCGCGCCGGCAGCGGCCGGCAGCACCGTTCGCGATCGCCGATCGACCGCCAGCGCCTTGACCGCCGAGGCGCGCACCACGGCCTCGGGATCGGCCGCCGCGCCGATCAACGCATTGACGATCGCCGGGTGACGGCGGCGACGCGTTCTGCGCGTGCGACGCGTCTGGACGGCGACCGCCCGACGAACTCGCGCCGAACGACGTCTGGCTTTGCTGGGCGCCGCGCGCGTGGCGCCGCCGCCGACGCTCAGCGACCAGCGGCCGATGTAGTCGGCCGCGCTCGCGCGGAGCAGCGAAGCCCTGCGATCGATCGACCGCCAGCCTCGCCAGCTCCGGCAGCACGCTGGTGTCGCCCGATCCGGCGCGATACATCGTGTCGGCGAGCGGCCATCGACTTGCGCGCGCCGCTCGCCGTCGCCCCACCACGCGTTCATCTGCTTCGCCGCCCATTCCGGCGTCTCGATCGTCGTGACAGGTCGTGCACGCGTTCGGGATGCCGAACTGCGCGGTGTTCTCCGGGCACCGGCGGCTGGAACGTGTGATCGCGCCGGCGGATCAGCAACCGCCAGTTCACGTCGCTCATGTGGCAGCTGATGCAGCGGCAGCCGGCGCAATCCGGCGTGTGGAATGTGTGCGCCTGCAGCCCCGCACCGGAAAACGACGGGGTCGCGACACGCGCCGATTCCGCGTCCGGTCCCACGGCCTGCCGTTTGGGGGCGGAGTGGCACTGCGTGCAGAGCGCGTCGCCGTTGCGGCCCTCGTTGATGTTCACCTTCAGCGAGAACTCGTTGCGCGATCCGTGCGCGACGTGACAGTTGGTGCAGGCGATCGCGCCGGCCTTGAAGCAGCCGCTGAGCGTCAGCGCCTGCGGGCGGTTGAAGCGATTGGGCCGGCCGTCGGGCCAGAACTCGCCCTGCAGATCGTTGTCGGGAATCGGCTCGCTGACCAGGAACGGCATGCGCGTAGTCGTCGTAGCGATCGCCGCCCTTGAAGCCGACGAAGACGTTGGTCTTGTTGCCGTGGCAGTAGGCGCAGGTGTCGTAGACGCGCCGCGGCTCGGCGGAGCGCGTGCGACAGGATCTTGAGGATGTCGGTCAGCTGCCGGTTCTTCGCGCTGTTGTCGTAGGCCGGCTTCGACGCCGGATTCTTCTCCCACGCCTCCATCAACGCCACGTGCTGGCCGGCCGGGACCATGGCAGGCCTCGCAGCCGATGCCCATCTCGGTCCACGTCGACTTGTATTTCTTCTCGGCGACGTCGTAGCCCTGGACGATGTTGGTGCCGTGGCAGTTGAAACAGTTGGCGTTCCAGATCTGGCGGAGGTCGTGCGCGCCGTCGGGGATCGGCGTGATCTCCTTCCAGTCGATCCACCGCCTGGCTGGCGACGTGCCAGAACACCGGCAGCACATAGATGCGTCCGTCGGGCAGCGTCGACAGGTAGCCCTGGTAGCGCTTGGCGCCGAGCGTGTAGTCCACGGTGAAGGTTTCCGGCGCGCGGCCGCCGAACGCGACCGACGACGTACGGCTTGCCGTCCTTCGTGCCGAAGGTGTACGAGCGATCGTGATCGGCGAACTTCGTGCCTTCGCGGAAGTCGCCGACCACGGTGGCTTCGGCGACCGGCTTGGTCATCTGGATGTGGAGGGAGTTCTTCCACTGCTGTGCTCGACGTCGTGACAGCGCGCGCACGCCGCGGATCCCAGGTAGTCCGCTCGACGGTAGTGGAGGCGGGCGGAGGTGCGACGGGAGCGGAAATCGCCGGCGTGGAGGCGGCTTGTGGTCAGCGGCGAGCTGGCGCCGGCCGTCGGCGCGTCGTGACCAGCGGCAGTCCAGAGGATCGCGACCGCAGCCAGCAGGATGGCGCCCGACTTCATCGCGGTGTGAAGATAACAAAAAAGGGGCCCATCAACATGGGCCCCTCGAGCCAGCGGCCTAGTCAGCCTGGCTCAAAACCTGGCTGTACTCCTGTGGGGGTGCCTAGCCGTTTCAATCGCCACTCCACCGTATATAGCAATCGACGTGCCGACCGGCCGGGTTCGCCAAGATGCAAATTTGTGCGTGATTTCACGCGATCTGAAAGGAGCGCCCGACGGAATCGGTTCCAAATCCAATCGCTTGAAAACCGCGGTTTCAGCGCGCTGGATCGGCTCTCGATTCAGGCAGTGGACGCGAGTGAACGCACCGAACAACTGTTCGCTTGTCACATGGGTCTGGCACGATACCTCGGAATTCGGCGCAGTTCCTGCGATCTGCTTCCGGGCCAGGTGCGGACGGACGCGCGGGCGTGGAGGAACGCCGCGCTAGAGCCGCGCCCGAATCTCCCAGAGATCGGGAAACATCGGCGTCATCAGCGTCGTGGCGAGATACTGCGCGCCGCTCGAGCCGCCGGTGCCGAGCCGTCGCGCCGATCGTGCGCTGCACCATCTTGACGTGGCGATAGCGCCACTCCTGCAGCCCTTCGTCGAGATCGACGAGGCGCTCGCACATCTCCGCGTGCTTCGGGTCGCGTGCGATACAGCGTCGATCAGGGTCGTCCTGCAGGTCCGCCGACGGCTCGATCGCGCGCGGTCACGTCGCGCGACAGCAGCGCGGCCGGAATCGCGTAGCCTTCGCGCGACAGGTAGTTCAGGAACGCATCCCACAGCGTCGGCGCTCCGTAGCCGCTCGGCGAGCGCGCGCGCGCGCGCGGCTGCCGTCGGGAAAGCGCTCGATGCGCCGCCTGCGACTTGTTGCCGAGCACGAACTCGAGCTGCCGGAACTGATCGGATTGAAATCCGCTCGCCGCTTCGAGCCGCGTGCCGGAACGACTGGAATTCGAGCGGCGTCATCGTCTCGAGGATGTCGAGCTGCGCGACCAGCACCTTCAGGATCGTGAGGATCCGCTTCAACGAGTGCTGCGCGCGGTACGGATCGCGCGCGTTCGAGCAGCGCGATCACGTGATCGACCTCGTGCAGCACCTGCTTGAACCACAGCTCGTAGACCTGGTGAATGACGATGAAGAGCATCTCGTCGTGCTCGGGCCCCTCGGAGCGGGGACGCTGCAGCGCGAGCAGCTCGTCGACGGCCAGGTAGCTGCCGTAGGTGACGGCGCGGTCGGTCATGCAGACAGGATACACGCCGGGCCGGCGTACAAAAAAAGCGGAGGAAGCCGGCGCGTGATGGCTTCCCCCGCCCCAAGGACTCCCCGCACAGGAGCCCATCTTTCGGTGCCCGGTGGCAGCCAGGCACTTCAGATACCGGTGATGAAATGGCAGGGCCACGGTAGAACCGCGGCCGGATACGAACAGCTATCTCGGGATTCTTGGGAGAATCAGCGACGAGCGGGCCTTCAGGCCTGCTGTCGCGATCGCTGCTGTCGCTGGAGCGGCTGTCGCTGTCGTTGACAGGACGAATGCCGCCGCGGCGTCGCGCAAGCCTCGGGCGAGAGGCGGAAGGTGAAGAGGCCCTGAATGCGCGTCACAGTGAAGAGAGGATAGCGAACGGCCGCGCCGGCGACAAACAGAATGAAGTAATGCCAGGCATCCGCGCGAAACATAACCGGCGCGCGAAGTAATCCATTCACGCGCCGAGATGATGCTGGCACGTCCTGCTCGCGTACTGGCGGTCGGCAGCGTACATAAAAAAGGCGAGAGGGGCTGGCGCAGCGCCCTCTCGCCAAGCGACTCCCCCACAGGAGCCGAGTGCTTACTTCTAGACTCTAGGCTCTAGGTTCTAAGGTTCTCGTTAGAACCCTACCCCTGAACCCTCTCTCGTTCTACCAGAGGATGCGGAATCCGAGGCGCGCGGTGCGCGGTCCCAGGATGTTCGCCGGACGCTGGTAGTTGGCACCGGTCGTCACCGTGATGGTCTCCGACGCGTGGCTGTTGGCGAGGTTGAAGAAGTCGAGGAACAGGCGGGTGCGCATGCGCGAGCCCATGTTGATGGTCTTCTCGGCGCGGACGTCGAACACCCAGATGTTGTCTTCGCGGTTCGCGTCGGCGGCATCGGCGTAGATCGTCGACGCCGGCGATGGTGAGGCCGAACGCCGTGGCCGCGCTGCGCCGGGATCGCTGATCGTGCGCGCGTAGTTGGCGCCCGACTGGTGACGCATCACCGGCGAGATGCGGATGCCCCACGGCGCGTCGTAGCGAGCCGGTCGCCTTGAGGTTCCAGTCGTGCGATCAGCCGACGCCCGGCTGGTTCGGGTTCTGCGGGTAGCTGTTGGCCACGTGGCGGGAAGTCGTCGTACCAGCGTGTAGCCGCCGCCGACCGACGCCGACCACTTGTTGCTGTAGCGCTGGTTCATCGACGACCTCGACGGTCTTGTAGCGCGAGTAGCTGCGGCAGGTTCGTCGACGAACTGATCGAGCGGGAAGTTCGCGGCCTGCGCGGTCGGGATGCCGTAGAGCGTGAGGTTGCTGATCGTCCGCGGTGCCGCGCACGCCGTCGACACCGATGTCGACGAAGGTGAACGGCACCGTGTAGGCGCCGTTGCGCGCATCGCGGCCCGGGACGTCGATGCCGATCAGGTCGTCTTCGGTCTTGTAGACGAAGCCGGCGCGCATGCCCATCGTGTCGGTGAGCTGACGCTCGAGCCAGACGCTGACTTCGTGCGTGTACGGGCGCCTTGATGTTCGGATCGAGGCCGATCGACGCCCGGCGAGCGACTGCGCGTCGTGCGGCGCGCCCTCTTCACCCGGCTGCCAGCGGCTGTCGCCGTTGAGGTCGTTCCACGTGTAGGTCGCCGACTTGCGCGGCGGTGTTCGGGTTGGCGTCGCTGCCGACGCCGACGCCGGGGTTGTGCCAGTAGAGGCCGTAGTTGCGCCTTGATCACGGTCTTGCCGTCGCCC
Organism: uncultured Acidobacteriota bacterium; assembly: GCA_963707825.1. Classification (GTDB taxonomy): domain Bacteria; phylum Acidobacteriota; class Vicinamibacteria; order Vicinamibacterales; family UBA2999; genus VFZN01. The sequence continues at coordinate 333,767 of CAVPRP010000001.1, forward strand.
GACAGGTCGAAGATCACGCCGATGCGCGGCGCGAACGCGTTCCAGGTGTAGAGGTCCTTCTCGGCGAACGTCTGCGCCGCGCACCGACGACCGGGCCGACCGTGGCCGGCGAGCTGCTCCTGCTCGGGCAGCCAGCCCTTGTAGCGGTCGTAGCGCACGCCGGCGTTGATCGGTGAGCTTGCCGACCGCCCAGGTGTCGTTGAGGAACGCGCCGATCTGATCGAGCGCCGACCGCGACGTCAGGCAGTCGTGCGCCGAGCCAGCTTGCCGACCGCGCACGACGCGGTCGGGATGCCGAAGATCACCTGCGTCGACGACGCCGTTGGCGTAGACTGCTCGATGTCGCTGTGCCGCCGCGACGCTGACTCGTAGCCTTCCCACGACTGCTCCTTGCAGGAGCTCGCGCGCCGATCTTGAAGGTGTGGCTGCCCTTGCGCGGTGTCGAGGAAGTAGGTGGCCGCGAGGTTGTACTGCTTGCGATCGCGATCGAGCTGCCAGCGCTGGTGCGCGCCGATCGAGTACAGCTGCGGCCGGTGTCGCGCAAGAAGTAGTTCTCGTCGCTGTTGGTGATCAGCGGGAAGTAGTAGCCGAAGTCGCCGTAGCGCGCTTCGAGGTAGAGCTTGTCGCTGACCGTGCTGTTCCACTCGCCCTTGTAGACCCAGCTGCCCGAGTTCTGCATGTAGGTCTGCTCCGGCGACGCATAGGTGTAGGTCGCGAACGGCAGGCGGTTCGGCTGCGTCTTCTGGCCCCACTGGTAGTAGCCAATCAGCTTGTTCTTCTGGTTCATCTGGTAGGTGCACCTTGCCGACCGCGTTCCACAGCTTGGTGTCGAAGGTCTTGTCGAACGGAAGTTCGGCTGCGCCACCGCGTTGAACTGCTTGCGGTAGGTGCCGAACAACCACATCTTGTCCTTCTTGATCGGGCCGCCGGCGTTGATGTCGTGGTCGTAGTAGCGATCGATCTCGTTGCTGTGCTCGCGGATCGGCGCGTTGTTGAACGCCGTCGGCACGATGTACTCGTCCGGCATGTTCGAGCCCTGCAGCGAGTTGTTGTACCAGTCGAGGTGATACTCGCCCTGGAACTGGTTGCCGCCCGATGCGCGCGATGAACTGGACTGCACGCCGGGGTTCGGCATTTCCGCCGACTGGCCGCGAGGTGCCGAGGAACGCTTCTTCGAGCGACGCGTAGTCGAAGTAGAAGCCGGCGCCGCCGGTGCCTTCGGTGGTGTTGATGCCTTCGATCAGCACGCGCACCTGGCCGTTCTGGCCGTAGGCGGTGTAGCCGGTCTGCGTGCCGGCGCGGTTGCCGCCGACGTCGATGCGCGACATCTGCACCGACGGGCGTGACGGCGAGCAGCGCCCACATGTCGCGGCCGTTCGGAATCGACTGCAGCTGCTCCATCTTGAAGTTCTGCTGCACGCGCGTCGCGGTGGTGTCGATGACCGGCGACGCGCCGCTGACGGTCACGGTTTCCTGCAGCGTCGCGAGCGCGAGCTCGACGTTCACGTTGCGCGGTGAAGCCCAGCGTGATCGAGATGCCCGTCGCGCTTGAGCGTGTTGAAGCCGGCGAGCTCGAACGTCAGTTCGTAGGTGCCGGGAGGCACCGCCGGGAACCGGTAGTTACCGGTCTCCGACGTCACCGTCGTCTGCGCGCCGAGCGCCGACGGGCTGGTCGCCGTCACGGTCACGCCGGGCAGCACCGCGCCCTGCGCGTCCGCGACGCGACCCTGAATGGTGCCGGTGCTGCTGGCGCCGCCGCCCTGGGCAAATGCCGGCGACGCTGAACGACAGCGCCACCAACAGGGCCAAAAGGCCCGTAGTCCAACGCCTCATGCTCTCCTCCTCAATCAGTGGGGGGCTGACCCGAGGGGCCAGGTCCCAACAAGATCAACGCCAAACAACGAAACTGACGACGACGAACGAACGATGCGACGACGGTCGATGCAGCGAGCGAATGCGAACGGAACGTGCCCGGATGTAACGCGAAGTAACGGAACAATACAGGACGTAGGGACGAATTGCAAGAAATTCGAGGGTTGAACGGTCGGTCAGGATGGGACGAACGGCGGGAAGTCGGGACAAGAAAAAGCGGCCGGGAGCCGGCCCTCGTCCGGCTGCCTGACGTTCCTGTCTGGCCTGATCGGCCTTCTCTTAGAAGAGGAAGCGGAAGCCGACGCGCGCGGTGCGCGGCGCCAGGATCACCGTCGGCTTCTGGTAGCTCAGGCCGGTCGCGCGGCCGATCGTCTCCGACGCGTGGCTGTTGGTCGAGGTTGAACGCGTCGAAGATCAGGCGCAGGCGCAGACGCGCGTCGTCAGCGTTGAGCTGCTTCTCGGCGCGAATGTCGAACACCGTAGATGTTGTCTTCGCGATTCGCATCCGTCGCGTCGGCGTAGGCCGTCGTCGCCGGCGACGTGATCAGGCCGAGCCGGCGTCGGCGCCGAGATCGGTCAGCGTGCGCGCGAAGTTCGACGCCCGACTGGTGACGCAACACCGGCGAGAGGCGGATGCCCCACGGCGCGTCGTACGAACCCGTCGCCTTGAAGTTCCACGTCGTGCGATCCTCGACGCCCGGGTTGTTCGGGTTCTGCGGGTGAGCCGTTCGGGAAGTCGTGCAGCATCGTGTAGCCGCCGCCGATCGACGCCGACCACTTGTTGCCGTAGCGCTTGTTCACCGACGCTTCGAACGTCTTGTAGCGCGCGAACTGATCGGCGTTCGATGATCGACCTGATCGGTCCGGGATGCTGCGGCGTCGCGCGTCGGGATGCCGTAGAGCGTCAGGTTGCGATCGTCCGCCGTGCCGCGCACGCCGTCGACGCCGATGTCGACGAAGGTGAACGGCACCGTGTAGACAGACGTCGGGACCGCGCGCGGCTGGTAGCGTCGCGATCAGGTCGTCTTCGGTCTTGTAGACGAAGCCGGCGCGCACGCCCATCGTGTCGGTCAGCTGCTGCTCGAGCCACACGCTCGACTTCGTGCGTGTAGGGCTCCTTGATGTTCGGATCGATGCCGATCGCGCCCTTCGAGGTCGGCGGTCGTGCACGCGTCGCCTGCTTCACCCGGCTGCCAGCGGCGTCGCCGTTGACGTCGTTCCAGGTCGTAGGTCGCCGACTTGACGGCGGTGTTCGGGTTGGCGTTGGCCGAGATGCCGACACCGGGGTTGTGCCAGTAGAGGCCGTAGTTGCGCCTTGATCACCGTCTTGCCGTCGCCGCGCGAGGTCGTAGACCACGCCGATGCGCGGCGCGAACACGTTCCAGGTGTAGAGATCGGTCTTCGGCGAACGTCTGCGCCGGCGACGCACGGCGGCGGCCGATGCGTGGCGCCGATCTGCTCCTGCTCCGGCAGCCAGCCGTTGTAGCGGTCGTAGCGCACGCCGGCGTTGACGGTCAGCTTGCCGACCGCCCACGTGTCGTTGAGGAACGCGCCGATCTGATCGAGCGCCGCTGCGCGACGTCAGGCAGTCGTGCGCGGCCAGGCTGCCGACCGCGCACGTCGCGGTCGGGATGCCGAAGATCACCTGCGTCGACACGCCGTTGTTGTAGCGCAGTTCGATGTTGCTGTCGCCGCCGCGGCGTGACTCGTAGCCTTCCCACGACTGCTCCTTCAGCAGCTCGCGCGCCGATCTTGAAGGTGTGGCTGCCCTTGCCGGTGTCGAGGAAGTAGGTGCTCGCGAGGTTGTACTGCTTGCGATCGCGATCGAGCTGCTGCTTCTGGTGCGCGCCTTCGAGTCGCAGCGGCCGGTGTCGTGCGAGAAGAAGTTGTCGGGCGCTGTTGGTGATCAGCGGGAAGTAGTAGCCGAAGTCGCCGTAGCGCGCTTCGAGATACAGCTTGTCGCTGACCGTGCCGTTCCATTCACCCTTGTAGACCCAGCTGCCCGAGTCCTGCTCGAAGGTCTGGTCCGGCGAGGTGTAGGTGTAGGTCGCGAATCCGGCAGGCGGTTCGGCTGAATCCTTCTGGCCCCACTGGTAGTAGCCGATCAGCTTGTTCTTCTGGTTGACCTGGTAGGTCGACCTTGCCGACCGCGTTCCACAGCATGGTGTCGAAGGTCTTGTCGAACGTGAAGTTCGGCTGCGCGACCGCGTTGAACTGCTTGCGGTAGGTGCCGAAGAACCAGATCTTGTCCTTCTTGATCGGGCCGCCGACGTTGATGTCGTGGTCGTAGTAGCGATCGAATCTCGTTGCTGTGCTCGCGGATCGGCGCTGTTGTTGAACGCCGTCGGCACGATGTACTCGTCCGGCATGTTCGAGCCCTGCAGCGAGTTGTTGTACCAGTCGAGGTGATACTCGCCGCTGAACTGGTTGCCGCCCGACTGGGCGATGAACTGCGACTGCACGCCGGGGTTCGGCATTTCCGCCGACTGGCCCGAGGTGCCGAGGAACGCTTCTTCGAGCGACGCGTAGTCGAAGTAGAAGCCGGCGCCGTCGGTGCCTTCGGTGGTGTTGATGCCTTCGATCAGCACGCGCACCTGGCCGGTCTGGCCGTAGGCGGTGTAGCCGGTCTGCGTGCCGGCGCGGTTGCCGCCGACGTCGATGCGGCTCATCTGCACCGACGGGCGTCACGGCGAGCAGCGCCCACATGTCGCGGCCGTTCGGGATCGACTGCAGCTGCTCCATCTTGAAGTTCTGCTGCACGCGCGTCGAGGTGGTGTCGATGACCGGCGACGCGCCGCTGACCGTCACGGTCTCCTGCAGCGTGGCGAGCGCGAGCTCGACGTTCACGTTGGCGGTGAAGCCGAGCGAGATCGAAATGCCCTCACGCTTCAGCGTGTTGAAGCCGGCGAGCTCGTAACGTCAGTTCGTAGGTGCCCGGAGGCATTGCGGGGAAGCGGTAGTTGCCGGTTTCCGACGTCACCGTCGTCTGCGCGCCGAGCGCCGACGGGCTGGTCGCCGTCACGGTCACACCGGGCAGCACCGCGCCCTGTGCGTCCGCCACGCGACCCTGAATCGTGCCGGTGCTGCTGGCGCCGCCACCCTGCGCAAACGCGTTACCCGCGAATGCAACGGCGCCAGCAGCAGGGCCAGCACGCCCTTCGTCCAACACTTCATGCGTTCTTCCTCCTGTGGGGCGATCCGCCTGGCTGCAATCCGCACAGCCCAGCCAAATCACACAAAACACCCGAACGACGACGACCGATTGCAGAGCTGTACGAAGACGGACGGGAGACGCCAACCCCGAAGTGGGACAGGCAGGACAGCCCGAACGATACGCCGCGACCAACAGTTACAACGGTCTTACAAATTAGCTGGGAAGAATACCGCAGGGAGGGCCGAGACTGCAAACCAACAGGGTCGAACGATCGTTCAAATTGACCGTGGCTGGTGACGACGAGCCGATTCAGTCGACGAACCGGGTGATGAGCAGCCCGGCGAAAATCGCCGCCGCGCCCAGCGACCTGGTTCGCGGAAATCGGCTCGCCCAGCCAGACCGCCGCGACCACCATCGCGACGACCGGCGTGAGGTAGCTGTAGACCGACGTGCGCGATGCCGCCGAGCTCGCTTGCAGGCCGGTGTACCAGATCCAGATACGACAGGTTGAGCGCGAACAGCGCCGACGTCAGCATCAACAGCCAGCTGAACGCGCGAGATCGCCGCGCCAGTCCACGCTCGATCAGGATCGGCATCAACGCCAGCGATGTAGAGCGCGGCGCCAATCGAGAACGAAGCCGATCACGATCAGCGGCGAGTGCCGCTTGAGGATGCGGCTGCGACGCCACCGAGAACAGTCGACCAGCACATCACGCCCGCGATCATCAGCGAATCGCCGCGCCACGTCGCCCCGACAGATCGACGCCGTGGCCGACGACGAGGTAGAGGCCGAACAGCGCGACGGCGACGCCCACCCATCGCATCGGCTTGATGCGCTCGTGCCCGGCCACCGCCGACATCAGCGCGATCACGATCGGCGAGATGCCGATGATCAGCGAGCCGTTGCCGACGCTGGTGCGCTCGACGCCGCCGACGAAACAGCAACTGATAGAGAAACGTGCCGACGACGCCGAGGAACACCAGCTCGATCCAGTCGCGCGCGCGTCAGCCGCGGGACGCGGCGTGCCGTCGCGCTCGCGCGATGCTGCCACGATGACGCCGTCAGGAAGACCGTCGACGCGACCACCAGCCGCATCGCGTTGAAGGCGACTCCGGGAAAGTCGCGAAGCGCGACCTTGACGATGGAGAAGTTGCTGCCCCAGATGAGGACCATCAGGAGGAGCAGGAAGTCGAGGCGGTCACGTGAGGTGAGGTCAGTTCAGAGTCAAGCACGTGCAAAGTTCACGCGCGAGAGCAACGAAAAAGCGGGTGCGGCGGCCTGTCCGGCTGCCACGCCCGCCTCGTATACTGGCAACTGAGCTCGACTGAGCTACTGTTCGTCTAGCCGCCGAACGGCTTGATGAAGAACAGGATCAGCGAGACGAGCAGCACGTAAATGACGAGCGACTCGATCAGCACGAGGCCGAGAATCAGCGCGCCGCGGATTTCACCGGCGGCACCGGGGTTGCGCGCGATCGCTTCCGCGGCCGACGCGACCGCCTTGCCCTGACCGAGCGCGGCGCCCGCGGCGGCAATCGCCAGCGCGAAGCCCGCGGTGATGATCGACCACTGGACCAGACCCGAGCCGGCCGCCCGCGCGGCAGCTTCCTGGGCATAGACCGGCGAGGCCAGACCGAGGACGAGGAACCCGAACATCACGGACAGCAGCAACCGACTTGTTCTCACAGAAAACGCCTCCATCTCGCAATCTCGAAACATCTGGACTACGAAACTCGTCGGAGCCGGCGAGACTTCGACCCCGCAGCAGACCAGCGACGACACACCCGCCAGCATGCCCACCGGGTCGAGGTGCAAACGCACCATCATACCGTAGGCCGCGAGAGCCACTATAGCATGCCTTGTGAAAAACTTCACTAGCACGCCAGGGTTCCGGCCGTTTCGCCGCCGGGCCCGCCGCCAAGCAGCCCGCGTCGACCGCGCCCGGATCGCCCAGAACGACAGCCCGATCAAGCACGCCGCCGCCAAGCACGCCACCGGCGGCGGCCAGCGAACGTGGCCACACTGCCAGCGCGACCATCGCAAGCAGCGCGCACGCGATCGCCGCGTCACGGACGATGCGACGGTTCACGTCCGGTTCAGCCGGCCGGGTGGTCATTGTCAGGTCGGGAGGCGGCCCCTCCGAAGGCGTGGACGAGCCGGTCCGGAGTTGGCGAGCTGCATCACGCGATAGACGTTCAGCACGCCTGCGGCAAGACCCAGGAAGAACCCGATGAACGACAGCCACGGCTTGGTGCCGAGCCAGCCGTCGAGCCAGTAGCCGCCGCCAAAGCCGATGACCAGCGCAAACACGAACGACATGCCGATCGTGCTGAGCTGCCCGATGAGCTGCAACGTGGTCGGCGAAGTCGGCCATGAGCCGTAGTGTACGTTCGATATACTGCCCTTGCTGCGCCGGCGCGCCTCCGGCCCAGCCCAGGAGCTGTCATGAGTCGATTCGTCCTCACGTCGTGTGCTGGTCGCGGGCCTCGCGGCTGCCTCCTCTTTCAGCGATCGCTCCTCGCGCAGGCCACCGAGCGCGTGCTCTACGTCAGCGCCTGGGACGAGAAGACCACGGCGCCCATCACCGGCCTCGGCGCCGACGCGTTCGCGTCACGCGAAGACGGCCGCCCGCCGCGAAGTGCTGCGCGTCACGCCGGCGACCACGCCGATGCCGGTCGCGATTCTCGTCGACAACCGCAGGCGGCGCGCACGCACATCGCCGACATCCGCCGCGCGCTGACCTCGTTCGTCGCGCGATCTCGACGGCATCGGCCCGATCGCGATCATCGGCGATCGCCGATCGCCCGACCATCTTCCGCGACTACACGACCGACGCGGAAGCTGCTGCGACGCCGCGCATCGGCAAGGTCTTCGCGATGCCCGGTTCCGGCGCGACGCTGCTCGACGCGATCGTCGAAGATCAGCAAGGGCCTCGGCAAGCGCGAGGAAGATCGCGCCGCGATCGTGCTGCTCACGCTCGAGAACGACCGAGTTCAGCACACTGCACTACACCGCAGGTGCTCGAGGGACTGAAGCCAAGGGCGGCGCGATGATGCACGCGGTGGTCCTGCACGACGCCAGCGGGCTCGTCGCTGGACGACGAGGCGCGCAATCGCGCGTCGGTGCTCGATCGCGGCCCGCGGACAGCGGCGGCACGCGCGTCGACGTGCTCACCAGCCAGGCGTTACGGCGGGGCCTGAAGGAGCTGGCCGGCGCCTCAAGAGCCAGCATCGCGTCGTCTACGCGCGGCCGGAGACGCTGATTCCGCCCGAGAAGACTCGCAGTCAGCGCGGCGAAGGACGGCGTCGACGCTGACCGGCGGCTCCGGCGCGCAGGACAGAAGGAGCGCTGACGTGTCGCGCTCCGTGTCGGACTGCTGGCGATTGCCGCTCGCAGTGGCGAGCCTCGGCCTGCGCCGCATGCCGCGCAGGAAGCGCCGCAGGTGTTCCGCGCCGGCGTCGAGGTCGTGTCGCTCAACGTGACCGTGACCGACAGCGCAGGGCCACTACATCACCGATCTCGAGCAGAGCGATTTCTCGGTGTTCGAGGACGGCGCCAAGCAGGAGCTCACCTACTTCACACGCACCAACCTGCCGATCGCGCTGTCGCTGCTGATCGACTCCAGCGCCAGCATGGAAGAACGGCGCATGGAGAACGCGCAGGACGCCGCCGATCGGCTTCGCGCAGCGCATCCGCCCGCAGGATCTGGCGCAGGTCGTCGACTTCGACAGCCGCGTCGAGATCACGCAGGGGTTCACCACACAAGGCGGCACCTCGAAAAAGCGATTCGCGGCACCTCGGCCGGCGGCTCGACGGCGCTGCACAACGCGGTCTACATCTCGCTGAAGGAACTCGCCAAGATCAAGGCGAAGAATCAGCCGACGAGGTCCGCCGCCAGGCGATCGTCGTGCTGTCGGACGGCGAGGACACGCCGAGCCTGGTGAGCTTCGAGGAAGTGCTGGAGCTGGCGAAGCGATCGGAGACCGGCGATCTACACGATCGGCCTGCAGCCGCGCGAGCCGAGCGCGCTCAAGGGATTCCGCGAAGCCGAGTTCGTGCTGCGCCAGCTGGCGCAGGAAACCGGCGGCCGCGCGTTCTTCGCCCAGAAGATCGAGGAGCTGAAGGACGTCTACGGCCAGATCGCCGACGAGCTGTCCAGCCAGTACTCGATGGGTTACGCGCTCGAAGAACCCCAAGCGCGACGGCGCGTTCCGGCGGCTGGTCGTGCAGGTGGACCGCGGCAACGCCACCGCGCGCACCAAACGCGGATACTACGGGCCGGCGCGTTAGAATCGCCCCGTGCGACCCTCCGTCTACCTGATCGGCGCCGGTCCCGGCGCACCCGACCTCATCAGCGTGCGCGGCCTGCGTGCTTGCAGGCCGCGACGTCGTGATCTACGACCACCGCGTCCAGCCCCGCCTGCTCGACGCCGCCCCCGCAGGGGCCGAGCGCATCGACGTCGGCAGCGCCGCGCCCCAGGCGGCCGAACAGGATGCCATCTACTTCCTGATCGCGGAGAAGGCGCGCGAGGGCAAGATCGTGGCGCGGCTGAAGTGGGGCGATCCGTTCCTGTTCGATCACGGCGGCGCCGAAGCGCTGTTCCTGCACGAGCAGGGCGTGCGCTTCGAGGTGATGCCCGGCGTGCCGGCGCTGGTCGCGGCGCCGGCCTTCGCCGGCATCCCGATCACCTATCCCGGCGGCGGCGACACGGTCACGTTCGTGCGCGGCTACGAAGACGAAGGGCGCAAGCCACCAACCGTCGACTGGGCGAGCCTCGCGCGCCTGGATGGCACGATCGTCTGCTTCAGCGGGCCTCGACAGGTGGCGCACGTGGTCGGGTCGCTGCTGGCACACGGGCGCGCGGGCGCCGAGACCGCCGCGCTGGTGCTGCACGCCACGACCTCGGCGCAGCAGACCATCACGGCGCCGTTGTCCGAGATCGTCGCGCGCGTCCAGGAGCGCGAGGTGACCGCGCCGGGCGTCCTGGTCATTGGCGCGGTGGTGGGCCTCCGCGATCACCTGCGCTGGTTCGACAAGCGGCCGCTCTTCGGCCGCCGCGTGCTGGTCACGCGCTCGCGCGAGCAGGCGCCCGAACTGGTGGAACTGCTGGAGCTGAACGGCGCCGAAGCGATCGAGGCGCCGGTGCTGCGCATCGGACCGCCGGCGGATCCCGGGCCGCTCGAGCGCGCCGCGGCCAGCGCGCGATCGTTCGACTGGATCGTGTTCACGAGCACCAACGCGGTGGCGTCGTTCGTCAGCCGCGTGGTCGCCGGCGCGCAGGATCTGCGTGCCCTCGCTGGTCCGCGGATCTGCGCCGTGGGCCCGGGCACGTCATCGCGCTTGCACAAGTACGGGATCAGTCCCGACCTCGAGCCTGGGGATCACCGGCCCGGCGGCGTGGTCACGGCAATGGCCGACGCCAGCCCGTTGAAGGGCGCGCGCGTGCTGCTGCCGACCTCAGACTTGACGGGTGATTCACTTGCCGAGGATCTCGGCGCAGCGGGCGCCGAGGTGACGGAAGTCACGGCCTACCGCGCCACCACGGTCGAGGGCGACCGGCACCTGGGGCTCTATCGCGAGCTGCTCGATCGCCGCATCGACGCGGTCACGTTCACCAGCGCCAGCACGGTGCGGGCGTTCGTCGAGATCTACGGCGCCGAGCAGTCGCCCGACCTGTTGTCCGGCACGGTGGTGGCGACGATCGGACCGGCGGCTACCGACGCGGCCGCGCGCGCCGGCATCCACGTGCACGTCGCCGCCGAAGGCGCGACGGTCGCGGCCCTCGTGGACGATCTGATCAGGCACTTCAGGGAACCGCAGCCCTAGCGCGGCGCGGCTAGCGCCAGAACATCAGGTTTTCGATCCACGCGATGCGCGTGAGGTCGTTGTAGATCACCGTCACCATCAGCGCCATCAACGCGACGAAGCCCGACAAACAGCATCTTCTCCTTCACGGCCAGGCTGAAGTCGCGGCGGACGATCGTCTCGATGCCCATGATGAAGATGTGGCCGCCGTCGAGCACCGGGATCGGCAGCAGGTTCAGCAGCCCGAGGTTGAGGCTGAGCGATGCCATCAGGCTGAAGAGCGCCATCCAGCCGGCCTGCGCGGATTCGCCCGAGAGCTGCGCGATGCCGACCGGGCCCATCAGCTGACGCGGCGACGCCTCGCCGATGAACAGGTCGCGCAGCGTGCGCGAGGATCATCCCGGACATCTCGAAGTTGCGCTGCACGCTCATGCCGACGGCCTGCAGCGGCGACGGCGTGAACGACTCCACTTCGTCGCTGATGTTGATGCCGATGCGCCCGTTCTCGCCCTGCCGCGAGGGCATGACGGCGATCGTCTGCTCGGCGCCGTTGCGCCGCACGATCATCTGAATTGTCCTGCTCGGGATTCTTCGAGATCGCCTCCGACACCTGCGAGGCGAACACCATCCGCTCGCCGTCGATCGAGAGGATGACGTCGCCGGGCTTGAGCCCGGCCTTCTCGGCGGGCTCGCCGGCGACCAGCGCGCGAATGCTCGGGTTGACGTCGGGCCACACGCCAATCGTGCCGATTTCGAACCGCGCGTTGCCGCGCGTGCGAAGCTCGGCAAGGTCGGGGCGAATCGTCAGGCGCTGTTCCTGGCCGTCGCGGATGACCACCATCTCCACTTCGCGCTCGGGGCGCGAGGCCACGGCCATCTCGAGGTGTTCCCAGGTGTGAAACGTCAGCGGAACCGAGCCTGGTGATGATGTCGCCGCGCTGAAGCCCGGCCTTCTCCGCCGGCGATCCCGGACTTCACCACGCCGACCAGCGCCGGCCGGCTGATGTAGGCAGGGGCCGTTGCGCCCTGCATCAGCACCACGGCGAGCACGACCACGGCCAGCACCAGGTTCATCGCCGGGCCCATGATCAGGATCTGGAAGCGCTGCCACTTGGTCTTCGACAGGAACTCGTCGGGCTGGCCCGATCCGCGGATCTTCCGGGTTCTCGCCGGCCATCTTCACGTAGCCGCCGAGCGGTATGGCGCTGAGGCAGTACTCCGTGTCACCACGGCTGGAATTTCAGCAGCTTGGGACCGAAGCCGAGCGAGAACGTCAGGACGCGGACGCCGTTCCACCGCGCCGCCATGAAATGTCCCAGCTCGTGGACGAACACAAGAACGCCGAGCACGAACGCAAAAGCCAGAAGCGTGGTCACGCGAATTCCCCTTCTATCTCGATTGTAACTCCCGCATCCCGGCTTCGGCCGCGTTCCCGGGCCCAGGCATCGATGCGGCGGACCTCGGTCCAGCGTAGTGGCAGGGCTCGGGCACGTGCGCGTCCATGGTTCGGGCGATCAGCTCCGGAATGTCCGTAAATGCCAGGCGCCCTTCGAGGAACGACGCACACGGCCACCTCGTTGGCGGCGTTCAGCACGATCGGCAGGCTGCGGTCGGCTTCGAGCGCGCGATAGGCCAGCCGGAGGCACGGAAAGTCGTCCCACGCCGGTTCGTGAAACTCGAGGGCGCTCATCCGGGTGAGGTCCAGGAACGGCACCGGGGCATCCCAGCGGTCGGGATAGGAAAACGCGTACTGGATGGGCAGCCGCATGTCGGTGATGCCCATCTGAGCAATGACCGAACCGTCCATCAGCTCGACCATCGAATGAACGATCGACTGCGGATGGACGACGACGTCGATCTTCGAGGCGGGCACACCGAACAGCCAGTGCGCCTCGATCACCTCGAGGCCCTTGTTCATCAGCGTGGCCGAATCGATGGTGATCTTCTGCCCCATCTGCCAGGTCGGATGCTTCAGCGCGTCGGCAGCGGTCACGTGCCTCAAGGCGTCGCGGGTGCGGCCGCGGAACGGCCCGCCGGACGCGGTCAGGATCAGCCGCCGCACTTCAGCCGGGTCGCGCCCGTGCAGGCACTGATGAATGGCGTTGTGCTCGCTGTCCACCGGCAGCACCGCCACGCCCTTCCGTCGCGCCGCCTCCATCACGAGGCCGCCGGCCATCACCAGCACTTCCTTGTTGGCGAGCGCGATGGTCTTGCCGTGTTCGATCGCCGCCAGCACGGCCTCGAGCGCCGCCGTGCCCGACGAAGCGCACAGCACGATGTCGACGTCCGGGCAGCGTGGCCATCGCGATCAAGGCCTCGGGCCGACGCCGATCTCGGACTGGTCCGTCGCACAGCGTCTTCAGCGGTCCTCGGCTCCCCTGGCCGACGCCAGCGCGGCGATCCGCGGGCAGAACTTGCGCACCTGCTCGGCGAAGAGCTGAACGTTGTTGCCCGCCGCGAGCGCAACCACCTCGAGGCGGTCGGGGTGAGTGTCCACCACCGACAGCGCGCTCGTGCCGATCGAGCCCGTCGAGCCCAGGATCGCAATGCGGGTCATCGGATGAAGAAGTAGAAAATCGGCGCGCAGAACAGCAGCGCGTCGATGCGATCCAGCACGCCGCCGTGCCCGGGAATGAGATGTGCCGCTGTCTTTCATGTCGGCCGCGCGCTTCAGCATCGACTCGAACAGGTCGCCGATGATGCCGGCCAGCACGAGCAACACGCCGAGCAGGCGCCAGCCGCAGGGGATCCAATCCGGGCAGCCACGCGTTCCCGGCCACGATCGAGCACGGCAGGCGCGACCACGAATCCGCCAATCGCGCCTTCGCTGGTCTTCTTCGGGCTGCGGAGCGGCGCCAGCGGCGGCGACCGAACGTCCGGCCGGAGTAGTACTGCGCCGTGTCGCTGACGGCGACGGTGCGCCATCAACACCAGCACGGCTTCGCGGCCCGCCGACGAGGTCGATCGCCGACGAGCGCGCCAAGTGGCAGGCCGATGTACACCGGCGCCAGCACCGCCGCGGCGGTGTCAGCCAGGAGTCGGCGCGCCCACGCGGTCCGACATCAGCACGTTGGCCGCCGATCGGCGATGCAGGCCGATGACGATGATCGACCTCCACCGACGACCCACGGGAACGGCACCATCGCGCACGCGCCCAGCGTCGCCGCCAGCGCCGTCCACCACGGCACCTTCGCGCCGATCACATCGACGATGCGCTCGTACTCCGTGAAGGCGACGGTCGCCAGCGAGCAGCGCGACGACGCAGCAGGGCCGGCGGCGTGAGAAACCAGATCAGCGCCACGGCCACGCTCGCCATGGCCACACCGCTCAGAACACGGGTCATCGCGGGACGCTGGCTACTTCACGCCCGCGGCGACAGGTGGCGTGATGCCCCCATAGCGGCGGTCGCGCTTCTGGTAGGCCACGATTGCCTTCGAGCAGATCGCGACGACGGAAGTCGGGCCAGAACGTTTCGGTGACGTAGATCTCGGCGTAGGCGATCTGCCAGAGCAGGAAGTTGCTGACGCGCATCTCGCCGCTCGTGCGGATGAGCAGGTCAGGATCGGGCTGGCCGGCGGTGTAGAGGAACTGCGCGAAGCGATCCTCGTCGAGTTCTTCGGGCGACAGGCCGGAGGCCATCGCCGCGCGCGCCGCGTCGACGATCTCGGTACGGCCGCCGTAGTTGAGCGCGATGTTGAAGAGCAGCCCCTTGTTCCCCGCCGTCCGCCGCTCCGCATCGTCGAGCTCGGCGCGGATGTCGGGCGACAGCGCCGTCGGGCCGGCCAATGACGTTGAAGCGGATGTTGTTGTCGTGCAGCGTCGACAGCTCCGAGCGCAGGTAGCGCTTGAGGAGCATCATCAGCGTGCCGACTTCGGACGGGGGACGCTTCCAGTTCTCGACCGAGAATGCGTACAGCGTCAGCACCTCGAGGCCCAGCCGGGCGGAGGTCTCGAGGACCTCGCGGACCGACTCGATGCCGGCGCGATGGCCTTCCACACGAGGCAGGTGGCGCTTGCCGGCCCAGCGGCCGTTGCCGTCCATGATGATGGCCACGTGTTGGGGCAGGCGGTCTGACTGGATCTGGCAGGCCAGTTCGAGGTCTGTCGATCCCGGGGGAATCCACGCCAGTAGCTGATCGAGCGACATGGGCTAAGTCACGATTTTACATCCGGTTCGGGGAAGCCGTGGGGATCTACAGTCGGCCCGGCAGCCATTGGGACCGACCCCGGTGCCCGGCCAGGCCGCCGGGGGCGGACCGGTCAGTAGAGCACTTGTACGAGCACGAGGCCCTGTGGCGGTGCGGTCGCTCCCGCCCGCTGCCGCGAGCGCGACCGCAGGATGCTCAGAATTTCCTCTGGCGGCCACCGTCGCCGGCCGACCTCGACCAGGGTACCGACGATGTTGCGCACCATGTGCCGGAGGAATCCGGTCCCGGTCACCTGATAGCGCAGGTAGCGCGGCGAGCCCTGGTCGTCCACGAGACTCGACCGCAAGAGCCGCCGCACGGACGTCTGCACGTCGCTCCCGGTGGCCTGGAACGCGGCGAAGTCGTGCTCGCCGACAAGCAGCGATGCCGCGGCCGCCATCGCCGGCACATCGAGCGCGTGCGGGATGTGCCAGACCAGCCGCCTGACGAACGGCCCCGGATCGTCGCCGAGCGCCATCGTGTAGTGGTAGACCTTGCCGCGCGCGTGACGGCGCGCGTCGAAGTCCGGCGCCACGTCTTCGATCCCCGTCACCCGGAGATCGTGCGGCAGGCGGACGTTGAGGGCCCGCATCAGCACGCGAGGCGGCAGGCGGTTTCGCACGGCGACGCTCGCCACCTGCGCCCGGGCATGCACGCCGGCGTCGGTGCGGCCGGCGGCGACAATCGCCACGGGCCGCTCCTCGATGATGGCGAGGGACTGCTCCAGCGCGTCCTGCACGGTGCGGGCGTCGGGCTGACGCTGCCAGCCCGCGAAGGCGGTGCCCTCGTAGGCCAGCGTCATCTTGACGACGCGCACGCCGGCCTCACCGCTCACGTCAGGCCTTTCCCGCGCCGGGCCGCGAACCCGGCTTCACCACTTCCACGCCTTGTGCGCACAAGGGGCAGGCCTCGGGCTGGTAGGTGGGCAGCGCCATCGGCAGCAGCGACTGGAACGGCACGTCGAGGCCGGGGTTGCCGCCGCTGCGATCGACGATCGAGCAGGCGCCGACCACGGTGGCGCCCGCCGCCCGTGCCACCTCGATGGTCTCGCGCGTCGAGCCGCCGGTCGTGACCACGTCTTCGACGACGAGCACCTTCTCGTGCGGGGCGATGGTGAAGCCGCGGCGCAGGGTCAGCACACCATCGACGCGTTCGGCAAACGGGGCGTTTAAAGCGAGCGCGCGGCCGACCTCCTGGCCGATCACGATGCCGCCCATCGCCGGCGACAGCACCAGCGTGGCGCCCAGATGGCGGACCCGTTCGGCGAGGGCGGCACCGAGCGCCTCGGCGTCGCGCGGCCGCATCAGCACCAGTGCGCACTGCAGGTAACCGGGGCTATGGAGCCCCGAGGACAGCTTGAAATGCCCTTCGAGCAACGCGCCCGACTGGCGGAACAGGGACAACACGGCGTCTTCAGTCATCGAGCGGTAGTATAGCGAGTGCCCCTCTGAACCCTGGCACGGTGAGTGTCGTCTATACCGGACAGGGTCTAACCCCTCAGCTCACGTTCGAGGCGCCATCGGCTCGCTGGTTCGACCGACGGGCGTAAACGATGGAGCCGGGCTGACGGAATGCTCAACTCAGTGCCTGGGGTCAATGCCGCGGCGCGGCACTTTTCTTGCTGTCACCAGGGGGTTCAACCCTGTCAGGCAAGCGTCCTCTTCCACGGAGTCGTAACGGTGATGCGTGTTCAGAACGGTTTTCGTGCGCAATCGGTGTTGATGGCGACACTCGCCCTGGCGGGACTGTCCGTTTTTGGGGTGTCGCCTGTCCGCGCGCAGACACCTGCGGCTCAGCCCGCCGCGTCCCAGGGCCCCGTCCGCCGGATCAGCATCGATGATGCGGTGGCCCTGGCGCTCGAGAACAATCTCGACCTCCAGGTCGAGCGGCTCAGCCCGCAGATTCAGGACTTGAGCATCGCGCAGGTGAAGACCGGCTATGCGCCGGTGTTCCGCAGCAACATCGACTTCAACGACCAGACCCAGCCTCCGGCCAGCTTCCTGTCCGGCAACACCAATCAGATCGTCGGCAACAACGCCGGCTTCGACTTCGGGTTGGGCGCTCTCACCAAGTGGGGCGGCAACTACAACGCGTCGTTCAACAACACCCGCGCGACCACCAACAACATCTTCACCAACTTCAACCCGCAGCTCTCGTCGAACATCACCCTGGGCTACACCCAGCCGCTGCTGCGCAACTTCAAGATGGACGGCACGCGCCAGCAGCTGCTGATCACGCAGAACAACCGCGCGATCTCGGACGTGCAGCTGCAGCAGAACATCGCGCTCATGCAGCGCAGCGTCAAGAGCGCCTACTACGACATGATGTACGCGGTCGGCAACCTCAACGTCCAGCGCCAGTCGCTCGAGCTCGCGCAGCAGTCGTTGAAGGACAATCGCGCCCGCGTCGAGATCGGCACCATGGCGCCGATCGACATCGTCCAGGCGGAGGCCGAAGTGGCACAGCGCGAGGAGAGCCTGATCCTCGCGGAAGCCGCGATCTCGCGCGCTGAAGATCGCCTGCGCGCGCTGGTGTTCAACCCCGGCTCACCGGACTTCTGGCAGCTCCGGATCGAACCCACCGAGCCGATCGTGTTCCGGCCGACGCCGGTGGACCCCGAAGCCGCCGTGTCCAACGCCTTGCAGAGGCGCACCGACCTGCTGGCGTCGCGCAAGCAGCTCGATTCGAACGACGTCAACATCCGCTACTTCAAGAACCAGACGATGCCGGACGTCAACGCCTCGCTCACCTACTTCGCGCAGGCCATCGGCGGCACGGCTTTTCTGCGTGGCCCAGGCTTCCCCGGTGAAATCATCGGCGAGGCCGAGAAGAGCTACGGCAGCACGCTGGGGACCATGTTCTCCGGCGACTTCCCGACGTGGACGGTGTCGATGCAGGTGAACTATCCGATCGGCTACTCGAACGCCGAAGCCTCTCTGGCGCGCGCCCGGCTGCAGGATCAGCAGTCACGCAAGCAGCTGCAAAGCCAGGAGCTGCAGGTGGCCACCCAGGTCCGCGACTACGCGCGCCAGGTGCAGACCAACGCCAAGCGCGTGGACGCGACGCGGGCCTCGCGCACCCTGGCCGAACGCCGCCTCGAAGCCGAAGAGAAGAAGTTCCAGGCCGGCATGACCACCAGCTTCCTGGTGTTCCAGGCGCAGCGCGATTTGAACCAGGCGCGCAACAACGAGCTGCAGGCACTGCTCGACTACTTCAAGTCGGTGGTGGACTTCGAGGCCGCGCAGGAAGCGCCGCTCACCGGCACGGGTGGCATCTCGACGGTGAACACGGTCGGCTTCACCAACGCGACGACGGGCCGGCAACAGTAAGGGGCCGGGGACCGGTGTCCGGTAACCGGTGTCCGGTATCCGGTATCCGGTAGACTCTAGGCCGTGACGCGCGTCACGGCCATTGTCATCACCTTCAACGAGGCCGCCAACATCAGGGCGGCACTCGCCTCCCTGTCGTTTGCCGACGAGATCATCGTCGTCGACAGCCAGAGCACCGACGATACCGTGGCCATCGCCCGCACGTTTACCGACAAGGTGATCGTCCGGCCGTGGCCCGGCTACATCGAGCAGAAGAACTTCGCCGCCGCCCAGGCCAGCCACGACTGGATCCTCTCGCTCGATGCCGACGAGCGCATCTCGGAACCGTTGGCCGGAGAAATCCGCGGGCTCGCGGAGGGCGCCGTCGCCGGCTACCGGATGCCGCGTGTCACGTTTCACCTGGGCCGCTGGCTGCGCTCCACCGACTGGTATCCGGACTTTCAGCTGCGGCTCTACGATCGGCGCCGCGCGCGCTGGTCGGGACGGCTGGTTCACGAGTCGGTCAAGGCCGACGGCCCCGTCGTCGATCTGAACGGCGAGATCCTGCACTACGCCTATCGTGACCTCTCGCATCATCTGCAGACGATGGATCGCTACACCACGCTGGCCGCGCGTCAGATGTTCGAGGACGGGCGGACGGCGGGATGGTGGGACCTGGCGATCCATCCCCCGGCGGCATTTCTGCGCAACTACGTGCTCCGCGGCGGCTTCCGTGACGGCGTGCCCGGCCTGGTCATCTCGGCGATGAATGCCCGCTACGTCGGCCTGAAGTTCGCGAAACTGTGGGAACTGTGTTCAGCCTCCACGTCGACACCGCCCGGACCTGGCGCGGCGGACAGCAGCAAGCGCTCCTGACCGTCCTGGGACTGCGCGAACGCGGGCACCGATCCGTGCTCGTCGCGCACCCGGATGGTGAGCTGCACAAGCGCGCCTCCGAAGGACCGGACCTGGTCGGGCTGGCGCCGCGCAACGAGATCGACCTGAGCGCGGCGTGGCGGCTGTCGCGGGTCATCCGCGACT
This sequence comes from uncultured Acidobacteriota bacterium, assembly GCA_963707825.1. GTDB lineage: Bacteria > Acidobacteriota > Vicinamibacteria > Vicinamibacterales > UBA2999 > VFZN01. The sequence continues at coordinate 353,135 of CAVPRP010000001.1, forward strand.
ACCGGCCCGACATCGTGCACGCGCACGATCCGCACGCGGTGGCGATGTCGGCGACGGCGCTGTCGTTCGGCGCGGTCACGCCGGCGCCACCTCTGGTGGCATCGAGGCGCGTGGATTTTCACCTCAGCGGCAACTCGTTCTCCCGCTGGAAGTATCGCCAGGTGACTCAGTTCATCGCCGCGTCCGGCGCCATTCGCGACATCCTGGTCCACGACGGCATTCCCACCTCGCAGGTGGACGTGGTGCACGACGGCATCGACGTCGCCAAGGTCCAGCGACTGCCGCCGCTCGATATCCACGTCGAGTTCTGGCTGCCGCACGGCGTGCCGGTGATCGCCAACGTGGGGGCGCTCGTCGCACACAAGGGTCAGAAGCACCTGCTCGACGCCATTCCGCTGGTGATGCAGGAAGTGCCCGACGTCCACCTGGTGATCCTCGGGGAAGGCGAGCTGCGTCCGGCGCTCGAGAAGCAGGTGAAGGATCTGCACCTCGAGCGGGCCGTGCGCCTGCCCGGCTTCCGCGAAGACGTGCTGTCGCTGGTGAAATCCGCGGACCTGTTCGTGATGAGCTCCGTCACCGAAGGCCTTGGCTCCGCCGTGCTCGACGCGATGGCCATGGGCATGCCGGTGGTGGGCACACACGCCGGCGGCATTCCCGAGGCGGTCGTGCATCGCAGCACCGGCCTGCTGGTGCCTCCCGGCGAGCCCGAACCCCTCGCAGCAGCGATCGTCCGGCTGTTGAAGGATCCGGAGCTACGTTCGCAGTACGGCCACGCCGGACGCGCGCGTGTCGAAGCAAACTTCGGCGTGGACCATATGGTGGAAGGCACGCTCGCCGTGTACCGGAATCTCCTGCCTCGGTGAACGACGACGTCCGGCTCCGTGCCGGTTATCGCTCCGCGCCGGGCGGCTTCGCGCCTGGCGCCACTCCGCCTACCAGCACCTTGCGCGTGGTTTCGAGCGTGAAGGTGAGGGACTCGCGCGGGATGCTGGTCACGAACGGCCCGACGATCCAGCCGAATCCCAGCGGAATCCCTCGGCTGAGCGAAATCGATTCGCACTGGATGTAGACGCCGCCGTCGCGTTCGTCGAAGCGCCAGTAGCTGTTGATGCGCCACAGGAAGCCGCCATCGTGCCCGACCGGCAGCTCGTGCTCGGCGCTGGTGCCGGCGTCGGCCACTTCCTGAATGCGCGTGCTGACAATGCGGCTGTAGGCGCGCATCGGCGAGAGCGTCGTGAAGCGCGCGTCGTGGTCGGTGTTCAGCGTGACGGCCAGCACCTTCTTCATGAAGAACCGCAGGAACACGCGAAGCGAGTCGCCGTCCTGCGACAGCACGGCCGAGCGCTGAACGGCGGGCTTGAAGACCTCGTCGTGCCGCTCGTAGTCCCTCAGCAGGCCGACGGCGGTCGACGCGGTGCCGCCCGGCACGAAGATGATGCCGACCCAGTGATGGACGAGGCCGTCGGGGATGTCGATCGTCCTGCCGCCCTCCTTCGCCTCGAGGCGCTCGATCGAGATGCGGCCAGCGCGGAGCTCCGCCAGCCTCGCCTTGCGCGCGGCCTCGCTGTCGGTATCGATGATCAGGAAGCGGCGCGGGTCGGCAACCTCGGTGGCCATCCGCGCTTCGGCGATGCGAACGTACCGGTCGAAGGCGGCGACCGTCGCTGGCTTCAGGTCCGCCGCCAGCGCGGTCGCTGTCGGCAGCGCCATCAGAGACGCACACGCGGCCGCACGCAGGAGACCTAGAACCATCCGGCTTTCCTGAACCGATAAATCAGGTAGGCGTCGATCAGCACCATCGTCCCGAGTGCGGCGGGATAGCCCCACACCCACTCGATCTCGGGCATGTACTTGAAGTTCATGCCGTAGACACCCGCCACCATCGTCGGCACCGCGACCAGCGCGGCGTAGGAGGCCAGGCGCTTGGTGACTTCGTTCTCCTGGATGGTGATGAGGGACAGGTTCACCGACATCACCGTGGTCGCCATTTCGCGGAAGTTGTCGATCGACTGCTTCAGGCGAATCAGGTGATCGTAAACGTCGCGGAAGTAGTCGTGCAGACCGGCGCAGATCGGCGGGACCCGGCCGCCGTGCAGCTTGCCGGCCACTTCCAGCAGAGGGCCGGTGGCGCGATCCAGCAGCACCAGCTTGCGCTTCAAGCCGTAGAGCGCCTCGACCTGGGTCCGCGTCGTCTGGCCGCTGAAGATGCGCTCCTCGATGTCTTCGGCTTCCTCGGCAATCTTGTCGAGCACCGGGAAATAGCGATCGACCACCGCGTCCAGCAGCGCGTAGAGCACGTAGGCCGGGCCGTGCCGCAGCAACTCCGGTTCCAGCTCGCAGCGCCGGCGGACGTCCGCGAATCCCATGTTCGTATTCCGCCGCACCGAGACGATGTAGCTGGGGCCGACGAAGATGGAGATTTCGCCCTGGGTCAGCTCGTTGCCGCTGTACTCGACGACATGGAGCACGACGAACAGGCACGAGCCGTACTCCTCCAGCTTCGGCCGCTGGTGACCGTTGCGCGCGTCCTCGACGGCGAGCTCGTGGAGCTCGAACTCCTCTTCCACGCGCGCCAGTTCGCTGGCGTCCGGATCCTTGAGCGCCACCCAGACGAACGAGCCCGCCCCCTTCAGGTGCGATCGGATCTCCGACAGGGGGATGTCGGCGACCTTCTCGCCGTTCTCGTAGGCTACGCAGTTGACCAGCATCGTGGGGGCGCTCGTTTCAGCGTGACGGGGATACGCGGAACGTCTTGATCGGCACGAGCCGGTTCAGTTGGTAGCCATCCTCGCCCATGATGGTGATGGTCGAGCTGTGCCGTTCGTCCAGCGGGTCGGCGCGCTCGATGAGCACGGTGATCGCACGCTCGTCGGTGCCGATGCGTCCGCGGCCGGTGATCGCGGCCCATCCCGGCGCCACCTGCAGCAGCCCGGGCTCGAGCATCTCGACGGCGACCTTCGAGGTGCGATCGAGAAACCGGACACGGCCGCGCGCGGCGCGGCCGCCGGGCGCCTGTTCGATACTCATGTTGAGGTCAACCTCGGCGTCGGCACGCCCCGACACTTTTCGCTCGATGCCCATGCTCGAAGCGCGGCTCGGCTCGTGAGGCCCGCGCAGCAGTACCGCGCCGGCGCGATCGCCGGTCGGCGCGCCATCGCGCCACGCCAGCTTGCCGTTGACCAGGACGTACCGCACACCCTCGGGCATGACGGTGGGCGCCTCGAAGGTCGCCCGGTCGATCACCGTCGCCGGATCGAAGATGGCGATGTCGGCGGTCATCCCAGGCGCGATCACGCCACGGTTGACCAGCCCGATCGTGGCCGCGGGCAGCGACGTCATCTTGCGAATCGCCTCTTCCCACGTCAGGGCCTTCTGCTCGCGCACGTAGCGGCCCAGCACGCGCGGGAAGCTGCCGTAGAACCGGGGGTGCGTGGCAGTGCCCGGCACCGCCGCTCCGCAATCGCAGGCGACCGATGCGTTTGGATGCTTGAGGATGGCGACGAGATCGCTCTCGATGCCGAATCTCAGGATCGCGCCGTCATCCTGCTGCTGCAGCAGGCGGATCAGCGCCTCGCCCGGCGATGTCACACCGAACTCCTTCATCGCGTCGGCCAGCTCCTTCTTCTGACCGGTCGCGTAGACGCCCTGCGGCCCGCCGAATCGGGCTTGCATCGCCGACTCGGCGTCCTTGATGATTCGCGCGCGATCGTCCGGCTTGCCGAAGCGCTCGAGCATCGCCTCGCGGCCGCCTTCGAGCGCCCAGCCCGGAATCATCAGCGCCGCCAGTCCGCTCTGGCCGGCAAGGTACGGATACACGTCCGCGGCGGTGTAGGTGCCCTTCGCGGTCGCCTCGTCCATCATCTTGAGCAGCTCGGGCGCGGAGCCCTGCTCGCGCCCCTGGGCCTTCATGTGCGTGACGATCGGCACGAGCCCGGAGCGGCCGGCGATGGCGATGGTCTCGGCGACGCCGACGCGCGAGCTGTAGTTGGATTCGGGCGTCAGCCGATCGTGATTGGGAAAGCTCGTCCGCCAGGGGCGCGCGACGTCGATGACGCGAGCCACCTCCTCCGCGGAGGCGTAATAGCCGGGCTTGTAATCGAGTCCGGATGACACGCCGTAGGCGCCCTGCTCGAGACCGCGCAGCACCATGCCGCGCATCTTCTCGATGTCCTGCGGCGTCGGCCGCCGATCGGTGGGCCCCATCACCGACGCCCAGATGGCGTTGAACCCGATGTTGGCGCCGACGTTGACGGCAAGCCCGGCAATGCGGAGCCGGTGGAGCTGGTTGTCGAGATCCGTGGGGCCGCTGCCGTCGGCGTTGATGATCTCGGTGGTGACACCCTGCGCCAGCATGTTCTCGGCGCGCTGCAGCCCTTCCGGGGTGGCGTGCGAGTGGATGTTGATGAACCCGGGCGTCACATACAAGCCGGTCGCATCGATCTCGGAGGCGGCCTTCTGCCCGGTGAGTGTGCCGACTTTCGCCACGTGGCCGCGGACAATCGCGACGTCCGCCCGGATGCCAGGCGCACCGGTCCCGTCGATCACCGTACCACCGCGGATGATGACGTCGTAGCTGGTGGTGTTAGTCTGGGCCTGGGATAGCGTGGCCGCGCCCAGCAGGACGCCCACGACGGCCCAGCGCCGCCAGTAGCCTGAATGCATCGATGAGCAAGCTCCCGAGCGAGGATACACCGCGCTCCGCCCGCGTGCGCAGTGTTCGTCACCAGTCGTCCCTCGGCTGGTGGGAGATGGCGTTTGCCGCGCCGCCGCCGGCCCTCCGCGATTACATCCGCGTCTACTGCGGCTGGCGCGAGCACACGGTGGCGCCGCTGTGCCGCATCGAGCCGCCGACGAGCGACGTGCCGCTGATCATCCTGTTCGACTCCCAGGTGATGTCGATCGATCCCGTGGAGCCGTCGCGCACCGCCGCCTTTGGCAGCTTCGTCGCGGGCCTGTACGACACCGCGGCGTTCGTCAGCTCACACGGACCGATGGAAGGGATCCAGGTGAACTTCTCGCCGATCGGCGCGCGGTTGCTGCTCAACCGTCCGTTGGGCGACTTCGCCAATCGCATGGTGAGCCTCGACGACATCTGGGGGGCCGAGGCGGGCCGGTTGACGCAGGCGCTTGCGGAGGCGAAAGGCTGGGACCACCGGTTCGCGATCCTCGATCGGGAGATCGCGGCGCGGATTGGCGCCGCGGCGCCGGTGCATGCGTCCCTCGCGTGGGCCATGGATGCCCTGCTCGCCACGCACGGCCGGGTCCGCATCGCGGAGCTCGTGCGTCAGACCGGCTGGAGCACGCGCCACCTCGGCGCCCGGATGCACCACGAGTTCGGCCTCACCCCAAAGAAGCTGGCGCGGGTGCTGCGGCTTGGCGGCGCGGTGACGGTGCTGCGGCGCGAGGGCGAGGTGCGGCTTGCCGACGTGGCGCTCGACTGCGGCTACTACGACCAGGCGCACTTCTCGCGTGACTTCCGCGCCTTCACCGGACTCACTCCGACGGAGTTCCTGCAGAGCCGGTTGCCAGACGCGGGCGGGGTTGCGCTCGACAGGTAATTTCCATCCAAGACGCACCTGTGGCCTGGGCGTTAGCCTGCGCTCATGACACCTCACATCTATCCCGTCGCTCGCTATGAACGCGCGCACGAGGCCATCGAATGGCTGTGCCGCGCCTTTGGCTTCGAATCCAAGGCCGTGTTCGACGGCCCCAATCACACTGTCGCCCATGCGGAACTGGCGTATGGAACGGGCACGGTCGGACTGAGTTCGGCCGGTCCCGTGGACCCCGCGAACGTCTGGACCACCGTTCGCGATGGCATCTACGTGTGCCTCCCCGATCCGTCGGCCCACCATGGCCACGCCCGCGCCGCCGGCGCGACCATCGAGCGCGAACCGCGCGACATGGACTACGGCGCGCGCGAGTACACCGCCCGCGATGCCGAGGGGCATCTCTGGAGCTTCGGCACCTATGGCATGACGCACGCCGAGGGCTCGCCGGTGTTCTTCCCCGAGCTTCGCTATCGCGACGGGCGAGCGGGAGTCGAGTTCCTCACTCGCGCGTTCGCAATGGAGCCCGGCCTGATGATCACCGGTGATGATGGCGCGGTCCACCATGCGGAGCTGTGGCTCGGTGACGGCGCGCTGATGGTGGGAGGCGGCGCCGATCGCGAGGACCTGTGGCGCGGCCGCTCGATGTGCACGCACGTCGTCCTGGACGATCCGGACGCGCATCACGCGAAGGCCGCGGCAGCGGGCGCGACGATCGTGCAGGCGCCGGCGGACACGTCATACGGTGCCCGCAGTTACCTGGCGCAGGACCTCGAGGGATTCCTGTGGGGCTTCAGCACCTATCGCCCGCAGCGCCCGAAACGCGCTGAGCCTATCGCGGCAACTGCCCGTCGATAGCGGGCAGGGCCAGCTCCGCGGGTTGTGCGATGACGATATCCACGCCGCCGGAGGCGGGAGTGCTCTCCGGATTGATCTCCACCGTGACGGCGCCGTGCTGCCGCGCACGGTCGACGAGCCCTGCGGCCGGATAGACGAGGGCGGACGTGCCGATGGTGAAGAAGACGTCGCAGCGGGTGGCTTCGAGGCAGGCGTCCACCACATCGGCGTCCAGCATCTCGCCGAACCACACCACGCCCGGCCGCAGCGGACCGCCGCAGTGGCGGCAGGCCGGCGGCATCGCCGGGAACGGCACCGTGTCGTCACGCCAGCGGTGCGCGGACGCGGTGCACTCGTTCCAGCAGCCGACGTCCCAGATCGAGCCGTGCATCCGCAGGACAGGTTCGGTGCCGGCACGTTCGTGCAGGCCGTCCACGTTCTGCGTGATCAGCGTGAAGCCGGGAAACCGCCGGCTCCACGCGGCCAGAACCTCGTGCGCCGCGTTCGGCACGCACCTGGCGATGAGCTGACGGCGCCAGTCGTACCATTCCCAGACGGTGCGGGGATCCCGCGCGAACGCCTCTGGCGTGGCGAGCTCCTCGGCGCGAAAGTTCTTCCACAGGCCGGTGCTGCCCCGAAACGTCGGCACGCCGCTCGCGGCCGAGACGCCGGCGCCCGTCATCACCGTGATGCGGACGCCGGGAGTCAGCAGGCGAACCAGGCGGTCGGCATTCATCGCTTCGGGAGCAGCGACTTCCTGATCTTGGCCACGACCGTGAAATTGGGATCGACCACGTTGGCCACCTCGTACTCGAGCGCCTGCCCCATGTAGGCCTGCGCGCCGCGTTCGGAGAAGCCGTAGTCGGCCATCAGCCACTTCTGCATGTCGGTGGTGGCGTGCTGCAGCGCCTCCAGCAGCGGACGCGCGCTGCCGAGCACCATGATGTGCGTGTCGCTCTCGATGCGCGGCCACGCCGCGGTCTGCTTCTTCAGGAGTGTGACCGTGAACTCGACGTCCATCGACGTCTCGAGTCCGGTGCCCACGACCTCGCCCTCGCCCTGCCGGGCATGGCCGTCGCCGAGGAACAGCAGCGCGCCCGGTTCGTTCACCGGCAGCATCACCTTCACGCCGGCGACCAGGCCGGCGTAGTCCATGTTGCCGCCGAAGGGGCCTGGCGTGCTCGTGGCGATGGCCTCCTTGCGCGCCGGCGCCACACCCACGCAGCCAAGCATCGGCCGCATCGGCAGCTCCAGGGCGGGCGTGATGCCCGGTTCCGAGAGGGTGGCCACACCACGGGCCTTGTCGAGCTTCCACGTGACGCGCCGCGCTTCTCGCTCCACACGCTGGCCGATCGCTGCCGGGTCGAGCGCGTAAGGCGCCAGCAAGCTGCTGGCATAGGCGTCCGCGCGATTGATCTCGATCTTCTCGATCGACACCACCAGCATGTCGCCGGGCTCGGCGCCTTCCACGTAGAAGGGCCCGGTCTGCGGGTTGGGCCCGGCCGCCACGCTCTTGCCGTTCAAGTCGGTGCCGCCGGCATCCACGGTCCTGGTGATCACCCGATCACCCGGCTTGATGCGAAGCGCCGGCGGGTGCGCGCCCGAAAAGGTGTTGTAGTACCGCTCGGGTACGAACCGATGCGTCTCCTGGGCGTAGAGCCCCACCCCCGCCGGCATCATCAGCAGCACCGGTATCAGCAAACGCAGTCTCATTGGTGTCACTCCCCTTCCGCGCCGGGGCCAGCATACCGGACCTTCACCCGCGGGCGTCGGAGATGTATGGTGAGCGCATGCGCCGCCTCTCCCGGCAAGGCGTGTTCGTTGCCGTCGCACCGCTATCACGTGCTCGTGGTGCAGGACGTCCGCGACCCGCGCTTCCGGCGCGACGTCCGCGATCATCGACGCGATCGGCCGCGGCATCGGACGCTCGGCCGTGCAGGCCAGGCTCGAACGTTAGCGGGATTTGACGGGAGGCTTCGGGCGGCAGACGCCCTTCAGCTGACATTGGCTGTCGCCCTGCTTCGACTCGAAGCCGCAGGCGTTCATCATGCCGAGATGGCAGAGGGCGAAGTCGTACCGCACCGGATCCCGCGGGTCCAGCGCTCGCAGCGATCGGGTGATGTCGGCGGCCATCCGCCAGCCGGGACTGGTGAGCCTGGTGAGACGCAGGCAGCGACCGACGCGAATCACGTGGGTGTCGAGCGGCACGATCAACTGCGCCGGCTTCACGCGCGACCAGATCCCCAGGTCCACGCGATCGATGCGGACCATCCAGCGCAGGAACAGGTTGAGGCGCTTGCAGGCGCCGCCCGAACCAGGCCGCGAGAAGAAGTACGCGACACCGGGTTTGGCGGGCGTCGAGCCGTAGGCCTCGGTCAGGTCGAGGGTGAGCGCCCGCGTCGAGAACGATTCGAGTGCCTGCTCCACGGTCTCCGCGGAGGCATCCAGACCTTCGGCGAAGAAGCCCTCGATCGAGCCGCCCCGCTCCAGCATCTGGCGCAGCACCCACAGCAGCGCGACCAGATCCACGCCACGCGTCCACCGGTGCACGAGCGGAAACAGCGGCGCGCCGTGCACCTCGGGTTCGAAGCGGCGCACGAACTCCGCCGGGTGCGGCCCCATCACGCCGAGCAGCGCCTCGATCGAGTTGAGCACGCTCTGCACACGGCCGAAGGCCAGCGCCGCGGCGCAGAACGCGACCACCTCGCGATCCGCGGGATGCCGGAAGCGCCTGACGATCCAGATCGGATCGGAGACGACGTGCTCGAGATCGAAGGCCGAGTAGAGGGTATCGAGGCGGGGCTTGAGCGTGGCCAGCACTGCTGGTGACGGCGCCTTCCCGGTGGCGGCGGACATGCGCGTTACCGCAGTCCCGCGTCGACCGCGCGCAACGCGTCGAGCACCACCGCCGCTGCCTTCGCGAAGAAGTCGGGGTTGATGCGATCGGCGGTGTCGGTGGGCTGGTGATAGTCGGCGTGGTCTTCGACGCCGAAGTAGAGGAACGGGATCCCAGCCTGATGGAACACCCCGTGATCCGACTGCATCGTCCAGTCCTCGTGGCCGGTGCCGGGCAGGTCGTGACCGAAGCGCACCTTGATTGGCGCGCGGGCGGCTACCGGTTCGATGAGCGGCTTCAGCGTTGGGTTGTGATGGAGACCGGAGACATAGATCTCGCCCTTGTCGCCACGGGCAATCATGTCGAGGTTGACGTCGAGAGCGATGCGATCCTTCGCCACCGGCGGGTCGGCCATGAACGCGCGCGCACCCTGGAGGCCGACTTCCTCGGCGTCCAGTGCGGCGATGACGAGACCGTGGCGGAAGGGTTGATCGACGCAGACGCGCGCGATCTCGAGCAAGGTCGCGACGCCGGACGCGTTGTCGTCCGCCCCAGGGTAGATGCGGCCGTCGCGGATACCGACGTGGTCGTAGTGCGCGGACAGCACGATCACCGGAAGCGACTGGTCGGTGCCTGCACAGAGCGCCGACGAGGTTGGCACCCTCCGCAGGAGCCGGCGTCGTGCTGGTGCGCTCGGCGGTTCGACCGCGCGGCGAGATCGGGAACGGATGCTCGAGGCTCTCGCCCATCGGACGAAGGCCGAGCCGTTGCAGGCGATCGCGCACCCACGCGCGCGCCTTGGCGCCACCGGGCGTTCCCGCGCCGCGCCCCTCGTATTCGGCCGACGCGAGCGTCTGCACCGTGTCCATCAACGCGGTCGCCGAGATGCCGGCCCCAGGAGCGGCCGCCGGCGCCTGTGCCAACGGCGTCGCGGCCACCACCAACGACATCGCGCCTGCAGCGGCGGCACGGAACCAGGACTTCCGCATCAGGCGCGCTTCTTCACTTGATACATGGCCTGATCGGCCGCGTGCAGCGCTGTTTGCGGCGAGCCGCCGGCCACCAGCTCCGCCAGGCCGCACGAGAACTCGATGCGGGGCTCGGGCTCCGCGGCCAGCCGCGCCCGCAGCAACTCCACGCGTGCCATCGCGGCGGCGCCATCCATCCCCGCCGCCACCACCAGGAACTCGTCACCGCCGTAGCGCACGATTGCATCGCCCGGCCGGAACGACTCGCGAACGGCGGCAGCAAAGCGGACCAGGCACTGGTCGCCGACGGCATGCCCATACATGTCGTTGATCTGCTTGAAGGCGTCGAGATCGAAGAACAGCACCGCGGCGCCGTCCGGCTGGACGTTGAGGAACACGTCCGGCAGCGTCCGGCGATTGTCCAGGGCGGTGAGCGGATCGCGATCGGCCACCCGTCGCAGATGCTCCTGGGCCTGCCTCAGGTAGTAGTTGGCAGTCGTCAACTCGCGCTGGGCCCGCTCGGAATAGGCGAGCACGCACCCCAGCGCCACGAACCACTCGACGCCCGCATCGAACGAGGACGTTCCGGCGAGAAACCAGCCGACCTGGCTGCGGAGGTCGGCGGAGAACTGGCCGGCCGCGTTCATGTTCGATCCAGTAGGCGCCCGCCTCGAGAAAGGCCAGCGAGCCACGCAGGCACAAGCCGGTCGACAGCCACGCCACGTTGCGCCAGTCGCGCCCGAGCGCCAGCGCGCCGCCGATGAGCAGCAGGCCCATGGCCAGGTGTCCCACCAGGCCCAACACCTGCACCGACGGGATGAACAGCCCGCCGATGAACCCGTACGCCAGGGCGGCGGTGATGATGGTGCGCTGTGACAGCAGCTCGGTGCCGGGGCGGCCCACGGCCCATGCGCCCTGCAGGAGCCAGAGGACGAACGCCAGCTTCAAGCCGAGGTAGGACCCCTGCCACACCGCGAGATGGGTCGGGCTGCGCGATCCAGAAGTAGGTGGTGACGAGCAGCGCGCCGACGTTCGAGAACCACGCCAGTGCCCACCACTGCACTTCCGCCCGGCGCGACGATCGGGCGAGCACCACGAAGAATGCCGCCACCATCAACACGGATGTCAGCTGGACGACGGCGCTCCACTGCATCAGGACGAGAGTCATGCCTCTCATCGAGTATCCATCAGTCCGTGGCCGACGGCCAGCCCGCAGCCGGGTTCGCGAACACCACCCGGCCGCCGACGATCGTCGCGGCAACGCCGCCCGTGAACGTCCAGCCGTCGTAGGGGGTGTTCTTCGACTTGCTCTTGAGCGCCGCGCGATCGATGGTCACCTTCAGGTCCGGCGCCAGCACGGTGATGTCGGCCACGCTGCCCGCGGCGAGCGAGCCGCCCGGCACCCGCAGGATGCGGGCGGGATTCACCGACATCAGCTCGACCAGGCGCGGCAGACCGATCAAGCCGGCGTGCACGAGGCGATCGAGGCAGATGGGAACGGCGGTCTCGAGGCCGACGATGCCGAAGGGCGCGCGGTCGAACTCGACGTTCTTCTCGTCGTGCTGGTGCGGCGCGTGATCCGTCGCGATCACGTCCACGCTGCCGTCAACGATGCCGGCCAGCATCGCATCGCGATCGCGGGCCTCGCGCAGCGGCGGGTTCATCTTGGTGTTGGTGTCGTACGGCACCGGCGCCGCCAGCATGTCGTCGGTGAGCGTGAAGTGATGCGGGCACACCTCGGCGGTGACCTTCACGCCGCGGCTCTTGCCCTGGCGCACGGCTTCGAGCGTGGTCCACGCGCTCATGTGCGCGATGTGGACGTGGCCGCCGGTCATCTCGGCCAGCAGGATGTCGCGGCCCGCGGTGATCGCCTCGGCGACGCCGGGAATCCCCTTCAGTCCCAGCGACGAGGCGACCGGGCCTTCGTGCGCGACACCGTCGCCCTTCAGCGACGGATCCTCGCAGTGCTCGATCACCGGCATGCCGAACATGCTGGTGTACTCCAGCGCCCGCCGCGCCAGGATTGCCGTCGAGATCGGCAGCCCGTCGTCGGTGACCGCGACGCAGCCGGCCTCGCGCAGCTCCGCGATGTCGGCGAGCTCCTCGCCCTTCTGCCCGCGCGACACCGCGCCGATCGGATAGACCCGCGCCAGGTTCGCCTCGCGCGCCTTCTGCAGGATGAGCAGCGTGACGCCGGCGTTGTCGTTCACCGGCCTGGTGTTCGGCATGCAGGCGACGGCGGTGAAGCCGCCGGTCACCGCCGACAGCACGCCGGTGGCGACGGTTTCCTTGTGCTCCTGCCCCGGCTCGCGCAGGTGGACGTGCATGTCGATGAAGCCGGGGCACACGACGAAGCCGGCGGGCAGGCGCAGCACCTCGCCGCCGTCGGCGAGCGCGTCCGGCAGATCGCGTCCGACCTGGGCAATGCGGTCCCCGTCGATCAGGACGTCGAACTGGCCATCGATGCCGCCGGCCGGATCGACCACGCGCGCGCCCTTAAGCAACCGTTTCATCGTCTGCTCCACCCGCCAAGAGATACAGGACAGCCATCCGCACCGCGACGCCGTTGGCGACCTGGTCGAGGATGACCGAGTATGGCCCGTCCGCCACTTCCGAGGCGATCTCCACGCCGCGGTTGATGGGGCCGGGATGCATGATGATCACGTCGGGCCTGGCGCGCTTCAGCCGCGCTTCGGTCATGCCGAACGTGTAGAAGTACTCGCGCAGCGATGGGAAGAAGCCCCCCTGCATGCGCTCGAGCTGGATGCGCAGCATCATCACCACGTCCGCATCCTCGACTGCTTCGTCGACGCGCGTGGTGACGTGGACGCCCAGCTGCTGAAGGCCGGGGGGAATGAGCGTGGCCGGGCCACACACCCACACCTCGGCGCCGAGCTTGCGCAGCAGCAGCAGGTTCGACCGCAGCACGCGGCTGTGCAGCAGGTCGCCGAGGATCGCCACCTTCAGCCCGCCGATGCGGCCCTTGCGCTCGCGAATCGTGAACGCGTCGAGCAGCGCCTGCGTCGGGTGCTCGTGCATGCCGTCGCCGGCGTTGATGATCGCGGCCTTGCAGATGCGCGACAGCAGGTGACAGGCGCCCGACGAGGCGTGCCGCACCACCATCATGCTGGGCGCCATCGCCTCGAGATTCATCGCGGTGTCGACCAGCGTCTCGCCCTTGACGACGCTCGAGGTGCTGATCGCGACGTTGAGTGTGTCGGCGCTGAGGCGCTTCTCGGCGATCTCGAACGAGGTGCGGGTCCGGGTGCTGGGTTCGAAGAACAGGTTCACGACGGTGCGGCCGCGCAGCGTCGGCACCTTCTTGATGGCGCGCTTGCCGACTTCCTTCATCGCCTCGGCGGTGTCGAGGATCAGCACGATCTCCTCGGGGCTGAGGTCGGCGATGCCGAGCAGGTTCTTGTGCGAGAGCGCGGTCGCGGCTACGGTGTCCATGGGCCTACTCCCCCGCCTCGACCAATACTTCGTCCGCGCCGTCCAGCTCGCTGAGGCGCACCCGCACGCTCTCCTTGCGCGAGGTCGGCACATTCTTGCCGACGTAGTCGGCCTTGATCGGCAGCTCGCGATGCCCGCGGTCCACCAGCACCACCAGCTGAATCGCTCTCGGCCGGCCGAAGTCGATCAGCGCGTCGAGCGCCGCGCGCGTCGTCCGTCCGGTGTAGAGCACGTCATCCACGAGGACGATGGTGCGGTTGTCGATGGAGAACGGGATCTCGGTCTTGCGGACGATCGGCTGCGGCCCGATGGCCGACCGCATCAGGTCGTCGCGATAGAGCGTGATGTCCAGGGAGCCGGTCGGCACCTCTTCGCCGGTGACGCTCGACAGGATGCCGGCGATGCGGCGGGCCAGCGGCACGCCGCGCGAGCGCACACCGACCAGGCTGACGCCGGCGATGCCGTGATTGCGTTCGAGGATTTCGTGAGCGATGCGCGTGAGCGCGCGTGAAACGCGGTCCGCGTCCATGACTACCGGCATGGCGGGACCTCCGGGCAGACTGCTGTCATATGTCCCTCTTTGCGAACTCTCCGGTTCGCGCTTAAAGAGGTCCCCAGTCTACCATCACCGTCCGTAGGTCGGGATGTAGGTCACCGGACGTTCGGCGGTGAACGACCCGCGAAACAGCTCGGTGCGGGCAAACCCCTCCATGTCGCGGCCGGCGGGAAGGCCGAAGAAGTACAGCACGGTGGGCGCCAGGTCCAGCACCGTGGCGCGAGGCGGCCGTCCGGGCTGCACCTGGGCGCCGTAGGCCAGCAGGAATCCGTCGGGCGCCCGTTCGTGGGTCCCGCTGACGGCGGCGTTCCCGACCATCCGCTCCAGGATGCGCTTGCCGGGACTGACCGGCTCCATGCCGAACGGCGACATCACCAGCAGCACATCCTCGGGGCCCATCGTGTCGGCCAGGCGGCCGATCTGCCCGTCGAGGAAGCCGTAGTACTGCTCCAGGATGCGTCCGTAGCGGCGCCGCTCGTCGTCGGAGACGTCGCCGAACGACGAGGGCGCGGCATAGCGCAGGAAGTAGTGGCCGACCGCGTCCACGCCCGGGAACCGCACGGCGAGAAATCGCGTGGGCATGGTGCTGAACGCGGTCAGGAGCGCCGCGTGCACCCGATCGGCGACCACCGGCATCGGATCGCTGGCAACGTCGTAATCACCGGCGGGCGGACCGCCCAGCACCGAGACCAGGGCCACCGGATCGGGCATGGCTGGCGCCGACAGTCCGGCACGCGCTGCCTCCAGCATCGATGGCGGCCAGACCGCGGAAGGACCATCGATGTCGAGTTCGGCGGCGGTCATGCGGTGCAGCGCGTCGCTGACGAGGTACCCGTGCACCGGCGCGGCCGGTTGCGTCAGCGGCCACCCGATCACGCCCACCGATACACCTTGATCGCTCAACACGTTCCACAGCGGACGCGCCGTGAGATCTTCGGCAGTGTGCGGCTCCTCCCAGAGGAACCCGAACCGCACCAGCGCC
Source organism: uncultured Acidobacteriota bacterium (assembly GCA_963707825.1). GTDB lineage: Bacteria > Acidobacteriota > Vicinamibacteria > Vicinamibacterales > UBA2999 > VFZN01. The sequence goes on from CAVPRP010000001.1 coordinate 368,316, forward strand.
TGCGCGAAGCAGTAGTCGGGCAGCAGCGTGATCGCGGGGCTGACACCCAACACGCGATACGAGGCCGACGACCGGACGCCGTTCTGCATCGGGACGCGGCCGGTGGCCGCGGCGCTCCACACCGTCTCGGCCTGCGTCGGCCGGAGCGTGGCCAGGTGCATGACCGAGCCGCCATCGAAGATGCGTCCGAAGTTCGGCAGGCGGCCCTCGGCCACCGCCGGTGAGATCACGTCGAGGGATGCGCCGTCGAGCATCACCAGCAGCACGCGGCCGCCGCCCGGCGCGGGCACCATCTCGCCGCTGCCGGGGCTGACCACGCGAGGCAGCGCCATGGTCCGCGCCGGCCCACGCAGCACCGTCGGCATGATCACGGACATCAGCGCCGTCAGCACGAGGATGGTGGCGCTCGACCGGCCTCCGCGCCGGTTGATGTGGGCAAGGCCGATCATCAGGAATACCGCCGCGGCCGCGGTGACCACAATCGCGCCGGCGGCCATGCGCCGCGTCGTCTCGACGTCGAGCACCGAGCCAAATCCGCTCAGGTTCAGCCACATCGCCGCCGCGCCACCGCTGGCGGCCATCGTCAGCAGCCACGCCAGCAGCCGGACGCTGACCCATCCCGGCGACAGCACCTCGACCGCGAGGATCTGACGGAAGACGATCAGCGCGTAGAACACCACCGTGAGGTTGATGCCATACGCCGCGCCGAGCATCAGCGCCAACTCGGTGATCGGCGCGGGGTCGATCGGATACTGAGGATTGATCTGCAGGACCAGCACGGCCAGATAGCCCGCGGCCATGCCGCCGGCGATCACCGAGTTGGAGAGCATCCGCAGGTAGCGCACTAGGCGGATCGTATCGCTAACCGGGATCCGGGGTCCGGTCTCCGGTACCCGGTGTCCGCGATCCGATCTTTCTGCCCGGGCACCGGACGCCGGACCCCGGGTACGCGGTTCGCTATACTGATCGGATGCCACCCATCGATGTCGACGCGAGGGTGATCGCCAACCGGCGATTGTCGCGCGACTACAACGTCCTCACCCTGTCCGCGGCGGAAGTGGGCGCCCGCACCCAGGCCGGGCAGTTCGTCATGGTGCGCCCCGCCGACATGACCGAGACCCTTCTGCGGCGGCCGTTCTCGGTCTTCGAGGTGGTGCGCGACGAGCATGGCGAACCGACCGCCATCTCCATCCTGAACAAGCGCGCGGGACGGACCACGAACCGCCTCTACGAGGCCGAGCCGGGCGATCGCATCGCCTGCCTGGGCCCGCTGGGACAGCCCTATACGCCGGTGCCGGCACCCATGGAGGCCTGGATGGTGGCCGGCGGCGTTGGTCTGGCGCCGTTCGCAACGCTGGCCCAGACGCTGGTCGCGACCGGCGTGCCGACCACGCTGTTCTACGGCGCTCGTTCCGACCAGGAGCTCTTCTACCTCGATTTCTTCGAACAGCTGGGCGTGACGATGGTGCTGGCGACCGAGGATGGATCGCGAGGCGAGCGTGGACGGGTGACGGTTCCGCTCGACCGCGCCCTGCAGTCCCGCGAGCCCGGGTCCGCGATGATCTACGCCTGCGGACCGGAGCCGATGCTGGCAGCGGTGGCCGCCGTTGCCCGGCGACACGCGCAGCCGTGCGAGGTGTCCGTGGAACGCACCATGGGCTGCGGCCTGGGAGGCTGCTACAGCTGCGTCATCAAGGTGAAGCACGATGACGGCCCAGGGCATTTCGTTCGTTCGTGCATCAACGGCCCCGTGTTCGACGCGGCCGAGATCGTGTGGGACTGATGGCTCGTGATCTTTCCGTCCGTATCGGGTCGCTGACCCTGCCCAATCCCGTGATTGCCGCGAGCGGCTGCTTCGGCTACGGCCTCGAGTACGACGAGGTGACCGATCTGTCGTCGCTCGGCGGCGTGTGCGTGAAGGGCCTCTTCATGACCGAGCGCGAAGGGCACGCCCCGCCGCGCATTGTCGAGACCCCCGCCGGGATGATCAACGCGATCGGCCTGCAAGGCATCGGCGTGCATCGCTTCGTCAACGAGAAACTGCCGCTGCTCCGGGAGCGCGGCGCGCGCGTGTTCGTCAACGTCTGCGGCACCACCATCGACGAGTACGTCGAAGTGTCCAAGGTGCTGAGCCAGGCCGAAGGCGTCGCCGCCATCGAGCTCAACATCTCGTGCCCCAACATCAAGGAGGGCGGCATCCAGTTCGGGTGCAGCCTCGTTGGCACCGGCTCGGTGGTCGCCGCTGTACGCAAGGCGACGCACCTGCCGGTCATCCCCAAGCTCACGCCCAACGTCACCGACGTGGCTTCGTTCGCCCGCGCGGCAGAAGACGCCGGCGCCGATGCGGTGTCGCTGGTCAACACCTTCCTGGCGATGGCCATCGATGTCGAGACCCGTCGCCCCACCATCACCAACGTATTGGGCGGCCTCAGCGGCCCGGCCATCCGGCCGATCGCGGTCCGCATGGTGTGGGAGTGCGCGCGGGAAGTGAAGATTCCAATCATCGGGATGGGCGGCATCACCAATGCGCGTGACGCGCTGGAATTCATCCTGGCCGGCGCCACCGCGGTGCAGATCGGCACGGCCAACTTCGTCGATCCGTTCGTGTGGGACAAGGTCCTCACCGGGCTCGACGACTACCTCGAGCGCCACCGCTTCGAGCGCCTGTCCGACTTGATCGGCGCCTTCGATCCCACCCCGCCCAAGGCGGTGCACGCATGAACCGCATCCTGGTTGCCCTCGACGTCGACTCCAGCGCCAAGGCGCTGGCGCTCGCCGACGCGCTGCGCGGCACCGTGGCCGGCTACAAGATCGGCAAGCAGCTCTTCACCGCCGAAGGGCCCGAGGTGGTCCGCGCCCTCACCGCTCGCGGCGATCGGGTGTTCCTCGACCTGAAGTTCCACGACATCCCCAACACCGTGGCCGGCGCGGTGCGCTCGGCAATGGCGACCGGGGCCTGGATGGTGAACGTCCACGCGTCGGGAGGGTCGGCGATGATGCGGGCCGCGGCGCAAGCGGCCCACGACACCGCGGCGAAGACCGGCGCGGCACGGCCGCTGGTGATCGGCGTCACGGTGCTGACCAGCATGGACGAAGCCGCGCTCGCCGAAGTGGGCACGACGCGTCCGGTGATCGAGCAGGTGGTCCACCTGGCCCGCCTGGCGAAGGCCGCCGGCCTGGACGGGGTGGTCGCCTCGCCGCAGGAGATTGCGGCGATTCGCCGCGCGTGCGGGCCGGACTTCCACATCGTCACGCCGGGCATCCGGCCGGCCGGACAGGCCGGCACCGACGATCAGGCGCGCACGCTGACGCCGAAGGAGGCCGTCGCCGCCGGGGCGACCTACCTGGTGATCGGCCGCCCGATCACGGCAGCCGCCGACCCCCGAGCCGCAGCCGAAGCCATCGCCGCCGAAACCGCCTAGCCCATTGCCTCGAGCGGCCCTGGCCGCCGAGCCGCCTCTAACCCAAGCCCCAAGCCCCCAGCCTCAAACCTCAAAAAACGAAGGCCGGCCCCGGAAGGGACCGGCCTTTGTCGTGTCTGAACTCCGGCGTGGTCGGGACTACTTCGCGGTGAACACGAAATGACCGCGGCGGTTCTGCTGCCAGCAGGCTTCGTTCCGTTCGCTGCAGGCCGGAGCTTCCTTGCCCTTCGAGACAATCGTGACGCGATCCGCGGCGATGCCGAGGCCCACCAGGTAGGTCTTGACGGCGTTGGCGCGGCGCTCGCCAAGGCCAAGGTTGTATTCGGCGGTGCCGCGCTCGTCGCAGTGCCCTTCGACGTTGATTCGGGTGGTGTTCCACCGCTTCAGATAATCGGCGTTCTTCGACAGGATGCCGCGGGCGTCGTCGCGCACGGTCGACTCGTCGAGATCGAAGAAGACATCGCCCAGCAGGCGCTCCGAGTTCAACTGCTCCACCGTCTTCTGCGCGAAGATCTGCTCCTCGGTGAGCGGCGCGGGCGGCTTCGGAGCGGGAGGAGGAGGCGGTGGTGGCGGCGCCGGCGGTGCGGCGGGTGCGGCCGCGGGTGGCGGCGGCGGTTGCGGCGCGGCTTCAGGAGCTTTCTTCGAGCACGCAGCGGCGCCGATCGAAAGCACGAGAACGATGGAAGTGATCTGAAGCGAGCGTCGGAACATGGGACGGAGGATACGGTGTTGATCGGAGTGCTGTCAACGCAAACCGACACTCTCAACGCGTATTGAGAGCACGCGCAGCCCCAATCGCCGACGATCGGGCGCGCCGCCACGTTCGGCAGGCACGAAGGTTTGCGAGCTCTCGATCGTGATCACGCCGCCGGCCGCGCGCAGCCGTTCGAGCGGCACCTCGAACGACCACGCCTCCGACACATCCACCGCCGAGCTTGCGATCTCCGCGTCACCCGCGCTCGCACGCAGCGTGACCGGCGCGTCGAAGTAGCGACGCGGCGATTCGAAGCCGAGCGTGACCCGCACGTCAGTCGTGGCGCCGTAGACCCGCAGCGACGATCGCTCGCTGGTCCAGTGCCACAGCCCCACTGCCGGCGTGTATTCCGCCTCGTGCCAACCGGCATCGAAGCCCCACATCAGCGTTTCTGGCGGCTGCACGTCGAACTGCTCGATGGCGGTCGGAATCACCGCATCCCCGGTGACAGCGATGGACCGAACGGTGAGCTCCGCCAGCGGGCCCTCGCCCGCGAGCGCGCCCGCGGGCAGCATCGTGGTGCGCAGAAAGAAGCCCGGCGCCGCGTCCCAGCTGTCCACCGTGCGGCCATCGACGGCCATCGTGAAGCGCACCGCCGGATCTCCGGGCGCGGCGAGGTTGCGGCCGCCAATCAGCACCCGTACTTCGGCGGGATCGCGGCGGACGCGCGCGACGATCGGCCCCAGGTGCGGGCCACGCCCCATCAACCGGGCCATGCCGGCGGTCTCTGGGGTGAGCGCCCAGCCTTCCTCGGCGAACCAGCGCGGCGCGTTCAGCCGCACCCAGTCGACGGCCGCGGGACGCATGCCGCCGAACACCGGCCGCACAGACGGTGGCCAGCGAATCGCGGTCACGTCGGTGCGGCTCCGTGGATCGATCAGCGCGAGATCGGTGCGGCGCGGATCCGCCAGGAACCATACCTGGCCGGTGTTTCCCGCTTTCCAGAACGACGCCAGTTCCAGCCACTCGCGCCTTGGCGGCGACGGCAGCACGGGTTGCACGCGCACCGTCTCCGCCTCCAGTGGGCGGCGGAAGGTCTGGTGCATGGCGAGCGCCGCGGGGGGCGTATGTGCGGCTTCGGCATTCATCGCCGCCACCACCCGCACCGCCGGTGCCGGCTCGCGTCCGTATTCGACCAGCGTCGGCGTGACGATCGCGACCGCCCACAGCGACAACACCGCGGCCACGGGAATGACGGCTCTCGGCGATGCGGCGGCGACGCCGCGCATGGCGAGGAAGACCACGATCGGCACGAACGGCAGCGAGTAGCGCGTGAAGGCGGTGTCCTGGAACGACAGATGGAAGATGAGGTACGGGACCGCCATGCCGGCGATCAGAAACAGCGTGCGCCGGTCGCGCACCAGCAGGACGAACGCGCCCGCAGCCGCGAGCGCCAGCACCGCCACGGCGAGCGGAATCGAATCCCAGGGGTCCACGAACGTGTGAACCAGGGCGAGCGCGATCAATCGCGGCGCCGGATTCGTGTAGAGCATCTCGCCGCTGGCGAAGTCCTCGCCCGCCTGCGTGCCCAGCGCGGCCAGATAGGCCTGCAGCCCGCCGCTGGCCACCAGCAGCGGCACCGCCCAGGCCAGTGCGCCGATGGTGAAGGTCATGGTCGCGCCCATGATGGCGCCGGCCACGCCGCGGCCGATGCGATCGATCAGCACGACGGCGAGCAAGGGGGCGGTGAGCCAGAGCGTCTGCGTGCGCAGCCCCACGGCAAATCCAGCGATCAGCGCGCCCAGCACGATCATCTTGCCCGACTCGGCCAGCGTGTCGGCCATCATCCGGCGATCGCCGTCGGCCTGCGGGGTCTGCCACCACCACGCGGTGAGCAGGCACGCCTGGGCCGCCAGCGCCAGCGCCAGGCCAGGCAGATCGCTCATCGGGCGGACGGCGAGCGTCCACACGAGCGGAGCGGCAAGCGTCAGGAGCGTCGTGCCCAGCGCGGTGGCATCCCACGTCTGCCAGGGGGCTGTGTCGTCGCGCGTGGGGCGCGGCGCGGCGAAGACGCGGAACAGCAGGAACGCCGCCACCACCGCGGACGCCAGCGAGACGAGCGACAGCGACCGCGCTTCGACGGTGGAAGGCTCGGCGCCGGACGACAGCGGGCCAACAGCGGCGGCCACGGCTTTCCCGAGCGCGATGTAGACGGGATAGCCGGGCGGGTGGGGGCGATGCTCCGCGACATCGAAGTCGCGGACGCCCAGCGAGAAGTTCACCGAGTCGATGTCTTCGAGGGATGCCGCGATGAACGGCAGGTGGGCAAGGCCAATGGCCAGGGCGAGCGCGGCGACCGCGCGCGCCGGCGTCACGAGACGGGCCGCAAACGCAGCGCCTCGTTCAGGCTCCCCAGGCGGTAGCCCTGCAGGTCCAGGCTGACGTATCTGGTATCCCAGCGCCTTCAGTGCCGCGACCAGCCGCTCGTTGATCTCGGGCTCGAGGGCGCGGGCCATCTCGCTCCGCGCCACCTCGAGGCGGGCGGTGCTGTCGTGGTGGCGCACGCGGAAGACGCGGAACCCGAGGGCGCGGACGGCGTCCTCGGCCTGTTCGATCTGCCGCAGCTTCACGTCGGTCACTTCGCTGCCGTAGGGGATGCGCGACGAGAGGCAGGCCGACGCGGGTTCGTCCCAGGTGCTCATGCCGGCGCCCTTGGCCAGCGCGCGGATGTCATCCTTCGTCAGGTCCGCCTCGTCGAGCGGGCTCACGACGCCGTGCTCGCGGGCCGCCTGGCGCCCGGGACGATAGTCGCCGCGATCGTCGGCGTTGTTGCCATCGACCACGTGGGCGAAGCCGCGCGACCTCGCGTGCGCGGTGAGGTGCGAGTACAACTCGTCCTTGCAGAAGTAGCAGCGATTCGCCGGATTGGCCCGGTATTCGGGCCGCTCCAATTCCGCGGTGTCGATGAACTCGTGGCGCAGCTGGAACTCGCGCGCCACGCGGAGCGCGAGTTGCCGATGCGTGTCGGGGTAGCTGGGGCTGACGGCCGTGATCGCGAGCGCACCGGGGCCGAGGACCCTGGCGGCCGTCACCGCCAGATACGCGCTGTCGACGCCGCCACTGAAGGCGACGATGACCGAGCCGAGTTGTCGAAGGCGCGCGTCGAGGTGCCCGGCCTTGCGGTCGAGCGGATCAGTCTTCGTCCGAGACGTCCTCGTCCTCGTCGTCTTCGTCTTCCTCGTCGTCGTCCTCGTCGTCATCGTCTTCTTCCTCATCGTCATCGTCGTCGTCGTCGAGGTCGTCCTCGTCGGCGGCTTCGAGTTCAATGGGCGAATCGTTGGCGATGCGGAGCAGCGAGCCGCACTCAGAGCATGTGAGCTCGTCGCCGATATCGACTTCCATTTCGTCGATGTCGATATCGGAATCACACTCGGGACACATAGCGGACATCAAAAAGGCTCCTTGCGGCGAATAAGCCTGAATGGATTATATACTCACGAAAGTATGGCGTCATCTGCCGCGCCGGGCAAGACCGTGCTGATCGCGGACGACACACCCTTCGTGCGCGAACGGTTCATGGCCGCGCTCGAAGGCGCGGGGCACCGGGCCACCTTCGCGCGGAGCGCGGCGGAGCTCCTGGCCCGTGTGCGCGCGGATCTCGAGGACATCGACCTGCTCCTGGTGGACCTCAAGCTGCCCCATCAGTCCGGCGTCGAGCTAATCAAGGCGGTCCGAAAGCTGGACGGAGGACGCCTCCCCATCCTGGTCTTCAGCGGCACGGTGGCGAGCGCCGAGGAAGTGCGCGAGCTGGCGGCGCTGGGGGTCAGCGGCTACATCAACGAGTACAGCGCCGCTCAGCACATTCTGCCCTCACTCGCGCCACACCTGTTTCCCGACAATTTCAACCGCCGGGGCAGCCCGCGCCTGGTCCTGGGCATCCCCATTGCCTATCGCGCGGGCGGAACCATCGCCGCGGCGCTGACGCTGAACATCAACCGCGGCGGGATGGCGATTCGCACCACCGGTCCGCTCGAGCGCGACACCGAGGTGAAGCTGACGGTTTCGCCTGCCGGGCTCGAAGAAGGACATCGATCTCGAGGCCCGCGTGTGCTGGAGCGATGCCAAGGCCGGCATGGGGCTGTGTTTCACCCGCGTCGATGCCGTGGATCAGTCCGCGATCGACGACTTCGTCGACGCGCACTTCACCGACGAGAAGAGCCGCGCCGAGGCCGGCACCCCGCCGGGCCCGCCGGGCGTCGACATCGAATAACCACGCAGGTCGCCCGCGTCGCGGCCGGCCGCCCGGTTACGAAAAGCGCCGCAGGCGCAGCGCGTTGGCGAGCACGATCACCGAGGCGCCGGTGTCGGCAAGCACCGCCATCCACAGCGTGGCCACACCCGCCGCCGCTGCGGCCACGAACGCCAGCTTCAGTCCCAGGGCAATCGCCACGTTGACGTGCGACGTTCTGGATCGTCGCGCGGCTCAGCCTGATGGCGTAGGGAATCTTCGACAGGTCGTCGGTCATCAGCGCGATGTCCGCGGTCTCGATGGCGGCGTCGCTGCCCATCGCCCCCATGACGATGCCGACATCGGCGGCGGCGAGGGCCGGCGCGTCGTTGATGCCGTCACCGACCATCGCGATGCGGCCTGCGCCGCGCAGCGCGCCGATGGCCGAGACCTTGTCGGCGGGCATCAGCTCGGCGTGGACTTCGTCCACCCCGACGCGATCGCCGACGGTGCGCGCGCTCGACGAATTGTCTCCCGTGAGCATGGCCACGCGCGAGATGCCGTGGCGCCGGAGGTCGGCCACCATGCCGCGCGCCGACTCGCGCTCGCGATCGGCCACCCCGATCAGGCCGAGCACCCGTCCATCGCGGAGCACGATTACCGGTGACATGCCGGCAGCCGTCATGTGGAGAACGCGGGCGCTGAGCGCTTCGTCGAGCGTCTGGGTGTCGCGGAAATAGCGCGGCGCGGCGCACAGCACGGTGACGCCATCGACGCGGCCCTGGACGCCCAGTCCCGGCAGGGCCTGAACGTCGGTGGCGCGCGAGAAGTCGAGGCCCCGCGCACGCGCCTCCTGCACGATGGCCTGCGCAATCGGGTGTTCCGACTGCTGCTCGACCGAAGCGGCCGCGGCCAGCAGCGCGGACTCCGCAATGCCCGGCGACGGGTCGGTGGTGCCGACGGTGACTTCGCCGCGCGTCAGCGTACCGGTCTTGTCGAACGCGACCGTGGAGATCCCCGCCAGCCGCTCGATCGCCGCGCCGCCCTTGATCAGCACGCCGTGGCGCGCCGCGCCGGCGAGCGCCGAGACCATCGACACCGGCGTCGAGATGACCAGCGCGCACGGGCACGCCACCACCAGCACCACCAGCGCGCGATAGACCCAGGTGTTCACGTCGCCGCCGGCCAGGATCGGCGCGGCGCCCACCACGACGGCGATCGCCACGACCGCCGGGGTGTACCAGGCCGCGAAGCGATCGATGAACTGCTGCACCGGGGCACGTTCGGCCTGCGCCTGCTCGACCAGGTGGATGATGCGCGCCAGCGTGGTGTCGTCGCGACGACGGGTGACGGCCACGACCAGGGCGCCATGCCCGTTGATGGTGCCGGCAAACACTTCGTCGCCGGGCGCCTTCTCCACCGGCACCGATTCACCGGTGATCGGCGCCTGGTTGACGTCCGACCGTCCGTCCCTGACGGTGCCGTCGAGCGCGAAGCGCTCGCCCGGGCGCACGTGCATCATCTGGCCGGGCAGCACGCGATCGAGCGGCACCAGCCGTTCGATGCCGTGATCCTCGATGCGCGCCTCGATCGGCGCCAGATCCAGCAACGTCCTGATCGCCGCGCGCGCGCGATCGATGCTCTGCGATTCCAGCCACTGCGCCACCGAGAACAGGAACACCACGACCGCGGCTTCTTCCCATTCGCCAATCACCAGCGCCCCGGCGACGGCAATCACCATCAGCGCATTGATGTCGAGCACGCCACGCCGAAGCGCAGTCCAGGCGCGACGCGCCGGAAACACCGCGCCCGCGACGACGGCGACCAGGAACAGTGGCTGGGTCCAGGCCGGCGCGCCACCCGCCAGTTCGCCCAGGCACCCCGCGGTCAGCAGCACCGCGGCAATCGTCGCCAGCACGCCGCGCGCCTGCGCCGCGGTCGAGCGCGGCGGCTCGGGCGCGCAGTGCGTGCAGCACTCGCCGACGACGTGGGCTTCGGCCTTCATCTGATGCTCTGCTGTTTGGCCGGCGCGCGGCGGCGAGCGGGTCGCGCCACGGCTTCGGCGACGTGCTTCAGCCCCTCGCCGAGCAGATCGACGACGTGCCGATCGTCGAGCGCGTAGAACACCATGCGCCCCTCGCGGCGCGCGCGAACGAGGCGCAGTCCGCGCAGCAGTCGCAGTTGATGCGAGACCGCCGACTGCGACAGCGACAACACCGCCGCCAGATCGCACACGCACAGTTCGCCGTGCGAGAGCACGTCGAGGATGCGCACCCGGGTGGGATCACCGAGCGCGCGGAACGTCTCGGCCAGCGTCGTGACGGTGTCGGCCGGGACCAGCGCCGCCCGCAGCCGCCGCACGCGGGTCAGGTCAATCTGGATAACGTCGCAGGCTTCGTCTGAATTGAACATATGAACAGATGCTCATATATTACAACAAGGGAGCGGGGATCAGGGGATCAGGGATCAGGGGCTTAAGACCCAAGACCCAAGACTCGGGCGTAAGTCCCCGCGCCCCTACGGCACCAGCACCAGCCGGTGCGCCTGCGCCTGCAGCACCGCCTCTCGCGAGAATGCCTGCGGTCGGTAGCGGCCGGTGCGCCACATCTCGTTCTGATCGAAGGAGTTAGGGCTCATCCTGTGACCGGACTGCCCGGTCGGCAGGACCACCCGGGACTGGTCCCATTCGCCCACGTCCAGCAGCTGCCGCCACGAGGGAATTTCCCAGCCCTGGAATGGCGCGGCACGGTTCCAGCTGACCCGCATCACGGTGGTGCCGTCGCCGACCATCGGGATGGGACCGCGGCTGAACAGCCACGACAGCAGCCACGACCCCCGACCCAGCGGGTGCTCGAACTTCACGGCGTGGACCCGATCCCAGGCTCGGCCGTTGCCGCTGCCGAAGTCGGCCTGCACGCGCTCGGCGGCGTCCCGCGCCGCCAGGATGAAGATGTCGTCGCGGGTTTCGCGCTTGTCCACGGTGGCGATGTCGTCGAACCACCGCGACTGGCGCTCGTCGATGATCGCGTGCAGTCCGGCCGGACGCTCACCGCCAGCCCACTGATAGAACGAGAGGAACAGCGGTTCTCCCATCTCGTCAACGAACGTGCGCCGCCAGAGCGCGTCCTCGAAGGCTTCGTACAGCGTGACGACCGGACGCGCATCGACCACGTGATCCCACGCGGCCAGTTCCGTCAGCGCCTGCACCGCAGAGTCGTCTGCTTTCTGCGCCGTCGCGGCGGTCAGCGCCTGCTTCGCACCGGCCAGTACGCGCGCCGCCGCCAGACTGGTGGTGTCGCCCTGGAGAGTGGCCATCGCGTCGAGCGACAGGCCCTTTGCCGGCCCCAGCACCTCGGTCAGGCGCGCCGCGCGGTAGGGCGCCGCCCAGTCGCGGGTGATCATGGCGCCGGCGCCGCGATCGATTTCGTTGTTCGACGAAGCGATGAAGCCCGACTCCGGATTGAGCGCGCGCGGCAGCAGGGGCCGCGCCCCGCCCTCCATCCACGCCGGTCCGGACCCGCCCGCCGACGGCATCGTGCCATCGCCGCTCGACCGTACCGGCAGACGGCCGCTGAGCGCGTAGCCGATGTTGCCGTCCACGTCGGCGTAGACGACGTTCTGCGACGGCGAGTCGAAGTCATCGATGGCGGCTTCGAAGCCGGACCAGTCGTCGGCGCGGTCCAGAATCTCGAACGCGGACGCGGTGTCGCCGGTGACGCCTTCCCACCGCAGCGAGTAGGCCTGCACTTGCCCTTGCGCCTCCGCGGCGGCCGCGCCGCTCCCTGCAGCCGGTGTCATGAAGGCAGGCGGCGCCTGCCAGTCGAGCGAGGCCGCGTCCGCAATGATCGGGCCCCGCGACGTTTCCCACACGTCGAAGGCCTCCGTGGTGGAACGCCCGCGCACGGGGATGTCAACGCGCGTCACCTTGGCCGGCTGCCAACCGCCCGCGGACATGTAGCGCTTGCGCGCCACGTCGATCCGTTCGAGCGTCAGATCCTGGACGTCGGCGCCCGAGTTCGTGAAGCCCCAGGCAATCCGGCGGTTGTGGCCGATGACCACGAACGGGATCCCCGGAATGGTGACCCCGGTGACGTCGAGCCCGGCCGCGACCAGGTGCATCTCGTACCAGATCGACGGGAACTCCACCATCAGATGCGGATCGTTGGCCAGCATCGGTCGCCCGGTCGCCGTGCGGCTGCCGCTAATGACCCAGCTGTTGCTGTTGCCTCGCCTGGCCATCGGGTGCAGCCATTCCAGACCCACCGGCCACCGCGCGGGCTCACTCGCCGCCTGGCCGGACGCGAGCGCTCCTGTGGCCGCTGTCCGGCCCCGGTCCGCCGCACTCCGACTCACGGCGTCGGCGCCAGGCCCAGGAAGCGCGGGGGCGTTTTCGGCTGAGGCGTCGGTCACCGGACCGCGGCCCGCGAGAATCGTCGGGCCATCCGCGGGGTACCGCCCGGCGAGCTGGCGCGCAGCCTCGGCCCCAACTTCGCGGCCACTGCGGCCCTGACCAGTTCTGACTGGTGGTTCTCGGCCAGGCGCCACGCCAGCAGGCGTCCGACCGCCAGCGTGTCCACCGGCGTCCACTCGCCAGGGGTGATGCCGAGCACCTGCATTTCGAGCGGCCGCTGCCGGGGGATCAGCCGGCTGCCTACGGCGTTCACGCCGGCGGCATAGCGCTCGAGCGCGCTCTTGACCTCGGGCCGGGCCCGCGCCCATTCAGCCTCGGCCGCGGCGCGCAGGTTCAGCGTCAGGAACTGCTTGTCGATGGGCAGGGTGGACTCGCCCATCACCTCGGACAGGCGTCCGGCGGTCACCCGTCGATAGAGTTCCATCTGCCACAGCCGATCCCGCGCGTGCAGGACCCCGGCCGCAAACCACACGTCTTCGGGATCGCGGCCGTAGACGTGCGGCACGCCGTAGCCGTCGAAGACGACCTCCACGGGGTCCTTAAGACCGGGCACCCCCAGTTCGCCGTCCAAAGCAGGCAAGGACTGTTTGGTCCACCACCATCCGCCCAAACCAAGGGCGAACAGGAGGACGACCACGGTGGTAACCAGCAGTCGCTTCAACGTCGGTCGTCTCCCGGGCAATGCTTCTTGCTGCCCTGTGGCGGTTCGACTAGGATGGGGGGCTGGCGTCCCTATGTGACGCCGGGCCTAGAGCTTACACCGTATTACCAATCAATCGGAGCGATGCCGTGATCGAGGTTGATCACCTCTCAAAACGCTACGGTGCCTTCACCGCAGTGGACGACGTCAGTTTTCGCGTGGAGTCGGGACAGATTCTCGGGTTCCTCGGCCCGAACGGGGCCGGTAAGACCACCACCATGCGCATCATCACCGGCTACATGCCTGCCACCAGTGGCAAGGCAACCGTCGCCGGGTTCGATGTGTTCGAGCAGCCGCTCGAAGCCAAGCGCCGCACCGGCTACCTGCCGGAAACCCCTCCTCTCTACCCGGACATGACCGTGCGCGAGTACCTGACCTTCGTCGCGAAGATCAAGGGCGTCCACACGCACGTCCGCGACCGGGTCGACGAGGTGATGAAGAAGACCTGGGTGGCCGACATGGCCAGCCGCCACTGCTCGAAGCTCTCGAAGGGCTACAAGCAGCGGGTCGGCCTGGCGCAAGCCATCATCCATAACCCCGACGTGCTGGTGCTCGACGAGCCCACCGCCGGTCTCGACCCCAGGCAGATCATCGAGACCCGTCAGCTCATTCGCGAGCTGGCCGGCACGCACACCATCGTGCTCAGCACCCACATCCTCCCGGAAGTGGCGCAGACCTGCCAGCGGGTCGTCATCATCAACAAGGGCAAGGTCGTCGCGGTGGACTCGCCGGACAACCTCACGTCGCGGATGCAGGGCGCGGCCACGGTGGTCGTGCAGTGTGACGGCCCAGCCGACGAGGTGATGGGCACACTGCAGAACGTCAGCGGTGTCACCCGCGTCACCCGCGCCACCGTCAACGGCCCACAACCCACCTTCGAGGTGGACTCCGAGAAGGGCGTGGACGTCCGCCGCGAGCTCGCCTACGCCGTCGTCGCACGAGGGTGGGGCCTGCTGGAGCTACGCTCGATGAGAATGAGCCTCGAGGACATCTTCCTCAGCGTCATTACCGAGGAGCCGGCGGAAGCCGCCGTCCCGTCCGAGGAGGTGGCCTGATGCGTAACGTGCTCGCCATGGCCGGCAAGGAATTGCGCGGCTACTTCGCTTCGCCGATCGGCTACGTGCTGGTCGGCTTCTACGCACTGCTCTTCGGCTGGTTCTTCTACACGCTGGTGGCGTACTTCGAACGCCAGAGCATGCAGATGGCGCCGGGCGGCCCGGGCAGCGCGCTCAACGTCAACCAGATGCTGGTCTCACCGCTGCTGATGAACGCGACCGTCATCATGCTGCTGGTGTTCCCGCTCATCACGATGCGCACCTACGCGGAAGAGAAGCGCTCCGGCACGATGGAGCTGCTCCTCACCTCGCCGATCACCGACCTGCAGATCATTCTCGGGAAGTTCCTCGGCGCGCTGGCGCTGTTCGCGGCGATGCTCGCGGTGACGCTGGTCCACATGGCGGTGCTCTTCGTCTACGGCACGCCGGAATGGAAGCCGATCGCCACCGGTTATCTCGGCCTGCTGCTGATGGGCGGCAGTTTCCTCTCGCTCGGCCTCTTCATCTCGAGCCTCACCAAGAACCAGATCGTCGCCGGCATGATCACCTTCTCGGTGTTCCTGCTGCTGTGGGTCATCAACTGGGTGTCGACGTTCGTCGGTCCGACGGCGCAGACGGTGCTCAACTATCTCTCCATCACCGAGCACTTCGACGACTTCGCCAAGGGCATCATCGACACCAAGCACGTTGTCTACTACCTCAGCTTCATCGCCATGGGCCTCTTCCTGACGATGAAGTCGGTGGACAGCGAACGGTGGAGGGGCTAGAGACATGAGCACCGAGACCACACAGAAGAACTCCGGCGCGCCGACCGTCTTCGGCGTCATCGGCTGGATCGGCACGCTGCTCGTGTTCGCGTCGGTCGGCATCCGCTTCCTCAAGCCCGAGCTGCGCCCAGTACCAGCAGTACGCCGCGTGGGCGGGCCTGGCGCTGGTGCTGGTCTACATGGCCGGCCAGTGGCGCGACGTCGCCACGTTCTACCAGGGCCGCGGCGCCAAGTACGGCACGCTGTCGCTCGTCAGCATCCTGGTGTTCGCCGCCATCCTCGTCGCCGTCAACTATCTGGCGTCGCGCCAGAACAAGCGCTGGGACCTGACCTCGAACCAGGTCTACAGCCTGTCGGATCAGACCGTCAAGATCCTGCAGACCCTGGACGCGCCGGTGAAGTTCACCGTGTTCGACCAGGAGACGTCACTCGACATGCACCGCGATCGGCTGGAGGCCTACACCTACACGTCGCCGAAGGTCACTGCCGAGTTCATCGATCCGGTGAAGAACCCGCTGCGCGCCAAGGCCGCCGAGATCACCGCGCTCGGCACCGCGATCGTGGAATACAAGGACCGCACCGAGCGCGTCACCACGATCGACGAGCAGAACCTGACCAACGCGCTGATCAAGGCCGTCACCGGCGAGACCCGCAAGGTCTACTTCACGCAGGGCCACGGCGAAAAGGACACCGCGAGCTCGGATCGCAGCGGCTACAGCACCATCGCGCAGGCGTTGGGCACGGACAACTACGGCGTCGAACGGCTGCTCCTGGCGCAGACGCGCGAAGTGCCGGCCGACGCCACGGTGCTGGTGGTCGCGGGACCGCAGACCGACTTCCTGCAGCCCGAGATCGACGCGATGGCCAAGTACCTGGCCCGCGGCGGCAAGGTGCTGGCGATGATCGATCCGCCGGCCGGCCCAGGCGCCTCGGGAACGCCGCTCCTCGATGGGTTCTTCAAGGAGTGGGGCTTCAACATCGGCTCCAACATCGTCGTCGATGCGAGCGGCATCGGGCAGCTGCTCGGCACGGACGCCTCGGTCCCGGTGGCCGGCAACTATCCGCCGCACCCGATCACCACGAACTTCCAGCTGATGACGGCCTATCCGCTGGCGCGTTCGGTGGATGCGGTGGAAGGCGGCGTCAATGGGCGCTCGCCGCAGTCGCTGGTGCAGACCAGCCCGCAGAGCTGGGCGGAAGCCGACCTCGCGGCGCTCAGCAAGGGCGATGGGCGGGTGGAGCTGAACGCCGACAAGGGCGATCGGCCGGGGCCGATCTCCCTCGGCGCAGCTGTGTCCGCGCCGGCAACCGACGCGCCGACGCCGGAGAAGAAGCCGGACGCTCCCGCGGGCGAAGAGCCGCGCAAGCCGGAATCGCGGGTGGTGGTGATCGGCGACTCCGACTTCCCCACCAACAGCGTGCTGGGCGTGCAGGGCAACCGCGACTTCTTCCTGAACACGGTCAACTGGCTGGCGCAGCAGGAGAACCTGATCGCCATCCGCCCGCGCGAGCCCGAGGATCGGCGGCTGACGCTGACCGCGGACGCGCAGAGCCGCATCTTCATGCTCTCGGTGTTCCTGCTGCCCGGCCTGGTGTTCGCGGCCGGCATCTACTCCTGGTACGGGAGACGCTGAGCCATGCGGGGGATCTGGTCCACCATCGCGCTCGTCCTCGTGCTGGCGGGACTTGGCGCCTACATCTACTTCGTTGACTCCGGCAAGACCTCACCCGGGATGGAGCCGAAGGAGAAAGTGTTCGCGGTCGAGTCCGACAAAATCAACGAAGTGCGCATCACGGCCGGGGGCGAGACCACCGCCCTCGTCAAGAAGGACACCGGCTGGAGCGTGACCGAGCCGATCGCCACCGAGGCGGACCCGACCGAGTCGGCCAGCCTGGTCACCAACATCGCGTCGATGGAACAGACGCGCGTGGTGGAGGAGAAGGCCACCGACCTGGCGCCCTACGGGCTGAAGGAGCCGCGCATCAAGGTGGCGTTCAAGGCCGATGGCAACGTCAGCGGCGAGGTGTTCATCGGCGATACGACGCCGATGCAGGGCGATATCTACGCCACCAAGCCGGGCAGCACCAAGGTGTTCCTGGTGTCGTCGTTCATCGAGACCACCTTCAACAAGCGGCCGTTCGATCTGCGCGACAAGCGGGTGGTGAAGTTCGATCGCGACAAGGTGGACAGCCTCGAGCTGACCCGCGGCGGCGACACGATTCACCTGACCCGCGCGGGCGACGCCTGGGTGGTGGACGCGCCGATGAAGGGCCGCGGCGACTACGCAGCCGTCGAAGGCCTGCTGACGCGGCTCTCCACCGCCGGCATGGCCTCCATCGTCGAGGACAAGGCCGGTGACCTGAAGTCGGTCGGGCTGGACTCGCCGTTCATGCGAATCGTCGTCGGCCTGGGCAGCAGCCGGGCGGCGCTCGAGATTGGCCGGCCCGAGGGCGACTCGTCGTACGCGCGCGACACCTCGCGTCCGCTGGTGTTCACGCTCGACAAGACGCTCACCGAGGACCTGACGAAGCCGTTCGAGCAGTACCACAAGAAGGAACTGTTCGAGTCGCGGGCGTTCTCGATGGAGCGCGTCAAGATCACGCGCCGCGTCGACGGCGCGCCGAAGACGTGGGAGTTCGTGAAGACCAAGGGCGCCGACGCCGACAAGTGGCAGGTGACGCCCGAGGGCGGACAGCCCACCGACGCCGACACCGCGAAGGTGGACGCCCTGCTGAACGCGATTGGCGGGCTGCGGCTGGGCGCGTTTGCCGCGCCGACGGCACGCACCGGCATGGACGCGCCGGTGCTGTCCGCGGCGGTCAGCTACGACGGCGGCAAGTTCGAGCGCGTACGAGTCGGCACCGCCGGCGATCGCTTCTACGGCAATCGCGAAGGCGAGCAGGCGACCGGCGAGCTGGACAAGGCCGCCGTGGACGCCGCGCTCCAGGCACTGGACGCGGCCCTGGCACCGCCGGCGCCGCCCACTGCTCCGGCGGCACCAACGGCGAAGCCGTGAGAATCCTCGGAGGCGAGCGCTCGGTCATCCTGACGCTGGTGACGGCGCTCGCCGCGAGTGCGTGCGCATCGCACGCCGAGTCTGCCCCTCCGGCTGTCTCGGCGCCCGCCACGCCCACAACGACAGCGCCAGTGCAGGCGCCACCTGCCGCGGCGGTACCTCCTCCACCGGCTTCGTCTGGTACACCCGCGTCGGTTCCTGGCGGCGCTGCTCCGTCGGGGCAGGCCGCGCCTCCCAATCCACCCGAGCCCACCACGCGGCTGTATCAAGAGCTGGCGGCCATCTTCGGCCGCAGCTCTGTCGCGCACGCGCAGCTCGCGGTCTCCGTCAACTCGCTGACCGTTGGCGACACGCTGTTCTCGCTGAACGAGCGGCGCATGATGGTCCCGGCCTCGAACCAGAAGCTGCTGACGGTGGCCGCGGCCGCGCGCCGGCTCGGATGGGACTTTCGCTACACGACGCGCGTGCTCGCCACTGGCGCGGTCAAGGCCGACGGCACCCTCGACGGCGACCTCGTCGTCGTCGGCAGCGGCGATCCCACGATCAATCCACGTCATCCCGATCGATGGGCGGTGCTCGACGCGTGGGCCGGACAGGTTGCCGCGCGCGGCGTGAAGGTCATCAACGGTCATCTCATCGGCGACGACAACGCTTTTGCCGAGCCGGGGCTTGGCTCCGGCTGGTCGTGGGACGACCTCGTCACCGGCTACGGCTCGCCGATTGGCGCCCTGCAGTACAACGAAAATCAAGTCGAGCTACTGGTCGGGCCGGGCATGACGGCCGGTGCCGCGGGCATCGTCTCGATGTCGCCGATGGGCAGCGGACTGCTGGTGGACAACCAGGTGGTCACGGTCGCGGCCGATCAGCCAACCCGCGTCATCAGCGAGCGCATGCCGGGCTGGAGCATGCTCACGGTGCGCGGGCAGGTGCCGGTCGACGGCAAACCGCGCCTGGTCCTGGCGGCGGTCGAGAACCCGACGGTCATGTTCCTCAACGCCTTCCGCGAGGCGCTGTCGCGCAAGGGCATCTTCGTCGGCGGTTCGGCGCTCGACATCGACGATGTGCGGACGGCGCCGGATCTGTCGAAGGCGGAGACCTGGGTGACGGATCAGTCGCCGCCGCTCTCGGAGATCGTCGACCCGCTGCTCAAGCGCAGCCGGAACGGCTATGCGGAGACGCTGCTGTGGACGATGTCGCCACCGGGAGAGCCCGCCAACGAAGTGGCCGGGTTGAAGGCGCTGCAGGAGACGCTCACCGAGCTCGGCGTGGACCCGGCGCTCTATGCCTCGTTCGACGGCTCGGGCCTGTCCCGCTACGACATGGTCACGGCGGAGTCGCTGACGCGGGTGCTGACGACGATCTGGAACGATCCGGTGATGCTGGGGCCATATCGAAGCGCGCTGCCGGTGGCCGGCACCGCGGGTTCGATCGAGAATCGACTGAAGGGCACGCCGGCGGCAGGGCGCGTGTGGGCCAAGACCGGCTCGATGTTCAACATCGACACGCTGTCCGGCTACGTCGTCACCGCGGATGACGAACCGCTGGCGTTCTCGTTCCTCGCCAACAACTTCACCGTGCCGTCATCGGAGATCGACGCGATGATGGACGAGGCGCTGCTGAGGCTCGTGGGGTTTTCGCGGAGACAGTGAGGGGCGTGGGGGCGTCACCCCAGGTCTTGCGTCCTGAGCCTTGAGTCTCGCTCGTCCGCCGTCGCCTTGGCGAAGGGGGAGCCACCGAAGCGTCTTAGAACGCGAACTTCACCCCCAACTGCAACTGCCGAGCGGCCCCGGCCTGAAAGATCTTGCCGAAGTCCGGCGAGTCCGCGTTGCGGTTCGGAATCAGGAAGTTCGTGTGATTCAGCAGGTTGAACGCTTCGAACCGCAACTGCAGGTCGCGCGCGCCGCCCATCGCGAAGCTGCGCGACAGCACCGTGTCCAGGGTCTGCAAGCCCGGGCGACACCAGGATGTTTCGGCCGACGTTGCCAAACGTGCCGAGCGCCTGCAGCGGATAGCAGGTGGTGTCGAACCAGCGATCCGCGGTCCGCTCGCCGGACGGCAGGTTGCCGTCGCAGACGGAGTCCGGCCGCTGGCCCGTGAAGCTGCCGATGTTCGCGCGGTCGGTCGTCAGCACCGGGGTGAATGGCTGTCCGGTCGACAGCGTGAAGACACCCGGCCAGCTGCCACTCGCGCAGGATGGCCTGCTCGAACGGGAAGTCGTAGACCACCGAGGCGGTGAAGCGGTGAGCGCGGTTGTGACCCGCCAGCCCCTGCTCGTCGCGCGCGTAGGAGTTCTGATTGCCCGTGTCGCCGGCGCCGCCGTCGTTGACGTCGTTGATCGCCTTCTGCCAGGTGTAGGCGAGGATCGCCGACCAGCCCGCTGGCCAGGCGCTCTCTCGAACTTCGACTGCAGCGAGTGATAGGTGCCGCCGCCGTCGCCGATGTTCCAGGTGATGTCGCCGTACTGCGGATACGGACGACGGCTCTGCGGGGTGCCCGGCCCGAGCACGGGCTGGTTGATGTTGTAGCTCCGCGGCAGATACTCCGAGACCGAGCCGACATAGCCCAGCGTCACCGCGGACGAGGAGCCGATCGCCTGCTGGATGTCCGCGCTCCACCGGTGCGTGCGCCCCAGGTTCCAGAACGGCTCGAAGCCCTGGGCCTGCAGCGAGGTGCCCGCCAGCGCCGCCGGGAACGGATCGCTCATCGAGATGTTCGGCGTCGTTGCGCTCGCCACGAAGGTCTGGCGCTGGCTGATCGGCGCATTCTGAAAGTTCGCGAGCAGCGTCGCGTTGGTCTGCGACTGGATAGTAGATGCCATAGCCGGCGCGCACGGTGCGCGAGCCGTTGCCGCTGAGGTCGTAGACCACCCCGACACGCGGCGCGAAGTTGTTCTTGCTGAACTCACGGATACTGCGTCGGCAGGCCCTTCGGTCTCCACCTGCACCGGGCGGGCGAGGTCGGGCACGAACGCGCCCCACTCGTTGTTGACCTCCCACGACGGCGCCTGGTATTCGTAGCGCAGGCCGTAGTTGAGCGACAGAGCGCCCGTTCACGCGCCATTCATCCTGGACGAACCCGGCCAGCTGCCACGACCGCATGTTGCTGACGCCGGGGCCAATCAACCGCTGGCTCTGCGACGGGTAACCGAGGAGGATGTCGGCGACGGCGTTGCCGGTGTAGCGCCCGGTGAAGGTGAAGTTGCCGTTGGGCGTGTTCCAGTCGTCGAGGTCGATCTTGGTCGTCCGCACCTCGGCGCCGTAGCGCAGTGAGTGATTGCCGCGGCTCTGCACCAGCTGGTAGGCGTACTGCCAGTTGTTGTGGATGCGGATGAACGGGTTGCTGAACGGGACGATGCCGCGTAGCCGGTGACGTTGACGATCGGCGGTCCCACCGTCAGCCGATTCTTGACGGTCTCGGAGGTGGTGCCGGGATTCCCAGCAGTCGCGTTCCAGTCGTTGGTGTCGGACGACAACCGGCCGTTGCGGATGCGGCCCCAGCCGACGCGCACTTCCTGGACGGTATTGGTGCCCCCACACCTTGGTCCACTGGAACCCGAGGTTCTGATTCTTCTTGATGATGGTTTCCGCCAGCCCCGGAAGGGTGCCGGCGACGTTGGGATTGACCTGATCGTCCCAGTAGATCTGGTAGCGCATCATGAAGCTGTCGTCGGCCGCGGGTTCCAGTCACCGCGCGCCGGTGCCGAGGTGGAGATCCTGAACCAGCGCCGGCGAATGGATGAAGTTACGGGAGGTGCTCCTCGTTGGTCGGATTCGGATAGAACGCGTCGAAGATGCCCTTGCCGACGCGAGTTGAAGCGACTGGCGGGAATCACGTTGCCGGGGAACGGCAGGCCGGTGGCCGGGTCGCGGATCGGACGGTGCCCAGCGTCGAGAAGTCTCCCGTCGTGCTGCGTCGCCGGTCGGAACGGTGTTGCCAAGGGTGACGCCCTCGTTGATGCGGACCTTCTCGTAGTTGCCGAAGAAGAAGCCGTTCCTGAACCACAGCGGGCCTCCGAGCGAGCCGCCGTACTGCTGCCTCGACAGCGGCGGCTTCTCGGTCGCGAAGTAGTTCGTCGCGTCGAACGCATCGTCGCGGAAGAAGCCGAAGCCGTTGCCGTGGAACGCCGACGTCCCGACTTGCTGACCAGGGAGACGATGCCGCCGCGAGCGAAGCCCAGCGAGGCGTTGTAGCTGGCGCCCAGCACCGTCATCTCCTGAATCGCGTCGGCCGACGGGAAGGTCAGGATCTCGGCGGTGGTGTCGTCGTTGTTGTTGAAGCCGTCGAGCAGGAAGTTGTTGTCGGTGAGGCCGAGCGCCGTTGATGTTGACCCCGCCGCCGCGGTTGCTCAGGTGCCGCCCTGCACCTCGTTCTGGACGCCGGGCACGATCAGCGCGAGGACGCGGAAGTTGCGGCCATTCAACGGCAGCTCCACCATCTTCTCGGCGTCGATGACCTGGCGCACCGCGCTGTCGACGGTCTCGACGAGCGGCGCCGGCCGCGGAACCTGCGACCGGTTCCTCGACCGAGCTCAACTCGAGGGGAAGTCGATGCGCGCGGCCTGGTTCACGGTGAGGCGGACGCCGGTGCGCTGCTGCGGACGGAAGCCGGCGAGCTCGGCGGAGACGGCGTAGGCGCCGGGCGGCAGCAACTGCACGTCGTAGTTGCCCGACTCGTTCGTCACGGTGGTGCGAGTGAGCTGCGTGTCGACGTTGCGGACGGTGACCGCCACTCCGGGCAGCGTGCCGCCCTGCGCGTCGGCGACGCGGCCCTGAATGCTGCCGGTAGTGGATTGCGCCGCGGCCGGAAGGGCGGCCAGGCAGGCGAGTAGACAGACGAGAACACCAGGCTTCACGTTCGTCACGACGCGCCTCCGGAAGACAAGGTCAACCGCACTGACAGCGCCACCGTGGTCCTGCCAGACCGCGGGCGCCCGACCGACTCGACTGAATTCTCTGACCTGCCGGAGGAGGCGGTGCCGGCGCACCAGAGTAACTTCTTTCCGTTCCAGCCGAGCCCGGAAGGGCGACGGCCTGCGTTCGTCCCTGTCCGAGCCGCGAGAGGCGAGGCCCATCCCCCGTCGTACCGAGCGCGGCCGATCGGTCCTGCCGAGCCCCTAGAGGGCGCGTCTAGCACGACACGCACTTGTGATTGTTCACCGCGCCGAGCTTCTCGAGCAGCGCGATCGTCTCGGGGTAAGGCTGCGTGCGCTGCACCGGGCCGTTGGCCATGTCCACGGTGGTCTGGCCGGAGCGGTTCACGCGCTTGACGTCCGCGCCCTTGGAGACGAGGTACAGGATCATCTCGTTGTCGCCGCGGGCCGCGGCATGATGCACGGCGGTGTTGCCGTCGGCGTCCACGGCGTTCACGTCGGCGCCGGCTTCCTCGACCAGATACTTCACCGCGGGCAGCATGCCGGTTTCGGAGAAGTGGTGCGAATTGGCCGCGAAGCCGAAGCCATAGCCGACGCCCGCGGCGGCCTGCAGCGGCGTCACATTCGGGCCGCCGACCGGTACCGGAGGCACTCCGCTGCGATCCTCGCCGCCACGTCCGCCGCCCTCTCCGCCGAAGCGCCGTGACATCGGCTTCATCGTCGCGATGTTGGTGTCGGCGCCGGCGGCCACCAGCATCTTCATCGCGTCGATGTCAGCGGCATAGGCCGCGCGCCAGAACGGGGTGGCGCCGATCTCGTCGACGCTGGACTGATCGAAGTTGTAGCTGGAGTACCAGACTTTGCGCTTCACCCGGGCGTTCGGATCCGCGCCCTTCTGGATTAGAGAGGTTCATCATCTCCAGATAGGTGCGGCCCTGCTGCAGATGCGCGCGCGGCTGCGGATAGGCGGCAATCGGCGCCCACTGGACGTTGAGCGTGGCGTAGAGCGGCGACACGCCGGCGTCGCTCACCAGGTTGGGATCGGCGCCGTGCTCGAGCAGGTAGGCGGCGATGTCGAAGTGACCGTTGATGATGGCGACGAGCAGCGGCGTGGCCTTGTCGCCGGGGCTCGGCAGGTTCACCGCGACGCCGCCGTCCACGAGCGCCGCGACCGACTGGGCGGCCCCTTGACGCGCGGCAAAGTGCAGCGCGGTGAGACCGCCCTGCGTTCCGATCAGCTCGTTGTAGCGATAGGGACGCGTCAGCCCCGCCACTTCTCCCGCGCTCGCAATCGGCTGCGGACCCGCCCGCAACTGTCCCTGCACCGGGTCGGCTTCGAACTCCGCGGTGAGGGCATTGAGATCGACGACCTTCGACGCCAGCTTGGCGTCTGCCCCACGGGCCAGCAGCAGCTTCACCACCTCGGGACGGTTCAGGCCGGCGGCCACCATCAGCGCCGTCTGGCCATTCGCGGTCTCCGCGGCGTTGATGTCCGAGCCGTTCTCGATGAGGCGCGTCACCGTGTCCGTGCTGCCGGACTTCGCGGCCAGCATCAGCGGCGAGGCGCCGGTGGTGGTGCGCACGTCAGCGGCGGCCCCCGCGGCAATCAGCGCCGCCACCGTCGTCGCGTGCCCGGCCTGGCTGGCCAGGTGCAGCGGAGTGTAGTCCCCGAGCCGCGTGGTCGCGCGGACATTGGCGCCGGCGGACAGCAGCATGCTGACGAGCTCGGCGTTACCCTGCTGCGCCGCCCAGTGCAGAGCAGTCATGCCGTCGCCCTGCGCGGCGTTCACGTCGCCGCCCTGCTTGAGCAGCGCCCGCACCGCGGCCACGTCACCGGCGCGCGCGGCGTCCACCACTCCTGCGCCACCCGGCGCCGCGTGCAGGCCCGCGGCCAGCAAGGTCGCGATCACGGCCGCCGACGCGGTGCGCCGGAATCCGGAGCGTGGCATCACTTCTCCTCCGCGACGGTCGAGGCGCCGGCGGTATTGAGATCCATCACCGCCGTGCTGTCGCCGAACTTGTCGAGGTCCACGCCGATCCCGCGCAGCGTCGCCAGCATGGCGTTGGCCATCGGCGTGCCGTCGGCCGCGCGCACGTGCATGTTGCCCTTCAGCGACCCGCCACCGTGCCCCAGCAGGATCAACGGGCAGCGCTTGTGATTGTGGACATTCGAGTTGCCCATCGACGAGCCGTAGATCACGACCGTGTTGTCGAGCAGGCTGCCGCCGGCATCCGGCGTCTTCTTCAGCTTCTCGATCAGGTACGGCAGCAGGCTGACGTGGTAGGTGTTGATCTTCTGGAAGTCGGAGATGCGGTCGTCGCGATCCAGGTGATGCGAGGAGGTGTGGAACGCGGTGGACGAGCCGCTTGGCTTGAACACGCGGTTCGACACGTCGCGCGACAGCTTGAACGAGAAGATGCGCGTCACGTCCGACTGGAACGCCACCGCCTGCAGATCGCACATCAGCTTGACGTGATCCTCGAACGAGTCGGGCACGCCGACCGGCGCATCCGGCAGCTCGCGCGGGTCGCCGGTGGTGTTCGACGCCTCCACCTTCTGGATGCGGCGCTCGATCTCCCGCACGTCCTCGAGGTAGTCCGACAGGCGGGCCTGATCCGCGGGGCTCAGCTTCCGCTTCAACTCGTTCACCGAGTCGGTGACCCAGTCGAGGATGCTCTGATCGTCCTTGCGCCGCGACTTCCGCGCTTCCGGCGTGGCTCCCACCCCGAACAGCTGATCGAACACCGCGCGCGGGTCGCGGATCATCGGCATCGGATCGGTGGGCGACGCCCAGCTGATCGTGTCCGTGTACACGCACGAGTAGTTGTAGGAGCAGCCGCCCGCCTGATCCACGTTCTCGATGCACAGCTGCATCGACGGAATCGGGGTCTGCTCGCCGAAATGCTGCGCGTAGATCTGATCGAGCGAGGTGCCGGCGTAGACGTCCGAGCCCTGCGTCTGCTTGGGCCGCGCCTGGGTGAGGAACACGGCCGCGCTGCGGAAGTGATCCGCGCCGATCTCGGGCGGCAGGAACGCTTCGGCGTTGCGGCAATCGGTGTTGCTGACGATCGTCAGGTAGTCCCGATAGGCCTCGAGCGGCTTGAGGCTGCTCGGCGACAGGTCGAAGTCACTGCCGGTGGCCGCCGGCGCCCACATGTTCTTCTTGATGCCGAACGCGGTGCTGCCGGCCGAGCCGTGCACCATCTCCATGGCAATCAATCGAACGGGCTGCTTGCGGCTTTGCGCGAAGGCGGTGCCGGCCGGAATCATCGCATCCAGGAACGGCAGGGCGACGGTGACGCCGAGTCCGCGAAGCATCGTGCGGCGCGACAGGTGCTGTTGGGTGAGGAACATCGCTGGGTCCTGGGTCTTGGGTTGCTTGGGTCTTGAGTCTTGGGTCTTGGGTCTTGGGTCTTGCCAACTACCGCTGCGCCACCGGGGCCATCGTTGTCGTGGGCGCGTCCTTCACCGGCACGCGTGTGCGCTGGAAAGCGGCGCTGTCGATGACGCCCGAGACGAAGGCGCTGATCCGGTAATCCTGTCGCGCGGCGTCCCTGATGATGCGGCGCACCGTGGGCATGTCGGCCGGTTCGACACGACGGCCCAGGGCGTAGGTCATCAGGCTCTGCGTGAAACTCAGCAGGAAGGCGTCCTTCCGTCGCAGCACGGCGTTTCGCAGCCCTGCCGGGCCGTCGATGCTGGAGCCGTCATAGAGCGTCCCGGACGCGTCCACCGTGGTGGTGCCGTCCTTCACGCGCCACTTGCCCGTGGCGTCGAAGTTCTCGAGCGCAAGGCCGAGCGGATCGATCACCCGGTGGCACGACGTGCACGCTGGATTGCTGCGATGCTGTTCCATGCGCTCGCGCACCGACAGGACGCGGCCCGAGGCATTGGTGCCCTTGGTCTCTTCGAGCGCCGGCACATTGGGGGGCGGCGGCGGTGGCGGCGTGCCCAGCAGCACTTCCATCACCCATTTGCCGCGCATCACCGGCGAGGTGCGATCGGCGATCGAGGTGAGCGTCAGCACGCTGCCCTGGCCGAGGATGCCGCGCCGATACTCCGGCACCGTCACGCGGCGGAACTCCGACCCGACGACGTTGGGAATCCCGTAGTGCCGGGCGACGCGGTCGTTCACGAAGGTGTAGTCGGCGGTCAGGAACTCGAGCAGGCTGCGGTCGTCGCGCACCAGGCTTTCGAAGAACAGCTCGGTCTCGTGCTTGAGCGCCACCGACAACGTCTGATCCGCGTACGGGAACAGGATCGGGTCCGGCGTGGTGTGCTCCAGGTCCTGCAGGCGCAGCCACTGCGACGCAAAGCGCGTGGACAGGGCGTCCGCTCGCGGGTCGGCCATCATCCGCTTCGCCTGCTTCGCCATGCCGCCAGGCGCGCTCAGCTTCGCCTGACTCGCCGCCTTCAGCAATTCTTCATCCGGCCCGCCGCCCCACAGGAAGAACGACAACCGCGACGCCAGTTCGTATTCACCGAGGCGATACCCCGTGCCGGCGGTGCGCAGCGGCGTCTCCTCGACCCGGAAGACGAACTGCGGGCTGGCGAGAATCGCTTCGATCGCCTTGGTGATGCCGTACTCGAAGTTCCGATCGGCGCGGCCGCGCGCGTAGAACGCCATCAGCCGTTCGAAGTCGCGATCGTTCACCGGGCGACGGAACGCGAGCGTGCCCAGGCGCCGCACGATGCTCTCGGCGCAGCCCTTCTCTTCGTCGAGTGAGGTCGGACGGCAGGTGAAGATCATCCGCCGGCTGAGCGTGTCGGACACGCCGGTCACCCGGTGCGGGCCGACCACGCTGAGGCTGCGCAGGTGCGGCAGCGTGGTGATGCCGTAGGCCGTGCCGATCTCGGTGTCGGCCATCGTGTGATCGATCGGCGCGATCAGGTCGTTGATGAGTCCTTCATAGCGCTGCAGGAACGCCGCGGTCACGCGGTGCGTGCCGGCGCGCACGTGCAGCGGCACCGACTTCACCGTCAAGCCGGTCTTCTCCTCGCTCATCCGCGGGTCGATGTCGAACAGCGCGAGGCGAGCCCCGTCGAGCGAGACTTCGATCTTCTCGTTCGCCGCCGTGCTGCCATAGAGCAGGCCGAGCGGCTCGGCGTAGAAGTCCATGCTGAACACGTAGTCGCCGTCGGCCGGGAACGTGTGCTCCACCGAGATCCCGCCGCGGGTGCCGAGCGGCGCGCCGTCGGCGCGTTCGAGCTGCGAGGCGGTCTTCGGCAGCTTGAAGGTGGCCTGCGTCGCCGAGCTCTCGGGATCGCCCACCGCCAGCATTGCCACGCGGCTCGCGGCACGGAGGTAGCCCTCCATCAATGTCGGCGAGAAGGTCTGCACGTCGGCCACGTTGTCGAAGCCGTTGCTGATGGTGTCCGGCGGCAGGAAGGCGGTGACGTCAACGTCCAGGCCGACCAGCTGCTTCACCGCCCGCGCGTACTCGGCGCGGTTCAGGCGCTGGAACGGACGCCAACCGGGATCGGGTGTCGGGCCGGCGAGCAGATCCATCCGCTGCTCGAGCGACGACGCCAGTTGGGTGAGCTGCGCGTCCTCCGGGCGACGCGCGCCGGCCGGCGGCATCATGCCGGCTCGCAGCTTCCGGATCATCTTCTCGGTGGCTTCAGGCGACGTCTCGGCCCTGGCCGGTGTCCACCCTTGCAGCGACAGCCCGCCGGCCTTGGCGCGGTCGCTGTGGCACCCGGCGCAGTACCTGGGTGACCATCTCGGCCTGTGCCGTAACCGGCATCCCGGCGGGGTGTGAAGCGGTGGGTTGGACGGGAGTTTTGGGAGCAGAGGCGGGCGTGGAGGGCTTGGGAGCAGCGATGCTTCCCTGAGCGGCGGCCGGAGCGGGCTGCTGTGCCGTACCGGCGCCAGACTGTTCCCGGGCCGCCAGCCCGAGTCCGAGTCCGCCAACCACGAGAGCCGCCGTCAAAACGTGTTTCATGGGATCACCAGACGTGATCCCGAAGTATAGGGTGAGGCCGTGCTCAGTTGTCGTGAATTGTCACGTGCGGATGCACGCTTCGGCCCATCTCGTCAGAGCGTGACAAACCGGCCGAAGACGATGGCCATCAGCATGCCGACCGTGCCCACCACGACCGCGCCGGCCAGCCCGACCACGAACGGCTTGAGGCCCACGCCCTTGAACACCTTGAAGCTGGTGTTCAGGCCAACGGCCGCCATCGCCGTGCCCAGCAGCATGCGCGACGCCCAGAAGTCGCCAATCCAGTCGGTCAGTTGCTTCCACCGCGCGGCGTCCCACGCGCCGTAGGCGGCGCCGGTCGAGCCCAGCATCGCATCGCCCACCGACCGCACCACCGCCATCGCCAGGAACCCCACGACGAAGCCGGGCACGAACTGCGTCCAGTGGGTGGTCTTCCTGACTCCGCCGGCAGCGTGCGATTCCCGGGCGTGCATCCAGGTGAGGATGGGAATGACCACCGCCAGGAAGATGTTGCGCGTGAGCTTGGTCACCGTCGCGGTCCGCAGCACCACATCGTCGCCGTAGAGTTGTTTGTAGGTGAGCGCGGCGCCGACGACCTGCGAGGTGTCGTGGACGGCGGTGCCGAGGAACAGCCCGATGGTCTCCGAACGCGAGAGCAGCGCGTGCGCGAGATAGGGGTAGACGATCATCCCGAACAAGCCCGAAGGCGACGACGTTGGCGATGGCGTAGGCCACCTCGCGTTCGTCGGCGTCGATCGCCGGCGCGGTGGAGACGATCGCGGTGACGCCGCAGATGCTGGTGCCCGCGGCCACCAGCGTGCCGAGCCGCGGCGGCAGCCCCAGCTTGCGGTTGAACCACGTCACGAACACCATGCCCGTGGCGATGGCGGCGAGCACGACCGGCAGTCCCGCAAGCCCCAGCTTCAACACGTCGAAGACGCTGAGGCGGATGCCCACCAGCACGATGCCCAGCCGCAGCACGGTGGTCGTGGCGAACTTCAGGCCCGGGCCCAGCGAGTCCGGCAGCGGCAGCAGGTTGCGCAGCAGCAGGCCCAGCACGATGGCGACGGGCACGCCGGAGACCGGACTGCTGCCGGTCAGGCCCTGGGACGCCAGGATGGCGTGACCGATCTGATCGGCCAGCCAGAACCCGGCGAACATCACGGCCACCGCCGCGACAATGCCGGGTAAGTTCTTCATCACGCGCGCACGACCCTACTGCTGAATCGACTTCAGCTGGAAGAACTCCTCGAGTGCAAGCGGACCGAGCTCGCGGCCGAAGCCGGACTTCTTGTATCCGCCGAATGGCGCCAGCACGTTGAAGCGGCCGCCGTTGATGTCCACCTGCCCGGTCCGCATCTGGCGCGCCACCGCGAGCGCGCGCTCCTTGGTCGCCGACCACACGCCCCCGGCCAGCCCGTAGACGGAATCGTTGGCGATGCGCACGCCGTCGGCCTCGCTGTCATAGGGAATGATCGACAGCACCGGCCCGAAAATCTCTTCCTGTGCGATGACCATGCCCGGCGACACGTTCGAGAAGATGGTGGGCTCGACGTAGTAGCCGGTGGTCAGCCCCGCCGGCCGGCCGCCGCCGGCGGCGAGCGTGGCGCCTTCCTTCTTGCCCTGCTCGATGTAGCCGAGCACGGTGTCGCGCTGACGCGCCGAGGCCAGCGGCCCGAGGCGCGTGGCCGCATCGAAGGGATCGCCGAGCGTCAGCTTGGCGAGTTGCGCCGTGGCGAGCGCCACGGCTTCGTCGTGGCGCGATCGCGGCACCAGCATGCGCGTCCACGCCGAGCACGTCTGCCCGGAGTTCTGCATGCAGTTGTTCACGCCTGCCGGAATCGCCTTCTCGAACGGCGCGTCGTCGAGGACGAGGAAGGCCGACTTGCCGCCGAGCTCGAGACACACCTTCTTGATGCCGTCGCCGGCAAGCGACGCCACGCGACGGCCGGCCTGCACCGAGCCGGTGAAGCTGACCATGTCCACATCGGGGTGGCCGACCAGGGCCTCGCCGACGACCCGGCCTTCCCCCGACACGATGTTGAGCACGCCCGCCGGGAGCCCGATCTCGTGGGCGGCCTCGGCCAGCATGAAGACGCTGAGAGGCGCCATCTCCGCCGGCTTCAGCACCACGGTGCAGCCCGCCGCCAGGGCCGGGCCAATCTTGCAGACCGCCTGATGCAGCGGGTAGTTCCACGGCGTGATGCAGCCGACGACGCCGATCGGTTCCTTGACGACGAGCGAGTTGCCCAGCTCCTCTTCCAGCTTGGCGCCGCGGACGAAGCGGGCATTCATCCCGATCATCGTGACCGGGAACTCCACCTGCACCTTGGTGGCGTACGAGAGCGCAGTGCCGACCTCGTGCGCGATCGCCTCGGCCACTTCCGGCACGCGCGGCTTCATCGCGGCGGCGAGCTTCTCGAGCCACTGCGCGCGCTCCTCGAGCGGCACGCGGCTCCACGACTCGAAGCCGCGGCGCGCGGCCTTCACCGCCCGGTCCACGTCTTCGGCCGATCCGCGCGGGACGCGGCCCACCGCCGCTTCGGTGGCGGAGGAGATCACGTCGATGGTTTCCGCGCTGGTGGAAGGCTGCCAGGCGCCGTCGTAGTAGTGCTGGTCGTAGGACTTCATGAGGATGAACTCATTGTATTCTGAGGGTTCCCTATGAACATTACAGGACGCACATTCATCGTGACCGGCGGCGCCTCGGGCCTGGGGCGCGCGGCCGCGGAAGCCATCGTCAACGCGGGCGGCACCGTGGTGCTGCTGGACGTCAACGCCGAGGTCGGAGCGGCAGCGGAACTGTCGATTGGCCCGCAGGTCCGGTTCGCGCAGGCCGATGTCACCAGCGAAGAGCAGGTCCAGGCGGCCATCGATCTCGCCGTGTCGACGTTCGGCAACCTCTACGGTGTGGTCAATGCCGCGGGCATCGGGCCGGCGGCCAAGGTGCTGGGCAAGAACGGCCCGCACAACCTCGAGCTGTTCGAGAAGACGGTCCGCGTCAACCTGGTCGGCACGTTCAACGTCATCCGCCTGGCCGCGGCGGTGATGGCGCAGAACACGCCGCTCGAGACGGGCGAACGCGGAGTGATCATCAACACCGCGTCGATTGCCGCCTTCGATGGGCAGATCGGCCAGCCGGCATATGCCGCCTCCAAGGGCGGCATCGTCGCGCTCACCCTGCCGGTGGCGCGTGAGTTCGCCGCCACCGGGATCCGCTGCGTGACGATCGCGCCCGGCATCTTCGACACGCCACTGCTCGCGGCGCTGCCCGAAGCCGCGCGCGTGTCGCTCGGCCAGCAGGTGCCGTTCCCGTCGCGTCTGGGACGTCCCGCCGAATACGCCGCCCTCGCGCGCCACATCATCGAGAACGAGATGATCAACGGCGAGGTGATCCGCATCGACGGCTCGCTTCGCATGGCGCCGAGATAGGGCTCGAGGCTGGAGGCTCGAGGCTTGAGTCTTGAGTCTTGGGTCTTGAGGCTTGGGGCTTGGGGCTTGGGGCTTGGGGCTTGGGGCTTGAGGCTTGGGTCTTGGGTCCTGAGTCTCGCGCTAGAGCCCAGAGCCTGACTCCCGAGCCCGACTGTTCACTCTGCCAGTAGTTTCCGTGCGGCGGCGACGAGCGCGTCGGATGATGCGTTCAAGCCGCCGCCCTGTGCCAGGTCCGGCTTGCCGCCGCCCTTCCCGCCGAACTGCGCCACCAACGCCTTCAAGGTCGCACCCGCGTCGAGGCCGGCGGCCGCATGGCTCGCCACGACGACCAGTGCCGGCGACGCCGCTGTGAACAGCGCCACGGCCGCTCCGGGCTCACGTGGCCGCCGCCGCAGCCATCGCCTTCAACCCCGCCGCATCCAGGTCGGGCAGCGCCTCGGCAATCACCAGGCGGTGACCCGCGCGCGTGCCGCGCGCGACCAGTGCGCGCGCCTCGTAGACGGCCAGCTTGTCGCTTGCCAGCCGCAAGCGCACGCTGAAGGGTCTTACCCTCACCCTGCAGCCGTTCGACGCCCGCCGCCAGTTCGTCTGGCGCCACCGACAGGTGCTTCATGGTGGCGGCCAACGCATCCCGCCACAGATCGAACCGCCGCTGCACGCGCACACCGCACAGGAACTGGACGCGGGAACCGCCGCGGAACTTCTCCCAGCCGCTGACGACGATGATGCCGATGCCGCCGGTGCGGGCCACGTGCGTGCCGCCGCAGGCCGAGAGGTCGTAGTCCTCGACGTCGATCAGGCGCAGCGTGCCGGCACGCGCCGGCTCCTTGCGCAGCGGCAGCGCCGCCGCTTCCTCGGCGGTCACGAAGCGCACCACCACCGGCCGATCCTCCCAGACGATGCGGTTGGCTTCGTCCACGACCGCGGCCACGTCGCGCGCCGAGACCTCGCGGGCCAGGTCAATCGAGCACGACTCCGAGCCGAGATGAAAACTCTCGGTCCGATTGGCGCAGACGCGCTCGAACGCCGCCGACAGCACGTGCTGGCCCGTGTGCTGCTGCATGTGCTCGAACCGGCGCGGCCAGTCGATGGCGCCGCTCACGGCGTCGCCCGGCGTCAGCGCCGCATCGAGGACATGAACGATGCGCTCGTCGTCGTCGACGACGTCGAGGACGCGGGCGCCGCCGAGCGTGCCGGTGTCGAAGGGCTGGCCGCCGGACGTCGGGTAGAACGCGGTGGCGTCGAGCTCCACCGCATAGCCCGCGGGAGAATCACCTGCCGCCGGCCGCGGGTCGCAAGCCACGACGCGGGCGTCGAACGCCCGCGCGATACGCATCCGTGTAGTACAGGCGGTCGGTCTTCATTTGGTTGGCAGCTCGAAGTAGAAGATGGCGCCGCCGGTGTGCGACCGGCGGTAGCCGATCTCCCCGCCGTGCGACGTGATGATCCCGTAGCTCACCGACAGGCCCAGCCCGGTGCCCTCGCCCACCGGCTTCGTGGTGAAGAACGGCTGGAACAACTTGGCTTCGTCCCCGGGGGGCACGCCGTCGCCGTAGTCTTCCACCTCGAGCCGCGCCGAGTTGCGCGCGTCGCTGGTCCGGATCTTGACGCGGCGGCGCGAGTCCTCCAGCGGCAGCACGGCCTGCTCGGCGTTGATCAGGAAGTTCAGCACCACCTGCTGCAGCTCGGTGAAGACCGCCGAGACCACGGCGTCGGATTGATCCTCGATGTCGAGACGGATGTCCTGCGCCTCGATCTTGCGCTGACGCAGTTCGAGCACCGACCCCACCACGTCGCTCAGCTTCACCGGCGATGGAGCGGAGGTCTGCCGGCCGAACCGCTGCAGGTTGCGGATGATCGCGCTGGCGCGCGTGCTCTCGCGCCGGATCAACGACAGGTCGTGCCGCACATCGTCGGGCAGGTTCTCGTGCAGGTTCAGCAGCTCGGCGAATCCGAGGATCGCCTGCAGCGGGTTGTTCAACTCGTGCGCCACGCCGGAGACCAGCACGCCGATCGCGGCGAGCCGCTCCTGCCGGATCAGCTGCCGCTGGAGCGATTCCTTCTCCTCGCGCACCCGTCGCTCTTCGGACACCTGCGCCGCGACGGCTTCCTGCGCGTCGCGCAGGTGGTTGATCATGCCGGTGATGCTCTGGTCGAGCTGATTCAGTTCCAGCGAACCGACGTCCTTCGGCTGCTTCGGCGACAGATCGCCCTGGGCCACGCGCTCGGCAGTGCGACCCACCTCCTGCAGCGCCGCCACCCACCCATTCGAGACCAGCAGCGACAGCCCGAGAATGAACAACAGCGAGCCGAGCATGATGATCGAGTTGCGGGAATCGATCGGCGCCGTTCTCTCCGAGGCTTCCAGCATGGGGATGCCGACGCTGGCCAGCCACGGCCCGCGCGCGACCACGGCATTGCCGTAGACGCGCTCCACTCCGTCGACGCCGGTCCTGATGTCCGTCCGCGGGATGCTACTCAACGGCCTCGGCGTTCCGGTCGCTCCCTCAGTCGATCGGCCGACGTAGCGCGCCGAGTCGAGGCTGCGGGCCACCACGATGCTCTGCTCGTCGGTCACGGTGATGACCGAGTCGCGCGGCAGGGGAATGTTCGCGAACACCTTCTCGAGCGCTTCGAGGTGCACCGCCAGGGCCAGTACGCCCACCGTTGTCTGGTTCGCGTCGGCCACCGGGTAGGCCATCAGCACCACGTGCGCGGCATGATCGGGACCGCCCAGAACAGGGCTGATCGCGGGCCTTCCGGACGCGGCGACACTGGCCAGCCAGGCCGGCGACACCTGCCCCTCGATGGTCGGCGACGGCGGCGTGGCCCACGCGACGGGTCGGCCCGTCATGTCCGCGATCACCGCATTCCTCAACACCTGGTCGGCCCGGCCCAGCAACGGCTCGAGCACCTCCGTCGCGGCGCGCGGCCCCAGCTGTTGCACCAGCGGATGCCGTGCCGCAACCGCCGCCACGTCGTCCGCCGATTCGAGCGTGCGCTCGAGATAGGCCACCACCGTGGACGTCATCGCCAGCGCTTCATCCTGAAGCTGCGAGACCTGCTCGTCGTGAGTGAGCCGCGACGCGTAGAACAGCGCCGCCAGCACCGCCAGGATGAGCGCGGCGGCGACGACGAGCAACTGCTGGCGGAGCGGGCCGGGCCATGGTCAGCGCGGGCCCGTGCCGAGGGCGGGGTCGGCCACACCGGCCGCGGCGAATCCGGCCATGCGCAGCTGGCAGCTGTCACAGTGGCCGCACGGCGTGCCGTCGGGCGCGGGGTCGTAGCAGCTGAGCGTGAGGCCGTAATCGAGGCCGAGCTCCAGCCCGAGCCTGATGATGTCGGCCTTGGTCAGCATCATCAGCGGCGTGTGCACCGTCAGTCCGCGGCCTTCGACGCCCGCGCGGGTGGCCACACGGGCCAGTTGCTCGAAGGCATGGATGAACTCCGGCCGGCAGTCCGGATACCCGGAGTAGTCGAGCGCGTTCACGCCGATGAAGATGTCGAAGGCGCCCAGCACCTCGGCCCAGCCAAGGGCCACCGACAGGAAGATCGTGTTGCGCGCGGGAACGTAGGTTGAAGGAATGTCGGTCGCGTCGACGTCGCGATCCTTGGGGACGGCCATGTCGCTCGAGGTGAGCGAAGAGCCGCCGATCGCGGTGAGGTCGAGGTCGAGCACGAGGTGCCGGGTGACGCCGACCGAGCGGGCGACACGGCTTGCGGCCTCGATCTCCTGACGGTGGCGCTGGCCATACCGGAAGCTGAGCGCGCAGACGTCGAACCCGTCCCGTCTGGCGACCGCTGCCGCGGTGTAGGAGTCGAGCCCCCCGCTCAGCAGAACGACCGCTGTGGGCATGCGGCCCTATTGTCGGCTATTCCGCCCGCAAGGTGAA
This sequence comes from uncultured Acidobacteriota bacterium, assembly GCA_963707825.1. Classification (GTDB taxonomy): domain Bacteria; phylum Acidobacteriota; class Vicinamibacteria; order Vicinamibacterales; family UBA2999; genus VFZN01. The sequence goes on from CAVPRP010000001.1 coordinate 404,751, forward strand.
GTATTCGTCGGCCGTCAGACGCCGCGCGTCTGCGGATCCCAGATGAACTTGTGCATCTGCAGCTGCAGGCGTACGGGCAGGCGATCGCCCAGGATCCATTCGGCGAGCTGGCGCGGCGCGAGTTCCCCGTGGACCGGCGAGAAATGCACGGCTCCGCAACGCCCCGCCAACTCCTCGCGCTGGAGGACCTCGCGCGCAAATTCGTAATCCGTTCGATCGGCGATGACGAATTTGACCTGATCGCGCTTCGTGAGCAGGGCCAGATTGGACCAGTCGTTCTTCGCGGCCTCGCCGGACCCGGGGCACTTGATGTCCATCACCCGAATCACGCCGTCGGGCACACCGGCAATGCTGCGGTGACCGCCGGTCTCGATCAGCACGGTCTTGCCCTCCGCCAGCAGGCGCGCCATCAGCGGGTGCACCTCGGCCTGGAGCAGCGGCTCACCGCCGGTGATCTCCACCGTGGGACAGCCATACGCGTCGACCCGGGCCATCACCTCGTCGATGGACATCTTCCGCCCCTCGTGGAACGAGTAGGTGGTGTCGCACCATCGGCAGCGAAGGTCGCAGGCGGTGAGGCGCACGAACACGCACGGCTCACCCGCGAAGGTGGACTCGCCCTGAATCGAATGGAAGATCTCGTTGACGGTCAGCACAGCAACCTGAATCCATAATTGTAGAACGCGCCATGGAACTTCGCATCGGCACTTCAGGCTGGCACTATCCGGGGGGCCGGGGCACCTGGGACGGGATTTTCTACCCGGCGCCCGGCGATCGGCAGCCCGGATTCGACGAGCTCCGCTTCTATGCCGAGCGCTTCAACACCGTCGAGGTGAACAGCACGTTCTATGGTCAGCCGCGGCCGAACGTCAGCCTGGGCTGGGTCCGCCGGACGCCCCCGGGGTTCGAGTTCTCGGTGAAACTCTTCCAGAAATTCACCCATCCGGCCACCGCCCAGGACACCACACCGGTGTCGGCGGCCGACGTGGACGCGTTCAGGGCGGGCATCGAGCCGCTCGCCGCCGGCGGGCGCCTCGGCTCGCTCCTCGCGCAGTTCCCGTCGCGATTTCACGACACGCCCGAGGCGCGCGCGTATCTGCAGTGGCTGCTGCGCACGTTCGGCGACTATCCGCTCGCAGTGGAGCTTCGCCATCGCTCGTGGAGCGACGCCGCCCCGGACACGACGGCACTGCTCGCCGAGGCCGGCGCGGCCTGGGTGCAGATCGACGAGCCCAAGTTCGCTTCGTCCGTGCACCAGGCGCTCGAACCGAACGCGGGCGTGATGTACGTGAGGCTGCACGGACGGAATGCCGCGCAGTGGTGGACCCACGAGGAGTCGGAGGATCGCTACAACTACCTGTATTCGGGACCCGAGCTCCAGCCGATCGTGGACAAGCTGCGTGCGGCGCGCGCGCAGGTGCGGAAGCTCTATCTCTACATGAACAACCACTTCGCCGCCCAGGCCGTGGCCAACGCGACGATGGTGCGCCAGTTGATGGACGAGCCCGTGACGGCGAGGATGCCGTCCGAGCTCGTGTCGGCCTACCCGATGCTGGAGGGCCTCGTCGCTACTTTGCCTCCCGCACGGTTACTCTGATGATGCGATCGGTCACCTGCAGCTTGACGACGACGTCCATGCCGCTGATCACCTTGCCGAACACGGTGTACTTGCCGTCGAGAGCGGCCTGGGGGCTGAGCGTCACGTACCACTGACTGTCGGCCTTGGTGGCATCGCCGGCGTGGGCCATCGCCACGGCGCCCCTCACGTGGGTGCGGCTCTTCGTAATCTCGGCCGCGCCGATTGGCGTGCCGCTGCCGCCCCGGCCCCAGTCCGCCTGCGTGGTCATGTCGCGCGTGGCGGGATCCCCCAACTGCATCACGAAGTTCGGCACCACGCGGTGAACGCGGAGGCCGTTGTAGAAGCGTTTGTTCACGAGCTCGACGATGCGGGCGACCGTCTTCGGCGCTTCGTTGGGGTAGGTCTCGAACTCGAAGGTGCCCTTCACGGTTTCAACGACGATCACCGGGCCGGCCCCGGGTGAGGTGGCGGCCGGCGCGGCAGGCGCCGATGGCGCGGGCGCGGTTTGCGCCGCGGCGCGCGGGGGCGCCGTCAGCAGGAGGCTGCCACAGAAGAGGGCGATCAGGCTGGTTCCCAACACCTTGGTCGTCATGAGCCTCATGTCCGGGTGCGTGGCGCCGGCGAAGCACGGCGGCTGGTTATGGTTTGTGCCGCTGGGGATGTGCCGACACCGAAGCGCGGGCAGACGGCGGCGATAGCGCACTCGCCGCAACGAGGATACACCGGGCGGCAGACGTTCTGCCCCCAGGTGACGAGATACAGATTGAGCAGCGGCCACCAGCGCGCGTCGGTGTTGCGATAGAGCGCCTGCTCGGTCTGCTCAGGCAGCTTCGTCTGCACCCATCCCAGCCGGTTCGAGATGCGATGCACGTGCGTGTCCACGCAGATGTGCTGCCCGCTCTGGAACGCCAGGATCATCACCAGCGTCGCGGTCTTGCGGCCCACGCCCGGAAGCGTGACCAGCTCCTCGAGGGTGGACGGCACCACGCCGCCGTACTTCGTCTCCAGGATGGCGGCCGTGGCCTTCACGTGCTCGGCCTTGTTGCGGTAGAAGCTCACCGGGTAGATCAGCTTTTCGATCTCCCTCACCGGAAGCCTGGCCATGCTCCTGGGTGTCCGGGCGCGCCGGAACAACCGCGTCGAGGCGGCGTGCGTGGTGGCGTCCTGCGTGCGCGCCGAGAGCAGGGTGGCGATGAGGATCTGGAACGGATCCTCCTGCTGGCTCTCGGAGATCTTCTCGATCGCCGGCAGCTCCATGCCGTCGATCTCGCGCGCGAGCGTGCGCATCACCTGCTCGACGAGGGCGGGCCGTGGGCGTTTGATCATGGTGCGACACGTCGGTCGGCCGCGCGGCACTCGACTCGCCGCCCCGCCTAGAGCGGCGTCAGCGCCGCCTGTCCGCCGAGCACGGCCAGCGCGTTCGAGACCGCGAGGTCGGCCATCGCCGTGCGGGTTTCAGTGGTCGCGCTCGCGAGGTGCGGAATCAGCAGCACGTTCTCGAGCGGCAGCAGGTCGGGATGCACGATTGGCTCGCGCTCGTAGACGTCGAGGGCCGCGCCCGCCAGGCGCCCTTCCCGCAGCGCCACTGCCAGCGCGCCTTCGTCCACCACCGGCCCGCGCGACGTGTTGATCAGATAGGCAGAGCGCTTCATGCGCAGCAGCGCCCGGCTGTCGATCAGGTGCCGGGTCTCTTCGCTCATCGGGCAGTGCAGCGACACCACATCGGACGTCGCCAGCAGGCGATCGACGGTCATGTGCTCCGCGCCAGGCAGATCGTGCGGCTTCCGCGCGGTGTAGGCCACCCGCATCCCGAAGGCCGGCGCCTTGTCGGCCACGGCGCGGCCGATCCGTCCCATGCCGACGATGCCCAGCTGCTTGCCGCGGAGCTCCATGCCCAGCATGTAGTCGAGGGCCCAGCCTCCCCACTTACCGGCCCGCACCACGCGCTCGCCCTCGCCCAGCCGGCGGGTCACCGCGAGGATCAGCGCCCACGTGAAATCGGCGCAGGCGTTGGTCAGCACGTCGGGCGTGTTGGTCGCCACGACGTTCCGCGCGCGGCAGGCGGCGACGTCGATGTTGTTGTAGCCGACCGCGACGTTGGCCACGATCTTCAGCGACGGTCCCGCCGCATCCAGCACCTCGGCATCGATGGTGTCGGTGAGCAGGCACACCAGCGCGTCCTTTCCGGCCACGCGCGACAGCAGCACGTCGCGCGGAATCGCCTCGCGCTCCTGCCAGAGATCCACGTCGCAGGTGGCTTCGAGACGGCCAATGACGGATGAGGGGAGTCTTCGGGTAACCAGAACGGAGGGTTTCACACTAGTGACCATGACACTGGCAAAAGCCGCAGTGATTGCAGCGGACGGCTGGCTCGATGATGCACATCACATCGTCATCGCGCGCGCGGGATGGGATAGCGCGCAAAACTGATCGGTACGGCGGTAACGGGCGCCTGCGGTTGCGACGGCGATGGTGATGGGCTGCTGGCGCCACCCAGATGACGGGCGATGGCACCGCGCACCAGTTGCCTGATCTCGTCGTCCGTCATGATGCGACCGGCCGCCTAGCCGCCGGCCTCCACGTCGATTTCGTCCACGATGCCGACGATCGCGGCGTCCACCGGCGACAGTTTCTTGCCGAGCGCCTCGCCCGCGGCGCGGCCTTCGAGCACTACAATCACGCGCTCGCTGACCCCGGCGCCCACCGAGTCGATGGCCAGCAGCGTGGCGCCGCGTGGCTCGCCCTGCGGCGTCTCCGGCTGCACCAGCAGCAGCGTCGCGCCTTCGAACTGCGGACGCTTCATGGTCGAGACGACCTGGCCTACGACCCGCGCGAGAATCACCGCTCCCCCGTCGTCCAGTGATCGATGATCCCGACGATGCCGGCATCGGCCGGCACCTCGATGGGATGGAAGGGGAAGCTGGCTTCCTTGCCGCGGACGAAGAACACGTGCTCGCCGACGCCGGCGCCCACCGAGTCCACCGCGATCAGCGGCCGGCCGACGGCTTCGCCGTTGGCGGCGAGGGGCTGGACCATCAACAGCGGGATGCCGTCGAAGCGCTCGTCCTTGCGGGTGGCCACCACATCGCCGATGACGCGTCCGATCTGCATGGCGTCACTCCGAGATGTCGACGTGATCGATGATGCCGACCACGGCGGCGTCCACCGGGCAGTCTTTCAGTCCCGCGGCCATCCGCGCGGAGCTGCCGCTGACGATCAGCACGGTTTCGCCGACCCCGGCGTCAACGGTATCGATGGCGATGAGGTAGTTGCCTTCGGCCTTGCCACTCGGATCGACCGGACGCGCCAGGAGCAGCTTGCTGCTGACCAGGCGAGGGTCTTTCCGTGTGGCGACGACCGTGCCAACGATGCGCGCGAGAAGCATGGCGGCGCCGGCCCGAGGGGCCTAGCTCTTCGCGTTCGCCTTGCCGATGGGCAGGACGTCTTCGAGGTTGGCGTGCGGCCGCGGGATGACGTGCACCGACACGAGCTCGCCGACGCGGCGCGCGGCGGCGGCGCCGGCGTCGGTGGCGGCCTTCACGGCCGCCACGTCACCGCGCACGATCGCCGTGACATAGCCCGCGCCGATCTTTTCCCATCCGACCAGCGTCACCTTGGCGGCCTTCACCATGGCGTCGGCCGCTTCGATCATCGCGACCAGCCCCTTGGTTTCGACCATGCCCAGTGCTTCACCCATGTGCCTGCCTCCAGGCGCCTAGCGCTTGAATCCCAAATCCTTGACGGCGTCTTCGATCAACGCCGTCAGTTCCCGGTATGTTAGCCGAATCTCCGCGTCTTTGCCGGAGCCACCGGACGGCAATCCGGGAATATCCGCCACCAGCCGCGCGCCGCCGGTCTCGGGCGCCTGCACGACCTGACATTCCAACTGGCCGTTGGCCGAGGGCGCCATCGTCTCGTCGGTGCAGATCGGCGCCGGAGAGGCGATCCCGTACATCCCGCGCAGCCCCTGGAGGCGATCCACCTCGCCCCGCGACAGCAGGTTCTCGCGGCCGAGCGTCCGCGCCACCAGGCTGATGGTCGCGAAGTGCTCGATCGTCTCCATCCGGTAGTAGGCGCCGTAGACATCACCCGCCACTGCCAGCGCCCCGTGGTTGGCCAGCAGCAGGCCGTCGTGGGCCTTGATGTAGCGGCGCACCGCCGCGGGCAGTTCCTCGGTTGAAGGCGTGGCGTACTCGGCGATCGGGATGCTGCCAAGCGTGGTGATGACCTCTGCCAGCACCGCGCGATCGAGCGGTATTCCCGCGACGGCAAACCCGGTGGCCGTGGGCGGGTGGGCGTGCACCACCGCGCGCACATCCGGCCGGTGCTTGTACACCTCGAGGTGCATCTTGAGCTCGGACGAGGCATTGCGGTCGCCCGAGATCTTGCGGCCTTCGAGGTCGGTGATGACCATCATGTCGGGGGTCATGAACCCCTTCGACACGGCCGTGGGCGTGGTCATCAGCCGCCGATCGTCGAGGCGCACGCTGATGTTGCCGTCGTTCGACGCGACGAAGCCGCGGTGCCACAGGCGGCGCCCGCATTCGACGATATCGGCCCTGATCTGCTCTTCGCTCTGCACGGTTGTGGCTCGCTCAGGCCGCGAACGTCGCGCGGCACGCGTCCGAACAGAAGTGGACGACCTTCCCCTTGCTGACGCCGGTGATGGCCTTCTCCGGCACCACGTAAGTGCCGCACACCGGGCACTGCGTCATCTTCACTGCCGCCGGAGCGGCCGGCCCCCGCCGCCGGGACTGCGGCGGCGCGGCGCCCTCCCCCATCGCCCCTCGCGCAACTCCCTCGACGAGGCGCCAGAACGCCCGCGCCACGAACAGGAAGAAGAGGAACAGGAGGAGCGCGCGGACCACGGCTACTTGCCCCCGGTCGCACCCGGCGGATGAGCGTTCTGCAGGCCTTCGAGGCCTTTCTTCGCCGCCTGCCCTTCAGGAGTGTTCGGCGAGATCGCGACCACCTGCTCCCACGCCTGGCGGGCGCCGTCGAGGTCCTGCTTGCCGAAGGCGCGAACGATGCCCATGTTCAGCAGCGTCTTGGCGTGCTTCGCATCGAGCGACAGCGAATGCTCGAACTGCTGGATCGCCTTGTCCGACTGGTTCGTGTAGTAGTACGCGACGCCCAGGTCGGTGGACAGGTTCGGATCCTTCGGGTTGATCGCCACCGCCTGCTCGTACCAGGAGATGGCCTGGGGATACTGCTCGGCGTCGAAGAACATGTTCCCCAACTGCACGCGGGGTTGCGCGTCCTTGGGATTCTGTTCGGCCACGCTGGTGAGCGCCCGCACGCGATCCTGATCCAGCGGCACGGCCTGGCTGCCCGCCGGGGCGCCCTGCCCCGCGGCCGCCTGCGCCTGTGCCACGGGAGCCGCGACCGGCACCGTGCTCCTGGCCTGCTGGCTCCCGAGGACCCAGCCCACGATGACGCCAAAGAGCACGCCGGCCACAGCGAAAACGATTGAGTCTGCTCGCATTGCCACTCGTCAGAATAGCAACCTCTGGCGGAACCAGTCCACCAGGGCCCTGGTCAGGTCCTTGTCCGCCGTCAACAGATTCGTCCCGTGCGCCGCCACCGAGCTCAGTTGCTGGTCTCTCGGCATCGACTCGTCGGCGGTCAATTCCTTCAGCGTTCGCAGCGAATAGGGGTCTTCGCTGCTCGCCGCGAGCCACACCTTGCGGCCGGACAGCTTCTTCATCGTCTCGGGGCCGACGCGGAGCCCCCGATAGTCGAGGCTGGGCGAGACCGCCGCGACGGCGCGGACGAGAGGCTGGTCCGCGGCAGCCAGCAGGGCGAGGTTGGCGCCCAGTGAAGCACCGGCCACCCCCATGGCATCCGGACGGACGCCGGGGCGCGTGGACAGCCACTGCACCGCGGCCCGCACGTCGGGCACCATGCCCGGCGAGCGGCGTGGCGGCTCCCCCCGACGCGCCGTGGCCGCGCAGGTCGATCGCCAGCACCGTGATGCCGGCGGCCTCCAGCTGCTGCGCCACTTCGTCCCAATCCGCGCGGGTGCGCGACTGCATGTGCACCAGCACCACGCCAGGCGCGGGGCGGGCCGCTGCTTCGTAGTACTGCCCGGCGAGGGTGACGCCATCGGCTGCCGGCAGGGTCACGGGGCGGCCGGCGGCGGCCGACACGGCAGCGTGAAACAGGAACAGCGCTGCGATCAGGGCGCGACCCACGAGACGGCGCGTCACGGTCACACGTGGCGTCCGTCGACGGCGGCCTTGTAGTCCAGCACCGCCTGCCGCAGGCCCACGTACAGCGCGTGCCCGATGAGGGCGTGGCCAATCGAGACTTCGTCGAGGTGCGGCAGGGCGTGGAAAATGGTGAGGTTGCGCAGATCGAGATCGTGGCCGGCATTCACGCCCAGGCCCAGCTCGTGCGCCAGGCGGGCCGCCCGCGCGTACTGCTCGAACGAGGCCGCGCCGGCATCGGGCCCACGCTCGAACGCGCGCGCGAACGGCTCGGTGTAGAGCTCCACGCGGTCGGCGCCGACCTCGCGGGCCCAGCGGATCGGGTCCGGCTCCGGATCGACGAACACGCTGACCCGCACGCCCGCCGCCTTCATCCGCGCAATGACGCCGCTCAGCTCGTCGGGCGACGTCGAGGCCGACCAGCCGGCCTGGCTGGTGATCTCGCCGGGCAGCACCGGCACGAGCGTGCACTGATCGGGCCGGACCGCCATCACCAGCTCCACGAGATCAGGACGCGGATCGCCTTCGATGTTGAACTCGACGACGCCCTTGAGCGGCGCGAGCTCGTCGGCGATCTCGATCACGTCCTGCCGGCGGATGTGACGCTCGTCCGCGCGCGGATGCACGGTGATCCCGGGCGCGCCGGCATCGACGCACACCCGCACCGCTTCGATGACCGACGGCAGATGCCCGCCCCGCGAGTTGCGGAGCGTCGCGACCTTGTTGACGTTGACGGAGAGCTTGGCCATCAGGACGCCGTCATCCCTCACGCGAGATGCGCGCGAACCGACGCGGCAATCTCTTCCGCCCATCCCTTGATCTGGGTGTCGTCCTTGCCCTCGATCATGATCCGCAGCAGCGGCTCGGTGCCGGAATAGCGGATCAGCACGCGACCCTGGCCGTTGACCCGGCCCTCGACCTGGCGGATGCAGTCGGCAATGGCCGGTACTTTCATATAGTCCGCTCGCTCACGAACACGGACGTTGAGCAGGATCTGCGGGTAGGTGACGAGCGCCGAGGCGAGCTCGGACAGGTCCTTGCCGGTGGCATCCATGATGCGGAGCACCTGCAGCGCCGTGCCGATGCCATCGCCGGTCATCAGGTGCTCGGCGAAGATCACGTGCCCCGACTGCTCGCCGCCAAGCACCAGGCCGCGGCGCTGCATCTCTTCCATGACGTACTTGTCACCCACCGGGCAGCGGGCGATGCTGATGCCGCGCTCGCGAAGCGCGATCTCCAGGCCGATGTTGCTCATCACCGTGGCGACGATCGCGTCGCCCGCCAGGCGCCCTTCGCGCTTCAGCTGATCCGCGGCCATCAACAGCACGGCGTCGCCATCGACGACGCGGCCGAGGTGATCGACGAACAACGCGCGATCGCCGTCACCGTCGAACGCCACGCCCATGCGCGCGCCGGTCTCGACCACGCGCTGCTGCAGCGGCTGGAGGTGCGTCGATCCGCAGTTCAGGTTGATGTTTCGGCCATCGGGCTCCACGCCGATTGCATCCACATGGAAGCCGAGCGATCGGAAGAACGAGGGCGCGATCAGCGCCGTCGCGCCGTTCGCGCAGTCGAGCACGATGTGAGAACCACCCAACGGCCCGGGATCGCCCAGGATCCGCCGGGCGTGATCGAGGTAGGGGCGCGACATGTCGTCGTGCGCGTACGAGACCGTCTCGAGCCCGCCCACCGTCCAGGAATCGTCGGCGACGATGGATCTCGACGCGGCGCTCGACCAGCTCGCTCAGCTTCTCGCCGCTCGACGAAAACACCTTGATGCCGTTGTCTTCGAACGGATTGTGCGACGCCGAGATCACGATGCCGGCGTCGAATCGTCCGGTCCGGGTGAGGTAGGCCACGGCCGGCGTCGGCAGTATGCCGGCGCTGGTCACTTCGGCGCCTTCTCCACACAATCCGCGGGCCAGGGCGCGCTCGATCCAGTCACCGGACTCACGGGTGTCACGGCCCACCAGCACCCGCATCGTGTGCCCGGCCGATTCCCGCCCGCGCACCAGCGCCGCGCCAACGCGGGCCACCGTCTCTTCATTGAGCGGCGCATCGCCCGCCTTGCCGCGAATGCCGTCCGTCCCGAATAATTTCATCGCTTCACCGCTGCTATCGTCACCGTCACCGTCGTGGTTTGCGGCGCCCGGACGCGCACGGACGCATCGACCGACGCCGACCGTCACCACCTCACGAACGGTGGCTTCGAGGTCGCTCACCGAAATCGGCTCGGTAATCGCCTCCCTCAACTGCTTCAGCGCGCTCTCCGGGCCGGACACTTCGACCGCCTCGGGCTCGGACCTCACGCTGACGACTTCGAATCCTCGGGCCGGCGCACCGTCGATCGTCGGCTGCACCCGCACCATCCTGATCCCCGTCGTCTCGAATTCCATCGTCAGGGTGGGGGGCGACACCTGGACGGTTTCGAGGCCGTACGGCGTCCTTACCTGCCCCGGCGTCAGGTGGAACAGCCGCCGGCCCGTCCGCGCGGCCCGCAGGTCGATCACCGCTGACACTTCGCCAGTGGTCATCCGACTCAGCGTACCCGAGGACCCGCGCACCCGTACCTCGACCGTATCCGGCGGATTGCTGACAATCTCCAGTTCCGAGGGAAGGTTCTGCAGCTCGATCGGCACGCGCAGCACGCGCTCCACGACCCGCTCACCGGCCACGACCAGCCAGAGCAGGCTGGCGATGCAGATCGACAGCATCTTCAGCCCGAAGTTGCGGATGGAAAACGACGCCATGATCACGCGTTCCCGCGCGGACGGCTGCCGGGCCGCCTCAGGGTGATGAGGGACAACAGCCGCGCTCGCAGCTGCTCGACCTCGAGATTGCGCTCGATGGCGCCATCGAGGACCAGCGAAATCCCGCCGGTCTCCTCGGAGACCACGATTGCGACCGAGTCGTTCTCCTCGGTCACGCCAAGAGCGGCGCGATGGCGCGACCCGAGATCCCGGCTCAACCGGGGATTCACGGTCAGCGGCAGGAAACAGGCGGCCGCCGCCACGCGATCGCCCTGCACGATCACCGCGCCGTCATGGAGAGGCGAGGTGGGCTGGAAGATGGACACCAGCAGATCGTAGGTCAGCTGTGCGTCCAGCGGGATGCCGCTTTCGATGAAGTTGCGCAATCCGATGCGCCGTTCCACGACGATGATGGCGCCGGTCCGCTTCGCGGCCAGCAGGCCGGTCGCGACCACGAGCTCTTCGATGGTCTCGTCGTCGCTCGTCAGGCGCTCGAAGCGGCGGAAGATGGGCGCGCGGCCCAGGTGTACCAGCGCCCGGCGGATGTCCGCCTGCATCAGGACGATGGCCGCAAACACGACGTAACCGACGATGTTGCGAATCAGCCAGTTGAGGGTTTCGAGCTGAAGCCCCAGCGACATGTAGAACAGCCCGACGACCACGGCGATGCCAATCGCCATCTGCACCGCACGCGTCCCGCGAATGAGCTTCAGCAGCTCGTACACGATGATCGACACGATCGCGATGTCGAGAAGGTCCCACCACGTGACGGCGGGTCGCTGCAGCAGGTCGGAAAGCCAGGACATCAAGAAGGTAGGCGGATCGTATCGCAGGACGCTGGCGCCCGCGAACCCTACGCGGAGGCTTGATGGATGGCGTCGGCGACGCGGACGACGGGCACCAGATCGGCCACCCGGTGCACGCGCACGATGTGCGCGCCGCCAAGGACGGCGGCAGTGACGGCGGCGGCGGTCGCCCAGTCGCGGTCACCCGCCGGCAGCGGCCCCGTGGCGGCGGTCAGGAACGACTTGCGTGATGGCCCGACCAGCAGCGGCCGGCCGAGCGCCGCCAGGCGGCTGGTGGCCGCCAGGACGGCAAAACTGTGCTCCGGACGCTTGGCGAAGCCGAGACCCGGATCGAGGATCAGCCGATTCCAACCGATTCCGAAGCCCAGCGCCCGCTCAACCCGGCGCTGCAGGTCCCGCATCACCTCGATGACCACATCGTCGTAGCGGGCTTCTGCGTACATGTCGGTCGGCCGGCCGCGCATGTGCATCAGCACGACCGGCACCCCTCGGGCGGCTACCAGCGGTCCCATCAGCGGGTCGTAGTCGCAGCCCGCTGACGTCGTTGACGATGGCCACGCCCTCGTCCAGGGCGAGGTTCGCGACCTCGGCCTTGGTGGTGTCGACGGACATCGGCACCCGCACGCGGCCGCCGACGGCGCGCAGCACCGGCCGCAGCCGCGCCCATTCGTCGGCCGCGCTGACCGGGGTGGCGCCCGGGCGGGTGGACTCGGCGCCGATGTCGATGATGTCGGCGCCGGCGGCCTCCATCGCGTGCACGGCTTCGATGGCACGCCCCGGGTCGGAGGCCAGGCCGTCAGCGGAGAACGAGTCGGACGTGAGGTTGAGCACGCCCATCACGAGCGTGCGCGAACCAAGCTCGAGAGGCTGGCGGCCGGGAAGGGGAATTCGGAAGGATGCGCGGGAGGAAGGCGGCAAGCGGGGCTTCGCGGTGTCCGGGGGTTCTAAAATGCGTCGAGCGTGAGATCACCAGATCTCACGCTCGATCACCAGTTCGATAAATCTCGCGGGTCGCTATTCCTGCGTCAGCGGCTTCGGCATCGGCGAAACGAGCGACGGACGTTCCTTCTCGCGCCGCACGTGCACGCCATCGCCGATGGTCGGCGGCGGCTGCAGCGGGGTGGCGATTTCGTCCAGCGGCTGGCCGTAGGCCAGGCGACGGACCTGATCGGCGTCCAGCACCTCGCGCGCGAGCAGGGCGTCGGCAATGGCCACCAGACGCTGCTTCTGGTCGGCGAGCACGGAGGTGGCCCGCTCGTAGTTGCGCGTGATGATCAGCTTCACCTCGGCGTCGATCTTGAGCGCCGTGTCCTCGCTGTAGTCCTGGTGCTGGGCGATTTCGCGGCCGAGGAAGATCTGCTCTTCCTTCTTGCCGAACGTCAGCGGGCCGAGCGCTTCGCTCATGCCCCATTCGCAGATCATCCGCCGCGCCAGTTCGGTGGCGCGCTCGAGGTCGTTGCCGGCGCCGGTGGTGATCTCGCCGGTCGTCAGTTCCTCGGCGATGCGGCCGCCGAGCAGGATGGCAATCTGGTCCATCAGGTAGTCGCGCGAGTAGTTGTGCTTCTCGTCGACCGGCAGCTGCTGGGTCAGGCCCATCGCCATGCCGCGCGGGATGATGGTGACCTTGTGAATCGGCTCCGCCAGGGGCAGCAGCACGCTCAGCAGCGCGTGACCCGCCTCGTGGATGGCCGTGATCTTCTTCTCTTCGTCGGTGACGATCATCGAGCGCCGTTCGGCGCCCATCAGGACCTTGTCCTTGGCGAACTCGAAGTCGTACATCGCGACGAGCTTCTTGTTGGCGCGCGCCGCCTGCAGGGCGGCCTCGTTGACCAGGTTGGCGAGATCGGCGCCGGTGAAGCCGGCCGTGCCGCGCGCCAGCACGCGGACGTCGACATCGTCGGCCATCGGGATCTTGCGGGTGTGGACGGCGAGGATACCCTCGCGGCCCTTCACGTCCGGGCGATTGACGATGACGCGGCGGTCGAAGCGGCCCGGGCGGAGCAGGGCGGGATCCAGGACGTCGGGCCGGTTGGTGGCGGCCATCAGGATGACGCCTTCGTTCGACTCGAAGCCGTCCATCTCGACCAGCAGCTGGTTCAGCGTCTGCTCGCGTTCGTCGTGTCCGCCGCCGAGGCCGGCGCCGCGGTGACGCCCGACGGCGTCGATTTCATCGATGAAGATGATGCAGGGGGCGTTCTTCTTGCCCTGCTCGAACAGGTCGCGCACGCGCGAGGCACCGACGCCGACGAACATCTCGACGAAGTCGGAGCCGCTGATCGAGAAGAACGGCACGTTGGCCTCGCCGGCCACCGCTCGCGCGAGCAGCGTCTTGCCGGTGCCCGGAGGGCCCATCAGCAGGACGCCCTTGGGGATGCGGCCGCCAAGCTTCTGGAATTTCTGGGGTTCCTTCAGGAATTCGATGATTTCCTGCAGCTCGTCCTTGGCCTCGTCGGCGCCAGCGACGTCACGGAACGTGACCTTCTTCTGGGCCGAGGACGACAGCTTTGCCTTGCTCTTGCCGAACGACAAGGCCTTGTTGCCGCCGCTCTGGACCTGCCTCATGAAGAAGATCCAGAAACCGATGACCAGCAGGATGGGCGCCCACGACAGCAGCAGCGCCGCCCACGGCGAGGCCGTCGGCTCCTTGGCGTTCACGATCACGCGCTTTTCGATGAGCCGGTTGGCCAGGCCCTCGTACTGAAGCGGCGCGAAACTGCGGAAGAATTCCTTGCCCTTCGTAGTGCCGGTGATCTCGTTGCCCGTGATCGTCACGGCATCCACCTGTCCGGCATCGACCCACGAGATGAACTCGCTGAAGCTGACGGGGGTTTCCTTCCGCTGGAAATTCGAGGAGAAATTCCAGACCACGAAGCCCACGACGGCGAGGACGATCCAGAACACGAGGCTCTTATAATTCGAGTTCAACGTTGCCTCCGGGCGACTTTATCGCCTCAGGGTCAAGACTACCACGCTGGCTGAAGAGGCGGTCACACGAAAGGGTTCGCCCACCACGTGTCCCGCGACCCAGGCAATACGCTCCCGGGCATCCAGCACTACCGGCACCAGGCCACGCTCGTCTCTCGGCACTTTCCGGTCGACGAACACATCCTGTAGCTTCTTACGACCGCCGAGGCCAAGGGGTTGCACCCGATCACCAGGGCGCCAGCCTCTGATGGTGAGATGCCGCCCCAGCGCCGCAGCGTCGAGCACGACCTGATTGGCAGTGGAAGGACCCGTCGCTTCCCGCGCCATCGGGCCGTCGGCTTCCACGGTCCACCACCCCGACGGGTGCCGGACGCGCCCTGGAACATCCAGGACAACGACCGGAGTATCGGCGTGTGCCGTGCCGGCAGCCATGGGGGAGGAGGCCCTGATAGTTAAGACCACAAACCTGCCATTAAGTTCCACGCGTACGCGGCCAACGTCCAGCGGCACACCCGTCGCCAGGCGCAGCACCCCGTCGGTATCGTCCCAGCCGTAGGCCCTGGAGGGCTCGGCGGCGTGCAGCGCACGCAACACTACCCGTCGCGCCAGGGCTTCCGGCAGCTGGTGCAGACGCGCCGCGTCGATGGTCACTCCACCATGCCCTTGCTGGACCAGACGGGCCACTTCCGCGCTGGCGAGCTCATCCAGCACATCCGCATCAGCGGCATGAATCCGGGCTGCCCGTGCCAGCGCGTCCTCGACGCGCGGATTCACGAACGCCAGCTGCGGAAGCACGTGGTGCCGGATGCGGTTCCGCACCACCGCCACGTCGTTGTTGGTGGCGTCTTCCCGCCAGGTCTCGCCCTGGGCGACGAGCCACTCCCGCAGCTCCTGCCGGCTCACTTCCAGAAGGGGGCGGATGCGATGGCCCGAGCGAGGCGCCATGCCTCCCAGCCCCCTGGGACCCGCGCCGCGGGCCAGCCGGAGGAGCACCGTCTCGGCCTGGTCGCCGCGAGTGTGCGCCAGCGCGACGCTCTGAGCTCCGAGACGGCCGAGCGCCTGGCGATAGAAATCAAGCCGGACGTTGCGGCCGGCGACCTCCAGCGATTGCCCCGCCTGCCGGGCCAGCGCCGGCACGTCGGCATGGGCGACGTCGCACGGCAGGTCGAGCCGGAGTGCCAAAGCCTGCACAAACGCGCAATCATCGTCGGCCGAGCGGCCGCGGATGTGGTGATGGAGGTGGGCAACGCCCGCGAGCCGGAGGTGTCCCTCGGCGGCCAGCGTCCGCAGGGCCAATAGCAGGGCAACCGAGTCGGAACCGCCAGAAACGGCCGCGATCACCCGGGTGTCCGGGGTCCACAGGCCCTGCCGGCCTGCGAAGGTGTGCACGCGCCGAAGAAGGTCTGGCACGCTGGAAGTGGTAGAAGGCGCTTGGCGTGGTGCCGGAGGGCGGACTCGAACCGCCGACCTAGCGCTTATGAGACGCTCGCTCTAACCGGCTGAGCTACTCCGGCACGAACTTTCGATTTTAGCAGAGGCGGCGAGCTCAGCGCACCTACTGTCGGCGGGCGCGGCAATAGAGCAGGTTCAGCGGCAGCCAGCGGCCGGCCCCGAATTCGACCCGTTCGAGGCCCCGGGCGAGCGATTCTCCAAGCGGGGCGACGAACGGCGCCAGGCCATTGAAGGCGCCAATCGCTTCCACCGTCCATCCCGCCCGCTCGCAGCAGGTCCGCAGCAGCGACCGCGAGAACAGCGTCAGGTGCTGGGCTTCGTCCATGGTGGGCACCAGGCCGGACCGGTCGAGGAACCACTCGATCACCGGCCAGGCGCTGCGGACGTTCGGCGTCGTCACGAACAGCGTGGCGCCGGGCGCAGCCGCGCGGGCAAACAGCTCGAGGGTGGCCTGCGCCTGCTCGAGGTAGAGGTGCTCCAGGACTTCGAGGCACACGATGTGGTCGAAGGGCCCCTCGTCAACCATGCGTTCGAACGGGCCGAGGACGAATCGCAGATTGGACCGGGGGTACGCCGTGCGGCCGTGTTCGACGGCCGCGGGATTTGAATCAAAGCCCACGACCTCGCGAGCCGTCCGCGCCAGGTGCTCGGCAATCACGCCGGACCCGCAGCCCGCATCGGCGACGCGGGCACCAGCCGCTGGCGGCGCCACGCGGTCCATCAACCGGATCTTCGCGCCGTGCCAGAAACGCTGTGCCGCCCACTTCGACTCCAGCGCGCGCGCCTGATAGTCGCCGCGAATCTCGACCGCGTCGCGCTCCCGTCGCCGCGGGGCCTCGTCGTTTCCCGCGCTCATGCGCGATCCCGCCGGCGGGTTTCGCGCACCACATAGCGCGGCCGCCCCTTCACTTCCTCGTAGATGTGCGCGATGTAGGTGCCGATGATGCCAAGGCTGATCATCAGGAAGCCGCCGATGATCAGCTGCAGCAGGATCACCGTGGTGAATCCTGGCAGCGCCAGCCCCTCGAGCCACAACCGCACGGCCTGGGCGCCGACGACCACGGCAACGAGCAGCATGAGCAGGCCGAGGACGGTGACGAGTTGCAGCGGCAGGGCACTGAACGAGGTGACGGCGTGCACAGCCAGCCCCCCGAGCGCGCTGAACGACCAACGCGATTCGCCGGCCTGGCGCGGCGGCACCTCGAAGGCAATCTGCGTGCGCGTGAACCCCAGCCAGGCGACGAGCCCGCGGAAGAACGTGGCCCGCTCGCCGAGCCGGCGCCATTCGTTCAGCACCCGGCGATCGATCAGCTTGAAGTCCGAGGCATCCTGCAAGTCGTAGCCGGTCAGCCACGACGCGGCGCGATAGAACGTCCGCGCCGACATCCTGTGCACCGCCGATTCCCGGCCGCGGTGCGACTTCACCGCTTCGACGACATCCCAGCCACCCTCGCGCCAACGCTGCACCATCTGGGGCAGCAACGCAGGTGGATGTTGCAGGTCCGCGTCCATGACGATGCAGGCGTCACCGGCAGCCACGTCGAGGCCGGCGGCAATCGCCCCCTCCTTGCCGAAATTTCGCGAGAGTCGAATCGCGACCAGCTCCGGCATCTCCGCCGCGAGCGCCGACACGGCCTCCCACGTCCCATCCGGTGATCCATCGTCCACCACGATGATCTCGAAGCCCTCGCCGGTTGAACCGATGGCGCGACGGATCTCCCGCAACGCGCTCGCAATCCCCGACTGCTCGCGATAGGCCGGCACGACAATGGAGATGAAGCGAGGCACGAGGGTCACTGTAGCGGCGCCAGATCGCGCCAGCGCTGATACGACTCCGCGGTCACACAGACCGACACCGTATCGATCGGACCGCAGACTGCCGGGGGCTGCGCCGCCTGCCTGATCGCGCCGACCTCCGAGGGCGGCACGATGTAGAGGCTCTGCGGATCGAGACGGCCGGCCTTCACCTGCTCGCCCAGATCGTGGCAATACGCCAGCCGCGCGGCATCGTCCGGACGCGCGACGCCGCCGGCGTTCAGCGTCAGGCCATGCAGGCCGGCTTGATATGCCGCCGGCTCCCAGGCGATCGGCGCCGGGCCACACTGTGGTGGCGGATAGATCACCAGGTGATTGTACGCAGGCAATACCTGTCCCCACACCGGGGACACCATCGGGTTGGCCCATACGTAGAAGTTCGGGTCGCGGGCGCCGCGGCGGCGCTCCTCGTGGGCGCCGTGAAGGTCCAGCGCCTGCACGATGACCAAGGTGAGCAGCACCGTCAGCGCGACCCGCGACGGCAGGCGTGTCGCGATGGTCGCGAGTGCCGACGCCATCAGCAGGTAACCGAGCGGCCAGAAGAAGCGGCCGGTCGCGCGAAACACCGCGAAGCGTTCGGCCCACGGGCCCGAGAGATCGACGAGCACGCTGCCGGCCGCGGTCACGCGTGGGCTGAGCGCGAACATCGCCATCAGGAGTGCGATCAGAAACAGCGGCGCGCCGAACCCTCGCCACCGACGGCCGGCGGGTGCCGCGGCCACGTCGCGCCCCACGCCGGACAGCCGGACGACGACGGCGGCAATCAACAGCAGCAGGCCACCGAGCCCGAGATACTGGAAGCCTTCGAAGTCCTGTCCCGCAGTGGCGCGCGGAATGTCGGGAAGGAACTGCGACCAGCCCGCCTGCGTGATCGGGCTGAACAGGTTCATCGAATAGTGGCCGAGGCCCTCGGTCGCCATCGCTTCCGCGCCCGACACGCTGAAGAGACCAGCCGCCCACCAGCCGGCGATGGTCGCGCCGGCGGCGCCCGCCAGACTCGCCGCCTTGCGCGGCCACGCGGTTGCGGAGGGCCGCACGACCACGGCTGCCAGCAGCGCCAGCACCATTACCGCGAGGTACGGATGGACCAGACCGGCCACGAGGCCGAGGGCCGCCCATTCGATCGGGCGCACCGGACGTTGGCTGTCGCGGACTGCGATCGCCAGCGCCCACAGCAGCAGCCAGTGCGCGCAGAGCGATGGATGACCGATCCGAATCAACAGCGCCGGCACCATGACGAAGAAGGCCGCGCCGGTGGCCTGCAGCCATGCGCGCGGTGTCCACTGCGACATCAGCCACGCGCCGAACGCGCCCTGCAGCGTGAAGCAGAGGCACAGCCACGGCCCGATGTACTGGAAAGTCGCCGGCAGCCAGGTGCTGAACGGCTTCAAGGCGAACGCGACCAGCGGAATCGAATCGGTAAAGCCGATCGCCGTCCCGATCGGCGTGTAGTAGCTGTCCAGCAGGCCGGGTGGAAAGTGCCAGGGCTCGCTGCGGAAGAGGTGCCAGCCGAAGAAATGAATCGGCCAGTCGTAGCGCATCAACCAGCCGATTTCGCCGGGGTCGAGAGCGCGGGTGCCGGCAATCCAGAGAAAGAACGAGGCGCCGACCAGCGCCCCGAGCACTCTACCCATCCAGGCCGTCCACGAGCGCCGCCGCGAGGAGCGGGATGAGGATCTCGTGATGGCCGACGAGTGAATAGCCCCGGCCGACACCGGCCGTCGGGCGCGTCACCACGTTGGTCTGCGGGCGATAGTGCCGCAGGAAGTCGAGGTTCACGGTGGTCAGCCCATCGAGTGTGCGGCCCGCGTTCCGGGCGAGGGCAACCGCCTTCAGGAAGACCTCGGGCAGAATCACGGCCGAACCGCAATTGAGAAACACGCCGCCTTCCAGCCTGGAGACCGACGACACGAAAAAACGGAAGTCGCGCAGGCTGCCTTCGCCGATCGCGGCGCCGGAGGCGTCGGGATGCATGTGAATGATGTCGGTGCCGAGCGCGACGTGCACGGTGACGGGGATGTCGAGCTCCGCGGCGGTGGCGAACAGGCTGTGCGCCAGGTGAGGCGGCCGTCGCTGCAGCAGGTGCCGTCCGGCGGCCTGCCCCAGACCGAGCCCCTGCTCGACGCCGTCGTTGATCGCCTGGTTCAGCTCGGCGCCGGTTTCGGTGGCCATGCCGAACAGGCCGGGCCCGAGCGCGCTGTCCACGTCTTCGGAGGTCGCCCCCGCCAGCGCGATCTCGAAGTCGTGAATGAGGCCGGCGCCATTGGTCGCGAGCGCGGAGACGAAGCCGCGGCGCATCAGGTCGGTCACGAGCGGCGACAACCCGGTCTTGACCACATGGGCGCCGAGCCCCCAGATAATCGGCCGCTCGGCCCGCCGCGCCTCGAGCACGGCCGCGACCACCGCGCGAAAATCCTCTCCGGCCAGCAGGCGCGGCAGCCCGTCGATGAACCCTGCCAGTCCGCCGCCCGGCTGGTGCGGGCGGGCAAACTGCGACACGTTCACCTTGCTCGACCGCGATTGCAGCGGATACGTGCGGACGTGCGACAGATCGAACTCTTCGTACGGCAGCTTCATGCGCGCCCTATAGCCTACACGGCCTTACAACACGACCATGGCATCGCCGTAGCTGTAGAAGCGATACCGCTGCTCGATGGCTTCGCGGTACGCGTCCAGCACGTGCTCGCGGCCGGCCAGTGCCGAGACCAGCATCAGCAGCGACGAGCGCGGGAGGTGAAAGTTCGTCACCAGCCCGGACACGACCTTGAACTCGTGGCCCGGCCTGATGAACAACGCGGTTTCGCCGGACTGCGCCTGGACCGCGCCGTCCTCGGCCCGCACCAGCGACTCGAGCGTGCGCGTGGTCGTGGTCCCGACGGCCACGATGCGCCGCCGCTCCCGCAACGCACGCGTCAGCAGTGCTGCTGTCGCGGGAGGGATGTCGAAGCGCTCGGCTTCCATCTGGTGCTCGTCCACCTGTTCGGCCCGCACAGGCTGGAAGGTGCCGTAGCCGACGTGGAGCGTCACGGTCGCGCGCTCAATGCCGCGTGCCGTCAGGGCGTCGAACAACGCGGGCGTGAAGTGCAGGCCCGCGGTGGGCGCCGCAATCGAACCTTCGACACGCGCGTACACCGTCTGGTAGCGCTCGCGGTCGGCCGCGGTGTCGTCGCGTTTCACGTACGGCGGCAACGGCATGTGCCCGACCGCATGGATCGCATCGTGGACGGACGAACCATCCGGCGTCCACAGCCGCACGACCCGGCGGCCATGGAAATGCTGGCTGACGACCTCCGCCTCGACGACGTGGCCGTCGCGCTCGAAGCGCATGCGGCTACCCGGCTTCAATCGCTGACCGGGATGCACCAGCGCCACCCAGTTGCCGGGCTCGTCAGCAGGTCGGACCAGGAAGCACTCCGCCGCGCCACCACCAGGCAGACGCTGGCCGATCAGTCGCGCCGGAAACACACGCGTATCGTTGACCACCAGCACGTCACCAGGCTCGAGCAGTGCGGGCAGATCTGCGAACGCGTGATGGGTGACGGCGCCGTCCTGCCGCCCCAGCCTGAGGAGGCGCGAGGTGCCGCGCTCGACGGGAGGGATCTGGGCGATGAGCTCGGGAGGCAGGTCGAAGTCGAACGCGTCAACACGCACTTGTAGAGTGTACCTTCCCCTCGATCATCGGGAGAGGCGCGTGCGACCGTCGGCGCGCGCACAAAAAAAGGCTCGGGCATCCCTGAATGCCCGAGCCAACCGTGCGACGTCCTGTGACGAACTCTAGTGAACGCTACCCAGCTGCGGACCTCGTTGCAGGCGCCAGTCCTCCGCGAGGATCGACCACAGCACCTGGTCGTGGAACTGGCCGCCGCGATGAAACGACCGGCGCAGCACACCCTCTTGAACCGCTCCGGTCTTGCGCAGCGCGCCGTTGCCACGCCCGTTCACCACCGCCGCGCGCGCTTCGAGCCGCAGCACGCCGACGTGGTCGAAGGCGAAGTCGAGCACGTGCCTTGCGGCGTCGAGGAACAGGCCGCTGCCCCAGTAGGCGCTGCCGAGCGCGAAGCCCCACTCCCCCGTCTGGAAGATCGGATCCTCCCGATCGCGGGGCGCGGGACGTTCGAGTGCCCGCAACTGGAACAGGCCAACGGCGACATCGGCGCCCGCGGGCACGATCGCGAAGCAAGCCACAATCCCGGCCGCCCGATCCCGGTGGCACCAGCCGATGAATCGTTCGAAGCCTTCGACGGTGGTCGGCGGCGGCGAGATGAAACGCGCCACCTCTTCGGCCGAAATGTGGCCAAGCAGCGACGTGGCATCGTCAAGCCGCACTTCACGCAGCGTGAAGCCGGGGGTCACGAAGACGGGAAGGCCTGCGCGCCAGTCTGGTCGCACTTCCAACATAGCGGTCGATGGCACGGCGAGCGCCGAGCGCTGTGGCGACTCCGATTGCGGGCGAACCTTGTGCATGAACGCCTTAGTGAACGACCGCCGGATTCCAGATCGCCTTGGCCTGCCGCCACTCGTCGGCCAGGATTGCCCACAGCGACTGATCCATCTGGCGGCCACCCTTGGTGAACGACCGGCGCAGCACGCCCTCGTGCACCGCGCCCATCTTGCGGAGCGCACCGTTGCCGCGGCCGTTGGCGACGGCAGAGCGCGCCTCGAGCCGGCGCACGCCCACGACGTCAATCGCGAAGTCGATCAGGAGCTGTGCGCCCTCCTTGAAGTAGCCGTTGCCCCAGAACGACGAGTCCAGCGCGAAGCCCCATTCCGCGGTGACGAACTGGGCCTCGATCTGCCGCAGCTGGAAGATACCCACCGGGCGGCTGGAGCCGTGCGGCACAATCGCGAAGCAGGCATAGCGGCCAAGAGCGCGCTCGTTGTGCGCCCACTGGATGAAGCGTTCGAAGCCTTCCACCGTGCTCGGCGGAGTGGAGATGAACCGAGCCACGGCCTCAGGCGTCATGATCGCCAGCAGGGCGGATGCGTCCGACAGCGTGAGCTCGCGCAGCGTGATCGACGCGCCCACCAGCGTGGGCAGGCCGTTGCGCCAGGACGGTGACGCGGGCGCCGGGTGGAAGGGCCGCGCGGAGGGAACGGAGGTCGTAACGGGCCGGAGTGCCGGCTGTGCCGCGATCTTCACCATTAGCGTGAACCTCCAACCGAGTTCGCCAACTCACCCCAGACGATGTTCTCGCCCCACACAATGTTCTCGCCCCAGACGATGTTCTCGCCCCACACGATGTTCTCGCCCCAGACGATGTTCTCGCCCCACACGATGTTCTCGCCCCAGACAATGTTCTCGCCCCACACGATGTTGTGAGCGTCGGCGTGGCTTCACCCCAGACGATGTTCTCGCCCCACACGATGTTTTCTCCCCACACGATGTTCTCGCCCCACACGATGTTGAGGCCCCACACGGGCAGGTTGTAGAAGAGGGACTCGCCCCAGACGATGTTTTCGCCCCACACGATGTTGGCGGCCCACGCGTAGGGCTGCCCTTCGACCGTGGTGTTGCAGGCGTTGACCGCCTCGCTGCAGTGCGGCATCGAGAGCCATTCCTGATTCAGGTCGGTGATGCGGGTATCGATGTTGCTCAGCAGGCGAACCGCGCCTTCAGCGTTCACCGCACCGGTGCCCTGCGACAGCACGTCGTAGCGCACGCCCTGGTCGTCGCTGAGCGGCATGGCGGTGAACTGCAGCGCCGCCTTCGCGAGGTTCGGCGTCAGCTGCGGGAACTCGTCCTTCATCAGCGCCACCACGCCGGTCGTGACGGCCGCGGCCATGCTGGTGCCCGAGAGCCGCAGGTAGGAGCGGCCCGACGGGCCGGCCTCGACGAACTGCGGATAGGTGTCCGCCAGCGCGCTGCCCGGCGCCAGTTCGGCCAGGAGCTGATGGCCGGGCGCCACGACATCGGGCTTCGCGAGACCGTCGTACCAGGTCGGCCCGCGCGAGCTGTAGCTGGTCAGCCGATCGTCGCCGCGCGCCGCGGTGCCCTGATGGTTGAAGGCGCCGACGGTGATGGCAGAGGGGGCGTTACCGGGGGAAGTGATGCCGGCATAGCCGACCTCGCCGTCCGGATCCGAACCGAAGTTGCCGGCCGAGGCGACCACGATGATGCCGGCCTGCACGGCCCGCTCAACCGCCTGAACGAGCGGGTCGGTGGCGGCGGGCTCGAAAATCGGGTGGCCAAGCGAGAGGTTGATGATGTCGATGCCGAAGCGGCGGCGGTTGGCGACCGCGAACTCGATGGCGCGGATGACGTCGCTGGTGCGGCCGCGGCCCTCGGCGTCCAGCACCTTCAGGGCCACGAAGCTGATGCCCGGGGCGACGCCCCGCATCGCGCCATCCATCGCCGGCTCCTGCGCGCCCATCAGTCCGGCCACATGCGTGCCGTGACCGTAGGCGTCGGAGGGGGACGTGCGCCGCGCGCCGCCACCGGTGAAGTCGACGAATGTCTGGATGCGGCCCGCGAAGGCCGCTGACGGGTAGAGACCCGAGTCGATCAGGGCAACCGTGACACCAGCGCCATTCAGGCCGTCGTTCGCCGCCAGGCCCATCGCGTCCAGCATCGGGCTGGCGACGGCGGGCGGCGGCGAGAGGCGCTGGCGGCGGTGGGACGCCGTGGCCATGACCTCGACGTCTTCCGAACAGCTCTGCGCCGCGGCACTGCCGCACACCGCGTCGACTTGCGCCGGGGTGAGCTCGACGCTCAGCGCGTCGATGGACTCGTGGTCATCGGAAACGGTGACGCCCTGGCTTTGCAGCTGGTTCTTCAACCAGGTCCGGCTGCCCTGACGCACCTGGACGATGACCCGGCTGCTGCGGCCTTCGGTCTGGGCTTGCTGGAGCGCGCGGTCCAACTTGTGGTTGGCTGGGCCAGCCAACGCCGGAAGTGGCGCCAGCGTCAGCGCCAGGAGAATTGCGAAGGGGGAGGGGCGGATACTCATAAAGGTCTCGCCGTCCTGTTTAGCAATTGACCGGCCAAGTCATATAGACATCCACAAAGCGGATAAAAGCTGGGCAATTAACAGACTCTAAGCGACAGCGGACACAGATGATACACCGGCCAACGCCCAGGCGACGTGTGCCGCGACAGTACATGCCAAGCGGGCCCTCCGGCCACGGATTGGAGCTAACTGGCTGTCCTATAGAGGCTTATGCGACCTTGTCCAGACCTGAAACAGGCCAACCTGGCGTGTGCCAGGAAGGTACAAGAATGTAAGCCTTTTGTTTACTTGATCTTAGCCAGCGGATCCGAGGGAGATCCGCCTGCGGCATGGTCCGAATCGGGACAGCTGCCACGCTGTCCCGACAAGATTGTCAGTTTGTGAACCGGCCCTGGGTCGGCGGCCTGGATTTCTAGAAACCCCAGCGGACGAGGACCGATCCGACGGTGAAACCGGCGCCCACCGAGGCGAGGAGGATGAGATCGCCCTTCTTCAGCCGGCCGCTGCTGATCGCATCGTTCAGGGCCAGTGGAATGGTGGCGGCGGTGGTGTTGCCGAAGCGGTCGATGTTGATGATCACCTTGTCTTCGGGCATCCCGATGCGTTCGGCGGCCGACATGATGATGCGGCGGTTCGCCTGATGCGAGACGAAGAGATCGAGGTTCGCCGCGGTCACGCCATTGCGGTGAAGAATGCGCTCGCAGATTTCACCGGTGTTCCGCACCGCGAACTTGAACACCGCCTGCCCCTCTTGCTTGACGTAGTGCAGGCGCTGGTCCACGGTCTCTCGCGAGGCGGGGCGCTTGCTGCCCCCGGCCGGCATGCACAGCGCCGGCCCGCCGCTGCCATCCACCTGGTGCTCGAAGTCCAGGATGCCGACGGACGGATCGTCCGACACGCCAAGCACCACCGCCCCGGCGCCGTCGCCGAACAGCACGCAGGTCGCCCGGTCCGTGTAGTCGATGATGCTCGACATCACGTCGGCGCCAATCACCAGCACGTTGGTCGCCGCGCCCGAAGCCACCATCTGGCTCCCCACCGTCAGCGCGTAGGTGAACGCCGAGCACGCCGCCGACAGATCGAAGCCCCAGGCCCTGGTCGCGCCGATCTTGGTCTGGACCAGGCACGCGGTGCTCGGGAACAGCATGTCCGGTGTCACGGTGCCAACGATGATCAGATCGATGTCGGCGGGCGTGAGCCCGGCGCGGCTGATCGCTTCGAGCGCGGCTTCCTTCGCGAGGTCGCTCGTCGCCACGCCGGGATCCACGATGTGCCGCTCGCGGATGCCGGTCCGCTGCATGATCCACTCGTCGGTCGTGTCCACCAGCTTCTCGAGATCGGCGTTGGTGAGCAGGCGAGGCGGCACGTAGGTGGCCAGGCTCTTGATGGCGGCGCGTCGGATGGGCACGGTTCCCGCCAGCTTCGATCGCAACGTCTCGGTCAAAACAATCCCCTTCCGGGCAGGGTGCGCCCAAAGTAAGCGTAGGCCCGCGCCGTGGCCATGCGGCCGCGCGGGGTGCGTTCCAGGAAGCCGAGCTGAATCAGATATGGCTCGTGCATGTCTTCAATGGCGTCGGACTCCTCGCTGGTCGCCGCCGCCAGCGTGTTGAGGCCGACCGGCCCGCCGCTGAACTTGTCGATGATGGTCAGCATCAACCGGCGATCCACTTCATCCAGCCCGTGCGCGTCCACCTCGAGCAGCGCCAGCGCCGCGCGGGCCACGTCGACGGTGATGTGGCCGTCGGCGCGGACTTCGGCGAAGTCGCGGACCCGCCGCAACAGCCGGTTCGCCACGCGCGGGGTGCCGCGCGCACGCCCCGCCAGCTCGCGCGCCGCATCGTCGTCGAGGGGGACGCCGAGGATGCGCGCCGAGCGCCGGACAATCTCCTCGATGTCGGCGGCGGTGTAGAAATCCAGCCGGTGAACGATGCCAAAGCGGGCGCGGAGCGGCGAAGTGAGGAGTCCCGCGCGTGTGGTCGCGCCGACCAGCGTGAACTTCTCGACCGGCACCTTCACCGATCGCGCACCCGGCCCCTGACCGATGACGATGTCGAGCTCGAAATCCTCCATCGCGGGATAGAGGATCTCCTCGATCGCGGGCGCCATGCGGTGGATCTCGTCGATGAACAGCACTTCGCGCGGCTGGAGGTTCGACAGGATGCCGGCGAGATCGCCGGGCTTCTCGATGACCGGCCCGGCCGTGGTGCGGATCGGCACTCCCAGCTCGTTGGCAATCACATAGGCGAGCGTCGTCTTGCCGAGGCCCGGGGGACCGTAGAGCAGCACGTGATCGAGCGCCTCGCCCCGCTTTGCCGCCGCGGCAATCGATACCTGCAGGTTCTCGCGCACGCGATCCTGGCCGATGTAATCGTCGAGGCGCCTGGGCCGCAGGCCGGCCTCGTACTGCGCATCGTCGTCTACGCGTGCCGCCGAGACGAGTCGGGAATCGCTCATGCTGTCAGGCTCGGGAGAGTATCTTCAGGGCCGCCCGAAGGTGAAGCTCGAACGAGGCGCTGGCGGAATCCTGGAGCACCGTCTCGAGCGCCTTGTCGATGGCCCGATGATCGTAGCCGAGATTCCCGAGCGCGGATGCGAGATCGGCGCGCCGCTCGTCGCCTTCGACTGCCATCGCCGTCTCGCCGGCGACCGACTCGAGGGCTTTCGGCAGCCGGTCGCGCAGTTCCATCGAGATCCGCTCCGCGGTCTTCTTGCCGACGCCGGGGATCCGGGTCAACCTGGCGATGTCGGCGCGCTGGATGGCGCCGACCAGCTCGCGCGGCTCGATCCCCGAGAGCACGGCCAGGGCCAGCTTCGGGCCGATCCCGCTGACGCCGATCAGGCGCTCGAACACCGCAAGCTCGAGCGGCGTGGCAAAACCGTAGAGCGCGAGCTGATCCTCGCGCACGTGGGTGTGCACGCGCAGCGTGATCTCAACGCCTGGGTCACCAGCGGTGTAGTAAGTGGAGAGCGGCACCGCGACGTCGTATCCCACTCCCGCCACGTCGACAATGATCCGGGTGGGCTGCTTCTCGATGACGCGCCCGCGCAGGTAGGCGATCATCGTGTCGTCGGTCGGTACTGCCGCCAGCTCCTGGGCGAAGCGGCGCCGCGCGGCTCGGCGGCCCGCGTGCGCGCGCCCGCTACGGCGATCGCACCGGACTGGTGCACGTGGCAGATGGCCACCGCCAGGGCATCGGCGGCGTCATGAGGCGTCGGCACGGCGTCGAGTCCGAGAAGCAGCTTCACCATCTGCCCCACCTGCGGCTTCTCCGCCCGCCCGTATCCGACCACGGCACGTT
The DNA here is from genome assembly GCA_963707825.1 of uncultured Acidobacteriota bacterium. Lineage (GTDB taxonomy): Bacteria > Acidobacteriota > Vicinamibacteria > Vicinamibacterales > UBA2999 > VFZN01. The sequence continues at coordinate 432,533 of CAVPRP010000001.1, forward strand.
TGATCTCGGTGGGGGTGTATTCAAGGACCGGCATGCCGCACTCGACGGCCGCCAGCATGGCCACGCCGCGCGCGTGCCCCAACTTCAGCGCGCTGCGCACGTTCGTGGCGTAGAAGAGGTTTTCGATCGCGACGCAGTCTGGCTGGCAGGCTTCAATCTCGGCGACGAGCGCGCGGTAGATCGCGCCCAACCGCTCGGGAAAGGCGGCGTCGGCCCTGGCGGTGATGGCGCCGCACCGCACCAGGCGGTGGCGACGTCCATCGCTGTCGACGCACCCGAAACCGGTGCGCTCGGAGCCGGGGTCGATGCCGAACACCTTCACGCGAGCGAGGCCTCGATCTCCTTCTCCTCGATGTCGAAGTTCGACCAGACCTGCTTGACGTCATCGTGATCGTCGAGCACGTCCATCAGCTTGACCATCCGCGTCGCTTCGGCGCCCTGCAGCTTGACGTAGTTCTGGGGCAGCATGGCGACCTGCGCGCTGGCGGGCTCGACACCGAGGCTCTTCACCGCGTCGCGCACGGCTTCGAATGCCGGCGGAGCGGTCAGGATCTCCCAGTTGTCGCCGTCGTCGCGCATGTCGTCGGCGCCGGCCTCGAGCGAGGTGTTCAGGAGCTTCTCTTCGTCGGCCGCGTGCTTCTCGACGACGATGTAGCCCTTCTTCTCGAACATCCAGGCCACGGAGTTGCTGGAGCCCAGGTTGCCGCTGTGCTTTTCCAGCAGGTGTCGCAGCTCGCCGACGGTGCGGTTCTTGTTGTCGGTGAGCGTTTCGATGATGAGGGCAGCACCGCCGGGACCATAGCCCTCGTAGGTGATTTCCTCGTACGTGACGCCGGGCAGTTCGCCGGTGCCGCGCTGGATCGCCTTCTTGATGTTGTCGGCCGGCATGTTGACCGACTTCGCCTCGGCGATGATCGTGCGGAGCCGCGGATTGGTGGCCTGATCGCCGCCGCCATTCCTGGCCGCGACGGTCAATTCCTTGATGATGCGGGTGAAGATCTTTCCCCGCTTGGCGTCAGCGGCGCCCTTCTTGTGCTTGATCGTGTGCCATTTTGAATGGCCGGACATGGCAGTGCTCCAGAGTCTGAAGTTTTACACCCCTCAGCCCACGTCGACAGTCGAGCGGATGGCATCCTAAACTCAAGCGAATTGAGGGGTTAAAGGACTCTAGAGTTTACGCGGAAAGAAAGCCAGAAGGAAAGCGACTGTTCACGCCCTAGCGGCGGCTGGCCAGGAGAATCCAGACCTCGGCCCGGGAGTCCCAGGGGCCGCCGCGATAGTCGCCCAGCATGGCGGTCACCTCGAAGCCGGCCTTCTCCAGCCGGGCGGCCATCTGCGGCACGGAGACGGTGCGAAACGTCAGGGTGAATTGCTTGCGGGTCGCCTGCCGGCCCCGGCCTTCGATGAATTCCTGATCGAAGAACGTCAGCCCGCGTTTGGCATCCTGACGAACCGATTCGAGGAGCGTGATGGGGGTGCCGGCACGCCCGCGCCGCCCCTTCAGGCTGACGCGCTTCTGATACTCCCGCCAGTCCGGCAGATCCGCGACCAGCTCGAGACCGAAGACGCCGCCCCGTGGGAGCAGGTCGGCTACCGCCTTCAGGGTGTCGACCAGATCCTTCTCGCGAAGCAGCGACTGCAGGACGCCGTAGGGCGCCAGCACCGTGCCGAACGAGCCCCGGGCGAACGGCAGGTGCCGGATGTCCCCCCGGACCAGCGCCACCTTCGGCAGCCTGGCGCGGCGCAGCCTCGTCTTCCCGCGACCCAGCATCGGGCCCGAGCGGTCGATGCCGACGACCTCGGCCGCCCCGGTCCTGGCCAGCGGAACAGTGACCCGGCCCGTTCCGCACCCCAGTTCGAGCACGCGGCCGCCGCGGGCGGTCACGAGCCGCTGCCAGAACGCGACGTCCCTGCGCCCGAAGGTCCGGGCATTCTCCCAGTCGTAAAACGGCGCGTAGTCGTCCCAGCCGTGGTGACCCTCGACGCGCGGCTCACGAGCCGGCGCCCGCGTCGCCTTGGGTCGCACTGCCGGCCGGCGGCCTACGTCCACGGCAATTCCACCTCGCCACGAGCCTGACGGGTGGCGAGGTCGGAAAGACCGGAGAGGATCTGCAGCACATCGTGGGGCAGGTCCATCGGCTGAAAGGTGTCCACGGAGACGCACGCCACGCGCACGAAGCCCTCGGCCAGCAGCTGGTCCGAGTTATGGTCTCGAATCTCAAACTGATGGCGGAGCCTGCGGGGGTTCTCCGCCGTGGTTTCGATGCCGACGCGGACCAGCTGACCCGCCCGCGCGGGCGCACGGAATTTGGCGCTCACTTCCACGCGCGGCATTCCGAAGCGGTGGCGATCGAGCAGCACCTGACGGGCCTGGCCAAGCGAGGCGAACATCTCTTCCTCGGCATCTTCGAACCATCCGAGAAAGTTGGGAAACCAGGCGATGCCGGCGGCATCGGTGTCCGACCAGTGAACTTTCTTGCGAATCTGGAAGAAGGGCATGGCCTCTGACCTCAGTCGGAAATGGCGAGTTCACCCGGCACGATCGGGCGAGTACGCGGCAGCAGGCCGAGCCGGGCCCGGTTGCCCACGAACACGAGAATCCCGATGAACACTGCCAGCTTCAGAATGTCGCTGAAGGTGTTGTGGGGCAGCGCCTTCCACATGAACCACAGGATCGGCTGTGCGATGGCCACGGCCCACACCGAGCCATAGAAGTAGCGGCGTTCGTGCCCCTCACCTGCCGTGGACGCCTTCACCCGCGGCAGCTGGCCAAGGGCGCCGAGCAGCCACACGGTGCCGGCAATCGGGAAGTAGGCGTACTCGTACATCTGCTTCAGCCGCCACTCACCGGTGATGATGGCGACGACGAGCCCGGCGATGTTCAGCACCGCGAACGCCACGACCTCGCCCCAGGCGGTGGTGTAGCAGATCCGCCGGTATAGCGGATTGGGCCGATCTTCGGTGAAACGGATGATGTAGGGCGCGGGCTCGCAGCCGGGGAGCTGGCCAAGGAGGCCGGCGATCCCGGTGCCTGCCAGCACCACGGTCAGCCAGGTGAGCATCCGCGCGTCGAATCCTCGCTCGAAGAGGTCGAAGGTGAGCGGACCCGGCGCGATGAAGAAGACGAAGATCCAGATCGGCCAGTGATTGAATCGGTAGTGCAGCTTGTTCCGCGTCCGCAGCTTGCGTTCGGTATCGAGCTCCACCAGCAGCGCGTCGGACCCGATGTCGGCGCCCGTCCGGGCCAGGGGTCGTAGTCTCTCGGTCATCCAGCGCTATATTCTCCCGCATGTTGCCGTCGCGCGTCGCGTTCCTCTTCATTCTTCTGGTCGCCACGGGCTGCGCACGGCGTTCGGGCCCGGTTTCGCCCCCATCCGCACCGCAATCCCTGGAGGCGTTCAGGGCCGACGCGGCGCGAATCCTCGACGAGACCGGCGTGCCGGGCGCGGGCATCGCGCTGGTGCGGGCCGGGGGCGTGGAATGGGCCGGCGGGATCGGCCTGGCCGATCGTGACCAGCGCACGCCAGTGACGGCCGACACGCACTTCCGCGCCGGATCCATCAGCAAGACGTTCGTGGCGATGGCGCTGGTCCAGCAATACGAAGACGGCGAGATGGATATCGAGGCCCCGGTCTCCGAGCTCGCGCCGAGCGTGACCATCGACAATCGGTTCAGCGCCCCGGTCACGGTGCTGAACCTGCTGCAGCACACCGCCGGCTTCGACGACATGCACTTCAACGAGCGCTACAACCTGACCGGCCCGCCAGACCTGTCGTTGCTCGACGTGCTGGCGCGCAATCCCGCGTCGCGCCGCGTGCGCTGGCAGCCGGGCACGCGCATGTCGTATTCGAATCCGGGCTACGCCGTGGCCGCCGCGGTCCTCGAGCAGGTGACCGGACGCCCCTACGAAGACGTGATCCGCGAGCGCATCTTCACGCCGCTTGGCATGAGCACCAGCAGCTTCGTGCTGACGCCCGGCGACGAAGCCTCTTTGGCGCGTGGCTACGACAGCCGATCCGGCGCGCCAGTCCCGTTCTCGCAGATCTATCTCAGGCCGGCCGGTAACCTGCACACGTCGCCGGCCGAGCTGGGGCGCTTCGTCCAGATGCTGCTCAACTGGGGCGAAACCGCAGACCAGCTGGTGATCGACCCGGAATACCTCAGCAACATGGAGCGGCCGCGCACGTCGCTCTCGGCGAAGGCGGGGTTGATCTACGGCTACGGCACCGGCATCACGTCCCGTTCGCTCGCGGGCTTTCCGGTGCTGGGCCACAACGGCGGCATCGACGGCTTCTCCTCGTCTTACGGCTATTCCGCGGGACGGGACGTCGGTTGGGTCGTGCTCGTCAACGCGCTCGTACGGCGCGGCAGCCGTGGAACGCCTGTCGGCACTGGCACTCAGCTATCTCAAACGTGACGTCGCTCCCCCGTCGAAGCCTGAACTCCCCGTGGCACCGGCGGTGTTGGCCGGGTATGAGGGCTACTACCAGCCCGAAGGATTTCGCAACGAGGTGTTTGGCGCGATTGAATGGCTGACCGGAGGAACTACGGTTCGCGCCGAGGGCAACGGCATGTGGGCGCAGACGGTTCTCGGTTCGCGGCAGCGGCTGGTGCCAACGTCGGACAATCTGTTCCGCGAGAGCGAGGATGTCACGCCCAGCGTGGTGTTCACGACGGATGCCGATGGACGCGACGTGATGATCGAGGACGGTCAATACGGCGTCCGGACGCCGAGGTGGCGCGTCGAGGCGATTCGGGTTCCCGTTCTGCTGGCCGTGGTCCTGCTGGCCACGGTGCCGCTCGCCCTTCTGATCTGGCTCGTGCGAATCCGCGCCGCCAGACCGGCAGGCCACTGGGGGCTCAAGGTCACGCTCGTCGTCCTGCCGCTCGCACTCGTCGCGCTCTGCAGCCTGCCCCTGTGGGTTCCTGGCCGTGAGTGGGGCGTTCCCAACCTCTGGACTCGTGCGACGTTCATCGGCTCCTCGGCACTCCCGATCTTCTCCCTCGTCGCACTCGTGCTGGTGGTGGATGCGTGGCGCCGTGACGCCGGCCCGTGGCTGTGTGCCTACGCCGCCGCGGTGACGTGTGGCGGCCTTGCGCTCTCTGCCTACCTTGCCGTGTGGGGACTGGTGGGCATCAGACCGTGGGTCTACTGAGTGCGCCGACGGTAACGACCAGGCGGCGACGTTAGACTAAACGCGTGACACAGGAATGGAACGCCTCCTCGTACCACAAGGTCTCGGCCCCGCAGACGAGTTGGGGCCAGAAGGTGCTCGCGAGACTCGAGCTCCGTGGCGACGAGCGCGCAATCGACGCCGGCTGCGGAAGCGGCCGTTTGACCGGCGAACTGCTGGAGCGGCTGCCTCACGGCCAGCTCGTGGCGATCGACCGTTCGTGGAACATGCTGCAGACCGCACGCGCGAATCTCCGGCCGACTTTTGGTCCGCGAGTGCGATTCGTTCAGGTCTCGCTGCCAGCCATGCCATTCGACGAATGGGCCGACCTCATCTTCAGCACGGCCACCTTCCACTGGGTCGGCGATCACCCGGCGCTCTTCGCCAATCTCTTCAAGGCCTTGCGGCCGGGCGGCCGCCTGCACGCGCAGTGCGGCGGTGGCGACAACCTCACAGAGGCGCACGCGCTGGCCGACCAGGTCATGGAGCGCCCGGCGTTTGCCGAGTATTTCACCGGCTGGCCTGGCCCCTGGCTGTTTGCGACGGACATCGACACGCGCGCACGATTGCTGGCATCCGGGCTTCACCGATGTTCACACCGATCTGGAGCCCGCGCCCACTACGCTCGCCAGCGAGGCGGACTACCGCGAGTTCGTCACGACCGTGATCTACCATCCGCACCTTTCCCGCCTCCCTGAGTCGCTCAAGAATCGATTCATAGATGAGGTGACCGAACTGTCCGCCGCACAGTCCGCGCCGTTCACGCTGGACTATTGGCGTCTCAACATGCGGGCCGTCAGGCCCTCTTCCCATTCGTGAGCTGCCCAGATGACGCATCCCACCGTAATTCGCCCGGCCGACCATGCGGTCTACTCGCCGCACAAGATGGGCAAGGCCACCCTCTTCGAGTCGCCGCGACTGCTCGTCGGCCTGAATGCTTTCGAACCCGGACAGGAGCATGCCCTGCACGCGCATGCGGGACAGGACAAGGCCTACCTCATCGTGGAGGGGACGGGCCAGTTCCTCCTGGACGGACGTGACGTGCCAATGCGCGCCGGGGATCTGCTGGTCGCGCCCGAGGGTGTGCCGCACGGCGTGCGGAACACCGGCTCCGAACGCCTGCTCGTGCTGGCGATTCTGGCGCCTGCGCCTGCACACCATTGAGAAATTCAGTGTGCGCGCGCACGCGTGGCGGGCCCGCACTGGATTACTATCTGAATGAATGGCGAAGTCCCCGACGCTCCGCGCCCTGCCGCGACGCGAGCATTCTGCGCGAACGCCAAGAACCGGGTCCGCCACCGAGCCGGAGCGAAATTTCACACTCGCGGCGTCGCCGGCCGCGAGCGAACCCGGTGCCACCGGGCATGAAGGCACGGGACTGATCACCGGCGCGGACGGCCGCGCACGCTGCTGGTGGTCGGGCCAGGATCCGCTGTACGTCCGCTATCACGACGAGGAGTGGGGCCGCCCGGTCCGCAACGATCACCGGCTCTTCGAGAAAATCTGTCTCGAAGGTTTCCAGTCGGGGCTGAGCTGGTTGACGATCCTGCGCAAACGCGAGCACTTCCGCGAGTCGTTCGAGGGCTTCGACCCCGAGCGCGTCGCCCGCCTCACGGCACGTGATGTCACGCGCCTGATGAAGAACACCGGCATCGTCAGGCATCGGGGCAAGATCGAATCGACGATCAACAATGCCAAGCGCGCGCTGGAACTGATCGAGGAGCGCGGATCGCTGGCCAAGTATTTCTGGGGCTGGGAACCATCGCCGAAGGAACGGCCCGCGGTCTGCTCCTATGACGTGCTACGGGCCACCAACACCACGGCCTCGTCGGTCCGTTTGTCCAAGGAACTGAAGGCGCGCGGCTGGACGTTCGTCGGTCCCACGACCATCTACGCCTTCATGCAGGCCATGGGACTGGTCAACGACCACGTGGAAGGCTGCCACTGTCGCGCGGAAGTGGCCCGCATGCGGCGCCGCTGAGCGATTACTGCTGCACCACCGTGTGCTTGCGGTCGCGGAGCAGCTCGACGAGGCTGTTGGGCCCAACCAGGTGGGCCGCCCCAACGACGACGAAACACCGCGCCCCTTCCGACAGACAGCGCCTCGACCGGCGTCACCCAATTCCGGTTCCGCTCGAACAGCAATCGCTCCGCAACGGCGGGTGAGTCGCTGAATCCGTCGTGCAGCAGTCGTTCGACCGCGGCGGTGTCGCCCTTTCGCCATGCGTCGGCCAGCGTCTCGATGTTACTGGCCTGGGTGTCGATGTCGGCCAGCATCGCCTTGAGCGATTCCTCCTGCATCGAGCCGGCCAGCCCGTCCAGCCGGTCGAACTGATAGGCCACGGTCTCGAGCGCGCGTCGCGGCATCGCCGCGGCCTTGGCGCGATCGAAGAAGTGCTTGTCGATGCCAAGTTCGCCATCGAACCCGGCCTTCGCCATCTCGGCCGACATGAGGGTCACGGCCGCCATCCAGGGCTTCATCCGCTGCAGCAACATCAAGGGGATGCCGTTGGCCTCGGCGCGCTTGCTCACGGCCGCAAACGTCTCCGCGGACACCAGCTGGTCGAGCGTCTGCCCCTGGGGAAGCGTGGCCTTACCCACCAGCCCGATCATCGTGGCGGGATTGTTCATCTCGTCGAGGTCCACTTCCTCGACCAGCGTCCGCGACCAGGCAAAGGCCTGGTCGATGGTGGGGCTCAATGGGTAGTAACTCTTCGTGAGCACGTGAACCGAGCCGAGCAGATAGGCCTCGCCGCCCGAAGGCGAGGTGACCTTCCACAGGAAGTGCTTCGATGCCGCCTCCTGCGCCGAGGCGACCGCGCAGCACGCCACGACCGCCGCCAGAATCGCCGCACCAACTCGTCTCGTTCGCATGTGCCTCCCCCGCACCAAGTATTATCAGTCTCTTCATGTCACTGCGTACCGTGCTGCAAGGGGCCCTGGTGATGGGCCCGATGACCAAGGGCTCGAACCTGCCGTACCGGCGCCTGTGCGTCGAACTGGGTGCGCGCGTGACCATGAGTGAAATGACCGTCGCCAGACGGCTCAAACAGCGGCGCAAGGGCGAGTTCGCCCTCATCCGCCGTTTCGACGGCGAGCCATTCTTCGGCGTCCAGCTGGCCGGCACCAACCCCGAAGAGATGGGATGGGCGGCGGAGCTGGTCGAGTCGCGCGGTGCCGATCTCGTGGACCTCAATTGCGGATGCCCCATCGACCACTTCACCCACAAGGGCATCGGCGCGTCGCTGGGCCGTCAGCCAAACCGGCAGCGGCGCATCATCGAGACGATGAAGAAGGCCGTGAAGGGGATTCCGGTCACCGTGAAGATCAGGCTGGGTTGGAACGACGACGACCGGAATGCGCTGGACCAGGCCAGGGCCGTGGCCGACGGGGGCGCCGACGCCATCACCGTCCACGGACGGACCCGTAATGCGCGCTACCGGACCGCGGCCGACTGGGATGCGATCGCGTCCATCGCCGCGGCGGTCTCGATTCCAGTCATCGGTAATGGCGACGTGCTGTTCGGACACGAAGTCGAGCCGCTGCGAGCCCGTGCCGGCTGCACCGGCGTGATGACCGCGCGCGCGGCCTTGATTCGTCCGTGGCTGTTTCGCGAAGTGACCGAGGGATACCGCGACCTGTCGGCGGACGAACGCATCGCCATCTACCGCCGCTACGTCACGCTGGCGAAGGAACATTGGGGGAACGACGAACACGGGCTGGCCCGCGTGCGCACGTTCACGCTATGGCACCTGGGGTTCTGGTGCCGCGATGTCAGGCGTCACGACGATGGCACGTTCCCGTCGATGCAGGTGCGCGAGCGGGAGCTGCGGGTGCTCACGCCGCTCGATGCGTTGCTCACGCGCACCGACGCGCCAGCCCACGACTACTTGACGGAGTGTCTGGTGATGGAGCGCGAGATCGTGCCCGCCGAAGCGCCCGCGGCCGGCACCGAGCGGGAATCGCCGGTGCTGGAAGCCGAAGGCTAGCGATACCAACACGCGCCACGGTTCACGACCGCGCCGCCTTCCAGCGCTCCAGTTCCTCGAGCGAACGAGGCCAGTCGTCTTTCAACAGCCGCGAGAGCCCCCGATCGGCCAGCAGGCGTCCCCCGGTCTGGCAGGTGGGACAGTAGTTCGCTTCGTTCGAGGCGTACTTGATGCGTTGAATCGGCGTGCCGCAAACCGGGCAGGGCTTGCCGAACCGTCCGTGGGCGGTCATGCCTTCGCGAAATGCTGTCACCTTTTCAGGGAAGGTGTCCCCCGCTTCAGCGATCAGCGCGTCGCGCCAGCGCGTGAGCACGGCACGAGTCTCCGCGAGCAGTCGTTCGATCTCGTCATCGCCAAGACGACTGGTCAGTTGCAGCGGCGATAACTTCGCCGCCAGCAGGATCTCGTCGGAATACGCGTTCCCGATGCCGGAGAACAGTCGCGGATCGGTGAGCGCCCGTTTCAGCGTGTGATTCTCCAGCCGCAGCTGTCTCGCGAACTCGTCCGCCGTCGCCGCAAACACATCGATGCCACCGGGGTCGTGTTCGGCAAGCCGGGTTCGGCCTCTGACCACGTAGAGCGACGCGTGGCGCTTGGAGCCGGCTTCGGTCAGGAGGAGGGTTCCGTCGACGAAATCGAAGGCGGCGAGCCCGATCTTCCCCGGCACGGGCGCGCCAGCCGGTCGCCAGCGGAAACGGCCCGCGATCATCAGGTGGAAGACGAGAAAGAGCTCCCCTTCGAGCTGCCACACGATGCGCTTGCCCAGGCGCTCGAGGCCGGTGATATTCGCGCCAACCGCGGACTCGATTGGCGGATCAACCGACCGGAGCAGAAACGGGCTGGCGATACGCACGCGCTCGAGCCGCTGGCCCAGCAGGCGAGGGCGGAGCGCGTGAAGGTAGAGCTCGATGTCGGGATACTCGGGCACGACCCGTCAGCCAACATCAATACGCGTTGACAAGAGACATCCAGCCCACCGCCCTGGGTGCCGATCCATCCCGAATCAGCACGACGGGCCCGAGCCGCTTCCGGCGGCGTGCTGCAGGCGCCATGCCGAATGAAGTGCAGCGCCTCGGCCAGCGATGCTTCGGCGGCATCTCCCAGATCGAATTCGATGGAATCGGCAGCCGAACAGGTCGCCGGCAGACCACCAAAGTAGTCACCCTCGTCGTTGGCATTGCGCAACGAGAACGAGACCGGTGCCAGCACCTTGTCGCAGAACTCAACCAGGTACTGGCCAACCGGCTTGCCGTAAGTCGCATCGCCGATGATGTCCACTGGCATGAAGGGACGCAGCGCGTTGATCACCAGCTCGCTGGCCGACGCCGACGAGCGGGAGGCGATGACGACGAGCTTTGAAAGCTGCGGCACCGGCTGTTCGAGCGATTCGAACCGGATCGTCTCGTTGCGGAACGCGTTTCGGTCGTTGTGCGTGTAGGTGGCGAAAGGTTGCCCTGCCGTCAGCGCCCCGCCGATCAGGCTGCCAAGGTGGACGGCCACGTCCACCAGCCCGCCGCCGTTGTAGCGAAGGTCCAACACCAGTTCCGAGACGCCCGCCTCCCGCAGCGACGCAAAGGCCTCGTCGAGCGCCGCTACTGACGGGCGCACGAAGTTCCGGAAGAACACGTACCCAACCCTGCGGCCGTCAACTTCGTAGACACGGGTCAGCGAGACCGTCGGGATGGTGACCGGACGCTTCGTCATCTGCTCCCGCCGCTCGATGCCCTCCCGCGATCGGAACAGAACGGATGAGGACACGCCGACGTCGGATGGCCCGAACGCAGTGCCAATGGTCCCGGCCGCAATCAGCGATTCAACCGTCCGTCCATCGATCTCGAGAATCCGATCGCCGCGTGCCAGCCCCGCCTCGGAGGCGGGACTGTCTGGAAACACCTGGAGCACGCGCAGCTCCGACTCCGTCTGCGAGGTCGAGAACCCGAATCCGACGAACTGGCTGTCGCTGTAGAAGGCGTTACTCGACGCCGCCGAGGTGATGTAACTGAAATGGCTGTCCAGCTCATGGTAGCGGACAGCCTCCAGATAGGCCTCCGGCGAGGAGAATGCCGCGGCGTTCACCGATGGCATCTGCTGCCGCCAGAGGTAGAGGTCGAGCATCACGTCGCGAACGTAAAGGTTCTGCGACGACACGGAGCACGACCTGGGACCAGTCTGCGCGGCGGCAGGCACGGCACCCATGCCCACCAGCAGCACGACGGCCCAGCGTAACACCCGGAAAGCCATTGGCCGATTGTGTCCCGGCCAGCGTGTGCTTGGGAAGGGGGGCCTGCCCGCGGTTTCACTGTAAGGGACGGGGTAGACTCCACTCGTGAAATTCATCAAACGGTGGACCATTCGGGCCATTGCAGCCGCCCTGCTCATCGTCGGCACGCTGGTGATTGGCGGAGCGCTCGACGCTCGACGGCGTCACCCCGACCTGAAGCCGTGGCACCAGATGGTGCCGAACGACCTCACGGCATCGGAGATGACTGACACGTTCGAGTTCAGTCGCCTGCTGGCGCGGGAGAACGAGGCGTTTGCGACCGTGGACGCTGTCGAAGCGGCAGTGGCGGACGAGGATCGCACGCCGGTGAATCGATACGCGGCGGGCAGTCGCGCGCACTACTCGCAGGCCGGGACAGAACTGGAACCGCACCTTCGAATTGCAGCCGGACGTCATCTCCGGGGGCGCCCTGCTGATTCATGGCCTCACCGACTCGCCTTACAGCATGAGGGCGGTGGCCGAGACGCTCAAACAGCAGGGGTATTACGCCCTGGCGTTGCGGATGCCGGGCCACGGAACGGTGCCCGCCGGCCTCACCACTGTCGACTGGCAGGATTGGCTGGCGGCCGTGCGCGTCGGCGCCCGCCGCGTGCGGCAGCAGATCGGTCCCGACAAGCCGCTGGTCATCGTCGGTTACTCGAACGGTGGCGCACTCGCGGTGAAGTATGCCCTCGAGGCGCTCGACCGGCCGCAGGATCCTCGGCCGACGAGCCTGGTGCTGATCTCGCCGATGATCGGGGTGACGCCAGCCGCGCGATTGGCGTGGTGGATCAGCCGCCTCGGGTTCATCCCGTACTTCGAGAAGGCCAAGTGGCTGGACGTGATTCCGGAGTACAACCCGTTCAAGTACAACTCGTTCCCTGCCAACGCCGGGTTCCAGACATCGGCCATCACGCGGTCGCTTGGAGGCCGATCTTCTGCGGTTGGGCGCAGCGGGTCGCCTGAAGGATCTGCCCCCGATGCTCACCTTTCAGTCCATCGTCGATGCCACGGTCAGCACCACGGCGGTACTGCGCACGCTCTACGATCGACTGCCGGCAAATGGCAGCACGCTCGTGTTGTTCGATGTGAACCATCGCTCCGGGATCGATGTGTTCGTCCGCGCCGAGGACCGGTCGGCCGTCGCGCGGCTCTTCGACCGCGAGGCCCGTCCCTTCCGCCGGGTGTTGATCACCAACAGCAGCGCGGCAACGAACGACGTCATCTCACGGACGGTTGATGCCGGACAGCTCTCGATCGTGGACTCGCCTCTCGGGTTGTCATGGCCGACCGGATGTGTATTCCCTGACGCACATCGCGCTGCCGTTCACTCCAGACGACATGCTGTACGGAACCGAGGGCGAGGCGTCGGCGACCGGGCTGGTGCGGCTTGGCCGGCTGAGCCCACGTGGGGAACGGTCGGTGCTCACCGTGAGCACGGAGACCCTCATGCGGCTGTCCTCGAATCCATTCTTCCCCTACATCGCCGACACTCTTCGCTCCTGGGTAGCCGCGTCTCCAGGCCGTTAACCAGCCGGCGGAACGTTGCTCAGGAACGCATCTGCCGGGCTCAGGAGCACGCCAGGGGCGAAGCCGAGAAGCACCAGCAGGAGCACGATGGTCACCACCACCACGCGTTCGCGCGGATAGAGGTCGGGCGCCAGCGTGGCCACCGTCCGCCCGAGGAACACGCGGGAGAAGGCAATCAGGGTGGTCACGGCGAGCAGCGCGCTCGAAAGGATGACGGTGACCGTGCTCGTGGGACTTTCCATCCACAGCGTGTGCAGCAGCAGGTCATCGGCGACGAACCCGGCGGTCCCCGGCAAGCCGACGCCGGCTCCACCGAACAGCGCGAAGGCCGTCGCGAGCTTCGGCAAGCCGCCGGCACGACCGCCCGGCCCGTGAAAGCTGACCGGCCCGACGCGCTCCTCGAGCGAGGTGATCATGAGGCCGAGCCCGCCGAGCGCCAGCCCCATGGCCACTGCCACAAGCAGCGCCGCCGCGAAGTTGTCGAGGCTGGCGGCGCCGACCGCGGCCATCAGCATGCCGCCGTGCATCGCCGTGGTTCCTCGATACAGGCCGCGAAGGTCTCGCTGCACCAGCGTCATCAACGCCGCCGTCGATCGTCGCCGCCGCGCCGTAGCGCACGAGCAGCGGCGCGAACTCGATCGCCGCGGCATGGTGATCGACGAAGCGCAGGTGCACGAAGACGAGCGCGATGGTCGACGACAGCTGCTGGGTCTGTACGAACGGGAGCCGGTCGCAGAGGCTGGCGACGCCGACATGCAACGGGATCACGCCAGCCCGCAGCGCGATGCACAGGCAGGACAGGCCGAAGGCGATGGCCATCTGCTCCTGGCGGAGGGCAATCGCGACACCGATCGCGGCAATGGCGGACACCGCCAGCGTGGCCGCCCCGGTGCGGGTGGCGCGCACCACGGTGAGCGCGTGCATCGACGCGCCGGCCGCGATGGCGAGTAGGCGAGTCCCCCGCTGGATGCGAAGAGCGCCGCCACCAACGCGCCCGCGAGGGTCAGCAGATGCCAGGCACGCTGAGCGCTGCTGCGACACGACCACCGGAGCGACCAGCAGCAGCATGCAGACCGCCAGTGCTTCCCATGGCGCGGTTTGAACGAGCTCCAGGTTCGTCACGAGCTCCGACCATCCAGGGTGACCGCGCGCCGGAGCCAGCGATCAGCCCGGTCGATAGCCGCGAGCCAGCGCCAGGACCGGCGAGAACGCCGTGTCGATGCGATCATCGAGCCGCAGCCGATGCAGCGACGCCGCATACACGCCGTGCGGCAAGGACCGGCGACCACCGCTCCAGCAGGCTCGGGGGCCGTGCGTGACCATGACCGAGGCGGTGGCTGTCGTGAATGGTGTTGGGCGCTTTCAGGTACTGCCCCAGTCGCAGGAAGGCGTGACAGACCAGGTGCGTGAGGGCCAGGGCCGTCCACCCAAGGCAGATCTCAGCAAGGATCAGACCGACCTGCGCCAGCGTGGCATGAGCCAGCGCGCCCTTGGCGTCGGTGTGCACCCGGACGACGGCAGCGGCATAGAGAGCCGTGGCGAGTCCCACCAGCAACACCGACGGCCCTGGCGACGAACGACACCTCGATGACCGGCCACACGCGCAGCAGCAGGAAGAGTCCGGCGTGAATCGACACCGCGCCGTAGAACAGCGCGCTCGAGGGGGTCGGGCCTTCCATCGCCCGCGGCAGCCAGCCCGAGAACGGCAGCTGCGCGGACTTCCCCATCGCCGACACGCAGGAACAGCAGCGCGATGACCGTGGCCTCGGCCGGCGGCAGCGCGGCGGCGCCGGCGAAGCGCCGAGAACCGCGCCGACCCCAGCAGCTCGAACGTCGTGACGGTCGCGATGAGCAGTCCGGCGTCGGAGAGCCGGTAGGTGGCGAAGGCACGAACCGACGACCGCACCGGTTCGTCGCGCTCATGAAAGAAGCCGATGAAGAACGCCGACGAGATGCCGATCATCTCCCAGCCGGCGAAGAACAGCTCGAGGGCGCCGGCGAGCGCGACCAGCTGCGTGCCGGTGGCAAACAGCCCGAGCAGCGCGAAGAACCGGACGAAGCCTGGCTCCTTGTGCAGGTAGGTGACGCGAGAAGCGCGCGACCAGCGCGGTCAGGACCGCCGCAAACAGCGAGATCGTCACCGAGATGCCGTCGATGAGGAACACCGTCGGAATCACGAAGTCGCCGATGCGCAGCCAGTGGCCGAACTCGACGTCGCCGCGCACGGGCTCGCCGAGGACGCCGGCGAAGCCGCCGAGGACGACCAGGCTGCCGAGCACCGAGGCCACGAGTCCCGCGCCAAGCAATCGGCGAAGCGGTTCGCTCGGAGGGATGCCCGTCCGCGAGCAGCACGCAGGAGCCCCACGCCGGCGACGCTGACGAGGGGCGCCAGCACCGTCAGGATGATCGCAGCCGCGTACACGCTGCTCACGCGGATTCAGCTCCCACCACTGCGTGAACTGAGTAGTGACCAGGACCGACCGCCGGCTTCCGGCAACGCGCTTCGGACCAGCGCCGGGGTGACGTGATCCCGCGTCCGCATGTGCCACTCGGCGGAGCGCTCCACCACGGGCAGCAGGGCCGGACGCGGCGCATAGGGCACGAAGCGCCCGCCCTCGAACACCGCCATCGCCCCGGTGTCCGGATCCACCGACACCAGCTGCACCCACTCGTTGACGACGAGCTCCGCCACCTCCGGCTGCCGGCTCGCCACCGCCAGCAGCGCTTCCGGGGTGGCATCGACGATCAGCAGCAGCCGCATCGGTTCGTGCAGTTCGACCATCTGCAGCGGCAAGCCCGTGCGCAGGTCGCTCTGATGGCCGTTCATGACGCCGATCAGTCCGGTGACGTTGTGCGGCAGCTTGGTGCCGCAGCCGAACGTCTCGTTGTCCACGGACGAGAAGTAGTACTCGAGGCTGATCCCGGCGCCGACCGGCCCCACCGCCGCCAGGATGCGTTCGAGCACGGAGTGGTTGTTGTCGATGCGTCGGGTCGTAGCTGACGAGGAACGCCCGCCGATCGAGGTGAAGGCCGCGGGTCAGTGACCGGCGACCGACGATGCAGATGGCGTTGGTGCAGTGGCCGTACTCCGGGCGCGGCTGCGCCAGGTGCGACGACCGTGCCTCGACGTGCTGCAGCGCCGCGTCCGGCGACAGGTGCAGCGGCGCATCGTCGAAGCGCCGGCTGCGCTCGAGGGCGTTGTCGCGCCGCGCCAGCTCCAGCGACCGCGTGCGCCTCCTCGAAGGGACGCGCCTGCGACGCCGGCAGCGATTCGAGGTCGAAGTACTGCACCGCGTCGCTCGCGGTGTCGTGCAGCGCGCCGACGAACCAGGTGTCGTGCGGGGATGTCGATGCCGCGTTGGCGCACGACCTTCGCGCACATCGGGGCGATTGGCCATGTCCGCGAACAGCCGCGCGTTGGCGCCGCCGCGCCGGCCGCCGCAGGCGCCGCAGTCGTGCGCCGACTCGTGCGGATTGTTGAGGCTCGTCGAGCCGTGGCCGAGCACGACGACGATCGGCGCGAAGCTCCTGGACCAGCCCGAGGTTGGTCAGCACCGACGTCACTCGGTCGATCGATTCGTCCAGCGAGAAGCCCACCGGCTTGCGGCTGTGCGCGATTCGGCGCGCGCATCCGCGACGCGGATGGTCGACAGCCGGGTGATGGGCAGCGGTGCGAGCCGCGACATCAGTCGCTCGCCGACGAGGACCGAGGTGCGCGGCGCCATCACCCGCGCGACAGCGTCTTGGCAGCCGAGACAGGGACCCAGCAGGAACGACATGCCGGCGCCACCGCTCAGCGTTCGCGATGCGGCAGCCGCTCGTCGTTCCCAGCCGTGCCAGCGATCACGTAAGCGACGACGAAGCGCGTGCCAGCCCAGCTCGGTGTAGACCGGCTGTTCGTGCACCTCGTGCGCCGGAGTCACGACCACCGGGCAGTGCGCCGCCGGCTCGCGGTCGTAGAGGCCCTGATAGTCGATGGCCACGCCGAAGAATCCCGCGGCCCCATAGGTGATGTAGCCCGGGTGCTGCTCCTCGATGCGCGCGGCGAATCGACTCTTCGCGCTCGTCGATGCAGAACACGAACTGCGCCCGCGGCCGCTCGCGTGGTCGTCTCGACCGGCAAGGCCCGCCGCGCCGCCAGGGCGTCGAGAATCGTGCGCCGGTAGGTGCGCTCGTAGGCATCCTGGAAGAGTTGGCGCCGGTCGAACATCGCTGAAATGCCGCGCATTCGGTCCACAGGCGTTGCCAGGGCGGCGTCATCGAGCGACGCAACGCGATCGGGCGACCACGCCGGCCTTCGTGGCGAGGCCCCACAGCAGCGACGGCGTCGAGCACCGGCGGAGCGCGCTGGCACCGCCGGCGCCAGCGCTCGCAGCTCAGTCCATCGGGCGTCGACGCCTGCGCGGCGGCACGCGCGCGATACGGCGCGCGCGCTCGAGCAGCAGTCGCACGGCCAGGAACTCCGCCAGGGACGCCGGCGGACCGTCCGGGGTGTTCCTCCGGGTGACGCTCGAGCCGCGCGAACATGCCGGTCCAGCCTGGCAACGCCAGGGCGGTGGCGAACAGGAACGGCTCGATGTCGTCGCCCTGCACGCCGAGGTCGTCCAGCGCCTCGCGGATGACGTCGCGCGCTGGCGTCTGCTCCGTGAACGCGCGGCGCATGTCCGTCTCGGCGCCGCGGCAGTCGACGCGGCGCCGAGGCGCCTCGCGCATAGAGCTCGGTGACCGCCCTGCAGGAAGCCGTGATCGCGTCCGGGCAAGGTCGCGTGTGCCTGCCCCTGGTCCAGGTAGCCGGCGCCAAGCCTGATCAGCTCGCCGTGCACCGGCAGGATCGGTGTCCGGCACGTCCAAGCGCGACCAGCACGTCGCGATGTCGGCGGACCGGCACGCGAGCCGCGGGACTCCGGATGCGGCCCTCTCGAGACCCGCGCGACGCACGCGTCCCACAGCGGGAGATCCCGGCATTCGGGGGCGATGCCGGCGCGCAGCGTGAACGTCGAGCCCGGCCGCATCATCGGTGTCGAACTCCGACACCATGAGTTGGTGCCAGCAGTCTGGCCACGGTCAGTCCCGGCAGGATGCTCCAGCCTGGCTCGCTGACCGAGCGCGCTCTCGATCACGTCCCGCAGGTCGATGTCCGCGATGCGCCCCGATCGCAGCGCGGCCCGGAACTCCCGGAGTGATCAGATAAGGCCGCGCGCCGAGCGCCTCCGCGCCTGCCTGCACACCTTCATGGAAGGGCAGGTGCTGAAAGGCATGCAGCGTGTTGTGATGGATGAAGACGCCGATGGGACCCTGATCCGGCAGCACCTCGCGCGCGCGTTGAAAGCGCACGCTCGATCGGGTCGTCCGGCTTGCCCACCGGGGACGGCGTGGACACCTCAGTGCCCCCCGCCGGGCTTCGCGTGGGTCAGGTCGATACCGACGACCGTCACCTTGATGTCGCGATGATGGGCGTCCTCGATGAACGTCGCCAGCACTTCCTTGACGTCGTGGTCGATGTACTCGCCGGTGCCGTCGATCACCACCCGGCTCGCCGTCGTCCACTTCTTCGAGGGTCGCGACGATGCCAGGCTTGGACACGAACGTGCCGTCGCGGCGGAATCGCATCCGCCAGCACACCGTCATCGTCCCGCAGCGCGACGACGGCGCGCTTGGAGTTCTCGTAGAGCACGAAGCCCGATGCCCACGACGATGCCGACGATCACGCCCTTCAGCAGGTCGAGCGCCAGGACCGCGATGATGGTGATGGCGAAGGGCAGCAGCTGCGTGCTGCCGAGTCTGACCTGGGTGGAGAAGAGCGCCGGCTTGCAGAGGTTGAGGCCGACCTGGATCAGGACCGCGGCGAGGCAGGCCAGCGGAATCGCGTTCAGCAGCGCGCCGGCGAACACCACCGCAACGAGCAGCAGCACACCGTGCACGAGCGCCGACATCCGCTCGCGGCGCGCCGGCCGCGACGTTGGCGCCGCTGCGGACGATCACGGCCGTCACCGGCAGGCCGCCGAGAAATCCGGAGACGGCGTTGGCGGTGCCCTGCGCCAGCAGCTCGCGGTCGGGCGGGCTGTGCCGCTTGAGCGGATCGAGCCGATCGACCGCCTGCACCGACAGCAGCGTCTCGATGCTGGCGACGATGGCGATGGTCGCTCCGGCGATCCAGGTTGCGGTGTTCGACAAGGCCGCGAAGTCGGGCTCGGGGCAGCGCCAGCCACAACGCGTCGAGGCCGCCAAGCGGCACGTCCACGAAGTGAGTGGCGGCGAGCGCCAGCGCGGGAGAACTGCGGAACGCGGCTGCAAGAGCGCTCGCGACAACGACCACCACCAGGGCCGGCGAGACCATCGGGTAGCGGCGCATCGGCGTGTGCTTCCAGCCGTACAGCAGGGCGAGCGACACCAGCGGCGATCGCGCGCGGCTCCCGGGTGGAGGTCGCTGGCGATGTCGCATCAGCCCGCCGGTTCGATGCCGAACGCGACCGGCAGCTGCTTCAGGACGATGGTGATGCCGATCGCCGCGAGCATGCCCTTGATCACCGCGGAGGGGACCAGGGCGGAGAAGCGTCCGGACTTCAGCACGCCGAGCAGCAACTGCAGCACGCCGGCGATCATCACCGCCGTCAGGAATGGACTGATCCCGCCCAGGTGCTGCACCTCGACGAGCACGATGGACGTCAGCCCGGCGGCCGGCCCGGTGACTGACAGCGGCGAGCGGCGAGATGAACGGCACGACGATGCCGCCCACGATGCCGGCAATCAGGCCGGAGACCGGAGGCACGCCGCAGGCGATGGCGATTCCGAGACAGAGCGGAAGTGCCACGAGAAAGACGACCACGCCTGCAACGGCGTCTTCTCTGGCGTGACCGAACATCGACGGATGGTGGTGCATAAGCCTCGTTCACCTGGAATCCACACAGCTCGACTCTCATCCCTCGTCTGGGCGCGGCCGTAGCGACACGGGCGCAGACCGATATCCAGGGATGCGACGGAAAAACTATCGAGAGGAGCTAGATGGAGGGAGGCGCCCGGCCGGGAACCGGCGGGATGAGGGTCGTCTGGAGGGCAGACTGCGGGAGGGAGTGGAACAACCGCGACAGGTAAGACCGGGGTCCTCAGGTCGGCCAGCTGCCCCGGCACGAATGCCCAAGACGTTGGGATCCGTCTCTGGCCTTGCCGAGGCGTCCAACTTGGGCTCGCCCGAGAAATCGGCGGCAACCGAAGTGTCCTCGTGACCGTGCGACGGCCTCGGCCGAGTCGAGCCGCTGTCCGGATCCTCGCGTCATCCGGACGGCGCGTTCCCGCTCGCGGGGCGCTCCGGTCCGAACGGTCGTCATCCCAGACGCCGTGACGATGGCGAGGCAGACGGCGACGAAGGACGTGGAGAAGGCCGGCAGACGCATGTGGCGTAACAGTCGCGTCACGACGGTGACGTCGATCGACGCAGAGGGTAAGGATACGACAGGCAACGGTTCCGGTCAAAGCGCGGAGTGCGTGCGAGGGACCGCCGTACAAGCAAAAAGGCCCGAGGGGATGAACCCTCGAGCCCTTGCTTGTTGAAGAATCCCGGCAGCGACCTACTCTCCCACGCACCTACGCACGCAGTACCATCGGCGGAAACAGGCTTAACTTCCGTGTTCGGAATGGGAACGGGTGTGACCCTGCTCCTATGACCACCGGGAAACTTATTGTCTGGGGTCCCACCTGCGCTCGCGTGAGCGAACTGCGGCGTGCGGGGCCTCGTGAGGCCCGCCTACCGAGCGCCTGGAGAGGCGCGTAGGGGGTCGTCCCAGAGCATCTTGATATCAAAGAGCGCTCTTTGGCGACTGAATACTCTGCAATGCCCGATAGTTCTTTGACCACACACCCGCAACGCGGGAAATGAATGATCAAGCCTCACGACTGATTAGTATCGGTTAGCTGAACGTGTTACCACGCTTGCACACCCGACCTATCGACCAAGTGGTCTACTTGGAGTCTTCAGGGACTTACGTCCGGGAGATCTCATCTTGAGGTGGGTTTCACGCTTAGATGCATTCAGCGTTTCTCCCTTCCGGACTTAGCTACTCAGCACTGCCACTGGCGTGACAACTGATACACTAGCGGTCCGTCCAACCCGGTCCTCTCGGTACTAAGGTCAGATCCTCTCAAATCTCCTGCGCCCACCATAGATAGAGACCGAACTGTCTCGCGACGTTCTAAACCCAGCTCACGTACCGCTTTAACCGGCGAACAGCCGGACCCTTGGAACCTGCTACAGCTCCAGGATGCGATGAGCCGACATCGAGGTGCCAAACCTGGGCGTCGATGTGAACTCTTGGCCCAGATCAGCCTGTTATCCCCGGCGTACCTTTTATCCGTTGAGCGATGGCCCTTCCATGCGGGACCACCGGATCACTAAGACCTGCTTTCGCATCTGCTCGACTTGTTTGTCTCGCAGTTAAGCTCGCTTATGCCTTTGCACTCTATGGCTGATTTCCAAACAGCCTGAGCGAACCTTCGTGCGCCTCCGTTACAGTTTAGGAGGCGACCGCCCCAGTCAAACTACCCGCCTAGCAGTGTCCCGAACCCGGATGACGGGTTGCGGTTAGAACGTCCGAGTCGTAAGGGTAGTATCTCACCGTTGACTCCCCCAAGCCCGAGAGCCTGAGATCATAGTCTCCTACCTATCCTGCGCATACGGCGCAGACATTCACTACTAAGGTGCAGTAAAGGTGCACGGGGTCTTTTCGTCTTATGGCGGGCAACCGGCGTCTTCACCGGTACCACAAATTCGCAGCGCTCCACGTTGAGACAGCGGTCAAATCGTTACGCCATTCGTGCAGGTCGGAACTTACCCGACAAGGAATTTCGCTACCTTAGGACCGTTATAGTTACGGCCGCCGTTTACCGGGGCTTCAATTCAAGGCTTCACCTTGCGGCTGACCTCTCCTTTTAACCTTCCGGCACCGGGCAGGCGTCAGACCCTATACGTCGTTTTCGACTTAGCAGAGCCCTGTGTTTTTAGTAAACAGTCGCTTGACCCTCTTTATTGCAACTCCTTCATGCTTCGTGGCGCGAGGCCACTGACAATAACGGAGCACCCCTTCTCCCGAAGTTACGGGGTAATTTTGCCTAGTTCCTAAACGTGGATTCTCACTTGCGCCTGAGGATTTTCTCCTCGCCTACCTGTGTCGGTTTGCGGTACGGGTACCAAACAATCTCCTTAGAGGCTTTTCTCGGCAGCGTGGCGTCTGCGACTTTATTGCCTTGCGGCATCGCTTCGGCACCTCAGGGAATGTGACCTACCGGATTTACCTGGCAGATCCCCCTACATGCCTCAACCTGGCGCCTTTCGGCCCTCTCCAGGCTCGCATAGCCTCCTGCGTCCCCCCATCGTGATAACGATTGCTTGGTAGTTCTGGAATATTAACCAGATGTGCATCCGCTACGCCTTTCGGCCTCGCGTTAGCTCCCGACTAACCCTGAGCGGACGAACCTACCTCAGGAATCCTTAGGCTTACGGCGGGGAAGATTCTCACTTCCCT
>CAVPRP010000001.1:460000-650366 GCA_963707825.1 uncultured Acidobacteriota bacterium
GGTGCCGCCGCCGACGAGCGCGATCGGGTGTGCCCCGCGCGCTGCAATCGGGCCAGCGCCATGATCGGCAGCAGCGATCCGACGTGCAGGCTGGAGGCCGTCGGGATCGAAGCCGACGTAGGCGGTGACGCGCTCACGTTCGAACATCTCGCGAGCGCCATCACTCGCGTCGTACAGCATGCCGCGCCACTCAAACTCATCCACGATGATTCATCGGATTAACTATACTGCGCTCGATGGGCATCTCGCGGCGTGACGCCATCAAGGCGGCGGTGGCCACGGCAATCGGCCTTGGCACCGGCACCGTCGCATACGGCGTCGCGTACGAACGCCATCGCATCGAGCGCACCGATCTGCGATCTTCGCGTGACCGGATTGCCGGCAGCGCTCGACGGCCTTCGCATCGGCCTGATCACCGACGTGCACCACAGCGAATCGGTGTCCGCCGACGACGTGTCGCGTCGCGGTGGCATTGCTCGCCGACGCGAAGCCGGACCTGATCGTGCTCGGCGGCGACTACGTCACGTTCGGGGATCGGAAGTTCGTCGGGCCAGTCGCCGAACTGTTGTCGCCGCTGGCGCATGCGCCCAACGGTTCGTTCGCGGTGCTCGGCAATCACGACGACGATCGCGACATGCCGGCCGCTCTGCGCGCAACGAGGCTTCACGGTCCTCAAGGATCAGCGCACCAGCCTCACGATCAGAGGCGAAACGCTCGACCTCGCCGGGATTCGCTTCTGGACCCGTCGCCCAGCCGACCTGGCGCGGGTGCTCGCCGGCACGAGCGGCACCACCATCCTGCTCGCTCACGATCCACGCCGCCTGGTCGAAGCCGCTGCGCTCGACGTTCAGTTGGTGCTCTCCGGCCACACGCACGGAGGACAGGTGGTACTGCCTGGAGTCGGCGCCCTGGCGGGCAGAAAGTTTCCGGTGCTGGCCGGACTCGGCAGCGAAGAGAACGCGACGGTGTTCGTGAGCCGCGGCGTCGGCACGGTCTACGTACCGGTCCGCATCAACTGCCCGCCCGAGGTCGCGGTACTGACGCTACGGAGCGCCGCGAAGGCGGCCTGACGCACTGTCGGCCGCCGGCTACACGGGCAACAGGAACCGGCGCCCGTCGACCCGCCAGCCACCCGCCAGCACCAGGCCGATCGCCTCGGGATAGAGACGGTGCTCCTGAACGAGGATTCGCGCTGACAGGGTTTCCACCGTGTCGGCCGGAAGCACCGGCACCGCCGACTGCGCGATGATCGGCCCCGCGTCGAGTTCCGCGGTGACCACGTGGACCGTGCATCCCGCCACCTTGACGCCGTGCTCGAGCGCCTGTCCCTGCGCGTTGACGCCGGGGAACGCCGGCAGCAGCGACGGGTGGACGTTCAACACGGCGTTCGGAAATGCGTCGACGAAGTCCGGGCCGAGCAGTCGCATGAAGCCGGCGAGGCACACGAGCGCCACGTCGTAGCTGCTGCAACAAGGCCGCGAGGGCGAGGTCGTACTCGCGCCTCGATGCGAATAGTTTGTGATCGAGGACCTCGGTCGGCAGACCGGCGGCGAGCGCTTTCGCCAACCCCATCGCGCCCGGCCGGTTCGAGATCACCACCGCAATCGAGGCGTCGAGCTGTCCCGATGCAATCGCGTCGATGATGGCCTGAAGATTCGAGCCGCGGCCCGAGATGAGGACGCCCAGTCGCCGGTTCACACGTACCGAACCTCGCCCGCGCCGGCCTCAATCGCGCCAATCACCATCGAGTTCGCCTCGCCGGCATTCAGCAGCGCAGCCTGGACGGCGGTGACGTTCTCGGCGGCGACGACGAGGATCAGGCCGATCCCCATGTTGACGGCCCGGCGGAGGTCCATCTCGGGGACCGAGCCCGACTCACCCAACCAGCGGAACAAGGCGGGCGTCCGCCACGACCGCCGATCGACGACCGCGGCGGTGCCTTTCGGCAGCACGCGCGGAAGATTGTCGGTGATGCCCCCTCCCGTGATGTGCGCCATGCCCTTCACCAGCCCGGTGCCGAGCAACGGTTTGATCACCGGGAGGTAGGCCCGGTGCGGTCGCAACAGGGCTTCGCCGACCGTCTCGCCAAGGTCGGGAACGTGACTATCGACGGAGAGTTTCAGACCATCGAACACGATCTGCCGGGCCAGGGAGTAGCCATTGGTGTGCAACCCCGAGGATGGCAGTCCAATCAGGACATCGCCGACGGAGATGCCCTTGCCGTCAATCAGATGCTCACGCTCAACCGCCCCGACGATGAAGCCGGCGACGTCGTACTCACCTTCGGCGTAGAAGCCTGGCATTTCGGCAGTCTCGCCGCCCAGCAGCGCGCACCCGTTGTCCTGGCAGCCACGGGCCAACCCCTTGACGATCTGCTCCGCCACGTCAGGCAACAGGCGTCCGGTCGCCAGGTAGTCGAGAAAGAACAGCGGCACCGCGCCCTGCACCAGGATGTCGTTGACGCAGTGATTCACGAGGTCCACGCCAATGGTGTCGTGACGACCGGTCATGAACGCGATCTTCAGCTTGGTGCCGACGCCGTCGGCGCTGGAGACCAGCACCGGATCGCTCCAGCCCTTGCCGAGGCTGAAGAGGCCGCCGAACGAACCAATCTCCGACAACACGCCAGGGGTGAAGGTCGAGCGCGCGAGGCCCTTGATGCGTCGGACCGTCTCGTTGCCCGCATCGATGTCGACGCCAGATGACTTGTAGTCCATAAGCAGTGTCCTGGCGCCGGGCTCCAGGCTTCGGGGGTGTCAGAAATCGAGCTTGGTGATGAGGTGCTCGCACAAGTCGCGGGTCGCCGACTTGTCGGGGGCCGCCCAGTACGCTCGCCGCACAGTGACGAAGAACCGCTCTTCCTCGAGATCCTCCTCGAGCATGTCGAACCCCTCCGCGATCAGGGACACGGCGGCATCGCGGTCCTTGCGGCCTTCGAGCACCTTCAGCAGCACCGGCGTGTTGCGCAGTGCCACCATGCCGAGCGCCAGCGCGACGGGTGCGCGCAACGGATCCTGCGACGGCACGCCGATGTCGAGCAGCATCGTCACGGCTTCTTCGTTGCCGCGCGCGCCGATGGCGCCCAAGCCAGATGCCGCGCCGCGCAACAGTTCCTGATAGCCGGGGTGATCTTCGGCGAAGCCAAGCGTCTTCTGCAGGAAGCCCATGTGCGACGAGCAGTTCTGCCCCATCAGGCAGATGCCGGCCGCAACCGACGTCTGCAGCACCTGATCGCCCGGACCGCTGGAGCTCCGCCAGCGCGGTGAGCGCGACCTTGTCGCCGATCTTGCCCAGGGCCAGCACCGCATCGTCCTGGAGCGGGCCTTCGAGTTTCGCGATCTCCACCAGGCGGGGCGTGGCGGCCGGGATACGGTAGTCTCCCAGCGCCTCGATCACCGTACTGCGGAAGTAGTCCACGCCGCGTCCGGCATCGACGATGAGCGCGTCCCGGACCTGCTGATTGGCGCCGGCCAGCGCCGCCAGCGCGCGGACCAGCGACGGTCGCACGAACTCGCCGGTCTCCTTCGCCAGCGCCTGCATCAGGCGGGGCGCCAGCGCCGGGGAGGGATTGTGCTCGAAGTAGCCGTAGGCGACCTCGCGGAGCCGATCGTTTGGAGAATCGAGCGCCTCCTCCATCGCGTCAAGCGTCCGGGGATCGCTGAACCCCGTGAGCAGGACGAGCGCCTTGAAGCGGACGTAGCCATC
This sequence comes from uncultured Acidobacteriota bacterium, assembly GCA_963707825.1. Lineage (GTDB taxonomy): Bacteria > Acidobacteriota > Vicinamibacteria > Vicinamibacterales > UBA2999 > VFZN01. Next base: position 463,706 of record CAVPRP010000001.1, read on the forward strand.
GGCATGCTCGCGGACCGCCTGCGAGCAGTGCCGGCACGGCCACCGCGCCCGGGGCGCGCCTGATGGCGCGGCCGGCTTTCATCCGCGTCGGATAATCGAGGTCGCCCAGTTTCGCGATGGCGGCTTGGAGCTCCGCCTGCGAAATCGGCGTCGGACCACGCTCCTGCGCTGATGCGCCGGCAACCGTGGCCGCAACGACGGCAAGGCTGACCGCGAGCGTCCGCACGCGGTCAGACCAGCGACTCGTGCTCTTCCTGTGGGCGACTGGCCGGCTGTTCATTGAGCTTCAGTGTCAGTTGCAGGTAGGCCGACTGATCCTGCGGAAACGCCACAGGATACTTTCCCGTGTAGCACGACGTGCAGTACGACTTGCCCTGGCTGCGCACGGATTGGGTCAGGCCGTCGAGGCTCAGGTAACCGAGCGAATCGGCAGCCAGGTACTTCCGGATCTCTTCCAGCGAGTGCGTGGCCGCAATCAGCTCGCTGCGCCGAGGCGTATCGACCCCGTAGAAGCACGGCGAAATCGTCGGCGGACAACTGATCCGAACGTGCACTTCCCGAGCGCCGGCGGCCCGCACCATCTTCACGATCTTGCGGCTCGTCGTGCCGCGGACGATTGAATCGTCGATCAGGATGACGCGCTGGCCCGCCAGGATGCTCTTGACCGGGATTGAGCTTCACCTTGACGCCGAAGTGGCGGATCGACTGTGCCGGCTCGATGAAGGTGCGGCCGACGTAGTGGTTGCGGATCAGGCCGAAGCGGAGCGGAATGCCGGTCTCCTCGGCGTAGCCAGTCGCCGCGCAGACGCCCGAGTCCGGAATCGGGACGATCACGTCCGCGGCGACGCCGGTTTCGCGGGCCAGCCGCCGCCCGAGCTCGGTGCGGACCTCGTTCACGCTCTCGCCGAAGACCTCGCTGTCGGGCCGCGCGAAATAAACGTGCTCGAAGATGCAGTGCGACAGCGGCGACGGCGGGAACGGCTTCAGCGAACGCAGACCCTCCGCGCTGATCACCACCACTTCGCCCGGCTCGACGTCGCGCACGTAGGTGGCGCCAATCAGGTCGAGCGCGCAGGTTTCCGAACACACCACCCACGAGTCGCCCAGCTTGCCGAGCGCGAGCGGGCGGAACCCGTGAGGGTCGCGCACCGCGACGAGCTGGTCCCGGGTGATCAGCGCCAGCGAAAACGCGCCGGTCAGCTGGGTCACCGACTCGACGATCGCATCTTCGCACGCTGCCGGCCTGCGACCGCGCGTAGAGGTGAAGCACCACCTCGGTGTCGCTGTTGCTCTGGAAGATGGAACCGGCCCGCACGAGCCGATCGCGCAGCTCGTTGGCATTGACGATGTTGCCGTTGTGGCAGATGCCGATCTGTCCGTGCACGCAATCGATCAGGATCGGCTGCGCATTCGTCAGCTTGCTGTCACCCGCGGTCGAGTAGCGGGTATGGCCGATGGCGATGTGGCCGGGCAACTCCGCGAGGGTGGCCTCGTCGAAGATGTCCGCCACGTGGCCCATCTTCCGCACGAGCCGCACCTGCGGTGCCGTCGGCAGAAGCCACGCCGGCGCTCTCCTGGCCACGGTGCTGCAGTGAGTAGAGACCGAGGTACGCCAGCTTCGACGCCTCGGTGTGACCGAAGATGCCGAAGACACCGCACGCTTCGTGAAGCTTGTCGAACATCGTCACTCCGGACGAGCCTTTGGGGCCCGTCTGTGGCCTCCCGACGCGCGCGGGAGGTCAGGGACTACCGACTTGCGTCTCCGCGGCGAGCCATCGTGCGCTCGATGACGGTCGCCCACGCTGTTTCTGCTGCCACCACCGACGTCTGCACGACTTCCACGCCAGCCACCGACAGCCGGATCTGCTCACCGCCCGTCGAGCCAATCACCCGGCACGGCACGCCCGCCGCCTGGGCGGCATCGACCACTGCCTCGAGATGCTCCGGACGCGACCGACACGACGATCCTCGAGGCCGACTCGCCGAACAGGGTGGCCACGGCCTGGAAATCTCCCGCCGGACCCGCCGCGGGCAGGTCCACCGACACCCCGATTCCGCCGCTGTCGAAGGTGGACTCCGCGACCGTGACCGCGAGTCCGCCCTCAGCGCAATCATGCGCCGACTGCAGCAGGCCCGCACGAATCAATTGAACGACCAGACGCTGCAGCGCGCGCTCGCCGGCGAGGTCGAGCGCCGGCGGCATGCCCTGCACGGTGCCGTGCAGGCGCGCCAGGTATTCGCTGCCGCCCAGCTCGCCGTGATTCCCGCCCAGGAGGACCACCGTGGCGCCGGCCTGCTTGAACGTCCGGGTACAGGTTCGCGACGCGTCCTCGATCAGCCCGACGACACCGAGCACCGGCGTCGGATAGATCGCGCGCCCTTCGGTTTCGTTGTAGAGGCTGACGTTGCCGCCGGTGATCGGGACCTCGAAGGCCCGGCAGGCGTCGCCAATGCCGCGAACCGCCTCGCCGAACTGCCACATGATCTCGGGACGCTCGGGATTGCCGAAGTTCAGGTTGTTGGTGGCGCCGATCGGTTCCGCACCGGTGCAGGCCACGTTGCGAGCCGCTTCGGCCACCGCGAGCATGCCGCCCAGGTGCGGGTCGAGATAGGTGAAGCGCCCGTTGCCATCGACCGACACCGCCAGCGCCAGCGGCGTGTCCTTCACGCGCACGACCGCCGCGGTGAGGCCCGGCTGGGCGATCGTGTTCGTGCCCACGGTGTGGTCGAACTGACGATATGCCCAGCGCTTGCTCGCGATGGTCGGCGAGACGATCAATGCATCGAATGCCGCCTGCGGCGATGGCGGCGGGCCGACCTTCGCGAGATCGAGCTGTTGCACCTGCCGCTGCCAGTCGGGCTCCTGCATCGGCCGGTGATACACCGGCGCTTCGTCGGTCAGCGCGCGATTGGGCAGATCGGCCACCAGCACGCCGCGCTCGTAGAGCTTCAGCCGGTCGCCCTCGGTGACCTCGCCGACCTTCACCGCGTGCAGGTCCCACTTCTCGAAGACCGCCTCGACCTCGTGCTCGCGGCCCTTGTGGACCACCATCAGCATGCGTTCCTGCGACTCGGACAGCATGATCTCGTAGGGCGTCATCCCGCTTTCGCGCTGCGGCACATAGGTGACGTCCGCGTTCATGCCATGACCGCCGCGGGATCCCATCTCGGAGGTGGCGCAGGAGAGACCGGCCGCGCCCATGTCCTGGATGCCGACCAGCGCACCGGTCTTCATCACCTCGAGGCAGGCTTCCATCAGGAGCTTCTCCATGAATGGATCGCCCACCTGCACCGCCGGCCGCTTCTCGGCCGACGACTCGTCGAACTCGGCGGAGGCCATCGTCGCGCCGTGGATGCCGTCACGCCCGGTCCTGGCGCCGACGTAATACACGGGATTGCCCGGGCCCTTGGCCGCGCCCTTGATGATGTCGTCCGCGCGGGCGATGCCGAGGCAGAGCACGTTGACGAGCGGGTTGCCGGCGTACATCTCGTCGAAGACGATCTCGCCGCCGACGGTGGGAATCCCGATGCTGTTGCCGTAGCCGCCAATGCCCGCAACGACGCCTTCGAAGATGCGGCGCGCCTGGGCCGATTCGAGCGAGCCGAAGCGCAGCGCGTTGAGCAGCGCGATCGGCCGCGCGCCCATCGTGAAGATGTCGCGGATGATGCCGCCCACGCCGGTCGCCGCGCCCTGGTAGGGCTCGATGAACGAGGGATGGTTGTGCGATTCGATCTTGAACACCGCGCACAGGCCGTCGCCAATGTCCACCGCGCCGGCGTTTTCGCCCGGGCCCTGAACGACGCGCGGCCCGGTGGTCGGCAGCGTCTTCAAGTGGACGCGCGAGCTCTTGTAGCTGCAGTGCTCCGACCACATCACCGAGAACAGCCCGAGCTCGAGCAGGTTGGGCTCGCGGCCCATCAACTCGCGGATGCGATCGTATTCGTCGGGCTTGATCCCGTGTCGTTCGAGAACGGCGGCGTCGATGACGGTCATGACGATAAGGAGGAACGGAAAAACCAGAAACCGAGCAGCAGGTCCACCATGGCCACCAGGCCAAGGACCGTTGCCGCGCGAACCCGAAGAGCGCTGTCGAGCGGAAACGCCCCCGCATAGACGACCGCCGCGACAATCAGGAGCACCGACGCGCCGGCCCACATCGCCAGCGCCACCACCCGGCGGCTGCGCGCCGGGAGGCCGTTAGCCACGGCCGGACACCGCCATCGTCAGCGCGCGGTTGACCGACTCCAGCACGACGCGACCGTCGTCGCTGCCCAGGGCGGCCTCGCAGGCGCGCTCCGGATGCGGCATCAGGCCGACGACGTTGCGGGCGGCGTTGCAGATGCCGGCAATGTTGTTGATCGAGCCGTTGGGGTTGCCCTGTGCCGTTGGCTGTCCCTGCTCGTCCACGTAACGAAACACGACCTGCCGGCCGGCTTCGAGATCGCGCAGCACCTCGGGATCGGCGAAGTAGTTGCCTTCACCGTGCGCCACCGGCAGCCGCAGCACCTGACCAGCCGCGCAGGCCGCCGAGAACGGCGTATCGGTCTGCTCGACGCGCACCCGGCACCTGGGTCGAGATGAACTTGATGTCCCGGTTGCGAACCATCGCACCCGGCAACAGGCCGGCTTCGAGCAAGCACCTGGAAACCGTTGCAGATGCCCAGGACCGGGCCGCCGCGCTCGGCGAACGACCGCACGGCCGCCATGATGGGCGAGAAGCGAGCGATGGCACCCGTCCTCAGGTAGTCGCCGTGCGCGAAGCCACCGGGGAGAATCACCACGTCCGCGCCGCCCAGATCGGTGTCCTTGTGCCAGACCAGCGACGCCTCGGCGCCAACGACGCGAGAAGCCGCGTAGTAGGCGTCGACGTCGGAGTTCGAGCCGGGAAACACGACCACCGCGAATTTCATGCAAGCACCTCCACGCGATAACTTTCAATCACGGGGTTGGCGAGCAGCTTGGCAGCCATTTCGGTGACGCGCGCCTTCGCCGCGTCCGGGTCGGTGTCACTCAGTTCCAGATCGAAGAACTTGCCCTGGCGGACGTCGGTCACGTCCTCGTAGCCGAGCGACAGCAGGGCATCGGCGACGACGCGCCCCTGCGGATCGAACACGGAGGGCTTGAGAGTGACATAGACACGCGCGCGCATAGTTACCGGCTCCCGTCAAAGACACGTCCGAAGATCGCATCAACGTTCCGCAGCTGTTCGTTCAGGTCGAAGGCCTTCTCGATGTCGGCGGCCGGCAGGACCGCGGTGACGTCGGCATCGGCCAGCAGCAGGCCCTTGAAGTCCTGCTTCTCGTGGAAGGCGCGCATGGCGTTGCGCTGCACCCACTCGTACGCCTGCTCCCTCGAAATCCCGCGCCGCGCCAGCTCCAGCAGCACCTGGCCGGAGAACACCACGCCGCGCGAGCGATTGAGGTTCTCGAGCATGCGGTCCGGATAGACGACCATTCCGGCGACGATCCGGGTGAACCGGCGCAGCATGTGGTCGAGCGCGATGAAGCTGTCCGGCAGAATCACCCGCTCGACCGAGGAGTGCGAGATGTCGCGCTCGTGCCACAGCGCGACGTTCTCGAGCGCCGCCATGGCGTTGGCCCGGATCAACCGCGCCAGCCCGACCACCTGCTCGCAGCCGATCGGGTTGCGCTTGTGCGGCATCGCCGACGAGCCCTTCTGCCCCTTCCCGAACGGCTCTTCAACCTCGCCGATTTCAGTCTTCTGCAGGCCGCGAATCTCGAGCGCCGACCTTCTCGAGGGACGCGGCGGTGATCGCCATCGCCGTGAGCAGCTCCGCGTGCCGATCGCGCTGAATCACCTGCGACGAGATCGGCGCCGGCTCGAGGCCCAGGCGCCGGCAGACGTCGCCTTCGATCGCCGGATCGAGGTGCGCGAACGTGCCGACCGCGCCGGAGATCTTGCCAACGCGAATGACCTCGCGCGCGCGGCGCATGCGCTCGATGTTGCGCTCGGTCTCGGCGTACCACATCGCCAGCTTCAACCCCAACGTCATCGGCTCGGCGTGCACGCCGTGCGTTCGACCGATCATCGGGGTGCGGCGGTGCTCCATGGCCCGCGCGCGGATGGCATCGGCGAGCCCGCGCAGGTTCGCCAGGTGAGATCGCACGCCTGCACCATCTGCAGCGCCTGGGCGGTGTCGACCACGTCCGACGAGGTGAGGCCGAAGTGCAGCCAGCGCGCCGACGGGCCCACCTTCTCGGCCACCGAGGTCGTGAAGGCGATGACGTCGTGCTGCGTGACCTTCTCGATTTCGTCGATCCGGGCGATGTCGAACGCGCCCTTCTCGCGCAGATCCTTCGCGGCCTCGGCCGGGACGATCCCGGCGGCCGCCATCGCTTCGGCCGCTGCCACTTCCACCTGCAGCCACGTCTCGTAGCGGCGCATCTCGCTCCAGATGCCGCCCATCTCGGGGTGTGTGTAACGTGGAATCATCGGTTCAGATGGCCAACTGTTCGCGAGAGACCTGCAGGCCGTTCACGTTGCCCAGCACCGTGACCCCCAGCGAACCGGTGGCGAAGAACAGGTGCGCCAGGCGCTGAATGTCGTCGACGCTCACCCGCTCGATGGCGGCGAGCATCTCGTCGAGTGTGTCCGTGCGATCCCGGTAGATTTCCTGCCGCGCCAGGTGCGACATGCGGCTCGACGTGCTCTCCAGGCTGAGCATCAGCGAACCCTTGAGGTGGTCCTTGGCGCGGCGCAGTTCGGCGACGCCGACGCGGTTCGTCTCTCAACTGCCGCAGCTCGATCACCACGACGTCGATCAGCTCCGACACCGCGTCGTTGCCGCAGCCGGCATAGATGCTGAGCGCGCCGGTGTCCTGATAGGCCGACAGGCCCGAAAACACGGCATAGGCCAGGCCGCGCTTCTCGCGCACGTTCTGGAACAGGCGCGAGCTCATCGAGCCGCCGAGCAGCGTGTTCAGGGCATAGCTGGCGTAGCGATCCGGATGGTTCTGGGGCAGCGCCCCGGTGCCGAGACAGATATGGCTCTGCTCGAGCTCCTTGCGGCGGACGAGGGTGTTCTGCGCGATCACGGGCGCGTGCAGCACGGCCTTCTCGCCGTGGCGTGGCACGTCCACCAGCGCGGCTTCGACCAGGGCTTTCAGTTGGTCGTGATCCAGGTTGCCCACCGCGACCACCGACATGTTCGGCGCCACGTAGGTCTCCGTGAAGTAGCTGCGCAGGGCCGCCTGGTCGAGCGCCGAGACGGTGGAGGGAATGCCGAGAATGGGCCGACCCAGCGGATGATCCGGCCAGAAGCCCTCCGCGAAGAGCTCGTGCACCAGGTCGTCTGGCGTGTCCTCGACCATCTTGATTTCTTCGAGGACGACCTTCTGTTCTTTCTCGATATCTCCCGGATCAAATGTCGGGTGCGATACGAGGTCGGCGAGCAGGTCCACGGCGACGGGCACGTGCTCGTCGAGCACCTTCACGTAGTAGCCGGCGTATTCCTTCGAGGTGAAGGCGTCGAGCTGACCGCCAATCGAGTCAACCTCTTGCGCCATGCCCTCGGCCGTTCGCCGTGAGGTTCCCTTGAACAGCATGTGCTCGACAAAGTGCGCGATGCCGGAATGCGATTCAGGTTCATGGCGCGAGCCGCGAGCCAGCCAGACGCCGATGCTGACAGAACGTACGTGAGGCATTCGCTCGGTGACGAAGCGGACACCGTTGGCTAGTACGTCGCGACGAATATTCGACTCGGACACTGCTAGGTGGATGAGCTGCTAAGTGATTGCAGCACAAAGGGAAAAGGAATCATATCACGGCGAAGATGCCGAGACAATTTCCCGAGCGACGGAGGTTGGGCCGGTCCACGGCAGCGGTCGGGCTGGAGGGTTCACGCCAGTGGCGAGGTACCCGACAGGCTGGTACACTGAGATGGCCATGAGTACTCCACCGGTGGATCTGGCCGGGCTGGACCGCGCCGAGATCGAGGCGCTGGTGGAATCGCTCGGCTCTCCCCGATTCCACGCGCGGCAGATCTACCAATGGATCTGGAAGCGCGGCGTCACCGACATCGCCGGCATGACCGATCTCAGCCGCGAGCTGAGGGCGGCGCTCCAGCAGGCCGCGGTCGTCGGCACCCCAGCCATTGCCCGCCACGAGATCTCCGAGGACGGCACCCGGAAGTTCGTCCTCCGGCTCGGCGATGGACGGCTGATCGAATCGGTCTTCATCCCCGATACGCCGGCGCAGACCTTCTGCATCTCGACCCAGGTCGGCTGCGCCATGGGCTGCGCCTTCTGCCTGACGGGCAAGATGGGGCTGGTCCGCAACCTCACCGCCGCGGAGATCGCCGGCCAGGTCCGGGCGCTCGCCGGCGCCCTCGACATGTTCGCCACGCCCTTCAACATCGTCCTGATGGGCATGGGCGAGCCGCTCCACAACTACGACCAGACGATGAAGGCGCTGCGGATGCTGGCGGACGAGTTCGGGCTGGCGCTGAGCCCCCGGCGCGTCACCCTCTCGACCGTCGGGCTCGTGCCGATGCTCGATCGACTGGCGGCCGAGCCGTTGATGCCCAACCTCGCGATCTCGTTGCACGCCACGACCGAGGAACAGCGCGAGGCCATCGTGCCGCCGACGAAGAAGTACTCGCTGCACGCCGTCCTCGATGCGTGCCGCCGATTCCCGCTCGCGAAACGTAGCCGCATCACGTTCGAGTACGTGATGCTGCAAGGCGTGAACGACACGACCGAGGACGCCCGCCGGCTGGCGCGGTCCTGCTGCGAGGGATCAAGGGGAAGGTCAACCTCATCCCGCTGAACGCCGCGCCCGGCATTCCGTTCGAACGGCCGTCGGACGACCGGGTGGACCAGTTCGCGGCGATTCTCGCCGACCGGGGCGTGCTCGTCTCGGTTCGCAAGAGCCGCGGCCGGGACATTCGCGCCGCCTGCGGTCAACTGATGGTGGAAGGCCAGGGACGGCGGTCGCCAGCGCAGCTGCTGGCGGAGGCGCTGTGATTCGGAGGGCGCCAGCACGGTCACGCTGCGCACTCGCCTCGCTCGTCATTGCCGTCGCCCTCCTGGCGTCGGCGTGCGCATCGGAGCCGCGCAACTTCAAGGATCTGCTGAAGCAGCTCGGCAACGCACCCGCAGCGGACCGCGCCGCCATCGTCGCTCGCTATGTCGAGGCACATGGCGGGACGCCGCTCATCGAGAACCAGTCGCGGGCCATTTTCCTGGTGCAGGACCAGGGAGGCGTGACGCCTCGAGTGGTTGGCGACTTCAACAACTGGGCGGCCGCCGCCAATGGTCAGGACCCCGCCATCGGTGTGGCCGACGAGGATCGACGGCACCGACTGGTCGTATCTGGAGACGTCCGTCTACACGAACGCGCGGGCCGAATACGTGCTGCTGTTCCCGGCCGAGGCCCGGCCCGACCCGCTGAATCCGAGGACGGTGGCCGCATTCGCCGGCCCGCGATCGGAAGTGCGGATGCCGCAGTGGGTGGCACAGCCTGAACTGGATGATCGCACCGACGTGCCGGCCGGGACCGTCGTCGAAGAGGCGCTGCCGTCGAAGGCGCTCGGCGCAACTCGGCGAGTGTGGTTCTACACCCCGCCTGGGTACGAGAAGAACCAGGACTGGTATCCGGTCGTGTTCGTGCTGGACGGCGGGAACTACGTCGAACGCATGCGCACGCCGGCGATTCTGGACCGGCTGATCGCCGCAAAGACGATCGAGCCGCTGGTGGCGGTGTTCGTGGAACCCGGCGAACGGCAGGAGGAGTACTCGCGCAATCCACGGTGGCGGGCGTTCATGGCCTCCGAGCTCGTGCCGCTCGTGGACAAGCGGTTCCGCACCTTCCCCGCTCCGGAGAAGCGCGTGATCCTCGGCAGTTCGTTTTCAGCCTACGGCGCCGTCGATCTCGCGGTTGAGTATCCGGCCGTGTTCGGACTGTGCGCGGCACTTGCCCCGCCGGCGCAGACGCCCACGGTCATCACGAACCAGACCAAGGGGCGCGACGCCATCCGCGCGGTGAAGTTCTTCGTGCTCGCCGGCACCTACGACGCGATGGCGAACGGCGGCCGCAAGCTCCGGACGGCGCTCGACATGGGCACCGGCGCCGTCACCTACGTGGAAGTCCCGGAAGGCCACAGCACCGAAACCTTCCGCGGACACCTCGATGATGCGCTCAAGGCGCTGTTGCCGCCGGTTTCGTGAGCGCTTTGCGACCGATGTCGCGCCGAAACTGCATCCCCTCGAATCGCACGCGCGAGACCGCGTCGTAGACTCGATCGATCGCCGCCTGATAGGAGCGGTCGCGAGCCACCAGGGTCATCACGCGCCCGCCGCTCGTGACCAGGCCTCCCTCCGAGGCGCCGACCCCCGCAAAGAAGGCAAGGACATCGGGATACTCGTGAGCGAGATGCTCGAGGCCCTCGATGCGCTGGCCGGTCTGCACGATTCCGGGATAGCCCATTGCGGCCAGTACCACGCCAACCGCGCATGACTGCGAGGTGGTGGCCGCCGCCGGATCGGGCGCCGCGTTCAGACGGCCTTCGGCCGCCGCCAGCAGCAACGGCGCCAGCGGCTCTTCGATGAGTGGCAGCACCACCTGCGCTTCGGGGTCGCCAAAGCGGACGTTGAACTCGATGACCTTGGGACCGTCGGCGGTCAGCATCAGCCCGCAGTAGAGGAAACCGCGGAATGGATGGCCCTCGCTGGCCATGCCCGCCAGCACGGGCGTGACGATCTCTTTCTCGATGCGCTGCTGCAGCGCGATGTCCACCAGCGGGCTCGGGCAGAAGGCGCCCATGCCGCCGGTGTTGGGTCCCACATCGCCGTCGAAGATCCGCTTGTGATCCTGCGCGGTCAGGAGGGAACGGAACGCCATTCCGTCGGCCACCACGAAGAACGAGACTTCCGGCCCAACCAGGCACTCTTCCAGGACGATCTGGGCGCCCGCATCGCCAAAGGCGCGGTCCACCATCGCGGCCCGAATCGCCGACGCCGCGGTGGCGGGGTCCGGCGCCACGACCACGCCCTTGCCGGCGGCCAGGCCATCGGCCTTGACGACGATCGCCTCGCCCAGTTCACGATCCCGGACCACCTGCAGCGCTTCGTCGGCCGAGCGGCAGACCCGATACCGCGCCGTGGGAACGCCGTGGCGCGCCATGAAGTCTTTGGCAAATGCCTTACTGGTTTCGAGCTGGGCGGCCGCGCGCGTGGGGCCGAACAACGGGCGTCCGCGCTCGGCAAAGTAGTCGGCAATGCCGGCCGCCAGCGGCGCCTCGGCGCCGACGACGGTCAGGTCCGCGCGTACGGACTCGGCCAGGGCAAACACTTCGGCGGGGTTGCTCGCGTCCACCGGGACCAGTTCGACGGTTCGGCCGATGCCCGGGTTACCGGGCGCGCAAATGACATGCCGGACGTCGGGGTCGAGGGCGAGGCGCCAACTGAGCGCGTGTTCACGCGCGCCGGAGCCAAGAACAAGGATGCGCATGGGGTGCGGCGAGGAAGCGGGAAATCGTATGAATTCGGCTGCAAACGACTGGACGGCCTGTACTTACCGTCCGGCAGAGGCCCGTTTCGAGCCGGGTCTCCTCGAGCGCGAGGCCCGTTGGCGCCCCGTCTGATTGTGGTAGCCTAGCATGCTTGACCTCTGCTCCCGAGAGTGGGCGGAGGGCATGCGATTTTCACGCCGGCAGAACAGAGTCGGCGATCCCAGGCAGAGAGGGGGTGTTTGCTATGGCCGAAGTCAAGATCCAGGAAGGTGAGTCTATCGAGAGTGCTCTCCGCCGCTTCAAGCGGAAGGTGCAGCAGGAAGACATCATCAAGGACATCAAGAAGCACTCCTTCTATCTGAAGCCGGGCGACAAGCGACGCGCGAAACAGGCGCTGGCGCGGAAGCGTAACCGGAAGAAGATGCGTCGGGAGACCGACTAGCTTGTGGTAACATTCGGCACCTTTTTGCGGGCATAAATCGGCCCGTTTCGTTGGGTTTTTCAACACGTCAGGGGACACGGGGCATGGAAATCGCCGAGCGCACGGTGAACGAAGTAACCATTCTCGACCTGAAGGGCAAGATGACCCTCGGCGAGGGTGACGAGTTGCTCAAGGACAAGATCAACAGCTTGCTGGCGGGGGGCCGCCGCAAGCTGTTGCTCAATCTCGAAGGCGTTCCGTACATCGACAGCGCCGGTCTCGGCGAAGTGGTCCGGACCTACACCACGGTGAGCCGTCAGGGCGGCAGCTTGAAGCTGCTCAACCTGACCAAGCGCATCGAGGATCTCCTGGCGATTACCAAGCTGCTGACGGTGTTCGAGACGTTCGACTCTGAGGCAGAAGCCGTCCAGAGCTATACCTAAGGTGGAGGGGCGGTCCCCGGTGATGAGCGTGCTGGTCTCGCTCAGGCCCGGTCAGTGGACCAAGAACTTCATCGTTTTCGCGGCGCTCATTTTCTCGCGCCGTTTGCTCGACCCGGCCGCCGTCGCGCTCGCGTTGGCGGCCTTTTTGATTTTTTGCGCGCTGTCCGGAGCCGTCTATCTCTTCAACGACGTCTCGGATCTCGCGGCCGATCGGCAGCACCCGCTGAAATCGCGGCGGCCGATCGCCTCCGGCGCGCTCTCGGTCGGGGCGGCGCTGGTCTGGGCCACGCTCCTCATGGGCGGCGGCCTGGCGGCGGCGTTCTGGCTTCAGCCGCCGTTCGGTTGGGCGGCCGCAGCGTATCTGGCGCTGCAGGTGGCATATACCCGCTGGCTCAAGCACCTCGTCATCCTCGACGTGATGACGATTGCGATGGGTTTCGTGTTACGCGCCGTGGCGGGCGGACTGGTGATCGGGGTAACGGTCAGCGACTGGTTGCTGGCCTGCACCATCCTGCTGGCGTTGTTCCTGGGCCTCAGCAAGCGGCGGCACGAATTGACGCTGCTGGCCGACGGGGCGTCGGAGCATCGTCGCATTCTGGAGGAGTACGACCCGTATTTGCTGGATCAGATGATTGCGGTGGTCGCCGCGTCCACGCTGGTGGCCTACATCATCTACTGTTTGAATTCCGAGACGACCGAACGGTTCGGCACGCATTGGCTGGTGCTGACGGTTCCGTTCCCGATTTACGGCATCTTCCGCTACCTGTACATCGTCCATCGCAAGGACGGCGGCGGGAATCCGTCGGAGATGCTGCTGAACGATCGGCCGCTGCTGGCCTGCGTCGCGCTCTGGAGCCTCACGGTGGTTGCCATCATCTATCGGCCATTCGGGTCGTGAGTTGCGTCAGGCGGGCCGAAAGGGCTCGCCACAACAGAACGGACTCATGGCACGCTCGACGGTCGCGATACTGAAAACATCGCCCGCGACAGTCCCTGGGGACTACCACGCGTCGATGACTCTGGCCGTGTTCCTGGCCGTCCTGGCCCAGGACCGCGATACCGTGCCTGCGACCGCGCTCGTGCGGGGATCCTCGCTGCCGCGCGGCATCCCTTCCCATCTTTTCGAGTGGTGCTTCACAACGGTGCTGGCTCCGTACGCCCTGGCGGCCAGCGTGCTCTCTCAACCCAGCTACAGGTTTTCGCGCCGCGTGCGGCGCTTGATGGCGCAGGTCCCGGACTTCCGACGGACCGGCCTCATGGACGCACCCGAATTTGCCAGCCGACGATGGCACCCGCTGCCGCCGCCGGCTTGAGGAGTTGCATGGCCGATTTCAATATCCGATCGGAGGCGGTCGACGTCGAGCAGATCATGAAGCAGATCCGCGGACGCATCGCCGAGAAACGCGGAGTGGACTACACCGAGGATCAAATCCGGGAACTGGCCAGCGTGCGGCTCGAGAAGTTCCTCGATCCCAAGAATCTCCGCTCCGACCTGCTCGAACAGTTCCGGCGCAGCCGGCCCGCTATCAGCGTCGATTCGGCGGCGTTCGAAGCGCCCTACACGTTCGACGATCAGACGCTGTTCACGTCGCACCGCGGTCCGCTCCGCTTCATCCGGCGGCTGCTGATGCCGATCCTGAAACTGTTCATCAACCCGAACACGCTCAACCAGATTCTCTACACCCAGTCGCAGTTCAACGTCGACATGCTGAAGCGCGATGCCACGCGCCGGATCGAACGGGCGGAGTGGAACGCGCTCTACTACGAAGTGCTGCACAACCTGGTGCTCGAGACGACCCGGACCGGCATCGAGATGAAGAACCTCCGGATGCGGGTGGAATCGCTCTCCAGCCGGCTCGACTTCAGTGAGCGCCGCGTTCGGGCGCTCGAAGGCGTCGTCCAGTACCGGCCGGAGGCAATGCGGCCGCGCGAGCGGCGCGAGGCCCTGCCCGAACCCGCGGCCGGCGCGGCGACCGAAGGCGTAGTGGCCGATGACGCGGACGCCGCCATGACGCTGGCGCCTGCAGTCCGGACCGGCGAAGGCGACGGCACGGCACGGCGCCGACGGCGTCGCCGGCGCGGTCGGCGCGGCAGCCGCGACGGGATGCCCGGAGGCGCACCGGGAGCCGGTGGCGAGGGCGCCGAAGGCGACCCAGGCGGCGACGCGGGCGTGGACGCCACCTCCGATTCCGACACTTTCGAAGACGACGGCCCGGACCACGAGGACCCGTCGTCGACGCCTGACGCGCAGTGAAGGTCGCCCTCGTCGTCCAGCGTTACGGCGCCGACATCAACGGCGGCGCGGAGCAGCACGCGCGCTACATCGCGGAGCACCTCGCGCGGCACGTTGAAGTCGAGGTCCTCACGACCTGCGCGTCCGACTACATCACCTGGCGGAACGAGCGTCCCGCCGGCATCGAAGTCGTGCACGGTGTCCCCGTGCGCCGATTTCCGGTGTCTCGCGAACGCCAGCCGGCCGAGTTCGCGCAGTGGTCCGATCGCGTGTTCAACCAGACGCACTCGGCCGGGGACGAACTGTCCTGGCTCGACGCGGAGGGGCCGACCAGCCCCGCGCTGATCCAGCACATCCAGGCTCACGCCGACGACTACGACTTCTTCATCTTCTTCAGCTTCCGCTACTACCACTCGTTCCACGGGGCGCGCGCGGTGGCCGGCAAGGCGATCCTCGTCCCCACCGCCGAACGCGACGGCGCGCTCGGGCTCGGACTGTTCCACCCGATCTTCAGGGGAATCCGTGCCCTCATGTACAACTCGTACGAAGAGCGGGCGCTGATTCACGCGGCATCGGGCAACGTGCAGGTTCCCGGAGTGGTCGTGGGTGTCGGGTCGGAGATACCGGAGTCGCCCAACGCGTCGCGATTCCGTCAGAAGTACGAGATGCGCGATCGTTTCGCCATCTACGTCGGACGGATCGACGAGAACAAGGGCTGCAAGGAGCTGTTCAACTTCTTCGAACACTACTCCTCGGCGCTGCTCGACGGGCTCCATCTGGTGCTGATCGGCACCCCCGTGATCCCGATCCCCGCGCACCCGCGCATTCACCATCTCGGCTACGTCACCGATCAGGACAAGTTCGACGCGATTGCGGCGTCCGAGTTGCTGATCATGCCGTCCTACTTCGAGAGCCTCTCGATGGTCGCGCTCGAGGCCTGGGCGCTCGGACGACCGGTGCTTGCCAACGCCGCCTGCGACGTCCTGCACGGTCAGTGCCTGCGCAGCAATGCGGGGCTCTTCTACAGCGGGTTCCAGGAGTTCTTCGAGACGCTGCGGACGATCGACGGCAACACCCCGCTGGCATCCGCGCTCGGCACCAATGGCCGCCACTACTTCCAGCAGCACTACAGCTGGCCGGTGATCGAGCGCAAGTACACCGACATGCTGGATCGACTGCGTCGCGAGCCGGCGACCAACGTCATGGAGCCCATGCTCGGCTGGTGGGCGCGTCGGCGTCGTGTGCTCGAACCGGGTCAGGATGTCGTCGCACGCCTGCCAAAGGGCGCCGCCACCGACATCGCCGCGACGGCACCGGCCGCCATCGCCGAGGCAGGCCGCATACCACCCCTCGCCCGCCGGTGAGTCGGCCGTCCGTCCCCGCATCGGTGCCGACCGTTCGACCCGAACCGCCGGCACGGACCGCCGAGCCCGTCGTGCGTGAAGACGCGGGGCCGATTGATACCGGCGCGAATCGGCGATCGCCCTCCCGCGATGGCCAACACCGGCGCGGCGGCAACAACCGCGGTGCGAGTCGAGGTAACGGCCGCCGTGGGCCCGGCAAGCCCGGCGCCGCCGCGGCAGGCGCAGGGCGACAGCGGCGGCGCGCCGCCTGATCGTGCACCGTCATCCGAGCGACAGCCACCTCCCGAACGCGCTCAGACACCGCCGGCAGCGGGTGGCGAGCGCCGGCAGGGCAGGCGGCGCCCGCGAGGCCGACGCCGCCCCAGCGGAGAGCGCTAGCCATGCCAGCGGTTCACCAGGTTCTCGCCACGCTCGGCTACGGAGACGCCATCGGCAACGAGGTGCTCGGTATCCAGCGCGTGCTGCGCGCCGCGGGTTACGAGTCCGAGATCTTCGTCGAGACAGCCGATCTGCGCCTTGAAGATCTGACGCTGGACTATCGCGAGCTGCCCGACGCCAGCGATCCCGAGAACCTGCTGCTCCACCACTTCTCGCTCGGGTCGCGGGCCTCACGCCTGGCCTATGCCCTGCCGGATCGAATGGCGCTGATTTACCACAACATCACGCCACCCGAGTACTTCATCGACGTGCACCCGCGCCTGGTGCAGCTGTGCTTTCTTGGCCGCCGCGAGCTCGGGCTGTATGCCAGCCGCTGCGAGATCGGGCTCGGCGACTCCGAGTACAACCGGCAGGAGCTCGAGGCGCTCGGCTTTCCGAAAACCGACGTGCTGCCGGTGGTTCCCGATTTCTCTCACCTGTCCGGACCCGCCAACTACATGCAGGCCGGCGTGTTCGACGACGCGTGGGTGAACGTGATGTTCGTCGGCCGGATGATCCCGAACAAGAAGATCGAGGACGTCATCCGGTTCTTCCACGCCTACAACCGCTGGTTCAACCCGCGGTCGCGTCTGCTACTCGTCGGCGCGCACAGCGGCTTCGAGCGCTATGTCGGGATGCTCCAGAACCTGATCGATCGCCTGGGCGTGCCCGACGTGCACTTCCTCGGCCACGTCAGCAATGCGGAGCTGACGGCGTACTATGAACTGGC
Organism: uncultured Acidobacteriota bacterium; assembly: GCA_963707825.1. GTDB lineage: Bacteria > Acidobacteriota > Vicinamibacteria > Vicinamibacterales > UBA2999 > VFZN01. Next base: position 480,785 of record CAVPRP010000001.1, read on the forward strand.
GGATGTCTTCCTGTGCGCGAGCGAGCACGAAGGGTTCTGCGTTCCGCTGGTCGAGTCGTTCCACATGGGCGTGCCGGTGCTGGCCTACGCCGCCACCGCGATTCCCGCCACCATGGACGGCGCCGGCATTCTCTATGACGACAAGGATCCGGTCCGGGTCGCGGCGCTGATCGATCAGGTCGTCACCAACCGGAACATCGCCGCGGGGATCGTCGAATCGCAGGACGAGGCGCTCGACCGGTTGCGGCGGAAGGACTTTGCCGGAACCCTGCTGCGCTTCGTCGAGGAGACGCTCAGCTCGCCGGCCCGGCCGCACCCGCCGATCGCCTTTGATTTCTGGGATCAGGTGCACGAGTCCGAGACGCTCGACGAGCTCCGCCCGTTCCGCCCCGGCGCCTATCAGGCGCTCCCCAAAGCACCGACGACTGCCGATGCGGCCGCCGATCCCTCGGCGCCGTCCACTACCGGCGACTGATGGTTGCCCGCCGATGATCGTCAATCAGTGGGTGCCGGCGGCGCACCGCGGCGATGCCATCGGCGACTCCGCACGCCGCGTGATGCACCTGCTGCGAGGCATGGGCCATCACTCCGACATCTTCGCGATGACGATCGACGACGACCTGCGCGACGAGGTGCGGCCGTTTACCGATCCCGACGCGCGCCAGGGCGACCTCACGATCTTCCACTTCGCCCTGGTGTCGGCGATGACCGCGGCGTTTGCCAGCCTGCCCCGCGGGCGTGTGCTGCAGTATCACAACGTCACCCCGGCGCACTTCTTCGCGCCGTACGAACCAGCCATCTTCCGGCTGGCCACGCTCAGCCGCGAAGACCTGGGGACGCTGGTCGGTCACACTGACGTCGCCCTCGGCGATTCGGAGTACAACCGCCAGGAACTCGAGTCGATGGGGTTCACGCAACACTGGCGTGTTCCCCATCGCCATCGACACGCATCGGATCACGCACGCCGCTCCCCGCCCCGCGCTCGACACGGTGCTGGACGACGGGCTGCACAATTTCCTGTTCGTTGGCCGAATCGCGCCGAACAAGAAGATCGAGGATCACATCCGGCTGGCGGAGTTCTACAAGCGCTACGTCGACGAACACTACCGCTTCATCTTCGTCGGGCGGACCGATGCCGTGCCCCACTACTACAACACCGTCCGGGCCCTGATCGCCGAGTTCCAGATGCCGGCCGACCGCTTCGTCTTCACCGGTCCCGTGCCAGACGACGACCTGGCCGCCTACTACCGGAAGGCCAGCGTCTACATTTCCCTGTCCGAGCACGAAGGCTTCTGCGTGCCGCTGCTGGAAGCAATGGCCGCCGACGTGCCGGTGCTGGCCTACGCCTCGTCCGCCGTGCCGGACACGCTCGGTGGTGCAGGCGTGCTGTTCGAACCCAAGGACCTCGAGTTCGCTGCCGAGTTGCTCGGCGAGCTGGCCTACAACGACCAGCTCCGCTCACGCGTCATCGCCGGCCAGCGCCGGCGCCTGCGCGACTTCGGTGACGATCGCATCATGCGCGAGCTGGATCGCCTGCTGGCTACGGCCGGGGCGGACAGCGCGCCGGAGAACCCATCGTGAAGATTGCATTCATCGTTCAGCGCTACGGCGCCGAAATCCTCGGCGGCTCTGAATACCACTGCCGGCTGATCGCCGAACGGATGGCGGCGAAGCACGAGGTGGAGGTGCTGACCACCTGCGCGCGCGATTACATCACCTGGAAGAACGAATATCCGGAGGGCACCGACCGCATCCGCGGGGTGACGGTCCGCCGATTCGCCAACGCCAGGACCCGGGACATCCAGAACTTCAACCAGCTCTCGGACTGGATCTTCCACAACGAGCACACGCGCGACGACGAAATGCGCTGGCTCGAGGAGCAAGGCCCCTGGTCGCCGGCGCTGGCCGAACACCTGCAACGTCACCACGCGTCGTACGACGCGCTGATCTTCTTCACCTACCTGTACGCGCCCACCGTGCTCGGGCTCGGCATCGATCCGGCGCGCAGCATCCTGGTGCCGACGGCCCACGACGAGCCGGCCATCCACCTCGGGATCTACCGCCAACTGTTCAGCTCGGCCGCCGCCGTGGCGTTCAACACCGAGGTGGAGAAGAACTTTCTCAAGACCACGTTCGACATGCGGCCGGTGGCGGAGGAAACCGTCGGCTGCGGCGTGGACCTGCTGCAGGACGAAGCCCTGCAGCCCCACGAGGAGCCCGAGGACGAAGAGGAGATCCACAAGGCGCTGCCGTCACACCTCAGGGCGCGCGGCACGGCCTTCCGGCGCCGGCACCGGCTGCAGGGACAGTTCCTGCTGTACGGAGGCCGCATCGACGCCGGCAAGGGCTGCGAGGAACTGATCGAGTACTTCACCAGCTACAAGGAACAGGGCGGCGACGCCACGCTGGCGCTGATGGGCGTCAAGCTGATGCAGCTGCCCGAGGTGCCCTGGGTGAAGTTCGCCGGCCTGCTGTCGGAACGTGAGCGGCTGCAGGCTCTCGAAGCCGCGACCGTGGTGGTGGTGCCGTCGCCCTTTGAAAGCCTGTCGCTGCTGGCACTGGAGGCCATGGCGGTCGGCACCCCGGTGCTGTGCAACGCGCGCGCCGAGGTGCTCGTCGACCACTGCCACAAGAGCAACGCCGGTCTCTACTACCAGGACCGCGACGAGTTCATCGAGTGCGCCAAGATGCTGCTCGCCGATGACCGCCTGCGCGAGCGCATGGGCCGGAACGGCAAGGACTACGTCCGCAAGAACTACCGCTGGGACGCGATCATGCAGAAGTACGACCGCCTGCTGGCCGCCGTGAAGCGTTGAGGTTCGCACGCGCCGGTTGGCTGCGAGGGGCTCCGTGATGAGTTCGATTACCGGCCGGGAAGTGGCGAACCGCCTGCTCCTTCTCACGGTCAGCACGGTCTTCGCGTTGGGGTGCGCGGAGGCGATCTTTCGCTGGCACACCGAACGAACCTTCGACGCCAGGCTCCCGCCCTGGTCGGAGAACCTGATGGTCGTGCGAGGCCCGCAGGTGTTCGCGTTCAGACCCCATGCCGCGGGGCAGTTCCCGGGCAATGCCGACCAGTCTCGGCTGTTTCCGTACCGTATCAACGCACACGGCCTGCGCGACCGCGATCGGCCCGCGAAGAAGCCCGGCTCGACTCGCGTGCTCGTCATCGGCGACTCGTACACGTGGGGCTACGCGGTGGCTGAGGAGGAGGCGTTCCCGCAGGTCGCCGAACGCCTGCTGCGCGACCGCGGCCACGGGGAGATCGAGGTCATCAACGGCGGCGTTCCGGATTACAACAGCCGGCAGGAACGGCAGCTGCTGGAGCAGCTGCTGCCGATTTACCAGCCGGATGCGGTGTTCCTCGCCTATGTCGTCAACGACGCGGAGCCCCCCACCGCCATGCCGGTTCCCCCGGAGGAGGCCTATCGGCACTCGCGCTCATGGTTCCTCACCGAGGCGGCTGATCATCTCAATCGGCGGGTGTTCAGGCGCCGCCTCCTCCCAACGACGAAAGTCAACGTCGCCAGCAGCTACCTCGAGGGCTTCGAGACGGAATCAGTGAAGTGGAAGGACTCGCGCGAGGCGATCCGGCAGATGCGCGATCTCTCCGGGGCGGCCGGCGCCAGCTTCCGCGTGATGATGATGCCCGACTTCACCCAGGAGTTCGACGACCGTTACGCCTTCCGCGCGATTCACGATGCCGTGACGACCTGGGGAGGAGAGCTGAACATCCCGACCGACGACTTGTTGGACCACTTCCGTGGTGAGGACCATCAGCAACTGTGGGTCCCCTGGGACGGGCATCCCAACGCGGAAGCCCACCGACGGATCGCGGAGTTCCTGGTGACGAGAATTCTCGAGCAGTTCGGCGGCTGAATGGCGTTCGTGACGGGCGTCTACTCGACGTCCGAGCCCACGGGCTCCAGTTCGTCGCCCGTCTCTTCGGTGGCGGCGGCCGCACCCTCCGGGGTCGCGGCCGTCGACGCCTTCTTCCGGCGCGGCCGGATGTCGTACCGCTTGATCATCTCGTTCAGCGTCGTCGGCTTGATGTGAAGGAGCTCGGCGGCCCGCTTCTGGACGCCGCCGGCGGCTTCGAGCGCCGATTCAATCCACTGCCGCTCGTAGGCGGCGGTCACTTCCTTCAACGACACCCCTTCGGGCGGCATGACGACGTGCGGCAGCTGGAAGCGTGGCGCCTTGCGCACGTTGTCCGGGATGCGGTCGGCGGCGATCCGGCTGCCGGTGCTCAGCACCACCGCCCGTTCGATGACGTTCTCGAGCTCGCGGACGTTGCCGGGCCAGTCGTATTCCATCAGCAGCTCGAGGGCGTCGGGCGCGAGCTCGAGCGAAGGCCGGCCGTTCTCCTCGGCGTACTTCTCCAGGAAGTGCTGCACCAGCAGTGGGATGTCCTCGCGCCGGTCGCGAAGTGACGGCAGCTCGATGCTGATCACGTGCAGCCGGTAGAACAGATCCTCGCGGAAGCGGCCGTCCTCCATCTCGCGCTTGAGGTCGACGTTGGTGGCGGCGATGATGCGCACGTCGACCTTGATGGTCTCCATGCCGCCGAGGCGCATGAACTCGCGTTCCTGCATCACCCGCAGCAGCTTGGCTTGCGTCTCGATGGGGATGTTGCCGATCTCGTCGAAGAAGATGCTGCCCTTGTCGGCGAGGTCGAAGAGGCCCTTCTTGGGATACACCGCACCCGTGAACGCGCCCTTGACGTGCCCGAACAGCGTGGATTCCAGCAGATCCGGCGGCAGGTTCCCGGAATTGACCGTGACGAACGCCTTGTCGGACCGCGCCGAGTTGACGTGAATGGCGCGCGCGACGAGCTCCTTGCCGGTGCCGCTCTCGCCGGTGATGAGGATCGTGGAACGGCTGGGCGCCGCCTGGGCGATCAGCTCGAACACCTGGATCATGCGCGTGCTGCGGCCGATGATCCCGGAGAACTTGTGCAGCCGGCGCGCCGCGTCGCCGCGCAGCTGGGTGTTCTCGTCCCGCAGGCGGCGATGCTCGATCGCGTTCCGCAGCACGACCAGCACCTCGTCGTTCTTGAACGGCTTGGTGATGTAGTCGAACGCGCCCAGCTTCATCGCCTTGATCGCGGTGTCCATCGAGGCGAACGCCGTGATCATCAGCACCGGCAGGTTGTCGTCCTGCTTCTTGAGCTCTTCGAGCACCTGCAGCCCGTCGATGCCCGGCATCATCACGTCGACGATGACCGCGTCGAAGGGCAGGGCTCGCGCCAGGTCGAGGCCTTCCTGGCCGGACGCGGCGATCCGCACCCCATACCCTTCGCGCTCGAGAAGGGTCTGCAGGATCTCCCGCATGATTTCTTCGTCGTCGATGACGAGAACTGATCCGTTCCGCCGCATACCGATTGCTCCGGCGCCGACAGTCGGCGACGCCTACATCGCTGCCAGTTGCGCGTTCGTCTGCGCCAGCTTGAAGCGCAGCGTGAACCGCGTGCCCTGACCGGGGGCGCTCTGGCACTGAATCGATGCGTCGTGCTCGCGCACGATGCCATACGTGATCGACAAGCCCAGGCCAGTGCCCTGTCCGATGGGCTTCGTGGTGAAGAAGGGATCGTAGATGCGATCGAGGTGCTCGGAGGGGATGCCGGTGCCGGTGTCGGACACCTCGGCCACCACCTCGTGCCCGTCCAGCCGCGTCGCGATGGTCAGCCAGCCGCCGCTCGGCATGGCGTCCCGCGCGTTCAGGAACAGGTTGAGGAACACCTGCTGAAGCTTGAACTCGAACCCGACCACCGGGATGACGCCGTCCGCCAGCTCGCGGCGGATCTTCACGCTGCCCTTCTCGAACTGATGCTCGAGCAGGGCCAGCACGTCGCCGACGACCGCGTTGACGTCGACCACGGTGCGTTCGGACTGCGTCCGCGGCGTTCGAGCGGGAGAGGTGCAGCAGCCCGTTGACGATGCGGGCGGCCCGGAAGGTCTGCTTCTCGATCTTCTCGAGCACCGCCGTGCGCGGGTCCTCGGGGTCGGAGCCTTCGAGCAGCATCTGGGTGTAGCTGGAGATGCCGGTCAGGGGCGTATTGACCTCGTGGGCCACGCCCGCGGCCAGGATGCCGAGCGACGCCATCTTCTCGGAGATGCGCAGCTGCTCTTCGAGCTGCGTCCGTTCGGTGATGTCCTCGAAGATCACGATCGTGCCGGAGGCCGCCGCGCCGGCACTGATCGCCTGCAGCGGAACCGTCGTGATGTTCACGAGCCGGTCGGGGTTGCCGGTGCGATGCCGCGAGGTGAGCGGGACGCGGAACGCCGACGCGCCCTGCGGGTGATCGCGGCGCTGCGTGCGGAGCACGCTGACCACTGCCGGATCGAACAGGCGATCGAGCGGCTGGCTCATGGCCTCGGCGCGCGTCGGACCGTACAGCTGCTCGAGGGCCTGATTCCACCGGATGATCCGGTCGTCCAGCCCGAGCACCATCAACCCATCGTCGAGCGATTCGAGGATGTTCTCGTTGAACGAGCGCAGGCGATCCAGTTCGGACGCCTTGAGGTGCAGTTGCCGATAGAGCCGGCCGTTCTCGATGGCGACGGCGGCCTGACCGGCGACGGCCGTGACCAGGTTGAGATCCTCGGTGGTCAGCGGCTCACCGCTCTCGCGGCGGCCGAGCAGCAACGCCGCCACCGCCGAGCCCTTCGAGACACAGGGCACGAAGTAGTAGATGCCGGTGTCGCGCCAGAACTCGACTTCTTCCGCCGTGAACCGCGTCGCTGCCAGCGGGTCGTCCAGGCGCACCGTTTGTCCGGACGCGCACGCGTCCGCCGATGCCGGAGTTGAGCGCCAGGCGTGGCACGCCGCTCTCCAGGCCGGAGACATGCAGCGCCTCGAAGTCGCCGACGTCCGACGCCAGCATGAACGCCATCGCGATCGATCTCGATGGTTTCGCCGACGCGCGTCACCAGGCGCTCGGCGAGCCGGTCGAGCACGATGTCGGCATTCAGGTCGCGGGCGAAGCCGACCAGCGCGCGGCGGTAGTCGTACCGGTCGCGGTAGAACGCGCGATCGATGCCCCGCTGCAGGCCGTCCTTGACCGGCTTGGCCAGCAGAATCACGACGATCGTGGCGAGGAACGCGATGACCCACCGCTGATCCGTCTCGCTCTGGATGAACGAGCCGCCCGAGGTGCGGAGGATGGCGACGAAGATCGCGATGCTGGCGGCGACCGCCGAGGTGTAGACCAGCAGGCGCTTGAGGATGATCTCGACGTCCATCAGCCGGTAGCGGACGATCGCCGAGGCGAACGCCACCGGGATGAACCCGAGCGGAACGGCGCGACAGTTCCATCGGCAGCGACGGATCGACGCCGAGCGCGAACGGCACGGCATAGCCGAGCGCGAACGGCATCGCGCCAAGCGCGGTGCCCCACACAATCCACCGCAGCTGGCGCTTGCAGGTCACCGAGCCCGAGCGCGTGAGCGCGCGGAGCAGGACCACGAGTCCGGCCGTGAGGAACACGGCGAGGTAGAGCATATTCGAGGCGATCGAGCAGTCCGACCAGGCGCACGAAATAGTCCGGGTCGATCGCGGCGCGGACCAGCGCCAGCACGCGTGTCAAACCGAGCACCGCGGCCGGCAGGTACACCGCCGGCAACCAGCGCGCGAGATGCACCGCGTAGCCTTCGTGGTGCGGGCGCTCGGGGAACACCAGCGCGAAGTGCAGGAAGAGCGGCGGCAGCAGCAGGAGCGCGACGACGTCGGACCAGTAGAAGGCCCAGTCCACCCGGTCGAGGCGTCCGCTGAACGAGAACGCGAGCACGCCGAAGAACGCCACGCACAGCCAGAAGAAATGAAGGGTGGCCTGGTCGGTCGGGCCGGCGGGCGCGGACGGCCGCGCCGACGAGCAGCGTGAAGATGCCGACGCTCGCGAGGAGGTAGTAGAGGAGGCCGGCGCCGTCGGGGAGTCGGCGCCAGCTGCACCTGCGCTACTTCGCGCGTCCCGAGCCGGAGCAGGGTGTAGACGTGACGATCGCCGGGCTTCGAGTGCTGCTGAACGGCGAACACCTGGCCGCGGCCTTCGACCGGCTGACCATCGATGGCGAGGAGGACATCGCCCGGGCGCACGCCGGCGCGACCCGCGGACGAGGGGTCGGCGACTTCGGCCGCGACAACGCCCGCGGCGCGCTCGACCCAGAGCACGCCGTCCTCGACCTCGGTATTCGTCGCCCGCGAGACGACGTTGGCAACGCCCAGGGCCAGCAGGCACACCGTCACCACGACGGGCAAGGCGGTATGACGCCAGTCGCCCTGCGGCGAGCCGAGGGGGGGCAACGGCTCGTACGAGAACCGATTCTCGGAACTCAAGACAGACACTTCCGCGGCTTCAGGGAGCAAACCGTATACCAGAGCACGCGTGCGCACGTCGCCCGTAAACAGTTGATAAATGGCGGTTTCCTCGCCATTGGACGGTCAGGACGGCGGACATATTCAAGTTGTCGTCTGACCGATCCAAAGACCCGGACTTCCGGATCGCGCCTAGAAGCGGACCGTCAGTCCTCCGACGATGCGCTTGGGCGGACGGACGACGAGGATCTCGTCGTAGGTGGAGGTTCCGGCCACGCTCTCGTGGAACATGTTGCGGACGCCGACGAGCATTTCCCACTGCGAGCCCATGAAGTTCATGAACGGCAGCGACTGGTTGACCTGCATCTCGAACCGGCCGTCGAGCCCGCGGATTTCCTCGGGGTCGCCGTCGGTGACGAACGCGTTGTTGATGCGGTAGAACACCACGACGCGGGTGGCGGTCTGGGGAACCTCGGTCTCGAGCGACGTTCGCACGTCGTGAATCCGCTCGTGCTCGCCGGTATGCACCGCGGCAGGCATGATGCGCTGCAGCACCCGCGCGTCAGCGGCCGGCGGGGCGCTCGTCCATCGGCGCTCGAGACCGAATATTCCACCGAACCGCGGACATTGCCACTGAGCGCCTGCGTGTAGGACGCACCAATGCCCTGCACGTCCACGTCGCCGGCGGAGCCGACGTAGTAGTGACCGAGCGCGGCGCCGGGCCCTTCGGGACTGCGACCGAACACGGTGATCGACTGATCGTCGATCTGCTGGCGAAAGGCGCGGACGCCCACGGTGGCGCCATTGAGCACGCGCTCGACGCCGCCCTCGTAGTGCTCGAGATCCTGCACGCGGAACCCTTCCCGCGACAGGGGCGAGAACGTGCGCTGCGGCGGCAGCCACGACGCACGCGTCGGCGGGAGGAACTCTTGCGCGCCCGGCGCGGACAACTCGCGCGACGCCAGGCCCCGCACCCGCCAGTGCTCGCCAACCATGTAGCTGGCGTTGACACGCGGGCTGAGCAGCGACGGATCGACCAGGTAGTCGTAGCGCGCGTAGTTGGCGCCGTAGCCAACGCTCAGGTTCTTCGTGACCGACCACTCGTCGTAGGCGAACACCGACCCGACGTTGCGCGCGGTGTCGGCCACTGCCGCAAGCGCCGCGGTGTTGCCGCCCTCATAGCGCTGCAGGCTGTACGACATGCCCAACTGATACTGGTGAGAACCACCCCCGCGACGAGGTGTAGTCGCCGGCGAGGATCCACGAATCGAGGTCGCTCTGGTTCATCGCGGCGCGCACGTGTCCAGTCGCCGTGGTCGCCGACGTGCGCGCCGACCGAGAAGAACGCGACGCTGCTCGTGCGATCCATCTGGAGCAGTTCGCCCGGGTTGTCGAACGCGCCGGTCGTGAGCAGGTCGACCTGGCCGTCGAGCGAGATATCCGCGAACAAGCGCCCCCGCGGCCCGGGCCGAAGTCTCCACGGCGCGGCCCAGAAATTCGAACGGATCCGCGAACGAAAAATCGTCGTTGGCCGGCAGGTCCACAGCGGTGTCGCTGTCGCGAAGCACGCTGCGCTTCAAGTGCCGCAGGCGCCAGGCCAGGTCGGTTTCGCTGCGCTCGCCGACGAGATCGGTGGGGACGGGCTGAGCGCCGATGGCGGTGGTTCCCATCCCGGCTTCGGTAACCCGAGGAACCGACGGTTCACCTTCGCGGCGCAGGGTGAACGACGAGGCGCTCCGGACGGCGGGGCGCACTTCGATGATGGTGCTGCGGACGGTGAGATAACCCTGGCGGTGCGCGCGAACGAGGTAGGCGCCGGGCGGCAACTGGCGGAGCGAGTACTGACCGAGCTCGTCGGAAACGGCAAAGGCGGTCGTGCGATCCGAGCGCCGAAATCACCACCCCATCCAGCGGCTTACCTGCATCGTCGACCACCTGGCCTTCGATCTGGCCGGTGGATACGGACGCAATGTCCGTGACGCGTTCAGGTTGGCGGGTTGGTGCTTGCGCGCGGGCGGAATCCACGCCGGCTGCCAGAAGGCAGACGGCCAACGCCGGGATGGTCAGGCGACCTTGCATTCCCATAGGCTGTTGTCCGGCCCGCCCCCGGGCGCTGTCGGGGGCGGTCCGCTGACTACCGCCAGTTTACGACGCTTTCACCGTAAAGTTCACGTCGCGGGTCAGGACCTTGCCCGACACCTTGTCGGTGATCTTCACGGACAGGCGGTAGCTGCCTTCGCCGAACGATGCCAGCGGCACCGTGATGCCGCCGGGAACCGGGAACTTCGCCGGGTCGAACTGCGGCGGCAGGTTCGCGGCGTTCACGGTCTGCGGATTGGTCTTGTTGAAGAACTTCTCCGCTGTCGCCTTCGTTCTTGTGGAACTCGTATTCGATCAGAGGTTCGGCTTGCCGGCCGGGTCGAGACCCGCGTTGTAGACCTGGAAGAAGATCGACAGTTCCTCGCTCTTCTTGAATTCCATGTCGTCGGCGGGCAGCAGCTCCTGCGCGCCGAACACGAACGGCCGCTCGCGCGCTTCGTCGGGGCTGAGCGGCGCGGTCAGCATGTTGACCTTGTCGGCGACCAGGATGCGTGCTGGTCGCGAGCTCGCCGTTGTGGAAGTCCGGCACCGTGATCTGCGTCTTGAGCACGCCCATCTTGGCCACCGGGGTCTTCGGCGCCTTCTCGGGGAGGCGCTCCTTGAACGCGATGTAGACGTCGTAGGTGCCGGCGGTCGCCATGAACACGCGCTTGAGCTTGACGCTGTCGCCGGTGAGCTGGGCGGCGGGAATGAAGTGGATGTCGTCCCACGGGTACTCGACCTTCTTCGCCTTCGGGTCGGGCATGGCGGCCGGATTGACGACGCGCACGTACATGGCCGCGTCGGTCGGCCGGTGCGTTCTTCACGTTCAGCACGAACGGCACGAACGTGCGCTGTTCCTGCGACTTCATGAAGAAGGGGTCGAGCGTCATCGTGATGTCGGCCGGCGCAGGCTGGCCGGCCATGACGCCGTCCACGAGCTTGACGACCTGCTCGATTTCCTGCTGTTCCTGCTTGCTGCGCTTCTTGGTCTCGGGTCTTCGGCGGAGCCTGCTGCGCCAGCGGCAAAGGTGGCCGAAACCGGGCGACCGCGACGGCGAGTGCAACCACGCGCGAATTGCCATCATCAGTTCCCCTGAACAACAGTTGCCCATCTTCGGCAGTAGAGGCGCAATCGGACCGATCATAGGGGTGCGGTCTGGCGGAAGTCAAACACGTCTAACACGCTCTGACATGCTAGAGGTTTAGCGGCGACACGTTGAAGCCCCGCCGTGATAATCGTCAGCGGATGACATGCTCGGCGACGACGTCCTCGTAATCGTGCTGGCCGGCGGAGCCGGCGAACGGCTCGCGCCGCTGACGCGCGACCGCGCCAAGCCGGCGGTCTATTTCGGCGGCCCGTACCGCATCATCGACTTCGTCCTGAGCAACTGCATCAACTCGGGCCTGCGCCACATCTTCATCGCCACGCAGTACAAGTCGCTCTCGCTCAACCGGCACATCCGGCAGGGCTGGACGGTCGTGTCGGAGGAACTCGGCGAGTTCGTCGAGATCCTGCCGCCGCAGAAGCGCGTCGGCGAGCACTGGTACCAGGGCACGGCCGATGCGGTCTACCAGAATCTCTACTCGATCATCCGCGAGGAACCGCGCTACGTCGTCGTCCTGGCCGGCGACCACGTCTACAAGATGGATTACCAGAAGATGCTCCGCTTCCACCAGGACAGGCGGCGGAGGTCACGCTCGCCGCGATCGAAGTGCCGATCGAGGACGGCAAGCGCTTCGGGATCGTTGCCGTCGACGAGACCGAGCGGGTCACCGGCTTCCTGGAGAAACCGGCCGCAGCCGCCGGCGATGCCCGGGCAGCCGGACCTGACGCTGGCGTCGATGGGCATCTACGTGTTCGACAGCGACGTGCTGATCAAGGCGCTCGAAGAAGACGCCGCCAAGCCGGACAGCCATCACGACTTCGGCAAGGACATCATCCCGGCGCTGATCGGCGACGGCCGCACCTACGCCTATCCCTTCTACGACGAGAACAAGAAGGCCGCGAAGTACTGGCGCGACATCGGCACCCTCGACGCGTACTTACGAGGCGCAAGATGGACCTGTGCCAGGTGAATCCCGGAGTTCAACATGTACGACCCGGAGTGGCCGCTGCGCACCTACATGCCGCAGGCGCCGCCGGCGAAGTTCGTCTTCGCCGAAGACTGGCGGCGCGGCGAAGCGCAGGACTCGCTGATCTCGCAGGGCTGCATCGTCTCGGGCAGCCAGATCCACGGCAGCATCCTGTGCCCGAACGTGCGCGTGCACAGCTTCTGCACGATCGAGGACTCGATCCTGATGCCGGGCGTGCGCGTCGGCCGCCACGCGCAGATCCGCAAGGCGATCATCGACCGCGACGTGCGACATCCCGCGCGGCGCGCTGATCGGGTTCAACACGGAAGAGGACCGCCGGCGCCACACGGTCTGCGAAGGCGGCGTGGTGGTGGTCGCGCCGGGCGACGAGCCGTATCGTGGCGCCGATCGACGAAGCGGCGCTGAAGCTGGAAGCGGAAGCCGATCGCCGAGGCTAGCGGCCGCGGCGCACAGGACGAGTCCGAGCACACGAAGGGCCCGCCTTCGGCAGCGCGGTGATCGTCAGGACAGGAACCTTTCTCGAGAGGGGTCAGCGTGACGATTACCGAGGTGCGTGGCCGCGAGATTCTCGACTCGCGCGGCAATCCGACGGTGGAAGTCGACGTGACGCTCGACGGCGGCGCGCGCGGCCGCGCGGGCGTGCCGTCGGGCGCGTCGACCGGCGAGCGCGAAGCGCTCGAGCTGCGCGACGGCGACAAGTCGCGGTATCTCGGCAAGGGCGTGCGCAAGGCGGTTGGCAACGTCAACGGCGAGATCGCGCCGGCGATCAACGGCAAGGATTCGCTCGCAGCGCGCAGCTCGACGAGGCGATGATCGCGCTCGACGGCACGGCGACCAAGAGCCGGCTCGGCGCCAACGCGATGCTCGGCGTGTCGATGGCGGCGCTGCAGGCCGAAGCCGCCGCGCCAGGCAAGCCGCTCTACGCGCACATCGCCGACCTGGCCGGCAACCGGACCGGCTACACGCTGCCGGTGCCGATGATGAACATCCTCAACGGCGGCGCGCACGCGGATTCGAACGTCGACTTCCAGGAGTTCATGGTCATGCCGCTCGGCTTCCCGACGTTCAGCGAAGGGCTGCGCGCCGGCGCCGAGATCTTCCACGCGCTGCGATCGATCCTGAAGGGCCGCGGGCTCTCGACCGGCGTCGGCGACGAGGGCGGATTCGCGCCGAGCCTGAAATCGAATCGCGAAGCGCTCGAAGTCGTGCTCGAAGCGATCGGCAAGGCCGGCGCCAAGGCCGGCGACAACGTCTTCATCGCGCTCGACGTGGCCTCGAGCGAGTTCTGGGTGCCCGCCACCGAGCCGGGCGGCCGCGGCCGCTACGAGTTCAAGAAATCCGGCGAGCCCGGCGCGCGACTCCGCAGGGCATGGTCGACTCTCTACGTCGACTGGTGCCGGCAGTACCCGATCATCTCGATCGAAGACGGCTGCGCCGAGCAGGACTGGCATGGCTGGAAGCTGCTGACCAAGGCACTCGGCGACAAGGTGCAGCTGGTCGGCGACGACGTGTTCGTCACCAATCCCGAGATCCTCAAGCAAGGGCATCGACGAAGGGGTCGCGCAACGCGCTGCTGGTGAAGGTGAACCAGATCGGCACCGTCACCGAGACGCTCGACGCCATGGCGATGGCCAGCGCCGCCGGCTATCGCTGCGTCATCGTCGCACCGCTCCGGCGAGACGGAGGACTCGACGATCGCCGACCTCGCGGTCGGCACGGCCGCCGGCCAGATCAAGACCGGATCGGCCTCGCGCAGCGATCGCGTCGCCAAATACAACCAGCTGCTGCGCATCGAAGAGGAACTCGGGTACGGCCGCCAGGTACGCCGGCCGCGCCGCGATCAAGCAACTGCAGTAGCCCCGGAGCCGCCATGTACAAAGTCGTCCTGCTTCGCCACGGCGAATCGACCTGGAACAAGGAGAACCGCTTCACCGGCTGGACCGACGTCGACCTCACCGACAAGGGCCGCGAGGAAGCGCGGAACGCCGGCCGGCTGCTGAAGCAGGACGGCTTCTCGTTCGATCTCGCCTTCACCTCGCGTGCTGATGCGCGCCATCCGCACCAGCTGGATCACCCTCGACGAGCTCGATCGAGCTGTGGCTGCCGGTGAGCGAAGCTGGCGCCTCAACGAGCGCCACTACGGCGCGCTGCAGGGCCTGAACAAGGCGGAGACCGCGGCCAAGCACGGCGAGGCGCAGGTGAAGATCTGGCGCCGCGCCTACGACATCGCGCCGCCGCCGCTCACCCCGGACGACGACCGGCACCCATCCCGCGATCCCCGCTACCGCGGTCTGCCGCGGCGGATCTGCCGCTCACCGAATCGCTGAAGGACACGGTCGCGCGATTCCTTCCCTACTGGCACGAATCGATCGCGCCGCGCGATCACGCCGGGACAGCGCGTGCTGATCGCGGCCCACGGCAACTCGCTCCGCGCGCTGGTGAAGTATCTCGACAACATCTCCGAACGAGGACATCGTCGAGCTGAACATCCCGACGGGAATTCCGCTGGTCTACGAGCTGGACGCGGCCCTGAAGCCGATCAAGAGCTACTACCTGGGGGATCCGGAGGCGGCGAAGAAAGCGGCGGCCGCCGTCGCGCAGCAGGGCGCACGGCAGGCGTAGGCGGCGAGGGCACGGCGGGGGCCGCGCCCTCGGGCGTCTAGTTGATTTCCTCGACCTTGGCTTCTTCCGCCGCGATGCGGAGCGAGCGGAGAAAACGCCGGTCGTTGACCGTCATGTCGTACGGCTTGCGTGGAGCGATGGCTCGTGCGACGGCGCCAACCCTGGCCGGCACCGCGGGACCGTCGGCTGGCTGAGACCGGTTCACGAATCCAACCACCGCCTCGAGGTTCACTTTCATCTCGTAGCCGGCAGCTCGGGCGCGCTCCCGGCAGGCTTCAACTTCGGCACTGTTCGAAACGGCGGCGGCAATTGCGTCGGCCAACTCGCGCGCAAACCGGTTTACCACGTCATCCATTGGCTGGCCCCTCCTCACCCTCGTGCCTGCCGGCTGGGTCCCGGTAGCGGTTACCGACAGGTACCCACCGGGCAGCGGGCTGAAGTCGGTGCGTAATCGTCATGTGGGCGGGACGAAACTCTTAGGGGAATCGGTGCCATTCTAGGAATGTCCCTAGTGGGTGTCAAGACTCAAAGCACAATAAGTTGTGTTTTTTCTGCAACTTGGGGCCTCAACCAAGGGCATCGGAAGCTCTGGTCATGGGTGGGGCGAAGGACCAACGCTTGCGGAGCATTACAATGCCGACCATGCCTCCTGCGCCCAGCCCTCGCCACTTCGCCGTGGCAGCCGACCTCGAGGGCTTCGACCCCGACCGCGACCTTGGCTTCCCCGGCGACCTTCCCGTTCACCCGCGGCATCCAGCCGACGATGTACCGCGGCCGGCTGTGGACGATGCGGCAGTACGCCGGGTTCGGGACGGCGGCGGAGTCCAACCAGCGATATCGCTACCTGCTGTCGCAAGGCGTCAGCGGCCTGAGCGTCGCCTTCGACCTGCCGACCCAGATTGGCTACGACTCGGATCACGCCGCTCGCCGCGGGCGAAGTCGGGCGGGTCGGCGTGGCGATCGACTCGATCGAGGACATGGCGGTGCTGTTCGACGGCATCCCGCTCGACCGGTGTCGACGTCGATGACCATCAACGCCACCGCGATCATCCTGCTCGCGCTCTACGTCGCGGTCGGGCAAGCGGCAGGGCGTGGCGCCCAGGCAGCTGTCCGGGACCGATCCAGAACGACATCCTGAAGGAATACGTCGCGCGCGGCACCTACATCTATCCGCCGCAGGCCATTCGCTGCGCATCGTCACCGACATCTTCGCGTTCTGCGAGCGCGAGGTGCCGCAGTGGAACACGATCTCGATCAGCGGGTACCACATCCGCGAGGCGGGATCGACGGCGGTGCAGGAGGTGGCGTTCACCTTCGCCAACGCGATCGCGTACGTGCAGGCCGGCATCGACGCCGGCCTCGACGTCAACGCGTTCGGCCAGCGCCTGTCGTTCTTCTTCAACGCGCACAACGACTTCCTCGAGGAAGTGGCGAAGTTCCGCGCCGCGCGGCGGCTGTGGGCGCGCCTCATGCGCGAGCGCTTCGGCGCGACCCACCCGCGCGCGCAGCAGCTGCGCTTCCACACCCAGACGGCCGGCAGCACGCTCACCGCGCAGCAGCCGGACAACAACATCGTCCGCGTCGCGGTGCAGGCGCTGGCGGCGGTGCTCGGCGGCACGCAGTCGCTGCACACCAACAGCCGTGACGAAGCGCTGGCGCTGCCGACCGAAGACTCGGCGCGCATCGCCCTGCGCACGCAGCAGATCATCGGCCGCGAGAGCGGGGTCGCCAACACCATCGATCCGTTTGCCGGGTCGTATCGAGATCGAGCGGCTGACGAACGACATCGAAGCGGGCGCGAACGAGCTGCTGACGCGCATCGAGGCCATCGGCGGCACCCTGGCGGCGATCGAAGCGGGCTACATCCAGCGGCAGATCCAGGACTCGGCCTACAAGGCGCAGCTCGCCGTCGACGCCGGCGAGGCGGTGGTCGTCGGCGTGAATCGCTACCAGACCGACGAGTCGTCGCGGATCGAGGTGTTCCAGGTCGATCCGGAGATCGAGCGGCAGCAGGTGCGATCGCGTTCGCGAGGTCCGCGCGCACCGCGTGACCAAGGCACGTGGCAGGCGGCGCTCGACGCCGTCGAATCGGCCGCGCGTGGGCGCGACAACCTCGTGCCGCCGATCATCGCGGCGGTCGAAGCGCACGCCACCGTCGGCGAGATCTGCCGATACGCTGCGCGGCGTGTTCGGCGAGTACCGGGAGGTCAGGCCTGGATGTCTGACGGATCGCTGCTGTCGGTCGAAGGCCTCACCACGCGCTTCGACACGCCGGCCGGCAGTGTGCCGCAGTGAACGACGTGTCGTTCGAGATCCGGAAGGGCGAGACGCTCGGCCTGGTCGGCGAATCCGGCAGCGGCAAGTCGGTGACGGCGTTCTCGATCATCCGTCTGGTGCAGCCACCGGGGCGCGTCGCCGGCGGACGCGTGCTGTTCCAGGGCCGGGACCTGCTGACGCTCCCCGAGGAGGAGATGCGGCAGGTTCGCGGCGCCGGCATCGGCTTCGTCTTCCAGGAGCCGATGGCCGCGCTCAACCCGGTGATGCGGGTCGGCGCCCACATCGCCGAGGCGCTGACGCGTGCACGGCCTCGCCATCGCGGACGGACGCCCGCGCCCGCGCGATCGACCTGCTGCGCGCGGTGCAGATCGTCGATCCCGAGCAGCGCGTCGACGACTACCCGCATCAGCTGTCCGGCGGCATGCGTCAGCGCGTGATGATGGCGATCGCCCTCGCCTGCCGGCCGCCGCTCGTGATCGCCGACGAGCCGACGACGGCGCTGGACGTGACGGTGCAGGCGCAGATTCTCGACCTGCTGCGCGACATGAAGCGGGAGTTCGATCTGTCGCTGCTGCTGATCACGCACGACCTCGGCGTGATTGCCGAGACCGCGGATCGGGTCGCCGTCATGTACGCCGGCCGCATCGTCGAGCAGGGACCGGTGCGCGACATCTTCCGCAATCCCGCGCATCCGTACACGCGCGGACTGCTGGCGTCGATTCCCGGCGGCGCCGCCGGCTCGCGCCTGCGCGCGATCGATGGCACCGTGCCGAACCTCGCGTCGCTGCCTCCCGGCTGCTCGTTCGCGCCGCGTTGCGGCGAGCGCATGCCGCAGTGCGATTCCGCGTTTCCGGCAGTCTCGGCCCTCGCGTCCGAACACTCGGTCCGCTGCTACCTGCATCCTGCATCCGACTCCCGCCTGACGGCGGCCGGCGAGGCCCGCTCCTGATGCCGCCTCGTCGAAGTCCGCAATCTCGTGAAGCACTTCGAGCGCGGCGGCGGGCTGTTCCGCCGCAAAGTCGGTCGTCCGCGCCGTCGACGATGTGAGCTTCACCGTCGACGAGGGCGAGACGTTCGCGCTGGTCGGCGAGTCGGGCAGCGGCAAGAGCACCACCGGCCGATGCATGCTGCGGCTGGTCGAGCCGACCTCCGGCGAAGTGCCTGTTCCGCGGCGAGAACGTGCTGGCGTTCTCGAGCGCGCGCATGCGCGCCGCCCGGCGCGACATGCAGATGGTCTTCCAGGATCCGTATTCGTCGCTCAATCCGCGGATGCGCGCGTTCACGATCGTCGAGGAGCCGCTCGTCATCCACGCGATCGGCTCGAAGGCCGAACGCCGCGATCGCGTCGCCGAGCTCTTCCGGCTGGTCGGGCTCGATCCGGCGCACCTCGATCGCTATCCGCACGAGTTCAGCGGCGGCCAGCGGCAGCGCATCGGGCTGGCGCGCGCGCTGGCGCTCAATCCCGTCGTTCATCATCGCCGACGAGCCGGTGTCGGCGCTCGACGTGTCGATCCAGGCGCAGGTGATCAACCTGCTGATGGACCTGCAGGAGCAACTGAAGCTCACCTACCTGTTCGTCGCCCACGATCTGCGGCTGGTGCGGCACATCTCGAGCCGGGTGGCCGTGATGTATCTCGGCCGGATCGTCGAGATGGGGCCGACGGCGAGCATCTTCGAGCAGCCGCAGCACCCCTACACGCAGGCGCTGCTGTCGGCGGTGCCGGTCGACCGATCCGGATGCGCCGCGAGCCGCATCGAGCTCGATCCGGCGCTGGTGAATCGCGAGGCGCCGCTCAGGGAGATCGCAGCCGGGCACGTGGCGGCCGTCTAGCGAGGACATCGACCGCAAGCCGGGGCCTTGAGTGGACCTCTGGCCCTGGCGTTCATTTTTCTCTATCGCTTCGATCACGCGTGAGCGGGATGCGCCGCGCCGTGCGGCTCCTGCCGGTACGTCCTTCTCCACCTGCCCGTCGCGAATGGAAATGACACGGTGCGCGTAGGCCGCGATGTCCGGCTCGTGGGTGACGAGCGATGATGGTGTTGCCGGCCTCGTGCAGGCGCGCGAACAGGGCCATGATCTCGACGCCGGTCTTCGAATCGAGGTTACCGGTCGGTTCGTCGGCGAGCAGGATCGACGGATTGTTGACGAGCGCGCGGGCGATGGCGACGCGCTGCCGCTGACCGCCGGACAGTTCGTTGGGCCGTGGCTCATGCGCTGCGTCAGCTCGACCGGGTCGAGCGCCGCCTTGGCGCGCTCGAGCCGATCCTTCTTCGAGACGCCCGCATACACCAGCGGCAGCTCCACGTTGTGGAGCGCCGTGGCGCGCGGCAGCAGGTTGAAGGTCTGGAACACGAAGCCGATCTCCTCGTTGCGGATGCGGGCCAGCTCGTTGTCGTTCATCTGGCTGACCTCCTTGTCGTTGAGGAGGTAGGTTCCCTTCGTCGGCGTGTCGAGGCACCCGATGAGGTTCATCAGCGTCGACTTGCCGGAGCCGGACGGCCCCATGATGGCGACGTATTCGCCGCGCTCGATGGCTGATGGAGACCCCCTTCAGGGCGTGGATCTCCTCGTCGCCCATCACGTAGGTCTTCCAGAGGTCGCGCGTCTCGATCAGCGGCATAGGGTCAGTCTAATGGACGTCGGGCGATGGAGGGATGGTTCCCACCACGACAGTTCGGGGCCCGCCCTTACGATTCGTCCTGATACTGCTCGCGCAGCCGGGCCACCACGGCCGGATCGGCCAGGGTGGTCGTGTCGCCGAGCGTCTTGCCCTCGGCGATGTCGCGCAGCAGCCGCCGCATGATCTTTCCCGAGCGCGTCTTCGGCAGGTCGGCCGCGAAGATGATGTCGTCGGGTCTGGCGATCGCGCCGATCTTGTGGGCGACGTGCTCCTTCAGCTCGTCGGCGAGCTCCTCCGAGTGCCGTGACGCCCTCCTTCACCGTCACGAACGCGCAGAGCGCCTGGCCCTTGATCTCGTGGGGGCGCCCGACCACGGCCGCTTCGGCCACCTTCGGATGATCGACGAGCGCGCTTTCGACCTCCATCGTGCCGATGCGATGCCCCGCCACGTTCAGCACGTCGTCGACGCGGCCGAGCAGCCAGTAGTAGCCATCGTCGTCCAGCTTGGCGCCGTCGCCGGTGAAGTAGATGTCCCTGGACCAGCGGCTCCAGTACCTGCTGCACGTAGCGATCGGGATCGCCGTAGATGCCGCGCAGCATCGACGGCCACGGCCTGGTGAGCGCCAGCAGCCCGCCGCCCACGGGCACGTCCTTGCCTTTGTCGATTCAGGATCTCGGCGCTGATGCCCGGGAACGGCTGCGTCGCCGACCCGGGCTTGGTGCGCGTGATGCCGGGCAGCGGCGTGATCAGGATCGCGCCGGTTTCGGTCTGCCACCAGGTGTCGACGATCGGGACACCGCTGGCCGCCGATGTGGAGGTGATACCAGATCCACGCTTCGGGGTTGATCGGCTCGCCGACCGAGCCCAGCAGCCGCAGCGACGTCAGGTCGCGGCTGCGCGGGCCACTCCGTGCCCCACCTCATGAACGCGCGAATCGCCGTCGGCGCGGTGTAGAACATCGTCACGCCGTAGCCGCTCGATGATGTCCCAGAAGCGGTCCTTCTGCGGCCAGTCGGGCGCGCCTTCGTACATCACCACCGTCGCGCCGTTGGCCAGCGGCCCATAGACCACGTAGCTGTGCCCGGTGACCCAGCCGATGTCGGCCGTGCACCAGTAGACATCCTCTTCCTTGAGATCGAACACCCACTTGGTCGTGGCGTAGCACGCCGAGCAGGTAGCCGGCCGTGGTGTGCACGATGCCCTTCGGCTTTCCGGTCGTGCCGGAGGTGTAGAGGATGTAGAGCATGTCCTCCGCGTCCATCACCTCCGGCGGGCAGTCGAACGACGCGTCCGTCCATCAGCTCGTGATACCAGTGGTCGCGGCCTTCCTGTCATGTGCACGGGGATATCGGCGTAGCCGCGGCGAACGACGACCACGTGCTCGATGCTCGGGGTGTCCGAGCAGCGCCTCGTCGGCCATCTGCTTGAGCGGCACGATCGCGCCGCGACGGTAGCCGCCGTCGGCGGTGATCAGCAGCCTTGCACTGCGCGTCGTTGATGCGATCGCGCAGCGACTCGGCGCTGAAGCCACCGAACACCACCGAGTGCACCGCGCCGATGCGCGCGCAGGCCAGCATCGCGATGGCCAGCTCGGGAATCAGCGGCATGTACAGCGCGACGCGATCGCCCTTGCGGATCGCCGAGTCCCTTCAGCACGTTCGCGAACTGGCAGACCTCGCGATAGAGATCGAAGTAGGTGAGCGTCCGGCGATCGCCCGGCTCGCCTTCCCAGATGAAGGCGGCCTTGTTGCGGCGCCAGGTGCGGACATGACGATCGAGACAATTGGCGCTGACGTTCAGCTTGCCGCCGACAAACCACTTGGCGTGCGGCGGCTTCCAGTCGAGCACCTGCGACCACGGCTCGATCCACTCGAGCTCGCGGGCGAAGCCGGCCCAGAACGCCTCGGGGTTCGCGGCGGCGCGCGCATAGACGTCCGGATCGCTGACGACGCGCGCTGGCGCGGAACTCCGGAGAGGGATCGAAGGTGCGGTCTTCCCGCAGGAGGGCGTCGATCTCGGACATGGGGCGATTGTAACGGGGACTGCCCCCGCCCCGTTACATGTTGGCGGCGCGCCGTTGAACGCCGAACCAGCGGAAGCGCTGCGATCGCGCCCGCAGCAGCGCGAGCGACGATGCGGCAGTCTCGAACATCGAGTGCTCGAGACGCCGGAGGCCGAGGGCCGCGGCTTCCTGCATGCGCCCGTTCGCACAGCAGGTTGACCAGTCGCGGCACGCCAGCCGACAGCCCGTAGAGCACATCGACGGTGCGCGGCGCGATGACGATCGGCGCGGCCCCGGCCACGTTCAGCCGGTGCTGGATATAGGCCTCGCACTCGTCGCGGTCGAGCGGCGTGAGACGGGCGCGATGCAGCACCGACTCCTCCGCCGCTTGCGGCAGCGTCGCCGACCCGTCGGCGGGCGGCTGCGACGCGAGCAGCACCTGCAGCAGGGGCCGGCCGGCGCGATCGAGCGACGCCAGGCTGATGATGTGGTCCGCCGTCACCGGCGGCAGCAAGTGTGCTTCGTCGATCATCACGAACGGCGCCGGGCCGGTACCGTGCCTCAGGGCATCGGCCACTTTCACCGCCAGCTCGGTCCGGTCCGCCTGCGCGAGACGACGATGTTCATCGTCGTGGGCGCCGACCGCTCCCAGGTCTTGCAGCAGCCGCCGATAGAGTTCCTCGGGCGACAGCAGGCCATTGGCGATGTAAGACACCGTGGTGGTGCGCTGATAGGTGCGCGCCAGGGTCCGGCAGAGCGTGGACTTGCCGGTGCCGAGGTCGCCG
Source organism: uncultured Acidobacteriota bacterium (assembly GCA_963707825.1). Taxonomy (GTDB): domain Bacteria; phylum Acidobacteriota; class Vicinamibacteria; order Vicinamibacterales; family UBA2999; genus VFZN01. The sequence continues at coordinate 503,582 of CAVPRP010000001.1, forward strand.
GTCAGCAGCAGGATCGGCGCATGTCGCGCCAGGCCTGCGGATAGTCCCGCGAGCGCCCTGGCGTGGGCGCGGCTGCGGAAGTGATACCTGGCGTCTGGCGTCAGGCTGAAAGGGCGCTCGAACAGACCGAAAAAGGATTCGTAGCCAGGGGGCATGGCACGAGCGTTATCGGTTGGGCACTGGCCCAACAATAGCCTGCCCGGGCTAGGGCTCGGAGTCGGGCGGCGACGGCGGCAATGGTGGTGGCGGCGGCGGCGATGAAGGTCGCCGGCGTGAACGTCGGCACCGGGATCGGGCGGCGGCGGAAGCGGTGGCTCGTTCTTGCGGAAGATGAGCGCCCCGAACAGACCGCCGATCATCGCGAAGCAGGCCGCACACGAACAACGAGATGAACAAGCCCACCACCGCGGCCACGCCCATCGCCGGCCCGCCGCCCAGCGCCTGGAGGAACTCGCGCGCTTCGGGCGGCATGTCCGAGGCCGTCGACATCGCGCGCTCGATGATGCTGGTCTGCAGCGGAATCAGCACGGCTTGCAGCGGAATCGAGACCAGGGTCCAGACGCACGCGCCGATGATGCCGGCAAGGAGCCCGACGAGCGCCCCGTCGCCCACCGAGATCGGTGTCGGGCGCTGCTGCTGCATCAGGTATGCGGCCAACCCACCGCCGAACAGGATCCAGGCGCAGCAGCAGTTGGCGAGGTTGATGACCGGCAGCGCCGAGAGCACGCCGATCGCCAGGCCACCAAGCAGGGCGGGTTGGAGCATCAGGGGATATTAGACCGGGATCCGGTACCCGGCGTCCGGTTTCCGGGAGGCCGGAATCGGAGCAAGCAGCGTGGGGTGTCCGAGGGAGGCGATACGAGAGAGGGAAGCCGGACTCCGGAAACCGGAGCCCGGAAACCGGTTCTCAGTCGTAGTATTCGCGACCGAGGTGCGTGATGAGCTCTTCGCCCTTCATGTAGCGCAGCGTGTTCTTCAGCTTCATCAGCTGGATGAACAGGTCGTGCTCCGGATAGACCTCTTTGGCGTGCATCGGGGCCTTGAAGTAGAACGACAGCCATTCCTGGATGCCGAACATCCCCGCGCGCTTGGCCAGATCGAGGAACAGCGCCGAGTCGAGCACGATCGGCGCCGCCAGGATCGAGTCGCGGCACAGGAAGTTGATCTTCAGCTGCATCGGGTAGCCGAGCCAGCCGACGATGTCGATGTTGTCCCAGCCTTCCTTGTTGTCGCCGCGCGGCGGGTAGTAGTTGATGCGGACGACGTGCGAGAGGTCCTTGTAGAGCTCCGGATAGAGGTGCGGCTGGAAGATGTAGTCGAGCGCCGACTTCTTGCTTTCTTCCTTGGTCTTGAACGACTCCGGATCGTCGAGCACCTCGCCGTCGCGGTTGCCGAGGATGTTGGTGGAGTACCAGCCGCGCACGCCGATCAGCCGCGCCTTGAGGCCCGGGCGCGATGATCGTCTTGATCAGCGTCTGCCCGGTCTTCATGTCGTTGCCGGCCAGCGGCGACTTGGTCTGCGCGGCGAGCTCCAGCATCGCCGGGATGTCGGCGGTGAGGTTCGGCGCGGCGTTGGCGAACGGGATGCCTTCCTTGAGCGCCGCGTAGGCGTAGACCATGCTCGACGGAATCGCGTCGTCGCTCGCTCGAGGCCCTTCTCGAAGGCGGCCAGCGACTGGTGCACCGGGCCTTCCTTCATGAAGACCTCGGTGCTGCCGCACCACACCATCACGAGGCGGCTGCAGCCGTGTCTTCTCCTTGAAGGCGCGGATGTCGGCGATCAGCTGTTCCGCGAGGTCCTTCTTGTTCTTGCCCTTCTTGACGTTCGGGTCCGCACAGGCGCTTGACGTAGCGCTGATCGAACACCGCCGGCATCGGCTTGATGGCTTCCATCTCGCCGCGCATCTGGTCGAGCAGCGACGGCTCGAGCACGCCGGCGGTGCGGGCCGCGGCGTAGGTAGTCTTCCTCGAAGATGTCCCAGCCGCCGAAGACGATGTCGTCGAGGCTGGCGAGATCGACGAAGTCCTTGATCTTCGGGGAGCGGTCCGTCGGTGCGCTTGCCGAGGCGGATGGTGCCCATCTGCGTGAGCGATCCGATGGGTTGCGCGAGGCCCTTGCGGATGGCGATGACGCCGGCGATGGTGGTGGTGCTGACCGCGCCGAGGCCCACGAGCAGCACGCCCAGTTTCCCCTGTGCAGGGGCGATGTTTACTGGCGTTTTCACAATCGGACGATCTTATCATGGGGCCATGTTTCTCCAGTTTTTCCGCACCCTGCGCCAGCAGCGCCGCATGGACCCGCTCCACGTCACCATGACCGGCGTCCGGATGGGCGAGCGCTTCATCCTGGTCGGGTGCGACGACACCGCGCTCCTCGGCGGGCTGGCGCGCAAAGTGGGGTTGAGCGGCAACTGCGCGGTGGTGGCGTTCGACGAGGAGTCGGCGGCCAGGGCCAGGACGGTCGGCCGCGGACGTCGGCGCCCTGATCGATGTCCAGGTGGTCCGCCCCGGCGCCCTCGGCTTCGAGGCCGCGAGCGTGGACATGGTGGTGGTGGACGACACCCGCGGCAGCTTCGCGCGGCTGCGCGAGGCCGACCGGGTCGCCACGCTGGCCGAGGCACGGCGCGTCGTGCGCGACGGCGGCCGGATCGAAATCGTCGAACGGGTGACGCTCACCGGTCTGCTTGGCGGCGCCATCACCCGGCCCGAGGGCTATCGCATCGAGTCGGAGCTGACGACGGCAGGCTTCAAGGCGGTGCGGCTGCTTGCCGAGCAGGCAGGCGTCCGCTTCGTCGAGGGACTGAGGGGCTGACGCCGCCTCACGGCTGACGGGTGAACTTCCGTACGATGTTCGCCGCCGGCGAGCCCGGTGAGGGTTTCGCCGGGCACCGTCTCACCGACGTAGATGTTCCGTCCGCGCCGACCGCCACCGATTCGGCCACCGCGTCGTCGATCTTCTGCCGGAGCGCGCCGGTCTCCGGCGCTGCCGATGAAGATGCCCTTGCGGTCGTTGTAGTCGACGACGAAGAGCGTGTCGTCCGGCGCGATGAACATGCCGCTCGGCGAGCCGAGGTGCGTCCACTGGTCGAGGAAGCGGCCGTCCTGGTCGAAGACCTGGACTCGCTGGTTGGTCCGATCGCCGACCAGCACGCGGCCACGCGTGTCGATCACGAGCGTGTGCGGCACGTCGAATTCGCCGGGCCCGGTCCCCTTCCTGCCCCAGGCCTTGATGAACTTGCCGTCCTTGTAGAACTTCACGATCCGCGAGTTCCAGTGCCCGTCCGCGACGAAGATGTCGCCGTTCTCCGCCACCGCCACGTCGCACGGGCCGTCGAACATGTCGGGGCCCTCGCCGCTCTCACCGTCGCTGCCGAGCGTCATCAGCAGCGTGCCGTCGCGGCGGTACTTGAAGACCTGCTGACCGAGGCCGTCGCGCGCGCGGCCGTCGGTGATCCACAGGAAGCCGTCGCGATCGACGCGCATGCCGTGCGGCCAGATGAAGGTGTTCTCGCCCCACGTCTTCAGCACGTGCCCGTCGCTATCGAGCTCGACGATCGGCGGCTCCTGGCGATGAAAGACGATGATGCGTCCCGTCGCGTCGATGGTCAGGCCGGGGACCTCCCCCCACGACTTGGCGCCGCCCGGCGCCGGCGCCCAGCCGGGAACCAGCCGATAGGATGGCGACTGCGACAGCGCTGTCGCGCCGGTGGCCGCCACGAAAAGGAATGCCGCCGCCCAGGTGGTTCGACGCATGGGCGCATCCTACGGGGACAGGCCGGCTGGCACAAGCTCCGGCTTCTGACTTGATTCGGATACACCCATCGTCCACTGCGAGCCACACGGCGAAAATGGCCGCCGCACCGATCCGCGGATTTGGGCCATGATTGGCCTTAGAGGCTCCCAGACCGGGACGGCAAGGCTTTTGCCACCAGTGTCTGCGGAATAGCCCATGCAGCCTGACGTCTACACGGCCCAGGACATCGCCGACGCGGCCGCGTGTCCCCCACCTGGGTGCAGCACTTGATCGCGCGGGGCGAGATTCGCTCGGTGGCAGCGCAGCTGCCGGCTGGGCAGCCGTTCGACCTGCAACTCGCTCATTTCGTGCCGCACGACGAAGCCGTCCGCGCAGTGCGAGCGCTCGCCGCAGGCCTGCCGGTGGCGATGCCCGCCGCGCCCGGCGTCTGGGACGCGAGCTGTTCGGCGAAGGGCCCCGTGCGCTGCGCTCGACGACGGTTCCGCTGATCGTGTCGACGAGCCTGCATGGGCTGGTCGCGGCAACGATCCTGCTGATCGGCAGCCTCAGCTTTGCGGTCGCCAGACGAGCGCACCGAGCCGCTGGCCCCGGCCGAGCCGATGCGTCTGGTGTTCCTCGCCAGCCCCGGCCCCGGCGGCGGCGGTGGCGGCGGCGGGCTTCGGATGAAGACGCCTCCGCCGAAGGCCGAACGCAAGGGCAACTGGACGTCAACAGCCCGATCCCGGTGCGCAAGCTGCCGCCGCCGCTCGAAGCGAAGCCCCGAATCGAGGAACCGCCGCCAACGCCGCTCGACGCGAAGGTGCTGCCGCCGGTGATGGCGCCGATCCCGACCAAGCCGGCGGACGATCGCGATCGCGAGGGCCTGCTGACAAAGACCACACAGACCGAGCCCAGCTCCGGCTCCGGCGCAGGTGGCGGCGTCGGAAGTGGCAAGGGCACTGGCCTGGGTGACGGCGACGGCTCGGGTGTCGGCGACGGCTCGGGCGGCGGCATCGGTGGTGGACCGTTTCGCCCGGGTAGCGGCGTCGAGCCGCCGCGGCTGCTGCGCGAAGTCCGAGCCGATTACACGGACGATGCGCGCCGCGCCAACCTCGAAGGCGAAGTCGAGCTCGAGATCGTCGTTCGCCGCGACGGCACGGTCGGCGACGTGAAGATTCTGAACGGGCTGGGCCTGGGCTTGAACGATCACGCGGTCCAGGCGGTGCGGCAGTGGCGCTTCGCGCCCGGCCGCATGAAGGGGACGCCGGTCGATGTGGTGGTGGAAGTCTGCGTCGAGTTCAAGCTGCGTTGAGACGCGAGGGATTTATGGATCTGCTGCTGATCGCCATCACCATCGGAGCACTCGCCCTGGCGCTCGGGGCGAGCGTCGTCGCGTGGCGGGCGTCCCGCGACGAGAAGCCGCGGCCGCGGCTCGGGTCGCGGCGCTGTCGGTCGCCGCCGGCGTGCCGCCGCTCCAGGCTCGCGCGCTGCCGAGGCCACGACGCCCCTGGTGCCGCAGCCAGACCTCGCCGGCGACGTGTTGACCCTCGGTGGCACCTTCGCAAACGGCCGGCGGCGCCGCGTACCCACCGCTCGCGAACTGGACGCCTTCGCGAGCGACGCCCAGGCACCAGCCGTGATCCTGCCGGGGCAGTTCCTCGGCGCCGACGCGGCGCCGCGGGAGAGCGGCGGCCGCCAGACGTGGCTCGCGTCTGCCGCGGCGGTCTGTCGCGGTGCTGTTGGGCGGCTTCGTCGTCTCGCGGGTTGGGACCAGCGCGGCGGCAACCGCGCGGCACACGGCGGCGCCCACGCCACTCGAGCTGGTGTCGCTCAGCCACCAGCGCGAGGGGAACAAGCTCTCGGTGTCCGGGCTCGTCCGCAATCCCGCCGCGGGAGCAGCCGATCGCACGTGTCACCGCCGTGGTGTTCCTGTTCGACCAGCAGGGCACGTTCGTCACCAGCGCGCACGCGACCGTGGATTTCCTGAAGCTCTCGGGCGGCGACGAGTCGCCGTTCGTGGTGTCGCATGCGCCGCAATCGGTGGCGCGCTACCGCGTCAGCTTCCGCACGGATGACGGCATCGTGCCGCATGTCGATCGCCGCGGCGAGCCGCCGGTGACGACACCCGTGGCGCTGACCAGGCAGTGAACGTGAAGGCGAAGTCAAGGCAGAAGGCAGAAGGCACCAATCATGCGCAGCCACTCATGGCGTCCCTCCGCGGCCATCACCGCTCTCGCCGTGCTGCTTGGCTTTCAGGCCACCGTGCCGGTGGCCGGGCAGGAAGGGTTTCAAGTTCAAGAGCGGCGTTGAGCTGATCAACGTGACCGCCACGGTCACCGATCGCACCGGGCGCTTCCTGCCGGGCCTGCGCAAGGAAGACTTCCTGCGTCTACGAGGACAACAAGCCCGTCGAGGTCACGCACTTCAGCGCCGATCGCACGCCGGTCAGCCTCGGCATCGTCGTCGACACCAGCGGCAGCATGCAGGGCGAGAAGTGGTCGCGGCGCGGGATGCGATCGACCGTTTCTTCCGCGTGATGAACGACGAGCTGCGACGAGTTCTTCCTGTATCGCTTCAGCGCCGACGCCGATCTCGTGCGGACTGGACCAACGATCGCGATCGCGCTCAGCTGATAGCCTCGGCCGCATCACCCGAACGGCGGCACGGCGATGTACGACGCGGTGGCGGAGGCGGTGCCGATGGCGCAGAGCGGACGGAATCGCAAGAAGGCGGTCGTGATCATTTCCGACGGCAACGACACCAGCAGCCGCGTCGGCGTCGGCGAAGTGAGGCAGCTCGTGCGCGAGACCGAAGTGCTGGTGTATGCGGTCGGCATCGACGGCAAGGGCACGCCGACGTTGCAGCGCGGCCGCGCCGCCGATTGGCGGCGGGCCGCGCATGCCGATTCCCTTCCCGGTTCCGGCGGTGGACGCGGCGGCGGCTACCCGATGCCGCCGTTTCCAGGAACGCGGCGGCGGCGGTGGTGGCGGCATGGGCGGCGGCGGCTACGCTCAGACGATCACGTCAACGTGACGGCGCTGCGCGAAATGACCGACGACAGCGGCGGCCGCACCGAGATCGTGCGCGACCCGCGCGATCTCGATCCGGCGGTCGCGAGCATCGCCGACGAGCTGAGCCAGCAGTACTACATCGGCTACCCGAGCCCCGGACACAAGGACGGCCGCTGGCACACGATCCGCGTCGAGGTCCGCGATCCCGCGCTTCGTGTGCGCGCGCGTCGCGGCTACATCGCCACGCCCTGACATCTGGCGGCCGCGCTGCACTGTCCACAGGACACTGGCAGCGTGGCATGACCTTCGCAGTAGTGGTGTTCGAAAGGCGGAAGAACATGACGAACACCATCGCCGCAACTCTTCTCGGATTCACGCTGCTGCTCTCACCCGCGATCGCGTCGGCCCAGGTGGAGACGCGCGATCGCCAGGTGATCGAGCAGGTCTCGCATCAGGTCAATCGCTACACCCAGCTCACGATCTTCGACAGCATCTCGGCCTCGGTCGAGAACGGCCGCGTCATCCTCACCGGCTGGGTGACGATGCCGTACAAGCGGGACGACATCGAGAAGCGCGTCCGCCAGGTCGACGGCGTCACCGCGGTCGACAACGAGATCGCCGTGCTGCCGGTCTCGCAGTTCGACGACGAGCTGCGCTTCCGCATCGCGCGCGCGATCTACAGCAACTCGTCGTTCTGGAATTACGCGTCGATGGCCAACCCGCCGATCCACGTCGTCGTGAACAACGGCCGGGTGACGCTCGACGGCGTCGTGAAGAGCAACGTCGAGCGCATGCTGGCGCGCTCGCTGGCGATCGGGCTTCGGCGCGTTCGAAGTGAAGAACGAGCTGAAGACCGACGCCGAAGTGCGCGAATCGCTCAGGAGCGGGCTCTAGCGCCCCCAGCTCAAAGGGCCTTGGTCAGGTGAATCTCGTCGCGGATTGGAATGCCGCCAAAGCCGATCGACGGCTCCTTGCCCTTGGCCCCTGCCATCGTCTCCGGCAGGATCTCGGTGATGCGGTAGCCCTTCCGCTGGTAGAAATACAGCGATGGCAGATTGTCGTTGGTGGTGGCCACCAGCACCCGCGTGAGTTCGCGCTGCCGGGCGATCAGCTCGGCCTCGGCCACCAGATGACCGCCGACGCCTGAACGCTGCCACAGCGGGTCGGTGGCGAGCGCGACGATGTGCAGCGCCTCCTGGCGCTCGCGATAGGCGAGCGCGCCGGCAATCTCCCCTTCGGAATCCGCCACCACGGTGGACATCGTCTCGAGATGCAGTTCCTCGCCGAAGGTCACCAGGCGGGTACGCCCGAAGTCGCGCTCGAAGAGCCTCAGCACCGCGGGCCGATCGTCCTCCGTGCCCGGCCGCACCAGCACTTCCGGCAGATCGAGCCGGGGACGGCAGCCGCAAATGATCTGCAGGCGTGCGTCCTCCCAGTCCACGAACTTCCCGCAGCGCGAGCATCGGAGGACAGTGGGTTTGGCACCTGACGAGGGAGTGGGCATGGCGATGACTCCGGCTCAGGCCGAGGGTTCGGCCCTGCCCCGGCTCCTGATGAACCAGACGAAACCAATGAAGGTGATGATGACGAGCACAATCATCGCCCCGAACAGCAGCAGCGTGTTGACCAGGATCGAATCGCTGTCCATCCGGACGGTGATTTCGATCGGCGTGCCCTTCCGGCGCTCGGCGAGCGGCTGCTCCCAGACGATGATGTTGCCTCGCCGGACCTCGCGCGAGGGCGAGTTGTGAAACGTGACCCGGCTCGGCAGGTGCAGCCGGACCGCGACCAGCTCGTTGCCGTTCCATCCGACGTCCGGGACGACCCGCCCGGCCGATGCCCCAACCAGCTGCGTGTACTCGGCCGCGTCGTTGGCGACGGAGAGGCCGTAAGTGGACCAGGCGAATGGTGCCGCTTCGCCGAGGCGGCGGATGTCGGGGACCTCGACGCGCAGGTGGACGTAGCGTCGGCCCTCGCGCCGCGAGGTGCTGACGCTGGCGACGCTCGAGACCGGGGTCTCGAAGATCGCGCGCACGTCGTTGCGATCGAGGCGGGCGCTGGCATCGAGCGGCAGATCGACGCCGCGCAGCGCCACCAGCGCCGGCACCGAGGCGTTCACGTACACCGTGGCCGAGCCGTCGAGGTCGAGGAAGATTTCTTCTTCGTATTCGTATTTTCGGGCGAGCGGATTGACGCTGCACGCCGACAGCAGGAACAGGGCGGACATCGCCAGGCAGGCCCAGCGCGCCGGGCGACGATTCTCTCACCGAACGAGCGATCACAGCGGGCGATCATACCTTGCTCCGCACGGTCGCCCGCCTTCCTGACCGCGGCGGCTGGTGATACCTTGGGTCTCTTCGATGGCCGCTCCCACTCTCTTTCTGATCGACGGCAGCAACCAGATGTATCGCGCGTACCACGCGATCCGCGGGCTGACCGGTCCGACGGCAAGTCCACCAACGCCATCTACGGCTTCATCACGATGCTGCGGAAGCTGCTGGCGGATCACCAGCCGCAGTACATCGTCGCGTCGTTCGACCTGCGCGGCCGAGACGTTCCGCTCCAGGCTGTCCGCCGACTACAAGGCGAACCGCACGCCGATGCCGGGCGACCTGGCGGAGCAGGTGCCGTGGGTGCACGAGGCGTGCGAGGCGATGGGCGTGCCGATCCTCACCTCCGAAGGCTTCGAGGCCGACGACGTGATCGGCACGCTGGCGTCGAAGGCCGCCGCGCACGGCATGCAGGCGGCGATCGTCACCGGCGACAAGGACTTCTTCCAGCTCGGTCGCGACGGCATCCGCGTCTACAACCCGCGCGACGAAGGGCACGTGGTACGACGCGGAAGGCGTGCAGCGAGAAGTTCGGCGTGCGCGCCGGCGCAGGTCGTGCGACGTGCTGGCGCTGATGGGCGACTCGATCGACAACGTCAAGGGCGTGCCCGGCATCGGCGAGAAGGGCGCGCGCGATCTGATCGCGACGTACGGCTCGCTGGACGTCGCTGCTGGCAGCATGCGGCCGAGATCAAGCAGAAGAAGTATCGCGAGGGCTTGCTCACCTACGCCGATCAGGCGCGGCAGAGCCGCGAGCTGGTGACGATTCGACACCGACGTGGACGTGCCGTTCGAGGCCGAGCAGTTCCGCTTCAAGGGCGCCGATCGCGAGCGCTGCTACGCGCTGTTCTCGAAGATGGAGTTCCGCACGCTGGTCGCCGAGTTCGCGCCGACGGCGTCGTCGGTGCGTGAAGGACTACGCGCTCATCGACTCGGCCGAGGAGCTGACGCGCTGGTCGGCCGAAATGAAGGCGCGCCGGACGGTTCAGCATGAAGGTGATCACCGACGGCACGGCGCCGGTCCGCGCCACGCTGGTCGGCATCGCGATCTCGACGCCGCTCGGCAAGGCGCGCTACATCCCGCTCGGCCACGAGGGCTTCGGCGGCGGCTTCTCGATGGCGAAGTCGGAGGCGCTCGCGCTGCTGGCGCCGCTGCTGACCGATCCGGCGATCGAAAAGATCGGCCACGACCTCAAGGCCGACCTGATCGTGCTCGGCCGCCACGGCGTCGACGTCGCTCGAATCCGAACGGCTTCGACACGATGCTCGCGAGCTACCTGGTCGACGCGAATCGATCGAGCCAGGCGCTCGAGCCGATCGCGCTCGAGCAGCTCGGCTACAAGGCGCTGACCGAAGACGAGGTGCGCGGCAAGGGCGTCAAGGCGATCGCCTTCGCGCAGGTGCCGGTCGACAGCGTGCTCGACTACGCCGGCGAGCGCGCCGACCTCGCGTTGCAGCTGTCCGAGCGCGTGCGGCCGGTGCTGGTCAACGACGAGCTCGACTCGGTCTATCGCGATCTCGAGCTGCCGCTGGTGCCGATCCTCGCGGCGATCGAGCGCACCGGCGTCCGCGTCGACGTGCGCTCGCTCGCCTCGCAGGCGGTCGCTGCTCGATCGCGAGATGACCGACCTGAGCCGCCAGATCTTCGCCGCAGGCCGGCGGCGAGTTCAACATCGGCTCGCCGAAGCAGCTCGCCGAGATCCTGTTCGAGAAGCTGCAGCTGCCGGTGCTGAAGCGCACCGGCACCATCGCGCGCGCCGTCGACCGCGGTCGAGGTGCTCGAGGAGCTGGCGCTGCACAGCACGACATCTGCCGCGTTCATCCTCGACTGGCGCGGGCTGTCGAAGCTGAAGGGCACCTACATCGACGCGCTGCCGACGCTGGTGAATCCGGAGACCGGCCGCGTGCACACGCAGATCAGCCAGGCGGTGGCCGCCACCGGGCGCCTGAGCAGCAGCGATCCGAACCTGCAGAACATTCCGATCCGCACCGAGATCGGCCGGCGAGATCCGCAGCGCCTTCATCGCCGATCCCGGTCACGTGCTGATCTCGGCCGACTACTCGCAGATCGAGCTGCGCGTGCTCGCGCACCTGTCCGGCGACGAGACGCTGACGCGGCGTTCGAGCGCGGCGACGACATTCACGATCAGACCGCGCTACAAGGTGTTCGGCCCGGACAGCATGCTCGATCCGCCACGAGCTGCGGCGCCGCGCCAAGATCATCAACTACGCGCTGCTCTACGGCAAGACCGCGTTCACGCTCGCCAAGGACATCGGCGTGCACGCAGCAGGCGGCGCAGCAGTTCATCGACGCCTACTTCGCGGGCTTCCCGCGCGTGCGCGCGTTCATCGACAAGACGCTCGAGGACGCGCAGGCCGAGCGGCGTCGTCAAGACGATGTTCGGCCGGCGGCGGCCGGTGCCGGAACTGACCAGCCGCAACTTCCAGATTCGCGCCGGCGCCGAGCGCATCGCCGTGAACATGCCGATCCAGGGCACCGCCGCCGACATCCTCAAGCGCGCGATGATCGACGTGGACGCGGCGCTGGCGCAAGCCGCCATCCGCAGGCGCGGATGATCCTGACGGTGCACGACGAGCTGCTGTTCGAATCGCCGAAGGATGAGGCGGATGATGTCGCGGCGCTCGTGAAGGAGAAGATGTCGAGCGCGGTGAAGCTCAACGTGCCGCTCGATGTTGATGCGGGGATCGGCGAGAACTGGACGGAAGCGCCAAACGAAGCCTAGAAGCGATCGGTTCGTCGTTATTTCCAGCGCTCCTTGACGACGGCCCACTCGCCGCGCAGATCGGATTCGGCCTGCGCGCGTCGTGTCGAGCGGCGGCAGCGCGTCGACGCGGTCGGGAATGATGCCTTCCAGCACGAGCTTGTCGAGATCGGCGCGCAGCGTCGCCGATCGCGCGCCGGCCAGCCGGGCCCGCACCCAGCCGGCGATCGCGGCGTCCCAGGCGGCCGACGGATTCGCCGGCGCCGCGCAGTCGCGACGACCAGTCCAGTAGGCGGCCGCCGCGGAGCCGGGGCTGCGCGCCAGCTCGCGTTCGACATGCGCTCGCGCAGGTCCGGCGAACAGGCTGCGCGATGCGCGCTCGCGGTCGAGCGCATCGGCGTGGCGCTCGACGGCGCTGCCCCACCAGTCGAGCATCGACTCTCGCCGGTCTGCGGTCGCCCTCCGCGACGGCGCCATCGATGCCGCTCTCGAAGAGCGTGGCCGCCGCGCCGTAGTCGTCTTCGAAGAACAGCGCCTCGCCGAGCGCCATCAGGAAGTCGACGTCGGTCGCGGGCGTCGAGGTCGGCCGACCCGCACCGTGCCGAGGGCGATCGCGGGCCGCGCGACAGATCGTCCGGATTGGCCTGCTCGCGATAGCGCTCGAGATGGGCGCGCGCCAGCACGACCGTCGCGGCGTCCTGCGTTGCCGGGCATCTTCTGGGCGGCACTGGCCGCCTCGATGGCCGCGTCGAATTGCCGCTCGTTGTAGAGGGAGCGGGCCCGGGCCAGGTCGGCGCGCTGGGCCGAGCAGCTGGCTCTGCCATTGTCAGCGTCAGAAGAGCCGCAAGTCAGGCGCATGAGGGCGATCGAAGCATTCGCACACGATAGACAACCATAATCCACGGCCGCATGCGCTAGCACGGATTATTTACAATGATCAGGTTGGAATGACCGAACCGGTGATTGTCCCGCGGGCTGAGCACCCGATTTCGCGGCGGGACATCGATCCAGACGCGCTGAAGGTCCTGTATCGCCTGCACGAGTTCGGCGGCGCCGCGCTACCTGGTCGGCGGCAGCGTGCGCGACCTGCTGCTCGGCCGACGGCCGAAGGACTTCGACATCGGCACCTCGGCGCATCCGTACCAGGTCAAGAAGCTGTTCCGGAACTGCTGGATCATCGGCCGCCGCTTCCGCCTGGCGCACGTGCGCTTCGGCGCCGAAGACCATCGAGGTCGCGACCTTCCGCCAGAACGTGCCGGCCGGCACCGAGAGCGAGCCCGCGCGCTCAGCGAACCGGAGCGAGCCGCGGCGCGGCAGGCCGGCGGACGCGCGCGAGCGGCGATCGCGGATCTGCATGATCAAGCACGACAACACCTTCGGCACGCCCGAAGAGGACGCGTTCCGCCGCGACTTCACGATCAACGCGCTGTTCTACGACATCGCGACGTTTTCGATCATCGACTACGTCGGCGGCCTGCAGGACCTGCAAGGACGGGCTGATCCGCTGCATCGGCGATCCGAACGAGCGCTTCCAGGAAGATCCGGTGCGGATGCTGCGCGCGATCGTGTTTGCGTCGCGCCTGGACTTCACGCTCGATCCGCCGATCGTCGAGGCGATCGCCACGCATCGCGCACCTGATGGCGACCGCCTCGCCGGCGCGGCTGATCGAGGAGTACTACAAGATCCTGCGCTCGGGCTACGCCGAGCAGACGTTCCGCGCGCTCGCCGAGCATCGCCTGCTCGATCCGGTCACGCCGGAGATCCAGCGCGGCGCGAAGAACGCAGGCGCTGTGGGACGCGCTCGCGCGCGCTCGACGCGTATCGCCGCAGGTTCGAGATCGGCGCCGGCGACGCTCGCGCAACCCGGTGCTGCTCGGCACGCTGCTGATTCCGCTCGGCCTGATGCCGCGCGCGCGACCGCGCGAGCTTCGACCGGTCGACGACGCCGACGCGGACGACGACGACGCCGGCACGACGCCGCGCCGGCCTGGCGCACGGCGGCCGCGCAGGTCGAAGTTCCGCGCGGCCGCCGAAGGAGCCGATCCTCAAGATCGGCATGCTGCCGATCGCGCGCGGCGACACCGAGCGGCTGCGGCAGATCGCTGTCGCTGCAGTCGCGGCATCGCCGACCTCGAGATGTCGCCGCGCGCCAAGCGCGCGTTGATGCATCGCGGCCCGTTCGAGGACGCGCTGACGTGGTTCGAGATCCACGGCCACGCGCCGGCAGTGCTCGAGCACTGGAAGGGATTCATCGAGGCGCTGCGGCGACGAGGCGCAAACACCCGCCGAGCCGACGGCGGAGGCCGGGCAGCCGACGGCGCCCGGACGGCGCCGTCGCCGCCGACGCCGCCGCGGCCGTCGTCGCGGCCGCCGCGGGTCCGCAGCGCCCGCCTGAGACCTGCAGAGCCGCTAGCCGTTCTTCTTCTCGAACTCCTGCATGAACGACACGAGCGCGTCGACGCCGTCTTCGGGGAAGGCGTTGTAGATCGACGCGCGCATGCCGCCGACCGAGCGATGGCCCTTGAGGCCGTCGAGGCCCGCCGCGGTCGATTCCTTCACGAACTTGCCCTCGAGCTCCTCGCTCGGCAGGCGGAACGTGATGTTCATGCGCGAGCGGCTGGCCTTGTCGGCCGTGCCGCGGTAGAAGCCGCTGCGATCGATCTCGGCGTAGAGCTTCGCCGCCTTGCGCTCGTTGTGCTTGCCGATCGCCGTCGAGGCCGCCCTCCGCCAGCGCCCACTTCATCACCAGGCCCATCAGGTAGATGCCGAAGCACGGCGGCGTGTTGTACATCGAGCCGTTCTCGGCGTGCACCGCGTAGTTCAGCATCGTGTGCAGCGACTTCTGCGAGCGCGCCAGCAGGTCTTCGCGAATGATCACCAGCGTGACGCCCGACGGGCCGAGGTTCTTCTGCGCGCCGGCGTAGATCAGCCCGTACTTCGAGACGTCGATCGGACGGCTGAACATGTCCGACGAGGTGTCGGCGACGAGCGGCACGTCGCCGACCGCCGGCTCGGCCGTCCACTCGGTGCCGAACAACGTGTTGTTGGTCGTCATGTGCACGTAGGCGGCGTTCGGCGTCAGCTTCAGCTCGTCCTGGCGCGGGATGCGGTTGAAGTTCTCGCTCTCGGTCGACCCGGCGATGTTGCACCGTGCCGACGCGCTGCGCTTCCTTGACCGCCTTCTGCGCCCAGCCGCCGGTCACGATGTAGTCGGCGGTGGCGCCGGCGGTCAGCAGGTTGAGCGGCACCATCGAGAACTGCATCGACGCGCCGCCCTGCAGGAACAGCACCTTGTAGTTCGCCGGCACCGTTGCCGAGCGCGCGCAGATCCTGCTCGGTCTTCGCGAGGATCGCCTCGAAGGTCTTCGAGCGATGGCTGATCTCGAGCACCGACATGCCGACGCCGGGCAGCGCGACGAGATCGCGCTGCGCCTCTTCGAGGACCGGACACGGGAAGGACGGCGGGACCGGCGGAGAAGTTGAAGATGCGATGCGGTCGTGGTGGCCATGATGGGCTTATCCGAGCTTGACGAGTTGCAGGTCGAGGATGTCGGCGTTGCCTGACTGCATGGCGTCGAGCGCGCCGCGTCGACGGCGCGCCGTCGAGGTTGATGCGGGCGACGGCGGCCTGCGCGCCGTCGAAGATGATGTTCTCGGTTTCCTGCACGTTCAGGTGCGCGACGCGCAGGTACTCGAACACGTGCGCCAGCACGCCGGGCTTGTCGCGATGCCGGACGACCAGCATGTGCGTGGCCGGCGTCTGCTTGGCCAGGTTGACGACGTTCGGCACCTTGCCGGTTTCCTTGAAGGTGCGGATGATGCGCACGGTCTCGTCGGCGATCGCTTCCTGCGCCTGGTCGGTCGAGGCGCCGATGTGGTGCGTGCCGTAGACGCTCGGCATGCGACGCCAGCGCGTCCGACGAACGTCGCCGGTCGCCGCGGACGGCTCGTTCGTCGAACACATCGAGGCCGACGCGCAGGCCCTTGTCCTTGCACCGCCGTCGGCCAGCGCCGCGTAGTCCATCACCTCGGCGCGCGCGGTGTTGATGATGTAGGCGCCCGGCTTGGCGTGCGTCAGCAGCTCGGCGTTGACGAAGCCGCGCGTGTCCTTCGTCAGCGCGAGGTGCACGCTGACGATGTCGGACTGC
The DNA here is from genome assembly GCA_963707825.1 of uncultured Acidobacteriota bacterium. GTDB lineage: Bacteria > Acidobacteriota > Vicinamibacteria > Vicinamibacterales > UBA2999 > VFZN01. The sequence continues at coordinate 519,528 of CAVPRP010000001.1, forward strand.
GCCATCAGCTCGGCCGGCGAGTCGCACGACCTGGATGCCGAACTCTTCCTGCCGCCGCGCGCGCGGGCCGCGGCGTCGGTGGCGAAGCGCCGGCTCCACACCACCACCGGCATGCCGAAGGCCCGCGCGCGCTTCGCCACTTCGCGGCCGATGTGGCCAAAGCCGAGCAGGCCGAGCGTCTGGCCCATCAGGCCCCTTCGCCTTCGAGTATTCCTTCTTGTTCCAGGTGCCGGCCCGCAGCTCGGCGACGTTGTCGGGAATGCGGCGATCGAGCGCGAGGATCAGGCCCATCGTCAGTTCGGCGACCGCGACGGAGTTCTTGCCGGGGCAATTCGACACGTAGATGCCGCGCTTCGAGGCGCCGGCCACGTCGATGGTGTTGACGCCGGCGCCGGCGCGGACGATCAGCGACAGCGCGCCGGCATCCATCATCGCGTCGGTGACCTGCGTCGAGCGCACGACCAGCACCGGCGCGCCGCGTCGTGCTTGATCGCGGCGACCAGCGCGTCGCCCGACGCATCGGGCTGGAAGATCACCTCGCAGCCGGCGGCCTTCAGGGCATCGAGGCCGGACTGTTCGAACTTGTCTGCGACGAGTACCTTCATCGACACTCCCCAAAATCATCAGCGGTGGCGCAGGGCGCAGGTCAGGCGATGACGTGCGACAGCAAGCCGTCGCGCAGCTTCGGTTCGAACCAGGTCGACTTCGGCGGCATGATGCCGCCGGCGTCGGCGATGCGCATCAGGTCGTCGACCGACACCGGGTACAGCGAGAACGCCACGGCGCGGCCGCCGGCTGTCGACCAGCCGCTCGAGCTCCTCCGTGCCGCGGATGCCGCCGACGAAGTCGATGCGCTTGTCGGTGCGGACGTCCTTGATGCCGAGGAGCGGCTCGAGGATCGTCGGTCTCGCAGCACGTCGACGTCGAGCGTCGTCCGGCGCGGTCTTCGAGGTCGATCGTGTACCACTCGCCGCGCGAGGTACATCGCGATCTGCGCCCTTGCTGCGCCGGCGATCGCCGGGCCGCCCTCGCGCACCGTGAACGCTGCGCCCGAGCGCCTGCAGGAACGCCTCCGGCGTCAGGCCCGTTGAGGTCCGGACGACGCGGTTGTACGGCAGCACCTGCATCTGGTTGTCGGGGAACGCCACCGCCAGCACGCGATCGTGCTCGCCGGCGCCCTTCGCCGCCAGCGCCTGCGCGCGTCCGCGCCGCGCTCGCCGCGCGATGGTGGCCGTCGGCGATGTAGAGCGCGTCGAACCGCGGCGAACGCCGTCGACGATCGCCTGGCTTCTCGGCGCTCGGGCACCGCCAGAGCTGACGTGGCGGACGCCGTCCGGCGCGGTGAAGTCGAAGAGCGGCGTCGCGGCCTCGACGCTGCGCACCACCGCGTCCAGCGCGGCTTCGATGGCGCGATAGGTGAGGAACACCGGGCCGGTCTGCGCGCCGATCGCCAGCATGTGGCGCGTGCGATCGTCTTCCTTGTCGGGCCGCGTCTTCTCGTGCTTCTTGATCAGGTCGCGATCGTATTCGTCGATCGAGAAGCACGCCGCGACGCCGGACTGCACGTGCTCGCCCATGTGCAGGCGGTAGACGTAGAAGCTGGCGCGTCTCTCGACGACGAGCGGCGCGGACTGCCGGAGCGCCGCGAAGCTTTCGGCGGCCGGCGTATAGACCTCGTCCGCATGCGGATCGGCGCCGGCCGGCAGATCGATCTCCGGACGCGACACGTGCAGGAAGCTCAACGGGTTGCCCGCCGCCAGCGCCCGAGCTTCGTCGGTGTTGACGACATCGTAGGGAACGGAGGCGACGCGGCGACGCCGTGCCGGGCGCGGGCCGCAGCGCGGCGAACGGATAAATGGCGGACATGACCCACGATTATAGAGGGAGCGGGAGGCGACCGACGCGTCCCTCCCGCCCATTACCGGACCGCGGGTTTGCCTTACCTGAACGTGTAGCCGACGCCGAACTTCACGTCCGGTGAATCGATCGCGCCGACCTTCACTTCGAAGAACAACCCGCCGCGGTTCTCCACACCGAACAGCAGGTTCAAGCCGCCTTCGGTGTTCGTGTCCCCGCCACCGCCGTCATCGTCGTAGGAGTAGAAGTTGATCGCGGGACCGCCGCCCGCGTAGAGCAGCCAGCGCGAGCGCGACGGAAACTTGTAGACGAACTCCATGTTGATCGTGGTCGCTACGACGTCATCACCGATTCCCACTTCGAGATTCGGCTTGAAGTGCAGACGATCGACGAGTGCGTCGGTCTCATAGTGGCCGCCGAAGTACACCTGATCGGGATCGATCGACACGCCGCCACGGACGCCGGGGCCTTGCGCCGCGGCAGGCACGGCGATTCCTAGAAATGCCAGGACAGGAAGTAAATATTTCATCCGCGCCGTCATCCAACTGAACACTGGGGACATAACCAGCCTCCTGAGGTGGAGCGAGTGCACGACTCGTGCCCGGAGGCGAGGGTTCGGGGACCCGACTGGCACAAATGTGCACGGCTGGGAACGGCTTCGCGGACGCGGGGATCAGTTCGCGGCGCGGGCGGCCGTGGGCTGGAGGAGTGCGAAGAGGCGGACGCGTTCGAGCGAGTAGGCCGCGAGTTCAGACGCGGGGATGGGTTCGCCGGGCGGCATGTTGCGGTGTTCGAGCACGGGATTCACGTACGAGCCGTTCTTGCGCAAACCGTAGTGGAGGTGAGGACCGGTGGCGAGACCGGTGGCGCCGACCTTGCCGATGACTTCGCCCTGCGAGATGTGCTCGCCGGCGCGGACCGCGATCGCGGACAGATGCAGGTACTCGCTTTCGTAGCCGTTGCTGTGACGGACGCGCACGGTGCGGCCACCGCCTCCCGTCCAGCCCGCCACGGTCACGGTGCCCGGCGCCACTGAAGCGACCGGCGCGCCGCTCGGCGCGCGGTAGTCCACGCCGTTGTGGGCACGAGCGTAACCGAGGATGGGATGCTGGCGCGACGAGGCGAACCGCGAGCTGACGGTGGGCTCGAACTTGAGAGGCGACTTCAGGAAGAAGCGCTTCAGCGAGCGGCCCTGCTCGTCGAAGTAGGCCGGCTTGGCGCCGGCGGGCGCATAGCGGTAGGCGCGAAGCGCGCGGCCGCTGGCCACGAACTCCGCGGCGACGATGGAGCGGTACCCGACGAACACGCCGTTGCGCATCTGGCGTTCGATCACCAGGCGGAACTCGTCGCCGGGCTGGAGTTCTGACGAGAAGTCCAGCTCGCCGGAGAACACGTCGGCCATCTGCAGCGCCAGATCGATCCGCTCGCCGGCAGCATCGAGCGCCTGGATGAGCGACGGCCTCTCGCGCGAGATGCGGCCTTCGACGGCCTCGACGGTGATGTCCTTGTCGATGGTTTCAATGGATGCCGCGAAGGCGTGAGCGGCATCGACGTCAACGCGTAGGCGGCGGTCGCCGTCGATCTCGTATTCGAAGCTCCGCACCCGCCCGTCGATCATCCGATCTACGACGAACGGCTGGCCGACGCGGATGCGGCGCACGTCGAACACCTGCTGCATGGCCGCGACCAGCGACAGCCGATCGGCTTCGTGCAGTTCGAACGATTCGAGCAGGGCGGCCAGCGAACCGGGGCGCACGACGCCCGAGATGAGGTGGGAGTCGGCGGGCAGTTCGATGTCGGACGTGCGGCGTGCGACGGCGATGTCCACTGGCACCTGGGCTTGCGCCAGCTGACATGCCAGGGTACTCGCCGCAGCGACACCAATCACGAAGCCGAGTAACAGAATCCGCCGCATGTTTTCTTTTGGAAACGAAGGCGACATCCTACCAGCTGATCGCCGTCGGCACCAGAGGGTTTCACTCCTGCACGCTCTTTCAACGCCGTCGCCGCGATGGCGATCAGCGTCGTTTCGTCGGCAGCGAGGGCGCCTTCGCGACCGGTGTCGCTTCTTGCAGCTCGACGTACTGCGCCGTCTGCACGTTGGCGCGGATCACCAGCGGGATCACCCGCGGCTCGCCGCTGGCCGCGCGCACTTCGATGACGTGCGGCCCCGCGGGCAGCGTCACCGTGAGCGGCGTCGCGCCGCGGTCCGATCCATCGACGATGACACGGGCTCCGACCGGGCGCGAGCTCACCACCAACTCGCCCTCGCCTTCCACGGGCCCCGGGGCGGGACGCGTCCAGTACCAACCGATGACCACGGCCTGGAGCAGCACCAGCATGATCACGGCCGCGGCCCACCTCGGCAACCCGAACAGCCGGCTGGCGGCGGGCGGGGGTGGTTCGACCACCGCCGCCGGTTCCTCGGGCGCGACCGCGTCTCTCGTGAAACTCTCGAGCGGGGCGGCCCCAGCCGCCGTGACCACGGCTGGCGCGGCCGCCGGGGCCGGCGGCGGCGCCGCCTTGGGGAAACCGCCGTGCGATTCCACCCACTGCTCGAGCGCACCGGTGCCGGTCACGTAGCGGCGATTGCTGGCCAGCACTTCCTCGAAAGCGATTTGCGCGGCCTGAGGCGAGTCGAAGCCCTGACCCTCCATCTGCAACGCGCGGCGGATCCAGCGGGAGAACACGCTCGACAGCGGGTGATCTTCGTCGCCATGCCGCTCGTGAGCCGAGGCGATCAGCGCGGGCAGGGCGTCGGGGAACTCGTCGGCCGTCAGGCGGCGTCCGTGCAGCATCGCCAGCGTGACCACACCGAGCGCGGTCGCGTCACCGCGCGGCGTGCTGACCACGGCCTCGTCCGACGGCGGCGCGGCCACCTGGTAGCGACGCCAGGCGTCGCTGCGCGACAGCATCAGGTGATCGATGGCCGGACCAAACGCCGCGTCGGCGATGACCACACGCGACGGCGGGGCGATGAACAGCCGCTCCGGCGCGATCACGCCCAGCGCCTGTTCACGATTGTGCCGCGAGTAGAGCGCCACCGCCGGCAACAGCTGTCGCAGCAGCGCGACCACGGCATCGATGTCGGGACGAACGCCGGCCGCGGCGGACGCGTCGAGCAGATCGGAAAGGCGTCGCCCCGGGGTGGCGTCGGAGACGACCACCAGCCGATCGATGGCCGGGCGATCGACACGGCGCACGCGCACGTACGACGCATGTCGCACGGACGACAGTCTGGCAACACGGTCGGCGAGCGACGACGCAAACGCGGTGTGGAGCACCAGGTCCGTTGCGAGCTCGAGGTGCTCGACGGGTTCGCCGGTCGCGGAGTCGGTGGCGGCTACGCGCTGTCCAAGCCCATCAGTCATTCAGGAGATGCCCGGGGAGGCTCCCTTATTCTATGCGTCGGCTGTCAATTCGGTGCACACTCCTGCATTACACTGCCTCGAGATTGTTGACACCGGGATGAACGAGGCCTTCTCCATACTCATTGCCGTTCTCGCTTTTGCGCTCGGGTGCGTTCTGGGGTGGCTCGTCGCGCGGGCCCGGGGCGCCGAAGCCGCATCTTCCCTGAAGGCCGATCACGCCCGGCTGAGCGCCGAGCTCGCGCATCGCGACCGGGTGATTCCCGAGAAGCTGGCGCTCGTCGAGCAGATGCAACAGCAGCTCCGGGATTCATTCGCGGCCATGGCCACGTCGGCTCTGACGACCAGCAGCCGCCAGTTCCTCGAGCTCGCCGACCAGAAGATCGGCAACGTCCACCGCACCGCCGCGGCGGAGCTCGGTCAACGCCAGCAGGCGCTCGACGCGATGGTCGCGCCGATTCGCGACACCCTCACGCAGGTTGCCTCAACACTGGCCGAGGCCGACAAACATCGCATCCACGACTCCGCTACGCTGCGATCGCTGCTCGGAGCCATGGGGCAGACACAGCAGCAGCTCCAGGCGGAAACGCAGACGCTGGTTCGGGCACTGCGCTCCCCTGGCGTCCGCGGCCAGTGGGGCGAAGTCCAGCTTCGCAAGGTCGTGGAGCTTGCCGGCATGCTGGAGCACTGCGACTTCGATCTGCAGCCGACTGCGGTCTCGGACGCCGGCCGGCTCCGCCCCGATCTCATCGTCAACCTGCCGGGCAACCACACCATCGTCGTGGACGCCAAGGTGCCGCTCGAGGCGTTCCTCGACGCGCAGACAGCGACCGACGATGGCGTGCGGTCCGGCAAGCTGGCCGACCACGTGCGGCAAGTCAGGGATCACGTCACCAAGCTGGGCGCCAAGGGCTACTGGGACCAGTTCCCCAGCTCACCGGATTTCGTGGTCCTGTTCCTGCCCGCGGAAGCGATTTTCATGGGCGCCCTCGAACAGGACGCGCACCTGATCGACTACGGCGTGAGGCAGCGGGTGCTGATCGCCAGCCCACTGACCTTGATCGCCATGCTCCGCACGGCCGCCCTCGGCTGGCGACAGGAACGGCTGACCATCAACTCCGAGGAAATCAGCCGCCTGGGTCGCGAGCTCTACGACCGCGCGCGATCGTTCACCGAGCGATTCGACACGCTGGGCACGCGGCTGGACGCCGCGGTGCGCGCCTACAATGACGCCGTCGGCGCATACGACGCGCGGGTGATGGTGTCGATGCGGAAGTTCAAGGAACTGGGCGCGGCCACCGGCGACGCGATCGAGGGGCCGACCTCGGTGGACACCACGCCGCGCAAGTTGCAGAGTGCCACGCAGCCGGATCTGCTCGACAGCCCGACGGAGACGGTGGAGCCCTAAGGCAAAAGGCAAAAGGCAGAAGGCAGAAGGCAGAAGGCAGAAGGCAGAACGGCAGACGGCAGACGGCAGACGGCAGACGGCAGACACGGACACCGGACACCGGACACCGGATACCGGATCCCGGTTCTCCCAGGAGACTCGTCGATGAAGCGAATCGTGCTCGCGATCCTCACCATGACGCTGGCGTTCGGCGTTGTGCAGGCACAGACCGGCAAGCCGGAGGCGACGTCTCTTGCCGGCAAGGCGCTCTACCCGCCCAACCCGATTCCCAACCGCGAGAAGCTGGAGAAGGATCTGCAAGAGGCGCAGTCGGTGGCCGACCCCACCACGGCCGAGGCCCTCATCTGGATTGGCCGCCGCCAGGCCTACTTGTGGCGGTATCAGGACGCGATTGCCACGTTCACGAAGGGCATCGAGCGCTACCCGGACAACCCGCGCTTCTACCGCCACCGCGGGCATCGCTACCTCACCACGCGGCAGTTCGCGAAGGCGCAGGCCGACTTCGAGAAAGCCGTGTCGCTCATCAAGGGGCAGCCCGACGAGATCGAGCCGGACGGCGCGCCGAACCCCGCGGGCAAGCCGCGCAGCACCTTGCAGTTCAACATCTGGTACCACCTCGGCCTCGCCTACTACCTGCAGGGAAACTATCCGAAGGCCTACGACGCCTACGTCGAGTGCATGAAGGTGTCGAACAACGACGACTCGATCACGGCCACCAGCGACTGGATGTGGATGACGCTGATGCGCATGGGCCGCAAGGCCGACGCGGCCAAGGTGCTGGACCGCATCACCCCGAAGATGGACATCCTCGAGAACCAGTCGTACCACCGCCGCCTGCTGATGTACAAGGGCATGGACAAGCCCGAGGCGCTGCTCGACACCGCCAAGGCCGACGACACGACCATCGCGACGCAGGGTTACGGCGTCGGGAACTACTACTTCGTCACGGGCGATACCGCCAAGGCAAAGCAGGTGTTCGAGAAGGTGACGTCGGGCGGCGGCTGGAACGCGTTCGGCTACATCGCGGCCGAAGCCGATCTGCAGCGGATGAAGTAGCGGATGGCTACCACCCGTGCGTAAGCGGCTGACGGTGTCCGTCGGGATGGCCCTGGCCGTCCTGTTCGCCCTCGCAATAATCCAACCCGCGGCAGCGCGGCAGGGCGCGGCGCAGACGGCATTCGACGTCATCATCTCCGGCGGGCGCATCGTCGATGGCAGCGGCTCACCGTGGTTCCTTGGTGACGTCGGAATCAGCGGCGGCCGGATCGTGCGCATCGGGTCGCTCGGCGGCGCCACGGCCACGCGGCGCATCGACGCGAGCGGCCTGACCGTTGCACCCGGTTTCGTCGATCCTCACGCGCACGCGCGGGAAGGCCTGTTCGAACTGCCCAGGGCCGAGGGTTACCTGTTCCAGGGCATCACCACTGTTGTCGACGGCAACGACGGCAGTTCGCCGGTGCCGCTGGAGCCGTTCTTCGCGAAGGCCGAAGCCGCCCGATTCTCGCCGAACCTGGCGATGTTCGTCGGTGAGGGCAGCATCCGGCAGCAGGTGATGGGCTCGGCCAACCGCAAGGCCACGCCGGCCGAGATCGAGTCGATGCAATCGCTGGTGAGCGACGCCATGCGGGCCGGTGCGCTCGGGCTGTCCACGGGCCTTGCCTACGTGCCCGGCACCTACTCCACCACCGATGAACTGATCGCCCTCGCCACGACCGCGCGCTCGTTCGGCGGCATCTACACGTCACACATGCGCGACGAAGGCGCCGGCGTCCTCGACTCGGTGAAGGAAACGCTGCAGATCGGCGACGGCGCCAGGATCCCGGTCCACATCAGCCATCACAAGGTGGGCGGCCGCCGGCAGTTCGGACAGAGCGTGCAGTCGCTGGCGCTGCTCGACGCGGCGCGGGCCCGCGGCGTGGACGTTACCTTCGATGTCTATCCCTACACCGCCTCGCACACCGGCCTCAGCTTGATCTTCCCCCGTTGGGCGCTGGCCGACGATGGGCTGAACGCGAGGCTGGCGAACCCGAAAGTACGCGGCGAAGTGAAGAACGGGATGCTCGACTTCATCGAGGAGCGCTTCGGTGACGAGCCCGCACGGATTCAGTTGGCCCGCTGCAGTTTCGACCCGTCACTGGGCGGCAAGACCATCGCCGACCTGCTGAAGGCGGCGGGGCAGCCGCTCACGCAGTCGGCAACGGCGGACATGGTGATCGAACTCCAGCTGAAGGGTGGCTGCAGCGCGATCTTCCACGCCTACGACGAGCCCGACGTCGAACGCCTGATGCGCTCGCCGCTGGCGATGATCGGCTCCGACGGATCGCTGACGAAGCTGGGTGATGGTGCTCCGCATCCGCGCGCGTTTGGCACTTTTCCGCGGGTGCTGGGCCGATATGTGAGAGAGAAGGCCGTGCTCGGCCTCGAGGACGCCGTGCGCAAGATGACGTCCTTCCCCGCCACGCGGCTGGGGCTGGCCGATCGCGGCCTGCTGCGTGAGGGCCTGGCTGCGGACGTCACCGTCTTCGATGCGGCCACCATCGTCGATCGAGCGACGTTCACCGATCCGCACCACTACTCCGAGGGCGTGCGCTACGTGCTGGTGAACGGGGTCCTGGTGGTGGACAACGGCGCCCACACCGGCGCCACGCCAGGCAAGGTGCTGCGCGGTCCCGCGTCCAGGCGATGACGGCTGCCGAGCGGCGCGCCGCTTGGGGCGGCGCAGCGGTTTTTCAGCCGCGCCTTGCGCGCCCGGCCCTGGCCACGATCACCGCAAACGCTCCCTTACGCCACGACACGTCGGTGGTGAATCCGACGGACTGCAACAGGGCCAGCTCGACGTCGAGAGGGACGTAGAAATCCTCGCCGGCCCAGGCCTGCAGGAACGATTCGGCTTTCCGCGGACCGTAGCTGTCGGCGAGATGCGCATGCCACGCGTCGCGGCCGGCGGCGGCAAGCGCGCCATTGGCCGGCGGATGACAGTCGGCGCTGACCAGCACGCCGCCGGGGCGGAGCGCCTTGCGGGCGCGGGCGTAGAGCGCCTTCTTGGCGCGGCGCTGCTCGATGTGATGAAGCGCGAACGACGCGGTGATGGCGTCGCATCGCGGAATCTCGGCGCCTACGAAGTCCTCGATGATCAGCCGTGGAGCCTGGGCCGCGAGCCGTCGGGCGGCCATCCCCAGCATGCCCTCGTCTTCGTCGATGCCAATCAGCGCGGCATGGCGCGCCACGTCGGCCACGCGCGACAGCAGCGCACCGGTTCCGGTTCCGAGGTCCACCACCGCCATCAGCGGCCGCTCGGCCGCCACCAGCGAGGCCGCGGCGGCATCGAGCATCTCTTCGTAGTCGGGAATGAACGTGCGGATGCGCGCGTCGTACTCGGGCAGCGCGATCTTGAGATGACTGGAGACGGCCATGGGTAGAATGCCTTCCTGCGCCATGCTAACCGATCACCTCGTCATCCGGCGTGCGCTCGCCGCCGACGCTCCCGCGTTATCGGCCTTCGGCCGCCGTGTGTTCACTGCGACGTTCGAGGCGGACAACAATCCGGCCGATCTCGCCGCCTATCTGGACGGCGCCTACACCATCGCTCACCAACAGGCCGACATTGCCGACCCGTCGGTCGACACGCTGCTGCTCGAGATCGACGGCGTACTCGCAGCATTCGCGCAAGTGCGCGTGAGTGACGCGCCGCCGTGCGTCGGCTCGCCTGCGGCCCTCGAACTCGCCCGCTTCTACGTCGACCATGGCTGGCACGGGCGCGGTGTGGCGGCACGCCTGATGACCGCGGTGGAGACCGCGGCCCAGGCGCGTGGCACCGACGCGTTGTGGCTGGGCGTATGGGAACGCAACCTGCGCGCGCAGGCGTTCTACGTCAAACACGGCTTCACGGTCGTCGGCTCGCACACCTTCCTGTTGGGCTCCGATCCGCAGCGGGATCTGATCATGGAGAAGAGGGGGCTGGGGGAACGGGCTTGAGGCTTGGGGCTTGAGGCTTGGGGCTTGGGTCTTGGGCTTGGGGACGACAGCCAAGCTCAGCTGACCGCGACGATTAGGCGACATCGCCGTCGTCCGCATGCACAATGACCTCGGGAAGGAGCCGCAGATGCCGCGCCACTCTGTCCGACCTTGGCCCGCGTCGATCGCGCCCGGGTTGATCGCGCTCGTGTTGCTGGCGATCGCTCTCGGCCCCAGACGTGATCGCGCAGACACCGCCGCAGCCGGCCGCCACGCCGGGCACGGCCTTCGAGCTCCCGAAGCCGGGCGGCTCCTTTCCCGTCGGCACGACGTCGTTCACCGTGATCGACGACGCCCGCGCGGAGACGTTCAGCGACCAGGCAGAGAAGCGTCAGGTGCAGGTCCTCGCGTGGTACCCGGCGGTGGACGGCGCTCAGGGCAGCCACGCGCCTTATCTCCGCGTCGGGATGCAGGAGGCCCGCGCGTTCGCGAGCCTGATGCGGCAGCCGGAAGGTGCCTTCGACTACCTGGCCGGGGTGAAGACCTGGTCGATCGTCGACGCGCCGCCGCGCACCGGCGCGCCGCTGCCGGTGCTGCTCTTCTCGCACGGCTACACCGCCCATGCCATCCTCCTACACCGCCTTGATGGAGGACCTGGCCAGCCACGGCTACGTCGTGCTGAGCGTGGTGCATCCCTACGAGGCCATGGCTGCCGCGCTGGCCGACGGCCGGGTCGTCACGATACTCGACGCCCAGAAGCAGATGCGGAAAGGCATCCGCGACGTGCTGGGCGAGTGGGCGAAAGAAGACGCCACGATGGCATCGGTGACGAAGGCCGGCGACGAGGCGGAGCGGCTGCGCCTGATGCGCGGCTATCTCGACGCGCTGCCGGTCACGACCGCGGCGCTGACGCGCTGGGTGGACGACACCGCGCTGGTGCTCGACCGGTTGCCGGCCCTGCCGGCTGGCCCGGCTGCGCGCCTCGCGGCGCGAGTCGACCTGGCGCGCCTGGGGGCCTTCGGCCACTCGATGGGCGGGGTCACGGCGGCACAGTTCTGCGTGCAGGATCGCCGCTGCCGGGCGGGGCTGAACCTCGACGGCATCCCGCAGTACGGCCCGATGATCGACACGCCGATGAACCGGCCCTTCCTGATGGTCTACTCCGCCCGCGAGGGGCGCCGCGGCGCAAGCGATGTCATCTACTCGCGATCGGCCAAGCCCTATCTACGCGTGGACGTGGACGACACGCTGCACAACGACTTCAGCGACATGGTGCTGTGGGGCGGTCCCTTGGCGGGCCGTCCGATCTTCGGTCCGATGACGGCACTCCACGCCATCGCGGTGACACGGCAGATCGTGCGCGAGTACTTCGACCAGGAGCTCCTCGGACGGCGCTCGCCGCTGCTGTCGGGTGCCGCTCCGCTGCCTGGCGTTCGCGTGCACTGAGGCACGCTCGAAGCAGGCACCGAATTGGGAGGAGATATGCGCAAGGTGATTTACGGCGGAGCCTGCAGCCTCGACGGATTCATGGCCGGTCCATCCGGCGAGATCGACTGGCTGCACTTCAGCAAGGACGTTCAGAAGATCATGGCCAGCAGCTGGGCCAGCGCGGACACGATCCTGTTCGGCCGCAAGACCTGGGAGGGCGCCGCGGGACAAGGAGGCGGCGGGATGAAGGGCGTGACTGGCTATCTGTTCTCGCGAACGCTCACCAGCGTCCCGGAAGGCAGCGGCGTCGAGCTGGTGCGCGAGGAAGCCGGCGCTTTCGTCCGCGACCTCAAGTCACGCGCCGGCAAGGACATCATCGTCATGAGCGGAGGTAACCTCGCGAGCGCGTTGATCGATGCCGGGGTGGTGGACGAAGTGGGCTTCAACGTCCATCCGGTGCTGCTCGGCGGCGGCGTGCCGGCGTTCGTCGGGATCGGCAAGCGCGTGGCGCTGGAACTGAAGGAGTGCCGCACGCTCGACGGTGGCTGTGTGTTCGTCACCTACCAGATTCGGCACTGAGGCTACCGCGCGGCTGACGGCTGCATCGGCGGCGGCGCGATCGGCCGCACGCTGATGCGATAGCCCGTCCAGGTGAGCACCAGGCCGATCAGCTCGGTCACGTACAACACCTCGGTGTGGCCCATGCGCGTGGCCGTGCCGCCGATGCCGGGCAAGATCGCGCCCACCGCGATCAAGACATTCGCCCACATCCGATGCCGGTTCAGCGGGTCGGTGCTGTAACGGAGCGCCGACAGCACGGCACCGCCTATCAGGAAGACCACTGCGTAGAGATTGACCACCGGGCTGAACAGGCGGACCCAGGGCCAGCCGAAGACGCGGCCGGTGAGCCGGTGCGGTTCCACCGCGGCGTAGTCGATGGGCGACAGCATCACGGCAACGGACGCCACCAGCGACGTAGCCAATGAGCAAGGCGGTGAGCACATGCGCGGTCTTCCGCTTCATCAGCAGATAGACCGAGCCTTGTGCCAGCGGCGCGCCCCCGAGGAGCGCGCCGGAGATGTACCAGGCCCGGAAGATCGCCGGGCTCCAGCCGAATAGCGTGGTCCACGCTTCCGTGAACGTGCCGACGCCGTAGACGCCGACGCCGATCGCCCACCACAGCAGGTGCAGCCGTTCAGGATGCGCGCGCCAGCGGCGGAAGATCTCCAGCGAGAACGGAATCGCCAGAATCGTCGTCACGACCGGAATGTAGTGAACCAGCGTCGGCTGCACGGTGTTGGCCTTCCGCCTCTTTTGCCTTCTGCCTTCTGCCTTTTGCCTTTTGCCTTTGCCTTTAGAACGCCCCGACGTTCAACCCGATGGTGAAGCTCCGGCCGCGCGCCGGCGCGAACTGGAAGTGCTCGCGGTAGTACTTGTTCGTCAGGTTCTCCACCGCGAAGGTCACTCCCAGGCGGTCGCGATTGCGGGACAGGTTCACGCCCCAGCCGATGCGCTGAACCGCGAAGCCGTCGAGCGAGAGCAGGTCCTGGGCGATGAGGAACGGCGAATCGAGCAGCGTCTCGGCCACGCGGGTGACCTCGCTCTGCCCCCGGATGCCGTACTCCACCCACCAGCGGCTGCGAGGAGTCGGTGTAACGCGCCGCGGCGATGATCTTCGACGGCGTGATGTTGTCGGCCGGCGTGTCGTCCAGCGCCGCGCCATCGAGCGGGTTCACACCGTCGGTGATGGTGCCGCGGGTGAAGGCGCCCGAGGTCGAGAGCGTCAGCACGCCGCGGTTCAGGACGATCGGCGCGTCGGCCGAGAACTCGATGCCGGTGATCCGGACGTCGGCGTAGTTGGTGGCCTGCGCCAGCGGGCCGGACGGCGTGGTGGCCACGACCAGGTCCTGCGCGATGAAGTCCTGGTACTGGTTGACGAAGAAGTACGCGCCACCTGAGACGCGGCCGGCCGCGAACTTCGCGCCGGCGTCGAAGTTGTTGCCGGTCTCGGGCTCCACCTTCACGTTGGGCACGATGCTGCCCACCGTCGCCGGGCCGGCGAACAGCATTTCCTCCAGGTTCGGATGCCGGTAGCTGCGCCCGAAGCGGACGAACGGGCTCACGCGGCCCGCCTGGATTGGCGACGAGGCCGATGTCACCGGTCAGCGACTGGCGCGTGTAGGTCGCGCCGTTCGGGTCGGGCAGCGTCGAGGGATCGATCGGCGGCGTCGCGCCGGCGATCACCGATGACACGTCGTATCCCGGCGTGGCCTCGGTGGTCACGTTGAAGAAGTCGCCGCGCAGGCCGGCGATGAGCGACAGGTTCGCCCGCAGCCGCCACTCGTCCTGGGCGAACAGCGCGATGTCGCGCAGGCTGGCGTCCGGCACGCGCACCGGGTTGCCGGGCACGGCCGGCCCCAGCTGCATCGGCGACGGCAGCACCACCGGCGCCGGGCCACGCGGCCCGAGCACGACCTGCCCCACCAGCGAGGTCGTGGTGTGGTCGAACGCTGGTCGCTGCTGCGGTCGCGGTAGAACGTCGCGCCCGTCGTCAGCAGGTGATTCTTCGCGGGCACGAGCACGGCTTGCAGGTCCACGCCCGGCGTCCAGACCCGCTGCTCGGTCTCGGAGAGGATGTCGAGCCGGAACACGCTGATCGGGAAGAACGCGGCGGCGGGCGCCGGGAACTGCACCGGCAGGGCGTTCTGGAGCAGGCGCTCGGTGCGCTGGTAGTAGGCCGTGAGCGACAGGTTGGCCAGCCAGGGCGTGACCGCCTGTGCCTCGTAGCGGGCCGACACGCGATCGAGATTGCTGTGCGGCAGCGACGTCGCGTTGAAGAAGTAGGGATCGGCGAAATCCGGGAAGCCGACATCCTCCATCCGGCGACGCTGGTAGCGGACGCGCACCGAGCGGCGGTCGCCCACCTTGATCAGGCCCGAGGCGTTCACGAAGTTGCCCTTCGCCTGCGCGTTCAGCACCTCGTTGTCGGTGCGCACGTACGGGGCGTTGAACGGTTCGGGGAAGGCGCCGAAGCGTGAACCCGAAGTTGTCGTCGATGGTGTCCTTCTGGTCCAGCACGCCGGACTGCGAAGTAGGGGCGCGTGTCCTCCACGTCGAGATCGCCGGCCTTGTAGTTGTCGTAGTCTTCCGCGCCGGCCTGGACGCGCAGGGTGTAGTTCGGCGCCGTCACACCGAGGGTGCCGGTGCCGCGCATGCCGTTCTCGTTGGAGCTGTAGAAGCCGTTGAAGCCGTAGAGGAACTGCCGCTCGCGGCGTGAACGACGCTTCGTTGGTGATGATGTTGATGGTGCCGGCCAGGGCGTCCGAGCCGTACATCAGCGTGCCGGCGCCATTCACGACTTCCATGCGGCTGATGGCGTCGGGCGACACCAGGCCCACTTCCGCGCCGGTGCGATCCGTCGCCTGCCGCGCGGTGTTCAGCCGCTCGCCGTCCACGAGGACCAGCAGACGCGTCGAGTCCAGCCCGCGCAGGCGGGGCCTCACGCCGAATGGGCCGTTCCCCACCGGCGTGATGTTGGCGGCCATTGTCAGCGCGTCGCCGGTGGAGAGCTGGTTGGTCTGCTCCACCGCGGTCTTCGAGATGGTGTCGACGTGCAGCGGAATCTGCTTCGTGTCGCGCTCGGCGCGCGAGGCGGTCACCACCACCGCGGTGGCCAGCGAGCCCACTTCGAGGGACAGCGGCACCTCCAGCTTCTGCTCGACATCGTCGATCACCAGGGTCTGCGCGGCTTCGGAGAAGCCGACGCGCGTGACGCTGATCAGATAGGTGCCGGTCGTCGGCGCCTCGATGCTGAAGCGGCCGTCGGGGCCCGTCTCCACGACGAACTCCTGCCGCGTCGCCACGTCGCGCAGCACCACCCGGGTGCCGGGCATCGCCGCACCGCTGGTGTCCGTCACGACCCCGCTGATGGTGGCCGCCGCTGCCGGCAGCACCCCCATCAGCATCATCACCGCCACGCCAATCAAGATCCGAGTACGCATCACCATGACTCCGTCCAATGACCATTGCCCTCGAGGCCGTCCGCCGGGGACGACAATCGAGGACACGCGCACGCGCGCGGTCGTCTACACATCAGAAACATCGAAAAGGGCCGCCTGCGCCAGCGAGCGCGGCAACGTGATCTAGTTGAAGGCGAGCGAGGAGTGCACGGGAGGCGGGCGCGGCGCGAACGGCAGCACGCGGGCGATGTAGAACGCGCGAACGTGGCACAGACCCGCAACTGCCAGCGCGTTGAACGCAAGCGCGAGGCGCCCGGCGAAAAGCGCGATCAGCAGCCCCAGCCCGAGGCCCACGGCAATCGACGCGGCGGCAATCTCCACCAGTGCGGTGACGGCTTCGGGCAGCGCCGGTGACCCGTCGTGCGCGACCGCGCCCGAGACAACCGGCCCGTGGAGCAGCGCCGCCAGCAGCCAGATGGAAATGGCCTTGCGGCCCAGGAACATCGACTCGCCGCGGCGGCGCAGCGTCGCCAGGGCCATCACCAGTCCCGCGGCCACCATCCAGCGAAGCACCAGGCCCGGATCGCTCAACTCGCCCTTGAAGATCTGGCTCGCGAGGAGCCAACCGTGGAACAGGACGAGCGTGCCACCGAGGACGGTGGGCAGGCGGCGGAACATCAGACGGATTGTACTCCGCGGAAGAGGTTCGCGACGGGGCCTGAAGCTCGGGTCTTGGGTCTTGGGTCTTGGGTCCTAAGCCTGAAGCCTGGAGGCGCAAAGTTACATAGACTCTTGTGCGATGGCGCCCGGTCCGCGATTCATGTTGCCCTGGTCGAGCCTGCGGCGGATGCGGCGGAATCCGCTGCGGTTCCTCGAGGAAGTGGCCAGCTATGGCCCGGTGGCGCAGTTCAGGATCGGACCGCAGCTGATCTTTCTGCTGAGCGATCCGGCCGGCATCGAGGACGTCCTCATCACGAACGCCTCGTCGTTTGCCAAGGGCCGCGCGCTGGAACGGGCCAAGCGGACGCTTGGTGAAGGACTTCTCACCAGCGAAGGCACGTTCCACCTGAGGCAGCGGCGGCTGGTGCAGCCGGCGTTTCACAAGGCGAGGGTCGCCGGCTATGCCGAAGCCATGACCAGGGCGGCCGTGGCCGCTCGCGATCGCTGGGTTGATGGCGCGCCCCTGGATCTCTCCGCCGAGATGAACCGCCTCACCCTGGCCATCGTCTCGGACACCCTGTTCGGCGCGCAGGTGGGAACCAACAGCGACACCGCGCGCGTGCAGCAGGCGATTACCGACGTCATGGAGATGTTCGACCTGGTGCTGGTGCCGTTCGGAGACTGGCTGGTTCACCTGCCGCTGCCCCGCATGCGGCGCTACCGCGCCGCGCAGGTGGCGCTGGACGAGGTGATCTACGGCATCATCGCCGCGAGGCGAGCGAGCGGCGAGGATCGTGGCGACCTGCTCTCGATGCTGCTGCACGCGCAGGACACCGAAGGCACGGGCGGGAGCATGACCGACCGGCAGCTCCGCGACGAGGTCATCACGCTCTTCCTCGCGGGACACGAGACCACCGCGAATGCGCTCTCGTGGACCTGGGTGCTGCTCGCGCGCCATCCGGAAGTGGAGCAACGCCTCCACGCCGAGCTCGACGCCGTGCTGCAGGGTAGAGCTCCGTCGGCGGACGATGTGACGAAGCTGCCCTACACGCGGTCCGTCGTTGCAGAGTCGATGCGGCTGTATCCGCCGGCGTGGACCTTGGGACGTCGCGCACTCGAGGACTATCACTGGGCGGGCCACGACATTCCGAAGGGCGCACTCATCCTGATGAGCCAATGGATCGTGCATCGCGACGCGCGCTTCTGGCCCGAACCGGATCGGTTCATTCCAGAGCGATGGCAAGCTGAGGCCAGGGACCGCCCGCGATTTGCCTACTTCCCCTTCGGCGGCGGCAACCGCCTGTGCGTCGGCGAGGGCTTCGCGTGGACCGAAGCGATGATCGTGCTGGCCACCCTCGCCGGCCGCTGGCGCATGGCGCTCGATCCGCAGCACCCAATCGAGCCGCTACCGCTCATCACCTTGCGAACCCGGCACGGCGTGCGGGCGACGCCGGGGGCAAGGCGGGGGGCTTGAGACTTGGGGCTTGGGGCTTGGGGCTTGGCTCGGTTCTCGGTTCTCGGTTCTACGTTCTGGGTTCGCGGTTCTCGGCTCGGGCCTTTCCGACTCCCGACTCCCGACTCCCGACTCCCGATGCCCTGCTCCCTGCTCCCTGATCCCTAGCTCCTGGCCCCCCTGAGGTAGCTATACGCGAGGGGCGGCGTCAGCGACGGAAGCTGCAGTGTGCGCACCTCGTTGGTCGCGAGGTCGATCGTCCGGATCACGTGGTTGTTGGTGTCCGCCACGTAGAGCACGCCATCGGCGATGGAGAGGCCGCCGGGTTCGGCGAACTGTGCGCGCGCGGCGGCGCCGTCCTTCAAACCCGAAACGCCGGTGCCGGCCAGTGTCTTCACTCTGCGGCTCGCGGGATCGAGCACTCGGATCTTGTGGTTGTAGGTGTCGGCGACGAACACCCGGCCGTCATGCACCGCGACGCCAAGCGGATGCTGGAAACGCGCGATCGTCGCCGACGCCGTCCGCGTCGCCGAAGTCGAAGAGATCGCCGCCGGCGAGGGTGGTCACGTCGTTGACGGGCGGCAGCGCCACGGCGCGAATCGTGTTGGACTCCGCGTCCGCGACATAGAGCGTCCCGCCATCGAGCGCCAGGCCCGAGGGTTGCGCGAAGGCCGCCTCCAGCACCGCGCCATCGCGGCGCGCCTTCCTCCCCCGTGCCGGCATACGGATAGACCTGGTCGTTCAGCAGATCGATGACCCAGATCTGGTGCGGGCCGGCCATCGCGACGATCAGGATGCCGGGCTTCAGCGCGAGATCCCACGGCGAGTTCAGATCGACTTCGGTGGCCTCGCCGCCGTCACCGCCCCACGCGCCTTGCTTGCCGGTGCCCGCCACCGTCTGCGACGATGCGCGCCTGGAAATCGACGACGCGGATCTGATGGTTCTCGGTGTCGGCGACGTACAGAGTGATCGCCGTCAAGCGCGAGGCCCTGCGGCCGATAGAAGCGCGCCTGCGAGAAGATGCCGTCGCTGTCGCCCTGCAGGCCGGATCCGATCACATCGATCAGCTCGCCGTCGAGCGTCGCGACGACGATGCGGTTGTGGTTGGAGTCGGCGATGAAGAGGCGATCGCGATGCGGCGTCGGCGAGCACCTTGCCGGGATACAGCAGCGGCCGATCGGCGTGGCGGCGCGCTCGAGATCGAGCGGCAGCGGCGTGCGGTTGATCTGCGCCGCGCTCGTCGAAGACGCGCACCACCGTGCGAATCGCGCTGACGAAGCCTTCGAGGTTGCCCTCGCCCATCGCCGTGCCGACGAGGTTGACCGGCGGGATCGATGATGACGCGCGTCGGCCACGCCTGCGCGCCGTAGCGCTCCAGATCGCGCGATTCGGCGTCGTTGGCGACCGGGTGCTCGATCTCGTAGCGGACCAGGATGCGGCTTCAGGTTCTCGGTGTTCTTCTCGTTGGTGAACTTCGGCGAGTGCACGCCGATGACCACGAGCTCGTTGCGGGAATCGCTGCTCGAGCGTCTTGAGATCGCGCAGCACGTGCATGCAGTTGACGCAGCCGTAGGTCCAGAAGTCGAGGATCACGACCTTGCCGCGCAGCTGCTGCCATCGTGATCGGCGCGGCGACGTTCAGCCAGTCGTGGCGCCGTCGAGTGGCGGGGCGGGAATCGGTCCTGTGCGGGCTGTTCGGTCTCGTCGGCTCGCTCATCGTCCTGCCTCCGCGTCCAGGGCGCTTCAGTTGATCGGCGCGCGCGACGGTCTCGCTCGCGATCGAGCCACGTCGTCGACGGGCCACGGCACGCGCCAGGTCCAGTTCACGTCGTCCACCACCGCCGGCGTGTTGATGCGATCGGTCCAGCCGAAGACGTCCTGCAGCGGGAATCAGCGTCAGGCACGAGCCGGCAGACAGCAGCGACTGCAGTATCGCCTGCGCGTGCTCTTCGGTCTGCGCCTTCGGGCGTCGCCGCCAGCGGCTCGATGTCGTGCGTGCCGGTCGTCGCGACCGATCACTCGGGATAGGTCCACCGGGTCGATCGGCGGCTGCCGTCGGGCGATCCCAGTGCCGCTCCCATCGCAACACCTTGAGTCCGGGAAGATCGAGACGCGTCATCGACTCGCGCACGAATGGCGGGATCGATGCCCGAGGTCTTCGGCGATCACCTCCGGCTCGCGCTCGGCGCCTGCGAAGATGCCGATCAGCGTTTCGCCGAGCGCGATCTGCTGCTCGTCTTCCTCGGCGGGATCGAAGAACGCCGGCATGCGCCTTGTCGATCGGCCGGACGTAGGTGCGATAGAGGCCGACGAGGTGGTCGATGCGATAGCCGTCGTAGAGATCGCCGTAGCGGCGGGCGCGCGCGCGCATCCAGGCGAAGTCGGTATCGCGCCATGACGTCGGCCATCGCCACGGCGGCAGGCCCCAGTCCTGTCCGGTCTCGCTGAACGCATCCGGCGGCACGCCGATGGTCGCGTCGAAGCGGAACTCGTCCTGCCGCGCCCACACGTCGGGACTGTTGCCGGAGATCATGAACGGCAGGTCGCCGAACACGCGCACCGGCCACGACAGTCGCTTGGCCTCCGCCCACTGCTCGGCGGCGATCCACTGCAGGTACTTCGCGATAGCTCATCTCGGCGCGCGAGCGACGCTGCGCGCCTCCGCGACGACCGCGTCCGCGCGCGCCAGCGGCTCGGGCCACTCCATCCACGCGCGGTCGTCCTGGTGCGACGGCGCAGCGCTCGGAACAGCGCGTACTCGTCGAGCCACCACGATTGCGCCGGCACGAACGCGTCGAAGCGCGCGGCGCGCGGCGTGCCGCGCGACGACCTCGAGCCGCGAGGAAGCGATCGAACGACGCGGCGCAGCCACGGTCCTTGAGCCGGCGGATCGCGGCGTAATCGATCCGCGGCGACTGCGCGCAGCCGCTTGATCTCCGCCTGCTCCGCGCCGTCGAGCGCGAGCTCGCCGCCGAGGCCGGCGAAGTCGGCGACGTTCGCCATCGCGATGTAGATCGGATCGAGCGCCATCGCCGTCATCGCCGAGTACGGCGAGCGTTTCGATCGGCGGCATCTCGTTGATCGGCAGGATCTGCACGATCGACTGCCCCGCCTCCGCCAGCCAGCGCGCAGAACGCGCGGCAGATCGGCGAACTCGCCGATGCCCCAGCTGTTGCGCGAGACCAGCGAGAACAGCGGCACGCTGATGCCGCTCTGGCGGCGCCTCACGAGCGGCTCCCGGCCGCGCGCTCCAGCACGCGCGCGATCGCCGCGATCGAACGCGCCGGCTCGACCAGCAGGCTGACGACGAGGAACGCCTCGCGCGCGAAATCGAAGAAGTATCCGGGGTGCACCAGCACATCGTCCTTCTCGCAGCGAGCTCGAGCACGAGCGCTTCTTCCGATCGAATCTGCGGCACCTGCAGACCGCCGACCACCCGCCTTCGACGCGCAGCACGTCAGACCGACGGACGCGGCCGCGCAGGCCTGGCGCAGCGACTCCAGGTTGCGGCGCACCCGCGCGCAGGATCTGGGCGCGAATGTCGCCGCGCCGTGCTCGATCAGCGCCGGCGCGGCCACCTGCACCGGCGTCGACACCGACAGGTAGGTGTCGGCGATGATTTCGTAGGCGGCCAGCGCCTCGTCGACGCGCGGCCGGCGGCCCGCCGAAGCCGATCCACCCGAGCTTCAGCTGCGGCAGCCCGCCGGACTTCGACAGGCCGCCGAGGCTGAAGGTCAGCACGTCGCGCGCCGGCCAGCACCGGCGCCGCCGTCGGGCGCCGGATCGAGCGCGATAGTCGGCAAACACCTCGTCGCCGATGATCGCCAGATCGTGCGGCGGCGCAGATCTCGGACGAGCGCCGCGAGATCGTCCGCGTGCAGGAACGATCCGGTCGGGATTGTTCGGCGACACGACCAGGATCGCCTCGACGCGATCGGTCGAGCGGCGCGCGTCGATCGAGTCGATGTCGATCCGCCACGCGCCGTGATACTCGAGCGCGTACGGAATCGCGCGTCACGGATTCGAGCCGCGTGAGGTGCTCGAACAGCGGATAGCTCGGCTGCGGCACCAGCACCGCGTCGCCGGCATCGCACAGCAGCTTGAACAGCAGCGCGTAGGCCTCGCTGGTGCTCGACGTCAGCGCCACGCGATCGGCGGAGATGACGATGCCGCGGCGGCGGAAGTCGGCGCGACCGCGGCCGCGCGCGGACCACAGGCCGAGCGGCTGCGGATCGTAGTCGAGCGCCGCGCGGATTCGGCGAGCGGCTCGAGCAGATCCGCGGGATAGGGAAGCCGACGCGCGGTCGGATTGGTCTCGGTCAGATCGATGACGGTCGCCCGCCGGCACGGCGCTTCGCGGCGAGCGCGCGCGTGACCGCGTTGGGCTCGAGAGCTCTGCCGGCAGTCGCGACGAGATCATGAAGATCGCTCGACGATCAGCGACTGACCAGCTCGACGCGGTCGATCACATCGCCTTCGAGGATGCCGTCGACGACGTCCATGCCGGCGACGACCGTGCCGAACACGGTGTAGATGTGATCGAGGCGCGGCGAGTCGATCGAGGTTGACGAAGATCTGCGCGTCGCCGGTGTCGCGGCCGCGCGTCGAGATGCCGACGGTGCCGCGCACGTGGAGGCCGACTTCGTCGCGCATGTAGAAGGCATCGCCGGCTGTATTCGTTGGCGCCGGGCTGCCGCCCTGGATCACGAAGTTCGGCGCGATGCGGTGGAAGGTCAGGCCGTCGTAATAGCCTTCGCCGGCGCGGCGCGCGATGCGAATCGCCGTGAGCGGCGCGGCATCGACGTCGAGGCCGATGTCGAAGTGCCACGGCCCGCCATGTGAAAGCGCAGCGACTTGCCGCGCAGCGCGTTCACCATCGCCGACGCGTCACGCCCGGCGGCGTCAGCGGCTGCGGCGCCGCGGTGCGCGGGGCTGCCGGTCCACGCGGTCAGGATCTCCGCGGCCTTCTGCGCGATCGCCGGATCGAAATCCTTCAGGTAGCCTTCGAGGTTCGACCGCCTGCGACGCATCGCCGTACGCCTGCAGGCGATTGAGGATCGCCATGCGCGGATCGCGCGACGTGTCCTTGTGCTCCTTGGTCAGGCGGCCGAGCGCCGTCGAGGAGCGGCGTCGTCGCCTTCGGCGCGGTCGCTCTTGTCCTCGAGCGCGCGCGTCGCGGTGATGCACCAGCTGATAGTCGTCGCGCGCCAGCGCAGTCGAGCGCGGTCGGCACGCGCTTCGGGCACGCTTCAGGTCGATCAGCGCCGCGAGCGCCGCCTCGCGGACGTTGTCGTTCGCGTCGGCGCCAAGCGCGTCGAGATCGTCGGTCGCGCCGCAGCACGCCGGCGGCGCGCGCGGCATACATGCGCACCTGCCAGGTGGGATGCTGCGACGAACGCGCGGCAGCGCCTTGCCGGGCGGCGTCAGGCTGATCGCGCGCCAGCGACACCAGGGCGTGCGCCGGCGCATGCCAGGCGCGCGGCGTCGGTCGACAGCGAGTCGACGATCGCCGTCGAGATCGGCGGCGGGCGCTTCGGCCGCGGGACAGGCGCTGCCGAGCAGATCGATCGCCTGCAGCCTCACGTGCGGGTTGGCATCCTTCAGCGCGGCGCGGATCGGCGCGCACGACGTCTTCTGCAAGCTGGCGGCCCCACGCGCGCAACGCTTCGAGCCGCACGCGCGGTTCCTTGTCGGCGAGCGCGATCTTGATGATGCGCTCGCGCTCGTCGATGCGCGCATCGGTCGCCGCGGCGGCGGCCGCGAAGCGGCGCACTTCGGCGTCGGCGTCGTTCAGGCCGCGCTCGATCACCGACGTCGTCGCCTGGTTGCCGGTGACGAGCGCCGCCATCGCCAGGCGGCGCGTCAGCGCCGAGCGCGGATCGGCCGGCGGGCGCTGCGCGGTGGCCGCCCAGCGCAGCAGATCCCACGTGCGCTCGCCGAGCGGCGGCAGCTTCTTCGCGCGAACCGTGCGGGCGAGCGATTCGAGGCCGCGCGCCGACGCCGACCAGCGCCGCGGTTTCGACGTCGTTCATCGAGTCGGGCGCCGGCAGTCCGGTCGATCAAGCACCGCTTCGGTTTCCGCGACCTGCGCGGCCGTGTCGTACGGCAGCCGTCCGAGCGCCGCGGCGATCTCGCCCCACGATTCCCACGTGTTCAGGCTGGCATCGGTCGCCGCGCGCGCGAGCAGCAGCTTCTGCACCTCGGCGACCGCCGCCGGCGTGCGCGCCATCTGCGCCAGCGCGTTGGCGGCCTCGGCGCGGATGCCGACGCCGTCGTTCAGCGCCGGCGCGATCAGCGGAATCATCTCGGGCCGCTCGAGGCGCCCGATCGCGCGAATCGCGGTGCGCCGCGCGCGTTGCCCTGCAGGCCTTCGCGCAGCGGCGCGAGGCCGCGTCGGTCGTCGGACGCGCATCCTCGGCCTGCAGCATCCGCTCCTGCAGCGACTGCGCGGCCGCCGCTGTCGCGAAGACAGAGCAGCGCGATCGGCAGAGACATGACGAGAGCAGTTTCTCGCATCGTTGTCGCCGATTCGTGCCAGGCCCCGTTACAGGCTGCAGAGTACTCGAGCATTTGCGTGGTCAGATCGCAAGGATACGAGATCTTCACGTCGGTGATCGCGCCCGCCGCGTCCGTCACCGGCTCCAGCTTCGGCATCACGAAGCCGGTGTACGACGGCAGGTTCAGGTGGTCGACGCGCGCGACGACCTCGTCGCGCAGCTCGGGGTCGAAGTGCACGCCGTAGGTTTCGAACAGCTGCCTTGGCCGCCGCGTAATCGCCTTCCGACTTGATGCGCTGCACTTCGGCGCAGCAGCCGCGCCACGCCGTCGCGGAACGCGTCGGTGTCGACGACGACGAAGTAGGTCTTCTCGTCGCGGCGCGCGGACGTCGATCGCCGTGGTGTTGCGCCAGCAGCCAGTGCACGATCGCCTGGCGGTTGCGCATGTGATCTTCTTCGAGCTGCGCGCCGATGCGGACGCGCCGCAGCTGCACCAGCGCGTTGCGCGCGTAGGCCTCGTACTCGGTCTGCACGACGGCCTGCTGCTCGTCCGGCGGCACCAGGCCGATCTCGACGAGATACGGATCGGCGACGAAATACAGCGCGACGAGATCGGCGCGCGTCTCCTCGAGCGCCGAGTACTGCTCCTTCAGCAGATCCTGCGGCGTCACGGTGACGTGATCGGCCATGCGGCCCGAGCCGTGCCCGAGCACCTCGTGAATCTCGGTCGTCAGCTCGCTGGCAAACGCGCCCCACCGCTTGCGCCCGCTCCGACCTCCGCGTCGTCCCACGCGAACTCCTGGCGGAAGCTGTCGGGCATCGAGCGCTCGTAGGCATCGAGGACGTTCGACGAGCGACACCGACTTGCTGCCGTACTTCTCGCGGATGCGCTGATCGTTCGGCAGGTTGACGCCGATCGGCGTGATCGGGCCGGAGTCGCCGGCTTCGACGACGACTTCGATCGCCTGCGCCGACACGCCCTGCACCTTCGGCTTGCGGTACTTCGGATCGATCGGCAGGTGATCCTCGAACCACTGCGCGTGCGTGGCCAGCGCGCGGATCTTCGTCGGTCTTCTCGTGATTGGCGTAGTAGACGATGCCTTCCCACGCGCCCTTCATGCCGCGCGCGTCCATGTAGACCTCGATGAAGCCGTTCATCGTGTCCACGTCGGAGTCGCGGTTCTGCACCCAGGCGATGTCGAACGCCTCGCGATCGCTGTCGTAGCCGGTCTCGTACAACGTGACCAGCGCGTCGAGCGCCTTGGCGAACGGCTCGGCGGCGCAACGGCCGCGGCGTCGCGCAGGTGGCCGACGATCTGCGCAGATCTCGTCGTCGTAGAGGCCGCCGACCTTGTAGACCTCTTCGACGAGCTGGCCGTCGCGCTTCACGAGCCGCGAGTTGAGCTGGTTGCTGCTCCTCGAAGCCCTCGAGGTCGGCCATCGTCACGCCGTCGTAGAGATTGTTGGCGCTCGAGGCGAGGATGTCCTGCCCGTCGCCCGGCGTCTTGCACGTGACCATCGGCTCGAAGTCGGGATCGAAGAACATCGCGCGCGTAGCGCTCGACGCAGCGTCGCCGATCGATCTCGCCGTCTCGAGATCGGAACGCGGCGCCGTTGGCCGCGCCGCGATCTCCATCGCTTCGATCACGCGCTGGCGATCGAGGTCGCAGCAGGAACTTGCGCGCCGTCAGGTTGTTGTACGGGCCGGTGTTCAGCCAGAACAGCTTCGTGTAGCGCGTCAGCTCCGCCAGCGTCGGCTCCGGGAATGCCGTGCGGGTGACGCAGCGATCTGCTCGAGCAGGTGGCGGATGCCAGGTTATGGCGATGCCGCTGGTCGTAATAGATGTCGCGGCCGGCGAGCGCCGCCTGGTAGAGATGCCAGACGAGCGTCTTCTCGTTCAGCGACAGCTTGTCGAAGCCGTCGGCGTACAACTGAACGACGGCCGCGTCGTCGATCTGCTCGAGCAGGTACGGCCGGGTCGGTGCGCGATCGGTCGTCATGTCAGGCGGCAGGTCGACCTTCTGACCGTGCGAGGGGATCTCTACATTCCATCCGAGCTCTTTCGTGATGCGCGCCTTCAGCGCGTCCTGCGCGACGGCTCGCCGTGCACGAGGTAGGTCATGCCTTCGGCGCGCGCGGGAACGTGCGCAGCCAGCGGATGATTTCGCCGGCGTCGGCGTGCGACGACATGCCGTCGATCTTCTCTATTCTGCGCGTGGACCGGCACCTGTTGACCGAACATCTTCACGTGCGTGTGCACCGTCGACCAGCTGCCGGCCGCGCGTGCCCGCGGCCTGGAAGCCGACGAACAGCACGGTGTTGCGCGGGTCGGGCAGCGCCGGCAAACAGGTGGTGCACGACCCGGCCGCCGGTGGCCATGCCGCTCGACGCGATGATGACGGCCGGCGCGTCGTCGCTCGACCAGCGCCTTCGACTCCAGCGCCGAGTTGACCGCCGTGAAGCGCGGCAGCTTGCGCGCGCATCGCTCGACGATCTCCTTGTCGAGCTCGTCGCGTGCGCGCATCGGTAGAACTCGATGCCCTTGATCGCCATCGGGCTGTCGACGTAGATCGGCAGCTTCGGCACGCGGCTCCTGCGTCTTCGAGCTTGAACAGCCAGTACAGCAGCTCTTCGACGCGCCCGATCGCAAACGCCGGGATGATCACCTTGCCGCCGCGCGGCGATCGTTTCCTTGATGATGCGCGCCAGCGTCGCGCCATCGTCTTCGGCGGGATGCAGGCGATCGCCGTAGGTCGATTCGACCAGCAGCACGTCGCCGCGACGCCGGGCGAGGGATCCGGAAGGATCGGCCGCGCGTAGCGCCCGAGGTCGCCGCCGAACAGGATGCGGCCGCCGCTCTTGTCGGCTCGCGTCGCAGCACGTACGACGACCCGAGCAGGTGTCCGGCATTGATGAATTCGACCTCGATGCCCGGCGCCACCGGACATCGGCCGTTGAACCGCGAACGGCTGAAGGCGCGACAGCGCTTCGGCGGCGTCCTCTTCGGTGATAGAGCGGCAGCGCCGGTTGGTGCTTGCGAGAGCCGCGCTTGTTGGCGAACTTCGCGTCTTCTTCCTGCAGGTGCGCCGGCGTCGGGCAGCACCAGCTTGCAGAGATCGGCGGTGCCGCCGGTGCAGATAGATCCGGCCCCTTGAAGCCTTGCGACACCAGCCGCGGCAGCCAGCCCGCAGTGATCGATGTGCGCGTGCGTCAGGACGACGGCGTCGATCGTCTCCGGCGGCGATCGGCAGCGGCGCCCAGTTGCGCAGGCGCAGCTCCTTCAGCCCCTGGAACAATGCCGCAGTCGAACAGGATCCGCTGACCGTCGACTTCGAGGAGGTGCTTGGAGCCGGTGACGGTGCGCGCGGCTCCGAGGAAGGTCAGCGGGCATAGGCATCCGCCTTCGAAGAAACCCGGCTGGATCGTTCGAGCGCACGCAGTCCCGACATGAACGCCTTGCCGTTCATCGCCACGTACACGCCGGCGGCAAGACCGGCAACAGATCGCCGCGCTCCCAGGTCGACAGCCCGCGGCAGCTACCGGATCGCTGATCAACAGCCACAGCAGGACGAGCGCCTGGCGAGACTCGCGCGGCCAGCGCCACCGCGGTGATGCTCACGGCGCTCGGCGCCGCGGGGCCAGATGCGCGGTTCTTCGCACTGCTGGCAGTTGGCGGCGATCGCCTGGCGGTCGGCATCCGACATCATCGAGGCTGTCGATCATCATCAGCGTGCGGACGCTGACCTCGACTCGGCTGCGGCCCAGCCGCAGCATCTCGGCCACGTGCGTGTCCTTGACGAACAGGCGGCCGTGGATCTCGTCAGGTCCGCCGAAAGTGTCCGCTCGTGGGACTGAAGTATCCTGATCCGTCATGTATGCGCATCGCTATTGATCCGCTATCGCCGCCCGCTCGAAGAAGTCGTCGTTCACCAGGAGCGCGCATCGCGCCTTCCAACGAAAGCTGCAGGACGACGGCAACCTGCTGGCCGCCGGCCCGCACGACCCGCGCTTCGGCGGGCATGATGCTGCTCCGCGTCGGCGGACGAGGACGCCGCAGAAGACGCTCGACGCGATCCGCGACGCCGACCCGTACTATCAGCAGCGGCGTCGTGCAGTACGAGTTGCTGTCGTGGAACGTCGGTGATCGGCAAGGAAAATCTCGACAAGCTCTGAGGAACCGGCAGACCGGCAGACGGCAGACGGCAGACGGCAGATCGTCGAGGCATCGGCCGGCAGGTGTCAGCGGCTGTCGCTTCCGCTGCCGCAGGAATTCGCCGAGCGTCCACGACGCCACCATCAGCGCGATCACGCCGAAGAGCGCGAGCAGGAGCGGGCGGCCCATCAGTGCACGCCGCTGATCGCCTGCCTGCGGTTCGCGCCCGCCCGGTCAGTCACCGACACGACGATGCCGACGACGAACACCACGGCGGCGCCGATCGGGTTGTGCCAGAGGAACGCGATCTTCGTGAGCGTCGCGACTAGCGACGATCACCGTCATGCCGGCGATCATGCCGACGAAGCGCGCCGGTGCTGTTGGCGCGCGGGAAGCCGATGGCCAGGATGAACACGCCGAGGATCGATCCGTAGAAGAGCGATCCGAAACGATTGACCACTTCGATCAGCGAGCCGAGCTCGACGGCCCAGATCGCGACGATCGACGCGAACACGACCCCAGAACACGGTCGCGAGCCGCGATGCCCACAGCACGTGCGCATCGTCGGCGTCCTGCCGGACCGAAGCGCTTGTAGAAGTCGATCACGCTGGCCGTCGAGAGCGCCGACAGCTCCGCCGACGATGGCCGACATCGCGGCGACGAGGATCGCGGCGACGATCAGGCCGACCAGGCCCATCGGAATCTGCGTCGTCACGAACGTCGGGAAGACGTAGTTGACGTCGTTGTAGGACGGTCGCCGGAGACGTCCTTGACGATGCCGACGGCGTCGGCGCGCACGCGCTTGACTTCGCTCGTCGGCGGCCTTGAACGCGGCTCCGGCGGTCGCCTCGCGCGATCGCGTCGCCGCGCGTCGGCCATCGCCGCGGCGGCCTCGCGGCCTTGCGCCGGTCTCGATCGCGGCGTCGAACTGCTGCTCGAGCGCCGACGTACTCCGCCGGCGCGCGCGCTCGGCCGCACCTGCCCGTCGTGGACCGGGTTGAACAGCATCGGCGGCGGCGTGAACAGGTAGAACGTGAACATCAGCACGCCGACGATCAGCACCAGCGCCTGCAGCGGGATCTTCCAGAACGCGCTCATCAGCAGCGACGAGCGCGCCTCGTCCACCGACTTCGCCGAGAGATAGCGCTGCACCTGGCTCTGGTCGGTGCCGAAGTACGACAGGAACAGGAACAGCGCCGCGATCGTGCCCGACCAGAAGGTGTACTGCTCGGTGAAGTCGAAGCCGGAAGTCGAACATCTGCAGCCGGCCGGTCGTGCCGGCGACGCGCAGCGCATCGCCGACGCCGACGGTGTCCGGCAGGCCCAGCGATCAGCACGACGACCGCGATCAGCAGGCTCGCGACGACGGCGAACATCTGCTTGACGTCGGTGTAGGCCACCGCGCGCACGCCGCCGAACATCGTGAAGATCGGCGGTCGGAATGCCGATCAGCAGGCACGTGGTCGTGACGTTGAGGCCGAGGATCACCGACATCACGACCGCCGGCGCCGAGATCACGACGCTGCACGACAGGCTGCGCGAGAACAGGAACAGCAGCGCGGTGAACGTGCGCATCTTCGAGTCGAAGCGCGTTCTCGAGGTACTGGTAGGCGGTGAAGACGTTGGCGCGGTGGAAGAACGGCACCAGCGTCACCGACAGGATGACCATCGCGATCGGCAGCGCGTAGTAGTTCTGCAGGAAGCGCATGCCGTTGATGTAGGCCTGGCCGGTCGTGCCGATCATCGTGATCGCCGACAGCTGCGTCGCCATCACCGACAGGCCGACGAGCCACCACGGCAGGCTGCGGCTGGCGAGGAAATAGCCCTCGAGCTCTTCCGAGCGCTGGTCATGCGCAGGCCGTCCCAGACGACCCAGACGAGATACGCGACGACGACAGCCAGTCGACGAGTGCGCATGTCAGCGGGTGAAGTACGACTGGAACGCGTAGAGCGCGGCGAGCGTCACCACCCAGACGATCACGACGCGGATGTACTTGCTGGTCATGCCGGTTCCTTCAGGCTTGTCACTCACGAGCGCCGCCACGCGTTCGCGGAGGGTTCGCTCGGCGGTCGCGAGTCGCTCGCGGCGCAGCTGCCAGGCCGTCTCGATCGCTCGCCAGGCTGGCGCGCGAGACTCGCCGATCGCCCGCGCCGTTTCGCGACGGCGCCGGACCGCCGTAGGTCGTGCGGACCTCGACGAAGTGCCGCGGGCTCATGATCGTCTCGAGCTCGGCTTCGGTGTAGTCGAGCGGCCGGCCGAGGATCGCGCGCGACGCCTTCGACAGCGCGTCCGAGAGCAGCGCGCCGGGATCCTCGGTGCGCGCCTTCAACAGCAGCGCCGCAATCGCGTGCGCCGAGCGGAACGACAGCCCGTGATCGCGCACCAGCGTGTCGGCCAGCTCGGTGAGCGTGGTCCCGCCGCAGGCCGGCGCGGCTGGCCAGCTTCGGCACGTCGAAGTCGGCGCCGCGCATCGCCGCCGCGACCAGCGTCACCATGCGCGTGTCGCGTCGCGGAACATCGACGCCACCAGCGGCTGCAGATCGTCCTCGGTGTCGACGATGTCGCCGAACGGCGTGTTGTGCACGGCGGTGACGATCGCCTGCGCCTGGCCGACCGCCTTGCTGCCGATCGCGCGCGCGTGCTCGAGCGCCACCGGGTTGCGCTTCTGCGGCATGATGCTGCTGCCCTGCACGAAGCCGTCGCTGAGCCGCAGGTAGCCGAACTCCATCGTGCACCACAGCAGCAGGTCCTGGATGACGCGGCCGAGGCCGACGATCAGCACGCTCGTGGCCGACACGCTCTCGAGCAGGTAGTCGACGGTGGCGATGCTGCCGTAGGTGTTGCAGGTCGGGCCGTTGAATCCGAGCAGCTCGCTGGTGCGCTGGCGATCGATCGGGAAGCCGGTGCCGGTGATCGCGCAGGCGCCGAGCGGATTGAGGTTGGTCGATTCGTAGGCCGCCGCCAGGCGCGTCGTGTCGCGCTCGAGCTGCTCGATGATCGCCAGCAGGTAGTGCGCGATCGTCGACGGCTGCGCCGGCTGCGTGTGCGTGTGCGCGCCGTAGATCGTGTCGCGTATGGCGATCGGCCAGGTCGATCAGCGCCGCCGCGCAATTCGAGCACGCCCTTCGCCACCGCCGCGATGAACTCGCGCTGCCGCATGCGGTACATCGTCATCGCGATGTCGTTGCGGCTGCGCGCGGTGTGCAGGCGGCCGGCGACGTCCTCGCCGCCGCCTGGTCGATCAGCCGCTCGATGTAGAAGAACAGGTCCTCGTAGGTGCCGTCGTAGGTGACCTCGCGCACCGTGTCGAGCGAGATGCCGTCGAGCGCGTCGCGGAGCGCCCGCGCATCGTCGCCGAGAATGATGCCCGCTCGGTCAGCATCACCAGGTGCGCGTAGTTGATCGCCATCAGCGGCGACAGCAGCAGCTCTTTGGCGTCTTCGAAGTTCTCGTTGAGGACAATGGAGACGTATTCGGGAGCAAAACGCATCTCACCGAGTATAGCAGTGGGGTTTCCGGGCTTTCGGGTGTCTCCCTGGCGATCGCCCTTTCCATGGAGCGGCTTCAGTGGCATCCTGAGCGCCACAAGGAGTGCCCGTGAGACTGTTCCGCTGCACAACGCTGGCTGTTCTCGTCCTGCTGTCCGGTTGGGCGACGCCCTCCGCCGCCCAGCCGTCGTCGCAAACCGTCTCGGTCGCCGGGCTGGCCGCGCCCGTGGAGATCCGCCGCGACCAATGGGGCATCAACCACATCTACGCGCAGAACGAGGGCGACTTGTTCTTCGCCCAGGGCTACGCGGCGGCCCGGGATCGGCTGTTCCAGTTCGAGTTGTGGCGGCGCCAGGCGACCGGAACGATGGCGGAGATTGCCGGCCGGCGCGAGCTGGCGCGCGATCGCGGCGCGCGGCTGCACATGTTCCAGGGCGACCTGGATGCCGAACTGGCACACTACCATCCGCGCGGCAAGCTGATCGTCGAGTCGTTCGTGCGCGGCATCAACGCCTACATCGCCGAGACCGAGCGCACGCCGTCGCTGCTGCCGATGGAGTTCAAGGCGCTCGGCATCACGCCCGGTCGGTGGACCGCGGCGGTGGTGATCTCGCGGCACCAGGCGCTGACCGCCAACATCACCGACGAAGTGCGGGCGATGCGGGCGCTGAAGGTGATGACGCCGGCGGCGCTTCGCGACCTGAAGTACTTCCAGGGCGGCGAGCCGGTGTTCACGCCCGACGCCGCGCTCGACCCGAAGATCTTCCCGGACAACGTGCTGGACCTGTACGACGCGTTCCGCAACCCGATGGAGTTCAAGCCCGAGGATGTCGTCGCCGAGTTCCGCGGCGCGGCCGCCCCGCGCGCGCAGGCCGGCTCCAGTCTCTCGACTCCCGACTCCCGACTCCCG
Organism: uncultured Acidobacteriota bacterium; assembly: GCA_963707825.1. GTDB lineage: Bacteria > Acidobacteriota > Vicinamibacteria > Vicinamibacterales > UBA2999 > VFZN01. The sequence continues at coordinate 552,666 of CAVPRP010000001.1, forward strand.
ACTCCCGACTCCCGCGCACGACTCCCGGCGACGACGCCTACGTCAACCCGCTCGACATCGGCTCCAACAACTGGATCGTCAGCGGCGCCCGGACGCAGAGCACGTTCCCGATTCTCGCCAACGATCCGCACCGCGCGCAGGGTGCGCCCGTCGCTGCGCTACTGGGTGCATCTGGTGGCGCCGGGATGGAACGTCATCGGCGGCGGCGAGCCGGTGCTGCCGGGCGTGTCGATCGGCCACAACGAGTACGGCGCCTGGGGCCTCACGATCTTCGGCAACGACAACGAGGACCTGTTCGTCTACGACGTCAATCCCGCGAACGTCAACGAGTACCAGCTACCAGGGCCGCTGGGAACCGATGCGCGTGACCACCGACACGATGGCGGTGAAGGGCGAGAAGCCGGTCACGGTGGAGCTGAAGCACACGCGTCACGGGCCGGTGATCTTCGAGGACGCCGCGAATCACAAGGCCTACGCGCTGCGCGCCGCCTGGATGGAGCCCGGTTCGGCGCCGTATCTCGCCAGCCTGCGCATGAACCAGGCGCGTACCTGGGAAGAGTTCCGTGAGGCGTGCGGCTACAGCCGGATGCCGTCGGAGAACATGGTGTGGGTCGATCGCACGGGCACGATCGGCTGGCAGGCGGCCGGAATTCAGCCGCTGCGGCGCAACTGGAGCGGGCTGCTGCCGGTGCCCGGTGACGGCCGTTACGAGTGGGACGGCTATCTGCCGATCACCGCGCTGCCGCACGAGGTGAACCCGGCGCGCGGCTTCGTCGCCACGGCCAATCACTATCTCTTCCCCAACGACTACGCCTTTCCCGAAGCGATGCACTACGAGTGGGCCGACCCGTATCGCGCCTCGCGCATCACGGAGGTGCTCAGCTCCGGGCGCCTCTTCAGCGTCGCCGAGATGGCGCGCCTGCAGAACGACGACCTGTCGATCCCGGCCCGCGCGCTCGTGCCGCTGCTGAAGGACGTCGCCGTCTCGAGCCCCGCCTCCACCAAGGCCCGCGACCTGCTGACCACGTGGGATTTCGTGATGGACAAGAACTCGGTCAGTGCCGGGATCTACGGCATGTGGCAGCGCCGGCTGCTGGCCAACGTCCGCGATGTGATGGTGCCGGCCGCCGCTCGCGAGATCTTGGGCGCCTACGCGCTCTCGACCAAGCGCGTCATCGACTGGCTGTACGCGCCGGATGGCCGCTTTGGCGCGGATCCCGTCGCTGGCCGCGACGCCGTACTGGTCCGCAGCCTGGACGAAGCGGTCGCCGAGCTGACCAGGCGATTCGGACCGGACAGCCAGCAAGTGGCAGTGGGGGCAGGAGACGTATCACCACGCGCTGATCCGCCACCCGATGTCGGCCGCGGTAAACGACGCCACACGCGCCAGGCTGAACGTCGGCCCCGCGCCGCGCGGCGGCGACGGCAACACGGTCAGCGCCACCGGCGGCGCCGACAATCAGACCTCGGGCGGATCGTTCAAGTTCATCGCCGATGCGGAGAACTGGGACAACTCGATCGGCCTCAACAACCCGGGACAATCGGGCAACCCCGACAGCCCGGAGTATCGAAACCTGTTCGACATGTGGTCGAAGGGCCGCTACTTCCCCGTCGCCTACTCGCGCCCGAAGGTGGAGTCGGTCACGAAGAGCGTCACGCAGCTCTCGCCGGCTGGCACGTCAACGCAGGGGAGGTAGGGGGACGCTGACGACTACGGTCTTGAGTCTTGGGTCTTGGGTCTTGGGTCTTGAGCCGACCTTCTGAGGCTCGAGACCTGGACCGGTTCAAGACCTGCAAGACCTCAAGACCTAGGACCTCAGACCTCCGCCCCCAGCACGCCGTAGCGCTCGTGCAGGATGTGCATGTGGTGCTGGGTGTGGCCCGCCAGGATCCAGACGATGGCGCGGGCGGTGATCGACTTGCCATTGGCCACGCTCGACCGGTCGAGCGCCGCCGCGTCGAGCGATCGGACCAGGGCCAGCGTGGCTTCGCGAACCGCGAGCAACTCGTCCACGACATCGGCCGTCGGCCGGCCGTGATGCGGCGCCGTGGCGGCCCACTGGTTCTCGTCGAAGCCGGCGAGCGGCGTGGTGTCGGCCCGGGCGATGCGGAGCAGGCGATAACCGAACACCCGTTCGGCGTCGGCCAGGTGGCCAAGCACTTCCTTCACGCTCCACTTGCCCTCGGCGTAGCGGTACGTGCCGCGATCGTCGCTCAGGTCCCGCAGCGCCGCAATCTCCGCGCGCTGCGCTTCGAGCGCCGCCAGTGGGCCGGTTTCCGGGACCTTGCCGATGTAGCCGGCGTAGTAGGACGCGAACTCTCCAGATGTCGGACTGCTGATGACCATCATCGTCTCCTTGATCACGCCACGTTACGCCTGGTAGAGCGCCGCGGCAATAGTCTGTAAGGTTTCGATGCCGTGCACGTCGCGCGGGAGTTGCGGCACCCGCAGCCGCGGGACGTCGGCGAATCGCGAGTCGATTTCATCGAGATACACCCGCTCCTGGGCCTGGCGGGCGATCAGGAAGGGGTCGATGCTCGACGGCGGCAGCACCCGGTTGACGATGAGGGCGCCGACCCGGACCCCGGCTTCGTCGAGCTGCGCCAGCGCGCGGGCGGTCTCCTCGATCGGCAACCGCTCGGCGTTCAGCACCAGGACGAACGCGGTGACGCGGGGGCTGATCAAGCGGGCGCGGAACTCGCGCAGGCGCTCGAGCCGATCGCCGAGCGACATCATGATCGGATCGTTCTTGTCCTCCTGATCCACGCCCAGCATGGCGCGCCGCGAGCGGGACAGCGCGCGGATCCACGCCTCCATCAGCTCGGGCATGCGGATCAGGCGCAGGGTGTGGCCGGTCGGCGCCGTGTCGAACACGAGGAGATCGAAGCGATCGTCCTCGCCGCGGATCAGCGAGCCGATGCGATCGAACAGGGCGACTTCCTCGGCCGCCGGCATGCTGGCCGCGAGATCGATCTGGCGGTTGGCCTCTTTCAGGATCGCATGCCCGAACAGCGCCTTGATGCGCTCCTTCACTTCCTCGACGTAGCGCGCGGATTCCTGCGTCGCGTCCACTTCCAGCGCGTGCAGGTTGGGCAGCACCTCGACGATCTCGGGCCCGATCGGACGGCCGAGGATGTCGGAGGTGTTGTGCGCGGGATCGGTGGACACCAGCAGCACGCGCTTGCCGGCGCGGCTGGCCTGCAGCGCAGTGGCCGCGGCGCTGGTGGTCTTGCCCACTCCACCCTTGCCGCCGAAGAACAGGACCTTCTTGTCGAGCAGGCGTGCGGCGTCGGCCATCAGCAGCAGGGCAGGTTGCCGAGCGGCGACCGGTCCATGCCCATCCGACGGTGCCAGAGGTGGAACTGATCGAGCAGGTAGGGGTAGATGTCGAGCATGTAGAGCGTGGCAGGGTTCGGCAGTCCGACCACTTCCATGTAGCACAGCAGCAGGAACAGGTCGTTCAGCTCGTTGGCCTGCTTGCGCAGCTCGCGTTCGTAGTGGCTGTAGGCGATGCCGTGCACGAAATCGCGGATGTTCTTCCCGAGCGGCATGAGGGGATCATAGTGCAGGGAAGGGATCGGGGATCAGGGGTCGGGATCAGGGTCGGGATCGGGGTCGGGACTGGCTCAGGGGTCAGCAGACAGGGATCAGGAGGGAGGGCGGGATCTCAGAATCTGCGATCGGCGGCTGCTGGAGGGATGGCAGAATCTGCGACCTGCTGACCGGGCCGGTTCCGTTTTCCTAAGGATCTACGGCGGCCTGGCGATTGCCTGTTTAGATGGCATGCCTATCCAATCCTATCGAGACCTCGTCGTCTGGCAGAAGGCCATGTCTCTCGCCGCGAAGGTGTATACAACCGGTCGCGGATTACCTCATCACGACCGAAGCACACTTGGCAATCAGCTTCAGCGCTCTGCGATCTCAATCCCGTCCAACATCGCCGAAGGCTGGGGCCGAGGACACGGACGCACCTATATCTTCCACCTGCGGATCGCGCTTGGCAGCGAAGCCGAACTACAGACTCAGCTGGAGTTGGCGGAGCGAATCGGGATCGTGAACCCCGCGACAACCCGAGCCCTGCTCGAGGACGCCGCCGAAGTCGGACGAATGCTCCGGGCACTCGTCGCTGCGCTCAACCGCCGAGGGGAGTGAGCCCGGTGATCACGCGCAAGCCGCTTCCCAGTATCCGTGCCCCGTGACCTGACCACTGGTCCCTGGTCCCTGATCCCTGATCCCTGATCCCTGATCCCTGATCCCTACATATTCACCCAGTAGGTAAACTTCACCAGGAACGTATTCCGCGACGGCGCCGAGAACATGCCGTCGAAGTCACGCGTCAGGTTGAAGTTGCCGTACTCGTTGATCTGTTCCTGCCGCCCCTGCTGCCAGACGATGAAGAACTGCGAGCCCGGCTTGTACTCCCACCGCAGCACGTTGGTCGTCCGGAACGAGCGGATGTTGAACGACGCGTCGCCGGTGTAGGCATACGGCTGGTAACGGTCCACGTACTCGGCGGCGCGGCCGTCCACCAGCTCGCGGAAGTTGGTGTAGTCGCCGGCCGAGACGAACGGCTCGGCGTAGGTCTGCAGCGACAGGTTCGGCGTCATCGTGTAGTTGAACCGCAGCGTCATCGCCACCGTCGTCTGGTCGATGCGCCCGAAGACGTAGTGCGTGACGCCGTCCACGTCGTCTTCGTTCGTCACCCACTGGGCATCGTCCTGGTTGGTGTCGTAGCGGATCCCCGCCGAGAACATCATCGCGGACGAGGGGCGCAGGTTCAGCCAGGGATTGATGTTGCGGCGAAAGGTGCCCTGGCCATCGGCTTCGTAGTAGCCGTTGTAGCTGAACGACAACGACCGGCGATTGTCGGTGTTGGCGTAGAACCACACGCTGCGATTCGGGTTGCCGAGCACGCCCGGCCCGCCGCGCGTGACGCGATCGCGGAACGGCGCGGCGTTGACGTTGGTGCCGACACCGAAGCTGTAGTTGCTGGTGAAGGTCCAGTGGGTGTTGATGTTGCCGCCCGAGAAGGTCCGATCGCCGCCGAAGTTCCAGCCCGCCCACTGGTTGAAGTTGACGTTCCAGTTGCGCACGAAGCGGCCCGGCACGAAGTCGCGGTACTGGAACCAGTTGTTCATGGTCTTCTCGTCGGCGCGGCGCTGGAAGCCCAGGTCGTTGCTGTCGAAGCCGGGCGTCTTGTAGCCCACGAACGAACTGAAGCGTGTGCGCTCGCCCGAGATCTTGCCAAACGATACCGAGCCGGCGTGGCCGTTGAGCGTGGTGGCGGTCTCGTCGAGCTCGGTGTAGTCCGAGTCGGGACGCTGGAACGCATGCACCGTGTTCTCCTGCAGCCGGGTAATGGCCTCCTCGCTGCCGCGCAGGTGACTCCCCGCCCAGTAACCGTTGAAGCCGTACATGCGGGAGAGGCGCCAGTCGTAGTCCACGCCGCCGGTGAACGCGTTCTCCGCCAGGAACGACACGTCTTCGGTGATCGCGCGGTTGGTGGACGTGAACATGAAGCCCAGCGCCGACTGGTTCGCGTACTCGCGGCGGGCGCGGGCCACGTTGTAGGAGGTCAACGGTTCGACCACCTGCGACGCGCTGGTCGATGCCCTGGTCGCCGGCAATCAGCGCTTCCTCCTGCGCAGTCAAGGCGGTGAGGCCACCCACCGAGAAGTTGCCGATGCGCCCGGCCACCTTCGCCGCGCCGATGATGGTCGCGGTATCGGGCGTCTTCGAGAACTCGTCGTCGGAGGTGTCGGCAGCGCCCTGCGGCGCGCGGCCGATGCGCCGCGAGTAGAACAGGCCCGTGCAGTTCCCGTCGTTGCAGTCCATGTTGAAGCGGAACGTGCCGGAGCCCTCGACGAAGAACGGCCGCCGCTCCGGGAAGAACGCTTCGAAGGCGTCGAGGTTGACGACGGCGGGATCGGCCTCGACCTGGCCGAAGTCCGGATTGGCGGTGGCCGTCAGGGTGAGGCCCGGGGTCACCGCGTACTTCAAGTCCAGCCCCACCGACGCTCCCGGATCCGGCGAATGCGCCAGCGTGTTGCCGTCCTCGACGTCGTGCGTCTCGACCCGCCCCACCGTGTACGGCATCAGCTCGAAGCGCTGCGGGGCGCCGCCGAGCCGGATGCCGCCCATCTCGGCGAACTGCGACACGAAGCCGTTGGCGTTGCGCGACAGCAACGGCCAGGTGGAGATCTCGTTGAGGCGTGCGATCTCGCGGATGACGGCAAACCCCACCGGGCCGCCCTCGTTGTTGTTGAAACGCAGCTGCGAGAACGGAATCCGGAACTCCGCCGTCCAGCCTTCCGCGTCCCTCGACACCTGGACGTCCCACACCGCGTCCCAGCTGTCGTCGCTCGGGCCGTCGTTGTAGTAGTAACGATCGCGCTTGACGCCGACCGGGTTCACCGCGAACTCGTACGCCGATCGGTGATCGAAGTAGGAATCGACAACGACCTTCAGCCAGTCAGAGGGCGACGACTGATCGCGCCGCGTCAGGAGCCCGACGATGCGCTCGGGTTCGGCGTCGAAGGCGCGAATCGCCACGTAGAGGGCCGACGCGTCGTAGGCGACGCGCGCGGTGGTGAGGTGGCTGGGCGGCGAGCCCTCGGCCGGTTCGCGCTGCACGAACTCCGTGATCTTCGGCGCGAGCTCCCAGGTCCGCTCGTCCAGATGTCCGTCGACGACGATGGCCTCGGTCGTGACGATCGCGACTGCCTCCATGGCCGCCGAGCCGATTGGAGGCCCGCCACCTGCGCTCGCCGTCACCGGCATCACGACGAGCGATCCAGGCGAGGATCGCCAATCGTGACGGTGAGGGGAGCGTCAGCATGCCCCATGTAGACGGAAAACCCGTGCGTTTGGTTGGCAGGACCAGCTCGAGTGTATGGATTTCGGCTATTGCCCCAACCACTGGACCACGCGCGCCTTCTGCTCGGCGCGTCACGTCACTCCGGGGCTCGAGCCGCCACGGGCGGCCCGGGTCGGACCCCAGGGTCACGTCCAGGCGTCGTCAGCCGATCGCGCCGCGCGACCAGCAACTGCACCTTGTCGCCGGCCTTGTACTGCTCCAACCGCGCCGCCAGTCCGTCGGCGCGTACCCGCACATCATCGATCGCGAGGATCTCGTCGTCCACGTTCAGTCCGCCGTCCATCGCGGCCGTCCCGCGGCGCAAGCCTGTGACCATCAGGCGGCCGCTGTCGTTGCGCGTGATCGCCCCAAGGAACGCGCGCGATGTTGCCGGATCCGACCGGGCGGAAGCGCAGGCCGAAGTAGTCGAGCGCTTCGCTGTAGTCGAGCTCGTCGGTGGATTCAGCCGCCTGCGCGAAGAACGGCTTCAGGTTCACGCCCGCGACCTCGCTCATCAGGTCGTAGAACTGCTCGGGCGAGTAGCCCTTCGGGCCGCCGAATCGCTGCATGGCGCATCTTCATGCCGTCGTCGAGCGTGCGGGTGCCGTTGGTGGCCTTGCGAATCTTCGCGTCCAGCAGGAAGGCGATGACGGCGCCCTTCGGGTAGTAGTCGATGGTGGTGTTCGCGGTGTTCTCGTCGGGGCGGTACTGCTTGATCCAGGTGTCGTAGGACGCCATGTTCACCGGCGTCACCAGGCGGCCCGGGCGCGTCTGCACCGACTCGATCTGTCCGGACAGCGCATCGAGGTACTCCGCGGCGGTCGAGAGATTGGCGCGGCGCACCAGCACGTCGGCGTAGTAGTCGGTGAACCCTTCGGCCACCCACAGCATCTTCACGTAGTTCTCGGTCTCGTAGTCGAAGGGTCCCAGCTCCACCGGCCGCAGGCGCTTCACGTTCCAGTTGTGGAAGTACTCGTGCGCCACCAGGCTCAGCCAGCCGTCGTAGCTGCGCGGGTTCCGCGTGGTGAAGCGGCTGGACATGGTGAGGAAGCTGTTCTTGTGCTCGAGCCCGCCACCGGTGTCCACCACCATGTTGAGGAAGTAGTAGTGCGGGTAGGCATAGTCGCCCATCACCTTGCCGGACGCCTGGACGATCTTCTCGACGTCGGCCACCGCCTTGTCGGCGTCGAACAGCGACGGATCGCCTTCAAGCACCAGCGACGTGCTTCTTGCCGGCGACCGTGAACTCGCGCGTCACCGGGTTGCCGGCGATGATCGGACTGTCCACCAGCGTGTCGAAATCCTCGGCGCGATAGGCGTTGGGCGTGCCGCCGATCGGCAGCAGCGCGGTCGCGACGCTCTTCCACGCGGCGGGCAGTTCGACGCGCACTTCGTGGGGACGCGGCGTGCGGTCCACCAGCGTCAGAAACGTCGGCGCGCCGTTCAACATCGCGAAGCCGCTCTCGACCCAGTTGTTGCGCACCGTCATCTCGCGCGAGTAGACGCGGTAGCGCACCGTTACCGACGTGGCGCCGCCGGTCGTCACCTTCCAGCGGTTCTTGCGCGACTTCTCCACCGCCAGGCTGCGGCCATCGGCCGTCGCGGTCACGCCTTCGACATTGCGCTCGTACTCGCGCACCAGGTAGGAGCCCGGCGTCCACACCGCCATGTAGATCTCGATCGCGGGCTGCCGGCGGTGGGATAGACCGCCTCCACCTCCACGTAGTGCGTGTGCGGCGCCGGGAACCGGAGCGTGTAGCGGATGGCGTCGGGCGCCTGCGCCGCGAGGGTGCCGGGCGCGAGCATGGCGAGCGTGAGGATGGCGGCAAGGGCGCGAAGAGTGGTGCGAAGCATCGGGTTATTGTAATGGCGTGACGGACCACAAGACGGTCGGCCTGCAGTATGCCGTCACGTCCCTGTTCTTCCTGCTGGTCGGTTTCCTGCTGATGCTGCTGATGCGGTGGCAGCTGGCGTGGCCCGGCCAGCCGCTGCCGGCGTGGCTGACCCCGGTGCTCGGCGCGGCCAACGCGCCCGGCGGCATCATGCTGCCGGAGTTCTACAACCAGCTGGTCGCCATGCACGGCACCGTGATGATCTTCCTGGCCGTGGTGCCGCTTGCCGCGGGCGCATTCGGCAACCTTGCTGGTGCCGCGACTGATTGGCGCCGGCGGCATGGCGCTGCCGCGCACCAGCGCGCTCGCCTACTGGCTCTACGCGCTCGGCGGCGTGGTGATGATCGCCAGCTTCTTCGTCGAGGGCGGCGCCGCGAACTCAGGATGGACGTCGTATCCGCCTCTGTCCATCATGGCCACGTCCGGCCAGACCTGGTGGCTGATCGGCATGGTGTGCGTCAGCGCCTCGGCCACCTTGTCGTCCGTCTCGATGATCACCACCATCGTGCGCGGGCGGGCGCCGGGGTCACGCTGGCGCGGATGCCCTTCTTCGTGTGGTCGCAGCTGGTGACGGCGCTGCTGCTGCTGCTGGCCTTTCCGGCGCTGCAGGCGGCCGCGGTGTTCCAGCTGATGGACCGCGTCGCGGGCACCAGCTTCTTCCTGCCGAGCGGGCTGGTGCTGGGCGGGATTCCGCTTCAACACTATGCCGGCGGCGGCAGTCCGCTGTTGTGGCAGCACCTGTTCTGGTTCCTGGCGCACCCGGAGGTCTACGTCCTCATCCTGCCGGCGATGGGCATCGTCTCGGAGGTGATTGTCAGCAACACGCGGCGCCCGCTGTGGGGCTATGGGCTGATGGTCTCGGCCGTGCTGTTCCTCGGATTCATGTCGATGCTGGTGTGGGCGCACCACATGTTCCTGACCGGCATGGGCACGACGCTCAGCAGCTTCTTTCAGGTCACCACGATGATCGTCTCGATCCCGTCGGTGGTGCTGGTGACCGCGCTGGTGATGTCGCTGTGGGGCGGTTCGATCCGGTTCCCCACGGCGATGCTGTTCGCGCTGGCGTTCCTGCCGATGTTCGGCATCGGCGGGCTCACCGGGCTGCCGCTGGGACTTGCCGCCAGCGACATCACGCTGCACGACACCTACTACGTGGTCGCGCACTTCCACTACCTGGTCGCGCCAGGGACGGTGTTCGCGCTGTTCGCCGGCATCTACCACTGGTATCCGTCGGTCACCGGCCGCGTGCTGAGCGAGCGGCTCGGCAAGTGGCACTTCTGGCTGTCGTTCTTCCTGATGAACAACATCTTCCTGCCGATGTTCTTCGTCGGGCTCGCGGGAGTGAATCGCCGCCTTTATGATGCGGGCGCGCAGTTCGCGATGGCACAGCCCTACCAGGGCCTGCAGCGTCACATGACCGTGGCGGCGATCGCGCTGGGCCTGGCTCAGATCCCGTTTCTGATCGCCCTCGCCACGGCAAGGCGAGCGTCGCCGATTGAAGCCGGCCAGACCCGCATTGCGGCTGTTCCCCGCGCCGAGCGCGGACATCGCCCCCTGGCTCGTCGCCGCCTGGCAGACGATGTTCTTCGGATCGTTGCTCTCGGGTTACGTGCTGTTGCGGGCGGGCAATGCCGATTGGCCGGCGCACGTCAGCGGCTGGGGGCTCGCGCTCGGTGGCTCGGCGCTGCTGGGCGCGGCGGCGGCCGTGGCGCGGCCGACACGGGCGGGGCTTCTCGCCTCGGCCGCGTCGGGTGGAGTACTGCTCGTGTGGCTGTCAACGCTGCACGACGCCGTGTTCAAGGCCGGGCAGCACCCCGGTTTCGCACCTCGAGTTTGCGTCGTGGTTCACGATCACGGGTGTGCTGCTCACCGTCATCGCCCTCGTGTGTGGCGCGGCGGCGTGGAATGCGTTTCTTCACCCAGCCAGCTTGCCCGCGCGGGCGCGCGGGCTCCGGATCGTCTGGGGATCGCTGTCACTGATATGGCTCGCCGTCTTGTCCGCCTTCTCGCTCGCGTAACGCTCGCCTGCCCCATCTGCGCGACGCCGGAGGGCGCGCTGATGAGCGAAGGCGCGCGCGCAGGGGCACTGGTGCTGATCGCCGTCACCGTGATGGTGATGGCACCGCTGGCGGTGTTCGCCGTGCGCCTGTGGCGCGCGGAACGGGAGCAGCCGTGATCACGCGCTTCCTGCCGGTACCGGCGTCCGCCCACGCCTCGATGCTGGATGCGGTGCTGATCGACGTGCACTGGCACATGCTCGCCGTGTTCCTCACGTGGCTGGTCATCTTCGTCACGGCGCTGGTCCGCTTCCGCGAGGGCCGGAATCCCGAACCGCGTGCGGCCGGACCTGGTCTGCTGTGGCCGGCGCTGGCGATTGCCGCCGTCATTCTCGGCGACGCCGCCCTGCTGGCGGCCCGCGCTCTGCCGGCCTGGCACGCGCGCATGACGCCTCCGGGCCCCGAGGCGGAGCCGCCGCTCGAGATCCACGTCGCCGCCGAGCAGTTCGCGTGGAACATCCACTACCCGGGGCCGGATGGCCGTTTCGGGCGGACAGACGCGATGCTGATCGGCCCGTCGAATCCGATCGGCATCGATCGCGACGACCCGGCCGCGGCCGACGACATCGGCCTGCAGAACATCCTGATGCTGCCGATCGATCGCCCGATCGTGGTGCAGGTCACCAGCCGCGACGTCGTGCACAGCTTCACGCTGCCGGAGATGCGGGTGAAGCAGGACGCGACGCCGGGGATGACCGTACGCACGTGGTTCACCCCGACGCGACTGGGATCGTGGGAGATTACGTGCTCGCAGCTGTGCGGGCTCGGTCACTACCGGATGCGCGGAGAGTATCAGGTGGTGTCGCGCGAGGACTGGGCTCGGTGGCAGGCAGCCGAGGTCGCCGGGGCGAGATGAGTCGGGAGCCGGGGTCCGGTGTCGGCAGGGAACGGGAGCGGGAGTCGGGAGTCGGGAGTCGGGAGTCGGCAACCGGCTCGCCGAGCTGTGCAGTCCCGAAGACACAGACCCTGCCGCGTTTCAACGGTGCAAGACCGACAAGATGGCGACGAAGGCCCACCTCGTGCGCTTGTGGTCAGGCCCTTCGACCTCCGCGCGCCCTGTGGGATCGCTCCTGCTACTCGCCTCGCCGAGCGAGAAGGGTCTCGCGCCAAGCCGCGCTGACGTGCGCGTATGGCGACGCGCCTGTCGCACGACGACACCTACACGTTCACCGGGCATCTCAGGCTGCACATCAAGTACACGCGCGGGTGCTGACACCGGCAGCGGGTTTGCTGCTACGCTGCGGCATCCACGATCGGAAGCCTGGCCGCAGGAGGACTGATGCCATCTTCTCGCTATCCTTCGCTCTTCCAGATCAACACGCGCGCCCACTTATCCGAGTTGTCAGCGGCGCTCGGCCGTCCCGCGACGCTGCACGACATCAGCGACGCTGAGCTCGATCAGCTCGCAGCCGATGGCTTCGATCTGGTCTGGCTCCTCGGCGTCTGGCAGACCGGCGAGGCGGCACGGCAGGTGTCGTTGACCCATCGCGAGTGGCTGGCGGAGTATCACCGGGTACTGCCGGACTTCCGCGACTCCGACGTGACCGGATCGTGCTTTGCGATTCGCGACTATCACGTTCACGCCGACTTCGGCGGAGACGATGCCCTTGCCCGGCTGCGTGAGCGTCTCCGCGCGCGCAGCTTGCGGCTGATCCTCGACTTCGTTCCCAACCATGTGGCGCCGGACCATCCGTGGGTGGACGAGCACCCGGACTTCTTCATCAACGGGACTGAAGAGCAGCTGGCGGCCGAACCGCTGAACTACCGGCGCGTCGAGACAGCCGGCGGGTCTCGCATTCTCGCCTACGGCCGCGACCCGTACTTCGCCGGGTGGCCCGATACCCTGCAGCTGAATTACGGCAATGCTGCGCTGCAGGAGGACGTTGCTCGGCGAGCTGCGGCGGATCGCGCAGCAGTGCGACGGCGTCCGTTGCGACATGGCGATGCTGGTACTGCCCGACGTCTTCCAGAGAACGTGGGGAATCTCGACCCAGCCCTTCTGGCCACGAGCCACGGCGGCGGTCCGCGCCGAGGTGCCGGGATTCCTGTTCATGGCCGAAGTCTACTGGGACCTCGAGTGGACGCTCATCCAGCAAGGCTTCGACTACGCGTACGACAAGCGGCTCTACGATCGCCTCGAGCACGGCGGCGCGGGCCCGGTGCGCGGGCACCTCCACGCCGGGCTCGACTTCCAGGACCACCTTGCGCGATTCCTCGAGAACCACGACGAACCGCGCGCGGCAGCCACGTTTTCCCCCGACGCCCACCGGGCCGCCGCGGTGATCACGTTCCTCAGTCCCGGCCTTCGCTTCTTCCATCAGGGACAACGCGAGGGGAAACGCGTGCGGATCCCGATGCATCTGGGCCGCGGACCGGCCGAGGCCACCGACCCATCGGTCGCGGCCTTCTACGACGTCCTCGTCGCCTGTCTCAAGGATCCGGCATTCCGCGACGGTGAGTGGCAGCTGCTCGACGCGCGGCCGGCGTGGGAGGGCAACGGCACGAACGACAACTTCATCGCCTTCACCTGGACCGGACCCGGATCCCGCCGACGACTCGTCGCCGTCAACTACGCCACTGGCCAGGGCCAGTGCTACCTCGGGTTGCCATGGGGCGACCTCGCCCTCAGGACCTGGCGCCTTCACGACCGTCTGGGAGCCGCCGTTTACGACCGCGATGGCGGGGACCTCTCGGCCCGCGGGCTGTATCTCGACCTGCCGGCGTGGGGATATCACGCGTTCGACGTCGAAGGCTGAGCGGCGAATCGTTCGGCGATGTAGGATGCCCACGTGGCAACCGAGAAGCTTTACACCACCGGCACGACGCTCGAGCGGACGCTGCGCGTTGCCTATCCAGGCGGCACGGGCCGCGTCATCCTTCGCACCGAACTGGACTGGGACCGCGACATCGAGGCAGACACCGTCAGCGACGACGGCAACATCTCTACCTTCACGATCCGCGCCAATCAGCCGTTTCTCTACTTCAAGGCGTGCCTGGTATCCGGCGCGGAACGCCACTGGTCGATCGGGCCGGACAAGCTCCTGCTGATGGCCGAAGACGATCAGCGCGTGTCCTATCCGTTTTTCAAGAGTGCGGCGCACGGCCGGTTTTCTCCGCTGATCGAGTTTCCATCGGCGGTTCTGGGGCGCCAGCACAGCCTACGAGTTCACCTGCCGCCCGGCTACGAAGAGAACACGCTGGCGACCTATCCGGTAGCGTTCATGCAGGACGGGCAGAACCTGTTCTTCCCGGACGAGGCGTTCCTCGGTCGCGACTGGGACGTGAGCGAGACCAGCCAGACCCTGAGGGCGATGAGCGCCGTCGAGGATTTCGTCATCGTGGGGATTTATTCGGGCGACCGGATGAATGACTACACCTCACCCGGCTATGAGGCGTACGCCGAATCGCTCGCCAAGGAGATTGTTCCCGAGGTGGAACAGCGGCTGCGCGTTGGCAGGCAACGGCGTTCCCGATCGGTGTGGGGCTCGTCGCTCGGCGGCGTGGTCTCCTTTTACACCGTGTGGCAGCATCCCGAGGTGTTCGGCGTCGGGGTCTGCATGTCGAGCACCTTCTCGCACCGGGACAACCTGCTCGAACGGGTGCTGAGCGAACCGGTGCCTGACGTCGGCTTCTATCTGGACAGCGGCTGGCCCGGCGACAACTACGAAGTGACGATGGCGATGGCGATGGCGCTGGTCTCGCGCGGCTGGCGCTACGGCCTCAACCTGCTGCACCTGTCGTTCCCGCGGGCCGAGCACGATGAAACGTCCTGGGGGATGCGCCTGCACCTGCCGATGCAGTTCCTGAACGGGGCGGTGGCGCGAGCCTCCCGCGTCGACGCGCCGGTCCTTGGCGATCAGCCTTATCTGCCGTAACGGGCCGGGCTACTTCTCGACCTTCTCCCCGCGCGTCAGCCACTCGTCCCATCCGCCCTTGAGCGCCTTCGCCCCGGGGATACCCAGCCCCGCCAGGTCCACCGCGGCGCGCGCGGCGGTCATCTCGTTGGCGCACGCGCAATACGCCACGATGGTGCGCGGCTCGCCCTTGAAGCGGCCGCCTTCAGCGGTCACGCGCGTGTAGTTCAAGTTGACCGCACCGGGGATATGACCGCTCTTGAACTCGTCGGCGTTACGCACGTCGAGCACGAGCACGGCGTCCTGCTGCATCAGCGCCTTCAGCTCGTCGATCGAGACCCGCGGCACGTTGCGCACCGCCTGCGCGGAGAGTGACGCGACGGCGCAGACCGCAACCAGCAATAGCGACGACAAGCGGACCATGATGGCACCTCCCTACTGCGCGCTCAGCCAGGCGTCGCGGAACCGCTTCTGCTCCGGCGACAACGTCCCGCCCGTGCTCTCGATGGTGACGATCTCGACGCGCGGATCCTCGTCGAGCGTGATGACGCCCTCCACCTTCTCGCCGCCGCGGCGCACGAACGAGATGGGAATGGCATCACCCGGCTTGTGCCGGCCGAGCACTTCATCGATCTGCGCCGGCTGCACCAGCGTCGGTGCCGCCGAGGCTGACGATGTGATCGTCCTCGCGCGACGCCGGCCTTGTAGAGCGGCGAGCCGAACGGCACCAGCGAATCGACGCGAGCGCCGCCGGCGCCCACCAGCAGCTGCACCTCGCCCAGCCACGGCGTGCCCGCGTGTCGCTTGCGCACCACCAGTCCCAGCCCGCGCGAACAGCTTCGCGTAGTCCACCAGCTCGCGCCCTTCACGTAGCGCTCGAAGAAGTCCTTCGCAAACGCCGCGTCGCCGGTGATCTCGCCCAGCGTGTTCTCCAATTCGGCGAATGGTGTAGGTCGTCGTCACCATGCCCGGCGTGGCTGTTCCCGCTGCGGCCGAACCGGCGCCACAACGCGCGCATGTACGCGTCGATCGGTCACCTTGCCGTCGGTGCGCTCGCGCAGGCTACAGGTCCAGCCCCAGCGCGATCGCCGAGCCGTAGGTGTAGTAGGAGATGAACAGGTTCGGCCAGGCGGTCCGATCGATCGACGCCGCCGCGTCGACGAACGGCGCCAGCCGGCTCATCTCCACGCGCCGAGCGAATCTGTCGGCCCGGACTGAGCGTCACGGTGTTGATCACGCCGGCGAAGTCGGCGAGCAGCGCCTTCGACCGGCATCAGCCCTGCGCGCTCGAGAATCAGGCCGTCGAAGTAGTTGGTGAAGCCCTCGCCGAACCACAGCTCGTCGGACACGTCGGCCTCTTCGAAGTCGAACGGTTCGATCGCCTTGGCGACGCAGCCGCTCCATGTTCCAGGAGTGGAAGAACTCGTGCGAGACCGTGCCGATGATGTTCTGGCGCTGGTCGGGATTGCGGAGCGCGCCACGCCTTGACACGACCGTGCTGTTGCGGTGCTCCATGCCGTCGCCGTCCGACCCACGGCAGATAGTCGGCCAGGAAGGTGTAGATGCCGCCGTCGAACTTCGGCAGCTCGCCGAAGATCTTGCTCGCCTCGCGCACGATCTTCTCGACGTCACGCGCCAGCAGGTCGGCTTCCGCGTCGGTGCCGTCGTGATGCGAGCGCGATTCGAAACGTCTGCGGACCGTTCACGCCATCGTCGATGGTGAACGAGCGGAGCGTGAAGTTGCTGAACTCGGTGGGGCTGTCCATCAGGTAGTGGATGTTCGGCGCGGTGAACACCAGCGGGTCGGCGGTCGGGAACAGCTGCGTCGCCACCTTCCAGGCGCGGCCCGGCGGCTGCACGAGCGTGACCCGCGCCGGGCGATCGAACCTGCCCGCGCACGAACATCACCGTGGCCGGCATGTTCATGTGGGCGTGCGCCGCGTCGACGCTGAGGTAGGTGCCGTCGGTGCGGTCGCCGAACACCTTGTAGGTGACGACCACCGTGCCGTCGTGGCCGGTCACGTTCCACTGGTGCAGGCTGGGCCGGGTCGGCGCGAGCGCCTTGCCGTCGCCGTCCGTGATCGTCACCTCGAACACGTTCTTCGCGAATTCGTGCAGCGCATACCGGCCCGGCGAGGTGCGGCTCATGCGAATCTCCGCCGTGCCGTCGGGCAGGCCGGTGAAGCGTGCCTCGACCTGCATCCACCGGTGCTCCGGCGTCGGGAACGACAGCCGGTACTCGAATGGCGCGGGCTGGGCGAGGGCCGACGACGCGGCGGCCAGGCACAGGGCGAGCATTAGGATGGTGCCGCGCGTGGCGGCGCGGCGAGTGATGTGTGTCATGTGCGAAACCTAGGTCCCCAGCTTTTCGAACTCGCGGCGGGCCTGGACCAGGAGCGGCACATCGGCATCCGCGTCCTTCCAGAGCTTGAAAAATCGTTCGTACGCGGCGCGCGCGTCGGCCTGGCCCGTCATGCGGCGTCCGTCTCGCGGTCTTCGAGCACTTCGCGGATCTTGCGGGCCAGCTGCACCGGCGTGAACGGCTTCTGCAGGAACGACTTGCCTTCGTCCAGCACACCGGTGCGGACGATCGCGTCGTCGGTGTAGCCGGACATGTAGAGCACGCGGATGGAGGGGCGGAGCGCGACCAGCGCCTCGGCCACCGCCGGGCCGCTCATGTCCCCAAGGATCACGTCGCACAACACGAGATCGAAGTGCCGGGTGTCGTCGCTGCCGAGCGCAATGCCGGCCCGTCCGGAGGCCGCTTCGGTGACGCTGTAGCCAAGGCGCGTCAGCAGGTCCTTCGCGAGACGACGGACCGACGAATCGTCTTCGACCACCAGGATGTGCTCGGTGCCGCCCGGCAGCTTCTGGACGCTGCTGTCGGGATCGACCGCGACTTCGGCTTCGGAGCGAGGCAGCAGGATGCGGAATGTCGTGCCCAGCCCGATTTCACTGGCCACGGTGATGTGGCCGTCGCTCTGCCGCACGATGCCATAGGCGGTGGACAATCCGAGCCCGGTGCCCTTGCCGACGTCCTTGGTGGTGAAGTACGGCTCGAACATCCGCGCCCGCACCGCCGGTGACATTCCCATGCCGGTGTCGGCGACCGACAGCTGCACGTACTCACCGGGGCGCGCGTCGGGAATATCCGTCGCGGACATCCCGTCGAGCACCACCTCCGAGGTCTCAACCGTCAGGCGGCCGCCGTTCGGCATCGCGTCGCGGGCGTTGACGACCAGGTTGAGAATCACCTGCTCGATCTGCCCGGCGTCGACCCGCACCAGCGCGCGGCGTGGCCTTGGCGCCGATCGTCAGCTTGATGTCCTCGCCGATCACGCGCCGCAGCATCGGCTCCACCTTGATCAGCGCGGTGTTCAGGTTGAGGACCGTTGCCTTGTGCTTCTCGCGGCGGCTGAACGCCAGCATCTGCCGCGTCAGCTCGGCCGCGCGCAGCGCGGCGCGGTCGATTTGCTCGGCGTCGGCGCGGTGGGGATCGTTCGGGTCCATCGCCGTCAGGACGATGTCGGTGTAGCCGATGATCGCGGTCAGCAGGTTGTTGAAGTCGTGGGCGATGCCGCCGGCGAGACGGCCGACCGCTTCCATCTTCTGCGAATGACGCAGCTGGTCCTCGAGATGCACGCGCTTGGCCAGCGCATCGTCGCGCTCGGTCATCATCGCGGCCAGCAATTGACCGATCGTCGCGGACACCAGCAGGAACGTCGCCGTTCCCAACTGACCGATCTCGACAGGCAGGCTGGAGGTCGGGCCGATGCCGAGCACGGCGAGGACGATCGCCGCCGTCGTCAGGATGGCGACGACGGTGGCGGCGCCGCGCGCGCCGAAGCGCAGCGCGGCCCAGACGACGAAGGGCAGCGCCAGGAAAGAGACGGGCGCATCGGGACCGGGGCCGGACCACAACATCACGACCAGCTGCACCAGGGCGACCAGCGTGACGACGACGGCAGCAGCCTCGATCAGGCGGGGGGTCGTCGATGGAAACGGGCGGCCGCGCATCCAGGCCAGGGTGAGCGGTGCCAGGGTCGCCACCCCGAGCCAGTGACGAGTGGCCCACATCAGCCACGGCGCCCAGAGGTCGCCCGCCGGAGTGCCGCCCAGGTAGAACACGGCCACGCTCGCGGTGGCGGCGGCAGCAGCGCCGGCCGGTCCGGCGGCCAGCAGCAGAACGAACGAGTCGCGCACGCGTTCGAGACGGTCGTCGAAGTGGAGCCGCTTCAGGACGCGGACGCCGACGACGACGCCGAGAAGTGGCGCCAGGGGTGCCAGAACGGCAAGCTCGAAGGGCACCATCCGGGTCGCAAGCAGCAACGCGGCCACGCCGATGCCGGGGAGAACGCGGTAGCCGAGCAGCCACACGGCGACCAGCGCCAGGCCGGCGGTGGGCCAGGCGGGAGTCGCGCGTAACCCGCTGTCGATGCGTGGATAGAGGATCAGCAAGCCCAGGACGGCGAACGCAAGCCCGACGACCACGTTCTGCGCGATGACCGCCCCGATCGACGTGGCCTGCGACAGGGTCTTGAGACGGGCGGTCAAAGAAGGGCGGCCTGGCACGTGCAGCAAGCGTAGCGGCGAGGGACCAGACGTGCAATAGGCGGCGACTTCGTCGCGTAGGGGAGGGGAGAGGCGGCGACTTCGTCGCCGTAGGAGAAGGGGGCGGCTTCGGCCGTAGGGGCGTCGCGGCTTTGCCGCGCCGTAGGGCGGGCAGGCGGCGACTTCGTCGCCGTCGGCCGGCCTGCGGCCGGTAGGCTTCGCGGACCCACTGAGTTCAGCGCAAACCCGCAAAGGCTGGGGTTGTGCCGGTTTGGGGCACCTACGGGCGCGAAGCGCCCGCCTTGGGCATCTGTCCTACGGCGGCGAAGCCGCCGCCCCTTTCGGACTTTTGCCCGCTTCAGTGCTCTATGATTCCGGAATCAGCGGCCCTCTATGCCCTTGTCCGCCGGTGAACGCCTCGGCTCGTACGAGATCATCTCGCCGCTTGGCGCAGGCGGCATGGGCGAAGTCTATCGGGCGCGTGACACGAAGCTCGGGCGCAGCGTCGCACTCAAGGTGCTCCCCGAGGCCGTGGCGACGGACGTCGACCGCATCGCGCGGTTCGAGCGTGAAGCCAAAGTGCTCGCGTCGCTGAACCATCCGCATATCGCAGCGCTGTTCGGGATGGACGAATCGGCCGGCCGGCAGCTGCTGGTGATGGAGCTCGTCGAGGGAGAGACGCTGGCCGATCGGATCGCCGCCGGACACGCCGCAGGGCGCGGCCTGCCAGTCGAAGGCGCGCTGAAGATCGCGCTTCAGATTGCGGCGGCGCTCGAAGCCGCGCACGAGTGCGGCATCGTCCATCGCGATCTGAAGCCGGCCAACATCAAGGTCACGCCGGACGACGTCGTGAAGGTTCTGGACTTTGGTCTCGCGAAGATCGTGGAGGGCGGCCGATCAGATCAGGACCTCGTCGGGGTCGCCGACCATCAGCTTCGGAGGGACGCTCGAAGGCACCATCCTTGGGACCGCTGCGTACATGAGTCCGGAGCAGGCGCGCGGTAAACCGACCGACAAGCGTACTGACATCTGGGCGTTCGGGTGTGTCCTGTACGAGATGTTGACTGGCCGGCTCGCGTTTTCGGGTGAGACACTGTCCGATGCGGTGGCGGCGATCCTGAGCCGCGAACCCGACTGGCTCGCGCTGCCTTCGGAGACGCCGGAGAGCGTCCGGCGGCTCCTGCACCGAGCCCTCCAGAAAGATCCAAAGCACCGGCTTCACGACATCGCCGACGCTCGAATCGAGCTTGAAGAGACGCTCGCTCGGCCCGACGGGGCCGCTCGTGTCATCTCAGCGGAACGGCCCGCGCCCACCGTCACGAACGTTGCGCGCGCCGGGGCGCGCGTCCGGCTGGCCTGGATCGCTGCATCTCTGTCGGCAGCCGCGATCGTCGCGGCGCTGGCTCTCGCGCGCGTCGGCTTTTTCGACCGGCCGGTCGTGGACGCCCGCGTCTATCGATCCTCGATCATGCTCCCTGAAGGAACGCAGATCCCGGCGGATCGCGGCTCGGCGAACCTCGGCCCGGCGGGACGCTTTGCCTTGTCGCCGGATGGCCGCCGCCTCGCCTTCGTGGCGAGACGAAATGCAACCGGATTACCCCTGCTCTGGGTGCGCTCGCTGGATACGGATGTGGCACAGAGCCTGCCTGAGACCGATGGCGCCACCTACCCGTTCTGGTCGCCCGACTCTCGCTTCGTCGCCTTCCTGGCGCAGGGCAAGCTGAAGAAGATTGACGTAGCCGGCGGCGCACCCCTCACGCTGTGCGACGCCTCGCTTGGAGCCACCGGCGCCTGGAACCGCGACGACGTCATTCTCTTCACCCCGAAAGGGGGGTCTCCGCTCTATCGCGTGTCGGCGTCAGGCGGTACACCGTCCCCGGTCACGACATTCGACACTGCCAGCGGGGACACGCAGCACTGGTTCCCTTTCTTTCTGCCCGACGGCCGGCACTTCCTCTATTCCACTCTGGGCAGCAGGAACCTGGGCGCCACTGAGCCACGCGGCGTCTATGTCGGATCGCTCGATCCGAAGGAGGCCGTCACACTGTTGGTGCAGGACGGATCCCACGCGAAATACGCGGAGGGCCATCTGATCTTCCTGCGCGGCAGCACGTTGATGACGCGGCCGTTCGATGCCAACCGTCGCGAGCTCCATGGTGAGGCGGAGGCGCTCGCTGAACATCTGCAGACGACCAGCGGACAAGTGACCGGAGCGGCCGGGGCCTTCACCGTCTCGGACACCGGCGTGCTCGCGTATCAGACCGGGGCTGGCGTGGTTCGATCTCAACTGACGTGGTTTGATCGCGACGGGAAGCAGACCGGCCTGCTTGGCGATCAGGCTGACTACGCCGACCTCGAACTGTCGCCGGACGATCAGCGCGTGGCCGTGAGTGTCCTCGATCCGGCACAAGGGACTCGCGACTTATGGCTCTTCGATGTCAAGCGCGAGTTACGGACGCGCTTCACCTTCGATTCGACGAGCGAGTTCGAACCGATCTGGTCGCCCGACGGCACTCGACTCGTCTTCGCGAGCAAAGCCAGTGTCGATCTCTATCAAAAGCCATCGAGCGGGTCGGGCAGTGAAGACGCGCTCTTGGAGGGCGGTCTGGGCAAGTTTCCGTCGGACTGGTCGCCGAACGGCCGGTTCATCCTGTACGTCTCAGGGGGAGCGGCAATCGCGAGGAGCGATCTGCTGGTCTTGCCGCTGGTCGGGGATCCGAAGCCGTTTCCGTTTCTCGAAACCTCGTTCCTTGAAACCCGAGGCCAGTTTTCTCCAGACGGGCGATGGATCGCGTACGCATCTGACGAGTCGGGCCAACTCGAGATCTATGTCGCTCGATTTCCGGAACCGACCGAACGGCGGCGAGTGTCCACCGCCGGAGGGTTGTGGCCGCGGTGGCGACGCGACGGAAAAGAGATTGTCTTCCTGGCGCCCGATAACACGCTGACTGCCGCAACGGTGAATGGCGAAGGCGCCACCTTCGAGGTGGGCGCGGTGCGGACGCTGTTTGCAGTCCGTCCTCGCCCGATGGTCACACTCGGCGACTATCCGTACGACGTCTCCGCCGACGGCCAGCGCTTTCTCGTCAACGCGCTGGTCGAAGAGAGGGCGTCAGCGGCCATCACGCTGGTCGTGAACTGGACAGCAGGACTGAAGAAGTGACACCACGGAGGGCGGTAGGGCGGCGGCTTCGCCGCCGTAGGGGAGACATGGCGGCGACTTCGTCGCCGTAGGCCGGCCTGCGGCCGTCAAGCTCACTTTGAGATTCAGTCTCAGGGGCCGAGGCGATTTCATCTCGCGGGCGATTCTCCCATCCAGGGGGGCGTGTGTTCCGACGCGTCGCAACAGGTGTGTGTCTGGCATCGCTGTTGTCAGTCGTCTCAGTGACAAAGGCGGCCGCGCAAAGTGACGAGATCCAGGTCTACGACGGCGGGCTGGCGGAGGTCGGCGTCTTCAATCTGACGGTCCACAACAATTTCACGCCAGACGGCGTGAAGACTCCGGCGTTCCCTGGGGCGATCACGTCCGACGATTCGTGGAATGGAGTCTCGGAGTGGGCGTACGGTGTGACGCGCTGGTTTGAGGCAGGGCTGTATCTTCCGCTCTACAGCCACGACCACGATCTTGGCTGGCAGATTGACGGTTTCAAGCTACGTTCGTTGTTCGCTGTGCCAAATGCCGCCGACCGCCGATTCTTCTACGGCGCCAATTTCGAGTTCAGTGTGAACCGCGAGCATTGGGATACCAAACGCATCACCTCGGAAATCCGACCGATCGTTGGTTGGCATCTCGGCCAGTTCGACGTGATCGTCAACCCGATCGTCGATACGCAATACAACGGCCTCAAGAATCTCGAGTTCGTGCCGTCGGCAAGGTTCTCGTGCAACACCTCCCCGCATTGGGCCGTGAGCCTCGAAGATTACTCGGACTTCGGGCGGGTCAGCGATTTCGAGTCGGTCGAGAATCAGTCGCACCAGCTGTTCGCGGTCGTCGACTATGTCGGATGGCTGGAGGTGCAGTTCGGCGCTGGCTTCGGTCTCACGGACGCATCGGACAAGTTTCAGATGAAGGTGATCCTCGCGAAGGATCTGAATCGTCCGCGATCGCCGCGTCGCTAGCGAGCCGTCCGCGAAGCCAACTCGCAACTGTACTGGCGGTGAGGCGGGCTGTCGTCGCGACGCAGCGGCCCGAGTGGTGCGGATCGTCGCCTAGGATGCGACAGGCGGCAGGCGGCCGGCAAAGTGATCTGGCTCGAGGAGGTGGTCGGGCTGCCTGGGAACCGAGCGGACGAGCGCGAATCCGCCTTCCGGCAGGAGCAGAGTCCAGATGGCGAGAACAACTGAACTGGCGGTGAGGCAGGGATTCGCGCCCCATTCCCGGTGAGCCGCAGGCGAGATCGGGAGGTGACTGAATCCGGCCTGACCGGCAGGAGCGAGCCAGCAGGCGAGCGAACTGGCGGTGAGGCAGGGATTCGAACCCTGGGTAGAGTTTTAAAGCCCTACAACGGTTTAGCAAACCGCCGCTTTCGGCCACTCAGCCACCTCACCGCAGACGGAAAGTATACGTGAAGACCCCACCTTGCAGAAATGACTGGGGCGAGTTCCTAGGGCCCCGCGGCAAGCGTTGGTGTCCAAGGTAGGCCTCGAATGCGAAAACCTTTACGGCACCACGACCGTCACCTGAGCGGACGGCGGACTCGTACCGGCCGAGTTCGTGGCCGTGAGACGCAGGTAGTAGTGGCCTGACGGCACGTTCGTGAATGAGGCACTGGTGGCCCGTCAAGGCGCACCGTGGCGATGGCCGGCCCGTCACCGAGGCCGTCAGACTCGCTGTGCAGATTGTCGATGCCGTCGAAGCCGCGCACGACGCCGGCACGTCCATCGCGACTTGAAGCCGGCGAACATCAAGGTCCGGCCCGACGTCACCGTCGAGGTGATCGATTGCGGGTTGGCCAAGGCGGTGCAGCCCTCCGGACGGCGGCCTCTGGCGCACGTGGACGTCACGACGTTCACCTTCCGCGGCGTCACCGAGCGCGGCGTGATCCGCGGCACAAAGACGTACATGTCGCCCGAGCAAGCCAGAGGCGATGCCGTGGACCGACGTAGCGACATCTGGCGTTTGGCGCGTGCTCTACGAGATGGTCACCGGGCGACGGGCGTTCAACGGCGGGACCGGAGCCGACATCCTGGGGCGGACGTGCAGCTCGTCCCGGACCGGGCCGCGCTCTCGCCGGAGGTCCCAGCTGAACCGCGCGCTGCTCAGGGCCGGACACATTGCCCAACAGGCGCCGCGGGCGGCCCCGAGGCACCACCGCTTGTGGCACGGTCACCGTGACGGCGGTCGACCCGCCGGTGCGTTCGTCGTTGCTGGCGTCGCTCCACGAAGGTGCCGTTCGGCGCCGTCACGCTGAACGACGTACCAGAACCCATCGGCACCGCGGCGCAGCACGGGACGTCGCACGGCCGAAGGGTGTAACCGCTCGGCAGGCTGCACTGTAGGGTGCGTCCCAGCGAGCGAACGATGTTGCCACTCACCGTGGCCCGCACGTTCAACGGCGCACTGGGAGGGCCCGTCGGTATTCTCTCAGGCACAGCGAAGACAACGACGCGACCCTCCCCGCTTGCCCACCATCGCCGCCGAACATCGTCCCTCCGCCGATCACGTAGTTCATCGCGTTGCCCGGCGTTTCGAGTCGAAGCCAGCGGCCGGCCACGCGTCGGGTACACGTTACGCATACGTCGGCGCGCGAGGATCCACGTTCATTAGCACGATGGCGGTGTCGCCATCGATCGTCGCCGAGATCGGGCGGAAGCTGAGGATCGGTGCCGGCGGGAGTGGCAGCGAGGGCTGCTGAATCCAAGCGTCACCACTGCGCGTGAACTGGTAGACCGTCGTCTCCCACGACCAGCGCCGTGCCATCACTGAATCCAAGGCTGAACCCAAACAACTCGCTCGCTCGTCCGGGCGTCGCCGTCAAGGTCGCCTGGCGAGTCCAGACGCACCGCCGGCTCGCGTGTAGACGAACACTGCGCCTTGGCTGCGGTTCGCTCCGACAGTCTCATCCGGCGCTCCGACGAGAGCGGTGTCGCCCTCCAACGCGAGCGCGGATCCCGTTGCCCGCATTGTGCTCGGCCAACAACTGTTGCTGCTGGGTCCAGACCGTCACCTGACCGCACGAAGGCGTACACGCCTCCGTCGACCGTGGCCGAGCGCCGTGTCGCCGTCGAGCACGACGCGCCGGCCACGTAGCCGGTGTTGCTCGGCCGCAATTCCGTGCTGGGTCCACGCGCCGTTCCCGTTCGAACGAACACGAGGCGGGCCGGGTCCAACCGGGCGAGATCGGTCGCCGAAGCTCAGCGTGTCCCCGTCCACCGCGACGCTGGAGCCGAGCATGCGGTGGTCCGGGTCAGCGACTGTTGCAGCACCCAGCTGCCTTGAACCTGCGTGAATGATGGATACCGCGCCGCGTTGAGTGCCGGCCGCCGCGATGGCCGGCGGGCACCAGACAACCAGAGTGTCATCGTCACGGGCGATCGCCGTAAGATCGCCGCAGCCCCGAAGCCGAAGGTGTTTGCGACGGATATCTGGGCGTTCAGCGCCGTGCTCAACGAGATGCTGACGGGCTGTCGCGCTTCGTCGGCAAGGACGTGACCGACGTGCTCGGCGCCATCATGCGCGCTGAACCGGACTGGCAGGCCCTCCCACCTGACGTGCCGCCGGCGGTCCGCGCGCTGATCCACGGGTGTCTGCAGAAGGATCGGGCCAGCGGGTGGCCGATATCTCGACCGCACGCTTCGTCATCGACGCCGTGGACACGCTCGACGACCCGCGACCGGCGACTCCGGGTCCAGTCCGAGCTGGTCGCCAGCCTGGCCGCCAGCACGGCCCTCATCGCACTGCTCGGCGGCGCGTTGCTGTGGACGCCGTTCGACCCGTGCCTGCCGCCATCGCCCACTACACCGTCACACCCGACGAGGGCCAGGAAGTGGCGGAGGCGGCCGGCGTCGATATCGCGCTCTCGCCGGACGGCGCGTGGATGGTTTACGTCGGCAGCGCTCCTGGCGGTGGCACGACGGCTCCTTCGCCGGAATCTCGACGAGCTCGACGCGGTTGCCGTGCCGGGGAGCGAAGGCGCATCGGCCCCGGTCGTGTCGCCGGACGGCCGCTCGGTCGCGTTTCTCGCCAACGGCGCCATCCGCACGCTTCCGCTCGGTGGCGGGCCGCCGTTCACCGTCGTCACCGCCGGCGGCGCGCCGACTTGGAGCGACGATGGCCTGATCTACTACGGTCGGGGCAACGTCGACCTATCGCGCGTCTGCTCTCGGCGGCGAGCCGGTTGCGGTCACGGCACCGGCGCCAAACATCCTCCAGCAACAAGTCGACGCGCTCCCAGGCGGACGCGGACTGCTGCTCACGCTGATGTCGAGGCACTCCCGCGCAGGCCCGAGTTGCGGTGGTCGGTCCCGACGGCGGCCCGCCTCGGGCGATTCTCGCCGGCACCATGGCGCGCTATGCCGCCGGCCACATCGTCTACGCGACGCCGAACGGCACGCTCCTGGCCGCGCCTTTCGACGTGCAGCGTCTGGAGGTGACCGGACCGGCCGTGCCGATCGTCGAAGGGGTGGCCGTGGACCGTCAACGCGACGACGGAGTTCGCAGTGTCGCGATCGGGCGCTCTGCTGTACACCACGGGCACCGGACTGGCCTCCGAACTCGTGTGGGTCACGCGCGCGGGTGTCGTGACGCCTGTTGACGCCACGTGGACAGGCGAGTTCTCATCACCCGCCCTCTCGCCGGATGGGAAGCAGCTGGCGGTGGCCATCCAGGGCCCGGAATCCAGGGACATCTGGATCACGCACCTCGAGCGGCACTCGAGGCAGCGGCTGACCCTGGACGGAGGTCGAAACGACTATCCGATCTGGACACCCGATGGGGGATCGGTCACGTTTGCGTCCGATCGGACTGGACCGTCATTCGATCTGTGGACGAAGCGGAGCGACGGGAGTAGGGAGCCGGTGCTCGAGCTCGACGAAGAATGGGCGATCGCTGAAGCGCTATGGTCTCCTGATGGCGCGTGGTTCCTCCACCGAACATCGACCATCCGGGCGGCCAGAGCATAGTCGCCGCTTCAGATTGGGCAGTCTCGTCTCTCGGCGTGACCTCGCTCGCACTGCTTCGTCGCGTCCGGCAGGGCGAGCGGGCCGCGCTCAACGAGTTGTCGCGCGATACGTGCGCTGGTAACAGTGCTCGTTCAAGCACGCGTCGCAAGCCCCTTGAATGACTCGATGGACGCGTTCTGTGTCGGCTTTCCCTGGGCAATTCAGCGGCGAGCGTCCTACCCACGGGGCGAGCGCCGGGAATACGCGCTATCGAAAGACTTCGCTCGCGCCATGCGGAGTCGAATGCGCGGGGACGGCGGCTCCGGTCCGACCGCGCTCTGAAGGTCCGCGTCGCCCACGAGGCCTGCATTCAGTGAATCGTGATCCCCACACCAAGCTGACCGAAGTTCACGTCCACATTCGAGTTCTGCATCGCACTGCCGTTCCAGAACGGCGTCACGCTCACGTTCCTGCCGACGCGGATGTCCCAGCCCAGACCGAGCATCACGCCGAGGCCGAATTCGGACTCCCCGAGATAGCTCAGGCTCCCGAGTCCGACACCTCCGTTCAGAAAGAACCCGGACCGGCGTGATGGATAGACGCGCACGCGCCCGTCCAGCGTGCCCGCCGACAACAGATCACCGTCGTAACTCCGAACGAAGCCGGTAGTCCCGATGCCGAGCAGCACGTGCTGATTCAGCGTGCCGCCAACCGCGAGGCCTCCGCTCCCTCCCGAGTCGCGGCCAGCGCAGTCCTCACACCCAAGCGAGCCAAACCCGAAGCCGATGTTGAACCAGACACCTTCGCGACGCGGACCCTCGTCGTCCGATGGCACGGCCTGCGTACGCGCCGGCGCCGGTGGTGCCGCTGCTGCTCGTGCTGCTGTTGGTGCCGGCGCAGATGGCCCGGGCGCTTTCGGGACCGACAGGTCCATCGGCTCCAGAGCCGGTTGGTCCTGGCGTATCAGCTTGCTCGATACCCACCCCGTCCGAAGGCCGAACTGCGGGTCCTGGAACTGCACCTGCGTCCACTCGCCCGCCTCGCTCAGCACCCGCAGCGTGGTCCCGGCCGACGCCACGCGCAGCGGGGTCGCCATGCCGACCTTCACGAAGATCGGCGCGTCGGCAATCACCGTAGCAGTCACCGGCGTTGCGACCATCTGATCGTTCGTCGCTGCCGAAGCAGCCGACAACCCACCCGCCGAGATCGATGGACCCAGCCACACCACCGCACACCACGCGAGCAACCGCCATTTCGCTATCTGCATGCAGATCCCCCACCGCTGAACTTTCGTTGGATTCGATACGACCACCGACACGCGCGTCGCCATGGTCCGGGACAGGTGTGTCACGGGGGGACACAGGGGGAACGGGGAGATGGGGGTCTTGAGTCTTGGGTCTTGGGGCTTGGGGCTTGGCTTGAGGCTTGAGGCTTGGTGCGGACTGAAGTCCGCTAAGTCCTAGCTCCTACTAAGTCGCGAGTCCTGAGCCCTGACTCCTGCCATTGGTGTACGATTCGCGAGGCCTCGACAACCCAATGCCCAGGAGCATCGCGATGCGCCGCACGCCTCGATTCGGAACGGTTCTGGCTTTCTTGACGGGATGCCTCCTCGTTGTGGCTTCCGTGCCGGCGAGCGCGCAGCAAAAGCCTGTCACGTCTCAGGATCCCCTCGCGCGGATGAACGAGGCGGTCGACGCGTTGACCAGGAAGGTCTGGCCGAGCGTGGTGCAGATCCTGGTGACCAGCTACGGGGCACAGGGCGATCCCTCGCGGGGCGAGGCCGGCATGGTCGTCGGCCGCCAGCGATCGACCGGGTCCGGGTTCGTGGTCGACCCGGACGGGTACATCATGACCAACGCCCACGTCGTGAGCGGCGCGCAGCGGGTCCAGATCGTGCTGCCGGCAGACAACGCGGACGGGACACTCACGTCAGCGCTGTCGGGCAAGTCCTACACGCTGAGCGCCCGCATCGTCGGCGTCACCACCGAACTGGACCTCGCGCTCCTGAAAGTCGATGGCCAGAAGCTCCAGGCCCTGCCGCTGGCCACGTACTCGGAGCTTCGACAGGGTGAAACGGTGTTTGCGTTCGGCAGCCCGATCGGACTGCGCAACACCCTGACGCATGGGCTCGTGTCGGCGGTGGCGCGGCAGGTCGATCCCGATTCGCCGCTGATCTACGTGCAGACGGACGCGCCGATCAATCCCGGCAACTCGGGAGGTCCGCTGGTCAACATCCGCGGCGAGGTGGTGGGCGTGAACACGTTCATCGTGTCGCAGTCGGGAGGCAACGACGGGCTCGGGTTCGCCGTGCCGAGCGCGACCGCGCGGACCGTGTTCCGGCAGCTCAAACAGTACGGTCAGCTGCGCCGGCAGGAGATCGGCATGAGCATGCAGACGATCACGTCGCCCATGGCGGCGTCGCTCGGGCCTGGTCAGGGACTACGGTGTGATCGTGTCCGATGTCTGGCCGGGCGGACCGGCCGAGGCGGCGGGCTTGATGATTGGCGACATCCTGGTATCGGTAGATGGTCAGCCGGTCAACAACGTGCCCACGGTCAGCTACGACTTCCGCCTGAGAGATTCGACGGCCCCCGTTCAACTGGTCGTGCTCAGAGGCGCCGCCGAACAGAAGTTGAGCGTGGTGCCGGTCGAGGAACGCAGTGATTTCGACTCGTTGGCGGGGGACGCGGATCCCGAGAAGAACCTGATCACCGAACTCGGCATCGTCGGCGTCGAGATCGATCAGCGCATCGCCGCTTCGGCGACGGGACTGCGGGTCCCCTACGGCGTCATCGTCATGGCCCGAGCCGCCGGCGCGGCGGGCGAGATTCCGGTCCAGCCGAAAGACGTCATCCGCAGCTTCAACAACCGGCGAATCGCGACGCTCCAGGCGCTCAGGGACGAGGCGCGCGCGCTGAAGCCCGGAGCCCCGGTGACGTTGCAGATTCAGCGCGAAGGGCGCGTGATGTACGTCTCCTTCACGCTCGACTGAGCTTCGGATGCCGCTGCTGCTTCCTACGGCGACGCAGTCGCCGCCCTACCGAGCGCTAGCGAGGCCCTTCCCTGCCTACGGCGAAGCGCGCACGCGGCCGCAGCGCCGGCCTCGGTCAGGCCGGCCTCCTTCGCTTTGGTCGCCATCACGACCAGTCCCGCGACGGGGCTGCCCGACTCGAGGCGCAGCTCGGCGCGGGTCACGTCCGCGGTGAGGCCCGCCTCGTCGAGCACGCGCACCACGTATCCCTCGCCATGGTTGTAGCGGCCGTGCGGCCTCAGGCAGTACGACGGCGGGGCATCGTCGCCGGTGGCTTCTTCGACCGTGAAGATCAGACGTCCGCCGTGTCGTAGTGCGCCAGCCGCGGCCAGCGCGACGTGCTCGAGTGCACCGAAGTAGACGAGCGTGTCGGCCGTCACGATCAGATCGAACTCGTCGCGGTGATCCTGCAGGTACGCGGTCAGCTCCGCCCTGACCAGTTCGTCGTACACCTGTTTGTCTGTCGCGTGAGCCAGCATCCCCTCCGACAGATCGACGCCGACCAGGCGACGCGCGTAGGGCGCGAACAGCGGGCCGCACAGTCCGGTGCCGCATCCGGCATCGAGGATGTCGAGGGTTCGTGCCGGCGACGATGCCCGCGTCGGTCAGTCGAGCCGCCACCAGCGCCGGCGCACGATAGTGGAGCTTGGCGAGCTTGACCTCGAAGCTCGCCGCGAAGCTGTCGAACGTCTTCTCCACGTACTCGTCCGACGCGCGCGCCGGTACGTCACGGCCCGACACCGCCGCCAGCGTGTGCCGCGCGAGCGGATCGTCCGGCTCCGACTGCAGCCACGCCTCGCACATCAGAACTGCCTTCTCCGGCTGGCCAATCACGCAGTAGGCAAGCGCCAGCAGGCGGCGTGCTTCGGGAAAGTGCGGCCGCAAGGTCAGCGCCGTGCAGTAGCACGTCACCGCCTCGGAGGTCCGGTCGGTGGCGCTGAGCAGAATCGCCAGGTTGTGGTACGCGTCGGGGTGACCGGGGTTCAGCCGGATGGCCGCCCGATAGGCATCCTCGGCCTCCTGCGTCGTCTCCCTGTGCCCTCAGCAACACCCCGAGGTTGTTGTGGGCGTTGGCGTGACCGGGGTGAAGCGCGATCGCCTGCCGGTAGGCGCCGATGGCATCGGCGAACAACCCGACCGATTGGAGAACGATGCCGAGGTTGCTGTACCAATCGGCCTGGTCCGGCCTGGCCTGGAGACTCCGGACGATGAGCGACAGCGCTTCGTCGCTCCTGCCGCGCTGATGAGCAAGGACGCCGGAAAAGTGCAGCGCATCCGGCGAGTCCGGCTCCAGCGCGAGCACTCGCTGCAAGAGCGCGTGGGCTTCGTCCAGTTGGTCGTTCTTCTGGCACTCGACGGCGATGGCGATGGCTTCGTCGATCGTCAACTGGCGCGGCGGTGCGTGGGATTCCGCCATGGTCCCCCGGGTCAGCCTTCCTTGTTGCCCTTGATGTCGTACTTGAAGAACACGCCCGCGTCGAGCGATCCGTCCGCCTTCTGCGGCTTGTATTCCAGGTTGACCTTCGCCATCTGCAGGCTCACCGCCTCCATCGGGCCGTCGGCGTTGCCCGCGGTCGGCTGGACGCTGGTGATCAGGATGTCGTTCATCTTGATGATCAGGAACTCCTGCTGGCCTTTGCCCGCCTTCCGGTGGGTGACGGTCGCCTCCTTGATGTGTTCGCCCGTGGCGCAGGCCTTCATGAGCAATGGCGACGCCGTGTCGATCCGATGCATGAAGCTGAAATCCGCGAAGCTGGCCTTGCCGGCGCCGCCACCAGGCCCTGTCACCGATCCCGACTGGGCCACGCCCCACGACCACGAGAGCACTTCGACTTCGTCCTTGTGCTTGGCGTCACTCGATTCGCCTTTGATGTCGCCGATCTTGGCGAAGATGTCGGTTGCCATGGACACTCCTCTATTGATCAGCCGGCACGGAAGGTCAGCGGGGGCGTCACTATACGCCAGAAGGCTCTCCTGCCAAAGATGGCCGACTGCGACTAGCTCATGCGGTCGCGCGGTGGCGGCTCCGGCGCCGCATTTTCCGATTGGATCAGTAGCGGCACTCATGGCGTCACGCCGGGCCGCGCGCAGCGTCATTCATGCCGGGCCATGAGGCACCGGCTGTCATCGAAGAGGGAATCATGAACGTCAGCTCAACTAATGCAGTCGCCAGCGCGGAGCGGTCCGCCGCGGTCAACGTCCGGCAACGTGCCAACGCCCTTGCCGAGCGGCTCGAACAGGGAGCACGGGCACTGGCCTCGTTTGCCAGCGGTCTCACCGTCGAACAGTGGCAGGTTCGCCTGCCCGGCGACGGGCGCACGGTTGGCGTCGTCGTGCACCACGTCGCCAGCGTCTATCCGGTCGAGATTCAGCTGGCGCAGGCAATCGCCGCGGGAAACCCGGTGGTCGGCGTCACCAAGGCGGTGATCGACGACATGAATGCCGGGCACGCCAAAGAGCACGACGGCGCGAGCCAGGATGCGGCGCTGGCCCTGCTCCGTCAGAACAGCGCCGCCGCCGCGGCGGCCATCCGGGCGCTCAGCGACGAGGAGCTCGACCGCGCGGTCACGGTGTCGCTGTACGCCGATGCGCCGCTCACGTGCCAGTTCTTTCTCGAAGATCACGCCGTCCGGCATAGCTATCACCATCTCGCCAGGATTCGAGCGGCGCTGGCGTAGCCACGCACCGGAACCGCGATCCCGAGAACTGGAGCGAGCATCTCCATCACCACGACCGTGCGATCGTCCTGCCAGTCCGCGACACCTTCCGGCCCGGTGCCGCGAAGCGCCGCGGCCATCAGGGCGTCGCACAGGTCGCGGGCACGAGGTGTCCGGTCGTTGGTCGTGCGCACGATGTTTTCGAGGCGAGGGCGGGGACGGTCGCCGAGGGCTTCCGTCACGCCGTCGCTCATGAACACGCACACGTCGCCCGGCTCGATGGCGAGGGTGCGCTCCTCGTAGGCCACGTCGGGGAACAGCGCCGCCGGCAGCCCCATCGACTCCAGCGGCCGCACCCCCGCGGGCCCGACGACCAGCCCCGCAGGGTGCGCGGCATTCGCGTACTGAATCGTCGCCGCCCGCAGGTCGATCCGCGCGACGATGGCCGTGAGATAGGGCGTGCCGCCCCATTGCTCGTAGAGCGCGGCCGACAGCCGCGAGAGGATTGCGGCCGGGCTGCTCTCCGACCCCGCCAGCATCCGGAACGTCGCCCGCAACGTGGACAGCGCCATCGCCGCCGGGATGCCCTTGCCCGACACATCCGACACCATCAGCAGCCACTCGCCATCGCCCGGAGACACCACGTCGTAGAAGTCGCCGCCGATCCGTCCGGCGGGCCTGAGCGCCGCCGCCCATTGCACCCGCGGATCCCCCTGCGGCAACTCCGGCAGCAGCCGCCGCTGCAGGTCTGCCGCCAGTGCCAGTTGCGTGTTGAGGACGAGCTCGTCGCGTTCGCGCTCGGCCAGCGCCTGGCGCGTGGCCTTGAGATGGAGCCACAGATACACCGCCACGCCGAAGGCCGTCGAGAGCACGACGTCGCTCACCCAGGCGAGCTCACGCTCGCTGGGACGGAACGTCCGGATCAACCCGATCTCCGCGGCACCGGCGACGAGGTAGCCCAGCAGCGCCACCGCCATGCTTTGCGCGGCAATCTGCCACGCTCCGAGCGAACGTGTCGACGGGTGGTCGGGCACGGCGTCACCCTCCTTTCAGCCAGATCCGGCGATAGCCGCCCGCGATCAACGCGGAGGTGTCCGCCAGGACCAGCGGCAGCCGCAACCCGCCCGGATAGGCGAGGTATCGCGGCTCCCATGTGGGATTGAACTTGTCCTTGAACGCTCGCAGGCCCTGGAATCCGTAGACCCCTTCGCCGTGCTCGTACAGGAACGATCCGACACGGTTCCAGGATGATCCCAGCGGCGACGACTCGACGCCCGACAGCGGGGCCATGCCCAGCGCGAATCGCTGGTAGCCCTCCGCCTTGCCCCAGAGCATGACGTGGACGAGCAGCGCCTCCATCACGCCCTTGGGCGCCGCACTCGAGTAGCGCATCAGGTCGATGGAGAGCTCGCGTCGCTCGGCGCCCTGCCACAGGTTGGCAAACGCGACAATCTGGCCCTCCCGCTCGATCACCGCGATCGAGAACCGCCGCAGATAGGCTTCGTCGAAGAATCCGAGCGAGAAGCCCTTCTCGCCGCCTGCCTTCTGATGGAGCCACTGGTCGGACACGGCACGCAGTTGCGGCATTACGGTGTCGGCCTCGCCTGGCGGTACCACGCGAAAGACGCCGCCGTCCTTCACGAGGTGTCTGGCGATCTGGCGATACTTCGACCCCGGCCCACCTTCGGTCGTGACCGTCGCCAGATTCACCTTGGCGTCCTCGCCGAGCTTCACGAACGTGAGTCCGACATCCGCGTAGCGATGCAAGTGGGTCGGCCCGACCTCGTAGAACACCGGCACGCCGCCGAAGTCGTCGCAGCGCTCGAGGAACGCGATGATCAGGTCCGTCACCAGTTCGTCCGGTCCCACCGGATCGCCCATCGCCACCCAGGTTCGGCCCTGCACGCCGTACATCACGAAGCCGGTGCGAGGCTCGTTGAAGAGGATCGACTTGTCACCCAGGAATACGAGGTTCGGTGAGGTGGACAACTGTCCCTCGATCACGCGCGACGCCGCGTCGAGATCGTCCGGCGTGGGCGTCACGAACTCGTGAGGCGCCGGCCTCAGCAGGCGGGCCGTCGCAAACAGCATCACCGCCACTGCCGCTCCCACGCTCGCCCGCAGGAAGCGCGAGGCGTCGCCGTGCAACTCGAACTGCCACCAGAGCTCGTTCGCATAGTCCACGTGCTTGAAGGCAAACATTCCGAGCCACAGCGTGGCGGCGAACGCGCCCGCCAGCGCCGATACCCACGGCGCCGAGAACCGCGTGTCGAAGAAGGCGGCGCGCCGGTCGAAGGCCGGCCGGGCCCTGGTGAGCGCCAGCAGCACCAGCAGCAGCAACAGCGCCTCTTCGTAGTCGAACCCCTTCAGCAGCGAGGCCACCATGCCGACGACGATCAGGAGCGCAGACAGGTAGTAGGCGGCATCCAGCCGTCGCGCCACGCCTTGCGACAGCACGAGCAGGCCGGCGCCAGCCACGCTGCCGATGAAGTGCGATGCCTCGACGACACCAAGGGGCAGTACCCGGTTGAGGAGATCGAGACGCCCGGGCGTCGCCGGCGTCGCTCCGGACCACAGCAGGACGCTGCCGGAAAAGAACGACGCCGCGGCCAGCAGGCGCGGGGTGACCTGCTCGGTGAGCGCGCCGACCCATGCACTGGCGCGCGCCAGGTGATGCCGCCGCTGGTATGCCTCGTCCAGGACCAGCGCGACGAGCGCCACGGCAAATGGCAGCAGGTAGTACACCGCCCGGTACACCACCAGCGCGGGCAGCAGTTGAACCGAGGGCACGTATGGTGCGACGAGCAGCACCATCAGCCCCTCGAAGACGCCGACGCCGCCGGGCACATGGCTGAGCATGCCAAGGAGGATCGACACGACGAACGAGCCGAGGAAGGTGAGAAACGGGATCTGTCCCGGCGGCAACAGGACGAAGAGCACTGCTCCCGCGAGGGCCCAATCGACGGCAGAGACCAGCAACTGCTGAGCGGCGAGCAACGGGTGCGGCAGCGGCAGCGTGAATCGAAACACCTGAAGCGGCGTCCGCCGGACGACGGTGGCGACGAGGAACGCCGCCACCGCGAGCAACAGCAGCCACCCTGCGAGGGTGACGAGCTGCTGCGCCGGCAGCTGCGGCACGCTCGGCATCGGGCTCATCACCAGGCTGATGCCGCCGATGGCGCAGAGACCCAGCCAGAACGTGACGGAGTAGCTGAAGATGATGCGCGACAGCTCGTCCGGCGTGACTCCCCATCGCGTGTAGAAGCGGTAGCGCACCGAGGCGCCGGAGAACATCGCGAACCCGACGTTGTTGGCGATGGCGTAGGCCAGGATGGCGGTGCCCGCGATGCGCCTCGTGGGCATGGCCTTGCCCACGTACTTGAACGCCAGCAGGTCATACCCGGTGAGAGCAAGGTAGTTCAGCGCCGTCAGCACCAGGGCGGCGCCGAGCCGCATGACGGGCACGTCTGCCACGGCGCCGGCGATCTGGTGCCAGCCGACCGGACGCAGCTCGAGGCGGAGGATCTCCAGTGCGCCGAGGAACATCGCCAGGCCGATGACCACTGGCAACGCGGTGAGGACCCGTTGACGCATCGCCGTGGCTCCGATGGCTAACGCCCGGCCTGTTGTGAAATCCAGGTCAGGGCGTCGCCCAGACGCAAATCGAGCTCCGCGAGGTTGTCACTGAAGCGGTGATCCGCGGCCGCGACCACCCACAACTTCCTCGGTTCCCGCGCCGCGGTCAGCACGCGCTGAACCTCGGCGAGCGGCACGAACTCGTCGTGGGTGGAGTGGATCACGGCCAGTGGTGAGGGCGACATCCGGCCGATCACCGACGCGGTGCTGAATGTCGGTTCGTTCGGTGTGCCGTGGGTGATGTAGATCAACGAATCCTTCCATCGCCATCCCAGCTCGTTGATGTCGGGCAGGCCAAGTCCGACGACCCCGGCAATCGCCGATCGCGTGGCCGGGTCCGTCGCCGCCAGCACGGAGAGGCCCGCCCCCTCGGACACGCCAATCAGAATCGGCCGCGCCCGGCCGCCCGTCGCCGCGAAATCGGCCAGCACCTTGTAATCGCCGGGCTCATCCTCGGGGCGCAGGCTGCCGCGGGCGGTGGTGAAGCTCTCGAGGTAGGCCTTCACATCGAACCCGACGACGAAGCAGCCTCGTGCTGCGAGTGTCTCGGCGACATGCGGGCCCAGGTGAATCCACCCGCCGTCGCCGCTGGACACGATGACCGGCTGCCCGCCCCTGGCGCCGTAGAGATGCAGCCACTGCACCTGACCCCGGATGCTGAGCGGCTGAGTCGCCTGAGCCGCCGACGTGGTGGCAACGGCACCGGAGAGCGCGAACAGGACCAGCATCAGTCGCATCATGACCTCGCGAGAACCGATCATCGGACGGGAGGTGGTGCGTGAGCGACCCATGATAGAGCACTCGCCAGCGCCTCGACGAACTCGGCGCGGCCTCCCGAGAAGCGATGATTGCGCGCCCGCACCTCGTAGAAGCGCCGCTCCACGGTATCGGGCCCGAACAGCTCGCGCGCGTCGCTCGCAGGCAGGTAGCCGTCGCCGGTTGCCTGAATCACCGCACAGCGCATGGGTTCGGTCTGGCGCAGGCGATCGTACGGCCGGAGCACATCGCTCGTCGGTGCCTGGCCGCGTGACGTCGACGATCCACTGTCGTCGTCTTCATCGACGCGGAGATTCTCGTCGGCAGCGAGGCCAATCGCGATGATGCCCTTGATGCGGTCGCGAACCGTCGCTTCCGACCCGACGATGCTCGCGAAGGCCGCGCCGCGTGACCAGCCCATCAGGATGGCCGGCGTCTCTGGAGCCAGGCCCAGCTCGCGACGCGCGTGGGCCAGGATGGTCGCGTAGTCGATTGCCAGCTGGCGAGCGTCGAGCGGGGCATGTCGCGGCCGCTCGATCCTGAGGAAGGCACGGGCACTGAATCCCACCGCGGGAAACTCGCGCGCGGCCACGGTCCTGAACATGTCAATCGCGGCGCCAAACCATCCGCCGTCGCCGCTCGCATACAGCACGAGCGGGCCGTCCGGCAGCGGTTGCGCCGGCCTCGCCAGGTGGAGTTCAAGAGGAGCGCCGTGAAGCGTCACGACGGTGGACGAGCTCCGCGCGGCCTGAGCCACCGCGGGACGAGCGGCTGTGGACGTCGTCGCACAGCCGCTCGCGCAGGCCGCCGCGAGCACGAGCGCCGGTATGAAGGTATGAATCGGCTGCGTGCTCACGGCGGCGCACCTTGGGGACGCCGCCGGGCGCGGTTGGCAGCGCGCCCGACGGGTCGAGGCGGGGGTTACGACTGCTCGCGCCGCAGGGCGAGGAAGAGATCCGTGCCCTGGCGGCTCACCAGCATCAGTGCCGGTTTGTCCGTCTGCGCCTCCATCGCCGCGCGCAGGCTTTGCACCGACGTGATCTCGCGATCGTTGACGCGCTTGATCAAGTCGCCGGGCCGCACACCGGACGTGGCCGCGGCACCCGACGGATCCACGTCGGTGACGACCAGGCCGGTCTCGCCGCGCTCGAGCTCCAGTTCCTGCGCCAGCTGCGGCGTCAGCGGCGTGACCGCCATACCGAAGCTCGACGTGGCGTGCTCGCCTTCCTCCTGCGGCGTGTCCGCGCGTTCGGCGCGCGGCCGCTCCACCAGGCGAGCCGACAGCGACTGGGTCTTGCCGCCGCGCAGCACGTCGACGGCCATCGACGATCCTGGCTTCGTGCCGGCGATCAGATTGCGCACGGAGTTGGCGTCGGCCACCTTGCGGCCGTCGAGCGCGACGATCACGTCACCCTGCTTGAGGCCGGCGTGATCCGCGGGGCCGCCGGGCTCGACGGCACTCACCAGCGCGCCGCGCGCGTCGGCCACGTTCAGGCTTTCCGCCAGCTCCGGCGTCATCTGCTGCACCGTCACGCCCAGCTTCGAGCGATGGACCACGCCGTCCTGGGTCAGCTGGTCGGTCACCGCGCGGGCCATCGTCGAGGGAATCGCGAAGCCCAACCCGATGTTGCCGCCCGACGGCGAGAGGATCTGCGCGTTGATGCCGACGAGCTCACCCTGCAGGTTGACGAGCGCGCCTCCGGAGTTGCCCTGGTTGATGGGCGCGTCCGTCTGCAGGAAATCTTCGTAGCTGCCGTCGCCAGTACCGGTGGCGCGACCCTTCGCGCTGACGATGCCCATCGTCACCGTCTGGCCGACGCCCAGCGGATTGCCGAATGCGAGCACGACGTCGCCGACCTTCATGCGATCCGAATCACCGAACGCGACCGTCGGCAAGCCGAGCGCTTCGATCTTCAGTACCGCCAGGTCGCTGGCTTCGTCGGCGCCCACCAGCGTCGCGGGAAGCGAACGCCCGTCGGCGAGATCGACGCGAATCCGGTCGGCACGCGCGATCACGTGGTGATTGGTCAGGATGTGACCGTCGGGCCGGATGATCACGCCGGAGCCGAGACCGCTCTGGCGCTCGCCGCGCGGATCCATCCGGGGCTGTCCGAAGAACTCGCGGAACCCTTCGGGCAGCGCGGTGCGCGAGACCTCGGCCTGCTTCTCGACGCGAACGGTGACGACCGCTGGCGCGACCCGGTCCACGACCGCGCTGTAGGACGCGGTGGTGATCGACGGCAGGGCCTCGGCGGAATGGCTGGCGTGCGACGCGGCCTGCTGGCTGGAGGCGACCAGCGTGTTCCGCCCGCCGGCAAACCCGGCCGCTACGCCAGCCGTCGCCAGGGCCACGGTGAAAGTGATGTTGCGAAGTGAGTGTTGGTTCATGTGGTGGTCCTCACATGATTGGACGGCGGAGCGGCTTGCGGGAGCGTGTCCGCAAAATGACAGCTGTGACAGGTCAGTGCCGAGCCGGATGGGCTCCGTCAGCTGACACAGATGTCATCTCCACGAGAGGCGGATGACACGCGCCGCTGCGTAACTTCAAGACAGAAGCACTGCCTGCCGCGCCAGGGCTTGATTGCACGAGAGACATTCATTCGCGCGGTACGAAGGAGACTCATCATGCGCCGCAATTCCATGGCTGCCACACTGGGCATGCTGGCCCTCGCCGCGACGAGCTTCGCCGCGCCCGCCAAGACGTCGGAATCCTGGGCTTCGGGTCAGCTCGAACGCGTCGATCCCGCGGCCAAGGCGGTGGTCGTCAAGCAGGGTAAGCACGAGCTGACGTTTACGCTCAAGTCCGACGCGCATCTGGTGCAGGGGAAGAAGACGCTGCAGGCCAGCGACCTGACCAATGACATTGGTCACAACGTGAAGGTCCGCTACACGATGGACGGCAGCACCAAAGTGGCCGACCGCATCGAGGTCGCCGCGACGGCGCCCGCCGCAAAGCCTCCGTCGAAGGGGTAGGGAACGGTTAACCGGTACCCGGGGTCCGGTGTCCGGAGTCCGTTGAGGCCCGATGGGGTGCTTCGCGCGGCAACCCGGGTACCGGATGCCGGATACCGGATACCGGCCCCTCGACCGCCTCCGGCATCGCGGTGGGAAGCACGATCGTGAAGGTGCTCCCCCGCTGAGGCGTTGAGGTCACCTCCACTCGGCCACCGTGGGCCTCGACCACCGCCTTGACCAGCGACAATCCCAACCCCAACCCCCGCGTCGTGCGGCTGGCGTCGGCGCGATACAACCGGTCCCACACGTGTGGCAGGTGCTCCGCGGCAATGCCGATGCCGGTGTCGCTCACGTTCAGCGTGACGAATCCGCCGGTCGCGGCAGCGCTGATGTCGATGCGGCCACCAGGGTCGGTGTATTTCACCGCGTTCTCGATCAGGTTCGCCAGCACCTGCCGCAGCCGCGTGTGGTCGGCATCCACGCGAAGGCCGTCCGGCACGGCCGCGGCCAACGCGATGGACCGGTCCTCCGCTTCGTCGGCATAGAGGGCGATCGCCTCGTTGACGACCTGGCCAAGCCGCACGGGCTGCAGCACCAGCGCCATCGTCCCGGTCTCGGCCTGCGAGATGTCCATGAGCGCCGTCAGCGTGGCGTTCACGCGGTCCGCTTCCTCGAGCGCCTGCGCCAGCCCTTCGCGGGCGCGCTCGGGGTCGCTGGCCAGCAGCGCGCCTTCCGCCACATTGCGGAAACGCGTCAGCGGCGTCCGCAGATCGTGCGCGACGTTGTCGATGGCGCCGCGCATGCCGCCGATCAGCGACTGGATCCGCTCCAGCATCTCGTTGACCCGGGCGCCCAACTCGTCGAGCGGGTCGTGCGAGTTCCTGATCGGCACGCGCGCGTCGAACTGGCCAGTCTGCAGAATCGATCGCACCGTGCCCTCGAGCGCACGCAGCGGCGCCAGCGCGGCACGCGTCAGCAGGAACCCGCCGGCCACGGCGGCGACGGCGATCAGCGCCAGAATCTCGATGCCGCGCGCGCGGAAACGGCCCAGCAACTCGTCGCGGACGTGGGAGCTTCGCCCCACCTGCACCATCACGCGGTACGGCAGCGTCACCGAACCGACTTCGAGCACGGCGCCATCGGGCAGGCCGCTGAGCGTGGCCCAGCCAGACGCGCTCACCGACGGCGCGTCGAGCGGCGACAGATCGAACTCGCCCCATCCAGGCGGCGCGGCGAAATACACCGCTTCGGTCCGTTCGTCCACGACGCGGACCAGCAGCCCCTCGTGCCGGCCCTGCCCGGCGTCCGCCTCGATCACCCGTTGCAGCCCCGCGAGGCCGGAACGCTGGTACTCGACGGCATAGCGCGACAGCATCGACTGCAGCACGTCGTGATCCTGGGCGGCCAACGCCCGGGCCAGCAGGACATACGTGGCGCCTGCCAGCGCCACGGCGCTGACGATGAACAGGCCGGCGTACCACAGTCCCAGGCGGAGCGCGAACGCGCGCCCGATCGACCTATTCGAGTTTGAGGACATACCCGACGCCGCGAACGGTGTGAAGCAACTTGGGATCGAACCCCTTGTCGATCTTGTCGCGGAGGCGGTAGACGAGCACGTCCACCGCGTTGGTGCCGGTGTCGAAGCTGTAGTCCCACACGTGCGACACGATCATCGCCTTCGAGACCACCTTCCCGGCATGGCGCATGAGGTACTCGAGCAGCGCGAACTCCCGTGGACGCAGATCGATCGGTGCATCGCCGCGAGACACCCGCCGCGTCAGGCGATCGAGGTGCAGGTCGGCGAAGGTCAGCTCGGTGGGTTCCTGCGCGCCTTGTCCGCGCCGCGTCAGCGCCTGCACCCGGGCGAGCAGTTCCGGAAACGCGAACGGCTTGGTCAGGTAGTCGTCGCCGCCGGTCTGCAGTCCTTTCACGCGGTCGTCGACCGAATGGCGGGCGCTCAGGAACAGCACTGGCGTCGTCACGCCTTTCCGCCGGAGCGCGGTGACCAGGCTGAGGCCGTCGAGGCGCGGCAGCATCACGTCGATGACGGCGGCCGCGTAAGGCTGGTTCTGCGCGAGGTCCAGGCCGTCGACGCCGTTGTCCACCACGTCCACCGCGAAGCCCTCCTGTCGCAGGCCGGCGGACACGAAATCGGCGATGGTCCGGTCATCTTCGACGATCAGCACGCGCACCCGGTCATCGTGGTGTGCGCGGGCGGGTGGCGTCAAGGAGGGTCGCGGCGTCCCGCACCGCTCGTCATGGTCTGTTCATGAAACCAGCTGCACTATGGCTACGGCCATACCGCCCAAATCAGGACCGCGCAATGCCTCGCTACCTCGCCGCCTGGCTCGTCACCCTCGCCCTGTTCGCAACACCGGCCCTGGCGCAGA
Organism: uncultured Acidobacteriota bacterium; assembly: GCA_963707825.1. Lineage (GTDB taxonomy): Bacteria > Acidobacteriota > Vicinamibacteria > Vicinamibacterales > UBA2999 > VFZN01. Next base: position 595,402 of record CAVPRP010000001.1, read on the forward strand.
CTGCCCCCGAGGAGCAGCCGCCCGGGACGGGCACGGCAAGCACCCCGGCGTCGGCCGGCGACGCCGAAGCGGGCGTTCCCACCTGGGGATCGCTCGTCACTAATCTGGGTGGGGACTTCAAGAACCTCGCCTCCCTCGAGACAGCTGTCGTCGTGGGAGTGGGCGGGTCGGTGAGCTGGGGGGTGCATCATCAGGACGTGACGCTGACTCAACGGGCGTCCGGTTCGCAGACGCTGGACACCGTCTTCGAGTCCGGCGCGGTCCTGGGCGGCGGCTTGCCCCAGATTGGCGGCGCGTTCGCCACTTACGCGTTCGGCCGCGCCACGCACCATCCGGAAGTGGCGGTGCTGGGAGCCGACCTCTTCAGGGCGCAGATGGTGAACACGGTCCTCACCCAGAGCATCAAGCTGGTCGCTGATCGCCCGCGCCCGGACGGCGGCCGGTTCTCCTTCCCCTCGGGGCACACCTCTGGTACGTTCGCCACCGCGGCGGTCCTGCAACGGCATTACGGTTGGAAGGTCGGTGTGCCGGCGTACGGTTTCGCCTCGTGGGTCGCTGGGTCACGGTTGCAGGGAAACAAGCACTTCTTGAGCGACGTCGTCTTCGGCGCCGCCTTGGGGATCGTGTCCGGCCGCGCCGTCACCGTCGGCAAGGGCAAGGCGACCTTCGCCGTCACACCAATCGCCACCCATGGAGGCGGAGGCATCGGCTTTACCCTGCTGGGCGCACAATAGACCCATGCGCGTACTGCTGGTCGAGGACGAGCCGGCGGCGGCCCGGATGCTGGCGAAGGGCCTGCGCGAGCAGGCCTACGCGGTGGACGTCGCCGTTGATGGCGACGATGCCTCGTTCCGGCTGGCGACGACGGATTACGACGCCGTGATCCTGGACGTCATGCTCCCGCGCAAGGATGGTCTGGCGGTGGCGCGCGAGACGCGGGCGGCGGGGTCCGCGGTTCCCATCCTCATGCTGACGGCGCGCGATGCCGTGCTGGCGCGCATTGCCGGGCTCGATAGCGGCGCCGACGACTACCTGACCAAACCGTTCGATTTCGATGAGCTGCTGGCGCGGCTGCGCGCCCTGATCCGCAGAGGCATTCGGCCGCCGCTGCCCGAATACCTCAAGGTCGGACCGCTGGAGCTGGATACGCGGTCACGACAGGTGTCCAAGCGCGGGCGCGTGCTTCCCCTGACCACGCGCGAGTACGCGCTGCTCGAGTTCCTCGCCCGTCGCACCGACCAGGTCGTCGGGCGGGCGGAGATCGCCGAGCACGTCTGGGACGAATCGTACGACCCGCTCTCCAATGTCATCGACGTGTACATCCAGCGGCTCCGCCGCAAGATCGATGACGCAGCCTGGAGATTCGCTGATTCGTACCCGCCGCGGGGAGGGCTACTCCCTGGTCGCGGCGGGGTCGTGAGGCTGCTGACCACGACGCCCCCCCACGGACCGATCACACGATTGCTCAGAAGCGGCTTGTCGATCAGGGCGAGGTTGACCCTCTGGTACGGCCTCATGGTGCTGCTGGCACTGGTCGCCGCCGGGGTATTCGTCGTGTGGCTGCACGCACGCCTGGGCCTGGCGCGCGTCGACCAAGAACTGCAAGCGGCGAGCGTGACGGTGGCCGGCGTGCTCCGGAACGAACTGGGCGAAGGGTCTGGACCTGCCCGACAGCGTTCGCGACATGATGGCGGAGCTCAGCCTGGCCGGCGAGGGTTTCGCGGTCGTCTCGGCCGACGATGGCGCCATCGTCGGCAACCGGGTTGCGGGCACGCCGGTGCTGCCGGACGCGGTGATTCTATCGGCCGGAACTGCGCCGGCCACCCTTCGCGCTTCCCCAGCGGACATCCGGATTAGAGCGGTGGCGCTCGACGCCGTCGGCCACCGCGTGCGCGTCGTCACGTGGAAGTCGCTGGCGCCCCTTCAGGCGGAGCGCGGCACGCTTGAACGCGCCATTCTGCTCGGCATACCCATGGCGGTCCTGTTGGCGATCGCGGGTGGCCTGAGCATCGGCCGTCGAGCGCTGCGTCCCTTGACCGAGATGGCCGCTCAGGCCGGGGCCATCGGCAGTCACAACCTCGATGCCCGCCTGGCAATGACGAGTCCGGTGGACGAACTCGGGACGCTCGGGCACGCCTTCAACCAGCTGCTCGAGCGACTGGCGGCGGCACTGCAGCAGCAACGCGTCTTCATGGCCGATGCCTCTCATCAGCTTCGGACACCTGTGTCGGTGATCCGGACCGCGGCGCAGGTCATGCTGAGCCGTGAGCATCGCTCGGAGGAGGAGTACCGGGAGTCCCTCGACGTCGTCGCTCGACAGGCCCAGCGGTTGACCAAGTCCGTCGAGGACATGTTCATCCTCGCGCTCGCCGACGCGCAGGCGAGACCGCTCCACACCGCGCCTCTCTATTTCGACGAACTCGTCGGCGAGGTCATCGACGACCTTCGGGTGGTCGCGGAATCGAGGCAGGTCACGCTGCGGGGGGACTTCGCCGGCGAAGCGCCCTTGATCGGCGACGAAGACCTCCTCCGTCAGATGCTGGCCAACCTGATCGACAACGCCATTCGGCATACGCCAGCCGGCGGGACGGTGACCGTATCGCTGACGCGGTCGGCCGCGATGTTGACCGTCACCGTCACGGACACGGGTCGAGGCATTGCCGATCGACGACACCGACCGCATCTTCGAGCGATTCGTGCGCGTCGGTCCGCCAGGCTCGGAGCCCGGCGGCGGCCTCGGCCTTCCGATCGCCCGCTGGATCGCCGAAGCGCACGGCGGCACGCTGCGGCTGGCATCGACTGGTGCGGACGGCAGCCAGTTCGTCGTGACGCTGCCCGCGCCTCGAACCTGACCGTTCATCGTCCGTTCATTGGCCGATGGCCATGCTGCGGTGTGCCTGTGTCGCATGGCTCACCCAGCTCGCCTGTCGGCCTCCTGCGCACTCTGCTCACGACTGGTGCCGTGTCGTGCACGCTGATCGCCCTCGGGAGAGCGCAGGCGCCACCAGCGGTGCCGTTGACCCTCGATGCCGCCGTCGAACGGGCGATGGCCGCCAATCCCTCGGTGGCGGCAGCCCGGCTTCGCCGTGCCACGACCCTCGGTGCGGTGGCCGTCGCTGGAGAGCGCCCGAACCCGGAGGTGCGTCTCGAGTTCACACGCGAGACACCGCACGAGGCGTACACGTTTGCGGTACCACTCGAGACAGCTGGCAAGCGCGACCGCCGGATTGCAGTCGGCGAGGCGGCGCTCGGCGTCGGCGACGCCGAGCTGGTCCTGACGATGATCGATCTTCGGGCCGCGGTGCGCCGGGCGTACTTCGCCCGGCTGGTGGCCGAATCACGGCTGTCGCTGCTGGCGGAATCCCAGGCGCTTACGGTTCGCGCCCGCGATGCGGCCCAACAGCGGTTCGATGCCGGAAGCGCCCCTCGCCTCGAAGTGCTCCAGGCCGACCTGGCCCGCTCGGACGCCGAGACACAGGCCATCGCCGCCGAGGGGGCCAGCGTGGCGGCGCGGGTTCGGCTGAATACGCTGCTTGGCCTTACCCTCCGGTGAGACGGTGGCCCTGGCGACGTCACTCGACGCCGGTCTTCCTCCGTCGGCCGAGGATGCGGTCCGCCTTGCCCAATCCTCGAGCGCCGAGATCGCGGTCGTCGATCGGACGCTCGATGAGCAGCGGGCGCGGATGGCGCTGGCGACGGCGATGCAGACCCCGGACATCACGCCTGAAGCTGCCCTCACCCGCGTCGCCGCAGCCGGAGTTCGACACCGGCTGGCGCCTCGGGCTCTCGCTCGCCCTGCCGATCTTCACGCGGCATCGGGCGAGCGTACGAGTGGAAGAGGCAGCCCTCGCACAACTCGCCGCCGAGCGAACGGCCGCGGTCGCCCGGATCACCGGCGAGGTCACGGCCGCCACCGCCATCGCCGACGCGCAGCGCCAGCAGTATCTCCGCTACCGTGACGTGATCGCTCCCGCAGGCCAGTGAAGTCGAGCGCCTGGCCGAGGACTCGTATCGACTGGGCCAGACCGGCATCGCCGCCTACCTTCAGGCCCTGCAGGCGTCGCGCGACGTGCGGCTTCGCACGGTGCAGGCCGCCGCCGACTATCAATCCGCGCTCGCCGACCTCGAGCGCGCCATCGGAGCTCCGCTGCCATGATGCGTCGTCGCCTCACGGTGGTGTGTCGCCGCAGTGGCCATCGGCGCCGCGCTGCTTGCCGGCTGCGCAGCCGCGAGCGCCGGAAGAGGTGGAGAGCGAGACCGTCGTTCCGGTCGTCGCCGAGCCCGCCACCCTCGGCATCTTTCACCGCCGTCGTGCACGCCGCCGGGATGGTGACCGCCGCCCCGGGTGCCGAACTCGTCGTGGTCGCGCCTGAACCGGCACGCATTGCCGAGCTGCCGAAGGGAGAAGGCGAACGTGTGGCAGCCGGCGATCTGCTCGTGCGGTTCGAGATTCCAACGGCGACGGCCGATGTGGCCAGACAGCGCGGCCGAGATTGAGCGGGCACAGGCACAGATCGCAAACGCCACGCGCGGCTCAGATCCGCGCCCGCGACCTGTTCGAGCGCGGCGTGGCGGCACGAAAGGAGGTCGAGGACGCGGACCGCGACCTGGCGGCGGCGCAAGCCGCACTGGCCGCAGGCGCAGGCCACTCTCGCCGCGGCCGAGAGCGTGGCGGCTCGTGCCATCGTGCGCGCGCCGTTCAGCGGCGTCATCGCCAGGCGGACGCACAACCCGGGCGACGTCGTCGAAGCCGCCGCGACCGATGCCGGTGCTTCGGCTCGTCGATCCGCGCCGGCTCGAAGTGATCGCCTACATTCCCGTCTCGCGACGTGGCCGCGTGGAGCCGGGCGCCAAGGCTCGCCTCGTCGGCACCAGCGACGCGACGCTCACCGTCGCCTCACGGCCGACAGCCGTCGACGCCGGCCACCGGTTCGGTGCCCGTGCGCCTCACCTTCGCGGCACCGGGCCTGCCCTTGCCGTCGGCACGCCGGTGCAGGTCGACATCGACACCGAGACGCATACCGGCGTCGTGCTGATCCCGAGCGACGCCGTCGTCCGTGAAGGCGAGGAGACCGCCGTATTCGTCGCCACCGGCGACAAGGCCGAGCGGCGCGCCGTGACGCTCGGACTCGCGGATGAGCGACGCACGCGAAGTACGTTCGGGCCTCAAGGCCGGCGAGCTCGGTGATCACGCGCGGACAGGCGGGCCTTCCCGATGGCGCCGCCATCGCCGTCGAGGGCCGCGAAGCCGTGAACGTCGCCGCCCTGGCCATCCGGCACGGACGCGCCGCGGTCGCTCGTCGCCGTCGCGCTCGTCGTCGCCGGGGCCATCGCCGCCGTCTCGCTGCCAAGCAGCATCTATCCGCCGCTCGAGTTCCCGCGCATCGTCGTCATCGCCAAGAGCGGCACGCTGCCGTCGCAGTCGATGACGCTGACGGTCACCCGCCCGATCGAGCAGGCGGTGATGGAGGTGCCCGGCATCCGCCGGGTGCGCTCGCGCAGCATCCGCGGCGCCGCCGAGATCTCCGCGCAGTTCGACCCCTCGACCGACATGGTCGTCGCGCTGCAGCAGGTGCAGAACCGCGTCGCGGAGATTCGCGGCGACCTGCCGGCCGACACCGAGCTGACCGTCGAGCGCCTGACGCCGGCGGTCTTCCCGGTGTTCATCCTCAGCATGACCGGCAACCTGCCGACGGCGGACCTGAACGACTACGCGACCTACGTGGTCAGGCCGGAACTGGCGCGCGTGCCGGGCGCCGGCCAGATCGAGGTGCTGGCCAGCGACACGCGCGAAGTCGAGGTGGTCCTCGACCCCGCCAGGCTCACGGCGGCCAACCTCACCGTCACCGACGTCGCCGACGCGCTGAAGGCGCAGAACCTCGCTGCGGCCGGTCGGCCGCTTCGAGCAGTCGGGCCAGCAGCATCTCGCGCTGGCGTCGGGACTGTGGAAGAGCGCCGCGGACATCGCCAGCGCGCCGGTGCTTGTCAAGAACGGCGCGACGATCCGCGTCTCCGACCTCGGCACCGTCGTGCCGGGCGCGCCCGATCGCACGCTGCTCGTCACCGGCAACGGCCGCGATGCCATCTCGATCAGCATCTCGCAGCAGATCGGCGCCAACATCCTGGCGGTGAAGCAGGGCGTCGACGCCGCGCTGGCCAACCTCGCTCGCGACGCTGCCGGCCGGCATCCGAATCACCAAGGTCTACGACCTGGCGGAGTTCGTCAGCGCGTCGATCGCCAACGTCCGCGACGCCATCCTGATCGGCGGCGTGCTCGCGATCGTCGTGCTGCTCGCTGTTCCTGCGCGACCTCCGGCTGACGCTCATCGCGGCCGTCACGCTGCCGCTGGCCATCGTGCCCACGTTCGTCTTCATGCAGATGTTCGGCGGCTCGATCAACCTGATGTCGATGGGCGGTCTCGCCGTCGCCATCGGCCTGGTCATCGACGATGCGGTGGTGGTGGTGGAGAACATCCACCGCCGCGCGCAGCGAGGGCGCCGACGGCGTCGTGGAGGCGGTGTCGCAGCTGATGGCGCCGCTCGTCAGCTCGACGCTGACGACGGTCGTGGTGTTCGCGCCGCTCGGGCTGCTGTCGGGCGTGGTCGGCCAGTTCTTCCGCGCGCTGTCGCTGAGCCTGTCGGTGGCGGTGCTGCGTGTCGCTCGGTCTCTCGGTCAGCGTCGTGCCCACTGCTGGCGCGCTGGGCGGTCGGGGCGCCGAGTTGCCCGTCCGCCGAGCCTGCCCCGACGATGCTGGTGCGCACCTACGCGCGCTGGCTGAACGTGATGGTCACGCGTCCGATCCTCGCCGTGGTCGTGGCCGTGGCTGCTGGCCGGCGCGACCGTGGCCCTGTTCCTATCCATCGGGACCGGATTCCTGCCGCCGGCCGACGAAGGCGGCTTCGTCGTCGACTACCTGACGCCGGCCGGCAGCGCGCTTGGGCGAGACCGATCGACAGGTCCGCGCGCTCGAGAGCGATCATCGCCGCCACGCCCGAGGTGGCCGCCTATTCGCGGCGCACCGGATCGGAGCTCGGGCTGTTTGCCACGGCGCAGAACACCGGCGACATCCTGGTGCGGCTGAAGCCGCGCGGCGAACGAGACCGCATCGTCCGAGGAGGTGATTGCGGCCATGCGGCCGCAGCTCCAGCAGGCCGCGCCGCTCGCCGAGATCGAGTTCGTCCAGCTGCTGCAGGACATGCTCGGCGATCTCGAGGGCAGCCCGACGCCGATCGAGGTGAAGATCTTCGGCGACGACACGGCCGTGCTCGAAGACGCTCGCCGAACCGGTCGAGGAGATGCTCGAGAAGATCGACGGCGTCGTTGACGTCGTCGGCATGCAGCGCGGCAACCCGGAGGTGACGTGGGCGGTCGATCCGGTCGCCGCCGGCCGCGTCGGACTGACCGTCGAGCAGGTGTCGACGCAGATGTCCGCCGCATGGCTCGGTGACGTGTCCACCGATTTGCGCCTGTTCGACCGCCGCGTTCCGGTGCGCGTGCGACTCCCGGACGCAGTGCGCTTCGACACCGCCCGACTTGCCGCAGACGCTGCTGCGGACGCCGGCCGGCGCGCTGGTGCCGGTGTCGCTGGTCGCGCAGCCCGAGCGGTCGAACGGGCAGTCGGAGCTGCTGCGCGAGAACCTGCGCGGCATGGCGCTGGTCAGCGGCCGCCTCGAGGGCCGCGACCTCGGGAGCGCCGTGACCGAGATCCAGAGCGAGCTCCAGCGGACTGACGCTGCCGGTCGGCTACACCTACGAGATCGGCGGGCAGTACGAATCGCAGCGCACGGCGTTTCGCGAGTTGCTGATCGTGTTCGGCATCGCCGCCGTACTGGTGTTCACGATTCTCGTCATCCAGTTCCGGGCGTGGATGCCGGCGCTGCTGATCCTGCTGGCCGCGCCGCTCTCGCTCGGCGGCGCGCTGCTGCTGCTCATCCTGACCGGCACGGATCTCAACGTCTCGTCGGCCATGGGCCTCATCCTGCTCGTCGGCCTCGTGGTGAAGAACGGCATCATGCTGCTCGACCTGTCCGAGAAGCGGCACCTCGAGGGCGAGTCGTTCGAGGCCGCCATCGCCCACGCCGGCCACATCCGGCTGCGGCCGATTCTCATGACCACCTTCTGCACGCTGTTCGGCCTGCTGCCGCTCGCGCTCGGCCTCGGCGCCGGAGCCGACTTGCAGAAGCCGCTGGCGCTGGCCGTGATCGGCGGCCTGGCGCTGTCGACGCCGGTCACGCTGCTCGCCGTGCCTGGGCTCTACGCCGCCATCAAGCGACGGGATCGCTCGCCGGCACCGTCCGTCTGAGTAGTCATCGACCTTGGAAAGCAGGACCCCATGAATCGACTTGCCCTCGCGCTCGCCGGTGTCGTCGTCACCACGCTCGCCGCGCACGGCGCCAGTTCGTATCAGTTGATCAAGGAGATTCCGATCGGCGGCGAAGGCGGTTGGGATTACATCACGGTCGATCCCGACGCGCACCGCCTCTATGTGTCGCACGCGACCAAGGTGGTGGTCGTCGACATCGACGCCGGGAAGGTGGTCGGCGAGATTCCGGACACGGCCGGGGTTCATGGGTTCGCCATCGCCCCGGATCTCGGCCGCGGCTTCTCGAGCAACGGCCGCGCCAACACCTCGACGATCGTGGACCTGAAGACGCTGAAGGCGCTCGGCAGCGTCAAGACGGGAGGCAATCCCGATGCGATCATCTACGAACCGAGCCGGAAAGAGGTTTACACGATGAACGGGACCGGCAAGTCGGCCACGGTCTTCGACGCACAGACCGGGACGGTCGTGGCGACGATCGATCTGGGCGGAAAGCCGGAAGCCGTCGTGCGAGGACCGGCCGGCGAATCGCCTCTTCGTGAACATCGAGGATACGGGCGCGATTGCCGTCATCGACATCACGACGCACACACTCGTGACGTCCTGGACGCTCGCCGGATGCGAAGAGCCGACCGGCCTGGGATTCGACCCCGGGAACCACCTGCTGTTCAGCGCCTGCGCCAACAAGGTGATGACGGTGACCGACAGCCTGTCCGGCAAGCGCGTCACCACGGTGCCGATCGGCGACGGCGCGGACGGCGCCGCCTTCGATCCGGTCACCGGCTACGCGTTCGCCTCCAACGGCGCGGATGGCACGGTCACGATCGCGCACCTCGATAACCCCCGGACGCTGACTGTCACGCAGACGCTGCCGACGCTCGTGTCGGGGCGGACGATGATTCTCGATCCCGTGTCGCACAACATCTACGTGCCGGCCGCAAAGACCACGCCGAATCCCTCGGGCAAGGGACGGCCGGTGCCGGTTCCCGGCACGTTCAGGGTTCTGATGTACGGCATGCGATGAGGGATGCGAGGCGCGCCTGCGGCGGCGTAGGGTTTCAGGGCGCCGCTTCGCGGCGTAGGCGGCGATCTGCGCCGTAGGATCCGCTGCCTACCGCGCGTTGCGCGGCCCATCCGTCCTACCGCGCGTTAGCGCGGCCCATCCATCCTACCGAGCGAAGCGAGGCCTTGTGTCAGACCGACGTCTCCTCCCAGCCGCGCACCGAGTAGAGCAGCGGCTTGGTCCAGAGGCTCTCGAGGCCCTCGAGGATGTCGGACGCCCAGTTGAAGACGTTCCGGCCGGCCACGACCTTCCGCATCGCGCGCATGCGCGCCATCTGCTCGGCCGCCGGCATGTCGATCGCCCGCGACGAGCGCCGCGGCGAAGGCATCGACGTCGTAGGGATTGATGATCACCGCGTCCTCGAGCTCCTGCGCCGCGCCCGCCAGCGCGCTCAGCACCAGCACCCCGTGCTCGTCGTCGCGCGCGGCCACGAACTCCTTGGCGACCAGGTTCATCCCGTCGTGCAGCGAGCTGACGATGCAGAAGTGCGCGAGACGGTAGAGCGCGACCAGACTGAACGCGCCGAGTGGCGTCGTGTAATAGGTGACCACCGGCGACGCCGCCCGGCACGCGCGTGGCGCGCGTTGATGTCCGCGATCCGCTGGCCGATCTCGGCCTCGATCGCCGCGTAGCTCTCGAGGTCCGATCGCGACGGCACGCCGATCTGCACGAACGTCAGCTTGCCCCGCAGCTCGGGCCGCCGCGTCATCAGCGCGTCGAGCGCATCGAGACGCTCGGGAATGCCCTTGGTGTAGTCGAGCCGATCGACGCCCAGCCCGATGATCTCGGCACGCAGACCGAGCAGCTCGCGCAGGCGCTGCTGTTCCTGTGGCAGCGCCGGGTCGGCGGCGAAGCTCTGGATCCGGTCGTAGTCCACGCCGATCGGCACCGAGACGACGGTGCTGTGCCGGCCGCCGAACCGCACGCGCGACGACTCGAGCTCGACCTCGGCGTCGAGCTCCTCCTCGGCCGCCATCAGGAAGTTGCGGCGATCGCGCTCCACCTGGAACGCGAGCAGATCGTTGGCCAGCAGTCCTGCCACGAGCTCGCGCCGCCACGGGCAGATCCGCAGGCGATCGGGATAGGGCCAGGGGATGTGCCAGAAGAGCGCCGTGCGGGCGTCGGGCCGCAGCGCGCGCAGCGCCGGCGCCACCAGCGCCAGGTGATAGTCCTGGATGAACACCGGCGCCTCCGACGATCCGAGTCTCGTCGTGAATGGCCGCGGCAAAGCGCGCGTTGATGTCCTGGTAGGCCGCCCAGTCCTCGCTGCGAAACTTCGGCCGCACGTCCACGACGTGGCAGAGCGGCCACAGGCCCTCGTTGGCGAAGCCGCCGTAGTAGGCCGAGAACGTCGGCTCCTCGAGCCACAGCCGGCGCAGCGCGTACGACGGGCGTCTCGGGCGGCACCAGCACCTTGTCCGCGGCGTCGACGACCAGCCGATCGGCGGCGCCGGCGCCGTGCGCGATCCAGACGCCGCCGCGCTCGCGCATCAGCGCGTCGAGCGCCACGGCCACGCCACCGGTCGCGGCCTTCACCGACGATCCGGCCATCCTCGTCCTGGCTGTGCAGGTACGGCTCGCGATTCGACACCACGACCAGCGGACGGGCCTGCGGCGCGTCGAGCTCGCCGGCCTGCGCGAGACCGCGGCGGAACAGGATCGGGCCCGACCAGCTCGTGGATCGCGATCGACGCCACCACGCAGCAGCTGCAGCTGGTTGCCCCACCCGGGAAACTCGCTGGCGACGACCGAGGCGAACCCGAGCGTGATGCCGGCCTGCGACACCAGCCCGGTCCACGTGTGCGGTGCCGACCGCTTCGGGCAATGCCGGAGACGTGCACCCCGGCGCCAACGCCGAGCCTGATGAACGCGATCCGGACCGCCGACAGCGCGATGCGCGCTGAAGCCGATGGCCGCGAGCGCGTCGAGGCGCAGCGAGGCCCCGACCGCGACGAAGAACACCACCAGCACCGGCGGCGCGCCGCGCCGCACCGCGGCGCGCAGCGCGTCGCCCTGCGCCACGGCCAGGTTCTCGATGACGACGCCGGCGGCCACCGCGGCCAGCAGCGGCTGCAGCTGCTGCGTCGTGCCGACCTGGCTGAGCACCGCGCACACCGCCAGCAGCACCAGCGTGATCTCGCGCCCGATGTAGCGCAGATAGAGCGCGAACAGCACGCCGATCAGCACGCCGAACGCCACCGCGCCGCCGAGCTCCCACGCCAGCCGCGCCAGCACGTTCGCACTTTCGGCGCCGCCGGTGTCGAACACGACGCGCGCCAGCTGCATCGACACCGAGAACAGCACCAGGATGATCAGGTCGGCGAGCACGACCATCGCCAGCACCGTGTCGCTCAGCCGGCCGCGGGCGCCCGAGTCGGCCACGACCGCCGCCGTCATCGTCGGCGAGAACGACACCACCATGACGACCAGCATCTGCAGCATGACGAGCCGCTGGAGGCCAACGGCGTCGGGCGCGATCGGCAGCCACGGCCAGACCAGCCACGCCAGGAGGGCCATGCCGACGATCGCGACCGCGAGCGTGGCCACCGTCATCCGCGCGATGGCCGCGAGCCGCGCGCCAAGGCGCTCGACGCTCAGCGTCAGGCCGGCAATGAAGGCGATGAGCGTGGTCGCCATACCGGTGACCACCTGCAGCTCGGTCGCCATCGACTCGGTGATCAGGTTGGCCAGATAGGGTCCGACGATCACGCCGAAGATCAGATAACCGGTGAGGCGCGGCAGGTGGAAACGCCGCAACGCATCGCCGGCGACCGAGGCGCCCATCAACGCGAAGCCGAGCGCCAGCGCGGTCGCCACCGGTCCCGGCGCCAGCGCCTCCGCGCGCAACTCGCGCACCGCCGCCATCGCCCCGACCGCCAGTGCCAGCGCCAGGAGACGCGTCATGCCTCGGCGCTCCGCGGCGGAAGCAGCACCGCGACCAGCTCCGACGCGATCGTTCCCACCACGACGGCCGTGAGCAGCACGGGCGCCTGAGCGCCGCTCAGCACGGCGGCCGCGTTCAACGCAAAGGCGACGCCGAACACGCCGGGCGGCAGCAGGTGCAACCCGAGATCGCGAGGCGCCTTTCGCCCGAGGACGCTCCGGGCGGCGGCGCCACCGGCCAGCTTGCCGAGCACGCGCAGCACGACGTAGGCCGCGCCGAGGGCGAGTGACGCCGGCGCCAGCTCGGCGCGCGCGCCCGCCACCAGCAGCACCACCACGAGCAGCGGGTGCTGGACGAAGAGCACGTCACGGCGAACCGTCTCGCGCGGGCGCCCTCCCGTGTAGCGCCAGAACACGCCGGCGACGAGTCCGCCGAAGAGCGCCGACAGACCCAGCGCGTGGGCCACGCCGCCAATCAGCAGCAGCGCCGAGATCGCGAACACGCGCTCGTCGGTCTCCGACGTCGTGCGCGTCAGCAACAGCCAGCCGGCCATGGCCAGTGCGAGCGTGATGCCCGAGGTTTGCGCCACCAGCGCCAGCGCCCCGAGACCCGAGCCGACGCGCAGCCACGCCAGCAGCAGCCCGCCGGCCGCGATCGGCAGCAGCACGCCGAGTTCCTTGACGCGGATCGCGGTCGGGCGCGGCTCCAGCGGATTGCTGGTCGGGAGCGTGAGCGACGTCGCCGCGCAGATCCCCATCACCAGCGCCACCGCCGACAACTGCGGAACGGCCAGCCATGTCGCCGCGAGCGTGAGCAGCGCGATCCCGCTCGACACCGCGGCCAGGGTCAACGCGCCTTCCATGACGCCGGCGCCGAGCACGCGCCCTTCATCGAAGCGCCGATCGCCCATACCCAGCCCCACCAGCACGCCGAGCGCGGCGAGTGCCACCGGCACCACGGGATCGAGCGACGACAACGACGCGGCGGTGAGGAGGTTGATGCCGTGAGGGCCGAGTCCGATGCCGATCGTGAGCAGCAGCGCGACCGGGGCCGACGTCGCCGTCCACTCCACCGTCCGGCGCCATCGCCGCGATGGGCCCGCGGCCGCGTCGTGCATCTCGTGGCGATCGTCCGCAACGACATCGTCCATCGGGGAATCGAGCAGGCCGAGCGGATCGCGAGCGGATTGAGAGTTCATCGCTCCAGCGTCGTCACATGGTGGTCGTCACCGCGCGTGACGGCGATCAGCAGCCGCTGCCCCTCCGCCGCGGCGGCGTAGGCGCGTGTGATCTGCGCGGGTGTCGGAACCTCGAGATCGGCGACGAGCGTAATGACATCTCCTGGAATGAGTCCGGCGCGGTCGGCCGCCGAGCCGCGGTCCACGCGCACCACTTCCGCGCCCATTCCCGGCCGCGCTCGCAGTGTCAGACCGAGGGAGCGGGTTGACGCCGACGCAGGCGGAGCCAGCGCCACGACCCACACCTCGCGCACTTCCCCGCGGCGGCGAACGCGCAGCGACACCGTCTCGCCTTCCGACAGGCGAGCCGCGCGGACGTCCCACTGCTGACGAAACTCGAGAGGCCGGCCATCGATCGCCTCGATCACGTCGCCAACAATCACTTGCCCCGCTGCGGCGCCCGCATGATCGACCCGGCTGACCACCACCCCCAACGGGGCGCCCGTGGCCGACGACACGTCAGCCGTCATGGCCTGCACGTCAATCCCCAGCGTGGCCGACGTGGATCGAGGAGTGTCCACCAGCCGATTGGCTTCGGCGACAACGGTGGCGCCGGGCACGACCACCACCTCCCCATCGGCGGCAATCACCAGCCCCACCAGTTCGGCCGCGTCCGTGAAGATGAACGACCCCGCCGCGAGGTTGCTGCTGGGCGGCACGGTCCAGACCGGGTCGGTCCAGAGCGGCGTGGCGACCGGTTGCAGGGTGCTCACGAACACAGGTCGCAGCGAGACGCCCTGCCGTGAGACCTCGCTCGACACGAAGTAGCGCGGCTGCTGCAATCGTCGCGGCGTCCACGTCGCCGGCGGCACGCCGTCCGTCTCACCGGCGATCCTCACGACCGCCAGCCCCGACGCCGGATCGCGAGCAACGATGCGATCGCCCGTCGTCGCGCCGGCACTCACGTTCTGAGGCTGCCACGTCACCACCAGATCCTCGCGCAGCCAGACCGCGGCAGTCCGGTACGACGGAGGCCCGATCACGTGAAGGGATGGACGGAGTTGCGCCTGCAGCACGGCAACGTCCTCGGCAAGATCGTCGAACTTCGCGGAGTTGGTGAGCTGACTCAACACTGACGGCACCGGGTTCGGCGTCGGCGGAAGGTCCTGGAACCTGATGCGTGCGAGCAGCCACAACGCGGCGACGGCGAGGACGCCGGTCGTCAGCAGAAGTCGCGTTTCGCGCGAGACGCGCGGTCGATAGGGACTGCTGGGCTGCATGGGGTGGACCCGCGCTTACTCGGCCGGTCCCCAGTCTACCCGCTCATCCGCGGCATACCGCCCAGCTGGACGCCGCGCGTTACAATCGGGGCTCATTCCGCCCCATGCCCCACAACCAACACAGCGATCAGCATCACCGCGCCCTCCTGCAGAGCATTGCCAACCAGGCGATGATCGAGCGGGGCCTGCTCCCCACGTTCTCGGAGGCCGCAAACAGCGAACTCCGCGCGATTCAGGCGTCGCCCGCCGCGCATGCCGCGTCTGGCGCCGAGGTTCCCGAACCGCGTGATCTCAGGGACCTCCTGTGGGCCTCGATCGACAACGACGATTCTCGGGACCTCGACCAGCTGACGGTGGCGGAGGCGCGCCCCGGCGACGCGGTGGCAATCCGGGTCGCGATTGCCGACGTGGACGCTCTGGTGAAGGAGGGCTCTGCCATCGACGCGCACGCCGCCAACAACACCACGTCGGTGTACACGGCTGCAAAGATTTTCCCGATGCTGCCGGAGCCGCTCTCAACCGACCTCACATCGCTCAACCCCGACGAAGACCGGCTGGCCATCGTGGTCGAGATGGTGGTCGATGGCGACGGCACTGTGCAGTCGTCCGATGTGTATCGGGCACGAGTGCGGAACCGGGCCAAGCTGGCCTACAACAGCGTGGCCGCGTGGCTGGAGGGGCACGCGCAGCCGCCCAAGGCCCTCGCGGCGGTGCCGGGCCTCGCCGAAAACCTCCGCGAGCAGGACAAGGCGGCGCAGCGGCTGAAGCGGCTGCGGCACGAGCGCGGCGCGCTCAGCCTGCGGACCATCCGGGCGCGGCCGGTGTTCGATGGTGATCGGATCAGCCAGCTGGATGTGGACCAGAAGAGCCGGGCCACGGAGCTGATCGAAGACTTCATGATCGCCGCCAACGGCGTCACGGCTCGCTACCTGGCAGCGAAGAACCTGCCCTCGCTGCGGCGCGTGGTGCGCACACCAAAGCGCTGGGATCGCATCGTCGAGCTGGCGCGGACGCACGGTCACTCGCTGCCGAGCGAGCCCGACTCGGTGGCGCTGGACGGCTTCCTGATGAAAGCGCAGGAACAGGATCCGGAACGCTTCCCCGATGTGTCCCTGGCCGTCGTCAAGCTGCTGGGCGCGGGTGAATACGTGGCCGAGCAGCCTGGCGCCAGCAGCCCCGGCCACTTCGGTCTGGCGGTGAAGGACTACACCCACTCAACGGCGCCGAACCGGCGCTACCCGGACCTCGTGACCCAGCGACTGTTGAAGGCGGGGATGGCCGGGGGTGAAACGCCCTACAGCTTCGAGGAACTCGACGCCCTGGCAAAGCATGTGACCGAGAAGGAAGACGCTGCCAACAAAGTGGAACGGCAGGTCGGTAAGGCAGCCGCCGCGGTGCTGCTGGAGTCGAGAATCGGCGAGCGGTTCCCGGCGCTCGTCACGGGTGCGTCCGACAAGGGGACCTGGGTGCGGCTGCTTTCGGTCCCGGTCGAAGGTCGCGTCGTGCGGGGATTCGAGGGGGCGGACGTGGGTGACGAGATCCGCGTCGAGTTGACGTCGGTCAACGTCGAGCGCGGGTTCATCGACTTCAAGAGAGTACACTAGCTCTTCATTAGAACTTGGCCTGAAAGCTGCTTCAGCTTCGGTTCGGCGGCGGCGGAAACACAGCCATGGTCGAAAGGAAGAGGTAGCGGTCTGGACAACTCCCTGAGTTCGGTAAGGCCCTGGGTCATCTTTGCCGGCGCCGCCCTGATCGTCGCGATCATGTACGTCGCTCAGGACGTCCTCGTCCCGATCGCTCTCGCCATCCTCATCACCTTCGTCCTCGAGACACCCGTCAGCTGGCTGCAGCGATTCGTCGGCCGCGTCCCGTCGGTGCTGATCGTCGTGACGCTGGTGTTTGCCACCCTTGGCATCGCCGGTTATGGCCTCACCCGGCAGTTGGGCCATCTCGCCGAGGACGTGCCTCGCTATCGCGCCAACATCCGGAGCAAGGTGGCCGACGTCCGCGGTGCCAGCCGCGGCGGCACGTTCGAAAAAGTGCAGGAGGCGGTCGAGGATCTCAAGACCGAGTTCGGCGCCGAGCAAACGCCGAAGGGCACCCCGTCGAAGCCGGTCGTCGTCACGTCGAACCCGGCAGAAGACGTTTCCGGGTTCACCTGGCTGGGGCCGTGGCTCGAGCCGATCGGCACCGCCGCGATCATCGTCGCCTTCGTCGTCTTCATGCTGCTCGAGCGTCGCGAGCTGCGCGACCGGCTGGTCGGGTTGATCGGCCGGGGGCGGCTGGCCACGACCACGCGCGGCTTCGACGAAGCCAGCAGCCGCGTCAGCAAGTTCCTGTTGATGCAGTCGCTCGTCAGCGTCATCTGGGGCGCCATTGCCTTCACCGGCATGTACCTCCTCGATGTGCCGTACGCGTTCACCTGGGCGGTTTTCGGCGGCGCGCTGCGGTTCATTCCGTATCTCGGCCCGTGGGTCGGGGCGGGCGGACCGGTGGTCGTGAGCCTGGCGGCGATGCCCGGCTGGTCCGGGCCGCTGACGGTGTTCGCCTTCTTTGCCGCCCTGGAGCTGTTCACGAACATGGTGCTCGAGACCGTGCTCTATGCCGACGCGGTCGGCGTCTCACAGGTGGCGCTGCTCGTCTCGGTGGCGTTCTGGACCTGGCTGTGGGGGCCGCTCGGCCTGTTGATGGCGTCGCCGCTCACGGTGTGCCTGATCGTGCTCGGCAAGTACGTCCCCGGCCTGTCGTTCGTCGTCACGCTGATGGCCGACACGCCGCCGCTGGAACTGGAGCACGGCTACTATCAGCGCCTGCTGGCGCGCGATCAGAGCGAAGCGGCGGAGCTCGTCGAGAAGCACGTCAACAACGGCTCGACCGAAACGGTCTACGATGCGCTGATGCTGCCGGCGCTCAATTACGCCGAACGCGATCGCCTCGAGGGGCACCTGACACCCGAGGAGGAGGCGAGCCTCATCGACGCCACGCGCGAGCTGCTCGCGGATGCCCGCGAGCTGGCGCGGCGGCGGGCGGAGAACACTCCCGTTCAGGCCGAAGACGTGCCGGAAGTGATCGCGGGCGAGAAGCTGAAAGTGCTCGGCTATGCGGTCAACGGCGGCGCCGACGAGGTGGCGCTGAGCATGCTCATGCTCTGCGTGGAGGATCTTCCCGTCGCGATCGAGATCACTGCGGACCGCATGCAGGCCAACGAGCTGGTGGCGCTCGCACGCGATCGCAAGGTGTCGGTGATCTACTTCGCGGACCTCCCGCCGAGCCCCTCGTCGAAGACGCGATACCTGTTGAAGCGGCTGCACGCCGCCTTGCCGGAGGTCCACCTCGCGGTGGGACGCTGGTCGCCGCCCGCGCTCGCCGACGAGAGCTCGCAGCCGCTGCTCGACGCCGGCGCCGATCACGTGGCGTCGAAGCTGGCGGACAGTCGCAAGTACCTGATCGGGCTGATGGAGCCACGCGTGACGGTGCCCGAAGACGCGACCGCCGCGCCCAAGCAGCGCCTCAGCGCCTGAACCGCTGGCGCGATCCTACTTTCGCGTCGCCAGCTTCCAGAACTGCGCTTCACTCAGCAGCGTGATCCGCAGTCCCTTCTCGCGAAGCCGCTTCATCTCCATCAGCTTCAGCCCGCCGTCCTTGCCCGCGGCCTGCCGCGGGTTGGGCCGGCCGCGCACGACGACGGTCGTCAGCGCCGAGGCACCGCTGTGAACGACGCCGCCGGCGCGGCGAGCTGCCTTCTCGGCGTCGGCGCGTGGCACGTTGAGGATTCCGGTGAACGCCAGGTGGACGCCCTTCAGCGACTTCACGGCGCCCACCCGCATCGTCACCGGGGCGTGGTGCAACGCCTCGATCAGCTCGTCGGCCGTCTCGTATCGCTTGCGGCGCTCGCCGATGCAGCGATAGACGATCTCCTTCAGTTGATCGCTGCAGTCCAGCACGCGGACCTCGGCCGGGCGGACACGTCGCGTCGCGTCGCCCTTCACGAGAATGGCCAGCAGCTGCCCCACCTGATACACGTCGTCGCGCGACTGCCACTTCGGGGCGGCGCCGTCGAAGATGTCGCTCGGCGCCATGTGCGGGTTCAGCGTCCGCGCCGTCACGCCACGCCGATCGCTCTGCTGCCGGACGATGCCGAAGTCGCCGAGCTTCAGCTGCCGGCGATCGCAGACGAACACGTTGAGCGGCGTGAGGTCGCGGTGCAGCAACTGTCCGCGATGGAGCTTGCCCAGCACCTTGAGGATGCCGGCGATCTCGCGGCGCACTGCCGCTTCCGTCCACGCTCCAGGATGTCGCGCGAGGTAGGCGCTGAGGTCGCCGTGACAGGCGTACTCGATTGCCAGGCAATAGAGCATGCGGCGATCGGCGTTCATCAACGGGAAGGCGTCGTAGACGCGGATGGCGCGCGGCTGGCCCTCGAGCAGCTGGCCGAAGTAGGCCTCGCGCAGCCAGCCGTCCTGATGCGTGCTGACCTTGATGCACACCGTGGCCGGCACCGTGCTCGATCGGCCGACACGGCTGGCGAGGAACACCTGGCCGAAGCCGCCTTCGCCGAGCATGCGGCCGATGCGATAGGAGACGCCGGACTCGGCGCTGAAGATCAGCGCGCCGGCGTCGAGCAGCCGGTGCGGCGGGCGCGGGCTGCCCTGCGTAGAGCGAGTGGTGGCGATGTTCGTCTGGGGCATGACAGCGTGGATCAGGATAACGCCAGCGATAGCCTCATGATCACGGCCCGAAATGGCGCGGCTTTGCCGCGTAGGGAACTGCGGCACGCGCCTTCGGCGCGTGTGGGTGACGGGCGGCGCTCCGCGCCGTAGGATCGGACTGCCTACCGCGCGATAGCGCGGCCTGTCCCTCCTACCGAGCGAAGCGAGGCCTATCCGTCCCACCGGGCGTCAGCGCGGCCTCACTCCACCTGCGCGAGCTGAATCGCGCCCTTTCCCGTCGTAAGGCGACGCAGGTAGTCGATCTGTCCCAGGTGGTAGTTGAGGTGACCGTTGAGGTGGATCAGGAACTGGCGCGTGCTCCACGTGCGTCCGAGCACGGCCTCGGGATAGGCCGCTTCCAACGCCGGCTCCGAGAGGCCGGCGATCACCGCCGGAATGGACGCCAGGACCGCGTCAATCCTCGACAGCAGGTCGGCCTTGGCCACGCCCCGCGTGCTGAACTCCGCCGGACGGTCGCGGGTGAAATCGATGCCGCCGATCTGACGGCCGATGTACTCCCTCAGATTGCCTTCGAGGTGCAGCGCCAGCGTGCCGGCGGCGTTCGTGACGCCAGGGCCGGTGACCCACAGGGCTGCGGTGTCGGGGAAGGCCTCCAGTTCCTGGCGGAGGCGCGTGATGTCGCGGGTGAACAGGGCGGCAAGTTCGGTGGCAGACACGAGCCCATTCTAGGCCGCGCTACCGCGCGGTGGGCACCCCGATCCTACGGCGCGGAGCGCCGCCCAGTAGCCCTACGCGGCGAAGCGTGGCGTTTGACGTGCGAAGCCGCGCCCTGAAACCCTACGCGCCGAAGGCGCGCACACTCCGGCGCGCCCTTTCGCGCTACACTGTCTGGGTTCGTTCCCTGCACCCGGGTTGTCCCTCACCCGCACGACAGCGCCGGGCCGGCGCCACCCTCAGGATATTCAGCACATGCCGTTCTCGACCCTCGGGCTCTCGCGCTCCCTCTGTACGCCACTCGCGAAGCTGGGTTACACCACGCCCACTCCGGTGCAGGCGCAATCGATTCCGATTGTCCTGACCGGACGCGATCTGCTGGCCCGGGCGCAGACCGGCACCGGCAAGACCGCCGCGTTCGGCCTGCCGATGATCGACCGCCTGCTGGTGCGGGGCGGCACCCACGCGGGTCCGCGCAAGCCGCGCGGCCTCGTGCTCGTGCCCACCCGCGAGCTGGCGCTGCAGGTGCACAAGTCGCTGGCTGCCTACGGCGTGCCCGCGAACCTGCGCGTCGCCGCCATCTTCGGCGGCGTCTCGATCGGTCCGCAGAAGCAGGCCCTTCAGCGCGGCACCGACATCGTCGTCGCCACGCCGGGCCGCCTGCTCGATCACATGGAGCAGCGCACGGTGGATCTGTCGGCCGTGGAGATCCTCGTGCTGGATGAAGCCGATCGCATGCTCGACATGGGCTTCCTGCCGCCGCTGAAGCGGATTCTGATGACCGTGCCGAAGAAACGGCAGACCCTGCTGTTCTCGGCGACGTTCTCGAAGGAAGTGGTGCAGCTGTCGTCAGCCTTCACACACGACGCCGGCCGCGTTGACGTGTCCGAGGGCTCGGTGGTGGCCAGTACCGTCACGCACCGCGTGCACCCGGTGTCCGAGGCGCGCAAGGGCGACCTGCTGACACACGTGCTGAAGCAGGAGCCGGTGGGCCAGGCGCTGGTGTTCTGCCGCACCAAGCGCGGCTCCAACCGCGTCGGCGCGCACCTCGAACTGGGCGGCGTGAAAGCCGCCGTCATCCACGGCAACAAGAGCCAGGGCGCCCGCACGCGCGCGCTCGACGACTTCAAGGCCGGGCGCGTGAACGTGCTGGTCGCCACCGACATCGCGGCGCGTGGCCTCGACATCGTGCAGCTGCCGCTGGTCGTGAACTTCGACCTGCCGCTGGTGGCCGAGGACTACATCCACCGCGTCGGCCGCACCGGCCGCGCCGGTCTCACCGGCCGCGCGGTATCGCTGGTGTCGCCGGCGGATCGCGACCTGCTTCGCGATATCCAGAAGCTGCTGACCGATCCAATCAAGCAGGTGCTCATCGAGGATTTCCCGGTCACGCCTCATGTCCCGCGGCACGACGCGGAGCGACCGCGGCGTCACACGCAGGCCCGATCGCACCACGCCCCAAAGAGCGGGCCACGCGCGGCAGCACCGGCGCGGTCGCACGGACACGACTCGCGGCCCAAGGCGGCATCGTCGGCACGTCCCGCCGCCGGCAGCGGACGGCCCGCGCCCCACACCGCGCACATGTCGCCGCCGGCATCGCACCGCCCGGCAGGGGCCAGGCCGTCGGGGGCGAGGCCATCGGGCGGACGGCCCCACGGCAGCCGGCCCGCCTCGCCGAACAGCGGCCGATCGCGATCGCGCGGACCGAACCGCTAGCGCGTTACTTGCCGTTCAGCTCGTCGTAGATGGCCTGAACGGCCGCCTTCATGCGCGTGGTCTCGTAGCCGGGATACTTGCTCATCCATCCCGTGGCCGCGGCCGCATCGTCCACCGATTTGCCGGCCTTGTGCGCCGCTTCCGTCTGCGTCCACAGGTCGGCAGTGAACTGCTGGAACGTCTGCAGATCCTTCCACTGCGCCACCGGCTGATGCCCGCCGATGACGGTGTCCACGTCCTTCACGTTGGCCAGCACCTTCGACAACGTGCGCGGCCACTCGCGCCCGCTGCCGCCGTTGCTGCGATCGATGAACGGCGCGTCCTTCCACGGAAACATGTCGCCCGCGTGCATCGTCCTGAGCGCCGTGTAGACGATGAAGGTGTCGCCGTTGGTGTGGCCGGGGCCGAAGTAGTAGAGGTCGATGCGGTCCTTGCCGGCGCCGAGCGTCAGCGTGTCCTTGTAGGTGCGCGTCGGCAGGAACGCCGCCTTCTCGCCCTTGAAGGCGTCCATCCGCGCCATGTTGGCCTTGGTGTTCTCCTGCACCACGCTCTGGATCTTGGCGCCGAAGAACTCGTTGCTGCCGGTGTGATCGCCGTGCGTGTGGGTGTTGATGATGGTGGTCACCGGCTTGTCGGTGACGGTGCGGATGCGTTCCAGGATCGTCGGGCCCCAGCCCGCGAGCTTGGTATCGACGATGACCACGCCGGCGTCGGTGACGAACACGCCGACGTTGCCACCACTGAACGTTTCGCGAGGCGTCGGGCTCGAGCCGGTGATGACGTAGAGGTTGTCCTTCACCTTCTCGATCTTCGTCACCGCGAGCGCCGCCGCCGAGGGCGCGGCAGGCGCCTGGAACGCCGCGACGGCCATCGTCAGGCCGCCGAAGGTGACAATCAGCGCAAGAGTGATTGCTCGCATCATGGGCGGATTCTATCCCTGCATCGGCTCGTCGGCGCTGCCGCCGTAAATCGCCGGCACCTTCGAGCCCATCGCGCGGAGATACGTGGCCAGCTGGCCGCGATGATGGACCGAGTGGTTGTTGCCGAAGCCGAGATACGACACCGCCGGCCACTGGAACATGCCGAAGAAGTCCACCACCTTCAGCATGTCCGCCGGGGGCATGGTCCGCACCGCGTTGAGCTTCGCGGGGAAGTCGGTCTTGTACATCTCGACCAGCTTGTCGGTGGTCGGGCAGGCGGCGGCCATCTTCTTCTCCGCCTCGGGATCCCACGCGAAGCCGCCGTTGCGCACGGCGTCCAGGAACCACAGGTCGCCGACGGCGAGATGCACCGCGATATCCCAGGCGGTTCGCGACTTGTCGTCGGGGCGGTAGTCGCGCCGAGCGTCCGGGACCGCTGCCAGGACCTTGCATGTGGCGGGGAACTCGCCCTCCCACAGCTGAGTCATGAACGAGACGAGAAATCCGGCCTGTTGCTGATCCATCTGAACCTCCTTCGCGGCCACCGCCGCGAACGCGAAAATATAGCGAAAGTCGATTCGGGATGCAACCGGGAACTTTCCGGAGGAAATTCACAGTTGGGCAGCGCTTCCCTGCGGTTGAGGGGGCGAACGACGGCCGGATCGGCGCCGTACACTATCCTGTGACGGCCTCAATGACACCACGCGTTCGCTTTGCTCCGTCACCCACGGGTTACCTTCACGTCGGCGGCGCCCGTACGGCTCTCTTCAACTGGCTCTTCGCCCGGCACCACGGCGGCACCTTCATCCTCCGCATCGAAGACACCGACGTGCAGCGCTCGTCGTGGGAGATGGTCAGCGGGATTCTCGACGGCCTGACCTGGCTGGGCATCGACTGGGATGAGGGCCCCGAGATCGGCGGCCCGCACGCGCCCTATTTCCAGTCCGAGCGGCTCGAACGCTACCGCTCGGCGGCGCGCGAGCTGCTCGCAAAGGGACTGGCCTTCGAAGACGCAGGCGCCATCCGCTTCAAGGTGCCGCCCGGCAAGACCACCTTCGCCGACAGCGTGCACGGGCCAATCGAGTTCGACAACGAGCACATCGAGAGCTTCGTCATCCTGCGCTCGGACACGCACCCCACCTATCACCTGTCCGTGGTCGTGGACGACATCGACATGCTGGTGACCCACGTGGTGCGCGGCGACGATCACATCTCGAACACGCCCAAGCAGGTGCTGCTCTACAACGCGTTCGGGGCCACGCCGCCAACCTTCGCCCACGTGCCGCTGATCATGGGCCCGGACAAGAAGCGACTGAGCAAGCGCCACGGCGCCACCAGCGTGATGGAGTACGAAAAGGCAGGCTACCTGCCGGCGGCGATGTTCAACTTCCTCGCGCTCCTCGGCTGGGGCACCGGCAGCGACGACGAGCTGCTGACGCGCGACGAGCTGATCTCGCGCTTCAACCTCGAAGGCATCTCGGGCGGCAACGCGGTCTTCAACGTCGAGAAACTGGACTGGTTCAATCACCAGCACCTCCTGAAACTCGGCGACGACGAGCTGATCGCGCGTTTGCACACGCGGCTGTCGGCGGCCGGCTACTGGCGCGACGCGCTGTTCGGCGAAGACCGCGACTGGCTGGTGAAAGTGCTCGCGCTGCTCCGCCCGCGCGCGAAGCGTCTGAACGAGTTCATCGATCAACTGGCGCCCTTCTTCGTGGACCCCACGGAGTACGACGCCGAGGGCGTGAAGAAGCACCTGTCCGCCGAGGGCATCGGCCTGCATGTCCAGGCGTTGCGCGATGCCTTCGCCGCGGCCAACCCGTTCGACGAGCTCACGCTCGAGCGCGATTTGCGCGCGCTGGCAGAGACGCGAGGCCTGAAGGCCGGCACCTTGATTCACGCCACGCGGCTGGCGATGACCGGCCGGATGGTCAGCCCCGGACTCTTCGAGATGCTGGTCACTCCTGGGCCGCGACCGCGTGACCACGCGGCTCACCCGGATGATCGACCAGCTGTGGGCGGCATGATCGGAGCAGGGGGCACCTCGAGGTGAAGCGACGCGACTTCCTCCGGTTGACCGGCAGCGTGGTACCCGCGGGTCTCGCGCTGCCACGGCTCGCACCCGCCGACACCGCGGGCGGCCGGGCTCGATCCGCGGGACGGATCGCCGATCCGGACTACGTCATCGTCGGCGCCGGCTCGTCCGGCTCCGTGCTCGCCCATCGGCTCTCCGCCGATCCCACGGTGCAGGTCGTGGTGCTCGAAGCCGGCGTCTCCGGCGAAACGGACCCGGCCGTCACCACGCCTGGACGCTGGGTGTCGCTGCTCGGCTCGTCCTACGACTGGAACTACCGCACCGAGCCCGTCGCAGGCCTCGGCGATCGCCGCATTGCTTTTCCGCGCGGCAAGGCGCTCGGCGGTTCCAGCGCCATCAACGCGATGACCCACATTCGCGGCCATCGCCTCTGCTTCGATCGGTGGCTCGAGCTCGGTAACCCGGGCTGGGGCTACGACGATGTGCTGCCGCTATTCAAGCGCTCGGAACACAACGAGAGCGGTGCCTCGGAGTTTCGCGGCGGCGACGGTCCTCTCGCGGTCAGCTACTGCTGGGATCCGCACGATGCGCATCGCGCGTTCCTCACCGCCGCCATTCACGCCGGCTACCGATCCGACGCGCGCTTTGACTTCAACGCGCCCAACCCGGTCGGCGTCGCCGGCTACTACCAGAAGAACATCCTCGATGGCCGCCGCCATAGCGCGGCCGCCGCGTTCCTCGTGCCGGCGATGTCCCGTCCGAACCTCGAGGTGCGCTCGCGCGCCATCGTCACGCGCCTGGTCGTGGAAGGCACGCGTGTGGTGGGCGTCGACTACCAACTCGACGGACAGCGCGCGGTGGTGCGTGCCGCGCGCGAAGTGGTGCTCGCGGCCGGGGTCGTGGACTCGCCCCGGCTGCTGATGCTCTCGGGAATCGGTCCCGCCGATCACTTGAAGGCCAGCGGCGTGGCTGTCGTGGCCGACGTACCGGGCGTCGGGCAGAACCTCCAGGATCATCTGAAGCTGTCGATCCGGTGGAATGGCCTGACCGAATTGCCTGGGTCGACGGTCACCGCCGGCCTGTTCACGACCTCGGGATCGACGTGGCCGCCCGACCTGCAGTTCTATGTCGGCCGCGGGCTCGAGCAGCCGGATCGCTTCATCACCATCACCGTGTCGCTGGTGCGGCCGCGGTCACGCGGCGAGATTCGCCTGGCGTCGGGCGATCCCGGCGCGCCGGCATTGATTCGGCCGAACTATCTGCAGGAACAGGCTGACGTGGACGCGCTGGTGCACGGCGTTCGCCTCGCCAGGCTGATCGGATCGTCCTCCGCCTACGATCCACTGCGGGGCGACGAGATCGAACCCGGGCCCGCGGCCACCTCGCCGGAGGATCTGCAGCGCTTCGTGCGCCGAGCGGCCGACACCATTTACCACGCCGCAGGCACCTGCCGCATGGGCCCGGCCTCGGAGGCGCAGGCGGTGGTGGACCCCGAGCTGCGCGTGCGTGGCGTGCAGGGGCTGCGGGTGGCCGACGCGTCGATCATGCCGGAGGTGGTGAACGCCACCACCCATGCGGCGTGCGTGATGATTGGCGAGAAGGCAGCGGACCTGCTGAAGGCCGCCCGCGGCGCCGGCGCCTAGGCCCGCACCGTGCGGATGGCGAACACCGGAGCAATCTCGTTGCCCTCGGTCGCCACGAATCGCACGGTGAGGCGCGACTTCGCCGTGGCCAGTCCGGCCGGGATGCCGTAGTGCACGTCGAAGAACTCGACGATGCTGCGAGCGGGCAGATACTCCTCGGCCACGCGCTCGCCATCCACCAGCACGTCGAAGGTGCGGGGCCGATCGTTCAGGGTGTTGTACGTGACAACAACGGCGACGGCATTCGAGCGATCGGCCGGCACGTCATAGGAGAACCACCGCGTGCTGCGCCGGCCAGGTCGATCCGCCACCCGCACGATCGACGATGCTTCGCCCTGCGGATTGAACGACCGATCGTGCTCATCGTCGATTTCGGTGATCGCGCCAATGGTGGCGTGCTCCAGCGCCGCGACCAGGTTCTGCGCCGATGCAGCCGACGAAACCGGCATCAGCGACGCGGCGATCCGCAGCAGGCGCCGGCGCGTGATGGCGGTGCAGGTGACGTTCATGGGCGGATCATCGCCGATGCTATCACCGTGCGCGGCGCCGGGCGAACCACAGCGCGGGTCGCGTCGTCCTAACAAGTCATGCGACGTCGAGCGGCTGGACTCATCTGTTGTGCGGGATTGCTGTTGGCGTTGGGAATCGTTGGCGGGTGCGACGAATCGCCGCCGACGGGGCCATCATTGAACGAGGAGTTCACGCTGGCTCCGGGCGAGATCACCACCATTGCCGACGCCGGGGTTCGAATCCGTTTCGATCGCGTCGAAGGAGACTCACGCTGCCCGGCAGATGCGGTCTGCGTTCAGGGCGGCGACGCGCTGGTGCACATCGCGGTGGTGGAACGCTCGACGGAACGCCCATACGAACTGCATACCGGCAGCATGGAACCCGTCACGCACGACGGGCTGACCATTGCCCTGGTGCAGTTGCAGCCGTACCCGTTCAGCTCACGGACAATCGAGCCAGGTGACTATCGCGCGACGCTGCGCGTCACGCGATAGCACCCGATTGGTTGGGAGAACCGGAACACCCGGGGTGTGGAGCTCCGGCCGAATCGCTTACGGCTTCTTGTCGACCGTGATTTCGGTCGCAAGCCGGTCGGCGCCCGTCCCGGTGAACTTGATCGTGATGTTCGAGTTGCTGGCGTTCGCGAGACCCGCAACGCCGTCCTTCGCGCCGGTCACCTTGGTCGCGTCGTTGTAGAGGATCTTCTCTTCCGCCCCAAGGGCAGTCTTCACGACGAGCATCTTGGTAGCGGCATCCACGCGGACCAGTTCGCCCTTGATGGTGTTGGCCTGCGCGGCGGGGCGCTCGGCGGGCATGGGCTGTTCAGCGCGGGTACCAGGCGCCGGAGCTGGATTCGGACTGGGTGGCTGCTGGGCGAAGCTGGCCGAAACGCCAAGCAACGATGTGAACACCAGAGCCGTGGTCGTAGCCGTCGCCTTCTTGATGATGGTCATGCTTATTCCCTCCGGTGCTAACAGGAGGCGAAGTCCATGCCATCGGCGGCTGGCCGACATCGGCGGAAAACCCCAACGAATGGCCGTCGAGCTATGTGGCCGAGCTGAAAAAATGACTGAGTAACTTCTGCTCGACGCCTGCTATTCTTTCACTGTCCCCTCCAATTCACCTCGTCACTCGCACGGGCACCGCATGCGCTTGTTCCGTTCGCTCTCATCCCTGTCTCGCCGGGTTCCGCGCCGGGTTCCGCGCCGCGTATGGCGCCGTGCCGCAATGGTCGCGCTTTCCCTTCCACTCATCGTCATCGCCGCCAGCTCCGCCATGGCGAAATCACGGTCATCGAACGACCGTGACGAAGCCACGAAGGATCTGCAAAGCCTCCTCGACGACGTCAGGAGCCGACTTGGCCTCGACCGAGCTGTCGCCGTCGAGCTGGTCGCGAAGAACCCCTACATCGTCTCGGTTGAGACGCCCAAAGAGAACGGGGCGCCCTTCACCGTCATGGTCGAGGAGTCGGTGCTCGAGCTGCTGACCCGCGAGGAGCTGGAAGCGGCGATTGCCCACGAGCTGGGGCATGTGTGGGTGTTCACGCATCACCCGTACCTGCAGACCGAGCTGCTCGCCAACCAGGTGGCGATGCGGGTGGTCGGCCGCGACACGCTGATCCGCGTCTACGAGAAGGTGTGGGCGCGCGACGGGCAGAAGGGCGACCTCGCCCGCTTTCTCGGCGAGGAGTAGCGGCCGGCCGGCGTCAAACTGGACGCGCTACAATGCGCCTCCATGACTCAACGACGCCTCGTCCTGATCGCGATCATCGTGTGCGCGTTCGGCCCGCTGCTCAGCAGCGCACCGCAGGCGCGCTACGACTACTTCCTGACCGGGAACGCGGCCGATGCGACCGGCGACACCACGCTCGGCATCGGCTTGATGGGCGGCGGGACCGACGTCGACGCGCTCTTCACCTGGATGAGCGCGCGTGCCGGCGGCGGCGACTTCGTCGTCATTCGCGCCTCCGGAGCTGACGGCTACAACCAGTACGTCTACGACCTCGGCGACTTCGACTCGGTCGAGACCCTGGTGCTGCAGAATCGCGACGCTTCGTCCGACCCGTTCGTCCTGCAGACGATTCGCAACGCCGAGGCGCTGTTCATCGCCGGCGGCGACCAGTCGAACTACGTCGATTTCTGGAAGGGCACGCCGGTCGAGGATGCGATTCACGAGCTGGCGGCGAGGGAGATTCCGATTGCCGGCACCAGCGCGGGGACCGCGATCCTGAGCGAGTTCCTCTATGCCGCGCAGCGCCAGTCAGCAGTCTCGAGCAAGGCGTTGGCGGATCCCTTTCACCACGACATCACGCTCGACCGCGACTTCCTGCATCTGCCGCACATGGGCGGGTTGATTACCGACCAGCACCTGATCGAGCGCGACCGGCTTGGACGCACGCTCGCCTTCATGGCGCGCATCGTTCAGGACGGATGGCAGGCGGAGAGCCGCAGCATCGCGATCGATCGCGAAACCGCCGTGCTGGTGGACGCATCGGGGGACGCCACGATCGTGGCGAACCCGGATCATCCGACGCCGTACGCCTACTTCATCCGCGGCGGGACGCCAGAGGTCTGTCAGCCGAAGGTGCCGCTCACCTATCGCAATCTCGACGTGTTCCGGGCCGAGCCAGGGAGCCGGTTCGACATCCCGAGCTGGTCGGGCCATAACGGCACGTCGTACTCGCTCGATGTCGTCGACGGCGTCGTCACCTCGACGCAACCCGGGGGATTGATCTACTGAGGGTGTGGACGGTTCCCGAGGCACGATCGACACACCGGCTGCAGCGGCTATCGGCCAGGTAGCGACAGGGGGAGCCCGAACCATGGGAGCACGCTGCTCTCGAAGCGGGTCATGGCGCGAATCCGGCCGCCTGCAAGGGCGAGGACGTAGAGGCCGACGCCGTGGCGGATGCCGGCCGCGGCGCGCAGGTAGACGCCGAACGCCGGCTGACCGTTGGCTCGCGTCGGCACGAGGTCGAACCTCCGGCCCGCCTGGAAGATTCTGGCGCAGAAGCGGGCCACGGCGTCCCGGCCCTCGTATTCGAACGCTACCGGCGGCATCGAGATGAAGACGTCGTCGGTGAGAAGAGCGACCAGTGCGTCGAGATCGGCGGACTCCCACGCACTGACGAAGTTCGCCACGATCGTTTGCTCGGAGGGCGAGCCGGCGGCGGGAGCCGGCTCGTGGCCGGCAGTCGGCGGCAACCGGCGCTGCAGGCTGGCGCGGGCCCGTTTGAGGGCGCTCGTGACCGATTCGACGCTCGAGTCCAGCATCTCGGCCGCCTCGTGCGCGTGGAACCCGAGGACATCCCGCAAGATGAGGACGGCGAGCTGGCGAGGCGGCAGGACCTGAAGGGCCGTGACGAAGGCCAGGGAGATGGCTTCGGTCTGCTCGTAGCGCGCCAGCGGGCCGTGCGGCGCGTCGATCACGCCCTCGAGAAGGGCGTCGGGGAACGGCTCGAGCCACATGACTTCACCGAGCCTGGTCGGCTCGGGCGGTTCAACCTCGGGTACATCCCAGGCCTTGGCAGGTCGTCGGCTGGCTGAGCGACGCATGTTGAGGCACCGGTTGGTGGCGATCCGGTAGAGCCAGGTGCGGGTCGAGGCGCGTCCTTCGAATCCTCCAAGGCCCTGCCACGCGGCCAGCAGCGTCTCCTGGAGGGCGTCCTCCGCGTCCTGGAAGGAACCGAGCATTCGGTAGCAGTGCGCTTGCAGCTCGCGACGGTACGGCGCCGTCAGATCCCGGAACGCCTCGTTGTCGCCGGCCCTCGCCCTCGTGATCAGATCGCTCGTCAACATACCCTCCAGTATCGACACCGGCCGACCGGCAAACTGGGCGCAGCGCGGTGCCCATCACGCAGACTCCGCGTGCTGAGGGTCCCGGCAGGACGGGCGCCCACTTTCCAGACGACGTGGTGTCTGCATCCATGACACCTCGGCTCATCCGGGCCGTTGGCAGATACCGAAAGAAGACCAGAGATGCTGCTGAAGAACAAGGTCGTGGTGATCTACGGCGCTGGCGGGGCAATCGGCGGCGCGGTCGCGCGCGCCTTTGCGCGCGAGGGGGGCACGCTCTTTCTCACCGGGCGCCTTCGGGAACCGGTCGCCGCGGTCGCGAAGGACATCGTTTCCGCCGGAGGAGCCGCCGAGGCGGCCGCGGTCGACGCCGTCGACGAGCAGGCTGTGGACACGCATCTGCACTCCGTAATCGAGAGGGCCGGCCGCGTCGATGTCTCGTTCAATGCGGTAGGGATCCCCGATAAAGAGATTCTGGGCGTCCCTCTGGTCAAGCTGGATGTCGATCAGTTCTCCCTGCCGATCGCGACCTACACCAGGTCGTACTTTCTCACCGCGCGCCTGGCTGCCCGGCGGATGGTTCCGAACAAGTCGGGGGTGATCATGAGAGTCACCACACTCCACTCCAGGACCGGCATCCCGTTGGTGGGAGGCTATGGTCCGGCGATGGCGGCCATGGAGGCACTCACTCGCGACCTGTCCGCCGAGCTCGCGCCTCAGGGCATTCGCGTGGTCGGTCTGCGGCCACAGGCGATGCCGGAGACAAGCACGATCAAGGAGGCCTTCGAGCCTCGCGCCCAGGCATCGGGATTGACCTGGGAGCAGTGGCAGGAGCTGCTCGCCAGCAGGAACCACGCGCGGCGGCTGATGACACTCGACGAGATGGCGAACGTGGCGGCCTTCGTGGCTTCCGATAAAGCGAGCGGGATGACGGGAACGACCGTCAATCTGACGATGGGCAGCCTGGATGACTGACCCGTTCAGTGCGGTTCCCGTCGCGGACTTGTCGCACCAGTCGAGAACCCGCAGCGGCCCTGGGAACGAGGGGTCGCGTCGCCGGCCGGGACCCGAGGGCACCGCTCAGCGAACGATGGGCAGTTCTACCCAGGACTGGTGCTCGCCGTCGTGATACACAGTCTGGTCGGCGACGACGCCCTTCGTCTCCTTGCCGATCGGCCCGCCCGTTTGCAAATTGATGTCGAACTTCGGAAATGCGTGTGACGCCACCTCCAGGCGCAGCCGCCACCCGGCGCCGAGCTCGATGCAGGTCGACCAGTTGTCGATCTCATAGCGCTCGATGGCGCCGGGCGTGAGCGGCACTTCCCTGTCGCGGCCCTGCCGGAAGCGGGCCCTGACGACGCCGTCATTCAGGCGCAGCGCATACCCGTCGGGCCGTACGGCCAGGACCTTCGTCGCCCAGTCGGTGTCGCGGGCCGACGATGCGGCCGCGAGCGCCACCTTCATGGGACCGCACACCGTCAGCGGCGCAGCAAGAGGTGAGGACGATGTACACAAGCACGTCGTTCCGGCGTTCGACCGTCCGGTAGTCGTCCGGGCCGCCGATCTGCGAATAGGCGTCGTCGGTGACGAACGGAAACGGATCATCGGGATTGGCCCGGTAGCGATCGGGCGGCTGGGCACCGGGCGCGGTGCGCGTGAGGCGGCCGTCACCGAGTCGCGAATTCGCATGCCCGCCGCTCGCCAGGTAATAGCGCGTCATCGCGACGCCCGGCAGCGGCCAGGTCGTGGCGGTGCGCCACTGGTTGACACCCATCACGAAGTAGCGGACGGCCGGCCCGCGCTCGACGCCGTTGGGAATGTCCTTCAGCCAGCGATCGAACCAGCGCTCGTAGACCGCTTCGAGATCGAGGACCGCGGTCTGGACCGAAGTCGATCGCGCCGATGCGGCGGCCCTGGTTGATGCGGTGCCCCCATGGCCCGAGCATGAGCAACTGGTTCGGCTTGTCCCTCGTGATCGCGTAGTTCTCGGTCGTGCCGATGAGGACGTCGTCGTACCACCCGCTGATGTGCAGCATCGGCAGGCTGACATCGGCGAGTGCGCGCTGGAACGCCTGTTTTTCCCAGTAGGCGTCGTGCGTCGGGTGATCCAGCCAGTCGCGCCAGATCTTCATGGTGCGGCCGAGCAGCACATCGGCTTCATACAACGGTTGGTGGCCGTAGACGGCGCGCAGGTCGTGCTCGGAGATGTCCTGCATGGTCTTGCCCGACAACGTCGCGAGCCACGAGAGCGTGGACGGCTGATAGGCGCCGAACTGCACCGGGAAATTGCGATCGGGATCCGGCGGTGTCACCGTCGGGATCAGGGCTTTGAGGGCCGGTGGCTTGCGGATCGCGGCATAGAGCTGCACCCAGCCGAGATACGAGGAGCCCATCATGCCGACACGGCCGGTCGACCAGGGCTGGCGGGCGAGCCAGTCGATCGTGTCCGCGCCATCGTCAGCCTCGGTCACGAGCGGGTAGAACTCGCCATCGGACTCACCCCGTCCGCGCACGTCCTGCACGACGTAGGCATAGCCCTTCGAGGCCCAGCGTTTGCCGGCCGCCACGTGGACCGCGGTGCCGTTGTCGTACGGCGTGCGCACCAGGATGACCGGGACGTGTTCGTCACCCTTCGGGCGGTAGATGTCAGCGGAGAGTGTCAGCCCGTCGCGCATTGGCACGCGCGCGTCGTACTCGATGTGAATGGAGGTCGAGGAGGGGCCGTGCTGCGCGGCATGCCCCACGAGACGGAGCCCGAGCAGGAGTGCGACGAGGACGACGGCAGGCAGGCGCGGCATGGCGGACACCGCGGATTATACGCGGGTGGGTACGCCCGCTCTTGGTGGCACTTCGAGCCCTGGAACGATGTCCTTCGCCAGCTTTGGGAGCGCGCCTCACGTCGCGGACTGGTCGCACCAGTCGAGAACCCGCATCGCCCGCAGCGTGTTCCACCGGCTGGGCCGGCCATCGCCGTCCTCCAGCGGGAAGTGGATCTTGCCGGGATGCGTGTTCTCCAGCAGCCAGCGGCCATCGGGCTGCTGCTTCGACCGAACGAGCTCGATGGCTTCGTTCATCCGCGAGTCCGGCGCGTCCCCGACGGAGCGGAAGTAGTCGAGCGCCCGCAACACGTCATACTGCCAGCGGATCGGAAACGAGAATTGCAGCCACGCCGGGTTGACGACTTCGCCGGTGCTCTTGCGCCGGAACAGCCTTCGTTCGAGGAAGTACTCTTCGCCCCGGCGCCGGGCCGCGATGGATTCCGCAGAGCCGCCGGTTGCGCGCTCGTAGGCCAAGTAGTCCTTCCAGGACGTTGATCGTGGTCGCGAACGACGAGCGGACGGAACCCTTCTCCGCCTCGCAGTTCCACCCGCCGTCCTCGAGCTGTTCACCGAGGAGACGAGCGACCACTTCGTGGACATCCTGATCGAAGTAGATGCCCAGGGCGACGGTCCTGCCGTTGATGCACGGCTCCACTTCACCCTCGAAGAACGGCTGGCCGGCGTGCTCCCAACGGCAGCGATCTCGGACCCTCGCCACCGCCCGCCGGACGCTGTCGGCGCGCGGGTCGATCCCGAAATCACGCAGCAGCTGTAGCGTCGGCAGCGTGGACGTCCATGGCTGGCCCGGATCCTCGTCGGCGTGGTCGAAGTACCGCGCCGGGAAGCACGCGCCTCCCGCCCACTGGCCGTCATCGCCCTGCAACGCCAGCAGCCTGGCGCCCCATCCCTCGTTGGCCACGCGCGCACGCTCTGCCGCGACGACCTCGGCCGGCGCGTGGACGAGATCGCGTAACACCTGCCAGCGGATGGCGGGATCCGAATCGAGCAGCCAGTCCAGTACCGGTCATGCGGTTGAATATAATGCGCGCACACCTCCTGAAAGGGCTGTCATGAATCCGTTCGTTTCGCGCGCGATGGCCACGTGGCCGTTGCTCTTCTGTCTTCTGCTCGCCGCCTGCACGCAGCCTGCGCCAGCCTCGACCGCACCGGCCTCACTCGACGATCTGGCGACGCGTTCGCTGGCGAAGATCGACGGCGACCTGAAGGTGCCCGGGCTCGAAGGAGCCGGTCGAGATCATCCGC
Organism: uncultured Acidobacteriota bacterium; assembly: GCA_963707825.1. Classification (GTDB taxonomy): domain Bacteria; phylum Acidobacteriota; class Vicinamibacteria; order Vicinamibacterales; family UBA2999; genus VFZN01. Next base: position 630,211 of record CAVPRP010000001.1, read on the forward strand.
GACCAGGAGGGCATCCCGCACATCTACGCGAAGAACGACGACGACCTGTTCTTCGCGCAGGGCTACGTGATGGCGCAGGACCGGCTCTGGCAGCTCGAGATGTGGCGCCGCTGGCGCGAGGGGCGGCTCGCCGAGGTCTTCGGGCCGAAGGCGTTCGACTATCGACGCCCGCACGCGCCTGATGATGTTCCGCGGGCCGTGGGATGCGACGGAGTGGACCAGCTATCACCCCGATGCCGAGCGGCTGTTCACCGCGTGGGCCAACGGCCTCAACGCCTACGTCGCCGCAGCAACGCCGACAACCTGCCGGTCGAGTTCACGCTCACCGGCATCAAGCCGGAGCCGTGGACCGCGAAAACCGTGACGCTCCGCTGGGCGTAGCTGGCGGTCGACAGCGTGCGCGGTCAGGCGATCGAGGAGATCCAGCTCGCGCTGAGCGTGAAGAAGCTGGGCGTCAAGGAAGCCAACCGCCAGGCGGCGCCGGATCCGTGGGACGACCTCAAGGTGCCCGAGGGGCTCGACCTCGAGCTGGTTCACCGACGAACTGCTCGCCGCGGCCCGCAAGGGCGACGGCAATCCGTTCGAGCCGGGCGCGCTGCCCTCGCCGGAGATCGTCGACCCGTACCGGTCGCTCGTGCCGACGCTGCAGGCGGCGCGCCTGATGCCCGAGCTGCAGGACATGGACGGCAGCAACAACTGGGTGGTGAGCGGCAAGCACACGGCCGAGCGGCGTGCCGATTCTGTCGAACGATCCGCATCGCACCATCGAGATGCCGTCGCTGCGCTACTTCGTGCACCTGGTCGGCGCCGGGCTGGAACGTCATCGGCGGCGGCGAGCCGCCGTTTGTCGGCGTCGATGCCGGCAACAACGAGCACGATGGCGTGGGGCTTCACCTTCGCCGGCATCGACATGGTGGACGTGTTCGTCGAGGAGACCAACCCCGCCAACCCGAACGAGACGAAGTACAACGGCGCCTGGGAGCCGATGACAGATCATTCGCGAAGAGATCAAGGTGAAGGGCGAGGACGCCGCGGAGTCGTCGAGCTGAAGTTCTCGAAGCACGGTCCGGTGTTCTACGAGGACGCGACGCATCATCTCGCGTTCGCGGCGAAGTCGGTGAACCAGGAGCCGGCACCGCGCCGTACAAGGGCAGCCTCAAGCTGGCACAGGCGACGAGTTGCGAGGACTTCTTCGACCGCGCGATGTCCTGGAAGGTGCCGACGCACAACCTGATCTGCGGCGACAACAAGGGCAACATCGCGCTGCAGGTGATCGGGCCTCACGCCGGATCGCGATGGCTGGAACGGCCGCCTGCCGGTGCCCGGCACCGGCAAGTACGAGTGGAAGGGGTTCCGCAGCGACCTGCCGCGCGAGTACAACCCGCCGCGCGGCTACATCGCCACCGCCAACGACAACACCCACCCGAAGGGCTACAAGGGCCGGCCGGTCTTCTACAACACCTCCACCGACGTCGACGTCTCGCGCATCACGCGCATCCGCCAGATGCTGGACGAGCGGATCAAGAAGGGCGAGAAGTTCACCATCGAGACGATGGAGCGCATGCAGCACGACGCGTATTCGCTGCGCGCCGAACGTGACGCGCCGCTGTTCAAGGGCTGGAAGAGCGCCAGGACGCCGACGTCGAGAAGGCGCGCGCGATGATCGAGAGCTGGGACCATGTGCTGTCGAAGGACACGGTGCCCGGCGCCATCTACGTGCGCTGGTCCACCAGCGACGCCGGCGGCAAGGCCGTCGAGCGACGGCCGCCGGTCCCGCGCGCCAGAAGCTGATCGAAGAGGGCTTGTCGCAGGCGCTCGCTCGCGCGACGAAGGACTGGGGCACCGACTGGAGCCAGTGGCGCTATGGCCGCATCAACGAGAGCCGGCTGCCGCACCTGTTCATCGACCAGTTCAGCCTGCCGCCGATCGAGCGGCCGGGCGGTTTCAACACGGTCAACGCCACCGGCGCGAACTTCCGCCGCATCATCGACCTCGTCGAACGTGAACACGGCGATGGCCACCAACGCGCCCGGGCAATCGGCGCAGCCGGGCAGCCCGTACTACGGCAATCTGCGCGAGCATCTCGCCAGCGGCGTCTACTTTCCGCTGCCGCTGTCACGCGAGCAGGTGGATGCGCGCAAGGCCCACACCTTGCGGCTGGTTCCTTAGGTCCGAAGTGGAGAAGATACCGATGGCAGGCACGTCAACGAAGGAAACCCTGGGATTCCAGGCCGAGGTCTCTCAGCTCCTGCACCTGATGATTCATTCCTTGTACGGGAACAAGGAAATCTTCCTGCGCGAGCTCATCTCGAACGCCTCGGATGCCGCCGACAAGCTGCGCTTCGAGGCCATGAGCGACGGCGCGCTGCTCGAGAACGACCCCGAACCTCGCATTCGGGTCGGCTACGACGCGGCGATGCGAACGATCACGGTGTCCGACAACGGCATCGGCATGTCCCGGCAGGACGTCGTCGACAACATCGGCACCATCGCGAAGTCGGGCACGCGTGAGTTCCTCGCGCAGTTGACCGGCGACCGCGCCAGGGAGGCACATCTCATCGGACAGTTCGGCGTGGGCTTCTATGCCGCGTTCATCGTGGCCGACCGGGTGACGCTCCTCACCCGCCGGGCGGGTCTCACCAGCGAGCATGGCGTCAGGTGGGAGAGTGCAGGTGAAGGCAGCTACACGATCGAAGCCGTGGAGAAGGTCACGCGCGGCACCGACGTGATCCTCCACCTGCGACCCGAGGAGGACGAGCTGCTATCGGGCCATCGGCTGCGCGACATCCTTCGCAAGTATTCCGACCACATCGCCGTTCCCATCCTGATGAAGAAGGACGACCAGGACGAACAGGTCAACCGTGCGTCGGCGCTGTGGGCTCGCCCCAAGAGCGAAATCACCGAGGAGCAGTACCACGAGCTCTACCGGCACGTGGCGCACGACACCGATGCGCCTCTCGCCTACACCCACGCCAAGGTGGAGGGTCGGCAGGAGTTCACGCTGCTCCTCTACTTGCCTGCCCGAGCGCCCTTCGACCTGTGGGACCGAGAGCATCGCCGCGGCGTGAAGCTGTACGTGCGCCGCGTGTTCATCATGGACGACGCGGAGCAGCTGATTCCGGCCTACCTGCGCTTCGTGCGCGGCGTGGTGGACTCGAACGATCTGCCCCTCAACGTGTCACGCGAGATCCTGCAGCAGTCCAGGGACGTGCAGGCCATCCGGACGGCAGCGGTGAAGCGGGTGCTGACACTGCTCGAGGAACTGGCCGAGAAGGAATCGTCGAAATACCAGACGTTCTGGACAGACGTTCGGCCGCGTGGTCAAGGAAGGCATCCCGGAAGATCACGCGAATCGCGATCGGCTGGCCGGGCTGCTGCGGTTCTCGTCCACGCACAACCCGGACGACGAACAGACCGTTTCGCTGGCCGACTACGTCGGCCGCATGAAGGCCGGCCAGAACGAGATCTACTACCTCACGGCCGACGGCTACGCCGCGGCGCGCAACAGCCCGCATCTGGAGATCTTCCGGAAGCTCGGCATCGAGGTACTGCTGCTGCACGAGCGCATCGACGAATGGGTGGCGTCGTCGCTCCACGAGTTCGGCGGCAAGCGGCTGCAGTCGGCAGCGGCGAAGGATCTCGACCTGAGCGCCATCGGCGGCGACGCGCCGACCCCGGACGAGAGCACGCCGACGGGCGAGCACGCCCTGCTGCTCGAACGCATGCGGGCGGCGCTCGAGAACCGTGCCAGCGCAGTGCGGGTGACCAATCGGCTGACGGACTCGCCTGCGTGCCTCATCAGCAGCGAGGATGGGCTCAGCACGAATCTGGAGCGGCTGCTGAAGGCGGCTGGGCAAGCGGTGCCCGCCTCGAAGCCCATCCTGGAGGTGAATCCTGCGCATCCGCTCGTTAGGCGGCTCGCCGACGAAACCGACCCGGTGAAATTCAACGACTGGAGCTCGATCCTGTTCGACCAGGCCACGCTGGCCGAAGGCGGGCAGCTCGATGACCCGGCGGCCTTCGTCAAACGGCTGAACGAGTTGATGCTGACGCTAACCGGCGCCGGGCCATCCCGCCTCTGGACTCCCGGCAGCTGAAACGAAGTCCGCGCGAGCGCTGTCCGCTACCGCCCGTAGGTGAGCGACAGCACCGCGTAGGCCGTGGCGGCGTCACTCATGAACTTGCCGATGTCGGATTCAGGGTCTCGCTGCTTGTTCAGCGAGGCCGCCGTCCACTGGCCGGTGGCGCGATCCTGGTTGCGGCGCAGCCACGCCAGGCCCCTGGCGACTCGGGGGTCGCTGGCAGCGACGCCCGCCTCCTGCAACGCAAGCGTGGCGAGGGCGGTGGCATAGCCGTCGGTGCGGGTGTCGTTCGGCGTGTTGTCCACGCGCTTGTACGAGCCGAGCGACGTGGTGCTCCAGCCGCCGTCAGGCTGCTGCAGCGCGAAGGTCGCGTCGATGGTTGACTGCCGCTGCTGATCGGTCAGCAGGCCGGGGATGCGGCCGGACGCCCAGATGCCCATCAACTGGTTGAGCAGCGCGACCTTGCCGTGCTCCCGGGCGAAGTAGCCGCGCAGCGCGGTGACGTTCTCCTGGATCTCCGGCGTGGCGGCATAGCCATCAGGAGCCGAGCCGACCGCCAGCGCCGCCAGCGACGCGCCGAAGTAGGGCGAGTTCGGCGATTCCCAGGGCTCGTAGTTGAAGTTCAGCCAGGTCCAACCGCCGGAATTCGGCCCGGTCTTCATCTGCAGCTTCCACATCACGTCCAGCGCGGTGCGCCCGTCGTCGCTGAGGTGTCCGGTCGAGGCGTCACGCCGCGCAATCAGCAGGGCGTTCATCACCGACTCGATCGCTCGCGATTCGCTGGTCTTGGGAATGCCGCGGGTTTGATCGGGATACCACGGCTCGACGTCGCGCCAGTTCCGCGCCCGGGTCAGCAGGTTGCCGAAGATCTTGCCTTCCGCCGCCGACGGCTCGCGTTCCCCAAGCGGCCCGCGCAGGGCCGGCCGCGCGAGCGCATACGGCAACGTGCTATGGCACGACATGCAGTAGGTGCCGCGGTCACGCGCCGCATTCGGCCAGGTCGTCCACCACTCCGCGCGTGCATCGAGATAGGCCGCGGCGGCCTTCGCGTCCCACCCCGGCACGTCGGGCGGGCCGGCCTCGAGGCGGCGCCCAATTGCCACCACGGCGAGGATCACGAGTCCGGACGCGATTAAGACTCGACGGTATGGCTTCATGGGGCCGATCATAGCGTCGAACGCCGTCCGGCAGTCCCGAACACCATTTGATGAATCCTTGGCAAGGAGCGACATGAACATCATGAGAAACGGCTCACTTGGTCAGACGCGCTGATCGTCACGTCGGGCCTCGGGCGCGTGCAACGTGTGGGCGGTGCCGGAAGATAGGTCGCCAGCAACGCTACCGTGCCAGCGTCGCCAACCTCTGCGGTTGAGCCTCCTCTTGACAAAGCGGTTGCTTGAACATAACTATTCGGTTATAGAACTGAGTGGATATCAATATGACCGCTGCCGACCGCCTGGAAGCGCGCGTCGCGCTGATCGAAGAGCGTGCGCCGGCGTGCCCGGGCCCAGCGCCCGGGATCCAAGGGGTAGCCGAGACGAGAGTCAGTGAGGAAAGCAGGAGCTGAAGGGAGAAAGACGATGGCAACGATGACTGAACGAGCGGAAGTAACCCTGCCAAGCGATAGCGAAGTGAAGGTCGTGCGGTCGTTCAAGGCGCCGCGAGCGCTCGTCTACCGCGCGTATACCGAGCCGGCGCTGGTGAAGCAGTGGCAGCTCGGGCCCCCGGGATGGACCATGCCCGTGTGCGAGATGGACGTCCGGGTGGGTGGACGGTACCGGTGGGTGTGGCGCAACGACGCCGACGGCCGCGAGTTCGGGTTCAGCGGTACGTTCCGTGAGGTCGAGCCAGGTTCGCGGCTGGTGCACAGCGAAGCCTACGAGCCAGGCACCGTCGGCGGCGGGTTCCCGGGAGCGGAGGCGCTCGTCACGATCAGCTTTACTGAAGACAATGGCATCACCACCCTGACCTCGCTGATGGACTTCGGTTCGAAAGAGGCCCGCGACGCGGCCGTGAAGACCGGCATGACCGACGGGATGGAGCAGAGCTATCAGCTCCTGGACCGGAAGCTAGCGGAGGGCATTCCACCGCTCACAGCGCGAACGTGAATTCTGATTTCGGTATGCTGAGGGCATGTCTGCGAGAGCGTCTCCGGGTCAACGATCAGAACGCGTGCGATGAGAATCCGACAGGCTGGGGCTGATCTGCCTGGCTGGGTGTTCGGCGATTCTGCCGCACAATGATGCGAGGTCCGATGCACTCCTCACGAATCAACGCGGCACAACCATGAAGATGTCCCTGCAATCGCGCTTCGTCACGGCAGCGGTTGTGCTCTGTGTCACTTTTCTGACCGTCGGTCTCCTGTCGCAAGCGCCTCTGGAACCGGCAGGTCAGGCCCCCGCCAATCTGCCCGCGACGGCGGCGGCGCCGCAAGCCGCGTATGTGGGATCGGCCACCTGCGGGCGCTGTCACGCCCCCATCTACGAACGCTGGTCGAAAACCCGGATGGCCAATGTGGTCACCGACCCGAAACAGCACCCGGAGGTCGTGCTTCCTGATTTCAGCAAACCGGATCCGCTGCTGACGTTCTCGCTCAACGATGTGGCGTTCGTCTACGGGACGAAGTGGAAGCAGCGATACTTCACGAAGGTCGGTGACGACTACTTTCCCCTGCCGGCGCAATGGGATGTGAGCCACCGCCTGTGGCGCCCGTACATGGTGCAGCCGAACACCGACTGGTGGGTGCCGCTCTATCCGGCTGACAACATGAAGCGCCCGACCGGGCCGCTCTGTGACGGGTGCCATTCGGTCAACTACAACGTGCAGACCAAGGCGGTTGCCGAGTGGAATGTCGGGTGCGAGCGGTGTCATGGTCCAGGCAGTGAGCACGTTCGCAGGCCGATCCCGGCGACGATCGTGAATCCCGCCAGGCTCGACTACGTGCGCGCGAACGACACCTGCATTCAGTGTCACTCGCAAGGCCAGCCCCTGACGAACCCGTTCGCCGGACAGTACTACGACTGGCCGGTCGGCTTTCACCAGGGCGCGAATCTCAAGGACTTCTGGAAGCTCGAGGAACACAAGCTCGGAGAGACGACGTTCACGCATTTTCCCGACGCGACCGGTCACAAGAATCGGATGCAGGGCAATGATTTCGTGCAGAGCGTCATGTACACGCACGGCGTGACGTGCTTCAGCTGCCACGACGTTCACGGCACCGGCAACAATGCCGACCTCGTCAGGCCCGTCGCACAGCTGTGCACGACCTGCCACGGCCCGGGCTCTCCGAACGGACCGCGTGCCGCCAGCATCGAGGACCACACTCACCACGCGCGTGGTAGCGCCGGCAGTGAGTGCGTGGCCTGCCACATGCCGAAGATCGAACAGACCATCGCCGACGTCAACGTCCGCAGCCACACGTTCAAGTTCATCACGCCGACGATGAGCGAACAGCTGAAGATCCCGAATGCCTGCACGGGCTGCCACGCCGACCGAACGAATGCCTGGGCCATCGAGGCGCTGAAGGGATGGTCGGGGTTGTCGCCGTGGCGGGCGGCGCGGTAGAGTCCGCGGTGGCCATGATCGACGCTTTCTGCCACATTCTGCCGCCGAAGTACGAGGAAACACGCTGGGCACGCGCCGGTTCCAAGGACTTTGCCGCCAGCAGTCCCGCGCACCTGCAGTACGTGCGCACGGGGCGCAAAGCACCCAACTACGAAGTGCTCACGAGCCTCGAGGCTCGCTTTCGCATGATGGACGAGTTCGAGGGCTACCGTCAGGTGATCAGCCTCGCGAGCCCACCGCCCGAGCATGTGGCCCCGAAGTCGAGCGTGGAGCTGTCCACGATTGCCAACGACGAGCTCGCGGAGCTGGTTGCCAAGTACCCGACGCGGTTCGCGGGCGCGGCAGGCGCCGTGCCGATGAACGAGCCCGACGCGGCATGCCGCGAGATCGAGCGCGGGTTCGACCAGCTGGGCCTGTGCGCGGTCCAGATCTTCACTAACGTCAACGGCCGGCCGCTCGACGCTCCCGAATTCCAGCCGGTGTGGCAGACGATTGCCGACAAGGGCGTGCCGGTCTTGCTGCATCCCGCGCGCAGCAGCGCCCACGCCGACTATGCCGCGGAGCAGGACTCCAAGTACCTGATCTGGCAGGTATTCGGCTGGCCGTACGAGAGCACGGCCGCGGTGGCGCGGCTGGTCTTCAGCGGCATCATGCAGCGGCATCCCGATTTGAAGATCCTCGTTCACCACACCGCCGCGATGATCCCGTTCTTCCACGGCCGCATGAAGTCGATGTTCGACCAGTTCAGCGAAGACTTCGCGATCTTGACGGAGGGACGCCTGACCGAGCATCCGATCGAGTACTTCCGCCGGTTCTACGGCGACCTGGGGGCGTTCTCGCCGGGCGCCGTGAATGTCGCCCGGGACTTCCTTGGCGCCGACCACTTGCTGTTCGGCACCGACGCGCCGTTCGACGCCACCGGCGGCCGGTCCTCGATTCGTGAGAGCATCGCGGCGGTGAAGAACTCCGCCTGCACTGAAGCCGAACAGTCGAATATCTTCACGACGAACGTGCAGCGGTTCTTCAATTTGGCGTCGGCCTCATGACAGTGGCTGCGGCCCCGCCGAGGCCGAAGAACCCGTGGTGGGTGGTGTTTGGATCCGCCGCGGGATTGATCGTCGGCAACGGTCCGATCGTGTTCTTCACATTCGGATTGTTCCTGGGACCGGTGACCAGGGAATTCGGATGGGATCGGGCCACGTTCTCCTCGTCACTGCTCGTCGGCCATGGATGTGCGGCGGCAGCGTATCCCTTTCTTGGCCGCGCCATCGATCGTTACGGCATTCGCCGGGTCTCGCTGACCTCGATCGTGCTCTTCGCGCTGTCGCTGGCCTCGCTGTCGTTGGCCCCTCCCTCGCCGGCGGTGTTCATCGCGATGGCCGGCCTGGTCGGCCTGCTCAGCGCCGGGCAGGCGCCGCTGCCGTACGCCAAGGCCGTGTCGTCGTGGTTCGACGAGCGCCGCGGCCTCGCGCTTGGCATCGCGATGACCGGGATCGGGATTGGCGCCACGCTGGTGCCGCAGTTCGCCCGCGCCGTCATTGATGCTTACGGGTGGCGTGCCGGCTACGTGTCGCTGGCCGCGCTGATGTTCATCGTCGCCTTTCCGGTGGTCGCGATTTTCATCCGCGAACCCGACCGGCATGCTCGCACGGCCACCTACGGCGACGGCGTTGTTCCGGGACTGACGCTCGGCGAGTCGGTCCGCTCCCCGAGTTTCTGGTTCCTGGCGATTCCCGTCTTCCTCGTGGTCACCTCGATCAACGGCATCGTCGGCCATCTCGTGCCGCTGCTGACCGACCGCGGCTTCGCGCTCGGTCAGGCAACGGCAACGTTGTCCGCCGTGGGACTCTCGACCATCGCCGGCCGGCTGGTCTCCGGCTACCTGCTGGATCGATTGTTTGCGCCCTACGTCGCCGCAGCGCTCTTCCTCCTGCCGCTGGCCGGTGTGGTTCTTCTCGCCGCCGGCGCCGGCGGTCCGGCGCTGCTCCTCGCCGCGAGCGCACTCGGCTTCGGGCTCGGCGCCGAAGTGGACGTGATCGGCTTCATGGTCAGCCGGTACTTCGGCCTGCGCTCGTATGGCGAGATCTACGGATGCATGTTCGCCATCTTCACCGTCGGGACCGGGCTGGGTCCGGTGCTGATGGGCCTCAGTTTCGACGAGACGCGCTCCTACACGCTTGCGCTCGCGGTGTTCGGTGTCGCGCTCGTGTGTGCCAGCCTCCTCGTCTCCAGGCTCGGCCGATACAACTTCCCGGCGCGGCACCACGGGTAAGCCAGGCGCGATCACTCCACGCGGGCAAGCTTGATCGTCACCGGAACGGCGCTCGCCCCCGAGGGCGTGCGAGACTGCGTCAGCGTCAGCGTATCGCCGCTTCGCTGATAGGTGTAGACGCTCGTCGCGCCGTTGGTCATCGCCGCGGGATTCTTCGCGACGATCGCCTGCATCGTGACGACGTTGCTGCCGGTCACCTCGAACGTGCCGGCCTCGGCCACGAACGGGCCCCACGCCGCGCGCAGTTCGTCTGCGGATGCTGTCGCCGGATCTTTCAGCACCGGCCGGGCCCCTTCGGCATGCACTTCCACCCGGCTGTAGTGCTTCCCGTGAAAGATCGCCAGCGTTGCAGCCGATCTGAACGTCTGAGGATTCGGCCCCGGAACCACAACCTCGACTGTTCTCCACACTCCTTCGAATGCCTCCCGTGAGTCGGAGGCTGTCACCCTCGACCCAGTGGCCACAAGCAGCGTCACGCTGAGCACCGACACGGACAACAGAGCTTTCAAGTGAATCGACATGGAACCCTCCTGCGAAGCGAGTCTCCAATGCCGCACCCGAACGCTCAAGCGTCATCAGGCGCCGGGAAGCCGATGGCGCCTGATGGCGCACCGTTGCGCTATGCTGTCGGCGCCATGCGTGACACTCCGGATGGCCTGCCGCCGCGCGCGGACGAGCGCCGGCTCGACTCATGGAAGGAAATCGCCGCGTATCTCGGGCGAGGCGTCCGCACTGTCCAACGCTGGGAACGCGACGAAGGTCTTCCCGTACACCGCCTTGCCCACGCCGACCGCGGCAGCGTCTTCGCCGACCCGACAGAGCTGACCGAGTGGTGGAAGAGCCGTGAGGTCTCGCCGGCTGCTCAACCGTCGCCTGCCGTCGAGGCTCCCCCTGGCCCGCGCCTTCAGCGAGTCACCACCACGACGGCCGCCACGTTCTGGCCGTCGCTGTCGTCGGACGGCCGGATGGTCGTCTACGTATCCGATGCGGGACAGGATGGTGCCACGCCACAGGTGTGGCTGCAGCAGGTGGGCGGGGCCGCCGTCCAGCTCACGACGGGCATGCGCGAGTGCGCGGAGCCCGCCTTTTCTCATGACGACACGCGCGTGATCTTCAGCGCGGCGGCCGACTCGACTCGACACGTGTACGAAGTGCCGACTTTCGGCGGACCGCCGCGGGTATCTGAAGCGGATGGCACGAGGCGCACGCTTCGCGCCCGACGGCACATCGCTCGCCTATCTCGCCATCGATTCGAACGATGCGGTGCGACTCGTGTCAGCGACCGGCGACGAACGTGCGGTGGCCACGGGCCTCGTCGACGTCGCGTTCGTCACCTGGTCCGACGACTGTCGCCATCTGCTCGTCGTCGGCCATCCACAACCTTCGGCGGATCACGATTGCTGGATCGTGCCGGTGGATGGCGGAGCGCCGATCGATACCGGCGTGCTTCGACGGGCGCGGCAGCAAGGCTCGATCATCATCTCGATGGCGGTCGCGTGGATGGGAGATTCGATCTTCTTCACGGCGGCCGGCAGGCAGGGCGTCCATGTGTGGCGGCAGCGGATCTCGCCGGCAACGTTCGAGGCGATCGGCTCGCCCGAACTGATGACGCCAGGCGCAGACTCCGCGTTCTTCCCCACTATCGCTCGCCGGCGACTGGGCTTTGTCGGTGTTCACCCGGACACCAACATGTGGTCCGTCGAGATCGAACCGCAGACCGGAGTGGCTCGTGGGCAGCCTCGCCGCCTGACCCGCGGCGGAGGCATCGTCAGCAATTTCAGCATGTCGCGCGACGGGGATACGCTCGCATACTTCGCCGCCGGATCGAGCGGCCCCGCGCTGCGCATCAGGGATGTGCAGCGGGGCACCGACACCGCGCTCGAAGGAGACGCTGGCGACAACCGCGGCTTTCCAGTGATCTCACTCGACGGGACACGGCTCGCGTTCGGAACGCTGGTGGCCGGACCGCCCGTCAGACGTCCGGTGTTCGTGGCGAACCTCGACGATGGAGCGTCCCGGTTGATTTTCGACGATTGCGGCGGCCGTCCGCGGCTCTGGCTCGACGACCAGCTGCTGCTGGCCGAGACCTTCGGGACGGGGCTGAATTCGTTCATCGTGCTCGACACCGGCACGGCCACGCAGCGCCCGCTGCTGTCGTCCCGCGAGCGTCGACTGTCGAACCCTCGTCTTTCTCCGGATGCACAGTGGCTGGCCTTCGACGCCACGCCGCCGGGCGGATCACCCTCGGTGCTCCTGGCGCGGCTCGACGACGGTCACGCGGCAGATGAAGCGGCGTGGATACGGGTTGAGACCGGCGCGAGCCACCCGTTCTGGTCGCGAGACGGCCGCTTGCTGTACTACCTGCCGGCGACGCCGACCGTTGATATCCGAAACCGGGTCGCTGCCCGCACCTTCGATCCCGGTGACGGAAGCGTCGGCACACAGCCTATCGACGTGCTCGCCTTGTCGGAAATGATCGTGCCCGCGATGATCAGCACCGCCGCGCCCATCGTCGCTGGCGATCACATCGTGTTTCTGCTCGGGAACTACCGCGGTGACATCTGGATCATGGATGTCACCTGACTTACTCTGCTTTGAGCGCTTCGCTTGGATCGATGCCGGCTGCTCTTCGCGCCGGCAGGTAGGTCGCGCAGGCGGCTGCGCCCGCCAGTGCGCACACCACGATCGCAAGCGTGGCCGGATCCGCCGGCGTGACGCCGAACAGGAGTGACGCGATCCACCGGCCCGCGGCCAGCGCGCCTGCCAGGCCGACCATCAGGCCGGCCAGGGTCAGCGCCGCGCCTTCGCGCACGAACATCCAGACGACGTCGGCAGGCGATGCGCCAATGGCCAGACGAAGACCGATTTCTCTTCGTCGCTGACCCACCATGTAGGCGAGCACGCCGTAGACGCCAATGATGGATAACGCCACGGCGATTGCGGCAAACGACAGCATCACCAGCATTGTGAACCGTCGTCCGGCGAGCGATGCGTCCACAAGCGTCGCGAGCCTCTCCATGCGTGCCAGCGGCAACAATGGATCCAGGCCGGCCACGTCACGCCGCATCGCCGGAATCGACGCGATCCGGTCGCCTGCGGCGCGCACCGCGACGGTGAAGGCGTCCACCGGCTGCTGCTCGTACGGCAGGTAGATTTCCGCGGGCGTGTCCTCGTCGAGGCCGCGGTACTTGATGTCGCCCACGACACCGACGATCGTCTTCGGCCCTTTCCGCGCATCGCGCGAGAGCCCGGCGGTGACTCGAATCTGTTGGCCGATCGGGTTCTGCCCCGCGAAGTATCGCTGTGCGGTCTGTTCGTTGATGAGGGCGACATCCGGACTCGTCGCCGTATCGCGGTTGTCAAACGAACGGCCGGCGCGGATCGGGATCTTCATCACATCGAAGTATCCAGGGCTGACGACTCGGAGCCCGGCAGTCGGCATCGACGCGGAGTCCGGCACAGCCTGCCCTTCATGTTGAAAACCGGTCAGGGCGTTGAGATCGCTCGTGAACGGGAGCCCCATCGCCACCGCGGCCGATTCCATGCCCGGTTCCGACTGGAGCTTCGAGAGCAGCGACGCCACGAACGTTCGCGAACTCGCGGGATCGGAGTACGTTGCGACGGGCAGCGACAGACTGAACGTCGTGACGCCGTCTGGATTGAAGCCAGGCTCCACACGCTGGAGCTGAACGTAGCTGCGCATCAGCAGGCCCGCCGCCACCAGCAGCATCGCCGCGCCGGCAAGCTCCGAGATGACGAGAGCGCGTCGCGCGCGCGTTCCACTCGCCCCGACTGCGCCACGATCACCCAACAGGACAGCACGGTGAATCGATCGTCCCGATATCGCCAGCGCCGGAGCCAGCCCGGACACGATGCTCGTGACGAGTGCCAGCGCCACGCTGAAGACAAGGACGTTGGTGTCGACCGCGAGTTCCTGGAGTCGCGGGATCGATGTCGGTCCGAGCAGTACCAATGCACGCACAATCCCGAAGGCGACACCTGCGCCGGCCGCGCCGCCGAGCGTCCCCAGCACAAGACTCTCGGTCAGCAGCTGGGCGATCAATTGCCGCCGGCTCGCACCGAGGGCTGCCCGCACGGCAACCTCGCGAGCACGCGCCTGGCCGCGTGCGAGCAGCAGATTCGCGACGTTGGCACACGCAATGAGAAGCACCAATGCGACCGAGCCAAACACCGCCACCAGGGTCGGGCGAATGTCGCCAACAATCCGCTCGTGCAGCGACACAGCCGACACGGTCGCGTCTTTTTCAGTGTCCGGGAATACGGTCGCCATGCTGTCGGCCACCGTCTGCAGCGCGATCGTCGCCTGGCCGGCCGACACCGTCGGCTTCAAGCGCGCCAGAACCTGCACCCACTGTGCACCGCGCGCGCCGGGCGCCAGGTCGCGGGGCTTGAAGATGAGCGGCCGCCAGAATTCCGCGGTGGCCGGAAACCTCAGGCTGGCCGACGCGACTCCGACAATCGTCACCGTCTGGCCGTCCAGCGTCGTCGTCGAGCTCACAACGTCCGGACGAGCGCCGAATCGGCGCCGCCACAAGCCGTCGGAGATGACGATCTGATTGCCATCGCCCTGCGCGTCGCTTTCCGCGAATGGGCGGCCGAGCGCCATCGGCACGCCCATCAGGTTGAAGTAGTTCCACGACACTCTCGCGCCCTGGAGCCGCTCGGGATCGCTGAACCCGGTGATGTTGACGGTGATGGGTTCCACGGCCGAGGCGTCGGTAAAGGCGTCGCTTGGGCCGACGTAATCGCGAACATTCAGCGGCGAGAACCAGGGCGAGACGCGTCCCAGGTGCCCGTAGTAAAGGCTCACGAGGCGGCCTGGGTCGCGATATGGCAACGGTCGAAGCAGCACGCCATTGACGATGGTAAACACCGCCGTCGTGGTGCCGATGCCGAGCGCCAGGGTGAGAATCGCCACGCCGGCGAACGCCGGCTGCCGTTGCAGCATCCGCAGTGCATGGCGCAAGTCCCGAACCAATAGGCGCATACCATCCTCCTCGACCGACGCGCGCCGCCTCGACAGCGGACACCCAGTCGTGGGTTAGACGGCCCTGCGGCCGAGAGGGTTGGAGAGTAGAATCCGGGGCTATGGCGCTTAGAAACATCGATCGTGCCGCGCTGACGGTCATCATCGCCCTCGCGATCACCATGGGACCCGCGCTCGATGCCGCCCAGAACGCGGAGCAGCCGGTGCAATACCGGTCGCCTGCAGGCGTCGAGTATCGCTCGCTCCCCGACACGGACGCGGTCAAGACCGCGCGCGCCGCGGTCGACGCCGACCCGAAGAACATCGCGAAGCTCATCGACCTCGGGGTTGCCCAGTCCGGTGCGCGGCAGTTTCGCGAAGCCATCGCGACGTTCACGCGAGGGCTCGAAATCGAACCGAACAACGCGCTGCTGCTCCGGTGGCGCGGGCATCGCTACCTGTCGGTACGTGAGTTCGATCGCGCGTTCACCGATCTCACGCGCGGCGGCGCCATCGACAGCTCGATCTACGGCATCTGGTACCACCTCGGCGTCGTCCAGTACTTGCGTGGAGACTTTGCCGACGCGGCCGCCTCGTTCACCAAGGCTCAGCCGATCGCACCCGACGCCGGCGAACTGGCGGGGTCCACGGACTGGTTGTGGATGTCGCTCAGCCGGGCCGGTCGCGGCGCGGAAGCAAAGGCGATGCTCGACCGGCGGCCGGACTCGAAGCCCGTGACCAACGCCTACACGCGGCGCCTGCAGCTCTATCGTGGCGAGATTGGTCCGGACGCCGTGGTCACGCCGGCGGATACCGACGAAGTGCAGGTCGCCACGCTCGCCTATGGCCTGGGGAACTGGTATCTCGTGCGCGGCGACAAGGAGCAGGCGCGCAAGTGGTTCGAGCGATCGGTCCAGTCGGGCGGCTGGCCCGGATTCGGATTCATCGTGTCGGAGGCTGAGCTCCGACGGCTTCGTTGAGGCGCTGTGTCCGACGTCGCCGCTGAAGCCTGCAACGCCCTTGGTGCTGTTCGCGAACAGTTCGAGCCGTACCCGGTTCGCGAGGTCAGCATCGGCGCCATTCGAATCCAGCGCGCGCTGCCCGTGCGAGGCAGGCGGCTGATCGGGCCATGGTGCTTTCTCGATCGGTTCGGGCCTCTCACCTTTACCGAAGGCACTCCCATGGATGTCGCGCCGCATCCGCATATGGGCCTTCAGACCGTGACGTGGCTGCAGCAAGGCGAGCTCGTCCACCATGACAGCTTGCTGAGCGAGGGGAACCTTCGACCCGGCGGCGTCAACGTGATGACGTCGGGGCACGCGATCGCGCACGCTGAGCGCACGCCCCAGACCAATACCGGCCGTCTTGGCGGCGTGCAGCTGTGGACTGCCCTGCCCGACCGCGATCGGAATGGTCCGGCGTCGTTCCAGCACGTGCCCGAGGTGCCTGTGTTCGAGACGTCAGGCGGCCTGGCCCACGTCTTCTCCGGCACGCTGTCGAGCGCGACCTCCCCGGCCACCCATTTCTCACCGCTGGTGGGTGCCGACCTGCAAGTTCATGCGCATCACTCACTCACCGTTCCCGTGGAGCGCGCACACGAGCACGCGGTCTTGATTCTGAGCGGCGATTGCGCCCTGGAGAAGCAACCGCTGGCGCCCGGGGTGCTGTACTACCTGGGCACGCAGAGAGCCGACCTCACGTTCACTTCCGCCGACGGCGCGCGCGTGTTGCTGATTGGCGGTGTGCCATTCCCCGAGACGATCTTGATGTGGTGGAACTTCGTGGCGAGGACTCCCGATGAAATTCGGACCGCACGCGATGATTGGGAAGCGCACCGGCGGTTTGGCGAAGTTCCCGCCTACCAGGGGCCACGCTTGGCCGCCCCGGAGCTGACGCGGCTCGCGCAGCCCAACCCCGTGAGCTGAGAAGGAACGTGCGCGCCGCTCCGAGCGCGCGCTCAGCCCGACAAGACGTCGGGGAGCGTCCTCATGAAGAGGCGAATGTCCCCTATCTGGTCGGCCGTCGAGATGAACTCGAACGCCGTCGGGCTGACGGACGTCGTGCGGCGTTCGACAACGGCGGTCAGGGCCGCCGGCAGGATGGGACACTCGTCCAGCAGTCCGAGCACGCTGACCCAGGCGGTCATGTCGAGCATCGCGAGCACGTCGGCGGCATCGCGCGCGAGCCACGGTGTGCCGGCGTCGCGCTGTTTCACGAGCGTGCGCTGCAGGGCGAGGAGCCCCTGGCGCGTGTCGCCGTCGTCACAATGAAGTTCGGCCAACGTCGAGATGAGCTGATCCGCAACGAACAGGCTCACGTCCTGGTACAGCACCGACCAGCCCACCTCGAATGCCGCCACGAGGTTGTGGTCCACGAGGAACGCGTCGGGCACGGCCGCGTCGAGATCCCGTGGCGACGATGCACCCTGCGCAGCCGCCCCTGGCCAGCGCGTGGGCCAGCTTTCGAGACCCAGGTTGCAGATGCACGCAGCCGCATCGGACGCTTCCTGGGGCGTGAACGGACGCGACTGAACGGAGGAGCCCGCGAGCAGCGTATTCGCGAGAAATGCGAGGTCACGACTGCGCCTCAGATACGCGGTCTCGTCGTGCTGCACCGCACACTTCATCAGCCGCCTCAGGAGCGGGACTCTCGCGGCTCGAGGGTCCTCGTCCGCCGCTTCGAGCAGCGCCCGCGGCCGGTCTGCCATTAACCCAGCCTCGGCCAGCAGTTCGATGACCGCGTCGACCGATGGGGAGATGTCGTCTGGTGCACCACTTTCAAGCGCACCCGCAGACGTGGCGTCTGGTGTGGCATCCGTTCCTTCGTCGGCCGCGCGAAAGTAGTCTGCGGCGATGAGGTTCGTCGCGATCGGGTCCGTCGGCGCCGACGCCGCTCGCGGCTGCGCGCGCCATCTGAAGGAAGGCCCGCGCGTCGGCCGGTGTCGCGTAGCCGTGCCGCGATCGGCGTTGGTCCCGTTCGATCGCGACGTCCTGGAGGTACTGCTCCGGTGCCATCAGCAGATCGTCAAGGCCGTCGATCTCCGGCCTGGAGTTGGACAGGGGGCGGCATCCCTGCATCACCGCGTGAAAGTAGTCGTTCTGCTCGATCTCGAGCGTGACCAGGAGCGTGACGATCGCATCCCACGCATCGGTTCTCCGTGCCCGTACCAGATAGCCACCCACTTCACACTCGAGCACGTCACGGCTTGTTTCACTGTTCATCAGATCGTGGCGATCGATCGGCTCGTCATCGCTCGGTGCTGTGGGTTCGAACGTGCCCGGGTCGAACACACGCAGGTAACGGGACAGGCCGACGATCACCAGGTGCGTGTCGAGGGTGGCCACGGTGCGTGCCGCCACCGAGTCTCCGGTGTCCACCAGTACCTCGAGCCATTCGCCGAAGCGATCGACGTCGAACTGTTCGTCGCGTCCGGGCTGGACGTGGCGCCACAGATCGAGGTCGAGGAGGGCGTTGAGCTGCGCCGGCGTCGCCGACGTGACGAGATCGCCGCACGCCTCGAGTCCGCGGTACTGGATCAGCTGACTGAGTGTCGCCGGCGCGAGGTGCGGGACCATCCGCGCGAGGAATGACGTGTCCAGAAGACGCGCGAGCCGATGATCGAATGTCGACATGGGCCGGCGATGATACCCAGGCCTGCCGGCCAACAAACAGTCTTGAAGAGTCGATGGTATCGGGGGATACTAATAATGGGAGCTGCTACGTACTCATCCTCTCGGTTCCCTCCGCCGCTCTGCCTCTTCCAGCCAGTCGGCCAATTTCTCATCGTTGTATCCGTAGCGCGGCCGCCCACTCCAGTTCCGTCATCGCGATTTCAGCGCCCAGTTCAGCACCATGAGCACGCTACGCGTCGACGTTCCCTCGTCTGCTGGTTTGACAGCCAGGGGATGTCGTGCGGCACGTGCGACCGCCACGAGCGGGCGTCGGGTTGATCATTCGCTTGCTTTCGCTTCGTGGCGGGACCATGATGCCCGGGCGACCATCCACCAACGACGAGCCATGATGAGCATTGGGCGGAGGCATCCAACGTTCTTCCCGGCGATGTCTGTGCTACTGATCGTTTTCGTCTTTCTGGGGTTTGCGCCGACGTATTACATGCGCCCGGCGGATACCGGCCCGATACCGGCCTATCTGCAAGTCCACGGCGCTGCGATGACCGGATGGTATGTCTTGCTGCTCCTGCAGACGACCTTGATCGCCATGCGAAAACGCGCCGTGCATCGCCGGCTGGGTATCGCCGGTGCCGTCATCGCCGCTGTGATCGTGATGTTGAACCCGCTGGTCGTGGTCTGGAGCGTCGGACATCAGGAACCAGGCACGCCGCTCGAGCTGACCGCGCTGATCGTGGTCGGGGACCTGCTGGTCATGGCGATTTTCGCCATCTTGGTCATGCTGGCGATCCGCTGGCGCCGTTATCCCGAAACTCACAGCCGGATGCTGATGCTCGCCTCGATCGCGGTAGCCGGTCCTGCGCTCGGGCGCTTTTCGCTTCACCTCGCCGGAACGCCGTTTCCCGGCTTGATTGCCATCATGCTGCTCCCGCTGCTGGTCGTGGCACATGATCGCGTTCTGATGCGCCGGGTGCACGCGGTGAGCGCCTGGGGAGCGGCAGCGATCATCGGCAGCCTGGGGCTCAGCATTGCGATCGCCAACAGCCCGGCCGGACCTGCGATCGTTCGGTGGCTGGAGTAAGTCGAGGATTCGAGACTCGCTCGGAGCGCCGGGGCACTCAGCCGAGTTCCTGGGCGAGTCCGATGAGGATCCCTTCAGGCCCGCGGATGTAGCAGAGCCGATACGCGTCTTTATACCGGACTACCTCGCCAACGAGCTGCGCTCCGCGCTTGCGAAGCCTCTCGAGCGTCTCATCGATGTCGTCAACGGTGAACATCACGCGCAGGTAGCCTAGAGCGTTCACTGGGGCGTTTCGGTGATCCGCGACGACAGGCGGCGTGAGAAAGCGGGAGAGCTCGAGCCGGCTGTGGCCATCGGGCGTGCGCATCATGGCAATTTCGACGCGCTGATCGCCCAGGCCAGTGACACGTCCGGCCGATTCTCCTTCGATCGTGCCCCGTCCTTCGAGCTCAAGGCCGAGTTCGCGAAAGAAGTCGATCGTCGCCGCAAGGTCATCGACGACGATTCCTACGTTGTCCATCCGTTTAAGCGCCATGTGTCCAATCTACAAACTGTCGAGGCCGAAGGCTTAGTGAGGCCGCTTAACTCCGGCGGTCAGCGA
>CAVPRP010000002.1:0-528561 GCA_963707825.1 uncultured Acidobacteriota bacterium
TCGCCATGTAGTTCGCGTCGCGTCCGGCCTTGGCCGGCCCGGCGGCCGAGTCACCTTCGACGATGATGAGTTCGCTGTCGGCACCGTGCGTGCGACAGTCGGCGAGCTTGTCCGGCATACCCGTAGAGCCGAGGCTCGATGCTTTGCGCTTGGCCTCGAGCGCCTGCTTGGAGGTGACGCGGTTGACCACCGCCGACAGCGATCTTGTCGCGCAGCACGTTGACGTGAGTGCGCGGCCCTCCACCGGGGTTGATCCAATCGGTGAGTCCCTGCTTGACGACGTCGTACACGATCGACTCCGCGGCCGGTGTGCCCAATTCTTGTTTGGTTTGGCCGCGAAACTGCGGCTCGGGGAAGGTGACTTTGACGACCGCGACGAGCCCTTCTTGGACGTCTTCCTTGGCTCGGTCCTCGCCCTTCTTGGCCAGGACTGCCAACTTGCGGGTGCCCGACAGCAACACGTCGTTGATGACGTAGCCGAGGGCGCGATCGAAGCCGGCGACATGCGTGCCGCCTTCGCGGTCGGGATGGTGTTGACGAACGACAACGTGACGGTGTCGTATCCCTTGATCCAGCGCAGAGCGGCCTCGACCTTGCCTTCGCGCGTGACGAGCTGCATCTTGCCGTCGACCGGAACTTTCTCTTCGAAGGTCCCCGAGCCGGTGAGGGTGATGACCTCGGTGACGTTTTCGCCGACCGACAGGTAGTCGACATAGTCGGCGAGCCCGCCGCGCGGACACGAACTCTTCGGGTTCACTGCTGCCCTCCGGCACGCTTGTCGACGAGCACGACCTTGAGCCCGGGAACGAGGAAGCACATGGTCAGCGACCCGATCGCGGACTTGTTCGATGTCGATCGACGCATCCGCATGGAATGTCCCAGTCGGGCCGAGAAGCGGGCGGGCGCGTGCCGGTCTTCCTGGGAGCGATCTTCTTGATTTGCGCCAACTCGTGGGACGCCGCGAAACGATCGTTCTTGTCGAAATGGCCGGCGACAGATCGAGACGGGGGCTCCCAGGTGTAGCCGTCGCGGTCGACTTCGGCCACCAGTCGCGTCGACAACACGTTGACGACCGATGCCCCACGCCGTGCAGACTCACCCGAGGCGCCGTAGACGGCTGCCGCCGAACTTGCCACGCCGGCGTGCAGCTCGGTGAGGACGACTCGAGTGCACTGACCCGCTTGCGCTTTCGCGATGACGGTCGATGGGGATGCCGCGACCGTCGTCGATCACCTCGATCGGAGCCGTCGGCGGTGCAACGCGACCTCGATGCGATTGGCGTACCCACCGCCGCCTCGTCGATGGCGTTGTCGATCAACTCCCACAGCAGGTGGGTCAGCCCGTCCTAGCCGGTGCCGCGATATACATGCCGGGTCGCTTGCGGACCGCCTCGAGACCCTCGAGCGTCTGGATCGAGTCGACGTCGTAGCCCGAGGACTTTCCGCGTCGGGCGGCCAGTCTCACCGGGCTTTCCCGCTCGAGGGCCGCTCGGGCCCTTGAGCTGTCGCACCGGGGGAGACGCTCGGGCCTTCGGCTTTCGGCTCGGGCCCTTGGCCTTCGAATCCGTTTTCCTAGCGCCATGCAGACGGTCTCCGGCATCAGCGCAGCGGGCCGGCTGCGTGGATGCGTCGATCAGTCGTGCCCGGACGAGTAGGTTTGGTCGGCCGAGCGGCACCGGTCGGGTTGGGTGTCGGGTCGGGTTGGGCTCGTCCTCCTGGCCGCCATCACGCGCCACAGACCCACGGCCACCTCCGACACAGGACGAGCCGCACGGCGTCGATTCTCGGTCGCAACCGGGCCAGCCGGACCCCACCAGTGGCCGCGACCCTTGGCCGGGATGTCCGTCGGCAGGCGGTGGCCTTGGCCCGTCGCCGTCGGTCACGGTCACGACCACTGTCTCGCCGTGACCGCCCGGCCGCAAGCGACCGCGTGCCCGGGGCGCGCTTCATGCCGGCCACACCCCGGCGCGCACGGCCCTGCACGGGGATGGCGTCGAGCGGCCGTCCGCAAGCATTGCCCGTCGCTCGCCACGATCACGATGTCGTCGTGTCGCCCACGGGTCCAGCGCCGCGGCAGGCGGTCGCCCGGTTTGAGGTTGATGAGCGTGGCGATCGCTCTCGGTCGGCCGCCACCTCCTCCGCCGCGATGCGCTTGGCCACCCCGCTGCCGTGACCACGACCAGGTACTCGTCGCCCGGGACCAGAAGCAGGCGCGACCAGCCGCTCGCCCTGTTCACGACGGGGAACACCTGCGGCGATGGCGGCACGCCTACCGGCACGGTCGAGGCGTCGGCGACCTCGAGGGCGGCGCGCGCCCAGCGCCCGGCCCTCGGTGCTGATCGCGGCACGGATCCGCGTGGTGCGTTCGAGGTGTGCACGCTCGGCCCGCCAGCACGTCGTGACGTCCCAGGGTCGCGATCGTCGGGCGCCGTCCGCCACCGACGACGCCACCTCCACCGCTACCGCCAACGAGGCTCGTCGATCTCACGCCCCACCAGGCCGCTGGTCGACACGGTGAGGACGCAGGCGTCGTCGCCGACTCCAGCGAGCGGGCGGCGCGGTGGCCGCGGTCAGCCGGGGCGCCTCGTCCGCGTCGAGACGAGGCGGGTGCGCGCGGGCGTGCCCTTCTCCTCGGCCAGCTGCGCCAGCTCGGCGGCCACGAGCGGCGCCGTCGACGGCTCTCGGAGCGGAGGATGTCGCTCGAGCTCGGCGATCTGGCGTCGCAGTCCGGCCAGCTCGTCGGCTCGAGCTCCTTGCGCTCGAGCGCGACCCAGGCGACGCAGCATCATGTCGAGGATGGCGTTGGCCTGGGTCTCGGAGAGCTTCGAACGGGCCCATCAGCGCCTGCGGGCCACGTCCACGGTCCGCGACCCCGGATGATGGCGATGACGCGGTCGATGTCGTCGAGTGCGATCAGCAGGCCCTCGAGCAGGTGGGCGCGCTCCTCGGCCCGGCGCAGGCGGAAGCGGGTGCGGCGGACGACGACCTCGAGTCGATGCTCGAGGTAGAGCCGGCAGAGGTCGTAGAGGCCGAGGGTGGTGGGGACGCCGTCGACCAGCACCACGTTGTTGATGCCGAACGTCTCCTCCATCGGCGTCAGCCGGTAGAGCTCGGCCAGCACGGCGTGGGGATCGGAGCCGGGCTTGCACTCGATCTGGATGCGCAGGCCCTTCTGGCGGTCGCTCAGGTCCTTCACGTGGTGACGCCGACAGAGCTTGCCGTCGATCACCAGCTCGCTTGATGCGACCGATCACCCGCTCGGGACCCGACGCTTGAACGGCAGCTCGGTGACCACGATGCCCTGGCGGCGGGCGCTGACCTGGGCCGACCTCGGCCCGTGGCCCGGACCCGGATCGTGCCCGGCCGGTCTCGTAGGCCGTGGCGAGGGAGCCGTCGTCGATGACGATCGCCGCCGGTGGGGAAGTCGGGCCCGGGCACCACCGCCAACAGCTCCGCCGGTGGGCGGGGGCGGCGCTTGCGTCCAGCACCAACCGGATCGCCTCGTACACCTCCACCAGGTTGTGGGGTCGGCATGTTCGTCGCCATGCCGACGGCGATGCCGGAGGTGCCGTTGACCAGCAGATTGGGCAACCTCGCGGGCAGGCACACGGGCTCGGTCCGTCGCCGTCGTAGGTCGGCCGGAACTCGACCGTGTCTTCGTCGAGTTCGTTGACCATGTCCATCACGGCGGCGGTCAGCTTGCACTCGGTATAGCGGTGGCGCCGCCGGTGGAGTCGTCGAGCGTGCCGAAGTTGCCTTGTGGATCGACGAGCGTCACGTTGCGGGCAAATGGCTGCGCCATGCGGACGAGCGTCTCGTAGATCGCCATGTCACCGTGAGGGTGATAGCTGCCCATGACCTCACCGACGACCTACGCACTTGACGCGGGGTCGGTCGGGGCGCAACCCCATGTCGCGCATGCCGTACAAGATGCGCCGTTGCACCGGTTTGAGCCCGTCGCGGACGTCGGGGATGGCACGCCGAGTGATGACCGACAGCGAATATTGGAGGAACGACTCGCTCATCTCGGCTTCGACGGCGACATCGACGACATCCCGCAAACGGAAAAGCGTGGGTTGTTGTGGCATGGACGGATCGGCTCCGGATCAGGAGGGGCGGAACGCTCGTTCGATGCTAGCGAGCACCTGTGACAGTTCCACGGAGGGCGAAAGTGTCGCGGATAGGCACACCATTCGATCAGCGGGGCACGCGGGAAGCGGGGCGCGACCGGTGCGTTCAGCCACTGGTCGAAGAATGCGTCCATCGGTTCGCCGCGTGGCGATTGACCAGCGCTATGAACGCAGCCGTATCGACGGAGCTGTGACGAAAGGTCGTTGCGTAGTCGAGCATGATCGCGGAGAAGATCTCGTCGCCGACCGTGCGGCGCAATGCGTGCAGGACCAACGCACCCCGCTCGTATATGGCGTCGTCGAACAAATTGTCCGCGGTCGGGTGGGAGATGGGCCCGTAGCGCTTGTTGGCGAACGACTGCATCTCGCGATCGATGTCGTAACCCAGTTGCGTGCGTTCGAGCCACAGCGCTTCGGCGTAGGTCGCGAATCCCTCGTTGAGCCAGATGTCCTGCCATTTGACCAGCGAGAGTGAATCTCCGAACCACTGGTGGGCCAGTTCGTGCACCTGGATCCGTTCACTCGACGTCGTGCGCACGGCAATCGACCGAGGGAACAACGACAGCGTCTGGGTCTCGACCGCCGAAACCGAAGCCGTCGTCGACGACGAGGGCACCGTAGGTCACGAACGGGTAGGTACCGAACCACGACTCGAGCACATCGATCATCTCGCTGGTCCGGGTGGTGGCGTCCGCTGCTGCGGGGCGAGGCGCGTCGCGAACACGTGACGCCAGCGGCAAGCCGTGTGGCCCTCGCCGGTTTGGATCGTGAAGTCGCCGATCGCGACCATCGCAAGGTAGGTCGCCATCGGCTCGCGCTGATCCCAGGTCCATGTCGTCGAGTCGCCGCTGTCGCGCTTCTCCCGCAAGACGCCGTTCGCCACTGCGGTCACTCCCGCCGGCACGGTCACGCGGATCTCGAAGGTCGCCTTGTCGCTCGGATGATCGTTGCCGGGGAACCATGCATGTCCACCGTGAGGCTCACCGACGACGTAGGACGTGGGGCCGATGTCGATCCACCCGACTCGACCGATATCGGGATCGCTGAGCGGCTGGGGTACGCCGTCGTAGGCGACATCGACGCTGAATCTCGCGAGCGCGGCGATCGGCTTGCTCGGCGTGACGATGAGTTCGTCACCTTCTCGGACGAAGGCTGCCGCGCTGTCGTCGACGCGCACCGAGCGCAGCGCGAAAGCGTGTAGATCGAGATGGAACGAACCGAGATCGACAGTGGCAGTGGCGTCGATCCGCGTCGTCGCCACGATTATCGGATTGTCGGGGCGGGCGTCGATCCCGATCGTGTACTTGGTGACGTCGTAGCCGCCGTTGCCGAGATCGGGGAACGCCACGTCGCCGACACCGGCGGCACCTGCGATCGGTGTGATCAGCGCGTGGTCGTCGGCGCAACGGTGGTCGTGGTCGCGGTTGTGGTGGGCGCAGCGGTCGTCGAGACCGCACCGTCGGTTGTGGTGGGCGCGGCCGTGTTCGCGCCCGACGAACAACTGAGGTTGACGAACAACACGGTCACGGCGCCCGCAACCGCGACGCCCATGCGCAACGATCGCCGGGCCGTTGCCGAGATTCATTCGTCCTCCGAGCACGTACGCCCATGCACGCTACCCTGATGGCAATGGTGGAAAAGGTCACGATCCTGCTCCCTGTCGACGCCGAGGCGCCCCCCGAACGGCCTCTTGCCGCGGGTCTGGCCACGTTTCGGGGCGCATCGCTCGGGTTCGTCGACAATGGGTTGTGGCGCTCGATGGTCACGGTGGTCGATGCATTCGCCACCCATGCCGGCGCGGAGGGAGCCTCGATTGCCGGCGTCGCTCCGTTCGATCATCTCTGCGCCGACTTTGCCGCACAGCGCAGTGCGCTCGAGCCGTTCGCCCAAACCGTCGACGTGGTCGTCGTCGGCCTCGGGAATTGAGGCGCGTGTGCGGCGTGGAGTGTCCACGCCTCCGCTGAGCTCGAAGCTCGTGGTGTGGCGACCGTGGTGCTCGTGACCGAACCCTTCGAACGTGTCGCCCGTTCTTCCGCGATCGCACGCGGGTTGAGCAAGCTGCCGATCGTCGTGCTTCCGTCCGACTTCGATGACTACGAGGCCGCTGATATCCGCGCACTCGTCGATGCGCGCCTCGTCGAATTGGAGAGCGCGCTGTTGCCGCGTTCGAGGCTGAGCGAACCGTGTTGCGCCGCGTCGAGCTCACCGGTGCGTATGACGATGTGTTGCGCTGGATGCATGACAACGAGTGGACCGACGGGCTGCCGGTCGTGCCGCCGACGCAAGCGTTGGTGGGGACGATGGTCGCGGCGAGCGGCAACGAGCCGGGCCACTGCCTCGGCGCGATGCCACCGCTTTGGGTCGACGTCACTGTTGGAAAAGCTCGCCGTCGTCGCGGTGATGGCCGGCTGCGCACCGGAGGCGTTTCCCACGATCATCGCCGCGACGACCGCAGTCCTCGCGCCCGAATTCCGCGTGGCCAGCGTGCAGTCCTCGACCAGTCCCGCGGCACCGTTGATCGTGGTCAACGGTGCGGCTCGAAGCCGCCGCGGGCGTGAGCTGCACCACTGGCTGCTTCGGCCCCACCGCCGGCGCCAACGTGGCGATCGGACGAGCGGTGCGCCTCGCCATGCAACTGATCGGCGGTGGCCGACCGGGCGATGCGGACCCGGCGACGCTCGGCTCTCCCGCCAAGATCTCGATGTGCCTGGGCGAGAACGAGGAAGCCTCGCCGTGGCCCTCGCTTGCCTCGCGTCGCGGGGTCGCGCCGCCCGGGGGCAGCGCTACCGCGTTCCCCGTCACCGGGCTCTGGCAGATCAGCGATCCGAGCGCGACGCCCGACGACGTCGTGCATCACGTGCTGCACGGCATGATCAGCCCAGGTCACTCCGCGTTGCCGCTGCTGCCCGAGCCGTCGGAACAGATCCTGCTGTTGAGTCCGCCCGTCGCGGCGCTGATCGCGACCCGGTTCGCCGATATTGCGGAGCTGCAACAGGCATTGTTCGAGACGGTGCGCATCCCGTTCGAATGGATCGCGCCGTACAAACGCGCCGCGACCCTGGCCCGCCTCGAGGAGCTCGGCATCGCCCGGGACCGCGGTATCCCTCTTGCCCAGTCGCCGGAGTGTTTTCAGATCCTGGTTGCCGGCGGGCCGGCCGGGGTACAGTCGGTCGGTTGCTCCACTTCCGTGCTCAGCCGTTCGGTTTCAGTCGGTGTGGTGGTCGGCTAAGGTTTTCCATGAGTTTCCGTGCCCTTGCGATGGCCATCGGTCTCGCGGCAGTGACCGCGGGTTGTGGGTCGGACGGTCGAGGGGATCTCGCTTCGCCGCCCACGATTGGGCCGCCTCCTCCTGCAGCGTTGTCGCGCAACTGCATCGTGTCGTTGCATGGCAAGGGTGGGGGCGGACAGAGCGAGCGGACGGGCAGTGACGGCATCCGCCGTAGCTTCCCTGGAGGCAATGCCGACGGGTGGGGAGGGCGGCAGTGGCTGTACTTCCCGGAGCCCAGATATACGGCGGCGCGCAACATCGTGGCCGACGACGTCGCCGCGGGCGGGTGCGGACGGGTCATCGTGTACGGCTTCTCCAACGGCGCTGCGTTCGCAGCCAAGCTCCTCTGCCGAGGCGAGACCTTCGGGGGCACGGTCATCGGCTATGTCATCGACGATCCGGTCGTCGACCACGCGGTCGAGGGTTGTGCCCTCGACGCCTCCGGGTCGCGATGTATTGGACGGGCGCCATTGACCGGCCCGACGGCTGGTCGTGCGGCGACTGGACATGCGAGGGCAACTCGACGATCGGCATCGCGCGCTACGAGGCCGCCGTCGGTGTCGGACGTACGCCGAGCATCCACACCACGCACCAACAATTTGACGATCCGCCCGAGTTTCACAACTGGTTCTGACCGCACGCTGGGTTCTCGACGACCGGATCCGCCCTAGGCGCCTCGAGTTCCGCCTCGAACCCGGACAACGAGCGGAAGTCAAATGGCCCGGTCATCAGATTGCTGCAGACGATGGTTTCTGAGGGCCAGGCGGGGGTACAGTCGGTCGGTTGCTCCACTTCCGTGCTCAGCCGTTCGGTTTCAGTCGGTGTGGTGGTCGACTAAGGATTTCCATGCGTTTCCGTGCTCTCGCCGTAGCTATCAGCCTTGCGGGGCTGGCCGCGGCCTGTGGTGGCGCGGATGGGCACAGCGCAATGGGGCCCGCTGGACCGGGCGCGGTCTCGTCGGACGCCGACGTCCTGGCCGCCGAGGCGACTCGGCCCGCATCGTCCGCGCGGGGGGTCCGATCCTTTCGCCCCGTCGACCACGGCCGGCGCGCCGACCACCAGCGGCAGAGGCACGGGCGGCACACCCTCCAACCCCGCGGGTATGACGTCCGATACGGGCTCGGCGGCCGGCATCGCGGTGCCGACGACGGTCGGCCCGGGCACACCGACGACGGTTCCGGGGCCCGCGACCGCCAACCCGACACCGACAACGGGGCCGCCGGTCACGACGATCTCGACCGGACCCCCGACGACGATCCCCACCGCGCCGCCGCCGACCGAGGCCGAGCCCGTCCCGCCGCCGACCACCGTGCCGCCACCCCCGCCGCCGCCTCCTCCTCCTCCTCCTCCACCCCCACCACCTCCCGTGTCGGGTCGGCCAATTGCATCGTGTCGCTGCATGGCAAAGGCGGTGGCGGCCAGGGCGAGTGGACCGGCAGTGACGGCGTGCGCCACAGCTTCCCCGTCGGGCAATGCCGCGGGGTGGGATGGGCTGCAATGGCTGTACTACCCCGAGTCGAACTACCAGTCGGCGCGCAGCATCGTTGCCAACGACATCGCCGCGGGCGGATGCACGCGCGTGATCGTCTACGGATTCTCCAACGGCGCCGCGTTCGCAGCCAAGCTCCTGTGCCGAGGCGAGACCTTTGGCGGCACCGTCATCGGCTACGTCATCGATGACCCGGTCGTCGACCACGCGGTCGAGGGCTGTGCTCGAGCACCGGTCAATGTGGTGCTCTACTGGACGGGCGACATCGACGTGCCCGATGGCTGGGATTGCGGCGACTGGACGTGCGAGGGTGGCTCCGCGATCGGCATCACGCGCTATGAAGCCGCGATCGGTGTCACGCGCACGCCGAGCATCCACAGCACGCATCAGCAGTACATCGATCCGCCCGAGTTCCACAGCTGGTTCTGACCCGAACGACTAATCTCCCCGCAGCACGCCACCGGCGTGCGTTCCAATTAGGGGGGCGTTTCGATGTCGATGGAGTTCGGGTACTTCGCTCAGGTCTTCGTGCCGCAGGACCAATGGGACAAGGACCCCGGCTACGAACAGCAGCGTTTGCAGCAGAACCTCGAGCTGTCGGTCAAATGCGAAGAGTTCGGCTTCAAGTACGTGTGGTCATCCGAGCACCACTTCTTGCATCAGTACTCCCACATGTCCTCGCCCGAGGTGTTCTTGGCCATGGTGGCCGCGCGCACCAAACGCATCCACATCGCATCGGCCATCTTCAACATCACCGCCAAGGTGAATCACCCGGTTCGCACCGCGGAACGAGGCGCCATGCTCGACAACCTCTCGAATGGTCGATTCGAGCTCGGTACCGGTCGCGGATCCTCGTCGACGGAGATGTACGGCTTCGGCATCCCGGACATGGACTATTCGAAGGTCATGTGGGACGAGTCCATCCGTGAAATCCCGCGTATGTGGATGGATCATCCCTATTCGCATACCGGCGAGACGTTTTCGGTGCCCGAGCGCGACATTTTCCCGCACGTCGTGACCAAGCCCCACCCGCCGTTGTGGGTCGCGTGCGGTAACCCGGGCACGTTCGAGAAAGCGGGCAAGATGGGCCTCGGGGTGTTGTGCTTCACCATCGGCGCGCCGAGCGAGCTCAAGAAGCTCATCGACGTCTACAAGGACGCGGTGTCCAAGTGCACGGATCCGGTCGGAGGCTTTGTCAACGACAACCTCATGTGCGTCACGCACTTGTGCTGCCTCCCCGATCGTGAAGAGGCGTTCCGGCTCAATACCGACGCGAAGATGTTCTATTACCAGAGCCTCGTCTATCGCTGGCTCGACACGTTCCCCAAGCCCGACATGGTCCCGGACTGGCCGGCAGTGATGCCCGAGCCGACGATCGACGAGCTCAAGGCGATGGTCGACATGGGCATCATCGCGGTCGGCAATCCCGACGACTGCGCCGGTGTCATGCAGCAATACAAAGACGCCGGCGCCGATCAGGTCGTCGTCTCGCCGATGACCACAACCTTGCCCTACGAGGTCACGGTCGAGAGCTGCCGTCTCTTCGGTGAGAAGGTCATTCCCAGGTTCGACACCGACCCCACGTTCCGATCCGATCGCAACCGTCAGGCCGCGCTCAATCGTTGACGATTCGTCGATGGCGTCCGTGGTGGACCAGTTCCGCCGCACGCCGAGGAACTGCACCGGCCGGTTGTAGGCCGACTCGGGTTCGAACGTCACCTCGAGTGATTTGCCGTCGACTTGCCAACCACTGAAGGCTCGCGCCGCCGCCCGCACGTCGAGTTCGCTGTAGTTGCCTGGTCCGAGCACGAAGAGCTCCATGACCTCGCGCGCGAAGTTTTCGTTCGGGTTCTCGCCGCGCGATCCGTCGCCGTCGAGATACGCCAACATCGCCGGATCGATGGCGATCGCGTGCATCAACTCTCGGAAGTTTCCCATCGCGTGCTTGCGCAGCAGCACGTGCTGCCGCCACATGGCGGGCTCACTGGCCTTGTCGAGTGACGACACCAGCTGGCCGTGCCGATACCGCACCATTCGCTCGTGGACGCGGGGGCGGCGATCCAGCATGCGTTCGAGCCAATACGCGCGTCATGCGGTCGACGTAGTCGTCCTTGCCGTCGAGGCGATCGGCGGGGATCTCGGGCTTGGTACCCAACGCCAGTTCGACGGTCGCCGCTGCGCCCGCCTTGACCAGCTCGTCGACCTGGCCCGGGAACGGGCCGAACGTCGTGCGCCGAAGTATGTGGGCGATGAGTTCGCGATCGGCCGGCATCGGCGATGTTGCTACGACGACCGCCATGAATCGACGATGAAGAATTGCTTCACGATTGCTTCACGAAACACGGCCAGGGGCGCTTCACGGGGAGTTCACGATCTAGCTGCGACAATGCACGGATGAGGCTGCTGATGATCGAGGACGATGCCGCGCTCGCAGCCGTGCTCTTCCACGCGTTGGTGGACGAGGGGTATTCCGTCGAAGTAGCGGGCCGTGCCGTCGATGGGAGGCACCTGTTGCAGTCGAGCGACTACGACCTCGTCGTGCTCGATCTCGGGTTGCCCGATGGCGATGGCCTGGCGCTGTGTCGCGAAGCGCGCACCCTCGGAGTGGTGGCGCCGATCCTCGTACTGACGGCACGCGACGGATTGCTGAACAAGGTCGAAGGTCTCGACGCGGGCGCCGACGACTACCTCACCAAGCCCTTCGACTTTCCGGAGCTCGCCGCGCAAATCCGCGCGCTGTTGCGCCGAGGCGGTGAGGACCGATCGCCGATCTTGCAGGCCGAGGACATCCGTCTCGACCCCACCGGCACGGCAGCGTATGGCGCGGTGCGATCACGGTGCCGCTCACCGCACGCGAGTCTCGCTGCTCGAATACCTCATGCGCCATAAAGGCAAGGTCTTGACGCGGACGGAATTGCTCGAACACGTTTGGGACGCGCACTACGACGGGCTTTCCAACGTCGTCGACGTGCACATCGCGAACCTGCGGCGCAAGCTCGATCTGCCCGAGTCCCCGGCGCCGATCGAAACTGTTCGCGGCGTCGGCTATCAGCTGACGGTCCCGGTCGACTAGACGTACGCCGGCCATGGATCTGCGCAAGGTTCGCATTCGACTGACCGTGATCTACACGGTGCTGTCCGCGATCTCGATCGGGGTCATCGCGCTGTACGCCGTGAACGCGGGGCGCGATCGACTGTTGCGATCCGCTGACGCGACGCCATCGAGCAGCACACTTCCGTGCTCCTCGCGCTCAACGCGGGCGAGACCGACTTCGACGACGACGCGTGGGTGGTCAGCCTCGCCGACGGTTCGTCACGTCCGCTGTCCGATCACACGAGCGTCGAGCCTCCTCTGCGCACGCTCGCGCAGCGCGCCGGCGGCTCGAGCGATGTCGAGCTCCAGCAGTTCACCTACGACGACCGTCGGTTCGTAGCCGCGACCAAGAAGACTCAGCCCCGACGAAGCCAACAAGCAGTATCTGATCATCGCGGTCAACGTCGACAGCTACTACGAAGAAGCGAGTGCGCTGCGTACGCGCATCTGGCTGGCCGCCGCGGGCCTCACCGCGCTGTGCGGCGGTGTCGGTTACCTGTTTGCCAAGCGCTCGCTCGAGCCGGCGCGTCTCGCCATGGGTCAGCAGCGCGATTTCATCGCCGACGCGGCGCACGAGATGCGGACGCCCTTGGCGATCATCCGCGCGTCCGCCAGCCATGCGTTGTCCAGGCCTCGTGACACGCGCGAGTATCAGCAGTCGCTGTCCGAGATCCTCGCCGCCACGGAACGGGCCAGTTCGGGCGTAGGTGAACTGCTCGAACTGGCGCGGCTCGATGCCGGTCAGGCGCAGCCCCGCCGTGCGCCGTTGCGCCTCGACTTGTTGGTCGAGGAGGTCGCGGCTGCGGTGCGCGTCGACGGCGTCGAGATCGAGGCCTCACCGGGCGACGCGCTCGTCGTCGATGCCGACTACGCCTTGATGCAGCAGGTGGTCGAGAACCTCGACTCGCAACGCGGCTGCCCACCGCGACGAAGGTGAGCTTGTCGACCGAGCGCTTCGCGACATGGGCGGTCATCAATGTGACCGACAACGGCCCGGGCTTCGACGACGAGTTACTGCCCCACGTGTTCGATCGATTCCGTCGCGGCGACGGTCGCGGCTCGAGCGGTCTGGGCATGGCGATCGCCAAAGGCATCGTTCTCGCGCATGAGGGCAGCATCACGGCCACGAACCAACCCGAGGGCGGCGCGTCGGTTCGCATCCTGCTGCCGGTCGCGAGAAGCTGACGAAGGGGCGCGAATGGCTGTCGGTCTCTATGCGGGGTCGTTCGATCCGATCCATCGGGGACACGTGGAATTGGTCGAGGCAGCCGCGAGCTGTCTCGACCGCCTGTTCGTCGTCGCCGCGGGCAACCCCGACAAGCAAGGGTCGTTGCTGTCGCTCGATCAGCGGCGCCAACTGATTGCGGCCGCGACCGAGCATCTGTCGAACGTCGAGGCGCTGGCCCACACGGGGCTCGTCGTCGAGCTCGCGCAGGATCTTGGGGTCGACGTGTTGGTGCGCAGCATGGGCAAAGAGCAGCGAGTCGAACTGCAAATGGCCGCGACCAACACCAGTCTCTCCGGACTCCACACGATCTTCTTCAGCCCGAGTGCCGGGACGGCACACATCTCGTCGCGGATGATTCGCGATCGAATTCGTCGGGACGGTGTGGACGGTGCCGCCGATCTCGTCCCCGAGGGAGTTGCCGCACTTCTCGGCGAATTCCTCGCGACTCGGGGTCAGGAAGCGAGGGGCTCGCGTCGCGCCGGTGCGTCGGCGATCGGGCGCGACGGGTTCTCGAGTTCGGCCGAGGTGAACACCGCGTAGGTCTTGATGGTGCGCACGATGTCGTCGAGGGCGTCGATGACATCGAAGCCGCCGTACTCGAGCAACCGATTGCCGTTTGCTTCGGTCCACGGGGAGACGATCGACTCGGGATCCAGCCCGGCCCGTAACCATGCCGTGCCGACGCGGCGAATGGCCGAGTCGACGACGGGGTCGCCGCACGACACGGCGAAGGCAGCCGCGCCATCGAGGTCGAAGCGGGACGGGTCGAGTGCCCGATGCACGCTGGCGAGTCGGAAGCGCAACGCTTCGCGGGCGAGCAGCGTGTGGTTCACGACGAGCCGCTCTCGTTCACGTGTTGCCTCGATCGAATCCCACGGCAACGCCCCTGTCTCCGCCTGCACGAACGCTAGAGAAAACCCCGACGTAGAGGGTGGATGGTCGGTTTTCTCACCGCGAGGGGGAGACAGGCCCGAGCGGCCCTCTGAGCGGGGAGACGGGACAACACCCGGCGGCGCAGTCGGGCCGCACTCCGAGCCGGCCGAGGGCGCGCCGAGGCGCCGACGGATCCATTCGTTCCACGACGAGCTCGCGGATCATGGACACGAACTCGGGCGCGGTGCCGACTGTCGCGGCCCGGGCGAAACGCAAGCCCAGCGCCGCGGCCCGTTCGGCGGCCTGCACGTCGAGATCGAACACCACTTCCATGTGGTCGGAGATGAAGCCGATCGGCGCGACGACGACCGAGCGGGTGCCGGCGGTCGCCAGCGCGCCGATCGCGTCGCCGATGTCGGGTTCGAGCCATGGCATCGTGGGCGGGCCGCTGCGGCTCTGCCAGACGAGCGACCAGGGATGGCCCGGCGTGCTCTTCTCGGTGACCAACCGCGCCACCTCGCGCAGTTGCGCCTCGTAGTCGCTCGTCTGCGCCATCGCCATCGGGATGCTGTCGCGCGCTGTACAGCAGCGCCGGCTCATCGCCGCCTTCGGCAGCGGGCCGCCGCGAGCGCGGCGGTGACGTTGCGTGACAGTGGTTCGATGAATCCGGGGTGATCGAAATAGTGGCGCAGACGTGAAATCTCCGGCGCGCCGGGGCCGACGGCGTCGCGGGCGCGGGCGATGTCGTCGAGGTACTGGCGGCAGGACGAGTACGAGCTGTACGGCGAAGTGATGAACGCGAACAGCGCGACGTATCCCGTCGTCTCGCATCTGCTGCACCACATCGGTCAGCAGCGGATGCCAGTTGCGGTTGCCCCAGTAGATGGGCAGCGCGAGATCGTGCGTCGCGAACTCGGTCGTCAGCTTGTCGATCAGGTCGCGACATTGCCCGTTGATGGGTGAGACCCCGCCGAAGCGGAGGTAGTGCTCGGCCACCTCGCTCAGGCGCTCGGGTGGGATGTTGCGTCCACGCGTGACGTTCTGCAGGAACGGGACCACATCATCGGGACCTTCGGGACCACCGAAGGAGACGATCAACAGCGACGTCGGACACCGAGGTGATGCTATGCGGGACACGCTAGAACGACGCCATGAACACTGGGGAACGAACGATGGCGCTCGACTTGACCGCCGAAGAGATTCGCGTGCTCGGCTGCCTGGTCGAGAAGCAGGCGACCACACCCGACAACTACCCGTTGAGCTCCAACACGCTGATGGCCGCGTGCAATCAGAGCACGAGCCGTGATCCGATCGTCGACTACTCCGAGAGAATCATCGACGCCACGATGTTGAGCCTTCGTGACCGCGGGTTGGCCCGCACCGTTCGCGGCGACGGTCAGCGCGTCCACAAGCATCGCCACGTGCTCGACGAGGCGTGGTCGTTGCAAGGCGCTTCGCTCGCGGTGATGTCCGTGCTGATGCTGCGGGGCGCGCAGACGGTGGCCGAGTTGCGCTCGCGTACCGAGCGCTATGCCGGGGTGGGCTCCGACGGCGACGTCGAAACAGCCTTGCGCCGGTTGGCCGAGCGCGAACCGCCATTCGTCGAGCTGCTGCCTCGGCGACCCGGCGAGCACGAGGCGCGTTGGATCCATCTCGTCGGGGAGATCGCGGCGCAGGATCGGGCGTACGACACCGATACCGGCGCGCCGCGCCAGCACGTCCGCCGAACGAGCGCCACGTGGCGGCGGCGCGGAGATGGTGGAGCGGGTCGACGCGCTCGAAGCGCAGCTTGCCGACGTGGCGGCTCGGCTCGAGGCGCTCACGACTCGCTTCGATGCGCTGGTGTCAGACCTCGGCGCAGGGTGACTGGCGGCTTCGGCGCACGTACCGCTCAGAAGACGTAGGCCATTGCCCCGCGACCGCGCCGGCCAGCGCGGTGTCACCGTCGAAGGTCAACGTGCCAGCGCGAGCGCGCCTCGTCGGCGGTCCAGCGACCACACAGGAGTGCGTTGAACGTCTCGGTGTCGAGCGTGAGCGTGGCCGTTGGCGCCGCCGTCTCGGTGTCGACGACCGAGGCGCGGCGATCGTCGCACCTCGACGACATACCGAGCGACAGTCGGACCGGTCACCGAGAAGACGACGACCGCGCCCTCGGGTGCGCCTGCCTTCTTTCCCACGATGAATCCCAGGCTGCGTCGATGCCACGCCATGACCGTGTCGACGACGGGGCCGGTGAGGTGGCCCGGTCGTGCCAGTGCTCGCCGCATGTCCTGCTCGTGCGCCCAGCAGTCGAAGAGGCGCACGGTCATGAACTGGCGGTAGGGAACTTCGCCGATCGGGCTCCAGCCGAGGCGATCGAAGTCTTCGGTCGACATTGCCGCGAGCATGCGTTCTCGTTCCGCGGTCACATCGGCGAATTCGGCCAGCACTTCCGCGCCGGGCCGGTGGCGCCGCAGTGCGATCGCGTCCTCGTTGAAGCGCCCGATCTCGTTCTGCACGTACGAGGGATATTCACTGAGCGGCGGATCGTTGGGAAGGCCCAGCAGTCTTCGTTCGATGGCGATGAGGTGGCTCAGGTTGTCGCGCACCGACCAGCCCGGGCAGTCGGTTGCGATGTCCCACTCGGCGGGAGAGATCGATTCACCGAGTTCGCGTATCGATGCCCAACATGTAGTGAGCAGCGCGACGGATTCTTCGGTCATTGCTTGCGACCCAGCGATCGAGCCGGTGATGGTGCCGTCCTCGTCGAAGGCGACGCACACGACGTCGCGATCGTTGTCACGTGTCCAAGATTCTTGGGTCGGCACGATGTGAAGGTATTGGTACCGCGAGCGCTCGTAGTCGATGCCCACGTACGAGTTGAACTGCGCAAGGCATGTGTCGTTCGCGTAGTTGCTGATCTTTGTCGCATCGAAGTTCGTCTCGGGATAGCGACCCGAGTAGTAGACCTCGTGCGTATGCACCTCGCTGCAGTCGACGACGCGAATGGTGGTGACGAGACCGTCGCTCAAGCCCGCGCCATCGAGGCAGTTTCCCTTGACCAAGTCGAACACGGAGACAACGCGCGGCGTGACCTTGGCTGCTGACGTCACCGATGTTGGCGGAGTCGTCCCCGGGCGCGCCGCGGTGGTCGTAGGCGCGACCGTCCCCGCCGAGGTGGCGGGCACTTGACTTGCCGGCGCGGTCGCCGGCGCCGAAGCCGTCGGCGTGCCTTGCACCGTGGTCGTCGGCGCGGTGGTGGCCGCGCTGCTTTCGAGCGACGGCCGCACGTCGTGTCCTCGTACGAAATAGGCGACCACCGCCAGCGTGCCCACCGCCACTACGAGCCCGAAGGCGATGCGTTGGCCGAGCGGGCGGGCCGGCGGGGTCGTGTCGGCCGCGGTGCGGGTCGTGGCGGCGGGGGTGCTGGTCGTGGCGGCGGCGGTGCGGGGCGGCGCAACCTTGGTGCCGTTGCTCGGGAGTGGTGTAACGACGAACCGCTCCGAGGCGTGGTTGAGCTCGCGAGGTATATCGAATTGGGGGGAGGGGGCCGCCGTCATTTGCGCCGCCGGCGTGACCTGCGGCGCGGGCGTCATTTGGGGCAAGGGCACGTTCTGGGGCGCGGGCACCATTTGGGCGGCGGGCATCATTTGCCGGACCGGCGCCATTTCGGGGGCGGGCGCCATCTGAGGGGCCGCCGTTGGTTCTTCGACGATCACGGCCGCGGGGCGCGTACGTCCGGATGAAGTTCAGGCGGATACCAGCGCCCGTCGCTGGCGATCCACCAGCCTGGTCCGGGCATGCCGTCGCGCATGGGCATGAGGGTAGCTGTTGGCCGACCTGTTCTCGACCGCGCGCCGGGCGGCATCACGCGGTCGCTGAACGGCTATCGGTCGACGAAGAACTCTCGCGATGTCGCTGGTCATGGTGGTGGCGATGCGATCGGCGGCCGGTCCGCGAAGCGACTTTCGCGATGCGGCGAAGGCCGACAAATCCAATGTGGTGGCGAACTGTTGTCGCGGGCGACCGCGGTCGATTCGACTTGGTCGGGTTCCACGATCTCGTCGAGGAAGCCGGCGTCGAGTGCAGTGTCGGGCTCGAAGATGTGGGAAAGCATCGTGGCGGCGGTCAGGTGGCGACGCGACAACCGCTGCTCCGCGAGTTCGGACAGATAGATGGGCAGCGGGAGGCCGATCGACACTTCGTTCAAGCCGATCTTGAACGACCCTGGCGCACCGATGCGGTGATCTGACGCCATCAAGATGATGGCACCCGCAGCAAGTGCGTGGCCCGTGCACGCGGCGACCACGGGCGCGGGGAACATGAATAGACGCAACGCCAATTCGCCGCCGCGCCGGAGAAGTGACTGCGCATCGGCTGCTCCCGCATTGATGACCGACAGGTCGAAGCCGGCGCAGAAACGACCGGGCCGCCCGACGATCACCACTGCGCCTGCGTCGCGCTCCGCGGTGTCGAGGGCCGCGTTGAACGCGTCGATCGACGCATTCGACAGCGCGTTCGCCTTGCCGTCGTCCATGCGCACGATCGCCA
Organism: uncultured Acidobacteriota bacterium; assembly: GCA_963707825.1. Lineage (GTDB taxonomy): Bacteria > Acidobacteriota > Vicinamibacteria > Vicinamibacterales > UBA2999 > VFZN01. The sequence continues at coordinate 18,612 of CAVPRP010000002.1, forward strand.
CGTCACCATCGCGCGAGGCCGTGATCGGTTGGTTGTCGCTCATCCCGCGGACCCTAGCCTGATCCCGATGATCCTCGTCGATGCCTCCGGCGTAAGCATGAGCCGGCCCGAGCGGTCGCTGTTCGACAACGTCTCGCTGACGATCAGCAGCGGCGATCGTCTGGCGATCGTAGGCCTGAACGGCAGCGGCAAGTCGACGTTGGCGCGCGTGCTCGTCGGCGCGGTGACGCCCGAGTCGGGGGTGGTCCGTCGCGGCCGCGACGTGCGGGTGACCATGCTCGATCAGTCCTCCCCGCTGCCTCCCGGCACGGTGCGTTCGGTGCTCTCGGGCGACGGCGTCGATGCCTGGCAAGGCGAGGCGATTGCCGACCGACTGGGCATCGCCTCGCTCTTCGACGCCGACGTCACCTCTCTGTCGGGAGGGAGGCGAAGCGGGTCGCACTCGCTTCGGCGCTCGTGCACGACAGCGATCTGTTGGTGCTCGACGAACCGACCAACCATCTCGACATCGATGCGATCGCGTGGCTCGAAGAGCATCTGGCCGCGTTTCGCGGTGGGTTGGTGTTGATCACGCACGACCGGTTCGTGCTCGATCGGGTCACGACCCGTATCGCGGAGATCGATCAGGGTCAGTTGTTCGTGTACCAGACGGGCTACAGCGGCTATCTCGAAGCGCGTCAACTGCGGGCGGACCAAGAAGCGACAGACGCAGCTTCACGCCGCAACCTGGCGCGGTCGCGAACTGGCGTGGCTTCGTCGAGGCGCACCCACGCGATCCACCAAGCAGCGGGCGCGGGTCGATCACGCGACCGCGCTCATCGACTCCACATCAGTTACCCGCGCTGAGCGCGGCGCCCTCGATATGAACTTGTCCGACGTCGACTCGGCGACACCGCGCGCTCGGCGACCTCGTCGTCGAACTGCACGGGGTCGGCCACCGCTTCGATTCGACCCCGGTGTTCACCGGCCTCGATCTCGCACTCGATCGTCGGGAACGTCTCGGCATCGTCGGCCCCAACGGCAGTGGCAAGAGCACGGCGCTCGAGATCATCGCCGGTCGCCTGGTCGCGACCGAAGGTCGGGTGGTCCGGGGGCCGACTGTGCGCCTCGGCTATTACGACCAGCGTTCGCGCGACCTCGATCCGTCGATCACCGTGCGCGCCGCGCTCGTCGGGGAGAAAGGCGAGGTCGACTGGCGGGACCGCAAGTTGATGGAGCGCTTCTGGTTCGACGACGACGCCCAGCGTGCACCGATCTCGTTGCTGTCCGGCGGTGAACGGCGGCGATTGCAGCTATTGCTCACGCTGCTCGAACGGCCCAACGTCCTGCTGCTCGACGAGCCCACCAACGACTTGGATCTCGACACGCTGCGGGCACTCGAAGACTTTCTCGACGACTGGCCCGGGGCCGCGGTCATCGTGTCGCATGACCGAGCACTGCTCGACCGAACCTGCGATGACGTCATCGTCTTCGAATCGGGACGGCGGCCCGCGCGCGTATCCGGGTGGCGTCGAAGCCTGGGTCAGTGCACGCCAACGCAATCGGCGCGCGGGCACGGGCGCGCCCCGCGAGCAGAAAGCAGGTGATGTCGGGAGCACCGGGGCGTCGGGCAAAGGGGCAAAACCGGGCAAGCAACGAGCCGTCAGCGCGTCCACGTTACGCCACCGGTTGCGGGCGATCGACCGGGAAATGCAACCGCTGCTCACCCAGCGCAGCGATCTCGAAACCCGCATGGGTGACGGTGATCACCGCGAACGGCAAGCGGCGGCGTCGGCCTTCGCCGACGTGGTGCAGCGACTACACGGGCTCGAAGAACAGTGGCTCGAGGTGGCGAGCGACCTCGAAGCCATCGAGTGAGTAATCGGGCGGGTGGAGAGTAACCTGAACGCCATGGCGACTGAGTCAACGAATACCGACACGGACCTCATCGTTCAGGTCAGTGATGCCGCACACGCAAAGGTCCTCGAGATCCTGAGCGAAGAAGAAGAGCCCGCGAGCCTCGGCCTGCGCATCGAGGTCACCGGCACCCACGGTGTCGAGTACGCGTATGACCTGTCATTCGAGACCATCGCCGAAGCCGACCCCGACGACGTCATCTACGAGGTCAACGGGCTCAAGGTCATGATCCCCGCCGGTTCGGTCGATTCGTTGCGCGGCTCGACGCTCGACGTGCCGTCGAATCCTCGCCAGGGCGGGCTCGTCATTCGCAACCCGAACCGTCCCGATCCCCTCGCCGGCGCCGGCCCCCTCGAGCTCACCGGCGACGTGGCCGAGCAGGTCAGCCAACTGCTCGAGCAGCGCATCAATCCTGCGCTCAGCGCGCACGGCGGCTTCGCCACACTGGTCGGCGTCGACGGCGATTCGGTCTACGTCACCATGGGTGGCGGCTGCCAGGGCTGCTCGATGCAGCGCGATGACACTGTCCGAGGGCATCAAGAAGATGATCCTCGAAGCAATCCCCGCGGTCCGTGAGGTGGTCGACGCGACCAATCACGCGCAGGGTGAAAATCCTTTCTACAGCTGACCCGCTGTCCGCTGAGGTTCTGCTGATCAGCGGGCGAGCATCTCGCGCGTCGCGGCGGTGATGCCGGCCGCATCGAGACCGAGTTCCGCGAGGATCACGTCGGGCTTGCCCTGCGCGATGTACATCGTCGGGATGCCCATGACGTTCACTTCGGACGTGGTGTGCAGGGCGTGGATTGCGCCGCGGATCGCTTCGCCGGCGCCGCCGGCCCGCAGACCGTCTTCGACGGTGATGACTGCACGATGCGTTGCGGCGTCATCGATCATCGCCTGATCGAGCGGGGCGACAACACGTGCGTCCCACAGCGTCACCGACACGCCCTCTTCTTCGAGAGTGGTGGCGGCCTGCTCGGCGGCATCGAGCATCTTGCCCACCGAGATGATGCAGATCTCGGTGCCCTTGCGCAGGCGCCGCGCTTTGAGGCCGTGGCCCACTTCCCATTCGTGCGCCGTGCGGGCCGCGGTCTTGGGCCAGCGGATGATCGCGGGACCGTCGAGCTCGACGGCGTCCGCGAGCATGATTTGCAGCTCCTGGTAGGACGACGGTGCGAACACCGTCATGCCCGGCACCTTGGTGAGCAGCACCATGTCGAGCACACCGTGGTGCGATGGCCCGTCGTCGCCGGTGACGCCGGCGCGGTCGAGGCAGAACACGACCGGCAGCTTGTGCAAGCCGACGTCGTACATTACTTGGTCGACGGCGCGTGTCATGAACGTCGAATAGATGGCGACGACCGGGCGCAGGCCACCCATGGCCATGCCCGCGGCAGCAGTGACCGCGTGTTGTTCGGCGATACCGACGTCGAAGCAGCGGTTCGGGAATCGCTCCATGAACGGCAGCAGGCCCGTCGAGTCCGGCATGGCGGCGGTGATCGCGACGAGCTCGGGATGCTCCTCGCCGAGCTTCACGATCGCTTCGCCGAACGCCGCCGTGTAGCTGCCCGGCTTGAGCTCGGACGTGTCGTGCATGTTCTTGATCGGGTCGTTCTCGGCCGGGCCGTACCCACGGCCCTTTTGCGTCAGCACGTGGACGACGACGGGGCCTTCGAACTTGGACGCGTTTTGCAACGCCTTTTCGAGACCGGGCACGTCATGTCCGTCGAACGGGCCCATGTAGCGGATGCCGAGGTTCTCGAAGAACGCGGGCGGCTCCCACATCTCGCGGATCGCGAGCTTGGTGGCGGTGATGCTGCGGTCGAGTTTTTCGCCGAGCCACGGAAATTCTTCGCCAGCGCCTCGATGCGTTCCTGCCGGCGCATGTAGACGGGATTGGATCGGATGCGAACGAGGCTGTCGGAGAGCTTGGAGATCGTCGGTGCGTACGACCGTCCGTTGTCGTTGAGCACGATCGTGACGTTGCACTCCGAGTGGCCGAGGTTGTTGAGCCCTTCGAACGCCATGCCGCCGGTCATCGAACCGTCGCCGATGACGGCGACGACGCGGCGGTCGCTGTTGCCGTGCGCCTGCGCGGCGGTGGCGAGGCCGTGCGCGTAGCCGAGCACGGTCGACGCGTGGCTGTTCTCGATCCAGTCGTGTTCGGATTCGGATCGCGAGGGGTAGCCCGACAGGCCGCCGTGCTTGGCGCAGCGAGGCGAACTCGCCGTAGCGACCGGTGACCAGCTTGTGGACGTACGCCTGGTGGCCGGTGTCCCAGAGAATGATGTCCCGCGGCGAATAGAACACGCGATGCAGCGCCAGCGTCAACTCGATCACACCGAGGTTGGAGCCCAGGTGACCACCGGTCGACGAGACGGTGCTGACGATGACTTGGCGCAGCTCACTGGCCAGTGTGACGAGTTCATCGTTCGTGAGGCGCTTCAGGTCGGCGGGTTCGTGGATCGACTCGAGTAGCAGCATCCACCCCAGGCTAACCCTAGGGGCGGTTGCTCTGCGGTCGGCGACCGATCAGGGCCTCAACGGAGCGACGGCCGCCACGTCAGGCGCCAGCGGGCGGCGCCTCTGGTGATCACCGTTCCGATCATGTACCCGAGCGCCAGCGCCAGCGCTCCGCCCGCGGCGTCGATCCAGTAGTGGTTGGCGGTGACCACGATGGCGAAGAGGGTCAGCCAGGGGTAGGCCGCGAGCAGAAGGCGCAGCGATCGCCGCGGGACGACGGGGCGAAGGGCCAGCCAGCACCATGTCGACCACGCAAAGTGAAGGCTCGGCATGGCGGCGTACTGGTTGGAGATCGACTGCATGGTGCCCGAATCGAACGACCAGAGTCCCCCGAATCGCTGGAGGGTGTCGACGAACGTGGAGTTCGTGCAGCCGCCGTATTCGCCGCACATGCTCAGCAACCGGGGGGGCATCAGCGGGTAGAGGCTGAAGCCGATCAGGGCCAATGCGGTGGTGGCGGCGAGGGTGTTGCGCCACTGTCGGTAGCGGTCGGGGACCCGATTGAAGAGGTAGACCAGCACCGCAATCGTGACCACGAAGTGGAAGGTCCCGTAGAAGACGTTCCAGAACCACATGAACCACGACCAGCCGAGAAACCAGTGCTGCACGGTCTGCTCGTGGAACAGGCCGAGGGCGCGTTCGATCCTGATCACCTCTTGGGCGTGCGCCAGCGCGTGGTCCGGGCTGACCGACGCCGAGCCGAAGAGGTTCCGGACGAGCGAGTAGATGCCGTAGAAGCTGGCCACGATCGCCACTTCACGCCACCACCGCAATCGCAACGTCGGGACCACCGTGCTCTCGGTACTGGCTCGTGCGGCGACAGTGTCGCTCGATGCGCTCACGTCGCTCTGCATCGGCGGCACACGCTAGCGCCCCCTGTGCGTCGCAGGCAGATCCCCCGCTGAGCAGGTGTCTAGGGTGGGAGCATGGGGATCACGGGGCACGGGGGAGAATTGGCGCTCGCGGCGCTGCGCCACTTCGGCGTAGAGGAGCTCTTCACGTTGTCGGGCGGCCACATATTCCCGCTGTACGACGCCGCGGTCAGTGCCGGCGTGCGGTTGGTCGATGTGCGCCACGAGCAGACCGCCACGTTCGCAGCCGAGGCGATGGCCAAGCTGACCCGCCGACCGGGGGTCGTCGCGCTGACGGCCGGGCCGGGCGTGACGAACGGCGTGAGCGCCACGACGACCGCGTGGTTCAACGGCTCGCCGCTCGTCGTTATCGGCGGGCGCGCCGGCAATCGGGGATGGGGCAGGGGTGCGCTGCAGGAGTTCGACCACGTGCCGGTGATGGCGCCGATCACCAAGCTGGCGACGACGATCGGTGAGACGAGCGCGATCGCCGAGGTGATGTACACCGCGGCCGAGACCGCCAACAGTGCGCATCGCGGCCCGGTGTTCGTCGACATCCCGATCGATGTGATCTACGACCGCGCGACGGTTTCGTTGCCCGATCGAGCGCCGCCACCGCGGCCAGAGGCCGACGCCGATGCCGTGACTCGAGCCGCCGCGTTGATCGCGACCGCGCAACGCCCGGCGATCATTGCCGGCTCCGACGTGTACTTCGACGGGGGATGGGAAGCGCTGCGCGCCGCCGCCGAATGGTTGCGCGTGCCCGTGTTCCTCAACGGTCTCGGCCGCGGTTGCCTGTCCCCCGATCACGAGCTGGCGTTCAGCAGTTCCCGCTCGATGCTCAAGCGCGAGGCCGACGTGGTCGTCGTCGTCGGGACTCCGCTCGACTTCCGAGTCAGCTTCGGCAGCTTCGGTGACGCACAGGTCGCGCACGTCGTCGACCACCCCGACCGCCTGGCCACCCATGTCTCGCCTGCGGTATCGGTAGCGGGCGACCTGTCGCTGATCCTGCGGGCGTTCGCGGATTATCGCGGACCACGACGAAGGCCACGAGGCGTGGATCGACCACCTGCGCGACGTCGAGCGGGCCCTCGATGCCCACGACGAGCAGTTGCTCGGCGCGGACAGCGACCCCATCAAGCCGACGCGCATCTACGGCGAGCTGCGCAAGGTGCTCGATCGTGACGCAGTCGTGGTGTGCGACGGCGGCGATTTCGTGTCGTACGCCGGTAAGTACATCGACTCCTACGAGCCGGGGTGTTGGCTCGACCCCGGCCCCTACGGCTGCCTGGGCACGGGTATGGGCTATGCCATGGCGGCGCGCATCGCTCGCCCCGATCGGCAGGTCGTCGTGATGATGGGCGACGGCGCGGCCGGCTTTTCGTTGCTCGACGTCGACTCCCTCGTCCGCCACGGACTGCCGGTCGTGATCGTCGTCGGCAACAACGGATGCTGGGCGCTCGAGAAGTTCCCGATGACCAAGCTCTACGGCTATCACGTGGCCGCCGAGCTGCGACCCGAGACCCGTTATGACCAGGTCGTCGAAGCGCTCGGCGGCGCCGGCGAGATGATCACCGAGGCGGGCCAACTCGCGCCGGCGCTCGCCCGCGCGTTCGCGTCCGGGGTGCCGTACCTACTCAACGTCATCACCGACCCCGACGACGAGTATCCGCGGCAATCAGCGCTCGGCTGACCCAACTACGATCCCGCACACTCCAAGGGGGCACTGTGAGTGGTCGACCAATCCTCGACGGCCTGCGAATCGTCGATCTCACCTCGGGCATCGCTGGTCCGTATTGCACCAAGTTGTTCGTCGATGCCGGCGCCGAGGTCATCAAGGTCGAGGCGCCGGCGGGCGATCGGATGCGAACGTGGTCGGCATCGGGAGCGACATTCGCCGACGGCGAGAGCGGACCGATGTTCGCCTATCTCAACGCGTCCAAGAGCAGCGTGATCGCCGACCTCACGACAGTCGAGGGCCGCGAGTTCGTGCTCGAGCTGGCGGCCAAGGCCGAGCTCGTGGTCGAAGACTTCGAGCCCGGTGTGATCGAAAGCCTCGGCCTGGCGTTGTCCGACCTGCACGCAGTCAACAAGCGCGTGTCGTTGATCTCGCTGTCGCACTTCGGTCGCGGCGGGCCGTGGAGCAATCGAACGGCCAACGAGTTCACGTTGCAGGCTCAGGTCGGCTCGACCGACTACCGCGGCATCCCTGGCCACGAACCGGTGGCCGCCGCCGGCCGGCTCGGCGAATACGCACTGGCCTCGTTCGCCGCGCCCGCCGCGCTGGCCGCGGTGCGCCAGGCCCACGCGTCGGGAGTCGGCGTGCACGTCGATCTCTCGCAGCACGAATCGATGATGCTGTCGTTCCAGGTCTTCCGGCAGGTGACCGCGGTGTACGACCCGGGCCGCTGGTTGGGGCGCAGCTTCGAGGTCCCGTCCGTCGAACCGGCGAAGGACGGTTGGGTCGGCTTCTGCACGATCACCGCCCAACAGTTCACCGACTTCTGCCATCTGATCGGTGCGCCCGAGCTGGCGGTTCCCGAATTGATGTTCGCCGAAGCGCGCATGGCCAACCGCGAGCGCATCTGGGCGAAGATCCGCGAGTTCACGCAAGAGCGAACAGTCGACGAGGTCGTGGAACTCGCGAGCGCCATGCGTATCCCGGTGAGCCCCATCGGCGATGGACACACCGTCCTCGAAATGGACCAGTTCGTCGAGCGCGAGGTGTTCGTCGACAATCCCGCCGGGTTCAAGCAGCCACGGGTGCCGTATCTCCTGTCGAAAGTCGACTCCCGTTCCGTTCGGTCGTGCGCCGAAGCTCGGTGAGCACACCGATCGCGTGCGCAGCCGCCGCGCGTCGTTGCCCCGGGCAGCGACGCGACAAACGAAAGCTGCCCCTCGAAGGGATCAAGATCGCCGACTTCTCTGCCTTTTGGGCGGGGCCGGTCGCGGTGAACATTCTCGACGTGCTCGGTGCCGATGTCGTGAAGATCGAGTCGATCCAACGACCCGACGGCATGCGTTTTGCTGGAGGAATCAAGCGTCCGGACAACGTGTGGGAGTACTCGCCGGTCACGCACTCGGTCAACGTCGGCAAACGGGCGATCACCCTCGACGTCGCGAGCCCGAAGGGCCACGAGTTGGCCTGCCGCATGATCGAATGGGCCGACATCGTCGTCGAGAACTACGCGCCGAGGGTGATGGAGCACTTCGGCCTTGGCTGGGACGAAGTGCAAAAGATCAACCCCAGGGCGATCATGTGCCGCATGCCGGCGTTCGGTTTGTCGGGCCCGTGGCACGAGCGCACCGGGTTCGCCATGACGATCGAACAGGCATCGGGTTTGGCGTGGACGACCGGCCATGCCGGCGGCCCGCCGATGGTGCCTACGCGGCGTGTGTGATCCTGTCGGCGGCATGCACGCCGCCTTCGCGATGATGCTGGCGCTCGAGCATCGTGAACGTACGGGCGAGGGGCAACTGATCGAGGTCGCACTCATCGAACCGGCCCTCAACATCGCGGCCGAGCAGGTGATCGAGTGGTCCGCCAATGGTGTGCTGCTCGAGCGCCACGGCAACCGCTCGCCCTACGCGGCCCCGCAGGGCGTCTATCCGGCGCTCGAGCCCGATTGGTGGGTGGCCGTGTCGATCGAGAACGACGAGGACTGGGCGCACCTGCGGACCGCGCTGGGCGACCCCGAATGGGCCCGCGACTCTCGCTTCGCCAACGCCCCCGGCCGGCACGCCCATCACGACGAGATCGACGAACACCTTCGCGCGTGGTTCGCGGAGCGGCCGCGCGATCTCGCGGCCGAGTCGCTCATCGCGGCAAAGGTGCCCGCCGCGCCGTTGAACAACGCCTACTTCGTGGGCAACACGCCGCACCATCAAGTGCGCCAATTCCACCAATGGATGCAACACGCCGTCGCCGGTTGGACGCCGTACATGAGCTTCCCCTTCCACTGGAACGGCGACTTCTTGCCCTTCGGGCGCCCGGCGCCGATGTTGGGCGAGCACAACCACGAGGTGCTGTCGGACATTCTCGGCCTCAGCGACGACGAGATCGACAGCGCTACGCGACGACCGAGTCATCGGCACCCGCCCGTCGTGGCTCTAGTCGCCCTCGGAGTGCGTGCCGTTTGTGGTGGCACGGCGCGCAGCGGGCCTTCAGTTCGTCGACAACGGTGTGTCTGGATTGTTCGAAGTCGGGGTCGTGGTCGTACTGCAGCAGGTCAGTTGATCCGCAGTCGACGCAGGCGCGGTCGCGCTCGCGGACGACTCGTTTTTGCCGGGTCGTCGGGTGACGTTGGCGGCCGGAAGCGTTGATCGGTCGGCGGTTGGCATCGTGGATCAGGACCCGCAGGAGTGCCTCCGACGCGATCCGCTCGATGACGCTGCCCGCGATGGGCGTGCCGTCGTCGAGGCTGCACCCGTCACCGCGGACGTGGAGGACGACCTCGGTGGCCACATTGGCGCCGCCGCCGATGATCAACGCCATGAGCGCGTCGGCTCGTTGCTGGCCGAGCGACGGCCATTTGGTCACGCTCGCGTGAGAAACGGTCGCCCGCGGACAGCGTGATCGCCACGCTGTGTGCGCATCAATTCCGCGTCGACCGCGGCTCTCAACACGGCGGCCACCTGCCGGCGGGTAGCGGAACGCCCCGACGATCATGCCGTCGACATCGAGATGCCAGCTGAGCTTGGTCGCCGCGCGATGTCGTTTCTCGAGCGCCTCGGCGTCTTCGTTGTCGTTGAGCCAGCGCGCCGGCGTCGGCGACGATCCACGGCGGCGGGCACACGCTCGGCGATGGCGCACAGTTCGTGTTGGTTTTCCGCGGTCGCCAGCCGGGTCAATACGCGGACCTTGCTGTAGGACAAGCGGCCATCGGCGAAGCGGCGTGCGACCTCGTCGACACGCGCGACAGCGCGTGACCGATGCGCAACCACTCGCGCACGGTGCACACCTCGGTGTCGGAGCGCTCCGCGACCCAGTGCGCGCAACTCGCCGCGTTGTCGAAGGCCCATTCACCGGAGAGGTCGAACTCGACCAACAGGGAAATGAACTCGGACATGTCCAACGACAACCGCTGAACCGCATCGACCACCGCGGATCGCAACGACGACGCCGACGACGGCGTAGAGGACAAAGGCGCAACAGCCATGACAACTCCAACGGGCTCCGCCAAACGGCGGGATCGCTTTCTGGAGTGGCCATGACGCAGGCTCACAAGCGCTCGCGCTTGCAGTATGCACAGGGGGTGAGACAGCGAACCCGAGGGCCGACCGTATTCACGCGCAGTGGCGAACACGCGCCCGCGGGCGAACCTATCCCACCGTCAGTGGTACTCCGTGCGCGGCGCCTCCGGTCGCGGTCGGGCAGGAGCGGGAAAGTAAGGTGACCCCGATGCACCTGGCCCTCTCCGATGAGCAGAACGCGCTGCGCGACGAACTCCGTTCGTACTTCGCCGCGCTGATGACCTCTGACCTCGGCCGTTCGCTCGGCAAAGGCGAACACGCCGGCGGGGTCAACTACCGCGCGATCGTGCGCCGCCTCGGCAGCGACGGATGGCTCGGTACGGGCTGGAAGAAGGAGTGGGGCGGCAAGGGCTATACGCCGATGGAGCAACTCATCTTCTTCGAAGAGGCGATGGCGGCCAACGTCCCGCTGCCCTTCGTCACGCTCAACACGGTGGGCCCCACGTTGCAGGTGTACGGGTCACAGGAACAAAAGCAGTTCTTCCTCCCCAAGATCCTCGCCGGTGAGTTGCACTTCGCGATCGGCTACAGCGAACCGAGCGCCGGCACCGATCTGGCCAACCTCTCGACGCGCGCCGACCGCGACGGTGACGAGTGGATCATCAACGGGCAGAAGATCTTCACCACCGGAGGCCACGACGCCGACTACGTGTGGTTGGCCGCGCGAACCGACCAGCACGCGCCCCGCCACAAGGGCATCACGATCTTCACGGTGCCCACGGCATCGCCCGGCTTCGCTCACACGCCGATCTGGCTGCTCGGCGGCGGCCACACGAACGCGACGTTCTACGACGGTGTCCGGGTGCCGCACAGCGCAGTCGTCGGCGAGGTCAACGGCGGATGGCGGTTGATCACCGCACAGCTCAATCACGAACGGGTCGGTCTTGCGCCGTCGGGCAACATCGACGGCCCGCTGCGCCGCGTCACTGCGTGGGCCAAAGAGACGACGAGCGCCGACGGCCGCAGAGTCATCGATCATCAGTGGGTGCGGGTCGCGCTCGCGCGAGTTGGGCGCGCAACGACGCGCTCAAGCTCTACAACTGGAAGGTGGCATCGGCGCTCGAATCCGCGGCGCTCAGCCCGGCCGATGCATCGGCGATGAAGGTCTTCGGCACCGAACTCAAGCTCGAAGCGTTCCGTTCGCTGATGGAGGTCCTCGGCCAGGGCGCGTATGTCGCCAAGAACTCGCCCGCCGCGATCATCGAGGGCGAGCTCGAGCACGCGTATCGCGCCGCCCCCGTCGGCACGTTCGGCGGCGGCGTCAACGAGGTGCAGCGCGAGATCATCGCCACGGTCGGCTTGGGTATGCCGCGCGCCCGCGCTGAACTGCGCGCGGCCCACCGTCACCACTGCGTGGTACTACCGCCGTTCACGCGGAAGATGTTGCCCGTCGCCCACCGCCCGGCGTCCGACGCGAGGTAGAGCATCAGCTGTGCCTGATCGATTGCTTCACCCACCGTGCCGAGCGGCGACATGCCTTTCATCTGCTCGATGAAGGTGTCCAAGGCCTCTTGGTTGGTGCTGCCGTCGGGGTTCTGGAGCCGCCAGGTCGTGAAGGCGGTCATGGTCGACCCGGGGGCGATGGCATTGACGCGGATCCCGTAGCGGCCGACTTCTTTCGCCGCCGTCATCGACAGCATGGCGACCGCGGCCTTGGTGAAGGCATAGACCCCGATTCCTTCGTAGGGCAGGTCGATCGCGCCGGACGACACGTTGATGATCGAACCCCCGTGCCCGCCGGCGCGCATGGCCTTGATGCGCGTACTGCGTCCCGTAGACGACACCCTTGAGGTTGAGCGCGATGCCGGCGTCGAGGACCTCGTCGGTGAGGTCTTCGATGAGGCCCGGGAACATCGCTCCGGCGACGTTGCACATGATGTCGACGCGACCGAATTCGGCGACTGCCTTGTCGACGAGCGTGTGCACGTCGTCGCGCGACGTCACGTTGCACGCCATGGCCAGGGCTCGTCCCCCGGCGTCGGAGATGCGCTGTGCGGTCGCCCCGGCTCCGGCGCCGTTGAGATCGGCGCACACGACAGCCGCCCCGCACGCGGCGTAGACCTCGGAGGCTGATTCACCGATGCCACTTGCCGCGCCGGTCACAACGGCGACCTTGCCGGCGAGGTTGTAGGCGTCGAGTGGATTCTGCATGGATGGGCTCCTTCATCGGACGGCTGGGGCGGCTAGGTTCCCGGCACTGCCGGGGGCTGGTTTCCCCGCTCTGGGGCGCCACTCGGGCCCAGACCATAGGCGCGTCTCGACAACCAAGGAGCGGTGATGACACAACGAGCGACACCGATCGGGGGACTCGAAGGGCTCTCGGTCATCGTGACAGGAGGAGGCACCGGCATCGGTCGCGCGTGCGCGGCGCGGCTCGCCCGCGATGGCGCGGCGGTGACGATCTGTGGCCGCCGCGAGAACCTGCTCGTCGAGTCGGTCGATCAGATCAAGTCCGTCATCGAGGGCGCAGGTAGCGCGGGTCGCGTCCAGCACATCGTGGCCAACGTGACCGAAGAGGACGAGGTCAAGAAAGTCGTCGAGCTCGCGCTCGCGCCCACGGGTGCCATCGACGGATGCGTCGCCAACGCGGGCGGCGGCGGCGGCATGGGTCCGTACCACCTCCAGAACACGGCGGAGTTCATCCGCGTGCTGCACCTCAACGTGTTGGGCACGCTGTTCTTCGTGAAGCACACGATCCCGCACATGGTGGCGGCCGGCGGCGGGTCCTTCGTGGGCATGTCGTCGATTGCCGGACACCAGACGCATCCGTACTTCGGCGCATACACGGTGTCCAAGGCCGGTATCGAGCAGATGATGCGCAACGCGGCCGACCAGGTTGGCGAACAGACGTCTCGGCGACCCCTTCGTCTGTGGCCCGGCGTGGCTGCGGCGATTCTGATGGTGCTGGTGAAGGTGGGCACTCCACTCCTGTTCCCGGGTGCGGGCGCCGTTCGGCATGCTTGCAGGTGTCGCCGGCGCGTTGATCATTCTCGTGTGGTGGCTGTTCTTCAGCCGCGCGCTGTGGTGAGTGGAGCGCGCCGCCGCGGTCGTGTTGATGCTCGTCGCTGTCGCCGCCACCTCTCGCATCGTGCACCCGTCGATCTCGAATGGGTTCATGGGCATGATGCTGCCGATCTTCGCCACGCCGTGATGTGCCTCGCCCTCGTGGCATGGGCCGTCGCCAGCCGCGGCTTCTCCATCGGTATGCGTCGCGCCTCGATGGCGGCCGCCATCCTGCTCGCCTGCGGATCCCTCGCGTTCATCAGGACGGGTGGCATCACCGGCGATGCCGAGTCGGATCTGCACTGGCGGTGGACGCCGACTCCGGAGGATCGGCTGCTCGCCATGGGCGACGAACCGCTCACCTCGCCCACGCCCGCCGCCACGACGACCGGAGCACCCGCCGCGCCGGCGCCCACCAGCGACCCGGCGGCTACCGCACCAGTACCGACGATCGCCGCGACGTCCCGAAGCGCAACCGAGTCGAGTGAGCCCACCGACCACACTCGCGGCGCGCTCGCCGACACGCATGGCAGCTCCGGAAGTGGTAAGACAGGGCGAATTGGCCCGGCTTCCGCGGCCCGGCGCGACGGCGTCGTTCGCGGCGTGCGGATCGACACGGATTGGCGCAGAAGCCGCCAGTCGAGCTGTGGCGCCGGCCGATCGGGCCCGGCTGGTCGTCGTTCGCCGTGCGACGGCGATCTCTTCTACACGCAGGAGCAGCGCGGCGACGACGAGGTCGTGTCGTGCTACGCCTGAGCACCGGCGAACCGGTCTGGCGGCACCGCGACGCGGCGCGGTTCTGGGAGTCGAATGGCGGCGCCGGTCCGCGCGGCGACGCCGACGCTGCAGCAACGGCCGCGTCTACACCTCGGCGCGACCGGCATCGTGAACGCGCTCGACGCCGGCGACCGGCGCCGTCATCTGGTCGCGCAACGCGGTCACCGATACCGGCGCCGACGGTCCCGGGTTGGGGCTTCTCGAGCTCGCCGCTGGTGGTCGACGACCTCGTCATCGTCGCCGCGTCCGGCCGGCTCGCCGCGTACGACCTCGCGACCGGCGAGCCGCGCTGGGTCGGACCGCACGGGCGGCGCCGGCTACAGCTCGCCGCACCTGGCGACGATCGACGGCGTGCCGCAGGTCGCTGCTGCTGAGCGGCAGCCGGCGCGACCAGCGTCGCGCCAGCCGACGGCACGCTGCTGTGGGAGCACGGTGGCAGCCGGCGCGAGCATCGTGCAGCCGGCGCTGATCGGCGACGGCGACGTCCTGATCAGCTGCGGCGCCGCGATGGGCGGCATGGGCATGCGCCGCCTCGCGGTCGCGCACGGCGCCGGCGGCTGGACGGTCGAGGAGCGGTGGACGTCGACGCGGGCTGAAGCCGTACTTCAACGACTTCGTCGTCCACCAGGGCCACGCCTTCGGCTTCGACGGCAGCATCCTGGCGTGCATCGATCTCGAGGACGGCAAGCGCAAGTGGAAGGGCGGCCGCTACGGCAACGGCCAGATGCTGCTGCTGCCCGATCAGGATCTGCTGCTGGTGCTGTCCGAGGAGGGCGAGCTGGCGCTGGTCAAGGCGCACCGCCGGACAAGTTCACGGAGGTCGCGCGAGTTCCAGGCGATCGACGGCAAGACGTGGAACCACCCGGTGCTGGTCGGCGACGTGCTGCTGGTCCGCAACGGCGAGGAGATGGCGGCGTTCCGGCTGTCGCTCGCCGGTGGCTCTTGACACATTCCTATATCGGAATGTATAACTCTGGGCATGGCCCGCGCGGCGACCACTTCCGACCCCTTCAACGCGATCGCGGAACCCCGCCGTCGTCACATCCTCGAGTTCATCGCCGGCGATGAACGATCGGCGACCGAGATCGCCGACGCGCTCGAGCTGGGACAGCCGTCCGTGTCGAAGCATCTGCAGGTGCTGAGGGACGTGGAGCTCGTCAGTGTGCGACGCGACGGGCGTCGCACGATGTACCGGATCAACGCGCAGACCCTGCGGACGATTCACGACTGGAGCGGCATGTTCGAGCGCTACTGGCGCGGACAGCTGCACCGCATCAAGGCGCACGCCGAGGAGAAACGATGACCACCATGACATCCGTCAGCCCCACGTTCGCGATCAGCGAGGAGATCCACGTCCGGGCCACGCTCGAAACCACCTTCGCGTCACTGCTGGCGCAAATGGGACGGCTGAACCAAACGCCCGACGGCAAGCCCATGCCGATGCTGCTCGAAGCCCGGCCGGGTGGGAGATGGGTCCGCGACCTGGGCGGCGACGATGGACACCTGTGGGGGTTCGTGCAGAGCATCAAGCGGCCCGTGCTGCTGGAGATCTGGGGACCGCTGTTCATGTCCACCGCGGCGACGTCGAACATCCTCTACCGGCTGAAGGAAGTGGACGACGGCTCGCTCATCACCTTCACGCACACGCTGGTCGGGCCGTTCCCCGAAGATCACCGGCCGCAGCTCGGCACCGGGTGGAAGGCGCTCCACGCAGCGGGTGCGCCAGGCTGCCGAGCTCGGCGGGAAGGAGAAGTGATGGCCATGGGAATCGCCGAGACGCTGCTGGCGGAACTGGAACAGGAATCCGTGGCGACGCGCCGCGTGCTCGAACGGGTGCCCGAGGCGCATCTGTCGTGGAAGCCACATGCCAAGTCGATGTCGCTCGGCCAACTCGCGCTTCACGTGGCGTCCGTCCCTGGAAGAGTTGCCGAACTGGCGTCGGCCGACGTCGTGCCCGTGCGGCCGCAGTTCGAGCAACCGGAGGCCGCGACCGCGGCCGAGCTGGTGCCTGCCCTGTCCGCCAGCCTGGCCAAGGCCCGGGCTCAACTGGGCAACCTCGATGACGCCGCGATGGGCGCGACCTGGCGGATGATGAACGGCGACCGTGAAGTGATGGCGTTGCCGCGCGCGGCACTCGTCCGCGCCGTCATGCTGAACCATTGGTATCACCACCGCGGTCAGTTGACGGTGTACCTGCGGCTGCTCGACATCCCGGTTCCGTCGGTCTACGGCCCCAGTGCCGACGAGAATCCGTTCGCCGCGCCGCCCGCAGGCCCGGCCTGACCGACGCGCGCCTGGCCGTCAGGTTGCCGCGACGGCGTCTGACGGCCAGCGTGAAACGTTCAGTTGACCCGCACGTATCGTTAACCATGGAGACAGGAGGTCTTCATGGCGGCGATAGCCACCGTTATCGTGTTGGCACTCGCGATAACGGGCTGCTCCGACCTAGGCACCTCAGCAATGCCAACGGGTCCCACCAGCACCGATCCCGCACCGGTGGCTGCCGATCCGGTCCCTGCGGGCCGGGTCGTTCGCACCGAGCTATGGACGCTGGACCTGACAGTGCGTGAGGTGTACGGAGCCGGCGAGTGCAATGCCGGAATCGGCACGACGCGGCAGGTTCTTCTGCGCGTCGAGTTCACCGACCACGACGCGGTGGCCATTCAGTACGAGGGCAAAGCCTCGCCCGCCGACCAGGCGAAGTGGATGGGGTGGATTTATGGTGACGGCGTCGAGGCATCGGGCGTGGCCTTCGAGCCCCTGCCTTGCAGCGGCGCGGACGCGAGCGGCGCGGGCGCGCTGACCCTGCTCACCGGCTACTTCTCGCCGGACGGCCAGACGTTCACCGGCACCGAGATGCGGCGCCACGCATCGCCGGTCGCGGGCGAAATCGTCTACTACTTCGATTGGCACGCACACCGGTAGACCGGGGGGCCGGGTCCGGGGTCCGGTGTCCGGTACCCGCGCCCTACGTGTTTCGCGGCAGCACCGTGTAGACCCTCCGAATGAACCCATCGAACTCGGTGATGAAGCCCCGCAGAAACTGTTCCGTTGACGGGTTCGTCACCAGCCCTTCGTCGGTGATCAGTCCCGGCGTGAACTGGATGTAGGCTTCGGGCGCGTTCATCTGCGGCGAGTTGCAGTAGCCGAGCAGGCTGCGCAGATGCTGCTGGGCAATCGCGGTGCCGAGCGCGCCAGGCGAAGCGCCGATGACGGCCGAGGGCTTCCGCGCGAAGGAATTCTTCCCATACGGCCGGCTGGCCCAATCAATCGCATTCTTCAACCCGCCCGGGATGGAGCGGTTGTACTCGGGCGTGATGAACAGTACGGCGTCAGCCGCCTTGATCGCGTCCTTGAGCGCTTGAGCGACGGGCGGATAGTCCGCTTCGTGATCCGGGCTGTAGAGCGGGAGGTCCCGAAACGGAATCTCGACCATCCGCAAACCGGATGGAGCAAGGCGCACGAGCGCCTTGGAGAGCAGACGGTTGATCGACTGGCTGGACAGGCTGCCGATGAAGTAGCCGACGGTGAACGTGTTCATGACATTCGAAGACATGCGAGATGCTCTCCCGGATTGGGCGCGCGCGAGTTGCCGCCTTGTGTCGCGCTCTGCCCGCCACTATACTTCGCGCGATCAGCAGAGCCAGCCTCCGGAGGAATCATGCGTCACGTCCTCGTCGCGGCAAGTCTCGGTCTCCTCGTCTCAACCGTCGCGGCCGCTCAGACCCACACCATCGTGGCGTTGAGCCATACCGACAACACCGCCTACGAACTGGATCCCGAGACCGGGAAGATCCTCCACCAGTTCACCGCGGAGAACCAGCCGCACGAGGGCATCGCCTCGCCCGACGGCCGCACCTACTACGCGGCCATCCCCAACGGCCCGCACGTCGTGATTCTCGACGGCGCCACCTTCAAGGAGAAGGGCCGCATCGACTCGCCCTTCTTCAAATCGACGCTGAACAAGGGCTCGGCGTCGCCGCACGGGATCGCGCTGACCACCGACGGCAGCAAGCTCTACGTCGGCCTCGAGAACGCGGACATCCCCGGCATCGTCGTCTACGACACGAAGGCGGGCAAGGTGCTCCGCAAGATCGACGTGGTGCTCCGCGGCGGTCACTTCCTGGCGATTCAGCCCGGCACCGACAAGCTGTATTACCCGATGCGCGAGGACAACCGCGTGCTGGTGATCGACACCAAGTCCGACGCGATCACCAAGATCATTCCGATCGAGGGCGGGCCGGTCGGCGTCGGCTTCGCGCCGAACGGAGAGGTGTGGATCCACAACGACGGCGACGGCACGGTCCACGTCATCGACGGCAAGACCGACACGGTGGTGAAGAAGCTCGAGGGGCTGGGCAAGGGCGCCGGCCGCATGGCCGTGTCCGCCGATGGCAAGTGGGCCGCGTCCACGCACGGCGGGTCGCAGGACGTTGCGATCATCAATGCCGCCGACAAGACCGTGGCGGCGACGGTGACGATCGGCAAAGGCCCCGGCTTCCCCATCTTCTCGCCCGACAGCACCAAGCTCTACGTCATGAACTACGGCGAGGGCGACGTCTGCGTCATCGATCTCGCCACGAAGAAGATCGTGGCCCGGTACAAGGCCGGGCAGAGCCCGTTTGGCGGCGGCCTCCGTTTCCCCAACGGCCGGCCCGCGTCTCGCCACTGATTGACTGTTCCCGTCGCCGCACCAGCGGCGCGCCGTTTCACGCCGTTTCCGGAGGGGAAAGATGTCCGTCACCCGTTCCTTGGTGCGTGTTCTCCTCGTCTCGTTCCTGGCCCTGACGGCGGTTTCCGCCCAGCAGCGAACCACGCCGGGCCCAGACATCTACAGCCGTCTGCATTGGCGGACCATCGGCCCGGAGGGCAACCGCTTCTCCGCCGCCGCCGGCATCCCTGGCGATCCGTGGACCTACTACGTCGGCGCCGCTTCGGGCGGCATCTGGAAGACCACGGATGGCGGCGTGAACTGGACGCTCGCTCTTCGACGAGCAGCCGGTGCAGTCGATCGGCTCGCTCGCGGTCGCGCAGTCGGACCGCAACGTGGTCTGGGCCGGCACCGGCGAAGGCAAGATCCGCAGCCACATCTCGGTCGGCCAGGGCATCTACCGGTCGATCGACGCCGGCAAGACGTGGACGCTGATGGGCCTCGAGGCAACCGGGACGCATTCCCCGCCTCGTGATCGATCCGAAGGATCCGAACATCGTGCTGGCCTGCGCGCTCGGGCATGCCTACGGACCGCAGCCCGAACGCGGCGTGTTCCGCACCACCGACGGCGGTCAGACCTGGACCAAGACGCTGTTCGTCGACGAGAACACCGGCTGCTCGGACATCGCGATGGATCCGAAGAACCCGCGGATTCTCTTCGCCGGCATGTGGCAGCTCGAAATCCACACCTGGGGCCGCGAGAGCGGCGGACCGGGGAGCGGACTGTTCATGTCGCGCGACGGCGGAGCGACGTGGACGCGGCTGGCGGGCAACGGCCTGCCGACGCGCCCGGTCGGCAAGGTCGCGGTGGCGATCGCCGCCTCGAATCCCAAGCGCGTCTACGCGATGATCGAGACCGGCGACGGCGTGCCGTGGAAGGGACAGCCGACCGACCGCGGCCAGGTGTGGCGCTCGGAAGACGGCGGCGACACCTGGCAGGTGGTCAGCTACGACCACAACGCCATGGGTCGCGCGCACTACTACTCGCGCATGGCGGTCGCGCCGGACAACGAGGACGAAGCGTATTTCCTGACGGCGTCGTACTCGAAGTCGATCGACGGCGGCGAAGACCATCACCGTGCTGCAGCGGGCCGAAGCGCCCGGCGGCGACCATCACGACATCTGGATCGATCCGACCAACGCGAACCGCCAGATCGTCGCGCACGACCAGGGGCTGTCGATCACGGTGAATCGCGGCAAGACCTGGTTCCGCCAGCGCCTGAAGAACGCGCAGATCTATCACGTCACGGTGGACAACGAGATCCCCTACAACGTGCTCGGCAACAAGCAGGACGAGCCGACCTATCGCGGGCCGAGCAACAGCCGCCTGCAGGGCGGGTTCGGCGGCGACCCCGGCATCCCGCGCGCGATGTGGCACGCGGTCGGCGGCGGCGAGAGCGGCTGGGCGACGCCCGATCCCACCGACTCGAACATCGTCTGGTCCACGGCTTCCGGCTCCGGCATGGTCGGCGGCATCGTCGTGCGCTTCGAAGAGAGCCGCCGGCAGTTCCGCAACATCGAGGTGTGGCCGGACCAGTCGAACGGCCCGGCCGACGGCGTCCGCTATCGCTTCGTGTGGGATGCGCCGCTGCAGATCTCGCCGCACGATCACAACACCGTCTACGTCGGCAGCCAGCACGTCCACCGCACCACCAACGGCGGCCAGAGCTGGGAGGTGATCAGCCCGGACCTGACGCTGAACGACAAGTCGCGCATGGGGAGCTCGGGCGGCCTGACGCCTGACAACATCGGCGTCGAGTACGCGGGCGTGGTCTACGGCATCGCCGAGTCGCCGCGCGAGAAGGGCCTGATCTGGGCGGGCACCAACGACGGCCTGGTGCAGCTCACGCGCGACAACGGCAAGACGTGGACGAACGTGACGAAGAACCTGCCGGGCCTGCCCGCCGTGGGGCTCGGTGCGCAGCATCGCGCCGTCGCGCTACGACGCCGGCACCGCCTTCCTGACGGTGGACTTCCACCAGATGAACAATCGCGACCCGTTCGTCTACCGCACCACCGACTACGGCGCGACGTGGAAGCTGATCGTCAACGGCATCCCGAAGAGCATGCTCAGCTACGCCAAGGTGATCTACGAGGATCCGGTGCGGCGCGGCATGCTCTATCTCGGCACGGAGAACGCGATCTACGTGACGTTCGACGCCGGCGACACGTGGCAGCCGCTGCAGAACGACCTGCCGCACGCGCCGGTGTCGGGCATCGTCGTCCAGGAGCACTTCAACGACCTGGTGATCTCCACCTACGGCCGCGGCTTCTGGATCATGGACGACATCACGGCGCTGCGGGCGATGACGCCGGAGGTGCTGAACGCCGACGCGCACCTGTTCCCGCTGCGGCCCGCGTACCGCTTCCGCGGCATCACCGCGCCGTCGTCGACCTACGACGATCCGACGACCGGCGAGAACCCGCAGTACGGCGCGTCGATCAACTACTACGTGAAGCAGGCGGTGCCGGCAGGCGGCACGCATGACCATCAGCAACAGCCAGCGGCGAGGTGATTCGCACCATGCCGGTGCCCGGAGGCGCCGGGCTGAACCGCGTCTACTGGGACCTGCGCGAGATGCCGATCGAAGCAGCTGAAGATGCGGACCAACCCGCTGTACGGCCACGAGCTGCCGCTCGGTGAGGACGGGACGCGGCCACCAGCCGGCGGCGGCGGCCAGCAGACCCTGCTCTCGCCGCCAGGCACCTACACGGTGAAGCTGTCGATCGGCGGGCGCGAGTTCACGCCAGCCGCTCACGGTCCGCAAGGACCCGCACTCCGGCGGCACCGAGGCCGACATCCAGGCGCAGACGGAAGTGCTGACCGAGCTCCGGACCGGCATGAACTCCGCGGTGGATGCCATCAACCAGCTGGAGTACGTGCGGGCGCAGGTGCAGACCATCATGAAGTCCACGCCGGACAGCGAGCTCCGACAGCGCCGCGACCGAGCTGCAGGCCAAGCTGTCGGACCTCGAGATGAATCTCTACGACCTGCGCATCACCGGCGGCCAGGACGGCGTCCGCTATGCGGCCAAGCTGCTGTCACGGTTCAACTTCCTGGCGAACGGCATCTCGGGCAGCGACTTCCGCCCGACCGATCAGCACATGGAGGTCGCCAAGACCCTGCAGGATCGCCTGAAGAACGAGCTCAGCGCGATCGGCACCGCCATGGACCGCGACGTCTCGACGTTCAACGACATGCTGCGGCGAGGATCGGCAGGGCAGATTGTGACAAGGCACCCTAGAGGTGGTGATCTGGTGAGCTGGTGATGTGGTGATCTGTTGATCTGATCTGGGGATCTGGTGATCTGGTGATCTGTTGCTCCGAACGCCAACTCGCGAGATCGCGATGGGCCACCCGATCACCACATCAATCGATCATCAGATCATCAGATCAGATCACCAGCTCACCACATCACCAGATCACGAGATTCAGCGAGCGTTACTTCAGCGCAGCGAGGCGGCCTGAGGCGAGCTGTCGAACTTCCGGTCTCGCGGCGCGCTCTGCAGCCTCTCGTAGTCGCCGC
This sequence comes from uncultured Acidobacteriota bacterium, assembly GCA_963707825.1. Lineage (GTDB taxonomy): Bacteria > Acidobacteriota > Vicinamibacteria > Vicinamibacterales > UBA2999 > VFZN01. Next base: position 41,154 of record CAVPRP010000002.1, read on the forward strand.
GAGCCTCCTGGGGGCGGCCGAGCTTCTCGTACACGTCAGCGCGAGCCAGGCGTGCCTCGTCGTCTCGTGGCTCGACCTCGAGCGCGCGCGAGAGCTGATCCAGCGCGAGGTCCGGGCGGTTCGTCGCCGCCAGCAGCAGGCCAAGGCCGGTCAGCGCCCTCCCGTCGCGGGGGCGCGCGGCGAGCGCCTGGCGGTAGAGCGGCTCCGCCTCGTCGAAGCGCCTGGCGTCGGCCAGCAGGTCGGCCAGTTCCAGAACCAGCGCCTGGTTGGACGGATCGGCCGCCATCGCCTCGCGAAGCGCGGCGATGCCCTCGTCCTTCCGCCCGCTCGAGAACAGCAGGCCAGCCCGGAGCGAGATGGCCGCCGTGTGCCGGGGATCGATCGCGAGCGTCGCCTCCTCTTCGGCCAGCGCCCGCTGCCGATCACCAAGACGAAGCGCCGCCAGTGCCGTCCAGTGATGCGCATCCGCGCTGCCGGGCACCAGCTTCAGGTACGCCGCAAAGGCGGCCATGGCCTCGCGGTTCCTGCCCTGTGCCAGGGCCGCGCGCCCTTGCAGCTGGTGTGCGAAGCCGTTTCCCTCATCCTGCTTCAGCACCTCGGCGGAGATCCGCGCGGCATCGTCAAGCTGTCCGGTCGCCAGGGCGTGATTGCCTTCGAGCAGCCGCTCGAAGAGCGCGACCATGCGCTTGGGATCGGGGCCGGCAGGCCCGGCCGTCGAACTCGCCTGCGGCGTCACCGTACTGACATAGCCCAGTGAGGCCAGACGCTCGCGTGCCTGCGCCGTGAGCGGCGTCGGCGTCATGCGAGAGCCGGCGCGCGTGCTGGCGTCCAGCACCCGCCGCAAGGCGGTGGCGGTGGCGGGTTCCCGTTCGATGAGATTCACCTTCTCGGCGGGATCGGCCGACAGGTCGTACAACTCCGGTTCCGGCGCTTCGATGAACTTCCAGCGGCCCGTCTGAATCGTCCTCAGCGGCGACCAGCCCATGAAGAACTGCGGGAAGTAGGTCTCGGCGTAGATCGGCGGCGCCTCCTCACCGGCTCCGCCGGCGGTCATGACGCCGCGCAGGCTGCGGCCATCGGCATTCGGTAGCGCCGCCACGCCGGCCAGGTCGAGAATCGTCGGCGCGACGTCGATCAGCCGAACCGGCTCGTTCACCACCGACGCGGCAAGCGCCCGGGCCCGCCATGATCAGCGGCACCCGCAGCGCGGCCTCGTAGACGAACAGCCCGTGCGTGCTTTCACCGTGGTCGCCCAGGCTCTCGCCGTGGTCGCCCGCCACCACCGCCATCGTGGTCGCGCTCCCAAAGCCCGCGCGCTGCAGCAGCGCCCCGACCAGCGCGTCGTCGAAGGCGATCTCCCCGTCGTAGGGACGGCCGGCAAGCTGTTCGCGGAACGGCGACGGCGGCACGTAGGGGTGGTGCGCGTCGTAGAGGTGGACCCACAGGAAGAAGGGCTGCGTGGCCGCGCGTGACGAGCGCGACGTCAGCCACTCCGACGCGGCGGCCACGGTGCGATCGCCGCGACGTTCCAGCTCGAGCGACGTGAATCCGCCCGGCGGCGCCTGGTCCAGCGCATCGTCGTAGCGCATGAACCCGCGCGCCAGGCCGAACTGACGGTCCAGCACGAAGGAACTGACGAAGGCGGCGGTTTCGTATCCGGCGGCCTCGAAAGACGCCGCCAGCGTCGGCACGTCGTCGGCCAGCGTGAAGTGGCCGTTGTTCCGCACGCCATGGGTGTACGGATGGCGGCCGGTCATGACGCTGGCGTGCGCCGGCAGCGTCAGGGGCGCCGACGACAGCGCGCGATTGAAGCGGACGCCCGCCGCCGCAAGCCGATCGAGGTTCGGCGTCGATGCCCCCGCATAACCGTAGCTGCCCAGTCGATCGGCGCGGGTGGTGTCGAGGGTGATCAGCAGGACGTTGGGTCTGATCGCGGATGCGGCGGGAACCGGCGCGCCACGGAACTGCCAGACCGCGCCGATGCCGGCGAGAAGCCCCAGCACCGCGGCCACGACCACCAGCGCCCGTCGTCGCTTCGCGGGCTCTGACGGGCGTCCTGGGGTGTTCGTTGACGTAACCGGACGACGAGCGCGCGCGCGGGCCATTCGGGACACTGCACCATGAAGGCGCGGGCGCTGGCAAGCCGGCGTCGCAAACCCGCGGTCAGGCAGCCCGGAAAAACGAAAGGGGCGACCCCGGAGGGCCGCCCCTTTTGTTGATTTGTTGATGCCGACGGTGCTGACGGGCCGTTCTTAGAACTTCACGGCAGCCGACAGCTGCAGCGAACGCGGCGGGTGCCGGTTGAAGCGCGCCAGGTAGTTGGGGCTGTAAAGCTGATTCGCCCCGGTGTTCCACTGGGTGTTGGCGCCCGTGTTGAACACGTTGAAGATGTTGGCCGCCGGCTCGATGCTGCGTGAACCGAAGTGGAAGACACGGCCGATCTTCAGCTGCAGGTACTTGGTGTCGTCATTACGGATCTGGCCATCGCTGCGGGTCGGTCCCTGAAAACGCAGGCGCAGAGCCAGCGGGTTCGGCTGCGTGGTCCCGTTCGCGAGCCGGACGGTCGACGGCACCGAACTGCGTCACCTGCGGATCGTTGGCCGGCAGCTGGACGAGAAGCGGACCCACGTAGCCGCCCGCCTGAATGACATAGCTGCCCCCGACGCTCATGTTCCAGAACGCGTTCCACTGGCCGCCGATGCGCAGCGAGAACGGCCGGTAGGCCGCGCCCGATTCACGGCCGCCGCCGTTCAGCGTGTTGTCGTCGCCGTTGCCGAACAGCTGCTGCGACAGGTCGCGGTCGTTGGCGAACGCGTCCGGCTGCAGGAAGCGGGCCGGGTCGGTCGGATTCCAGGTGCCGTTCAGGTGCTGCCACTGCCGCGTGAAGCTGGCCAACAGCTGGAAGTTGTGCGACATGTTCTTGGCGAACGTCGCCTCGAACGCGTTGACGATCGTTTGTGACCAGGTGTTGTTCACCTGCTTGGTGATGATCCCCTGGTTCGGGTCGACGAGCCCGAAACCAACGAACGGCTGGAATGGCTGATCCGGGTAGATGCCGTTGATGTCCACTTCGCCGAAGTTGTCGTGGAAACGGCGGTGCGTCCAGGCCACGCCGACGCTCATCAGGCCCTTCAACTGCCGGTTATAGCCGACCGAGTACTCGTGGATGTACGGCTGGTGCAGGTCCTTGTCGAACAACAGGCTCGGATCGACGCTGCGCGTTGGCGGCGTGACCACGCTCGAGCGGGTGCCGTCGGGCGCAATGTAAACGTTGGTTTCCTCGATGCCACCCGTCGTATTGAACGTGACGATGTAGTCGCGGCCGTTGACCTGCTCGTAGAGCTTGCCGTAGCTGGCGCGAATGACGTTGCGGGCATCCTCGGTGAGCAGGAACGACGCACCGACGCGCGGCTGCACCGCGGTGTCCTTCATCCGGTAGAAGTCGAGGAGCTCGTCCTTCCGCCGGTTGATGTCGATGCGAAGGCCGCCGTTGATCGTGAGACGCGGGTTCGGCGACCAGGCGTCCTGGGCGTAGAAGGCCGTCACGTTGTCGTGCTCGCTGATCCCCTGCGCCGTGGCGGGCAAGCGATACCGCAAGTGGAAGGGGAAGTACCCAGCCGACGGATCGACGCCGTTCACATACCGGTCCTCCTGAAGGTAGAGGCCGTCGTTCACGTACTCCGTCGTCGTCTCGCGCACCAGATTTGGGGCCCACCACATTCCAGCCCTGAACTCGTGGCCGCCGCCCCACCCTTGTTTGTAGTACGTGAGGTCGCCGCGGATCACCGTCATCGAGGAATCGGAAAATGCGAGCGACTGCGGATTGTCGAGCTGAGCGAGCGCGCCGGTGCCGACCTGGGTGCCGCCCTGTGCGAAGGCGCCCTGGTGGATGATGCGCTGCGGTCCGGTGACCGTCAGGTCGTTGTACGTGCTCTCGTCGCTGCCGCGCTTGTCGTTGTAGTTGAAGGCAAACGCCGTGGTCAGCTGGTTGTTCCAGACCGAGTTGATGCGGCCGTGGTAGAGGGCACCGCCGGTGGAGTTGTACTGGAACCGCTTGTTGTCGAGCTCGCGATTGCTCGTGTAGCGCGACCGGTCGTTCTGGTAGAACCCCGTCACCTCATGCTTCGGGTTGATCTGGGCCGTGACCTTGAAGAACGGCTGGTTGCTCTTCAGGTAGTTGTCGAACGACTCGAAGCTCGGGTCGTTCGCGATCACGTTGGTGGCGTTGAATTCGGGAGCGGCTGATGCCGTTGGTCAGGTCGGCGCGGCGGAACGTGGCGAAGAACCAGACCTTGTCCTTCATGATCGGGCCGCCGAGCGAGACGTCGAACTGGTTCACCGACTGCGCCGTCGGCAGGCCGCCGGGCGCGCTGCCGCCCTTGGTGTTGTCGGTGTTCCAGTCGATGTTCTGGTAGTCGTAGATGAACGAGCCACGGAACTGGTTGCCGCCGCGCGGCGCGATGATGTTCATCACCACACCGGTGCCGGTGGGTGAGGCCGCGATCCACGCCGGCCAGCTTGAGCTCGGAGTCCTGCACCGTGTCGCCGCCGAAGCCGATCGAGTGGGCCGAGGAGTCGAGGAACGACCCGGCGGGCGCCCCTTCGAGCGTGAACACGTGCGAGAAGATGACCGCGCCCTTGAAGTAGTAGGACCGGCGGCCGACGCCGTCGTCCACGTTGCGTGAGGAGATGCCCGGCGCCAGGTCGAGCGCGTCGCTGAACACGCGCCGCGAACTGATTGGCGCGGCGCGGATCAGATCGCGATCGAGCGTGATCGAGGTCGTCGCCTTGGCCGTCTCGATCATCGGCGATTCGCCCGACACCGTGATCGTCTCCTGCAGGTTGCCGAGCGCCATCTGCATGTCGATGGTGAACGTCGCACCGGCACGCACCAGGATGCCTTCGCGGCGATGAATGTTGAACCCGGTCAGTTCAGCGGTGAGCACATAGGTGCCCGGAGGAAGATTGTTCAGGCGGTAGAGGCCGGTCGTGTCCGTGACGTTCGAGATCGGCGCCAGCAGCTCGCTGCTGGTCGCGGTCACGGTCACCCCGGGCAGGACCGCGCCCGACTCGTCCTTCACGTAGCCGCGTAACGCACCATCTCCTGTTTGGGCCATCACCGGTGAGACCCAAAGCGCCAACAGCAAACCCACCACCCATCTTGCAACCGAAGTACAACGCATCTGGGACTCCTTTCGAGAGCCAACCACGCCAACACGGGGAAGACAAAACAATGCGTTTGCTGAACGAGGGGTATAAGTGAGCGGAGGCTACTGCAAATGCAATGGGATGTAAACAGCTGGAAAAGAGATGGAGGGAAGAATGGCAGGGACCAGCGGGCGCTGACCCCGAGAGGAACCGCTGACCAGGCAGCCCGCAGGGCCACCTGGTCCGTCGAATCGAACGGCCTACTTCGCTCCGGGAGCGGCCGGCGCCAGGCTCGGCAACTTGCCCTGGGTTTCCATCAGCCGCTTGGCGAGGACGTTGTTCACCACCGCGTCGTTACGGACCGCGCTGATGTAGGCCGCCCGCAGCAGCTGTTCCTTGCGGTTCTTCAGCATGTTGGTAATGGATGCCTTCACTTCCGGCATGCTGGGATCGCGCTGGCCGGCCGGTTCCTTCGCCACCACGAGCACCAGCGTGTGACCGCCGTTGTTGCTCACCACGCTCACCGTGCCGGGCGCCGTCTTCAGCACCGCGTCGCGCAGCGCCTGGGGCGCCTTCTGCAGCGCCGACAGCGGCACGAAGCCGAGGTCGCCGCCGCGCGGCGCTGACTGCGGATCCTCCGAGAAGTCGCTGGCCAGCTCGCTGAACTGCGCGCCCTGCTTCAGGCGCTCCATCAGCATCTGGGCCTTGGCGCCCGCTTCCTGTGGCGTCGTCGCATCGTCGCCGCTGCGATTGGCAATCTGCTGGTCGCGAACCGGCGTGATGACGATCTGCGCGATGCGATACGTGTCTTCGGGACGGTTGAACTGCGCCCGGTTGGCGGCGTGGAACGCGGTGACGTCCTGGTCCGTGACGGAAATCTTCGAGAGGACCTCGCGCTCGATCACCTTCTGCGCCAGCATGTCGCGGCGCAGTCCTTCGCGCATGTCCGCCGGCGTCAGGTTGCGGCGGCTCAGTTCCTGCGCGAACGCCTCTTCGGGGATGTTCTTCCGGCCCTCGGCATAGGCCGTGTCGAGCTCGGTCTCCGGCAGCTCGATCTTCAGCTCCTTGGCCTTGGCGAGCAGCACGTCCTGGATGATCAGCTCGTTCAGCAGGGTGAGCTTGGCGCCGAGGGCTTCTTCCTCGGAAGGCGTCTGCTCGGTCTGCGCGGTGCGCCGGTAGGCTTTCTCGACCTCATCGCGCTTGATCTCGCGGCCATCGACCACGGCCCACGCGTCGGCGGAGACGGGCGGGGCGGCGGCCGGTCCAGTGGGCCGGCAGGCGCCGGCAAGTCCCGCCAGAACCAGCGTGACGAGCACGGCCGTGTGGCGAGGGGATAGTGAAGAAAGCGCGGTTCTAGTCATCCCATCCATTGTACGACGCGGCGGTCGCCGGACGCGCACTGGATGAGCACCCCCGGGGCCTGAGAGGGGACGTGGATGAGCATGCTAGACTCCGGGCCTTTCACGCCTGATCCCTGGAGATTTCGATGACCGCGCGCGTTTTCACCCTTGCCCTGGCGCTTCTCGCCGCCGGCGCCGCCCTCGGCGCGCAGGACCGGACCGTGGAACTGCTGCGGCTGCTCGCCGACACGGCGGGCGCGCCTGGATTCGAGGAGCCGATCCGCAAGGTGATGGTCGACGAGATGCGGCCCTTCGCGTCGGCGATCACCTTCGACGGCCTCGGCTCGATCATCGCCACGCAGGGCACCACCGGGCCGCGCATCATGGTGGACGCCCACATGGACGAACTCGGCGGCATGGTCCGCCGCATCACGCCCCGGGGCCTGCTGACGATGCAGATGCTGGGCGGGTGGCTGGATCAGGCGCTGGTCGATCAGCGGTGGACGATCATCGGCGCCAAGGGCCCGGTCAAGGCGGTCACCGGCATTCGCGACGTGCACGTGGTTCCCGCCGACGAACGGACGCGCGTCTACTCGCGGGACAGCCTGTTCCTGGATGTCGGCGCCACCTCCGAGGCCGAGGTCGCGCGCGATGGGCATCTCGGTCGGCGATCCGATCGTGCCGGACGCGCCGTTCGAGGTGCTGAACGGCACCGGACATTACCTGGGCAAGGCATGGGACGACCGCGTCGGCTGCGCGGTGGTGGTCGAAGCGATGCGGCGGCTGGCCACCGCGCCGCACCCGAACCAGATTTCCTGGGTGATCACGACGCAGGAGGAGATCGGCCTGCGCGGCGCGCACTCGGCGTCCGACGTGGTGAAACCCGAGCTGGGCATCGCGATCGAGGGCGGCATCACCGGCGACGTGTTCCCGGGCCGCCCCGACGAGACGCAGGCGGTGCTGGACGGCGGTCCGGTGCTGTTCGTCTACGATTCGTCGGCGCTGCCGAACCGCAAGCTCAGCGCGTTCGTGAAGCAGACGGCGGCGGACCGCAAGATTCCGCTGCAGCTCGATCTGGTGCAGGGCTACGGCGACGACTCCGCCGAGATCCAGAAGAGCACCGGCGGCGTGCCGACGGTGAACCTGCTGGTGCCGGCGCGCTACACCCACGCGCACAACGGCGTGATCAACCGGCGCGACTTCGACCAGATGGTGGAGCTGCTGGTGGCGATGCTGCAGAAGCTGGATGGTCCGGCGGTGGCGGCGATTCGCGACTTCACCCCGTAGCCGCGTGTCCCCGCCTGCCCGCGCGATCCTCATCCACGGCAACGGCGGCAGCACCGCGGCCGACATCTGGCTGCCGTGGGTCGAGCGTTCGCTGGCCGCGCTCGGAATCGGCGTCACCAACGTGACCTTCCCCGACAACGTCAAGGCCCGCGCGCAGTACTGGCTGCCGTTCATCGACGAGCTGGGCGCCGACGAGCAGACGATCCTGATCGGCCACTCGTCCGGAGCCGTGGCCGCGATGCGCTACGCGGAGACGCATCGGCTGCTCGGCTCGGTGCTGGTCGGCGTCTGCCACACCGATCTCGGCGACGCCTTCGAGGCGGCGAGCGGCTATTATCGCGAGCCGTGGCAGTGGCAGAAGATTCGCGACCACCAGCAGTGGATCGCGATCTACAGTTCGACTGACGACCCCAACATTCCGATCGCCGAGCCGCGCTTCGTCGCCGCGCAACTGCGCTGCAGCTATTTCGAGTTCAACGATCGTGGCCATTTCGTGGACGCACGCGAACTGCCCGAGGTCGTCCAGTTCGTCAAACGCAAGCTGTCCCTGTGATCACCGCATGCATCGCGCCCTCATCCTCACCAAGTACCCCGACGAATATCAGCGCCTGATCGAGGCCGAGCAGCTGCCGGACCTCGAGATAGTCGCGACCAGCGACGTCGCCGACGGCCTCGCCCGCGCCGGCGACAGCGGCATCGTGCTCGGCGATCCGGCGCGCGTGGTGCAGGCCCTGCCCCACCTGACACAACTGCAGTGGGTGCAGCTGTCGTGGGCCGGCGTGGAGCCGATGCTCGATCCCGCGCTAAGGCGCGACTACGTGCTGACCAACATCCGCGGCGTGTTCGGTCCGCTGATGTCGGAGTACGTGTTCGGGTATCTGCTGGCGCACGAGCGGAAGATCCTGCCGAGGCTGGAGGCGCAGCGCGAGGGGCGTTGGGACACCACCCTGCCGGGGACGCTGCAGGGCAAGACCATCGGCCTGGTCGGGGTGGGATCGATTGGCGCGCACCTGGCGGCCACGGCAAAGCATTTCGGGATGCAGGTCCGGGGGTTCACCCGCAGCAGCGCGGACTGCCCTCACGTCGACGCCTACTTTCACGGCGACGACAAGGTGGCGTTCGCGACCGGCCTCGACTATCTGGTGGCGGTGCTCCCCAACACCGGCGGCACGCGGCGCATCGTCGATGCCGCGATGCTCGGCGCGCTGGCGCCGCAGGCGGTGGTCGTCAACGCCGGCCGCGGCGACACGCTGGATATCGACGCGCTCGTCAGCGCGTTGAACAGCGGCCACCTGGCTGCCGCCGTCCTCGACGTCTTCCCGGAGGAACCGCTGCCTCCGGACCACGTGCTATGGCGCACGCCGAGGGTGTTCATCACCAGCCACACCGCCGCGCCCAGCTTCCCGGCCGACATCGTCTCGGTGTTCGCCGACAACTACCGACGCTTGGCACGCGGAGAAGAGCTCGTCCATAGAGTGGACTTCGCTCGAGGCTATTGAGAGCTGCTCGTTAGGTGGTGATCTCGTGAGGTGGTGAACTGGTGATCTGAGATCGTACCGATCTAAAGATCGATCAATCGATCTTTAGATCACCAGATCAGATCACGAGCTCACGAGCTCACCAGATCATCAGTTCTGAGCCGTCGTTGTCGTGCCCCAACCTTTGTCGATCGGCTTGGCGGGGTCGGCGGTGATCTGCAGGTCGGCGCAGTGGTGGTACGAGTAGCCACCGGGCTGGTTGTAGCCGTGGTCCGCCATGAACTGGATGACCTGGAGCGTGCACTTCGCGCAGGTGATGTTCGGCAGCTGCACGTCCGCTTCGTAGGTCTGCGGGCTGGCCGGCCGGGTGTAGTGCTGGAACAGGCCGTCGGCGATCACCGGCTGCTGCGGCGGGCTCTGGATCGCGGCCCACACCGAGCGCGGGCCCTTCTCCGTGGTGCGTTCGATGGTCATCGGATCCGGCGGCAGCTCTTCGCGCGAGTTCACCGCGAGCGCGACGCGGTAATGGCCAGGATGATAGATGGTCTCGAGCACCTTGAGGTGCAGCTTCGAGCCGCCGGTCACCTTGCTCGCCGCGGCGCTCATTTCGGCCTTGGGATCGGCGCCACACGGGGCGGATTTCTGCGGGTCGCCGCGCTCGTTCTCGACGATCCACGAGGCGGGCTCGAGCAGCTTGAAGTGCGCGTCAACGACGGCGGGGACGGCCAGCGCCAGCAGGGCGGCGACCACGAGGGCGGAAACGATTCGTGTCATCGCCCGCTATCATACGACGACACACATGATCCCCTGGGAGCTGCTGGGCCGCACCGCCACGCCCGGCGGCGACGAGATGACGCTGATGCGCCAGTCCGGCGAGTACGTCATCCTGGCCGGCGGCAAGCCGCTGATGTCGAGCCGGATGCACGGGTCGGAGGAAGCCCTGGCGGACGTGGCGTGCCGCCATGCGCGCGGCCTCGAGGAGCCATGCGTGCTGGTGGGCGGGCTCGGAATGGGTTTCACGCTGCGGGCCACTCTCGATGTGCTGCCACGTGGCGCCACCGTGGTGGTGGCTGAGCTCGTCGAAGGCGTGGTCGAGTGGAATCGCGGCCCGCTCGGCGCCCTCGCCGGCACCCCGCTGGCCGACCCGCGCAGCCGCGTCGAAGTAGGCGATGTCGCCGATTTGCTGCGCGCCTCGCGCCGGCGGTTCGACGCGGTGCTGCTGGACGTGGACAACGGCCCGGATGCCTTCACCACCTCGGGTAACACCTGGCTCTATGGCGACAAGGGGCTGGCCGCCATCCGCGCCGCGCTCACCGACACGGGCACACTGGCGGTGTGGTCCGCTCGCGAGGATCGGCGATTCGAGCAGCGGCTGCGCTACGCCGGGTTCGCGGTGGAGGCGGTGCGCGTGAGGGCCAGACTGAACAAGGGCGGGCCTCGGCACGTCATCTTTGTTGGCAGGCAGTAGACTCGGTTCTCAGCCTTCCCACCATGAAACGCCTCGCCCCTCGACTGTCGACTCCGGGCCCCTCGGCGCCGCCGCTCTCGGACGCGCGGCTGCAGCCCGATCTGCTCGACGACCAGCTACGCCGGCTGAAAGTGTTCGCGCTGGTTGGCGCCGGGCTCTGGGGGATGGGCCTGTTGATGGACGCGGTGGTCTTCCCATTGATAGTGGGCGCCACGGTACCGCGCGCGGGCCTCATCATCGAGGTCGCGGCGGTCACCGTCTCGGTGATCGTCTACCTCTGGCTCAGCCACTCCTCCGGATCGGCGCTCGCCAAGGCCGACGCCGGACTCTGGCTGATGCTGCTGCACTCCGTGGCCATCGCGATGGTCGAAACCTGGGCCAGCGATCCAACGACGATGATGATGGGCCACCTGTCGTGGACGTCGATCGTCATCCTGCTGTCTGCGATGATCGTGCCGAGCACGCCGGGCAAGATGCTGATCGCGGCGCTGGTCTCCGCCTCGATGGGCCCCGTCGGCGTGTGGCTGGCCCACCTGCGCGGCGTTGACACGCCGTCGGTGCTGAACACCCTCGCGATGTACATGCCCAACTATTCGTGCGCGGTTGCCGCCGTGGTGCCGTCGCGGATGTTCCAGAAGATGGGGCGACGGCTGAAAGAGGCGCGCGATCTCGGCAGCTACGATCTCGAGCAGCGCTTGGGCGAGGGCGGCATGGGCGAAGTGTGGCGCGCGCGGCATCGCCTGCTCGCCCGGCCCGCGGCCATCAAGCTGATCCGCCCGGCGATGCTGGCGAGCAGCACCGACGCCGATGCTCGCGCCACCGTGCGCCGATTCGAGAGCGAGGCACAGGCCACCGCGTCACTCACCTCGCCGCACACGATCCGCCTGTTCGACTTCGGCGTCACCGACGAAGGCAGCTTCTACTACGTGATGGAGCTGCTGAACGGCCGCGACATGGCCACGCTGATCGCCGAGTTCGGGCCGCTGCCGGCCTTCCCGCGTGATCTACCTGCTGCGGCAGGTCTGCCATTCGCTGGCCGAGGCCCACAGCCGCGGGATGGTGCACCGCGACGTGAAGCCCGCCAACATCTTCGTCTGCCGGATGGGGCTGGAGCACGACTTCGTCAAGGTCCTCGACTTCGGCCTCGTCCAGGTGACGGGACCGAGCCCGACGCACGACCTGACGCAGTCGCTGGCCGCGCTCGAGGGCGTTGTCGGCACGCCCGCGTTCATGGCGCCGGAGATGATCGTCGGCCACCAGCAGGTGGACCATCGCGCCGACATCTACGCGATCGGCTGCGTCGCCTACTTCCTGCTCACCGGCCAGCAGGTGTTCCAGGGCGGCACGCAGATGCAGACGCTGATCGACCACGTCAGCACCGCGCCGGCCCCGCCGTCGACCCGTTCCTCGCAGTCCATCCCACGCTCGATGGATGCGCTGGTGCTGGCCTGCCTGGAGAAGGATCCCGCTCGACGGCCGCCCGATGCGCTGGCGGTGCTCCAGCTCCTCTCGGAGTGCGACGGCGCGCGCGACTGGTCGAACGAGCGGGCGGCGGTGTGGTGGCAGGCGCACCTGCCGGCGCTCGAAGCCGACGCGGCACCGGTTTACGGCGCGGCGACCCAGTCGTAGATCAGCCCGTTGTTCGTCGGGCTGATGTTCGCGCGGCCGGAGACGGTCGATTGGCCGTTCTTCATCGCCGGGACGATGAAGATCGGCTACGACCTCTTGCTCTACCGGCAGTTCGCGGCGATTCGGCTGTAGCTCACTTCACCTCTACCCGCACCTTCTCAATCCGGCCGGTGAACTGGTTGCCGTGCTGCGGATACGCGGAGCTGACGTTCGTCCCCTCGTCGACGCCCACATCGGCCGCATCGTCCGCCGAGAAGATGTTGGCGTTGGTCTGCTCGATGCGTCCCGATCCCACCTTCTTGCCGTTGATCGAGAGCGTGGCGATGCCGCCCTTGCCGCGGCCGTTGCCGTCGTAGGCGAAGTCCATGGTGATGGTCGCCTTGCCGGGCGCGAGCCGCTCGGTGCCGTTGACGGTGTACTGCTGCAACCCGACGAAGTTGTAGGTGTAGGCGGGCCGGCCGTCCTTCACGTACAGGCTCCAGCCGCCGAAGCGGCCGCCCTGGGCGAGAATCACGCCGTTGGCCGTGCCGGCGGGAATCTCGACGTCCGCGGTGATCGTCACCGACTGGTTCTTGACGTTGATGAAGGCGTTCTCCATCATCCCGGTCATGCCCTCGTAGACCGTGAGCGACTTGCGGCCGGCCATCAGGTCCGGCCGTCCCGCCGCGGCGGGGTCCAGGCGCTCGATCGAGCGGTCGTCAATCGGCAGCACCCGGTAGCGCTCGGCTTCCTTCATGAACAGCGCCTGCAGCTCCTTGAGCTTGGCCGGGTTCGAGGCGGCCAGGTCGGTGGATTCGCTGAAGTCCTCGTTGACGTTGTAGAGCTCCCACACGTCTTCGGTGAGCTTGTGGCGAGGCTGGGCCTCCCACGGCGCCTTGTGCACGGTGGCGGCGACCCAGCCGTCGCTGTAGAGCGCGCGGTTGCCGAACATCTCGAAGTACTGCGTCTTGTGGCGGTCGGCGGCCTTGGCATCGTCGAAGGTGTAGACCATGCTGACGCCTTCCATCGGCGTCTGCGCGACGCCGTTGACGGTCTTCGGCTCCGGGATGTTCGCGGCTTCGAGCACGGTCGGCGCGATGTCGATGACGTGCTGGAACTGACTGCGCATCTCGCCCCTGGCCTTGATGCGATTCGGCCAGCTGATCACCAGCGGATTGCGCGTACCGCCGAAGTTGGAGGCCACCTGCTTGGTCCACATGAACGGCGTGTTGCCGGCCACCGCCCAGCCCGCTGCCATGTGCGGGAAGGTCTCCGGCCCGCCCCACTTGTCGATGTTCTTCAGCATCTCGGGCACCGACTCGGCGACGCCGTTGAAGTAGGTCATCTCGTTGAACATCCCGACCATGCCGCCTTCGGCGCTGGAGCCGTTGTCGCCGACTTCATACATGATCAGCGTGTTGTCGAGTTCGCCCATGTCTTCGATCGCCTTCACCACGCGGCCGATCTCGTAGTCGGTGTGGGCGGCAAACGCGGCGAACACTTCCATCTGGCGCGCGAACAGCCGCTTTTCGTCGGCGGTGAGGGTGTCCCAGGCCTTGATGTCGGCGGGGCGATCGGCCAGCTTGGCGTTCTGCGGGACCACGCCGAGCTGCTTCTGCCGCGCGAAGGTCTCCTCGCGATACTTGTCCCAGCCGCCATCGAACTTGCCCTTGAACTTCTCGATCCATTCCTTCGGCACGTGGTGCGGGGCGTGCGTCGCGCCGGTGGCGAAGTAGGTGAAGAACGGCTTGTCCGGGGTCAGCGACTGCTGGTTCCGGATCCACCGAATGGCCTGGTTGGTCATGTCGGTGGTGAAGTGATAGTTCGGATCGGTCGGCGTCTCGATCTGCTCGGTGCCGTCGGTGATGAGGGGCGCCCACTGGTTGGTCTCGCCGCCGATGAAGCCGTAGAACTTGTCGAAGCCGGAGCGGGTTGGCCAGCGGTCGAACGGTCCCGACACGCTCACTTCCCAGGGCGCGGTCTCGTGGTACTTGCCGAACGCCGCGGTGCTGTAGCCGTTCTGGCGGAGGATCTCGGCCAGCGGCGTGACGCTCTGGGGCCGTGCACCGGTGTTGCCCGGAAACGCCGTCGCGACTTCCATGATGGCGCCGGCATTGTTGGTGTGATGGTTGCGCCCGGTCAGCAGCGCGACGCGGGTCGGCGAGCACAGCGCCGTGGTGTGGAAGCGGTTGTACTTCAGCCCCTGGCTCGCAAGGCGATCGAGCGTCGGCGTCGGAATGGCGCCACCGAAGGTGCTGACGTGGCCGAAGCCGATGTCGTCGATCAGGAAGACGATCACGTTGGGCGCGCCCTGCGGCGGCTTCACCTCGAAGCGGGGCGGCGCCTTTGCGTCGCGCGCGTCGAGCGCGGTCTCGTGCGGGTAATCAGGCTCGGCGATCGGCAGCACCGTGCGGTCGAGCGTGCCGGGGGCCGCCGCCGGCTTGGCGGTCGGCGCCGGCGGGGGCGCGCTGCAGCCGGCCGCAACTAGAAGGGTGAGCGCGAGGCCGATGCCCGCGCGAGAAACGGATATGCTCATGATTCCTCGTTGCAAGTAGGCGCTGGTCGAACGTATCAGGTCGACGCGACGCGATGAAGGATTCTCGAGGGACCTACCGCGCCAGCGGACGATGGCCCGTGTTCTCGATCACGACCTGGATGTTCTTGGCCTTGGCCTCGAACGTGGTCTTCGCGGAATAACTCGTGCCGTCGGCCAGCGTGCCGAAGCGAACGTCGAGCGTCACCGCGTCCTCCGCCTTGTCGAGATACGTCGCCACCGTCAGCGCGTTGAGGAGCAGCGCCTTGACGTCGACGTCGATGGCCATCGAATCACCGGCCTGCACGAAGTCGCGGAAGGCGGCACGCACGGTCCCTGGCTGCGCCGGAGCCACCTGCAGCTTCCCCTCGTCCTTTGCTTTCTGGATGAGGGCCGCGCTCGGCGGCACGTACTTGTGAATCAGCGCCGCCGCCCGTTCCATGTACTCCTTCATCTCGTCTTTCTTGTTCTCGACGACGCGCTCCTTCACCCGGCCGCCGCGGCGCCCGGCCGGTTCCGGTGGTGGAGCCGCGGGCGCAGAGCCCATCGGCACCTTCGTGAGCGTGCCGTCGGCGCCGTAGTAGACGCGCTGCTGCTTGCGCGACTTCTCCTCGCCCTTCAGGCTGATGGCGGTCGTCTCGATCCATTCGTATTGCCGCAGCCGCTTCTGGCTCTCGGCCAGGTTCTGCTTCAGGCCGGCGACGACCTGGTCTGGCGAGGGCGGGGTCTGGGCCGTCCCGGCCGCCGACCACAGGGTCGTGATTCCAGCAAGGAGCGAGGTCAGCACAAGGCGGCGTGTGGTCATGATTGTCCCTTCGGAACCTGCGTCATCTTGACGGCACTCGATTCTATGCGGTCTTCTGCCGGCGCATCAGCTGGCGGGCGTTCGGTGCTCGCCGGCTCCTGCAGTTCGTACCCAGTTCAACCCACGGGGCGCTGGCGAGGCAGAATGAGCCATGCGTTCCGAGATCCGCTACGCCCTTCGTCAGCTGGTCAAGTCGCCCGGGTTCACGCTCGCCGCCGTTCTCGGGCTCGCGCTTGGAATCGGCGCCAATGTGGCGCTCTTCAGCGTCGTCAACTCGGTCTTCCTCCGTCCCCTGCCCTATCGCCAACCGGACCGGTTGGTCAGGTTGAGCTCGACGAGCGAGGCGGACAACCTCACGCGCGTCGGCTTTTCCTATCCCCGCTTCCTGCGAGGTGCAGCAGCGGCAGCAGGTGTTCAGCGACCTCGCGTTGTCGGTTGGTAACGCGTTCACGCTGACCGGCCGGGGAGATCCGGAACAGCTGATCGGACTGCAGGCTTCGGCGGCGTTGCTGCCGGCGCTCGGCATCGAACCGTTGATCGGCCGGAACTTCTCGGCCAACGAGGATCGGCCCGGAGGCGAGCACGTCGCGCTGATCAGCCATGGCATCTGGCAGCAGCGCTTCAATCGCGACCCGTCGGTGCTCGGCCAGGCCCTCACGCTCGACGGCGCCCCCTACACCATCATCGGCGTGCTCCCGGAAGCCGCGTCCGCGTTCCCCTTGAACCCGTTCCAGATCTGGGTGCCGCGGCCCGTCGAGGTGCCGTTCATCGCTCCGTCGCAACTGGATAACGGCGGCTACTTCTTCCAGGCCATCGCCCGGCTTGCAGCCGGGCGTGTCCCTGCCTCAGGCGCGTGAGGCGATGAACGTGATCGCGGCCGGCTATCGCGCGTCGAACCCGGCCAACGTCGACGCGCCCTCGCAGATCGAGCTCGTGCCGCTGCTGGACGACGCGGTCGGCGATCAGCGTCAGAGCTATCTGCTGCTGTTCGGGGCGGTGGGGTGCGTGCTGCTGATCGCGTGCGCGAACATCGCCAACCTGCTGCTGGCGCGCTTTGCCGGGCGGCGGCGGGAAATCGCCGCGCGATTCGCGCTGGGCGCGAGCCGCGCCGACGTGATCCGCCAACTCGTCACCGAGAGCATGCTCGTGGCCGTGCTCGGCGGTATCGCGGGCGTGCTGCTGGCGCAGTGGGCGCTTCACGCGCTGGTCGCGTTTGGAGCCGAGCTGATTCCGCGGGTCCTCGAGATCGGAATCGATCCGATGGCCCTCGGGTTCGCACTGCTGGTGACACTGGTCACCGGGCTGGCCATCGGCCTGCTGCCCGCGTGGCAGGCCGCCGGCGTGAACGTGCAGGAAGCCTTGAAGGAATCCGGCCGCGGCTCGATCGGATCGGGCCAGCGCCTTCGCGCAGGTCTGCTGGTCGCCGAAGTGTCGCTGTCGCTCGTGCTGCTGATCGCCGCGGGCCTGCTGCTCACCAGCTTCGCGCGCCTCCAGCGGGTGTCGCCGGGCTTCGAACCCGACGACGTCTTCACCGCTCAGCTCGTGCTGCCGCCGGCCCGCTACAGTGAAGAGAAGCTCGTCACCTTCTACGAGCAGTTGTATCAGCGCCTGGCGGAGATGCCCGGCACGACGTCAGCCGCGCTGACCGATCGCGTGCCGCTGACCGGCGGGCAATCGCCGGCGCCGGTGGCGGTGGTGGGCCGTCCCGTGCCACCGATGAGCGAGCAGGCGCAGGCGAACCGCCACCTCGTGTCGCCGCGCTACTTCAGCACGCTCGGCATTCCGATCCGCGCCGGGCGCGACTTCGACGAGCGCGACAGCGCCCGCGTGCCGCACGTGGTGATCGTCAACGAGACCTTCGCCCGGCGACACTTCCCCGGAGAGGATCCTGTCGGCCGCACCCTGATCACGGGCATGGGGCAGCGGGCCTCGCAGATCGTCGGCGTGGTGGCGGACATCCGCAGCACCACCCTGAACACGCCGCCCGAGGCGGACTATTTCCTTCCGGCGCTGCAGCGGCCGGAGAACTTCACCACCATCCTCGTCCGGACCAGCACCGGCCCCGCCGCGATGACGCTGGTCGTGCGCGAGGTGCTGCGGTCGGTGGACCCGGAGCTCCCGCTGCTCCAGCCACAGATGCTCGCGACGCGCATCGCGCAGACCGTGGCCAACCGCAAGCTTGCCCTGGTGCTGCTGGCGGGATTCGCGGTCCTGGCGCTGGTGCTCGCCAGCCTGGGCGTCTACAGCGTGATGGCGCACCTGGTGGCGTTCCGGACGAGCGAGATCGGCCTGCGCATGGCGCTCGGCGCCTCACCGGCATCGGTCATGCGCCTGGTGCTCGGCCACGGCCGGC
Source organism: uncultured Acidobacteriota bacterium (assembly GCA_963707825.1). Classification (GTDB taxonomy): domain Bacteria; phylum Acidobacteriota; class Vicinamibacteria; order Vicinamibacterales; family UBA2999; genus VFZN01. Next base: position 59,174 of record CAVPRP010000002.1, read on the forward strand.
GGCTCACGCTCCTCGGCATCGCGCTCGGCATCGTCGGCGCGCTGGCAGTGTCACGACTGATGCAACAGGTGCTCTTCGAGGTCGATCCGGCAGACCCGCTGATCTACGTCGCGCTGTCGGTCACCCTGCTGGTCGTGGCCGAATGCGCGTCGTGGTTCCCGGCCCGGCGTGCGACGAGGATCGACCCGGTGATTGCGCTCAGGACGGAATAGTCTTGGGTCTTGGGTCTTGGGGCTTGGGGCTTGAGGCTTGGGCTTGGCCTCAGGAAACCATGGAGCCTAGAGCCTAGAGCCCGAAGCCTGCCCGCCGTGCCGCACCATCGTCTCGAGCAGATGGTCGAGCGCGGCGGCGGGATCCGTCGTCCGGCCGGTGTGCACCGGCGACATCTGAATCACCGTGCTGCGCGGCGAGACCAGCCACCGGAAGCGGCCACGCGGCGGCAGGTCACCAATCGCACCAGCCTCGGGACCGCCCTTGCACACCAGCGGAATGGTCGCGAGGCTGGCGCGGATGCTCTCAACGTCCAAGGCCGGATCGAGCAGCCGCAGCCGCTCGGGGTCCACGTCGAATCGGCAGTCGAGAAAGGTCTCGTCCACGCACGACAGGATCACGCCGACGTTGATGCGCTCGCCTCGCTCCACGCGCGGCACGATGCGGACGATCGCGTAATCGTAGGTGTACTCAGTCGGCACGGGCCGCCTCCTGCACGAACGCTCGAGGGGTCGTGAGCCGCTCGGTCAGATAGCGGATGTAGGCCGCGCGCTGTTCTCCCACCTCCGGCGCGGCGTCTCCCGCGGTGAGCCATGCGTCTGGAATCCACTCGACGATGGTGCCGATCAGATCCTCGGTGAGGGCCTCGGCCATTGCGGCATCGACGTTCAGCAACGCGGTGGCCCGCCGTCGAAGCACGTGGGTCTTGATCATCGCGAACGGATCTCGCGGCCGCGCCCCGCCGGTCTGCCACTCCGGCGCATGATGGGCGTACAGCGTGGCGCCGTGATCGATCAGCCAGAGGCGCCGGTGCCACATCAACATGTTGGTGTTCCGCGCGGTGCGATCGACGTTGGTGACGAAGCTGTCGAACCACACGATCCGCGACGCCAGGTCGGCATCCAGCTGGTTGACCAGCGGATCGAACGTCACCGAGCCCGGCAGGTAGTCCAGGGCCAGGTTCAGCCCGGCGCTGTCGAGAATGAGGGCGTGGATCTCGGGGTCCGGCTCGGTCCGCGCCAGGTCGGGGTGCAGCTCGGCGAACACGATTTCCGGCACCGGCAGGCCCAGCGCCCGGGCAATCTCTCCGGATACCAACTCCGCAATCAGCGCCCGCGGGCCCTGGCCCGCACCCCGGAACTTCAGCACGTACATCCCATCGTCAGCCGCTTCGACGATGGCCGGGAGCGACCCGCCTTCGCGAAGCGGTGTGACGTAGCGGGTCACGGCCACCGTCCTCGGCTTCTGCACGCGCCAATTGTGGCACGTGGCGGCGTCAGCCGCCGAGCTTGGGCGAGCCACCGCCGGTTCGTGCAGTGGCGATGAACGCGGTGGAGGCCCTCACTTCTTCGGCTTCAGCAGATCTTTGCCACTTCCAGGCACATCATGGAACTCCGGACTGTTGGCCATGGTTTCCGCGTCATCCTCGCCGCGCGGCATGCTCGACGGGTCGAGAGGGCTGATTGGTGGCCCGTCCTCGCCAGGCGCGTGGATCAACTGCCGTTCGTCGGTCGTGGGGCCGCGTTTCTCATCCTTTTCCATCACCACCTCCGACGCAATGAGTGAGCAAGTCACGTACCCGCCCCGCTCGCATCCGCGCGACGGTGTGTGGTATTCCTGACGTGATCAACACACTCAAATCTCGTCAGAGGCCACACCATGACCACGAATGCCGCCAAAGCGGTCGCTCATCGCTTCGCTGCGGTCGCATCGCTCCTCACGTTCGCCCTTTTCCCCGGCTGCGCCGCAAGCACCAAGACCGCGCCGGCAGAGACGCCGTCGGCCCCAGCCGCACCGGCCGCTGAAACGCAGAAGCCAGCTGCTCCTGGTGGCGCGACACCGCCTGCGGCTCCGGCGGCCACGGCTAAGCCGGCGGCGGTCAAGCCGCTCTTCGCCACCTCGCCTGATGGCACCAAGATCGCGTACGAGAAGACCGGAACCGGCCCGGCGCTGATGTTGGTGCACGGTGGCGGGCAATCGCGCCGCTCGTGGAACGACATCGGTTACGTCGATCGCCTCAGCAAGTCCTTCAGCGTGATCACCGTGGACACGCGTGGCAACGGCAACAGCGATCGGCCGACGACGGCCGCGGACTACGCCCTGGACAAGATGCTGGCGGACCTGCTGGCCGTGGCGGATGCCGCATCGGCGCCACGGTTCCACATCATGGCCTTCGGTCATGGCGCCAGTATCAGCCGCCATCTGGCGGCGCGATCCGATCGCGTGATCTCGGCGGTGCTGGTCGGCGCGGACATGGGTCCAACGCTGACGGGCCCGGTGAAGGAGGCGATTGCCGGTATGCGCGCCAAATGGCAGCCGCTGCTCGACGCGCAGAAGGCAGGCACGCTGGATCTCAAGACGTTTTCGTACGGGGATCGCGAGGCCTGGAACAACGGCGTCGCCATCTCGGCCATCGCGCTCGGCGCGCTGGCGGAGTATCCGCCGCTCGAGCCGTCGGAGATCAAGGCGCCCACGCTGTGGCTGGTCGGGGCGGCGGACACGAGTGCGATGGAGAACGCGAAGGCGTATCAAGGCAAGCTGGCCGGCACGAAGGTCACCTTCAAGGAGCTGAGCGGCCTCAGCTACTCGGACAGCTTTGCGAAGGTCGAGCCGGTGCTCGCCGAGGCGGAGCCGTTCCTCAAGGAGCACGGCCAAGCCAACGTCGTAAACCTACGCGGCGCTGGCGCGCATGCTGCATACCTTCTCCACACCAAGGGGGCCGCAATGCAGCATGGTTCTGGCGAACGCACGACGGCATGGACGCGGGACGTCAACGAGGCGCCCGCCACGCGGCTCGACCGCAATCTTCAAGTGGATGTGTGCGTGGTCGGCGCCGGGATTGCCGGGCTGACCACCGCGTACATGCTGACGCAGCGCGGCCGTACCGTGGCCGTGATCGACGCGGGCTCCGTGGGCAGCGGCGAGACCAGCCGGACAACGGCGCACCTGTCGCACGTGCTCGGCGCCCGCTACTTCGAGCTGGAACGGCTGCACGGAGTGGACGGCGCGCGACTGGCCGCGGACAGCCATACCCAGGCCATCACCGCCATCGAAACCATCGTCCGGCAGGAGCAGCTGGCGTGTGATTTCGAGCGCGTTTCCGGCTACCTGTTCCTCGGCCCCGGCGACGACCCGGACATCCTGGCGCGCGAACTGGAGGCGGTGCATCGGGTCGGGCTGACCGGTGTGAGCCTCGTCGAACAGTCCCTGTTGGCCCCGTGGAATCTCGGACCGTCCCTCTGTTTTCCCGGTCAGGCGCAGTTCCACCCGATGAAATACCTGCTGGGGCTGGCGCAGGCCATTCAGGCGCGTGGCGGACACGTCTACACGCAGACCCGCGCCGACTCCATGGAGGGCGGCGAGGCTGCCTGCGTGCGCACCACCGACGGCCGTGAAGTGCGGGCCGGCGCGATCGTGGTGGCGACCAACACGCCGGTCAACGACCGCGTCGTGATCCACACGAAACAGGCGGCGTACCGGACCTACGCGGTCGGTTTGACCGTGCCGCGCGGCGCGGTGCCACACGCGCTGTATTGGGACACCGCGGACCCTTACCACTACGTGCGGATGGCACCGACCGGCGACGGGACCGACCTGCTGATCGTGGGCGGCGAGGATCACAAGACCGGGCAGGCCGACGATACCGAGCGGCGGTTCACGTCGCTCACCGGCTGGGCGCGCGAGCGGGTGCCGGCGGCGGGGGAGGTCGCGTGCAGCTGGTCGGGGCAGGTGATGGAGTCGGTCGATCACCTCGCGTTCATCGGGCGCAACCCCGGTGACGCACCCAACGTGTTCGTGGTGACCGGCGACTCGGGCAACGGCATGACGCACGGCACCATCGCCGGCGTGCTGCTGACCGATCTGATCATGGCGCGCGACAACCCCTGGGCCACGCTCTACGACCCGTCGCGAATCACGCTGCGCGCGGGCCTGGAGTTCGCGCGCGAGAGCCTCAACGTCGCGGTCCAGTACGCGGACCTCGTGACGCCGGGTGAGATCGCGTCGGTGGAGGAACTGGCGCCGCACACCGGCGCCATCATGCGCCAGGGCGCGCGCAAGGTCGCGGTCTACCGCAACCCGCACGGCGCGCTGCAGGAGTTCTCGGCGCTCTGTCCGCATCTGGGCTGCGTCGTCCACTGGAACGACGCCGAGAAGAGCTGGGACTGCCCCTGCCACGGGTCGCGATTCGAGGCGACCGGCGCGGTGATCAACGGTCCGGCGGTTACGGGGCTCCGTCCGGAGTGAGCGGGCGGCGCGCGATATGCTGTGCCCACCATGGGCCACAACGCGTCGGCCGGTCTCGTGCGGATGGCAGTCACCGCCGCGCTGCTCTGCCTTCCCTCTACTTCGATCGGGCAGCAGACCGCGGCTCCGGCCGGCGACACATCGGTTCGACCGTTCACGATCAGCATCCCGGATGCCGTCCTCGCCGATCTCAAGACCAGGCTGCAGAACTCGCGATTCCCGGAGCCGCTGCAGGGTGATGGATGGGCGCTCGGCACCGACATCCGCTACCTGAAGGAGCTGATCGCCTACTGGCGGGACACGTTCGACTGGCGCGCCCAGGAACGTCGGCTGAATGGCTTCGAGCAATTCACCACCACCATCGATGGCCTGACCGTCCACTTCATGGTCATCCCGTCCATCTCGCGGGTTCGCGTTCTCGTCGCAGCCACGCGAGCCAGGTTACGACCCGGCACGCATCGCCACGATCGAGGCGAAGCTGATGGCGCGCCTTGGCTATGAACGCTACGGCGCCCAGGGGGGCGACTGGGGTTCGATCATCAGCACCCAGGTGGCGCTGCACGACCCCGCTCACGTGGCGGGACTACACCTCAATATGTGCTTCGGCAATGCACCGGCCGGCACGGATCCAAACGAAGGGCTGACCGATGCAGAGCGCCAGCGGGTGAAGGCGCGACAGGTCTTCCAGACCGAGGAAACCGGCTATCAGCAGATTCAGGGAACGAAGCCACAGACGATCGGCATCGCCCTCAACGACTCGCCGGTTGGGCTTGCGGCGTGGATTGTCGAGAAGTTCCGGACCTGGTGCGACTGCGGCGGAAATCCAGAGACGATCTTCACGAAGGACGAGCTCCTCACCAACATCACGCTCTATTGGGCCACCCAGACCGCGGCGTCCTCGGCCCGCATCTACTACGAAAGCCGGCACCCGCTCTCGCCCGCCGTGCCCCGCCGCGTCGAAGTCCCCACGGCGTGCGCCGACTTCCCGAAGGAGATCATCTGGTCGCCGCGGCGCTGGCTCGAACCGCGTTTCAACATCACGCGGTGGACGACGATGCCGCGGGGCGGACATTTCGCCGCGATGGAGCAGCCGCAACTGCTCGTAGACGACGTGCGCGCGTTCTTCCGCGGCCTTCGCTAGCGACTGCCTGTGCTATAAGCTCCCTACTCAACACATATGTGGCAGCACAACTACGAACCTGTCGGCGGCAGTCTGGGTCTTTCCGCTCCCATTGCCGCGCTCCCCATCGTCGTGCTGTTCCTGATGCTGGGACTATGGCGGGCGCCGGCGTGGAAATCGGCGCTCAGCGGACTCGTCACCGCCTTGATCGTGGCCATTGCCGTCTACGGCATGCCGGTGCAACTGGCGGTGATCTCGACGCTCTACGGAGCGGCCTACGGGCTCTTCCCCATCGCCTGGATCGTGTTCTCGTCGATCATGCTCTACCGGCTGGCGGTGGACACCGGCCGGTTCGAGGTGATCAAGGACTCGGTCGGCAGCCTGACCGATGATCGGCGCCTGCAGGCGATGTTCATCGCCTTCTCGTTCGGCGCGTTCATCGAAGGCGCGGCGGGCTTCGGCGCGCCGGTGGCGGTGTCCGGAGCGATGCTCGCGGGCCTTGGCTTCAATCCCTTCTATGCCGCAGGCATCTGCCTGCTGGCCAACACCGCGCCGGTGGCGTTCGGATCGATTGGCATCCCGGTCACGACGCTTGGCCGCGGTGACCGGCCTGCCGGTGCTGCAGCTGTCGGCGATGGTGGGCCGGATGTGCGCGATGGTCTCGGTGATCATCCCGGGCTACTTGATCGTCGTGATGGCGGGCTGGGCGCGCGCCCGGGAAGTGCTGCCGGCGATCATCGCCTGCGGGCTGTCGTTCGCGGGCATGCAGCTGTTCGTCTCCAACACCATGGGCCCCGAGCTGACCGACATCCTCAGCTCGCTCACCTGCATCATCGTGATGGTGGCGGTGCTCAAGCTGTGGAAACCGAAGAACATCATGCGGCTCGACGGCGACCAGCCGGTGAGCACCGTGGCCATGAAGCACACCGGCCGCGAGATCTTCATGGCCTGGAGCCCATACCTGCTGCTGGTGGTGTTCGTGCTGGCCTGGGGCGAGCCCGCGATCAAGCTGGCAATCGACAGCTGGACCCACAGTGTGATGCCGTGGTTCCTGCCGAAGGCGCCGACCGGGCTCAATGGCCTGATGGTGCCGGGCCTCCACAACGCCATCACGCGCATCCCGCCGGTGACCCCGGCGCCGTCGCCCTACGCGGCCGTGTTCACCTTCAACTGGATGAGCGCATCTGGGACCGCGTGCTTCCTCGCCACGATCGCGGCGTCGATGGTGCTGGGGGTGAGGCCGGGCCAGTTCGTCAGCATCTACAAGGCCACGTTCAAGCAGCTCTCGTTCGCGATGGCGACCATCGCCTCGATGCTCGGCCTCGCCTACCTGATGAATTACTCGGGCATGACCTCGACGCTGGGCCTGGCCCTCGCCACCACCGGCGTCGCGTTCCCGTTCTTCAGCGCGGTCGTCGGCTGGCTGGGCGTGTTCCTCACCGGCAGCGACACCTCCGCGAATGCGCTGTTCGGGAACCTGCAGGTGGTGACGGCCACGGCGCTCAACCTGAACCCGGTGCTGACCGCCTCGGTGAACTCGGCCGCCGGCGTGATGGGCAAGATGATTTCGGTGCAGAGCATTGCGGTCGCGGTGGCGGCGACGGGCATGAGCCGCGAGGACGAGAGCCGCCTGTTCCGGTTCACCATCAAGCACAGCGTGATGCTGATGATGGCAATGGGCGTGATTTCGATGCTGTTTGCCTACGTCTTCCCGGAGTACGTGCCGGTGGCTCCGCCAAAGTGAGCAATGAGACCTAACGCATGAGCTTAGAGGTCGGGCTGGCTCCCGACCTCGGCGTGTATTTTTGACACGGTCGGCATGAATTTTTTTCCTTGTGAGCGCCGATCCTGTTTGCTACTCTCAGCTCAGTACAACTCAACTATTACCAAGCGAAAAGGTGTGCGGTCGATTGTCGGCCGTGCGCAAAGCTGAAACCCTCGCGATTACCTTGCGGGATGATTTAGCTGCCGAACTTGGGAAGAAGGCGAGCCGATGGGTGCGTCTTCTCGTCCTCGTTTGGTAGCGGATTCGGAGCCTTTGCTGTGTCCGTCCGCCGCGCCCTCCTCTACGTTGGCCTCACCATCTCACTCGCCTCGCTGGCCTTCAGCTTCGGCAGCTGGACGACCCAGCAGACGATGGCGCAGCAGCTCGCCGACAACGACGCGCGGTTGAGCGCGCTCAGCGACAACCTGGCGCGCAGCATCCTGAAGATGCGCGAGGTGCAGACCCGCGCGGAGAAAGCGGCCGCCGAGATCCCCCAGATCGTCTCGACCGCCGGGCCCGTCGCAGAGCGTGATGGTGGACGAGATCAAGAAGCAGCTGCAGAGCGAGATGGGGCTGATGCCGGTTCGCCTGCTGCGCGAGCGGCGCGCGAGCTTCGTTGAACTGAACGCCGTGGACAACTTCGGCAAGTCCGGCTACGGCACCGCCGGCTACATCGGGAACGGCTACTTCGTCACGGTGAAGCACGCGGTCGTCGCCCTCGAAGCCGATGGCGAAGGACGCGAGCGCCGCATCACCTCGATCAAGATTCGCTACAAGGGCAAGGACATCCCGGCGCGCCTCATCGACACCGGTGATGCCACCGTCGAAGTGCACTCCGGTGACTGGGCGCTGATCAAGGTCAAGGAGACGCTCGACCTGCCGGCGCTGCGCATCGACACCGCCTACCCCTACGACTTCGCCGAGCCGATCTTCCGCCTGGGCAACGACTACTCGAAGGGCATCATTCTCAGCACCGGCTACATCGGGCAGCACACGGCCAACGGCCTGGTGACGTGCCTCACCGACGGCCATCCCGGGGTGTCGGGAGGCGGCGTGTTGAACCAGGCCGGCGATCTGGTCGGCATCCCGATTGGCCGGATGGAAGGCGACTACCGGTTCTCGTTCATCCTGCCGCTGCGCGCCGAGATGTTCCGCAAGGTGCCGCATGCGGCAGCCATCGCGAACGCGCAGGACACGGTCAACTAGCGCCGCCGCTCAGAACTTCTCCGGCACCCGCTTGTACGGCGTAGTTGGGATCCTTGTAGCCGCCCGGCTCCTGCCGTTTCGGCAGCTTCACTTTTTCCCGCGGCGTCTTCTCGTACGGGATCTGCCCGAGCAGGTGCGAGATGATGTTCAGCCGCGCGCGCTTCTTGTCGTTCGAATCCACCACGTACCACGGCGCGAAGCCGGTGTCGGTGGCGGTGAACATGTCGTCGCGAGCCCGCGAGTAGTCGTACCAGCGGCTGTAGGACTTGAGATCCATCGGCGACAGCTTCCAGATCTTCCGCCCGTCGTCGATGCGGGCCGCGAGACGGCGGGTCTGCTCCTTCTCGCTCACCTCGAGCCAGTACTTGAGCAGGATCACGCCGGAGTCCACCATCACCTTCTCCCACAGCGGGACCATGTTCAGGAACTTCTTGACCACGTCCTCCGACGAGAAGCCCATCACGCGCTCCACGCCGGCGCGGTTGTACCAGCTGCGGTCGAAGATCACGATCTCGCCGGCCGCCGGCAGGTGCGGCAGATAGCGCTGCACGTACATCTGGCTCTTCTCGCGGTCGGTGGGTGCCGGCAGCGCGATGGTCCGGAAGACGCGCGGGCTGACCCGCTCGGTGATGGCTTTGATCGTTCCGCCCTTGCCGGCGCCGTCGCGGCCCTCGAAGATGACGCAGACCTTCAGGCCTTTGTACTTGACCCATTCCTGCAGCTTGACGAGTTCGGAGTGCAGCTTGGCGAGTTCCTTCGCATAGGCCTTGCCGGTCAGCTTCTCGGTTGACGCCGCGGCACTCTGCGGTGTGCCGCCCGCCGCAGTCGACTGCGCGTCGGCGGCGAGCGCGGCGTCACCGTGCCTCTTCTTGTCCTTCTTGTTCTTCTTGTTCTTCTTCTTGTCGCCCGACTTCTTGCCCTTGTCGTCCTGCAGGGCGATATCCGGCGTGTCCGCAGCCTGCTGGCCGCCGTTGACGCTGGCCTTGTCCTTCTCGTTCTTCTTGGCGGCTTGGTCTTTTTTCATGATCAGTCCTCTGACGCGGAAGGAGTGCTGAATGGAACAGGACGCGCGGCGTACTGCCGATCGTACTCGCGAACGGCCGCGTCCACGTTCGCGAACATGCGTGGCTGACCGAGGCGTTCACCAAGCGGCGAGCGGCGCACGACGGCCAGGGTTTCGGGATTGAGCCCGGCCAGCCACAGGGTGGTGCCCTCGGCCGCCAGCCTTTCCTCAATTCCCGCGAGCGTTTGCAGCGCGGTGTACTCGATGTCGAAGATCGCGCGGCCGTCAATGACCAGCACCCGCGGGTGCGACCGATCGATCAGGGCGCGCACCTTGTCGGCGACCCGCTCCGCATTGGCGAAGAAGAGCCGCCCTTCGGTGCGCAGTATCAGCAGGCCCGGCCACGTCTCATCGTCGGGATGCTCCGGCGTGATGGGGCGGAACACCGCCGTGCCCCGCTTGCGTCCGACCGGATACACCGCGGGGTTGTAGGCCTGCTGGGCCAGCGACAGCAGCGAGACGACCACGGCCACCATGATGCCCCTGAGCGTACCCAGCAGGACTACCCCGGCAAAAGCCGTGAGCGCCCACAGGAACTCGGTGCGCCGCACACGGCGGATGGCGGCGAACTCGGCCGGCTTGATCAGCTCGATGGAGTAGACGATGACGACGGCGGCGAGCGCCGCCTGTGGCATGAGCGCAATCACCGGCCCGAGCAGGAGAAGCGTGGCCAGGGCCATCGTGGCGGTGATGAGCGCTGACACTTGACTGCGCGCGCCGGCCAGGCGATTGACCGCGGTCTGCGACGTGCCGCCGCCGGCCGGCATCGTCCCCAGCAGGCCGCCCACGATGTTGGCCGCACCAAGGGCCAGCAGTTCCTGGTTCGCGTCCGGCCGCGGCTCGGCCGAGGAGCCGAAAGCGCGCGCCGCGGCAATCGTCTCGGTAAAGCTCATCAGCGCAATGCCGGCGGCCGCCGGCCACATCTGGTTCGCCAGATCGAAATGCGGCAGCATCAGAGTCGGTAGCCCACCCGCCACCTGGCCGGCCGTGGCGACGCCCATCGCCTGCAGGCCCAGCACCGCGGACGCGGCGATCGCCATTGCAATCGCGACGAGCGGCGCGGGCGCTTTCGGCGCGAAGTGCTCGAGCCCCACCAGCAGCACCAGCAACGCGGCGCCGAGGAGCAGCGTCGGGATTGAGGTCTCGGGCAGTTGCTGGGCGAGGGCGATCAGGTCACGGAAGAAGCCGGTCTTTTCGAAATGGACACCCAGCAGCTTCGGAAGCTGGTCAACCACGATGACCAGCCCGATGCCTGACTTGAAGCCGGTGAGGACCGGATCCGAGATGAAGTTCGCGATGAAGCCGAGCCGGAGCAACGAGCCGAGCGCCAGCAGGACGCCAACCAGCACCGACAGCGTGGCCGCCGCGACGATCAGAGCCGCCGGGTCCCCGCCCGGCACCGAACGGGCAAGCTGCGAGGCCGTCAGGATGGCAATGGTGGTGGTCGTGCTGACGCTGAGAGGACGCGACGTGCCGAGCAGCGCGTAGACGGCCATCGGCACGATGGCGGTGTAGAGGCCGATGTGCAGTGGTAGCCCGGCGATGGTGGCAAACGCCATCGCCTTCGGTACGACTACCGCCGCCGTCGTGAGGCCCGCCGTGAAATCCAGCCGGAACCAGGAACGGGGATAGCGTCGCAGCCAGTCAACGCTCGGAAGAAGTTGCACCGCCACCGCTCTAACGTGCACGCCGGGAACCCGACCGGCGGACGCCAAGCATAGCGCCGGGCCCGAACACAGTCCAGCTTGAGGCGGCACGTGTCGGTCGCTCACAGCGTTCGCCCCTGCAGATTGACAGCGATCGTCGATCGACGTTGACGCATTCCTATATGGGAATGTATAAGCGAGACATGGCCCGCGCGGCGGCCATCCGGGTTGACAGCGCCTACCGTTATTTTGTATTTAACGTGTAGGTTAATTAACTCAATGGTTCAGCATCAAACCAACCACCTCAACGCGACGTTCGCGGCCCTGGCCGATCCCACGCGCCGCGCCATCCTCGCGCGGCTCGCCTCCGGTCAATGCTCGGTCACCGAACTGGCCGAGCCGTTCGACATGAGCATGCCGGCCGTGTCGAAGCACCTGAAAGTGCTGGAGCGCGCCGGGCTCATCGCCAGGAGCCGCGAGGCGCAGTGGCGCCACTGTCAACTGGACGCGGCCCCGCTCCGCGAGGTGTCCGAATGGGTGGAGCAGTATCGCGCTCTGTGGGAAGCGCGCCTGGATCGCCTCGATGCCTACCTGATGGAACTCCAGAAGAAAGGAAAGCCCCGTGCCCGAAAGAAGTAGCACGGCCCTCGCGGCCGACGTCGTGCTCACCCGCACGTTTCACGCCCCACGGGCGCTCGTCTGGCAGGTGTGGACCGACCCCGTTCACCTGGCAAGGTGGTGGGGGCCGCACACTTTCAGCAATCCGCTGGTCGAGATCGATTTGCGGCCCGGTGGCGCGCTGCGCGTGGACATGCAGGGCCCGGATGGTGTCAATGCCATGACCGGCCAGGTGCGCGAGGTTGTCGCGCCGGAGCGCTTCGTCTTCACGAGCATGCTCGAATCCGACGGTCACACCTACGTCGAAGTGCTGAACACCGTGACGCTCACCGAGCAGCAGGGCGTGACCACGGTGACGCTCGTGGCGCACGTGCTGCAGGCGGCGCCCGAAGCCTTCGAGGACCTCGGCGGCATGCACGAAGGCTGGCGCCAGAGCTTCGAGCGTCTCGAAAGCGAGGTCGCCACGTCGGCCTCGGAGTACGAGATGGTCGTCTCGCGGCTGCTGAACGCCCCGCGCGAGCTGGTGTTCGACGTGTGGACCGATCCCCGCCATCTCGGCGAGTGGTGGGGGCCGGTCGGATTCACGACGAGCACCCAGCACATGGACCTGCGGCCCGGAGGCGAATGGATTCACGTGATGCACGGGCCTGACGGCATCGACTACCCCAACCACACGGTATTCATCGAGGTGAACCGTCCCTCGCGGCTCGTCTATACCAACCGTGGCGGCGACGCCGTCACCGACCCCGCGAGTTTCGAGGCCACGGTCACATTCGACGAGCAGGACGGCCGGACTCGTGTCACCATGCGCGCTCGGTTTGCGTCCGCCGCCGAGAAGGCAAGGATCATGCGCGAGTACGGCGCCTACGAAGGCGCGCATCAGATGTTCGATCGCCTTGCGCAGCACCTGGCCGGCCGCACCGACAACCCGCTAAACGTGGAGTAGGACGATGGGATTCCTTACCGATCTCCGGTTCGCTGCTCGGTCGCTCTCCCGGGTGAAAGGGCTCACCATCACGGTGATCCTCACCCTTGCGCTCGGCATCGGCGCCAACGCCGCGATCTTCACCGTGGTGCAGGGCGTGTTGTTGAAGCCGCTCGTCAACCGCGACGAGGACCGCCTGGTCTACATCCGCCAGAGCGCCCCCGGCATCGGCGTGGAGAACGCCGCGTTCTCGGTGCCGGAGTTGAAGGACCTGCGCGCCGGCGTCACCACGCTCACCGCGTTCGGCGACTTCTCGGCCCTCGAGTTCACGATGGTCGGGCTGGGCGAACCTCGCGTGGTTCGATCCGGCGTGGTCGGTGGCTCGTACTTCGAGGTGATGGGGCTGCGCCCGGTGCTCGGGCGGCTGATCGACGCCACCGACGATGGCCCGAGTGCCGCGGGTGTCGTGGTGCTGACGCACCGCTTCTGGACGACGGCCCTCGGCAGCGACCCGGGAGTTCTCGGCAAGACGGTGCGGCTTGGCGAGCGGTCGGCCACGATCATCGGCGTGCTGCAGCCGTCGGTGCCCTACCCGTCGGAGACGGAGATCATGGCCAACGTCGTCACCAGCCCGCATCACCTGGACGCGACGATGGTGGATGGCCGCGTGCATCGCATGACCGAGCTCTTCGGCCGGCTCGCGCCCGGCGCCGACGTGGACGCGGCCCGCGCCGAGCTGCGGACTGTGCAACGGGCGATGGTCCAGTCACATCCCGAGGCCTATCCGAAAGACGCGGACTTCCGTATCGACGCGGTACGGCTTCGCGATCAGATCACGTCCTCGGCGCGCACCGTGCTGCTGGTACTGTTGGCCGCGGCGGCGCTGGTCTTCGTCATCGCCTGCTCCAACGTCGCGAACCTGATCCTGGCGCGGTCGGTCCGCCGCGAAGGCGAGCTGGCGATTCGTGCGGCGCTCGGTGCCGGCGCGGGCGCGCTCCGTCGCACACTGCTGGCCGAGAGCCTGCTCCTCTGCGGCGCCGGGGCCATCCTTGGCGTGCTGGTCGCGCGGCCGATGGTCGCCGTGCTGTCGCGCTACGCGTCGCGCTTCTCGGTGCGGGCGCTGGATCTGACGGTCGACAGCAGCCTGCTGTGGGTGGGCACCGGGCTCGCGCTGGTCGCGGCGGTGCTGCTGGCGTTCGTGCCACGGCTGCCGTCATCGGACTCGACCAACGGCTTCGGCCTCAATACCGGCAGCGTGCGCGTCACTTCCGGGACCAATCGCCGGCTGCGCCTGTTCGCGGTGACGCAGATCGCCGCCTCGTTCGTGCTGCTGGCCGGTGCCGGCATGTTGATGACCACACTCCTCCGGCTGCAGGCCGCGGAGACCGGTTTCAACCTGCGGCAGGTGCTGGTCGTGAACGTGCCGGTGTCGTTCGATCGGCCGAGGGCGGAGACCTCGGCGTTCTATCGCGAGGTGATCCGGCGGGTCTCCGAGCTGCCCGGGGTGGAACGCGCCGTCGTCGGCACGCAGGTGCCGTGGCGCGACGCGGGCGCGTTTGGCCCTGGCTTCCAGTTCACCACGGAGGGTTACAGCAAGGCGAACGGCGAGGAGGATCCGCGCGGCCGCTTCCGCGCCATCTCGCCCGGGTTCTTTGGCGCGCTCGGCGTGCCGATCATCGCGGGCCGCGATTTCAACGAGGGCGATCGCGCCGACACCGAGTCGGTGGTGATCGTCAGCCAGAGCGTGGCGCGTCGCATGTTCAACTCGGGCGAAGCGCTGAACCGCCACGTGTCGTGGACGGATCCGGTGATGGCCTTCGTCGGCATCCACACCAAACCCCGCCGCATCGTCGGCGTGGCCGCCGACGTGGACGACGAGAACGTGGTGCCGGGACCGGCGATGACGGTGTATCACCCGATGGACCAGGAGTTCGGCGGCGGTCGCCTGTTCGTGCACACGAAGGCCGACCCCTACACGCTGGTTCCGCCGATCACCAAGCTGATCCGGGATCTCGCGCCGGACCAGCCGGTCGAACGGGCCGCGACTCTCGAAGATGTCCGGGCCGAAGTGCTGGCGCCCAACCGCCTCAACGCGCTGGTGTTCGGCGGCTTTGCCGGCGTCGCGCTGATGATCTCGATCGTCGGCGTGGCCGGCGTGCTGGCGTTCTCGGTGAGCGCGCGGATGCGTGAGTTCGGCGTGCGGCTGGCGATCGGCTCCGAGCCTCGCCACCTGCTGGCGCGGGTGCTCCGCGAAGGTGCCGTGATTGCGGGCATCGGCGTCAGCCTCGGCGTGGTCGGCGGGTTCGTCCTCGCGCGGCTCGCGGGCGGCTACCTGTCCGAAGTGACGCTGCCTGGCGCCGTCCCGCTGCTCGGCGCCGCCGCGGTGCTGGTGGCCGCCGCGGTGCTGGCCTCGCTGGTGCCGGCCTCGCGCGCGGCCAGGGTGGATGTGATGCAGGCACTGCGCACCGACTAGCGTCGGGCCGACCGGCTCGCCAGCCACGCAATCGGCAGCCCGACGCCGAAGGCGTGAATGGCGAGCCCGTTGAGCAGTGCCGACGGCGCCGCGGGCAGCCCGCCGCGGAATCCCGCCAGCGGCAGCACCACCAGGTTCATGACGAAATACAACGCCACCCCGAACGCCGGACCGGCGATCCACGGGTGGCGGATGGCTGCGGACAGCTGGCGCGCGATCAGGAAGTAGGCCGTGGCCGCCGACAGCGCGATGAAGAAGTGCAGCGCGAGGCCAAGCGCCGCCGCCGGCACACCTCCCTGGAACGCACCGTTCCCCAGCACACCGCTCGCGATGAACTGCAGCACCCGCGTCGGAGTGCCGCCGCTCAGGCGCGTGATGATGAACGCGTCGAGGATGTCCAGCAGCCCCGCAAGCAGCCCGCCGACGATCACCGTGTCGAACAGCTTTGGACGCACGAGGGGATTCTACCCGTCTGCCGGCGTCTGCCGGTTAAGGGTTGGACTTATAATCCCCCCGTCCTCTCGGATCTCTTCCTCGCCACCGGCCTGAAATGACGCGACGTTCTGGAGGCACCCATGACGCGCTCCGTGTTGCGAACACGCACGACGCTGTTCGCCGCTTCGCTGTTCTCGATGAGCGTGGCACTGTCCGGCCAATCGGGCAGCCGCGGCGGCGAGTGGACAACTTATGGCGGCGACCTTGGTAACACCAGGTACGCACCGCTCGATCAGATCACCGCCGCCAACTTCAGCTCGCTCGAGGTCGCGTGGCGCTTCAAGGTGGACAGCCTCGGCCCCAGGCCGGAGTTCAACCTCCAATCGACGCCGCTCATGGTGAAGGGGGTGCTCTACTCGACCGGCGGCACCGAGGCGAGCCGTGGTCGCGCTCGACGCCGCCACCGGCGAGCAGTTGTGGATGCACAGCGAGCACGAGGGGCCGCGTGGGGCGGCCGCCCCGCGGCAGTTCTCCGGACGTGGGCTGGCGTATTGGACTGACGGCACCGAGGAGCGCATCCTCTACGTCACGCCGGGGTACCGGCTCGTCGCACTCGACGCGAAGACCGGGATGCGCGTCGCCTGGATTCGGGACCGCAGGCATCGTCGATCTCAAGGAGGGACTCGATCAGATCGTGGACCCGATGTCGGGCGAGATCGGCCTGCACGCGGCGCCAGTCGTCGCCAGGGATGTGGTCATCGTCGGCGCGGCCGGACGTTCCGGCGGCGTGCCCACCGGTCGTACGAACGTCAAGGGATTCGTCCGCGGCTTCGACGTTCGCACCGGAAAGCGGCTCTGGATTTTCCACACGATTCCCGAGCCCGGGGAGTTCGGCAACAACACCTGGGAAAAGGACTCCTGGTCGTACACCGGCAACACCGGCGTGTGGGCGCAGATCAGCGTCGACGAGGAGCTCGGGCTCGTGTATCTCCCGGTCGAAGTACCCACCGGCGACTACTTCGGCGGGCCGCGCCCCGGCAGCAACCTGTTCGGTGAATCGCTCGTCGCCGTCGATCTGCAGACCGGCCAGCGCCGGTGGCACTACCAGCTGGTACATCACGGCATCTGGGACATGGACATTCCGTGCGCGCCGATCCTGGTGGACATCACCGTCGACGGGCGGCCGATCAAGGCCGTTGCGCAGCCGACCAAGCAGGCGTTCCTCTACGTCCTCAACCGCGTCACGGGCGAGCCGGTCTGGCCGATCCTCGAGCAACCCGTGGAGAAGGGGACGGTCCCGGGCGAGTGGTACTCGCCCACCCAGCCGATTCCGACCAGGCCCCCTGCCTACGATCGCCAGGGCTTCACGATGGACGACCTCATCGACTTCACGCCCGAGTTGCGCGCCGAGGCCGCGCAGATGGTGTCGAAGTACAAGTTGGGGCCTGTTTTCACGCCACCTGTGGTGAGCCGCATCGACGGGCCGCTGGCGACGCTCGCCATGGCAACGGCCGGAGGCGGGACCAATTGGCCCGGGGGCTCGTTCGACCCGGAGACGCAAACGTTGTACGTGTCGTCGAACCGGAGCGTCAGCCAACTCGGTCTGGTGCCCCCTCGACCAGAGACGAAGAACGACTTGCCATACGTTCAGGGCAATGCGGCCAGCGGCGCGCGCACCTCGGGCGGGTCGGGTTCAGCCGGTCCGGCGGGAGACGGCGGCAGCGCCCCGCTCACCGTCCGCGGGCTGCCCATCGTGAAGCCACCCTACGGGCAGATCAGCGCCATCGACCTGAAGCGTGGCGAGATTGTGTGGCAGGTCGCGCACGGCGAGACGCCGGACATCATCCGCAACCACCCGGCGCTCGCGGGTGTGACCATCCCGCGCACGGGACGGCTCGGGACGGTGGGCACGCTCGTCACCAGGACGGTCGTCATCGCGGGCGAGTCGGGCTTCGGACCCACGCCTTCAGGCGCACGCGGCGCGATGCTTCGAGCCTACGACAAGGGCACCGGAGCGGAGGTCGGCGCCGTCTACATGCCCGCCCCGCAGACCGGGTCACCGATGACGTACTGTTGAACGGGCGTCAGCACATCGTCGTCGCCGTGGGCGGCGCCGGCTACAGCGGTGAACTGATCGCGTTCCGATTGCCTGCGGCCCGCTCTGACCCTCGTTGGCTAGACGGCCATTGGCTTAGGCGTCTCAGCCACCAAAGCAGGGATCGCCTTGGCCACGGCGGCGCCGTTCTCATCGACCGGCCGGCGGACACCGTCAACCAGGCTCGTGCGCACCACCGTCACCAGGACCTCCGCCACTGGCCACGGCGCTTCGTTGGCGACGGCCCATATGGTGACGCGTCCCGTGGACGACGTCTTGCCTTTCGTCCACGGCGTGGCCGGCGCGAACTCCGGGTAGATGAAAAGGTTCTCTTCGGCAGCGGCTTCGCCGAGCGGCGTGAACGTGAATCGCGGCACGATGTACAGCAGGCTGCGATCGAGCCGGTTCTCCCGTGGATCCTCGAACTGGGCGCCGCGGCGGGCCACATCCATGCTCATCGCGACCAGGGTGTGCCACGACACGCACCCCGCGCTGTTGAGATGACGGCGACGCACCTCGATGCCGTAAGGATGAAGGGGAGGCTCGGGCGCCACGCCCGCCCGTCGCCGCCGTTGGCGCCGATGCACGGTGATGACCGCCACCGGCACGCGTTCGGGCCGCTTGACGCCGGGCGTGCGTCGCAGCACGTCGAACCGCATCACCAGCGCATCGTCTTCCAGTCGAGGAAGGCCGAAGTGCAGCTGCCGGTCCGTCAGCCGCGCCGGTTGCTTGAACTCGAGATCGATGCTGGTGACGCCCTGCAGCAGCGAGCGCTTGGCCAGGTAGTGCCACAGCGTCTCGATGTACCACTCCGCGCTGACGCTGCCGGCGGAGTTGAGCATGCCGGATTCGATGATTCTGTGCCGGGTGTCGAGCACGGCCGTGATGGCCTGGCCGGCCACCCCGACCGCCCGTCTGACTTCCGCTGCCCGCAGTGGTTTCATCACAATCTCATTGAAGCGCGCGGTTGACGCGGTCACTCGCCGCTACGGACGAGCTCTGGCGCTGATGCCGCTAGTATGATGTTGCCGCCCGCGATGGTCGGACGAACTATCTCCCACTACCGGATCGTTGCTCAGCTTGGCGCTGGCGGGATGGGAGTGGTGTATCGCGGCGAAGACACCCGGCTCGGCCGCGAGGTCGCGGTCAAGTTCGTGTCCGAGGACGCCGCGCACGACGAACAGGCCGTGCAGCGGCTGCGTTCCGAGGCACGGGCCGCGTCGGCCCTGAACCACGCCAACATCTGCACCATCTACGACGTCGGCGAGGACGACGGCCACTTCTTCATCGTCATGGAGCTGATGAAGGGCCAGACGCTGCGCGAGCGGCTGGCGGACGGGCCGCTCAAGGTCGACAAGCTCGTCGACGTCGGGATCGAGATCGCCGACGCGCTGCAGGCCACGCACAGCGACGGCATCATCCATCGCGACATCAAGCCGGGCAACATCTTCCTGACCGAACGCGGCCACGTGAAGATCCTCGACTTCGGCCTCGCGAAGCTCACGCCGCACTTCTCGGGATCGGGCACGACGCACGAGATCGTCGACCACACCGGCGCCGGCGTGACGATCGGCACCGTCTCGTACATGTCGCCGGAGCAGGCGGCCGGCGAGCAGCTCGACGGCCGCACCGATTTGTTCTCGCTCGGCGTCGTGCTCTACGAGTGCGCGACCGGCCGGCATCCCTTCCCGGGCAAGACGTCGGCGGTGATGCTCGCCGCCATCCTCAACCGCTCGCCGGTCGCGCCGATCACCATCAACCCGGAACTGCCGCTCCGCCTGCAGGAGGTCATCAACAACTGCCTCGAGAAGGACCGCGAGCTGCGCTACCAGTCGGCGGCCGATCTGCGCGCGGATCTCAAGCGGCTGCGGCGTGACCTCGAGTCCGGACACTCGTGGCCGGTGGACTCCACGACGTCGGTCCGCCACTCGCACGCCGGCGAGGCTCCCGACGCCGAGCCGGGCGATCGAGTACCGCGGGCACCGGCACTGCCTCGGCTTCAGTCACGGCATCGCCCGCGCGACGCGCCGGCATGGCCGTCGCCATCGTCGCCGTGCTTGCCGCCGGAGCCTACGGCGTGTGGCGCGGCATGGCGCCCGCCGCGCCTGCGACCGAGACGCCGGTCACCACTCTGTCGGATGCGGCGATCGACAGCCGCCTGTCGCTGGCGCGCTCCAGCCTGAACGGGCGGAACTACCGCGCGGCGATGTCGTACGCCACCTCAGTCCTTGCCGTCGATGCCGGCCACGCCGAAGCGACGCGCATTCGCGACGAAGCGCGGGAACAGCTCGCGCGTTTCGACGAGGCGGTCGGCAGGGCACGCGAAGAGTTGGCGGCCGGCGACGTCCAGGGCGCGGCCCGCAGCCTCGAGGCCGCTCGCGCCATCGATCCCGCGTCGCCCGCGGTCGTCGAGCTGTCGTCGCGACTGTCGGAAGTCGCACGCGAGCGCGACACCGCCGCGCGCGGCACTTCGGCGCGACAGCTCCCGGCCCCGCCGCCCGCGCCGGCGGATTCGCGACCGCAGCGGCCACCGGCCCGCGAGCCGGCCCCGGTACCAAAGGCCGCCACTCCTGCTCCGCCCCAGATCGACGCCCCGTTTCCGACGACGGCGCTGCCGCCACCGCCCGCGCCTGCGCCGGTACCGGCGGCCCCGCCCGCACCCTCGCTGCCCGTGCCCGAGCCAACGGTCACCACGCCGCACCGGCGGAGCCGCTGCCCAACGCGCCATCGCCGCCCGCCGCCGCGCGACCTTCAGAGCCACCGGCGGCAACGCCCTCACGCGACGAAGCCGACGAGGCGACGATTCGCCGCGTCGTGGCGACGTATGGACGGGCCATCGAGACCAAGGACCTGGCGCTCTTCCGGTCGGTCAAGCCGAACATGTCGGCCAACGAGGAGCGCAGGCTCCAGCAGGGGTTCCGGGCGGTGAATTCGCAGCGCGTGAACCTGACCATTGCCTCGATCGATCGCCGCGGCGAGACCGCGTCGGTCGTGGTGCAGCGGCGTGATGTGCTGGAGGTGTCCGGCCGCACGCAGACGGCCGAAAGCCAGGCAGGTCCTGTCGCTCGCCCGGGCGGGTGACGGGTGGGTGATCGTGGAAATCCGATAGTCGGCGGCATCCCCTGAGGTGAAGCGTATGGTCGGACGATTGATTCTCGCCGTGCTCTGCATGTGTTCTGGCGACGCGGACCGCCGAAGCGCAGGATCCCTACAACCTGACGGCGCCGGTTCCCAACCTGGCGACGATCTTCACCGACCTCTTCGGCCCGCGCGGCCTGATCGTGGACAGCCTGGCGACGCTGCCCGGGGAGCAGCCGCACAGCGCGCACTTCGTCAGCGACTTCCAGTTCAACTTCGGCCAGTTCAGCACCGCGCTCGTCAGCCAGCTGGTGAGCGTGCCGCTGCCGTCACCGGGCGGCGGCTTCACCTACGAGTTCGATCCGCTCGCTCGGTGTGTTCCAGCGCACGACGCAGAGCTTCGGCCCGATCCTGACGGACCGCGCCGAGACGATTGGCGCCGGGCGGGTGTCGATGGGCTTCGCGCTGCAGCGGTTCACGTTCGACTCGGTGGAGGGCATCGACCTCCAGCGGGTGCCGGCGGTCTTCACGCACGACAACGCGCAACTGCTCGGCGGGCGTGAGGACGTGGTCACGACCAGCAACGCGATCAAGGCGGACGTCAACCAGTCCACCGTCGTTCGTCACGTTTGGCGTCACCGACCACTTCGACCTGTCGGTGGCGGTGCCGATTGTCGAGACCGATCTCAAGATCGTCTCCTCCGCGCGCATCCAGCGGCTCGGCACGACCAACGAGCTCACGCACTTCTTCCGTCAGTCGGACGGCAGCGTCGGCGACGATCGCGCTGTTCACCGCGGTCGGCAGCGCCAGCGGGCTGGGCGACCTCATGGTCAGGATGAAAGCCACGGCATTCAGGCGCGGCAGCAGCGCGGTCGCCCTCGGCCTGGACGTGCGGCTGCCGACCGGTGACGAGATGAACCTGCTGGGCAGCGGCGCGCCGGGGCTGCAGCCGTTCGGAATCTGGTCGGCGACCTTTCAGCGCGTGTCGCCGCACGTCAACGCGGGCTATCGCTGGAACGGATCGAGCGTGCTGGCGGGCAACCCGGCGACCGGCGAGTCGGGGAATTTCCCCGATCAGGCGAGCTACGGAGTTGGCGCGGACGTCAGCCTCAACTCGCGCCTGACGGTGGCGTTCGATGTCATCGGCCGTTATCTGATCGACGCCGAGCGGCTGCGGCTCGAGGACTTCCATGGCCTCGACGGCCATTCCACGTTCCCCAACATCGTTTTCGAGAACGACTCCTACAACGCCCTGAGCGGGGCGATTGGCATGAAGGGCAATCTCTTCGGGCGGCTGCTGCTGGACGTCAACCTGCTCTTCAAACTCGACGAGAACGGGCTGCGCGACAAGGTCACGCCGCTCATCGGCCTCGAGTACAGCTTCTACGCGCGTCATGACGACCCACGACAGCCATTGCCACTTCTTCTCCACCCGCTTCTTCGAAGCGCTGGGCCGCGAGAAGTACGGCGCGACGCCAGGCGTCACGGCCGCGACCGTCGCCGACGAGCTCGGCTGGGAAGCGCCGGGCGAGTCGCCGGCGCTGGCCGCTCGCTGGGTCGCCGAGCTCGATCGCGCATCATGTCTCGCGCGCCGCGCTCATCGCCAGCATCCCCGGCGACGAGGACTCGGTGGCCGTGGCGGTGGCGGCGCATCCGGATCGATTCGTCGGCTTCTTCGTGGTGAACCCCGTGCGCCCAGGACGGCCTGGATCACGCGCAGCGCGCCTTCGCCCAGCTCGGCCTGCGCTGCCTGCCTGTTCCCGGCGCTGCATCGCTATCACCTGGACGACGAGCGGGTGCGCAGGCTGTTCGATCTCGCCGGCCGTCATCACGCCGCGATCTTCGCGCATTGCGGGCTGCTTGTCCATCGAAGCAAGAGTCCGCATGGGCCTGCCCACTTCGCTCGATCTCCGGTGTGGCGATCCGCTGGCGCTGGCTTCGGTGGCGTGCGGCTATCCGAACGTGCCGGTGATCATCCCGCACTTCGGGGGCGGCTTCTTCCGCGAGGCGCTGATGGCCGCCGAGGCCTGTCCGTCGATCCACTTCGACACCTCCAGCTCGAACGGCTGGATCAAGTTCGTGCCCGACCTGACGCTGGCCGACGTGTTCCGCCGCGCGCTGGTCGTGGCCGGCCCGGACCGGCTGATCTTCGGCTCCGATTCGTCGTTCTTCCCGCGCGGCTGGCGCAAGGTGATTCACGGCGCGCAGCGAGCCATCCTCGAGGAACTGGGCACCGAGCGAGAGGTGTGCCGAGAAGATCTTCAGCGGCAATTTCGAGAGGCTGTTCGGCGCCTGAAGCCACTCGGGATTAAGTGCTAAGGTCGTCTAGTCATGCCAGTGGAACAACCCGACCCATCGCCCGAGCGCGAACAAACGGACGAAAGCCTGCGGGAAGAGCGCGACAAGAGCGATCTGGCACTGGCGGCTGGCCGAAATGCGGTGATCGAGGGCGCCGACGAGGTCCTCCGCCGCGCCCGCGAGGACGCGGATTCGGTGCTGTTCGAAGCGCGCCAGAAAGCGGACCTCCGGGTGGAGGAAAGCAACCCGCCGCTCGCGCCCAGTGTCGCCGTGGCGCGGGAACGCGTTCTCGAAGACGCCCTGATTCAGGACGAGCGGGCGGCGGCGGACACCACCCTGCAGTTGGAACGCGCGCAGGCCGCGCGCGTGCTTGCGCAGCTGCTGCCGTTCGAACGCGAACAGACCGACCTGTTCCTCAACGGCGAGCGGGTGCAGGTCCGACGATGCGCTCGCCAGTCGCGACGACTTTCTGGGGTTGGTCAGCCACGACCTGCGCAACTTGCTGGGTGGCATCGTGCTCAGCGCGGCGGTCGTGGAGAAGGCGATCGGCAACACTCCGGAGGATGGCCGGATCCTGGTCGAGACCACGCGCATCCAACGCCTCGCCGCGCGGATGAACCGGCTGATTGGGGATCTGCTGGACGTGGCCAGCATCGAAGCAGGACGGTTGTCGGTCGACCCGCGCCGCGGCGATCTCGCGACCCTGCTGGCCGAAGTGGTCGATGCGTTCAAGGGAGCGGCCACCGCCAAGGGCCTCACGATCGCGCTGGTGCCCGCTGGTGAACCGCTGCGGGCGGATTTCGACCACGCGCGCCTGTTTCAGGTGCTGGGGAATCTGATCATGAACGCGATCAAGTTCAGCTCGCCCGGCGGCTCCATCGCGGTCCATGGGGAGACGCACGGAAGAGTCGTGGCGCTGTTCGGTGACCGACACCGGGTTTGGCATCCCGGCCGATCAACTCGAGATCGTGTTCGACCGGTACTCGCAGGTCGGCAAGAACCGATCGGGACTTGGACTCGGGCTGTATATCTCGAAGTGCATCGTCGAAGCGCACGGCGGACGGATCTGGGCCGAGAGCACCCTCGATGCGGGCAGCTGCGTGAGCTTCAGCCTGCCGCGAGCAGTGGCCTGAGGGCGCCTGAATCGACATTACAATGCGCGCGTGAAGCCCGTGACCCTTCTTCGCAGCGCCGCTCTCACGGTTGCCGTTGCCGTCGCCGCGGCCGCAGCGGCGGGCGCGAGGCAGCCAGCACCCTCCTACGATCTGCTGATTCGTAACGGCCGCGTCATCGACGGCACCGGCAATCCGTGGTTCCCGGCCGACATCGCGGTGAGCGACGGGCGCATCGTCGCCGTCGGACGGCTGGGCGACGCACGGCGAAGACGACCATCGACGCCACCGGCAAGTACGTCACGCCTGGCTTCATCGACATCCACTCGCACGCCGACGATGGATCGAGCCCGCGCGGCGGATTCCGCGATCCGGATCCGGCCCGCCGGGCGGCGCCGAACCTCGTCTCGCAAGGCATCACCACCGTGGTCGTCAACCAGGACGGCCGTTCGCCGTGGCCGATCAGCCGAACAGCGCGCGCTGCTGGAGAAGAACGGCATCGGTCTGAACGCGATGCTGCTGGTCGGACACGGCACGGTTCGCCGCCGCGTGATGGGAGACGACGTGCAGCGGCCGGCGACGGCCAGGAGGAGATCGCGCGGATGCGCGCGCTCGTGCGCAGGCGCTGCAGGAGGGCGCGGTCGGCCTGTCGGCCGGTCTCGAGTACGAGCCGGGCCGCTGGAGCACGACCGACGAAGTCGTCGAGCTCGCGCGCGAGCTGCCGCGCGGTCAACGGCATCTACATCTCGCACGAGCGCAGCGAAGGCAGCGATCCGCTGTGGTATGTGCCGAGCCAGGACGGCCCGGACGCCGCCCACGCTGCTCGACGCCGTGCGCGAGACCATCGAGATCGGCGAGAAGACCGGCGCTCGCGTCGTCGCGTCGCACCTGAAGGCCAAGGGCGAGCACTACTGGGGATCGAGCGCGGCGGCGGTCACGCCTGATTCAGCGCGCGCGCGATCGCGGCGTCGACGTGTGGGCCGATCAGTATCCCTATCCGACGAGCGGCACCGATGGATCGACCGTGCTGATTCCGGCGTGGGCGACGCGCCCGCCCGGCGCCAACGCGAATCAGCCGCCGACGCAGTCGCGCGCGACGATGCTGAAGCGCGTGCTCGGCGATCCGCCTCCACCGCGAAGCTGGTGCGCGTCCGACATCGCGCACGAGATCCGCCGCCGCGGCGGCGCCGACAACATCGTCGTCTACGACTACACGGACAAGATCGCTCTACGGCAAGTCGCTCGCGGAGATCGCGCGACTGTGGAAGCTCGATCCGGTCGAGGCCGCGATCCGATCCAGATGGAAGGGCTGCTGGATCGCAACGGCGGCGCGCGCATGCGCGGCTTCTCGATGGCGGAGTGCGACATGGAGCACATCGCGAAGCAGCCGTGGGTGGCGACGTCGACCGACGCCGGCATCGCGCTGCCGGCGGACGGGCCGTCGACGCACGCGCGTTTCTACGGCAGCTTCACGCGCAAGATCCGCCACTACGCGATCGAGCGCGGCGCGATCACGCTCGAGCACGCGATTCGCTCGTCGACGTCGCTGCCGGCGCGAATCATGCGACTGACCGATCGCGGCCAGATCCGCGAAGGCATGGCCGCGGACCTCGTGGTCTTCGACCTCGACGACGATCCGCGACAAGGCGACCTTCTTCGAGCCGCATCAGCACTCGGAAGGCATCGACTACGTCTTCGTGAACGGCGTCGCCCGCGTGACGGACGGGAAGATCGTGGACGCGCTGCCCGGGCGGGTGTTGACGCGCCCTCGTCGCGACTGACCGCGGTTGATGGGCAGCCCGCGGTGAGCGCGGGCCCGAGCTGAAACTGAACGTCGCGGGAGCGGCCGCCGCCGCCCCCGCACGGGATGACTAGGACAGCTTCTGCCGTGACAGCGGCAGCTCGCGCACGCGCTTGCCGGTCGCGGCGAAGATCGCGTTGCCGAACGCGGCCAGCACTGGCGGCACACCGGGCTCGCCAACGCCGCCAGGCGCGGCATCGCTGTCGATGGTGTGGACGTCCACCTGGTAGGGCGCGTCGTTCATGCGCGCCACCGGATAGTCGTTGAAGTTCCCCTGGACAATGCGGCCCGCCGCGGCCGTCACCTCGCCGGTGCGGGCCATTCCCACCGCCATCACCGCCGCACCCTCGAACTGCGAGCGGACGCGGTCCGGGTTGACGATGACGCCGGCGTCCACCACCTGGTGCACGCGCGTCACGCGCGCCTGGCCCTTGCCGTCCACCTCCACTTCGACCACCGACGCCACGTAGGTGTTGAAGCTGCGGTGCGCGGCCAGGCCCATGCCCCAGCCGTTGCCGGCCTTCCGCTTGCCCCAGCCGGCCTTCTCCGCCGCTACTTCGAGCACCTTGCGGAGCCGGCGCGTGTCGCACGGGAACTTGTCGTAAGGCGCGCCGTAGTTCTCGTAGGCCAGACCCAGTGCCTTGAAGTCGATGACCTTCCCCGGTCCGAGCAGATCGAGCTGGAACTCCAGCGGATCGCGGCCGGCGGCGTGCGCCATCTCGTCGGCGAACGACTGCGCCGCGAATGCGTGATAGTTGTTCGCCACGGCGCGGAACCAGCCGATGCGCACGTGGGCTTCGGCAGGGCCGTTCTCCATCCGGAGATTCGGCACGTCGTACGGCAGGTCCACCAGCCCGAGCTCGAGCTCCTGGCTCATCGCATGCTGCGCGCTGGCGTCGAACATCGCCGCAATCGGCGGGAACACCGAGCGCTGCAGCCACGCCGTCGGCCGCCCGCGGCCATCAACGGCGGCCTTCTGATACACCGCCGCGGTGCTGTGGTAGTAGTCGAACTTGATGTCGTCCTCGCGCGTCCAGACCACCTTCACCGGCTTGCCGAGCTGCTTCGACAGGATCGCGGCTTCGGCGCAGTAGTCCGGCTTCGACTTCCGACCGAACCCGCCGCCGAGCAGCGTGACGTGGCACGTCACGGCCTTCTTGTCGATGCCGAGCGCTTCGGCCACGGTTTCCTGAACGGCCTGCGGATTCTGGGTCGGCGCCCACACCGTGACCGTGCCATCGCGGAACTCGGCCACCGCGGTGGGCGGTTCCATCGACGCATGCGCGGCCAGCGGCGTGTAGTACATCGCCTCGAGGACCTTGCCGCCCTTCGCGAACTCGGCCTCGACGTCGCCGACGTTGTGCGCGACCTTGGCGGCCTGGCGCGCGGTCGCCATCATCTGGGCCTTGAACGCGTCGGAGGTGAAGCTCGCGTGCGGGCCATCCTGCCACTGCACTTTCAGGCCCTTGCGGCCCTTGAGCGCCGCCCAGGTGTTGTCCGCGATCACCGCCACGCCGCCGAGCGGCTTGAACATGTAGGGCGGCTTGAACGTGTCGAGCCGGACGGTCTGGGTGACGCCTCGGACCGCTCGCGCCGCGGTGTCGTCCATCGACGTAATCGTGCCCCCCATCACCGGAGGGTGCTCGATGGAGGCGTACACCATGCCGTCGCGGATCACGTCGTGGCCGAACTGCGCCTTGCCGGTGACGATGTCGCTGGCGTCGTAGATCGTCGTGTCCTTGCCGATGAAGCGGAACGCGCTCTTCGGCTTGAGCGTCAGGTCCGCCGGCTTGGGCACCGGCAGCTTCGCGGCCGCCGCTACCAGGGCGCCGTAGCCGATCGTGCGGCCGCTGCCGGCGTGGACTACCTCGTGGTTCTTCGCGGTGCACTCGCCCGCCGGCACGTTCCACTGCGCCGCCGCCGCGCTCACCAGCATGGTGCGGGCAGTCGCGCCGGCGACCCGGAACGTATCGTAGAAGTCGCGAATCGACCGGGATCCGTCGGTGTTCTGATCGCCGTAGCGCGGATCGCCGATGCCCTGCTCGATCGTCACTCGGCTCCAGTCGGCCTCCAACTCGTCCGCCGCCACCAGCGGCAGCGACGTGCGGATGCCGGTGCCCATCTCGGAACGGTGCGTCACGATGATCACGCGGCCATCCGGCTGGATGCCGATGAACAGGCTGGGGCTGAACGTGGCGGACTCGGCGGCGGCGCGGAACGGGACCACCTGAACGGCCTCGGCGACGAGCGCGTCCGGCACGAAGCGCGCGGCGATGACAAAAGCGCCACCCGCCGCCAGGCTCTCGAGGAAACGACGCCGGCTGGGGTTCTCGATGGCGTTCATGCCTGCTCCTTCGACGCCTGCTTGATCGCGGCGCGGATCCGCTGATAGGTGCCGCAGCGGCAGATGTTGCCGGACATGGCGCGATCGATATCCTGGTCGGTGGGTTTCGGCACCTGCTGCAGCAGCTGCGCCGCCTGCATGATCTGCCCGGCCTGGCAGTAGCCGCACTGCGAGACGTCGAGCGCCACCCACGCTTTCTGCAGCGGATGGTTGCCATCGGCGCTGAGGCCTTCGATGGTGGTCACGCGCTTGCCAGCCATCGTCTGCATGCGCGTCTGGCAGGAGCGGACCGCGCGGCCGTCCACGTGCACGGTGCAGGCGCCGCAGAGCCCGGCGCCGCATCCGAAGCGAGTGCCCGTGAGCCGCGCTTCGTCGCGCAGATACCAGAGGAGAGGCATGTCCGGATCGCCGTCGAACGACCGGTTCGTTCCATTGACCGTGAAGGTGACCATTGTGTCAATTATGTGTCAAAGGGACGATAATCCCGGTGCTCGACGACCGGGAGGTCTCAATGCCGTTCCGCAGCCCCTGCCCCGACGTGACGATTCCGGACGTTCCGCTCACGACATTCGTACTGGCGAACGCCGGCGCGCATCGCGACCGGCCGGCCCTGGTGGACGCGAGTTCCGGCCGCACAATCACCTTCGGCGAACTTGTCGATCGGCATCCGTCGCCTGGCCGCTGGTCTCTCTCGTCGCGGCATCGGCAAAGGCGACGTGGTCGCGATCTTTGCGCCGAACCTCCCTGACTATGCCGTGGTCTTCCACGCCGTCGCGCGGCTGGGGGCCGTGATCACACCGGCCAACCCCACCTACACCGTCGAGGAGCTGAGGTTTCAGCTGCAGGACGCTGGGGCGCGATTGCTGGTCACGACCGAGGCGCTCCTCGGCAAGGCGCGCGACGCCGCTTCGGCCGCCACGCAGACCATCGGGATTGTCACGATTGACCGCGTCGAGGGCGTGGAGGCGCTCGAGGACATCGAGGTGGACGAAGAGCCTCCCCCGGTATCGATCGACACCGCCAATGACGTGGTGGTGATGCCGTACTCGTCAGGCACCACCGGCCTGCCCAAGGGCGTGATGCTGACGCATCGCAACCTCCTCGCCAATCTCGTGCAGATCGACGCCGTCGAAGACCAGAACCTGCGTGCGCTTGTCGGGGTGCTGCCGTTCTTCCACATCTACGGCATGGTCGTCGTCATGAACTTCGGGCTGCGCCGCGGCGCGACCTGCGTCACGCTGCCGCGTTTCGATCTGGAGCTGTTCCTGCGCGTGCTGCAGGACTGGCCGATCACGCTCGCGCACATCGTGCCTCCCATCGCCGTCGCGCTGGCCAAGCACCCGGTGGTGGACAACTACGACCTGTCCGGCGTGCGCTGGCTGTTCTCGGGCGCCGCGCCGCTGGGACCGCAGTTGACCGAGGCAGTGGAGACACGATTGAACGTGCGGGTGCGTCAGGGATACGGCATGACCGAAGCCAGCCCCGCCACTCACTACACCGTGCCCGGCGGCGACCGTCCCGGCAAGATCGGTCCCCTCATGCCCTGCACCGAGGGCCGCATCGTCGATCCGGAGACCGGCGTGGATCTGCCCGCCGGGCTGCCGGGCGAGGTCTGGGTGCGCGGTCCGCAGGTGATGAAGGGGTATCTCAACAACCCCGAGGCCACCGCCCGCACCGTGGACCCCGAAGGCTGGCTGCGGACCGGCGACATCGGCATCGTGGACGAGGATGGCTACCTGGAGATCGTCGACCGGCTGAAGGAGCTGATCAAGGTGAACGGCTTCCAGGTGGCACCGGCCGAGCTCGAGGCGCTGCTGCTGAAGCATCCGTGCATCGCCGACGCCGCCGTGATTCCGGTCCGGGACGAAACGGCGGGCGAAGTGCCCAAAGCCGTCGTGGTGCTGCGCGCGCCGCTCAGCGCCGAGGACGTGATGACGTTCGTCGAAGGGCAGGTCGCGCACTACAAGCGCGTCCGCCACGTCGCCTTCGTGGACTGCATTCCGAAATCGCCCTCGGGAAAGATTCTCCGAAGGGTCCTGGTGCAAAAGGACAGGGCGGAAGAAGGGAGCATCTGGTGATCTGTTGAAGTCGTGATCTCGAGATCTGGATCTGGCGATCTACCGATCTCCAGATCTCTGATCCCAGATCCCTGATTCCTGAACCCATCGCTGGAAGACCATGACGTAGATGGCCGCGTAGAGGCCGATGACGACCAGGCCAATCCATTCGATGCGAAGGGGCGTGAACTGAAAGGCCAGCACCAGGCCGCACATCAGCAGCCAGTGGGCGGCGACGTAGGGAGCGGTGCCCATGCGGCGTGCGGTCATCCCGAGGTTGTCGGAGTAGAGACGAATCAGCGAGTCGAGCGAGTTGACGACGAAGACCACGCCCACCACGACCATCGCCGCTGCCAGCACCGGCGGCACGTGGATCTGCTGCCGGAAGTAGAAGTAGAGCACCGAGAACCAGGCCGCCAGCGGAATGGAAGGGATGACGAGCAGCCCCGCCGCGAGCTGCCACGTGCGCATGCTCCCCACGAAGCGCGAGACGAACTGCCCGATCATGATGCTCCACGAGAACCACCAGAACAGGTAGAACGCGTGATAGTCGGACATCGGCAGCACGAAGTGCGGCAGCCGCCGGAAATACGGTCCGATCTCTGCGGCACTGTAGGCGAGCCCCCGTGCGCCCATGCCGGACGCCAGCCACATCGCCACTACCAGCGCGCCGAACATCCACATCGACGACACGCTGAGGACGCGGATGAAGCGGATGTGAGTGCTGGTCAGCACCGACAGCAACACGGTCGCGCCGACAATGCCGTAGCGCGAGCCGTCATCGATGGACGGTACGTAGAACGGCAGGTTGCGCAGCAGCAGATGCGCCGTGAACGCGCAGGTCCCGACGATGATGATGTTGTTCACGACCTTCACCGCCGGGATCTCGAACAGCCGCAGGTGCGGCTCGACCGTCAGGAAGTAGAACGTCGTCAGGAAGTAGAAGCCCCAGACCAGGAAGCCCCAGAATCCAAACGCGATGGCCAGCGGGTTCGCGAAGGCGTACTCGGGCTCGCGCGCGTACACCGGGAACTCCGTCAGCGGCAGCATGATGAGCCCGACGTCCAGGCCCGACGTGAACAGCAGGGTCATGAACCCGAGCAGGGACAGCGGCAGCGGGCCCTCGACGCGCCGCCCTCCCCACCGCACGACGATCGCCGCTGACGTCAACAGCGTGACGATGATGGCGGCAGAGAGCACGGTCTGCGCGGTCACTGCCGCGGAGTATACGACGCGTGTTCGTCTACGTGGTGGTGGGTGAGGGACTGGCGAGCGAGACGCGCTTGGGCCACTCGAAGGGACCCGGATCGGCGTAGTGATCGTGGCCGGCCTCGACCTGGCCCTCCGGCGACGTCAGCAGGAGGCCCTTCGGTCCCAGCGGCAGCTTGAGGATCAGCATCGCTTCCGCGGCCTCCACCGTGAGCGGACGGGAGAACAGGAAACCCTGGGCGTGGGTGCAACCGAGGCGCTCCAGCTCGATAGCCTGCGCGTCGCTCTCGATCCCCTCTGCCACGACGCTGGTGTTGAGCGTCCGCGCCAGCGCGAGGATGCTCTCCACAATCGGGCGATCCGAGCGCAGCAGGCTGTTGACGAACGACCGATCGATCTTGAGCGCGTCCACCGGCAGCTTGTGCAGGTGGCTGAGCGACGAGTAGCCGGTGCCAAAGTCGTCGAGATAGATTTTCACGCCGAAATCGCGCAGCTCGCGGAGCATGCCGGCGGCGATCTTCGGGTTCTCCATCAACGCCGTCTCGGTGATCTCGAGGCGGAGGTCGCAGGGTTTCAGGCCGGCGTCGTGCACCGCCTGCTCGACCACGGCCAGGAAGTTGTGCTGCAGGAGCTGCCGGCTCGACACGTTGACGGTGATGTAGTCCAGGCCCTCGGGGAACCGCCGCTGCCAGTCGGCAAAGGTGCGGCACGCCTGGCGCAGCACCCAGGTGCCGAGCGGCTCGATCAGCCCGACTTCCTCGGCCAGCGGGATGAACTGATCGGGCGGAACCGGCACGCCGTTGCGCTTCCAGCGGATCAGCGACTCGAAACCGACGCACATGCCCGTGGCGAGCAGCACGATCGGCTGATAGTGCACTTCGAAGTCGTTGTTGAGGACGGCGTGGCGGAGATCGTTCTCCAGCCCCAGCCGATCGCGCACGCGGGCGTGCATGTCGGCGTCGAACAGCTCGTGACGGGCCTTGCCGCGCGTCTTCGCGTGATACATCGCGGTGTCGGCGTCACGCATGATCTCGTCGGGGCTGGCGTACTGCGGCAACCCGATCGCGATGCCGATGCTGGCGGTGGTGTAGACCTCGCGCGCGCCGATCCGGAACGGCGCGCTCAACGACTCCTGGATGCGGAAGGCCACGGCGTTGGCCTGCTGCTCGTCGGTCAGGCTGGTGAGCAGGATGGCGAACTCGTCGCCGCCCAGCCGGGCAAGGAGGTCGCGTGGGCCGCAGGCAGGTCTCGAGCCGGCGCGAGGCGGCGCTGAGCAGCTGATCGCCGACGAGATGCCCGAGGCTGTCGTTGACGACCTTGAACCGATCGAGATCCAGGTAGAGCACCGCGAACAGTCCGCCGCCAAGCCGCGACTTCGATTCCACCAGCCGGCGGCCCAGCTGCTCCGCAAAGACCGTCCGATTGGCCAGGCCGGTCAGCGGATCGAGGAAGCCGGCGCTGCGGATCCGGTCCTGCGCACTGGTGCGCTCGGTGAACGATCCGGCAATGCGTCCCGTGCGTCGAGTGGAGCCGTGCTCGGCAACGCCGCGGCACACGAAGGCGCGATAGCCGCCGTCTTCGTGCCGGAGCCGGTGTTCATGCTGCAGGCGATCAGTGTGGCCGTTGAGGTGCGCGTCAAGCGCGTCTCTCAGCGACACGGCGTCATCCGGGTGGACACGCGACAGCCACTCTTCCGGGCGGCCCGGGCCCGACTGCGCCGGCAGGCCGACCATTTCCCGCCAGCGGCCGGAGAAGAAGCACTCCTGCTGCCGCAGGTCCCATTCCCACAGGCCGTCGTTGGCGGCTTCGGCGGCCAGCGCCAGGCGCGCCTCGCTTCGACGCACGGCGCCGTCCTCGCGCAGGCGCTCGGTGAGGTCGTGCCAGATGAGGGTGGCGCCTCCATCCACGGGCATCACGCGCACCTCGAGGATGCGGGGGGTCGCGGCGAATGGCAGCACCACGCGCGCCACGGTCCGCGGATGGCGGTGGATCAGCACTTCGTCAACGATCTGGGGGAGGTGGGTCCGGCCAAGCGCTGGCACCGCGACGGTCAGCGACTGCCCGAGCGCGCGCTCGGGCGGACATCCGACCAGCCGGGTCATCTCCTCGCTCCACACCGTCACGGAGCCGCTGCTGTTGACCACGACCATCCCCTGCACCAGCGCGTCCGCCACCTCGCGACGACGATGATCCTCGTGATGGCGATTGAGGTAGCTGTCGTAGGCGCGATAGGTGAGGTAGAGCGGCACCGCCACCACCGGCAGCAACACCCACTGCCCATGCGCGATCGCCTCGGCCAGGGCCACCGCCAGGGCCGCGCCCACGGCATGGGGTCCGCAGCTGGCGAGGATGTGCGGCGCCCACTCGGGATCGATGGGGCGCCTCATGACCAGCGGCGCCACGACCTTGGCCGTCGTACCGCGGCCGACACAGTAGGCGATCACCGCGGCCGCAATCGGCAGCGCCTGCCACGGCCACACGAAATGGCCGATCGTGCCGCCGAGAATCAGGTGAACGGCGCCGGCGAACTGAATCGCCACGAGGGCTGCGGCGGTGCTGGTGGCGATGCGCGCAAGGCGGCGCGGCTGACCGCTCAGCGCCAGGCAATCGGCGGCCTCACCGGCCGCCGCAATGACCATCGCCGCAGGCATCCCCAGCAGCATCAGCGCCGCCATCACAATCACGAACGAGGGGCGCATCGCGTCCGCGCAATCCTGCTGCGACGGACGGGCGGTGTAGGTGGCGACGGCGATAACGGCGAGCAGGAGTGCCGGGAACTCGAGCGTCCGGCCGGCCAGGGGCCAGCCCGTCACGCCAACCAGCACACCCGTCCCCACAAGGGCGGCGGCAAGGATGGCGACTGACGTTCGAGAGATCGCTGTCGACACGGAAACTATGTCTACAGCAATGCAAGGACCAGTTTTGTGTTTTCAGCTAAGCCACTGAATACACGCGACTTAGGTCGTCAGCGTCTGGAATCGGCACCTTTGTATTGTTCAGCTATTGCACACACTCCAGCGGTTTTCGTATCCCTTTCGCGTGTGCGGGGCGTGTGCGGGGGCCTGGCACGATCGCCGCCGATTTGCTTCACTTCCTGCGCACGCGGCAGGAACTGCTTCGTTTTGGACCCGATCGTGCCAGGCCCCAAGGTGCCCCGAGGGCCGCTACGCGAGGCCGCGACTGACGAGGATCTCCTGCACGGCTCGATGCGCCTCGTCGAACGCCTGGTTGGTGAAGGCCGCCGCGCCGGCGTCGGAATTCGCGATGGTCATGCGGCCGAAGCGCTGCCGGCCAATCACGTGCGGCCGCTGCTCGGGCGGCACGTCCGGATCCGCCAGCGTGTCGTAGGTGTAGGAGTAGCCATCGGGCCACCGGTTCGCTGCAATTCCGACGATGTCGGTCGCCGGGTCGAAGCCGGTGCCCCCAAGCATGCGCGCGAACTGACGCCGGATGGCGAGCTCGAAGTCCTCGAACGTCATCGAGCGCAGCTCCTGCTGGCCGATGCGGTTCTGCTCCTTGCGCGGCAGCCCGGGGCTGTTCGGGTTCCGCACCATGTGCACGACGATGGGCTCGTCCGGTGTGGTGATGCCGCGATAGCCGCCGACCGTGGTGCCCGGATCGAGGCTCGCGTTCGGATGATACATGCCCGGCGAGTTGATGCTGGCCACGCCAAGCTGCTTGAACGCCGTCCAACGCCGAATCAGCACGTTGGTGTACAGCATCGGCACTTTCACCGAGTAGGCGAGTGCCTTTCGCTGCGCGTCGGGCAGCTCCGGCACGAGCCTCGGGATCATCGCGTTGTAGCAGGCCAGGATCACGTTGCGCCGCGCACCTGGTGCATGCGGCCGTCTCGCAGGTAGGCCACCTTCACCGCGCCGGCCGGTCCATCGGACCGTCGTGAGCGACTCGCGCGACCGTGCTGTTCAGACGAATCCGAACCGCCGCCGCGTCATCGTCCAGCCTGCCGTAGTCCACCACCTGCTTGCCGATGGTGTGCATGTCGTGCGTCCCGGGAATGGCCTTCGGCACCAGGCGCGACACGAGCAGCCGCGCGATGGAGGCGTTGCCGTCCGGGAAGTGGAACGTGTAGCTCCCCTGCCGGAACTGCTCTTCCTTCGGCAGCCCCAGCCCATCGAAGCCGACGGACCCACGGCGCGCCGCTTCGAGCGCCGGCGTCGTGTCCACGCGCTTGTTGTTGCGGCCGCCCTGCCCGAGGAAGTACGGCAGCGCGTCCGGGCTCATCTTCGCGTGCTTCAGCAGGAACTCCTGATAGCTGATCTTCGCGAGCGTGGCGGTTTTGTGCTCGACGGACATCGCCGGCCATGTAGTCCGGGTTCTCGCCGTGCAGCCGGATCAGGTCGTTGCACGCGGCCTGCCGAGAGCGGCGCCTTACCGAAGAACTGATCCCACGGCAGCCGGCCGGTGCCCACGACCAGCCGATCCTCGCCGAAGTGCTCCTTGTCGAAGAAGGTGCTCGGACCGAGGTCGTAGGTGTCGAACAACTCGCGGCTGGTGACCTCCGCGTTCTTCGTCACGTCGATGCCGAGGTCCTCGCACCAGCCGCTTCGACATGTAGCTGTAGGGATACGGCGTCGCGATGCTCATCGTCCCGCCGAAGCTCAGGAAGGTGCGGCCGTTGTAGACGAACTCGTTGCGCTTGGCGTGGCCGCCGAAGTCGTCGTGGTTGTCGAGGACCAGCACGCGCTGGTTGGCGCCGAGCGCCCGCTGCCAGAAATACGCGGCCGCGAGCCCGGACAACCCACCGCCGACGATCACCAGGTCGTAGGTCTCCCTGGTGTCGACGTCGATGCCGGGAAACTGTGCGAACTTGCCCGAGTCGATGGCGCCGAACGCCTCGACCGCGGAGGCGTGCTGCCCGCGCAGCCCGATGCGGCGCGGCGGGTAGGCATCGGGCGCCGGTGACTGGGTGCTCTGGGCACGGGTCGCAGCCGACGCTGGCCGCGGCTGCAACGCACTCGACAGCGCACCGACACCGACCGCGACGCCATTCAGGAAATCGCGCCGATCGATGCGGCGGTCCATGCCGAGATCGCGATACTCGCTGCGTTTGCTGGGGTCTGGCACGATCGCCTCCGTTTTGCTTCACTTCTTGCGTACGTGGCAGGAACTGCGTCGTTTTCGGCGCGATCGTGCCAGGCCCCGCGGCAACGGCTAGCCTTTCAGTTCACGGGCGACGGCCCTCAGTGTGGCTCTGACCTTGTTGATCTCACGCTGCAGTCCCACCTTCGCGAACGGCTTCATCTCCGCCGGCGCCTGCGGCAGGCTCGCCGCGGGCTCCAGCCGCGGCAACGTCCCGAACTTCAGCGCCGGGTCGTGATCGAATCGCTCGCCCTTGGCATAGTTCAACGGGACCAGCAGCCGCGCGATCCGGCGCAGAGCCGCGTTGGTGCCGCGCCGCAGATCGTGATCGCCAGGCGCCTGGGCCACGCGTGCGTCCATCGCGACGCGCCACGCGCCGATCTCGACGGCCAGGCGCGCGAGGTCCTGGATCACCGGGCCGAGGTCGATCTCACCCGCGGCCGCCTCCTGGTACTTCGCCACCGCCGCGTGCATCTCCTCCACCGCCGCGGCGTAGTCGAACGGGTGCAGCGGCGCGTTGACGATCCGCACGATCGTCGTCAGGTAGACCATGAGGTCGCGCCGGAGGATCTCGAGATCCGCCACCGGCATCAGATCGTCCACCGTGTGCCACGCGATGTTGCCGCCGCAGCCGCCGACGGCGTAGTAGCCGCGGCGCTGTCGTTCCTCGCCCGGGATGTTCGACAGCAGCATGTAGAGGCCGGTCGGCCCGATCTGGTTGAACGAGTAATCGCCGGCGCGGAGCGGACGCACGCGATTCGAGGGCAGGCCGAGCGCGTCCTGGATGGACGAGCGGCACACGGCGTCGGCCTCGGCCATCCACATCACTTCTTCGTACGCCGTGGCATCGGCACAGCCGGGCGAGTCGATATCGAGCTGCGCGATGCAGTGCTCGTCCAGCTCGTCGGCAAAGGTGTCGGCATACCACGTCGAACCGGCATAGCGACCCGTGGAATGGCCGGGCCACCACGCGATCCGCACGGTTCGTTTCAATTGGCCGCGCAGCCCCCAGAGCACGCGGGCCAGTTCAAGTAGCGCCGCGTCGCCGGTGGCGTTGTCGCCGATGCCTTCGTACCAGGAATCGTAGTGGCCGTGCACCAGGAGGAACTCGTCCGCATCGTCCTGCCCGCGAATCTCGGCCACCGGCAGCAGGCAGCGCATCCAGCCCTCTCGCAGCCAGGTCTTGACCGAGGCCCGTACCGTGCCGCGCTGCACGTCGGCGATGAGCGCCTCGCCGTCCGCATGATTGATGCAGACGACCGGCACCGCGGGCTTGCGTCCCAGCGATTCGGCGGTGGGCGCGCCCCAGATCGAGGTGCAGATGCCTTCGTGGACGTTCTTTCCGGGGTGGATGAAGATCTGCGCGATGGCGCCGCGCCGCTCGAACGCGCCGACCGAGGCCGGCATCGAGAATCCCTCGGTGAGCACGATGCGTCCGCGCACCGGGTCGTCCGCGCCTCCGCCGCGAGCGGCGTCTGGAAGATCGAACAACGAGGATGTGCCGCCGGCGTACTTCGAGGGCACGTAGCAGATCTCACCCTCGACAGCGGCGTCGCCGGTGGAGCGGCCCATGGCCGGCGGTCGCGCGTGCAGGATCCGCGTCGATCCGGTCGCACCGGCCGCGGCCCCTGCGCCGGAAGCGGTCCCCGCGCCGGCAATTGAGATGCTCAGCTCGGCGCGCACCGGATTGCTGATGTACAGCTCCGGCGTGTGCAGCGTCACCGGCACGCCAAGCGCCTTCAGCCGATCGACGATGTAGCGGCCGGCGACTTCTTCGTCCGGCGTGCCCGATTCGCGGACGAGCGTCACGAACTTCTCCAGCAGCGCCCGCGACTCGTCGAGCCGGATCGCCTCGCGCGCCGTCGCCTCGAGCGCCTCGTCCTTGAACACGGTGATCACAGTGGACATCGACGTTCCCCGCCCCTTCGAACCTTAGAACCTAGAACCCTAGAATCCGAGAACCCTGAAATCCCCGGATCCCCTACCGCGCCTCGTCGAAGAATATCGCGAGGTTGGCCGCCGGCGTGGGCGGCGTCAGCCGGCTGACGATGATGAAGGTGAGCGCGCTCGCCAGCACCCCTACTTCCACCGAGTCGATACCGTGGGACGCAAAGCTGTGCTGCAGCGTGAACGTCCAGGTGAGGCAGGCGATGAACCCGACCACCATGCTCCAGATCGCGCCCTCTTTGGTCCCGCGCCGCCAGTTCAGCCCCAGCACCACGGGCACGAAGAAGAAGCTGGCGATGAACTTCGACTGCTCGATCACGATCGCCTGCACGTCGCCCAGCTTCAGCGTGGCGACCCAGAACGGGATGATGCCCAGCACGACGATGGAGAGGCGGTTCACCCACACCAGCCGCCGCTCGGTGGCCGCCGGGTTGACGAGTCGCTTGTAGAGATCGTGCGCGAAAGCGCCGCCGGTGACGAGCAGGATCGAGTTGACCGTGGACATGATCGCCGACAGCATCGCGATCAGGAACAGCGATCCGAGGAGCGGAGGCATCACGGTGGCGGCCATGATGCTCGAGGCCTGATCGGGGAACGGCAGGTATGGGAACACGCCGCGCATGCCGATGCCGAGCGTGGTGACGCACGAACCGATGATCACCTGCAGCAGCATCGAGACACCGATCGCATAACGCACCGTTGCCACGTCGCGCATCGAGTAGTAGCGCGTCATCTCGTAAGGCGCGGCGGCGATGCCGAAGCCGAACGACAGGCCGAACGCGAGCAGTTCCTTCCACGAGAACCACCAGCCGGTGGTGCGCGGTTCGATCGACCCGACGTACTCGCCGAGCGCGGTGAACCCGCCGACGTGCACCAGCACCACCGGGACCGCGCAGACGAGCGCCAGCACCATGATCAACGTCTGGATGAACTCGATGTACGAGCTCGCCCGCACGCCGCCCAGCACGGTGTAGAAACCGGTGCTGGCCAGCAGCGCGGCCATCGCCACCATTGGCGCCACGCCGAACACCGCGGACGCGATCTCGCCGATGGCCTGGAACTGCGCGGTGAGGAGGATCGAGTAGGTGACGATGATGAGGGCGGCGGCCAGCGTCCGGGCGCCCTCGCTGGCGAAGCGGGTGCCGACGTAGTCCGCCACGGTCAGGGCGCCGAACCGTCGCAGCTTGGGCGCCACGAACAGCGCGGAGGTGGCCCAGCCGGCCCAGACGCCGAACCAGATCCAGGTCCAGCTCACGCCGGTCAGATAGAGCCGGCCGAGCGTGCCAACGAAGGTGCCGGCGCTGATCTGCGTTGCCGCGAGGACGGCGCCGCCGACCCACGGGCCGATGGTCCGGCCCGCGACCAGGAACTCCACCTCGGAGGTCGCGCGGCGGTAGCCCCAGAGCGACACGCCGAAGACCACGCCGAAGTAGGCGAGCATGGCCCAGAGCAGGACGCCGGGGTCAGCGACCATCGCGGCCTCTCTGCTGATCGCGCAGTGCCGCGCGCCACGCCCACAGGAAGTAGATCGCGAGCCACGCGGCGGCGGCAACGAAGAACCCGTAGAAGCTCCACCCGAAGCCGGGGTCAGGCACGATCGCCTCCGTTTTGCTTCACTTCTTGCGCACGTGGCAGGAACTGCATCGTTTTCGGCCCTATCGTGCCTGACCCCGACGGCCCCGGGCCCAGGCGGCGGAGGCCAGGACCAGCGTCCCGATCGCCACGACGTCCATGGCGAAGGCGATGTTGAACGGCGCGGGCTCACCGGGCATCGCGTACGGCACGCGCACGAACGCCGGAAGGTGACCCAGCGTGGCCGACCCCTCCTGGCCCACCCACGCCAGCCCCGGCATGGTGCCGGCCGCTGTAGCGCCGGCGGGAATCCGTACGCGAAGCGCGACCGCCTGCGATCGACCGTCCGCGGGCACACTTGGGATCCACAGCGGGCATCGACCCGCACTCGAGCGCGGCTGCTCGACGGCATAGCGCAGCGTGTAGGCGGCGCCCTCCGGCCGCACCACGAGCGCGCGCGTCCGCCCGACCGCACGGGCATCGCCAATCGGCGCGGCGCCGCGGATCTCGCTCAACTCGACGCGAGCGCCATCCACCACTTCCACGCGGTGCTCCACCTGCGCCGCGCCTTCCACGTTCACTGTCAGGGTGACGACACACGCGGTGGGCGACTGGAACTCAACCAGCACGTCCGCCCCGTGCAGCAACGGCGCGGCGACAGCCGGCAACGCAGGTGTCAGCGCCCCGAGCAGAAAAACGAACGAATACGCCGCGGCTGAGCGCCATGGCGTCGACAAGGCAGAGGCGAAAGGCAGAAGGCAGACGAATCACCCGGCGGCCCGGCATGCCGCAGCCCGCGATCCGGTTGAACGTCAGCTCACGGCGGCGTGTTCATGGCGACGAATGATACCTATAATGCCCGCCATGAGAGGCCTCCTTCTCGCGCTGACGCTCCTGGCCTGGGTCGCCGCAGCCCCTCCCGCGGCCGCACAGTCGAAGTATCAGGGCGCCGACGGACGCGTGCGCGTGGCGCTGTCGCGGCAACCGCTCTCGCCCACCGGCCCCTCGAAGGGTCCCACCACGATGGCGGAGGGCGGCATTCAAGGGATCCTGAAGGAGATGGGCGCGACGGTCCGCGTCGAGGAAGCACGCCTGACGCCCGAAGAAGAGACGGAGTACGGCGGCTGGAAGAAGCTGGGCATGTCGCTGGGCCACTTCGCCGACATCGTCTCGAAGAACGAGCGCGACGGATATCTGACCGTTGGACTGCTGGCCACGTGTCCGTCGATGCCGGGCCTGGTGGCGGGCCTGCAGCGATCGGGCCCGACACCCGAGGCGATCAGGATCGGGATGCTGTGGCTCGACGCGCATCCCGATCTCAACACGCCTGAGACGACGCGCAGCGGCTCGCTCGGCGGCATGCCGGTGGCGGTGGCGACAGGACGGGCGCTCCAGGGCATGCGGCTGGATGCCAAGCTCGATCCCCCGCTTCCGGACAGGCACGTGGTCATGGGCGGCGTGCGGCTCACCGACCCGCTCGAGCAGCACCTCGTCGACACGTCGATGATCGAACAGCTCAGCGTGGACGACCTGCGCAACATGACGCCCGCGGTCTGGGCCGCGCTCGATCGCCTGAACCGGACCACCGACAAGATCTACGTGCACATCGACATGGACGTGCTCGATCCACGAGAGGTGATGGCGCACGGCAACAAGGTGCCGGGCGGCCCATCGAGCGAGGAACTGGCGCGTCTCTTCGAGCAGATCTTCACCCGCTATCCCAAGGCCTCTGCGATCGGATTTGCCACCATCCCGCCCACCGACGAAGGCGGACTGTCGATCGCGGCGCTCAACCGCATGATCGCCGCCGCGGTTCGCGGCGTGCAGGCGCGCAAGTGACGATGCGCTGACGGCCAGGCCGGCCAACGCGCGACGATCAGGACGGGCCGAAGCTCCGAATCGCCTCTGCCTCCGACTCGAAGACCTCGAACACGGTGAACAGCCGGGTGATCTGCAGCAGCTCTTCGGCCTTCGCCGTCGGGTGCAGCAGCTTCAGGGCGCCGCCCCTGCGTAACGCCGTCATGTACTTGCACACGATCATGCCGATCCCGGCGCTGTCGAGCCGCGTGACCCGCCGCAGGTCGAGCACAATCCTGTTGTGTCCTTCGGCCACGAGACGGTCAACGCAATCGCGCAGCGGAATCTCTCCTTCTTCGAGGACCAGACGGCCATCGAGCTCGAGGATGGTGACATCGTCGACCCGGCGTTCCGTGATACCCATCGAAGCCACCTGACACCTCACCTCAATCGAGGTACTTGATGAACACCACTTCGTTCCGAGCTTCGTTGTAGATCAGCTCGTCCACCAGGGACTGCGTCATCATCAGCCCGAGGCCGCCGGGCCTCAGGCCCTGTTCCTCGCGGATGATCGCGTGCTCGAGCGGAGAATCGACAGGATTGGCAATCGCGGCATGCCGCAGCTTGTCGATGTCGAAGCCGTCCCCCGGGTCGGCGATGCGGAACAGCAGCAGGCGCTTCGCGCGCAGGCACGAGATCCGGACCTTCCGGTCGGGATCGAGCTTGCCGCCCCACTCGATGGCGTTGTTCAGCAGCTCGCGGAACGCCTGCGCGACCGCCTCGCGGGCGGGTTCGGGCAGATTGGTTTCAAGCTGCAGCACGAACGACTGGATGCGGTCGACCATCGCCAGCGTGCACGGCGCCACCAGCTCCACCCACTCCGGCCGCGCCGAGACGACTTCGATCGACATCTCCGCCGATGCGGCCGCCTCGTCGATCACTTCGACGATGGTGGCCGGGGCAAAGGGCTTGCGGAGGTAGCGGTGGGCCTGCCCGCGCACGGCCGAGAGCAGCGGGGCCGAGGTGTCGTCGGCCGTCATCATGATCACGATCGGCGGCGCGTCCGCGCGCCGCGCGTGCGCCAGGATGTCGAGGCCGCTCGCGCTTGGAAGGTTGATGTCGAGCAGCACGATATCGAACCCGCCCGCGTCCAGGTGCGCGAGCGCTTCGGGCCCATCGCCAGCCTGCTCGACGACGTGGCCGACGCCGATCAGCAGGGCGGACAGGACATGACGAAGTGCGCGATCGTCATCGACGATCAGGATGCGCCGCCGGGAGCGAGTCGTCGCGGCCATCGTCAAGCCCTCCAAGTGTGAAGAAGCCCGGGTAGTGTAATACTGGCGACCGTCGATAGGTGAGGTGAACGCATGGACGAGACGGTTCCGCCGCACGCTGCCGACACCCTCGCCGACGCGGGTCCCTACCAGGGGATTCTCTACCAAACCGCCCGCGTGCTGGCGGAGTCGCCGACGCTCGCCGAAGCAGCGCCCCGTATGCTCGAGGCGGTGTGCCTGGCGCTCGGGTGGCAGTACGGCGCCCTCTGGGAAGTCGATCACTCGCGCGGCGTCCTGCAGTTCGTCGGATTGTGGCAACCGCCGTCCGCGCCGTTTGGCGAGTTCGCCGCCGTCTCGCAGGACGTCGACGTTCCTGCCGGGAATCGGGCTGCCAGGCCGGGTCTGGGCGTCCGGCGAGCCCCTGTGGATTCCTGACGTCACCTGCGACTCGAACTTCCCGCGCGCCGCATCGGCCGAACGAGTGCGGCCTGCATGCCGCATTCGGCCTGCCGATCCGGCAGGGCCCGAAGGTCATGGGCGTGCTCGAGTTCTTCAACCAGGACATCCTCCAGCCCACGCCCGAACTGCTGGCGATGATCACGACCGTCGGCCACCAGATCGGGCTGTTCGTCGAGCGTAAGTGGGCCAACGAGGAGCTCGACCGCTTCTTCCGGCTGTCCCTCGACCTGTTCTGCGTCGCCACCTTCGACGGCTACTTCGTGCGGGTCAATCCCGCGTGGCACCGCGTGCTGGGCTTCGAGGACGCGGAGCTCTGCGCCTCGCCGTTCATGGACTTCGTCCATCCCGACGATCGCGCCGCCACCGTCTCGGCGCTGTCGGCGCTGACGACCGGCGGGCACGTGATCGATTTCGAGAACCGGTATCGCGCGCGCGACGGCTCGTACAAGTGGCTGCAGTGGACCGCGGCGCCGTTTCCGACGCAGGGCCTCGTCTACGCCGCCGCCCGCGACGT
This sequence comes from uncultured Acidobacteriota bacterium, assembly GCA_963707825.1. Lineage (GTDB taxonomy): Bacteria > Acidobacteriota > Vicinamibacteria > Vicinamibacterales > UBA2999 > VFZN01. The sequence goes on from CAVPRP010000002.1 coordinate 103,538, forward strand.
CACCGATCGCAAGAGCGCCGAAGCGGCGCTGCGCGTCTATGCCGGCGAGATGGAGCGCGCCAAGATCGAGCAGGAGCAGAACGCCGAACGCCTTGCGCAACTGGTCAAGGAGCTCGACGTGGCGCGCCAGATCGCGGTGCGGGCCGCGGGGGCCAAGGGCGAGTTCCTCGCCAACATGAGCCACGAGATCCGCACCCCGATGAACGCCATCATGGGCATGACGGACCTCGCGCTCCGCACCCGCCTCACTCCGCAGCAGCGGGACTACATTCGAACGGCGAGGGAGGCCGCCGATGCGCTGCTGACGATTCTCGACGACATCCTCGACGTCTCGAAGATGGACGCCGGGCGCCTCACGCTCGATCGCGCGTCGTTCGATGTCCGGAACACCGTGGAAGACGGCGTCCGCCTGCTGGCGCCGCGCGCGGCCGAGAAGCACCTCGAGCTCGCCTGCCGCATCGCTCCGGATGTGCCCGAGATGGTGGTCGGCGACTCCGGACGCCTGCGTCAGGTCATCCTCAACCTGGTCGGCAACGCGGTGAAGTTCACCGAAACCGGCGAGGTGATGCTCGACGTCGCCGTCGAACAGGTGACCGCCAACGAAGTGGTCCTGCGGTTCCGCGTCACCGACACCGGCATCGGCATCGCGGAGGACAAGCTGTGGACCATCTTCGGGCCGTTCGTGCAAGCCGACGCGTCGACCACCCGGCGCTACGGTGGCACCGGCCTCGGGCTGACCATCTCCGCGCAACTGGTGGAGCTGATGGGCGGGCGGATCTGGATCGAGAGCGAGGTGGGGAAAGGCAGCCGGTTCCACTTCCTCGCCCACTTCGGCCTCGCCCCGGTTTCAACTGAGCCGTTGGTGCCGCCGGCTGGCAGCCTTCCGTATCTCCGCGTGCTGGTCGTCGACGACAACGCCACCAATCGCCTCATCCTGACCGAGATCCTGGCTGGCTGGAAGTTGCGGGCGACGGCGGTGGACAGCGCGATGGCTGCCCTGTCCGCGCTGGCCGAGGCGGCCGAACATCGCGATCCGTTCGACCTGGTTCTGACCGACGCGATGATGCCCGACGTTGACGGCTTCACGCTGGCCAAGGAGATCGCCGAGGACGAGCGGCTCGCGGCGACGAAAGTGATCCTCCTCACCTCGGCCGGGCTCGGCCGCGCACCGGCATCGTCAACCTCGGCGCGCTTCGACGCGGAGTTGTCCAAGCCGGTCAAGCAGTCCAACCTGATGGATGCCATCGTGACGCTGTTCGCGTCCCCCGGCTCCGAAGCAGCCACCGCGGACGGCGAACCCAGCCGTCGCCGCAGGCCCCGGGCGCGCGCGCTCCGCGTGCTGGTTGCCGAGGACAACCTGACCAACCAGAAGCTGCTGCTGGCGCTGCTCAATCAGGGCGGCCATCGCGTCACGGTGGTCGGCAACGGCCGCGAGGCCGTCGAGACGAGCGGCGCGCAACGGTTCGATCTGATCCTGATGGACGTCCAGATGCCGCAGATGGGGGGCCTCGAGGCGGCCTCGGCGATCCGCGCGCGCGAGCGCGACACCGGCGGTCACGTGCCGATCATCGCGCTGACCGCCCACGCGATGTCCGGCGATCGCGAGCGGTGCCTGGCCGCGGGCATGGACGCCTACGTCTCGAAACCGCTTCGGCCGGACGAGCTGTTCTCGGCCATCGATCGGCTGCGGAAACAGCGTCAGTCAGGCGCAGCACCCGTCACCGTCGCCGAGCCGCGCCCGGGACCGGCACTGGACCGGGAGGCGCTGCTCACGGCGTTTGGCGGACAGTCGACGCTGCTTGCGGAGGCCGCGGGGGTGTTCCTCACCGACGCGCCGCAGATGCTCGACCGGCTGAAAGCCGCGGCCCAGGCCGGCGACCTGAACGAGATCGGCGCGGCGGCGCATGCGCTCAAGGGCGCCGCGGGGCTGTTCTCACAGGGCGACGCGTACACGTGTGCGCAACAGCTGGAAGTGAAGGCCAGCGCTGGAGAGCGGGAGGCGATCGACGGCGCGTGCGCCGAGTTGGAACAGGCGATGGCGATCCTGATCGAAGAGCTGCGGTCGATGATCCAGCAGACCTGAGGCAGTCGCTACTGACCGCCGCCTTTCGACGGCTTCGACAGGTAGGCCTTCGACGCCGCCTCGTCCCTCAGCGGTGTCACCTTGTCGGGATCGATCCGCACCATCAGGTAATCGATGTGGTCGTCGATCTTCGTGAACAAGTGGCCCGTTCCCGCCGGGATCACCACCACGTCACCGAGCCTTGAGGTTGAAGGTCGCGCCGTTCCGGATCTCCGATCCGTTGTTGCCCGGTCCGTTGAACTCGCGCACCGTCTGCAGGGTGGCGGGCCGGCGCTGGCGGTTGGTGATGTCTGGCCCGACGACGAGCGTCGCCGAGCCGTCGATGATGTGGTACACCTCGCTGACCTGGTCGTGCTCGGCCACCGAGTCCGGTAGCGGCCCATCGAGCTTGCCGCGGTGCACCATGCCGATGCCGACGTGGGCCTTGCCGATCTCGACGTCGCGCACCTGCTGGTCGGTGAGCTTCTCCGCGACCGCCCGGTTCGTGTACGCCTGCAGCTCGCTGGCCGCGATGTAGTAGCCAGGACACATCGCACAGGTTGGCTGTGGGTCGGTGGGATTGATCTTCGACTGCGCCACCAGCGCGGCGACACTGCAGGCCACGCCGACAAGCCCGATCACGATGCTCTTCACGATGAACCTCCCTCGCGCCCGAAGACGCCTGCAGCCCATACGCTGACCGTTGGGTGACCGGCGTGAACGGGCGGACTATAACAGAGTGGTCACCGGTCCATGCCGCGGACCGCTCACTCCGACCGGATCGCCGCCATCGGCTCGATCGACGTCGCGCGCCGCGCTGCGGGGAGGCCCGCCAGCAATGCGACGGTCACGGCAAGCATCGACGCGCCGGCATAGATCACCGGCTCCATGACGCCGAGCGGTTCGGGGCCAACGGTGAGCGGTGTGCCCATCACGTCCTGCATGGTGCGAATCAGGACCGCCGCCAGGAGCAACCCTCCAGCGACGCCGGGAATCACGAGCTTGACCGTGTCCGAGAGCATCAGGCCGAACACCCGCCGGCGCGTCGATCCCAGCGCCATCCGGACGGCGAATTCGCGCGTGCGCGTCGCCACCATGAACCCCACGACGCCAAGGATGCCCAGCGCCGAAAGTACCAGCACCAGCCCGCCCGCAATTCCCACAGCAGTACCCTCGGCAACCAGATCCGATTTGCTCTTCTCATCGAGCTCCGGACCGGTGACGATGCCCGGGAAGGCCACCCCTGGCAGCGGCTCGACGCCGAGCCCGCGGAGCGCCGTTTCGAGCGCCGACTTCAATCTCGGTTCGTCGCCCGGCTCGCCGCGCACGATCAGGTGCACCGCCGGTGCGACGCCCTCCGCTGCGGTGGAGACGTCCGGCAGCGGAAGCAGGAGCTGAAGCCGCGTGGTGGTCAGCTGCGACGAGGCGAAGTCCGGGGTCACGCCGATCACGGTGACTTCCTGCTCGCGCCTTCCCTCGAGTGAAAACGTCAGGCGCTGCCCAATCGCGTCGGCGTTGGGGAATAGTTGTTGTGCGAGTGGATCGGAGATGACGGCGACCGCCGCATTCATCAGGCGGTCTTCAGCGGTGATGGTTCGACCGCGCAGCAGCCGTACGCCGATCGTCTCGAGGAAGTCTTCGCCGACGCGCGTGACGTGGGCAGTGGCGAACGCCGCCTGGTCGGCCCGCCCGACGCGAAATTCCCGGTAGTCGAAATCAATGGGCATGCCGTCGGCGATTGCCACCGAGCGCACGCCGGCCGCCTGCCTGAGACCGTCGACAGCCGACCGGATCGACCCGGCGTCCCGCTGCCTGGCCGACGCGGGGATGCGCGCGCCAGCCAGGCCATCGAGCGCCAACCCGTAATCGGCAGTCCGCACCCGATCGATCATCACGCCGCTGATCACGAGGAACGGCACCGCGATCCCGATCTGCACCATGGCGGCGATGCGATGCGCGCGAATCCTCTGGGTGCCGCCGCGGCCGGCATTGGCCTGCAGCGCCGGCAGCAGGCTGGGGCGGCTGAAGCGAATGGCCGGCAGCAATCCGAAGAGCATGCTGACCACGAGGCAGAGCCCAGCCGCCGTCAGGGCGCCGGTGGCATCGAAATCGACCTCCGGCGGAACCGGGACGCCCATCCACCATCCAATCAGGGCGGGAATGCCAAACAGCACGACCGCACTGAGCGTGCCGGCGGCACACGCCAGCGCGATCGCTTCGAAGAACAGATGCTGCGCGAGGGTCCGCCGGTCCGCGCCCAGCGCGGCGCGGATCGACAGCTCGTGCGCTCGCGTGGCGCCGCGGACCAGCATCATCCCGGAGATATTGACGCACACGATCAGCAGCACCGCCCCCGCCAGGGTCAAGAGGACGCTGAACACGCGCAACGACTCCGGACGGCCAGCGGCGCCCAGCGACGCGTACGGCTCCACCGTTGCCGCCTTGAACTGATTCGTCTCGGGATATCGGCTCGCCAGCGTCGACATGGCCGACGACACCAGCCCGTTCGCCTGCGTGAGGGTTGCGCCGGGATGCAGCCGGCCGTGAATGCGCACCCACTCGGCGGTTCTGTCGTTTCGAAGATTCGGTTCCTGCCTCAGGCGCGGATGCCGTTCCAGCGGAACCATCAGCAAGGAAGGGGGAGCTTGAACTAAATGGAAGTGGCCGCGAAAGTCCTCCGGCGTGATCCCGACGACGGTATGGGGCACGCCGTCGACCATCACGGATTTTCCGATGATGTCGGGATCGGCGGCGACCCGGCTGGTCCAGAAGTCATGGCTCAGGATGACCCGCGGCTCGGCCGACGGGGAGTCATCGAGCGCGGCGTCGAAACCGGGTCCCCGCGCGAGCGACACGCCGAATGTACGGAAGTAGTTGGGCGACACGTACAAGGTCGCGACACGAGGGAGCGCCTTCTGGTCCCGCGTCGGCTCGCCAAATTCGCTGGATTCGAGGCTCCAGCCCGTGATGTCCATGCCGACGTCGGCGTCGCGCAGCGCCTGATAATCCGGGTAGGACCATCGTTCCAGGGCCCACACGCCGGCTTTTTCTCGCAGCGGACCCTCTGGAAGGATCAGGACCTCCACCAACCCGTCGGTGTTGATGCCGCGCGCCGGAGCGGTGAGGGTGCGGCCGAGGGTGGCAAGCGCCACCACCGCGCCCATGCCGATGCCGAGCGAGATGACGCAGACCAGCGTGAAGGCGCGCTCTTGGGCGAGCGTGCGCATGGCATGCACCAGATCGCGTCTGAGTGACTGAAACGTATTCATGGAGAAAGGGTTCGCTTCGTGCGGTCGTGTAGGTTCGACGGGCCGTTATTCTACAAAGTTCCATGGCGGATGCGCATGGACCTCCGCCTGAAAGTCGGCGCCAGGATCGGCCCGTCTACCGTCGGACGGGCAGCCCCGTCTTCAACTCCTCGAACCAGTTGAGGACCACGACCATGGCCGTCTGTCTGCGGCTTCCTGAAGCGCTTGTCTTGACCAGCAGAAAGCGACCGTCCTCCGCGATGTCGTACTCGCGGGAGGTGTAAATCCCTACGGCTTCGGTCGGCGCCGCGAACAAACCGGCCGGGTTGCCAAACACGAATGAAGCCCCGGCGGTCTGCACCGGCACGGCGGTGAGCACTTCAGCCTGGTCGAGATAATAGAGCTCCCGGCCGTTTCTTGCCCACGCCGGTCGAGTACCGCCTTCGGGCGACACGCGCCAGGTTCCGTCGTTCACGCGTGGGAACGGCCGCACGTAAATTTCGTTCCTTCCGGACTCGTTCGACTGGTATGCCACGTAACGTCCGTCGGGCGAGACTTCGGGAAAATATTCAATCGCCGGGGACTGCACGAGCCGCTCGACGGGCTGACCGGAACCGACGAGTGGACGTGACGTGGACTCGCCTGACGGCGGCTTGAGTGGAAACCACACCACATCACCAGCGGTCTTTGGCGAGATCTCCGAGCCCAGAATGCCGCTTCCATCCGGCGCCACCCAGCTGGGAAGCTGTGAATCGGGACCCGCTCCAGTGCTCATGGTCAGGCGCTCCACCGCGCCAGTGCCGTCGGCTGCCTGTGAATACAAGTTCGATTGCCCGCCGCGATTCGACGCGAACACGATGCGCTGGCCGTCGGCCGTCCACACCGGGCTCGATTCAGCGGCGGCACTCGGCGCCAGCCGCATCAGCGTCCGTCGTGCCAGATCGAAGATGTGGATGTCGGTCTGTTGATCGCGGATCAGCACCGCGATGCGCGACCCGTCCGGCGAGAGACGCAGTGAGGAGTAGGGGTGCAGCGGCGCCTCGATGGGCGTCTCGCGGCCAGTCCGGTCGGCCCACACCAGAGGCCGCGCAGCGTCGGTCTCCCCAGCGGGGACATAGACGAGCGTGCCCTGCCGCGAAACCGTATAGTTCGCGGCGGCCGAGTCCCGCGTCATCGCCACGCCCTCCAGGACCAAAACGGGATCGCCTTGCACCTCCAAACGCCTCAGGTCGAAGCGGACGGCGTTGAGCGTCCCAGCGTTGGCATACACCAGGTGTCCGGTCTCGACGTATTCAGGCTGGCTTCCGCCTCTGATGAGCGTCTTACGCTGGCCGCTCTTCAGGTCGAGGACGGCGACCAGCCGCGGCTCCTCGGGATTCGACGGGACCACGGTGAACAGGATCCCGCGGCCGTCCGGCAACAGTGACGGAGCGAGGTGATCGCGCTCCCCTGCGGCGGCGTCCGGCGTGGTCAACACCGTCGGCTCGCCGCCGGCGGCCGCGACGCGCAGCAGTCCGGTGGCGGTGTCCTGCGTCGCGAACACGATGGTCCCATCGTCGCTCCAGCTTGCACCGCGCGGAATCTGACTCGCGCAGATCGTGATCACCGGCCCGCCGCTCACCGATACTCGCTTCAGCGAGGACCCGTCGAAGAAGCCCACCCATTGACTATCGGGAGAGAAGAACGGGTAGCGCGCGCTGCGTCCAGACGGGCATCGAGGCGCGACACGTCCCGCCCCGAACGCCTCCCGCTCAGACCATCGCTCCGAACCGCCTCGGGTTCAGGCCACCGACCGAGCGCGCAGGCCGCGCGTGCCCGCATAGACGATCGACGCCGCGCCGACGAACACCGCGAAGCCCAGCCACTCGTCGGCGGTGAGCCCGGTGAGCAGCCACAGGATCACGCCGCACGCGAGCCACGGGACAATGCCGGCCAGCGGGCGCTCGAAAGGCCGTGCCGGTGCCGCCCCCCTCGATGCCCATCTGCCTGAGCCGCCACGCCGCGAGTGCGCAGCCCAGATAGAGGACGAGCACCGACGCGTTGGCGAGAATGGCCAGCTTCTCGAAGGTGCCGGTGATGGCCAGGACCAGAGTGAACGCCGACTGCGCAAGGATGGCGGCATGCGGCGAACGGTAGACGGGATGAACCGCCGCCAGGGCCCGTGGAAGGAAGCCGTCCCGCGCCAGCGCGAAAATCATGCGCGGCATCGACAGCGTCATGCCGCCAAGGTAGCCGAAGATCGAGATCGAGGCGCCGGTCAGCAGCAGCGACGCGGCCGGTCCGCCGAGCGAAGCCGCGGCGACATCGGCCAGCGGCGACACCGTGGCCTGCGCGAGGCCGCCGCCCAGCACGCCCTGCGACACCACCTGCAGCGCGATGTACAACACCGTCACTCCCACCATGGCCAGCGCCACGGCGCGAGGCACGGTGCGCGCCGCGTCGCGCACCTCGCCGCTCGGCACCAGCGCCACCTCGATGCCCGCGAACGCGAAGATCAACAGCAGCGACATGCGAGCCACGTCGCCCCCCGACGGCAGCGCCGCAACCTTCAGGTTGCCGGGATCGACATAGAACGCGCCGCCAATCACCACCACCAGCAGCGGCAGCAGCTTGGCAACCGTGGCGACGGTGTTGAGACGGACACCAAGGGCGACACCGCGCAGGTTGATCAGCGACCAGAAGCCGAACACCACGACGAGGATCGCCACCTCCATGCCCGGGCCGGACAGCCGGGGCACGAGCTGGCCGATGCCCGAGGCCAGCACCGTCGACACGGCGGCCCCGGCGAACGTCCCCGCGCTCCACAGCAGCACGCCCGACAGAAACCCGGCGTAGGGCCCGAACGCCGTGCCGACGTAGGCGTACGGCCCTCCCGTCAGCGAGACGCGGCTGCCCGCATCGGCGATGCACAGGACGATCAGTCCCATCGCGGCGGCGCACACCAGATAGGCGAGCGGCGCGGCGGCGCCGAGCGAACCCGCAACGAGCGCAGGCAGTCGGAAGATGCCGCCGCCGATGGTGATGTTGACGATGCCCGCGGCCAGCCCCAGCGTGCCGATGGCACGGATCAGCGATTCGCCCGGCGGCCCGGCCTGCGATCGGGTCATGCCGCGTAGCCTATCCCAGGCCACTCAATCGCCGCCGCCAGACCTGCTATCGTCTTCCTCATGACCCTCTGGGACATCTCCCCGATCGTGTCGCCGGACACGCCAGCGTTCCCAGGCGACACGGTGTATTCGCAGCAATGGACCGCGCAGATCGGGCCCGGCTGCCCGGTGAACCTGAGCGCCATCACCATGTCGCCGCACCTTGGCGCGCATGCGGACGCGCCGCTGCACTACGGTCACGGCGAGCGCACCATCGGCGAAATGCCGCTCGAGCCGTTTCTCGGTCCCTGCCGGGTGATTCACGCGTTCGACTGCGGACCGCTCGTCAGGCCCGAACACCTGGCGCACGCATCGTCGGGCCTGCCGCCACGCGTGCTGGTGCGGACCGCACTGAAGGCGCCGACGACGTGGTCCGGCGAGTTCTCGGCGTTCGCGCCCGAGACCATCGCGTGGCTCGCGGATCGCGGCGTCCGCCTGGTGGGGATCGACGCGCAGTCGGTGGATCCCGCCGACAGCAAGACGCTCGACAGCCACCAGCAGCTGCTGGCGCACGACATGCGCGTGCTGGAGAACCTGGTGCTGGACGCGGTGGCGCCCGGCGATTACGAACTGATTGCGCTTCCGCTCAAGCTGGCTGGCGCCGACGCTTCGCCGGTCCGAGCCGTGTTGAGATCGCTGTGACGATGACGAGAGATCGCTGCGTTGCGCTCGATAGCGCGGATCCGCTGGCGCCGCTCCGCGCCGAGTTCGCGCTGACCGGCGTGGATGCCGAGCGCCTCATCTACCTGGACGGCAACTCGCTGGGCGTCTTGCCGGCCTCGGTCTCCGACCGCATCAGGACGGTGATCGACGACGAATGGGGCGTGGGCCTGGTGAGAAGCTGGAACACCGCCGGCTGGATCACGGCGTCGCAGCGGATTGGCGACAAGATCGCAAGGCTGGTTGGCGCCGGCCCCGGCGAAGTGATCGTGGCCGACTCCACGTCGGCGAATCTCTACAAAGTGCTGAGCGCCGCGATCGCCGTGGTCAACGCCTCGGCACCAGTCTCCGGGTCGTCTGGCGCCTCCACACCAGGTGCGCTGCGCCGGCGCATCGTCTCCGAACGCACCAACTTCCCCACCGATCTCTATATCGCTGATACCCAGGCGCGAGCACACGGGCTGGAGCTGGTGCTGGTGGATGCCGAGGATCTGCCCGCGTACCTCGACGACCGGCTCGCCGTCCTGATGCTGACGCACGTCAACTATCGGACGGGGCGCATGCACCGAATGACCGAGGTCACGCGCGCCGCTCACGCCGCCGGCGCGGTGGTGGTCTGGGACCTCGCCCACTCCGCCGGCGCTGTGCCGGTCGATCTTTATGGAGGCGGAGCCGCGAGCGACGCTGCGGACTTCGCCGTCGGTTGCGGCTACAAGTACTTGAACGGCGGCCCGGGCGCTCCGGCCTTCGTGTGGGCCCATCCGCGGCACACCGCGTGGATGGATCGACACGACTGGCGCCAGCCGCTGTCGGGCTGGCTCGGTCACGCCGCGCCGTTCGAATTCACTTCGGACTACCGTCCTGCCTCGGGCATCGCCCGCTTCGTGTGCGGCACGCCGCCGATGCTGTCGCTGGCCTCCCTGGAGTGCGGCGTCGATACCGTGCTGGCGGCTGAAGGCTACGGCGGCATCGAGGCGCTTCGGCGCAAGTCGATCGCGCTCACCGACCTCTTCATCGAGCTGCTCGAGTCGCGCTGCGCCGGACACGGTCTGACACTCGTCACCCCACGTGACGGCGCCGAGCGTGGCAGCCAGGTGTCGTTCGCGCACGACACCGGCGGCTACGCCATGATGCAGGCGCTCATCGCTCGCGGCGTCATCGGCGACTTCCGCGCCCCCGACATCCTCCGCTTCGGGTTCACGCCGCTCTACACCCGGTTCGTAGACGTCTGGGATGCGGTGGATCGCTTCCAGCAGGCGCTCGAAAGCGGCGAGTGGCGCGATCCGCGGTTCGCGGTGCGCGCGGCCGTGACCTGATCACGGTATCCGGTATCCGGTGTCCGGTGTCCGGTGTCCGGTTGCCGTCTGCCGGAGCCGTGCCCTACCCTGCGAAGCGGTGAAGTATCCTGAGCCCCGATTGTTCACCGCCCACCCGCTCGATCTCGCCGTCGTCGTTCTGTATGCGATGGCGATGCTCGCCTTCGGGCTGTATTTCTACTTCCGGGTCCAGCGCTATTCCGACTACTACGACGGCGGACGCACGTGGGGCGTGTGGATTGTCGGCTGCGCGGTCGCCGCGACCAACATCGGCGCGGGGAACACCATGGGCTCGGTCGCCATGGCCTATCGCGACGGATACTCGGCGGCGTGGTACGTCACGCTGCAGGCGCTGGCCTTCATCCCATTCGCGTACGTCGCCGTCCACAAGATCCATCCGCTCAGAGAGACGACCCTGGCGGAGTACCTGGAGTCGCGGTACCAGCCGTGGTTGCGGCCGATCTCCGCGGTGGCGCTGGCCCTGGCTACCTTTGCGATTCTGCCCGCGCAGATCGTCGGCGGAGCCACGGTCCTGACGGCGCTCATCGGCCTGGACTACACCACCGCGTTCCTCGTCGTCGGCGTGACGCTGATTCTCTACTCGGCGCTCGGCGGGATGCCGTCGGTGACTTACGGCGACGTCTACCAGTGGGTACTGATGCTCGGCGGCTTCCTGATCGGCGTCCCGATCTTCATCAGCGCCGCGGGCGGCCTGCAGCACGTCATGGCCGGAGTGCCGGCAACCCATACCTCGTGGTGGAACGGCGCGACCGGCAACTGGAACCCGCCGACTATCGCGGCGTGGCTGATCACGGTGGTGATGGCGCGCTTCGGCAGCCAGGAATGGTACCAGCGGATCCGCGCGTCGAAATCGGTCGAGGCATCGCGGCGGGGATTCATCCTCGGCGGGGTGATGGCGGCGCCGTTCGGCTTCCTGACGATGCTGGTCGGAATCGGGGCGCTGCAGCAGATGCCCGGCCTTGCCAATCCCGAGGAGGCCTTTGCCCGCTCGATGATGTCGGCGATGCCGGTCGGCCTGCGGGCGCTGATGATGAGCGCCATCCTCGCGGCGGTGGTGACGAGCGGCGAGAGCAGCGTCAACGCCGCAACCGCCCTGTTCGTCAACGATCTCTGCAAACGCTTCGTGCCCGATCGGACGGATCGCTTCTATCTCCGCTTGTCGCAGGTTTCCTGCGCGGTCCTCGGCCTGCTGGCGCTGGTGCTCGCCCTCAACGCTCCGCACATCGTCGAGTACATCCGGCTGGGGTTCATGATCCGCACGCCCGTAGCGATCACGGTGCTGCTGGGCCTGTACTGGCGCGGCGCCAATGCCACCGGCGCGGCGGCGGCGATCATCGTCGGCACGCTGTCAGTGCTGGGCTGGCAGACCTTGGGCGACCCGCGAGCCCTCGATCCGTTCTGGATCGCCGCGCCCGTTACGCTGGCAGCCATTGTCGTCGGCTCGTGGCTGGGCCGCGCGCGGCCGGCACGGGCATAATCGCCTCACTGGACCTCACCTCATGACGAACACTGCTCTCGCCCGCATGCACGCCGCCGTAGACGCCGGCACTCTTCAACGCCATCTCGAGTGGTTCTCGCAGGTGCCGCGCGATACGGGTGGCGACGGCGAGGATCGCGCCGCCGCCTATCTGGCGTCCGAGCTCGAGGCCGCGGGCGTGCCCGTCGTCGTGCACGAGTTCGATGCCTTCCTCAGCTATCCGCGTCAGGCAGCGCTCCGCGTGACGTCGCCGTCGAGCCGCGAGTTTCGCTGCGTCACGCATTCGTTCGCGTGTTCGACCAGCCCGGGTGGACTCGCCGCGGAGATCGTCCTGGTGGAGCAGGCGCAGTTTGCCGCGGCCCAGGGAAGGATCGCGCTGGTGGACGGACTGGCCACGCCGGTCACGATCCTTCAAGCCAGTCAGGCCGGGTGCGCGGGCATTGTCTTCGCGAACGAGGACCGCTTCATTCACAACATGATCGGCACCACCATCTGGGGCACGCCGGAGTTCGACCAGATCGACCGCATGCCGACGGTCGCCGCGGTGTCGGTGGATCTCGACTCCGGGATCGCGCTGAAGGCGATGCTCGCATCCGGTCAACCCGTCCAGGCGGTGATGACCACCGTCGTCGAGACGGGCTGGTACCGCTCGAAGCTGCCGGAAGTGCGGATTGCGGGGACTCGCGAGCCCGAGCGCTTCGTGCTGGTGGGCGGCCACTACTGCGCCTGGCACGAGGGCATCACCGACAACGCCACCGGCGACGCCTGCGTGCTGGAGATGGCGAAGCTGCTGTGGAAGGAACGAGCCGGCCTCGAGCGATCCGTTCGCCTGTGCTGGTGGCCGGGGCATTCCCATGGCCGCTATAGCGGCTCGACGTGGTACGCGGACACCTTCTTCAACGATCTCGCCGAGGGCGGCCTGGCGTACTACAACATCGACTCGCCCGGCGTGAAGGGCGCGACGGCCTACTATTGCCGCAACACCTGCGCCGAGTTCGACGGCTACTGCCGTTCGGTGATCGCGTCGGTGACCGGCCAGACCAACGCGCCGGTGTTCCGGCCGATGCGCGCCGCCGACCAGTCGTTCCTCGCGAGCGGGATGCCCTCGTTCTCGGCCTATCCGTTCCTGCCCGACGGTCACCCGGACAAGCGGCCGTGGACGGGCGGATGCGGCAACGCGTGGTGGTGGCACACCGAGCACGACACGCTCGACAAGGCCGACGTGTCGATCCTGGCGACCGATGTGAAGGTGGGCCTCGAAGCGGTCTGGGGCCTGGCCAATGCCCGGTTCCTCCCGCTCGACTATCGCGCGACGATAAAGGAGTTGCTCGATGTCGTGACCGGCTTCCAGGCCAAAGCCGAGGGCGTGGATTTCGAGCCCTTGCTCGCCGACGCGCGGGCGCTGGCCGAAGCGCTGGAGCGTTTCGATGCTCGGCGGATGGCGCCGAACCTCACGCCCGACGACGTCGAGCGGTGGAACGCGACGGTCATCCGGCTGGGCCGCATCCTCAATCCGGTGATGTACACGCGGGGCGGCCGCTTCCATCACGACCCCGCCGAATGGTCGCCCATTCTCCGCGCCACGAAGCGCTTCACCTTGCCCGGCTTGAACAAGGCCGAGGCCCTGCCGCAGCTCTCGGGGCAGCGCGAAAGTGGCTTCCTGAAGGCGCAGCTGACGCGCGAATTGAACCGCACCCGGGCCGCGGTGCGGGACGCCGTGCGTGAGCTGTGACGACACGGTGCGCCCGCCCGACGTGGTAGTGTGCCCGTCACCATGGCGGCATCAGCAGCTTCGACTCGACGGGTAGCGCTTCGCCGCGGGGCCGCGTTGGCCGTGGCGATGGCGGCGATTCTCCTCGGCACCGCGGTCCCCGCTCAGGTGCCGGCCTCGGGCCGCACCATCCTGGTGAAGGCGGCCCGCATCATCGATGGCCGCGGCGGACCGCCCCTGGCGAACGCCGGCGTCCTCATCAGGGGCGAACGCATCGAACGGGTCGGGCCGGCCGCGGGACTCACGGCCGACCAGGTGATCGATCTGGGTGGCGCGACGGTGCTGCCCGGCCTGATCGATCTCCACACCCATCTCACCGACGAAGTGGGCACCAACTGGGAGTCGGCGCTCCTCACCACCACGCCGGGCCGGGCCGCCATCTACGGCGCCGTCAATGCCCGGACCACGCTGATGGCCGGGTTCACGACGTGCCGCGACATGGGACCGACGTGGCCTTACGTGGACATCGATCTGCGCTACGCGATCGACAAGGGCTCGGTGCCCGGCCCGCGCCTGCAGGTGGCGGGCAACTATGTCTCGGCCACGGGCGGAGCCGGCGACGCGCGGCAGTTCTCCATCTACGTGGACGTGCCGATTGTCCGCAACCTGGCGGATGGCGTGGACCAGGTGCGCCAGGTGGTCCGCACCAACCTGAAGAATGGCGCCGACTTCATCAAGATCCTGGCGACCGGCGCCGTGATGTCGAAGGGCATCCCGCCCGGCGCGCAGCAGTACTCGGATGCCGAACTGGCGGTTGCCGTGGAGGAAGCCAAGCGGTGGGGCCGGTTCGTCGCCGCGCATGCGCATGGTACCGAAGGCATCAAGGCGGCGATTCGTGCCGGCGTGCGCACGGTGGATCACGGCAGCATGCTCGATGAAGAAGGGGCGCGGATGCTGAAGGAGAAGGGTGCCTACTTCGCGCCGACGCTGTATGTCGGACACACCATCCTCAACGACAACCAGGCGCTGAACATTCCGGCGCACCAGGTGGAGCGCGAACGGGCGATGCAGGGCACGCAGGAGCGCGCGTTCAAGATCGCCCTCGCGCAAAACCTGCCGATCGCCTTTGCCACCGACGCGGGCGTGTTCCCACACGGCGAGAACGCGCGCGAGTTCAAGCTGCGCGTCGGGCTGGGTCAGGCGCCAATGGCGGCCATCGAAGGCGCCACCCGCATCGCCGCCGAGGCCATTGGCTGGGGCGATCGCGTCGGCACGCTGCAAGCCGGCTACTTCGCCGACCTGATTGCCGTGGAGGGCAATCCGCTGTCCGACATCAGCGAGCTCGAGCGGGTGCAGTTCGTGATGAAGGGCGGCGTCGTCTATCGGCAGAAGTGACGGCCTGCACTCGATGGAGAGACACATGCGGCGTCTGTTCACCGTCTGGGTGGTCGTCATTCTCGCCGGCGCGGTCGCGTCGATGGCGCCGCAATCCGCGTCGCCGGCTGCCAAGGTCCCCACCTTCGAGGTGGATCCGATGTGGCCCAGGCCGCTGCCCAACCGCTGGCTGGTCGGCGCGGTCGCCGGCGTCGCTGTCGATGCCCGCGATCACGTCTGGATCGTGCATCGTCCCACCAGCCTGCAACCCAACGAGACCCGCTCGATCTGGCGAGCGGCGCCGCCGGTGCTGGAGTTCGATCCCGAGGGGAATCTGGTGTCGTCGTGGGGCGGACCTGGCGATGGCTACGAGTGGCCCGACCTCGAGCACGGCATCTACGTCGACGGTGACGATGTGTGGCTGGGCGGCGGAGGCGAGAAGGACGCCCACATCCTGAAGTTCACGCGGCAGGGCAAGTTCGTGATGCAGATTGGCCGCAAGGGCCAGGGGCGCGGCAGCAACGACATCAACAACCTCGGCGCCGCGGCGAACATGATCGTCGATCGATCCGCGAACGAGCTGTACGTGGCCGACGGCTACGTGAACCACCGCGTCATCGTCTTCGATGCCAAGACCGGCGCCTACAAGCGCCACTGGGGCGCCTACGGCAAGCGTCCCGACGATGAGTATTTCGCGAAGGCCGGCGAACGCCTGCCGGGCCCGTTCAGCGGCGCGGTGCAGAACGAGAATCGGCCGAGCAATTACGACCCGGACGGCCCTCCGCCGGAGCAGTTCCGCATCGTCCATGCGGTGCGCATCTCGAACGACGGGCTGGTCTACGTCTGCGATCGCACGAACGACCGGCTGCAGGTATTCCGCAAGGACGGCACGTTCGTGAAGGAAGCGTCCGTGGCGCGCCAGACGCTCGGCAGCGGATCGGTGTGGGACGTCACCTTCTCAACCGATCCGGCGCAGACGTTCCTGATGGTGCCCGATGGCACCAACCAGCAGGTCTGGGTGCTGCGGCGTGACACGCTGGCGGTGGTCAGCGCGTTCGGGCATGGCGGCCACTGGGCGGGACAGTTCTACGGCGCGCACAACAGCGCGTCGGACTCGAAGGGGAACCTCTTCATCACCGAGAGCTACGAAGGCAAGCGGGTGCAGAAGTTCCTGTATCGCGGATTGGGCGCGCCGACGGCGCCGCTGATCCCGTAGCCGGACAGGCTGGCGCGCCTACTTCCCGACCGCGAACAGGTGCCCGTCCGTGCGGATGAAGATCCGTCCGCCCGAGATTGCCGGCGAGGCCAGTGCCCGTTCGCCGAGGTCGTTGCGCGCGATGATCGACGGGCCCTCGGTTGAGAGCACCACTGTCTCGCCCGTCTCGCTGAGGAAGTAGATCTTTCCGTCGGCCGCCACCGGCGACGCCGAGAATACGCCGGACGTGCGCTCCTGCCACACCCGCGCGCCGGTCTTCGCGTCGATGGCGGAGAGCACGCCGACGTCGTTGGCCATGTAGACGCGGCCGCGATAGTGCACGAGGGACGAGACGTAAGGAGCACCGGTGGAAACCTGCCACGCGACATTGGTGGCCGATACATCACCCCGCCCGCCGGGCCGGACGGCCATGTAGGGACCGCTCCGGTAGCCGCGGCTCATGTAGATCATGCCGTTCTCGTAGGAACCCACCGGAATGGGGAACTGATTGCTGCCGCCCACGTGCCACAGCAGCGTCCCGTCCTTCGCGTCATACGCGTCCACACGCTCGCTCGAGTTGACGACGATCTCGCTGCGGCCGGCGGCGTCCACCACGAACGGGGTGCTGTAGGACGTCCGGCCCTTGCCGCGGTCGGCCTTCCACACCTGCTTGCCGGTCTCCTTGTCCACCGCGAGCAGGTACGACGCCGGCGCGTGATCGCACAACAACAGCAGCAGGTTGCCGTGCAGCGTCGGCGAGCTGCTGTGGCCCCAATTGATCTCGAAAGGAGAGATCTCCTTGCCGAGATGACGGCTCCAGACTGCCTTGCCGGTGCGATCGAGCGCGACGATCTGGCCGGTCGCAAACCACGCATACACCATCCGTCCGTCGCTGACCGGACTGGACGATGCCATGTTGTGCTTGTCGTGCACGCCGGGAAGCTCGCCGCTCGCCTCCATGCGGTGCTCCCACAACAGCTTGCCATCCGCGCGGCCGAAGGCCTGGACGACGAAGATGGTCTTGCCGTCTGCACCGGCCGCGGCCAGCGCACGTTCGCCCGAGCCGGCAGCGCTGGCGCCTTGCGCCAGTCGCGGATGATTGCCGGGCTGACGGACGCCGGCCCCCACCTGCGACGTCACGTACACCTGATCGCCCGAGACGATGGGCGACGACACACCCACGCCTGCCAGCGCGGCCTTCCAGGCCACGTTCTGGGTGGCGCTCCACGTGTTGGGCAGTCCGGTCTCCGTGGATACGCCGGATCCCAGCGGCCCGCGCCAGTTGGGCCAGTCGGCGGCCGCTAGACTCACGGTCGCGACGAAGATCGAGAGGGCGGCAGCGGCGCTGCGAATCACAACGGGATTCACACGGGGATGACCAGTCACGCGGGCCTCCTGTTGAGTTCGGGCGAACCTGAATCCTGCCCCGCGAGCTCGCGCTTCAGGGTGGCGAGGTCGAGCTCGTTCTCCCACCGTGATACGACGATCGCGGCGACCCCGTTACCGACAAAGTTGGTGAGCGAGCGCGCTTCGGACATGAAGCGATCGATGCCCAGGATGAGCGCCAGGCCTGCAACCGGAATCGTCGGCACCACTGCCAGCGTGGCAGCCAGCGTGATGAAACCGGCCCCGGTCACGCCCGAGGCTCCCTTCGACGTCAGCATCGCCACGCCGAGAATCGTCAGCTCCTGCCTCATCGTCAGATCGATGTTCAGCGCCTGCGCCACGAACAGCGAGGCCATCGTCAGGTAGATGTTGGTGCCGTCCAGGTTGAACGAGTAGCCGGCGGGCACGACCAGGCCGACAACCGACTTCGAGCAGCCCAGCCGTTCGAGCTTCTGCATCAACGGCACGAGCGCGGACTCCGATGACGAGGTGCCGAGCACGGTCAGCAGCTCTTCCTTGATGTAGAGGATGAAGCGCACGATGCTGAATCCGGTCAGCGCGGCAATGCCGCCCAGCACACCGAGCACGAACAGGATGCAGGTGAGATAGAAGCTCCCCATCAGCCAGGCCATCGGCTTCAACGCATCCACGCCGTAGCGCCCGATCGTGAACGCCATGGCGCCGCCGGCGCCGAGCGGCGCCAGCCTCATGATCACGTTCATGATGCGGAAGAAGACGTGCGAGCTGGTTGCGATCACCTGGTGGACGAGGTTTCCCTCCTTTCCCATGAGGGTCATCGCATAACCGAACAGCACGGCGACGAAGAGCACCTGGAGCAAGTCGCCCGACCCCGTGAACGCGTCGAAGAACGTCCGCGGAATCACGTTGAGCAGGAACTCCACCGTGCTCTGCCTGGCGGCCACCACGGCGTAGTCGGCCACCGCGCGCGAATCGAGCGTGGCGGGATCGGCGTTGAACCCCGCGCCGGGCCGGACCAGGTTGGCGACCAGCAGGCCGATTGCCAGCGCGAACGTGGACACCACCTCGAAGTAGAGCAGCGCCTTGCCCCCGACGCGGCCCACCTTCTTCATGTCTCCCGCGCCGGCGATGCCCAGCACCACCGTACAGAAGATGATCGGACCGATCAGCATCTTCACGAGCGCGATGAATCCGTCGCCGAGCGGCTTGAGCGCCACGCCCGTCTCGGGAGACACGTAACCAATCGTTCCGCCCGTGACGATCGCGAGCAGCACCCAGAAGTAGAGATGTCCGGTCAGGCTTTTCATGCGCGGCTTTCGGTCCGGCCATATGATGGACCGGTTCCGGCACTGCCCGCGTGATAATGAGCGCTTGACCACCATCGAGCTCACGCCGGCGGAACGCGAAGCGCTGGGACGCGCGGCCCTGAACTGGGTTCTCGAATACTTCCGCACCACCGGCGAGCCTCCGGTCTACCCGCCGATCTCGACGCGCGAGCTCGCCGGCCTCGTCGACGAGATCCTCCCGGAGGAGCCGCAACACGCGGACCTGGTGCTCGAACAGTTCGCAGCGCTTGCGGCGCTCGGCCGCAAGAACGGGCATCCGCGCATGTTCGGCTACGTGCAGTCGTCCGGCAGCTTCGCCGGGGTGATCGGCGACTTCCTGGCCTCGGCGCTCAACCAGAACGTGACGTCGTGGCGATCCGCACCGTCTGCTACCGCCGTGGAGCATCAGGTCATCGACTGGATGAAGGCGCTGGTCGGCTTCGATGCCGCTGCGGGCGGCATCCTGTTGAGCGGCGGATCGCTGGCGAACTTCGCCGGACTGGCGGTGGCACTTCGCGCCAGCACGACGGTTGACATCAACTCGCTTGGTGTCGCGGCCTTACCCGGCCGGCCGCGTATCTACACCTCGACGATGACGCACATGTCGACGCCGAAATCCGCTGCCATGATGGGGATTGGCCGCGATGCCATCGTGCACATTCCAGTGGACGCGGAATTCCGCATGCGCCCCGAGGCGTTGGCCGAGGCCGTCGCGGCAGACCGCGCGGCAGGACTGCACCCGGTGTGCGTGGTGGCCAATGCAGGTGACGTCAACACCGGCGCCATCGACCCGCTCGAGGCCATTGCCGACGTGTGCGCGCCGACCGGCCTGTGGCTGCACGTGGACGGTTCGTATGGCGGCTTTGCCGCGGGAGCGCCGAGCATTGGTGGTGCGCTCGCGGGGCTCGGCCGCGCCGATTCAATGTCACTCGACCCGCACAAGTGGCTCTACGCTCCACTCGACGCGGGCTGCCTGCTGGTGCGCGACGCCGCGCACCTCGGCCGCGCGTTCGCGCAGGGCGCCGCGTACGTGGATGTGATTGCCGACCAGGACATGTCGTCGTACGCGTTCTGGGATCACGGGCCCGAGCTGTCGCGCCGCTTCCGGGCGCTCAAGATCTGGTTCCTGCTGAAGATCCACGGCGCCCGCGCCATCCGCGACGCCATCGAGCAGAACATCGTCGTGGCGCGGACCCTGGCGCGGACGATCGACGACAGCCCGGATTTCGAGCGGCTGGCGCCGGTGCCGCTGAGCATCGTGTGTTTTCGCTACGTGCCACCGCACCTGCGAGGACGGGACGATGCCGCGGAGGAACTGAACGCGCTGAACCGCGAGATCATGCTCGGTGTGCAGCGCGAAGGCGATGCCTACTTGTCGAATGCGATGATCGGCGAGCGCTTCGCCCTCCGCGCGTGCATCGTCAATTTTCGCACGCAGGTCGCGGACGGCGAGGCGCTGTTGGCCGCCATCCGTCGCGTGGCATCGCGGCTGGCCTGAGGGCGCCCTAGGAGATCATCTCGGGCTGCAGCACCTTCTCGACCGCGCGGCCGTTGGCGACGCTGACGTAGTAGACCCTGGCCTCGGCCCTGGCCGCGACCACGCGCTTCACCTCGTTGTCCTCGAAGTAGATGCCGGCGTCGTTGTCGCAGGCATAGCCCGGCTTCATCGCGCCGCTGCCGATCAGCTTCTGATAGAGAGGACGGCGTCCGGGCTCCGCGTCGTAATGCGGCGAATGGCTGCCCTTCAGGAAGCCGAGGCACTGCACGATCGACAGTTCCTTCGGGCGCGAGTCGGTGGTGCCTTCTTCGAACCAGCACAGCGACCCCGCGCTGGCGCCGCCGAGCACGATGCCGCGATCCCACGCCTGCCGCAGCACCACGTCGATGCCCTGCGCCTTCCAGATCGCCTGCTGGTTGAGCGTGTTCCCTCCGGAGCAGACGATGCCGTCCACCGAGAGGAGGACTTCTTCCCAGCTGCGAACCTGGCTGAGGCTCTCGATGAAGCTGTCCTGCGCCGAGGCTTCGACGTTCAGCGGCGCGCAGTTCTTGAACCAGGTGATGGTGCCGGCCTGCGAGTCGGCGGAGGCGGTGGGCAGGTAACAGAGCTTCGGCCGCGGCTTGCCGGTGAGCTGCGCCATGTAGCGGATGAAGGCGGTGTTGAAGCCGCCGCCGGCGATCAGGATCTTGCGGGTGCCCGTCGGGGGCGTGGACTGCATCGATGAACCCTCGAGTGTGGAGACGGTCAGTCGGCCGGCGCCTGCCGCCACCGATCCCAGGATGGACGACCTGATGAATTCCCGGCGTGTGGCCATGGTGGTGTCAGCGTCGGACGGCGCGAGGCGTGAGGCCGCCGGCGTTTCCGCGGGCGGGCTGCGGGCGGCTCGGCCCGGCGCTCGATGGCGGCACAGGCCGGTGTCCCTGGCCGGGCGGCGGAATCCGGGGAGGGCGCTCAGAGGGGAAGTTTGGCCGGGCCCCGGTGCCGTCCCTGATCCGTCCGTCCCGCCGATCGAACGGCAGACGGCTTCCGTACCATCCACCGCCAAGGTATCCGGAGCCGTACCAGGCGTTGTTCTGCCAGTTCGGATCCAGCGGCTGCGCAGGCGTGAGTTCAAGCGGTCCGAACGGGCCGTGCGAGGGATCGCCGCCGATGATCAGCACGGTTGGATTGTCGGGAAACACCGGCGGCGCCACGAACTGCCGCGCCGCGAGTGACGCCAGCTCTTGTGCCGTTGCGGCGTGAGACCAGGTCCGCGGCTTCCCCAGGTCGGCGTTGGTATACACGCGCGACTGGGCGAACGCGGGGGCCGCGATCAACAAGCAGGCGACGGTGAGTCGGCCGACCATGGGGCTGACGTGGAGTATGGCTCCCGGTCCGCAGCCCGTCAACCCACGCTACGGGAGGTGGTAGGTGAAGGTCAGGGAGCGATTCGGAACTGCCCCTGCGCGCGCGGACTCGCCGCCGCCGCGAGAAAAAGACAGAGGCCACCCAGGGCGAGGAGGGGGCCATCAGCCCTGTTACTGCGGTCGCCTGAACAGCCCCACGTAGACTGCCTTCCCGAGAACGTGCCCCTCCATGGCTTTCCAGAGGGCCGTTCTCGTCTCCCACGCGTCCGCGCCCGCCGTCACGTCGAGCTTGGTGTCGAGCGCGAACACCTCGAAGGTGTAGTGATGGAGAGGGCCGCTGGCCGGAGCGCCAGGACCGCGGTATACCGGACCGCTGGCGCTGATCTGATGACTGCCGTCCGGCAGGTCGGCGCCCTTTGGCACTCCCTCGGGAAGTCCGGTGGCCGTGCCCGGGATGTTCCAGACGAGCCAGTGCACCTGGTCCTCGGTGCCCTTGTTGCGCGCCACGTCAGGGTCGCGCATGTGCAGCACGAAGCTCTGCGTGCCGGGCGGGACGTTGCTCCACGTCAGCGCCGGCGAGATCTGATCGCCGGCCTGTGTGTGCTTCGCGGGAATCGGATCACCATCCGGGAACGCGGTCGTGGTCAGCGTCATCGCCGGACGGGGTGGCTGCGCCGCGGCGGCCGGCGGTTGGCCGGCCGGGGTCTGAGCGGACGAGGACACGGGCAGCGCGCACGCGACCGTGAATGCCACAGCAAAGGTATGGATGCGCATAGCGAGAGAGCATACGGCCTCCGCTATAATTTTCTCAATGACTCCTCGTGCATGCTTTCGTCTCTCGAGTGCGGCGGTGGCCGCGTCTCTCCTTGCCTTCTCCATTGCCTGCGGATCGTCCGAGGCGCCAGCGCCGTCCTCTACGGCAGCCCCGGCGGCCAGCAAGGCCCCAGCAGCACCGGCTGGTGAGTTGAAGATCGTCGAACCCGCGGAAGGGTCGTCGTCGGGGCACATCGACCTGTTCAGCTGGACTGCAGTACCAGGCGCCGACGGTTACCGGATGCACCTGGCCGCCGCCACCGACAATCGCACCGTGTGGGACAGCCCCTTGCTGACCACCACCGAGGCCCACCTGCCGAACACGGTCGCCCTCGAACCGGAAGCGTACGTGTGGCAGATCACCGCCCTCAAGGGCAACGAGGTGGTGGCCACCTCGCCGCTCTCACGCTTCACGGTCACGCCGTAACGGCGTTAGATCGCATTCCGCCGCGAGACGGAGGCCACCGGCGCCGGCGCTTCGCGGGCGAACTCCGCCCACGGCTTGGTCGCATCCGGAAGGTCCCCCTCGATGGTGCCGCCGCACCGGGCGAGTGCGGGGCCAACCGGCACCAGCCACGCCCGCTTCACCACGACGTGCACGCCGAACGCGGCAACGCGCAGTTCGAAGTACGGCGGCAGCACGGCCTGCCGGGGGCCCGTGACCTCGATCCCGACGCCGCCGATGCTGGCTTCGCGAACGGTCACGGCCATGCCGTGCGCCACCGCCGGGATCGGCTCGACGTCGCGACGCGGAAAGCGGCGGGCGGGACGGCCCTCGGCCAGCGCCAGGCCCACCGATAGCAGCAGCCCCTCGCGGGTGAGGGGACGGTTGATCACACTCAGGTCTCCCCTCACCGCCTTGGGCAGGCGGCTCGCGTCACCCAGGATCATCAACGGGCGATTGTTCCCCAGCCGCCGCATCAAGCCGCGGACATCGTCCTCGCGCGGAACCATGGCCATCTCCGCGATCAGCGCTTCCACGGGGTTGGTGTGCAGATCCTCGTCGAGGCGGGAGAGATCGGACACGGCAACGGGGTCGTAGCCGGACTGCGACAGCCAGTCGGAGACTGACGTGCGTTCGGCGGGTTCGAGGCAGGCAACGGCGATGCTGGCGCGGTTGGTCACGAGAGCCTGAGGGCAAAACGCGCACCAGAATTGAACGTCACGCAATTGCGCGGGAATACCCACTTCGCGCCTCCGACGGCCGGGCTGGCGCCACCGTTACCGTCGGGCTGATTTCAAGACTGTCCGATCGGCAGTGGCGGGTCGACCAGATGCAGCTGATCGAGCAGCGCCTGGAACCGTGGCTCGCCGCGGAGGACGTCGAGGCCAGGGTCGACGTTCAGCAGCGACAGCCCGGCATCGCGAACGTCCCTGGCCGTCTCGAGCCACTGCAGCGCCCGCGGCAGGTCGCCCACCGCGGCATACAGGCGCGCCCGCACGTACGGCGAGCTGTAGACCTCGCTCGACGGCGACTCTGCCAGGTCCAGGAAGGCGCGCCAGTATCCGCGGACGCCGGACCGCGCATAGGCCGCATCCAGCGTCGCCGCGACGTCACGGCTGAACATCTCCGGCGCGCGCAGGAACTCCGAGACAGGCTGGCTGGCCATACCCATCTCCCCGTACGCCATCAGGAGACCCATCTGCGCGTCGGTGAAGGCAGCATCGAGGTCGATGGCAGCCCGGTACTGAGCCACCGCGTCCTCGAAGCGGCGCGCCAGGTAGAGGACGAGCGCCAGGTCGGTATTGATGGCCACCGACAGGGGCTCCAACTCCTGCGCCCGCTCCAGTTCGGCAATCGCCTCGTCGAATCGCCCACCCGCCACCAGCCACATGCCGTACCAGTGGTGCGCCGTGGCGTAGGAAGGATTGAGCACAAGGGCGGCGCGAAACTCGCCCTGGGCGCCGCGCCAGTCCCAGTCGTACAGCATCCTCACGAGTGCCAGCGTGGTGTGCGCCTCAGCCAGCGACTCGTCGATCCGCAGCGCTTCGAGCGCGGCTGCGCGGGCCTTGGGCATGGTCTCCGCCGGCGGCAGCCGGCTGCACTGGCTGAGGATGGCGTAGCAGTCGGCCAGGCCAGCGTAGGCCTTTGCGTAGCGCGGATCCTTCTCGAGCGCCTGCTGAAAGCAGCGGATGGCCTTCTCCACCGAACCGGCCGTGCGGCGCTCCCAGAAATGGCGGCCCTTCAGGCACAACTGGTATGCCTCGGTGTTCTCCGTGTGACGCTTGCCGAGCAGCGCGCGCGCCGCCGACTGGGCCCCCGTCGCCACATCGTCTGCCTCGGCCCGCTCTCGCACCTCCGCGACGAAGCAGTAACCCCGCTTCGGCACGGTGACGATGAAGCGATGATCGCGGACGGAGTCGCCCAGGGCTTTGCGCAGCATGAAGATGGTCTGCGTCAGGTTCGACTCCTCGACCACCGTGTCGGGCCAGACCTGCCGCAGCAGTTCGTCCTTGCCGACCACGGTCCCGACGCGGCGGACCAGGGTCAGGAGCGCCTCGAATGCCTTGGAGGTGAGCGGCACCACGGCGCCGTCCCGCATCAGCAGCCGGCTGGCGGGGTGCAAGGCGAACGGCCCGAAGTGGTAGGTAGCTCGTGCCATCTGGCTTTAATAAAATTTGAGAAGAATTTATCACGCGGCCAATGACCCGTCGCCCTCCTTCCTCCTAGGCTCTGGGGCATGTCCGACGCCGTCAGCTGGCCCTATCCCATCGAGTGGGACAAGACCGAGGAGGTCGACACCGACGTACTGGTGATCGGCGGCGGTGCCTCGGGGTGCTTTGCCGCCATGGGCGCGGCCAGCGGTGGCGCACGGGTCGTGATGTGGGAGAAAGCCGCCACCATGACGAGCGGCGCCATGGGCTCGGGGTGCGATCACTGGGAAATGGCCGCCACCAATCCCTGCTCCCTGGTCACGCCGGAGGAACTCGCCGACGCGATGATCCGCGGCCACCATGGCTACAACAACGGGATCTCGCACTACATCGAGGCGCGCGAGTCGTACGACCGTCTGCTGGATCTCGAACGTTACGGCGCGAAGATCCGCGACACGGACGATGAGTTCAAGGGCGCGGACTTCAGGGACGAGGCCACGAAGTTCATGTTCGCCTACGACTACGTGAACCGCTTCACGCTGCGCGTCTGGGGCACCACGTTCAAGCGGGCGATGTATCGCGGCGCCAAGATCATGAGGGCGCAGGTCGTGGACCGCACCATGGGCGCGGGTCTGCTCACCGAAGGCGGCCGCATGGGCGCGCGGGTGGTCGGCGCCGTCGCCATCAACGGCCGCACCGGCAAGTTCACGGTCTGCCGCGCGAAGTCGGTGGTGTTCTGCATGTCGCGGCCGACGCGGCTCTGGCTGTTCGCGCCGGGCGCCACCGGCATCTCGGAGTTCCGGCCGCCGCAGTGCACGGGCGACGGCCACGCCATGGCGTGGCGCGTGGGCGGCTCGTTCACGATGCTCGAGAAGTCGCTGCGCGGCGAGTGGTCGGGCCTGCGCAGCTTCCCTCCGTACAGCACCGGCAACAACCACAACACGTGGTACGCGTGCACGATGATCGATGCCGAGGGTCGCCAGATCCCGTGGCTGGATCGCGATGGCCGAGAGCTTCACAGCGTGGCCGATCGCTACCGCCCGTCGCCGGGGCAGAAGTTCTACATGAAGGGCGGCGGCGAGCCCGACTTTCCCTTCTACGAGTTCCAGGGGCCGGAGACGCTGGCGGTCGAGGAGGCGTTGAAGCGCGGCTACAAGCTGCCCTTCTACGCGGACCTGACGAGCATGCCCGAGACCGAGCGCCGCGTCATCTGGGGAATGATGGTCGGCAACGAAGGCAAGACGCGCACGCCGGTTTACAAGGCCTACAACGACGCGGGCTTCGACCCGTCGCGCGACGCGCTCCAGAGCTACGGCGACGGCTGGCGCTCGGGGCAGTTCCTGCCGCAGGAGCGGCAGTTCTTCGGCATTCCAGGCGGCATGGTCAACGACTGGCGATTGATGACCAACCTCGAGGGGCTGTTCGCCGCCGGAGACGTGCTGTTCGCCTCCGACTGCGTGGGCCACGCCGCCGCCACCGGCCACTACGCCGGCCGGCACGCCGCCGACTACGCCGCCTCGCATGGTTCCGTCACGATTCATCAACCGCAGGTGGACGCGGAACGCGCCCGCCTGTTCGAGCCGCTCAGCCGGCAGAAGGGCCTCAGCTGGCAGGCGCTGGCGGAGGCCATCACCCGCGTGATGCAGAACTACTGCGGCGCGGTGAAGAGCGACGACCTGCTGCACGAAGGCCTGCGCGGGCTGGAGGATCTCAAGCAGGAATCGAAGGCGCTCTTCGCGCGGAATCCCCACGACCTGCTCCGCGCCCAGGAGACGCTGAACGTCCTCACCAACGCGGAGCTGGTGATCCACTCGTGCCTCGCGCGCAAGGCCAGCTCGCACCAGTTGCAGTTCACGCGTCTCGACTATCCCGAGATGGACCCGCCGGCGTGGCACAAGTTCGTCACGGTGTGGCAGGACGAGGGCGGCGTTCGGAACGGCGAGCTGCCGATCGACTACTACGGCGACCTCACCGCGAACTACGAGCGGCACAACGCCGACTACATCGCAGGAGCGCGCGCATGAGCAAGGTGATGGCCGTTCCGGATCAGGCGCTGGTCGATCCGATCACGATCTTCCCGGACATCTGCACGGGCTGCAATCTGTGCCTGCACGTCTGCCCGGTCGACCTGTTCCTGCCGAACGAGGAGAAGGGCGGACCACCGCTGGTGCTGTGGCCCGGGGAATGCTGGTACGAAGGCAGCTGCGTGGACATCTGCCCCGAGCCCGGCGCGATCGTCCTGAACCGCCCGCCGGCCACGCGCGTCAACTGGAAGCCGCGGGCCGAGTGCAAGCCGCGGGGTGAACCTACTCCCTCGTCGCCGCGCTGACGCTCACGAAAGCGATCGCCGAGGCGGCAAACGCGATCAGCAGCGCGAGGTCGATGTTGACCAGCCCCTGCAGCGGGCCCGGCACGCCGGCCAGGAACGCGCCCACGCCGATGGCGCCGCCGACCCACATCGCCGCGTAGGCGCCCCTGGTGGTGCCGCCCTTCCACAGCAGGCCGCCCAGCAGCGGCACGAGCATGCTCCCCATGTAGGGATAGTTGAAGATGATGATGGTGTCGAGGATGCCCCGCGCCCGAAGCGCCACGGCCACGCCCAGCACCAGCGACACCGCCACTGCCATGCGGGCGTAGAGCGTGGCCCGCGGCAGGTCCTCGATCCGCGCTGCCGGATTGAGCACCATGTTGTAGAAATCGCGCGAGAAGCACCCCGCCATCGAGATGAGGAGCGCGTTCGCCGTGGACATCGCGGCGGCGAGCAGCGCCGATACCACCACCCCCGCCAGCACCGGCGACAGCGTCGCGGTCACGACGTGGGTGAGCACCTTGCCGTTCTCGACCTCGGGGAACGTCTGCTTGCCGACGGCGCCGACGAGCGCGGCGCAGAAGCTGACGAGGATGACCATGATGCCCGAGAGGATGCAGCCCCACTTCGCGATCGCGGCGCTCTTCGCCGACTGGTAGCGGATGAACGCGTCGTACGACACCGAGATCGAGAACAGGAACGGAGTGATCAGGAAGATGGCGCGCGTGGCCATGCCCGACGGGATGAACGGCGTGGCCAGCGCCGCCGAGGCCGCGCCCGGGTCGGCGTGGCTCACCGCCGCCCATGCGGTGAGCGGGATGCCGACGACGATGATCGCCACCTGGAGGAAGTCCGCCGCGACCACGCCCCACATGCCGCTCATCACGTTGGAGAAGAAGATGACCGCGCCGATGGCGAGCACGGCGTGGGTGAAGTCGATGCCGAATCCAGAGAGGACGCTGCCGGCAGCCATCAACTGCGCGGCAAAGATCCCGAGCAGGCTCGGGATGTTCGACAGCGACGCCCACAACCGGACGCCGCGGCTCTCGCCGAAGCGGTGCGCGAAGAAGTCGATCGGCACGATGCCCCCGAGCGAGCGCATGCGCTCGGCCGCGAACAGGCCGGCCAGGATCAGGCCCAGGCCGCAGCCGAGGCCGTACCACATGCCGGGCCAGATCCCGGACGAGGCGCCGACCTCAGCGCCTCCGAGTACCACGCCTGCGCCAATCTGCACCGCGGCCAGCGAGGCCGTGGTGAGGGCCAGCCCCAGATTGCGGCCGGCGATCAGGTAGTCCGAGACGCTCTTGATCCGGCTGCTCAACACCGCGCCGGCGATCAGCGTTCCCAGAAGGTAAACGACGACGACGGCCACGATCATCGTGGGAGGATACGCGGAGTGCATGAGGCGGCAAACGGGAATCTCGCCGTGCCCGTCCTCGCGCCGGCAGAGCGGCGCCGAACCGGAGTAGGCTGTGCCGCATGGCCTACCCGGTCACGGTCCACGTCGAACCAGCGCCGGCAATCCGGAACCGGCTCACAACGGCGTTCCGCCTGATCCTGGCGATCCCGCATCTGATCCTCGTCGGCGGCGCGGGATTCGGCGTGTCGTACAGTGGCGACACGGAGACATCGGCGGGTGCCGAGGGCGGCCTGCTTGGCGCCGTGGTGCTGATCCTCGCGATCGTCAGTTGGTTCACCATTCTTGCCAGCGGCCGGCACATCGCCGAGATCCGGCAGTTCACGTCGTTCTATATGCGCTGGCGGACGCGCGCGCTCGCCTATCTGATGCTGCTCACGGATCCGTTCCCTCCGTTCGGCGACGTGCCGTATCCGGCCTCCTTCTCACTCGACGAGCCGCAGGAGCCGAGGAATCGGGTGAGCGTCGCGTTTCGCCTGTTCCTGGCCATTCCTCACTTCATCGTGCTCGTGTTCGTGATGCTGGCGTGGTATGTCACAACCGCCGTCGCGTGGGTGACGATCCTGGTTACCGGCCGATATCCGAGCCGCCTCTACGGGTTCGGCGTGGGCGCGCTGCGGTGGCGGTTGCGGGTGGACGCCTACATGCTGCTGCTCGTGGACGACTACCCGCCGTTTTCGCTGAAATAGCTGACCTTCGGCCAAAGATTCGCGCCAACCCTGGGCCGGTCCCGACCGTCCAACAGCCATGTCGCTCCTGTCCCAGGACCTTCGTCTCGCGGTTCGCGGTCTCGTTCGCAGCCCGCTCTTCGCCATCGTCGCCATCCTGTCGCTGGCCCTGGGCATCGGCGCCAACACGGCCATCTTCACGCTGATCGACCAGTTGCTCCTGCGCAAGCTGCCGGTGAAGAACCCCGAGGAGCTGGTGATGCTCTACCAGCAGGGCCCGCATGCCGGCAGCAACATGGGCATGCGCATGCACTCCTACCCGATCTACCAGGAGTACCAGAAGCGCGCCGAGCCGCTGGCCGAAGTCATCGCCCGGCGACTCGTGTCCACGTCGATCAGCGTGGACAACCAGACCGAGCGCGTCGAGGCGGAGATGGTCTCCGGCAACTTCTTCACCATGCTCGGCGTGCCGCCGGCCGTCGGCCGCGTCTTCAATTCGCAGGAAGACGATCAGGTGTACGAGGGCCACCCGGTAGTGGTTCTCGGCTACGACTACTGGACCACCCGCTTCAACCGCGACCCCGCCGTCGTCGGCCGCAAGATCCTGGTCAACAACTACCCGATGACCATTGTCGGGGTGTCGGCGGCTGGATTCGCGGGCATCGACCCGGCGCGCGCGCCGGCACTGCGGATTCCGATCCAGATGAAGCCGGCCGTCGTGCCCGAATGGCAGTGGGTGCGGATGGACGCCGAGCGGACGCGTTGGGTGCAGGTGTTCGCGCGACTCAAGCCCGGATACACCGCGGAAACGGCGCAGGCGCCGTTGCAGGCGCTGTTCCTCCAGATTCGTCAGCACGAACTGACGTTGCCGGGCGCGAAGGACTTCACGCCGTACATCCGCGAGCAGTTCCTCAAGGGCCGTCTCGTTGCCGAACCGGCGGCGGTCGGTTACTCGCCGCTCCGCAACGATTTCTCGCTCGCACTCATCGTGCTGATGAGCATGGTCGGCCTGGTGCTGCTGATCGCGTGCGCGAATGTCGCCAACCTGCTGATCGCGCGGGCCTTCGCGCGGCAGCGTGAGATCGCCGTCCGGCTGTCGCTTGGCGCTTCGCGTGGACAACTCGTCCGACAGATGCTCGTTGAGAGCCTGCTGCTGTCGTTCGCCGGCGGCACCGTGGGCCTGGCAGTCGCCGTGGGACTTACCCGCATGCTCATCGCCTTCGTGCCGACTGACGGTCAGCCGCTGCTGATCGAGCCTTCGCCCGACTGGCGCATTCTCGCGTTCACCTTCACGCTCACGCTGATCACCGGCGTGGTGTTCGGACTGCTGCCCGCGCTCAGGGCAAGCCGCCCTGATACGTGGGGCACGCTGAAGGACACCGCCGGGGCGGTAACCGGGGCGGGCAGTCATCTGTACCTGCGCAAGGGCCTCGTCGCCGCGCAGGTGGCCCTCAGCTTCCTGCTGCTGTTCGGCGCCGGGCTGTTCGTGCGCAGCCTCGGCAACCTGCGCACCACCGACACCGGCGTCGCCATGGACAACCTGGTGATGTTCCAGCTGTCGCCCGCGCTCAGCGGCTACTCGGACGAGACGACCGGGCAGTTCTACCAGCAGCTGCTCGACCGCTTGCGCACGGCGCCCGGCATCCGTTCCGCGGCACTCGCGAACGTGGCCATTCTGGCCGGCGACGAGTGGGACAGCACGATGTCGGTCGAAGGGCATCAGTCCAAGGACGGCGAGGACATGCAGGCCTACATGAACATGCTGTCGCCGGGCTACTTCGAAACCATGGGCGTCCGCCTGCTCGAGGGCCGCGACTTCCGTCCCGGTGAAGGCAAGGAAAAGGCCAGCGTGGCGATCGTCAACCGCCGCTTCGCCGAGCACTTCTTCCCCGGACAGAGTGCGGTGGGCCGCCACCTGGCGTTTGGCGACCGGCCGGGCGTGAAGCTGGACATCGAGATCGTCGGCGTGGCCGAGAACTCGCTCTACGAAGGCCCGCGCGAAGGCGTGCGCCGCCAGGTGTTCCTGCCGAACTGGGGCCGCAACAGCGCGACGTTCTACGTGCGGACGACGGAGGCCTCGACGAGCGCGTTCAACCTGATTCGCGGCGAAGTCCGCGCGCTCAGCGCCGGCATGCCGGTCTACTCGATGAAGACGCTCGAAGGGCAGCTGGACGAAACGCTGATGACCGATCGCCTCATCGCCACGTTGTCGGCGGGTTTCGGCCTCCTCGCGACCATCCTCGCGTCGGTCGGCCTCTACGGCGTGATGGCGTTTGTCGTCGCCCGCCGCAAGAAGGAAATGGGGATCCGCCTCGCGCTGGGCGCCGAGCCGAACCTGGTGATCTGGCTGGTCATGAAGGAAGTGCTCGTGCTGCTGGCCATCGGGTTGGCGGTAGGACTGCCCGCCGCCCTGGCGCTGGGACGCTACGTCTCGTCGCAGCTGTACGGCATCCAGCCGAACGACCCGTGGATGGCCACCGCGACGATGGCGGTGCTGGCGATCGTGTCGGCGGTGGCCGGGCTGATCCCGGCCCGGCGGGCCAGCCGCATCAACCCGGTGCTGGCGCTGCGTTACGAGTGATTCCGGAGCGCGTGGCGGACACCTGACAGGCGGCCGGGGGCTGGCGAACGGCCAGCCCAGGTGGCATCTGCCCTACCGTGGTATACTCCCGGGGTCAGGTGGAAGACAGCTAGTGCAGTTGGTTACGTCAGCGCCGGAATCCGAGTCTCGTTTCAGTCTCGCCTCTCTCCGCAACGTGTTCCCTTAGCTTCAGCCGAATCCATCCCCGATCCATTCCGGATCACACACGCACGTTTGCAGCCTCGCCCTGCGAGGCGGAAGAGAGACAGTACACATGGCTCGAAAACTCTACGTGGGCAACATGCCCTATGAAGCTGGCGAACAGGACCTCCGCGAGCTCTTCGCGAGCGCCGGCACCGTCGAGACGGTCACCGTGATGCGCGACATGGCCACCGGCCGTGCTCGTGGCTTCGCGTTCGTCGAGATGGCCAGCGATGATGACGCCCAGGCGGCCATCAGCGCGCTGAACAACTACTCCTACAACGGCCGCAACCTCACCGTGAACGAAGCCCGTCCCAAGACGGCCGGCGGCGGTGGCGGTTACGGTGCGGGCGGCGGCGGCGATCGTCGCCGTTCGGAACCCCGCTGGTAACAAGCCCCACAAGGGCTTGACGGATTCGAAGGCCGGCACCCGTATGTGGTGCCGGCCTTTTTGTTTGTTCGTGAGACTGGCAGCGCGCGGATGCGCGGCGCTACGGCTTCTCGACGCTGAAGGTGCGCTTGCCGACCGAGGCGCCGTCGAGGAACGCTTCGACGCTGTACTTGCCTTCCGGGAAGCCGCCGGAATTCTGGATGTGGAACTCGGTGGCCGCCGCGCCCTTGTACGACACTTCACGCGACGGCTCGCTGATGAGCCGGTCTCCGAACAACCACTTCACGCCAATCGTGCCCGACCCGGTGTCGGTCGTCAGCACCGAGACATAGATGGTGTCGTCCGGCCTGAACACCGTGGTGTGGCTGCCGACCTGATTGTCCGAACTGATCGCCCGGCCCACCTGAATCGTCGACGACCTCGAGCGGGGCATTCGAGCGCGCACGCGGACAGCGCGAGGCAGGCCAGCACGACCGTGAACGTGCGCAAGAGGGGCTTCACGCCTCCATTGTAGTCAAGGCAGGTGCTCCAGCAGGAGCGCCGTGACCACGTCCGGCCGTTCGGCATGAATCCAGTGCCCGCCCTCCCGATGGTGCAGGTGCACATGCGGCCCCGTGGCCTTCGCGATCCGCGTCACGGCCTCAGGCGAGATCGCGTTCGATTGCGAGGCCTTCAGGATGTGGACCTCGTGCAGCGGCGAGGGATGCTCCACCGCGCGCCACATGTCGGTGCGGAAGAAGTCCAGCAGCAGCCGCTCCATGACGTTGAAGTCGAGCTGCCAGCGGAAGCCCTCACCGTCGCGTACGAGGTTGGTGCCCATCCACTGCGCCACGGGCAGGTCGTAGCCGTTGGCCATCAGCGCCCGCTGCGCCTCCTCGCGGGTGGCGAAGCGATCCGGAAGGCTGCGGACCACGCGGAGCATGTCCCAGGCGCTGCCCGACGGCTCCTTCACCTCAGGTGTCGAATCGATCACCCAGGTCTGGAGGGGCCGCTCCTGCGCGTGCGCGGCCAACGCCAGCGCCACCTTGCCGCCGTACGAATGTCCCAGGACCACCGCAGGCGTGATCGCGTGTCGCGGACATCCAGTCGCTGACGTCCTGGGCCAGCCCCTCGATCGTGTCGCCGTGCGCGCCTGGTCCGGACTGGCCGTGATACGGCAGATCCACCAACCAGCAGGCGCAGTCCGGGCGCGCGGCCACAAGGGTGCGGGCAATGCCCTGCCAGTTCCGCCCGCGCCCATAGATGCCGTGCAGCATCACCAGCGCCCGTGGCGCATCGTCGCGCTGCGCCACCCGCGTTGCATGCAATGTCGGTGTCATCGGATCGGCTGCACCACGATCTCGACGGGACCGGCCTGGGTTCCGTCCTGCAGGACCGGGTGCATCGTGGTGGTTCGGAAGCGCGCGCGGCCATCGATGGTCAGCGTCGCCTCGATGATGTAGCGATGGCCCTTCTCGATCACCGCCGGGGCATACGTCAGGGTGAACGGCAGCGGCACCTGCTCGCCGGCGGTGACGACCACGGCACGCGCGAGTGGTGTGGACGGCGCGTCGGCCCTGGACACGTCGAGCAGTCGCGCGTCCAGCACGGCGCCAGCGGGCAGCGCCTGGCGGGTGCGGTAGGTAACGGTTCCGGTGAGGGTGGCGCTGTTGTTCATGACGTTCGGTCGGCAGCCGCGAGCGAACACGGCATCGCCGTCGGCCGCCGCGAACATGCGGCTGGCAACGGCGCCGCGCCACGCGCGGACGCCGTCGGTGTAGAGATTGCCACTGGCCGTGGGCACCTCGCGCATGCGGTAGGTTTCGCCCCGAAACACCAGCGTCGCCGCCTCCAGCGTCGGCGTGACTTCCACCGTGAGGCCGTCCTCACAGGTGTAGCGCAGCGCCGTCAGCGCCTGGCGCCACGACGACAGCGGCACCGGCTGGCACTCCTGCTGCGACGGCCGGCTCTGCAGCGCGGCCGAGTAGGTCGCGATGTTGCCCTTCGTCGTCCAGTCGAAGCGGCCGCCGCTGTACTTCCCGTTGGAGCCCTGCGCGGCGGTGAATCGCTCGAGCCGGCCATCCATGAAGAGGACCGCCACCTTGGGTTCGTACCACGCCGACACTCGCCCGCCGGAGGACCCGCACGAATAGTCAGACCGTGGAGAGAACCCGCTGCCCGCGGGCGCCCGGACACTCGGCGCGGACTGCGCCGCCAGGGCGAGTTGAATCGCGCCCAACAGCGTCAAGGTCCACGCGAACGGCTTCACACTCTGATTCTCTCCCGATTCGGCCCGGCGCCCAACGGCGGCGCATGCGACCTGCTGCGACCGGGGTCGCGTCGCCGATTCGAGCGGCTGGTGGTGCGAGCGCTCAGAACCTGGGGGGCACGCTATGCTCGACGGAGTGAAGCTTCCCGGATCGCACGCGCCGCACCGTGTCGTGCTGGACTACGAACCGCCTTACGAGTGGGACACGCTGATCGCGTTTCTCGCTGCCCGCGCCACACCGGGCGTGGAGGTCGTGGAGCCTCATCGCTATCGCCGCGCGGTATCCGTCGGTGACGCGTCGGGCACGATCGACGTCAGCGTGGTCGAGGGACGCTCTTCACTCGCCCTGGATGTGCGCATGGATGACCCCGCGGCGATCCCGCAGGTGGTCGATCGCGTCCGCCGGATGTTCGACCTGGAGATGCGGCCGTCGCTGCTGGCCAATCATTTCGCAGGCGATCCGCTCCTGGCCCCTCGCCTCGCCACTCGCCCGGGCATCCGGCTGCCGCGCGCGTGGGATCCGTTCGAGCTCGCCATCCGCGCGGTGCTGGGCCAGCAGGTGTCGGTCCGCGCCGCCACCACGCTCGCCACCCGCATCGCCACCACCTACGGCACTCCGCTCGATCGCGGCGACGGGCTGACGCGGCTGTTTCCGCGTCCGGCGCAACTGGCCGACGCGCCCCTGGAGTCGTCGGG
The DNA here is from genome assembly GCA_963707825.1 of uncultured Acidobacteriota bacterium. Classification (GTDB taxonomy): domain Bacteria; phylum Acidobacteriota; class Vicinamibacteria; order Vicinamibacterales; family UBA2999; genus VFZN01. The sequence goes on from CAVPRP010000002.1 coordinate 139,200, forward strand.
AGTCATGCCAGCCCGGGCGCGCACGATCCGGGCCCTGGCCGCCGCGGTCGACGACGGTCGCATCGCGCTCGACCCGACCGGCGACGGTCACGCCATCGCGGCAAGCCTCACGGCGCTTCCGGGCATCGGTCCGTGGACGGCGTCGTACATCGCGATGCGCGGCTTCGGCGAAGCCGACGCGTTTCCGAGCGGCGATTTGATCCTGCAGCGCGCCGCCGGAGGCTGCACCGCACGGGCGCTCGAGCAACGGTCGCAGGCCTGGCGTCCGTGGCGTTCGTACGCGGTGATGCTGCTCTGGCTCGCACCCCTACAATAGCAACGACTGTGGCGTTCTCTCCAGGATCCCGCGGCCGCCTGACCGAGTACGATCTCGGACGGTTTCCGGCCGACACGCTCTTCGACCGCATCGGCCGAGCCGTGTGCGCGGCGGGTTGCCTGCCGCGCAAGGAGCTGTACGAGGCCTGGGAGGTGGCACGGCGGGCGCGGCGGCTGTTCCGTGGCGGGCGGGTTGTCGATCTGGGCTCCGGTCACGGACTGCTCGCGCACGTCATGCTCCTGCTGGACGACTCGTCGTCGGTTGCGGTGGCGGTGGACGCGGCGCTGCCACCGTCGGCGCCGGCGGTGCACGAGGCGCTGGTTCAAGCGTGGCCGCGCCTCGAGAGCCGCGTCACGTTTCTGAAGGCCGCGCTCGAGGACGTGCCGCTGACGTCCGACGACGTCGTGGTCTCGAGCCACGCGTGCGGCGCCCTGACCGACATCATCCTGGCCCGCGCCACCGAGGCCCGCGCGCGTGTCGCAGTCCTGCCCTGCTGCCACGACGTCGAGACCTGCGAGGCCGGCCCGTTCGGCGGCTGGGTGGATCCGCCGATGGCCATCGACCTGCTGCGCGCCGTGCGCCTCGAGCAGCGAGGCTACCGGGTCTGGACCCAGAACATCCCCGCGGCCATCACGCCGAAGAACCGGCTGCTGCTGGGCACGCCTCGCGATTGATCGAAGGAGACCGCATGCCCCGCCGCTACTGGCTGATGAAGTGTGAGCCGAGTTCCTACACCATCGACGATCTTCAGCGCGACAAGACCACGAGCTGGGAAGGCGTGCGGAACTACCAGGCTCGCAACATCATGCGCGACGAGATGCAGGAGGGCGACGGCGTGCTGTTCTATGCCTCGAACGCGAATCCGTCTGGCGTGACCGGCCTGGCGACGATCGTGCGCTCGGGTTATCCCGATCATTTCGCCTGGAACAAGCGCCACGCCTATTTCGACAAGGCGGGCTCGAAGGATGCGCCGGTCTGGTTCATGGTGGACATCGGCTTCGAGGAGCGGTTTCCCGCAATCGTCTCTCTCGAGACGTTGAAAGCCACCGGAGGTCTCGAGCGCATGACGGTGACCCAGAAAGGCAGCCGCCTGTCGGTGCAGCCCTGCACTCGGGCCGAGTACGACATCGTGGTGAAACTGGGGCGAGCGGGCTGACGATCCTGGACGGTCTTGCCCCGAACCGTCGGGCGCGCGCGGAGCGCAGCGCGTAAGCTAGGGGCGGAGACGCGCCTGCATGTTCGAGATCATCTATCGCTACGACCCGTCGAACCCCCTCGAGACGAAAAGGCCCGCCACCTCCGTCGAGGCTCAGGGCTGGCTGGAATCCGGCAACGACGCGTTCGCGCACCTGAGCGGCAGGATCTCGAGGACAGCGCGCCGAGCACCTGGCTGCTGCCGCTCGATCCACGCGACCTGGGGTTGGGTGGCGGCGGGCAGGCGCTCACGCAGGAACCGTTCGCCGCGGTGCTGGGATGCGCCGACGCCCGGGTGCCGCTCGAGACCATCTTCCAACGCGGCATGAACGACATCTTCGCGGTGCGCGTCGCCGGGAACGTGCTGGGCGCCGAGTGCCTGGGCAGCATGGAGTACGCCGCCCGCCATCTCCACAGCCTCAAGCTGGCGGTGGTGCTGGGACACAGCGGGTGCGGCGCTGTCACCGCCACAGTGGACGCGTTTCTCGCCCCTGCCGACTACACGCAGATCGTCGCCACGCAGTCGCTGCGCGCCATCATCGACAAGCTGTTCGTGATGGTCCGCGGCGCATCGACCAGCCTGGCCGGCGTGTACGGTGAGGCGGTGGTTCACCGGCCTGGCTACCGTGCGGCATTGATCGACCTGGCGATCGCGGTGAACGCGATGGCGACCTCATCGATGCTCCAGCGCGAACTCGGCGTGGACCACAGCGACCTCGGCGTGGCCTGGGGGGTGTTCGACCTGAAGCTCCCGGCGAACCGGCGCGTGGCTGGCCGGCGCGGACGGAGGTGAGGACGAGTTGACCGGGCTTCTGCCGCCGCCTCACGGGGTGGACGAGACGCGCGCGATGGCCGTGCGGCTGGCGTCGAGCCGTCGTATCAAGGCGCTGCTCGATGGGCAGGAGTATTCTTAGCCGGCTGCGGTTCGACGCCGTGGCGGTGGTGACGTTCCCCGCGCTTCCTCTGGAGGACGGACGATGACCCGACTGGCACGAACCTGGATGGCGGTGTTGGTGCTGACCGGCGCGGTGGCGGTCGTCGGATGGAGTGCGATCGAGGCCCGTCAGGCCGCGCCGTCCGACAAGCCGGACAACCCGTTCAAGCTCGCCACCTTCGAAGCTGGAGGCACCATCCGGCTGGGTCTCGTCCTCGGCTCCCGCGTGCTCGACATCGCCGGCGCCAACCAGCACCTGGTGTCGAGGGCCGGCGTTCCGCCCATGACCCTGCCTGGCGAGATGAAGGCGCTCATCGAGCAGTACGCCGCCGTCTCTCCTCGTCTCTACCAGATCGCGAACTACTTCAAGTCCAACACCACCGACGGCCTGCCATTCGCGTTCGATGCGGGCAAGGTGTCGTTCAAGGCGCCGATCAAGTATCCGTGGAACCTGCTGGCCGTCACGACCAACTACAAGCTGCACGCCGAAGGCATGGCCGCTCCCATCACCGCCGCTCCGGCTGCTGGTGGACCCCGCCCTGCTGCCGCCACGGGCTATGACGCTTCTGCCGCGGCCCGCATCGTGCCCGATCGCGATGCGCCGGTCATCTTCGCCAAGTCGGCACGGTCGTGCATCATCGACCCCGACGATCCGTTCTATATCGTCGATGGACGTCAGCGGACGGACTACGAGGGCGAACTGGTGATCGTGATGGGTCCGCGCCCGGCCTACCGAATCAGTCGCGAGCAGGCGCACGACTACGTCTTCGGCTACAGCATCATGCAGGACATCAGCGATCGCGGCAGCGAGCGGCTGCGGGTCGAGACCATGTTTCCGGGCACCAACTGGTTCGATGGCAAGAGCATCGACCGCGGCGCGCCGTTCGGCCCGGTGATCGTGCCGAAGGAGTTCATGCCCAGGGCTCCGGGCGGACTGAAACTCACCACCAGGCTCAACGGCAAGGTGGTGCAGGACGCGACGACCGACGAGTTCATCTGGGACGAAGCGCACATGGTGGGCTATCTCTCGTCGCGGATGACGCTCTATCCCGGTGACGTGATCATGACCGGCACGCCGGCCGGCACCGGCATGGAACGTCAGACGTTCCTGAAGCCGGGTGACGTCGTCACGGTGGAGATCGAGGGCATCGGCACGTTGACGACGCCATTCAAGGCGTTGTCGGAGAAGCCGCCGTCGATGTAACTTCGCGGCGAGATGCGCCGGTTAACGCGTTCGCGCCAGTCCTTGCCTGGCGGTAGCCGAGTCCGGCGTCAGCCATAGGGCCTCGGCGAACAAACCGCGCGCGGCGGCCTGATTCCCGGCTGCCAGTTCGAGCAAACCGAGGTTCGTGTAGGCGCTGCTGTCGTGGGCATCGAACGTCAGCGATCGCTCGAAGGCTCGCCGCGCCAGATCCACTTTCTCGAGCCGGGTGTAGGCCGCGCCAACCAGGTCGTAGGTGGGCGCGTAGCCGGGATCAGCGGCCACGGCCCGCTCCGCCAGGCGCACCGACTCCTCGGGGTTGCCGTGCAGGAACGCGGCGACGGCCGCAAAGTACAGCGTTGGCGCCCGCTCGGGAGCCAGAGTCTGCAGTGACGCCACCACGGCATCGAGCTGGACGGTGTTGCCGGAATCCGCAAAGAGCGTCGCCAGCTGCTCTAGAGCGCCCGTATCATCTGGAGCCTGCCGCGACGCCTGCCGCGCGGTTTCCACCGCGGATTCGGCAGCGCCCGAAGCGGCCTGCAGTTTCGAGATCGCAACCGCGATCCGAACCCTGGCTTCCCCGTCCGCGAGGTCGTGGCCTTCGCCGGCCGGAGTTGCCGCATCGGTGCCGCGCTCCGACAAGGTGCGCAACGAGGTGAGCGCCTCCGCCGCCCGAGTGGTCAGCACCGCGCTCCGCACGAAGCCATCGAGCGCGCCGCGATCGGTGGCGTCCAGCTCCAACGCGCGCAGGTAATCGTCGTAGGCGCGCGCGTGAACGTCCGACTTCGCCATCATCGCGCCTCGATTGCGCCACTGGGCCGCCCCGGCGGTCGAGCGCGCCTCTCGAATCACCCCGGGCCCGCCATCCGGCGGCAGCAGACCGAGCAGCGTGGCGCCGTTCTCGCCGCCATTGCGGTTGTGCAATTCGCGGGGTGCGGAGAACTCCAGCCGCATCGTGTCGTCGGCCAGCAGCGGCGCACCGGCCGCATAACGCTGCAGCTCGGCGGGTCCAGCGGCGTAGAGCGACCACAGCGAGAACGGCTCCATCACGGAAACCAATGCCAGGTCCTCGGCCACGCCCGGGCGAGACCATGCTTCGCGCACGCGTTCAAGGCGCTCGTCGAGCGGGCCATCCGACGCCATCATCAGCACATCGTCACCGCCGATCAGCCAGACCGTGCCGTGGGGAAAGACCGAGATGAACGTGGCGATGATGGAGCGGAGATCCGGATCGCTGATGTTGTAGGCGTTGGCCCATTGGCAGAGGATGCCTCCCGGGGCGAGACGGGCCCGCGCGCCTTCGAAGAACTCGCGGGTGAAGAGCGCCGCGACACCGGCAATCCACGGGTTCGACGGCTCTGAGATGATCACGTCGTACTTCCGGCGTGTCAGCAGCAAGTGCGAGCGGCCGTCACCGACAATCAGATTCGTGCGCGGGTCCGCCAACGCGTCGTGATTCTCGGCCGTAAAGTAGCGCGAGGCTTCGACGACTTCGGGGGAAATCTCGAGCACGTCAGCGCGAGCTATCGGGTGGCGAAGCGCGGCGCCGACGCTCACGCCGCTGCCGAGCCCGATGATGGCCACGTCGCGCGGGTTCTCGTGCACCAGGAGCGGCAGGTGCGCCACCAGTTTCTGCGTGAGCATGTCGCCTCGATTCGAGGCGTCCACCTTGCCGTCCACGGCAAGCGTCGTGGTGCCGGTCAGCTTCTTCACCGAGACCGTGGCCGACGCGCCCTCGCGGTAATAGAGCATCGTCCCGGCCTTGAGCTGAGTGGTGAGGTCGAGGTCCTTCGGCACGAACGGCGCGTACATGTACGGCCCGCTTGCCAGCAGCTCGCGATCCCACACCGGGCTGATGACCAGCAGCACCGCGGCGGCGACCGCGGCGGCGAGTCCCGCCGCACGAGCGGCACCGGTGAGCGCGCTGCGCACGACCACGATCACTGCCGCGGCAATCAGGCAGCCGCTCACTACCTGCAGCGTGACCTGCAGGCCGAACCGCGGGATGAAGAAGAACCCTGCCGCGAGCGAGCCTGACACGGCGCCGATCGTGTTGATGGCGTAGACCGCCCCAAAACGGCCGGTGACGCCTTCGCCGGCGCCTCCGCTCAACGCCAAGGCGAGGGGAAATGCCGCGCCAAGGCAGATGGCCGTGGGCAGGATCAGGGCGGCGGTCAGCCACAAGCCGTGACGTAGCAACTGGGCGAAAGGCTCGTCGGCGCTCGCCATCTGCACCGCGACGATCGACGGGATCTGCTGTCCGGCCAGCGAATAGGTATAGCTCGTGGTCATCGCCGCCAGGGCGAGCGCGATGGCCAGCCACGCCGCGGGCCGGCGGGCGCGGCTCACCATCCACGATCCCACCGCGGATCCGATCGCCACGCCGCCGATCACCGCCGCGAGCGTGGCCGCGAACGCATAGGTGGTGGGACCCAGCACGAGCGCCAGGATGCGCGTCCAGGCGATCTCGTGCATCAGCGATGCAAAGCCCGAGAGTCCCAGCACGCCCGCGGCCAGCCAGCGCGCATCGACCGGCACGGCCGATGCTTTCACGGTGACATTCCGCGCCGCCGTTCGCGGCTGAGTGCCAGCGCGCTCAGCGGGCTGCTGAGAGGGCTGCGGGGCTGCCTGGGAGTGGGCGGCGCGGATCACCAGAGAGACGGCAAGCGCGGCGATCAGGCTCGCGGCGACGCCGATGTAGGTGGTGCCCGAGACCCCCACCGCCGGAATCAGGATGAATCCGGCCAGCATCGCGCCGACCGCCGCTCCCGCGGTGTTCAGCGCGTAGAGCATCCCGCTCATGCGCGCCGGCGCCGGGCCTTCGCTCGCGAACCAGCGAATCGCCATCGGGAACGTCGCGCCCAGCGCTGCGGCCGGGGCAAACACCATCAGCAGGCACGACGCCAGTCGCATCAGCGGGAAGAGGACTCCGGCACCGCCGTCACCGTAGGCCCACGACAACACCGGCGTCAGCAGCCGCAGCTCCCACGGCAACAACAGCGCCGCCACCGCCACACCAAGCTCGAGGCCAACGTAGGCTCGAAGCGCGGACGCGCGCGACAGCCTCGCGGCGATGCGGCCGCCCCACGCCGCACCCACTGCCAGGCCGCCGAGAAAGGCCGCCACCACCGCTGCAGCGGCCGCCGTTGTGTGCCCGATGTAGAGGGTGAGCAGCCGAGTCCAACTGACTTCGTAGACGAGGCCGGCCAGTCCCGAGCAGACATAGGCGAGGAGAAAGAGCCACGGCACGGTGGGAGAAAGTGTATCCGAGCAGATGTAGTACGCTGCAACGCCGTCACCGGCGCGCCCTTGGCCACACACCCGTTCGCGCTCCCGCCATCGCTCGATCAGCGTTTCGACGTACAGCGAGAGCTCGGGCGCGGAGGCATGGCCGTCGTGCTGCTGGCAAACGACCGCAAGCTGGATCGGCCGGTCGCGCTCAAACTGGTCGGCGCGGGCCTGGAGTCAACGGCCGATCAGGACCGCTTCAATCGTGAAATCCGGCTCACGGCGCGACTGGTGCACCCCAACATCGTGCCGCTGTTCGACAGCGGACGCGCCGGCGACCAGCTGTTCTACGTGATGCCGTTCATCGATGGCGAGACGCTGCGCGATCGCCTGAACCGTCTCGGGCCGAGACCCGAAGCCGAAGTCGAACGGGTATTGCACGACCTCGCCGAAGCGCTCGCGTATGCCCACGCGTCGGGCGTCGTGCACCGCGATCTGAAGCCCGAGAACATCTTCTGGTACGGCGGACGCGCGCTGCTGGCCGACTTCGGCATCGCGTCGGTGATGCACGGCACGACCAGCGACACCGCGGCGCCGCATCGCACGCAGGGGATCGTCGGCACGGCCAACTACATGAGCCCGGAGCAGGTCGGCGGCGAACCCCTCGACGGCCGCTCGGATCTCTACAGCCTCGGTTGCGTGGCTTTCGAACTGCTTGCGGCGACATCGCCGTTCGCTCGCGACTCGTTCGTGGCCACGCTCGCCGCCCACGTGACCGGCGAGGCCCCGCGGCTGCAGACGATTCGACCCGAGACCAGCGCGCCGCTCGCGTCCACCATCGAACAGCTGCTCGCGCGGTCGCGCGATCGACGGCCGGCGACGGCGGCAGCGCTGCTCGAGTTGTTGCGCGCGCCCACAGCGGAACCGACGCCGTCCCCGGCGCCTGGCCTCACCCCGCCATCGCCAACGCCGGTGTCCTCTACACCGCAGCCGTCACCGGTCGAGGCCAGACCGCTCTCGGAAGCCGAGCAGCTGTGCGCCGCGGGTCACGCGCTCTTCGTGCGGTCCCGGCACGGCGTTGAAGGCGGCGCTCGCGACGGGCTGGAGATGGCGAAGGTCTACTTCGAGCAGGCGCTGCACAAGGATCCGAACTCCGCCTCGGCCTGCGCCGGATTGGCCGATCTCCTGCACATGATGGGCAACCGCGGCTTTCTGCCGAAGCAGGAAAGCCGCGCGGAGGCGCGCGCCCTGCGGCTGAAGGCGCTGGCGCTGGACGATTCGTCGGGCGAGGTCCACATGTCGCTCGGCTTCACGTTCCTGTATTTCGAAGACGACTTCGAGGCCGCCGGGATCGAGATTCGCCGCGGGGTCGCGCTCTTGCCACGCGACGGCGAGGCTCATCGGGTGTATGGGGCGTGGCTCAAGATTGCGGGGCAGCTCGAGGAAGCCCGTGAGCAGATGCTAATCGCCGCGGCGCTCAACCCCAAGGCGCCGGTCAGCCACGCGGGCCTGGCCGATGTGCTGATGGCGCTCGGACGAAACGCCGAGGCCGTGACCCCGCTGGGCACCGCGCTCAAGCTCTCTCCCACCTACCAGAGCGCGCTGGAGCGGCTGGACTTGTGTTGTCACCGGGCGGGCTGGCACGACCAGGCACTCGACGCGCGCCGCACCCTGCTGGGCATGCGGGGCCTCCACGAGCGTGCCGCGGCGCTGCAGGACACCGCCAACACCGACGGCTGGCCGGCCGCCCGCGAACGCGACGTCCGCAGCGAGCTCGACGCGCTACTTGCGCGAGCCGCGCAGGAGGATCCGTTCCTCGAGGCGGGCACCCGCATTCAGGCCGATTCGATCGTGGTCGCCTACGCCGAACTGGGCGAGTGGTCGAGAGCGATGGACTGGGTGGAGCGCGGTTACTACCAACGCCCCGGCCGTCTGCGCCGGGTGCTGACCGATCTCGCCTATGACCGTCGCGGGCTGGCCGGCGACCCCCGCTACGTGCGGCTGCTGCGGACAGCCGGGCTCGCCGAGCTGATCTAGCGGGCGCCGTCGCCGAGCGGCGGGAACCGATGCCGGCCGTCTTCGCCGAGCGGCAGCGGCTCGACCCAGACGACGGCCGACAGCGGCAGCATGCCGTACAGGTGAGGAAACAGGTCACCGCCGCGGGACGGCTCCCATCGCAGGCCCGCGCCAAGCGCATCGGCATCGATCGCGGCCAGCACCAGGCCAGCTTGTCCCGCGAAGTGCTTCGCGGCCGTCTCCGGCGCCTGTGCCGCGGTCGAGAAGTGAATGAAGCCGTCGGCCACGTCGATCGGCGAGCCGGTGAACTGCCCCGCCGCTTCGGCGGCGGCCCACAGGCTGGCCGGCACAATCTTGAAGATCAGCACGCTCACGTCCAGCACGATACACCGCCATGCGGGCGTGGCATGCCTGCCATTGGCACGAAGCGCAACACACCAGGCCGCCGGTCTGTTAACGTGACGCGCGATGACCACGTTCCTCCGCGCCTTCACGCTCGCCGCCGCGCTCCTTTCCCTGACGATGACGCAGGGCTTCGCCGCCAAGGCGGTGGAGTACGACCAGGCCACCATCGCGGACCTGAGCGCCGCGATGACCGCCGGCACGCTCACCTCGGAGAAGCTGGTGCAGCTCTGCCTCGCCCGCATCGACGCGTTCGATCGCAAGGGCCCGTCACTGCACGCGGTGCTCACCCTGAATCCCAAGGCGCTCGATACCGCGCGCGCCCTGGACGCCGAGCGCAAGGCCAAGGGTCCACGCTCCGCGCTGCACGGCATCCCGATCGTGCTGAAGGACAACTTCGATACCTTCGACATGCCCACCACCGGCGGCTCGGTGCTGCTCGAGGGCTCGGTTCCTCCCGACGATGCGTTCGTCGTGAAGAAGCTGCGGGATGCGGGAGCGATCATCCTGGCCAAGGTCAACATGTCGGAGTTCGCGTCGGGCGCCGCGCTCAGTTCGCTTGGCGGCCAGACCCTGAACCCGCACGATCTGGGGCGCACGCCGTCGGGATCCTCTGGAGGCACCGGCGCCTCGGTCGCGGCCGGTTATGCGCTGGCCGGACTCGGCACCGACACCGGCGGCTCGGTGCGTGGCCCCTCCACCTCGAACGGCATCGTCGGGCTGAAGCCGACGCTCGGGCTGCTCAGCCGCGACGGAATCATTCCGCTGGCGCTGACGTTCGACACGGCCGGCCCGATGGCGCGGAACGTGTCGGACCTCGCCGCCGTGCTCGGCGCCATGACCGGAGTGGACGCGGCCGACGCGGCCACCGCCGCCAGCCAGGGCCGCTCGGAAACCGACTACACGAAGTTCCTGAAGGCCGACGCGCTGAAGGGCGCCCGCATCGGGGTGGCCCGCGATTTCTTCGGCGCGGACGAAGACGTGGACTGGGTGATGGAGGCGGCGCTCGACGCGATGCGCCGCGCCGGCGCGACGATGGTGGACGTCCGCTATCCGAAGTGGCTGCTCGACGCCAAGGGTGACTTCTATACCGCGGTGCGGTGGCCCGAGTTCGCACCGCAGATCGCCAAGTACCTCGCCACGACCGGCCCGCGCTACCCGAAATCGCTGGCCGAGATGATGGAGCGCTCGAAGCAGTTCACCTCCACTCGTCCGGACGGCGCGATGCCGAACCCGCCGCGCTGGGCGCTGTTTGCCCGTGAAGCCGGAAGCGGCACCCTGGAGGATGCCCGGTACAAAGCGGTCCACGACCACGTGCTGCCCGCGGTGCGGATGCTGGTGGAGGGCCTGATCGAGACCAACAAGCTGGATGCCATCGTCTACCCGACCTCGTCACGACGCCCCGGCCTCATCGCCGGCCCTCCCGATCCATCGGGCACGCCGTCCGCCACCAACATCGCGAACCTCACGGGCTTCCCCGATCTGATCGTGCCGGCCGGTTTCACCAGCGACAAACTGCCGGTGGGCCTGTCGTTCTTCGGACCCGCATTCAGCGAAGGCAAGCTGCTGGGGCTCGGCTACAGCTTCGAGCAGGCGTCGAAGGCACGACGCCGCCCGGTGCACACGCCGGCGCTGCCGGGGGAAACGATCACGGTGCCCTGAAGACAGAAGGCAAAAGGCAAAAGGCACAAGGCACAAGGCAAAAGGTAGAACGCGCGCTCGCCTCATCGCCGACACCGGATCGCCGGACACCGGACACCGGATACCGGAGACCGGAGACCGGAGACCGGGATCCCTTAGAATTGTCGCGCGAGGATTGTTCATGTTGAAACGATGCGTTTTTGTGATTGGGGCGATGCTGCTGGCCCACCCGGTGCTGGCACAACCCGCGGCACCGGCACGTCCGGCTGCTGCCATTCCGACGGTGGAAGACCGCGTCAGCGGCCTGAAGAAGATTGACGGCTATTTCCCCCTCTACTGGGACGAGAAGACGGGCTCGATGCTGCTCGAGATTCCGCGCTTCGACGCGGAGTTCCTGTTTTCGACCGGCCTCTCGGCCGGCCTTGGTTCGAACGACCTCGGCCTCGATCGCGGCCAGGGTGGCCAGGGCCGCATCGTCACGTTCCAGCGCGTCGGCCCGCGCGTGATGCTGGTGCAGGGCAACCAGTCGTTCCGATCGAGCAGCAAGAATCCGCTGGAGCGGAAGTCGGTCGAGGATTCGTTCGCCAAGTCGATGCTGTGGGGCTTCACCGTCGCCGCCGAATCGAACGGCAAGGTGCTGGTGGACGCCACCGAGTTCCTGCTGCGCGACATCCATGGCGCCGGCCGCGGCCTGCGGCCCGGCACCTTCCGCGTGGACCGCACGCGCAGCGCGTTCTACCTCCCGAACACCAAGAACTTCCCCAAGAACACCGAGATCGACGTGATGCTCACCTTCGTCAACGAGGCGGGCGGCGGCGGGCGTGGTGGTGGCGGTGGTCCGGCCCAGGGGCCGGCGGCGATCGGCTCCGCCTGAAGCGGCGGGCGAGTTCGGGCGCGGCGGCGGGCTGTTCTCCGGCTCGGTCGCGAGCGTCACGCCGTCGCCGGATGCGGTGACCCTGCGCGAGCACGTCTCGTTCGTCGAGCTGCCGGACGGCAACTTCAAGACCCGCATCGACGATCCGCGCGCCGGCTACGGCGGCATCAGCTTCGTCGACTACAGCGTGGCCATCGGCGAGCCGATCGTCATGCGCTACATCCGCCGGCATCGGCTGGAGAAGAAGGATCCGTCGGCCGCGATCAGCGAGCCGGTGAAGCCGATTCGGTACTGGGTGGACTCGGGCGCGCCGGAAGACGTGAAGAAGGCGCTGATCGAAGGCGCGATGCTGGTGGAACCAGGCGTTCGAGGCCGCCGGCTTCCGCAACGCGTTCAAGGTCGAGGTGCTGCCCGATGACGCCGACCCGATGGACATCCGCTACAACATGATCAACTGGGTGCACCGCTCGACGCGCGGCTGGAGCTCCGGCGGCTCGGTCACCGATCCGCGCACCGGCGAGATCATCAAGGCGACGGTCACGCTCGGCTCGCTGCGCGATCGGCAGGACTACATGATCTTCGAGGGTCTGCTGTCGCCGTACACCACCGGCAACGAGAAGCCCGTCGATCCTCTACGAGACGGCGCTCGCGCGCATTCGCCAGCTCTCGGCGCACGAGGTCGGCCACACGCTCGGGCTCGGCCACAACTACTACGACAGCACCAAGGGCTGGATCTCGGTGATGGACTACCCGCATCCGCTCGAGGAGCTGAAGGCGGACGGGATCGATCGACATCTCCAAGGCCTATGAGGCACGGATCGGCGAGTGGGACAAGGTGACCATCAACTACGGCTACCGCGAGTTCCCCACCGGCACCAACGAGACGGCGCCGCTCACGCAAGATCCTCGACGACGCGTGGGCCGAGGACGTGCGCTACTTCACCAACCAGGACACCGACATCCACCCGCGCGTCGAGCAGTGGTCGAACGGCACCAATCAGGCGGATGAACTGAACGCGCCTGATGAAGGTGCGGCGCGCGGCGCTCAGCCGCATCGGCGAGCACACGATTCGGAACGGCGCGCCGATGACCACGATCGAAGAGCCGCTCGTGCCGATCTTCATGTATCACCGCTACGCCGTCGAAGGCGCCGCGTCGATGATCGGCGGCCAGGACTTCGTCTACGCGATGCGCGGCGACGGCCGCACGCCGACGAAGTGGGAATCCGCCGCCAATCAGCGCAAGGCGCTCGAGGCGCTGGCGGCGACGCTGAAGCCGTCCGAGCTGACCATCCCGACGCAAGCTGCTCGACCTGATTCCGCCGCGTCCGCCGGGCTTCGGCATGCACCGCGAGCTCTTCCCGCGCACGACCGGTGAAGGCTTCGATCCGATCAGTCCCGGCGCCATCGCCGCCGACGTCACGATCGGCTTCGTGCTGCAGCCCGATCGCGCCGCGCGCATGGTCGCGCAGCACGCCGTCGATCCGACGCTCCCCGGACTCGACGAGGTCATCGACCGGTTCACGCAAGGCGACCTTCGACGCGCCGACCGCCTCGCCGTACGAGGCCGAAGTGCGTCGCGCCGAGGAGCGAGTGCTGGTCGATCGGCTGTCGTGGCTGGCGGCCGCGGCCCAGAACGGCCAGGTGCGCGCGATCGCGTCGCTCAAGCTGCAGCGTCTGGCCACGCGGCTGCGCGCGAACGGCACCAAGGACGAGGCCGACATCGCGCAGCACACGCTGCTCGCCGCCGACATCAAGCGCTTCCTCGAGCGTCCCGCCGAAACGGCGAAGATGATGCCCGCCGCGCCGGCCCCTCCAGGAGCGCCGATCGGCGACATCGGCCAGGATTGGCTGTCACGGCCGCCCGCCTGCTCGTGGGACGAGGCCAATCCGGGACAGTGGCTCTTCTACCAGCCGCCGTTCTAGACTAGAGCTGGGGACGGCACTCCCGCCGTCCCCATGTTCCCTCGCGTGATGTTGGTCCCCAACTGGCATCATCATGACCATCCACCGTCTCCTCTGCCCCACCGACTTTTCTGAAACCTCCGATCACGCGCTGCAGCAGGCCGCGGCCCTCGCCCGTTGGTACGGAGCGCGGCTCACCGTGCTGCACGTCAGGCCCACGGTCACGCCTCACCCGGACATGCCGGCGGGCGGACCGATGGCGGGGTGGCTCGACACCGAAACCGAGGCGTTGCGCAAGAAGACGACCGACGCGTGCAGGCCGATCATCGACGCCGGTATGCCCGTGGACGTTGCCGTCCTGCACGGTGAGCCCGTGCCGCTCATCCTGGCCATGGCGGACTCACTTCCCGCCGATCTGATCGTGATGGGCACGCACGGCACCAGCGGGTTCCAGCACCTGTTGCTGGGCTCGGTGACGGAGAAAGTGCTGCGGAAGGCCACCTGTCCAGTTCTGACCGTGCCGCCGCGCGCCCTGGCCGCGGCGCCGCGGCCGTTCACGTCGGTGCTGTGCGGCGTGGACTTCTCGGACTGCTCGCTCAAGGCCGTCCAGCTCGCGGCGTCGATCGCGAGGGAGTCGGGGGCCACGCTCACGCTCCTGCACGTTCTCGAGTGGCCATGGCACGAGCCGCCGACGCCGCCCATGGTGGGCATGTCCACCGGAGCAGGCGCGCGCGCTCATCGAGTACCGCGAGTACCTCGAGTCGAGCGCGGCCTCGCGCCTGGCCGACATTGGCACCAACGCGATCACCGCCGGTCCACTGCCCACGATTGACGTGCGATTCGGCAGGTCGTACGTGGAAATGCTGGATGCGGCGCGTGAACAGCACGCCGATCTCATCGTGGTCGGCGTGCGAGGACCGGGCGCGTTCCGCCCGGGTTTCTTCGGCTCGACCGCGAATCAGCTGGTGCGCAGCGCGACCTGCCCGGTCGTGACCGTCCGCGGGTAGCCGGCTACGGCGACGTCCGCGGCGATCCCGCGGCTCGTTCGCGATCGGTCACGCGGGCGCGGGTGGTCTCGAGCAAGCCGTCCAGCGCCGCGCGATTCAGGTGCCGGCCGTGCAGCACCACTCCGCGGATCGCGCGAGTCGCCCTGATGTCGTCCAACGGATTGCGATCGAGGATGGCCAGGTCCGCGACGCGGCCCGCGGCGACGGCGCCGTAGGCGTCACTCTTCCCCAGGAACGCCGGACCCGCGAGCGTGGCGGCTTGCAGCGCCTGCAGCGGGGTCAGGCCGCCGTTGACGAAGATCTCCAGTTCATCGTGGAGCCCGATACCTGGATAGTTGAACGAGTTCAGGAAGCCGGCATCGGTGCCGGCGATGATCCGGACGCCGGCCTCGCGCAGCAAGGGCAGCAGCGTGACGCTCTTCTCGTAGCGCGCATGCCGCCTCGCCACGGTTGCCGCATCGTCCTTGGCGGCGCGTTCGACACGGCCGGTGTAGGTGGCCTTCAGCCCAGGCCCAAGGTACTGCAGGTAGGCGTCGCCGGCGTGGGTGTCCTGATCGAGATAGGCCAGGATTCGACTGCCGTTCAGCGTCGGCACCACGCTCGTGCCGTGTGACGCCAGCCGCCGGTAGGTGGCCAGCGCGACGGCGGGATCGAAGCCATCGATCAGGGCCGTGGTCGCGTCGCCCGCCGTCATCGTGCCCGCTGCCACCGCGGCGCTGATCTCGGCTTCGCGAGGCGAGCCGCCACGCAGCAGATAGGACATGTGCTCGATGGTGCCGAGGCCTGCCTCCGAGACCTGATCCAGTGTCAGCGCCGCTGGGACATGGGCGGAGGTCTTGAACCCGCGCTGACGCGCCTCGCGGAGCGCGAACATGAAGAGGTCGGCGCGCAGTGTGTTGTCGGTGATCTTCACGAAGTCCACGCGCATGCGCTGCAACGAATCGAGCCCGGCGCGAACCTCGGCTTCGCTCCCGACCTCGAGATCACCGGGCCAGATCGAATCGATCCCTTCGAGCTTGGGGCCGGAAGTGAAGATGGTCGGCGCCTGCAGGGATCCGGCGTTGACCGCCTCCCGCCATGCGAGCACGCTGGGGCTGAGGTCGCCCGCGGCATCGCGGACCGTGGTGATGCCATGGGCCACGTACAACGGCAGCAGGTCCTTGTTCTCGTCGATGAGGGCTTCGCCCCCGCCGAAGTGGACGTGCATGTCCCACAATCCGGGCATCACGTAGGCGCCGGACACGTCGACCACATCGGTCGCCGGCATCGTCGCGGCTTGCGGTCCGACGGCGGCGATGACGTTGCCGCGAACGGCGACGGCCTGGTCGGGCGTCAGCTGTCCGGTCTGGACATCGATGATGGTGGCGTGCGTCAGCAGGAGGTCGGCGCGCGCCGCCGGTGATGCAGGCGCGCAGGCACCCAGGACCACGGCGCACGCGGCCGCCAGCAGCCATGATTTCGGCATCCGCCGATTGTAGTGGCTTCGCGTGCGGGCGCGTTACTTCAGCGGGCAGTCGCCGACCAGCGGGCGCCAGCCTTCGACATCGAGGATGACCTGGGAGTAGCTGGGGTCGCGGCCCATGCTGCCCCCCATCGGCCCGGGGCTGATGCTGACCCCACCGCCGAGGGCCACGCCGGTCTGGTCCACCTGGCCCTTGCGGATCAATCCGGTCACTTCGATCAGCCCGCCTTCGCGTTCCTTGATTTCCTTCAGCAGGTCCTTCTTCCCCGACAGCCGGAAGCGGCGGCCGGGCGGGACCGAGGAACGGGACTCGTGTTCCGGACTCTCCGTCACGGTGAACATGACCCCTTTGGGGCAGCCGGGAATCGAGATGCGGATGGAGTCCTTGGGGACGGGCTTTTCCTGCGCGGCCGCCATGGCCGCGAGCCCGACGACGAGAGCAAGGGTGGAGAACGTCCTCATGGCTCCAGTCTAGCGAAGAACCGGTCGGGGGCGTTTCGCGTCCCCCGTGGCAGAAACTGCCGCGTTTTCGGCCCTATCGTGCCAGGCCCCCGTCAGGCGCGGCCGGCGAACTCCCGGGTCTCCGTGTGCACCTTCACTTTTTCGCCCTCCTTGATGAAGAGCGGCACCCGGATCTCGAGACCGGTCTCGAGCACCGCGGGCTTGGTCACGTTGCCGCTGGCGGTGTCGCCGCGGACACCGGGCTCGGTGTTGGTGACGACCAGCTCGACCAGCGGCGGCAGCTGCATGCCGATCGGACGGCCGTTGAACTTCTGCAGCTGCACCACCAGGTTGTCGGAGAGCATCAGCCGGTCGTCGCCGAGGATGTCGGCGCCGAGCGTCATGGTCTCGAAGTTCGCCTGGTCCATGAAGTGATAGTCGTCGCCGTCGTTGTAGAGGTAGGCGGCCGGCAGGAAGTCGAGATCGGGCTCTTTGAACTTCTCGCCTGCCTTGAACGTCTTGTCGAACACCGCGCGCGTCAGCAGATTGCGCATCTTCAGGCGGACCAGGGTCTGCCCGCCGCGGGCCGTCGGCTTCGACACTTCGACATCGAGGCAGTGGTACGGCGCCTCCTCGAACTCGAAGTACATCTTCCGCTTGATCTCGATTGCTTCCAGCAGTCCCGCCATGGCGCTCCCATTCCTCAGACCCGCCCCGGCGGCGAATCGCACCCGCCATGGTAGCAGGTCGGCCGCTCGTTACGGTATTCACGGTAGTCGTTACGTATAATGCCGTAATGGGACAGGAGAACCCGTTCGTCTACGGCGAGATCGTCACCGCCGCGGCCTTCGCGGATCGGGACGTCGAGCGCGAGCGTCTGGCGCAGGACCTGGCCGAGGGCCAGAAGGTGTTCCTGATCTCGCCGCGCCGCTACGGCAAGTCATCGCTCATCCGTGACGTGATGCGCGGCCTGGCGCGGCAGAAGGTGCTCACGGTCGAGGTGACGGTGGCCGCGTCCAGCTCGTACGTCGGCTTCCTCGAGGCCTACGCCCGCGCCCTGCTCACTGCCGAGACGCCGGTCGGACGGCTCCGCCGCTGGGCCATGGACCTGATGCAGGGCGTGCGGCCCGAGGTGCGCATCGACGGTCCTTCCGGCGGCCCGGGCGTCTCCTCCACCGGCAGGGTCACGGTAGCGTTTCCCGCGGTGCGGACGGCCCGCGACACCGCGCGCCTGGCCGCCGAGGTGTTCGCGCTGCCGGGCCGCATCGCCGCGGCCAGGAAGCAGCGCCTTGCCGTGGCGCTCGACGAGTTCCAGGCGGTTGCGGCGTTCGATGGCGGCAACGTCGAACACGCCTTGCGCGCCGCGGTGCAGGACCAGCGCAGCGTCGGCTATGTGTTCGCCGGTTCCGAGCCGTCGCTGATGGAACGCATGCTCGAGCCGCGTCGCCCGTTCTACAAGGCCGGTCCCGTCGTCAGGCTGGAGAAGATCGACGAAGACCTGTTCGCGAACTTCATCGACTCGCGCTTCACGGCGACCGGACTGAAACCGGAAGACGGCCTCGGCGCGGCGATCGTGGACCTGGCGGCCAACGTGCCGTACGACGTGCAGCGGCTGGCTCACGAAACCTGGGATGACGTGCGCGTCTCCGGCCGCAAGAGCGCGGGACTGGACGATCTGCACGCGACGCTGACCCGGCTGCTGGGCGAGCAGCGCACGGCGTTCGAGGAGTCGTGGCAACGCCTCACGCTGGCGCAGCGAGCGGTGCTGCGGGCGTTGGTGCTCGAGAGCGGTCGTGAGCTGCTGTCAGGGGATGTGCGCATGCGTCACCGCCTGCCGGGGACGTCGAGCGTGCAGTCGTCGCTCGCCGCGCTGGTGCGTCAGGACGTCGTGATGCGGCACGACAACCGCTACGTCGTGAGCGATTCGCTGTTCCGGGAGTGGGTGGCGCGCAAGACGTTCTAACCCCTCAGCCCACTTGCGTCAACTGAAGTGAACTGGGGGGCCAGGTCTCACGCGCCACCATTGCTCAGCGGGTGCGCTCGAGCGGCACTTCGGTGTCGAAGCGCACGCGCAGCACGGTGCCCGCGGGCAGGTCCACGTCCTTGCCTTCGGTGGCGACCAGCACGCCGCTGCCGCCGATCAGGATGCCGGCAATGGCGCCCTTCGCTCCGCCGAGGATGCCGCCGATGATCGCGCCGACACCGGCGCCGGCGCCGATGCGTCCGGCTTCGCCCTTCAGCCCGGCGCTTTCGAGCGCCTTCGTCACCGATACCTGTACGTCGCGAGAGCGCCCATCGACGGAGAGCCGCGTGAACTTCAGCGCCACGCTGCCCTTGCGATCGGTGCGCGACGCCGAGTCGACCGCGGCCACGTAGCCGGTCAACATCGATCCGGCCGGTACGAGCAGGTCGTCGCCCTGATAGAGGTCCACCATCGTCGTGGCCTCGACCCGGTCTTCCACCTGCGCCCTTCCGGAGTTCAGCGGCGTTTGCAGCCGCACGTCGAGTTCGGTCGAGATGGGAATCGCTCTCCGCCCAGACGTGCTGGTGGTGAGGCTGCGCCCGTTGGCGCGGGCCAGGAAACGATCGATCCGCTCGGTGAGCTCCTTGGTCTCGCGGTCGGTGATGCGCTCACCACGACGGCTCTTCACCCGCAGATAGGTGAGATCGTCCCGCATGTCGCTCAACTCGCGCTCTAAACTCGTCCGTTCCGAGGCGGTCACCGTGTTCTCCACTCTCGAGTAGGCCGCCTGGGCATCGTCGAGTCGCTGTTCGACGCTGACGAGATCGTCGCTCGGTTGAGCCAGCGCAACGGTGCTGACGAGAAAAAGTGTCCCCACGAGTGTCCACGCTCGGTGCATCTCGCCCTCCTTGGCTTCGTTTGCGGTCTCGCGGACTACTACAGCAAGTGACATGCCCACCTCGGAGGGCGGTACAATTCATGCGAGAGCACACTGCATGAATCGACTACCTCGACCGTTGAACCGGACTCGCTTCGCCATCAAGGTGGCAGCGCTGGTGGCGTGCACGGCCGTGGTTGGCGCTCAGACGCGCATCACGCCTCCGAAGAACAAGTACACACCGCAGCAGGATGTGGAAATTGGGCGGGAAGCCGCGGCAGAGGTACGCCGTGAGTATCCGATCATCGATGATCGGCAAATTGACTCTTACCTCGACGGATCTAGGCCGGCGGCTGGTGGCCGCCGCTCCGCCCGAGCTCAAGCAAGAGGTATTCGAATACTCATTTACGCCCGTGAACCTGAAGGACATCAATGCCTTCGCGCTTCCGGGCGGACCGATGTTCGTCAATCGCGGGATGTTTGCCGCCGCCACGACCGAAGGCGAGGTCGTGGGCGTCATGGCGCACGAGCTCAGTCACGTGCTGCTGCGGCACGGCACCGCGAACGCCACCAAGGCACAAGGCTTCCAGCTGGGCGCACTCGCCGGCGCGATCGCTGGCGCGGTGATTGGCGGCGGCGTCGGTCAGGTCATCTCGCAGGGCTCGCAGTTCGGTCTCGGCACCTGGCTGCTGAAGTACAGCCGCGAGTACGAGAAGCAGGCCGACCTGCTGGGCGCGCAGATCATGGCGCGCGCGGGATACGACCCTCGCGACCTTGGCCGCATGTTCGAGACCATCGCGAAGGAGGGGAATGGCGCGCCGCCCCAGTGGCTGAGCAGCCACCCCAATCCCGGCAACCGGTCGCAGTACATCGCCGACGAGGCCAGCAAACTGCAGATTGGTCCGCGACCGAGTCAGGCCGGATTCACGTCGGTGAAGAGCCGGTTCGACACGCTGCCTCCCGCGAAGACGATGGCCGAACTCGAGAAGGCCGGAGGCGGCGGGGGAACCCGTGATGGCGAGGGTCCGGCTTCCGTGGGCACCGTTGGTGAACCCGTGCCGCCCCCGGCACGCCAGTACCGCACCGCGCGCGGCGGTGACCTGTTCCAGGTGAACGTGCCGACGAACTGGACGGCGGTCTCGTCGAACAACTCCGTCAAGTTCGTGCCGCAGAACGCCTATGGTTCGGTCCGAGGACAGACCGTGCTGACGCACGGCATCCAGCTGGGTGTGGCGCGCGCCTCGTCCCGCGACCTGAGAGAGGCCACCGACTCGCTCGTTCGCTCCTTCGTCCAGAGCAATCCCGACATGCGCCAGGTCGGTGAAGCGGTAGCGGTCAGGCTGTCGAATCGCAGCGCGATCGGCACGCCGATGGTCGGTCAATCGGCCCTTGGCGGCAGCGAGCGTGTGGGGGTGTACACCACCCTGCTCGCGGACGGCAACCTCTTCTACTACTTGACCGTCGTCCCCGAGGGCGATGCGCCAACGTATGCCGCGGTATTCGATCGCGTCGGGCAGTCGATTCGGTTGACCGACCGCTAGCGCGAACGATTGGCGTCCGCGGTGAAGATCGCCAGCTCCCCGACCGTGAAGCCAGGGCTGGATAGAGCGGGGGGAGCCGGGGGGAGCCCGACGGAAGTCCAGACGGCGTCAGTCGGCGCCGAGTGCCTGCAGTGCGCGCGCGAGGCGGGCTCGTTTCTGATCGTTCATGTCGATGAAACGCACCGCAAACCCGAATCCGGGCCGGCGATAAAGCGTCTTCGCCTTCAACTCCAGCGTGCCCTCACCGGGCAGCTGAACCTCCAGCGTGACGACAATGCCGGGCACTTGCTCGTGCATGGCGTTCACGAAACAGCCGCCAAGGCTGATGTCGTAGATGCGGACGGGGGTGTGAAGGACACCGACGCGCCAGGCGTCGAAAGGGCCGGGGATGCGATCGGACTCGCGGCGGTTGTTGGCCGCCAGCCCGATCGGTCCGTTGAAGCTGCTCGTCTGCTGTTCGCTGATCATCGTCTGCCGTTCCCCTTGGAGGTGACAGACGGATACTACCGTAAAGTCAATCAGTCGTCAATAGTGTCATATAAAGTTCTTTAGAGGCATTTCCACGACTACTTCTTGGTAGCGGTCCAGGCACCAGAGCCCCCTGCCGTTCCCTTGATGGCGTTCCCGGAGACCGTGCCGGTATAGCGGACGCCGCCCGCCGAGAACATCACCTGATCGCCACGGACGCGGGCGTCGGAGACGACCGCGCCGCCCAGCGTGCCGGAGAGCATCTGGAAGGCCTGAGTCAGCTTCAGCTCACCTTGCGGCGTCTGCCACGACCCTTCGACCTTGGCGGGGACGATCCAGAGCAGCGCCGTGCACCAGCTCTGGCAGCCCTCGGTCACATTCGACGTCTCGTCGGCCTGTCCAGTCTTCCATCGTGAAGGAGTTCGAGACGATCCGCGTGCCGGGCTTCAGCTCGAGCAGCTTTGGCCGCAGCTTCATGTTGATGGACGGCAGCAGGAACATCGTGATGACCTGCGCCTTCGAGAGGTCGGTCTCGAACAGGTCGGCCTTCTCGAACGTCGCCCGGTCGGTCACCTTGGCCTCGGCCGCGGCGCGCTTTGCCAGTTCGACCATGTCCGGGTTGTATTCGATGCCCAGGGCGCGTGCGCCGCGCTTGGCGGCGGTGATGACCGTGCGGCCGTCGCCCGATCCGAGGTCCATGAGGAAGTCCTGCGGGGTGAGCTTCGCCATGTCGAGCATCTTGTCGACGAGCGCCTGAGGCGTAGGCACCCACACGACGTCCTTGCCCGCCTGCCCGACCTGCGGCTCGAAAGGCTTGGCCGGTGCCTGGGTCTGGGCGTACGCGACGGAGGCGACGGACAGGCACAGGAGGAAGAGCGAAGTTCGGAGCGCCGGATGCTGAGTCATGGTTGATCTCTCCAAGGGTCATTGCGGCTCTGCCGCAGACGGTAGAGCGAGCTGTCGCTGCGCATGATAATAGCGTCGCTGGTAACCGCCATCGACGCAAGCAGTGAGCCGTCGAGAGTATTTCGCGCCACGCGCCGATACTCCCGGCCCGGCTGTATGACCGTGGTCACCCCCTGTTCCGACGGGAAGAACAAGTAGCCTGCCGCCAGAACCGGTGATGCCGAATAGGTGCCACCCAACCTTTGCTGCCACAGGGTCGCACCGGTGGCCGCGTCCACGCAACTGGCAATACCGCCGTCACTGACGAAGTAGATCTCGGCGCCCACCGCGATCGGCGACGGGGTGAGTGGCGCGCCGCGACTCAGCTGCCATGCGACGTGCGTCTTCGTCACGTCGCCCGTGCCGTCCGGCCGTACCGCCAGCAGCGATGGCTGCTGGAACCCGGTGGCGATCAGCACGAGGCCGTTGGTGAACACCGGACGCGGCACGTTGGAAAAGCCGTCCCCGTACGACACCCGCCAGATCTCGCGGCCGGTGGCCGGCTCGTAGGCCGCGGCGCGGAACGCGCCCACGCTGACGATCTGTTCGCGTTCGCCGACGCGGATCACGAGCGGTGTGGAATACGCCTGATCGAAGGGTGCCCGCCGATCGCGCCGCCACTTCACTTTCCCGGTCGCGGCGTCGAGCGCGATGACCGAAGCGTCGTCGCTGCCATCGGCAGTTGAAGATCAGCAAGCCGCCATGCAGCACCGGCGAGCCGCCGCCGCCGTGCTGTGACTGATAAGGGAAGCGGGTCTTCCAGATCAGCTGACCACTCGTGTCGAGCGCCGCCGTGCCTTCGGCGCCGAAATGCACGAAGACGCGATCGCCGTCGACGATCGGCGTCGGGGATGCCCAGCTGTTCTTCGGGTTGATCTCGTTCGCCGAGTGGACGGTGAACACCAACGCGTTGACCAGCTCGCGCCCGCTGGCCTCGTCGTATCCGAGCAGGCGCAGCGCCACATCGCCCTTCCGCGGATCGTCCTCGATCGCCGTCGTCAGCCACACCCGGCCGTCGGCCACAACCGGTGACGACCAGCCCAGGCCCGGCACGGGCACTTTCCACGCGACGTTACTGGTCTCGCTCCACTCGAGCGGGAGACCCGCGGCGTTCGATTCACCCTGCCCGCCCGGTCCACGAAACTGCGGCCACTGCTCGGCGGTGAGCCCGGTGCCGAGCAGCAGCAGCACGGACGCACTAGCGGCGACGACCGCAAGGGACACGCGCCTCATCGGCTGGTGGCCGTCCTTCAGCGCGGCGTCAACACCGCGGTGCCTGCCAGCGCGGGAGCAAGCGCCGCCCACGCCTGTGCCTCTCCAGGCGCCGCCGGTCCCTTGCCGAAGACTTCGACGATCGTCGCCGCAACGTCGCCGATGTTGACGAAGGTGTGCTGAGCGCCGCCCTTCAGGTAGAGCGCTTCGCCCGGATTCACTTCCACCGGGCTTTCGCCGTCGATGGTCAGGCGCAACTTGCCGGTGACCAGCACGAAGACGTGATACGTCGCATCGTTGTGCGAGTGCATGCGACGCGTGGCGGCCGGTTCCGCGTAGTCGCGGAGGATCCGGAACTCGGGGCGGTCGAGCACCACCATCGACGAAATCCCGGGATCGCCCTGCACCGGGCGCGCCTTCTCCGGCCCCGCGACCGCCTGCGCCCACGCCGTGGACGCCCCCAGTGCGCACATCAGGATCTGTGCGGCCGTCCACGCGCGAAAAGAGGTGACCATGTTGCCCACTCCTTGTGCCGGCGGAACGCACCCCGGATGAGGTGAGACGGGCCGGCCAGAGGAGCGATTGTAGATAAAATGCGCCGGAGGTCGCATGGCTCAATTCCTCGCGCGCGCCACATTCGTTGTCCTCCTCGGCGCCGGCGCGGTTCCCGCGGCCGCCCAGGACGTGAAACCGGTCCCCACTGCGGTGTGGGCGCCGAAGCCGCGGCAACTGACGCCCTACACCGCGCCGCAACGGCCGTGGATCACGCTGGCAGAGGTGAAGAAGGCGCATGCGGGCGAGCCGAACTGGCGCGCGCTGCTCGTCGACGATGGCCGGCTGATGGCGGAATATGTGTCGGCGGCACCGGGCACGAGGGTGGGCCGCCGCTTTCACCCCGACACGCGGGAATGGTTCGCGGTGGTCGAGGGCGAAGTGCGGGTCGACATCGAGGGGCAGGCGCCATTCACGGCAACGCGCGGCTCGCTCGTCAACATTCCACGGCAGACGCTCTACTCGGTGGAAACCATCGGCACCTCACCCAGCCTGCGCTTCGTCGTCAACGTGACGCACGCGAAGACGGTCTTCACCTCGGATGCCGCGCCGCCGGCGCCGCCGGAAGGCAGTGAATGGGTGCCGGCCACGATCAACCGCACACCTGGCCGCTACGACGAGTTCAACAAGCCGCACCTGAACATCCACGAGGAAGCGGCGAAGAACGAGAAATACGCCGGCGGCCGCTTCGTGCGTGACGACAAGTCGGAGATGCTGGTGCTCTACGGCCACGAGAAGAACCTGCCGCCGCTCGACCCCACCGACAAGGGGCACTTCCACGAAGAGAGCGCGGAGTTCTGGCTGGTGTTCACGGGGAAGATTCGCTACGCGTTCGAGGGTCAGGAGCCGTTCGTCGCCAGCGAAGGGGACGTGGTTTACGTCCCGGCCGGCACCTGGCACGCGACGCGTTACACCGGTCCGGATCCGTCGTGCCGCCTGTCGATCACCGAGTACGTCGGCAATACGCTGGTGCTGCCCCGCCAGACGCCGTAGCCGCGGGCGTCAGCGCTTGACGACGACTTCGTTCGAGGCGGCGCCGACGCCCTGTGTGTTCACGGCGCGAACCCGCACGTAGTAGACACCGGGCGCGGCGGTCGTGCCGAAGGCAGTCGCCGCACCGACGTTCAGCATGCCCACATCGCTGAGCCCGGGCGCCGAGCCGGCCTCGATGACATAACCCGACACCTGGCCGGCCGGGGCCGACCACGTCAGCGACACCGACGAACCCTCGCCCGATGCCGCCAGGTTCGAGGGGGCCTCCGGTGCCTCTGCGCCCTTGACGATGACCTCATTGGAGGGATCGGAAATGCCAGTGGAGC
Organism: uncultured Acidobacteriota bacterium; assembly: GCA_963707825.1. Lineage (GTDB taxonomy): Bacteria > Acidobacteriota > Vicinamibacteria > Vicinamibacterales > UBA2999 > VFZN01. The sequence goes on from CAVPRP010000002.1 coordinate 164,697, forward strand.
TGATGCCACGCACCCGAACGAAGTAGGTCCCAGGAGGCACCGCCGTCGCGTAGCTCGTGGCGCCGCCGACGTTGATGCTGGCGACGTCGGTCGCGCCCGTGGCCGTACCAGCCTCGAGCACGTAAGCAGCCGGCATGGATGAACCACCACCTGGCGACGTCCACGTCAGCACCGCATTGGCGCCCTGCCAGCCCAACGAGAGGTTGGTCGGGCCCTGTATCCGAAGTCCGGCACCGGTCTGGAACGCGAGGTCAGGCGTCGGCGGCCCGGCGCCAAGCAGGTTCACCGCCTGGACGCGGGCGAAGTACACACCCGGCGGCAGCACGCCGCTCGCGGAGTGAACCAACCCCACGGAATAGCTGTTGAGGACGTCAACCGCGCCCGGCGCGGTGCCGACCGAGACCAGGTACGCGAGCGGGCTCCCGCCACTGGCCGGAGGGTTCCACTCCAGCGTCGTATGTTCGGGCGAGGTGCTGGCTCTAAGCGACCTCGGCTCCCGAGGCGGACCGGTGAGGTCGATCACCATCTCGGGCGAGGCCGGACCGTACCTGCCGAGCGCGTCGTAGGCCCGGACCACGGCGTAGTAGGCGCCGCCATGCGGCAGATCGAGCTGCAGCCGATTCTGCGTCCCGACGTTGAATTGGGCGATGTAGTTTCCCGAGCTCAGGCCGGCGGAGACCATGTACCCGAGCGTGTGCGAGTCGGCGTTGCGATCCCACTCCAGGGTGACCCGCATCTGGGCCTGCGCGGAGTTCGCGATCAGCAGCGTGAGCAGCGCGACAGCAACCGGGAGACGACACCGTCGTCCCCAGATTGCCTTACGCCTTCCCGGGTTGTTGGGAAAATCCATCCAAAGCCGCAGCCAGCTTTGCGAGTTTCGGGCCACTTACGGAAGACCCAAGTCTGCCCCTCGTGGCTCGAATTACAGTCGTTTTGAGTCGCTTGGTGAACGCCTACTGCACTGCGAGGCCGTTTGGAACCGCTTCAGGCAGCGCGAAAAATGTAAGCCTGCTTAACGGGTTCGGGTCGAGGGCCGAACCCTGACTTCAGGGGTGTTCAGCGCTGAACGACGATTTCGTTCGAGGCCGGGCCGGCGCCACGCTCGTTCACCGCGCGCACGCGCACGTAATAGGTTCCGGGGGGCGCCTCCGTGGAGAACTCGGTGAGGCTCGCCACCTGCATCTTTGCGATATCCGATAAGCCCGGCTCGGAACCCGATTCAACGATGTAACCCAGTGGCGCCACGCCTCCCGGCGCGGTCCAGCGCAGACGGACCGTGCCTTCTCCGGCCGCCGACGTCTCGACGAGGGCGGCCGGTGCGGCCGGCGCTCCAGGCGCGATCAACGCGATGTCCGTGGTCGTGTGCGAGGTGCCAAGGTCGTTCACGCTGCGCACGCGAACGTAGTAGGTGCCGGCGCTGACCTCCGCTGAGACCGACGTGACGTTGCCGACGTTCGCCACGCCCACGTCCGACAGCCCGGGATTGCTGCCCGCCTCGATGACGTACCCGGTCGGCGTGTCTTCGAGCGAGTCGGCTGCTACCGCCTTCCAGCGGAGCGTCGCCGTCGTTCCGGACCAGGTCACCCCGAACTCGGTGGGCGCAGCGAGATTCTTGCCGACGATGAACGACACCTCGTTCGAGCTGGTGGACGTTCCCGTGGCATTCCGCGCCCGCACGCGCGCATAGTAGCGGCCGTTCGGCAAGGTGCCCGAGACGGTCACGACATTGCCAAGGCTGTAGCCGTCGATCACATTCTGCCCCCGGAAGCCGTGCTGACGTAGAGCAAGTACTCGGTGGCGGGCGTCCCACCCGCTCCGGGGGTCCAGCTCAGGGTCACTTTCGGGCCGGCAACGCCGGCCGTCAGGGAGGCTGGCGCGGCCGGCCCCGGTGTTTTCGTCGGAGACACCGTGGCACTCGCCTGGGCCGTCGCACCACCTGCACCAGTGGCGACGATCGTGAACGTCGTGGGCGCCGTTACCGTGACCGTCTGCGAGCCGGTGGCGCCGACCGAGGCGCCGTTGATCGACGCCGACGTCGCGTTGGTGGTTTGCCAGCTCACGAGCGCGGTGTTGGCCGACTGCAGCGTCGCTTGAATCTGCGCGGTCGGAGCGCTGGTCGGTGCCAAGGTTGATCGTCGCCTCGCTCGAGGGCGGACCGTATTCATAGCGCGAGTTATAGGCGCGCACGCTCATGTAGTAGACGCTGCCGCGGGTGAGGTTCACCGGCGCGCTGGTCTGGTTACCGGCATCGAGGTTCCACTGGTAGTTCCCCGGCGCAGTGCCGTAGTACAGCCGATAGCCCGCCGTGTACGAGTCGGTATTCCTGTCCCAATTGACCGTTACTGTGGATTGCGCGTGAGCCGCTGCCGACGCGAGCAGCACGAGGGTGAGTGCCACGATGGATCGGAATGACACCTTCATCAGGCGCCGGGCAAAACGATCGGAGCAGCGCTCGGCGCGCTGGGAACTTACACGAATTTGCACAGTCATCACCTAGGGCCGGAGCCGTGAGGGGCACCAACGTCGAACGGGTTGTGATTGCGCTCGGGGGAGGCGAGCAGAGGTGGAGGGGGACCCGATCGGCACGTTGCCAGAATCGGGCCAACTGCATCGCCAACTGGAGGTGGCCACTGCTGTCCGCTCAAGTCCGCTTGCGGTCTATAGCCAGGTCAACTGGGCAGCGGGAACGGGCCCGATTGCGTGGAAACGCTATGTAAACTCGTCAACGTCCCTGCGTAAATGACACGGTGTGGGACCCGAAAACGACGCTGGCGCCCCCGTCGTGGGGCGCCAGTGTCGATATCTCGTATTGCGGACCTGCGCACATGGTTCGTGCGCTACTGCAGTCGCCTAACGTCTGACGATGACCTCGTTCGAGGGCTCGCCGGCGCCGCGGTTGTTCACGCCGCGCACCCGCACGTAGTAGACGCCCGACGGCGCCACGGTCGAGAACCTCAGAACATTGCCAACCGGGAACCGACCGAGGTCGGCGAGCCCCGGCGCGCTGCCTGCCTCAATCACATACGAGGTCGCAGCGGAACCGCCGCGGGCCGCCGTCCAACGCAGGTCCACCGTGTTGCCACTACCTGAAGCCATGAAGGCCGTTGGCGCATTCGGCGCGCCGGGCGCCACCAGCATGAGGTCGGCAGTGGGATCTGACTCGCCGTAGTCGTTGGTGGCGTGGACACGCACATAGTAGGTCCCCGAGGTGACATCGGCCCTGAACACGGTGTTTCTGCCGGTTTGAACGGTGGCCACGTCGCTGAGGCCCGGCGCACTGCCGGCCTCGAGGACGAAATTCGTCGGCACATCCTCGGGCGTCGCGCCCGCGGCGGCGGTCCAGCTCACCGTGGCGGTCGAGCCCGACCCAGGTGACCTTGAGGCCGTTCGGCGTCGCCAGTTGCCTGCCGATGCGGAGTTGGATCGTGTTGGAGTCAGGCGACGTGCCCACGCCGTTCGCGGCCCGCACCCGGATGTAGTAGCGGCCCTTTGGCAGATCGCCATAGGCGCTGAGAACGTTGCCGACCGCCATTCCGTTCGCGACATTCGTCCCGCCTGCTGAGGTGCCCGCGTAGATCAGATAGTTCTGAGGTGCGCCGCCACCTGACGGCGCCCGCCACGCCAGCGTGGCACGGCTCCCGGAAACGCTGCCCGTGAGGCTCTGGGGCGCCGTCGGAGCGGCCGGCGCGGTCAACGTGACCGTTGCGCTCGCCGTGGCCGTCGCGCCGGAAGCGCTCGTCGCCGTGATCGTGAACGTCGTCGTCGCGCTGATTGCCACCGTGGTCGAGCCCGATGTGCCCACCGCATATCCGTTGATGACGGCGCTGGCCGCGTTGGTCGTGGACCAGGTCACCAGGGCGTTGTTGGTTCCCTGCAGGACGGCGGTGATGCTGGCCGTGGGACCCGCCAGGTCGATCGTGACTTCCGTTGACGCAGGACCGAGCTCGTAGGTCGGGCTGTAGGCGCGCACAGTCGCGTAATACTTCGTGCCCGGAGTGAGCGTCAGCGGCGCGGTGATCTGGTTGCCCGCGTCCAGGCTCCACTGGTAGTTCCCCGAAGCCGTGCCGTAGTACAGCCGGTAGCCGGCGGTCGTGGCATCGGTGTTTCGATCCCAGGTGGCCGTCACCGTCGTCTGCGCCTGTGCCGCGGAGGCGCTGGCGAGAATCACGACGAGAGCGGCGCAGCAGAGGGCGAGGGTTCTCTGGGCGCAGCGGACGAGAACATCCGAAGCACGAGGAGCGATCAGCAAATCTTGAATCACGGCCGTCACCTGAGCCCGGAACCGGGCTGCGAACGTCAAATGGACTTGAGTGGGGCCTGGAAGAGCCGACTGGACGTCGAGGGGGGCGACGGTGCCGCGCAGATGGAGCAACCGCTCCACGCCTGCACGGTCACGCGGTCTGCACATGTCGGCTCGCGAGGTGAATCCCATACCGCGCAGCCAAATTGCCAGAAGTGGGCCACACGGCCCGGGTGGCTTTATTCGCGTTTTATCGTCAGCTCGTGCGCGTTAGCTGCACTCAACTGCACGACTTTGACCTGACTCCGGGCGCCGTGAAGAACAATGCAGCTTGTGCTTTTTCAGAACACGCCAGTTGCGAATCTGTTTGTGCAGGCGGCCCCGGACTGCGCGCAGGGGTTGACGCCGCGAATCTCGCATGCGACCTGGCAGGAACTGCATCGATTTCGAGTCGATCGTGCCAGACCCCGCGCGGAGGGCGCCGGTCTGTGCAAGCATGCGGCAAGCTGGAGGCTCACCATGGTCAAGGCTGGACGCAACGACAAGTGCCCCTGTGGCAGCGGTAAGAAGTACAAGCAGTGCTGCGCCGCTAAGGAGACGCGGTCGTGGACCGGGCCCGTGATGATGGGTATGGTCCTCGTCATGCTGCTGGGCGCCGTCTTCGCCGGCATCACTGCCGTCACCTCGGACCCATCCTCGTCGACGGGCGGGCCGGGCAAGGTCTGGTCGCCCGAGCACGGCCACTATCACTGAGAAGGCGTCTGAAGCAGGTATGAGGATCCTCCTCCTGGCGCTCACGACTGTCGTTTCGCTCACTCCACTCTGGGCAGCGCCTCAGCAGGGTGGCGCAACGACCCCTGCCGCCACGCAGCCATCCGCCGACAAGCCGATGCTCGAGGGACCGTACTGGCGACTCAAGACCCTGGGTGAAACCACGCCGGCGTTCACGGCGAACGCCCGGGAACCGCACCTGGTCTTCTATCCGGGCGGATCGGTTGCCGGCGCGGATGGATGCAACACGCTCAAAGGCACGTATCGCGCGGACGACGAGGCGTTGACCATCGGGCCGCTGATGGGAACCCTGATGGCGTGTCCCGGACTCGACCGGCTCGACCGGCGCTTTCTGGACGCCCTCGGCGCCACGAAGAAGTGGAAGGCGTCGGCGAACGAGCTCACCCTGCTCGACGCGAAGGATCAGCGGCTGGCCACCTTCGAAGCTCGGCTGCCCTGATCCCTTGGCCCACGACGCGGCGTGGCGGGTACCATCTATTCGATGATCCCGTTCTCCGTGCTCGATCTCTCACCAGTCGTCAAAGGCAGTACGCCGGCGCAGGCGTTCCGGAACACGCTCGACCTGGCCCGGCACGTCGAGCGGGCGGGCTACCGGCGGTTCTGGCTGGCTGAGCACCACAACATGCCGGGCATCGCCAGCGCCGCGACCGCGGTGCTCATCGGTCACGTGGCGGGAGGCACCAGCACCATTCGCGTCGGCTCCGGCGGCGTGATGCTTCCCAACCATGCGCCCCTCGTCATCGCGGAGCAGTTCGGCACCCTCGAGTCGCTCTATCCAGGCCGCATCGATCTCGGGCTGGGCCGGGCGCCGGGCACCGACATGGTGACGACGCGCGCGCTGCGCCGCGATCCCGCCGCGGGAGCCGAACACTTCCCTCAGGACGTGATGGAGCTGCAGGGCTATTTCGCGGCGCCGAGTCCGGGGCAGGCCGTGCGCGCGGTGCCAGGCGCGGGACTGAACGTGCCGATCTGGCTGCTCGGCTCCAGCATGTACAGCGCGGAGCTCGCCGCGTACATGGGACTGCCCTTTGCCTTCGCGTCGCACTTCGCGCCGGACTACCTGCTGGCGGCCCTCGACGCCTACCGTCGTGGCTTCAAGCCCTCGGCCGCGCTTGATGCTCCGTATGCGATGGCGGCCATCAACGTGATTGCCGCGGACACCGACGCCGAGGCGCATCACCTCTTCAAGTCGCTGCAGCAGCAGTTCATCAATCTGCGGCGGGGCGTGCCAAGCCGCCTGCAGCATCCCGACGAGGTGAACGACCGCGACTGGCGGGACGAAGACCACTTCGCCTTGAGCCGCATCATCAAGTATTCCGTCGTCGGCTCGCCGGCGTCGGTGCGCTCGGGTATCGACGCGTTCCTGGCGCTGACCCAGGTGGACGAACTGATGGTCACCGCCCACGTGTTCGATCACGCCGCCCGGCTGCGGTCGTTCGACCTGGTCGCCGGCGTCCGAGACGCCGGATAGCATATCCACGAAGATAGATATGTTGCTTTATGGTATAGCCTAGGGTTCCCGAGTGCTCCTCGGGGACCATGGCCATCACCTCTGCCTCTGTCGTCCCTCGCCCACTGACCGTTGAACGGGCGTCCCTGACCATCGAAGGCCACACCCTGCGCGAGGTGTCGCTCGGCGGCTGGGTCTACGGGCCCGAGCTCGGCACCGCGCCGGTCGTCGTCATCGTCGGCGGCATCACCGCGTCGCCGTTTCCGTTTGGCGACGGACGATCGGAGGCCGAGGGCGGCGTGGAGCCGTGGTGGCCGGCGTTACTCAGCCCGGATCTGATCGATCTCACGCGGGTACACGGTGCTCTGTCCCTGCCTGGCCGGGCAACGGCTCGACCTGGCACGACTTCGAAGGACACGAGGCGCCGCCCGCGTTCTCGGTGCTGGGTCTGGCGGATCTGGTGGCGGCGTGGCTCGACGGCTGCGGCAACGTAGACGCGGTCACGTTCGTCGGCGCCAGCCTCGGCGGCATGGTCGGGGTGGCCTTCGCGGTCCGGCACCCGAACGCTGCGCGCAGCTGATCTGCATCTCGGCGGGGCTGCGCCCCGACGGCTGGGGCACGGCGACGCGTCACCTGCAGCGCGAGCTGGTGCGCGACGGATCGCGCAACGGCGATGTCGCCACCGGCATGAGCCGCGCGCGCCAGCTCGGGATGCTGACCTATCGCGGCCGCGACGAGCTCGACACGCGGTTCGGCAAGCTGGTGCCGGGTCTCGATCGGCCGCCGGTGGCCGAGTATCTCGATCATCACGGCCGCCGCTTCGCGGAGCGCTTCCCGGTCAAGACGTTCCTGCTGCTGAGCGAGGCGATCGATCGCGGATCGATCGCGGCGAGCCCGACCGCGCTGCGCGAGGCGCTCGAACGCGTCACCGCCGAGACGATCGTCGTCGGCGTGCCCGGCGACATGCTGTTTCCGTGGGCGCTGCAGGTGGAGCTGCATCGCGCAGCTGCAGGCGGCCGGCGCGCACTCGTCGTTGTGGAAGCTCGAGTCGGTGTACGGGCACGACGCGTTCCTCGCCGATCAGGATCGGCTCGCCGATCTGCTGCGCGGCGCCGGCGCATTCGGCGGCGCGCCGTCGGCCGGCACGCGTCCGCGCTTCGAGGGCGTCGGCGTCGAGCCGGTCCGCGAGATCCGCATCGGCCTGGTCGGCTGCGGCACCGTCGGGCGGCGGCCTGCTCGAGATGATCGAGCGCCAGCACGGCGCGGTCGCCGATCGCTACGGCGTGAAGTTCCGCGTGTCGCGCATCGCCGTCCGCGATCTCACCAAGGATCGCGAGCGCGCGCGCCGCCGGCATTCCGCTCACCGACCGTCCGCTCGAGCTCGTCAGCGATCCGGAAGTCGACGTCGTCGTCGAAGTCGCCGGCGGCACGGCGATGGAGCCGATCCTGGCCGCCGCCCTCGCGGCCGGCAAGCCGGTCGTCACCGCCAACAAGGCGCTGCTCGCGTCGAAGCTCGCGGAACTGGGCGTGCTGGCGCAGCGCACCGCGACGCCGCTCTACTGCGAAGCCGCGGCCGCCGCGGCCCTCCCGATCCTCCGCCATCTCAGTCATCGCGCCGACGAGGTCGACAGCCTGGGCGGCATCCTCAACGGCACCTGCAACTTCGTGATGACGCGCCTCGAGCAGGGCGAGCTGTCGCTCGACGAGGCGGTCGCCGAAGCGCAGTCACTCGGCTTGGCCGAAGCCGATCCCGCCGCCGACTCGACGGGCAGGATGCCGCCGCCAAGCTGTCGATCCTCGCCTATCGCGCGTTCGGCGCGTGGGTGCGGCCCGACGGGTTCCTGGTGCGCGGCATCCGCGAAATCGGTCCCGCCGATTGCGATCTCGCCGAGTCGATGGGCTGCCGCATCCGCCTGATCGCGCGGGCCGCGCGCATCAACGGCGCGCTCGACATGGCCGTCGAGCCGCTGCTGCTGCCGTCGTGGCACCTGCTGGCCTCGGTCGAGGAGGAATACAACGCCGTCTACCTGCGCTGCGCCTCGTCTGGCGACCTCAGCCTGTTCGGCAAAGGCGCTGGAGCGCTGCCCGACCGCGACCGCGGTGCTCGGCGATCTGATCGATCTCGCGCAGGACAATTCGGTGCGCTGGCCCGTGCCGCACGCGCTGCCGCTCGCGGACCCGAACGGCGCCACGCCGCCGGCGCCGCGGCGGCACTACCTGCGCGTCACCGGCAGCCGCACCCGGGCCTCGAGCGCCACTTCGAGAGTCTCGTGCGCCGGCCGGCTTGACGTCCAGAACCGCGCCACCCGCGACGAAGAGAACCGGACGCACCTCGCGTTCATGATCTCGCCGAGCTCCGATTCGAGCATCGCGTCCGTGCGCGACGGCGTCGCGCAACTGGCCCGCGTCGACGAATGCCTGTGCCTCGGAGTGCTCGAATGATCGCGCTCGCACGAACTGGTTGCAGCCTGAACGCGTGCCCAGCCGAACGGCCACCGCTCGCCGCGATGAGCGCCCGGACGCGACAACTGCACGACAGCATCGACGCGCACGCGCGGCGCACCGGGCTCCCCTATCTCCATCCCGACGAGCCCACCGTGCAACTGGACCTGTTCGGCTCGGCGCGGGCGATCGAGTGGCAGGAGGGCAAGGCGGCGTTCCTGTTCGCCAGCGAAGGCTGCTGGTCCGAGCTGCCGCACCTCTATGCGCGCTACGGCACGACGGCGACCGGCGCGCTGATCGCGCGCCTCAAGACGCTCGAGCACGCCGGCGCCGCGCTCGTGTGCGACTCCGGCATGCAGGCCACCGCGCTGGTCTTCGACGTGCTGATGGAGCCCGGCCGGCACGCGGTGCTGATGCGGCAGGTCTACAACAAGACGCGCACCTACCTGGAGTGGCTGGCCAGCCGCGTCGGCGGCGTCGGTCACGATCGTCGACGATGGCGATCGGCGATCGCTGGCGGCGGCGATTACGCCGGAGACCGTGTTCGTCTTCGCCGAGACCTTCACCAACCCGCTGGTGCGCGCCCAGGATCTGGACGCGCTGCGCGACGTCGTCGCGGAGGCCCGCGATCGCGGCGCCGGGCCTGCGCCTGGTCATCGACTCCACGATCGCCACGCCGTGGGCGTTCTCCACGCCGCTGCTCGAGCAGGGCGTCGACGTCGTGCTGGCCAGCGGCACCAAGGCGCTCGGCGGCACCGATCGCGATCTGTGGGGCTACGTCGCCACGAACGACACGCAGTCTCGCCACCGGCTCATGGACCTGATGGCGATGCGCGGCGGCATCCTCGACTGGCGGCGCGCCGCAGGCCATCCTGGCCACCTGGGACGACGCCGAGCGCGTCGCACGCGCGGCGATCGGCGACGGCGACACGGGTCGCGGCGTTCCTGGCATCGCATCCTCGGGTCAGCGAGGTCTCTTCACCCGTCGCTGCCGTCACATCCCGACGCCGTCCGCCATCGCCGCGCACTACGTCCGGCACGGCTCGCTGCTGTCGTTCCGCATCGAGGGCGCCGACGAAGACCGCACGCGTCACTTCGCCGACGTGCTCGCCACGACGGTGATCGTGCGCTACGCGCTGTCGTTCGACGGCCTGGCGACCAAGGTGAATCATCACCAGACGGTCTCCGAGTACTTCACCGCGGCAGCGCAGCTGGCCAGCGCAACGGCTTCGATCGGCTGATTCGCCTGGCGGTCGGGCTCGAAGACGCCGACGATCTGATCGCCGCGCTCAACTGGACGCTGCACCACGGCGACAGCATCACCGCCGCCGATCTCGAAGCCTGGCAACGCGCGCGCATCGAGAGCCTGGGGGTGGCGTGACCGCCCGCGGACTGGGGCACGCGACCGTCTCAAGCCCCAAGCCGTAAGCCCTAAGACTCAAGACCCTAAGACCTAAGACCTAAGACCCAGGACCTAAGGCGTAAGCCTCAAGACTCAAGACGAGGAGATCCCCGTGATGGCGGCTCGAAAGCAGCAGGGTCTGGAAGTGTGGAAGTTCGGCGGCGCGTCGCTGGCCGACGGGCAGGCGATCGCGCGCGCGGCCACTCGGATTGCCGCCCACGACGGCCCGCTGGTCGTCGTGGCCTCGGCGCTCGGCGGCGTCACCGATCTGCTGCTCGACGGCGCCCAGCACGCGGTCGAAGGGCGCGATGACGAGGCGACCCGCATCGCGCGGACAGTGCGCAGACCGCCACCATGCCGCGGCCAGGACGGTGCTCGGCCGAGGCAAGGCGCTGCGCGACGCGCTGGCGGCGGTCGATGCGTCCGTTGAGGAGTACCGGGACCTGTGCAAAGCGCTCGGCGTCCTGCGGCACCTGGCGCCGCGGACGCGCGATGCCCTGGTCTCGCGCGGCGAGCAGCTCTCCGCCACCATCGTCTCGGCGGCGATTGCCGGCGCACGCCGCCCGGCGCTGTTCGTCGATGCCCTCGACGTCATCCGTACCGACGATGCCCATGGCGGCGCCGCGCCGAAGCGCGGGGACACGGCGCTCCTGTCCGATCGCATTCTCAAGCCGCTGCTCAAGAAGGGCGTCGTTCCCGTCGTGCCCGGCTTCATCGGCCGCGCGCCGGATGACAGCATCACCACCCTCGGCCGCGGCGGCTCGGACCTGACCGCCACACTGCTCGCGCGGGTGCTCGGCGCCCGCCGCGTGGTGCTGTGGAAGGACGTTCCCGGCATCCTCACCGCCGATCCGCGCGTGGTTCCGGACGCGCGCCTCATTCCCGAGCTGCACCACCAGGAAGCCGCCGAAGTGGCGCACTACGGCGCCAAGGTGCTCCACCCGCGGGCGCTGATCCCGATTTCGGGGACGCGGATCACGCTGCACGTGCGCTCGTTCATCCATCCGGATCAGCCAGGCACCGAAGTCTCGGCGCGCCACGTGCTGCCGAGCTATCCGGTCAAGGCGCTCGCCATTCTTCCGGCCCAGGCCGTGGTCACGGTGGCCGGCAAGGGTATGGTCGGAGTCCACGGCATCGCGGCGCGGACGTTCGCGGCGGTGGACGCCGAGCGGCTGTCGGTGTCGACAATCTTCCAGGCCTCGTCGGAGAGCTCGATTGGATTCACCGTCCCCTCGTCCGAGGCCGATCGCGCGGTGCGCAGCGTCAGCCACGCGTTCCGTCACGAGATCGACACCGGGTTGATCGACGGCGTGAGCGTTCGGCGCGGCGTCTCGGTGATTGCCGTCGTCGGTGAAGGCATGGCAGGCACCCCGGGGATCGCGGCGCGCGTGTTCGCCGCGCTCGAGAGCGGGGGCATCAACATCGTCGCCATTGCGCAGGGATCATCGGAGCGCAACATCTCGTTCGTGGTGGCGTCGGAGCAGGCCACCGAGGCGGCACGCCGTGTCCACGCGGCGTTTCAACTGTCGAAGATTGGCGGCGGACGAGCCAGGGCCGTGCCGTACACCGACGTGGTGCTGCTGGGATTTGGCCGGGTCGGGCGCGCGCTGTCGGATCAGATCGCCGCCCTCGACGGCGACCGTCGCGTCCGCATTGTCGGACTGCTGGACCGGTCCGGGTATGTCTTCGACGCCCGCGGGCTGTCCCGATCGCGTCTGCTCCGCCTCGCGAGGCAGAAGGACGCTGGTGAACTCCTGGCCGATCTCGGTGGCACGCGCGCCTCGGCGAAGGACGCGCTGGCGCTGATGGCCAGCCATGCGGTGTCGCGGCCCGTGGTCGTGGACGTGACCAGCGAGCAGACCGGCGATCTGCTGCGAATCGCGGCCACGGCAGGCTTCGACCTGGTGCTCGCGAACAAAAAGCCGCTCGCGGTGCCGTGGGACGAGTACGCCCGGCTGATGGCGGCGGTCACCGGCGCGAGCCGGCACCTGCGTTACGAAGCCACCGTTGGCGCGGGGCTGCCCATCATCGACACCTTCGCGAAGCTCGCCGAAACCGGCGACCGCGTCCTTCGCATCGACGGCTGCGTCAGCGGGACGCTGATGTTCGTGCTGTCGCAGGCCTCGGCCGGTCGGCCGTTCTCGGAGGCCGTGCGTGAGGCGGTGGCGAAGGGGTATGCCGAACCTGACCCGCGTGAGGATCTGTCGGGCCAGGACGTCGCCCGCAAGGGGCTGATTCTGGCGCGGCTCCAGGGATACCGCGGCACGGCCGCCATGCCTGACGATCTGGTGCCGGCGTCGATGAAGGCGCTGCCGCTGGAAGCGTTCATGGAGCAGTTGCCGTCGCTCGACGAGGCCTGGGCCCAGCGCGTGCGGCGGGAGTCGTCGCAGGGGCGGGTGTTGCGCTATGTCGTGACCGCGACGGCAAAGGGCGTCACCGCGAAGCTCGTGGCCGTGCCGGCAAGCAGTTCGATGGGCGCCGCCACCGGTACGCGCAACATCATCAGCTTCGTGTCGCGGCGGTATCGCGACGAGCCGATCGTGATCAGCGGACCGGGCGCGGGCGCCGCCGTCACCGCTGCCGGGATCCTGAACGACATCTGCGCGCTGTCCGGCCGCTAGCGGCGCATCGCGGAGATCTGCTCGAGGTTCCGCCGCGCGTTCAGGTGCTTCGGGTTCAACCGCAGCGCGGCCGTGAACTCGCGTTCAGCCTCCGGCAGCCGTCCGGACTGGGCCAGCGCAATTCCCAGGTTGTTGTGCGCGTCGGCGGCGTCGGGGGCAAGAGCCACTGCCGTCTGAAGGACCCGCATGGCATCGGGCAGGCGCTTGGCACCGATGAGGGCGCTGCCGAGATTCGAGTAGGTCTCGGCGTTGTCCGGCGCAGCCCGAATCGAACGCTCGAGCATGGCGATCGCCGCCGCGCTCTGGCCGCTCCGATCGAGCCAGACGCCGAGGTTGTTCATCGCGCGCGCGTGATAGGGATCGATGGCGAGCGCGGCTTGATAGTGGGCCCTGGCTTCGTCGGTGCGGCCCATGCGATCGAGCACCGCGCCGAGGTTGTATTCGGCGGCGGCGTCGCGCACGCGCGTCGCCTGCCGCAGCACCGACTCGGCTTCGGCGTACTGGCCGAGGTCGCTCAGCACGCGACCCTCTTCGACGAGGGTGTGGTGATCGCCGGGCGCCACCTGCTGATGCTGCCTCAGGTAGTCCAGCGCCTCGCTGAACCGGCCCGAAGCCTGCAGCATCCCCGCCATCTCCATCAGGACATTCGGATCCCGGGGATTGAATTGCAGCGCCCGGCGCACCAGGAACTCGCGCCAGGCGGCGTCGCCGCCACGTTCCGCGAGCGCGGCGTGCTTCAACAACAGGTCGCGCATGCGCGACTGCGGCGACGACGGCGTCGAGCAGCGGGTCGGATGGCGGCGTGTAGGCGCGCGCGGCCTTCGTCTCGGCATCCTGCTTCGGCGCGTCGGCCGCCAGCTGGACGCGCATCGTGCGGGCCGGGCCAAACGCGGGGTATCTCGCGATGACCTGGTCGAGCGTCGCGATCGCCTGGGCGTGCTGACCACGGTCGATGGCCACGCGTGCCCGACCCAGTTGCGCGTAGGCCGCCAGCGGCGTGGCCTGCCGGGACGCGACGCCGGCCGCCACGAACGGCGCCGCGGCGGGCGCCTTCGCCGCCAGATCGTAAGCCCGCTCCGCATCGTCCAGGCGCCCTTCCTTGAACGCGATCTCCCCGATGCGGAACCACGCCATGCCCTGCGCGGGGTCGATCGTGGTGACACGCGTGAAGGCGTCGAGTGCTTCGGGTTGGCGGCCCCGCTCCTCGAGCAGCAGGCCCCGGTAGTAGGTCCAGCGCCATCCGGCCGGCTCCAACTGCTCCGCCAGCGCATAGGTGTCCATCGCCGGGCCCGGCAGGAGGCTGGCGTGATACGCCATGCCGAGGGCGCCCAGAGCAGCGGCGTCGCGCGGGTGAGATCGCGCCGCGGCATCGGCTTCCTCGACGTGCTCGCGCGCCGGCGCCGGAAGGCCGGACAGGTCGGCGAGCGCAGGCAGCATCGCGCCCTGCGCGCGGCGGGTGAGCGCCCCGGCGCCCCACCAGGCGAGGGCGACGATCGCGACCGCCACTGCGACCGCGATGTACGGTCCCTTGTTCTTTGGTTCTACGTTTGGGGTGTCGCGCTGCGCGCGGCCTGCGTCAGCGCCCGGCGGAGATGCCGGCGCGGGAAGCGGCGAGCCCGATGGCGCCGTCGCCTGCGGCCGGCGCTTCCGGCTCATTGCCCTCTGCCCCAGTGGTTGGTCCACACCGTGACGCGGGACATGCGATCGTACGGATAGCTCATGTGCATGCCGCCGGTGACCAGGTCTGGTCGGGAGTCGCCGTCGATGTTCCCGATCGCCAGCGTGATCAGGTGCGTCGGCGACGTGGCGAGCGGATGCAGCGTGAAGCCCATCTTGCCGTCGTTCTCGAACCACACCAGGCTCTGCGCGTCCGGCTGTTCCCAGTTGTTGTAGGCGCTCACCACGGCGATGTCGGTGTCGCCGTCGCCGTCGAGATCCGCGGCCTGCGGGCTGGAGGCGCCCGAGAAATCGCCGATGCGGTGATAGACGAACCGCACGTTGCCGCGATTCTCGAGCCACTGCAGCCCGTTCCATCCACGACCGGTCGGCGGCGCGTAGTCGAACGCGTCGCCGTTGCTGTAGATCACGTCGGTATCGCCGTCGCGGTCGAGATCGGCGAGGCTGATCCAGCTGGAACCGAAGTCCTCGTTGCTGGCGCCGAACACCCGCGTCGGCGAGAAGGCGCCGTGCCCGTCGTTGACGAACACGTAGATCTCTTCCCACTCCTGGCTGACGAGCGAGACGATGTCGAGATCGCGGTCGCCGTCGACGTCGGCAATCTCCGCGTTGATGGCGCCGGACAGCGTCTGCAGCACGTGGCTCTCGAAGCGCCAGCCGCCGCGGTTCTCCATCCAGCGCGTCTCGCCCTGGTCGTAGCCGAACTGCGCGACCGACAGGTCGAGGTCGCCGTCGCCGTCGAGATCGCCGGCGCGGACATCCGACACGCGCGCCACCTGATCGATCAGCACCCGGCTGGTGAACGATTGCCGGCCGTCGTTCTCGAGCACGATGACGGAGCCGATCTTGGCGTTGTTCGGGAAGAGCACGCCCATGCTGGCCACGGCGATGTCCAGATCGCCGTCGCGATCGAGGTCCACCGGTTGCACGTGCGCGGGTCCGGCGATCTCCGCCAGCACCTGCTCGGTGAACGTCCCGGCAGGCGCCTGACGGATCCAGGTCACGCGGTTGGCGGCGCCGTCGGCGACGACGATGTCGGTGAGGCCGTCGCCGTCGAGATCGGCCAGCGGCGACGTTGGCCACCAGCGGGCGGTCGTCGGGGCCGACCGCTGGCCCCACCGGCATCGCGCGTCAGGAAGTCGATGCGTTCGCCGACGCGCGCCGACGCGCGACTCGCGGCGATCGTGTCGGCCAGCGTCGACGGCCGGCCGGAGAAGACCTCACCGAGGGTGAGCCCTGACTGCCGGATCTGGATCACGAAAACCAGGACGACCGCGACGGCGGTCGCCCCGACGAGCAGCCAAACGCGCTTCACGCAGCGATTCTATGGCGTGACGCGCGAAACCTTCACGATCTTGATGGGCGGCGTCAGCTTCTGCGCCTCGGTGTTGGTGGTGCGGTTCGCCGACGAGGGCGCCTGCTGAATCTTCCGCACCACGTCCATCCCCGAGACCACGCGGCCGAACGCCGCGAAGCCCTGGCCGTCGGGATTGCGCTTGCCGCCGAAGTCGAGCGACGGCTGATCGTTGATGCAGATGAACCATCCCGAGGTGGCGCTGTCGGCGCCGCCGCGGGCCATCGAGACGGCGCCGTCGGTGTGCTTCAGTCCCGTCACGCTGGTGCGCTCGAGCGGGATCGGCGGAAAGCCGCTCTTGGCCTGGTCCTCGCGGACGCCGGCCTGGATCACCTCGATCTTCACCGGGCTCTCCGGCTGGTTGTCCATCTTGACGGTGCGATGGAACGTGCCGCCGTCGTAGTGGCCGGCATCCACGTAACGAAGGAAGTTCGCCACCGTACCGGGCGCGCGTTTGCCGTCCACCTCGATGACGATGTCACCGAGTTCGGTCTGCACGCGCACGCGGGCAGTCGCGGGGGCTGCGGTCTGCGCGTGACCGAGCGGGCTGGCCCATGCCAGCCCGCCGATCACCACGAGAGCGCGAACGAACGTTCGTCGCGTCGTCATCGGCTGTCCTCAGAACCGATACGTCGTGGCGAACTGGAACTGCCGCCCGGGCCAGACCGCACTGCCGCCCGTGTGTTGTCCGAAGTTGGCGGCGGTGATGACCCCGACGTAGCCGTCGGCGGTGACGTTCCACTGGTTGAACGCGTTGAAGATGTCGGCACGGAACTCGAGCCGGTCATCGCCGACGCGGAAGATGCGCGCCAGCGTGATGTCGGTGTAGACGATCGAGTCGCCGCGCGCCGTGTTGCGGGCGCCGGGCCGCGCCGCCTGGCAGCCGCGGGTGCTGCACTGCGTCAGCTGCGTCCCCGTCGGGTCGCCGGCATAGCGGATGGAGTAGGGCGTGCCGCTCATCGCGCGGCTGACGCCGCTCAGGCGCCAATCCCTGGTGATGACGTTCTCGCCCGGCACGTTCCAGGTGGCGCTGGCGACGAAGTTGTTGGGCGTGTCGGCACCGGTCCGGCCGCGGTCCAGCTCGGGATCGTTGCTGTCCTCGGGCGCGAACCAGTGATTCAACCGGTCCTCGGCCTTCGACAGTGTGTAGGACACCGACAGCGTCAGGGGCGCGGTCCGGTAGTTGCCCGGAGAAACGCACGCCCTGGTACCAGAAGCGGCCTTCGTTCGTGAGCACCTCGACGCGGCGGAAGCCGTTCGGCACCGGAAGCTCGGGGCGCGTCAGATCGGCCTGCGCCACCGTGCGGACGGTCGCGCCGTTGGCGGCGTTGAGGACGTCCTTCGAGATCGACGCCGGCGCGTTCTGGTCGAGGAAGCCCTGCTTCTGGCCGCGGTTGAGATTGGCGTCGATCGCCACGCTGGCTCGCGCGCCGACCTGCCGCTGGACGCCGAAGCTGGCCGTCCACGCGCGCTCGTTCTCGAGCGTCGGCGAGATCTCCTGGATCGACGCGGATCGGCAGCACCGTGTCGGCCGGCAACGCCGGGATCGCGTTCGGGAAGGTCGGGAACAGCGGGTTGCCCGGTGTCAGGTTCAACGTCACGAGGCCGTTCCGGCCGCCGACACCGCCCTTGACGATGGTGAAGATCGCCTGCTGCTGCGTGAACCAGCCGGTGCCGCCGCGCACCGCCCACTTCTGGTTGCCGGCCACGTCCCACGCGAAGCCGAGACGCGGATCGACGTTGTCCTTGTCGGCCGGTGCCGGATAGTCGGGCACGTTCTTGATCCACTCGACGTCGTAGCGCACGCCGAGGTTGACCGTCAGGTTGCTGGCCACGCGCCAGTCGTCCTGGAGGAAGCTGGTGAGCACGTAGGCCTTCGGGAACATCAGCCGCGCCTCGGGAACCAGCGCGAACGCCTGATCGTACTGGAACGGCGTCGGCGCCACGTTGGGCGCGCCGGCGAACCGGTAGACGCCGTTCTGGAGCGGCGCGAACAGCTGCTTGGTGACGTCGTAGGTGAGCGAGCCGCCGGTCTTGATGGTGTGCGCGCCGAACCAGAGCGACACCGTATCGGCGACGTCATAGGTCTCTTCCGGCAGCACGCCCCACGTGCCCTGGTCGTAGCAGCCGCTGGTCGAATAGGCGGTGCGGACAATGGCGACGCCCTCGCACTTGGCCTCCCGCGAATCGGTGTAGCGCGAGTCACTGCCCACGGACTTCGTTCAGGAAGCGCTCCGAGCGCACGCTCTGGAACGTGCCGTGGATGGTGTCGACGTTGTTGTCCCAGTTGAACCCGGTGCCCGGCAGGTTCAACCCGCCGCTCTCGTTGTCCTTGTGCCACCGCACCATGTTGTAGCGCACGCCCAGCGACGACTTGTCGGTGAAGCGGATGTCGGCGCGGAACTGGCCCTGGTGCTCGTCGGCCGGAGTCTTGACCACCGGCTCGGTCGCCTCGGGCGAGCTGAGCGCCACTTCGCTGCGCTCGCGCCGGCGCTCGTAGCTGCCGAAGTAGAACGCCTTGTCCTTGATCATCGGGCCGCCGACGACGCCGCCGAACTGCTGCTGGTTGTAAGGGGCCTTGGTCGACGCCAGGGGAGGCTTGGCGTCCCAGTCGCCCGGCCGGATCATCACGAACGCCGAACCGGCCACGACGTTGGTCCCGCTCTTGGTGATCATGCTGGACACGCCGGCGGCATGGCCGCCGAACTCGGCCGAGAACTGGTTGGTGATGATCTGCATCTCCTTGACCGTCTCCAGCGCGAAGCCGCCCGACCCGAGCTGCGGCGCGCGCTGCAGCGTCAGCCACTTCGAGTGGTTGTTGGTGCCATCCACGTAGGTGCCGAAGTTCCACACCTCGCCGCCGCCGACGTTGACGGCGTTGGTGCCGGGCCGGCTGGCGACGACATTCGAGTCGAGCGTGAGGAGCCGCATGTAGTTGCGTTCCTTCACCGGCAGCGTCTCGAACTGCGTCCGGTCGATCGTCGTCGACACCTCGGCCGACGTCGTCTGCACGATCGGCGAATCACCGGCGACGGTGATCGTTTCCTGCAGCGACGACAGCTTCATCTGGATGTTGATCACCGCCCGCTGGCCGGCGTTGAAAACCAGGTTGTTCCTGATCTGGCTGGCGAAGCCGGTCAGCTCGGTTTGCGATCTCGTAGCGGCCTTCAGGCGGCAGGCCGGAGAACACGTATCGGCCGGACGTGTCGGTGGTCGAGGTACGCGTCAGGCCGGTGGCGACGTTGTGCATCGTGACGGTGACGCCGGGCAGCACCGCCTGCTGCTCGTCGGTGACGACGCCTTCAACGTTGAACGTCGGTGTCTGCGCCGACACCGAGGAGACCGAAAGGGGGAACAGCAAAGCAATCGCAAACAACAACACGTGGAGCTGAGGGCGCATGCACACCTCCGTGAACGCCGAGGAAAGACAAAGGGGGGCGGATTGGCGGTGGATCGTAGCACGGAGACGGTAGGCGCGGACGCGCTCGGTCACGGCGGCGTCAGGGCCGGATTTCACATCCGCGCTGACGACCGGCGGGATGAGTTCAGGTCATGGCTGGGGCCGTATCAGCGGCGCTCGCGGGCCTGCTGCGCGCCGGCGAGCTGCTCGAGCAGCGGCTCGGTGTCTTCGATCGACAGACACGCGTCCGTGATGCTCTGACCGTATCGGCCGCGCTCGCCCGCGACGAGATCCTGGCGTCCGTCCACCAGGTGGCTTTCGATCATCACGCCAAACACCTGCCGCGACCCCGCGGCCAGCTGCTCGCAGACCGACGCCACCACGGCGGGCTGGCGGCGATGATCCTTCAGGCTGTTCCCGTGGGAGCAGTCGACCATCAACGTCGGGCGGCGGCCCTTGTCGGCCAGGCGGGCGCACGCCTCCGCCACGTGCGCGGCTTCGTAGTTCGGCCCGCTGCGTGACCCGCCCCGCAGGATCACGTGACAGGTGTCGTTGCCGGTGGTGTGGAAGATCGCCGACACCCCCTGTTTCGTGACGCCTGGGAACCAGTGCTCCGAAGCGGCGACCGTCACGGCGTCGATGGCCGGCTGGACGTTGCCGTCGGTGCTGTTCTTGAAACCAACCGGCATCGACAGGCCCGAGGCCAGCTCGCGGTGCACCTGACTCTCCGTGGTGCGGGCGCCGATGGCCGCCCACGACGTCAGGTCGTCGATGTACTGGGGAATCTGCGTGTCGAGGAACTCCGAAGCGGTCGGCAATCCCAGGTTGTTGACATCGACCAGGAGCTTCCGCGCCAGCCGCAGGCCCTTGTTCACATGAAAGCTGCCGTCCAGATCCGGGTCGTTGATGAGCCCCTTCCACCCGACCGTGGTTCGCGGCTTCTCGAAGTAGCACCGGAGCACGACGACGAGCTCGTTGCGATACGCGTCGGCGAGAGTTCTCAGACGGCCGGCGTAGTCAACGGCAGCGCCGGGGTCGTGGATCGAGCAAGGGCCGACGATGGTCACGAGACGCGAATCGCGGCCGGCGATCACCTGAGATATGGCTGACCTGGCGTCGCTCACCAGCGCCTGCCGCCGACTCGCTGATCGGAATCTCCTCGATGAGAATCGCGGGGGCGATCAGCGGTCTTACACCGGTGATGCGGAGGTCTTCAGTCGGGCGGCCCATGGCCGACACAGAGTACCGCATCCGCCCTCAGCGCTGGTTCGATCGGGAAAGGGCGTCGGGTGGCGCCCGCGGCGAGCGTGCTGGCGGCCACCAGGGTCAGGGCGCGAATAGGCCAGGGACTCCTCCGAGCCGGTCGACGACCCGATACTTCCAGTACCGCCGGTGACACGCCGCAGCATCGAGCCACCCGGGTCGCCCCGCCAGCAGCAGGCGAGGACTCGCTCTGTAGAATAGGGGGTATGGGGTCTCGTCACTGCTGACTCTGAGTCCGCAGCCAGAGCGGGAGGCCCGCCAGGGAAGAAGGGGCAGGCAGGGCTCCAATAAGCTCGTAGACACGCCTTGACGCGCCTTACCCCATCCGACACGGGCAGAAAGGTCACGGTTTGGTTGACTTAAGTTGTCGCAAAACGCCTACTGCCAGACTCGATCTAACGATTTCCGCCGCCGGCGGGCGTCGGCCGAGCCTACCAACTGCTTGTCGGGTAAAGACTTATGTGTCACAAATGAGTCAGAGGAACTTCCGGTGCCACCCTTGCAGTAGCAAGAGGAGTGGACCTGGACTTGATGATGGGCGACCCATTTAACGGTCAGTCGGAAAGCACAATCGAGCCCCAACCGGCTCGGGGCGCCAACGCGCTGGGATTCGAACTGTGACAGATCGACAGGAAGCCTTATCTACATCGGAGGATGTCGCCGCGTGGCGTCGACGTCCGCTGTACGGAGCCTTCTACGGTCTGGCCGAAGCCCCGTTCGACCTGACGCCGAATCCGCGCTTTCTGTTCCTGACTCCGCGGCAGCGAGAGGCGCTCAGCAATCTTCGATACGCACTGGCGACGTCCAAGGGCTTCACGCTGATCCTCGGAGAAGCCGGAACCGGCAAGACGACGCTCGTCCGCACCGCTCTGGCTGAGATTGGCGACACGCCGAGCCGTTACGTCCTGGTGAACAACCCGACCCTGAACAGACGGGAGTTCTACGAGTTCCTCGGGCGCGAGTTCGGGCTGACCGAAGGTGCCTACGCCTCGAAGGCGAAGTTTCTCGTGGAACTCCAGCAGGACGTCGAGGCGCGCTTCGCCGCGGGGGGGCTGACGGGCCTGATCGTCGACGAGGCGCAGAGCATGCCGCACGAACTGCTGGAGGAGATCCGGCTCCTCGGCAACATCGAGACCGCCACGACCAAACTGCTCAACATCGTGCTCTGCGGCCAGCCGGAACTGGCGGATCGTCTCAACGACACGTCGTTGCGCCAGTTGAAACAGCGGATGGCCCTGCGCTGCGAATTGCAGCCGCTGACGCTCGACGAAACCGCGTCGTACATTTCAGGACGGCTCCGGATTGCCGGCGGATCTCCGAGCGAGATCTTCACCCGCGAGACGGTCATGGCCATTCACGAGGCGTCGGGCGGGATCCCGCGCACCATCAACGTGCTGAGCGACAATACGCTGCTCGGCGGGTTCGCCGCACAAACCAAGCCGATTCCGCTGGGAGTCCTCGAGGAGGTCTGCCGGGACTTCGATCTGGGCAAGCGGCTGGCCTCGACCACCCGCGGCGCCCCCGCCTTGCGCGCCGACGCTGCGGCAGACCCGCTCCCGGTCACTCGTCCACCTGCCAACGACCCGTCGAAGACCGTGGACGGTGAGCGAACGATGTTCAACTCACTGGCGGCACGGCCGCGACGGCGTTTCTCCTTTTTCTCATGATTCCCATGGCCAATTACCTCTCATCGCTCGTGCTGGTGTGCGTCGTGGCCTTCCCGGCTGAAGCGGGACAGACGGGATCGCGGCCCGTCGCATCCCCTGCCTCGCCGCGCCTGGCCGATGTGCCGGCCGACTACGTCATCGGGTCCGAGGACGTGCTGGGCATCGTCTTCTGGCGCGAGGCCGAGATCAGCGGTGACGTGACGGTGAGGCCCGACGGCCGCATCACGGTGCCCGTGATCGGCGAGCTCTCGGCCGCGGGTCTCAGACCGGAACAGCTGCGCGAACAGATCGTGTCGCAGGCCGGCAAGTACATCAACGACCCGAACGTGGCGGTGGTGGTCCGGACGATCAACAGCCGGAAAGTCTTCGTCACGGGCCGGGTGAGCGATCCGGGTACCTTCGACCTGAAGAGCGCCATGACGGTGCTGCAGGCCATTGCCCTGGCGGGCGGGGTCACCGAGTACGCGAACGCCAAGAACATCACGGTGCTCCGCAAGAGCGGTCAGGTCCTCAAGTTCAATTACCGGGACGTGGCGAAGGGCAAGAACCTGGAGCAGAACGTCGTGCTGCTCCCGGGCGATACCGTCGTCGTTCCTTGAGAATGTCTGAACCACCGTGCCTACCGGCTTCAATGTTCTCGCGGCGCTCGGACTGCTGATGACCGTGATGGTTTCGTCGACCACGGCCCAGTCCGCCATGAATCCGCCCGGTTCCGTCAGGGGATTGTTTGGTGGAGAAGGTCCACCCAACCCTGGACGAACTTCGCAACAGGTGTCGGCCTGGTTCGATCTGAGCGGCGGGTACGATCAGAATTCCGACGGTGCGACGGCAACAGGTGGGACGAGCCTTGATGGTTACGCGAGCACGGCGTTGGGAGGGTTCCGTTACTGGCGGGGTAAGACCACCCGCTCGCTCGAAGCGACGTCGAGCTTCTACAGGAACACCCAGGGTAACGGAAGCACCACCACGACCGGAGGCGAGGTGAACGTCCGCGGCAACGTGGAGATCGGTCGCCGGGCAGGTATCACGGCCGCCCTTCGCGGCGCCAATGACTCGGCGGTCTTGTTCGGCGCCTTCGGACCGTCGTTCCAGGAACGCGCCCGGGGCGGACGCTGACATCGACGTTCCTGACGTCACCCCGCCGCAGGGCATCGTGGAGGACCGCTGGTATTCCGTCGGAGGCAATGCTACCGCCTACCGTAACTGGACCCCACGGCAGCGAACCGATGCCCAGTACACTCAGGTCAGCCTCCAGCCTGCGCGAGGGAGCCGGTCTGGACAGCGACCAGCGCCTCGCGACCCTTCGCCACGAGTGGAACTTTCGGATGAATACGGGCCTGATCGCGTCGTACCGATTCGACCACGTCAGACAGACGTTTGCCGAAACGCTGAGCATCGAGCCGATCCGCACGCAGACGGCAGAGGCTGGCTTCCGGTATGAGCACCGCTTCTCTTCGATCCGCGCCTTCAATCTGTCCGTCACCGCTGGAGCGGCCCAGGTGCTCGCGGGGCCGCTCACCACCGTTGACGGAACCGTCGAACCGACAGGGGCGCTCACAGCCAGCTACACCTTGACCAGCCGCTGGGTAATCGCGGCCAACGCGAGTCGGAGCATCACCGCGCTCCAGGGAGTCGCGGTGGAGCCGTTCTCGAACGATCTGGCGTCCCTCTCAGTCAGTGGCGTGCTCGGGGGGCGCGTCACGGTCAGCTTAACCGGCGCACTATCGAGGGGTGACGCTTTGGGTGTTGGCCGCTGGGTCGTTCGATGCCTCCGGCGGCAGCGCAGCCGTGCGATACGGGTTCCGCTATGGTGCCCTCTTCGCTGGTTACACCCGCTACGACCATCACCTCAGGGACGTCGTCACCGGACCGGGCGGGATCGCCCCTCGCTACGACCAAAATTCAGTGAGAGCCGGTCTGACGATCTGGCTACCGCTCTTCGGCGGGTTTTAGGCGGACCACACCATGCTTCCAGGCAAGAAGATCGACGCCACCTTTGTCCTGCAGGCCTTTCGACGGCGGGTATGGCTTCTCACCATTCCTCCGGTCGTGGCCCTGTTCGCGGCACTTGTTTACTCGTCGACGCAGTCGGACATCTACCTGGCTGAAATGTTGATTGCCATCGACCCGCAGCGGGTGCCGGATGCATTCGTCCGCTCCACGGTCACGCTGGGCGCAGAACAACGACTGGAGGCGTTGAAGGTGCAGGTCCTCAGCCGGACGGCGCTCGAGCAGATGATCCAGGAGTTCGATCTGTATCCCGAAGAGCGAGCAAGCGATGCTGTTGGAGGATGTTGTTGCCAAGCTGCGGAAGAACGTCACCACGGTGACGCAGGTCCCTCGCCCACGATGGGGTGAGGAACCACAGCCCACGGCATTTCGCGTGCAGTTCACCTACCAGGATCCTCACAAGGCCACCGCGGTCACGCAGCGGCTGGGCGCGCTGTTCGTTGATCAGAATCTGCTCGAGCGCGGTGCGCAGGCGGGCGCCACCAATCGGTTCCTCGAAAATCAGTTGGCCGAGTCGAGAGCCAAGCTGGAGGCACAGGAGCGTCGCCTGGAGGAGTTTCGACAGCGCCATGGGCAGGAGCTGCCGACGCAGATGCAGTCCAACCTGCAGGCGCTCACGACGGCCCAGACGCGCATTCAGAGTCTCGTCGAGTCGATTGCCCGCGACCGGGATCGGAAGCTGATGCTGGAGCGGCTCTATCGCGAAGCGGCAGCCGAACGGCCTCTGGCAGCGCCAGCCACCGGCAGCCAGCGTTCGGGGTCTGCAGGGCAGACAGCGCCTACCGCGTCCGTGGCGCAGCAACTGGCCGAGACCAGGGCCACCCTGGCGAGCCTCGAGTTGCGCTACAAGCCGGATCATCCTGACGTGTTGAGAACCAAGCGTCTCATCGCCGAGCTCGAGCCGAAGGCTGCCGCCGAAGCTGCGGCCACGGCCGCCGCCGCGGCAGCAGCCCCCGGTGAGATTGGATCGGTTCCGGTGACCGAAAGCGATCCCGGGCGACGTGAAAGCCTCCGCCAGATGCGAGCCGAGATCGAGAGTCTCGATCGACAGACGGCCTTCAAGGAGGCCGAGGAGGAGCGCGTCAGGGCCGAGATTGCGGTGTACCAGCGTCGCGTGGAAGCCGTTCCGGGACTGGAATCCGAGTGGGTGGCCCTCACCCGTGACTACGACACGCAGCAGACGGCCTACAAGGAACTGCTCACAAAGAGCACCGCCGCGCAACTGGCGGCGAACTTGGAAGAGCAGAACATCGGCGAGCGCTTCCGCATCGTCGACCCGGCGGTGGTGCCCGTGCGTCCGCTCCCCTCGCAGCGCATTCGGTACAACGCCGTGGGCCTGGCCATCGGCCTGCTCGTCGGGCTGGGCATTGCGGCGTTGCTCGAGCTGAGAGACAAGAGCTTCCGCTCGGAAAGCGATGTCCTGGACGTACTCTCCCTGCCGGTGCTGGCCACCGTACCCTATGTCGAGAGTGCGGCCGACAAGGTGCGCGCCCAGCGGCGCCGGCTGGTCTTGTCTGTCGGCGGAGCGGCATGCTTCCTGGCTATCGGGTACGTGACGTGGACACTGAAACTGTGGAACAGCCTCATCTGAAGGTGCATGTGTGGGTCGAATCGACGAGGCGTTGAAACGCACGGAGCCGGGCAAAGGTCCTGAAGCGCCGGCCAACCGCGGGCAACTGTTCAAGCCGGCCTGGTCGGTGACCAGCGGCGACGGCGACGCGACCGCGAATCAGCGGAAAGGAACGGACATCTCGGCCCTGACGCCACCCGGGACGGGTGCCGAGCCGTCCGGGGGCATGATTCGCTTTTCTTCCGAGTGGCGGGATCGGCTGGCGACGGGCCCCGAGAGCAACGTCGGCCTCACGGAGCAGTTCCGCCGTCTGGCTGCCACGCTGCACCACGCACACCTGGCGAATGGTCTCCGCGATGTCATGGTGACCAGCGCCGCCCCGGGCGACGGCAAGACGCTGACGGCGGTAAATCTGGCCCTGGTGCTGGCTGAGTCGTATCGGTACAGGGTCCTGTTGATCGACGCGGATCTCCGGCGGCCGTCGATTCCAACCATCGATCTGGCGGACGGCAGCGGGCTCAGCGAAGCGCTGACCGCAGTCGCCGAGCAGAAGCTGGCGCTCGTGCCGATCACCTCCAGGCTCACCCTCCTGCCCGCGGGTCGTCCACTTTCCAATTCCATCGAGGCGCTCACATCGCCGCGGATGCGGCAGATTCTGGAGGAGGCCACGGCGCGGTTCGACTGGGTCATCCTCGATGCGCCGCCCGTGGGGCCCGCCACGGATGCACGTCTTCTTGCGCAGATGGTCGGGGGCACGCTGTTCGTGGTCCACGCCGGGCAGACGCAGTGCCCGGAAGTTCAGAAGGCGGTTGAAGGGATCGGCCGGGAACATATTCTGGGCGTGGTCTTGAACGGTGTCGAGGACAAGGGGCCGGAATCCTACTACTACGGCGCTGCCAGGACTTGACGTATGTATCGCTTCATCACAGGGAGCTTCAGCCTCCGCCGCGTGGCCCTCGTGCTCGTCGAGCACGTGCTGATCGTGCTCGCCGTGGTGCTGGCGGCCACGGTGCGGCTCGGCGTTCCGGCCACCCCCGATGCCTACGTGGACTGGGTGGCGCGCTCCATTGTGGTCGCGGCGGTGCTACAGGTCTGCCTGCATTACGGCGACCTCTACGACATTCGCACGGTGACGGATCGCCGGGATCTGCTCGTCGGCTTGCTGCGGGCGCTCGGCGCAGCGTCAGTCATTCTCGCGATCATTTACTACTGGATTCCTGCCCTGGTGCTTGGACGGGGCGTGTTCGCCCTCGCCACCTTCCTCATCATCTCGCTCGTTGCCGGCTGGCGCATCGCGTTCGAGTGGTTGTCTCTGCGAGGCGAACCCACCGAGCGCCTGCTGATCGTCGGTACCGGCAGTGCGGCCGTGCTGCTGGCGCGCGAACTCTACGAGCGGCGCAGTGAGCTGGGCGTAGAGCTCGTCGGGTTCGTGGACAGCGACCCCGCGAAGATCGGCACCCCGGTGATCAACCCGGGCGTCATCGGTGCGGTCAGCGACATTCCATCGATTGTGAAGAGCCGGCGTGTCGATCGCGTCATTGTCAGCCTCGCCGATGCGCGCGGGAAGCTCAACATGGAAGAACTTCTCGCCATGAAGCTGAACGACGGCGTGCGGTTCGACCACCTGGCATCCGTATACGAGCAGTACACGGGCAAGATTGCGGTGGAGAACCTGCGACCGAGCTGGATGATCTTCTCGGATGGATTCCGCAAGAGCCGCCGGCTCGGAGCCGTCAAGCGCTTGTCGGACATCGTCTTCGCGCTGGTAGGCCTGCTTGTGGCGTCGCCAGCCATGTTCCTCGTCTGGCTGGTCTTGCGATTCGGCTCCTCAGGACCGGTGCTCTATAGCCAGCAACGCGTTGGTAAGGACGGCGTCAGGTTCACGATTCACAAGTTCAGGTCGATGCGCGTTGACGCCGAAGCCGCCAGCGGCGCGGTCTGGGCCACGGAGAACGACCCGCGGGTGACCAAGGTTGGGCGCTTTCTTCGCCGCTCGCGTCTCGATGAACTGCCACAGCTCTGGAACGTGCTGCGCGGCGACATGAGTTTCGTCGGCCCACGTCCGGAGCGCCCTGAATTCATCGCCGAGCTGACTCGGCAGATTCCCTACTATGGCCAGCGCCATGTTGTCCGCCCGGGACTGACCGGTTGGGCGCAGGTGCGGCACCGCTACGGTTCATCGGTCGATGACTCTCAGGAAAAACTCCAGTACGACCTCTTTTACATCAAGCACCTTTCCGTGGCGTTCGACCTCTATATCGTGCTTGAAACCGTGAAGACGGTACTCGTTCGCGGTGGCTCTTGACGTGCCCCGCATGCTGAACGCCATGACCGTCGACGTGGAGGACTACTTCCACGTGTCGGCTTTCGCCGGCGTGGTCTCGCAGTCACAGTGGCTGTCGTATGAAAGCCGGATTTGCCGCAATACCGAACGCATGCTCGACGTGCTCGACGAGGCCGGTGTTCGCGCGACCTTTTTCGTCCTGGGCTGGGTGGCCGAGCAGTTTCCGGACCTGGTCAAGCGGATCCACCGGGCGGGTCACGAACTCGCCTCGCACAGCTACGACCACGGGCTGGTCTATGAGAAGACGCCCGAAGAGTTCCGCGACGACCTGCGCCGGGCAAAGGCGGCGATTGAAGACGCCTCCGGCGTTGCCGTTGTGGGATACCGCGCGCCCAGCTACTCCGTCGTGGAACGGTCGTTGTGGGCGCTGGACGTGCTCGTCAGCGAGGGATACAGCTACGACTCCAGCATCTATCCCATCCGCCACGACCGCTATGGCATTCCCACATGGCCCCGACATATCCACCGGGTCGAACGTGCCGGGGGAAGCCTATGGGAACTCCCGGGCTCGACGGTCCGTTATATGGGGATGAACTTGCCGATGGGGGGTGGAGGCTATTTCAGGCTTCTGCCCTACGACTGGACGCGCATGGGGATTCGGCGTCTGAACGAACAGGAAGGTCGCCCGGCCATCTTCTATCTGCACCCCTGGGAACTGGACCCAGACCAACCCCGCCTGAACGCTGGCGCCCTGTCGCGGTTCCGCCACTACACCAACCTGGACCAAACCGAGCCACGGCTGCGTCGCCTGCTCAGAGACTTCCAATTCGGGGCTATCTCGCAAGTCCTTGAGAAGGGGGTCTCTGCGTCGTCAAGCCCTGATGCGGAATGGGCGCCGCTAAAGGCCACAATAGGCCGACTTTAGTCGGCCCGGACACGATACTTCTTGCCCCCTTTCCGGGCGTAAGATCGCACTGGGCTCGGAAAGTTCAGGGCGCTTCGGGCCAGCCGAGCGTTGGCCGGGTCTTTGCTATTGACCGGCCGGACCCCTTCTCGGGGTTTCGCTTCGGGGGTAGCTCGGCTCGAAGGCGCCTTTCCCCAACACCTTGCACGGCTCCGCGTGTAAGTCAGAGGGCGAAGCTTTGCTCTTTCACGGGTGAGGATCAGGACTCATGGTTGATACGTTCGCGGCAGAAATCAGGGCCTTTATCGTCAGCAACTTCCTCTTTGGTCAGGGAGGGGAGGCGGTGACCAACGACCAGTCGTTCCTGGAGAGCGGCATCATCGATTCCACCGGCCTCCTCGAGCTCGTGTCGTTTGTCGAGCAGCAGTACGGCATCTCGGTCGGTGATCGGGAACTGGTACCCGAAAACCTCGACTCGCTCAGCAACATCAGCCAGTTCGTCGCCCGCAAGCTCGACGCGGTCGCCCCGAAGGCGTAGGGGCCGGATGCAGATCATCCGCTGTGACGCGTCGCACGACACGATGTGGAACGAGTTCGTGCACGCATCACCGCGGGCATCCTTCTACCACCGTGCCGAATGGCGCGCGATCAACGAGCGCTGCTTCGGCCACCAATCGGCCTTGCTCGGCGCGTTCGACGGCCACCGTCTCGTCGGGGTGTTCCCGATGGTCAGGCTCAAGAGCCTGCTGTTCGGCAACATCGCCTGCTCCATGCCCTTCGTGAATTACGGCGGTCCGTGCGGCGAGAACGACAACGTCGAGCAGTTGCTGCTCCAGGCGGGATCGCAGGTCGCGGACGAGTGGGGAGTGGACTACCTCGAGATTCGCAGCCAGCGTCACCTCGGCGATCGTTACCCGAGTTCGGATCACAAGGTGAGCATGACGATCGCGCTCGACCCCGACCCGGAGGTCGTGCTCGGCCGTCTCAAGCGCGAGCAACGCGCCGAGATCCGCCGCGCGGGGAAGAACGGGTTCGTCACCAAGTTCGGCCCGGAACTGATCGAGGATTTCTACGCCGTGCTCTCCGCGAGCTGGCGCGAGATGGGCACACCGATTTTCGGTATCGACTATTTGAGAGCGGTGCTTGCCGCGTTCCCGGAGGCCACGCGCCTCTGCGTGGTGTACGACGCCGAGGGCCGGCCGGCTGCCGGAGCATTCGACGGCATTCACAATCGCACCGTGGAAGGCATGTGGCTCGGCATGCGCAGTGAATACCGGCGGCAGCTCGTTGGTTACGTGCTGTACTGGGAACTGATCAGGGAAGCCTGCGAGAGGGGTTGCCAGAGATTCCACCTGGGACGTTCGTCGAAGGATTCAGGAGGCGAGCAGTTCAAGAAGAAGTGGAACGCCGAGACTCTTCAGCTGTACTGGACCTACATCCTGCGCCGCCGCAAGGACATGCCGTCGCTCAACCCGAACAATCCGAAGTATCAGATGGCCATCAAGGCATGGCAGAAGCTCCCGATTCAGGCGACACAGATGATCGGACCGTTCATCGCCAGGAGCATTCCTTGACGCCTCCGAAGCAGGTGAATCTCTTCGCTCAGGCCCACACTGACGTGGCTCGTCGTCCAGCCTGACATCCTCATGCGACAGGATTCGGCAGTTCTCAATACGCTCAGGGCCACAGCGGTGGTGCTCGTCCTGATCGATCATCTGTGCGAGACCCTGGCGCCGATGCATCCGTACGACTGGTACCTCGGCCGGCTCGGCGTCCTGCTCTTCTTCGTGCACACCAGTTGTGTGCTGATGTTGTCCCTGAGGCGCACGCCACTGAGCGGTTTGCCGCTGGCGCATCATTTCTTCGTCCGGCGTGCCTTCCGTATCTATCCGCTGAGCCTCCTGACCGTCTTGTTCGTGGTCGCGTGTCAAGTGCCCCCGGTGGCGTGGGGGACAACCCCTCCAGATTCCTCATTCCGGTCCGTCGTCGCCAACGCGTTGCTGATTCAAGACCTCGCTGGAGTCGAGTCGGTGAGCGCGCCGCTCTGGAGCCTGCCCCTGGAGATCCAGATGTATCTCTTCCTGCCTGCGATCTTCGTTCTGATCAAGCGGGGAGACTCACTCGTGCGTGCCTTGGTGCTGTGGCTCGGCGGCCTTGCGGTGGCTCTCGCCGCACCCATCGTCGGCATCCGGCTGATGGAGTTCGTGCCCTGTTTCATGAGTGGCGTCGTTGGATTCTGCCTCTCGCGGCGTGTTCGGCCGACGATGCCGTTCTGGGCGTGGCCGCTCGCGCTGGCCGGTCTGATCGCGTTGTATATCGGCCTCGCGGGTCTTGGCGCCGAAGCACACCCACCAGCTGCCGCGTGGGTGACGTGCCTCCTGACAGGGCTCCTCCTGCCGCTCTTTCACGAGACATCGTCGGTCGCCCGCGTGATCCCCGAGAGAATGGCGAAATACTCGTACGGGATCTACCTGTCGCACATGATCACGCTCTTTGTCAGCTTCCGTGTCCTGGGAGGGCAACCCTGGTTGCTTCAGTGGCTGGCCTTTCTCGGACTGACGACAGGAATCTCGGTGGTGGCCTTTCACGCCGTTGAGGCACCCCTGATCCGTCTTGGCACTCGGGTCGCGGAGATGACCCTGAAAACAGTGGGCCGACAGCCTGTCGCCATTCACGCTCACGTTCACCCGGCTGACAGCCCAACTCGGCCTGGGACTTACGGTCCCTGATGAGACGGGGCTGATCGATTCATGGATCTCCCGCTCCGCTACGTGCCGCCCGCCGGTTCGCCGCTCACTACGCGCGACCTCGCACGCTGGGCCAACGTGGCCTTCTCGGGCACCAACGCCTCGGAGGCCCTCGAACAGGTGTTGCGCTCGAGGTTCGGGGTCCGCCATGTCTTCCTGGCGTCCACTGGTCGCGCGGGCCTCACCCTGCTCCTGCGCGCCATGCGCCGCCTGGTTGGCCCGGCCAGGGACGAGGTGGTGGTACCAGCCTACACCTGCTATTCGGTGCCCGCGTCGGTGGTGAAGGCAGGTCTGCGGCCGCGGCTCGTGGACGTTTCGCCCGATACGCTCGACTACGAACCCCACGCGCTCGAGAGCACGGACCTGACGCGCACACTCGCGATTGTCGCGACCAACCTCTATGGGCTGCCGAACGATCTCCCGACACTCGCCCGGCTGGCTCACCAGCACGGCACTTTCCTGATCGACGATGCGGCGCAGGCGATGGGCGCCGCGGTTGGAGGCCGCTGGTCGGGTACGTGGGGAGACGCCGGCCTGTTCAGCTTCGACAAGGGCAAGAACGTGTCGGCTATCGACGGGGGCGTCGTGGTCACGAACTCCGACGACCTGGCCGGCGCGATCCGCGCCGAGATGGCGGGCCTGACGGCGCCGGGCATTGGGACCTCGGCTGCCCACGTCCTCAAGGCGCTGGCGTATTTCGTGATGCTACGCCCATGGCTCTACGGCATCCCGGCCCGGATCCCGCAGCTGGGGCTCGGCCGCACTGAGTTCACCACCGACTTTCCGCTCGCATTGCCCGACCGGGTGCTGATGGCGCTCGGGCTCACCATGATGAACCGTCTGGATATGTTCACGGTCACGCGCCGCGCAAACGCCGACGCGCTGCTTCGCGAGATCCAGTCACTGCCGGGCATCGGCATCATTGCTCCGCGGCCCGACGCCACGCCGGCGTACCTGCGGCTTCCGATCCTCGTGGCCGACGCGCGGGCGCAGGCCGCGGCCATTCAATCCCTGAACGCCGCCGGCATTGGTGCCTCGGGGTCGTACCCGGCCTCCCTTGCTGACGTCGGCGATTTGCAGACCTCACTGGCGAACGCCGGCCAGGACGCGCCGGGCGGAAGAGCGGTGGCGCGGCGCATCGTCACACTTCCAACGCACCCGTTCGTCAGCGCGTCGGACATCCGCCGCGTACGTTCAGTTCTGACAGAGGCGTCCGCAACGTGAGCATGGAGGGATTCGACGTGGGTGGTCAAGGCAGCCAGATCCGCGTGTTGTACTGCGAAAGCAACACCGATGGGACGGTTGGTGGCTCCCATTACTGCCTGCTGCACCTGGTCCGGCATCTCGACCGCTCCCGGTTCACGCCCACGGTCCTGTTCTTCGACGACCACGCGATCGTCAACAAGTTCCGCGAGGTGGCCGAGACGTTGGTTCACCAGAAGGACACGCCGGCACTGTGGGGGTCGGGCCGGTCTGGCCTGCTGGCGCTCCCGGCCGTGCTCGCGCGCCGCGCGGTGAACTTCATTAAGCTCGTGAGGAAGATCGCGGGCAACGTGGCATTCATCAGGGAGCGGCAGATCGATTTGCTCCACCTGAACAACTCGATCTCGCGACACCACGACTGGATGGTGGCAGCGTTGCTCGCGGGCATCCCGTGCATCGTCCACGAACGCGGCCTGCCGTCCTAGTGGATCGACCGATTCCTCGGCCGCCGCGTCGCCCTGATCATCCCGATGTCGCGCTGGATTGGAAGGGCGATGGTCGATCAGGGGGTGGCCCCCGCCGCGTCATGTACGACGGACTGGACCCAGCGGAGTTCGCGGCCGTGCAACCGGTCGAGCCGCTTCGTGAAGCGTGGGACGTGCGAGCCGACCAGCCCGTCGTCGGCATCATCGGCAATGTTCGGCACTGGAAGGGCCAGGAGACCGTCGTACGCGCGCTGATCGACGTCGTTAAAGTGCATCCCGACGTGGTCTGTTTCATTGTCGGCGCCGCCACGCCTCAGGACAAGCCGTACATGGACCAGCTTCAGACCTTGATCGCTCATGCCGGGATCGCGCGCAACGTGCGCTTCACCGGCTACCAGCAGAACGTGCCGGCGTTTGTCGCCATGATGCGCTTCGTGATTCACGCCTCGGTCGAGCCCGAGCCCTTCGGCATGGTCGTGCTCGAGGCGATGGCGATGCGCAAAGCCGTGATCGGCTCCAGAGCCGGCGGCGTCATCGAGATGGTCATCGAAGGAGAGACCGGTTACACGTTCCCGCCCGGCGATGCCCACACCCTCGCCGGGCACATGATCGACCTCCTGAACGACCCCGCGAAGGCGGAGCGCATGGGCCGGCTCGGCCACGAGCGTCTCGTCAGTAACTTCACCGTCGAGCGCTATATGCGCGACATCCACACCGGCTATGACGCAGTGCTCGAGCGGCGCGCGCTGCCGCCCGGGGTGCCACTGTCGGCCAGAGAGACCAGTGACGCAACACGCTGATCAGCCGGCCAGGCTCTGGTCCACGTCCGCGATCGTCCGAAACGTGACGTCGAACTGGGCGGGCATCGTCGTGTCCATCGGCTTCGCCTTCGTGCTGGCACCGTTGACGGTGAGGACCCTCGGCAACGTGCACTACGGAATCTGGACGCTGCTGATGCAGCTGACGGGTTATCTGTGGCTGTTCGACTTCGGGGTCCGCGAGTCGGTCATCAAGTACGTCTCGCAGTACCACGCGGCCGATGACAAAGCCGGCATCGTCTCAACGGTCCGGACCGCCGTATCGATCTATTCCGGGGTCAGCCTCGCCACGCTGGCCTGCGCCGCGGCGCTGGCCCTGGCGCTGCCGCATCTCTTCAACATTCCGCCGGACGAGGTGATGACCGCGCGCCTCACGGCGCTGCTGGTCGGCGCCACCGTCGCACAGAGCTTCGTCTTCAATGTGTTCGTCGGCGTCGTGATGGGGCTGCAGAAGTTCTACCTGATCGCCAGGCTTGGCATCTTCTTTACCATCGCCAGGGGCATCATCCTCTACATCCTGCTGACGGCCGGATTCGGCATCGTCACCCTGGCCTTCGTGCAGTTCGCGACGACGCTGGTTTCGAACCTCTTCATCTACCGGATTTCAAAACAGGAGCTGCCCTACCTGTCTCTCCGGCTGGTACGTCCTTCGCGCGACGAAGCGATGAAGCTCTTCCACTACGGCAAGTACAGTTCTGGTCTCCAACATGGGCGACAAGCTGGTGTTCGCCACCGACTCGATCGTCATCGGCGCCTTCCTGCCGATCTCCGCGCTCACCTACTACGCCATCGGCGGCACGCTCATCGAGCAGCTTCGGACGTTCGTGACGTCAATGGCGTCGATCCTGAACCCGCTGAGCAGCAGTCTCGACGCCAGGAAACAAACCGGCGCTCTTGCCGTCGTGGTCGTCACGGGCGCCAAGGCCGCGATGCTGCTCGGTCTGCCGCTGTGCATCGGCTTCATCCTGCTGGGCAGCCGGTTCATTTACATCTGGATGGGCGCCGAGTACGCCGGGCCGGCGGGTGTGGTCCTGGCAGTGCTTTCCGTGGGTCACCTGATTGGCCTGCCGTACTACACGATCTCCGGCGTGCTCTACGGGCTGGGACGCCATCGCGTGGTCGCCATGTCGCGCATCTTCGAGGGCGTCGTGAACGTGGCCCTCAGCATCGCGCTGATCACCCGCTACGGTCTGGTGGGCGTGGCCCTGGGCACGATCATTCCCCACATCATCGTGGTTGCCGGCATCCTGCCAAGCTCGCTTCCTCGCTGGATGCCCTTGAACCTTCGCGAGTACCTACATCTCGACCTATGTCCGGCCGTTCCTGGCGGCCGTGCCGTTCGTCGCGGTGTGCTGGTACATCGCACACGTCGTGGTGCCCGCCGGCTTCCTCACGTTCTTCGCCTGCATGACCGCAGCCATGCCATCCTATCTCGTGCCGGTGTGGTTCATCGCGCTGACGCCTGCCGAGCGAGCGGCGGCTCGCGAGTACGTCGGGCAACGCTTCGGGGGCCGGCGCGCCGCCGAAGCGACCTCATGATCTCGCCACTGCGGCCGGGCCGTCCGGTACGGCTCTAGGAGCGCGTCGAAACCAGATGTGTGGAATCGCCGGACTTTTCTACAAGGATCCCGCCCGGGGATGCGAGGCGGATTCCGTCATCGCGATGCGCGACGTCATGCCCTATCGCGGCCCGGACGATACC
Organism: uncultured Acidobacteriota bacterium; assembly: GCA_963707825.1. Taxonomy (GTDB): domain Bacteria; phylum Acidobacteriota; class Vicinamibacteria; order Vicinamibacterales; family UBA2999; genus VFZN01. The sequence goes on from CAVPRP010000002.1 coordinate 200,728, forward strand.
GGATTGCATCTCGACGGAGCGCTGGGGCTCGGGTTCAGGCGACTGAGTATCATCGACCTCGGCGGCGGTCATCAGCCGATGGCGACCGCGAACGGGAAGAACTGGATCATCTTCAACGGCGAGATCTACAACTTCCAGAGCCTCCGGCAGGAGTGCATCGCCAGGGGCGCGACGTTCCAGAGCCACAGCGATACCGAGGTCATCCTCCACCTCTACGCGGAACGTGGTGCGGACTGCGTGCACGCGCTGAACGGGATGTTCGCGTTCGCCATCTGGGACGCGGAGCGCCGGACGCTCTTCCTCGCGCGCGATCGCATGGGTGTCAAGCCGCTCTACTACGCCGAGACCCCGGAGGCGGTGGTTTTTGCATCGGAGATCAAGTCGATCTTCGCCAGCGGCGCGGTCACGGCGCGCGCCCGCGAGGAAGCGTTTGCCGAGTACTGCCTGTTCCGGCAGGTCGCGGGACCGGAGACGATGTTCCACGGCGTGCGCAGCCTGCCCCCGGGCTGCACGATGACCGTGAGGGACGGCGAGGTCCGCATTGCGCGGTACTGGTCGCCTCGTCCCGCGGCCGAGCGCGCGCCGATGGCGTTCGACGACGCCGTTCGGGGGCTGACGGAGTTGCTCGAAGACTCGGTCCGCCTGCGACTCATCAGCGACGTCCCGGTAGGAACGTTCTGCAGCGGTGGCGTCGACTCGAGCCTCGTCACCGCGCTGGCGGCGCGGCAGAAGGGTGACGCGGTCAACACGTTCTCGGTCGGCTTCGATGAAGCGGACTACGACGAGAGCGCATTCGCGCGCATGGTCTCTGACAAGTACGGAACCGTGCACCACGAGCTGCGGGTTGGCAATGTCGAGTTCAGCGACTTGTTCCCCTCGATGGTGTGGCACAACGACGAGCCGCTCGACTTCGCCAACTCCGTGCACATCTTCGCGTTGAGCCGGCTCGCCAGGCAACATGTGACGGTGGTATTGACTGGCGAGGGCGCGGACGAGCTGTTTGGCGGCTATCCCCGATACCGCATCCCGCAGCTCGCGGCGGGATGGCGGTGGGTACCCGGCGTCGCGATGCGCCTCGCCGCCGCCGCGACCAGGGATCACCGCATCGCCAAGCTGGCACGCTTCGCGGCGATGACGCCCGACGAGGCCGTGCTCTTCAATTCGAGTTACCTGACGCGCGCCCTGGTGCGCACAGTCGGGCCCCAACTGCCACCATTCTCCAGTGACTACCGCCGCCAGTGCCTCGAGGCCAGCAGCGGGCTGGGGCTCGATCCGATCAATCGGGTGTCGCTGCTCGACCAGGAGACATTCCTGGTGTCGATCCTGCACCGGCAGGACAAGATGAGCATGGCCGCGTCGATCGAGTCCCGGGTTCCGTTCATGGACTATCGCATCGTCGAGTTCGCCAACCGCATGCCCGCGGCCTGCAAGCTGCATGGAGGCACAGGCAAGGCGGTGGTGAAGGCCGTGGCGCGGACGCTCCTGCCGGCTGAGGTGGTGGACCGGCGGAAGTCGGGCTTCGGGGTGCCGCTCGCGCGGTGGTTCCGCGCGAAGGAGGGCCTCGGCGCCCGGCTGGACGCCATGACGGACGGTCCCGGGGCGGAGGTCTTCGACCGGACCGCGGTGCGCCGTCTCGTCGCCGAGCACCGCGCCGGCACGAACGATCACGCCGAGGTGCTGTGGACCGTGCTCAACCTGTGCACGTGGCGGGAGGCGTTTGCGTGTTGACGGCGGACCGGTGCTGCGTATGAAGACATTCGCGCGAGCGGCATTCCTGCGGGGTTTGGGCGGATTCATGCTCCTGAACGTGCTGCTGCTCTACGTGCCGACCTCGGCAATTTCTCTCGTCGTGATTGCGGTCCTCTCCTGCGCCTCCTGCTTACTCGACCACAGGAAACTCCTCCCTCTGGCTTCGTCGCTCGTCTTGACGACTCTGCTCCTCGAGGGCGTGACTCGGTGGGGAGGCGTCAGCGTCAGTCCGTACTTTCGTCCGCACGAGGTGCTCGCCCTCGAAAAATCCTACAAGCCGAACAGGTCGGTCGAGATGCAGGTACCGCACGGGGACCTGCTCACGATTGACCCGGAACTTGCCAAGGACCTCGCGGTCCCTCGGCACGAGGTTCTCAAGACCGATTCTTTTGGCAATCCCAACGCCACCGATTTCAACGGGGAGAAGCTGATCATCGTTGGCGACTCATTCCTCGTCGGTACCGAGACGACCTTCGCGCAGCGGCTGCGATTGAGACACGGCATCGAGGCCCATACCGTCGCATTCTCCGGCAGTGGGCCGTTGATCTACGCAGAGAAGGTCGCCTGGGCGCGAGAACGCCTGTCATCGGACAGCTGCATCGCGCTTTTTTACTTCGAGGGGAACGACTTCCGCCCGACCAATGCCGCCGACGTGGCAACGCGTGAGGCAGTGCCACAAGGGGCTCAACACCTCGTGCGCGCCTATCTGCGGGAAACGCGCGGCCGCTCCGAGTGGTCGAAGGTGTTTAACGGTCTGCTGCAGCGGTCGCTGGAACTTGCCAGGCGTCGTGGCAGGCCCTGGGCTACGGCGGAGGCCGAAGCGAACGTCGACACGACATTCGTCAGCAATGTGGGCGGAAACCCGATGGCGTTTCTACGCGGATACGCCGAAGTCGTGAAGCGCGAGTCTTTCGATGACAGCGGCTTCGTGAGCGCCCGACTGGCCGAGGCAAAGCCAGACCTCGTGGTGTTCATTCCAGACAAGTACCGGGTTTACTCGCCACTCTTTGACGAGGCTCCCGTGACCGGGCTGCCTCATGCCCAGTGGTCGTACCTGAAGTCTGCGGCTGACGCTCTGAACATCGATGCCATCGACCTCACCGAGGCGCTCGTCGGGAAGTCGCGTGAGTTGCTCGCCGAGGGCCGAACCACCTTCTGGCGCGACGACACGCATTGGGGCCAGTTCGGCGAGGATGCGGCCGCCGATCAAGTGAGGGACGCCCTTGCCGCATCGTCGATCGCCTCGTGCCGGTCGAGCGCACGCGGGCTGACTCGATGAGCACGACCTGCCGCGTTCACCAAGTGGTGATCGCCAGGTGGCGCAGCCGATCGGCGAGCTGGCTTGACAGCCGCGTCGGGCTGGTCTGTGTGCGGCGCCCCCCAGCAAGCGACCGATGCCGGTGCGAGTAAAACACGCCGCGAAGCGGACGATCGCCTTCGTTCTCTACCACCTGGGCGTCCTGCACTTGCTGCAGATGGTGTTGCTGCGCCGCAAGGCGGTGGTTTTGATGTACCACCGGGTCCTGACCGAAGAGCAACGGGCGCGGACCGGTTCGCATCCAGGCATCGTGGTCACTCGAGAGACATTCGCGCGGCAGATGAATGTCCTGAAGAAACGCTTCGCCGTGCTGTCGGTCACCGATTTCACCGAGCGATTGACCGAGCGTGATTCCTTTTGCCAGTCCGTCGTGTCTCATCACCTTCGACGACGGCTGGATCGACAACTACACCAACGCCCTGCCGATCCTTCGCGAACACGGCCTGCCTGCGCTCATCTTTCTGCCCGTCAACTACATCGGGAGCGAGCGTGTGTTCTGGCGAGAAGCACTCACGAACCTGTTGTGCAGAGCCCGCACCGAGGTTCGCCAGCATCCCGGGCGGCGGCAGCGGTTTGAAGTCCTGCTTCGCGGCGCTGGATTGGCGCAGCTTCTCGACCTGGCGGAGGACGACGCGCGCGCCTCGGTCAGCGAGGCCCTGGGGACGCTGAAGGGCACCAACCCGGCTCCAGTCGAAGACTTGATCGCCGCCCTGGCATCCGAGCTCGGTGTATCGCTCGCGAGTCTGTGCGCCACCGACGGGTTCATGAACTGGGACCACGTCCACGCGATGGCGGCGTCCGGGGTCGCCTTCGGGGGCCACGGAGCCGAACATCTCTTGTTGACGACGCTGTCGCCGGGCGAAGCGAGGGCCGACGTCGGGACATCGAGAACGGCCATTCCCGACGCGCTGATGGGGGGCGTGCCGACGTTCAGCTATCCGAATGGCAGCTGGTCTCCGGCGGTCGTCAACACGGTGCGGGAGTGTGGGTATCGGCTTGCCTTCACCACCCAATCTGGGCCGGTTGAGTCGGCCGACGATCCGTTGACGCTACGGCGGGTCAACATCCACGAAGACGCCGCGGCCACGGTGCCAATGTTCCTCGCTCGCATCCTGGGGCTCTTCTGACCGGCGCGAAGGTTGCGGCGACATACCGTCACCATGCTCTCATCCTCCACCAAAGGATCGATTCTCCTGGTCGCCAATTTCGAGTCCGATGTGGGCTACGCCTGGTGGCTGATGGAGAACTTTTGGCACCTGATTTCGCTGGCGGCCAGGGACCAGGGCCGGGCATGCCTGCTGGCGTATCCGCGGATTGGCGCCATTCCGGACGTCATTCGCGACTCGCCGGTCGAGACTCTCGAGTTCAGGTTTGACTACCGGACGTGGGCCGATGTCAAACGTGGGCTGGCATTGATTCGCAGCCGGAACGTCCGCGCCATCTACCTCACAGACTGGCCCTATTTCCATCCGGCATACCTGCTGTGGCGGCTGGCCGGCGTGCGCCGAATCGTGATGCACGATCACTCGGGAGGCGAACGTCCAACGGCTCGGCGGCATTCGCGCGTTCCTCAAGGACGCCCTTCACGCCACCCGCGTCCTGGCCCCGAGTCGTTACGTTGCGGTGTCACCGTACATCGCGCGGAGGATGCAGAGCAACGGCCGGGTTCCGGCGTCACGATGCACGACGGTCACGAACGGGATCAGGCCATTTCTTTGCGATCGAAGCAGCCGGAGCGCCGTCCGGAGAAGCCTCGGAGATTCCTGAAGACGCCGTGCTGGTATCGCTGGTCTCCAGGGCCACTCACAACAAGAATCTCGTTTTTGCTGTACGTTGCATGGCGGCTGTCCTCCAGGATCCGGCGATGCGCGATCGCGTGTTCGCCGTGCACTGCGGTGACGGCCCCGACCTGCGGGCCTTCGAAGCCGCGGCGGACGCGGCCGGCATCACTGACCGGTTCCGTTTCCTTGGACGGAGACAGGACGTGCGAGCCATCTTGTGCGCCTCCGACATCGCGTTCCACCCCTCGAAATATGAAGCGATGTCGCTGGCAATTCTCGAGTTCATGAACGCGGAGCTCGCGATCTTGACGTCCGATGCTCCATCGGTCTGCGCGGCGATCGAACCTGAGGTGACCGGTCTCACCTACCGTTGCGACGACGAGGTCGATGCCTGCCGCCAGTTGCGGCGCCTGATTGGCAGCGAAGAGCTGCGCCGATCCCTTGGTGCCCAGGCGGCGCACGCGTGTCGTGAGCGGTACAGTCTCGACGCCATGAACCGGGCGTTCGTCGACGAGGTCCTGCCGGCATTGTAGGGCGGCGCCGGAGCGACGATGTCGCAGGAGCGCTGGCGCGACTTAGGAGCGCGGGAGGACGGACGGGTCGGAGAGGTAGTGGTGACGAAGCCAGCGCACGGAGACGTCGAGCATCTCCGCCTGCCACTCCACCAACGAGAGGGTATGGTTGGCGTGAGGAATCACGTGAACTTCGTAGGAATCCGGGACCTGCGACAGGCGCTGCCGGTGTCGAGCGACGAACTTTTCCTGGAATTCTGATTCGAGCCGGTCCGAGCCGCCGAAGACCAGGAGCATCGGACGATGGGCCGCCGCCATTGCAAAGAATGCGGGCGGGAAGAGAGGGCTGGCATTGTCATTCTCTGGCGTCGCAGCAGACTCGCCTCCGGTCTTCGCGCCCCCCTTCATGCCGTCGACGATCGCCCGCCAGATGACCTTGTAGTCACTCTGCAGGCTCACGAGCCGGAGCCAGGCCTTGAGGCTCACCAGCTTCGTGAAATAGGAGCTTCGCATCAGCGCCAGTTCGCCCGATGTCATGTAGAGTGACGGGTCCGCGGAGTGACTGGCAAGCACCGGCGTGATGCCGAGCGCCAGCAATCCGGCCACGCGCGGATCCTGGCCCGCAAGCAGTCCGGTCACGGCGCCCACCACAGAGACCGCTGAGGATGAAACGTCGCTGCCCGTAGGTCTCTTCCATCCATCCCATGGCGTCCAGCGTGTCGTCCACAAATCGTCCCACCTCGATGTGGTTGTAGACATCGCGAAGGTGACCCTCCTGCAGTTCGCCCTCCGAGTCACCGAGGCCGTAGAAGTCGAAGCGCAGGACCCGGATTCCGAGACGGGCGTACTCCTCCCCCATACCGCGATACAGACGCTGCGGACCGACACGCATCTTCACGCCCGGCGATAGCAGGATGATGGCGAGGTCCTGGACGGGGCCCGGCTCCGGCTCGTGCACAATGCCGAACAGGCGCTCGCCCTTGCGATTGCAAAAAACAACTGGGGTCTGCATGGGCATCGACCAGCCGAGTGGTCGGGCTACTGGCCAGGCTCCGGAAGAAGCGACCGGCGCACGGTGGTGTCGATCACCTCGGCGTTGAGTCCGAAGCCAAGATAGCAGAACGCGATCAGGTGATCGTCGAACGCCTCTCCTGGAGCGGGTGCGGCGATGACGCGCGCGCCATTCGCCGACAGCTCATCACACGCCTTTGCGACATCGGGGACGGCGAAGCACACGTGGTGCAGGCCGCCGCCCTTGCGCACGAAGGCCCACAACGGGGAATCGGCCTCGGAAGGCTCGATCAGCTTGATGTCTATGGAGTGCGCCTTGGCGAGGAAGACCACGATGACCTTCTGCCTCGTGTTGACGACTTTCTCGGTCTTTCTCGCGTACCCGAGCAACGCGCAAAACCTGTCTGCCGCCGCGTCCACGGAACTGACTGCGATGGCAATGTGGTCGATCGTCATCTCGGGGGGATGCGAGTAGCGCCCGTGCGCACGGATGTGCGCACGAACGGCTCTCGCTGCTCGATGCTACGGCTGCGGCGTGATCCGGAGACCGGTCGGCGCAGAGGGCAGGCCGGTCGCGGCGACGCCGCGGCCGATCACCTCGTTGCCTGTGACATATGCACCGGCCGGAATCACATCCGAAGTGGAGCCGTTGCCGTTCAGATCAAGCACATCGATACCAACACTCCGTGCTGGCGAATTCCCGTTGAGCTTGAAGTTATTCGCATTCCCATCCACGTACAGCGGGTCGGACGTCACTGACCCCAGGTCCTGCCCGAAGCTGGAACGCCAGGCGCCGATGTTTGTATTGCCGTTTGACAGTTCGGCGAAGTTCGCAAACCCGAAGTACAAGTTGCGGTCGAACTGCAATCCAGCGGGGCTGCTCAAACTCCAGCTCCAGAGCGCGGCGCGCGAGGAGTTTGTGAAGATATTGCCCATCACGCGGTTGTTCACACCGGTGCCGGCAAACAGAACGCCATAGGCACAATTATCGATGGTGTTGTTGGCGACCACTTCGTTGATGGGCTCGGTGCCCTCACCGGTTCCGAAGTCGTAGATGCGAATGGCGACGCGGTCGGTGGCGCAGTCTCGGATGACGTTCTGATACGTCTTGCCGTCGCGGGCGGCCGGTCCGATGGTGATGCCTTCGCTCTCCATGGCGTAGATGAGATTGTAGCGAATGATCGTGCGGCGCTGGGTGTATCCGGGGTGCTGGCCTTTGACGAACACTCCGGCGCCGCTGCTGTGAAGCTCATTGCGCTCGATCACGGTGTCGTTGGAGTCGTAGAGCATGATGGTGGCGTCGTTCTGACCGCGCTGGATCGAGCTGCCGATCCCGTAGATCAGGTTGTTCTGGATGAGAGTGTTGCTGGAGCCCTCAATCCGAATTCCGTTGTGGTTGTCTTCCCACGGGGCCGAAATGCCCTTGATGACGAGATTCCGGATGGTCACACCCTGAGACCCGGAGACCGTGACCGGCCCGGTGTCGGCTGTCGGCGGCGCCGTGACCTCGTCGATATAAAAACCGTCCCAGGTGATGTAATTCTTACCGCCGGAGGCACCGATAACCGGCCCCCTCGAGCTATTGAGCTGCAAGTTGACCACGCCCGTGCCGATGAACACGATTGGACTGCCGCTAACTCCTGAGTTTACGGGGTTATAGGCGGGATCAAATCGGTTGCCCGTTCCGGCGGTCACATACGTGCCGGCGGCGATGCGGACGGTGTCGCCCGCCCGTGCCGCCTGGCCGGCATTCGGTGCCGATCGATTCGTGCTACCCCAGGCCGCCCGTCCAATCGACGCCCAAGGTGCACCAGGGCCATTGGCCTCGTAAGTGACTGAGTCGTTGCCGTTTACGCGGTCGACGTAGAGGTCCTTCGCACCGGCCAGAACCGGCGTCAGGAGGAGGCCCAGGAGGGCAAGACTGATCGTGGTATTCAAAGTTCTACCTCATCGAGAACGTGTTCGGGATTTCCACCACGGGTTCTAACATTCGTGGCGCGAAACCAGATGCAGAAGCATGATTCGTGCCACTGCATGCAGAGGATATCGCGAGCCCATGGATTGAAGTTGCTTCAACCCGGTGGGCGCCTGGTGTCGCTTTCGTATCGGGAGTTACGGTTTCGACCCATCTCGGAGCCAGTCCTCGTCTGGGTTATCGGCGCTTCAGGCCGATCACATGATCGCGAACGTAGTCCCGCTCATCGTTGGGGCGCGACGCCAGCTCGAATCCGCGTGCGGCAAGGAAGGACGCCACGAAGTCCTTGGTCCGGAACCCCTCGCCATCGCCGCGATCCGCCCGAAAGTCGTGACAGGCGACACAAACCGTCCGGACAGACTCCAATGTTCGCTCCATCCCCAATAGCGCAGATCGTTCGGCGCCTTCGATGTTCATCTTCAGCAAGGCGACCTGCGTCACGCCCTCCCTGCGGCAGACGTCGTCCAGGGTGGCAGCAGACACCTTGACGCCCGGCCGGTCGTGGCCCTCGAGCACGGCCGCCGCTTCCCAGCTGTCGTTGTCTGAGAATGTGACGATTCCCGGTCGATCCATCATCGCGGCATGGAGGCTGGTCACGTTGTCGAGCCCATTGAGCGCGCAGAAGCGGCGAAGAATTTCGAAGGATGTCGGGTGGGCTTCTATGGCAATGACACGACCGGTCCTGCCGACAGCTCGTGAGAAGGCAAGCGTGTCTTCGCCGTGCCCTGCTCCGACATCGATGACCACTTCCCCTTCGGCCGGCGGAAGGTATCGAAACCAGAAGTCATGCGCATTCTCGAGGTAGCGAGCTGGTTCATCTTTCCAGCGCACCAGAGAGTCTCGATCGTGCAGGAATCGTGGACCGTCCGGGAAGAACTGCGATCCCACGCGATGAATCCACGCGCCATCGTAGTAGGCCTCGACATCGGCGCCGCTCATGCGTCGCGCGTACAGCGTCGCGAGTTTGCCGAGGATCGTCCTCCCTCCGGGGCGATCCAGCAGCGCGACGACGTTTCTTCTGATCGACATGGTTGCCTCTAACTAACCGGCGCCAGGGCTAGACCGACAGTGGCCCGCGGCACTCTAGAGGCCGAGTGGCACATGCGAGATGACCCATTTGAACTTCCCGTTCTTCGACGTCTCGAGCTCATCGACGAACTGTACGTCGATCCGGACATCGTCGCCCAGCCGCTCCTGGAGTTCGCTTACCAGGCGACGCGTATGTCCCTCGGTGTATGTGCTGCGCGGAATGAGGCGCACGGTGACCGCGTCAACCTCGGTCTGCACGATTTGCGAGCCCTCGATACAGTCGAGCGGCTTGAACGGGTGGGTCAGCACCGAAGGAGAGATCAGGCGCCCGTCGCGTAGCGTCAGCACGTCCTCGGCCTTCGTGGTGACGTCATCCATCAGCTCGAGTTGCCGCCCACAGCCGCACGCGTCGGTCCGCAGCGAGGTCATGTCGTTGGTGACATATCGGATGAGGGGCATGCCCAGGTTGTGCAGGCTGGTGCCGACGAGTTTGCCCGCAGTGCCCCTGGTTGCCGGGTCGCCGTTGCCATCGACGACTTCCGCCACCCCGTACTCCATGGCCATGTGATGACCCTGATGGTGATCGCACTCGTGCGAGAAGACGGCGCGTTCGGCCAGCGCGTAGTAGTCGAATACCCGGCATGCAAAGCTTTGCTCGATCGCTTCACGCTGAAACTCAAACAGCGTTTCCGACGAGGTGATCGCCGCTCTCACCGGAAACGTCTCGCCTCGGCTCTGTAGGTACTTGGCGAGGAGATAGAGGGTGGACGGATAGCCATCCACGACCGCGGGCTTGAAGCGGGCCAGCGCGTCGAAGTATGCCGGCAGATTCGCCCTCGACAGATGGAACGACGACAGCAGCAGTTGGTGATGGCGGTAGTTCCGTCGCCAGAACGGAGGACGGCGCTGCTCCAGCGGCACGACGACGTTCCCGCGGACGACTGCGATGCGGTCGCCGTCGCGTCCAAGCCGACAACCCGCCCAACGGTAGTGACGATCGAATACCGCGTAGGTCATCCACACGGTGTCGCGGTCGTAGCCGACCGTCAAGGGCGTACCGGTCGTGCCACTGGTGTGACCGTGCCGGATTTGGCGTTCCGAGAAGGCCCGCGAGCGCAAATCCTTGAAGTTCTTGCGGATGTCGTCCTTGGTCAACAGCGGCAGCTTCGGCAGGTCGGCGCGCCCCTTGATGTCGGCCGGCACCAGCTTGAGCGCGTCGAAGCGGCGCCGGTAGAATGGCACGTTGTCGTAGGCGTGGCGGATGACGGCCCGCAGCCGTTCCTCCTGATAGGCCTCCAGGTCGGCCCGGCTGTACCACTCTGTCTTGGCCAGCAGCTCTTGATACTCGGCATAGCGGCCGCTGTATCGCTCGCGCTCGAGCAGGGTGCTGAACGCCGTGAGCATGACGTTCTGACTCCACACTGGGGCGATTCGGTACAGCGCCGCCGCAGTGCGATTCACCGCAGGCCTCTCAGCGCATCCGAGACGCCCTGGGCGTAGTGATTGGGCAGGTACTGCCGCAGTACCTCTCGACGGCCAGCGTTGCCGAGTCGCTGCCGAAGCTCGACGTCGCCGGCCAGCAGCGTGAGCGCATCGCGCATCGCCTGCGGGTCGTTCGGAGGAACCAACAGTCCCGTCGTCATGTGTTCGATGTAGTCCACGGTGCCATTCACCCGCGTTGCGACCACCGGCTTGCCCATGGCCATGGCCTCCAGCAGCACACTCTGCCCCGTTGAAATCTGGCGCTCCTGCAGCGGAAGGACGACGATCATGCTGCGAGCAATCAGCTCAATGAGCTCCTTGAGGGGTAGGTCGTACTTCACGGCCACCTGGGGTGGAATCGCGAGACCATCAAGACTGTTGCGACCGGCGACGATCGTCAACGGACAGGTCGGTGCCCTCGACTGCGTCGACCAGGGTCCGGTAGTCTCGAAAGGTTCGGCCTGCGGACACGATGAAACACTCCTCGGGTGCCTCAGGCGCATCGACGAATGCCGGGTCAGTATGGAATGGTACGAACGCCAATTTCGAGGGCTGCCAAGCGAACACCGACTCGTAGTATTTCATCTCGGACCTCGACGAACAGATGCAGAGATGTACCGACGATAGACACCAACGCATGAAAGCGTACTTGAGCCGGGATTTCAGTCTTGGAGTCTTTTCCCGCATGATGAACTGCACAATTACTTGCCGTGGCTTGCGGACGAGCCGCAGCGTGTGCAGGGCAGCGACGATGAAGGTCAGCCAGTCACTCTCGAACGTGATGATGTAGGCGTAGCCATCGCGACTGGCGCGGAGGAGCGCGCGCGTCGTCCGTACGACGAGCCGCATGAAGCCAACCGAGAAGGGACTCGCGGGCCGTCCCCCATCGAGGGGAATCGTCCAATAGTGCAAGTCACACGCCATGGCTTCGCGGTCGACATGATTCCACCACCACGGGTAGTCGCTGCGTGCAATGCCGATGATGAGAGCCTTGGGGCGGGCCTGGTTCATCATCGTCGGTCCGGGGACCATCCGGGGGTCGGCTTACCATGGTGGTAATCGAGGGCCTGTGCATAGGCGTCCATCAGCCGATCGCCCATCGCACTCCAGCCGTAGCGCTGTTCGACATGCGCTCGCGCCGCGGCGCCCAACCGGCGCTGCTGTGCCGAATCTGCCAGCAGGGCAAGCGTTGTTTGCGCGAAGGCCTGAGGGGTGTCGGCCACCAGCAGGTGCTCACCGGCCGTCACGTCGATGCCCTCGCAGCCGACTGAGGTCGAGACGATGGCCTTGCCGGATGCCATCGCGTCGAGGACTTTCAGTCGCGTGCCTCCTCCCACCCGCAGCGGCACCACGTAGACGGCGGCCTTCCTCACGAAGGGTCGGATGTCATCGACGTATCCGGTCACCACAATCCGGGGGTCGCGCAGTGCGGCGGCCTTGAGCTCTTTCGGAGGGTCCTGACCGACGACACAGAACTGCACCTCAGGCCTGGCTGCAGAGATTGCCGGCCACACCTCGGCCAGGAACCACATGACCGCATCCCGATTGGCGAACATGTTCATGCCGCCGGTGTAGATGAGTGTCGGCGTCACTGGCGTCGGATCTGGTGTGAAATACGCGATGTCCACGCCGTTTGGCACGACCGCCGACCGGATGCCGGCCACCCGGTTCGCGAGGAGCGCCTGATCGTTCGACGACATGAAGATGTTGACGTCGAAGTCCGGGCTGACCTCGGCCTCGTAGTCACGAAGTTTGGTGGCCTCTCGCCGCAGGAACCACGCGGCAAGGGGGCGGGGCTCGACCTCGGCGCGCCGCCGCATGAGCTGAGATTCAATGTTGTGGTGGGTGAGCACGGTGGCGACTCCTGCCATCCGTGGGTCGACGAACTGGCTGAGCGCCACGGTGTCCACATGGACCAGGTCGAAGGCGCCCTGCTCGAGCGCCCGCGTCACGCTTCGCTGGAACGTCGACGACCGATGGGCGATCCGGCTGAACGGATGGGTCGACGCCACACTGGCGGCCAACGCGGTGGCCTTGTGCACCGGCGAGCGTTTCGGCCACAACGAGAAGTAGTCGATCGACGTGCAGAATGCACCCAGGGCGAGCCTGCTCGCGGCCAGTGCATCAGGTGTCGGCAGAGCATCCGGGTGCACGAACGCGAGCAAATGCAACTCCGCCCGGCGGCCCAGTTCCCTGATGATGTTGAACCCGCGCTGCAGCACTCCGCCATGTGGCGGATACGGAACGATTTGCGACAGGAACAGCACCTTCACGACGTCACATCCAAATAGGCCTGTTCGTAGGCCCGCGTCATGTGGGCAACCGTGAATCGTGCATCGAACACCGTCCTGGCCGCCGCGCCGAGCGCCGCGCGCAGGCTCGGGTCGCGGATCAGTCTGGTCAATGCCGCCGCCATTCCCTCGATGTCGCGCGGATTGACCAGCAGACCGGTCGCGCCATCTTCAATTACCTCTGCGTTCTCGCCGACTCGGGTCGCGACGATTGACTTGCCGGCGGCCATCGCCTCGAGAATGACCATCGACATCGCTTCCCACAGCGAAGGCTGGAAGAAGATGTCGAAGGTTGGTAGGGCCACGTCGCCGGCGTTGGCCACCCAGCCCGTGAACACCACCGAGTCTTCGAGGTTCAACTCCCTGCGCATCCGTTCCAGTTCAGGCCTGAGGTGTCCTTCGCCGATGACCACGAACATCACCTTCTGGCCGCTGTCACGCAACCGGGCGGCTACCCGGAGCAGGTCTTGAAGGCCCTTCTGCTCGATCATCGTTCCGATGGTTCCGATGAGAATCCGGCCTTCGGCGCCGACGCGGCGCCGGAAATCCGGGTCTCGATGACCGCTCGCCGGAACGACGCCATTATGAATTGTGGTGACTCGTGAGTCTGGGAAGTGGAACACCTTGAGGATCTGCGCACGCTGTTGATTTCCCACCGCGAACAGTCGCGTCGGTACCCTTGAGAAAACTTGTTCGAACCCCAGCACGCGCTTTTCCGTGTGCGGGTAGTTCCCGAAATGGAAGGTATGCACGAGCTTGAGCCATGGCATCAGCAGCTTGCAGACAGCTGCGTCAACGAGAGCGTGCGTCATGTGCGTATGGACGACGGCGATGCGTCTGTCGCGGATCACACGCAATAGTTTGAGCGCCGTGAAGTAGTCCACCTTCGGAGGTGTCTCGCCACCGGCACCGACAATGTCAATCCCGAGGCTCGCGATCTGGTCGCCGACAATGCCGCGCTGCTTGAGATGGCACACCGTCACGTTGAACCGCGAGCGGTCGATGGTCTCGGCCAGATGCCGGACCACCATCTCTGCTCCCCCCATCCAGAGCGACGACGCCACGAGCAGCACGTTGACTTTCCGCTCCGGCATCGAGTCGGACTCCGAGGTCGGCTTGGTGCCCATGGATCTACGACGGCCGCCGTGGGGCGGGCCTGAGCGCCGGGTGCAATGACAGCTTCGGTACGATTGCGACGCGGGTCTCGCGCGACGGCGTCGAATGGAGTTGTTCCTGCACCAGGCGGCGTGATACGACCAGAATGGCTGCTACGACGAACAAGTGGGGACTGTAGACTGCGCTCAGGAACGCCCCGCCGGTCGCGAAGGCGATCATCGAGGCGCTGCTGGCCGTCAGTAGCTGAAGTTCCTGCCGCGCGGCTTCGGCACCGCGCTCCTGCCGGAGCCGCGAGGCCAGCCGCCAGTTGGCGACGAGGGTACTCACGATGATTGTCAACAGGCTCAGCAGCCCCGGAATTCCGAGCTCGCCGAGAGTCAGAAAATAGATCGAGTGCGCCGTCTTCGGTCCGATGGTCGAGCCGTAGCTGGCGCCATACGTTACGCCAAACAGGCCGGCCCCAACCCCGAGAAGGGGATTGTCGCCGGCCATGCGCATCGCCGCGCTCCACGCTTCGATGCGGCCCTTCGCGGACCCCTCTTCAGCGTTCGTCAAATCGTTCATACGAGCGAAATAGGCGGGTGGTGCCACCACCATAATGAGCACTGCGGCGGTGGCGAGCGCCAGGCCGACCCGCACCCGCTGCTTGCTGGTCCACAGGTAGTAGACGCCTACCGACATCAGCGCCAGGGTGCCGCCGCGCGACTGCGTGACGACGAGGCACAGCACCAGGGCCAGCAGCGCGCCGAGGTAAAGCAACTTGGCGATCCACCGCGTCGACTCGAAGAGCAGGAACAGGCACAGAGGGATCACGATGTTCACTGCCAGCGCGAAATCGTTGCCATCGCCCAGGAATGCACCGGCCATGATGTAGGGCCGGTCGGTAGCGGAGAATATGGAGGGATTCAACGCAGCAATCACCAGATGCACGAGCAGCAGGACCTGGAAGACGCCTCTCAGGCCCTTTAGACTCGACACGTGTTTGGAGATGGCCCAGTACATCAACGTATAGCCCAGCACCGCGCGAAATACCTGCCAGGCGACCTCCGTCACGTCGGAGGTAAGGACCGAGAGTGCCAACAGGCCGAGATACACCAGCAGCTGCCGGCTGGTACGCTCCTCCAACAGTTCCTGGTTCGACACGCGTCCAGGCGCGGCAATGGCCGCAACCGCCACCAGCAGCGGCAGAACCGAATTGGCAGTGGCCAGCGCTGGGAAATAATTGCTTGGCCTGATGTACTCCAAGACGAAGAACACGAGGATCCCTACGTAGATCATGACGCTGTCGTCCTCGCCATCTCGAGGTATAACGCCTCGACCTTTCGCGTGCGCATCTCGAAGTCGAAGTGCTGGGCGACGTGCTGATGCCCGCGGGCGGTCATCTCGGCCCACCGCGCACGATTGTTGAGGAAGTCCTCGATCGCTTCAGCCATTGCCTCGGGCGCGTGCGGCGGCACCAACCGACCCGTGCGTCCATCTTCAATCACCTCGGGTGTCCCGCCGACGCGCGTCGCAAGTACGGGTACGTTCATCGCGAGCGCTTCGAGCGCGGCGTTTGGCAACCCTTCAGTGTGCGATGGCAGCACCATCAAGTCGGCTTCGTCGAGGAGGCGCTGAGGGCGGTCGATGTACCCGGGAAAGAATACGCGGTCGCCGAGGTTCAGTGTTTGGCTCTGGGCGATCAGCCGAGCCTTCTCGGGTCCATCTCCGGCGAGCACGGCCGACACGCTGTGGCCACGCCGCTCGAGAATTCCCAGCGCCTCAATGAGATCGCTGTGCCCTTTCTCGCGACTGAGACGTCCGATGGACACCAGCACAGGCCCTGGGCAGGGACGACCGACCAGTGAAGCCAGGAACCCGTTTCCTCCAGCGCGACGATAGCGTGCCATCACGATTGCGTTGTGAATCAGCCGGACTTGGTTCGCCGGTACTCCAGCCGCCAGCAACTCGTCGCGAATGGTCGCCGACACAGCAATGACGCGGTCGAAGCGCCTGGCGATGCGCTTGTCCAGGGCGATCAGGGCCTGCTGCTTGCGAGTGTTGCCAATCCAGCCGTGCATGGTTGTCAACAGCGGCACGGCGTGAAGCCGAGCGGCACAGTATGCAATGACGTCCGACTTGACCTCGTGGGAGTGCACGATGTCGATGTTGAGTGTCCTCACCAATGCCGCGGTGCGGGCGATCAGCCGAGGATCGTACTGATTGTAGCCACGAATGACGCTGACAGGTATGCCGTAGCGGCGCGCTTCAATCAGGAATGGCGTCTCGGTACTCTCGCCGTGCGTCAGAAAGACACCAAGGTGGACGCGAAACCTCGCGGCGTCAATCGCGCGGTAGGTCTCAAGGATGGTCTTCCCTGGCCCTCCGATTTCGAAGGTATCGCGCAGATCGAGAATGTTGAGGGGCGTCACAGATCGCTAACGTTCTGAAGGTGTCCACAACTCCTGGCGCACACCTCTGAAGTACTGGACCCACGCGACCAACGCAGCCGCGTTCACCGTTGAAAAATACAGTGCGGCCTTACCGACGACTGATCGCTCGAGCCCGGCCCGGCGCGCAAGCGCGCCCCAGGCACACAGATAGAACGCCAGTTGCGCAGCCAGGGCGGCGAGGTAGAACGGCGAGCGAAGAAGCCAGAGCGGCGCCAGCAGCGCCAGGACCAGGAACACCGGTGAAATCCAGCGCAAGACCTTGTGGGAGCACAGGATGAACGCGAATGCACCCGTGCGCAGCGGGTTCAGCAAATGGAGATGAGCGAACAGAGTCGTGATGCCACGAATCAGCGTGCGAACTTTCCGGTCGAACTCACGCTTCGGATCTTTCACGCTGGTCATCGCGCCGATCGCCGTCGGCTCACTGATGGCCCGAGAGCCCAGCTCGATCGTTCTCAACACGGAAAGGAAGTCTGGCGCCATTCCGTCGGTAAAGGGCTCGCAGAGCCGCCGGCGCTGTGCATAGAACGATCCGCTCGCCCCGACGATCGAATGCACTTGCGACTCGAGGCGCCGCAACAGCAGTTCATAGCGCCCATACCATGCTTCTCCACCAGACTCCGCGATTCGGTCTTCGCCGGAGACGCAGCCGACGCCGGGGTCCTCAAACGGTGCGACGAGGTGCCGCAGCGAGTCCGGTTCAAGGTCGATCGATGCGTCGGAGAAGACGAGGATGTCGTTGGTCGCCTGCTCAAGCCCAGCGTTGAGTCCGGCGGCCTTCCCCCGTCTGACCGGAAGATCCAGAATCGACATCGCCGGAGTCGCCGCGGCGCGAATCAACTCTACGGTGCGGTCGGTGGATCCATCGGACACGAACAAGATCTGCAGACGGTCAGCGGGATAACGGAGCGCGGCGGTGTTTTCGACTTTCCTGGCGATCCGTGCCTGCTCGTTGCTCACCGGGATGATCATCGTCACACTCGGCAACTCGGCACGGGCGCCGACTCTCGACGTCCGCCGCATCTTGCCGGCTAGCCACAGCAGCGCGGGGTAACCCGCATAGGGGTAGAGCACCACGGCAACGGCGAGCCAGAAGGTCACTTCAGCGATCCTAGTCACGCGATATGAGTCTCCGGAGCCAGTCGCGGGTCTCGACAACGAATGGCCAGGGGTCGTCCCGCTTGGGATTGTCGTAGTGCAAGTCGGCCCCGCCGGACCTCGCGAAGGCAGCAAGGGCCGAGAGCCGGCCACGGCCCTGCGTCATCGGCGGCCGGCCGGCGCCGCCGAACATGGTGACCAGCAACGAGTCGACGTCTCCCCAGAACCAGCGATCGCGAACGCCTATCCGGTAGGGGGGCTGGGGCGTGTCCGGCTGGCCGGAGATGGCACGCAGCAGGACTTCGGGAAAATTGACGCCCGCATCGATTGCCAGCTGCAGAGAACCCCAGAATCGGCCGTTGATCTCCATCAGCTTGGGCAGGCCATCGCGGTCGTCGAGTTTGAACTCGACCATGGCGACGCCCTCCCAGCCGATGGCGTCCAGGAGACGCGTCGCAAACCCGGCGGCAACGGGATCCACCGAGACGCTCTCCGACAAGACGCTGACCCCGCCCCAGGGTGGGCGCTCGCGAAGCCGGCGATGGCCGAACAGCAGGACAGGTTTGCCGTCGCGGTAGCAGGTGAAGATGCCCATTCCCGGTCCGATGACGCGTTCCTGAAGGAGGATGGGAAATTCGTGGGCTGGGCGCGACCCGAGATCTCGCGCCAGTTGTCCGGCGTCCGCCGCGTAGCTGACCGCGGACGACGCCCATCCCGACGGCGTAGGGACTCGCGATCGCCATGGCTTGATCACGACTGGGAATCCGAGCGCGTGACCGGCAGCGGCTTCGCTCGCACTCGACACCAGGACACTTCGAGGCACCGGTAGCCCGATCCGTTCGGCAGTTCGCAGGACGTCCACCTTATCGGCAGCTCGCTCGACCACCGCGGCTGGAGCGAACGGCACCCCGCAGCTGAATTTTTCGCGATTCCCGGTGATCAGAAATGTGGTGATGTCGCCCACCGGAATCAGAGCGTCGACGCGTCGTTCGCGGGTGATTCTGGCGATCGCCTCGACGAATGCACCTGAGTCGTGAACCGGATCCGGATACTGCACCGCCGCCGCGCAGTATCTCGATGAATGCGCCAGGCACGATAGATGCCGCCCCCCGACTACGACCTCGTGACCGAGGCGTCCGAGAGAACGGGTGATGGCAAGCGTCGCCCTGTTTTCGGCATCGGTGACGAAGACTACCATCGTGACACTACCGTGGACGCTCCTGCGTGCTCAGCCACCGACCCGTAACCGCGAACAGGCTCGTCGCACCGTGCAGGTAGGATGTGGCGATCTCTTTCCAGAACGGTTCTTCCTGGGCGAACTCCTGGGTGCCATGCTCGTATGTCGCGGCCAACTTCTGCGCGTCGGCCGCCGGCTTGCCAGGTTGACGATCGATGTGCACCACCAGGCACGGGCCGACGTGATGCTTGCGGTTGCCAGCCAGCGTGACCATCGCCACTTCTGAATAGAGCGAATGCGCCAGTTCGTAACCATCCACGTTGACCGTCTGTCCCTGCAGCATCATCTCGACCAGCTGCGCGCGGTCGTGTCGGATTTCACGATAGACGGCCGTCTGGGTCGCGAGATTGATGCGGAGCATCTCCTGCATGTATCGTTCGCCGTCGACGATTGGTGCCCACAGAATGAGCTTGTCGATCTCGGCCTGCTCTGCCGCGAGCGCGGCGAGTGTTGCGCCAAACCTCAAGCCGAGCAGGTTGAGCTTTTCGGGTTTCGATCGCCGCCTGACCTCATCGACAGCGCACCGGATGTCTGACAAGCCAGTGGTCACCGATGAACTGCTGAAGTCGCCGTCGCTGTCGCCATTGCCCATCAAGTCGAAACGCAACACCGTGTGGCCGGCTGCGGCCAGGTGCCGGGCGTATGACACGAAGACACGATGAGCCCAGAGCTTCTCTTCGGCCAGCGGGTGACAGAAGACAAACGCCTCGCCGGACGGCTCCGCGGCGGGCTCGTGGAGGACGGCGAACAGGGAATAGTCGCCGTTGCGCAGAAAGAACGGGGTCTCGGTCATGCCCGTCGCGTGGCCTTCGCGATGACCTGGCCTGCGAGTTCGGTCTGGTAGCGCTCACTGGCGAACGCGGCGGCGACGTCGAGCGGCTCCTTCGAGCCAAGGGCGTAGCGCTGCACGAGCTTCAAGGGGCCCGAAAGGGCACGTAACAGCCAGGCCGGAAACCAGAAAACACGAAGATCGGGTCGAGCCGTGCTGAATCGCTGCATCAGGTCCCTTCGTGACGGCGGCGGGGCTTCGACCAGATTGAGCAGCGGCGGAGCGCCGGCGAAATCATCGAGGTATGAGCGCACGACGCGAGCCGCGGTCGAGACGTCGCAGACGCTCAAATCACCGCGTTTCGGTCCCATGGCAACAAATACTGGTCCGAGCTCGCGACCGAGGCGGCCGGGTGGCTGATATGCCGAGTAATCGACCAGGGGGCCGGGGCGGATGATGCGGACCGGGATCTTCAACTCGTCGCCCAATTGCCTCGCGACGACCTCGGATTCCGCCTTGCCCCAGACGTATGGTCCACGCTTCAGGCCCGCTGAGATCGGCGTGGACTCATCCAACGCACGACCCATTTCCCGCGAAGTCTTCAGGACTGCCAAGCTGCTCACGTGCAGGACCCCTTTCGCTCCGGAGCGGGCGGCAGCCTCGATCAGTTGGCGGGTGGCCTCGATGGAATTGCGCCGGTGGTCTTCCTTTCCGCCCGACGTCTCGGCAGCTGCGTGGACAACATAGCCGACGCCCTGCATGAGGCCCGGATCAATGCCCTGCGCCAGGTTGGCCGTCGCGTACTCCACCCCCGGCACGCGCCGCGAGAACGGCGGCACGCGGCGGGCAACGACGCGGACCGGGTATCCGGCTTGCCTCACTTCCTCGGCGATTCGCTTGCCCAGCAGACCCGTGCCACCAGTGAGGAGGACCACCTGCGCGTCGGGCCGGACGCGCGGTAGCGCTGCCGTCTGAGCCTCGAGCTGCCTGCGCGCTTCGGTCTCCTGCGTCAGCTCGACGGAGTCGAGGGCCTGACCGATGTGTTCGCAGATGGCCACGGTGTCCACAATCGACTGCGGCGTCAGGGGGGGCGCTGTATCTGCGGCCACGCTCTCATAGAAGCGCCGCACGAGCGTTCGAAGTCCCGGATATGACCCCCCCATGATGAGTCTGCTGACGCCGACAGTCGTGCCGGTCATTGTATGGAGGGCACGCCGATACGGCGTCAAGAGGACGCCGGGCCCGGTGCCAGGACCGACCAGCTTGCCGAGGAAGCCCCCGATGTAGTCGGCCCGTAGTGATCCATTTGTGCCGGAGATGTTCTGGTACTGCTCTACGGGGCGGCCATTGAGGGTAACCGTGACAGTTGCCGTGACCGAACCAAGACGAAGCAGTGCATACACGTCGCCGGAAGCGTCGAGCGACATCCCGACCACTGAAATGGGCTCGCTCGTCAAGCCCGTTCCGGCACGAAGTTGGTCGACGACGGGATACACCGCGTGCGGGAGGATGTCCTTGACTTGGTCCACGGCCGTGATGGTGCGGCGCACCATCTTGAACGAGAAATAACTCTCGATGTGGACCATCCGGCCGATCTCGCCAAGATGCCGCCAGACGCCAAGCGCTGGCGCCTCAAAGAGCACCTGGTGACCGGCGCACACCTTCACGCCATGCTTGGCGGCCAGGTTCAGGATCTCCAGCGCCTCCTGAGCCGTCGATGTGAACGGCTTCTCGACGTAGATGTGGCAGCCGGCCTCGATGGCCTGTTTGGCCAGCAAGCCATGGGTCGCCGGAGGCGTGACGATGTGGACGACGTCAGGCTTGGCGCGCTCGAGAAGTTCGGCCGCAGATGCCACGATGACGGCGTCAATCGGCAGCAGCGGCGTGAGTTCTTCATGACTGGCCGCCGGATCGGCGATGCCAACGACCGTGGCCAGCTGCGACGCCCCAATCGCCTTCAGGTGGTGCAGGCCCATCTTTCCGGAACCGATCAGGCCGACACGTAGGGACTTACCGGGCAACGGAATACTCCTGGAGGATGGGCAGCGCATACGCGGTCAGCGCGTCGTAGCCTGCCTGGGTGATGTGGCTGCCGTCTGGTTGCGCGAACGGCACGCGGCGCCGGCCATTGGGCTCGGAGAGTACGGCCTGGAACTGCAGCACGAGCAGGCGTTCGCGTCGCGCCAGGGCGATCAACCACTCGTTGATCGCCAGGACTTGCCGGTTGAGCTGATCCTGGTAGGCCGGCTTGCCTCGAAGGGCGCCGAGGATCGATCCCACCGTCCCGGTGAGCCACCCGTCCATCGGCCGCACGGTGACCTCGGTCGCGATGATCGGTTCGATTCCGTGGGTTCTGGCCATGGCGAGCATCTGCAGGTACGACTCGCGAATGCGAACCTCCACCTGCTCCGAGTCGGTCGTCGCGCGGAAGATATCGTTGATGAATCCCCAAATGATGACCGCGGAGGGGGCCTGGTCGACGACGTCCCGCTCGAATCGCTGCGCCAGTTCGAACGACTGCTGGCCTGCGACGCTGCTATTGACCACTGGCACCGACCCCACCTGCTTCAGGTCCCATCCTCGAGCATACGAGGCGCCAAGGACCACGATCGGGCCGTCGGGATGTTGCGGTGTGGTCGCCATGCGGCGCGGAGCCTCTTCTTGTGCGGCCGATGTGGGCGCCACATTGCCAATCCATCCTCGGGCCCAGTATTGGGCCAATGCGGCGTACTCGCGCACGCCGGCGCTTAACATCGACACATTGTCCTCGTGTCCTTCGTAGATCGGCACCGCGGCCCTCTGCACGTCGAAACCGAGGCGCTCGAAGACGCCTGCCGCGCGACGCATGTGGAGGCGGTCGGTGACGAGGATGACCCGATGGACGCCCCAGCCGTGAAGCATCGGAGCGCTGAACTCTGCATTCTCGTGGGTGCTGCGTGAGGCTCGCTCAACCCGGATACGCGACTCCGGAATGCCGATTTCTGCCGCGAGAGCCGCCATCGAGGAGGCAACCGGGCAGGTCCGCTGATCCGATCCACCGGTGAACAGGACGAAGGGTGCCCGGCCGTCGCGCACCAGCCGCGCGCCGAGCAACACGCGCCGGACGGCATTGAGATTCGGTTCACAGGTTCCGACCACACCGGCGCCGACCGCGACGATCGCGTCCGCGACGGTTGCATTGTCGGGCATCAGCAGCGGCGTCACCAACCAATCGGCTGCGGACGTGTTGTTGACAAGGACTCTGACAGCCAGAAGCACCACCGCCCCGCAAATCACGCCCGCCAGGAATACCTTGCGTGTCTCTCGGGACACTGGCGCGGTCCGAGATGAATGCCGCCGCTGTTGTTCGCGCAAGTTACCTACGATCGCCCAACGCGGGCGGCAGGGTCGACGTGACTTGATCGTTCGCGATCTCCACGAGCCGACGAGCGTACTGCGCCAACGTGTGCATCTTGAGCACCTTGGCCAGGGCGCTTCGCCCGAGTTGGTCGGCGAACTCTTGTGACGTCGCGACTTTGTTGAGGGCGCACCGCAAGCTGGCGGCGTTGCCCGGTTCCACGAGGATTCCATCGACTCCATCGTCGATGTAGTCCTCAGTGCCGAGGACCCGCGCGGCCACGACCGCCTTCCCCAGTGCCATGGCTTCCAGAATGACCACCTGCCCTGACGAGTAGGAGTGCTGCTCGAGTGGCACAACGACCGCCGTCGCTCCCTCCAAGAGAGCCCGGTATCGTGGATACGGTATGTCAGTCAAGACTGTCACGTTCTCGGCGAAGTCGACCTTCGCCGCGTCACCTGCACTGCACACGACCGTCACGGGAACATCCAGCCCGCGAACCGCTTCGGCAAAGGTGGTCCAATCTCGGCCGGTGCGGCCGGCTGCGAAAAGATACGGCTCGACGGCGCGCTCGAATCGTGGCTCGAGAACATTGGTGTGCCACGGAACGAACCGGAACCGTTCGAGCGGCACGCGTAAGCGGCCAGCGTAGAGCTCCGCTTCTCGCCGGGATGACACGCACATCACGTCAGCCGCGGCGTAGGCATAGCGCTGAACCAGGACCTTGAGGCGCCATCGCAGGCCAGGCCTCGGGTCGTCAAGCCTCATCTCGGTCATCATCAAGACCGGACGATGTCGGCCGGTCAGGCGTTTGAACAAGCCGAGCACCATGGCGTTTCGAACGTTGGCGCTGAGAAAGAGGTCGTAACCCATCGACTTCCAAACGGTCCTGACCGCAAGGGTCAGGCTCGCGGCAGGACCTGAGCCCGTCGGCGGGGAGACGACATCGAACGTCCCAGACCACCACTCGAGTTGCGTGATCCTGTGGTCGGTGAGAAATCGTCCCGCAACTTTCGGCATGGAGCCGTCGTTCACGGCGACTCTCGGAGTGGTCGTCTCGGTACTCATTCGATGTGATTTCGATGCAGTGTGCAGGAGCCGGGCATCAGGCCTCGGCCGGCGACTGCCCACGCGCAGAGCGGGCGTCGGCGCTGTTCCCGACGATTCCCAGGTCGTGCACCAGGCGCTCGACGGCGCGATCGATCCGCGCATAGCAGGTCACGAATTCTGCGAGGGGACGCGAGAACGGATCCACGATGTTGAAGCGTTCGAGCGCGTTGCTGGCACGTCCGTCGAACAGGGACAGCAACACAATGCGGTCGGATAGGTCGGGGTAGCGCTCCCGCAAGGCTGTCAACTGACCGGCGTCCATCACCACGACAAGGTCGTGATCGACAACGGACTGGCGCGTCAACAATCGCGGGCGGTGTTCGGCGAGCGAAATTCCGTAGGCAGAGGCGGCCATCCGCGCTTCGTCGGGCGGCTGGTTGCCTTGCTTGACTGCTATCCCGGCTGACGAGCAGAGGACTTCAGCCCGAGCACCGTGCAGGCGGCGCGAGCACGCGGCGGCCGCAAATGGGCTCCGACAGATATTACCCAGGCACACGAACACAATCGACCTGACGTTCCGCGGCAGAATCGGATTGACAATCCGCCAACCCCGGACTCCCCAGATCAGATTTCGGATCGGCCGCTTGATGGCGGAAACCGCCGCAGACTTGAGCAAGTGCTCGATCACGATGTGGTTTGCTGATGATGACCGTGATGCGACCAGCGGCACTTTCAGCCATGCGGCCTTCCGCTTCATGTGGAACACGAAATCCGACAGCGCGTAGACTGCGGTTGCCCAGCCTGCCTTTGAGTACCTCACGCGCTCATTTCTCGACTCTGTGGTCGCCCATCTGTACTTGTAATCTTCGACGCCACGCAGGAAGTCGAAGACGGTCGCTCCCTCGTGAATTGCCTGCAGAATCACGTTGTGCATCAACACCAGCCCGACGCGGTACCTGGCGTAGTCCGGGTCTCGCCCTCCCTGATAGAACGAGTAGCGCCGGTCGTGAGCGAAGCAATACAGAAGCGCCAAGGCGCGGCCGTCCTTTTCCAGGGAGAACAGACGGAGCCTCCCTGCAGCGAGCATCAACCGCGCGATGCGTTGGTGGAATTCGCTGTACCGGGCCGAACGAAAGGCTCTCGAGGAGCCCTGCCAGCGCTTGTTGTGGAGGGCGACGAGCGCGTCCATGTCCTGCTCGAGCTCCGTCGCCGAGCTCGTCCTCCGCACGGTCACTCCTAACTCGCGGTGGCAGCGCAGCGCGTGCTCGCGAAACTTCTTCCGGTAGTTCTTGCTGCGGCTGCCGAGAAATTCTGCGGCGGTTGCCGGCAATGGCAACACCGGGCACACAGAGTCATCGGCACGGCTCGTCCGGCCACCTTTCCCTATGAACAGCTGCTCCAATAGCATCGCGTTCGACGCGGCATTCGAAAGCGGCCGCAAATCGACCGCGGTCACTGTCGTGTCGGCGCACAAGTGGTCTACGCAGGCCCTGGCGACATCGTGCTCGAGCCCTCTCACGGCGAAGAGATCCAGGTACTCCGGCGTGACGTCGCTACCATCGCCGATGAACCGCACTTCCCCGACGGATAGAAGACCGAGTACGCGAGAGCGGACCTTCATCAGCGGCGCGATGCCGACAATTCCAACCGTCTCCATTTCGACGACGAGAACATGCAGCCGCTTGCCCTCACCGTAGACTTGCCACCACGTGTATATCCATTCCCACGTGAGGAAAATCGTGTTCGAGCGGCTGCGCTCGAGTAGCGCATTCCAAAACGGTGCTAACGCGACAAGACTGTCGAGATCGTCCACTACGCGAACGCTGACCTGCGCTCCGGCGACGCTCGGCGGCCCGGAGTGGCTGTCGTCGAGTTGGCTCATCGGCGATCAGAGGCACAGGCGCCGGTCGGCGATGGCAAACATTGCTGGGTCACATTCTTGAACCTCGAGACGTTCGAGAAGCGCACGGCTCACGCAATCGTGAAATCGGGGTCGTGCGACTAGAAGATCGTGTAGATGAACGGCGCCAGCGCCGACCCCTGCGCAAAGACCAGCAGGCCGCCCACGACCACCATCACCACGATCACCGGCAGCAGCCACCACTTCTTGCGCTCCTTCATGAAGGCCCACAACTCTCCCATCAATCCCATCACTGCCTCCGTTTCAGAACTGCCGTGTCAGATTGCCGCGGCGCCGGCCCTCGGGCCGCGCCTTCCAGTAGCTGCCACCTTGTGGCTGCTGCACCAAGGGGTTGCCACCGAACGCCCGCCGGAAGAGTCCAATCGGCGTCAATACCACCAAGTACATCACGGCCATCACAATCGGGGTCGTCACCTTGGAGATGAGGTGCGCGAACTGCATCCAGGCTCGTTCGACCGGTCCCAGGAAAGTCGGAATCACCAGGCCGGCCACGGCCAGTACGCCGCCGAGGGTCCCCAGCACGTTGGTCGTCGTCGGATGCCCCCGCCACCAGGCGATCGCAGCCAATGCCAGGAAGGCTCCACCGACAGTCAGCCCGAAGCGTCGACCCTGCGCTGCCGTCAGTCGAGCTGGAATTCCTGCTGCCATGCCTTGGACTCCTTCCATTCCGGTTGAGCACTCTTCTGGAGCACGAAGGGACCAAGCACCAGCACGTCGATGTTGGTCCGCATGAAACAGCGGTAGGCGTCCTCCGGCGTGCAGACGATGGGCTCGCCGCGCACGTTGAAGGAGGTGTTCACGAGCACGGCACAACCGGTCCGGCGTTCGAACGCCTTGATCAGCTCGTAGTAGCGGGGATTGGTCTCGCGGCTGACGGTCTGCACCCGCGCCGAGTAGTCGATGTGCGTCACCGCCGGGATGTCGGAGCGCGGCACATTGAGTTTGTCGATGCCCCACAGCTTGTGCTGCTCATCGGTCAACGGGATGCAGCGCTCCTTCTTCACCGGCGCGACCAGCAGCATGTAGGGCGAGTCGGTATCGAGCTCGAAGTAGTCCGACACCTTCTCGCGCAGCACCGACGGCGCGAACGGACGAAACCCCTCGCGGAACTTGATCTTGATGTTCATGTCCGCCTGCATCTTGGGGCTGCGTGGGTCGCCCAGAATGCTGCGCGCGCCGAGGGAGCGCGGCCCGAACTCCATGCGCCCATCGAACCAGCCGATGATCTTCTCGGCCGCGAGATCACCAGCGACCTGATCGAACTGCTGCGGATCGCCAACCCGCTCGTAGGCCGCCCCCACCGACTTCAAGTAGATTTCGATGTCGCCTGGCGAGAACTCCGGTCCCAGGTAAGCCCCCTGCATCGAGTCCCTGCCCGGCACCACCACGCGTGGCTGCTTGTGTTCGCGATAGTGAATCAGCTGGGCGACACCGAGGGCGCCGCCGGCATCGCCCGCCGCGGGCTGGATCCAGACGTTCTTGAACGGCCCCTCGCGCAGCACCCGGCCGTTGCCGACGCAGTTGAGCGCGACGCCCCCGGCCATGCAGAGGTTTTCGGCATGCGTCAGCTTGTGGGCGGTGCGAGCCATTCGCAGCATGATCTCCTCGCACACGACCTGCACCGAACGGGCGAGGTCCATTTCCCGCTGCGTCAGCTTGCTCTCCGGCTGGCGGGCCGGCGCGCCGAACAACTCGCTGAACGCGTCGTTGGTCATCGTCAGGCCGGTGAGGTAGTTGAAGTACTTCTGATTCAGGCGGAACGATCCGTCCTCCTTGAGGTCGATCAATTCCTTGTAGATCAGATCGACGAACTTCGGCTCACCGTAAGGCGCGAGCCCCATCACCTTGTACTCGCCGGAGTTGACCTTGAAGCCGGTGTAGTAAGTGAACGCCGAGTAGAGCAGCCCGAGCGAGTCCGGCCACAGCAGCTCGTTGAGGATCTCGATGTCGTTGTCGCGGCCCATCCCGATCGAGGCGGTGGCCCACTCGCCGACGCCGTCCATCGTCAGAATCGCCGCCTGCGTGAATGGTGACGGGAAGAACGCGCTCGCAGCGTGCGACTCGTGGTGCTCGCAGTACCTGATCGGGCCGGCATAGCCAAGCTCGTCGTGCAATTGCCGATCGATGTAGAGCTTGTCCTTGATCCAGAGTGGACCTGCCATCAAGAACGATCGGAAGCCGGCGGGCACGACCCCCAGGTAAGTCTCGAGGATCCGCTCGAACTTGAGCAGCGGCTTGTCGTAGAAGCCGACCGCGGTGAGATCCGAGGATTGGATGCCGGCCTGAGCCAGGCAGAACTCCACCGCTCTGTGCGGGAAGGTGGCATCGCCCTTCTTGCGGGTGAATCGATCCTCCGATGAGGCCGCGGTCACCTCGCCGTTCTTCAGAATGGCAGCAGCACTGTCGTGGTAGAACGCCGAGATGCCGAGAATGTATCGATCGCTCATCGCCTGACTGCCACCCCTGTCACGAAATCACCAGCCGTTGCCCGGTATTGAAGGCGGCGTCGGCGGCATGCGCCGCCCCAGCCAGCCTCGCCCTGAGTGACGAGTCTCCATGACTCTGGCGAGACCGTGCGAAGGCGCGCGGCGCTTGCGTGGGAACGACCGCCGGCTGGCCGGGGGTGGGTCCGCGCCGTTCCAGAAGGTGCGGATGCGGGGCGGAGGGCCGTTACGGGATACGGTAAGGGCCGTTACCTGACCATGGCACCATGCCCGGCCGCGGCTCCATCGCGTGCGCGCAGGGCTTCGCCCTCTCAACTACACGCGGGCAGATGGGCACCAGGTGTCTTTGACCCGTCCAGCGTCGTGACCCTGCCGGGAACTCAGCAAAGAGCTCTCCTCCCGGGCCGGCACGGTCGAAAATCGTTAACCCGCTATATTCCAACGATTTAGCGGATTCAGCGCATTCTCCGCCAGCGCGAGACGGGCCAATGGTCAACCAAACGTCGGACTTTTGTCATTCGCCGCCACAATATCATCGCTGCTGACCGCGACGTGGCGGTATGGTCATGCGCTAGACGGTCTGGGATCGGGCTCGAGCTTGGAGGCGGAGGCACGCAGCGACAGGCGATCGATCTTGCCCGCGCCGGGCAGCTTTGGAAGCTCGCGCTTGATGATCACGCGGTGCGGCACCTTGTAGGCGGCGAGGCGGGCCGCGCAGAACGCGCGCAGTTGGTTCTCCGGGTCCTCAACGACGTCGCGAAGCGCGACAAACGCTATCGGCGCCTCGCCAAGCAGGTCGTTGGGCACGCCGACAACCGCAGCCTCGTGGACGGCGGGGTGCTCGTGCAGGACGTCCTCGATTTCCTTTACCCCGACCCGGTTTGCTCCGACTTTGATCATGTCGTGAAGCCGGCCGACGAGATAGCAGTCGCCGTCCGCGTCCTGATAGCCGAGATCGCCCGTGCGATAACCGAGGGACCCGAAACGAAGCGCGGTCTCCTGCGGATTGTTCCAGTACCCTGACGAGATGTTCGGCCCGCGTGCGACGAGCTCACCGACGCCGCCCGGCGGCGCTTCGGTGCCATCCTCGCGAATCACCCGGATCTCGACGCCAGGAATGGCGCGGCCGATCGAGCCCAGCTTGCTGCCGAGCAGGGACGGTGGCAGGTAGGTCAGGCGCGCCGACGCTTCCGTGGCGCCGTACATCACGAAAAAGTCTGCCCGCGGGCCGCGCCGCAGCCACTCGCTGATTCGCGCGGGCGGCATGCCGCCGCCGGCCTGGGTGACGTAACGCAGGCTGGGCAGCGCCGCGGTGTCGAGGTTCGACCGGTGCATCATCAGCGCGAACGTCGACGGCACGCCCGCGAAGCCGGTGACCTGGTGCTCGTGCATGGCGTCGAGCACGACGTTCGGGAACGCGGATCGATTCTCGATGACGAGCGACCCGCCCACGGCCAGGTGCGTGTGCAGGAGCGACAGCCCGTACACGTAGTAGAACGGCAGCACGCACATGACGCGATCGCTGGCCGTGAGGGCCAAGTAGCTGACGATCGAACGCGCGTTCGCGACGAAGTTCCGGTGCGTCAGCATCACGCCGCGCGGCTCGCCGGTGCTGCCGGAGGTGTAGATGATGGCCGCCAGGTCGGCTTCGGAGGGCCCGCCGCTCACCGGTTCGTCGGAGCAGGCGGCCACGGCATCGGACAGCGGCGTGAACGGGATCGGAGAGGCAC
This sequence comes from uncultured Acidobacteriota bacterium, assembly GCA_963707825.1. Lineage (GTDB taxonomy): Bacteria > Acidobacteriota > Vicinamibacteria > Vicinamibacterales > UBA2999 > VFZN01. Next base: position 231,010 of record CAVPRP010000002.1, read on the forward strand.
CGGTCGCCGCTCGCCTCGCCACGAACACGTGCGGCACGTTCGTCAACCGGCCGTCGACCTGGCTGGCGCGGGCGGTCGGTTCGTCCACGATCACCACCTGCGGCGTGCAGTCTTTCACCGCCACGCCGAGGCGGTCGCTGCGCGGACCCGCGGGCAGGGGAACGCCGACGGCGCCGGCCTTGAGTGCGCCGAGGTACGCGGCCACCATGTCGGCGCTATTGTCCAGCGCCACGATCACGCGGTCGCCGCCAACCACGCCCACTTGCCGGTACAGGTTGGCGAAACGATTGGCCAGGCGGTCCAGCTCCGCATACGACGTGCGGCGCGCCGGCTCGATGAGGACAAGAGCCCGGGGCGCCGCCCGCGCGGCTCGTTCCAGGAACCCATGAATGAGCATGGTCCGATGCTCTTCAGGTCGAGCCCGCCAGCGTACCCATCAACTGAATTGCCTCGCTGGCAGCAGTCGTAACCAAGAACTGCTGAACGCGATCGAACGGTTGGGTTAATCGCCGCCGCCGCAGCCAGTCGCGGCGGAGGCGCTGCAGGGGCCGCGGGGCCAGAAGGCGATAGGCGCCGGCGGCCATCGCCCGTCCCCGCTGCTGGAGATCGTGCCCGAGCACGCGTAGATTCGATCGGCTGACTTCGTGCAGCACGGTCACCCGTTCGCGGCGCGCCCACATTGCCTTGTAGGGAGCGCCGCCGCCCATGAAATCGAAGGCGGTGATCTCCTCGTCGTCGCAGCATGCGCGGATACACAGCGACAGAATGACGGTGCCGAGATCATCCTTCGCGAACGCGGGGTTGAAGCCCTTCTGGAAATAGTGAAGCACGCCATTGTCCAGAAACCCGACCAGGGCGGCTTCAACGTTGTGGCCGACCCTCAGCGTCCACAGCCGCAATCGGCCATCTTTGAAGCTCTGACGCATGGTCTCGCGAAGGAACGTCTCTACCCTCGGATTGCTGAAGACCCCCGGTTCGCCGGCATCACGCCATCTGGCCTGGTGCAATCGCACGAGGTGCCCAAACGCTTCATCGAGCTCGTGCAGGCATCCGACCTGTTTCAGTTCGCAGTCGTGCTGCTTGAAGAGACGCCGCCCGTAGTACCTCGCAATTGCGCCGCATCGATCGACCGAGGCTCCGCTTGTACTGTTCCCAGCCCTCCGAGGTGTCGATGTACTGCGCCTGATCGCAGACCACCGATGAGGACCGCGAATTCAGTGATTGCACCAGCTGCGGTATCACGGTCGAGTCGATCGGCACGCCGCGCAGCCAGACCCGGTCCCAGTGCAGTTGTGACCGCAACGCACTCGCCATCGACTCGGCGACGGCTGACTCTTCATTCCGCAGCGCAAACACATCCAGGTACTCGCTGGTCTTGAGTTCGATGCCCGTGCCCAACATCACGAGCTCCCTGGCGATCGGCAAACGGAGAAAACGATGCTGTCGGCGGTAGAACGGCGCAACGCCGACCAGGCGACCGTGCTCGTTTCGGCAGCAGAGCAGAAACAGCTCCGCGCCCTTCGGCGCAAAGTACTGCCACCACAGCCAGTTCCAGTGCCACCGCAGGAAGAACGCTTGCTGATCGCTGTCGTCGAGCAGCGCGTCCCATTCGGAGGCGAGCCGCTCGAACGCCGCCGTGTCCGTGACCACTTCCGTTGTATAAGGTCGCCCGAGGGGCACGGTTTCTTGCTGATGAATCACTGCCGTTCCTCTGCAAAGGACATGAAGGGTGACCGATTCACGGGCACGTCGGTGGAAATCCGGTCGATGACCGTTCGGATTCGCGGAGGAGCAGCGCTCGTCGGGCGTTGGGCAATGAAGTGATGATGCACCAATTGTGTCGAGAGCACCCCGACAAGGCCCATGTTGTCCGCGTTCGAGAACTGCCCGCTCGCCGCGCGCGCGGCGCACTTGGCGAGTAGCTGCGCTACCGCGGCCGGGTCGAAACAGCCCGCCTGCGCCACGGCGGTCGGGCCGGCGACGTCCGCGATCCACTCCTGGGCTTCGGGCGCGGCAAACGACAGCGCATCCGGCGCGCGATACGGCTGCTTGGCGCGCGAGAGAATCGAGGACGGCACGACGTCCGCGGCAGCCCGCTTGAGCACGTGCTTCTCGTCCAGCACCTTCAGCTTGTAGTGAGCCGGCAGCGACTCCGCCAGCGCCGCCACGCGGCGGTCGAGGAACGGGAACCGCCCCTCCACCGAGTGCGCCATCAGCATCCGGTCGCCCTGCGACGAGAGCAGGTAGCCGGACAGCAGCGTGTGGACTTCGAGGTATTGATCCTGCGCCAGCGGGCTCCACTGCGAGAAGCCATGGGGCAAGCCGGCCAACAGATCGCGTCCCGCGTCGGCATCACCAACCCGCGCGCGCAGGTCGGCCGAGAACAGCCGCTTCAAGGCGCTGGTGCTGCTCCAGCGTGGGTCGTGGCCGAACCCGGCGTCACGCCAGCGATCGAGCCCGCGGCCGAAGAACTGCCGCGACACCGCGCGCTGCGCCACCGGCGAGCGTTCGAGGTAGGGATAGAGCCGCTCCAGGAGGCGCGGCCGTCGTTCGGATGTCGGCTGTGCCGCCCAGAAGCGCCGGACCTTGGCCTCGCGGAACAGGTCGTAGCCGGCGAACATCTCGTCCGCGCCCTCGCCGGTGAGCACGACCTTGATGCCCGCCTCGTGCACGAGTTTCGAGAGCAGGTAGAGCGGCGCCGGCGCCGTCCTCAGGATCGGCCGCTCGGTGTGGAGGATCACATCAGGGAAGACCCGGGCAATGTCGGCGCGGGATACGAGCACTTCGCGGTGGTCGCTCCCCAGCCGCTCGGCCATCGTCCGCTGGTAGACGGTCTCGTCGTATTCCGCGTCCTCGAACCGAAGTGAGAACGTCGAGAAGTTCGAGCCCTTGGCGCGAAGGCCAAGCGCTGCGATGAGCGAGCTGTCGAGGCCTCCCGACAGATAGCTGCCGACGGGCACATCGGCGCGGAGCATGCGGAGGCTCGTGGCTTCGGTCAGCGCCGCGCGGACCTCCTCCACCGCCTCGTCAAGCGTGCCCTGGAACTGCGACGCCTCGTCGGCGGGAAACGCCGGATCGTACGAGCGATGGTTCGAGACGCTGCTGGCGGAGTAGATGCGGACGGTACCTGGTTCGACTTCCTCGATCCCCTCGAACACCGTCTGCGGTGCCACCGGGCTCCAGAACGTGAAGAGCTGATCGAGACCGGCGGCACTCAGCCGGCGCGGCAGCGTGGGGTCGCCCGCAAAGAGCGCCTTGACCTCGCTCGCAAACGACAGCCGTCCATCGTGCTCGGCCACGTACAAGGGCCGCACACCGAAGGGATCGCGCGCGAGAATCAGTTCGCCGCGATCGGCGTCCCACAAGCCGATCGCCCACTGACCGTTCAAGCGCCGGAATGCCTCGGTTCCCCACTCCTCGTAGGCATGGACAATGACCTCCGTGTCGCTGCGCGTCTTGAATTGATGACCGCGCTCGATGAGATCGCTGCGCAACTCGAGGTAGTTGAAGATTTCGCCGTTGAACGTGATCCATAGCGTGCCGCGCTCGTTCGACAGCGGCTGCTGTCCGGTGGCCAGGTCGATGATGGACAAACGCGCGTGCGCGAGACCGGCGCGGCCGTCGCGGTACACGCCGAACTCGTCGGGCCCGCGATGGCTGAGCGCGCCAGCCATCACCGAGAGCCGGTCGAAGTCGGGCGGCGACAGCGAGTCGCGCCGGTTCATCACGCCGGCAATGCCGCACATCTCAGTCGTGAACCTCCAACACCGATTCCACCAGCCGGGGCCGCGCGTGCAGGTAGCGTGTGGTGCGCCGCTTCTGCTCGATGTCGCGGTAGACGCGCTCCACCTGCTGGGCTGTGAGACCCGCAGCAGCGGCCACCTCTTCCACTGGAACACGGTGGTTGAGGCCGTAGAGACAGAGATCCATTTTGGCGTACGGCAGAGCGAAATAGAACTCTTCCTGCGACTGCGGCAATGAGAATGTGTCGGTCGTCGGCTGACGCCGTCGAATGTCTTCGGGGACGCCGACGAACTCGGCGAGCGCGTACACCTGTGACTTGTAGAGGTGGGCGATTGGTTTGACGTCGGCCGCGCCATCACCGAGCTTCACGAAAAAGCCCTGGTCGTACTCCAGGCGATTGGGCGTACCCGCCACCGCATAGTTGAGACGGTCGGCGTGGTAGTACTCCATCATCTTGCGGACGCGTTGCTTGAAGTTGGTCGCCGCAACCATCTGCAGGTACGCCGCGGGGGGCATGCGCGCCGTCTTCCGCTCGCCCGACGGCGATTCGACGGTGAGCTCCGACACGTTCAGGCGATCGCTGTCGAGGATGGAGGGCAGCGTGATCTTGTTACGCCAGTCGTCGCCGTACTCAGGAAACATCATGCGGATGGCTTCGGTCTGGCGGTCGTAGCAGCCTGCCGCCTCGAGCGTGGGGGCAATGTCCTCGACCGTCACGGAGACGCCGAGCTGGCTCGTCAGCAGCTTCCCAAGCGTCAGCGACTCGCCGGACGACGCCCGCTCGGGCATGAGCAGCACCTGGACGCGCTCCTTGCCAAGGGCTCGGACGCACAGGCACGTCACCACGGAACTGTCGATGCCGCCAGACAATCCCACGACGATGCCGCGACGGTGCAACTCGGTCACCTGGCGACGAATGGCCTGTTCGATTGCCTCGGCTGTCTTCTCGAGGTCGATCGCTAGTGAGGCACTGGAAAACATAAGGAAACCCAACCTCCGGCATGCCGGCCCGTCCCGGGCGGTACGGCCGTGTGACCCGTCGTCGCACCATGCGACGTCGGGTCTAGCTAACTTATTGTAAGGCGGTAACTTAAGGAATAAGGGATGAGACCGGACGACCCCTAGGTGTGCCCTCGCTGCGCGGTGAGGCCGGGGGCGGACCGAATACGCCGGCGCACGACCCTCGGCGCGGGCTCGGGTGTACGCACCCGGCGCATCCTGGAGGTGATCGAGATCAGCACGACGCCCATCAGGAGCAATCCCGCGGGCTCGGGGAGCGTGGTGATCCAGGTCGTGAATTCCGTGAGCAGGGACAACATGACGAAGGTTCCTCGCGCACGCTGGTCATAGCAATCAACGATCCAAGCCTGCGCGGCGGCTGAGCGATGGATTTGCTGAGCGATCCTGCGCGCGTTTCGAGCACGGGAGTGCGGCCTCGGAAAAAGTCGCGCGGGAGCGCGACTTACATCACCCCGGATGCCGAGTCTCTGAAAAGTGCTCGCGGCCGCGGTATTCCTTCGCGCGGATGGGCGCGCGTACCGCGGTCAGACTCGTGGAAGGACAGGAGCAGGGGTGAAACTAGCGCCGCGCCGCGCGTGATGCCGTGATCAGCGCGAGCCCGATGAGCAGCAGCACCGACGGCTCGCTGACAGTGCGGCGTTCGATCATCGGTGAGAGCATCGACGAGGGACCTGCGGCCACCGAGATGTCGTCACCGGCGTGAGCGGCAACGCGCGCGGCAGAGGAGATACCGAATGCGAGCGAGAAGATGAGAGCGGCGAGACTAACCGAACGAAACATGATCCTTGGACTCCGGCGGCATCGGCGACGCCGTTCCGGCTGTACGCATTTCTTGTGCCCAACTCCGAAAATTGCGAAGTTATCGGCTAACCTGTTGTGACGATTGAACTAGACCACGACCGGGCCAAGGTCGCCGATTTGAAGCAATACGCCGCCTGGGTTGACTTTTGTCTGCCGTTCGCTGGAAGTGCGGACTTGAATGGAGCGCACGGCGCGCGGTCAGCGCGCCGATTCGAGCGGTAATTGGCAGTCGTACTTGCGGAGGAATCCGACGAAACGTTTGTGATCCGCCGCCGGCATGTTGAAGAGCCGAACCAGGGTTTTGGAGTTGCCTCGGGCGACTTCGAGACCGCGGCGTACGAGGTCGCGCACATCGGTGCGGGTGATTTCTCGCTCCATGAACAGCGGATACACACACGACCAGAAGCTCTCGCCGTTGGTAATCAGCCGCACGAACAACTCTTCGCCAACCGCCCGCCGGCGCTCGCGACCCCGGCGCAGCGCGCCGGTCCGGCGGGGTCGGATGCCCACGGGGAGCTCGTCGGCGACAATCACCAGCGAGCGCGCAGTGCCGACCAGGCGCTCGGTCACGCTCCTCAACTCGCGGACGTTGCCCGGCCAGGAGAACTCCATCAGCGCCCGCAGGGCGTCCGGTGCAAAGATCACTTCCGGCTTGCCCACTGCCGCGCAGTGCACCGCCGCAAAATAGTCGATCAGGATCGGGATGTCGTCGCGTCTCTCACGAAGCGTTGGGATCACCAGAGCGCTTCCGCCGAACTGCGACCACAACTCCTCGCGGAACCGCCCCTGTGCCACCCGGTCTCGCAGCGCCGCACTGGTGGACGCCAGGACGCGCACGTCGGCCGGCATGCCGCCGCCGAACGTGCCCACCCGCTTCAGTTCGCCGCTCTCGATGAATCGCGCCAGCAGCCCCTGCGTGCGCAGCGGCATCTCGTCGAGGCCTTCAAGGAGCACAGTGCCGCCCTGCGCAAGATCGAGGACGCCGGCGCGATCGCTGGACGCGCCCACGCCGCTGCCTTTCAGACACCCGAAGAGTTCGGTCTCGAGCAGCGTCTCTGGCATGTCGCCACACGACAGCACAACCAGCGGCTCGTCGCGCCGCGCGCTCGCCTGGTGCAGCGCCCGGGCGAGCAGGGACCGGCCAGAACCCGGCTCTCCCATCACCAGCGTGGGGGCGTCCATGCCGGCCACTCGATCGACTTCTTCCCGTAACCGGCTGAAGGTCGGGCTGTCTCCGATCAGCAGCGGCGTGTCGTTCGCAGGTGGTCTGGCGACGGATTCAGTTAGGCGTGCGGCAGCAGTCCCTATCTCGGACATCGGTTCGGCATGACCGAACACTGCAAACCGATCGCCACCCGCAAGGCCGTCTCGAAAATGTCTGCTATGCGCTGTGTTTTCAGCGGTTTACGAGGGGTCGTCCGGGGCGGGCCGCGCCGCGGCCTTCCCGGCTCGTGACGGGTTGTTCGGCAGACTTGGTCACAAAAGTCTCGCTTCCAAGTGACTTCGAGCGACTATCCGGCCCCTATTTCTTGATGCTAAGTCCCGTCAATTCCGCCACGGCCCCGCCGGTCGTTTGCGCGGCATTCAGTCCGAGCATGAAGTCCTTGTCCGAAAAGGTGGCGAACACGTCGGTGGGCTGGTGCCAGTGCGGATCCCAGCCGCTTCCCACGTGCACGCCGCGCTCGTTCTCACGCAGGCTGATCGCGGGAACCAGGTCCATGAACGGCGTCGAGTCGGTGTTCGTCATGTGCGGACCGACCTGCGCAGGGTAGTCGGTGGCATAGCGCTCGTTCGCGCCGTGGAAGAAGAACGCCAGCTTCATTGCGGCGTCGGACATCTTCGCCGTGGACTGGAACTCGATGTTCACGTCGGCTTCCGGCCGCTGGTCGGGGCTCATGGTGCCGTCCGCCTTGGGCGCGCCGTGGTCGAACATCATCATGTCGTGCTGAATCATCCCGAGCCACTTCGGCTCCGGATAACGTCCCGATCCCGGCGGATTCTCCTTGCCCTGGAGCGCCTCGCGCTGCTCGACATAGGCTCGCGCCCCATTGAGGCCGGTTTCCTCGTTGTTCCACAGCGCAAACCGAATCGTCCGCTCGGTGACAACGTCGGGCATGCTGAAGATACGGGCCAGTTCCATCACCAGCGCCGTGCCCGACCCGTCGTCGTTGGCGGCTTCACCCCACCCGTGTCCATCCATGTGGGCGGCGACGATGTACATCTCGTTCGGGAACTTCGTGCCGACCTTGGTGCAGAACACTTCTTCGCGCGGGCCGTCGCTGGCCGGCTCGGAGTTCAGCGCCCGGAGCTTCTCGTCGGGCTGCCGCATCGGATCGCTGTTGACGCCGGTGCGCGCGCGGCCGCCTCGCGGCCGGCCGCCGCCCTGCGCGCGCTCGATCGCGGCGGGATCCCTGGGGGTCTGCGGACGCGCACCGGGCTGCGCCGGAGGAGGCGCGGTGTAGGTGTATTTGACGCGTTCCGGGGCGCAGCCATAGCTCTTCAGCTGGGCCTCGATCCAGTCCACCGCCTTGCGATTGCGCTCGGTGCCCTGGCGGCGATCGCCGAACTGCGTGAGGCCCTTGACGGTGGCCTTGTAGCGGTCGAGGCTCAGACGCGAGACGAGGCTCGTGACATCCGGCACCGGGTTGGGCGGCGGTACCGTGGGTCCGGATTGGGCAGAGACAGCGCTGACGCCAACAATCAGGGCCGCGGCAACGGACAACAGAACGCGCATGACAGAGCCTCCGCTGCGATTCTACCCGCAGAGCGGCGCGACCCACCTCGCGGAAGCGCCACCGGTGGAAGCCGACTCGGCGTGCGGAACTCTCCTGCGGTGCATGCGAGCCGAGGGCACGGCGAGCAGCCGTGGGCTAGCGCAGCGCGCCGATGGCTTCCTGCGCGCCGACGGCCACGAACAGCGCCAGAATCGCAACCAGCAGCAGGTTCGTGGTCCAGTGATTCCGGGGCACCGGCTCGGTCCACGCCACCCGGTTGTTCAGGTACAGCAGGGTCGCCGCCAGGAATGGCACGAACAAGCTGCCGACGACGGTGTAGGCGACGATGATGAACAGCGGCCGCCCGGTGAACGCGAACGGAATCGGCACCAGCGTGATGAAACGAAGCGCAACCCGGTACGGCGTGCTCGTCACCTTGGTGGCGGCCTCACGCGCTTCCGGGGACAGGCGCTTCAGGATGCCGTAGAGGTCCCCATACAGATAGGGCACGCTCTGCCAGACGCCAAGGAGCGACGCGAACACCGCCGCCCAGAACCCGACCGCGTAGGCATACTCACCGAGCGGGCCAAGGATGGAACCCAGCATCTCCGCCATCTTGGGCACGGCCTGCGCGTCGGTGATGGTCACGCCTGCCAGATAGAAGGCGCGATTGGCGATCAGCATGATCGAGAGCCCGAAAATCGCCGTGAAGACATAGGCCACGGCGACGTCGCCGCGCACGTACGACAGGTACTTGGCGCCCTGCATCTTCTCTTCGCGCATCCAGTAGTTGTAGGACAGCATCGTGATCGAGCCGCCGATGCCGCCGATGAGCGAGAGGACATAGCTGCCGCTGCCGACGGGAATGGTCGGCACGACGAGCCCCTGGAGCGCCGGCCCCGGGTTGGTCATGGTCAGCGCGGCACAGACGAGGATGCTGAACCCCATCACCCCCACCAACGCCTTCATCAGCTTCTCGAACTTCCCGTAGCCGCCGAACCACACGAACGCGAAGCCGACGAATGTGTGCAGCACCGCCCCCCAATGCTGCGGCACCGCGCCGCCGGTGAGGTTGGCGAGGCCAAGGCCGGTGGCGTTGGTCAGCGCCGCACTGACGGCGACCGTCCACAACACCAGGTAGATCGCGAAGTAGATCTTCACCCAGGCCGGCAGGTACTCGGCCCAGCCCTCCAGCACCGTCTTCCCCGTCGCCAGTTGCCAGCGCGCGATGCCTTCACTCAGCACGAACTTGAAGAATGCGCCAAGCGCGATGGCCCACAGCAGCACCACGCCGTACCTGGCGCCGCCCACCGTGGCAGACACGACATCCCCGGAGCCGATGCCGGTGGCAGCCACGACCAGTCCTGGCCCGGCCAGCTTCAACACGCTCATCAGGGGGGGCGACTTGGGTTCAGACAACAACGATCCTCCGGCCGGGAGGGTATCATGCCGGTCAGAGGAGCCGACCACCATGCGCATCACGACTTCCGCCCTTTTCGGTCTCGCGGTGATGACCGCGGCCGTGCCCGGTCTGGCTCGGGGCCAGGCTGCCCCACCACCCGCCGCCACCGAGACAGTCGCCACCGCGATTCCGGGAGTGGTCGCTGCCGGGACGAAGATCGAGGTCATCAAGTCGGGCTTCACCGGCACCGAGGGACCGATTGGACTGCCCGACGGCAGCCTGATCTTCACGGAGACCCAGGCGAATCGCATCACGCGCATCGACAAGGACACGGGCGCCACCTCCACGTTCCTCGAGAACACCAACGGCTCGAACGGACTGGGATGGGACGCGAAGGGCCGCCTGATCTCGGTGCAGACGACGCCCGGTGCCGCGCGCATTGGCGTGATCTACCCCAAGGGTGCCGAAGCGACGATCACCGACAACTACGACGGCAAGCCATACGGCCGCCCCAACGATCTGGTGGTGAGCAAGAGCGGCGACATCTACTTCTCCGAGCCCGGGCCCAATGCCACGCCCGGCCAGCCGCCGCCAACACCGGCGCTGCCGCCGGCGGTGTACTTCGTCCCGCCTGGCGGGAAAGCGGTGCAGGTCACGACGGCCATCGAACGGCCCAATGGCATCGTGCTGAGCCCGGACGAGAAAACGCTCTACGTGAACAACACGAACGGCGAGTACATCATGGCTTTCGACGTCGCGGCCGATGGCAAGCCTGGCAATCCGAGGAATTTCGCGAAGTACCCGACGGTGACCAAGACTCCGGCCGGCCTGCCGAACAGCGGCTCCGACGGCCTGGCCGTGGACGCCGACGGCCGCGTTTACTGCGCCTCGCTCGGCGGCATCCACGTCTTCAGCCCGAAGGGCGAGCACCTGGGCACCATCCCCGTCTCGCTGCAGCCGCAGAACCTCGCGTTCGCCGGCGCCGACAAGAAAACGCTCTACATGGTCGGCCGAGGCTCGGCGTTCAAGGTGCGCCTGCTGGCGGCGGGCTTCGGAGGGCGAGGGAAGTAGGGGAAGGCAAAAGGCAGAAGGCAGAAGGCAGAAGGCAAAAGGGTAGAACGCGATCGTGCCGTGGATCCGTCCAGTTTCCAGACGAGTGACCCGACCCCTTTCCTGGGTTGTCGTGGTCGCATGGATCGCGTCCATGGGCCTGCTCGTGCATCGCTCCTACATCCAGACGTCGGCGGCGAACCTGGCCACCGATCTCGCCCGATACGGCTCCACGGCGCAGTGGCGCGGCGTCTACTATCGCGGCGAGAAGATCGGCTTTACCGTCGGCCAGATTCTGCCGAACGGAGACGGCTTCGAGCTGCAGGAGGATGGCCGCCTGCAGATGTCGTTGCTCGGCGCCACCAGCGCCGCCGTGCTCAAGACCACGGCGCGCGTGGACAAGGCCTTCGCGCTCAAGTCGTTCACCTTTTCGCTCGACCCCGGCACCGGGCCGATCATCGTCGCAGGCACGCTCGACGGGGTGACGCTGACGCTCGCCATCACCAGCGGCGGCCGCACCCGGCAAGAGGTGCGCGACGCTCGCCGAACCGCCCGCCCTGATGTTGAGTTTCGCGCGTCGGCTGGCGAGCGAGGGCCTGACCCAGGGCGCCCGGCACGAATGGACGATGTTCGATCCGGCGACGATGCGGAATGCGCCGGTGACGGTGGTCGTGGGCGCCCGCGAAGTGGTGCGCGTTGACGAGCGGCCGGTCCCAGCCTTCCGCGTCGATCTCTCCTTCGGCGGCCTGCAGACGACGTCGTGGGTGACCGACACCGGCGAGGTGGTGCGCGAAGAGAGCCCGATGGGCCTGCTCACCGTGGCGGAATCGTCGGAACGGGCCGTCGCCATGGCGGTGCCTCGCGGCGTGCAGCTGGATCTGCTGGAGGCGGCGGCGGTGGTGCCGGTCTCGAAGCAGCGCATCGAGAACCCGCGCGACGTGCAGCGCCTGCGCCTGCGGCTGGAGGGCGCGGACCTCTCGAGCCCGGATCTGCAGGGTGTGGGTCAGCGCGTCGATGGCGACGTCATCGAGATCCTCGACGCGCGTGGATTGGTCGCGGCGCCAGCTACCGCGGACCTCTCGCGTATACCTGCAACCGGAGCCCTTCATCGAAAGCGACGCCCCTGAAATCCAGGCCGAGGCCGCGCGCGTGCTCACCGGCATCACCGGCGTGCGCGAGCGCGCCGAGCGGTTGACGCGACACGTGAACGCCTTGCTCGAGAAGAAACCGACCGTCAGCCTGCCGTCCGCCGTCGAGGTCCTGCGGACGCGCGTCGGTGACTGCAACGAACACACCGCGCTGTTCGTGGCTCTGGCGCGGGCGGCGGGGATTCCGGCGCGCATCTCGGTGGGCCTGGTGTCGGTGCGAAGCGCGTTCTACTACCACGCGTGGCCCGAGATCTACGTGGACGAGGGCAAGGGCCGCGGCCTGTGGCTGCCCGTCGATCCGACGCTCAATCAGTTTCCTGCCGACGCCACGCACCTTCGTCTGGCACGGGGCGGGCTGGACAAGCAGGTCGCCATCCTGCCGCTCATCGGACGCGTGAAGATGACGATCCTGGATCTCGATCTCGTGCCGGGCGCATCCACGGTGACCGTGGGCCGGCAGCCGGCGGACATGACGCCGCTCACCATTCCGCTGCCCCAGCGTCAGCAGGGCGGCTGCTGGTCGATGGGCGCGCGTGAGGACTGTAAATGATCGCGGTCACCGGTCTCGTCAAGCGCTACGGCACCTTCACCGCGGTCGATGGCGTCAGCCTCGAGGTGAAGCCGGGCCAGATTCACGGTTTTCTCGGTCCGAACGGCGCCGGCAAGACCACCACCATTCGCATGATCGCCGGCCTGCTGAAGCCGACCGCCGGGCACATCCTGGTCAACGGCCACGACCTGGCCGTCTCGCCCGAGGCCGCCAAGGCGTCGCTGGGGTTCATTCCGGATCGCCCCTTCATCTACGAGAAGCTCACCGCCGGCGAGTTCCTCTCGTTTCACGCCGGGCTGTACGGGATTGCCGATGACGGCATCGACGATCGCATCCGCGAGATGCTCGAGTTGTTCGAGCTGGGACGCTGGCGCGACGAGCTCGTGGAGAGCTTCTCGCACGGCATGAAACAGCGGCTCGTGATGAGCGCGGCGTTCCTGCACCGGCCGCAGGCGGTGCTCGTGGACGAGCCGATGGTGGGTCTCGACCCGCGGGGCGCGCGCCTCATCAAGGACGTGTTCCGCCGCATGGCCGGCCACGGCGTGGCGATCCTGATGAGCACGCACACGCTCGAAGTCGCCCAGGAGATGTGCGATCTGGTCAGCATCATCCTCAAGGGTCACATCATCGCCAGCGGCACGGTTGACGACCTGCGCCAGCTGGCGGGCAGCGCCGACGATCAGCTGACGCCGTTGTTCCTGAAGCTCACCGGCGGGAGCGGTCTCCAGGAGATCGACGAAGTCATCTGATGGCGGCTCCAGCTTCGATCTCCGCGCCGGCCTTCCCGTTCCTGCTGCTGCCGTCCTTCTGGTCGTCGCGCAACCGGGCGCGCCGGCGAGAACCCGGTGACCTCCCGCGAGCGGCGCTCTTCGGCTTCGTGGCGTTCCTGGTCGCGGCCGCGATCTTCTATGGCGCCTTCTGGGTGACGCTGCAGCTGGCCGACTACGCCGAGCTCGGCGACTACCTCATTCGCCTCGGGTTGTCGTGGCTGTTCCTCACGTTCCTCTCCTTCCTCGCCTTCAGCAGCGTCGTCACGTCGTTGTCCACGTTCTTCCTGTCGGACGATCTCCGGCTGCTGCTCACGGCACCGATCGCGCCGCGGCGCCTCTTCCATGCCCGCTTCGCCCGCACCGTCGGGCCAGGCATCGTGGATGGTGGTGGTGTTCATGGCGCCCGTGCTCGCCGGCGTGGGGCTCGCCCGCTGCGCGCCGCTGTCGTTCTACCTGGTGGCCGTGCTCACCGTGATGCCGTTCGTGATCATTCCGGTGGCGCTGGGCTCGATGATCACGCTGGGACTCGTGAACGTCTTCCCCGCCCGTCGCGCGCGTGACGTGCTGATGCTGATGGGGCTGGTCTTCGCCATGAGCCTCGTCATGCTGATGCGCTTTCTCCAGCCGGAGCGCCTGATGCAGGTGGAGTCGATGCCCGAGGTCACCGACTTCTTCGCGACGCTGCAGTCGCCGATCACGCCGATGCTGCCGTCGTTCTGGGCCGGCGAGACCCTGTTCGCGAGCCTGCAGGGTGGAGCGGATCCGCTGCACGCGGCCGCGCTCTGGACCAGCGCGCTGGTGCTGGTCGTCGCCGCCGCGGCCCTGTTCGAGCGATGGCACTTCACCGGCTTCAGCAAGGCGCAGGACGCAAGGAAGGTGCGCGTCCGCCACTGGCGGCTGCTCGATGCCATGGCGCGGCTGCTGCCGCTGTCCATCGTGCGGCGACAGCTGCTGGTGAAGGACATGAAGGTGTTCCTGCGCGACGTCAGCCAGTGGTCGCAGCTGCTGTTGCTGCTGGCGCTGGTGCTCGTCTACCTCTACAACTTCCGCGTGCTGGATCTCGAACGGATTCCGTCGATGAGCGGCGTGTTGAAGAACATCTACGCGTTCCTGAACCTTGGCATGGCCGGGTTCGTGATGGCGACGGTGGCGGTCCGCTTCGTGTTTCCAATGGTGTCGGCGGAAGGCGCCGCCTTCTGGATCATCCGCACCGCGCCAATCTCGCTCCGCGATTTCCTGTGGTCGAAGTTCTGGACCGGGCTCGTTCCGGTCCTGCTGCTCAGCGAGTGCCTGACCATTGCCGGCAACGAGCTGCTGGGCGTCGATCCGTTCCTGAAGCGGGTCGCCGCCGTGACGATCGTCTTCATGGCGTTCGCGCTCGTGGGGCTCGCGACCGGGCTCGGGGCGCGCTATCCGCGCTTTGCCGCGGACAACGCCACCCAGGTGGCCGGCTCCTACGGTGGGGTCGCCTTCATGATCCTGGCGGTGCTGTTCGTGATCGTCACGATTGCGCTGGTCGGCTGGCCATCGTCGGTATATCTGTTTCAGCGGTTCCGGCGTACGCCGCTGTCGTCAGTGCAACAGGCGCTGATGATCGGCAGCTTCGTCACGGCTGCGCTGGTGAGCGCCGGGACCTTCTGGTTTGGAATGCGCTCGGGAGTCCGGGCGCTCGAGGACATGGATCGGACACCATCATGAAGAGACTGCTGCTGTTGGCGTTGTGCCTGCTTCCCGCGCTGCCCGCCGTGGCGCAGGAGCCGGTGGACCCGTGGTTCTCCACCTTCTCCATCATCGCGTTCGACCCCGCCAGCGGCGAGCTGGGCGTGGGCGTGCAGTCGCGCGCCTTTGGCGCGGGCGCGGCGGTGCCGTGGATCGAGCTCGGCGTCGGCGCGGTGGCCACGCAAGCGTCGGCCAATCGACTGTACGGTCCGAAGGCGATGGCGCTGCTGAAGCAGGGACTGTCGCCGGAGGAAGTGGTGAAGCGGCTGACCGATGACGATCCCGGCCGCGATTCGCGGCAGGTGGCGGTGCTCGACACCAAGGGGCGCTCGGCCGTCTACACCGGCAAGCGCGTGATCGATCGCAACAACGATCCCAAGGACCCGGTCCACCTGGGCAACTACGCCGGCCACGTGACCGGCGTTAACTTCTCGGCGCAGGGCAACACGCTCGCCAGCGAGGAAGTCGTGAAGGCCATGGCCGCGGCCTACCAGAGCGGCAAGGGCACCATGGCCGAGCGCCTGATGGACGCGCTCGATGCGGGTCAGTCCAAGGGCGGCGACACGCGCGGCATGCAGTCGGCGGGAATCCTCGTCATGCGCCCGCTGCCGCCCAGCTCCGACTCCACGGTCGAACGCATCGTCGACATCCGCGTGGACGATGCCGAGAATCCGTTCAAGGAGCTGCGGCGATTGCTCAACATGACGATGGGTGTGCCCGCCCGCCTCACCACCCGAGCCGGCGAGCTGGCGAAGGAGGGCCGGAATGCCGATGCCATCGTCGAGCTGAAGAAGGCGCTGGAGATCAACCCGCGCGCCGAGAACGTGATGTTCGCCCTGGCCCAGCGCTACGCGCAATCGGGCCAGCCGAAGGAGGCGATGGCCATGCTCGAGAACGCCGTCAAGCGCCAGCCGCACATCTGGAAGAGCCAGGCGGCCGCGGATCCTGCGTTCGAGAGCCTGCGTGCGTTGCCGGCCTTCAAGCAGCTCGTCCAGTAGGCCGGGAACCTTCGCGCTCTATCCAGCGTAACTATATCCACGTCGGATATAGTTACGCCCATGACCGCGCCGCCCTCTCCCGAGTCGCTCCTGCCGCTGCCTCCGGCGGCGTTCCACATCCTCCTGTCGCTCGCCGAGGGCGATCGCCACGGTTACGCAATCATCCAGGACGTCTCGGCGCGTACCGGCGGCGAGGTGACGCTGGGGGCGGGCACTCTCTATCGCACCATCCAGCGCATGCTCGAGCAGGACGTGATTGTCGAGGTCGATGCTCCGCCGTCCGACAGCGCCGACGAGCGGCGCCGCTATTACCGCGCGACCTCGTTCGGGCGCAGTGTTGCCCGCGCCGAGGCGGAGCGTCTGGCCGGCCTGGTCAAGCTGGCACGCGCGTCCGGACTGATTCCCCGAAAGGCCTGACATGCGCTGGTATCGCGCCCTTCTGCGGCTCTATCCCCAGTCGTTCCGCGCCGAATACGGCGACGAGATGACCGCGATCTTCGCCGACCGACGGCGCGCGGCCAGGGGCTGGGGCGATTTGCTGGCGCTCTGGTCCGGAGCCCTTCGAGATGCCGCCGTCAACGCGCCGGTCATCCACGCCGACCTGCTCCGGCAGGACGTGCGGACGGCGATCCGCACGCTGCGGCGGGCACCAGGATTCACCATCGCGGCGGTCCTCATTGCGGCGCTCGGCATCGGGGCGACCACCGTCACTTTCGGCGTCGCCGACCACGTGTTGGTTCGGCCGCTGCCGTTCCCCGAGCCCGATCGCCTGGTGAAGCTGTACCAGGACCAGACATTCCGCGGCTACTCGAGGATGGAGGTCGCACCGCCGAACTTCCTCGACTGGAAGCGCTCCAGCCGCTCGTTCGAACGATTGGCGGCCTACACGGCCCAATCCGGAACCCTGGTCGGAGCCGGGCAGCCGGTGCGTCTGAACGGCGTCATCGCGACCGGCGATCTCTTTGCCACGTTGGGCGTGCCAGCCGCGCTGGGGCGCGGGCTCACCACCGCCGACGATCGCAGCGGCGCGGAGCGCGTGCTCGTGATCAGCCACCGGTTGTGGACGACGCAGTTCGGCGGACAGTCCACGGTGATCGGACAGTCGGTCCTCCTCGATGACACCCCGCACGTCATCGTCGGCGTGATGCCGCCGCACTTCAATTTTCCATCGCGGGAGGCGGCCTACTGGGCGCCGCTGCGCCTGACGCCCAGTCAGCTGGTGGACCGCACCAACTGGTGGCTGCACAGCATCGGCCGCCTGAAGGACGGCGTCACCTTGTCCGAGGCGCGGGCCGAGATGAGCACGATCGCCGCGCAGCTCGCGCAGGCGTACCCCGAAGCGAACGAGCGGAACGGCATCGCCGTCGTGACCCTGCGCGACGAGGTGTCCTGGCGCTCGCGCCAGATGCTGTGGGCGCTTGCCGGCGCCGCGCTCTGCATGCTGCTCATTGCCTGCACCAACCTCGCCAGCCTGCTGCTGTCGCGCGCCCTCGGCAGGCAGCGCGAGCTGGCGGTGCGGACGGCGCTTGGCGCCGGGCGCGAGCGCCTGGTGCGGCAGATGCTGACCGAGAACATGATGATCGCCGGGCTTGGCGGCGTCCTTGGATCGTCGGTGGCGGTACTCGTCGTGCCGCTCGTGGCGCGCCTCGTCCCGACCACGCTGCCGATCCCCGAGTCGCCGGGTGTGGACGCGCGCCTGCTGATGGGTTCGGTGCTCGTCACGCTGGCCACGGGACTCGTGTTCGGCGCGCTTCCAGCGTTGAAGGTCGCTGCCACCGCGACGGTGGCCGGACTGCGCGAGGGTGCGCGCGGCGGAACGAGCCGCGCCACCGAGCGGCTGCGCTCGGCACTGGTCGTCGCCGAAGTCTCGGTCTCGCTCGTCCTGCTGGTATGCGCCGCGCTTCTCGTGCAGTCTCTGTGGCGAGTACAGGGCGTCAATCCGGGCTTCGACAGCACCGGTGTGCTGACGATGCGCACGGCGCTGCCCGTGCCGAAGTACGAGCCGACCGAGTTGCGCGAACGGTTCTATCGGCAGGTCCTCAGCAACGTCCGCAGCGTGCCCGGCGTCGCGCAGGCCGCGTACATCAGCTTTCTGCCGATGGTCATGCGCGGAGGAATCTGGCCCGTCACCGTTGACGGCCAGGCCGAGGATCCGAACAACGCGCACACGGCCAGCCTGCGCCTGGTGACCGCGGGCTTCTTCGAGACGCTGAACATTCCACGGATTGCAGGGCGGGACATTCGGGACGGCGATGTCCAGGGCGCTCAGCGCGTGGCCATCGTCAGTCAGTCCTTCGTCAATCGGCATTGGCCCGGACAGGAAGCGCTCGGACGCCGAGTGTCGATGGCGTTCGGCGACCTGACCGTCGTCGGCGTCGTCGGTGACGTGAAGGTGCGGGGATTGGAGCGCGACAGCGAACCTCAGCTCTACATGCCGTCGGCGCAGGTCGCGGACGGCGCCCTGACGTTCTACGCGCCGAAGGATCTGGTGATTCGGACCAAGGGCGCCCCGATGGCTCTGGTTCCCGCGGTGCGTGCGGCGGTGGCCGGCGCCGATCCGCAAGTGCCGCTGTCCGACATTCGGCCGCTGTCCGAGGTGGTAGAGGACGACACGGCGGCGCGATCGGTGCAGGTGCGGGTGCTCGCGGCGTTCACGGCCATGGCGATCGCGTTGGCGGCGGCAGGGCTGCACGGTCTGCTGGCATTCACGGTGTCCGCGCGAACCCGCGAGATCGGCGTGCGCATGGCCATGGGAGCGACACGCGCAAGCATCCTGCGAATGGTGATGGTGAAAGGCCTGGCGCTCGCGGCGATGGGCACGGTCGCCGGATCCCTCGGGGCGATCTGGGCCGCAGGCGCGCTCAGGTCATTGCTGTTCGGCGTCGATCCCTGGGAACCCACGGCGTACCTGGCCGCAATCGGAGTGTGCGCGGGCGTCGCCCTTGCGGGCAGCGTGCTGCCTGCGCTGCGCGCGACACGGGTGGATCCGATCGAGGCGCTGCGCGCCGAATAATTGGAACTAGGGAACGGTCTCCAGCATCTTGTGGCACGACTCGCAGTCGGCCGTGATGCTCGATCCGTCTTTCGCGGTGTGGCCGCCGTCGTGGCAGCGGAAGCAGCCCTGCGATGTCATGTGCCCGATGTTGTCCGGGTATGAGCCGAACGTGACGTTCATCATCGGGAAGACGTTGCGCTGATAGACGTGCTGCAGCGCGGCGACGGAGCGACCGAGAGCGGCGCTGTCGACTTGTCCGGACTGCGTCTTGTAGAAGCCGCGCAGCTCCTGGTCGATTGCCGCCACCGCGGCCTCGGTGGTGGGATACTTCGCCTGCACCAGCCGGACGCCTTCGCGGCGAACGAACGGCAGCGTGCGGGGCAGGTCGCCGGACGCCATCGCGCGATCCACGGCTTCCTCGGCCGTCGGGGCGATGCGGTGCGCCACCACGTTGTGGCAGTCGAGGCAGTCCATCGTGCGGTGCTCGCCGGCTTTCAGTTGCTCCGGCGTCACACCTTCGGCGGCGTACTCCTGCACCGAGCCATCGGGACGCGTGACCTTCACCCATGGAATGGTCTGCCGATCCGGATCGGTGGCCACGAACTCCACCTTGAGATTGGGATTGGCGTGCCAGTGGATGCCGCGGCCGTTCTCGCTGGCGGGCCCGCCGACGTGCATGGTCATCGCCGCCACGGTTTCGGTGTTCGCCTCGTCGTCGGCATAGGTGCGCGACACGCGCAGCGCCTGGCCCACCGTGCGATCCGGCCAGTGGCAGTTACCGCAGGTCTCGAGCGCCGGCCGCATGTCGGCCACGCCCGGGATCGGCCGCGGGTAGTTGTTGGTCACGACGTGTATCAGTTGACGGAGACCGGCGGTCTTGTAATGAACGAATGCCGCACCGCCTTCGCCGATGTGGCACTGGACGCAGGCGACCTTCGAGTGCGGGGCGTTCTGCCAGGCGGTGTACTGCGGGTGCATCGGCTCGTGGCACACCTGTCCGCAGAATTGCGGCGATTCCATCCAGTGCAGCGTGCCGTAGCCCGCGATCAGCACGATCACCAGGTTGACGGCGGTGAGCGTGGCGATGGAGAGCGCCACGCGGCGGGTGCGCGACTGGCGGAAGTCCACGACCGGCCAGTCTCCCGCCTCCGGGGAGCGCGACAGGAGGCGCCGCTGCTTGGCCATCCCGATCGGGATCAGCAGCAGGCCCATCACGAACACCGCCGGTACGGCGATGAACACCAGCAGGCCGGCATAGGGATTGTGGAACATCCCCAGCAGCATGGCGATGACGAGCGCGATGAAGACGATCGCGGAGGCGGTCGTGAGGGCAATACCCACCATCGCGAGCGGATGGCGGACGAGCACGGCGCGTTCGTGGCGCGTCACGGGGGCCTCCTCTTGAGGTCAGACGCAGACGACTGCACGCGGGCGGAGACCGGAATGGCCTCGGGCCCGCGCCAGCCCTGGATCGGAACCGGCCGTGGATGTGCCGGGGAAGCGTTACTTCAACGACTGGATGTAGGCCACCAGCGCGTCGATGTCCGCGGGCGGCAGCTTGGCGTAGGTCTTCGGCATCGCCGGCTTCTTCGTGGACTTGGCCTTGGCCGCCGCGGCATCGGGAGCGACGATCCACTCCTTGATGTCTTCGGCCTTCAGCTTCGCGCCGACGCCGTCGAGCGGGCTCAACTTGTTGCCCTTGCCCGCCACCATGTGGCACATCGAGCACTTCTGGGCCGCATACACCTGCTCGCCCTTGGCCGCGTCCTGTGCCATCACGGCATTCGGCGTCAGCATTGCGGCCGACATCAGCACCAAGCTCATCATCACGCGCATAAAACCTCCCGTGCGCCGGGCCGCTGCTCGGCGCGATTGCGGTCGCTGACCATAGTCCGTGGCGCGCTCAGCGGGCGCGCAACAGGCGGTTACTTCGCTTGCGTGTAGAAGCCATCCCGGCCATCCTCGCGGGTCGCGGATGGAGCGGGATTGGCCGCGAGCCGGGGTGCTGGCGAAACGAGTCGGCGAATCCCCAACACACGCGCCGCATCCGCGACGCGTACTCCTCGACCGCGCCCCGGGGACGGGAGCGCGGTGAGTGTGAGAGCACTTCCGTGATTTTATAGCACAAGTGAAACACCCCCCTGTCAGCGCCGTGGTGTTATGCGGAGGATTATCCTCCCGTATGGGCCGTCCGAAGGCCACCTTGCCCTTCGGCAACGAAACCCTTCTCGAGCGGGTCGTGCGCCTCATCGCACCGCACGTGGACGACATCGTCCTCGCCGCGGGACCGGGCCAACAGGTGCCGGCGGGATTTGATGTCGTGCGTGACACCGGCGAAGGGTTGGGCCCCGTGCCCGCGCTGATCGGGGCGCTGTCGCATGTGCGGCACGCCGCCGCGTTTGTCGTCGCCTGCGACACACCGCTGTTACAGCCGGCCATCATCGCGTCGTTGGTCGAACTCTCCGCCGGCTGGGACGCGTGTGTACCGGTGGTGGACGGTGTCGAGATGACCACCTGCGCGGTGTACCGGCCGGACGCCGTGCTGACGGCGTGGCGGACAGGCGGCGCGTCTCCGCCGTCGAGCCTGCGTGGCGTCCTGGCGCAACTGAGGGTCAGGTCCGTGGATACCGATGTCCTCCGCCGCCTGGACCCGGACCTTCTCAGCTTTACCCCGTGTAATTCACCGGCGGAATATCATCGCGCGCTGGAGTTGGCGGGGCTCGCCGGTTAACAGCCGGCGTCCCGGCACCGTATCATCGGTCGATGGCGACCCGGCTTCTCGTGACGGCCCTGCTTACGGCGCTTGCGACCCATGGGGGCACCACCCAGTCCCAACCGCCCGCGACTTCAAACTGGGGCCAGTGGCGAGGCCCGCTCGCAACCGGCGTCTCGCCGAACGGCACGCCGCCCGTCGAGTGGAGCGAGACGAAGAACATCCGCTGGAAGGTCGAGGTGCCGGGCCGTGGCTCTGGATCGCCGGTGGTCTGGGGCGACCGGCTATACCTGCTCACCGCCGTGCCCAAGGGGGCGACTGGCGCGGCCGCGCATGCGCCGCGCGGGGGCGTCGCGCCTCGGGTGCCGCACGAATACAAGGTCCTGGCCTACGACCGCCGTACCGGGGCCCTGGCCTGGGAGCGGACCGCGCGCGAGGAGACACCGCACGAGGCCTCGCATCAGGACAACGGCACCTGGGCCTCGAGTTCCGCCATCACCGACGGCGAACATGTGATCGCCTACTTCGAGTCTCGCGGCATACACGTGTACGACATGAAGGGCACCAAGGTCTGGGAGAAGGACCTCGGCGACAAGCAGATGCGGAACGAGTTCGGCGAGGGGTCCACCCCGGTGCTCTTCGGGAATTCCCTCGTCATCGTCTGGGATCACCAGGGGCAGTCCTTCATCGTCTCGCTCGACAAGCGCACCGGCAAGG
Organism: uncultured Acidobacteriota bacterium; assembly: GCA_963707825.1. Classification (GTDB taxonomy): domain Bacteria; phylum Acidobacteriota; class Vicinamibacteria; order Vicinamibacterales; family UBA2999; genus VFZN01. Next base: position 253,351 of record CAVPRP010000002.1, read on the forward strand.
AACTGTGGCGCGTCAATCGCGACGAGATCGACACCTGGGCCACTCCGCTCGTGGTGGCCGTGGACGGACGGCATCAGGTCGTCGTGCCCGCCATGAACAAGATCCGGAGCTACGACCTCGAAACCGGGGCCTCGGTGTGGGAAGCGCCGGGGACAACGATGAACGTCATTCCCTCGCCAGTCGCCGGGAAGGGCATGGTGTTCCTGACGAGCGGCTTCCGCGGCAACAACCTCAAGGCGATCAGGTTGTCTGGCTCCAGGGGTGACTTGACGGGCACGCCGGCTATCCGCTGGGAGCTCAATCGCGACACGCCGTACGTCCCCTCTCCCCTTCTGTACGATGACATCATCTACATCCTGAAGACGAACAACGGCCTGTTGTCCGCCTTCGACGCCGAATCGGGCAAGCCGCACTACCAGGTGCAACGACTCGAGAAGGCGCCGAACGTGTTCTCGTCACCGGTCGGCGCCAACGGTCGCGTCTACATCGCCGGTCGCGAGGGCACGACGGTCGTGCTTCGTCACGGCCCCGCCCTCCAGGTCCTGGCCGAGAACACGCTCGACGACGGGTTCGACGCGTCGCCGGCGGTGGTCGACCGCGAGCTCTTCCTGCGCGGGACCCGGTTTCTCTACTGCATCGCCGCCGCCAACTGATGACCACTCCCGATCGATCGCCGCTCGAGACGTTGCTGGCCGCTGAAGGCTCCGTCGCCCACGACCCCGAGCCGGCGTGGCGCGACTTCGTCGAGCACGTCGTCGAATCGCTCGACGTGGGGCCGGGCACGCGCATCTGGGACGTGGGATGCGGCGCCGGCGCGTTTCTCTATCCGCTGTGGGAGAACGGCTACATCGTCGGCGGCGTGGACGACAGCGAGGCCCGCATTACTCTGGCGCGCAGGGCGATGCCGCAAGGGGCGTTCGTCGTCGGCCAGCCGACGGCCGTGGATCCGGCCGAGCCCTGGGACGTGGTCATCACAAGCCGTGGGTTTGCCGCCTGCGCGGACCTCGATCAGGCGCGGGGGTTGCTCGCCCGGATGGCGGCGAAAGCCACCCATGCGGTGGCGATTCTGAACCTGTCGGAGGCCGGTGAGCCGGGCGGCACGCCGACGGCGCGGGCCGGGTTGCTGCGGATGCTGGCGGAGATCGGCGTCACCGCGGTGCAGTTCGAAACGGCGGCCGGCGGCCGCTTCCACACCTACGCCAAAGTCTGAAGGCCCTGCCACCGGACGGGTGGAGGGCCTTCGTGTCGTCGTGGAGCGGGCCGTTCGTGGCCGCGCGCGCCGCGTTAGTGGAGCTGCGGCAGGAGGCCCTGCAGCCCGCGCGTCGCGTAGTCCATCATCGTCTCGCCGATCAGGATCAGGAGGAAGAACAGGCTGGTGAGCACGATCAGCTTGGTCAGCCGGCTGCTGTACTTCACGTGCATGAAGAACAGCACCACCAGGGTGGCCTTGAAGGTGGCGATCGCCAGCGCCACCGGCGCGTTGAAGCTGCCGAGGTTGACGTACGCGGCAAGCACGGTGGCGGTCGTCAGGACCATCAGCGCGCCGAAGATGGAGTAGTAGACGCTCTTGGGCGAAACGTGTTCGGACATGGTTGTGGGATTTATGGTCGGGTTAGTTATGCCGTTCCACCAGATACAGCAGGGGGAAGAGATAAATCCAGACGAGGTCGACGAAGTGCCAGTAGAGGCCGGCCATCTCGACCGGCGTGTAGTAGGTCGAATCGAATTTGCCCTTGTGGGCCATCCACGTGATGATCGACATCATCACCACGCCGACGATCATGTGCAGGGCGTGCAGCCCGGTCATCGTGAAGTAGAGGCTGAAGAAGATCTGCTCCTGGGCCGCCCACGGGCTGTCGGAGATGAAGTTGGCACCGGGCACGTGATGGTGCTCGAACTTGTCGGCATACTCGTAGACCTTGATGCCGAGGAAGACGAGCCCGAGGACGATCGTCAGGATGAGCCACTTCACGGTCGCCGAGCGCTGGCTGGTCTGGGCGGAGCGAACGCCCAGCGCCATCGTCAGCGAGCTGGCGATCAGCACGGCGGTGTTGATCAACCCGGGGGCGATCTGCGATCGACCGGCTGGCTTCGGCGAAGGCCTCGAAGTACCACATCCGGTACAGCAGGTAGGCGAAGAACAACCCGCCGAAGAACAGCACTTCGGTGAGCAGGAACAGCCACATCCCGAGCGTGCTGGCTTCCTTCTGCTGCTGCATCGTCTCGAAGTGATGCTGCAGCTTGGGGTGGTGCACGGCGTGACCGTGCGCCTCTGAATGCGCGACCGCGTTAGACATTTGCCTCCCGAGCGACGTGCGGCGTGTATTCGTAGGGTTCGCCGTGCACAATCGGCTGTTCCGTGAAGTTCTCGGTCGGCGGCGGCGATGGCATCTGCCACTCCAGCCCCGACGCTCCCCATGGGTTGGGTCCCGCCACTTCGCCGCGCTTCAGCGACCACAGGAAGTAGATCACCGGCAGCAGGTAGCCGATGCCGAGCACGCCGGCGCCCGCCGACGACATCACGTTCAGCACCTGGAACTCATCCGGGTAGGCGTGGTAGCGGCGGGGCATCCCCATGTAGCCGAGGATGAACTGGGGGAAGAACGTCAGGTTGAAGCCGACGAACACCAGGATGGCGCTGATCCGCGACAGGAACTCCGAGTACATCCGGCCGGTCATCTTCGGCCACCAGAAGTGGAGGCCACCGAGGTAGCCCATGATCGCGCCGCCCACCATGATGTAGTGGAAGTGCGCGACCACGAAGTAGGTGTCGTGGACGTGGATGTCGATGCCCAGCGTCGCCAGGAACAGCCCGGTCAGGCCGCCGATCAGGAACAGCCCGAAGAAGCCGTAGACGTAGAGCATCGGCGTCTCGAACGAGATCGCGCCCTTGTAGAGGGTCGCCGTCCAGTTGAAGACCTTGACCGCCGACGGGATGGCCACCGAGAAGCTGAGGAACGAGAACACCAGCGCCGAGTAGGTGGAGATGCCGGCGACGAACAGGTGGTGCGCCCAGACGATGAAGCCGAAGACCGCAATCGCCAGCGACGAGAAGGCGACGAAGCTGTAGCCGAAGATGGTCTTGCGCGAGAAGGTCGAGATGATCTCGCTGATCACGCCCATCGCCGGCAGGATCATGATGTAGACCGCCGGGTGCGAATAGAACCAGAACAGGTGCTGGAACAGCACCGGGTCGCCGCCGCGGGTCGGGTCGAAGATGCCGAAGCCGAAGGCCCGTTCGACGAACACCATGACCAGGGTGATGGCCACGACCGGCGTCGCGAGCACCTGAATCAGGCTGGTGGCGTAGTGCGCCCACACGAACAGCGGCAGGCGGAACCAGGTCAGCCCCGGCGCGCGCATGCGGTGAATCGTGACCAGGAAGTTGAGGCCGGTCAGGATCGACGAGAACCCCGAGATGAACGCGCCGAGCGCGGTCGGGACGACGTTGGTGTTCGACGAGAACGAGCTGAACGGGGTGTAGAAGGTCCAGCCGGTGTCGACGCCGCCCGAGAACAGCGCGTAGAAGAAGAACGCCGCGCCCAGCCAGTAGATGTAGAGGCTGAGCAGGTTGATGCGCGGGAACGCCAGATCCTTGGCGCCGATCATCGGCGGGATCAGGAAGTTGCCGAGCACCGCCGGCGTCGAGGGGATGAGGAAGAAGAACACCATCACCACGCCGTGCATGGTGAAGAACTTGTTGTAGGTGTCGGCCAGGAACAGGTCGCCACGCGGCGTCAGCAGTTCGACGCGAACGCCGGCGGCGAACACCCCGCCGAGCATGAACATGAACGAGATCGAGATCAGGTACATGATCGCGATCCGCTTGTGGTCCTTCGTCAGCAACCACGACTTGAGGCCGTGGCCGTTGTTCAGATAATGCCGTTCGGGCAGCTTCAGCGTATCAAGCATGGCTTACTTCTTCTCACCCGCTGCGGGTGGGTTCGTGGGAGCGGCGGTCGGGGTCGTGGCGGCGGGCGCGGTCGCGGTCGGTGACAGCGACTTCACGTATTCCACCAGCGCCACCAGGTTGTCTTCGCTCACCAGACCCTGGAACGCCGGCATCAACGGCTGGAAGCCCTTCACGATCTTGCGCCTGCGAGTTGATGATCGACTCGCGCAGGTAGCCTTCGTCGACGGTCACGGTCGTGCCGTCCGCCAGTTCGACCGGCTTGCCGACGATGTTGCTCAACGACGGCCCGCGGCCCTTGCCGGTGTCGAGGTGGCAGGTGTTGCAGGCCAGTTCGCCGAAGAGCCGCTCGCCGCGCTGCGCCAGCGTCCCCTCCATGGTGCCGCCCGAGAGCCACGCCTGATAGGCGGCCGGCTCCATCACCACGACGTTGCCGATCATGCCCGAGTGGTTGGTGCCGCAGTACTCGGTGCAGAAGATGTGATAGGTGCCGACCTTGGTGGCCTCGAACCACAGCTGCGAGTAGCGGCCGGGGACGGCGTCCATCTTGGTGCGGAACGACGGGAAGTAGAGGCTGTGGATGACGTCCTCGGAGGTGATCGTCACCTTGACGGCGCGGCCCACCGGCACGTGCAGCTCGTTGATCTCGCGCTGCCCTTCGACGTGCTGGAACTTCCACATCCACTGCTTGCCGACGGCGTAGACGTTCATCGTCTCGGCGGGCGGCGTGCGCATCGTGAAGAACGCCTGCGCGCCCCACCCGAACATCACCATGGAGATCATCGTCGGGATGATGCTCCACATGAGCTCGAGCGGCAGGTTGCCCTCGATGCGGGCGCCGATTTCGCCGGCGTGGCGGCGGCGGAAGACGACGCCGAAGACCACGACCGCCACCGTGACGGCCAGCGCGAAGAAGCCACTGACCGCGGCGATGAACAGATAGAGCGCGTCGACGTTCTGGGCGAACGTCGAGGCCTGCTCGGGAAACAGCGGAATACCGAATGAACCCATATTTTCAGTGCCCGACGCGGTAATCGCGTCGAATCGCCACAACCACGAACCCCACCAGCGCCAGCAGGGTGAAGGCGCCGCCCAGCTGAACGGCCTTCATAGCCACGAACGAATACGACCCCGTCTTGGGATCGTAGTGATAGCAGTAGAGCAGCACCTGATCGACCAGCGAGCCGACCCGGCCCGCCGACGACTCGATCAGCGCGAACTTGATGTCGCGAGGCGCGTATTCGATGCCGAAGAAGTAGCGCGACAGCTTGCCCGTCGGCGTCGCGACGACGAAGCCGCTGGCGTGGGCGAACTGCTGCGTCTGATCGTCCCAGGCGTACTTGAAGCCCGCCGCCTCGGTCAGCGCCTTGATCGAGGCCTCGCTGCCGGTCAGGAAGTGGAACCCGTGCTCCGCGTTGGCGCGGTTGTAGCGGTCGACGTACGACTTCTTCTTCGCCGCCGCCATCATCGGCGTCTCGCGCGGGTCGAAGCTCACCGCCACGACCTCGTAGTCCGAGCCGGCACTCTCGTCGAGCGCGGTCAGCGCGCTGGTGACGCCGTTCATCACCTGCGAGCACAGCATCGGGCATTCGTAATAGACGAACGCCAGCACCACCGGCCGCCGGTTGAAGTACTCGCCGAGGCGCACCTCGCGGTTGTCTTCGTCCTTGAACATCAGAGTCCAGGGGCAGCGTTTCGTTCAGCCGCTGCTCGAAGCCGACGTTCTGGAGCGCGCCGGGCATCTGGCTGGACGGCACGCCGGGCTGCGGCTGCAGCCCGCCATTCGATGACTGCGCCGACACCACGGCCGACACCAGCGCCATCGCGCTCGCCAGCACCGTCGTTCGCCAGTTCATCACAGCCATGTCGTTCAACCGTTTCCCGGATCCGTGTTTCCCGACGTTACCGCGGCGCCGAGGTGCGTCCCGCGGAGCTGTCCTGCACGATCATCCCCGCCACGCCCGGCTCTCCCGCCCGCGTCGGCAGGCCGTGCTGCAGCGTCAGTTCGATGGCGTGGTCGATCGGGATGTGGACGATGCCGTTGGCCTTGTCCGCCCAGCCGTAGGAGTTGAGGCGCTCGTTGTGGCCCTGCTTCAGCAGGTAGACGTCCTTGAACGGCTGCGTCTGCAGGCGCGGAGACGGCGGATCCTTCTCCTGCCCGACCGCCAGGGGGAACTGTTGCGCGGCCGCGTCACTCTTGACCTGCTGGCCCTCGAACAGCCAGAACACGCCGTAGACGATGCCGAGCGACAGCACGAAGGCCACGAGCAGCCACACGGCGAAGTTGTAGCCAATCGAGACATCGATGTCGGTGTGCTCGTACTGCGCCCCGGGGGGCGTCGGGCCGTATTCGGTATCGTGCTCAGTGGACATGATGAGTCAGCGCCTTTTCGAGACCCGCGTCGTGCAACGGCAGCAGCGGCTGGCTCTTCAACCGCATCGCGTAGAGCGTCAGGAAGATGCCGCCGATGGCAATCGGCAGCGCCACGTCGATGACCGACACGCTCAGCGTGTCATGGAACTCGGGGGCGACCTGCCAGTAGTGGTCGACGAACCGCATCACGATCAGCCACGCCGCCACCACCCGCAGCCGCGTCGTGTCGCGCTTGACGTCGCGTGACAGCAGGATGACGTAGGGCACGACGAAGTGCAGGAGCACCAGCGCGATCGTCACGTACTGGTAGCCGTTCTGGATGCGGGTCAGGTAGTGCGGCACTTCTTCCTGCAGGTTCGCCGAGTAGACGATCAGGAACTGCGAGAAGCTCAGGTACGCCCACATCATCAGGAACGCGAACAGGAACTTGCCGAGGTCGTGGAAGTGCGAGGCGTTCAGCACCCGGTTCATCGGCTCGGTGCCGGCGAGCAGCACCAGCACGTTGATGGCCACGGCGAGGGCGCCGAGCGCCTGGCCGACCATGAACAGCGGCCCCCACATCGTCGAGAACCAGTGCGGGTTCACCGACATCAGCCAGTCGGTGATCGCGAAGGTGACCGTCAGCGCGTAAATCAGGAGTCCGGCGGCGGACAGCGTGGTCAGCTTGCCGGCGTAGGTCGGATCGCCGGTCTCGTCCTGCTCCTTCGACCACTTCAGCAGCAGCTGGCTGATGCCGATCCAGATGATGAAGTAGAACAGCGCCCGCGCCAGGAAGAACGGCGTGTTCAGGTACGCCGCCTTGGCGGCGATCACCGGGTCGCTCAGCGCATCGGCGTGCGTCCAGTGATAGATGTCGTGCATGCCCGGCACGATCGGCAGGAACAGCAGCGCCATCACCGGCAGCGTGCTCACGGCCGCCTCGAGGGGCCGGCGAATCACCACGCCCCAGGCGCCTCCGGAGAGGTGCTGCACCATCAGGAGCGCCATGCTGCCGAGTGCGACGCCCAGCCAGAACGTGTACGCCACCAGGTAGGCCTGGTAGAACCGCTCGAGTCCGCCCATCGCGAAGCCGACGCCCGCGAGCAGCAGGCCGACCACGGCCGCGATCGTGCCGAAGCGCTGCAGGCCCGACACGCTCGCCGGCGGTTGAAAGGTTTCCGTCTTCATCCCTTTTTGCCTTCTGCCTTTTGCCTTTTGCCTTGCCTGGGTGCGGCCGCTCAGTGCGGTGCGGCCGCCGTCTCGGACTTCTTGGCCGGCGGATTGTCCAGATCGTTCTGGCGATCGGCTGGCACCTCCGCCATCGTCGCGTGCTGGCTCAGCTGCAGCGCGCGGACGTAGGCGACGATCAACCAGCGGTCGCGGACCGGAATCTGCTCCGCGTAGCCCTGCATCGCGCCGAACCCGTTGGTCACGACGTCGAAGAAGTAGCCGACCTTCTCGTCGCGCAGGCGGTCCTGGTGATAGGACGCGGCGCGCCGCAGGCCGCGCTGCACCACCATCCCCTGGCCATCGCCGAGGATGCCGTGGCACGGCGTGCAATAGATGTTGTAGCGATCGCGCCCACGCTGCATCTCGGTGTTCGTGATCGGGAACGGGAACTCCGCGAGCAGCTCGCCGTTGGCCCGCCCGGTGTAGAGCGCCTCGTCCGCGCGCAGCCAGCCGCGGGCAACGGTGCCGGCGGGCAGATTGCGGGACGCGCGCCCGTCGGCGAAGAAGTCGCTCGCGGCGAGCGGCTTGTACCGGGGCGCGTTGTGCATGTCCTGACGGCAGGCCGCCGCGCCGAGCGCGAGCAGCACCACGACCAATACGTTACGCCGCAACGTCGTACACTCCCTTCGCGCCCTGGTCCTGCAGGAACCGGGTCGTGCCCGCGTGGTCGAACCGCGGATCGGCCGACTCGATCACCAGGAAGAACTTGTCGGAGCTGGCCATCGAGAAGCGCTCCACGTTGAACACCGGATGGTAGGGCTGCGGCAGGCCGTTCAGCGCGAACATGCCGATCGCCGCCGCCAGCGACGAGAAGAGAATCGTCAGCTCGTAGCTGGGCACGACAAACGCCGGCCACGTCGCGTAGGGACGGCCGCCGACGTTCATCGGGTACTCGATCACCGAGGCCCAGTACTGCAGCGTGAAGCCGGTCGCCATGCCCGCCAGGCCGCCGGCGAAGACGAAGCGCGACAGCTTGGTCCGCTTCTTGTGGATGATGTCGTTCAGTTCCTCGATGGGCACGGGGGAGTACGCCTCCATCACCGAGTAGCCCGCGGAGACCGCGTGTTGCGACGCATCGACGATCGCCTGGACCGAGTCGAACTCGGCCATGACCCCGTGGAGCGCGTTTTCCTGTTCAGCAGCGTGTGCCATACATCAGTTCCTACGGCGTTCCGGCCTAGTGGCCGTGCTCGCTCTTGACCTTGGCCTGCGGCAGCAGCGTCCGCACTTCGAACATCGAAATCATGGGAACGAACCGCATGAAGAGGAAGAACAAAGTCAGGAACAGGCCGATGGTGCCGACGAAGGTGATGAAGTCCCACCGCGTCGGGTAATACATGCCCCAGCTCGAGGGCAGGAAGTCGCGGTGCAGCGACGTGACGATGATCACGAAGCGCTCGAGCCACATCCCGACGCCGACGATCAGCGACATCACGAACAGCAGCTTGGTGTTCTGGCGCACCGACTGGAACCACAGCAGCTGGATCATCCCGGCGTTGATGGCGATCAGCATCCAGTAGGACCAGGCATAGGGGCCGGTCATGCGGTTCCAGATCATGAAGCGCTCGTACTGGTTGGCGCTGTACCAGCCGAAGAAGGCCTCCATCGCGTAGCCGTAGGCGACCATCAGCCCGGTCGCCAGCATCACCTTGGCCATCAGGTCGATGTGCCGCATGGTGATGAAGTCCTCGAGCTTGTAGGCGACGCGCAGCGGGATCGCCAGCGTCAGCACCATGGCGAAGCCGGCGTAGATGGCGCCCGCCACGAAGTAGGGCGGGAAGATCGTCGCGTGCCAGCCCGGCAGCACCGACACCGCGAAGTCGAAGCTGACGACGGTGTGCACCGAGAGGACGAGCGGCGTCGAGAGGCCCGGAAAGGATCAGCGTAGGCCGACTTCGTAGCGGTGCCAGTGGCGGGCCGAACCGCGCCAGCCGAGCGACAGCGCCCCGAAGATCTTGCGCTTGATGTTCGACACGCTGCGATCGCGCATCGTCGCCAGGTCGGGGACGAGGCCGACATACCAGAACACGATCGAGACCGTGGCGTAGGTCGAGACCGCGAACACGTCCCAGATCAGCGGGCTGCGGAACTGCGGCCAGAGGCCCATCGTGTTCGGGTACGGGAACAGCCAGTAGGCCGCCAGCCACGGGCGGCCGGTGTGGAAGATCGGGAAGATCGCCGCGCAGGCCACCGCGAAGATCGTCATCGCCTCGGCGAAGCGGCTGATCGACATGCGCCACTGCTGCCGGAACAGCAGCAGGATGGCCGAGATCAGCGTGCCGGCGTGGCCGATGCCGATCCACCAGACGAAGTTGATGATGTCGAAGGCCCAGCCGACCGGGACGTTGTTGCCCCAGATGCCGATGCCCGTCACCACCAGTTTGCCGAGGGCCATCTGCAGGCCCATGAGCAGCGTGAAGCCGATCAGGAAGCCGAAGACCCAGCCAAGCGGAGTCCGCTTGGCGAGTGGGATCTGCGCGACCGCCTCGGTGACCGTCTCGAAATCGTGACCCGGCGCGATGACCGGGACGTCGAGTACCGCCGTGGACGTAGCCTGTGCGTGAACGTTGTTCGCCATCAGTGTTCGCTCGCCGCCTCGTGCGCGTCTGTCGTCTCGTGGTGCCCGCCGACCGTCGGGTTCGAGGGCAGCTCCGGATTCGGGTTGCGGACCGCTGCCAGATAAGTGGTGCGCGGACGCGTGTTGAGCTCGGCCAGCACCGAGTAGTTCAACGGGCTCGACTTTCAGCTTCGCGACCTTGCTCGCCGGATCGTTGATGTCGCCGAAGACAATCGCCTCGGTCGGGCACACCGCCTGGCAGGCGGTGAGCACTTCACCGTCGCGGATGGTGCGCTCCTCGCGCTTCGACTGGATGCGCGCCGCATTGATGCGCTGCACGCAGTAGGTGCACTTCTCCATGATGCCGCGGCTGCGCACCGTGACGTCCGGGTTGCGCTGCAGCTTGAACTGCGGCGTGTTCCAGTCCTGAAAGAGCAGGAAGTTGAAGCGGCGCACCTTGTAGGGGCAGTTGTTCGAGCAGTAGCGCGTGCCGACGCAGCGGTTGTAGACCATGTCGTTCAGGCCTTCATCGCTGTGCACCGTGGCTGCCACCGGGCAGACCACCTCGCAGGGCGCGTTCTCGCACTGCTGGCAGGGCATCGGCTGGAAGTAGGTGTCGGGATTGTCGAGGCTGCCCGCGTAGTAGCGATCCACCCGCAGCCAGTGCATCTCGCGGTTGCGCGACACCTGCTCCTTGCCGACCACCGGAATGTTGTTCTCGGCGACGCAGGCCACGACACACGCGCTGCAGCCGGTGCAGGCGTTCATGTCGATCGCCATGCCCCACTTGTAGCCCTTGTATTCGTGCTCGGGGTAGAGCGTGATGCCCCGGTCGAGCTTCATGTGCTCCATCCCGCCGGCGAACTCGGGATGCGCCTTGAAGTCCTCGAGCTTCGCCGAACGAACGACGTTGCGATCCTCGAGCGCCCAGTGGTCCTGGGTGCTGACCAGCTGATAGCTGTCACCGGTCGCCGAGATCTCCGCGGCTCCGTACCACGGCGAGGTGCTGCCGCGCAGCGCGTAGGCGTTGAAGCCGGTGCCGTTGCCCACCCGTCCCGCGCGCGTGCGGCCGTAGCCGACCGAGATGGTGACCGCGTCCAGCGCGTGGCCGGGCGAAATCCACGCCGGTACCTTCAGCGAGCGGCCCTCGTGCTTGACCTCGAGCATGTCGCCGCTCGCGACACCCAGCTTCTCGGCCGTCGCCGGCGCCAGCAGCGCCGCGTTGTCCCAGGTGAGCTTGGTCATCGGCTTCGGCGTTTCCTGCAGCCAGCCGTTGTTCGCGAAGCGACCGTCGTAAATGGTGGGGTCGTGGCGGAAGTTCACTTCCATGCCCGCCACCGGCGTCGCCGTCGCCAGGCGCGACGCGAAATCTCCCGCCAGCGTCACCGCGGTGGGCTGATGCGCCGTGCCCGGGATCATGCCGTCGTGCAGCCAGCCGCGCCACGCCTTCTCGAACGCGGCGGCGTCGGACGCACCTTGCGGCTGCGTCATCCAGAACTCGCGGACGATGTCGTAACCCGCGCGGTCGGGCATCTCGGACATCGTCGCGACGATTTCGTGCGCCGACTTGCCGCTGTACATCGGCTGAATCAGCGGCTGCACGATCGTCGCGGTGCCGTCGATGGTGCGGGCGTCGCTCCACGCCTCGAGGTAGTGCGCCGCCGGCACGTGCCAGTGGCAGAGCAGCGAGGTCTCGTCGCGGTGCAGCCCGGAGTGGACGCGCATCGCCACCTTGCCGAGCGCGTCGCCGAAGTTCAGGTCGGCCGGCGCGGTGAGCGCCGGGTTCGACTCGCCGACGATCATCAGCAGCTGCACGCGGCCGGCGTCCATGTCGCTGACGAGGGCGCGAAGGTCGGCGAGCTGATCGCTCGGCGCCGCCTCGGGCGCGGGCGTGTAGACGACCGTCTGCCCGGCGTTGCCGAGGGCGTTGTTCATCGCGTGCGCCAGGGCGTGCACGCTGGCCGGCTGACCGGGACCGGCGATGACGATCGAACGCCCGCGACGGGCGCTCAGGTCCTTGGCAATCGCGTCAACCGAGGCTTCGCTGCCGGCCGGGGCCGCGCCGGTCACGCCGGATACGCCCAGCTTCGCCGCGACGGCACGGGCAAAGGCATCGATGTGGCTGGATTTCAGCGCCACGCGGTGATCGGCCTTGCCACCCGTCACCGAGTGCACGGCCTCGGCCATGTACAGGCGATTCAGGTTGTCGCCGTTGCCCTCGACGCGGCGGCGCGACGAGAATTGGCGCGAGTAGCGCAGGTTGGCGGGGCCTTCCGAGGCGAGGAAGTCGGCGTCGAGCGACAGGACGACGTCGGCCTTGCTGAAGTCGTACTGCGGCGCGACTGGCGCACCGAAGGCAAGGCGGGCGCCGGCGCGCGACTGGTCGGGCAGCGCCTCCCACTGAATCCACTTGGCTTCGGGATACTGCGCCAGCAGCTGCTGAATCTGATGCGCCAGCGTCGGCGAGCTCACCGTTTCGGTGAGGATCCGCAGACCGGCACCCTTGGCCGCGGCCTGGCTCGACAGCGCCGATTTCACCGCCGTGACGAACGTGCTCCAGGGACGAATCTCGCCGAGCTGGACGATCGATTGCGACCGATCGGGGTCGTACAGGGTAAGGACCGACGCCTGCGCGAACAGGTCGGTGGCGCCGAGGCTGCCGGGATGATCGGGATTGCCCTCGACCTTGGTCGGCCGGCCTTCGTGGCTCTCGACCAGCAGCCCGGTGGCGACGCCGCCCAGGGTCATCGCGGTGGCGAAGAACAGCGGCTTGCCGGGGATGATCTCCTCGGGCTGGCGGACGTACGGGACGATCAGCTCGGTGGGCTGCACCGTGCAGGCACTGACGCCGGCCAGCGCCACCGAGGCGCTCATCAACTTCAGGAAGCCGCGGCGACCGACCGGATCGGTGAACTCCGACGCGTTCGACGGGAACTCCCGGTGCAGGAACTCCTGGAACTCCGGCGTCTCGGCCACCGACTCGAGGCTGCGCCAATACTGCGGCCCGCCGGCCTGCTGCAGCCGCTCGCGGATCGCGTTGATGTCTAGGGACTCTGCGCTCATGTCGTCCTTGGTGCCCATTAAGGTTCGGGTGCCGATTACCGATGGCACACGGAGCAGCTGGTCATGTGCTCGATGCCGGAGATGTTGTAGGCCTTGACGAGCTCGGCGCCGAGTTCGGCCTGGGTGGTGTTGGCCGCCACCTTGTAGCCCATGGTCGTCACCTGGTCCCGCGGGCGCACGTACTGGGCCGGATCGCGGTGGCAGTTGAGACACCATTCCATCTGCAGCGACGACTTCTGCAGCATCAGCGGCATGCGGTCGACGCGCCCGTGGCAGGTCTCGCAGCCGACGCCCTGCTTCACGTGGATGCTGTGGTTGAAGTACACGAAGTCGGGCAGGTCGTGGACGCGGACCCACTGCAGCGGCTTGTCGTCACGGAAGCTGGCGCGGACCGGCTCCAGGTAGGGACTGGTCGACCAGATCTGCGAGTGGCAGTTGATGCACGTCTTGGTCGGCGGGATGCCCGCCGTGGCCGAGATCTCCACCGAAGTGTGGCAGTAGCGGCAATCGATGCCGATGCCTCCGGCGTGGTGCTGGTGGCTGAACTGCACGGGTTGCTCGACGAACTGGTTCGCCGTCGTGACGAAGTCCGACCGCTGGATCGTGAGGATCATCCAGCCAAGACCGGCGAGAACGAACAGCAAGGCGATGATGCTGCCCCGGGACCAGTAGTTGGCGCTCTTCGGGAATACCTGCATGTCCCCTACACACTCCTCGAATAGGAAAATCGCAGCACTCTACCGCGCTTTGTCCCTCGGGAGCTAATTGTGAAAAATTTCGCAAGCAATTTGTATCACAGAGAAGCGCGTGCATTCAAGGAACGCCGGCCGGCTGGCCGTCGTATATAAGAGCCGGCCATTTCGCGGCGAAACAGGCATTCCCACGCACATGCCGACATGTTGTGTTGGGTATTTAACCTAACGCCCACCGGTTGGGCTTAATCGAGCAGCGAAGCACTCCCCCTCGAGGACGCGCACGAGCATCTTGACAATCGCATGCTTCTGTCGCATAACGATGATGCTGCTCGCGCATGCGAACAGCGCGCCCGGCGCTTCCCCTCTCTGTCGCGCCCCGTGCCTGCCCGTGCCAGGGTCGCACCAGCGGCCCTGGCACACCTCACGCGAAACCGCCCCGCCCGCCCACGGCCGTCCCCCCGGGAACCGGCAATCTTTGCTAGAGTCTCGGCCATGAGGCGAAGAGCGGCAAGACCACGTATCCGAAGGGCGAAGCCTGGTGAGTGATCGCAAGTACCGGCAACAGGGGTATCAGGACGTCAAACGCGAACGGCCCACCGGTCAGTCCCCATCCGGACCTCGTCCGGAGCGCGAGCCCGGAGCGCCTGCGGGCGCCCGCCGCATCTCGTCTGAGGGCGCCAAGAACCCGCGCATGATGGGGTACCGCGAGGTGGCCCGCTGCGCGCGCTGTGGAACGCTGATGGACGCGCAGGCACTCTCCGGGACGACGTGCCCCAAGTGCCAGCAGGACCTGCGTGCCTGCGTGCAGTGCACGAACTTCGATCCCTCCGCCCGCTTCGAATGCTCGCGCCCACTGTCGGTGCGCGTCTCGCCCAAGGACGTCGCCAACGAGTGCCCGCTGTTCGAGGCACGGACCAGCCTCGAGCGCGAAACCTCCACATCAGCCGCATCGCCCTCGTCGAACAGCGGCGGCAGCTCCGCCGGCGGGGGCGCGCACTCCTCGACCGCCCGCAAGGCCTTCGACGATCTCTTCAAGATTTAGCCCCAGAGCTCACGTCGATTGCGCATGCCATCGGCTTGAACCGGGGCCGGAGCCTATAATCGGGCATGGGTCTACTTTCCGCGTCAGACGAGGCGGTCCTCAAGCAGCACTTGTCGGCCATCGAGAGCCGCGTAACGCTGCTGCTGTTCACGCAAACCATCGGCGGCTCGGAGAGCGGGCCGGTGGCCAAGCAGGTGCTCGACGAGATCGCGTCGCTCAACGACAAGATTGAAGTCGTCGAGAAGAACTTCGTGCTCGATACCGAGGACCGCACGAAGTACGCCATCGAGCGCGAGCCCTCGATCGTCGTCCTGCGCGACGGCCAGGACACGCGGATGCGGTTTCTCGGCGCGCCGACCGGCTACGAGTTCGTGCCGCTCGTGGAGGCCGTCCTGCTGGCCGGCACCGGAAACCTCGAGCTCGATCCCGCGACGGTGCAGCGGCTCGCGGCGGTGGACAAACCCACCGACATCAAGGTCTTTTCCACACCGACTTGACCGCACTGTCCGAGGGCGGTCGTCCTCGCGCACAAGATGGCGTTCGTCAACCCGCACATCACCGCCACCTCGATTGAAGCCACCGAGTTCATGGATCTGTCACGGCGCTATCGCGTGACCGGCGTCCCCAAGACCATCGTCAACGAGACGATCGAGATCCTGGGCGCCCTGCCCGAGGATCAGTTCGTCGACGCCGCGCTGCCGACGACGGACGAGTCTCCGGCGACGTAGCCGCGCGTCTTCGTGCCGCGACGGCCGGGGTTTTGGATTACTCTTCCGCGCATGCGGAACGTGTCACTCGGAATCCTGGCCATCTTGGTCATGGCCTGCGCCTTGCCGACTGTCGCAGCGGCGCAGGGCAAGAAGGTTTACATCTCGGTCGACCTGGAGGGAATCTCCGGCGTCAACGGCGACGACCAGACCAGTCCCGGCGGCGCGGAGTACGGACGCGCGCGCAAGCTGATGGCCGAAGACGCCAACGCCGCAATCCGCGGCGCGTTCGAAGGCGGGGCCACCGATGTGCTCGTCAACGACTCGCACGGCGGGCAGCGCAACCTGCTGCCGGAAGATCTCGATTCGCGGGCCCGGCTGATCAGCCACACCTTCAAGCGCTACGGAATGATGGAAGGGCTCGACGAAACCTTCGACGCCATCATCTACGTGGGTTATCACGCCAAGGCCGACTCGCCTCGCGGGCTGTTCGCACACACCGGCTCCGGGGTCGTTCGCGACCTGCAGGTCAACGGCACGTCGGTTGGCGAAGGCGGCTTGAACGCCGTTCTCGCCGCCTGGTTCGGCGTTCCGGTCGTCGCGGTCAGTGGTGATGATGTCGCGGTCGAAGAGGTCAAGGCCCTGGTGCCCGGTATTCACGGCGCGGTCGTGAAGCGCGCCATCAACATGCGGGCGGTCGAACTGCGGCCGCTGGTGGAGGCCCGCAAGGACATCCAGAACGCGGCCCGTGAGGGTGTGCGAACCTCGGCGAAACCGGCGCGCTCGCAACTGAGCCGCTATCAGGTGCGGATGCAGTTCCGGAACTTCACGATCCCGGAAGTGGCCTCGGCGTTCAGTGAAATGAAAGTGGTGGCACCCGACACGGTGGAGTTCACGCGCGCGACCATGCCGGAAGCCTACCGGCTGGTGCGCGTGCTGTACCGCTACATCAACCCGGACTGACTCGCTTTCGTCTGGTCAGTCGCGCAGTCTTGCTTCGCGAAGGATCGCGACCACGGCTGGTTCGACTGCCGCCTCGGCGCGCGCGATGGCTCCTGCCGCTCCCAGGCTGACGCGGACATGCGCCGCGACGTCGAGCGGCTGTCCCTCGCCTCGCACATGCCCAGACACTGACAGAGTGACCGCGAACGCTTCGTCGGGCGCGGCCGCGTCCTCGATGTCGCCGCGCTGGACGCGGGCGTCCGTCAGCGCGTGCTGCAGCGCCTTGATCGCGAAGCGATAACCTGCCGGGCCCCGCGCAATCATCAGGACCAGCGGATCGTCGGCGGGACGGCCCAGCATCGCTTCGAACGGCGTGCCATTCAACAGGAACTGCGTGCGGCGATCGAGCAGCCCGTCCGGGATGTCCATGCTCTTGCGATTGAAGAGCGCGATCAGTTCGTCCACGCGCGAGATCAGGAGCGGGTCGGCAGCCATCCACGGCCCTCCTGCAGGACGAAGCGGGTTTCTTCGGGAACGTCCCATCCCTCGATCGTCGGATAGGACGGATCGCCGGGAAGCGTCAGCACGCTGCCCTCGGCGTTCTTGACGAAGCCGGGCTCCACCCGTACCACGCGCTTCGATCGCGCCCACGCGAGGAGGTCCGGCAGCGTGAGGTGCCGCTCGAGTTGTCGAAGCGTGGTCCAGGTCGGCGGCGGCAGCATGATTTCCCCGCGCCGGCAGCGGTCGAGCGCGTCGGTCGGCGTCAGCCACGCCAGCTCCGTCATTTCGCCGTCGTCGTGACGCGCCTCCTGGCCTTCGGGCATCAGCGTCAGGAAGAAACGCGTGTCGAAGCGGCGAATCTCGATCTCGGGCGTCACCCAGTGCGCAATCGGCACGAGGTCGTCCAACCCCACGCGCACATTGGCCTCTTCCATCAACTCGCGCACCGCCGCGGTGCGATAGCGCCATTCGTCCGCCGTGGTGAGATCGTCGAATCGCGGCGCCTCGCCCAGAAACGCTGCGTCTCGCGCGCCGCTGGCATCCGCTTCGTCCACGCGCCCGCCGGGGAACACGTAGGCGCCGGCCATGAATGCCACGCGGTCGTTCCTGCGGACGAGAAGGACTTCGAACGCCGCGGTGGCGCCGGGGCGCAGCACGACGACCGTTGCTGCCGGACGGAGTTGGGCGGGTGTGTTCTGTGCCATGTCGGTCCTCAAGCGGGTTCGAACACCGCCACCGCTTCGATGTGGTCGGTGTGGGGGAACATGTCGACGCCCTGCAGCCGCGAGAGCCGATAGCCGCCGCGTTCGAGGCGGGCGCGTTCGACGGCCAGGCGCTCGGGGTTGCACGACACGTAGACGATGCGCGCAGGCTCGAGCCGGCAGACCCCGTCGAGCACCGCATCAGGACAACCCTGCCTGGGCGGATCGAGCACGACGACCTCGAACATCTCCAGCTGCAGGCGGTGCATGGCATCTTCGGCGCGCTCGGCCACCAGCCGCACCCGCGACGGCGGGACCTTGTTCAAACGGAGATTCGCTTCCGCGTCCCGCACCGCCTGGCGGTTCTCTTCCACCGCCACCACCCAGGCGCCGCGCTGCGCCAGCGGCACGGTGAACAGGCCGCCGCCGCTGTAGAGATCGAGTAACGGGCTCGCCGGCCCTACCTCGTCCAGGACCAGCTGCAGCAGCAGGCGGGCCGCGCGCACGTTGGTTTGGAAGAATGCCGTCGGCGAGATCAGGAACGACGTGCCGAGCATGTCCTCGCGGACGTGGCTGCGCCCGTCGATGCGCAGAGTTTCGCGGCCCACCATGTACGGCCCAGGCCGATCGTTGATGTTGACGAAGATTCCGTCAGGCCGATCGTCGGAGTCGAGCAAGGCCCGCACCGGTGCGCGCAGCGACTTGTGGTTCGCGGTGACCACGAGCATCACGCTGGCCTCGCGCTCGTCGTCGGTGGTGCGGACGAGCACATGACGGAGGATGCCCGGCGGCACGTGCGCGCGAGACAGGCGGTCGCGGAGGGCGAACGCCAGGCGGTTGCCGCGGCTGCTGTGGACGGGACATTCCTCGATCGGCACGATGCGAGTGGAGCCCGGCTGGTAGTGCCCCATCACGACCTGCGATCCGCGAGGATTGGGCGCGAAGACGAACGCGACCTTGTGGCGGAAACCTTGCTCGATGGGCGAGGGAATGATCGGCGCGATGCGGGTGCGGGGGAACCAGCGCTGCAGCTGGTCCTGCTTCATGCGCAGCTGCTCGGGGTAGGGCACGTCCGGCAGGCTGCAACCTCCGCATACGCCGAAGTGCCGGCAGTTCACGTGAATTCACCAGGACGAACGGGAGCGCCCGCGACCTGCGCGGACGCTCCGTCCGCGCCTACTTGACGTCGAGCAGCTCGACGTCGAACAGCAGCGTGGCGTTCGGGGGAATCACGCCGCCGGCACCGCGCGCGCCGTAGCCCATGTCCGCGGGAATGATCAGCGTGCGCTTGCCGCCGACCTTCATGCCCTTGACGCCTTCGTCCCAGCCGCGAATCACTTCGCCGGCGCCCAGCCCGAACTCGAACGGTTCGTTGCGATCCTTCGAGCTGTCGAACTTGGTGCCCTTGTGATCGGGCTTGGCCGCGTCGTAGAGCCAGCCGGTGTAGTGCACGGTCACGCGGCGGCCGGTGGTGGCCTCGGCACCGCTACCCGTGGTGGTGTCGGTCGTCTGAAACTGCATGCTCGCTTCTCCCCCGCACGCCGCAAGCAGTACCACCAGAAGCGCGCTCAATGTGAATTTCATCGTCATCTCGGTCCTACCGGTTACACGTTGGCGGAGGGAGAGGGATTCGAACCCCCGGAACCGTTTCCGGTTCAGTGGTTTTCAAGACCACCGCCATCGACCGCTCGGCCATCCCTCCGGTTTGTCGATTATCTCACTGGCTCGATGACTTCGCGGCCGCCCATGAACGGGCGCAGCGCCTCGGGGATGACCACCGTGCCGTCTTTCTGCTGGTAGTTCTCCAGCACGGCAATCAGGGTCCGGCCCACGGCCAGGCCCGACCCGTTCAGCGTGTGCACGTACTCGGCCTTGCCGACGCCGTTGGGGCGGAACTTGATGTTGGCGCGGCGGGCCTGGAACGACTCGCAGTTCGAGCAGGACGAAATCTCCCGGTAGGTCTGCTGGCTGGGCAGCCACACCTCGATGTCGTAGGTCTTCGCCGCCGAGAAGCCCATGTCGCCGGTGCAGAGCATCACCGTGCGATAGGGCAGGCCCAGCGTCTGGAGAATCTGCTCGGCATCCGCGGTCAGCGCCTCGAGCTCGTCATACGACGACTCTGGCGAGGTGAACTTGACCAGCTCCACCTTGTCGAACTGATGCTGCCGGATGAGGCCGCGGACGTCCGCACCGTGCGAGCCCGCTTCGCTGCGGAAGCATGGGGTGTAGGCGGTGTACCTGTACGGGAGGTTGCGCCCGTCGAGAATCTCGCCGCGATACAGGTTCGTCACCGGCACTTCCGCCGTCGGAATCAGGTAGAGGTCCCAATCGCCGGCGATCTTGAACAGGTCGGGCTCGAACTTCGGGAGCTGCCCCGTGCCGTACAACGTGGCCGACGACACCAGGAACGGCGGTTGCACTTCGGTGTAACCGTGGCGTGTCGTGTGCAGCGTCAGCATGTAGTTGATGAGCGCGCGCTCGAGCTGCGCGCCCGCACCCATCAGGACCGCGAAGCGGGCCCCGGAGATCTTGGTGGCGCGCTCGAAGTCGATGATGCCGAGATCCGGTCCGAGGTCGAAGTGCGCCTTCGGCTCGAAGTCGAAGGCCCGTCGCTCGCCCCAGGTGCGGACCACCGTGTTGTCGGCGGCGGAGGCACCGACGGTGACGCTGGCGTGGGGCAGGTTCGGCAGCGTCTCGAGAATCGACAATCGACGTCGCTCGACGCCGTCGAGCTCGACTTCCATCTGTTTGATCCGCTGGCCTCGCTGCTTGTTGGCTTCGAAGATGTGCGACGCATCGAGGCCCTGCCGCTTGTTGCGCGCGACCTCGTCGCCGGCGGTGTTCTGCTCGCGCTTGAGGCCTTCGACCTGTGGAATCAGACGCTTGCGGTGCGCCTCGATCGTCGCCAGCTGGTCGAGCTCGGCACCAGCATCGAGCCCGCGCGAGAGCAGGCTCTTCCGGACGTCTTCGAGGTGGTCGCGGACGAAAACGGGATCAAGCATGATTTGAGTGCATTATTCTAGTGCGGATGCCTACCGTGATCCGAAAAGCTGTCTTCCCTGCCGCCGGCCTCGGCACCAGGTTTCTGCCCGCGACCAAGGCGCAGCCCAAGGAAATGCTCCCGCTCGTCGACAAGCCCACGATTCAGTACGGCGTGGAAGAGGCGGTGGCGTCAGGCGTATCGAACATCATCCTCGTCACCGGCCGCGGCAAGAACGCGATCGAGGACCACTTCGACGTCTCGACCGAGCTCGAGACGTTTCTCGAAAGCCGCGGCAAGACCGAGCAGCTGGAAGAGATTCGCAAGATCTCCAGCATGATCAACGTGTCCTACGTCCGCCAGGGCGAACCCCTCGGCCTGGGTCATGCCGTGCTGGTGACCGAGGCGCTGGTGGCTGGCGAGCCGTTCGCGGTCATCCTCGGCGACGACGTAATCGACGCGGAGCCGCCGGCGCTGCGGCAGATGATCGACGTGTTCGAGCGCGCCGATGGCCCCGTCATTGCCGTCGAGCGCGTCCCCGAAGACCAGGTCTCCAGCTACGGCATCGTTGACGTCGAGCCGGCCCCGCACCTGGGCCGAGGCGTCTTCAGGATCAAGGATCTGGTGGAGAAGCCGCCCCGCGCCGAGGCGCCGTCGAACCTGGCGATCATCGGCCGCTATATCCTCACGCCGGACATCTTCCCGGCGCTGCGCGAGACGACCCGCGACAAGTCGGGCGAGATTCAGCTGACGAACGGATTGCGGCGCCTGCTTCAGACGCGCCCGATCTATGCGTATGAGATCGACGGCGTCCGTCACGACACCGGCAACAAACTGGGGTTCCTGAAAGCGGTCGTCTACTTCGCGATGAAGCGGCCCGATCTGGCCGAGCCGTTCCGCGAATACCTCGACTCGCTCAATCTGATTTCGTCGGGGAAGCGCTAGGCGCCGGCGCGGACTTGGTGTCCGACTTCGACTCGGACTTCGACTCGGACTTCGACTCCGACTTCGACTCGGAGGACGAGCCGCCCGACTCGTTCTTGCCGGCGGAGACGTTGCTTGAATCGGACTTCCCCGCGCGACCGTAGTCGGTGAGGTAGAACCCCGAGCCCTTGAACTGAATGGCGGGCGAGGACAGCAGCTTGCTGACGGCGCCGCCGCACTTGGGGCAGACGTCGATGGGCGCGTCCGAGTACTTCTGAATCACTTCGAAGCGATGCGCGCACGCATCGCACTGATATTCATACAGCGGCATACAAGCTCACTCCATTACGTCGCCAGCGGCGTGATCGAGCATCAGGCGGCGCAGCGCGGGGAACGGGGCGGCTCCCTGCGCGAGGAAGGCGTCGTGGAACGCGCGGAGCGTCGTCTTGCCGCGCTGTTCCTCCTGCCAGTCGTGCCGCAGCTTGAGCAGCATCAGCTTGCCAGCCGAGTACACGAGATAGGTCGGGTCGAACGTGCCGCGCTCGGCTTCCCGCCGCGCGCTGCCTTCTTCGAGATACGCTTCCTCGCGGAAGAACCGGACGCCCTGCTCCACCGACCAATCGTCGGTGTGCAGCCTGATCCCGACGACGAAGCGGGCGAGACGCACGAGCGCTTCACCGAGTTGTCCCAGCTTCAGGGCGTGGTCGCCCCGGCCGAAGCCGGCCTCGAGCATCATCTGCTCGCAGTAGTGCGCCCAGCCCTCGACGTACGAGGCAGGGGCGAACAACGTCGAGCGGCGCACCTTGGAGGCAACGCGGCGCAGGTGCTGATAGTGGAGATAGTGCCCGGGATAGACCTCGTGCATCGAGATGGTCCACAGGGTGGGCACGTTGAAGTCGCGCAGGTGTTCGAGCTTCCGCTCTTCCGGCCACGACGGGTCGGCGTCGGTCAGGTAGTACATCGCGCGCGACCCACGCGTCTCGAACGGGCCCGGCGTCCACATGCTGGCAAACGCCCAGCGGAAGAACTCCGGAGTGGCGCCCACCACCACGCCGTCACCCCCCGGGAGATCGACCACCGGATTGCGTTCGAGGAAGGTCCGCAGCTCGCCCACCTGTTCCCGCGCGGTCTCAATCAGGCGGCCCGGCGCCGGATGCTGCAGCCTGGTCTTGCGCCAGGCTTCCATCGGATCGCCGCTGTCGAGCCGCCCGGCAATCGCCCGGAACTCGTCCTGTGTGCGCCGGATCTCGCGCATCGCGATGGCGAGGAGACGGTCCACCGGCAGGGTGATGGCCTCTTCGTGTCGGAGCTTCTGCTCGAACTTCTCGAGACCGAGCCTGAAGGTTCCCTTGGCGCGCGGACGGAGGTCGGTCTCCAGGTAGTCGATGTAGGCGCCGACCGCCTGCACCGCCTCGCCGGACGCGTCCGCGAGGTCGGCCAGCAGGTGGAGGTCGTCAACCCCCGAAAACGCCCGCGGCAGGTCGGCGTCGATGAACGTCTTCACCCCGCGCCAGGTGTCGAGGCCCACCTTGATGTAAATCGCCGGCGCGTCCTTGACGTTCTCGCGGGCGGCCTGGATCAGCCGCGGCACCTGGCGCAGCTTGGAGAGCACGCGCCGGGCCCGCTCTTCTTCGGGGGCGTAGGTGAAGATGGCCTGCGTCGCCAGGCTGGAGGCGAGAATCTCGCCGTACATGTGGGGGCTGCGTTCCCAGGTGCGCGTCTGCTCCAATTCGAACACCCGGCCGCGGATGTTGGCGCCGACGATGCCGTGGTCCACCTGCTCGTGGACGGGGAGCCCGTCAACCGGAATGGCATCCAGCCGGCGCGCGAATCCCGCCAGCGCCCCCAGGTGCGTCTCGATGGCGCCCCGGCGGAAGTCCTCCAGCAGGTCGTCATGAAGGTGCACGCCATCGAGGGTGGCGTTGGTGGGACAGACCTCGTAAAGGTAGGCCAGGTAGTCGTCGACGAAATGGCTGAGTGGTTCCGCTGCGTGCATGTGGGCGATCGTGAAAACAGCCGCTCCGGCGAGCGGCCATCTCCCAAGGTTACAATAAATTATGGCTGGTACGCTGTTTGTCGTCGCCACGCCGATCGGCCATCTCGACGACATCACGGTGCGCGCGCTGCGGGTGCTGCGCGAGGTGGCGCTGGTCGCCGCCGAAGACACCCGCCGCAGCGGAAACCTGCTCCGGCACTTTGACATCCCAACCCGTATCGTCAGCCTGCACGCCCACAACGAGCGGTCGCGAGCGCCGCAGATCCTGACACGACTTCAGCACGGCGATTCCGTCGCCCTGGTGTCCGATGCGGGCACTCCTGGCATCTCGGACCCGGGCGCGGAGCTGGTCCGGCTGGCTCGCGAACAGGGGATTCGTGTCGAAGCCATCCCCGGTGCCAGCGCGGTGTCGGCGGCGATTTCGGTGGCCGGGTTGGACGATACCACCTTTGTTTTCATGGGGTTTGCACCATTTAGGTCTAAAGACCGTAAATTGTGGTTCGACAGGCTGGCCACGTTCCACCGCGACCGCCGCTATCGTGTGCTTCGAGGCCCCTCACCGGGTGCTCAGAACCTTGAGCGAGACTTGGTGATTATGTTAAACGACCAATTTTGGTTCTAAGGGAGCTCACAAAGTTGCACGAAGAGACGCTCCAGGGGACAACTGATGAGTTGATTGCGGCGCTGCCCAATCCGGTTGGCGAATTCACCCTGGTGATTCCGGCCGAAGTGGTCAGTCCCGTGGCAGCGGATGTCAGCGCCGCAGACCTCCGGCAACAGTTGGGCATCTTGATGGAGAACGGCGCCGGCTCCCGCCGCGACGCCGCCCGAGAACTGGCCAGCAAATTCGGTCTATCGACCAAATTTGTCTACGATGCGACCAAAGGAAGCGATTGAATCTGCCGTGAGCGCAACTTCCAACTCAGAACAGGTGCATATCGTTGTGCTGGCTGCCGGCAAGGGGACGCGTATGCGGTCCGCGTTGCCCAAGGTCCTGCACCCCGCGGCCGGCATGCCCTTGGTCGACCACGTGCTCCGGGCCGCTTCCTGGGTCTCGCCCTCCACCGTCATCGTGGTCATCGGGCATGAAGCTGACAAGCTGCGAGCGCATTTAGGTCATAACCCAGATACAATCGCCGTGGTCCAAGAACCTCAGCTGGGCACCGGCCATGCGCTGCTGCAGGCCGAGGCCGCCCTGATTGGCAAGTCCGGGACGGTCGTTCTGCTGTCTGGGGATGTCCCGTTCCTGTCCGGCGCGACGCTGGGCTCGCTGCTCGACACCCATCGCGCCGCCAAGGCCGCGGCAACGGTCGTCACCGCCACTGTGGACCGGCCATACGGCTACGGGCGAATCGTCCGGACCGGGGGCGAGGTGGCCCGAATCGTAGAGGAGCGTGACGCCTCGCCGGCGGAGCGGAAGATCAAGGAAATCAATTCCGGGATCTATGCCTTCGACCTGGATGGGCTGTTCGATTCGCTGCGGAGCATCGGCGCCGAGAACGCTCAAGGCGAGTATTACCTGCCCGACCTGATCGCTATCTACCGGCGGCAGCGCCGCCCCGTAGCCACCTGGACCGTGGCGAACGCCAGCGAGATTCGCGGCATCAACAGCCGGAGCGAGCTGGCAGAGGTGAGTCGTATGGTTCGACAACAGAAGAACGAAGAATTGATGGCGTCCGGCGTCACGTTAGTGGACCCCGCGACCACCTACGTGGACGTGGACGTCGAGGTCGGCCAGGACACGGTCCTGCACCCCGGCGTGCGTCTCGAGGGC
Organism: uncultured Acidobacteriota bacterium; assembly: GCA_963707825.1. Lineage (GTDB taxonomy): Bacteria > Acidobacteriota > Vicinamibacteria > Vicinamibacterales > UBA2999 > VFZN01. The sequence continues at coordinate 278,726 of CAVPRP010000002.1, forward strand.
TCCACGAAGGTCGGCGCGGCCTGTGAAGTGCACTCGGGCGTCCGTCTCGTCAACGCCACCGTGGGGGATCGGGTCACCATCCTGGACCACTGCCTGATCGTTGATTCCAGCATCGGCGCCGGCTGCCACGTCGGGCCATTCGCGCATCTGCGGCCCGATTCGGTGCTCGGCGAGGGGTGCAAGGTCGGGAATTTCGTCGAACTGAAAAAGACGACGATGGGGGCCGGGGCCAAGGCCAACCACCTCTCGTATCTCGGCGATGCCACCATCGGCGAAGGCGCCAACATCGGCGCCGGCGCCATCACCTGCAACTACGACGGCACCAGGAAGCATCAGACGACGATTGGCAAGGGTGCATTCGTCGGAAGCGATTCCACGCTGGTCGCTCCGGTGACGATTGGCGATCACGCCTACGTGGCCGCCGGATCGGCGATCACCGCCGACGTGCCGGCAGGCGCGCTGGGCGTGGCGCGCGCGAGGCAGGAAAACAAGGAAGGCTGGGTGGCAAAGAGAAAGGCCGCCGAGCCGCCCCGGACGAAATAGACTCAGGGATTCCTATGTGCGGCATCATCGGCTATATCGGTCCACGCCCCGTCGTTCCCATCATCCTGGACGGGTTGAAGCGCCTCGAGTATCGCGGCTACGACTCCGCCGGCATCGCTGTCGTCAAGGACGGCGTGATGGAGGTGCGCCGCAGCGCCGGGAAGCTCGCCAATCTCGAGCAGTCCATCTGGAAGACACCGCTCGATGGCGATTACGGACTCGGTCATACGCGATGGGCCACGCACGGCCGACCGACCGAGGAGAACGCGCATCCCCATCGTGATGGCAGCGGCCGCATTGTCGTGGTGCACAACGGCATCATCGAGAACTACCTCGAGTTGAAGCGGGAGCTGGTCGCCAAAGGACATCGGTTCGAGTCCGAGACCGACACCGAGGTGGTCGCCCACCTGGTGCAGGACCAGTGGCAGGATGACGGTCTCGAGGCGGCGGTGTTCCGCGCCATGACCCGCATGCGCGGATTGTTCGCGCTCGTGCTGTTGTCGGCCGACGATCCGAACAAGCTGGTGGCGGTCCGCAACGGCCCGCCGATTGTCGTCGGCCTGGGCGACGGCGAGTACTTCGTCGCCAGCGACGTGCCGGCCATTCTCGCGCACACCCGCAACGTGGTGTTCATGGACGATCGCGAGATGGTCGTGGTCACCACCGAAGGCGCCGCGTTTCGATCGCTCGACGGTGCCGTGAAGGAGCATGTCCCGACCCGGGTGACCTGGGATCCGGTGATGGCCGAGAAGGCCGGCTTCAAGCACTTCATGCTGAAGGAAATCGTCGAGCAGCCGCACGCCCTGCGCGAAACCATCCTGGGCCGCGTGTCCATGGACTCGGCGCAGACGTTCCTCGACGAGATCACGATTTCCGCCGCCGATCTCGCCGCCGTCGACAAGGTGACCATCGTGGCGTGCGGAACCTCGTGGCATGCCGCGCTCGTCGGCAAGTTCATGCTCGAGGAACTGGCCCGGATCCCCGTCGAGGTCGATTACGGATCCGAGTTCCGCTACCGCGACCCGCTCGTCACCAATCGCACCCTCGCGGTGGCGATCACGCAATCCGGCGAGACCGCCGACACGCTGGCCGCGCTCCGCGAGGCCAAGGCCAAGGGCGCGCGCAGCCTCGCCATCTGCAACGTCGTCGGCAGCATGGCCACGCGCGAGGCCGAGGGCACCATCTACACGCACGCCGGGCCGGAAATCGGCGTGGCCTCGACCAAGGCGTTCACCACGCAGCTGGTGGCGCTCTATCTGCTCGCGCTGAAGCTGGCCGAAGTGCGGCAGACGATGACGGACGCAGAGCGCCGCACCGCCATCGAGTCGCTGATGGACCTGCCCCGGATCATCGAGGAGACGCTCAAGGCATCGAAGGTGATGGAGGACGTGGCGGCCCGCTTCCATAATCGCGCCGACTTCCTGTTCCTCGGCCGCGGCGTGAACTACCCCATCGCCCTCGAAGGCGCGCTCAAGCTGAAGGAGATCTCCTACATCCACGCCGAGGGCTATCCGGCCGGCGAGATGAAGCATGGCCCGATCGCCCTCATCGACGAGGCGATGCCGGTGGTCGCGATCGCGCCTCAGGACCGGGTGTTCGAGAAGATGCTGGGCAACATCCAGGAAGCCAAGGCGCGTGGCGGCTCGGTGATTGCCATCACCACCGAAGGCGATCACACCCTGGATGAGCTGCTGGATCCGAAGATCGACGCGGTAGTGGCAATTCCTGCAACGAATTCGCTGCTCACCGCCGTCGCCATGACCATCCCGTTGCAGTTGCTCGCGTATCACATTGCGGTTCGCCGTGGGTGCGACGTCGATCAACCGAGGAATCTCGCCAAGAGCGTCACGGTAGAATAGGAAGGTTGGATCTCCTCTCCTCCCTCAACGCAGAGCAACAGGACGCGGTTCGTCACACCGAAGGCGCGCTGCTGATCCTTGCCGGCGCCGGCTCTGGCAAGACGCGGGTGATCGCCCATCGCATCGCCTATCTGGTGTCCGAGGGACTGGCGCGACCGGACGAGATCATCGCCGTCACCTTCACCAACAAGGCGGCCGCCGAGATGCGCGAGCGCGTCCAGGCCCTGCTGGACATCGACTGCCGGGCGATGTGGATCTCCACGTTCCACTCGCTGTGCGCGCGCCTGCTGCGGCGTGAAGCGCCTCACATCGGGCTCAGTCGGGACTTCACGATCTACGACACCTCCGACCAGCAATCCGTCATCAAGCAACTGATCAAGGAATACAACCTCGACGACGCGACCTACCAGCCACGGATGGTGCTGGGCCGGATCAGCCATGCCAAGAACCGCATGGAAGGCCCCGACAGCTTCGAGACCACCTGGAATCCGCGAGACCGGGAGATCGGGCGCTTGTTCGCCGGCTATACGAAGGCCTTGACCGAGGCCAGCGCGCTCGATTTCGACGACCTGCTGCTGAAATCGGTTGACCTGTTCGAGCGCTCGCCCGCCTTGCGCGATCGGTATGCGCAGCGGTTCAGGTTCGTGATGGTGGACGAGTACCAGGACACCAACCGTCCGCAGTACTTGCTGGTCAAGCACTTCGCCTCGCTCCACCGGAACCTCGCCGTGGTCGGCGATCCGGATCAGTCCATCTACAAGTGGCGCGGCGCAGACCTGCGCAACATCATGGATTTCGAGCAGGACTTCCCCGAAGCCGTGGTCGTGCGCCTGGAGCAGAACTATCGCTCGACGCAGGTGATTCTCGATGCGGCCTCGGCGGTGATCTCGAACAACCGCAACCGCAAGGAGAAGGCGCTCTGGACCGCCCAGAAGGGCGGCGCCAAGATCACCTACTTCCGGGCGACGGACGAGCTCGAAGAGGCCGAGTTCATCACGCGGGTCGCGCGCACCACCATCCAGGACGACGTCAACGCGACGATGGCCGTGCTCTACCGCACCAACGCGCAGTCGCGTTCGGTTGAAGATGCGCTGCGTTCGGCGAACATCCCCTACAAGATTCTCGGCGGTGTCGGCTTCTACGAGCGGCGTGAAATCAAGGACGCGCTGAGCTACCTCAAGCTGATCCTGAACCCGCACGACGACGTCGCGCTGCGCCGCATCATCAACACTCCGCCTCGCGGCATCGGCAAGGGCGTGATGGACGCGCTCGAGCAGGTGGACGCGAGCCAGGTGGACGAGAACCTGCCGCCGCTGCTCGCCGGCCTCCAGCCGACGGTCACCTCGAACTCGCTCTGGTCGCGGCTGGTCACCGCCGTGGACCAGCGGTTGCTCAACGGCCGCCAGGTCGCGTCGCTCGCCGCGTTCAGGGACCTGATCACCTCGCTCGCCGACCTCGCGCGGCGCGACACCGTCGCGATCACGCTGGGCAAGGCGCTCGATCAGTCCGGGTATCTGCGCGACCTCCGCGAGGACCGCAGCGAAGAGTCGGAGGGCCGCATCGAGAACCTGATGGAACTGGTCTCCGCTGCCCGGGAATACGAGACCAACGAGCTCGAGACCTCGCTCGGTGGGTTCGTCGACCGCCTGTCGCTGCTCTCCGACGTGGACAAGGAGCAGGGCCGCGAGAACGCACGCGTGCTGATGATGACGCTGCACTCGGCAAAGGGCCTCGAGTTCCCGGTTGTGGTGATGGCCGGCCTCGAAGAGGGCCTGTTCCCGCACTCCCGCTCGCGTGAAGACGAAGCGGAGATGGAAGAGGAGCGCCGCATCTGCTACGTCGGCATCACGCGGGCGCGGAAGCGGCTGGTCCTGACCAGCGCGGCGCGCCGGCGCGTGTTCGGCGAATACCAATCGACCGAAGCCGTCACGCTTCATCGAAGAGGTTCCGGCCGATCTCGTCGAGCAGGAGTTCTCGACCACATCGTCGTATCGACCACAGCGCGGCAATGGCTGGGAGTATCGAGCAAATCCCTACGGCCGCGCTCCCAAACGACCCGATCGCGTGCGCGAGGACCCGCCCCCATTCATGTATGAAAGCGAAGATCAGACCGGCGCCGGCCTCCGTCCTGGCGTGCGCGTGAAGCACAACCAGTTCGGCGTCGGTACCGTCGTCAGCGTGGAAGACCTGGAAGACGACCAGAAGCTGGTCGTCCGGTTCGTGAGTGTGGGCGCGAAGACGCTCCGCGCGAAGTTCGCAAAGCTCGTGCTGGCCTGATCTACAGGCCGGCAATCTTCGTGATAATCCACTTTCCTTCGCGGCTGGCGCCCGCCTGGGTGCCGACCGCGCGCGACAGCGTCACCACGAGGTCCTTGTCGGAGGTCTGTCCTTCCGGGCTCTTGAACGACGCCTTGATGGCGACGTCCTTGCTGACCATGTCGCCCTCGAACGTGTTCACGTCGAACTTGGGTTGCCCGGGCTGAGTGAGCGAAGCCTCGACGGGGCCGGAGGCCGCGGTCACCGCGGCGCGAGCGGCGGTGAGGTTCTTGACGAACGTCGCGGTGTCAGCGCGCCACTTGTCCCACACCGGCTTCACTTCGGCCTGCTGCGGCGTGAGCTTGGCCGCGGGGTTGTTCTCGAGCTTCAGGATCTCTTCGATGGTCTTGAGGTTGGCGTTGGAGTACGCCCGCTTCTGCTGCTGGAACTCGGCCTCGGCGGTGCGCGCCTGTTCGGCGGCGGCCAGTAGCGCCTTGAGATTGATTGGCGTCCGTTGCTCTGCCCCGACGCTGGCGATGGTGAAGTCCTCGACCGAGCCCTGGGTTCTGGGATCGAGCGTGACCGCCGACATCATCGCCACGCTGTTGTTGTCGCGCGAGCGCGCGGCCCGGAAGAACTGGTTGAGCATCTGCTGCTCGGGCGGCCGCGAGCAGGCGGCGTCGAAGAGCGCCACCGCGGTCAACAGGAGCGTGGTCGTGACCTTCAGCGTGGTGCGCGAACGCGACATGGCCATCATGTCCTCCCAGGGGGCAGCAGGGTGCGAGTGTTTACACCGGCTCGACAGGGCCGGATTCGCCTGACGGCTCCTCGGGCTCCGGCACGACCGGCGCGTCGTCGGTCACTTCTTCTTCGGTCTTGGCGACGAGCGCGATCGAGACAACCTTGTCCGGCGCTTCGAGATCCATCAGGCGCACGCCCTGCGTGGCCCGGCCGATGGTGCGAATCTGGTTGACCGGCGTGCGCAGCATCTTGCCCTGCTCGGTGATGACCAGCAGTTCCTGGTCCTCGTTCACCTGCGCGATGCTGACCACGCGGCCGTTCTTGTCGGTGATCTCGATGTTCTTGAGCCCGTAGCCGCCACGACCCTGGACGCGATACTCGACCAGGTTGGTCTGCTTGCCGTAGCCCTGCTCGGTGACGGTGAGCAGCGTTCCGCCCGGCTTGACCACCTCCATCGCCACGACCTCGTCGCCCTCGCGCAACTGGATGCCGCGGACGCCGTACGCCGTCCGGCCCATCGAGCGGACGTCGTCTTCGGGGAAGCGGATGGCCATGCCGTCGCGGCTGCCGATGAACACTTCGCTCTGGCCGTCCGAGAGCTGCACGCTCATCACGGCGTCGCCCTCTTCGATGCCCATCGCGATGATGCCGCCGGCGCGCGGGTTGCTGAACGCCGACAGCTCGGTCTTCTTGACCGTGCCCTTGCGGGTGCCCATCATGATGAAGTGCGTGTCGTCGAACTGCCGCAGTGAGATCATCGAGGCGATCTTCTCGCCGGATTCCATCTGCACCAGGTTCGCGATCGACTTGCCACGGCCGTCGGCGCCGACGTCCGGGATCTCGTGGACCTTCAGCCAGTAGGCGCGGCCGCGGTCCGAGAAGATCATCAGGAACGAGTGCGTGGAGGCGACGAAGAGGTGGTTGACCATGTCCTCTTCGCGCGTGCGCATGCCGATGCGGCCCTTGCCGCCCCGCCGCTGGTTGCGGTAGGTCGAGATCGGCGTGCGCTTGATGTAACCCGTATCGGTGACCGTGACCGCGACATCCTCGTCGGCGATCAGGTCCTCGATGCTGAAGTCGCTTTCGTCTTCGATGATGATCGTGCGGCGCGGATCCTCGAACTTCTCCTGCACGGCCTTCAGCTCGTCGACGACGATCTTCAGCAGCAGCTGCTGATTGGCGAGGATCGCGCGGAGACGCTCGATCAGCTTCATCAGCTCGGCGAGCTCGTCGAGAATCTTCTGGCGCTCGAGGCCGGTCAGCCTCTGCAGCTGCATGTCGAGGATGGCCTGCGATTGAATCTCGCTCAGCCCGAACTGCGTGACCAGGCCGACCTTGGCTTCGGCAGGGTTCCTCGAGTTGCGAATCAGGGTGATCACCGCGTCGAGGTGATCGAGCGCAATCCGCAGCCCTTCGAGGATGTGCGCGCGCGCTTCTGCCTTCCGCAGCTCGAACTCGGTCCGCCGGCGGACCACTTCGCGCCGGAACTCGATGAAGTGCTCGATGATCTCGAGCAGGTTCAGGACGCGAGGGCGCTGGCCGACGATCGCCAGCAGGATGATGCCGAAGGTCTGCTGCAGCTGGGTGTGCTTGTAGAGGTTGTTGAGCACCACCTCGCCGACTTCACCGCGCTTCAGCTCGATGACGATCCGCATGCCGTCGCGGTCGGACTCGTCGCGGATGTCGGAGATCCCCTCGATGGTCTTCTCGCGGACGAGGTCGGCCATCCGCTCGAGGAGGTTCTTCTTGTTGACCTGATACGGAATCTCGGTGACGACGATCTGCAGGCGATCGCCCTTCTTCACCTCGATCTCGGCCTTGGCGCGCACCTGGATGCCGCCGCGGCCGGTCATGTAGGCGTCGCGGATGCCACGACGGCCGACGATGGTGCCGCCGGTCGGGAAGTCCGGGCCCGGGACGATGCGGAGCATCTCCTTCAGCTTCTGCTCGCGCGACAGCTTCGGGGCATCGGCCGGCGCCATCAGCGTCTGCTCGATGATCCAGACCACCGCGTCGATCACCTCGCGCATGTTGTGCGGCGGGATGTTGGTGGCCATGCCCACGGCAATGCCGGTGGAGCCGTTGACCAGCAGGTTCGGATACGCCGTCGGCAGGACCGTCGGCTCGTGCGTCGTCTCGTCGAAGTTGGGGACGAAGTCGACCGTGTCCTTCTCGAGGTCCTCCATCATCGCCTCGGCAAGTGCCTCGAGGCGGGCCTCCGTGTAGCGGTAGGCCGCGGGCGGGTCGCCGTCCACCGAGCCGAAGTTGCCCTGGCCGTCGACCAGGGTGTAGCGCATGTTGAAGTCCTGCGCCAGGCGCACCAGCGTGTCGTAGGCGGGCGCGTCTCCGTGCGGGTGGTAGTTGCCGATGACTTCGCCGATGACCTTCGCGCACTTGCGGTAGGCGCGGTTGCTGGCCAACCCCATCTGCCGCATCGCGTAGAGCACGCGGCGGTGCGCGGGCTTGAGGCCGTCCCGCACGTCAGGGAGCGCTCGACCGATGATCACGCTCATCGCGTAATCGAGGTACGAGCGCTTCATCTCGTCTTCGATGTTGACGGGGATTCTGGTGTCGGTGGTGGCCATGTCTGTCTAGGTGCGGGAGGCGGAAACGCGAGCCCGGCTCACATCAGATATCGAGGTTGCGGACGTCGAGCGCGTTGTCTTCGATGAACTTGCGGCGCGGCTCGACCTGGTCGCCCATCAACGTGGTGAACATCTGATCGGCTTCGGTGCGATCCTCCGCCTTGACCTGCAGCAGCGTGCGGGTTTCCGGGTTCATGGTGGTCGCCCACAGCGTGTCCGGATTCATCTCGCCGAGGCCCTTGTAGCGATTCACGGCGATGCCCTTGCGGCCAAGCGCGATGAAGTGCTCGACCATGTCGTCGAGCGTCGCGACGAACACCGGTCCCTGCTCCTTGCGGCCGGCGACAGGCGCGGCGGCCGCGGCAGTCTCCTGGCCCTCGCCGGCTTCGGCGGGCTCCGGCTGCTCGTCCACCGGCTCCTCTTCCAGCTTGTCGGCGCCCTTGTCCGCGGCCATGACGCGGACTTCGACCGCACCACGGCGGATGGAGCGCACGACTTCGGCGATGTCGGCGTAGCTGGCGCTGAGCGCCCGGTATTCGCCGGACAGCACGAAGTCCACGCCCTGCGTGAGGATGCGCGGGTAGCCGGACGAGCGATCCTCGATCCGCAACGCGAACGTGTTGTGCTCTTCGTCCCTGACCACCGTGACGTCGCGCTGCAGCGTCTTCAGCTGAGCGGCCAGCGTGGCGACCTGGTCCTCGACTTCGAAGAACGACCGATCCTTGACCTCGCGGTCCAGCAGGGCCTCGACCACGTCGCGATGGTGACCGCGGCGCTGCACCACCTGCAGCACTTTCTGGTAACCGATGATCCCGTGGAGCGCCTTCTCGAGCATCGGCCCGAACAGCTCGCTGCCGTCGGCGAACTTCACAATCCGCGACTCGACCGCCCGGTGCACCAGGTAGTTCTCGAGCGAGCGCTCGTCCTTGATGAACGTTTCCGACCCGCCCGCGCTTGGCGCGGAACAGCGGCGGCTGGGCGATGAAGATGTGCCCGCGTTCGACGAGCGGCGACATCTGGCGGTAGAAGAACGTGAGCAGCAGCGTCCGGATGTGCGAGCCGTCGACGTCCGCGTCCGTCATGATGATGATGCGGTGGTAGCGCAGCTTCTCGATGTCGAAGTCCTCGACACCGATGCCGCAGCCGAGCGCCGCGATCATCGTCTTGATTTCGTCGGAGCTGAGCATGCGGTCGAGACGCGCGCGCTCGACGTTCAGGATCTTGCCCTTGATCGGCAGGATCGCCTGGAAGCGGCGATCGCGTCCCTGCTTGGCCGAGCCGCCGGCCGACTCGCCTTCGACGATGTAGATCTCGGACAGCGCGGGATCGCGCTCCTGGCAGTCCGCCAGCTTGCCGGGCAGCGAGCTGCCGTCGAGGGCGCCCTTGCGGCGCACCAGGTCGCGGGCCTTGCGGGCCGCTTCGCGCGCCCGGGCCGCCTCGGCCGCCTTCGACACGACACGCTTGGCGACCGCCGGGTTCTCCTCGAGGAACGCCCCCAGCTTGTCGTTGATGATCGTCTCGACGATGCCCTTGACTTCGGTGTTGCCGAGCTTGGTCTTGGTCTGACCTTCGAACTGCGGGCTGCGGGAGCTTGACGCTGATCACCGCCGTCATCCCTTCACGGATGTCGTCGCCGCTGATCGTCGCGTCCTTCAGGTCCTTGGTGAGGTTGTTCTTCGCCGCATACGCGTTGATCGTTCGCGTCAGCGCCGCCCGGAACCCCGACAGGTGGGTGCCACCCTCGTGCGTGTTGATGTTGTTCGCGAACGAGTATTCCTGCGGGTTGTAGCTGTCGTTCCACTGCAGCGCGATCTCGGCATCGATGCCTTCGCGCTTGCCGTGCATGTAAATCGCCTTCTCGTTGACGATGCCCTTGTTCTTGTTCAGGTGCTCGACGAACGAGACGATGCCGCCCTCGTAGTGGAACCGGTGCGCCTTGCCGTCGCGCTCGTCATCGATGGTGATGAGGAGCCCGGCGTTCAGGAAGGCGAGCTCGCGCAGACGCTGGGCCAGCGTGTCGAAGCTGAACTCGGTGGTTTCGAAGATCTGGTTGTCCGGCTTGAAGGTGATCTTGGTGCCGCGCCGCTTGGTCGTGCCGGTGACCGCGAGCGGGGCGAGCGGGGCGCCGCGCTCGTAGGTCTGCTGATAGACCTGATCGCTTCGCCAGATCTCCAGTTCGAGGCGCTCCGACAGCGCGTTGACGACCGACGAACCGACGCCGTGCAGACCGCCCGACACTTTATAGCTGTCGTTGTCGAACTTGCCACCGGCGTGCAGGACCGTCAGGACTACTTCGGCGGCCGATTTGCCGCTCGTGTGCATATCGGTCGGAATGCCGCGGCCGTTGTCGACCACCGTGATCGAGTTGTCGATGTGAATGGTGACGCTGATCTCGGTGCAGAAACCCGCCAGGGCTTCGTCGATCGAGTTGTCGACGATTTCGTACACGAGGTGATGGAGCCCGCCGGGCCCGGTGGACCCGATATACATCGCCGGACGCTTGCGAACCGCTTCAAGCCCTTCGAGGACCTTGATGCTCTCGGCGCCGTAATCTGGCGTGGCTCCGCCGTTCCCTGCCGTGTGTTCGATCTCTGACACGCTGCTTCTTTCTCTCCCTGATCCTGGTCCCGCGCTCATACCCGCATCGGCATGATCACGTAGGTGTAGTCGTAGCCCTCGACACCCACCGGCTTCATCACCGCCTGGCTGACATCGTCCTTGAGGTCGAGCGCGACGATGTCCGATTCGACGGCGCCAAGGAAGTCGAGCACGTACTGGGCGTTGAAACAGATCGTGATCTCGGGGCCGTCGTAGTCGACGGCGATCGGTTCACGGGCTTCGCCAAACTCCGGACTGCTCGAGGTCACCTCGACCTTGCCCTTCTCGACGAGGAACTTCACGGCACGCGACCGTTCGTTCGAGAGCAGGGCAACGCGGCGGACCGCGCTGGTGAGTCGATCGCGTTCGAACTCGATGTGCTTGTCGTTGCCTTTCGGCACGACCTTCTCGTAAGCGGGAAACTGCCCGTCGATCATCCGCGACATCAACAGGCGCGGACCGATCTCGAAGAACAGATGGTTCTCGCCGCGCTCGTACTGCACGTCGACGTCGCTGTTCTCGGCGAGGAGCCGGCCGAGCTCCGCCAGCGCCTTGCGCGGCAGGATGGCCTTGACCTCGTCGCCCTTGTGCTTGCCTTCACGGTCGACGTGCACCAGGGCCAGGCGATGGCCGTCGGTGGCGACAAACGTCATCTGCTCGGGCTTCAGCACGAACAGCGCGCCATTCAGGTAGTAGCGCGTGTCCTCGCCGGTGATGGCGAACTGCGTCTTGCCGATCATCTGCGCGGAGCGTGGACCCTTCAGCGAGGCCTTGGCCACCCCCGGAGGTTCGGTGATGGTCGGGAAGTCCTCGCGCGGCAGCGTCGGCATGCGCGAACTGAACTGGCCGCCCGACACCTTCACGCCGGTGCCGCCTTTTTCGGTTTCGATGTTGACGTCGCCATCCGGCAGCGCCCGCACGACCTCGTACAAGCTTCTTCGCCGGCAGCGTGACCGCGCCGTGGCGCGACACCGCCGCTTCGGCCCGGCTGCGAAGGGTCACTTCGAGGTCGGTGGCCAGCAGCGTGATCTCGTTACCCGTCGCTTCGATGAGCACGTTCGCCAGAATGGGAATCGTGTTCTTGCGCTCGACGATCTGCTGGAAGAATTGCAGTTCCCGCACAAGATCGGCTTTTCTGGCGACCAGTTCCATGTGCTGCTTAACCTCTGGGGAAAAGAGAAAAGGCGAAGATAAGAAATTATACAGGAAGTAGGTGGTGCGGAGGAAATTTCCTGCGCAAATAAACCCTTATTTATCAGTAGCTTAGGCTGTGCATTTTTCTGTGCTCCAGATGTGGACGCACGGGGCGCGCCGGAGGGGGCTTTCGCCCCATGCACAGGCGTCCACAGCTTGTGTCGGATCGGGCTGTGGAGCTACTTGAACGACTCGATGAAGTTCCCGACCAGGTTGTCGAATTCGGGGTTCTTCTTCCGCATCTCGTCCACTTTCTTGATCGAGTGGATGACCGTCGAGTGATGCTTGCCGCCGAAACTGCGGCCGATCTCCGGCAGCGAGGCGTGCGTCAGCATCTTGCAGAGATACATGGCGATCTGGCGCGGCATCGCGACCGACTTCGAGTTGTTGCGCGACTTGAGGTCGTGCAGTTTCAACTGGTAGTACTCCGCCACGAACTTCTGAATCTGCTCGATCGTGACCGCTCTTCTCGTCGTGGTCGATGACGTTGCGCAGGACGTCCTGGGCGAGTTCGATCGTCAGCGGCCGGCCGGTCAGCGAGGCATACGCCAGGAGCCGAATGAGCGACCCCTCCAACTCCCGGATATTCGACTTGATGCGGCTCGCGATGTACATCGCGACGTTGTCGGGCAGCGGCACCGCCTCGGTTTCCGCTTTCTTCTTCAGAATCGCGGTTTTCGTCTCGATATCCGGCGGCTGAATGTCGGCGATGAGACCCCATTCGAAGCGCGAGCGGAGGCGCTCCTCGAGCGCGGGAATTTCATGCGGCGGACGATCGCTGCTGATGACGATCTGCTTCTGCGCGTCGTGCAGGGCGTTGAAGGTGTGGAAGAACTCGTTCTGAGTGCCTTCCTTGCCCGAGACGAACTGGATGTCGTCGACCAGGAGCACGTCCACGCTGCGGTACCGCGATCGGAACTCGAGAATGCGATCGAACCGCACGGCGTTGATCATCTCGTTCATGAACCGCTCGGACGAGATGTAGGTCAACGTCAGCGACGGGTTGTGTTGAACGACGTAATGACCGATGGCGTGCATCAAGTGGGTCTTGCCCAGGCCCACTCCGCCATAGAATGAAGAGCGGGTTGTACGAGCGCGATGGCGCTTCGGCGACCGCGCGGCAGGCGGCGTGCGCAAACTGATTCGACGGGCCGACGATGAACGTGTCGAAGGTGTAGCGCGGGTTCAGCCCGCCGGGAATCACGGCCGACGGAGGAGGGGCCTGACGCGGCTGCGGCGTGAATTCCACCTGAGCCGTGACCTCGTCTCTGGGCGGCGTTGGGGCGGAAAAACTGGCCGAGGTGGCCGCAGGCGGTGTAGGCTGAACTTCTGTCTCGACTTCAAAGACGAGCTGGACTTGTGCTCTGCCAACCTCAGCAAGAGCCTCAGCCAGCACGACCGAGTAGTGTCGGGGCAACCACTCCACGTATAGCGGGGCCGGCACACGAATGACCAATGCCCGGTCCTGATCGGCCTTCAGCGACGTCGGCTTGAACCAGGTCGAGAAGCTGTGGGGGCCGACCTTACCCTCGATAAGCGTGAGGACCTGGTCCCAGATGGTCGTGGCGGACATCAGCAGACTTGAGTGGTGAAGACGTAAAAATCGGGCATTCGCGGCCACTTTCAGCGGAAACGCCGGACTTCGGATGCTGGGATCCCGTCAGATCCTTAGTCTTTTCCACAAGTTTTTCCACAGGTGTGGAAAACTCGGACAGACGAAGGCACACTCTAGCACGGCGTTGCCCCTTTACACGCTTCGACGAACGGGCCTACAATCGGAGGTTCGTTCCGAGGAAAAATATGGCGAGATCTAAGAAGGGCAAGCGTACGTTTCAGCCGAATAACCGCCGGCGGGCCAAAACCCACGGTTTTCTGGTCCGAATGGCGACCAAGGACGGGCGGCAGGTCCTCAAGCGTCGGCGCGCCAAGGGCCGCAAGCGCCTGACGGTGTCCGACGAAAGATAAGCAATGCCGCGGTTTCGCGCCGACGAGCACATCCGGACGCGCGAAGATTTCGAACGACTCTACGATGGCGGACGTCGTCTATCAGGACGCCTGATGACGATGTTCGTCGGGGCGAACGGCCGGCCCGCCGCCAGGCTCGGCATCGCCGCCACCCGGAAAATGGGCCCGGCCGTAGTTAGAAACAAGGCCAAGCGCCTCGTTCGCGAACTGTTTCGCCACCACAAACCGACCGGCGGTATCGATGTGGTCATCGTTGCTCGCCGGGAGATGCTCGATGCGTCCTATGTCACCCTCGAGGCCGAATTCCGAGCGCTCCTCGACCGTCGGGACGAGCCTCAGCGACCCCGACCCGTCCGGCCCGGCCCGCGTGGGTCTCGCCCTCATTCGCGCGTATAAGGTGCTGCTTTCTCCGTGGTTTACCGGCAGCTGCCGGTATCTGCCCGGCTGCGCCGACTACACGTCGGAGGCCATTGCACGATTCGGCCTCCTCCGCGGAACCTGGCTGGGCGCGCGTCGCCTCGGCCGCTGCCACCCCCTGGGAGGCCATGGTCTCGACCCCGTGCCTCACCGCCACACGTCCCAGTAATTTCCTCCGAGAGTAACGGCCCCGTCATTCCATGGAACGCCGCGTTCTTATAGCCATCTCCCTTTCCTTTCTGGTGCTGTTCGTCTACCAGACTTATTTCGCGCCTCCGCCGCCGGCGCCCCCGGCTGCCCAGGCGCCAGCCGTCAGCGCGCCCGGCGTGGCCGGATCGGCCGCTGTCGCCGCGCAGCCCCCCGCCACCCCGACGCCGGCTCCCACTGCCGGCACGGGTTCGGTGCTGGTTGGTGAGAGCGATGAGCGCGACATCACGGTGGAAACCCGCACCGTCCGCGCGGTCTTCACCAACCGCGGAGCGCGCCTTCGCAGCTGGGTGCTCAAGGACTACAAGAACGACGGCGGGCAACCGCTGGACCTCGTTCCCAAACCCGAGAACGTCAACAACGCGCTGACGCCGTTCTCGCTGCGGCTGGACGATGCCGCGCTCACGTCGAAGGCGAATGGCGGTCTCTACCGCAGCCAAGCGCCCGCCGCTGTTGACGCCACCACGGCCCCCACGACCCTTTCCTTTGAATGGCAGGACACAGACGGCTTGCATGTGACCAAGTCGTTCACGCTGGAGCCGGATGGCTACATCGTGTCCGTGAGCGTGCAGGCGCGGCGGGGCGACCAGGTCCTGAACCCCGGCATCGACTGGGGCCCAGGCCTCGGCGACGACATCGCCTACTCCCCACGCGGCGGGTTCATGCAACCCAGCTACTCAACGCCGGCGCAAGCGCTGGTGCACCGCGACGGCAAGGTCGCGCGCCTGCCGGCCGCGGCTCCGGCCACCGAGACCGGCCCGTTCATGTACGCCGGCATCGACGATCACTACTTCACGGCGCTGGTCCTGAACGACAAGGCCAATCCGGCGGCGATTCGTTTCGATCACACGCCGTACCTCGTGCCCGCCAAGACGGACAGGCGCGCCGGCCGGGCACTACGTCGCGTTCGGCGTCACGTTCGACACGCCGCAGACCACCGAACGATTCTTCTTCGGTCCGAAAGCGTTCGATCAGCTGCGCGCCCTCGACACCGAGATGGTGCGCGTCATCAACTTCGGCATGTTCTCGTGGCTGGCGGTGCCGCTGCTCGGCGCGCTTGAAGTGGGTGCATCAGCTACGTCGGCAACTGGGGCTGGGCGATCGTCGCGCTGACCATCCTGATCAACCTCGCGATGTTCCCGCTCCGCCAGAAGTCGGTGAGCTCCATGCGCAAGATGCAGGAGATTCAGCCGCAGATGAAGGCCATCCAGGCGCGCTACGCGAAGTACAAGGTCACCGACCCTCAGCGGCAGAAGATGAACGAGGAGGTGATGGCGCTCTACAAGGAAAAGGGCGTCAACCCGGCCAGCGGCTGCGTGCCGATGCTGCTGACCATGCCGTTCCTGTTCGCGTTCTACGCGATGCTGTCGCAGGCGATCGAGATTCGCGGCGCCGATTTCTTCGGATGGATTGTCGACCTGTCGCGGCCCGATCCGCTCTACATCACGCCCATCCTGATGGGCGCGACGCATGTTCTGGCAGCAGCGGATCACGCCGACCTCGGCCGACCCCGTCCAGCAGCGCGTGATGATGATCATGCCGCTGATGTTCACCTTCATGTTCCTGTCCTACCCGAGCGGCCTGGTGATCTACTGGACTATCAGTAATCTGTGGACCATCGGTCAGCAGTACCTGACCACGAATCTGTTGGCGCCAGGCCGGCGAAAGCGAAGAGTTGAGAGACGACATGGCCAACAGCACCGAGATCACCTCCTTTGTTCAGACCGTGGTCGAGAAGATGGACCTGCGAGTCGACGGCCACTCGCCGAAGAGATGGCCGACGGCCTCCGCATCAACCTGAATGGCGAGGATGGCAACGTCCTCACCCGTCGTCAGGGAGAGGCGCTCGCCGCGCTGCAGCACATCGTCTCCGCGGTCTATCGTCACGAGACGACCGAAGGCCGCCGGCTGGTCGTCGATTGCATGGGCTATCGCCAGGGCAAGGACTCGGAGCTTCGGCAGATGGCGATCTTCCTCGGCGAGCGGGCGAAGAACACCGGCCTGGCGCAGGAGATCGGTCCGCTCAATCCGTACGAACGCCGCATCGTGCACCTGGCGGTGTCGGAGATTCAGGGCATCGACCTCGGAGAGCATCGGCGACGCCTTCGAGAAGACCGTCATCATCTCGGTTCAGTAAGCCCCTTCGGGGGCAGGCGATGTTTTCCACTGCCGACACCATCGTCGCCATCGCCACCCCGCCGGGCCGCGGCGGACTCGGTGTGGTTCGCCTGAGCGGAGCCGACGCGTTCCGCATCACCCAGGACCTGGTCGGCCGGCAGTCTTCCTTCCAGCCGCGGCAGGCAACGTTCTGCCGGTTATCCGAGAGCCGCCACTCCGAGGTTCGCGACGAAGTCGTGGTCACCACGTTTCCGGCGCCGCGCTCCTACACCGGCGAGGACGTCGCCGAGATCTCCGCGCACGGCAGTCCGATTGTGCTCGCCGGCATTCTG
The DNA here is from genome assembly GCA_963707825.1 of uncultured Acidobacteriota bacterium. Classification (GTDB taxonomy): domain Bacteria; phylum Acidobacteriota; class Vicinamibacteria; order Vicinamibacterales; family UBA2999; genus VFZN01. The sequence continues at coordinate 295,541 of CAVPRP010000002.1, forward strand.
AAGGGCGCGACGGCGGCAGGCGCGCGCCTGGCGGAGCCCGGTGAGTTCACGCTGCGCGGCTTTCTTCACGGCAAGCGCGATCTGATTCAAGCGGAAGCGGTGGGCGATCTGATCGATGCGGTGACGCCCCTCCAGGCCCGGGCTGCATTCGATCAACTGGAAGGGACGCTGACGACGGCCATCGCCGCGATCGAGACAGAACTTTTCGATCTCGTCGCGCGGCTCGAGGCGTCGCTGGATTTTCCGGACGAGGGCTACCACTTCATCGATCCCGCGGAACTTCAAGCGTGCGCTCGACGTCGTCGTGAAGCGCCTCGACGCGCTCCTCGCCAATGCCGCGCGCGGTCGCATCGTTCGCGAGGGCGCGGTGGTCGCGCTGGTTGGCGCGCCGAACGCCGGAAAGTCGAGCCTGTTCAATCTGCTCCTGAACACCAATCGCGCGATTGTGCACGCGGCGCCGGGAACCACGCGGGACCTGCTGACCGAACGCGTGGACATCGCCGGCCTCTGCATCGAGCTGGTGGACACGGCGGGGCTTCGCGACACGGAAGACGAGGTCGAGCGCGAAGGGGTGTTGCGCACCGAGGGGTCGCTGAGCGTCGCCGATCTTGCAGTGGTCGTAATCGATCGCTCGCGACCCTTGTCCGCTGATGATCGTCGCGCCTTGTCGTCTACGAGGAACCAGTCGAGGCTGGTCGTCGCGAACAAGATCGATCTGCCGGCGGCGTGGCCGGATCAGGCGGCTGGAGTGGATGTCGTGCCGATCTCGGTGCGCAGCGGCGCCGGGATCGAGGCGTTGATCGCGCAGTTGTCGGAAACGCTGGCGCAGGCGCCGGCGATGCGCGATGTGCCGCTCGTCACCAATGTGCGTCACGTGCTGCTGCTCGAACAGGCGCGCGCGTCACTGGTGCGCGGCCGGCTTGCCGTCGCCGACGCTGGAGGCGCCTTGCCGGAGGAGTTTCTGCTCGCCGATGTGCAGGAAGGCCTCGAGCGCCTTCAAGAAGTGACGGGCCGTCGCACCTCCGACGATCTGCTCCGCCACATCTTCGAACGCTTCTGCATCGGTAAGTAGAGTCTCACCGCCCTGCGCTCTGAGGCGGCGAGCGATTCGCCGGCGCCAGCCTCGCGGTCGGCGTATCGGCGGGTGCCGGTGCTGTCCGCGGCCGTGTGGTAGCGTGAAAGCAGGCCCGAATAATCTCTTTTTGTTATCAACAACAAGTAAAGCATGAGCGTGTTCGATGTGGTGGTGGTCGGGGCGGGGCACGCCGGGGTGGAAGCCGCGTGGGCGGCGGCGCGCCTTGGATGCCATGTCGGGCTCTGTACGCTTGTCAGACAGCACCGTTGCGCACATGCCGTGCAACCCGGCGATTGGTGGGACCGCGAAGGGCCATCTGGTTCGAGAGATCGACGCTCTCGGCGGGTTGATGGGCAGGGCGATCGACGCGACGGGTATTCAGTTCAAGCTGCTGAACCGCAGCCGTGGGCCGGCGGTGTGGTCGCCGCGCGCTCAGGCCGATAAGCACCTGTATTCGCAATGGGTTACGAAGAAACTCCAGGCGGCGCCCAACATCGAATGGGTCATCGGCAGGGCTGGTTCCATCGCCGTTGAGAGCGGCCGAGTGGCCGGTCTGCATCTGGAGGATGGTCGGCTGTTGAGCTGCAGGGCGGTCGTCATCACGACTGGGACGTTTCTCAACGGCCTGGTGCATGTCGGTTTGGAGCAGCGGCCCGCAGGACGGGCCGATGAGCCACCGTCCATAGACCTTGCAGAGTCTCTGAAGAGCTTTGGTTTTTCATGGGGCCGGCTGAAGACGGGCACCCCGCCAAGGCTGGACCGACGATCGATCGATTTCGAAGCCGCCGTGAACCGTGGAGTGTTCCACGTGGAACATGGGGACGCGGAACCGGTCCCGTTCTCGTTCTCGACCGACCAGGCCCCGACAAATCGCGAGCAATGCTGGCTTCTTCACACCACCGACGCCGTTCACCAGCTGGTGAGGGCGAACATTCAGTGCTCGCCCCTCTTCAATGGCCAGATTAAAGGGGTCGGACCTCGTTATTGCCCGTCCCTCGAAGACAAGGTGATGCGCTTTCCCGATAAGGAGCGCCACCAGCTGTTCCTCGAGCCTGAAGGGCTGACGTCTGACCTTATATATGTGAACGGCTATTCGATGAGCCTGCCGGCTGAAACGCAGGAGCAATTGGTGCGGTCGCTGCCTGGATTGGAAGCCGCCAAGGTGGTCAGGCCCGGGTACGCCATCGAATACGACTTCATTCAGCCGACCGAGTTGTCGGCCACCTTGGAAGCTCGTCGGCTGCCGGGCTTGTTCCTGGCCGGGCAGATCAACGGCACGTCTGGTTACGAGGAGGCTGCCGGCCAGGGGTTCCTGGCCGGGGTGAACGCGGCAGCAGTCGCAAGAGGCGCCCCGGCGTTCAATCTAGGACGAGATCAGGCCTATATCGGCATCATGGTCGACGATCTCGTCACCAAAGGCTGCCTGGAGCCCTACCGGATGTTCACGTCCAGGGCGGAGTATCGGTTGATGCTTCGCATCGACAACGCCGACCTGCGTCTGACTCCTGACGCCAGGAAGGCCGGGCTCATTCCAGATGATGACTGGGAGCGGTTCTCGGCGCGCCACGACCGCTATACCAGGAATATTGCGCACCTGCGCGAGGTGAAGGTGCGCGTGGCTTCGGGCGACCGGGTGCCAGCGGCTCAAGCCCTGCAAGCAACCGGATGTCCGCCTTTCGGCGCTCGCTGCGGCTGGCGAGGTGTCCGTCGATGCTGACGCCAAATTGCGGCGACGTGGACACCATTTCCGCGGAAACAACGCTCAAGTTCGAGGGCTACCTGCTGCGTCAGGAACAGTCCGTCGAGCGCGCCAAAAAGCAGGAAGTACGCAAAATTCCGAAGGAATTCGTCTATTCAGGCGTGCCTGGCCTCTCCACGGAGATGATTCAGCGGTTTGAACAGGTGCGACCGGCCAGCTTGGGACAGGCCCTGCGGATTCCTGGGGTGACCCCGGCCGCCGTTGCCGTACTCGGCGCCTACGTGGAGCGGTTTGCTGATGAACGCGCGTGAGTTTCGCGAAAGGCTCGGTCGCCGGGCGAGGCACGCCAATCTGACGATCAGTCCGGAGCTGATGGTCGGTCTCGAGGGTTATTACCAGCTCCTGGCCAAATGGAACGCCCGGGTCAACCTCACCGCGTTCCGGTTGGCTCCCGGCGGCGAGGACGAGGCGATCGATCGTCTGCTCCTGGAACCCGTCGCCGCGGCTCGCCACCTCCCTGCCGACGCCATCACCCTTCTCGATGCTGGATCTGGGGGAGGCTCTCCCGCCATTCCGCTGAAACTCGCCGCCCCACGACTCAGGCTCCGAATGGTGGAAGTCAAAACCCGGAAAGCCGTCTTCCTGCGTGAGGCCGTCCGCGAACTTCGGCTCGAGAACACCCAGGTCGAAACTTCACGCTTCGAGGAGTTGCTTTCCAGGCCGGACCTTCACGAAACCACGGATATCGTGTCGATCCGCGCCGTCCGAATCGAGCCCAAGGTGCTGATGACATTGCAGGCGTTCCTCCGTCCCGGCGGATTGCTCTACTTGTTTCGAGGGCCGGGCGGAAATGTGGCCGAGACGGTCACTCCGCCCCTGCGATGGAATGCAACTTATCCACTTCTAGACACCCTCCGGAGCCGATTAGTAGTGCTCGAAAAAGTCAGAATTGGGTGAAAATAGTTGTGTTCCACGTGGAACACCTACTCCACCGCTAAATAATCGGTCAAACACCAGAAACATGAGCATCGTTGCCGTCACCAACCAGAAGGGCGGAGTGGGCAAAACCACCACGGCCATCAACCTGGCCGCCGCCCTCGCCGTGTCGGGACAGCAGGTGCTGCTCGTCGATCTCGACCCCCAGGCCAACGCCACCAGCGGGGTCGGCTGCAAGGGTGCGTCGGCCGGAGGCGGCACGGTCTACGACGCGCTCACCAACCCGGACGCCGCCGCCCACCCGCGCAACTTCGTCGTGCCCACCACCACGGCGAACCTCTCGCTGATTCCCGCATCACGGGAACTCGCCGGCGCGGAGATCGAACTGATCACCCTGCCCGATCGCGAGCGCCGTCTCCGCCTTCTGCTCGAACCGCTCCGCGGCGAGTTCGACACGATCCTGATCGACAGCCCTCCTTCTCTCGGACTGCTCACGTTGAACGCGCTCGTTGCCGCAGACCGCGTGCTGATCCCGCTGCACTGCGAGTACTTCGCGCTCGAAGGCCTCGCCGATCTCGTCGGCACCATGCGCCGCGTGCGCGCCGGGATGAACCCGGGCCTCGACATCGAGGGCGTCCTGCTGACGATGAGCGACGAGCGCACGAATCTCGGACAGCAGGTGGCCCGCGACGTGCGCGAGTTCTTCAAGGAAAAGGTCTACGGCACCGTCATCCCGCGCAACGTGCGGCTTGCCGAAGCGCCCAGCCACGGGATGCCCGTGATCACCTATGACGCCAGGTCCCGCGGGGCCGAGGCCTACTCCGCGTTCGCCGCGGAATTCAGACAACGACAAGAGGCGGTGTGAACGTGGACAAGAAACCAGCACTCGGCAAGGGCTTGAGCGCGCTGATTCCCGATGCGACGGGCTCACTCGAGCAGGGACGCGCCTCGCTCGACGTGGACATCGATCTGCTCGAGGCGAACCGCTACCAGCCGCGCACCCAGTACAACGACACGCGGCTCGATGAACTGGCGCAGTCCATCGGCACCAACGGCGTGATTCAACCGATCATCGTCCGACGCCTGCCGTCCACCGGCGCTGAACGACAGCGGTATCAGATCATTGCCGGCGAACGGCGGTGGCGCGCCGCGCAGCGCGCCGGGCTCCTGCGCGTGCCGGTTGTCGTCAAGGACGTTGCCGACACCGATCGCCGGCAGCAGCTCGAGATGGCGCTGATTGAAAACATCCAGCGCGAGAACTTGAACCCGATTGAAGAAGCCGCCGCCTACCAACGGCTGGTCGACGACTTCCAGCTGCGGCAGGAGGACATCGCCGTCCGCGTCGGCAAGGATCGCGCGACGGTGGCCAACGTGTTGCGCCTGTTGAAGCTGCCCGAGGAAGTGCGCGGCAACATCGCGGCGGGCGAGATCTCGATGGGACACGCGCGCGCGATCCTGGGCCTGGCAACCGAGGCCGCTCAGCGCCGAGTCGCCCGCGACGTGATCGCCCGCGGATGGTCGGTCCGCGAGACCGAAGCGCTGGTGAAGAAGGAAAGCGCGGCGCCCGCATCGAAGCCCACGACCACGCCAACCAAGGACGTTCACACGCGCGCCGCCGAAGAGCAGTTGCACCTGGCGCTTGGCACTCCCGTGACCATCGTGCGGAAACGCAACGGCGGCACCATCGAAATCGCCTTCGGCAACGAGGACGAATTGCAGCGCCTGTACGAGTACCTGACCGAGCAGAAGTAAAGGAGAGAGAGCAGATGAATTTCTTCGGGAAGAAGCGGTTGACCGAGATGGTCAGCTGCGCTGGTTGAGCCAGTAAACTCGCCGCCGGCGAGCTCGCTCAGGTCTTGAGCGACATACCACCATCGTCCGATCCCCGTGTCCTGGTTGACTTCAGGACGGCGGACGATGCCGGTGTGTTCGCGTGGGAGGGCGGGCCGGCACTGGTCCAGACCGTCGATTTCTTCACGCCGATCGTCGACGACCCGTATCTCTACGGCCAGATCGCGGCCGCCAATTCACTGAGCGACGTTTATGCGATGGGCGGAGAGCCCCGCACCGCGCTGGCCATTGCCGCCTTCCCCAAGGACGGACTTGAGGTGGCGGAGATCGCCGCCATCTTCCGTGGCGGCTTCGACAAGCTGCGCGAAGCAGGCACGGCGCTGCTCGGCGGCCACACGGTCCAGGATTCCGAAATCAAGTTCGGGTATGCGGTCACGGGCGCCGTGCCGGCCGATCGGATCCTCACGAACGCGGGCGCGAGGGCCGGAGACACGCTACTTCTCACCAAGCCCATCGGCACCGGCGTCATCGGGACCGCGATCAAGTCGGGTCGAGCACCGGCCGACGTCGTGGACCGTGCCGTCCGTTCGATGGCCACCCTCAACAAGATCGCCGCTGAAACGATGGTGCGCAGCAGCGGGGTGCACGCCTGCACCGACATCACGGGTTTTGGACTCCTCGGGCATATCTGTGAAGTCGCCAGCGCCAGTGGCGTCACTGTCGAGCTTGCTGCGGACGCCGTGCCGCTCATCGACGGGGTCTCCCCGCTGGTCTCCCGGAACCGGAGCGGCGGGATGGCGACCAACCGTGCGCATTTTGGCGCCCGCGTTCGGTTGGCGCCGTCCATCGAGCGGGATCTCCAGGACCTCCTCTTCGATCCTCAGACCTCGGGCGGTCTCCTGATTTCGGTGGCGGGGGCGTCGGCCGGCGACCTGAAGGCCGGGCTCGAGGCCGCCGGGGTCTCGGTCTGGGAAATCGGCCACGTCGTCTCGAGGGACGAGGCCGGCACGCTAATTTCTGTTATATAGCCTAAACGACTGGTCGGGCTGCACCCGGCGGGCAGGCCAGTATTGCCCCGTGCTATCCTTAGTCGTTTGCCATGATTCCGGACATTTCGACCCTGTGGGTCGTTTTCTTCCTGCTGCTCTGCACCGTCCTCCTGAATACGCTGATCTTCAAGCCAATCCTGAAGGTCATCGAGCAGCGGACCGCAGCGGTCCGTGGCGCACGCGAGCTGGCAGAGTCCGCGGCGACGAAAGCTACGGCCGCGGCTGCTGAATACCATCGCACCATGACTGCCGCGCGCGCGGACGTCTACGGGGCCATCGACGAGACTCGCACGTTCCGCGCTCGAGAAGCGCGCTCAGCTCTTGTCCGAGACGAAATCGGCAGTCGAACGCGACGCGAAGGCCGCCACCGCAACGGTGGCGCAGGAATCGGCGGAGGCACGCGCCTCGCTCGATCGCGAAGCATCTCAGCTGGCCAACGACATTGTCACGCGCGTTCTCGGCCGCGCGTCCTGAGGTTGCGGAACCGTTGATGGAGAGCCCTGTGTCGACACGCCGCATCACCGCTTGTGAATTTATGCACACGGCGCGACGCGTTACCGTCGCCCTCGTGGCCGCGCTGCTGATCGCGACACCCGCCCTTGCCGCGGCCGCCGAAGAGGCCGCGCACGAGTCGAGCCTGACAGCGTTGTTCTGGCCGGTCGTCAACTTCGCCATCATGTGTCGGCGTTCTCTATTACTTCCTCAACGCGCCGCTGGCGGGCCACCTGAGGGACCGCGGAGAGACGATCCGCCGCGACCTGGTGGAAGCCGCGTCCCTCAAGGCCACCGCCACCGCACAGCTCGCCGACATCGACCGCAAGCTCAAGGCGCTGCCCGGCGAGATCGAGACGCTTCGCGAACGCGGCAAGGCTGAAGTCGCCGCCGAGGAACAGCGCATCACCCAGCAGGCCGCCGCCGACCGCGACCGCCTGGTTGAACAGGCCCGCCGCGACATCGAGGTGCAGGTCCGCCTGGCCAAGCGCGCGCTCACCGAGCACGCCGCCGACCTCTCGGTGCAGCTGGCGGCCGACCGCATCGCCACTGAAATCACCGAGGCCGACCAGAATCGGCTGATCACCCGCTATCTCGAACAGGTGAAGCGCTGATGTCGAATCGCACGTCCGCCACCCGTTACGCCCGCGCGCTGTTCGACGTCGCCAACCAGGAATCAGCGGACCTGTCCAAGATCCAGCAGGACCTGAACGACGTCGTCGCGGCGGTTGCCGAGAACCCGGAGCTGTCGCGCGTGCTCGCCAGCCACGGTGTGCCCGACACGGCTCGCCGCCAGATCATCGTCGCGGTGGGTGAGAAGATCGGCGTTGCCGCGCCGGTCGGCAAGCTGCTCGGCATGCTGGCCGATCGCCGCCGGCTGGAGTTGCTGCCGGACCTCGCCGCCGTGTACACCGAGCGGCTGCTGGAGCACCGGAACGTGGTCCAGGCCGACATCACCACGGCCGCGCCGATCGGTCCCGAGACCGCTGAGGCGATCGCGGCCAGCCTGCAGAGTGCCACCGGCAAGCAAATCACGATGCGGGTGTCCGTCGACCCGTCGCTCCTCGGCGGCGTCGTCGCGCGGGTGGGCAGTACCGTTTACGACGGCAGCGTCCGGACGCAATTGAAGAAGATGCGCGACCAGCTGGTCGCCCAGGGCTGAGAGTCGACCTATGAGCATTCGATCCGACGAGATTTCCAAGATCATCCGGGACCAGATCGGCAGCTTCGCTGTTGATGTGGACGTGGCCGAGGTCGGCACCGTCACATCGCTCGGCGACGGCATCGCGCGCCTGCACGGCTGCGAGCGCGCCATGGCCGGCGAGATGCTCGAGTTCCCGCACGGGGTCATCGGCATCGCGCTGAACCTCGAAGAGGACAGCATCGGCGCCGTGCTGCTGGGCGAGTATCGCGCCATCAAGGAAGGCGATCCGGTCAAGCGCACCGGGCGCATCATCTCGGTGCCGGTGGGCGAAGAGATGCTGGGGCGCGTCGTCAACGCGCTGGGCATGCCGATCGACGGCAAGGGCCCGATCCTCACCAAGCAGTTCGCGCCGATCGAGCGCATCGCCCCGGGCGTCGTCGAACGGCAGCCGGTGCGCGAGCCGATGCAGACCGGGCTCAAGGCCATCGACGGCATGGTGCCGATCGGCCGTGGCCAGCGCGAGCTGATTATCGGCGACCGCCAGACCGGCAAGACCGCGGTCGCGCTCGACACCATCCTGAACCAGAAAGACACCGGCGTCATCTGCATCTACAACGCGATCGGCCAGAAGCAGTCGACCGTGGCGCAGGTGGTCCGCACGCTGGAAGAGGCCGACGCGCTGCGCTACTGCATCATCGTCGCGGCCACCGCCTCCGACCCGGCGCCGATGCTCTACATCAGCCCCTACTCGGCGACGACGATGGGCGAGTACTTCCGCGACAGCGGCCGGCACGCGCTGCTGATTTACGACGACCTCTCGAAGCACGCGCAGGCGTATCGTGAAATCTCGCTGCTGCTGCGCCGTCCGCCCGGCCGCGAGGCCTACCCCGGCGACGTCTTCTATCTGCACTCGCGCCTGCTGGAGCGTGCAGCCAAGCTGAACGACGCCAACGGCGGCGGCTCGCTGACCTCGCTGCCGATCATCGAGACGCAGGCGGGCGACCTGTCGGCCTACATCCCGACCAACGTGATTTCGATCACCGACGGGCAGATCTTCCTGGAATCGGATCTCTTCAACCAGGGCGTCCGTCCCGCGATCAACGTCGGCAACTCGGTGTCGCGCGTCGGCGGCTCGGCGCAGATCAAGGCGATGCGTCAGGTGGCCGGCACCCTGCGCCTCGACCTGGCCCAGTACCGCGAGCTGGCGGCGTTCGCGCAGTTCGGCAGCAGCGACCTCGACAAGGCGACGCAGCAGCAGCTCAATCGCGGCGCCCGCCTGGTGGAGATCCTCAAGCAGCCGCAGTACCAGCCGCTGTCGGTCGAGCAGCAGGTCGTCGCGATCTATGCCGGCACCAACGGCTACTTCGACAGCGTCGCGGTGCCGGACGTCCGCCGCGCCGAGACCGAGCTGCTGCAGTTCATGAGCGCGCGGTTCGGCACGCTGCTGACCACGATTCGCGAGAAGAAGACCATCGACGATGCGCTCAAGGGACAACTGAACGCGGCGCTCAAGGAGTTCAACGATCAGTTCGCCGCCACAGGCGCGCGCGCCTGATCGGATTCGGGAAAGGCACCTGGGTAGCCGAGCATGCCGTCACTGATTGACATCCGCCGCCGCGTCCGCTCGACCAAGTCGACGCAGCAGATTACGAAGGCCATGAAGATGGTCTCGTCGTCGAAGCTGCGCCGCGCCCAGGAGCGGATTCAGCGCAGCCGTCCATACGCGCAGGAGATGCTGCGGGTCTTCAACAACCTGGCGACCCGCGTCGATCCGTCCACGCATCCGCTGCTGAACGACGACCGGACGTCGGGGCGGACGCTGCTGGTGGTGATCACCGCGGACCGCGGCTTGTGCGGCGGCTTCAACACCAACGTCATCAAGACCGCGGCGCAGTTCGCGACCGAGCACTCCAGCGACCCCGGCCGCGAAGTGGCGCTGGCGCTGGTCGGCCGCAAGGGCCGCGACTTCTTCATGCGTCGCGGCTTCGACGTACGCTACGAGGAAGTCGGCCTGTTCCAGCAGGTCAAGTGGTCGCACGCGCAGGCCATCGCCAAGACGTGCATCGAGGAGTTCCTGAGCCCGGACGTGAGCTCGGTCTACCTCGTCTACAACGAGTTCCGTTCGATCATCCAGCAGCGGGTGGTCGTCGAGCGCCTGCTGCCGATCCCGAAACTCGCACCGGAGTCACCCGCCATCAATGCGGTGGACTACCTGTTCGAGCCTTCGCCCGAGGAGCTGCTGAACGTCCTGCTGCCGTACCACGTGTCGGTGCAGGTGGCGCGCGCGCTCCTCGAATCATCGGCCGCCGAGCACGCGGCGCGCATGACCGCGATGGACGCGGCCACGCGCAACGCCAAGGACATGGTGGATCGGCTGACGCTCTACATGAACAAGGTGCGGCAGGCCGCGATCACGCGCGAGATCATCGAGATCGTCGCGGGAGCGCAGTCGGTTTAGGTCAGCGACAGTGAGCGAAGCAAACTATGGCTACTACAGCGAGCGAGCAGAACGTCGGTAAGGTCATCCGCGTGATTGGTCCGGTGGTGGACGTCGAGTTTCAGAGCGGCCATCTGCCCGCGATCTACAACGCCGTCCGCGTCACCAGCGGCGGACAGGGAAACGAGATGGACGTGATCGTCGAGGTGCAGCAGCACCTGGGCGAGAACCGCGTTCGCGCCGTCGCGATGAAGCCGACCGACGGCATGCAGCGCGGCATGCCCGCGACCGACACCGGCGCGCCGATCTCGGTGCCGGTGGGTCCCGCCACCCTGGGCCGCGTGCTCAATGTGCTCGGCGAGCCCGTCGACTTCCCGGACCGTCCAGTGGAATCGAAGGAGCGCTGGCCGATTCACCGCCCGGCGCCGACACTGCAGGAACAGTCGACCGAACTGAAGATGTTCGAGACCGGCATCAAGGTCATCGACCTGCTCGAGCCGTACCTGCAGGGCGGCAAGATTGGCCTGTTCGGCGGCGCCGGCGTCGGCAAGACCGTCATCATCATGGAGCTCATCAACAACATCGCCATGAAGCACGGCGGTGTGTCGGTGTTCGGCGGCGTCGGCGAACGCACGCGTGAGGGCAACGACCTCTGGCTCGAGTTCCAGGAGTCGGGCGTGATCGACATGAAAGACCTGTCGAAGTCGCGCGCCGCACTCGTCTACGGACAGATGACCGAGCCGCCAGGCGCTCGCCAGCGCGTCGGCCTCTCCGCGCTGACCGTCGCCGAGTACTTCCGCGACGCCGAAGGCAAGGACGTGCTGCTCTTCATCGACAATATCTTCCGCTTCACGCAGGCGGGCTCGGAAGTCTCGGCGCTGCTCGGCCGCATGCCCTCGGCCGTCGGCTACCAGCCGACGCTGCTGACCGAGATGGGCGAGCTGCAGGAACGCATCACCTCGACCAACAAGGGCTCGATCACCTCGGTGCAGGCCATCTACGTGCCCGCCGACGACTACACCGACCCGGCCCCGGCGACGACGTTCGCCCACCTCGACGCGACCACCAACCTGTCGCGCCAGATCGCGGAACTGGGCATCTACCCGGCCGTGGATCCGCTGGCGTCCAGCTCGCGCATCCTCGATCCCCGCATCATCGGCGACGAGCACTACAACGTCGCCCGCCAGGTGAAGCAGATCCTCCAGCGTTACAAGGACCTGCAGGACATCATCGCGATTCTGGGTATCGACGAACTGTCGGAAGAAGACAAGGCCACGGTCGCGCGCGCCCGCAAGATCCAGCGCTTCCTGTCGCAGCCGTTCTTCGTCGCGTCGCAGTTCACGGGCCGCGAGGGCAAGTACGTCGCCATCGCCGACACGATTCGCGGGTTCAAGGAGATCGTGGACGGCAAGCACGACGGCGTTCCGGAGCAGGCGTTCTACCTGCAGGGCACCATCGAGGACGTGCTCGAGAACGCCAGTAAGATGAAGCAGTAGCCATGGCGCTTCCGACCAAGCTGACGCTCAACATCGTCACGCCCGATCACGCCTACGCGCACGAGGTCGACGAGGTGTCGCTGCCGGGCACCGAAGGCGACTTCGGCGTGCTGCCCGGGCACACGCCGTTGTTCGCGGCGCTGCGGACCGGGCAGATGTACTACCGCCAGGGCACGGTGAAGCACTTCCTGGCGGTCTCGATCGGGTTCGCGGAAGTGTTGCCGGATAAAGTCACCGTGCTGGCGCAGGTGGCCGAGCGCGCCGAGGATCTCGACCAGGCGCGCGCCGAGGCCGGGATGACCCGCGCCGAAGAGATGCTGGCGCCGGTGCCCTACGAGATCGACTTCGAACGCGCCCGGGCGGCCCTGCTCCGCACCCTTCAGCAGCTGCAGTCCGACTCCCGGCGCGGGGCCGGACACTAACCGCCAGCCCTGGCGACCGGCCGTGGCGCAAACTCGCCGCCACGGGCCGCGCGCCCGGCGCTCGCCGCCGCTCCATGTTCCACAACCTCGCCGCTCTGTTGCGCTACCGCGGGCTCATCCAGACACTGGTGACTCGCGACCTGAAGGCGCGCTACCGCGGATCGGTGCTCGGCTTCTTCTGGTCGTTCATCAACCCGCTGCTCCTGCTGCTCATCTACTCGTTCGTGTTCACCACGGTGCTCCCCGGCATTCATCCGGCCGAGATGGAACCGTACGCCCTGTTCATGTTCTGCGGCATCCTGCCGTGGACGTGGTTTTCGTCGTCGCTGCTCGAGTCGTCCGGCACGCTGATCGCCGGCGGCAACCTGATCAAGAAGGTGCTGTTCCCCGCCGAAGTGCTGCCGATCGTCACGGTGCTGGCGAACATGGTCCACTTCTTCCTCGGCCTGCCGATTCTGGCGCTGTTCCTCATCTACTACCGGCGGCCGCTCGACCCGCTCGAGCTCCTGTGGTTTCCGGTGATCGTGCTGGTGCAGCTGGTGCTGACCATCGGCCTGGCGCTGCTGGTCTCGGCGCTGACGGTGCACTTCCGCGACATCAAGGACCTGCTCGGCAACCTGCTCACGCTGTGGTTCTTCGCCACGCCGATCATCTATCCGATGCAGCAGGCGCCCGAGAACATGCGCTGGGTGCTCAACCTGAACCCGATGGCGCACCTGGTGATTTCCTACCAGGAAGTGCTGTTCTACGTCGGGCCGCACGGTCACTGGCGCTGGCTGCTGGCGCTGGGGGTGATGGCGATCGTCGTGTTCCTGTTCGGCTATTTCGTCTTCGATCGCCTGCGCGATTCGTTCGCCGAGGAAGTCTGAGATGAAGCCCGCCATCGACGTCGTCAACATCTCGAAGGTCTACCGGCGCTTCGCCCGCCAGAAGCAGTTCGCGACCCTGAAGTCGGCGCTGCTGAAGGGCAGCCTGGTTCGGGATCTGCAACCCGACGAGACGTTCCCTGCGCTGCGCGGCGTGTCGTTCCAGGTGCCGAAGGGCTGCACCTACGGCGTCATCGGCCGCAACGGATCCGGAAAGTCGACGCTGCTCAAGTGCGTGGCCGGCATCTCGCGGCCGAACAGCGGCAGCATCGTCGTGGACGGCCGCATCTCGGCGCTGATCGAACTGGGCGCCGGCTTCCACCCGGAGATCTCGGGCCGCGAGAACATCTTCATCAACGGCATCATGCTCGGCCTGACGAAGAAGGAAGTGATGCGGCGGTTCGACGAGATCGTCGAGTTCGCCGAGATGCAGGACTTCATCGACGCGCCGGTCAAGACCTACTCGTCGGGCATGTACATGCGCCTCGGGTTCGCGGTGGCCATCCACGTCGATCCCGAAGTGCTGCTGATCGACGAAGTGCTGGCGGTGGGCGACCAGGGCTTCACGCTCAAGTGCCTCGACAAGTTCGCGGAGTTCCGCCGCCGCAACAAGTCGATCCTGCTGGTGACGCACTCGCTCGACCTGGTCGAGAAGTTCTGCGATCAGGCGCTGTGGCTCGACAAGGGCCAGACCAAGGCCGAAGGCGAACCCAAGCGCGTGGTGGCGTCGTACATCATCGACGTCGAGAAGACCGAGGAAGTGGAGCTGTCGAAGGCGGAATCGGCGCGCCTGGCGGCGACCGCCTCCGGCGCTCCCGCGGCGACGCGACGCGCGGCCGGCGGATCCGGCCGCCACCGGCGATGCGCCCACCGACATGTTCAAGGCCACCGAGGGCCGCTGGGGCACCCGCGAGGTCGAGATCACCGGCGTCACGCTGCTCGGCGGCGACGGGCAGCCCGGCCACGTGTTCCAGTACGGCGAGGCCGTGCGGGTCCAGATGAACGTGCGCGCGCACCACGCGTTGAAGGACTTCGTGTTCGGGTTCGGCATCTTCAACGCCGACGGCGTGTGCTGTTACGGCACCAACACCAACCTCGAAGAGCTCCAGCCGGACGAAATCTCCGGCGAGGGCGTGGTGACGTTCGAGATCGACAGCCTGAAGCTGGTCGAAGGCACCTACCGCCTCGATCTCGCGGCCCACAAGCTCGACGGCTACCCGTACGACTACCATCGGCTGCTCTACTCCTTCCGCGTGAAGTCGCGGACCAAGGACGTGGGGATCTACCGTCCCGATCATCGCTGGACGTTCTCGCCCGCCATCCGCTTCAAGCGCGGACCGGCCCCGGCGAAGGACTGAAACCGCGGCGGACACCTGGCGTTGAGCCGCATCCTTCTCCGTGACGAAGCCGTGGCGCTGGTGCAGAGGCTGCGCCAGCACGGTCGCGTCATCGTGTTCACCAACGGCGTCTTCGACATCCTTCATCCCGGGCACGCGCGCTACCTGACCGATGCGCGGGCGTGCGGCGATGCGCTGATCGTCGGCATCAATTCCGATCGGTCGGCACGCTCGCTCGAGAAGGGACCGGACCGCCCCGTGCACCCCGAACTCGAGCGCGCCGAAGTGGTCGCCGCCCTGCGCGCCGTTGACGCGGTGGTGATCTTCGACGAGGAGACGCCGTTCGCGATTGTGAACGCCCTGCAACCAGACGTGCTCGTCAAGGGCGCGGACTGGGCGGCAGACGCCATCGTCGGAAGTGATGTGGTGGAGGCCCGCGGCGGCCGCGTGGTGCGCATCCCGTTGGCCGCGGGGTACTCGACCACGTCCATCCTGGCGCGGCTGCGAGCCGAGTGAGCCCGGCCCGGCCAGGCAGCGGCCGGGACCGTGGGACAATCAGGAAGGCGCTGTTTCACCCCGGGCCCGGATTCGCGGGCGCGGGGATACGTGTCTGTACGGCATGACGACCACCACCTCACTTGCACTCCAGTCGCTGCTGCTGACGGCCGTCAACCGCAGCGGGCTCTCCCGACCAGTCAGCCGGATCACCGGGCTCAGCGGCAGCGCACGCGCGCTCGCCGTGGCGGCGACGGCGAATCGCCTGCGCACGCGCCCGGTGTTGTTCGTCCTGCCCACCGACGCCGCACTCGACGACGCGGTGGACGATGTCCGGTTTCTGCTGCGCTCACTCGAGGGGCTGGCGGATGCGGTCACCGAACGGGTCGTGCTGCCCTTTCCCTCGCTGCAAGTGGATCCGTACCGGGGCCTGGCGCCGCACTTCAGGGCCACGTCGGCCCGTGCGCAGGCCCTGCACGCCCTGGCCTCCGGCCAACTGCGCGTGCTGGTGGCTTCGGCGCCGGCGCTGCTGCCTCGGCTGGCGCCGCCATCGGCCATCGGCAGCCTGTCGGCGATGCTGCGGCCGGGCCACGACAGTTCGCCTGATGAGCTCATCACGATGCTGGCCGAAGGCGGCTACGAGCGTCAGGACCCGGTGGACGAGCACGGCGAGTTCTGCCTGCGCGGCGGCATCCTCGACATTTTCGCCGCGGGCGACGAGATGCCGGTGCGCATCGAGTTCGTCGGCGACACGGTGGAGTCGATCCGCCGTTTCGATCCCTCCACGCAGCGTTCCGTCGAAACGCTCGACCAGTTCACGATTGTTCCGGTCCGCGACTTCTCGTTGGGGATGGCTTCGGATGGAACTGCGCCATCCGCCTCGCTGATCGACTACCTGGGGAAAGCGCAGGTGATTGTCGCGGAGCCGGAGGATGTCCGGGCGCAGGTCGAACAGACCTGGAACAGCGTGGAGACGTCGTTCCAGGAGCGCGCGCCGGGAGAGGCGGAGGCTCTCGAGCCACAGCAGCTGCTGGTGTCGTGGGGTGAGCTGCAGCCGCTGTTCGCACGCGGGATGTCGATCGAGGAGCTGAGCCTCGACGAAGGCGGCGATCAGACGCTGCACGTCGCGTATCAGCCGCCGCAGGAGTTCAAGGGCCGGATTCCCGACTGGGTGAACGACGTGCGCCAGGCGCTCGGCGCGCGAAGAGACCGTGCTGTTCGTGGCGGGCACGCGCGGCCGTGCCGAGCGGACGGTCGAACTGCTCCGCGACTACGACGTGCGCGCGTCCTGGGCCGGGCACACCGACGAGCAGCGCGCCGTCGGCGCCGTGATCGTCGTCGATGGCCAGCTGTCGCGCGGCTTCCGCCTGCCCGAAGCCGGCCTGCTGGTGCATGCCGCCGGCGACGTGTTCGAGGAGGAGCGCCGCCGCGCCCAGAAGCGCGCCGGCAAGCGATCCGCGGCCGCCGCGTTCCTGTCCGACCTGCGCGATCTGAAGGTCGGCGATCTCATCGTGCACGTGGACCACGGCATCGGCCAGTTCGTCGGGCTGAAGCAGATCTCGGTCGGCGAGGACATCAAGGAGTTCCTCGAGCTGCGGTACCACGGCGAGGACAAGCTCTTCGTCCCGGTCGAGCGCCTCGACCTCATCCAGAAGTACAGCGGCGGCAGCCGGCCGAACCTCGATCGCCTCGGCGGCACCACCTGGGAGCGCGCCAAGACCAAGGTCAAGAAGACGATGCGCGACATGGCGGAGGAGCTGCTGAAGCTCTACGCCGCGCGTCGGGCCGTGCCGGGTTACGCCTTCAGCGCCGACACGCACTGGCAGGAGGAGTTCGAGGGCGCGTTTCCCTACGAGCTCACCGTCGATCAGGCGTCCGCCGTCGCCGACATCAAGCGCGACATGGAATCGCCGCTGCCGATGGATCGCCTGCTGTGCGGCGACGTCGGCTACGGCAAGACCGAGGTCGCGATGCGCGCCGCCTTCAAGGCGGTGATGGACGGCAAGCAGGTGGCGGTGCTCGCGCCGACCACGGTGCTGGCGTTCCAGCATCTCAAGACGCTCCGCGAACGCTTCGCTGCATTCCCCGCGCGCATCGACATGGTGAGCCGGTTCCGCACCAAGCAGGAGATCGCCGAGACCCTCGAGACGCTCACTGCCGGCCGTGTCGACATCATCGTCGGCACGCATCGCCTGCTCTCCAAGGACGTGCAGTTCAGGGACCTCGGGCTGCTGATCGTCGACGAGGAGCAGCGCTTCGGCGTCACGCACAAGGAGCGCATCAAGCAGATGCGCAAGAAGGTGGACGTGCTGACGATGACGGCCACCCCGATTCCGCGCACGCTCAACATGTCGCTGGTCGGCATCCGCGACATGTCGGTGATCGAAACGCCGCCGCGCGACCGCCTCGCGATTCAGACCAACGTGGTGAAGTTCGACTCCGATGTCATCGCGCGGGCGGTGCGGACCGAGATGGCGCGCGGCGGGCAGATCTACTTCGTCCACAACCGCGTCGAGTCGATCTTCTCGATGGGCAACCTGCTGCAGCGGCTGGTGCCGGAAGCGCGCGTCGTCATCGGCCATGGGCAGATGAACGAGGACGTGCTCGAGCGCGCGATGCTCGACTTCATGGCGCACAAGTTCGACGTGCTGCTGGCGACGACGATTGTCGAGAACGGCCTCGACATCCCCAACGCCAACACCATCGTCATCAACCGCGCGGATCGCTACGGGCTGTCGCAGCTCTATCAGCTGCGCGGCCGCGTCGGCCGAAGCGATCGCCCGGCGTACGCCTACCTGCTGATTCCGCCCGAGCAGTCGCTGTCGCCGGTGGCGCGCAAGCGGCTGGCCGCGATCAAGGAGTTCAGCGACCTGGGCAGCGGCTTCAGGGTCGCGGCCCTCGACCTGGAGATCCGCGGCGCCGGCAACCTGCTGGGCGGGCAGCAGAGCGGACACATCGAGGCCGTCGGCTTCGAGATGTACATGAAGCTGCTCGAGGACACGATTCGCGAGCTGAAGGGCGAGGACCTCGAGGACGACGTCCGCGCGGTGGTGAACCTGAAGGTGGACTTCCGCCTCAGCGAGTCATACGTACCGGACATGAATCAGCGGTTGACCATCTACCGCCGCGTCGCCGCGGCCCGCTCCGAGGAGGAGATCGCCGGCATCGTGGACGAGGTCCGCGATCGCTACGGAGTGCCGCCGACGGCGCTCCTCAATCTGGCGGATTACGCCCGCATCCGCGTCCTGGCGGATCAACTTGGGGTTGGAAGGCCTCGACCGGGAAGGCTCCGCCGTCGTCTTGAAGTTCAGGGAGAAGAAGACCACGGTCGATCCCCTCCGGCTGATCAAGATGGTCCGCGAACGGAATGACCTGAAACTGTTCCCGCCGGCGACGCTGAAGCTGGATCTCAGCGTCCCGATGCAGGAAGCGCCAGAGCCCTCCGCGCCGCCGCCGCTGGCGAAGGCATGGCCCAAGGCCGGGGCGCTGCCGCGCCGGCCGCAGCGGAAGCCGGCCTGGTGGGCGGCACGGGCCACGGCTGGGGCGGTGACGCCGGGGTTCTCGAAGGAAGAGATTCTGAAGGCCGCGCCCGAGGATCCGCGGGCGCCGGACGGGGTGCTCGACCGGGTTACCGGTCTGTTGCTGGCCCTGACGGACGAGCAGTAAACTAGAGGATTGCGGGGATTCACCCAAATGAAGATACGAACGATGACGGTTTCGGCGGTTCTGATCGTGGCGGCCCTTGCGGCGCCCCGGGCCGACATCCTCGAGCAGGTACTGGTCAAGGTGAATGGCGACATCATCACCAAGACCGATCTCGAACAGAAGCAGATCGCGGCCCTTCGACAGAAGAACCCGAACCTGCGGCCCGACAACGATGCCGCGCTGAAGAAGGCGCTGTCCGAAGTCACGCCCGAAGTGATCGTCGACGCGGTCGACGAGTTGTTGATCGTCCAGCGCGGCAAGGAGCTGGGCTACACGATGTCGAACGAGCAGTTCGACAGCATCGTCGCGAACATCAAGAAAGAGAACAAGCTGGAAGACGACGCCGCGTTCCAGGCGGCGTTGAAGGGCGAAGGCCTGACGATGGTCGATCTCCGGCGGCAGCTGGAGCGCACGATGATCATCCAGCGTGTGCAGCAGACCGAGGTGATGAGCAAGCTCGAGGTCACCGACGCCGAGCTGAAGATGTACTACGACAGCCACAAGGAAACCTTCACCACCACGCCGCAGCTGACGCTGCGCGAGCTGCTGGTGGCGGTCCCGGCCAGCGATCGCGGCGTGAACGTCGGGATTGAAGACGAAGCCCGGGCCAAGGCCGAGGACATCCGCAAGCGGCTGCTTGCCGGCGAGCCGTTCGCGCGCCTGGCCGCGGACCTGTCGGATTCGCCGTCGAAGGCCAACGGCGGGCTGGTCGGACCGGTGACGCGCGACGTGCTCGCGCCCGAGCTGCAGCAGGCCATCGAAGGCCTGAAGGCCGGGGACCTGACGCCGGTGCTCCGCACCGCCCGTGGTTTTCAGCTGATCAAGATCGAGACGATGGAGACGGCGACGGTGAAGCCGTTCGACGAGGCACGCGGCGACATCGCGGATCGTCTCGCCAACGAGAAGCGCCGCGGCGAGTTCAGCAAGTTCCTCGAGAAGCTGCGCTCGCAGGCCATCATCGACTGGAAGAACGACGAGATCAAGAAGGCCTGGGAGGTCGGATTGAAGCAGACCGCGGCCCAGGTGTCCCAGGGAGCGCGGTGAGCGCCGAGTTCCAGTCGGCCGAGACCCAGTGGTACGCCATCTGGACTCGCTCGCGTCACGAGAAGGCCGTCCGGGATCAACTGGAACGCAAGTCGATTGAAGTCTTCCTGCCGACCATTGCGAAATGGAGCCGCTGGAAGGACCGCAAGAAGAAGATCGAGTGGCCGCTGTTCCCCGGCTACTGCTTCGCCCGCTTCGACGCCGCCAACCGCCTGCCGGTGCTGACCTGCGACGGCGTCGTGCAGATCGTCGGCAACGAGGGGACGCCGTCCTCGATTCCCGCGGAAGAAGTCGAGGGCATCCGGCAGCTGGTCGAGAGTGAGCTCTCCTACGATCCGTGCCCGCTGGTCAAGGAAGGCGAGATGGTCAAGGTGGTGTCTGGCCCCCTCAAGGGGGTGGCCGGCCGCCTGATCCGCAAGGGCGCCCATGCCCGCCTCGTGCTCTCGGTCGATCTGATCGGCCAGGCCGTGAGCGTGGAAGTGGACGCCGCGGACGTGAGACCCTACTGAGTACGACGGTCAACCCACAATGAAGATCGGCACCGTTCCGCTCCCGTCCCCGTTCGTCGTCTCGCCCATGGCGGGGATGACCGACACCGCGTTCCGCCGGCTGGTGAAGCGCCAGGGCGGATGCGGCCTCGTCGTCTCGGAGATGGTCAGCAGCGAGGGGCTGGTTCGCGGCATCGACCGCACCCTGGAGTACGCGGATACACCGAGGAAGAGCGTCCGGTCTCGATCCAGATCTTCGGCGGCGAGCCGGATCGCATGGCCGAAGCCGCGCGCGTCGTCGAAGGCATGGGCGCGGACATCGTCGACGTCAACATGGGCTGCCCGGTGCCGAAGATCGCCAAGCATCACGCCGGCTGCAGCCTGATGCGCGAGCCCGAGCACGCCGCGGCGATCATCAGGGCGATGACCAGGGCGGTCGGCATTCCCGTCACCGTCAAGATGCGCAAGGGTTGGGACGAAACCAGCCTCACCGCGCCGGACGTGGCGCGACGGGTCGAGGACGCCGGCGCCGCCGCGATCACCATTCACGGCCGCACCGCGAAGCAGTCGTACTCCGGCCAGGCCGACTGGGACTTCGTCACCGAAGTGGCGAAGGCGGTGCGCATCCCGGTGTTCGGCTCGGGCGACTGCATCGAGCCGGAGCAGGTCGTCGCGCGGCTCGCCGAAGGCGTCAGCGGCGTGTTCGTGGGCCGCGGCGTGCTGCGCAACCCATGGATCCTCGCGCAGGCCCGCGACCTGCTCGAAGGCCGCGCGCCGCGCACGGTGTCGATGGCTGCACGCGGCGAGTTCCTGCTCGAATACATCCACCTGCTGCTCGACGATGGCGCGCGTGAAGCGGAAGGGTTCCGCCACCAGGCGCCGGGCCAGGGCGTTGGCGTCCCTGCCCCGATGCGCAGCCGCGAGCGGTGGGTGATCAACAAGCTGCGCGCGCTCTGCACCTGGTACACGAAGGGTCTCGAAGGCGGATCGCACCTGCGGATTGCCGTGAACAGCGCGGAGTCGCTCGACCAGGTGCGCGAGATCGTCGATCGCTTCTTCGTCGCGGAGCCGCAGGCCAGCCTGCTGCCCGCAGCCGCCCGCTGATATGAGTCTTCGCGTCGCCTTCGACATGGACGGCACGGTCGCCGACATGCATACCGTGTTGCGCCAGGAGAGGGAGCGTCTGTTCGGCCCGCCTGCGCCGCGCGAGACCCAGGCGCGGGAATCAGGTTCAGCCACGGTCCCGCCGCACGCGCCGGCAGCCGCCGGATCAACCGCGGCGCCCGTCGTTGACGGACTGCAGCTGACGGCACAGCAGCAGAGTCAACTGTGGCAGCGGGTGGCCGCCATCGAGAACTTCTGGAACACGTTGCCGGAGATGGAGCCTGGCATCATCGCGCGCATTGCCGAGACCGCGCGCACGCGGCGCTGGGAAGTCCTGTTCATCACCACACGCCCGCCGAGCGCCGGTGAGACCACGCAGCTCCAGACCCAGCGATGGCTGCAGGCGCACGGCTTTCCGCTGCCGTCGGTGTTCGTCGTGCAGCGCTCGCGAGGCAAGCTCGCCGACGCTCTGCAACTGGATGCCGTGGTGGACGATCGCCCGGAGAACTGCCTGGACGTGGCCATCGACAGCAAGGCGAGGCCGGTGCTGGTGTGGCATGGCCCGCTCGAGACGGCGCCCGCGGGTCTGCGCAAGATGGGTGTGACAGCCGGTGACCTCGATCTCCGCCGCGCTCGCCCTGCTCGAGCGCATGGACGATGAGCGGAAGCAGCCGTCGGTGGTGCGGACGATCCGGCGAATGCTGCGCCGCGATTCGCTGGCCTGATCGCGAACCGCGCGGCTAGCCGGGAGTGTCGAGCGCGGCGATTGCCTGGATCTGCGAGGCGTCGCCGATGGCAAAGTCCAGCGCGATTGCGACTTCAGCCGAGTTGTTGAAGTGGTGGCCCAGCGACACGTGCGCGGGATGGTGCAGGTAAGCGTGGAGGTCGGCTTCCGACTCGAACTCCATGACCACCGCGTACTCGAAGGGGACGGGCGCCAGCGCGTCGTAGGCGTACCCGAGCAGGCGCCGGCGGCCGACGCGCACCCGTGCGATCTGGGGAATGTCGGAACACGCGTGCTCGAGCGCGGTGATGGTTTCCTGCCGCTCTGTGGCGCTCAGTGACGCCTTCGGAGTGAACAGCACGATGTGCGCGATCATTCCTCGGACTTCTTGGGGGCTGGCGGGTTTGCCGCCGGTGTCGGGGGGCGCTGCCGCGCGCTTCAGATCGCGGCGCTCAACGCCTTCGCGAATCTTCTTCTTGAATTTCGTCCATTTCGCCTTTTTGGCGTCGATGTACTTCTGGCGCGGATCGCGATGCGTGCCGCCAGGCCGCCACTTGCGATCGCGGGGCGGACCCTCGGCCGCCTTCTTCTTGCGATCTTCCTCGCGGCGCGCGGCGGTGAAGGCATCGTGCGCCTCGAGCTGCGATCGCCACAGCCGTCCGCTCTGGAACCACATCATCACGGCTGAGGGATGCTTCTCCTTCAGCTGGCGGAAGGTCGGCAGTAGCTCGTCGTGGTCCTTCGCCCGGAACGCCGTCGGCTGATCGTCGACGAGGATCGTCCAGTACGCAAAGCGAGGGGGCACAAAGGTATCCTATCCTGAGATGGAGTTCGTCGTCGCCAACCTCGAGGACCTGCGGTCGCACATCGCCCGCGAATTCGAACGGCTTGCCGCCGCCGGTCCGCTGTCGTGCGGCCTCTCGGGCGGGCCCACCGCGCTGATCTTTCTCGGAGCGCTCAGAACCGCGAAGCCCGATTGGAGCCGGGTGTCGCTGTTCTGGGTGGACGAGCGGGCCGTTCCGCCCGACGATCCGGAATCGAATTACGGCCTGGCCCGGCGGATGCTGATCGATCCGCTGCAGCCGCGCGCGCCGCGAGCCTTCCCGATGCCGGCAGCGCAGCTCGACCTGGAGAAGGCGGCGATCGACTACGACCACATCCTCGATCGCGAACTGGACGGGCAGCCGCTCGATCTCGCCATCCTGGGCGTGGGCGAGGACGGTCACATCGCGTCGCTCTTCCCCGGACATCCTGCACTGGAGGACCAGAACCGGGTGGTGGCCGTGGACGATTCGCCCAAACCGCCGCGCCGGCGCTTGACGCTGTCGATGCCCTTCCTGTTGAGCAGCACGCGCATCTGGATCGTCGCCATCGGCGGCCGCAAACGCGCCGTGGTGCACTCGATCGTCGGGCGCACCGGCAGTGGCCGGCCCGTTGACTGGCTGCTCCGGCACGCCTCGGACGTGACGATCTTCACCGATCAGGAAGTGCGTCGCATCTAGGCGACGGTCTCGGCTTCGACCTCGCGTCCGAGCCGCTTCAGCTTCTCGACGAGCGTCGTCCGTTTCAGGTTCAGCAGGCGCGCGGCCGCTCCACGATTGCCCTCGGTGCGCTCCAGCGCCTGATCGATCAGCTGCCGTTCGAACTCGCTCACCAGGTGCGGGAGGTCGACGCCTTCCTCGGACAGACGTGGCACGTAGCTCACCGGCGGCGCTTCGGCACGCATCTCCGGCGGCAGATCGTCCACGTCCACGAGACGCCGGCCTCCGCCGAGCGCCAGCGCCCGCTCGACGACGTTCTCGAGCTGACGGACGTTGCCCGGCCATTCGAACGCCATCAGGCGGCGCATTGCATCCTGGGCGACAACCACCGGCTCGGTGCTCTCGGAGGCGGGCTGGTGCTTGTCGATGAAGCGCGCCACCAGCAGCGGGATGTCCTCGGATCGCTCGCGCAGCGGCGGCAGCTGGACCGGCACGACGTTGAGCCGATAGAAGAGGTCCTCGCGAAACGATCCCTCCTTCACCATCCGGGTGAGGTCCGCGTTGGTGGCGGCCACGACCCGCACGTCCACCTTCACCGTGCGCGCATCGCCGATGCGTTCGAACTCCCGCTCCTGCAGCACGCGGAGCATCTTCATTTGCAGAGACGAGGGCATGGTGCCGATCTCGTCGAGGAAGAGCGTGCCCTTGTCGGCCTGCTCGATGCGGCCCTGCCGCGACCCGACCGCGCCGGTGAAGGCGCCGCGCACGTGACCGAACAACTCGGCCTCGAGCAGCGGCTCGGGGATCGCGCTGCAGTTGATCGCGACGAACCTCTGCTGGCGCCGCGTGCTGCTCTGGTGGATCGCGCGGGCGACCATCTCCTTGCCGGTCCCGGTCTCACCCGAGATGAGAACTGTCGCGCTGGTCGGCGCCACCGTGTCGATCAGCTGGTAGAGCGCTCGCATCGGCGAGCTCTTGCCAACCATCGCGCCCAGGCCGAAGCGCTCGTCGAGCTGCTGCCGGAGATAGGCGTTCTCGTCCTTCAGGCGGCGCTGCTCGATGGCCGTCCGCACCACGTGCAGCAACTCGTCGAACTGGAAGGGCTTGGCGACGAAGTCGGCAGCGCCGCGCTTGATGACGTCGACGGCGTCCTTCACGGTGGCATAGCCGGTGACCACGATCGCGATGATTCCGGGGTAGCGGTCGATGGCCGCGGCAATGACCTCGCGCCCGTCGATGCCCGGCAGGCGCAGGTCGGAAATGATGACGTCGAAGGCAAACCGCTGCAGATCGGCTAGCGCGGCTTCGCCCGAGGCGGCCTCCGAAACCTCGAATCCCTCGTCGCGGAGCCGTTCCGCCACCACCTCCCGCAACGCATCTTCATCGTCTACGAGAAGGATATTTGGTTTGGAATCAGGCATTTAGACGTGATTGTCAAAGAATTGACAGCCGTTGTCAAGGCTGCACACCTAATCCCATGCTGGCAGGAACCGATAGTTGACTTTGAACGCGGACGTGAGTGCACCGCGCGGGTGACGGCCTGAAGTGGCCGGTCGTAAACGGCCGCAGGGCCAGGGATTCGTGCCAGGAGGCAGGAACGTGGAACGTCAAACTGTAAGCATCATGAAAGCGTGTGAGCTGGTCGGCGTCAGCCGCCGGACCATCTACAACTGGATTGCCGCGGGCAAGGTCGAGTACGTCCGCACCGCCGGCGGCAGCATTCGTATCTTCGTGGACACCCTGTGGCGTCAGCCTGACGGCAATGCTCCATCGGCCCCCAGTGCCACAGCTTGAGCGCGGCGGTCTGCGACCGCAGGTGCCAACTGCCAAGGCCATGACGGACCACGCGTCGCAGCCCGGCGCGGACGACCTGCGGTCGCTCATCCATCGGCTGAACAACCAGCTCGGGGTCATCCTGGCGCACGCCGAGCTGCTCGAGGCCAAGGCTCCCGACGAGGGACAGCGGGCCAGAGCGACTCAAGTCGTCTCGGCGGCATTACAAGCTATGTGTCTCGCACGCGAAATTCGTATGTCGATGTCCGAGCCCGAGTAATCGGGCGCATCGACCCCTCCTTCCGCTCAAACCCACCATTTCCGTCTGTGCTGCCCACTGCTGCACACCTGTGCGCACACCCGCGCGTCACAAATTTGACTCTCCACCAACGCATTCCGTCAACATTTTGACGAAGTGGCGTTAGCCCAAGTAGGCACACCTTCTGCTTTGTAAGCCTGCAAACCGTTCTGGATCAGCAGTTTAAGAGGACGGGACGGCGTAACTGCGCGTCCTTCCACGAAGCTGCACAAGGATGGCATCGAGGTTGCCTCTACAGTGGCGGGACCTAACCCTGGGTCCGGAGGATGAGCGACGAAAATGAGTGCCCAGTCGAACGCAGAAAACAATCGCGTGGAAGCCGGACTACCCTTCGTGGAGGCTCTGGCGCGCCGCATGGCCGCAACCATGCCGCATTCCATTGACCTTGGCGACCTCGTGCAGGACGGCGTCATCGGATTGATCGACGCGGCTCACCGCTTCGACGACAGCCGTGGGATCAAGTTCGAGACGTTCGCCGAACGCCGCATCCGTGGCGCGATGATCGACGCGCTGCGCAAGGACGCCTGGCCCCGTGGGGTCCGCCGCGTGCGCCGCGAGCTCGAAGCCGCCCGCGAGAAACTGCGCGCCTCCCTTGGACACGAGCCCTCGCTGGCCGACCTGGCCGCCGCGGTGGGCTCGGACGAGAAGCGCCTGGGCAAGACCATCGTCCGCATCAACACGATTGAATCGACCTCCCCGTACTCGTCGGCCGAGCAGATCGACGACCAGCAGCTCCCGGCGGTCCTGATGCCGGCCGAGCCCGAGCGGCCCGACGCGCTCTACGAGCAGACCGAGGTGCGCGACCGGGTGCGTCGAGCGCTGGCCACGCTGCCGGCCCGCGAACAGCGCGTGATCGCCCTTTACTACTACGGCGAAGTGACGATGAAGGAGATTGGCAGTGAACTCGGCGTGAACGAGTCGCGGGTGTCGCAGCTCCACGCGCGGGCGCTCCGTCGCCTTCGCGAGGCTCTCGGCGCCGAAACCACGCCGATCGCCGCGTCGGCGGCCCTGCGCTCCGCGATTCTGGCCTTCCAGGCCAAGCCGGTGATGGCCAAGGCCACGCTGCCGCAGTCGGACACGCGGGTGTCGCCGGCCGCGGCGCGCCGGGCGACCTCCGCGGTGGTGGTGCCCTACGACAGCGTGTCGCGGGCCGCGCGCAGCAAGTCGCCCAGCCTGAACGGCTTCGACAGCCAGCGGCATCCGGTTTCATCGAGGAACCGCTCGGCATCGGTGCCGGCGACGTCTCCGGTGACGAAGATGACGCGACGGGCCAGGGCCGGCGTTGCCGCCGCCATGGCGCGGTAGAACTGCATGCCATCGATGCGCGGCATCTTCAGGTCGCACACGATGAGTTCGTAAGACTGCTCGGCGAGTCGGGTGAGACCCTCCTCGCCGTCACCCGCCCGATCGACCACGAAGCCGGCATCGCCGAGAGCCTCGGATACGGCCACGGCGAGCGCCGGCTCGTCTTCCACCACCAGCACGCGCGCGCCCTTGAAGGCCTCGAGCGAAATCGACGCCGCCGGCGGCGCCGGCGCCCGCACGGGTTCCGGCCCTTTCACCGTGACCGGCAGTTCGACGAAGAACGACGCGCCGCGGCCGGCCTCGGATCGCAGCCAGATGCGTCCGCCGTGCTCCTTCACCAGCGCGTAGGCCACGCTCAGCCCCAGTCCAGTGCCCGTGCCCACTTCCTTCGTGGTGAAGAACGGATCGAAGATGCGCGACTGCACATCCGAGGGAACGCCCGGGCCGTCATCGTTGATCTCGAGCAGGACGCAGCCCTTCTCATGGTCGTGCCAGGTGCGGACGACCAGCGTGCCGCGTCCGCGCAGGTTCAGCATCGCCTGCTCGGCGTTGATGACGAGGTTCAGCAGCACCTGCTTGATCTGATGACCGTCGGCGAACACCGGCGGCAGTCCGGACGCCAGCGCCTCGATCAGGTTGATGTTCGACACCCGCTGCTCGTAGACCCGCAGCGCCAGCGTCTCGCGGACCACCTGGTTCACATCCACCATTGCCCGGGTGCTCTGCCTCTTCCTGGCAAAGGTCAGCAGGTTGCGGACGATGCGGGCGGCGCGTTCGGATTCGCCGAGGATGACCGCCAGCCCGCGCCGGGTCTTCTCGTCGAGTGGCTGATCCGACAGGCGCTCGGACCACGACAGGATGGTCGCGAGCGGGTTGTTCAGCTCGTGGGCGACGCCCGAGATGGTGTGCCCGAGAGCGGCCATTTTCTCGGCCTGCAGCAGCTCGGTCTGCACGTCACGCGATCGGTCGTCCAGCTTGCGCCGCTCGCCGACGTCCCGCACGAGGGCCTCGACATGGACTCCCTCGTCTCCGTCGCGGGTCTCGGCCGTCGCGGTCACTTCGACCCAGGCAATCGAGCCGTCGAGGCGGCGCAGCCGCAGGAGATGATCGGACACCGCGCCGGCCTGCTGCAGCCGCTTCAGGAACGAGGCGCGGGCATCGGGATCCACGAAGCGCTCGGGATCGAAGGGCGTGACGACCGTGGTCGCCGTCTCCGGCGGATAGCCCAGCACGAGCTTCAGATGAGCGTTGGCTTCGAGCGTTGCGGAACCGCCAGCCTGAAGCGTGCCGATATAGAAGCCTTCGCGGGCCGTCTCGAAGAATCGGGCGAAGCCGGCGGCACGATCGACCACGGGTCACAATCTATCGCAACTTCGGGGTTTGACAGGTCCAGTGCCTCCGGCTAGGCTCAGCCTTGCACATGAAGATTTTTGGTCGTCAGGACCTGCTGCCACTGGCGGGTCTCGCCGCGGCCATCCTCATCCTGTTCTCGGCGCCGCTCTCGCGCGTTCTGTCCTATGCCCGACGGGTCGAGGAGGATAGCGGGCTGTCCCTGGTTCCCGCCCTCGTCCTGCTGGCGGTGATCTTCGGATACCACGAGATCCGCAAACGTCATTTCGCCCACACCGAGGCCAGCGTCGTCGAGGCGCAGCGCCAGGAGAGCGAGCGGCGCGCCGAGGAAGTGGAACGGCTGATCGCCTTCGGTCAGGCGCTCGGACGCTCGGGCGACTTCGAATCGATTCGCGTCAGCATCGCCCAGCACCTGCCCCTGCTCGCGGGTTCCGAACGGGTCTGGGTGCTGATCCGCGAAGGCACGCAGTGGGAAGCGCTGGCCGGCGACACGCGCGGCAGCGACGAGGTGCTCAAGTGGGGCGATCTCGCCGAGCAGCTCCTGGCCGGCCAGACCGCCGACGGCGAGGGCAACCGCGCCATCGGGTTTCCCCTGATGGTCGGCTCGGCTGCAATCGGCGTCCTCGGCGTGCGCACCGCCGACGGTTCGCTCTCCGAGGAGCGCCGCCGCGCGATCGAGGCGTGCACGCCGCTCCTGGCGCTGGCGATTCGGCAGGCCCAGCTCACGCGCGAGGTGCGCGAGAACAACGTCCGCGATGCGCTCACCGGTTGCTTCACGCGCGGCCACGCCATGGAAGTGATCGACGCCGAACTGCGTCGCGCGCGCCGCAGCCACGCCCCGGTCTCGCTGATCATGTTCGACGTCGATCACCTGAAGGACGTCAACGACCGCCACGGTCACCTCTGTGGTGATGCCGTGCTGGCGGTGATTGGCAAGCGCATGCGCGAGGTGCTGCGCGGCTCGGACCTCAAGTGCCGCTACGCGGGCGAACAGTTCCTCGTCCTGCTGCCGGAAACGCCCCTGCAGGGCGCCAAGCGGGTAGCGGAGACGCTTCGCCGCGAAGTCGCCGACCGGCCTGTCGCCTGGGCCGGCGAGAACCTGCAGATCACCGCCAGCGTTGGCCTGGCGCAGGCCCTCCAGGGCGAAGTCAACGTGCCGGCGCTGATTGGCCGCGCCGACCACGCGCTCTATCGCGCCAAGGACGAAGGCGGTAACTGCGTGCGGATTGCCCCGGACACCGCCGCTTCGCCTGCGGACGCTGTCGAGACCGACCAGACATCCCACTAGTCGTCATCCAACCAACATGACCCGCGAACAGAAGCTGGCCTGGGCCGCGTGGGTGACGATCTGCCTCGTGTGGGGCACCACCTACCTCGCGATCCGGGTGGCGCTCGAGACCATCCCGGTGTTCCTGCTGGCCGGTCTGCGCTGGATGGCCGCGGGTCTCGCGCTCGGTGCCTTCTCGGTTGTCACCGGGCGCCGCCTGCCCGGTCCGCGCATGTGGGGCAGCCTGGCGCTGCTCGCGTTCCTGATGAACGTGGTCGGCAACGGCTTCGTGGTGTGGGCCGAGCAGTTCGTGGCCAGTGGCCTGACCGCCGTGGTGATCGCATCGGTGCCGTTCTGGTCGGTCGGCATCGAGTCGAGCCTCAAGGGCGGCGAGCGCCTGCAGGGGCGAGCGCTGGCCGGCCTGGCCATCGGCTTTGCCGGCATCGTCGTGCTGGTGTGGCCGGAGATCACGGTGGGCGGCGGCGAGGGCCGCGCGGTGATCGGCGGCGTCATTGCCTTGCAGCTGGCGTGTCTTGGGTGGGCGCTCGGCACCTCGTACACCAAGCGACATCCATCGTCCGCGGATCCGCTGGCGGCATCGACGGTGCAGATGATTCTTCAGCGGCGTGATGCTGCTGGGGATCGGGACGGCGAATGACGAGTGGAGCCAGCTGCATTTCACCGCGCGCACGCTTGCCGCGATGATCTATCTGACGGTGGCGGGCTCGATCGTCGCCTACACCGCCTATGTCTACGCGGTGAAGCACCTGCCGATCTCCACGGTGTCGCTCTACGCGTACATCAATCCGCTGATCGCGGTGGCGCTGGGCTCGCTGCTGCTGGGCGAGCGCTTCTCGTTCCGCATCATCATCGCGGCAGGCCTGGTGCTGGCCGGCATCGCGGTGGTTCGGGGAGTACAATCTCCCGGTGCCACGGCTGCCGCGCCTCGTCGAGCTCTCCGCTGACTCCGCCGGCTGGGGGTTTTTTCTCTGCACCTCGAAAGAGGTCCGCACCGGCCGCAGCGGATCGGAATTCATCATCCTCACGTTGCAGGACGTCTCGGCGCAGGTCACCGCCAAGATGTTCGACGAGATCGAACGCTTCGGCGCCCAGTTCGACGCCGGCGAGTTCGTGAAGGTCGAAGGCAAGGGCAGTTTCTACAACGGCCAGGTGCAACTGGTGCTGACGTCGATCCGGCGCGTGCACGCCGAGCAGGATCGACTGGAAGGCTTCCGCGAGGAAGAGTGCGTGCTGAGCGCGCCGCGGCCGATCGAGGAGATGTGGGCGGAGCTCACCGGGCGCGTTGCGGCGATGGAGAACCCGCACCTGCGGGTGCTGCTCACGCGCATTCTCACCGACCATGGCACCGAGATGCGGGAGTGGCCTGCCGCCCAGGTGATCCACCACGCCTATCGCGGCGGGTTCCTCGAGCACGTCGTGAAGATGGCGGAGGTGGGAAGCCAGGTGGCGCGGGCCTACGGCGCCGACGCGGATCTGGTCCTCGCCGGCGTCGTGCTCCATGACATCGGCAAGCTGCAGGAGCTGCAGTACGACGCGGGCACCGCCAGCTACACGCGCGACGGTAACCTGCTGGGACACATCGCGCTCGGGTTGATCCTGGTACGCGAAACGGCGACCGGCATCGCCGGTTTCCCCGTCGAGCTACGGTCGAACCTCGAGCACCTGGTGCTGTCGCACCACGGCTCGCGCGAGCACGGCTCGCCGAGCGAGCCCAAGACGCTCGAGGCGTTCATCCTCGCCACGGTGGACGAGCTGGACGCGAAGATTCATCAGGTGCGCCGCGCGATACGCGAGGATGCGGGTGACGGGGAGTTCACCGCCTGGCACAAGCGGCTGGGCCGCGTCCTCTACAAGGGCCCGGCCGGCGCCTGACGGCCGGATCGTCCGAACGGCTAAGCGGGTTCGGTGTCCTTCGTGCCGAGCGCGAAGGTCATGGTGCCGTTGGCGACGATGCGGTTGCCGACCTTGGCCCGGCCTTCGAGGACGCCCATCCGGTTGCGGAGCCGCTTGACGCGGGCTTCGACCACCAGCACATCACCAGGGTAGACCTGGCCGCGATAACGGACGCGCTCGATGCCGCGGAAGAAAATCAACAGGTCGCGGTACTCGGGCTTGGCGAGAATCAGGATGGCGCCCACCTGCGCAACCACCTCGGTGAGGATGGTCGGTGGCAGGGCCTGCCGGCCATCGGCCGACGTCGTCGAGAGGTAGCGCTCGTTGATGGAGACGTTCTTGATGCCGACGATCCGCTTGTCCGGTTCGAACTCGGTGATGCGGTCCACCAGCAGGAACGGGTACCGGTGCGGGAGGATGCGTTCGATCGCCGCGTAGTCGAACGGCAGCGTCACTTCGTCATTCTGCATTCGGGATTCACTCAGTATACTGCCCTATCGGCGCCTGATCGGCCGCCCCAACGACCACTCCATGACAGACCATCCAGACCCGGGGCCGGCGGGCGCTCCCGGCAGGGTGCCCCAGAGCGGGCCACCAACCCACGACTCCTCAGCCGGCCTGCCCGCGATCCGCGACGCCGCGGAACTGGCGGTCCTGGCCGAACTCGGCCGCGAGGTCACGTCGGTCCTCGACCTCACCGAGCTTCTGGAAAAGATCCCGCAGCTGATCTCCCGGCTGACCTCGTTCACCGTGTTCTCGGTCTACCTGCTGGACGAGCGCCGGCAGGACCTGCACATCGCCTACGCCGTCGGCTACCCCGAGGAGGTCGTGCGCACGTTCCGGCTGCAGGTCGGGCCAGGGGGTGGTGGGCGCCGCGGTCGCGGAAAAGCGGCCGCTGCTGATCGACGATGTCGACGCCGACCCGCGCTACCTGAAGACCGTGCCCGGCGTCCGCTCGCAGCTGGCGGTGCCGCTGCGGCACAAGGGTAAGGTCATCGGCGCGCTCAACCTGCTGAGCGATCGGCGCGCCGCCTTCACCGAGCGCGACGAGGTGATCCTGCGGCAGTTCGGCGCTCACGTCGCGCAGGCGATCGTCAACGCGCGGCTGTTCGAGTCGGAGCGCGAGTACGCGGAGACGCTCGAGACGCTGGCGGAGATCGGCCGCGAGATGAGCGCCATCCTCGATCTCGACGAGCTGCTGACGCGCCTCGCGCACCTGGTCAAGCGGATCATCAACTACCGCATCTTCGGCATCGCGCTGCTCGACGAATCGAGCCAGATGCTGGAGATGAAGCTGGCGATCAAGTACGGCGACAACCCGCGCGCGCTCGAGCCCGTGAAGCTCGGCGAGGGCCTGGTCGGCTACGCCGCGCTCCACAAGGAGCCCGTGCTGGTGGACGACGTCACGCAGGATCCGCGCTACATCAACGTCGTCGAGGACGTGCGGTCCGAGCTGGTGATCCCGCTGCTGCTGAAGGACCGCTGCATCGGCGTGTTCGACCTCGAGAGCCCCGAGATGGCGGCGTTCAGCAAGAAGAACGTCGAGCTGCTCACGCTGCTCGCCTCGCAGGCGGCGGTGGCGATCGAGAACGCGCGCCTCTACGAGGCGATCCGCGACAACG
Source organism: uncultured Acidobacteriota bacterium (assembly GCA_963707825.1). Taxonomy (GTDB): domain Bacteria; phylum Acidobacteriota; class Vicinamibacteria; order Vicinamibacterales; family UBA2999; genus VFZN01. Next base: position 328,876 of record CAVPRP010000002.1, read on the forward strand.
AGCTGCGCATCGAGAAGGAACTGCGGTTTGCGCAGCGTGTGCAGATGGCGCTGCTGCCGCAGGATCTGCCGAAGCGGCTGCGCGGCGTTGACGTGGCCTGGCATTTCGACCCGGCCCGCGAGCTGGGCGGCGACATCTACGACTTCCTCTCACCGGAACCGCACACGCTGGTGGTGTCGGTGGGCGACGTGTCGGGGAAAGGCGTGCCGGCGGCGCTGTACAGCGCGTTCGTGGGCGAGCTGGTGCGCGGCCGCACGTTCCGCCGCCGCCTCGAGACCCGGCGCAGCACGCCGGGCGTGGTGCTGAACGCGATGAACCGCATCCTCAACGAGCGGCAGCTCGAGGAGTATTACTGCACGCTGTGCTACGCGATGTTCGACTTGCGGCGGAAGCAGGTGACCTTCGCGAACTCCGGCCTGCCCTATCCGGTCCGCTACACCGGCGGCAAGGCGGCGCAGATCCCGATGCCGGGAATGCCCCTGGGGTCGTTCCCCGGATCGACCTACGACGAGATCACGCTCGACCTGACGCTGGGCGACGTGTTCGTGTTCTGTTCCGACGGCATCTCGGAGGCCTTCAACGAGGCCGGCGACGAGTTCGGATCGGCGCGGGTGATCGAGGTGCTGGAGCAGACCTACCAGCAGTCGGCCAAGGACATTGTCGCGGCGATATTCGGGGCGATGCAGGCGTTCAGGAAGGACGCGGAGCAGACCGACGACCAGACGGTCGTGGTGGTGAAGATCACGCAGTAGCGAACCGCGTGAAGCGACCTAGTGGTGCTCGTCCACCGCGACGGCGGCGCTCAGGTAGATGGAGCCCAGGATCAGGAAGATGAACGCCTGCAGCGTTCCGACCACCAGGCCCAGGAACTGAATCGGCAGCGGCATCAGGAACGGCACGATGCTGGCGATGATCAAGACAACCAGGTGCTCGCCGAAGATGTTGCCGAACAGGCGCAGCGTGAGCGACAGCACGCGCGAGAGGTGGCTGATCACTTCGATGACGAAGATCATCGGCGCCATCAGCAGCGGCACGCCCGGCATCACGGCAAAGTGCTTGATATAGGAGAACGGGCCCTGGGCGCGGATCCCCTGGTAGTGGTAGTAGAGCCACAGGGTCAGCGCGCACGCGAACGGCACGTTGATGTTGCTGGTTGGCGCGCCAAGGCCGGGGATCTGGCCCATCATGTTGCCGATCCAGATGAAGACGAACAGTCCGCCGAGCACCGGCAGGAACTGGCGTCCCTTGTGCCCCATGTTGTCCTCGAGCGTCGAGACGAAGAAGCTGGTGACGTCTTCGAGGATGATCTGCAGCTTGCCGGGATTGTCGATGCTCAGCCGCGACCGGATGGCCAGGCCGAGGACGAGCACGATCAGGCAGATGAGCGCGGAGAAAGCGACGTGGTCGGGGACGTGGATGTGAAGGGGCGCCAGCAGCGCGTTGAGCAACTGGACCAGCGGTGAGGGATGTTCGAGGGCTTCCACGGCGCTAACGATTGTACTACGGTTTCACAATCTCGCTAAGCGCCACTGTCGAGGTGGGTCCTGACGGGACATGCGCCACGCTCAGGACCCCGCCTCCGCCGTCTCAGAGCACCTTCAGGCTCTTCTCCCTGAGGTGGAGACCGAGGGATCGGCCACCCAGGACGCCGAACTCTTCGACCTCGCCCTTCACCCGGACGCGGGCGCCCTTCGAGGGGGCGCGGCTGCCGTCGGACAGGACCAGGATCTCGGACTGTCCGTCGCTCACCCGATACATCCGATACGGGACCAGCGGCACGCCCCACGACGTGGTGACGGTTCCGGTCACTGTGACGGTGTGGTCGGCGTAGCGGCCGGGATTGTCGTGCACCTCGGCGATCGAGGGCGTCCCGAGCGACGCGCACGCCACCGCCAGACTGGCGGACAACGCGAGCGCGAGCAGTGTCGACGTGCGACGGCGTTCGGTCATCTCAAACCTCCACAGACACAAGTGCCGCGGACGGATCGTGAAGTAGAGACAGCCGGAGTGCACGATGCCAGCGCCTGCCTGATAGAGCACTCCGGTGATCCGCCGCGGCTGACCCGTGCAGATACAACGTGCGTGCCAATGCAAGATGCCGCGAAATTCCCAATGAAAGGGCGCCGCGCGCGCCGCCTGTCGCCGTCAGCGTCCTCGCCTGATGACGACGCGTGACCCCCAATGCAGACGGCGGCGCCGCCGCGTCAGTAGACGCCGAGGTAGCGCTCCATCTCCCAGGGAGACACGTGGCGGATGTAGTCCGCCCACTCTTCGCGCTTGGCTTCGAGGAAGTGCTGGAAGATGTGCTCGCCGAGCGTGTCTCGCACGAGGTCGTCCTTCTCGAACTCGTCGAGCGCCTCGCTCAGGTTCGCGGGCAGATCATCGATTCGCAGATGCCGGCGCTCGCGGTGGCTCATCTTGTAGATGTTCTTGTTCACCGGTGGCCCTGGATCGATCTGCTGGTCGATGCCGTCGAGGCCCGCCCGCAACATGACCGCCAGGGCGAGGTAGGGGTTGCACGACGGATCCGGCGTGCGCAGCTCGATGCGCGTCCCGATGCCGCGCGCCGCCGGCACGCGCACCAGCGGACTGCGGTTCTTCTCGGACCACGCGATCGCGGTCGGCGCCTCGTAGCCGGGCACCAGCCGCTTGTAGGAGTTCACCAGCGGGTTGGTGATGGCGCAGCTGCCCTTGGCGTGGCGAAGCAGCCCGCCGACGTAGTGCAGGCACGTCGCGCTCAGCTGCCACTCGGCGTCGGCGTCGAAGAACGCGTTCACCTTGTTCCGGAACAGCGATTGATGCGTGTGCATGCCCGAGCCGTTGACGCCGAAGATCGGTTTCGGCATGAAGGTGGCGTGCAGGTTGTTGCGCAGCGCGACGTTCTTCACGATGAAGCGGCACGTGCTCACGTTGTCGGCCGTCGCCAGCACATCGTCGTAGTGGAAGTCGATTTCGTGCTGGCCGGGCGCGACCTCGTGATGGGCCGCTTCCACGTGCATGCCCATCTGCTCGAGCGCGAGCACGATCTCGCGCCGGACGTCCTCGCCGAGATCGACGGGCGCGAGGTCGAAGTAGCTGGCCGAGTCGTGCGTCTCGGTGGTCGGGCGGCCGTCGCGGCGCAGGAAGAGGAAGAACTCCGTCTCCGGGCCGGCGTTCATCGAGAAGCCGCGCTCGGCGGCCATCGCGATCACCCGCTTCAGCGTGGTGCGGGGACAACCAGCGAAGGGCGTGCCGTCCGGATTGGCAATATCGCAGATGAGGCGGCCGACGCGGGCGCCGCTGGGATCGGTCCACGGGAACACCTGGAACGTCGTCAGGTCGGGCTTCAGGTACATGTCCGATTCCTCGATCCGGACGAAGCCTTCGATCGACGACCCGTCGAACATGATCTGGCCGTCAAGGGCGTCGGCGAACTGCCGGTCGGGCACCTCCACGTTCTTGATCACGCCCAGGATGTCGGTGAACTGCAGCCGCAGGAACTTCACGCGCTGTGACTCGGCGCGCTCGAGGATGGCCTTGCGAAGCTCGGCGTCGTTCGTCCCTGCTTTTCCCATGCCCAAATTCTAGTGCGGCCGACCATCCCCCGCGACGAGTCGTCTCAACTGACGTTGGAGGTTACCGACAATGAATCCGACGATTCGGTACTGGTCGTTCGCCGCGCTGCTGTGTGCCGGCCTGGCCGTGGCGGTGTCCACGATCGCGGCCCAGGGCGCCAGCGCCCGGCGCGAAGGCAATGCGCGAGGCGAGGTCAGGGTCTTCGACGGCCACGGCTCGCGCCTCGGCGTGATGGTCCGAGACCTCGATTCGACCGACACGGGGTCGCCTGCGGGCGGTGTGAAGGTGGAGTCGGTGGACGAGGGCAGTCCTGCCGGCAAGGCCGGGATGAAGGCCGGCGATGTGATCATCGAGTACGACGGCGAACGCGTGCGCAGCAGCCGCCAGTTCTCGCGACTGGTGCAGGAGACCGCGGAAGGCCGTCAGGTACCGCTCGCGGTGCTTCGCGACGGTCAGCGGCAAACCCTCAGCGCCGCGCCCGAAGCGCGGGGGATGGCGTGGGACTTCGACATCGACCCCGATCAGATCCACCGCGAGGTGGAGCGGGGCCTGGACGGCTTGCGAGCCTTTCGCCTGCCGCCGCCGGCGGACGGCTTCCCCTTCGACGACCTTCCGGGGACCATGATGATGGGTCGAGGGCGGCTGGGCGTCACCGTGGACTCGTTGACCGATCAGCTTGCGCAGTACTTCGGCGCGGCGGATGGCGGAGCGCTGGTCACGACCGTGCGCAAGGACTCGGCCGCCGACAAGGCGGGGTTGAAGGCCGGTGACGTGATCACGTCCGTGAACGGCGAACGCGTGCAAGACGCGGCCGACGTGACGCGCAGCATCGGGCGCGTAGACGAGGGCACGGTGACGCTGGATTACCTGCGTGACAAGAAGCCGGGAACGGCCAAGGCGACGATCGAGCCGCGGGAGGGCACTCGCGAGTCGCGCGCGCCGCGGCGGCCCGTGCGGCCGGTGCGCTTCACCGAAGCGGTCTGAGGCTCAGATGTTGACCGCCTCTTCCGGCGGGCCTTCGGCGGTCGTGGGCGAGGGGAACAGGTTCGCGAGCTGCGCGGCGATGACGCTGGCAATCGCGACCGCGCGGTCCAGGTCGCCGCTCCCGTGCACTTCAGCGGTCAGGACACCGCTCGGGCCGGTAGGCGACAGAATCGGAACCGCCACGGCGGCTTCGTGGTTCGCCGCCGCGCCGCTGGTCGCGGGCGCGGCAGTTCTGAAGGCCGACGCCGTCAGGTTGTCCACCGTCAGCGTGAGCGGCCCCAGGCGCGCGAGCACCTGAGGGTCGTACCCGTAGGCCACGGCAGGAACCAGTTCCTGCCGATCCTCGGCAAGGAGCCATACCACCACGCCGCGGGCGTCCAGCACGTCGGCGGCGCGTTCGAGCAACGGGTTCAGCTCTTCGGCATCCGAGACGCGGCCCAGATCCAGGCAAAGAGCGGCGAGATCCTGGAAGAGGGGCGTCGTCGAGGGCGCGGCGGCAGCGACCACCGGCGCTGGTGGTGGAGGAACCACGACCGGAGCCGGCTCTTCGCGCAGGGGCAGGTTGTCCAATGCGGCCGCGGCGGGCGGCGAGGCGGGAACGGCGACCGCTTCCTCTGCGGGCGCAACCTGCGGCACCGGCCGAGGCACCGGCACCATCATGATCAACGCGATGATCCACACCGCCATCAGCGCGCCCGCCAGGAGCGACTGCTCGTTGGCCATGCCGCCTTCGCGCGAGGACCCGGCGCGGGCCATTGCCTGGCGCGCAGCCGACAGCTCGCCTCCGACGGCGTCCACCATGTCGCGGGCGTCCGTGAAGATCACGTCGCCTGCCGCCAGCATCTGGCCGGAGCGCACATAGGAATGAGCGCGCCGTTCAGCGGCCGCGAGCTTGTCCAGATTGTCGAAGGCGGCGTCGAGCGGGTAGCCGGCAGTGGTGGCCGCTGTGTTCAATTCGGTCAGCCGGGCGCGCAGCGCATCGAGCTCCGACTTGGCGCGGGCCGACCAGAAGTCATACCCCTGCCCGGGTGCGACATAGGCGTGCAGCGAGCTGCGGATGTCGGCCAGAGTGTAGAGCGCGTCGGCCGCGGTGGCGTCCGTTTGTTGCGACGCCAGGCGAGCGCGGCCCCGCATCTGTTCGTTGGTGGTCGCCTTCCAGACCACGCCGGCCGTGACCGCGATCGTCAGCAGCAGAACGAAGATCCGCACGGAACGTCGCAGCATGTGCCGCTCAGGATACTCCGACCCGCGCTACTCCGGAGCGCGCGAGATCTCTTCGGTGACCAGGCGAAGCGGAATCACCGTCGCCACGGCCGACTGTTCCATCTGCACGTTGTGCCCCTTCACGGGCGGCAAGTCCTGGAACATGTCGTTCCACTTCATGCGCTCCATCGGGTTGCTGGCCTTCAGCCAGTGCTGAGCCGCCATGGGGCGATTGAAGGTCTGGTCAGCGAGGTCCGCATACGAGGGGTCGGCCCGCAGCGCCTCGGCCACGTCGGCGCGCACCTGTTGTGCGGTGGTGTAGGTGTAGGGCAAGCCCAGCGAAGCCGCGACGGAGGTGAGGATCTGCCAGTCGTCAACCGCATCGCCCGGGGGATTGATGGCGCGCGAAGCCGCCTGCACCCGACCCTGGTCGTTCGTGTAAGTGGCGTCCTTCTCCACCCACGCTGCGCCGGGGAGAATGACGTCGGCCACCTTCGAGAGCGCCGTCGCCAGCACGCCCTGGTAGATCAGCACCGGCAGCCGGCCGGCCTTGCGAGCCTCGAGCAGCCACTGCAGGTCGCCCATCGAGCCATCCGGGCCGGGATCCAGCACGTAGAGCACCGCGACGCGGCCCTGGTCCACGGCCGAGCGCAGACCCGAAAGGTCCGCGTCGCCGTCGAGGCCGGCGCCCACCGGAAGACCCAGCACGCGCGCGCCAGAGACATTCGGGGCATCGGTCGCGGGGATCACGAACTTCGTGCCGGCCGGCTGCTGCTTCTCGGTGCGCTTCCACGCGACGTGCACATGCGAGGCGCCTTCCTCGCCCTTCATGTCCTGGGCCAGCCGCTTCATGAGGAACAGCTCCTCGTGGGACGCGTGCGCCGACGCCAGCATGCGGACGGACGAGGCATCCTTGCGGCCCGCGTCGTTCAGGAGGTCGCGCACCTTGAGCAGCGCGTCCTTCCAGGTCACCACCTGCTGCACGCCGTCGCGGGTCGCCACCATCGGCCGGCGGAGGCGATCCTCGCCCTCGACCCACAGGTACTGGAAGCGGCCGATGTCGCACATCCAGAAGTCGTTCACTTCGGGGTTGTAGCGCGGCGTGATCCGCACCAGCCGCGAACCCTTCGCCCATTCCGGCTTGGCCTTCAGCCAGGCAGTGGTGCTGCAACCCTTCGAGCACAGCGTGCACGTGGTGTCCACGGCGTGCGGGTTGTCCCACGGGCGCGAGCGGAAGCGGTACTGCCTGGTCGTGATGGCGCCGACCGGGCAGACGTCCATCAGGTTGCCGGACAGCAGCGAGTGGATGCCCTGCTCCTGGAACGTCGCGATCTCGGTGCCGTTGCCGCGGTTGATGATGCCGATCTGCGCGTCGCCATCGACCTCGCGCATGAAGCGCTCGCAGCGCGTGCACATGATGCAGCGGTTGCGGTTCAGCATCAGCGTCGGCCCGAAGTCGACGTCGGCCTTCACGCCCTCGCCATCGAACGTGCGCCGCGGGAAGTCCATGCGGCTCTGCGAGTTGCCGAACTTGTAGGAGAAGTCCTGCAGCGGGCATTCGCCGCCCTTGTCGCACACCGGGCAATCGAGCGGGTGATTGATCAGCAGGAACTCGAACACGCCGGCACGGCCTTCGACCGACTCGGGATCGTTCGTGCGGACGACCATGCCCTCGGCCACCGGCGTCGAGCACGACGTCTGCAGCTTGGGCATCTTCTCGATCTTCACCAGGCAGACGCGGCAGGACGCGTCGATGCCGAGACCGGGGTGATAACAGTAGTAGGGAACCTGGATTCCGGCTTCGATGGCGGCCTGCAGGACCGTGGTGCCCTTGGCGACCGAGATCTCTTGACCATCGATGGTCAGCGTGACTTTTTCCACCCAGAAATGATACTTCACAGGCGGGTGCTCGGATGCGGTCCCTCGCTGAATGGATCCTGGCTCTCGGCGTCCTGGTAGGCGCCGTGTGGGTGGGCGGGCCGGTCGTCCAGCGACTGGCGCCCCTGGGGTCGACCTCTGTCACCCTGGTGGAGTCGGCCCTGCCGGACCTGCCCGGCGACGTGCCCGACGACGCCCAAAGCGTCCCCCTGCTGATGCTCCTGGACGGTAGCGAAGTCCGGCTGGGGATGAGCGAACAGGCCTTCAACGGCCGCCAGTTTTCGCACCTGACCGCCGGGCCGATCGCCGTAGAAAAGGGCGTCATCGACGATCGGATGGTGCTGCCCTTCCGCACCGGCCACAGCCGGTTCTGGGTGGTGCTCGACCGGACTGAAGCCGGACGCGAGCGGCTGGTCACGGCGATTTACGTGAAGTGACAGGAGCAGGGATCGGGAGGCAGGGATCAGGGATCAGTCTTTCAGCCCCAAGCCCCAAGCCCCAAGCCCCAGTTCAGTTTCTCTGTTTCTCAAAGTGGGCGAGCGCCGCCCCGTCCTGGTTGAGCTCGACCGACCGTACTGCGCCGGTCAGCCGGATTTTGGCGTCGGTGACGGCTTCGGAGACGCGTACCACTTCTTCGCTCACCTTGCCATCGGCATAGAGAACAGTGACGGTGACCGGGACGTCGTAGAGTTCCCCGGTCTGCTCGATGCGAACGGTGGCTTCGTCCGCGGCGACGCTGGTCGCATAACGCAGGCGGGGTACGCCGGAGTCGAAGACCCAGCGCTCGAAGAAGCGCGCGAGGTCCCTGCCGCTTTCGAGTTCCATGGCCTTCTGCAGATCGGCGGTGCCCGCCTTGGTGAACCGGTGCTCCCGGTAGTACCGCTGCAGGCCCTTGAAGAACGCTTCGTCCCCCACCAGCCGGCGGAGCATGTGCAGCACGATGGCGCCCTTGTTGTAGACCACCGCTCGGAAGATGCGCGACTCGCCCTTGATGTGCCCCAGCCGATAGCCGAGGTAGATGGGGCCGTCGGCGGACTGATCGATGGCCCAGCGCCGAAACTGCTTGAGGATGTCGCGGAACGCCGGCTCGCCGCGCCGCTCGCGCGCGAAGAGCGCGGCCAGGTACTGCGCGAACCCTTCGCTGAGCCACTGCTCGTGGTAGTTCTTCCACCCCACCGCCTGGCCGAACCACTGATGCGCGAGCTCGTGGGCGACGAAGAATTCCGGGAAGTTGCTGAAGTTGGCCGGATCGTTCCGCCACGAGAACGGCGACGTCGGCAAAGGATTGTTGATGACGGCCACATACGCCGGCGCGTGGCCGCCCGGCAGGTCGGCCTCCACCATCGCCAGGTTCAGCGAGTCGTACGGCACGTCGCCGACCAGTGAGGCGTACAGGCGCATGATCTCGGCGACGGTCGGCACCACGTCACGCGCACGGCCTTCCTGCCGCTTGTTCGCATCCACGGTCAGCGACACGGTGTTGCGCGAGCCGACCGGCGGGAGCTTCTGACCGGCCGCCGGAGGGTCGGCGCCGTTGCTGCCCCTGGGCATCGGTCCCGCCAGGAGCTCAGGCGGCGGCACGATGTCGAGCGCCACCGTGGTCGCGTCGGCGCGCGTCATCCGGCTGATCACCATGCTGAGATACCGCAGCGGCTGGCTGGCGACGAAGGTGAACATCGCCTGTCCCTGACCATTGGTCTGAAGGCCGAGCATCGTCGGTGAGCCCGACGCCTGCACGCCGCTGGCGACGACGGCGAATTCAGCGGGCACCGTAATGCGCATGGTGGCCGTGGCGTAGTCGGTGACCTCCGCCTGCGGGTACCACTGGGCGCGGTTGCTGAACAGCCAGTTCATCTCGGGCGGCACGAGCGGGAGGTCGGCGCTTTCCTCGAAGGTGCGCGGGCGGCCGCCGGCCGCCGCGCCCCCGCCCTGGTCGGCGCCAACCGCGATCGAGTCGTCGTTGATTCCCTGGCGCATCATGCGCCCCTGGTAGGTGAGGAGCAGGGTGAGCACGGTACCTTGCGGCACCGGCGCGGGCAGGTTGATCACGATGGAGTTCTGGTTGCGCACGCGCAGGAACATCAGCCGCCCGAGCTCTTCGCTCACCACCGAGTTGACGGTGAGCGCTTCGGCCAGCTTCAGCGTCACCACCGCCAGGGCGAACGACTGCACGCGCAGGCGCAGCCGCGTGCGGCCTTCCATCCATTCGCGATCCGGCGTGAAGGTGCTGTCCACGGTGTAGTCGAGCACGTCGTAGTCCACGAGGTCGTCCTCGTCGTAGAACCGGCCGCGGGCGGCGAGCTTGGCTTCCGAGGCGTAGATCGAGATGTTGCGCTTGCGCGCGCGCTGGAACAACGACACGTCTTCGGGTTCGCCGCTCGATCGCGCAAAGGTGAGATTGCCGTAGCGGCGCGTGCGCACCTCGGCGACGAAGTCTCCGGGCTGCGGCAGCAGCGACCAGGTCTCGCGACTGAGGTCGCTCAGATCCAGACTGAACGAGTTGCCGATGTCATCGTCGAAGACTTCTTGCGCGCGACGGAACGCGCGTGGGTCGACGGCCCCGGCGGGCGTGAGCATCGATTCGTCCACCGCCGCGGCGTAGTCGTACGGGCTGAGGCGGATGAGCGCCGTGCTGAAGGCGGCGTCGAGCGCGTCGCTGCCGCAGAAGATGCGGACCTGGCCCTTTTCCTCACGAGGCTTGGGCGAGAAGACGATGTTCCCGTCGCCGAGGAGCACGAGGGCGGTGGCGCCGTCGGTGGTTTCGGCGACGAACACCTGCCCGGCAGGCAGCCGCACTTCGAAGTCCACCGATCGCAGCACCAGGTTGCGCGCCGCGAACTGTTTGCCGGGCTGTAACACCAGGCGATGCAGGCCCTCAACCGATGACAACCGTTCCGCCACCACCACCCGCCACGGTTGCGGGTCGTCATCGTCGCGGGGCTTGCGGATGTCGAGGTTCCACGTGGTGATCCGCCCGCGCGGCCCGGTTTCGATGAAGATCTCGGCGATCAGCCGGTAGCCGTTGCCGGGCAGCGCTCCGGTGAGGGGCGCGCGGTCGCGTTGCTTGACCACCGCGCGAGTGATGCCCTTCGGGATCATGCTGTCGAAGAACTCGAGCGCGGCGTCGCGGTTGGCGTTGGCGGACAGCAGGGCGGACCAGCGGTCCCGGTCCATGGTCGAGACGGCGGTTTCAACCGCCTGGAGAAACGCCTGGATGGACAGATCTTCGGCGCTCGGCGGTTCAGGCGGCTGTGCGGCGGCTAGCGCTGGAGCCGAGAATACCAGAGCGAGGCATAGAAGAAGTGCCCCGGGCATATGGGCATTAGACGCCAGTGGCCGCGGGTCGGGCTATTGAATTCGTGACGCGACTGAGGACGAGAACCGTGAGGTCGTCCGACAGTCGCTGGTCGCGGCGATGACGCTCGACGGCGGAGAAAATTGCGCGACCCAGCTCGGCCGCGCCGAACGTCGCATAGGCGCCCGCATGCAGGGCTAGCGTGCGCTCGAGACCGGCTTCGTCGAACGGCGTGCCGTCGGGGCTTTCGGCTTCCGTGATGCCGTCGCTGTACATCACCAGCGCGTCGCCGGGGTCGAGGTCGATGTGCCCTTGTTCGTACTCCGACTCTTCGAACATGCCGAGCGCGATCCCTCCGGTGCTGAGCCGCTGGATGGTGCCGTCGCGGCGACGCAGGAGCGGCGGAGTCTGGCCGGCGTTGATGAACGCCAGCGAACCGGTGTCCGGATTGAACCTGGCGAGGAAGAGCGTGATGAACCGCGAGGCCGGCGCATGGCGGCCGACCTGCAGGTTCAGCCGCCGCATGAGCGCGGGCAGCGGCATGTCTTCGTCCACCAGTGTGCGCAGGATGGCCAGGAGCAGCGCCATCAGCAGCGCGGCGGGACTCGCCTTGCCGGCGACGTCACCGAGGGCGATGATCACCGTGCCATCGGGCTGCGGCAGGATGTCGTAGAAATCTCCGCCGACGGTGTTGGCGGGCTGGGTGAGGCCGAACGCCTCGACGTTGTGGCCCGACCACGTGCCTTCCGGCAACATCGCGCTCTGAATCTCGCGCGCGACTTCCAGGTCACGCTTGAGCGACAGGCGGTCCGCGACCTCGAGCAGCACCAGCAGGTGGAGCAACAGGAAACCGGTGAGCAGCCAGAGCGTGCCATCGGGGAACAGCGGCCCGGGCACTCCGAAGCGCACGAAGAACAGTGCGATGGGCAGGCGGAAGGAGAGGATGCCGATGCCCTGGAACAGCTCGAACAATCCGATCACCGACGCCAGCAGCGCCAGACCGTAGATGGCCCGCCGCGCCGGCGACAGGCGCATCGTGAAGGCCATGAAAAAGGCGTGCAGATAGCTGACCGCGCGGCGATGCCAGGGGAGCCCTTCGAGCTCGGCGGTGTTCACGCCACGCGCGAAAAAGCGATAGGCCTCCGGCGTCTCGCGCGTGAACAGTTTGCCGAGGTCCTCGGCGTTGAGGTCCTTGGTGTAAGTGGAAAAGAAGGCCCGCGCCTTGGCGCCCGGCGGCATAGACAGGTACTACGGGTGTCCGTCGCGCCCAGTTCCGCCACAAGGCGCTGGACGCCTGCCGGCGAGTATATCCGCCTTCCGCCTGCAGCCGTTCTCCCGTCCCACCTCTCGCCCCGGCATCACCGCGGCAAGGCGTAGAGCGCATCACCTTCCGGGAAGCTCTCAACCAGCCGTGCGCCGCGATCCTCGAGCCAGGCGCTGAGCATTCGCGGCTCGTTCGGGTTGGCGAAGGCGGGCACGTGCACCACGACGTGCGTGGCGCCGGCATCGATGAGCGCGCGCCACGCGGCATCGCCGTCGGTGCCAAAGCGCCGCAGCGCTGCGAAACGGCGGAGATAGGCAGGTGGAAAGGCGCCGCTGTAGCCGTTCAGGATCGGCTTGCCGTGCGCGGCGGCGTAGTAGACGTAGCGGATCTCCCAGGCGCTGTCGCCGAACGGGAACTCCGCGATGGCAGAACCCGCGGGAAGTTCTGCGACGCGTTGATACACCTGTGGCGCGGTGGCAGCCGGATACACGCGCGCCGGCGGCGTCGCTTCGTTGACGCCCCAGGTGTGGTTCATGGGCAAAGGCATTGCCGCGCTGTCGGCGATGATCAGCACGCCGGCCAGCGCCAGCACGCCGGGCGCCCACGTTCGTCGCGCGAAGCGGGCCGCGCCGTAACCAGCCAGCACCGCCAGGAACAGTCCGGCGATCATCGCGTAGCGCGCGGGCACGCGCACGCCCGTGAACCCGGGCACATAGTCGTAGAGCAGCCCGTAGAGGCCCATCCCGGACACGCGCTCGGAGCCTGCCGATGGTGCGGGCCCCAGCGACAGCCACACCGCCAGCACGAACAACGCGGCGTGGAGCGTGACCGGGGCCGCCAGCACGCGCCGCGCGATCGCTCGAGCGCGTGGCGAGATCGCCAGGCCCACGGCGACGGCGACCATGGTCTGAACGAGCAGCCGGACAGGAGTGGACGCGCGAATGGTGAGCCCGCCAAACTTCACGATGAATCCGCCGACCAGCACGGTGCTGAGGAACGCAAACGCCTGTGCGCCGGCGACGACGGCGATGATGATCGCCACGCCGCGCCGCCAGCCGTGCAGGCGCGGGACCGCCGCGGCCTCGCGGCGCGCATCCGCGATCAGGCCTGCGATCGCGACGCCGGCCAGCACGAACGCGGTGACGCCGAGAAACGTTTCACCTTCGCCGTGCGGGTAGAGGCGCAGCACCCGGCCCCACAGATGAAGGCCTTCCGCCGCGGTCCCGTACGACCAGACGTTGGCCGAGAATGCGAGCACCTCGCCCAGCGGCCGCGCGAACGCATACCGCTTCTGCACCTCGAGGTACGGCAGCAGGAACGGCAGCGTCAAGCCGACGGTCACGACGCCGGCGACGCGCCAGTCCGGCCCAGGCCCGCGCGTCGCGCAACCGCTGCGCCAGCCACAACTGGTGCACGGCGAACAGCGGAACGAACGGCGCGAAGTAGAGCAGGTAGTAGCCGCACGACAGGTTCTGCAGTACGAGGGCGGCGGTGCCGCCAATCAGCCCGCGCGTGGATCGCCGCGCGATGAATCGATGCAGGCCCCACAGCGCCAGCGGCATCCACTGCGAGCTCATGATCTGGATGTGCGGGACCTGCGAGATCCGGTACGGCAGGAATCCATAGACGAGGCCGGCGATCACGCCTGCGCGCCAGTCGCCGGTCAGGTCGCGCACCAGCAGATACGCACCGATCGCCGAGATCACGAACGTCGACAGGAACAGCAGGTTGTAGCAGAGGATGACGTTGCCGGTCAGTGCGTAGAGAGGCGCCACCTGCAGCGCCTGGGCGAACATGTGCTCCGACAGCGCGAGGCTGAATGGCTCGGGATAGAAGATGTTGCCGTTCCAGAACGCCTGCCACGACGTGGCTCCGGTGAGGAGCCCGGGCACGTGCCCGGCGCCCCATCCGAGGATCCACATGTTCAGCAGCGAGTCGCCCAGATCGCCGGGCACGTCGCGCCCCAATCCGAGGGCCAGCGGCCAGGTGACGATGACGGCGAGAGCCAGGTAGCCGAGCGCCACCAGCGGCAGGCGCGAGTCGCGCGCGGACGGCTGGATCACGCGAACGTGTACGCCGCCATCTCGTCGTAGATCTCGCCCAGTTCGTCGGGCGAGGCGAGAAACACGACCCGGAAGAAGCCGTCCGCCGCATCGGTCCCGAATCCCGATCCGTACACCACGAGGATCCCGGTCGCGCGCAGCAGGCCGAGCACGTAGTCGCGATCGGTCTTGCCCGGCGGCAGGGTCATCTTCGGCATCGCGTAGAACGCGCCCTTCGGCGCGACACACGACATGCCGGGAATGCGGTTCAGCCGCTCGGTCGTCAGCTCGGCGCGCAGGCGCAGGGCGGCGCGAAAGCTGTCCTGGTGCGAGCGGTCGCCGTCGAGCGCCGCCGTCACCGCGTACTGCATCGGCCCAGGGCTGCACAGCCGTCCGTCGGCGAGCTTCTTGATCGCTGCCAGCGTGGGATCGAGGCGCGGCGATCGACCCACTGCCATCCATCCCGCGCGCCACCCCGGCGCCAGATACGCCTTCGACAGGCTCGAGTAGGAAATGATCGGCGCGTCCTGGTCGAGGACGGCCATCGGCGGCACCGGTCCGTCGTAAGCCAGATCTCCGTAGACCTCGTCCGCCAGGATCACCAGGCCGTGCTGCTCGGCAATGTCGATCAGCGCCCGCCGCATCTCGTCGGGATAAATCGCGCCGGTCGGGTTGTTCGGGTCGATCACCACCAACGCGCGTGTCTTCGAGGTGATGACACGCTTGATGTGCTCCAGGTCCGGCTGCCACCCGTTGGTGTGATCGGTCCGGTAGTACACGGGCGTCGCGCCGATCTTCGCCAGCACCGCGGTGTACAGCGGATAGGTGGGCGAGGGGACGAGCACTTCTTCGCCTTCGTCCACGATCGCGGTCAGCGCGAGCTCGATGCCTTCAGAGGTCCCGGAGGTGATGAGCACGCGATCGGCCGAGGTCTCGACGCCGCGCCGCGTGAAGTCCGCGGCCACGGCCTCGCGCGCCTCGACGATGCCCGGCGACGCGGTGTAGCCGTTGTGCCCATCCCGCATCGCCTTGGCCACGGCTTCGATCAGGTGCGGCGGCGTGAGAAAGCCGAACTGATTCGGGTCGCCGATGTTGAGGTACCGGACTTTCTTTCCGGTCGCCTCCACCTTCTTGGCCTCGACGACGATGTTGCGGATGGCGTAGGTGAAGCGGTCGACACGCTGCGCGGTACGGATCGTGGTGGTAACGGTGGACACGGCGAGACATGGTAGCAGGAACCCCGGTCCCGGCCTGATCCGCGGTCAGGTGTGCAAGGGAGGACAGTCTTGTGCACTTCGAGCCGATACATTGCCCAAGCGATGGGACACCCTCATGTAAAACCTACACGGTTACATGGTCTCCAAGGGCCTAATCCAGCTCGTCTTCAGTCAATAAACTCTATGAAATCAACAAGTTACGCCCTTGGCAAGCATCTTGGATATAGGACTGGCATGCAGCGGTGCCTCCTCGCCGTCAGCATAGTGGGTTTGTCATTGGCATTCGTGCCCCACCCGTTGCTGGCGCAGAACACGGAAGGAGGCCAGGCAATCTTCAAGTCCGGAGTCGACCTCGTAACCGTGAGTGCGACAGTCCGTGACAGAAAGGGGCGGCTCGTGACTGGCCTGGAGGCCCGGGACTTCGAAGTGGTAGACCGCGGTGAACGCCGCGCGATCAGCCAGTTCCGCACGATCGAGCGCCCTTGAGCTTGGCGATTCTGTTCGATGTGAGCGGCAGTATGGATGTCGCCGCCCGCATGACCGCTGCAAAATTTGCGGCCCATCACCTCCTGTCGTGGTTGGAGGAGGGTCGCGACGAAGCCGCGCTGTTTTCGTTTGACAGCCGGCTGCACGAGGTGGCCCCGTTTACGGTCGATACGCGTGCTTTGAACGGCGCGCTGGGGGAGGTCGATCCGTTCGGGGCCACCTCACTGCACGATGCAATTTCCGAGGCGGCCGACCGCGTCGCGACACGCGGGAACCCGCGCCGCGCCGTGGTGGTGCTGACCGACGGCATCGACACATCGAGTTCACGGACACCGGCCCAGGTGTCCAGCCTTGCCGCCGCGATTGACGTGCCCGTGTATGTCATCGCCGTCGTGATGCCCATCGACGACCCCGCGTCGGACCGGGCCACGCCACAGGCGGGCCTCAAGGCCCCGGCCCACATCGGCACCGTTGAAGACCTCGCGCGCTGGACCGGTGGATCGTTTCACTACGCCAGCACCCCGGCCTCGACGAGCCGGGCGGCAAAAGACGTGATCGACGAGCTGCGGAATCTCTACTTGATCGGGTTCGAGCCGGGAACCGCCACGGGATGGCACCCGCTCGAGATTCGGACGAAAGACGGCGACCACACGGTTCGTGCGCGCGGCGGTTACAGCCAGACGCGGCACTAGTGGGTTCGGGTGACTTTGATAACCGGTGACTAGGCTTTCAGGAGGCCCCTTATGCGTAAACAAGTGATGGTGTTGGCGATTTCGGCTGTGACGCTTGCAGTGGCGCCCGCGTGCGCCACCAAAGGATTCGTTCGCGAGTCCGTGGGCGAAGTGAACGAAAAGGTCGGCACGCTCGGCAAGTCTCTCGAAGAGACCCAGGAGCGCGTCCGCGTCAACGAACAGAAGATCGGCGAGGTCGACCAGAAGGCCGCCGCGGCGAACACCGCCGCCGGCTCGGCGCAGAAGTCGGCCGATGCCGCCTCCGGCCAGGCGACCCAGGCCGCCGAAGTCGGCAAGAAGGCTGACGCGCGCGCCGGGGCGATCGAGGCCGAAACCCGCAAGCTGATCTTCGAGACCGTCATCAGCGAGGACAGCGGCAAGTTCAAGTTCGGCGCCGCCGAACTGCCCGACGAAGCCAAGGCCGCCATCGATCAGATGGTCGGCCAGATGAAGAGCGACACCAAGGCCGTGTGGATCGAGATCGAAGGCCACACCGACAACGTCGGCGACGCGAAGTACAACGAGCAGCTGGGCATGCAGCGCGCCGAAGCCGTGAAGCGTTATCTCTACGAGCAGCACCAGGTGCCGCTCCACAAGATGAACGTCATCAGCTACGGCGAACAGAAGCCGGCGACCGACAACAAGACCAAGGACGGCCGCGCCCAGAACCGCCGCGTCGTGATCAAGGTCCTGGCGTAAGACGTCTTCGGGTCTCGCCCGGAGACCCGGCCGCACTACGGAACGAAGGCCTTCGGCAGGTGCTCCCCGCACCCGCCGAGGGCCTTTTCCTTTTCACGCTCGGCGATTGATCGGCTCGGCCTCGTAGAGCGCCCGGCCGTTGCCGATACTCGAGGCCACGAACGTCACGGCCAGGCCCACGATCTGCGGGCCGCGCATCCCAGGAAGGACATCCGGAACACGCCTCGCGACGAGGTGGCGAGAAACACCTCGGCCATCACTGCGAAGTACGCCGCCATCACGCCCATCGCGATGGCAGGGCTCATCAACCCGCCCAGGGCGAGGCCGCCGAACAGGAACGCAGTCCCAATGGCCATGAATACCAGCCGCCGGTCAGTCGGCGGCGCCTGCCCGAGCTGCATCGTGTTGTCCCGCTGACGCCTCGGTCATGAAGTGCCTCTGTCGGGGAATGTGACGGGCGCCAAGCGGATCGGCTCAGCGCGGCTAGAATCGGTGACATGGACCCAGCGCGCTGGCGCCGCGTCAGCGCTGTTCTTCAGGACGTCATCGCGCTGCCACCGACCGAGCGGCCGGCCTTTCTCGAACGCGCGTGCGCCGACCCGGACGATCGGCGGGAGGTGGAGTCGCTTCTGCGCCATCACGAGGCCGGCGACAGCTTCCTCGAGCGGGGCGCCGGTCCAGTCGCGGCGGATCTCCTGTTGACCGAGGGGCTGACGCCAGGTCAGACGCTCGGCGCCTATGTCGTCGTTCGGGAGATCGGCCGGGGCGGGATGGGCGTCGTCTACCTGGCGCGCGACACCAGGCTGGACCGCGACGTCGCGATCAAGATGCTGCCGCCGGAACTGCGCCACAACCCCCGAGGCCGTGAGCGGTTGAAACAGGAAGCACGCGCCGCGGCCGCGGTACCGCACGCCGGCATCGCCCACGTCTATGCACTCGAGGAGGACGAACACGGCACGGGCTACGTGGTGTCCGAGTATGTGGATGGCCGCACTCTGCGAGAAGAGCTTCAGGACGGCCCGCTGCCGCCGGATCGCGCCATTGCCACGGCCCTTCAGATTGCCAGCGCTGCCGCGGCCGCGCATGCGCGCGGCGTGGTGCACCGCGACCTGAAGCCCGAGAACGTGATTCGCGCGCGTGACGGCAGCGTGAAGGTCCTGGACTTCGGTCTTGCGCGGCTCACCAGTTCCGCAGAGGCAGCGGGCGCTCGACTCACCCTCACCGGGGCGCTGATGGGAACGCCCGCCTACATGTCGCCCGAGCAGCTGCGCGGCTCGGAGACGGGCGCTGCCACCGACATCTTCGCGCTCGGCCTGCTCCTGCACGAGATGCTCACCGGCCAGCATGCGTTCGGTGTTGCCGGAAACGCGCCGATGAGCACGATGGCGCGCATCCTGGAAGAGGCGCCGAACCCCCTGCCCGCAACGGTGACCGCGGCGTGGCCCGGGCTGCCCGGCGTGATCGGCCGATGCCTGATGAAGGATCCATCCGCCCGCTACAGCACCATGCAGGACGTGGTGGATGCGCTGCAGCGTGCGGACCAGCCGACGGCTTCGCTCAGTGCGCGCGCGACCGTACCGCCTCGCGGCTCCGTCGCCTCGTCACCGCCGGGAGCCGTCGACAGCTGGTGGTGGCAGTGTCACCAGGTGGTTGTCAGTGTTCTCTACGTCGCAATGGTTTTCCCGACCTGGAAGCTGCGCGGCATGCCGCTGCCATCGTGGGTGCACAACCTGCTGGTGCTTGGCGTGATCGTCGCGGCCGCGCTGTCCACGACGCTGCGGCTTCACCGCGTGTTCACCGCCCGCGTCCTGCCCGATCAGCTGATCGCCGCTGAACGGCGCTCGCGACGCTGGACGCACCGCTGCCGACGCGCTGATGATTCTGTTGTTGCTGTGCGCCGCCGGGGCTGCGATGGTGCGCGATCAGTTGTGGTTCGCGGCGCTCTTCGCGACGGTGGCCGCGAGCGGCACCGTGGCGTCGCTGTTCATCGAGCCGGCGACCGTCGAGGCGACGTTCGGCAAGGAGGACGCGTGAGTGACGCCAGGCCGTCGCCGGACGACATGGCCCGCCTGCTGGACGAAGCGTCGGCCGGCAAGCGCGAGGCCCTGGAGGCGTTGCTGCCGTTCGTGTACGACGAGCTGCATCGCCTGGCGATCGCCTACATGCGGCGCGAGCGTCCCGGGCAGACGCTGCAGGCCACGGCGCTGGTCCACGAGGCCTACCTGCGGCTGCTGCGCGAGAAGAACACCCGCTGGGAGAATCGCGCCCACTTCTGCGCGATTGCGGCGGGGTCGATGCGGCAGATCCTGGTGGAACGCGCGCGGGCGCGCGGACGGCTGAAACGGGCTGGTGATCAGCACCGCATCACGCTCTCGGATGCGATCGCGGCAGCGAATCCCGCCGATGCGGTGGACGTGGACGCGCTCGATCAGGCGCTGACCCGCCTGGCGGCGATGGACCCCGACCTCGCACGGCTGGTGGAGCTGCGTTTCTTCGGCGGCCTGTCGATCGACGAGACCGCGGCGGTGCTGGACGTCTCGCCCGCTACGGTGAAGCGCAGCTGGAACACCGCCAAGGCGTGGTTGAGGCGCGAGCTGAGCGGCGAGTGAACCATCGCGGCGCCCGCGAGGCGGCGGTCCGCAGGGGCGTTTGCGCCTTCAGCGCGCTGTCGCGGCGGCGCCGGGCATCTCGAAGACGAGGGCCCCGTCGAACGCCCCATGGCTCCGCGCCCCGCGTGACGTCAGCCACTCTTCCATCTGACGCGCGTACTCCGCATCCCACGCGCCGGTGTGCAGGACGATGTGCGTGGCGCCGCTCGTGGCGAGTGCCCGCCACGCCTCGTCGGGCGTGCGCACGGGATTCACCAGCCACGGCGCCCGTTCGGTGTATGACGCCGGATAGAACGAGGTGAAGCCGTTCACCATGCGGCGCCAGTGGAAACTCGAGAAGTAGAGATAGCGGGTGTTGTACCAGAGGTCGCCGAACGGCAGTTCCGCGATGACCGTGGAGTCCGGCAGCGACGCCAGGTACCGGTAGATCGGCGGTGCCACCGGGCCCGGTGTCAGGTACGACGCCGGAGGGCGCAGCTCCGAGGTCAACACGCCATTCAGCGGGAACGGCCGCGGCGCACTCGCGAGAACGGTGGCCGCCATCGCCATCACGATCAACCCGCCCACCCGAGGAATGCGCGTGACGAGCGCGGCGCCCATCCCCGCCAGCGCCGACAGAAACACCAGGAACACCACCGCGAACCGCGACGAAACGCGAACCGCGTCCATGCCTGGCACGTACTGCTGCAGGACGCGGTAGAGGCCGATTGCCGGGTAGCTGTCTCCGCCCCAGCGCGGCGCCGGGCCCAGCGACAGCCAGAACGCGGCGGCCAGGGCCAGGGTGAGGAACCCCGCGAGCGGGAGCGGCTGTGCCACGCGGCGCACCCGGCTGACGAGAGCCGCGATCACGGCCAGCAGGGCGCAGGCATAGGCCGCATACAACCGGCGGCCTGCGTCGATGTAGCCGTCCACCGTGGCCGACATGGCCGCGGTGTCAACGAGCGTGCGCTTGAACCCCATCCGCCGCTGTGCCTCGATGTACGGCCACAGGAACGGCGCCGTGACGAGGGCGATGGCGACGCCGGCAATGGCCAGGTCCCGCCAGGTAGCGCGATCCCGCCAGCGGCCCCGGGCCGTCATCTCCCAGCAGACATAGAGGCCGGCAAACGGCGGAAACATCAGCAGGTAGTAGCCCGCCGAGAGGTTCAGCATGATCACGCTCAGCGCGGCAAGCGCCAGGCCGGCGCGCGAACCCCGCGCGAAGTAGCGGCGGAAGCCGTAGAGCGCCAGCGGCATCCAGTGCGCGGACAGCACCTGCAGATGCGCCAGCTCGAAGACCAGGAAGAACTCGTTGAACGCGAACACCGTCCCGGCCAGGACACCCGCGGCGCTCGATCCCGTCAGCTCGCGCACCAGCAGCCACATGCTGAAGCCGCACAGCGTGAACGCGACGATGTAGGCGAGGCCCAGCGCGAGGACCGCGTTGCCGGTGATCCAGTAGACCGGCGCCAGGGGCAACGCCTGTCCGAAGAAGTGATCCGACAGTGCCAGCGTGCCGGGCTCGGGATACAGCTGATTGGCGTCGAAGAAGTGGATGACGGCGTCGAGGTGGCCGGTGACGGCGCGTCCAATCTGCCGCATCGCCCAGGCCAGCGCCCAGGCGACATACAGCGGATCGCCGTAGTCGCTGGGCACGTCGTGGCCCAGCCCTGGCGCGAGCGGCCAGGTGACGGCGATGGTGAGGGCGAGGAAGAGGAGCGCGGCGACCCAGGCGGACTGCGCGAAGCGCGTCACCGGGCGGTGGGAGGCGTCCATCGCCAGAACCGCAGGATGGTATAGACCGCCTTGAATGCGTCCTTGAGCCCGATCTTCTTGCCTTCTTCGTAGGTCCGGCCGTGGTACGAGATCGGCACTTCGTAGACACGCGCCCGCATGCGCGCCACCTTCTGCGTGATCTCGGGCTCGATGCCGAAGTCGCGCGACTGGATGTCCAGCCGCATCGCCACGTCGCGCACGAAGACCTTGTAGCAGGTCTCCATGTCGGTGAGGTTCAGGTCGCTGAACATGTTCGACAGCATGGTCAGCATCCGGTTGCCGATCGAGTGCCAGAAGTAGAGCACGCGGTGGCCGCGCGGCGAGCCGAGGAATCGCGAGCCATACACCACTTCGGCCTGGCCGTTCAGAATCGGCTGGATGAGCTGGGGATACTCACGCGGGTCGTACTCGAGATCCGCGTCCTGGATGACGATCAAATCGCCGGTGCACTCGCGAATGCCGCGCCAGACCGCCGCGCCCTTGCCCTGATTCCGCTCCTGGAAGAAGACCCGGATGCCGTCCTGGCCGTCGAGTTCCTTCAGGATGTCGCGGGTGGAGTCCTTCGAGCCGTCATCGACGATGACCAGTTCCTTGACGACGCCGGGCATGTCGACGGCCAGCACCCGCCCGACGATCTCGCGAATGGTGGCCTGCTCGTTGTAGGCCGGCATGATGACGGAAAGTTTCATGAGGCGGCAAAAGTGTACCCCACGAAGGAAGAAAACCACGAAGGGTTCGAGGCGCCGGGCAGCCGGCGGCCCCGTTCCCTCCGTGCGCGCATGCGCGCGTCTCGCTACTGAACGGGCAGCACCTGACCGCGAATCTCGCCGCCCGGATTCGCCGTGCTGTGCACGTTCGCGTACACCTGACCGAGCAACAGCGCCTGGACGAAGTCCTCCCACGAGCCGATGCCCTGCGCAAGGCGGGGCACCAGGTCGGCCGCCGTGGCGGTACCGGTGATCGCGAAGTCGTTCGAGATGTTGGTCACCACCGTGAAGTTCACCACCACCGGCCCGGCCACGCCGGGCGCGCCGACGTGGAAGTGCGCCTGGGTGGTTCCCGACGGCATGTTGTAGACGTCAATCCGATAGGTCACGGCCTTGGTCGCGGTGTTCAGCGAGACCGTCGCCGTTCCACCCGAACCCAGAGACCACGCCCGGTACCTCGTTACCGCCCGACAGCAGGGCCGTGAACTCCATAGTCTGCGCTTCGGCCGAGGCAACCCCGGCCACCATCACGAGGGCTGCAGCCCCCACCAGAGAAAGGACACGTCGCATCGTTCACTCCTTGCGCACACGCGTGGCGCGGCGGAGCAGGCAGCAGGAATCGATCCAGTGATCGGGCGCACGGAATGCACGGCTTTCCGGTGATTGCGCGAACGGCGAGGGCTGCGGCGCTTACGCGTCGCGAAAGGCGCTTACCGCGCCAGTAACGCTACTTCTTGGCTTTCAGCATGCGGTCGAGCTGGCCCAACCGCTCGTTACTGCCGAGCAGCGACAGCACATCGCCCGCCTGCACCACATCGTCGGGGCCGGGGGCGATGTTCGTCGCCGGGCCGTCGGTGGTCTTCGAGTAGCGCTTGATGGCGATGGTCGTCAGGCCGAAGCGCGAACGCAGGCCGATGTCCTTGAGCGTCTTGCCGGCGAAGTCGGCCGGCGCCGGCACGTCGACGATCGAGTACTCGCTCGACAGCTCGATGTAGTCGAGGACGTTCGGCATGACCAGGCTGTGGGCGAGGCGGATGGCGGTTTCGCGCTCGGGGAACACCACGCGTGTGACCCCCAGTTTTTCGAGGATGCGGCCGTGGAGCGGCGTCACCGCCTTGGCGACGATGTTCTTGATGCCGATTTCGCGGAGCAGCGTGACGACCAGCAGGCTGGACTCGATGTTCTCGCCGATCGACACCACGGCCACGTCAACGTCCTTGATGCCGGCGCTGAGCGAGCGCTTTCTCGTCGGTGGCGTCGAGCTGGACCGCCAGCGAGAGAAGATCGGCCAGCCCGCGCACCCGGTCCTCGCTGCCGTCCACGCCGATCACGTCGTGGCCCGATTCGGCCAACGTCGTGGCCATGGCGGAGCCGAACCGGCCGAGACCGATGACCGCGAAACTGCGCTTACCCAATCAGCACCTTCCCTTCAGGATAACGAAGCTTCGGCTCCATCGAGGCGCGGCGCGCCACCGCGAACGCCAGCGTCATCGGCCCCAGCCGCCCGATGAACATCATGACCATGATCATGATCTTGCCGACCGGCGAGAAGAACGCCGACAAGGCCACGGGCGCGCCGTTCTCTCCCATGGACAGCCCCACGGTGCCGAACGCGGAGGTCGTTTCGAACAGCGTCCGCATCAGGTCGCGGTGCTCGCTGAACAGCACGACGCCGGCGACGGCGTTCAGCGCCAGGAACGCAATCAGCGACACGAAGAAGGCGCGGCTGACGAGCTCGGCGGTCAGGCGCCGGCCGAAGATGTGCGGCTCGCTGTCGCCACGCACGGTCGCCCACAACGCCGCCACGGTGATGCTGAACGTGGTGGTCTTGACGCCGCCGCCCGTGCCGCCCGGCGAGGCGCCGATGAACATCAGCGCCATGGTCAGGAACAGCGCCGGCGCGGTCATCTGGCCGTAGTCGATGGTGTTGAACCCGGCGGTGCGAGGCGTGACCGACTGGAACCATGCCGCCAACCACTGTTCCTGCCACCCCAGCCCGGCCAACGTCCTGGGGTTGCCGACCTCCAGCAGGTAGATGCCAACCGTCCCCACGACCAGCAGGAAACCGGTGGCGACGAGCACCAGTCGCGTGTGCACGGACAGCCGTGCCTTCCGGTTGCGCTGAAACACCTCGCCCATGACGAAGAAGCCCAGCCCGCCGGCGATGATGAGCAGCGTAATCACCATGTTCACCGTGAGGTCTCCGCGCCATCGCGTGAGGTTGTCGCTCCAGAGGGCGAAGCCGGCGTTGTTGAACGCCGACACCGAATGGAACAGTCCGAACCACAGCGCCTTCGCGACGCCCAGCTCTCCGGCCCATCGGACGGCGAGGATGAGGGCGCCGCTCAGCTCGAAGAACAGCGTGAGCTTCAGGACCGTGAGCGCGAAGCGGAGCAGGCCGTCCAGCCCCTGCACGTTCAGGCCCTCCTGCAGCGTGAGCCGTTCCTGCAGCGACACGGATCGCCCCAGCGCCGCGGCAAGCACGGTCGAGATCGTCATGTAGCCCAGCCCGCCAAACTGAATGAGCAACATGATGACGACTTGTCCGAACGACGAAAAATGATTCGGCGTGTCGTGGACGATGAGACCGGTGACGCAGACGGCGGAGGTGGCCGTGAACACCGCATCGAGAAGCGATGTGGACTGGCCCGGCACCGCTGAGATCGGCAGCGACAGCAGGATCGCCCCGCCGAAAATGAGGCCGGCAATGGACAACGCCAGCACGCGGGGCGGCGAAAACAGGCGGCGGCGCTTGCGGGAAGCTTCGGCGCGCGCGCGCGCTGGATTCAGTGGTGTTGCGTCCGTCACAGGCGGGCTGATTGTACAGGCACCCGGGTGTATGCTGGGCCGGTTATGGCAGTCGACGACCATGTTTCCCGGCGGGATTTCTTCAAGACCGTCGGCGTGGGATCGGTGGCTACGGCCGTGGCGGCCTCGGCGAAGGACGCGGCGGCGCAGGGACCGGCCCCCGTCGGACCGGGTGATGTCGCCATCACGCTGACCGTGAATGGACGACGGCACGCGCTGTCGGTGGAGCCGCGGGTGACGCTGCTCGACGCGCTGCGCACGCGCCTCGAGATCACGGGCCAGAAACGCGTGTGCGATAGAGGCGCTTGCGGCGCCTGCACGGTGATCATCGACGGACGCACCTATTACTCGTGCTCGATGCTGGCCATCGAAGCGCAGGGCCGGAACATCCGCACCGTCGAAGGCATCGCCCAGGGCGACACGCTCCACCCGGTGCAGCAGGCCTTCTGCGATCACGACGCCTCGATGTGCGGCTTCTGCACCCCGGGCTTCGTGATGTCCACCGTGGCGCTGCTCGAGAAGACGCCGAATCCGACACCGGAACAGGCCAAACGGGCGCTCGACGGCAACATCTGCCGGTGCGGCACGAATGTCGGGTTGTTGAAGGCCGCGCTCGGTACGACGGGGGTGCGCCGTGGCTGAAAGCCGCGACCGGCAGGTGCCGGAAGTGCAGGCGCCGGCCCGGCCAGCGCAACACCCGACCTACCCCTGGCCCGAGAAGCCGCGGCTGCTCGGCACCCGCGTCACGCGCCTGGACGCGGCCGCCAAGGTCACCGGCCGCGCCAAGTACACGTTCGACATCTCACGCCCGGGGATGCTTTACGGACGGATCCTCCGTTCGCCTCATGCGCATGCGCGGCTGACGTCGATCGACGTGACGCCCGCCAAGGGAATGCCCGGCGTGCGGGCGCTGCTGCCGTTCATCGAGCCCGGACAGAAGGTGCTGTTCCCCGGAGAAGAGATCGCGGCGTTGGCGGCCGACACCGAGCAGCAGGCGGAAGACGCCATCCGCGCCATCAAGGTGCAGTGGGAGGTGCTTCCGGCACTGGCCACCGTCGAGCAGTCGATGCGGCCCGAAGCGCCCAAGGTGTTCGAGCCGGCCAACACGCGCATCGGCACCGCACAGGAAGACGGCGATCTCGACGCCGGCTTTGCCGCCGCCGCGCACACCGTCGAGGGCGTCTACTCGACGCAGGTGCAGACGCACACCTCGCTCGAGACACACGGCTGCCTGTGCGAATGGGACGGCGACAAGCTCACGGCCTGGGTGTCGACGCAGGCCGTGCACGGCACGCGCGAGGGCTTTGCCCAGTCGCTGAAGATTCCGCAAGCCAACGTTCGGGTCATCACCGAGTACATGGGCGGCGGCTTCGGCAGCAAGTTCGCGCCGGACACGCAGGGCATCCTCTGCGCGCGCCTGGCGAAGATGGCCGGCAAGCCGGTCAAGCTGATGCTCGATCGCAAGGAAGAGCATCTGGCGACCGGCAATCGCCCCTCCGCGTTCGCGAAGGTGAAGGCGGGCGTGGCGGCGGACGGCACGCTCACCGCGTTCGACGGCCAGACCTGGGGCACCGGCGGCGCCGGCGCCGGCTCCGACTTCCCGCTGCCGTACATCTACACCTTCCCGAATCGCCGCCGCGTGCACACCGACGTCTACATCAACGCCGGGCAGCAGCGCGCGATGCGCGCGCCCGGACATCCGCAAGGCTGCTTCGTCACCGAAGTGCTGATGGACGAACTGGCGGATCGGGTGCGCATGGACCCGGTCGAGTTCCGGCTGAAGAACCTGCCGCCGCTGGCGCCGAACGCGATGTGGCGCCGCTACTTCCCGATGGGCGCCGAACGCATCGGCTGGAGCCGCCGGCACGTCACCGGCGATCCCACGCCCGGCCCGATCAAGCGCGGGCTCGGCTGCTCGGCCAACCGGTGGGGCGGCGCCGGCACCGGCGCTCGTGCGCACTGCGAGATCACCTCCGACGGCGGCGTCGTCATGCGCTGCGGGACGCAGGACATCGGCACCGCCACGCGCACCATCATGGCGATGATCGTTGCCGAGACGTTGGGACTGGAAGTGGCGCAGGTGACCATCGAGCTGGGCGACAGCAACTTCCCGTTCGCGCCGGGCTCCGGCGGATCGACCACCGCCGCGGCGGTCTCGCCGGCGATGCGGGTGACCGCCGGCAAGGCGCGGGATGCGTTGTTCGAACGGATTGCGCCGGCGCTGAAGGTGACGCCCGCGGAGCTCGAGCTCGGCGTCGGGCGCGTGAACGTGACGGGCGCCTCGGTTGGCGCGGCGCCCGCCCGCAGCCTCGCGTGGCGGGAGGCCTGCAAGCTCCTCGGACCGACACCGGTGTCGGTGGATGGGCAGTGGGAGCGCGGCCTCTCCGCCGGCGGCACCAGCGGCGTGCAGTTCGCCGACGTCGAAGTGGACATCGAGACCGGCGTCACGCGCGTGAAGAAGATCGTGTGCGTGCAGGACTGCGGGCTGGTGCTCGATCTCAAGACCGCCGAGACGCAGTGCTACGGCGGCATCATCAGCGGCTTGAACTACGCCGTGATGGAAGAACGGCTCCTCGACCGGAACACCGCGAACATGGTGAACCCGAACATGGAGTGGTATCTCATCGCCGGGCAGTCGGACATCCCGGAGATCGATGTCGTGCTGGTGGACCAGCCGGAGCGCGGCGTCATCGGCATCGGCGAACCGCCCGCGGTGGCCACCGCCGCCGCCATCGCCAACGCCATCCGCAACGCCACCGGCGTGACGGTGCGCAGCATCCCGATCACGCCCGACAAACTGCTGAACGAGCTGCAGCGCGCGGGAGGCACGAATTGAAAGCCTTCCAGTACGTCAATCCCGCGAACGAACGCGAAGCCGTCGCGGCGCTCGGCACCGAGCGCAATCGCATCCTGCCGATGGCCGGCGGCATGGATCTGCTCGGCCTCATGAAGGACTACATTGTCTCGCCCGAGCGGGTGGTGAACCTGAAGGGGCTGGACGGGACGATTACGGCAGACGGCAACCGGCAGCCGGCAGACGGAAGAGACCGGCAAGCGGCAGACGGCAACCGGCAGCCGGGCGGCATCCGAATCGGCGCGGCGGCCAAGATCGCCGACGTCGCCGAACACGCCGGACATCCGGCGGCTCTACCCGGCGCTCGTCACCGCGGCCGACGAGGTGGGCACGCCGCAGATCCGCAACATGGGCACGGTTGGCGGCAACCTGATGCAGCGCCCACGCTGCTGGTACTTCCGCAACGAGGAGTTCAACTGCCTGAAGAAGGGCGGCTCGCGCTGCTTCGCGGTCGAGGGCGAGAACCAGTACCACGCCATCTTCGGCGACGGCCCGTGCCACATCGTCCATCCGTCGAGCCTGGCGGTGCCGCTCATCGCCTACGGCGCGCGCGTTCGCGTGCTCGGCCCGGCGGGGGCACGCGAGGTCGATCTCGGTGAGTTCTATCAGCTGCCGAACCAGAACCTGTACGGCGAAACCGTGCTGCAGCCGAACGAGATCGTCACGCACGTGATGCTGCCGCCGACCGGCCCGCAGAAGAGCGCGAGCTACGAAGTGCGCGTCAAGCAGTCGCACGACTGGCCGCTGGCGCTGGCGTCGGTGCACCTGGTGATGGACCGCGACGTCGTGAAATCGGCACGCGTGGTGATGGGCGCCGTGGCCCCGGTGCCGTGGCGCGCGCCGGGCGCGGAGCGGGTGCTGACCGGTCGGTCGTTGAACGAGGCCGTGGCGATCGAAGCGGCGACCGCGGCGGTGGCCGGCGCCAAGGCGATGAGCGGCAACGCCCACAAGATTCAGATTGCCAGGACCGCCGTCAAGCGGGCCATCCTGAAAGCGGCGGGGCTGCCCGTCGCATGACACCCCGAACCTCCGAGGACGCGATGGAACACCCCAAGCTCACCTCGCCCGTCGTGACGGCCGAGCACTGCGCCAACCTCCGTCACAAGGGGATGTACGTGATGGCCGCCGCCGACCCGGCCGAGTTCCAGTTCTACGATCGCTACGATGCCACCGCCTACTGGTGCGCGTGCACCCAGCGTGGCTTCGGCCCCGATCGCGCCCCCGTCGATCCTCGCCACTGCGCGCATGGCGGCACTCCGCGCGAGTGCTGCGAGTGACGCGTGCCATCTCGGACGTCTATCCACAGGCATCTGCACGCGTGCGCGAACTCCTGGTGGTGGGACCGTGGTCGTGGGAGGAACTCGGCGTAAGTCCGGCCGACTGGCCCGACTGCCGTGTCACCGAACGTCCGCGCGAAGCGGATGCCATGGCGCACCTCGCCACCAAGGCCGTGGACGTCGTCATCACCAGCCCGCAGGCCTCGGTCACGCGGGTGATGAACATCGCCCTTCAGGCGCACCAGCTGCAGCCCGGGGTGAGGGTGATCGTGCTGGCGTCGCGGCTGACGGCCGACGACATCGTGGCGGCCTTGAAGAACCAGGTCTATACCTGCTTCACGCTGCCGGCGCCGCCCGAGGATCTGCGGTCAACGATCCGGCAGGC
Organism: uncultured Acidobacteriota bacterium; assembly: GCA_963707825.1. Lineage (GTDB taxonomy): Bacteria > Acidobacteriota > Vicinamibacteria > Vicinamibacterales > UBA2999 > VFZN01. Next base: position 358,625 of record CAVPRP010000002.1, read on the forward strand.
GCTGGCGGACGACAACTGGCAGAGCGGCATCGAAGTGACCTCGGCCGTGCCGCACTGGATTTCGCTCCGCGTCTCGTGCCGCCGGGTCAACGCCGAGCGCCTGACGCATTTCATGAACGAGCTCGCGGGCGGCCTGTCGGCCACCGAGCGCTACCAGCTGATCACCGCGTTTCGAGAAGTGCTGCTGAACGCCATGGAGCACGGCGCCGGTTTCGATCCCGACAAGGTGGTGGAGGTGCACGCGGTCCGCACCATCCGCACGCTGGTCTACTACTTCAAGGATCCGGGGCCCGGCTTCGACGTGCACGCGCCGCAGATGGTGGCGTCGGAAGACGACCCGCTCAGTCACCTCGACGAGCGCGCCGCGCAGGGCAAACGCGCGGGCGGTTTCGGCATGCTGCTCACCAGCAAGCTCGTTGACGAAGTGCACTACAACGAGCGCGGCAACGAAGTGATCTTAGTCAAGCACCTCGACTAGGGGACGAGGGCGAACATCAGCGCCCCACCGCCCCTGGTGACCGTCGGCACGATCGCCACCTTGCGCTCGCCGTGGCCCATCGTGACGGTTCGCCCGGTCGCCACCCCGAGCGCCGCGCCGAAGATCACGTCGCTCATGTAGTGCTGGTTCTGCTGCAGCCGCGCCGCCGAGACGTAGCCCGCCAGGAGCGTCGCCGGCACACCCATCTTCCATCCCAGGTGGCGCCACAGCACGGTGGCAGTGGTGAACGACGCGGCGGCGTGCCCCGACGGGAACGAGTAGGTGTCGCTGCTGCTGTCCGACTCGGTCCCATCCTCGGTGGTGGGCCGCTCGCGCTGCACGGCGAATTTCAACGCGTGCGTGAGGATGCCGGTGACGAGCTGCGCGCGGATGAGATCCGCGCCGACGTGCGCCGTCTTCGGATGCCCATTGAGGCGGCCCACCGCGTAGGTGCCGAGCGCAATCCCCCCCTGCAGGAATCCGTCGCCAAGCCCGCCGCCCACCTCGAAGATGTCGTCGGTGCCGCCGGCCGAGGCGTGCTCCGTGAAGTAGTCGTCGTTCTTCGAGGCAATCCCGCTCAGCGCGCCACCGATGCCGAGCACCACCAGGGTGTCGATCGAGGGGTATCGCTTGAAATCGGTCCACAGATTCGGGAGCAACTGCGAGAAGGGACGGTCCGGGTAGAGAGTCGCGGTTGTCTCCTCGGGCGTTGGAGTGTCCGGAGGGGTGGCCGGTGCAGTCCCGTCGCTCTCCCCACCCACGGCCTCGGCTGGACTGGTGAGCGGGTCTGGCGCCTGAGCCAGGGCGGTGCCGGCAGTCATCACCACAGCAGGCACGCGGAGATTCCGCCTCGAATCCGGCTCATCCCGCGGAGTATACGTCTCAGCCGTAACGGCACAACGAGTATTACAATCGCCCCTTCATGTCGTCGTGGCGCCGATGCGCGCCTGCCGTTGTCGCGCTGCTCCTGCTGGCCGCCGACGCTTTCGCCCAGGTGGGCTCTGCGTCGCTCGTGGTCCGCGTTGCCACGTCCAACGGCCAGCCAGCCGGCGCCGTCGTGCAGGTGACGCCGGACGCCGGCCAAGGCCTCACGCGAACCGCGACGATCGGGTCATCGTCGGTTTCCGCGGCGTTCCGCCTGGCTCCGGGCCGATATCAGGTGCGCGCCACGCTGGCGGCCTACGCGCCGGCCGAACAGGCCATCGAGCTTGGCGACGGCGACTTCGTCGCCCTTGAGTTGCGGCTGGAGACGAGCGCCGCGTCCACTCCGTCGGTGGCCACCGAACGGGACCGCGCGACCCGCAGCTACCAGACCACGCTCGGCACCCGATATCTCGACACCCTGCCTGCGTCGCGGACGGTGTTATCGCTCCTTGAAACGGCCCACCCGTTCATGGTGACGGACCGCATCGACGGCGGTGGCATCTGGACTGCCGAGCGCGCGCTCGTCGGTGGGCAGGGCACCTCGGCCCGGCAGGTGACGTTTCGACTCGATGGCCAGGACGTGACCGACCCTGGTGGCGCGGGCATCTCGCTGTTCTACCCGGACCTCTCGGCGCTGCAGTCCGTGGTCGTCAAATCCGCCAGCTTCGATGCCGATGTCGCGGGGCCGGGCCCGATTGTCAGCATGACGTTGCCGCGGCCTGGGCGCACCTGGAGCGGCACGGCGCAGTTCGCGCTCTCGCCGGAGTCGATGCAGAGCGAGGGCGGGGCGATCGCGCCGATTGCGCAACTGGTGTCGTTGACCGACGGGGGCGTGTCCGCCGGCGGCCCGCTCGCTGACAACCGCGCGGCCTTGTTCGCCAGCGTCCGTTCCACCAGCGTCGAACGGATCGAACGCGCCGACGATGTGCGGCTCGAAAGCTCGGTGCATGCGTTCACCGCCCACACGACGTTCCGCGCCGGATCGAAGGGGGACGCACGGTTGCTGCTGTCGTTCTCCGACGCGACGCGTCCGCTGGCCTCGCGCGCGCGATTTGCGGATCGCGACGCCGACGAAAGCGACCAGTCCGTGGTGGTTCACGCGGGGTGGGATCGGAGTGGCGACCGTCAATCGTGGTCACTGGGCGGCGCGTTCCAGCGCGCCTCACTGGACCAGGCGATCCCTGCCACGGCCGCGGGCGGCGCGATGGAGCGGCTGCGCGACGGCGCTCCGCTTGCGCTTGCCGACGCTGCTGACGACACGCGGCAGCGGTGGGATCTCCACGCCACGTTGTCGCCGGCGGTCCAGCACTGGCTCGGACGAGATCACATCCTGACGGCGGGCGCGACAGTCGGAGGCGCGAGCCAGGACCTCACGTCGGCCGCGCAGCCGGCTTTCGCGGAGCTCGTCAACGGACGACCGGCGCGCGTGTGGGACGTGGCCTACCATGGCACGCCCCAAAGGTCGGCGGTATCGGCCAGCCTCTTCGCCAGCGACCGCATTGTCATCAGCGACGGCCTGACACTGGCCCTCGGTGCGCGCGGGGAGCTGGATCACGGTTCCGCTGAAGGCTCGTCGAGCCGAATCGAGTGGTTCACCATCTCTCCGACCGTGCTCGCGCGATGGCGGCCCATGTCCACGGGCTCGCTGGCGATTACCAGCAGCTACGGCTGGTATCGACACCGGCTGCTGCTGAGCGATCTTGCGGTGGGCGATCCGGCGGCGCCATCCGGCTCGATGTATCGCTGGAACGATCTGGATGGCAATGACACCCCGTCGAACGCGGAACTGACCAGGGTTGCGGCGGTGGGCGCCGGCACCGCCGGCAGCAGCATCGATGGCGGCCTGCACCGCCCGACCACCCGCGAGTTCCGGATAGGGGTCGAGCACTCGATCGGCTCGTGGCGTTGGAGCATCACCGGCCTCGATCGCCGCGAGGACGACCTCACCGCGGTCGTCAACACCGGCGTGACGGCACAGGACTACACGGTGAGCTACGTTGACGATCCCGGCATCGACGTGGAGGGCCGCTCCGGGTACGCGCCGCTGCCCATCTACGATCGGCAGCCGGCGAGCTTCGGGCTGGATCGCTACCTGCTGACGAACGCCACCGGCGAGCCTTCGCGCTACCAGGGCGTCGAGATTGCGCTGTCGAAGGATGCCGGCGATCACTGGTACTTCCGCTTCGGCGGCACGGCGTATCGCGCCGAGAGCGTCGGCGCGAATCGCGGCTATCGCCCGGACGAGAACGATCAGGGGCTGCCCGGCGAGGTTTATACGAATCCGAACGCCGGGACCTTCGCGCGCGGGCGGAGCTTCTTCGATCGCGCGTTCGTGATGAAGGTGCTCAGCGCCTACACCGGCCCCGGGCCGCTCCGCGCCTCGGTCATCGCCCGTTATCAGGACGGTCAGCCCTTTGCCAGGCTGGTGGTTGCGGAAGGCCTGAATCAGGGCACGGAGATCATCCAGGCCTACCCGCGTGGGCTGCAGCGGTTCACCTTTACCGGCACCGTGGACGCCCGGGTCGAGTTGAGATGGCCGCTTGGCGATCGGCGCTTCGTGTCGCTGGGGCTCGATGCGTTCAACCTGGCGAACATGGATCTCGAAGTCGAAGAGGACATTGTCTACGGTCCGTCGTTCCGGACGGTGACCGCCGTCCAGCCGCCGCGCGTGCTTCGCCTGGGCGTACGGTTCGGCTTCTGAACCGCCTGTTCGCGAACGCCGTTCGAACTGGGCGAGGGTGCTGACGTGCGGCGGTCCTCGCTGTATTCTTGGAGATCAAACCGGAGGCAGTCATGAAGCACGCGTGGACTCTCGCGGCGGCTCTTCTCCTTGGCGCCAGCCCGGCCGTTGCGGCCGATCGCGCGCCGATCGTCGGCGACTACGTGGAAGCGCGCACGGCGGAGGTCTTTGCCGGCGGCTGCATCATGAACTCCGAAGCCGAAACCATGGGCCGGCAGGCCGTGATGGCCTGGCGCATCACCACCGGCACCTACCACGGCGTAGTGCTGGACGGCCTGACCGTCGTGGCCGCCGTCGCCGGCGATCGCAACCTCGGTATGCGCGAGCTGGGAGGCGAAGCCGCCTCGGTGGTCCGCGCGATCATCACCGTGGATCTGCGCGCCACGCCGGAGCAGCGCGAGGCGCTGGTAGACCTGGCTCGCGAGCTCTCGGGCGGCCTCATCACCGAGGTGGTCCGCGTGGAGAGCGCGCCCATCCGCTTTGCGACCACGGCCAAGTACATCGAGGTGAGCGCGTCGGACACGGTGCAGCTCACCGTCAACAAGGAGATGACGCACGATCCCAGCTGCGGCGCCATGCAGTGGTTCCACCCGTTCACGTCGCTGGATGAATCAGCGATGGGCACAGCCGATGCGCACGCGTTCTCGGGCGCCGGCCTCGGCACGCGGTGGAGCGCGCCCGGCAAGCGGTCGGCGTTCTTCGGTACGTTCAGCTACTGATCGAATCGTCCGGCGCGGAGGCTTTCGGGTGCGGCAGAACAGGACGAGAATTGTCGGGATCGTCGCACTCGTTTGTTGCGTGCTCGCCCCACGACTCCAGGCGCAAGGCCTGACCGCCACCGCGCAGACGATGGCGCTCCCCGACGAATTGCAGGCGGGGATCAAGACTGCGATCGGCGCCGCCACGAGCGCCAAAGTCGTGATCGGCAGCACCACGCTGGAGCTCTGGTGGGGGGCGCCCACGGCTGCGAGCTGGGAGGCGCTGGCGGAGGGCACCGTGATCGGCGCAATTCGCGTGACCGGCGCCTATCGCGACATCCGCGGCAAGGTGGTGAAGGCCGGCGTCTACACGCTGCGCTACGCGCTGCAGCCGCAGAACGGCGACCACCTGGGCGCGGCGCCCAATCGAGAGTTCCTGCTGCTGTCGCCGGCGGCGGTGGACATCGATGCCAAGCCGCTTGGCTTCGACGGCACTGTCGCCCTTGCCAAGCAGACGACCGGCACCTCGCATCCGGCCAGCCTCAGCATCGATCCGCCCAGCTCCACGGACGCGCCGCTCACCACCTACTCGACGGATCCAGACTTGAAGGGCGTGGTGTTCAAGGCCGGCTCGCTGACCTTCGGATTGATCCTGAGCGGCCGCATCGAGCACTGAGCCCACCGCGCCGACGGCGGGCTGTGCCTCCCCGACCGCGCGAAGCGCGGCCCACCGGCCGGAGGCCGGCCTTGTTCTTCCTACCGCGCCGAAGGCGCGGCCTATTTGAGGTGCCGTCCGCCGTCCACGCGGATGGTTTCGCCGGTCACGAAGTCGCTCGTCACCAGGAACATCGCCGCCTTGGCGATTTCTTCTTCACCGCCCCACCGACCGAGCGGCGTCACCTTCTCAACGGCAACGTACGAGTCGGGCGCCGACCCCTCTACCGGGACGATGGGGCCGGGCGCGATGGCGTTGACCAGGATCTGGTCGGCGGCCAGTTCCAGCGCGAGCGCCTCGGTGAGCGCGATGACCCCGCGCTTCGCTACGAAGTACGGCACATAGCTCGGATAACGTGGTCGGCCGCTGGCCGCGACCCAGTCCGAAAAATTGATGATGCGCCCGCCGCCCTGTGCCCGCATGTGCGGCACCGCGGCCATCGAGCACAGGAAGCCGGCGCGCAGGTCCACCTGCAGCTGGGTGTCCCAGTCGTCCACGGTCAGCTGATCGAGCGGCTTCTCGCGGTAGACCGACGCCATGTTCACCAGCACGTCGAGCCGGCCCAGCTCCTGCGCCGTGGACTCGACGACCCGCGCGCAGTCCGACGGGTTGGACACGTCGGCGCGCAGGGTGATGGCACGGCGACCGAGCGCGCGGATCGACTCGGCGGTGGCGTCGGCCTCGTCGCGGGATCGGTTGTAGACGAGCGCGATGTCAGCGCCCGCCTCGGCAAAGCGCCGCGCGATGACCGCGCCAATCCGCTTGCCGCCAGTGATGAGCACGACGCGATGCGTGAGGGTCATGGTGCTGCTGATTCTACGATCCCGCGCCACTCGCGCCCGGTGCTACCATCCCGGAAATGGAGGCTGACATGCTGCCCGACCGGACCCGCTTCACCATCGTCGCCGTGCTGCTCGCGGCGGGCCTGCTCACGACGGCGTCCACGCGCGCGCAGGTGCCGGTGCAGGACCGGCAGCCCGCGGGATCGGCGCTGCGGCCCGCGGTGGCGGGGCCATCAGGAGGCGTCTCTGCGGGACATCCGCTCACGACCGCGGCCGCATTTGGCACGCTGCTGAAAGGCGGCAATGCGTTCGACGCCGGCGTCACCGCGCTGCTCGTCGGCGGCGTGGTCGAGCAGGATCTCTACAGCCTCGGCGGCGAAGCGCTGGTGCTGGTCTACCCGCAGAAAGAGCAAGACCGTCACCTCCATCGTCGGTCAGGGCTGGGCGCCGAAGGCCGTCGACGTGGACTGGTACCTGTCGCGCGGCAAGACCCTGCAGGGCGAAGGCCTCGACCCGGCGGTGACTCCCGGCGCGCTGCACGCCGCGCTCACCGTCCTCGAGAAATGGGGCACGATGAGCTTCGAGCAGGTGGCGGCGCCGGCCATCGAGTACGCGGAGAAGGGTTTCCCGATGCGCACCAGCACGTCAGCGCGCCATCGAGAACCAGAAGAAGCTCTTCGACAAGTGGCCGGACAACCAGAAGTACTGGTACAAGGCCGACGGCTCGTATTTCAAGCCTGGCGACACGATCAAGCTGCCGACGCTGGCGCGCACGCTGACGCGGATGGTCGAAGCCGAGCGCGCGGCCAAGGCCAAGGGACGCGCCGCGGGCATCGTGGCAGCGCGCGACCGTTTCTACAAGGGCGACATCGCGAAGGAGATGGTCGCCTTCCTGCAGAAGCACCAGGCGCCGTTCGACCTGACGGACTTCTCGGAGTTCTTCGCGCGCATCGAGCCGCCGGCGCAGATCACCTATCGCGGCTACACCGTCTACAAGCACGGCTTCGGCAGCCAGGGTCCGATGCTGCTGCAGACGCTGAACATCCTCGAGCAGTTCGACCTGCAGAAGATGGGCTACGGCAGCGCCGACTACCTGCACACGGTGACCGAGGCGATGAAGCTGGCCTACGCCGATCGCGACACCTACTATGCCGACCCGGCCTTCGTGCAGGTGCCGGCCGAGGGGCTGCTGTCGAAGGCCTACGCCAAGGAGCGCGCCGCGCAGATCGATCCGGCGCATGCCTCGAAGGCGTTCGTCGCCGGCGACCCTCTGAAGTACGACTCGAAGGTGAAGCAGTGGACCTACTGGAAGGCCGACGTCAAGGACGGCACCGTGCCGACTGCCGCGCGCGGCGAGGTCGCCGCGGCCGATCTGCTGGCCTCGCGCGGGCTCGACTCCGCGGGCGTCAGCAAGGACACCACGCACATCGCCATCGTCGACAAGGACGGCAACGTGTTCGACTCCACGCCGAGCGGCGGCTGGGTGAACGGCGCGGTGATCCTGGGCGACACCGGCATCGGCATGAGCGTGCGCGGCGAGCAGTTCTTCCTCGACACCACGCGCGCCAACCAGATCCGTCCGCGCGCCCGCCCGCGCTACACCCTGACGCCGTCGCTGGTCTTCAAGGACGGCGCGCCGCTGATGGCGCTCGGCACGTCCTGGTGGCGACAACCAGGATCAGACGATCCTGCAGGCGTTCCTCAGCACGGTGGAGTTCTGGGACGCGTGGTATCCGAACCTGCACGCCGCGCTCGAACGCCCGCGCGTGCAGACGCTGCACTTCCTCGGCTCGTTCTGGCCGCACGACGGCGGGTTCAACAAGCTGAACGTCGAGGCGGCGATTCCCGACGACGTGTTCAACGCGCTCAAGGCGCGCGGCCACGACGTCAGCCGCATCCGCACGTTCGGCATGTCGGGCTGCGCCACCGCGGTGTTGATCGACCCGGCCAGCGGGAACCGCATCGCTGGCGCCGACCCGCGGCGCGACTGTTATGCCATTGCGTACTGAGCGGCGCTGACGCCAGGGCAAGTCCGGGGTCCAACGCGCGCGTCGGTGCGAGCCAGCTCACCGCGGCAACGTGAACACGATCGTCGTGCCGGCGCCGGCGGTGCTCTCCGCCCGGATCGTGCCGCCGTGGGCTTCGACCAGGCTCCTCGCAATCGTCAATCCGAGGCCGGATCCGTGCGAACCCGCACCCTTGTGGAAGCGATCGAAGATCCGAGGCAGTTCGTCCGCCGCGATGCCCGGACCCGTATCCGCCACGCGAAGCTCGATGTGATCGGCGGCGTCTGAAACCTCGATGGTCACACGTCCATTCGTCGGCGTGTGATGCAAGCGCGTTGATCAGCAGGTTGATCAGCACCTCCCGAATGCGCACCGGGTCCATCGAGATGGCCTGGTCGTTCGGCCCTGCGCCGTTCCGAATCTCCAGCCGCACGCCCGCCGCCTGCGCCGGCTGTTCGAGCGACGACACGACATCGTGGACGAGCGCGACGATGTCCGTGGGCTCCTTGGTGAGACCCAGCGCACCGCTTTCGGCCGTGGACAGCGTACGCAGGTCGTCAACCAACCGCGCCAGCACCCGGGTGTCCTCGAGCAGCCCTTGCAGCCGCTCATCGTCGCGAGGGTAGACGCCGTCGATCAGGCCTTCGAGCTTGCCCTGGACGATGGCCAGTGGGGTGCGCAGCTCGTGCGCGATGTCGGCCATCAGGTGACGTCGTGCCTGATCCTGCGCGTCGAGCTCGGTGGCCATCGCGTTGAAGGCGCGCGACACGTCGCGCACCCAGCGCGGGCCGGTGCCGTCGGATTCCACGCGCGCGCGAAAGTCGCGGCGGGCGATCCGGTTGGCGGCGGCGATGAGGTCCGCCACCGGCACGGCGATGCGCCGCAGGACCAGCGCGACCGAGCCCGCGATCGCGGCGCACACGACCAGCAGCCACACGCCACTGGACGTCTCGCGCCCGCTGCCCCAGGGTGGGCGCGCGACGATGGCCCAGACCAGCATCCAGATGGGGAGGAAGGAATACCAGCCGGCGCGCCGGGCAACCCTCGAGCGCCATTCGTCGTGCGGCTGCCCGGGGCCGCGCGGCGGCCAGGGTTCTTCTGGCGGCCACCAGGGTGGGCGACGGCCGGAGGGGCTCCAGCGCGGGTGGCGGTCCATCGCGGCTATTCGTCCGAGAACTTGTAGCCGACACCGTACACGGTCTGCACATAGCGCGGGCGGTGCGGGTTCGGCTCGAGCTTGCGGCGGATGTTCTTGACGTGCGCGTCGATGGCGCGCTCGAACGCGTCGACCTCGGCGCCGCGCACCGCGTCAAGCAGCTGGCTGCGCGTGAAGACGCGGCCCGGATAGCGCGCCAGCGCGGCGAGGAGCTGGAACTCGGTGGCGGTGAGATCGATGGCCTCGTCCCCGCGCATGACCGCCAGCTTCGCGCTGTCGATCGTCACGTCCGCCACCGTGAAGCATGACGTACGCGCCGGGCTGAACCGTGCGCGCCGCAGCACCGTGGACACACGAGCCACCAGTTCGCGCGGGCTGAACGGCTTGGTCACGTAGTCGTCGGCGCCAACCTCGAAGCCGCGCAACCGGTCGCTCTCGTCCACGCGCGCCGTGAGCATGATGATGGGCACGTCGGACTCCTGGCGGAGCGCCCTGGCGACGCGCAGCCCGTCCATACCGGGCAGGCCCAGGTCCAGCACGACCAGATCGGGCGGCTTCTTGCGCGCCATCTCCAGTCCGGAGGTGCCGTCGACGGCGATCGTCACCGTGAACCCCGCACGCTGCAGGTAGTCGCGCGCAATGGTCGCAATCTGCGGCTCGTCGTCGACGACCAGGACGGAAGGCATGATGGTGAATGGGCCGCACCGCGCATTGGCGGGCGCAGTGCGTTCATCCTATGTCATGGCTGGCGCGGCTCGCGGCCATGGTCGGGCCCGCTTCCGCCGTCCGATCGCCGATGTGCCTCGCGGTGCCACTCCTCCCACTCGTCTCGCGCGACGGGCGGCCACGGCCGGTAATAGCCGCGGTAGTGCCACGGATAGTACGGCCAGCGCGGTCCCCACCAGAACAAGCGGGAACAGAAGATCCAGAACACCACCAGCATCGGGATCCAGAAGGGCCCGATGTGCGCGCCTCGCCACGCGTGCCGTGCGGTCTCGCCGTCCGCGATGGCCGGGCTGCCCTCCAGGCCGATGAAATAGGAGACGGCGGCCACCGTCAAAAGAACCACCGAGGCGATGGCCCACGGAACCCAGGGTGTGCGCCGATCCAGTTGCTCGTCCATGTCGTGTCCTCCCCTGACAAAGGCGTCAGTGAGGACAGTGTGGCGGTCGATTGTGGAGGGATTGTGAAGGGGCGGTCAGCCGCGGTCGGCACAGAGCCGTTTGACGGTCGAGAGCAGGTCGCCGTCGCCTGTCCCCTTGCACACGAAAGCAGAGGCTCCGACGTCAAAGGACCGTTGCTTGACTTCGGGGTCGTTCCAAGCCGAGAACACGACGACCTGGGCTTCTGGGTTCACGTGGGTGATCTGCCGGCACGCCTCCAGTCCGTTGACAGTCGGCAGGTTGAGGTCCAGCACAATGACGTCGGGTTGAAGCCGCTGCGCTGCTTCCAGCACTGCGCTGCCGTCTGCAACCGTTCCCACGACATCGCAGTCCAGTGCCAGCACCCGGCAGACGGCTTTCGCCACTGCAGGATGGTCTTCGGCCAGCAGCACGCGGGGGCGCCTGGTCATGCGGCACTCGGCGGGTTTGACAGGATCCTGGACGCTTCGCTGCGGCGCAGGGTGACCGTGAACGTCGCGCCCCCTTCAGGATTGTTGTGGGCATCGATGGTGCCACCATGTGCATCGACGATGGTTCGAGTGATGGTGAGCCCGATCCCAAGGCCGTCCGCCTTTGTCGTGACGAATGGCGTGAAGAGAGTGTCCTGGATCTGCGCCGGCAAACCCGTTCCAGCGTCGCGCACCGAGACCTCGACATCGGTCGGCCTGACTTCGGTTCTGATGGTGACGTGACGGAGCGCCGGAGGCGTCTCGACCATCGCGTCCATGGCGTTCATCACCAGGTTCATCAGCACCTGCTGCAGGAGCACTTGATCGCCAGTGATGATGCAGGGACTCGGCGAGAGACTGACGGTGGCTTCGACCTGCCGGTTTCTCATGTCGTGCGCGACGAGAGCCAGGCTGTCATGTATCACGCCGTGGAGGTCGATTGGTTTCTGATCCAGTTGATGACTGCGGAGCAATGTCCGATGCCGATCGATGATCTCCGCGGCCTGGACGCCCTGGCTCTCGATATCGGACAGGATCTCGCTCATCGTGTCGGCCGCCGCACGATTGACGGTGATCATCATTCGACCCGCCCGGGCGTTCTGGATCATCGCGGCGAGGGGTTGACCGACCTCATGGGCAATCGAGCTCGTCAGCGCCGACATCGTCTGGCGGCGATTGGCGTCGGCGGCAAGCGCCAGGTTCCTCAGGCTGTCCCGTTCGGCACGCTGCCGCGCGCGCCGCTGGTACAGGAGCCCGACGATCAGGAGCGATTGGATGGCCAGCACGCCGACGGCGCCCAGCACAGTCCTCCGGTAGGCGATCCACAGGCTCGGAGCTCGATAGCGCACGATGCTCCCTGGCGGCAGCCGGCTCTCGGGAATGCCCCATCGCTGTAGTTCGCGCCAGTCGAACGTCGGTTGTCCCGGGCGTTGCAGCGGTAACCTGATGCTGTTCGGCGCCGCGCCGCTCAACAGTCTCACGGCCACGTCTGCCGTGCGGCGACTGAGGTCGTCGATGGCCATCAGCGATCCGCCGACCACGCCGGCGCCGAGGTACACGCTGTGCGCAGCAAACAATGGAGCATTGGCCGCGGCACGGAGATTGGCGAGCACTCGCTCGTCCGCGTAGGCCGCTCCTGCCGCGTCCGTGCCGAACGTGAAATAGACGATCGCCGAGTTTTCGGGCAGGGTGGCCGAGCGTCGCACGATCTCTGGAAGAGATAGGTCGTCGAACCAGACAATAGTCAGGCGATCGTGAAAGCGACGGAACTGCTCCTCGAGTGCTTGTCGCCAGAATCTGCCGAACAGTCCGGACCCCGTCACCATGAAGACCTGCCTGGTCTGGGGTAACACCCGGAGCAGGCCATCGATGACTTGCGCAAAGTTGTTGTCGACGGCGACCGCAGTGTCGTTCTCCCCAAGCGGTGCGCCGGCCAGATACCGTGCGTCAACGGCCGCGAACAGCAGCGGCGTGTCTGGAAAGAGTTGCTTTCGGTACTTGCGCGCGAAGAGTGCGGCGGGGCCGGCAATCGCCACGATGAGGTCCGGCTTCGGGCCATCGCGGAAGGTGGAACCGATGAAGTCGACGACCGCCTGTTCAGGAGGCGCCCACTGCTCCTATCGGGCCCACGACGGCCTGAACGAAGTTCACCGGTCCTTCGGTGCGCTGGTCCAGTTCGACATGGAAATTCGTCGTGAAATTGTCGATCACGAGGTTGCCGCGGGTGACCGATTGCAACACCAGGACCTGCCGCTGGACGGGCTGCGCGGACACGTTGGCGGCTGCCCCAAACGCGAGCATGCCAGTCAGGGCGACGCGCGGGAAGAGGCGACGCGGGCCGGCCACGAAGTTGAGCATGAGATACAACACGCCGCGTCCGTCCCCCTACTTCGCCCGCCAGGGCGCGCGAATCAACTGCTTCGGATCCGCGCCCGGTTTCGGCACGAACTTCTGCGTGCGGCCGTACTGATTGTCGCCGCCATAGAGATTGCCGGCGGAGTCCACCGAAAACGCGTGCACCTCGAGGTAGCCGTCCGGCAGGTCGCTCGGCACCAGCCAGGTGTAGAGGCGATTGCCCTTGAAATCCAGTTTCACGAAACGGAGCGGCTTGAGGTCGGTGATCCACAGGCTGTCGTCGTTGACGATGATGTCGAGCGGCAGCGAGAAGCCGGGGAACGCATCCACGAACTCGACCTTCTTCGGGTCGGAGGTCGTCCGGAACATGTTGATGCGGCCACCGGACCGATCGAGCGCGAAGATCAATCCGTTCGGACCGACGGCGACTGCGTGGACGCCGCTGAACTGCCCCGGCCCCTTGCCCTGGCCGCCGAACTCCGCCAGGTAGTTCATGTCTTTGTCGAGAATCATCACGCGGTGGTTGTCCAGGCCGTCGGCGATCAGGATCCGGCCGTCAGGCAGGAAGGCCACGTCCTGCGGCTTCGCGAAGTGCGTGGCGTCGCTGCCGGGGACGTTCTTCTCGCCCAGCGTCTTCAGCAGCTTCTTACCGTCGTTCGAGAAGATGTAGATGGTGTGGAACGTCTCGTTGATCACCCACACCCGGTGATCGGGATCGTAGGGGCTGATGCGCAGGCGATGAGGCCCGGGGCCGGTCGAGCCTTCGCACAGGTGATCCCACTGAGTCCAACGTTCGCGGGTCTTGCCGTTGGCATCCAGCGTGTAGAGGCAGTTCTTCCAGACGCGCCGATCCACGGCGTTCAGCACGTTGAACTTGATCGAGCCGGCAAAGCCCAGGAACCCCGGCGGCGTTGGTGACGGCACCTGGAACTCGCCGCGCTGCGCGATGAAGATGCGGTCGGGCGATTCGGCGAAAACGCCGGAGTTGCCACCGAACGCGAAGCCCGGCTCGGAGAACGGCTTCTGCCATCCTCGCACGATGTCGTAGGGGCTGGGCCCGACAGGCCCTTCGGGTACCGCGGTCTGCGCGAGCATGGCCGGAGCGACGGTCGCGGCCGCCACGAGAACCGCCGCCGCGGCAAACTGTCTGATCGTCATGTGAGGTGGAGTGAACCCCGAAGCGCGGGTGGAGTCAAGGGAGGGATCAGGGATCAGGGATCAGGAGTCAGGATTAGCCCCAAGCCCCAAGCCCCAAGCCCCAAGCCCCAAGCCTCAAGACGACAGCTCCCTGATCGTGTCCGGCCCGACGTTGAAGGCGCGAGCGAAACCCTCCACATAGCGGCCGCGGCCCAGGGTCAGCTCGTAGAGGGTGAAATCGCCGAGGTCGAGCGTCACGGCCGCGGTGGGGAACCGCGCCGTGAACCGTGCGGCGGCCACCGCGAACGGCTCGGTGGAGCGCTCGAACGGGCGCACCGTGGCCTGCACGGTCAGCCGCGGCAGTTGCATGGGGTCGCGGTCGGGACGATCCGCCGCATGAATCATCACGCCGACGGTCACGCCGGGGTGCAAGCCGCGCGAGTGGCGGGCCAGCCCCGACGCCTGCACGAACAGTGCACCGTAGTCTTCCCGCACCGCAAAAGGCAGCAGGCCCGCTTCGGGTTCGCCGTCGACGACCACGGCCAGGCTCAGCACGCGCTCGGTATCCAGCAGCGTGCGGATGGCCGTCAGCACATCCTGTGTCATCGTGTCCCCAATCCCTACCCGAGCGAGAGGCGCGAGGGCGCCTGATCCGGCCAGCGAGGCGACCGTCAAAATCCTACGGCGCGGAGCGCCGCCTATCCTACTATCCCCCAATGCCAACCATATGGGATCCCGCCGTCCGTCAGTCCATGCAGGACCGGGCCGATCGCCTGACGGTGGACTCCCGTGCCCAGTGGGGAAAGCTGACCGCCCCTGGCATGCTCGCCCACTTGAACGACAGCTTCCGGATGGTGACCGGTGAGCTTGCCGTGAAGCCGAAACACCTGCCGATCCGCTACCCGCCGCTGCGGCAGCTCGTGGTCTACGTGCTCCCGTTTCCGAAGAGCGCGCCGACCGCTCCCGAACTGCTCGCGCGGGTGAGCGCGGCGGAGCTTGGCCCTGAGCAAAAGGATTTTCACGCCTGGATGGAGCGGCTGGGCCACATCACCTCGGGCAGTCAGCTCGTGCCGCACCCGGCTTTCGGGAATCTCTCCTACCGGGCCTACGGTGTCCTGATCGCGCGCCACGCGGACCATCATCTGAAGCAGTTCGGAGTGTGACGAAGAGGCGGCGCTTCGCGCCGTAGGAAAGAGAGGCCGCCCTTCGGGCGGTAGGGCCTCGCTTCGCTCGGTGGGAAGGGAGGCTGCGTCCGAGCTGGCCGCCTGTCAGGATCCTACGGCGCGAAGCGCCGCCTTACCGAGCGAAGCGAGGCCCTGTTTTGTCTTACGCCGCGGGCGCCGCCGTGAAGCGCCGCCCTAAACGCGCGCGCCCGAGAAAAGCGCCTTCATCGACGCCAGCGCCCCGGTCAGCTCCTCGCGGCTGCGGCACGTGCAGAACCGGAGATAGCCTTCCGATTGCGCGCCGAAGTCCACGCCGGGGACGCAGCCGATCCGCGCGCCCTTGATCAGGTGCTCGGCCATCGTCCACGACAGCGACTCGCCCGCCAGGCCCGCATCCTTCACCCACTGCGGGTTGACCTTGAGGAACGCATAGAACGCGCCCGCCGGCGGCTTGCCGGAGAGAATGCCGGGCGCCGCGTCCTTGATGCCGTCGTAGAACAGATCGCGCCGTGTCTTCAGCTCCACGCGGTAGTCGTCGATGCACTGCTGCGAGCCTTCGAGCGCGCCGATCGCGCCGTACTGCGTCAGCGAGCTCACGTTGCTGGTGGTGTAGAGCACCACCTTCATCGCCCGCGCGCGCACCACCGGATCCTTGATCGCGTAGTAGCCCATGCGTACGCCGGTGACCGCATAGGTCTTGCTGAAGGTGTAGAGCGGAATCGTCCGTTCGTACATCCCGGGCAGCGAGGCGATGCTCACGTGCTCACCCTCGAAGACCACGTCCTCGTACGCCTCGTCGGAGAACACCCACAGGTCGTGCTCGCGGGCCATCGCCGCCAGCCGCTCGAGATCCGCGCGCGTGAGGATGCCGCCGGCCGGATTGTTCGGCGAGTTGATGTACAGCGCGCGTGTCTTCGGCGTGATCGCCCGTTCCACTTCGTCGAGATCCCAGCGCCAGCCGAGCTCCTCGCGCAGCGGCACCGGCACCGGCACGGCGCGCGTCGACATGACGATCGCCACCGTCGGCGGCCACTCCGGCTCCGGCACGATCACCTCGTCGCCCGGCTCCAGCACCGCATGCATCGCCGCGTACATCGCGTGCGTCCCGCCGTTGGTCACCTGCACATCCTCGGCCGACTCGATCGGGATACCGTTCTTGTTGCGCATCTTCTCCATCAACAGCTGACGGAGACGCGGCAGGCCGGTGGTCGGCAGGTAGTGCGTGTGGTTGGAGTCGAGCGCCTGGCGCACGGCCTTCTTGAAGGTGTCGGGTGCATCGAACGACACATCACCCTGATCCAGGCGGAACGGCTCCTTGACCTGGTACATCAGGTCGCGGATCTTGACGATGGCGGAGAGCGGAACGGAGTCGAGGAAGATACCCATCGGAATGAAGTCCTTGAAAACGTGAACGTATGGACGACGACGAAGCGCTCCCGCGCCGTCAGGCGTTGAAGACGAGCGCCAGGCCTGGAGCTGGGGTCTCCAGCAGGTAGCCCAGGGGCTTGCCGGTATTGCCGCGGAGTGGCTTCGGCTCTTCGTTCATGACTTGCAGGCGGAATGATACGCGATCGGCTACGTCCCGCAGAACGTCAGATAGCCCCGTCCGCCTGACGGGGGAGGGGCGCTGAACTCCGTGTTTTCGTGCGCGGGGTCGAACGGCGACACGAGCACCCCCATCAGCCGCTGCAGCACGTCCAGATCGCCTGTCGCCGCCGCCTCCAGGGCCTCTTCCACCTTGTGATTGCGAGGGATGACCGCCGGATTGTGCCGGCGCATCAGGTCGCGCGCCTCGTCGGCGGGCTGCGATTGACGCGTCAGCCGCGTCTGCCACCGATCGTGCCAGGCCCGCATCTCTTCGTCGTCCCCGACGCTGCCCGCGGCGAACGTGCCTGGGACCAGCCCGCGGAAGGTGTTGGTGAAGTCCGCCTGCCGGCGATGCATCCAACCCAGCAGTGCGTCGATCAGGTCCTCGTCGTCCGGATCCTCGGTGAAGAGTCCGAGCTTGGCGCGCATGCCGGCCAGCCAGTGGCGCTCGAACAACGCCGCGAAGCGCTCAATTGACGCGTTCGCGGACTCCACCGCGCGCGCCTGATCGGCGTCGAAGAGCGGCAGCATCGCTTCGGCCAGCCGGGCCAGGTTCCACTGCGCGATCGCCGGCTGATTGCCGTAGGCGTAGCGCCCCGCCTGGTCGATGGAGCTGAACACAGTGCGCGGATCGTAGACGTCCATGAACGCGCACGGGCCGTAGTCGATGGTTTCGCCGGCCAGCGACATGTTGTCGGTGTTCATCACACCGTGGATGAAGCCGACCAGCTGCCACTGCGCCAGCAGCGCCGCCTGTCGCTCGACGATGGCTTCGAAAAGCGCGAGGTGAGGATGTGGCGCGTCCGCAACCCCCGGGTAGTGACGGCGCAGCGTGTAGTCGGCGAGCGCGCGCCATCGCCGCGGGATCCTTGTGCGCGGCCACCCACTCGAAGGTGCCGACCCGCAGATGACTGGCTGCCACGCGCGTGAGCACGGCGCCCGGCAGCGCCCGCTCGCGGAACACCGCCTCGCCGGTTGTCGCCACCGCCAGGCTGCGCGACGTGGGAATGCCCAGCGCGTGCATCGCCTCGCTGACGATGTACTCGCGCAGCATCGGCCCGAGCGCGGCCCGTCCGTCGCCGCGACGCGAGTAAGGGGTTGGGCCGGCGCCCTTCAGTTGAATGTCGAAGCGATCGCCGGCGGGAGTGACCTGTTCGCCAAGTAAGATCGCCCGCCCGTCTCCGAGCGCGGTGAAGTGTCCGAACTGATGGCCCGCGTAGGCCTGCGCCAGCGGCTGCGCCTGGTCGGGCAGCGCGTTGCCGGCGAAGATGGCCGCGCCATGGGGGCTGTCCAGCGCGTCGGCGTCGAGGCCCAGCGCCAGGGCCAGCGGCCGGTTGAACACCACGAGCCGCGGCTCGCGCACCGGCGTCGGCGGCACTCCGGAGTGGAACATCGCGGGGAGCCCCGCGTAGGAGTGATCGAGTCGCCAGCCAGCCATCGATCGATCTTACCCGGAGCCTCGCGCCCGGCCCTCGACGAAGCGGGCATGAAACCGGAAGCCCAGCCGCTCGTAGACGCGAATCGCCGGCGTGTTCTCGCTCCTCACGTTCAGCGCGACGATGCGGGTGCCGCGGTCGAGCAGCTCGCGCGCCACCGCGGAGGTGACCGCGGAGGCATGCCCGCGCCCGCGGTGCGCCCTGTGTGTGTAGACGTTCCCGATCGCGCCAACGCTCTCGTCGTGGCTGTAGAGATGGGTTCCGCCAGCGGCGACGAGACGGCCCTCGTGACGGACGCCGTAGAACGTGCCGTCCAGCAGCTGGCTGCGCATGAAGAAGTCCGGCTCTTCGCCGGTCGCGCGGCCATCCTCGTAGAGCCCACGGATCTCGTCCTCGTGCCGCTCGTCCAATGGCTCCGCCCGGGTCTCTCCGTCGTGCGGAGAGAAGGCCTCGGGCGCGAGCGACATGCGGTGAACCAGCCGGCTCCACTCCACCGGGAATCGTGTCGCGACGGCCGGTAGAAACGATTCTGAAATCTGCAGATGACAGCCCTCGATGTCGGGCACCGCGTCGAGCACCGCGGGGTCGCCGGCGGCCCACAGGATCGGGCTGTCGAACTCGCGGTAGAGCAGTGCCACCGAATCGCCGTGCGTGAACCAGTCGCAGTGGTGCGCGCGCCGCGCGTCCAGGTCGCCCAGGGCGTAGACGGACCAGTACGGATCCTTGTGCAACAGCGCGCGTATCTCGAGGGTGTTCGGCAAGGCAGGCGACCTGGGGGCGGATCGTGTCATCGCGGCGGGACCTCACGATTCTACCGCGCACCCTGTGGCGAATCGAGCCGAGCGGGTATGATGCGGCGACCGGCAGATGGGCCTCACCCCAGGCACGCGGCTCGGCGCGTTCGAGATCATCAGCCTGCTCGGCGCGGGTGGGATGGGAGAGGTCTATCGCGCGCGCGACGCGAAACTGAAGCGCGAGGTGGCCCTGAAGGTGTTGCCCGCGGACGTCTCGAGCAACCCCGATCGGCTGGCCCGCTTCCAGCGCGAGGCCGAGGTGCTGGCGTCGCTCAACCATCCCAACATCGCGCAGGTCTACGGACTCGAGATCGCCGGCGAGGATACCGCGCTGGTGATGGAACTCGTCGATGGGGAGGACCTGTCGCAGCGGATCGGGAGGGGGCCCCTGCCGCTCGACGAGGCGCTCCCGACCGGGCGCCAGATCGCCGAAGCGCTGGAGGCCGCGCACGACGCCGGCATCATCCATCGCGATCTCAAGCCCGCCAACATCAAGGTGCGCCACGACGGCACGGTGAAGGTGTTGGACTTCGGGCTCGCCAAAGTGACGGACCCGGCAGCCGGCAACCGGCAGCCGGCAGACGCGTCGGGCGTGGCGGCCATCACGACGCCGGCGATGACGATGCAGGGCGTCATTCTCGGTACGGCCGCGTACATGAGCCCGGAGCAGGCGCGTGGGCGCGCGGTCGATAGGCGATCCGACATCTGGGCGTTCGGTGTGGTGCTGTACGAGATGCTCGTCGGCCGGCCGCCATTCGACGGCGACTCGGTCACCGACCTGCTGGCGGCGGTGCTCACGCGTGAGATCGACTACGGTGCCCTCCCGGCGACCACCCCGTCTGGGATCGTCATGCTGCTCCGGCGGTGTCTCGATCGCGACGTGCGCACGAGACTGCGCGACGTTGGCGAGGCACGCGTCCTGCTTTCGACGCCGGGACTCGCTTCTGGACCGGCGAGCGTGTCCATCGTTCATGACAGCACGGTCGCCGATCTCCGACGGAGGCGTAGCGTGGTCCCCTGGGTCGCACTGGCGCTTGGTGTCCTCGCCGCCGTGGCCTGGTTCTGGCCTGCGCCGCGTCCGGCGCCCACGGAAGCACCGATGCTCAGTCTCGGCATCGATGGTGGCGGCGACACCACGCTCGCCGGTGCAGGGTGGGCGGGCCTCAACTGGGTTGGCCCCACCGCCGTGTTATCGCCGGATGGGCGAGCCATGGTCTTCATCGCGCGCGGCTCCGCGGGAGGACGATGGCAGCTGTATCTGCGACGACTCGACGAGTTGAACGCCAGCGCTCTCGCCGGGACCGAAGGGGCCTATGCGCCATTCTTCTCGCCCGACAGCGGCTCCGTCGGCTTCTTCGCAGGCGGCCGACTGATGAAGGTCGTGCTCGCCGGTGGGACGGTCACGCCCATCACCACGGTCGAAGAGGCGCGCGGCGGGGCATGGGCGCCTGACGGCACCATCGTGTTCGCGCCGAAACCCGAAGGCCCGCTCTTTCGAGTGTCTGCCGAGGGCGGACAGGTCTCGCCGGTGACGGCGATGAACACGGAAGGGGAAACGACGCACCGCTGGCCGCAGGTGCTGCCTGGCGGCACTCATGTACTGTTCACGTCGCACGACGATCGCAGCGCGTCACGGGAAGGGACGATCGAGGTGCAGCCACTGGCCGGCGGCGCCCGGAAGATCATCCACAAGGGTGGGCTCTACGGCCGCTATGTCAACAGCGGTCACCTGCTGTACGTGCGGAATGGACAGTTGTTTGCCACCGTCTTCGATCTTTCCCGTCTCGAACTGGCCGGCCCGGCGACACCAATCGTGAAAGACGTCGCCTACGCCATGACCAGTGGCACGGCGCAATTCTCGGTCTCCGACACCGGGCTGCTGGCGTACCGGCGGGCGCGCAACCCCCAGCGTGTTCTGCAGTGGATGGATTTTGCCGGCCAGTTCGAATCCATTCGCACCGTGCCCGCCGAATATCAGGAGATGCGCTTCTCGCCGGACGGCACGCGCGCGCTGTTGGTAGTGGCCGAGGGCGCGCAATCGGACGTCTGGGTCTACGACCTCGCCAGCGATCGCTTGTCGAGGCTCACCTTTCACCCCGATAACGACTGGTCGGCCGTCTGGTCGCCCGATGGCCGCTTCATTGCCTACGGCTCCTGGCGGGCCGACGCCGGCACCTTCAACCTCTTCGTGCATCGTGCCGATGGCACCGGCGAGCCGCAACGACTGACGACGAGCCGCAACCAACAGCTGCCGGTCGAATGGCACCCGAGTGGCCGCTATCTGCTCTACACGGAAGAACGGCGTGGCACAGGCTCGGACCTGATGCTGTTGCCAATGGAGATCACGCCGGACGGCGGATGGCGCCCAGGTCCGCCGAGTGTGTTGTTGGGGACACCGGCGAACGAACTGGCCGGCGAGTTCTCACCCGATGGCCGCTGGTTGGCCTACACCGCCGACGACTCCGGCCGCGCCGAGGTCTACGTGCAACCGTTTCCGGGCCCCGGCGGACGATGGCAGGTATCGACCGAGGGCGCCGAATGGGTTGAGTGGTACAAGGACCTGCTGTACGGGCGATCTGAAGAGGTCGTCATGGCGGTGCCGTATCGAGTGCAGGGTCAGACGTTCATCGCCGACAAGCCGCGCGTGTGGATGCGAATTCCGCCCGGGGTGCTGTGGCTGGACCCGTCGCCGGATTCGTCCCGGGCCGCGGTGATTCGATCCGATGAGGCGCGCCGCGAGTCGATGGTGCTGCTGGTGAACGTCTTCGATCATCTCCGCCGCACGACGGCGGCCTCCGCCGAACGCTGACCTCGCCGCATCGTCGCTTGTGAAACCGAGTACGATGCGCACCAACACGAGGCGCCGCATGTACTACGAGACCGACACCAACAATCACGGCCTGCGCTACAACCCGCTCAAGGCGTGCGTCGTGCCCCGCCCCATCGGCTGGCTGACGACGATCAGCGCAACCGGAGTGGTCAACCTCGCGCCGTTCAGCTTCTTCAACGTGCTCAGCTACGACCCGCCCTTCGTCGTCTTTTCGGCGGGTGCGCACGAGGCGGACGGGGCGAAGAAGGACACCGTCGCCAACATCGAGGCGACCGGCGAGTTCGTCTACAACATGGCGACCTGGGCGCAGAAGGACCAGATGAACCAGACCGCGATGATCGTCGAGCGCGACGTTGACGAGATGCTCGCGGCCGGGCTCGAGCCGCTGCCGTCGCGCCTGGTCCGCCCGCCTCGCGTCAAGGGCTCGCCGGTGCACTTCGAGTGCCGGCTGCACCAGATCGTCAACCTGCCCGGCCGCAAGCCCTTGTCGGAACACCACGTCGTGTTCGGCCGCGTCGTCGCCGTTCACATCGACGATGCAGCGTTGACCGCTGATGGGCGTGTCGACGTCGTCAAGATCAGGCCGATCGCCCGCCTCGGCTACAAGGACTACGCCTCCATCGACTCGGTGTTCCAGATGGAGAAGCGTACGCCCGAGGATTCCACCGCGTCGCGGTGAGCGAGGGCATTTGTCATGGCCGAGCGAGATGGCAACGGGGCCTGGGGCTTGGGGCTTGAGCGTCGCGGCTTGGGGCTGCCAGAGTCCCGACTCCCGACTCCCGACTCCCGACTCCCGACTCCATCCTCCAGTCCTTTCGCTAATCGGCCGCGACCGCGGCCACTGTCTTTTCCACCAGTCGCAGGAACGCGTTGATCGTCTGTTCGAGGTACGGTTCGGGCGTGTCTTCTTCCTTGCAGTGCGACAGCCCCTTCGACGAGTAGGCGAACATCATCACCGCCGGCATCAGCCGTCCCATCTCCACGGCGTCATGGAGAGGACCGGACGGCAGCCGCGGGGCGTGACCCGTGATCTCGAGCGCCGCCTCCGCGCACAGCTCGATGAGGCCGGGATCGAAGCGGCGCGGCTCGATCCGCCACACGTGGCGCCATTCCACCGCGACGTCGTTCGCCCGCGCGGCGTGGTCGGCGGCGTCGCGGGCCTCGGCGAGCGCCCGGGCAAGGACCTGCGGGTCGAGCGCGCGCTGGTCGAGCGCGATCTCGCACACGCCCGGCACGGCGGTGACAATGCCCGGTTCGACCCTGACGGTGCCGACAGTGCAGACGAGGCCGCCGGAGGGGCCGGCGTCCGGCGTTGCCAGCCGGCGGGCGATGTCGCGGCACGCGAGCGCGGTCTCGGCGGCGGCCAGGAACGCGTCGCGGCGCATCGACACCGGCGTGGATCCCGAGTGCGCGGTCTGGCCGGTGAAGCGAAGCACATGCCGCTCTACGCCGTAGGTGCCGATGACCACGCCGGTGGGTCTGTCCATCGACTCCAGCACCGGTCCCTGCTCGATGTGCAGCTCGAGATACGCGCGCGGGTCGCGGGCCAGCAGCGCCTGATGCGCGTCGGGCATGCGGTCCAGATCGACGCCGTTCTCGCGGAGCGCGTCCGGCAGCCGTACGCCCTCCTTGTCCACGAGGTGCCTGACGCTGTCCGGCACCAGCGTCCCGCTCGCGCCCGAGGAGCCCAGCAGGCTGCGCGAAAATCGCGCGCCTTCCTCGTCCGCGAAGTCCGCGACGGCCAGCGTGACGGGCGGCCGTGTGCCTTGCCGTTGGCGCAGCGCCTCGATGCCGGCGAGCACGCCCAGCGGCCCGTCGAGCCAGCCGCCGTTCGGAACGGAGTCCAGATGCCCGCCGATGATCACCGTTCGCGTCGAATCTCCGGGCAGGGTGATCCAGCTGTTGCCGGCCGCATCTCTCTCGGCACGGAGGCCGAGACCGGCCAGCTTCCCATCCAGCCATCCCCTGGACGTGCGCCACACCGGTCCCCACGCCACGCGCTGGGCGCCGTCGGCGTCGCTGGTCAGGCTGGCCAGCTCTCTCAGGTTGTTGATGACGTCACGCGCGCTCACGGTGGCTACCTCGCGGCGTCATGATAGTCGGGCACCCACCGCCGCCCGACTGGCGTCGAGCTGCCGTCGCCCGTCTTCCACCGTCTCTGCCAGGGCTCAGGTGACCAGCGGCGCCGGACACCTCGAAGGACACCCGGACCGGCTCCTGCAAGCCGCATAGGACGAGAACGCCGCCCGAATCCTTCAACCGCGCCGCGGTCCGCTCGATTACCGCGAGACCAGAACTGCTGAGGTAGTCCACGCCGCTGACATCGACCAGCAGCCGACAATGGCCGGCGTCAACGATCTCGTCAAGCGCGCTGGCCAGCCTGACGGAGGTCGGCGCCCCCAACCGTCCCGTGACGAACACCACCAGGCCCTCGGGCATGGCTTCCCGGGCGATCGCCAGGGACCAAGCCAGTCGGCGTCTGGAAGCGGCGATCGGCGGCACGCGCGGAATATAGCACCCGCTACCGCTGTGCTATAACCGTCCCCTCCGGAATGACGTTCGGCCCACCAACTTTTTCAACGCTTCCGTGTATTTGATGGCAGACGAGGACGACGCGGCGGCCGTGCGGCGATGTCTGGACGGCCAGACGGCAGCGTTCGAGGAACTGGTCGAACGCTACGAGCGCGTGCTGTTCCGGGTGGCCCTCCGGATGCTGGGCAACACCGAGGATGCGCAGGACGCCACCCAGACCGCGTTCACCAAGGCCTTTGAACAGCTGCACCGGTTCGACCCCTCGTTCAGGTTTTTCAGCTGGATTTACCGGATTCTTTCGAACGAGTGCCTGAATCAGCGCCGATCGTGGCGGCCGCAGATTGCGATGACCGTCGATTTGGTGGCACCGGGTGGGCCGTTCGAGGCGCTCGAAGCTGACGAACGCAGGCGACGGGTGCAGGCGGCCTTGTTGGAGCTTTCGCCCGCGTATCGGGAGGTTCTGGTGTTGAGGCACTTCGCCGACCTGTCCTACGACGAGATGGCGGCGGCCCTCGACATACCGGTGAAGACGGTGAAATCGCGGCTCCACTCGGCTCGTCGTCAATTGGGCGAGCGGTTGTTTGGATGGGAAGAACAGAAGATGACGCCACAAGACGAAGCGCGGCTCGACGCCGCCCTGAACGACCTGGCGGCGGCCGACAGTGGACCGCCGGCCGGATTGCGTCCGGCAGTGATGCACAAGGTGCTGCGCGATACACCGCCGATCGGCGAATACCGCACGGCTCGGCACGAATATGGAGGACCGATGACGAAGAAGGTAATGTTTGGCTTGGCGGCGGCAGCAACGGTGCTCCTCGCCATCGGGCTCGTGGCGGGTTTCCCGCCCAGCGTCGACGGCATTCAGGGCACCATCGGCCAGGCGAAGCGATATGTAGCTCCCCAGATTGCCGAGGGTGACGCAGCAGTCGGCGACCCGGCTGCGCAGCAGTTCATCCAGAGCGAGACCTTCGCCGCGCTCATCGCCGACCGCGACGCCGTGAAGCTGCTGTCGGACCCCGACCTCGCCAGGGCACTCTCCAACCAGGACCTCGTGGCCCAGCTCACGCGGCCCGATTTCATCGAGGCGCTTCGCGAGCTGCAGGCCGACGGCTCCCTGCGGATGCTGATCGACGACACCGAGCTTCGCAGCTTCGTGCAGAACGACCTGCGGATGCTGATGGACAACCCGAACCTCCGCGAGCTGGTTTCCAGCCAGGAGCTGCGTGCGACCCTGGCACAGCCCGAGGTGCGGGCCCAGCTCCGCGCGAACTCGGCGGACCTCGCCAGGTCGATCGGAAACGCGGAGCTCGCCTCCTACCTGCACAGCAATTCCGGTCTGCGTATCGCGCTCACCAACGACGCGCTGCTGAAGGCGCTCAGCCACTCTGAATTCGTCGCGGCGCTGCGCGTGCCGGTCTTCGCGCAGTCGCTCCAGTCGCCGGGTTTCTTTCGTGCCCTGACGGATCCCGGCTTCGCGCACGCGGTGCGCAGCCCCTCGATGATGCGCGCGCTGTCGGATCCCGGCTTTGCCCATGCGGTGAACAGCGCGGAGTTCGCCAAGGCGATCAGCGCGGCGCAACTGCGTTTTTGAGATAGGCGCGGCCCCCCCAACCACGCCTGCAGGGCCCGGTGGCGGAGACGCTTCCGGGCCCTTGCCGTGTACGTGCGGTAACATCTCGCTGGCCTCCGCATGCTCCGCCCGTTGTCCTGGACCCTGCTGATCGCATTGCTGCTGGCCGGCGTCGTTCCCGCACATGCGCAGCTCGCGACGACCGAAACAGAGGGCGTGCGATTCGTGTATCTCCCGGGCACCCAGGACTACCTGGTGCCGCACGCGGCCCGCACCTTCCTGAACGCCCTGGCCTTCCACAAGAAGCTGTTTGGCTTCGAGCCCTCCGAAGAGATCACCGTGCTGATGCTGGATCTCGAGGACTCGGGGAACGCATCCGCGACGTCGGTGCCGCGGGACATCCTCACCGTGCAGATCGCGCCGCTGAACTTCGCGTTCGAGACCATTGCCGGCAACGACCGGATGAACATCATCATGAACCACGAGCTGTTGCACGTGGTGTCGATGGATCAGGCGACGCGCCAGGACCGGACGTTCCGTCGTCTCTTCGGCGGCAAGGTCGCGCCAGTCCCGGCGCAGCCCGAGTCGATTCTGTATTTCTTCATGACCGTTCCGCGCGTGGCGGCGCCGCGCTGGTACCACGAAGGGACGGCGACGTTCTTCGACACCTGGATGGCCGGCGGCCTCGGGCGCGCGCAGAGCGGGTATGACGAGATGGTGTTCCGTTCGATGGTGAAGGACGGCACGCCGATGTACGACCCGCTGGGCCTGGTGTCCGAAGGCACGAAGATCGACTTTCAGCTGCAGATCAACTCGTATCTCTACGGCACGCGCTTCATGGTGTGGCTGGCCCGCAACTACGGACCGGGCAAGCTGGTGGAGTGGATTGGCCGCCGCGAAGGCAGCCGCGCCTACTATGCCACGCAGTTCCGCGCGGTGTTCGGCACCACGATCGAGGCCGCCTGGGCGCGCTGGATCACCGACGAAGCGGCGTTTCAGACGAAGAACCTCGCGGCGATCCGGACGCACGCCGTCACACCCACCAAGGATCTCACCTCGCGCGCGCTCGGCTCCGTGTCACGGGCGTACTACGACGACCGCGCGAAGACCCTGTACGCCGCGGTGAACTACCCCGGCGTGGTCTCGCACGTCGGGGCCATCTCCACCGAGACCGGCGAAGTGACGCGGCTGGCGAACGTGAAGGGGCCGACGGTGTTCACGGTGACGTCGCTCGCGCGCGATCCCGAGCGCGGGACGTTGTTCTACACCACCGACAACGGAGCGTGGCGTGACCTGGTCTCGCTGGATCCCTCCAGCCGGAAGGTCACGCTCCTGCAGAAGGACGCACGCATCGGTGAACTGGCGTTCGATCGGACCGATGGCGCGCTGTGGGGCATTCGTCAGCGCGACGGGCTGCACACGCTGGTGCGGATTCCGGCGCCCTACCAGGCGTGGAACCAGATCCACACCTTCCCCTACGGAACCGTGGTGTACGACCTCGATGTCTCACCAGACGGCACGCAGCTGGTGGCGTCGTTCGGCGACATCACGGGGAAGCAGCGCGTGCGGGTGCTGTCGGTCGACGGGGTGAAGCGCGGCGATCTCACGCCGGTGGCCGAGTTCGACTTCGGCACCGCGGTGCCGAACCACTTCGTGTTCTCGCCCGACGGCCGTTACCTGTACGGCAGCTCGTACTACACCGGTGTCTCGAACATCTTTCGGTTCGAGATCGCGACCAAGTCGCTCGAGGCGGTGACCAATGCCGACACGGGCTTCTTCCGCCCCATCCCGCTCGGCGACGACGAGCTGATCGTGTTCCGCTATACCGGCGAGGGCTTCGTACCGGCGCGGATTCACGCCGAGCCGCTGCAGGACGTGAGCGCCATCACGTTTCGCCGCCGAACGGCTGGCGGAGGAGTATCCCGAAGTCACGCAGTGGAACGTCGGCTCGCCGATGAAGATTCCGTTCGACACGATGCCTCAGAGGCGGGGCCAGTATCACCTGGCGGGCGGCCTCCGCCGGGAGTCGCTCTATCCGGTGTTGCAGGGGTACAAGGACAGCGCCGCCGTCGGCATGCGGCTGAACCTGTCGGACCCGTTGCAGTTCAACCAGCTGGCGATTTCCGCGACCGTTGCGCCGGTCTCGGACCTGCCGGCCAGCGAACGCGTGCACCTCGATGCGCAGTACGACCGCTTCGACTGGCGCGCGCGGGCCTCGTGGAATCGGGCGGACTTCTACGATCTGTTCGGGCCGACCAAGCTGGGTCGCAAGGGCTACGAAGCGCTCGTCGGCCGGCGCATGAATCTCGTCTTCGACGAGCCGCGCAAGCTGGACCTCGACATCAGCGGCAGCGTGGCGGGCAACCTCGATCGGCTGCCAGATTTCCAGAACGTGCCGGTGGATGTCGATCGGCTCTATACGTTCAACAGCGCGCTCACCTACTCGGACGTGCGCAACTCGTTGGGCTCCGTTGACGAGGAGACAGGATCGCATTGGAGCGCGGAGTTCGAGGGGCAGGTGGCCGACGGCGCCGTGGTGCCGAAGGTGCTGGCCATCTACGATCGCGGCTTCGGGCTGCCGCTGGCGCATTCGTCCCTGTGGCTGCGAACCTCGGCCGGCATGTCGCCGACGGATCGCGCCAACCCCTTCGCGAACTTCTTCTTCGGCGGCTTCGGCAACAACTACGTCGATGTCCGTGACGAGAAGCGCTATCGGCAGTACTATGCGCTCCCCGGCGCCGACCTCAACGAGATCGACGGTCGAAATTTCGTGAAGGGCACCGTCGAATGGAACCTGCCACCGTGGCGCTTCCGGCGGCTCGGCAAACCGGGGTTTTACGCCACCTGGCTGCGGCCCGCGATCTTCGTCACCGGCCTGACGACGAACCTCGACGTGACGACGCCCCGCCGGCTGGCCAGTGGCGGGGCCCAGGTGGATTTGCGGCTCGGCCTGCTGTCCGCCCTCGACCTCACGCTGTCGGTGGGTGGCGGCACGACGGTGGAGGAGGGCTACCGACCCCGCCACGAGGTCATGGTGTCGTTGAAAGTGCTGCGATGAGCATGCTGAACATCGCGCTGGCACTGCTGCCCGTGCTGCTGTTCGTCACCGGGCTGCAGTTGATGGACAGCTTCAAGCTGGTCCGGCGCCGCGCCGTGCTGGCGGCGCTCGTCGCCGGCGCCGTGGCGGCGCTGCTGGGTGCCGCGTTCCACGGCTGGGCGCAGCCGGCGAGCGGCCTCTCGCCCGCCGCCTTCAGCCGTTATCTGGCCCCGCTGACCGAGGAGACGCTGAAGGCCGCGTTCCTCGTGGTGCTGATCGCGCGCCGCCGGATCGGCTTCCTGGTCGATGCCGCGGTGCAGGGTTTTGCCATTGGCGCGGGGTTCGCGGTGGTCGAGAACGTCACCTATCTGTCCGCGCTCGGAGACGCCCCATTGATGCTGTGGCTGATCCGCGGCCTCGGCACCGCCATGCTGCACGGCGCGACGACCACGATCTTCGGGATCGTTGCCAAGACGCTGGCAGACCGGCATCCCGATCGGTGGTGGGTGGGCATCGGTCCTGCGCTGCTCGCGGCCGTGGTGATCCACTCGGCGTTCAACCACGTGCCGCTGCCCCCGATCGCCATGACGCTGCTACTGATGATCGCCCTGCCCCTGCTGGTCCTCGTGGTCTTTCAGCGGAGCGAAGCCGCGACGCGCGAGTGGGTGGTGGCCGGGCTCGACATCGACGTCGAACTGCTCAACCTGGTGGCGTCCGACGCATTCGGCTACACCCGGTTCGGTCAATATCTCAAGCGGCTGCGCGAGCAGTTCAGCGGGCCCATCGTGATGGACATGTTCTGCCTGCTGCGGATGCAGCTCGAGCTGTCGGTGCAGGCCAAGGCGATGCTGATGGCAAGGGAGGCGGGTCTCGAAGTCCCCGTCGACGACGATCTGCAGGCCGCGCTCGACGAGCTGGAATATCTGCGGAAGTCGATCGGCCCGACGGGGCTGCTGGCGTTGAGGCCGCTGCAGATCAGCAGTCATCGGGACGACTGGCACCGCTTCCTGCTCACGCGGGCGCGGAGCCGCCCGGCCCGCCGCGCCGCTAGCAGCTGACGCAGCGGTGATGGTTCACCGCACCAAGGCTCTCGAGCAGCGCGATCGTCTCCGGATAGGGCTGGATGCGCTGCACCGGCCCGTTGGCAAGGTCCACTGTGGACTGTCCGGTGCGTGCCAGGGCCTTCGGATCGGCGCCCTTGGAGACAAGGTAGCGGATCAGGTCGTTGTCGCCGCGCGCGGCCGCGTGATGGAGCGGCGTATAGCCGTTGTGATCGCGGGCGTTGACGTCGGCGCCCAGCTCCTCAACCAGGAACTTCACCGCCGGTACCCAGCCATCCGGCGCGTGACGATGGGTGTTGCCGGCAAAGCCGAGTCCGTAGCCGACGCCTGACGCGGCGTGGATCGGCGCCACGGCCGGTCCGCCCCACGGCACCGGCGGCAGGCCCGACTTGTCCGGCGCATCCGGATCGGGGCCGCCTTCCTCGTAACGTTCCGGCACCTTGGCGGTGCGGATGTTGGGATCGGCGCCGTACTTCAGCAGCAGCTTCATCGCCGGAAGATCCAGCGTGTAGGCGGCCAGCCAGAACGCGGTGGCGCCCGTGCGATCGACGCCCAGCAGGTCGCGATTGTAGGTCGTGTACCACAGCGACTTGGCGAGCCGCGCGTTCACGTCCGCGCCGGCCTTCAGGAACGCCTCGGCGAGCTCGAGGTAGCCGGTCTGCTGCTGCATGTAATCGGCCGGCTGCGGATGACGCGCCTTCGGCGCCCACTGCATGTTGAGCACGCCGTAGAGCGGCGTGGCGCCGCCATCGCTGACGAGGCGCACGTCGGCGCCGCGATCGAGCAGCTGCCTGGCGAGGTCGAAGTGCCCGTTGATGGTGGCCATCAGGATCGGGCTGGTGCGGTCGGCCGTGCTCACCTGGTTGATGTTGGCGCCGCTGTCGATCAGCGCGAACGCCGCGTCGGCGTGACCGTCACGCGAGGCGAGCAGGAGCGCCGTGAGGCCGCCCTGTGCTCCCACGAGATCCGCGTAGCCCAATGGTTCGGGCTCGTTGCCGGCGTCGTTGTCGGCGGCGGCCCGCGGGCCACGCGGTGCCGCGCCGGCAATGGGCGACAGACCGGCGGCGGCGCGTTCAGCGGCCCGCTGCTTCTGGATGGCCGCGATCCGGGCGTTGCGGGCGCGGCTCTCGGCGGAGTCTTCGCGATTGCGGGCGCTGATGTCGACCACCTTGGCGGTGACGGCCACGTCGGCGCCGCCCGCGGCCAGGCGCTTGACCGCCTCGGCGCGGCCGTTGCCGGCGGCGAACATCAGCGGGGTCTGACCCCACTGCGGCTCGCGCGCATTCGGATCGGCGCCGGCATCGAGGAGCAGCGAAATGGTGGCGACGTTGCCCGACGCGGCAGCAAAGTGCAACGGCACCGCGCCGGTGGTGGTGACCGCGCCGGCCTGGGCGCCACGGGCCAGCAGCAGCCGCATCACGCCGTCCGCGCCTTCCTGCGCTGCGAGGTGCAGCGGAGTGTAGCCGCCGATCCGGGTCACGGCCTTCGCGTCCGCGCCGGCCTCGAGCAGCAACGACGCCGCGTCGGTCTGGTTGCGCGCGCGCGGCCCAGTGCAGCGCGGTCATGCCGTCGCCCTGCGGCGCATTCACGTCCGCTCGCCTGGCCAGCAGCGCCTTCAGCGTCGTCAGGTCGCCCTTCATCGCGGCGTCGGCGACCTCGGCCCGAACGGCGGCGATCGCGACTGCGCCGCTCGCTGGCGCCTGCGAGACTTCACCCGGCGTCATCCCCGCGATACTCGAGCCCCCCGCCCACGCGACCATCCCCGCGAAGGTCGCGCCGGCGACGAGACGACGATACGTGCTGGCCATAGCCTTCTCCAGAAAAACGCACCCAGGAATCAGGGATCAGGGATCAGGAGTCAGGGATCAGAACCCAGAACCTTAGAACCCAGAACCTTAGAACCCACGAACCCCTACGCCCTCGAACTGTCGCCCGCGCTCAGATCGAACGCGCCGGTCGAATCGCCGAACTGCTCGATGTCTTCGAGGCCGGCCATGTGCATGGCCGAGAGCAGCACGTTGGCCATCGGCGTGCCGGCCGCGGCACGGTGATGGAGGTTGCCGCGGAGCTTGCCCTGCGCGCCGCCGAGCAGCACCAGCGGGCAGCGCTTGTGATTGTGCACGTTGCCGTCGCCCATGGGGGAGCCGTAGACGATCAGGCTCTTGTCGAGCAGCGTCTGCCCGGCTTCCTCCATCGACTGCAGCTTCTGCAGGAAGTAGGGCAGCAGGCTGACGTGATAGCGGTTGATCTGGGCGAACTCGGTGACGTTCGCCGGCTTGTTGCCGTGGTGCGACGCGGGGTGGAAACCCTTGGTGACGCCGCTCTCCGGGTAGACGCGGCTCGACGCATCGCGGCCCATCTTGAACGAGAACACTCGTGTCACGTCGGCCTGGAAGGCGAGCGCCTGAAGATCGAACATCAGCTTCACGTGTTCGTCGAACGAGTCGGGCACGCCGGACGGCGCTCCCGGCAGCTCGCGCGCTTCGCCGGACTGATTGCGCGTCTCGACCATCTGGATGCGGCGCTCGATCTCGCGCACGTCGTTCAGGTAGCGATCCATGCGCTGACGGTCGCTGGGATCGAGCTGCTTGTTCAGGTCGGCCACCTGCCCGGTGATGAAGTCCAGCACGCTGCCGGAGGCACGCCGCCGCGAGGCGCGTTCGGCGGCGGATCCGCCCGCGCCGAACAGCTGGTCGAAGGCCATGCGCGGGTCCCGGATCATCGGCAGGGGCTCGGTGGGCGAGGCCCAGCTGATCATGTCGGTGTAGACGCACGAGTAGCCGTAGGCGCAGCCGCCGGCCTGGTCGACGTTTTCGATGCACAGCTGCATCGACGGAATCGGCGTGTCCTGCCCGTAGCGTTGCGCGTAGATCTGATCGAGCGAGACGCCGGCGCGCACGTCGGAGCTCTCGGTCTGCTTGGGGTGCGTCTGCGTGAGGAACACCGCGCTCGAGCGGAAGTGGTCGCCGCCAATCTCGGGTGGCGTGATCGCTTCGGCGCCGCGCACGTCGGTGTCGCTGACGATCGTCGCGTACCTACGGAACGGCTCGAGCGGGCTGAGCGCGCTCGGCGCCAGGTCGAACGCGGTGCCGGTTTCCACCGGCGACCACAGGTGCTGGGAGGCGCCCCACTCGCAGGCGCCGGCCGCGCCGTGCACCATCTCGATGCAGACCAGCCGCGTGCGATCGACGCCCGCGGCTCTGGCCACGGCATCCCATCGCGCCCGCGCCGGCACCATCGCGTCGAGGAACGGCAGCGCCAGCGTAGCGCCAATGCCGCGCAGCATGGTGCGTCGATGAACGTGCTTGCCGGCTATCACTCCCATTACGTTCTCCTCGTATTTCCGGTACCGGAATCCGGTCTCCGGTACCCGTCACTGCCTCAAACTCAACTCAACAGACCGCGACCCAATCCAATCCGGACACCGGACACCGGATCCCGGATCCCGGTTCTACCGCCCCTGCCCGGCCGCGGCGGTTGCCGCGTCTTCCGCGCCCTTCATCCGGAACGCCGGCGTCCGGACGATGCCCAGGATGAACGACGAGGGGCGATTGTCGGCCGTCGCGGCCTGCCGCACCAGCGCTCGCACGGCCGGCATGTCCGCCGCCGACAGCCGCCGGCCCAGCGCGTAGGTCATCAGGTTCTCGGCAAAGGTCTGCACCAGCACGTCGGTCCGCGACAGCAGCGCGCGACGCAGATCCGCCGGGCCCGTCAGCGGCGTGCCGTCGTAGTAGGTGCTGGCGGCGTCCACCGGCATCCCGTTGTCGCGGATGCGCCAGGCGCCGGTGACGTCGAAGTTGTCGAGCGCCAGGCCGATCGGATCGATCATGCGGTGGCACGAGTTGCAGGCCGGATTGGCGCGGTGCTGCTCCATGCGCTGCCGGACGGTGCGCAGGCGGCCGTCCTCGGCATCGGGCGTCGCGTCGAGGTCGGGCACGTTCGGTGGCGGCGCCGGCGGCGGCGTGCCGAGCAGCACCTCCATCACCCACTTGCCGCGCAGCACCGGCGAGGTGCGGTCGGCGTGCGAGGTGAGCGTCAGGACGCTGCCCTGACCGAGCAGCCCGCCGCGGCGATCGTCGGGATAGGTCACCTTGCGGAACTGGCTGCCGACCACGCCCGGAATCCGGTAGTGACGCGCCAGCCGCTCGTTGACGAAGGTGTAGTTGGAGGTGAAGAGGTCCAGCACCGAGCGGTCCTCGCGCACCAGGTTGGCGAAGAACATCTCGGTCTCGCGACGCATCGCCGACTTCAGCTGCTCGTCGAAGTCGGGATAGAAGCGGACGTCGGGATTCAGCTTGTCGAGATCCTGCAGGCGCAGCCACTGCGACGCAAAGCGCGAGGCCAGCACTTCTGAACGGGGATCGGCGAGCATCCGCTTCACCTGCTGTTCGAGCGCGCCGGGCGCCGACAGCCGTCCCGACGCGGCCAGCTTGCGCAGCGGCTCGTCCGGCGCGCTGGCCCAGAGGAAGAACGACAGGCGCGAGGCCAGGTCGAAGTCGTTGAGCGCGTAGGCCTCGCCCGGCGCGCGCGCCGGCCGGGCGCTCCTCGAAGCGGAACACGAAGCGCGGGCTGGCGAGAATGCCCTCGAGCGCCAGCCGGATGCCGGACTCGAATCCGCCCTCGGCCACGCCCTTCTGATAGAGCCCCATCAGCGCCGCGGTGTCGCGCTCGGTGGCCGGCCGGCGGAACGCCTGCGTCGCCAGCCGCGAGACGATGTCGTGGGCGCAGGTGGCCTGTTGCGGCGCGGTGGCCGGATGGCAGGTGAAGATGGTCCGGCGGCTGGGCGTTTCGGACACGCCGCTCACGCTGAACGGCCCGGTGATGGCCATGTCCCGCAGGTGCGGCAGCGTGGTGAAGCCGTAGGCGTCGGCAATGCTGGTGCTGGCGATCGACCAGTCGAGCGGCGACATCAGATCCTGCACCGGGCCTTCGAACCGCTTGATGAACGCCGCCGACACGCGGTGCGGTCCGGCGGCGATGCGAATCGGCTCGGTCGCCAGGTTGAGGCCGTCGGGATCGGACGAGTTCATCCAGCGATCGATGTCGAGCAGCGCCGCGCGCACGCCGTCCACCGAGATCTCGATTTGTTCCGGCGCTTCCGCCGTGTGCAGGGCGGCGCGTCCGTTGCCGTAGAGCGCGCCGGTCGTCTCGTAATAGAACGAGACCCGGAAGCGGTAGTCGCCGTCCGCGGGGAACGTGTGCTCGACCGAGAGCCCGCCGCGCGTGCCGAACGGGGCGCCCTCCACCTGCTCGCGCTGAGACACCCAGCGCGGCACGTCGAAGGTGATCTCGCGGGCCGTGGCGCGCCGGTCGCCAACCGCCAGCCGGCTGATCTCCGCGGCGGCGGTCAGGTACGACTGCATCAAGGTGGGCGAGAGCAGCTGCGCGTCGGCGATGTTGTCGAAGTTCGCGCTCTTGGGATCGAGCGGCAGGTAGTCGCCGGCATCGACGTCGAGCGACAGCAGATCGCGCACCGACTGCGAGGTACTCGGCCCGATTCAGCCGCTGGAACGTCCTTCGTCCCGGCGGCACTGCCTCGGCCTGGTCCATCTGTGTTTCGAGCGCCTGGGTAAGCGAGGCCAGCACGGCCGGATCGGGGCGGCGGCTCCCGGGGGGCGGCATCTGCCCGGCCCGGAGCTTGCGAATCATCTTCTCGGTGGTCTCGCGGTCTGCGGTGGCGTGGTCAACGGCGTAACCCTCGAGTGAGAGGTTGCCGGCCTTGGCGCGATTGCTGTGACATCCCACGCAGGTGCGGGCAATTACGTCCTGTGGCGCTGACGGCTGAGCTGACGGCTGAGCTGGAGAGCTCGCGGCCTGCGGCGCGGGCGCCTGCGCCTTCGCCGCGCGCGGTAACCGTCAGGCCGGTGGAGCCCAGGAGGAGAAAGCCAGAGATGATGAGCCAGCGGTATCGCATGTGCCTGCTCGCCGCATGATACCCGAGCGTCGTCCCCGGGGGCGAATTCGCCCGGCAGGCGAACTGGGAGTCAGGCGTCAGCCGGGGCGGCCGGCGAGCTCGAGAATCTGCTTCAGGACGGCAGCCGTGTTCTTCTGCGGCAGGTTGCTGAAGTAGAAGTGCCGAGCCCCGAGGGAGCGCAGCACCCGGACGGTGCGGGCGCAGATGTCCACAGGGCTGGCGCCGTCGGCGAACTCGCGCAGCAGGCCGTCCACCGGCACCGGCAGGAACTGGTTCAGCATCCGCAGCGTCTTCTCGTTCGCGCTGCGGTAGTAAAAGACGCCGAACACGCCAGGCATCTCCAGCCCGCGCGCGGACCCTTCGCTCATGAAGGCGGCGACCTCGGCGGCCTGATGGTGCGAGACAATCTGCGTGAGGAAGAAATCCGCGTTGACGTCGGGGTCCAGCAGGAACT
Organism: uncultured Acidobacteriota bacterium; assembly: GCA_963707825.1. GTDB lineage: Bacteria > Acidobacteriota > Vicinamibacteria > Vicinamibacterales > UBA2999 > VFZN01. Next base: position 395,105 of record CAVPRP010000002.1, read on the forward strand.
GCATCTGCTGCTCGGGGCCGGCGACCGGGTTGGCCCATCCCCCCAGCTCCAGCCCCTGGTGACGGGCGCGGATGCGCTGCCGCAGCCGCCACGCGTGCTCGACCACCCGCGGGCGGCCCAGGTGCTTGTCGCCGCCGAGCACCACCAGCGACGGGAAGCCGTGCTCCACCGTCTGGTCGGCGTAGGCCAGGCAGAACTCCATCGAGTGCTTCGAGGTGAGGAACGGCACCACGCGCGTGCGGGCCACGGCCTCGCCGAGGTTGGCCACCAGGTGGCGGAGGTTGTTCTCCTCCTGCGCGCCGACGGCGCTGTCGGTGAGCATCACCCGCACGTCGAGCCGGGTCAGCGACCGGATCGAGTGATAGAGGTCGATCCAGGCGTCGATGCCGGCGTTCGATGCGAGCTCCGCGCGCGGTGGCCGGAGCTCGACGGAGATCACCGACTCGCGCGCGCGGAGGTCGTTGAGAAAGCTGACGGACGGCGGCTGCGTCATGGGACGGGACGCTCCGCGGCTGCGCCTGCGATCACTTGCGGTCGTTCAGCTTGTAGCCGGCAGGCGGCGTGAAGAGGTCGTCGGCAAGCGCGGCGGTGTCCACCGACTGCACGGACGTGGTCATGGTCATGCCGCCCATCTTGGCCATCATCGCGGCCATCGGGCCTTCGCCGTCCATCTTGATCTGCATCTCGGTCTCGTAGGGCACGCCACCGGTCTCGGCGAGCTGCTTGTACATCTGCGCCATCGCCTTGGCCTGGCCCGGCGAGCCCTTGGCCGCGCGCGGATCGCTGAAGATCCAGCCCTTGTCCACCGCCGCCTTGTAGAAGGCCATGTACTCGCGCGTGCCGGGCGCGTCCTTCACCACCCACATCGGGCCGATCAGCTTCACCGTCATCTTCGGGCCGGTGGGACCGCCAATCGAGGCCGGCACGGCAATCTCCATGTCGTAGCCCGAGGCCGGGCGGCCGGCGATCTGGCGGTTCTGGCCGTTGGCCTTGACCGACGCGGTCATCGCCGAGGTGTCCACGCTCTTGCCCATTTCGGCGGCAAACGCCTGCATGTCCCACACGTCCACTTCCTTCTTCTTCGAGTCGAAGGCGTACATCTTCTGGTTCGCCACGTCGAAGATGGTCACGCGGGTGGTGTCGTCCATCACCGTCTCGGTCCGCATCTTCAGGCCCTTGATGAAGGTGGTGGACGGCATGGTGCCGGACATGCCCATGCCCTTGCCGGTGCTGGTCTGCTTGATGGTGACATCGGCGCCGGCGGGCGCGGCGAAGGCGGCAAGAAGCAGGACCGTCAGTACTGTGCGGGTCATCAATCCTCCGGGAAGGGGAGCTGACACGAGTATAGCGGCTCTGCTGGGCTGGCACCCGAGGGCCACGCCCGCTCGCCTTCGCGACAGGCGGCAGCGCCTCGGGTCTCAGCCGATCGCAGAAACTGCGTCAAAAACCGGGGTATCGTGCCAGGCCCCCTAGGGCTGCGACGAAGTGGACCGCGGTTTCGCGTTCTTCGCCCACTGGTCGGCCCAGTTGAGCATCTCGGCCACTGTGTGCAGCACCGACTCGCGGGCCTGATAGCCGTGCGCCTCGTACGGCAGCGTCACGTAACGCACGGTCGCGCCGTGCCCCTTCAACGCCACGTAGAAGCGCTCGGACTGGATCGGGAACGTCCCGGAGTTGTCGTCGGCCTCGCCGTGAATCAGCAGGATCGGCTCGTTGATCTTGTGCGCGTTGGCGAACGGCGACATGCGCATGTAGACCTCCGGCACCTCCCAGAACGTGCGCTGTTCGTTCTGGAACCCGAACGGTGTGAGCGTGCGGTTGTAGGCGCCGCTGCGGGCGATGCCGGCGCGGAAGATGTCGGAGTGCGCCAGCAGGTTCGCGGTCATGAATGCGCCGTAGCTGTGGCCGCCCACGACCACCCGCTCCGGATCGACGATGCCCATGGCCGACGCCTTGTCCACGGCTGCCTGCGCGCTCGACACGAGCTGTTCGATGTAGGTGTCGTTGGCCGTCTCACCCGACCCCACGATCGGCATCGTCGCATCGTCGATGACGGCGTAGCCCTGCAGCAGGAACAGCAGGTGCAGCGTGCCCCAGCCCGGCGTGGTGAATCGGAACGGCGAGCCGGTGACCTGGCTGGCGGTGCGCGCATCCGTGAACTCACGCGGGTACGCCCACAGCAGCGCGGGCAGCTTGCCCTGCGCGGGCGTCCAGCCGGGTGGCGTGTAGATCGTCGCGCGCAGCTGCACGCCGTCCTTGCGCGTGTAGGTGACCATCTCGGCCTTCGCGCCCTTCAGCGGCGGCGCCGGGTCGGCGTAGCTGGTGAGCGCCACGCGCTCGTTCGCCTTCAGGTCGCGGGTGTAGACGTTGGGCGCATCGCTCCGCGACTCGCGCCGCGTCACCACGCGGGCGCCGTCGGTCGTGATCAACCCCACCACCGTCTCGTACGACTGGTCGGCGCTCTGGAACAGCCGCTCCTTCTGCAGTGTCTTCAGGTTCAGCTTGTCGAGGAAGGGCCGATCGCCGTCAGGAGTCGAGCCGACGCCGGTCAGGTACACAGCGTCGCCGACCTGGCGCACGGCCTCCACGCCGGATCCCATCGGGCGCCTCATCGGCTGACCCGCGTTGGCGTACGAATCTTCCTGGCTGCGCGACCACAAGGCGCGAGGCTGGGCGCCGGGCGCGTCCACGAGCCACGTCTTGGTCATGCGCGTGGCGCGGTCGTTTTCGGTGATCAGCATCACGCCGGCATCAGTCCAGGCGGGCGCGGCGGCGCGCCACTCGGTCTTCGCCAGCTCGCTCGGAGCCGCGCTGAACGGCGCGGCCAGCGTCATCAGCTTGTCGCGATGCGGCGCGGCGGCTTTCGGATCGCCGCCATCGAGCGCCTCGACCCACGCCAGCGTGGCGGGCACGTTCGGCTGCCAGCGCCACGAGCGCGGGCCGGGCAGCACGCCGCCGTTCGGCACGGTGTCGGCCACGGGCAGGTCGGCAATCGTCTTCACGACGGCGCCCTTGCGATCCCACACTTCAACCGCGGTGGGGAAGTCGTCGTAAGGCACCAGCCACGAGAACGGCCGCTTCACGCGCGCGATCAGCACGAAGTTGCCATCGGGTGACGGTGCGAACGTCTGGAAGATCCCGGGGCGGCCCAGCGGGACCCGCGCCCCCGAGACCGCGTCGACGACGGCGAGCTGGCTGGTGGCGTAGTAGTCGAACAGCGCTTCGTCGTGCGGCGAGGTGAGGAGGTCCTGATAGGTGCGGACCGGCGCGGGCACGCCGCGATTTTCCTGGATGTTCGGACCGGAGGGCACCAGCGATGCGGCCGGCGCCGCGCCGCGGCTGGTGCTCGTGAACGCGCACAGCAGCGAAGCGCCCTGCGCCACCCACTTGCACGCATACGGCGATTGGGTGGAGCCGAGCGCGTTGTTCAACTGTGCCGGCGTGATCGCCTTCGCCGCACCGGTGGCGGTGTCGCCCACCCACAACTCGATGCCGGTGTCGCGGGTCTGCGTGAACGCGAAGCGGGTGCTGTCTGGCGAGAAGCCGATCCAGCCGATGGCCGGATTCGGCGGCAGCGTCACCTTTCGCTCCGATCCATCGGCCGGGCTCTTGATGAGGAGGCTGCGATACCTGACGGCGCGATGCAGGCCGTTGGTCTTCGGGTTGATGCGGACACCACCAATGCGCAGCATCGGCTGAGCGAGCTCAGCCAATGACGGCATGCTCGCGCGTTCGAGCACCGCCATGGCCCCACCCGACGCACTCAGCTCGACCGTGGGAGGAGGCGGCGCATCCAGCACATCAACGATGGCCTTGGGCGGGAGCAGGTAGCCGGAGGGCGTGGGCGCCTGCTGCGCCATCACCGCACTCGAGAGGCAAACCACACCAGCGAGAACGAGGAGCTTGCGCATCGGAATCACCCTCCGCGGGCGATTCTACCCCCGAGGTCGCCACATCGCCACGTCACCAGCTTATGGAACTACCACCCTGAGGTCGCCAGAGGCGGACCCCACGCCCGCGGTGTTCCTGGCGCGCACCCGCACGAAGTAGGTGCCGGGGGTAGCCATGACGACGAACGTGGTTGCCGGTGCTGACGTCTCGGCGGTGCCGATGTCCGAGGCGCCGAACGCCGTGCCCGCTTCCAGCACGTACGAGTCCGGTGCGCCGCCCGACACGGGAGCGCTCCACGAAATCGTCACCGCACCGCCGGCAGCCTGGGTGGCAGCGAGTTCCGCCGGCGGACCGGGCAGGGCCGGACCCACCGTGACGATCACCTCATTCGACGGCGCGCCGACGCCGCACGGGTTCTGGCCGGCCACGCGAACGAAGTATCTGCCGAACGCCGCGGGGACGGTGACCGACAGCGCATTCGTGCCGGTCTCGACGATCGCGGCATCCAGCGTGCCGGCGGAGTAGCCTGCGCCCAGCACGTACGAGTCCACCGGCGCTCCCGTTGTCGGCGCGCTCCACGACAGCGTGACGAGGCTGCCCGAGACGGTCGCCGCGCTCAACGCGGGCGGCCCGGCCGGTGCGACGCAACGGCCCTGTGGCGTCATCAGCAGCTGAACCTCGTTGGACGGTGCGCCGACGCCATCGGTGCTGCTGGCGCGCACGCGCACGAAGTACAAACCCGGCGACAGCCCCGGCACGACCAGTGACGTTGCCGCGCCAGTCGGCAGCAGGGCAAGGTTCGCGAGCCCGGATGCGGAGCCCGCTTCGATGACATAGCCCGTCGCCGCGCCGGAAGCGGGAGGCGTCCACGCCAACGTGGCGGTGGTGCCCGACGTGGTCACGGTCAGTGACTGCGGCGCGCCCAGCCCCGGCTTCACGGTCTGACGGAAGTTGGCAACGACGGTATGGGTGTTGTTCAGCGTCAACGCATTGTCGTGCCGCTCGAACGTGCCGGTCGCACGTCCGCCATAGGACACGCCCGGGTTGGAGAAATACAGGATGCGCGGGCAGCTGCTGATCGGGCAGTTGTAGGCCATCACCGTGCGAAACAGCGACGCCGGATCCTTGTAGCCATAGGCATACGGATACGCCGGCTGCAGGTTCGGATCGCCGGGCGCATGCGCGGCGCCCATGTTGTGGCCCAGTTCGTGGCCGAAGGTGTAGTTCGGGCTGATGCAGTCGTAGGCGATGACGCTGAAGGCTTGTGGCGCGAACGTCACCGAGGGCGTCTGCATCAGCCACGCCACGCCGCACGAGCCGGAATCGCTCTCGACGATCAGCGACACCAGGTCGGCGCCGAGCTGATCGCGTCGCGCGTGGACGCCGTCCATGAATCCTTCATCGACACCCGTCACCCGTTCGAGATCGAGCCCGATGTCGCTGCCTTCGGTGTAGTCAACGAGCTCCGCGCCGACCAGCCGCAGACGCTGCACCACGCCGCTGTTCGCGTAAGCGGTGTTCGTCTCGGTGACACCCAGCATGATGCGCGCCCGAATCGCCTCATCGGTGCCGCCCGCAGCCGCACGCGCCGCGGCGGTGTAGACCACCAGGATGTCGACGATGCTGCCATCGTCCGAGCTGGTGGCGAGAGCGCTGAACGCGTCGGCCTGCGGCGCGGCCGGCGCCTGCAGCGGCACCCGCTCCTCGCCCGGCGGCCCTGGATTCACCTGTCGGATGGTGTGCGCGCCGAGCCCCGCGGCCGGCTCGATCGAATAGGCGCCGTCATCCAGGCGAACCGAGCCCTGGAGTACGGATCCGGTTTGCACGAAGGTCACACTGCTCAGTGGCTGACCGGGAACGCGCCCGGACCACGACAGCGAACCGTCTTTGTTCAGTTCGCGGGAGACCAACTCTGCCTGGACCGAGGTGTCGGGGAACAGCTCGAGCAGGAGTTGATCCGACTGGAGTGCCGACGGGGCGATCCCGGTTGCCCGCGACCGCACCGAGCCGGGCGCGAGATGCGCACGCCGCGCGAGATCGGCGGCGGCGCCGGTATTCACGAACAACGGTGCTGGGGTGGGTACTTGCGCATCACCCGTCTGTCCCCCGAAAGCCGTCAGCAGAACGATTGAAAAAAGGAAAACTCGGTGGAGCATGAAATGGAAATGGATGAAATGAATGGCCCGGCAGAGGAGCCCTTACAAGGATATCGCACCCGTTGGCTAGGGCACGACCACGACGATTTCTCCAGACGCCGAGCTGGCGCCCGCTCCGTTTACCCCACGGACGCGCACGTAGTAGGTGCCGGCTGGGGCTGAGGCATGGAATACGGTGCCGGCGCTGCCCGTGGACAGCGTCGCGAGGTCGGCCAGCCCCGGGCTGCTGCCGGCTTCAACCAGGTACGACGTCACGGCGCCGCCCGATGTGGGCGCGTCCCATGTCAGCGTGACGAGCCCGCCAGTGGCGACAGACGAGGCCAGGTTCTCTGGTGATCCAGGCAGGTTGATCCCGAGCGTGAAGGTCACCTCGTTCGACACTGGTCCGACACCGCAGGCATTGCTGGCGGCCAGGCGCACGAAGTACACGCCGGCCGGTGCGGATGCCGCGAACGAGGTGGCCGCGCTTCCGGTGCCAAAGCTCGCGAGATTGGACAGCCCCGACGCCGAGCCCGCAAACAGGACATAGCCCGTCGGCGCGCGACCGATCGTCGGCGCGTTCCACGACAGCGACACGTTGACACCCGACACCACCGGCGTCAGCAGCACCGGCGCCGCGGGCAGTCCGACACAACCGCCGGACGGCCCCATCACCACCGAGACGTCCTGCGAAGGTCCGCCGGTACCCGCGACGTTCGCGCCGCGCACGCGCACCCAATAGGTGCCGGGCGGCACGTTCGGCACGATCAGCGACGTCGCGACGCCTCCGGTATCGAGCAGGGCCAGGTTGGCCAGGCCCGGCGCGCTTCCGGCTTCGATCAGGTAGTGGCTGGCCGCCGCACCAATCGATGACCCTGTCCACGTGAACGATACGGTGTTGCCGCTGGTCGTGGCCGAGAAGTTCCCCGGCGGCCCGGGAATCGGACTGGGTTCAGCCACCGTCACCGACGTCTCCGGCGATGGTGCGCTTTGCCCCACTCCGTTCACGGCGCGCACGCGAGCGTAGTAGGTGCCCGCCGGCAGCGCGAGCGACAGCTGCGCCGTTGGCGACGTGACGGTCTGCGTCGGCAAGGTGGTCGTGCCCGGTGCCGTGCCCATCTCGACGACGAAGCTGGTGGGAGCGGCGCCGGTGAGCGCGGCCACCCAGGCAAACGTCACCGTGGTCCCGGAAGCCGACGAGGACAGGGACGTGGGCGCGTGTGGCGCGGTCGGCACGGCGGTGACGGTGAGCGACACCGGCGCGTTCACCCAGGCGATGCGTGTCGGACGCGCTCAGCGTCACACCGCCCGCTCCGGTCTGTCCCGCGGCCGGCGTGAGCGTGACCATGAACGTGCGGCTGGTTGCGGTTGACGAAGACGCGGCCACAACGATGCCGCTATTCGGCAGCAGCGTTTGATTCCACGAATCGGCAGTCAGCGACAGGCTGCCGCTCGAGGTATCGGGATCGATAACCGTGACGGAAAAGCTGGTCGGTACGCCGGTGGTGGTGGAGACCAGGGGCACGACGCCCGACAGCACGGGAGGATCGTTGACGGATATCACCGTGAACGAGAACGCGCTGGGCGCCGACGCAGTACCGTCACTGACGGTGATGGTGATCGTGGACGTGCCCCACCGATCCGGGGCGGGCGTCAGCGTCAACGTTCGACTCCGTGCCACTTCCGCCCAACACGAGGCCGGCGCCGCCCACCAGCGCCGTGTTGGTCGAGGAGACCTGCAGCGACAGGGACGCCGCGGCCGTTTCCACGTCGGAAATAGTGAAAGGCACGGCGAGTGACTGGTCTTCGTTGATCGACTGCGGGGCGATCGCCGACACCACCGGAGGGTCGTTGACGGCGGTCACCGTGAGCAGGAACGAAGTGGTCGTTGTCAGGATGCCGTCGTTCACCGAGAGAGTAATCGTTGACTGTCCGTTGGCATTCGGCTGCGGCGTGACGGTCACCGTGCGGCTGGCGCCAGAGCCGCCGAGCGCGAGGGCCGCGCCATTGTTCGGCACCAGCGATGGATTGGAGGATGAGGCGGTGACCACCAGGCTTGTCGCCGCCGTCTGTCCATCACCAACGGTGAATGCCAACACGGCGGTAGGCGTGTCTTCGGCGATCACCTGATTGGCGACGGCAGTGATCGTGGGCGGAGTGTTCGCCACCACCTGCTGCCGCCAATTGGCCACCGTGTTGCGCGCGTTGTTGATCGACAGCGCGTTGTTGTTCTGGGCCACCGTGCCGGTGGGCGCTGCGTTGTAGTTCACCGCCGGGTTCGAGAAGTACAGGATGCGAGGGCAGCTCACGGGACAGTCGTAGGCCATCACCGTGCGGAACGCGTTCAACGGGTGCTTGTACCCGAACGAATACGGGTAGAGCGGGGTTGCGCCGCCCGGATCGCTGGGCGCGTGGGTCGAGCCCATGTTGTGACCCATCTCGTGGCCGAACGTGTAGTTCGGGCTGATGCACTGGTACTCCGTCACGCTGAACGCATTCGTGGCGAAGTTGGACGACAGCGACTGCATCAGCCAGGCCACGCCACACGCTTGGGGGATGGTGTTGGCGACGACCAGCTGCACCAGGTCTGCGCCGAGCGAGTTGCGCAGGCTGTGCAGACTGTCCATCTGCCCGTCGGAGGTGCCCGTGACGGCGTCGAGATCGATGCCCAGGTCGGCGCTCTCGGTGAAGGTGACGAGCTCGGTTCCCACCAGGCGGAGCCGCGGGATGATGCCGCTGTTCGCGTATGCCGTGTTGGTCTCGGTGATGCCGAGATTGATCCGCGCCAGCAGGGCACTCGTGCCGCCCGCCGCAGTGACCGCAGCCGGGGTGTAGGCCACCAGCACGTCGAACGTCGAGCCGTCATCGCCGGACATCGGGGGGTCGTCGAGTGCCGCAGCCTGAAGGGCCGTGGTGGTGGGTACCAGCGGTGGCAGCTCCGGACCGAGTTGTGAGAGATCGACCTGGCGGATGGCGTGCAGTGCGACACCTGGCAGCGGTTCGATGGTGTAGGCGGCGTCGGTGGTCCGGATGGCGCCCTGCACGATGTTGCCGGCGCGGACGAAGGTGACGGCGCTCAGCGCGTCGCCGTCCACTCGTCCGGACCACGAGGCCGAGCCGTCGGCATTCCCGATCCGATGGTCGAGGACGGCCCGCAGCGTCGTGCCATCGAAGAGCGCGAGGTCGATGAGGTCCTGGTCCAGCGCCGCGAGGTTCACCGCAGCCGAGCGTGCTCGTAGCGTGTCTGGTTGACTGGCGACGTCCTGTAGCCGCGCCGCGAGGTCCGGCCGATCGACGAAGAGGCCCGGCACAGCCGGCTGCGAGGCCATTCCGTGCAGACCACTGGCCATGGCCACGAGCAGCAGGACGAGTGCGTAACGGCGGAGCATGGAATATTTTGCGGCGACTGTGCCAGATCGGAACAGGCAACTACCAAAACCGTAAGGACGATGAGGCTATGGCGCGGCCCCGGTTGGAGGGTAGCAATTCGATGGCCAGAGTAGATTCTAGCCGTCTTGGGTCTTGGGGCTTGGGTCTTGGGGCTTGGGGCTTGGGGCTTGGGGCTAGAAGGGGCCTTAAGCTGGGCTGCGGCTTAGAGCCTGAAGCCTAGAGCCTAGAGCCTAGAGCCTTGCCTTCAGGCCGTGGTCGATCCGCCACAACTGGATCCGGCGCCGGCGGTGCAGCCGAAGCAATGCGGGCCGGTGACCACGGCGTGCGACAAGAGGTCCGGAGTCGTAAGAAGGTCCGTGATCGTCTGCGGCCCGCGTCGATCGACCGGCAGATCCAGCATCTGGTTGAAATCGCAGTCGAACAGGCGTCCGTCCCAGCCCACGGAGATGGTGTCGCGGCACATCAGGCCGTTCACCGTCGCCGGGATTGAAGGCCTGCACCAGCTTCTCCATGTAGCCGGCGACATTGCCCGAGTGCTCCAGCCATTCGAGATAGCGGCTGATCGGCATGTTGGTGATCGTGAACAGCCGGTTGAAGGTGATGTCGTAGCGGCGCTTCAACTCGCGCGTCCAGTCGCGTTCGAGCGCGGCCTGGTTGGCCGGGAGGAAGGCGCCGACCGGATTGGTGACGAGGTTCAGCACCAGCCCGGTGCCGGGGCGCCCGTACCCCAGCGCGTTGAAATGCCGCAACGCCTGAAGCGAGGCGTCGAACACGCCCTCCCCGCGCTGACGATCGGTCTGCGACGCCGCGTACGACGGCAACGAGGCCACGACTTCGACCTTGTGCTCGGCCAGGAACTCCGGCAGGTCGGCATAGTTGGGCAGCGTCGTGATGGTGAGGTTGCAGCGATCGATCACCTGCCGTCCCATGTCGCGCGCGCGCACGACGATGTCGCGGAAGCGCGGGTGGAGTTCGGGAGCGCCGCCGGTGATGTCGAGCGTGGCGATGTCGGACTGCGCCAGCACCGCCAGCATTTCGTCCACCACCTCGTCGGGCATCACCTCGGTGCGATCGGGACCGGCGTCCACGTGGCAGTGGTGACACGCCTGGTTGCAGCGTTTGCCGAGGTTGACCTGCAGCACGCGCGCGGTGACGCGCGTCAGCGGCTGGTGCCCCGCCGCGCCGAGCGCCGACTCGAATGTCCGCGCGAGCGGCAGCGCCTCGAGCCGCGCCCGTTGCGCCGAGGGCTCGGCCAGCGGACTCCGCGTGTTGATCAGCGTCGGCAGCGCCATGCGTGTGGCCTACGTCACATGTCGACTCCCGACTCCCGACTCCCGACTCCCGACTCCCGACACGATCTACATCCCGATCTTGTCGATCTTGTTGCGCATCTGCACGGCGTGCACGAGCGAGGCTCCGCCGCGGATCGCGGCCGCGACGTGCACGGCCTCGGTCATCTGGTCGGGCGTGGCACCCTTCTCGAGGCTGCCGGTGGTGTAGGCGTCGATGCAGTACGGGCACTGCACGGCGTGCGACACGGCGAGAGCAATGAGCGCCTTCTCGCGCTCGGTCAGCGCACCCTCGGCGAAGACGGCGTTGTACCAGCCGAGGAATTTCTCCCACAGCTCGGGCGCGTCCTTGCCGACCTCGGCGAACCTGGCGAGGTCGGGCGGGTGATAGTAGGTGTCCATCAACTGAGATTACTCCGAAGATGACGAGCGGCTGGCGGCTGCCGTGCCCGCTGCGCGCCCGGTGGACCACGCCCAGGTGAAATTGTGGCCCCCGATTGGGCCAAAGGCGTCCAGCATCTCGCCGCACAGGTAGAGCCCGCGGTGATGCCGGCTCTCCAGCGTGCGCGGATTCACTTCCGACAACGCGACGCCTCCGCCGGTGACTTCGGCCTTCTTGTAGCCCTCGTGGCCGGTCCATGGCAGGGCATAGGCCGTGAGATGTTCCACCAGGGCCGTGCGTTCCGGACGACGCAGCGACGAGGTCCGCCGATCTCTCGGGATGCCTGCAGAGGCGAGCAGGAACAGTGCGAGGCGCTCCGGCAGCACACGGCCGAGGATTGATGCAACGTGCACATCGCCTTCCAGCAGCCGCGCTTCCCACTCGGCCGCCGTGACCTCGGACCAGCTGACGCGTAGTGTCGCGCGTGACGCGATGTCGCCGGGGCGGCTGCCTGCGGGCGCGATCGCGGGCGCGCCGCCGATGCCCTCGACGCTCCGCACGCACACGTGCGAGACGTCGAGCACCGTTGGTCCGCTGTAGCCGCGATGCGTGAACAGGAACCCGCCGCGCGACTCGGAGGTCTGGTCCGCTCCCTTCGCACGAAGCCGGACGTCGAGCGACAGCCCCGCCAGCTGGGCCGGGTGCAAGCCCGACGCGTCGGACAGCTCCAGCGTGAGCGGGGTCAGGGCCGCATAGGTGTGGTGCATGCGGTGGCCGAGCGCCTTCGCCACGCGCAAGCCGGTGCCGTCGCTGCCTGTCATCGGCACCGACAGCCCGCCGGTGGCCAGCACCACGCTCGACGCCAGGTGACTGCCTTCCGACGTGTCAACGCGCCATCCCTCACCGTCCCTGGTGATGCCGGCGACGGCGGTGTTGTAGCTGAACTGCACGCCGCGTTGGCGGGCGAGCGCCACCAGGCCATCGCGCACGTCGCGAGCGCGGTTCGATCGGGGAAACAGCTTGCCGGTGTCTTCCTCGAGCGCGAGCGGCAGGCCGACCTCGTCCTCGAAAAAGCGGCGCTGCGCGGCCAGCGGCCACGCCCGCAGCATGCCGCGCATCACGGGCGGCGCCGAGTCGGTGACGAAGCGCTCCGGCGCCAGCCGCGAGGGCAGGATGTTGCATCGTCCGCCGCCGCTGATCAGAATCTTCCGCCCGCCGTCGGCGGTGCGCTCGAGCACGATCACCGGCGCGGGGCCGCTGGCGGCGAAAATGGCCGCCACCAGTCCGGCGGCGCCGGCGCCGACGACGATCGTGGGGTCTATTTGAAGAACTCCTCGATCGGCACGACGCGGATCGGCCCGAGCTTGAGCGCGGCGATGCCGGGTTCAATCGCCTTGCGATCGCCGACGATCACCACCGCCATCTTGTCGGGCTGGATGTACTTCACCGCGGCCTTCTGCACGTCCGCGGCGGTCACTTTCTCCACCGCCTGCACGAACGTCTGGTAGGTGTCCTCTGGCAGGTTGTAGACCACCAGCTCCTCGAGCTTCTGCGCCAGGTTGCGCGACGTCTCGAATTCGCCTGGGAAGCTGAGCGCCACGTAGTTGCGGGTCTTCTCGAGCTCGGCGGCGGGGATCGGCTTCAGGATGTTGTCGAACTCGACGAAGAACTCGCGCAACGCGTCGGCGGTCTTGTCGGTCTGCACTGGAGCCGCGGCGAGGAAGGGACCCGCCGACATCCGCATGTCGAACGCCGAGGCGGCGCCATAGGTATAGCCGTTCTTCTCGCGCAGGTTCAGGTTCAGCCGCGACGTGAACGAGCCGCCAAGAGCCGCGTTCAGCACTTCGAGGATGGCGTACTCCGGCGTCGAGCGCGGCACGCCGACCAGGCCGATGCGAATCTGCGACTGCGCCGCTCCCGGCTTGTCCACGAGCACGATCTCGCGCTTCGTCAGCTGCGTCGCCGCGGGCATGGGCGCCGCGGCGGTGCGGGGCCCACTGCCGGGCCACGCGCCGAAGGCGCGTTCGAGTTCCGCCTTCACGCCGTCGGGCGTCACGTCGCCCACGACGACGATCGTCGCGTGGCCGGATACGTAGTGCTCCTTGTAGAACGAGCGCGCCTCGTCCGCGGTGATGGCCTGGATCGCGGGCGCCAGGCCGCCCGCGGGCGTGCCGTAACGGTGCGCGGCGCCGAACACCACGCGCGGAAACGCGTAGCCGATGACCGCCGCCGGGTTGTCCTGCGCCTGCACCAATGCCGTGAGCCGCTCCTTCTTCAGCCGCTCCAGCTCCGCATCCGGAAATGTCGGCCGCAGCACGACGTCGGCCAGGAGCGGCATCGCCGCGGCCAGGTTCTGCGCCGGCGTCGACAGCCGCACGGCGCTGTAGTCGAACGAGCTGCTGGTGGAGAGATCGGCGCCAAGCAGGTCAACGGCATCGGCCAGCTCCAGCGACGAGCGCGAGCCCGCGCCTTCGTCGAGCATCCCGGCGACCAGGCTCGCCATGCCGAAGCGGCCGGCGCGGTCGAGGCTGCTGCCACCGCGCAGGATCACGTTCACCTGCACGAGAGGCACGCGGTGCTGCTCGATGATCCACACCGGCACGCCGTTCGACAGCGTGGTCTTCTGGATCGCGGGTAGTCGCAGCACGGGCGGTTCGCCCAGTTTCGGCGGCCGGCTGCGATCCGGAGACCCGGGCGACTGCGCCGGCGCCGGCGTCTGGGCGGCCATCGAAACGGAGGCCGCGACGACCAGCAGGATCAGCCAGGGGCGCAGACGGCGAGGGGCAACACGTGTCATCGGGTTCATGTCCTTATCGCCTCACTTGGCCGGGACGACGGTGAGTTCCACGCGGCGGTCGGCAGGCAGGAAGCGTGCGACGGCCGACTGGATGTCGTTGGGGGACAGCGCCTGATACCGCGCGAGGTCCTCCTGGAAGTAGTCCGGCGTGCCTGTGGAGGTGTAGTAGGCGTTCAGCTGATCGGCCTTGCCGCCGAAGCTGCCGGTGCGTTCCATGCGGTTGTAGAACGACGATTCGAACTGGTTGACCGCGCGCGTCACTTCATTCTCCGCCGGCGGCGCCTGCTTCAGCTTCGCGAGCTCCTCGTCGATGATCTCGCGGATCTTGTCCAGCGACTGGCCCGGCCGCGCGGTGGCGACGATCACGAACGCGCTGCCGAGCGACTGCGACTGCTGTGCGGCGGTGACGTCCTGCGCGATCTGCAGGTCGTAGACCAGGCGCTTGTAGAGGCGGGAGTTCTTGCCACCGGACAGCACGCTCGACACCACGTCCATCGCGGCGTCGCCGGGGGCATAGAACGGCGGCGTCGGCCACGCCAGGTAAAGGCGGGGCAGCTGCACCTTGTCGGTGATGGTCTTGCGGACCACTTCCGTCAGCGCCACCGGGGGCGCCACCAGGGGCGGCACCTCGGGACCGCGCGGGATGCCGCCGAACCACTTCTCGACCAGGGTCTTCGTCGCGGCAATGTCGATATCGCCCGCCACCACCAGGCTGGCGTTGTTCGGCGAGTAGTAGGTCTTGAAGAACTCGACCACGTCCGGCAGCGTTGCGGCCGAGAGGTCTTCCATCGAACCGATCACCGGCCAGCTGTAGGGGTGCGTCTTCGGGTAGAGCATGCTGTTCAACTCGATGAACGCCTGCCCGTAGGGCGCGTTGTCCACGCGCTGCCGCTTCTCGTTCTTCACCACGTCGCGCTGGCGATCGAGCTTGGTCTGGTCGAGCGTCGGCAGCAGGTAGCCCATGCGATCGCTCTCGAGGAACAGCGCCAGCTCGAGGGCGTTGGTGGGGACGTCGGTCACGTAGTTCGTGCGGTCCTCCGTGGTCGAGCCGTTGTTGTTGCCGCCGGCGGATTCGAGCCAGTTGTCGAACTCGCCTTCCTTGACGTGCTCGGATCCTTCGAACATCACGTGCTCGAACAGGTGCGCGAAACCGGTGCGCCCCGGCTTTTCGCGGCCGGAGCCGACGTGGTACCAGACGTTGACCGCGGCCACGGGCACGGTCTTGTCCTGATGGAGGATGACGTGCAGGCCGTTGGCCAGCGTGAACTCCGTATAGGGCACGTTGAGGGCTTTCGACGGTGTGGATTCGGCAGGGGCCTGCGCCGTCACGGTGCTGCCGCTGAAGCCAGCGCCGGAGCCGATTGCGGCCGCCACGGCAGCCGCACAGATGAGCCGCTTGGTCATGGCAGCATTGTCCACCGGAAACAGGGATCGGGGATCGGGATCAGGGATCAGGGAAGGCCCGCGAACGAAACTCGCGCCGGCGCTCGCTGCCTCCTCGTGACGCGTTGCTTCAGCGGCCGCGGTAATTCGGGTGTGGAACTGAGAGCGATGCCGATTGCAACGTTTCGCGTCTGCCGTCTGCCGGATGAGAGCAGCGCGGGCGTGGCGCGAGCGTCGCTGTCCACCTGCAATATACTTACCCACTCAAAATCCATGTCTTCGCCCTCACCACTTGTCGCCGTCATCATGGGATCGACCTCCGACTGGGAGACGATGTCGCACGCGGTGACGGAGCTGGAGTTCTTCGCCATCCCATACGAAAAGGCGGTGGTGTCGGCGCACCGCACGCCGACGTGGATGGCGGAGTTCGCGCAGGGCGCCGAAGCACGCGGCATCCAGGTGATCATCGCCGGCGCCGGCGGCGCCGCGCATCTGCCCGGCATGGTCGCGGCGCACACCATCGTCCCGGTGCTGGGCGTTCCCGTGCAGAGCGCCGCGCTTCAGGGACTCGACTCGCTGTTGTCGATCGTGCAGATGCCAGGCGGCGTGCCGGTGGGCGCGCTCGCGATCGGTAAGGCTGGCGCGAGGAACGCGGGCCTGCTGGCGGTGGCGATTCTCGCGACCAGCCGCCCCGAGCTCGCCGACCGGCTCCGCGCGTTCCGCGAGCACCAGACCGCGCAGGTGCGCGCCGCGGAACTCCCGTGAACCGCATCGTCCTTCCGGGTGGCACGATCGGCGTGTTGGGCGGCGGCCAGCTTGGCCGCATGATGGCGCTGGCCGCGCGCCGCATGGGCTACCGCGTGCACACGATCTCGCCGGAGTCGGACACGCCGACCGGGCAGGTGGCCGACCTCGAGATTCCCGCCGACTACGACGACATCGAAGCCATCCGCGCGTTCGCGCGCGGCGTGGACGTGGTGACGTTCGAGTTCGAGAACGTGTCCACCGCGGCGGCCGATGCGGCGGCGGAGTTCGCGCCGGTGCGGCCGAGCGGGGCATCGCTGCACATCACGCAGCAGCGCGCGCGCGAGAAGGCGTTTCTCGCCGATCGCGGCTTTCCGGTGGCGCCGTTCGCGCGCGTGCAATCGAAAGACGAGTTCGCCGTCGCGCTCGGCACCGTCGGGATTCCCGCGATCGTCAAGACCGCGGCGTTCGGGTACGACGGCAAGGGCCAGCACCGCATCGAGTCAATCGAGCGCGCCGAGGAGGTGTGGGGCCTGGTCGGGCATCAGGAAGCGATTCTCGAGCGCCTGATCGACTTCTCGTGCGAGATCTCCGTCGTCGCCGCGCGGGGGCTCGACGGGGCGGTGGTCGACTACGGCGCGATCGAGAACAGCCACGTGAACCACGTGCTCGACTTGTCCATTTCACCGGCGCGCGTTCCGGCGCCGGTCGCGGCCGCGGCCAGCGCGATGACGCGCCGCATCATCGACGAGCTCGGTTACGTCGGCGTGCTGTGCGTGGAGTTCTTCGTCACCCACGACTGGCGCCTGCTGGTGAACGAGATCGCGCCGCGGCCGCACAACTCCGGTCACCTGACGATCGAGGCGTGTGCCACCAGCCAGTTCGAGCAGCAGGTGCGCGCGGTGTGCGGACTGCCGCTCGGCTCCACCGCGCAAGCGCGTCCGGCGGCGATGGTGAACCTGCTTGGCGATATCTGGGTGGACGGCGAGCCCGACTGGGAAGCGGCGATGTCCACGCCCGGTGCGGCGCTTCACCTCTACGGCAAGAGCGATCCACGCAGAGGCCGCAAGATGGGTCACATCACCGTCGTCGCGGACACGGTGGAACAGGCCGTCGAACGCGCCCTGGCGGCTCGCGGCGTGTTGTGAATCGAACCGGCAGCCGGCAACCGGCAGACGGCAGACGGCAGACCTCAAGACCCAAGACCTCAAGACCCAAGACTCAAGACTCAAGACCCAAGACCTGGGTCTCACCATCAGCCCCAAGCCCCAAGCCTCCAAGCCTCAAGCCTCGGGTGTCTGTGGCGTCAGTGTCAGCGTGTGCTCCGCCGGCCCTGGCAGAAACGGCACGACGTCACCGTTCACCCAGGCGCGGTGCATTGTCGCCGAAGTAGGGCGATAGCGGGTGTGCGCTCTGCCCGGTCGGCATGTGCAGGATGCCGTCCTCTTCGTGGCCCGGTGATACCACCATCCGCTCCGACGGGCCGGTACCCGGCGAGTGCGCGCGCGGCGTGTAGACGTCGCCCGGCAGCGGATCTTCCGGCATGTTCAACCAGCGATGGATCAGCGGCACCGCCGATCCAAGCGGGTGCAGGATGCGGGCGCGGTTCACTTCGCCCCAGGTGCGCTCGGCGAGCGCGCCGCCCTCGGAGAGCTGTGCGATTGAGTTGTCTACCGCATCGAGCAGCAGCGCGTCCCACGAGGCGAAGCGCGTGTCGAGCAGGTGCATCGGCTTCTGCGAGACGAGCGCCCACACCGGGCCTTCAGTGCGCATCGAGCGCGAGTAGTCGAACGATGGATCCTGCGCGCGCGCGGGAGCGGTGACGAACGTCAACACTGAACGGACGACCTCGGTGCGGAACGTGCGCACGAGACGATAGGCCACCGAATCCGGAGACGCCTTGCCGGTCCACGTGGTGTCTACGAGTCGTCGGAACTCGGCTCTCGACGCCGCGCGATCCACCGGAGACTTCGCTCGGGCCCCGTCGAGCGTCGTCAACAGCAGCGCCCGCCAGCGATCGAGGAACAGCGCGCTGTTGTCGAGTTGCACTTCGAGCATCTGCCGCGGCGTGGCATGGTCGATCGTCATCAGGCGATCGCGGATGATGCGCGCGCGGATGCCGTCCGAGTAACCGCCATCGCCGAGCAGCCCCAGCATCACGCCGTCCACCACCGGCGCGTTCGCGGTCCAGATGCGTCCCAGTTCGGGATCCACGATCTTCGGAAACTCTGCCACGGTGAGATAGCCGTCCCACCCCTTCGTGCCGTCGGCCCACGACTCGGCGACGAACCCATCGAAGCCGCGCCGGCGCGGCAGCGCGCCACTCACCGTCCAGCCGATGCGCCCGGACCGATCCGCAATCGCCACGTTCTGGTTCGGCATGCCGATTCCGGCCACCGCCACCACCAGCTCGTCCAACGTCCGCACGCGTTCCGCCCGGCTGAGGTCGCTCGACACCACGTCCGGATCGTGCGCCAGCCAGTGCTGCGCGTACTCACGGCCTGCGTGATCCTTCCAGACGATCGGGCCCCAGATCGTGGAGCGGACGGTGACGTTGCGCGCGGGCGCATCCTTGATGGCAACCGATTCCTCCGTCAACTCGAAGGGCTTCGGACCGTCAGGGCGTGATGTAGCGCGCAGGATCGTGCGGGTCCGGCTCGATCCGCACCAGATCGCTCCAGTCACCGCCCGTGTTGGTGAAGCCCCACGCCACCGAGCCGTTGCTGCCGACCACCAGCACCGGCAGGCCAGGCAGCGTGACGCCCACGAGCCGCACCGACTGCAGCGGATCACCCGGGTCGGGCGCGGTCATCGACACGCGATACCAGATGTTCGGCACGCCGAGTCCGAGGTGCATGTCGTTGGCGACGAGGGCGCCGCCATTGGCGCTGTGCGCGCCGTCCACCGCCCAGTTGTTCGATCCAATGGTGGCGGCGGCTTCACTCGACAACTCGACGCACAGGCTGAACACCTGCGTGCGGCACGGCGGTTCGGCGAGGTGGGTCGAGGCGAGCGTCGCGGCGGGCACGGACGGCGCCGAGGTCCGCTGCCTGCGCAGGTCGATCACCTCGGGCCCGGGCACCGGCGGCCGGTTGAGCGGATCGCCGATGGCGGGGCTGTCCCAGTTGGACCCGGCTTCGGCGAGGAAGCGGAACATCGGGTCGGGGAGCGCGGCGCGCAGCTGCTGGTTGGTCTGCTCGAACGCGGCCTGGCGACCCTGTAGCGAGACGAACATCGCGAGAATCGTGAGGATCGAATCCTCGGCTTTCCACGGCTCCGGCTCGGTGCGAAGCATCAGGTACTCGAACGGCGGCGCGCTCAGTTGCGCGAGCCCGGCGTTGACGCCGCTTGCATAGGCGTCGAGCAGCGACTTCCACTCCGGATCGGCGCGTTCGTAGGCCTGCTGCGCGACGTGACGGAAGCGATGGATGCGAGCCTGCGCGTCCACTTCGAACGCGCGAGCCCCGACGAGCGCGGCCAATTCGCCCGCCGGCTGACGCCGCTGAAGATCCATCTGGAAAAAGCGATCCTGCGCGTGCACGAAGCCCAACGCACGCGCCAGGTCCATGCGAGATGCTGCCGACAAGCTGGGCACACCGAGCGAGTCGCGGTTGACCGTGACGGGTGCGGACAGCCCCGCGAGCGGCCGCGTGCCCTCTAGAGCGGGCAGGCTCGCGCGCAGTTCGGATCGCACATAGAACCCACCCGCCAACACCACGAGGACCAGCGCGACCAGCAGCGCGACGATGCCGCGGAGCAGCAATCGTTTCACCAGCCGATTATCGCGCAGGGCGGACGGGGGGTCTGGGGGTTCTCGGGTTCTAGGGTTCTGGGTTCTGGGGTTCTAAGGTTCTGGGTTCTAAGGTTCTCGGATTCTAAGGTTCACCGCCATCCGTGTACTTCGCGGGCTGTTTGAGCTCGCGACCGCAGGCGAGTTGCCGGAGGGCTTGGGCACGGCGGATGGCGGGGGTGACCGGCCGTCCGACCAGTCGGCCAGCAGCTGTGGCCGATCAAGGGAGCCCTGCGCGGCCGGGCCGGCGCGACTCAGGTTCCGGATACCTCCCACTTCCACCGCAATCCGCGGATCGTGCCGCCCCTGGGCGGTGGCATACCGTGGGTCACATGATGCAGCATGGATCTCTGGACATGGCGGAACCCTCAGGCCTCGACGCGCGGTGGAAGGCTCTCGCCGCGCGCGATGGCAACGCCGACGGCTCGTTCGTCTACGCGGTGACGTCGACCGGCATCTACTGCCGGCCGAGCTGCCCCAGCCGCCGGCCGCGAGCGGACCGTGTGCGCTTCTTCGATACCGGCGGCGAGGCCCGGCGCGAGGGCTTCCGTCCCTGCAAGCGCTGCAAGCCCGACATTGTGGACATCGGCGTGCCCGGCATGGAGGCCGTCCGTCGAGTGTCCGCGTACCTCTCCGCCCATGCCGACGAGCCGGTCACCCTGGCCAGCCTCGGGCGCGTGGCGGCGATGAGCCCACACCACCTGCAGCGGCGCTTCAAGGCGCTGGTCGGGGTTTCACCTCGCGAGTTCCAGGCGGCGTGCCGCGCCGATCGGCTGCGCGCCAGCCTCCGCCGCGGAGACGACGTGACGACGGCGATTTATGTGGCGGGGTATGGGTCGCCGAGCCGCGTTTATGAGGGCGGGGCCGCCAAGGCCATGGCGCCCTCGGTCTATCGCAAGGGCGGCGCCGGCATGCAGCTGGCCTACTCCGTGGTCGGCAGCCCGTTCGGCCGGCTGCTGGTCGCGACCACCGCCAACGGTGTGTGCGCGGTGAAACTGGGAGACTCGGACGAGCAGCTCGCCCGCGATCTCCGGGATGAATATGCCGCGGCCGACATCCGCGAGGGCGAGCCGGCCCGCGAGGAATGGGTCAACGCCATCGTCCAGCACCTTCGCGGAGAGCTGCCGGCGTTGGACCTGCCGATCGACGTCCGTGCCACGGCGTTCCAGTGGAAGGTCTGGCGGGCGCTGCAGGCGATTCCTTACGGCGAGACCAGCGGCTACGCCGACGTCGCTCGCGCCATCGGCCGGCCGACCGCGGCCCGCGCGGTAGCCCGTGCCTGCGCCACGAACCCGGTGTGCGTGGTGGTTCCCTGCCACCGCGTGGTGCAGAGCGACGGCGGCCTCGGTGGCTATCGTTACGGCGTGGAGCGGAAGAAGAAGCTCCTCGCGGGGGAGGCTGGGGGGAAGTAGGGGCCAGGGGACCCAGGCTTGAGGGTCTTGGGGCTTGGGGCTTGAGGCTTGGGGCTGGAGGCTGAGACTCAAGTCTTAGGTCTTGAGTCTTGGGTCTTGAGCCTGCCGGCTGCCGGTTCCTTTTGCCTTCTGCCTTCTGCCTTTTGCCTTCCCGGGTTCCGGGAACCGGACCCCGGGTACCGGTTACCGTCCTCCCGTCCTCCAGTAATATCCCCCCGTGCCTGTCACCAGATACGGTGTGTCGCCTTGGCTCGACCGAGTGCCCGCGAAGAAGCGGCCCGTGCATCCGCCTTTCAAGGGCAACGAGCACGCCCCGCTGGTCATCATCGGCGGCGGGCTGGCCGGTGTGATGACGGCCTATGCGTGCGCCGCGGCAGGCAGCAAGGTCGTGCTGCTCGAGGCCGATCGGCTGGGCAGCGGCGGCAGCGGGCGATCGAACGGCGTCTGTGCCGGTGAAGCCGGGCTGTCGTTCCTCGACCTCGAGGCCGCTGACGGCCGCAAGACGGCGCGGGCGCACGCCGAGCACGCGCGCAAGGCAGTGATGGACCTGGCCGCGACCGTGAAGCGGCTGGGATTCAAGGCCGACTTCGAGGTCCTCGACGCGCTGCGCATGGTGCCGGCCGGCTGGCCTGCCAAGGATCTGCAGAAGGAAGTGGAAGCGCGGCGCACCGCAGGACTCGATGTGGCGTGGCAGGGCGCGTCCGCGGCGACCAAGTCCACCGGCGCCGACAGCGCCGGCGCGGCCCGGCTGACGCCGTGGGCGCAGTGCGACCCGTACCGGTTGGTGCTCGGGTTTGCCGCGGCCGCCGCGGCGCGCGGGGCGCGGATTTTCGAGCGCACCACCGTGAAGAAGATCACCTTCGATCGCAAGGTGGCGACGGTGATCACCAGCGGCGGCACGTTGATCTCGCCCTGCGTGATCCACGCCACCGGCGAGCCGACCGCGCTGGTAAAGGGCCTGAAACGCCATTTCGCGTTCGAGGCCCGCGCGATTGCGCTGAGCGATGTGCTGCCGGCCGCGGTGCGCAAGGAGGTGGGACCGCGGACCGCGGTCGTCTGCGACATCGACACACCGCCGCACACCATCCGCTGGACCGCCGACCATCGCGTGCTGATCGCCGGCGCCGACGGCCAGCGCCCGGCTGCGCGCAACGAGCAGAAGGCCGATGTGCAGCGGACCGGGCAGCTGATGTACGAGCTGTCGCGCCTCTATCCCGCGATCTCGGGCGTGCCGCCGGCATTCGGATGGTCGCTGCCGCTTGCGCACGCGGCCGATGGCGGCCTCTACGCCGGCCTGCATCGCAACTTCCCGCACCAGCTGTTCGCGTTCGGCACGGCGCACGATCCCGCGCGCGCGTTTCTCGCCAGCCGCATCCTGCTCAGGCACGTGACGGGCGAGGCCACGGCCGCCGACGAGCACTTCGGCTTCGCGCGCAGCCTCTGATCGCGAACGCCCTTCGCTCGCTGGGTGCCGGCCCCGAGGTCGCGCGTCGGCGCCGGTCTGCTTCCGTCGGAGCAGCGGGCGATGCTTGCTCGCGCGAATCAGCTAACGCGTCCGATCCGCCGTGGACAGACTCACGGCGTTGACACGCAGCCCCAGCTGCCGCGGATCGGGCGCCGGCGCCTGCACTGGCGTCGCGTGCAGCGTCACCACGTTCACTCCCCGGCGCATCGCGTCCACCGGCAGGGTCCAGTCGCACGGCATGATGGCCGCGCTGCAGCGTGCGTCCACGCCGTTCAGCGTCACGCGCATGTTGGCCGTGGCCCAGTTCCCGGTGCCGGGCTCCGCGTCGAGGTGCAAGGTCAAGGGCTGCGGATCGTGCACGAGGAAGAGGAAGTCGGCCTCGCGGGCCGACGTCCAGCGAAAGCCGTTCTCGTCCCCACCCTCGAACGCGTGCCAGCCGCTGCCCACCACCTGCGGCGCCGACAGATTGATCGGAACTCGCGACGGCGCACCGGCGTAGCCGGCGACCGTAAATCCAGCCCGGCTGAGACACACAGAAGGCCGCCGCCACGCCTGTGGGTCCTCGCGCGTGTAAAGGCGCACCCAGGCCGACGCTGCCCGTCCGCCAAATCCGATGCGCAGCGTCTCACCCGACGTGGTGATCCGGTGGAATCGGACGCGATAGACGAACTGTTCGTCACCGATGCGTTGGGCTTCGAGCTCGTCGCGCCCCAATGCTGCAGCCAACGCTTCGGCCTCGGCAGGCACGTGACGATCGAACGCCGCCAGCTCGAAGCCCTCCAGCGCTTCGATCGGCCAGGCGATCGGCTGCGGTGTCAGGCGCCGGGAGGCAGCGAGGTAGATGAGTCCCCCACGGAGCGGCGCCACTTCTGGCATGACGGCCGTGAACTGGCCCTCAGTGGCGATCCCCTGTACGTCCATCCACGCCGTCGACAGGGCCCGGCAGGCCGTGTAGTCAATCAGCCGCGAGAGCGGAGCCGAGTCTTCCCGTGCCGGCACCCCGGGCGCCACCAGGAATCCTTGCGTCGCCAGCACTTCTCCGGGACCGGCCCAGACGTGGATGTCGCGGCTCGCAAACTGCGTGGCGACGACCTCCGGTAACAAGGGCAGCAGCACCAGCGACCGGTGTACCGGCAACGCGCCCGCGCGCCACACTTCCGCGGCGATGTCCGCGCGCCCGCCGGTCGCCACCACTGCCGCCGGTATATGCGTCTCGTCAAGGGCGCGCCACACCTCACGCGTTCCAGGATCGGTGTCGCGGAACCCTGGCCGGGCCGCCCTGGACACCGAAGGCAGCGGTACCAGCATCAACAGCAGGACCATCCCGGCGCGCCCGCCCGCCGTGGTTTGCCACTGCAGCAGCAGGCGCCCGCCGGCGAGGACGCGGCCCCACGCGAGCGCGACCAGCAGGCCGAGCAACGAGGTCCGATCCGCGCCGTCCACCGTCACCGCAATCACCGTGGTCATCAGCGCCGCTGCCAGGCAGGCCGCCTGCACGAGACGGGAGCGGTGACCGAAGACGGCATCGGCCGCCAGCAGCGCCGCGCCGGCGATGCCGACGGAGGCAAACAACAGGGCAGGCATCCGTGCCGGCGAGGCCAGCGCAAACCCATCGACCGCGCGGTCGCACGACGGCGTCGCGGCAAAGGCACCGAGTGTCAGGGCGGCCGCTACCGCCACGGTCGTCCGCCAGTGTTCCATCGGCGGCCACGGCCGCGTCGCCAGCAGCAACGGCGCGAGCGCGATCGGCAGCCACAGGTTCACGAACGCCGAGAGGCCGATCACCAGCACGAGCGCCCGCGGGCGTTTCAACACCACCGCCAGGATCGCCAGCGCCGTGACCACAGCCGCCGGTGCCGCGAACCAGACGAGCGGTGGCCATCCTGTCGCTGGAATGTCACTCCATCGGCCGGCGACTACCAATTCGAGCACGGCGCGATGCCAGCCTGACGGACACGCGGGAGCGAACTCGACTGCTATCATCGACGCTCAGCATGATGCCCCAGGCACCGCGCGATCCCAAGCGGCTCGCACTTCTCGTGGGCCTCCTCATCCTTGCCGCGGTCCTGTTCCGCAGCCTGTTCTTCCTCGAGTTCGATGAAAGCTACTTCGACTCCGATCAAGCCATCGTCGGCCTGATGGCGAAGCATCTCGTCGAGGGTCGCGCGCTGCCGCTGTTCTTCTACGGGCAGGAGTACATGCTCGGCGTGGAGTCGTGGGTGATGGCCCCGTTCTTCGCGGTGCTCGGTCCGACCGTGTTCGCGTTGCGCCTGACGATGGTGTTCCTGAACGCGATCACCGCCTTGTTGCTCTGCCGCCTGCTCGTCGTTGACGCGCGGCTGAATGTCTGGCTCGCGGCCCTGGCGGCTTCGCCGTTCATCATCGCGCCGTTCATCACCTCGGCTCATTTGCTCGAGGCGCAGGGCGGCAATGTCGAACCGTTCTTCTGGGTGTTGCTGGCCTGGACGCTGCGCGAGAAGCCGCTGGCGCTTGGCGCTGTCCTCGCAGTGGCCTTCCTGCACCGGGAGTTTTCGGTGTACGCGGTCCCGGCGCTGCTCGTGCTGCAATGGGTGGCGTTGCGGGGCCGCGTGATGCCGATGGTGCGGCCCTGGGTGCTCACGGGATTTGCGTTCCTGGCGGTGTTCCAGGGTATCAACGCGCTGAAGCCGTACGCGGATCTGATGGGGCCGGGGTCGGCCGGGGTCGCAGTGTCGGCCGCCGCCCAGGACAACCTCTCGCTGCTGGTGGCCCGCGTCAACGTGGACCGGTCGGCGCTTCCCGCGCGATTTCGCACGCTCGCCACGGAGTATCTGCCGTTGGTGGTGGGCCTCGAGGGCTTCCGGCCGCACCTGCTGTCAATCGGAACCGATGTGCATGTCGGCTGGCGCGAGCTCCTGCCCATCGTGTCGGTGCTGAGCGCGCTGCTCCTGATCTGGCTGCTGGTCGACCTCGTGCGCCGCGGCACCTTCGAAGCGATGTCGTTTCCGATCTATCTCGCGATCATCGGGATCGAGAGCGGCGTGGTCTACGCGCTGGCGCACGACCTCGGCATGTTCACGTTCCGCTACGGCCTGTTGTCGCTATTGCTGCCGGTCGGATTTGCCGCGCTGCTGCTGCAGCCGTGGAGACCGATGGCGATGCGCGCGGCGGGCGGGGCAGTGTGCGGCCTGTTGGCGGCGGCCTCGATCGTCGATCACGCCGCGGTGCTGGAGCACGCGCGGGTCGCGCCGCCTCCACCCCGGTTCGTACCGCTCGCCCAGCGGCTCGAATCCGGCGGGGTGCGGCTGGCGCGAGGCGGCTACTGGCGTTCGTACGTCGTCACCTTCCTGACCTCGGAGCGCGTGATCGTGGCCTCCACCGACCTGCAGCGAGTGCGCGAGTATCAGCAGCTGGTCGAACGGGCCGGCGACGGCGTCGTCACGATTCAGGAGACGCCCTGCGACGGCCAGCGCCCGGTGGACATCGTCGGGCCGTGGCACCTTTGCCGATAGCCCCTCAGGGTCGGCTCGGACCTCGCACCGCTGTGGTCCCTGAATCCGTCACAGGACCGTGACATACAATGCAAGGTCAGACCTTTTCAGGAGGGGTCTCCCCGATGCTCCGCATGTTCCTCGCTGTAATTCTTGCTTTGGCGACCGGTCTTCCGGCCGCGGCGCAGTCCACCGCCATCAACGGTACGGTTGAAGGCACGGTCACCGACGAGCAGAACGCCGTGCTCCCCGGCGTCACCGTTACCGTGACGAACCTCGACACCGGCGACGTCCGCGCGGTGGTCACCAACGAAAGCGGCCTGTATCGCGCGCCGCTGCTGTCGCTCGGCCGCTACCGCGTCGCCGCGGAGCTCGAAGGCTTCAAGAAGTTCGAGCAGAGCGGCGTGACGCTCAGCGCCGGCCAGACGGCCGTGATCAACTTCCGGTTGACCGTTGGCACCCTGCAGGAGACGGTCACGGTCACCGCGCAGTCGCCGATCGTCGACCTCGGCAAGATCGAACAGGGCCGCACCTTGAGCGAGGCCGAAATCAAGACCCTGCCGCTCACCTCGCGCAATCCCTACAACTTCGCGCTGCTGCAGCCGGGCGTGGTCGGCTTCGAGACCAACGAGTTCGGCGTGCCCCGCCTCACGGCCAACGGCGCGCTGCTGCGCGTCAACTACCAGGTGGACGGCAGCAACAACACCCAGAAGGATCGCGCCGGCCTGCGGCAGATGCCGATGTCGGAAGTGATGATCCGCGAAGTGAAGGTCGTCACCACCGGCTACGCGCCGGAGTTCGGCCAGACGATGGGGCTGGTCTACAACGCGATCACGCCGTCGGGCACCAACACCTACCGCGGCCAGGGCAGCTACCGCATGCAGCGCCAGTCGATGGTGGCGACGCCGTTCTACACCGCGGCCGGCGCCGCCAAGCCGCCGACCGACGTCAACGTCTACACCTTCGATCTGGGCGGTCCCGTCATTCGTGACAAGACCCACTTCTTCGGCGGCTACGAGCACACCGAGCGCGACCTCTCGGGCCTCAGCGTCATCACGATCTCGCCGGCGAACCAGGCGGCGCTCGGCCTCACCGAACCGCCGTACCAGCCCCGCGGCCTGAACACCGAGTTCGCGATCGGCAAGATCGATCACCAGATCAACCAGGCGAACCGGCTGTCGGTGCGCTACATGTTCTTCGACAACTTCATCACCGCGAACGTCGGCGGCGGCATCCTCTCGGTGCAGCGCGCCAACGACTTCGCCGACCGGCAGCACTCCACCGGCGCCCAGCTGATCTCGACCATCGGCGCCGGCGCGCTGAACGAGTTCCGCTTCCAGTACGCGACCCGCGCGCAGTCGCGCGTGCCGAACGCGGCGTCGGGCACCGGCCCGGCCATCAACATTACCAACGTCGCCCAGTTCGGCGGCCCGATTGCCGCCGTGGCCGATGCCGGCTTCGGCTTCACGCAGGACGTGCTGCAGTTGAACAACAGCTCGACGTTGCTGCGCGGCGACCACGCGCTGAAGGCGGGCGTGGACCTGCAGTTCGTGGCCGACACGCGCCGCTCGGCGCCGGCGGCCCTTTACACGTTCCCGACGATTGCGGCCTACCAGGCGGCACAGAGCGGCGCCAACCGCCTCGGCTACACCTCGTTCACGCAGTACTTCGGCCTGCCGGACCTCGAATACAACACCAGCCAGTACGGGTTCTTCGTGCAGGACGACTGGCGTGCCGGGGCCAACCTGAAGGTTCTCTACGGCGTGCGCTACGACCTTTACGGCGTGCCCGAAGCGGATCCCAATGCGCCGGTCGAGGCCTCGCGTGACTTCCCGGTGTCGAAGAGCAACTTCGCGCCCCGCATCGGCGCGGTCTGGACCTTGAGCTCGGATGGCCGGTCGGTGATTCGCGCCAACACCGGCATCATGTACGACCAGACGCTGAACGCCATCTACGAGCAGGCGCTGCAGAACGACGGCACCAATGCCCGGGCATCGGCGAACTTCACGCCCAACCAGGCGGGCGCCCCGAATTACCCGGCGGTGCTCAGCACCGGCGCCGGCGCCCAGCCCAACGTGGCGTGGACCGTGGATCAGGACTTCAAGGTGGCGCGCTCGTGGCAGAACAACGTCCAGTTCGAGCGCCAGCTGGGCGACCAGCTACTCGGTGTCGGTCGGCGCGTCCTATGTGAAGGGCAACAATCTGCCGGTCGTCACCAACATCAACCTGATCAACCCGACCGGCGAGACGCCGAGCGGCATCCCGATCTTCAGCCCGACGGTCAGCGCCGCGTCGCGCGTCGATCCGCGCTACAACGCCATCAACTCGACGCAGTCGCTCGGCGACTCCACCTACAAGAACATGACGCTGCAGCTCACGCGCCGCAGCCCCAGCTTTGGCTTCGACCTCGCCTACACGCTCGGCAAGAGCGAGGACAACGCCCCGCTCACCAGCGTGCTGTCGGTGCAGGGCGATGCGGGCCGCACGGACATGACCAACCTCGATCGCGAGCTCGGTCCGAACATCCTCGACCAGCGCCACACCTTCGTTGGCAGCGTCGTCTCGACGCCGCGCTTCGATAAGGAAGGCACGATGGGGACGCTGATGAACGACAACGTGTTCGGCATCGCGATGCAGTTCGCCAGCGGCATCCCGGTGAACCTGCGCACCGTCACCGAGCTCAACAACGACGCGACCGCGAGCGACCGTCCGGACGGCGTCAGCCGCAACTCGCTGAACCTGCCGGCGCGCTACAACGTGGACTTCCGCTACTCGCGCCGCATTCGCATCCACGGCAACACCGCGGCGGAAATCATCGGTGAGGTGAAGAACATCTTCAACACCGTGCAGACCGCGGGCGTGAACGCCAACGTGGCCACCAACGCGCTCGGCGTGCCGACCTCGCCGCTGCCGACATCGGCGGATCAGTTGACGCCGACCGGCGGCTACGAACAGCGCCAGTTCCAGCTGGGCTTCAAGTTCACGTTCTGAGCAATGGCGGGAGTCGGCAACGCTAGGAATTGACGGGAGTCGGGAGTCGGATCATCAACGGAGGCAAGCTTCCTGCGGTCTTCCGACTCCTGGCCCAACAATGCACTGTCAACTGCGTGTTCCACCCTGCGTATTAGGCATTCCAGCCCGAGTTCCCGACTTCTCGACTCCCGACTCCCGACTGTCGCCTTTTCCCGGAGTGTCCATGCGTCGCGTAGCCCTCGTCCTCGTCCTCCTCATGGCGACGCTAGCCGCGCCGTCCCCTCGGCGCAGCACCAGCTGCAGCCGGTGGCGGCACTGCGTGGCGCGCCCGCGCTCGAGCTCGCGCTTCGCAAGCTCGACACGGTGGGCACGTTCATGATGACCACCGCGCATCCGGACGACGAGAACAACGCGATGCTGGCCTACTACGGGCACGGCAAGGGCATGCGGGCGACGCTGGTCACCGCCACCCGTGGTGAGGGCGGTCAGAACGAAATTGGCCCCGAGCTGTTCGAGGCGCTCGCCGTGCTCCGCACCGAGGAGCTGTTGGCGGCGCATCGCTACGACGGCGCGGAGCAGTACTTCACCCGCGCGGTGGACTTCGGCTTCTCCTTCTCGGTGGAAGAGACGCTGGAGAAGTGGGGCAAGCAGGAGATTCTCGGCGACTACGTCCGCATGATCCGCACCCTCCGTCCTCAGGTCATCGTCGGCTTCGTGTTCGACGGCGAGGGCGGCGGCCAGCATCATCAGACCTCGTCGCGGCTCACCGCCGAGGCGTTTCGCGCGGCGGCGGATCCGGCCCAGTTCCCCGAGCAGATCGCCGAGGGGCTGCGCCCCTGGCAGGCGTCGAAGTTCTATTACACGGCCGGCTTCGGCGGCCCCGGTGGTCCCGGCGCGGGCCGCACGATTCAGCTGAACGGCCCCGGCGCCTCGAAGCCGCTGATGTTCGAAGGCGGCGCGCAGTACGACAGCGTGCTCGGGCGCACCTATAACGAGCTGTCGGGCGAGGCCCGCAGCATGCACAAGTGCCAGGGCATGTCGCAGTTGCTCCCGCTTCCCGGCGACGGCGGCCAGATGGGCCCGGGCAGCATCCGCGCCTATCGCCTGCGCGACACCGTGCTCGCCGACGGCGTGGACCGCACCGAGAAAGACCCGTTCGACGGCGTGGACGTCAGCCTCGGCTCGCTGGCCACTTACGCCGGCGCCACGCCGCCCGCGGCGCTCACCTCCGCGCTGGCGACGATTGCCGGCCACGTCCAGACCGCGCATCGCGAGCTGGGCGCCCGCGGCAGCGCCGCAACCGTTCCGTCGCTCACCGCCGGCCTCACTGCCGTGCGCGCGCTGCGCGCGGACCTCGCGGGCGTGGGCCTGAACGACCAGGCTCGCTACGAGATCGACTTCCGCCTGGCGCAGAAGGAATCGCAGTTCATCAAGGCGCTCGTCGCCGCCACGGATCTCAGGCTCGAAGCCATTGCCGACGATGGCATCGTCACGCCGGGGCAGCAGGTGGGCGTGCAGCTGATTGCCGCGGCGCGCGGCACGGTTCCCGTCGACGTGAAGTCCCGCGTGCTGAGCGGCTTTGCCCAGGCCACCGAGAAGGGCGGCACCGTTCCCGCTGACGCGCGACTGACCGCGGCGCACTTCCGCTATGCCACCAACGCGTCGCGGTTCGTCCTCGATCCGGACGTGCCGTTCGGCCTGCCGTTCCGTCCCACGCCGTTCAACGCGACGTTCACGCTGGCGGTGGGCGGCGTCGAGTTCCCGGTGACCGTGCCGGTGCAGGCGCGGTCCGAAGGCAATCTGTTCAGCGGCGAGAAGCGCGCGGAGGTGCACGTGGTGCCCGCGTTCGCTGTCACCGCCAGTCCCGAGACGCTGATCGTCCCCACCAGGGCCACTCCGCAGAACGCGCGCGGCACGCGCAAGGACGTGCGGGTCACGGTCGTGAACCATTTCAAGGGTGCGGCAACCGGCGAGGCGACGCTCGAACTGCCCCAGGGCTGGCGAGCTACGCCGGCCGCGCAGCCGGTCAGTTTCTCGCGCGAAGACGAGGCGATCACGGTGCGCTTCCTCATCGACGTGCCGCCATCGCCGATGCTGGTGTCGGCCGCGACCAAGCCTGGTGGCTCCACGTTCCCGATCAAGGCGCTGGTGCGTCAGGGCACGGCGACCTTCGCGCAGGGGTATCAGCTGGTGGAGTATCCGCACACCAGCCGCCGTCATGTGCTGGTGGCGCCGCTCGTCACCGCGAAGGCGCTCGACGTGGCCGTGAAGCCGAACCTGTCGGTCGGCTACGTGATGGGCGTGGGCGACGAGGTGCCGGCCGCCCTCGAGCAGCTGGGCGTGAAGGTGACGCTCATCGGCTCCGAGGAGCTGGCCTGGGGCGACCTGTCGAAGTACGACGTCGTGATGACCGGAGTCCGCGCCTACGAGCGCCGCCTCGATCTCCGCGCCTATAACAGCCGGCTGCTCGATTACGCCAAGGCCGGCGGCACCGTCATCGTCAATTACAACAAGTTCGAGTTCAACGACGCGCAGTACGCGCCCGTGCCCGGCAAGGTGGGTCGTGAGCGGGTGACCGACGAGAACGCCGAAGTGCGGCTGCTGCAGCCGAAGCACCCGGTGTTCAACACGCCCAACGCCATCGGCCGCACCGACTGGATGGGATGGGTGCAGGAGCGCGGGCTGTACTTCTTCGACACCGCCAACGCCGATCCCCAGGTGCAGGACCTGCTGGAGTTCGACGAACCCTTTGCCTACAACAAGGGCACGAAGCGTGGAGCGCTGGTCGAGACGAAGGTGGGCCAGGGCCGCTGGATCTACGTCGGGTTGGGCCTGTGGCGACAGCTGCCGGCGGGCACGGATGGCGCGTTCCGGCTGATGGCCAACCTCCTCAGCCTTGGCCAGGCGCCTGCCGCCGCCGGTTCCCAGAAGTAGGAAATCCCGGGCAACCGGATCGAAAGGCGGCTGCGGGACCCTTCGCCGAGCTAGTATCGTCCGGGGTTCACATGCTGGATCACATCCTTCGGCGCATGGGGTTCGGGGCCAGTCCGGAGGATCTGGCCAACTACGCCAGCCTGACCCCGTTGTCCCTCGCCACGCAGCTGCTCAACTACGAGCAGGAGCCCGACGACGTGGACGCGAAGATTGGATTGACCGACTACGTCGGCGTCACCACGCGGGGCCAGTTCTCTCCCGACACGGTCATCGGCGACGCGCGCCAGCGATGGCTGTTCCGGATGGTGCACACGCGCCGTCCGCTGCAGGAGAAGATGGCGCTCTTCTGGCACAACCACTTCGCCACCGCCTACAGCAAGGTCGCCGGCGCCTTCGGCGCGGTCCACGGCACGAAGATGATGGACGCGCGGGGGCAGAACTTCGGCGGCGCCTTCCGCGGCCAGGTGCAGTTGTTCCGGGATCTGGGTACCGGCAGCTTCCGCGATCTGCTGGTCGAAGTGGCGAAGGACCCGGCGATGCTGGTGTGGCTCGATGGCCGCACCAACGTCCGTGCGCGGCCCCAGGAGAACTTCGGGCGCGAGCTGATGGAGCTGTTCACGACCGGCATCGGTCACTACACCGAAGCCGACGTCTACGCGGCGGCCCGGGTCTTCACGGGCTGGAACCTCGAGCTGACGGGCGAACGCGGCAACGAGCTGGCGAGCTACTACCGTTTCATCTTCAACCAGGCCCAGCACGACCCGACCGCGAAGGAATTCACGTTCGAGATTTATCCGGGCGGGGGCCGCACGATCCCCGCGCGTCCCGCCGCGCAGGGGATGCAGGACGGCCTGGATCTGATCGAGGCGCTGGCGCGCCATCCCGCGACGGCCCGCCGCCTGGCAACGCGGCTCTATCAATACTTCATCAACGACGTCGATGCGCCGAACGAGGCGTTCATCAACGACGCGGCGCAGGCCTACCTGTCCAGCAACTACAGCATCAAGGCGATGCTGCAGCGCCTGCTGCTCTCGGAGCAGTTCCTGAGCGGCGCCAATGTGTTCCGTCACTATTCCTGGCCGGCGGAGTTCACGGTGCGCTCGATCAAGGAAACCGGGTGGCGCGGCCTGTCGGTGGATAGCGCCATCACGCCGCTCGTGAACATGGGGCAGCAGCTCTACGAGCCGCCGGACGTGAACGGCTGGGCGCTCGGCGCCGAGTGGTTCTCCACCGCGTCGATGTTGTCGCGCATGAACTTCGCGTCGACCCTTGCCGCCAACCAGAAATTCAACCTGGCCCGCGAGGCGCAGCCGTACCGGCAGTCGCCGGAACGCGTGCTGGAGTTCCTGCTGCAGCGCTTCCAGAACGCCGGCTTCACCAGTGACGGCTACTCGGCCGTCCTGGACTATCTGAGGGCCGGCATCACCTGGAACGGCAGCGATGCGCAGCTGAATACCAAGGTCGCCGGCGCCGCGCGGCTCATCGTCGGCGCAGGCGAATATCAGTTCGACTAGGCGAATTCGTTCAGGACTCGAAGACCCAAGACTCAAGACCCAGGACCACCGCGATGAATCTTTCACGACGCACTTTCGTTCGAGGCGGCGTCACCGCGTTCACGTTCGGGTTCGCGGCGCCGCAGGTGCTGTGTGACATCGCGTTTGCGCAGGGTGTGCCGTCACGGAACCTGGTGGTCGTCTACCTGAGCGGCGGCAACGACGCGCTGAGCACGGTGATCCCGTACCGCGACGCGAACTACTACACGCGGCGGCCGACGCTTGCGGTACCGGCCGGCAGCGTCCTGCAGATCGGGCGCGACCGCGGTGGCGCGGAGATCGGCCTGCATCCGCGGCTCACCGGCCTGAAGAGCGTGTTCGACTCCGGCCGCCTCGCCGTGATCCAGCGCACCGGTTACGAGAACCAGAGCCGCTCGCACTTCACCGGCTTCGACATCTGGGGCACCGCCAACCCGGGCAACTCGCAGGGCACCGGTTGGCTCGGGCGCTATCTCGATACGCTGCCGCAGCCGGTGGATCCGCTGGTCGCGTGGAACACGCAGCGCGAAACGCCGCGACCGCTGATGGGGCGCCTGGTCGGCGTGCCGTCGATCACGAGCCCGGCGGCCTACAGCTTCGCCAGTCCCAACAACGCCACCGAAGCGGTCTTCGAACGCACGGCGCAGGCGCGCATCTCGTCGCATCTGCCGGTGGACCGGCCGCACCTCGCGTTCGTCAACGCCACCACGCAGGCCGCGCTCGGCACGCTCGATCGCGTCGCGACCGTGGCCACTTATCGTCCCGCCGTGCGCCTATCAGAACAATGGCTTCGCCCAGGCGCTGCAGGCGGTCGCGGGTTCGATGAACAAGGGCATCGGGACCAAGGTGTTCTGGGTCCAGACCGGCGGCTACGACACGCATGCAGGACAGGGCGTGAACACCGGCTCGTACTTCAACCTGATGGCGACGCTCAACGACGGGTTGAAGTCGTTCTACGACGATCTTCAGGCGCAGGGCATGCTGAACTCCACGCTCGTGCTCGTCTACACCGAGTTCGGGCGGCGGATCAGCGAGAACGGCAGCCAGGGCACCGACCACGGCGCCGGTGGCGTGATGATGCTGATGGGCGGGCTCGTGCGAGGCGGGTTGTACGGCACCGCCCCGAACCTCAGTCCCGATCCCGCGAACCCGACGCTCGAGAACAGCGGCAGCGACGTGAAGTGGGAAACCGACTTCCGCTCTGTCTACGCGCCGATCATCGATACGTGGTTGGGCGGCGACTCGGTGTCGATCCTCGGCGCCAACTTCCGCGCGGGAGCGCCGGCGATTCTGTAGGCGCTAGGCTAAAGGCTCGAGCCGTCAAGACCCAAGACCCAAGACCCAAGACTCAAGACGAGCCTCAGACTCAAGCCTCAAGCCCCAAGCCTCAAGCCCCAAGCCTCAAGTCTCAAGCCCGGCTCCCAGCCCATGCGCTAAGCCTTCAGGCGCTCGCGGGCACTTCTGCTACCTTAGTTCTCATGAGACTCATCGCCCCCATCCTGCTCGTGTGCGTCGCTGCTTCTGCCGTCCCGATGGCGCAAACCGACGAAGCGCGCCGCATCTCCGAGGCGGTGACGGTGCTTCGCGAGATCATGGACGCCGGCGATCAGTCGGTGCCGGGTTCAATCATGCAGAAGGCCCAGGGCATCGCGGTCTTTCCCTCGATGCTCAAGGGCGGCTTCGTCGTCGGCGGCCAACATGGCCGCGGCGTGATGAGCGCGCGCGATCCGAAGACCGGAGCGTGGTCGTCACCGGCGTTCCTCACGATTACCGGCGGCAGCCTGGGCTTTCAGATCGGCGGTCAGGCGGTGGATCTCATCCTGGTGATCCAGAACCGCCGCGGGCTCGAGCAGCTCGTCAGCAATCAGTTCAAGATTGGCGCGGACGCGTCGGTGGCGGCCGGTCCGGTCGGTCGCGACGCCGGCGCCTCGACCGACATCCAGATGCGGGCGCAGATCCTCAGCTACTCGCGCACGCGCGGGCTGTTTGCCGGCGTCTCGCTGAACGGCACCACCATCCAACAGGATCGCGACGCGAACGATCGCTTCTATGGGATGGGATATCGCACCGGCCAGATCGTGTTCGACGGACTCGGCGGCGAGCCCGCGCCGGTCGGCGATTGGAAGGCCGCGCTCGCGAAGTACTCGGCGCCTTAACGGAGGCGAACTCGAGCGCCTCGTCGTGAGATGCGGACTGGCTGCCAGCCACTCGGCGATCCTGAACGCGCGCAAGGTCTGCGATGCCGCGCGGGAGGATCCGTTACCGGACGCCCTGGTCCTGAAGCAGCGATCGAAGCGCCGGCTCGAGTTCCCGGTAACGGAAGCGGAACCCGGCGCGCTCGGCAGCGGCGGGAATCACGCGGGCGCCGGTCAGCAGGAAGTTCGCGAACTCACCGAGCAGCAGCTTCGAGACCGAACGCCGGTGCCGGCAGCACCGCGGGCCGGCTGAGCACGGCGCCGAGGGTGCGGCCGAACTCCGCGTTGGTCACCGGCGTAGGCGCGGTGGCGTTCCACACGCTTGTATTTGATCGAGCGAGGTCGAAGCTCGGAGCGGCGCTTGCCGCGTGAGTCCGCGCGCTGGCCTTGCTCACCACCGCGTTCATCGTGTTCGGCGGCGCGTGGCCGCCGGTGGCTCCGTTCTCGAGAGAGTCGCCGAGGTTGACCTGGGACGCGGCCAGCCACCCAACGAGCGACACCCAGTCCTCGAGGTGAATCCACGACATGTACTGGCGTCCCGTGCCCATCGGTCCGCCGATGCCCAGCCGGAACGGCGTCAACATCGACTTCAGCGCGCCGCCGTCCGGGTGCAGCACGATGCCGGTCCGGACGATGGCCGACACGCGTTGTTGGCGAGGCGGCGGCTGCGGCCTCGCGCTCCCAATCGACGCACAGCGCGGCGAGGAAGTCGTCGCCAGGCGGCGTGGTCTCCGCGATCGGCTCGTCGCCGCGGGCCCCGTAGTAGCCGACGGCGCAGTTGGTGATCAGGATGCGCTGCCTGACCGGTGCCGAGGCGAGGGCGGCAGCAAGGCTGCGGGCGGGCAGCACGCGGCTGGTGCGGAGCGCCTTCTTGCGCGCCTCGTTCCACCGCCGGTCGGCAATGCCTTCGCCCGCCAGGTTCACGACGACTTCAGCATCGTCAAGGATGTGGGCCCACGGGCCGGTCGAGCCGTCCGGCTGCCACGCGATCTCGCTCACCACGCCCGGGCGAGGCCGCCGCGTCAGGGTTCGGACGGTATGCCCGCCTGCCGAGAAGTGGGCGTCGAGCGCGCGGCCCAGGAAGCCGGATCCACCGGCAAGGACGATGGTCATGGCTGGAACTGCGGGCAGTACATCACAGGGTGTGACGCCGCGCGGGGCAAGGAGGATGCGGGACGGGCGACCAGCTCGACCTCAACGCAGCTTGACAGATCTGGCGCGAAGCGCGGTATTAACTAACCGTTTAGATTAACTGACTGGTTAGTTGTCGTTCCATGGCCACATCGTCCAGCCGTTCCTCCTCGAAGCGCAGCGTGCCTCGCGACACGCGCGCCGACGTGTTTCTCGCCGCCGCCGAACTCTTCTCCGCCCGAGGCTTCGACGGTGTCGGCGTCGACGACATCGCCCACGCCGCCCGCCTCAACAAGGCGATGATCTACTACCACTTCGACGACAAGCTCGCCCTCTTCCGCGAGGTCGTCCGCGACATGCTCCGAACGGTCGGCACGATGGCCATCGGCGTCGCCGACGCCCCGAAGCCCGCCGACCAGCGCCTCGCCGACTTCATCTCCGGGCTGGTCCAGCTTGCCGACGAACGCCCCTGGTTCCCGACCCTGATGATTCGCGAGATCGCCGAGGGCGCACCTCGCCTCGACCCGGAGACCCTCGCCCTCATGAAGACCGTCTTCATGGCCTTCACCCGCATCCTGACCGATGGCCAGCAGGCCGGGCTCTTCCGGCCGGTCAAACCTGGTCCTCGCCTACATGTCAATCCTCGGGCCCCTGCTCCTCAACGCCGCCCGCGAGCGCGCCGCCGCGGCCCCCGGGCGCATCGATCTCCCGATGTTCATCGAAGTCCCGCACCCGGACCTCATCACCCACATGCAGCAGGCGGCCCTCCGCCTGCTCTCCCCGGAGCCGACCGTCGCATGAGACGCCTCACCCTCGTCATCACGGCCACCGCGCTTGCAATCGGATGCGCCGACCCACCGCCCTCCAACACCCTGCGGGTATCGGGCCACGTCGAAGCCACCGAAACGCGACTGGCGCCCGATGCCGGCGGCCGCATCCTCACCTTCACGGTGAAGGAAGGCGACCGCATCGAGCAGGGACGTGAGCTGCTCACCCTGGACCAGCGCGACGTGGAGCTTGCCCTGCGCCGCGCCCGCGCCGACTGGGCGCAAGCCGACGCCAACCTGCGCCTCGTGATGGCCGGTGCCCGCAGCGAGGACATCCGCCAGGCGGAATCCCAGGTCGCGGCCGCGCGCGCAGACGTCTCGGCCGCCCGCGCGGAGCAGGTCGCCGCCGAACAGGATCTCGAGCGTTTTGAAACGCTGCTGACGAACAACTCCGGCTCGCGCAAGCAGCGCGACGACGCCGCGACGAGGCGCGATGTCGCGAAGGACCGCGTGTCCGCAGCGGAGAGCCGGGTGAAAGCCGCGGAGGAAACGGTGCTGCGGTTGCGGGCCGGTGCGCGCCGCGAGGAAGTGGAAGCCGCGCGCGCCAGGGTCGCGGCAGTGGACGCGCAGATCGCCACGCTCGAGAAGTCGCTCGCCGACACCACCTTCCACTCTCCGGTCACCGGCATCGTCACCGAGAAGCTGATGGAAGAGGGCGAAGTGATCGCGCCGCGCACACCGGTCGCGGTGGTCGTGAACCTGGACGATGCGTGGGCGGATGTGTTCGTGCCCGAACCCGCGGTGCCGCGCATCCGGCTCGGGCAGACGGTGCAGGTGTTCACCGACGCCGGTGGCGCCGGCATTCCCGGCACCATCACCTACATCTCCCCGAAGGCGGAGTTCACGCCGCGCAACGTGCAGACCGCCGAGGAACGCTCGAAGCTCGTCTACCGGGTCCGCGTGTCCGTCAATAACACCAGCGGCGTGCTGAAGCAGGGCATGCCGGTGGAAGCCGAACTGAACCTCCAGCCGGTGAGCTGACGTGAGCCGCAAGCCTCAATCACAGCCCGGCGCCGACACCTCGTCTCACCGAGGACCCGCGGTGGAGTTCACGGGCGTCACGAAGCGCTACGGCACCGTCGAGGCATTGAAGGGCATCTCGTTCCAGGTGAACCGTGGCGAGATGTTCGGCCTGATCGGGCCTGACGGCGCCGGCAAGACGACGACGATTCGACTGCTGTGCGGGTTGTTGCACGGCGACGGCGGAGAGATCCGTGTGCTCGGCAACGATCCCGTGAAGGCGCACCATGCCATCACCGCGTCGGTCGGCTACCTGTCGCAGCGGTTCAGCCTCTACGGCGACTTGAGCATCGACGAGAACATCGCATTCTTCGCGGAGATTCATGGAGTCCGCGACTTCCAGGCGCGACGCAACCGGTTGCTGGAAATCACGCAGCTCACGCCGTTTCGTTCCCGTCTCGCCGACCGCTTGTCCGGCGGCATGAAGCAGAAGCTGGCGCTGGCCTGCACGCTCGTCCACGAGCCGCAAGTAATCGTGCTCGACGAACCGACGACGGGCGTTGACCCGGTGTCGCGCCGCGAGTTCTGGAAACTGCTGTCGCAGTTCCTGGAGTCGGGCATCACGATCCTGATGTCCACGCCCTACCTGGACGAGGCTGAGCGCTGCCACCGGATCGCGATGCTGCACGAAGGGCGTGTGCTGGCGCTGGACGAGCCCGGGCGCTTGCGGCAATCGCTGCCGGGCCGCTGGTTCGAGGTCGTCGTGGATCGGCCGCGAGACGCGGTGGCCCGCCTCAGCGCGCGAGGCGACCATGGTCTTCGCACGTTCGTCTTTGGCGACCGGCTCCATGCCTGGCTCGATACCAGCGACGCCGTTGAGGCGCGCCAGCAACTGGACGTCGCGGTGAAAGCCGTTGATGTCGTCCCGGCGGCGGTGCGGGCGATCGTGCCCTCGCTCGAAGATGTCTTCATCGCTCAACTGACAGGATCTGGACCCTCATGACACGCGCATCGATGATGGCGGTGATCTGGTTGTGTGCGGGCGCGTCGCCACTGCTGGCGCAGTCCGCCGTCGAACGGCTGACGGTGAGCGACGCCGTGTCGCGGGCTTTTGAAGCCAGCCACAAGCTGGCGGAGGCGCGCGCCCGGCAGGAGGGCGCGCAGGCCACCGTGCAGGTACGCCAGGCGGGCGGCAAGCCGACCGCGAGCGCGACCGCGGGCTACACCCGCACCAATCA
The DNA here is from genome assembly GCA_963707825.1 of uncultured Acidobacteriota bacterium. Lineage (GTDB taxonomy): Bacteria > Acidobacteriota > Vicinamibacteria > Vicinamibacterales > UBA2999 > VFZN01. The sequence continues at coordinate 435,043 of CAVPRP010000002.1, forward strand.
CGTCGACCCGTTCGGATTCCCCACCCCGGATGGGCGGCTGAACATCCTCTACCCCGACGTGCCGGACAACTTCATGACGCGGGTCGCCGGCCAGTGGCCGATTTACACCGCGGGCCGCGTCGGCGCGCTCGAGCGGGCTGCCGAGGCCGAAGCCAGCGCCGCCGGCGCCGATCTCGACACGGCGCGGGCCGATCTGCGCTTCGAGGTCACCCGGGCGTACTGGGCGGTGGCGACCTCGACGGAAGCCGTCCGGGTGCTGAAGGAGTCGGTGGCGCGGGCCGAATCGCAGGTCCGCGACGCGCGGCAACGCCTGGACGTGGGCCTGGTCCCGCCGAGTGACGTCCTCACCTTCGAGGCACAGCAGTCGAGTGAGGAGCTCCAGCTGATCGAAGCGACGAACCTGCTGGAGTCGTCGCTGATCGACCTCCGGCGGTTGATTGGCGCCGACCCCGACGCCGCGATCGAAATTTCTGATCGGCTTGATACCCCTTTGGGGCCTGGCACGATCCCCCCCCAAAACGCTGCAGAAACCGCGACGCTGGTTTCCGAGGCGCGGAAGCAGCGGCCGGAGCTGCAGGCGTTAGCGTTCCGAATCGAAGGCGCGCAAGCCCGCCAGACCGCGGCCGGAACCGGGAACAAGCCGACCGTCGCGCTCGGCGCCGGCTACGACTTCGCCAAGCCCAACGCGAAGATTTTCCCGCGCGAGGACATCTGGCAGCCGTCCTGGGACGTCGGTGTCAACTTCAGCTGGACGTTTTATGACAGCGGCCGCACCCGCGCCGAAGCGGCCGAGGCCGCCGCCAGCGTGCGTGCCATCGAGGCGCGGCAGAGGGACCTGGACACCGTGGTCTCGGCCGACGTCCGGCAGCGACTTCTCGATCTCCGTTCGAGTCAGGCCGCCGTCCGCGCCGCCGAGACCGGCGTCCGGGCCGCGACCGAGGCCCGCCGCGTCCTCGCCGACCGCTTCGCCGTCGGCGTCGCCACCACCACCGACGTCCTGGTCGCGCAGGAGCAGCTCCTCGCCGCCGAACTGGCGCGGGCCCGCGCCTTCGCCAGCGTCCGCCTGGCCGAGGCTCGTCTGCAGCGCGCCGTCGGCCGTCCCTGATCCCTGATCCCTGACTCCTGATCCCTAATCCCTGATCCCTGAAGCCCCTATGACCCCCCCGGCCGCCATCGACGTTCGCGGGCTCTCTCGCCGCTTCGGCGCGTTCGTCGCCGTGGACAACCTGTCGTTCGAGGTGAGGCCGGGCGAGATCTTCGGCTTCCTCGGCGCGAACGGCGCCGGCAAGTCCACCACCATCCGCATGCTGTGCGGCCTGCTCCGCCCCACGTCGGGCACCGCCCTGGTCGGCGGCCTGGACGTCGCGAAGGATCCGGAAGGCGTGAAACGGCGGATCGGCTACATGTCGCAGCGCTTCTCGCTCTACGAGCTGCTCACGGTTGACCAGAACATCCAGTTCTTCGGCGGCATCTACGGGCTGAGCGGCGAGCGCTTTGCCGCACGCCGGCAGTTCGTGCTGGAGATGGCCGGGCTCCAGGGCCGCGAGACCACCCTCACACGCGATCTCCCTGGCGGCTGGCGCCAGCGCCTCGCCCTGGGCTGCGCCATCCTGCACGAGCCGCCGATCGTCTTCCTCGACGAGCCCACCGGCGGCGTCGATCCGCTGTCGCGCCGCGAGTTCTGGGATCTCATCGACCGCATGTCCGACGCCGGCACCACGGTCCTCGTGACCACGCACTACCTGGACGAAGCGGAGCACTGTCACCGCATCGCCATCATCCAGGCCGGCAAGCTCGCCGCGCTTGGCACGACGACCGAGCTGAAGCAGGTGTTTCGCGACCGTCCGATTCTCGAAGTGCAGGCCGCGCAACCGGTTGCGGCGATGGAAGCGCTGGACGCGCTCGACGAGGTAGAGAAGACCAGCCTCTTCGGGACGTCGCTGCACGTGGTGCTGCGCCATGCCGATCGCGCCGAAGACGTGATCGCGAGGCCCTGCAGAAGGCCGGTGTCGAGACTCGCGCCATCAGCCGCGTCACCCCCTCGCTCGAGGACGTGTTCCTCGACGTCGTCGAGCGCACCGGAGGCGCATCCTAGTGCGCACCATCATCGCCGTCGCCACCAAGGAGCTGCACCAGATCGTGCGCGACCCGCGGACGCTGGCCATCCTGCTGCTGTTCCCGGCGTTCATGCTGCTCATCTACGGCTATGCCCTGAACTTCGACATCCGCGACGTCCGGCTGGTCGTACAGGACCACGATCGCAGCACCGCCAGCCGCGAGCTCGTCTCGGCGTTCACGAACTCGGGCTACTTCAAGCTGGTGGGCTACGTGGATGCGGACAAGGAGATCGACGCGCTGGTGAATCGCAACGAGACACGAGCGGTGCTGGTGGTTCCGGCGCGCTACGAACAGGACGTGCGCAACCGCCGGCCGACCACCGTGCAGGTGATCATCGACGGCGACAACGCCAACACCGCCTCCACCGTCATGGGCTACGCCCAGGCCATCGTCGGCGAGATCTCCACCGCCATCCTGCTCGAGGCGGGCCGCGCCACCGGCGCACGCGCCACGCTGACGCTCGAGCCGCGCATCTGGTACAACCCGCAGCTGCGAAGCACCCTGTTCCTGGTGCCGGGGCTGATCGCCTTCATCGCGATGGTCACCGCGGTCGTCTCGACGGCGCTCTCGGTGGTGCGCGAGAAGGAGCGTGGCACGATGGAGCAGATCCGGATGTCGCCGATCGATCCGGTGTCGTTCGTGCTGGGGAAGACGCTGCCGTACCTGGCCCTGTCCTTTGCATCGGCGCTTCTCATCCTGTTCACCGCGCGCATCCTGTTCGACCTGCCGATGCGCGGATCCTGGCTGCTGCTCTGCGGCTCGATCCTGCTCTTCCTCGTCGGCGCGCAGGCGCAGGGTCTGCTGATCTCCTCGATCGCCTCGTCGCAGCAGGTGGCGTTCCAGGTGGCGCTGCTGTCGTCGTTCCTGCCCACGTTCATCCTGTCCGGCTTCATCTTTCCGCTGTCGAGCATGCCGACGGTCGTCCAGTGGATCAGTCACGTGGTCCCGGCGCGCTACTTCCTCGTGGTGCTGCGAGGAATCGTCTTGAAAGGCGCGGGCGTCGAAGCGTTCTGGGAACAACTCGTCTGGCTGGGTGCGTTTTCAACGGTGGCGCTCGGCCTCGCGGCTTTGCGCCTTCGGCGTGACTGGAGCTGAGGCCTCGATATGCACCGCGTACTGCATCTCGTCCGCAAAGAACTGCTGGAGCTTCGCCAGGACCCGCGGCTGTTCGGCATCGTCATCATGGCGCCGATCCTCCAGCTGGGCGTGCTGGGCTATGCGGCCACCACCGACGTGAAGGACGTGCCGATCGTCATCGTGGACGCGGACCGCTCGTCGCACAGCCGCAACCTGATCGCGCGGTTCGAGGCGTCCGACAACTTCAAGCTGGTGGGTCTCATCGACTCCACCGATCAGATCGATCCCTGGCTCGATCGCGGTGACGCGTGGATGGCGCTCAGCATCCCATCGGATTACGGCGAGCGGCTGCAGGGCGGTCAGCCGGTGACGCTGCAGGTGGTCGCCGATGGCACCGACGCCAACTCCACGAACGTGGCGATGGGTTACGCGCGCGCGCTCGTTACCGGATACGCCCAGGAGCTGGCGGCCGGCGCCGGTGGCCGGGTGGTAGCGCCGGTGTCGGTGGAGATCCGCGTCTGGTTCAACCCGAGGCTCGAGAGCCGCGACTTCATGATCCCGGGCATCGTCGCGCTGCTGCTGCTGGTGGTGACGACCAACCTGAGCGCCATGGCGATCGTGCGCGAGAAGGAGGTGGGGACGCTCGAGCAGCTGAACGTTACGCCGCTGGCGCGATGGGAGCTGATTGTCGGCAAGCTCCTGCCGTACACGCTGATCGGCATCATCGACGTCATCCTGGTGCTGGTCGTCGCCATCTACTGGTTCGAAGTCCCGATGCGGGGAAGCGTGCCGCTGCTCTTCGGCCTCAGCCTGGTCTACCTGCTGTGCACGCTGGGGCTGGGCCTGTTCGTCTCCAGCGTCTCGAACACTCAGCAGCAGGCGATGCTGACGACGGTGTTCTTCTTCATGATGCCGATGATCTATCTCTCCGGGTTCGTGTTCCCGATCGAGAACATGCCGGGCTGGATCCAGCCGGTCACCTACCTGATTCCGCTGCGCTACTTCCTGGTGATCGTGCGCGGGATCTTCCTCAAGGGCGTCGGGATGGAAACGTTGTGGCCGCAGGCGCTCGCCATGCTGACGTGGGGCGTGGTGGTGCTGACCCTGGCGACGCTGCGCTCGTCCAAGCGCCTCGGCTAGGCTCGGAGGAAGCGGTTCCGATTGCCGGGGGCCGCCTCAGTGTCCCGGCGGGCGATAGCCGTCCGGAACGAACTCCACGGCGGCGACTTCGCCGGCCACGCTGAGATCCGGCGACAGACCATAGGTGACGAGCACCGGCATCGCCGGTGTCTGCACGCCGCAGTCCACGCTGCCTTTCAGATCGGCGCGGTAGGAGATGAACGCGATGTCAGCCATCGCCGGGCCGGCGATGCGGAGTTCATTCGACTCGGTGCGGACGACCAGCACCACGCCCTTGTCGCCGCAGTCGATGCGCTCCAGCCGTCCTGCGGCACGCATCTCCGCCGGTCCAATCGGGCGCAGGTCGAGCACGACCCTGGCGTTGGCAGGCTCACTTGGCCGCCCGACGCTGGGACGAGGTTCGGACGGTTCCGTCGCTGGCGTTGACGCCGCTGGTGTCCGCAGCTCCACTCGCCTCTGAGGCTTCGTTCTCGAGCTTTGCCGCCAGGCCCAGCGCTTCCCGCGCGGTCTTGCGCACCCCCTGCGAGCTTCCACGAGCGGCGAGCGGGCCGAGGATCGTTCGTGCCCCGGAGTAGTTCGACTGCATCATGAGCACCCGCGCCAGGTTCAGGTGATAGTCCTCGCGGGCCGGCGCCAGCGCAATCGCGGCCAGCAGCAGCGTTCGCGCCTCCGCCAGCCCCTCGGGTGAGTCAATCCCGAGCCACGCCAGTCTGGCCTTGGCTTCATCGAAGGACGCATTGAGCGCCACCGACTGCCGGTAGGGCTCTGCCGCCGCCCTCCTCTCAGGCGCGGTCGTCGCCAATCTCCCCAGCGCTTCTCCTGCGTAATAGTGCGTGAGGAACGTCGCCGACGGGGCGCGGCTGGCCCGGGCCGCCAGCTCGCGCGCGCGATCGCCGGCGCCCTCATCTGCGCTCAGCATTGCCAGCCCGGCGAGCGCCAGGGGCTGGGCGCCGTCGAGTGTTGCCGCATGTTCGAACAGCGCCCGGGCGCCCTTCGGATTGTCAAGATGCAGCAGCAGGTCACCGAGCATCGCGTTGGCGTCGGCCTCGGTCACCTTGACCGCCGGCACGCGCTCGAGCTGGTCGATCTTGTCTGACAGCTTCACGATCAATCGCTGCAACGTCGGCGCATACAGATACTGCCGCAGCTCCTCTTCGAGCTGCGCCCCGCTGATGCCAAGGTGCGTCCGCGCGGCCTGGTCGATGGTCTGCCGGTTGGCGATGCCGTCGAGAAACGCCCCGACCTTCTGCGCGTACTTCCGCTCCTGTCCGAGTTGGAGGTAGTGAATCAGCGCCCACGACTCCGCGTAGAAGGCCGACGACTTGTCCCGCTCGTTGTAGAACGGCGAATCCTGGCTGACCCCGGCGAGCGTCTGCAGCGGCAACATCTCCTTCTGAAGTCGCCAGATGTGGTGCTGCGCGATGTTGCCCAGTTGCGCCGACTTGCCGCCCGGCGCGATCTGGGTGTTGCCATAGAACTCGGCCAGGCCCTCCCCCATCCAGGGCGGCATCACGCCGACCGTGTGATTGAGGACGAGGTGAACGAACTCGTGGTAGACCACCGACTGGTAATCACCTTCCGCGTTCGACACGAGCGTGACGTAATTCATCGGGCCAGGCGAGAAATAGCCCGCCACCTGCACCGTGGCGCCCTGATATGTCGGCTGAAACGGCTCGTATCCACGCCGGTTCTTGAAGACGATCACGGTGGTGTCCGGCACGCGCAGGTCGCGGCGCTCGAGCACCAGCCCCAGCAGCTCGCGAAACTGCTCCATCTGCTCGGCGACCCGCCTCAGCTCCCTCGCGCTGACGTCGCCGACAACGGTGAAGTGGGGACTCTGGACCTTTTCCCACTCGCGCAAGGGCACCGCGCTACCGCGCTGGGCCCAGGTGTTACTCGTGCTGCCGATCAGGGACAGCAGGATCACCGCGACACATCTCGCCAGGCGCTGCGTGGTCATGGAAGGGAGGCCTCGATTCTTGGCGGATTATATGGCAATTACCGCTCAGCTAGCATCCCGCCACGGTCATGATCCTTCTGCCGCCCTGCCTAGGACGTTGGAACAGTGCGAAGCTGGCCCACACACAGGCTACGATCCAGAGCATGGCGCGCAAACTGACCATCCTTGCTGGCGTTCTGCTCGCGTCAGCCGTGCTGATGGGCGCTCAGCACGAGCGCTACGCACCGTATTGGACCGACGCGAAGGCGGCGTGGTCCTGGGAGAACCCGCTCTGCACGCGCCTCGCCGCATTCCGCGGCCTGGTCAAGGCTCGCACCGTCACGGCCCGGACCGGCGAGATCCTGCGCACGCTGCGCTACGTGGGCGAGGATCCGGAAGGCTTGTTCCTGTATCAGACGCCTGATGGCGACGTCTGGATGCCCCAGCGCGACGACCTGTGGAGCCTCGCGGTGGTGCTCGCTGAGCAGGAGCAGGAGATGTATGGCCACGCCGGTGGGCTTGGCGTACGTCGGGGCGACGTCGTCATCGACGCGGGCGCGCACGTCGGTCTCTTCACGCGCACCGCGCTCGCCGCTGGCGCCAGCAAGGTCATCGCGTTCGAAGTGACCCCGAAAGCCCTGCTCTGCATGCGCCGTAACTTCGCAAAAGAGATTGCCGAGGGCCGCGTCGTGGTGGTGGACAAGGGCGTCTGGAACGAAGAGGCGTGGCTGCCGTTGACGATCAGGGAGGGGTGCTCGGTCTGCAACAGCGTGACGCAGCAGGCGACCGTCAGCACCATCAACGTGCCGTTGACCACCATCGATCACGCCATGGCGGAACTTCAGCATCGAGCACGTCGACTTCATCAAGCTGGACATCGAGAACGCGGAAGCCAATGCACTGCGCGGTGCCACCAGCACCTTGCGGACGTCTCACCCGCGCCTGGCCGTGGCCCTCGAGAACTCGAAGACGCGTATCGAGTACGCGCACGAAGTCCAGGGCGTCGTGCAGGAGGCCTACGACGGCTACGAGTACGAGTGCGGCGCCTGCACCAATCCCGAGCCCGGCAGCCGGGTCCTGCCGGAGATCCTCCATTTCTACGCGAGGTAGGCAGGCCGTTCATGCGGCGGCGTGCGGGACCTACCTGCTGCTCGCCCTGTGGCAGACGTGGCCTCTGGCCGTGCAGCTCGATGTGCGCGTGCCGTCCGACAACGGCGATCCGCTGCTCTCCATCTGGACGCTGTGGTGGAATGCGCAGCAGGTGCCATTCTCGCCGGCGTGGTGGAACGGCCCGATCTTCTACCCAGCGCCGGACACGCTGGCGTTCTCGGATCATCGCGTTGGCTTCGGCCTGATCGCGACGCCGCTGATCTGGTCGGGACTCTCGCCGCTCCTGGCCTACAACATCACGTTCCTTGCCAGCTACGCGCTGTCTGGCGCGGCGATGTACGCGCTGGCCTACTCCCTCACGCGCCGCAGCGACGCCGCCTTTCTCGGCGGGCTCGCTTTTGCCTTCCACCCGTTCCGTGCCGATCACCTGTCCCATCTCGAGCTGCTGTCGTCCTACTGGCTGCCCATCGCACTGCTCGCCCTGCACCAATGGGTGAAGACGACGAGGGGCGTGTGGCTGATCGTGGTCACGGTCGCCCTGGTGATGCAGGCCCTGACGTGCGGCTACTACTTCGTCTTCGCCAGCGTCCTGATTGGCTTCTGGCTCGTGTGGTTCGTGCCGGTGCGGCTGCCGGCAACGAGCTATGCGTTGCTGCTGGCCGCCCTCGCGGCGCCGGTGCTGATCGTGTCGCCGGTGCTGTGGCACTACCACGTCACGCACGAGGCACTGGGTCTGTCGCGTTCGATCGTCGAGATCGAGCAGCTCAGTGCCGACATCGCCGGCTTCCTGACCGCGCCCGAGCGCCTCGGATTCTGGGGCTGGATGCGGCCGTGGCCATCGCCGGAGGGCGCGCTGTTCCCTGGCCTGGTCCTGCCGTTGGTCGTGATCGCAGCCGCATGGTGGGCGTGGCGTGAACGGCGCCGCGCGCTGGACGTCACTGCGGCCTGGCCGCGATGGCGGGTCCTGTGCGCCGGCCTCGGTGTGGCCGCATTGCTGATCGCCTCGATCCCGGCGATTTCCGGACCGGTGACGCTGGATCTGGGCCTCGCGCGGATTTCCATCAGTCAGGCCTACAAGCCGATGTCGGTCGCCGCGCTCCTGTTGTTGGTGGCCGGCCTCGGATCCGTCTCGCTGCAGGCCGCGTGGCGGCGGCGGTCGCTGCTCGCCTTCTATGCCGGCGCCACCATCGTGATGTGGGTCTGCGCGCTGGGGCCGATTGCGCGTTTCATGGGTCAACGGGTGTTCTACAAGGCCCCCTATGCGTGGCTGATGGAATTACCCGGCTTCGCCGCCGAGTTCCGTTCGCCGGCGCGCTTCGCGATGCTGGGCGCGCTGACGCTGGCGGTGGCGGCCGCGGTGGGAGGGGCCCAGCTCTCTCGAACCTGGTCCGCGTCCAGGCGAGGCGTCATCGTGCTCCTGCTGAGCGTCGGCGTGCTGGCGGATGGCCTGGTCTGGCCCTACCCGCTGGTTACACCACCTCCAGCACTCGAGGTGCCGGCAGCAGTCCCGAAAGACGCCGTCGTGGTCGAACTGCCGATGGGCGTGTTCGAGGACGCGGCGGCGATGTACCACGCCATCACGCTGAACCGCCCGGTGGCCAACGGCTTGAGCGGCTACTATCCGCCGCACATCGCCGTGCTGCACGGCGCGCTCGACGACGGACACATCGAGGTCCTGGAGGCCCTGGCTCCTGACGTGCCGCTGGCGCTCTTCGTGGACCGGGCGTCCGCGGCTGCGTCGTGGGCGACCGAGTTGCCGGTGCGGACCTCTGCTCGTCCTATTGCGACCACCGCCACTCACGCAGTGCTGGTGCGGCCGCCGGTTGCCCAGGCTCCGTGGACGCCGCCGGAACCTGACCGCTACGCGGCCATCGCCAGCGCGGCCAGCACGGAAAGTCCCGGGGATATTGGCCGGGTGATCGACGGCCAGCCCTTGACGGCATGGGCCACGGAGCGCGCGCAGCAGGGCGGCGAAACCGTGACCGTGACGCTGGTGGAGGAGACGCGGGTGTCTGGGGTGCAGCTCACGCTGGCGCGCATCACGGGCATGTTTCCGCGCGCGTTGTCGATCAGCGTGTCCGTGGATGGAGAGCGATGGGACGAAGTTTGGAGTGGAACGACGGCGCGCGAGACGTTGACGGCGGTACTGGCCGATCCGCAGCTGGCGCGGGTGCCGTTGTCGTTCGCGCCGGCCCAGGCCCGCTTCGTCCGCCTCGTGCAGACCGCACGGGCGAACGAAGCAGCATGGGCGATTGGCGAGCTGGCGATCCTGCGCTAGGCGATCGTCACCTTGCGGGGATGCTGCGAGTTGTCCTCGAGGAACGTCTTCTTGTTCTCGAGTCCTTCTCGGTCGGCTGCACCATGCCGGTGACGTCGGTGACGCGCGACACGAGCGTGTGCTCGCCGGCGGTGGCGCCGTTCCAGGTGTAGTTATAGAACTTCCAGCCGTACTTCGCGGTGGTTGACGGATCCGCCGTCGCCGGCCTGCCACGGACCGTCGTCCACCTTCACCTCGACCGTCTTGATCGGCGTGCCGTCGTTCAGCACGACGCCGAGCACCTTGTGCTCGGTTGCCGTCCTTGGTGACGCGGGCGACGAACGACTTGAGCTGCAGGTGGGTGATCGCGGTCTCGACCCACTTCATCTCGCCGTTGATCATCTCGCCCTTGAGCGTGCGGTACCAGCGCGCCTGGAACTTGCCGAGGTACGGCTCCTCCTGCGCGACGATCTCGGAGAGCCATTTCACGTTCGGCGACGCCGTACCAGCCCGGCACGATCAGGCGCAGCGGCGCGCCCTGGTGCTTGGTCAGCGGCTCGCCGTTGAGCGCGTAGGCGAGGAACGGCATCGGTGCCGAGCGCCTGGTCGCGCGGCATGCTGCGGCCGTACTTCTGTTCGACGTCGAACTTCTGCGCCCGGAACTCGACTTCTTCCTGGCCGTTGTCGGCGCCGAAGAACACGATCTCGCGCGCCGTTGGCCTTGAGGCCGGCCTTCTCGAGCACCGTCTTGCAGCGGCACGCCGGTCCAGCGGCCGTTGCCGATCAGCCCCTGCAGCGGGCGGCGGTTGCCGGAGCACTCGAAGCCGCAGATCAGCTCGGCGTTGCCCATCTTGCGGAGCTCGTCGAGCGAGCAGCGACAGCGGCGTGTTCACCAGGCCCGCCACCTTCAGCCGGTAGGCGCCGGGATCGACGACCGGATGGCCGTAGTGCTGCGTGGTGAAGAACTGATCCTTCGGCGTGAACGGCGCGGTGATGTGCGCGTGTCGAACAGTCGCCGATCCGGCGCCGGATTCGCGTTGAAGTTGTCCGGCCAGTCCGTGAACGGCACGACCGTTTCGCCCTGGGCCATCACCGGCAAGGCCCACTCCGGCATCCCCAGCAAGCCGAGGCCGGCCACGGCCAGACTGGTCTTCAACATGTCCCGACGGGTGGTCTCATTCGCCATGTAAACGCTCCTCTGCACAGCGATTCTTATCATGAGCAGGGGTGATGGAGCGAATCGAGCGGCGCTGACTGCCCGCCGGGGCGCTACATGCCGGCCGCCTCGCCGAGCGGGACCTCGGCGATTGACGACACCGCCGGCCGGGGCCGGACGGCGCGGAAGGCGTGGAACGGCACCTGGCAGTCGTGCTTCCGGAGGAAGCTGAGGAAGCGCTTGTAGTCGCCCGCCGGCATGTTGAAGAGCTCGACCATCATGCGGTAGTTGCCGGCCGTTCGCTGCAGGCCGGCGCGGATGACGCCTCGCAGCTGCTCGCGCGAGAGATCGCGGTCCATGAACGGGGAGTGGACCGCGCTCCAGAACGGCTCGCGTTCCTCGAGGAGCCGGTGCAGCAACTCGCTGACGGGGTCGCACGCGCCGTCGATGCTGCGCGCGGCCGACCTGAAGCTCAGCGGTGCAGGCGCCTTCTGGCACTCCGCCGGCACGTCGGCCCCACGCACCACCTGGCCGGGGAACTTCACCACCAGGCGTTCGACGACATTCTTCAGCTCGCGGACATTGCCGGCCCACTTGTGGTGCAGCAGCAGATACGACGCCTCCGCGCTCACCGTGCACGGCGCGAGACCGTACTGCCGGCTGAACATGTCGGTGAAGTGCGCGACCAGCGCCGGGATGTCGTCCGGCCGCTCGCGGAGCGGCGGGACGTGCATGCGGATGACGTTCAGGCGGTAGTAGAGATCCTCGCGGAATGCGCCGGTGCCGACCTGTTGCGTCAGGTCGCGATTGGTCGCGGCGATGATGCGGACGTTCACCCGCCGGGCCCCGCGCTCGCAGCCGACCCGCTGGACCTCGCCGGTTTCGAGGAACCGAAGCAGGACGCCCTGCATCCGGGTGCTCATCTCGCCGGCCTCGTCGAGAAACGCCGTGCCGCCGTCGCCCGACTCGAGCAGGCCCACTTTGTCGCGGAAAGCCCCGGTGAAACTGCCGCGGACGTGACCGAAGAGCTCGGACTCGAGCAGCGAATCGGTCATGCCCGCGCAGTTTATGATGGCGAGCGGAGCTCCGCTCCGGGCGCTCTGCTGGTGGACCAGGCGCGCGACGACGTCCTTGCCGACGCCGGTTTCGCCGGTGATGAGCACCTTGGCGTCCGCGCGAGCGGCGATCTCGATCTCCTGCTTCAGTTGCCGGCTGGCAGCGCTGCTGCCGACGAACCGGACGTCTTCCTGACCAACGATCCTCATGGTGCCTCGACTCGCTTCGGGGGGTTGTGGGTTCCCGGGGCGGAAGGGCGATTCGGCCTTCACCTCTAATTAGCGTTACCGGCCCGCGCTTTCCGTCATCCGATGGTGATCTCTCCGTTGATAACGTTTCAACGGTGGCGATGTAACGTTTCGTCGAATGGCCTCACCATTTGACGAGCCGCGCGGGTGAAGTACGATTCCCACCCTTGCAGCTCACACGCTACGAATTCGACCGGGCCTACCTGGACCGGCTCGTCAGTGGGGATCCGGAGACCGAGCGGCACTTTGCCCGCTACTTCGGCGACCTGCTGAACCTCAAACTGCGCTCACGGCTGCGATCGCCGGCGCTGGTAGAGGACGCCCGCCAGGAAACGTTCCGCAGGGTGCTGACCACCCTGAAGGAAAAAGGCGGTCTGGCGTCGGCCGAAAGCCTGGGGGCGTTCGTCAACAGCGTGTGCAACAACGTGCTGTTCGAGCTGTACCGCTCGGGCAATCGCGCGCAGCAGCTGCCCGAGGATCACGATCCGGTGGACGAGCAGCGGCCCAGCGCGGAATCGGGACTGATGGCCTCTGAGGACCGCACGCGGGTCCAGCAGGCCCTGGCCGGGCTGCCCGACAAGGAGAAAGAGATTCTCACATGGCTCTTCTTCGACGAGCGCGACAAGGACGACATCTGCAGGGAGCTGAACGTCGATCGCAACTACCTGCGGGTGCTGGTGCACCGCGCCAAGGCGCGTTTCCGCGAGCGCTTCCTCCAGGAAGGGCAAGGCTAGGCGCATGACACATGCCCAGGCCGTCGCCACCCACGCGGCTGAACGCTACCTGCTCGACGAGATGCCGGAGCTCGAGCGCTACACCTTCGAGGCGCATTTCTTCGACTGTGACGAATGCGCCGAAAGCGTGCGCACCGGCGCGCTGATGCGTGAAGGCGTGGCCGCCGGCCTGATGCCCGCGGCGTCGGCCGCACCCGCGGCAGTTGCCGCCTCGGCAGCTTCTTCTGGATGGCGCGCGGGTCTGCCGTGGGCGGTCGCCGCGCTGTTAGCGCTGACCGTGGGCTATCAGTCTCTGTGGGTGGTGCCCGGCCTGCGCGAGCAAGGCGTGGGCATCCAGGCCTTGGCGCCAGTCACGTTGCGGCCTGCGACGCGCGGCGCCGAAGCGACCATCATCCGTCCCACGTCCGGTGTCATCAGCTTCGCGATCGACGTGAACGGCGTCCCCGCTGATACCCGTCTGGCGTATGATCTGCGGGCCGCCGATGGCTCGTCGGTGGCTTCCGGAACTGCGATGGCGCCCTCCCCCGGCACCCCGCTGTTGTTGCTGGTCCCTGGATCGGCCGTCCGCGCGGCGGGCAGCTATCTGTTGACGGTCAGCGACGGCGCGGCATCGACCCCTGTGAATTACCGGTTCACCCTGACCGAGCAATAGCGACCGCCCTCCACGCGGCTGTCGCGTGGAGACGCCATGGAACTCACTCGCCGATTCATCTTCAATGGAAGCGCCGCCGCCTTCGGCGGCCGGTTCGTTCGACCCGAAGACGTGGTGCTGGCGTCGACCGGCGGCAGCGCCCTGCCGTCCGTCGGCGGGCGTTCGGATTGGCGCGACCGCGACATCAAGATCGGCAAGTCGTTCCGGATCGCCCGGGCCGAGACCTCGGCCTCCGGTTTGGTGGACAGCCTTCGCGACGCCGTCAAGGTGACGCACGGCAAGCTCACCGCCGAATCGCTCTCCGCCACCACCACGGTCAGCGCCCGCGTCCGCGGCCTGGAAGTGGGCGGAGCCGCGCCGCTGAAGAAAGGCGACGAGCCTGAACCGTTGATGACCGTGGCGGACATCAACGCCACGCTCGTGTCGCGGAGCGCCCAGCCCGGCCACGAATCCTCCGTCATCGTCGGCGAAGCGTCGATCAGTACCGTGACCTTCGATTCGCCGGTGCACGGCCGCTACAAGCTGGACGTGGTGATCGACTTCGCGCCGTTCAAGAGGTGCGACACCCGCGCCAAGGTCGTCGCCGACAGTTCGATCCTGCAGGTGCACGGCGACCGGGACCTCATCTTCGCCACCGTCGTCAAGGAGCTGGTGTGGCAGAAGGACCGCGCCTATCCCGGGTCGAAGCCGCTCGGCACCAACGGCGTCTACATCCCGAATCTCGGCCGTTTCTTTTTTGGCGAGCTGCTGATCCAGGCCAGCACGCGACGAATGACGATGATCCGGATGGAGCTGGGATCGCCGACCGGCGGCACGGGCGCCGTCGGTGACGTTGACACCAACGGATCCTGGTCGTTCTGAGCCAGGTCGATGACGCGCATCATCGCCGTCCTGGGGATGATCGCGCTCTGCGCGTGCTCGGGGCCTGGCCCAGAGCCGATCAGGGCGGCGGCCGAGACGGCGCTGGCCCGCGGGCAGCTGGCCGAGGTCGATCGCTATCGTGGCGCAGGGACTGGCCCTCACCGCCGCCGAGCCACAGTCGGTATGGGCCTGGCGCTTCAAGCTGCTGGGCGTAGAGGCGCAGATCTCGCGCCTTGCCATTGCCGACGCTGAAAAGGCGTTGGCGGCGCCAGCCCCGGCCGGCGCGGACTTCGCCGTCGTCCGCGGCCGGCAGAAGTTCCTGCTGGCCCGCGTCCAGGTTCTTCAGGGCAAGCTCAAGGAGGCTGCCGTCACGCTCGAAGAGGCGGCGATGGCCGCGGCCTTCGATCGCGAGCTGCAGTTCGACATCGAGATCCTCTCCAGCCAAATCCGATTTCGCACCGGACAGTGGTCCATGGCCGAGTCGGGCCTGCGCGCGCTGATTCAGCAAGCCGAAGCAGGAGGGTTTCAGCATCATCAGGCCCAAGCGCTCAACAACCTGGGCATGGGCCTCGTCGTACGCAGCCGGTTCGACGAAGCGCTTCCGTGGTTCGAGCGCATCATTGCGTCACGCTCGCTCGACGGCACCACGATCTACGGCCAGGCGCTGAATAACGCCGGCATCTGCTACGCGCGACTGGGACAATTCGACCGCGCGGTGGCATCGCAGCAAAAGGCGATCGACCTCCACAAGGGCGGGCGTCAGCTCGACTACTCACAGGCTCTCGGCGAGCTCGGCAGCACCTACCTGCTGCAGGGCGACGTGTCGCGAGGCGCCGAATTACCTGAAGCAGGCCTTCGACGTCGCGGCAGGTGCCGGCCTCGGTAACGACGCCGCGCTCTGGGCACGTAACCTCGCGGCGGCGTCGGTCGCCCTTGGTCAATGGGACGATGCGGCACGGTTCAATGGGGAAGCGGCTCGCTTTCAGGCGGCGGGGAAGAGCACACGACCGCCGTACGCCACGGTGACCGAAGCGCAAGTCGCCGCCGGTCGAGGCGATGGCGCCAACGCTGAACGGCTGTTTCGCGAGGCGCTCGCCGCGCCCGAAGCCACACCGGGCGTGAAGTGGGTGGCCTACGATGGCCTCGCGCAGCTCGCGGCCGCCGCCAACCGTCCGGCCGACGCCGCGCGCCACTTCGAAGCGGCCCTGCAGACGGTGGAGCAGACGCGATCGGCCCTGCTCAAGGCCGACTACCGCATCTCGTTCACCTCGCGCCTGATCGAGTTCTACAACCGCTACGTGGATCTGCTGCTGGCCGCGGGCCAGGTCGAGCGCGCCCTCGAAGTGGCAGACTCCAGCCGCGGCCGCGTGCTCGCCGAGCGCCAGAACGTGGCTGCCGCGCCGGCGCGGACCTCGGCGGCCGGCTTGAAGCAGCTGGCCCGGCAGACGAAGACGACATTGCTGTTCTATTGGCTGGGGCCAACGCAGTCGTGGGTCTGGACCGTGACGGGCGATGGCATCACGGCAACGCCGCTGACGCCACGAGCGGGGCTCGAGACGCTCGTCGCCGCGCATCAGTCGGCGATCCAGAACGCGCTGGCCGATCCGCTGGCCTCCGCCAATAGCGCGGGTGACGCGCTGTACCAGCAGCTGATTCAACCGGTCGCCGCGACGGTGGCGCGGGGCACATCCGTTGTGATCGTTCCCGACGGTGCGTTGCATCGCCTGAACTTCGAGACGCTGCCTGTGCCCGGCACGCCCCAGGCACTACTGGATCGAGGACGTCACGGTGCAGATTGCGCCGTCGCTGGCCATGCTGCAGCCGGCTTCGCGCCGAGGCCCCGATGGAAGCGCCAACCGGCAGGAGCGAAGGCGGGCCCTCGCTCCTTCTCGTGGGCAACCCCACGCCGCGTGCGCCGGAATTCCCGGCGCTCAGCTACGCCGCCGCCGAGATGGGCAGCGTGACGAAGCATTTCGCGCCGGGATCGGTCATCGCGCTCGACGCCGAACGCGCTTCGCCGGCAGCGTTCCTGGCGGCGCGAGCCCGAGCGCTTCTCGGTGATCCACTTCACCTCGCACGCCGTCGCCAACATCGAGAACCCGCTCGACTCCGCGGTCATCCTGTCGGGGCCGGATCAGGCCTTCAAGTTGTATGCGCGCGACGTGGCGGCGTTGCCGCTGACGGCGGAGCTCGTCACGGTGTCGGCGTGCCGCAGCGCCGGTGAGCGCACTTATGCGGGCGAAGGGCTGGTCGGGTTTGCGTGGGCGTTCCTGCGCGCGGGATCGCACCGCGTGGTGGCCGGGCTGTGGGACGTGGACGATCGCTCGACGGCGGCGCTGATGGACCAGGTCTACGCGCGCATGGCCGACGGTGCCGCGCCGGCCGTCGCGCTCCGCGAGGCCAAGCTCGCGCTGATGAAGAGCGGCTTCCCCAAGCCGTACTACTGGGCGCCCTTCCAGCTGTTCACCGTCACGCTCTGAGAGATCGACGGCCCATCACACCTGAGCGGCGCGCACGCCCGCTTCTTCGTCAACGTGGGTCAGCAGCCACGCCCCGGCGACGAAGAACGCGAGAATCACCAGCACCGCCGATCGGCTCGACCCGGTGATCGCCACGCTCAGCGTGAACACCAGCGGGCCCAGCACGGTGGCAAAGCGCTCGGCGACGGCGAAGAACCCGAAGAACTCAGAAGTCTTGTTCGCGGGAATCATCCGCGAGAACAGCGCCCGGCTGAGGGCCTGGGCGCCGCCCTGGACCGTGGCGACGAGCGCCGCCAGGATGAAGAAGTGCGTCACGTTGGTCATGAAGAAGGCCAGGACGGTCGCCAGCGCATACACGGCAATCGCGATGAAGATGGCGCGCTTGGTGCCGATGCGCGCGCCCAGCGAGCCGAACAGAAAGGCGAACGGGATGCCGAGGAACTGCACCATCACGAACGCGGCAATCTGCGAGGTCTGCTCGATGCCGATCTCGGCGCCGAACACCGCGGCCATGCGGATGATGGTCTGGATGCCGTCCTGGTAGAGCAGCATCGACAGGAAGAACAGGAAGGCCTGGCGATAGCGGCGCACTTCCCGGAACGTATGTCCCAACCGGATGAAGGCCGCCGCGCACGGCCGAACCCTCCCGCACCTCGTCCGGGTCCAGTCGCACCACCGGCTCCGAGACACCGCGAAAGAGCGGGATCGAGAACACCCCCCACCACACCGCGACCGACAGGAACGACGCTTTCACGGCGCTGGTGGTCGATGCGAAGCCGAACCACTGCGGCTGCATGATCCAGGCGAGGTTGGCCAACAGCAGCAGGCCACCGCCGATGTAGCCGAGCGCGTATGCCGCCGCCGACACGCGATCGGTCTGCTCGGCCTTCGCGACGTGCGGCAGCAGCGAGTCGTAGAACACCAGCGAACCCGAGACGCCGATGTTGCCGACGAAGAACAGCGCCGAGGCCAGGAAGATGTCGCCTTCGCCGATGAACACCATCGCGGCGCAGCTGGTGACGCCGATCATCATGAACAGGCCGAGCAGCTTCTTCTTGATGCCGCTGTAGTCGGCCAGCGCGCCAAGGATGGGCGCGGTCAGCGCCACGGTGGCAACGGAGATCGTAGTGATGGCGCCAAAGCGGGCGGTCGCCTGGGCCGGCTCCATGCCTGCCGCTGCGTAGGTGGCATAGAAGCTGGGGAACACCGCGGTGATCACCGTGGTGAAGTACGCGGAGTTCGCCCAGTCGTACCAGGCCCAGGCCCGCTGTTCGGGCGTGACGAGCCCGACGCGGGCGAGCCAACGATTCAGCATGGGTGGCGCCGACGTTAGCACATCACGGGCTGTCGGCCGACTCGCGCCGCTCGCGGCCGCCCTGTCAGGGCACGATCAGGGTGACCTCGTTCGATGCGACGCTGGAGCCATTCCAGCGGCGCCGGCCGATCTCCGCGCCGGTCGCCAGGAGGTCGCGGTGCAGCCCGCCGAAGTCGTCGTGGTCGTCGTGAAGGTGATTCGCCATGTCCGTCTCCCCGGTGGACGGTTCGCTTCTGCGAGTCCCGCCAGGCAGGATCAGTTGTAGCGGTCAGATGTTGCAGAAGTATGCGGCGGGTGTGAAAAACGGCGCCCGGCTAGAATTGCGGGGTGCCAGAGCTGCCAGAAGTCGAAACGGTGCGCCGCATGCTCGAGCCGGCGATGCAGGGCGCGCGGTTCCGGCGGATCATCCTCAATCGTCCCAACCTGCGCATCCCCTTTCCGGAACACTTCGTCGAGCGGCTCCGCGGCACCACCGTGAATGCCATCTCGCGGCGTGGCAAGTACCTGATGGTGGCGTTGTCGTCCGGCGAGACGCTGATCATGCACCTCGGCATGTCGGGCTGGTTTCACGTGGCGGCCACCGGCGATCGCACCCGCGAGGCAGACGCTCACGATCACGTGATCTTCGTGATGTCGTCGGGACACACGGTCGTCTTCAACGATCCGCGGCGGTTCGGGTTCATGGATCTGGTGCCCGCGGCCGACCTGGACGGCTACCCGTCGCTCCGCGCGATGGGCGCCGAGCCGCTGCTGCCGGAGTTCAACGCCGCGGTGCTGGCGCAGAAGTGCCGCGGCAAGAAGGTGTCGATCAAGGTCACGCTGCTGGACCAGCGCGTGGTCGCCGGCCTCGGCAACATCTACGCGAGCGAGGCGCTGCACCACGCGGCGTTGTCGCCGCTGCGCAAGGCGTCGAGCATCGCCACGGCAACGGGGAAGCCGAAGGCGATGGCGGAGCGGCTCGCAATGGGGATCAAGGCCGTGCTCACGAGGGCGATCCGCCGTTCGGAGTCGCCGTATCGGGCGGGCCGCTTCCGTGTCTACGAACGAGCCGGCCAGCCGTGCCTGCGACCGGGGTGTGACGGGGTCATTCGGCAGATTACGCAGGCCGCGCGGTCCACGTTCTACTGCGCCACCTGCCAGCGATGACCGCGCCCAGTGGCAGGCGTCGCGCGCGCGGCGCGGCCGGCGATACCAATGCGATCCGCACGGACCTACCGCCGCTTCGCGATCGCATCAAGCCGGGGGTGCGCGTGCTGTTCGTCGGCATCAACCCTGGCGTCCGCTCGGCGCTGACGGGACATCACTTCGCCGGCTTCTCCAACCGGTTCTGGCCGTTGCTGTTCGAATCGGGCCTGGTGCCCGAGCGCCTCACCTTCGAACACGACGATCGCCTGCCGGAGTTCGGGTATGGCATCACCAACATCGTGCCGCGGCCGACGCCGGGCATCGACACCCTGACGCCGGCGGAGTTCGTTGCCGGCCGTCTCCGGCTGACGAGAAAGATCCGCCGCTACCGGCCGGCGATCGTGGCGATGGTGGGTGTCACGGTGTTTCGCGCGATGTTCCCGGCACGGAAGGACGCGGTTGCACTGGGGCCGCAGCCGGAGCGCATTGGCGAATCGCTCGTGTTCGTATTGCCGAACCCGAGCGGCAGGAATGCCAATTTCACTTATGCGGAGATGCTGAAGGCGTTTCGCGGGTTGAAAAATATAGCGCCGGGCAGCGAACTGCCCGGCGCGTGATTCCAGCCGCGGAGGTCGTGCTTCGAGCCTGAAGCCTTAAGCCTCAAGCCTTAAGACCCAAGCCCCAAGACTCCCCCCGCCGCACCCGGCGGTGCGTCAGAACGCGTAACGGACGCCCAGCCGCAGCTGGAACGGACGCTGGAATTGCTGGCCGGCCACGTTGGCCGACGTCGGCGTGCCGAAGTTCGGGTTCGGCACACCGAACACCGGGAAGTCGACGTTGTTGTTGTAATCAACCGTCCGCCGCAGGTTGAACAGGTTGAACATATCGGCCAGCAGGGTCAGCCGATCGTTACCCAGGTTGAGCACGTAGGACGCCTGCAGATCCAACTGCGATTCGAACGGCGTCCGCTCCTTGAATCCGTCGGTCGTCTCGAACCCGCCGCCACGCGGAGTCAGCGGAACCTCACCGGTGTTGCCGTATGCCGACAACCCCTCGAGCGGCCGTCATCGGCTTGCCCGAGCTCATGTTGAAGCCGAGGCCAAGCGCCAGCCCGTTGTCGAACGATTTGTTGCCGACGATCTTGAACTGAGTGCGGCCGATCGAGCGGCAGCGGACCGGCGCCGAGGGCGCCCAGGTAGCGGATGTCGCCCTGGTAGCCGAACTGCGGGCCGCCGATCGCCGTGTAGGACGGGTCGTTGGTCGGGAAGTCGTAGAGCGAGGTGATCCCGGGGTCCGACTGGCCGTTGTCCTCGCGGAAGAAGCCCTCGAACGAGCCGTGGAGTCGCGACCACCGGTAGCTGCCGAGCAGCGACCAGTTGTTGCTGAAGCGGCGGTCGACGGTGAACTCGAGCGCGTTGTAGCTGTGCTCGGGATCCTCGAAGCTGGCGCCGAGCTCGGGATAGCGGACCGGGAAGCTCGAGTCCGGGTTGGTCAGGATGTATTCGACGCTGCTGAGACCCGGCAGCCCGAGGTCGTACGCCACGACCGGCGCATCGGCCACGTCTTCGAGCACGCGCCCGATCTTGCGGTAGATGTAGCGCACGCCGAGGTTGATGTTCGGCCAGGCCTCGTACTCGAAACCGGCGACGATCTCGTCCTTGTAGGACAGCTTGGCGTTCTCGTCGATGGTGTCGGGAGCGGCGCCGGCCGTCACGTAGTGGTTGGTCTGCCCGCCGCGCAAGCGTGCCATTCGGGATTGGCTGGGTGAGGTTGGCATCGAAGTAGTCGATGCGGCTCACGCCGTCGTCACCCGACAGCGCGCGCGCCGCCAGGTCGTTCGGGATGCGCGCGAAGAATCGGCCGTAGTTTGCGAACAGCTTGCTGCGACCGTTGCCGAGCACGTCGTACACCGCCCCGACGCGCGGCGCCCAGTTGCCCTTGAGCGCGAAGTCGTCGATGGTGTTCCCCTGCAGCGTGCTGAGTCCCGTGAGGTTGCCGACCAGCGTCTGCTCCTCGTAGCGGAGGCCCGGATTGATCGTCAGCCGCTCGCCGACGCGCCAGGTGTCCTGCACGAAGAACGACCAGTAGTTCTGCGTGGTGACGCGCGCGTCGATGAAGTTGGCGCGGATCACGCGGTAGATGCGGCTGAAGGCCGGGTCGGCGATGATGTTGACCTGCGCGCCGGTGGCGGTCTGCCTGCCGTCCGGCGCCGTGAACGTCGGACCGGTGCGCTGGTTGATGTTCGAGTACTCCACGTCCTCATAGAGGAAGCCGCCCTTGATCTGGTGGTCACCGGCGATGACCGTGGTCTTGACGGCGTACTGCAGGTTGGTGCCCTTGTTGCCTTTCTCGTAGAAGCCGATCCCGCCGCTGATTGTCTGCGGCACCACGGTGGTGTCGGTCACGCGCCAGTCGTCAACGCTCGGCGTCTCGGCGATGTTGTTGTAGGCGCGCGCGAAGCTGCCTTCGACCAGCCAGGTCGGGCTGATGATGCCGTCGTAGCGCACGGTCTGGTTGTGGCCGCCGTACTCGATCTCGCTGAACGACGAGGTGTCGTTCACGGTCAGTGCCGAGGTGCGCTGCGGCCCATGTCGCCCTTGGCCGGGTCGCCGAAGAACGACGCGTCGAACCGGTGGCTCGACGTGGCCTGAAAGGTGCCCTTCGCGGAGTAGGACGTCACCATGCGATCCCGGTCGACCTCGCCCAGGCTGCGCAGGGGGAAGCCTTCCGGCGCCGTGAACGTGCGCTTCTCCCACGCCGGGTTGATGGCGCCGAAGAAGAACAGCTTGTTCCTCAGGATCGGGAAGCCGACCTTCGATGCCGGTGTCGCTGCGCCCGTTCCCCACGGTGTTCACCGTGCCGTTCGGCGATTCGTAGGTCTTCCACGCGGCCTCGAGCTCCGCCGGCTGGAAGTAGCCGAACACCGACCCGCGCAGATCGTTGGTGCCGCTCTTGGTGACGACGTTCACCACGCCGCCCATCGACTGGCCGAACTCCGCCTCGTAGCCGCCGGTCTTGACCTGCACTTCCTGCACGAAGTCGAACGGCGTGCCGGTGCCGAGCGAGCCGAAGATGATCGAGTAGGAGCCGACCGCGCCGTACCCGGTGTTGGTGATGTTCACGCCGTCAACGACGTAGAGGTTGTCGAGGCCGCGTCGATCCGGACATCGACGGATTGGCCGTTCCGGCCGACCCGCTGCTGCTGACGCCGGGCGCCAGGTAGAGCGCGTCGGTGAAGCGGCGG
This sequence comes from uncultured Acidobacteriota bacterium, assembly GCA_963707825.1. Taxonomy (GTDB): domain Bacteria; phylum Acidobacteriota; class Vicinamibacteria; order Vicinamibacterales; family UBA2999; genus VFZN01. The sequence goes on from CAVPRP010000002.1 coordinate 457,555, forward strand.
CCCACCGGCACGCGCGACAGCAGATCGGCGCTCAGCACCGCGCCGGTCGTCGTGGAGCTCGTGTCCAGCGACCGCGGTCGAGCCCGTCACCGTCACCACTTCCGTCAGACCGCCCACTTCGAGCTGCACGTTGACGGTCGTGACCTGGCCGAGGCTGACGGTGACGGCGCGCCGCTCGGCCGTCTTGAAGCCCTGCAACTCGGCCTTGACGACGTAACTGCCTGGGGTCAGGAACGGGATCCGGTACGAGCCGTCGGCATCGGTCACAGCGGTCTTGGCGCCCTGCTGGCCGGTCGCCGTGACGGTGACACCAGGCAGCGCCAGTCCCTGGGAATCTTCGAGGCGGCCGGTGAGCGCGCCTGTCGTGTCTTGCGCGGAAGCAACCCCGGCCATTAATAGCCAGAGGGCAACAAAGGCACCGCTGGTGAATATTTTCATCTCATCCACTCCTTACGCTAGAGAAAGCAAAACGACTAGTCATAAGGAAACCTCGTGCCATTCGTCACGGTACCAATTACCGGTGTTTGACACCGGCTTACATCACCATTGGTCGTCGTGTTACCAGATTTCGACCCTGAAACTTGTTCTCCCGAACCATGTCCTTGGATCTAAGTAAGATGAGTTACTCGTGTTACCCCATCTGTTAACGCGCCGTTCGTGCGCACGGCCCGGGGATGAATTGAGCTCGGCCGTTGTCGGCCCAGCAGGGCAGTCGCGATCGGCGGTTCCTACGGACGAGAATGGCCCGGCTGCGCGTATCCGGGTATAATTCGCGGCCTCAGGTGCCCGCACGTGACCGGGCGGTGCTCATTCGTCCCGAGGAGCGACTATGTGTGATCAGGACCATTTCGAAGGCGATCGAGAAGACTACGAGGGGCGCGGGCTCGTCACGCGCCGGCAGTTCGGTGTGCTGCTCGGCGCCGGAGTTGCGATGATGCTGCCCCCAGTGTTGAACGCGGTTGCGGTGACCGAGAAGGACGTCAACATCACCACGCCTGACGGCACCGCGGACAGCTACTTCGTGTACCCGGCGACCGGCACGGCAGCCGCCGTTCTGCTGTGGCCCGACATCTTCGGGCTGCGGCCGGCGATGCGCCAGATGGGCAAGCGGCTCGCCGAATCGGGCTATGCCGTCCTGGTCGTCAACCCGTTCTACCGCGCTCAGAAGGCACCCACCGCCGAGAAGGGCGCGGCCACGGAGATCAAGGCGTTGATGCCGCTGGCACAGGCGCTCAACGAGACGACCCACATGACCGATGCGAAAGCGTTCATCGCCTGGCTGGATCAGCAGCCTTCGGTGGCGAAGAACCGCAAGATTGGCACCCAGGGTTACTGCATGGGCGGGCCCATCGCGTTTCGCACGGCGGCGGCGGTTCCGGACCGCGTTGGCGCGGTGGCCTCGTTCCACGGCGGCGGGCTGGTCACCCAGAACCCCAACAGTCCGCACCTGCAGGCCGCGGCCACGAAAGCCCAGTTCCTCGTCGCCATCGCCCAGAACGACGATGCCAGGACGCCGACGGACAAGGATGTGTTGAAAGAGACCTTCGCCAAGGCTGGTGTGCCAGCCGAAATCGAAGTCTATGGCGGCGCGCACGGCTGGTGCCCGCCGGATTCACAGGTCTACAGCGAACCCCTGGCCGAGAAGGCGTGGGCCCGGCTGCTCGCGCTATACGGCAAGGCACTGGCGTAACGCGCCCGAAGTGTTGCCCACGCGGAGGGGCCGCGGATCGGTTTGGACGGACGGGAGCACGCTACATCGGTGAGGTTCGGCAGCGAGAAGCCAGCAAGCCAGTGGCGGCGCTCAGATCCAGATCGGTCACCAGGAGCCCTTCCTGGCCGTACGGCTGATAGCACTGCACCGTACCGTCCGGGCGCACGACCGCCGACGTCGTGCCCGAGCCCTGGCTGGCGCAGTTCACCGATGCGAAGTAGCAGGTGTTCTCCGCCGCACGGCAGAGCATCGCCTTCTCGTGAAAGGTATTGGCCGGATCGGCGAACGTCGCCGGGCGATAGCTGCCAGGCTCGGCGACGTGCGCGTGTGGGTGGAACACCAGCTGCGCGCCTCGGCGCACGGCCCACCGTACCGTTTCGGGATAACGCCAGCCCTCGTGGCAGATCACGACTCCGAACGTCAACGGCCCGACGCGGAACACGTGGCGCTCGGTCCCGAGCGCCGGGTAGGTGGCCTCCTCCGACGGGTCGATCTGCCCCTTGTCCTGCCACCCGGCGACGGTGCCGTCCGGATTGATCACGCACGCGGTGATCTGCAGGCCACCGTCGGTGACTCGCTCGGTGCCCAGCACCACGGCGACGCCGGCACTTCTGGCGGCGTCCGCCACCGCGGCCCACGCGTGTTCCAGGAACGCCGGATCGGGAGCCGGTCGGTGCTGGCCTGGCCACCGGTAGCCCGGGACGAAGCACTCCGGAAAGCAGATCACCGCCGCCTCCCGACGGCCCGCGTCAGCCACCGCGGATACGGCGAGGTGCACCGACTCGTCAGCCGAGGTGGGCACGCGGAGGTTCGCGAGTGCGATACGAACGTTGTCGATGGCCGTCCTCCTCTCCGATATCCCTGATGACCTCTTGGAAGCGCTCCCGTTCGGGAGCGTAGCCTAAGGTTACCTTCGACCGACGCCAGCCATGCGTCCTCTCGCACCGGATCGGACCGGACACCGGATACCGCTTTCCTGGATGTCGAGAACGTGACCGCGGCTCCGACTTACAGACAGACGCCCCCGATTCAGGGGGCGCTAGTCAGAGGAGCCGCATCGTGACCATCGCCACCCCAACCTCAACCGTCAGTCAGTCGCGACCGTTGCGCAGCACCATCGCCGTGGCGGTGGGCTTTCTCTCGGTCGCGGTCCTGTCGCTCGCCACCGATCAGCTGTTGCACGTGCTCAACGTCTACCCGCCCTGGGGCGAGCCGATGTGGGAGACCAGCCTCAACCTTCTCGCCCTCTCCTATCGCATCGTCTACGCCATTGTCGGCGGCTACATCACGGCGATGCTGGCGCCGCACGCGCCGATGCGCCATGTGAAGGTCGTCGCGGTTCTGGGACTGATCGCCGGCACGGCCGGCGCGATCACCGCGATCACCCTGGCCGACTTCGGGCCGAACTGGTATCCAATCGCGCTGGCAGCCACGGCGTTTCACACCGTTTGGCTCGGCGGCAAGCTGTACGAGTCGCGCCACCTCGCGTGATGAAGCTTGGGCTTAGGGCTTGGGCTTGCTTGAGTCTTGGGTCTTGGGTCTTGGGTCTGGGCTCGTCGACGGTGACCGGCTGGTTGCCGGGTGGGCTGGGCGACGCGGCACGCGCCGACGCCACGCTCACGCTCCGGCCCCGGCGCCGCCATCAATGCCGGTTCGGAGATGTTCGCTAACGCGTCAGCGAGGGGTCGGCCTTACACCTGAGTAGGGTGACCTCGCCCTTCGCCTCCTTCAGCACCTTGCCCCCTTCGCGGGTCAGCCGGTGTGCATAAGCCTTGGCAGCCTAGCGTACCCGCGGGATCTGGCACGATCGCCGATTACTGCAGCAGTTTCTTCACTTCGTCGGCGGTCGGCACGCCGTCCAGAGCGCCGGCCTTCGTGCAGCTCACCGCCGCGGCAGCGTTCGCGAAGCGAAGCAGTTCCGCGGTGGGAAGGCCCTGCAGCAGCCCGGCGATGAATGCCCCGCGGAACACATCGCCGGAGCCGGTGGTGTCCACCGCCTGCACCGGAAACCCGTCCACGTGGACGAAGCGGTCGCCGTCGAGCGCCACGGCCCCGCGCTCGCCCACGGTGACCGTCAGCAAGCCCGGGTTCCACGCGCGCAGTTTGCGCAGCGCCCGCTCCAGATCCGCCTCGCCGGTGAGAGCCTGCGGCAGATGCTCCGCCAGGATTGGATGCGACGCCGTGCGAATCAGCGCCTCGGTGAACGGCGTCACGTGATCCAGGTCAGTGGTCACCATCACGCCTGCGGCTGCCGCGATGCGTGCCGCCTCCAGGCTCGCCCGTGGATCGACATCGTCCACCAGCACGACGCGCGCGGCGCGCAGCGCATCTCCCGGCAGATCTGAATCGGCGAGCAGCAGCGAATCGGGCCGATCCCACAGCACGATGCGCTCCCCCGAGTCGTTGTCGATCAGGATCGCCGCGAACTGATTGCCGCCGGGCCTGCGAACCAGCAGCGACAGATCAACTCCGCGCGAGGCGAGTGCGGACTCCAGACGCTGTGCATTCTCGTCGCTGCCAATCGCGCCGGCGTAAGCCACCTTCAGGCCGAACGCCGCACACGCCGCCATGGCCGTGGCCACCTGGCCGCCGCACGAAACGGAGTGTCCCGTAAGCCTGAGCTTCGAATGCGCCCCTCGAAAATCCGGCGCCGCCGGCAGTCGATAGACGTAATCAACGGAGTTGGCGCCAATGCCGACGACATCGAACACGGGTGATATCGTAACCGGCAAGACGGGGACCGGCAGACGGCAGACGGCAACTGGCAGACGAAACCCGCGAGCCGGAAGGCAAAAGGCAAAAGGCTCAAGGCAGAACGGACACCGGACACCGGACGACCGGATGGAGCAGTCAATGAGGCGAAACCGTGCAGGACGCGTCGTGATGGCGGCGCTCACCGTGTTCACGACCGCTGGCCTGACGGCGCAGGACTGGCCGCAGTGGCGCGGGCCCAGGCGCGACGGCGCGATCGCCGCGTTCAAGGCACCCGCGGCGTGGCCGCCCGCCCTCACCCGGCGCTGGCAGGTGGAAGTCGGTACCGGTTACGCCACGCCGCTGCTCGTCGGCAATCGTGTCTACACGTTCACGCGCCAGGGCGAGGACGAGGTCCTCACCGCGTTCGACGCCGCCACCGCGAAACAGGCGTGGCGAGCGGCCTATCCGTCGAAGTTCACGCTGAACCCAGCCGCGCGCTCGCACGGGCCGGGGCCGAAGTCCACGCCGACCTACGCCAATGGTCGGATTTTCACCCTGGGCATGACCGGCGTCGTGCTCGCATTCGATGCCGCCAGCGGCGACGTGCTGTGGCAGGCGGTGCCGATGCCCGTGGAGCCGATGTATCACACCGCGATGTCACCCGTGGTCGACGGCGATCTCGTCATCGTGCACATGGGCGGACAGGACGATGGCGCGTTGACCGCATTCGATGTGGCGTCCGGCAAGATTCGCTGGCGCTGGACCGGCGATGGCCCTGCTTACGGATCGCCGATGGTCACCACGCTCGGCGGCGTCCGGCAGGTGGTCACGTTCACGCAGAAGAACTTCGTCGGCGTGTCGATCGCCGACGGCACCTTGCTGTGGCGGCGTCCCTACACCACCCCGGCCACGACCACCAGCCAGACGCCCATCTTCCACAAGGATCTGGTAATTGAATCCGGCCGTGCCAATGGCATCACGGCCTTCCGCGCGGCGCCAAAAGCCGGCGAGTGGACCACCACGAACCTGTGGCACACCGACGAGGTCTCGGTGAACATGAGCGACTGCGTGGCGGTGGACGGCGTGCTCTACGGGCTGTCGCACCTCAATCGCGGGCAGTACTTCGCGTTGGATCTGGACAGCGGCAAGGTCCTGTGGATGGGCGAGCCCCGCCGCGCCGAGCACGCCGCGATGTCGAGCGCCGGCGACATCCTCTTCTCGCTCGAAGACGATGGCGAGCTGGTGGTGATGCGGGCCAGCCGCACCGGATTCGAGCAGGTGACGCGCTACGAAGTGGCCACCAGCGCCACCTGGGCCCAACCGGTGATCGCCGCCGGCCGTATCTACGTGAAGGACGTCTCGTCGCTCGCGCTGTGGACGTTCGAATAGCCCCAAGCCCCAAGCCCCAAGCCCCAAGCCAAGCCCCAAGACCCAAGACTCAAGACCCAAGACCCAAGACCACCATGATCCCGAGACGCCGCCCCCTCCTCACCCTTGCCGCACTGTTTCTTGCCGGCGCTGCCACGCTGGCCCAGCAGGACGATCGGGCGCGCGCGCTGAACGAGCAGATCGGGCGCATCTTCGAGAGCAACGAATACAGAGTCCCGCGCTTCGGGCCGGCGCGCTGGCGGCCAGACGGCATCAGCTATTCGACGGTCGAGCCGTCGGCCGATGCCTCCGGCGCATCCGACATCGTGCGCTACGACGCGGCCACCGGCGCCCGCAGCGTGCTGGTGGCCGGCTCGCGCCTGGTGCCCCCCGGCGAGAAGAAGGGGCTCGAGATCGACGACTACACCTGGTCGACCGACGGCAAACGCCTGCTGATCTTCACGAATACGCAGAAGGTCTGGCGCGATAACACGCGAGGCGATTACTGGGTGCTCGGCGTGGAAGACGGGACCTTGACCAAACTCGGCGGTACTGCGCCGGCTTCGTCGTTGATGTTCGCGAAGTTCTCGCCGGACGCCACCCGCGTGGCTTACGTGCGGGCCAACAACATCTATGTCGAGCGGTTGTCGGATCGCCGCGTCACCCAGCTGACGGCTGATGGATCGACCACCACCATCAACGGCACGTCGGACTGGGTCTACGAGGAAGAGCTCGGCGTGCGAGACTCGTTCCGCTGGAGCCCCGACGGCCGCGCGATTGCCTACTGGCAGTTCGACAGCACGGGCGTGAACCTGTTCACGCTGATCAACAACACCGATTCCGTCTACCCGAAGCTGACGACGATTCCCTATCCGAAGGCCGGCACCATCAACTCCGCCGTGCGCATCGGCGTGGTCAAGGCCGATGGCGGCAAGACGAAGTGGATGCAGACGCCGGGCGATCCGCGCCAGACCTACCTCGCGCGCATGGAGTGGATCGACGACCAACGCCTGGCGATTCAGCAGTTGAACCGACTGCAGAACCAGAACGACTTCCAGGTCGCCGACGTGCGCTCTGGCGAGACGCGCCGGGTGTTCCGCGACGAGTCGAAGGCCTGGGTGGATGTCGTCGATGACGTGCAGTGGGTCGAGAACGGCCGCGCATTCCTGTGGCTGAGCGAGCGCGACGGCTGGCGTCATGTCTACCGCGTGCCTCGGGAGGGCGCCGGCGCCGGAACTGAAGGCGGCGAACCACGCCTGATCACGCAGTTCGATGCCGACGTACTGGAGGTGGCCGGGCTCGATGAAGCGGGCGGCTGGATCTATTTCATCGCCTCGCCGCAGAACGCCACCGAGCGTTTCCTGTATCGGTCGAAGCTTGACGGCACCGGCACGCCCGAGCGGGTAACACCGGTGACCCAGCCGGGCACGCATCGGTACGTGGTGGCGCCGGGCGGCAAGCTGGCGTTCCACACCTACTCTCGCTTCGATGTGCCGCCAATCACGGACGTCATCGCGCTCCCGGCACACACCGCGCTGCGCCCGCTCACGGATACCGCGGCGCTCGTGAAGAAGGTGGCGCCGCTGCTGCTGCCGCCGGTGGAGTTCTTCACCATCGGCGTGGACGATGGGGTGACGCTGGATGGGTGGATGTTGAAGCCGACGGATCTGGACGCGTCGAAGCGCTACCCCGTGATCGTGTTCGTCTACGGCGAACCGGCCAGCCAGACGGTGACCGACAGCTGGGGCGGCGGCCAGATGCTGTTCCATCGTGCGCTCGCCGAGGCCGGCTACATCGTCGTCAGCGTGGACAATCGCGGCACGCCGGCGCCGAAGGGCGCGGCATGGCGCAAGGTGGTGTACGGCGCGGTGGGCGAGCTGTCCGCGAAGGAACAGGCCGCGGCCGTGCGCGCGCTGACGGCGCGCAACAGCTATATGGATCCGGATCGCATCGGCGTGTGGGGCTGGAGCGGCGGCGGGTCGAACACCTTGAACACCATGTTCCGCTACCCGGACGTGTTCAAGGTCGGCGTGTCGGTGGCGCCGGTACCGGATCAGAAGCTGTACGACACCATCTACCAGGAACGCTACATGGGGCTGCCGCAGGAGAACGTGGACGGCTACAAGCGTGGATCGCCAATCAATTTCGCCGAAGGGCTGAAGGGCAAGCTGCTCGTCATCCACGGCACCGGCGACGACAACGTGCACTACCAGGGGACCGAGCTCCTCATCAATCGGCTGGTGGCGCTCGGCAAGCCGTTCGACGTGATGGTCTACCCGAACCGCACGCACGCGATCTCGGAGGGGCCGGGCACGACGCCGCATATCTACCGGCTGATCGCGCGCTACTTCCTCGAGCACCTGCCGGCGGGGGGACGATGAGTGAACACGTCGCGGTAGCCGGCTATCGCGACGCGTTCGTCTTGGGTCTTAGGTCTTAGGTCTAGGTCTTAGGTCTTGGGCCTGCGCTCTGCCCTCAAGACTCAAGACCCAAGTCTCAAGACCCCGCCTACTTCCGTATCGACGCATCCCCGCTGAACGTCTTCACTCGGAAGCTGGCGCTGCCGCCGCCGTTCAGGTCGCCGCGGAAGTTGCGCTTGCTGCTCGACTGCAACGTCACCGGGAGGTCGCTGTCGAAGCGGCCGCTGAAGCTGTCGAAGTTGAGCGAGCCGCGCGCGTTGTCGGGCAGGCGCAGCCGCACGTCGCCGCTGAAGCTGTCGATGTCCAGCCCGTCGCTTTCGTTCCAGGCGCCGGCGCTGAGCGCGATGTTGCCGCTGAACGTCTTCAGCCGATGCGCGCCCTGCACGTTCTCCACCTCGATCGGCGCGCTGAACGAGTTCACGTCCAGCCGCATCGCCGACGGCACCTGGATGTCGAAGTCGGTCTCGACGACATTCTCGTTGTCGCGTTCCACCCTCTGGTGGTTGGCCTGAATCTCGATGTCGTTGCCGTTCTGCGACACCTCGAGCGTGATGTCGCGCAGCCGATCGGGTCGGGCGCGCCGCACGGCGTGAATCACGACCTGATTGCCGTCGGTGCCGCGGATGTTGACCCGGCCGGAGAAGGTCCGCAGGCGGAGTGTGCCGCCAGTTTGGACTGACAGGGTCCGGTCGAAGGTCTGTTCCTGCTTCGACTGCGCGCCGGCAGGGACGGCCGCAGTGACGAGCGCCGCGATGAACAGGGGAAGGGTCCGGCGGATCGAACGGGCAAAGCGGGTCATGGTCACCTCGTGAGCGCGGCCGCGGAATCGGTGCGGCCGTGCGCCTGCAAGGAGATAGACGGAGAATAGGGTCGCAGGGTTTATTCGGCTGAGCCGGATCCCTTCTTTGAGAGTCTTAATATTCATGCGCCTCGTCGTCCGTCCCGGTTTGGCCCCGTTGGTGCTCGTTGGTTTGATGTGGGGCATCGTCGCGCCGCTGTCCAGCCAGGAACGCGCCCTTCCCGATCAGCAGGCTTTCATGGCCGAGGCGCGCAAGCGTCTCCAGCCGGACGAGATGCGCCAGAGCGGCTACGTCTACAAGGAGACGCGCCACGAGCTGAAACTGGACTCCAGCGGCAAGACCACGAAGGAAGAGGTCAGCATTTTCGAGAGCTACCCGGCGCTCCCAAACGAGTTCCGCTGGAAGAGGCTCATCCAGAAGAACGGCGTCCCCGTCTCCCAGGCAGAGCTCGACAAGCAGGATCGCGAGCGCCAGAAGAAGGTGATGGCCTACGTCAAGAAGCGCGAGGAGAACCCCGCCAAGGCTGCCGCGGAGCAGGCGAAGAAGGCCGCGGACGAGCGCCGCGAGGTAGACCAGGGCATCGACGATGCGCTGATCGTCTATGACTTCAAGATGCTGGGCCGCGAGGCTCTCGCTGGGCACGACACCATCGTCTTTTCGTTCACGCCGAAGAAGAACGCCAAGCCCCGCACCCGCGACGGCAAGGTCATGCAGAAGTTCGCGGGGAAGGCCTGGGTCAGCGAGTCGGAGTACGAGCTGGTGCGCCTCGAGGCCGAGGCCCAGGAGACGGTGTCGTTCGGGCTTGGCCTCCTGGCCCGTGTGCACAAGGGCTCGAAGGCGTCCTTCGAGCGGCGCAAGGTGAACGGCGAGGAGTGGCTGCCGGCGTCCGCCACCTACCAGGGCAGCGCCCGCGTGGCGTTGGTGAAGGTGCTTCGCCTGGGCGGCGTCTCGGAGTATTCGGATTACCGGAAGTTCGGCGTGGCCACCGAGACAACGGTGAAGACGCCTAAGTAGGAGTCGAGGATGGCGTTCGAACGTGCCTGGCCTGGTGGCCGATTCAACGGGGTGAGGTTGGGACTGGCGCTTGCTGTAGCGGTGAGCTCGGCGTCTTTCGCAGACCCGCGCCCGGCCGAACCGAATCCTCCGGTCATCGCGGCCCCGGCCGACGCGCCGGTCTATCAACTTCGCATCTACGAGATCTTCGAGCACAACAAGGCGGCGTTCCATGCGCGTTTCCGCGACCACGCGGTGCGCATCATGGGCAAGTACGGATTTCACATCCGCTCGATGTGGGAAGCGAAAACGGACGCGCGCACGGAGTTCGTCTACCTGCTGGAATGGCCCAGCGAGGCGGTGATGAAGGACAGCTGGGCGAAGTTCATGGCCGACGAGGAATGGGCACGGATCAAGAAGGAGACGCTGGCCGCTCACGGCTCGCTGGTGGGTGAGATCCAGGAGCGGGTGCTGCACACGCTGGACTACTCGCCGAAGCTGCCGCCGGGTGAATGGTGAGGGCTTCGCGGCGCTGGCAACGTTGCTGAAGTAGAGGCGTCACTTCCAGGAGTGCTGCCGCGGATCGCCAATCGTCATGCTCTCGCTGCGAGGTAGGCCGCGCCAACCGTTTGCCAGCCGGAACAGGTGGAGGATGCCGACAATCGCCGGCACGAGCTGCGCCATACCCGTCAGCTCGAAGAAGACGCTGTTCGGCAGTTCGTACATCGGCGCTGGGAACATCGTCTGCATCAGTTGCGGCGACGCGCCGCCGAGGTAGAGCACGTTCTTGAGGACATGGTTGTAGCCGCCCTCGAAGAACCCGATCATCCCGAATGGAAACACGAGCGTAGTCGCGCAGAGCGTCCACAGCGCAATGGTTCCTGCGACCGTGGTCTGGTACCTCCGATGCACGCCAGATGTCGCGCGCATCACAGCCGCCACCGCGATCGAGACGGGGACGATGTGAAGGCGCCACGGCGTGTCGTAGATGTAGGCGCCGTAGGCGTGATGGACGCTGGTGAGCAGCAGCAGCCCGTAGGCGCACCGCATCGCCTTCGCGAGGTGCTGTTCGGTCGAGATTGGAATGATGGCTGCCATGATCGCGTGTCCCCTATCCATCGAGAATGTCCGTGGCCCGGTGATCGGTGTCGACGCCGTCAACGAGGATGCAATCGCTATCCGCGTTGTTCGCGCGCAGGCGCACGATGGCTTGATAGGCCGGGGAGTGATACCAGGCGCGCGCCGTCGCGCGATCGGGGAATTCGATCATCACGAGGTGCCCGGGCCAGGCCCCTTCGAGTATCTCGACGGCGCCACCGTGGATTGCGAATCGACCGTTGAACGGCGCCAGCGTGGCGTCGATGCGCTCGAGGTACCGACGATGTCCGCGTTCATCGTGACGTCACGAAGGTGGGCGACTGCGTAGCCAGACATGAATGCCTCCTTGATGCGAGGATCGCGCGCTCCAGGATGTGCCGCAATTACCTGGCAGGTAATGGCCGCTCGGCGCAGGGCGGACGTAGCATGGAGACATGCCAGCCACAGCCACAGCTCAGGCAGTGCCACCGAGCTCGGTCGGTCGCCTGCTCCGCGACTGGAGGACAACTCGCGGCATGAGTCAGCTCGATCTCGCGCTGCATGCGGGCTTCTCCGCCCGCCACGTCAGCTTCATCGAGACGGGCCGCACGCAACCGAGCCGGCAGGCGTTGCTCGCCCTTGCCGAGTCGCTGGAGATTCCGCTTCGCGAGCGCAATCGGCTGCTGGAAGCGGCCGGCTACGCGCACGTCTATCGACAGACGCCGCTCGCGGCCGAGGAGATGGCGCACATCCGCGGTGTGCTGGAGTTCATCCTCGAGCGGCACAAGCCGTACGGCGCGATCGTTCACGATCGCTACTCGAACTGCATCATGGGCAATGGCGCCGCCGCACAACTGGTCAACGCCATCGTCGATCCGTTGTTGCTGGTGGAGAACGTGAACTACCTGCGGGTGGCCTTTCATCCGCTCGGCGCACGGCGATGGATCGTCAATTGGGACGAGGTCTCGCGACACCTCCTGGCGAGAGCCGAGCGCGAGCTGGGTGCGATCAAGGACGATGCGGTCGCAACCACCCTGTTGGAGGAGATCCGCGGGTATGCAGGTCCAGCGCGCGAGCCGCGCGCCGCCGGGCGTCCGGGTGGAGCCGATCTGCTGCTGCCGATTCACATCAAGAAGGACGAACTGGAACTGCGTCTCTTCAGCACGCTGATGACGCTCGGCACGCCACAGGACGTCACGCTGCAGGAGTTGCGGATCGAGACGTTCTTCCCGGCCGATGACGAGTCCGAGGGGACCTGGCGCAGGATCGCCGGCGGCTCGTGAGGCCGGCGCTGGTCGCAACGAGCGCCTGGTCTTGGGTCTTGAGGCTTGGGCCCGGGTTCGCCCGCGCTAAGATCGAGTCGTCATGAGCACCCTGCCCGAGAGCGACGACGCCCGTCACGCCCGCGTGGCTGCCATCTTCCACTCCGCGGGATTTCTCTCCACCCTCGGCATCGCCCTCGACGCCGTCGGCCCGGACTGGTGTGAAACCTCGCTGACCATCACCGACGCCCATCGTCAGCAGCATGGCTACGTCCATGCCGGCGTGGTCACGACACTCGCGGACCACACCGCCGGAGGCGCCGCCCGAGCGGCGTTGCCGCCCGGCAAGGACGTGCTGACGCTGGAACTGAAGATCAACTTCCTGCTGCCCGGCCGATCCGGCCGCCTGGAAGCGCGCGGCCGCACGCTGCGAGCCGGACGAACGGTGGTGGTCGCCGAGTCCGAGGTCTTTGCCGTGTCCGACACCGGCCGCGAGCTGATCGCCAAGCTGGTCTCGACGCTGGCGGTTCTCGACGAGCGCCCGTTCGCACGCTGACGGGACCCAAGGCTCAAGCCCCAAGACTCAAGACGACACCCGACTCCCGACTCCCGACTCCCGCTCCCAAGCCCCAAGCCCCAAGCCCCAAGCCCCAAGCCCAAGACTCTGTGCAACTCCCTGCTTGACCTCGGCGCGGCGACCGATACATTAGGCAGAACCCCTTGGATCCGCGCCGTTCGTTCACGCAGTGGCTGGTGATTACACTCATTGGCGTTGCCCACGGTCTTACCGTTGCGGCTGAGCCGGCGAGTCGAGTCGACGCGCGCCTGCAGGCGGATCTCGCGGTGGTCAAGGAGTTCAGGCCCGCCTATCCGTTCTGGCAGCACATCTTCACCATCTCCGACGGCCGCATCGCTTTTGGCAGCGCGCAGGACGGGCGGCTGGTGGTCACGTTCCCGGCAAAAGGCGGCGACTGGCTGAAGGACGGCCAGTGGGTGGATCCGACCATGTCGGCCACGCTTGGCGGCCGGCCGTTCCCCGTACGCCTGGACGATCGGCGCGACGAAGTGGTGCGCCGGCTGGCGCCCACCGTCGGGCCCTTGCTCAGCAACCCGACGCGCGGATTGTTCCTCCTGCCCAACGTGCCCAAGTACGGGCCGTTCCTGGGCGAGTGGAGCCGGATTTACGAGCGTTTCGGCGTTCCCGCCGACATCGGCCTGGCGCAGGCGGTCCTCGAGTCCGGCTTGAACGGCACCGCCCGCTCGAAGGCCAACGCGCTTGGTCTGTGCCAGTTCCTCCGCCGCAACTGGGACACGCTGAATCGCCTGTCGCCCGAGCACATCGAGGCCTACAACCAGACGACGCAGGCGCCGTACTGCGCGGCCTACCTGTCGATCCTGGCGACCATGTATGGCAGCTTCATCCCCGCGCTGTCGGAGCACCACTCGGGCGGCGTGAACGTGGGCCGGACGCTGATCAACGGCGAGCGCCTGGGCGGCGTCACGGTGCAGCAGCAGTACCTGATGGGCTCGAAGTTCGCGCAGGATCTGCGGAGCATCGCGCTGCAGCGCTACCGCGACCTGTATCGCACCTACGGGATCCGCTCGTTCCGCTACGCGGAGATGGTGTTCGGCAACACCATCACGGTGCAGCGGATCCGGGACGATGTGCCGCAGGAGCGCATTTTTGCGATGCGCACGCCGCGGTTGATCACGATCGGCGAGATCACCAAGCGCACGAAGCTGACGGCCACCGAAGTGCAGCGCTTCAACCCGGCGCTGCTGCGCTCGGTGCCGGCGAAAGCCACGCTCTACCTGCCGATGCGCGTGCCGGAGTTCGGCAGCGACGTCGCGTTCTGGCAGCAGCCGGCCAGCGACGACTACACGGCCACCCTCGATGAGTTCCTGCAGATCGAATCCGGCGTGCAGCGCTGGCACGACGCGGCGTTCGAGCCTGTTCTGCAGGGATTCCGGCGTCGATTCGAGGCCACCAACACCGAAGAGGGCCGGGTGATGTCGACGATGCTGGCCTATGTGATTGGCGACCTGCGAACCAGCCGGCGCGCCGCGATCCTCGACGACTTCCGCACCAACGGGCACATCCTGGCGCTGTTCAAGCAGGGTGTGAACGAGCTGACGACCGTGATGGGCGGGCAGCAGCAGTAGGGACGAAGTCTGGGTCTTAGGTCTTGGGTCTTGGGTCTTGGGTCTTGAGGCTTGAGGCCTGAGGTTCAGCCAGGTCAGACCGCCCTGGGTCCAGTCCGCAGCCCTCCAGCGAGCTCAGCGACAGGTCTCTCAACCAGACGCACTCCCGTCGGACAGCGCCTGACACGCGCACTCCGTCGCTTGTTAACAAATCGAACAAATTAGACTGTTCTGTCGGATTGGGCGCTTCGATCCACGGAACACGGCCTGTTTAGCCTGATTCCAGGCCCATTCCGTCAAAAAGACCGCTCAATCTGGCGGAAGCAAAAATCTGCTTGACGTATCGAATTCATCTCCTTTAGTTTGTCAACTCGTTAAACAAATAGAACCCATGCGCCGCATCAACCCCGCCCGCTTCAAGGTCGCCACCCGCGGCACCAGCCGCGAGATCAACAGCCGCATCGTGCTGAACCTGGTGCGCACCCACCAGCCGATCTCGCGCGCCGACCTTGCCCGCGCCATGGCCGTCAGCCGCGCCGCCGTCTCCCTCATCGTCAACGACCTGCTCGCCCGCAAGCTGGTCTTCGAAGGCGCCGCCGGCCAGACCGTCCGCGGACGCCGCCCCAAGTTCCTCTACATCAACGCCCGCCGCCGCTCGGTCGTCGCCGTCGACGTCCGCGCCAGCGAGACGTTCCTGATGCTCGCGGACCTGATGGGGAAGCCGGTCACCGGCGTCATCTCGTTCCCCACCGTCCGCGATCCGAAGGCCTTCGTGTCCACGCTGGCCGGCCGCATCAAGGCGCTCCTCGCCGAGCACCCCGATGCCAGCGGATGCGAAGGCATCGGCGTGGTCGTGCCCGGCATGGTCGAGCACCTGACGCATGCGCGTGCTGCATGCGCCGACGCTGGGGTGGCGCGACGTGGACCTGCGCGAGGGACTGGCGGCCGCGACCAGCCTGCGCGTCCAGATCGAGAACTCGGGCCGCGCCTGCGCGCTGGCGCAGATGTGGGCGCTTCGCACCGGCACCGCGCAGTCGCAAGGCGACCTGGTGTTCGTCACCGTCTCCGACGGCGTCGGCGTCGGTGTGGTGATGAACGGCGAGGTGCTGCGCGGCCGCAACAACGTGGCCGGCGAGTTCGGGCACATACCGCTGTCGCTCGATGGTCCGCGGTGCTCCTGCGGATCGAACGGCTGCTGGGAAGCCTACGTCGCCAACCCCGCCACGCTGGCGCGCTACTTCGGGCGGCCCATGAACACCGGTCCCCACGACGTGAAGGATCGCCAGTTCACGGTCGAGGACCTCGTGGCCCGCGCGCGCGGCGGCGACGCCAAGGCCATTGCCGCCATCGAGGCCACGGCGCGCTATCTCGGGCCTGGGCATGGCCTCGGTGATCAACGCGCTCAACCCCTCCTGCGTCTACGTCGGCGGCGAGATCACGCTGGCCTGGGACCTCATCGAAGGCGCCGTGCGCGCGGCCCTCGCCGAACGCGTGCTCACGCCGGCTGCAGCCGCCACCGAGCTGCGCGTCGTGGCCGCCACCGAACACCCACGACTGCAAGGCGCCGCGGCGCTGGTGATCGCGCCAGCATTCGCCGCGCCCGTCGTCGCCTGATTCACGCAGATGGAGAAGACCATGACAGCTGAAACCCTGGCGCCCGCAACCTGCATCGTGCGAGACACCGCCGCCCGCAAGGGCCGGACGACCGCCGTGGCACCGGGCCAGACCGCGACCCGTTACCTGCACTACGGCCGGATCATCATCGGCGCGGACGAGGCTCCGGTGCGGTTTGCCACCGGGGAGCGGGAGACGGCGCTGGTGTGCCTGGCCGGGAGCGCCGCGGTGGACGTGGACGGCACCAGCGTCACCCTCGGGCGCTACGACAGCGTCTATGCGCCGCGCGACTCGTCGATCACCGTCACGCCGGGCGCCGATGGCGCGGACCTCGCGGAAGTTGCCGCCCCGGTCGTCGGAAAACATCCCGTGCAGGTCGTGCGTTTTGCCGACGTGCGTCAGGATCCGACGCTGCACTTCGAGGCCGGCGGGCCGACGGCCAAGCGCGACCTCAACGTCCTGATCGGCAAGAACGTCCAGGCGGGCCGGATCATGGCCGGCGTCACGTTCAGTCAGCCCGGCAACTGGACGTCGTGGCCGCCGCACGAGCACGCCGCGATGCTCGAAGAGGCGTACCTCTACATCGACATGCCGGCGCCGGCGTTCGGCATTCAGCTCGTTTACACCAACGCGCGCGAGCCCGAGGTGGCCACCATCGTCCGCGAGGGCGACGTGGTGCTGATGCCTCAGGGCTATCACCCCAATGTCGCCGCGCCTGGCGGGGCCATCAACTTCCTCTGGATGATGGCCGCGCATCGCGAGGACGTGGATCGTCAGTACGGCGTCGTGAACGTTCAGCCGGAGTTCGCCAACCTCGGTTCGGGCCTCGACAAGGCCCGGGTGGAGCAGAAGTGAAGAGTCCTGAATCCGCGCTCGACTATCAACACATTGACTGGGGATCGGTGCCGGCCGAACAACTGGCCGAAGGCATCGAGCGCCAGATGATCTGGGGCGAGCGGCTGATGATGTGCCGGCTGATCCTGCAGCCGCAGGTGGTCACCGCCGTGCACTCGCATCCGCACGAGCAGATGACGATCGTCGCGCGCGGGCGCGTCCGGTTCATCGTCGATGGCCGCGACCGCATTGCGTCGACCGGCGATGTGCTGCTGTTCCCGTCGAACATCCCGCACGGCGCCACCATGCTCGACGAGGAGGTCGAACTGATCGACATCTTCTCGCCGCTTCGCGAAGACTTTCTACCCCAGCGTCCCCAGGAACGGTAACGAGTCGATGGCCCCCACCCTCGATTTGTTCCGGCTCGATGGCAAGGTGGCCCTGGTCACGGGCGCAACCCGCGGCCTTGGCGCCGCCATGGCGCTGGCGCTGGCCGGTGCCGGCGCGGAGGTCGCCCTCCACGCCAGCACGAAGCCGGCGGCAGCCACCGCCGAACAAATCGCTCAGGCTGGCGGCGGTCGCACGGAACTGCTCACCGCGGATCTGGCGGAGACGGCCTCTGCCGGACGGCTCGTCGCCGAGACGCGTGGAGCGCTTCGGCCGCATCGACATCGTCGTCAACAACGCCGGCGTCATCAGGCGCCAGCCGGCGGCCGAGCACAGCGACGCGTTCTGGGACGAAACGATCGCCGTCAACCTGTCGAGCGCGTTTCGCATCTGCCGCGCCGCGGGCCGCCAGATGATCGACCGCGGGCGACGGCGGGAAGATCATCAACATCGCCTCGCTGCTCTCGTTCCAGGGCGGCATCACCGTGCCGGGCTACGCCGCCTCGAAGGGCGGCGTCATGCAGCTCACCAAGGCCCTCGCCAACGAGTGGGCGCGCCACCGCATCAACGTCAACGCCATTGCGCCGGGATACATGGCGACGGACAACACCGCCGCTCTCCGCGCGGATCCCGAGCGCAGCCGCCAGATTGGCGAGCGCATCCCGGCCGGCCGCTGGGGCACGCCCGAGGATCTCGCCGGCGCCATCGTCTTTCTCGCTTCGCCCGCGTCCGACTACGTGCACGGTCACGTGCTCGTGGTGGACGGCGGCTGGATGGGTCGCTGATCGTCATGGCACACACCGCTACCGCCTCACCGTCGATGACCGCTGGCTCGCGAGTCGCCCGGCTCCCGCTCGTCGGGTTCTTCACGCGGCTTGTCGGTCCGGCGGCACTGACCGCGGCCGGAATGATCGGCGCTGGCGCCGTCGCCACGCAGACTTCTGGCCGGCGCGTGGTTCGGCTTCGACCTCCTCTGGGTGGCACTGGGCGTCGTGCCGATGGTGATCTTCACGCTCGACTCGGCGTCGCGCGTCGGCATCCTCTCCGGCGGGCGCGGGATGCTCGAGATGGTGCGGACCGAGCTCGGCGCCTGGCTCGCGTGGGCGATCTTCCTGCCGATGGCGCTGGTGAACATCGTCGTCAACATGAGCCAGATGTCGGCGATGGTCGAAGGTGCCTACGGCGCCTTCGGCCTGCTGCCTCCGGCCGGCGCCGCCGAAGGCGGGGCGGGCCTCGTGGTTGCGACGCTGGTGCTCACGACTGCGACGGTGGCCGCGGCCGTTCTCGGCGGCTACAAGCGCGTCGAGAAGATCATGACCGCCCTCCTGCTGGTCATCCTCTTCTGCTTCATCGTGGTGGCCATCAAGGGGCTGCTCGACTGGCAGACGTGGATCGGCGCTCGGCCGAGGGCTGGTGCCGAGCATTCCACCGAACGTGCCGGTGGAGGGGAACCCCGGCGCATCTCGCAGCGCGCTGACACAGGTCATCGCCATCGCGGGCCAGGCGTTGCCGCCAGCGGTGATGCTGTCCTACGGGTACCTCGCGACGAATGCCGGACAGACCGCTGCCGACATCCGGCCCGGGTTCTGGCGCACCGTCACCAACCTCGGCGTCATCTGGGGCCTGTTCTCGGTGGTGGTCATCGTCGCCGGCGCCACCGCGCTGCACGCGGTCTACAACGGCGCGGGCCCGTCGTACCTGGGCGTCTCGCACTACTCGCAGATTCAGAGCATCCCCGTGGCGGGGCAGGTGCTCGGCCCGGCGCTGCCCGGCGCTCTCGGGTTCCTGGCGCCACGGTTCTTCTCGCTCGGCCTGATCGCGGCCGCGTTCACCACGCTCATCTCCGTCGCCTTGACGATGACCTACTTCTGCCTGGACATCGCGCGGCGCGACTGGCACTTCACGGCCGACAACGGGCTGTTCAAGAAGGTGTTCGCGACCTGGATTGCGGTGCCGGCGCTCGTGGCGCCGTTCTGGCAGCTGCCGGCGCTGTTGAAGGCCATCCTCGCGATGACCGGCAACCTGCTGATGGCGCCGATTGCGATTGGCGTCATCGCCTACTTCGTCAACCAGCGCCGCCTTGGCGAGTTCAAGGCCGGCGTCGGCCGCAACCTGGTGCTGGCCGTCACCTTCCTCTTTGCGCTCGGCCTGGTCGTCAACGGGCTGAAGGAGATGCTGCAATGATGGCGGGCTCTCGCGTCGATGTCGTCCGCGCCATCGAGGTGTCGGGTGTGGTGGCGATCATCCGGCTGCACGACAGCCAGGCCGGCCACGACGTTGCTCTCGCGCTGGCCGATGGCGGTGTCACCGCTCTCGAAGTGACGATGACGGTGCCTGGAGCGGTGAAGCTCATCGAGCAGCTCGCCGCGACGCTGCCGTCGAACGTGACTGGTCGGCGCCGGCACGGTGCTCGATCCAGAGACCGCCCGCAGCGTCATCCTCGCCGGTGCGCGCTACGTGGTGAGTCCGGTGTGGCGTCCGGCCGTGATCGAGATGTGCCACCGCTACGACGTGGCAGCGCTGCCTGGCTGCTTCACGCCTACCGAGATCCTCGGCGCCTGGGAAGCCGGTGCGGACTTGGTGAAGGTGTTTCCAGCCACGGCACTCGGGCCCGGCTTCTTCAAGGACATGCGCGGCCCGCTGCCGCAGGTGAAGCTGATGCCCACCGGTGGCGTCACGCGCGAGAACGCGGGCGAGTGGATTCGTGCCGGCGCGTGCGCCATCGGCGTGGGCACGGCGCTGGTGGACGGCGCGGCCGTGGCGGCCCGCCGCTTTGCTGACATCTCGGCCAACGCGCGTCACTTCATCGAGGCCGTTGCGAGCGCTCGCGCTGGCGCCGGGCCGCGGGAGGCCGGGCGATGAAGGCGGTCTGCTTCGGCGAGATCATGCTGCGCCTCAGCCCGCCGGGCTTCGAGCGGCTGTTCCAGTCGCCGGTGCTGAGCGCCACGTTCGGCGGCGGCGAAGCAAATGTCGCCGTCAGCCTGTCGCACTTCGGCGTGCGAGAGCCACTACGTCACGCGGGTGCCGGCCAATCCTGTGGGGGATGCCGCGGTCCGTGCGCTGCGTGCAGAGGGCGTGCGCGTTGACCACATCATTCGCGGCGGCTCGCGGCTCGGCGTCTACTTCACGGAGACCGGCGCAAGCCAGCGCGCCTCGACGGTGGTGTACGACCGCGCCCATTCCGCCGTCAGCGAGCTGACCCCGGGCGTGGTGCCGTGGACATCGGTGCTGGCCGGCGCCGACTGGTTTCATTGCACCGGGATCACGCCGGCACTTGGCGCCGATGCCGCTGCGGCCACGCGCGAAGCGCTGGAGGCCGCTCGACAGGCGGGTGCGCGCGTCAGCGTCGACCTCAACTTCCGCAGCAAGCTGTGGTCCGAAATCGGAGGCGCAGGCCGTGATGCGTCCGCTGATGCCGCTCGTGGACGTGGTGATCGCCAACGAAGAAGACCTGCAGGCGGTGCTCGGCATCGAGGTGCCGCATGCCGACGTGACGGCAGCGTCGCTCGATCTGGACGGCTATCGAACGGCCGCCCAGCAAGTGGTGACGGAGTTCGGCGTCCGCCAGGTGGCGGTCACGCTCCGCGAAAGTCTCTCGGCCAGCGACAACGCCTGGAGCGCAGTGCTTCTCGATGGCGACACCGGCCAGTTTCATCGCAGCCAGCGCTACGACGTCAGGCTGGTGGATCGCATCGGCGGCGGCGACAGCTTTGCGGCCGGCCTCATCTTCGGGCTGGCGATGGGCAGGGATCCGGGACGCGCGCTTGCCTTCGCGGTGGCGGCGAGCGCCTTGAAGCAGACGATTCCCGGGGATTTCAATCGTGTTTCGGTCAACGAAGTGGAACGACTCGCCGATGGGGACGCCAGCGGCCGGGTTCAGCGGTAGAGCGTTCAAGTGGAGGAACCGTCATGAGCAAGTGGATTCAGGGGATCGCGCTCGTGGGCGCCCTGATGCTGTTGACGCATCCGGCCAGTGCCCAGGACTACCGGGCGCGCGTGCAGGGCACCGTTGCCGACACCAGCCAGGGCGCGTTGCCCGGCGCCGTGGTGACGTTGACCAACGCGGCCACCGGCGTCGCGACCACGCGGGTCACCGACACCAACGGCCGCTACCTCTTCGACTTCGTGGATCCTGGCACCTATGTGGTGCACGCCGAGCTCGAAGGCTTCAAGGCGGCGCAGCAACAGAACGTGCGCGTGCCGCAGCGCGGCGACGTCACGGTCGGCATGGTCCTCGAGCTGGGGACGATCGCCGAGATGGTCACCGTCACGGTGGCGCCGTCCTCGGTGCAGTTCCACTCCAGCAGCACCGAGCTGACGATGGAGCGGCAGCTGATCGACCAGGCACCGGTCGCCGGCCGCAACCCCTATAACCTGGCCTCGCTGGACCCGACGATCCTGACGTCCACTGCGACCAACGAGAACCGCCCCTACCACCACGCCTACGCCAACGACTACGACGCTGAATTCGACGCCGATCTCGACATGACGGCGATGGACCTTGCGATGGTGTGGAGCCCGGGCCCGGAGCGCATGACGGGATTCGAGGTTTTCGGCGGCCTGCGCTACATCGACACGAAGTTCCATCTCGTGATCGACCCGGCACCGCCGGGTCCGCCGACGCCGAGACCGGTATCGACACGACTTACACGGACTTCCTGCTCGGCGCGCGCTACGCCATGCCGCTCAACGAGCATTGGCGGCTCTTCTTCACCGGCGACCTGTCGGAGGGCGTGCACCGAAGGCACCTGGAGCCTCGGCGCGTTCGGCGGCTATACCGACCGGGCGGCATCGTTTTTACGCGGGCTACCGGCACGTCGAAATGGACCTGAAGGCGGCACCGGCGAGAGCGTTACGGAGACCTATGTCGGGACCCGCGATCGCCTACGGTTTCAGCTTCTGAGGAGTGACAGCAAGCAACTGAAAAACAAAGCAAAAAGCCGGGTTTTTCTGGTATGATTTCCGGCTTATGCAGGCAGGCCCCGGGACCCCCAAAAACGACGCCTACGACTCCACCAAAATCAAGGTGTTGAAGGGCCTCGAGGCCGTCCGCAAACGGCCCGGCATGTACATCGGCGACACCGATGACGGCACGGGCCTTCACCACATGGTTTTCGAGGTCGTCGACAACTCGATCGACGAGGCGCTGGCCGGCTATTGCGACCGCATCGCCGTAACCATCCACGCGGATGAGTCGGTGACGGTGACCGACAACGGCCGCGGCATCCCGACCGACATCCACGCCGGAAGAAAACCGCTCGGCAGCCGAGGTCATCATGACCGTGCTGCATGCCGGCGGAAAATTCGACGACAACTCCTACAAGGTCGCGGGCGGCCTGCACGGCGTCGGCGTTTCCGTCGTCAATGCGCTCTCCGGCGCGCTGACGCTCACCATCGCGCGCGACGGCAAGCTTCATCGCCAGCAATACAAGCTGGGCGAGCCCCGGGGCCGCTCTCGGTCGTCGGCACGACGACTGACCGGGGCACGACGATCCGCTTCAAGCCCAGCAACACGATCTTCACGAACACGACGTTTTCGTATGACTGGCTCGCCAAGCGCCTGCGCGAGCTGTCTTTCCTGAATTCGGGCGTTCGCATGGAGCTCATCGACGAGCGCGAGGACAAGACCGACGTGTTCGAGCACAAGGGCGGCGTTTCCGCCTTCGTGCAGTACCTGAACCGCAGCCGGACGGCGATCCACCCGAACATCTTCTATTTCCAGCACCAGGAAGGGCCGATTGCGGTCGAGGTCGCGGCGCAGTGGAACGACTCCTACCAGGAGTCGATGTACTGCTACACGAACAACATTCCGCAAAAGGACGGCGGCACGCACCTGGCGGGCTTCCGGGCCGCGCTGACCCGGAAAATCAACGAATTCATCGAGAAAGAGGGCTTCGCCAAACGCGAGAACGTCCAGCTCACCGGCGACGACGCCCGCGAGGGCATGACGGCGATCCTCTCGATCAAGATGCCGGACCCGAAGTTCTCGTCCCAGACCAAGGACAAGCTGGTTTCGTCCGAGGTGAAAGGGGCAGTCGAGTCCGCGGTCGCGCAGAAGCTCGGCGAGTTCCTGCTGGAGCGCCCGGCGGACGCCAAGGGCATCTGCCTCAAGATCATCGACGCCGCCGCGCGCGTGAAGCGGCACGCAAGGCCCGCGAAATGACTCGCCGCAAGGGCGCGCTCGACTCCTCGGGCCTGCCCGGCAAGCTCGCGGACTGCCAGGAAAAGGACCCGGCCAAGTCCGAGATCTTCCTGGTCGAGGGCGAGTCCGCCGGCGGCTCCGCCAAGCAGGGCCGCGACCGGCGCACCCAGGCCGTCCTGCCGCTCAAGGGCAAGATCCTGAATGTCGAGAAGGCCCGTTTCGACAAGATGCTGTCATCGCAGGAAGTGGTGACGCTGATCAGCGCGCTCGGCACCGGTATCGGCCGCGACGACTTCGACTGCGCGAACCTGCGCTATCACCGCGTGATCATCATGACCGACGCCGACGTCGACGGCAGCCACATCCGGACGCTGCTGCTGACCTTCTTTTACCGGCAGATGCCCGAACTGATCGAGCGCGGGCATATCTACATCGCGCAGCCGCCGCTGTTCAAGATCAAGCGCGGCAAGCAGGAGATGTACGTCAAGGACGAGGCCGAGCTCGACCAGCTTCTCCTGACGAGCGCGCTCGATAACGCGGCGCTCCACGTCGAACCCGGAGGCGCCGCCGATTTCGGGCTCCGCGCTCGAGATGCTCGCCCGCCAGTACATGGAGGTGAAGGCGATCATCGGCCGCTGGTCGCGCCGCTACGACCGGCGCCTGCTCGAGCAGCTCCTCGCCATGCGCCCGGTCGGCGAACAGCAGTTCGCGGACACCGCCTGGCTCGAGGGCTGGGTCAAGGAGCTCGAGGCCCGGCTCAATGCCGACGGCAGCCTCGTGCATAGCTACAAGCTCGGTGTGCGCCGGAACGAAGCGGGCGAGCCCGAGCGTGTGGATGTCGCACGCACCGAGCACGGCGTCACGACGGAAAAGCACCTGCAGCCGGAGTTCTTCCAGTCGGCCGAGTACGGGCGCATCGCCGAGCTCGGCACCACGCTCAACGACTTCATCAGCGCGGGCGCCTTCATCGCCCGCGGCGGCGAGCGCCAGGACATCGCGACACTTCCCGACGCGATCACCTGGCTCCTCGACCAGGCGCGCAAGGGCCAGGCCATCCAGCGCTACAAGGGCCTCGGCGAGATGAACCCGGCGCAGCTCTGGGACACGACGATCAATCCCGAGGTGCGCCGGCTCCTGCAGGTGCGCATCGAGGACGCGGTGGCTGCAGACGACATCTTCACGACGCTCATGGGCGACGCCGTCGAGCCGCGCCGCGAGTTCATCGAGAAGAACGCGCTCTACGTTTCGAATCTCGACGTCTGATATTCAATCCATGTGGTTGCTGCCCCAGGTCCGGCGAGTCGTTGCCGTGGCCCTTGCGGTGGCCTATCCGGTGCTGGCCCACGCCGCGAGCGTCCTGGACAGCCCGGCACTGACGCTCGCGAGCGTGGCTGTGCTTGCTGCCGCTGTCCTGGGGCGGCCGCTGCTCGATGGGCGGCGTTGGGCGTGGTTCGCACTGCCGGTCGCCGTACTCTCGATCGTCTGGCTCGCGCGGCTCGATGCCGTTGCGCTCGTGCTGTTCCTGCCCCCGGTGCTTCTCAATGCATATCTCGCCTGGTTGTTCGGGCACACCCTCGCAGCGCGGCAACATTCCGTTGATCGAGCGCCTGGTGCGTTTGCTGCAGCCACGAGACGTGCCTTTCGAGCCGGGCGTCATCGGCTACACACGCACCCTGACAGGCCTGTGGACCGGACTGTTCCTGCTCCTGGGGGCCACGAATCTGGCGTTAGCCGCCTTCGCGTCACCCGGCGGCCTGCTGCAGATCGCGGGCATCCACGCCCCGATCACGGTGCGCCTGGAGACCTGGTCCTTGTTTGCAAACGTCTTGAATTACCTGCTCGTCGCGGCCTTGTTCCTCGCTCGAGTTCTCCTATCGTCGACGGCGCTTCCCCGGGCGTCCCTACCGAAGCCTGCCGGATTTCATTCGCCGCGCGGTCGCTGTCGCGCCGGCACTGGCGGCAACGATCGGGAAAGAACCCGCTGCCGCGTCAGGCGCGGCCGAGACCGTCGCCGAATCCGAATTCATCGTGCCCGTCGACCATCCGGCATTTGCAGGTCATTTTCCGGGACGCCCCGTGCTGCCCGCCGTGGTGCTGCTCGACCTGGTCATCGAAGCGGCCGCGACAATTCCCGGCAGGCATTTCACGGTGACAGGCTCGCCGCGGGCCAAGTTCATGGCCCCGCTTGCTCCGGGGGATCGCGGGGCGATTCGATTGAGGCTGCGCGTCGGACGAACTCGAGTTCGAAGTCAGGCGGGGGGATGAACGCGTGGCCCAGGGCGTCCTGGAGCTCGGCAAGGCGGGCGGGCCCGGTGACCGGTAACTGGATCGATCGTCCGGAGGGGGGCGCGCCTTTTGCGCTCCGCCTCCTGTGCAATTTCGCGCTGGCGTTCGGGCGCGGCCCGGCACGCGCCATCCTTCACCCGGTCACGCTCTATTTCTTGATGCGCCGCGGTCCAGAGCGCAGGGCCTCGAGCTCTTATCTCTTCCGCGTACTCGGGCGGCCAGCCACGGTGGCCGACATCTATCGCCACATCCTGTGTTTCTCTCGCGTGACGCTGGATCGCCTCTTCCTGCTGCAGGAGGGAACGCGAAGGTTCGAGATCGAATGCTCCGGCCTCGAGGAGGTCGAGCGGCTGCTGGAATGCGGCGCGGCATCCTCCTGCTCGGAGCCCATTTCGGCAGTTATGAGGCGACGCGCGTGCTGGGCATCAACCAGCCGCACATCCGGTTTCGCACGGTGATCGACATCGACCAGAACCCGGCGATGTCGCGGCTGCTGAACAGCCTGAATCCGGAGCTCGCTGCGACCGTCATCAATTCCCGGGAAGCGGGTCCCGGCGTCGCGCTCGCGATCCGGGATGCCTTGGGCGAGGGCGCGATCGTGGCGCTGCTTGCGGACCGGTTGCGCCCGGGCGGCAAGGCGAGCGACACGCCGTTTCTCGGGGGCATCGCGCCGTTCCCGACGGCACCCTGGGAAATCGCCGCGGCGCTCGGCGTCCCGGTGGTGGCGTGCTTCGGCGTGTACCGTGGAAGTAATCGATATGATCTGCAGTTCGAAACGCTGGCCGAGCAAATCGTTCGCGAACGAGACGGGGGGCGTCCCTTGGCCGACTGGATCCGGGTGTTTGCGGACCGGCTGGAACGCCAGGTGCGCGGTGCGCCGCTCAACTGGTTCAACTTCTATGATTTCTGGCCTGGCTGACGCCTGCCTCGGCTGCCTGCTTCTCTTCGCGGCTGCCGGAGCCGGGGAGCCGGACCTCGATTCGCTGCTCAAGTCTCTGGCGCGGGAACCGCCGCAAAAGATTGCCTTCGTCGAGACTCATGCCTCGCCCTTGCTGGAGCAGGATCTCGTCGTGTCGGGCGTGCTCGAGTACCGCGGGAAAGGGCAGTTGTCGCGCGTCGTGACGGAGCCGTACCGCGAGCGGACGGATATCGATGGCAGCGACGTGAGGATCCAGCGCGAGGGTCTTCCGGAGCGTCGCTTCTCGCTGCGACGTAGCGCCGAGCTGGGCGGCTTGCTTACGGCTTTCTCGTCCCTGCTCGCTGGCGACAGGACGGCACTCGAGGGCAGCTTCGAGACGACCGTCGAATTCCTGCCTGGCGGCTGGCAACTCGATCTCGTGCCGAGACAGGCGGGCCGGCGGGATCGAATCGGAATGATTCGGGTGCGAGGCGTCGGTGACACGCCGGCCTGCATCGCCGTCGTCCTGCAGGACGGCAGCACGTCATCGGTGGTCCAGCTGGGCACGGCCGCGAGTGATCCCGGGCGGCCGTCCGCGGACCGGTGCCGGGCCGTCCCGTGAGCGCTGACGCACGCGCCCTGGCCTGGTTCGGGCTGTGGATCGGCGTGCTCGGCGTGCTGCTCGCCGTGGTGCTGCACACGCTTCGGCTGAGCACGGATCTTCGCTATTTCCTCCCGCGGCCCGAGTCGCCCGAGCAGACACTCGTCATGGAAGGAATCGGTGAAGGGCCCGCCGCGAGGCTGCTCCTGCTCGCACTCGAGGGTGGCGATGCCGCGGAGCTTGCGCAGGCATCGCATGCGCTGGTCGGGCGGCTTCGGCGGGAGCCGGAATTCCTGCTGGTCGCGAATGGTTCAAGCGACATCCCCGCATGGTTGATCGAGTACCGCTACCTCTTGACGCCGAGCTTCGACCACAGGCCGCTCGATGCAGCGTACCTGCGCTCGGCACTCGGCGAGCGGCTCCAGGACCTGGCATCGCCGGCCGCGCCGGCGCTGGAATCGCTCATTCCGTCGGATCCCACGCTTGAGATCGCGACGATCGCGTCGGCATGGGCACAACGGAAAACACCGCGAACGATCGATGGTGCGTGGTTCGATGCCGCGGGCCGGCAAGCACTGCTCCTGGTGGAAACAAAAGCCGCGGGATTCGATCCTGATGGCCAGCAGGAGGCGCTCGCGGCGCTCGATTCGGCATTCAAGGAGGGGAATGGGGACGGTCGCCTGCGCATGATCGTCTCCGGACCCGGCCGGTTTTCCGCCTTGATGAAGGAACGCACCCAGCGCGAAACGGCCTGGCTTGGAACCGGGGCGACGGCCGGGCTCGTCGTGCTGCTGGTCCTTGCCTATCGGCGCTGGCGCGTGCCGGTGCTCGCGCCCTTGCCGCTCGCGACCGCGGCGCTCTCCGGTCTCGCCGCCGTCGGTGCCGTCTACGGCAATGTCCACGGCATCACGCTCGCTTTCGGGTTCACGCTCATCGGCGTTGCGCAGGACTATCCGATTCATCTTTTCAGCCATCAGCATGCGGGGCTTTCACCTTTCGCGAACGCGGCTGGGCTATGGCCGACGCTGGCGACCGGCGTTGCGGCGACGTGCATCGCCTATGTCGCATTTCTCGCCTCGGGCGTCACGGGCCTCGCCCAGCTCGGCGTCTTCTCGATCACGGGCCTGGCCGTGGCGGGACTCACGACGCGTTACCTCCTGCCGCGGATGACGGGCGAGGACTTTCGCGATCCCGCGCAGTCGCCGATGCTCGAACGCCTCGAGCAACTGTTCTCGCTGCCGCGGGTGCCGCCGGCCGCATATGCCGTCGCAATGGGCGCGTGCCTTGCGATCGCGCTGTTCGCGCCCGGCCCGGCCTGGCAGGACGATCTCGGTGCGTTGACGCCGGTGCCACCGGACTTGTTGGCCCAGGATGCGCGCCTGCGCGCAGAAATCGGTGCGCCGGACCCGCGGTTTCTCGCTGTCGTCTCTGCAGCCGACACGGAGGCGGCCTTGCAGAAGCTCGAGCTGCTGCAGCCCGGCCTCGATGCCCTCGTCAACGTGGGCGCGATTGCAGGATACGAGCACGCCGGGAAGTACCTGCCCTCCATTCGACGGCAACGGATTCGGCAGGCGCAGCTGCCCGCACCGGCGGAACTCGCGTCTGCGCTGGCCGCGGCCCTGGACGGCATGCCGTTTCGCGCCGGCGTCTTCGCGCCATTCCTGGCCGACGTCGAGCGCGCACGTGCGCAGCCGCCGCTGACGCTGGCAGCGCTCCGTCAGTCAGAACAGGCCCCGCTGGTCGAGGGCCTGCTGCATGAGCGCAGCCGCGGCACGCAGGCGATCATCGCGTTCTCGGCTGTTTCCAATCCAGGCCTGCTGCGGCAGTGGGCCGCCGCAGCCGGGCAGGGAACCATGTTGATCGACCTCAAGCGCGAGGCGGTGGCACTCGCCGTCGCGCAACGCGAGCGCATCCTCGGTTGCCTGGGGTTCGCGGCGGTCCTGCTCCTCGTCGTGATCGCAGTCGCGCTACGCGACGTGCGCCGGGTCGTGCGCGTCGTGGCCCCGATGGCGCTGACGACAGCCGCAATCGTTGCTGCGCTGCGCGGCTTTGGCGTGCCGCTCGATCTCTTTCACCTCATGTCGCTCGTCCTGGCCGCCGGGCTCGGGATCGACTACGCCTTGTTTTTCGAGCGGATCGGGCCGGATCGCGATGAGCGCCTGCGCACGCTGCATGCGGTGCTCGTCTCATCCGTGTCGACGCTGATGGTGTTCGCACTGCTGTCGCTCTCGTCGATTCCGGTGCTCCGTTCGATCGGCGTCACTGTGACGCTCGGCGTCGTCATGAACTTCCTGCTGGCGCTTGCCATGCCGCGGGATCCGGCGGGCCGCACGTGAACCCGATGGAGGTCCGCGACCTGGTTCCACACGCCGGGTCGATGTGCCTGCTCGAGGGCCTGGTGGGCTGGGATGCAGGGGGAGCTACGCTCGTCACGCGAAGCCACGCATCGCCGGCCAATCCGCTGCGGCGCAGCGGCCGGCTCTCCGCTCTGTGCCTGTGCGAGTACGGCGCCCAGGCGATGGCAGTTCACGGAGCGCTGATTGCTCGCGCGTCTGGGCGGGGGCCGGCACCGGGCCTGCTGGTGTCGCTGCGCGACGTGGAATTATTCGCGACGAGTGTCGAAGCCCTGCCTGACGAATTGCGAGTCGAGGTCAGGCGCCTCGAAGGCGGTTCGGGGGGACTTCAATATCGCTTTCTGGTGACGCACGCCGGCCGCGAACTTGTGCGAGGCCGTGCCGCGGTCATCGAATCCCGAGATGGAGTGCAAGCGCCGGCCCGGCAGCCAGCGTGACCGGAGTCGAATGCCGGGCCAGCGCCTCGAAAAGCGGCAGGCATGACGCCATCGCATTTCCCGCAACCCATGGCGCGTTCTGCGGCGATGGCTCGGTGACCGGAACCGGGCTCTGTCCGGCGAGCGACCAATGCAGTTCCGCCACCGTGGATACACCGCGGCACGGCGACAGCAGGAGCCCGGCGCCGACGAGGCCACGGCTCGAGACGAGCGTCGCGAACGGTCCGCAGGCCTCGGCATCGTAAGCGACGAAGAGTACCGGTCTTTGCTGCGACTCGACCTGCGTCAAGGCCTCGAGAAGACCGGCGCCGAACGTATAGCCCGCGACGCTGATGGTCGTGTAGGGAGCGTGGTTGCCGGCGGCAATGCACCAGTATCCGGCCGCCGCGTTGTGGACGGAATTGTGGAAACGCGTCGGCGAGGTGTGCAGGGGCGATTCGAGCAGGTTCGCGCACAGGTAGTCGGTGATCGCGAGGTCCCCGTGCGTCGTGGCAAAGACGCTCGCGGGCTCCGCGGGCGAAATCGCCGCGGCCTTGCAGGCCCGAGCCGCGACCTCGATCGCGAGCGCGACGGTGTCCGGAGCGCGACGGCGTTCGGTCGGCGGCAGCATGTCCGGCGCCGGCCGGCGCGCGATGCCGGCCGGGGCAGCGGACGCGCCGGCGAACACGGCGGAAGCGACGTCCCAGCCGGGCAGTCGCTGCGCCCAGAATGCGACGCCGTCGACGCAGGCGATCGCACCCGGCGCGCTCAAGGCCGGCGCTCGGAGCCGAAGGCGAGGACGCAATTGCTGCCGCCGAAACCGAACGAATTCGAAAGCACGTAGGGACTCGACAGCGGTGCAGGGTCGACGCGGATCTGGGGCCCGCAGGCGGCATCGAGCGTCGTGGTATTCAACATCCCGGGAGTGCGCGCACCCGCGAGGACGCCGAGGCTGATCACCGCTTCGAGAAAGCCCGCCGCACCGAGCGCGTGCCCGGTCCAGCCCTTGGTCGAACCCGCCTGCGTCGATGCCGGGAACATGTCGCCGACGACCGCCGCTTCGACTTCGTCGTTGCGTGCGCTCGCCGTGCCGTGCAGGTTGATGTAGCCGACATCGACGGCTTCGAGGCCGGCGCTTGCGAGCGCATCGCGAAGCGCGAGCCGCGCGCCAAGGCCTTCGGGGTGCGGCGACGACATGTGATGGGCGTCGCTCGATTCACCGTAGCCGAGGAGCCAGGGCCCGCTACCCGAGCGCTCGAGCAGCGCGAATCCGCCCGCTTCGCCGATGCTGATGCCGCTTCGCGCGACGTCGAACGGCCGGCAGGGCTCTGGCGAGATGAGCTCGAGCGAGTTGAAGCCGAACAGCACGCTGCCGCAGAGCGAATCGACGCCGCCGACGACGGCGGCATCGGCGAGTCCGGAGCGAATCAGCCGCTCGGCCTGCGCAAACACCTTGGCGCTCGACGAGCATGCGGTCGCAACGGTCGCGCAAATGCCTTCGAGTCCGAGCGACTTCCTGGACGAAGGAGCCCAGCGAGTGCGCCACGTGGAGAACCGGGTCCTTCAGCGATGCCGGGACGCCGCCGGTATCGGCAAGGATGACGGTACGCATCCTCCGTCGCGCCGATGCTTGCCGTCGACGTGCCGAGCACGAGCGCGATCCGGTCGCGGCCGTAACGCGACCTGGCCTCGGCGATGGCTTCGAGGAAGCCATCCTGTTGCAGGGCCAGCCAGGCCAGCCGGTTGTTCCTGGAGTCGAGCCGCTCGCAGGCACCGGGGACGGAAACGGCTTCGATGCCCGCGACCCGCCCGATCCAGGTTGTGAGCGGCGACGCCGTGAAATCGTTGCGGCGCAGACCGCCGCGGCGTTGGCGGATGGCCTCGCCGTGCGCGGCGACGCCGGTGCCGAGTGCCGACGTCACGGTGACGGCACTGACGGCGAGCGGAAGCGTTCGCATCAACGCTCCCGTCGGCTCTCGATGAAAGCGGACAGCGCCCGCAGCGAGACGAAGATGCGGCGGTTCTCGGCGTCGTCCGCGCGCAGCTGCACGCCATAGCGCTTGGAGATCTCGAGCGCGAGCTCCAGCGCGTCGATGGAGTCGAGACCGAGGCCGTCGGTGAACAGCGGCGCCTCGGGATCGATCTCCCGGGGATCAACGTCCTCGAGATTGACCGCAGCGACGATCAATTCGGCAAGCGCCTGTTCGGCGGGAGTCTGCAGTGACGGCATTTTTCCGCGGCATCATATCCTGCTGCAAACCGATCCGGCTACAATCCGCGCGTGATCGAATGCGATGCGCTCGTTGTCGGTGGAGGTCCCGCGGGCAGCACGACTGCGGCTTTCCTCGCGCGGCGCGGCCGCTCCGTGCTGCTGCTGGAGCGCGATCATCACCCGCGCTTCCACATCGGCGAGTCGCTGCTGCCGGCGAACATGCCGATCATCGAGCGGCTCGGGCTTCTCGAGGCCGTGCGCGAGATCGGAGTGCTGAAGCTCGGCGCGGATTTCCCGACGATGAACGGCGGCGGCTTCAACGTATTCCGCTTCAGCCGCGCGCTCGGCAAGACGCCGCCATTCGCGTTCCAGGTCAAGCGCGAAGAGTTCGACGAGCTGCTTTTCCGGCACGCCGCTTCGCAGGGCGTGGATGCGCGTCAGGGCGTGCGGGTGCGCAACGTCGAATTCTCGCCGCAGGGCGTCGTTGCGCATGCGGAATCGGATTCGGGGGAAAGGCTCTCCGTCCAGGCGCGCTATCTCGTGGATGCGACCGGGCGCGATGCGCTGCTCGGGAATGTACTGAAACTGAAGCGCAAGCATCCGCGCCACCGCAGCGCGGCGCTGTTCGCGCATTTCAGGGGCGTCGCGCGCAGGCCGGGCGAGGACGCGGGCAACATCAGCATTTACGCTCACGAGCACGGCTGGGCCTGGATGATCCCGCTGCGCCAGGAGATCGTGAGCGTCGGCGTGGTCGCCGACCCGTGGCTGTTCAAGAATCGTCGCGAACCGCCGGGCGACTTCCTGCGCCGGATCCTCGATGGAGTGCCGGGCGCGCGCGAACGGATGGCCGGAGCGGAGATCGTCGGCAACCTGCACGCCACGGGCAACTATTCCTACGTGTGCAGCCAGCTGACGGGGCCGCGCTGGCTCATGGCGGGCGACGCTGGCGCGTTCGTGGATCCGATCTTCTCGACGGGCGTTTATCTCGCGATGCGCGCCGGCGAGCGCGCCGCCGAGCTCGTCGACAGGTCCTCGGCGCTCCGGGCATCGAGCGCCGTCTGCAGCGTGCTTACGAGCGCGAGGTGTGGGCGGGCCTGCGCGCATTGTCCTGGTTCATCGAGCGGTTCAATGCGCCCGCCACGCGCATGCTGTTCGCCAATCCCCGCAACGTCTTCGGCATGGAACAGGCCGTGATCTCGATGCTGGCGGGAGATGTCTTTGGAACGCCCGAGATCGGGCGGCGCCTGGCCGCGTACAAGTTCCTCTATTACGCCTCGTCACTTCGCCGTCTGCGCGAAACGCTCAGGTACGGACGCAACCGCCGCCGGCGCAGGGAGGCTGAATTCACGGGCGGCACGACGCGGCAAGATCCCGCCTGAGGCGCGGGTTGCGCGGAGGCGATGATGGGACTGCGCATCGAATTAGCGCGCCGACCGCCGGAAAATCTTGCGGACGACGTGCTCGATCGCGTTCGGGTACGGGTCGCCTGAAGGTCTCGTCTATCGGCGGCAACCGCGTGCTCGGGACCGGGCTCGCCGCAGCAGACGGTTTGCACGCGCTGGAACTGTGGCGAGTGGCCGAGGCTGTTGCGACGGGAGTCGACGGCCACGTCCGCTTCGCGGCCAGCGCAGAGTTCGTGTCCGGCTTCATCGACCTCGATGAGCAGCGGTACAGCGGCATCGCGGATGCGGCGCAGGCCGCCTACCGGTCGATGCTGCGAATTCCAGGCGCGCAGCTCGCACCGTCACCTGCTGCGCATCTGGAACTTCATCGATTCGATCAACGACGGCGAGGGTGACCTTGAGCGCTACCGGCAGTTCTGCGTCGGGCGCGCACGAGGCCTCGGAGACATGCCACCGGATAAGCTTCCGGCCGCGACTGCCGTGGGACGCCGACGCCCGTCGGGTCGCGTACAGGTCTGCTGGCTCGCCGGCCGCGCGCCAGGCCGTCCGGTCGAGAACCCGCGGCAGGTGCGGGCGTACCGCTATCCACGCGAGTACGGCGCGAGCCCGCCCGCTTTTGCCCGGGCGATGCGGCTCGAATCCGGCGCGCTGATGGGTTCCGGCACGTCCAGCATCGTCGGGCACGAATCGCGGCACGACGGCGACCTCACGTCGCAGGTCGAGGAAACACTCAATAACCTCGCGGCAGCTGTATCGCGCGGGCGGCGGAGGCGGCGCGCCGACGGGCGTGAAGGTGTACGTGAGGGAGCGGGCCGGCGCGGATGGAGTCGCGCACCAGGTCCGGGCTGGCCTGTCCGGCGCGGATGACCCCCTCCTGATCGAGGCCGACATCTGCCGGCGCGAGCTCCTGGTGGAAATCGAGTGCCTGTGGATCTAGCTGCCGCAAAAGCTGTCGCGCTATGCTGGAGGCCATCATTCCGCGAGGAACCATCATGAAACCGCAACACCTGCTTCTGGCATCCCTCGCAACGGTCGTCGTGCTGGCGATCCTCGTCGCCCCGGAGACGGAAGCGCGAGACACGAAGACCATGTTGCCGATCGCCGACGCGATGAACTCGGGGTCAGCGAAGGCCCGGCTGGACGGGGGCATCAAGTTCTATTTCGGTGACAGCGATCACCCGCCGGTTGCGAAGAGCTTCGGTGTCTTCATGAGCAACAAGAAGACGAACGGCTTCGGCAAAAAGGACAAGGAAGCATGCGAGTGGGCTTTCCTGTCCGCGATGCTTTCTTTCCAGGATCGCGCGAAGCAAGAGGGCGGGGACGCGGTGATCAACATCGAGAGCTACTATCGCGAGAACACGATCAAGAGCGCGACCGAATATGAATGCGGCAGCGGCGGCCTGATGTCGGGCGTCACCTTCCGCGGCGAGGTTGTGAAGCTGCAGTAGCGAGGAGTTCAAGCAGCCGCTCACGTGGCAGCTTGCCAACCTCGTTTCGAGGCAGCTTTGGCACGATGACAATGGGTCGCGGCACGAACACCGCGTCCACGATGCTTCGCATCCGGCGCGCAAGTTCCCGGGGCCTCAGTCCCGGCGCGACGACCAGCGCGGCGCAGCGGCCTGCAGCCCCGCCCTCACGGACCGGCGGCTGAAACACAACCGCGTCCTCGACACCATCGAGGGATTGCAAGCGCCGCGTCAGATCGGCAAGCGAGGCGCGCTTGCCTGCCACCTCGATGATGTCGCTGCCCCGGCCGATGACCGCGAATGAGCCGTCATCGCGGACTTCAACGATGTCATGAAGGTGCTGATCTCCGGCGAGCCACGGGGCGCCCACATTCGTACCGCCGCGGCCGGACTGCAATCGAACGCCGGAATATGGCCGCCACCAGTCCTCACGGGCGGTCCTGCGGGTGGCGATGACGCAGGTTTCCGTTGAGCCGAAAAACTCGATCAGAACGGCCCCGAGTCTTGTCTCGATCCGGCTTGCAAGGTCCCGAGGCAGTGGCGCCGTAGCCGACACCACGATCGCCACCTCGGGAAAACTGACGCCGGAATCGACCAGCGCCCGCAGGTGGACCGGCGTGCTGACCAGCACTCGAGGCGGTGGAACCTCCGAAAGTGCGATCCCGACATCCGCAGGCAGGAGCGGCTTGCCGCAGTGGATGCCGAAACCGGCGAGGAGCGGCAGCAGTATGGACATTTCCAGCCCGTACATGTGCTGCGGAGGGACCGTTGCAACGATCCAGGGTCGCGCTTCGTGAAACGATCGGCCAAGCGCGTCGCGAATGGCAGCAGCATTCAGCGCGGTTGAGGCTTGCAGTCCACTCCAGCGTTTTGGATGGGCAGAAGGCACGCCCGTGCTACCCGAGGTGTGCCCAATCGCGGCAATGAAATCCGGCGCATGCGGCTGCGTGTCGATCCGGTCGGCCGGGCCGCACGCCGTCAACGTCGGCGTCATCGATGACGAGTGCAGCCGGGGTTCGCGGCGACGAGTTCAGCGACCGCTCTCCGCGGAGTGCGACGAAGGCAACAGCGTCGTGGCAGTGCGCGCCAACGCGGCGCAGAATGCGGCCGCGAAGCGATAGCGGCCCGGGCAAAGGTTCACGACGTGACCGCCCGCGGGGATGGCGGCGGCCAGGGATGCGGTCCTCGCGCGAAATTCCACGGCGTCGATCATTCGATTGTCCGCGACGGCGAATGGCTCCGACGGGCCAAATCCATGCGGAAGAGGCGAAAGCGAACAATCACGCACAGTTGCGGAAGATGAGGGAAGTGTTGACGCCGCCGAACGCGAAGTTGTTGTTCATGACGTACTCGATGTCGAGCTCGCGGCCGGAGCCCGCGATGTAATCGAGATCGCCGCAGTGCGGATCGACGTGCTCCAGGTTGAGCGTCGGAGCGAACCAGCCCTCCTTCATCATCTCGATCGCTGAACCAGGCCTCGATCGCACCGCAGGCGCCCAGCGTGTGGCCGAGGTAGCTCTTCTGCGAGCTGATCGGGCATCGGGCTGCCGAGCAGCGACGACGGTGGCCCGTGTCTCGGCGATGTCGCCATGCTCGGTCGCGGTGCCGTGGCCATTCACGTAGCCGATCGCATCGGCCGAGACCCCGGCATCGGCGAGTGGCAATCTCCATGACACGCTGCATCGTCTCCCTCCATGGGCCGGGTGACGTGTGCGCCGTCCGAGTTGCTGGCGAAGCCGACGACCTCCGCATGAATGCGGGCCCCGCGCGCGCGCGCGTGCTCGAGGTCCTCGAGGACCAACATTGCGGCGCCTTCGCCGATGACCAGGCCGTCGCGGTCGCGGTCGTAGGGTCGCGGCGTCGTTGACGGCTGCGTCGTTGCGCCTGCTGGTCGCGTACAGGAAATCGAATGCGATTGCTTCGCTCGCGCACAGTTCTTCGGCGCCGCCCGCCAGCATCAGGGTCTGGCGGCCGGCGCGTATGGACTCGCAGGCGTAGCCGATGCCCTGGCTGCCGGAAGTGCAGGCGCTGGACGTCGGAATGATGCGGCCGGTGAGCCCGAAGAAGATCCCGACATTCGCGGCTGCGGTGTGCGGCATCATCCGGACATAGGAATTGGCATTGAGTCCGCCGGTATTGTCCTGTCTGCAGCATCTCGACAAAGTGCCTGATGTCGGGCGTGCTGCCGACCGAGGATCCACAGGCAACGCCCATGCGGCCGTCGCGTATCGAGGCGTCGTCCAGGAGTCCGGCGTCAGCGAGGGCAAGCTCGCTGCGCGCACGGCGAGCTGCGAAACGCGCCCCATGCTCCGCAACTGCTTCCGGGTCCAGTGCGCGGGCGGCTCGAAGCCGTCGATCGGCGCGCCAAGCCGCGTCGCGAGGTCGGTCATCGCGTCCCACTCCGTCATGTAACGCACCGCGTTCGTCCCTGCCTGGAGCCGCGTGCGGATCGTGGGCCAGTCCGAGCCGAATGCCGTGACGCCGCCCATTCCGGTGACCACCACGCGCGTCATCAGCAGAGGCCCCCGTTGACGGCGATCACCTGTCGCGTGACGTACGAAGCGGCGGGCGACATCAGGAAGCTGACCGCAGCGGCGACTTCCTCCGGCGTGCCGAGCCGGCCGGCGGGGACAAATTCAAGGATTTTCGCGACCGGCGTATCGGGGCCGATCATGTCCGTTTCCACGAGGCCCGGAGCCACGCAGTTGACGGTGATTTCACGCGATGCAAGCTCGACCGCAAGCGCCTTTGTTGCGCCGATGATGCCCGGCCTTGGCGGCACTGTAATTGACCTGCCCCCTGTTTCCGATGATTCCGGCGACCGAGGAAATCGTGACGATCCTGCCCGGCGCGCGGCGTCGAACCATCGGCATGATCACGGGCCGCAAGACGTTGTAGAAGCCGTCGAGGTTCGTGCGGATCACGGCATCCCACTGCGCTGCCTTCCAGCGACGGGAACGCCCCATCGGAAGTCATTCCGGCATTGCAGACCACGCCGTAGTAGGCACCGCCGCTCTCGATATCCGCTTCGATTGCCGTTCGCGCGGCGTCGCGGTCCGCGATGTCGAACTCGAGCAGCGTCGTGGATCTGCCCGCGCGCTGAATCTCGCTTGCAACCGTCAATGCCAGCTCACGCTGGTGCCGGCAATGCAGCGCAATGTCGTAGCCGTCGCGGGCGAGCTGCAGCGCGATTGCCCGCCCGATCCCGCGGCTGGAGCCGGTTACCAGGATGCGCGTACTCATACGAACTGATCCGCCAGCGCCTGGACGATATTGTCGGGCTGGTAGACCGTCAGCATCCCGGTCGCGATCTCGGTGCCATTCAAGCTCAGCGTCGAGTCGAACACAGCGCCTCCCGCGTCGTCGCGGGTGGATTCGCGCACGCTGACCGCCAGTCGGGTGCCGTGCTTGAACTCGGTCACGCTCGAATGGTACTTGCGAATCCCCAGAATGAGCCCCGGCTTCGGGAGATAAGGCGGGCCGGAACGGTAAGTTGCGAATGCCGAGATCGCCTGCGCCATGATCTCCGGCCCCATCCACGCCGGCAGTGAGCGGCACTCCCGGCCGGGACGCCGTTCGCCACGGACGATCAAGCTTGCGACGAGCCCGTCGGGCCGCACCGCATCGATGCAATCCAGCAGCAAGGCATCGCCCTGGTGCGGCACGAGCGCCGACGGTTCAGGGAGGCTCACGCCCGCGTTCCCCGCGAGCCTTGCCTCGATTCGCCGGACAAACTCGGGTGGGGACGCAAACTGCAATTCGCCAGTCGTTCCGAGAACGGCAACCTGCACCGTGCGTGCGCGCGCGACGCGCGCGCGGCTTTTGGCATCGGCGATCAGGTAGTTGATCGCAAGCCGGCACTGCCACTCGACGAGCGACGCCGTGACCGCAAGCCGATCGCCGTACGCGGCGCTGCGTATGTGGCGCATTCGAGTTTCGATGATCGGCCACAGATAGCCGGAGTCGCGCATCGCCGCGAAGCCGTAACCGAGCCGGTTCATCAGTTGCCAGCGCGCCGTTTCGAGGTACTTGAAGTAATGGCCGTGCCAGACGACCGCCATCAGGTCGACGTCGTGGAAGGCGACGTCGATCTCGGTCGTTTCGGAGATGGGTCCGCGTTTTCGCATGCCCGTCACGCGACCGAGTAGCGCGAGCGCGTCAGCCCGAGCTTGCGCGCGAGCAGCATCGGCGCCCGCACCACCATGCCGAAGAAAAGCATCGTGTGCGCGCGCGTGATCAGGGCGTTATCGAGCCCCTTCCTGAAATGCGAAGTCCCTTCCCGCGGATACGAGACGGCGGTG
This sequence comes from uncultured Acidobacteriota bacterium, assembly GCA_963707825.1. Lineage (GTDB taxonomy): Bacteria > Acidobacteriota > Vicinamibacteria > Vicinamibacterales > UBA2999 > VFZN01. The sequence goes on from CAVPRP010000002.1 coordinate 496,936, forward strand.
GGAAGCCATCGCATCGGGACGCCAAGCCAGTGAAGGCGGACGAGAATTTCGATATCGAAGTCCATGCGCCGCCCAAGGCGGGAGCGATCGAGCAGCGATACGGTTGGGCCGAGAGGATACACGCGGAATCCGCACATCGCGTCCGGAATTCCGGTTGACCAGGTGTTCACCGACACCCAGAAGTTGGTCAGTCGCCTCCCGTAGATCCGGGATCGGGGCGCGTCGGCACCGAAGACAGGGCGACCACAAATGACCGCATCGGGGCTGGTCCGGGCCTCCGCGACGAATCGCGCGATGTCGGCGAGCGCGGTGCTGACCGTCTGCGTCGATCTGGAGCGCGTGCGTGTAGCCGAGCGCAGCAGCAGCGCGCAGGCCGGTCTGAACGGCGGCTCCTTTGCCGCGGTTTGCCGGGTGGCGCAGCAAGTGGACGCCGGACTTCGAGCTCACGATCGCGTCGAGTGCCTGCGCGCATTGCGGCCCGGAACCGTCGTCCACGAGGACGCTGGTCAATCCGCAGCTTCGCAGGGCGTCAACGACGCTGCCCACGGTGCTGCCGTGTTCGTAAACCGGAATGACGGCGCAGATTTCAGTCACCGGCGCCTCTCGTCTCGATGATTCCGGCGGAATACCTGCCTGCTTCGGATGCATATTCGAAGCGTAGCGTCGAGCCGGCGCATTTCCGCCGCGATATGAAGCCGGAGCGAATGACCAGGCTGGATTATGCGCTGGAACTTGACGGACCGGACGGCGCGGAATGTCGGCAGCGTGCCGAGAATCTCGGCGCCGAATTCCAGCACCCACCCGAGCTGGACCACCGCGGGGACGACCGGCAAGGCGGGAAAATGACCGCGCAGGCAGCCGAGGTCCGGCGGGACGCGCAAATCGATCGTGACCGCCGGGCCTTCCGTTGCGCGCGTGCCCGTGACCACCGGACGGCCGGGAAACGGCATTGCGTACAGCGCGACAAGCCCGGTGTCCGGCGTGATTTCGAGCTCCTGCAATCGGGAGACGTCGACGAAGCGAACGTTGCAGGAAGGCAGTTCCGGCGCGCAGGCCCGGGCCACCACCTCGTGCCCGCAGCGGCGAAGGACGCGCAACCCCTCGTCATTCAGGATCCCGATTGCAGCGGCCTGGTGCTCGACATCGTCGAGATGAAATCGCCTCGCAATCAAGGTCGGCCCCATCCGGTCCGGGCCAGTGCCGCCGCTCAGCGTCTCAGCTCTCGTTCACGAGCTTGTGGATCGCCTGGACCAGGTCCTGGATCGTGCGAACGGAGCGGAAGCTTTCGATGGAGATCTTGCGGCCCGTCTGCCGCCGCAGGCGATCCATGAGGTCGATGGCGTCGATGCTGTCGATCTCGAGGTCTTCAGAGAGCCTTGCCTCGAGCGTGATGCGTGCCGGGTCGAGCTCGAAGAGCTCGGCGAGCGTCGCGCGCAACTCGTTGAAAATTGCATCTTTATCGTGCATCGGTTGAGTGACGGGCTCTGGGCCCGCCGTGTCATGCGTCATTTTAGGTTGTGCGCACGACCGACGCATAGCTGGACTTGAAGAATTCGTTCAGCGCCCGTGAAGCGACAGGAGCCGGGCGCTCGCGGTAAGGGCCGGGGTCGATGTCCGGCCCGATGGAAAGCGAATAGTGCGGGCGGATGACCGGAACCCGGTACCAGGGCACAGCCTTCGACAAGTGCGGCGGCCGGACATCGATGAAGACAGGCGTCACCACCCGCGCGGTGCGCAGTGCGACGCTGGCAGCGCCGCGATGAAAGTGTGCCGGTCGATCAGGCACGGTGCGCGTGCCTTCCGGAAACATGATCAGGCATTCGCCAGCGGCCAGGAGGGCAGATCCCTTCTCGATCATCGATTCGGTCGGCGAGTTGGCGACGTAGCCCGCCGCGTGGACGGCAATGACCATCGATGGATTCCGCCACGCTGCGCGCTTTACGACGCAGGCGGCGCCCGGCACAAAGGCGATCAGCAGGACGATGTCGATCGAGTGACGGATGGTTCGCAATGACGAGCTGGCCGGACCTTCCGAGTGATGAGACTCCGGAGAACGCATAGCTGATGCAGCCCGTCTGGTTCATGAACCCCACCAGCGCGCGGAAGGCGAGCCGGATCATGCGGCGCACACGAGCCTGGCGCGCAATCCTCGAACCTGGAAACGCAAGCAGCAGCGGAACGACGAGGATCCCGAGGATCGTTCCGAACACGCCAAACAGCAGGAAGCTGAGGCCGGTCGAGATGACCCGGACGTAGTGAAGATCGCGAAAGGGCCGCGGCGGAGTGCGATCAGACGTGACTGCGACAGGAAGTTCGCGGCTGTCCGCCAGGACAGCGGCATGTTGAGCATCAAATACTAGGGCCATTTCGCGATGCCTATGAACGTCTGGGAGTCGACGCCAGGACGCGCTGGAGTTTGGGCGTGGCCATGGGAACCGTCAGGATCGTGCTCACGAGGGCCATCATGAGCAAGGCCGTGAAGGTTTCCTGCGAAATGATTCTCTTATCGAGCAACACGCTGGTGAAGACGATCATGATCAACCCCTTGGTCTGGAGGATCCAGCCGAACAGGGAGGCCTCGCCCGCGGGCCATTTGAGGATACACCCCGCCAGCCAGACGCCCAGCAGCTTGCCGAGGACCGCGGCCGCCAGCAGCGCCCCCGCGACGAGGAATACGGTCGCGCTGTCGATCCCCCAGTCGGTCCGCAACCCGGTGACGAGAAAGTAAACGGGCATGAGCAGCAGCAGCACGCCGTAGCGCAGCTCGTTTGTCCGGTTCTCGTCGAGCCATTTTGCATCGGTCACCGCGCCCGCGAGGAACGCTCCGATCATGAAGTGCAGGCCGAGCCATTCGGCGGCGCAGGCGCTGAGCACGAGCCAGATGACGCTGACGTACCAGCGATCCGCTGCGTTCAGGCGGGGCATGAGCTTGCGGAATCCGAAACCGCAGATGCTGAATGCCGCGAGAAACGCGCACTGCAGGCCAATGCGCTCCAGGTCCACGAGGATGAGCGCCAGCACGACCCAGATGGCAATGTCGTCGAGACTCGCGTAGCGGAGCAGCCGCTGGCCGATCGGCGCGCGGAGGATCGAGAGCTTCTCCAGCAACATGATCAGCACGGGCAGGGCGGTTACCGCACACGCCATGCCGACGCCGGCTATGAACTGCCACTCCGCCGCGGCAGGGCCGAGCCAACGCGCATCGCCGGCCAGCATTGCGGCGACGAGCACGCCGAACAGCAGCGGGACAGCGAGTGCCAGCCCGGCCGTGATGAGGCCTTCGCGGCGATGCGCCCAAGCCTGCCGGAGGTCCAGCTCGATGCCGGCAAGCCAGACAAATACCGCAACGGCCCAGGTGGCAATACCGGACAGGGATTGCAAGACCGGTTCTGTAAACAGTGACTGGTGCAACTCCGGAAACAGACGGCCGGCAAAGGCCGGCCCGAACAGGATTCCGGCGACGATCTGGACGATGACGAGCGGCGCAAAGTAGTCGGTCCGCGCCAGGCGCCAGACCAGGTAAGGGACGGTGTAGATCAGCCAACATCACGAGGAGGAAAGCGCCGGTCGTTGAAGTAGTCACATGGATGCAGCTGTTTCCGAGCCTGCCAGGCGGGTCAGCCGAAGACGGAGGCTGGTGAGGGCCAGCGAATCCGGACGGCAGGCATGCGGCCCCGCGTCGCGACTGCAAGCAGAAGACCGTTCCGGGGCCGGAAATGACGCCAGCCATAGTGCACACCCGCATATCGCGCACCGTGATTCCGGACGGCGACACCGCGATGTCCGAAAGGCCCGCCCCGGCCGCCTTGAGCACCGCCTCCTTGGCAGTCCAGAGCTCGGTCGGGGAGAGCGCCCCCTCATCGATCGCCTTGCGCTCGGCGTCACCGGCAACGAGCGCGACGGACGCCGCGCGCGCGCGGTCGGCCGGCTCGATGTCGATGCCGACGCGCAAGCCCCGCGGTGCGACCGCGCACGCGGCGAAGCCGCGGGAGTGCGTAAGGCTGAATTCCGGTCCGTCCGGGAAGCACGGCTTGCCACCCGGAGTCCATTGGAGGCTCGCGAGCGACGGCAGCCGGCAGACGGATGTGAGGCTCGCGAGCAGCGCGAGCACAGTCAGGCTTTCCAGCCCCTGTCCCCGCAAAAGACGCTGCGCCAGCGTCGATCTTCGCGGGTCCGGCAACGCAGCGATCCACCGCTCAATCGTTCGAGTGGGGCAGCGATAGCGGCACTTCGACGCAATGCACGCGCACGACCGGGTGCGAGCCGCGATTGCGCATGGCCTTCACAGTGTCATCGCCACTCTCGATGCACTCGCCTATCGTAATCCACGAGGGGCCTTTCACTTGTCCCTTTGGACCCAAGACTGAGTCTCGCGTCGGCGGAACCAGTAGAAAGGAAGTCCCGCCGCGATCAGCACGGCCAGGATCCACGCCTGCTCGAACGAGCGCGTCGCGAGCAACCACGCGCAGAAACCGACCGCGAGTACGGCGATGACGGGACCGCCGCGCAGGCGAAAACCCGGCGGCTCGCCGCCCTTCTTGCGCAGCACGATGAGCGCCGCGCAGGTGAGTCCGTAATAGACCATCCGCACGATCGCAGCGAAGGTGGCGTTCGCCGCGAAGTTTCCGGCGAAGGCGAGCGCGAGGCTCACGCCAGCGAACAGCAGGATGGCGGGCGCAGGCGTTCGAAACCTCGAATGGACTCCGGCGAGGACGCGCGGAAGCTCGCCGCGATCGGCCATCGCATGGATCACCCGCGGCTGGCCCAGGAAGGCGCCAGTCATCCAGCCGACGACCGAGACCATCGCTCCGAGACTGCCGAGGAGGAGGCCGACCGGACCCAGGAGCGCCGCGAGTGCGTCGGCGATCGGCGCGCTGGACCCCGGCGGCATGCGGAACGGTGCCGATCACCACGACCTGGACGAGCAGGTAGACGACGCTGACGACCGCGAGCCCGGTGAGGAGAGCGAAGGCGACGTCACGCCGGGGGTCCCGCATCTCGCCCGCGGGCAGGAGCGCGGACTCGAACCCGCCGAGCGCGAACATGAGGATCAGGATCGACTCGGACCAGTCCGGCGCCGGCACGGCCTGACCGGCGACGGTCGCCGCGTCGAGATGCGGCAGTCCGAGGACGATGAGCAGGGCAAGCGGCAGGAGCTTCGCGATCGTGAAGAAATCGATCGCCCGGGCGGCGCTCTGCACCCCGACCACGTTCATGACCGCGACCGTGCAGGCAAGGCCCGTCATCACGATCGCGCGCGGGGCGCCGCCCGCCACTTCCGGCCAGAGTTCGGCGAGGTAGAGCACGAAGAGATTCAGGTTCGCCGCGGCACTCAGCAGGCGCGTCCACACGAGCAGCCAGCCGACCTCGAATCCGACCAGCGGGCCGTAAGCCGCGCGCGAATACAGATAGACGCCGCCATGTTCCCGGAACCGGCTTGCGACTTCCGCGAAGCAGAGCGCGATGAGTCCGATGCCCCCCGCGGCGGCAAGCGCCGCGAGCGGGCTCAGCGTACCCGCCGTCGCGGCGAGGATGGCGGGCAGGCCAAAGATGCCGCTGCCGATCACCCCGTTGATCACGGCGGCCGTGAGATCGAACCGGCCGATCGCGCGGACGAAACCGGCATTGCCGGCCGCCTCCCGGTTCGCCAAAGCCTAGCCGTCCGGTCCGATGGTCATATCCATCAGCAACCGGCACTTTCCGGCCGGCTGCGAAGCTCCTGCATCGTGGATTCGATCCAGCGCTGCACCTCGGCGTTGAGTTCGCGCGGCTCGCGCCCGGTTGCCTCGACGGGCGGGCCGATCCGGACGCGAATGAGGCCCGGCTTTTTCAGCAGACCGCGACGCGGCCAGAAGTCGCCGGCGTTGTGCGCGACCGGCACGAGTTTCACGCCCGCCTGCGATGCGAGCAGCGCGCCCGACACGCCGTACTTGCGCGTCTCGCCGGCCGCCATCCGCGTGCCCTCCGGGAAGATCAGGACCCAGATGCCGGCGGCGAGCCGGTCGCGTCCCTGGTCGAGCACCTGGTTGACCGCGCGATGGCCGGAGCCGCGATCGATTGCGATGCACTTCATGAGCCAGGTCGGCCCAGCCGACGAACGGGATCCAGAGGATCTGCCGTTTGAGGACCCAGGCCTGCGGCGGGAAAACGACAATCTGCGCCATCGTTTCCCAGGTGGAGGTGTGCTTCCACATCGTGACGTGGGCGCCTTCGCGCGGGATGTGCTCGCGGCCCTCGACAGTCCAGTCAAGCCCGCAAAGAATCTTTGCGAGGCCGACGTTCGTCTGCGCCCAGGCACGCGCGAGCCCGTAACGCTGGCGGAATGGTAGCCACCCAAGCAGCACGATCACGAAGCCGAACAAGACAGAATCGACAAAAAAGATTGACGTGTAGAGAAGGGACGCCAGCCACTGCAGCGGCGGCAGCGTCCGCCATTTCGGGATGCTTGAAGACATCCGGTAGGCGCCTTTTCAGCCCGGCAGTCGGGACAGGTTCGCGATGTGCAGAAAGAGACGCTGGAGCGCCGCGAGCAGCGCGAGGCGGTTCGCGCGCACGCGCACGTCGTCGGCCATCACCATCACGTTTTCGAAGAATGCGTCGACCGGGCCCCGTAGGGATGCAAGCCGCGTCAGGGCGTCGGCATAGCGCCGCGCCGTGACGAGCCGCTCGACGTCCTGCCGGAGCGATTCGATCTCGGTCGCGAGCTGGCGCTCGTTCGCGTCGGTGAGGAGCCCGGGATCGACGCGCGGGCTCGGCTGTTCGCCCGCCTTCTTGAGGATGTTCGCGATGCGCTTGTTGGCGGCGGTGAGCCCCGCCGCGTCGGGAAGCGCGAGGAACTCGGAGAGCGCGCGCAGGCGGTCGTCGAAGTCGAGCGGCGAGGACGGGCGCGTATCCAGCACGGCATCGAACATCTCGGTGGTGACGCCGCCGCCGCGCTCGAGGTACCAGGCGCGCAGGCGCTCCATCATGTAGTCGTAGATGTCTTCGGCCAGGTTGTCCGCGGGCGCCTTGCCGCCGAACCTGCCGAGGTCCGACGCAATTGAGTCGATAGCACTGCGGATGAGCTCGCGCAGGTTCAGTGCGATGCCGGACTCGATGAGGATGCGCAGCACGCCGAGCGCGGAGCGGCGAAGGCCATAGGGATCCTTGGTTCCTGTCGGCTTCTGGCCGATCGCGAAAATGCCGACCAGCGTGTCGAGCTTGTCGGCCATGGCTAGCGCGAGGCCGGCGCCGGTCGTGGGCAGGGCATCGCCGGCGAAGCGGGGCATGTACTGCTCTGCGATGGCGGCTGCGACTTCCGCGGATTCGTCGTCGTGCTGGGCGTAGTAGCGGCCCATCACGCCCTGCAATTCCGGGAATTCCCCGACCATGGCTGTCAGCAGGTCGCACTTGGAGATCTCCGCCGCGCGCTGCGCGGTCGCGGGATCATGGCCCGCGACGCGGGCAATCTGGCCGGCGAGGGCCGTGATGCGGGCGGTCTTGTCGGCGTAACTGCCGAGCTGGGCCTGGAAAGTGACGGCGCCGAGCGCCGGTCGGCGCGATTGCAGCGGTCGATTTGCGGTCAGCAGCGAAAAAGAACGCGGCGTCGGCGAGCCGCGGCCGCACGACGCGTTCGTTGCCGGCGCGCACTTGCGGCGGATCGCGGCTTTCGAGGTTCGCGACCGCGATGAAGCGGGGCAGCAGCTTGCCGTCCTTCGCCCGCACCGGGAAATAGCGCTGGTGATCCTGCATCGTTGCGATCAGCACCTCGGGGGGCAGCTCGAGGAAGCGCGGCTCGAAAGCGCCTACGAGCGGCACTGGCCATTCGGTCAGGGCCGTGACTTCATCGAGTACGGCCGGGTCGATCACGGCCTCGCCGCGTTCGGCCTCGGCCGCGGCAACGGCGCCTGCGCGGATGCGCGCGCGGCGCGCCTCGAAATCGACGCGCACATGGGCTTTCTCGAGCGCCGCCACGTAGCCGCCGGGCGAGCGGAGCGCAATCGGCTTCTTCGAATGGAAGCGATGGCCGCGTGTCATGCGGCCGGCCGCGATCCCCAGGATTTCGCCGGGTACGACCTGGTCGCCGTGCAGCATCACGACCCAGTGCACGGGCCGGACGAACTGGACAGTCCCCGCCCCCCAGCGCATGCGCCGCGCGATCGGGAGCGAATCGAGCGCGGCTTGCACGATGCCGGGGAGGAGCTTCGCGGCCTGTTCGCCCGCGCGCGTCGTCCGGCAGAAGAGGAACTCGCCCTTGTTGTCGTTGAGGCGCGTGAGCTCATCGACCTTCACGCCGCAGGAGTCGGCGAAAGCGGTCGCCGCGCGCGTCGGCTTGCCGGCGGCATCGAAAGCGGCCGCGACGGGTGGGCCGCGGCGCTCGATCCGCTGCTCCGGCTGGCGGTCGAGCAGCTTCGTGACCTGCACCGCGAGGCGCCGCGGCGTGAAATACGCGAGCGCCGCGCCGTGCGAGAGGCCGGCGCCCGCGAGGCCAGCGACGACGCCGTCGCGGAACGCCTCGCCGAGGGCGACAAGGCTCTTCGGCGGCATTTCCTCCGCGCCGATCTCGACCAGGAAGTCGTGGCGGTTCACGGGCGCTTCTTCATGCGGACAGTCGCCTCTGCACCGACGCCAGAGGGGTCAGACCCCTTTTTCAGCAGGGGGAAGCCTTGAGCCTCGCGGCTGGCGAAGTAGGCGCTTGCGACGGCACGGGCGAGCGCGCGCACGCGCAGGATGTAGCGCTGGCGCTCGGTGACGGAGATCGCCTTGCGCGCGTCCAGCAGGTTGAAGACGTGCGAGGCCTTCAGCGTCTGCTCGTACGCGGGCAGCGGCAGCTCCGCCTCGAGCAAGGCCTTGCAGTTCTTCTCGCGCTGGTCGAACTCGATGAAGAGCGACGCAATATCCGCGTGTTCGAAGTTGAACGCGGACTGCTCGACCTCGTTCTGATGATAGACATCGCCATAGGTCACGCGACCGGCGGCGCCGTCGGTCCAGACCAGGTCGTAGACGGACTCGCAGCCTTGCAGGTACATCGCGAGCCGCTCGAGGCCGTAGGTGATCTCGCCCGTCACGGGCCGGCAGTCGAGTCCGCCCGCCTGCTGGAAGTACGTGAACTGCGTGACTTCCATGCCGTTCAGCCAGATCTCCCAGCCGAGCCCCCAGGCGCCGAGCGTCGGCGATTCCCAGTTGTCCTCGACGAGCCGTATGTCGTGCACGAGCGGATCGATGCCGAGCGCGACGAGCGAGCCGAGGTAGCGCTCGATGATGTCGTCCGGCGAGGGCTTCATCACGACCTGGAACTGGTAGTAATGCTGGAGCCTGAACGGGTTGTCGCCGTATCGGCCGTCCGTAGGCCTCCGGCTCGGCTGCACGTATGCGGCATTCCAGGGTTCGGGCCCGAGCGCGCGGAGGAACGTGGCCGTGTGAAATGTGCCCGCGCCCACTTCCATGTCGTAAGGCTGCAGCAGCACACAACCCTGCTCCGCCCAGTAGCGCGAAAGCAGAAGGATCAGGTCCTGGAACGTCTGCGGCAGGGATTTTTCGGCGGTTTTAGCCATGGATCGCGGGGCGGCAAAAGACCGCCAAGTATAGCGGGCGGCCCGTTAAGCCCGGGGCTTTGCGCGCGCCTCGCGCGCGGCCAGCAACGGCCGAACTTCGGCGTCCGATAGCTCGCGCCAGCGGCCGCTTTCGAGCGTGCCGAGGCGGATGTGCATGATGCGAATGCGCACGAGGCGCTTCACGCGCCAGCCGAGCGCGGAACACATGCGGCGGATCTGCCGGTTGAGCCCCTGCGTCAGCACCATGCGGAATTCGTCGCGGCCGGTGCGCGTGACCGTGCAGGGCTTCGTTTTCTCGCCGCCGATACGCACGCCCTTCGCCATCATCGACAGGAAATTGCCGGTGACGGGCGGCTCGACGGTCACGACGTATTCCTTCTCGTGGCCGTGTTCGACGCGCAGGATCTCGTTGACGATGTCGCCGTCGTTCGTGAGGAGGATGAGTCCCTCGGAATCCTTGTCGAGCCGGCCGATGGGGAAAATGCGCTCGCGGTGGCCGACGAAGTCCACGATGTTGCCGGGCACGTCGCGCTCGGTCGTGCTGGTGATCCCGCGCGGCTTGTTGAGCGCGATGTAGAGAGGCTTCCCGCGCGCCGGCAGCGGGCGTCCGTCCACGAGCACTTCATCGCCCGTCTTCACCTGCGTGCCCAATGCGCCCGTCGCGCCATTCACGGTCACGCGGCCCGCCGCGATCCAGGCGTCCGCCTCGCGCCGACTCGCAATGCCGCTTTCGCTGATGTGCTTGTTGAGCCTCATCGGGCCGCGATTGTGCCGAGCGCCCGCTCGAAAGTCGTCGCACCATTGCGGTGCGCCTGCTATCGTAGGCGCACTACAGTGGTGCAGACGTTCTGGATCAGGCCATCAGCCTGAGCTTAACAGGTTGATTTAATTGATAATGATATCGCCCATGATCTGGCACGTTCCTTGCACCACGACAGGGATCGCGTTCGCCGCGCACCGAACAGGGAGATATCCATGACCCCGGCCGAAGTCGTCAAATTCATCAAAGAAAAAGAAGCGGGTTACTGCGACCTGCGCTTTACGGATACGCGCGGGAAGGAACAGCACGTCACCATCCCGACGCGCATGGTCGACGAAGATTTCTTCGTCGACGGCAAGATGTTCGACGGCTCCTCGATCGCCGGATGGAAGGGCATCAACGAGTCCGACATGATCCTGATGCCGGATCCGTCGACCGCGATGATCGATCCGTTCTTCCAGGAGACCACGCTGCTCCTGCGCTGCGACGTCGTCGAACCCACGACGATGCAGGGCTACAACCGCGATCCGCGCTCGCTCGCGAAGCGCGCCGAGGCCTACCTCAAGTCCACCGGCATCGCGGACTCGTGCCTCTTCGGCCCCGAAAACGAATTCTTCATCTTCGACAGCGTGCGCTGGACCAACGAGCTGCAGCGGCTGCAGCTACATCATCGATTCGGTGCAGGGCGCCTGGAATTCCGGCACGAGTTACGACGGCGGCAACATGGGCCATCGTCCCGGCGTGAAGGGCGGCTATTTCCCGGTCCCGCCGGTGGACCGCTTCCAGGACCTGCGCACCGCGATGTGCCAGGCCTGCGAGGAACTCGGCCTGAAAGTCGAAGTGCATCACCATGAAGTCGGCACCGGCGGCCAGGGCGAGATCAACGTCGGTCCGAACACGCTGACGAAGAAGGGCGACGAGGTCCAGATCCTCAAGTACGCGCTGTGGAACGTCGCGCACGGCCACGGCAAGACGCTGACGTTCATGCCGAAACCGCTCGTGGGCGACAACGGCAGCGGCATGCACGTGCACCAGTCGCTGCAGAAGGACGGCAAGAACATCTTCTCGGGCGAGCGCTACGCGGGCCTGTCCGATGTCGCGCTCTACTACATCGGCGGCATCATCAAGCACGCGAAGGCGATCAATGCCTTCACCAACCCGGGCACGAACAGCTACAAGCGACTGGTGCCGGGATTCGAGGCGCCGGTCATGCTCGCCTACAGCGCGCGTAACCGCTCGGCCTCGATCCGCATCCCGTGGGTCTCGAATCCGAAAGGCCGGCGCATCGAAGTGCGCTTCCCGGACTCGAGCGCGAACCCGTATTTTGCGTTCGCCTCGATGATGATGGCGGGCCTCGACGGCATCCAGAACAAGATCCATCCGGGCGATGCGTCCGACAAGGACCTGTACGACCTGCCGCCGGAAGAGGCGAAGAACATTCCGGAAGTCTGCCATTCGCTCGACATGGCGCTCGATCACCTCGACCGCGACCGCGATTTCCTGAAGCGCGGCGGCGTCTTCAGCGACGACCTGATCGACGCCTACATCGGCTTGAAGCAGGGCGAGGTCACGCGCTTCCGGATGTCGACGCACCCGGTCGAGCTCGACATGTATTACAGCCTCTGAAACAGGGGTTTGCGGGGTGGGACGGCGGTCACAGATGCCGTCCCGGCTTTGTCAGTCCGGCAGGTCAGGGGATATGCTGTCGTCATGCGTATCCTCTTGATCCTCGCCGGATTGGCCTTGTCCCTGGCGGCCGCGTCCCAGGAGATTTACCGGTGGGTGGACAAGGACGGGATCGTCCACTATGCGGACCAGCCGGGCTCCTCGAATGCGGAGCTCATCAACGTGATCGAGCCCAATGCCTACGAGGGCGCGGCGGCGACGCCGGGCGACAACTCCGGCTCGGCCTCGGATTCAAACGCGAACGCTTCGGCGACGGTCTCGCCCTACGTTTCGCTCTCGATCGTCTCGCCGACGCCGGATCAGGTGTTCTTCGGCGCGGACGCCGTCGTGACGGTGTCCGCCGACCTGCAGGGCACGCTCCAGCCGGATCACCAGGTGGTCTTCTTCCTGAATGGCAACCGCAAGCCCGCGGAGGGCCTCAGTACCGAGTTGTCGGGGCTCGATCGCGGCACGTACTTCCTGCGCGCGAGCGTCCTCGACCAGGACGGGAAACCCGTCATCTCGAGCCAGCAGATCACGTTTCACGTGCGTCAGCCGTCGATCAAGTCGCCGCAGAGCCCGCAGGCGCCGCCGAAGCCGCCGAGGCCCGCACCCAAGCCGACGCCGAAGCCCACCGGCAACTGATCGCTGCCGGCACGCCGGGGTCGCGCGATGGCGCGTGACTCCGCACAACCTGCGGCGCCCGACTCCGCCGCCATCCTCGACCTCCTCGCCACGGCAATCCTCGTCGTGGACGCGCACTCGCAAGTCGTCTCGCTGAACCACGCGGCGACAGACCTGCTCGCGACGAGCCCCGCCGCGGCGAAAGGACGCGCGCTCCCCTCGCTGGTGACGGATGGTGCGGCGATCGAGGCGCTGCTCGCCCGCTGCCGCGCGGGTGAAGAGCCGATTGCGCTGCGGGCTTTCGGCCTCTCGCCCGCCGCGCGCGCCGATGCGCGCTACCAGGTGGACGTCACGCTGACGCCGCTCGCGGGCGCGCTGCCGGGCGGCGTGCTGGTCGAGATCGCGGACACGACGCAGCCGTCGCGCATGACGCGCGACAGTGCGCTCCTCGTGCAGCAGGGCGGCAGCCGCGTGATGGCGCGCCAGCTCGCGCACGAGATCAAGAATCCGCTCGGCGGCCTGCGCGGCGCCGCGCAATTGCTCGAGCGCGAGCTGCCCGTCCGACGAACTGCGCGAATACACGCGCGTGATCATCGGCGAGGCGGACCGGCTCTGCGCGCTCGTGGACAGCCTGCTCGGCCCCGCGCGGCCGGTGCGGCGCGAGCGCATCAACGTGCACGAGATCCTCGACCGCGTGTACCGGCTCGCGCGCGCGGAGGCGCCCGCGGGCGTCGGCATCGAGCGCGACTATGACCCGAGCCTGCCGCTGCTCACGCTCGACCGCGACCTGCTCGTGCAGGCGATGCTGAACCTCGCCCGGAACGCCGTGCAGGCGCTCGCCGGCCGCGGCCGGCTGACGCTGCGCAGCCGCGCGCTCACGAATGCGACCATCGGGACCGAGCGGCACCGCGTGGTCGCGTCGCTGCAGTTCGAGGATGACGGGCCGGGCGTCCCGCCCGAGCTCGGGGAGACGATCTTCTATCCGCTCGTGACGGCGCGCGCGGGCGGCACCGGGCTCGGGCTTGCCGTGGCGCAGGACATCGCGACGCGCCACGGCGGCATCATCGAGTTCGACAGCCGCCCGGGCCACACCGTGTTTTCGCTGCTGCTGCCGATGGAGAATGCGCATGACGAAGCCGCTTGAGGTCTGGGTCGTGGACGACGACGCGTCGATCCGCTGGGTGCTGGAGCGCGCGCTGCGCCAGGCGGGCCTCTCGCCCGTGACCTTCGACCACGCCGACGCGGCGCTCGCCGCGCTCGCGACGCGCCGGCCCGACGTGCTGCTGACCGACGTGCGCATGCCGGGCACCGAAGGATTGCACCTGCTCGAAATCGCGCGCCGCGATCATGCGGGGCTTCCCGTCATCGTGATGACCGCGCATTCCGATCTCGACCACGCAGTCGCCGCCTACCGCGGCGGCGCCTTCGAATACCTGCCGAAGCCCTTCGACATCGACGAGGCCGTCGCGCTCGTGCGCCGCGCCGCGTCGCCGGGCGCGGAGCTCGCGGCGGAGGGCGCGGGCGCGGCGATCCCGGGCATCCTCGGCCAGGCGCCCGCGATGCAGGAGGTCTTCCGTGCGATCGGCCGCCTCTCGCGCTCGAGCCTGTCGGTGCTCGTGACCGGCGAGTCCGGCACGGGCAAGGAGCTCGTCGCGCGCGCCCTGCACCGCCACAGCCCGCGCGCGAATGCGCCATTCATCGCGCTCAACACCTCCGCGATCGCCTCGGAGCTGCTCGAGTCGGAACTGTTCGGCCACGAGCGCGGCGCATTCACCGGCGCCGAGGCCATGCGCCGCGGCCGCTTCGAGCAGGCGGACGGCGGGACGCTGTTCCTCGACGAGATCGGCGACATGAGCGCCGCGCTGCAGGTGCGGCTCCTGCGCGTGCTGGCGGAAGGCGAGTTCTACCGGGTCGGCGGCAACGTGCCGGTCACGGTGGACGTGCGCGTGATCGCGGCGACGCACCAGGACCTCGACGTGCTCGTGAAGCAAGGCCGCTTCCGCGAGGACCTGCTGCATCGCCTCAACGTGATCCGCATCCGCGTGCCGACGCTGCGCGAACGGCCGGGCGATATCCCGGAGTTGCTGGCTCATTACCTCGCGACCGCGGCGCGCGAGCTCGGCGCCGAGCCGAAGTCGCTGACCGCGGGCGCGCGCGGCCGGCTCGCCAGCTTTGCCTGGCCCGGCAACGTGCGCCAGCTCGTGAACGCGACGCGACGGCTCACCGTCACCGCGCCGGGCCGCGAGATCCGCGAGGAGGACATTCCCGCCGACCTCGGCGGCGAAGGCGCCGCCGTGAATGCCGACGACTGGTGCCGGGAACTGGAAGCCTGGGCCGCGCGTCACCTCGCGGGCGGCGGACCACCGCTTCTTTCGGTCGCGACCGCGCGCTTCGAACGGACGCTCGCCCAGGCCGCGCTCGAGCGCGTGCAGGGCAGGCGGCAGGAAGCCGCGAAGCTGATCGGCTGGGGTCGGAACACGCTGACACGAAAGCTGCGCGAGCTCGGGCTCGAATAAGATGTCGCCATGAGTTTCGAGAGCTTGCACGAGCTGGGCCAGGTCAAGTACTACGGCAACGAACTCGGCGCCTGGGTCAAGGCGTTCGTGCAATTCGCCGTCTGGTTCACGGTGCTCCCGATCGCGCGCGTCTTCATCATGCGCCGGCTCAGGAAGCAGGAGGCCCACCACCCGGTCGCATTCCTGCTGCTGGTCCGGGCGCTGATCGACGCGACCACGCGCATCTTCATGATCGCCATTGCGATCTACCTCGCGATGCGCTGGCTCGAAGTGCCCGAAAGGGTGGATCGCGTCATCGGCACGGCGATCCTGGTTATCGTGTGGTGGCAGGTCGGGCTCTGGCTGTCAGCCGCCGTGCGCACCTGGTCGATATGCGGCGCGGCCAAGCGATCTTGCGGGCGCGGACGGCGCGGCGAGCCTCAACATCCTGCGCTTCGTCGGCGTGCTTCTGGTCTGGGTCGTCGCATTCCTGATGCTGCTCGCGAACCTCGGCGTCAAGATCATGCCGCTGGTCGCAGGGCTCGGCGTCGGCGGTATCGCGATCGCACTCGCCGTGCAGAACGTCCTCGGCGACCTCTTTGCGTCGTTGTCCATCGCGCTCGACAAGCCGTTTCGGGTCGGCGATGCGCTCGCGATCGGCGACGAGAAAGGCACGGTGGAGCAGATCGGGATCAAGAGCACGCGCCTGCGGTCCGTGACCGGCGAGCAGATCATCCTTTCGAACAGCGACCTGCTGAAGAGCCGGGTGCGGAACTACACCCGCATCCTGGAGCGGCGCGTCGAGCTCAGGCTGCAGGTCGACCTACGAGACGCCGCGCCAGCTGATCAGCGAGCTGCCGAAGATCATCGAGGCGGCGATCCGCGCCGAGAAGAACGTGCGCTTCGAGCGCGCGCATTTCGCCCGCTACGGCGACTACGCGCTTCAGTTCGAGGCCGTCTATGTCGTGGAGGACAGGGACTACACGGCGTTCATGGACGCGCAGCAGTCGATCAACCTGCGCCTGCTCGACGAATTCGGCCGCCGAGGCATCACGCTCGCGTACCCGACGACGCGTTCGATGAACATTCCGGCATCGCCCGTCCCGGCAGTGCCCGCCGATCCGGCGTAAAGCCGGTCCTGAAAAAGTAGCGGTCAGTTTCCGCAGTCGGAGGCTGCGGCGCTGACGAGCGAACCCGTCAGCTCCGCGACCGACGACATGCCGGCGCTTCGCAGGTAATTCGCGATGCCCGCGTTGACCTTGGGGCAGAGCAGCGGGTCATAGAAGAGCGCGGTGCCGAGGCCGACGGCGCTCGCGCCCGCGATCAGGAACTCGATCGCATCGGCCGCGCTCGCGATGCCGCCCTGGCCGATGATCGGGATGCGCTTCGGCCCCGCGACCTCGAAGACCTGCTTCACCTTGAGCAGCGCGATCGGCTTGATCGCGGGGCCCGGAGATTCCGCCCTGCACGTTGCCGATGACGGCACGCCGCGTCGCGGCGTCGATCGCCATGCCGGAGATCGTGTTGATGACGGCGAGCCCGTCGCTGCCCGCCTCGATGCAGAGCCTCGCGTTCTCGCGGATGTCGGTCTGGTTCGGCGAGAGCTTCGTGATGAGCGGCTTCTTCGTCGCCTTGCGGCAGGCCGCGACCACGCGCGCGCTCATCTCCGGGTAGTTGCCGAACTGCACGCCGCCTTCCTTGACGTTCGGGCAGGAGATGTTGATCTCCATCGCGTCGATCGGCGAGTCGTCGAAGCGCCGCGTGACTTCGGCGTATTCCTCGATGGTCGAGCCGCAGACATTCGCGATGAAGCGCGTCTCGGAGAAGTCGAGCGTCGGCAGGATGTTCCGCACGACCTGGTCGACGCCCGGATTCTGCAGGCCGATCGCGTTGATCATGCCGCCGGGCGTTTCGGTGACGCGGTGCGGCGGGTTGCCGAGCCGCGGCTTTTCGGTCGTGCCCTTGAGGACGATGGCGCCCGCGTCGCGGTTCGAGAATCCCGCGATGCGCGTGTATTCCTCGCCGAAGCCGACGCAGCCCGAGAGCAGCACGATCGGCGAGGCGAATTTCAGTCCGCAGAAGTCGAGGGCGAGGGACGGGGCCGGAATGATCCACGGCGGGTATATTAGATGGGGACTGTCCCCTTTGCGCTTTGGCAAAGGGGACTGTCCCCTCCGAGATTTAGATGTTCCACATCATCCTCTTCGAACCCGAAATCCCGCCCAACGCCGGCAACGTCATCCGGCTCTGCGCCAACACCGGCGCGACGCTGCACCTCGTGCGGCCGCTCGGGTTCCGGCTTGACGATGCGCGCGTGAAGCGGGCCGGACTCGACTACCACGAGATGGCGCGGGTGCACACGCACGAGAGTCTCGAGGCCTGCCTCGGGACGCTCGACGGCGCGCGCGTCTTCGCCGTGGAGACAAGCGGCAGCAAGCGCCATGACGAAGTGCGGTTTCGCGCGGGCGATGCGTTTCTGTTCGGGCGCGAAACTTCGGGACTGCCGGGCGAGGTCCTCGCCACCTGGCCGCAGGAACAGCTGATCCGGCTGCCGATGGTCCCGGGCAACCGGAGCCTCAATCTCTCAAATTCGGTGGCCGTCGTCGTGTTCGAGGCCTGGCGGCAATCGGGCTTTGCGGGCGGGCACTAGGAGCCCTTCACTGCCAGTTGTTGCCGCCCTGCTCCTGGACCTCGGCACGCTCGTCGCGACGCGTCACGCCCTTGAGTGTCGCGCCCTGCAGGAAGACCTTCGCGCCAGGGCCGGCGTCGAATGAGGCGCGGGCGCCCTCGATCTCGCTGTTGGTGATGTGAACGGTCGCGTCGCGCACGACGACGCCCGTGCCCGTGGCGACGATGCGGCTGTTCGTGATGTGGAGCTGGCAGCCGCCGCGCGCGGTGATCGCATCGCCGTCCACCGAAATCTGCCGGTCGTTCACCTGCATCATGCGCGGACCCTCGCAGATGATCGGGTCCACGGTCTTCGGGCCGGCGTCCGCCTTGCCGGTCGCGGCCGCGCCGGCGCCCGCGGAGACGATGCTGAGGCCCGGCCCGCTGACACGAACCTGGCCGCCGCTGCGCTCGACGGTGTAGTCGAGCGACGGGGTTGCCGTCGCATCCTCCGCGGATTCTTCCGCGACCACCGCTGCGGACTCGCCGGCCGCCGGAAGCTGCGGCGTCGTCCGCGCCGACCGCGACCGCGGCTTGAAGGCGCAGGCCACCGGCATTGCCGCGAGCTCTGCCGCTTTCACGGTCTGTATTTCGCCGGTCGCGCGATCGCGCACCGTGAAGACGCCCGCGGCGGTATCCGCGGCGAGCACTTCGAGATTGGGATTGCGCTCGAGCGCGGCGCGCGCCCAGGCCATTTCCGATGACGCGGTCGTGGCGGTTGAAACAGTCGGAGCAGTCGAAGCCGTCGGGGCGGGCGGGTTGCGATCCTGCCCGCAGGCGCCGAGCGCGAGCATCGCGGTGCAGGCAAGCGGCAGGGGTCGTGGGATTCGCATGGCGCTCTCCAGGGTGTTGGAGTCCCGGTGACCGCCCTAGGTTCTCCCCCAAACGGCCCCGCAGTCCACCCTGCGTTGACATAAGGGCTCAGTTTTCCGGGGTCACCTCGCGCTGGAGCATCGTCTCGACGACTTTCTCGAGCGGCACCTTCTCATGGAGCACTTCGTACACATGGCGGCAGATCGGCATGTCGACGCCATGCTTCTCGGCCACCCGGTGAACGGCCTTCGCCGCGTGATAGCCCTCGACCACCTGGCCGATCTCCGCGATCGCCGCGTCCACCGGCTTGCCGGCCGCGAGCGCGCGGCCGAAACGGCGGTTGCGCGACTGGTCGTCGGTGCAGGTGAGCACGAGGTCGCCGAGGCCGGCGAGGCCCATCAGCGTCTCGCGCTTTGCGCCGAGCGCGACGCCGAGCCGCATGAGCTCGGCGAGACCGCGCGTGATCAGGAACACGCGGCTGTTCGAGCCATAGCCGAGGCCGTCGGAGCAGCCGGTCGCGATCGCGAGCACGTTCTTGACCGCGCCGCCGATCTCGACGCCGACGATGTCCGATTGCGTGTAGGCGCGGAATCCGCCGGAGGAAATCCGCTCGGCGAGATCGCGCGCGAAATCCTCGTCGGGAGAGGCGACCGCGATCGCGGTCGGCAGGCCCTGGCCGACTTCCTTCGCGAATGTCGGACCGGAGAGCACCGCGATCGGGACCTTCGGGCCCAGCACTTCGCGCGCGACCTGGTGCGGGAGCTTGCCGGTGTCGAGCTCGAAACCCTTGCTCGCCCAGGCGATGCGCGCCCGCGGCCCGAGCGACGGCTTGATCTCGGTCAGCACGGCGCGGAGCGCGCTCGAGGGCACGACGAGGACGACGTCGTCGCCGCTCGCGAGCGCCTTCGCGAGATCCGGCTCGACGGAGAGCGAGCGGCGGGAACTTCGCGCCCGGGAGATAGCGCACGTTCTCGCGAACGCGCGCGAGCTCCTCGGGATTGTCCTCGGCGCGACCCCAGAGAACCGTCGGCTCGCCGCCGCGCGAGAACTGGATCGCAAGCGCCGTGCCCCAGGAGCCGGCGCCCAGCACGACGATCGGACGCATCAGCGCCCGCTCAGTTCGTCTGTTCGGGTGCCGGCTGCCCCTGGCGTGACGATCTGCTCCTGCAGCGAGCGCTCGAACAGCGCGTCGAAGTTGACGTGCGGCAGCAGGAATGGCGGGAAGCCGCCCTTCGTCACGACGTCCGACACGGTCTGCCGGATGTACGGGAACAGGATGTTCGGCGCGAAGGAGCCGAGGATGCGGCGCGTCTCGTCGGCGCCGAAGCCGCGTACGAGGAAAACGCCCGCCTGCTTGACCTCGGCGAGGTAGACGGCGACGTCGCCGTTCTTCGCTTCGAGCGTCACGGTCAGGACGACTTCGTGCGCGTCCTGTCCGACGGCGTTCGACTGCGTGCTGAGGTTCAGCGAGATCTTCGGGTCCTGCACCTGCGCGGGCAGGAAGGGCCCTTTCGGCGCCTCGAAAGACAGGTCCTTGATGTAGACCGTCTGCAGCGCGACTGCCGGGCCCTGCCCGTTGGTCGGGGGGTCGCCCGCGCCGGCCGGCGTGGTGTTTTGATCAGCCATCGTCATTCCTCTGTTTGAATCAGTTTAGCCAGTTCGCCGCTCGCATCGAGCGTCCGAAGCTCGTCGGCCCCGCCGATGAAGCGCTCGCCGACAAAGACCTGCGGCAGCGTGCGCCGTCCGCTTCTCTCCAGCAACTTTTCCCGCAAACCCGGGTGGTCCTCGACGCTCACCTCGGCGTACGCGATGCCGCGCCGCTCGAGGAGCGAAGTCACCTGCAGGCAGGAGCCGCAAAAGCTCCCCGTGTAGACCGTGACCTCGGGCATGGCAAAGCTCAGCCCTTGACGACCGGCAGGTTCTCCTGCTTCCAGGCCGCGAGCCCGCCGCGCAGGCTGAAGACGTCCTTCGCGCCGGCGCGCGCGAGCGTGCGCTGGGCTGCGGCCGTCGTCGCACCGTCGTCGCAATAGAGCACGATCGTCTTGGCGGCGAGCTTCTCGAGCGTCTTGGGATCGGCCGCGATCTGGTCGCCCGGCACGTTCTTCGCCCCGGTGATGTGGCCGTCCTTGAACTGGTTGGCCGAGCGCAGGTCCACGAGCACCGCGCCCGAGTTGACGAGCCGGATCGCTTCGCCCGGCCCGACGGCGGAAGACATCGCGCCGCGCTGGCGCAGCTCGTAGCCGATGACGATGAACGTCATCAGCAAGAGTCCGCCCGCAAGCAGCGGATGATTGATGGAATAATCGAGCAGTCGGTCCATGGGGGCCGCGCATTATATCAGAGCAAAAATCCCTGTTAAATCATAGGCTTGAATTCATCCGGCCGGTTCTTGCCGCAGTCCTCCTGGGCATTCTTCTGGTAGCTTGCGGCCGCCGCCGCTCCGCCCGCCGATGCCGAGAAGGAACTCCAGGCGGTGCGCGAGCGCATCGAGGACCTGCAACGCTCGATGCGCCGCGACACCGACCGGCGCGACGCGCTCTCGGGCCAGCTGCGCGATGCCGAGGAGAATGTCCGCGGCGCCCGCGAAAAACTCGGCGACGTGAGAAAGCGCCTCGCCGAGAGCGACAAGAACCTCGAGGCCATCGCCGCCGACCGGCGGACGAGTGAAGCGGCGCTCCGGGAGCAGCGGGACGTGCTCGCGGCGGAGCTTCGCACCGCCTACGTCGGCGGACGCCAGGAGCAGTTCAAGCTGCTGCTCTCGCAGGAAGACCCGGCGGCCCTCGGCCGCATGCTCGTCTACTACTCGTACTTCGGCCGCGCGCGCGCATCGAAGATCAGCGAGATCCAGGGCATCGTCGCCTCGCTCGACGAAGCCGAAAAGGCAGAGGCCGCCGAGCGCGAGCGGCTCGCCGCGCTCGAGGCCGAGGGCCGCCAGCAGCTCTCCGCGGTGGACGCCGCGCGTGACGAGAGAAGCCGCGCCCTCAAGGCGATGAACGCCCAGATCCGCACGCGCAACGATTCGATCGCCAAGCTGAAGCGCGAAGCCGCCTCGCTCGAGAAGCTGATCGCGGACCTGCGCAAGGCGATGAGCGACCTGCCGCCGACCGGCGGCCAGGCCTTCGAGAAAGTCCGCGGCCGGCTCAGCTGGCCGGTCGCCGGCAAGATCACGGCGCGCTTCGGCCAGGCGCGGGGCGGGGGCATGGTGTGGAACGGCGTGCAGATCGAGGCGCCGCGCGGCACGCCCGTCAAGGCGCTCTACGATGGCCGCGTGGCTTTCGCCGACTGGCTGCCGGGCATGGGCCTGCTCGTCATCGTGGATCACGGCGGCTACATGAGCCTCTATGCCCACAACGAGCAGCTCTACAAGGCCGCCGGCGACCGCGTGAAGGCGGGCGAGGCGATCGCGACGGTGGGCGATACGGGGGGCCGCAGCGCAGCCGGGCCTATACCTCGAAATTCGCCGTGGGGCCAAGGCCATAGACCCTGTCCCCTGGTTCCGGCGGCCTTCCCCCTAGGGCGGGGGCTCGCCTCCTACAAACTGCGGATTACGTCAAAGAAGGGCGGGCGTTCCTGAGCGACGCTGCGCCGTGGCCACCACAGCGCCATGGAAATACCTACGCACCTTGCCAGTGCGAAGCCGAATCTCGACCCCTACGGCCAGCTTCTGCGGATGCTGATGCCGCGGGCGCTCGGGATCGGCTTCTATGACGCCACGGGGCGCGCCGCTCTGGGTGGCGGCGGGCTATGACGGCCCGGACCCCGCGCCGCTCGTTGCGGCCGCGCTCGCCGAGATCCCGCCCGCGACCACCAGCCGCATCGACGGCTTCAGCCAGGATCACGAGGGCGCGCCGGCCTACGTCTTCCGCCTGCGCAGCGACGAGGGCGACGTGATCGCGATTGCGACGCTCCTCACCCGCGACGGCGAGAATCGCCCGTACTCGTTCGTGCAGAATCTCGTGCAGCCCGCGCTCGAGTGCCTGCAGCGCGAGCTCGAAGCGCGCACGAGCGTCGACGTCCTGACGCGCGACCTGCGCTCGCGCGACGACGACCTCGACCTCCTCCTCAAGATGGCCCCGGAAGATCCGGACAGCCCGGAGGCCGGCGACGAGCTCGGCGTGATGGTGCAGACCTGCGTGGACCACCTCGGCTGCCTGCTCGGCGCGCTGGTCGTGCCGGAGCGCGGCATCGCGATCTGCAAGGCGCCGCGCGGCGAGCGGCCGCAGGTCGAGATCCTGACCAAGATCCACCGCCACCTGCTCAACTGGGCGCAGCTGCAGCGGCGCAACCTCGTGATCAACAAGATCAAGGTGCGCCCGGTCGAGCTGCCGCCCTACAAGATCCTCTGCACGCCGGTGCGCCACGCCTCGGGCCGCGTGGCCGGCTTCCTCGTGATGTTCCGCGCGGAAGACGGGCCGAACTTCGACGCGCGCACCGAGCGGCTCGCCGAGCTCCTGGCGCGCAAGACGACGACGGTGCTGCAGACCAACTACGACGCGCTCACCGCGCTCCTCACGCGCTCGGCCTTCGAGACCCAGGTGCGCGCGCAGCTCGCCTCGCGCCGCCGCCCGGTGCCCGAATGCGTGCTGTACATGGACGTGGATCGCATGCACGTCGTCAACGACAACTTCGGCATGCACGTCGGCGACGAGCTGATCGGCAAGATCGCGGAAGTGCTGCGCAAGAAGGCGCGGCCGGGCGCGCTCGCGGCGCGCATCGCCGGCGACCGTTTCGCCGTGTTCCTGCCGGACTGCACGCTCGACTTCGCGCAGCAGATCGGCGAGATGCTGCGGCGCCAGTGCGCCGACCTCACCTATGCGCGCGGCGACGGCACGGTGCAGGCCTCGGTCAGCGTCGGCGCGGCGGAGCTGCCGGAGGAATCGCCGAACCGGCTCGCGCACGGCCTCGCGAACGCGGAGATCGCCTGCAAGGCGGCCAAGGACCGCGGCCGGGACCGCGTCGAGATCTTCCAGGACGCCGACCAGAGCATCATGCGCCGCAGCACCGACATCGTCGTGGTGCAGGCGCTGCACGAGGCGCTCGCGGCGGACCGCTTTGCGCTGTTCGCGCAGCCGATCCTGCCGCTGAATGGCGAGCATTCGGAACCGCACTTCGAGTTCCTGCTGCGCATGGTCAGCGAGAACAGCGAGCTGCTGCCGCCGGAGAAATTCCTGTCGGCCGCCGAGCGCTACCAGTTGCTGCCCGCGATCGACCGCTGGGTGATCAAGAACGCGCTCGGCGCGCTCGCCGAGCACTCGAACACGCTGCGCGGCCGCGGCATGCGCTTCTCGATGAACATCTCGGGCGCCTCGATCGCCTCGGAGGAATTCCTGGAATTCCTCGAGGGCTCGATCCGCGACTCGGGCGTGCCGCCCGAGTCGCTCTGTTTCGAGCTGACGGAGACCTCGGCGGTCTCGAACCTCGCGCGGGCGGACCGGCTCATGCAGCGGCTGCGCACGCTCGGCTGCGTGTTCGCGCTGGACGACTTCGGAACCGGCCTGTCCTCGCTCGTGTACCTGAAGTCGCTGCCGGTCTCGGTGCTGAAGATCGACGGCGCCTTCGTGCGCGACGCCGGCACCAACCCGCGCACCGAGTCCATGGTGCGCGCGATCGCCCAGCTGGCCCGGACGATGGGCATGGAGACGGTCGCGGAATACGTCGAGACCGACGACCTGCGCACGCGCATGGCCGCACTCGGCGTGGACTACGGCCAGGGCTTCGCGATCGGGCGCCCGGTGCCGATCGACCAGGTGCTCGGGGACCTCGCCCTGTACGAAGCGATGGCCCAGCAGGAATCCACGTCCGGCTGAGCGGGCGGAAGATGCCGCGCTCTGCCGCGCGCGGGTACCATGAGCGCATGAATCAATCCCGGCGAATCGTGCTCGCGGCCCTCGGCGGCTGCCTCGTGGGCGTCGCGCTCGCGGCGGCCACGTTCTGGATCACCCGCCACGGCCGCGGACCCGCGGAAATCCCCGACCAGGGACGCCCACCTGCTCGCCGAGGTCATGGGCCTCATCCACGACGATTATGTCGACAAGACCGACGACCACCAGCTCATGTCGAATGCGATCCGCGGCATGGTCGGCGAGCTCGACCCGCATTCCGCCTTCATGGGCAAGGACGAGTTCGACGACCTCAAGATCGCGACCGAGGGCAATTACTCCGGCATCGGCGTCGAGGTGACGATCGAGGACGACCTGCTCACCGTGATCGCGCCGCTCGACGACTCGCCCGCGGCGCGCGCGGGCATACGCCCGGGCGACGCGATCCTCTCGATCGACGGCAAGCTGCTCCGGAACCGGCCGCTCGACGAGGCGATCGCCGGCATCCGCGGCGCGCCGGGCACGGTCGTGAAGCTCAGCATCGGCCGCGACCCGCTGCCGCAGCCGCTCGAGATGTCCATCGAGCGCGCGATCGTCTCGGTGCATTCCGTCCGCTACGAGATGCTCGAGCCGGGCATCGGCTACCTTCGCATCTCGCAGTTCAGCGAGACGACGGGCGCGGACACCAACGCCGCGCTCCGTGCGCTCGAGCAGCAGGCGGGCGGGAACCTCCGCGGCCTCGTGCTCGACCTTCGCAACAACCCGGGCGGCGTGCTCGACGCCGCGGTCGAGGTGTCGGACGCCTTCCTCGATGAAGGCACGATCGTCTCGGCGGAGGGACGCTCGCAGGAATCGCGCTTCCGCATGGAGGCGATGAACGGCGATCTCACGCGCGGCGCGCCGGTCGCGGTGCTCGTCAACCAGGGCTCGGCGTCCGCGGCGGAAATCGTCGCAGGCGCGCTGAAGGACAACGGGCGCGCCAAGCTCCTCGGCCAGAAGACCTTCGGCAAGGGGTCGGTGCAGACCGTCATGCCGCTCGAGGACGGACAGGCCCTGAAGCTCACGACTTCGCTCTACTTCACGCCGTCCGGCGTGTCGATTCACCAGCGCGGCATCGAGCCGGACCTGCCGCTGCCGGAGCCGCCCGCGACGGCGGTAGGCCATGAGCCGACCGGCGAGCAGGACCCGGAGATCCGCGAGGCGGTTGCCTTCCTCAAGACGGGCCACACGACGCTCGCGACGGCCAAGGCCGTGCCGGAAGGCGGCTGACCGTCATGAAACGGGTGCTGGTGCCGCTCGCCGAGGGCTTCGAAGAGCTCGAGGCCGTGACCATCATCGACATCCTGCGCCGCGCCCACATTGAGGTCGTCGTCGCCTCGCTCGCGGAAAGCCCCGTGACGGGCTCGCACGGCATCCGGCTCGCGGCCGACACGCCGCTTGCGGCGCTCGCCGAGCAGGACTTCGACATGATCGCGCTGCCGGGCGGCATGCCGGGCGCCGATCACCTGAGGAAGGATCCGCGCATCGCGGAGCTCGTCCGGCGACTGCATGACCGGGGACGGCCGGTTGCCGCGATCTGCGCCGCGCCGATGGTCCTCGCGGCCGCGGGCCTCCTCGACGGACGGCGCGCGACGAGCTATCCCGGCTTCCTGAAGGACGCAGGCGGCGCAACGGTCGTCCCCGACGCCGTCGTCGTGGACCGCGGCGTCATCACCTCGCGCGGGCCGGGCACCGCGATCGACTTCGCGCTGCAGCTGGTCGAAACGCTCATGGGCGCCGCCGCGCGCGAGGCCGTCGAGTCGCGCCTCGAGCGCGAAAAGCCGGCTCTCGCGTGACGGAGACCGCGGACAAGTCCGGCATCGCGCAGGCGCCGCCGCACCTGCGCAAGGACATGGCCCAGCGCGACGAGCACGCGAGCATCGTGCAAAGCCTCGCGCGCGTGGACTGGCTCGTGCTGCTCGTCGTCGCGCTCTATGCGCTCGTGCTGCGGGAGCCCGCGGATTCGCCGCGGATCCTGTACGCGGCGCTCGCCGGCTACGCGCTCTTCGTCGTGGCCTTCCGCTGGCGCGGCTTCCCCGTGCAGGCGACCGGCGCGCGCATCGCGCTCGGTTCGGCGGCGATGGTCATCTTCATCACGGTCGTCGCGAGCCGGACCGGCGGCTCCGCGAGCCCGATGATCAACCTCTACCTGCTGCCGATCGTCGTCGTCGCGATGACGCTCGGGCGGCGCGGCGCGCTCGTCATCTTCGCGGCCGTGCTGCTCGCCTGGCTCTCGCTGGTCGCAGGCGAGGGCCCGCTGCCGCCGCCGGCCGGGCTCCTCGCGCGGCTCTTCGGCGAGCTCGGGCCCTGGGCGCTGGTCGCGTACCTCACGCAGGCGCTCGCGGGCACGCTGCTCGCCGCGCGCAGGCGGATCGAGGAAATGGCGGAGCGCGACAGCCTGACGGGCATGCTCAACATGCGCACCTTCAAGGCGATGCTCGCGCGCGAGCATGGGCTGCGCGCGCGGGACGGGCGCGGCGGCTATGCGATGCTGCTGGTGGACATGGACGACCTCAAGGCGCTCAACGACGAGCACGGCCACCAGGCGGGCAACCGCGCGATCACCGCGGTCGCGAGCTCGATCCAGCGCGCGATCCGCAACACCGACATGGCCGCGCGCTATGGCGGCGATGAATTCGTGATCTTCCTGCCGGATGCGACGGCCGAAGTCGCGGAGAGCGTCGCGCAGCGCATCCGCAACCACGTGTACCGCAGCCTCTTCCCGGTCGGCGAGCGCCTGCAGCGCATGACGGTGAGCGTCGGCACCTCGAGTTACCCGCGGGACGGCTCGCTGCCGGAGGACGTCATTTACGCGGCGTCCGTGCGCATGAAGCGCGACCGCGAGCTGCGGCAGCAGGCGGGCGGGCCGGCGGAATGAGGCGGCAGACGCGCGGTTACATGCAGGGCTTCGAGACGGCCGCGAGCGCGGCGACGCTCTGGCGCGCGCTCACGGAGCCGGCGGCGATCCGCGCCTGGCTCGCGACGCGAAGTCGTCGTCGAGCCGCGGGCGGGCGGACGCTATGCGACCGTGTCGCGGCTCTTCGGCCGGCGCGAGGCGCAGATCGAACGCTTGGATCCCGGTTCCCGCCTGCAGCTACTCTACGAGCCGAACGTTGACTGGCCGCCGTTGCCTGACACCGCGATCATGGAGGACTTCATCATCGACGAACGCAAGGGACAACGGATGCTGCGCGTGATGGGCTCCGGCATTCCGTCGGACGAGGAGTACGCGAAGATGCTGGTGCGCCTGCGCACGGGCTGGGCGCTCGCCTTCGCGCAGCTGCAGCTGCGGCTGAAGGACGGCACGATCGGGGAGGCGCCGTGAAGCGCGTCCTCGCGTGCCTCGCCATGCTGGTCCCCGCGGCAGCGGCGCAGGCCGCCGCACTCGTGCTCGCGGGCGGCACGGTGATCGACGGCTACGGCAACCCGCCGATTCCGGACGGCATCATCGTGATCGAGGGGGATCGCATCCTCGCGGTCGGCGGCGTCGGGCAGGTCGCGATCCCGGAGGGCGCCGAGATCATCTCGACCGAGGGCATGACCGTGCTGCCGGGCCTCTGGGACATGCAGGTCTCGCTGATGCGCCTCGGCCACGGCGATTCCGCGCGCTGGAACGAGACCTACGGCCCGCTCGCGGAGCGCGTCGTGATGCCGATCGCGGCGCGCCAGCTCCTGCAGGCCGGCGTCACCAGCGTGCGCGACACCGCCGCGCCGCTCGATGCGGCGATCAACGTCCGCGGCCGCGTGCGCGAGCGGCGCATCGACGGCCCGGACCTCTACGTCTCCGGGCCGGCGCTGCGCAAGCTCGCGCCGGTCGGCACGGGCGACTGGCAATGGGAAGTGAAGGGCGCGCCGGACGTGCGCGCGAAGGTGCAGCGGCTCGCCAATGCGGGCGTGAACTACGTGCTGCTCGCGGACGTCGAGATGTGGACCGCCGAGGAACTGGAAGCCGTCGTTTCGGAGGCGCGCATCCGCGGCCTGCCGGTGCACGCCTACGCGGAACGCCCGGCCGACGTCGTGCGCGGCGCGGCGGCGCAGTTCGACGGATTCCTCGGGACGAGCATGGGCTTCGGGCCATTCCCCGCCGAAGTGATGCAGGCGATCACGGGCCGGCTCACGCAGGCCGGCGCCCGCCCGATCGCGTGGACGCCCGCGATCTCGGCGCTGCTCAACCTCGAGTCGCTCGAGCAGAACCGCGAGCCGCTCGACGATCCGCGCGTCACGGCGGAATTCCCGGAACTCGTCGCCGCGGACATCAAGGGTTCGCTCGCGAGCCTCGATCGCGTCGCCGCGTCCGAATTGCCGACCGCGGCGGCCCCGACGCTCTGCGACAAGCTGCGCCAGCTCGACGAGGCAAAGGTCCTGCTGCTGCTCGGCTCCGGCGCCGGCGCGCCCGGCCACCTGCATTCGCGCGCGACCTGGCAGGAGATCGACTTCTGGGTGCGCCAGTGCGGGATCCCGGTCGTGCGCACGATCCGCGCGGCGACGCACGACGCCGCGACGGCGATGGGCGTCGGGCTCGAGTCCGGCGCGATCTCGCCCGGCAAGATCGCGGACATCATCGCGGTGCGCGGAGACGTGCTGCGCGACCCGGGCCTCCTGCAGTCCGTCGATGTTGTCATCAAGCGGGGTCGTCGCGTACGCTGAGGCCATGGCCTTCTTCATCATCCGCGTGCTGATCGCCGCGCTCGGCCTCTGGTTCGCGACGGAGTGGATCGAAGGCATCACGGTCTCGACGCCGACCACGCTGATCCTCGCCGCGCTCCTGCTCGGCCTCGTCAACGCGATCGTGAGGCCCATCGTCGTGCTGCTGACGCTGCCGGCGACGCTCCTGACGCTCGGCCTGTTCCTGCTGGTGGTGAACGCCGCGATGCTCGGCCTCGTCGCCGTACTTCCTGCCGGGATTCTCGATCGCCGGCTTCTGGCCCGCGTTCTGGGCCGCGATCCTCATCAGCGTCGTGAGCTGGATCGGCGCTGCGCTCTTCAAGCCGGGCAAGAGCTAGGCCGCCCACGCACCGCACCCGACTGCTTACCCTGAAAATCCGCGCTGCATGAGCATCCAGTTCCGCCTCACGGTGATGAACTTCGTGCAGTTCGGCCTCTGGGGCGCGTGGCTCATCTCGTTCGGCGCCTACATGAGCAAGTCGCTGGGATTCAGCGGCATCCAGATCGGCAGCATCTACGGCACGATGGGCGTCGCCTCGATGTTCATGCCGGGACTCATGGGCATCGTTGCGGACCGTTGGCTGAATGCCGAACGACTGTACGGAATCCTGCACCTGACCGGCGCGGGACTCCTGATATGGGCTTCGACCGTCCGGGACTACGAGACGCTCTACTTCATCATGCTCTTCAATGCGATGGTCTACATGCCGACCATCGCGCTCAACAACACCATTTCATACCGCGTGCTCGAGCAGCAGGGCCTGAACTTCATCCAGAAATTCCCGCCGATCCGGGTCTGGGGCACGATCGGCTTCGTCTTCGCCATGTGGTTCACGGACCTGTCCGGCTCGACGCTGACGACGGGCCAGCTCTACATCAGCGCGGGCGCCGCCGCGTTTCTCGGCCTCTACGGCTTCACGATGCCGGCCTGCCCGCCCGCGCGCGATCTCGCGAAGAAGAGCCTCGCCGCAGCGCTCGGGCTCGACGCCTTCGTCCTGTTCAGGCGCGCGCAGATGGTGGTGTTCTTCCTCTCGGCGATGATGCTCGGCGGCGCGCTGCAGATCACGAATGCCTTCGGCGGCGACTTCCTGGTGGATTTCACGCACAGCTACCCGGATTCGTTCGGCGTGCAGCACCCGATCCTGCTGTCCTCGATCTCGCAGATGTCCGAGACGCTCTTCATCCTGACGATCCCGTTCTTCCTGCAACGCTTCGGCATCAAGGTCGTGATGCTGACCAGCATCTTCGCCTGGGTGTTTCGCTTCGGGCTCTTTGCCTACGGCGACCCGGGGCCGGGTCTGTGGATGCTGGTGCTGTCGATGATCGTCTACGGCATGGCCTTCGACTTCTTCAACATCTCGGGCTCGATGTTCGTGAACCTCGAGGCGAATTCGAGCATCCGCGCGAGTGCGCAGGGCCTCTACATGGTCATGACGAACGGATTCGGCGCCTTCCTCGGCACCATGATCGCGGGCGCGGTCGTCGACCACTTCACGGTGGACGGCATCCGCGACTGGCACAGCATCTGGCTCGCGTTCGCGGGCTACGCGCTCGCGCTCGGGATCGTGTTTCCGTTCGTGTTCCGCTACAAGCACGACCCGGCGAAGATGGCCGCGGTGGGACACTAGAAAGGGGACGCTCCCCGATTTCCGCACAGCATCCGCCGGAGGATCGAAAGGGAGCGTCCCCTTTTCTCAGTGCCGTTTCTCGGCGACGATCTCCAGCACCATCGGCGTAATGAGGAGCGTCGCGGCCTGCTGCTCGGCCGCGGCGAACTCCGCGCGCACCGCGTCCGACCAGGACTGCTCGATGCGGCCGAGCTCGAGCTGGTGGCGCAGGTGAATGTCGATGAAGGTCGCCGGCCATCGCCACATCGCGTCACCGGGCCGCACGCAGAAGACGCGGGGAATCGCGTCGCGGATCGCGAAGCCGCGTTCCTGAAGCAGGCGCACGACGGCGGGCGCGATGTTCGGCTCGCCGCCCGTCTCGCGCCAGCCCTGCTCGACCTGGCGCACGAATTCGCGCATGAGCGGACCCGCGGTCGTGATGCGCAGGCTGTCGTACTGGATGTATTCGTGGAAGATCGCGACGCCGCCCGGGCGGATGACGGCCGCGAGCTTGTCGATGAGGAGCGGGGGCGAGGCGACGAAGCAGGCGACCCAGCGGCACCAGCTCGCATCCATGCCGCCCGCGGGCAGCGGATCCGTCATCAGGTCGAGTTCGTGATACTGGACGTTGTCGAGCCCGTGGCTCGCGAGCATCGCGCGGCCCGCCTCCACGAAGCGCGCGGAGCGCTCGACGGCAACGACCTGACCCGTCGGACCGACGATCTCCGCGAGATCCGCAGACGCAAAGCCGGGACCGGCGCCGACATCGAGCACTTTCGAGCCCGGGCCGATTCCGGCGCGCCGCCAGCAGTCGAGCACCGTCGGTCGCCACACGCTGTGCTGCAGGCCGAGGCGCTCGATCTCCTCGTCGTGCGTGCCCAGGAAGTAAGTGCGCTCAGTGGCCATGCAGGTCGGATTCGATCGCCTTCATCGCGGGGT
>CAVPRP010000003.1:0-503334 GCA_963707825.1 uncultured Acidobacteriota bacterium
GAGCTTCGTGCTCGGCATCGGCGTCATCTTCGTCTACTACGTGATCATGTTCATGGCCCAGGCGATGACCAAGGGCGGCATGATCCCCGCGTGGCTGGCGATGTGGCTGCCGAACATCGTGCTCGGGATTGCCGGCGTCGCGCTGCTGATGTCCCGCGCCCGTTCGGCGGATCAGCCGATTCGGATCTCGCTGCCGCGGCTGAACCTGTCCCGCTGGACGCGATCGGCTTCCCCGCCCGCCAGCCCGAGCACCGCGACTGTCGCCGCGGCCACGCCCAACGCCGCAACCGATCGCGTGGTCGTCGTGATCCGTATTCCGCAGTTCGAACTGCCCCGCCCCAACTTGCTCGACATTTACGTCGGGCGGCAGTATCTGCGGATCCTGGCCATGACGATGGTGGCCATGCTGGGGCTGTTCTACATCTCCACGTTCCTCGATCTGTCGGACAAGTGGTTCAAGGGCCAGACGACGCTCGGGCAAATCCTTGCGTTTCTGTGGTGGTCCACGCCGCAGTTCATGTCCTACATCATCGCGCTCGCCGTGCTGCTCGCCTCGCTCGTGACGATCGGCCTGCTCACCAAGAACAGCGAGCTGATCGTGATGCGGGCATGCGGGGTCAGTCTCTACCGGACCGCGGCGCCGATGGTGGTCTTCGCGCTGGTTGCCAGCGCCGTCCTGTTCGGCATGGAAGAACGCGTGCTGGCGCTCGCCAATCGCCGCGCCGACCAGTTGAAGCATCTCATTCGCGGCGGGTC
The DNA here is from genome assembly GCA_963707825.1 of uncultured Acidobacteriota bacterium. GTDB lineage: Bacteria > Acidobacteriota > Vicinamibacteria > Vicinamibacterales > UBA2999 > VFZN01. The sequence continues at coordinate 757 of CAVPRP010000003.1, forward strand.
TCCGCAGACCTTCGACGTCCTGAACCGCAAGTGGATTGTCGGCCGCAACGGCGAGGTCTATCACTATCAGTTCTACAACCCGCGCAGCCGGGAGTTGAACGGCGTCTCGCTGTTCGAGTTCAATCCGGAGACGCACGCGCTGACCCGTCGGGTGTATGCCTCGCGGGCCGTGTATCAGCCCGGACAGGCCGCCAACGGCGCCTCGTGGCAGATGAGTCAAGGGTGGGTGCGCCGGTTCGACGTCAAGAATCCGGCCAAGGCGTTCGAACCCTTTCAGCAGGTCTCGCTACCCCTCGAGAGCGCCGACTATTTCGTCACGGAAGTGCCGGAGCCCCGGCGCATGACCTATCAGCAGCTCGAACGCTACATCCACGAGCTGCGACAGAGCGGTTACGACGTGCTCGAACACGAGGTCGAGCTGTACCGGAAGGTCGCGTTTCCCTTCGTCACCCTGGTGATGACTTTCCTCGCGGTCCCCTTCGCCGTCACCACCGGACGACGCGGAGCCATGTACGGCATCGGCATCGGCATCGTCCTGGCGCTCGTGTACTGGACGATGATCTCGGTGTTCGCGGCGTTTGGCGCGGGCGGCATCATCAGCCCGCTGCTGGCGGCGTGGGCGCCGAACCTGTTGTTCGGCGCGGCGGCAGTGTATCTGCTGCTCACGGTCCGGACCTGACATGACCGCCACTCCCCCGCCGGTGCCCTCGCCCGAATCCCCTGGTCCCCCCGACGAGCCCAAGTCCTTCCTGCGAGCCCTCATCGGCGTCGTCTCGCTGGTCCTGTCGATGGTCGTGATTCCCGCGGGCTTCGTCCTGCTCGTCACCGACATGCAGGCGGGCGATTCCAGCCGGCGCGCGCTGGTGAAGGCGCTGGCGGTCCTGTCGGCCGGCGGTGGATTGATGGCGCTGGGCATCGCGATGCTCATCTGGGAGATGAGCGTCCGCTACGGCGTGCGGCGATAGGCGCGCCGGATTCCTCGGCGGGCCACCATTCCGGCGCGAGCGGGGCGCGGCCGCGGCTGGCGAGGTGCGCGAGCACCGATGGAGGAGCGCTCAGCCAGCGATAGTCCTCGACCGAACGTACCATCCGTCGCCGAACCGGCTCCAGGACCAGATAGGCGGCCACCTCCCACAGATTCGGCACGTCGTTGATCAGCCATTCCGCGCAGCGCGGCTGCCACAGCGTACGGCCCGTCCGCTCTCGATGCGCGCTGCCGCTCACCTGCTTCCACCGCCGTAATGCGCCACGCTGATCGGCGTTCTGGATGCGCCCGGCGAACAACGAGACGAAGTGGTCGGGCATCACGCAGTACGCCACCACTTCCACCTCGAACCTGGCCGTCGTACGCAGCAGCTCCATCACCACCGCGCGCGCGATATCTACTTGCGCGAGCGCGGGATAGCCGTCACGGGTGTCAACCCGGGCACACACCGCCGGTAAGTGGAGATCGTCGAGACTGCCGACATGGGAGTGGAGTCGCATGGCTGGTGTGGTGCACCAGCAAGACTCCGTCCAGCGTGGTCAGGGCTCGGCCAGCCACATTTCAGTGATGTGCACCCGGCTGGCATCGCCCGGCCGTGAATTGAGCGTGTCCACCACCAGCAGCAGCGCGTCAACCGCGTCGAGCGGCGGCGTGGCGGACGAAGTCGCGCCAAGCGGCTGGAACCGATCGAAGAACACCTCGACGGTCCTGAAGGTGTCGTCGAGATAGACGCTCTGCCCCCAGCGTTCGCCGCGGCCCGTGGTGGACGACCGCACCTGCACCCACATGCGCATCGGTCGATCCGCGCGCACGCGCATCTGCAGCCGGTCGTTCTTACCCAGACCGTTCAGCGGAAAGCGCACGGCCGAGTACTGTCCGTTCACGGCACCACCGGCCAACTGAGACCGCCACTCGATCGCGCCGGAGCCCTCAGCGGCCGCGCCGGGCTGGAGCTGGCTGAGCGAACCGGCAGAGGCTTCCGCGACCCAGGCCTCGGTGGCAATCGACGAACGCCTGGCCATCGGTGCCCGGACGGGCGCGGTTCGCGCCCTCTGGTGCGCGTCGCGCAGGCCCACGTAGATCGGGTTCGACACGACCCACGGGATCGGCGGATCGCCCGCGGCCTGCGGCGCATAGATCTCGATGCGGTACGCGGCCGGCTCCGCCACGACGCCCAGATGCGATTCGGGTTCCTTCGTGTCGAACAGGATGCTGCCGTTCTGCAGGATGACCATCCGCGATCCCGCCGGGGCGGCCATGCGGGCGTGCAGGACCACCTCGCCGGCGATGTCGAGATCGTCGCCGATGCCGGCGGAGCGTCCGCCGCTGGTGGCGGTGAACTCGAAGCCACCCGGCGACGCCAGGCCGTCGATCACCGTGTAGGTGCGTCCCCATCGCACGCGAGTGAGGATGTCGTCCGCGTCCCGGATCGGATCGCCGGAGAGTGGTGCATCCAACAGCACGCGAAGGCTGAACGCCTTGAACGACGCGTCGTACGATGGCACCTTCACGTGCCACGTTTCCTCGAACGGGTCGGTCTGCTGCCTGAACCCGAGGCGGGCATGCGCGTCGGCTCCGGCCAGTCCCACCACCTGCCCTTTCGCGGTGGCCGCGTCCCACCTGGCGAGCACGCTGTCGGGACGATCGAGGGCCGCGGTCAGCGTCTCCGCGGGACGCAGGGCGTAGGTGAGCATCAGGCGCCCGAGCGACTCGAGCAGTTCGTCGCGCCATTCGCTGTCGGCGTTCAACCACTCGATGCCGTCGAGGGGCACGTCCCATCCCGACCAGCGCAGCGACGCGCGCGGCGACTCCGGATGCGCGGCGATGCCGATGCCGCCGAGCCGATGCACATCCTCGAGAACAGCCTGCGGCGTGCCCGCCAGCGGGTAGGGCGACGGGCTCGCGCCAAGCGCCACCAGATGACCACCCGTCGTGTTCACTTCCACCGCCTCGATGCACAGCACGCCGGAGCGATAGCTCGGTGGTCCCGGCACACGCGTGCCATCGCCGTGGTCGGTGAGGATGACGAACTGGAGGCCGGCCCGCGCCGCAGCCGCCGCGATCTCGTCAATGGAACCGGTGCCGTCGGAGACCGTCGAGTGCACGTGATACGCGCCGCGAACGGTCATCCCGTTGGTGCGCCAGTGCGGGGCGGGCGTCGCTGCGGACGGCAGCGGCAGCAGCTGCGGCGTCACCGCGGCGAGGACGGCCAGCACGAACAGGAACGCAAACAGCGCGAGGCGAATCGGGCGTGTCACCGGCGGGGATGGAATCGATCATACAGCGTGCGCAGGCGGGCATCGAGCACGTGCGTGTAGATCTGGGTGGTCGAAAGATCCGCATGTCCGAGCATCATCTGGATGGCCCGCAGGTCGGCGCCGCGCTCGAGCAAGTGGGTGGCAAACGAATGGCGCAGCACGTGAGGACTGAGACGACGCGCCAGGCCCAGGCCGGTGCCGTAGCCGCGCAGCATCTTCCAGAATCCGACCCGGGTGAGGCCGGTCCCGCCGCGCGCGTTGACGAACAGCCGCGTGGACGATCGCCGGCCCACGAGCACCGGGCGCGCCTCGCGGATGTAGCGGCTCACCCAGCCGGTGGCCTCGTCGCCGATCGGGACAATCCGTTCCTTGCGCCCCTTCCCCACCGTGGTCAGGTAACCGCTCTTCGAGATTCAGATCCGCCGGGCGCAGGCCCACCATTTCCGACACGCGCAGGCCAGTCGCGTAGAGCAGCTCGATCATCGCGCGGTCGCGCACGCCTCGTGGCGTGGCGACGTCCGGCGCCGCAACCAGTGCGATCCACTTCGTCGGCGGTCAGGAATGACGGCAGCGGCGCGAATGGCCCGCGGCGGCCGCACGTCGACCGCGGGGCTCGCCGCGAGCCCGCCGTTCACGACCAGGTAGCGATAGAACGTCCGCGATCGATGCGACGACACGCGCGACCGAGCGGGGCGCCCGTCCTTCGCCCATCAGTTGCCGGACGAACTCCTCGACGGCCGCGCCGATCGAGAGCGGCGAGGGAGCGCCCCTGCCCCGCGGCAAAGGCGCCCAGCAGCTGGCAGGTCGCGCCCATAGGCTCTCGACGGTGTGCGGAGACAGCCGCCGTTCGAGCGCTCAGATGCGTCAGAAAGGCGTCGACCTGAGCGTCCACGGCTTCAAGCTTAGCTCATGCCTCATTGACAGGCCGTGCCCCCGGGACTAGCATCAGCATTTCTCGCGAAGAGCTCCCGTCTAGATGGCCTATACGATCCAAGTGGCAGGCTCTCCCGACCGAAGCGATTAACCCCGCATCGCTGAACATCGACAAACTCGCCGGCGGCCGGCATCGTGGACCTGATGCTCGGCGAGGACCGCAAGGCGCTGGCCGCGGTGCAGAAGGAGCGCGATCGCATCGCCGTCGGCGCCGACCTGATCGCCAAGGCGCTGCGCAAGGGCGGACGGGTGGTGTTCGTCGGCGCCGGCACCAGCGGACGCCTGGGCGTCGCTCGAATCCGCGGAGATGCCGCCCACCTTCGGGACCGACCCGCTGCTGGTCCAGGGCATCATGGCCGGCGGCAAGAACGCCATCTTCCGCGCCAAGGAAGGCGCCGAAGACAACTACGAAGAAGGCGCGCGCTCGGTCAACCGACTCGATCCCCACCAAGAAGGACGTGGTCGTCGGCGTGTCGGCCAGCGGGATGACGCCGTTCGTGCGCGGCGCCCTCACCCGAGCGACGCGCAAGGCCGGTTCGCGGGTGGTGTTCGTCACCTGCGATCCGCGCACCGAGCTGCAGGCCTTCGTCGATCTCACGATCGCGCCGGCGGTCGGCCCGGAGATCATCGCCGGGTCGACGCGGCTCAAGGCCGGCACCGCCACCAAGATCGTGCTGAACATGCTGACCACGTCGGCGATGATCCTGATCGGCAAGACCTACGGCAACCTGATGGTGGACGTGCAGATGCGCTGGTCGGAGAAGCTGCGCGATCGCGCCCGGCGCATCGTGCACATCGTCACCGACCTCGACTACGACGAAGCCGACAAGCTGCTGAAGCGGCGCACTGGAACGTGAAGATCGCGATCGTCATGCAGAAGACCGGCCTGACCTACACGCAAGGCGCTCGCCCGCCTGAAGACGTTCGAACGATCGCATTCGCGAAGCGATCGGCGAGGACATCGAGCCGCGCCTGCGCGCCCTCATCGACGGCTAGAGCTCCGCCGTCGCGATCGAGCATCACGGTCACCCGCGGGTGCACCTGCAGCAACGACGCCGGCAGCGCCGGTCGTAATCGTGGCCTTCGATCATCGCCTGCACCACGCCCGCCTTCTCCGCGCCGGTCGCAATCAGGACGATCTCGCTCGCGCCTGAAGAATCGTCGCCATCCCCATCGACAGCGCCGCTCGGGTACGCGCGTCCAGTCGCCGCCGAAGATCGCTCGCGTTGGCTGGCGCGTGCTCTCGGCTGCAGTCGCGCGGTGCGAGCGGGCGTGGCGCACAGGCCGTCGGCCGGCTCGTTGAAACCGATGTGCCCGTTGGCGCCGATGCCGAGGATCTGCAGGTCGATGCCACCGGCGGCGGCGATCGCCTGCTCGTAGCGCGCGCACTCGGCGTCGAGATCCGGGGCGGCGCCATTCAGGAATCCGATGTGCGCGGCGGGCATCGATCGACACGTGATCGAACAATTCGCGCTGCATGTAGGCGCGGTAGCTGTTGGTGATGACGCCGCCACAGCCAACGAACTCGTCGAGGTTGAAGGTCCGGACCCGCGACCAGTCGACGGTCGGCCCGCTCACGGAGGTCCTTGTAGAACGGCGAGCGGCGTGCGCCCGGTTGGCAGTCCCAGCACGAGCGACGGCTTCTCGCGATCACGGCATCGCGCACACGCGTGGCGAGCGCGGCGGACAGGGCCCGCATCATCATCGAAAGTCTGTATGTTCACGAGAGGGACACGGCTGAATCGAGATATACGGGCACGCGCGCGCCGCCGCGCGGCTTCGGCGCGAGCCAGGCGGACGGCGCCGACGGCGGGTTCAGCGGACAGCAGGGCGGACGAGGTGCGAGGCGCCACTTCGGCCAGGCGCGCCGCCACTTCGACGGCCAGCCACGGAATGGCCTTGAACATCCCTCCGGCGAGAAAGGTCTGGAACACGTCGCCGCGCATGTCGAGGCGGCTGATCGACCGACGCCGCGGCGCTGCACGAGTTCGTTGGCCGCCTGCCTCAGGATCTCGGCAGCCACCGCGTCGCCGTCGGCCCGCGCCCGCTCGACGAGCTGGCCGAGCGTGGCCACCAGCTGCCGGCGTTCGGCGCCTTCGTAGATCTTCAGCCACCAGGTCGTCGGGACGCGACAGGCCAGAAGTGCTCGAGGACCAGCGGCGTCAGCGCGGTCCTGCGGACCTCGACCGTCCGCATCCCGCATCACTGCGCGACGAGCGCGCGCCGGCCGATCCAGTAGCCCGAGCCCTCGTCGGCGAGCACGGGGCCCCAGCCGCCGGCGCGCGCCGCCACCGCGTCGGCGTTCACGCCGTAGGCAATCGACCCGGTTCCGGCCACGACCACCAGGCCTTCGGGCTGGCCGGCGCCGGCCACCAGCGCGATCAACGCGTCGTTGACGATCAGCGTGCGATTCGCGAAAGCCGAGGCGCCGCATCACGCCGCGGATGGTGCGCGGCATCGTCATCGCCGATCGACGCCGGCCATGCCAAGGCACACCGCGGCGGGCTGGTCGGCGCTGGCCGTCCAGCACTGATCGATCACGGTGTGCAGGGTCTTCTCGACCTCGAGTTCGCCTTCGGTCCGGAGGTTGGCGCCGCCGGCGCGGCCTTCCGCCACGATCTGGCCGTCAGCGTCGGCCAGCAGGGCGACGGTCTTGGTGCCGCCAGCGTCGATTCCAAGGACGTGCATGCAACTAGCTTACGACGCCTGAGGTAATTGCCGGGTGTCGGCCGCCTCGGCGTTTGACGTCTCCGCCTGCTCAGGCTAAATTGATGCGTTGCACGTGATTGCTCTCCCCTGCTCAGGCTCGCTCTCGTCACCTCGTCTGTGTCGTCGCGTGCGTGCTCGCCCTGGCGGGTGCCACGCCGATCGCCGTCGTGCCGCCTCAGGCCGACGAGGAAGTGCGCGCACTGTGGGTGACGCGGACCACCCTGACCTCGCCGGAATCGATGTCGCAGATGGTGGCGGCGGCCAAGGCCGGCGGCTTCAACACGCTGCTCGTGCAGGTGCGCGGCCGCGGCGACGCCTATTACCGCAGCACGCTCGAACCGCGGGCGGCCGAGCTCTCCGCGCAAGCCCGACTTCGATCCGCTCGCGACGTGACCTCGAGCAGGCGCACGCCGCCGGCATCCAGCGTCCACGCCTGGGTCGCCGTGAACCTGGTCTCGAGCCCGACGACCCTGCCGCTCGTCGCGCGATCACGTCGATCTACCGCGCGCCCGAATGGCTGATGGTGCCGCAAGGACCTGGCCGGCGAGCTGAAGAAGATCGATCATGCGCAGCCCGGCCTACCTCGGCCGGCTGGCCCGCTGGACGCGCGCGCATTCGGATCGAGTCGAAGGCCTCTACACCTCGCCGCTGCATCCGGCGGCGCAGGATCACACGGGCCGCCGTGATCGGCGAGATCGCCGCCAAGTACGCGGTCGACGGCATCCACCTCGATTACGTGCGATTCCCGAACGACGACTTCGACTACAGCCGCGGCGCGCTGGAGCAGTTCAAGGCGAGCGTGCAGCCCGATCTCGACCGAGCGACGAGCAAGCGCGAGGCCACGACCCGCGAGAAGCTCGACCCGCTCGCGTATCCGAATCTGTTCCCGAGCGCTGGAATGACTTCCGCCGCTCGCGCCTGACGTCGCTGGTGATCAAGATGCGCACCGCGGTGCAAGCGCTGCGCGCCCGGCGGCGATCGTCAGCGCCGCCGTCGCTGCCGGACGTCGCAGAGGCCTATCAGTCGCGCCTGCAGGACTGGCGCAGCTGGATCGATCAATCGCTGCTCGATGTGCTGTGCCCGATGGCCTACACGCACCGACGCCGCGAGTGTTCCAGCGAACAGATCGCCGCCGCGCGCGACTACGCCGCGGGTCGCGCCGGTCTGGGCGGGCATCGGCGCCTACCAGCTGGCGTCGCAGCGACAGACGCTGCCGCATCATCGCCGCCGCCAACCGGCTCGGCGTCGCCGGCATCATCCTGTTCTCGTACGACTCGCTCGTCGCGCCGCCGAACAGCGCCGGCTCGGTCAGCGATCTCGGCCGCGCCGCATTCGGCACCGGGTCCTCCTGAGTGCGCTGGGCGGGTGTGTCGCTCTCCGCGGTCGACTACGCGGTCATCGGCGTCTACCTGCTCGCCATCACCGCGTTCGGGTCGTGGTTCGCGCGCTACCAGAAGACCACCCGCGACTACTTCCTGACCGATCGCAGCGTGCCGTGGTGGGCGATCTGCTTCACGATCGTCGCCACCGAAACCAGCACGCTGACCTTCATCGGCATCCCGGCGCAGGCCTACGCCGGGAACATGACGTTCCTGCAGCTCGCGGTCGGTTACATCATCGGCCGCGTCCTCGTCAGCGTCCTGTTCATCCCGGCGTATTTCCGCGGCGATCTGTTCACGTCGTACGAGCTGCTGCAGCGCCGCTTCGGCACGCGCGTCAAGACGCTGTCGGCGGTGATCTTCCTCATCACGCGCTCGCTGGCCGACGGCATCCGGCTGTTCACCACCGCGCTGGTGATCTCGATCGTCACGCAGGTGCCGGTCAGCCTGGGTGGTGATCGTGCTGGGCGCCGCGATGATCGTCTACACGATGCGCGGCGGCGTGTCGGCCGTGATCTGGACCGACGTGGTCCAGATGTTCGTCTACATCGCCGGCGCCGGCGCGATCGCGTGGTCGCTCCTCGGCCGGATCGACGGCGGCTGGGCCGACGTCGTGCGCGTCGGCCCCGAGACCGGCCGATTCGTCGTGCTCGACTCGTCGTTCGACTTCACGCAGGCCTACACGCTCTGGGCCGGCCTGCTCGGCGGCGTCGCGCTGACGCTGTCGACGCACGGCACCGATCAGTTCCTGGTCCAGCGGCTGCTCTCGGCGCGCAGCGCCACAGAAGCGGCACGCGGGTCTGGTGTTGAGCGGCTTCATCGTCTTCGCGCAGTTCATCCTGTTCCTGACTGATCGGCGTGATGCTCTACACGCACTACCAGCAGGTGCCGCTGCCGCAGGCGCTGGCGCCGCACCGATCAGATTCTGCCGATCTTCGTCGTCAACGAGCTGCACAACGGCCTGGCCGGATTCATCGTCGCGGCGATCGTCGCGGCGGCGCTGTCGCCGTCGCTCAACGCGATGGCCGCGACCACCGTCAGCGATTTCTACTCTGCCCTACATCAATCCCGGCGCCGATCAAGAGACGCAGATGCGCGTCTCGAAGCAGGCCACGGTGGCGTGGGGCATCGTGCAGCTGGCTGGTCGCGCTCGGCGCGCAGTTCATGAATCGATCGGTGCTCGATGCCGGGCTCTCGCGGTGCTGTCGTTCGCATCGGGATCCGTGCTCGGCGCGTTCCTGCTCGGCACGCTGGCGCCGTCCACGTCGCGAGCGCGACATCTTCGCCGGCATGATCGCCGGACTGATCGTGATGGCGGTGATCTGGTGGGCAACGCCGATCGCGTTCACGTGGTACGTGCTGATCGGGTCGCTCTCCACCGTGATCGTCGCGCTGGCGTCCGCGCGGATCAGGCCCGCCGCGATCATCGGAGCGCACGCGTGAAGGCCCTGACGAAGACCACGCAAGTGGTGCAGGAGGCGATCGCGGCCCGCGTGTTTCCGGGCGCCGTCGTGGAGGTGGGCACCAGTGCCGCCCCGCTCACCCGCCTGGCGCTTGGCAACCTGACCTACGACGCCGGCAGTCCGCGCGTCGATGGGCAAACGATCTACGACCTGGCGTCGCTCACCAAGGTGCTGTGCACGACGACATTGGCGTTGGGGTTGGTTGAACGCGGCGCGATCGGGCTCGACGACCTGGTCGCGCGATGGTGCCCGGAGTGGACGCGCGACGATCGTCAATCGGTGACCGTGCGCCACCTGCTGGAACACGCATCGGGCCTGCCGGCCCACCGGCCCTACTACGAACGGCTCAGCGGCCGTGCCGCATTCGAGAGCGCCATCGCCGTCGAGCCGCTCGAGTACGCAGCAGGATCGCGAAGCGTCTATTCAGACGCGGGCTTCATCCTGCTCGGCTTCATTCTCGAACGCGCCGGCAACGCCGCGCTCGACGCGCAGTTCGATCGGTGGCGAGATGCCACGCTGGGACCGGGTGCGGCCGTGCGCTTCCTGCCACCGGCCACGTGGAAGCCACGCGCGGCGCCAACCGAGTTGGATCCGTGGCGCGGACGACTGCTGATCGGCGAAGTCCACGACGAGAATGCCGCCGCCCTCGGTGGCGTCGCGGCCCATGCCGGTCTGTTCGGCACCGCGGCAGCCGTCGGTGCCTGCGCGCGGTGGTGGATGGAAGCGATCGCGCGCTCGCCGATCGCGGCGGCCTTCACGCGCAAAGGGACTGTCCCCGGGAGTTCGCGCGCCACGGGGTGGGACACGATGCTGCCCACCTCGTCGTGCGGCACGCAAATGTCCCCGACCGCCGTTGGACACACCGGCTTCACCGGTACGTCGCTCTGGATCGATGCGGCTCGAAGACCGGTATGTCGTGTGCCTCTCGAATCGGGTGCATCCCCGACGCGAAGGCGACGCGATGGCTCGCGTCCGCCCCGCGATTCACAACGCGGTCGCGGGCGACCTCGGACGATCCTGATTCAACCGGTCCACGTCGCGGCGCACGGCCTGTGAGGCTCGCTCGGCCGCGCTGGAAATGGCCGTGTACATGTCGGCGTCGAGCTCCTCCACCATGTGTGGCGCATGGCGGGGAGTATCGAGCACCACTTCAATCTTGCACAGCTTGTCGGCCCCGCCCTTCTGGGGCCCGTTGACGTCTTCAAGCCACACCGTCACCGTGCGCACGTGATTCTCGAAGCGCCCCAGCGCCGACTCCAGACGACGGTCGATGTGCTGGCGGATTGCATCGGTTGCTTTCAAGTGCCCACGAATCTGGATGGTCATACACGCTCCTGCAGCCACGGTATCTCTGTGAGGGAGCCGCGACAACCGAAAAGCAAAGCACGGCCAGTGGCCGTGCAGGAGCGTCTAGTTATTCGTGGATGTTGTCGCGTCGGGGCTACCTGGGCGTCGTGCCGAACACTGGCGAGCTGGAGCCAGGCGGTCTGGGTTGGCCCAGTCCTCCGGGTTGTCCGAACCCTCCACCGGGTTGACCGAAGCCGCCACCAGGAACAGGCGGCATCGTCGGTTGGCTCATGCCACCTGGCTGCCCGAAGCCGCTTCCAGGTTTGGCTGGCTGACCGAAACCCCCGCCAGGCTGGCCGAAGCCGCCACCCGGTTGCCCGAATCCTCCGCCTGGTTGACCGAAGCCGCCGGGCTGCGTCTGTCCGGGTTGACCAAATCCGCCGGTCTGACCGGGTCTGGCCGAATTGCTGCCCGCCCGCTCCGGCCTGTCCCGACGAGGCGAGATAGACAAACGCCCACTGGTTGTAGGTGTTCATCCCGTTGTACAGCTTGATCGAGGTCTTCTTGCTCTTCGAGGTGACGCCCTGAATGCCCATCGCAAGCTGGGTGCCCGGCGTGCCGCTGCCGAACCCGCCTTGCGTTCCGGCCGGCTGGCCGAACGATCCAGCGCCACCGGCGGTGTTCTGCTGGCCGCCGAAGCCGGTGTTCTGCGGACTACCGAACCCGGAGTTCGGCTGGCTGCCGAAACCCGTGTTCTGCTGACTGCCAAAGCCCGTGTTCTGCTGACTGCCGAACCCCGTGTTCTGCTGACTGCCGAAACCGGAGCTCTGCTGGCTTCCGAAGCCGGAGGTGGGACTGCCCCCGCTTCTTCCGGTCCCGCCAGTCTGCGTGCCCCCGGCCTGGGCCCCACCGGGCCTCGTCCCGCCAGGCTGGGTCGCGCCAGGCTGAGTCGATCCGCCCGGCCGACCGCCAAGGCCGGGCACACCCGGCTGCGCGCCCCCCACCGGGATGATCTGGAAATCGTCGTCCGTGACCGGGTCCTTGTACTTCTTGCGGAGGAACTTCTGTTCCACCAGGATGTCGAGGGTGGGCGGGAAGGTGTTGGCGTACTTGCGCTGGAACAGCATGATCGCGCGGCGGTACTGCTCACCTCGCCAGATGAGCTCTTCTTCCCGTTCGCGCTGGGTCGCGTGGCTCCACACCGGCAGCGCGGCGCCCATCAGGACGGCCATGACGCTCATGCTGACGAGGAGCGCCGCCATGGCGTAGCCCCGTTGGTCAGCGCTCCTGCCTTGACCCGCTAACCCCATGCGCCTATTATCCTTACTGGCCTTGTCCGTGTCACGCCCCCATCCAACGCTGTTCGCGCTGCTCATGGCGGTGGCCTTCCTGTCGGCCTGCGACAAGGTTCCCCTGCTCGCCCCCACTGAATCCACGATTACGCTCACCTCCAGTACGACGGTGGTCCCGGTCAATGGGTCTGCCGAAATCACCGCGTCGGTGACGGAATCTGCAGGCACGCCGGTCCAGAACGGCACGGTCGTCACGTTCACCTCGTCGTTCGGCAACATTGAACCGAACGAAGCGCGGACGCAAGGGGGCAAGGCGACGGTGCGCTTCGTGGCGAGCTCGCAGAGCGGCACGGCCAAGGTCGGCGCGTTCTCCGGCGCGGCGCGCGCCACCGAAGTCGAGCTCCTCGTCGGAGGCGCCGCGGCGACGACGATCGTCCTCACGGCCAACCCGCGCACCATCTCGGTCAGCGACGGCGCGTTCGGAGATTGTGGCCACGGTGCTCGACGCATCGGGCAATCCGCTCCGCGGCGTGCCGGTCACGTTCTCCGCCACGACCGGTCAGGTGTCGCCCGGCACGGTCGCCACCGACGACAGCGGCCAGGCGCGCACCACCTTCACGGGATCGCTCAGCGGAAAGGTCTCCGCCGCCGCCGGAGCCAAGACGGCGGAGGTGGACATCACAGTCGCGTCGCCCGGCGTCACCATCACGCCGCCGACGACCGGCATCGAAGCCGGCATCGCCGCCACGTTCACGGTGGCGCCGGCCACCGGCTCGGGCGCGATTCGCGACGTCGTCATCGACTGGGGCGACAACACGTCGCCGACACGCCTCGGGCTCGATTACCGGCAGCACGACGGTCGCTCATGTGTTCCCGCGCGCGGGCGTCTTCACCATTCGCGCGACCGTGACCGATGCGCAGGGCATCACCGGGACCTCGCCCTCGGTCGTGAACGTCACCGAGCAGTCGTCGATTGCGGTGACGCTGGGAGCCACGCCGAACCCGGTGTCGATCGGCAATACCGCCCAGCAGGGCATCGTCAACTTCACCGCCGGTGCCGGCGGACTCGGCGGCGGCGGCGCCACGGCCTCGTCCTTCACGTGGGATTTCGGTGACGGCCAAAGCGCGTTCACGACGGGCGCCTCGACGAACCATCGCTACACCGCGCCGGGCACCTACATCGCCACCGTCACGGCGCGCACCGCCGCCGGCAACACCGGCGTTGGCCAGTTGACCGTTCGCGTCAATCCTTAAGCAGAGATCGCGGCGCCGGATGGCGCCGGGTGCTAGTTCCAGTCGGCGTAGCGGGTGCCGTCCAGCGACGACTGATCCGATCCGCTCTTCACGTCGTAGATGCCGGGCTCGGCCGTCGCGTCGTTGACGTTGGCCTCGGCGTTCACCGTCTGCCAGGTGTCCTTCGACTTCGTGATCGGGTCGGTCGGCACTTCGCGCATGTAGCCTTCCGACACGAGCTCGGCGAGATCGGCCGGCCACTTGTTCTTGTCGGCGTAGAACTGATCGATCGCGTCGCGCATCCGGAACAGGTCTTCCTTCAGCACCGCTTCGCGCGCCCGGGTCACGCTGTTGCGGTACTGCGTCATCCCCATGCTCGCCAGCATGACGATGATCGCGATCACGATCAGCAGTTCGATCATCGTGAAGCCCGCCGCCGACGCCTGTCCCTCGCGCGCTGCGCACCTTGGCCACCACTCCTACCAGTCCCGGTACTTCGTGCCATCGAGTCCCGTGCCCTGGTTCTGAGGAGTACACGTCGTACACGTTCTGGCCGCTCCACGACGTGGAATCGGGTTTGTCCTGATAGGCGCGCAGGCCCCATCTGGCTTCGCCGGTCATCGGATCGACCGGAATGCGCCGCAGGAATTTCAGCTTCCGCCCGGTCGCGTCGTTGGCCACCGATACGCCATCGACCAGCGTCTCCAGATCCGGCGGATAGCCTTCGCTGTTCGCCTTCAGCTCGGTCGTCGGAATCATGCCCGGTCGGCGGCGTCCTTGAACTTGTCGATCGCCGTCGCGCATTTCGCGCAGCACGCGGCGCAGCTCGGCTTCGCGCGTGCGCTGAATCGTGACCTTCGCCAGCGGCTGCACCGCCGACGCGAGGATCAGGACGATCGTCGTCACCACCAGCAGCTCGACGAAGGAAAAGCCGCGTTCGGGTGAAGCGTCTCATGGCTAGCGCACCGTGACTCCTGCCGGCACGAACTGCAGCGCCGCCGCGCCGCCGCCGGGCATCGTGCCCGAACCGCTGACGCCAGCGAGCCGGTGCCGGCGGCCATCGGCTCGACGAGAAGCGCCGCCAGCAGGCCCGACGTCGAAGCGCCCGGCCTGATCGCCGGCGCGCGCGATGACGATGTCGATGCGGCCCGCTCTTGTCGTCGACCTGGCTGCGTGAACGCCGGCGTCGCGCCGCCCTGGCGCATGAACGTGCCTTCCTGCACGCTGCGCACGCGAATCAGCGCCGGGTTGTAGGTGATCGACATCGTCACCGTCGACAGCCGCGTCGCGCCGGCGATCGAGATCGGCATCGTGTACGGACCGCTGCCGACTCGCATTTCGCTCGGCGGGCTCAGCGTGACGCGCGCGCTGGCGGCGGCGGCCGGTGGCGTGCCAGCGGCAGGCGGCGCTGCCGGCGCGGGTGCCGGAGCGGCTGGCGCTGCCGGCTGGCCCGCCGGAGGTGTCGCGGGCTGACCCGCCGGAGGCGTTGCGGGAGGCGTTGCCGCCGGCGGCGGTGTCGTGCCTGGCGCCGGTGGAGGTACTGGAACACCGAACAGATTCGGCGGCGTTGCTGCCGGCGGCTGAGCGGTCGGCGCAGGCTCGACCGGCTGGAACACCGTGATGCCGCTCTGCGGCTGCGCAGGCGTGACCGGCACGCCGGTCGTCCCTGGAATGGGTGAAGAACCCGGTGGCAGTTGCGGCGTGAGCCCGCGCCCCCGGGAGTCACCACTGGTGTTCCCGTCGTCGGCGGCAGGGTTGAGCGCGCGGCGGCGCGGGAGTAGCGGCCACCGGCGCTGCACCGGTGTGCCCGGGACTGCGACGGCGATGCAGGCGGCGGCGTTCCCGCACCAGGTGTCGCGGCTCCGGGAGTGGTCGGCTCGGCACCGGGCGCTGCACCTGGCGGCGTGACCGACACGTCGCCACCTGCCCCGACGCGATCATCGGCGGCGGACCGGTCAGCACATGTTGCTCTGCGTGCCGATGTAGATCGGGCTCAGGTCGTCGGCCGTCAGCTCGTGCGTGCGGATGATGCGCGGCGTCAGCAGCATCACGATGTCGGTCTGCTTGATCGTGTTGTCGTTGGCCGAGAACAACTGCTTGCACGACCGGCAGGCGCATCACGCCGGGGAAACCCCGTCAGCGACGTGCGCTCGTCTTCGCGCAGCAGGCCGGCCAGCAGGTTCGACTCGCCGTCACGCAGGCGCAGCTTGGTCATGCACCTTGCGCGAGAAGAACGACGGCAGGTTCTGGCCGGCGATGTTCGTGTCCTGTCCGCGCGCGCTGTTCTCGACGCTGACAGCTCGAGGATGATGTCGCCGTCGTAGGTCACGCGCGGCGTCATCTCGACGATGATGCCGATGGTGCGATAGCCGAACGACGTCAGCGGGCTGAGTGCCGGCGCCGCCGGCCGGCCAGCGGCGTGAACGTGGTGCTCGGCACCGGCACGTCTTCACCGAGGTTGAGCGACAGCTTCTGCCCTTCGGCGCCGCGCAGGTTCGGCTTGGCCAGCACCTTGGTCTGCGAGTCGCTTTCGAGGAAGCGAATCACGGCGGTCGGCACCGACAGGTAGAAGTCGGCGGTGCTGACGCCCCGCGAAATGGTGTTGAGGTTGAACGGCGTGCCAGCCGCTGCCGCGTCGGCGCCGCCGGCGGCGCGACCTCCGGCGAGAACGCCAGCGCCGCCGAGTAGCTGCCGAGATCGAGGCCGTAGCTGCTTCGCCCGCTCGCGGCTGACTTCGAGAATCTGCACGTCGACCATCACTTCGGCGCGCGGCTTGTCGTTGGCCTCGATGATCGCGCTCGACGATCTCGCACGACCGGCGCGGTGGCGCGAACGGTGATGGTGTTGGTCGTCTTGTTGGCGACGATCTGCGGCTGGATCGCCATGCCGGCCACGCGCACCATGCCGGTGCAGCATCGCGAGATCTCCGTCGCGTCGGCATGCGACACGAAGAAGGTGCGGATCACCTGCTCTTCGTACTGCGTGCGCTTCTGCGTGTTGTCGGCGGCGACGATGATCGTGCGATCGTTCAGGACGCGGTAGAACAGCTGATTGGCGATCATGATCTGCTGGAGCGCCTGCTCCAGCGACACGCCTTCGAGCTTCAGCGTGATGGTGCGATCCTGGAAATCGCGATCGAACGTGACGTTGATGCCGGTGTAGTTGCCGACGAACGTCAGGATGTCGCGCACGCTGGTGTTGACGAAGTTGACGATCAGCGGCTCCGGATTGGCGGGCTGAGCATCGGCTCGGCCGCTGGCGGCGGGCCTGCTGCCGCAGTCGTTCGATGTCGGGCCGCGGGTACGTCGGCTTCCAGGCGATCGCGCAGCGTGCGTTCGATCTGCGGCCGCGCTGCGCGCAACGGCCGGTTCGACGGCTCGAATTCCTGCGCCTTGCGATAGGCGCGCAGCGCCTCTTCCAGCTGGTCGGCCTCTTCGAACTGCGCGCCCGCGCTCGGCGTACATCTGCGACGCGGCCACCATCGCGCGCTCGAGCGCGATCTTGTAGTCGGGCCGATCGGGATCGTCCTGCAGCGCCTGCCGATAGAAGCCGACCGCGGCTTCCCAGTCGCCGGCCTTGCCCGCGTCCTCGCCACGCGAAAAGGCGCGGCCGGTGGCACATGCCGCCATCGTCGCCGCCAGCAGGACGACAGCTATCGTTCGCGTTGCCAGTCTCAGGTTCATCGCGCCTTTAGCCTTCTGCCTTTTGCCTTCTGCCTTTTCACTGTCCCGTCAGCCTGATGACCTGCCGGCCACGCCCGTCGAGATACGTCATTTCGATGGATTCCGTCCCGATCTTCACGATCAGGTACCGGCCATCGATGATATCGCCGTCCTTGCCGTACATCGGCTCCGACCTTCCCGCCACCAGTACCGCCCACTTCCCGCCGTCGGCGTTCTCGACCACGCCGATGAACTTCAACGGAATCGGCGGCGGCGGCGGCGGACCGGTCGGGGCGGTCGGCGGCGGCCGGTTCCGCCGGCTTCAGCACCAGGCCCGGGTCCGAAGTCTCCGGCCGCGCCGGACTTCGCAGCCGCGCGGCGCTCGAAACGAAACGGGTTGCGCGTCGCCTCACCCGGTTCGGCTTTGGGCGTTTCCAGCGATCCGAGCTTCACATTCGCCGCCGGCGGCAACGCCCCGTCCTGTTGCTCAGACGCTCGACGGGCCGGGCTGGACTGCCGCGTCGCGACGGCGGCCGGCCTCGGCGTGCCCGGGGCAAACCATGCCCAGGCGACCGCGGCCGCCAGAATCACCGCCACCGCGACCGCGATCAGCGTCCGCCGATCACGGCGCATGCGGCGCCACCCGATAGTAGGTCGACAGTTCGAGCGTCAGCGCCAGCGGCGCCGTTCGTCTGCGCCCTCCGCCAGCAACACGTTGTCGATCACGAGAAAGTCCGACGCCGTCTCGATCTCGTAGATCAGCTCCCGGATGTCGTCCCAGTCTGCCGGCCAGCGCATAACTCACGCGCAGCCGCTCGAGCGTCGAGCCACGGAGCTCTTCGGGTGATCGCCGAGCCGCTCTGGAACGTCACGTCGTGCGCGCGCGCCAGCTGACTCAGCTTCAGGTGGGTGATGCGCCGCGCGGCGGCCACATCACTCGGCAGCACTTCTCCGTAGAACCGCTCCAGATCGGTCGCCGCCTGCGCCGAGCCATCGCGCGTCGCTCCGCGGCTTTCAAGTCCGACTGCGCGGCCTTCAGCGCGGCGGCAGCCGTCGCCGCGCGCCGTTCGCTGGCGTCCGCGGACGTGGACAGCGGCACCACCACCAGCAACAGGACCGCGACGTTGACCACCAGCGCGAGCACCAGCGGGATGATCCAGGCGCGGTAGTCGCGCGCCACGCGGGAGAGCGGGACCGCCTCGGGACGCCGAAGAGCGCCTTCATCGACCGGCCTCCGCGCGGGCCGCCTGCGCGGGAGCTGGCGATGCCGGGGCGGGCTGCGCCGGCGCGGTCGCCGGCTTCGGCCTTAGGCAGCCACAGCTTGCCGATGTAATAGCCCTGGATGACGGACCTCAACGTGCCGTCCTCCTGCGCTTCTTCCTGCCGTGACAGCACACTCTGGAATGCGCCGGTCTTCTCGAGCGCGTCCATGAATTTGTCGAGATCCTCGATGCGCCGCGAGAACACCGTCATCGGCCACGATCATGCGGCCGGCAGGATCGACCTGCGGTGTGACGGCCGCGATCCGCACTTCCGGCGGCAGCGTCTGTTCGAACTGATTGAGCAGCTCGGTCCACGAGAAGGTGCGTCGATCGATCAGCCGGTTGGCTTCGTGCGCCGCCACCTGCACCGCCGCGAGCTGGTCGCGGTTGATCGTCTGGCGGATGCGGCGGGCCTCGCCCTGCAGCCGGTCGGCCTCGCGCTCGGCGGCCTCGCTCTGGCGGCGAACCTCCGCGTCTCGCGAGCGGAGACGGACGATCTCACTCACGTTGTAGGAGGTCAGCGCCGCGGCGACGGCCGCGACGAGGCCGAGGATCACCCGGACCACGCGCTCGTTATAGAACGGGCGCGTCGAGAGATTGGTGCGCAGCATCAGGCTGCCCTCCCGTCACGACGCAACACGCCGACGAGCGGCGCCAGCACGTCGGTCAGTTCCGGCGAGGCGCCGATGCGATCGACGAGCCCGGCCGCGGCGCGCGGATCCACGTTCTCCACCCCGATGCCCAACCGGTCTTCGAGATCGCGGCGGACGCTGTCGGCGCCGGTGAGCGCCGCGGTGCCGGCCAGCCACACCCGCGCGAAGCCCGCGCCGTTCAGGCGGTCTTCGTAGTACATCGCCGTCTGGTGGATCAGATCCGCCAGCGTCCCTTCCGACTCCTCCGCGCGATGGCGGAAGAAGATGAGGTGCTCGTCGCGGACCACCGCCAGCGTGATGTAGGTGTCGGTCACGTGCACCAGCAGCCAGTCGCCCTCCGGCGCGCCGCCGCCGGCGACGACGCTGTTGAGGACGCCGAAGGTGGAGAGGTCGACGAGGCCGGCGTCGGCCCGCCATCGCGCACGCCTGCTCGTACTGCTGCATCACGTCTTCGCGGGCGAGCGCGACGACGAACTCACTGCCACCCTCGGCGCGCGCGCGCCCGGAGAGACGCTCAGCACCGCCTGTTCGACCGGGAACGGCACGGTCTTGCGTACCTGCCAGCGACGATCTCGCGCAGGTCCGAGGCACGGCCGGCACCTGCTCGAGCTTGAGCAGCGACACCTTGGCCACCGTGTCCGGCACGACCAGCGCCACGCGATGGGTGCGGCCGCCGAGCTGCGCCAGCACGCGCGCCACGGCCGCCCCGACCGCCCGGCACGTCAGGCATGTTCAAGCCGGCGAGCGAAGGCGTGACGGCGCCTGGCGGCAGCGCCTCGATGGCGTGCGCCGACACGACGGGCTTGCCGCCGCGCCAGTCGACGCGCGCGGCCGCGACGTGGGTCCGATCGATTTCGACGGCGACGTCTGGCGGCGCGGTGGTCAGCCAGTCGAGCAGGCTCATTCGACGAACGTCACCTTGTTGATTTCCCGCAGTGTGGTCAGCCCGTGCATCACCCGTTCGACCGCCGATTCGCGCAGCAACCGCATCCCCTGCTCCTTCGCGGCGCGCTTCACTTCCGAGATCGGTCGCTTGTCGAGAATGATCTCGCGGATGTGGTCGGTCAGGTCCAGCAGCTCGCAGATCGCCATGCGGCCCTTGAAGCCGGTGCCGCCGCACTCGATGCAGCCGGCGCCCTCGTAGAACACGTGCGCGTCGGCGAGCGGCCGGATCGATCGCCGACTCGATCAGCAGTTCCGGTTCGTAGCGGGTCTCGCGCTTGCACGCCTCGCAGATGCTTGCGCACCAGCCGCTGCGCCATGACGCAGTTGAGCGCCGAGATGAACTGATAGGGCTCGACGCCCATGTTCAGGAAGCGGCCGAGCACGTCGAACACGTTGTTGGCGTGGACCGTCGTGAACACCAGGTGGCCGGTCAGCGCCGACTGGATGGCGATCTGCGCCGTCTCCGGGTCGCGGATTTCGCCGACCATGATCTTGTCCGGATCGTGACGCAGGATCGAGCGCAGCCCGCGCGCGAAGGTCAGGCCCTTCTTCTCGTTGATCGGAATCTGCGTGATGCCCTTCAGCTGGTACTCGACCGGGTCTTCGATGGTGATGATCTTGTCTTCGATCGACCTGATCTCGGCGAGCGCCGCGTAGAGCGTGGTCGTCTTGCCGCTGACCGGTCGGGCCGGTGACGAGCACCATGCCGTAGGGCTCGCGGATGTATTTGCGGAAGCGCTTCAGCTCCTGCTCGGGAAAGCCGAGGATGTCGAGGCGCAGCTCGGTGAACTGCTCGCTCATCGACTGCTTGTCGAGAATACGGATGACGGCGTCCTCGCCGTGCACGCTCGGCATCACCGAGACGCGGAAGTCGATGGTCTTGCCCGGCACCCGCAGGCGGAAGCGGCCGTCCTGGGGCACGCGCTTCTCGGCGATGTCGAGCTCCGCCATGACCTTGATGCGCGACAGGATCGAGCTGTGGAAGCGCTTGGCGATCGGCCGCATCGCCGGCTGCAGCACGCCGTCGATGCGGTACTTCACGTACACCGCATCGTCCTGCGTCTCGATGTGGATGTCGCTGGCGCGGCGCTGGATGGCGGTGAAGATGGTGCGAGTGCACCAGCCGGATGATCGGGCTGTTGTCGCTCGTCAGCCGCTCGACGGCTGAGGTTGTCGTCGCCGTTCTCGTCCTCGCGCAGCACCTGGATCTGGAATTCCTCGGTGGCCTCGTCCAGCACGCGCTGCGAGCTTTCGCTCTTCTTCAGAATCGACTCGATGGCCGACCTCGCGCCGACCATCACCTTGACCGGCGTGCCGAGGAGCACGCTACAGCTCGTCGATCATCGGCAGGTCGGTCGGGTCGGAGACGACGATGACGATCGCCTTGCCGTCGCGGCGGCAGGGCACGAAGCCGTAGCGCAGCATCAGGTCCGCGGGGATCGACCGGAACAGTTCCTGGTCGATCCGGAACTCGTGCATGTCGAGGAAGTCGAGGCGGTAGCGCTCGGCGAGCTGGCGCGCCCGGCTGTCTCGGCGCGGCGGGCTGCGACGGCGCTGGCCGACTCGACCGACTCGGCCGGCTCCTCGATCAGCGACTCCGGGTCGAGCATGTCGGCGTCGGGATGATTCGTCACATTCATCAGTGGCTTCCTATCACCGAGGTCAGCTGGAAGAGCGGCATGTAGAGCGCCAGCACGATCGCCGCGATGACGATACCCATGATCACCAGCATCGCCGGTTCAATCAACGTGACGAACCGGGCCACTTCGGTTTCGATTTCCTCGTCGTAGAAGTCGGCCAGGCTGTTCAGCATTTCCGTCAGCGCGCCGGTCGACTCGCCGACCTCGATCATCTTGATCGCCACGTCCGGCACGGTCTTGCGCTCGAACAGCGTCGCCGCGAAGCCCTGTCCCTCGCGCACTTTCTGCGCCACGATCTCCAGCTCGCGCCCCATGTAGCGATTGCCGGTGGACGTCGCGGCGATGTCCAGCGCATTCACCAGGGGAATGCCGCCACCAAGCAGCGTGCTCATCGTGCGCGCCATCTGCGACGTCGCGAACTTGTGCAGGCTGGTGCCGATGCCCGGCACCTTCAGCATCAACCGGTCGAACCGCGCCTTCTGGCCCGGCTGGCGAATCCAGGTCGAGAAGGCGATCGACGCCCCGACCACCGCGATGATGATCAGCAGGATCTGCGAACGCACGAATTCCGAGATGCCGACGATGATGCGCGTGGACAGCGGCAGCTGCGCGTCGAAGCTGCTGTAGAACTCCGCGAACGTCGGCACCACCTTGATGACGATGATGCTGACCAGCACGAGCGCCAGCAGAATCAGGATCGCCGGATAGACCATCGCCGAGATCGTCTTGCTGCGGACGGTGTCAACCATCTTCGAGTACGCCACGTAGCGGCGCAGCACCGCGTCGAGATTGCCGGCGCGCTCGCCTGCCATCAGCGACGCGGTGTAGACGCTGGGGAACAACTCGCCGTGCGCGATGAAGGCATCGGAGAGCGCCGTGCCGCCGCGCACCTTCTCGTGGACATCGTCCAGCACGGCCTTGAACACCGGATTGGAGAGCGCGCACGCGGAGAATGTCGAGGGACTGGACCAGCGGCATGCCGGCCTTGAGCAGCGTCGCCAGCTCTTGGTTGAATACCAGAAACTCGTGACGGGCAATCTTGTTGCGCCGCCCCTTCAGGCCAAGGCCGGCGAACCCGCCACGCGTTCGGAGAGACAGGACATGCAGCCCTTTGTCCTCCAATTCGCGGCGAAGCGCGACTTCGCTCTGGGCGACGTAGACGCCCTCGATGATTTCGCCCGACGGGGTGCCGAGGCGGCAGCGAAACTCCATCCCTAAAAGGTTGTCCTACAAGATGTTACACGAAAACGGCCAGAACCTGAGACCCGGCCACCCACGAGAGGTTAGACCGCCGGGGCCGCTGGAAAGTCGTAACCAGCGTTCAGCGACCGACCCGGCGGAGGATACGCGAAACGTAGCTCCGGGTTTCGGCGTAAGGCGGCAGCCCGCCGAAGCGTCGGACGGTGGCCTCTCCGGCGTTGTAGGCGGCCAGGGCCAGGCCGACGTCGAACCGCGTGAGCAGGTCCTTCAGGTGCCGGACCCCCGCGTCGATGTTGGTGCGCGGATCGTAGGGATCGCGGACCGCGTACTGGCGCGCGGTCGCCGGCATCAGCTGCATCAGCCCCTTGGCCCCCTTCGCGGATCGGGCGCGGGGCTGATAGTTCGACTCGGCTTCGATCACGGCGTGGACCAGCCTGACATCCACTCCATGGGTCGCGGCGCTGGTCGCGATGAGCTCTGCATAGGGACGCGCGCCCGGCACGGTTCCCAGGGTATCGGGGCCAGCGGAGCCGGGGGCCAACGCCGCGACTGTCGCTTCGGCGGGCCCCTCGGTCGCTGGTGATGGATAGGGCACCTCGTCCTGATCGACGCGGGCAATCAGGGCGCGGGGAAAGCTCGCCTCGCCGCCGTCGCGCAAGGTCACAACCAGGCGGTCGTTGTCGAGGCGACTACTGGCCACCGACATCGTCCGGCCAGTGGTGAAGACGAGGATGTCGGCGGAGGCGATCGACGGGGCAAACAGGACCAGCGCGGCGAGGATCGGCCAGGTAAGCCGTCGCGGCCAGCCGGAGCCGCCGGGACCGGGAGTCCCTGACGCTGGTCTGGCTGGCATGTCCGCTGCCGATCATCAGGTCACCTCACTGGACGAATGCGTGGAAGACCCGGGCGCCCAGTTCGCGAGTGTCTCCAGTGGAGCCGCCCGGCTCCAGGGCCGGGACAAACGTCTTATCGACCACGAACCGCAGTTCCACCATATCCGCAGTGCCGAACTGGTCGGCGCTGATCGGGAATCTTGCGCACCACAGCCGGGCCGGATGACAGCGGTGCCACGCCAAGCACCTGGTCGCCAATCCGCACTTCCATCTGCTGCGCGGCGTTCGCGCCGCTGGCCGGATTGTCGGCCTGGACGTAGAGCGTCACATCGCGTTTGGGGTTGCGGAACGCCACGGTGGCTTCCTTCTTGGTCCACTGCCACTCGGTGCGCTGCGCACCCTCGGCCACCACCTCGGTCTGGTGCCAGCCGTCCTTGAAGATCAGGAAGATGTTCTCGGTCTGCGGCAACAGCTCGAAGTCCGCCACCTTGTACGAACGATCGCCGCGGTCTTCGCCCGAGAACTTGACGCGTTCGTTGTTCTCCGGCGAGTACAGCCCCGAGACGATCTTGGCCGCCCCGACGTACGGGTACCGGCCCACGAACATGGTCCGCGTGTATTCGACGGTCTGTCCGGGCTTCCAGTCCGTGGTCGGCGTCGGCGGATCGTGATCGTCGGTCCACATCATCTCGTCGTTGGCGTCGAGGAAGTGGACGAACACCTTGCGGTTGCCCAGCGGCGGGGCATCGTTCGCGAGGGTGAAGGTATAGGTGATCTCGACCGGGCTTCCGAGCGCCACGCGCGGGCGTGACAGCGCCACTTTGACGGACCCGACGGCGGGCGCGGTGTCGGCACCGCCGCCGCAGCCAAGCGAGGCCGCGAGCAGCAGCGTCGCGACCGACGCGCGCAGGATGAGCAAGTCTCTTCGTTGCATGGCGAACAGAACGAGAATATCATGCGGGTCATTCGATGAGCATCCCAGGCGACGCACTCGGAATGGTGGAGACCCGCGGGTTCATCGGCTCGGTCGAGGCGGCCGATGCCATGGTGAAGGCCGCAAACGTGCTCTTAATCGGCTCCGAGTACATCGGCGCCGGCTACGTCACCGTCCTGGTGCGCGGCGATGTGGGAGCGGTGAAGGCCGCCACCGACGCCGGCGCCGCGGCCGCGCGTCGCGTGGGCGAACTCATCTCCGTGCACGTCATCCCCCGCCCGCACACCGAAGTCGAACGGATCCTGCCCAAGGGGTAACGGCGGTCGTATGGCCACCGCAACCGCCGCGCACACCGACAAGGACCTGGCTTCGATGAGCGAGGCCCGCGCGCTCGCCCGCCGGGCCCGCGCCGCGCAGACCATCCTCGCCGAGTTCTCCCAGCCGCAAATCGACGCCATCGTCGATGCGATGGCGGCCGCGGTCCGGCCGCACGCCGAGGCCCTCGCGCGCCTCGCCGTCGAGGAAACCGGCTTCGGGGTCGTCGGCGACAAGGTCCAGAAGAACCTGTTCGCGGCCGATCGGGTGCACGCCTTCATCAAGCCGATGACCACCGTCGGCGTGGTCCGCCGCGACGACGTGAAGAAGGTGGTGGAGATTGCCGAGCCGTTTGGCGTGGTGGCCGCGATCGTGCCGTCCACCAACCCGACGTCCACGGCGATCTACAAGCTGCTCATCTGCCTCAAGGCCCGCTGCGCGGTGATCGTCAGCCCGCATCCGTCGGCGGCGCGCTGCATCACCCGGACCGTGGAGATCATGCACGAAGCGGCACGAGGCGCGGGACTCCCCGACGGCGCGATCGGCTGCATGGGCACGGTGACGCTCGAAGGCACCCAGGAACTGATGAAGGCGCGCGAGGTGTCGGTGATTCTCGCCACGGGCGGGATGGGCCTGGTGCGCGCGGCCTACAGCGCGGGCAAGCCGGCCTACGGCGTGGGGCCGGGCAACGCGCCCTGCTACATCGAGTCGTCCGCCGACGTGAACAAGGCCGCCCGCGACATCGTCGCCGGCAAGAGCTTCGACAACGGCGTGCTGTGTTCGTCGCCGAACTCGGTGGTGGTCGATCGCGGCGTGGACGAGGAAGCGCGCCGCGCCTTTGCCACGCACGGCGGCCACTTCCTCAAGGGGGCGGAAGCCGATGCCCTGGCCAAGGTGCTCATCACCCCCCAGCGCCTGCCCAATCCAGCGCTGGTCGGCAAGTCGGCGGTCCACATCGCCGGGGCGATCGGCGTCAGCGTGCCGCCCGGCACCCGCGCCCTGCTCGTGGAGCTGAAGGGCGTCGGGCGCGACTTCCCGCTCTCCATCGAGAAGCTCTGCCCGGTGCTCTCCTACTACGTCGTCAACGACTGGCGCGAGGGTTGCGAGCGGTGCAAGGACATCCTGCGATATGGCGGCATGGGCCACACCATGTCGATCCACTCGCGCAACGAGGCCGTGATCCTCGAATTCGGCCTCCACAAGCCGGCCTACCGCATCGTCGTGAACACCTCGACCACCCACGGATCCATCGGCCTGACCACCGGGCTCGACCCGGCGATGACGCTCGGCTGCGGCGGGTTCGGCGGCAACATCACCTCGGACAACATCTCGCCGCGCCATTTGCTGAACATCAAGCGGCTGGCGTACGGGATTCGGGAAGTCGGCCCGGTGCCGAGGCTGTCAGTTCTCCCCAGCCGGTGGCACCGGCGCAAGCCTCGCAGCCGGGGGCAACTCCGCCAGTTGCCAGCCTTGTCCCGGACCTGCCTCGGGCTCCCTCCAAGCCGTCCCCGGAACCGGTCTCGGCGGCGGCGCTGTCGTCGAGGATCGACCAGTTTCTGGCGTCACGGGGGTTGGCGAAGCCCGGAGGAGTGCCTTCGATGTCGCCGTCTCCCGCCCCCGGCGTCGCGAAGTCGCCGGCAACTGCGGCGCCGCCGGCCACACCCGTCACATTCGTGTGCGAAGACGACGTAAGAATGGCGCGACGCGAGGGCCGAACCATCCTGGTGAACGAGCGCACCATCATCACGCCCGCCGCGCGAGACCTGGGCGAAGAGCATCGCGTCTTCGTGTGGGAGGGATGGCGTTCGTAAAGGCTTGATATTGAACGGGTTGACCAGGGAAACGTCCTCGTGCTAGCCTGCCAGCTTCAACCCCGGGGTGGAATGCACAGCCAGATTCTTCGACGCACGGTTGCTCCCGTCCTCGCGCTGCTGATTACCGGCTGCGCGTCAGGAACGGGCCAGAAAGTGGCTCAGGTCACCCCGCCGGTGGCTGCCCAAGCCGCGGAATCCCGACCCGCGCCGGCTCCCGTCCAGGATCCCGTCGTTCAACTGATCGCCCAATCCGACTCGCATTTCAACAAGGGTCAGCAGGAACTCGCCGTCGGCCACCTCGAGCAGGCCAGGCACGAGTTCGACCGCGCCCTTGACGTGCTGCTCGAGTCGCAGGGCGGCGCCCGGGCCGACGCCCGCGTCCGCGAACATTTCGATCGCCTGGTGGATCGGATCAGCGTCCTCGAACAGCAGGCGCTGGCCACGGGCGACGGCTTTACCGAAACCCGAACCGACCCGGCATCCATCGACCAACTGATGGCGCTCGGGACCTTCGACACCACCCCGCCGCAGCTGTCCACGGTGGAAGCCGTGGAAACCGACCTCCAGAACACGACCCACGACGTGCCGATTCCCGCCAACGACCGGGTGCTGCGGTGGGTGGAAGTGTTTCAGGGCCGGCTCCGTGAATTCCTCAGCGAGGGCCTGGCGCGTGGCGCCCAGTACCTGCCGATGATTCAGGGCGTGTTCCGGGCGGAAGGCCTGCCGCTGGACCTCGCCTACGTCCCGCTGATCGAGAGCGCGTTCAAGCCGACGGCCCTGTCGCGCGCGAATGCCCGCGGCGTGTGGCAGTTCATGCGCGCCACCGGTGTCGAGAACGGCCTGGCGGCCGACTGGTACATCGACGAGCGCGCCGACCCGCAGAAGGCCACGGTTGCGGCGGCGAAATACCTGAAGACGCTGCACAACATGTTCGGCGACTGGCATCTGGCCATGGCGTCCTACAACGGCGGTCCCGGCCGCGTGCAGCGCGCGATGAAGCGCAGCCGCATCGACGACTTCTGGGAACTCACCTCGTCCACGCGGTTCCTGCCGCGCGAAACCCGCGACTACGTCCCGATGATCCTCGCCGCGATCATCATCGCCAAGAACCCCGCGCAGTACGGCTTCGACATCCTGCCGCACACCCCGACACCGACCGAGAACGTCACGCTGCCGGCCGGCGTGGACCTTCGCCGGGTCGCTGAGTGGGCGGGCGTGGCGGTGGACGATATCCAGCAACTGAACCCGGAACTGCGACGCTGGACCACTCCCATCCGCGAAGGTTCGTACAACCTGCGCGTGCCCGAGGGCACGGCCACCAAGGTCCAGGACGGCGTCACCGCCTCGGCCCCCGGCCAGTTGAACGCGCTGCAGTGGCACACCGTGAAGTCCGGCGAGTCGCTCGTCACCATCGCCCGGAAGCTGCGCGTGAGTCGCAACGACCTGGCCGAAGCCAACTACCTCAAGACCTCTGCGCGCGTCCGCCCGGGCCAACGCCTGGTGGTTCCGCGCATGCCGGCCGCCGCGCTCCTCGCGCGCGCCGCGCAGACCGACGATGGCACGGCGTCGGCGGCAGTCGTGACGGCTGAGGTCGAGGACGTCCCCGCCACGGTCTACCGCGTGCGCGCCGGCGACACGCTGTTCGCCATTGCCAGGCGTCACGGCGCCACCGTCGATCAGCTGAAGCAGTGGAACAACCTGAAGGGCTCGGCGCTCAGCATCGGCGCCCGCCTGGTTGTCCAGCCCGCACGCACCGCAAACGCACAGCAGTAACGCGCCGCACCTCCTTCCAGCCACGCCTCGGGTTCGTGACCACGTATAGTGTCCCGGTGGCGGCGCCCGTCGACACCGGCCGACCCTGCGCTGGTCGGCGCGCGACTCGCTGGTCATCGTGCTCTACTTCGCGCTCTCTCTGGGCCTGTACTGGCCGCTCCTCTCCCGCTTGTCGTCGGCCATTCCAGGCGACCCCGGTGACCCCCTCCTCAACACCGTGATCCTCTGGTGGAACGCCCAGCACCTGCCATGGTCCGCCGGGTAC
This sequence comes from uncultured Acidobacteriota bacterium, assembly GCA_963707825.1. Taxonomy (GTDB): domain Bacteria; phylum Acidobacteriota; class Vicinamibacteria; order Vicinamibacterales; family UBA2999; genus VFZN01. Next base: position 29,592 of record CAVPRP010000003.1, read on the forward strand.
TGGGACGCGCCGTTCTTTGCGCCGGCGCCGAACGTCCTCGCCCTCTCGGAAACACTGCTCGGGCTCACCTGGTTGACGACGCCGCTGCAGTGGCTCGGCGCATCGCCGCTCGTCGCCTACAACGTGATGTTCCTGCTCACGCCCGTCCTGAACGGCGTGGCGTCGTATGCGTTGTGCCGACACCTCACCGGCCGCCGCGACGCCGCCCTGGTTGGCAGCATCTACTTCGCGCTGGCGCCCTATCGCGCCGAGCAGGTATCCCATCTGCAGACCGAGGCGGCGTTCTTCATGCCGCTCGGGCTACTCGCGCTGCACCGCTTCTGGGAGTCGCGCCGGCGCCGGTGGCTGGTCGTGCTCGCGCTGGGCACGTTCCTCAACGGCTGCATCAGCGGCTACCACCTGCTCTACTTCGCAATCCCGCTCGGGTTGGTCCTCGCGTGGCTGATCGTCTCGGCACCCGACTGGAAGAAGGCGGCGGCGGTTGGTCTGGCCCTCGGCGCGGCACTACTGGCGATGGCGCCGGTGCTGATGGTCTATGCACGCGTGCACGCGGCGTGGGGACTGAAGCGCGGGTTGGAGGAGATGGCGATCTTCAGCGCCGACGTCGCGTCGTTCATGTCGGGCGCCTCGACGCTGCTGCTGTGGCGGATGCCGCATCTGGTGGCCAAACCGGAGGGGGCCGTCTACCCGGGCGTCGTGATGCTCGCGCTGCTGGGGATTGGGTGGCTGACGGCCGCGCGCTCAGCCCGATCGCGCAACCACCTCGGCTCCGCCCGCCGCGACCGCTCGCGCTCTTCCGCAGAGTGCTGCTGGCCGTCTCCGCCGTAGGGGGCCTGGCGGCAGCGGCGACGTGGCTTGCCGGGCCACTCGCCTTCCATCTGGGTCCCCTGCCCATCTCGATCAGCCAGGTGCACAAGCCGCTTGGCCTGGCCCTGAACGCGCTGTTCGTGTTCGCGGCGACGTCCCCGGGCTTGTGGCAGCGCGCCCGCGCCGGGTCGCTGCCTGGCCTTTACATCACCCTGTTCGTGCTCGCCACCATCCTGATGCTCGGGCCCGACGGCGAGTTCTTCGGTCATCGCTTCTGGTACAAGGCGCCGTTTTCGTGGCTGGTCGAGCTGCCGGGATTCAACTCCGTGCGTGTCCCGGCACGCATGGCCGTCATCCAGATCCTCGCCGCGTCCGTCCTGTGCGCGTTCGCCGTGATCCGGCTGGCGCCTTCGCCCAGCCGCCGTGGCACGCTGCTGGCCGCGGGGCTCAGCGTCGCGCTGGTGGCGGACGGATGGTTCTCGGTGAACATCGTGGCGGCGCCGTCGCCTCCGCGTGTCGCGTTGGCTGCGGACCTGGTGCTGGAGTTGCCCACGGGCGGGTGGGTCGAAGACGTCGCCGCGATGTATCGCGGGATGGCGCACGGACGGCCGGTGGTGAATGGCTACAGCGGCTATCCGGCACCCCACTACGAGCTGCTGCTGCGCGATCTGCGCGCCGGCTGTTTCGAATCGACGGAGGCACTCCGGCGTGGCCGCTCGCTCGACGTCATCGTGTGGCGTGCTGACCCCGATGCCGGCCGCATCCTCGAAGCCGTGACCTCGCAGTGGCCAGCAGCGCCGCGTGAAGGTTCCGACCAGGCGATTGTCGTCCGTGTGCCCTCGACGCAGGACCGCGCGGGATCTGCCTACGACGATCCCATCGACGTCGGCAGTTACTGCCAGGCCTCGAGAGCCGCCAGCCCGCCACCCCCATGATTCGCGCCTGAAGCGCGGGGCGCCGGCTCCTTCACGACAGGCATCGCCATTGCACCTCCGGCCGCATGCTTGCGAGCCTCGAGAGCGCCTCGGTCATCGGTATTCACGCCAGTCCCGTGCACATCGAGGTGGACCTGTGTTTCGGCCTGCCCCGATTCCAGCTCGTGGGGCTGCCCGATACCAGCGTGAAGGAGAGCCGCGACCGGGTCCACGCCGCCATCCGCAACTCCGGCTTCGACTTCCCGCAGCATCGCATCGTCATCAACATGGCGCCGGCCGACGTGCGGAAGGCAGGGTCCTCGTTCGATCTGCCGATCGCGCTCGGCATTCTGGCGGCGAGCGGTGTCGTGCTCACGCGAGACATCCGCGACGTGGTCATCGTCGGCGAACTGTCGCTGGACGGCACCATCCATCCCGCGCGCGGGGTGCTGCCGATTGCCGTGGCCGCGCGAGAGCAGGGCGCGGCGGCGATGCTGCTGCCTGCCGGTAACACTGCCGAGGCGTCGGTCGTCGAAGGCTTGCGCCTGCTGCCTGCAGGCACGCTGTCGGACGCGGTGGGGCTGTTGAACCAGCATCGTGACGACTGGCCGCTCTCGCCGCCACCACCAGGTGTCCGGCGAGGTCGTCAACGACAACCAGATGGACCTGTCCGACTTACGCGGCCAGGCGTTTGCCAGACGTGCGCTGGAAGTGGCTGCGGCGGGGGGCCACAACCTGCTGATGATCGGCCCGCCCGGGTGCGGGCAAGACCATGCTCGCGCGCCGCATGCCCGCCATCCTGCCGCCGCTCGCCTTCGACGAAGCGCTGGAGGCCACCGCCATCCATTCGGTGGCGGGTCTGATTCCGCCGGGCGGCGGGCTACTGCGCGAGCGGCCGTTCCGGGCCCCGCATCACACCATCTCGGACGCGGCGCTGGTCGGTGGCGGCTCCCAACCTCGCCCGGGCGAAGTGAGCCTGGCCCACCACGGTGTGCTGTTCCTCGACGAGATGCCGGAATTCGAGCGCCGGGTGCTGGACTCGATGCGCCAGCCGCTGGAGGAGGGCCGCATCACGGTGTCTCGCGCGGCGCGGTCGGTGGTATTTCCTGCCCGATTCACGCTGGTCGCGGCGATGAATCCCTGTCCGTGCGGATACCTGGGCAGCGCGACGCGTCCGTGCCGCTGCACGCCGCAGGCGATATCGCGCTACCGCACCCGCATCTCGGGGCCGCTGCGCGATCGCATCGATCTGATCGTCGAAGTCGAGCCGGTCGCGATCAGCACGCTCAGCAGCGGTCCTCCGGGAGAAGCCTCCGCGCCCGTGCGCGAGCGCGTGCTCGCCGCCCGCCACCTCCAGTCGCATCGCCAGTCCTGCCTGAATGCGCGCCTCGGCCGCCCGAGCCCTCTACCGCACCTGCGCGCTCGACGCGGGCAGCCGGCGACTGCTCGACCAATCGGCCGAGCGTCTGCACTTGTCAGCGCGCGCCTATCACCGCGTGCTGCGCGTCGCGCGGACCATCGCCGACCTGGCGGGGCTTGCCGACGTCCTCGAAGCCCACCTTGCCGAGGCTTTGCAGTACCGCTTCATCGAGTAGGTCCTCAGCCCGCTCGCCACTGCGATTTTGACGATCAAACGGCGAAAACGTGCCTGTTTGTGCACTTTGGGGTTCACCCGCCCGAGACGGCCGTGCTAACCTTGTCGGGTTGTTGGCCTCCCAGGGCCCGCGACTCCCACACCCCCATCTGATGCTGTCGAACCGCTATACCGTCGTCATTGCAGACCGTCGCACCGGCGTGGTGCGTCGATTCACGATTGGGCTCCGCCCGCTACTGGCGGTGGTTTCGATGGCGGTGACGTTGCCGGTCCTGATCGGATTGGGCGCGGCTTGGAAAGCCAAGGCCGAAGTCGCCGAACTCTACGCCGCACAGGCGGCCCTCGAACTCGAGAACGGCAGTTTCCGTGATGCCACTGGCGCGCTGACCGGCCAGATTGCGGCGCTGCAGACCGCCATCTCGGACCTGGGCGGCAAGGCGGCACTCGACCCCGCGCTGCAGTCGGCCATGGACAAGCTCCCGGCGATTGCCAGAAACCGCGCGATGGGTGGCGCCGCGGCGGCAAGTTCCACGGTGGCCGCGCTCGCGCCGCTCTCCTCTCCGGAAAATACCTTCGGGTTGCTCCACGACCTGCTCCAGGGCATCGAAAGCCGCCTTCGCAGCGTCAGTACCGACGTGGATCGCCGCAACGCGCTCGCCGCCTCGACGCCCTCCATCTGGCCGACCCAGGGTTGGCTGACGTCGGGCACCGGTGGCCGCAGCGACCCGTTCACGGGCGAAGCCGACTATCACCCTGGCCTGGACATCTCCGCCGACCGCGGCACACCGGTCTACGCCACCGCCGACGGCACCATCTCGCAGGCAGCCTACTCGGGCGCCTACGGCAACCTGGTCGTCATCGACCACAAGTACGGGATCGAGACGCGCTACGGTCACCTGTCGGCGTTCCGTACCCAGGTCGGCAACACGGTCAAGCGCGGCGAGGTGATCGGGCTCGTCGGCGCGACGGGCCGGGCCACGGGTTCGCACCTTCACTATGAAGTGCGCGTCAGCGGCCGCATTCTCAATCCGCTCCAGTTCCTGCTCAATCCCCGTCGCAACGGGAACTAACCCCTCGGCACTTCGCCGCACGTCCAGCTCATGGGTCCGGAACGGGCCCAAGGCCCGACGTGTATACTTGAAGGAATAGGCACCCCGCCTTTATCCCTGCATGTTTGGCCAGATTCTCGCCAAGGTTATTGGCACCCAGAACGATCGCGAGCTGAAGCGACTGCGCCCGCTCGTGGACCAAGTCAACGGTTTCGAAGCCAGCGTCAAGGCGCTGTCCGATACCGAACTCCGCGAGAAGACCGCGGAATTTCGTGAGCGGCTGTCGCGCGGCGAAACCATCAACGACTTGCTGCCTGAAGCATTTGCCGTGGTCCGCGAGGCGGGCCGGCGCGTGCTCAACATGCGGCACTACGACGTGCAGCTCATTGGCGGCATGGTGCTCCACAACGGCACCATCGCCGAGATGAAGACCGGCGAAGGCAAGACGCTGGTCGCCACCCTGCCCGCCTACCTGAATGCGCTCGAAGGCAAGGGCGTTCACGTCGTCACCGTGAACGACTACCTCGCCCGCCGCGACTCCGAGTGGATGGGCCGTGTCTACCGCTTCCTCGGCCTCACCGTCGGCGTCATCCAGCACGAGCTGAACGACCAGCAGCGCCAGGTCGCCTACGGCTGCGACATCACCTACGGCACGAACAACGAGTTCGGCTTCGACTACCTGCGCGACAACATGAAGTTCGACCTGGGGAGCATGGTCCAGCGCGGCCATCACTTCGCCATCGTCGACGAAGTGGACAGCATCCTCATCGACGAGGCGCGCACCCCGCTGATCATCTCGGGCCCCGCGGAAGAATCGACCGATCTCTACTACGAAGTCGATCGGATCATCCCGAAGCTGAAGAAGGGCGAAGTCCACCAGGGCCAGGTCAAGACCGAGGATCGCGATCGGCTCGAGGCCTCCGGCGACTACACCGTCGACGAGAAGAACAAGACCGTCACGCTGACCGAAGCGGGCATGGCGCACGCCGAGAAGCTGCTCGCGCACCGCCTGCAGCCCGGCGGCCTCTACGATCCGGCCAACATGCCGCTGCTGCATCACGTGCAGCAGGGCCTGCGCGCCCACGTTCACTACCAGCTCGACGTCCAGTACATGATCAAGGACGGCCAGGTGGTGATCGTGGACGAGTTCACCGGCCGCCTGATGCCGGGACGCCGCTGGAGCGACGGCCTGCACCAGGCCGTGGAAGCCAAAGAGGGCGTGAAGATCGAGCGCGAGAACCAGACGCTCGCGACCATCACCTTCCAGAACTTCTTCCGCAAGTACAAGAAGCTCTCGGGCATGACCGGCACCGCCGAAACCGAGGCCCCGGAATTCGCCAAGATCTACAACCTCGACGTGATGGTCATCCCGACCAACCGGCAGATGCGCCGCATCGAGGAGCCCGATCTCGTCTATCGCACCGAGGCCGAGAAGTGGGCGGCGATCGTCGAGGACATCATCACGCGCCAGAAGGAAGGGCGCCCGGCGCTCGTCGGCACCGTGTCGATCGAGAAGTCCGAGCGCCTCTCCGGCATGCTCAAGAAGCGCGGCATCAAGCACATCGTGCTGAATGCGAAGTACCACGCGCAGGAAGCGGAAATCGTCGCGCAGGCGGGCCGCATGGGTGGGGTCACCATCGCCACCAACATGGCCGGCCGCGGCACCGACATCCTGCTCGGCGGCAACGCCGAGCACATGGCGCGCCAGCAGGCGATCGCCGAGGGCGTCGCCGAGAAGGTGATCCGCGGCGAGGAGAAGTACGTCGACGACGAGCACTTCGTCAACTTCTTCATGGTCGACAGCTTCTATCGCGTGAAGACCGAGGACTGGGAGCGCATCTTCGGGTTCTTCAAGCAGCAGTGCGCGGACGAGCACAAGGAAGTGGTCGCGCACGGCGGCCTGCACATCGTCGGCACCGAACGGCACGAAGCCCGTCGCATCGACAACCAGCTCCGCGGCCGCGCCGGCCGTCAGGGCGACCCGGGATCGTCGCGCTTCTATCTGTCGCTCGAAGACGACCTGATGCGCATCTTCGGGTCCGACCGCATCGCCGGCCTGATGCAGCGGCTGGGGATGGAAGAGGGCGTGCCGATCGAGGCCAAGATGGTGTCCAACGCCATCGAGCGCGCGCAGCGGCAAGTGGAAGCCCAGAACTTCTCCGTCCGCAAGCACCTCCTCGAATACGACGACGTGATGAACAAGCAGCGCGAGAGCGTCTACACGCTGCGCCGCGAAATCCTGGAAGGCGCCGTTCATCTCAGCGAGGACGAGGTCTCCGACATCCGCGGCTACACCATGGCCACGGCCGAGGAACTGCTGGACGAGAAGCTCGATGTGTTCGCCGGCGCCGACACCGATGCCGACGAATGGGACGTGCCCGGCCTGCAGCGCGAGCTGACGCAGCTCTTCGCGCTCGGCGACGAGGACTACGCCAAGGTCCAGTGGGACGCGGTCAACGCCGGCGAGCTGAAGGACGCGCTCTGGGAGCTCGTCACCGGGAAGTACACCGAGAAAGAGCACATCGTCCCGCGCGAGATCCTGACGCGGGTCGAACGCGACCTGATGCTGCAGATCGTCGATCAGCAGTGGAAGGACCACCTCTACTCGCTCGACCACCTGAAGGAAGGCATCGGACTGCGCGGCTACGGCCAGCGCGATCCGCTGGTCGAGTACAAGAAGGAAAGCTTCCAGCTGTTCCAGGACATGCGGCGCCGGATCGAGGAAGAGATCGTGCGCTACCTGTGGTGGCTGAAGCCGGTCGTGCAGACCGATGGCGAAGAAGTCGCCGTGCCCGCGCCGCCGGTGCGTCAGGCGCCCCGCCGCCAGGCGCTCAGCTACAACAACCCGGCCGAGGAAACGCCCTCTGTATTCCAGCCGACCCGCAGTGCCGAACCACCGGCACCGACGAGCGACATCACCGCCGGCACGCCTCGCCCCGCGCGCGTCGGCGGCGACGATGCCCCGGTCAAGACCGTGAAGCGCGAAGAGCCGAAGATCGGCCGCAACGACCCGTGCTGGTGCGGCTCAGGCAAGAAATACAAGAAATGTCATGGGGCGACCTAATCGATGAGCACACAACTCAAGGAAGAAAGAACCCTTGCCACGCGCCTCGACACGGCGCTCGCCCTCGCCCTCACGTTCGACGACATCCTGCTCGTCCCGCGCCACTCCACCGTGCTTCCCGCGCAGGTGGACGTCGGCACCCGCCTCACGCGTAACATCCGCCTCAACGTACCGCTGCTGAGCGCCGCCATGGACACGGTCACCGAGTCCGAGATGGCGATCGCGATGGCGCAGCAGGGCGGGCTCGGCATCATCCACAAGAACCTCCCGATCGAGGAGCAGGCCTCCGAGGTGGATCGCGTCAAGCGCTCCGAGAGCGGCATGATCGTCAATCCGATCACGCTCTCCCCGATTGCCCGCATCTTCGAGGCGCTGGAATTGATGCGCCGCTACCGCATCTCGGGCGTGCCGATCACCGACGACGGCAGCAAGGAAGGCCGTCTCGTCGGCATCCTGACGAACCGCGACCTGCGCTTCGAGACCAACGTCGATCGCGCCGTCTCCGAGGTGATGACCAAGGACCGGCTGTTCACCGTGCCGGTCGGCACGACGCTCGACCAGGCGCGCGAGATCCTGCACACGGCCAAGGTCGAGAAGCTGCTCGTCGTCGATCAGGACTACCGGCTGAAGGGGCTGATCACGGTCAAGGACATCCAGAAGGCGATCAAGTATCCGAACGCCTGCAAGGACTCGCTGGGCCGGCTGCGCTGCGGCGCGGCGGTCGGCATCGCCCGCGACACCGTGCAGCGCGCCGAGGCGCTGGTCAATGCGCACGTGGACGTGCTCGTCATCGACACCGCGCACGGCCACTCGCAGGGCGTGCTGGACATGGTGTCGACGCTGCGCCGCACCTTCCCGACCGTGGACCTCGTGGCCGGCAACGTCGCCACCGGCGATGCCACCGAGGCGCTCATCGACCTCGGCGTGGACGCGGTGAAGGTCGGCATCGGCGCCGGCTCGATCTGCACCACCCGCATGGTGGCGGGCATCGGCGTGCCGATGATCACGTCCGTGGCGGAGTGCGCGGAGGCGGCGGCGCGTCATAACGTGCCGGTGATCGCCGACGGCGGCATCCGCATGTCCGGCGACATGGTGAAGGCGCTGGCCGTCGGCGCCAGCGCGGTGATGATCGGCAACCTGTTCGCCGGCACCGACGAAAGCCCGGGCGAACTGATCCTCTACCAGGGCCGCACGTTCAAGGAGTATCGCGGCATGGGCTCGATTGGCGCGATGCGCAAGGGCTCGCGCGATCGCTACTTCCAGGACGACTTCGAACTGGAGAGCGGCACCAGCCCGGCCGGCAAGGGCATGGAGAAGCTGGTCCCCGAGGGCATCGAAGGCCGCGTGGCGCACAAGGGCAGCATGGCCATGGTCATCCACCAGCTGGTGGGCGGCCTCCGCGCCGGGATGGGCTACTGCGGCGCTCCAACCATTCCCGATCTGCAGCGCGATGCGAAGTTCATCCGCATCACCAACGCCGGCCTCCGCGAGAGCCACGTCCACGACGTGACCATCACCAAGGAATCGCCGAACTACCGCATGGAATAACCGGGCACGGGCGTCGCCTCGATCGTGATGCGACGCTCGTCCTCTCCGCCATCCTCGATCCGGATGGCGATGGCCCCGCGCACGCCCCGCACCAGCCGCTCCGGCCACTCCACCGCCACCACGCCTTCCGCCGCGACGTCCGGGTCCAGCCCGATCTCGTCGAGATCCGCGCGGTCCAGGCGATAGAGGTCCACGTGGATCAGCGGCAGCCGTCCGCCGCGATATTCGTGGACCAGCGTGAACGTCGGGCTCGTCACCTCGCGGGTGTCGAAGCCCAGGCCCTCGGCCAGTCCTCGCACGAACGCCGTCTTCCCAGCGCCGAGATCGCCGGACAGGAGCAGCACGGCGCCGGGCGCCAGCGTGGCTGCCAGCTGCGACGCCAGCAGGCGGGTCTGGTCCTCGGAGTGGGTGTCGAACGTGCCGGTCATGCCTCTTTCGTGCGCTCGGCCACCACGCGCTTCCGCGCGGTCAACTCCAGGACGGCGTCGCCGATGTGCTCGACGACATCGCCGGCAGTCATCGACACCTCGCCGGTGTCCGCGTCCGCCAGCTCACCGGCCGCGCCGTGCAGGTACACGGCCACGCGGCAGGCCGCCTCGGCGTCCAGCAGCTGCGCCATCCAGGCCGCCAGCATGCCTGCCAGGACGTCGCCGGTGCCACCGGTCGCCATGCCCGGCGAGCCGGTCGGATTGACGAACACCGGGCCGGCCGGCGTCGCAATCAGCGTCCGGTAACCCTTGAGCACGACATAGACCTGGTGACGCTGCGCGAAGTCCGAGGCGATGCCCAGCCGATTCGCTTGAACGTCCTCGGCGCTGCAGCCGACCAGCCGCGCCATTTCGCCAGGATGCGGCGTGATGATGATGTCGCGCCCCTCGCGGCCCACGAGCGCCGCCGGGTCGTCCGCAAAGGCGTTGAGCGCGTCGGCATCGAGCACCAGCGGCATCTCGCCCTTCTCCACCAGCTCGCGGACGAACGTGGTCACGCCTTCGCCCCGTCCAAGGCCCGGCCCCACCGCCATGACGTCGGCATGAAGTCCCAGCACGACTTCGGCTGCCGCGAAGTGGACGGTGCCGGTCGCGGTCTCCTCGAGCGGCTCGGTCATGTACTCCAGGCCATAGCCGGCGATGATCGGCTGACACGACTTCGGGCAGGCCACCGTCACCAGCCCCGCGCCCGACCGCAGCGCGCCTTGCGCCGCCAGCGCCGCGGCGCCGGTCTTCCCCACCGAGCCGGCGACGATCACCACGCGGCCGAAGTCGCCCTTGTGCGCGTCGGTGGCGCGCGGAGGAATGAGCATCCGCAGCTGGTCGCGGGTAATCAGCTCGATGCGCGGCCCGTCGAGTTGATCGATCACACCGAGCGGAATGCCGATGTCGGCGATCACCACCTCACCGGACATCTGTTCGGCCGGCGACAGGATCAACGGCAGCTTCGGCGCCGCCAGCGTGATGGTGACGGTCGCGTCCACGCTGTCGCCGATCAGCTCCGGCGTGTCGGCGGACAGGCCTGACGGCAGATCGATCGACACAATCGGCAGGCCGCTCGCATTCAAGTCGGCGACCACCGTCTGGTGAAGGCCCTTGAGCGCGGTGGTCAGCCCGGTGCCGAACATCGCATCGATGATCAGGTCGTGCTGGCTGACCTCGGAGAAATGCAGCTCCCACGAGCCTTCGTCCGCGACTTCGACCACGGTCACGCTCAGCCGTCCAAGGATGTCGAGATTGATGCGGGCGTCGCCCTTGACCTCGGCGACCTGGCCGACCAGGAATACCGTGGCATCCACGCCGCGCTGATGCAGCGTCCGCGCCACGACGAAGCCGTCGCCGCCGTTGTTCCCCTTGCCCGCGATGATCGCCACGCGCTGGTCGTTCAGGTCGTCGTAGAGCGACTCCAGCGCCGCCACCACCTGCCGTCCGGCGTTCTCCATCAACACAATCGACGGCAGGCCGACATCGTCGATGGTGGCGCGATCGGCTTCCCGCATCTGCTTGGCGTTGAGGATTCTCATGCGTGCCTACAGCCTACCCCAGTCGCGTGCGGCGCGAGGGCGCGTCGTCTGGAGTACGATCCGGGGCCATGGCTGCTTTCGTCAACGTCAACGGCCGCATCACCGACGCCGCCGCCGCGGTCATCCCCGTCTACGACCATGGCTTCCTTTACGGCGAGGGCGTCTACGAGGTGTTTCGCACCTACAACGGCCGGCCGTTCCTGTTCGGCGCGCACATGACGCGGCTGCGGGCGTCCGCGGACCGCATTCAGCTGCAGGTGCCTTTCTCGGACGAGGACATCCTCGAACGGAGCGTGAGCACCATGGCCGCCGCCGGTCTGGGCGACGGCCGCGGCGAAGCCTACGTGCGCCTGATGCTCACGCGCGGCGTCGGCGAGATCACCTACGACCCGGCCGCGTGCCCCGTGCCGTCGCTGGTGATCATCGCCAAGCCGCTGCCCGACACGCCCGCGTCCACCTACGAGAAGGGCACGCGCGTGGTGATGGTCGAACAGATCGTCCGAAATCACCCGGAGTCGGTGTCGCCGCTGATCAAGAGCAACAACCTGATCAACAACGCGCTGGGCATGCAGCAGGCAATCCGCGCCAACGCCGCCGAAGCGGTGTTCCGCAACTATCGCGGCGAACTGGCGGAGTGCGCGCAGTCGAATCTCTTCATCGTCAAGGACGGCGTCGTGAAGACGCCGCCGCTCGGCGCCGGGCTGCTGGCGGGTATCACTCGCGCGTTCGTGCTGGAGTTGGGGCGGGCGCTGGACGTCCCGACGCGAGGAAGCGACGCTGTTCGACCGCGACCTGTTCGAGGCCGACGAAGCGTTCTTCACCAGCACCACGAAGGAGATCGTGCCCATCGTCGCCGTGAGCGTCGGCGTGGGGCAGCAACGGCGCGACCACGTCGTCGGATCCGGGGTTCCCGGTCCGACGACGACGAAGCTGTTGGTGGAGTTCAGGCGCCGGGCGCTGGCGCGCTAGGCGTAGGCTTCCATCGGCGGGCACACGCACATCAGGTTGCGGTCGCCGTATGGATTGTCGATGCGTCCCACGGCGGGCCACACTTTGCTGGCCTTGACCCACGGGAGTGGGAACGCGGCCTTCTCACGCGAATAGGAGTGCGTCCACGCGTCGGCGGTGACGACCGCCGCGGTGTGCGGCGCGTTCTTCAGCACGTTGTCCTTCTGATCCACCGCGCCGGTGACGACCTCCTCGATCTCCTGGCGAATGGCGATCAGCGCCTCGCAGAAGCGATCGAGCTCCGCCTTCGGCTCGCTCTCGGTCGGCTCGATCATGATCGTGCCGGCCACCGGGAACGACACCGTTGGCGCGTGGAAGCCGTAGTCCATCAGCCGCTTGGCGACGTCGGTCTCGTCCACGCCCTTGGCCTTGAAGGCGCGCAGGTCGAAGATCATCTCGTGCGCGACGCGGCCGTTCTCGCGCGTGTAGAGCACCGGATAGTGCTGCTCCAGCCGCGCCTTGATGTAGTTGGCGTTGAGGATGGCGTGCCGCGTGGCGTCGGTCATGCCCTCTGCGCCCAGCATCCGGACGTAGCCGTAGGAGATCAGCAGGATGCTGGCGCTGCCCCACGGCGCCGCCGACACCGCGGCAATCGGGTGCTCGCCGCCGACCTTCACCAGCGGGTGGCCGGGCAGGTACGGCGCGAGATGGCTCGCCACGCCGATCGGGCCCATGCCTGGACCGCCGCCGCCATGCGGGATGGCGAACGTCTTGTGGAGATTCAGGTGGCACACGTCCGCGCCGATCGCGGCGGGACTGGTCAACCCGACCTGCGCGTTCATGTTGGCGCCGTCCATGTAGACCTGCCCACCGTGCTGGTGCACGATGTCGCAGATCTCCTTGATGGCGTCCTCGAACACGCCGTGCGTGGACGGATACGTGATCATCAGCGCGGCCAGCGAGTCGCCGCTCGCCGCCGCCTTGGCCTTCAGGTCCGCCACGTCGACGTTGCCATTCGAGCGCGGTGCCGACGACGACGACGCGGAAACCGGCCATGATCGCGCTGGCCGGGTTGGTGCCGTGCGCGGACGCGGGAATCAGGACGACGTCGCGGTGCTGGTCGCCGCGCGCCTGGTGATAGGCGCGAATGACGGCCAGGCCGGCGAACTCGCCCTGCGCGCCGGAGTTGGGCTGCAGCGACACGGCGGCAAAGCCGGTCACCTCGCAGAGCGCGGCCTCCAGCTCGGCGCACACCTGCCGGTAGCCTTCGGTCTGGCTGGCGGGTGCGAACGGGTGCATGCGCGAGAACGCCGGCCACGACACCGGATACATCTCGCTGGCGGCGTTCAGCTTCATCGTGCAGGAGCCGAGCGGGATCATCGACGTGTCGAGCCCGATGTCCTTGCGCTCGAGGCTGCGGATGTAGCGCATCATCTCGGTCTCCGAGCGATGGGCGTTGAACACCGGGTGCGACAGGTACTCGCTGGTGCGCTTCAGCGGCGCGGGCAGGTCCGCCAGCGGATCGGCGGGCGCCTGCAAGGACCACAGCGCCCTTCTTCCCGGCCGCCGACGCGAACAACTCGAGGATCTCGACCAGGTCGGCCAGCGTGGTGGTTTCGTTCAGCGCGATGCCGATGGCACCGTCACCCGCACGGTGGAAGTTGATGTCCCGCGCTTCGGCGGCGTCGTGAATCGCCGCGGCCCTGACCGCGTCGGTCGTCACGCGCAGCGTGTCGAAGAATTGGGGTTCTGCTGCGTGTAGCCGAGCGATGCGAGTGCCGCGTTGAGGGCCGTGGCCATGGCGTGCACGCGTGACGCGATGGCGCGCAGCCCGTCCGGCCCGTGATAGACCGCGTACATCGCCGCCATGTTGGCGAGGAGCGCCTGCGCGGTGCAGATGTTCGAGGTCGCCTTCTCGCGGCGGATGTGCTGCTCGCGCGTCTGCAGCGCCATGCGGTAGGCCAGGTGCCCCTGCGCGTCCACCGAAACGCCGATGATGCGGCCCGGCATGTGGCGCACGTGATCCTGCTTGGTGGCGAAGAACGCGGCGTGCGGACCGCCAAATCCCATCGGCACGCCGAATCGCTGCGAGTTGCCGAAGACGATGTCGGCGCCCATCTCGCCGGGTGGCGTGCAGATGGCCAGCGCCAGCAGATCGGTGGCGACCGCGACCTGCGCGCCCGCGGCGTGGGCACGGGCGATGAAGCCGCGGAGATCGTCGATGCGCCCGGCCTCGTCGGGATACTGCACCAGCGCCCCGAACACCGGCCCATCGAAATTCATCGCGTCGGCGGGTCCGACGCGCAGCTCGATGCCGAGCGGTTCGGCGCGGCTGCGGAGCACGTCCAGCGTCTGCGGGAACACGCGATCCGAGACCAGGAAGATGCCGGCATGATCGCCGACCTTCTTGCCCTGCACGCGGTGCAACAGTGCCATCGCCTCGCCCGCCGCAGTCCCTTCGTCGAGCAGCGACGCGTTGGCCACCTCCATCCCGGTGAGGTCGGTGACCATCGTCTGGAAGTTGAGGAGCGATTCGAGACGGCCCTGGGCAATCTCGGCCTGGTACGGCGTATAGGGGGTGTACCAGCCCGGGTTCTCGAACACGCAGCGCTTGATGACGCTGGGGGTGAGCGTGTCGTGATAGCCGAGGCCGATGTAGCTGCGGGCGACGCGGTTCTTCCGCGCCAGGCCATCGAGCCGCGCGAGGTAGGTGGATTCGGACTCCGCCGGCGGCAGCGCGAGCGGCCGGGCCAGGCGGATGCTGGCGGGCACGACCTCGTCGATCAATGTGTCGAGCGAGGAGGCGCCAACCGCTTTCAGCATCGCCTCGCGATCCGCGCCGCGCGGACCGATGTGGCGTGGCGCAAAGGTATCGAGCGGCTCGAAGGTGGTACTCACTTGGCCAGCAGTGCCTCGTAGGCCGCCGCGTCCAGGAGTCCCGCCGCTTCGCTGGCGTTCGACAGCTTCACCTTGACCATCCAGGTCTCGTGAGGCTTGCCGTTGACGTTCTCGGGCTTGTCCTTGAGGCCGCTGTTCACCTCGACCACTTCGCCGGCCACCGGCGCGAACAGCTCGGAGACCGCCTTCACGGATTCGATGGTCCCGAACACCTGACCGGCGGTCAGCTTCGTACCCTCGGCGGGCAGCTCCACGTAGACCACGTCGCCCAGCTGTTGCTGCGCGAAGTCGGTGATGCCGATGGCGCCGGTGTCGCCTTCGAGGCGGATCCACTCGTGGTCTTTGGTGTACTTGAGGTCGGTTGGGTAGGACATAGGGGCTCGCGGGTTCTAGGTTCCAGGTTCTGGGTTCTAGGTTCTAGGTTCTGGGTTCTAGGTTCTAGGTTGCGCCCTAGGCCTTCTTCTCGCGCTTGTAGAACGGCAACGGGACAATCACGGCCTTGGCCTTTCGGCCGCGGACGTCGATCTCGATTTCGGTGCCCGGGGCCGAAAGGGCGGGCGGCATGTACGCCATGCCGATCGCCTTCTTGAGGAACGGCGTCTGGGTGCCGCTGGTGACGATGCCGACCTGCTGGCCGTTGTGCAGGACCGGATAGCCGTGGCGGCCGATGGCGCGGTCCACCATCTCGAAGCCGACGATCTTCTTCGCGACGCCGTTGGCCTTCTGCGCGTGCAGCACGTCGTGGCCGAGGAAGGCGTCCTTCTTCCAGCCCACGATCCAGCCAAGGTCGGCCTCGAGCACCGTGGCGGTCTCGTCCATGTCGTTGCCGTAGAGGCGCATCGCCGCCTCGAGCCGCAAGCGTGTCGCGCGCGCCCAGGCCCGCGGGAATGAGCCCGGCGGGCTTCCCCGCCTGCAGCAGCGCGTCCCACACGCGCGGCGCCATCGCCGCCGGCACCATGATCTCGAAGCCGTCCTCGCCGGTGTAGCCAGTGCGCGAGACCGTGCCGCGGATGCCGGCGATCTCGCCGTGCGCGAACCAGTAGTACTTGATCGCCGCCAGGTCGATGGCGGTGAGCGTCTGGAGAATCTCCTCCGACTTCGGGCCCTGCAGCGCGATCAGCGCGTAGCGGTCGCTCGAGTTCACCACCGCGATGTCCGGCACCGCTTCCTTGGCGCGAGCCGCGATCCAGGCGACGTCCTTGTCGATGTTGCCGGCGTTGATGACCAGCAGATAGTGCGACGGTCCGAAGCGGTAGACCAGCAGGTCGTCGACGAAGGTGCCTTCGGGCGTGGTCAGGGCGGAGGTACTGAATCTGCCCGACCTGCAGCCTGGTGGCGTCGTTCGACGAGATGTGCTGCACCGCCTCGAGGGCGCCCTTGCCGGCGATCTCGACCTCGCCCATGTGGGAGACGTCGAACAGCCCGGCCGTGGTGCGCACCGCCATGTGTTCGGCAGTGATGCCGGAGTACTCCACGGGCATGTCCCAGCCGCCGAACGGCACCATCCGGGCGCCAAGGGCGACATGCGAAGCGTGGAGCGGGGTCTTTTTGAGAGAGGCCGTAGCCGAATCGTTCATGTGGTGTCAGGAGGGCCCGCGCGTATTTGCCGCGAGACACCACACGGTACTATGCCGCCCCCGGAGAATCAAGATTCCGGGCCGCGGGCGGCAGCGCCCGGGCCGGTCGCGGCCCAGCCAGGCGTTGCCCGGGCTGGAAGCGCAGATACGCGTTCAGCGTGTGATAGGAAATCGCCAGGCGCCGGCAGGCCTCGCGCTTGTTGCCCCGGCACTTCTCGAGCATCAGGCGCGCATACCGGCTGCCCCACGACCGCATCGACTCGTCCTCCTGGGCGCAGGGCATCAGGATGTCGGCGTAGTCGCCGCGCAGGCTGACCGGCAGATCGTCGAGCCGAATGGTCCGCGACTCCGCAATCGCCACCGCGCCCTCGATCATCCGCTCGAGCTCGCGGACGTTGCCGGGCCAGTCGTAGGCCATCAGCGCATCGACCGCGGCCGCCGTCATGGTGAAGCGCCCGCGCGCCTGGTGCCTCGACAGGAAGTACTGCGTCAGCTCGAGGACGTCGGTCTTGCGCAAGCGCAGCGGCGGCACCATCACTTCGACTCCGCTCAAGCGATAGAACAGGTCGGCACGGAACAGCCCGTGCGACACCAGGCCCGCGAGGCCGCGGTTGGTTGCAGCAACGATGCGAACGTCCACCCGCCGGCCGCCGGTGCCACCGACGCGCTCGACGGTGAGGTCCTGGATCGCGCGCAGCAGCTTCGCCTGCGCCGACAGCGACAGGTCGGACACCTCGTCCAGGAACAGCGTGCCGCCGTCGGCGTGCTCGAACTTGCCGCGGCGGCCGCGCACACCGGTCGCCGTGCGCTCTTCGATGCCGAACAGCTCGGCCTCGATCAGCGTCTCGACCAGCGCGGCACAGTTGATGGCCACGAACGGTCCCTGCCGGCGACGGCTACAGGCATGAATCTGCCGCGCCACCAGTTCCTTCCCCACTCCGCTCTCGCCCTCGATGAGGATGGTGAAGTCGGTGGAGGCCACGCGCTCGAGCCGCTCGCGAAGCGCCTGCATCACTTCGCTCGCGCCGATCAGCGGCCCGACGTCGCCATGCTGCGGCGAGAGCATCGCCGCCCCGTGCGGCATCCCGCGCTCCGCCTCGAACGTAATCGCGGCGAGACTCGCCGCGGTCTCGAGCAATTGGCAGGTCCAGTCGTCGGGCCGCACGCCGGGCAGGAACGACACTTCCAGCACGAGCTGTCTGCCCGATCGCGTCGGGACGGCAAAGGCGGCGTAATCGTGAGTCATGACGGGATGCCCCGCCCGCAAGGGGGCGTTGATCGGCACCTCGGTGACCTGCACGTGTTTGACCTGCGCCAGGGCCCGCAGGCGCGCGGCCAACGCACTTCCCAGATCGGTGGCGCTGGTCGAAGGAGCCGCCAGATCGGCGGCGACCTGGCGAACGAGCGCGTGCAAGCCCGGGCGCCGGTCGGCGCGCCGGGCATGATGATGAATCTCGACGGCAGCTGTAGAGTTCATGCGGTTCCTCCTTGTGATCGGCGCTGGGTCCAATTCCAAGGCCGGTGCCAGCCGATTCGGGGCTCCAGGGTTTGCGAAATTCCTAGGCATTTCTGGGGTTGGCAGAATCTGCACCCGCCTCGACGGGTAATCTCTACCCGCGCCTCTGGCTCACCGCTTCGGTATGGGTAGCGATTACCCTTTGGCGGCTGGCGAGGTCAGCGGGTGCTCGAAGTGAACCGCTCCTCGAAACACCATCGGACTGATACCAGTCACCGCGCAGCGGGTGATGCGGCCGGCGCAGAGCGGTCGTGCGTCGCCGGCGCTGGAGGTCAGTTGGAGTTCGGCGCGCCGCCCCGGACGCAGCCGCGCCGGTGATTCGAGGAGCACGCCCATCGCGCTGATGTTCACGATCCGGACGAGGAGACCAGGACGAAGCACGGCCTCCTCCTGCCAGCCCGCCTCCTCTGCGCTTACGCGGCCCGCCTGGCGCCTCTCGGCAAGGGCGGCTGCTACGGCAGCCACGCGCCTGCCCCCGTGTCGAAGCGCAGCACCCGCACGCGTCCGGTGGGACCGGTGATGCGAATCGCCATCTGCGGTCCGCGTGGCGCACTCACGTACAAGGTGCCGGCAGTGGCGCTGCCGGTGGGGCTGAACGACAGCAGGTTGCTGCGGCCAATCCGTAGCGGATCGGCCCCGGCTGTCGAGCATGCCGCCGCCACCCATGTCTGGGACTGCCTGATTGAGACGGAGCGACACCTCGCGCGCGTGCACGCCGAGATGGTCCGGCGGGCCCAGGGGGACATCGATTCCCTCCTCGATGTCGCGCGCCAGGACGCCGTTGCCGTTGCCGTCCGCAAACGCCTGCCACTCGGTGTCGAGCGGTCCGGCGGTCACACGCAGCGCGACGAACGTCCCGCGGCGAAGTGCCTCCAGCTGCGTCTGCTGCAAGACGACGGCGAGGTACTGCGCGCCGGTGCGCGTGCGCTCGCTCTCGAGCGCGCCGGCGACCACCGGAATGGTGGTCGCCGACACCAGGGCGGTCAGCGCGGTCGCAACGACGATGTCGGCCAGCGCCACGCCGCGATCGCTAGCGGCCGCCACCCGCCCTCTCCGCCTTCGCCGCCGACACCGTGATCAGCGGCTTGAGCTTCAGGAAGCTCTTCTCGCCGATGCCCTTCACGTTCATCAGCTCTTCGATCTTCTTGAACGATCCGTTCTTCTGCCGGTACTCGACGATGCGCTCGGCGGTGCGGCGGCCGACGCCGGGCAGCGACTCGAGGTCGCCCACGCTCGCGCTGTTCAGATCGACCGTCGCCGCCTTCGTCATCGTCGCGGGTTGCTGCGCCAGCGCATCGGGCACCGCGGCCGTGAGCAGCGCACCCATCAACAGCCCTGCAAGCACTCTCTTCTTCATGGATCCTCCAGTCGCACGACATGTGCGGAAGCGACCGGACGGCCCTGGCGGTTGCGAGCGGAGGTCAGGGGCGCCAGCGAATGTGCCAGTGCCGTACCGGTCACCGCCCACCAGAGCAAGCGTGAGCCCACATCACGGTGAACACGCCAAGTCATTCGCCGCAAGTCACTTGCCGCGATCGGCGCGCCTGCGCGCGGGTCGGTGGATGAGGTGGGACGGCAACCGTGGTTGCCTGACGAAGGAGGGTTCGGAAGAATTCCCGAGGAAAAACGCGGTATGTCCACGAGCAACCGCCGTTGCGGTGAACGCAACGGCAGTTGACGTGCGCTGGAAACGCCGCGACGAAATGATCAGGCGCTGAGCGCGGCGGGAGCCATGAACGGCTCGAGCGCCCGCAACTCGATGCTGACGTCGAACTCCAGCGCGCCGCGATAGGTCAGCGGGCTCAGGTTCGCGATGTGGCAGCGCCGCACGGTGCCTGCCAGATTGAGCTGGCCGCCGGTGTCGTTCGTCCGTGAGGGCGACCTCCATGCGCTGACCGATGTGCAGGCGCACGGTCGTTTCGACCAGCACGCCGCGGGTGCCGATATCAACCACGCGGACGTCCATGCCGGGACGCAGCCGGGCGGCGTCGGCCCACTTGGTCTGATCCGGAGCCAGCCGCTCTTCGCGGCGACGCTCCTCGTTGGGCCTGGACGGCGCATGGTTCGTGCTGCCGTGCAGCAGGCGGATGCGAGACCCTGCACGGCGGCCCAGCGTGTTGGAGGGGCGATCGGGGTTGAGACCCAGAAGCGCCAGGATGTGCTTGTCAACTCCAGCCATGATTTGTCCGTTAGAGTACGCTCGACGACTTAAGACGCGCAACACAAATCTCCTTCTGAGCAGAGATCGTGTGAAATTCGATGAAATCCGTCCCCCGCCACGTTTCGGCTGCTTTCTGGTAGGCTCGGACCAAACCGCATGAGCCCACTCAAGGTCGCTGTCGGCGTCGTGATGACCTGCCTGGCCGTCGGGCTCCCCGCCGCTCAGGCACCCGCTGCTCGGTTGGTGGCGATCGGCGACATCCACGGCGCCCTGGACGCCTTTGTCGAGATCCTGCAGAAAGCCCGCTTGCTGGACGCCGACCGCAAATGGGCGGGCGGCAACGCCACCCTGGTGCAGACCGGCGACTACACCGACCGTGGCACCGGCGTGCGCGCCGTGATGGACCTGCTGATGGAACTCGAACCGCAGGCCGCCGCCGCCAACGGGCGGGTCATCACGCTTCTGGGCAATCACGAAGTGATGAACCTGATCGGCGAGGTCCGCGACGTCACGCCGGCGATCTTCGCGACGTTTGCCGATGCGCAGTCCGAGGCGCGGCGCGACCGCGCCTACAAGGAGTACGTGTCGCTGGCCGAGGCGCGCGCGAAGGTGCGCCCTGTTGTACCCGAGGTTTACACCGTGGCCCGCGAGGCCTGGATGGCCGCGCATCCGCCCGGTTGGATTGAATATCGCGAGGCCCTCGGCCCGAAGGGCCGCTACGGATCGTGGCTGCGGAAGCGCAAGGCCTCCGCGACAGTCGACGGCACGTTGTTCATGCACGCCGGCCCGGATCCGGCCGCCGATGTTCCGATCGCGCAGGTCGATGGCATCGTGGCCAAGGAACTGGAGCGCGTCGATCGCTTCTATCAGCAGCTCGTGGACGAGCGGCTGGCGCTCCCCTTCTTCACGCTGAACGAAATGCTGCAGGTGGCGGCGGCCGAGATTCGCGCCGTCAACGCCATCGCCGCGGCCGCCAAGGAAAAGGGCGAGGCGCCGAACTTCTCCGGCTTCGACCTCGACGTCCTGCGCGAAGCGGCGGAAGTGGTGACGATCGGTGACTGGAACCTGCTCAGCGAGAAAGGCCCGCTGTGGTACCGCGGCTATGCCGCTGCGTCCGAAGCGTCGCTCCGCGAGCCCGTCGCCGCCTTCCTCACCCGCAACAAGCTCCAGCGCATCGTCGTCGCGCACACGCCGCAGCAGACGCGACGCATCACGACGCGGCTGGCTGGCAGCGTGATCTTGATCGACACCGGGATGCTGACGTCGGCGTATCAGGGCCGTGCGTCAGCGCTGGAAATCGCGGGTGACCAGCTCTCCGCCATCTACTCCGATGGAACGATGCCTCTCACCGCGAGCCCTCAGCTAGAGCTCGCGCTGCAGCGTTAGCGCGAGCAGCCCGGTCGCGTTCGCGACCGCGAAGCTGAGGCCCTTCAGGTTGCGCTCCGGTGGCACGCCGGGAATCGGCCTTGGAAATCCCGACGCCGTCACCCGCACTTCCCCATCCGGGTCGATTTGCACCACGCACTGCTCCCTTGGGAGTGACCAGTCGAGCCCCACCGACACCACGCCGCGCAGCGTGCCTGGCAGCCAGCGAACGCCGTCGTGTTCCCCAGCCGCAACTACCCAGGCCCCCGAAGCGCGCGCCTCGCGCACGGCCTGCCCCAGTGCTTCAGCGTGCGAGGCCGTCTGCGTCCCCAGACTGAGGTTGATGAGATGTGCCTGGCACCTCCACCGCCCACCGGATCGCCGAGACGAGGGCCGCGGCGGTGGTTTCCAGTCGTCGGTCGAAGACCTTCGCAACGAGAATCTCGGCCTCGGGAGCCTTCTCTCGAATCGCCGCGGTCACCGCGGTGCCATGTCCCAGCCGATCGATGAAGTCATCCGAGAGCGTCCCCTCGGCATCTACGCTCACGCCATCCGCCACGCCGCCCACGTGCGGATGGAGCGGGTGCACGCCGCTGTCCACGACGATGATGCGGATGCCACGGGCGGTGCGAGGGCGAAGCCCCTGGACGGAGAGGACGCCGGACGGAAACGTCATCGCGTCATCTTAAGCTGGCGTTTCGAGGGCCAGCGTCGCCTGCACTCCGGGTGAGTGATCGTTTGAACCAGCTGGTCAACATGCTAGGCTCACGCCGATGGCAAGCGACGGCCCCCCGTCAGACCGTCAACCCGCCTACCTGCGCAAGAACAGCGAGAGCCCCGATCCGCAGTGGATTACGCGGGCGCGAGGCGCGGCCGAGAAGTCC
Source organism: uncultured Acidobacteriota bacterium (assembly GCA_963707825.1). GTDB lineage: Bacteria > Acidobacteriota > Vicinamibacteria > Vicinamibacterales > UBA2999 > VFZN01. The sequence continues at coordinate 51,928 of CAVPRP010000003.1, forward strand.
GTGGCCCTGAACGGTCTGGGGGCCGCGGGTCACATCTGGCTCGGCGCGGCGCTGTTGCGATCGGGCAAGCCGGACGAGGCGATTGCATCGCTCGACCGGGCGGCCGAACTGGAGCCACGCAACGCGACCGGCCTGCAGCAGCAGGCCATTGTGTGGACCGCGCGCGGCGACATGGTGAAGGCGGAGGCGGTGCTGCGGGAAGCAATTGCGCTGGACCCGGCCGACTGGAAGCTCCCCAACGAGCTCTCGATCCTCTTGAATCGGCTGGGGCGCTATCAGGAGGCGGCGGACGTGCTCGAGCAGCAGAATCGCGCCACGCCCGACAACGGCGTCATCCTCGTGAACCTCGGCGTGATCTATCACGCTCTTGGCCGCGACGACGAGGCGGCGACCGCGATCCAGCGATCGATGGAGATCAGGCCGTCCCAGCGCGGCTACTCCAATCTCGGCACGCTGCTCTTCTACATGGGCCGCTACGACAGCGCGGTGGCGGCATTCGACCAGGCGCTGCGGATCGACGCCAATTCCTATCAGACCTGGGGCAACCTCGGCGATGCCTACCGCTGGGCGCCAGGCAAACGCGATCAGTCAAGCGCGGCGTACCTGCGCGCCAGCCAGTTGCTCGAGCAGGACCTCGCGTTGAAGCCAAACGATTCGTCGCTGCTGGCCCTGGCCGCCACCTATCACGCCAAACGCGGCGATGCCTCGACCGCGCGCGGGCTGCTCCAACGGATCGATCTCACGAAGGCCGATGTGCCCTCCCCAATCCTGTTCAAGGCAGCGGTGGTGGAGGAGATTGCCGGATCCCGAGCCCGCGCCCTGACCATGCTGGAGGCCGCGCTCAAACGCGGCTACTCGCGGGACGAGGTCAGCGCCGACCCGGAGCTGCTCGATCTGCGCAAGGATCCCGAGTACCACAAACTCGTCGCCCGGCTGACCACCCTCACGAAGTAGCGTCCCTCAGTTACAAGGAGTTCGTCGATGCCGTCCAACAACCAGGGCAAGACCACCAGTGTCGTCACGTTCACTGTTCAGGTGAGTTCGAACCAGGCCAATCCGCCTTTTGTCGCCACCAACTGCTCGGCGTCCGTCACCTTCGCCGATGGCTCGTCGCAGAACTACGGGAGCTGGGCTGCGTCAGACATCGGCACACCGCCGCAGTCCGGTGCGGCGCTTGCGCTCGACGTCGTCGACACGGCGTGGACGACCAGCAATCAGACGCAAGTCGTGGGCTGGGCCCTCAACTTCCTTCCGCGGCCGGGGACGAATCAGAACAGTCCGATCAGCAACAACCTGATGTCTGGCGGAGCCGCCACTTCAAGCAACGGGACGTTTCACCTGATCCTGTCCACCGCGCAATGGCAGCGGCATCATCAAGAATTCCGGCAACTCGACCAAGGACTGGGACTGGTCGCTGATGGTGCAGTTGCAACTGTCCGATGGGCAGACCATCAAGTGCTTTGTCAGCGATCCCGAAATGCAGATGGACAACTAGCGGTCAGGCACTGGGTGCGCGGCTCTGGCGGAGGAACTCCACCACCAGGGCCGCGACTCGTGCGGGCTGCTCCTGCTGCACCCAGTGTCCGGCGCCCTCGATGAGGTGGGCGCCGACGAACTTCGTGCACGCTGTCTTCTGCATCGCTTCGTAGCTGCCGGCGCGCTGGAACACACCCCAGTCGCTCTTCCCCGAGATGAACGCCGCCGGCACGTCGATGGTGCGCCCGGCAAACAGCAGCAGTTCCGCGGACAGCTGCGGTATCCGTCCCACGCGATACGACTGCAGGCCCCCCTGGAATCCCGTGCGGCCGTACTCCGCCGCATACACCGCCAGCTCGCGATCCGGCAGCCAACGGCAGTTGGCAATCTGTTCCGCCGTGGGCATGTCGGCGGCGACCTGCTCGGCCATCCCGCGGTCCTTGTCCATGACGTAGTAGCGCGGCAGCTTCGCGAACTCCGCCGGCGTGTTGGCGGCCAACGGAAACGGGGCGTTCCCGGGCCAGTCCGCGCTCTTCGCGTGGTAGTAGGCGCGCAGGAACGCGTGCAGGCCCTGTGGCGCGCGCCACATGTTCTGATTCGCGTCGCGTGTCGTGTAGTAGGTCTGATAGTGCTTGCGCGGCGGCGTCAGCGCCGGCGAGCCCCTCGTCCATGTCGGGCGCCGGGGCCGCTGGTGACGGCGGGACGTTGGCGGTGTTGAATGGCAGCCGTGCCGTGCCGCCGAACGGTGCGCTCATCATCACCACCGATCGGAAAATGTCGGGTCTCGTGAGCGCGCACCACGCGGCGACCGGCGAGCCGAAGTCGTGGCCGACGACGCCGACCAGCGAGCGGTGGCCGAGCGCCGAGGTCAGCGCCATCATGTCGCGCACCCGGTTCAGCGTCGAGAACGGCGTCAGGTCGTCGTCGAAGGTCACGTCGGTGCCGCCACTGCGGCCATAACCGCGCTGGTCCGGCGCCATCACGTGATACCCGGCCTCCGCGAGCGGCAGCATCACCTTGCGCCAGCTGTAGCTCAGCTCGGGGAATCCGTGCACCAGCAGCAGGCCGGGGCGGTCCGGGCGGGTCGTATCCGGCCTCGAGCACGTGCATCGCGATGCCGTTCACGCCCGGAATCACGCGCGAACGGATGCCGGCCGGCAGCGTGCCGGCGCCGTAGTCGCCCGCTGGCGCGGACTGTGACGGCAGCGCCAGCGAGTGCCGGCCCACCACCGCCATCAGGCCCAGAGGAGCGGTGACCGTGGTGTGGAGCCAACGACGCCGAGTCCATTCCTGCATGCGGCCTCCTGTTAGCGATCGGTGCTCATCAGGCGACTGGCACTGGCGATCGCCTCCTCGTACCACGTCGTCCAGGCGTCACGGATCTCATCGGCTGGCGTCGTTCCGTCTCTCGGTGGTCATGCGCGCGTCCCGCGCCCGCTTCAGCAACCGCTCCAGCGGCTTCACGTCCTCGCGATCGGCCGAGGCCAGGAACAACGCCGTCGTTCCGGTCGTGACGGCGACGTGGCTCATCGACGTGGCGCTCACCTTGTCGATGGTGTCGAGGTTGGTGTGGTAATAGCGGTCGGTGAAGTGCCAGTTGAGGAGCGCGGGCACGCCCACTCGCGTGAACGAGGTGTGATCGCTGCCGCCTTCGTACGGATTGGTGCGGACCACCCAGCCGGTGTCGCGCGCGCGCCGCAGGGCAACGGCAAGGTGCAGGTCGTTGAGAAAGGTGCCCTTCACGAGCGCGCGATCCACTTCGCTGGCGCCCCACTCCGAATGCGGGTCCGACGGTCGTGCCCAGATCGCGCTGGGGTCCGGTCCCTTCTCGATCAGGAACGTGCCGCCGGTCTTGTCCGTGTCCTCGCCGGTCATGTCGAGCGACATCATGGCCAGGACGCGGAGGGTGCGCAAGGCATCGGCGGCGATCCAGGCGTTGCTGGCGCGAATCTCGTCGCCCCAGAGCATGGTGATGGTCCTGGCCGGAGCCGGGATGGCCCCGTCGGCGATGGCGCGCTGCATCGCCAGCGCCGCGGCCAGCAACGTGCCGCAGCCGCTGGCATTGTCGTTGGCGCCGGGCTCCTGCACGTGGGCCACGAGCACGACGCGCTCGTCGGGCCAGCGCGTACCGGGAATCTCCGCCACGAGCGTGCGCACGGGCCGGCGATGGAACACCGTGTCGGCGCGAACGTGCACGCGTACGGCACCGGCGGCCAGCCGCTCGCGCAGCCGCTTCGTCGCCCGCGGTGTCGCCTTGAAGCCGAACGACACGTTCTCCGGGTCGAATGGAATGCTTCCCCACTGCAGGACCTCGGGGGTGCTGTCCGGGCGTGTGTAGGCCGCGATTTGAGTCGAGATGACGCCCGCCGCTCCGCGTCCCCGCACGGCCTGCTCCCACACTCTGCCGACCGGACCGTCAGCCAGTACCACCTTGCCGGTGACGTCCTTGCCCTGATAGTCGCCAGCGTCGGTGCCCGTGCCGATATCCACGAGCGGGAAGCTCGCGCCCTCTGCCGCTGTCGAGAACGAGTTGATCGCCAGCGGCACGCGGTCCTGTGCCTTCGACAGCACCACCTCCCCATCGGGGCCGTCCAGGCGCAGTTCCGCATCGCGCATTTCCCAGCCACGGCTGGCGCTCTCGATGGTGTCGTAATGCGTCGCGATGCCCGCCGCCGTGAGTTGAGCCTCGATCCACTCCAGCGACTGATCGAACTGCGGGTTACCCGCCAATCTCCAGAGCGGCGCCATCCGCGTCACAAGGTCCATGGCGGCCTCGGTCTCGACCCTTGGCGCCACGGCGCGATAGATGGCCTCCGCCCGCTTCGGCAGCACCTTGTCGAGCGGCGGCAGGTGTGGAGGCGCGGATTGCGCAGCGACGCTCGTGCACGAGAGCAGCAAGACAATGACGAGGTATCGCATCGTGATCGCGAATGAAGAGATCATGGCCTGGACAGTTACGGGCGCGTCAGCAAGAACTTCTGCACGCGGCGGCCGCCGCCCACTTCGGCCGCGTAGAGATTGCCGGCGGGATCCCCCGCGACGCTGTGCAGGAGGATGAACTGGCCGGCGTAGCGGCCAATGCGGTGCGGCGGTCGAACATCTCATCGTGTTGACCCTTCGACTGTCACGGCGGGTTCCGCGGCCGCGCGGGCGAACAGGCGCGAAAACATCCCCGGCTGGTCGATCAGATCCTCCGGCCGGCCCGCCTGCACCACCCTGGCGCCGTCGAGCACGACGACGTGGTCGGCGCTCATCGCCACGTCACGCCGGTGCGAGATGATGAGCGTGGTCCGGCCGCGCATCACCGCGCGATAGCCCTCCACGACGGCGCGCTCGGAGATCGGATCCAGCGCCGCGGTCGGTTCGTCGAGCACCAGCACCGACGGGTTGGCGAGGAAGGCCCGCGCCAGCGCCAGGCGCTGTCGCTCGCCGGCCGACAACTGGAGCCCGCGCTCGCCGACGATGGTGTCGAACCCCTGCGGCAGGCTGTCGATGAAGCCGTTCACGCCCGCGGACTCGGCCGCCCGTCGCAGCGTCAGGTCGGTGACCGCTCCAGATTCACGCGGGTCGGCCAGGCCATAACGCAGGTTCTCGGCGATCGTGGCATGTAGCAGCGTGGGCTCCTGCTCGACGAGCACCACATGCTGGCGGATGTCGGCCAGCCGCGCCGAACGCAGGTCCCGGCCGTCCAGCATCACGGTTCCGCTGTCGGGATCGATCAGCCGCAGGATCAGTGCGGCAATCGTTGACTTGCCGCTGCCGCTGGCGCCGACGATCGCCACCGAGTGGCCAGGCGCCGCTTCGAAGCTGACGTCGTCCAGCACGCGGACGCCACGGTCGGTGGTCAGCGAGACGTGGTTCAGGGCCAGCGTGCCGCGCACGTTGGCGAGCGGCGCGGCGTCTGACGCCTCCTGCACGTCGATCGGCGCGTCCAGCAGTTCCAGTACGCGGCGCCACGACACCTTGGCCGTGGCCACGGCGGTGTAGAGCCCCATCAACGCCTGCACCGGCGCCATCACGCGCATCTGGTAGGCGATGAATGCGGCGAAGGTGCCAAGGGTAAGGCTGCCCTCCACCACGCGCCAGCCGCCATACAGGAACACCGCCGAAGCGCCCAGCGAGAGCAGCATTCCCGGCAGGCCGCCGGCCAGATAGCTCACCCGCTGCATCCCCATCAACGCGTCGATGAAGCTGTCGTTCAGCCGGCGGAAGCGGCCGGCTTCGCGCTGCTGCGCGTTGGACGACACGATCAGCGTGTGCGCCTGGAGCGTCTCAATCAGGAAGCTGCCGATGTCCGCGCTCCGCTGCCGCAGCGTCATCACCCGCGCCTCGAGCCGGCGCCGGTAGAACACCAGCGCGCCGAGGCTGAGCGGCATCACCGCGCCGGTGAGAAGTGCCAGCCGCCAGTCGAGCCACACCAGCATCACCGCGCAGCCGATCAGGAACAGGATGTTGCCGACCCAGGCCAGCGCGGCTTCCGCCGCCACGCGCTGGATCTCGCCGATGTCGCTGTTGATGCGCGCGACGATGTCGCCGAGCCGGGTGCGGGCGTAGAAGCGGGGCGACAGGCGCTGCAGGTGCTGATAGAGCGCAAGGCGCATGTCGAACAGGATCTCGGCCGACACGCGCGTGTAGCGCAAGCCGCTCACGACGTTCAGCCCGTAACTGAAGAGGCCGAGCGCGGCGAACAGCAGCACGATGCGCTGCAGCGCGGCCAGGTCGCGCCCGATCAGGGCGCGATCGACGAGATCCTTCGTGAGATAGGGGGTGACGAGAGACAGCCCGGTGCTGATGAGGCTGATGGCCATCACCAGCACGAGGCGGCGCCAGTAGGGCGCGAGATAGGCGAATGCCCGCCGCAGGTCGGCGTCGGCGGCGGGCCGTGATGTCACGGTACCCTCAGCGCGCGCTGGAGGCGGCAGCGGCAGGGGGCACGACGAAAAGCTCGGTCGTCTGATCGGCGCCCATGTGGATGGTCCGCAGATACTTGTAGGTGGCGGCGTCGTAGAGGTCGATCGTCTCGCCGGCGATGTAGACGTAGATGACCTTGCCGTTCGAGCTGACGCGCGGCACGACGCGCGGCCGCCCCTTGAACTCCTGGCGGCTGACGACCCGGGCGGTCTCGAGGTCGAAGGTCCAGAACTCGTAGCGGCCGATGTCGCTCTTGATGCCGTAGGCGCGCTTGTGGTCCGGCGCCTGCGCAAAGCTCACCTGCTCGGCCGGACCGATCGGACGGAAGTCGATCTTGCGCGCGGCGAGGTCCACCTTGCCGATGCCCATGATGCGCCGCTTCTGCACCGGGTCCTGCATCGTGAACAGCCCGGTGAAGGTCCCAGGCGCGTCGTAGAAATCGCTCACGGGGCCGAGGTTGATGCGGCCGAGGCCGCCTTCCGACGGCGTTGCGAACGGCCACGTCTCTACTTCGGTGAACTTCTCCGTCTCCATGATGGTGACGTCGTCGCCGAAGAAGTAGAGGAGCTTTCCGTCGGGCGAGAACCGAAGGCTGACGGTTTCGCGCTCCTCGCCCTTGGGCCACGGAATGGTCCGCGTCACTTGACCGCTGGCGAGGTCGAACTGGTTGAGCGTGGGCGGCCCGATCTCCCAGCGATCGATCAGCTTGGTGGCGGTCCGCGTGAGCAGCACCAGGTAGCGATTCAGCGGATCGGCCACGAGGCTGGTGACGCGCATGCGCTTGTTGCCGCTGCGCAGCTCGATAGGTGTTGATCGTCTTGCGCGTCGCGATGTCGACGACCTCGAGCTTCTCGAAGGTGGAGTCGAGCACGTAGAAGCGGGTGCGATCCTGCGACGGCGTCAGCGAGCGAGGCAGCCCGGTCTTGAGGAGAATGCTCGCCTCCAGCTTCTCGGTCGCCTCGTCGTAAATCTGGATATCGCCCTTGTAGGTGCCGATGTACAGCTTGCCGGTGCCTGCCGTGACCGTTGGCGCCGCCGCCGGCTTGCTCTGCGCCGAAACCGCGACGAGACCGAACAGCGCCAATCCGGCCGCGGCGGCAGCGATTCGAATACCGGACACCGGAAACCGGGTACCGGATACCGTGTGTTTCTCGCTCATCCCGGAAACACCAGGTCGATCTTGCGCCAGTCCTTCTGGGCCGCGGCGCACTTGGCCGTCCAGTCGGGCGCATGGTTCAGCTGATCGGGCACCTGCGCCGGCCAGTAGCAGCCCATGTGGCAGTCGAACAGATCGCGCTCCACCGGCTGGCACAGCCCGGCGGTGCCGCCGGTGCGGTCGGCTTCCCAACCCGGCGAGAAGACGATCGAGCAACCCGGCGGAATGTGCGGCGCTTCCGGCTGCTGCGGCGGCTGGCCACCTTGCAGCGCGACTACGTCCGCGGCGCCCGACGAAGCCGTCTGTGGCTGGGTGACCGCTTCCACGCGCGCGGCCTTTCGGTTAATGGCGTTGAGGTGCTTCATCGTCTGCTCCATCGAACTGGCGTAGGAAGCCGGGGTTCTTCACGGCCAGTTCGCCGTAAATCTCCAGGCAGGTGTGCGTCCAGCCGCGAATCCACTCACAGTAGTGCAGGTTGGGGCCCGTCGTCACCCCGTAGCGGGTGTGGGCCTCGTGATAACAGCCGCCGGCGCAGATCGGGCGGGCCCAGCAGCTCTGGCAATCGGTCTTGTTGTTGATGTGATGCGACTCGAGGAACGCGTTCTGCTTGTCGCGATCGACGCCCTCGGTGATCGAACCGAAGCTGTGCGCCTCCGAGCCCGCGAAGCGGTGGCACAGCGAAACGTTGCCGTCGGTGGACACGCCCAGAAGGCCGATGCCAGCGCCGCAGGGATACGCCTTGGCGTGTCCCTGATGAATCTCCTGCAGCGTCTCGCGCACGTTCGAGAAGCCATGGTGCCGACCCTCGATCGACGCCTGCAGGAAGTCCTGGGCGAGCACGCGGAACTGGGCGAGGAGGTGATCGAACCCGGCATCGCCGAGAGCGTGATCGCGCTGCGGCGCCGTGGTCACCGGCGCGAAGCCGACTTCCCAGAAGCCCATCTCGTCGTGGAGGTGCTTGTAGATCTTCATCACGTCCAGCGTCTGGCGGGTCAAGGTGACCCGCGCGCCGATCGGACGTGCCTTGTGCCGCGCCAGCAGCGCCTTGATCTTGGGAGCCACCAGTTCGTAGCTGCCCTTGCCGTTGCTGAACACCCGGAACTTGTCCTGGATCTCCTGCGGGCCGTCGATCGAGATCGTGACGCCGATGCGCTCGTTCGCCAGGAACTCGATCACATCCGGCTTCAGCAGCGTGGCGTTGGTGGTGAGGCTGAAGTCGATCTCCTTGCCGACCTCGGCCGCGCGGGCGCGAGCGTAGGTGACCGTCTTCTGCAGCACCGGGAAGTTCATCAGCGTCTCGCCGCCGAAGAACGTGACCATCGCGGTCTTGCCGCTTTCGCGCAGGGCGAAGTCGATGGCCTGACGCGCCGTCTCCTCGCTCATGAACTTCGGCTGCGAGCCGTTCTCGGTGTCGACGATCTTGTCCTCGCCGTACTCGTAGCAGTACTCGCAGCTCAGATTGCACTGGTTGGTGACGTTCACCACCAGCGTCTGCAGCGGAATCACCGTGAGCGGCAGGATCTTGGGAGGCGGCTTGAGCGCCCGGTCCTCGTCGATGGCGCGCGTGCGATAGAGCTCGCCGAGCGTGTCCCACACTTCGTCAGCGCGGAACCGCGACTCGAGCGCCGCCGTCAGATCGCCGATGCTGCGCGGGCCGTCGGCCAACGCATCGGTGACGGCCGACGCACACGCATCGAAGGCAAACACCGCGGCACTCGGCACCATATAGCCGAACCGCTCGCCAGAAGCCTCGAACGTGTGGAACTCGCCCAGGCGGACAACGGTGTCCGCTCCGGGGCTGATGCCTGGAATCCCGACTTCCTGAATATTGCTCATCGAGAGGTCACCGAGGAATCGAACCGCATGTAGACGGGCGGCGAGACCAGCAGGTGCGCCCGGCCCTTGATGGGCGTCCCACCGGCGGTGTAAGTGGCGACCACCCACACGTCGCCGATGTTGTTCCGATCGCCGCTCCGCTGCTCGTTCGGGCCTTCAATCGCCGGCGTGAACCGGCCGCTCTTCGCATCGAGTTGTCCGACGAACTTGATGTCGTCATCGTCGAGCGTGGCGGTGTATTCCTCCATGCTCCAGGTGACGTCCACCGTGTCGATCTTGATGTCGTCGGGGGTGTTGGGCTTCTTATCCGCCCCGTTCATATAGCCCCAGGCGTCGAACGCCGCGTACATCTTGGGGAAGTTGACTCCGCCGGTGCGTGCCAGGTTCCAGTCGGGCGACACGCGGACGTGGTCCACCTTGTCGTACACGACCAGCGCACCGGGCTTGACCGCCCCCGCCAGAACGATGTCGCGCGGGCCCACCGCCGCCTCGGCGGCCACCGAGACCGTGGCGGTGATGATGTTGTTGGCGGCGCTCGCGCCGGTCACCGTGATGCCGGGGCCGAGATCGAGGTCGCTGGCCTGGATGCTGGCCGGCGCGTTCATCGCGTAGATCTTCACCGTCTGGCCCGTACCGCCCTGCTTCAGACCCGACTTGTCCACGCCGAGCAGCGTCATCTCGCTGCCCACGCGGCGGAGTTGCACGTCCATCCCGATCTCGTCGTAGCCGCCAGTGAACCAGCGGCCATCCATCCCGCGCCAGTCGCGGTCCACGAACATCACTTCCCGATAGACGGGCGCATCGGTCGCGCCCGACGAGGCGCGGCCGCGCCACTGGAAGCCGGTGTAGACCACCGTGCGGCCAGTGTGCTTCACCTGCTCACCCGTGCGGGCATAGGTGAACGTGGTCTCGGTGGTGAATTCGTCCGGCGCGTTCGGCACGGCCGTGATCACCATCCGGCCGTAGACCGGTCCCTTGCCCGGCTCGTAGCCGGTGACCGCCCAGTTGCCGTCCAGCCGCGCGGACCGCTTCGTCGCCGCCCAGGACGACCAGGCTGCCGTCTGGAACGGATACGTCTGCGACAGGTAATCGACCGCCTTCTCCGAGGGGTGGCGGGTATCGGGCAGGCGACCGTCAGGCCCGCGATCGCGGGGCGTCGGCCCCATGCGGCGGTACACCTGCCGATCGATCAGCGGATACCAGCCGCGGTGCATCGCGATCAGCAATTCCCACTCGCTGCGCGTGCGACGCTGCGAGATCACGCGACCCATCGAGTGGCAGGCGTTGCAGACGCCCTTCACATCGTCGGTGACGAACGCGGCCTCGTCCACGACGACGTCGCGCTTGACCTCGTAGGCCGCCGGCCTCGCCTCTTCCGGCGCCAGCCCGTGGTTGTCCGACAGGTACTTGATGATTTCGCGGCCGGCCGCGGGATCCATCTTCAGCCCGTTCAGCGCCATCATCCGCTTGATGACCTGCTGCCAGCCTTCCGGCGTGTTGCGCTCGAACGAGATCCGGGACATCTGTCCCTTGTCGTCTGGCCGGTGGCAGCCACCGCAGGTCGACTGCACGGTCTTGTTGGTGACCGGAATGCCCACTTCAGGAGGCGGTGCCGGTGCGGCGGCGGGCGGAGTGGCTGGCTGCTGGGCGCCTGCGATGATGCCGAGTCCGAGCACGACCGAAGCCAGTGCCAGAACACCTCGGGAGAGTCCGTGAATGCCCATGAATTCTGTATCTTTTAGCACAGATCCACCCATCTCCGGGCTACTGCCGTGGCAAGAGCGGTGAGAAAGCCGCCGAGATCTACTGGTCCCGCGCGCTTCACGTAGGCGTCGAACAGGTCCGGCACTTGGCGGCACGTCGGCGCGAGCTCGACCATCGTGACGACGTCCACGTCATGAAGGAACCGAACACCGACCGAATCGGTCGGAGTGACCAGGCGAGGCTCCATCACAATTTCGTTGCCGCCGATCGCCGGCCGGCGTTCCAGCCGCACCTCCTCGCCGCGTCGCGCAATCAACTCGGGCGCGGCCTTCAGCCGCTCGAAGGCCGCGTGTACCGCCTCGCGCTCCTTGTCGGCCGTCCCACGGGCGGCGTCCCGCTCCCCGGTTTCCGCACGTTCGGCCCAGAAAGGATGCGCCTGGCCCTCGGCCGCCTCGTGGAGGTAGCCGCGGGTCAACGACAGGAAGTTGGCGTAGACCTCGGCCTCGCGGTCGGCGAAGAACCGGCGCGCGGTCTCGGCCATCCCAGGGGTGGACAACGCGGTATGCGTGACGATGGCGGCGAGCCAGCCGGACGCCAGCGCCTTCTTCACCCCGGCGGATGACAGAGGATCGACGAACGAGTTGGCGTCACCCACCACCAGCCAGCCGTCGCCAGCGTAGGTCGTGGACGAATACATCGAAGCGTCCCACCCCGTGGGTCCGCCAAGCATCGAGGCATTGGCCAGCAGCGCGCGGAGCCGCTCGGTCTTGTCGAGCTCGGCGCGGTAGGTGGCGGCCGCACCGTCGCCGCGCTTCATCGACGTGATGCGGGGATCCACCATCACCGCTACCGCACGGCGGGTGTCGTCGAGCGGGACCGACCACGCCCAGCCGTCGGCGTACGACTCAATCAGCGTGTGCGAGGCGTCGGGCAGCCCCCAGCCGTTCGGCCGCTCCCACACCGCGGAGAGCGAGACCGTGCGATGCCCCTCTTCCAGCCGGCGCCCGGCACGCGACCGCGCCAATAGACCTGCGCGGCCCGTGCAGTCGAGGCGCACCGCCGCCGGACGCTCCGCCGCTTCCGCCGGCGTCAGCATCACGCGCTCGACGCTGACGCCCGCTTCCTCCGCGGCCGCCAGCATCACCCGTTCGAGCGCCGTGGACGTCGCCTGCCATCCCGTCGCGCCGTTCGCGAACATCTCCACTCGCGCGTCGCCCTGGCCCCACCACACGGTGTTACCGGTGGTTCGAACAAAGCCGGCATCGTCGATCGCCGTATGGATGCCGAGCAGGTCGAAGAACTTCCCGCAACTTGGGGTCAGCGACTCGGCGAGCGGCGCTCCCAGCTGCGCCTCCGGTTTCGTCACGAGCGTCACCGTGTGGCCCCACATCGCCAGCAACCGCGCAGCGGTGCACCCGGAGGGACCGGCGCCGAGCACGAGAACGTCAGGGAAATCAGAAGGCACGCCTCCTGAATATATGCGGCTTCGACCTGCGCTAAGATTTCGGCCACGCGCCTCCGATTCAGGCGCGTCGCTCAGGAGACCCGCATGCGTGCCACCGTCCGAACCGGGATCTGGTCCACTCTGCTCACCGCCGCGTGCGGCGCCGCCGCCCTCACGCTCTCTGCCCAGGCGCCGCGACAAGTCGACGATGCAGCGTTGCTGAAGCCGCCGGTTGAGGAATGGATCACCTACGGTCGGGACTACGCGGAAACGCATCACAGTCCGCTCACTCGCATCGATCAGACCAACGTCGCTCGGTTGGGACTCGCGTGGTCGGTTGAAGTGGGCTCGCAGGGGAAGATCGAGACGACGCCCCTGGTCCACGACGGCGTGCTCTACGGCACCTCCACGTGGAGCGTCGTGTTCGCCATCGACGTGCGCACGGGCACCCTGAAGTGGCGCTGGGACCCCGCGCTGGTGAAGGGTGGCTTCTCCGAAGGGGGCGCGCGAGCCTGCTGCGGTCCGGTGAATCGCGGCGTTGCCCTCTACAAGGGCCGCGTCTACGTCGGCCTGCTCGACGGTCGGCTCGTGGCGCTGAACGCACAGACCGGACACGTCGACTGGGTCGTGCAGACCACGCCGGTCGGCAGCGACTACTCCATCACTGGCGCGCCGCGCGATCGTCAAGGGCAAGGTGCTGATCGGCAACGGCGGCGGCGAGTACGGCGTGCGCGGCTACCTCACGGCCTACGAGGCCGACTCGGGCAAGCAGGTGTGGCGTTGGTTCGTCGTGCCCGGCGATCCGTCGCTCGGCCTCGAAGATGGGTCGATGGAGCGCGCCGTCAAGACCTGGCGGGGCGAATGGTGGAAGACCGGCGGCGGCGGCACGCCGTGGGACGGCATCGCCTACGATCCGGAATCCGACCTCGTCTACGTCGGCACCGGCAACGGTTCACCGTGGGCCCGCGATCATCGCAGCCAGGGCACCGGCGACAATCTCTACCTCTCCTCCATCGTCGCGCTGCGCGCCGAGACCGGCCAGTACGTGTGGCACTACCAGACGACGCCCGGTGACGACTGGGACTACAACGCGGCGCAGCCGATGATCCTGGCTGACCTCACCATCAACGGCCGTCCGCGCAAGGTATTGATGCAGGCGCCGAAGAACGGATTCTTCTACGTGCTGGATCGGCTGACCGGGGAGTTCCTCTCCGCCGCGGCTTTCACCAACGTCACGTGGGCCACGCACATCGACCCGAAGTCAGGCCGGCCGGTGGAAACGCCGGAGGCGCGTTACGGCAAGACCGCGCAGCGCCTGTCGCCGTCTCCGGTTGGCGCGCATCACTGGCCGCCAATGGCGTTCAACCCGGCGACCGGCCTCGTCTATTTCCCTGGGCAGGACACGAGCTCGGTGTTCCAGGCCGAAGAGAAGTTCGAGTTCAAGGTCGGTCAGTGGAACACCGGCACGCGCCGTGGCACCAACGCACCCATCGTCGGCGCACCGCCTCCACCGCCGCCCGCGCCTCTGCCGGGTCGCCGCGGCTTCGTCGTCGCCTGGGATCCGATCGCCCAGAAGGAGCGCTGGCGCAACGAGTTCAACCCGAGCGGTGGCGTGCTCTCGACCGCGAGCAATCTGATCTTCGTCGGCGACGGCGGCGGCACGCTCTTCGCCCTGGATGCTGTAACCGGCAAGACGCTGTGGGAGCACAAGATGCTGCCCGGTGTCGCCACTCCGGTCACCTACGAACTGGATGGCAAGCAGTTCGTGGCGGTGCTGTCGGGCACCGGTAACGGGCGCGTCTTCGGGTTCGCGCTCGACGCTGCGGGCGGCAAGCCGTGAGCGGCGCGGGCAGCCCCCGCGCGATGATCGTGACGGGCGGCAGTCGAGGCATCGGCGCCGCCACCGCGCGGATGGCCGGGGCGCGCGGCTACGCCGTGTGCGTCAACTATCACCGGCAGCGCGAGGCGGCCGACGCCGTAGTCAACGAGATCGTTCGCGGCGGTGGTCGAGCCATCGCCGTGCAGGCCGACATAGCGGTTGAAGCGGACATCCTCCGCCTGTTCGAGACCGCGACCGAAACGCTCGGCCCTCTCCATGGCCTCGTCAACAACGCCGGAGTCCTCGAAACGCAGATGCGGCTCGAGGCGATGGACGCGGCGCGCTGGCAGCGCGTGCTGCAAGTGAATGTGATCGGCGCGTTCCTCTGCGCGCGGGAAGCGGTGCGCCGCATGTCCACCGCCCACGGCGGAGCCGGCGGCGTGATCGTCAATTTGTCGTCGGCGGCGGCGCGCATCGGGGCGCCGGACGAATACGTGGACTACGCGGCGTCGAAGGGCGCGATCGACTCGATGACGCTGGGCCTGGCCAAGGAGGTGGCGACGGAAGGGATTCGCGTCAACGCCGTGCGGCCCGGCATCATCCACACCGACATCCATGCCAGCGGCGGCGAGCCGAACCGCATCGAGCGAGTGAAGCCGTCCATCCCGATGCAGCGCGGCGGCACCGCCGAGGAAGTGGCGGCGGGAATTCTGTGGCTGATGTCTGACGAAGCGTCGTATGTGACCGGCACGTTCCTGGACATCACTGGCGGACGCTAGCCCAGGCGGTTTCACTCTGGTATGGTGTCGCGCATGGCGGCGCCGACCCGCACGAAAGTAACCCTCGAGGAGATCGACCGCATCGTCAGCGAGCCGGAGCCGGTGCTGCGCAATCTGCGGATCACCGAGTGCTATCACCGGCTCTCACATGAACTCGCCGCGGCAATCGATGCCGGAAATGCGAACTGGTCCACGTTCGCCACGTGGGCATCGAAGACCGCGGGGAATTCGATTCGCAACGAAGAAGTCCCGATCCTGCTGCTGGCGCATGCTTCGCGACGAGGGACGCCTGCGGCCGCGCGTGGGGCCGGTGTTCATGTGGATCTACCGGCACACCGCGGCCAAGGTGGACGTCCTTCAACAGGCACGCGACACCATTGCCCTGGTCAGCGAACAGGTGGCCGACGGCAACCGCAAGGTCTTCGCCGAGCTCGCGCCGTTGTTCGCGCGCTTCGTCGAGGCGATGGCGGCGCCGTTGGCCGATCGGCCGGCGCGCGTGGACGCCTTGCTGGCGTCGTTGAAGCCAGGCGCTTCGGATGAGGGTGGCCAGGACGTCCTGCGCCAGGCGTTCGGCCATTACGCAGCTGCCGCCGAGGAACGGGACGCTGTTACCAAGGCCCAGCTGATCCTGCTTGCGAACTGCAATATCGGGTTGCACGAGCAGACGCGTCTGCAGGACGACATCAAGGGCGCCATGGACGCGCCGGTCGCCGAGATGATCACCGATGGCATCGGACGGCTGATTGCCATCCGGCTGGCGTTCCTCTTCCTCGGGCCGCTGGGCGTGACCCGCCAGCGGGTGCGCGATGCCATTCAGCACGACTGGCAGTGCCTCGCCACGCGCCTGTCGATGCGGCTGTCGCTGCCCGGCGGCCGCGTGCTGCCGCTCGGTGGCGATCACATCCCGTGGCCGAACCAGATTCCCGAGGCGCTGCGGCAGTTGAGCAACGCGGACCTGATTGCGCTGCTGACAGCGGTACGACGACGACCTCACGCAGCTGCGGGCGCACGGCGCCCACAACTGGTCGCGGCTTCACGATCGGATGGGATTCATCTGCGAGCTGTTCCGGGCGGAACAGCAGAGCGGCAACCTGTTCGACTCGCCCTTCGACGAGGAGGCCCTCGCGGCCATCTCCAATGGGGTGGTGCCGCGGCGGCTCTGACGGTTGATCGTGAACGCGCCTGGTACAAGAGAAAGGGTGCGAGTGCCCGGGGGATGAGCAACTCGCACCCTCTGCAGGTGAGCGGCCTCGCCTAGCGCTTGGTCGCTTCGTAGATGGAGGCCGCGCCGCCGCCGATAGCCGCGCCGATCAGCGCGCCCTTCTTGCCGCCGGCAATCGCCCCCACGCCGGCGCCAGCGCCGGCAGTGCCCCCGATGATCATCGCCGTCTTGGCGATGGAGCGCTTCTTCGTGTCCGGCTCATAGCGCACGGTGTCGCCCTGCTCGCGATACGTCACGCGACGGGCCGCGGGACGGGCCGGCGCGACCACTTGAGGTGCGGGCGCCTGCTGCACCGGCACGTAGCTGACCGGCTGCGCGTAGGCCACCGGCGCCGCCATCATCGGCTGCGCGGGCTGGTAGTAGGCCATGCCGTCGTTGACGCGGTCCACGCAGGCCAGCGTCATCAGCTCCTGGCCGTTGACGAACACGCGCGCCATGGTGGCTTGCTGATTCGGCGCGCACTGCACCCCGGGGCTGGCGCTCTGGGCGACAGGCATCATCGAACCCGAGTACGGCAACTGCGCCTGCGCGTTGTGTGCCTGGCTGCCAGCCAGCAGCGCAATGCCACCAGCAACGAGACCACCCAATGCCGAGCCGAGTATGACCTTGATCATGATGCGTCCCCCTTGGCGCGCTCTATCTCCAAGGTGCGTGCCATCCGACGAAAAGGCAGCGAAGCGTCGAATTGCGCCAGAAATCGCCGAGAAATACGCACGCCCGCCAGGAGGCGGGCGCGGAATGTCTTTGAATGTGTCTCTGAAAGGGGGCAGCTCGGCGATGGCGCCGAGGACAGTTCAGCTCTCGCGGAACCACGCGACGGTGCGGCCCAGCCCTTCCTCGAACGGGACAATGGGCGCATAGCCGAGCAGCCGTCTGGCCTTCTCAATCGACGCCTGCGAATCGCGCACGTCGCCCACGCGAGGTGGACCGTAGGTGGCCGTGAGGTTGGTGCCGATGATGCCCTGCAGCACCGCCAGCAGCTCGTTCAGCGAGATGCGGCCCTCCGTCGCCACATTGATCGCCTCGCCGGACGCATCCGGCGCTTCGCACGCGCGCAGCACGCCGTCGACGACGTTGGCAACGTAGGTGAAGTCGCGGGTCTGTCCGCCGTCGCCGTAGATGGTGGGAGTCTGGCCGGCGAGCAGCCACTTGATGAACAGCGAGATCACGCCCGAGTACGGCGAGCCCGGATCCTGCCTCGGGCCGAACACGTTGAAGTAGCGGATGCTGACCGTCTCCAGCCCGTAGAGCCGGGTGAACAGGCGGAGATACTCCTCGCCCACCACCTTCTGCAGCGCATAGGGCGACAGCGGATTGGTCGGCATCTCCTCGTGCTTGGGCAGCGTCGGCGTGTCGCCGTATTCGGATGACGAGCCGGCGAACACCAGGCGCTTGACGCCGGCGTCCCGCGCCGCCACCAGCACGTTCAGCGTGCCGTCGATGTTGGCGCGGTTCGAGCTGATCGGATCCTTCACCGAGCGCGGCACCGACGGGATGGCCGCCTGGTGCAGGACGAACTGTGACCCGTCCACCGCCCGACGCGCCACCTCGAGGTCGGCGAGATCACCTTCGACCACGTCGAGGGCGGCCGGCAATTTCACGCCGGACGCGCGCACGGCGGCGTCGATGTTCTCGCGCTTCCCGGTGGAGAAGTTGTCCGCGACGCGACACCTGGTGACCGCGGCGCAGCAGTTCTTCCGTGAGATGCGACCCGATGAACCCTGCCCCGCCCGTGACCGTGTATCGCGCCATCCGTGGTGTCCCTCTACCATCCGGTATCCGGTGTCCGGTATCCGGTGTCCGGTGTCCGGTATCCGGTATCCGGTGTCCGGTTCCGTTGCCGTCCGGTTGCCGTCTGCCGGTTGCCGTCTGCCGGCCTTTTGCCTTCCGCCTTTTGCCTTTTGCCTTGCTACTCGGGATACCCCGTCTTCACCAGGCCCGGCACCAGCGCCAGCGCGTTCTTGTAGTACAGCTTCTTCAGCACCTCGTCTGGCAGCGACATCCCGTACAGCTTCCAGAAGGCGTGATAGTCGCGGTAGTAGTCGAAGTACTCGTCGCCGGTCTCGAACGTCCGCCAATAGTACGGGATACTCGTCTGGCTGGAAGCTGTCCTTGCCGAACAGCACGCGGTTCTGGTTCTTCACGAAGAAGTCGTGCGCCGCCTTCGGCTGGCGGCCGAGCTCGGCGAGAATGGCCGCCACCTCGAGGTGGACGTTCGGCATCGTGTCGAGCATCTCCTGCGCCTTCACCAGATCGTTGGCGCGATAGGCGAAGTGCGCACCGATGTAGGTGGTCTTCGGGATGCTTGCGGAACATGCGATCGCGCTCGGCGAGCAACTCCTCGAAGCGCGGGAACTCCCCTGCCGGATAGCGGCGATCGTTGAACAGGGCCAGTTCGAGCCAGCGCTCGTTCTTGACGTCGATGGGCTCGAAGAACTCCTGCGGTTCCGCGGTGTGGATCAGCACCGGGACGCCGAGGCGGCCGCACACGTCCCACACGGGATCGAGATCGGGGTCGTCCACCTTCAGCCGCGAGCCGTCGGCCTTGCGGATGCGCAGGCCGAGATCCTTGAAGATCTTCAGGCCGCGCGCGCCGGCCTTGATGTCGCCTTCGAGCTGGGCCGCGGCCTTCTGCGACCAGCCGGGCGTACCGACACCCTCGAAGTTGACGTTGGCAAACAGCACCATCCGGTCCTTGTGCGGGCTCTTCGCGATCGCGTCGAGGCCCTGCCGCAGGCGATCGCCGTAGCCGCCGCTCAGGTTGATGAGCACGCGCAGGTTGTTGGCGTCCATGCCCTGGACGACCTTGTCGAACTGCTCGGGAGTGATCGGCGTTGGCTGGTGACTGTGGATGTCGACGACCGGAAACTTCGCCTTCGGCACCTTGTGCTCGGCCACCTTGAGCGTCGTCCGCGGCTTGTAGTCGACGATCGTCGGCGGCGGAAATTCAGGCGCTCGCCCTTCGCCCGGCCGGCCCCGCTGCACGCCGGGGCCCGTCTGGGCCAGCAGCGTTCCCCCTACCAGAGCGGCCGCGAGGGCCACGAATCCCACATATCTCATCGCTGTCTTCGAACCTTCGTCTCGCACCCTCGGTGCGGCTGCGTCGTGTCGCGGATGGTGAATCAAGTGCCGTAGTGAACCGATAAGCCGAATTCTGTTCCCCGTCACAGCGGCCTTGCGGCTGCTGCTCCGATGGAGACGATCATTCCTCTAGTCCCGGCATTGCTGACGGGATCCAGCGACCGACCCGGAGGCTCGGATGGACCACCCGTGCGGCCGAAGCCGCTCGCCCCCCTATTTGGTCTTGCTCCGTGCGGGGTTTTGCCTGCCACCTCTGTTGCCAGAGGCGCGGTGCGCTCTTACCGCACCTTTTCACCCTTACCCGCCTTCACCGTCGGCCTTGCGGCCTCGGGCTATGGCGTGGCGGTATATTTTCTGTGCCACTGGTCCGTCGGGTTGCCCCGCCCGGGAGTTACCCGGCGCACTGTCCTGCTGGAGTTCGGACTTTCCTCTCCCGGCGCTGGTTCCCTTCGTCCGCCCCCTCCTTGCGAAGAAGGTCAACTCGGGGCCTGTCGCCGGCAGCGATCGTCTGGTTCACTACGACAGGACAAGTGTATCAGGAGGGGGAAGGACGGCCTTCGGAGTCGGGAGTCGGGAGTCGGGAGTCGGGAGTCGGGAGTCGGGAGTCGGGAGTCGGGAGTCGGGAGTCGGGAGTCGGGAGTCGGGTGAGTCGATGAGATTGAAGGCGCCCTGCGTCATGAATCAAGCGAGTCGTGCAGACGATTCAGCATTGCGCCGACGCGAGCGTTGGTTTCCACGACGATGGCGCATTTCTCACGATCGAGGAGATGGTTGCGGAACGCCACCTCCAACTGCGTCTCCAGTTCGCCTTGTGAGCCCATCGCGATCGAGACGTGGTTCTGATACGCGGCGCGTCGTTTCTTGCGTCGATATCCCTCGGCCACGTTGGATGGAATGGACACGGCGGCCGACTGCATCTGCCGCTTCAGCCACCAATGTTGTTCTGGGAACGTCGCGCAGTGGCCGATCACAAGGTCCACGAGGTCCATGGACACCTGCCACACGTCAAGGTCGCGGAATGAGCCGAAGGTCGCCACGCGGCGGACGGTTGCAGAGCGCGTGCCAGGCGAGACTCACCGCGAAGGGTCGTCAGCAGACGGTCGCGGGTGCCTGAAGTGTCAACGCCGGTTGTCAGATTCGACAGCGCTCCGAGAGAAACGCGAGTTACCTGCCCTGCAACTGCAGTTGACGCCCCTCTCGCTTGAGGAAGTGTCGGCCTCTCGTCGACGCCCGGCTGAGTAGTCCGCCTGACTCCCGACTGGCGCAGCCATCCGACTCCCGTTCGCGTCGGCTGTGTCGTCCGACTCCCGACTCCCGGCCAGCGTAGCCATCCGACTCCCGAAGCTGTCTCTACCCCCGCCCGTCCTTCTCTTCGCTGATCTGATACTGCTCCAGCTTCTTGTAGAGATTGCTGCGCGGGGTGTCGATCACTTCGGCGGTCTTCGAGATGTTCCAGCTGTTCTCGCGCAGCTTCGCCACGAGGTAGGCGCGCTCGGAGACGCTCTTGAACTCCTGCAGCGTCGGCACCGCGGTCCACACCAGTTCGGCGGACGGGACGTAGGGCGTGCCGCCGGCGGCGGCCGCGGCGTTCGCCGACTCGGGGCGCGCCGGCCCTTCGTCCGGCACGTCGCGCGCGTCGATGCTGTCGCCGGTCGTCATGATCAGCAGCCGCTCGACGGCGTTGCGCAGCTCGCGGATGTTGCCGCGCCAGTGCCGCTGCTTCAGCTTCTCCATCGACTGGGCCGAGAACGTCTTGCGGCGGAAGTTGTTCTCGCGCGCCAGCAGGTCGGCGAAGTGCCGGACCAGCGACGGCACGTCCTCGCGCCGATCGCGCAGCGCCGGCACATGGATCGGCAGGACGTTGAGGCGGTAGAACAGATCTTCGCGGAACGCGCCGGTGTCGATCGCCTCTTCCAGGTTCTTGTTGGTCGCGGCAATCACCCGCACGTCCACCTTGATGACGCGGTTGCTGCCGAGGCGTTCGAGCTCCTGCTCCTGCAGCACGCGCAGCACCTTGGCCTGCGTCTTCAGGCTCATGTCGCCGACTTCGTCGAGGAAGATCGTGCCCTTGTCGGCCTGCTCGAACTTGCCGATCTGGCGATCGGTGGCGCCGGTGAACGAGCCCTTCTCGTGACCGAACAGTTCCGACTCGATCAGCTCGTCGGGAATCGCGGCGCAGTTGACCTGCACGAACGGGCCGTCGCGCCGCAGGCTCTCGCGGTGAATCGCGCGGGCGACGAGCTCCTTGCCAACACCGCTCTCGCCCCAGATCAGCACGGTGGCGTTGGTGGGCGCCGCCTTGTGAATGGCGTCGCGCACGGCCTGCAGCGCCGGCGAGTCGCCGACGATCTGATAGCGCTTCTCGACATCGCGCTTCAACGAGCGGTTCTCGCTGCGCAGCCGCGAGGTGTCGAGGGCGTTGCGGACGGTGACCAGGATGCGGTCCTGCGTCGGCGGCTTCTCGATGAAGTCGCGCGCCCCCAGCTTCATCGCCTGCACCGCCTCGCTGGAGCTGGCGCCGCCCTGCTCCACATGACCGGAGATGACGACGATCGGCGTGGAGTCGGTGAGGTGGCGGACCTTCTGCAGGACGTCGAGGCCGTCCATGCCGGGCATCTTGATGTCGAGGAACACCAGGTCCGGCGCCTCGCGCTCGATCATGCGCACGGCGTCTTCGCCGGTGGCCGCCTGGATGACGTCGTAACCCTCGTATTCCAGAATCATCCGCAGCGTGTCACGGATGCTCGCTTCATCGTCAACGACCAGGATCCGAGGTTTCAACGGGGCTCCGTGCGGACGGTGTGAATGGCGCGCTGCTCGAGGTCGGGATCGTAGAGGAAGACCGCAAGCACGTCGCCCGGCCGGCTGGCCTGCACCGCGCGCCGGTAGCCGGCGACGGAGCTCACCGCCTGACGGTTCACTTCGAGCAGAATCTGGCCGCGCAGGATCCCGGCATCGTAGGCGGCGCTGAACGGCTCGACCCGCTGCACGAGCAGCCCGGTCATGCCCGCCGGGATGTCGAAGCGATGCGCGTTCGCCTCGCCGACTTCGATCAGCGTCAGGCCCAGTTCGATCGGCTCGTCACGCTCGAGGCCGCGTGCGGCTGGAGAGGTGGGCGCGCTCGGCGGCGTGACGCGGCCCGGACGTTCGGCCAGCTTCACCGTCACTTCCATCGGACGGCCGTCGCGCAGCAGATCGAGCCGCGCGTTCGATCCCGGTTGACGTTCGGCGATCTCGCGGATCAGCGCGTCGTTGGTGCCCACGGACTGGCGATCGACGGCGACGATCAGGTCGTAGGGCTTGATGCCCGGCGCGCGCGCCCGGCGAGCCCGCGGTGACGTCCTGCACCAGCGCGCCGTCGCCGCGCGTCAGCTTCAGCGACGCCTGCACGTCGGGATCGACGTCGCGCAGCGCCACGCCGATATAGCCGCGCGACACGCGGCCCTGCGCCTGCAGCTGCGGCAGGATCGCGCGCGCCTGGTTGATCGGCACGGCGAACCCGATGTTGCTGGCCTGGCGGCTCACCGCGGAGTTGATGCCGATCACCTCGCCGCGCGTGTTGATCAGCGGGCCGCCGCTGTTGCCGAAGCTGATCGCGGCGTCGGTCTGGATGTAGTTGTCGAGGCTCGAGTCGAAGAGCTTCCGGCCGATGAAGCTGACGACCCCGACCGTGACGGTGTGCTCGTAGGCCAGCGGGTTGCCGATGGCCACGACCCACTCGCCCACCCGCAGGTGGTTGGAATCGCCGAGCACCGCGGCGGGCAGCTTGCCGGGCGGCGTCCACGCGGATGAGCGCAATGTCCGTATCGGGGTCGGAGCCGACCACAGAGGCGCGCAGGCTGCGGCCGTCGGCCAGCTTCACCGTCAGCCGTTCGGCGCCCTCGATGACGTGATGGTTGGTGAGGATGAGCCCCTGCGTCGTCGATGATGAAGCCCGTCCCCGTGCCGCGACGTGGCGCCTCGTTTCCGCGAGGCCGGCGCTCGTCGGTCGGTTCGTCCAGCGGATCGGGGCGACGGCGCGGATCGGCCGTCGTCGAGCGGGCGCGGCGGCCGCGCGCGCTGGCGTCGATGTTGACGACGACGGGATTGAGCTTCTCGGCGATGTCGGCGAAGTTGACGGCACCCGGGAGGGCGACCGGGCCCAGCAGCGGCGCGGTGGCCAGAGTCGCGGCAGCCGGCCTCGCCACGACCGGCGGCGCGGACAGCGCTGTCGTCGGCGAGAGCGAACCGGAGACGACCATCCCGACCAGCAGACCCACCATGGCGGTGAGCGCCGGCGGTAATCCACGCGAATCCGCGCGTCATGACTCGCTCATTATAAGCCCGAGGAACGCCGCCTCATCGAGGGTCGGCACGCCCAGCGCCTGCGCCTTGTCGAGCTTGCTGCCGGGCTCGGCACCCACCACCACGTAGCTGGTCTTCTTGCTGACCGAACCGGTCACCTTGCCGCCGAGCGCGGCGATGCGCTCCTCCGCGGCTTCACGCGTCAGGGTGTCGAGGGTGCCGGTAATCACGAACGACTTCCCCGCCAGCGGCTGCGGCCCGACCGGGCTGACCTTGCGTTCGCCCACCGTCTTCACGCCCGCTTCGCGCAGGCGGGCCACCAGTCGCTGATTGCTCGGCTCGTCGAACCAGCCGCGGACCGCCGCCGCCAGCACCGGGCCGATCTCGTCGCACGCGCTCCAGCTCCTCGCGAGGCGCCGCCTCGATCGCCTCGATCGAGCCGAAGTGATCGACCAGCACCTGCGCGCCGCGCTCGCCGACGTGACGGATTCCGAGCCCGTAGATCAGCCGCCAGACGTCGTTGCCCTTTGACTTCTCGATCTCGCCGAGGACCTTTGCCGCCGACTTCTTGCCCATCCGCTCGAGCGCCTCGAGCTGCGGCGCCGTCAGGTGATAGACATCGGCGTAGCTGTGGACCAGGCCGCTGGCAATCAGCTGGCCAATCAGCGACTCGCCCAGCCCTTCGATGTTCATCGCGCCGCGCGACGCGAAGTGCTCCAGCCCGCGCTGCAGCTTCGACGGACAGGAGCTGTTCTCGCAGCGCCACACCGCCTCGTCTTCCGGCTTGGTGCAGCGGGCTGTCGCAGACCGGGCAGTTGGTGGGCATCACCCACTGCGGCGGCCGGTCGGGCGCGTCGGGGTGCGCGGGACCCACCACGCGCGGAATCACGTCGCCGGCTTTCTCGATGATGACCGGCTCGCCGGGACGGATGTCCTTGCGGATGATGTCGTCCGGGTTGTGGAGCGTCGCCATCGAAATGGTCGAGCCCGCGACGACGGTCGGCTCGAGGATGGCAAACGGCGTCGCGGCGCCGGTGCGCCCGATGTTGACCTCGATCCGGTGGAGCATCGCGATCTTCTGCTCCGCCGGGAACTTCACCGCCGTCGCCCATCGCGGGAACTTCGACGTGAAGCCCAGGCGCTCGCGCAGCGACAGGTCGTCCAGCTTGACGACCACGCCGTCGGTCTCGAACGCGAGCGTGGCGCGTCGTTCCCGCCACTCGTCGCAGAACGCCACCACGGCGTCGATGCCCTCGCAGGCGCGCCAGTGCGGCTCGACCGGACAGCCCCACGCCTTCAGCGACTGCAGCATCGCGGCATGGGTGGCAGTTTCTGCAGCGTTTTCGGGGGGGTCGGGGCCAGACCCCACCGCCTGATAGAGCCACGCCGAAAGGCGCCGGCGCGCGACCAGCGCCGGATTGAGGTTGCGCATCGTGCCGGCCGCGGTGTTGCGGGCGTTGGCGTAGAGCGGTTCGCCCAGGCGCTCCTGCTCCTGGTTGATGCGCTCGAACGAGGCCTTCGGCAGGAACACCTCGCCGCGAATCTCGATCACGCCGCGTGGCCCGCCCTTCAGCGTCAACGGGATGGCGCGAATCGTCCGCACGTTGGCGGTGACGTCCTCGCCGCGCACGCCGTCGCCGCGGGTGGCGCCGCGCACCAGCCGTCCGTCCTCGTAGAGCAGCGAGATGCTGAGGCCGTCGATCTTCAGCTCGCACACGTAGGCGGCCGACGCCACGCCGCCAAGCCCCTTCCGGACGCGCTCGTCGAACGCGCGCAGGTCGTCCTCGTCGAACGCGTTGTCCAGGCTGAGCATCGGCACCTGGTGCTCCACGGTGACGAAGCCCTCGGCAGGCCGGCCGCCGACCCGCTGCGAGGGCGAGTCGGGCGTGATCAGTTCGGGGTGGGCCGCTTCGAGCGCGCGGAGTTCGACCATCAGCGCGTCGAACTCGCTGTCCGAGATTTCAGGCTGGGCGTGGACGTAGTAGAGCTCTTCGTGCCGCTGGATCTCGCGGCGGAGCGCCTCGATGCGATCGGCGGGCGTCACGCGCACCGTCCCTGACTAGCGGTCGCGGAGGAGCACGAAGTCCGCCAGCGCGATCAGCGCTTCGCGCTCCTGCGTCGGCGGGAACAGGCGGAGGCTGACGCTTGGCGGTCTCGCCGAATTCCACGGCGCGGGCGTAGGCGTAGTCGATCGAGCGGTGCTCGGCGAGGAGCGCCTTGACGCGGGCCCACTGCTCGGGCGTCACATCACGCGACTGCACGATGCCGCGGACCAGGGTGTCGGCCTCCGGGCCGCCCTGCTGCAGCAGGTGGATGATCGGCAGCGTGATCTTGCCTTCGCGCAGGTCACCGCCGATCGGCTTGCCGAGCGCCTCGGCCTCGCCCGTGAAGTCCAGCAGGTCGTCCACCAGCTGGAACATGATGCCCATGTTGAAGCCGTACTCGCGAAGCGCCGTGCGCTTCTCGGTGCTCACCTCGCCCAGCATGCCGCCGATCTCCGCGCAGCCGCCGAACAGGAACGCCGTCTTGCGATGGATGATCTCGAAGTGCTCGTTCTCGGAGAGATCGACGACGCCGTTCTTCGTCAGCTGGTAGATCTCGCCTTCGATCATCCGCAGCGTGACGTCGCAGAGCATGCGGACGATGTCCAGCGTCTCCTGGGTGAGCGCCATCGCCATCGACTTGATGTAGAGGAAGTCGCCGGCCAGCACCGTGACGTCGTTGCCCCACCGCGAGTGCACCGCCTTCCGTCCGCGCCGCACGTCGGCATCGTCGATGATGTCGTCGTGGACCAGCGTGGCGGTGTGGATGAACTCCACCACCGCGGCGTTGAGCACGGCATGCGGCCCGGTGTAGCCGCACAGGCGCGCGGCCATCAGCAGTACCGCGGGGCGCACGCGCTTGCCACCGCTCTTCTGGATGTAGGCGCCGATCTCGGGGATGACGTGGACCTGCGACTGGACCTGCCGCTCGTACTCGCGCTCCACGGCCTCGAGGTCGGCCCGCACGGGTTCGAACAGCTGAATCAGGTCAGCCTGGGTCTTCGGGAGAGCGTTGGACAAGCTCGTCAATCTCACCATAGGGCGTCGCTGGTGTCAACGCACTCGATGCCCGTTAATTCCTTGAAGGGCTGAGCTTTGCGGCTCTACGGTCGAAAGAGGCGGTTGAAGTTCGCCGAAATGATCTCCCCGACCTCAGCCGCTCCCATTCCGCGGGCTTCGGCCACCACATCCACCACCCGGGCCACGTAGGCCGGCTCGTTCCGCTTTCCGCGATACGGCGCCGGCGCCAGATAGGGGCTGTCGGTCTCGACCAGCAGCCGGTCGAGTGGCACGGCGGCCACGGCCGCCCGCAGCTCCCCCGCCTTCGGAAACGACACGATACCCGGGATCGACAGGTAGTACCCCGTGGCCAGCGCTCGTGTCGCCGCGGCGGTGTCGCCGGAAAAGCAGTGGAACACCCCGGCCGTCTCGACGCGCCCGGACTCCCCGAGGATGCGCAGCGTGTCGTCCTCCGCCTCGCGGGTGTGGATCACCACGGGCAGGTTGCGTTCCCGGGCGACGCGCAATTGCGCCCGGAACACGGCCTGCTGCACCTCGCGCGGCGAGAAGTCGTAGTGGTAATCCAGGCCAATCTCACCCACGGCCCGCGCTTCTGGCAGGCTGGCAAGCCGCCGCTCCACCAGCCGCGCGGCCTCGTCCGGGTCGGCCGCGAACAGGTGCGCATGGTGCGGATGCACACCAACCGCCGCCCGGGTCTCGGGCCACAGCTCGTGGACCCGTGACCACTGCGCGATCTCCTCGTCGCTGTCCGCGGCGAGGATCACCAGCGCGCTCGAAAGCCCCGCCGCCCGAGCACGGTCGATGACGGCGGGAAGATCGCCGGCGAACTCCTCGCCGGCGATGTGACAGTGCGAATCGACCATAGGTAACTATCAGCGATCGGGCCCCAGGCCCCAAGCCTCAAGTCCCAGGCCCAAGACCCAAGACCTCAAGACCCAAGACCCAAGACCTAAGACCTGCGCCGTCAGGGAATCACCACCACCACCTCGTTCGACGGGGTGCCGGGGCCTTGCGCGCTCAGCCCGACGATGCGGACGTAGTAGGTGCCCCGCGGAATTCCAGCCGCCGCATAGCCAAGCTGCGTGGAAGGCACCGAGAACACCGCGAGGTCGCTCTGCCCCGGCGACGACCCGGCTTGCAGTTGGTAAGCCGTCACCGGCACGCCGGGCGCTGGCGCCGCGGTCCAGGTCAGGAGAACGGTTCCGGGCCCCGTGGCGCCGCCACTCACCGTCGGCGCGCCCGGAGGCGGCGGCCCGACGATGATGCGGATGTCCGGCGTCGGCGGTCCAAGACCCGACGCGCGGCCGGCTCGGACACGGACGTAGTAGTTGCCGTTTGGCACCACCGCCGCGTAGCCGGGCGTGGACGTCCCCGTCGCGAAGTTCGCGATGTCGGTCGCGCCCGGCTGACTGCCGGCTTCGATCACGTAGCTCTGAACCGGAGCCACGCCCGCGTTCGCCGGCGGACTCCACGTCAGGTTGACCAGGCTGCCATTGACCGTGCCCGACAGGCCGAGCGGCGCCGTCGGAATCGGGCCGGAGTTGACGTCAACGCGGACCTCGTTCGAGGGCACGACGTCGCCACCCATCGCGGCGTAGACCCTGACGTAGTAGGTGCCGGCGGGCGCGGCCACCAGCAGCGACAGCTGGCTGCCGACCGGCAGCACGGCGATCGCCGGGCCATTGGGCGAGTAGCTCGCGACCACCGTGTACGAGGAGGCGGGCGGTCCGCTCTGCGGAGCGGTCCAGGCCAGCGTCACTTCGGGAAAATTCACCGTCGGCTGCGCGAGCAGCGACCCGGTGGGCACGCTGGCACTGGACGCCTTGGCATGGTCGGCGCCGGTCGAGACCGTCCGCCACACCAGCATGGCGCGACCCGCTTCGGTCAGCGCCACCGCTGGCGCATCCGAACGGAAGTCCGTCGTCGGCGAGACCGTCGCGCCTGTCGTCCAGGTGCCGGCCAGGGCATTGAAGAACGACGCGCGAATCGCGAGGCTCGATCCAGGCCCCACTGCCCACCAGGTGGCCACCGCGTTGCCGGCGCCGTTCATCGCGACGCGCGGTTCGCCCGCGTCATTGGTCACCGGTGGTCCGGCGAGGTTGTAAGGCTGCGTCCAGCTCGCCGTTCCCGGAACATAGCGCGATGCCTGCACGAGGCGCGTGGCACCGGTGTCGGTCTGCCATACGGCGGTCGCCCGCCCCGAGCCGTCCATCGCCACGCGCGGGCTGGCGTTCTGCGCTGCCATTTCCGAGAGTGTCTGCGGTGCGATCCAACTGAGCGACGCCACGTTGAAGCGGGCGGCCTGCACCACCGTGCCTGGCGCGCCGTGCGGACCGTAGGTCCAGATCGCCATGGCGTCACCGGAGGCGACTCACCGCCAGTTCAGGCCAGTAGGCGTACTGATCCGGTGCCGAGATGTCGGCGATCGCCGACCAGGTGTCGGTGACGCCGACATAGCGGGCGGCCTTGATCACCGTATGGTCGGCATCCACTTCGGAAACCCACACTGCGACGGCGTTGCTGCCGCCGTCGAACTCGATGTGGGGATAGAACGCGCGCGCGCCGGATGACGACAGCGGAACCGAGGTGCTCCACGTGGTGCTGGACGCAGAGTAACGCGCGCGATACACGCGGAAGTTGTCGGTGCGGCGGACCCACAACGCAATCGCGTTCCCGGTCTGATCGATCGCCACGTCCGCCAGCACGTCGTCATCACCAGGCGCCGAGAGCGGGAGCGGCGCGCTCCATGCGCCGCCCGTCAGGCGCGCCGTGTAGATGAGCGCGCGCGCTGCGTCGGCTTCCTGCCACACGGCCACCGCGTCGCCATTCGGCGCCACCGCGACGCGCGCTTCGGTGGCCACGCGACCGGGCGTCGAAAGAATCACACTGGCGCTCCAGCTCTCGCTGGCGCCGATGAAGCGCGAGGCTCGAACGACAGAGTTCGTGCCGTTCAACCAGTCGGACCACACCGCCACGCCGTTGCCGGCGCTGTCGGCATCGACGTCGGGCTGGCCCGGCGTCCCGATCACGGCGGCGGGAGGCTGGGGCGGAAGATACAGATCAACGGACGGCGACCACAGGCTCTGGGCCCCGGCCGCCTGCGCCGAGAGAGCGAGTAAGAATGCGCCAATCGCAAGGACGGCAGCGTGTTTTGTTGGGCGAAATCGCATCATGGCCGCACTGACGAGCAAGGGCCATGCCGGACGAAAGACGGGCTGGACTCTGCGTATTGCGGCAAACCGATGGACAGGATGGTCGGAACCAGGACCATCTTCGGCATCGGCCCCCTCAACTCACTTGAATCGAGGGGGCCTCCGCCCTAACGGACGCGCGTGCCTGGCGGCGCGGGCTCTGCGTTCAACAGCATCGCGCCGCCGCCATCGGGGCTGGCAGCGAGCACCATGCCATTCGACTCGATTCCCATCAGCTTTGCGGGCTTGAGGTTGGCCACCACCACGATGGTGCGGCCGACCAGCTGCTCGGGCTCGTAGCTCTCGGCAATACCCGCAAGGATGGTGCGCGGTGCGGCTTCGCCCACATCCACCTTCAACTGCACCAGTTTCTTCGACTTCGGCACGCGCTCGGCCTCGAGGATCTTCGCGACCTTCAGCTGCACCTTCATGAAGTCGTCGATCGAAATCAGCTCGGGTGCCGCGGCCGGGGCCGGCGCGGCTGCCGGCGCAACAGGTGCCGCGGCAGGCGCGGCTGCAACTCCCGCCTGCGTCGCAGGGGCAGCCGGTGCGGTCGATTCCGCGGCTGCCGAAGCAGGCACGACGGCGGGGGCAGGTGTGGTGTTCTCGCTCACGTTGGGGGCTCCCTTGTCTTCCAGGCGGGGCCACAAGGCGCCCGCATTCAGTACTGCTCTTTCTCCAGATGCTCGCCAGGTGCTGGAGGTGTCGAGGCGAAGATCGGCCACGGCCGCGGTCTCACCCAGGCGGCGCAGAATCTCCGCGGCCGAGGATGGCATCACTGGCAGCAGCAGCACCGCGGCGATGCGCACCGCCTCCGCCACGTCGTACAGAACATGCGACAGGCGATCCGCGTGCGCAGGGTCCTTCGCCAGGCTCCACGGCTGCGTCTCGGCGATGAACTCGTTGGCGGCGCTAATCAGTCGATACGCCGACGCCACGCCTTCGTGCAGCGCCAGGCGGTCCATCGCGTGCCCGATAAGCCTGAACCGATTCGGCAGCCACCGTCGCCAGCCGTCCGCCGCTCTGGGCCTTCAGCCGTCCGTCGCGATAGCGTTCCGTCATCGACGCCACGCGGTTCACCAGGTTCCCCAGGTTGTTCGCGAGGTCGGCGTTGTATTTCTCCTCGAAGCGCTCCCAGGTGAAGTCGCCATCACCGCCGTACGGCACTTCCTTCGTCAGGTAGAGGCGCAGCGGATCCGGGCCGAAGCGCTTGGCCGCGTCGAGCGGATCGACGATGTTGCCCATCGTCTTGCTCATGCGCTCGCCCTTGAAGAAGACCCAGCCGTGGCCGAAGACCTTCCCGGGCAGCGGCAGGCCGGCGCTCATCAGCATCGCCGGCCAGATCACGCAGTGGAACCGCGTGATGTCCTTGCCGACGATGTGCAGATCGGCCGGCCAGCGCTGGGAGAACCGCTTCTCGTCCCACCCGTAGCCGACGGCCGCCGCGTAGTTGGTGAGCGCATCGAACCACACGTAGACCACGCTCTTCGGGTCGAACGGCAGCGGAATGCCCCACGACTGTCCGGCCCGGCTGATCGACAGGTCTTCGAGGCCGGCTTCGACGAATCGCAGGACCTCGTTACGCCGAACCTCCGGCTCGATGAACGAGGGATGCTCCTCGTAGAATTTCAGCAGCGGCTGCTGGTACTTGGACAGCCGGAAGAACCAGTTCCTCTCCTTGATCCACTCCGGCTTGGTCTTGTGAATGGGACAGAGCCCGTCCACCAGGTCCTTCTCCGGCTTGAACTCCTCGCAGCTGACGCAGTACGGGCCCTCGTAGGTGCCCTCGTAGATGTCGCCGTTGTCCTTGCAGGCCTGCGCCAGTCGCTGCACGGCCGGGAAATGCCGCTTCTGGTCCGTCGTGCGGATGAAGTCGTCGAACGAGATGTCCAGCCCGCGCCAGACTTCGCGGAACACCTGCTCCATCTCGTCGCAGTAGGTCAGCGGATCCTTCCCCTGTTCCTGCGCGCGACGGAACACGTTCTGCGAGTGCTCGTCGTTCCCCATCAGGAACCACGTGTCGTCACCCTTCAGCCGGTGATAACGGGCGATCACGTCGGCCGTGATCTTTTCGTAGGCCGTGCCCAGATGCGGACGGCTGTTGACGAAGTCGATGGCGGTGGTGAGGAAGAAGGAGGACATTATTGTGTGCCGGGAGTCGGGAGTCGGGAGTCGGGAGTCGAGAGTCGGGCGTCGGCGGCCGGCTGTTCGAGCCACGCCTTGTGCGCCGCGGCCTGCACCATCTTAATCGGGATGTCGCGCTCCGCTGCCAGCCGGGCCAGGTCGTCGAACTCGGGCTGGGCGTTCATCACCACCCCGCCCTTGCGGGCCACCTTGAATCGTACCACGCCGTAGGGCGTGGTCACGGGGACCAGCTCGCGGTCGAGGCACAGACGCGCCATTTCCTGATAGCGGATGCCAATGGTCGTGGTCTCGCGGAACACCAGATCGGCCAGCGCGTCCCGCTGCTCCGGCGCGCAGACGATGGTCATCAAGGTGCCGGGGCGGTTCTTCTTCATCTGCACCGGCTGATAGAACACCTCGAGCGCACCGGCGGCATACAGGCGATCCATCAACACGCCGAAGATCTGCGGGTTCATGTCGTCGATTTCGCACGCCAGCTCCACGACGCGCGTGGCCGGCCCGGCGCTGGTAGCATTGCCCTCGCCGACGAAGACGCGCACCACGTTCGGCGTCTCGGGAAGATCGCGATCTCCAGCGCCGTAGCCTACCTTCATGTTCTTCATCGCCGGCATCGGCCCGTAGCTGTGCGGCGTACTCGGTGAGGATGAGCGCACCGGTGGGTGTCAGCGTTTCCATCTGCACACCGCTACTGTAGGTGGGCATCTCACCCAGCAGGCGCACCGTGGCTGGCGCCGGCACCGGGAACAGTCCGTGCGCCGTCTTCACCATGCCGCCGCCGACGTTCACCGGCGACACCACCACGCGCTCCGCGCCGAGATACTCCATCGCGAACACCGTGCCGACGATGTCGATGATCGAGTCGACGGCGCCCACCTCGTGCAGATGCACCTTCTCCATCGTCGAGCCATGGATCGACGGCCTCGACTTCGGCCAGCCGCTGGAACATCTTCGTCGCGCGCGCCTTGCCGGCTTCGCTCAGCGCAGACTTCGCGATCGCCGCGTAGATGTGTTTCAGGTGGTAGTGACGATGCGGCCGGGAGTCGGGAGTCGGGAGTCGGGAGTCGGCCGTCTGCCGGCTGCCGGTTGCCGTCTGCCGGGTTCTCGTGCACGCGAAATTTCAACGACGACACGCCGGTCTTCAGCACGCGCTCCACCGAGACGGAGAAGCCGTCCACGGCCAGGCTGCCCAGGGCGCGCTGCACCTCCTCGAACGGCACACCGGCGTCGATCAGCGCGCCCAGAATCATGTCGCCGGCGGCGCCGGCAAAGCAGTCGAAGTACAGCGTCTTCACGTCAGTCGGTTTCCTTGTTTGAAGCTGTAGTACCGGCCCGCGCCAAGGATGATGTGATCCATCAGCGTAATGCCCACCAACTCACCCACCTGCTCCATCCGCCGCGTCACCGAGATGTCGGCGTTGCTGGGCAGCGGGTCGCCGGACGGATGATTGTGGAACACCACCACGTTCGCGGCCGAGGCCAGCAGCGCCTCGCGAAACACTTCGCGGGGCTGGGCAGGCGTGCTCTCCGACGTACCCACCGACAGCACCGATGCCCGGATCAGCCGCTGCTTCATGTCCAGCAGAAGCACACCGAAGCGCTCGACCCGATGTCCCCCGTGGAGCGGCATCAGGTAGTGCGCCAGATCCGCCGGCGTGCGAAACCGCGGTCGTTCGCCAGCCTCGCGGACCAGGGCCCGGCGTCCAAGCTCGACTGCCGCCATCAGTCGCGCGGCGCGCGCCTCGCCCACGCCTTCCACCCGTCGCAATTCGTCGAGCGCCATGCGCGGCAACCCGTCCGCCCCGCCGGCAGCGTCCAGCACGTCGTGCGCCAGCGACAACGCGCCCCGATCGCGTGTCCCGCTGCCAAGCACCAGCGCCACCAACTCGTTGTCACCCAGCGCCGACGGACCGGCGCGCACAAGCTTCTCGCGCGGGCGATCCACAAGAGGGAGATCCTTCACAATGTACCTCAGAAGCCGCCGTATACTTTGAAGCCAATGCCCCGCCTGATCGTCGTCTTTGTGATTGCGCTCACCCTGCTCGCTGCCGCGTGTGCCGAGCCCCCCGCCAAGGAAATGCATCAAGCCCAGGGCGCCATCGACGCCGCCCGCGCCGCCGGCGCCGAGGAATACGCCGCCGACGAGCTGAAGCTGGCCGTGGACGGGCTCGCCAAGTATCAGGAGGCCGTGGCCGCCCGCGACTACCGACTGGCCCTGGCCCACGCGCTCGACAGTCGCGAGCGCGCGCAGAACGCGGCCAAGACCGCGGTTGACGGCCGCGCCAAGGCCCGCGGCGATGCCGAGCGCCACCTGGCCGAGGCCGTGGCCCTGGTCCAGCGCGCTCAGGCACGGCTCCGCGACACCGAGGTGGCCAAGCTTCCCCGCCGCACGCTCGCGCCGATTGAAGCGGCCATTGCCGCGACGTCGGAGTCACTGCAAGAAGCGCGCGCGGCGTTGAAGAAGGAAGAATACGGTCAGGTCGGGAAGCTGACTGCCGCCGTGACGCAACAGATTCAGGCCACTTTGGCCGAGATCGACGCCGCGATGAAGCCGCCCGTCAAGGGTCGTCGGCGCTAGGTCGCCGTCAGCACCGCGCAGAAGCTGAAGGCTCGCGCGTCGCGCGGTTGCGCAGCTTCTGAGATCACCGCTGCGGCGGTACCACCACCATCACATCCGGCGTGGCGGGGCTGTAGCCGGTGGCGTTCGCCGATCGCGCGCGCACGAAGTAGGTGCCGGCCGGGACAGCCGTTGCGGTGTAGGTCAGAGCACCGGTGGCGATCGTGGCGAGATCGGCAAACCCGGGCTGGCTGCCAGCTTCGAGGCGGTAGAACAACGGCACCGGGCCACTGCCGGGCGCATTCCATGCGAGCGCGACGGTCGAGCCCGTCACCGTCGCACGCAGCCCGGTGGCAGGCTCGGGCGGCGGCCCACCCACCTGCACAATCACTTCATTGCTGGCAGGACCTTCGCCGCAGGCGTTCACGCCGCGAACGCGCACGTGATACGTGCCCGGCGGGGCGCTGGTGTCGAGGCGCAGGTTGCGATTGACGTTCAACCGGGCCAGATCGGTACGCGATGGCGCGCTGCCGGCCTCGACGACGTACGATCGCGCCCCGATGGCGGCGCTCCAGGCGAGGGACGCGGTGCTGTCGAATCCAGAAGCGGTCAACGTCCCCGGCGAGCGTGGAACGGCGTTGCAGGAGAACGGCGCCAGCGCAAAGGCAACCTCGTTCGACGGCCCGGTCAACCCTTGTGCACTCGCGGCGTGGACGCGCACGTAGTACACACCGTCCGGAGCGGTCCCCAACAGCGTCGTCGCGGTTCTGCCGGTGTCGAAGTTGAACAGGTTCAACTGACCGCTGGACGATCCCGCGCGCACCACGTAGCTCGTTACGTCGCCGCTCGCCGGCGCCGTCCAGCTGAGAAACACCTCGTTGTCCGAGTGCAGCACGGTCAGGTTCCTGGGTGCGGTGGGCGACACCGGCTCCCCGGCGGAATGGAACTGCGAGACGATCGGCCCCGTCGGGCCGTCGAGAGGCACGTAGAGCTCCAGCAGTCCGTCGGTCGCCTCCGCGGGCCTGGTCCAGTAGGAGGTGGAGAGCGTCGCCTCTCCGGTCTCGGGATCCCAGGCCGGGCCTGAATACACGAGGCCATCCACGTAGGCCACCCTGGACGAGGGCGCACGGTCGGCGCTCGCGGGGACGGTCCATGAGGTCACGGTACCCGCGACGGCATCGGCCACGCCGATGGTGCGCGCCCCACCGGCGACTGCCCCGACGAAGAACGCGCGCGTGCCGGAGCGCGCCAGCCCTTCGATCGTCGCACCGGCGGCCAGAGTCAGCGCTGGCAAGGTCGCACCGCCATTCTCGGCGTTCAGCGCGGCGAGGCCGACGCGAGCTTCACCACCCGCTGACGAGAAGTTGCCGCCGATCACGACGGTCGCGTCCACCAGCGCCATCGCTTCCACAGGGTGCGGCGAGGTGGCCGGCGCGGTCGCGGCGCTGCTGAGGCGCGGATCCCATGCGGTGAGTTGCACCGAGGCGATGTCCACTGCCAGGCCATGGCTACGGGCCGCGGGCTGCGCCTGCGTCGAGGTCACCACCTGAGTGAAGTAACCACCTGCATAGACCCGGGTCGGTGTCGCCAGAATCGACGCGATGAAGCCTTGAGCACCGCCGGCTGCGCTGGTCAGCACCGCCCACCCGTCGGCCAGGCCGGAGGCCAGATCCACGCGGCGGACTTGCCCCTGCGACGTGCCCGCGAAGAGGAACTCGTCGTTGACGGCCAGCGATGTGACGGGGGGCACCAGCTGCGACGTCCCCTGACCGTTGGGATCAAACGGCAGCACGGCGCCAGTGACGATGTTGACGGCGGCCAGGTGGGTCCGGCGTTGCAAGGGCGCGCCGATGACACGACCGATGTAGAGGCGTGTGTCGAGCGGCACGAGATCCACGGCGACACTCGTCGGTGCAAACACCGTCGGAGCCCAGGCGTCGAATGCCCCAGTGCTCGTGCTGACCGCTGCCAGCAGATACCGCGCCTCGCCGTTCAGGGCGCGCACCGTGCGGCCTCGCAGGAACAGACGGGTGCCGACCACCGCGAGACGTTCCACCGAGAGCGTCTCACCACTGTCGGCCGTCAATGCCGGAACAAACGCCTCGACCAGCGCGCCGGTCGCCTCGGTGACCGCGAACACGCCCGTCCGGCCAAGCCCGCGACCGGCCACGAACACTCGATCTTCGGAGATCTCGATGTCGTTCACGGTCAGCACTGGATTCAGCCAGCCCGCCTTCGGTGCTCCAGTCGCGAGATCGAAGGCGCGAAGCGCGCTGTTCGAGGACTGGCTGACGTAGAGCGTGGTGCCCTGCACCCGGACGAAGCCGTCGTTCACGCCGGCCTGAGCGAGTTCGGTGAAGGCTCCGGTCCCGGCATTCAGCAGACCCACCCGATAGCTTGGTCCGGTCGTGCCGCGATCCGCTGCCGAGATGACCAGCCGGCCGTCAGGCGCGGCGCCCTCCAGCAGAACGGTGCTGAACTGAGCGAACTCGGCGGTCGAGCGACGCGCGCCGGTGGTACCGTCGAAAGAAGCCAGCCAGCCGGTGGGCTCTGCAAGGTCTCCCGCCCGCGAGCCACCGACGTAGAGTGTGTCGCCGACGCGCAGGATCGTCAGGCCGCGTGCCGAGGTGTCGGTCGGCACGAAGGCGTCGAGGCGGAAGCTCCGCACGAAACGGCAGTCCGCACCAATCCGGACGAAGGACGCGGAGGCAGGCACGTCGAACGCACCCGCCGCGTCGGTCAATCGTTCCGGTGGCAGCGGCACCTGCATGAACAGGCCGCCGGCGGGATCGGGAACCGTGATTGGACGCACGCCGTCCTGAGTGCCCGAACGCGTCGCGCACCCGGCTGCCAGCGAACCGGTGCTCTGATCGACGAAGCTCGGCCCCTCTGGCGTGACCGGCGCAATATACCGGAAGCGGCCTCCAAGGTACGCCACATCACCCGGGGCGGCTGACGCCGCTGACTGGCGCGTCGGTCACCCACCGCCACAGCGCGGGCACACGGACCTCGGCTTCGACGGGGGCAAGTAGCAGCGCCAGCAACACGACCAGCGTCGAGTAAACCGCGGCGCGCGTGTGGCCTCGCTGCATCAGCTAAAACGATATCAAAAGGAGTGGGCAACCCAGGCGGCTGACGCGGAGTGGCTGGATCAACGAGGCACCCACAGGCCGTCGAAGAGCACCTCGGCCCAACCGGTCAGATAGACGCCGTCCTCGTGCCACTCCACGCGCTGGGTGCCACCCGGAGCCTCGACGTCGATGTCGCGACCCGCGCCGCCCGCCACCGCGGCCGCCACCGCCGATGCGCACGCGCCGGTGCCGGAGGCGTGCGTCGGCCCGACACCGCGCTCCCAGATCAGGATGCGAACGCGATTCGGGCCATCGACCACCGCGAATTCGACGTTGGTGCCGGCGGCAAACCTCGGATGCGTCGCCAGTGCGGGGCCCAGCTTCTCGAACCGCGCGCGGTCCGGCAGCTCGTTCACCAGCGTCACGCACTGCGGATTCGCCATCGTCATGATGACGACCGGCAGTTGCTCGCCGGCGACGTCGAGCGTCTCCTGCGAAATATTCGTGGGCGCGCCCATCGCCGCGCGGAAGGTGTACTTCGCGTCGGCGCGTCCGGACAACGTCAATGTCTTCCATCCGGCGTCGGTGTCCACGCGCAGCGTCGTCAGCGGGGCACTCTCCGGGCCACGCTGATGCAGCACCAGCGCGGCGAGGCAGCGCAAGCCGTTGCCGGACAACTCGGACGGGCTGCCATCGGCGTTGATCAGCCGCATGCGCGCGGTGCCGTCGGGCAGAACGTTGTAGTAGATGACGCCGTCGCCGCCGACACCGGTGTAGCGCTCGCACAGCCGGCGCGTCAACTGATCGAGCGGCAATCCTTCGACATCGTCCGCGGGGACGAACAGGAAGTCGTTGCCGTAGGCGTGGGCTTTGGCGATTCGCATGGGAAAGACAGGATACACGCTGGTCTACGGAACCTTGAACGCGTCGAATACCCAGGTCAACCCGGCGGTGACGCCGTAGTCCGGATCGCGCGGGGTCATCCCGAGCATGAACGCACCATCCACGCGCACCGAACCCCTGGTGTAGCGCCCACCGACACGGAGCGTGCCGCGATCTTCGGCGCCGATGCTCACGGTTTCCGCGAAGTTGGCGCGGCCGGTCAGTTCACCGACCACCTCGAGCCCGCCCGTCAGTGCCCGCGCGAGCGACATCCCGTACACGAGCAGATCGTCCTGACTGGCAATCGTGACCGGGTCCTCGAGGATCAAGAGGCCGATGTTACCGACCACGCGGAGTGACTGAATGGTCTTGCCGAACAGGAATGTGCCCGTGAAGTCGGTCGTGTTCGCGGCCAAGCCCCGACTCGTTGCTGGCGTTCGGCAGCCGCGTCGCGAAGCGGACGCCGAGAGAAGGCCGATTGCCTTTCTCGCTCAGCATGCGGATCTTCGTGGCGAGGATGATGTCCTTCACCGACGTTGTGTGATCGCCGGTGAAGTCCAGCAGCGACGATAGCGGCGCAGGCTGCTGGTCGGTGATCGATAGCCGCTGATAGAGCCCGCCATCGAGCTGCAGTTCGGCGATGGAGCTGAGGCCGATGCTGACGCCGAGCGTCGGCACTGACAGCAGGTTGCCAGTCAGACCGGACAGCGGATACTTGGCGTCGCTCTCGTAGTCCAGACCCGTTTCGAACAGCAGACGACCGGAGCCGATGGTCTCGGGGTCTTCGGTGATGAGGGGGCGTTGCTGCGCGGAGGCCGGTGACGCCGGCCAGAAAAGCGTGGCCAGCACGGCGACCACTCCGAAAGTTTTCAAACGCATCACGCCTGGGTTCTCAAAATGTCTTTCGGCTGTCGAGCAGGATGGTGACGGGCCCGTCGTTGACCAGGCTGACCTGCATCATGGCCTGGAACTCCCCAGTCTCGACGCGCAGGCTGCTGGTCCGCAGCTCCCGCACCACGTCCTCGTAGAGCGCGCGCGCCAACTCGGGGGCCGCGGCCGAGACAAACGAGGGCCGACGACCGTTTCGCGCATCGCCGCTCAGCGTGAACTGCGAGACCACCAGCACGCCGCCGCCGATATCGAGCACGGAGCGGTTCATGCGCTTCCGCCCCTGCTCGTCGCCATCGTCTTCGAAGATGCGCAGGTCACGAACTTTGGACGCGATGTAGGCGACGTCGGCCGGGCCATCGCCCTGTTCGACACCAACCAGCACCAGTAGGCCTTGCGTGATTTCGCCGGTGACCCGATCGTCCACCGTGACGCGCGCGCTCGACACGCGCTGGACCACAGCGCGCATCAGCTCGGGAGTCCCATCTTCGAGCTCATCATCAGCGGGATGATCGGCAGGTCAGCGGGCGTGTCGGCGAAGTCTTCGGCAATCTCCGCCGCCTGTTCCCGAAGTTCCGCGCCCGGGTTCAGCCGGCGATCGAGCAGGTGCCGTGGCATCACGTTCGCCAGGGCCTTGATCATCGACCCCTTGATTGCGGGGTGCTCGCGTTCGAGTTCCATGATCAGCCGCTTGATCCGCTGACGCTGCAGCCCGAGGTCGCCGCAGGCCGGGCAGCAGCAGCCGATGATCGGCAGCTCTGATTCCTGGGCGTAGGCACGCGCCTCGGCCTCGGTCACATAGACCAGCGGGCGGATCACCACGTGCTTCTTGTTGTCGGAGACGAGTCGCGCGGGCATCGCCTTCAGCGCGCCGGCGAAGAACAGGTTCAGGAGCAGCGTCTCGACGAAGTCGTCGAGGTGGTGGCCCAGCGCGATCTTCGTGGCACCCACCGCGTCGGCCATCCGATAGAGCACGCCGCGGCGCAGGCGAGCGCACAGCGAACAGGGCGTCTTGTCGGGGTCGAGCTTGTCCTCGATGACCGCACCGATGGTGGTGTGCTCGCTGTAGAACTCCCAGCCCCGGGCGGCGCAGGCTTCGGCGACGGCCTTGTGCTGATAGCCCTCGTAGCCCGAGTCCACGTTCACGGCGACGATCGAGAACGTGATCGGCGCGCGCTTGCGGAGCACGTCCAGAATCTGAATCAGCGCCCAGCTGTCCTTGCCGCCAGAGAGGCCAACCATGACCCGATCGCCGTCCTCGACCAGATTGAAGTCGGTGATGGCGCGCGTCGTCTTTTTGGCGAGGCGCGTTTCGAGGGGCGTGCGGTAGGACATAGGGCTAGGGACCAGCTAGATCATAGCAGTGTCCACTGCCAGCACGCGCTCAACTCGCGCGCCGGGCGCCAGCCGCGGACCTGCGGCGCTATTCAACTGTGGGGGTGTGAGTGAGATCTGAGCAGCTCGACAAACGCCAGGAGCAGCAATGTGCTCCGGCCTGTGTTCGAGCCGCCCTCGTCGTGCTTGGGCAGGTCGAAACCTCGCCCGAGACCAGCGGTCCGGGAGACCGCCGGGGCTTACTCGCCCTTCTTCTTGCGCTTGGGCTTCACGGCCACGCCGGCGACGCGGCAGTCGTGGGTGGCGTCGAGCTTCCACGAGTCCAGCACGGGGTTGGCTCTCACCGCGGCGGCCACCAGCATGCCCGGTGCAGGCACGAGGCGCTTGAACTGATCGGGCGGCGGGAGATGCTCGAAACCGACGAGCACGTAGGGCGAGCTCGTGCAGAACACTTTACCCACGCCCCACTCGGGCTTGTTGGCGTGCGTGACATACGATCCGACTCGAAACTGGCTCACTCAGGCCTCTCAATTCAGACAGACGACGGACGACGGGCGCGAAATCCGAACCGTTGGTGACGGGGTTGTGGGCCTTCTAGGATATCACCAAATGGGCTTCTGCCCTAGCGGGATGGGGCCGCGTGGGGCCTGGCACGATCGGGCCGAAATCGATGCAGTTTCTGCGATCTGATGCGGTCGAGCCGGGTGGCCGTCTTCTTGCTGACGCAGCGGACGGAAAGGAGGGGTCGATGGCTCGTCCCCGTAGATTCACGCCGCCGGACAGCGTTCTTCATCTCGTGAACCGTGGCAACGATCGAAAACAGCTATTCGGAGGTGCGCGCGAGTACGAAGACTTTCTCAACCTCGTCGCCGCAGTGAAGGTGCGCTGCCCCATGCGGCTCCTCGCCTACTGCCTC
Organism: uncultured Acidobacteriota bacterium; assembly: GCA_963707825.1. GTDB lineage: Bacteria > Acidobacteriota > Vicinamibacteria > Vicinamibacterales > UBA2999 > VFZN01. The sequence continues at coordinate 93,684 of CAVPRP010000003.1, forward strand.
ATGCCGAATCACTGGCACATGGTGGTGTGGCCGGAACCCGGCCAATCGGTCGCGGCGTTCTGTCACCGTCTGTGCACCATCCACGCTATCAGGCACCGGCGCGAGACCGGCACCGTCGGCTTCGGGCACCTGTATCAGCATCGCTACCACTCGTTCGCGATTGAGTCCGAGCGTCAGTACTACGCGGTGATGCGCTACGTCGAGGCCAACGCCGCGAGGTCGGGCCTGGTCGCGCTGGCCGAGCACTGGCGCTGGTCGAGCCTCGCCGAGCGCTGCGGTCCGGATCGCGGACTGCTGGCCCCGGGCCCGCTGGATCTACCGAAGGGATGGGCGGCGCTGGTCAATGAAAGCCTGCCACCTGACGTGCTGGCGGAAACCCGCGCGAGATTGCACCGCACCCGACCGTATGACTTGCGCCTGCTCACGCCCAGGTACGCAAGAACTGCATCAAAATCAGGGTGATCGTGCCAGGCCCCAATGGCGCGCTATCGCGCCAGATTCTTCACCCTCTCGGCATCAGGCGGTAGAAACGCCCGCGAGAAGATCTGATCGGCGCGCGGGACACGGGTCGCGCCCGTCGCCTTGGCAATCTGCGCGATGCCGCGCTCGAGGCGCCCGGGATCCATGTCGCCAATCCCGATCCTGGCACCCTCCGCGTGACTCATCTCCATCTGCAGCGTGCCGGCCAGCCGCGCCCGGTCCACCGCCTTGTTCACCGTCGGTTCACGCTTCGCGACCGACTCGATCGCGGCGTCGAGATCCACCACCGTATCGCGCAACCCGCGGTTGAACGCGCGGACGACCGCCCGCACGTCCTCCGGCCGCTCGCGCGCCAGTGACGGGCGCACCATCAAGCCATTGCCGTAGAGGTCCGGTAGCTGATCCTTGTATTCGAAGAAGCGAAGCCGAGCGCGTTCCACCTTCGCCGGCGCCACCGCTGCCACGATCGTGTTGACGAAGCCGAAGCAGCCCGCATTCGTCCCGGCGAGCACCGACTCGACGTTCGCCCGCATGCTGGCCTCCGACTTCACCACCTTGACGCGCGACGCATCGACTCCCGCCCCAGCAGCCCAGACCGGCCACATCACCAGCGCCGCATCGATGGGATGGCCGATCACCGACTTCCCTTCCAGGTCCTTCGGACTACGAATCGGGCCGTTCGCGTCCACGACAATCGTCAGCGGCGTGATGTTGAACACCGTGTAGACGGCGAGGGGAACCTCGCCCGCCGTACGCCCGGCGAGCTCGATCAGCGCCGTGATGTCGCCGTAGCCGAAGTCGAACCCCTCCGGCAGCACGCGTGGGACCACTGCCGCGGCGCCGTCACCAGCGACGAACTGCACGTCCACGCCGGCCTCGCGAAGGTAGCCCCGATCCTGCGCCAGCATCATGAAGGCCTGCGGCCCTGAGATGCCGGAATTGAGCAACACCCGATAGGTGCGAAGCCCCTGGCCGACCGCGCGACGCGGGAGCGACGATTGCGGCAGACGCCGTGGCGGCAAGGAACGCTCGCCTGGATAGGTGCGACATCCGCACACTCTACCGCCAACGGCGCCCATCGGCGCCCGCCTGTATACTCCGCACAACGAGGCACCATGACCGATTGGACCGCCGCCTTCGCCTACGCCGCGCGGACCCTGCGCCGGCAGCCCACGTTCGTGGTGATCGCGCTGCTGACGCTGGCGCTCGGCATCGGCGCCAACACCGCGATCTTCAGCGTGATCAAGACGGTGGTGCTGAACCCTCTGCCCTACGCGGAGCCCGAGCGGATTGTCGTGCTGTGGGAGGTCAATCCCGAGGGCAACCAGGACCGCGTCTCGGTCCCGACCTTCCAGGACTGGCAGAAGGAAGCGCGGTCGCTCGAGTCGATTGCCGCGTTCCGGCAGGTGGACTTCACCTACGCGGGATCGGGCGAGCCGCGAAACGTGCCCGGCGTGCGCGCCACGCCAGACCTGTTCAAGGTCCTGATGGCCAACGCCGAACTCGGACGCACGTTCGTCGCGGACGAAGCCGTGGTCGGCGCGGACAACGTGGTCGTGGTCAGCCGGGGATTCTGGGAGCGCGTGCTCGGCTCCGATCCATCGATCGTCGGCAAGACGATTCAGCTCGACTCGCTCCCCGTCAACGTGATCGGCGTGATGCCGAGAGGCTTCGAGTTCCCGACGGCGACGAACGCCGAGGTGTGGATGCCGCTCGCGTTCAATCCGAAAGACCTTCACGGCCAGTCGCGACGAGCGCGCTCGCTGATGGTCGTCGGGCGCCTGGCCGCCGGGCGCCACCGCGGTGCAGGCCCAGGACGAAGTGACCGTGCTGGCCAATCGCATCGCCGCGGCCTACAAGGACAGCAACGCTGGCTGGGGCGCGCGCGTGGTCGCCGCCCACGAGCAGCTGGTGGCTGCGTCTCGCCCGGCACTGATGATGCTGATGGGCGCTGTGGGCTTTCTCCTGTTGATCGTCTGCGCCAACATGGCCAACCTGCTGCTGGCGCGCCTGTCGAGCCGCCGGCGCGAGATTGCCGTCCGCGGCGCACTGGGCGCGGGGCGCATGGACGTGGCCCGCCCGATCCTCGCCGAGAGCCTGCTGCTGTCGCTTGGTGGAGCGGCGCTGGGACTGGTCGTAGCCGCCGTGGGCCTGCGCATCATCGCGGCACTCCCCGAGGCCGGCCTGCCGCGCATGGACCAATTGCACCTGGACGGCGGCGTGCTGCTGTTCACGATGGTGGTGTCAGTCGCCGTCGCGATGGCGTTCGGCGTGCTGCCCGCGCTCCACGCCTCCAGAACCGACCTCCGCTCGAGCATCGTCGAAGGCTCCGGTGGCGCGACGGCCAGCCCCTATGCCCGACGCGTGCTGAGCGGACTGGTCGTCGTCGAGGTGGCGTTGGCCCTGGTGCTGCTCGTCGGCGCCGGCCTCATGACGCGCAGCTTCACCAAGCTGCTGCAGGTGAGCCCGGGATTCGACGGCACCAACCTCGTCGCCGCGCGCGTGCTGCTGCCGACGGCGAAGTATCGCCAGCGCGAGACGCTGGCGCGCTTCTACGAGGACGTCATCGATCGCCTGCGACGCTCGCCCGGTGTGACGGCGGCGTCCGCGGTGTCGTCTCTCCCGTTGCAGGACGTCGGCGCCGCATCCGCGCTGCCGTTCAGCGTCGAGGGACAGCAGCCGCCTGCGACGGAAGACCCGCTGGCCGATGTCCGCATGGTCGCGCCCGGCTACTTCGAGACGATGAAGATCCGTCTGCTTTCGGGCCGCTTCCTCGACGAGCGCGATGTGCAGGAGGCGCCCCGCACCAGCGTCATCAACGAGACGATGGCGCGCAGGTACTTCCCGGATCGCAGCCCGATCGGACTGACGATCGTGAATCCGCACGGCAAGAGCGAAGTGGTCGGTGTCGTCGCTGACGTGCGCAATCAGGGTCTGGCCAGTGAACCGAAGAAGCAGGTCTACCTGCCGCTTCGCCAGAGCCCGACGCCAGGGATGGCGCTCGTCGCGCGGACCGAGCGCGACCCGCTGTCGTTTGCCGGCACCATCCAGAAGGTCATCTGGGAAGTGGATCCGCAGCAGCCGATCTACGAGCTGAGCACGATGGATCAGATTCTCGCGCGGGCCGTGTTCCTGCCGCGACTCTCGACGACGCTGCTGTCCCTGTTCGCCGCCGCGGCGCTGCTGCTGGCCGGCCTCGGCATCTACGGCGTCCTGTCGTACTCGGTCTCGCAGCGGACGCGCGAGATCGGCCTGCGCATGGCGCTCGGCGCGGGCTCCGGCGACACCGTGTCGCTGGTGATCAGGAACAGCGTGCTGCTGGTGATGGTCGGCGGCGTCAGTGGGACTGGTAGCCGCCTCGCTGTTGTCGCGGTCGATGGCGGGCATTCTCTACGGCATCGGTCCGTTCGATCTTCCGTCGTTCGGCCTGGCCGCGCTGGTGCTGCTGACGGCGGGTCTGCTGGCCAGCCTGCTGCCGGCGTTGCGTGCGACGCGTGTCGACCCGATGGTCGCGCTAAGGGACCAGTAACCTCGTTGGGGCCTGGCACGATCGGGCCGATTTCGATGCAGTTCTTGCGGTACTCTGGAAGAGCCGACTTATGCGCGGAGAGTGCGCGGCAAGGCGCGCCCCGCGGACCGTCGGTGTTGACGGCCAGTACGCAGTAACTTCGTCAAAATTGACCCGATCGTGCCAGGCCCCACCTTGCGCCGGCCCCGCGGCTCCCATACCATTCGCGCGTGACGCGCCACCCTCTTCGCCGCACGGTCCACGCGTTCGCGGCGATTGTGACCGCTGCCACCTCGCTCGCCCTCTCCGCCCAGCAGCCCACCGCCTGCGACCTCCTCGTCACCGGCGGGCGCATCGTCGACGGCACCGGCGCGGCATGGTTCCGAGCCGACGTGTGCGTCACCGGTGAACGCATCGCCACGCTGCGTGCGAACGACAGCCTCCAGCGCACGACGACGCATCGATGCCACCGGACTGGTGGTGGCGCCCGGATTCTTCGACATGCTCGGCCAGTCCGAGTACTGGGTGCTGCGCGACAGCCGCGTCGCCAGCAAGATCATGCAGGGCATCACCACCGAGCTGACCGGTGAGGCCAGCTTCACCAGCGTCGGCCACCAGAACGCACGGCGCCTGCATCCGTTCGTCGTCGATGTTCGACAAGGAGAAGGTGCCCGGGTTCGACAACCTGGCCGGCTACCTCCGCATACTCGAGCGACAGCCGGCCACCATCAACCTCGGGCACGTTCATCAGCGCCGGCGGCGTGCGCGACAGCGTTATCGGCCGCGAGGATCGCGCGGCCACGGCGGCCGAACTGAAGGAGATGGAGACGCAGGTTGCCGAAGCCATGGAAGCCGGCGCCTTCGGCGTCGTCGACTTCGCTCCAGTACGTGCCGGACCGATTCGCGCGCACCGACGAGCTCGTCGCGCTCGCCAAGGTGGCCGGACGCTTCGGCGGCAGCTACATCACGCACCAGCGGTCCGAGGCCGACGAGATCGACCAGAGCCTGGACGAAGTCTTCCGGATCGCGCGCGAGGCCGGCGTGCCGGCCACCATCCATCACCTGAAGACCGCCTACAAGCAGAACTGGGGCCGCATGCCCGCGGTGTTGCAGCGCATCGAACGGGCGCGGCAGGAGGGCCTCGACATTGCCGCCGACCAGTATCCCTACGTGGCCGGGAGCAACCCGCTCGACGCCAGCCTGCCGGTCTGGGCGCGTGAAGGCGGCCGCGAAGCGATGGTCAAGCGGCTGACCGACCCGGCCATCCGCGCGAAGATCAAGGCGGAGATTCTCACGCCCTCGACCACCTGGGAGAACCAGTACGTCGGGCTCTGGCGGAGCGGCCGGCATCCTCGTGTCGGCTGTAAGCCGTGCGGAGTTGAAGAAGTACCAGGGCCGTACCCTGGACGACATCGCGAAGGCCGAGCAGAAGGATCCGCTCGACGTTTTGATGGACATCATCGCGCGGGACGACACCACCGGCAGCGGCGTGATGTTCTTCATGAACGAGGACGATGTGAGGGCGGCATTGAAGCATCCGCTGGTGATGCTCGGCACCGACTCGGGGGGAATGGCGCCGGACAGTCCTCCGCCGACCGCCGGCGTCCACCCGCGCGCCTGGGGGTCCGCGGTGAGGATTCTGGCGAAGTACGTCCGCGAGGAGCGGCTGCTCACGCTCGAGGAGGCGGTCCGGAAGATGACCTCCCTCCCCGCTCAGCGGATGCGTCTCTGGGATCGTGGAGTGATCCGGCCCGGCGCGTTTGCCGATCTCGTCGTCTTCGATCCTGCGACGGTCCGCGACCGCGCGACCTTCGAGAACCCGAAGCAGTACGCCGAGGGCATGCGCTACGTCGCAGTGAACGGGCAGCTGGTCGTGGATGACGGGCAGCTCACGTCAGCGAGACCAGGAAAGGCGCTTCGCGGACCCGGCTATCGGGCAACACGATAGGCCCGTACGCAGGAACTGCATCAAAATCGCCCCGATCGTGCCAGGCCCCAACCGCCACCAAGCGCTAGTCTGACTTCGGCCCAGGCCGGCGATCCCAGCGATGCTTACGCAGCTCCACCAACAGATCCGCCGGCAACGGGCCTCCGTCGCTGGCGACGATATTCGCCTCCACGTGCTGGGCCTTGCGCATGCCTGGAATCACCACGCTGACGTCAGGGTTCGACAGAATCCACCGCAGCGCCATCTCCGCCATCGTCATCCCCGGCGGCACCAGCGGCCTGAGCGCCTCGGCACGTCGCACGCTCTCTCGCAGGTTGTCGGGCGTGAAATAGGCGTTGCGAAAGTCACCCTCCGGCCAGCTGCTATCCATGGTCAGCTTGCCGGTGAGCGTACCCTCGTCGAACGGCACGCGCGCGATCACCGCGATGTTCAGCTCGCGGCACACCGGGAACAGCTCGTCTTCCGGCGCCTGGTCGAAGATGTTGTAGACCACCTGGACGGCGTCGATCAGGCCGGTCCGCAGCGTGCGAATCGCGTTCTCCGGTTCCCAGCGATTGATGCTGATGCCAACGGCGTGGACCAGCTTCTCGTCCTTGAGCTTACGCACCGCGCGTTGCCACTCCTCGTCTTCAGCCCAGGCGTCGCTCCACACGTGGAACTGGATCAGATCGAGCGATGGCAGACCGAGGTTCACGAGACTCTTCTCGGTGAACTCGCGAATATGGTCCGCCGGAAACACCTCGCCCAGCGGATACTCGGCACGCGCCGGCCACTTCGCGTTCTTGGGCGGAATCTTCGTCGCAGCGAACAGCCGCGTATCGGGTTCCATCTTCGCCAGATCGCCCAGCAGCCTCTCGCTGTGCCCCATCCCGTAGGCCCACGCGGTGTCGAAGAAGTTGCAGCCGAGGTCAGCAGCCCTCGCCAGCGACGCGCGCGACTCGTCATCGTCCGACCCGGTCCAGCCGCCCATGCCCCACATGCCGTAGCCGACGTCCCCGACGTGCCAGCCCATGCGTCCAAAAATGCGCTGTTGCATCAGGCTATTGTCCGTCATGACCAGCGGCGGTGCGGACGAGGTGCGCTGCAGTACGGACGAGGTCAGTGATTCGGCCGATTCAAGCCGATACAGATCAGGTCAGAACGCGACGATTGTGACGCCTGGATTGTGCGGATCGAGGCGGAAGCTCCGCACCGTCGAAATGGCGCGCAGCCGTTGGTGAAGCGCCCCACGTATCCGTCCCCCGATCGCCCGTGCACGAACCGGACCTCGGATAGTCCCGCAAGCAGTGCCGCGTCCAGCGCGTCATCGATCCGCGATAGCGCCTCCTCGACCCGCAGGCCATGCAGGTCCACCTCGCTTGGGGCGTGCCGACGCAATGCCGGCGATAAGACGGCTGCCGCGGAAGGAACCGTAGGATGCTTCAGCCGTTTGAGCCGAGACACCGTGCTGGCGGACATCACCACCGTGCGTTGTTGAACCTGAATCACCAGGCGTCCATTGTTCTGGACGTCGCGGACCACGCCCTTGCCCAACGGGGTCTGCACGGCGTCACCGGCCGCGAACCGTTCGTCCATGCGACCATTGTGCGTCAGCTACCGTTCGCCCTTCCTCCTCGCCTTTCCGCTTTCGCGCGAATACGCGAGTGAGTACGACGCGAAGTGCCGGGACTTGCGCTCGATCGCACTCAGGTCGTGGGCGAACACGTGCTTCTCGCCCTCCAGTTGCTCGATCAGTTCCTTCACGACGGCTTCGTCTGCGCCGAGCTTGCTGATCTGTTGAATGGCAGCGTCGAGCGCGAGACTCGCCTGCTCGAACTCGCCCTTGCGATTGGCGGCCAGCGCCACGACCCGGGCTCGCTCCGCGATCATGCGCGCCGCTTCCAGCAGGACGATGTGGTTCACCGGCTGCTGACGATCCTGCTCCGCCGGCACTGCGCTCCACTCCACCCGCATCGGCTCTGCGAACAGCACGCCGCCTCGGTCCCGAACCCGACAATCCACCCAGGCCTTCTGCTCCTCCGCTCGCGCGCTGCACGTGACGGCGAGAACGAGCGTCACCTCCTGCTCGGCCACGAGGTCGCCCAGCCGCACCCGAACACCGCGGCCCGCCTCGTCCCCCACCTGTTCTGCCGGCAATCCGTTAAGGATGACCACGGACACACCGTCGCCGGCGGCAACCTCGAAGATGACGTCGCGCGCCACCACGTCCAGCACTTCGCCCAACTCACTGGCCAGAAGGTCCGGGATCTGCTGTGGCTGCTCGATGAAGTAGAAGTGGCCGCCGCCGCTTGATGCGAGGGAGGTGAGCAACTCCTCGTCGAAGTCGGCGCCAAGGCCGAACGTCGAGGTGCTGACGCCTTGCGCCCGCAGGCGCGCCGCAGCCATCTGCAGGGCCGTGGGATCAACTACGCCAGAATTCGCCAGGCCGTCGGTAAGGAGCAGCACGCGCCGCACACGGTCTGCGCCCTCCGGCACCGACAGCAGACGCTGCCTGTGCGGGATTTGCGTCCTCGAACGTCAGCGGCAGATCGGCGGGCGTGGTCGGGTCGCCGGACGATAGCGTGGCGCCAAGCGATCGGGCACCGGTGAACCATCCATCGGAAAGGTTCGTCGAGCCGCGCGCGTCAATCTGGGCCAGCGCCGCCAGCGCCTGCCGTCGTGCGCCCTTCGTTGCCGCCGTCCGCTCCAGCACCGTCTCCACCTCGTCGTCGTAGACGATCACGCTCAGCTGGTCGTCGTCTTTCAGCAGCCTGATGGCGTGGGCGACGGCCTGCCGGGCGAGGTCGATCTTCCGCCCGCCCATGGAACCGGAGCGGTCGAGCACCAGCGAGACGCTGACGCCCGGCCGCTTGCTCCGGGGTGCCGAGCCCTCCGCGCGCGGTGTGGCCGCCGGCGCCGAGATGGTGACGGACAGATAGCGGGTGGACGTCGTGCCGGCCGGAATGAACGCGCGATCGGTCTGGATGTGCATGGGGAGCCTCTCTCGTGATGTTCGCAGCAGGGTGTGACGGGATAGGACACAGGGAAGGCCTCGCTTCGCTCGGCAGGCCGGCTTCGCCGGTAAGGGGAGAGGCCTCGCGGGGCTCGGTGGGCCGGCTTCGCCGGTAGGGGCTGACCGGGGCAGGGCCTCGCTTCGCTCGGTGGGGCGGCTTCGCCGGGTGGGACTGCTCAAGAGGCGTGCACGAACCTTCACGGCGCCAGCCTCGAGGGCCTCGATCCATACTTGCGGCCATGCCGCGTAACGCCGAGGTAATCCGCCAGTGGAACATCCTGCTGTTACTCGATCGCAAGCGCCTCGGGCTCTCCGTCGATGATCTCGCCGGCGAGTCGGGCGCGACCAAGCGAACCATCTGGCGCGACATGGCGGCGCTGCAGGAGGCCGGGTTCCCGCTGACCAGCGAGAAGCGCGGCGACAGCCGCACCTACTGGATGCTCCTCAACACGCCGCTGAAGGCGGTGCAGGACCCGGGGTTGTCGACGACGGAGGTGTGTTCGCTGTATATGAGCCGGGCGCTGCTAGGCGCGATGCCTGGAGCGGCGTTCACGGACGGCCTGGCGGCGCTGATGAAGAAGATCGAGAAGACCCTTTCGCCACGGGTGCGGAAGTTCCTGGACGACCTGCCTGGCGTGATCAAGGTAAAACCCGGCGCACGAAAGAAGCACGCGAAGAACTACGACGAGATCGTGGCGCGGCTGATCGAGGCCTCTTCAAGTCGCAAAGTGGGACAGATGCGCTATTTCTCGGCGTCGAGTAACCGCGAGAAGACCTACGTGGTGCATCCCTACCATGTTGCTTACTTCGACGGCGGTCTCTATCTGACGGCGTTCGTGCCCGAGTACCGCCAGATTCGCAACTTCGCGGTCGAGCGCATCCAGACGTTCACGCAGACTCCGCAGACCTTTGAAGCGCGTGTGGATGCGTCGGACAGTCCGTTTGCCGAGTCGCTGGGCCCCAATCAGGGCGGCCGAGCCGAGCGCGTGGAAATCGAGTTCGCGCCGCGGGTGGCTCGCTACATCCGCGAGCGCGACTGGCACCCGTCGCAGCAGCTGCGTGAGTTGTCGAACGGCGGCGTCCGCCTGACGCTCAAGGTGTGCCGCGACTGGGCGCTCCGTAGTTGGGTGCTCGGCTTCGGCCCTCACGCGCGCGTAGTGGCGCCGTCGGCGCTGGCGGAGGAGATTCTGGAGCAGTTGGAGGAAGCGCGCGACGGCTACGCGCCGCGGCTGGCGCTCGAGATGCCCTCGACCTATCTGTCGATGCAGCCGCGGTTGCCGATTCGCTAGCCGGGTTGACCAGCGCCTGACGCCGTTGCCGGAAGCGAGCCGCCCGGCCGGGTCTTTGAGAGGTCGGTGAGCCAGCGGCGTGCGGTGCCCGACTCCGAGGCCGGCATCCGGCACCTCCGGAGCGCTTCAGCGAGCCGCTCGGCATCAAAGCCTCGCGGCTGTCTCACCTGCGGTGCCGGCTGCGTGCATCTCCGACGGCCTCTCCGTAGGGCATCGCCCACCGCCGGCTCACCGCCTCTTCAAACGTCGCCGGGCGTCAAGGTTCAGGACATCGCACGCGGCCGATGGCAGTCACCGCACGCCGGCGGCTCACCGGCCCGATTGACGCGGCTCGCGCCGAGCCAGACGCCCGCCTCATGGAGTCGCGACCGTCGCCAGCTCCCGATACCGGCACAGCGCGTTCGCCAGCTGCATCTGCCTCGGCGTCCGGCACTCCGGCTCCAGCAGCCGCGGCGAGCAGACGACGAACACCGCGCAGCGCGCTCGTGACGTCGCCACGTTGAGCCGGTTCAGGCTGTAGAGGAACTCGAGGCCTCTCGGCGCATCCTCCGGTCGCGACGTCGTCATCGAGTAGATGATGACCGCGGCGGTCTGCCCCTGGAACTTGTCGACGGTGCCGACCTCGCACGCCGCTCGAGCCCAGCCGCTCCTTGAGCCGGTTCACCTGCGCGTTGAACGGCGCCACGACCTTGATGTCCGCAGCCGTCAGCGCGCGGACGACCCCGTTCTCGTCCGTCCACGAAGGCACGCCCGCTCCGCCGGCGAGCGCCGCCTTCGACAGCAGAGTCGCGAGCAACCTCTCGACGGCGTCCACTTCCTCGACGGAGGCGTTCTGGTTGCCGTCGTGCTCCACCGGCACCAGCCACAGCCGGGAACCGTCGTAGGCCCCGGTGCCGGTAAGCACCTGGTTCTCCAGCCCGGGCTTCGCCTGAAGCTTGCCTTCGTAGAACAACTCCGACGTGAACGCGGTGATCGCCGGCGACATCCGCCACGTAATCGGCAGGAAGATGCCGCGCTCCTCGGGCATCGTCTCCGCGCCGCCAAGCATGTGCTCCAGCGCCGAGATGCCCACGCCGTCCGGATGCGTCGCCTTCTGCGGCTGATCGAGCTGCTGCGGATCGCCGAGCAGGACGACGCTGTCGGCCGCCTGAGAGACGGCAAGGACGTTCGCCAGCGACATCTGCCCCGCTTCGTCCACGAACAGCACGTCCACTGCCGCCGTCGACATCCGGGCGCGACCAGAGCCACGCGGTGCCGCCCAGCACGTCCACTTCGGCGCCGATCGCCGCCAGCGCGTCCTCGTTGTCGTCGTACTCGCGCACGCCGGCGGCGTCCTCATCGGCCTCACCAACCTTCGCGCCCAGGCGAACGGTCTCCCCGGCCTTTGCCGCCTGCGTCTGCACTTCGGTGAGCAGATTGCGGATCACCGTGTGGGAGTTCGCCGTGACGCCCACCCTCTTGCCGGCGGCTACCAGCGCGCGAATCATCCGCGCGCCGGCGTAGGTCTTTCCCGCGCCGGGCGGCCCCTGAATCGCGAGCATGGTCCGGTCGAGCATCGGTGACGATTCGCGTCGCGAAGTCGGTGGCGGCCTCGTCAACGCCGCGGCGTGAAGTCGGCTCCGCGCAGACGGGGTGCGTCACGGCCGAGTAGCGCCACTCCGGCCTCGACCGCCGCTTCGTCGTTCAGCGACTCGTCGCGCCAGCCGCATCACCGACTGCTGCAGGCCCTTCGTCGGTATCACGTCGCACGAGAACACTTCGGACGGATGCTCGTCCGCGCGTGCCTGCCCCTTCTTGATGTCGATGATGTGCGTCAGCCGATCGTGCGCCACGACGTCGCCGAAGGCCTTGCCGTCGCGCGCGTGCAACTTGCCCTTGCTGCCAATCTCCACTTCCTGCGGCGGATAGGTATAGCGATCGATGACGGACTTCGTCGGCTTGCCTGTTCTGCCGATCGCCGGTCCAACGCGTTCCACGAACGACAGGCCCGCAATCGCGTCCCGTTCATCGAACAGGTCTTCAGCGGGCATCTCCTTCAGGCGGAAGTACTCCCACCACTCGGCGTTCTCCTCGCGTCGGTGCCAGTCGACGAGATAGGCCAGCAGCCACCGCGTGTGCTGCGCATGACCGGGATCACTGGCCTCGATCGGCACGCCGTCCAGCAGCCGCGCGCGCAGTTCATCGACTTCCTTCTGAAGTTCGGACACGGCCTTCGCGGCGTCACCATCCTTCGCCTGCGGCCGCGCGATCGCCTCGCCGCCGGCCAGGGCCTCACTCGCGCAGCTTCTCGAGCCAGTCGCGCAGGCCTTCGGTCGAGCGGCAGTCGTCTTCGTTGTAGCCCTGCACCGCCTCGCGGATTTCGCTGGTGATCGCGTCCGGCGCCTGCGACTCGAGCGCCAGCTCCACCGCCATCAGCGGCTGCGACGCATTCTTCAGCGCGACGCGCCGGACGTAGCCGTAGTACGGCTCGAGCTTCTTGATCGAGTAGCTCTCCACGCCGCCGCGCACGGCCTGCCGCACGATGGGATAGAGATCGACGAAGCGCTCGGCTCGCAGCAGCTGGTCCAGCTGCTCCTCGCGCGTGACGTAGCGACCCGTCGAGCTTCTTGAAGGCGGTCGGCTCGTAGTGATTGAAGTGATAGACGTGCATGCCGGGGTCCGCTGCCCAGGCCATGGCGATGAGATCGATCACTTCTTCGAACGCCGCCTTCTCCTCCGCGTCGTTCAGCGCCCACCACGCGCGATACTGCATCCATAGGACCAGACGCCGAACAGGTACTCGCGGCCGCCTTCGCGGGCGAAGCGCGCGCCTTCGAGGTCCAGGAACACGTCGCCAGGCGACGGCTCCGGCAGCCGGGACAGGCCCTCGCCTTCCACGATCGGCAGTCGCTCGAACACTGGCCGACGCTCGGTGCGCTGCTGATGCTGCACGCGCGCCTGGTGACCGAGCCGCTCGTAGGTCTCGCGCCACCGCGTGCTGGCTTGAACGTCACCGGCACCGGCATGCCTGCCGACAGCCGTCAGCGTCGGCAGTCCCTGGTCCGTCAGTTCCTGACGATGGGTGCGAGCAGCGCCGGCGATGAAGGACAGGTGATCGTCCTTGCGGCGGCGGTCGTCGCATCGCGCTTCCCACGCGCACACGTCGCAAGGCTCGACCGGCTCGGGGTAGTGCACCGTCTGGAGTGACTCGTACCCTTGAGCAATCGCGGCATCGAGCGCCGCGCGGACCATGCGGTAGTAGGCGCGATAGTCGGCAACGCGGTAGGTGTGGAGCGGCTGCACGGGATCGGGCGTCACCACGTGGAAGCGCTCCGGCGCCCAGCCCTGCATCCGATCCAGCAGATCCGAATACGCGCACAACTGCAGGATGGTGCCGCCCTTCGTGTCGCGCGCGAGCTTGGTGTCCTGCACCTCGTAGGACCACGCGCCCAGCGCGCTCGGCTGCTCCACGCGCAGCAGGATGTCGGCGTAGCCCGCCAGGTCGGCGTGCGCCAGCCGGGCCTGTACGATGACCTCGACTCCGGCTTGCATTGCGGCTTGCGTCTCGGCCGTGTGCCGCGCCAGCGACTCCGCTGTGGCACGCCCTTCCCCGCGCGGAACCACGACGACGTTCAGTCCCTGCGCGCGCAGCGACTCCACATACCGCTGCTCGTGCTCCTCGCCGCGAGCCGCCAGCATGGCCGCGTAGGGGTCCTGGCCGCTCGGCTTTTGCAGGACGTGGCGGGCAGCCGCAAGGTCAAGCCCGGTGCGATGTCGGCAACTGAGGAACGTCGAGAGGTCGGTCGGTGCGAGAAGCAACGAGTCGTCAACGAGGCGCATTGGAATTGAGGGTAACAGAACGGGGCGGTCGGTGTCCGGTATCCGGTGTCCGGTGTCCGATGATCCGGTATCCGAATTGATAGCCCGCGCCATGTCGCAGAATCCGATCACCTATCGCGGAGCAGACAGCGCAGTCACTGCGTACAGGTCAACCGACCGAGGTGCGATCTCCGGGGTATTTCGCTGAGATCTTAATCAGGCACAGCGCGTGCATTTCGATCGTCTCGCGTGTCTCAAACACGCGGGAGGACGATGGTAGGATGGCGACTGACGTCATGGCGGTTGACGAACGACTTTCACGGCTCGAGGTGACGGTCGCGAGGGGCTTCGCGGAGTTGCACGGTCACGCAGGCCATGCCGACGGACGCATGGACCGCCTGGAGAGCCGGCTTAATGCCATGAACCCGAAGCTCGACGTCGTGGCTGAATCGATCGAAGGCAAGATGCAACTGGTCATCGAGCGTCTGGACGCGACGACCCGGGAAATGCGGATGACGACCCGGGCGATGCAACTGGAACACCGCGCGGATCGTCGGCTGATGTACGCGATTCTCAAGGATCACGGCGTTCGCATTCGCGCGATCGAAAAGATCGTCCGCGCGCCAAGGCTGTTTGCGGGCACCGCGGAAGGCCTGACACCGGGATCGGTTTCCGGTTTCCGGTTCGTCTCGCTTCCAGAACTTTGGCGCCAGCGTCGGGTACCGGACACCGGGTACCGCATAACGCCCCCCTACTGCTCCTTCTTCAACGGCGTGATCGTCACCTGAGGCTCCGCCATCTCCGCCGCGATCCCCAGCGGAGTGACTGCGGGCGCGGGGCACAACACTTTGTAGACGACTGTCCTCGTCACCGTTCCCGAGTTCCACATCGTGCACTGCCCGTCGTTGCCGGTGGTGTAGCCGACAAATGCGATGCGGATGTCGAACGACCCGCCGTCGGTGGGCTGGTAACCGCAGGTCATCGCGAGCGGCTGCCCCGTGCCACACGTGAAGGACACTGCCGCGCCCATACCCGCAGGGATGTCGTGCGTGGAGCCGGTCCAGGGCAACACGCCAGGCCCCGGGGACCCTCTCGGACCAGTCGCGCCTGTGGCGCCGGTGGCGCCCATGGGGCCAACCGGCCCTTGCACCCCGGTTGCTCCGGTGGGACCCGTCGGTCCTGGGGGTCCGGTCAAACCAACGGGACCCGGAGGACCAGCGAGGCCCCGGAGGCCCCGGCGGGCCTTCAGGTCCGGCCAGCCCCGAGAGCAGGTCCGCATTCCGAAGCACCAGTCCGTTCGAGGCCACCAGCCCTGCGAACGATGCCGAGGGCGCGGTGGCGCCCTGAAGGTAATAGCGATCCAGAGTCGTGCCGCGAAACGGCGGCGTCACCACGATATTGGCGACCCCGGTCGCATCCAAGCACGCCGGTGGTCAGCACCACGACGTCGGTGCCTACCGCGAGAGCCACGCCGGCATAACTGAACCCCGCGTTGGTAGAGCTGCCAATCAGGGCAAAGTTCGCGAACGGCGCGCCGATCAGCTGGACGACGACGCTCTGGCCCGGGTAAATCGTGGTCGAGGCCGCCCGGAGGACGGGCGCCTGAGCCGCCGCAAGGCGGGTGAAGGCGAGAAGCAGGAGTAGACACGCGGACGAGATCCGGACGAAAGACACGGGTCACCTCGAGCAAGCTGCGGCGGCGACGCCGCTTAGAGGGCTAACGCCCACAGCCAGTATGCGTCCAACACCGCATGGTTGCTGCACGCAAAAATCATGTGTTGGCCGTTGGCGGTGTAGTGCCCCTGCCCCCCAGCTGCGTCAGGAAATTGGTCAGCCTCACCAGCGTCGGCACCGCCGTCGTCACGCCCGCCGCCATCGCGACGGTGGCGTCGAACGCCTCGCGCTGCGTGATCACCAGGAACAGCACTGTGGCCAGCGAGGTCAACCCCAGCGGCAGGCGCAGGCGATCCCACACGCTCGGCTCGGCCAGCTCTTCGAGCGCCGCGACTTCCCTGCGGCACTCCGCGGTCAGGACGAAGCGCTGGAAGCTCTGGTTCATCAGGCGCAGGTTCGGGTCCTTGCGCAGCAGGCCCTTCCCCAACAGGCGCCGGACCACGCGCCGCGATGCGGCACTTGCCAGGCCATACTGCGCGACGTGCTCCAGGACCACGCGCTCGTCGGCGTCGCAGGCCAGCCACAGGCGCTGATAGTAAGGTGCGGCGCGCTCGGCCAGTTCTTCGAGGATCTGTTCGCAGGTGAGCCCCCGCGACTGGAACGCCAGCGTCCTCTGCAGTTCCTCGCAGATCCGGCGAAGCTTCCTGTTGCGCCCAGCCTCCGCGCTGATCAACTCCGACTGCCAGTCCTCCGCCGGCGACTTCGTCCACGCGGCCCACAGCTGCGCCAGTCGCTCGCGCCAGGTGACGACCGCCGCGGTGCCGCTCAATTCCTGCTGGCCTTGAGGGGACGTGCGGATATCAATCACGGTGAGGCGGGAGATCAGCTTCGGCCACCGATCGGAATCCGCATTGCCTCGCGCCGCGTCTTTCGCCGCGGCGGCCAGCACGTAGGTCGGGTACTTGGCGAGCAGCACTACCGTCTGCTCGAGGTCACCCATCAACTGGTCCACCAGCGCGAGTTTCTTGAGCATCAGCGCAGGGTCGTCCATGGCATCGGCCACGTCGTGGATGACGAGCGGTGCCACGGTGTTCGCCGAGCCGAGCGCCACCCGTGTCCGCCGCCATTCGGCTCCAGGGTTCTCGGCGGTGAGGATGCGCGTCAGCTCGAAAATGGACGCCTCCGAATTTTCCGTCAGCGCCTTCGCCTGAACGGCGGGATCGTCGCAGATCACCAGCAGGTTCTGCCCCACCGCCAGTTCCACCGGCAGCTTCGGGCGCGCCGGCTCGACGATGTCCGCGAGCAGGACGTGACGGAGCAGGTAGTTCATGATCCAGCGGACCGACGCGATCAAGCCGACCATCAATGCACACCAGCGCCAACAACGCCGTCCATACGATCCGCGGCTGCCCGCCCAGCGAGCGAATGCCAAGTGGCGCCGGCACCGGCGTTGCACCTTCACGCGATACCCCGGGGCGCGCGCGGCGACGTCTACGGTCATCTGGCCGTCGGGGACGCGCGTGCTGACCCACGTGTTGTCGTTCGCATGGTCGTGCAGCAGCTCGCGAGTCTCGACCGACGCGGAGGTGTAATACGGCAGGTATTCCTCGATCAGCGAGTGAATGCCCCATGGTTCGTTGTCCGCCTCGGCAGCCTCTTCCTCCGGCGTCTCGATCGGTGCGTCTCCCTCGAGGCACGTCACCTCGCTCTTGTAGAACACTTCGTCGTACCTCGCGCGCATCGCGGCCGGGCGCGTCACCGGTCCAGCCCGACTTGCACGGCGCGCTTTCGTCAACGGCGCGCGCGAGGACGATCTGACGGCCCTTCTGAAATCCCCCGACATGCATGTCGTAGGAGAGGGCGAAGAACGAGGCGCCGGGGACCACGGCGGTCGCTGTCAGCAGCAACGCTCCCGCCAGGCGGTAATCGCGACGGAGTTGCGACCAGGCTTTGGGCTTCTCTCCTTCGGGCAGCGGGCGATACAGCACCACGCAAGTCACCAGCCACAAGACCACTGGCAGGACGATGCCGAGGGTGGCCGCGCCCACCAGGCCGTAGCGGTACGCCACCAGCCCCCACAGCAGCAGGCCTGCCACGGAGAGCGAGGACAACACCGGATACCACGGCCGGCGGAGCGGGTCGGGCCACAGCCACGACGTATCCAGTCTGAGCGCAATCGCCACGCCGATGGTCCACAGCGCCATGAACACGCCTTGCAACAGCAGGCTCACCGCCGTCCACTCCAGCACCAGCGAGCGCGTGTGCTGCTTGTCGTGCAGGGCGACGATCGACCAGCCGGGAATGATGGCGGGCCGAACGTACGCGCGATAACGCCGTCCCCAGTAGGACGTGTTCAGCGTGCCGGCGCGATGCGCGCTGATGATCGACTTCAGCCGCTGGTTCTGGTCGGCCTCGATCAGCAGGTTCTCGTGGACGTTGCGCTGGTTGTCCGAGTGGAACTGCACATCGCCCGCCGTGTCGATCACCGCAAACTCGAACCCCGGCGGCATCACTGGCTTGATCAACGGCGTCATCGGAATGGAGATGGCCGCGACTGGCAGGCCCTCGATCTCCGTCTTCATCGACAGCGACACCTGCGGCTTGCCGGTGATCCAGGACCAGGTTGACTCCAGCACGCAGCCGCCGGGACACTGCGCCAGTTCCCAGGCACGGCCGTCCCTCGCTTGTGTGAAGTAGGCACGGTCGGCCACGGAAATGCGCCGCCGGGTGTTGTCGTCGTTGCCGATCTTCACGCGCTGCATGCCGGCGTCGTCGATCAGTGAGAACGCGGTGAAGCTCGGATACCGCTGATCCGGCAACTGCAGGTCTTTCGAGAGTGCGCTGTTCACGGCATCACATTCCGGGCTCGATGAAACGGTGCTGCACGGGGATGCCAGCAGATGCGTGGTGAGCGCCTTCGCCTGCGAGTAGGCGTCGTCGATCTCGCGGGTCAGGTTGTTGTTGAGGTGTTCGGCCAGCTGCTTCAGCTGGGCGTCGACGTCGGCGCTGAGCCGCGCGTAGGCGGAGGTCGTGAGCAGCAGGATGGTCGCGAGCGCCAGACCGAACACGCTGGACACTGCGAGCAGCAGCACATCGGTTCGCGTTACGCGCTGCTGTGGACCGATGAGCGCGATCTTCAGGAACGACCATCCGACCAGCGCTGCGAGCACCATCGCGATGCCGCCCAGCACCAGCACCGGCGAGATGGCGAGCGAGGCCGAGAACAGCGCTTCAGCGGGAACGAGACCCACGACCGCCAATCCCGTAGACGAGGTCGTTTCGCCCGAGCGATCGCCGCGGTAGCACGGCTGCACGAACATCCGGTAGTCCACACCTGCAATCTGCACTGTCCGCTCGGCGATGGTTGCCGACAGCCGGCGAAATCCGTCGCTCTCCCTGCCGCCTGCCGGTGGCGGCACCAGCGACGCGAGGGACATCGCGTAGAGTTCGTCGGCTCGTCGTCCCGCGGCATACACGACGCGGCCATCGGACGTGGTCAGGACCAGGGTGTCGAACGCGCCCTGATTGACCTTGCTGGCAAAGTTGTCACCCAGCGACTCGCGGGCCGGCATCTTCACGGTCACGGTCGGCAGCGTCTTCGGGTCTGGCGGAGTCAGGCTGATTCTGAGCGCGGCGCCCTCACCGGCGACGTTGGCGCGATAGTGCGACATACGCCGCCGCCACCTCGACTCGGCGTGGCAGAGGTTTCTGCCACCGTGGGGTCTGTCAACGCAACGTCCTGCGTGACCCTGCGGCCCGTCGGGTCCTTGGTCTTCAGGGCCTTCACGGTGTCGGCGACCCACATGGCCACGTCCGGTTTTGGCATTCGGCTTCGCGTTCCCCAGCGCATCGCGGACGATGCGCACACGGTTCTCAATGAGGTTCTCGGTCTGCCCGGCGAGGACGGCGATGAGGCGGAAATTTCGGCTCTGAAGATAGCGTTGCTGGTCCTGGTAGTTGTCCCAGTAAGCAAGCGACAGCGCGGCGAGCAGAATGAGGGTCAGCACGCCGCCGACTACGGGCCAGCGTTTCAGCGCGTCGGGGCTAAGGTTCATGGCGCTCCTCGGGGAAGACGCAAGCGACCGTCCGATGCTTAGTGCACTATACGGCCGGATCGTTACAGGGACGGACTCGGGGCCCTGGTATCCGGCAGACGGCAACCGGGCAACCGGCAGACGGGGACGGCCAACCGGAGCGGCAGAGCGCTGCTGCTCAGCTTGTTCGTGGGCAAGGGTGATGCAATCGACTGGGCGTTAGGCGGCGCCTGCGCTGAAGGCTGCGGGCTACGGTAGGATGGCGCGCTCACTGTCGAGCGCAGTTGGAGGCTCCCCATGCAGTTCATGATTTCGTACATCGTTTCAGCCCGACGATCGAGACGAAGTCCAGGAACGGTTCAAGAAGACCGGAGGCGGCCCTGGCGAGGGCGTCAAGATGCACGCGCGATGGCATGCCGTCGGCGGGCACCGCGGCTGGGTGCTGGCGGAGACCAGCGATTCTGTCGCGCTCGGCCGGTGGATGCAGCAGTGGACGGACTACCTGGAGTTCGAGATCACGCCGGTGAACGGTGACGAGGACGTGATGAAGGTGCTGAACGAATAGGGGTCGTACGCGACGAGCGCGTCCACCGCGTCGAGCCAGCGTTGGAGCTCGGTCGCGGTGGGCGCAGCTTTCTGGCTTCCAGTGCCTGACAACCTCCCCTCCACGAAGCTGTCGCGCCCACATCCTGGGCGACGTATGGCGACGGGCGGAGGAATCTCTCGCTCGCTATACTACGAACGAGACGACGGCGCCATCGAGGCGCTGAGCATGAACTGGCCGACGAGCAGACGGATGCCGCCGTCCTTTTGCCCCTGGAGGTCGACGTGACCAAGGTCCGATTCGAACGATTGCTGAGCGCGCTGGCGATGGTTCTCACCGTCGGTGTCTCGACCGCCTCGGCGCAGGTGTTCGGGACGTTCATCTGGCAGATGCAGCCTTTCTGCAACAAGGTCACACTCACCCTCACGACGACGCCGACCGGGTTCGCGCTGTCCGGGTTCGACGACCGGTGCGGCGGCAGATCCCCGGAGTGCAGCGAGCGGCCAGGCGGTGTTCAATCCGGACGGCACTGCCAGCGTGAACTTCACGATCGTGACGTCGCCGACGGGGCGTACCACCGGCATCTCGGGGATCGTGAGCCCCGCGACGGGCAACGGCACCTGGATGGACAGCCTGGGCAATACCGGCACGTTCGTCATGGGCGGGAACGCCACCGGTCTGCCCCTGCGGCCGATCACTCCCGTGGTGCTGACTGTCGCCGACAATCCCAACGCTCCGCAGTCGCCGTGCAATGTCCCGACACCGCCGACGCTCGTGCTCTGCGGGACGACAACCACTCGGTGGTTGAATGGCGGCTATGGGCTGGAGGGTCTGCAGATCTGGCGCGACGAGTTCAATCAGGTGCACATTCGCGGCGCGCTCGGACGGCCTGGAGCCGGGACGCTGACCACGGGCGAGGGCGTGCTGTTCATACTGCCACCCAGTCTCCGCCCGCAGCGCACGCTCGCGTTCTCCATCGGCACCGGCCCGTTCGCTGGTGCCTCCCCGACCGGCGCCGCCACCATCCTGATTTACGCGCGCGACTTTGCGTCTGGGCCCGGGGTGGTCGGACTGTTCAACCCGAGCGTTCCCACACACTCCACACTGCTCATGGGTGAGCTCGTGTACAGCCTGGATCAATGAACGCGTCCGGATGGCCACCGGTGCTGGCGGAGAGCCAGCGATTCCGCCGCGCTCGGCACGGTGGATGCAGCAGTGAACGGACACCTGGAGTTCGAGATCACGCCGGTGAACGGTGACGAGGACGTGATGAAGGTGCTGAACGAATAGGGTCGTACGCGACGAGCGCGTCCACCGCGTCGAGCCAGCGTTCGAGCTCGGTCGCGGTGGGCGGCAGCTCGTAGACCTGATGATGGCAGGCGCGGCTCAGCCCATGCCAGGCGTAACGCACGCCGCTCACCACGCCATCGTCGGGGAGATAGGCGCCGAGGCAGAGCAGCTGCGCATGACGCGAGGCCTCGCGCACCAGCGGCGCGCGTGCGCCCCAGAAGTCGTCCAGTCCCTGCTCCAGCGCCTGGCGCGTCAGCAGCGCCACCGCGCGCGGCCAGGTGCCTCCCAGGTCGGCGTGCCCGGCCTCCGGCGCCCGCATCAACGCCCTCGCCTGTTGCAGAAACTGCATCGAATTCGGCCCGATCGTGCCAGGCCCCACACCCGGCGGTTTCATTGCAGTTCCTGCAACTTGTGCGCGAGCAATTCCGATTGCTTGGCCAGGAACTCGAGGTCGCCGTCGTGCGCCTCGTGCGCGCCGCTGTTCACCATCTTGAACACGTCCCCCGCCCAGCTCCCGAACTTCTTGTTCAGGATCCGCATCACCTCGCTCCCCTTCTCCCCATCGTCCAGAAGTGTCAGCGCCATCAGGTTGTTCAGCGTCTTATGGTCCGCCAGCAGATCCTCCACGGCCTGGTGCGTGTCGCCGCGCTTCAGCCGCCGCCGGCGCACCGCGTCCATGCAGGCCGCCTCCACGGCGCTGCGGCAGAAACCTGGGATGACGCGACGCTTGACGTCGTCAGGAAGATTGCTCGTCTTTCGAATGGCATGAGCATCCTCGACGTAGCCTTCAACCGGGCTGAGGGCCCGTCGCGTCTCGACCACCGAGTTGGGTCTGCGCATCACCTCGATGACGGTCGCGGGGATCAGGAGGTGGCGCACCGCCTGCGGCAGTCGATCGTCGTGCGTGAACACCACCACCTGCCGCGTGCGCGCGGCTTCGTGCAGCGCGTGCGCCAGGCCGTCCACGCGCGACGGGTCCATCGACTGCACGGGATCGTCGATCACCATGAAGCGGAACGGGCTCTCCGGCAGCGACGCGCGCGGCATGAACAGGCTGAGCGCCAGCGCGTTCAGCTCGCCCTGGCTCATCACGCCCAGCGCGGCGCCGGCGACGCCGTCCACCGTGACGTCCAGCGAGACGCTGCGCTGCGTGGCCGAGCCTTTCAGTGCCACATCCTCCAGCTCCACGTTGCTCTGCTGGCGGAGTTGCCGCCAGATCGCCTTCGCGCGATCGGCGATCGGGCGGAACCGCTCGGCCCGCATGTCGGCCTGCACGTTCTTGAACCAGTTCTCTGCTTTCTTCAGCTCCGTCACCTGCGCCTGCGCCGGGGCCGCAGCGAGTGCATGCGGCACCCAGTCGCGCAACTCGGTGGCCATGGGGCGCCACAGATCTTCACGACGTGACAGTTCGGCGCGTAGGTCGGTGTGGAACTTGTCGAGCGCGTCGGATACCGCGCCCACGCCTTGTGACAAGTGGTCGGCCAGCGCCACCGGATTAGTCAGCGCCGTGCCACCGTTCCATTGCGCGACCGCGTCCAGAGCCGGTGCGGCGGACACGATTCCCATGGACTGCGGCGGGCTGGACGCCAGCCGACGACACGCGCAGCACTGGCGTGCGACGTTCGCTGCCCGTTCCAGACGCGCGTGCGCCCGGTCCGCGGCATTGGCCTGGGCACGCAGATCGGCTAAGGCCTTTGTCGTATCGTCGCGCCACGTTTCGCTCAGGCGCCGGAGGTGCCGCAGACCGGGCAATCCTCACCGCTAAACAAGGTGCCCTTCCCTGCCTTGGCCTTTCGGTTTTTGATTGCTGCGGCCTTGGGACCGGCGTCGTCGGATCGGTGGTGCGCGGCGTGATAACTCAGCGCCTGCTCCAGCAACTGCGCCAGCGCCCGTGCGCGACCGGCATCTGTTTCGAGGCTGTTCTCCACTTCCGCAGCGGCCTCTCGCAATTCATTGGCGGCTCTGCTCGCCTCGTCGCGTGATGGCGCCTGCGTTTGCAGGATGGCTGACCGCAATGCGGTCACGCTCTCGTCCGCGGCCTGCGCCCCGCCGTCGTTCAGCAGCACTTGCACCGCGTCGAGGTCTGGCTTCCTGCCTTTCAACGCAGCGAACGCGGCTCACGGCGCGCGATCGCCAGACGACGCGGCGAGGGCCTGGAGCCGCGGCAGGATGTTCTTCAGCCGGTCGGCGGCGACGGCAACCACCGCCTCGCGCTCCTTGCGCACGGCTTGCATCGTCTTCTGAATCGCATCGAACTCCCCGAGGCCGAGCACCTCGACAAGCGCGTCGTGAAATTCGGATGGCTTGTCGAACACCGCGCCCATCTCGGCATAAGGCAGCAGCGGCCGGTGGGAGCGCATGGCAACGTCCCACCCCAGCTGCGCGTAAGGCTTTCGGGCGCCGCCCTTCGACTGGAACCATGCCGTGCTCCCATTGAGCGCCGCGCCATCGTCCCAGCGTCGCTCGACGGTTACCGTGCCCAGCGCCTCGACGGCGAACTCCGCGCGCACCGCGCACGGGGCTGGACGATGGAGGCAGCGCCAGCCTTCTTTCCAGACGGCGGAGCGGTCGTCCCAGCGTTTGTTGCCGCCGGTGAGCAGCACCTCCAGTGCCCTCGGCGAAGCTCGATTTGCCCGAGCCGTTGCGCCCGACGACCAGGGTGAGCCCGGGGCCGGGTTTTAGTTCCAGCGTGGCGGCAGGCCCGATGCCGCGGAAGCCTTCGACGGTGATCGTTTGCAGGTAGGCGCCGGGAGGTTCGACCGTGGCCGCGGCCTTCGCCGGCGTCAGCTCACGCGCGGCCGGCGTCTTGCTCGCCGTCGAGGACGGCGGCGAGTTCCGCGGGGCCTTCGCAGGCGGCGAGTACCAGATAGCTCCAGGTATCCGACTCGTGACCATCGGCGACGAGGCGGTCGACGATAACGGAGCTAATGGAGCTCGAACCGGAGGTGGCCGCCATTTGAGGCGGAGTCTATCGCACCGTTGTCCCACTTCGAGAGCTGCATCGTCGTCGCCAGGTCGATATAGGCCGGTGCTCGAGATCATCCGGCGCTCGCGCCGTGTCGCGCGCCACCCGTCAGACCTCGAGCCCCTGCACGTCGTCGTCTCCTGCTTACGGCAGTCGAACGGTGCCCGTCAACGCCCCGGTATTCGTCAACAGGACCGCCGCGTTGGAGGCGCTGAACAACACCGCGTGCAGGGTCCCCGTTGCCTGCAGCGCCCCGGTCGCACCGGCAAAACGTCCGCTTCCACCAGTGATCTGATACGTCTCCGTCAGGTGGCCGACCATATGGTCGAAGTCGATGCAAAGAGCGCCCTCGGTGATGACGACCGTCAGCAGGCTCCCGTCTTCGAACCGAAATACGCCGCCCCCGGCCGCCACCCGCAGAGCTCGGGCCGACGCCGCTCCCGCACACGCCAAACGACTGGGGAACGGTGTCGTCCGTGCGGAGCTTGCGAAACGTGAATGACCCGAGCGAGCCGTGACCGGCCAGCAGCTCTTCGTCGGTAATCGAGTTGGGCTGGACAACCAACGTCGTCGGGATGATGCTTCCCGAAAAGGTCATCCTGATTGGGTGCTCGCGAGAATCGGGCCCCGCGCCCTGATCGACCGCTGGCGCGGCGGACGTTGAGATGCCGAACATGCCGAGGATGGCCATCGTCACCGAGGCTCTGACCAGGTTCTTCACCATACCGTTACTCCTTCCGCCGGCCGTTGCGTCAGCCGTGCGCTCTACTGAGATAGGCGCAGAAACCGGTCGAGAACTATCAATCGAAGGAATGGCGAACCCCTGTATACTTTCGCGACCACGGTGAGGCCTCGGGTCATGGAGATGAGCGACTCGCTCCCGAACGATGTCAGCGCGCTGCTGCGAGCGTGGACCGAAGGGGATCAGGGCGCCCTCGCCCAATTGACCCCCATCGTCTACGACGAGCTCCACCGGCTGGCCCACTACTACCTGCAGCGCGAGCGCGGCGGCGACAGCCTGCAGACCACGGCATTGGTCAACGAGGCCTACGTGCGCCTGGTCGACTACAAGCGCATGCACTGGCAGAACCGGGCCCACTTCCTGGCCGTCTCCGCCCAGGCGATGCGCCGTGTGCTGGTGGATCGCGCGCGCCGCCGCAACGCGAAGCGCGGGGCAAACGTCGCCCATGTGTCGCTCGATGCCGACGCCATCTCCGCCGATCGCTCCGGTGATTTCGTGTCCTTGGACGACGCCCTGACGGCGCTGGCGGAGCGGGCCCCGCGCAAAGCCAAGGTGGTGGAGCTGCGCTTCTTCGGGGGCCTGAGCGTCGAGGAGACCGCCGAAGTGCTGCGCGTCTCTCCGATCACGGTGATGCGCGAGTGGAAGAGCGCCAAGGCCTGGTTGTATCGCGAGCTGGCTGGCCCGACCGCGGATGGACAACGAACGCTGGAACCACGTCGATAAGCTGCTGCAATCGGCGCTCGATGCGCCGGTCGCGGAGCGGGACGTGTTCCTGCAAGGCGCCTGCGGCGGCGACGAGCAACTGGAGCAGGAGGTACGGTCGCTGCTTGCGGCCCACGACCGCGCCGACCAGTTTCTCGCCGCTCCGGCGATTGGTGTCGCCGCACGCGCGCTTGCTGAAGGCTGGAGTGGCCTCGACGACGGCGTCGAGCATATCGGGGCCGGGGACGGTCCCCTGATCGGTCAGACGCTCTCTCACTACCGCATCGTCGAGAAGCTGGGCGCCGGGGGGATGGGCGTGGTCTACAAGGCGGAGGATGCGCGGCTGCAGCGCTTCGTCGCCGTGAAGTTCCTGTCGCCGGAGCTCTCGGAGAATCCCGACGCCCTGACTCGATTCCAGCGCGAGGCACGCGCGGCATCGGCGCTCAATCACGCCAGCATCTGCACCGTCTACGATGTCGGCGAGCAGGGTGCTCGCGCGTTCCTCGTGATGGAGTTCCTCGAGGGGATGACGCTGAAGCAGTGCATCTCCGGGCGCGCGCTCGACGTCGATCAGCTGCTGGCGCTCGCCATCGAGATGGCCGACGCCCTTGAAGCCGCGCACGCCGCGGGGATCGTGCACCGCGATCTCAAGCCGGCGAATCTCTTCGTCACGAGCCGGGGCCACGCCAAGATTCTGGACTTCGGCCTGGCGACCGTCCGGCCGGCCGCCGGCAGTGGGGAAACGGCGGCAACCATCACCGGGCCTCCGGAGCTGACCAGTCCCGGGAGTGTCCTGGGGACGGTGCCGTACATGTCGCCCGAACAGGTGCGGGCCCAACCGATCGATGCCCGCACCGATTTGTTCTCGTTCGGCGCGGTGTTGTACGAGATGGCGACGGGCGCCGCGGCGTTCAAGGGCGACAGCGCGGGACTGATTTTTGACGCCATTCTCAATCGCGGGTCCACCCCTGCGGGGCGACTGAATCCGGACATTCCGGCGGAACTCGACCGCGTCATCGCCAAGTGCCTGGAGAAGGATCGCGAGCTGCGCTATCAGCATGCGTCCGAGATTCGCGCCGACCTCCAGCGGCTGAAGCGCGATCGCGACTCGGGACGGGTGATTGGCGACACGGCAGCCGAGGCACCCCGGGCAGCGGTCGGGCCGCGGGAAGCTGTGGATGCTGGTTGCCGCATCGATCACCGTCGCCGCCGTGGTCGGCGGGGCGTTCTACAGTCGCCGTCCCGCGAAGTTGAGCGAGAAGGACACGATCGTGCTCGCCGACTTCACCAACACCACAGGCGACGCTGTCTTCGACGGCACGCTTCGGCAGGGACTGGCGGTGGAGCTCGGGCAGTCACCATTTCTCAGCATCGTTCCCGACGACCGCATCCGCCGGGCGCTGGAGCTGATGGGCCAGCCGCCAACGGCGCGGCTGACCGACGACGTCGCGCGCGATCTGTGCGTGCGCATCGGCAGCACTGCCGTCATCACGGGATCGATTGCGAGTCTTGGCAGTCAATACGTCCTCGGCCTGCGGGCCCAGAACTGCACGACCGGCGACGTGCTCGACCAGGGACAGCTCCAGGCGGCACGCAAGGAAGACGTGTTGAACGCCCTGAGCCGACTTGCGACCACCTTCAGGGGCCGTGTCGGCGAATCGCTGGCCATGGTGCAGCAGCACTCCACGCCCCTCGAGGAGGCCGCAACGGCCTCGCTCGACGCGCTGAAGGCGTACAGCACGGCCTATCTCGCGATCGGGAGGCCGACGGCGATCCCGCTGCTCAAGCGTGCGGTCGAGATTGATCCAGATTTCGCGATTGCGCATTCGCTGCTGGGCCTCTTGTACAGCGGAATCGGCGAAGTCGTTCTCGGAGAAGAGAGCACGCGCAAAGCCTACGAGCTGCGCGATCACGCGACCGACCGCGATCGCTTCTTCATCATGACGATCTACGACCGGCAGGTGACGGGCAACCTCGAGCGGGAAGCCGAGACGCTCCGCCTGTGGGCGCAAACCTATCCGCGCGATGCGGTCGCGCCGGGACTCATGGCGGGATTCTTCGCAGCAGGCACCGGACAATACGAGGTGATGGTCGAGAAGGCCAAAGAAGCGGTTGCCATCAGTCCCGACGCCGGGCAGGTCATTCCGGCGTACTACGCCAGAGTGTGGGGCTACATCAGCCTCGGTCGGCCGACCGATGCCGAGGCGGCGCTCCAGCAAGCGCTGGCGCGTGCGGACCAAGCCGACGCATTACCGGATGCCTATCAGATCGCGTTTCTGAAATCGGACGCACCCGGCATGCAACGCCAGATCGAGCTGGCGAAGGGCAAGCCGGGCGTCGAAGACCGGTTGGCCAACCTTCAGGCGCTGACGCTCGCGCGCGCCGGCCGCCTCGGCGACGCGAGGGAGTCGGCACGCCGCGCCATCGAGCTGGCGTCGGCGGCGGGCAATCGCGAGCGAGCCGCCGCGTACGAAACCGCGATGGCCGTTTGGGAGGCGTGGTACGGCAACACCACCGCCGCAAAGCGGAGCGCGACGCACGTGCTCGATGTCGCTCAGGGACGCCACGTGACGTATGCCGCGGCCCTGGCGCTGGCGATCGCCGGCGACACCGCCCGGACGCAGCGGATCGCCGACGATCTCGACCAGCGCTTTCCCGAGGACACGTCCGTCCGCTACAACTACCTGCCGACACTGCGGGCGCTCGCCGCCCTGAAGGCCGATGACCCTTCCCGCGCGATCGAGCTATTGCGACCTGCCGCCACCTATGAGTTCGCCCAGCCCGGCATCAGCTTCTTCGGTGCGGGTGGCGTGGCCTTCGGGGCGATGTACCCGACCTACGTTCGTGGCCTGGCCTACCTCGCGTTACGCAAACCCGCCGAGGCCGCCGCGGAGTTCCAGAAGATTCTCGATCATCCGGGCGTCGTGCTCGAGGATCCGATGGGCGCGCTGGCGCGCCTGCAACTCGCGAGAGCCTGGACGATGGCGGGTGACGCCGGCAAAGCGAAGGCCTCGTACGAGGATGTGCTCGGATTGTGGAAGGACGCCGACAGCCAGGTTCCCGTGATCGAGCAGGCGCGGGCGGAATATGTCAGGCTGCGGTGATTGGCCGCTCCGCGAGTGGTCCGCCGGTCAAGCGGAGGGGGTCCGCCATGCTGACGTCACCCGCATCCTCTACCGGCTCGCAGGAGCGGCGGATGGTGCCTTGTCCAGCAGATCGAGCCTTTGGATCTTCGCCAGGAATCGCGAGGCGTTCATGGCACCGGCACGGACGCATCAGCGGGGAGTTCACGACGGCCTCGACCATCCCCCCGGCGAGCCGCTGCGGCAAGCGCACGCGATTCCCGAGCACATCACGTCACTCCAGCTAGCCTGCACCGGGCCGATGACCGATGGCCTGACCCTGCTGGGACGTCCGCCAGCGCCACGAGCAAGTCAGGACAGCAACTGGAGGTCCTTAGCGATTACTGGGCGCCCTCGGGACGACTACCGCGATGGTGAACTCGGAGAGGTTCGCTGGCGCTGACTCCGGTCGACGGTGACGATACCTCGAGCCCTGCTCCTGCCCGGAGGCGCGCTCGTCGGCCCGATTCCCATCTGGAACCGTCCGCACGTCGGGGCTATAGGTTCGCGGGCGAGACGGCGGTCGAACACTCGTCGCAGGACCTTCACGACGCCGAGGCATCAGCGGCCGCGACGGGCTGTCGAGGAACGCAATGACGTTTGCCCGTGAGACAGAGGGAAATCCCTCGAGGAAGTCGTCGATGGTCTC
Source organism: uncultured Acidobacteriota bacterium (assembly GCA_963707825.1). Taxonomy (GTDB): domain Bacteria; phylum Acidobacteriota; class Vicinamibacteria; order Vicinamibacterales; family UBA2999; genus VFZN01. The sequence continues at coordinate 123,361 of CAVPRP010000003.1, forward strand.
ACCGCCTTCGAGGTAGTCCAGCAGGGTTTGCACCGGCACGTCGAGTACCCGCGAAGACGCGGGTTCCGCCCATCACTTCGGCGTCAACGGTCACGATGCGCTCGCCCATCTGTTAGGGTGCGCCCGCACGGTCGGGCGCAAATCCTATGGCCATTGGTGCTGTCCTCCCTCTCTGGGACGACGGTTCATCGTCCGAGCCGAAGCGCAAGAGGCAAGAATTGCGACGCGGGAGGGGTGGGGTTCAGGCGCCGCCGGGCGCTATCGACGCTTCCGTCGAGCCGCGGCCCGCCTGACCACGGTCCAATGGGCGACGACTTCGTCCATCAGCGCATGGTCGAAATTGATGTCGAGTCCATACTCGAGGCCCGGATCGATGTCGTCATCATCTGGGTCTACACCAGCCGCCGCGTAGATCTGCCGGTAGAGATGCTCATGCCGGCGACCGCCCATGACCCAGTTCTTCCCGCGGCCGGCACGGAAGTACCAGCTGTTGGCCTCGCCCACGGCCGGTGCGACCGCGCCAAGGACGAAGTCGAGGCGCGGGAACTGCCTCGAGACGTGACGGACAAGGCCGTACGGCTCGCCCCAAATCGTCAGGAACGAGTACGACACACGAGCGGCCGTTGTCCCTGTCCGCTTCACCCCAGTGGTCGAGCAATCGTCCGGCTCGGTGGAGGGTGTTGCGTAGCGGTCACTAGGATCGTCGTCTGGACCGAGTGGCCAGAGCTGCTGAAACGACAGCGGCTCTGCCGAGGCCCGCCTGACGTCCACGCGCGGTCTTCGGCCGCCTGGACCGAGCCGCTCGCACGAAGCGCTGGACTTCCGGAATGGTCCCGAACGCCACCCACCTGCACAAACACATGTCCGGCATCGCACTCCACCAGCACGGCGCGGGCCAGCGCGCTATCTCAAGCCGCAAGCCTCAAGCCTCAAGCCTCAGCCCGCACGCGCCCTCACGGCTTCGGGCTTCTGGCCCGCATCGCCGTAATCACCCGATTCGAGACCTGTCCGGCGAGGAGCGTCTTGAGGCCCGCCGGGGACAGGTCGAAGCTCACGGCCTGGGCGTCTTTCACCGCGGCAATCAGGTTGTCGTCATCCAGGCCCGCGCTACGCAGGTCGATGACGTCCTGATTGGACATGGCCGGCGGAGTGGCAGGCGGCCTGGATCCGCTTGCCGCCCGCGCTGGGGGGGTGGTCGCGGCTGGGGACGGCCTGGCAGCCGAGGTGCCGGCTGACGCGTACAACTCGATCAGTCGGCTGTAGGCGGAGATGCTGGAGGCGATGCGATTCGCGGCTTCGGTAATGTACTTCTCGCTGGCGTTCTCGGTCGCGGCCCCGGCGATCAGGTTGCTGGCGAGCCCGAGCCGCACCCGCCAATCCTCGGCGTCCGTGGATTCGTAAGCCATCGCCTCGTGCGCCACGGCGAGGTTGTGCAGCCTGTAGGCGTCACGCTTCTTGTCCCGGTTCGGCTTCACGGCCTCGAGCCCGCTCAGCCAATCCTGCCACTTGCGCTCCTGCGCCAGCTGATTCAAGCGATCCACGTCGTCGCTGCGCGCCAGGAGCACGCGAATGGACGCCCGTCCGGGCGAAATGCGTCCGGCTCCCTTTCGCACCACATTGTCGAGGAGCATGTCCTCGACGGCGTCGCGAGACGGCGGGCCCGCCTCCACGAGAATGTTCTTCCCGAATCTCGTGCCGGGCCGTTTCGTCGGCCACCGGCGTGCCGCCGCTCCGGCGGCGCACCTCGAGGCGCAGACCGGCGGCGGCCGAGATGACGACAGACGGCTTGTTTCTGCCGTATTCGTAGACCGGCTCGGTCTTCCAGTTGCCGTTCTTGTCCTTGACCTGCTTGGTGCCGACCTGCCGTTGCTCCGACACGTACTTGGTGCTGCTGTGCCGCGACTCGTTCCACTCCACGACAGTGGCCGTCACGACGACGCCGCCGCCCTTCTCCACCACCTCGAGCCGACGGTCGTTCTCGGAGAGCTGGCGAGCCAACAGGTCGTGCAGCCGTTCGACGATGCGCGCCGGCGCGCCGGTGGCGTTGCGCAGCTCGACCTCGACGCGGCCCGCCGGCAGCAACAGGGCCGGCGCCTGGTGGGGATAGAGCAGAATCTCGGTGCTTTCGGCCAGCATGCCGCGACGGAACTGCGCATCGGCAGAACTGGTGACGCAGGCGGTGATGACGGCCAGTGCAGTCAGGACGCGAGCAACCATTCAGGCACCTCGACGGGAGGATAGCAGAGCGGCCCGGATCCGACGTGCCCATCGTTGCCCGGCGCGGCAGGCCGAATCTGGCGACTGGCGGACCGGCGAGGCGGCAGACGGCGACCTCGCGACGACGGTGCCAACGTCGGGGCACTGCGCAAGGTTGCAGAAACTGCGTCGAAATCGGCTCGATCGTGCCAGGCCCCAACCTTCCACTCAGCCCAAGGGGCTTGCCTGTTCCGTCACCCAGTCGTAGAGCGGCTGAAGATTCTGCACGGGCCGACCTCAAGGCGTCTGCCCATCCCCCGCCCGCGCCCATCGTCAGCTGCTGCCGGAACTGCAGGTGCGGCGACACTTCCTTCTCGACCTGTTGCCGTGTCTTCGTCAGCGTCACGGTCTGCCTGGCGCGGCCGCGGTGCCGCTTGCCGGCGTCGAGGCAATCGTAGGCTTCACGCAGGGCGTCCTGCCACGGCTCGGGCGACACTTCCGACAGCGCACGCGGGCTGAGGCCGATGTGCTTCTCGTCGATGGGCGGTCGCGAGACAATCTGCCACGCGTCGCGGTACCACACCACCTCCACCAGCTGCGGCGCCGACACGCGCCCGCGCACGTCGAACAGGCGCGGCCGGTCCAGCTCGCGCTCGATGAACCTGGCGATGGGCCAGCCGTCGTAGGCCAGGCCCTCGAGGTTCACGGCGCAGTAGGCCTCGCCGGTGGCGAAGAGCCACGTGTTCCACTGCACCCCGCTGGCATCGTCTGACGCGCCGCGGTAGCCCTGGCGACGCCCGCCGAACGGGCGGCTCTTCCCTGGCGGCAGGCCAATCTCCTGCTCGAATGCCGCCACCAGCGCGTGCAGCTGCGCGGTCCAGTCCGCTTGATCTGTCAATGTCACTCCTGCGTGGCCTGATTCGCGCGCCGAAATGCGTCGGATGCAGCTTGCACGACTCTATCAAGGAACCCGGCCCCGGACTCGGTGTCGTAGTCACCAAGCAGCGCGTCGAGCGCGTGATGATGCTCCCCGACACGCAGGCGCAGTTCACCCCGCGGAGTCATGGCCGTGAACGTCGTGGCCGCGTAGGCGTGAAAGAGGTCACTCATAGGTCCCGGCATCATTGCGCAGTCGCTCGCGGCGATCCAGCCCGCAGAGGGTAGGCGGATACACCCGCTCGCTTTGATTCGTCACACCTGAGCTTCAGCGATCGGCAGACCTGCAATCTGCAACTCGTCGCAGTTCGCGCGCCAGCTCTCTTCCGTCTCGTCGCCTCTCACCAGCCGCGCAACCACTGCAACCGGCTCCAATCGAGCGGCGCCCTTGACCAATTCAATGGGGCGCCCAGGGCCGGTCTCGACAGACCATCCCGCCCGCGACAGCGCCGACCCCAGCCCCGCGGTGAACAAGTGTGCTGCCCGGGCAATGCGCTCTTCAGAGTTCACGTTGACCTCATCCTTGCCGACCAGGCGAGAGCCGAGTGCGATATAGGCTTGCTGGCCGACCGGCAGTCGGTCCACCGTGACGTCCCCAAACCACGAGCCGTAGGTGCGGGCGATCTCGTGCCACTGCCGCTCGTATACGGTGGTCCCAACTTGGTCCCAGGTGATTGGTTGCAGCTGCCTCACGGCGTCGTCGCCTACATTGTGTCGAAGCAGCGCCTCTGCGTGTCTATCGAGATCGGCCAGCACTCCACCGCTGACGGCCCGCCGGTCCTCGGCCGACTGCAAGGCCTGACCATTCAGGGCCTTGATCCGATCGGCCATCGGCGGATGGCTGTCGAATTCACCCGTGCCGGCGTCGGTCTCCGGCTCGTCGATGAGCCGGTCGAAGTGCTCGGCTGTTCCAGGAGCTGCCAGATAGCCCTGGAAGCCGCCGGCGATTGGCGGCATGAATCCGGCTCGCAACACCGGCAGCACTTCGCTGTTGAAATACACCGAGTAAGCAGGTCCGAGCGTCGCCACACGGCGCAGCGCACTCACCGCCGACATCGTTCCCGCCACTTGTGCGGCGGTGCGATCGGCCACGAACTCCTGCTCACGCGACACCGTAAGCGTGGTCTTCAAGAACAATCTGCCGTAGGCCTGAAAGGGTTTCTCCAGAAACGTGTCGTGCGTCGCAGCCACCGCCCGCCCGATCGCGGACCGCGTCTTGTGAATCCACGGGCCCAGGCTCACGTCTCCGGATACGTAGTGACCGAATTCGTGCGCGATGACCGCCTTCAGCTCGTCCACCGAGAGGTGGGCCAGCAGCGGCAGGCCGACGCCCATCACGCGACGGCTGCCAAGCCCCATCACGCCTCCCCGGTGCGTGACCCAGGCGTTGACCTCGTTCAACAGATACACCTCAGACGGGGACTCCTGAGCGGTCGCGCGTGCAACCTCGTGAATGATCCGGAAGAGTCTTGGCGCGTTGGCAGGCGTGAGCTGCGGCCCTGGCGGCTCGAAGCGATCCGCGCGCGGCATCACGGACCACAGCACCGCGCCGGCGGCACCCAGGCACATCGCCGCGATCTTGAAGTGAACCCTGCCTAGATACGTCCATTCAGCGTACGGCACCCATACGAGGGCGCCGCTGATCCCGAGCGCCATCAAGTAGAAGCCGGCCATCAACAGAAGCGCCATCACGGCACGAGCGGTCAGCGAACGGGAACGCGTCATTCTCTCGAGTCCTATCTCAGGGGCTTCTATCCGCCTCGGTGCACCTGCATCGGAGCAACAACCGCCCATTGGCCACGAGCAAACCGCGGACCGCTTTCGGTTCGACGAGTTTCGTTAGCGAAATCTCGCAGCGTTTACCGATTTTGCAGATGTGCTGTGTCATGAAAGGACACGCCTGACGGATTTCGTGTTTGATGAGCCAACCTGCTTTGGGGTGAGGTCACGGGTCAATGCCACGCGTGACGCGTGACGTGCATCACCGTGCGGAATCTTCGTCACACGATCGGATTCCAGTCCGCAGAAGATGCGCACCAAGTCGTCGGGCATTCGCCACAATCCAACGCCAAATCGCGATTCTCCCGCCGGCATGGCGCATGCGTCCTCATGCCGCTGCGCGAACGAGTTTCTCGCGCAGGAGACGATGGTAGGATGGCCGACGAGATGGCGCAGAACCAGTTGCGCGAGCTGCTGGCGGAGTTCGAGGGCCGGCTGAATCGACGCTTCGACCGGGTCGACGAGCGCTTCGACCAGGTGGACGCGCGCTTGAATCATGCCGAGCGGCGGTTTGAGAGCCTCGAGGGCGGGCAGCGCTCCATCGAGGCTGCGATTGCCTCCATGGACACGCGCCTATCCGCTCGCATCGAGGAGCTGAGTCACGGCATGGCGGAACAGGGCCGCACTCTTGCGGAGCAGGGGCGCACTGCTTGCGGAGCTGAGCCACAGCATGACCGTGCAATTCGAGAAGAGCCACGCCAACATGAAGCTCGGCCTCGAGGCCGTGCAGATCCTCGACGAGCGCATGGATCGGCGCTTCGACGAGCAGGACGCGCGGCTGCAGGAGCAGATCGATCTCTTGAAGGCCGTCGTACGGCGCTGAAGTGGGCGCCAGTGTGCGTATCGGCTGCTGAGACACGGGGCGTCGGTCGGCAGACCGTTGGAGACTCGCCGTGCGCGGTGCCGTCACAGGACCGGAGGCTGAGACGTGGCGCTGTTTGAGCGCCAGGTTCCAGCGCGAGTTCGCCCAGATGCTTTGGCAGCGCCGAAGGGAGTGTGACCGGCGAGTCGACCGGTCTGCCGGCCGACGACCCGTGGATCAGCAGCTCACGCTGACGTGGCGGACACGTGCGTCGACCGATCTGACGGCCGACGACACGTGGCTCAGACGGCTGCGCTCGCGACCGTAGCGTGCGCCCTGCTCAGTGCACGCGTCGGCTTGGCTTTCGTGCCGTCGCACCCGCATTCCGACTCGCCTTGGTCTGCGACGATTGCATCATCGCGTCCCAATCCTCCAGCCGCCGCACCACCCAGCCCACCGTCACTCCCCCATCGAACATCAGCGACGTCCCCAGCTTGATGACGTTCGGCGCCCCATCGACCACCGGCGCCGCCGCCTCGGTGACGGCCGCGGCGATCTCGGGCGGCACTTCGACATCCGCGGTGAGCAGCGCGTGCCGATACAGATGCTCGTCGTCTACGCGCTCGACACAGGTGATCGTCGTCTCGATGCCACGCCGTGCGGCACGGATAATCGGTGCGTCGTCGTCCCCGTCCATCGCCGTGATGCGGAAGTCGCAGGCCTCCAGGATCTTGATCAGGTCCTCGGGCGAGAAGTTGCTGTAGGTGAGGTCCGGCTCGCCGCGCGATTCGTAGGACAGGTGCGCCTCGATCGGCGACAGGCCGCGATAGTCGAAGGCGTTGTAGAAGATGTCCACCACGCTGCGCGCGATGCGCGTGGCCTCCGCCGCCGTCTGCACGATGACTTCGCGATGGAAGTTCTCGGCCTGGCCACCGATGTCGAAGCCCATCGCCTCGATGCGCTTCGCTCGCTCCCCAGCCAGCCACTTGTCGGTGGGCGGATTCCAGTGGCCCGAGGACACTTCCCACAGCACCGGCTCGCCCGGCTCGGACCAGAACTGGACGTAGACATGAACGCGAGGCGCGACCTTCGCGGCGAGGATGCCGAAGCGGTAATCCCCGATCGCGGCGGTGTCGTCCCAGAGACAGGTGGCCTTGATCCAACTCGCGAATGCCGGCGCCAGCGCGCGCATCAACTCCGCGCGCGACATCGGCTTCTTGCGCGCCTGGGAAGAGCGTTGCGTCCAGTTCTTCGTCGCGATCCAGTACGGGTGCCTTGACGTTGGGGGCCTTTGCCATGAGCGCAGTTTACGCCGATTACTGCCGAGCTGCTACCAATTCAGGCAGCGGTGCTGCCGACGTTAACATCCCGCTGGTTCGACACCAGCCGCGGGCCGGGTGCGCGCCGAGCCGCGCCTGACATAGGGGCTGCTGCGGCACGGGGCGTCGGGTGGCGGACCGTTGGAGACCTGCCGTGTCATTGCACCGACACACGAGACGAGGCGGGACATGGCGCTGTTTGAGCGCTGGTTCCAGGCGAGTTCGCCCAAGTGCTTATCAGACCGAGGCGAGTGTGACCGGCAGGTCGACCGGTCTGCCAGCCGACGACCTGTGACGCAACAGCGCGGAAGCGTCGCGGCGGCGGGGCGAAGCTGCTATAACGCGATCGCCAAAGCTCACGGCACCACGACCGCAACCTCGTTCGATGGCTCTCCCTTCCCGGTACCGTTCACCGCACGAACGCGCACGTAGTACGTGCCAGGCGGGACATTCGGCACCGACAGCGTGGTCGTGCCCGCGGCTACACAGAACTGCGCCAGGTTCGTCGCGCCTGGATGCGATCCCGCTTCGACCACGAGGCCCGTGGCGATCGAACGGCTCTCCTGGTTGGTCCACTGCAGCATCACCGAGTGACCTGCTACGGTGGAAGACAGGTTCAGCGCGCGTGGCGGCCGTGGCCCCATCACCATGCCGACGACGGCGACGTCCAGCGGCAAGTCGGCTTCAGCGATTGTGGCGAAGGTGTTTGTGTCGATCATCGCGATGCGGCTGCGATACCCTCCCGCGCTGAGCGCGACCGACCAGACCACGAACATCACGGGGCGGTCGGGATCGAAGACGAAGCGGGCCGAAGCGCCGGGTGCCGGCGACGCCACACGCGTGATGGTCGCGAGGGTCGTGCCGTTGAGCACGTGCACGCCGTCACTCGCGTCGGCGAACAGCCGGCCGGTACGCGGATCGATCTGCATCGGGCCGTCGGACCGGTCTTCGGCAGTGCCTGGTTGCGCGGCGAGCAGTCCGCCAGAGGCGACGTCGTACCGACGAAACACCGGCACGTTGGCGACCTTGGTCACCGTATACAACTCCGTGCCATCGTCGTTCGACGCCAGCCGGGACGCTCCCTCTGGAACTTCGCCAACCATGGTGCCGCTGGTGCTGTCGATCGCGATGGTGCGGGACGCGACCACCGGCGTCGCGCGGCACCGCACGAAGAGTCGTGAGCCGTCGCCACTCTCTCCGCTCAGGACTCCGTCTGCGCACACAACAGACAACGTGTGCGAACCATCCGGTTCGGCCACGGTGATGGCCATGGAGAGATCCACCTGGTAGAACACCCGCATCGCTGACGGGTGTGCGAACAGCGGCACGGTGAAGCCCCTGCTGCTCGTGGCCGACACAATCGACTGCTGCCTGCTTGCCGTGTCGAACAGTGAGAGAAACGCGAGCCCACCACCAGCGGCCTCGCTGCCGTTCCACAGCAGATAGCGGCCGTCCGGTGTGATCACCGGCCCCGAAGCGTTATACCTGACATGTGCCACTGGTGTAGCCGCCTGGAATCGGCGTCCGTCGACGTCTACTTCGAAGACGCGTCCCGGTTCGCAGTCCTGCGGCTGACACTGCGCGCCGGTATCGCCGCTGAACAGGATGTAGAGCCGCGTCTGGGCTGAACCAGGCGCCGCGCTCAGGATGAGTAACAGCGCCACGAGCACGCTGGTGTGGGGACCAGGAGAAAGGAGCCTGGCCATATGGATATCGTAGATCAGGGGCAGGGGGCAGGGGGCAGGGATCAGGGAGCGGGGAACGGAGGTCCGGTGTCCGGAATCCGGCATCCGGCGTCCGCGGTCCCGTGAAATCGAAAACCGGTTCCTTGAGCCCCGAGCCCTGATCCCTTGATTTCCTATAGAATCCCGCCAGAAACGTCGCGTCCCTCGGAAACCCGTGCGCCGCCCGGCGGCGCTTTCGTGCGGAGGCCCCCCAATGGCCGCTTCCTTACCCGTCGAACTCTCGGACGATGGTTTCGTGATACTCGCGCGGATCTTCGGCGCCTTCGCCCAGGGCGTGGATGGGCTGTACATCGATCCGGAGGTCATCCTCGCGGCCCGCAAGGACTACGTCGGCCCGATCGAACGCGACAAGGGGCGCTGGGCGACCGACGAGGCCCGCACCCTGGTGCTGACACGGGCCATGGGAAAGATCGCCGCGCACTTCGCGATGGCCGACGGAAAGGTCACGGTCGAGCTCGAGCACTATCACCTGGCGCGGCGAGCGGTGCACGCGATCGCAATCTGCCCTTTCCACGTGCAGTCGCCCCTGGGCTGACCGGATGAACTCGCGGCATGCCCACCTGGTGGTGGGCACTCGTCGCACTCGGCGGCGCCAAGGCGTTGGTCGGCATGCCAGGCTTTGTGATGTCCAGCCTCGGGGAGGGCCCTGGCTCGCCCTTCCCGTCCTGGGTCTACCTCACCAGCCTGCTCGTCTACTCACTCATCGGCGCCATTCTGGTCTTCGGCGGACGACGCGACGATCGCGCGTTGATGCTGGGCGGCGTCTTCGTCCTGGCCGCATCGTTGCGGCCAATCGCGGCTTCTCCGTCGTTGTGGCGGAGCCGAAGGCTATCTGGTCATGGTCTCGCGCGATGCTCGTGCTCGGTGCGTTGGACCCGGTGCCTTCCGGCCACTGTTCTCTGGATGTTTGCCGCCGCGTTTCCGAGAGACGCACTGACCGGCCTGCCCCGCCGGGTGGCGACCGCCGGCCAGGCCGTATGCGCGGCCGGCGGCGGGCTGTTGTTCCTGCTCAGCGTTTGGACCGCCGTGAGTGTGGCGACCGATGGCGGTGTCGCGGAGCCGGACGTCGCTGCGGCGCCTCGGCGCCGACGATCCGCTGCGCTTCTACTACTTCCTCTTCCTCACGCCCTTCACCCTTGCTTCACTCCCGCTCATCGTCCTCAATACGCGCGCGGCGGGGCGCTCGGACCAGCGGCGCGCTGACGTGTTCGTCGCCGGGACTGGTCGTCGGCAGCGGGCCCGATCCTCACCCAGGCCATCGCCGAATCGATCATTCCGGGATATGGCCGCTTCATGTCGGAGCCGACGCCACGATTCTGGAGCCTCGTGATCTTCTATCCGCTGCTCTACTTCGGGCTCGCGATGGCGGCGTATTCCGTCTATGTCGACCAGGTGCTCAGCGTCCGTCTCGTGGTGCGCAAGGCCGTGCGCTATGCCTTCGCGCGCGCCACGCTCATCGGCCTGGTGCTGGTGCCGTTCCTGCTGCTGTCGTGGCTGGTCTACCTGCACCGCGACGAGCCGCTCCGCGCGCTTCTCACTGGCCCGCCACAGCTGATGCTGCTGACGCTGGTCTCCGGCGCGGCGATTCTGCTCCGCGTTCGCCGGCCGATGCTCGCCGCACTGGATCGCCGCTTCTTCCGGGAACAGTACGATGCGCGGAACATCCTGAGGAACCTGATCGAAAGCGGCCGCAGCGCGACGTCGATGGACATGCTGGCCGATCAGCTCGCAGCCGAGATTTCACGGGCGCTGCACGTCAGTCCGATCGTGCTGTTCATCGCCGACGACCGCTCTCGCCAGCTCCGTCCTCTGCAACCTGCACAATCGCTGTCGCTCGACTCCACGCTGGCCACGCTGCTCAAGGGCAGCCAGAAGCCGATGGAGCTGGAACGCGCCGGGACCGACGATGTGCTGGGACGGCTGCCGTCGGCAGAGCGAGCGTGGGTGTCGGACGGCGGTTATCAGCTGTTGGTGCCAATCACTGATGGAGGCGATCAGCTCGGCGGGTTGATCGCGCTTGGCCCAAAGAAGAGCGAGCTGCCGTTCAGCCGCGAGGATCGCTGGCTGCTCGCCGCGACCGCCTCGTCCGCGGCGCTGGCGATCGAGCACTTGCAGGCGAAGTCGGCGTCCGGTTCGGCACCTGAGCCCGCACACCCGACGCCGCCGCAAGATTATCAGGATGCGGCACGCGAATGTCCGCGGTGCAACAGCGTACATGCAGCGGAACTCCGCGTGTGCCCCAACTGCGGCGAGGCCCTGCGACCGGCGGCGGTCCCGTTGCTGCTGCACGGCCTGCGCGTCGATCGACGCGTCGGCGCCGGCGGCATGGGCGTGGTGTATTGCGCCACGGATATGGCGTTGCGGCGGCAGGTCGCGGTGAAGACGCTGCCGACCGTCTCGCTGGCGCACGCACACCAGCTGCGCCGCGAGGCGCGCGCGATGGCGGCGCTATCGCATCCCAACCTCGCCACCATCTACGCGGTGGATGCGTGGCGAGGCACGCCGCTCCTGCTGGTGGAGTTCCTGCACGGCGGCACGCTGCAGGATGCGTTGCGATCGGCGCCGCTGCCAATTGCGCGCGTGCTGGACATGGGCGTCGAACTGGCGGCGGCCCTGCAGCACATGCACGAGCGCTCGACATTGCATCGCGACATCAAGCCGAGCAACATCGGGTTCACCGACGGCGGCACGCCGAAGCTGCTGGACTTCGGCCTGGCCAAGATCCTCGAGTTGCCTTCGGTCGCTCGCAATTCAAGTTCTCCGGACGCCACCACGTCCACCAACGACGCGATGATGACGCCGTCCGCGGACTTCCTCGTCGGCACGCCGGCCTACTTCTCGCCGGAGCTGGCGGCGCTGCACCCGCCCGACTTCGCCGCGGACCTGTGGGCGTTGTCGCTGACGCTGTACGAGGCCATCGCCGGAAAGAACCCGATGGCCGCGCGCACCGCGCTCGAGACGCTGGATCGAATCGCCACGCTGCGAGTGCCGCCGCTGGACAGTGTGCGGCCCGACTGCCCCGCTGCCGTGACCGCGTTCTTCGCCGCCGCGCTCAGTCCTCGGCAGGAGGAACGGCCTTCGTCGGCCAGGGCGTTTCAGGCGGGGCTGCGGGCGATGACAGTGGGGTCATGAGTCTTGAGTCTTGGGTCTTGAGTCTTGGGGCCTGGGGCTGGCGGCTTAGTGGGTAGAAGGGGCGGCCTTCGGCTCGCAGTGGGCTCGCTGACGCGCGGTAGGCGGACGCTCGGTCGGCGGCGGCTCGCGCCGCCAGACGGCAAGCCCTCAAGACCCAAGACGCAAGACGCACCTACCGGCGCAGCCAGACCGACGTTCCTACGCGCGAAGCGCGCCCACTCCCTACCGCGCGAGGCGCACGGCAGGTTCCTGCTGCGCGGAGCGCGGCCGTGTCTTGTGCTACCGTGTGCTACATGACTGGGCGTAAAAGTGTGAAGCACACAGCCAGGAAGGCCAAGGTGCAGGCCAAGCCGCGCCGGGGCGCGCCGTGGGCCGCGCGTAACGACGCCTCGCGCGTCGGGGTGCGCGAGCTGCGGCAGAACCTCTCGGTGTACCTGCACCGAGTCAAGGACGGCGAGTCGCTGATGGTGACCGAACACGGCGCGGTGGTGGCGATGCTCCGGCCGGCTCCGGCCGCCGACAGCGTCCTCGATCGCATGGTCGCGGACGGCCGCGCGGTGGCGCCGTCGGCCGCCTTTGGCTCGCGGACTCCGCCACGCCGCGTCGTCTTCACGCAACAGGCAGGCGCCGAGAGGCCGGGCAAGGACCGCGCATGACGGTGTACTGCGACACGTCGGCGATCGTGAAACTGGTGGTGCACGACGCAGAGTCCGACGCTTTGCTCGCACATCTCTCCGGAAAGGTCACCGCGGTGACTTCGACAGTGTGCCTGACGGAAGTAACGCGCACGCTGCGTCGGGCACCTCTGTCGCGTGAGGACGTCGCGTCCGCGCTGACGGGCTTCTATCTCGTCGAAGCCACCCGGACCATCCTGGAACAGGCCGGCTGGATCGCCACCGAGCGCGTCGATTCACTTGGCGCGATTCATCTCGCCACCGCGCTGTCCCTCGGAATTCCGGATCTGCAGTTCATCTCGTACGACGATCGCATCGCCGACGCGGCGAGGGCGATGCGACTGCGCGTGGTGCGACCGTAAAGGCGCGCCTTCGGCGCGTAGGGGGTGAGGCCTCGCTTCGCTCGGTAGGCGCGGCTTCGCCGCGTAGGAGGACCGGGGCGCGCTTCGCGCGTAGGGAAAGCGGCCGCGCTATCGCGCGGTGGGCGCGGCTTCGCCGCGTAGGGACTACACGCTGCCGACTGCTTTTTGGTGCCTACGGCGCGAAGCGCCGCCTACCGAACCGAAGGTTCGGCCTGCCTTTCCTACCGCGCGAGAGCGCGGCCTTCAACGAAGTAGCTGATCCACCGCGCCCGCCCACGTCATCGCGTTGGCAGTGACCGCCCCGGCTTCGCCCATCCGGATCGCGCGCGTCCGATCGGACATGATCGCGCGCAGCCCGACGGCGAGCGCTTCGGGCGTCGGGTCGGTGACGTAGCCGCTGACGCCGTCCTTGACCAGCTCGGACGGGCCACCGGAGTCGCTGACGGTGAGCACTGGCTTGCCGCACATGAACGCCTCGACCGTGACGAAACCGTAGTCTTCGTTCCACGGCACGAACGCCACCGCGCGGCATCGCGCCAGGTGATCGATCATCTGCGCATCGGTGAGGCGGCCAACGAATTCGACGCGGCGCTCGAGGTCGAGCTGACTCCGTAGTTTGAGCAGCGCGGGCATCTCCGCACCTTCGCCGGCAATCACGCAGCGGATGCCCGTGGCGACCGGCTCGGCCAGCGCGCGCAGCAGCAGGTCGAAGCGCTTGAGCGGCGCCAGCCGCGACACCGCGAAGATGTAGTCGCCGTAGCTCTCGCACCGATAGTCGCGGACCGGCGCGGGCGGATAGAGCACGTCGGACTGGATGCCGCCCCAGGTCTGCAGCCGCGCCTGCACCGTGGCCGAGATCACGTAGCGATGCTGCATCCGCCGCATCAGGTGCGCGTCCACGCGGTGGATCAGCGCGCGCCGCGTGCGCTCCTTGATCTTCCCCTTCCAGGACAGGTGCACCTGGAAACGTTCCCACAGGTCGTAGTACTCGCGCATCCGGTGATTGAGCCACATCACGTGATTCGGATGCTGCACCGCGTAGCCGGGAAACCGCAGGCTGATGACGCGGTCGATCGGCTTCTCCTCGTGCGCGAGCCTGACGTCCGTGCACCACGCCGCCAGATACGCACTCCCCTGCTGGCCGAACCGGTTCTGCGGCGTGACGATCAGCCCGGCTTCATGACCGGACTCGCGAAACGCACGCACCAGTTCGCGCGCCATCACGAGATGGCCGCCCTCGGCAAGCGGCGGACTCGACGTGACGACGGCTACTGTCGCCATCGGTGATACCTGTCAGCCCTGGCTGCCGCATTGCGCCCAGCGAATTTCGCGGGAGGCTGTCCATGTCGCCGGTCGGACCGGTCGGGCCGCCGGTCAACCGTGCCGTTAGCCCCACAAGCATCTGGGCCAACTCGCCTGGCGCCTGAAGCTCAAACAGGGCCGACTGGTGACCAACAGCACGGTTGTCAGCAACGTTCACGGCGGCCCTCCAACGGTCCGCCCGACGACACGGACAGCCCCTCGCGAGACGCTCGTCGCACGTTTGGCGTCCAAGGCTGGCGTGACAACGGGTCGAGCGTGTCACGGCGCGTCCGATTAGATCCTCGGCGATTCGTATTGACCTCATCCGCGCCACCGGAAGCGAGCTGGCCGAAAGCCGCAAGCAGGCGGCCGTGGCGTCGTGCCGACCGTTGGAGGGCCGCCGTTCGATCGTGCCGACAACCGTGCCGTCGGTAACCACTCGGCCCTGTTTGAGCGGGAACTCCAGGCGAGTTGGCCCAAGTGCTTGTGCAGCCGACGGTGCGGTTGACCGGCGGCCCGACCGGTCGGCACGGCGCCACGGACGCCTGCTGGCGTCGCCGCGGGGCGAGCAGTGAGGCGCGCGGTGCGGTTGACCGGCGGCCCGACCGGTTAGCGCCGCGCCAGGGACGCATGCTCGACACGCGGCTACTCATACAACGGCGTCAGCCGCACGAAGATGCCGAGGAACCGGTTGTCGCGCGTGCCGTTCTCGAACAGCGGGATGAACCCGCTCTCGCTCTCGATCGACAGGTTGTAAACGTAGTTGGTCGGGAACCGCGGGTCCGGCCGGTACGGCAGCCCGTAGGGCATCTCGATCACGAACGTCTGTTGCGTGCTCGGCGCCATGTCGATGACGCGCGTTTCGACGTCACTGGCGACGATCACGCGGTTCGCCTTCGGGCCCGTTTCGAGGTGCACCTCCATCCGCGGAATCCGCAGCGGCCGGCTGACCTCCTTGTCCGCGCGTGTCTCGGTGACGATCGGCGCGCGCAGCATGATGTCGGCGCGCGATTCGCCGCGCACCCAGAACGCGTCGTTCTCGCGGTTGTAGACGTTGTCGTCCAGGAAGTATGCCGACACCGGCGGCGAGCCGCCGAGCGGCTGCCGCGCGCGCGACGGGCTGACGTTGACCGGCAGGTCGTTGACCATCGTCAGCTCCGGCGGCAGCAGCCGATACAGCCCGGTCTTGGTGTGCTCGCCCGGCCGGATCGACGCGAAGAACGGGTTCGAGAGAATCTGCGCCGTGAACAACCCGCTGATCGCCATCGCCACCAGTCCGGAACTGCGGTCTGCAGCGGCGGCATCAGGAACAGGAAGACCGGATACACACCGAGGAAATAGCGATTGCCGACCGGACCGCCGCCGCCCGAGTAGGTGAACGGCATGTAGAGGATGAACACGATCGCCGAGCCGACGCCCGCGCCGAACGTCAGCCACTGCCACATCGCGCGATCGCGGGTGGCGGCGAGGAACAGCAGGATCGCCATCACGCCCGGGAAGAAGTAGACGGCAAACCCGGTGTGCCGCCCGAAGACGAAGTAGCCCAGGTTGCGGCGGAACACGTCCACGAAGGCGTCGCGGCCGGTGAGCACGTCCAGCGGAATGCTGTTGGTCGCGCGGTCGTCACCGACGGCTTCGAACTGATTCTGCTCGGTCTGGAACGGGAATCCCGCCCATGCCGCTGTAGAACGTGCGCCGATCGCCGCCCTGATAGTTCCACTCGCCGGTGATGCCGATGTTGGCACCGAACAGCCCCCCGACAACCAGCGCGAAGACAATGCCGATGCGCGCCGTGCGCTGCCACTGGCCGCGGAGAACGCCGACGCCAGGAGCGGCGCGATCAGCAGGACGTGCGTCGGCTTCGAGAACGTCGCGATGCCGAGGAAGATGGCGGCGATGACGTCGGAGCGATTGCCGAGGAACCAGCGCACGCGCGTGGCCGCGGAGAGTGGCACCGCGTTCGGCCCCACCACTTCCTTGTAGCACCAGAAGAAATACCCGAACAGCACGATCGCCAGGTTGAAGAAGTCCGGCGTCATCTACACCATGTAGACCGGCGCGACCGACACGAAGACGAAGGCGAACGCGAAGATCAGCGCCGCCACCGGGTGACTGCGCGCCACCAGGAACGCATAGGCGCACACGAAAGCCAGCGTCATCAGCAGCGCGTGCAAGACGAGGAAGCCGTTGGTGCCGAACAGGCAGATGAACGGCGCCGCAGCAAGCGGGTAGATGAACGACTTGCCGTAGTAGAGCCGCGTCCGATCGGGATCGTCGGTCGAGGTGACGTGCACGAATGGAAAGCCCGCGCCAAGCGAGACGTCAAGGTCGCGGCCGCGCTTCAGGAACATGCCTTCCGGTCCGCTCGGGAACTCGCGCCACACGCGCACGAGATCCTCGCGGCGATACTCGAAGTCGAAGTCGTCGGCGAGCTGTGTGCCAGGCTGTAGTAGGTGGCGCCGTCGCTGAAGAAGCCGTAGCTGACCTTGGCGAAGTCCACCGACAGCGCCCACGTCAGTCAGCACGATGCCAATCGCCGCGGTGGCCGAGGCGCCCAGACGCCACGCCAGGCTGCGTCCGGAGATGTGCGGGCGACGGGCTGATCGATGGTCATGCGCTCGCTCGCCAGGAAGCTGAGGTCCGCTTGCAGGACACCTGCGACGCCCGGTCGAGCGCGAGGTCTCGTGTAGCAGCTCGTAGAGCCGCTCCATCTTGCGGACGAAGGCCGGATGTCGTAATGCGCGCCGGTGGTGCGCGCGCCGGCCGCCAGCGCGGCGGCGAGTTGCGGCTGCTCGATCAACATGCACACTGCCTGCGCCAGCGCCGCGGCGTCGCGCTTCGGCACGATCAGCGCGTCCTGGCGGTCGGTGAGCACGTCGAGCAGTCCGTCCGCATCGGTGGCGACGATCGGCTTCCCCATCGCCAGCGCTTCGAACACGGTCAGCGGCGTGCCTTCCCACAGCGACGGAAAGACCAACGATGTCGAGCGCCGAGAGCGCCGTCGCCACGTCGCGCTTGAATCCGCTGAACGACGAGCCGATCGCCAAGACCGAGCGCGTGCGCCTGCGCTTCGAGCGCGCCCTGCAGTTCGCCTTCGCCGACGATGAAGACGCGGACGCGCGGGTGGCGTTGCGACGATCGCCGGCACGGCGCTCGACCAGGTACTGATTGCCCTTCGACGGCATCAGCCGCGTGATCGTGCCGACGGCGATGGTGTCCGGCGCGATGCCGAGCGACGGCCCTGGCTTCGGCCACTTCTCGCCGCGCTACGCGGCCGCGCGAACTCGTCGAGCGGCGCGCCGAGGTAGACGACCTTGGTGCGCTCCGCCGGCATCAGCCGCGCGCGCGTCGTGAACTCGCCGGTCGATTCCGACACCGCGATCGCCAGGTCGGTGTGCGGCGCCAGCATCCGATCGGCGACCTTCTGGAACCACGGCGTGTCGCCGTGATTGGCGTGCTCGTGGAGGATCGCCGGGATGCCCATCCGCCACGCGCACAGCCGGCCGAACGTCGTCGCGCCGTAGCCGTGCAGGTGCACGATGTCGGCGTTCTTCTTCGCGCAGCACCTTGAGCAGCGCCGGGAAGGTGGCGGGATCGAACTTGTGCCGCGCCATGTAGGTGACGTCGATGCCGAACTGCTCGAGCGTGTCCTCGGAGAGATCCTTCTTGCGCAGGCTGATCAGCGAGACGTTGAAGCGCGTCCGGTCGAAGCGCGGGATCATCCACGCGAACAGGCGCTTGACGCCGTGCATGCGCGAGCCTTCCCACCCGAGGTGGTCGCAGATGTGGACGACGTTCAGACGACCGGGTGCCAGGACCCAGCCTGAGACCCGGGACCCAGGACCTCACAGCAGTCCCTCGCTGCGATACCACTCCGCCGTGCGCTGGATGCCTTCTTCCAGATCCACCTTCGGCGCAAAGCCGAGCTCGGTGCGCGCGCGCGTGGTGTCGAAGGCGCGGCTCTTCGTGTAGAAGTCCACGCGGCGCCGATAGATCGGCGGCTCGATGCGCAGCGGCACGCAGACCATTTCGCACAGCAGGCCCGCCGTCCAGAACGGCCACACCGGCCAGTGCATGCGCGGCGGCGTCGACCTCCAAGTTCCTTCGCCACCAGGCCGACGAGCTCCTCGAGCGTCGTGTAGCGCGGTCCGGCGAGGATGTAGGTGCGCCCCGCCGCGGCCGGCACCGTGCCGCACAGACTGAAAGCCTTCGACCAGATCGTCGATGAACGTCAGGTGATAGAACGCGCGGCCCGAGCCGATCATCGGAAAGCGGCCGCGCGCCAGCCCGCGGAACATCTTGAGGAAGCGCGTGTCGCCCGGGCCGTAGATGCCGATCGGCCGCGCGACCACGACGTCGAAGCCGGTTGTCGCTGCCGAACTCGCGCGCCAGCTGCTCGGCTTCGAGCTTGGTGTCCTGATAGACGTCGCCGGGATTGAACGGCGCATCCTCGTTGGCCGGCGGATTGGCGATGTGACCGTGCACGCCGCCGGTGCTGCAGTGCACCACGCGGCGACGCCCCGCGGCGTGCGCCGCCTCGAGCACGTTGCGCGTGCCGTCGACGTTGATCGCGCGATACGCCGAGTCGGGCTGCCCGGCTTCGCGATAGGTCGCGGCGATGTGATACACGACCTCGACGCCCTCGCACGGCGCGGTCGATCGAGGCGCGATCCGCCAGATCGCCTTCGACCGCGCTGCACGCCCGCCGCCGGCAGCGGCGACGCGATCGAATCGCGCGCGGCTCCTGCGGCCGCACCAGCGCCCGCACCTCGTCGCCGCGGCCGCGCCAGATACTGGCGCGAGATGTCCACCGGTGAAGCCGGTCGCGCCCGTCACGAGAACTTTCACGGCGTCGGCCACGGGGAATCGACGCGGATCGCCGCTCCGGCGAGACCGGGCGCCAGGCGCTCGTACGCCTGCGCCGTGCGGCGCATGTAGGACTCGCGGCTGAATACTTCTCGTCCGCGACGACCGCGCGCGCGCGATCGACCAGTCCGTGCGCGCTCGTCGGGTCGATCGATCAACGTCGAGCATCGCCGCCGCGAACGGCTCCGGCTCCGGATCGACCAGCGCGGCGATGTCCGGCGTCAGCACCTGCGTGTGCGTCAGCAGGTTCGTCGCCACGATCGGCTTGCCCGATCGCAGGTAGGAGTAGATCTTCAGCGGCGTGTTGGTGCCGCGAATGCGCGGCGACACGAGCAGGTCGCACGCCTGCACGAAGCCCGGGATCTCCTGCGCCGGCTGCTGACCGGTGAAGACCATCACGTCGGCGGCGCCCTGCTGCGCGCGCTCGCGCCCGGGCCGCGTCGACCTGCTGCGGCTCGCCGCCGACCACCAGGACGCGCGCCTCCGGCCGCGACTTCGCCAGGATCGCCACGGCGTCGATCAGCATGTCGACGCCCTGATAGGCCTCGAACGTGCCGGTGTAGAGCGCCAGCGGCGCGTCCGGCGCAATTCCCCACGCCGTCGCGGATCTCGCTGGTCGGCGATCGACTCGGCGGCTCGTCGACATCGCCGCCCATCACGTTCTCGATCAGCAGCGACCGGTCCGCCGACGCCCATCTCGGTGACGGTGTCCTGCAGTTCCTGGCAGATGGTGATCACGACGTCGGACTCGTGGACCATCTGATCTTCGGCCCACGTGAACACCGTCCGCAGCGCGCCGGACCGGCTGTATTTGAAGTTGCTCAGCTGCTGCGGCAGGCTCGAGTGCATGTCGTAGAGGTGCGGGATGCGCAGCCACTTCGCCAGCCAGACGCCGACGAGCCCCATCTCTTCGTGCGAGTGGATCGCGTCGTAGCGCTCGCGCGACACGCGCCCGAGCGATGGTCAGCAGCATCAGCGCGTCGAGGACGACCTTGGTGAACGACGGGCCGATGCGAACCTTGCTGCACGAACGGCGGCCGCAGGCCGCGAAAGATCCGCAGATTCGGCAGCTCGACATCACGACCGATCGGATAGGTGACCAGATCGACGTGATGGCCGAGTTCGCCGAGAGCTTTGATGCGGTGGTATTCGCTGAAGGGCGTGCCGCGCGGCTCGAAGAACGGCTCGGGCGCGAGCATCAGGATGCGCACGAGTCATTATAATGACCCACCTCCTCCCCGGGGCAGGCTCGGGCACCGCTGTAAAGTTCCGCGCAGCATCGTCCGATAGGAGTCTGCAAGGAGAAGTCTCGATGTACCGATGGAGTAATCTGGCCGTCGTTTTAGCGTTCGGTCTGGCCATCACGGGGTGCGAGCAGGCCAAGAGCGCCAACCCGCTCAGTCCCTCGGTTGCGGGCCCGATTCCTGGCGTCAACATCACCGCTCCCCAGACGCTGGATCCCCCGGCGGGCGCCGAGCTCGTCCAACAGGGACAGCCGGTGTCGCTGATCATCCAGAACGCCACCACCACCGGCGAGCGGCCACTCTGGCTGCAGGTGCAGCTGGCGTCCGACCCGAGCTTCTCCGTGCTGCTCCATCACGCGGACCGGATCACCCCAGGCGAAGGCGGCAGGACCACCTACCGCATTCCGGAAGCCCTGGGCGCCGGCTACACCTATTACTGGCGCACGCGGGCCCTGGATGGCGCCAACACCGGCCCCTACTCCGAGCCGGCCAGCTTCAAGGTGGTCGAACCGGTGGTGTTCGACGCGCCGGTGCCGCTCGAGCCGGTTGGCAACATCACGACTGTCACCCCGGTTTTCAAGCTGCGGAACGGTCGCATCATCGGCAGCTCGAACGTGGTGTATCGCATTGAGGTCGGCACGGCGCCGGACCCGGCCTCGATCGTGGCGGTCCTCACCGCCGCGGCGGACCCCAGCGGTACGACGTCGATCGCGGTGGGCACGGTGCCCTACGCCACCACTTACTACTGGCGCGCCTACGCCACCGACGGCACCAGTTCGAGCCCGTACTCCGCGGTCGTCTCGTTCCGGACCCCGAACTCCCCCACTGGTGGAGGCGGCGGCGGAACCGGCGGCGGTGGCGGTGGCACAGGCGGAGGCGGAACGGGTGGCGGAGGCACGGGCGGAGGCGGCCGCACCCCGAACCCAACGTCGGGCCGTCTGCTCGCTGCCCGGCTACGGTGCCAGCGTCGTCAGCGACGTGGCGGCGCAGTATCCGAACGCGCTCCGCAACTCGTGCCAGGACAGCGGCGGGACGTGGGAATTCATGGACCGCGTGGTGGATCGGCTGCGCACCTTCGACACCCGCTGGGGCTACAACGGCAAGCGCGGTAACTCCGGCGACCCGTCGAAGGACGTGGTGGACTACAACTACGGCAGCCAGAGCGACGAGGGCACGACCGACGTCTACATCATCGACGTGATCGGCGGCCACTGTGGCGGCAGCCCGAGCCCGGCGTGGGTGGACAATACCGACATCACCATTCGCAGCGGGACCATCGGTCGCTGGACGGCCCGCGGCCGCTTCTAGGCAAGAACACCGATCGGCAGCACCGGTCGCCGTACATCAGAACGGGGGTTCCAGCTTCACCTGGAACCCCCGTTTTACGTTTGAATCGACCGGACGAATCGAGCGGCTTAGAAGCGGACGCGTGCGCCGATTCCAATCTGGAAGCCGCCGAGGTCGGTCTCAATCGTCGTGCCGTTGACATCGAGTTTGGCGTTCGCGCCGGTGAAGCGCATGAAGCCGCCGACGCCCAATCGCAGGGATTCGGTCGTGTAGACGATGTAGGTGGCGTCGGCGCCGATGTTGTAGCCGGTCGTGCTCTTCTTGCGCACCTCGATGGTGGGCTGCACGACGATGGTCGTATAGGGCGGGCCCTCCTCGGCGATGGCCAGGTCCGCGACCACTTCCTGCGAGATATGGTAGAACGACGGCCCGCCGTAGACGAACACGTCGAGCTTCTCTTTCAATGGAAACATCCAGCCAAACATCAGGTGCGTGGCGTGCTCGTCGCGATCGATGCCGTCAACCGAATCCGTGAACGTGCGCGGGCGATCGAAGAACAGCGGGTGCGGAATGCTGCCGGTGATCTCGGCCACGCCAGTGCTGCTCTTGGAGTGATAGCCGATGGCCACTCCGGCGTTACGCCACACGCGGGCACCGACCGAAAAATCGATGATGCCGTCGGCATCGAAGTCCGAGGTGCTCTGCAGCGTGCCGCTCTCGCCGTAGACCGTGATGGTGCGGCTGTCCGAAACCTCGGCGGAGCCGGTGTCGATGCCGAAAGTAATCCCGCCAAATATCCGATCTTCCCACGGCGTATCCCACGGGATGTTCTGGGCGGCGGCCGGCAGGCTCGCCCCCAGAAGCACGACCGCCATCAGGGCGGCCCGCAGCGTCTTATGCATCACGATCTTCGCTCCCTTGAGGTAGAAAAAGTGCCGTCACGGCAAACACGAAAGTCTAGCACGCGACCTGCGGCAAAATGGCTTTTCCTGCAGGAAACGTCCCACCGCTGCGTGCATTTGCTTGGGGATTGACCGCGGCTCGGCTACAATCATCGGCGGTCCGTTTTCTGAGTTTTCAAGGCCTGTCGATCCATTCGGCCCGGACCCGAGGAGTATGCGAACGATGAAGTTGACGTTCTGGAACACCGGCGCCGCCGTGGTTGCCACCGTGGCGCTGTCCGCGTGCAGTGGCGCCCCTCAATCCCCGACCTCTCCGTCCGCCGCGATTGGCGGCGGGGCCACCGCGGCCGCCGATGGCTCGACCCTCAAGGTCTCGGCGCCCTCGCTGCTCTCGCCGATCAACGGCGCCCGGGTGGACACGATTCGCCCGCTGCTGTCGTGGACGGCGTCGAGCGGGAATTACGTCGGCGCGGCTCCGACCTACGACGTCGAGGTGAGTGCCGGCGGCGCGGTCGTCTACACCGCGAACGTGGCCGGGACCGAGCACCAGCCCACCGCGGACACCGCGATCGACACCGCCTATACGTGGCGCGTCCGCGCGCGGCAGGACGGCGCGACCGGTCCCTGGTCGGCGGCGGCCAACTTCCAGTCGGCGCTGCCGGGCAGCGGCGTGCTCACCGGCTTCCGCACGCCGGACCCCGCGCCGGGCACACGCCTGCCGCTCCCGAATGAAAGCGGCACCGTCAACGACGAGTACAACCGCAACTTCAACGACTGGCGGAACTCCTGCCAGGAGTCGCAGGGCGAACGCGGCTGGGTGTGGCTCGACAAGCTGATCGACCGCCTGCGGACCAAGGACCTGCGCTGGGGCTACAACGGCAAGCGTGGCAACACCAACGACACCTCAATGGACATCGTCGACTATCACTACGGCGCCGGCGACAGCAACGGCAGCACCAACGTCTACATCATGGACGTGATGTTCGGGCATTGCGGCGGCTCGCCGAGCCCGGCCTGGATCGACCAGACGGCGATCACGGTCAACTCCGGAACCGTCGGCCGCTTCATCTACCCGCGCGTCGGCCGGAAGGTCGGGGCGGTAGCCGGCAGCGAGCAATAAGCACCGCCGCACCATCGAAGGGCCGCACTCGCGAGGGTGCGGCCCTTTTTCTTTGTACAAATTCCCCGCCATTTCGAACGGTGCTACGGTAGAGATACGCGTCCACGTCCCCATTGCGATACAGAATGATGAAGACAACTTTGTTTCGGGCTACGTCCGCCTTCTTCGCTACCCTCACCCTCGCCGCGTGCAGCGGCACTCCGCAGAGTCCAACCTCACCGACAGCCGCCGCGGGCGGTGGTCAGACCGCCGCAGCTGACGGATCGACCCTGAAGGTGACGGCTCCCTCGCTGATCGCCCCCACCGCCGGCGCGCGCGTGGATTCGCTTCGCCCGACGCTGACGTGGACCGCCTCCACCGGCACGTTTGCGACGACCGGCGTGAGCCCGAGCTACGACGTGGAAGTGACGACCGGCGGGGCCGTCGTCTTCACTGCCAACGTCAGCGCCACCGCCTACCAGCCGACGACCAACGCCCTCAACAACACCATCTACGGCTGGCGCGTGCGCGCCCGTCAGGACGGCGCGACGGGTCCGTGGTCGGCGGAGGCGACGTTTGCAGACGCCCCTGGCCAACTCGGGCGGGCTCGTGACCGACGGCTTCCGCACTCCCGATCCGGCCCCGGGCACGCGCCTCGGACTGCCCGTCGAGACCGGCATCATCAACGACGAATACAACCGGAATTTCAGCGATTGGCAGAACTCCTGCCAGGACACGCAGGGCAATCGCGGGTGGGTGTGGCTCGACAAGCTGATCGATCGCCTGCGCACGAAGGACCTGCGCTGGGGCTATAACGGCAAGCGCGGCAATCCGAACGACCCGTCGAAGGACATCATCGACTACCACTACGGCGCCGGCAACTCGCAGGGGAGCACGCAGGTCTACATCATCGACGTGATGAACGGACACTGTGGCAATGCGCCCTCGCCAACCTGGATCGACCAGACCGCGGTCACCGTCAACTCGGGTACCGTTGGCATGTTCATCTACCCGCGCCCGGGCCGCACCCGGTACCACGGGATCGACGCCGACGCGGGGGCTGCCCAACATGGAGGGTGTGCTTGCGCAGTTCTCCAATGCCAGCGACTCGTGCCCCGGAACCTCAAGTACGTGAACAACCCCTGGCAGGACCGCGTCATCGACGCGTTCCGCCAGCAGGATTTGCGCTGGGGCTACAACGCCAAGCCGACGCGCACGGCCGCCGACAACAACGGAGTCCCGGTTATCGCAGCCGGCGACGAAGCGGCCTATCACTGGGGCGACGGCACCCGGGAAGGGTCCACGGAAGTGCACCTCGTGGACCTGCTCACCGGCCACTGCGGCCCGACGCCGACCATCGGCTGGCGGGTGTTCACGGGCGAGGAACCCGGCCGCTGGACCGGCGCCGGACGCTTCTAGCGTCGCAGACATTTCACCGAGGGCCGGATTCCACTGGGGTCCGGCCTCTCGTGTGTATCGGATCGAGTCTTGGGTCTTGGGTCTTGAGCTTGGGGCTTGGGGCTTGGGTCTTGGCAGGTCTTGAGTCTTGGGTCTTGAGCCTAGAACCAGACTAGAGCCTCAGAACGCCTCGAGCCCCGAGCCTGTACAATCTCGCCATCCGATGTCGCCAGCCCGACACCTTCTACAAGAGCTTCTCCGAGAAGAAGACTGACCACCTATGGCAGCGGCCGTCGCGGCAAGATCGAGCGGCATCGCCTGGAGCTGCTCCATCGTTATGCGAAGGCGCCCGGCGACATGTTCGAGATCGGCCCTGGCCACGGCTCGCTCGCCGAACAGGCCGTCGCAGGCGGGGTGGAACTACACCGCGGTCGAAGCCAGCCCGATCCTGATCGACGTCCTGCGCAAGAAGGGGCTGAAGGTGCTGGAGGCATGGACGCCGCCGATGCCGATGGCCGATGCCTCCGCGGACGTGGTCTATGCGGATCAAGTGCTCGAGCACATGAGCGGCATCGACGCTGCGCGGCAGTTCACGGCCGAAGCGCTCCGCTCGCTGCGGCCCGGCGGCATCTTCTTCGTGGTGGTCCCCGACTACCTCAAGGAACGCACGTTCTTCTGGGATGTGGACTACACCCACAACTTCGTCACCACCGAGCGCCGCGTCAAGCAGCTGTTCAACGACAGCGGCTTCGAGCATCCTGCACATCGAGCGCAGCATCGGCGTCGCCACCGGCATCGCGCGCGACGCGCTCGCCGCCGCGGCGCTGCTGATCAACATCCCGGGCGTCGACGCGCTGTCGCGGCACACCGGCACGGAAGATCTTCGTCTTCAAGATCCGCAAGAACCTGTTCGAGACGCTCACCTTCGTCGCGCAGAAACCCAAAGCCGACGTGAATGCTGCTCGCGTCGACTCGCGATCACGCGCGATCATCCTCGGCGCATCCTGGCGGCTGTCCCGGCATCGACATGGGCGCGCGGCGCGCGCGATCGCGGCGATCGATCTGGCGATACCTCGGCGCGCGTGCTGGCGCTCGTCGCGCTCGATCGCGTCATCATGATCTACCGCTGGGTGCTGCTGCTCCGCGCCAGCGGCGTCGCCGATCACGACCGCGAAGGCGGCGCGACATCTTCCTCGTCAGCTCCTTCGTCGGCAGCTTCCTGCCGGCCGGCGTCGGCGCCGACGCGGCGCGCGCCTACAGCCTGCGCAACCACATCCTCGAAGGCGGCGAGGCGCTGGCCTCGGTGGTCGTGGATCGCTTGCTCGGCGACGCTCTCGCTGGGCGTGATGGCGCTGGTCGGGCTGTGGGCGTGGTCTTCGGACGCGTCCAGCGACTGGCGGGTGTTCCTGGCCATCGCGGTGCTGGCCGCGCTCAGCATCGGAGCGTTCTGGTCCGACCATCTCGTCAAGGTCGTGCTGGCGGAGCGCGTTCACTCCGGGCGCGCCGGGCGCGGCCCTGCTGCGACTGACCGACGCGATGAGCCGCTACCGCGGCCGTGGCGGCACGCTGGCGTCCGTGTTCGTCTGGTCGATCGCCATCCAGGTCATCCGTATCGTGGAGGCCTACCTGCTGGGGCTGGGGCTCGGCCTGACGGTACCGTTCAGCTACTACCTGCTGTTCATGCCGCTGGGCCTGCTGATGCTGCTCCTGCCCATCTCGGTCAGCGGCTTCGGCTTGCCGCAGGGCGTCTTCGTCTGGATGCTGCGGCCGGTCGGGGTGCCCGACGCGGCCGCATTTGCCCTCTCCACGCTGATCGTCGTGACCGGGCTGGCGGGCAACATTCCGGGCCTACTGCTCTGGTTGCGGCAAAGACCGGGAAATCCTGTAAAATCATCAACTTACATGGCACAGGTCATACGCAGCCAAATATCTCGCGAAGGCCGCGCTCAGCGCGCCCCGCGACCTGATGCGGGCAGCGGTGGCGAAGTACACCCCGCTGCATCCCACCGTCTTCATCTTCCATTGCACCTTCGTCTGCGACGCCCGTTGCGAGATGTGCAGCAACTGGACGCGCGGGAACCGCAAGGAAGACATGACGCTCGAGCAGATCGAGCGCGCCTTCAGTTCCAATCTGTGGAAGGACATCGAGAACGCGTCGCTCTCCGGCGGCGAGCCGACCACCCGCAACGACATGGTCGACATCTGCCGGATCATGATCGACAAGTTCCCGAAGCTGCGGAAGCTGACGCTCAACACCACCGGCATCACGCACCACCGGGCGATCCCGATGCTGACCAAGGTGGTGCAGCTCTGCGACGAGCGCAACGTCATCTTCTCGATGCGCGTGTCGATTGACGGCGTCAACGACATGCACGGCAAGGTCCGCAACGTGAAGAACGCCTTCGAGAAGGCCGGCAAGACGATTGCGGCGATGCAGGAGCTGCAGAAGACCTACCGCTTCAACTTCGGGATTTCGTCCACGATCTTCCACACCAACCTGGAGGACGCGGACAACATCCTCGCCTGGGCGAAGAAGGAAAAGCTCGACATCGTGTTCAACATGGTGCGGTTCACCGACGCCATGCTCGGCAACAGCGAGCTCCAGGGCACGCTGCCGCCCGATCGGCGCCGAGGAACAGCGCATGCGCACGTTCTTCCTCGACCGCGTGCGGCAGGATCCGCTGCTCGACGGGCAGAACTACATCTACATGCACTACGCGGACATGATCGCCAACGGCTATCAGCGCACGGCGCCCTGCCCGTTCCAGACCCAGGGCATCATGCTGAACCCGAACGGCGACCTGTTCTTCTGCGAGAACAGCGAGATCGTCGGCAACGTCACGAAGGAAGACGCCGAGTCGATCTACTTCCGCGAAGACGCGCAGGCGCACCGCAAGCACATCCGCGACGCGCAGTGCCCGACGTGCCTCAGCCCGTGCCAGATGAACGTCGCCGCGATCAAGCAGGTCGTGCCCTACGCCCGCTTCCTGGTGCGCGCCTCGATGGAGAAGCGCCGCGCAGGTTCGGCCACCGCGTTGCCGCCGGCACCGCCACCCGCGCCGCACGTCGAGACACCAGCGGCGCTCTAGACACGGCTTGAGGCTCGAGGCTTGGGGCTTGGGGCTTGAGGCTCTGAGTCTTGGGTCTTGGGTCTTGGAGTCCTGAAGCCTAGAGCCTAGAGCCTAGAGCCTGTCTAAGACACCGAAAGGCAGCCGGCCACGCCGCGCTGCCCTTTTTCTTTGAATAATTATTTCCCAGCAATTAATCGGTCTAGACTCGACTTTGGTGAGTGAAATTCCCGCAAGCCCGATCCCGCCGCGGGCGGCCCCCGAAATACGGGCGGCCCGCCCAACTCGTCACCCTCACACTCCCCGACGATGTGCTGGCCTGGCTGAAGTCGTTGCACCCGGACCCGGCCTGGGCCATCGTCAAGCTGGCCGAGCAGGCGAAGCGCCGCGAACGCAAACCCCTGCCGCTGGCCGAGTTGATGCAACTCCCCCAACACCGGGCGCTCATTCTCGTGAACGCCGACGTCCTCAAGCAGTTGCCCGGCGTGACCATCATCCCGATCTACGAGGACCGCGGCCTGCTGGCCCTGGCGCCCAACAAGGGCGTGGCCGATCTCGAACTGGCGGTCATCGACCGCCTCGACGCGATCGGCGTGCTGAAGTCCGAGCGCGAAGCGCTGGAAGCGCTGCGTGCGCGGCTGCGCGAGTGGCGGCTCGACGGCGTCCGATTCGAGTCACGATCGATCATCGTCGCGGAGCGTGCCCCACGGCAGGAATCGACACGGCCCGCCGCCGGCCCCAAGGCGACCCGTCCGAGCTCACGCGATGTCGCGTGAGGCGCGCGGCGGACGCCGCCGCGTGGCTGTTGGTGACGCTCGCGATCGGAGCCATCGCGTTGACGATGGCTCTGGTCGCGCCGGCATGGGTCATCGGCTTGTCGCTCGTCGAGAAGGCGGCGCTGATGCTGCCGGGCGTGTTGCTGGTTCGCACGGTCGCAGGCCCGTCGGTGGGCTGGCTTCCGGCGGCGACCTTCGGCCCACTGCTCGGCGTCGCCCTCAGCAGCCTGCCCCTGCTCGGCTTCTGGCTGGCCGGCGGCCGAGGCACGTGGACACTGTTCCTGGCCCCGGCGCTGCTCTTCCCGCTGCTGCCCTTTGCGCGGCGGCTGCAGGGCCGGTGGGCGTTCCCAGCCTGGCTGCCCGGCGACCGCGCGGCGCTGGCGGCGGTCATCCTCATCGTGCCGCTCGTGGTGGCGGTGCCGTTCTCGCACGTCGGCCAGGAGCTCCCCGAAGGCAAGGCCTATCGCGCGTATTTCACTGCCGATTACGCGTGGCGACGGGCGGTGGTGGCGGAGCTCGCCAAGGGCGATGTGCCGCCGATCAATCCGTTCTACATCGACGATCCGCTCCACTACTACTGGCTGCCGCACCTGGCCACGGCGGTGACCTACCGCAACACGCCCTCCGATCTCGACGACCTGCTGCTCGCCAACTCGGTCATCGTCGACGTGGCGTTCGTGGCGTTTCTGTTCGGACTGGCGCGCTGGTTCGCGCCCCGGCCGTGGGCGGCGGCGCTCGGCGTCGCCGGCGCCCTCCTGTGCACCAGTTACGAAGGCCTGTTCACCCTCGTCATGTACAGGTCGTGGCACGTCCCGCTGGTGCTGGTCCGCGATCTGAACATCGACGCGGTGGTGCGTTGGTACCTGCAGGGCATGCCGATCGACGGCCTGCAGCGCGTGCTGTTCTACCAGCCCCATCACGCCACCGGCTACGCGATGGGGTTTCTCGGCATATTGGCCATCACCGGCCGCACCCGCCGCTACGATCCCGCGGCGATGGCCATTGGCGGCGTCCTGCTGGGGCTCAGCACCATGATCAGCTCGTTCGCGGGGCTGATGCTGACGAGCGTCGCCGCACTGTGGGAAGCCTGCTCGGTGCTGCGGTGGCGCGAGTGGTGGCGCGCGACGGTGCACGCCACCGCGGCCGCGCTGCCCTTGACGCTGGCGGCGGCGATCGTCACCGGGCTTCAGTACGTGGACACCAGTGGCAACCTCAGCATCGTCAGGTTCGGCGCCAATCCACTGGCGTTCCACCGGGTGGTGGAGGTCACGCTCCTCAGTTTCGGTCCCGTCATCGTGCTCACGGCGATTGCCGCGCTGGCGTTCTGGCAGACGCGTGACCGGCGCGCGTGGGTGTTCCTGGCGCTCTGGGTCACCTGCGTCGTCTTCTACTTCTGGGTGGACATCCGCGATCACCAGGACGTCTACGTCGGCTGGCGCGTCGGGACATCTATGGTTCATCGCCTCGGCGGCGCTCGGCGCGGTGGCGTGGACGCAAATCGCGGCCCTGATCAAGCGGTGGCGCGTGACGGCGACCGTGGTGGTGACGCTGGCGCTGACCGCCGCCTTGCCGACCACCATCATCGACATCTACAACACCCAGGACATCTTCAACCGGCAGCAGGGCTCCGGCTTCAGCTACACCCTGCTGCTCTCGCCAGACGAGCAGGCGGCGTTTGCCTGGATCAAGGCGAACACCGCGCCGAACGCGGTGTTCCAGTGGGACGCCTGGGAGCGTGGCGTCGAGGGGTGGGCGAACATGGCCGCGTTCGCGGAGCGACGCCTGGCCGTCGGACTTCCGATCTCCATGGTCCCGCTTCACAAGTACGAGGAAGGGTCACGCCGTTCGGCGTGGCTGTTCGAAACCAGCAGCGCCGATGGCGCCCACGAGTTCGCGGTGCGCAACGGCATCCAATATGTCTATCTAGGGGAACCGGAACGCAGGCGCCATCCCAGCGCCCAGCAGCGCTTCGACGGGGCGCCGACATTCTTCGAACCGGTGTTTCGGAACGGCGAGATCACCATCTACCGGGTGAAGCAGGAGGTCGCGGCCGAGCCACGGTCATGACCGGTCAATTTACTCGCAAATACTGTCGTCGGGTTGGCGCTTCCGCTAGGCTGGTATCAATGCGCCTCGTGGGTCCGTCCCGCGCCGCCGCCCTCCTCGCGCTGCTGCTCTGCCTCGTCTGTCTCGGCGCAGGCTTCACGGATCTTCCCATTGAAGACGCCGGCTACTCGATCGCCGCAGAGTGCTCACTGAGCGTTGTGCCAGGAGATCGTCGGCGAGCACCTCGCGGCACCCGTGCCGCCGAGTTCGCGCCTCCTACGCGGCGTATGACGCGCGGCTGTATCGAGCGGAACTCGCCCAGGCCAAGAGGTGGGGCTCATGACCGGCCGCACCGCATCCATCGTCAGCGTCTCGCTCGTCTGCGTTACCTTCCTGCTCGCGATTGCGGCTCAGCACTACGAGCCCCGCCAACTCGTCTACGACATCGCAACGCCCCCATTTGACAGGATCGAACTGTCCTCGCCTCGTCAGGCGGCCGAGGCGATGGAGGCACACCTCCACCGCGTCGCTGGACTGAGCTGGTTGCGCCAACTGGTTCCGAACCAGGGCGGTGCGCTGTGGATCGGGCTGCTCGTGCTGGTGGTGGCAGGGCTGGACCGCGAGCCTCGATCATCGCGCACTCGCGATCTCCTGCTGATGCAGGTCGTCGGCTGGCTGCTCTTCGGCACCATCGACATCTTCGAGGAAACCACGGATCCGTCGTTCATGGAATGGATCCGGTTGACCTTCGAACTGATCGGGCTGGTCACCGCCTTCCTGTGGATCCGCACGTTCTGGCTGCAGCAGCACCCCTACCGCCAGGCATGGACGCCGGTCGCGGGCCGCACCCTGCTTGCAACCCTGGCAGGCACGCTCGTGCTGTTGAACCTGTTCGTGGTGTTCCTGCAGCTGCCAGACGACTCGAGCTTCTTCGCCAATCTCGGCGCGCAACGGCTGCGAGAGCGCGGACGCCTGCCCTATGGCGATCCGATGCTGACGGGAACGGCCGGTGCCGCCTACCCACCCCTGCTCTACGTGCTGCACGCCGGCGTACAGGCGGGCATCGGCTTCCCGGTCAACGACCCCGTCGAGGATCAGCCCAAGGTGGGCCGTAACGCGAACTATGTGGAGCCGCCACGTGTGGCCACGCAGATTGTGCTGGCCCTGTCGCATCTCGCGGGACTGGCGGCGCTGTGGCTGATCGGCCGGCGCACGCTCGGCGAGACCGGCGCGTGCGCTGTGGTGGCCTTGTACGCAGGGTCGAGCTATCTACTCGGCGTCGGCGGCGTCCACGAAAGCACCAGCGGCCTGACCTTCGTGTCTCATGTCGTGCCTGCATCGGCCACGCTCGTCGCCTTCGCCGCTCTGTCACGACCGGCGCTGAACGGAGCGCTGCTGGCCGCGGCCGCCGGGCTCGGCTTCTATCCAGCGTTCTTCTTTCCGGTGTGGGCGGCATGGCACCACCGCCGCGACCGCGCCGACGCGCTGCGCTTCACCGGTGCGTTCGCCCTCGTCTGCGCGCTCATCGCGGTGTTCGTGCTGACGCTCTCGGCTCCCGCCCCCGGTCTCGGCCTGCTGGCCACCATCGTCCGGGACACGTTGGGCCATCACTCCGATCCGAACGGGTACGGACTGAGCGTCTACGGTTTGTGGGGCCAGCAGACCGGCGTTCTTGGCTGGGTCAATCATCCGCTCTGGGGTACCTCCGCGTTGACCACGCCCTTCTTCGCGCTGTTCGCGGCATCCCTGTTCTTCGCTTCTGCACTTGCGCGGCGCGCAGACATCCCTCGTCTGGCGCTCCTCACTGCCGGCGCGGCCATCGGCGCGAACCTCTGGAAGATCCACGCCACGGCTACCTACGTGGCCTGGTACTACCCATTTCTGCTCGTCGGGATACTCGCATTGGGACCACATCAGCAAACGTCTGAAGCGGAGGAACGTGTATGAGTCGGTATCGCAAAGTTCACATTGTCGGCGCGGGCCCCGCAGGGTTGACGACGGCGTATGCGCTTGCGAAACGGGGAGTGTCGGCGTGTGTGCTCGAGGCTGACGCGTTCGTCGGCGGCATCGCCGGACCGTTGAGTACAAGGGCTTCCGATTCGACATCGGCGGACATCGGTTCTTCACGAAGGTCGAGGCGGTGAAGCGCATCTGGCACGATCTGCTCGGCGACCAGTTCCTGACGCGCCCCCGGCTCTCCCGCATCTACTTCGACGGACAGTACTTCGACTACCCCCTCAAGGCGGCCAACGCGCTCGGTCAGCTGGGCATGGTCAAGGCGGTGCGGATGGCCCTGAGCTATGGATGGGCGCGGCTGCGCCCGATCCGTCCGGAGGTGAGCTTCGAGGACTGGGTCGTCAACCGCTTCGGCCGCGAGCTCTACGAGACCTTCTTCAAGGCCTACACCGAGAAGGTGTGGGGCATTCCGTGCTCGACGATCGGCGCCCAGTGGGCCGCGCAGCGGATCAAGGGACTGTCGCTGTGGGTCGCGGCGCGGGAGATGCTGCTGACACCGTTCCGCCGGGGGCAAGTCGAGCCGAGTGCGGAGCCTGATCGAGCAGTTCGAGTACCCCCGGCTCGGGCCAGGCCAGCTGTGGGAGGCTGCGCGCGATCGGGTGCGAGCCAATGGCGGAGAGGTCCACCTGAGCTCGTCCGGTGACCAGGGTCTACCACCATGACGGCCGGGTCGACGCCATCGACGTTCTGCGCGCCGGCGTTGTCGAGCGCGTGCCGGTCGAAGCACTGCGTGTCCACCATGCCGCTCCGAACGCTGGTTGAAGTGCTGTCGCCCGCGGCGCCCGATGCCGTGCGAGCGGCCGCGGCGAAGTTGTCGTATCGCGACTTCCTGACCGTGGCACTGGTCGTCGATGCACCGAGCCTGTTTCCCGGACAACTGGATTTACGTGCACGACCCGAAGGTCAAGCTCGGTCGCATCCAGAACTTCAAGAACTGGAGCCCGGACATGGTGCCCGTCGCCGCAGTTCACGTGCCTGGGCCTGGAATACTTCTGCTTCGAGGGCGACGGGCTGTGGTCGATGACCGACGCCGAGCTGATCGCGCTCGGCACACGAGAACTGGCGACCCTCGGCCTGGCCGATGCAGCCAAGGTGGTGGATGGCTCGGTCGTGCGGGTGCCAAAGGCCTACCCCGTCTACGACGACGGCTATGCCGAGGCGCTGGCCGTGCTTCGCGACCTACTTCTCGACATTCGAGAACCTGCAGCTCGCCGGCCGCAACGGCTTGCACAAGTACAACAACCAGGACCACTCGATGGTGACCGGCGTCCTCGCCGCGGAGGCCTTGCTGGGCCGCGCTGTAGACCCGTGGAACGTGAACGTCGAGGACGAGTACCTCGAAGAGGAAGACGTGTTCGGCCTCGGCTCGGACCTGGATGACCTGATGCTGACGCAACCTCCGCTCCCGCCGCTCGTGCAAGGCGCGGGATAGCGCCTTTGCCTTCTGCCTTTTGCCTTTTACCTCGGCCTCCACTCCGGCACGCGGTCGTTCCCCTTCCCGGTCGTCAGCCTGGTGATCGCCCCTGGCTTCGCGGCGTCGGTGATCGCGAGATCCCAGTCCTCGCCCTGATGATGCTCGGGGCTCACCGAGAACGCGAGGAAGCGGCCGTCCGGTGAATACGCCGGGTAGTAGGACCAGAGGCGCTTGTCCGCGATCACGGTCCGGCGTCCTGCCTCCTTCACCGCCTCGAGGCTCGAGGGTTCGGAGGCGAGATGCACGTAGGCCATCTCCTGGCTGTCGGGCGAGAAGGCCGGGCGGCAGGCCCCGCCGGCAGTGCCGATCGATCGACGTTCACCGGTCTTCAGATCCAGCAGTTCGATCTGGAAATCCATCAGCAGCTGCGCCGCGAAGGCCAGGTAGCGGCCGTCGCGCGAGGCAGCGGGCATGATCGCGCGCGAGAAGCCGGAGGTCATCCGCTCCACGCGCCGATCCTTCAGCCACACGCGGAAGATCTCGCCGCGGCCGTTGCGCTCGCTGGTGAAGAACACGCTCTGGCCATCGGCGGCCCAGGCGGGATCCTGATCGGGCGATTGATGATCGGTCAGCCGGACCGGATTGCTGCCGTCGGCGTTCATCACCCAGATGTCGATGTTGCGGCCGTCGGCGCGCGTCGATGCGAACGCGATGCGTCCGCCATCCGGCGACCAGCTCGGGTCCTCGTCCATCCAGCCCCCGGCAGTGCCGACACGGCGCACCGCCTTGGTGGCGACGTCGATGACGAAGATCCGGGTCGGCCCTTCCCGATCCGATTGGAAGACGATCTCGCCGGCAGGCGCCGGGGGCCTGCGCGGCGGCTATTTGCGGGTGAACGCCATCAAGTGCCAGCCCAAGGGCCGCACCCAGGATCGCGGCAGCGCGTTGAAGGTTCCGACAAAGCACGTGTTGAACGCCCATCCCTTCCATCCGCCGTGCAGCCTCGACTTCACCGGGAAGCGCTCCGGGACAATGCGCGACGTCCGTGAAGGGCGCGAGCAGCGTCGCGGAACTCTCCGATCGAGAACTTGCGCAGGCACGGCGCGTCCTCGTGTTCGAGGGCGACCTTCATCACCTTCGACAGCGCGTTCAACCACGAGATGCGGTTGTAGACCATGAAGATGCCCGTGCCGCCCGGCTTCAGCACGCGATGACATTCGCGGATGAGCTGCGCCGGATCGGCCGTGTACTGTATGACGCCGTGGCCGTATACATGGTCGAAAGTGTTGTCGGCGTACGGCAGCGCTTCGGCGTTGGCGACACGCAGTTCGACGGGCGCCAGCCCATGCAGCGAGAAGTTCTTCGCGGCCATGTCGATGGCCGTCTGCGACAGGTCCACGCCGGTGACGAGCGCCCCGCCGCGCGCGAACCGCACCAGGTCGGTGCCGATGCCGCAGCCGACTTCGAGCAGCGTCTGCCCGCGGAAGCGCCGAAGTCCACCAGCTGAGGCAGGTAGCGCAGCTTGTCGAAGCGGTACTCGTCCAGATCGTCGAAGAATTCCAGGGAGCCGACCGGCTTGTCGGTCATCTCCAGGTCGTGAATGCGCGTGTTCCAGTACTGCTGAATCTGGTCGATCATCAATCCTCTGCCACTTCCCATCGTGCAGCGCCCAGGGCCGGGGTGACCGGCTGAAGCGGTATCGTACAATGAAGAGCTGATGGTGCGCGACCTCCGGCGACTGGCGGACACCCGGTTCGACGTGCTGGTCATCGGCGCCGGCGTCTACGGCGCGGCCATCGCCTGGGATGCCGTCGTCGCGCGGGCTCTCGGTGGCCCTGATCGATCGGGGCGACTTCGGCGGCGGCACCTCGTTCAACAGCCTGAAGACCCTGCACGGCGGCCTGCGTTCGCTGCAGGCGCTCAACCTCGAACAGATGCGGCGGTTCATCCGCGAGCGGCGCGCCCTCGCGCGCATCGTCCCGCACCTGGTGCGGCCGCTGCCCTATCTCATCCCGACGACGCACAACCCGAAGCGCAGCCGGGCGGTCATGCGCCTCGCGCTCGCGCTCAACGACATCGTCGCGCGCGATCGGAACGAGGGCGTCCTGGACCCGGCACTGCACCTGCCGGCTGGACAAATCGTGTCCAGGGACGAGGCGCTGCGGCTGAATCCGTTCGTCGCGCCGGACGGCGTCACCGGCGGCGCGGTGTGGCACGACTACCAGATGGCCAACGCCGATCGCGTGACGTTCTCGTTCACGCTGTCGGCGGCCGAGGGCGGCGCGACGGTGGCCAATTACGTCCGGGCCGAGTCGTTCCTGGTCGAGAACGGCCGCGTGACCGGGGCGCAAGTCAACGACGTGCGGACCGGCAGCTCGTTCGCGATCCGCGGCAGGCGTGGTGGTGAATGCGGCCGGCGCCTGGGCGCCGGAGCTGGCGAACACGCTTCCCGGAGGGGCCACGTCAGTGCCTGCTCCTCTGCTGTCGCGCGCGATGAACGTCGTGCTGAACACGCCAGCCGAGTCGCATGCCTGCGGCGGCGTGGTGGACGGCCGCTTCCTGTTCCTGGTTCCGTGGCGCGGCGTCTCGATGCTGGGCACCAGCCACGACGTGCACGACGGCCCAGCCGATGCGCTCGGCTGTTCAAGCGCCGATCTCGATCGCTTTCTGGAGGAGGGCCGCGCCGCATTCCCGCGCGCCTCCCTCGCTCGCGCGGATGTGCGGCTCGTCCATCGCGGCCTGCTGCCGATGCTGTCCGGCCACGGATCGCAGGTGAAGCTGCTGCGAGAGAGCGCGGTCGTCGACCACGCGGCGCACGGCGCGCCCGGGCTCGTCTCCGTGCACGGCGTGCGCTACACCACCGCGCGGTTCACAGCGCAGCAGGCGGTGGACGCCGTGTTCCGGTCGCTGGGACATGCGACGCCCCCCCGATGCCGGACGGCGCAGACGCCCCTCTTCGGCGGCGGCATGCACAGCGTCGCAGGGCTCCTGAAGGACATCACCGCGCATCGTCACGCCGATGTCCTCCCGGCGACGCTGGAGCACCTGGTCGCCACCTACGGCACCGAGTACACCCGCGTGCTGCAGGTGGCGCGAGAAACGCCGGCACTGGGCGCCCCGCTCGGCCGAACCTGCAAGGTCACCGGCGGCGGAGATCGTCTACGCCGCCCGGCACGAGATGGCGCTGACGCTGGCCGACGCGCTGATCCGCCGCACCGAGGCCGGCTCCGCCGGCCATCCTGGCGCCGATGCGGTGGAGGCGGCGGCCACGCTGATGGCGGCCGAGCATGGATGGGATGCGGAGCGCCGGCGCGCCGAGATCGCCTCGATAGACAATTTCTACACGTTAGCGAGTTAAGCGCGCTCCAGAAGGAATGCGCGCGTGACGGTCGAAGGCCACGCAGGCGCGAACCACCACCCGCCAAACCGCTCGGTCGGCCGGTCATCGGAGGCGCGGCTTCGCCGCGTAGGGAAAAGAGGCGCGCCTCGCGGCGCGTAGGGGATCACAGCGGTCTGTCCTACCGCGCGAAGCGCGGCCTACCGAAGCCGAAGGCGAGGCCCTGCCCCTACCGAGCGAAGCGAGGCCTACGGCGCGAAGCGCCGCCTGCTCGTCCCTACCGCGCGAAGCGCGGCCTCTCTCCCTATCGGTCCTGAAGGTGTTCTTCCGCCCAGCGCTCGAGCACCATCAGCGGGAACAGCGTGTGCGCGTGGTTCTCGCGGCCGGCGACGTGCTCGTCCATCAGCCGCGTCGACCTCGGCCGGATCGAACAGCCCGCGGCGCGCGATGCGCTCGGGCGACAGCAGCGTCGCGCATCAGCGGCTGCAGCTCGCGCCGCAGCCAGTTCTTCATCGGGATGCTGAAGCCTTCCTTCTTGCGCGTCAGGATCGCGCTCGGGCAGCATGCCGCGCATCGCCTGCTTCAGCACCCACTTGCGCTCGCCGTTGCGGATCTTCAGGTGACCCGGCATCGAGAACGCCAGCTCCATCACGTCGGCATCGAGGAACGGCGCGCGCGTCTCGAGCGACGTCGCCATGCTCATGCGATCGACCTTCACGAGGATGTCGTCGGCGAGATAGAGGCTGAGGTCCGCATACAGCTGCCGGTTGAGCAGATCGTCCTGGCCGAAGCGCCCGAGCGCCTCGCGCACGGGCGCGTAGACGTCGCGCGCGTCCAGCGCGCTCGCGCAAGCCGGCGTGTACAGACGCGCCTTCGTCGCGCGCGTTCGAGATAGACCATCCAGCGGTAGTGCCCGAGATCCGTG
Organism: uncultured Acidobacteriota bacterium; assembly: GCA_963707825.1. Lineage (GTDB taxonomy): Bacteria > Acidobacteriota > Vicinamibacteria > Vicinamibacterales > UBA2999 > VFZN01. Next base: position 161,986 of record CAVPRP010000003.1, read on the forward strand.
CGGCGCGCCGCGTCGCGCCGGCGCTGAAGCGCTTGACCTTGTTGACGAGGCCCTTCTTCTTCTCGGTCGGCGGCAGCGCGGCCGCCACGCCCGCGAGCGCCGGCATCAACGCATCGCCCATCCAGCCGAGCTTCGCGGCCAGCGCCTGCGCCTGATACGCGTCGTAGCCGCCAAACAGCTCGTCGCCGCCGTCGCCGGACAGCGCCACCGTCACGTGCTCGCGCGCGAGCTCCGACACGATGAAGGTCGGAAACAGCGAGACGTCGGCAAACGGCTCGTCGAGGTGCACGACCAGCTTGCTCGAACAGCTCGCTCGAGATCGGGCGAGACCGTCCGCTCGCGATGGTTGGTCTTGAACAGCGCCGCGACCTCGCGCGCGTACGGCAGCTCGTTGTAGGTGCCGTCGTCGAAGCCGATGCTGAAGGTGTTGACCGGCTGCAGCGACGCCTCGCTCATGAACGCGACGATGCGTGCTCGAGTCGATGCCGCCGGACAGGAACGCGCCGAGCGGCACGTCGGCCATCATCTGGCTGACGATCGCGCGGCGCAGCGCCGTCGCGCAGCGCCTCGGCGGCGTCCGTCGTCGGTCCACGTCTCGCAGCGCGCACGTCGGCCGCATCCCAGTAGCGGTGAACCGTCACCTGCGCCGTCGCGGTAGAGCAGGAAGTGCGCCGGCGGCAGCTTGTGCACGCCCTTGAGGATCGTCCGCGGCGCGAGGACGTATTCGTAGGTCAGGAACTGATCGAGCGCCTCGGGATCGAGCTCGCGCGACACCTCGGGCCGCACCAGCAGCGCCTTCACTTCCGACGCGAGCAGCAGCCCTTGCGGCGTCTTGCGTCCAGTAGAGCGGCTTCTCGCCGGCGCGATCGCGCGCGGCGATCAGCGTCCGCGCTGCGGCCGTCCCAGATCGCGAGCGCAAACATGCCGCGCAGGCGCGTCAGGAACTCCTCGCCCCACTGCTCGTAGGCGTGGACGAGCACTTCGATGTCGGAGTTGCGCGACCGGAACGGTGGCCGTGGCCTTCGAGCTCGTCGCCGCAGCTCGCGGAAGTTGTAGATCTCGCCGTTGGCGACGATCTTGATGTCGCCGGTCTCGTTGATGAAGGGCTGCTGCCCGCCGGCGAGATCGACGATCGCCAGGCGCCGCATGCCGAGCCCGACGCCGGGCAGCGTGACGCTGCCCTCTTCGTCCGGGCCGCGATGGTGCAGCGTCCGCACCATGCGCGCGAGATCCTCCGGCGCGGACCGGGCCGATTCAGATCCGATTCAACGATGCCGACAATTCCGCACATGATCTAGGTCTCATGGCCGGGCTGAAGCCCGGCCCTGCATTCCGTACGAGTCAACAATCGAGGCCCGGCTTCAGCCGGCCGTCACCGTCTCCTGTCCCGCATCACCTTCGCGGGAATTCCCGTCGCGATCGCAAACTCGGGAATCTCGCCGACCACGACCGCGCCGGCGCCGATGATCGCGTCACGGCCGATGCGTCGAGCCGTCGGTGACGACGACGTGCGTGCCGAGCCAGACGCCGTCGCCGACGTCGATGCCCGTGCGCGGTGCGGCCCTGCTGCGAGCACCGGAATGTCGATGCGATCGTAGAGATGGTCGCCGCCGACCAGATAGGTGTAGGCCGCCATCAGGATGTCTCTTCCCGACGCGCACGCGCGAGGCCGAGAAGATCTCGCAGTTGAACCCGATGTTGGCGCGATCGTCGATGACGATGTCGCCGTTCTTGCAGCTGAGGATCGTGTTGCGGCCGATGAAGACGCCGTTGCCGATCGTCGATGCCGCGGTTGTCGGTGCCCTTCGCGTCGAGGCAGCACTGATCGTCGATCACGACGTTGTCGCCGATGTGAATCTTGTGCGGATGGCGCAGCGTGACGTTGACGCCGAAGACGACGTTGCGGCCGACCGAGCCGAGAATCAGCGGATACAGCTTCGAGCGCAGGAACAGGCCCAGCGCGCCGGGCACCCAGCTGCGCCGAGCAGCATCACGAGCTCGTAGGTCGAGCAGCGCGCCAAGCCCGGGCTGGCCGACGACGAGCTCGCGGTACTTGTCGACCTTCGACTCGGTTCTCGTTGAACAGCTCCTGCTGGATGACGGTGATGCGCGGATCGTGCTCGCGCTCGCGGCGCGCCCGGTGGCATCAGCGCGTCGACCGTGCGCCAGCTTCCGCGCGTCTGCGCGGACCTCGCGAATCACGTAGGTGGTCTTGTTCTGCGATTCGTAGTAGGTGCGCGCCATCACTTCGGCGAGCAGGCCGAAGGTGACGAGCTGCACGCCGATGAAGACCAGCATCACGCCGAGCAGCAGCAGCGGCCGATCGGCGATCGCCTGATGCTCGAACGAGCCGGACGTAACCGAGATAGCCGGTGATCAGCGTGCCGAGGCCGCCGGCACGCAAGCCGAGCAGGCCGAAGATCTGCAGCGGCCGCGTCGAGTAGCTCAGGAGGAACTTGACCGTCGCGAGATCGAGGACGACGCGGACCGTGCGCGAGAGCCCGTACTTCGAGGCGCCGGCGCGCCGCGCCGGTGGTTGACCACCATCTTCGTCGATCTGCACGCCGATCTGGCTGGCAATCGCCGGCAGGAAGCGATGCATCTCGCCGTAGAGGCGCAGCGGCTTCACGACCTCGGCGCGGAACACCTTCAGCGAGCAGCCGTAGTCGTGCAGCTCGCACGCCGGTGGCCCACGAGATCAACTTGTTCGCCAGCATCGACGGCACGCGCCGCGGTGACGAACGTGTCCTTCCGGTCCTTCCGCCAGCCGCAGACGATGTCGTTGCCCTGTTCGATGAGGGCGACCATCGCGGGATGTCGCGCGGGATCGTTCTGCAGGTCGCCGTCGGACGGTCACGACCAGGCGGCCGCGCGCGTGCGCGAAGCCGGCGGCAAACGCCGCGGTCTGACCGAAGTTGCGGCGAAAGCGGATGACGCGCAGCCGCGGATCGCGCGCCTGCAGGGCCGCGAGCTGCGTCGAACGTGTCGTCCGTGCTGCCGTCGTCGACGATCAGGAGCTCGTAGCTGCGCCCGTATTGGCCCAGCGTCTGGGTCAGCTCGTCATACAGAGGCTTGATGTTCGGCGACTCGTTCTGGACCGGGATGACGATCGAAAGCTCGGGAGTCATCAAGTGAGACGAATCAAGGCATTATATGATCGAGACCGTGCCCTCCTTCGATGCCCTTTCGCGTTGGGCTCGGCCGTCCTCGCCGCCATTCTGGGCACATGACCGCGCGGCCGTGTATTGGCGCTGCAGGCCTCACGCTCAGCCACTACGACGCCAAGGCGCACCTCGTCGTGTCGCGGCGCATCTTCGACAGCCTGACGCCCAGCTGGGAGCAGATCGGCGCGGTGTGGCTGCCGCTGCCCGCACGTCCTCAACATGCTGCCCGTGCAGATCGATTTCTTCTATCGCACCGGCGCGTTCGCGATCGCGGTCTCGATCGCTCGTCCTTCGCGATCACCGCCGCGTGCGATCGCCGGCGATGGTGCGCTCGCTGACCGGATCGCGCGACCGGCGCGCTCCTCGCGCGCGGCGCTCTTCGCGCTCAATCCGAACGTGCTCTATCTGCAGAGCACGCCGATGACCGAGCCGCTGCTCTTCGCGCTGACCTCGCTGGTCGTCGTGCTGCTCACGCGACTGGGCGATCGGGCACCAGCCTCGCGGTGCCGGCCGCTTGGCTGGATCGATCGTGCGCGGCGTGCCTGACGCGCTACGAAGCGTGGCCGATCGTCGGCGCGCTGGTGCCGCTGGCGCTGCTCGCGCGATGGCGACGCGGCACTCCCGCTTGCGCGATCTGGTCCCGGTCGCGTGGCAGCTCGCCCGTCTACCCGATCGGCGCCGTGATCTTCTTCCTGGGCATGAGCTCGCATCACCGTGGCGAGTGGTTCGTGACCGGCGGCTTCTACGTGCCCGACGCCGACGCTGCAGGGGCAACCCGCAGTCGTGTGCGAGGAGATCCGCGACGGCATGCGCGACCTGCGCGGCGCGCGGCTGGTGCGACTCGCGCTGATCTCGAGTCGGCGTCCTGCGGACTCGCGGCGCTGACTCTGGCGACAACGGTCGCAGCGCTGCTGATTCCGCTCGCGCTCGTCGCCGCGGTCGCGCTGCCCGTTCTAGGCGTTCTTCTCCGGCCACCCGTTCCGCATCCGCTACGAAATTCCGCTTGTCGTCGCGTGCGGCGTTGTCGATCGGGCTGGCGCGTGCGCTGCTGCGCTTCGCCGCGCCGCATCGCCGCGCTCATCATCCTGGTTCTGGTCGTGCCGCGACGCGCGTCCGTTCGATCGCGAGGCGCCGATGATGCGCGAGGCGCAGCTCGATCGCGAGAACGGGCTCGGCCGCGCAGGCCGTCACGGCGTGCCTGGCGAGCGCGACTATGACGGCGACGACGATCATGGCGAGCATGGGCTCGCTCGCGCACTACATGCAGGAGCTGTCGCAGTCGGGCTTCGATCTCGCGACTTCCTGCACGAAGGCAGCGGCCCGATCTGGGACAGCGCCGTCGTACTTCGAGCGGCGCGCCGTTCGCGGGATGGGTGCTGGTCGAGGAAGCCGCCGAAGGCGGCGACATGCTGGCCCAGCAGATCCGCGCGAACCCGGCGTTCTCGCAGGCTACGATCGCGTCTGCGAAGGCGGAAATGTGGCGCTCTATAGGCGGCGCCTCGTAACGGGCCGAGCCTGCGGCTCGGTAGGGACACGGGCCGCGCCTCGCGGCGCGGTAGGCGGCGCTTCGCGCGTGGGGCCGGAAAACGGCGCGAGGCGATCGCGACGGCCAGCACGCGGGTTGCTTCTATCAGGAGGCTCCCATGACACTGCCGCACCACAATCTCGTCGCCTGGCAGCGCGCCGACGATCTCTTCATCGATCTGCATCTGCTGACGCGTCAACGCTTTCCGCGCTTCGAACAGTACGAGCTGGGCAGCCAGATCCGGCGAGCCGCCTACTCGCGTGCCTGCCAACCTGGTGGAAGGAATTGCGCGCTCCTCCACTCGCGAGGTCTGCAGATTTCTCGACGTGGCGTCTTCGTCGCTGAGCGAAGTGGGATACGGCATCCATGCCGCGACCCGATTGGGCTACCTGACCTCGGACGAAGGATCGACTCTCGAAGAGAGAGTACGGATGGTCTCGAGCCCGCTCCGCGGTCTGCTAGCCAGCTATCGAGAGCGCAGCGGAGTTCGAATCATGAGGTGAGGCGCTGCGAGGCAGGGCCTGAGGTAGTGGCGATTAAGGCGATAAGCGTCGCCGGGGTACCGTGCGGCTCACGCGTGAAGCGCAGCTTGCAGTTCCCTACGGCGCCGAGAGGCGCCGTACCGAGCCAGGCGCGAAGCGCCGAGGCGACCTTATCGTCCCAACGGCGCGAAGCGCCGCCTGATCGAGCCCGAGGCGCGATAGCGCCGATGGGCTCGGCCCCTGCCCCTACGGCGCCGAAGGCGCCGCCTCACGCAGTATCTGCGATCATCTGCTCGTGCATCAGCCCGTTCGTCGCCAGGATGTGCCCGTCAGCCGCCACCCACGGCCGGCCGTCGAGCGCGGTGACGCGGCCGCCGGCTTCCTCCAGGATCAGCGCCGCCGCGCCATCGTGTCCCACGGCTTCAGGCTCTCCTCCCAGAACCCGTCCATGCGGCCCGCGGCGACCCAGCAGAGATCGATCGCCGCCGAGCCGAGCCGGCGGACGGCGCGCGCGCGGGAGCTGAAGGCGCCGAAGACCTTGAGGAATCTCGTCCGGCGTCTGGTGGACGTTGTAGGGAAAGCCGGTGACCAGCATCGATTCGAGGATCGTCGCGGTCTTCGAGACCTTCAGCGGCTCGCCGTTCAGCCAGGCCCCGACGCCGCGTTCGGCGGTGAACAGCTCCTTGCGATTCGGATCGTAGACGGCGGCGACCACCGCCTGGCCGTCGATCTCGAGCGCGAGCGAGGCGCAGAAGATCGGCACGCCGTGCGCGAAGTTGGTGGTGCCGTCGAGCGGATCGAACACCCAGCGGTGCCGCGCGCCGGTCGAGGCGCCGCCGAGCTCCTCGGCCAGCACGTCGTGATCGGGAAATCGCTCGGCGATCATCGCGCGGAACATCCGCTCGACTTCGAGATCGACCTCGGTGACGAGATCGATCGCGCCCTTCTTCTCGACGCGGACGCCGGAGCCGAACTTGGCGATCTGGATTTCGCCGGCCCGCACGACGGCTTCGATCGCCGTGGCGAGGAATGCGGGATCGGGCATCACGACTTGCGGCTTGCGGGGCTTTCTTCGACCATCCGACATCTCCATGCCGCCCGGTCCTGCGCCCGGCCGATCGGACTTCGTCCATGAAGTTGCGAATGAGGAAGATGCCGCGGCCGCTCGACTTGAGGATGTTTTCGGGCGCCAGCGGGTCGGCCACTTCTTCGGGCACGAAGCCTTCGCCCTGGTCCTTCGATGCGAATGACGAGTCGTCGTGGCCGCGGCGGCACCGGGCTGAACTCGACGATCACGCGCTTGATTGGATCGTTCTTGTTGCCGTGCTTGATGGCGTTGACCACCGACTCGCGCACCGCGACGCTGACCCAATGCAGCTGGTCCTCGTCGAGGCCGGCAGCCTTGCCGACGTAATCGCAGACGACCTGCACGAAGTCGAGCATGTCGAAGGCGCTGTCGAATTCAATACGGACCGTGTGCGGTGGAATCATCGGTTCCCGGCGGGGGAGGCCGGACCGAACGCGGGACATGTGCTCGTTAAGTACCATAGCGCTTGGAAAGCCGGTCAAGTTGCTATAGTTGAACGTTATGCGAGTGCCGACTCGTGACCGTCTCCTCCCGCGCTGCCATCGCCGGCCGAATCCGCGTTCCCGGCGACAAATCGATCTCGCATCGCTACGCTCTTCTCGCCGCTCTCGCCGACGGGCGTCTCCGACCATCGCCAACTACGCGCCCGGCGCCGACTGCGCCTCGACGCTCGCCTGCCTCGCCGCCCTTGGCGTATCGTCTCACGCCACGGCCGCGGATCAGCGGCCACGCTCGTGACGATCGACGGCCGCGGCCTCCGCGGGCTTGCTGCGGCGTCGGCCGGCGCTCGATTGCGGCAATTCCGGCAGCACCATGCGGCATGCTGGCCGGCGTCGTGGCCGCCCACCCCTTGCTATCGACGCTCGTCGGCGACGCTTCACTGTCGCGCCGCCCGATGCGGCGCATGATCGGCGCCCTTGTCGCAGATGGGCGCCCGCTTCGAGGCCGCCGACGGCGACCGGCCGCCGATCGTCATCCACGGCGGCGCGCTGCACGGCATCCACTTCAGCCCGACACGCCGAGCGCCCAGGTGAAGAGCGCCGTGCTGCTGGCGGGCCTGCAGGCCGAGCGGTGAGACCTCGGTCATCGAGCCCGCCGCTACCCGTGATCATACGGAGCGCGCGCTCGCGGCGTTCGGCGCGCCGGCCACGATCGAAGGCCGGCCGATCTCGGTGCGCGGCGGCCAGCGACTGCGGGCGCGCGACCTGCGCGTGCCCGGCGACATCTCGTCGGCCGCGTTCCTGGCCGTCGCCGCCACCGCCCTGTTCGGCTCGGACGTCACGATCGAACGTCGGCCTGAATCCCAGCCGCGCCGCCATCCTCGACGTGCTCCGCCGCTTCGGCGCGATCGTCGAGCGCAGGTGGAGCGACCGCGACAACGGCGAGCCGGTGGGCCGTCTGCGGATCCGCCACGGCGCGCATGACCGACCGTGGACATCGCGCCCGAGGAAGTGCCGGAGGTGATCGACGAGCTGCCCGTGCTCGCCACGCTCGGCACGTTCGGCGGCAGCGTCACGGTGTCGGGCGCCGGCGAGCTGCGGGTCAAGGAGAGCGATCGCATCACGGCGCTCGTCGGCGGGCTTGCGCGCGATGGGCGCCGATGCCGACGAGCGGCCCGACGGGTTCACCATCCGGCCCTCGCGGCACGCTCACGGGCGGCGTCGTGCACGCGCACCACGATCATCGCCTGGCCATGGCGTTTGCGATCGCCGCGCTCGGCGCGACCGGCCCGACCGTCATCGACGGCGCCGATGCGGCGGCCGTGTCGTACCCCGCCTTCTTCGACCGATCCTCGACGCGACTGCGCGCGTGAAGGCTGACAAGATCTATCTGGTCGGCTTCATGGGCGCCGGCAAGTCGACGCGTCGCCCGCGCGCTCGGCCACGCGCCTCGACTGGAAGGCCGAGGACATCGACGCGCGCATCGAGCGCGCCGAGCGCCGCGACATCCCGACGCATTTTCCGGCAACACGGCGAACCGTACTTCCGCGCCCGCGAGCGCGCAGGCGCTGATCGCGCTGCTGCCGGAGCGCGGCGCGGTCGTCGCCACCGGCGGCGGCACCTTCGCGGACCCGCGCAATCGCGAGCTGATGCTGCGCGACGGCGCGGTGATCTGGCTCGACGCGCCGTTCGAAACCATCCTGGACCGCGTGCCCGCTGGACGGCCGCCGTCCGCTCGCCGCCGATCGGCTGGGCATGGAACAGCTTTATAATCAGCGCCTCACGGCCTACCGCCAGGCGCACCTCCGGGTCGACGCGAGGACGCGGCTCTGTGGAGGAGCTCGTCGATCACATCGTGGAGTGGTTGGAAGCTGACCTGATGCGCTACCTCGTCATCAGCGACATTCACGCGAACCTCGAGGCCTTCGACACGGTGCTGGCCGACGCCAAGCCGCTCGGCTACGACCAGCGTCCTGCTGCTCGGCGACCTGGTCGGCTACGGCGCCGATCCGAACGCGGTCTGCGATCGGGTGCGCGACCTAGGCGCCCGACGCCTGATTCGCGGCAATCACGACAAGGTCGGCTCCGGCGTCGAGAGTCCGCCGAGGGCTTCAACGCCGTGGCGCGCAACGCCATCCGCTGGACCTACGACACGCTGACCGACGGACAACCGCGAGTGGCTCGCGGCGCTGCCCGCCGGGCCGCTGATCGTCGACGACGCTGATCGAGATCTGCCACGGCACGCCGTTCGACGAGGACGCCTACGTCTTCGACGATCTCGACGCGCTGCGCGCCCTGCACGCCGCGCGGCGGCCGCTCTGCCTGTTCGGCCACACCCACGTGCAGGTCGGCTACAGCATCCTGTCGCGCGATCAGTTCGGCCTCGCGACGCCGGACGACGCAGCGGCCGCTCGACATCCCGCTGCGCCGACGCGAATCGGTACCTGATCAATCCGGGCTCGGTCGGCCAGCCGCGCGACGGCGACCCGCGCGCCGGCTTCGCGCATCGTCGACACCGACGACGCGCCGAGTGACGATCTACCGGGTGGAGTATCCGATTGCGAAGGCGCAGGCGCGCATCTCGAAGAAGGGCTGCCGGAGTCCTGGCCGAACGTCTGGCGCTCGGACGGTAGGTCTACGCGCTAGCGGGCTACGTCGAGCCGCCTGGTCCTCAGCGCGTTCTCGGCTTGCTTCGCTGCTTCCGCTCTCGCGCTTCAGCTCGGACGCGAACGCGTCCTGCGCGGCGCGCGAGCCGAGGATCCAGCCGATCACGACGCCGATCAGCAGCACGACCGGGATGAAGATGAAGTGCGCGGCGGTCGGAACGCCGATGTCCATCTAGCGGCCCTCCGTTCGAGGTCGGCGATTTCCGTTTCGACCTTCTGCAGCCGGCGCGCCAGCGACCAGACGTAGCCGAGCACCACGATCCAGACGAAGCCGTACGCCGCCGCGACGAGGTTGATCGCCGGAATCTGCTCGCCGCGCGGCACCTCCTCCACCGGCACGAACTCGTCCGGCGGGGCTTGCGGCTGCGCGCGCGTAGGCGACGGGCGCCGGACAGCAGCAGGGCGGCAACACAGAACGCTCGACAGAATCGCATCACGCTTCGTCCTCGGCGAGGTAGAGCGCTTCGACGCGCGCGCGCTGGTGTTCGAGCCGCGCGCGCAGCTGCAGCAGCGCCATGAACAGCAGCATGAACGCCGTCACAGCAGAACCACAGCGGACCGCCCATCTCGCACCGGCAGCGTCGGCACGACCGACGTCTGCGGATGGAGCGTGCGCCAGACATTCACCGACACGTAGATGAACGGCACGTTGGCCATGCCGAACAGCGCCATGCCGGCGCCGAGCTTGTCCGATCCGGGCCCGCCGTAGCGCCGCAGCAGCAGGTAGGCGACGAAGATCATCCACAGCATCAGGCTCGAGGTCAGCCGCGCGTCCCACACCCACCACACGCCCCACGCCTTGCGCGCCCACAGCGGGCCGGTGACGAGCGTGATCGCGCCGAACAGCACCGCCAGTTCCGCCGCCGCCAGCGCCCAGTGATCGGCGCGCGGCTTCTTGCGGAACAGGAAGATCGGCGCTGGCGACGCCGGCGATGATCGCGGCAATCAGGAACATCCAGGCCGACGGCATGTGGAAGATAGAAGATCTTCTGGACGAGCCCCATCGTCGACTCGTACGGCGCGGCGTTGATGATCCACGGCGCCGCGGCGAGCATGCCGGCGGCGAGCGCCAGCAATCGGAGTCGTGAGCTTTCGCATGAGCATGTCCGTTGACCATTCTACTCCGTCATCACCGGCTCGAACGTCCACAGCGCGAGCGTCACGAACACCACGTCGAAGAACACCAGCAGCGCCGATCCAGAAGCTGCGCCATCGGCTCATCGGGCGTCGCCTGAAAGAGCGCCGCGGTGCCGCGCACTCCCGCGATCATGACCGGAACGGTGATCGGATACAACAGGATCGGCAGCAGCACGTCGCGGCTGCGGGCGCGCACCAGCATCGCGGCGAACAGCGTGCCGACCGCGGCGAAGCCGAGCGTGCCGGCCGACGAGCAGCGCGATCAGCGTGCACGGGTGGCTGAAGATCGGCGCCTTGAACAGCAGCCCGACCAGCGGCACCAGCACGAGCTCGACCAGCCCCATCAGCAGCAGCATGCCGAGCAGCTTGCCGACGTAGATCGCCGGCCGATCGGCCGGCGCCAGCATCAGCGCGCGCAGCGTGTCGTTGTGGCGCTCGCGCTCGAAGGTGCGCCCCAGCGCCAGCGTGCCCGAGAACGCGATCGCGACCCACAGGATGCCGGCCGCCACATCGTCCAGCGGCCGGCCCTCGCGGACCAGGCCGAACGAAAACATCAGCACCACGGTGACCGCGAAGAACAGCGTCGTCGACAGGATCTCGAGGCTGCGCACCTCGACCGTCAGGTCCTTGCGCACGACGAGCCAGGCGACGCGGAAGAAGCCGCTCATGACGCGGCCATCGCCCGCCGGTAGCGCTCGCGCAACGGCCGCTGCTGCCGGCGTCGATCGCCGACCATGCCGGCCGTCCTTGCAGGAACAGCGCGCGCGTCAGCAGGCCGTCGACGACGTCGAGATCGTGCGTCGCCAGGACGATCAGGCAGCCGGCGCGCTGCGCTCCCGCAGCCGCGCCGACCAGCGCCGCCGGTCGACGCCTGATCGAGTCCGGTGAACGGCTCGTCGAGCAGAATCAGCCGCGGATCGTGCAGCAGCGCGCGCTCGAGGGCGACGCGCTGGCGCATGCCGCGCGAGAAGCCCGACACCAGGTCGTCGGCGCGCTCGGCCAGGCCCGCGCGCTCGAGCGCCTGCGATCGACCGTCGCCGGCACGTCGGCGAGGCCGTACAGGTGGCGCGAAGAACGACAGGTTCTCGCGCGCGGTCAGCTCGGGATAGAGGAACAGATCGTGACCGAGCATGCCGATCTGCGCGCGCAGCGCGGCGCCGCCCTCGTCGGCGGTGCGGTCGCCGTACTCCACCGTGCCGTCGCGACGGCGCGAGCAGCGTCGCCAGGATGTTGAGCAGCGTGGACTTGCCGGCGCCGTTCGGGCCGAGCAGCCCGACGATCTCGCCGGCGTCGCAGGTGAAGGAGATCTGCGACAGCGCCTTGCGCCGGCCGTAGTGCCGCGCGACACGGTCGGTGACCGACGAGTCGCTCGAAGTCGCCGCGTCACGCGGCGGCGCCCCGTGGCCGCCGCCCGGCGCCGCATCGAGCTCGCCGATCACGCGCTCGAGCTCCGCGGTCAGCAGCGGCTCGGCGCTCGGCGTCCTGTCGGCCTCCGTCAGCGGCCCTGCCGCGACGCTTCCGCTCGAGCGCCGACGAGCTCGCTCATCAGCTTCTCGCGCTGCGCGCTCGAGCTTCGCGTCCTGCGCGGCGTGCGCTTGCCCGGCGTGACAGCGCGAACCACGGCGCCGACGAGCGAAGATCAGAGCGACCGAGCCCGACCGCGACGTTGCGCGGCGTGCTGGCTGTGCGCCGGCAGGCCGGTGAGGTTCAGCACCAGCGTCTCGCCGGCGTTCGACGCGGCCGCCGGTGCGCCATGACGAACGTTCTGCGCCATCGGAATTCATCTCGCGCATCGTCGGTCAGCTGCGGCGACGCGACCTGCATGTTGCCGATCTTCTCGACGCCGACGAACACCTGCTCGAACGCCGCCGGCCACTTCTGCTCAATCGTGATCGGTCGCGCCGGCTGTCGGCAGCGAGAAGCCGACCTGCGCGACGGTCTTGCCCGGCGCGAACGGTCCGGTGATCGTCAGCATGTCGCCCTTGCAGCGCTGGCGTGCTGCGACGAGCCTTGCATCATCGACGGCGCCGGCGGCGCCGGTCGGCAGCTCGATCAGCGAGCGGGCCGCCGATATCGATCGGCGTGCGCGCGTTGTTGACGATCTCGAGCAGGTAGAACACCGTCAGGTTGTCGTCCTGGTATTCGACGATGATGCGCGACTCGCCGCCGATCTCGACGACGCCCGGCCGCGCCGGCTCCTTCGCCGCGGCGTCAGCGGCCGCCGCTCTCTCTCGGCCGCCTTGCGGCGGCGATGCCGGCAATCAGCGCCACGCGCACGCCGCCCGCTGCCGGGCACCGCAAATTCCTGCGACGTCAGCGTCTCGCCATCGACCGTCGTCGTCGCCTGCACCGGTCGCGCCCGGCGGCCAGCCCGTCGAATTGCGCGCGGCCCTGTGCGTCGGTCTGTCGGTCGTGCGTCGTGCCGTTGCCGACCGTCAGCGTGACCGCCTGGCCGGCGATGTTGTTGCCCATCCGCTCGCGCACGACGCGCACCGTCACGGTGCCGGTCGGCAGCTCAGGCGCCGGCAGCGGCGTGCCGGCCATCGCGCTGCGGATCGGGCATCTCGACCTGCGCGCATCGCCGCCGCTGCCGACGAAGCATAGCGATACCGAAGCAGACGCACAAGCACGAGCGCAGGTTCCGACTTCACAGCTTCGCTCCGCAGTTCTTGCAGAACTTCGCGTCGGGATCGTTCTGCGTCCCGCAGCCCGGCACAGACCCCGGTCGCGGCGCCGTCGCACCGTCGCGTCCTCGGCGCCGGCGCCGGCCGTCGCGAGCCTGCGCCTCAACCTCGCGCGCGATCTGCTCGTCGATAGCCGCCGCCGGCATCGAGCTGACGCATCAGCCCCAGCGCGCGGGCGCGCAGGCGGCCGCGACATCTCGTCGAAGTCCGCCTTCGCGATCTTCCCCATCGCGAAGTCGAACTCGAGCTCCTTGATCGATCGCAGCACCAGCGCCTTCTCGCGCTCGAGCGCGACGCGCGTGCGGCCGCCGATCGTCAGCGGGCTCGTCAGGCCGATCCGGAGACCAGCGGCGCCAGCGATGCGATAGACGCCGAGGCCGACGAAGCTGACCGACACGACCGTGAGGCTGAGGATGATGATGTTGGCGGGCGACTGCCCGGTGGCGACGATGACCGTCGCCGTCGCCGCCAGCATGCCGCCCAGCAGAAAGAACTGCCAGGGCTGCAGCCCATGGTCCAGCTGGGCGTCGGAATTCTCGGTCGCGTGTGTCATCGGGTCAGGGTCGCCTGGAGCCTAGTCAAGGTCGCGCAGTTCGTCGTCAAGGCGCGCAGCCAGCTCGGAGTCTTCATCGGCCGGCGGCGCGGCCGGCGAGCGGCGGGACGCTCGACCAGCGCATCGCGAGATAGGCGATCGGTCAGGAAGCCGCCGACGCCGACCACGATCGGCATCGCCCACACCGACGCTGCCCGAGCCGCTGTTCGGCGGCTCGCTCAGCACCTGGTTGCCGCCGTACTGGTCGCACGTAGTACGCGAGGATCTGCGTCGCTCGTTCTTGCCTTCCTTCAGCATCGTCGTCGATCTTCGACCGCTCGAGCGCGCAATGGCCGCACGAGCACTGCGCCCACCGGCAGCTGCGAACAGCCGCCGCACCAGCACGCGAGCTTGTGCGCGACGTCGCGCGACCTCTGGCGAGACCAGCTGCAGCCGCGGATCCTGTCCGGTCTCGACGTGCTGCGCGAACGCGGCGCCGGTCGACAGCAGCATGCGACAGCAACAGCATCGACGCCGTCACCGCTTCCGCGGGCAGCTTCGCCAGTCGCGAACGACATCGACGCTCTCCGGCAGCAGCGCGATGCCGGTGCCGATCGCGAGGATGCCGAAGCCGAACCACACCCAGTTGACGAGCGGGTTGATGTGCACTTCGACGCTCGCCGTCTGCTCTTCGACTCTCGAACGCCGGCATCACGATGTAGAGATCTTCGGCGAACGAGCGGCGGATCGCGACTTCGGTGGTCGGCTCTTCCTCGTGCTTGCGGAAGTACCACTTCGCCGGGCGCATCTGGTCGATCACCTCGCCCTTGTCGTTCTTCACGGTGATGTGGCCGGTGACCATCTGCTTCTGCCCGTCGTCGGTGACGCGCAGCGCATCGAGATGAATGCATGTAGTCGCCGACCGTCTGCTTCCTCGCCGGGCTTCAGCAGCAGCTGCTGATCGCGGCTGAAGCCCTTCGCCGGCGAAGCCGAGGAAGATCAGGACGATGCCGAGCGTGGACGATGTAGCCGCCGTAGCGGCGCTTGTTGCGCGACGACCAGGCCGATCATCGCGGTGAACAGATCGGTGCCGGTCATGCCGCGTCGCACGTTGGCGCCGCGGATGAATTCCTGCGCGATGCGTGCCGAGCGACAAATCCCGACAGCGCGAAGCAGATGCCGGAGCTCCACACGCGCACGCCGAGCGCCACCAGCGACGCCGCCGGCGACGACGCCCGAGACCGTCGGCCACAGGAACTGCTCGCGCAGGTTGGTCGATCGTCGACTTGCGCCACGCCAGCAGCGGCCCGACGCCGGTCAGCAGCAGCAGCGATCAGGCCGATCGGCATCATCCAGCGGTTGAAGAACGGCGGCCCGACGGTGAGGCGCTCGCCGTTGATCGCCTCGGTGATCGTCGGGAACAGCGTCGCGAACAGGACGAACAACGCCGAGAACAGCAGGATCCAGTTGTTGGCGAGGAACGCCGCTTCCTTCGACATCCACGAGTCGAGCTCGTGGCGCGCCTTGCAGCATCGGCAGGCGGTAGATCACCCAGCCGAAGCAGAAGATCGATCGTCGAGACCATGAAGATGATGAAGTAGCGCGCCAGCTGCCGGATCTTCACCGAACGCGTGAATCGACTGCACGACGCCCGAGCGCGTCAGGAACGTGCCGACGATGGTCAGCAGGAACGTGATGATGACGAGCGTGACGTTCCAGACGCGCAGCATGCCGCGCCGCTCCTGGACCATCACCGAATGCAGGAACGCGGTCGCCGTGAACCACGGCAGCATGCCCGGCGTTCTCGACCGGATCCCAGCCCCAGATAGCCGCCCCAGCCGAGCTCCTCGTACGCCCAGATCATGCCGAGCGTGAGACCGAGCGACAGGAAGAACCACGAGAACATCGTCCAGCGGCGCACGGCGCGCAGCCACGAGTCGTCGAGGTGGCCGGTGAAGAGCGCGGCCATGCCGAACGCGAACGGAATCGTCAGCGCCGACGAAGCCGAGATACATCGTCGGCGGATGGATCGCCATGTAGAAGTTCTGCAGCAGCGGATTGAGCCCGCGGCCGTCGGTCGGCGATTCGGTCAGGTAGGTGTCGAACGGGTTGTTGTGAATCACCATCAGGAAGAGGAAGAACATCTCCACCGACGCGATCACGCGCGACGACGTAGGGAATCAGCTCGCGATGCCGCTCGCGATTCACCTTCACCGCGACCGATCCGAAGAGCGACAGCAGGAACACCCAGAACATCACCGAGCCGTCGAGCCCGCCCCAGTACGAGGTGATCCTGTAGAAGAGCGGCTGGACGCTGTCGGAGTAGCGCTGCACGTAGCGGATCGAGATAATCGCCCGCGACGAACGCGTAGATGATGACGCCGGAGGCGACGGTCATCAGCGCGGCGACGGTGTAGAACGCGCCGATGGCGCTTTCGATCAGACGCGATGTTGCGGCGCCGCGCGCCGGCGACGGAGGCCGCCGACCGCGTAGGCCGCGGTGACGAACGCGAGGAGCAGGAGAAGACAGGAGCTGCGCCGAGCTGAGGCCATGGCAGGCAGCCTCCTAGTCTTTTGCCCGGAGGGCGGCGCGCTCCCCGGCTTGGCTTCGTACTTCGATGGGCACTTCGCCATCACGCCGTTCGGCTGCACGTGCGAAGCCCTTCGTCGACAGCGTGCCCTTCAGCACGACTTCCGCATCGCTCTTGAACGTGTCGGGCACGACGCCGGTGTAGGTGGCGCTGCACGATCTGACCGTTGCTCTGGACCTGGAACCAGTAGTCCATCGAGTCCGTGCTTGCGTTCATGATCGAGTCCGGCACGACGAAGCCATGCAGCTGCAGCTTCTTGCCGTACCACTCATCGGGCTGCGTCATCACTTCGTCGACGTGCTTGTAGTACTCGGTGCCTTCGGCCATCGTCGTGTACAGCAGCCCGCCGAAGGACAGCGCAAGAACGAGGCTCGTGAGACCGATTTTGATCCCTTTGTTCTTCATGGTGTGGACCTGAAGGCCCTCGTCCTTCAGGATAGCGCATCAGCAGGCTACAGACCAGCGCGACCGGCAGCCCGACAACGTTGCTGTACGACCCCTCGATCCGAGGGATGAATCGCGACGCAAAGCCCTGAATCGCATAGGCGCCGGCCTGGTCCACCGGCTCGCCCGTCGCGACGTACCACGCGATGTCTTCGTCTGTCATCGGCGCGAACCAGACGCCCGTGGAAGCCACCGCGACGGCTGGCTCCCCCGCCCCTGCCAGCGCCACGCCGGTCAGCACCTCGTGCGGTCGTCCGGCGAGCAGCTCCAGCATCCGCGGGCATCCGCCTCGTCCGCGGGCTTGCCCAGGATGCGCCGTCGACCACGACGGTGGTGTCGGCGCCAAGCACCAGGCGTCCGGTGCGGTGCGCGCCACGGCCACGGCCTTCTCGCGCGCCAGGCGCTCCACGTAGGCGTCCGGCGCTCACCTGGCAATGTCGTTTCGTCCACATCCGCCGCCAGCATCTCGAACCAGATGCCGGCAGCCGTCAGGAGCTGGGCCCGGCGGGGAGACGCGGAGGCGAGAATGAGCATCCAATCAGAGTATCCGTTATCCTCAACAGGTGACCTCGGCGCACAACATCATCCCAAGCATCCTGGTGCAAATCATCCGGCCCGCGCCGATGTGCGCCGAGAAGGTCGAGTTCGCCTGGCGGACCTCGGTGGGTCCGGGCCTCGGCCGTGTCACCAGCGCCCGCATCGACGATCACGGCACCCTCATCGTCACGGCGCAGAACCCGCAGTGGAAGCGGGAAGTGGAGCGATCATTCGCACTCATCCGTTCGCGGCTCGACGCACTCCTCGGGCCTGACGCGTTTATCAAGGTGGAGATCATTCATGGCTGAAGCAGTAATCGTCAGCGCGGTGCGGCTGCCCACCGGCAAGTTTCTCGGCACGCTCAAGGACTTCACCGCGCCCAACTCGGTGCGATGGTGGTCCGCGAAGCGGTGCAGCGCGCCGGCATCGATCCGGCGCTCGTCGACGAATGCATCATGGGCAACGTCGTCTCGGGCGGCGAAGGCCAGGCCCCGGCGCGGCAGGCGGCCCTCAAGGGCGGCCTCGCCGAACACGTCGCGGCGCTCACCATCAACAAGGTGTGCGGCTCCGGCCTCAAGGCGGTGATGCTGGCGCAGCAGGGCATCCTCACCGGCGACATCGACATCGCGGTGGCCGGCGGCATGGAGTCGATGAGCAACGCCCCGTACCTCCTCCCGCGCGTGCGCGAGGGACTGCGGATGGGCCATGGGCACGGTGATCGACTCGATGATTCACGACGGCCTGTGGTGCCCGTTCGAGAACTGGCACATGGGCAATGCCGGCGAGACCGTGGCCGATGTCTTCAAGGTGACGCGCGACGAGCAGGATCAGTACTCCGTCGAGAGCCACCAGAAGGCGGCCGCGGCGCAGGCGGCCGGCGCGTTCAAGGCCGAGATGTTCCCGGTGTCGATCCCGCAGAGGAAGGGCGACCCGCTGGTGTTCGACCGCGACGAGTCGGTCCGCGCCGATACCACCGCGGAAACGCTGCGCGCGCTGAAGCCGGCGTTCAAGAAGGACGGCTCGGTGACGGCGGGAAACGCGCCGCCGGTGAACGACGGCGCGGCGGCGCTGGTGGTGATGAGCGCGGATCGCGCGAAGACGCTCGGCGTGACGCCGATGGCGCGCATCGTGGCGCAGGCGACGAGCGGCCTGGCGCCGAAGATGCTGCTGATGACGCCGGTCGAAGCCACGCGCAAGGTGCTGAAGAAGGCCGGCTGGTCGCTGGACGACGTCGATCTGATCGAGCTCAACGAAGCGTTCGCGGTGCAGGCGGTGGCGGTGATGCGCGAGCTCGGCGTCGATCCGGCCAGGTGAACGTCAACGGCGGCGCGGTGGCGCTCGGTCACCCGATCGGCGCCTCCGGCGCCCGCGTCCTGACGACGTTGCTCTATGCGTTGAAGGCGCGAGGCGGCAAGCGCGGCGTGGCGACGCTGTGCCTGGGCGGCGGCAACGGAGTCGCGCTCGCCGTCGAGATCATGTAGGCGGCGCCTTCGGCGCCGTAGGACGGATAGGCGCGGCTTCGCCGCGTAGGGGCGGCGCTTCGGCGCCGTAGGAAAGACCAGGGCCGCGCTTCGCGCGGTAGGCGGCGCCTGCGGCGCCGTAGGTTGTGTCGCGCTGTCGCGATCCTACCGAGCGAAGCGAGGCCCTTACGGCGCCGAAGGCGCCGCATCTCTCCCTACAGTCGCCAGCGCGCCGTGTCCACCAGGCGGCGACCGCCGCCACCGGCGCCAGCAGCGCCGCCTCTTTCACCACCGCCCACAGGTTGTGCGACCAGAAGTTCGGCAGCCAGTAGCGCCGCGAGATCGCGTCGAACACGAACGCGTCGGCGAAATAGAACGCGTTCGAGAACGGCCACAGCGCCATCACGCCGAGCGGAGGCGTGGTGTCGGAGCCGAGCCAGTCGAACAGCACGTGCGACGACCAGGCGAGTCCGACGATCACCGCCAGCCGCACGCCGCGGCCTCGCGTCCACAGCAGAACCGCCAGCGCCGCCAGCGCCGCCGCGCCGAGGCTGTGCGTCTCCATGCTGTGGCGGCCCCACAGGAAATCGAGGTCCGGCGCGACTGCCGCGGTAGAGGCTACCAACACGGCCGGGGCCGACAACAATCCCTTGAGGCCGGTCGTCGACCGCGACGAGCGCTCGGCTCCGAGCAGTCCGACGATCATTCCGCCCAGCGCGTGTCCGACGGGACTTGGCATCCGTTCACCGTACGCAGAACCTGCCGAGCCGGTCAAACGGCCGAGGCGCAGCCGCTGCATCGTGGTGCCGGAGGGGCGAAAGTGCCGGTTCCCCGCAACTTATTGATAACGCGCCCTTAGGCCTCCAGACCTACACGTATTTTCGCTTGACTTTCGCTTGGCCCGTTTCTAGGATCACTCCTGGCCGGAGGAAACCAACTTACATGGCAATCGACGAAAAACAGGAACGCATCAAGGCCCTCGACGTAGCCGTCGGCCAGATCGAAAAACAGTTCGGCAAGGGCGCCATCATGCGCCTGGGCCAGCGGAACACCCTCTCTCCCGTGGAGTCGATTTCGACCGGCGCCATCAGCATCGACTTCGCGCTCGGCATCGGCGGGCTTCCGCGCGGCCGCGTCATCGAAATCTTCGGGCCTGAATCCTCGGGCAAGACCACGCTGGCGCTGCAGGTCATCGCCGAGGCGCAAAAGGGCGGCGGCCTGGCGGCCTTCGTCGACGCGGAACACGCGCTCGACGCGGAATACGCCCGCAAGCTCGGCGTGCAGATCGACGACCTGCTGGTCTCGCAGCCGGACAACGGCGAGCAGGCCCTCGAGATCGTCGAAGTGCTCATCCGCTCCGGCAGCGTCGACGTCGTCGTCGTCGACTCGGTGGCCGCGCTCGTGCCCCGGGCCGAAATCGAAGGCGAGATGGGCGAAGCGCAGATGGGCCTGCAGGCCCGCCTCATGTCGCAGGCGCTCCGCAAGCTCACCGGCGCGATCTCGAAGTCGAAGACGGTGCTCATCTTCATCAACCAGCTGCGCGAGAAGATCGGCGTGATGTTCGGCAACCCCGAAACCACCACCGGCGGCCGCGCGCTGAAGTTCTACGCGTCGGTCCGCATCGACATCCGCCGCATCGGCGCGATCAAGGACGGCGATGTGGTCGTCGGCGGACGCACCCGCGTCAAGGTCGTCAAGAACAAGATGGCCCCGCCCTTCCGCGAAGCCGAGTTCGACATCGTCTACGGCGAGGGCGTGTCGCGCGAAGGCGACCTGATCGACCTCGCGGTCGAGAAGAAGATCGTCGAGAAGAGCGGCGCCTGGTTCGCCTACGGCGGCGAGCGCCTCGGCCAGGGCCGCGAGAACGTCAAGGCGTTCCTCAAGGAACATCCCGAAATGCGGGACGCCATCGACGAGAAGGTCCGCCGCGAGCTCGGCATGACCCGCGAAGTCGAAGCGGTCGGCGTCTAGGGCTTTCGGCTACAACTCAAGGCTTCGGGCTTTGGGCTTCAGGCTTTAGACTTTGGTCAACGTGACTGGAGCCTAGAGCCTGGAGCCTAGAGCCCAGAGCCTTTCTCGTGGACCTTTCCCTCTTCTCCCTCATCAACGGCACCCACACTCCGTGGGCCGACGACCTGATGCTGCTGGCCAGCGCAGTAGGCCGTGGCGGATTCGTCTGGATTGCGACCGCGATCATCGCCGCGGTGTTCCCGCGACTTCGCATGGCGGCGTGGCGGGTGATCCTGTCGGTGGCGCTCACCTTCCTGTTGGTGGACGGCGTCATCAAGCCGATCGTTCATCGCGATCGCCCCTTTCAGGTTCTGTCAGACGCGCGGCTGATCGATTCCCGGCCGCTCACCGGATCGTTTCCTTCGGGTCATGCGGCCTCCGCGGTGGCCGGCGCGCTCTCGGTCGGCCGCCTGCTGCCGGCCGCGAGCATCGTGTGGTGGCCGCTCGCCGCGGTGATTGCTGTTTCCAGGATCTACGTCGGTGCGCACTGGCCGTCCGACGTTCTTGCCGGTCTCGTCATTGGATGGGCGGTGGCGTGGTTTGTTCTGGGCGGGCGGGTGCCGTCGGTGACGCCGCGTCACGCCGACACGGCCAGGCCGAGGCCCATGCTATAATTTCCCTTCTCCACCGGCGGCCAGGTAGCTCAGTTGGTAGAGCACGTGACTGAAAATCACGGTGTCGGGGGTTCGATTCCCTCCCTGGCCACCACGAGCCCCACTCAATAATTCAATACGCCCAGCACTCCACGAACTGCATCTCGCGGGCGTTTTGTGTTCGGTGCAGTTCCCACGGGCGCCGTGTGGTGCATCCGCGACGCCAATATTGTGTTTCTCCGGCCTCGCGGTTCAGCATCATCCCGCCGCGGACCGATGCGATCCGTTACGGTTTTTGCTGTGTCGCCGCGAGGTCCAATGAGGCCAGCATGGCACGTAAGTTGTAACGGCCATCGACGTGTACAAGTCTCAACGATTGTCACTCCCCATCCTCACCCTTCTGCTGCTCGGCAGTTCAACGCCTTCCTTCGCGCAGGCCTCTGCCGCAAGAGCAAAGGTGGCTCGCTCAGCAGAGGGCGTGGACAGCCGCCACTGAAGGCTCGTTCTCCCAGGCCGACGGCCGCGCCCGCAAAGGTTCGCTCTGTCAAGAACGTCGTTGCACCGGTCAGGGTGCGCTCCAGCCAGCGGATAATCGCCCCGATCAGGGTTCCCGCTCCGTCAGCGCCTCGACTGTTTGCGCGAGAGGAAGTGCTCGTGCTGACCTCAGGAGGGCTGTTGCTGGCACTGGGAGCCGCGTTCAAACGGCGGGGGCGTGACCTTCGTGACCCTCAGCACCCGAGCGCGGAGGAACTTGTGCCCCGTGACCGCCGGTACGCTCGTGAACTGCCGGTGCTCTGGCATTACTGACGGCCGCCTGGCCGCAGCGTAAAACATATGACCACGATGTATCGTCGTCATACACGGCTGACCGAGTCCAGGAGCGATCGGCCGAACTCTGCCTGAGCTATCGCGACGTCGGCTTCCCGGGCGCGTCCGTGTCACCCGGACGCACCGCGTGCTAGCATGCGCGCGAATCCATCTCGGGAAATCACCATGTTCAACGCCCGTCGCACCACCGGCCTGCTCCTCGGCCTGGCCATCGCCGTCCTCTCGCCGCTTGCCGGTTCGCGCACGGTGAGCGCTCAGCCCGACGCCACGCGGTTGCTGCGCTCACCCACCGTCAGCGCCACGCACGTCGCCTTCGCCTACGCCAACAACATCTGGGTGGTCGAGCGCGCGGGCGGCACGGCGCGCCGGCTGACCAGCTTCCAGGGCCAGACCACGAATCCGAAGTTCTCGCCGGACGGCCGCAGCGTCGCCTTCAGCGGTGAGTACGGCGGCAACGTGGACGTGTATGTGGTGCCCTCGGAAGGCGGCGAACCGACCCGTCTCACGTGGCATCCCGGCCCGGATCAGGTGCAGGGCTGGACGCCGGATGGCAAGAGCGTGCTCTTCGCCTCGACTCGCGCCACCTTGGCGCCAAACGCCACCCCGCGTTTCTGGACGGTGCCCGTCACCGGCGGCCCCGAGGAAGCGCTGCCGCTGCCTCGCGCGTTCCAGGGCAAGATTTCGCCCGACGGCCGCCGCATCGCCTACCGCATGAACACGTCGTGGGACGAAGAGCGCCGCAACTATCGCGGCGGACAGAACCGGCCCGTCTGGATCGCGGACCTCAAGACGTTCGACGTCGTCACGCCGCCATGGACCGATTCGAAGGACGTGGACCCGGTGTGGCTGGGCGACATCGTCTATTTCATCTCGGATCGCGACGGCGTCGGCAACGTCTGGTCCTACAACGCCGCCACCAAGGCGCTCGCGCAGCACACGAAGTTCACCGACTTCGACGTCAAGGCACTGGACGCCGGCGGCGGCCTCGTGGTGTTCGAACAGGGCGGCTGGATTCACTCGCTCGATCCGAAATCCGGCCAGAGCCAGATGCTGCCGGATCAAGGCGGCCGGCGACTTCCCGTGGATGATGCCGCGCTTCGAGGACGTCACCACCCGCATGGCCGGCCTCGGCCTGTCGGCCACCGGCAAGCGCGTCGTCGTCGAGGCGCGCGGCGAGATCTTCACGGTGCCGGCCGAGAAGGGCGACGTCCGCAACATCACGAACTCCAGCGGCTCGGCCGAGCGGCAGCCGGCGTGGTCCCCGGATGGCAAGTGGATCTCGTACTTCAGCGATCGCTCGGGCGAGTACACGCTGGTGATCGAGTCGCAGGACGGCATTGCCGCTCCGCGTGAGGTGCCGCTGCCGAAGGCCAACTTCTACTACACGCCCACCTGGTCGCCCGACTCGAAGAAGCTGCTCTACACGGACACCAACCTCAACGTGTGGGTGATGGACGTGGCCAGCGGCCAGGCCAAGACGGTCGGCAACGATCCCTGGATGGTGCCGCAGCGCACGCTCTTCCCCACCTGGAGTCCGGATTCGAAGTGGGTGGCGTTTGCCACCCGCCTCAACACGCTGTATCGAGCGATCGTCGTCGTCAATGTGGAGACCGGCGAGAAGCATCAGGTGACCGATGGCCTGGCCGACGCGATGTTCCCGGTGTGGGACGCCAACGGCAAGTATCTGTGGTTCCTGGCGTCGACCGACTTCGGGCTGCGCTCGCAGTGGCTCGACATGACGTCCTACGACCGCACCGAGACCTTCGCGCTGTACGTCGCGGTGCTGAAGAAGACAGACCCCAGCCCGCTGCTGCCGGAGAGCGACGAGGATCCCGGCACGAGCACGCACCTCCAACCCGGATGACGAGCGGGAGAAGAAGGCGCCGGCAGCGACGCCGGCGGTGCAGATTGACTTCGACGGCCTGCAGCAGCGCGTCGTCCCGGTCCCCGGCGTGCCGTCGCGCCAGTACGCTCAATTGAAGGCCGCCACCAGCGGCACGGTGTTCTTCCTCGAAGCGCCACCGCTCGGCGACGGCGGCAGCACGCTGCACCGGTACCGCGTGAGCGATCGGAAGGCCGCGGTGTTCCAGTCGCAACGTGGCCGAGTATGCGGTCAGCGCCGACGGCAAGAAGCTGGTCTACCGCACGCCCGCACCAGGCGGCGGTGGCGGCGCGCCGCCGCCAGCCGCGCAACGGCCGGCACTGTTCCTGGTGGACGCCGACAAGACGGTCCCCGAAGCCGGCAAGGGCCGGCTCGATGTCACGCTGCGCATGCACCTCGATCCGAAGGCCGAGTTCGCGCAGATCTTCCACGAGGGCTGGCGCCTGCAGCGCGACTACCTGTACGTGCCGAACATGCACGGCACCAACTGGTCGCGCATGAAGGAGATGTACGGCAGCATGCTGCCGTACGTGAATCACCGGGCCGATCTCAACTATCTGCTCGA
This sequence comes from uncultured Acidobacteriota bacterium, assembly GCA_963707825.1. Taxonomy (GTDB): domain Bacteria; phylum Acidobacteriota; class Vicinamibacteria; order Vicinamibacterales; family UBA2999; genus VFZN01. Next base: position 186,613 of record CAVPRP010000003.1, read on the forward strand.
CACCATGGGCGCGGAGATCGCCATCGGCCACTCCTACGTGCGCGGCGGCGCCATGCCCGACGTGCCGGCATCGCCCGGCGGCCTGCTCGGCGCCGATTTCACTGTCGAAGGCGGCCGCTACAAGATCGCCCGCATCTACGACGGCGAAAGCTGGAACCCGGAACTTCGCGCGCCGCTGGCCGGCCCCGGCATCAACGTGGCCGCCGGTGAGTTCATCATCGCCGTCAACGGCGTGAACCTGGTTGCGCCCGACAACATCCATCGACTGCTCGACGGCACCGCGAACCGCCAGACGGTCCTGACGGTGAACACGCGACCCGTGCCTGATGGTGCGCGCCAGGTGACGGTGGTGCCGATTCCCAACGAGCAGGGGCTCCGCACCCGCGCCTGGGTGGAAGACAACCGCCGCCTGGTGGACAAGCGATCGAACGGCCAGCTGGCCTACGTCTACATCCCCAATACGGGTCAGGGCGGTTATGAAAGCTTCAACCGCTACTACTTCGCCCAGCAGGACAAGAAGGGCGCGGTGATCGACGAGCGCTACAACGGCGGCGGCTCCGCGGCCGACTACATCGTCGATGTCCTCGGCCGAGACTTCGACGGCTACTTCAACAACGTGGCCGGCGACCGCATGCCGTTCACCAGCCCCTCAGCCGGCATCTGGGGACCGAAGGTGATGATCGTCAACGAGATGGCCGGCTCGGGCGGGGATCTCATGCCGTGGATGTTCAAGCGGCGCAAGATCGGGCCGCTGGTGGGCAAGCGCACCTGGGGCGGCCTGGTGCACACCGCCGACACGCCGCAGTTCATCGACGGCGGGTCGATGATCGCGCCGCGCGGCGGCTTCTTCACGCGCGAGGGCAAGTGGGCGGTCGAGAACGAGGGCACGACGCCCGACATCGACGTCGAGAACTGGCCGAAAGACGTCGTCGCCGGACGCGATCCGCAGCTCGAACGCGCGGTGGACGAGGCGCTGCGCCTGCTGAAGGAGAAGCCGGTCGAGCGAATGACCACGGAACCGGCGCCGCCGGTGTGGGGCAAGCGGCCAGGCGCGTAGAAGCGCTCCGGCCGGACGGGTTATTTGAGCTTGCTGCAGGTGTCCTTGGACACGACCAGCTTCGATAGGAGCTCGTCCTCGGTGCTCCGGTAGACCAAGGTGTAGTAGAGGCCCTGCTTGAAGGCGTCCTTGTCGGCGTTGCTCTTGCAGACTCCCCGCATCAGCTCCGTCGCGATCCCTTTCCTGAACTCGTCCCGCTTGTCCTTGGGCAGCTGCTGCTTGATGCGGAGGACATAGGTGACGATTACGTTCTTGCCCTCAGCCGTTGCCGACGTGGACACGGTCGTCTCATCGATCAATGCCTTGGCGTTCGCGTTGTGCTGTCGAGCGATCTCCTGGGCGGTCTGCTCGAGGGTGAGCGGCTGCGCGCGGGCCACCATCGTCATCAGCAGGACACAGAGAGCGAGAGCCGCAAATCGAATCGGCTCCGCTCGGGCAGTCAGCACCGTCATATAGGTCCCCAGAGGATACCCTACCAGCCGTGTTAGCATCGCCGCACTCGCCCGGCTGAGTGGCCGGCCGCCGCCTCAGATTGGACAAGGGAGTCTTCATGCGTATCGATCGTCGCGTGTTTCTCGGATCGTCAGCCGCCGCCGCTGTCGGTGTCTCCGCCTGCTCGCCCGCAGCGCCCCAGCCCACGCCGGCCGCCGCTCCGGCCGCCGCCGACGGCACGCCCGCGTCGATCACTGCGCTGAAGCCGATGACCGACGGCATCACGCCGATCACCGCCGACGAGCGCGCGGCGCGCATCGAGAAGGCGCAGCAGCTGATGGCGGACAACAAGATCGACGCGATCTATCCTCGAGGGCGGCTCGAGCATGTTCTACTTCACCGGCGTGCGCTGGGGGCTCAGCGAGCGTCCGTTCGTGTGCGTCATCCCCGCGAAGGGCGAGCTCGGCATGGGTCTGCCCCGGCTTCGAGGAGGAGCGCGCGCGCGAGCTGGTCGGGCAAGGCCGAAGTGCGCGTGTGGCAGGAGGACGAAAGCCCGTACCGGCAGATGGCCGGCATCCTGAAGGATCGCGGCGTCGCCAGCGGCCGCGTCGGCGTCGAGGAGCGGCTGCGCTTCTTCATCTACAGCGGCGTGAAGAAGGAAGCGCCGGGCATCGACTTCGTCGACGCCGAGGTGATCACCGCGGGCTGCCGCATGTTCAAGTCGCCGGCGGAGATCGCGCTGATGCAGCAGGCGATCGACATCACCATCGAAGCCTTCCAGGCCTCGTTCGAGACCTTCAGCGAAGGCATGACGCAGGACGACCTGCGCGGCCAACATCGCTGCGGCGCATCGCGCGCTCGGCGCGCCCGGCGGCGCGCTCGGTCAGCTTCGGCACGTTCACCGCGTTCCCGCACGGCAGCATCGAGCCGCAGAAGCTGAAGGAAGGCGACGTCATCCAGGTCGACGGCGGCTGCGAGGTGGACGGCTATCAGTCGGACATCACGCGCACGACGGTGTTCGGCAAGGCAACGGCACGGCAGACCGATATCTGGAACCTCGAGAAGACGGGCGCAGGCCGCGGCGTTCGCCGCAGCGAAGATCGGCGTCGCCGTGCGAAGCCGTCGACGCGGCGGCGCGCAAGGTGATCACCGACGCCGGCTTCGGTCCCGACTACAAGGTGCCGGGACTGCCCCACCGCACCGGCCACGGCATCGGCCTCGACGGCCACGAGTGGACCAACTTCGTGCGCGGCAACAAGACGCCGCTGGCGCCGGGCATGTGCTTCAGCGACGAGCCGATGATCGCGATCTACGGCGAGTTCGGCATCCGCCTCGAGGACTGCCTCTACATGACCGCCGACGGGCCGAAGTGGTTCACGCAGCCGAGCCCGTCAATCGACAAGCCGTTCGCCTGAGGCCGGCGTCACAGCCCGCGGCTCACTTCTTCGGCACCAGCTTGAACAACCGCGCGGTCGCGCTGTCGGTCAGCAGATACAGCGCGCCGTCGGGGCCCTGCCGGACGTCGCGGATGCGCTCCTTGTTATCGGTGAGCAGCCGCTCTTCGCCGACGACCTTTTCGCCCTGCAGCGTCAGGCGGACCAGGTCGTTGGTGGCGTGGCCGCCGACGAACAGGCTGCCCTTCCACGCCGGAAACAGGTCGGCGGTGTAGAACGCCATCCCGCTCGGCGCGATGACCGGATCCCAGTAGTAGAGCGGCTGTTCCATGCCGTCCTTGGCCGTGATGCCGCCGGTGATGGCCCCGCCGCGGTACTCGATGCCGTAGGCGATCGTCGGCCAGCCGTAGTCCTTGCCCTTGCGGGCGATGTTGATCTCGTCGCCGCCGCGCGTGCCGTGCTCGACTTCCCACAGCTCGCCGGTCGTCGGGTTCAGCGCCGCCGACTGCACGTTGCGGTGGCCGAGCGACCAGATCTCCGGCCGCACGCCGTCCTTGCCCACGAACGGGTTGTCCTTGGGGATCGAGCCGTCGGCGTTGATGCGGACGATCTTGCCGAGCAGTCCGTCCATCCGCTGCGCCTGCATCCGGCCTTCCGTGATCGAGCGTTCGCCCTGGGTCACGAACAGCGTGCCGTCGCGCCCGAAGATCAGCCGGCTGCCATAGTGCAGCGGCGAGTTCATCGACGGCACCTGGTGATAGATCACCTGCACGTTCTCGACCTTCGGCGCGGCGCCGTCCACGAACGTCCCCTTGGCAACGGCGGTGTTGTTGACGCCGCCATCGCGAGGTTCGGCGTAGCTCCAGTAGATGATCTTGTTGCTGGCGAAGCTCGGGTCGAGCGTCACGTCCAGCAGGCCGCCCTGGCCGCGGGCGTCCACCGCCGGCAGTCCGGCCACCGGCTCGGACAGCTTGCCGTCCGTGCCCAGCACGCGCAGGCGGCCGGGCCGCTCGGTGATCAGCATCTTGCCGCCCGGCAGGAACGCCACGCTCCAGGGATTCTGCAGCCCCTCGACGACGGTCACCGCGTCGAAGGCGACGTTGGCCTTCTTCTCCGGAGCGTCGGTCTGTCCGGGGAACGCCGGCGTCTGCCCGGTCCCATTGGGTGGCCGGGGATCCACGCCCTGCGCCGACGAGACGGTGATGGCGCCCGAAGCGCAGGTCAGCACGGCGAACGAAGCGGCGATCAGCTGGATTCTCAAAGGTCGGTGTCTCCTGCGCCCAATTATGCCCGAAGATTTCCGCCCTCAGGCCTTGACGGCAGAGCCGTTTACACCGACGATCCACAGTCAATGACGCGCGGCGTGTCGGGCGGTACCTTTGCGATGGCGGTGCTGGCGGTGCTGGTCGGCGGCGCGCTGCTGTGGCTGGCCACCTGGATGTCGCCGCTGGTGGCCGCGGACACCGCGGTGCGCGAAGGCCGGCTCACCGACGGCCTGAACGACTTCAAGACCGCCGAGGCGCGGCTGTCGCAGGTGCCCGCCCTGCAGCAGGTGGCGCCCGCCCTGCTCGGCTCGGTCCAGGCCAACCAGGTCCGCCTGCTGTACGAGATGCAGCGCTACGACGAAGCCATCGAGAAGGCCGGCAATTCCACCAGCGTGCACGGCACCCACTTCTGGTCCGGCTGCGCGATGTTCGCCCGCGCCGCCGCAGAGGAACGCGGCGAGACCCGGCTCGAGTGGTTCGAGCGGGCCGAAGGCGAGTTCCGCACGGCTCTGTCGGCCTCTCCGGACGACTGGGACACCAAGTACAACTACGAGCTGACCCGGTCGCTGCTGAACCGCCTGCGCGAAGAGCCCGAGACGCCCCGACGCCTGCTGTTCGAACTGCTGCGCCCGCAGTCGCCGCGTTCGGGCGGAACGGCGCCGCCTCGTCGCACCGGCTAGCATGCGGTTCCTCCACCCCGAATTCGCCACCTGGCTGCTGGCGCTGCCGCTCGCCGTCGCCTGGTGGACGTTTCGCCGCTACGCGCGCGCCAGCTTCGTGCGCGATGCCGCCCTCGGCGAGCGCACCCGCGCGGCCTCCCGTCTCTCCACGACCGGCACCGACCTGCTGGCGCTGGCACTCGCGCTCGTCACCTTCATCGCGCTGGTCTTTGCCGCCATGCGCCCACAGCTGCTCTACGAGTGGCGCCTGCCGCAGTTCGAGCGCCGCGATCTGCTGCTGGTGCTCGATCGCTCCGTCTCGATGCGGGCCCGCGACGTCGCGCCGACGCGGTTCGCCCGCGCCATCGCCGAGATCAAGCAGTTCCTCGACGAGAAGCCGCCCGAGATCGACCGGGTGGCGCTCGTCGGCTTCTCGAACGCCGCCATCGCCATCTCGCATTTCACCCGCAACGTGGACAGCCTGTTCTTCTATCTCGACTGGCTGGCCGAAGACACTCGCCCGAACTTCGGCACCGACATCGGCTCCGCCCTCCTCACCGCCAGCGACGTGATCAAGCGTGACGGACTGCCGACGAACAAGGTGGTGCTCGTCATCTCCGACGGCGAGGACGAGGGCGAGGTGCTGGAGTCGGCCATCAACGAGCTGCGGACTGCCGGCGTGACCATCTACAGCATCGGCGTCGGCGGCTCCCGCCCAGTGGAGGTGGCGGTGCCGGCCGACGATGGCAATGGCGATGCGGGCTGGGCGTTGAACGTCACGTTCAACGAAGGTACGCTGCGCACCATCGCCGCGGCCGGCAACGGCCGCTACTACCGCTCGCAGACCGGCCACGAGCTGCTGGAAGCCATGCGCGACCTGGCGTTGCGCGAGCGCCGCCAGTTGGGCTGGGTCGATCAAACCGAATATCGAGACCTGCATCCTTACGCGCTGGGCGTGGCCGCGCTGGCCGCCTGCGCCCTGCTGATCACGCTATGAGCACAATGGCTGTTCTTCCCGCGCTCACGCCCGCTGAGGCCCGCGACAAGGTCGCGCAGCTCGAAGCCGACATCGCCTCGGTGGTCGTCGGCCAACCGCACCTCATCCATCGTCTGGTGACGGCGCTGTTCACGGCCATCCCGTTCACCTCATCCGGGTCGGGCAATGCGGTGGGCTGCGGTCACGTGCTGCTCGAGGGCGTGCCGGGTGTAGCGAAGACGCTCACCGCCACCACGATCTCGCGCGCCATCTCGGCGGAGTTCAAGCGCATCCAGCTGACGCCCGACCTGCTGCCCGCCGACATCATCGGCACGCGCATCTACGACGCCGACACCGGCCACTTCCGCACCGAACAGGGGCCGGTCTTCACCAACATCCTGCTCGCGGACGAAATCAATCGCGCGACACCGAAGACCCAGAGCGCGCTGCTGGAGGCGATGCAGGAGCGGCAGGTGACGATCGCCGACACGTCGTATCCCCTGCCCGATCCGTTCTGGGTGCTCGCCACACAGAATCCGGTTGAACAGGAGGGCGTCTATCCGCTTCCCGAAGCGCAGCTCGACCGGTTCAGCATGCTGCTCCGTGTCGGCTACCCCGGCCACGCCGACGAAGTGAACATGCTGCGCCAGGGGGCTGAACGGGCGAAGCCGGCGACCACGGCTGGCGCCCGCCGACGTCGGCCGCATCCGCGATCTCATCCGCCACTCCGTGAGCATCGACGACAAGATTCGCGACTACATCGTCCGGCTCGGACGTGCCTCACGGCATCCCAATGAAGTGGGACGCCCGCACCTGGTGCAGATGGTGGCGCTCGGCGTGTCGCCCCGCGCGTTCCAGCACATCCTGGCGCTGTCGCAAGTGACGGCGTTCCTGGCCGGGCGCGACTACGTGCTGCCGGCCGACGTGAAGAGCGTGTTCCCCGATGCGGCGCGGCACCGCATCGGCCGCAGCGTGCGCGCGGAAGTCGAGGACCTGAGCACCGACACGATCGTGGCGGAGCTGTTGGACGCGACGCCGCAACCGTAGGGGCGGCGGGCTGCTGCGTCTTGAGTCTTGAGTCTTGAGTCCTGAACCCTGAGTCTCTGATCCCTGTTCATGTTGCCCGAACACATCACGCGCGAGTTGCGCTACCTGGAGATCTACACCGCGCGGAAGATGCGGAACCTGCGGGCGGGGACCTACACCAGCCGCTCGCGTGGCTCGGGGTTCGACTTCGACGAGCATCGTCCCTATCGGCCCGGAGACGATGTGCGACGGATCGATTGGAACGTGACGGCCCGGATGCATCAGCCGTTCGTACGCGTGACTCACGCCGAGCGAGAGCTGAACGTGATCGTCGCGCTCGACCTGTCGGCCAGCATGGGGTTCGGCACCGCGACGCTCGACAAGAAAGAGCTGATGCTCTACATCGCCGCCTGCTTCGCGTTCTCGGCCGCGGCCGATCAGATCAACCTCGGACTGCTGGCATTCGGGCGCGACGTGATGCATTACTGGCCGCCTCGGCGCTCGAAGGGCCGCGCGTGGCGGGCGCTCGATGAACTGTGGCGACTGGCGCCGGACCCGGGCCCCACCGCCGTGGCCCCGGTCGCGCGCTTCCTGCAGAAGCGGCTGCGCAACGCCAGCGTGATCTTCCTGGTCTCCGACTTCCTCACTGGCGAGTCGCTGCCCGAGACGCCGGACCTGAGGCTGCTGACGGCCCTGCACGACGTGGTCGGGGTCGTGGTCCAGGATCCCTCGGAGACCGGGCTCTTTGCCGCGGCCGGCGAGCTACGGGTGCGCGACCCGGAAACCGGGCTGCGACGGCGCCTGGCGCTGACCGGCCGCACGCGCCGGAAGTACGCGGCGCTGATGAGCGAGCGCCGGCAGGCGCTGACCGACGCGTTCTACGCAGCCGGCATGGACCACGCGTTCGTGATGGACCGCGCGGCCGACGTGGCCGCCGAGCCCGGGCTCGACACCTCCGCCCGGACCAGCGCCATCCTCGAACCCCTGATGGAACTCTTCAGCGCCCGGAGGCGCGCGTCATGATTCGCTTCCTTCGCCCGCTCGCGCTGGCCGCCGCCCTGGTGCTGGCCGCGTCACCCGCCTCGGCGCAACGGAAACGGCCGGAACCGCCACCGGCTCCCAAGCCGGCGCCGCTGCCGCCGGACATCCGCGTGCGCTCGGAACTGAGCCAGTCGGCAGCCTGGGTTGGCGACCCGCTGGACTTCATCGTGGAGATCGACACCGCGCCCGGCGTCGAGATCGTCGCCGAAGATCTGATGCCGGAAAAGCTGGTGCTGGAAGGACTCGAGCTGGGCCCATCGACATCCACGACCACTCCGCGCGCCGATGGCTGGCGGACGCTTCGCTACACCTATCGCGTGGTGGCGTGGGACACCACGCCGCCGAAGAAGATCAATGGCCTCACGATCCGATTCAGGCGGCCGGTGACCACGGCCACGGCCGATGGCACCGCCCCCGCCGCCGATGTGAAGGTGTCGGGCGCGACCCTCGCGATGCGCAGCACGCTTCCTGATGATGGCAGCGCCGCTGGCGCGCGCGATCGCCGCGCGTCGCTCCCGGTGCCGGCGTGGCTCGGATGGATCCGACCGATCGGCCTGGGGTTTATCGCGCTCGGCATCGCGCCGGTGATTCTGTGGGTGGGCACTCGCATCCGCCGCCCGCGGGTGTCGAAGCCACGGCCCTCGACACGGTCGCTCCATGCACTGTCGAAATCGCTGTTCGACGAGTTGCAGATCACCGACACCTCGACCCCCGACGGCCGGCGCCGCGCCTACGACCGCATCGACACCGATGTTCGCGCGTATGTCACTCAGGCCGAGGCGCTGCCGGCGACCGCGCTCACACCAGACGAGCTGCGGACCCGACTCTCCAGTTCGAAGCGGCTGGACGTTCCCGCGGTGTGCGACATCCTGACGGAGTGCGAATTAGCCCGCTACGCGCCGGCGGACCGCCTGCCAGACGCATCCACCTTGTCGGCCACGGTCGAACGGCTGCGCTCGGCACTGAGGCGGTGAGGCGGTGCCCGATCTGACGGGGATCGCGGGACTCAGCCTGCTTCAGCCATGGGCGCTGGCGATCGTGCCCGCCAGCCTGCTGATGCTGGTTGTCCGCGCGCTGTGGCGCCGGCGGCGCTATGTATCGCTGCCGACCGCGCACCTGCTGCCTGCGCAGTCCTATCACCCCTCCATCGTGCGCCGCCTGCCGCTCGTGTTCGGGCTGGCCGGGATTGCCGCGACGGCGGTGGCGCTGGCCGAACCGGTGGTGCCGCACTCGACCGCGGATCTGCAGTCGCTGGGCATCGACATCGTGCTGGTGCTGGATCTCTCTTCGTCCATGAACACCGAGATGGGCGGGGCGGCGTCGCCCGACGGACCGAAGGGCCCGACACGGCTGGACCGCACCAAGGCGGCGCTCCGCGCCTTCATCAACAGCCGTCACGGTGATCGGCTGGGCATGGTCGTCTTCTCGAATTACGCCTACGTCGTCAGCCCGCTGACGCTGGACCGCGAGTACCTGCTGCGCTATCTCGACATCGTGGACAACCAGATCCTGCGCAACGAGGCGATGACCGCAATCGGCGACGGCATCGACATGGGCGCCTTCCTGCTGAACAAGCAGTCGAGCGACAGGCGGCGCAGCAAGGTGATCATCGTGTTCACGGATGGCGAGCGGAACTACGGGCGCGATCCGATGGAGTCGCTGGCGGAAGCCGACGCCTCACACATCCGCGTGCACCTGGTCGGCGTGGATCTCGACGAGCAGATCAAGGAGCGGCCGACGGTGCAGGCGCTGATCTCCGCGGTGCGCAGCTACGGCGGCCGCTACTACGAGGCCGACACCATGCGCGAGCTGCGCACGGCGTACTCCGAGCTCGACACGCTGGAGAAGTCGCTGGTGGTGAGCCAGACGCACGTCGCCAACGACCCGGTATACCACTGGTTCGCGCTGGCAGCCGTGGCGCTGATCGGCATGGCGCTGGCGATCAACGCGATTCCGTTCTTCAACGAGATGACCTAGAGCAGGGATCGGGAATCAGGGATTCAGGAGTCAGGGATCGGAGTCAGGGTTCGCGTATCAGGATGCCTTCCTGACATCTGATCCCTGCTCCCTGATCCCTGTCTTAAAAATCGAACAGCCTCGTGTACTTCACGACGAACGAGCGGCCGAGCGTTTCGTCGGACGTGGAGCTCAGGACGTCGCGGCGATCGTTGTAGACGACGAACAGGCCGGTGCCGCTGCGGTTGAGCAGCGCGAGGCGGATGTTCGACGAGAACTGCGCCGGTCTGGCCGTTGTACTGCAGCAGCGCCGAGAGGCTCGCCAGCGTCGTGAACGAGTAGTTCGCCTTGATCGGCACCAGGTTGTTGACGAAGATGCCGTACGGCAGGTCGATGTCCTGCCGCGTCCAGCCGAGCTCGCGGTCGCCGCGGCGTGATGCGGTAGTCGCTCGTCAGCTCGAGCGCCTTGAAGTCGCCGTCGTAGTAGTCGCCGACGCGATACGCGGACGTGCCGGTGACCGCGCGCGCTCGGGTTGTGCAGGTACTCGAACGCGTGTCTGCCACCAGGTGTACTCGCCGGGCGGAATGACGACGCGCTGGCCGTCGCGGTTGAAGACGACGAACGGCGCCATCGGGTTGTCCTGGTTGTGGTCGACGAACGAGCCGAACCGTCCGCCCTGCTTCGGCTGAATCTCGAAGGAGTGAATGTGCCACGCCTCGAGGTCTGCAGCTCGCCGTCGAAGCCCCAGAAGCGAGTTGTAGGAGACGTGCGGCGCGAACGCGGCGGATCCACTCGATGTTCTTCGGCTGCGGCTGGAAGAACGCGCGGAACTCGGGACGGCGGATAGCCGCGGCGCGGCAGGAAGCCGACCTCGGGATTGAAGTTGTCGCCGACCTGCGAATAGCCGCCGGAGATCTGCCAGAGGTTGTTGCGTGAAGTTGTAGAACGCGCGGCCCGAGTAGTCGCTGCCGATCGCGCCCGGCGAATCGGTCCGCGCGAAGAACGTCGGACAGCCGCTGGTTCGTCGACACCTGCATGTTGGCGTCGACGCCGTAGGCGCGGTTCCAGTCGTCGCCGACCGGCAGCGTCGCCGGTGCCCTGGCGGTTGACGAAGATCGCGCCGTAGCTCGATCGGCCGACTTCGCGCTGCACGCGCGATCACGCTGAAGTTGTTCGCCGGCGCCGATCATGCTCGCCGCGCGCAGTCCTCGACGTCGTCGGTCTGGATGTTGAGCAGCGCCGACGTTCCAGCCGCCGGCGATCTTGCCGCTCAGCCGGCCGCCGCCGAGGATGTCGATCGGCAGCGCCGTCGGCGACAGGCCGATGCGCCGTGAGAAGAACAGATCGATCTGCTGCGGCTTGCCGAACTGGAACGTCGACGCGTTCTCGAGGAAGAACGGGCGCTTCTCCGGGAAGAACAGATCGAAGCGCGTCAGGTTGACCTGCTCTTCGTCGGCTTCGACCTGCGCGAAGTCGGTGTTGACGGTCACGTCGAGCGTCAGGTTCGGACGGATGCCCCACTTCACGTCGACGCCGACGTCGGCGTTCTTGTCGAGCTGATCGCCGGCGCGCGTGAAGTCCTTGTTCGCCGATCCGAGCACGTAGGGAATCAGCTTGATGTCGCGGCGCGGCGGCAGGTCGAGCCCGGTCATCTTCGCCGCCAGCGAGACGCGGTAGATGTCGAAGCCGCGCGGGATCGGCGCGAGGTAGACCTGCTCGTTCTTGTGGCGGATGTTGCGCATGACGTTGAAGCCCCAGGTCTGGTTGGTGCCGGTCTGGTAGCGCAGCGTCTTGAGCGGGATCGCCATTTCGGCTTCCCACCCGCGCTCGGTGATCTGCGCCTTGACCGTCCAGTCGCCGTCCCAGTTCGGGTTGAAGGCGCTGATGCCGCCGCGCTGCGTGCCCGGCCGCGGCGCCGGCGCCGAGCGAGACGCCGCTCGTCTGCCCTTCGCGCGCCACCTGGCCGTCGTACTCGATGCCGAGCGGGTTGGTGCCGAACACGAACGCGTTCTGGTTGTCGTTGAAGGTGTCGAACACCATGATGACCGAGTCGGTCTCGGTCAGCGACGCGTCGCGCCGCGACTGCGACACGATGATCTTCGACGGATCGCTGTCGAAGCAGATGATGCCGACGTAGACGTTGCCCTTGCCGACGATGCAGCCGCACTTCGGTCTTTTCGGTGGCCGGCGCGCCTTCGATCGGATCCTGCTGCGTGAAGGTGGTGTACGGCTCCACCGTCTGCCAGACGGCGTCGTTCACCTTGCCGTCGATGACGGGCGGGGTGGCATCCGGTGCGAGTCGGCCGGGCGTGACGACGGTGGGGGCCGTGGTGCCTTGCGCGGAGACGAGTCCAGGACAGGTGAGGCAGAGGCTCAGCACTGCTGAGGCCATCCACCGGAATCCATCAGCGGTGACGACGTATCTCATGTGAAAAGGGAATATAAGCAACTCAGTCTATGTCACGGGCGCAGTCGGCACAATGCCGATCTACCCGGCGGAGGGGCCTCGCGCTGAACGTGGTATCGTCAGCCGATCAGGAGACGTCATGGCGATCCTCCTTGCCCGTGTCGTACTCATCGCCGCGCTCGCGGCCGCGCCGGCGACGGCGTTCGCGCAGACCGCCCCGAACCTGTCCAAGGACCAGCGGCAGACTTTGCTGACGCTGGTGAACAACGTCAAGGCCGCGGCCGACCAGCCGGCCGACCGACGAGGACTGGCAGGTGCACCTGCTGCGCGCCTCCGACGGCTCGCATTACGTGGCTTTCTCCGCGGATGCTCCCGGGGAGCTGACCGAGAACACTCCGCTGGCCGTGTACGTGCGGCTGGCGCTTCGCGCCACCGCAACCGCCATCAGTGACTGCGCGAACGCTCGGCGGTCGAGGAGTGGCTGCTCGGTCAGCGCAACGATCCGCTACCGATGCAGGCGCGCCGCGTCGTGCAGATTGCCATCCGGCGAGCTGCCGGTCGGCGGGCCGTTGTCGATGTCCGGCCGCGACACCACCGGGCAATCGTCAGCGGCGCTGGCGCTGGTCGAGCGCGAGCGAACCCGCGAGAAGGCGGCGGCCGCGGCGCGCGATCAGGAACGCCGCGACGAGCTCGAAGGCCGCACGAAGAACCTGCAGGAGCTGCTGCCGTTCGAGGATTTCGACATGACCGCGAAGGTGGTCGCCCGTCCGGGCCGGCCACCGGTCATCCGCCGGGCGCTGACCTGCCGGACCAGGCGAATACGACGTCGCGATCGGCTGGGCCGTCCTCGACGACAAGGGCCGGCCAGTCAAGACGGGTGTGCTCAAGCACGCGATCACCCTGCCTCCTGCCCAGGCGGTCGGCCTGGCGCTCGGCAGCATCATCGTCGCCGACGGCATTCAGGTGCGGGACAGCATCTATCGCGCGGATCAGCAGACCGCGCACCCCTATGCGATCGGCAACACCGAGATCGAACCCGCCGCCGATCAGCTCTTCACGAACGACGAGAAGCTGTCGGTCGCGTTCCAGGTGATCAACGCCATGCCCTCGCCGACCGGCAAGCCGGATGTGAGCATCGGCTTCCGCCTGTTCCGCGCTGACGGACAAGGGAGAGGAGCCTGCCGGCTCGCTCTCGCCGCTGCAGTACACCGAGGGGACGCTCCCGGCCGATTTCGATCTGAACTCTCGGGCATCCGATTCTGGCGGCGATGGCCGCGCCGCTGCGATCTCTGTCCCGCGGCGAGTATCGTCTGGCGATTGCCGCGACGGATAAGATCGCGCGGAGCTCGGCCACCGCTGAGACCCGCTTCCGCGTCATCGCGACTCCCGCCGCGCTGCTGGCAAGCGCGCCGCCGTACCTCGGCGCTCGTTCCGCAGGGCCTACTTCGTCGAGGCGACGGTGCTCGAGCCAACGCTGGACGCGATCGCCCCGTCGGCCACCACACCCGCTCTCGCGCGCCTGCTGACGATGGCCCGCGAACGCCGCTTCGCCGACATGCTGCCGGACGCGAGTCTCTCGCCGGCGGAACGCGGCACCGGTACGCTTGCTGCAGGCCATCGGCTTCTTCGCGCTCGGCGACAATGCCACGGCGGTGACGCTGCAGCTGCGGCGGGCGCTCGAGGCTGGCGCCCCGGCGGGCGCCGACGCAGTTCTGGTTGGGGGCCTGCTCCGCCATCGACCGGCGCGACCAGGACGCGTTGGCGGCCTGGCAGGCCGCGGCCAAGGGTGGCTGGCCGGCGGCGCTGCTGGCGCTGCCGGTGGCCGAGGCACAGGTGCGGCTGGGGCAATGGGAGCAGGCTGGTGCCGGCGCCCGAGCCGCACTGGCGGACGGCGTCACCGACCTCGAACTGCAGCTGATCGCGGCGGCGGCAGACATCGCGGCCGGGCAGTTCGCGCGGGCCGTCGAGACGCTCACGCCGGTTCTCGCGGCGGCGCCGGACGAGGGCGACGCGCAGTGGTTGATGCTGCACGCGCTGTTTGCCGGGACGGTGAAACAGGAGGGACCGGGCGCCACCCGTGAAGGCCGCGCCCGTCTGGTCGAACTGGCCACCCGCTATATCGACGGCGGCGGCCGCAACCGCGCGCTCGCCGAGGAGTGGCTCGCCTACGTTACTTCTTCTTCGTCGGCGCCTTAGGCTGCGGCAGCGGCGGCGGCAGCGGCGCCGCGGACTTCAGCGAGTAGGCCTTGCGCGCCGCCACGTTCACGTTCGGACGCGTCGACCTGGACATCCACCGCGCGCACGCGCTGCTTCACATCCGGGTTCGTCGAGTAGTAGCCCAGCACGTAGTAGTCGCTGGTCTCGGCGTCGATGCGCTTGAACGCCGTCTCGAAGTCGTTGTCGTTCACGACCGCGAAGCCGCCCGTCTCCTCGGCGATGTAGCGCAGCGAGCTGATCGTCTTGTTCAGGAACGTCCGCCATCTCGCTCTGATCGAGATACTGGCCGGCGTCGTCGACCCCGGCCAGGCCACGCGGATCGACGGTGTAGATGCTGGCGTTGGTGCGGTTCGCCGACAGCGTCAGCTCGCGCATATAGCCGTAGAGCTCGATGTCGGCGGTGAGCGCGCCCATCCTGAAGTAAGGGATTCTCCTGATCGATCAGCGTGCGAGTCGGATCGGCGAAGCGCCCGCCCTGGATGTGGTCGCGCGAGTTGCGTCCCTCGGCGTACGGGTCGAAGTCGTAGCCCGAGCTGATGTAGACGATGGCCTTGCGCTGGTTCTGGACCTGATCGAGCGAAGCCACCATGTTGTACATGGTCTGGAACGCCACCTGCGCGCGGTACGCGCAGGTCGCCCGGCCCCTGCGACGACTCGAGCAGCTGGAAGATCTCGGCCGGCGTCATCGCCGACCCGCGAATCTTGCTCGACCGAGGCCGCAATCAGCTTGCGGTCCAGCGTCGGATTGATTTCGAGCGCCGACGGACCGCTCGAGACCATGCCGACCAGGTCGCCGTCGTGCATCAGCGTGTCGGCGAGCTGCTGGACGATGCGGCGCACGTGCGGCGTGTAGGTCGCCTCGAAGTGCAGATCGTCCACGAACACCAGCAGCACGCGGCCCGACCCCATGTCGGCGGAACGGCGTTGCGGCGGCAGCACGATGCCTTCGGCCGACGAAGCTGTGGCGGCTGGCGGCTCGAGCAGGTTGAACATCCGTCCGCCGTTCACCATCACGAACGACGCCAGGGTCTGCGGCTGGCCGTCCTCGGTGATGGTGAAGTCGTCCTTGGTGAGGTCCGACACGAAGCGGCCGCTCGAGTCGCGCGGGATCACGTCGGTGGTCACCAGGGTGACGCCGCCGCGGAACGTGGGCTGATCCGCGGCTGTCTGGGGAGGCGGAGCCGCTGGTGCGGCCGGAGCCGGGGCCTGGGCCGACAGCATGACGCCGGCCATCGACAGGGCCGCCAACGCAGTTAGCACACGCATCAGGGAATTATACGAGGCGGACCCGGCATAATGAGCCTATGTTCGGTCGCCGCCGATTCGTCGGCGCGGCGCTGGCCGCGGCCGGCGCCTACACGTTCGACGCGGGTTCGGTGGCGCGTCTCCTGGCCCAGGCCCCCTGCACGGACAGCGGATCTGAAGGCGAGCTGCTGGGGACTCTGCCGCTGACCGGTGACCAGCCGCGCCAGACGCCCTTTGGCGAAGCCGTCGGCGGTCCGGGTCTCGACACCCGCGTCTTCACCGACCTCTCCAAGGTGGGGCCGGACCACCTGATCACTCCCGCGGACCAGGTGTTCATTCGCACCGCAGCCGCCGGCGGGCATCGCCGAGCGGCAGGCTGCCTGGACCATCACCCTCGCCGGCGACGGCGCTCCTGCGCTCGATCACCGCCGCCGAACTGCGCCAGCGCTCCGCCCCGATGGGCACGCACCTGATCGAGTGCGCGGGCAACACCAATCCGAACAACTTCGGCCTGATGAGCGTCGCCGACTGGTCCGGCGTCCCCCTCACCACGATCGTGCGAGCGGCTGCAGCCGTCGCCAAAGGACTACGGCGTGCTTGTCTCGGGCCAGGACGAGGAGGCGCAGACCCCGAGGAGCTCGGTAATCGGCGCCAGCTGGATTTTTCCGCTGGCCGATCTCCCGCGCCTCGGCGCGTTTCTCGCCACCGGCATGAACGGCGCGCCGCTGCCGATCGCGCACGGCGCTCCGGTGCGGCTCGTCGTGCCCGGCTGGTATGGCTGCGCGTGGATCAAGTGGGTGCGCGAGATTCGCCTGGTCGGCGCCGACGAACCGGTGACGTCGCAGATGGCGGAGTTCGCCGGCCGCACGCACCAGGACGGACGGCCGTTGCTCGCGCGCGACTACGAAGCGCCGGTCATCGATCTCGCCGCCACGCCGATCCGCGTCGAACGTCGCCGGCTGAACAACACCATCCACTACCGCATCGTCGGCATCGTCTGGGGCGGACAGGCACCGGCGCGCGCCTGCAGATTCGCTTCGGCTCGCGCGACGCGTGGAAGCCGCTGGACCTGTGCCCCGCTCCCACGCTCGAACACGCGCCTGGTCGCTGTGGAGCTATCGATGGACGCCGACCGAGCCGGGCGTCTACAACATCGCGATCCGAAGCGCCGACACCTCGGTCCGCACGCGACGGCTCGACATGTTTTTTACGCACGCCGGGTGAGGATCGACGGCGGCTAGTCGGTCTTGGGTCTAGGTCTTGGGTCTTAGGTCTTGGGTCTTGCGGCAAGCTCCGAGTCGCAAGCCTGAAGCCTCAAGACTCAAGACTCAAGACTTAAGACCTCAGGCTCGCCCTCGTCAGCGCCCCAGCGCCGCCTCGCGCCTCTTTCAGCTCCGGCACATTCGGGTCCGCGTTCCGCCAGTTCTGCAGGAGCTGCTTGTAGGCCTTGCTGCTGCCGGCGGCGTCGCCGGCCTTCGCTCGCGCGCGGGCCAGGCCGAGGACCGCGCGGCTGCGATTCGGCGTGCGAACCAGCGCCGTTCGAACCACACGATCGCCTCTTGCGGGCGGCCGGCCTCCAGCAGCAGCTCGCCGTACAGCTCGTCGGCGTCCTTCACCGGAAACGGCCGGCCGATCGGCTTCGGCATCCGGCCCTGCAGCGCAGCGGCGCGATCCATCATCGCGAACGCCTCGGCCTGCCGGCCCTGCGCGAACAGGTCGAGCGCCTCCATCTCGCGCAGCATCACCTCGGCCTGCTCGCGCAGCTCCGCGGGCTGCGCCGGCGCCGAGGCCTTCGGAATTCGTCGATCACCGGCTTCGCACGCGAGCGGCGATCCCCGAGATTGACCGCGCTCAGGCCGAGCGCGAACAGCTCTTCGATGTTGTCGAAGGTGCGTCTGCCCTTTCATCTCGTGCCAGCGCTCGCTCTCGATGATGTAGCGCGCGCGCATCGAGCCGCGATCGTTGCGCAGCGCGCTCTGGCCGCTGCCGCGGCCGATCTCGCTGCTCGCCGTAGCCGATGCCCGCCCGATGCTGGGGCTAGGTCCTGACGGCTTCAGGCCGAGTTCGCAGCGCCTCGTCGACCAACGCCATCGCCTCCTTGCGTCTTCGAGAATCGCCCTTGCTGCGTCCACTCGTATTGCAGCCAGGACAGGCTGTGGAAATCGCGGCTCGCGATCGACAGCGCCGCGCCGCTTCGCCCAGCGATCGACGCGTTCCACGACGCTTCGATCGCTCGCGGCGGCCTCGTCCCACAACCCCAGCTGCAGGAACGCGTGCGCGGGCATGTGCAGCGCGTGGCTCGCCGCCGGCGCGATCTTCGCGTAGGCCCGCGCCGCCGGCAGCGCCTTCGCCGCCAGCGCGCCGTGATCGTAGGCGTGCAGGATGTAGTGCGCCGCGCCTGGATGCTTCGGATTGCGCGCGAACACCTTCTCGGCGATCGCGCCGGCCTGCTGGCGGAGTCGGCAGCGCCGCATCGCCGCGCGGCACGTGGCGAGCAGGCCAGCGCATAGAAGCGTCTGCGCCTCATCGTCGGCCGGGAATTCGCGACGCAGCGCCGCCATCGCCTCGCGAGTGCGCAGCGTCTCGGGCACGCTTGTCGCCCGGCGCCGAACAGACGCTTCGACGGCGCGCAGGAAGCCCTGCTCGCGCGGCGTCTTCGCTTTCGCGAGCCGCTCGTCCGGCGTCGCGCCCAGCTTGCGCGAGCGCGGCCCGCCCCTTCTCGACTTCTTCGAAGAACCAGAGCGGCTGACTGAAGCTCATCGCCTCGCCCCAGTAGGCCATCGCGAAGACGGGATCGATCTTCTGCGCGGCGCGAAACGCATCGATTGCGTCTTCGTAGCCAAAGCTGTGCAGCCAGGCGACGCCGCGCAGAAAGTCGGCCTGCGCCGCCGGCGCACCTGAGTTGGGAAACGACACGGCGCCGAGCGAGGGCATCGCCTCAGCGACGCGGGCGAGGCCGGTCGCGAAGCCGGCTGCGGATTGGGACGCGAGGTCGCAGGAGGCGCGGCCTTCTTGGTGACGGAGCCGATGTCTGTGCCGAGAGCTGAAGGCAGAGAGCGGACACGAGCGCGGCAAGGACCAGCGCCGCGGCGCGGGCGACGAACATGGCGGCGATCGTACAACGAAAAGGCCGGGGTGATATGCCCCGGCCCTTCGAGAGAACCGGCGCCAGAGCGAGTGCCCTGGCCCCAGGAGGTTGTCCGCTTAGAACGTCAGGCGGAACATCAGCTGCGTCAGGCGCATGAAGCCCGACTGCGTGCGGATCTGGCCGAACGTCGAGCGGTCGACGGTGCGGGTGTCAGGGCCGCGGACCTTCACGGTGTTGGTGAGGTTCAGCACTTCGAGGCGGAGCTCGGCGCGGACATGCTGCCCCGAAGCGGACGTCCTTGGTGGCCACGAAGTCCCAGTTGTTGCGGTGCGGCGTGCGGACGTCGTCGCAGGGTGCGCGGCAGCGTGCCGAGCGTGTAGATGGCCGGCGAGGTCGAACGCCGGCCGGATTCAGCCAGAGGCCGGTGCCGCACGGTTCGACCGGTGCAGCGCGGAGCCCGCGGGACGGTGCGATGCGCTCGTAGCGGCTGCCGTCGGTTTCGGCCGCGCCGGTGCCGGGATTCGGCGCGCTGCATCGCGGGTGAAGATGTTCGAGGTGTTGGTGTTGGTGCTGAATAGCCGACATCGGGAAGCCGCTCTCGATCGAGATGATCGACGAGATCGGTCCAGTCGCCGAGGATCGCGGCGCCGACGCCGTCTGCAGCCACTTCTTGCCTTCACCGAACGGCAGTTCGACGATCGGCGAGAATCGCGATCTTGTGCGGCACGTCCAGCAGGCCGATGCGTGTATTCGGCGTCGAGGTCGTAGGCGTTCTGCATCCGTCGGCTCGGCGGTCGTGCGAGAAGAAGTTGCCCTCGCCGAACTGGTTGTCCTCAAGCCGGCTGTAGGTGTAGTTGATGCGACCGCCCCAACCGTTGCTCATGCGCTTCTCGAACTTGAAGATCGCCGGCGTGGTACTGGCTCTTGCCGAGCGTCGCCTGGCGCATCAGGATGTCGTTGAACTGCGGGAACGGACGCAGCAGTTCGCGGCGCTGAATCGTCGCGCTGGTCACGCTGCGAATTGCCGCATGGCCGTCGGCAGACCGAAGAACGGGTTCGGCACCTGGTCGATGCAGCGCCGAGCCGAGCGACGAGGTACTCCGGATCGACCTGGTTGATGTTGATGATGCCGTCGTTCGAGCCGCCGAGGCCGAGGTCGCGGCCGGTGGCGCCGACGTATTCGAAGCCGACCGCGATGTTGCCCGGCAGCTCGCGGGCGATGTCGACCGAGTACTGCTGAACTTAGCGGCGCCTTCTTGTCCTGATCGATGAACTCGATCTGGCCGCCGACACCGGCCAGCGCGCCGAGCGCGTTGCCCGACCGGCTGCAGCACGCCGTTCGGGAACGGGTTGGTCAGCGCTCATGGTCGGCCGAACTGGTTCTGGCTGATGAACGTGTTGACCTGGCTGTAGCCGATCGTTGCCGTAGTTGGCGGAGCTGACGCCCTGGTAGTTCCACGGCGCCCAGTAGATGCCGTAGCCGGCACGGACGACGGTCTTCGGGTTGAACGAGTAGACGAAGCCGATGCGCGGCGAGAACTTCATCCCGGCGGATCGCCCTGGTACGTCGTTGGCGCCGTCGACGCCGGCGTAAACGAGGCCGCCGCGAATCGGCTGCCCGGTGACCGGGTTGACGACGCGCCGAGCGCGCCGCCGGGGTTCAGACGTGCGGTCGAAGGCCACGGTGAAGCGCGTCGTTCTTCTCGCGCAGGCCGTCTTCGTGCTCGATGCGCAGGCCGTAGTTGAGCGTCATCTTCGGGCTGACGCGCCAGTCGTCCTGGGCGTAGCCACCGAAGTAGTGGACGAAGTAGTCGAACGGCCTGCGAGACACCGTCATCCGGCTCTGGTTGCCGGGGTCACCGGAGGGATAGCCGAGCAGCAGCGACGCGAGCGCGTTGCCCGAAGGGTCGTGCCGCTCGTGCCGTTCGCCAGCGGGTTCGACGAGGTGTAGAACCGGTCGAAGATGAACGCGCCGGCGCCGCCCGTGAACGACTGCGTCTCGATGCCGATCGTGCGGTAGTCGCCGCCCAGCCTTGACGGTGTGGCTGCCGAGCAGCTTCGAGACGGTGCCGTTGGCGCTCCACGAGTACCAGTTCGCGCGGCGTCGGGTCGATCGCGCCGAACGCGTAGTAATCGGTGACGTTGACGCTCGGGAACTTCTGCACCTGCGGTCTGGTCCGAGGAACGTCTGGCTGAAGCCGAGCTGCGCCGGATCGAAGTCAATCGACAGCGTGTCGTCGTCGACGAACTTCGTGAAGCCGTAGCGGAGCGTGAGCACCGTGTTGTTGCTCGGGCAGCCAGGTGTTGTTGAGCGCCAGCACGTTGACGCGGCGCTTGCAGCAGGTAGTCGCCAGCGATCGATGAAGCGGTTCGGATCGCTCAGGCCGGGATACACCAGTAGTTGGCGCAGGGCTCGTCCGACTTGTTGTACAGGTAGAAGCCGCTCAGCGAGACCTTGTCGGTGAAGCGGTGATCGACCTTGCCGGTGTACATCATGGCGCGGTCGTTGATCTCGGCGATGCGTGTCGAAGTTGTTGCTGCCGTTGCTGACGTCGCGCGTCGGCGTCGGGAGGTAGTTCACCATCTTCGACCGCGACCGGGTTGATGCGGTTGGCCGGGATGATGTTGCCCGGGAACGGCGTGCGGCCGTTGCCGTTGGCATCACCGGTCAGCGGGTCGTAGATGACCACGTGGCTGCCGCTGAATCGAAGCGTCTGCGAGAAGTCGCCGGCCGTCTCGCGCGTGGTCGGGAAGCGCATCGGCGCCGTTGCGGGTGGTGTTCGAGCCGTAGCCTTCCATCGCGAACCAGAAGAACGTGCGGTTCTTGATGATCGGACCGCCGACGCCGCCGCCACCGAGGTGGAAGTAGGTCTCCGGCAGCGGCCGCCCGCCAGCTCGGCGAAGAAGTTGTTGGCCATGCCCCAGCGCGGACGGGTCTGGTAGAAGCCGCTGCCGTGGAACTGTTGCCGCCGCGACTTGGTGGCGACGTTGAACGTGCCGCCGCCGGTGCGGCCCGTCTCCGCGTCGTATGGTGCACCTGCACGTTGACGTCCTCGAGCGCCTTCGATGGTGGGGTTCGCCGACGCGCGGTTGCGCAGGTCGGTGACCGGCACGCCGTCGACAGGTAGTTGTTGGCGCGGCGCGTGCCGCCGCCGAGCGACAGGAGCGACGCGTTGGTCTGATCCTGCTGGCGGTTGAACTGCGAGTCGCCGGACGCGACCACCGTGGGCACCGTGACGGCGAAGAGGAACGCCGACCGGCCGCCGCTCGGCAGCGTGTTCAGCTGCTGCGGAGTCGATGACGCCGCCGGTCGACGCGTTCGAGGTGTCGATCAGCGGCGCATCACCGGTGACGGTGATCGTTTCCTGCAGCTGGCCGACATCGAGCTTGATGTCCATCGTCACGAACTGCTGCGCGCCGACGCGGACGCCCTTGCTTCTCGTAGCGTCTTGAAACCTGTCAATCGCGCCTTGATGGTGTAGATGCCGGGGGCCACTGCCGCGAAGTTGTAGAGGCCCTGGTCGTTCGAGACGACGTCGCGCGAGACGCTCGTCGCTTCGTTGATCAGCTGACCGTGACGCCGGGGATGACCCCGTTTGCGTCCTTGACCGCGCCGCGCACGCCACCGGTAAACGTCTGCGCCCAGTCGCCGTGCTGACGAGTGGAACAAACAGCAGTGCCAGGAAGCACCGACCGCGATATTTCAAGGGGATTCCTCATTCTCGCTTTCCTCCAAACCAGAGCCTGAAACCGGCAACGGCCGGCGCAGACGCAAACACGACGTGCTTCCCATGCGGGGCCGCCACCGCAAGAACTTCCGCAAGCCGCTTGCAAAAACAACTTACCGGGCGGGAGTCTATGCGTGGCACCGTTCGTTTGCAAGTGCTACACACGGGTTGGTCATTCAAGGATTTGGATCGGTCACCGCGCCGGTGCTGGCCGAGCCGACCAACCGGGCGTACTTCGCAAGGACGCCGCGCGTGTAGCGCGGCTTGCGCGGCGCCTTCCAGGCCCGCCGGCGCGCGGCCAGCTCCTCGCCGGCACGTCCAGCGTCAGCGTCGCCGCTCGGTCGCGTCGATCGTGATGTCGATCGCCGTTCTTCACGAGCGCCAGCGGCCCGCCGAGCGAACGCTTCCGGCGTGATGTGACCGACGACGAAGCCGTGCGTGCCGCCGCTGAACCGGCCGTCGGTGATCAGCGCGACATCGTTGCCCAGGCCGCGCCCCATGATCGCGCTGGTCGGCGACAGCATCTCGCGCATGCCCGGCCCGCCGCGCGGCCCTTCGTAGCGGATGACGACGACGTCGCCTTTCTTGATGCGGCCGGCGAGGATCGCGTCGAGCGCCTCCTCTTCGCGATCGAACACGCGCGCCCGTCCCGCTGAAGCGCTCGCCTTCCTTGCCGCTGATCTTCGCCACCGCGCCGTCGGGCGCGAGGTTGCCGCGGAGGATCACGAGATGGCTGTCCTTCTTGATCGGGTGGTCGAAGTCCACGCACCACCTCCTGCCCCGCCGGGTAGTCCGTCGACGCCCTCGAGGTTCTCGGCGAGCGTCCGGCCGGTGACCGTCATCGCGTCGCCGTGCAGCAGGCCGCGATCGAGCAGGCGCTTCATGAGCGGCGTCAGGCCGCCGATCGTGACCAGTTCCGCCATGCACGTATCTGCCGCTCGGCTTCAGGTCGGCCAGCACCGGCGACGCGCTTGCCGATGCGCGTGAAGTCGTCGAGCGACAGCTTCACGTTGCGCCGAGTGCGCGATCGCCAGCAGGTGCAGCACCGCGTTGGTCGATCCGCCGAGCGCGATCACCGTGGTGATGGCGTTCTCGAAGGCCTTGCGCGTCAGGATGTCGCGCGGCCGCATGTTGCGCTCGATCGAGGGCGACGACCGCCGCGCCGGCGCGCTGGGCAGTCGTCCTGCTTGTCGGCGGAGATGGCGGCCTGCGCGGAGCTGTTCGGCAGGCTGAGGCCCAGCGCTTCGATCGCCGAGGCCATGGTGTTGGCGGTATACATGCCGCCGCACGATCCCGCGCCGGGGCAGGCGTGCTGCTCGAGGTCGGCGAGCTCGGCGTCGGAGAGCTTGCCCGCCGCGTGCTGGCCCACGGCTTCGAACACCGAGACGATGTCGACGGGCTTGCCGTGCCAGATGCCCGGCAGGATGGTGCCGCCATAGACGAAGACCGCCGGCCGATTCAGGCGCGCCATCGCCATCACGCATCGCCGGCATGTTCTTGTCGCAGCCGCCGATCGCCACCAGGCCGTCGAAGCCCTCGGCGCCGATCACGGTCTCGATCGAATCGGCGATCACCTCGCGCGACACGAGCGAGTACTTCATGCCCTCGGTGCCCATCGAGATGCCGTCGGAGACGGTGATGGTGTTGAAGATCACCGGCTTGCCGCCGGCGGCGCTCACGCCGTCGAGGCGCGTGGCGCGACAAGGCGTCGATGTGCATGTTGCAGGGCGTGACCTGGCTCCACGTCGAGCAGACGCCGATCTGCGACTTGCTGAAGTCGGCGCGCGTGAAGCCGACGGCGTGCAGCATCGCCCGCCCCGGCGCGCGGGAGGGGCCATCGAGCACGAGCGAGGAGTGAGGACGATGAGAGGGTTTGGCCATAGGCGCGAGCAGTGTAAGCCGGGATCGTCCTCCGCCGGTTGCCGTCTGCCGGTTGCCGGTTGCCGGTTGCCTTGCCTTTTGCCTTTTGCCTTTCTCTTCGCGCTAGACTGCCGGAGTTCCGGCGCCGGCCGGCGCGAGTGTCATTTTTCCTGACGATTTCAATCGGCACCGACTTTGCACTTCCCTGCACTGGAGGCCTGCGATGATCGCCCTCAAGCACGTTCTGGTTCCCACCGACTTCAGCGAGACGTCCGACGTGGCCCTGCGTTACGGGAAAGCGTTTGCCGACGCCTTCGGCGCCACGCTTCACGTGGTTCACATCATTGAAGAGCCGTACGGCCAGCCCTGGGCGGTCGAAGCCTATGGCTTCTCGCTGGCCGCGCTGCAGGACGAGTGGGTGAAGGAAGCCGAAAACCGCATGGGCAAGGTGCTCACCGATGACGAGAAAAGCAAGCTGAAGGCGGTGACCGCCACGGTGCTCGGCCATCCGGTGATGGAGATCCTCCGCTACGCGAAGGAGAACGCGATCGATCTGGTGGTCATGGGAACGCACGGCCGCGGTCCGTTGAGCCACGTGGTGATGGGCAGCGTGGCCGAGCGCGTCGTGCGGAAGGCGTGCTGTCCCGTGCTGACCGTGCGCGCGCCCGAGCGGGAGTTCGTCACTTAGGAACCGGTACCCGGTGTCCGGTGTCCGGTATCCGGGGAACGAGAGACCAGAGAACCGAGAGAACCAGAGAACCAGAATCAGGTGTCCGTCATCCGCTCCGGATACCGGACACCGGGTACCGGACACCGGATCCGGCCCCCCGCTCTTCTATACTTTCCCTGTGTCTCCTCGCCTCGATATCTGGCTCGACGTCGCCTGCCTCTTCAAGACGCGCTCCGAGGCGCAGAAGGCCTGCCGGCTGGGCAAGGTCAGCGTGAACGGCGCGCCCGCGAAGGCGCATCGCGACGT
Organism: uncultured Acidobacteriota bacterium; assembly: GCA_963707825.1. Classification (GTDB taxonomy): domain Bacteria; phylum Acidobacteriota; class Vicinamibacteria; order Vicinamibacterales; family UBA2999; genus VFZN01. Next base: position 211,941 of record CAVPRP010000003.1, read on the forward strand.
CAAGGTCGGTGACGAGTTCGTCATCTCGCGCCCGCTGGGACGCAAGCAGACGCTCACGGTGCTCGGCCTGGCCGACGCGCACATCGCAAAAGCCGAGGCCCGCATGCTCTACGAGGACACCACGCCTGCGCCGACGGCCGAAGAAGTGGAGTTGCGCCGCATCGAACGCCTCTACCGCGCCACCACCAAGACGATCGGCCGCCCCAACCGCGACGATCGCCGGGCGAGGCGGAAGATGACGGGGAAAGACTAGGAACGGCCTCCGGCGTCCGGTTTCCGGGGTCCGGACCGAAATCCGACGGGTACCGGATACCGGCTACCGGTTACCGGATCCCGGATACCGTCCTTCCCCCGTTCCAAGGCATGATCGCTGTCATGCCGCCTCCGTCCTCCTCCTCCGCTGCCGGCGCCAGGGTCCGATTCACGCTGTTCGCCGTCGCCGCGGGGCTGTTCTTCGGGTTGCCGGCTCTGCTCTCGCTGGCCGCGGACTGGCACTGGTTCTCGGAGGTCGGCTACCTGCCGATCCTCAAGCTGTCGATCACCGCGCATTCGCTGATCGGCGCTGCCGTTTTCGCGGTGGCTGCCGGCTGGCTCTCCCTCAACCTGCGCGGCGCCTGGCAGGCGCTGGCCGAAGAGCCGCTGTCCTTCACGACGCGCGAGGGCTTCACCGTCGCGCTGCCGTCGCGCGCGCAGCTGCGGCCGCTGGCTCTGCTCGGCGCGATGGGCGGCGCGTTTCTCATCGCCTCGTACGCGTCGAATCAGTGGCTGATGATCCTCACCTGGTGGAAGCACGTGCCGTTCGGCACGCCCGATCCCATCCTCGGCCTGCGATCCCGGGTTCTACATCTACACGGTGCCGGTGCTCGAGCTCGTGCGCAACCTGATGTTCGCGATGATCGTGCTGGCCGGCGATCGGCAGCGGCGTCCTCTATGCCATGGCCGGTCAGCTCGCGATGACGCCGTTCGGGCCGCGGCTCGGATCGCGCGTCTGGCCGCACCTGGCCTGGCTCGCCGCGGCGATGTTCCTCGTCCTCGCGCTCGGCGCGTGGCTCGGGCGCATTCAGGACCTGACACTCACCTCCGGCATCATCCAGGGCGCGAGCTACGCCGACGTGCAGGCGCGCATGCCCGCGGCGCTGCTGCTGACCCTGGCGTCGCTCGCCGGCGCCGGGCTGGCCGCCACCGCGGCCCTGACCGGTCGCACCGGCCTGCTGATCGGCGGCGCCGCGCTCTACGCGGCCGTCCTCCTCGGCGGCGAGGGCTACGCCAGCATCCTGCAGCGCTTCGTCGTCTCGCCCAACGAGCAGGCGCGCGAGACGCCGTTCATCGAGTACAACATCGCCGCCACGCGCGATGCCTTCGCGCTCGACCAGGTGGAGGAGCGCGAGCTGTCCGGCGACGCCGCGCTCACCCGCGCAGACATCGACCGCAACCGCGCGACGCTCGACAACGTGCGGCTCTGGGATCACCAGCCGCTGCTCGAGACGTTCGGCCAGATCCAGGAGATCCGCACCTACTACGACTTCGTCTCGGTCGACAACGATCGCTACGAGATCAACGGCCAGACCCGGCAGGTGATGCTGTCGGCGCGCGAGCTCAATCCCTCGGCGCTGCCCAATCGCACCTGGGTCAACGAGCGGCTGGTCTTCACGCACGGCCACGGCCTCACGCTCGGCCCGGTGAACCAGGTGACGAGCGAAGGCCTGCCGGTGCTGTTCGTGCGCGATCTGCCGCCGGTGACGACGGTCGACATCAACATCACCGAGCCGAGCATCTATTTCGGCGAGCTGTCGAACGAGTACGTGATCGTCCGCACCAAGGCGCAGGAGTTCCACTACCCCAAGGGCGACGACAACGTCTACATCGACTACGCCGGCACCGGCGGCGTGCAGCTCGATTCGTTCGTCGAAGAAGCTGCTCTTCGCCGCGCTACTTCCGCTCCTACCAGATCCTGCTGAGCGACGACATCACGACCGAGAGCCGGCTGATGTTCGATCGGCAGATCCGGCGGCGCGTCTCGAAGATCGCGCCGTTCCTGCTGTTCGACGAGGATCCCTATCTCGTCGTGCACGACGGGCGGATGTTCTGGATCCAGGACGCCTACACCTCCACCGATCGCTATCCCTACTCCACCGAAGTCGACGCAGGGCGTGAACTACATCCGCAACTCGGTGAAGGTCGTGGTCGACGCCTACAACGGCACGATCACGTTCTACCTGTCGACAGCCGGACGATCCGATCGTGCAGACGCTGCAGGGCGTGTTCCCGGGCCTGTTCCGCCCGCTCACCGACATGCCGGACGATCTGCGTCGTCACGTGCGCTATCCGGAAGGCATCTTCAACCTGCAGGCGTCGGTCTACGCGACGTATCACATGACCAACCCGGCGGTCTTCTACAACAAGGAAGACCAGTGGGAGGTGCCGGCCGTCGACAGCAGCGGCGAGTCGATCCGCATGGAGCCGTACTACACGATGATGACGCTGCCGGGCGAGTCGAAGGCGGAGTTCATCCAGATGCTGCCCTTCACGCCGCGGCGGCGCGACAACCTCGCGTCGTGGATGGTGGCGCGCAGCGACGGCGAGCACTACGGCAAGATCAGGTGTTCCAGTTCCCGAAGCAGACGCTGGTCTTCGGGCCGCAGCAGGTCGTGGCGCGCATCAACCAGGACCAGGTGATCTCGCCGCAGATCACGTTGTGGAACCAGCAGGGCTCCGAGGTGATCCAGGGCACGCTGATGGTGATTCCGATCGAGGAATCGCTGATCTACGTGCGGCCGCTCTATCTCCGCGCGCAGGCCGGACGCATCCCGGAACTGACCCGCGTCATCGTCGCCTATCAGAACCGCATCGTCATGGAGCGGACGCTCGACGCGGCGATCACGCAGCTGTTCGGCGCGGACGAGGCCCGGGACGCGGCGCGGGCCGCGGCCGCGGCTTCCCCAGCCGGCCGGCAGCCGGCGCGCCGGCCGCCGCGGAGGCCGTGCCGTCCTCGCCGTCCTCGCCGTCCATGGCGCAGCTATCGGACGAGGCGCGCCAGACCTACGAGCGCGCGCTGGCGGCGCAGCGCGCCGGCGACTGGGCGAAGTACGGCGAGGAGATCAAGCGCCTGGGCGAGATCCTCGCGCGGATGAGACCGTAGAAGGCGGCTCCTTCGGAGCCGTAGGGATTCCGGCGCGGCCTTCGGCCGCGTAGGCGGCTCCTTCGGAGCCGTAGGAAGACAGGAAGGGGCGGCTCCTTCGGAGCCGTAGGATCGGAGTGGGCTCGCCCTCCGAGCCGCGCACGCGGCGAGGCCTACGGACCGCAGGTCCGCAGCTCGCCCCGTGCCGAAGGCTCGCCTGCGTGTGAATCCTACGGCGCGCAGCGCCGCCTACCGCGCGTCAGCGCGGCCCCGGTTCCTACGAGCCGAAGGCTCGCCCCCCGGCCCTCCGCTATGATGAAGCGTGATGTCCGTCCTCGACGTCCACCGCCGGCCGCTCCGCAACCTCCGCCTGTCGGTCACCGACCGCTGCAACCTGCGCTGTCGGTACTGCATGCCGGAGGAGAACTACGTCTGGCTGCCGCGCGAGGACATCCTTCAGTTCGAGGAGATCGAACAGCTGGTGGACGTCTTCCTGACCCTCGGCGTCGATAAGGTCCGGCTGACCGGCGGCGAGCCGCTGCTGCGCCGCGACCTCCCCGACCTCGTGGCGCGGCTCTCCCGCCGCGACGGCATCCGCGACCTGGCGATGACCACCAACGGCGTGCTGCTGGCCGCCAACGCCGCCGACCTCAAGGGCGCCGGCCTCCATCGGGTGACCGTCAGCCTCGACACACTGCGGGCCGATCGGTTCAAGGCCCTGGCTCGCTACGACGAGCTGGACCGCGTGCGCGAGGGCCTCGACGTGGCCGCCGAGGTGTTCCCCGGCTTCAAGATGGACACGGTCGTCATCCGCGGTGTCAACGACGACGAGATGGTGGACCTGCTGGAGTTTGCGCGGACGCGGGGGGCCGAACTGCGGTTCATCGAGTACATGGATGTGGGCGGCGCGACGCATTGGACCCGGACGCAGGTGGTGCCCCGCGCCGAGATGCTGGACCGGTTGGCCGCGCACTACGGCCCTGTCACGCCGATCGTCGAGACCAGCTCGGCGCCGGCCGATCGCTTCCGCCTGGCCGACGGGCTCACCTTCGGCATCATCGCCTCGACCACCGCGCCGTTCTGCGAGGACTGCGACCGCAGCCGTTTGACCGCCGACGGCCTGTGGTACCTGTGTCTGTATGCGGCGCGCGGCATCGACCTGCGAGGCCCGCTGCGCGGCGGCGCCGGGCCGGAGTCGATGAAGGAGCTGATCACCGGCGTCTGGCACGCACGCACCGATCGCGGCGCCGAGCAGCGGCTGGCCACGCGAGAGCGATCGCCGCTGATTCCGGTGACCGCCCTCAAGCGCGACCCGCATCTGGAGATGCACACCCGAGGGGGCTAGACGGCCGGCCGCAGCCTTCGCCGGCGGCCGGTGGGACGGATAGGCGCGCACCTCACGGCGCGCGTGGGAAATGCGGCCGCCGTGCTTCGCCGGCGGTAGGCGGCGCCTAACTCTCCGTACCGGCGCCGAGCAGCGCTAAGGTCCGGCGCTGCGCAGCGGCCCCTACGGCGCGGTAGCGCCGCCTGTCCTTCCTTACGCGCCGAAGGCGCGCCTACTTCGCTCTCTCGACGGGCTTCGCCGCCACCGGCGCCAGCTTCCGCTGCGCCGCCGCCTTGTTGAAGTTGGCCAGGTCGCCCTTGGTCACGGCCGCCAGCGCATCGAGCTGCTTCTGCAGATCGGCGCTCAGCATCTTGTAGATCTCGCGCGAGGCGTCGGTGGGCGCGGCGTCCCCGGTCTCCACGCTGCGGCGCAGCGCCGCCAGGCGATTGTTCACCTTGATCGGGAAGTTCAGCGGGTCCTGCCCGCTGCGGTTGCGGACCTGATAGACCTCCTCTTCGATGGCGGACAGCTTCTGCGTCACCAGGTCGCCGATCTCCTTCAGGCGCGGGTTCTTCGACTGCTCCACCCGCTCCTTGATCTGCGCCTTGACGTCGCGAATCTGGATCACCGCCTCGTTCGCCTCGCTGGTGCGATCGCGGATCTCGATCGCGAAATCGAGCTGCTGCTGCAAGTCGGCCACCGAGACGTTCTCGAATAGCGGATGCTTCTGCACCTGCAGCGGCACCGTCTGGGTCTGTGCGCCGGCCGTAACTCGCACCTGGTAGTCGCCGGGGACGGCCATCGGGCCGTTTGCGGGATTACCGCTCCAGAAGATCACGCCCTCGAACATCGTCGAGCCGGCGTGACGCAGGTTCCACGTGAAGCGGTTCATCCCGGCCTTGGTCGACGGCGGCAACTGCGGCGGGCCGCCGAAGCCTCCGTCGCCAGGCGGCTCTGGCTTCTTCTTCTCTCGCGCGGCCTCCTCTTCGGCGGTCTGCGTGAACGAACGCACCGTGCGCCCCCCGGCGTCGAGGATGTCGACCGTGATTCGATCCACCGCGGAGCCGAGGTAGTAGTCCACGTCGGCGCGGTTGTAGGAACGGATCGCCGGGCGCGGCTCGAACACCTTCAGCGCGCTGCTCGTCAGGCCCGGCGTCAGCTGGCGCAGCGTGCTGATGTTCTCGAGCACCCAGAACGAGCGCCCGTGCGTCGCAATCACCAGGTCATCACCTTTCACGGCGAGGTCGGAGATCTGCGTGTCCGGCAGGTTGAGCCGCAGCGACTGCCAGCTGTCGCCATCGTCGAACGACACGTAGACGCCGTGCTCGGTGCCCGCGAACAGCAGGCCCGGACGCTTCGGGTCCTCGCGGATCGAATGCGTGTAGTGATGCGCCGCGATGCCGGTGACGATCTTCTTCCAGGTCTTGCCGTAGTCGTCCGTCTTGAACAGATAGGGCGAGCGGTCGCCCGGCGGCACCAGATAGCGCTTGCCGGCGACGTAGGCCGTGCCCGCCTTCTGCTTGTGCGGCGACGGCTCGACCGTGCTGATGCGCGTGAAGTCGCCCAGGCCGGGCGGCGTGACGTTGGCCCAGTTGCCGCCGCCATTGCGCGTCACCTGCACCACGCCGTCATCGGACCCGGTCCAGATCAGCCCTTTCTCCACCGTCGACGGGCCGATGGCGAAAACGGTCGCGAACACTTCGGGGCCGTTCATGTCGCGCGTGATCGGGCCGCCCGAGTCACCGAGCGTCGCCGGATCCGCTCGCGTCAGGTCCGGGCTGATCTTGGTCCAGCTCTGCCCGTCGTTGGTCGTCTTCCAGACGTGCTGCGACGAGATGTAGAGCGTGTTCGGGTCGAAGGGATCGAACACGATCGGGAACGTCCACTGCCAGCGCTCGGGTAGATCCTTCGACGGTTCGCCGGAGAAGAAGCGGGGGTAGGGCTGGATGTCGCGGACGTGCCCGGTGGCCTTGTCGAATCGCGTGATGAGCGCGCCCTGGCTGCCCGAGTAGAACAGGTTCTGGTTGGTCGGATGCGGCGTCACATAACCGCTCTCGCCGCCGCCCGCCGAGAAGTAGCCCGGGCCGAGGTCGCCCGGAACTGCACTGACCGGCGCGCAGACAGTGGAGTTGTCCTGCTGGCCGCCGCAGGCGAAGTACGGAAACGTGTTGGTGACGCTCAGGCGATACAGCTGCGCGGTCGGAAAATCCTGATCGCTCCAGGTCTCGCCGGTGGTCCACGATACCGTGCCGCCGCCGTCGTTGGCGTTGACGACATGCGCCGAGTCGTCCGGGTCGATCCACAGATCGTGATAATCCCCGTGCGGCGCGCGGACGTTCTGCAGCGTCTTGCCGGCATCGGTGGAGCGGTACATGTTCACGTTCAGCATCCACACCGTGTCCTTCTGTTTCGGATCGGCGTAGACGCGCGAGTAATAGAACGCGCGCTGGCGAATGTTGCGGTCGTCGTTCACCAGCTTCCACGTGGCGCCGGCATCGTCGCTCATGAACAGCCCGCCGTTCTCGTGCTCCAGCAGCACCCACAGGCGATTGGAATCGACGCGTGACACAGCGATGCCGATCTTGCCGAGTGGCCCCTGTGCCGGCAGCCCCGGGGCGCGCGTGAACTCGGTCCACGTGTCGCCGCCGTCGGTGGACTTGAACAGCCCGGTGCCGGGGCCGCCGCTCGACATCTGCCACGACTGCCGATAGGCCTCCCACAACGAGGCGTACAGCACGTTCGGGTTGTTCATGTCGATCTGCACTTCGATGCCGGCCGACTTGTCGTCGCGAAACAGCACGCGCTGCCAGGTCTTGCCGCCGTCGCGCGTACGATAGACGCCGCGTTCGGGACTCGGCGCCACGACGTTGCCGAACACCGCCACGTAGACGATGTCGGGGTTGGTGGGATGAATGCGGATCCGCGAGATGGTGAACCCGGGCGTCTTGAAGCCGACGTTCGACCAGGTCTTGCCGGCATCGCTCGACTTGTAGATGCCGTCACCCTGCATGATGTTGCCGCGGATGTGCGACTCGCCCATCCCGATGTAGACGATGTCGGGATTGGACTCCGACACGGCGACAGCGCCGACCGATGAACTGTCGATCTGCCCATCGGTGACCGGCTTCCAGGTCTCACCGCCGTCAACGGTCTTCCACAAGCCGCCGCCGACGGCGCCGAAGTAGCCGTCGAGCCTCCGTCCGCGCACGCCCGATGCCGCGATCGATCGCCCGCCGCGGTCTGGCCCGATGTTGCGCCACTGCAGCGACTGGTACAGCTTGGGATCGATGGCGCCGCCCTGGGCGCGAGGATGGTCGAGGAATACGGTGGTGGCCAGTCCTGTCAGCAGACAGACGACGACCGATATCCGCGCAATGGCTCGCGTGCTTCGCATGGAAAAGAGGCCTCGGTGCTACGCGCAGTATTGCTGGAAGGCGGCCTGCAGCTTCGACGCAATCATGTCAGCGCTCTGGTTCTCGATCTCGCGGCGCTCCATCATGTAGACGACCTTGCCGTCCTTCAGCAACGCGATCGACGGTGAGCTGGGCGGATAAGGGGCGAAGTGCGCACGCGCCCGCTCGGTGGCTTCCACGTCCGCGCCGGCGAACACCGTGGTCAACTTCTCGGGACGCGCGCCCTGCCGGAGCGCGAGAGCGATGCCAGGTCGGGCCTTCCCCGCCGCGCAGCCGCACACCGAATTCACCACCAGCATGGTCGTGCCGGACTGCTTGACCACTTCGTCCACGGCCTCTGGCGTCTTCAGTTCCTCGAACCCGAGGCGGGTGAGCTCTGAGCGCATCGGCGCGATGAACGGTTCCGGATATCGCTGAACAATCATGAACGTCTCCCCTTGCAACGCGGGGCGCCTCGGGATCCCGGGCGCCTCATTCGTCGTCGTACACTCGATTCTACATGGTCCCCGCTTCCCGCATCCGGCTGGCCAACAACGCGCCCATGCACGCCACGCGGCCCGTGGTCCTGTACTGGATGATTGCCGCGCGCCGCGCGCGAGCGAATTTCGGCCTCGAACAGGCGATTAGTCACGCGCGACGGCTGCGAAAGCCGCTGGTCGTGCTGGAAGCGTTGAGGGTGGACCATCAGTGGGCGTCGGATCGGTTTCACGAATTCGTGCTGGACGGCATGCGCGCCAACCGCGCCGCGTTCGATGGCCAGCCGGGCATCACCTACCTGCCCTATGTCGAACCGGCGGCCGCAGCGGGCCGCGGCCTGCTGGGCGCGCTGGCGGCGCACGCCGCAGTGGTCGTCACGGACGACTTCCCGTGCTTCTTTCTTCCGGCTATGGTCGAGGCGGCCGGCCATCAGCTGGACGTGCGGCTCGAGGCGGTGGACAGCAACGGCCTGCTGCCGATGCGATCCGTCTCGACCGTGTATCCGACGGCCCATGCCTTCCGGCGTGCACTGCAGAAAGTGCTGCCGGCGCACCTGAAAGAGCGCCCGCAGTCCGATCCGCTGGCTGAGCCGCTGACGGCGCCGATGTGGCCTATCCCGCCGGACATCGCCTCACGATGGCCGGACGTGTTCACCTGGCTCGACAGCGGCGGCGCGATCGATCGGCTGCCGATCGATCATGCCGTCCGCCCCACCGGATTCGCAGGAGGCGCAGTCGCGGCGGGCGAGCGGCTGTGCGCATTCGTCGATCGCGAGCTCGCCGACTACGGCGAGGAACGTAACGTGCCCGATCGCGACGCCACGAGCCGGCTCTCCGCCTATCTCCACTGGGGCCACCTCGGCCCGCACGAGGTGTTCGAGCGGCTGATGAACCGAGAAGGGTGGCTGGGCGATCTGCCGTCCAGGGCCACCGGGTCGCGCGAAGGCTGGTGGGGCGTGTCGCCGGCGGCCGAAGGATTCCTCGACGAATTCATCACGTGGCGCGAGCTCGGCTACAACATGGCGTGGCAGCGGCCCGACTACGCCGACTACAATTCGCTGCCCGACTGGGCCCGCCAGACACTCGACGAACACGAGGACGACCCGCGCGACCACCTCTACACGCTCGCCGAGTTCGAACGCGGCGCCACGCACGATCCGTTGTGGAACGCGGCTCAGACCCAGCTGGTCCGCGAGGGTCGCATCCACAACTACCTGCGAATGCTCTGGGGCAAGAAGATCCTGCAGTGGACCGCGTCGCCGCGCGAGGCCCTGGCTGTGATGATCGAGCTGAATAACAAGTACGCGCTCGACGGCCGCAACCCGAACTCGTACAGCGGCATTTTCTGGGTGCTGGGCCGCTACGATCGCCCGTGGTTCCCGGAGCGCCCGGTGTTCGGGACGGTCCGCTACATGACCTCGGAGAACACCGCCCGCAAGGTGCGCGTCAAGGAGTACCTGAAGCGCTACTCGACCGGGGACTCGCTGTTCGCCTGACCGTCAATCCTTGGTAAGCTCTCGCATGCGCAGTCATGTCCGGGGATGGGGAATCGTCGCGTTGCTGCTGTCGCCTGCCGTGGCGAGCGCCCAGACGACGGCGTTTGTCGGCGGCCGTGTCATCGACGGCACCGGTCAGGTGCTCGAACGCGGCACCGTGGTGATCCGCGAGGGGCGGATCGCTCAGGTGGGTCCGGCCGCGTCGGTGACGGTGCCCGCGGGCGCCACTCGCGTAGACGTGAGCGGCAAGACGGTGATGCCGGGCCTCGTGAACGCGCACGGCCATGTCGCCGCCACCTCTGGCCTGCGCTCGTCGCCGGAGTTCTACACCCGCGACAACCTGGTGCGTCAACTGCAAGACCTATGCGCAATACGGCATCACCTCGGTGTTCAGCCTTGGCGACGATCAGGCCGCGGGCTTTGCCTTGCGTGACGAGCAGGCAAAGGGCCCGCTCGATCGCGCGCGGATCTACGTCGCCGGCACGGTGATCAACGGCGCTACCGCGGAGGAAGCGCGCGCCGCCACCGACAAGGCGGCCGACGCCAAGCCGGACATCCTGAAGATTCGCGTGGACGACAACCTCGGGACCAGCCGCGCCATGCCCGAAGCCGGCGTGGCGGGCCGCCATCACCCGCGCGCACGAGCGGGGGCTGCGGATGGCGGTGCACATCTTCTACCTCGCGGATGCCAGGGCCACGCTCGATGCCGGCGCGGACTTCATTGCCCACAGCGTGCGCGACGTGCCGGTGGACACGGGGTTCGCCAACGCGCTGAAGGCGCGTGACGTCTGCTACTGCCCCACCTTCACGCGCGAGGTATCGACCTTTGCCTACGAATCCACGCCGCCCTGGGTGAACGACCCGTTCTTCACCAAGGGCGTCTCCGCCGACATCGTCGCCCAGCTGTCGGATCCCGAACGCCAGGCGCAGACGCGTGCCAATCCCGCGGCGAAGCTCGGTCAGCAGTACAAGGCCGGCCTCGAAGTGGCGAAGAAGAATCTCAAGACGCTGGTCGATCAGGGCGTTCGCATCGCCATGGGCACCGATACGGGCCCGCCCGCGCGATTCCAGGGCTACTTCGAGCATCTGGAGATGGAGATGATGGTGGACGCCGGCATGACGCCGATGCAGGTGCTGGTGTCGGCCACCGGCGATGCCGCCCGATGCCACCGCAACAACGACCTCGGCGTGCTCGCCGCAGGCCGCGTTGCCGACCTGCTGGTGCTTGGGGCCAATCCGATCGAGAACATCCGCAACCTGCGCTCCATCGAGCAGGTGTGGATCGCCGGCGCGAAGATTCAGTAGTGACTTCAACGTATCTGCCGTCACCGCAGTCACGCGCGCCCGCCACATCGTCGCGAGGCCTGTTCTCGGCTGACGAGTACGCCTCGGTCGAGCGCTTCTTCCGCCGCCAGCCGGCGCTCGCGCCCACGCCTCTCACAGCACTGCCACAGCTGGCGAACACACTCGGGCTGGGCACGCTGCTGGCGAAGGACGAGACCGCGCGCTTCGGACTGAATGCGTTCAAGCTGCTGGGCGCACGCTTCGCGATCGAGCAATTGATGCTCGACGGGGCGATCCGCACTGGAGACACGCTGGTCTGCGCCAGCGAAGGCAACCACGGGCGCGCCGTGGCGCACACCGCTCGCAGTGTGGGTTGCAGCGCGCGCGTCTACCTCTCGGCCTCCGTGACACAGGCGAGAGCCGACGCCATCGCCGGCGAGGGCGCCGTCGTCGTCCGGGTGCCCGGCACCTACGACGATGCGGTGCGGGTGGCCGCGACAGAGGCGGCCACGCAGGGGTGGACGGTGATCTCCGACACGTCGTGGCCCGGGTACGAGCACATCCCGCGGCTGATCATGCTCGGTTACAGCTGGATGGTGGACGAAATGGTTAGAGCGACGCCGCAGGGCTGGCGGCCCGACGCCATCTTCGTGCCGGGCGGCGTCGGCGGGTTGCTCGCCGGTATCGCGTCACGAAGCGCGTGGTTGTGGCCCACGCCGCCTCACATCATCGCCGTGGAGCCGGCATCCGCGGCGTGCCTGCAGGTTTCGGCACGCGCCGGCGCTCCGACGCTGGTGCCCGGCCCCTTCGACACCGTGATGGGCGGGCTGCGATGCGGCGAAGTGTCGCCGCTGGCGTTTCACGCCGTCGCGCCGCTCGTTGATGCTTACATCGGCATCGACGACGCGTGGGCGATGGACGCGATGCGGCGGCTGGCGCGTCCCGCGGGTTCGGATCCAACGCTTGCCGCAGGCGCATCCGGCGCCGCCGCACTCGGCGGACTGCTGGCCACGCTGGAAGACGTGGCCGTGTCAGGCGTCAAGGAGGCACTCGCGCTGAGTGTTTCCTCCAGCGTGGTGGTGATTGTCAGCGAGGGCGTCACCGATCCGTCGTCGTGGCATCGCGTGGTGGGCGACTGATGCGCCGGCTGCTGATGACACTCGGCGTGGTGGGCCTGTTCGCGGCGCTCACGGTGGCGATCACCTGGCCGCAGGCCGCGCAACTGCGCACGCACGTGGCGCCGTTCGACGACTCGCTGCTCAGCATCTGGCGCATCTCGTGGATCGCGCACGCGCTCACATCGGCGGCGCCGCTCGTCAACGCCAACATCTTCCACCCCGAGCTGCGCACGCTCGCCTACACCGACGCGGTCCTGCTGCAAGGCCTGGTCGCGGCACCGTTCATCCGCGGCGGCGCGTCGCCGGTGATGGTCTACAACCTGCTGATCCTCGGATCGATCGCACTGTCGGGAGCGGCGATGTGCCTGCTTGCGCAGCGCCTCACCGGGAGCCTTGCGTCAGGGATCGTTGCAGGAACCATCTTCGCCTTCGTCACGTTCCGCTTCGATCACTTCATGCATTTGGAGCTGCAGGCCACGATCTTCCTGCCGCTGGCGGTCTGGTGCCTCGATCGCGCGTTCGAATCGGGACGATGGCGCGACATGGCAGGGTTCGGCGCGAGCCTCGTCCTGCAGGTGCTGAGCGGCATTTATTACGCGGTGTTCCTCGCCACCGCACTGGCCGTTGCCATCCCGTGGCGCTGGATGTCGCTGCCACGCGACAGGCGCGTGCGATTCGCGAAGCAGATAGCGGTGGTGGCACTGGTCGCCGGCGTGGTTGCGGCGCCCTACCTGGCGATCTACATGCAGAACCGCTCCTCGGTCGGCGAGCGTGCCGACCATGAAGTGCGCCTCTACTCCGCCACGCCGCTGAACTATCTGTCGTCCGATCCCACCAACGTCCTGCACGGGCCGTGGAGCGAGCGGCTCGGCCGCAACGAGCGGCGGCTGTTTCCGGGCTTCCTGGCGCTCGGGCTCGCCGCTTTCGGCCTGTGGGGCCGATCGTCGCGGAAGAGCACGGTCGTCATCATCGGGGTGGTCGGCTTCGTGCTATCGCTGGGCCTGAACACGCCGGTCTATGTGCTGCTGCGCGAGCTGGTGTTCACGTATCGCGGCTTGCGGGCACCGGCGCGGGCAGCGGCGCTGGTGTACCTGGCGTTGGCGGTGCTCGCCGCGTATGGCTGGCGCGCGATACTGGCGCGACGCCCGCGGTGGACGACCATGGGGACGGCAGTGCTGGTCGGACTGCTCTTCCTCGAGTACCTCACGCGGACAACGCCGGGGCTGGCGCTGCCGCCCCCTCCTGCCGTCGCACGGTGGCTGGCGCAGCAGCCTCGCAGCGTGGTCGTGGAGTTCCCGCTCCCGAAGGCCGACGAACTGCACTCGATTCACGACGGCCTGTACATGTACGCCAGCATCTTCCACTGGCAGCCGCTGCTGAACGGCTACAGCGGGTTCTATCCGCGTTCGTACATCGAGTTGATCGAGATGATGCGCGAGTTTCCGTCGGACGAAGCCATCGCGTATTTGAAACGACGCGAAGTTGACCTGATCGTGCTGCACGGCACCTACATGAAGCCCGACGAGCTCGGGGCCTGGGCCGCGGCGCTGAACGCGCGGCAGGATACCGAAGCGGTGGCGGAGTTCCAGGAGTCCGGGGGACCGGACATCGTGTTCAGACTGAGCCGCTCCACACGCGCGTCAGAGGCACCGCGATCTCCCCGGTGAGGGCCAATGCGGCGTCCACCACGCTGCGGTGCGTCGCCGTGTCGTGGGGCGGGCCGGCCGGCGTGCCCAGGTCGAAAGGCACGACCAAAGTCCGGGGCGCGGCCAGCCGCGACGAGATTGCCGGCATCACCGAGAGCATCACCGTAGAGATACCGCGCTCTTCGAGAACGGAGGCAACCAGACTCACGGTCTGGTGACAGAAGGGTCAAACCGGCACCAGCAGCGCCACGTCGACTCCATCGCCGACCAGCACCGCTGCGGCCTCGGGCGCGGACTCGCGAATCAACCGGCCGGGCGCCGTGATCGATCCCATGAAGGAAAGGTGCCGTGGCGCCACCTCGCCAATCACGCCCTCCTGCGCCAGCTGCGCCAGGGCGTCCCTGGGGAAGATCACGTTGAGGTCCTCGGCCAGCCCCGCACGGTCGAACGCCTCGCTCCGGTGGTGAACAGTCAGGCTGTTGCCAGGGGCATTGGCCGGGATCAGCCGGAACGACGGGTCGCCGCCGCGCCGGGACAGATCGAACGGCTGGCCGCCGGGGGCGACCAGCCCGGCGCTCGTCACCAGGGCTACCCGTGATTGGGCCAGCGGCTGCCGCCTGGCCGCGGCCGGGACCGGCTCGATGCGCCGCCAGCGGTAGGTCTTCAACAGGAGGCGGTACTTCAGGGGGAGCGCAAAAGCCGGCACGCCCTATCTTGACGCCAGTTTCACCCGGCCGACCGATCCTTCCCGCCGCTTCCGCCGGCACGCCGAAGCCCTCACCTGGACGTGTCTGGCGCAGGGAATCACCAGTCCCACTTCCGAACACCCGAATTGCGGCCGGATGGAACATCGGCGCCCTAAATCTCGTTTTCTCAGTATGTTCGGCCGCTCAGGCGGCTTGGCACGACTCGTGAAGTTCCAGTCCGTGGCAGACCCGAAATATTGGCTGCCATCCAAACGACTGGTTCGATCCGTCTAAGAGGGCAATCCGTTCCATGGACATACAGCGTCCCAGCTCCGTCGCTCGGAAAAAGAAATACAAGCAGATGGCGTTTGCCATCGCCGGCCTGCTCGCGGTCGTGGTGGTGTCGGTGGCGCTCTCCCGCTTGAAGCCGGCGGCGCCGACGGTTGAGCGCGCCACCGTGTGGGTGGACACCGTGAAGCGCGGCGCGATGCTGCGCCAGGTGCGCGGCCTCGGCACCCTGGTGCCGGTGGACGAAGCCCGCCGATGGGTTGCCGCCTCTACCCAGGGCAGGGTCGATCGCATCGTTCTTCGGCCTGGCGCCACGGTCACGCCCGACACCGTCGTCCTGGAGTTGAGCGACCCGCTGGCGCGCCAGCTGCTGGACGAAGCGCAACAGCAGTTCCTGGCCGCCGAAGCCGACCTGGCCGGCCTCGAGGCCCAGCTGCAGACCGACACCTTGAACCGGCGTTCGGCAGCGGCCACGGTCGAAGCGGACTTTCAGCAAGCCCGCCTGGAGAAGGAGGTCAACGAGGACCTCGCCAAGGACGGGTTGGTGTCCAACCTGATCCTGAAGCAGTCAACCGTCCGCGCCGACTCGCTGGCGACCCGCAACTCGCTCGAGCAGGAGCGGGTCAAGGTGGCCGAAGCCAACATCAGGGCCCAGTTGAAGGCACAGCAGGCGCGCATCGATCAGCTCAAGTCGCTGGTCTCGCTGCGAAGTCAGCAGGTCGATCAGCTCCACGTCCGGGCGGGCATGCACGGCGTTCTCGAACAGGTGCCGGTTGAAGTGGGGCAACAGGTGGCGCCTGGCGCCAACCTCGTGCGCGTCGCCGACCCCACGCGCCTGAAGGCCGAACTCCGCATCGCTGAAACACAGGCGCGCGACCTCACCATCGGCCAGGTCGCGTCGGTCGATACGCGCAATGGCATCATCCCCGGCCGGGTCATCCGCATCGACCCGGCCGCCCAGAACGGCACCGTCACCGTTGACGTCCAGCTCGAAGGCGAACTGCCGCGCGGTGCGCGCCCGGACCTCAGTGTGGATGGCACCGTGGAACTCGAGCGGCTCGATAACGTCCTTTACGTGGGACGGCCTGCGTTCGGGCAGGAGCAGAGCACCGTGGGGCTGTTCAAGCTCGACGCCACCACGGGTGAGGCGTCGCGTATGCAGGTTCAGCTGGGCCGCAGCTCGGTCAACACCATCGAGGTGATGAACGGGCTGGCAGAGGGCGATCAGGTCGTGCTGTCGGACATGTCGGCGTGGGATCAGTTCGATCGGATTCGGCTCAGGTAGAGACACCAGTCGGTAGATTTGTCATGACGGGTACCGGACACCGGATACCGGACACCGGTTCTTCAAAGGGGAGTTGTCGATGAACGCTTCAGCGCAGCCGCTCATCCGCCTGGATGGGATCAAGAAGGTGTTCTACACCGACGAGGTTGAGACCCACGCCTTGGCCGGCATCCACCTGGAAATCCAGAAGGGCGAGTACATCGCCATCGCGGGTCCCTCGGGCTGCGGCAAGTCGACGATGCTCGCCATCCTGGGCCTGCTCGACACGCCCACCGACGGCACCTACATGCTCAACGGCCAGCAGGTGTCGAACCTCTCGCTGTCCGAGCGCGCCCGGGTGCGCAACCGCGAGATCGGGTTCATCTTCCAGAGCTTCAACCTGATTGGCGACCTCACCGTGTTCGAGAACGTGGAGCTGCCGCTGATCTATCGCGGCATGAAGTCCGCCGAACGCCGCGAGCGCGCGAACGCCGCGCTCGAGCGCGTCGGGATGGCCCACCGCAGCAAGCACCTGCCCTCGCAGCTCTCCGGCGGTCAGCAGCAGCGCGTGGCTGTCGCTCGCGCGGTGGCCGGCCAGCCCTCCATCCTGCTCGCCGACGAACCGACGGGCAACCTCGACTCCAAGAACGGCGAAGCCGTGATGGACCTGCTGCGCGAACTGCATCGCGCCGGCGCCACGATTTGCATGGTGACGCACGATCCGCGCTACGCGGCGCACGCCGACCGCAGCGTGCACTTCTTCGACGGCCGGGTCGTCGAGGAAAACGTCGGCGCGGGAGTGTAGGGTTCTGGGTTCTAGGTTCTAGGTTCTAGGTTCTAGGTTCTAGGTTCTAAGGTTCCAGGTTCTGAGGTTCTCGGGCGAGAGGCTCTCCGACCGAGAACCCTGGAACCCTGGAACCCTGGAACCTGGTTCGCCCGCCCCTTCAGGTTCCACTCGTGCTCCAGGATCTTCGCTACGCCGTCCGGTCCTATCTGCGGACACCAGGGTTCACGGCGGTGGCCGTGATCACGCTGGCGCTTGGCATCGGCGGCGCGACGGCAATCTTCAGCGTCATCGACGGCATCCTGCTTCGACCACTCCCCTACGCGGACCCTTCTCGTCTCGTCAAGGTTGGCGCGAACGACTGCCACGGGCATGCAGGACGGCGCGTTCTCGTCCGGGGATTTCCTGGACGTCAAGCGCGAAACCACCACGCTGCTGCACGTCGCGGGATACCGGGAAGACATCAGCGACGTCACTGGAACCGGAGATCCGGTGCGCGTGCCCGGCGTCCAGACGACGGCCGCGTTCTTCGACGTCTTCGAAGTCACGCCGATCGTTGGCAGGGTCTATACGGAAGCTGACGAGGGCCACGGCGCCCTGGCGGTGATCGGCGAGGGGCTGTGGCAGCGGCAATTCGGCGGTCGCGCGGACATCATCGGCACCGAGATCCGCGTCAACGGCACGCCCACCACCATCGTCGGCGTCGTACCAGCGGCGGTCCGTCATCCGCTGCCGGCGGACCTCTGGACGCTCGCGCCCGGGAATGTGCCGACCTCCCCGGTGCCGTCTGAGGGGTTGGCCGACCGGGAAGTGCAGTACTTCGCGGCGCTCGCCCGCCTCGCGCCTGGTGTCACGCTGAGCGACGCCAACGCCCAACTGCAGGCGCTCGGCGAGCGGCTCGGCCAGCAGTTCCCAGACACCAACCGCGGCGAGTCGTTCCACGTGCAGCCGCTGGCCGACTCGCTGGTGTCGGACGTGCGGGCCGGACTGCTGGTGCTGCTGGGCGCGGTGGCCTGCGTCCTGCTGATCGCCTGCGCCAACGTCGCGGGCCTGATGCTCGCCCGTGGCATGGCGAGGCGCCGCGAGCTCGCGGTCCGCGCGTCGCTGGGCGCGAACCGATGGCAGCTGGCGCGCCAGTTGATGATCGAGAGCCTGGTGCTGGCGGTGGTCGGCGGCGCCGCCGGCCTGGTGCTGGCGGCATGGGGCGTGGACCTGCTGGTCGCGATGGCGCCCGAGAAGCTGCCTCGGCTCGCGGACGTTCGGCTCGACTGGCGCGTGGCGGCCGGGGCCAGCCTGGCCACGACCCTGGTCGGCTTGCTCGCGGGACTGGCACCCGCGCTGCACTCATCACGGCCGCAGCTGAACGAAGACCTGAAGGACGGAGGCCGCACGGGCACGGCGGCGCGCACGCGCTTCCGCAGCGGCCTGGTGATCGCGGAAGTGGCCGTCGCCCTCGTGCTGTTGATTGGCGCCGGGCTGATGATCACCAGCCTGTCCCGCCTGCGCAACGTGAACCCGGGCTTCCGCACGACAAGCCTGGCGGCCATCGATCTTCCAGTCCCTCAATCGCGATACGACGGTCCGGCTCAAGGACGGTTCTACACCGACGTGCTGAACCGGCTGCGCGACAACCCGGCCACGGCGAACGCGGCGCTGGTCTTCCCGATGCCGCTCCGCGGCAGCAACGCCTCGGCGTCGATCGAACTCGAGGGGCAGCCCGAAACCGACCGCCCTGCGCAACCGATCGCCGAACTCAACATGGTCTCGCCGGAGTTCTTCCAGACGATGGGACTCAGGCTGATGCGGGGCCGCGGCTTCGCGGTCACCGATGTCGACGGTCAACCGCCGGTCGTCATCATCAACGAGCGGCTCGCCACGCAATTCGGTGAGGGCGACCCGATCGGCCGCCGCATCAACCTTGGCGAATGGGTCACCATCGTCGGGGTGGTGTCTGACGTGCGCCGTCAGTCGCTCGACGCCACACCGAAGCCGGCGGTCTACCTGCCGTATCAGCAGTTCGTGCTGCCGTACATGAGCGTGGTGGTCCGCACCGACGCTCCACCGGCAGCCGTGGCGTCGGCGGTGAAGACCGCGGTGCGGGCGATCGATCCCGAGCTGCCGGTCGACACCGTCCGCTCGATCGAAGACATCATCGAGACGTCCACCGGGCAGCCGCGCTTCCGCGCCACGATCCTGGTGGCCTTTGCGTCGCTGGCGCTGCTGCTCGCCGCGGTCGGCGTTTACGGATTGATCAGCTTCTCGGTTTCACAACGCACCGCCGAGATGGGCGTCCGCATGGCGCTCGGCGCCAGTCCTCGTCAGGTTGGCGCACTGGTCATGCGCCAGGGCCTGCTGCTCGCCGCGTCCGGTGTCGTGCTCGGCCTGGCCCTGGCGGCGGCCGTCGGCCGCGTGATCGCGGGCCTGCTGTTCGAAACGAGCGCCACCGACCCGCGTCTCTACGCCGCCCTGGGCACGCTGCTGCTGACGATTGCGGCGCTGGCGTGCTATGTTCCTGCCAGACGGGCCATGCGCGTCGATCCGATGCGCGCCCTACGTTCCGAGTGATTGCTTGATGGTCAAACTCCGCAACATTGAAAAGTCCTTCCGCCACGGTTTGTCGCAAACCTTCGTCCTGCGCCGCATCAACGTCGACATTGCCGAAGGGCAGTTCGTGTCGATCATGGGGCCCTCAGGCGCCGGCAAGTCCACATTGCTCCACATCCTCGGCATGCACGACAGCGCCTGGACCGGCGAGTACTGGCTGGGCGACGAGCCGATCCACCAGCACTCGGCCAAGGAGCGGATGCGGCTGCAGAAGCAGCACGTCGGATTCGTGTTCCAGAGCTATCACCTGCTGGACAACCTGACGGTCTACGAGAACATCGATCTGCCGCTGTCCTATCGAGACGTCAAGAAGGCCGATCGGCAAGGCATGGTCGCCGACATCCTCGATCGCTTCGCCATCGTCGGGAAGAAGGACCTCTACCCGAATCAGCTCTCCGGCGGGCAGCAGCAGCTCGTGGCCATCGCGCGGGCCGTGGTGGCCAAGCCGACGCTGATCCTCGCCGACGAGCCCACCGGCAACCTCCACTCCGACCAGGGACGCGAGATCATGGAGCTGTTCAAGCGCCTGAACGAGGGCGGCACCACCATCGTCCAGGTGACGCACTCGGAGGTCAACGCCACCTACGGCCATCGAGTGATCCGGCTGAAGGATGGCTGGGTGCTGGATGAAAACTGAGACCCCTCCGCGACTCCTGCTCGCGGACGATCAGCCCGACGTGCTCGAGGCGTTGCGGCTGCTGCTCAAACCGGACGGCTACTCTGTCGAAACCGCCTCATCGCCGCAGCAGCTGCTGCGCGCGCTGGAGCTGAAGGACTTCGATGTCGTCCTGATGGATCTGAACTACGCCAGGGATACGACGTCCGGCCAGGAAGGGCTCGAGCTGCTCCAGCGCATTCACACCGCCGACGAGTCGCTGCCCGTGGTGGTGATGACGGCGTGGGGCACGGTGAACGTGGCGGTGGAAGCGATGCGCCGCGGCGCCCGCGACTTCATCCAGAAGCCGTGGGACAACGAGCGGCTGCTGTCGATCATCCGCACGCAGACCGAGCTCGGCCGCGCCCTCAGGCGTGGACACCAGCTCGAAGCCGCCAACCAGGCGCTGCAGGCCGACGGACACTCGGCCATCCTCGCCGAGTCGCCGGCGATGCGGCCGGTCCTGGAGATGGTGGCGCGGGTCGGGCCGTCCGACGCCAACGTGTTGATCACCGGCGAGAACGGCAGCGGCAAGAGCCTGGTCGCGCAGGCGCTGCACGCGGTGTCGCCGCGCGCCAACCGGCCGATGGTCACCGTCAACGCCGGCGGCATGGCCGAGGGCGTGTTCGAGTCGGAGCTGTTCGGCCACCTGAAGGGATCGTTCACCGACGCCAAGGTGGACCGCGTCGGCCGCTTCGAGCTGGCCGACGCCAGCACGCTGTTCCTCGACGAGATCGCCAACGTCCCGCTCACCCAGCAGCAGAAGCTGCTCCGCGTGATCGAGACCGGCGAGTTCGAGCGGCTCGGATCGTCGAAGACGCGCAAGGTGAGCGTGCGGCTGGTGTCCGCCACCAACGCCGACCTGAACGCCGAAGTCACCGCCGGCCGCTTTCGCCAGGACCTGCTGTTCCGCCTCAACACGATCGAGATTCACCTGCCGCCGCTGCGCGACCGGCGCGAGGACATCCCGCTCCTGGCCAGGCACTTCCTCCACCAGCACGCGCAGCGCTATCGCAAGCAGCTCTCGGGGTTCGACCCCGGCGCGATGCAGCAGCTGCTCGATCATCGCTGGCCGGGCAACGTGCGCGAGCTGGATCACGCCATCGAGCGGGCCGTGCTGATGTCCGGCGGCCATGCGGTGCGGACCCAGGATCTTGGCCTGCGCGTGGACGGCGGCGGCGCCGCCCGCCTCGAGGACATGAGCCTCGAGGAGGTCGAGGCCTTCCTGATCAAGAAGGCCATGGCCCGCTTCGGCAACGTCAGCCAGGCCGCACGGGCGCTGGGCCTGTCACGCAGTGCGTTGTACCGGAGGCTGGAGAGGTACAAGCTGTAAGGACTGTCGGTCTTGGGGCTTGGGGCTTGGGGCTTGAGGCTTGAGTCGTGGTGCTTGAGTCTGCCGTCTGCCGTCTGCCGTCTGCCGTCTGCCGTCTGCCGTCCATTGTCCCGACTCCCGACTCCCGACTCCCGATCTAATCTGAAGCCCATGCGCCGACTGACCATCGACCAGCAGATCCTGCTGCTCACGCTCGGCGCCAGTCTGCCGGGTGCGGTCGTGGCGTTGGCCCTGCTGTGGACCGGCGACTACACGCCCAAGGTCCAGTGGACCCTCTCCGCCTTCGTCCTCGTCCTGCTGATCGGGTTCGCGTCCTCGGTGCGCTCGCGGGTCGTGGTGCCGCTGCAGACGCTTGCCAACCTGCTGGCCGCGCTCCGCGAAGACGACTTCAGCATCCGCGGGCGGACGGCGAACCCGGACGATCCGCTCGGCGCCGCCCTCATCGAAGTGAATGCGCTGGCCGAGACCCTTCATCACCAGCGCCTGGGCGCGGTCGAGGCGACGGCGCTGCTGCGCACGGTGATGGAGCAGATCGACGTCGCGGTGTTTGCCTTCGATCCGACGCAGCACCTGCGCATCGCGAACCGCACCGGCGAGCGCCTGATGAATCGCACCGTCGAACAGATGCTCGGCCGCACCGCCGACGAGCTCGGCATGACCGGCTGGTTCGGCGACGCGCCACGGGTGGTGGACATCACCTCGCCGGGCGGAGGCATCGGCCGCTGGGAAGTGCGCCGCACCACGTTCCGGCTGGGCGGACTTCCCCACGACCTGCTGGTGTTGTCGGACGTCAGCCGTCCGCTGCGCGAGCAGGAGCGCCAGGCGTGGCAGCGGCTGATCCGCGTGATCGGCCACGAGCTGGGCAACTCGCTGGCGCCGATCAAGTCGATCGCCGGCAGCCTCGAAACACTGGTCCAGCGCGACCCGCCGCCGCCGGACTGGCGGGACGACATGCAGCGCGGCCTGCACGTGATCGCGTCGCGCACCGAGTCGCTGAGCCGCTTCACCGGCGCTTACGCGCGGCTGGCCCGCCTGCCGGCGCCCAAGCTCCAGCCGATCGTGCTCAAGCCGTTCCTGCAGCGGCTGGCCGGCCTCGAGACGCGGGTCGAGGTGCAGGTCCGCTCGGGCCCGGACCAGACGATTTCCGCCGACCCCGATCAGCTGGAGCAGCTCTTCATCAACCTGGTGCGGAATGCGGCTGACGCCTCCCTCGAAACCGGCAAGGGCCTCGTCTCGATCGGCTGGCGGCGGGTGAAGGACCGCATCGACGTCTGGGTCGACGACGACGGACCGGGTCTGTCGAATACGGCCAACCTGTTCGTGCCTTTCTTCACAACCAAGCCTGGCGGCTCGGGGATCGGCCTGGTGCTGTGCCGGCAGATTGCCGAAGCGCACGAGGGATCGCTGCGGCTGGAGAACCGCTCGGAGGGCCGTGGGTGTCGAGCGACGCTGACGCTGCCGGTATGAAGGGGCGCGGGATCGAGGCGCCCGGGGAGGTCTTGGGTCTTGAGTCTTGGGTCTTGGGTCTTGAGGCTTGGGGCTTGGGGCTTGGGGCTTGGGGCTTGGGGCTTGAGTATTGCTGAATCCAGGACCCAAGACGTAAGACCTAAGACCTAAGACATCAAGGCCTGGCGCCCATCTACAGGCTCTTGACCGCTTCGTCGAGCAGGAACAGGTCGGTGAGCAGCGCCCGGACGTGGATCGAGGCGTTGAGGTTGTCCACCAGCTGCGAGCTGACGCCCTTCCGCGACGAGACGATGCGGAGGGCGGCGCGGGCGGCCCCGGCGTCGCGGGCGAGGACCTGCAGGAACGGCTCGAAGTGCTCGACGGAGTCAGAACCCTCGAGGACCCCGCGCAGCGCGGACTCGAGGCCGGCGATGCCGTCGTCCATGCGCTGGAGATAAGTGCGGAGCTGTTCGCTGTTGGCGTTGCCTTCGTCGGTGGCGAGTCCCTGCGCCGCATAGGCGAGCAGGAACTCGTAGCCACCTTCGATGGCGTCAACACGTTGCTGGAGCAGGTCCAGCGCGTTGGCGGTTGGCATGCGCGCTTACTTCGTCGAGACCTTGGACGACACCCAGCGATCGGGGTCGTGGTGCTCGAGGTACTCGCGCCGCGAGATGGTGCCGAAGATCATCGCCTTGGTGATCCACAGCTTCTCGGGCCGCAGTGCGAAGTAGATGTGCGCGATGACCAGGCCGACGAAGCCGACGCCCATCAGGCCGTGCGTGACGTAGGTCAAGCCCCAGGCGGCGTCGCTCATCCAGTACGGATTGCGCTCGATCAGCCGGCTGCGCACGCGCCACATCATCATGATGCCGGTGGCGATCACGACCAGGCCGGCCACCATCACGGCCAGGTGATAGAGGCGGTTGCCGAGCGGATACTTGCCGGGCTTGGGGCCCGGCGCTTCCTTGCCGAGCTCGCGCATCATCTCGGCCTTGACTTCCGGGATGTCCTTCGGGCCGACCCAGATCGACCAGAAGTCCAGAACGAACGTGGCGTGGAAGATGTGGAAGATGATCGACGCGGTCAGCAGCATGCCGGCCATCCAGTGCCAGTGGACCCAGGCGAACTTGATCGCCGACGATCGGCAGGAACGCGGTGAAGAGCAGCGAGAGCATGGCGAACGCCATCACCCAGTGGAACATGCGGGCCACGAACGCAGTGGCGCTCGATGTGCGCCGGCAATCCGGGCCGCGCCGCTTCCATGCGATCCACCTCGCCAGACTCACGCTTGTGATGCTGCGAGAACAGCATGTAGCCGCCATGCGCGAGCAGGAACAACAAGCCGCCGACGAGCGACGCCCAGAACAGGTTCCAGGAGATGTGGACGAGGATCGATTCACCCCACGGACTGCGGGCCGACGTTACGAAGTCCATTCAGCATCTCCCCGAATCGCGCGCTTCACGAGCGCCTTCATCAGCGGCATCTTGTAGGCGTTGTGCCGCAGCGGCACCGCGCCCTGCACGGCGATCTCGGCCGCCTGATCGGCCGTCGCCTTGTCGCGCGCCTTGCCCTTGAGGAACGCTTCGACCGCGTTCGAGCCGGTACGGCGTCGCCGCCACGCCGTTGACCACCATGCGCACGTCGCTGATGGTCGAGCCCGACACGTTGATCGCCGCGGCGATGTTGACGAGCGCGAAGTCCCACACCTGGCGGTCGCGGACCTTCTCGAAGTAGAACTGCTTGCCCGCCCACGTGGCCGGGATGCGAATCGCGGTCAGCAGGTCGCCCGGCCGCAGCGATCGTCAGCTTGGTGATGTCGATGCCCGGGCCGATGAAGAACTCCTCCGCCGGCACGACCCGCTCGCTGTCCGCCGTTCTTGATGACGATCTGCGCGTCGAGCGCGATCAGCGCCGGCGCCGTGTCCGACGGGTTCACCGCGACGCAGCGATCGGCGTTGAAGATCGCGTGCTCGCGGTTGATCGAGGTCGGCGTGTCGGCGTAGCAGATGTTGCCGCCGGCGCGGTAGCAGGGCCAGCCGGCGCGGTAGTACCAGCAGCGCGCGTCCTGCGACACGTTGCCGCCGAGCGTGCCCTGGTTGCGAATCTGCGGCGAGGCCACGATCAGCCGGCCGCCTGGGCCAGCAGCGGGAAGCGCTCCTTCACCATCGCATCATTGGCGACTTCGGTCAGCGTCGTCATCGCGCCGATCTCGAGGCCGCCGCCGGCCTCCTTGATCCCGCGCAGTTCGTTGACACGCCGCCAGGTCGACGACCACCTTGGCTTCTTGATGCGGTCCTTCAACCAGTCGAAGGTGTCCATGCCGCCGGCCATCACCCAGGCGTCGGCGCCGTGGCGGTTCAGCACGCCGAGCGCGTCAGCCACGCTCGCGGGCTGGAAGAGCTCGAATGCCGGCATTACGTCGCGAATTGTGGCAGTCATCGGTCCTCTTAGATGAACGCCTAGAACGGTTCGTAGCATCGGCTTGCCGGCCGCGAGCGACATCGGCAATCTGTTCGGGCTGCACCGGCGTGCGCCGGATGATGTCGTCGCCGACCGCATCGGCCAGCGCACAGAGCACGGCGCCGCCGCCGGCGACCGTGGACGGTTCGCCGATGCCCTTGGCGCCGATCGGGTTGGTCGGATCGGGCAGTCCCACGGCGGCCCACATCGGCGTTGATCGGGCACGTCGAGGATCGTCGGCGGCTTGTTGTGGTGCAGCCGGTTGGCGAGCGCCGCGCCGTAGTGCGGGTCGTAGACCAGCTTCTGGCTGCGCACGTGACCGATGCCCTGGATGCTGCCGCCGTTGATCTGACCGCCGAGGCTAGTTCGGGTGAATCACGGTGCCGACGTCGGCCACGCCCGGAAATCGACGATGGTCCACACGCCGGTCTCGACGTCGACTTCGACTTCGGCGAAGGCGGCCATGAAGCCGTAGGTCTGTCCGTCACGCGGCAGGTTGTCGCGCGCGACGCCCATCAGCCCGCGCCCTTGTGCGCAGCCGCGGCCGGCCTTGGTCATGCGCGTTGATTTCCTTCGGCATCTCGTGCCGTCGTAATTGCCACCGAGCTTGATCGCGCGCTCCGCCGCCTGCGCCCAGGTCATCGCGCGTCCGCCGCCCTTGCGGATCACGCCGCTGCGTTGCCGATGTCGTAGTCGTCGGGCGAGCCGCCCTAGGTCTTCGCCGCAACCTCCTGCAGCTTCTTCTTGAGGTCCTGGCCCGTCGCGTAGTTGGCGCGGGTGTGAGCGTAGGTCGTCTGGCTGCCGGCCTGGATCGAGGACCACGGCACGCCCTTCGACGGTGTTGCCCCAGACCACTTCGCAGTTCTCCCACGGCACGTCGACCTACTTCGGCGATGACGCGCGCGGTGTCGATCACCGAGTGCGTGCCGAGGTTGCCGATGCCCTGGTGGATTTCCAGCTTGCCGTCGGGCCGCAGGACGCAGAGGCCATCGACGCCGATCGAGCCGGCGGTGTAGGCGCCGGTGGCCACGGCCACGCCGCGTCACCTTGCTGCCGCGTGCGCTTGCCGCTTTCGCTTCTTGCGCTCTTCCCAGCCGAACAGCTCGGCGCCCTTGTCGAGCGCCTCCTTGACGAAGCAGCTGGTCAGCTTGTTGCGCGGACGTCCGGGCGGCGTGTTCGGCGGCACGAGGCCGAACGAGCGCCTGCCCTTCGGGCGCGTTGATCTTGCGAATCGCGACCTGATCGATGCCGAGCTTCTTCGCGGCTTCGTGCGACGAGCGGCTCGAACCATCACCGACGCCTGCAGGCCGCCCGGCGCGCGCTGCGAGACGCCCGGCGGCGTGTTGGTCGCCACCGACACGCCGCGGAAGCGCATGTTCGGCGCCTGGAACAACAGCGACCCGAGGTTCGCGGTCGTCGAGTGATCGCCCTGGCGGCGATACGGGCCGCTGGCTTCGACGATGAAGGTGTCGATCGCGGTGACGCGGCCGTCCTTCTTGAAGCCCATCTTGATCCAGCCCTGGTAGCCAGGGCGGACGCGGCCGATGTAGGTCTCTTCCGCGCGCGAGATGCGCATCATCACCGGGCGGCCGTTGAGCTTCTTCGACATCAGCGCCGGGATCGCCATCGACTGCGCGCCCGGAATCTTGCTGCCGAAGCCGCCGCCGGTGTACTCGCTGATGAGCACGAGGTCTTCGGGCTTGATGCCGACCCAGCCGGCGACCGACGCGACCGTGCGCGCCAGGCTCTGCGTCGACACGTGCATGTAGCACTTGCCGTTCTGCCAGTAGGCCATCGCCGACCGCGATCTCGAGCGGCTGGTGCGACGGTGGTCTGCTGATGCATGTCGCGCTCGACGATCAGGTCGGCTTCCTTGAAGCCCTTCTCGACGTCGCCGAAGATCAGCGTCTCGGCGGCCTCGGCGTCGGTCGGGAACTTGCCCGCGTCGACCATGCGCCATGTCCTCCGCCGTCCACTTCAACGTCTTCATGCTCGGCGCCGACGAACACGTTGCCCTGCGTCGCGGCCATTCGGGGCCGCCGGGACGCAGGCTCTCGAGCGGATCGATCACGAACGGCAGCGGCTCGAAGTCGACGATGATCTTCTCGATCGCTTCGGCGGCGATCTCTTCGCTGTCGGCGGCGATCGCGAGGATCGGCTCGCCTTCGTAGAGCGGTTCCTTCGTCAGCGCGAATTCCGCGGGCGGCATCGGCGGCGCCGCGGGCGCGGCGGCCGGAGGCGCGGCGCCGCGGGCGCCGGCGGCGGCGGCGCTGGCGGCGGCGCTGCCGGTAGCCGCCGGCACGGTGCCGGTGCGCCGGGCCGCGCAGCGGCCGGAGCGCGCCGGTGGCGCCCGCGGCGGGCGCGCCGGCTTGCGGCGCTACGGCACCGCCGTCGCCGCCACGCGCGCCACCCTGCGCTGCGGGCGCCGGCGGCGCGGCAGGCGGAGCGGGCGGCGGCGGCGGCGCCGGCATGTCCTCCGCGGTGAGGATGCCGTGCACGCCGGGCATCGCGAGCGCGGCGCTCGCATCGATGCTGCGGACGCGCGCGTGCGGACGCGGGCTCAGCATCAGCTTGAGAACACCATGCCTTCGGCGCGATAGTCCTCGGCGTACTTCGCCTTGCCGGTGACCTTGGCCACGAGATCGGGCGTCGTGTAGTTCTTGCCGAGAGCTTTGTAGTCCGCCATCTAGGCCCCCCTCATCAAGTCGGCTGCGTGCATCATGCAGTCGAGAATCTTGTTGTAGTCGGCACAGCGACAGAGGTTGCCCGAGATGCCGTGCGCGAGTTCGGCGCGTGTCGGGCTCGGATTGGTCTTGAGGAACCCGACCGTGGCCATCACGAAGCCGGGCATGCAGAACGCGCACTGGAAGCCCTGGCCTTCGACGACCGCCTGCTGCACCGGGTGCAGCGTGCCGTCGGGCGCCGGCCAGGCCTTCGATGCTGACGATCTTCTTGCCGCGCACGCTGTGCGTCAGCATCGAACACGAATAGTGCGGCACATCGTCGACGAGCACGGTGCAGGCGCCGCACTCGGCGCGGTCGCATCCGAGCTTGGTGCCGGTCAGTCCGAGCTTGTAGCGCAGCGTCATCGCCAGCGTCTCGTTCTTGAGCACGTCGACGCGACGCTGCTGGCCGTTCACGTCGAGCGTGATCAGACGCTCGACCGAACCTGGCAGCGCGCTCGTTCTGTCCGGCGATATTGGTGCGGAACAGATACGCCGACGCTGAGACGGTCGCGCCCTGCGGCGATCACACCCTTGATGAAGTTACGACGTGACACCCCCGGCTCATTGCCGGGCACACTGGTGATCGGGCCTTCTGGCATGGATCCCCCCAAAACGGGCTGATATTAACAGATTCCACGTCAACTATGATCGGGGTATGCACGCATGGCACGACGTTTACGTTGACGACCACCTCATCGAGGCCACTTTCCCCGTGGTGATCGAGGTGCCGATGGGCAGCAAGAACAAGTACGAACTCGACAAGGAAACGGGGTTTCTCCGCCTGGACCGTGTGCTCCACAGCGCCGTCCACTACCCTGCCAACTACGGTTTCATCCCCCGCACCTACTGCGACGACTGGGATCCGCTCGATGCGCTGGTCCTCGGGCAGGAGTCGGTGGCTCCGCTCACGATCGTAGAAGCGCGCGCGATTGGTGTCATGCGCATGCGAGATGAAAAAGGGATCGACGACAAGATCATCGCGGTCAGCACCAAGGACCCGGCCGTCACCGATTATCCCGACCACAAGGCTCTGCCGGCCTACCTGCTGCGCGAGATCAAGCGGTTCTTCGAGGACTACAAGCTGCTCGAGAACAAGCAGGTCGTGGTCGAGGACTTCCTCGGCACCGAGGAAGCCGTCCAGATCATCCGGGACTCGCTGGAGATGTATCGCCAGCTCCGGCGCGGCCAACTGAAGCGCTGATCGGAGCGGGTCGTCAGACCCGCACCACCCGGCCTTCGGCCGCACGCATCAGGCGATCGTGCACGGCAGCGCCGATCGACAGCTCGCCAATACCCGCCGCCAGGATCACATCCGGAGCTTCGGCGTCGAGGGCGCGGAGCGCCGCGAACAACGCCTGAGCCGCGGTCTCCGGTTCGGCGCGCCGGCCATAGGTTCTGAGCAGCACCCGCCCGCTGGCGGCCTGGGCCGCCAGCACCGGCGCGAGCGCCATGACGTCTTCTTCCGGGGCGAGAATGCCGACGCGCTGCCCCTGCGCAACACGGGTCCGCGCCTCGCTGCCGAGGCGCGCCTGAATGTCGGCCTCCGCTCCCTCGAACAAGGTGAGGGTCGCGGCAGGTGCGTAGTGACGGAGCAGCTGCCCGGGCGCCAGCTGCGCAGCGGCGACCTCGCCGCGTCCTTCGCGGACGACCAGGGCCGGCACGTACGCCGTGATCTGCTCACGGGTGATTCCGCCGGGGCGCAACAGCGCCGGCGGATCCGACGTGCAGTCCACAATCGTGGACTCGACACCAATCGGCGTGAGACCGCCATCGAGAATCATGTCCACGCGGCCGTCGAGGTCGGCGAGCACGTGCGCGGCCGAGGTCGGGCTGGGGCGTGAAAAGCGATTCGCGCTCGGCGCCGCCACCGGCACCCCGCAGGTTTCCATCAGCGCCCGGGCCACGCGATGCGCCGGCACGCGCACCGCCACGGACGGCAGGCCCGCGGTCACCACATCCGGCACGGCGGGCTTCTTGGGCAGCACAAGGGTGAGCGGTCCCGCCCAGAATGCCAGCGCCAGCGCGCGCGCCGCTGGCGGAACACTGGCGGCGACGAGCCCGAGCTGCCCCATGTGCGCGATGTGCACGATGAGCGGGTCGGTGGCAGGGCGCCCCTTCGCTTCGAAGATCCGCTGCACGGCCGCCGCGTCGAGCGCGTGGGCGCCGAGGCCGTACACCGTCTCGGTCGGGAATGCGACCAGGCCGCCACGGCGAATCACGTCCGCGGCCTCCGCGATCACCTGCGGATCCGGCCGCTCCGGATCCACCATCACCACACGCGTCATCGTCGAATGTCCTCTCCGTCCAGCACCCCGCTGCCGAGCAGCAGTTCGATCACACGCCCGTACCCGGCCACTCCCGCGTGCGCGCCCTGCGACTTGATGGCGCGATCGTACGCGACCCAGCTGGCGCGGTCGAGCCAGGCCACGCGGAAGCGCAGCCGCTCGGCAATCTCATCCAGATCGCGACGCGGCCCCGCGGCCAACGGCGCGAGCACTTCTCGCCGCGCCGGCATCGGCAACCGCATCGCCGCGTCGGAGACGAGCGAGAGCCACGCGCTGTACTGCGACGGCACGTCGGCGCGAAGCGCCGCGACGGCGCCGACGAAAGCTGGCGTCCTCTTCCGGAGCAAAGCCCGAGAGGTGGGCCCACTCGTGGGCCAACACGTACGGGCGCTCCGGTCCCGTGAGGTCCGGGTTGAGGTACGTCTCCAGCATCAGCGGCGCCAGCATGCCGCTCACGCCAACGGCGCGCATGTACGGCGCGGTGATCGGACGCTTGGGTACCGACGGCATGGTCGGCCTCGTGCGGCCGAGCGAGTGTTCGACATCGTGCAGCGAGTCGAGCAACGCCGACGGCACGTCGTGGGCAGCGGGAAACCCCTGCGCGTGCGCCTCGGCATGCAACTCATTCGAACGAAGTACCGCGCGCTCTGCAAGTGCGCGCAACGCCTCGGGCGTCACGCGGGCGGCGCTGAATCTCGGCAAGGCGGCCTCCACACCGGGACGCCGGTAGTTGTAGCCCCACGCCAGCGTGAACCACAGGTACAGGCCAGCCGCCATCGTCACGACGGTCACCAGCGTGGAGCCGAGCGCGCGAAGGCTGCGCGCACGCCAGGCCCGCCGCACCGCCAGCCACGAGCATCACGATCACGGCGAGGACGATGCCGATCCAGGTGATGTCGAAGAGCGGAAGGGACGTGCGATTCGAGAGCGGGGTCAGCGTTGCCTGCAGGCGCGGATAGAACCACTCGCCGTACAGGCGAACGGCCTGCCCGGGCATCTCGACGAAGGCCGCGGCCAGTGCCGCGACGACGATCGAGATGCTGACGACAGGCCGCCACCGCATGTGGGATGCCGGATTCATCCGGCGAGCAGTTAAGGAATCGAGAACGTGACTTCGTTCGACGCCGGGCTGGTGCCGCACGCGTTGCGCGCGAAGACCCGCACGAAGAAGGTGCCCACCGGCGTCGGCCGCCCGAAGCTGGTCTGCGTCGCGGGCACCACGTAGGTGCCCTGGTCGTTCAGGCCCGAACGGCTGCCCGCCTCCACGACATAGGTGGTTGGCGCGTCCGCGCCGACGGGCGCGGTCCAGGTGCCGTTGATCACATTGCCGCTCTTGGTATACGCGAGACCGGTCGGCGCGGACGGCGGCGCCGCGCAATCGAACTGGCGGCCGCCAGGACGCGTCTGGCCGCTCCGCATGACCCACAGCCCCACCAGCACAACCGCGGTGATGACCACAACGACAGCGACAATTCCGTTTTTGTTCATGAATTGAATGTCAATCAGTGTAGCACTTGGCTATTCAGACGGCCTCGCCGGCATCGATGCCCAATTCGGCCAGCCACCCGCGCAGCAGTCACACGAACCCTGGGCGCGATCTCTTCGATGCTCTCACTGCCAAACGAGGTGACCGCGCGCGTGAACAGCCCGCCCGGTTCGTTCGCGCTCTCGGCAATCGAAAGGGCTCCGGACGCGCCGCCCGCAGGCATCGACCAGCGAATCTCGCTCGGGGCCTGACCTCCAACAGGGTGCGCCAGCCGCCTCCCCATTTCCTGATAGGTCTCCCCCTCGACGCGTCCCCAGAACTGAAACGTCAGGGTCTGGGTGACCGGCTTCAGCGACGAATCGGTGGTCCTCACCGCCAGCCAGGCGGCGTTGACAAGGCGGTGCGCGCCTTCAACACCGACCTCGGATACGAGCACGTTCACTTCCACGCCCGTCACCTTGATCCGGACGCTCGAGAACTCGTTGATGACGCAGGCAACGTGGGCATGTGCCGGGCTGCTGGTGTCGATGGACAACGAACTGAGCGACGCGCCGAAGGGCCCGAGATGGCGCAGCAGATTGGTGTAGAGATCGGCGGGGTTGCCCAGCAAGGCGAACGCCGGCTCCGCAAACGCTCCGAAGTAGGTCCCGACGCTGCGGGCGATTGGGTAGGGACGAAGGGAACCGCTGGTCATTTGGGTACCGGGCATCCTATTCCCGATATCGTTCTGACAGCGGGAGGCGGGGGGAACGAGCCCGGTGGCAGGTGACCTGCGAACCGGGCCATCAAAATGGTCGGGATGCCGGGATTCGAACCCGGGACCTCCTGCACCCCAAGCAGGCGCGCTAGCCAGGCTGCGCTACATCCCGATAGAGAACACTGACGGGCGAAAATCCCGCGGCCACGACACCTAGCCGGCGCGGCGCTTGGACTTGCCCGCTCGCTTCGCCGCTGCCGGCGCTGCGAGTACCAATTCCGACTCGGCTTCGGCGGACGACAGTATCTGCAGGATCCCCCGCAGGCCGTCGCGCACCGCGCGCACGCGATCGCGCGCGTGCTTGCCCAGCGCTTCCTCGACGAGGACTCCGCTCGGCTCGGTCGACCCGGCGGTCTCGTCGAGCCGCCGTCGCGCACCCGCCAGCGTCAGGCCCTCGCCGAACACCAGCGACTTGATGCGCAACACCATGTCGATATCCGACCGTCGATACAGCCGCGGTCCTCCGCCCGAAGGCGGTTGTCCGAGCTGCGGAAATTCCGCTTCCCAGGACCGGAGCACGTAGGCCTGCACTTCAGCGACCTCGCACACCTCTGCGGCTTTGAAGAGATCCCGCTTGGGTGCTGCCATGGAGACGTATCCCAGCCGTCAGTATAGCATCGCCCCTGCCGGTTCTCCGCCCTCGGACTGCCGGCCAGCTCACCCTTTCGCGTCCGCGGCCCCTTCCGACCGGCCACGGCCGCGGTGCTCGGACCGTCGCCGCACGTTCACGCGAATCGGGTTGCCGAAAAACCCGTACTCTTCGCGCAGCCGGTTCTCGAGGAATCGCTGGTACGAGAAATGCAGCTTGGTGGCCACGTTGGTGAACAGCACGAAGGTCGGCGGCGCCACGCTGGTCTGCGCGGCGTAGATCACGCGGACGTTGCGCTTGCCAGGACGTGACCGGCGGATGCGCGTTGGTGATCTTCTCGATGAAGCGATTCAGCTCGCCGGTCGGCACGCGCGTGTTGCGCGCCGTCGGCCACCTTCTCGATCGTCTCGAGCAGCTTCGGCGTGCGCTCGCCGGTCGCCGCCGAGATGTGGAGGATCGGCGCGAAGTCCAGGAACTTCAGCTGGTAGCGCAGGTTCTCGTCGAAGATCTTGGCGCCGTCCTGGCCCTGATCCTTCATCAGGTCCCACTTGTTCGCCGCGATGATGACGCCGCGGCCGGCATCCTTCGCCGCGCCGGCGATGGCGCCATCCTGATCGGTGGGACCGGCAAGTCGCGTCGATCACCAGCACGACCACGTCGGCGCGTTCGATGGCGCGCTTGGCCAGCATCACGCTCAGCGTTTCGACCTGCCGACTTCGACACCTTGCCCGGCCGGCGAATGCCCGCCGTGTCGACGATGCGGAACTGCTTGCGGTGCCACTGCAGGAGCGAGTCGACCGAGTCGCGCGTGGTGCCCGGCACCTCCGAGACGATCATCCGGTCCTCGCGCAGCAGCCGATTGACGAGCGACGACTTGCCCGCGTTCGGGCGGCCGACGATCGCGATCGCGGTTTCGCCGGTTCGTTCGGCGGTCCTGCGGTCACACGTCCGGATCGCGGTTCGGCACGTGCGCCAGGATCTCGACGATCCTTCGAGCAGATCGCCGACGCCGTCGCCGTGCTCGGCGCTGATCTCCACGACCGCGTCGAAGCCGAGCCGGTACAGCTCGAGGGCTCCGTCGCGCGCGCGACGATCGTCCATCTTGTTGATGGCGAGGATGATCGGCACGCCGGCTCGACGCGCGGCCGAGGCGATGTCCTGGTCGCCGGGAATCAATCCTTCGCGGCCGTCGACGACCATCACGATGAGGTCGGCCGTCCTGCAACGCGCGTCGTCCGCGCTCGACGACGAGGTCGTGCAGCGGATCCTCGCTGGCGCCGAACAATCCACCGGTGTCGGTCAGCGTCGAAGTGAGCGGTCTTCCCACGTGACCGGATGCGTGATGACGTCGCGCGTCGTCCCGGCGATGGACGTCGACGATCGAGCGTCTGGTGCCGCTCAAACGATTGAACAGGGTCGACTTACCGACATTCGGGCGGCCGACCAACACGACACGACGCACGGCTTGCGCGCACGGTCCTCTATGTTACTGGGACAAGGGCTTGCGGCTCGAACCTCCGGAACTGCACACGCTGCCGATAAATACATCCAGACAAAGCACTTATCCGTTTGACAGCGTAAGTGCCCTGATTTAAGATACTTACAGGGATCGAGGAGCGACTCCAGGGAATGATCAAGGTCGACATCGTGAACGAGGTCTCACGGGTGGCCGAGACGTCACCAAGGTGAAGGCCGAGCTGGCGGTGGATGCAGTCTTCGAGGCGATGCGTCACTCGATGCAGCGCGGCGAACGCATTGAGCTGCGAGGCTTTGGCGTTTTCCAGGTGAAGCCCCGAAAGCGCGGCATCGGCCGCAATCCCCGCACCGGCAAGGAAGTGCGCATCCCTCCGGGCCGCACCATCCGCTTCAAGCCCGGCAAGGAACTGCAGAACATCGGGTAATTGTCCGTGTCCTATCCGCCCGGATCCGAGTTCGACCGGATCCCTCCGCCAGATCCTTCGCCTCCGGCTTCAACGAGCCGATTCCCGTGTACGTGCCTCCCCCGCCGACGCGCGATCGGGTGTGGGTGCACGTCCTGCTCCTGCTGCTGACCCTCGTCACGACCACGTTCGTCGGCGGCTGCCACTACCTGAGCTTCGATCAGGCGTTCGACACCGTGCCGCCCATGAACGACGTGGATGGCCGCTCGTTCATCCTGAACATCTTCTCGCAGCCGTCGTTCTACCTGCACGGGCTCTGGTACAGCCTGACCGATCCTCGGCATCCTCGGCTGCCACGAGATGGGCCACTACGTCGCGTGCCTGCGCTACGGCGTCGATGCGACGCGTCCGTACTTTCTTGCCCGCGCCGCTCCCGCTCACCGGCACGCTCGGCGCGTTCATCCGCATCAAGTCGCGCATCCCCAACAAGATCGCGCTGTTCGACATCGGCATCGCCGGCCCGATCGCCGGCTTCGTCGTCGCCGTGCCGGCGCTGTTCATCGGCCTGGCGCTGTCGCGCGTGGATCGCCTGCCCGAGGACCATCGAGCCAGTTGATGAGCTCGGCGAGCCGCTGCTCTTCCAGTTCGCGGCGTGGCTGGTGTGGGGCACCGTCGCCGACGGCTACTCGATCAACATGCATCCGATGGCGTTTGCGGCGTGGTTCGGACTGCTCGCGACCGCGCTCAACCTGTTCCCCATCGCGCAGCTCGACGGCGGTCACATCTCCTATGCCGTGCTCGGCCGCCGCTCGACTGTGGATCACGCATGACGATGATCGTCGTCGCGATCGGCCTGACGTTCCTCTCGTCGAGCTGGATTGCCTGGACGGTGATGCTGGTGGTGATGCTCGTCATGCTCGGGCCGCATCACCCGCCGACCCTGGACGATGACACGCCGCTCGATCGCGACTCGCCTGTTCCTGGCCGCTCGTCGCGCTGGTGATGCTGATCGTCTGCTTCACGCCGGCGCCGATCGAGCCGTTCGTCACTGGCGCGCAGTAAGCGTCGGATCGCGTCACAGCATCGACAGCGGATCGACGTCGACCGAGATGCGCTTGGCGAGCGCGCGGCTTGCGCGACTCCAGCGCGGAGCTGCAGCGCTTCGCGCATCGCCTTGCGGCTCGTGCCCTTCAGGAAGAACTGCGCGCGGTGCTCGCCGCGCAGCTTGGTCAGCGGCGCCGGCGCCGGCCCGAGCACCACGAAGCCCCTTCGCCCCGCGCTGCGACGCGTCGGCCAGATCGCGCGGCCGCCTCCATCGCCTCGTCGAACGTCTTGCCGCGCACGACGACGTTGACCATCGCGACCTGCGGCGGATAGCGCATCGCTCCGCCGAAACTCGATTTCCTTGTCGAAGAACGCGCGATAGTCCTGCGTCGCAGGCGAGCTGGATGCTGTAGTGCGTCCGGCAACAGCGACTGGATGATCGCCTCGCCCCGGCCGCTCGCCGCGCCCGGCGCGGCCGGCCACCTGCGTCAGCAGCTGAAAGGTGCGCTCCGCCGCGCGGAAGTCCGCGAGGCCCGAGGCCGACGTCGGCCGAGATCACGCCGACCAGCGTGCACGTTCGGGAAAGTCGTGGCCCTTCGCGATCATCTGCGTGCCGACCAGGACGTCGATCTCGCGGCGCGCGAACCTTCTCGAGCATCTCCACGAGACTGCCCTTTCGCCGCACCGTGTCGCGATCGACGCGCGCGATGCGCGCCGTCGGGAACAGCTTGCGCGGATCTCCGCCTCGACACGCTCGGTGCCGAAGCCGACGCGCTCCATGTAGGGCGCCGCGCACTTCTCGCAGGTCGTCGGGACCGCGCTTGGTAGAAGTTGCAGTAGTGGCAGCGCGCCCGCCAGCCGCGACGGTCGTCGGCGCTGCCCGTGCCGTGATGCCCGCGCGCGTGCACCGTCAGCGAGATGCTGCAGTTCGGGCACTCGAGCGTGGCGCCGCACTGCCGGCAGAACACGGCGGTCGCAAAGCCGCGGCGGTTCAGCAGGATCAGCGACTGCTCGCCGCGGTCGAGCCGCTCGCCGCATCGCCGTCGACCAGCGGTCGGCTCAGCACGACGTCCGTCGACCGGCCTCCGCCATCTCCTCGCGCATGTTGACGACGCGCACGCTCGCCATCGGCCGATCGAGCACGCGGCGCTCCAGCGTCGACCAGCGTGTAGCGGCCCGTCGAGGGCGTTGGCGTACGACTCGATCGTCGGCGTCGCCGAGCCGATCACCACCAGCGCGTCGGCGAACTTGCCGCGCATGATCGCGACGTCGCGGCCGTGATAGCGCGGCGTCTCGTCCTGCTTGTACGAGGTGTCGTGCTCCTCGTCGACGATGATCAGCCCGGGATTGGCGAGCGGCGCGAACACCGCCGAGCGCGTGCCGATCACGACGTCGACGTCGCCGCGCCGGATGCGATGCCACTGATCGTGACGCTCGCCGTCGGACAGGCCGCTGTGCTGAATCGCCACGCCGGCGCCGAAGCGCGCGCGGAACAGCGCCGCGACCTGCGGCGTCAGCGCGATCTCCGGCACCAGCATCAGCACGCCGCGGCCGCGCTGCCGCACCGCATCGGCCAGCCGCAGGTAGACCTCGGTCTTGCCGCTGCCGGTCACGCCGTGCACCAGCGCGACGTGGAAGTGCCTGCGCGGCGGCCAGCGGCAGCAGCGTCCTCGAGCGCGCGCCTGCTGCTCGTCGGTCAGCGCCGTCGCGACGCGCCGGCGGCTTCGCATGCGCGGAGACGGCGTGCTCGAACGGATCGCGATCGACGCGCTCGTTCGCGATCGTGACGAGCCCCAGCGTCTTCAGGCGCGAGCAGCGCCGACGCTGGAATGCCGCGCTCCGCCAGGACCGGCGCCGGCAACCGGTCGGCCGGCCCGCCAGCAGTTGCAGCGCCTCGCGCTGCCGGCCGCCGAGTCGGGGCAGGTCGGCATCCGCGGCATCCACGCACCGCGGGCGCAATCAACCGCTCCACGGCGTCGAGTCCCTGCGGCGGTGAGCGTCACCACGCGCACGGTCTTGAAGCGATCGACGCGCGCCGTCAGTCCGTGCGGCGGCAAGCGCCGCGGCCAGCGCCGCGCCGGGCCCGGCCAGGTAGTACTCGGACACCCACTCGGTCAGCTCGACGACGTCGGCGGCACGAACGCGTCGTCGTCGAGCACCTGCGATGATCGTCTTGATCGTCGTAGGCGACGGATCGGCGGCAGCCGCCTCGCCAAGCACCACGCCGGTCAGCGTGCGCGGCCCGAGCGGCACGACCACGCGCGCGCCGGCGCGCGGGCATGGCGTGATCGCGTCGGGCACGCGATAGGTGAGCAGCGCCGAGCGCGGGCACCGGCACCGCGACGGAAACCAGCCGGCTGGACACGGGCGCCTACGGCCGCTGGTCGGCTGCGAGCATGGCGCGAACCTTCTTCATGTCTTCCCAGACTTCGCGCTTCGCCGACGGGTTGCGAAGCAGGTAGGCCGGATGGAAGGTCGGAATCAGCGTCGCGCCGCGATAATCGAACTGCGCGGCCGCGCAGCGCGTGATCGGATCGGTCGTCTTGCAGCAGGCACTGCGCCGCGAACTTGCCGAGCGGCACGATCACCTGCGGGCTGGATGACGTCGATCTGCCGGAACAGGAACGGCTCGCACGCCGCCACTTCGTCGGGCTCGGGATTGCGGTTGCCCGGCGGCCGGCACTTGATGACGTTGGCGATGTAGACCTGCTCGCGCGTCAGGCCGATCGCTTCGATGATCTTCGTCAGCAGCTGCCCGGCGCGGCCGACGAACGGCTCGCCCTTCTTGTCTTCGTCCTCGCCCGGCGCCTCGCCGACGAACATCAGCCGCGCCTTCGGAGTGCCGACGCCGAACACGATCTGCGCTGCGTCCCAGCGTGCACAGCTTGCAGCGCATGCATGCGGTCCGATCTCGATGCGCAGGGCGGCGAGCGCCTCCTCGGCGGAGAGTGTGGGACGTCGGTCGTCACGGATGCCTGAACCGTCTCGGCCGGGATCGCGCCATCGGCGGCCGGCTCGTCGATTGATGCCTGGTCGGAAATGCCGGCGGCCTCGCCGGGCAACGCGTCCGCACGGCGCCGCCAGGCGGGATCGCGGCTGACGCCGGCCACACCGAGCTCTGCGAAATACTTCAGGTGCTCCGCGAGCTCCTCGCGACATGTACGCTATCGGACTGCGGCGTCCTGCGGGCACTGCCGGCCAGCAACTGCTCGACGCGATCGAGAATGCGCGGCCACGGCCGCCTTCGACTGCAGCGGCACGTCCTCGGCGCCTGGTCCGCCGACACGAGCGTCACGGCGTTGGTGTCGACGTCGAAGCCGGCGTCGGTGCGCGACACGTCGTTGGCGACGATCAGGTCGGCGCTTCTTCCGCGGCAGCTTGCCTCGCGCGTAGGCGACGACGTCGTGGGTCTCCGCGGCGAAGCCGACCAGCACCGGCCGTCCCTGCTGCCGCGACGGCAGCTCGCCGAGCATCGCCGAGGATGTCCCGGTGCGCGACAAGCGCAATCGTCAGCGGCCCGTCGGACTTCTGCATCTTCTGCGGCGCCGGCGCCGCCGGCGTGTAGTCGGCGACCGCGGCGGCCATGATCACGACGTCCTGCTCGGCCGCGCGCGTCCATCACCGCCGCGATGCATCTCGGCGGCGCTGCGCACCTGCACGACGCTCGGCGCCGTGGCGGCGCGTCGAGATGCGTCGGCCCGCTCACCAGCGTCACCGCGGCGCCGCGCCGCAGCGCTTCGACGGCCAGCGCGTAGCCCATGCGGCCGCTCGAGCGGTTGCCGACGAAGCGCACCGGATCGATGTCTTCGAAGGTCGGGCCGGCGGTGACCAGCACGCCGCGTCCGGCCAGCGTCGTCGCCGTCTTGGGCTGCAGCACCTGCTCGGCCGTCGGCGACCACGTCCTCCGGCTCGGCGAGCCGCCCCTTGCCGATCCAGCCGCACGCCAGGTAGCCGGAGCCGGGCTCGACGATGTGCACGCCGCGCGCCTCGAGGCGTCTCGGAGATTCTTCGCGACCGCCGGGTGCATCGAACATGTTGCGTGTTCATCGCCGGCGCGATCATCACCGGCGCGCGTGGTCGCCAGGTAGAGCGACGACAGGAAGTCGTCGGCGAGGCCGTTGCGCGAACTTGCCGATGCGTGTTGGCGGTGGCCGGCGCGACCAGCAGCAGATCGATGTTCGAGGCGATGGCGATGTGCTCGATGTCGGCGTTGGCGCCCGGCTTCCACTGGTCGGTGATCACCTCGCGGCGCGTAATCGCCTCGAAGGTCAGCGGGCCGACGAACTGCTCGCGCCGACCGCGTCATGATCGCGACGACGTCGTGCCCGTTCTTCTGCAGGCCGCGCGCGATCTCGACCGCCTTGTAGGCGCCGATGCCGCCGGTGACGCCGAGTGCGATGAAGGCCATGGTGAAAGGTTCCGGGCGCGAGCCCTAGAAGCGAAACGTCCTGATGATGTCTTCGGCGACGCGGTTTCATGCGGTGCATCCGCGACCGTTCCGCGGCGATGATTTCCTGCAGCCGCACCACCGTCGGCTCCAGCCGATCGTTGATCGACGACGTAGTCGTAGTCCACGTAGCATCGCCGCCTCGGCGCGCGCGGCGGCGAGGCGCCGCTGCATCGCTGCTTCGCTGTCGGCGCTGCGCCCGCGCAGCCGCCGCTCGAGACATCTCGAACGACGGCGGCAGCACGAAGATCGACGGTGTGATCGATGCCGCTGCGCCTTCACCTGCGCGGCGCCCTGCACGTCGATCACCAGCACCACATCCTGCCCCGATGCCATGCAGCCGTCGGCGTCGAGCCGCGACGTGCCGTAGAGATTGCCGAACACGTCGGCCCACTCGAGGAACTCGCCGCGTCGATCATGCCCTCGAACTGCGTCGCGGCTGACGAAATTATAGTCGACGCCGTCGCGCTCGCCGGCGCGCGCCGGCCGCGAGGTGTACGACCGCGACATGCGCAGGTTGGGCAGGATCTGCACCAGCCGCTCGACAAGCGTCGTCTTGCCCGTGCCGGAGCGGCGCGGAGATGATGAAGAGCAGCCCGTCGCCGGCTACTCGACATTCTGGACCTGCTCCCGCATCCGCTCGAGCTCGGCCTTGGCCTGGATCACGACTTCGGACACCTGCAGGCCGTCGGCCTTCGATCCAATGGTATTCACCTCGCGGTTCATTTCCTGCAGCAGGAAATCGAGCTTGCGGCCGCACGGCTCCGGGCCTGTCGGACAGCGCGTCCCAGTGCGCGAGATGGCCGTGGAACCGCGTCACCTCTTCGGTGATGTCGGAGCGCTGCGCGACCCGCACCACTTCCTGCGACAGCGCCGCCTGATCGATCGGCAGCGCCGCGCTCATCTCGCGGGCGCGCTCGAGCAGCCGCGCTTCGAGGTCGGCGCGGCCGGTGTCGGCGGCGCGCGGCGATGCGCGTCGATCAAACACGCCGAGCGAATCGCGCCTTGCGGCGCGTCGAGATCGGCGCGCAGGTGCTCGCCCTCGCGCGACGCGCATCGTCGTCGAGCTGCGTCAATGCGCCGTCCACGGCCGCCTCCACCATCGCCGCCAGCGGCGCGGGCGTCTCGGCGCCCTCGGGCAGGCGCTCGCGGATGGTCAGCGCCTGCGGCAGCCGCAGCAGGTCGCCCGGCGTCAGCCCGCCGTCGACCAGCCCCGCGCCGCGCGCCTGCGTCGATGGCCGCCGACAGCGCCTCGACGAACGGCCTCGTTCAACTCGACGTCGGGCGGCGGCACTTGCCGCATGCTGCAGCGACATGCTGATCTCGACGCGGCCGCGCGCCAGGCGCTTCTGCACCAGCGCGCGCACCCGCGGTTCGAGATCGGCAATCGGCGGCGGCAGCCGCAGCTGCAGGTCGAGAAACCGATGGTTCACCGAGCGGATGGTGACGCCGACGCGCCGCGTCTCGTCGTCGCGCGTCAGCGACGCGAAGCCGGTCATGCTCTTGATCATCGGAGCTTTCAGCCTTCTGTGCGGTTCGGCGCGCTCGACGGCGGGTCGCCGCGTCGGTCCGGCTCGGTCGCTCGAGCAACTGCATCTGGTGCAGGCGGGCATAGGCGCCGCTCGGGCGCGCGACCAGCTCGTCGTGCTTGCCGATCTCGACGATGCGGCCGCGCTCGAGCACGATGATCGCATCGGCGCGCCGCACGGTCGACAGCCGATGCGCGATGACGAACGACGTGCGGTTCATCATCAGCGTCGCCAGCGCCTCCTGCACCAGCCGCTCGGACTCGGAGTCGAGCGCCGAGGTCGCCTCGTCGAGGATCAGGATCGGCGAGTTCTTGAGCAGCGCGCGCGCGATCGCCAGGCGCTGGCGCTGGCCGCCCGACAGCCGCTGGCCGCGCTCGCCGATCGTCGTCTTGTAGCCGTCCGGCTGCGCCGCGATGAAGTCGTGGGCGTTGGCGGCGCGCGCCGCCGCTTCGATCGCCTCCTGGCTGGCGCCGGGCATGCCGTAGGCGATGTTGCCGGCGATCGTGTCGTCGAACAGCACCGTCTCCTGCGTGACGATGCCGATCTGCGCGCGCAGCGACGCGAGCGTCACGTCGCGGATGTCGCTGGCCGTCGATCGTGATCGCGCCGCTCGTCACGTCGTAGAACCGCGGCAGCAGGTTGACCAGCGTGGTCTTGCCGGCGCCGCTCCGGCCGACGATGGCGACCATCTGGCCGGCCGCGCACCGTGAAGCGACACGCCGCGCAGCGTGCTGCGGCCGTGGCCGTCCTCGTAGCCGAACGTGACGTCCTTGAACTCGATCGCGCCGGCTGAACGGCGGCAGCGCCGGCGGCGCCCGGCCGCTCCATGCACTTCGGTGTGCGCGTCGAGCAGCTCGAAGATGCGCTCCGACGCGGCCACCGCCTGCTGCAGGTTGGCGTTGACGCGCGACAGCTTCTTGATCGGCCCGTACATCAACAGCAGCGCGGCCAGGAACGACGTGAACTCGCCCGCCGTCAGCCGGCCGCTCGCAATCTCGCGGCTGCCGTACCACAGCGCGCCGGCGATGGCGACGCCGCCCAGGAACTCCATCAGCGGCGGCAGCAGCGACAGCACGCGCGTCACCTTCAGGTTGGTGCGGATACAGCGTCCGCGACGCGCGCGTCGAACTTCGCCGCCTCGCGCCCCTCGGCGCCGAACGCCTTGACGATGCGATGGCCGGCGAAGGCTTCGGCCGCGACGTGCGACATGTGCTCCTGCGCCTCCTGGCTCCAGCGCGTCACGGTGCGGACACGCTTGCCGAGCCGCACCAGCGGATAGACGACGAGCGGCGCCGCGGTCATGCACACCAGCGCCAGCTTGGCGTCGTAGTAGAACAGCAAGCCGGCAGAGCCGACGAGCACCAGCGACTCGCGCGCGAGATCGCCGATGGTTTCGGACACGGCGCGCTGCACCAGGCCGACGTCGTTGTTGATGCGCGACAGCAGCTGCCCGACGGTGCGGCGCGGCGAAGAACGCCGCCGACTGATCGAGCATGTGCCGGAACAGCTCGTTGCGCACGACCATCACGACGCGATGGCCGAGGTCGTCCATCAGGTAGCTGGAGAAGTAGGCGCCGAGTCCCTTGAGCAGATAGACGACGAGGATCGCCGTGACGACGAACCCCAGCCGCTCCTGCGGCGTCAGCACGTCGTCGATGATCGGCTTGATCAGCTACGCCAGCGCCGCCGATGGCGGCGCCGTAGACCACCATGGCCAGCACCGCGCCGGCAATGACCGCGCGGTGCGGGGTCGCGTAGCGGAGCAGGCGCAGGAAAGCGTCCATCAGCGTGCCGGTGTGAGCTC
This sequence comes from uncultured Acidobacteriota bacterium, assembly GCA_963707825.1. GTDB lineage: Bacteria > Acidobacteriota > Vicinamibacteria > Vicinamibacterales > UBA2999 > VFZN01. Next base: position 255,884 of record CAVPRP010000003.1, read on the forward strand.
ACCCTACGTACCCCCGCGGATGCGGTCGAGTGCCACTGCCAGGCGTGCCGGACGATCGACCTCGAGGTCGGCGTAGCTGCGGCTGCCAGCCCAGCTCGCGCTGGACGCGGTCACTGGAGGCGTAGAGCACGGCACGGATCTCCGGGACGGCGCGGCGCAGACTCCCAGGCGCACCGGCCGCGCCGACCACCCGGCGACACCGTGTCGATCACCGACCGGACCGAGTGCGGCGTGCCGGTGCCGACGTTGTAGGCGCCGGACGGCGCGCCCCGCTCGAGCGCCGCGAGCGCGCGGACGTGCGCGTCGGCCAGATCGCAGACGTGGATGTAGTCGCGCAGGCAGGTGCCGTCCGGCGTCGGATAGTCCTCGCCGAACACCTTCAGCGGCGGCCCGCCGGTCGCGGCGCGGATGGCCAGCGGAATCAGGTGGATCTCGTGGGCGTGATCTTCGCCGATCGATCCGTCGGGCTGGGCGCCGGCGGCGTTGAAATAGCGCAGCGCGATCCAGCTTGATGCCGTAGCGCGCGCTCGAGGTGCGGCAGCGCCCGCTCGATGGTCAGCTTGGTTTCGCCGTAGGCGTTGATCGGATGCGTGTCGAGCGTCTCGACGATCGGCACGCGCGTCGGCTCACCGTAGACGGCGCACGTCGACGAGAAGATGAACCGCTTCACGCCGGCGTCGCGCATCGCCTCGAGCACCGACGAGCGTGCCGACGACGTTGTTCTGGTAGTAGCTCGAGCGGGCTTCCCGACCGACTCGCCGACCGTCGAGCCAGGCGGCAAAATGCATCACCGCGTCGGCGCGATGCTCGACCAGCAGCGCGCGGCACCGCGCCGTGTCGTGAATGGCGGCCTGCACGAGCGGCACGCCGCCGGCAGCGGCTGCCGCGTGGCCGGCCGACAGGTCGTCGAGCACCACGACGGCGTGACCGGCGTCGACCAGGGCCCGCACGGCGTGGCTGCCGATGTAGCCCGCCCCGCCGGTGACGACGAACTCGCGCCATGCCTACCGCCCGATCGAGATAGTAGGTGAAGCCCAGCGCCTTCATCTGCTCCGGCTGGTAGATGTTGCGGCCGTCGAAGATCACCGGCGTGCGCATCAGCTTCTTGATCCGCGCGAAGTCCGGCTCGCGGAACTCCTGCCACTCGGTGACGACGGCGAGCGCGTCGGCGCCCTTCAGCGCGTCGTAGTTCTTGCTGGCGAAGCTGATCTTGATGCCGAAGATGCCCTTGGCCACCTTCATCGCTTCGGGATCGTAGGCCTGCACCTTGGCGCCCTTGTCGAGCAGCGCCTCGATGATCGGCACCGCCGGCGCCTCGCGCATGTCGTCGGTCTTCGGCTTGAAGGCCAGGCCCCAGACCGCGATGGTCTTGCCCTTGAGCGAGCCGCCGAAGTGCGCCTCGATCTTCTTCACGAGCACGCGCTTCTGGAACTCGTTGACCGACTCGACCGCCTTCAGAATCTTGAAGTCGTACTTCTTGTCCGCCGAGAAGCGTGACCAGCGCCTTGACGTCCTTCGGGAAGCAGCTGCCGCCGTAGCCGACACCCGGAAACAGGAACGACGGCCGATGCGGCGATCGGAGCCGACCGCCTGGCGCACGCGATCGACGTCGGCGCCGAACACATCGCACACGTTGGCGATCTCGTTCATGAACGAGATCTTGGTGGCGAGCATGGCGTTCGAGGCGTACTTGGACAGCTCGGCGCTGGCGCAGTCCATCACCATGATCGGCGCGCCGGTGCGGGTGAACGGCTTGTGCAGCTGCGACCATGAGCTCGGCGCCGCGGGGATCTTCGGCGCCGATGACGACGCGATCGGGCTTCATGAAGTCGTCGACGGCCGCGCCCTGCTTCAGGAACTCGGGGTTGCTGACCACGCTGAAGGGGTGCGTGGTCTCGCGGCGGACGACCTCGCGCACCTTTTCGGCGGTGCCGACCGGCACGGTGCTCTTGTTGACGATGACCTTGTAGCCGTTCATGGCCTTGGCGATGTCGCGGGCCACGCCCATGCACGTGCCGCAGATCGGCGGAGCCGTCCTCGCCCTGCGGCGTGCCGACGGCGATGAAGATGATCTGCGGACGCCGACCGCCTTGGGCAGCTCGGTGGTGAAGATCAGCCGTCCTTCGGACTTGTTGCGCTTGACGAGCTCTTCGAGCCCCGGTTCGTAAATGGGAATCTTGCCGCGGCGCAACATCCGGACCTTCGCCTCGTCTTTGTCCACACAGATGACGTCGTTGCCAGACTCGGCCAGACAGGCGCCGACCACCAGTCCGACATATCCCGTTCCAACCACCGCAATCTTCATGCGACTCTCGCCTCTCCGCTGTGCACCCGCCCCGGCAGGCGCGCCAAAACGACGAGGGTATCATCCGCCCGATAAATGCTGTCAACATACTGAACCACAAGGACTTGCCGTTTTCGTGCTACGCTCCCAGCCGTGCGCATTCTCGTCGACTACCGCCCGGCGCTCCGGGAGCGAACCGGCGTCGGCGAGTACGTCCACGAGCTGGTGAAGGCCCTGGTGCGAACCGGAGGCGCCGGACGAGTCTGACACTGTTCACCACCTCGTGGAAGGACCGTCCTTCGCCCGACGCCGCGCGCGGAACTGCCAGGCGCCCGGATGGTCGATCGCAGGGTCCCGGTCCGCCTGCTCACGTTGGCCTGGAATCGCATCGCCTGGCCGCCGGTCGAGTGGCTGGCCGGCCGATTCGACGTGGTGCACTCAGCCACACCCGTTGCTGATCCCGAGCCGGTCGGCCGCGGTGGTGCTCACCATTCACGACCTCCACTTCCTCAGACACCCGGACGCATGGCGGCCGAAATGCGCCGCGACTTTCCAGACCTGGTCCGCGCCCACGCGAAGCGGGCGCCGGCCATCGTGGTGTCGTCCGCCTACACGGCCGCCGACGTCCACCGCACGCTGAGCGTCCCGGCCGCGCGCATCCACCTGTGCCCGCCCGGCGCTCCCGCGTGGGCGGGCGCCGTGCGTGAGCGACGAGGCCGCGAGCCGCGCGAGCACATCCTGTTCCTCGGTACGCTCGATCCGCGCAAGAACATCGGCATGCTGCTCGAGGCCTACCGGCAGCTTCGAGCGACGGGTACCCGACGCGCCGCGTCTGGTGCTGGCGGGTGGCGTGCCAGCAAGCGCCGCATCCGTGCGGTCCGACGCCGCTGCCCAGGATCTCGCCGGCCATGTCGAGCTGACCGGTTACGTGTCGCAGGCGCGCCGGATCGATCTGTTTGCGCGAGCGCACCTGCTCGTCCTGCCGTCGCTCGACGAAGGCTTTGGCCTGCCGGTGCTCGAAGCCATGGCGTGCGGCGTGCCGGTGGTGGTGTCGTCCGCCGGATCGCTGCCCGAAGTCGCCGGCGACGCCGCGACGCCGGTTGCGCCGGGCGACGCGGATGGCTTCGAAGCGGCCATGGCCGCACTGCTCGAGCCCGACGTCGCGCAAGACGCGACCTTCCGCGGCCTGGCGCGCGCCGCCAGCTTCAGCTGGGACACCTGCGCCAGCCAGCGTCGCACCGCCTACGCGGCCGCGGTGGAGCATCGTCCATGAAGATCGCCGTCGATGCGCGCGAGCTCTGCGGAAAGCCGACCGGCGTCGGACGCTATCTCGGCGAGTTGCTGACCGAGTGGAGCACGTCGGCGGATGCGCTTCGTCACGAGTGGACGCTGTACGCGCCGGCGATGCCGGCGGTGCCTCCAGCGTTCGCCGGGCAGGTCCGCTTGCTGCCTGGCTCGGGCGGAACGCGGTGGGAACAGTGGACGCTGTCGCGCGCGCTCTCTGCCGACCGTCCCGACGTGCTCTTCGCGCCGGGCTACTCGGCGCCGCTGACGGCGCCCTGCCCCACCGCGGTCGCCATCCACGACGTGTCGTTCTGCGCCCACCCGGAGTGGTTCTCGCCTCGCGAAGGGCTGCGGCGCCGCACGATCACGGCGTGGAGCGCGCGGCGGGCACGGCTGATCCTGACGATCTCCGAGTTCTCGAAGCGCGAGATCGTGGCGCGCCTGGGGCAGCCGCCTGGCCGCGTCCGGGTGATCTACCTCGGCACCCGGATCGACAGGACCGAGACCAGCCAGCCGCGCGATCCGATCGTGCTCTACGTCGGTTCGATCTTCGCGCGCCGGCATGTCGACCTGCTGATCGATGCGTTTGCCAGCATCGTGGCGCCGCGGTTTCCTCGCGCTCAACTCGAGATCGTCGGCGAGAACCGGATGCCCGCCCGCGCGCCGCTGACACATGGCCTCGACCATGCCCCGGCCGACGTGCAGGCTCGCGTCCGGTTCCGCTCGTACGTGGACGAAGCCACGCTCGATGACGCTCTATCGCCGCGCCTCGGTGTTTGCCTTCCTGTCGGAGTACGAGGGCTTCGGCCTGACGCCGCTCGAGGCCATGGCGCACGGCGCGGCGCCGGTCGTCCTCGACACGCCCGTGGCGCGCGAGATCTACGGCCCGGCGGCGCGTTACGTGGCGCTCGGCCCCGACGCGCGCGACACGCTCGGACGCACGATATCGGATCTCCTTGGTGTCCCCACGGAGCGCGCGGCCGCTGGTTGGCGAGGCGCCGGCGGTGCTGTCGCGTTACGACTGGACGCGGACAGCCGCCGACACACTGGCCGCTCTCGAGGAGGCCGCCGGTGCCCGATAACTTCCCCACCCTCGCGATCATCATCGTGACCTACAACTCACGCGAGGAGATCGGCGACTGTCTGACCTCGGTCATCGGCCACACCGAGCCCTATCCGACGCACGGTGACGGTCGTCGACAACGAGTCGAGCGACGGGACACTGGCCTTCGTCCGCGAGCGCTGGCCCGCCGTGCGGACGATCGACGCCGGCGGCAACCTCGGCTTCGCGCGCGCCAACAACCTGGGCATCGCCGCGACCACCGGCGAGTACGTGCTGCTGCTGAATCCGGACACCAAGGCGCCACCCGGCGCGCTGAAGACGCTCGTGGGCGGCCTGGCCGGTCGTCCGGACGCCGCGATCGCAGGCCCTCGACTGATGGACGAACGCAGCATCCCCGGAGCTGTCGTTCGGCCCGCCAATCAGCCCGTGGGGCGAATTGAAGCAGAAGACGCTGCTCGCGCTCTATCAACGGCGGTTCCGGCGAATCGTGCGCTACGTGGAGCGCCGCAGCCGGGAAGCCGGCGAGCGGGCCTGGGTCAGCGGCGCATGCCTGCTGATCCGGCGGCACCGACCTCGAGGCCGTCGGCGGGCTCGACGAGCGATTCTTCATGTACACCGAGGACGTGGACCTCTGCACCTCGGTCCGCGCCCGCGGGCGCAAGGTGCTGTTCGTGCCGGACGCAGAGGTGCTGCACCTGCGCGGCCGGTCGGCCGCGACGGAATCCCGAGACCGAGCGGCTCCGCCGGCTGAGCCACGTGGCGTTCTACGAGAAACACCTGCCCCACTGGGTGGGCCTGCTGCGCCTGTATCTGCGCGTGACCGGGAAGGCCGCCCATGCCTGAACGCGCGGACGCCGCCGTGTCGCCATCGACGCGCGCAAGCTGCGCGACTTCGGCATCGGCACCTATATCCGCAACATCCTGGTGGAACTGCACAAGCTCGACACCACCACCGAGTATGTGGTGCTGGCACGCTCACGCGACCTCGAGGTGACGCGACGCGCTGGCCCCCAACTTCCGCCATGTCGCGGAGGACGCGGAGCCGTACTCGGTCGGCGAGCAGTTCCGGATTCCGTGGCGGCTGGCGCGCGAGCGCGTGGATCTCGTGCACGAGCCGCATTACGTGCTGCCGCCGGCGACCCGGTGCCACTCGGTGGTCACCATTCACGACTGCATCCACCTGATGTTTCCGCAGTACCTGCCCAATCGCCTGGGCTACGTCTACGCGCGTGGCTCGATGTGGACCGCCACGCGGCAGGCCAATCGCATCCTCACCGTCTCCGAGGCGTCGAAGCGCGACATCCTGCGCTTCTTCCATGTGCCTCCGGAGAAGGTGCAGGTGGTCTACAACGCCATCGACGAACGCTTCCTGACCGCCGCCCGACGAAGCGACCACGGACCGCGTACGCCAGCGCTATCAGCTGGATCACCCGTTCGTCCTGTATGTCGGCAACATCAAGCCGCACAAGAACATCGAGCGGCTGATCGACGCCTTCGGCCGGGCGCGGCGCGACGGCCCGCAGGACCTGAAGCTGGTGGTCATCGGCGACGAGATCTCACGCTACCCCTCGCTGCGCCAGATGGTGCACCGCCACAAGCTCGACAAGCACGTGCGGTTCCTGGGCTTTCAGCCGCAGGAAACGCTGGCGTCGTTCTATCGCCTGGCCGGCGTCTTCGTCTTTCCGTCGCTGTACGAAGGCTTCGGGCTGCCGCCGCTCGAGGCCATGGCCTGCGGCACGCCGGTGGTCACCTCGAACGTGTCGTCGCTGCCGGAGGTGGCCGGCGACGCCGCGCTGCTGGTGGACCCCTACAACGTCGAAGCGATCGCAGAGGCGATCCGGCAGGTGCTTGGGGATCCGGCGCTGCGGGCCGGGATGATCGCCCGCGGCCTGGCCCGGGCCCGCCAGTTCTCGTGGGCCGAGTCGGTCGGCCAGATTCACACCGTCTATCAGGAGGTCCTCGACCGGTGCGTGTCGCGCTCGTCCACGACTGGCTGACCGGGATGCGCGGGGGCGAGAAAGTTCTCGATGCCCTGTGCGACGTCTTCCCCGCCGCGGACCTGTTCACGATGGTCCAGGTACCGGGCACCACGTCCGCCAAGATCGAGCGCCGCCGCGTCTCGCGATCGCCGGTGCAGTGGCTGCCCGCGGCCGGGCGGCTGTACCGGCAGTACCTGCCGCTCTTCCCGTTTGCGGTCGAACAGTTCGACCTCGACGGCTACGACCTCGTCATCAGCACCAGCCACTGTGCCGCCAAGTCGGTGGTCGTACCCGGGCGCGCCCGGCACCTGTGCTACTGCCTCACGCCGATGCGCTATGCCTGGGACCAGTTCGACGCCTATTTCGGACCGGAACGGATCGGCGCCCGCCGCAGCGCGGCGCTGCGCCCGATTCTGGCCTGGCTGGCCCGCTGGGACCGCGACACGGCACACCGCGTGCACCGCTATCTAGCTATTTCTCAATATGTTGCGCGGAGGATCGGGCTTTACTATAATCGTGAGTCGACCATCGTGTATCCACCGGTCGATACCGAATTCTTTACGCCCGAGCGGGTTCCCGTCAGCCCCCGATTTCTGATCGTGTCCGCACTCGTACCTTACAAACGCGTGGACTTCGCGATGATTGCCGCCCGCCGTGCCGGCGTGGCGCTGACCGTCGTCGGCGATGGGCCCGAGCGCGCGGCACTCGACGCGCTGGCCGGAGGTGCGCGTCGAGCTCGTCGGCCGCAAGTCCGACAGCGAAATCCGGGAGCTGTATCGCAGCTCGATCGCCACCGTGCTGCCCGGCGAAGAGGACTTCGGGATCGTGCCCGTGGAGGCCCAGGCCTGCGGGCGCCCCGTGGTGGCGCTGGCCCGCGGCGGCGCGCTCGATACCGTCATTCCCGGGGTGACCGGCCTCCTCGTCAACGACCTCTCGATCGAGGCCCTCGAGGACGGCTTCCGGGCGACGCTGAACCACGAGTGGGACAGCGTTGCCATTCGCGCGCATGCCGAGCGGTTCTCAATCGACTCCTTCCGGCATGGCATCGCCAAAGCCGTCGACGAACTGATGGCCGCGCCGCCTGACCAGTCATGGTGAGGCGGCACAACCGGCTGCTCGTCGCGTTCCACATCGCCACCGATGCCCTGCTCGGCATGCTGGCGTTCCTGCTGGCCTATGTCATCCGGTTCGACTCGGGCCTGATTCCGGTCACCCGGGGCCTGCCCCCGCTCGAGCAGTACCTCAACGTCCTGCCGTTCATCGCGGTCATCGTGCCGGCGGGCTTCCACCTGCAGGGCCTCTATCGCCTGCGCCGCGGACGCTCGCGCATCGACGACTTCTTCAACGTGCTCGTCGGCAGCATCTTCGCCGTGGTCCTCGGCGTGGTCGGCACGTTGTATTTCCAGGCCTACTACGTCCCGGACGAACTGAAGAACCGCGGCGTGTACGAAGTCTCGCAGCTCGTCTGGGGGCTGTTCCTCGTCTGCAACATCGGGCTCGGCTACCTGTCGCGCAAGTTCATCCGCGAGGCGCTGGAACGCCGCTGGATCGCTGGCGTCGGCCTGCGCCGCGTCCTGATTGCCGGCACCGGCGATCTCGGCCGCATGGTCGCCGACAAGATTCTCGAGCATCGCGAACTTGGCTATCAGATCGTCGGCTTCGTGGACGACCGCGCCGGCGGCGATCACCTGGGCTACCGCGGGCTGCCACTGCTCGGCACGCTGAACGAGGCCGCCGACATCGCGACACGCGAGAAGGTGGACCACCTCTACGTGGCACTGCCGCTCGAGGAGCACCTGAAGCTGCTGGACCTGGTCGAATCGACCAGCCGCGAGGGCGTGGACGTGAAGGTCGTGCCCGACCTGCTCCAGTTCATCGCGCTCCGCGCGCGGCTCGAGGACCTGGACGGCGTTCCGGTCATCAACCTCAACGACATCCCGCTGCAGGGCATCAACGCCTTCGTCAAGCGCATGCTCGATATCGCTGTCTCCTCGCTGGCGCTGAGCGTGATGCTGGTGCCCGGTCTGATCATCGCCTGGCTGATCAAGCGCGGCTCGCCCGGCCCGATCTTCTATCACCAGGAACGGATGGGCCTCGACGGCAAGCAGTTCGCGGTCTACAAGTTCAGGACCATGCCGCTCGACGCCGAAGAACGCACCGGCCCGGTCTGGGCGGACGAGGAGGACACGCGGGCCACCCCGGTGGGCTCGTGGCTGCGCCGCCACGATCTGGACGAGTGGCCGCAGTTCTGGAACGTCCTGAAGGGCGAGATGTCCATCGTCGGGCCGCGCCCGGAACGCCCGTTCTTCGTCGAGCAGTTCAAGCACCGGATCCCGCAGTACATGCTGCGCCACAAGGTCAAGGCCGGCATCACCGGATGGGCCCAGGTGAACGGCTGGCGGGGCAACACCTCGCTCGAGAAGCGAATCGAGTACGACCTCTACTACATCGAGAACTGGTCGGTGTCGCTCGATCTGAAGATCATGTGGATGACGCTGGTCCGGGCCCTCATCCCCCATCGTCACCTCGCAACCTAACACCGCAGGCAACGCGCCTCACGCACGTCACTGGAACGGAGTTCATCGTTGAGAGTCGTCATCACCGGCGCCGCCGGCTTCATCGGTTCCCATCTCTCCGAGGCCCTGCTCGATCGCGGGGCCTCCGTCGTCGGCATCGACAACCTGCTGACGGGCGATCTGGCCAACATCGCGCACCTCCGCGACCGCGACTTCCAGCTGATCCGCCACGACGTCACGACCTACATCGACGTCGATGGCCCGGTGGACTTCGTCCTGCACTGGGCAAGCCCGGCCAGCCCGGTCGACTACCTCGAACTGCCAATCCAGACGCTGAAGGTCGGCGCGCTCGGCACCCACAAGGCGCTGGGCCTGGCCAAGGCCAAGGGCGCGACGTTCCTGATCGCCTCTACCTCCGAGGTCTACGGCGACCCGCTGGAGCATCCGCAGAAGGAGTCGTACTGGGGCAACGTCAACCCGATCGGCCCGCGCGGGGTGTACGACGAGGCGAAGCGCTTTGCCGAAGCGATGACCGTGGCCTACCGCCGCTTCCACGGCGTGAACACCAAGATCGTCCGCATCTTCAACACCTACGGTCCGCGCATGCGAGTGAAGGACGGACGGGCGGTGCCGGCCTTCATGTCGCAGGCGCTCCGGAACGAGGACGTGACGGTGTTCGGCGACGGACGCCAGACGCGCAGCTTCTGCTACGTCAGCGATCTCGTCGAGGGCATCATCAAGCTGATGCACGCGCCGGTGAACGATCCCGTGAACATCGGCAACCCGCAGGAGCTGACGATCGAGGAGATCGCGCGCCGCATCATCGAGATGACCGGGTCGAAGAGCAAGATCATCTACCAGCCGCTGCCGGAGGACGATCCCAAGGTTCGCAAGCCGGACATCACCCGCGCGCGCACGCTGCTCGGATGGGAACCCACGGTCTCCCTCGAAGAAGGCCTGGGCAAGACCATCGACTATTTCCGGCAGAAGGTGAAGTAGGAGGAGGAGGGTCGGACGCTAGCGGATGCTGCGGCCGACTCGCCAGACGTAGTCCACGCCCGACGCGATGGTGATGGCCAGCGAACTCCAGACGAAGATGTCCACCACGCGAGACTCCACCCCCAGCCAGTTGTAGAACATCACCACCACGCAGGTGAGGATGAACCAGGCGGTTGCCGCCTTGCCCAGCTGCGACGGGCGGAACGTCCGCGGCCCCGAGGCCAGGTTCACAACCGCCACGGTCAGGACGATGCCGATGTCGCGGCTGATGACGATGACGGTCAGCCAGATGGGAATCCGGTTCACCAGCCCGATGTTCGGCAGCGTGAGGACGATGAAGGTGGTCACCAGCAGCAGCTTGTCCGCCACCGGATCCAGCCACGCTCCGAGCTCGCTCTTCTGGCCCGGCATGCGGGCGATGATGCCGTCGAGCGCATCGGTGACACCGGCGACGATGAACACCACCAGCGCCCAGCCGAAGCGACCGTAGACCACCAACAGCACGAACGCCGGTATCAACAGCATCCGCAGCAGCGTCAGCTGATTGGCAATCGTGAAGACGGGCCCGGTGGTCATCGCGCCAACGCTTCGAGACGGCCGACGACGTCAATCGCCTCGGATCCCTTGACGGGATCGAGCAGCCTGAAGGCGCCGCCCTCCAGTGGCATCACGCCCGAGGCGACGGCGACGGACACTGCCGGATAGCTGAGATGCGTCGGCGCGACGTCGCTCACCGAGACCCGCGCGTTCTGCCACCCGGCCGCGGCTGCGGGCTTCAGGGCCTCCACCAGGCTGAGCACCCGCGCCACGATGCGGGCGAGGTCGCCCCGGCGCACCACCACGGCGGGCTGGAACTGATAGTTTGGCAGCGTCTCCATGATCGAGGACCGCACCACGGCCGTGATATAGGCCTGCGCCCAATGGCCGCGCGCGTCGGTGATCACCACCTGTCGTTGCGCCGCGCGCGCGACCAGGGCCTCGAGCCGGACGCCCAGCAGCGCGGCGAGATCTCCGCGGGTGATCTGCGGCGCGTCTGGGATCGCGCGGTACGGCTCTGGCAGCTTGAGCAACGCCGCGCGATCGCGTGCGCTCGCCAGCGTGGCGGCGGGCACCGCGGACGGATCGAGGGAGACCGCCTTCTCGAAGGCGGCGAGCGCGGCGACCGGGTCGCCCTGCTCGTCGAGAATCTCGCCGAGCGAGGCGTGCGCCCGCGCGTCGGACGGCTCGAGTTCGGCGGCCTTGCGCAGGTGATCCACGGCCGCCGAGGTTTGCCCCGCGCGGCGCTCCACTGCCGCCAGGTCGCGATACAGGAACGCCGAATCGGGTGAGGCGGCAATCGCCTGCTCGTAGGACGCCTTGGCATCGTCGAGGCGGCCGGCGTCGCTGGCACTCTTGGCGCGGGTCACGAGATCCTGCGTGGCCCGGAAGCGCAGCACGTCCACCCTTCCCTGGAGGTCGACCAGTGTGGGATCGGCCTTGAGGGCCGCCTCGAAACTCGCCAGCGCGTCGCCCTCGCGCTTCAGGTCCATCAGCGCGTAGCCGCGTCCCACCAGCGCCGAGGCGTAGGTCGGACCACGCGACAGCGCGCGGTCGAAGATCGGCAGTGCGTCGGCCGCATCGCCCCGCGCCAGCTCGAGGTAGCCGAGGGCGGTCTCGGCGTTCACGCTCTGCGGCGACGCCTTCTGCACACGCGTCAGCTCGCGCTCGGCACTGCGGAAGTCGCCACTCTGCATGAATTGCCAGCCGCGTTCCACGCCAGCCATCACCGCTGGGTCAGCCCCTGGGGCCGCCGCCGGGAACACGTAGTCGGGATGTTTCGGCGCGGTGACGACCGGGGTCACGGTTTTCGCCGCGCAGCCGGCGATCACCGCCAGCCACGCGGACGCCAACATCAGTCCGAGCGTTCGCTTACGCACCGCGAGCTCCCCTTGGCGGGCGTGCCATCGCCACGCCCATCGCCTGCGCCACCAGGCGGCGCGGCAGGTCGGCTTCCAGTTCCACCCGATCGCCGCTCGACGTCTGACTGTGCACGCGGCCGTGGCGGTAGATCCATCCGAGACGTTCGTGCTGCTCGGGATCACTGAGATCCAGCTTGATGGTGATGCGTTGCTGGTCGAGGGCGAGACGTGCGGCCACCGCGCCCAGCAGCTCGTGACACCCTTCGCCGGTGGCCGCCGAGATCTGCATCGACGAGGGGTCCGCCTCGCGGAGGCGGCGGCGCTCGTCCGGCGACAGCCGATCGACCTTGTTGTACACCTCGAGGCGCGGGACGCTCGTCGCGCCGACCTCTTCGAGGACGCGGTTGACGGCGGCGGCATGCCGCTCGTGCTCCGGGCTCGAGGCGTCGATGACGTGAAGCACCAGGTCGGCGTCAGCCGTCTCCTCCAGCGTGGCGCGGAACGCCGCCACCAGTGTGTGCGGCAGGCGATCGATGAACCCGACCGTGTCGCTCAGCAACAGCGGCCGGCGATCGGGCAGCATCACCTGTCGGACCAACGGATCGAGCGTCACGAACAAGGCATCCGATGCTTCCGCGTCGGACTTCGACAGCCGGTTGAAGAGCGTCGTCTTTCCGGCGTTGGTGTAGCCCACGAGCGCGACCGTTGGAATGTCTTCCTTGTGCCGGCGATCGCGCAGCTGCGAACGCCGCCGCCGGACGACGTTGATGTCCTGTTCGAGGCCGTGAATACGCTCGCGAATCCGCCGCCGGTCGGCTTCCAGTTTGGTTTCGCCAGGTCCCCTGGTTCCGATGCCGCCGCCCAGCCTGGACAGCTCGGCGCCCATGCCGACGAGGCGTGGCAGCAGGTACTTCAGCTGCGCCAGCTCGACCTGGAGCTTGCCTTCCCTGGTGCGCGCGCGCCTGGCGAAGATGTCGAGAATGAGCTGCGTGCGATCGACAACCTTGCGGGACAGCCGCTTGCCCAGCTCGCGCAGCTGCGCCGGCGACAACTCGTTGTCGAAGACGATGACGTCCACGTCGGCTTCGTCGGCGGCCTGCGCAAGCATCGCCACCTTGCCGCTGCCGAGGAAGGTGGCGGGGTCGGGCTTCGGACGTTCCTGCAGCACGCGCAGCACGACCAGTGCACCAGCCGCGTCGGCCAGCCCTTCCAGTTCCTCCATCGAACGTTCCGCATCGACACGACGGGTGGTCCCCGTCATCAGCCCCACGAGCGCCGCTCGCTCGGTGAGGTTCGACCGTTGCTTCATGCCGCGTTGATTGTACAGGATGGCCCCAGGCGGCCAGCGCGTCAGGAACGAGAGATGTCCGGATGCGCCGACGGACGGCTGAGCCCAGGCGACATCCACGCCCAGACAATCACCGTCAACAGCACCAGCAGCACGACGTCGGCTTCGAACACCACGCGCAACCCGGGACCGCTGATGAAGCCGGCCACGATCGGGCTCACCGCCAGCCCAATCAGCGAGGCGGTGGTCATCACGCCGAACCCGGTCGCGTGCGCATCGGGTGGCAGCAGTGCGCCCCCGGAAGTGTAAGCAGCGGTCATGCCGACGCCGATCGCCGCGCCCGACACCGCCAGCGCGATCGCGAACGACGACACCGACGGCACGGCCACGAGCAGAGCCAGGCCCACGGCAGTCAACGCCGAGGACGTCGTGATCAGCACGCGTGGCGAGAAGCGCTGCAGCAGCGGTCCGGCCACGCGATGCCCGATCGCCGCAAACACTGCGGCGATCGAGAACAGCACGCCGGAGACAAAGGCCACTTGTGACTCAGGCAAGCCCAGGCGCCTCGACATACAGCGGCAGGATCGGGCCGAAGCTGCGATCGACGAGCTGCAGGCAGAGGATGACGGTGAAGACCATGACGAACCCTGGCGTCCGCAGCAACTCGGCGAGGCACTTCGCGCATGCCGCGGCCGGCGGTACGCGCCTGCCGGGTGCGCGGCTCTTGATACAACAGCGCAACGAGAATCACCGCGAGCGAGGTAGAACGCCGCGGCGATGAGGAAGCGTGCGGCGCAGTCCCACCGATCGGCGCCAGCAGGCCACCGATCACCGGCCCGATCGCCGGGCCGAGCCGCTGCGCGACCTGGACCGTGCCGATCGCCTGCGCCATCCGCTCGCGCGGCACCGATTCGGCGGCCATCGACACGGTGAGCGCGCCGTAGCCGGCGAACACGCCGAGCAGGGCGCGCAACGCGAACAGCTGCCAGGGCGCGGTGACAAACGCCATCGCCCCTTTCGTCAGCACGAACGCCGACAGCGATCGCAGGACCAGCAGCTTGCTGCCGTAACGATCGCCGACGCGGCCCCATAGCGGCGCGCTGAACGCCGTCACCGCCGGCGTGGCGCCGAGCGTCAGCCCGGTCCAGAGCGCGATGTCGGCGACGTCGGTCACGCCCAGTTCGCGAATGTAGAGCGGCAGGAACGGCATCACGATCGTGAAGCCGGCAAACCCGATCCCGTTGGCCGCCGCGGCGGTGTAGACGTTGCGGCGTGAGTTGAATGGGGCGGACACCGGGGGAACCTGAAGACGGCACACGGCAGAAGGCAAAAGGCAGAAGGCAGAAGACTCGGCCTACGGCCTTCTGCCTTCTGCCTTAGAAGCGGATCTTCACCGAGGGCCCTGGGTACACCTGGATGCTGTCGATGAAGCGGATGCGATGCGGGTCGGTCTGCATCACCAGCGAACTGGTGCGGATGCCGTCGCCGAAGAAGCGCACGCCCTTCATCAGCGTGCCGTCGGTGACGCCGGTGGCGGCGAAGATGATGTGCTTGCCGGGCGCGAGGTCGGCGGACGTGTAGATCCGCTTGACGTCGCTTGATGCCCATCGCGCGGCAGCGCTCTTCGTCCTCGGGCTTGTTGACCACGAGGCGCGCGAAGATCTCGCCGTTCAGGCAGCGCATCGCCGCGGCCGTCAGCACCCCCTCGGGTGCGCCGCCGATACCCATCACGGCGTGAACACCGCTGCCGGCGACGGCGGCGGCAATCGCGGCCGACAGGTCGCCATCGCCGATCAGCCGGATGCGCGCGCCGGTGGCGCGGATGTCGCCGATCAGCTTCTCGTGACGCGGGCGGTCGAGCACGACCACCGCCAGTTCGTCCACCTGGCGCCCGAGGCTGCGGGCGATCGCGCGCAGGTTGTCGCGCACGGGCGCGTCCAGGTCGACGACGTGCTTGGAGCTGGGCCCGACGACGAGCTTGTCCATGTAGATGTCGGGCGCGTGCAGCAGGCCGCCCTTTTCCGCCGCGGCCAGCACCGCGATGGCATCGGCCGCGCCGGTGGCGCAGAGGTTGGTGCCTTCCAGCGGGTCGACCGCGATGTCCACCCCGTCGAAGGTGCGGTTCCCGGTCGCCTGCAGCGCCAGCCCGACCTTCTCGCCGATGAACAGCATCGGCGCCTCGTCGCGCTCGCCTTCGCCGATGACGATGGTGCCGTCAATCGGCACGGTGTCCATCTCGCGGCGCATCGCCTCGACCGCCGCCTGATCCGACAGGTGGCGGTCCCCCTGCCCCATCGTGTGCGCGCAGGCAATGGCCGCCTGCTCCACCACGCGGAGGAACTCGAGGGAGAGGTCCGATTCCATCTGCCCGTTGCTGGACTTCGAAGCTGAGGTCTGCTGCATGATCAGTGGTCCGCTCTCTAGCCGCTCAGCGTTGGCGGCGGGTCCTGACGGAAGCCGCGCGCAGGGCCGGCCGTGTCAGCGTGTGGAAGTCTCTGCTGCCGTCATCGACGACCGCATGGTCAAACGGTTCATCGTAACAAACTTGGCGGCCCGAAGTGACGCGGCCCGGCCGCGCCGCGAGTCACGACGGAGGGCGCCGCCTGACCACCACGGGCGTACCCCTCGACAGCGACAGTTGCGCGGCGGCACTGCTCGACTTCAGGGCGATCTCCAGGTGGTCGGTGCTGCCGAAGAGCGCGCAGGGTTCGTTCTCCGCCGCCTCGTCGTAGGTCGTGACAATGCGGGCAATCTCGTGCGGTCCGGCGGTGACCATCGCCGCCCCGCCCTGGATCGCCTTGTCGACGTCGCGCCGCTCGATGTTGGTGATGGCGTTGCCGAACCGATCGATGTGGAGCACCACGCCCGACGACGCTCACCGCACTCACGGCCACGTCGGGCAACTCCAGGCGGGCATAGTCGCTGACGCCGCGGCCAAGTGAGGCCAGCGCCAGCCCCTTCGCGAGCCAGCCGGCCGCCGGCGCGAAGCGGTCGCGGCCTTCGAAGGTGCGGCTGATCGTGGGACGCGCGTACTTCCGCTCGGTGAGCTCGACGACTTTCCGCGGCGGCCAATTCCTTGAAGCACCGCTGACAGCACGCCGTTGTCCGGCGCGACGAAGCGGTAGTCGCCGACTTCGGCGGCAATGCCGCGCCGCGCCGATCCAACGCCGGGATCGACGACCACCAGAAAGACGGTGCCCGCGGGGAAGTACTTGTAGCAGGCGGCGAGTTGCGAGGGCGCCGGCCATGCACGTCGTGCGGCGGCAGGTCGTGGGCGATGTCGACGAGCGTGACGTCCGGGCAGATCGCCCAGCACGACGGCCTTCATCGTGCCCGCGTAGTGATCGGCGGTGCCGAAATCGCTGAGCAGGGCGACGACCGGGCGGGCCATGAGGCCGCCCTAGACCGGATTTTTCCGGAACAGCATCTCGCGCACGTTGCTCTTCATCAGGAACGAGTCGGACACTCGCAGCCCCTTGAACATGCGGATGATGTCGCCGGTGAGGAGCGCGCGCTGACGCGGCGCGGCTGGCAGGATAGGTGCGGTAACGGAGGTGCACGGGATCGACGACCACGTACTTCGTGTAGACGGACTCTTCGATTCCGTCGTGCTGAAGAAGCCGAGCAGCGGCGCCTTCGGGCTCCAGCAGCGTCGTCAGCGACGGTGGCCAGCGCCTGCGCCGACGCCTTGTCGAGGTAAGTCGAACAGGTCCCACGCGAGGATGCCGTCCACCGAGCCCGGCCGGCTGCGTGAAGCGCTGGCCGAGGAACGCCGGCAGCTGGTCGGCGTTGCCGCTGCTTCAGGTGCGCTCGATGTCCGCGGCGAGATCCTCGACACGAATGCGGCAGCCCAGCTGCTCGCCGAAGAAGTTGACGTTCGATCCGACGACCGGTCCCAGGTCGAGCAGCGCCGGCTTCTCGCGCGTCCGCAACGACGCGAGGAACTTCGGCAGCGACTTGGTCGGGTAGACTGACTGTCATCCGTCGTGGCGGACGGCGGTGACCGCCGCCGGCGCGGTTTCGCCGCGCGGCGTTCGCCGAGGAAGCCGAGACAGATCCGTTCAGCGTGCGAGCGGCGTCCGCGCGAGGCGGTGCCGGCTAGGCGCCGACCTTCTGGCCCGCGCCTGGCGCCGGCTGTCGGCGGCAGGCGCCGGCACGTCGGCGCGGCTTGGCGGCCGGAGCGGCCGCGGCTTGCTGCCGGCACGCTGCATGTCGACGCTGCCGCGGAAGTGCGCACCCTCGGCAATCGCCACGCGCGGCGACGTGATGTCGCCGTCCACCGACCCGTTGTCGCGGATGTCCACCTTCTCGGAGGCCGTCACGTTGCCGATCACCTCACCGAGGACGATCACCGCCTTGGCGAACACCTCGGCGTTGATCTTGCCGTTGGGGCCAATGGTGAGGATGTTTTCCGTGAGCTCGATCTTGCCCTCGACGTTGCCTTCGATGGTCAGATCTTCGCTGCCGCTCAGTTCGCCCTTGATGACGACGGACTTCCCGATATTCACGTTCTCCCCCTGAAGTTGTTGAGTGCGCCGCTCACTCGTTGCCGGGGTGCATCGAGGCTGCTGGTGCCGCCGGCACCGCGGGCGCGGGTACCGGTGGCGTGGCCGGTTTGACCGACTCGTCACGCTTCCACATCGTTAGAAACCTCCCCCTCTCCTGGATAGGGACATGAGGGTGTCGATTCACGCGAGAAAAGGCCCGGGGAAGTAGGGCTTCGGGCTGAAGTCTCGACAGTATGGAGCCTCGGCCAATGGTTGTCTAGTGCCTTTGTTGCTGCGGGTTGCGCCGGAACTGTTACGATCGCTGGACCGGCCATGCGCATCTATCTGGACCACAACGCGACGACGCCCGCCGGCTCCCGCCGTCGTGGACCAGGCTGCCCGGGTCACCCGGGACATCTGGGGCAACGCCTCCAGCGTCCACCATTTCGGCCAGCAGGCCAAGGCCGTGGTCGACGATGCCCGGGCCGCAGGTGGCGGAGCTGATCGGCGCCGACGCCGCCGAGGTGGTGTTCACGGGCAGCGGCACCGAGAGCGACAACGCCGCCATTCGGGGCGCCGCCGAGGCCCTCGAAGGCGCCGGCCGCCGGCACCTGATCACCACCGGCATCGAGCACGAGGCGGTGCTGAACACGATGCGCGGGCTCGCCAAGCGCGGCTGGCGCGTCACGTTCGTCCCGGTGGACCGCTCCGGGATCGTCTCGGTGGACGCGGTCGCGGCGGCGCTGACGGATGACACCGCGCTCGTCTCCGTGATGCACGCCAACAACGAGATCGGCACGGTGCAGCCGGTGGCCGCGATCGCCCAGGCCGCCCACGCGCGCGGCGCGCTGTTGCACACCGACGCCGTGCAGACCGCCGGCAAGCTCCCGGTCGACGTCCGCGCGCTCGGCGTCGACCTGCTGTCGCTGTCGGCGCACAAGTTCTACGGCCCCAAGGGCACCGGCGCCCTGTGGATTCGCCGCGGCGTCCGCCTGGTGCCGTTCGTGACCGGCGGACGCCAGGAGCGCAGCCGCCGGGCCGGCACCGAGAACGTGCCGGCACTCGCCGGCCTCGGCGTCGCGGCGACGGCTGCGCCCGGCAGAAGATGGCCACCGAGGCGCCGCGCCTCGCGGCACTGCGCGACCGGCTCGAGCAGGGCATCCTGGTCGGGCGTGCCCGGCACCGAGCGCAACGGCGCCGCCGAGTCCGCGGGTGCCGAACACCACCAACATCAGCTTCGATCGGGTCGAAGTCGGAATCGCTGCTGATCGCGCTCGACCTCGAGGGCGTGGCCGTGTCGTCCGGGTCGGCGTGCTCGTCCGGCACCCTCGAACCGTCGCACGTGCTGAAGGCGATGGGACTCCCCCATCGCGCGGACGCTCGGACTCGATCCGCTTCAGCCTCGGCGCGTCGAACACCGAGGCCGAGATCGACCACGTGATCGCCGTGCTGCCGGCGCTGGTCGAGAAGCTCCGTAACCTGACGCTCGACGCTTCGTCGATGAAGCCATGCGCGTTGTCGTCGCCATGTCGGGCGGCGTGGACTCCTCGGTCGCCGCGGCCCTGCTCGCCGAGCAGGGTCACGACGTCATCGGTGTGTCGATGCAGCTCTACGACAACTCCGGCGGCCCCCGACGCGGGCCGCGGCTATCGGCACCTGCTGCACCATCGACGACCTGCACGACGCGCGCCGCGTCGCCGCCGCGATCGGCATCCCCCACTACATCGTCAACTTCGAATCGCAGTTCGACGACGCCGTGGTTTCGAACTTCGTCCGCGAGTACGTCGCCGGCCGGACGCCGATTCCGTGCGCGCACTGCAACAGCGATCTGAAGTTCGCGGCGCTCCTCGACCGCGCCGTCGGGCTACGGCGCGGCGGCGCTGGCCACCGGCCACTACGCGCGCATCGATCCACGGACGGCGGACGCTTTCGCCTGCTGCGCGGGCTCGATCACGGCAAGGACCAGTGCGTACTTCCTGTTCTCGCTCACCCAGGCGCAGATGGCGCAGGCGCTCTTCCCGATTGGGCGACCTCGACAAGCCGACGGTGCGGGAACACGCGCGCCGGCTTGGCTTGCGCGTCGCGGAGAAGCCGGATAGCCAGGAAATCTGCTTCGTCCCCGACGACGATTACGCCGCGTTCGTCGAGCGCGAGGCACCCGAACTGGCACGCGCCGGCGCGATCGTCTCGGCCGATGGCCGCGTGATCGGGACACACGACGGCGTGCACCGCTTCACCGTCGGGCAGCGCAAGGGGCTGCGCTTGTCGTCGTCCGATCCCCTCTACGTGGTCGCGATCGACGCGGCCTCGGCGCGCGTCACGGTCGGGCCGAAGCGATGCGCTCGACCGCGCGTCGCTGTCGGCGGCCGAGGTGAACTGGACCTCCGGCACCGCGCCGCTGGACTGGACGCCGGCCGCTGCGCAGATCCGCCATCGGCACGCCGCCGCCAGCGGTCGCGTGCGCGCGCTCGACGCGCGGCGCGCCGAGTTCGTCTTCGATGAGCCCCAGACCGCCGTGACGCCGGGCCAGGCCGTGGTGTTTTACGAGGATGAGGAAGTGGTCGGGGGGGGTGGATCGAGTGAGGGTTCTGGGGTTCTAGGGTTCTGGGGTTCTCGGGTTCTAAGGTTCCAGGGTTCGCGGGCGGTGCTGGTTACGCACTTCGTCCTTGAACCTGAGAACTTAGAACCCTAGAACCTTCGAACCGCCCTCTTCAGTGCCCCGTGCCCGACAGATATCGCTCCGCATCGATCGCGGCCATGCAGCCCGATCCCGCGGCGGTGACGGCCTGACGGTAGATGTGATCCTGCACGTCGCCGGCGGCGAACACGCCGGGCACGCTCGTGCGCGAGCCGCCGTGGGTCTTGATGTAGCCGTTGTCTTCCAGCTCGATCTGCCCCTCCACCAACCCCGTGTTCGGCGTGTGGCCGATGGCGATGAAGACGCCGTCCACCGGCAGCTCGCTGGTCGCGCCGGTCTGGTTGTTCTTCAGCACCAGGCAGGTGACTTCGCCCTTCGCCGGGTCCTTGATGTCGGTCACTTCGGTGTTCCACACGAACGTGACGTTCGCGGTGGACATCGCCTTGTCCTGCATCACCTTCGACGCGCGCAACGTGTCGCGGCGATGGATGACGGTGACGTGCGACGCCAGCTTCGCGAGGTAGATCGCTTCCTCGATCGCGGTGTCGCCGCCGCCGATCACCGCCACGCGGCGGCCCTTGAAGAAGAAGCCGTCGCAGGTCGCGCACGTCGAGACGCCGCGCCCGGAGAGCTGCTTGTCGACGCCGAGGTCCAGCCACTTGGCCGACGCCCCCGTCGCGAGAATCAACGCCTGCGCCTTGTAGATCTTGCCCGACACCGTCAGCGTGAACGGCCGCGCCGAGACGTCGACCGATGACACGTCGCCCTGCACGATCTCGGCGCCGAAACGCAGCGCCTGCGCCCGCAGCTCCGCCATCAGATCCGGTCCCATGATGCCGTCCCGGAATCCGGGCCAGTTCTCCACCATGGTCGTCAGCATGAGCTGTCCGCCGGCTTCGACGCCTTCGATGACCAGCGGGGAGAGATTGGCGCGCGCCGCGTAGAGCGCCGCTGTGAGCCCGGCCGGGCCGGACCCGATGATGATGACCTGCCGCTCGTGGTTCATGAGGCGGCGATCAGAGGTGTTTGTCGATCATGCGCACCAGGTCCGACTTGTCGGCCAGTCCGACAATCGTTTCCTTGAGGTCGCCATCTTTGAAGAGCAGCAGCGTGGGAATGCCGCGGATCATGAAGTTCGGCGGCGTCACGGGATTCTCGTCGACGTTCATCTTGGCGACCGTCAGGCGCCCGTTGTAGTCCTCGGCCAGTTGGTCGACCGTTGGCGCCAGGCGCCGGCACGGCGCGCACCACTCGGCCCAGAAATCCACCAGCACCAGCCCCGACTTCACCGACTCACCGAAATCGCCGTCCGTAACCGTCTTCACCTTGTCTGAAGCCATACGTCCTCTACCAAATTAGATGCCGGGGCCGATCGGCAGGGTGTCCTGCCGGGTGGCCATCACTCTTTTATACACCTTCACGTACTCGGCAGCCGAACGGTCCCACGAGAAGTCCTTCCGCATGCCGTTCTTTTGCAGGCGCGTCCAGGCCCTGGGATTTCCGCGGTAGAGCGCCAGCGCCCCGCCCAGCGTCTCCGCCAGCGCTCGCGGCGAGTACTCCGAAAACAGGAAACCGGTGCCCTGCCCGTTGCGCGGGTTGAAGGGGCGCACGGTATCGACGAGCCCACCCACCGCACGGACCAGCGGCACCGTGCCGTAGCGCAGGCTGTACATCTGATTCAACCCGCACGGCTCGAAGCGCGAAGGCATCAGGAACACATCGGCGCCGCCCTCGATCAGGTGCGCGCGCCGTTCGTCGAAACCGACGTGCGCCGAGATGCGATCGGGACGCCAGGCGGCCAGCCCGTGCCACATGTCCTGGTAACGGGAGTCGCCGGTGCCCAGTACCACGAAGGACGCATCGAACGACGGCAGGTCGGAAGCGAGCGCGGCCACCAGGTCCAGGCCCTTCTGATCGACCATGCGCGACACCATCCCCACCACCGGCCTCGCCATCGTGTCGTCGTTCACCGGCAGGCCGTAGGCCTCGAGCAGCGCGCGCTTCGCGAGCGTCTTGCCGGAGAGGTCGGTGACATCGAACGGGACTGGCAGGAACGAATCGCGGCGCGGGATCCCACTCGTCGGTATCGATGCCGTTCAGGATGCCGCTCAGGTGCGAGGCCCGCGCCTGCATCACTCCCTCGAAGCCGTATCCGTACTCCGGCCGTTGGATTTCGGCGGCGTAGGTCGGGCTGACGGTCGTCACGTGATCGGCGAAGTTGACGCCGGCCTTGAGCAGGCTGAGCCAATCGAAGAACTCGAAGCCCGCTCACCGTGAAGTCATGCCAGCCGAGGCCCAGCCGCGGCACCCATGCCTTGTCGAAGATGCCCTTGATACGCAAGGTTGTGGATGGTGAACACGGTCGCCGGATGCGCGGGTGCACGAAGATAGGCGGGCACCAGTCCCGTCTGCCAGTCGTGGGCGTGCACGATGTGCATGGGCTGCGGCTGCCGGCCGAGCCAGTCCACGGCGGCGGCCGAGAGCAAGCCGAATCGCAGCGCGTTGTCGGCGTAAGTCGACCCCCCGTTCGTTATAGATGCCCGGCGCGGTCGTAGAGGGGTGGGCAGTCGAGGAACAGCACCCTGGCGCCCGGCCCGAGCGGCTGCTCGCTGAGTCCCAACTCGAACCAGCTGCCGGCCATGTGGACACGCGCCTGGTCGACGACGGCCCCGGCTTCGATGCCGCGATATCGAGGGGTGATCAGGGTGACGTCGTGGCCCAGCCGGCCCAGCGCCTTGGGCAGCGCGGCCGTGACGTCGGCCAGCCCGCCGGTCTTCGAGAACGGATAGGCCTCGGAGGCCACCATCAGGATGCGGAGCTGCTTCGGCGCCCGAGGTGGCATGTCTTTCAGCTTACCGCACGCGCGATCGCTGATAATCCATCCATGCCTCGACCATTCCCCGAGCGAGCGGTCCGCCACGCGAGAAATCGCGGAGCTGCGGGCGCTGGCCACTCGGCAGCCGGATCTGGCCTCGGCCGCCGACCTTCACGCCGAGCTGGTGACGACGGTCCGCCGGGTCGAGAGCCGCATCACCACGCCGTCACTCGACGTTCCGGTCGAGCTGCTCAAGACCCGGCTGGCACGGGGCGGGCCACTGGCGTCGTTCGGCGAGTTCCCGATCGACTGGTCCGAAGTCCGGCTGCTCATCCGACAGATCACCGACGTGTTACGCCGCATGGACGTCATCGATCAGGCGTCGGCAGCGCAGCTGCACGCGACCGGCCGCGAGACCTCGCTCCCCGAGCGCGCGCGAGCCTGGTACGAGGCGCCGCTGCATCCCGATGCGACTGCGATCGAGGAGGACACCGATCCGATGTGGCCCGAAGTGCTGCAATGGGCGCTGAAGCCGTTCCTGATCCGCACGGCTGACGTGATGACCCGGCGGGTTCCGCTCGACGGCTGGCGTCGCGGGCGCTGCCCGGTCTGTGGAGCGGAGCCGGAGTTCGGCGCACTCTCGTCGTCAGGGGAGCATCTGCTGCTCTGCCCGCGATGCCACGCCCGCTGGCCGTTCGACGGCGGCTGCCCGTACTGCGGCAACACGGAAACCTCGGAGTTGCGCACGCTGACGACGGCGGACCGGGTGTACCGCGTGACGCAGTGCCTGAAGTGCGATCGCTACCTGAAGCTGCTGGACAGTCTCGTGGCCGGGCGGCCGCTGCTGCCGTTCTTCGATCCGGTGGCGACGCTGCCGCTCGACGCGGCGTTGATGCAGGAGAGCTGAGGCGGCGCGCCGCGCCGCACTCGCACCGATTACGGAGGGGTGTTTACTCGTCGTCGTGCTGCGCGTCCCCGCTGCCCACCAGGGCGCGGGTGCGGCTCGACAGCCAGTTGAACAGGTGGCGCGTTTCCCAGAAGCGGCTGGCGTTCGACTTGGCGCCCAGCACCACGACGGCCACCTGCTGCCCGGTCTGCGGCAGGCGCAGCAGCGACGCCAGGCAGTAGCCGGAGCGGCTGATGAAGCCGGTCTTGCCGCCGAGGACGTCGAGGTCCCCCACCTTCACCAGCTGGTTCGTGCTGTTCGCGTGAATCGCAATCTTGCCGCTGCTCGTCTCGTAGTATGTCTTGCGCATCACGCCGCCAATCCGTTCATCGGCAGCGGCGTAGGCGATCAGCTGGGCCATGTCGTAGGCCGACGAGACGTTGGTGGCGAGCAGCCCGGACGGGTCGTCGTAGTGCGTGGAGACGAGGCCAAGATCCTGCGCCTTCTGGTTCATGTGATCGATGAAGCCGGCGGATCCGTAGGGCGAGACCCGGGCCAGCGCGCGGGCGGCGGCGTTGTCGGAGCCAACGAGCAGCAGGTTCAGCAGATCTTCCACTGTGACCTTGTAGCCGCGGCGCAAGTAGGTGGTGGACGCGCGGGACACGTCGGTCAGTTGCACCGTGACCGGCGTGGCGAGATCGATGCCGCTCTCGAGCGTGACGAGCGCGGTCATCACCTTGGTGATGCTGGCGATCGAGCGTTCGCTCTCGGCGTTCGACGACCACAGCACTTCGCGCGTGACCGGGTTGTAGATGATGGCGGCTTCGGCGCGGACATCCGGCACTTCCTGGCCGGACTCGTCGATCTTGAAGCGCGGCGTCTGCGCGTCGCGCATGTCGCGGGCCTGGCTGCGGCGCTCGCGTTCACCAGCCGAGCGCGGCGGGCGCGCGCGGCGTTGGCCGTGTAGGTCTTGGCGGCGCGAGTGGGAGTTTTCTGAGTGGTCTTCTGTGTAGTGCTTGTAGTGCCCGTAGCTGCTTGGGCCGCCTGCGGACTCAACAGTCCGAGCACGGTCAACAGAACGACGGCCAATCGGGTCAGCTGGCTGGATACTTTCAGCACCATTACGCCTCTACACACGAAAAGTCACATAGCCGGAGGCCCGCCGCGGCGGCGAACCCTATGTAAGGTTTGTCGGCATTGTAACAGACTATCTTCAACGTGCAAGCGGGTTTAGGGCGTGCAGTAGACTGCGGGTAAAAATGACAGAGCAACAATTACACGAATTCCGCTCGCTTCGGGACGCTGTGGCCAGTCGTGGGCAGTTGCGGGTAGCGCTGACGGTCGCCGGATTGTGCGTGTGGGCCATGATTTTGACCGCCCTGGTCATCGCCCTGCCCTACCCGAGTCGCGGCCATTGTTCCGCTCACCGTGCTCCTGAGCACCTTCGAAGCCATCCGACCACTCCACTTCGGGGCCGAGCGGATTGGCCGCTACCTCCAGGTGTTCTACGAAGAAGCGAACGCCGCGAACGCTGCTCCTGACGCTCCTCTGAGCGCACCGGCCTGGGAGCGGACGGCCATGGCGTTCGGCGCCACCGTTCCCGGGGCGGCCGGCCACCCGCTGTTCTCGCCCCTCTTTGCCATCGCCACCCTCGTCAACCTGCTCGCGGTCGTCCTCGCGGAGCCCATACCTGAAGAGCTGGCCCTCCTGAGCCTGCCCCACCTGGCGTTCCTGGCGTGGCTGGTCCGAACCGATGCGGCGATGCGGGCCCAGCGCCCGCGCGAGCTGGCGCGCTTCCGCGAGCTGCGGGACGGAGGAGCCCGGCCTCGAGCCCTGAACCCTAGGCTCTAGACTCTAGGCTCTAGGCTCTAGTTGGCTCTTGGGGCTTGGGGCTTGGGGCTTGGGGCTTGGGGCTTGGGGCTTGGGGCTTGGGGCGAGCGCCGAGGCGCGGCTGCGCCGCGCGGCCGGGAGCAGGGTCGCGACGATCAAGGCAAAGAGTCCGTGTCGAATCATGCCGGCGAGTCTACGTGGGGGATTTTTGCCCGGTCCACTCTTCAATCTCCTGTTGCCGAATCCAATTTCACGAAGAGCCGCCGGGCGTCCCGTGCCGGGGAGTCGGGACGATCGGCGGAATTGCTGGCAAATCCGTAAACCCTGCATGACCGTGGCGGCGATCGCGCCTCATCAGGTGCGGCCTCGCCCTTGCACTATCGGGCTGGAAGGTGGGTTCTGCGATCCGGTATGTCTTGTAAATAGTGGGGGCCGGGTCTACCATTCGCCGGACTCCCCTTTGGGCAGACCTCGCGAGTCACTCTCTCGACCCTACTCGCTTCGACTCTCTCGATTCGCTCTCGCTACGCTCTCTCTCTGGTTCGAACGTCTCTCTTGCTTGCGCGGCAGTAGCAGTGTTGCCGCTTTGATCGTCAGTTGGAGAAAATCACAAATGAGGCTGAACAAGGCGTTGCTGTTTTGCCTGTGCCTGACCCTCGCCTGGGTCGTTCCCACCAGTGCACAGGACTTCCGCGGCCGCATCAACGGCACCGTCAAAGACAACACGGGCGCCGTGCTGCCCGGTGTCACCGTCACGGCCACCAGCCCCGCGCTGATTCAGCCGCAGGTGCAGGTCACCGGAGGCGATGGCGAATACCGCTTCATCGCGCTGCCGCCCGGCGTCTACAGATCTGAGCTACGAGCTGGTCGGCTTCCAGACCAGGTCAAGCGCGAAGGCATCCGCGTCGTCATCAACCAGACGCTCACCGTCGACCAGACGATGAACGTCGCGACCCTGCAGGAGACCGTCACCGTGACCGGCGCGTCGCCGGTGGTGGACACGACGTCGTCGGGCGTCGGCACCAACTTCACCAAGGAACTGCTCACCGAAATCCCGAACGCCCGTGACATCTGGGCGGCGATGGCGCAGGCCCCCGGCATCCAGATGCAGGCCTACGACGTCGGCGGCTCGCACGCCGGCACCGCGGCCGGCTACGTCACCTACGGCCTCGACGTCCAGAACCAGACCAAGATCGAGGGCATCGACACCACCGAAGGCGTCGTCCGGCAACGCCGGCTACTTCGACTTCGGCTGCGTTCGAAGAGTTCTCGATCGGCGGCGCCGGCAGCGACGCCACCAGCTTCGCCCCGGGCGCCACGCTCAGCATCAGCGTCAAGTCGGGCGGCGATCGCTTCACCGGGCAACTGGTACAGCGACTGGGAAGGCGACGCGACGATCAGCGACAACGTCCCGGACGAGTTCAAGACCGCCAACACCCGCGATGACGACGGCTTCTTCGTGCGCACCGCGCTGACCCGCGGCAACCCCATCGACCGCCAGTACGACCTCAATGCCAACGTCGGCGGCCCGCTGTGGCAGCGGCAAGGCGTGGTGGTTCTACAGCTACCGCCTGGACGACCAGTACAAGAACGTCCTCGGCATCGACACGCTGGCCCGCTCGAAGCTGACCAACGACTACACGATCAAGGGCACGTTCCAGCTGAACCAGAGCAACCAGATCATCGGCTTCATCAACAAGCGCAACAAGCTGCAGGAACTGCGCGGCCTCGGCCCGACGACGCCGGTGTCGGCGGCGCAGTACCAGGCGTCGAGCAACTACCCGTCGAAGGTCGAGTGGACCAGCGTGCTCAACAACCGGATGTTCCTCGACGTCCTGATCGGCACCTGGCGCAACTTCTTCCCGCTGAAGCCCACCGACGAAGTCGGCCTCTACGACGGCCCGGTCGACGCCCGGCCGCATCGACCTGGCCAACAACCAGCGCACCGGCTACAACGACGCCTACCAGGACCAGAAGCGCTGGAAGCCGCAGGTCTACGTGTCGATGAGCTACTTCAAGGACGGCTGGAAGGGCTAGCCACGACTTCAAGTTCGGCTACGACTGGAAGCGCGATCGCCGCGACTTCGACGCGCGCGCAGCCGCTCGACATCTTCTACCGCGACCAGGGCGGCGTCGCCGAACCAGGTGGACATCTACAACACGCCGACGTCGCCGGTGAACGACGTCCTCTACAACTCCGCCTGGATCAGCGACACCTGGAAGATCACGCCGCGCCTGACGCGTGAACCTGGGTGGCCGCCTCGAGATCTACAAGGACGGCTGGCCGGATCAGAACTTCAGCCCCAATGGGCAGCCGGTGCTCGCCGGCTGGAACGATCCGACCTACCAGGCCTTCATCGCGCCGCAGACCATCGCGCGCGCAGCACGGTCGTCGAAAACCACCACGTTCGCGCCGCGCGTCGGCTTCGCCTACGACCTGACCGGCGACAACCGCACGGTGCTGAAGGCGTTCTACGGCCAGTTCCGCTTCAACTCGGCCGACACGCTCGCCGACCAGGAGAACCCCGTCGGCCGCGCGCAGCTGCGCTACGTGTTCAACGACCTCGAACGGCGACCGGCTGCTCGACGGCCCGCAGGAACTGGGCCGGCTGGTCCAGACGGTCGGCGGCGCCGGCTTCGTCCGCGTCGATCCGCGACATCATTCGCCCGACGTCGCAACGAGTTCTCGACTCAGCCTCGAGCGCGAAATCGCCGACGGCCTCTCGGGCCGCGTGTCCTACGTCTACAAGAACATCCGCAACAACTGGAGCGAAGTCGACATCGGCCGCGTCGCCACCTACACGGTGCCGTTCGCGTTCAACGACATCGGCGCCGACGGCGTCGCCGGCACCGCCGACGACAACGTCGTGCAGCTGCTCGATCGGCCGGCCGAGCGCGCCGTCCGACCGCGTCTACACCAACAACTACGGCCCGGACAACCGGTCGAACTTCAACACGGTCGAGTTCGCGGTCAACCGCCGCATGCGCGGCAAGTGGATGCTGCTCACCTCGTTCGGCTACACCTGGCTGAATCAGATTCACGACATGGTGTCGTCCACGAGCAACACCGGCGTCGCGGGCAACCTGCGCGACGATCACTTCTACCGTCCGTCGCAGCTGATGTTCGGCAGACAACGGCCTGGAAACCTCCACCTCGTGGAACTACAAGATCATCGGCCGCTACGTCATGCCGTTGGAGATTGGCTTGTCGGGACGTGGCGTCACCAGAGCGGCAACCAGTGGGGCCGCGTCACCAGCGTGACGTTCCCGGGCGACGGCGCCCAGAACATCCGCATGGAAGCCGGTCGACCAACAACCGCGCGCCGAACGTCGCGATCGGCGACGTCCGCGTCGACCGCGCGTTCAGCCTCGGCAAGGTCGGCAAGATCACGCGGCCAGCTGGACGTGTTCAACGTGCTCGAACTCCGGCGTGGTCACGGTGTTCCGCACCACCACCGGCGCCACCTTCAAGGAAGTGCTCGGCCTGCTCGACCCGCGCATCGTGCGGTTCGGCGTCCGCTACGACTTCTAGGCGCTGGCCGGGGCCCGACGGCGGGGCCCGACGTCTCCTGACTGCCGCGGGGCGGCGGCCGATGCCGCTGCCCCGCGCCTCGACCATCGCCGGGTCCCGCCTTCCTGTCGGCACACCACCCACCCCGACACCGGTCGCCAGCTCTGCCGGCCTGTGGTACACTTGCGCCGCCTGTCTGATGATGAACGGCGCGAATGGGGCCCCCGCCTCGCCGTCGTCGCTGGGTTACGTGCTGGTCGCGATCGCCTTCACGTGGCCGCTGCCGCTGCACCTTGGAACGCATCTCACCGGCGATCCTGGCGGCGACACCGGCGTGTACGTCTGGAACCAGTGGGTGTTCCAGCACGAGATCGCCTCGGGCGCACAACCCGCTCACCACCGAGCAGATCCTCTCGCTCATCGCCAGCGCGTCGATCTCACGCAGCACAACTACACGGCGTTCCTCGAACGTGCTGGCCCTGCCGCTCATCTCGCTGGCTCGGCGTCGTCGCCTCGTTCAACGTGGTTCTGCTGATCGCGACTGGTGATCACCGCGCTCTGACGTATCGGCCTGGCGCGCGTCGCGTGTCGCCGGCGACGCGGTCGGAGGCGTGGCTGGCCGGCCTGGCGTTCGCCTGGTCGCCGGTGATGATCGCGCGCAACGACCGGGCACTTCAGCCTCGTGGCGGCGGCGGCCGCTCGCCGGCGTTCCTCTGCGTGCCTACGTCAACGCCGAGCGCACCCGATCGATCGGCGACGCCGCGCTCGTCGGCCTCTGCATGGCCTGGGCGGCGCTTCTGCGATGCGTACTTCGCCGTCTACTGCGTGATGATCGCCGGGCTCTACGTGGCTCGGCACGCTGCGTGCACGTCACGCGTCGCGCGCACGGCCGCGACGCGGCCATGGGTGTGGCTGCTCGACGTGCTGATCCTCGCGTCGGCGGCCTGATCGTCGGCCTGCTCCTCGGCCGCGGCGGCGAACTCGAGCTGCTCGGGGTGCCGATCAGCGTGCGCGGCCTCTACACGCCGGTGCTGATGCTGACGCTGCTGGTGCTGGTCCGGGTGGCGATCCTGGTGTCGGCCGCACGTCTCGAGATGCCGGCGCAGAGCTCCTGGGCGCTGAAGTCGCGGCGCTCGCCGGCACTCGCCTGCGCCGGTGCCGCTCTCGCCGGTGCTCTACGGCCTCGGTCAGCAGATGCTCGGGACGGCCGCTTCGTCAACCCGACCGATCTTGTGGCGCAGCAGCCCGCGCGGCGTCGATCTGCTGGCGTTCGTCACCCCGAATCCCAATCACCCGCTGATCGCGCTGGTGGCTGCGATGGCGGACAGCGCGACGCGCCGATCGTCTTCGTCGAGTACACCGCCGTCCCTCAGCCTGGTGGCGCTGGCGGTGATCGCCGTCGCGATGCGGCGGGCGTCGTTCCGGCCGCGCAGCGGCTGGTCGTGCGTGACGCTTCGGGTTGCGCTGCTCGCGCTCGGGCCGTTCGTCCATCGTCGCCGGCGTCAACACGCACGTGCCCGGCACCGTGGGCGCTGCTGCGCTACGTCCCGATCGTCGGCCTCGCGCGCATCGCCGACACGATTCGCGATCGTCGCCGCGCTGGGCGTCGCGGTGCTGCTGGCGTGGCGCGCTCGCCGCGCTCGGCGCGCGCTGGCCGCACGGCGCCGCACGCTGGCGCGCTGGCGTCGGCGCTGCTGCTGGTGCTTCGAGCTGTGGCCGGCACCGCGCCCGCTGTACTCCGGCGGAGATCTCGCCGCGTCTACGACCTCATCGCCGCGGATCCGCGGCCGGTCCGCGTTCTGAGTCTGCCCTTCGGCGTCCGTGACGGCGTGTCGTCGCGCGGCAACTTCAGCGCCCGCTACGCAGTTCAACCAGACGCGCCACGGCAAGGCGCTGATCGGCGGCTACCTGTCGCGCGTGTCGCCGCGGCGCGTTGAGCGACATGCGCCGCGATTACCCGACGCTCGATGCGCTGATCGACGCTCAGCGAAGGCGCACGAGCTGCCCGCCGACCGAGCGCGAGACGTCTGTCGACGAACGCGCCGCGCGCTTCGTCGCGCAGGCCGACGTCGGCTACGTGCGTGATCGATCTCGCGACTTCATCCCGCCGGTCGCGCGACGCTGGCGGTCGACGCGCTCGACGCTGCCGAGGACGCGACGTCGCGATCGACGCCGAGCCTCGACGCTGTACGTCCCGAGCGCGCGCCGACCGGCCGTGCGCCTCCTGCTACTCTTCTGCGCGATGCGTCGCGGCCCGTTCCTGGTCCTGTTCGCGGTGTCCGGCGCCGCGGCCCTCGATTTACGAAGTGGTCTGGACGCGGCTGCTGACGCTGCACATGGGCCACGGCCTCGCCGCCGCCAGCGCGGTGCTGGCGGCGTTCATGGGCGGCCTGGCGGCCGGCGCCGGCGCGGCCGGCCGCTAGGCGGCGATCGCTGCCGCCGCGCCGCGCGCTGCGCACCTACGCCGGCGCTCGAGATCGCGATCGGCGTGCTCGCGCTGCTGCTGCCGCTTCGCGCTCGCGGCCCTGCAGCCGCTGCTCGCCGCGCCTACGCCGACGGCAATGGCGGCGCGCACGTTCGCCATTCGTCCGCCTGGCGACCAGCGTGCTGCTGCTGGCGTGCCCGCGGCGGCGATGGGCGCGACCTTTCCGATCGCGTCGCGCTGGATGCGTGCCGCACGCCGCGTCACGGCCGCCGCCGAGGCCGGCCGGCTCTACGCCGCCAACACGCTTGGCGCCGCCGCCGGCGCGGTCCTCGCCGGCTTCGTGCTGATGCCCGCGCTCGGACTACGCGGCACCACCTTGGTCGGCGTCGCGCTCAACCTGGCTCGCCGCGGCCGGCGCGTGGTGGATCTCGCGACGCGTGCCGTCACCCGCCGAGGCCGACGCCGTCGCGCCTGCGCGATCCGCCGCGCCGACGGGCGCCGGCCGGCAAGCACGCAAGCGCAAGGCGCGGAGCCGCTGCCAGCACCACGCCGGCCTGCGTCCGCAGCCGCTGGCTCGCGGCGGTCGCGCTCGGCGTCAGCGGCTTCGCGTCGCTGACGCTGCAGGTGGTCTGGACGCGGCTGCTCGCGCAGATCCTCGGGCCGACGACCTACGCGTTCAGCACCGTCGTCGCGATCTTCATCATCGGCATCGCCGATCGGCGCCGCGATCGGCGCCTGGCTCGCGGCGCGGCTGCGCCAGCCGGCCGCTGGCCTGGCGCGTGCTCGCTGCTGATCGTCGGGGCCTGGCGCTGGCCGCGGCGTCGCAGGTCGACTGGGCGCTGCTGACGATCGCCGACATCGTGTCGCGAACCCGGAGTGTGACGTTCGAGCGACGTGCTGCGCCGCGAGGTCCTGCTGGTGTCGGCGCTGCTGCTGCCGATGACGCATCGCCTTCGGCGCCGCGTTTCCGTTCGCGCGTGGCCGTCGCGCACGCGGCCGCGACGACACGGTGGCCGCCGACCTCGGCCTGATCTACGCGATCAACACGCTCGGCGCGATCCTCGGCGTCGCTGCTCGCCGGCTTCGCGCTGATCCCGGCGATCGGCCTGCACGACACGATCCGCGCTCGTGGCGGCGCATCAGCGCGCGTCGCCGCGCTCGCGGCCGTCGCCGTCGCGCCGCGCGGCCGGCCGGCGTCGCTGGCTCGCGCTCGGCCTGGCCGTCGTCGTCCTCGCCGGACCGCGGTCGCGCCGCGTGGAATCCGGCTGCTGCTGTCGAGCGGCGCCTACAAGTACGCGCCGGCGATGCGCGGGCCGGACCTCGGAGACGGCGCTGACCGCCGGCGAGCTGCTCTCGTATCGCGAGGGATCGACCGGCACCGTCGCCGTGCGACGAGCTGACCGGCACGATCGTCGCTCGCGATCGACGGCAAGGTCGACGCGTCGAACGCCGGCGACATGCTGACGCAGCGCATGCTCGCGCACGTGCCGCTGCTGCTCCATCCCGACTCCGAAGCGCGTCGCGATCCTCGGCCTCGGCAGCGGCGTCACGCTCGGCTCGGCGCTCACCCATCCGACTCGACCGAGGCCGACGGTGCTCGAGATTTCACCGGAGGTCGTCGACGCGTCGCAGTTCTTCGACGCCGAGAACCATCGCGCGCTCGCCGACCCGCGCACGCGGCTGGTCGTCGGCGACGGCCGCACGCACCTGATGCTCGGCGACGAGACCTACGACGTGATCGTCTCGGAGCCGTCGAATCCGTGGATGGCCGGCATCGCGTCGCTCTTCACGCGCGAGTTCTTCGAAGGCGCGCGCGCCCGGCTCGCGCCCGGCGGCGTGCTGTGCCAGTGGGCGCACACCTACGACATCAGCAACGCCGACCTGCGCTCGATCGTCGCCACGTTCCTGTCGGTGTTTCCCGACGGCACGCTGTGGCTGGTCGGCGACGCCGACGTGCTGCTGGTCGGTTCGACCGAGCCGCTCGATCGACCGCATCGCGCGGCATCGCGGCCGCGATGCAGCGCCCGGGCGTCGCCGACGATCTGGCGTCGGTCGGCGTCACGAGCTCCGTTCTCGGTGCTCGTCGCTGTTCGTCGCGCAGGGCGAAGCGCTCGAAGGCGTGGGCCGCCGGCGCGCCGCTGCAGACCGACGACCGGTCGGCGCTGGAGTTCTCCGGTCCGCGCAGCATCTTCGGCGCGACGCGCGACGACAATGCCACGTTCGCTGCGCGCAGCTGGCCGCGGCGAGCCCGAAGCCGCCGGCGATCGCCGGCGCTCGCCGCCGCGACACCGCGGACGACTGGCGCGATCGCGGGCTGATGCTGCTCGAAGCCGGACGCGACCCAGCCGGCCTACGACGATCTTCGGCGGGCCCTCGAGCTCGAACCCGACGACACCGCGGCGCTCTGACGGACTGCTCCGGGCGGCGGCGTCGCTCGAACGATCTGACGACTGCGGGCGACCTGCTGACAAGCGCTCGCGGCCGATCCGGCGCACGACGCGGCGCAAGCTGGCGCTGTCGCGGCTCCTGGCGTCCCAGGGCAACATCGACGGCAGCGCGCGCATCCCCCTCGACATGCTGCAGGCCGAATCCCGGCGACCGGACCGCGCTCGAACAACTGGCGTCGATCCTGTCCGACGTCGGCGATGCCGACCGCCTCGAGCCGGTCGTCGCAGCGGCTGCGCAGGAAGCGCCCGAAGAACACGCTGGTCGCACTATTACGCCGCCTCGCTGTTCTTCATCCAGGGCCGGCTCGAGATCGCCGCTCCAGGCGGCGCGAAACGCCGTGCCGCTCGACCCGCGCAACGCCAAGGCCCAGAACCTGCTCGGGGCCTGCCTGGCATCCATGGGCCAACGCGACGCGGCGCGCGCCGCCTTCGACGCCTCGCTCAAGGCCGATCCGCAGCGAGCCCGGCACTTATACGAACCTCGCCACGCTCGAGACTGCAGGCCGGCAACCGTGACGCGCGCCGCCGCTACTTCGCCGAAGCGCTGACGATCGATCCCACCAACGAGATCGCGCGACAGGCTCGCGACCGTGCTCGCGCACGCTGACCGCATTCAAATCCGCTGAAGCGCGATCCAACTTCGCTTGATCAGGCGTTCGACTGTGACGGTCGCGTGACGATCGTGACACCTCAGCGACGGCGTGTAAGACTGCCACGGCACGACATCGGGCATTCCCGCTCGTTGATCGCGCATCTTCCTCGTCACGCGCGACAGCCATTAGCGCTCGAATCGATCGGCACGGAACGTTGCTATAGTATCGGCAGCGAGGGGAATCACATCGATGAGCGTCGTTCGCATTCTGGGGTTCTCGACGCTGTCGTGCGGGTGCGTCGTCGGTCAGGTACCGCGACGTCGCCAGCACGCGCGAGGTCACTTACGTGGAAGAAAAGGGCGTCGGCTGCGAAAGCCACGCGCATCGCCGCAACCACACGGTTTCGGCCGGAGCGCGAACGATTCGCCGCCGTCGCGCATCGACCACGTTGACCGCGAGAGCCTCGCTAAGACCGACCGTAAGCGCCGGTCCGGTCGGCGCCGAGCGTCTTGTCACGGGCCATGCCGCGCCTCACGCGCGCTGCGGCTACAATCCGCGGCGCAGTGCCCCGCGCGCTCCCAAACCATACGCCGAACTCGTTCGCGGCCGGACCCGGCTGCGGTTCTTCCACGGCGACGCCATCGACATCCTGCAACGCCCTCGGCGCCGGCTCGGTCGACGCCATCGTCACCTCCCCTCCCTACAACCTTGGCATCCGGTACCGCGTCGTATCGACGATGGCCGGCCGCGCGCAGGAGTATCTGGAGTGGACCGGCGACTGGGTCGCAGGCGGCGGCCGGCGCGCTGGCCGACGGACGGCTCGCTGTTCCTGAACGTCGGCGCCAAGCCGACGGACCCGTGGACGGCGCTCGACGTCGCGCAGGCGGTCCGGCCGCACCTCGACCTGCAGAACATCATTCACTGGGTCAAGTCGATCGCCATCGAAAAGGCGCTGGCCGGGACGCGCGCTCGGGCCTCGCCGACGACCTGGCCGTCGGCCACTACAAGCCGATCAACAGCAAGCGATTCCTCAACGACTGCCACGAGTTCGTCTTCCATTTCAGCCCGACCGGCGACACGCCACTCGATCGGCAGGCCGTCGGCGTGAAGTACCAGGACCAGTCGAACGTCACGCGCTGGCAGCAGGCCGGGTCGGGCCTGCGCTGCCGCGGCAACACCTGGTTCCTGCCCTACGACACCATCCAGAGCCGCGACAAGGAGCGGCCGCACCCGGCGACGTTCCCGTGGCGGCTGCCGGCGTATTGCCTGCAAGCTGCACGGCGCTGCCGCGGATCCGGCCTCGCCGCCGATCCATTCCTGGGACTGGGCAGTTCCGCGGTTGCATGCGCCACGCTGGGGGTGAGCTTCGTCGGCATCGAGCTCGACGAGCACTACCTGAAGGAGGCGGTGTCGCGCGCGACGACGGCGCTCCGCTCGAAGACAGGCGTGACAAGCTGTATCCGAAATAGTTCCGCTTGAATCCATCTCGTCTCAGGAGATATATGCTCTCCATGCACTCTGTGGAGAGCCTTCTTGGACCTTCGACAACTAGAAATCATAAGAGCCATCGCGGAAACTGGTTCGTTCACGGCCGCCGGGCAGAAGCTGCACGTCTCGCAGTCGGCGATCAGCCGGCAGATCCTGCTGCTCGAAGACGAGCTGAAGGAGCCGGTCTTCCTGCGCGTCGGGCGGCGCATCCGCATCACGCCGGCCGGCGAATCGCTGCTGCAGCTGAGCCATCGGGTGTTCCAGGATCTCAAGGACACGATCGCCGGCATCACCGACAGCCAGGAGTCGCTGCGCGGCACGGTCCGCCTGCTCGGCGGCATGACGGTCTGTCTCTACGTGTTTCCGCCGCTGCTCACCGAGCTGAAGCGGCAGCATCCGGAAATCGACCTGAAGCTGATGACCGGCAGCTCCGAACGCTGCCTCGCGCAGCTGCGCGCCGGCGCCGGCGACCTCGCGCTGCTGACCCTGCCGGTCGAGCAGCCCGACCTGGTGACGGTGCCGGTGCTGCAGGAGGAGCTGCTGGTGGTGACCGCGGCCAAGCATCCGCTGTCGCGCAAGCGCAAGGTCGCTGCCGCAGGACCTGGTCGGTCAGCCGTTCGTGCTGTTCGAGTCGGGCTCGAACACCCGCCGCGCGGTCGACGAGTTCTTCATGACGGCGCGCATCGAGCCGCAGATCGTGATGGAGACCGAGAACGTCGAGATCATCAAGGCGATGGTCCGCAACGGCATCGGCATCACGCATCATTCCCTACCAGGCGGTGGCGCGCGACGTGGCGAGCGGCCAGATGTTCTGCGCGCGCATCGAAGGCCGCTCGCTGGTCCGCGAAACCGGCTGGGTCTACCCGAAGATGAGCCGGACGCCGCGCGCGGTGCAGGAAGTCATCAGGGCCTTCGAGCGCGTCCGGCCGAAGCTGAAGCTGGCGCCGTAGAGCTGCCGGGCGCATGCGCCATGCCGCGGCATGCGCATCGCGCATGGACCGAATCCGATCATTCTATTTTTCGACTGGCTCGCGCGGTCGCTAGGATCGAGGAGTCTCAGCAGAATGAGGCCTTATATGGCAACCACCCGCGAGCGCGTCATCTCCATCAGCCTGAACGAAGCGGACTGGCAGGCGTTCGTCCGCCTGCATCCGCAGCCGGTGACCTGGCTGCGCGAGCGGATTCAGGAATCGATCGGCGATCGTCGACGCCTTACGGCTCCGTCTTCGGCAGCTGCCGCAGCGAATACGACGTCCGCGACCACACGCTGACGCCCGGCCGGTTCACCAGCTTCACTTCGATCTTCCGCGTCCGCTTCAGCGGATCCGGATTCGTCGACGAGTAGCCGAGCATGTAGTAGTCGCTCGTCTCGGCGTCGATCCGCTTCAGCGCCTTGTCGAAGTTGTTCTGGTTGACGACCGCGATGCCGCCGGTCTGCTCGGCCAGCACGCGCAGGCTGTCCTGCGTCTTGCGGACGTGCTCGCCGTATTCCACCGGGTCCAGCTGCTCGTCGAGGTCGGCTGCCGGCCACCAGGCCGCGCGGGTCGATCGTGTAGAGCGTGGCGTTGGCGCGGTTGGCGGTGCGCGTCACCTCGGACAGCTCGCGCGCCAGGTCGGCATCGGCGAACTGGTTCTGGCCTGGTCATGCCCTGCTGCTCGCTGTGCCTTCTTCGCGCGTCTGGCCGAAGCGGCCGCCGAACACCGGATCCTCACCGAGCCGCGATTCGGCGAACGGGTTGAAGTCGTAGCCGTTGCTGACCCAGACCACCGCCTTGCGGCGGTTGTTGATCTTCTCCATCTGCGTCAGCATGTCGTAGGCGGTCGAGAACGCGACGTGCGCGCGATAGCGGACTTCGCTCGGGCCATCGGCGCCTTCGGCGCCCTGGATGATGTCCGACGGCTTCAGGCCGTTGCCGGTGATCTTCTTGATCGATTCGTCCAGCACCTTGCGGTCGTAGGTCGGATCGATGGCGAGCGACGACGGCCCGGTCGAGACGATCGAGAACATGTCGCCTTCGTGCACCAGCGTCTTCGAGATCCGCTTGAACAGATCGCGGATGCGCCCGGTGTTGCGGAAGTCGAGGTGCAGGTCGTCGACGATGATCAGGAAGATGCGGCCGGCGGTGTCGTTGCGCGGCCGCGAGACGCGGCAGGATGAGGCCTTCCTGTGCCGGCGGCGGCGGCGGCGCCAGCAGGTTGTGCACGCGGCCGCCGTGGACCAGCGTCAGCGAGCGTGATGTCCTGCTTGCACGCCGTCTTCGAAAATCTCGAAGTCGTCCTTGGTCAGGTCGGCGACGAACTGGTCCTGGGCGTTGCGGGCGATGACGTCGGTCGTGACGAAGTCGATCGCCACGCGGAAGGTCGGCTGCGACTTGGCCGGCGCGGGTGCGGCGGAGGCGCCGGCTGCCGGTCGGCTGGCGGCTGGGCGGCCGGAGCCGGGGTCTGGGCACTGAGCGACGAGCCACCGACGCTGTCAGCGCCGCGGCGACTCCGACAGACGATGGCTCTGTCGACTTCATGATCGACAGTATAAGACGTTTAGCGGTCTTCGGACGCCGTCTGAGCGCTCGGCCCAAGGGACTTACGGGCTTGAGGCCCAGCGCTCGGTAGGATCGGCCTGCATGCGCATCGCGATCGGGGCCGATCACGCCGGTTTTGAGATGAAACGGGACCTGGCCGGCTATCTGGCCAAGCACGGGCACGAGGTCATCGACCTCGGCACCCACACCACGGCGCCGGTCGACTACCCCGACATTTCCGAAGCGGTCGCCACAGGCCGTCCGGAACGGGCAGGCCGATCGCGGCATTGTCGTCTGCGGCAGCGGCGCCGGCGCGGCGATCGCGGCCTGCAAGTTCCCCGGCATTCGCGCCGCGGTCTGTCACGACACCTACACCGCGCGCCAGGCCGTCGAGCACGACGACCTGAACGTGCTGTGCCTCGGCGTCGCGCGTGATCGGACCGTCGCTGGCGCGCACGCTGGTCGACGCGTTCCTCGCGCGCGACGTTCAGCGGCGAAGAGCGGCACCTGGCGCGCCTCGCGAAGATCGACGCCATCGAGATCCGCTTTCTCCGCGAGGACAGCTGAGTTGCGGATGCCATCACTGCGGACGCCCTGTCATCTGCGCCCACCCTGTCCACCTCGCCGAGCGACTCCATCCTCAACCGAAGTGAGCTAAGGCGACGTGGTCTTCAACCCCGCCGACCCCGGCAACCAGGCGCTGCTCTCGCAGTGCGGCCGCCTGGCTGGACTTCCCCACCGCCGCTGCCCCGCTACGATCTCGTGGTGATCGGCGGAGGCACCGCGGGCCTGGTCACCGCTGCCGGCGCGGCCGGTCTTGGCGCCACCGTCGCGTTGATCGAACGCGAACGTCTTGGCGGCGATTGCCTGAACACCGGCTGCGTGCCGTCGAAGACGCTGCTGGCCTCGGCGCACGCGGCCGCCTCGATTGCGCGCGGCGCGGCGCTCGGCATTCACGCCACGCTGAACGGCGTGGACTTCGGCGCGGTGATGACGCGCGTGCGGGCCACGCGGGCGGCCATTGCGCCGCACGATTCCGCGGCACGCTTTGCCGGCCTCGGCGTGCACGTGTTCTTCGGCGCGGCCGCGTTCACGTCGCCCTCGTCCGTGGACGTCAACGGCGCGCGCCTGTCGTTCTCCCGAGCCGTCATCGCCACCGGCGCTCGACCCGCGAGCCTCGACATCGACGGCCTGCACGGCGCCGACGTCCTGACCAGTGAATCGGTCTTTGAGTTGACCGAGCAGCCGCGCCGTCTCGCGATTCTCGGTGGCGGCGCCGTGGGCTGCGAGTTGGCCCAGGCCTTCGCGCGGCTCGGGACCCGGGTGTATCTGCTCGAGGCCGCGCCACGGCTGCTGCCCCGCGAGGACGCCGACGCGGCCGACGTGATCCGCGACGCGCTGCAGCGTGACGGTGTCACCGTGATGACCGGCGCCGCGGCGCATCACGCGGTTCGGAATGACGAGGGTTGGCAGCTGACCATCACGCGCGGCGCCATCAGCGACACGCTGGAGGTCGATCGCGTGCTGGTGGCGGTAGGCCGGCGTGCGAATACCGAGGGCCTCGGCCTCGCCGCCGCCGGCGTGAGCGCCGATTCCAGCGGCCGCGTGATCGTGAACGACTTCCTGCGGACCGCGAACCGGCGCATCTACGCCGCGGGAGATGTCTGCCTGCCCTGGCAGTTCACGCACGCCGCGGACTGGTCCGCGCGGCTCGTCATCCGCAACGCGCTCTTCGCCGGACGCGCGCGCGTCAGCGCGCTCGTGCTGCCTCGTGCCACCTTCACCGATCCGGAACTGGCGTCGATCGGCCTGACCATCGCGGAGGCAGAGGCCCGCCGCACGTCGGTCACGCCGTTCGAGGTGCCGTTCGACACAGTGGACCGCGCGATCACCGACGCCCGGACGCGCGGCTTCCTCCGCGTCCTCGTTCGCACCGGTAGCGACCGCATCCTCGGCGCGACCATTGTCGGACCGCGCGCCGGCGAGCTCATCTCCGAGATCGCCGTGGCGATGCGCGCCGGCATCGGCCTGGCCGGCCTGTCGAACGTGGTGCACCCGTACCCGGCTACGCCGATGCGATCCGTCGTGCGGCCGATGCCTGCAACCGCACGCGGCTGACGCCGCGCGCCGCCCGATTTCTGCGCGCGTGGCTGACGCTGCGCCGCCGCCTTCCCGGATCGTGATGCGTTCGATGAAGACCCTGCTCAAGATTGCCGCCGCCATCGTCGCGCTCGTCCTGATCGTCACCGTGGGCCGCGAGGTCCCCGCGCTGCTGCCGCCGTTCACACGCTGGGTGGCCTCGCTTGGCGCGTGGGGGCCGCTGGCGTTCATCGCCGGCTACAGCATCGCACCCGTGATCTTCGCGCCGGCCTTCCTGCTGACCATCGCCGCGGGCGCCATCTTCGGCTTCGTCAAGGGCGTGATCTACGTGATGATCGGCGCCACCATCGGCGCGACGCTCGCGTTCCTGACCGGCCGCTACCTGGCCCGTCACTTTGTCGAGGGCCTGCTCGCCCGCGATCCACGGCTGTTGCTGATCGACCGTGCGGTCGAGCGCCACGGGTTCCGGCTGGTCGCGCTGCTCCGCATGTCGCCCGCGGTTCCGTTCGTGCTCCTCAACTACGCGCTGGGACTCAGCCGCGTCAGGTTGCTGGACTACGTCGCCGCCAGCATCGGGATGTTGCCGGTGGTGGCGATGTACGTGTACACGGGGAAGGTGGCCGGCGATCTCGCCACTCTGGCCGCTGGCGCCGCGCAGCCAAGGGGCACGATGTACTACGCGATGATCGGCCTCGGCTTTGTCGCCACCGTTGGCGTCAGCGTCTACGTGACGCGCATCGCCCGCCAGGCGATCGAGCATGAGATCAGCGAGCCG
Source organism: uncultured Acidobacteriota bacterium (assembly GCA_963707825.1). Taxonomy (GTDB): domain Bacteria; phylum Acidobacteriota; class Vicinamibacteria; order Vicinamibacterales; family UBA2999; genus VFZN01. The sequence goes on from CAVPRP010000003.1 coordinate 297,709, forward strand.
CCGGTCACGAAACCGTGACGATCACCTCGTTCGACGCGGCGCCGACGCCACAGCCGTTCAGTCCACGCAGGCGAACGAAGTAGACGCCGGGGGGCGCCGTCACGGTGAGCGCCGGGTTCGGCCCGACCGGCAGCACCGCGATATTCGCCAGCCCCGGCGCCGATCCCGCCTCGATCACGTAACTGGCGGCGCCGGCGGATGGGGTCCAGCTGAGTGTCACCTGACTGCCATTCACGCTCTGCAGGAGATTGGCCGGCGCCGGCGGCGCGGCCGCACAGCCCACGGCCACGCGCACCTCGTTCGATGGGCCGCTCACCAGCGAGTCACGCAGGCTGTGCGCACGCACGAAGTAGATGCCGTCGGGCACGTTGATCACGGTGAGGCCTGGCGCGGGACCGGCCGCCAGCACGGCCAGATTGCTGGCGCCAGTGGATGATCCGGCGTCGATTCGATATCCGGCGGGCGCCGCACCGGCCGTGGGCGCCAGCCAGTTGAGCGTCACCGTGCGCCCCGCGACAGACGCCGAGAAAGCGGTGGGCGGCGCCGGCTGATCGGCCGCGACGATCTTCAGGACGCGGCCGGCGAACGTCAGCACGTAGAGCTCGCCAGCGAGATCGCGGCCGAACGACACCACGCCACCCAGCGAGCCGCCGAGTTCAGCGGTGTGATCGATGGCGTCCACGAACGTCGCCTCCCCCGTCGCCGGGTCGAGGTGGATGCCGACCGACCCGACGATCGAGGTGCTCGAATCGCCGACGAAGTAGCGTCCACGATAGGCCGCCGGTAACTGCGTCCCGCGGTAAACGTATCCGCCCGTGATCGCCCGGCCGATCGTGCGCGGATAGTCGAACAGCGGGTTCGTGAACGGCAGGTACGCGGGACGCTTCGCCGCGCTCACCCCGGGCGTGGCGATCGTACCCTCGCGCATGCTCCACCCGTAGTTGCGCCCACCGGCGCCGGCCGGTTCGTAGTCCACTTCTTCTCGCGCGCTCTGCCCGACATCGCCAATCACCAGCGCGCCGGTCGCACCCGCCCCGAGGTCGTCGAAGCTGTAGCGCCAGGGGTTGCGCAGACCGAACGACCAGATCTCGTGAAGCGCGGCAATCGGCTGTCCGTCGACGAACGGGTTGCCGGGTGGGATGGTATAGCCCGTCGGGTGGCCATCGGCCACGTTGATGTCGATCCTCAGCATCTTGCCCAGCAGCGACTGCGGATTCTGCGCGTTGTTGCTCTCGTCGTTGCCACCGCCGCCATCGCCCGTGCCGATATACAAGTAGCCGTCCGGACCAAAGGTCAGGTTGCCGCCATTGTGGTTGCCGGCGCCCGGATGCGGGATGTACGGCGTATGGCCCGGCCAGATCAGATCGAAGCGCGACGAGGGCGCGGCGGTCGGCGCATTTGCGGGCGATCGCCTGAAACGCGCCACGACAATGTCGCCGTCGGGACTGGTGAAGTTGACGAAGAACCGTCCGCTGGTCGCTGCGTCGGGAGCGAACGCCATTCCGAGCAGCCCCTCCTCGCCGCCGTACCTGATCGCCGGCGGCCTGAGATCGAGGAACGTCGAAAGCACGCCGTTGTCCAGCAAGCGAATCAAGCCGCCCTGTTCGACGATGAAGAAGCGTGATGTCGATGTCGGGTCTGGAACAAATGCGACGGGATTGGCGAGCCCCTCGGCCACCACCTGCGTGCGGAGTTGCGCCGCCGCCGGCCGCACTGCGAAAGCAAGAAAGAGCATGGGCCACAGGCCCGCGAGCAATCGACGCGGCACGCTTTCCTCCTTGGGGGGAGTCGAGCCTGTTCGTGCGGTTCAGCGATGCGAGGCCGCTGCTCTCAGCGGGCGCCGAGCAGCGCCGTGCGGAGTGCCTCGAACCGCCGGTCGGCGTCGCGAACTCCATCGAGCACCGCATCGGGCGTGAGCCAGGTGTCGGGATCGAGCGACTCGGCGCGTTCAATCCACACCGCGGTCTGCGCGTGCTCGAAACCTTGCTCGTGAATTCGTGCCAGGACCTCGGCGTGGCGTGCGCGCAGCCGGGTGGCAATCTCGCGTCCGACCAGTTCCTCGAGCAGCCCGTGAGTGGTCGGGGTCTCTTCGAACGGCGCCAGTTCCATCGGACTGTCGTCCGCGGGCGCAGGCGACGGTGGCGGCAGCGCCACGCGCGGCGTGTAGGCATCGCTGGATCGCGGCGGCGCCTCGCGGCGCGAGGGACGCGCGCGACGCACCGGACGTGCCGGCGGCGCCTCGTCTTCCGGCGGCATGACCTCACGCAGCGCGAGAATCGCCGGCCAGTCGAATTCGATCAGCGGGTGCTGCTCCTCGATGCCGCGGATCGCGTCTTCATCGAGGGCCGGCCGCCCGATCAGAACGTCGGGCGCGGTGCGATACCAGTAGAGAACACGGGGCCGCTGTCCTGACGTGTCGGCATGCAGGAGGAAAGTGTGTTCGTAGCCCCGTCGATCGCGGGTCAGTCTCAGGAACGGCACGCAGGTTCGCCTAGCGCCGCTTCTTGACCGCGACGACCTTGGCGGCCGGCTTCACCGGCTTCGCCTTCGCGGCGGGCTTGACCGCGGCCTTCGCGACGGGTTTGGCAACGGGTTTGGCCACGGCCTTGGCCGGCTTCAATGCGGCCTTGACTGCGGCAACGACCTTCGTCACGGCCTTGACGACCGGCTTGACACCGGCTTGATGGGATCAGCCTTGACGGGGGCCACCTTCGCGACGGCGGGCTTGGCGATCTTGGGCTCGGGCTTGGCCACTGCCTTCACCTGCACGGCCGGCTTCGGCTTGGCGGCAACCTTGGGGATCGGGCCTGGCGCGGGCTTTGGCGCGTTCGGTGAGCGGTAGACCTGGGTGAAACGCACCTGGTCGAGCGCCATGTGATAGGTCCAGATTTCGGCGACGGGAACCTGCTGTTCCTCGCACATTCGCTTGGCGGATTCAATCGACTGGGGCGGCACGTACAGGTGGAACGGCACCTTCAGCCTGCTGAACACAGCCCACTCGGCGCGCGCCTCCAGCAGGTGCACGGACTCACCGGTCTCAACCTCGACAGTGCCCTCGAGCTTCCGGCTGCGATCGGTGCTGTACAGCACGAGATCCGGAAAACACTCGAGGTCTCCCACCATCACGGCCTGGTTTCGCTCCGGCCCCGGATTGATCGCCACCTCGTGCTTGCGTTTGTAACGGACCTGCAACTGACGAATGACGCGATCGTGTTCGGCTTGTTCGCGAATCGGACGGGTGTAAATGGGGCTCACTCGGCCTCCGGGATGGCTCCAGATAAAACGCGATACTATAGCACGCGGTCCCAACCGCCCCGGCTAGAATGCAGGATGCGCATTTTTACTGCACTTTTTGCACTTCTGGCGCTGGGAAGCATCGATATTTTCGGTCAAGCGCCAAAAACACCAGCCACCTCGGTCGTTCAGCCTAGTCCGGCGCTGAAGCAGCTCCTCAACACCATCCGGGCCGCCGACAAGGGCCAGCTGGCCGTCTCCGAAGAGGATGGCCGGTTCCTGCGCGTCCTGGTCGGCGCGACCAACGCCAAGTCGGTGCTCGAAATCGGCGCGGCCAGCGGCTACTCCGGCATCTGGATCGGCATGGGCCTGCGCCAGACCGGCGGCCGGCTGGTCACCATCGAATACGACCCGGTCCGCGCCAAAGAAGCGGCGGCCAACATCCAGCGCGCCGGCCTCTCCGACATCGTCCGCGTGATCCCCGGCGATGCCTTCACAGGAGATCCCGAAGGTGGCGGGCACCTTCGACATGGTGTTTCTCGACGCGTGGAAGCCCGACTACAAGAAGTTCTTCGACATGGTGTTTCCGCGCGTCACGCCGGGCGGGCTGTTCCTCGCGCACAACGTGATCAACAAGAAGAACGACATGCTCGATTTCCTCGCGGCGATCGAAACGCACCCGCATGGCGCTGAACACCACCGTGTCGCCGGGGTCACGAGGGCATCTCGATCACCTACAAGAGAGGCGGTGAGCCGATGCGAACCGTTCATCATCATCGGCGTGCCGCTCGATCTCGGCGGCAACCGCCGCGGCACCGACATGGGGCCGTCGGCGTTTCGCATTGCCGGCATCGCGCGATCAGCTGACGAAGCTCGGACTGCAGCGTCGTCGACAAGGGCGACATGCCACGCCGATTCCCGAGACGCAAGGGGCCGGGCGATCCGCACAAGCGCTACGTGCAAGGAGATCGCCAGGGTCTGCCAGCGCGTCTATCAGGCCGTCGCTCGCGCTCGTTCGACGAAGGCGCGATGCCGATCGTGCTCGGCGGCGATCACAGTCTCGGCGCCGGGATCGGTGGCGGCGGCGGCGGCGCACCTGCGCAAGAGCGGCAAGCCGCTCGGGCTGATCTGGGTCGATGCGCATGCCGACATGAACAACCCGTCGTCGAGCGAATCCGGCAACGTGCACGGCATGCCGCTCGCGGCGCTGCTCGGACCGGAGCCGGCGGAGCTCGCGCACTTTCGTGGCGACGGGCCCGGCGGTGCTGCCGAAGCACACCGTGCTCGTCGGCATCCGCAATCTCGACGAGGTCGAGAAGCAGATCGTGCGCGCGTCGAACGTCCACGTCTTCACGATGAAGGACATCGATCGGCTCGGCATCGCCGAGGTGATGGAACGCGCGATCGCGATCGCGACGCAGCGGCACCGGCGGGATTTCACGTGTCGTACGATCTCGACGTCTGCGATCCGACGATCGCGCCGGGCGTCGGCACGCCGGTCAAGGGCGGCCTCAGCTATCGCGAGGCGCACGTGGTGATGGAGATGGTGGCGGAGTCGGGCAAGCTGACGTCGTTCGATCTCGTCGAAGTGAATCCGACGCTCGACATCCGGAACACGACCGCCGAACTCGGGACCGAGCTCGCGCTGTCGGCGTTGGGAAGAGTATTCTGTAGAGCTGAATTCGGCGACTGGCGTGAAGATCGTCGAGCCTGCTACGACGCGGCCATGCGTCCGAAGCCGCTCGAGTTGCCGCGCGACTGCTCGAGCATGTCTTCGAGCGTGTCCATCAGCATCACCAGCGAGTACGGCTTTTCGACCAGGCGCGTGTTCGGGCGGATCGTTTCGAGATCGGCCGATTCCGAGCGCAGTCCCGAGAAAATGATCACCGGAATGTCCGGCGGCGCCGAGACGACGACTTCGCGGCCGGAGCCGCGGCGCAGCCGCAGGTCGACGATCGCGGCGGCGGGACGATGCGTCTTGATCGCGTCGAGGCCTTCGTCCGCCGTTTCGGCAGTCACGACCGTGTACTGGCGCATCTGCAGGAACTTGACGAGCGGCTGCCGGACGGCGCTGTCGTCTTCGACGACGAGAATGACGGGCGAGGTTTCGCGGACCACGGTCGAATTATCGTTCGATAACCGGCGCAAAGATATAGCCGATGCGAGCATCTGCCGGTCGACATGGGCATTCAGCGGACTTCTCGAGCACGGCGCAGCGGCGCTCGGGCGATCTGCCTGGCGTGGTGCTCGGTATGGACCACGTGGAAACTTGCAGCCATTGGTCGACGGTGAACGCGCCGAGGATCGGGTGATCGAGCATCTTCCCGGTGCCGAGCGCTGCCTCGGTCGCTGCTCGCGGCGTCGTCGAGCCGCGCCAGGTCGCGGCGCACCGCGTCGAGGACCGCGGCGAGATCGAGCTCGCCGGTCGGGAGGATGTGCTTGGGCGCCTGCGCGGCCTCTCGGGAAAATATCCGAGGTTGATCAACGCGAACTGCTGCAGCCGCTGCTTGAGCGTCGGCGCCGGTCGCGAGCGGCGCGCCTTTCTCGAGGCAGCGTTCGAAACCCTTCGCCGTGCCGGAATACGCGCGCGTCAGGTGTTCGACGATTTCGACCACCGACCAGCGTGCCGGTCGCATCGCGGCGTGGCCGCGGCTCGCCTCGTCGGCGCCGGCCGTGGCTGGTCGTCGATCAGCGTCGAGACAGCGCTGCAGCATCGTGCGGTGCATGGCGAGCTCGGCAGGGATGCCGAAGAGTTGGTGAGCCGGGTGGGATCGAACCCACGACCACTCTGGTTAAAAGTCAGATGCTCTACCACTGAGCTACCGGCCCTCCGCTCTCTATTGTACAGGCTCTGCTGGCCGGCTCACCGATTCCTCGCGCGCCCGCTCTCTATCGAGCTTGCAGCAGCTCCCGCGTCGCCGGATGCTGGGCGACGTCAGCACGCGTGCCGGGATCGCCCTCCTCCACCACTTCCCCGTTCGCCAGGACGACCACCCGGGTCGCGAAGCTCGCGCACGAAGTCGTCGTCGTGCGAGGTCATGACGAGCGACGCGTCCCGACTGCGGCGAGCTCCACCAGCGCGTCGCCCAGATCGTTGCGGCGCGCCGGATCGAGCGACGCCGTCGGCTCGTCCAGCAGCAGCAGCGGCGGATCGACCGCCAGCGCCCGCGCGATCGCCACACGCTGCGCTTCGCCGCCGGATAACTCTCGCGGCAGCGCATCTGCGCGGTGACCGACGCCGAGCTGATCCAGCAGCCGTCTGGGCGCGCTCGTCGCGGCCTCGCGCGCGGCTGGCCTTTTGCGCATGAATCGGCGCCAGCGTCACGTTGTCGATCGCGCTGAGGTGTTCGAAGAGGAAATGGAACTGAAACACCATGCCGACCTTGGGCACGGTGATACGTCGCCGGCGTCGCGCCGTTCGAGACCGGCGATCACGCGCAGAATCGTCGTCTTGCCGGAGCCGGACAGCCCCATCAGCGCGACGATCTCGCCCGTCTCGGCGTGCAGATCGACGCCGCGCAGAATGTCGCGACTGCCGCGCTTCAGGCGCAGCCCGCGGACGTGCAAGCAGGCGTCATACGGTCGGCATCCTCCATCGCTCTTCGAGCCGGCGCGCCAGGTAGCCAAGCGGCAGCGACATCGCCAGGTACAGCAGCGCGCACAGCAGCCCTGGAATGACCCAGCTGCCGATGTTGGTCGCGAAGATCTGCGTCTGCTTCGTCAGCTCGACGACGGTCAGCATCGAGACGAGCGACGAGTCCTTGAGCAGCGCGACGAAGTCGTTGGTCATCGGCGCCAGCGCCAGCCGAAACGCCTGCGGCGCGCGAACCAGTCGCAGGGTCTGCATGCGGCGTGAAGCCCGAGAATGCGCGCCGCATCCAGCTGTCCCGCGCGGCACCGCCTCGAGCGCGCTGCGATAGATCTCGCTCTCGTAGGCGGCGTAGTTCAAGCCGAGGCCGAGCAGCGCCGCGATGAACGCCGGCAGCCGAATCACCGACGGCCAGGCCGTAGTAGATCACGAACAGCTGCAGCAGCACCGGCGTGCCGCGCATCACCTCGACATAGATCGTCAGGAGCAACCGCGACAGCGGATCGCCATAGACGCGGCCGGTCGCGATAGCACGCCCAGCCCTACGGCCAGCGCCATGGCCGCGCACGACAGCATCAGCGTCATCAGTGCGGCCCGGAACAACGACGGCAGATAGCGCGGCAACGCCGCGAGTACCGAAGGGCCCTCCGCGGTTGACGACGCTCCCGTCGCCGAGCCTGCCGACGCCGCCAGCACGCCTGCAAACAGCGCGGCTTGATCGTCGTTCCACACGTTCCACTTCCTGAAGATGCGCTCGAACGTGCCATCGCGCATCGCCTCGCGCAGGACTTCGTCCACCTGGTCGCGCAGCGCCGTCTTGTCCGGGCCGGTGATGACGATGTAGTGTCCCGTCGCCACCGGCTGCGCCGGCGTGACCAGTCCCTCGGTCCGCCGCATCGCACGCTCGGCCAGGACGTGGTCCAGGACCACGGCATCCACGCGACCCAGCGCGAGGTCCGAATACGGATGCACGTCATCGTCGTAGGAGACGGCGGTGATGCCGTGATCACGCTCCGCCTCGAGCAGCAGGTCGTAGGCGATGGTGCCGCCGAGCGTCCCGATCGCACGGCCGCGCAGGTTGGCCAGCGTGGTGTAGCGCGCGGCGTCGGCGTCGCGGACCGTCAGCACCTCGCGAAACTCGTAGTACGGCATGCTGGCGGCAAGCGACGCGCGACGCGCCGGAATGTCTTCGATGCCGCTGAGGCCGATGTCGAAGTCGCCGCGCTTCGCCGACTGATCGAGGGAGGTGAAGGCAATCTGCAGGAACTGTGGCTCGCGGCCGAGCGCTCGAGCGACGAGCTCCGCGATCTCGACGTCGAAGCCCACCATCCGGGTCGGATCGTTGGGATCCGCCTCCACGAAAGGGGCGCCGCCTTCGGCGTCGCCGCCCCAGCGCAGGGGCGGCTGCGGCCACGCCGGCGTCGCCAGCAGGGAGATCAGGACAAGGAGAACGACACGCAGCAAGGCGCCTCAGTATAGTCAGAGCAGGGCTTCGCGGTCGCGGACCCCCAGTAGATACAGGATGCCGTCGAGGCCCATGGTCGAAATCGCCTGTCGCGCACTACGGCGCACCAGCGGCTTCGCCCGGAACGCGATGCCGAGCCCGGCCAGGCGCAGCATCGGCAAATCGTTGGCGCCATCCCCCACTGCGATCACCTGTTCCATGCTCAGGCCCTCGGACCGCGCGATCTCCGTCAGGTAGTGGGCCTTCCGCGCGCCGTCCACGATCTCGGTCCGCACCTCACCGGTGACCACGCCATCGATGATGTCCAGCTCGTTGGCGTGCAGGTAGTCGATGCCCAGCCGCCGTTGCAGCTCGCGGCCAACGAAGGTGAAGCCGCCGGACAGGATCGCGGTCTTGTAACCGAGGCGACGGAGCGTGGCCGTCAGCCGCTCGGCGCCATCCATCAGCGGCACGGTGTCCACCACCTGCTGCAGCGCCGATGCCGGCAGTCCCTTGAGCAGTGACACCCGCTTGCGGAAGCTGCCCTGGAAATCCAGTTCGCCGCGCATCGCCGCCTCGGTGATCGCCGCCACCTGCTCGCCGACGCCGGCGAGCCTGGCGAGCTCGTCGATGACCTCGGTCTGAATGAGCGTGGAATCCATGTCGAACGCCACCAGCCGCCGATTCCTGCGATAGACGTCATCGTGCTGGAACGCGACGTCCACGTCGAACTCGTGGGTGAGCGTCATCAATTCGGCGCGCATCGTGTCCTCGTGCGCGAGGCTGCCAGAGGCCGACAGCTCGACGCACACGCGCCCCTGCACGGAGCCAGACAGCGGCGTGCGTCCCGACAGGCGATCGATGCGGTCGATGTTGAGGCCGGCCTTGACGATCACGCCGCTCACCGCGGCCAGGTGCGCGGCCGTCAGCGTCGGCCCGAGCACGCTCACCAGGTAGCGCCCCTTGCTCTGGGCGTGCACCCAGTTGTCGTACTCCTCGCCGGAGATCGCGGTGAAGTGGATCTGCACGCCGAGCTGGTGGGCCTTCAGCAGCAACTCGGTCAGCAAAGACGAGGACTTCAGTTCGTCGGTGAGCTCCACCAGCAGCCCGAGCGCCAGCGAGTCGTGGATCACGGCCTGGCCGATGTCGAGGATCGGCGCGCCCGACTTCGCGAGAATCGTGGTCAGCGAGTGCGTGACGCCCGGATGATCGTGGCCGGTGATGTCGATGCGGAGGACGCGGGTGTGCGGCTGCGTAGGCATGCGGAAGGAAAATTATCCTCCATCCGCACCTGGCGCCGCCGGTTACTGCGGGACGACCCGCGCGCCGGTGAGGAAGCGCCGGTAGCCGGCGTACTCGATCGAGGTGCGGAGGCGAGGGGTTCCCGCGCCGTGCGTGACCCGGAGCGAGGACGCGGAGGCCGGCAGCATCAGCGTTTCGTCGGGATCCTTGAACGTCACCGCCTTGAACCGGATGGACGTGTCCATCCGCTCCAGGACCCAGCGATCGTTGATGCCGGGGCGCCGCGCCACCCGACGCGGCAGCATGATGTCAACGAGCCCGGCCAGCCCCTGGTCGAGCCGCAGCACCTCGAAGGTGCCAGGGTCGATCCACAGCCTCCCGCGCAGCCCGCCGTCCACGTCGTAGCTGATGCAGTCGTCCTTGCCCTCGACCTCTTTCACTTCGACCGTCGTCTTGGTGGTCAATCGGTAGTCCACCACCAGCGCGACTCGCCCATCGATCTTCCCTGGCGAAGCGAGCGAGAAGACATAGTCCTTCCGCTGTCCGGGCAGCAGCATCGAGAGCGGCTGTGTCTCGGAGGACTGTTGCTCTGGCGTGGTGCAATTGTCGCTGTCGTTCTTGCGCGGCTCGTGACCGTTCACCTTCAGGACCTGGCGAAGGGTTCGCGCCTCCGGCGGCGTATCGCTTGGCGCAAAGGGATCCCAGGACAACCGCAACTCCGATTGCACGATGCGGCCGAAGCCGTCGGGGGTGAGACCAGAGCTGAGCGGTTGTAGGCGCACGGTCTCGACGCACACCAGGCTCTGCGCTCGTGCGAAATACTGTTCGACCTTGCCGCCGGCGCGCTCCAGGACCGTGGCGAGGTCGAGCGCGCCCTCGCTCTGCTGGGCCGTGACTACGGCCGTCCAGAGCAGGGCCATCGACAGGCCGGCGCGCAGAAGGCGGAGCCGCATCGCGCGGATTATAGCCCGGGGCTCAGCGCCGGCAACGGCCGTGATCAGGGGCCCTCTCGTCAGGCTCGCAAGGCTCGGCACGGCCGGGCTTTCGAGTACGATCCCGATGCGATGTACTCGTTCGACTGGAGCGGCGACTTCCGGGTGTGGCTGGCGCGCATGCGCGACCCCCGCACCTGGCGCCGCGTGGCACCGAACGTCTGGTTCCTCGGCATCACCAGCCTGGTGACCGACGTCTCCTCCGAGATGGTCGCCAGCATCCTGCCGCTATACCTGGTGGTGACGCTCGGCATGAGCCCGTTCATGTTCGGCGTGATCGACGGGTTGTACCCGGGCATCACCGCGCTGGTTCGCTGGTTCGGCGGCATTGCCGGCGATCGCCTGAAGCGGCACAAGGAACTGGCCGCGGCCGGCTACGCCGTGTCGGCGGTCAGCCGAATCGCGTGGCTGGTGGTCGGCGCGAACGCGACATGGATCGCCGCAACCGTCACCGCCGACCGCATGGGGAAAGGCGTGCGCACGGCCCCGCGCGATGCGCTGATCTCGCTCAGCAGCGCGCGCGAAGATCTGGGACAGTCGTTCGGCGTGCACCGCGCGATGGACGCCGCTGGCGCGATGCTGGGCCCGCTCACCGCCTTCACCGTGCTCGCCGTGGCGCCGCACCGCTTCGATCTGATCTTCATCGTCAGCTTCGGCATGGGGGTGATCGGCTTGGCGGTGCTGCTGCTGTTCGTCAGCAATCCCCCCGCTGATGCCGCGCCACCGACTGCCGCCCGGAGCACCGGCGGGCAGCTCGCGTTACTCCTGCGGCAGCCCAGGGTGTGGACCGCGGTGGCGTCGAGCGCCGCGCTGGCGGCCATGACGATCAGCGACGCCTTCATCTACCTGACGCTGCAGCGCCAGGGCCTGGTCTCGGCGTCGGCGATTCCTCTGCTGTATGTCGGCACCAACTGCGTCTATCTCCTCCTCGCCGTACCGTTCGGGGCGCTATCCGATCGCACGGCGCGTTGGAAGGTGTTCCTCGCGGGACACGCTCTGATGGTGGTCGTCTACCTGCTGCTGCTCGTGCCGCAGCTGGCGCCGATCGGCGTGGCGGCGGTGTTGATCCTGCTCGGCGGCTACTACGCGGCCACCGATGGCGTGCTGCCAGCCCTGGTCAGCGCGGTGCTGCCGCAGGAGCTCCGCGGCTCTGGGCTGGGCCTGGTCGCCACGGCGGTCAGCCTGGCGCGGCTCGTGGCCTCGGTGGCGTTTGGCTGGCTCTGGTCTACGCGAGGAGCGCCGGCCGCGCTCGTGGCGTTCTCGATCGGCCTGCCGCTGGTCATCGCCGGCAGCGCATGGGCGCTGCACCGCGCCGACCGGGAGATAATCGGGTGATGACATGGCGCGGCTGGCTACTTGTCGCCGTCATTGCCACCACGGGGTTGGCCACCTCCGCCTACTACGCCCTGGCCCCGGCGCCGGCCGTGTCTGGCGGACGTACCGGGGGCACGCCGCCAACCGAGACGCCGCGACTGTCGTCGCCACCCGCGCGGCCGTTCGTGATGGTCCGCAGCATGGTGGCGGACGAGTCGTTCAACCATATCGCCATCGTGCCGCTTGACGCGCCCGAGGGGCCCCGCTTCGTCACCCCTCTGTCGTGCGAGCGCGTGTTCTACGCCGGCACCCGAGGCGTCTGCCTGACGATCGGGCTCGACGGCATGACCACCACCTACACCGCGGAGGTGTTCGACGAGCAGTTCGCGTCGATCGGCCGCGTGCCGCTCACCGGCGTGCCCAGCCGCGTGCGGGTGTCGCCTGATGGACGCCGCGCCGGCATCACCGTGTTCGAGACCGGCCACTCCTATTCCGAGGCCGGCTACTCCACCCGCACCACGATCATCGACACCACGTCGGCGCGGATCCTCGATCATCTCGAAGCGTTCACCGTGACGAGGAACGGCGCCCCGTTCCGCGCCGTGGACTTCAACTTCTGGGGCGTGACGTTCGCGCGCGACAGCAATCGCTTCTACGCGACGCTCTCTACGGGCGGTGTGAAGCATCTGGTCGAAGGCAACGTTGACGCGCGCACCGCCCGCGTGCTGGCGCCAGACGTCGAGTGCCCGTCACTGTCTCCGGACAACACGCGCGTCGCGTATAAGAAGGCGTTCACCGACGAGCGCGGCATCGGCTGGCACCTGCACGTGCTGGATCTGCGCACGATGATCGACACCGCGCTCGACGCCGAGACGCGGAGCGTGGACGATCAGGTCGAGTGGCTCGACGATGGCCACGTGATGTATCACCTGACCGGTTCGCGCGGCGCCGACATCTGGGTGCTCTCGACCGGCGCGCCGGAACCGCCACGGATTCTCGTCCCGTTGGCGTACTCACCCGCCGTCGTCCGCTGAGCCACTTCCCCGCCGTGACCGGCCTGGTCCTCTCGCGTCTCTGCCTTACTGCACCCGGAAGTCCGCCGTGTGCACCGTGCCATCATCGAGCCTGACCAACAACCGGCGACAGCTGCCGCCCCACGACTTCTCGGTCTTCCAGTTGAACTGGTAGAGGCCGGTGAGCGGATCGTAGGCGAAGACGCTGGCACCAGGGCTGAACACGGTCACTTCCATCGGATCGACGACCGCGCCGACGCTGCACGGAGTCGCCGCACTGCTGGCCGCGCCGCCCAGCAGCACGTCGAGCCCATGATCGCCGGTCAGGCCGAACTTGACCGGCACGGTCTGGCCACCCTTGATGCCGTTCACGATTGGGAGATTGTCCACCGGAGAAACGAAGCCGACGAACACGTAGTGAACCGAATACGTCACGCTCGCGCCGTTGGTGTTCCCGGCCCGGTCACGCGCGCCGCTGCACGATGCCGTGTAGGTCCCCACGCCGTTGCTGGTGCCGCCGCTGACGCCGACGAGCGCTTGAGCGGCGACGCCGGAGAGGGCGTCGCTCGTGGTGCAGCCCGCCGGCGGCACGGCGCCCAGGTCGTAGACGCCGCCGTTGATCACGCCGGTGACCTGAACCACCGGCGCGGTCAGATCGACGTTGATGCCGGTCACTCCGGCGCTGGCGGAGTTGCCGGCACGGTCCAGCGCGTTGCCGCTGGCCGCCTGCCCGGCCCCGTCGCTGTTCAGGCTGTGCGACGCCGGGCACGAGCTGATGCCCGACAGCGTGTCCGCGCAGAGGAAGCTCACCGTTACGGCGGTGTTGTTCCAGCCTTCAGCATTCGCCAGCGGCGCACGCGACGCGGTGATGCTCGGGGCCGTCAGGTCGATGTTGATCGGGCTCACCGTGGTCGTCGCGGTGTTGCCGGCGCGGTCGAACGCCGTGCCCGGCAGACGACTGGCCGCCGCCCTCATTGCCGAGCGTGACCGGCGCGGTGCAGCTGGAGATGCCCGAGAGCGGATCCGTGCAGCTGAAGCTTACCGTCACGGCGGCGTTGTTCCAGCCGGCTGTATTGGCGACGGGGAGCCGCGAGCCGACGATCCCCGGCACGGTGCGATCGATGTTGATGCCATCGACAGTGGCGCTGGCGCCGTTGCCCGCCACGTCGGTGGCGTCGCCGGTGACCGACTGGTTCGCGCCATCTACGCTGAGCGTGGTCGGCGTGCTGCACGACTGCAGTCCGGACAGGGCGTCTGAGCAGGTGAAGCTGACAGTCACGGGCAGATTATTCCAGCCGGCGGCGTTGGCAGCCGGCGTGCGCAAGGCTGCGATCTCCGGCGCGGTGCGGTCGATCCAGATGTTCACCGAGTTAGCCGGCGATTCGACGTTGCCGACTGTGTCGGTGGCGAAGAACGTGAGCGGGCCCTGCCCCTGGCCGGACAAGGTCGCCGCGACCGGCGTACCCGCGGCGCCGCCGCTGGCGGTGATGCCATCCAGCGTCAACGAGTAGTCGATGCGCGCGACGCCGGAGTCGGCATCGGTGGCGGCGAAGGTCGCCGTGACGTTGTCGCGATGCCAGCCGCTCGCCGGCGTCGGCGGCGTCAGCACAACGTTGCTGGCGGGCGGTGTGCTGTCCGTCACCGTGCAGAGCCAGGGACGGTTGGCGTCCGGCGCCGGCCGGCCCGCGCCCAGTGCCTCGGCCCGCTCCCACACGCGGATGTAGGCTTCCGCCGAGCAGAACAACGAGTTCACGTAGTGCGCGTCCATGCCGATGCGCGACAGATCCGCCACCATGTCGGGCACCAGGCCGATGTGCGCGAGGCCGTCCACGTTGTAGTCGAAGGTCTTGAAGCCGGTGACCTGCCGGCTGAGGCTGCCGAAGCCAGGCACGCTGAAGGGATATGCCAGCCGGTTGTTCTCGAGGATCTGCTGAGGCCGCTCGAGCCCGTTCGGCGCCCCCCATCCGCCGCATGCGTCGCTGCCGAAACGTGGACCGAGGTGGCCCGCCGCGCCGTTCCAGTCGCTGCCCATGGCCACCGGCCCGCCCATCACGTCCACGGCGTACTGGAGGGCCTGTCCCCAGCTCTTGCTCGAGTGCCGGCAGTTGTCGGCGATCGGATTGCCGAACAGCGGCGTGTAGGGCACCGTGAACTTCCTGCCCTTCAGATCGGTGTCCTGCACATCGTCCTTGAGCATGGCCGCGACCATGCCGCCGCTGGCTCGGATCGCATCGAGCTGGGCGCGCGTGCGCATGCGCTCGTGA
This sequence comes from uncultured Acidobacteriota bacterium, assembly GCA_963707825.1. Classification (GTDB taxonomy): domain Bacteria; phylum Acidobacteriota; class Vicinamibacteria; order Vicinamibacterales; family UBA2999; genus VFZN01. The sequence continues at coordinate 312,801 of CAVPRP010000003.1, forward strand.
CGGCCCTTGTTGTCGACGAATTCCTTGACGTGCAGGTCGAATGGCTGCACGTGGCTGGCGAGCAGCGGGTAGGGCTCGCCGGTGCCCGAGGGCCCGTGGCTCGTGAGCGCGATCGTCTGGTCGAGCGAATTCGCCGACATGTGATCGATGTCGATCAGCATGCCCTTGTTCATCAGCGCCTGCGTCAGCTGCGAACCGAGCGGCTGCAAGCCGTACTGGTTGCACGATGAGTAGACGTTGAGATTGCCATTCACGTAGGCCGGGATCGGCGGCGTTTCACCCACGCCGAACCCGAGCAGGAGCATGGCGCTCTGGATCGCGTTGTCGAGCCAGAACCCGTAGCCCTGGGCGTCGCAGTTGCGCGTGACCCACCACCGTTGTTCGGCAATGGCCTGCCCCACACCGATCGGGTCCATCCAGGTGGCGGCCGCGCCGAACCCGTTGTCGAAGTTGTGGATTGGGAACACCTGACGAACGCCCATGTCGTAGATGACGTTGACGGCCTCGACCAGCGTCGTGGGCTGCGCCAGAGTGGTGAGCGGCGCGATGCGCGCTGCCGGCAGCCCGAAGTCGGCTGGGCACCCGCTCGCCTCCTTGCAGTTGAACAGGTTGTCCACCTCGATGCCGAGCACCACCGCCAGCTTGCCGGCGCGCACGGTGTCGCGTGCCTGCTGGGGCGTGGTGACGATGCGGAACCAGCCGAGCCCGGGGCCACCGGACAAGCCGTCGACGAAGCGCTCGAACTCACGCGCCTCGCGCAGCTGATTCACGATGTGAAGCATCGAGTCTTCACAGATTGGCCACGATGTCGAACGCGTCGCCTTCAGCGAGGTCTTGCACAGCGACTCGACGTGCGACGCAAACAGCGTGGTCGTCCGCAGGCCGCCGCGCCACGCGCGCTCCAGCCAGACGTAGTAGGCCTGCTGGTGGGTGGTGCTGGTCCACTTCGGCCAGCCGCGAGAAGTAGGGCGCGCCGAACTCGGTGCGCGAGCCATCTCCGGTGCCGTCGCCCGAGGTGTCGTTGAGGAGCCCGTGGTACGGGATTCCTGTGGACGGCGATATCGGTCTGCGGGCGACAGCGCCGTGTTCACATCGGGAGCCTGGTCGACTACGAAGTTGCCGTTGGCGTCGATCGGCGCCGGGGCGCCAACCAGATTCCTGCCGCCGTGCGCCTGGTGTCCCAGCAGGTGCAGGTGCATGTCCATGTAACCGGCCATCACCCCGCGAGGTTCCGGCGTCGGCGACCAGCCGGCGGTGGGTTCGGCAATCGGGCCTGGGTTCTCGCGAACACAGCTGCCGGTGGCGCGCAGCACTTCGGACCCGGCGATGACGATGTTGTTGCACGTCGCATCGCCGCTCACGGGGATGAACGAGTCCAACGCCAGGTCGTCGCCGCGATAGACCAGTCCGGGCTGACAGGCATCACCCTGCCCGAAGCAGCAGGCGCGCTGGCCCTCACCTCCGCACGACGTGGTCGGTGACAGCGGCATGCAGGTGCCGGCGCCGAACCCGCTGCAGGCGTTCGGGAATTGCCCAAGCGCGACTTCCTCGAAACCGAGCGTCGCAGGATGGGCCCAATCGCTCGAGGAAGCAGCAGGCGCGCTGCCCGGGACCTCCGCACGGCGGCTCCCTGCGCGCCGGCCTCTTCGAACACGGCGCTCACGTCACCGGGGAAGCTGCCGCTTGAGGCGGCCGCCGCCCCTTCACTGGCTTCGCGACCAGATAGCCCTGAGCCCGAGCCCCCGAAGATGGCGAAAGCGAGAAGGCCGGCCAATATCAGGCGCGGCGCGCGTACAGATGAGAGCGATCGTCCGAACATGCGGGCATCTCCTGGGGAGGAGCGGAGCAAGTGCTGCAGAGTATACATGGCTGGGCTGGCGGTCCAAGGAGGAGGGCCGGACGGCAAGCTCATTGCTATCTCTGGCGTTCAGAGTGTCCGGCAGCGCTGGTGAGGGTAACGGCTGGGACAGACCCGGTCGGTCATTGCCGGGTTTGGGCATTTCAGAGGAGACACGATCATGCGTGCCACGCAACTGACGGTGATGGTTCTGGTTCTGGCGTTCGCAACGGCGTGTGACACCCGACCCACGCCCGAAATCGAGGCGGCGCGAGACGCGCGTGCCGCCGCCGCGGCGCGTGCCGGTCAATACGCTCCTGAATCGATGAAGGCGGCGCAGGACGCCCAGGCAGCGCTCGACGCCGAGTTGGCGGTGCAGGACGCGAAATGGATCAAGTCCTACGACCGCACGCGCGAGTTGGCCACGGCTGCCAAGCTGGCCAGCGAGAAGGCGAGAGACGAGGCAGTGGCGGCGCGCGAGCGCGCAGAAGCCGCGGCCGCTGCCACCGCTGCCAAGACCAAGGCCGACACCGAACGGCGCGCCAAGCTGGCGAAGACCGCCGTGCGGCCCGGCGGCGCTGTCCGCAACCCGACCAAGATCAAGGACGTGGCCCCGGTCTACCCAGCCATCGCCAAGTCGGCGCGGGTGAGCGGCACGGTGCAGATCGAGCTGACCATCGGGCCTGACGGCAAGGTCGCGGACTGGAGAGTGGTGAAGGGCGTTCCACTGCTGGATGAGGCCGCGCTCGACGCCGTCAAGCAGTGGGAGTACACGCCCACGCGCGTGAAGGGCGTGGCGGTGCCGGTGATTATCAACGTCGCGGTCAACTTCAAGTCGTAGCGGGTTGTCAGGAGTCGAGAGCGCCTGCCTCTGTCCTTCAGACGGAGGCAGGCATCAGGGCTAAAGCTCTGCGGTGTTCGTGGGAATGGTTGGCGCTCGAGTGGTCGGGGGTCCTAGGTGGCGATGACCGCCACCTTTGTCTGCCGGTCAAGGGCCTTCCGGTAGCGGCGTAGTGCTCTTTCTTGCGAAATCACGCCGCGCGGAGGTGGCATCACACTTGCGAAGTGATCCGTCGTGCCTGAAACCCCCATGCGATCAGTCTATGACGAGCCGACGGTCATGTGGCGCATGCGCCGGACCGACGGCCAGTCGTCCCATGTCGTCATTGGCTCGCGCCTCAACGGAGTAGCCGTCATGTGGTTCGTCAACGGCCGGCTGCTGGGGCTTCGAGACTTCGACGACGTCACCTGCGCGCTGCGCTGGAGCGAACAGATGCAGGCTCAGAACTGGGCCGCGGGCTGGCGCCTCGCGTCAGAATAAACGGCCATTTCGCACCGCCGGCCGGTCACGCTGCTCGCCGTGTTTGAGGTAGGCTACCCTCCGTGCGCCAATAAGGGGGAAACATGAGGAAGCCTGTCCTGCTCGTCGCCTTCGCGGTCGCCGTCGCCCTGGCCGGTAGCGCTGTCATCGCGTCGAGCTCGGCGCCTGGCCCAAAGAACTACCGCGCGAATCTCGAAGGCTTCCAGGAAAACCCGTCGCTGTCCACGACCGGACATGGGCACGTCAGCCTGCGAATCGACGACGCCGCCGAGACGATCGAATACGAGCTGACCTACGACGACCTTGAAGGCGTGGGGACCACGCCGTTTGTCACCAATGGCGTGGTCATCCAATCTCACATCCACGTCTCGGCACCAGGCGTCAACGGCGGAGTGGCGGTGTTTTTCTGCGGAGGTGGCGGCAAACCGGCCTGCCCGACGCCGTCGGGCACGATCAGTGGCGTCATCGTGCCAGGCGACCTGGTCGGCCCGGCGGCACAGGGACTCAATCCGGGAGAAGCCGACGGCCTTCGAGGAACTCGTCAAGAGCATTCGCGCCGGGTACGCCTACGCCAACGTGCACACCACGCGCTGGCCGGGCGGCGAGATCCGGGGTCAGATCGGCGTCGGCGAAGGACGCTGAGTGATTGTCTGCACGGCGCGGATGCCGGCCAGCCGCCGGCGTCCGCGTTCCGTTGCCGTGGACCCGTAGCGGCTTCGTCCGGGCCCGAATCGCACCGCGACGTGGCGCCTTCACCTGCGGACGGTCTTCCCGTCCCAATTCACGATCACTGCGAGAGCCGCCTCTGGGGGCGCCGATACCGGGACGTTGATCAGGAACCGACCGTCGGGCGCCACTTCGAACTCACGACTTGCCTGGAAAGCGGGCGTCTGAAACAGGCGGGACGCCTTGCCGACACTCAGGTTCGTCCCCACCCGCTCGATTGGAACCGCCATCAGTGTCAGATCAGGAGCGAGATAGAACAACTCGTCGCCACGTTGGCTCCAGCGTGGCGTAGTCCCGCCTCCGGCGGAGACGGGATAGCGGCGCGCGCCGTCTGGAAACGATTGCACGTAGACGTCGGAGCCGGTTGCCGAGTCGGTGGATTGATACGCGATCCATCGACCATCGGGGAAAAATGTGCGGCGCTCTCGACGAAGCCAGTGCTCGTCACCCGCACAGGGGTCGAATTCGGTGAAGTCTGCACGGCCCAGATGTCGTTACGCGACGTATAGGCTACGTAACCGTCACCCGACCAGTCCGTCGGCGTCTTGCCGACCTCGTCGCTGTACAAGAGGATCTCCCGCTCGGTGGTCCCGAGCGTGCGTAGGTACAGATCGCCGTTATTGGGGTTGTTGAGCGCGAAGCTGCGCATGGCACTTCCCGCAAAGGCGATCCGTGTGCCGTCAGGCGAGAAGACGGGGGCGATGTCCGCACCCGCGCGGACGATGAGGTTGCTCGTCAAGTTGCGTGCGATGTCGAGAGTCATCACATCGAGGTTCCGTTCGAACGCCACGTAGCGGCCGTCGTCAGACAGCGCGATGCGAGAGTACTCACCGGCCGTGCTGAACGGCGTGACCGTCCGTCCCGCGCGGTCGATCCACGCCAGTTGGGAGTCGAGTTTCGGTGACGCTCGGAGATAGACGAGTGTGCGGTTCGTGGACACGCCAAACAGCGGTCGCGGTGCCGCGGCAACACCATCGGCAACTGGCTCGGGGTCGCCATCGAGGGCCAGGCGCTCGAGATTGAAGGGCTGCGCCATCAGTGTCTCCCCCTGGGTGAACATCAGATGTCCGGTGACGGAGTACCTCACGGCACCGTGAATGCCGTCGAGCCGGTGACGCTCCTTCGAGTCGAGGCTGCCGACGAACATCTCCCAGTCTTCGAGGGTGGGGCCGCGCCGGCTCAGATACACGAAATGCTGGCCGTCCGGCAGGAATTGCGGGTAGTCGTGGGTGATCTCTCCCGGGGCGAGGGCCGTGACCGGCGTCGGCACGCCGCCAGACGCCGGCAGTCGGCGGAGGGGCCGGTCTCCGCCGCCGATGAGCATCACGCCATCGGCACTCCACGCCACATCCCGTCCGGGCTCGTCGGTCAGGACCGTCGGGAGCCCGCCCGCTAGCGCGATGCGCTTCAACTGCGAACCGGCGAAGAATGCCAGCGACCGGCTGTCCGGTGACCAGAACGGCCGTCCGGCGCCCTCGGTCGAGGGGAGCGCTCGCGCCGTCGAGGCATCGAGCGGGCGCACCCAGATCATCGTCGGTCCTGCCACGGCGGCCAGGAACGCCACCGTGCGGCCATCTGGTGAGATCGGGTCGCCAATCTCCATCGGGCGGAGCAGGTTTCCGAGTGTCCGAGCGCCGGCCGGCGCCCGGATGTCGAATCGAGTCGTGATCGGTGCTGTCAGGGGCGCCCGCAGTGCCCACGCGGCCGCGGCCGCGCCCAACCCGAGCGCGGCGAGTGCGACCAGGGCGACCACCGGCCAGGGGACGGCTCGGCGAGCAGGCGCCGGCTCGAGCTCGGGGTCCTGTGCGATCTCTTCCAGTGCAATCCGTGCCTCAGCGATGTGGGACAGCCGGCGTCGCACGTCTTTGCGAAGGCACCGCTCGAGCAGGCGACGCACGGTGGCTGGTGTCTGCGAGGGTAGCGCGGTCCAGACCACCTCGCCAGTGAGAATGGCGGCAATCGCATCGGACACCGTATCGCCTGCCGCGAATGGACGACGTCCCGACAGCATCTCGAAGACCACGCACCCGAACGACCAGATATCGGTCCGTCGGTCCACCGCCTTGCCGCGTGCCTGTTCAGGACTCATGTAGGCAGCGGTACCGAGGATGACGCCGGCCGCCGTCACCGCCGGCGAAGTGATCGTCGGCGAGAGAGAGGACTGCGGTGGCGCCCCGCCGGGGTCGACGAGCTTCGCCAGACCGAAGTCGAGCACCTTGACGGTGCCGTCGTCGCGGACCTTGACATTGGCCGGCTTCAGATCGCGATGGATGACGCCATGGTCGTGCGCTGCTTCGAGTGCCTCGGCGATCTGTCTGGCGATGGACAGCGCATCGTCGAGTGGAAGCGCGCCCTGGGCAATTCGCTCCGCGAGGGTGACGCCCTCGACGAGCTCCATCACGATCGCGCGAGTGTTGTGCCCGGCATCGCCGGGCACCTCCACGGTTCCGTACACGGCCGCGATGCAGGGATGGTTAAGTGCCGCGAGCGTCCGCGCCTCGCGCTCGAAGCGCGCCTGACGATCCGGATCGCTGGCAAAGGCGTCTGGCAGCACTTTGATCGCCACCTCGCGGCCCAGGCTGGTGTCGATGGCCCGATACACGGTGCCCATTCCACCGGCTCCGAGGATCCCGTGGATTTCATAGTGGCCGAGCCGGGTGCCTGGCGCGACGCCCATCAGCGCGGAATCTTACGCGAATCGGGCCGGGCCAGACAGCCCGCGCCTCAGCGAGTGCCTTAGAAGGGACAGCGGCGGAAGCCGGCGCCGAGCACAGGACGCTGCGCTGGCGGAGTGCCGGTCGCGCCCTCAAGATCTATCCGGCGTTCATCGTGGCATTGGCCGCATGTCTCGCGCTGGGCGTTGCAGCCGGCGAGCCGTTCCAGGCCTGCGAGACTAACGAAGGTTGGAGAATGTCGGACTTCGGAGGCGTGAGTGGAGGCCGATATTGTTTCGTTTGCGCGCCCGAGGCTGCCGGAAGATAGTCCGATACCCGCTCTGGACGCTGGTGCGCGGCGGGCACGTCGTGAGGGCTCGCGCCTATCCCGAAGGAGCAGGGCCACCACATGGCCAATCACGCCGCCGAGGAATCGGGCGGAGGCTCCGTCCGTCTTAGTGGCGTCCCGATAATGAATTGACAACCTTCACATGCTCGTGGGCGCTTGCGCGGCGGGCGGCGTCGGCCAGCCGGGAAGGCCGGCCCGGCCTGCGTGGAGCCCGGAACGGCGAACTCCGGCGAGGCCGTCTCATTGGCGTCGGTCGCACCCGCGCCAACGGCACGGCGTTGGTCTGTGACCGCGAAACGGGCACGCAGGTCTGAAGCCGTCTCCAGTTACTGCTTAGGTTTCGGCGGGAAGTCCTCCAGCAACTTCGTCATCGCCGTGTTGAGCCGCTCCTCCCTGACGTGGGCGTCAGGGCTGGGGTCGAGCGTATTGGTGACCCTCCCCTGCCAGACCAGGCGCTTCGTCGAGGGGTCGTACCATGTGCAGTTCGATTGCGCCAACGCCGAGCGTTGGGCGGATCGCCGCGCCGCCGCCCCACTGGATGCCGTCGCTCGAGTAACTTTTCCACTCCTGCGGCTGCGTGACAGCCACCTGATACGCGAGGAACAGACTTAACTGATTAGAAAAGTCAAGCCCAGAGGTCAGCCCCCGGGACTGCAACGCCGACTCGACGGCCTTTTTGATCTGTGTGTCCAGCAGATCGTCGGGATACGAGGAGCCATCGATCCTGACCCACTTGTAGATCCTGTAATTGGAGAGGTCCACGCCCGGCGCGAAGTTGACCGTGACTTCCTGAGCCAGGCCCAAACCCGGTCCCATCGTGAGCATGCCCAGCACGACCAGCACGGTCGTGAACATTCGTCTCTTCATCTTCATTCTCCTTCCGTCACACAACGGCGAGCGCGAGCGCAGCGACGAAGGCGGGAACGAACCATGAGTCACCTGCGAGATTCGCTGGCAAGCGATGCACCGTTCGTTCCAGTCGATCATTACGGTGCGCGAGGATGCCGCTGCGGCCACGGCGCACGATTATACGGGATTCAAGGTCACGGACGTGCCTCCGCCGCGGCGGGAGGCCGGGACGCTGGCCACACGGCCGGCCGGTGGTCGCTTGGCGGGCCGACTGCCGTGCCGAAGACGCCCACGCAGAACCTGCTGGCCAGGCTGGCGACGTGCGCGCTCTGCGGTGGCGGGCTGATTGTTGAGACCAGTCTTGGGAAGCGCGGTCGGGTACACCAAGCGCCAGTGCCGACGCGGGTGCTACCACCGCCGACATTGGCTTCCCCGCGCAAGTTCAACCTGGGCACCCGACCATCGACTCATGCGCTGCGGTTCACCTTCGACCCTGATCGCACTCTCGTCGAGCAGGTGGAAGCCAGCAGCATCGAGGCGCTGGCCGCAGGGATGTCTATCAAGGATCGGGCGCGCGTGATTCTCCGCAGCGCTGCGAGAAAGCGAAATACAGGCTGTTCCACAAACTGGCCGACGGCCGCTATGGATTGTTCGACTGGGGGAAGAAGTGAACCGGACACTGTGTCCGGACACGTGTCCTGGCTATCCGGACAGACACACTCCCCCCTTTAGGGGGTGTGTCCGGAAGCTGTCCGCAGGTCTGTGGAGAGTTCTGGGAACCCCAGCCTCTGCAACCCGCCAGCCAGTCCGAGCGCTTCTGCGTCGTGGACGAGTGCGTTCAGCACCCAAACTGCCCTGGATCACAGGTTGTACTGACGATGGCTGCCAACAACAGAAGCATCACGAAGCCGACGACCGCAGCCGACGTTTTGATCGCGCTAACCGATGCCCGCTCGAGTCTTACGATCTCGTTCGTGGGGTAACGGGCGCCTCCGGTGGCGGTAATCGCGGACGGCTCCACCAGCGAAACGGTGAACTGCTCCCTTCGACCGTCCCGCATGGTGACCCTGACCACATCCCCTGGCTTGACGCTGGTCGTTGGTGGCGGTGCTCCCGCCGTCGGGACACGCACCGTATGCATGCTCGTACAACCGCTCCCAACCAGCGCCAAGACCGTGAGCAGGACCACAGCGAGCGTTGGTCGCGCAGACCGAGGACGCCGGTGACCGTGACGCGACGAGTGAGGCATACGCATCGATGTTCCTCCACGGAGCCCGATGGCTCCGGCGACCGGGGATTGGCTGCGACGGCAAACGAGTACAGGGGGATCGTGGCACAGCTTAGCAGCTCATCGCTGGGCCGGCTGCTGGTGCGCCTTAAGGGCGGTGGGCGGCACAACGCCGCAGGTGCTGATTGGTCCATAGGATTCCGGCCGATACGGGTTCCGGTCTAAGGATGGGGTAGGCCACGGAAACGCCAAGGAAGCGAACCAACAAACCATGACGGTCGTCGCGCGCACGTAGTGGCACCGAATGACTTTTCTAGGAGGACCTGTGGCTGGTGTCGCAGGCCGCTCTGGCGGCAGGAATCGGAAATCAACGGCGGAGCACGTCATGAAACGGGACCTATCGGCGGGATCGCCATCGTCAGCCCGCGGCGGCTCCCACACGAGCTGAGAGCACTGCGCTGCGGCTCACGGATACGAGGGAGTCGCACGCGTTCCACGCGGAGCGGCACGCCCGACTGCGCTGCAGGATCACAGAGATCGATGCCAGGCAGGATGCCGGCGAGTCACGCAACGCGCAGGTACGTGATTGGTGGCACCGCGCCCAGTGCGAGGCGATGGCGTGGGAGCAGGCGATGCGGCTGTATCCATTCACGCGGGCGATGCACCAGCGCCTGCGGCAGTCGCTACAGATCTACCGCCGAAAGACACCGAAGCCCGCGAAAGCGGCAGCGGCGGCGGATCGCCTGGCGTCAGACCTGGCGTGGGCGGAGGACCGGCAGCGGCGGATTGGCGTGGCAGATGCGGATCGAACGACAAACAAGAGTTCGCCAATCACTTCAGAGAGGACAGAGACAAATGACGACAGAACGCGCGACGACAGGCGCCGATGATGGGCGCCAGAGCACCAGGCGCATTGCCGCGGCCATCAGGGCACTGCGCACAACCTACTACCCGTGCGGCGCGGCTCGTTGCCGGAATTGGGGTCGGGTTAGTCCTGCTTGGCGGGATTATGGCTGCGATGTGGGATAGCACCGGCGCAACCCCCTATTGAAGAAGCCGGGTACCCCTGCTACCGCGGCGATCTGTATTCTCGCGGTGCCAGCCGAGGCCCTGGAACTTCTCCACATGCTCGCTGCTCACGCGAGGCGCATCAGCAAGGGCGTTGGAGCATACCAGCTCATGGTCAACCAACACGCGGAGTTCGGGGCCTTGCGGCATCGACACGGCACTCGGCCACGCGATCGTCCTTGCGGAGTTTCCAATTCAAGTGCTCGATTGGAGGCGGCTTAGGCGAGTCTTGCAGGGCCTATCCGCAGGGAACCCCAACCGCGTTCATGGCGCCGGCGGCGGCTCACTGCTTGTTGAGCGTGAGTTGTGCGCGTAATTCGGCGGTGCCAAGGCTGGTCGTCGTTCCGTACTCGGACACGGCATACGTTTCCACATAGTTGCCGGACAGCGAATTCCCGGAAATGTTCGCGGTAACCGTCAGTGCGGCGGGTCGTGCCTCCCTGAGCACGGCTCCGCCACTACAACTGAAGAATCGTGGCGGCGACGCACTGCACGTCAATAGATTCAGCGCGATCGAAGATGTTTCCGCGGTTCCCGTCAGCTGGCACACAATCCCGGTGGCCGGACTCGTAGAAGTGGCGGTAAGTTGAGCGCCTGATTGCTGCAATGTCAACGTGTAATCAAAAGGTACCCCGGCGGCGCTCTGGAACGCTGCACCCACACACGGCTCTCCAGTTCCGCTCGTGACGCGAAGAGTGCCGCGCCAGACACCGGCTGCTTGAAGCGGTTGAGGGGACGGCCCGGAGATTCCATCTTCGCCTCCGCCTCCGCACCCGGGTGTCACCAGGACAACCAAGAGCAACGCCAGTGCTCTCACAGTGTCTCCACCCTTGCTATAGGTTCGATTTGTCCGGCAGCACATCGCGTCTTTTTCAGAATCGAACTCTACATCGAGGTACAGCATCGCCGCACAGCGTACTAGGCTGAGGCTGCGCGACGAAGGTTTGCGCAGTATTCTCCGCAACGCGGGCGCGCCGGTGTCCCAGAGATCGCAACTGCTATCTCCATCGAGCTGTCAAGCATCGCGCGCGCGCACTACGGCTGAGGCTGCGCGACGAAGGATTCGTGGCGCAGTATTCTCGCGCAAGACGCGGGCGCGCCGGTCAGATGTCAGGATCGCGGCTAGCCAGCACCTTGGCTTCAAACAACTGGCGGCGTGCCTTCGCGAGTCGTGCGCCCAACGCCGCACAACGTCGTTGCGTCTGGGCGATCACGCGCGAACGAAGTAAGGCCAATCGACATGACGTTCCTCAGGCCGAGGGAGCGCGGGTGTTATCGACGTTTGCCCTGACCCCTCGAATACGCCGTCGCAATCACCCAGGCAACTAGCACAGCCGGAATGAAACCGTATAGCACCAGCCATGCGAACAAGGGGAAGACACGTTCCAGCTTCATTGCTTGGGCGGCGAGTGTATCGACTTCGCAGGCATTCGATCAATGCGATTTGACGCGCTTGGGACCGTGGCGGTAGGGTTGACGGGAAAGCGGGCCGCCGGCCGGTGTGAAGACCGACCGAGGCCCACCGTCGAACCGTCAAAGCGGCTCGAACGGCTGCCTGCATTTTATCCGGCGCAGCGCATCCCGCGAATCCGCCTTCTCTTTGCAGGAGGCACACATAGCCAAAAAAATCTAGACCGGCAAGTCTGCGGTCACCCCTACCCTTCCAGCGACCGCGACGGAAAGCGTATCAAGATGGTCCGGAACGGTACAGGCTCTTGGCGATTCAATCGTCGTCGGCCCCGCCAGCGGTCTGGCCTCGCGCCCAGCGAATCACCACCTGGCGGATCGTGTGCGGGCCTTTGAGTTGCATCGGCGGATGCCAACCCCAAAAGCGGAACCCACACCGACCCACTCACTCGGATCGGATATGAGGGTACCGACGCCTGAAATCTTTCAGCGCTTCCTTGTGCGCACTCAGTTGCGCTTTCAGGTCGGCGTGTTCTGCTGCCGTGGCCCTGTGCAGCGGATCGGCCAGTTTGCGCGCGAGGTTATGGAGTTCTCGCCTGCGCGCCCGCAATCTCACCTGTTCCGCCTTCGCGTCGTCACCCGTCCAGCCCAAGCCCATAACACCGTCACTGCAATTGCCTCGCCAATGCAAGTGACGGTTGGACGCAACGGTCGGAGGTGGGACGACAACCTGACGAGTGTCAGGCGTCGGAGGCAAGGCAACGCGCAGCCGACCACCGAAGCGCACGCGCAGCGACCAACCGCTAAAGACGAGGGCGAACCCAGTGACTGCAGCCATCTACGCACGTAAGTCCACCGATCAAGCCGGCGTCAGCGACGATCAAAAGTCTGTGGCGCGGCAGATCGAACGCGCGCACTTACGCTGCGACGAAGGGCTGGACCGTGCTGGACGCGCACGTCTATGTCGATGACGGCATCAGCGGGGCCGAGTTCGCCAACCGTCCGGGGTTCGTGCGACTTATGGCCTCGCTGAAGCCACGCCCGTACTTCGACGTGCTAATCATGTCGGAGAATCCCGGCTTGGCCGCGAAACCATTGAGACGGCTTATGCCCTGAAGGTGCTGATCTCGGCCGGCGTCCGGGTGTTCTTCTACCTGGAGGGGCGTGAACGCACGTTCGACTCCCCCACCAACAGCTGATGCTGTCGGTGGCGGCCTTCGCTGACGAGCTCGAGCGCGAGAAGAGGCGCCAGCGCACCTACGACGCCATGCACAGGAAGGCCGCTGCGGGCCACGTCACAGGCGGTCGGACCTTCGGCTACGACAACCTGGACGTGCTGGGACCGGACGGCAAGCGGTCGCACGTCGAGCGGCGGGTGAACGAGGCCGAGGCCGCCGTGGTGCGACGGATCTTCGAGTTGACCGCGGCCGGGTGCGGCCGCAAGCGCGTGGCGCTGGCGCTGAATGCCCATGGTGTCGCCAGCCCGCGGGCACAGCGTGGGCGGCCGACCGCGTGGTGTGCGTGGTCATCCACGAGGCGCTCCACCGGGATCTCTACCGCGGCCTGATCGTGTGGAACCGAACCAGGAAGCGGAACGCTTGGGGGACAGCACCGACAGAAGCCGCGTGCGGCCGAGGAATGGCTACAGGGGGAGGCCCCGCACCTCAGGATCGTCTCAGACGACTTGTGGACCGCGGTGCATGAGCACATGGGCCGGCTGCGCGCGGTCTACATGCAGCGCACGGGTGGCGCCCTCCACGGGCGCCCCGTTGCTGGCACCATCTCGAAGTATCTGCTCACCGGGTTTATGGCCTGCGGATGCTGCAACGGCACGCTCGTCGTGCGGACGCGCCCGAAAGGGCAGCGGCGCGATCCGGGCTGGAGTGTGCCTACTACCGGACGCGCGGCACACGGGTGTGCTCGAACAAGTATCAGCCGTCGATGGATGCCGTCGAGGCGATGGATGCCATCGAGTCATCGATCCTCGGCGTGGAGGTGACGGAGGACCTGCTCGCGCAGTCTCATGACTTCGCTGGACGGTGCGCCACCCGACGACGGCACCGTGCGGCTGCGTCGAGAAATTGCCACGCTAGGCCTGGAGATGGAACGGCTCACCGCCCTAGCAGCCTCGGGCGCGGGTGAGATTCCCGCCGTGCTGGAAGGCCTCAGGGCGCGACAGGAATCGGCGCCGCACGCTGACTGCCCAACTGGAGGCAAAGACGCAGCAGCGGCCCGTGCTGCGGTCACGCGGGGAACTGGAGGCGACTCTGCGGGCGCGGTTCGCGGACTTGCGGCAGTTGATCCGGCGGAACGTCGCCGAGGCACGGCCCGTGATCGAGATGTTGCTGTCGGGTCGTGTCTCAGTCGCACCTGTGACCGGCGCCCAATCTCGCAAGGCTCAGACCTTCACCGTCCGAGTGCCGCTGACGATGGGCGGAATCGCTGAAGGGGTCTTACCCCGAGGTATGGCGTCCCCACCGGGATTCGAACCCGGGTTTTAGCCTTGAAAGGGCCACGTCCTAGGCCTCTGGACGATGGGGACGCGCTTGGCGGAACAGGAATTGTAGCACGCGGGTCGCGGGCAGCCAAAGCCGCGCGCCCACACAGGGGTAACATGCCCTCGATGAAGCGCCGATCGTTCCTCGCCGCCGCCACCCTCGCGCCCGTCGCCGCGGCGCTGCTGCCGCGCTCGCTCTCGGCTCAGAAACCCAAACCTGGCGACTCCCCCACCGAGAGCTTCGACCCGTGGATCGAAGTCCACGCGCCCAACCTCGCGCACAACACCCGCGAGGTGGCGCGCGTCGCCGGCAAGCGTCCGATCATGGCCGTCATCAAGAACAACGGCTACGGCCTCGGCGGCGCCACCGTCGCGCGGCAGCTCGAACCGTTCGCCGAGATCGACGCCTTCGCCGTCGTCAAGATGGAGGAGGCCGTCACGCTGCGCGATCGCGGCCTCAAGAAGCCGGTGCTGTTGATGGGCCCGTTCACCACGCCCGAGCTCACAACGCTTGCTGCGAAGGACATCATGCCGATGGTCTACACGCCGATCGGCGCGGACCTCGAGCGGGTGGCCGCCACGCGATCGCAACCGCTCGACATCCACGTCTGCGTGGACACCGGTATCGGACGTGTCGGCGTCCCCTTCGGCGAGGCGGCGCCGCTCATCCGCGACCTCGCCGGCCGCAAGAACGTCCGCATCGCCGGCGTGATGATGACCTTCACCGAAGATCAGGCCTTCGACCAGGAGCAGCTGAAGCGCTTCACTGGCACTCACCGGCGAGCTCGCCGCCGCCGGCATTTCGCTCGGCCGTCGCCACGCCGTGTCCAGCTACACGATCTTTCAGCATGACAACGCCTGGCTCGACATGGTGCGCACCGGCATGGTGCTCTACGGCGTTTATCCGGATCCGAAGTTCCGCCAGGGCGCGAAGATCGATCTGCGCCCGGCCGTGGCGCTCCGCGCGCGCGTGGCCTACGTGAAGAAGCTGACCGCGGGCACCAGTGCCGGCTACGAGCGCGCCTACGTCGCCAAGCAGGACACGTGGGTCGCGACGCTGCCGGTGGGACACACCGACGGTTGGCCGCGCGTCGCCGCGAAAGGCGCGAGCGTCCGCATCAACAACCGCCTCTACCCCGTGATCGCCTCCGTCTCCGCCAGCCACACCATCGTCGAGATCGGGGCCGAGCAGACGGTGAAAGCCGGCGACGTGGCGACGATGTTCGACTGGGTGAACGGATCGCGTCCGGAAGACGTGGCCACGGCGTGCGGCGCGTCGGTCTACGACCTGCTGATGCACCTCAACCCACTGCTGCCGCGGTATGTCATGAGCCCGGCGTAGAATTCCGGCAGCCGGCAGACGGGACCGGACACGGACGGGTACCGGAGACCGGAGCCGGGCTCCGTCCCACTCCACAGAACTCGCCAGGGGTGCGAAGAAGCGGCGCAGGGACGCTGGCAGGCTGCACCCTACGGAGAGGCCGACGGCAGATGCGCGCAGCCGGCGCCGTAGGCGAGACCCCCGCGAGGCTTTGATGCCGAGCGGCTCGCTGAAACGATCCGGAGGTGCCGGATGCCGGCCTCGGAGTCGGGTGCGGACTGACAGCGTTCCAGCGACGCCCGCACCTCGCCGGGCAAACCCGATTTGCCGACCACCCTCGGCACCGCCATCCGACGGACACCGGATACCGGGTACCGGGCACCGGATTCCGTCCCCTACTCCTTCGGCTCCGCAACGACAATCGCCACGGCATCACCTGACGGCGCGACCGCGAGGCGCGAGATGGCGCCCAGCTTGTGCGACGCGGCGTCGAACACCTCGGACCATCCTGTGTCACCGCGCGTCCACTTCATGACCCGCGTGCCGGAGGACATCAGCAGCGTCTTGCCATCGGGCATCCACGCGCAGTCGCGATCGGCACTGCCCTCCACCGTCGCGACCAGGGTCTCGATGCGACCGCTGTCGATGTCGATCGTCTTCACGTTGTAGGCGCCACTCGCCTCCTTCTGCACGAAGCTGACGAGTCGCGTCCCGGGCACGCGGTGCAGCGAGCGCCCGATGTCACGCGCGGCGACTTCGGCCTTGCCGGTGGTGACGCGTGCCAGCTGCAGGGTGGCGGGCTGGCCCAGCACGAAGAGCGCAAGGTGGTCGGCATCGACCCAGGCGTGATATCCGACCGGTTTGATGTCGGTGAGCACGAGGCGCGGCTCGCCGCCGGCGCGATCGAACTGCCACAGTCGCTGCGTGCCGTCCGGCTCGACGCGGATCACGGTGAACCCGTCGCGATTGAGTGCCGGCATCCCTGGACGCTCGGGCGGCACCGTCGCGGAGAACTCGCCCTCCGTCGTGCGCGTCAGCTGGCGCGTCGTCTTCGAGGCGCGATCGAACTCGTAGATGTCCGTCTGCTTGCCGTCGCGGTTGCCGGTGAAGAGCAACCGCCGACTGTCGGGATCGAAGAACGGCTGATTGTCATACCCCTTGTCGGTGGCGACAGGTGTGGGCGCCGCCGTTCGCATCGAGGCGAGGCCGCCGGAGAGCGGTACCAGGTAGATGTCGGTGCCCGGCTGAGGAGCCGGCGCCGCGGGCGTCTGCGCGCCAAGGGTCGCCGCGGACAGCAGCAGGCAGGCCAGAAGTCTCATCAGCGCAGTCTATCCCTTCACATACGCGCGTTTGGCCGACAGCTTGCCGTCCGTCACGGTGAGGACATCGACGCCGCGCAGGTGCCACGGCTGGCCGTCGCGGACCTTGCGGTAGACCCAGCGGACCACGCAGCGATCGCCGGCGGCGAACTCGTCCTCGGTCTCGAAGGTGGCGCCGGGGCTCGAGGCGAACCAGCCTTGCAGCCAGGTCAGGAAGGCCGTCTTGCCCTGGATGCGCGTCCCGTCCGGCGCCGGGTTGGTGTTCTCGAACAGGATATCGTCGGCGATCACGGCGGCCACCCCCGAAAGGTCGTGGCGGTTCACCGCGTCGTTGAACTGGTGGACCACGGCGAGGGTCCCCGCCGCCATCGTGTCCTGTGCATCCATATCCCCTCCCTTTTCGGTACGCAGGAACTGCATCAAAAACGAGGCTATCGTGCCAGACCCCAAAGTGCCACACTGGATGAGCCTGGCCTGACATGGAGATACGTCGATGGTCCGCTCGCTTGCTGCCGCGCTGGTGCTCGTCACCAGCCTCGTTGCCCTCTCCGCCCAGGATTCCGGGATCGCCGGCGCCTGGCGCCTGAACTCCGAGCTCAGCACGCCACTGCCTCCGCTGCGTGAGGGCCCCGACGGGCGCCCCCGCGGGCCTGGCTACGGCGGACGACCGGGCGGCGGACCTCCCGGCGGGCTGAGCAGCATGATCCCCGGCATGGGACGCGGTCCCAGCGAGAGCGACATGCGTCGCATGGAGGTGATCCGACGCCGGCTGTTCGAGACACCCCAGACACTGTCGATCGTGCGGGACGGCGCGCGCGTCACCTTCACCGACGGCGAGGGCCGGGCGTTGACGCTGGTCGCGGACGGCAAGAAGCAGCAGCGGGTGACCGGCGACGGCGAGTTCGAGTCGCGTGCCCATTTCGAAGGCGAGGTGCTGGTCCTCGAGGAGGACTTCGGCGGCGGCGTCAAGCTGCTCACCCGCTTCGCGCCGATCGTCTCGGAGGAGCGGTCGCGCCTCGAGGTGACGATGAAGGCGAGCGGCGGACCGAAGCGGCCGCCCCAGGCCGAACGCGACGGAGAGGCGCCACGCGGCCCGATCGACAGCGTGACGCGCGTCTACGAGCGCCAGGAGCGCTAGCCGCTACTTCTTCACGTCGTTCTTGAGCTCGACGACGATCACTTCCATCGGCTCGGTGCCCTTGTTCATGTCGCCGTGCTGCGTGTTCGGCGCGTCGGCGTCGAGCCAGTAGGCCTTCCCCGTCTCCCACACCATCTTCTCCTTGGTGACGCCCTTCGGGTCCACCACGTCCAGCGTGCCGCCCTTCAGCGTCACGATCGTGCGCCCGTGGTCGTGCCGGTGCAGCGAGAGCGGCTGGTTCGGCATGATGATCGACTTCCACACGCGCACTTCGTTGTTCTCGAACTGCGGCTCGCGCCGCGTGCCGGCCGCCTGCTGCTGCCCGGCATCAACGGCCGCGGTCGCCGCGCAGATTGCGGCGGCGGCAAAAATGCCTTTCCAGGTCGATGTCATCACGGGCTCCTCGGGGATGTCTTGGGTCTTGAGTCTTGGGTCTTGGGTCTTGGGGCTTGAGGCTTGAGGCTTGGGCTCAGGGCTTACAAGCCCCAGCACCCTTGCCGCGTTCTCGCCCATCATCTTCCGTCGATCCGACTCCGGCACGTCGAGGCCGCGCAGCACCTGCAGCATCTTCGGGATGCTGCCGATCTGATGCGGGTAGTCGCTGCCGGCCAGGATGTGATCGACGCCGGCAAACTTGATCGCCAGCTCGATGCAGTTCGGATCGAAGTTCACCGTGTCGTAGTAGAACTGCTTCAGGTACGCGCTCGGCGCGCGGCTGATGTTGGTCGCGGCAGTCCGCGAACGCCTCGTAGCCGCGATCGAACCGCTCGGCCAGGTACGGAATGGCGCCGCCCATGTGGCACAGCACCCAGGTGATCTCGCGGATAGCGCTCGCGGCACGCCGGCAAAGACCAGGTGCGCCGCGGCCAGCGTCGTGTCCATCAGGAAGCCGACCAGCGGCATCAGCCAGTACCTGCTCCATCGCCTCGACGCCGAGCGGATGCGCGGGATGAATGTAGATGACGGCGCCCAGCTCGTTGGCCTTCTGCCACAGCGGCTCGTAGACCGCGTCGGCCAGCGCCACGCCGTTGACGTTGCTGAACACCATCGCGCCAGGCAGCCCGAGCGTCTTCATCGCCCGCTCGAGCTCGATGACCGACGCGGCCGGATCGTTCAGCGGCAGCGTCGCCAGCGACAGGAAATGCTGCCGCTGCTTGCACCGCCGTTGGCGAACGCGTCGTTGATCGTGCCGCGCCATTGCCACGGCCGTCGCCGGCTCCTCGAAGTGCGTGCCGGGCGTGGTGAACGTGATCACCTGCTTGTCGACGCCGTGTTTCTGCCAGCACGCCTTCGCGGTAGTCCAGGTCGCGATGGCCGGGCACGAGGATGTTGTAGTCGCCGGGATAGTGCAGGCGCGGGTTGCCCTCGGCGTCGTAGTCCATGCTGATGCTCGTCGGACCCTTCTTCACCGCGTCGCAGGTATTCCGGCGGGTAGTAGTGATTGTGGAAGTCGATTATCATCGGGGTTCTAGGTTCTAGGTTCTGAGGTTCTAGGGTTCGGGTTCGTCGGTCCACAGACTAGTAGACCGGCAATGCCCGAGACGCGACAATCGCCAGGCCGATGGCGGCTCTCGCGCAGGTCGACGCGCGATCTGGTTGACGACGATCGCAGCGACGACGACGACGAACAGCGATCGGCGCGATCGGCACGAGCGGCATCCGCCACGCCGGCTGCGTAGCCGGGGCGGCGCCGCAGCAGCACGATGCCGAGCGCCAGCAGCGCGAAGAAAATCCACTCCGTGTAGATCACGCGCGTGAAGAGCGCGCGGTAGGTGCCGGTCCACACCAGCACCGACGACCACACCGCCTGCAGCGACGATGGCGCGCGTCCGGCGTCTGGAAACGTCGGATGCACGTCGCCCGCCCAGCGCGAACAACACGCCGTCCTGCGCCATCTGGTAGTAGACGCGCGGCCCGACCAGGACGATGCCGTTCAGCGCGCCGAACGCGCTGAACATCACCAGCGCCGAGATCGCCACGGCGCCGGCCGGCCCGATCAGGCCGTCGAACGTGTCCGCGGCGACGCGCGTCGACGCCATCACCTCGGTCGATCGGCAGCACGCGGAGGTAGACCGCGTTCAGCCCGATGTAGCAGACCGTGACGACGACGATGCCGATCATCAGCGAGCGCGGGATGGTGCGCGTCGGATCGACGGTTTCCTCGGCGGTGTAGGTCACCATGTGCCAGCCGCCGAACGCGAACAGCCCGGCGCCGACCGCGAGCAGGAAGCTCGGTCACGTCCCGACCTGCCCGTCGGCGCTGCACCGGCGGCTGTGCGCAACGGACGCAGGGCGCCAGCCACCACCCGAGCACCGATGATCGCCGACCACCGCCAGCCACCTTGACGCCGGTGAACGCCGTCTGCAGCCGGCTGCCGAGTTCGGACGCCGACGTAGTTGATCGCCGAGAGCACGAGGATCGCCGCCGACCGCAACCAGCCGCGTAGCCGGTGTCGCCGAGCGGCACGAACGTAGCCGGCATAGCGCGCGAACACCGTCGCGATCGCCGCCAGGATGCCGCTGTGCATGTCCAGAACATCGCCCAGCCCCAGAGGAAGCCGAGGGCCGGGCGAGTAGATTTCGCGCAGGAACACGTAGACGCCGCCGGTCCGCGGAAACGCCGACGCCAGCTCGGCGCAGACCAGCGCGCCGATCAGCGTCAGCACGCCGGCCAGCGACCCACGCCAGCACGACGCCGGCGGCAGTCGGGCACGTGGCGTCGTGATCTCCGACGCCTGCACGAAGATCGACGCGCCGATGATGGTGCCGACGACGAGCGCCGTGGCGTGCGAGAGCCCGATGACGCGCGCGAGCCGGATCAGAGCGGATTATCCGGGAACATCATCGTGCGCCACATGTGCGCGGTCGGGCTGCCGTCGTTGCCGAGGCCTTCCTTCGGCTGCTTGAAGTGCCGGCCGATGATGTCGATGAACGGCTCGATCGACACCTTGGCGTTCGGGTCGAAGGCGTAGAGGTCGTTCACCGTGACCATGCGCGCTTCGAGGTACCACTTGTGGTTGCGGGCGTAGTCGTAGGCCGCCTTGATGTGCGGTTGCGGCTCGTAGTCCTTGCCGAAGATCCGCGTGTAGAGCTCCGGGTACTCGTAGCCGTTGGCCGAATCGGGATAGAAGCGCAGCGCCTGGTGATAGCGAATCGCCCAGCTCACCTTCTCGGGCACGTAGGGCTCGAGCATCTGGGCGCCCCACCAGCCGTGGTCCACCTTCACCAGGTTCAGCACCACGTCGTGCAGCAGGCAGGCGAGCGTGATCTCTTCGCTCATGCCGGTCTTCAGCGCGCGAGTGGCGCTCTGCAGCACGTGGTTGGCCGGGTTGAAGCGCTTTTCGAAGAACTCGAGCAGCGTCGGCTTGTCGGACATCTTCGCCAGCGCCGGCATCTTGCGGTTGTCGGCCGGGCCGTTCGGGCCGAACAGGCTGCCCGCGCCGCGCCGGATGGTGGCGTCAGGCGCCGCCGCGACCACCTGCGCCTCGCCGTCGAGGATCAGGCCGCCTGCATCCTCGTCCAGCTTCTCCATCATGTAGTGCTCGAGCGCCTCGGCCTTGGCCTCGGGATCGAGCGCTTCCACCACCGCCAACCCACCCACGCTCGCGAGAAATGCCCGTCGATCGATGTCCATCGCGGTGTCCTCCTTCGTGAAACGAAAACCGGGTTTCGAGCCCGCGGATGCGAGCCGGAAACCCGGTGGCAGATCGTTGGTCAGTGGCGCGTCAGCTCCCGTGGGTTGCCGTGTGCCAGCTGTGCATGGTGATCTAGGCGGCCGCCTTCGCCGGCTGCGCCAGGACCTGTTCGAACACCTTCACCGCCTTCTGCATCTCTTCCATCGTGCCGACCGAGATGCGGCAGTGGGTCTTCTCGTAGGGCGGGAAGTCGCGGGCGACGAGCACGCCTTGCTTGAGGCACGCTTCGCGGAACTCGCGCGCCGGCCGCTTGATGTTGACGAACATGAAGTTGGTCTGCGAGTCGGTCGGCGTGTAGCCGTGATCGCGCGAACCACTTCTGGGTGAAGTCCGCGCCGCTTCGTTGCGCTTCTGCTCGTCCTTGACCCACTGCGTCGGGCACGTTGAGGGCCGCGCGTGGCGCCCTGCAGCGCCATCACGCTGATGGCGCCGACGCCGTCCCAGTCGCGCCATCTTCGCGATGGTGTCCTTGTGGCCGATCGGCGTAGCCGATGCGCAGGCCGGCCATCCCGAAGCACTTCGAGAACGTGCGCGCCACGACGACGCGCGGGTTCTCGACGGCGGCGGGAATGAAGGTCTCGTAGCCGGGCATGGTGGCGTACTCGAAGTAGGCCTCGTCGACCAGCACCGTGGTGTTCGGCGACGCCTTCATCAGGCTGGCCAGATAGGTCCGCGTGTCGCCGGCGCTGACCGCGGTGGCCACCGGGTTGTTCGGGTTGCAGTAGAACACCAGGCCGGCGCCCTTCGACGCCGTCTGCAGCGCGTCGAGGTCCATCTTCAGGTCCGACGTCAGCTTGACGCCGGTCAGCGGATGGCCCATGAGGCGGGCGTAGTCGGCGCACTCCTCGTAGGCGGGAATCGCCGCCACCAGGCCCGCGGTCTTCGAGGTGAAGACGTGCGTCGAGGTCCGGAGGATCTGCGTCGAGTCCGGATCCGAGCAGCACGTTCTCGTTCTTGACGTTGTGCTTGCGGGCGATGAGCTCGGTGACTTCCTCGGCCGTGGCGAACGGATAGCGGCCGGCCTCGGTGAACGACGCCGCGAACGCCGGCGAGCACGTCCTTGTGGCAGCCGAGCGGGTTCTCGTTGCTCGACAGGATGACGGACGGGGCCGGCCCCTGCACGGGCTGAATCCCCTGCGCGTACAGGTCGGAACCGAACAGCGAGCCTTCGCGGCCGCGCGCCGCCGATCCACGCGCCGGCGGCGCCGACGCCGAGCGTCTGAACGAACGATCGTCGCGAGAGCGACATGGTGAAACCTCCTTCACTCGGGACATCGGTTAGCGCCCGGCCTTGCTGGATGTGGTCGTGGTGCTGCCGAGCACCTTCTTGAACACCTCCACCGCCCTCTGCATCTCGTCCATCGTGCCGAGCGAGATGCGGCAGTGCGTCTTTTCGTAGGGCGGGAAGTCGCGTCCCACCATGACGCCGGCGGTCCGGCAGGCGTCGCGGAACCCGGCGGCGGGCCGCTTGATGTCCATGAACAGGAAGTTGGCTTGCGAGTCGGTGCCGGTGATGCCCATGTCGGCGAACGCCTTCACGGTGAAGGCCTTGACGTCGGTGTTGCGCTTGCGCTCCGCGTCGATGTGCGCCTGGTTGCCGAGGCCGACCATGGTGGCGCCGAGCGTGAGCGTGCCGAGGCCGTACGGCATGCTGTAGGCGTTGAGCGCCTTGATGGTCGGCGCGTGGCCGATGGCGTAGCCCGCGCGCAGGCCGGCCATGCCGTAGGCCTTCGAGAAGGTGCGCGTCACGAACACGTTGGGCGTCGACAGCGCCAGGTCCATCGCCGTCTGGTAGGACGGGTCGGTCACGTAGTCGTGGTACGCCTCGTCGATCAGGATCACCGTGTCGGGCGACGCGGCGCGGATCTGCTTCACCATGTCGGCGACCGTGGTCTTGCCGTGCACGGTGGCGGTCGGGTTGTTGGGGTTGCAGAAGAACACCAGGCCGGCGCCCTTCGACGCCTCGACCATCTTCGCGATGTCGATCCGCAGCTTGCTGTCGAAGCGGCACTTCCTGCACCGGCGTGCCGATCTTCTTGGCAGTGTCGCGCGGGTTCTCGAACGACGGCCACGCCGTGACCAGCGGCTTGCTCGGCGAGGTGAAGGCGCGAACGGCGTTGGTCAGGATTTCGCCCGAGCCCGCGCCCAGCACCACGTTCTCATCCTTGGCGCTGAATTTCGTGCGACAGCGCGGCGATCAGCGTGCCGTCGTTCTGCCGGGCGTTGAACGGGTAGCGAGCAGCTTCGGGGAACTTGCCGACGATGGCATCGAGCACGTGCTGACCTGGTCCGAGCGGGTTCTCGTTGCTGGCGATGCGAATGGGCCTGGCTCCAGCGGCCATGCCCTGATCGCCGTACCAATCATGCCGGCTTCACGTCCCCGGGCCGAAATCCACTCCGGATGAGTGGGCTGGTCGAGGGTCGTCAGACGCTGAAAGAGTCGCCGACGGGTCAGCGACATACGGTGCCTCCTTGGTTCACTGTGGCAAAGCGCGCCGACAGGGATAGTTCTACAGCGGGGATTCTACACACTTTCAATGCCTCCGTGAGATGGAATCGTGCCGCGGTGGCGGCCTTCCGTCAGGTGGATTCTTCGGCAGCAAACCCCTGCAAATCGGCGGCTGAATGCGCGCAGCGGGGCCTCGCCGGCTGCCAGTTCCGATGCGCTCCGCTGATGGCTGGGGCACGCGCCGGCCCTCGTCCCTCGCCGGAATCGTTCAGGTGCGATGCACTACGATCTCCGGCGGTGCCCTTCGTCCTCGAACTCGCCCTTCTTTCCGCCTCCGGCCTCGTCGCCGGCGCGCTCAACGTCGTCGCCGGAGGCGGGTCGTTCCTCACACTCCCGGTGCTGCTGTTTCTTGGGCTGCCCGCGGCGGTGGCCAATGGCACGAACCGCGTGGGCGTCCTGGCCCAGAACGTCAGCGGTGTCTGGGGCTACCATCGCCACGGCGCCCTGGACTGGGGCTTCGCGCTCTGGGCGAGTGTGCCGGCCGTACTCGGCGCCGCGCTCGGCGCCTGGCTTGCGCTGCGGGTGCCGGATTTTGCGTTCACCCGCATGCTGTCGTTCGCCATGCTGGCGGTGACGTTGTGGTCGGTGTGGAAGAGTCGAGGCGGACCGGTAGAGCGCCAGACCGGCGCCTCGGGGTCCAGTCGGGCCCTCACGCTGATGGGCTTCTTCTTCGTGGGGGTCTACGGCGGGTTCATCCAGGCGGGCGTCGGCTTCGTCATTCTCGCGCTCACCAGTGCCGCCGGGCTTGACCTCATCCGCGGGAATGCCGTCAAAGTGCTGAGCGTTCTGCTGATCACGCTGCTCTCGCTGGCGATCTTCGCCAACTCCGGGACGGTCGATTGGCCCCGCGGACTCGCCCTTGGCGTGGGGAACTTCGGCGGCGGGCTGGTGGGCGTCCGCATGGCGGTGCTGAAGGGCCAGCGCTGGCTCGAGCGGGTGGTGAGCGCCACGGTCATCCTGCTCGCTCTGCTACTCTGGTTCTCGTGACGACTCCCCTACCTCTGCCTTTTGCAAGCCTTCGGTGTGACCTTGACGCCTGACGCATCCGCGCTGCCGAACCGACGTTCGAGACGCCGGCGCCGAGGTGAAGGCACGCCGCACGTGCTGGGATCCACAAAGGTGGATTGGGCGAGCCTGGATCCCGCCGACCTCACGTCACCTTCTCTGTACATCAACCGGGAGCTCAGCTGGCTCGAGTTCAACCAGCGCGTGCTCGCGCAGGCGCAGGACCCGTCGCACCCGCTGCTCGAGCGGGTGAAGTTCCTGGCCATCACCGGCACCAACCTCGACGAGTTCTTCATGGTGCGCGTCGCGACGATCCTGAAGAAGTTCCGCGCCGGCATCGACGACGTCTCGATCGACGGGCTAGACACCGAGCAGGAGCTGGCGACGATCCGCAGCCGCGCGCTCGCGCAGATCGACGAGCAGACGCGCGTGCTGGGCGCAGTCGCTGCGTCCGCTGCTCGCGGCCGAGGGCATCCACTTCCTCGAGCCGGCCGACTACACCCCGGCGATCGACACGTGGCTGACGCAGTATTTCAAGGACCAGATCTTCCCGGTGCTCACGCCGCTGGCCTTCGATCCGGGGCATCCGTTCCCGTACATCTCGAACCTCAGCATGAACCTGGCGGTGCGCGTGCGGCACGGCGGCCGCACCAAGTTCGCGCGCGTCAAGGTGCCGGGCATGCTGCCGCGCTTCGTCGCGCTGCCGGACAACCTGGCGCCGCAGCCGGCGGCATCGCGTACGTCTTCCTCGAAGACGTCATCCGGCGCAACATCCAGCGAGCTGTTCCCCGGCACGCAGGTCGAAGGCGCGCACCTCTTCCGCGTCATCCGCGACACCGACATGGTGATCCAGGAGGACGAGGCCGACGACCTGCTCGAGACGGTCGACCGCGGCCTGAAGCAGCTGCGCTACGGCGCGCTGTCGCTGCTGCAGGTCGAAGCCGACATGCCGCGGCGCGTGCTGAACATCCTGATCGAGAACTTCGAGGTCGACGAAGACGTCGTGGTCGCGCACCGTCCGATCGGCTGGGCTTCGGCGACTGGCACGCGCTCTACCAAGCTGCATCGGCCGGCGCTGAAGGACCCGTCGTTCACGCCCGCGCACGCTGTGGGCGCCCGACGATGCCGACGAAGGTGTTCGAGCAGATCGCCGACCAGGACTTCCTGATCCACCATCCGTTCGATTCGTTCACCTCGGTCGAGACGTTCCTGCGCGCCGCCGTCGACGATCCGCACGTCGTCGCGATCAAGATGACGCTCTACCGCATCGGCGCCAACTCGCCGCTGGTCGATCTGCTGATCGAGGCGGCCGAGCGACGGCAAGCAGGTCGCGGTGCTGGTCGAGCTGAAGGCGCGCTTCGACGAGCGCAACAACATCGCCTGGGCGAACGCGGCTGGAAGTCGGCCGGCATCCACGTCGTCTACGGGCTGATGAACCTGAAGGTGCACTGCAAGCTGTGCCTGGTGGTGCGCCAGGAGACCGACGGCATCCGCCGCTACGCGCACATCGCGACCGGCAACTACAACCGCATCACCTCGCAGGTCTACACCGACCTCGGGCTGTTCACCGCCGACGAGGCGCATCCTCGACGACGTGACCGAGGTGTTCAACTCGCTGACCGGCTACTCGAACCGGCGCTCGCTACAACGCGCTGCTGGTCGCGCCGGTGGGGCTGCGCCAGGGGTTCCGCGCGCTCGTCGAGCGCGAGATGGAACACGCCCAGGCCGGCCGGCCGGCCGCGCATCATCATCAAGAACAACGCCGTCGCCGACCCGGCGATGATCAAGACGCTCTATCGCGCGTCGCAGGCCGGCGTGCCGATCGACATGATCGTGCGCGGCGTGTGCTGCCTGCGGCCGGGCATCCCCGGCATCAGCGATCGGATCCGCGTGCGCTCGATCGTCGGCCGCTTCCTCGAGCACTCGCGCATCTATTACTTCGAGAACGGCGGCGAGCCCGAGGTCTACATCGGCAGCGCCGACCTGATGGAGCGCAACCTCGATCGCCGCGTCGAGGTGCTGTGCCCGGTCCTCGATCCCGATCTGCGCCAACACCTGCGCGACGCGGTGCTCGACGCGCTGCTGCGCGACACCGATCGCGCGTGGACGCTGCGCACGGACGGTCGTACGCGCGAGCCGTTGCCCGAGGGCGCAACGCCGTCGATTCGCAGAAGACCGCTGCTCACACTACGACCGAGCGGTTCGCTGCAGACGACGTGCGCTCTAGCCGCTGCGCTGGGACAGCGGCTCGCAGATCACGATCACGCGTCGAGCTGCGGTCACGCGGCGTCAGCCCGCGCGATCTACCGAGCGCGCGAGCCGTAGTCCTAGCGCGCAGCGCGGCCTGCGTCACTGCCAGCGGAAGCAGCTGCAGCGCCAGCAGCGAACGACATCGCCGCCCCACGCCGCCAGAATCGCGACGTCCGCCGCCGACCGCGCCGAGCGACCGCCCTTCGTTCATCACCGCCACGCAGCGCGTCGTTGAGCGCCGTGAGCGGCAGCGCCCGGATGAACGGCTGCATCACCTCCGGGAAGTTGCTCGAGGCGAAGAACACGCCCGACAGCACCCACATCGGCAGCATCACCAGGTTCATCAGCCCCGACACCGCTTCGATCGTGCGCGCGCGGCTCGCCACGAGCAGGCCGAGACCGCCGAAGCGAGCGCGCCGAGCACCGCCAGCGAGCGCCAGCGCCGGCACGCCGCCGCGCACCGCGACATCGAACACCATCCAGGCGAAGCCGACGATCACCGATCGACTTCGAGCGTGAGGAACAGCCAGGCGGCTGAGCACGTGCGACAGCCAGGTAGTGCGCCCGCGACATCGGCGTCGCGACCAGGCGCTTCAGCAGCTTCCTCGTGCGCGCCTTGACGATCGAGAAGCCGACGCCCCACAGGCCCGTGCCCATGATGTTCATGCCGAGCAGGCCCGGCACGAGCCAGTCGATGTAGCGCGAGCCGACCGCGTCGATCGGCTGCTCACGGGCGCTGAACGCGTCGCCGCGGCCGGCCGCGCGCTGCAGCGCGGCGTCCACCGCGAGCCGCGCCACCTGGCTTTCGGCCCGCGCCTGCGTCGAAGCGATACGTCGGCGGCGTGCCCGGCACGACGACGACCGGCGCCCGGCCGTCGCGCACCGCGCGATCGACGTCCGCCGGCGTCGATCGTCGCGGACGGTGAAGCCGCCGGCGTGCTTCGAGCGCCTGGCGCAACTCGGTCGGCGCCGGCCTGCTCGACCACGCCGACGATCACCGGCTCGGCGCCGCGCGAGCGAAACGCGATGCCGAGCGCGCAGGTCATGATCACCGGAAACGCGAACACCCAGAACACCGCTTCGGGCTCGCGCAGGAACTCGCGGAACCGCGCCACGGTGAGCTCGACGAGCGGGTGCGACGCGACCGCCTCGATCAACCATCGCGCAGCTGCCTTCCGGTCAGCGACACGAACACGTCCTCGAGCGTCGCGCTGTGCGTGCTGAGCAGGCTCAGCGTCAGCGTGCAGGCCGCGCAAGCACGTCCAGCAGCGCCGGCACCGTGCGAGTGCAGCTCGGAGGTCGACCAGCGCCACCGCGTCTCGTCGCACCCGCACGTCGCGGACACCCGGCAGCGCCGCCGAGCGCCGACTCGGCCGAGCGGCGGGCCGCGTCGACGCGCGAACTCGACCACGTGCTCGGCGCCGAGCGACGCCACCAGCTCGCGCGGCGTGCCGAGCGCGATCAGCTTGCCCTGATCCATGATGCCGACGCGGTCGCACAAGCTCGTGCGCTTCGTCCATGTAGTGCGTCGTGATCAGGATGGTGCCGCCGCTCGGCCGAAGCGCTCGAGCACCTCCCACAGCTGGCGGCGCGACTGCGGATCGAGCCCGGTGGTCGGCTCGTCGAGAAACAGCAGCTCGGGACGGCCGGCCAGCGCGCACGCCACCGACAGCCGCTGCTTCTGTCCGCCCGACAGCTTCCCCACCCACGCGGTCCGCTTCGGGCCGAGTTCGACGATGTCGAGCAGTTCGTCGACGGTCGGGCCGCTCGGGATAGAACGATCGGAACAGCCGCAGCGTCTCCTCGACCGTGAGCTTGTCGGCCAGCTGCGTTTCCTGCAGCTGGATGCCGAGGCGCGGGCGCAGCCGGCGCGCGTCGCGGTCCGCCATCGCCGCCCGAGCACCTGGACCTCGCCGGCATCCGGCGTCGAGCAGGCCCTCGAGAATCTCGATCGTCGTCGTCTTGCCGGCGCCGTTCGGGCCGAGCAGGCCGAAGCATTCGCCGCGCGGCACCTCGAGATCGAGCCCGTCGACGGCGACAACGATCGCGTAGCGCTTGACGACGCCGCGGCACGACTACAGCGGCGGACGAGGCGTGCACCGCTCCCATTCTATGCAGGCCGCTT
This sequence comes from uncultured Acidobacteriota bacterium, assembly GCA_963707825.1. Lineage (GTDB taxonomy): Bacteria > Acidobacteriota > Vicinamibacteria > Vicinamibacterales > UBA2999 > VFZN01. Next base: position 342,099 of record CAVPRP010000003.1, read on the forward strand.
GTAGCCGGTGGTACACTCGTCAGGTCTGTGTCGTCGCGCATCGTCTTGATTGGACCGCGCAGACGCGCTTCCCGTGCTGCAGCGAGCGGCTCGCACCCGAGCGCCGAGGTCCAGACGTTCACCGACAGCGAAGCGCTCGAGGCGCTCGATCACATCATCGCGACCGCCCGCCCGGCGGTCGTGGCGATCGAGGACGAGTTCTCGGCGAGCGTCGCGCGGCGAGGCGCTGATCAACCGGATCAAGGACGACCCGGCGCTGAGCGGCGTGCGAGGTGCGCGTGCTGTCATGGCGCACGCACGCCGCCGCGCAGCCAACCGCGTCGGTAGCGCCATGGCTCCACCACGCCGTCCGACTCGTCGTCGCCGGCGGCCGCGCCTGCCGCGGTGGCCGACTGCCCAAGCCCGCGCTCGATCAGCGCGGCACGCGGCGCGCGCCGCGCGTCCGCATCAAGGACGGGCGTCGAGGTCGCGGTCGACGGCAATCCCGGCGGCGCTGGTCGACCTGTCGACGGTCGGCGCGCAGGTGGTGTCGCCGACCGTGCTCAAGCCGAATCAGCGCGTGCGCGTGGCCATGGGCGACGGCAAGCGCCGCTGCGCTGCGCGGCACGGTGGCCTGGGCGTCGTTCGAGATGCCGAAGGGCATGCCGACCGCGCTACCGCGCCGGCATCTGACGATCAGTGGCATCGAAGGCGAGTCACGTCGCAGCGTTTCGCCGAACGGCACACGCAAGCCCGGCTCAGGCGAGCCGGGCTGAGACCTGCGGGAACCAGCGGTCGCGACGACGCTGTCTTCGCGCACGATCGTCTCGTCGCGATCCGAGCCGGTGGAGACGATCGCCACCGGCACGCCGCTCACCTCTTCGAGCCGCGCGATGTAGCGCTGCGCTTCGGCCGGCAGCTCGTCGTACGCTGTCGCGCCCTTGGTCGGCGCCGTCCATCCCGGCCACGATCTCGTAGATCGGCGTGCATCGGCCCGCACGTGTTCAGGTCCGACGGGAACTCGGTGACCGTGCGATCGCCGATCTGGTAGCCGGTGCAGATCTCGATCGTCTCGAGGCCGTCGAGCACGTCGAGCTTGGTGAGCGCGATGCGTCGATGCCGTTGACGCGCACCGCGTAGCGCACCGCGACCGCGTCGTACCAGCCGCAGCGGCGCGGCCGGCCGGTCGAGGCGCCGTATTCCATGCCGCTCTCGCGCAGCCGCTCGCCCATCTCGCCGAAGAGCTCGGTCGGCAACGGCCCCTCGCCGACGCGCGTCGGTAGGCCTTGGCGACGCCGAGCACGCCGTTGATCGCGCGCGGCGGAATGCCGAGGCCGGTGCACGCGCCGCCGATCGTCGCGTTCGACGAGGTGACGTACGGATAGGTGCCGTGATCGATGTCGAGCATCGCGCCCTGCGCGCCTTCGATCAGCACGCGCTCGCCCTCGCGCATCGCCTGGTCGAGCACCAGCGAGACGTCGCCGGTCCAGCGGCGCATCCGCGCGCCGTACGCCAGCAGCTGGTCGTAGACCTGCTTCCAGTCGAGCGTCGAGTCCTTGATGATCTGGTTGCGCGCGTTGACGTTCTCGCGCACTTCGTCGGCCAGCGCCTTGGTGTCGACGAGATCGCAGACGCGGATGCCGCGGCGGCCGATCTTGTCCTCGTAGGCCGGACCGATGCCGCGCGAGGTCGTGCCGATCTTGCGCTCGCCGCGGCGCGCTTCGCTCAGCACGTCGAGCTCGCGGTGATACGGCAGGATCAGGTGCGCCTTGTCGCTGATCAGCAGCCGATCGCCGACGTCGATGCCGAGCCCGGCCAGCTCCTCGATCTCCTTGAACAGCGCCTGCGGATCGACGACGACGCCGTTGCCGATGACGCACATCACGCCGTCGTGCAGGATGCCCGACGGGATCAGGTGCAGCACGAACTTCTTGCCGCTGACGTAGACGGTGTGGCCGGCGTTGTGACCGCCCTGGTAGCGCGCCACCCACCGAGAAGTGCGGCGTCATCAGGTCGACGATCTTGCCCTTGCCTTCGTCGCCCCACTGCGCGCCGAGAACGACGATGTTCATACGTCTCTACTGTATCCTACGGATCTCGGATGATCGGATCCGGACATCGGATTCTGCCGTGCGATCCGGCGTCGCGACGCATGATTCTCCTCGACGGCTCCGATCTCACCTCCAGACTTGCTCGCGATCGCCGACGACCGCGCCGAGGTCGGGCTCGCGCCGGAGGCGCGCGCCCGCGTCGCGCGCGTCGCGCGCCGTCGTCGATCGCCAAGGCCGCCGGCGACGCCGCGGTCTACGGCGTCAACACCGGCTTCGGCAATTTCGCCGAGACGCGGATCGACAAGGCCGATCTCGCGGCGCTGCAGCTGAATCTGCTGCGCAGCCACGCCGCCGGCGTCGACGCGCCGCTGCCGGTGCGCGCCGTGCGCGCGTCGATGGCGCTGCGCGCCAACGTGCTGGCCAAGGGCTTTTCCGGCATTCGCGTCGAGACGCTCGAGGCGCTGCTCGCGCTGCTCAATCGCGGCGTGCATCCGCGCGTGCCGAGCCGCGGATCGGTCGGCGCCAGCGGCGATCTCGCGCCGCTCGCGCACCTCGCGCTCGTGCTGATCGGCGAAGGCGAGACGTGGGACGGGCAGCGAACCGAAGCCGGCGGCGCGGCGCTGGCCGCAGCCGGCCTGACGCCGGTCGACGCTCGGCGCCGAAGGAAGGCCTCGCGCTCATCAACGGCACGCAGGTCTCGACCGCGGTGCTGGCGCTGGCCCTGGCCGGCGCCGAGCGCCTGGCCGCGCCGCCGACATCATCGCGGCGCTGTCGATCGACGCGCTGCTCGGCTCGATGCATCCGTTCGAGCCGCGCATCCACGCGCCGCGTCCGTTCGCGGGACAGGCGGTCGGCCGCCGACAACCTGTTGCGGCTGCTCGACGGCAGCGCGCATCAACGCGTCGCACGTCAATTGCGGTCGCGTGCAGGACGCCTACTCGATGCGCTGCGCGCCGCAGGTGCACGGCGCGGCGCGCGAAGCGCTCACCTGGATCCGCCACATCGTCGAGATCGAGATGAACGCCGCGACCGACAACCCGATGGTGTTCGCCGACGACGAGCGACATCGTCTCCGGCGGCAACTTTCACGGCGCGCCGTTGGCGCTGGCCGCCGATCTGCTGGTGATGGCGGTCGCGCAGCTGGCGACGATCAGCGAGCGGCGCTCGGAACGACTGGTCAATCCGGCGCTGAGCGGACTGCCGGCGTTCCTCACCCAGCACGGCGGGCTGCAGTCGGGCCTGATGATCGCGCAGGTCACGGCCGCGGCGCTGACGTCCGAGCTTAAGACACTGTCGCATCCGGCATCGGTGGACACGATTCCGACCTCGGCGAACAAGGAAGATCACGTCAGCATGAGCATGGACGCCGCGCTGAAGGCGGAACGCGCCTTGCAGCTGGCGACGACACGTGATCGCGGTCGAGATGTTGTGCGCGTGCCAGGCGATCGACCTGCGGCGCCGCTCGACAGCTCGCCGCCGCTGATGCGCGCGCACGACGCGGTCCGCGAACGCGTGCCGACACTCGTCGACGATCGTCCGCCGGCGCCCGATCTCGACGCGATCGCCGAAATGATTCGCGGCGGCGCACTTGAGTACGCGACCGGCATCGTTGTCAACTGATTTCAAAATTTTTTGTTTCCATTTTCAGTTTGACAACGCGAAGCACCACTGCTTAGTTTCTTATCTTCGCATCCGCCCCCTCGGATCCGTCGTACTGCAGATGACCACGATTGCTCGTTCACTCCGCGCGCCACGCGGCACGTCGCTGACGTGCCAGGGATGGCCACAGGAAGCCGCGCTGCGGATGTTGATGAACAATCTCGATCCCGAGGTCGCCGAACGTCCCGACGATCTGATCGTCTACGGCGGCACCGGCAAGGCGGCGCGCATCTGGGAGGCGTTCGACGCGATCGTCGCGATCGCTCACGTCGCTGGCGCACGACGAGACGCTGCTCGTGCAGTCGGGCAAGCCGGTCGGCATCTTCAAGCACGCATCGCCGGCGCGCCGCGCGTGCTCATCGCCAACGCCAACCTGGTCCCGAAGTGGGCGACGTGGGAGACGTTCCGCGATCTCGAAGATCGCGGCCTGACGATGTACGGCCAGATGACGGCCGGCAGCTGGATCTACATCGGCACGCAGGGCATCCTGCAGGGCACCTACGAGACGCTGGCCGAGGTGGCGCGGCGGCATTTCGGCGGCACGCTGAGCCGGCACGATCGTCGGTCACCGCCGGGCTCGGCGGCATGGGCGGCGCCCAGCCGCTGGCGGTGACCATGAACGACGGCGTCGCGCTCGTCGTCGAGGTCGATCCCGCCGCGCATCGAGACGCCGGCTCACCAGCCGCTACCTCGACGAGAGCACCGCCGACCTGGACGACGCGCTCGAAACGCGCGCGGCGCTACGCGCATGCGACGGCGTGGCGCGCTCGATCGGCCTGCTCGGCAACGCCGCCGAGGTGCTGCCGGCGCTCGTCGCGCGCGGCTTCACGCCGGACGTCGTCACCGATCAGACCTCGGCGCACGATCCGCTCGTCGGCTACGTGCCGGACGGCCTGTCGCTGGCCGACGCGGCGCGGCTGCGCGCGGCGGATCCGGCCGAGTACCAGCGCCGCTCGATCGCCGCGATGGGCGCGCACGTCGCCGCGATGCGCGAGATGCAGAAGCGCGGCGCGATCGCCTTCGATTACGGCAACAACATCCGCGCGCAGGCGGTGAAGGCCGGCGTCACCGACGCGTTCGAGATTCCCGGCTTCGTGCCGGAGTACATCCGGCCGCTGTTCTGCGAAGGCAAGGGCCCGTTCCGCTGGGTCGCGCTGTCGGGCGATCCGGAAGACATTCGCGTCACCGATCGCGCCGCGCTCGAGATGTTCGCCGAACGACGAGTCGCTGTGCCGCTGGATCCGCCTGGCCGGCGAGCGCGTGCAGTTCCAGGGACTGCCGGCGCGCATCTGCTGGCTCGGCTACGGCGATCGCGCGCAAGTTCGGCCTGCGCCTCAACCAGCTGGTGCGCGACGGCGCGGTCAAGGCGCCGATCGTCATCGGCCGCGATCATCTCGACACCGGATCGGTCGCATCGCCGAATCGCGAGACCGAAGGCATGCGCGACGGCAGCGACGCGATCGCCGACTGGCCGATCCTGAACGCGCTGCTCAACGCCTCGGCCGGCGCCACCTGGGTCTCGGTGCATCACGGCGGCGGCGTCGGCATCGGCTATTCGATTCATGCGGGCATGGTGATCGTCGCGGACGGCACGCGCGAGGCCGACGAACGGCTCGACGCGCGTGCTGACGTGCGATCCCGGCACGGGCGTGGTGCGGCACGCCGACGCGGGCTATCCCGAAGCGCTCAGCACCGCACGCGCAACACGGAGTACGGATTCCCATGCAGGAGACGAGCCGATGATGGCTCCCCACGCCGGCCTCGAACGCCGCGTGCTGGCCGCGCTCGAGGCGACGCCCGGCGCGCATTCCCGGTGGTGCTCGGCGGCTGCGGCACCGGCCGCACCACGCTGCTGCACGCGCTGGCCGATCGCATGGGCCGCGACCAGTGCCAGTACATCGACGTCGAGCGCGCGGCGAGCACGCCGGAGCGCTTCCACCACGCGGTGGCGGCGGCGTCGCCGTTCACGATCAACGGCCAGAGCGCGTCGGCGCAGGACCGGCCGCGCGTCGGCGCGCGACGCGTTCGATCGCACGCTGGCGCTCATCAGCCGCGCGCGCGCGCGCCAACGACGCGCCGGCGACGTTCCTGCTCGACGAAGTGCTCGAGCTGCGGACGTTCGAGAGCTTCCCCGGCCTGCGCCACGTGCTGCGCGAGATGCTGCAGGCGCTGGCGGAGAGCGGCAACCGCTTCGTGCTGACCAGCCGCTACGTGTCGCGCGCGCATCGCCTGCTGCGCGACGGCGACGCGCGCTTCGAGGTGATCCACCTGCCGCCGCTGAACGCCGGCCGAGGTCACCGCGATGCTGCCGCCGATGGGCGAGACGCCGCCGGAGGATCGCGAGTTCCTCGGCCGCACGATCCAGGCGCTCGCCGACGGCCGCGCCGCCTACGTGCGCGCGCTCGGCGACGCGACCGGATCGATCGAGCGGCCGCGGCGGCGATCCGATCAGCGCGCTGACGGCGCTGCTGACCGGCGAAGGCGCGCTCGCCAGCTGGTGCCGCATCGCTACGAGCTGCGCCTGCACAAGGCGCGCGGCTACGGCGCGCTCAAGGCGATCCTCGAGATCCTCGCCGAGGAAGAACCGCTGACGCTCACCGAGGTCGCGCAGCGCCTGCATCGCACGCCGGGCTCGACGAAGGACTACCTGTCGTGGCTCGAGGACGTCGACCTGATCGTGTCGCGGCAGAAGCGCTACAGCTTCGCCGATCCGCTGACGCGCCTGTGGGTGCGGCTGCATTGCCGGCCGGTGCCGCCGTCGGTGGACGAAGTCGCGCGCGAGGTGCAGGCTACGCGATGGCGCGTCTGCCGCAGGCCGAACCGGCGCTCGCGATGGCGGCGGCCGGCGCCGGCAGCGATCGCAAGGAATCGGGGCTGATCGAGATCGACTGACCGATCGACGATCGAAGATCGAAGCCGCGTCCGAACGTTCGGCCGCCGGCCTTCGCCTTTGCGCTTCTTCTTCGCGGTTCTTCGGCGCGCTGCGTCTCGAGTCGTCGATCAGCGCCGCGCGACGTCGGCATCTCGTCGATCGCGCGATTGAACGCCGCCTCGTTCGCCTTCGACGGCGCCGTGAAGCCGCTCAGCTTGCGCACGAACTGCAGCGATGCCGCGCGCACTTCTTCGTCGGTCGCGGGCGGCTCGAAGTTGAACAGCGTCTTGATGTTCCTGCACATCGTTCGGCTTGAGCCTCGGCTTGACGTTCGCGAGCGCGAGCTTCGCGCCTTCCTGCTCGGCTTCCTTCTTCGTGCGGCCGATGCCCTGCGCGATCATCTCGTCGCCGACGAACACTTCGACGTGAAACAGCTTGCGGTGGTCGGGGCCGACTTCGCCGGACACGCGATAGGCGGCAGCGGCCGGCCCTGCGCCTGCAGCCGCTCCTGCAGCCGCGACTTGTGATCGCGGCCGAAGTAATCCGGGCTGCCTCGCATCTTCGATGCCGCGACGCAGAACTCGCGCATCAGGAAGCTGCGCGCCGGGTCGAGGCCGCCGTCGAGGTAGATCGCCGCGATCAGCGCCTCGCAGGTGTCGGCCAGCAGCGCCTGCTTGCGGCGGCCGCCGGTCTTCTCTTCGCCGCGGCCGAGGATCATGTGATCGCCGAGCCCGAGCTGCTCCGCCATCTCCGCGAGCGACGCCGTCGACACCAGGTTCGCCTTGATCTTCGACTTCTGCCCTTCGTTGTAACGCGGGAACGATCGGAAGAGCGCTTCGGCGATCACCAGGCCGAGCACGGCGTCGCCGAGGAACTCGAGCGACTCGTTGTCGACGACGCCGCCGCTCGGGTCCTCGTGCGCCTTCGACTTGTGCGTCAGCGCGTGCTCGAGCAGGCCGCGATCGCTGAAGCGATAGCCGAGGCGCGCCTCGAGCGCGTCGAACTGCTGCGGCAGCGGCACGACGATGCCGCCGCCGACCTGCTCGCGATGGCTCTCGATGATCCGCACCGCCTCGTCGGCATCCTCGTCGCGCACCGCGACGCAGGTCTCGCCGAGCGGGTTGAGCCGTGAACGGGAAGAGCCCGGGCGTCGGCCCCGACGTCCGCACCGTCTCGACGCCGTGGCTGTCGAGCAGCGCCTCGACGACGTTGGCCTCGATCTCCGACTGGGTCCGGAAGATCACGGTGAGGCCGGACATCGGTCAGCGCCGCCGGGCCGACGCGTCCTCGACCTTCATCAGGATCATCGTCATATCGTCGTGCTGATCGGCGCCGCCGGCGAAGGCGCGCAGCTCGGCCAGGATGTACGAGCGCAGCTGATCGAACGGCAGGTGCGCGTACTGCTCGACGACCTGCGCCAGCCGCTCCTCGCCGAAGCAGTCGAACGCTTCGTTCATCGTCTCGCGAGATGCCGTCGGTGAACCACACCACCAGGTCGCCGGGCGCGAGCGCGATGGTCTGCTCCTGCAGCAGCGAATCGAACATCGTCCCATCGTCGATCTGCAGGCCGACGACCAGGCCGTCCGGCGCGTCAGACATCGCGCCTTGCGCATGCCCGGCGGCTGGTTCGCCGGGCACGTGAATCAGCGGGCAGTGCCCGGCGCGCGCGAAGGTCATCTCGCGCCGCTCGACGTCGATCACGCCGTACGTCATCGTGATGAAGCTCTTGCCGTCGAGGTTCGCCGACACGACCTTGTTGACCGCGCACGAGGAATTCCTTCGGCTCGTGATGCAGGCGCGACAGCGACTGCACGATCACCTTCAGCTGCGCCATGTAGAGGCCGGCGGCGAGGCCCTTGCCGGAGACGTCGGCGATCAGCACGCCGAGCATCGAGTCGGTGATCGGCAGGAAGTCGTAGTAGTCGCCGGCCACCTCGCGCGCCGGTTCGCAGAACGCCGTGACGGCCAGCCCGGTGACGCTGCAGCGGCCCGTGCGGCAGCAGCTTCTGCTGGATCTCGCGCGCCGCGAACATCTCCTGCTCGAGGCGGCCCTTCTCCGCCATCTCGCCGAGCAGCGTCGTGACTTCGCCGGTCATCAGGTTGAACGATTCGGCGAGCTCGCCGAGCTGATCGCGCGCGCGCACCGGAATCTGGTGCCCGAAGTCGCCGGTGCGCACGTGCTGCGTGCCGGTGAACAGATCGTGGACCGCGCCGGTGATCTGCCGCGCCAGCACGAAGCCGATCGACCAGCGCCACGAACTGGATGATCAGGAACAGCCCGCCGACGAGCGCCAGCACGAGCAGCAGCAGCTGGCCGAAGTTCAATTGCCGCCGAGGCCGACCGGCGACACGACCGAGATGCGATCGTAGATCTCGAAGGTGTTGATCACGATCGCCGACCGACGCGCTCTCGGGCGCGCCGGTGTCCCAGTCGACGTGATCGAGGAACACCACCCAGCGCGCCTGCCGCAGCGACAGCGTGCGGCCCGTCGTCCATCGTCGAGCGGGACGATCTTCGAGCGCGCGCCCGGCGACCGGCGGCACGCCGCCGGCCAGGATGCGCGCGTGATCTCGCCGATGCGGATGCCGGTCTCCTGCTGGATGCGCTCCTCGATCGTCGTCGACAGCGGCATGTCGAGAATCACCGCCCACGTCGGGTTCGGCACTTCCGGCAGCGCGACGGCGCGCATCACGAGCCGCGTTTGCGCCGGCTCGCCGGTCGTCGCCGCTTGGCGGCGCGTTGTAGGCGACCAGGCCGGCGAAGCCGTCGCAGCCGCATCCACTTCGGCAGCGTCGTCGGCGCCGGCAGGTGCTGCCACGGCCCCGCCGTGACCGGCAGCGGCACCGGCAGCGCCTTCGGCACGCGCGCCGCCCGCGCCGGCTCGACCTTGCACGTCAGGTTCGACACCGGCACGATCGCGATCGAGCACGAACGGATAGCGCGTCTCGGTGCTCGACTGGCGCCGCTCGAGCGTTTCGCGCAGCGCGTCCGGCGCTGGTGCCGCGCTGCACTTCGAGCTGCACGGTCTGCGCGAGGAAGCGCGCCTGGTCGGTCAGGTTGCGCGATGCGCGACTGCACGAGGTACGAGCTGACGTTGAAGCAACAGCATCAGGCCGGCGAGCAGGAAGAAGAGATGACCAGCAGCGCCGGCACGACGCCGACGAAGACGTACGACAGGATCAGCTTGCGGCGGACGCGCCACAGCAGCCGGCGCTTCGCCCAGACCGCGAAGCGCGTGAGCCCGTAGGCGAGCGCGAACAGCAGCGCGAGGCTGCCGACCATGTCGATCGCCTCGAGCGCCGGCGGCAGCGTCGACGACGAGACCGCAGCGGCCAGGTGATCGCCTTGATCGACCAGCGCCGAGGACGCAGCGCGCGTCCGGGAAACGTGCGCAGCAACCACGCCGCCACACGCGCCACCGCGACGGCGACGTCGCCGGGCAGCAGCGCAGCGGGACGAACGGGGTCGCTCATCGGGCGCCTACCAGAGTATCCTTTTCAACGGACCCCTATGAAACTCAAAGACGACGCGCGCTTCAGCACCATCTGCATTCATGCCGGCCAGGAGCCCGATCCCGCGACCGGCGCCATCATCACGCCGATCTATCAGACCTCCACCTACGTGCAGGACGGCCTCGGCCAGCCGCACGGGCTTCGAGTACGGCCGCACGCAGAACCCGACGCGCATGGCGCTCGAGCGCAACGTCGCGGCCATCGAAGCCGGCACGGCCGGCGTTTGCGTTCGCCTCGGGCATGGCGGCGATCGACGCGCTGCTGACGCGCCTCGAGTCCGGCGATCACGTCGCTGGTCAGCGACAACACCTACGGCGGCACGTTCCGGCTGTTCGAGAAGGTGCGCCGCAAGTTCGGGCTCGACTTCACCTACGTCGACACCTCGCAGCCGCGAGCTGATCGAGCCGGCGATCAAGCCGAACACGAAATACCTGTTCATCGAGACGCCGACCAACCCGATGCTGCACGATCACCGACATCCAGTGCGCCAGCGCGATCGCGCACCGCAAGAACGTCACGCGTCATCGTCGACAACACGTTCGCCAGCCCGTACATCCAGCAGCCGCTGACGCTCGGCGCCGACATCGTGCATGCACAGCACGACGAAGTTCCTCAACGGCCACAGCGACAGCGTCGGCGGCATCGTCGTCCTCAAGCACCAGGACGATGTGGAGTGGATGAAGTTCGTGCAGAACGCGGCCGGCGCGATCCTCGGGCCGATGGATTCGTGGCTGATCCTGCGCGGCACCAAGACGCTGACCGATCCGCATGGAGCGCACCAACGAGAACGCGCAGGTGCATCGCCGAGTATCCTCGACGGCGCACCCGAAGGTGAAGCGCGACGATCTATCCGGGCCTGCACGTCGCATCCGCATCACGCGCTGGCGAAGCAAGCAGATGCACGGCTTCGGCGGCCTGATCTCGTTCGACGTCGGATCGCTCGACAACGCGCAAGACGGTGCTGAACCGCCTGCGCCTGATGGCGCTCGCCGAGAGCCTCGGCGGCGTCGAGACGCTGATCTCGCACCCGGCGATCATGACGCACGCCTCGGTGCCGACGGATCGCCGCGACGATGCTCGGCATCACCGACGGGTTGATTCGCATCTCGGTCGGCATCGAGGATGTCGACGATCTGCAGGCCGACCTGGAACAGGCGCTCGAGTAAAGGGGAGCGCCAGAGGCAAAGGCAAAAGGCCGATGCCTTTTGCCTTTAGCCTTCTGCCTTCTGCCTTTCTACTGTCTGTATTCCTTGAAGGGCAACTGGCAGTCGTGCTTCCGCAGGAAATTAAGAAAACGCTTGTACTCGCGCGGCTCGAGGTTGAACAGCTTCGCCACGATCTTGTAATTGCCGCGCGCTTCTTCCAGCCCCTTGTGCACCAGGTCGCGCACGTTCGAGCGGGTGATCTCACGATTCATGTAGAGCGGATAGACCGGCCGTCCAGAACGACTGCCGGTCGTGCACCAGCTTCTGGAACAGCTCGTCGGCGACTGTGCGGCGGCGCTCGCGCGCGGGCTTGCGGGCCACTGACGGCGCCCGCACTTCCGCCGGCAGATCCTCCACTTCGATGCGATCGCGACGCGCGGTGACCAGCAGCCGCTCGACCACGTTCTCCAGCTGACGGACGTTGCCCGGCCACGCCGCCTGGCACAGCGCTTCCATCGCCTCCGCGGAGATCTCGCGGGCCAGCGAGCCGATCGACGTCTCCGGGCCGTCGCCGTTGCCGGACAGCCCGCCGTCGGTGAAGTTGCGCATGAAGTGCTCGACCAGCAGCGGGATGTCCTCGCGGCGCTCACGGAGCGGCGGCACCACGACGTGAATCACGTTGAGCCGGAAGAACAGATCCTCACGGAACAGCCCCTGCGTGATCAGCTCGCGGAGATTGCGGTTGGTGGCCGCGATGACGCGAACGTTCGCCGCCATCACCACCTGCTCGGCGCCGACCTTCTGAATTTCACCGGTCTCGAGGAATCGCAGCAGCAGGCCCTGCATGCGCGGCGTCATCTCACCGATCTCGTCGAGGAAGATGGTGCCGTTGCGCGCCATCTCGAGTTTTCCGGGCTTGTCGCGATACGCGCCCGTGAACGAACCCTTCACGTGACCGAACAACTCGGACTCGAGCAGGTTCTCGGGCAGTCCCGCGCAATTCACCGGCACGAACGGCGCCGCGGCCCGCAGCTGAGTTCGCGCCGATCGCCTTGGCCACGACTTCCTTGCCGCACCCGCTCTCTCCGGTGATGAGGACTTTCGCATCGGAGCGCGCCACGCGACTGAGTTCCGCTCTCAGATCCCTGATCACTGCGCTCGTGCCAATCAACTGAACATCGGTGGTCTGCCTCATAGGTCTCCATGCCTGAACTAAGCAACCTGCCCACCGACTTTTGCCAAGCCCGACAAATTCAGCCTAACTCTTTACATGACAGATATTTAAATGCATGAGCTCGATCCGACCAAGGTCCCAGGACAGGGGCGGAAAACGCAGGAAGGCCCGGCGTTCGGTGAAGATAGTCTTCAGATTCCATGACTTTCTGCCGATTGGCGCCTCCGCCACGGTCTGGCGCATTGGCAGGGTCGAAAAGGAGGCCTTCAAGTCCCACAAACGACTATCAATTCAGCTCAACAGTGATTTTCAATGGCGACCACCTGCACACTTTTAACCACTTATGCTGAGAACTTATAGGAATTTGATAGGACACCATATGACTATGACGCAAATTTGGTTGACATTTGTCGCCCCAACCGGCAGCATACGCGGGACGCTTGACATTGGCCTGACAGCCGATGCGAGCCGATAACCAGTCAAGAGGGAGTCTCCGGTGTCTGTGGTGCCCAATTCTGAAGTTCGCCTACTCGGTCGGAGTGAAGCGGTTCGCAACATCCTCGCCGACATCGACTGCGCCGCGCGGTCGGGTGCGAAGGTGTTGATCACCGGCGAAACCGGCGTCGGCAAGGAAGTCGTCGCGCGGCTGATCCATCACCGCAGCGCGCGCGCCGCCGGACGGCTGGTCACCGTGAACTGCGCCGGGCTGCCCGACTCACTGCTCGAGTCCGAACTGTTCGGACACGTGCGCGGCAGCTTCACCGGCGCCTATCGCGACAAGCCGGGCCTCCTCGAAATGGCCCCGAACGGGACAGTGTTCCTCGACGAAGTCGGCGAGATGAGCGCGCGCATGCAAGTCGTGCTGCTCCGCTTTCTCGAGACCGGCGAGATTCAGCGCATCGGCGCCGACCGCTCGCACGTGCGCGTCAACGTGCGGCTGATCACCGCCACCAATCGCGACCTGCCGAAGGAGATCGCCGCGGGCAACTTCCGCGAGGATCTCTTCTTCCGCCTCAACGTCATCCGCATGCACATCCCGCCCCTGCGCGAGCGCAACGAAGATGTGCCGCTGCTCTTCGAGCACTACCTCGATTTCTACTGCGATCAGCACCGCGTCACGCGCCCCCAGATTGCGCCCTCGACGATGGAGGCGCTGACGGCGTATCGATGGCCCGGTAACATCCGTGAGCTGCGCAACGTCGCCGAGCGCATCGCGCTCAAGACCGCGGGCGAGTTATTGCGCCCCAGTGACCTGCCCGCCGAGCTCGTGCGCATCAACGGCGGCGATCGCTTCGAATCCGTCCCGGCCGACGCCGGCGCGGCCGCCCCCGCGGGCTCGCCGCAGGTGGAGGAGATGATCGGCCGCATGCTGCGGCACGGCGAATCCTTCTGGTCGGCGGTCTACCCGATCTTCATGTCGCGAGACCTGACGCGCGACGACCTCCGGCGCATCATCGAGATCGGACTCGAGAACACGAACGGAAACTATCGCTTGCTGGTGGCGCTGTTCAACATGCCCAACGAAGACTACAAGCGCTTCCTGGGCTTTCTGCGCAAGCACAACTGCCACCTGCCGTTCCAGCGGTTCCGTACCATCGCGCGTTCGCACGCCAGCCACCGGGCGGTGGCGGCAGCGGGCTAGCGGCGATTCCGTCAGCAGCACTGACAGGGTCACCATCATGGAACGGAACACGCTCGCCCCATCCGCCACGCCGACCACCACCGCCGCCGCAGGACTGGTGGTCGTCGTTGACGACGACGTCAGCTGCCTCGTGGCAATCGAGCAGATCCTGAAACACTGGGGGCACGAGACGAAGACGTTCCGCGCCTTCGAGGATGCGCGCGCCTATCTCAGTCAAGCCAAGCCGGCGGTCGTCATCGTCGACGTCAGGCTGGGCAACTACAACGGGCTGCAGTTGATTCACTTCTCGCGGCAGAACAGCCCCGAGACGCAGTGGCTCGTGGTGTCGGGCTTCGACGATCCCGTTTTGCGCGCGGAAGCCACGAAACTGGGCGCCATGTTCCTGACCAAGCCGCTCGATCTACAGCGCCTCCGCCAGTACCTGCCCGCGCAGACGGTCTGATCGCGCTATCGGGGTGGGGCCGTCTCGAGGCGAACCCACCCCAGATAGGCGTCGCTTCCGCCGATCGCTTCAACGACCAGGAACTCCGGCACCTCGTACGGGTGCAGGGTGGTCAGCCGCTCCCGCAACTGTTCCACGCGCGCCATCGTGGTCTTCATGACGATCTGATGTTCGGAGGCCGACTCGATCGCGCCCTGCCATCGATAGTGGGACTGCATCACCGGCAGGATGTTGACGCAGGCGACCAGTTGCTCGGAGAGCAGCGTCCTGGCCAGGGCGGCGGCGTCGAGCGTCAATCGGCGCGGTGGTCAGAACGAGAACGGGTGTGTCAGGGTGTGCCATTCCGTGTCACCGGGTCGGAGTATACCCGTAAAGCCGTTTCCACATAAAAGGGTTTGCATGTAACCACGCCAAGATGTATAAGTTTGGCAACAGTGGACCGCGCATAAGCCTTGCCGTATGTCTGTCACCAAGCTTAGACTGCTAACCGCCGTGGCGGTAAAGCGGGACAACAGCGATACAGTCAAGACGACCGTCGAGCTCCCGGGCGAGCTCTGGCGCGCGGCGAAAATCCGCGCGATGGACGAACGCTCGGACCTCCGCTCGATCCTGATCCGCGCGCTCGAGGAGTATCTCGGTCATTCGACCACCGCGGCCCCACCCTCCACGCTCACAGGATCCGAAGACCGATGATCGCGCCGGACGCACCCAACAGCCGGGCCGCCCGCGCCCCTGAACCCTCCACTCCGGTGGCCCGCCCACCGGGCCGCGCGCGTCGCTTTGTCCGATATGTCCTGGCGGCGTCACCGTGGTGCTGCTCGTGGACGCGGTGGTCGGCGAAAAGGGACTGCTGGCTCTGCTGCAGGCGCGCAAGGAGTTCGCCGCGGTCGAGCGCGCGCTGGAGCAGTCACGCAACGACAACGCGGCGCTCCGCCAGACCGCTCGGCGCCTGCGCGAGGATCCCACCGCCGTCGAAGCCGTCGCCCGCCAGGATCTCGGCCTCATCAAGCCGGGCGAAAAAGTCTTCATCGTCCGCGACGCCGCTCCCCGCCGATAACCTCGCGCCGTTCAAGCCGCCGCGAAAGACGTGCGGCCTGCTACGATGGGTGTTCTCACCAGCACTCATCCAGGAGGATTGAATGGCACGTCAGGCGATTGCGGAATGGAAGGGCGATCTCAAGGGCGGTTCGGGTCATGTGAAGACCGGCAGCGGTGCCTATGAAGGGAACTACTCCTTCACCACGCGCTTCGAGGACAAGCCGGGCGCGAACCCCGAGGAGTTGCTGGGCGCGGCCCACGCCGGCTGCTTCTCGATGGCGCTCGCCAACATGCTGGCTACCGCCGGCTTCGTGGCCAACAGCGTGCACACCACCGCCGACGTCCATCTCGGCAAGGACGACAAGGGCTTCCTGATCACCCGCATCGATCTCACCGTGGTGGGCGACGTGCCCGGCGTGGATCTCGCGACCTTCCAGGAACACGCCGAGAAGGCGAAGTCCGGCTGCATCATCTCGCGCGCGCTGGCGGCGACCCCGATGACGCTGAAGGCGTCGCTGAAGTAGCATCGGTCCGGCGTGCCGGACATCCCATCCACGCGACCCTTACCGGCGAAGCTGGGCATCAAGCCCGGCTTCGCCGTCTGCCTGCTTCGCCCGCCCACGGGCTTCGCCGCGGGGCTGACGCCGCTTCCCGCGGACGTCACGTTCACGGCGCGACCCGCTCCACACCTGGATCTGTTCATCGCCTTCGCCCGATCGACGAAGGAACTGTCGGCGCACCTGGCGCAGCTGGGTCCGGTGATCGCGCGCCAGACGCTGTGGCTTGCCTGGCCGAAGAAGACGTCGGGCGTTGCCACCGACCTCGATGGCAACGTCGTGCGCATCACCGGGCTCGACCTGGGCTGGGTGGACTTCAAGATCTGCGCGGTGGACGCGACCTGGTCCGGCCTGGCGTTCAAGAAGCGCCGCTGACGGCGCGCCGCGCCAGCGTGAAGGCCTTCCCCTGTTCCTACGCGCCGAAGGCGCGCCCACCGGCCAAAGGCCGGCCCGATCAGTCTAAGAGTGCTTGATGAACGTGCCCTGGCGGATCTCGGAGAACGCCTGGCGCAGTTCGGCGTCCGTGTTCATCACGATCGGGCCATGCCACGCCACGGGTTCTTCAATCGGCTGCCCCGAGACCAGAAGGAACCGCAGTCCCTCATCGCCCGCCTGCACGGTGATCTCGTCGCCGCGATCGAAGACCACCAGCGAACGATTGCCGACGTCGGTGTAGATCGGCGTCTCCCCCTGCCCCACCAACTCTGTCGCGACGAGTCGTGGCTCCGAGGCATCGCGGAACGTACCGGTGCCGGCGAAGACGTAGGCAAAGGCGTTGTTCGACAGCGTCCACCGGGATGGTGCGTCGGCGTCCAGGCGGTACCGAGATGTCCAGGTAGCGCGGGTCCGCGGCAATGCCGTCCACCGGACCGCGCTTGCCCCAGAACGAACCGCAAATCACGCGCACGTGCGTGCCGTCGTCATCGGTGACGGTGGGAATGTCGCGGGCGCTGACGTCCTGGTAGCGGGGCGTGGTCATCTTCAAGGCGCGCGGCAGGTTGGCCCACAGCTGGAAGCCGTGCATGCGGCCGTGCTCGTCGCCGCGCGGCATCTCCTGATGGATGATGCCGCTGCCGGCCGTCATCCACTGCACGTCGCCCGAGCCGAGCGCGCCGCGGTTGCCGAGGCTGTCGCCATGCTCGACGGTCCCCGAGAGCACGTAGGTGATGGTCTCGATGCCGCGATGCGGATGCCAGGGGAAGCCGGCCAGGTAATCGTCTGGACGATCGTTGCGGAAGTCATCGAACAGCAGGAACGGATCGAACTCCTGGGTCTTGCCGAATCCGAATGCGCGTCGCAGGTGAACTCCCGCACCTTCGGTAGTGGGCTGCGATTCGCTGATGTGCTTGACCGGCCGTAGTGACATGACTGCTCCTCTACGGGTTAGATGCCCGGGCGAGGCCTCAGGATACGGCGCCCGATGCGAGCCGATCGGGCATGACGAAGACCCGGCGCGCATGAGCCGAGTCGAGCGTGTCCTTCGTGTAGTAGCGATCGAGAACCGACGGCTTCCACGACAGCAGGTCGGGGTTGGCGGCCGCGAACGCGGCCCACGACGCCCGCGCCTCGTCCCTCGCCAGCCGTTCGTTGATCAGCAGCACGAACGACACCGTGATGGTCTCGTGATACAGGTTGGGGGCGCCCTGCGCCTGCGCAAAGCCTTTCAACGCCGAGCAGAATCGCGCCAGCGCCTCGGGAAGCGAGTGTGCCTTCAAGTAGTTCCAGGCCACGCGCACGTGTTGCTCGTGATGAAAGCCGCCGTCCGGCACCTTCCCCGCTTCGAACGCGCGCATCAATTCGTCGTCCGTCATCGTCACCTCCAGGTCCGTACAAGACAACAGGGGTGGCGGCCGGACGGCCGTCACCCCTGTGTCACTGACAGCTTCAGTATAACCTCGCCCCACGTGCGTGGTGGAGAGGGTGAACGACAGCGGTCCCACGGTCAGTTCGGGCGGACCTTGCGCGCGGCCGCGATCATCGCGTCGTATTGTCCGGTCGCCAGCGCCGCGTCCAGGGCGGCGGCAACCTCGGTCATTACCTCGGGCGGGCCGGCCAGCGTATACACCGAAACGTATGACGGCGACTCCCCCACGGTCACCGACAGCTCGGTGTTCCGGACGCGCACGCGCTGTTGATAGCCGTTCAGCTCGTCGGGCAGGCGTTCGCCTCGCATCCCATCGACGAGCACGGACACCAGCGCCTTCCGCAGCTCTTCGCTGCCTGGGGTGACCGCGTAGCTCTGGTAGGCGCCCGCCTCTCCCAGCGTCACCGTGCCGCGGTACGGCAGCGGGACGAACGACGCACGCTCGCGCAGGTGGTGTTGGCCATCGTCGGCCGGCACCCACTCGAAGTGGTGCGCCACCCAGGCGGGGTCGAGCACGCCGGCGTCCGGAAAACGCATGCGATCCGGATCGATACGCAGCAGTTCGCTCTGGCTGGTCTGCCAGTTCGTCACCACCAGCGCCGGGGTCTCGTCGGAGCCGCCCGCATAGGCAAACCAGGCGAAGCGACGCTCGTCAGGCGACACTGCGAGCGGCGGTACGCTCGACACGACGCTCACCTCGTCAGGTGTCTTGAAGTCAGTCGCCGTCAAGCGGCGCGCATCCACCACGACGTGGCCCAGGCGGTAGAGACCAGGCTCGCTCATGGTACGGCGGTCCACCCATCCAGGCACGACGTCGGAATCGCGGCCTGCCGCGAAGCTGCGTGCATCGTTCGTCAACGGCCGGCCTTCACGCAGGATGCCACAGTCCTCCAACGGCTCCGCGGCCGGCGGTTCGGCGCGAATCAGCAAGCACGCGGAGTCGCGCGTCTCGGCGATCAACGCGGCGCGGTCGCCGACCACGGCAATCCCGGTGAGTTCGCGATCGCCCGCCATCGGCTGGCCATCGCGCCGGACGAGGAAGGTTGAATCGGAGGCCATGCGGTCGGAGTTCCCGACGTCGAAGAAGCTCCGGCTGATCGTCTCGATCTCGAATGCGCCGATGCGATCCGAACGAATCGGCTGGCTGGCGCGGATCACCCGATAGCGATAGCTGAATTGATCAGGCAGCGGTGCCGCACCCTCAGCCGGCCGCGGCATCCAGACGCTCCATTCGAAGGTCTCCGGGCCAGGGTGCCCCGCCAGCGGCACGATGAAGCCTGCGAGTTGCTGTTCGCCAATCACGAGTTCGAGCACGCGCGATCCGCGGCTGGTGAAGATTGGCGCCACGCCGGGCACGATCCATCGTCCCTCATCCTGTCGCGCCGCATCGAGGAACAGTGGTCCATCCTCGCTGACGCGGATCACGCTGGCGCTGGCCGCCGCCAGGCGAACGCGTCCAATGCCGGCAGGATCTGGCGCCGCTGCCCCGGCAAGGGGCCACCTGAACTCGACGAGCAGCCGCAACTCTTCGCCGTCGATGAGCGGCGGGATATCGGCGAGGAGCCGGGCAGGCACGGCCACCAACATGATCAGCGCGAACACCGACAGGCTGGCCAGGCCCAGCGCCCTCGCGAACCCGGGCCTGGGGTACGCCGCCACCACCCGCGCCACCACCAGTCCGACGACGAAGCCGCCGGCGAGGCCCAGTAGCGCCATGCCGATGACGAAGAAACCAGACCCGCCCTCGAACGAGGAGATTTGATACCAGCCGACGGCCTGATCGGCGAGAACACCCGCCGCGACCAACCCCAGCGCCCCGCTCAGGCACGCCACCACCAACGAAAGAAGCCAACCCATCTGCCCGCTATTGTGTGCCGCGGTTCGGTCTTGCGAAAGCCCTTCCCTCCCTCGTAAGCTCCTTGGCATGCAGACTCGTCATCTGGCGCTCGTCGCCACCATCGCCCTCTCCCTCACCACCGCCGCCACGCTCCGCGCCGACGTCAAGACCCAGGAACGCACTCAGGTCAGGTTCGAAGGCGCGCTCGGGCGCATCGTCAACCTGTTCGGCGGCAAGGGCGCGCGAGAAGGCATCGTGAGCACGGTGGCGCTGAAGGGCAACCGGATGATGTCCACCACCGACACCACCGGCGAGATCGTGGACCTCGGCGAAGAGAAGGTCTACCAGCTGGATCTGAAGAAGAAGACCTACACCGCGGTCACCTTTGCCGAGCTGCGCCGGCAGATGGAAGAGGCCATGGCCAAGGCGAAGAAGGATGCAGAGGCGGCGCGGAAAGAGGAGCAGCCCCAGAAGCCTGCCGAGGAGGCCAAGGAGCCCACCAAGGAGTACGAGGTGGACTTCTCGATCAAGGAGACCGGCAAGGCGCGATCGATCGCCGGTTACGACGCCAAGGAATCGCTCGCGACGATCGTCGTGCGCGAGAAGGGCAAGACGATTGAGGAGGGCGGCATGGTCATGGAGACCAGCCTCTGGATGACGCCCAGTGTTCCGGCGCTGAAGGAGCTGGCGGACTTCCGGATGAAGTACGCGCAGCAGCTGTACGGCCCGATGATGGCGCAGGCGGCCCCGGACATGACGCAGGCGATGGCGATGTATCCGATGATGAAAGACGCGATGGCGAAGTTCCAGGAAGAGGGCAAGAAGCTCTCCGGTACCGCCCTCGCGACCGACATGAAGTTCCAGCTGGCCGCGCCGCCGCCGAGCGCGGAAGAACAGAAGAAAGCCGAGAGCGAGCCGACACCGACCACCGTGGGCGGCCTGCTCGGTGGCTTTGGCCGCCGCATGGCGCGCAAGAAGGGCGACGACAAGCCGGCCGATCCGAACGCGGTGCCTGGCCGGGTGACGGTGATGACCACCACCACGGAAACGCTGCAAGTGGCCACGACCGTCGCGGACGGCGACGTCGCTCTGCCGGCCGGTTTCAAGCTGAAGTAAGGCGCCTAGCGCCTGAGCGCTAGGTGCACGCGTCGCGACGTCGTGCATGTAGCCGCCCGCGGCCGCAAAGCGTTCGTCCGCGGCTTGTGTCATCCTCTCGCGCGACCGGCGTGCATCGCCGGTCGCTTCGAGATACAAGCCGATGTAGAGATGCGCGAAGAACTGCGCCGACGGTTCGGCCCCGGCTGCGGCCGTCACCTGCGCCTCCGTGAGCGTCCCCGCGAACATCCGATAGACCTCCGCCATCGGCCGGCGCGCATCCGGCCCCACCGGCAGTAACGCGGCGCGCGCCTTCTCCAGCGATTCGGCACGGGCGACACACAGGAAGTGCCAGGCCGCGTTCTCCACATCGTCGGGATTCACCGTGCGATGCTGCTCGAACTGGCGGCGGCAGTCCTGGTAGCGTCCGGCGTAGTAGAGCGCGATACCGCGCTGCCAGAGAAACGGCGCGGCTGACGGGTCCTCTCGAATCACCCGATCGAAGCCGTCAACGGAGGCCTCGACGCGACCGGCGATGAAATCCGCCGAGGCGCGGTCGACGAGCGCGCGAGGCGATTGCGCGGCATGTCCGCGGGCCACCAACAGGCTGCACGCCATCAACAGGATGGCGGTCCGCGCAGATCACGACGCCGCCCGCAGGTCGAGACAGATCAGGGTCTTCTCGTTGCGCAGATAGACGAACCCGTCGGTGATCGCGGGAAGCGCGCGGATCGTCGCGGGCAGGATCTGCGCCTTCGTGATCACCGTGAACGCATCGGGACTGGCCGCCGCCAGCACGACTTCCCCCGACTCCCTGACGATCAGCAGCCGAGTTCCCGCCAGCGTGATGCTGCCGGCGCGAAACTGGTCCACGCTCCAGCGTACCTTGCCGGTGCGGAGGTCCACGGCGCGCAGCGACGGTCCGAACTCCTGCCGGCCGTGGAATCCATACAGCACGCCGTCGCGCTGCACGCTCGTCGCGTAGTGGTTCGACAGCACATCGTCAGATGCCCACAAGCGCGTGGGGGTGGCGCCGTTCAATTGGAATGCCGCCGCGCCAGGCCCGTATTCAGCCGAGATGAACATCACGTCGCCGACGATGAGCGGCGAGGCGGCGTTGACGGATGCGGCGGACCGCGAGCGCCACGGCAACTGAAACAGCACACGGCCGGTGGCAGGCTCGAGACTGGTGATGCCGTTCCTGGTCAGGAACACCGCGGCCTTTTGACCGTTGATCGAGGTGAGCACCCCGGAGGAGTAGCTCGCACCGTCTCGCGTGGCGGTCCACGCCACGCGACCGGTCTTCGCGTCGAACGCCGCGATCCCCGCCTCGGCTCCGCCGATATTCGCAATCACCCGGCCGTCATCCACGAGCGGCGAGCCGGCTGCGCCAAAGAAGCCCTTCGCCACCTGGAAGCGCTTCATCGTGTCCTCGCTCCACACTCGCGCCCCGGTCGCGAGGTCGACCGCGTGCAGCTGCCCTTCGGCGCCGAAGGTATAGACGATCCCGCCGGACACCACCGGCACCGCGCGAGGTCCCTCGTCGAAGCCGAAGTCGTCGCGATAGGTTGTGGGATAGTCGTACTTCCAGAGCGTGTTCCCGGTCTTCGGGTCCATGGCCTCCACCACCTCGCGATTTTCGACACGGTGGAACAGGATCACGCGTCCGTCGGCCACCACCGGTCCGCTCAGGCCCTGCCCAACGGCCTTGCGCCAGACCACGCGCGGACCACCCGACGGCCATGCCTCCAGCAGCGGCGGCCCCGAGTACACGCCGTTCCTGGTGGGACCGAGAAGTTGCGGCCAATCGGCCGCCGTCACGGAGGTCAGCGCAAGCACGACGGCGATGGGGACGAGCCCCGGGAGGCGCATGGCGACAGTGTGGCATACTGCGCCGCCAGTGCTGGCCACCTACGTCCACCGCATCGACCCGATCGTCTTCAGCGTGGCCGGGCTCCACGTCTGGTGGTACGGGCTCGGCTTCGCGCTGGGCTTCTGGCAGATGCACCGCTACATCCAGCGACACCGGGTCTCGCTGCATCTCGACGCGCGCGATGGCTTCGCGCTGTCGTTGATGGTAATTGCCGGCGTGCTCGCCGGCGGGCGCGCGATTGAAATCCTGTTCGACGAGTGGCCCTTCTATCGCGACCACGCGAGCTTCATTCCGCGCTACTGGCTGGGCGGCATGGCCACGCACGGACTGCTGATTGGCGCCGCCGTCGGGTGCGGGCTGTTCTGCGCCGTCTACAAGCACTCGCTGCTGCGGGTTGCGGACGCGCTGGTCATCCCCGGGGCGTTCCTCATGGGGCTCGGCCGCCTTGGCAACTTCATCGACGGCCAGATTGTCGGCGGGGTCACCGATGTCGCGTGGGGAGTGAAGTTCCCGGACGCCGAGGGGTTTCGTCATCCGGTCGTGCTCTACGACGGACTCAAGAACCTGCTGCTCGTGCCGTTACCTGATACGCGTGAGGGCCACGAATCCCACGCCCGGCGCCACGGCCGCACGGTTCGTGTTCTGGTACGCGTTCCTGCGCATCTTCGTCGATCTGTTCCGCGACTACCCGACGCACCGCCTGGCGCTCGGCACCGGCCAGACGCTGAACCTGTTGATGGCGCTGACCGGGGCGGTGCTGCTCGTCCGATCGCGATGGCGCTCGCAAGGCCGGCTGCGCCATAGCGCGGTCGCGCCGGACCTGGAGCCGAGCGCACCGCGCGCCGCCCTCTGGTGGCAGCGAGCGCTGCTGGCAGCGCTGCTGATTCTTCTGCCTGTTCATTCCCAGCAACTGGACGCAGAACGTGCCGCAGCGATATGGCACCCGGCATGCGGGCCTGCAGCACTCGTGGATCTACCCGGACATCGATACCGCGCCTCGCCCGCGGTGAACCCGGCTGCGCGTTGGTTACGCCGCCAGCGTCCTCGTCAGCGGGCTGGACCTCGTCCGCGAGACGGCTGAGTCGAGCCGAGTCGCCGCCGGTTTCTTGCTCCTTGCGCGCGGCGGCTTCTGGCGGCTGACCAGTTCCCAGGCCAGGGTCAAGGCGGCGCGCACGGTGGCGCGGCTGGCCTTCGCCAGCCGCACGTTGGTGCACCCTTGCCGACCCCACGCGCCGGCCGAGGGAACGAACACCCCGGGATGGGCCGTCATCAACGCCTCCTGTTCGGCCGGCACCACCTTCACCATTCCCCACTCGTCATCGGAGTGGAGAGTGGCGAAGATGCGGCCGTTCGCCCGGAAGTCCGGGTGGCCCATATGCGACTGTTCGACCGCGCCTGGCAGGTCGAGCGCAAGGGCACGGAAGTCGTCAGCCGTCACGGGATCACCTTGCGCCGCTCGGTACTGGATGCTGCTGGCAACCTGAGCGAGTGGCACGAAGTGTAGCTCCGGACGATTCGCGGCCAGGTCGCTGTCCAGCGCCGTCAGATCGGCGTGGAAGTCCGCCACCAGCTGCTTCAGCTCCGGCGTGTCGAACGCATAGTTCTGGTTGCGATCGCCAGCGGCATCGACGCCGACGTTGATCAGCGACAGTGAATTGTGCGGCTGATAGAACAGCAGATCGGCATAGTGCGCGCTGATTGGATCGTGCGGCCAGCAGAGCGGCACGGGTTTGCCCTCGATGTGGTGCAGGATGTCGCCGTAGGCCCGGTCGAGCATGTCGCCGACCCGCTCCGGGAGATTCAGGCCGGTGGTATCCACCGGCATCGGCGTGGTCTTGTAGTCCTTCTTCAGGGGCGGCTGGACACGCAGGATGAACGGCACCGGCATCGGCTTCACGACGATGGCGTTGTTGGCGTCGCGGCGGCCGTTGACCATTTCGTGGAGCGTCTGGTGGTCGGACGAATGGCGGATCGACGCGTTCCAGATGAAATGCGCGAGCACGTCGGCAAGCCGGGCCTTGTTGTAGGACGTCCCATCGGCGCCAAGCAGCTCCTCGCGATCGGGGAACCCCGGGATCCAGATGGCAATGTGGTGCGCCCAGTACCCGATCTCCGTCCAGTCCTTGTCGGACATGCGCTCGATCACGCCCGCGGTGAACTTCCGGATCAGCGGGAAGTAGCTGTTGAGGAACTGGCCGTAGCCTGACGGGATGGTCTCGGGAAGGCCTTCGTACTTGTAGGGCGGGTACGAACTGTTGGGCGCGTCGAAGTACACGTCCTTCGCCGGATTCGTCGCATCGCCGTGCGCGGCATAGTAGTCCGCGCCGAACCAGCCGAACGGCAGGAGCTTCCGCACTTCATCGCCCTTGGCGACGAAGGGGCTCCACGGATACCAGGTGTTGCGATTGATCAGCGATCGCTGTCCTTCCAGCACGGTGTTGTTCACGCACATCGACAGCCACAAGTGCGGCTGCAGCAGCCGCAGCACCAGGTTGTCCTTGGGCAGCACGGTCTTGCTGATCGCGTTGATCGCATCCGGTGGGAAGTGCACCTCCGTGTGATCGATCAGGTTGATGCGGTGGATCGCCCCCTGCAGCACGAAGTAGCGGGCCACCCTCCATGCCTCGCCGTCGGCACTGGTGAACACCTCGGAGTCCACGAACTGCTGTCCGTCCCACACCTGCAGGATCAGCGCGACGGCCTCGTAGTTGAACGCCTGGTCGCTCTTGAGCCGGCGAAGCAGCGTCACCGACGCGCACGCGGCTTCGCCCGGGTAGAGCTGCCTGACCACTCGCATGCACGTGTAGTCGGCCTTCCAGTACTCGTAGCGATCGGTGTCGGTGAGGTAGTCGGCAAACACCCGTCGTTCGTAGTCGTCGAGCGGCGACAGAAACTTGCTGAACAGGCCCTCGGACACCAGCGTGGTGAACTCCGCGTCGGTCATCGCCGGGTAGTCGAACGGGTTGCTGGTGGCCATGCTCGCGGCAGCGGCCGCGGCTTCGAGCCCGAACGGGACGGAGTTCTTCAGGTAGGACTCGCCGATCTTCGCCTTCCAGTCGGCCCACTCGGCATCGGGAATCTGGTAGATGCCTGGCGCCAGCCCGAACGGATGATCGCGGCTCGGCTGCGGCCACGGACCTTCGTGACCGTAGAGGAAGTCGTCGATCGACAAGTCGGGAAACGGGTTGTTGCGCATCATCGCAGGGCCTCCGGAATATGGCGTCAGATGGGAGCGATTCCAACCGCTGGTGCGCGTCCTGCAGATCGCGCCCTTCGAAGCGGGGGTGACGATTCTTCAACGATTGATCGAGCACGGCTCGGGCTTCGTCGGCACGAGCCTGACCGTGGAGCAACCCGGCGAGATTGGTTGCCGCGCGCAGTTCCCAGGCGACCAGCCCGCGTTCCCGGGCGCACTCGATGGCGCGCCGGTAACAGGCTTCGGCGTCCGGAGACGCGGCGCCACTTCTCTCCAGTACCTGGCCACGAAGACGGTAGCAGCTCGGGCTCGGCCCAGCGTTCGCTGGTCGCTTCCATGCGGGCCTCGGACTCATCGAGGATCGCCAGCGCCGACACCTGGTCGCCCCTGGCCGACAGCGCATCGGCGCGGAAGGCATTCCAGTACGGCAGGAAGCAGCGCGAACCGGTGGACGCAAACACCGCCAGCCCCTGGGACATCACCTCGGGGCCATCGGGCTCGCCCTTCGCGCAACGAGCCCATCCGGCCGCGGCCAGGCCGTGGGCGAGGAACACCGGGATTTGCTCGTCGGTGCAGAGGGTGATGAGCCGGTCGATCACCGGGTCGGCACGCTCGGGCTCTCCGGCGTAGAGCCGGTGCCAGGCGGCAAATGCCAGCACGAACGACAGGGTGAACGGGTGTTCCAGACCACTGCGCCAGTTCGGTTGCGCGGCCGATTATCGCATCCGCCGCCTCGCAGTCGCCCTCGATCCATCGGATCCAATTGAGGTAGACGAGCGCAATCGAGGCCGGGTCCTGTCCGAACTGAAAGCGGTGCGCGCCGTGCTTCTCCACGTCGTAGAGGCCGAGCAGCAGGTCGAAACTGTGGCACGCTTCGTCGAACTGCCCCATGAAGAATCTGGAGATCCCCATGCCGAGATGGGCCTCGATCAGCAGGTCCTCGCTGTGCATCGCTTCCGCCAGTTGCACAATCGTCCTGGACAGCTCGAGTCCTGCCGGATGGTTGGCCCGCACCGTCTCGAACATCCAGAGGCCGAACAGCGCCGGCACCCGCTGGGGCACGTCGCCCACCGCGGCGCACAAATCCTGGGCCCGGGTCCAGGCCGCTTCGACGTCGGAGGATGCGTACCCGCGGGCGGCCACGAGCGCGGTGCCGAGGGTGATCTGCACGTCGAGTTCGCTCAGGGTTCTCGCCGGCGTGTCGGGCAATTCGGCAATCGAGCCCAACGCGCTCCGCAGATGTGCCGCGGCCTCAACGTGGGCGTTGCGGCGAAGCGAGCGCTGGCCACCCTGTAGCCAGAAATGGGCGGCCCGTTCGGGGTGCTTCCCCTGCGCGTAATGGTGGGCGACGAGCTCCGGTTGGTCCGTCACTACTTCACTGAACTGCTGCTCGATGACTTCGGCGATGCGCCGGTGGTGCGTCGCTCGGTGGCTTCTGAGCAGCGACTCGTACGCGGCATCCTGGATGAGCGCGTGCTTGAAGATGTAACGCTCGCGCGGCCCGCCGCCGACCGGGAAGATGAATTCGGCCTCCGCCAGCCGCGTGAGGCCAGCGACGAGCGCCTCCGGAGTGCCCATCCACACCGCCCCCAGGACGTCACCCCGGAACTCGCGGCCCAGCATCGCCGCCAGTTGCGCGACGGCCTTGGCGTCGCCGAGATGGTCGAGGCGGGCGAGCAGCGAGTCGTGGAGGCTCTGGGGAATCACGACCTGCGACATCGCCGCCGTGGCGGCCGCCTGCCGCGACTCGACAACCGACTTGACGAACTCCTCGATGTACAGCGGCACTCCGTCGGTCTTCTCGATCACCTGCCGCAGGACATCGGCCGCGAAATCGTGATCGGCACAGCGCAGCCGGACCAGCTCCGAGGCATCCTCGCTCCGCAGGCGGGCCAGGGCCATCTTCCTGACGTACGCCTTCGATGGCAGCGCGCGATCGAACTCCGGACGATGGGTCAGCAGCACGAGGATGCGGGCCTCGCGCATCCGCTCGATGAAGAAGTCCACGAGATCCAGCGTCGATGGGTCCGCCCAGTGCAGATCCTCGAGCAGCACGATGCCGGGACCCGCCTGTGCCTGGTCGATCAGCAGCGACACCAGAAAGTGCCGCGTCATGGTGCGCGCGCGTTCGGGCGTCATCGGCGACACCGGCTCGCCGGCGGGCGGCGGGACGGAGAGCAGATCCGCGATCAGAGGCAGCGCCTCGTCTACCGGCAGCGAGGTGCCGCGCAGGTAGGCCTCGACCGCTGCCCAGCGCCCGCCATGGTCGCCCTCGTGAAGGTCGCGGAACAGGCGCTGTCGCAGCCGCTCGGCAATGGGATAGAAGGCGCTCAGCGTGTGGAACGGCGAACACTGGAGCTCGCTTACCCAGACCGCAGGGTCGTCCCGTGTCTCCTCGATGAGGATGCGCGCCAGGCGCGATTTGCCGATCCCGGCTTCGCCGCCGATGGTGACAACCTGCCCCTGGCCGGCGACGGCGCGACGCCAGCAGTCGTGCAGGGTCTCGACCTCGGCTTCCCGGCCGATGATCGGCGTGAGCGGTGCGCCGTGAATCGCCTGAAAGCGGCTCTCCGAGCGGCGAAGGCCCGTGACGCGCCACACGCGGACGGGTGTGGCGATTCCCTTGAGCGCCCGCGGGCCCTGATCCAGGTAGTCGAACCGTGCCCCTGCCAGCCGCTGCACCCGTTCGCTGATGGCAATCGTGTCCGATTCGGCAATGCCCTGGAGGCGCGATGCGATGACCATCGTGTCGCCCACCGCCCCTTTTTCGGCCGACAACACCACCACCAAGCCGCTGGCGATGCCGATCCGGACGGCGATGTGGCCCACTTCGGCGAACTTGGTTCGGCTCAGGGTCTCGATGATGTCGAGCGCGGCGCGGATCGCCCGCTCCGCTTCATCCTCGTGAGCCTTGGGGTAGCCGAAGAACGCCACGATTCCGTCGCCCAGCCGCTGGAAGACGTAACCTTCGTACCGCTCCACGCAGGCGGCGCACGCGTCCTCGTACGCATGGATGATGGTCTGCAGGACTTCCGGATCGACGCGGTTGGCCAGCTCGGTATAGCCCACCATGTCGCAGAAGAGCACCGTCAGGTGGCGTCGCTCACCAATGTCCGCACTCGCGGACGCGGCGCCGCCATCCACCGGCCGGCTGAAAGGAGTTCCCCCGCTCGATCCAGGGGTCCGCGCCGCCTGGTTCAGATCGGCAATCCCGCGCAGCATCCGCTTGCGGTGTCCGAGTGACACGCCAAGCTTCTCCAGGTCGGCCTCGCCCAGGAGCGGCAAGGTGTCGAGGTCGACGTCATTCTCCGCAAAGACCTGCGAGTACTGCTCGAGGGCAAGCTGCTGCAGCCAGGCGCGAATGGAATCCACTGTCACCTTCCTGCACGACGACGGCACCATTCCGGGGGGTTCCGGGCCATCACATACGGCTGAGTATGGCGATCAATCGGCCATTGGGCAAGAGTGGACTGACGCCTGGCGCGGGAACACCGAACTAGGACGGCATCGGCGCCTGGTCTTCGAAGGCCTCGTCTGGCGGCGGGTCACACGTGGCGGCCCACTCGACGAGCGGCGCCAGCGACGAGGGTCGCTCGTCGGGGTCCACCCGCAAGGCGGCCTGGAGGAAGGCGTGCAGTTCCGTGCTGATGCCGGTGCCGATTGCCTCGGCCGCGGGCAGCCGCATCGTCAGCTTGGAGCGTACCAGCTCGAAGAGATTGGTCGCGCCGAAGAGACGATGACCCGTGAGCAGTTCGTAGGCCAGGCAGCCGAGCGCGTAGATATCGGTTCTGCGGTCCAGCGGTTCTGCCGACAGCTGCTCCGGCGCCATGAACGCGGGCGTCCCCATCAGCGCCTGATCCACGGCGCGTGTCTCTCCGTCCTCGGACACGACGACCGGCATGGCGAGCCCGAAGTCGGTCAGCTTGACCTGGCCCTCGCGCGTGACCATCACATTGGCGGGCTTCAGGTCGCGGTGCACGAGGCCCCGCGAGTGGAGATACTCGAGCGCGCGCGCGAGCTGGCCGAGAATAGGTCGAACCTTCGATTCGGGAAGAGCGCCGCGCAGGTGAATCAGCTGGCTCAGGTCGGCGCCCTCACAGAGCTCCATCACGAGGAAGTAGGTGTGATAGGCCGGGAACAGCCGCTTCAGGCGCGCGATGTGCTGGTGTTCGAGCCCCTGCAGCAGCCGGGCCTCCTGATGGAAGCGGGCAAGCGCCGGTGCATCGTAGATCAGCCGATAGCTCATCATCTTCAGCGCTACCAGCTCGCCGGTCGCCTCGTCCTGCGCGCGGTAGACGATCGACATGCCGCCGCGGCCGATACAGCGGAGAATCCTGAATCCTTCCACCTGCTTGCCGCCGAACCCGTCGTGCGCGCCTTGCCCCAGGCGATCGGCGACGAGCTCGGTGAGCACGATGCCGAGTTCGAGATGCCGCACCGCCAGTCGATCGAAGGCAGCGGTGGGCACGAGCAACACCCGCACCGGCGAATCGGCGAGCACATCCGCGCTTCGCGCTTCACGCGTCACGAGGGCCATCTCCCCCACGAGATCGCCGGCGGTGAAGCGTCCGATGCAGTGATCGCGGTCGGCGCCGCGCAGCCGCGCGTGCGCGGTTCCCTCGAGCACGATCAGCAGGCCTTCGGCCGGATCGCCCTGCCGGACCATCGCTTCCCCTGGTTGGAACGAGCGCTCCTCCGCCGCCGCATACAGTTCCTGCAAGGCCGCGTCCGGCAGCGTGGCCAGGGCCCGGCAGTGGCGCAGCAGGTTCCAGGACAACGGATTGGTGTCAGGCGCAGGCAATGTCCGCCTCCCGCTCGTAGTGCCGCATCTTACCAGCCGTGGCTCGCGGTCAAGGAGCGGTCCCGTCCGGGCGCGCGCCGAGCATCGTCCCCAGCAGACGCGCGGGGGAATGGCGTTCGCGCCAATGCGGTGCGCCGGCCATCGCCGCGTCGGCGTAGCGCGTGAACTCGTCGGCGACGCCACGCAGTGCGTCGGGCAGTTCGCCCAGATTCGAGATGCAGGACTTCTGCTCGGGGGCGACATCCTGCGCCTGCGGCAGCGCCGCCGGGAGGATGACGGGCTTGCCGGCGATCAATGCCTCGGGCAGCACTCCCGATCCGGCCACCGTGTAGTGCGACTGGTACGGCATCAAGACGATGTCGGCGCTGGCGAGCAGCGCGAAGTAGGCCGGCGCGGGCAGGATGTCGCGGATCAGCCGCACGTTGTCGTCGGCATAGGCATGCAGGGTCTCCAGCGCCGGCACCGGATCGGCGCGGCGCCGCACCGCGTGGATGGTGAACCGGAGGCGGCCGCTCAGCACCTCGGAATAGACCTGGCTCACGAGATCCGGAATCGCGGCATAGCCCTTGGTCGGCCGCGCGCTGCCGAGCATTACGACGTGCAGGGGCCGCGGCGTAACGCTGGCCCGAGGAGCCGGCGGATCGACGAGGCCCACCGGCAGGTGTGCCGGATACACAGGTGCGACGGTGACCGGACGGTACATCTCGGCAATCGCCGGCACCGTGCTGTAGAACCGGACCCGCCCGGTCGCGGACATCGCCTCCATCACCTGCGCCAGCGGCGCCTCACGTGCCAGGTTCATCGGGCCATCGCCCGGAGAGTAGTGCAGCATGATGTGCCACTCCGGCGAATGGCTCGCGGCCATCCCCTGCATCGCCGCGAGGAGGTCCTCGAGATCCCGGCCACCCGCGGTGGGCACGAACACATGGTCAGCCGACGTCGCGCGGATCGACGCGAGCGCCTCCATCGTCAAGCGGCGGAAGCTCCCGGGAGCTGCCTGCGCCTCGGCGACGAACTCCCACATCGGCCGGCGGAACCACGGGACGATCGTGATCCCGCGGCGATCGAGCGTGGGGACAATCGTCTGGTGAGCGAAGATCACCGGCTCCAGCCCTGCCGACCGGGCCGCCAGGGCCATCGACAAGTCGAGGCTGTAGAAGTGCCCGCCGTAATCGATCAACGACGGGTCGAGGACGATGAAGCGCGAGGTCACGCCTTCGCCGCGCTGGCGCGCACCTTTCGGGCATCGAAGCGATCGCGCGAAGTGCGGATGACGGGCCAGTTCGACTGCAGCCAGGTGACGAGGCCGTGCACGGGATCCATCAGGCCCCGGCCGAGGGTTGTCAGTTCGTATTCGACCCGCGGCGGCACCTCGGCATAGACGTGGCGCGTGAGCATGCCGTCGCGCTCGAGGTTGCGCACGGTCGCTGTGAGCATGCGTTGAGAGATCCCGGGAATGCTGCGCTTCAGGTCGGAGAAGCGGCCGCGCTTCTGCGGCATGCCCTCGAGGATCAGGATGACCAGCAAGCTCCACTTGTCGCCGATCCGGCTCAGCATGTCGCGAAACTCGCAATCGTGGTGGGCGTGCGCGCCCTGGAGCTTTTTCGCAGCTTGCGCCATTGGTTCCCTTCGTGTGACCGACGCACTTAATAGTGCCGTCTTGTGCCGGGCCGTCATGGTATCCGACGATACCTCAGTATACGTTGGTAACCATCAAATGACGAGGCACGCCATGAAGAACTTCACCACCCGCGACTGGAAGACGATTGCTCACTGGACGGCCACCGGGCTGTTCGCCGGCCTGATGCTGCTCTCAGCGTCGATGTACCTGTCTGGCGCGGCGCCGATCCGCGAGGCGCTGGCGACCCTGGGCTATCCCGCTTACATCCTGGTGATCCTGGGGACCGCGAAGCTGCTGGGCTCCTTCGCATTGCTGCAGACGCGGAGGCCGAGGCTGCGCGAATGGGCCTATGCCGGCTTCACCATCAACCTGATCGGGGCCACGGCTTCGCACCTGCTCGCCGGCGACGCGCTCGGTCACGCGATCGTCCCGGCGGCGCTGCTCGTGCCGCTGGCGGTGTCACACGCGTTGCAGCCGGTGCGTCAGCACTCGGTCATCGACGAGATGGCGGTGCGGATCACTCGTGCGGCGTGAGTCGCGCCTCCGGGGCCTAACGGTAATCGGCTCGGAGCGTCTGCGCGATATCGGTGGCGCGGGCGCGACGCGCCGGCAGGTAGGCCGCAAGGCCAGCTGCCGCGGCGGTCAGCAGCACCATCGCGGCCAGGCTGGTTATATCGACGGCCGGCACGTCGGCGATCCGCCGCTGTAACGTCGGGACCACCACCCATAGCGCGGCGATGCCACACAGGAGGCCCATTGCCGTCGCGGTCACTGCCGGCACCGCCAGCGCGATGGTGACCTGCGCCGGGCTCGCGCCAAGGGCCTGGCGGATGGCGCACTCGCGATCGCGGGACACGACCTCCCGCCTGACGGTGCCGTGGATGCCGACCAGCGTGAGCAGCAGCGCGGCCGCGCCGAACAAAGCGACCAGGGTGGCGCGGGCTCGTGGCGCCACCAGCCATTCCGTGCGGACGTCCGACAGCAGGCGCACTTCCCCCGTCGCCTGATCCGGCGCCAATCTGGCGACTTCCTCGCGGACCGCTCGCGCCGCGGCGCCGACATCCGCCCGAGCCCGCACGACAACGGTCATGAAGGGCCACGGCGTCTGCAGGTACGACAGATACATGAGCGACTCGATCCGTGAATCCTGGGCCAGAGGCTGGCGAACGTCGGCGACGATCCCGACAATGGACATGGGTGGAGGCACACCCACGACCCGCACGCGTTGTCCGATTGGATCCTCGCCGGGCCAGTAGCGCCGGGCGAGCGACTCGCTGACGACGACCACGAGCGGCGCGCCTTCCCCATCGCCGGGCCCAAGCAGCCGTCCACGCACGAGCCTGACCCCGAGCATCTGGAACGCGGTCGGGGACACGGCACTCTCAACGGCCGAATGATGGTCGGATGTCTCGGCGCGTCCATCGATGTCGAAGCGGATGTTGCCAAGTGGTGGGGCCGGCGGCACGTAGCTCGCGGCCGACACCTCCGCGAGTTCCCCGCGCGACTGCAACGCGCTCAGCAGACTGCTGAAGAACGCCCGGTGCTGCGTCTCGTCTGGTTGTTGCAGTTCCGAGAGCGATACCTCCATCGCCAGCAGGTTCGATCCCGACTCGTTGTCGGCCACCCGCATCAATCCGATGAACGCGGTGGCAAGGCTGGCCGACAGCGCCAGCAGCACGAGGGATCCGGCCACTTGCGCGATCGCCGACATGGCGCCAAGCGTGACACGCCGGGGTCGATCGCGCCTGGGCGCCAGATCGACAACGCGCGCCACCGTTCTCGTCAAGGGGCCGAGCACGACCGCGACGAGCGTGACAACGAGGAACGCGATCACGAACGCCACCACGCGAGCGTCGATGCGTGGCTCGAAGTCGAACGTGGTGCCGAGGAACAACACCGGGCCGGCGATCTGGACCAGCATCTTCGCCAGCACCAGACCGCCCGCGGCGCCAACCGTCGCCCAGATCGCGACCTCGACCAGGAGGTGGGTGACGAGTTGCCGCGTCGACGCGCCGAGGGCCATGCGCAGCCGGATTTCGTCCCGCCGCTCAGGCCAGGCGCCGAGCAGCAGGCCGACGAGATTGGCCCAGGCCACGGCCAACAGCAGGCCGAGGGCGCCGGTCATCAGCGGCACGGCCCGGGTGGACTCGCCGACGAGAACCGTCCGCAGGCTGGTCACTTCCGGACGCCACTCCCGTCACTTCCGCGTGTTCCTGGCTCAGTCGCTCGTAGAGGAGCGTGAGTTGCGTCCGGGCCTGGTCTTCCGCTTCGCCGTTCCGCAACCGCGCCACCGCGGAGACGAGGTGGAACCGCCGCTCGCGGCGTTCGTCTGGCGTCATCAGCCATGGCACCCAGACCTGCTCGCCGCGCGGACGCCGGAAGGTCGCCGGCATGACGCCGGCAATGTTGTAGGGCGCACCGTCGATCCGGACGGTCGAGCCGACGACGTCTCGGCGGCCGGCGAAGTGATCCAGCCATAGCTGATGGCCAATGACCGCAGACGGAGCTCCGTTCGCGAAGTCGGCAGGGCTGAGCACGCGGCCAAGCGTGGCGGGAACGCCCCACACGGCAAAGAACTCCTCGGTCACGCGGGCTCCGGACACGCGAACGGGCATGCCCTGAGAGACGAGGCTGGCATCGACCGGGTACGACCCGGCGGCAAACTCGAATGCGGGAACGTTTCGGAACCAGTCGAGAAAATTCGCCGGGGTCACGGCCATTCCCCCGCGGTTCGGGTGGACTTCGAAGACCGCGACGAGGTTGTCCGGCGCCGGGTACGGCAGCGGCCTCAGCAGCGTCGCGTCGATGATCGCCCACAGTCCGGCGGTGAATCCCACCGTCAGCGCGAACAGTGCGGCTACGGTCAGCGACAAGGCCGGGCGGTGCAGGAACGCGCGAAGCGCCCGGCGAAGGGACGTCATGCCGGCATTCTGAGGCAGTTGGGGTCTGGCACGATACCCCCGAAAACGCAGCAGATTCTGCCCCCGGCCCGCGCGGCACCTGAGCCGTCGTGCCGGGGGCAGAATCTGCGCTGTTTTGAGGGATATCGTGCCAGACCCCAATCAGCGGAAGATGCCGCGAATTTTGCGACCGGCCTCGCCGAGCCAGCCTTCAATCGTGCGGGCCACGCGCTGGCGGATCGAGCCGCGATGCAGCGGGCACAGCCGGTCCGGAATCTGGTCGCCTTCCTTGAAGTACTCCGTATAGATCGGACAACCGTCCACGGCCTTGAGGTAGCTGATCGCGCAGAGCGTCTCCTCCTCCAGGCCTGCCGGCCGCTCGAACTGCGCCCGGCGGGCGGACCCTGGCCGCACGCTGCATGAAGTCGGCCCAGATCGGCAGCGCGTAACGCGCGCCGTAGGCGTCCCGCCCGATCGTCTCCGGCTGATCGAAGCCAACCCACACCCCGACCACCAGCGACGAGGAGAAGCCGACGAACCACGCGTCCTTGAAGTCGTTGGTCGTGCCGGTCTTGCCACCGGCCGGGAATCGCACGCCCAGCCGACGGGCGGGCGACCCGGTGCCGCGGTCGATCACGTCCCCCAGCATCGACACCATCTGGAACGCGACCTCCGGCGAGAGCGTCCGCTCCGACTCGCACCGCTTGCTGCAACGCGGTGCCGCCATCGGCGTCGCGCACGCGCGTGATGTCGCGCGGCCGCACCGAAAGGCCGCCGTTCGGAAACACCGCGAACGCGGTCGTCATCGCCAGCGGCGTCACCAGCCCGGTGCCGAGCGCCAGCGACGGGACGTCGGGCAGATCTTCCAGGCCGGCCTCGGTCGCCAGCCGCAGCACGCGCCGCGTCCCGACCTGCTGCTGCAGCAGGGTGGCCGCGCGATTGTTCGATTCGATCAGCGCCGCTCGCAGCGTCAAGTCGTCCGGGGCATCGTCGCTGACGTTGCGCGGCGTCCATTCGTCGGGTCCCTGCGGCTGGATGCGGTTGAGCCCGTGCAGGATCGA
This sequence comes from uncultured Acidobacteriota bacterium, assembly GCA_963707825.1. Taxonomy (GTDB): domain Bacteria; phylum Acidobacteriota; class Vicinamibacteria; order Vicinamibacterales; family UBA2999; genus VFZN01. The sequence continues at coordinate 378,419 of CAVPRP010000003.1, forward strand.
GACCGGCGACAATCCCCGCTCGAGCGCGGCCGCGAACACGAACGGCTTGAACGCCGAGCCCGGTTGCCGGCGGCTGCGGCTGGCGCGATTGAACGCGGACTGCTGATAGTCGCGGCCGCCCACCAGGGCCAGCACGTTGCCGGTCGCGGGATCGACCGCGACCAGCGCCGCCTGCAGGGCCGGCTTGCCGGTGCGGCGCGAGCCCGTTCTCCACGGCGCTCTCGGCGGCGTCCTGGAGCGACAGGACGAACGTGGTGTCAACCCGCCAGTCCGGCGGGTGGTCGCCACCGAACTCGTCGCGGAACCGCTGCCGAAGGTACGCCTTCGCATAGCCGTGCCGCCCGTCACTGTCACTGCGATAAGGGCGCACGCGGAACTGCGCCTTGCGCGCCTCGCGATCCTGGTCCGCGGTGATGAACCCGCCCTCGCGCATCCGTCCCAGGACGACGTGGCTGCGCCTGACGGCGCCGTCGAGGTTCGACCATGGCGACAGCGTCGCCGGCGCACGCGCCAGGCCGGCGATGAGCGCGCTCTCCGCCAGCGACAGGTCCTTCGCAGGCTTGCCGAACACCCGCTGCGACATCGCTTCCACGCCGTAGATGCCGGCGCCCAGAAAGATGCGATTGAGATACAGCTCGAGAATCTGTTCCTTCGTCAGCTGCGCTTCGATCAGCACCGCGAGCACGGCCTCGCGCGCTTTGCGGCCGTAGCTCTTGCGATTGGACAGGAACAGCGTGCGGGCCAGCTGCTGCGTGAGGGTGCTGCCTCCCTCCACCGTTCCCGGCTCGCGGACGTTTCGGACGATGGCGCGCGCGAGCGCGATCGGGTCCACGCCGGGATGCATGAAGAACCGGTGATCCTCGACGGCGACGAAGGCGTTGCGGAGGTGCGGTGAGATCGCGGCAATCGGCACGTCGTGCCGCTGTTCGTCGAGACGGAACCACGGCTTGCCGTCGGCGCTGTGGAACCAGGTGTCGCCGACGCCGCGCGTCAGCTTGTAGACCGAGTAGCTTTGGCGCGCCAGCCAGACCGTGGCGAGGCTGGCCACGATGACGAACGCGTAGAGCAGCAGCCGGGCCCGTCCGACGTCGGTCCGCAGCAGACGCATCATGGTCCGAACGGCTTCCGCATTCCTTCAACCCAGTGTTGCAGAGAATGCATGCGCCGCAAAGCTCGGCCGTGCTGGCTCGGAGCGATCGGCTACTCGTTCAGCACGCGGTGGACGAACGCGACGGCAATCGAGCCCTCGCCCACGGCCGACGCCACGCGCTTGATGTTCCCGCCACGCACGTCGCCCACCGCGAACACACCGGGCAAGCTGGTCTCGAGCAGGTGCGGCGCGCGTGCGAGCGGCCATTTGGCGGCCGCCAGGTCTTCGGGCAACAGATCCGTCCCGGTCTTGATGAAACCCTTGGCGTCGAGCGCGAGGCAGCCGTCCAGCCATGCGGTGCTGGGTAGCGCCCCGGTCATCACGAACACGTGCCTGATCTCGTGAGCATCCACGCGCCCCGATGGTCGATGCTGCCACTGCACGCGCTCGAGCTCGAGACCGCCTTCGAGCGCCACGATCTCGGTTTCCGTCAGCAGCGTGATCTGCGGGTTGTCCTCGATGCGCCGAATCAGATAGCGGGACATCGTCTCCGCGAGGCCGGGCGATCGGACGAGCATGTAGACCCGCCTGGCGTGCTGGGCCAAAAACACCGCTGCCTGCCCGGCGGAGTTTCCTCCCCCCACCACCACGACTTCGCTGTCGCGGCACAGCTGCGCCTCGATAAAGGTGGCGCCGTAGTACACCCCCGCGCCTTCGAACTGCGCGAGGTTCTCGAGATCGAGACGGCGGTAGCCGGCTCCGGTGGCGATGATCACGGTGCGCGCCGACACGCGCTGGTCGTCGTCGATCTGCACGGCGTAGGGCCGCCTCGCACACGCGAGTTCACGTGCGCCTTTCGCAATGACGATCTGCGCGCCGAACTTCTGTGCCTGCGTATAGGCGCGGCCGGCCAGGTCCTGGCCCGAGATCCCGGTTGGAAATCCCAGGTAGTTCTCGATATTCGAGCTCGAACCGGCCTGCCCTCCCGGTGCATTGGTCTCGACCACCAGTACGTCCAGGCCTTCCGACGCCGCATAGACGGCCGCGGCCAGGCCCGACGGGCCGGCGCCGACGACGACCACGTCACGGATCTTGGTCTCGTCGATCGCGGCGTTGAACCCGAGGCAGTCCGCGATCTGCCGGTTCGTCGGGTTGCGCAGCACCGCGTTGCCGCGGCAGATCAGCACCGGGACATCCGCGGCGCTCACCGCGAAGCGATCGAGCAGCGCCTGCACACCTTCGTCTCGATCGAGATCGATCGACGTGTAGGGATGGCCATTTCGCGTCAGGAACTCGCGCACCCGCAGCGTCCCCGCGCAGTGCGACGACCCGACCACCACTACGTCGCCCAGGCCCCTGGCGATCAACTCCACCCTTCGCAGGATGAAGGCCTTCATGATGATCTCGCTCAGCTCGGCGTCGGTCTGGACCAGCGACAGCAGGCCGTCACGATCCAGTTCGATCACCGCGCCGTCCTCGACCATCAGTCCCTTCACCAGCGTACGGCGTCCAGAGAGCATGTTGACCTCGCCCGTGAACTCACCGGGGCCGTGGGTGGTGATCACGGTGTCGCCGGTGGCCGCTGGGCGGACGATCTGGATGCGGCCCTGGGTGACCACGCAGAACGGCACGGCGGTTTGCCCGACATCGAACAGCACCTCACCAGCAGCTACCTTTCGTGCACGTCCGTGCTGGGCCACGCGGGCGACTTGTGCGGACGTGAGCGCCGGAAACATATGCTCGGCTCGTCCGGGGTGGGTGACGGCAAGGGCTCTGGCTTCGTCGGGCATGGGCTGGTGTGGTGTCATTCTAGGTTCGTCCACCATGGAAAGGTCTGGTGCGCGGCCTGTCGGCTTCGCGGTGCCTGGACGATGAAGCGCGCGCCATTGATCACGGTAAAGGGGACCGAGGCGGAAGGGCAAGCTGGGCTGGAAGTTCCTGGCGTTCGCGCCACCGACCCGATTGCGCTATTCGGCCTGTAAAGCTGACCGCGGGTCGATGCTGGCGGCGCGGAAGGCCGGGCCCAGGGCCGCGACCACCGCCGCCGCGATCAGCAGCAGGGCGCCCAGCAGCAGCGGTGGCGCACCTGCAGTCGCCGAGCCCGCGCCGGCCAGGGTCGCGCCCAGAAGACGGTTCGCAGCCACTGCGCCGAGCAACCCGGCGACCGCGCCAGCGGCCACGCTGAGTGCAATGCGGCCCAGCACGAGGTGAACGATGCCGGCCCTGGTCGCGCCAAGCGCCAGCCGGACTCCGAATTCGCGCGTGCGGCGGCCCACGACGAACGCTGTCATCCCATAGATGCCGGTCATCGCCAGGATCAAGGTCGTCGCCGCGAGCGAGCCGACGATCAAGGCGCTGAACTGGAACGGCGCGGCCTCCGCGGCCAGGTAGTCGTTCATGGTGCGTACCGCCTGCACCGGCTGATCCGCGTCCACGCGGGCGATCGCGGCGCGGATGGCCGTCGCCGACCGCTCGACGTCTTTGCCACGAATCACGACTCCCATCCAGTTCAGGAACTCGAACGACTTCTGCGCGTACGGCACGTAGACGACCGGGCCCTCTTCGGCACCCAGGCCCCCGTGCCGTGTATCACCGACGATGCCCACCACACGCCGGGCGGTCTCGCCGGCAATCTGCAGGCGGCTGCCAACACCCGTCACCGCCCCCAGTCGCTCGGCAGCGGTGCGATTCAGGATGACTACGGGTTCGCCCGCCGCGCGATCCTCGTCGCCGAAGGCGCGGCCTTCGAGCAACGGGATCCGGATCGTGTGAAAGTACCCCGCGTCGGCCGGGCGCACCGTCATCTGCTCCATCGACTCGGGCGCCGCCCCCTCGGGCCCGACTCGAAAGTGGAGAGCGTTCCCAAGGAACGGCAGATCGGACACCACGCCGGCACTGGTTACGCCGGGGATGGCAGACACTTCAGAGACCACGCGCTCGACGAACCGCGCGTGCGCGGCCGTGTCGGGATAGCGATTGCGCGGCAAGGTCAGTTGCAGTGTCAACGTGTCCGAGGTGTCGAAGCCCGGGTCCATCCGCATCGCGGCTGCGTAGCTGCCGCCGACCATCAACGCCGCCGCCAGCAGGACGAACGCCAGTGCCACCTGCGCGGTGAGCAGCGTCGAGCCAAGCCGCGACTGCGCGGTGACCCGCAGGCCACCGTGGGCCGGCGCGGCGGACACCGTGCGAGCCAGCAGCCACGCCGTGATGCCGCCGAATAATAGCGTCACTGCAAGCGACGTCACTATTGCGACCGCGATCGCGGGGACGCCAAGCGCGACGTCGTGGACGCGCGGTACACGATCGCCGGCAAGCGCGACGAACGCGCGCAGGAACACCGCTGCTGCTGCCACGCCGAGCACGCCGCCAACGGCGCTGAGCACCGCGCTCTCCACCAGCAACTGTCGTCCGATGCGCATCGGCTCGGCGCCGAGCCCCGCGCGCAGCGCCATTTCGTCGCGCCGCAAGGTGGCGCGTCCGATCATCAGGTTGACGGCGTTGGCGCATCCCGCCAGCAGCACGAACAGCACTGCGAGACCGCCGAGCCACAACGGGCGGCTGGCAGCAGCCACTGTCTCCTGCAGCAGCGGATTCAGCATGGGCCGTTCGTCCTGGTTGGTCCTGGGTACGCCTGCTCGAGCGCGGCAGCGGTGACGGCAAGGTCCGCCTGGGCCGAACGCGGATCGACGCCGGGTGTCAGGCGGCCAACGAGCGACAGCCACTCACCGGCGCGATCGGCGAGGACCTCGGCCGACACGCGCATCGGCATCCACAGATCGACGTCGCGGTTGGGGAACGCGAAGTCGCGGCCCATCACACCCACCACCGTGGCGGGTGCGCCATTCACGACGACTGCCCTGCCGATAACGGACGGATCGGCACCGAATCGCCGTTGCCAGAACGGATGGCTCAGCACCACCACTGCCTCCACGGCCACGTCATCGTCGGCGCGGGTGGCGACGCGCCCGAGGACCGGCTGCTGGCCAAGGACCTCGAAGAACTCTCCCGAGACAATCACCGACCGCAGGCGTTCCGGTTCGCCGCCGCCGGTCAGGTTCATGGGCCACGAAGAATACGCCGCAAGGAGGAGCGACGAGGCGTGGCGCGAGCGATAGTCCAACCAGTCGGCGGCCGCAAAGGCGCGCGATTCTTCCTTCGGCGTGACGCGCTTCATCACGACGAGCTGTTGCGGTTCCGGATACGGCAACGGCCGGAGCAGCACCGCATCGATCACCGCGTAGGCGGCGGTGCTGGCGCCGATGGCAACGGCGAGGATGCTCACGAGCGCCAGCGTGAAGGCGGGCTGCCGGCGCATGCTGCGGAAGGCGTAGCGCACGTCGAAGGCAAGGCCGCCGGTGAGGCGTGACGCGCGCGAGGGAACACGGTCGAGCAGGTGCGAGTCTGCCGCGGCGGTCGCTCGCGCACAGACCACGACGTCCTCGTAGGCGGCTCGCTCGGCCTCAGCCATCGTCATCTCGCGCGCTTCATGTTCGGATCGCCCGCGGTCGCGTTCCGCGGCATAGACATCGGCAAGGTGCGAAGCCAGTTCCTCGACGGCGTCGGCGGAGAGCCGATGTCCGGCGTTCCGGCTCGAACGCCGGACGATGTCCTGCCAACTGGCGAGATCGGGCTCAGGCATGGGACACGCCTCCGAGATTCCGAACCAGCTTGAAGAACTGCCGCCACTCCTGGCGTTGTGCCGCCAGTACCTTCCGGCCCTCGTCGGTGATGCGGTAATAGCGCCGCCGGCGCTGCCCGGGCCGTTCGACCCATCGTCCGTGGACGAGGCCGCGCTCTTCCAGCTTGTAGAGGGTGGCGTAGAGCGAGGCGAAATTGAACGTCAGTTCGCCACCGGAGCGCTCGTCGATCAGCTGGACCAGCTCGTAGCCGTGGTGATCCTCGTCCTCGAGGAACGACAGCACCACGAGCTCGGCTGCACCCTTCTTGGCTTCACGGATCGCGCCGCCGGTGACGATGGCCATGCGGCCGATCTATATGATGGAGTCCGATATATTGTCAAGTCACTCCGACTTCATCGCGCGGACCGGATCGACACGCGCTGCACGCCGGGCCGGCAGATAGCACGCCGCGATCGTCACCATGGCAAGGAGCGCGGGCAGCACGGAGAACGTCAGCGGATCACGAGTGGTCACGCCGAACACCACAGAGCTCATCAATCGCGTGAGAGCCAGCGCCGTCGGAATGCCGACGATGCATCCCGAGCGCGGCATAGCCCAGGCCCTGGCGGATGACGCCGATCGCGACCAGGCGCGGTAGCGCGCCGAGCGCCATTCGAATCCCGATCTCGCGCTCACGCTGCCGTACCCGTACCGCGACCACTCCGTAGAGCGCGACGACGCATTGCAGCAGGCCCACCGCCGCGAAGAGCGACAGGAGCAGCGCCAGCAGCCGCGGCTTGCCCAGCGTATCGGCGAGCAGCGCCGGAAGGGGCTGCAGTTCGGCAACCGGTACCGTGGGATCTACGTCGAAGGCCGCCTTGCGCACCGCGGCCGCCAGGTCCGCGGGGGCGCCGGCGGTCCGCGCCACCATGTGCATCGGAAACATGAACGTCTGCAGCAACGGCCGGAACAGCTCCGGCCTCGGCGGCTCGTTCAGGGCTCTGTGCCGCACATCACCAACGACGCCCACGATCTCGACGATGGTGTCGCCGGGCGTGCCGCCGCCCTTCTGCACCAGCTGTTGCCCCAGCGCTGCCGCCGGACTGCCGAAGAACCGGCGCGCGAGCGTCTCGTTCACCATCGCCACGCGCGGGGCGTTCATGCTGTCAGCATCGGTGAACGAGCGTCCGGCGACCACGGGAATGCGCATGGCCTCGAGGTAGTCGCCCCAGATGAATCGCCAGCCGACCTCAGGAGCCGACGCGCCTTCGGCCGGCGGTTGGTCAACGCGGTGTACGGGAATCGTCCACGAATAGCCGCTCATCGGCAGATGGCCGATGCCGCCCACCGCCGTCACGCCGGGAAGCGATCGCACACGCTCGCGCACTTGCTGCAGGTACGGAATGCCCGTGGTGAGCGCGCGATACTTCGACGTGGTCTGCACGCGGAACGAGAGCACGCCATCCGGATCAAAGCCGGGCCGCACGTGCTGCAGGTTCCAGACCGAGCGCAGCATCAGGCCCGCTCCGGTCCCGAGCACGAGCGCCAATCCGATCTGGGCCGCCACCAATCCACCCAGCGCGCGCCCTCGTCCCGGAGTGTCGGTGGCCGCCTGTTGACGCAACAATGGCTGCAGGCCCGGCCGCATTGCCACGAGCGCAGGCGCGAGAGTGACCGCGAGTGCCAGGGCCATCGAGGCGGCGAGGATCGCCGCGAACACCACACCGTCGAGCGCAATCTCCGCCTGACGCGGCACCTCGGGTGGAATGCGTGACAGCAGCAGCGGGAGTGAAGCCCGCGCGAGGCCGAGCCCGACGAGCGATCCGGTGGTTGCCAGCACGACCTGCTCCACGAGCAACTGGCGCAGGATCTGACCGCGCGAGGCGCCGATGGCGGTGCGAACGGCCAGTTCGCGTGACCGCTCGAGTGATCGTCCGAGGACCAGCGTGCCCAGGTTGACGGCGCCCAGCAGCAGGATGAGACCGACGGCGACGAACAGCAGCCTCAACGCCGGCCGCACCTGGCTGGTGAGGGCCTCGTGCAGCGCGGCTGCCCGAATTGTCCGCCCCCAATCGGCTGGCCGGGCCAGCACGCGGCGCATCTCGGGCGCGAGCCTGGTGAGTTCGTCCGACGCGGACGCGACCGTGGCGCCTGGCCGCAAGCGTCCGATCGCCAGTGAAAACGTCGTGCGGTTGCCGGGCGTGCCCGGCGTGAACGGGATCGGCACCCACAGGTCCGACTCCCTGCCGAAGAGCTCGAATGTGGCAGGCATCACGCCAATCACTTCGTATGGCGCCTGATCGACCAGCACGACGCGGCCCAGCACCGCCGGGTCGGCCGCGAACTGCTGGCGCCACAACCGATCGGAGAGCACCACCACCCGGTCTCGGCCCGGCGTGCTCTCGCCGTCCGCAAAGGTTCGTCCCAGGTTCGGCTGCACCCGCAGCAACGCGAACAGGTTGTCCGACACCTTTGCGCCAGTCACCTTCTGCGGCTCCGCGCTTATCCCCCGACAATGCCATTAGCCATCCCGGCGCCAGGCTGGCCACCTCTTCCAGGTCTTGCGCCCGCTCCCGGAAGAACGCGACGTCATCATTCGAGACGAACTCGTCCGGCCACACCGCCACCAGCCGCTCTGGCGCACCAAACGGGAGCGGCAGCCACAGCACACCACGGACGACCGAGCCTACGGCCGCGTTCGCGCCGGCGCCCAGGGCCAGCAGCAGGATCGCGGTGAAGGTGAACGCCGGACGATGAGCCAGGTTCCTGACGGCGAGGCGAATGTCATGGAGCAGCATCCCGCTTGGACGAACCGGCGGCGCGGATCGTTAGGCTGCGATCCGATCCCTGGTAGCGTCCCGGGCTGGGCAAGGTGCTTGCATGAAGACCGGCATGGCTAATGAGAAACCGCGTTCTGCTCCCTCCGAGAGTGAAAGAGAGCCGGGTACCCGCGAAGATGGGGAGGCGATGCCTCCCGCCGCGATCGATCCGGGCGCTGACGACAGGTCGAAGAGGACTGCGATTCCCCCGCTGCCCGAGCCGGACGTCGAGGGCGTCGGTAACGAGAGCGGTCCGTCGGCCGGAAAAGCGCGTCCCGAGATCGAGGCCCCGGACCCTGGCGACGTCAAGCACGGTGAAAGACGCGACCGGATTCTAGGCTACTCCTGCCGGAGCGCTGAACCACTGCTGAGATAGCCGGGCCGTGTTGCTGAGACGTCGCCAAGTTCAGTAACCTTGCCCTGTTCCCATGCGCGTTCGCCCTCCTCTCGAAGCGCGATGATGGCACTCCTGATCGCCCTGCTCGTCGGCAGCGGCGTGGCATTCGTCGCCCAGCGCGGCATTGGCCATCGGCTTGTCTTTGAGTATCGACGGCCATGATCACGCGCGATCCCGACGATACCGAGGATCTGCCGCCCGGAATGGCAGTTGACACCTCCGCCGCTCCGGCGCTGCTGCGTTACACGTTCAGAGGCGATTCACCAACACCCCTGGCGTGGATTGCAGTGCGTCGACGCATGGTGGACAGCGGCTATCTCACTCGTGACACGTCACTGCTGATTGACGGACGGGAGCTGACCAGTTTGCCGACGCTCGCCCAGCTGCGGGCAATCATGGCGGCGGCCACCAATGCTCCTGTCGTGGCCAGGGCCATCGCGTTCCTGACCGGCGATCCCACGCAGTTCGGTGTCGGACGGCAGGCCGAGATGCTGCTGCCCAACGGGGTGGCCGGGGCCGTCTTCACGGACGAGGGCGAAGCGATCGCCTGGTGCAAGGCCGGCCACTGATCGCGCCCTCACCGTTTCCTCACCAAATCATTACCCCTCGTCGATGACATCGACAGCGGCCACTGTCTACGCTGGGCACCACATCACGTCAGGGTGCCCAACATGCTCACTCGATTGTTTGCTGCTCTCCTTTTCGGTTCCATGTCTCTCGTGGCGACGATTCATGGACACGCCCCGCCCCATTTCGTTACCGACGAGCTATCGCTACCCGCCGTCGAGATCAATGACAACCGGCGGCCGGCCGGAGAGCTGAAGGACGGCGTGCTGACGCTGGAGTTACGTGCCGCGAGAGGCATGTGGCACCCAGAAGGCGACAGCGGAGCAGGAATCGAGATCGAGGCATTCGGGGATGCAGACGCCCTCTACGCTCCCGCGCCTCTGATTCGGGTTTCAGAAGGAACCCAGGTCGCCGTCACCGTTCACAACGATCTAACCCACGCCTTGCGCGTGTCCGGCCTCTGCGAGCACGGCGGCGACGCCTGCGCGCCGCTGGAGGTCGGTCCAGGCGAGACGCGCTCCCTGCGGTTCACGAGCGGAGTGCCCGGCACCTACAGCTATTGGGGCACCACCACGGGGATGCCGCAACAGTTCAGGGGCGCCGATGACACGCAGTTGTCGGGTGCCTTCATCGTCGATCCTGGCGGATCCGCGCCGGCCGACGACCGCGTCCTGGTCATCACCGAGTGGACGAGCCTGACGCGCGAACAGCTGCGAGAGCTCGCCGGCCAGGTGGATCCCAGCGCGGCATTCCTGTCGATGCGGCCCGACGTGCTCTTCCTGATCAACGGGCGCAGCTGGCCTCACACCGAGCGATTGCGCTACGACGTCGGCCAGGTCGCCCGCTGGCGCATCGTCAACCTCAGCACCCAGGTTCACCCCATGCACCTGCACGGCTTCTACTTCTCGGTTGAAAGCCTGGGCGACGGCACACGGGATCTGGGGTTCGCCGACGAGCGGGCACCTCGCGTGGTCACGCAGCTCATGCAGCCGGGAGCAACGATGACGATGGCGTGGACGCCAGAGCGCGCGGGTAATTGGCTATTTCACTGCCACGTCATGAGCCACGTGTCGCCCGTCCTGAACGTGGACGGCTCGGTGAAGGCGCATCACGAGCATCCAGACGACCATCACGCGGGGGCCGGCATGAAGGGCATGGTGCTCGGCATCACCGTGTCCGACCTGCATGGGGCAGATTCCATTCCGCCTTCCGAGACACTCGAGCCGCGACGGCTGACGCTGTTGATGCGGACCGATCCCAATCGGTTCGGCACCGAGCCGGCCTTCGGATTCGTTCTGGATGGTGCAGCCACCACACCGGGGTCGACGCCCGTGCCGGGGCCGACGTTAGTGCTGGCCCGCGGCGAGCCTGTGGAGATCACGCTCGTCAACCAGTTGCCGGAAGCCACTGCGATTCATTGGCATGGGATGGAGCTCGAGAGCTACTACGACGGCGCCCACGGCTGGGGCGGCAATGGCGAACAGGTGACGCCGATGGTGGCGCCGGGCTCGTCCTTTGTCGTCCGCTTCACGCCGCCGCGCACCGGCACCTTCATGTACCACACGCACTTGCACGACCGCCGCCAACTCACGTCTGGGCTGTACGGTGCGATGCTGGTGGTCGATCGGCCAGCCGCGTTCGACGAGACGACCGATCACGTCGTGGTGCTCGGCCGTGGCGGGCCACAGCGCGAAGCGCCAGTTGTCGTCAACGGCGCTGCCAGCCCGCAATTCGTGTGGAAATCCGGGACCCGTCATCGGATTCGGCTGATCAACATCACCCCCGACGACATCCTGACGGTATCGCTGCAATCTGGCGATGCCCCCATCGTGTGGCGACCGCTGACGAAGGACGGCGCGCCCCTGCCACCCGGCCACGAGGCGCCTGTGCCTGCTCGTCAGATCGTTGGTGTCGGCGAAACCTACGACTTCGAGTTCGAAGCGCCACCCGGCCGCCGGACGGTGTGGTTCGAAGTGCGCAGTCCCGGAGGTCGCTGGCTATCGCAGGCCCGGATCATCATCGGCTAAACCGTGTAGCCAACCTCACCTGAAGACCGCATCGATTGTGATATACATGTCGGTGTTCGACATGTCGACCCTACAGGCGTCAAAGAAGGAACTGCTGAGCGGCACGCTCGACCTGCTGGTGCTCAAGACCCTCGACACCATGGGACCGCTCCACGGCTACGGCATCGCCCGACGCATCGAGCAGATGTCCGCCAGCGTGATGCGGCTCAGCCAGGGCTCCATCTATCCTGCCCTCATCCGTCTCGAGCAGCGCGGCTGGATCAAGACGAAGTGGGGCGTTTCTGAGACGAACCGAAAGGTGAAGTTCTACTCGCTCACGAAAACCGGTGCGATGCAGCTCCAGGTGGAAGTCGCCAGCTGGGAACAGACCCTCGCGCTCGTGTCACGCGTGCTGGAGGGCAAGGCATGAGCCGCCGGCGCCTCCGCAGCGAGGGGTAGATGAGCCTCATCAGGGCCGCCTGGTCGCGGGTGCGATCGCACTTTCGAGGCGCGGAGCTGGACCGCGAGATGGACGAAGAGCTCGCCTCTCACATCGAGATGGCGACCGACGATCTCGAGCAACAGGGACTGCCCCGCACCGAAGCCCGCCGCATCGCGTTGGTACGGTTCGGCGGCATCGCTACCTCGAGACAACTCCAGCGCGAATCGCGTGGCCTGCCGGCGCTGGAGAACCTCACGCAGGATGTCCGCCACGCGTTGCGCACGCTGCGACGAAGCCCTGGCTTCACCGCAACAGCCGTGATCACGCTGGCCGTTGGCCTGGGCCTCAATGCCGCGGTGTTCACGGTGACGAGCGCCGTGTTGTTCAGGGGCTTCCGCGGCGTCGAGGCCAACGATCGCATCGTCTACATCGGCACCCAGAAGGACGGGCGCGGCTGCTGCGTGTCGCTGCCGGACTTCGAGGACTGGCGCGCCCAGACTCGGTCGTTCGAGGGGTTGGGGGCCGTCGCGGACCTCCGCATTGTGCTCAGCGACGCAAATGGACTGGTAGAGCGAGCCTCAGCGACCAGGATCACCGCAAACACATTTACCCTGCTGGGACTGCGCCCCCTGCTCGGGCGAGATTTCTTCGCCCAGGACGCGCAGGCCGGCGCGACGCCAGTGGCCATCCTGAGCCACGGCCTCTGGGAACGGCGATATGCGAAGAACCCCTCGATCGTCGGCGAGGCCGTCCGAATCAACGGCACGCCGACCACCGTCGTCGGCGTGATGCCGCAAGGCGTGACGTTCCCTCAGAACCAGGACTTGTGGATACCGCTGCTACCGGGCGACGACCTCGCAAACCGAGAGACACGCAGCCTGTGGTTTGCTTTCGGGCGGCTAGCGCCGGGCGTGTCGTTCGACGGCGCTCGGATGGAGCTTGCCACCATCGGTCAGCGCCTGGCACTCGCCTACCCCGCGACGAACGAGGGATGGGTACCTCAACCACGCACCTTTGCGGAGTTCTTCGTCGATCGGCGCGCCAGCACCACGTTCGGCGCGCTCTGGGCCGCGGTGGGGTTCGTCCTGCTGATCGCCTGCGCCAACCTCGCCAACCTGATCCTGGCACGCGCCATCGACCGGACCCGCGAAGTGGCGCTGCGGCTGGCCATGGGCGCGCCTCGATGGCGCATCGCGCGACAACTCATGATCGAGAGCGCCGCCATCGCTTTTCTCGGCGCGGCGCTAGGCTGGTGGCTGGCCCGTGCCGCGGTGGCGGCCTACACGGTCATCGCCAATCCGCCCGCCCTCGCGTGGTCCAGCAATCTTCTGGACTACGAGATGGACAGGCGGGTGTTCGCCTACCTCACCGGCCTCGCGCTCGGCACGGCAGTCCTTTTCGGCATCGTGCCGGCCCTCCGGCTCTCGCGCGTTGACGTGCATACGACGCTGAAGGACGGAGGCTTGCGATCGAGCGGCGGCGTCCGCGGCAAGCAACTGTCCGGACTGCTGGTCGTCGCCCAGGTCGCGCTGGCGGTGGTACTGCTGACGGCCGCCGGAGCCATGGGCCGGACTTTCACTCGGATGTTCACCGCCGAGATAGGAGTAGAAACCAGCCGCACTGCGACCATGCTGCTGAACCTGCCGGAGCAGGCTTACGCCTCCCCCGCATCGCGAGTGGCTTTCTTCGACAGACTGACCGACCGTCTCGCCACGACTGCGGGCGTCGAGTCCGTCAGCACGGCGAGTGCCGTTCCTACAGCCGGTGCGCCGCCGCGAGCTTACGCATCGGACGACCGGCCTGATGTTTCCGGAGCGCGGCCAACCGTGCCGGTGGTGGTCATCGGCGCCGACTACTTCCGCAGCCTCGGGACGCGTGTCACCAGCGGGCGCGAGTTTGCCGCCAGCGACCACGACAGTGCGCCCGTGGTTATCGTCAACCGGCGGTTCGCGGAGGCCGAGTGGCCGCGAGAAGACGCCATCGGTAAGCGATTGCGCGTGTTCAACGGCGAGGCGGCGGGCCCGTGGATGACGGTCGTCGGCATTGCGCCGAACATCGCCCAGAACGATGTCAGCCGCACGCAGCAGGCGTTGGAATCCGTGGTGTATCTCCCGTTCCAGCAGGAGCCTGTCGGATCGACGTGGGTGCTCGTCCGCACGACCGTCCCGCCGAGCACGATGCTCTCGACGATCCGTGAAAAGGTGCGGCAAGTGGATCCCAGTCTCCCGATTTGGCTGGGGCCCTTCACCCTCGATACCTGGATGGCCAGTATGGGCAGCTACTGGCGAACGGGGAGCAATGCCGCGCTCTTTACGTCGTTTGCGATGGTCGCGCTCCTGCTGGCATCGGTCGGCTTGTATGCCATTCTCACGCACGCCGTCGGGCGGCGGACGCACGAGATCGCCATCCGGATGGCCATTGGCGGAAGCTCGGGTGACGTGTTGAAGCTGATCTACTCCGAAGGCATGCGCTACGTTGCCTACGGTCTTTTGCTCGGCATCATTGGCGCCGTCGCGTTTGTTCGCCTCCTCGGGAGCGCGGTGCCGAACCTGTCGTCCGTGGATCCGGCCGCTTATGTCGCGGCGGCGGCTGTGCTGGTGATGACGGCCAGCGTGGCGTGCCTCATTCCGGCGCGCCGGGCAGTACGCGTGGACCCGGTCGTCGCGCTTCGCGACGCCTGACCTCGAGAGTTGGACCTGGGTTTGCATCCTGCGAGCCATGGCCAACCCGCTCCTGCGCGCCTTCACCGGACTGATTGGCGCCCGCCGTACAGTCGAGACGGTCGTGCCCCGCCGCAGCTTCGACGACGTGATTCTGCCGCCGGCCACGCGGCGCACGCTCGATCAGGCCCTGGTTCACATCACCAGTCACGACCTCATCTTCAATCGCTGGGGCCTTGGCGAGCGGCATCCGTCCGGCCTGGCCCTGGCGTTCAACTTTGCCGGGGCGCCTGGCACGGGCAAGACGATCTGCGCCGAGGCGATCGCCCACGCCCTCGGAAGGCACCTCCTGGTGGTGCGTTACGCGGAAATGGAATCGCTGTGGATGGGCGAGACACCGAAGAATGTGTCGGCGGTGTTCCGGCTCGCTCGCGAGGAGAACGCGGTGCTCCTGTTCGACGAGGCCGACGCCATCGCCGCGCGCCGCTCCTCGTCCACCGACCAGGCGTTTCTCCGCGAGGCCAACACGGTCGTGAACGTGCTGCTGAAAGAGCTCGAGTCCTTCAGCGGGGTGGTGATCTTCGCGACCAACCTGGCGGCCAGCTTCGATCCGGCCTTCGAGCGCCGCATCCGGACGCACGTGCTGTTCGAAATGCCCGGCGTGAACGAACGGGAGCAGATCTGGCGGGTCCAGATGCATCCCACGCTCACTCCCCTGGCCCCGGATGTGGATTTCCGCGTCCTGGCCGAGCGCTACGAGGCGACCGGCGGCGACATCCGGAACGCGGTCCTCAAGGCGGCGATGGCCGCCGCCGCGGAGCCCGGGCGCGACAACCTCAAGTCGATCCATCAGCGGCATCTGGACGAGGGGATCCGCGACGTGATCGCGGCGAAGCGCGTGATGCGGCAGTCGCTGTTCACACCGCAAGCCGTCGGCAAGCCCGATGACGGCTTGCTGCAGTCCGTGCGCGAGATGCAGGCGGCCACCTGGTTGCCGCTGGCGATCAGCGCCGTCGCGGCACTGATTGCGGTGCTGGCACTGGTCGTCGCCGCCGTCCGGTAGCCGGGTGCTACCCGCGCCCGCGACGCCGGGGCGTCTTGCTCATCGTCCTTGCCGCACGCATCTTCTCGGCCTGGCTCGCCGCGATGCTCGCGTCCGGATTCGCCGGGCCCGGCTTGCGATGCTTCTTGCCGGGGGCATCCACCGTGCCGCCGCTTCGTCCTTTGGCGGCGCGGGCCGGGGTGGCCTGCTTCTTCTTTGCTGCCTTCTTCGCGCCTACGCCCAGGTGCTTGATCAGCTCGGCCGCGCCGTCGCGGACGCTGGCGATCTGCTTGTTCAGCGTTTCGCGATCCATCCAGCCGTCGGCTTTGGCCTGAAGCGTCCCGGCCATCCGCCCGAGCTGCTCGGCAAACTTCACCAGCCGCTGTTCAGTTGCATCGGCCGCCTGCGCGCTCGAGGCTTCGGTCGTCTTCTTCGCCATACACGCTCCAAGTTTGCGACATCCGGGTCGCCGCAAACGAGTGTAACGCAGCAGGCTTCACAACCGGCGCGACCGTGAGAAGATGATGTCACCGGCGCCGAGGGCGGCGCGCCTCTCACAAACGTGAAACCGACCGACCTGCGCGGCATCCTCCAATACGTCCCTCGCTATCGCGAGCGGACTTTCATTCTCGCAGTGGACGGAGCCATCGTCACCGACGAGAACTTCGCCAACATCCTGCTGGACGTGGCGGTGCTCCGCTCGCTGAACATCCGCGTGGTGCTGGTCCACGGCGCCTCGGCGCAGATCGAGCGCCTCGGGGCCGAGCAAGGCATCGTCCCGAGCGACCTCGAGGGCACCGGCGTGACCGACGCCCCGACCCTGTCGCTGGCGCTGACCGCCGCCAACCGGCTGACGCACGAGATCCTCGAAGGGCTGTCGGCGAACGACCTCCGCGCGGCGACGACCAACGCCGTGATCGCGCACCCGGCGGGCATCATCCAGGGCGTCGATCTCGAGTTCACCGGCAAGGTCGAACGCGTGGACGTCGAGTTGCTCCAGGCGCTGCTCGCCCAGGGCATCGTCCCGGTGATCCCGCCGCTTGGCTTCGACGGCGACGGCAAGACCTACCGCGTCAACTCCGATTCGGCGGCGGTGGCGGTGGCGGACGCGTTGAAGGCGGTCAAGCTGATCTACATCACCAGCCAGGACGGGCTGATCGTGAACGGCGAGCTGCTGCGCCAGATGAGCGTCGGCGACCTCGACGCGCTGCTGCTGAAGAACCGCGGCGACTTCCTGCCGGAGAGCGTGTCCAAGGCCCAGCAGGCGGCCGCGGCCTGCCGGGCCGGCGTGGAGCGCGTGCACATCATCAACGGCCGCGAGGACGATGGCTTACTGGCCGAGGTCTTCTCCAACGAAGGCATCGGCACGCTGATCCATGCCAACGAGTACCAGCAGATTCGCGCCGCGAGGAAGAAGGACGTCCACGCGATCCAGGTGCTGACGCGCAAAGGCGTGGAGGCGGGTGAACTGCTGCAACGCAGCCGCGCCAGCATCGAGCGCGCGCTCGGCGACTACTACATCTTCGAGATCGACCGGAATCCGGTCGCCTGCGTCGCGCTGCACGTCGATCCCGAGAGTCAGAAGGGCGAGCTCGCGCATCTCTACGTCAGTTCCTCGCACGAGAACCTGGGCATCGGCCGCAAGCTGATCCAGTTCGTCGAAAGCCGCGCCCGCGAGCTGGGCCTGTCGCAGGTGTTCGCGCTCTCCACGCAGGCGTTCACCTACTTCCAGTCCAAGGCCGGCTTCTCCGAGGGCACGCCCGACGATCTGCCGCCGGCTCGCCGCGAGAGGTACGAGCGCAGCGGCCGTCGCTCGAAGGTGCTGATCAAGAACCTGAAACCCTGATCCCAACCGGGTTCCCGATCCGTGCGTCCGCGCTTCGTGCTAGCGTCCGCAGGAGGAGTTGCGATGAACGTCAGCCCGAAAGCTGGACAGCCGGTAGACAGCAGCATGCTCGTCAATGTTCCGAGGCTGGTCACCGCTTACTACAGCCTGCGGCCCGACCCTGCGATTGCCGAGCAGCGCGTGGCGTTCGGGACCTCCGGCCACCGCGGCTCGGCTTTCGAGACGGCGTTCAACGAATCGCACATCCTCGCCATCACCCAGGCGATCTGCCTCTATCGCCTCAAGCAGGGCATCGATGGCCCGCTGTTTCTTGGCATCGACACGCACGCCTTGTCCGAACCGGCCTTTGCCACCGCTCTTGAAGTGCTGGCGGCGAATGGCGTCCAGACCATGATCGACGAGGCCGACGGCTACACGCCGACGCCGGCCATTTCACACGCCATCCTCACCTACAACCGCGGCCGCACCACCGGTCTCGCCGACGGCATCGTCGTCACACCGTCGCACAACCCACCCGAGGATGGCGGCTTCAAGTACAACCCGCCGACCGGCGGCCCCGCGGACAGCACCACCACGCAGTGGCTCCAGGACACGGCCAATGGCCTGCTGACCAGTGGGCTCGACGGCGTGAAGCGGATGCCATACCAGCGGGCGCGGAAGGCGTCCGTGGTCCGCCGCCACGACTACATCGGCTCGTACGTCAGCGATCTCGCCCACGTGGTCGATCTGGATCTCGTTCGGGGATCCACGATCTCACTCGGCGTAGACCCCCTCGGCGGCGCCGGTGTCCGCTACTGGACCGCGATCGCAGACCGTCTGAAAGTCGCCCTCACCATCGTCAGTGACGTCGTCGATCCGACCTTCCGGTTCATGACCGCGGACTGGGATGGCCGGATTCGGATCGACTGCTCGTCGCCGTACGCCATGCGCCGGTTGATCGGGCTGAAGGACCGATTCGACGTCGCCTGGGCTTGCGACCCGGATCACGATCGCCACGGCATCGTCAGCCGGAGCGGCGGCCTGATGGCGCCCAACCACTACCTGGCGGTGGCGATCGACTATCTCTTCAGGCATCGTCCCGACTGGGCGCCGCACGCCGCGGTCGGGAAGACCGCGGTCAGTAGCAGTCTGATCGATCGCGTTGCCGCGCGTCTGGGCCGCCCGCTGCTCGAAGTGCCAGTCGGCTTCAAGTGGTTCGTCGATGGTCTCGTCAGCGGCGGCCTGGGATTTGGCGGCGAGGAGAGCGCCGGCGCGTCGTTCCTGCGGCGCAACGGCAAGGTGTGGAGTTCCGACAAGGACGGCATCATCATGGGCCTGCTGGCCGCGGAAATGACCGCCGTCTCGGGCCGAGCGCCCGACGAACTGTATGCAGAGCTGACGCGCACCCTGGGCCAGCCCGTTTACCAACGAGTGGACGCGCCAGCCACGCCGGCGCAGAAGAGTGCCCTCGCCAAACTCAGCGCCGCCGACATCAAGGCCACGACGCTGGCCGGCGAGACGATTACGTCCATCCTCACGCACGCTCCAGGCAACGGCGCGGCGCTGGGTGGATTGAAGGTGATGACCGCGAGCGGCTGGTTTGCGGCGCGGCCGTCGGGGACCGAGGACATCTACAAGATCTACGCGGAGAGTTTCACCAGCAGCGATCACCTGGCGCGAATATTCGACGAGGCGCAAGCGCTGGTCGGCAATGCAACGATCGCGACACCCAGGATGTGACGCATTGGTGGCTCGTTGTTCCGAATCAATCGCAGCGAAGCGCTGCGAGCGGATCCATCCTGGCAGCGCGCCGGGCTGGCACGTAGGCAGCGACCACTCCCACGATTGCCATGAACACCGCAATCCCGAGCAGCGCCACCGGGTCGGCCATCGGCCGATAGAGCGCGACACCGGGGGTCTGGATGGTGACCAGCCGAAGGCCCAGGATCGCCAGCAGCGACAGGGTGAGCCCCATACCCGTGCCAACGGCAACCAGGACGGCCACTTCCCTTCCCACGCTCCAGACCACCTGACGGCTGCGCGCGCCGAGCGCCATGCGAATCCCAATCTCGCGCGAACGACGCGACACGGCAAACGCCACGACGGCATAGAGCCCGATGCCGGCCAGGCACAGGCCAAGCGCTCCGAGTCCCCCGATAAACATCGCCACCGACTTCGGCGCGATGAGCGACGCCTCGAGATACTCCGTCATCGTCGTTGCCGAGACGACGGGTAGCGCGCTGTTCACGGCGCGCAACTCGCTTTGCATGGCGCCCGCGAGGGCGACCGCATCGAGCGAGGTCCGCGCGAGCACAGTGGTCGGAGTCAGGTCCCACTGCGCGAACGATCGGTAGAGCAGGTGCGGGGTGGGGTCCACCAGATCTCCCGCGAGATCGGCCGTGCCGGTGTCTCGCGCCACGCCGATAACCTCGATCCAGGCATTGCCGTCCCGCTGGAACCTGAACCGCCGGCCTACGGCGCTGGCGGCATTGCCCGCGTCGAAGTAGCGGCGGGCCATCGCCTCGCTGATCACAGCGACGCGTGGCGCGTCCCGTCGATCCCGCTCGTCGAACGCCCGGCCGTACAGGATGGGAATGCGCAGCATGTCGAAGAAACCTGGTCCCGCCCAGATGGCGCCGAGGGCTCCGGCTGACGGTCCGTCGGCCGGCGCGACCCCGTCCACGACCAGCTGATCGGACATGCCATTGGTCTGCATCGGCAACCCCCTGGCCAGCACCGCAGACTGGACACCTGGAATTGCGGCGACTCGCCGGCGCAGTTCCTCATAGAAGTTTCGCGTGTCTGTGGCGGAGTAACCGGCGTAGCGCGCGTCGGTCTCCAGCATGGCGACACCGTCGGTCGCAAAGCCCACGCGCTGTGTCCTGGAGACATTCACCATCTGAAGAAAGAGACTGGTGACGCACAGCAGCGCGACCGAGACGGCCACCTGAAACACGACCAGCACGTTTCTGGGCGTGAGCCAGCGGCGGTCCGCCGCCCCCGTTCCGCCATCGTCGCGCAGCGCCGGAACGAGGTCTATTCCGGTGGCCTTGAGCGCCGGCACGAGACCGAATGCCACGCCCGTGCTGACCGACAGCCCGACCGCGAAC
Source organism: uncultured Acidobacteriota bacterium (assembly GCA_963707825.1). Classification (GTDB taxonomy): domain Bacteria; phylum Acidobacteriota; class Vicinamibacteria; order Vicinamibacterales; family UBA2999; genus VFZN01. Next base: position 398,996 of record CAVPRP010000003.1, read on the forward strand.
ATGAGGACGCGGTAGTCCAGGCTCAGGTCCACGACAATCGGCAGATCGAGAGCGCCGATTGAACGGACGGCCCACCAGGCGAGGACGCAGCCGGCCATGCCGCCGATCGTGGACAGCAAAAGACTCTCCACGAGCAGCAGCCGGACGAGTTGTGCCCGCGAGGCGCCCACGGCCAGCCGAACGGCCACCTCCTTCGCCCGGGCGGCCCCACGTACGAGCAGCAGCGTCGCGAGATTGCTGCAGGCAATGGCCAGCACCAGCCCCACCACACCGAGCAATGCCGATGCGATCGTCGCCAGCAAGCCGTCCATCTGCGGGTGAACGCGCACATCGCGTGAGGCGAACACCGAGATGCCCCTGCCCGGATCCTCGTTCGGGTACTCCGATGCCAACCGTGTGCCCAGGACGTGCATCGCCGCCTGCGCCTGAGCGACGGTGACACCATCCCTGAGGCGCGCCTTCACGAGGAAACCTGCCTCGGCGGGCCGCCGCTCGAGAATACGCGCCGGCGCTCCGAACGCCGGAATCGACGAGATCGGCAACCAGAAGTCCGTGACCGTGCCGACGTTGATCGTGCCTCTGTGACCGGCCGGGCCAATCCCCACGACTGTGACCGGCACGCCTTCGATCCGGATGATGCGCCCGATCACGCTGGGGTCGGCGCCGAACCTTCTGGTCCACGCCTGGTACCCGATCACGCCGACGACGGCGGCGCCGCGTGTGTCCTCGGCATCGGTGAACCAGCGCCCGAGCGCCGGTTGCAGACCCAGAACCGACAGGTACGACGCAGTGGTGTGCTCGGCGACGGCCGGCCGCAGCGCGCCCTGGTCGAGGTAATGGAGGCCAAGTGGGACGCTCACGGCCGTGATGCCGGCGAACACGTCGGTGTAGCCCGCCATGTCCAGGTAGGCCGGATACGAGTTGGCGTCCACGCCGCCGACGTTGATGGCGTTCTGATAGATGTCGACGAGACGATCGGGATCGGTCAACGCCTGCGGGCGAAACAGCGTCGCGTTGATCAGGCTGAAGATGGTGGTATTGGCACCGATTCCCAGGGCCAGGATGAGAACGGCCCCCGAAGTGAAACGCCAGTCCCGGATGAGGCGACGCACTGCCTGTCGTAGGTCCCGAGTCAGTTGGTCGATCGTCGGCATCGCATGGGTCTCGGGCAGCTTGCCAAGGAGAAGGACGTTCAAGCGGGGCCGAAGGTTCCACCGATCAGGATCATCGCCGAGCGGCTGACGCCCGCAGTGCAATCAGCGCGAGCTGCAGGTTCGCCTGCGCCCACAGGAGCGGCACGTGCGGATTCGCGACCCACCGGCCGCGCTGTTTGAAATAGAGCTCCGGGCAACGCCAGTCCGAGGTGATCTGCGCGATCGACCGGTTGAAATGGAGCGCTTGCGCCGCCAGATCCGCCGGCGCTCCCGTGGCCAGGAAGCGCCTGCCATGGAAGGCCGAGATCAACGGATCGAAGATGCACCACTGCGCTTCGTCGCCAGGCCGCTCCAGAAGGCGGTTCCGGCTCTCGATATCTTCGCTGTAGTCGCGCGTGCGATCCGCCTCCGAGAGGCGCGAGTCGTAGTCGGGCGCCCAGTACGAGTCGCCCGGGTACCTGCGGATCCCGATCGCCCCTTGCAGGTGCTCGCGCACATCGCCAAGGATGACATCGGCCATCCCACCGCGAACGACATCCAGCGGATAGAGAAGGCACAGCAGCGCGGCATCGTAGCGGCGGTTCTGTAGCAGCGAGGGCTGCGTGCACTCTGCGGGCAGGATACCGGCAAGGGCCTCGAGCCCAGCCTGCGTCGCGCCGACGGCGGTGTCGATCAACGCCGTCCTCGACATGCCGATCGCGGTGCTGTCGGATCTCTCCTCGAGCAGCGCGGTCCATTCCTGCAATCCTGCCACCACGGTGCCGATGCTGGAGGCCGAGCGCTTCCGCGTCTCCTCCCAGTGACCGCTGTCCTCATCGTCCCAGTAGCGAAGAGCGCAGAGATAGTCGGCGAGCAGCGCCAGGGTGTCGAGGTCGCCGGCGCCTGCAGTGATGACCTGCCGCCGCGCAAGGCGGGCGCACAGCCAGAGGCAATACCCGAGTGCGTCATTCTGCGCGTGTGGCCACACCTCCCCGCTGATCTCCTCGAGCGATTCGCCGTCGAATCTGACATGGGGCCGATTCGCGAGTCCGCGCGGGATGCCGTCCGAAGGCGACGCAAGCAGGCGGTGCCGGTGCTTGCGATAGAACGCCATCAACGCCATCGCCACCGCCGCGGCCGCCTGGGGACGGCCGCTCTCCAACAGCGCCAGCGCGACATACACGTTGTCGCGAACCCAGACGCGCCCATAGCCGGACGCGCCGAGATCGGCCGCACTGGAAGCTGGATAGAGACCTGTACTCAGGGGAACAAACGCCAGAGTGCCGTGCTCTTGAAGCGCCGCGGCGATCGATTGCACGTGATTGACGCGGTAATCGCCGTCCACACACAGTGCTTGGAGCGCCGCGTTGTGGAAGGCCAGCGCCATTGCGGGGAGGATAACAGAAGGCAAAAGGCAAAAGGCAAAAGGCGGAAGGCAAAAGGCAAAGGCAGACGTCCAAACTGCGGCCGGGCCACGCGGTGAGCGCGACGAGCAAGAATGGCGTTAGGCTAGGGCATGGTGCGAAGGCGGCGGCTGGTCTGGGTTCTGGCAGGCATCCTTGCCGTCGCTGGCGCCGGCAGCGCGGCCGTCCACGCCCAGCGCGTCTGGAGCGGCTTCTACGGCCGCACGCCGCCGAAGTTCCCGACCGAAGACACGTTCGACGGCTCCTTCCACTTCTGCCGGGTGATGTTCACCAGCGACCGCCGCGAAAAGCAGGGCTGGGGCACCGACTATCCGGGCGCCGACATCAACTTCAGCGTCCGGCTCGCCGAGCTGACGAAGGTCCGTGTCGGAATGACCCACGACGGCGAAGAGCTGGTGCCCGACGCCGTCGTCGTCCGGCTGACGGACGAGGCGCTCTTCCAGTGTCCGTTCACCTTCATGGAGGATGCGGGCACGGCGCGCTTCAGCGAGATCGAGCTGACGCGGCTGCGAGAGTACCTGCTGAAGGGCGGCTTCCTGTTCGTGTCGGACTATCACGGGACGTTTGCCAGGGACCAGTTCGACGAGCAGATTAGCCGCGTGCTGCCGCGTGGCCAGTTCCCCGTGGTCGACCTCACGCCGCCCAACCACCCGCTGTGGCGCATGATGCTCCAGGTGCCGAAGCTGCCGCAGATGGCGTCGATCCAGACGTGGCGCCGGACCGGCGGCGGGATCATCGAGCGCTGGAACGAAGACGGCGCCCCGCCCGACGCGCGGGGGATTGCCGATGCCCACGGCCGCCTGATGGTCGTGATGGTCCACAACACCGACGTCCCGGACGGCTGGGAGCGCGAAGCCGAAGACCCCGACTACTTCTACCGGTTCTCACCGGAGGCCTACGCCGTCGGCATTGACGTGCTGCTCTACTCGATGACGCATTGAGGCCGTCGCCCGGCATCCCCCTTCCCGCATCTGTCGATCCGCCGCATTCTCGTTCGACGTCTGGATAGAGGACGAAAGGTGATTCACAGTGGACACCGGAGGACAAATGCGGAAGCTGATCGTGTCGGAGTTCATCTCCATGGACGGCGTCGTGCAGGCGCCAGGCGGCAAGGACGAGGATCGGGACGGCGGGTTCGAGCACGGCGGCTGGACGATGCCGTATTGGCACGACGACATTGGCGCCGCCTTCGGGAAGCTGATGCAGGGCGTCGATGCGTTCCTGCTCGGGCGCCGCACCTACGAGATTCATGGCCAGGCGTTCGAGCCGATGCCGCCAGGCGATCCGTTCGGCGACATGATGAACACGCCGAAGAAGTACGTCGTGTCCCGAACGCTGCAGGAGCCGATCTGGCGCCACACCACGTTCATCCGCGACCACATCGTCGAGGAGGTGCGCGCGTTGAAGGCCCAGCCGGGCGGGACCATCATCACCGATGGCAGCAGTCAGCTCGTGCCGTTGCTGCTGGCGCACGACCTGGTGGACGAGCTGCACCTGCTGCTCTACCCGCTGACGCTCGGTCGCGGCAAGCGCATCTGGGCCAGCGACACGCACACGGGATTCACGCTGCGATCCGCCACGCCCTACCCCACCGGGGTCGTTGGGCTGGACTACATGCGGCAGCGGTGACCGCTGGGCACTACAATGCCGGATGCTCATGAGTCTGGCCTCCGGCGCCCGGCTTCCACCGCGCCGCTAAGCCGCCCTTCGACCTTACCGGGCCCTATCGTCGCCAGGCGTACTGCACCTTCATCACGAGCTGATTCGACTCGAGCTGCCAGCGATCGACCACCGACCGGATGTTGTGGTTGTAGACGATGAAGAGGTCGGCTTCCGGCCTGAACGTCCAGCGCAGTCGCGTGTTCACGCCGACCGAGTCCGTGATCGTGTCGTACTGCACGTAGCTCGAGACCGAGAGGTCTGGCGAGACGTTGAGCCTGATGCGGTTGCCGATCAGCGTCTGGTCGAAATCTCCTGACGGCAGCCGCCCCATGTTGCGTTCGCCGGTGAATTCGATCGTGAGCAGCGCCGTGGGGTTCCAGGCGCCGGTCCACACGATCTGGTCGATCGTCCCGTCGTAGAACCCGCCGAACCACCAGGCGACCTGCGCGTAGAGCCGGCGCTTCTGGGCCGTGCCCGCCTCGATGCGGTACTGCGTCCAGTGATAGCGGCCAGGGGGAATCACCACGCCGTCCGACACCTCGAACGGAGCCACGAGCCGCTCACCCACCGGGTTCGCGTTCACCTCGAAGCGGTCGCCGCTCCGGAAGCGCCAGTTGATTGGCGCGAAAAACACGCGGTAGCTTTCCCACCGGCCTTCGAGGTCCGTGGCGACGAAGGGGTGGAACTCGTGAACCAGCTGCTGAAACGGTCCGCTCGAGATGCGCGTCCGGTTGTCGATGCCGAGATTGAACAGCTGGACCGCCGGGCGGGGCACGAAGCCGATGGCCGGCCTGAAGTCGCGGCCGATGCGCTTGTAGTTCAGCGAGAGGTCCCACTTGTCGTTCGGGTAGTCCACCTTGAATCCGTGGGCGCTCGAATCGCTGCCGGCCTGCTTGATCCGTGGCCAGTCCCCACACGCCGACCAGGAAGTTCTTGTCTCCGCGCAGGCGAGACGTCGCATAGGTGAAGTCACCGCCGGCGAGCCAGCGGCCCGACTGTCCGAGCGGATCCCCGAGCGTGGCGATGGCGCCCACCCACGACTCGCGCCACATGTTCTGCTTCACGCGCGTCACCGCCATGACGGCCTCGTCGTCCACGACGCCCTCACGGTCGTTGGTACCGACGAGTAGCGCGCCTACGTTGGTGTTGCCGATCCGGCCGTTCACTTTGCTGCCGGCGATGATCGGCACTTCGGCGCCGGCGACGAGGCCGATCCGCCGGCTGAAGTACGGCAGCACATCCTGGTCGAGCCCGAGCCCGAACGAGAAGATGTCGTCGCCTTCGAGAAAGAACGTCCGCTTCTCTGGGAAGAACAGCGGAAACCGCGTCAGGTTCGTGCGCCGCGTGTCGACTTCGGTCTCGGCGAAGTCGGTATTCACGGTGACCGAGGCCAGCAGATTGGCACCCAGCCGTTTCGTGACGTCCAGGCTGGGTTGGAACTCGCCGTCGAACTCGGCCGAGGGCGCCGGAATACCGCCGCCCGTGGTGACGGCCGGTCGAACGCTCAGCCCTCGTCCGAGATCGATGGCCGGCAGGCCCGTGAGGAGTCCCGGCGCGGCTGGTCTGGGTCACCTGGTACTGGCGGCCAGCCGACGCCCACCGATCCGTCTCGAGCAGGCCTTGAATCCGGCGCTGCACATTGAAGTGCCACGCCTCGAGGTCCGGATTGAAACTGAGCGTGAGGAACGGAATCCAGACCTCGGCGGTCCATCCCTGCTCGTGCCGAGTGGTGGCCGCGTCCCAGATCCCGTCCCACTCGGGGTTGTCGGACTCGCCACCAGGATTGATGATGCCGTCGTAGCGCGCGCCGCTCGGATTGACGGCGAACACATACCCGGATCGCCCGTCCATGAATGGCCCGAGCACGAACCGCACGTGGTCTTCCTGCGCCAACGTGGCGTCCCGCCGGACGTTGAAGCTGACGATACCGACTTCGGACGGTTGTTCGCACTCGATGCCGATGACGATGGCGTGTGGCCCGGCCAGCACCCGGACGGTGGTACGCGCGGACGCCGGGGCTCCTTCGCGCGGATCGGCCTGAGTGAAGACATCGATCATCGCCGCCGTCGCCCAGTCGGCCTCATCGAGCCGACCATCGACACTGTGCGCGGCGTCGAGCGTACCAGCTCGAAGTTCTGGAGGCTGGACCGCTTGAGCTCGGGCCGGCGTCGGCGTGCCGCCGAGCAGCGCGAGTGCGAGGGTCAGAACCCGGAGACGTGTGAATGGTGGCGCGGTCCCAGGCGTGGTCAACGAGCGAAAATCCACACAATAGTATGCATCTCACAAAGATCTCACACGACGCTCACCCAACCCTGAGGACTTCGGGCGGCCCGATCGCCGATCCTCCAGCCATGCAAGAGGCGACGATGGCATCACGGATTCGCACCCGCTCGAAGACCGGCGTCAGTGGCGCGCAGGCAGGAGGATGTGCCCTTCGCCAGACCGGCAGCCGCGGAGGGCGATGCCCTTCCCCGCCATCGTGCCGCGGTGCGCGCGCGCCTGCTTCGCTCGGGCCATCCGCGGCCCGGACCCGACAGCGTGACCTGGAAAGTCAACCGCGAGGCGATCGTCGTCGCCGGCTGGGGCCGCGCCATCCTGCTTCAGCTGGCGCATCCCGCCATTGCCGCCGGCGTGCACGACCACAGCGCCTTCCGCGGGAGTCTCGCTGCCAGCGTCAGGAGGCTGCGCTCAACCGTGGGCGCGATGCTGGCGCTCACCTTCGGCGATACGGAGGAGATGATCACAGCTGCGGCCCGCATCAACGCGATTCACGACCGGGTGCGCGGCCGCGTTGGCGGAGGCGCGGGAGAGGCCTACTCGGCTCACGACCCGGGTCCGCAGCGGTGGGTGCACGCCACGCTGCTCGATTCGATTCCAATCATTTACGAGCTGCTCGTGGGTCCCCTGACCGATGGTGAGCGCGATCGGTACTGCCTGGAAGCGGCGCACATCGAGCCGCTGCTGGGGATGCCGGCGGGATGGCTCCCGAGAGACTCTTCGCAGCTCGACACCTACATGCGCGAGATGCTGAATGGTGAACGTCTCGTCGTGACCGACACTAGCCCGGGCGCTCGCTCATGCGCTGCTGTACCCACCGCAGTGGTACGTGGCATGGCCGGCGTTTCGAGTGCTGCAACTGCTCACAATCGGCTCGCTTCCCCCTCCGATCCGCCAGGCGTATGGGTTCGACTGGCGCCCGTGCGACGCCCGCGCGCTTGCGCGTTGGACGGCGCTGCTCCGAACCTCGCGACGACTGCTTCCCCCGTTCGCGCGCGAGTGGCCAATGGCGAGACGACCGTGGTCGAGCGACAACATCGGGGAGGCAAGAGTTGGACGTTGAGGGCGCAAAGGCACGGTCGAAGACCTGGATAAGGAGAGGGCTCGCGCTGATCCCCGTGGCGGTCGGCGTGATGCTGGCGGCGGGACTTGGCCTGTATGGCTACGTCCTCGGCACGATGACGCCGCTGCACCCGAGCGCGCAGGAGGTGACGTCCAGGACGCATGCGGCGCCGGAGCCGCAGTGGTCCGGCGCGGTGGAACAGGCGCGGCAGATCGTCCGAGCCGGCCTCACCGAGCAGAACCTGCCGGGACTTTCGGTGGCGGTTGGTGTGGGCGGCAACATCGTGTGGGCCGAAGGGTTTGGCTGGGCGGACCTCGAGACGCGCGTGCCGGTCGGGCCGGAGACGCTGTTCAGGATTGGCACCGCCTCCACCGTGCTCACGTCAGCCGCGGTCGGATTGCTGCTGGAGAACGGCAAGCTGAAGCTGGACGATGAAATCCAGGCCTACGTGCCTGAGTTTCCGGCGAAGCCATGGCCGGTGACCCTGCGCCAGTTGATGGGGCATGTGGCCGGCGTCAGGAACGATGGCGGTGACGAAGCGCCACTGCTGGCGGCGCACTGCGAGCGACCGAGCGAAGGGCTGGAGCCGTTTGCGGAGCGTTCGCTGCTGTTCGAGCCGGGGACTCAGTATCACTACTCGAGCTACGGCTGGATCCTCGTGAGCGCGGCGGTCGAAGCGGCCGCGGGCGAGCCGTTCCTCAGATTCATGCGGAAACAGGTCTTCGAGCCGCTGGCCATGGACGACACCCGGTCCGATTCCGCGACGGAGGCGACCTCGAATCGGGCGACGCCCTACTTCCCCAGGTTCGCAGCGGATCCGCGCTACGGCCCGGAGCTGATGCGCGAAGTGGACTACTCCTGCTACGCGGGATCCAGCGACTTCCTGTCCACGCCGTCCGACCTCGTCCGCTTCGGCATGGCAATCAACAGCGGCAGGCTGCTTCAGCCCGCGACGGTCCAACTGCTCCAGACGCCACAGCGGCTGGCGTCGGGCCAGGAGACAGGTTACGGTCTGGGCTGGGACCTCGAGAACGTCGACGTGGCGGGGACACCCACGCGTGCCGTTGGTCACGACGGGGAGTCGCTGGGCGGGATGACGGCGTCTCTCATGACCATCCCCGAGCGCGGGATCGTCGTGGCCGTGACGTCGAACATCTCCTACGCGGAGACGTTCGCCGTGGCGCTGAAAATCGCAGACGCCTTCGCGGCGCCAAAGAAACGCGAGCCCTAGCGAATGACGAGCGCGGCGCCAAGCGACCAGCGATTGCCGATCACGTCGGGGATCTGTCCATCACTCGTCTGCAGGTCGCCCAGCGCAAGGGCGTGCTGCATGCCGAACACCTGCAAGCCGACTCGTGCGGCGGGCCGAAACGCCCATCCGGCACCGATCACCACGGACAGGGCTTTGCCGTTGAATGAGTCCGATCCGAGAGAGTCCACCCAGTTGCGGACAAACGCCATACCGGCGCCGCCTTTCAGAAAGAATCCTTTCGAGACCCAGGGCCTGAACTGCGCCACCGCGTCGAGGTGCGTGGTGCGGATGTTGCCCTGCGCGGTGTCGATGGGCATCCAGTAGATTTCGGCGCCGGCGTCCATGCGAGGGCTGACCCGATACCCGATATCGCCCAGCACCGCACCGGAATGCCGATACGGATAGTCCCCCTCGCAGGTCTGACAGTCGCCGCGCATCGTCGCGGACGCGCCGCCGGCCGCCAACCACAACCTCGAAGGGCCGTCGGCCGGCTGACTGGAGGGGGCCTGCGGGGCCGCCTGGGCAAACGCGAGGACCGGAGCAAGCGCCAGGCACAGGCCGCGCACCCAGGCGCCGATCGAAAGGCTCACGAAATCCTCCACGTGAAGTAGGTGCGCAGTTGCGGGTAGTGGTAGTTGACGCGACTGCGGGCAGCGTCCTGATAGAAGGTTCGTCGATCGAAATACTCACCGGTGACGCCCAGGCCGAGCGCGCCTTTCAAGGGCACCATGAGGTCGATGCGCCCGCGCTGCAGGAAGTGGTTCGCGCGCACGCCGTCGAGCGAGTAGATGTGACGGCCCTCGTAGTAAAACGTCGCGAACGGCCGATTGTCGTGGAAGAAATTGGCGGTCACGCCGAAATTCCCGCCGGGGCCGTAGTCGTAGTAGCGCGGCCCCTCGGACACGCCCTGACCTGCGTCTCCGCCCTCTTCCTCTCCCTCCTCCGGCACCTCGGTCACGCCGACCGGGAGCGAATCGATGGCGCCAAGGATGGTGGGGCCGCCCCAGCCCAGCACCCACATGCGGGTGCTCGACGAAAGGTTGTGCGCGTAGCTGAACGCCCCTTCGAACGATTGGGACCCGGTGGCGTAGGCATCGTTCTTCTGGAAGTCGTAGCTCTGCACGACGGAGAACTCGACGTGCTCGCCCAATGGCTGCCCGAGCAATCGCCCGCGCACCCTGGCTTCGCTCAAGGCCGATCCTCCGCCAAAGCGCAGCCTTGCACCGAACGCGTCGTAGGGTGTCCGGCTGTGTCCCTTTTCCGGATCCCCATAAATGCCGTCGACCTCGAGGAATGGCTGCCCGGACGCCGTGAAGGCGTTACCTTGTGTCCCGCGCCACAACACACCGAGGGCGCCGGACAAGGCCAGGTTCGAGGGCACCATGTCTGGCGGTTTGTCGGTGACGCGGCCGGCATCCCCACGGATATAGCGATTCGCCCCGGTGATCGGATCGATGACCGTCGCCCCGATCTCGCGCCACATGCGCGCCTTGCCGGTGGCATGGGTGTCCCGCAACAGCCACGCGGTACGGTGAAACATCTCGCCGAGCGCGATGCCGCCCAGGGTCGTGTTGATGAAGTCGTTCAAGGACGCGTGGTTGGTTTCGCCGAAATACTCCCAGGTGCCGCTGCCGAAGGCCGCGACGGCCGCCGACTCGTAGAAGCTCAAGCCGTTGGCCCGGCCAGTCGTGAAGTAGTTGTTGCCTTGATACGGGTGGCCGATCTGGTTGACGGTGAAGTCGTCCAGGTCCCAGACCCACCCCTGCTCCATGTTGTCCCACCACGTCTTGGGCGTGACCCGGGCAGTCACCTGTCCACGGACGAGGTTGGCCACTCCGTACATCACGTTGACGACAGTGGTCTGAAACAAGGCCCGGCCGACGCTGCGCCGGGGACAGCCCTCGCAGGCACGATTTTCGGCCAGCCACGAGGCCTCTCCCGGCGTCTGTGCCAGCGAGCTCGCCGTAAACCTCGTTGCCTGGTCGAACAGCGAGGCAGGCTCGGTTAGAGCGGTTGGCGGTGGGGCTGGGGTGTCCTGTGCGGCGGACGGGGAGACGCCGACGAGCAAGATCCCCACGATCGCGGTCGCCACACACCTCGTCGCCTGAAATGCGAACCAGGTCCTGAACATTTGCTGGGTATTCTACTGGCTGAGTTCGTCGTTTGCGCCATCGACCAGCATTTTTGTATGAAGTCGATGCCGATCGGCGAGGGAACGAGATGTCGGCCGTCTACGTCTTAAGGACGTAGGATGTCTACGACTATGGCCAGGCCACCTGGCGCCCCCCGCCTCCGGCTCGTCCACGCGATCGGTCGAATCATGAAGGAGCGCCAGTGTGGACTCGGCGCCGCCGATCGCTGGCGCCCTTGGTGAAGCCACCCGGTGCAGACGCTATGAAGCGTTGGGCGGCTGCAGCCGCGAAAGATCCGGAAGACTCTGGCTCAGCAAGATCAATTGATCCGCTTCGTGCAACGGCCCCGCTTCCCCGCCAACCGGGTTGAGCATCATGGTGTCGCCGCGATAGAGCCCGATGAGGAGGCACGCCTTCATGCTCGTGCGATCGGGCAGGAACACGTTGGCCGCGGCGACGAAATCCATCCCGACGAGCTGAAACGGGACCGGCACCAGGTACATCTCGTTGGCGTCGCGCCGGACCGAGAGCAGCTCCTGATATACGCGCGTCATGCCGTGAAAGAGCGAGGCGCGCGCCATCAGCCGCAACCCGAAGTCGGCGGCCGAGATCACTTCATCGGCACCCGCCTTGCGCATGTGCGACCGGTACTTCGGATCCTGGCACTCGGCCACGATGTTCGGCTGGCGCTCCAGTTCGCACACGTTCTTGACGGCAATGCAGCAGACGATGGTCTTGCCGTCGGCGTGGTGGTTCTCGCGGTCATCCGCGAGGATGACGACCGAATGCGCCTGCGCGACCTTGGCGCGGCGCAGGATCACGTCGTTGGCGGGGTCGCCCTTGACGATATAGACGTCGTCGAACGCGGCCTCATCCTGTTTGTCGGGCAGCACGACTTCGTCAGGGGTGTCGTGAACGATCACGACTGGCCGCTTGTCGGTGACGATGCCGCTGTGCACTTCGCGGATCCAGTCCAGTGCGCGCGGCGACCAGTTGCAGAGCACCAGGTGGCCAGACATTTCGAGGTTAGACAACTCGCGACTCCTTAGTGAGCGTTCGATCAGGATCGACGCGACGCTGGCGGTGAACAAGCCGGCCAGGGCGACGCCGACGACAAGCACGGCGGACACCACGAGCCGCCCGGCACGAGAGTCGGGCGCATTGTTGAGCCCGCTGAAGAGAGTGACCCAGACGTTCCAGAACGACTCGCTCAGCGTCGCGTATTCCGGATTGGTGCCGCGCTCCGCGAAGTAGAGTGCGACGCTGCTGACGACCCAGATCACCAGGATAGCGGTCAGGATCTTCCAGACCTGGTGGCGGTTGAACGCCGTCAGCACCTTCAGCAGGGTCTCGCGCCACGGCGCCTGGTCTTTAACTCGGCCCAACTCGCTCACTGCGGCCGATTATCGCCAAACGGGCGGGAATGCCAAGGGAAATGACGGCTACCGCCGGGGCGTCTGGCGCGCCGCGGCCGCTTGCGAGGCAATACCGCCGAGTCCTCGGGTACGCGCTTCTTTCTCGAGCGCGGCAAGCCGCGCTTCCGCGGCCGGACGGTCCGCCTGGGCGGAGACTTCGGCAATGGCCACCGAGGCTTCGAGAGCAAGGGGCACGAGCCCCATTGCCGTCGCCTGTGCCTGGGCGCGTTCGAGGTCGGCAATGGCGGTCCTGACGTTCTGCGATCGCGACAGGCCCTGGACCCGATTGACAGTGATTGCCGTTGCCAGCTTCACGATGACGTTCTGCGTCTTGCCGACGAGCTGCTGTGCGCGCCCTGCTTCCGCCACTGCGGCGCCGCCTCGGCCGGCGGCCAGCAGCGCCTGAGCCAACGCTGCCCGCGCCATCGCGTGGCCATCCGGCGCGTCCTGACGCTCGTACGCGGCGACGGATTCCTGCGCCAGCCGCTCGGCGTCCGGGATCCTGCCTTCGGCCAGCGCCACCAGCGCCAGCGCCGCAGCACTGTCGGCGGCGGTCAGCTTCTCCCCGAGCTTCACGCGCAGGTCGCGCGATTCCTCCAGGCGGGTTCGCGCGAGCGCCGTGTCACCCTTCAACCGCGCGACGTTGCCGAGCTCGAACAGCGAATAGCCGACGCCACGGCCGACATCCAGCTTGCGCTGGATGGCGAGCGCCTCGTCGAGGGACTGCTCCGCCTTCGGCAGGTCCCCCTGCAGCACCAGCAGTTCGCCGATGTTGAACAGCGAGATGGCGGCGCTGGCCTGGTCGGAGATGTCGCGGCGGATCGTCAGCGCCTCGTCGTTGGCGGCCCGGGCGCGCGCGATCTGCCCTTGCATCTTGAGGGCGACGGCGGAGTTGTTGCGGGCGCGAGCCAGGCCGCGGCGGTCGCCGATGTCGCGATGGATGCCGGCGGCTTCCTCGTAGTGCGCAACCGCGCCGTCGAGGTCGCCGAGGTCGAGCAGCACGTTGCCGATGTTGTTGAGCGACACCGCCAGGTTGGTGCGGTCGCCAATCTCGCGGCGGATGGCCAGCGCCTCGCGGTTGAGCGAGAGCGACCCGTTGAGATCGCCGGCGCGCCGCCGCTGAATCGCCAGGTTGTTGAGCAGTCGCGCGACCATGTGCCGATGCCCGATGGCACGCGCAATGGTCAGCGCCTCCTCGTACATCTTGTTGGCGCGCGCCCCGTCGCCGCGATCGCGACAGCGCCGCGGCGAGGTTGTTGAGCGCTTCTGCCACCCGGCCGCGATCGCCCGCGTCCGTGTAGGTGGTGCGCGCCTGTTCGTAGAGCGAGATGGCGCGCTCCGGCTGACCAAGCCGCAGCACTGCCGTGCCTTCGAGCATCGACGCGCGCGCCACGATCAGCCGCGAGCCCTGTTCCTTGCCGCGCGCCGCCGCGGCCGACGCCGCCGCCTGCATCCGCTTGAAGTCGGAGGTGTTCTCCGCCGCCATGGCCTCGGCAAGGTCGATGCGCGGATCGGAGGTGCCGGCGGTCTTGTGCAGCGACTCGACGGTGGCGAGCGCCTCCTTCGGCGCGCCGGCGGCGTTCTGCGCGACGGCCAACCGCATCCCGTACTCGAGGTCGTCGGGGAAGAACCGGAACAGCGTCTCGTAAATCTCGATCGCCTGTTTCCACTCCCGCGCCGCCTCCCGGTAGGCGCCCTCCACCGACAGCCGCTCCTCACGCGGAAGACCGGCTGACAGCTTGAAGGCCTCGTTAGCGGCGGTCCGCGCCCGCTCGTCGTAGCCGAGCGTGGCCCAGGCCTGGGCGAGCGCCGCATACGCCAGCGGGAAACGTGGATCGGCGGCCACCGCTTTCTCCAGCACGTCGCGCGCGCCCAGGGCGTCGAACCGCCGTAGCCGCTCCAGGCCCTCGGCGTAGAAGCGGGCCGCGTCGCTGGTCGCGGGCAGCGAGGCCTGGACCTCCGCGACCGCGACGGCTGGCAGAACGTCGAGGTCCAGCCGTTCGCGCAGGCGGGCCCCGGTGCGGGAGACCAGCTGCAGGACATCCTTCTCGGGACTGGTCTCGCTGACCTGCGCGATGATCTGGCCGGCGTGTGAGTCCTGCAGCCGCGCGTCCAGTCGGATCGTTCCGGAGCCGGGCTCGCCGACGGTGACGTACGACCCGAACACGACGAGATCGCTCCCGAGGTTGTTCCGAATGCGCGCCAGAGTGTCGGGCGCATACGCGTCGGCATCGGCCAGCGACAGATCCATCTTCATCCGGGCCACGTTCTCCCCGGGAATCGTCCGCAGCTGCTCGCCCGCCGCCAGCTCCGTCGTCAACATCTCGGAAAATGCGGTCGAGAGCCAGACCGCATCCGGGCGCCCGGACACGTTCCGAAAGCCGAGCACCGCCACCGATCGACGCGAGGGCGCGTGCGCGGACTGTGCGTCCGTTGGCGCCGGCGACTCGGCCGGCGCGCGCGACACTCGCCACAGCGGGACCGACAGCGCGACAACGGCGACCGCCAGCAAGGCGGCCCCGATCATGATCCGTGTGCCCTTCGAGACTCGGATACCGGCAGGCGCCGCCGCGCCGAGCGCCTTGACGACCTCTCCCGCGCGCCGGAATCGATCGCGCGGCAGCCGCTCGAGACACTGCAGGATGACCGACTCCCACGGTGGGATCGAGATCCGGCACGAGCTCGCGCGGCGGGCGCGGCGGCTCGGACAGGCGCCGCACGGCCGCGGCCAGCGGCGTGGCGGCCGCGAACGGCCGCTTCCCCGTCACCATCTCGTACATCACCAGGCCGAGCGCGTAGACGTCGGTCGCCGGCGTCAGCTCGCCGCCTTCGACCTGCTCGGGCGCCATGTAGTCCGGGGTCCCGAGAATCTGGCCGGTAAGGGTGGGATGCCCGTGTCGCGTGGCCGCCGCTCGATCCATCCCCGGGCCGCACCGCCAGCCCGAAGTCGGTGACGACCACCCGCATCGTCCCGTCGGACTGAGGGACGAGCATGACGTTGTTGCTCTTGAAGTCGCGGTGGACGACGCCCGCCTGGTGAGCCGCGTCCAGGGCGGCCCCCATCTGCGAGACGATGGACAGCGCCTCGCTCGTCGTCATCGGTCCCCGCGCGGAGCCGATCGGCCAGGGTCTCTCCCGCAAGGAACTCCATCGTCACGAAAGTCACCGGCGGCGCCGAGCCGGCCGGCTGGTGGCGGAAGAGATCGAAGATCCGGCAGATGTTGGGATGGGTCACCTGCCGCGCCAGGAACGCCTCGCGCTTGAAGCGGGCAATCGCGCTCGCGTCCTGCGCGATCTCGGGGCGGATCGTCTTGAGCGCCACGTGCTCGTGCAGCTCGCGATCCTCGGCCTCGTAGAGCTCGCCCATGCCGCCGCTGGCGACGAAGCGGACGATGAGGAAGCGGTCGGCGACGATTTGGCCGTCAGCGAATGTTACGGAAGGGGCCGAGAGCATGATGCCGGGGGTGGACGGGTGTTCCCGCGGTGATTATCGCATGGGGCAAGGGATGGACCTCGGCAAAGCCCGACGCGGCGCCAGGTGTCGGCTCTCAGCCCGGAGCTCCGCGGTGTCCACCACATCACGGCAACACGACCCCGCCGTGCTGCACGACGTCCAGGGTGATCACGTTGCAATAGGGGCAGACACCCTGCCTTGCAGCAACAATTGATGAGGCGACGTGCCCCTTGATTGGGAACTCTTCAGGCGTAGGCGTCGCAAATGATTGTTGTAATCCAGAGGGTTATTCCTCACGCAGTGCTTCGACGGGCGCTACTCTCGACGCGCGCAGCGCCGGAAGCAATGAGGCCGCGAGCACCGTCGCAAGAGATGTGGCGGCGGCGATCAGCAGCGTTCGGGAATCACCGGGGGCGATGCCGTAGAGTTGTGCCCGTACGAGCCGCGCGGCGGCCCACGCGCACGGAGCGCCGATGAGCACACCGGGCACCGCGATCGCCAGACCGTCCCGCACGATCATCCAGACGACTGTCCCGCGCGCGGCGCCAAGCGCCAGGCGCACGCCGATTTCTCGAACCCGCGCCGCAACGGAGTACGCGAGCAGCCCGTACACGCCCATGCAGGCCAGCAGGATCGTGATGGCCGCCGCAAATGTGGCCAACCCTGCCGTGAAACGCTCCCGCAGCAGCGCATTGGTCGACCCATTCTGACGACGTCATGAAAGGGCGCAGAGACCGATGCCCCAGCGCCTTCACGACGCGCGTGTATCCATCGCGCACCGTCGCGAGGTCGCCGCTCGCACGGACATACGCCATCGGAAACTGCGACCTCGCCAGGTCCTGCAGAATCGGCCGGAAGACGACGAACGGCCGCGGGTCGTCGAGCTTGCCGTACGGGGCATCGCCGACGACGCCGATCACTTCGACGTCACGACGGTCGGGTCCGGCGAGCCGGATGTGCTTGCCCATGGCGTCGCCGGCCGGGAACAGCGCGCGAGCCAGGGACGCCGAGATCAACGCAACGGCGGGCTTCCCCGGGCCGTCGTCCCACGAGAAGTCACGGCCCTGCAGCCGCGGCAGCCGGAACAGATCGAAGAAGCCGGGCGACACGAACTCCGGCATTACCGCGACTTCAGGTGCTGCCAGGTCGTCGGCCCGCGTGTAGTGCTCCATCGGGACGGGTCCCGTGACCGCGAAGTACGTTGGGTAATACACCGACAGCGCGGCCGCATCAGCCCCCGGCATGTGGCCAAGGTCGGCGACGAGCGTCTGGTAGTACTCGGTGGTAACAGTTGACGATCTCCGGGCTCGCGATACGCGCGGGTGAAGACGATGCGTTGCGACTGGAGCGACGTATCGTTCGCGCGCAAGCGGGCCAGCGTCGCCGTGAAGAGTCCGGCCCCGACGAGACACGTCATCGACAACGCGACCTGTGCGACGAGGAGGCCGCGCCCGAATCGGCCGAACGACCCGATGGACCCCCGGCCGCCGACGCAGGCCTTCGTCCACGCGAACCGCGACCGACCGCCACGCGGAGACGACGCCCATGGCGAGGCCAATCAACAAGGTCACGAGCGCCGTCGCGGCGAGGACGCCGGCATCAGGCGTCACGGTCGGAAACGTCGCTACGGCCGAACATGAGGGACGCCGTCACGGCTCGGATGATCCCCCACGCCAGCGGGACCGCACCAGCGAACGCCACGGCCGACAGCAGGATCCCGTCGAGCAGCAGCTGCCAGAACACGCGCCGCGCGCTTCCACCCAGCGCGAGACGAATCGCGACCTGGTGCCGCCGCGTCAGCGAGCGCGCGAGGGTGAGGCCCGCAAGGTTGGCGCACGCGACCACCAGGAGCATCCCCATCAGGCCCAGGAGCACCACGAGCGTGGTGCCGTACCGGGCACGGAGCGCCGAAAAGCCCGACGCGAGCGGTGCCACGTCCAGCCGCTGACGGAGCAGCGCTTCCCGCTCGGGTTCAGGCAACGTGGCCGGCAGCGTCGCCGACTGAATCGACGGCCAGCGCGCGAGCAGTTCCGCGCGCGCCGCGTCGATGGACACGCCGCGCGCGAGACGTCCCACCACGTTTCTCGATCGAAACGGCCCCATTGGGCCTGCCGGGCCGCCGCTGGCCGCGTCGCGCCACCGCAAAGGGCATGATGATGTCGGACGTCCCGTCGAATTGAAGACCGTCGAAACCGTCCGCCGCGACGCCGATCACCGTCGCCGGCACTCCGTTGACCTTGATCGCCTCGCCGATGACGGGACCATTACCGAAGATGCGCCGGCGGAAATCCTCGCTGACCACGACGACCGCTTCGTCTGATTCGCTGAAGAACCGTCCCGCCGACGCTCGCGCGCCGACCATGTCGAAGTAGCTCGGCGAGACGGTTTCTGTCGACGCGTCCAATACTCCGGAACGCGCCTCGACGCGCACGAGTCCTCCGCCGGAGTACATCGACATCTGCGCGAAGGATCGCTGGGCACTCCGGTACGCCTTGAATGTGTCGGCGTAGAAGTAGCCCTCCATATTCGCCCGCGGATCAAGGGCCGACAGGGCCACGAGCTGCTCTGGACTGGGAACCGCGAGTGTTCGCAACACGAGTGCGTTGAGCAGGCTGCCCACTGCCGCGGTCGCGCCAACAGCCAGCGTCAGCGTGACGATGACGATCAATGAGAACGTCGGAGCCCGCCGCAGACTGCGGAGGGAATGCCGGACGTCAAGGCGTAGGGCGTCCCACATGCGGGAAGTCTAACGTAACGGCCCTCCGCACCATCGACTCATTAAGCCTGAGTTGCCGACGGCGCCGACGCCGAACTATCCGCGCCGAGCACGGCACAGTCGAGTGATACCTCATGCTTTCGGCCAAGCGGCGACTGACATGCTAGCGAGCCTGCCGAAGACTGTCCGCCAAGTGGTGGTAGGGTGACATGATCTCAGCACCACTCTGGTCGAGGTGCGACACGTTAAGCGCCCGCGTGCGGCATCGACATTCAGACGGTCATGTCGTCGCGGCGTGCGGACTCCGAGGCGCAGCAGGATGATCGATTCAGCTTCCAGCGCGATGCCGGGCATGCCGGTTCCAGACGTTCGTGGATACCCGCGGCCCCAGCTTCAACGGTCGGACTGGATGTCCTTGAACGGTGCCTGGCAATTCGCCTTTGACCGTGACGGCCGACTCGACCGGCGGGAGGACGTCGCGTGGACTCATACCATCGAGGTTCCGTTCGCCCCTGAAACCCCGGCCAGTGGCATCCACGATACCAGCTTGTTTCGAGCCTGCTGGTACCGGCGCGAGTTCACGGTGCCGCCGATTGCCGATGGCCAGCGGCTGTTGCTGCATTTCGGTGCCGTTGACTACCGCGCCACAGTTTGGGTGAACGGCCACCCTGCTGGTCAGCACGAGGGCGGCTACACGCCTTTCACATTCGATATCACCGACGCGGTGGTCAACCAATCGACGGGCGTCGTGGTGGTCCGGGTTGAAGACGACCCAGAAGACTTGGCCAAGCCGCGCGGCAAACAGGACTGGTTGCGCGACTCTCACTCGATTTGGTATCCGCGCACTACCGGCATCTGGCAAACCGTCTGGCTCGAGCGGGCGCCCGCCAGCCGCATCGGGTGGATCCGTTGGACGCCCAATCTGGAGCGCTGGGAAATAGGCTGTGCGGTGGAACTGGAAGGCGCTCAGCGGGACGACCTCCTTCTGGAAGTGAGGCTCCGCGCGGCGGACCTGGTGCTAGCCGACGACCGCTATCGTGTCATCAAGGACGAGGTCCACCGCCGGATCGCGTTATCGGATCCCGGTATCGACGACTTCCGCAACGGACTCCTCTGGAGCCCGGCAAGCCCGTCACTCATCGACGCCGAGCTCCGGCTGGTCACCTCGTCAGGTGAGGTGATTGACGAGGTGCGAAGCTACACTGCGCTCCGCTCCATCGCCACCGACGGGAACCTGGTTTTGCTGAATGGCCGGCCCTACTATCTCCGCTTGGTGCTGGACCAGGGCTACTGGCCGAACTCTGGGCTCACGCCTTCCGATGACGACGCCGCCCGTCGCGACGTTGCGATGGTGAAGGCGATGGGCTTCAATGGGGTGCGCAAGCATCAGAAGGTCGAGGACCCGCGCTATCTGTATTGGGCCGACCGCCTCGGCCTGGTGGTGTGGGCCGAGCTGCCCAGCTGCTATCGCTTCACGCGGGACTCGGTCCGCCGAGCGACACGGGAGTGGATGGATATCGTGAGGCGCGACTTCAGCCACCCCTGTATTGTGGCGTGGGTCCCGTTCAACGAGTCGTGGGGCGTTCCCAACCTGCCGATGAACGAGGCCGAACGGCACTACGTCAACGCCTTGTACCATTTGACGAAGACCCTCGACCACACGCGACCGGTGATCGGCAACGACGGGTGGGAAAGTGTAGCCACCGACATCATCGGCATTCACGACTACGACCCCAACCCCGAACAGCTCGGACGACGCTACGGCGCTGGTGAGATCCGGCTGCGGCTGTTCAAGCACGAGCGGCCAGGCGGCAGAGCGCTCGTGCTCGAGGGGGATCACCATGACGACCTGCCCATCATGTTGACGGAATTCGGAGGGATAACATACTCGTCCGACATCGCCGGCACGTGGGGATACTCGCGCGCCGAATCACCAGAGGCGCTCGCCCGCCGCTACCAGGCATTGATGGCGGCCGTGCACTCGGTCCCGCTGTTTGCCGGCTTCTGTTACACGCAGTTCGCCGACACCTATCAGGAAGCCAACGGCCTGCTCTATGCCGACCGCACTCCGAAGTTTCCAGTCGACCGCATCGCGGCGGCCACCACAGGTCTGAAACCGGCCGGTCCATGACCATGGGCCGTTCGCATCCCCGCCACCGTCTGGAGTTTCAGCGCGGGATGAAGGCCGATGCTTCTGGCGCTGGCGTCTGCTCATCCTCGACCACGACGCGGAGTGTCAGGGACACCCTTTCATCGGCGGTATCTTGACTGGCACTACTGACGTCCAGCAACGTGTCGATGCTCGCGGCCCGCTGCTCTTCGACCATGAATCGCGAGCCTCGTGAGGTGTCAAGGCGCCGCTGCTCCATCCATCGGTGCGACATCGAAACTCCCCCTGCTGTTCAGCTGATACTTTCCCTGCCTGAACCGGCGTCGCGTCTTGACGCCCGAACGTCGGACGGCTTGACCGAGATCCCTACGGCTTGAAGTGAATGCAACAGCCGCGCCATCTTCGGAAGGGTGGCGCCGAGCGACGAGGCAACGGCGGTTCCGAGGAAGAACGGTGCGCGGCTCTCAGCCGGCCACCCGGAGAGTGCGGCGCGGCAGCGTCTCCACTTGTACCGCGTAGCGATCCAACGCTGACTCGAGACTTGGCATCACGCCGCCACGCTCGCTCGCCAGGGCACTGAAGAGCGGCCGTCGGGCCGCGAGGCGCAGATCCGTGGTGGCGCACGCCTGCAGTAACTCGGTTGGGAGGCCGATGCGCTCGGCGGCCCTTCGCGCCAGATCGAACCACGACACCGGCCCGGGGTTGGCGAGGTGCCACACGCCGGCCTCGCCGTCGATCAGCAGATCGAGCGAGACGTCGGCCAGGTCCGGGACGTACGTGGCTGACACCAAGGTATCGACGGGCAGCATGAATCGTTCTCCGCGGCACAGCGCAGCGAGCGCCCTGGTGACCACGTTGTGGTGGTCCCAGGGGCCGAAGAACGCAGCGGTTCGCACCACGAGCACATCTGCGCCACTCTGCAGCACCGCCTGCTCCGCATCGGCTTTTGACCGGCCATACACGTTCAGTGGTGCCACCGAATCGCTCTCCACGTATGGGCGCACGGCGTCACCGTTGAATACGAGGTCGGACGAGTAGGTCAGGAGCTTGACGCGGTGCACGGCCGCGGCCGCGGCCAGCTGCGTGGCTCCGTTGACATTCTCGCGGCGGCACCGTGCCTCGTCAGCATCGGCATCGTCCACCCGGACGTAGCCGGCGGCGTTGATCACGGCCCAGGGTCGCACTTCCTCGAAGACTCGGCGCACCGAGTCGGGATCGGCGATGTCCAGGTCGGCCCGGGTGATGGCGTGACAGGCAAGGCCCCGCGCGCGACACGCGCGCTCCAGCGCGGAGCCCAGCGTTCCTCGCGCGCCCGTGATCAGCAAGGGTGTGCCGCGGGTGCTGAACACGGCCGGCCCACGATCCCACCATCCACGCCCAGCCACGACCGTCGATCGCATCTCGCCGCCGCTCGCCAATTCCCGGATCGCCTGGGCGATCGCGGTCGGCCGGCGGCAGCCGTCGCGTACGTCGAACGCGCCCGGCTCGTAGTAGCCCCGCGGCTCAACGACGAGCCGGTCCCAGTCACAGGAGCCGAAGAGCGACCAGACCGTGACCCCTTTGACGGGGATGCCGTGCGCGGCCACCTGCCTGCGCCGCCTGCCACGCATCACGCAACCAGCGAAGCTGCTGCTCGCGCGGACCGGCCGTGTGCACCTCGGTGATGGCGATCGGCAGGCCGTAGCGGGCCCAGATTGCCTCCAGATGATGGCGATGACCCGCGATGCGTGCGTCGGGGACACGGACCGCTTCCACGTCCACGAACGCAGGCTCCGGGGGGCGCGGCAAGTCACGCTCCCGATCGGGATGGCGATCCACCCGGTCGTCGAGGAAACGATCGCTGGTCAGGTAGTAGTTCATCCCGATGACGTCGGGAGCACCGTCATGTGTCAGGAAAAAGCCCAGGTCGGCGTCGGAGGCTCCGGAGCGGCGCAGGTAACTCCACAGCGCATGGTCCGACCGGATGCAGCCGCACAGGAGATCGAGCGAGAGCCACCGGCGCAAATTGTAGAAGGCTGCGCGCTCGGCCAGCGCGGGACGAGCCTCGACCCGGCAGATGTCCTCGGTCTGGATGAACTCGGCCTCCGGTGTGACGGCCCGGATCGCGGCCTTCGCCAGCACCGTCGCACGGCACTCATTCAGCAGCGCCCGCACGAACAGCCGGTCGTCGCTGGCGTGTGGATACCAGACGCCATACAACGCGGAGAAGCGCGCGGTAGTGAGCGGCTCGTTGACAATCGTATATCGCCGCACCCACGGGTACCGTTCGGCGACGAGCCGGGCGTAGCGGGTCAGCCCTGCCGCAAACCCGGGATCAATCAGGCTGGTCCACGCAGGACCGCTACCGTGATGCACCAAAGTGACGATGGGGTCGAGGCCAAGCTCGCGCATGCGGGCGAGGCGGCGATCGGCCCACGCCCAGTCGAACTTCCCCGGCCGCCCCTCGACCCGCTCCCACAGCACGGGAAAGCGGACCACGCGAAGGCCGAGGGCGGCGATCTGGTCGAGGTCATCATCGCGGAGATGGTGGCCGGTCAGGTGAAGCTGATCAAAGAATCGATCGCCCACCCTGTTCACGGTGCACTCGATTCCACCCCACAGCTCGGGACGGACGCGTTGCGTCAGCGGAGAGGCGTCCACGTGTCAGGCCGGGTTCGCCAGTGCCTCGCGGCGCGATTGCCCGGTCAACTTCCCATAGAGGGTCAGCGCCTGTGCGACGACCTGGTCCATGTTGTAGTAGCGATAGGTGCCGAGCCGACCGACGAAATGCACGCCGGCGGTGGTGGACGCCAGAGTCTGGTATCGGCGGTAGAGGTCCGCGTTCTGTGGCTGGGGCATCGGATAGTACGGATTGCCGGTCGCCTTCGGATACTCGTAGACAAGCGTGGTCTTCGGGTGCTCCTGGCCGGTGAGGTGCTTGAACTCCGTGACCCGCGTGTAGGGATTTTCGTTTGGGTAGTTGATCACGGCGACAGGCTGTTGAAACTCTTTGTTCACGGTTTCGAACTGGAACTGGATCGATCGGTACGGCAGGCGCCCGAACCGGTAGCTGAAGTATTCGTCGATCGGTCCCGTGTAGATCACTTCGTGATGCGGGACGGCTTCACGAATCTCGCGGTAGTCGGCGTTCAGCAGCACCTTGATATTGGGGTGAGCCAGCATCCGCGAGAACATGCGTGTGTAGCCATGCTTTGGCATCGCCTGATAGGTGTCACTGAAATAGCGATCGTCCCGATTCGTGCGCACGGGCACGCGCGATGTGACCGTTGCATCGAGCTCGGAGGGATCGAGATCCCACTGCTTTCGCGTGTAATTGCGAAAGAACTTCTCGTACAGCTCGCGCCCGACCTTACTTACGATCACGTCTTCCGAGTTTCGGATGACCGGACAGGGTTCCGCGACATTTTCGAAGAACTTCGTCAACTCGAACGAGGTGAGGGAGAGTCCATAAAGCTGGTTCACCGTATCGAGGTTGATTGGGATCGGCAGCAGCTGTCCATCGACGGGGCCCGCACACGGTGCTGATACGGCCGCCACTCGGTGAATCGCGACAGGTAGTTCCACACGTCCGCCGAGTTGGTGTGGAAGATGTGCGGGCCGTAGCGGTGGATCAAGATGCCGGCATCGTCATACTCGTCATAGGCGTTGCCGCCGATGTGCGGCCGCTTGTCCACGATCAGCACTTTGCGATCCGCGTCGCTGGCCAGGCGCTCGGCCAGTACGCTGCCGGCGAAGCCGGCGCCAACCACCAGATAGTCGAACATTTACGCCTCCCCGGCCAGTGCCGAACCGGCCGCGGGAGACGGCTGTCGAGTGGCGGTGGGAAGGTGGACGGCCATCGGCACGCTGGCCGCGTGAAGGACGCCTTCGAGCAGGGCATTCATCGCGGACCAGGTGCGATCCCAGGACAGCGTTGCGAGGTAGCGATCGGCAGCGGCAGGTGGCCGGCCTTCGACGAGTGACGATTCGGCAGCCGAAATGAAGCCGTCGGGCGTATCGGCGATGCGCACCAGCCCCTGCTCACCGTAGGGCCGGACCACGTCGCGGACTGAAGTCGAGATCACGGGGAGTCCGGCGGCCAGATACTCCGGTGTCTTTGTCGGGCTGATGAACCGGGTGGCGTCGTTCCGGGCAAACGGCAGCATGGCCACGTCCCAGCCGGCGAGGTATTGCGGCAGGTCGTCGTAGGCCTTCATGCCCAGGTAGTGGATGTTCTTGGCCCGCGGCAACTGCTCCGGTGCCACCTTTGCCGTGGGGCCCACCAGGACGACCTGCCACGACGGGCGGCGCTCGGCAATGACCCGAATCAAATCGAAGTCCATTCGCTCGTCGATCACGCCGCAGTAGCCGAGCCGCGGACGCGGCAGCCTCGCCTGATCGTCGGGTTCGGCTTGCGGCACGCGGGCCTTGCCAAAGTGCACGACGTCGACGCTGCTGGGGAACGCGTGAACGCGGGGATGCCGCGCGCGCTTGGCCTCGTATAGACTCTGGCCGCCGGTGAACACCAAATCGGCACGCTCGAGGAGCCTATGCTCACGAGCTGACAGCTCTTTCGGCGCGAACGCGAATGCCGAGAGCTCATCCATGCAGTCGTAGACAATCGCGCTCGCACGGATGCCATTGGCGAGCGGGAGCATCATCGGTGTGTAGACCCAGAGAACGGGATGCTCGACGCGTTCCTCGGCGAGGAAAGTCCGGAGCAGTTTCGAAGTCGTCGATTCGGCTTCGGCGCCTCGCATGGCGTCGGGCAACTGCGGCGTCAACACGCACACAGCGCCCGACCAGTGCACGCCCAGAAATGGTAAGACGCTGCCGAATACCGGTTCTTCCACAAAGTACACGCGGCGACTCGCCGCAAATCGCGTCATCAAGTGCTGCGGACGCTGAAACACGAAATTCCAGCGTAAATGACATAGGCAGATCAAGTCAGGGTGGATCACGGATGGGTCTCCAAAGACAGTCACTTCAAGTAGCGTGCCGTCAGCCATGCTGGTGACCGCGGCGTGACTCGAACCGGAAGCGCGCCGAGCCGAGAACCTCAGAACGCGTCGGTCGAGATTGGCCGTCCTCGACCTGGTCGGCCAGCTGTTCGGCAAGCCCACTTATCGTCGTCCGGCTATTGCGCGCTGCCGGCCGGCTGGGATCTTCTCGGCGTCGACGTTGGGATTTCGCCATGAACGAGATCTCCTCAGGTGCCGCTCAGGATTGGCGGCACTCTCGGAGATCACGATGTCACGGGAGACAGACGCAGGATATTGGGTTGAACGGCAGGCACGGATTCGGGATCACCCCAATGGTCCGGTGAGTCCCGCGGTGTCATGCTGGTAGGCGTCTCCGAGCCAGCCCTGCAGCACAGCGAATTGCAGAAGCTCGATTCTCCCAGCGAGGCTCAGTTTGCGCATGCCATTGGCCTTGTGGACTTCGACAGTCTTGACCACCACGTCCAGCCGTTGGGCGATTTCCTTATTGCTGTATCCCTGCGCGCTCAAACGGAGGACCGTCAGTTCACGCTCGGTGACTGAAGGCACGCCGGTCTGGCGTTGGCGCAGACTCGAGGACAGAAAGGGGGCCGCGACATGCCGCATGAGCGCCGAGTCGATGTATTGCCCGCCACCGGCGGCCGCACGAATCGCGTGCAAGAGCTCCTTGTGCGGGCTCTGCTTCAGCACGTACCCGGACGCGCCGGCTCGCAGGAGCTCCTGGAGGTAGGTTCGATCCGCATGGCGAGTCAACACGATGACCTTCACCGCAGGACGGCTGTCGCGCAAGGCACGCGTCGCGCAGAGCCCGCTGGTTCCCGGCATCGACAAGTCCATGATGACGACGTCGACGCCGTCGCGTTGGACACAGCGTACCGCTTCATCACCGCTGCTGGCCTCGCCGACCACCGTCATATCGGTTTGATTGTCAATCAGCAGGCGGAGACCTTCGCGAACGGTTGCGTGATCTTCGACCAAGACGATGCGCAGCGGCTGGTCCACTGGTGCCCTCTCGAATCCCAGTCTGGGTCGTTTTGGCGCGAAGATCAATCCTGCTTTCGGATCAAAGGCTGAGATACGACGTGACACCGGACGAGCTTGCCACCGCGATCGCTGCGCGCACGACCGCTGCATTCACAACCGATGCGACCGGTCGCGTCACTTCGTGGAGCCAGGAGGCCTCGGCGCTGCTTGCGCGACCCGCACGCGATGCCGTAGGTCTTCATTTAAGCGCCCTGATGGTCGGCGACCGCGCAGCCGCGGCGTGCACCAGTGATGCGCACGAGGGCGCGAGCTCCGTTCGATTGTTCGAGCGCGGAGATGGCACCCGATTCGAGGCGGGACATCGCTGCCTCGCACTCATGGACGGGACTGGGGTGCTGGGCCATCTTCATTTGCTGGACGCTGTCGAATCCGACCCTCGTCAGCCTCACGGCGTAGCGGACGCCGCGGTGACGCAGTCGCTGTCATCCGATGAGGCGCGCAATCGGCCTGCCGCCAACTTGATCGGGCTCGAGGACGACCAGTTGCGGTATTCGGAGGAGGCGCGGGTCAGCTTGCTCCGGCGTCTTGTCATCGCCCAAGAGGAGGAACGGCGGCGGCTCGCGCGCGATCTGCACGACCATCTTGGTCAGCAGCTCACCTCCCTCCGATTGAAGCTCGTAGCGATACGCGATACCACCAGCGCCCTACCCACCGTGCAAACGGTACTGGCCCAAGCGGACGCACTGCTCGGGCACATCGACCGGGATATTGACTTTCTGTCCTGGGAACTGCGGCCGGCTGCGCTTGACGACCTCGGGTTGACGGCTGTGCTCGACAACTACGTCAAGGAATGGTCGCGGCATTCAGACGTTGCTGCGCGATTCCACGCCGAAGGCGTCGCGGAACGCGGCCTCGCGCCAGAGATCGAGGCCACGCTTTACCGGATCGCGCAGGAAGCGTTGAACAACGTGGTGAAACATGCGCACGCTCGCTCGGTTGCGGTGGTGCTGGAACAGCGGGGCGCGATGATGTCGCTGCTGATTGAAGACGACGGGATCGGCTGCGACGCCGCGGCCGCCTCCAGTACTCAGATTGGCTTTCTCAGCATGCGAGAGCGTGCCGCAGTCGTTGGCGGCACCCTCGACATCGAGCCGACCGCGGGCGGTGGAACGACCATCCTTGCCCGCGTGCCGCTTCATCTGACGTGCGGCGAGCGATCGGCTGCGATGGCGACGCCCTCAGGGGTGGACGGCGGGACACGCCCACGGGATCGGCCGCGGGACAGCCTTCTTGGGCCTCGCGCAGCTGACCGGCTACAGGAATTGCAACGGGCGGTAGCCGCCCGCGATGAGTTCATCGCCACGGTGGCGCACGAATTGCGTAATCCAATCGCGCCCTTGATGTTTCAGGTGCGGCTGTCGATTGACCGTGCCGAGCAGATGGACCGCGCCGGCGAACCGGTCTCGGCCGACTGGGCTCGCGCGCAATTGCGGCGAATCGAACAGCGCCTTCACCGTCTGCTCGAGACGCTCGATCGCCTCCTCGACGTCTCCCGGCTCTCCAGCGGCCGAATTGATCTGGAACTCGGAGCAGGTGGATTTGGTCGGAATCGGTTCGCGACGTGCTCGCGACCTTCGAGGCCGAATGTGCGGTCGCTCGCTGTGAGGTCAGGGTGACGATGCCGGCCACCGTTACCGGGTGGTGGGATCGCCTGCGCCTCGACCAGATCTGCCGCAATCTGGTGTCGAATGCGATTCGCTTCGGCGCTGGTCGCGCCATCCACGTCACCGTAGAGGCCGATGAACAGACGGCCGATACTGACGGTGCGGGATCACGGGATCGGCATTTCGCCGGACAAGCAGGACGTGATCTTCGAACGCTTCGAGCGCGGACCCGAAGCGAGCCGCAGTGGCGGGTTCGGCATCGGCTTGTGGGTGGTGCGCAGCGTATGTGCAGCAATGGGAGGCTCGATCACGGTCGACAGTACCGTTGGTGGCGGTGCTGCATTTGCCGTCACGCTCCCCAGACGTCCGGAGAGGGAACAGCGACGTGAGGTGACCGAGTGACCGACGAATCCGCGGAGCCGCAACGACGAGCAACCGGCATACCAGGTCTCGACCGCATCCTTGACGGTGGACTGTTGGAGGCGCGGCGTCTACATCATCCAGGGCCCACCGGGCGCGGGCAAGACGATCCTGGCCAACCAGGCGTGTTTTCACCACGCCCGCCAGGGTGGCCGGGCTGTCTACATTACGCTGCTGGCGGAATCGCACTCGCGAATGTTCGGCCATCTCCGCCGCATGGAGTTCTTCGACGAGACCGAAGATTCCCGAGTCCGTGTATTACGTCGGCGGCTTCAGCACGCTGGAGACCGAGGGCCTGGGAGGCCTGGTCACGCTGGTTCGTGGCATCGTCGCAAAGAAAGCCGCAGGGCTTGCCATCATCGACGGTCTCGTGTCCGCCGCCGACATCGCTCCGTCGGAACGGGAGTTCAAGAAGTTCCTGCACGAGCTGCAGATACTGACTGACCTCACACGATGCGTCGTCGTCCTGCTCGACGAACGCGGAGCGCAAGAGCGGGTTCTTCCCTGAGCACACGATGGTCGACGGTGTCCTTCACCTCACCGACGAGTTATCGGAGCTGCGACCGTTTCGTCATATCCGTGTCCTCAAACTGCGCGGCAGCAACCCGGTGCGCGGGCTGCATTCGGTTCGAATCTCCGACCGGGGATTCGAGGTGCGGCCGCGTTTGGAGACACGAGCTGAGTGCCGCTCCGGTCACGGAGGCACCGATTGCCACCGGCGCCAAAATGGGGTTCGGGATCCCGGAACTCGACAGGATGTTACGCGGCGGTGTTCGTAGCGGCTCGATCACCATGTTGCTCGGCTCGTCAGGCAGCGGCAAGACGGTGTTTGGCATGCAGTTTCTCGCCGAAGGTGTGAAACGCGGCGAGCGCGGGCTGTTCTTCGGATTTTTCGAGCATCCCGACGCGATCCTCGCCAAGTGCCAGCGGATCGGCATCAATGGCATCAAGGAGGGGGTCGACAGCGGACTCGCGCGGGTCATGTGGCAGCGCCCCGTCGAAGGGGTGATCGATGAGATCGGCGACAACCTCTTCGAGGCGGTTCGCACGCTGAAGCCCCAGCGTGTCGTCATCGACGGCATGCAGGGATTCGAGCGCGCCGCTGACCTCCCAGAGCGCCTGTCCGACGTGTACAGCGCGATCGCGCAGGAGCTGGAGCGCCGGCGTGTGACGACGCTCTACACGACCGAAACGCCGCGGACTGTTTGAGAGCGCGATCCACGTGCCCATCAACGGATTGTCCGCCGCCACTCAGAACATCATTCTGCTCCGCCACGTCGAACACCGGGCTGCGATTCTGCGGGCGTTGGCCATCTTGAAGGTGAGAGACGACGATTACGACCCGAAGATGCGCGAAATCAGCATTACTGATCACGGAATCAAGCTACTCGATACGTTCGACGCACGCGTCGCACCTGATGTCGGGCGGCGGCGCCGTGCATGTTGAACGGCGGACGCCGGACGGCGCATAGCAGCCCATGTCCCGGACGCCTTCGATTCTGATCGTCGAGGATGAATACGGTCTCGCGGAACTGTTGCGGGACGTGTTGACCGAACTCGGCTACCAGGTCACGCTCGCGACCAACGGTCGACTGGCGCTCGAGATGCTCCGCGACCGACAGATTCATCTGGTGTTGACGGACGCAATGATGCCCGTGATGGATGGGCCCGAGCTGGCCCGGGCAATGCGCGCGGACGAGCGGCATCGCAGTATTCCGATCGTCATGATGACGTCACTTCGAACGGCGGTTCCGTCGACGCCGGGTCTATACGAGGCTGTGCTTCGTAAGCCGTTTACGCCAGAGGCGCTGCTGACAGTCCTCGACCGGTTCGTCAGTCGCTCGGTTGACGACGGGGCCGACACTGGTTCTGCTGAGTCGGAGTCTTCGGAGCAATAGGTGACCTTCAGCACGAACACTGACATGGCTCCGATAACCGCAACTCGCACTCATTGCAATAACGTCACGGTCACCGTGTCGGCTGAAACGGATGGGTCGTTCAAGATCTCGCGGGACGACCCGGGCGGCGGCACAACCGATTCGCTTGGCTCCCGTATCGAAATGCGGTCCTGGGTCGAGGCGCTGGACGAGGCTGATGAATGGGCACATCCGGATTGCGACGGCAAGTCGTGCGGGCCGTGGATGCCGATCTTGGCGCCTGAGTGCCGGCCGGATAGTTGAGGCCATCCATCCGCCGGTGAGGCGAATCGCCACCACCGGCGGCCTGGATGACGGGACATCACGCCGTGCGCTTCGGTCGCATGAACACTCGGTACAGCACGAGCAGCAGGATCGCCCCGACCACGGACATCAGGAAGCCCGCCGCCTCGCCCTCACGGTAGAGCCCCAATGCCCGTCCGACGAACCCGCCGAGCAGGGCGCCCGCAACGCCGAGCACGATTGTGACGATAAACCCGCCCGGGTCCCGACCGGGCATCAACAGCTTGGCCACGACGCCGGCGATCAGACCAAAGATGATCCACCCCAGAATTCCCAACATTGACTTCCTCCTTCACATGCAGTGACACGCGATGCCACGCGAACCCACACCAGCAAAAGCCGGACCGAGGAGGGCTGCACCTGTCGATGGGAGGCCACACCAGTGGATCGTCGTGGACGACGAAACTCGGCGCAATCGGCGGCGCCGCCAGCTCGTCCGAGCTTCGGTAATGAATATGCACCGTGGCATTTTTGTTGCAATCGCCCCGGCATGTCGTTGTGGGCTCGCGCTCTGACGGCGCTCGTCGCAATGCTTGGCGTGCTCGGGTGCGAACGGGAGCCGGATCTCGGTCGGCGAGCTGTGCCGGCCGACCTGCCAGTGCACGGAGCGCGACCGGGTGTTCGCCTTCCAGGCGGTGCGATCGGTGCCGAATGGCGATCACCCGCCGGCGACCCGGGCCATCTCCGCTACAGCCTGCTCGACAGCATCACGCCGTCGAACGTCCAGAACTTGCATGTCGATCACGACGTTTTCGACCGGCATTCCGAATGGACACGAAGGACAGCCGCTGGTCGTGAACGGCGTGATGTATGTCGTGACGCCGTTTCCCGAACAACCTCATCGCCGTCGATCTGTCGAAGCCGGGCGGCGCCATCAAGTGGATCTACGAGCCGCACCCCGATCGTCGCGCCGTCGGCATCGCCTGCTGCGACGTCGTCAATCGGGGTGCCGCGTACGAGAACGGCAAGATCGTCTACAGCCTTCTCGACGCGCACGTCGTCGCGGTGGATGCGGAGACCGGAAGCCGAGGTCTGGCGGACCAAGGTCGGCGACATCAATATCGGCGAGACGTTCACCGCCGCACCGCTCATCGTGCACGGGAAGGTGATCGTCGGAAACTCAGGCGCGGAGCTCGGCGTGCGCGGCTACGTGGCCGCGCTTGCGCTCTCGGACGGCAAGGAGCTGTGGCGGGCGTACAGCACCGGTCCGGACGCCGACGTGAAGATCGGTGCCGTCGTTCAAGCCGTTCTACGACAAGGACCGCGGCAAGGACCTCGGCGTGCACGACATGGCCCGGCGAGCAGTGGAAGCTGGGCGGCGGCACGGTGTGGGGATGGATCTCCTACGACCCCGATACCAACCTGTTCTTCTACGGCACCGGCAATCCCGGCGTGTGGAACCCTGATCTCCGACCCGGCGACAACAAATGGTCGTGCACGATCATGGCGCGCGACGCCGATACCGGCGAGCTCCGCTGGGCGTATCAGGCCACCGCGCACGACGCGTGGGATTACGACGAGATCATGGAAAACATCGTCGTCGATATGGAGGTCGGCGGCCGCATGCGCAAGCTGCTATCTGCATCCCGGCCGCACCGGATTCGTTTACGTGCTCGATCGCGAGACCGGCGAGCTGCTCTCAGCGACGTCCTATCAGCCGACCAACTGGGCGACGGGTTACGACCTGCACACCGGCAAGCCTGCCGAGGATCCGACGAAGCGCACGCAGTTCGGCAAGGTCGCGCAAGGCATCTGTCCGTCGTCGACCGGTGCCAAGGACGTCACGCCGTCCGCGTTCTCTCCGCGCACCGGACTGCTCTATATCCCGTGCGCACAACACCTGCATGGACTATCAAGGCGTCGAGGCGAACTACATCGCCGGCACGCCCTACCTCGGCGCGCGCGTGAAGATGTATCCGCGGGCCCGGCGGTTATCAGGGCGAGCTGGTCGCCTGGGATCCGTGCACGCGCGAAAGGTGTGGGGCGTCAAGGAAGAGCTGTTCCCGGTCTACAGCGGCGTGCTCGCGACCGCCTGCGACGTCGTGTTCTACGGGACCATGGACGGCTGGTTCAAGGCGGTGGACGCGCGCACCGGCACCGAGCTCTGGAAGTTCCACACGTCGTCCGGCATCGTCGGCAACCCGATGACCTACCGCGGGCCGGACGGCAAGCAGTACGTCGCCATCTATTCGGGCATCGGCGGCTGGATGGGATCGGTCGCATTTCCCACCGTCTCCGCCGACGATCCGGAGGCCGCGACTCGGTGTCGTTGGCGCGATGAAGGACATCAAGAAATACACGGCGGCCGGAAGTACGGTGTATGTCTTCGGTCTTTAGGCGGCTGGCTCCGGGCGCACTGCTCGCCGCGATCCCGATCGCGATCGCGGCGTCGCCACTGCTGCGTGCGAGGGCCGCGATGCCGGCGCCGCCACACGTGATCGTGTTGCCGCCGATGGACGTGACCTCGGCGAAGGCGCCGCACGGCGACGACGAGCTGTGGGTCTGCGCTGCAGCCGGCAATCTGCCGTTCTCGGACTCGCGCGAGCGTGGGTTCGAGAACCGCCTGGCGTCGCTCATTGCAGAGCGTCTGGGTCGTCGGCTGCGCTACGAATGGCAGACGCCGCTCGCGGCGGCGCGGCGCTCGGCGCTCGCGAATGGCGATTGCGATGTCATCGTGGGCGTGCCGACATCCGTCCAAGGCGACCCCCACTCGATGACGCGGCCGTACTACCGATCGAGCTACGTCTTCGTCACGCGTGCCGACCGGCCGCCGGTGCGATCGTTCGACGATCTGCGATTGCGCCGGATGACGATCGGCATTCAGTTGAGCGGCGACGAGGAGAGTCCACCGGCGCGAGCGCTGGCCAGCCGGGCGCTCACCACTCAAGTCCGTGGCTATGTGGCGGGGAGTGTCGTCTCCGATGACGCGGCGCCGCGAACGCCCGTGGCTGCCGTGGCCGCCGGAGAACTCGATACCGCCGCGATCTGGGGACCGGTGGCCGGCTACGACGCGGCTCGGCAGCGCGTGCCGTTGTCACTCACGCCAGTGACAGGCAGCGGAGCCGATGCGGGTCTCCCATTCGCGTTTGACATCGCGATGGCCGTGCGGCCGGGCAACGCCGCTCTCGTCGATCGTCTCAATCAGGTGCTCCGCGAACGGCGCGCCGACGTCGCGGCGATCCTGCGCGAGTACCACGTTCCGCTCGCGCCGGCCGCAAGGCTCCGGTGGACCGGCGAGCGACACAGGCGGCGGTATGCCATGAGCGAGACCAACGCCGTTGTTGGCTGCGTCCTGTTGCTGCTGGTTACCAGCATGGCCGCAGGATGTGGCCGGTCGCCTGGCGACATCGCCAGCGCGGGTGCGCCGGCACCGGTGTTCACGGCTGTCGGGCCCATCCCCGGTCCGGGTCCGGACACTCCCGCGCCCGGCAATCCATTCAGTGGCGATCGCGCGGCCTCCGGCGCCGGCCGCCGGATGTTCCGCGAGTTCAACTGTTCCGGTTGCCACGGGGAACACGCGGGCGGCGGAATGGGACCGAGCCTGCGCGACAGCGACTGGATCTACGGCAGCGACGAAGGGCAGATCTTCAGCTCGATCGCCGAGGGCCGCGCGCACGGCATGCCGGCCTGGCACACGCGTCTCAGCCAAGATCAGATCTGGCGTCTCGTTGCCTACATCAAGACGATGCGGACCCAGAACGAACCGGAACCACCGGCGGAGTGACGAGATGGCTCTCGATTCGCGCCTGCTAATCACGATCGTGTGCGTCGGCCTGGCCGGCTGTTCGTCGTCCGCCGAGCGATCGCCGGCCGAGACGCAGGCGGGCAGTGCCGCCGAGCAGTCGCGCGGACCGGTCACCGGGGCCGAGCCCGCAGCCTGCAAGGACCTGCCGTCCGTGCAGTGATCTGCAGAAGTGGCTACGCGAGGCGCCAGCCACCGGCGGGGAGGCGGGCGGACTCTTTTCCGGCAAGCGCGAGTGGGCGTCGATTGTCGATCGGCAGGGGCGCATCTGCGCGACCGCGGTGTCCATGGACGATCCGGCGAGCGCCTGGCCCGGCAGCCAGGCGATCGCCAAGGCGAAGGCCTATACCGCGAATTCGTACAGCACCGACGATCTCCCGTTGTCCACCGCGCGCCTGTATACGTTGACGCAGCCAGGCCACTCGCTCTGGGGTGTCGCGCAGCCGAACACCTTCAACCCGGCGTGCATCGTGGCACCGCGTGAGTCCGGATCGACCGACGGCAAGATCTGCGGCGGCGCGATCGCGTTCGGCGGCGGCGTGCCGCTCTATCGCGGGAAGACACGCGTCGGAGGACTCGGCGTCAGCGGCGATACCGCGTGCGCGGATCACGAGATCGCCAAGCGCATGCGTCACCTCGCGAATCTCGATCCGGAGAAGGGACCGAACACCGACGACATCACGTTCTCCAGCGCCGATGGGCCATCGGCCTTCACGCACCCGCTGTGCGCCAACACCTGGAGGAACGGTCAGAAGCTGGGAGAAGAGGCGCCCGCCTCCGGCTACTGATCGACAGCCATGATGATTGCCGCCGACTTGCCAACAGCGTGCGCCCCGGAGAGCCGACGGTGATGCCCGTACGGCTGTGGCAGTCGGCACTGGCTCCGGCCGGACCGCAGGCGGGGCACATCGCGCAGCTGACGTGGCTGCTGCTGGCCGTCACCGCGCTCGTCAGCGTGCTCGTGCTGGGCACGCTCGCCTGGGCCCTCGTGCGCGGTCATCGCCGTCGCGGCGAGCACAGCGCGCGACGCGGGTGCGGCGGCCGAGCGCTCCATGGCGCAGGCCGTCGGTGGCGCGCTCGTCGTCACGGTCATCATCCTGTTCGGCATTCTGCTCTCGAGCTTCTGGACCGGACGTGCCATTGCGTCGCTGAGCGCGTCGAACGCGGCAGCGGTGACGATCAACGGCCATCAGTTCTGGTGGGAGGTGCAGTACGAAGACGCCACCCCGAGCCGGCGCGTGACGACGGCGAACGAGCTGCATGTGCCGGTCGGCCGGCCGGTGAAGCTGCAACTCGGATCGCGCGACGTCATTCACAGCTTCTGGGTGCCGATGCTCCACGGCAAGCGCGATCTGCTGCCCGATCGCACGACGACACTGTGGATTCAGGCGGACCAGGCTGGCGAGTTTCAGGGCCAGTGTGCCGAATTCTGCGGCCGCCAGCATGCGCACATGGCCATCAGGGTGGTGGCGCAGACCGACGCGGATTTCAACCGCTGGCTCGACGCGCAACGCGCCGCCGCGGCGGAGCCGGCCACCGAGCAGGCCCGGCATGGACGGGATGTGTTCCTCACGAGCCGCTGCAGCGCGTGTCACGCGATCCTCGGGACGCCCGCCAACGGGCTCATCGGTCCCGACCTGACGCACTTCGCGTCGCGGCCAACGATCGGGGCCGGGACCTTGCCGATGACGCGCGACGCGCTGGCGCGGTGGATCGCCAATCCGCAGCTGCGACAAGCCTGGCAACCTGATGCCGCCGAATCCGCTGTCCGCCTCGGATCTCGACGCCTTGGTGGCCTATCTGGAGGGATTGAAATGATCGCCGGTCAGGCGCGCGCTCCCGGCGGACGAAGCGCCGCAGCTCGCCGCGACGTGGAGCGACCCACCGGGGTTGCGCGGCTGGCTCACGGCCGTCGATCACAAGGCGATCGGCCGGCGCTACCTGGTCACCGCGTTCGCGTTCTTCCTGCTGGCCGGCGCGCTGGCCGTGTTGATGCGCATTCAGCTGGCCCGTCCCGAGAACACGTTCATCGGGCCCGATCTGTACGACCAGCTGTTCACGATGCACGGCACCACCATGATGTTCCTGTTCGCCGTGCCCGGTCGTGCAGGGGCTCGGCATCTACTTCGTGCCGCTGATGGTCGGGGCGCGCACGATCGCCTTCCCGCGGCTGGTCGCCTACAGCTACTGGATGTTCCTGTTCGGCGGCATCTTTCTGTTCGTCGCGTTCTTGCTGAACGTCGGCCCGGATATCGGCTGGTTCGCGTATGTGCCGCTGTCGGAAACCCTCTACACGCCGACGAAGCGCGCCGACGTGTGGGCGCAGCTGATCACGTTTACCGAAGTCGCGTCGCTGGCGGTCGCGGTGTCGACGATCACGACCGCGTTCAAGCTGCGCACTCCGGGCATGTCGCTCAGCCGCATTCCGATTTTCGTCTGGGCCGAGGTCGTCGTGTCGTTCATGGTGATCTTCGCGATGCCGGCGGTGATGCTGGCCAGCACGGCGCTGATCTCGATCGGCTGGTCACCACGCACTTTTACGACACCGAGCGCGGCGGCGATCCGCTCCTGTGGCAGCACCTCTTCTGGTTCTTCGGCCACCCCGAGGTCTACATCATTTTCCTGCCGGGAACGGCGCTGGTGTCCACCATCCTCGGCGTCGCGGCGCAGCGGCCGGTATTCGGCTACACCGTGGTGGTGCTCTCGCTGGCCGGCACGGCGTTCATGGGCTTCGGGCTGTGGGTCCACCACATGTTCGCCACCGGCCTGCCGCAGCTCGGGGAGAGTTTCTTCACCGCCGCCAGCATCATGATCGCGATTCCGACCGGCGCGCAGTTCTTCTGCTGGATCGCCACGCTCTGGGGCGGGCGGGTGCGCTTCACGACCCCGTTCCTCTGGGTGCTGTGCTTCTTCGTGATCTTCCTGATCGGCGGCATGACCGGCGTCATGGTCGGATCCGTCCCGTTCGATCTGCAGGTCCACGATACGTATCTTCGTGGTCGCACACTTTCACTACGTGCTGATCGGCGGCACCGTCTTCCCGCTCTTCGGCGCGTTCTACCACTGGTTTCCGAAGATCACCGGCCGGATGCTGAGCGACACGCTCGGCCGCGTGAGCTGTGCGCTGTTCTTCGTCGGGTTCAACCTGACGTTCTTTCCGATGCACATCCTCGGCTTCCGCGGCATGCCGCGCCGTGTCTATACCTATCCGGCGGACAGCGGGTGGGCGACGCTCAACCTGGTGGCGACAGCCGGCGGCGCTGCTGATCACGCTCGCGGTGATCGTCTTCCTCGTCGACGTGGTACGCGCGCTGCGCTCCGGCGCGCTCGCACCCGACGACCCGTGGCACGCCGGCACACTCGAGTGGGCGACGAGTTCGCCACCGCCGCCATACAACTTCCTGCACGCGCCGACCGCGGCCGGCGTCGAGCCGCTCTGGGAGAACGCTCCGGATCAGCCGGTCGTGACCGGCCTGCGCAGCGATGTTCGCGACGTGCTCGTGACGTATGTGATGGACGGCGAACCGGACCACCGGAGCGTCTTTCCGGAGCCGTCCATCTGGCCGCTGCTGACGGCACTTGCGACCACGACGCTGTTCATCTGGTCGATCTTCACGCCGTGGGGCGTGGTCTACGGCGCCGTGCCGGTGTTCATCACGATGATGGGTTGGTTCTGGCCGAAGTCACCCGATGAGTCGGGCACTCCGGTGTGGCCCGACCAGCGGACGTTGCCGACACCCGACGAGACGGCTGCGCCGAGAGTCCGACATGAGCACGGCACGAACGGTGGACGTCTCGCGGCTGGCGCCCGGCGCGTTCGGGCATCGCAGCCTGATGTGGTGGGGCACGGCGGGCATCATCCTGATCGAAAGCACCGCGTTCGCGCTGGCGATCGGCGTCGTACTTCTACTTGCAGTCACGCTCGGCCGACTGGCCGCCCGACGGCGTCGGCCCGCCGGATTTGTTCTGGGGCACGCTGAATGTCGGGGTGCTGCTTGCGAGCGCGATCCCCAATCAGCTGGCGCGCAACGCCGCCGAGCGCGTCGATCTCGGCCGCACGCGCCTGTGGCTGGTCGTCTGTCTTCTGTTTGGTGTCGCGTTCAATGTCATCCGCGCGTTCGAATTCGCCGGCCTCAACGTTCAATGGTCGCGTGACGCGTACGGCTCCGTCGTCTGGCTGCTGCTTGGCCTGCATACGACGCACATCGTGACCGATGTGCTCGACACGGGCGTGCTCACCGTCCTGATGTTCGTCGGCCCGGTCGAAGAGAAGCGGTATGTCGACGCCGCAGAGAACGCCATCTACTGGTACTTCGTGGTGCTGACCTGGCTGCCGATCTACGGGGTGATCTATTGGGCGCCTCGGCTGTTGTAAGCGCACGCAGGCTGTGGGCCGCGCTTGCGACCGGCCCCGTGGCGTGGGCGCTGACGCTGCTGGTCAACGCCGCGCTCAGCGATCTGGCATGCGGCCCGGGCATCCGCGGTTGGCTGATTGGGATCGCGCTAACGATGCTGGGCATCGATCTCGCTGCCGGCGCGGTGGCGTGGCGATCGGTGCGGTCGACAGCGCCGCCGCTGGCCGACGATTCCCGCCATCCGCAGCATCTGCCATTCCTCGCGCACCTCACAGTGTTGTCGTGCGCACTCTTCGCGGTGGCGATCGCCGCCCATCTGGTGCCACCCGCTGTCCTCCATGATTGCTACTAGCCTGACGGTAGGGGCCCTGCTCTACACCTGCGGCGTCTGGCGCGCCTGGGCCGCCGCTGGCGTGGGGCGCTCGCTACGACTGGCGCAGGTCGCGTGCTTCGTCGCCGGCTGGGCGGTGCTGGCGGGCGCGCTGATGTCTCGGCTGCACGAGTGGAGCGAGACACTATTCACGGCACACATGGTGCAGCACGAACTGCTGATGATCGTCGCAGCGCCGCTGGTGGCGTGCGGAGCTCCTCTGCTGGCGGTCACTTGGGCGGCGCCGGCGCGCTGGCGGCGTGCTTGGGCCGATCTGTCGTGGAGAAGGCACCGGAGGTCGGTGGTGTCATGGCTGACCGCGCCTGGCGTCGTGCTCTGCTTGCATGCATTGGCGCTGTGGGTCTGGCACCTCCCCAGCCTCTACACCGCGGCGCTGGATTCGGATGCAGTGCACGCACTGCAGCACTTCTCGTTCTTCGCCACCGCCGTGCTCTTTTGGTGGACAGTGGCGCAGGGTCGTTACGGCCACGGCAGCTATGGCGCAGCGGCTGTTTATGTCTTCGGCACCGCACTACAGAGCGGTGTGCTCGGCGCCCTGCTCACCTTCTCACGGCGGCTCTGGTACCCGGTCTACGCCGATCACGCAGCCGCGTGGGGCTTGACGGCCTTGGAAGATCAGCAGCTCGCCGGTCTGGCCATGTGGGTGCCCGCCGGCGTCGTTTTTACGGCAGCGGGGCTGGCGTGCCTCGCCGCCTGGCTGCGCGTGTCGTCGAAGCGGGTGAGCGTGCCGCCCGCGCTGGCGTCGCGTAGGCCGAAGGTGCACCTCCAGGATTAGGCTTTCGGCGGCTCGAAGGCGGCGCTCATGGGAAGCACAAGGCCAGATTGCAGCAAGGAACTCCGCGAAGTGTGACCGCGACCGAGTGTGCCCGCCGGGAACCCTCGGGCACACGGATTGCTGGAGATCAACGTCATGACTCGCCTCAGACGACAGCCTCTCGTGGTCATTGGGGGCACAGCTGTCTTGCTCGGCCTCGCTGCCGCTCTGCAACGACGGCGCAACAATGAATCCGATCCGGAACATGAGCTGACGATTTACCTTCTCGATCACCTCACCGGCTCGGATGCGGCGCTCGAAGTGGTGACGCGTCTCGCCTACTCCCATCAAGCCGCACCCGAAGGAACGTTGTGTGCCGGGCTTCTGGGAGAGTTCGAAGCGGAACGCAATGTCTTGCGCTCGATACTTCACCAGTTGGGTGGCTCATCCTTTTCACTGAAGCGAGCAGGAGGTCGGCTGGCAGGCTCGGCACTGCGAGCCGTGGCTGGAGGCGATGCCGGATCCCTGGCGCTGTTTCGAACACTGGAGTCACTGATGATCGGCGTGCAAGGCAAGCGCTGTATGTGGCGTGCGCTTCGAGCCTTGGAGCTCGACCTCGACATCCCCGGACGCCTCGACCTTCGAGGTCTGGAGGAGCAGGCGCTCGATCAGTGGGCGCGCATCGAGTCGGTGCGTCAGCTTCGCCTTCCCGAGACCTTCGCGACACGCCGTTCACGCTCGAGCTTTGGCGTCGCCGATCCGGGACGTTCGATCAGCCCCCACTAGCACGCGCTATCAGTCGTCGGCCGACATCGGAGGGAACCTGGCTACGAAGGCTGCACGTAAAAGGGCTCGAGCCCGCTCAGGCCGTTTTTCCGACTAACATCCATGCCGCACACGAATGTCTAAGACGACTGGCCGTCTCCAGCAGGCAGCAGCCATCGCGATCCGGCGTCGGGATGATGCCCTCGAGGTCTGTCTCATTCGGAGCAGGAAATCGAGAAAATGGGGAATCCCCAAGGGATTGATCGACCCCGGAGATACACAGGAAGAAACCGCGTTGAATGAAGCCTGGGAGGAAGCCGGCCTCAAAGGACGGTTGCTGGGGAACGCCATCGGTACCTACGAATACAGGAAGTGGGGCACCACCCTGGAGGTCGCCGTCTATGTGATGGAAGTGCTCGAGGAGCATGACGACTGGCAGGAAGCGGATTTCCGCGAGCGCAGGTGGACCCCGTTTGGTGTGGCGACCTCCCTGCTCAGCGACCATCCTGTGCGGCCACTCCTGGATCGCGCACGCACCTTACTCTCCGGCAGCAAAGCCTGAGGCACGCCTACGTGGTCACGATGAGCCAGCTCCTTCGAGCCAACGGGCCGCGGGATTGCGGGCCGTTCGCGAGCCGACCGCGGTGACCTGCGAATCGAACTGAAAGGGAATCTGGCGGCAATGCTTGGGAGCAACCGTACAAGCGAAGAGGTCGCCAAGACGGGCGACCTCTTGCTGCAACTGTTGGTTGCGGGGGCTCGCAACCAGCTGTACCGGCAGCTGTGTTGGACTGCTGCGTAACCGGATCGCACGGCGTTCTCACGACCGCGCCACCACTCAGCAGCTCATCCTTGAATCACCGCAATGCAGAGCACCACGCGGGCTTGATCACTAACGCGGACGTGCACGACCTCGTTCACAGCCAGCCGCCGGTGAACCCGGCGCGCCGCAGCCCTGTGACGACGGCTGGGCACCGGCGCATGATGTTCCAGATCAGACCGGACCGGTAGTTCTCGATCATCAGCACTACCGGTCCCTGGTCGATGCCAAAGTGATGGGGCGTGATCCACCAACCGGTAGGACTCTCTTCCACGGGGAACGACTGGTTGAATGACGCCTTGAACCCATAGGGGGCGGTCATTCCCAAGTCCAGTCGGGCGAACTGCCGGACGGTCGGGATGACGATCTCCGGCGCGAATGGCAACGACGCGACCACGACCCACGGCGAGACGGTGCCGTCGTCGGGGCCAAACGGGACGCCACGGGCGATATAGCCATAAAACTCCCGCTCGACGCCGTTCACCAGGCGCTTGACCCACCCGGGGCCATCAGAAGCCGTGATGCCCCAACAGTGCTCCCCGTAGCCCGTGAACCCGAGCGGGTTCCGGACGGCATACTCCTGCTGCACGAAGGTCGCCTGCCTGCTGTTCTCGAAGTAGTCGCTGCGGCGATCGCGCATGAACGCGTCGCGAATGTCACGGAAATCGATCCAGAGGTGCGAAAGTTGGTGTGTGAACAACGGCCCGGAGTAGAGCAGCTCGCGGCCGTAAATCTCCTTCCACTGATAGGTGGCGCAGTATGCCTCGTAACTCTCCGGCGGAACTGGGTGAGTCGGCGAGCCGAGGGCAAGAAGGTAGAGCAAGAGTCCCTCGTCATAGCCCTCGTAGCGGTACGGCAGGAACCCGGACTCGGGCTTCCAGCCGTGGGTGAGCGTCGGACCACCATTACAGGCCCAGGCCCAGTCGGCCCGGCCGTAGAGCGCGTCGGCGAGGCGCCGGACTTCGGCCTCTTCCTCCGTGTCGGCGTCGAAATAGGTGGCACAGGTAAGCGCGCCCGCGAACAGGAATGCGGAGTCGAGCGTGGAGAGCTCGCAATTCCAGACACGACGGCCGGTCTCGATGTCGAGGAAGTGATAGAAGAACCCTTTGTACCCGGCCGCGTCCGGCTCAGGTCCCTGCGGGAGTTCCATGAGGCTGCGGAGTCTGCGTCGGGTGATCTTCGCAGCGAACTTGCGAATGAGCACGCCGCGCTCGACAACAACCGGGATCGTCGCCAGGGCGAGACCGACCGCCGCGATGCTGCATGGCGCGTCGAGGGCGGTCTTGTCGCGGACCAGCCCGTTGTCAGGGTTGGTCTCGTGAAGGTAGTACAGCACCGTGGTCCGCTGAAGCCGAGTGAGTTCCTGGTCGGTCGGCAGCCGGTCCAAGTCCTCCTCTGCGGGCAGCCGATCGGCCATCCTTTCTTCCAATCCTTCCTTCCCCTGCCCCTCAGCCCAGCTCGACTCGAACTTCATGGAGTTTTCCGTCGTCCATGAGCAGGATCTCGCCATCGGGTACGGCTTGCGCATCGACCATAACGGCACGCACGCCGCGGCCGGTGCCTGCTGCGTTGTCCACGACGATATGGTAGATCGAGGACAGGTGGCGGTAGGTCAGCTCGTAGCCCGGCCAATTCGGTGCGACACAGGGGTCGATCTTCACACGCTCCCCTCGTTTGTGGAAGCCGAGGATCGCCTCGAGACCGACGCGATACAGCCAGCTGGCAGAGCCGGTATACCAAGTCCACCCACCCCGCCCTGCATGCGGCCCCGCACCATAAACGTCCGCCGCCACGACGTACGGTTCCACCACGTACCGCGCGACGTCTTCGGGAGTCGCGCCATGGCGAACCGGGTTGAGCAATGCGAACAACTCCAGTGCGCGCTTCCCCGGCTGGAGCAGGGCAGTCGCCATGACGACCCAGGTGGCGGCATGTGTGTACTGCCCGCCGTTTTCGAGGATGCCGGGCACGTAACCCTTGATGTAGCCGGGCTCGAGCGAGCTCCGATCAAACGGTGGCGCGAACAGCAGGATCAGCTTGTCCGCCTCGCGGACCAGGCGATCTTCGACCGCCGCCATCGCCTGACGGGCCCGCTCAGGATTGCCAGCGCCGGAGATCACGGCCCACGTCTGCGCGATCGAATCGATCTGGCACTCCTCATTCTGCGCCGAGCCGAGCGGAGTGCCATCGTCGAAGTAGGCGCGCCGGTACCAGCCGCCGTCCCAGGCGTGCTCTTCCAATGCCTTCTGGAGCGCCCCGGCGTGCCCCCGGCACCAAGCCGCACGCACGGCGTCACTCCTCTGGTCGGCCATGCTGGCGAACTCGCGTAGCGTCGCCAGCATGAACCAACCGTTCCAGACGCTCTCGCCTTTTCCCTCCGCGCCGACTTGGTTCATGCCGTCGTTCCAGTCACCGGTGCCCATCAGCGGCAAGCCGTGCCGCCCGAGCTT
Organism: uncultured Acidobacteriota bacterium; assembly: GCA_963707825.1. Lineage (GTDB taxonomy): Bacteria > Acidobacteriota > Vicinamibacteria > Vicinamibacterales > UBA2999 > VFZN01. Next base: position 443,177 of record CAVPRP010000003.1, read on the forward strand.
CAGACCGTGCTCCAGCGCTGGTACGCAATGCTCGTAGATGGTTCCGGTCGCGTCGCTCACATCAGGGAGGCCATAGTCCTCGTCCTGTCCAGGAGTCAGGACCGGCGCCCGCAAAACGCGACGCGCTCATTCAGAAGCGCCGTGCCGCCGGTTATCTCGACGTAATGACTGGTGACGAAAGGCAGGAAGTAGATATCGTCCGTGATCCACGTGCGAACGCCTCGTCCTGAGGGCGGGTGCCACCAGTGCTGCACGTCCCCCTCTTCGAACTGCCGGGCGGCCGCACGGAGGATCTGCCCGCGCGCTTCCCCGGCAGCGCCGTAAACCAGCGCCATCCCGTCCTGCAGCTGGTCGCGGAAGCCGAATGCGCCGCCCGACTGGTAAAAGCCGGCCCTGCCCCACACCCGGCAGGCGAGCGCCTGGTAGATCAGCCAACGATTGAGCATCAGATCCAGCGCGGCATCAGGCGTGCGGACCGTATCGTTCCGAGGATGCGATCCCATTCCGCCTTGGCATCCGCTAGCGCGCCTTCTGCCCGCCCGGCATCACCATAGAGCCGCGTGAGGCGCCGCGCCTCTTCGCCGGTCTCCGCTTGTCCGAGCAAGAAGACGACGACGTCCTCGCCACCGGGCGGCAACTCGGGCTCAGTCATCAGCGCGGCGCAGGGGTCGCAGATCTCACCGGCCCGGCCCGACAGCCGCTCCCGCCCGAGAGCAGCAGGCGCCTTCCGGCGCGCCGTACACTCCCAGGAATTCCGTCCGGTCGGTCGTGAACGAGCGGGGGCGCCGCGCCACGTCCGCGAAGGCGGTGCCGCCGCCATCGAGGTCGCGGATGTAGACGAATTGTCCCCAGCAGTCGGCTGTCGCGTCCTCGCGCCAGCGTGTCACGTCGAGCCCGTCACAGGTGCTGTATCCGCTACCGGCCTGCGTTAGCATGACCGTATAACGACCATTCGACAGCAAGCAGATGTTCGCAGGCGAGGCCTCCGCTGTGGCCTTGTGGTGTGAGTCGCGGGTCGCAGGTCGTACCGAAGAATGAGCCACGGCGATCCTCCTTGTGGGCGACACTCAACCTGCGCCTGCGCCTCAATTCAGTACGGCCACGTCCAGTTGACAATCTCTGGCCGGTCGGTGCCGTGCTCATGCGCGTAGCGCAGGTTGTCGATGATCGCGTTCCTCATTTCCTCTTTAAGGTGCGCGGCTTTCGTGCGCAGCTTCGACACCCGATCGATGACGTCGATGACGAGATTGAAGCGGGATGTCTCATTGAGCATCGCGAGTTCGAGCGGCGTGTTGATGTTCCCTTTTTCCTTGTAGCCCCGCACGTGCAGATTCGCGTGCCCCTTGAAGCGGTACGAGAGCTTGTGGATCAGCCAGGGATAGCCATGGAAATTGAAGATGATGGGCTTGTCCGTAGTGAACAGGCTGTCGAACTCACGCTCGGTCGATCCGTGTGGATGCTCGGATGCCGGCTGCAGCTTGAACAGATCCACCACATTGACGAATCGGAGCTTCAAATCCGGTGCGCGCTCGCGCAGGATGGCTGCCGCGGCCAACGCCTCCATGGTCGCGACGTCGCCGCAGGACGCTAGCACCACATCCGGTTCCTCACCTGCATCAGTGCTCGCCCGCGGCCAGATGCCAAGTCCTTTGGTGCAGTGCACAACTGCCTCCGACATCGTGGTGAACTGCAGATGCTTCTGTTTGTCGGCAACGATGACATTGATGTAGTCGGTGCTGCGAAGGCAATGGTCGGCGACCGACAACAGCGTATTGGCGTCTGGCGGCAGGTAGACGCGCGTAACGGATGAACCTTTATTGGTCACCAGATCGATGAACCCCGGATCCTGATGCGAGAACCCGTTGTGGTCCTGCCGCCAGACGGTCGACGACAACAGGATGTTCTCGGACGCCACCGGAGCGCGCCACGGCACGTGGTTCTTGCAGATGTCCAGCCACTTGGCGTGCTGGTTGAACATGGAATCGATGACGTGCGCAAAGGCCTCGTAGGTGTGGAAGAGCCCGTGACGCCCGGTGAGCAGATAGCCCTCGAGCCAGCCGAGCAGCGTGTGCTCCGAGAGCATCTCCATGACGCGCCCATCGCTCGACAGCTCACCGCCGTCGGCATCCTCCGGCAGCATGTCTGCCATCCAGACTCTTCTTGCTCGCTTCGTACATGGCCTGGAGCCGGTTGGACGCCGTCTCATCGGGACCGAAGACGCGGAAGCTGGTCGGGTTGTTCTTGAGAACGTCGCGAAGGTACTCGCCCAAGGGCTTCGTGTTCTCATGCATCGTCGTGCCGCGGGATGACACGTCAACCGCATATTTGCGGAAGTCCGGCAGCCTGAGTGGTTTGCGCAGCAGTCCGCCATTGGCGTGGGGACTGGCGCTCATGCGCCGAGTCCCGGCAGGCACGAGGGCGCGCAGAGCGGAGACGAGCCGGCCGTCGGCGTCGAACAGCTCCTCGGGCTTGTAGCTGCGCATCCAGTCCTCGAGGAGCTTCAGATTCGCCGGATTGTCCCGCACATCCGAGAACGGCACCTGATGCGAACGCCAGGACCCTTCGACCTTGTGTCCCTTGATCTCCTTTGGCCCGGTCCACCCTTTCGGAGAACGCAGCACGATCATCGGCCACCGGGGGCGGACGGGCTGGCTCGACGCGCGCGCCGCCTTCTGCTGCGCGCGAATCTCGCTGATCGCGCGCTCCAGCGTAGCGGCCATCTGCTGATGCATCCGGATCGGATCGCTTCCTTCAACGAAATACGGCGTGTACCCGTAGCCGATGAACAGTGCTTCGAGCTCCTCGTGACTGATGCGCGACAGGATCGTTGGATTGGCGATCTTGTAGCCGTTGAGATTGAGGATCGGCAACACCGCACCATCGCGTGCGGGGTTGAGGAATTTGTTCGAATGCCACGCGGTGGCGAGCGGCCCGGTTTCAGCCTCTCCGTCACCCACGACGCAAGCGACGATCAGATCGGGATTGTCGAATGCCATGCCGAAGGCATGCGAAAGACTGTAGCCGAGCTCGCCGCCTTCGTGGATGGAGCCTGGTGTTTCGGGTGTGACGTGGCTGCCGATGTGGCCCGGGAATGAGAACTGCTTGAAGAACTTCTGCATCCCTTCCGCATCCTGGCTCTTGTCCGGATAGATTTCGGAGGTACGTCCCTTCGAGATACGCCGGCCCCAACACTCCCGGCGCCCCGTGGCCCGGTCCCGCGACGAACATCACGTCGAGGTCGTGGTTGACGATCATCCGGTTCAGGTGCACCCACACGAAAGACAGCGCCGGGCTGGCGCCCCAGTGGCCGAGGAGCCGGTGCTTCACGTGCTCGGTCGTCAACGGCTCTTTCAGCAGGGGGTTGTCTCTCAGGTAGATCATTCCCACCGACAGGTAGTTGCATGCCCGCCAAAAGGCGTTCATCGATTCCAGATCTTGTTTCGACAGCGGTGCTTCGTCAGCGGCGATGACGGCCGGATCTTTCGGTAGCAGCTTTGCCACAGACGTTCTCCCATTCAGCCGTGGTTGTGCTTCCACGGGCTGCGGTTGGCGACGAATTACGCGACGATGATCTTCCTGGACCGGTCCCGCTCAACGATGAGGTTGTCGCACAGTATGGTTCGAGGTCTCCTACTGGATCTATTCATCCTGCAGGATGACACGGATGCCTCACAGCCTCATCCAACGGTGAACGTCCGGCGCAAGAAGCTCGTGGCCATGGTGATGGACGGCGTGTCGCCTTCGGAAGTGAAGGACGAGCTGAACGCGAACGCGGCCAAACGCGAAGCATTGAAGGCTCGCCTCGCAGCCGCCGACGCGCCACCCCCCTGCTGCACCCGCAGATGGCGGGGCCTCTACCAAGCCGGACTGCGAATCGAACTGAAAGGGAATCTGGCGGCAATGCTTGGGAGCAACCGTACAAGCGAAGAGGTCGCCAAGACGGGCGACCTCTTGCTGCAACTGTTGGTTGCGGGGGGGGGATTTGAACCCCCGACCTTTGGGTTATGAGCCCAACGAGCTACCGGACTGCTCCACCCCGCGACACGAGAACGTCTGATCCTATCACACTCCGCAGGCGTTGCGCTCGGCCGGGCCGGCCCTCATCCGGCAGACGTGGCCATCCACCGTCGCGTGTGCCGCGCCGGTTCCGACCCGGAGACCACACGCTCCAGGTCGATCGCCGTGTCCACGTCGTACCAAGCAGCGACCTCGTGCACGCGCAGGCCCGCGGAGCCAGCGATAGCGTGCGTCGCCTGCAGCACACCCACGCCCCCCCACGCGATGCCCTCGAACACCTCAGGCACTGGGCGGGACATTCCGATCAGGTAGTAGCCGCCATCGTACGCCGGGCCAATCACCAGGTCGGCGCCGGCCTCCAGCGCGCCGAACGCGGCACCGAGGTGAGACGGTGGCAGCGTCGGCAGGTCCGAGCCGATCAACACCACATGACGGGCGCCATGCTCGAACAAGGCAGGTGAAGGCGGCGTGCATCCGCGCGCCGAGATCGCCATCGGACTGCGGGAGCACCGCCAGCCCGGTCGCCAAGGCGCGAAGCTCGTCGCTCAGATCGGCGGGGGTGCCGAAGATCGTGACCGGCACGCCGAGCGATCGCGCCGAGTCCAGGGTGTCGAGGAACAACGCCTCTCGCAGCAGGATGGCGCGAGACTCGGAAAGCCCGCTCGTCAGCCGCGTCTTGCCGCCCGCCGACGGCGCTCGCGCGAGGAGCGCCAGATGGCGCACGTCAGGCCTCGCGCTGGACGGGAACCCGAGCCGGCGCCTTTGCCGACGCCTTGCGCGCCCGCTGCCACACCCGCGCGCCCAGCAGCACCGCGACGACCGCCGCGTAGTACAGCGGGTTCGTGGTATCGAGCTTCACCTTCCAGAAGTAGTGCAGCACCGCGCGCCAGGCGGTGATGTAGACCAGCCGGTGCAGCAGGTTCCACCTCTTGCCGCCCATCCGGCGGATCCACCCCTGCGTCGAGGTGATCGCCAGCGGAATCATCAGCACGAACGCCGTGAACCCGGCGGTGATGTACGGCCGCTTCACCACGTCCTCCCACACGCCCGCGAACTCGAGCGAGTGATCGAGGATGAAGTAGGTCATGAAGTGCAGCGACCCGTAGAAGAACGCGAACAGCCCGAGCATGCGGCGGAACAGTGACGAGCTGGTTGAAGCCGGTGAGCCAGCGCAGCGGCGTGATCGCGAGCGTCAGCGACGATGAACCGCAGCGTCCAGATGCCGGTGTGGTTGGTGATGGTCTCGACCGGATTGGCGCCGAGGTCGCCGTGAACGCGTCGTAGACCAGCAGCGGCGAGCGGCGCGCAGGCAGGCTGCAAGCACAGACGACTGGGCTTGAAGACCGCCGGCCATCGGTCAGTCACGTTCGCCGGCTCCCGGCTCCCGATTCCCAGATCAGTAGTATCTTCCGCAGGTCCATCCCGGTGTAGAGCGACGCGACCTGGTCGCCGTAGCCGTTGAACGTCAGCGTCTTGCGCGGAAGAACTCGCCGAGGCGGCGCTCGCTGCCCTGCGACCAGCGCGGGTGATCGACCTGCGGGTTGACGTTGGCGTAGAAGCCGTACTCGTCGGCGCTGCTGCTGCTGCCAGGTGTTCAGCGGCTGCGTTCTCGACGAAGCGACACGCGGACGATCGACTTGATGCTCTTGAAGCCGTACTTCCACGGCATGACCAGGCGGATCGGCGCGCCGTTCTGGTTCGGCAGCACTTCGCCGTAGAGGCCGAGGCCGAGCATCGCCAGCGGATGCATGGCTTCGTCCATGCGCAGGCCCTCGACGTAGGGCCACTGCAGCGCCGGCTCGGTCTGGCCGGGCATCTGCTTCAGGTCGACGCAGCGTCTTGAACTGGACGTACTTCGCCTTCGACGTCGGCTCGAAGCGCTTGATGAAATCGCCCAGCGGGATAGCCGATCCACGGAATGACCATCGACCACGCCTCGACGCAGCGCATGCCGGTAGATGCGCTCCTCGAGCGGCGAACCACTTCATGATGTCTTCGATGTTGTAGGTGCCGGGCTTGGCGCACTGCCCTTCGACCACGACGCTCCACGGGCGCGGCTTGAGCGTGCCGGCGTACTTCGCCGGGTCGCCCTTGTCGAGGCCGAACTCGTAGAAGTTGTTGTAGGTGGTGACGTCCTTGTAGGAGTTGAGCTTCTCGTCGGTGCTGAGCGGGCTCTTCTTGAGGTTGTCCAGCTTCTGCGCCGCCGGGTTCTGCGCGAACGCCGTGTCGGTGCCGCTGAAGAGCGGCCCGGCCGCGCCCGCCGCCACCGCAACGGCCGTGGACCCGGCCACCTGGAGGAACTCGCGCCGGCGCACGTACCAGGACTCGGGGGTGACCTCGGACTCGCGGATATCGGGCGACTTCTTGATCAGCATGGGGACCTCAAAACGACTGTCGGGAGCTAGGAATCAGGGGTCAGGAGTCGGGGATCAACACCTCCCAGCCTCAAGACCCAAGACCCAAGACTCAAGACCTAAGTCTTCTTCTCATACCGCCGGGCTAGCTCGTCCGGCGTTACGCCCACATCGTACAACGCCAGCAGACCCAGATTCCGGAGGCTCCGGCGCCACCAGCCGTCGCGCTCCCAGCGCCGGGCGGAGGTGACGACTTTCACCTTTAGATGCACCATCCGGCCTTCACGCTTCATGCGCCCGACGAATTCCACGTCTTCCATCAACGGGATCGGGCGGAAGCCGCCCATCCGCTCGAACACGTCGCGCCGCACGAAGAGCCCCTGATCGCCGTACGGCAGCCCGAACAGTGCCACGCGCAGGGCCACGCCCCGCTCCCAGACGCGGGCTTGCCACGCGGCGGAGTCCAGGGCGAAGCGGAACGACCCGCCGACCACCTCCGGGTCGGCGGCACCGGGCGCGACTTTCGTCTCGGCATCGGCAGCGGAATCGGCACCAACGCCATCGAGCCGGCTAAAAATGGCCGGAAATCCACTGGGAAGCATGCTGTCGGCGTGCACGAACCAGAGCCACCTTCCCTCCGCCCTGGCCGCGCCGGCGTTCAGTTGCACGACCACGGCCCGGGGGCCCCTGAACCCACACCACGTCCGGCCGGGAGGCCTCGATCGCGCGCCCGTCCACGGCGGATGGGATTGACTCGTCGTTGTCATCGGATGCCGTTACGATGAGCTGCACGTCGGCTTGGGGCGGCAACTGGGCGAGCAAGCGGTTCAACGCCTCGGCGTCGCGACGGACAGGAATGACGATGGATAGCAGCAAGGCTGAGAACCGGGAGTCTGTTGTACCCCACTCGGTGCTGTCGGCGGCATCGCACGAGCTGCGCGGTCCGCTCGGCGTGGCCCGAGGCTACCTACGGCTGCTGGTCCAGGGCGGCGAACTGGATGCCCGCGCCGCGAAGGCGGTGCAGGAGGCGACGCGCGCCACCGATCGGATGGCCGATCTCCTCGACGAGCTCAGCGTCTACGCCCGCTGGGCGCGCGGCGACGCGCGCTTGATGCGCGGGCCGGTGGCGCTCCACGACGTCCTGACCCGCGCGGTGGCTGCCAGCCGCCTGCCCTCCTCACCTGTCGTCACCGTCACGCTGGATGTGCCGCCGGACGTGAACGTGGACGCCGATCGCGATCAGCTGAGCGCGGCGTGCGCGCATCTGATCTCCGCGCTGGCTCGCGCGCAGGTCGGCGACACCGAGCTGACGCTGCGCGCCCGCACGCTCGATGGCCACGTCGAGATGCGCATCTCTTCGACCGCTGGTCTGGACGACGGCGACGAGGGCGCCGAGCCGATGGTCGAACGCTCCGGGCTCGGCCTTGGTGTGGCGTTGGCCGACCTGCTGATCCGTCTTCACGGTGCGACGCTCCGGGAGCGCCGTCACGGATCGACCTGGACCGGCTACGTGATCCGCTTCTGACGCCTATACTTAGCGCGTCCCGATGACCGCGACTTCGACGCGTGCCCGGCTGCTGGTGGCCGGAGTGCTACTGGCAGCCACCGCCTCCACCGGTTCCGCGCAGGTGCGGCTGACCGATGAATCGGACCGCTCCGCGTTCCGGTCGTGGTTCGCGCTGCTGGCCGACGCGCAGTTCGAACAGCCGGCCGCTGACGTCACCGACTGCGCCGCGCTGGTCCGGCTCGCCTTCCGCGAAGCGCTTCGCGCTCACACGCCGGAGTGGAGCCGCCGCACCGCGCTCCCCTTCACGCCACGATTCCCCGACGTGCAAGTCGGCGCCGCGCGCCACGCCCGCGGGGCTGGCCGCTGTTCCGCGTCAGCGACGCCACGCCGGCGCGATTCGCGGAGTTCGCCGATGCCCGCACGCTGATCGCGCTCAACAGCGTGCCGCTCGGACGCGATATCTCGCGCGCGCGGCCCGGCGATCTGCTCTATTTCCAGCAGCCCGGACAGCGCAACCCGATCACCTGATGGTGTTCGTCGGCCGCTCGTTCTTCGAAGACGAGGGCGACGACTGGGTCGTGTATCACACCGGCCCGCTCGACGAAGGCCCGGCGAGGTCCGCAAGGTGCGGCTGTCCACGCTGGTCCACCATCCGGCACCGCGCTGGCGGCCGCTCGCCTCCAACCCGAACTTCGTCGGCGTCTTCCGCTTGCACGCCCTGCACACACCATGACCTCACGTCCGCGTCCTCGCTTCGCCGCCTTGTTCTTCGCCCTGCTCGCGACGCTCTCGGTGGCGGCCCCCGTTCATGCGCAGGAGGCCGCGGTCGCCGATCCCGACACTCGCCCGGCCTTCTCGCTCTCGACGAGCGAGGTGTTCACGACCAGGGACGCGCCGAATTTCTATCTGACCTTCCGCCGCGTGACGCAGCTCGATTTCCGCGTCTACAAGGTGCGCGACCCGTTCGCGTTCTTCGGCGGGCTGACAGATCCGCATCAGTTCGGCACCAACGAACCCGGCCGGTGCCGCAGGAACGTACGCTGGATCGAGCGGTTCGCCGACTGGAAGCGCGACCAGCGCCAGGACGCTGCGCCATCTCGCGCGGGCGCAGGTCAGCCACGAGTACCGCGCCAACCGGCGCGCCGCCAGCCGACAAGGTCGAGATCGCGCAGCGCGTCACGCTGAACGTCAACACCTTCGCGCAGGTGCCGCTGCTCAACGCGGATCAGCTGGTCACGACGTGGCGCGAGCTGCTGCCGAACCATCGCGACACCGAGAGTGCGGCGCGTCCCGCTCGACGTCAAGCAACCCGGCATCTACGTCGTCGAAGCCGTCAACGACCGCTGCGCGCCTACACCATCGTCATCGTCTCGGACGTCGGCCTGGTGACGAAGACCTCGCCCGGCCAGATGCTGATGTTCGCGGCGAATCGATTCACCGGCGAGCCGATCGCCGACTGCGACGTGCGCGTGCTGGCCGAGCAGAAGCCGATCGCCGAAGGGCACGACGATCGCGGACGGCTTGTTCGAGGCGAGCTGCGCCGGATGACCGATCGAGGAGGTGTGGCGTGGCGCACTGCGGCGATCAGATCGCCGCCACCGACCCGGGCTCGTGGACGCTGGAGCCAGCCGACACGCGAGCTCGTCGGCTACATCTACACCGACAAGCCGATCTATCGGCCCGGACACACGGTCCACGTCAAGGCGATCCTGCGCTGGCGCGAGCGCGATGCGTTGCGCCGTTCGACCGCCCGGAGGCGGAGCTCGTCGCCAGCGACGACAACGACAAGGTGATCTTCCGCCAGCCGGTGAAGGTGGACGCCTTCGGCGCCGTGTCACGCCACGTTCCCGGTGCCGGCCACCGGCGCGCTCGGCAACTATCGCCTGTCGCGTCCAGAGCGGCGACGCGCAGGCGATCGAGCGGGTTCGAGGTGCAGGAGTACCGCAAGCCCGAGTTCGAGGTCGATCGTCACGCCCGCGTCACGCTTCGTCGTGCAGGGCACAGAGGCCGTGGTCACGGTGCAGGCGCGCTACTACTTCGGCCAGCCGGTCGCCAACGGCCAGCTGCGCTGGGTGGTGAACCAACAGCCTTACTACCTCGCCGTTGCGTGGAACGACGATGTCGAAGGCGAAGAGAGCAGCTACTTCTACGGCGACGAGCAGACCCAGCAGGGCGACGTGCGGCTCGACGCCAGCGGCCAGGCGACAGCTGCGGATTCCGCTGGCGGAAGCCGAGAACGCTTCACGACTTCAGCGCCCGCATCGAAGCGCAGGTCACCGATGCCAGCAGTCGCGAGGTCTCCGGCAACACCATCGTCCATGCCACCCGCGGCACGTTCCTGCTGTCGGCGCAGCTCGATCGCTCGGTGTTCCGGCCGGGCAGCGCGGCCCAGGTGAGCGTGCGCGCCGTCGACTATCTCGGCACCGCCCGAGCCGAACGTGCCGGTCACGCTCGATCTCGAGCAGCTGGAATATCGCCCGGGCTACTACACCGAGCCCGACGTCACGCGCGATCGCGACGCGACGGCGACGACCGATGCCGATGGGCGCGCCACCGCTGCCATCACGCTGCCGCCCGGCCAGAGCGGCAGCTTCCGCGTCACCGCGACGGCGATCGAGAACGGCCGCGAGCTGACAGGACCAGGCGTTGCTGTGGGTGCCGGGCTCGCAGGACGACCACCGTCGAAGACGAAGGCGATCGGTATCTCGAGCTGCTGGCGGATCGCAAGAGCTACTCAGCCTGGCGAGTCGCGCGAGCTGATCGTCCGCGGCGACACCGTGATCGGCCCGGTTCTCGTCACCAAGGAAGGCCAGCACGTGTCGTGGTATCGGGTGCTGCGGCCAGCCGCGGCGGACGCCATCGAGGTGCCGATCGACGCCGGCGACGTCGGCGACGTCTTCGTGAACATCACCTACCTGCGCGAGGGCCGGCTGTATCGCGCCGAGCGGCGGCTCGGCGTCCCGGCGGTCGAGCAGACGCTGCAACGTGACGGTCACCGCCGACCAGGCGGTGTCGAAGCCGCGGGATCCGGGCGTCGTTCAACGTGGCGGTGACCGATCACAGCCGGCGCGCCGGTGCGCGCGCAGGTCAGCCTGGCGGTGATCGACGAAGCCGTTTACGGCGTCAAGCCCGACGACACGCCCGATCCGATCGCGCTTCTTCTATCGCCGCGAATACTCGCGCGTCGGCACGACGTTCTCGCGCACGTACTACTTCACCGGCTACTCCGGCCGCGATCGCCTGCAGCTGGCCCGCCGGCGCGGCGAGCCGTTCACGCTCGCCGACTTCAAGGGCGATCAAGCCGGCGCAGCGCGCAGGTGCGCAAGGATTTCCCCGACGCGATCCACTGGATCGGCGATCTCGTCACCGATGCGGCGGGCAAGGCGCTCGCGTGGCCGTCACGTATCCCGACGCGCTCACCACGTGGCGGCTGACCGCGCGGGCGATCACCGACGGACACGCGGGCCGGCATCGACCATCGCGCGCACGACGACCACCAAGGATCTGATCGTCCGCGTCGATCACGCCGCGCTTCCTCACCGAGGGCGACGAGGTCGTGGTGCCGACCATGGTGCACAACTACGCGCCGGACGCGCGGACGGCGTCGGTGATCGTCGCAGGCGACCGGCCTCGAGCGCCGGTCGGCGGCGCGACCAGCGCCAGCGGCGTACGCTCGCGAGCGGCGCCGAGCGGCGCGACGACTGGCGCTTCCTGCCACGGCGCCTGGATCGGCAACGGTCACCGCGACGGCGAAGACCGAGAGCGACGTCGACGCCGTGGAGCTGCCGATCCCGATCTGCCCTTCGGCATTCGCCGCGAGTCCGGCATCAGCGGCTCGATCGTCGGCGCCGGCGAAGGCACCGCCGACAGTCGACGTGCCGGCGGCGTCGAATCCTGCCGGCGCGCATCGATCGCGCGTGTCGCTGGCGCCGTCGCTGGCCGGATCGCTGCTTGGCGCGCTCGACTTCCTGACCGACTATCCGTACGGCTGCACCGAGCAGACGCTCTCGAGCTTCCTGCCCAACCTGCTGGTCACGCGCGCGCTCACCGAGTTGAAGCTGGCGCCCACCGAACGCCTGTCGGCGCTCGATCGCCAGGTCTCCGCCGGCATGCAGCGGCCTCGTACGACTTGCAGCACGACGATGGCGGGTGGGGATGGTGGAAGACGGACGGCAATCATCCGTTCATGACCGCGTATGCGTTGTGGGGACTCGACGAAGCGCGCCGCGCCGGCGTGAAGGTCGACAGCTATCGCATCGACAACGGCGCCCGCGCCCTGGCGCAGATGTACCCGCCTATCCGCGCGTCGAGCCGGACCTGAAGGCGTACGAGGCCTACGTGCTGCAGCGCGGCGTGCCGGACGGGCGACGAGATCGTCTGGTACGCCGAAGGCGGGCCGGGCACTTACCGCCATGCCGACGCGCGGGACGGACGTGTGGAACGCGCGCGCCCGCATGAGCGCGTACGGACGCGCGCTGCTGCTGTTGTTGCTCGACGAAGTCGAAGGATGCCGCGCGGCAACGAGCTGGCCCAGACGCTCGATCGGCGAGGCGCAGACGCGCGGCGACCTGTCGTGGTGGACGGCGACGAACGATCCGCTGCTCTTCGATGCGCATCGACACCAGCGTTGAGGCGACGGCGTTCGCGGTGCAGGCGCTGGCGCGCCGCGATCCGACGAACCCGCGTGATCGAGCGCGCGGTCCGCTGGCTGATGGTCAATCGCACGCGGCGGCTACTGGTCATCGACCAAGCAGACGGCGATGGCCATCTACGGCCTGCTCGGCTTCATGCAGGCGCGCGGCGAAACGGCGCAGCCGTTCGCGGTGGATGTCTTCGTCAACGGCGAGCTCGCCGGTCAACACGCGCTTCACCGCGGCGCAGATGACGGCGCCGGATCCGGTGACGCTCACGGTCGCCGGCGAGCGCAGGCGCCAACAGGTCCGCCTGGTGAAACGTGACGGCGGCACCGTTTACTGGTCGGCCGCAGCCGCCTACTACGACACCGCCACCGCCGACGGCCGGCAGCGGCTCGCGTCAACTTGCCGTATCGCGCAAGTACTCGCTGCTCACGCCGGTCACCGTGCAGCGATCGCATCGTCTATCGCGAAGACGCCGTTTACCGGCACCGCGAAGCCCGGCGACGTGCTGACGGTGCGGCTGACCGTCGCCGGTTCACCGGAGTGGCGCTATCTGGCGCTCGAGGATCCGTTGCCGGCGGGCGTCGAAGCGATGCAGGACACGACCGCCTATCCGCTCGAGAAGCCGGGCTCGGTTCGCTGGTGGTGGGGCTCGCGCGTCGAGTATCGCGACTCGCGAACGGTGTTCTTCCAGGAGAGCTTCGAGCGCGGCCGCTACGAATACGTCTATCTCGTGAAGGTGATCGTCGGCCGGGCACGTTCCGCGCCGTGCCGGCGCAGGTCTCGCCGATGTATGTGCCGAGCGTGTACGCGTCCTCCGAGCCGCAGACGATGACCGTCACCCTGCCGGCAGGGAGCTTGCGATGATGCGTGCGCTGGCTTCGTCGACGGCGTGGCTTCTCGCCGGAATCGCGGCCTTCGCCGCGCTCTATTGGGCGTTCATCAACACGCCGGAGTCCACCGTCTTCATGCTGGCGCTGTCGCTGCTCCTGGTCATCGGGATGGGGGTGGTGCTGGGCGTCACCTGGAGCGGAGCGCTCGACGGCTGGTCGCGCGGCTGGTCGCGCGGCACGGTGCGGCGCGCTTTCGGCGGCGTACCGGCGTTCGTGCCCGTCGCGCTGTTCGTGCTTGCGGTGTGGTGGATCGTCGGGCGCGGTCTCGGTTGGCTCGACGCGCACAGCGGCGAAATCGGCGCCTGGTTCATCGTCACGTTCAACTGGTCCGACGTGCGGCCGCTGCTGCAAGGCGCGCACTATGCCGGCGAGTGGCTGCGGGTGGTGGTGGCGCCGTTCGCTGGACTGGTGTGGTTGGGAGACGTCCTGTCGCGTGGGTGGCGTCCGATGGTGGATCGAGACTGCTTGAAGCGCGCGTTCTCGCCCACGCGGCTGGTGCTGGCGACGATCGTCGTCGGCCTGCTGGTGATCGCGCCGCTCTACTACGGTCTCTACTGGGTGCCGGCGAGGCTTCCGCCGACCTGGATCCAGCCGGCGTTCGCGATCACCAAGGCCGGGGCGTTCGCGCTGGCTGGGGCCATCGGCTTCAGCCTGGTCGCCCGGCTGGCCACCTCGGTCACGCCGCGCGCGTAAAGCGGCTGAGCCACGCGCGTTCCTCGCAGAGCGCAGGCTGTCCTGGCAGCAACGCTGGCGGGGTCAGCGCACCTCGTCCCACCGCTTGCCCGATGCGATCGCGCGCGCGAAGCAGGCTTCCGCGCGGGCGTAGGCATCCCGCTGGGCGCCTGCGGACACGGGCCGCAGGAGATCCGCATCGGTGGGACAGCTCACGCGCGCGGCCGGCGCCGGATCATGCGCCTGGGCGGCATCGCGACTGAAGTAGATGGCGGCGCCTTCGCGGACCCACATCGGCCTGGACGCCAGCGTCTGATCGAGCATCGCGTGCACCACTTCGTGCTGAATCGTACGCTCCAGCTGGCCGCGCTGCTTCAGCAATTCGATCGGGAGCACTTCGATCTCGGTCCCGGCGGTGGCGGCAGACACCCACCACGGCTGACCGGTCGCGCGCCCGAAGCTCTCGACGTTCGGGTGCACCGTCACCCGCAAGGTCGCCGGGGCCGGACGGCCGGTCGCCTTCGCCGTGATGTCTCGCGCGCGCCGGACGATGGCGAGGAGCGTGGCGCGCTCGGACTCTTCGGCAACCGGCAAGGCGATCAGCACGTCGGTGGCGCGCGGGACGGGCGGCGCCGCGGCCGGAGCCTCCGGAGCCGGCGGCGGACTGGGAGCTGCTGGAGGAGGCGTCGCCGTCGGAGTTGCTGTGGGAGGAAGAGGAGGCAGCGTCCCGGCACCCGCGCCGATCGGCACTGTTGCCGCGGGCGCGACCGTGGTGACGAGCGCGGTCGGCGGTCCCACGACCAGGCTCGGGAAATAGAAGCGGAGGATGGCGTCCGCGGTGGCGCCCTGCGCGGCGCGCACGCCGGCGCCGATCACGCAGAGTCCGACGCCGTGACCAAAGCCGCGGCCGCGGAAGCGATAGCCGCTGCCGGTCCTCTCGACGTCGAAGGCCGTGCTCTTCACCAGTTGCCAGCCGCCGATGCGGCCGATTGCCATGCGGAAGTCGGTGCCCGAGATGTCCGTCGGCGTGAATCCCTCGGCGCGCAGCCGGACCACGCGGCCCGAGGCGTTGCGCTGCAGCACGCGCAGCCCGCGCAGACGGCCGCCGCGCATTCCGGTGGCGCGGAGCGCACGCTCGACGTCCGCCACGCGCATCTCGTTCACCCACGGCGCCTCGCCAGCGCAGGCCTCGTCCTTGTCGGGGTGCCCGTAGTCCACGGCCCCGGGCCACACCTGCGAGGCCTGTTCGGCGCGACCGCCGCACCACGCGGAGTAGAAGACCGACGCCGCCTGTCCGCCGCTCAGCAGCGCCCGGCCCGAGGTCGCGGCCGCAGCGCGTCGTGTTGTCTCGGTCGCGGCCCGCACGACCTGGCAGTGGGTGGTGTCGCAGAGATCGAAGCCCTCGCGCCGATGACGGTTCAGGTTGGACAGCGCGAACGTCCTCGCGGTGATCGCCAGGGCCTGCTGCGCGGCATCACCGGCGCGCGGCTGCCCCTCGCCCGCCAGCACCTGCGCGATGTAGTCGTCCATCGCCAGCGTCTCGACGCGGGTGCGGCCATCAGGAAGCGTTCGGCCCAGGCGGACAACACTCGTCGTGGGCGCCGCAACACCTTGACCGGCGGTTGGGGCCGCACTCGGCGGGGCGCTCGTCACCAGCGCCACACCCGCGCCGATGGCGGCAGCGACGGTCGTTGCGGTCGTCGTCCCCGTGATCAGATCGGCGGCCATCGATGCGGCATCAACGCCAGCGCCACCGGGCGCGACGACCACCACACCGTGCGTCGGCTTGCCGGCCGGCGCCAGCGCCACGACCAGTCCCGCCACGCCGCCGCCGGGCATTGGCGCGGTGCCGGTTTTCGCCCAGGCAGAGACCCCACGGGCGCCGAGCGCCGAGGCGGTGCCGTACGTCGCCGCACCGCTGAGACCCGCGAGCAACACTTGCCGCGTGGACTCGCTCATCGGCACCTTCGGGTCGGGCCCGACGCCGGTGAGCCGTGCCAGGACATCGATCATTGCTCGCGGCGACACGCGTGGCCCGTCGAGACCGACGAGCGCCGGGCCCAGCTTCGCAGCCGCCGACAGGGGGGGCAGCCCCGCCGCCAGGCGCGTGCGGTTCACTTGATCGCGCGTCAGCCGCCGTGCCAGGGACGTGAAGAAGTCGTTGCACGAATGCGCCAGCGCCTCGGCCGCCGACAACGGACGCTGCAGATCGGGGTGCGCGCACACGAAGCGGACGCCGTCCACCGTCACCTCGCGGCGGCACATGAATTCGGTGTCCGGCCGGATGACGCCGGCCTCCAGCGCGGTGACCAGCGTCACCGCCTTGACGATCGATCCGGGCAGCACCGGTGTGTCGAGGATGTCGGAGCGACCCTCGCGCCGCTCGCGCGGGTTGGCGAGGTTGCGGATGAAGAAGGCCACGCCGGCCGGCAGCGGGGCGGGCTTGAGCGTGGGCGCCGCGGGCTGCGGCGCGCGAGCCGATTGGTCAGCGGACGCCGACGCGCCATCGGCGGTGGCACCAGCCACCGCCGCGCACACGATCACAGCAGCCGCCAGCAGGGCGGCCGCCACGCCGCGCATCAGAGCCGCGTCTTGCAGTTGGGACGGCACCGGCACGGGATCGTCTTGTCCCCTTCGGTGTTGTAATCGTAGGTGAGCTCTTCGCCGGCCTCGATGTTCCGGGCCGCGCGAATCCAGATCGTCTTGTCCACCACCTCGACCCAGCAATTGTGGACGCAGGAGTGGTTGATGAACCGGGCGACGTTACCGCCGACGTTGGCGTCGCGGCTCCAGGCCCGGTTGACGCGGAACACCCAGATGCAGCCCTTGCGCAGGTAGCGGTCCTCGCGGTTCACGCTCTGCTTGTTGGAGATGAGCTCGCCGGCGTAATCGATGATCCGCTTGTTCTTGTTGATCGGCTCGAGCGCGAACACTCCAAAGCCGTGCAGCTTCGACTTCTTGCGGCGGATGCGCGGCAGGTTCGGCGTCTTGGGCGCGGTGGTCCGGGGTGCGGTCGCTTTTTTCATGCGGAAGTGCCACAAGTGTAACATCGCCCGGCGAGTGATAGAGTGTCGCGCGGAGGTGGCATCGTGAAAGGCACGATCCTGACAGTCATCGCGGCGCTGGCACTGAGTGGAGTGAACATGAACGCACAAGGACGCCAGGTGACGGTACCTGGGGGCGGCACGCTGCCCTTCAGCCTCGGCGTAAAGGCAGACGGCCTCATCTACGTCGCGGGCACGCTGGCCCAGGAAGGCGACATCAAGGCGCAGACCAAGAGCGTGCTCGACCAGATCGGGCAGACGCTGACCAAGTCGGGGTCATCACTCGCCAACGTCGTCTCCGCGCACGTCTACCTGAAGAACGGCGCCGACGCTGCCGCCATGACCGAGGTCTGGCGCACGGTGTGGCCCAAGGACGCACCCACTCGCACCACCGTGCAGGCGCAGCTGGTGTCGCCGACTGCCCTGGTCGAGATCGCGGTCGTCGCGGTACCCGACCGGCGGCGAGCGGGTCGTCATCCTTCCGACCGGATGGTCCACCGCCAACCCCTACAGCTACGCCATCCGCACCGGCGACACGCTGTTCATGTCCGGGGTCGTCGCGCGCGACACCAAGACCAACACGCCGGTCGAAGGCGACGCCGCGACCCAGACCAAGGCCGTCATGGCCACCGCCGGCGAACTGCTCAAGGCCGCCGGCTTCGGCTTCGAGCACGTCGTCACCTCGCGCGTGTACATCACCGACAACGCCGACTTCCAGGCGATGAACCAGAACTACACCCCGAGCTTCCCGACGAATCCGCCGGCGCGCGCCACCGTCGTCACGCCGCTGCCAGGCCCGACCTACAAGGTGGAGATGACCTTCACCGCGCATCGCGCCGCCAAGCAGGCGATCACGACGCCGGCTGCCGACGGCACGCCCGGCAAGCCGAGCGCGACCCTGAGCAGCGCCATCAGGGTGGGCAATCGCCTCTACGTGTCGGGCATCCTGGGCAACACGGCCGAGACCAAGGGCGACATGACCGGCCAGACCAAGGAGCTGCTGGCTCGCGTCGAACGGACGATGAAGGTGGCCGGCTTCGGATGGGGCGACGTCGTCGATGCCATCGCGTACATCACCGACATCTCGAAGTTCAACGACATGAACACCGGGTACCGGACGATCTTCACGAAGGACTTCCCCACCCGTGCCACTGTCGGCGTCGGGCTGGTCGGCGCGGACGGTTTGGTCGAGATCATGTTCGTCGCGTCGAAGTAACCGCTCCAGGGCACCGGCCACTCGACTGACCGTCGAGTTGGCCGGTGACGCGATCGCTACAAGAAGGCCGGCCCTGTGCTAGTTTTGAGATTCCTATGGAAGGAATCATCACCGCGTGGGGTCGAATTCTTCAGGGCTACCGTCCTAACATCTCCATCGAAATCACACGCGAATGTCCGCTCCGGTGTCCGGGGTGCTACGCCTATGGCGACGAGCACCTCGGTGGCGGTCAGACGCTGCGCACGCTGTCCGACCTCAAGGGTCAGGCACTGATCGACGGCATCATCGACGTCGTCGATCGTCACAAGCCCATCCATGTCTCGCTGGTCGGCGGCGAGCCATTGGTCCGCTACCGCGAACTGGACGTGCTGCTGCCGCGCCTGGCGGAACGCGGACTGTACGTGCAGGTCGTCACCAGTGCGGTGCGGCCGATTCCAGCCGAGTGGGCGTCCATCAAGCACCTGCAGATCTGCGTGTCGATCGACGGGCTGCAGCCGGAACACGATGTGCGTCGCGCGCCGGCCACCTACGATCGCATCCTCAAGCACATTCAGGGCCACCAGATCACGGTGCACTGCACCGTCACGCGCCAGCAGGTGCAGCGCGACGGCTACATCGAGAAATTCATCAGCCAGTGGTCCGACAACCCGAACGTGCGGACCATCTGGATGAGCCTCTACACCCCGCAGGTCGGCGAAGTCTCCGAAGAGCGCCTGCTGCCCGAAGATCGCATCCGTGTGGTCAACGAGCTGATGGAGCTGCGCGAGCGCTTCCCGAAGATTCAGATGCCGAAGGGCCTCTTGAACGCGTACCTGACGCCGCCCGAATCACCGGACGATTGCGTCTTCGCGCAGACAACCGACTGCGTGTCCGCCGACCTCACCACGAAGATCACCCCCTGCCAGTTCGGCGGCAATCCCGATTGCGCCAGCTGCGGCTGCATCGCCTCGGCGGGACTGAAGGCGGTGGCGCGGCACAGGCTGAAGGGCGGCGTGCGCGTCGGCGCGATCTTCGAAAACTCGCTGAAGGTGGGCAAGGCCGTGCGCAACTGGCGCGGAAACCCAAGCGACGCCGGCAAAGGCAAGAGGACGGCGCAACCGACCGACTCGGCGTCGGCGTAGGGAGACTGAGGCTCGGGGGTCTTGGGTCTTGGTCTTGGGTCCTGCCAAGGCTTAAGGCTTGGGGCTGCCCGGCCGTTGCAGCATCAGCAGCGCCCTTGCGCGGCGGAGCGCTTCGTCCACGCTTCCGCAGATGTTGCCGGGGCCCAGATGATCCTCGAAGTCGGCGCGGTGCATCAGCGCCGCCGGCTGAGCCGGTGCTCCGCACACGATCAGCGTTCGCCCCGAGGCGCGCAGCGTCTCGGCCAGCTCGGCCATCGCCGCCAGCCCGGTCGCGTCGACGGCGGTGGTGTTGCGCAGCCGCAGCAGCACCACCGGCGGCAGCGATTCGACGTCGTTGGCAATGGCGCGGAGCTTGTCGGTGGCGCCGAACAGGAACGGCCCGTGGATGCGGAAGATGGCCACGCCCTCGGGGATCTCCTTGCCCTGCAGGATGTGCGCGCGCCCGGCTTCGATGTACTCCGGCGTCACGCGCGACACGGTGGTCGTCTGCGCCACGCGATGGATGAACAGCAGCGCCGCCAGCACCATGCCGACCTCCACCGCCACGGTCAGGTCGGCCAGCACGGTCAGCGCGAACGTCACCAGCCACACCGCCACGTCGGTGAAAACCGTGCTTCAGCAGCTCGGGGATCTCTCCCCACTCGCCCATGTTGCGCGCGACCACGAACAGGATGGCGGCGAGCACCGGCAGCGGCACGTGGGCCGCGAGCGGCGCCGCGAACAGCAGTACTGCGAGAAGCGTCAGCGCGTGCAGCATCCCGGCCACGGGTGTCTGCGCACCCGAGCGGATGCTGGTGGCGGTCCTCGCGATCGCGCCGGTGGCCGGAAGCCCGCCGAACAGCGGCGAGACGATGTTGGCGACGCCCTGCGCGAAGAGCTCGGTGTTCGGGTTGTGCTGATCGCCGCCCATGCGATCGGCCACCACCGCCGAGAGCAGCGACTCGATCGCGCCCAGCATCGCCACGGTGACCGCCGGCGAGATCAGGCTGAGGATCAGGGCCGGGCGGAACTGCGGGATATGGAGCTCGGGCAGGCCGGAGGGAATGCCGCCGAAGCGCGAGCCGATGGTGGCGACGTCGAGGTCGGCCAGCATCGCCACCGCGGTGCCGCCGAACAGCGCCACGATGTAGCCGGGCACGCGCGGACAGTAGCGGTTGCACAGCACGATCGCGGCAAGCGATCCCGCTCCCAGCCCGATGCTCGGCCACGACACCTCGGAGAGGTGCGCGCCGATGACCTGGAGGCGGGCGAGGAACTCGCCCGGCACGTCGATGGTCAGCCCCAGGAAGTCCTTGAACTGCGTGCTGGCAATCACCAGCGCGATGCCGTTGGTGAAGCCGATGATCACCGGCCGCGGGATGTACTTCACCGCCGAGCCCGTGCCGGTGAGCCCCATCACCATCAGCATCACGCCCGCCATCAGCGTGCACATGAACAACCCGTCCACGCCGTAGGTGCTGATGATGCCGGAGATCACCACGACGAACGCGCCGGTGGGCCCGCCGATCTGAAAGCGCGAGCCACCGAGCGCCGAGATCAGGAAGCCGGTGATGATCGCGCAGTAGATACCAGCCTGTGGAGTGAGGCCGGAGGCAATGGCGAACGCCATGGCGAGCGGCAGGGCCACGAGTCCGACCGTGAGACCGGCGACCGCGTCCTGCGCGAAGGTGCGCGGGTCGTAACCCTCGGCCAGCACGAGAATCGATCGCGGCAGCCAGTCGGGAAGGCGGCGGCGTGCAGGAGCGCGGGGAGGGACAGGGCCGTCGACAGCGACAGCCGGAGGAGCGTTCGTGGCGCGCAAGTCGTGGTCGGCGCCGTTCACGGCCTGAACGTCCAGAATGCCGAGGTGTAGCTCCACACCGTGAACGCCAGCCGGGATCCGTCCGGTGACCAGGCAGGCTGTGTCTTGTGAGAGGGGTCGCGCGTCAGCTGCTCGGGCGCGCCGCCCTGCACGGGTATGCGGAACACCTGGTAATACCCATCCGGGGCCGGGGCGATGAATCCGAGCCATCGCCCATCGGGCGATACGGTGAGGCCGGGGAAGTCGTGCTCGCTCTCGATGCGGTGGACGACAGTCGCTGCGCCGCCGGCACGCGGGGCCAGGAAGATCACGTGCTTCCCAGGACCTTCACGCGCCACGGCCGCGATGCGCTGTCCATCCGGCATCCACTCCGCGTGCATCACGTCGCCCTCGACGCCGGTGACCGGCACTTCGGTGAGTGGTGATGTGACCTCTCCGCTGTCCTGATTCACGCCCATCACATACGCCACGGACTTGCCTTGCGCATTGGCGCCGTCGAGCAACACGGTTTGCCCATCCGGCGACCAGCGCGGCCAGCCCACTTCCGCGCCGCGGCCGAGCATCGTGATGCGGCGATCGGGCGCGCTGCCATCCGCCGGCCGCAGCCACACATCGTCGGACTGCTCGCGATGCGAGTGCAGCGCGATCCAGCGGCCATTGGGCGACCACGCCATCGCCTGATCCTCCGAGTCGGACTGGGCGACGATCTGCAGCGGCTTGTCGGCAAGGCCTCGATCCGCGTCGATGACGCCGAGCTCCTGCGCGATGTCGGGGTACTTGGCATCGTCCACCACGCGGCGCCAGGTGCCGAACGTGAGCGAGAGCAGCGGATCGCGCGGGTGCCACCACGGCGTCTCGGCCTGGAAGGTGGTGAGCTGGCGCGTCTGGCCGTCGCGAAGTTCGGCGACGTGCGTGCGATAAGTCTGCACGCGAAACATCACGGTGCCGTCACGCGACACCGAGGGGCCGTAGCTGTCGCGCGAGAAGCCGGTGAGCCGCGACGCGCGCCTGGATGCGCGATCCAGCTGCCACAGGTCGACGAAGCCGGCGTCGTTCGGGGCGGCGAAGTAGACGTGCGCACCGTCGGGCGAGAACGCGATCGGGCCCACCGCCTCCACGTCCGGCACCGGCACCAGGGGCTCGGCGTTCGCACGGCGCCGCGATGCGGGCGCGGCCGTTCACGCGGACCAGGCAGGCGATCTGGCCCGAGGGCATCCAGGCCGGCGACGATGGGCGCGCGCCCTGGGCCGGACGTTCGGCGCGCGTGCCGTCGATGGCGATGCGCCACAGTTGCGGACCGTCCGTGCCCGCGGCGGTCGCCGCCAGCCATGCGCCATCGGCGCTGGCGACGGGCTGCCGGAGATCGTTCAGCCGTGGCGCCGCGGCCGAGGCCGGGGCGGATGCCACGGCTGCCGCCCACAGTGGTTCGCGCGTGGCGGCGTGCGCATCGTAGACCCACCAACGCGTCGCCGATGCCGTGTCCTCGGCGAGGACGCGGTGATCGTCCAGCCACGTCAGCCACCGCACCTGACCGTCCGACGGCGGCAGCGTCACGCTCGTCCCGCCCGCCACCGGCACCACGCGCACGAACCGGCCCTCGCTGTAGGCGACGAACCGGCCGTCGGCGGAGAGCTCGCCCACCGGGTCGCGATAGCCGACCACGCCCAGCTGATTGGCGGTGGCCACGAACGTCATCGCCGTCGGCGTGTCCCGACAGACGATGGACGTCCCCACACGTACAGCGCCATCAATGCGAGACCGACGATGACCGCGAGAGCGAGCGCGCGCATGGTGGGGCGATTCTCGCACGACGGGGGCAAAGTGCGCGGTGTAACGTGGAGTGGAATGGCGTGGAGCGGGATTACGTGGCTGGTCAGCGTCGCCGCCGTGATGGTCTCGGGCGCGGTCGCGGCCGGCGAGGGACACTTCCGCAAGCGACCGGGCCTCGACATCGGGTTCGCGAACCATGGCGGCATGTGGGGCGATCTGCTGCTCCTGCCGGTGGTCAATGCCGTGGCGGTGCCGTGGATCGAGCCGGGCTGGTGGCTGCTGGCGCCGCTCGCCCTCGCCGCCATCGTCTCGCTGGTGCTTCACGTCTGGTGGCATGGCGGCACGCCGCACGGCGTGCGCGATCACATGTGGCCGACGCGCCCGTCGGGACGATGGGCGGCGGACCTGTCGCTAGCGGGCTGGTGCCATGTCGTCTACGTGACCGGCGAACTGGGGTTGCTGCTGGCGTGGGCGCTGTCGCCGGCGCCGCCCGCGGTGGTGTGGCTGGTGACGATCATCCTGAGCCTGCACGCGCCGCTCGGCGTGCTGCAGCCGGCGTGGTTCGCCACGGGCCGGCTGCTGACGATGGGGGTGCGGCTGGTGATGCTGGCATGGGCGGCGGCATGGGTGGTGGCCGCCGCGAAGCTGTGAAAGCCAGCTGGCCACGCGCCTGACGCTCGACTCCCCTCAATGGAAGTCGTGCGACTCCACCGCTGATCCATCCGAGAAGCCATCGAGCCGATACACGCGCTCGGCCCGGATCGAGGTGACGCCCTCCTGGTTCTGCAATACGCCTTCGACCAGCAGGAACGGCGACTCGATCACCACCAGTCGGGCCGTGGCGTAGAGATCCGGGCGGATGATGATGTTGGCGATGCCGGTTTCGTCCTCGAGCGTGAGGAAGACGAAGCCCTTGGCCGTGCCCGGCCGCTGGCGCGTGATGACCATCCCCGCGGTGCGCACCCGCCGCCCGGCCCGCGCCCGCGGCAGGTCGATGGCGCGCAGCACGCCCCGCATCGACAGATCGTGGCGGCGGAACGACATCGGGTGCGGCCCGAGCGTCAGCCCGGTGCCGGCGTAGTCGGCGACGAGCCGTTCGGTCTGGGTCATCGGCTCGAGCGGCGAGGCCGGCGCGTTCTGCCTCGCCTTCGCCTTCCGAGGGCTCGCGGCTCTCGTCTGCCGGCTGCCGGCTGCCGGCTGCCGGAGCTCGTCGCCGTTCGCCTTCTGCCTTCTGCCTGCCGCTCGCTGCTCTTCCGTCTGCCGGCTGCCGTCTGCCGTCTGCCGGTTCCCGGTTTCCTCCGTTCCTTCGAACAGCTCGCCCGCGGGACGCACCGCGCGCTCGGCCTGCCACAACGCCGACCGCCGATCGAAGCCGAAGCTGTTGAGCGCCCCGATCTCCGCGAGCGCGTTGACCTCGTCGCGACGGAGCGCCACGACGCGCACCAGCTCGTCGATCGAGCGGAAGCGCCGGAGCGTGGCCACCACCGACCACTCGTGCGAACAGACGTTACAGAAGTACTGCCGGGAGTCGGGAGTCGGGAGCCGGGAGTCGGGAGTCGGGATCGCCGCTCCCCTCGATCATCGACGCATCGTCGCACCCGCACTTGGGGCAGACCACCCGCTCATCGATCGTCGGCTCCCGGTTGACGCCGCCGTGCTCTTCCGTCTGCCGGCTGCCGGTTGCCGTTGCCGGAATTCGTTCTGCCTTCGCCTTCTGCCTTTTGCCTTCCAGGCCGTCTGCCATCCGTGTTCGCCCGTCTGCCGGCTGCCGCTGCCGTCTGCCGAACTCGTTCTGCCTTCCGCCTTCTGCCTTTTGCCTTGAAATAGCCTTCCCCACCTCCGCGCGCAGCCCGCTGACATAGCGCAGGCCGAGGCGGATGGTGCCGTCCTCCTCCACCACGCAGTCCCAGTCGGAGATCTGCACGTCGATGGGCGCGAACCGCACGCCGCGACGTTGTGCGTCCTTCACCAGCGTGGCGGGATGGTAGAACCCCATCGGCTGGTTGTTGAGGAGCGCCGTATAGAACGCCGCCGGGTAGTGCACCTTCAGGTAGCCGCTGGCATAGGCGATGAGCGCGAAGCTGGCGGCGTGCGACTCGGGGAAGCCGTAGAGCGCGAACGACGTGATCGACAGCACGATGCGATCGGCCACCGCGCCGGTGATGCCGTGCTTCGCCATGCCCTCGCGCAGCAGCGACTCGAGCTGCTTCATGCGCTTCTCGGATCGCTTGAAGCCCATCGCGCGCCGCAGATCCTCGGCCTGGCCGCCGGTGAACCCGGCCACCGCCATGGCCATGCGCAGCAGCTGCTCCTGGAACAGCGGCACTCCCAGCGTGCGCTTCAGGATCGGCTCGAGCAGCGGGTGATCGTAAATCACCGGCTCGTTGCCGGCGCGGCGATTCAGATAGGGATGCACCATCTGCCCGACGATGGGGCCGGGGCGGATGAGCGCGACCTCGACCACGAGATCGTAGAAGCAGGTGGGCTTGAGCCGCGGCAGCGTGGCCATCTGCGCGCGCGACTCCACCTGGAACACGCCCACGGTGTCGGCCGCCTGCAGCATGGCGTAGACGGCGGGATCGTCCTGGGGGAGGTGGGCGAGATCGAGAACCGTGCCGGGAGCCGGGAGTCCGGGAGTCGGGAGTCGGACAATGCCCGTCAGCTGGCTCGGCAGATCGTGCAGTTCGTGAATGACAGCGGGTCGGGCTCACGCTGCTCGCGCGACATGCCGGCTGCGGTTCTTCTGCCGGTTCCCGGCTCCCGATGCTCCCGAGCTCCCGGCTGTTCACCAACCAAATCGCATCCTGCAGCACCGCCATCATGCCCAGCCCCAGCAGGTCGACCTTGACGATGCCCATGTCGGCGCAGTCTTCCTTGTCCCACTGCACGACGACGCGGCCGGGCATGCTGGCATTCTCGAGCGGCACCACCGACGACAGCTCGCCCTGGCTCGACCACCATGCCGCCGGAGTGCTGGCCCAGATGCCGCGGCAGATCCTGCATCTGCTGCCACAGCCGCACGAACTGCCGCACCCGCTCGTCGTCTTTCGACAGCCCGACTTCGGCGAGCTGACGCGTCATCGTGTCGTTGGGATCGACGAACTCGAACTGGTGCATCACCTTGGCCAGCCGGTCGATGTGCGCCTCGTCCAGATCGAGCGCCTTGCCCACCTCGCGCGCGGCGCTGCGGCCGCGATAGGTGATGACGTTGGCGGTCATCGCCGCGCCGTGCACGCCGTACTTCTCGTAGACGTGCTGGATGACCCGCTCCCGGCGATCGCCGCTCGGCAGATCGAGATCGATGTCCGGCCACTCGCCGCGCTCCTCCGAGAGAAAGCGCTCGAAGAGCAGCTCCATCCCCACCGGATCCACGGCCGTGATGCCCAGGCTGTAGCAGACGGCGCTGTTGGCCGCCGAGCCGCGCCCCTGCACGAGGATGTCCTGCTGCCGGCAGAAGTTCACGATGTCCCAGACGATGAGGAAGTAGCCGGAGAGCTCGAGCTTGGCGATGAGATCCAGCTCGCGCTCGACCTGCGCGCGGGCGCGATCGTGATAGGGGCGATAGCGATTGCGGGCGCCGATGTCGGCAATCTTGCGGAGGAACGAGCTTTCGGTTTCCCCCGGCGGCACCGGATAGCGCGGGAAGCGATAGCCCAGATCGTGCATCGAGAACTGCAGGCGATCGGCGAGATCGAGCGTCGCCGACACCGCGTGCGGCATGTCGGCGAACAGCCGCGCCATCTGCGCCGGCGGCTTCAGGTAGCGCTCGGCGTTGGCCGAGATCCGGCGGCCCGCCTGCCGCAGCGACACGTGCTCGCGGATGCAGGTGAGCACGTCGAACAGCGGCCGCTCCTCGGGCGACGCGAACCGCACGCCGCCGGTGGCCACCACCGGCACACGGAAGGCGCCGGCCAGGCACACCAGCATCTCGTTGTCGTCTTCCTGCTGCGCGCTGCAGATGGCGCTGCACCTCGACATACACCTGCGCGCGGCCGAAGATGCCCACCAGGCGATCGAGCAACCCGCCCACACCGTAGCGCTGGGCGTGCAGCAACGCCTGCCCCGGCAGCGCGACGAGGCCGCCGACATGGCCGTCGAGCTCGTCGAGCGCCAGCGCGCCTTCGCCTTTCGGCGCGCGCAGCTTCATGCGCGAGACCAGGCGACAGAGGTTGCGCCAGCCTTCGGAGGAAGACACCAGGACAGGCAGGGAGAAGCTGGTGATCTGGCGAGCTCGTGAGCTGGTGATCTGATGTCGCGATCTGGGGATCTGGGGATCGAGCTTGAGATCTCGGGGATCTATCTGGCGATCTCGGTGATCTATCTGGCGATCTGATCTGGTGATCTGGCGCGGTGATGGTGAGCACGGCGCCGATGAGGGGGCGCAGGCCGGCGGCGCGGGCGGCTTTGTGGAAGCGGGGGGCGCCGTAGACGCCGTCGCGGTCGAGCAGCGCCAGCGCGGGGTAGCCGAGGGACGCGGCGCGATCCACCAGGGTTTCCGGGAGAGACGCGGCGCTGAGGAACGAGAAAGCCGAGGCGGCGTGCAGTTCGACGTACATGACGGGTGCCTGGAAGACAGCAAGGGGGCGACGACCGCCGTTAATCGATCACGCCTTCGAGGAACCACTGCCCCACCGGCCGCTCGACGAACAGCCGGTAGACCGTGCCGTCCGCCATGGCGATGTCCCACTCGTCGCGATCCCAGGCCGAGGATCGATCGCCAAGACCCGGCTCGCGGGCCGGGTCGGTGGCCCACCACTCGCCCGACGTGCGCCAGGGCCCGGCCGCCTGCACGATGGCGCCTCCGCCAATGCCATGCCGATCGGTGGTGAGGCGCGCCGGCCGCCCCTCGTCCACGCGAACCCGGACCGGGATCGGCAGACGGAATCGCCGGAACGCGAGGGCCGCGTGCGTGGGGCGATCGGGGGCGATGGCCGCAGGGCCATCGAGGACGGCGCCGCTCTCGATGCCGGGGCCGGCAGGCGCCTGCTTGCCTGCCTGGAACTCGCCCATCGCAAACGCACCGGGCTTCCACGAATCCACCAGCACCGGGGTGCCGACATGACTGTCGCCGACGAGCGCGGTGAGCCGCGCCACCAGCGTGGCCACCTGCTCGGTCGCCGGCTGCGCCCGCTCGAACAGCGTCCACTGCAGCACGCGCCCCGGCGTCGGCTCGACCCGGACCTGCACCCGATCGATGGGCGCCTCGGCCGGGTGGGATTCGAGATCGAGTAGCACAAGTGTACGCAAGGTCTTCGGATCGCGCATCGGCGCCGGCAGCGGCAGCACCCGCAGATGCACCGCGCGCGTGGTGAGGTGCAATGCGGTGCGAATGGCCACCGCTCCCCGATCCGCCAGCTCGAGACGGGCCGCGAGCGGCTCGAACAACCGCGCCAGCACGAACGACAACGGCTCGAAGCCTTCCACCGGCCACTCGAGATCCAGCGTCTCCTCGAACACCGGCTCCGCCAGCCACGGCACCAGCGGCGCTTCGTCCTCACCCGCCGCCAGCCGCTGCCACGACACGCCCAGCTCCCCCAGCCGCTCGTGCACCTGGGCCCTCGGCAGCGCCGCCAACGCGCCCAGGTTGCGGATGCCCCATCGCCGCAGCGCCGCGATGCACTGCTGCATCGCCAGCCGCGCCTGACGATGAGAGGTGACCGAGATGGGGTGAGGACGCGCCCGCCGGGTCAGCTGGGCCTGATGGGTGTCGCGCGGATGGCGCCAGCCGGTCGAGGACGTCAGCAGAGCCGCACTGTCGTTGGTCGCCGATGCACGCGCGGTGATGGCGTCCGGTGCATCCGGCGCGGGCAGCCGGGCCTGCGCCACGTCGAACAGCACGTCGATCGACAGCGCGGCCAACGCGGCCGGCTGCTGCGTCTCGTCGATGACCGTGAGCCCGTCGTGCCCGCACGCCAGCAGCATCGCGGCCGACGCCGTGGAGGCCAGCGCCATGGCCTGGCAATCCGGCCGCTGAGCATGCAGGGCCGCGCCCAGTTCGTCCGGGCTGCCGAAGAGCGACGACAAGCCGCTGACGTCGAGCAGCACGAACGGCCCGATCACCTGGAATCGCGGCGTGAACGCCTGCGCCACGTCAACGAGCGCGGCAACAGGGACCGAGGGAGAGGCCTGAAGGACGGCAAACACGACACGCTCCTCGTGGCGCTAGCCGACAACCAGCGGCAGCTGTCCGACGAGACCTCGCGACGAGGCCGCGCGCAGACCGGTGGCCAGTCCACCGAGCCGGCGCGATCGATCGTGGCTGCCCTTCCACTGCACGCGCGTGCCGGCCACGCCGGCATCCGGCTGGGTGGCGCCCAGCGCGATCGACAGGCCGCCCGCACTGCGAGCCACGGGCATCGAGGCGAGCAGCACCACGGCGGTGTCGCTGCCCTCGATGATGCGCTGGATGCGCAGCCACGTGGAGCGCGGGATGCGCGACAACCCGACGGCCGAGACGTCGATGAGATCGAGCACGACCATCGTGCACACCCCCGACTGCACGATGAGGTTCAGGGCCTTGATGGCGCGATCGATGGTGCGCTCGAGCAGCGTCCCCGGACCGGAGACGCCGCGCACACCCGGCACCCACGCCGGGTCCACGGCACTGGCGGTCTTCGACAGCGCCTGCCCGCGCACCCACAGCACCTGCGGCAAGGCGATGCCTGCCGCGGCGCCGGCTTCGGGATCGAAGCGATCGAAGGTGTCCACGAGCGCCGTCCACTCCCCGCGCGCGGTGGCCGCCGCCAGCGCGGCCCAGGCCAGGCTGGTGCGCCCGGACGACTGCGGCCCCACGATCTCCGAGAGCTGCCCGCGCGGCATCCCGCCCCGCAGCACCTGGTTGACCGCCGCCGAGGGAAACGGCGCCATCGACGGCGCCTGCGCCGGCATCACCGAGGTGAGCGTGCGGTCGAGCTTACGGGCACGCAGCAACGACAACAGCCCCGAGGCTTTGGCGGCGGGACTGGGTCCGAATCCCAGCTCGGAACTGTCGCGAAGAGTGTCGGCGGCGGAGGGGGATGGGAGGGCGGCCATGGGCATGACTCTCGTTTGGAAGCAGCTGGTGTTTTCGCTCTTTATTCGCCTTGGCTGCGATCATAGCGAAGATAAAACGAATGTCAAGGCCCGTCGCGGTAACCCGGCCGTCGGCTAAGATCACCAGACTTGCAAGCGCAACTCGTCACGAATGCGCGCCGCGTCGCGGCCGCCCTCACCTATCGCGATTTCCGGCTCCTCTGGTTCGGCGCCCTCACGTCCAGCATTGGGACCTGGATGCAGAAGGTGGCGCAGGCGTGGTTGATCGTCACGCTCACCGGCTCGCAATCGGCGTTCTATCTCGGGCTCGACAGCTTTCGTCGGCGAACTGCCGATCCTGCTGCTGACGCTGGTGGCCGGCGTGGTCGCCGACCGCCGCGATCGGCGGCACATGATGCTGGTGTCGCAGGTCGTGCAGATGACGGTGGCGTTCGTGCTCGCCGGCCTCGTCTTCTACAACCACATCCAGGTCTGGCACATCCTCTGTCTGTCGTGTATCAGCGGCTGTGCGCAGGCCTTTGGCGGGCCGGCGTATCAGTCGCTCGTCCCCACCCTCGTCGGCAAGGAACACCTGCCCAACGCCATCGCCCTCAACTCCATCCAGTTCAATCTCGCGCGCATCATCGGCCCGGTCGTCGCCGGCCTGGCCCTGGCCACCTTCGGCATGGTGATGTGCTTCGGCATGAACGGCATCTCGTTCCTGTTCGTGATCGCCGCGATCCTCTCGCTGCGCGACGTGCACGTGCCGCCGGCATCGACCGTGAGCCTCGTCAGCCAGATGAAGGACGGCCTGCGCTACGTGCACGGCTCGCCCAACCTTCGCACCCTGACGATGCTCGGGTTCATTGCCGCGTTCCTGGGTTTGCCGCTGCTGACCTTCCTGCCGATCATCGCGAAGGACGTCTTCCACCAGGACGTCGGCCTCTACTCGCGCATGATGACGACCTCGGGCGTGGGCGCGGTGTGCGGCGCGATGATCGTGGCGTGGCTCGGCAAGCATCGCCACCTGGGACGGATCCTGCTCGGGCTGCTGAGCGCCTTCGGCGTGGCGATGACCGCGTTCGCCCTGTCGCGCGAGGTGTGGCTGAGCACGACGATCCTGTTCTTCACGGGCGCGCTGCTGGTGATGTGCTTCTCGGTCACCAACTCGATGGTGCAGCTCATCGCCCCGCCGGAGCTGCGCGGGCGCGTGGTCAGCATCTACATGGTGGCGTTTCGCGGCGGGTCGCCGCTCGGCGGGCTGGCGAGCGGCTGGCTGATCACGCAGGTCGGATCAGCGCCGGCGATGCTGGCGGTGAACGGCGTGGTGCTGGCGGTGCTCGCCGCCTACTTCCTGGTCCGCGGGCACGGGATCAAGGACGTTTAGAACCGGTGTCACGGTAACCGGTCATCCGGTAACCGGGCGTCCGAAATCCAGAACCCCAGAGCCTAGAGCCTAGAGCCTTGAGCCTACGGAAACCGGACACCGGATACCGGATCCTGCCTTCAGGGTTTTCAGGGGCACCGTGAACCGCACCGGCACCTTCGTTGGCGGGTAGCACAGCTTGTCGTCGCAGGCCTGATATTCCAGCACGCCGGCGATCGTCACTTCGCTCTTGCCGGCGAGTTGCTGGCGGGCTTCGGGTGTGGCCAGGATCGTCACCTCGCGCGTCAGGCGGAACGGCTTCGAGTAGACCGGGATCGTCTCGTTGGTCGGCTCGAAGTGATACGACTCGGACGGCGGGTACTTCGTGGGCTCGGCGCGCAGCCACGGCTCTGGCGTGATGCTCAGGCCGACCACCTGGTAGTCGTGCTTGCCGGGTGCATAGACGTGCATGGCGCGTCGCGGCACCACGTTCACCGACATCGTGACGCGCGTGCCCGGCGACACCGTCATGTGGCTGAGCGTCGACTCCACCGTCAGGTGGTTGGTGCTGGTGCGGGCGGGCTCGCCAAACGGATTCGGGGCCGCGGCCGGCGACGTCTGGGCAGATGAGGTGGCGACGGCGACCGCGACACAAGCGAGCACCATCTGGCATCGACGCATGAGCATGCGGTCAGCGTACGTCGTCCACGACGCCGGATCAACCAAGGAGCCGTCCTCCGCCTGAGATAAAATTCCCACGTCCTGATGCTGCGCCTCATCGCCCTTTCCGTCCTCACGGCCGGCCTGCTGCCGGGCCCGGCGGTCGCCCAGCAAACGCGCGCGGAGTTGCTCGAACAGCAGCGGGCGGCGAGAGCCGGCGAACTGCACCCCTACCAACCCGGCAAGATCGAGAAAGCCCTGCTCTACATCGATGAGAAGCGGCTCATCGAACGCTGGGGGCAGAAGGCCAACGGCGCCTATCCAATCATCGCTGACTTCACGACCGGCAGCGGGCTGGCGCTGGGCATCGGCTACCGCCACACGCTGCCTGGCACCGGCAGGATGCTCGAGATCGACACCTCGGTGATCGGCTCGACCCGTGCCTACAAGGCGGTCAACTTCGAGGTGCTGGCGCCTCGCCTGTTTGGCGGCGTGCTCGAGTTGCAGGGCGCGACCCGCTGGTGGGATTACACCCAGGAGGACTTTTTCGGTCTCGGCGAGTCGTCACGCTCGGATCGCGCCGACTACCGCTATGAAGCGTTCACCGCGAATGGCTCGGCGCGGATCAACGTCAAGCCCTGGTTCTCCTTCGGCGAGGAGTTCGGCTACCTGCGTCCCGACATCCGCGAGGGCACCGACGATCGCTACCCCTCGGTCGAGGAACAGTTCACCGACGAGGAAGCGCCCGGCCTGACCCGCCAGCCGCGGCTGGTCTACACCCGCACCTTCGTCGACTTCGACTATCGCGATCAGCCCGGCAATACCCGGGCGGGCGGGCGCGTGCTGCTGCAGGTGGGAACGGGCCGCGATCAGGATCCGTCGCGGGAGTTCAGCTACCGGCGCACCGATCTCGAGATCCTTCACGTGTTCCCGATCTTCGACAAGAAGCGGAACTTCGCCGTCCGTTTCTCCGCCGCGCACGTCGATCCGCTCAATGGCGGCGGCCGGGTGCCGTTCTTCCTGTCGCCCACCATCGGCGGCTCGCGGACGCTGCGCAGCTACCGCGCGCTCCGGTTCCGCGACGCGACCTACGTCCTGTTCAACGCCGAGTACCGCTGGGAAGCCTTCTCCGGCCTCGACCTCGCGCTGTTCTGGGACGGCGGCGACGTCGGCACCGTCCTCGAGCAGATTCGCCTCGACGAGTTCAAGACCGGGCTGGGGCTTCGGCCTGCGGTTCAACACGAACAAGAATGTGCTGATGCGCGTCGATGTCGGCCTCGGCGGCCCCGAAGGGGCGCGCCTGTTCTGTGAAGTTCAGCCCGGTGTTCTGAAAATGCACGCCATGGTCACCTCCCCGACGCGTCGCCGTGCGCTCCTCCCTGCCGCCTTCCTGGTGGTGGCGGCGGCCCTGGCCAGCGCGAACGCCGCACAGCCGGTCTACTTCCCGGACGACCCGATCGCGGTCGATCCGGAGACCCAGGACGCCGGCAACGTGCGCGAATGGGCGTTGAGCGATCCCTACGACTTCGTCGAGAACACGTTCTTCAAGCCGGGCGACCGCACGACCGCGGCGCGCGCTGAACATCAACACCATCGATGAAGTTCCCGACTCGAGCTGGTTCACCAATCGCGCCGGCGTGAAGCCGCTCACGGCCGAGGAGGTTCGCCGCGGGCCGGACACGACCAGCGGCCCGGCACCCGGCAAGTGGACGGTGGTGTCGGGCAAGAGCGACGGCGTCACCCCGGGCTTCACCATCCGCGACAGCGCCAACGTCATGTGGTTCATCAAGTTCGATCCCGAGTCGAACCCGGAGATGGCCACCGGCGCCGAGATGGTCGCGACGAAGTTGTTCTGGGCGCTGGGCTTCCACGTTCCCGAGAACCACCTGGCCGTGCTGCGGCGCGACAACCTCGTGGTCGGCGACACCGCGACGATTCGCGACCTGACCGGCCGCAAGCGCAAGCTGACCGAAGGCGATGTGGACGAGCTGCTCACCCGCGGCGCGCGCAACGACGATCACACCTTCCGCGTGATCGCGAGCAAGGCGCTGGCCGGCACACCGGTCGGGCCCTATCGCTACTACGGCACGCGCCCCGACGATCCGAACGACATCCACCCGCACGAGCATCACCGCGAGCTGCGCGGCCTGCGCGTGTTCTCGGCGTGGCTCAACCACGACGACTCGCGCAGCATCAACTCCCTCGACACCATCGTCGAGCGGGACGGCCGCAAGATGCTGTGGCACCACCTGATCGACTTCGGCTCGACGCTCGGCAGCGCCAGCCTCTACGCGCAGAAGCCGCGCGCCGGCAACGAGTACATCTGGGAGGCGCGGCCGACGGTGATCACCGCGCTGACGCTCGGCCTCTACGTGCGGCCGTGGATTCGCGTCGAGTACCCGGACATCAAGTCGCTCGGCAACATCGAAGCCTCGTTCTTCCAGCCCGAGGCATGGAAGCCGGAGTATCCGAACGCAGGCGTTCCTGAACGCGCAGGCCGACGACCTGTTCTGGGCGGCGCGCAAGACGATGGCGATTTCCGACGAGGCGATCCGCGCCGCGGTCGAGTCCGCCGAATATTCCGATCCCGCGGCCACCAGCTACCTGGGGGACGTCATCATCGCGCGGCGCGACAAGATCGGCCTCACCTGGCTGAACGTCGTCAACCCGCTGGTGGATTTCCAGCTGTCGCCGAGCGGCGCGTTCAGCAGCCGGAACGTCGCCGTGGACACGCGGCGCGCCCTGCCTGCCGAGTCGTATCACGTGCAGTGGGGGCGCTTCGACAACGCCACGGGCAAGGTGACCCCGGTCGGCGAGCCGCAGACGGCGACGCTGCCGCTCTTTCAGGCGCCGGCAGCCGTCCTCGACAGCCCCTTCGTGCAGCTGGAGATCTCCTCGATGTCGAAGGTGAACCCGGCGTGGGCCACGCCGGTGCGCGTGCGATTCCGCCGCGCGGCCGACGGCTGGCAGCTGGTCGGCGTGGTGCGCACCCCGGAACCGGCAGCGTCGGATAGCTCACGATGAGCACCGACGCCAGGTCACGCGCGATCATCGTCGAGGACGATCCGGACATCGGGCAGCTGGTCGCCCACTACCTGCAGAAGGCCGGCTTCGAGCCGACGTTGCTGACCACCGGGAAGGACGTGGTGGCGCGGGCCAAGCGCCAGGTGCCCGACGTGATCCTGCTGGACGTGATGCTGCCGGGCATGGACGGCCTGGAGATGTGCCGGGCGCTGCGCGCCGACCCGGAGACCGCCCGCGATTCCGATCATCATGCTCACCGCCAAGGGCGAGGAATCGGATCGCATCGTCGGCCTCGAGCTCGGCGCCGACGACTACATCACCAAGCCGTTCAGCCCCAACGAAGTGGTCGCGCGCGTGCGCGCCCTGCTCCGCCGCGCGCATCGCGCCGCGGCGACCGAGAGCCGGCTGGCCTACGGCCCGCTCATCGGTCGACGTCGATCGTCACGTCGTGAAGGTCGACGGCGACGAGGTGAAGCTGACGGCCAAGGAGTTCCTGCTGCTCCAGTACCTGATGGAACACCGCGGCCGCGTGCTGTCGCGCGACCTGCTGCTCATCCGACGTGTGGGGCTACTCCTACACCGGCGGCACCCGCACGGTTGACGTGCACGTGCGGCGCCTGCGCGAGAAGCTGCCGATTCCTCGCCGAGGCGATCGTCACCGTCAAGCAGTTCGGCTACAAGCTCTCGATCCGGCTCCGAGCCTGACGCCGTGATCGACCGTCGTCCTGACTCCTCGCGGCGGCGATCGGCGCCGTCGTGCGCGACGGTCGTGGCGTATCTCGCTGGTCTCGGCGATCAACGGCCGCCCGTCAGGCGCGGGCCGTCACGCGATGCATGTCCGTCGGCACGGCGCTACAGCGCTGGGCGATCTGAGCCGCCCGGCTCCCGATTACGGCGACGACGATCTCGGCAGCGTGGCGCGCGCGATGGACGCCGCCGTGCATGAACTGGGACAGCCGCGTCGAACGCGCTCGCGCGCGACCGCGCGCGCATGGAGGCGATCCTCGCCAGCATGGTCGAAGGCGTGCTGGTCGTGGACGGCCAGGGCCGGCTGCAGCTCGTGAACGACGCCGCCCGCCGCATGCTGAAGCTCGAGCGCGAGGCCGATCGGCCGCCCCTACGTCGAGGCCATCCGTCATCCCGGCATCGTCGAACAGATCGGCCGCGCGCCATGGCGGGCGGACCCACCGAAGGCCTCGAGCTGTCGCTGACGCGCGGACACGCAACCGCACGCTCGTCGCGCGCGTCGCCCCGGTGGTCGCCGACGGGCCGCGGCGCGGTGCTCGTGCTGCACGACATCACCGACCTGAAGAAGGCCGATCAGATCCGCCGCGACTTCGTCGCCAACGTGTCGCACGAACTGCGCACGCCGCTGACGGCCATCAAGGGCTACGCCGAAGCGCTGCTTGACGATCCCGACGATGACGAGGCGCGGCGAGCGATTCCTGGACATCATTCATCGGCACGCGACGCGAATGGAGCGGCTGGTCAAGGATCTGCTGCGGCTGGCACGGCTCGACGCCGGCCAGGAGACCGTGGACTCGCGCCCGTGCGACATCGCGGCGACGGCTCGCAGGAGTGGTCGACGACTTCGAGCAGCCGATCGCGGAGAAGCAGCATGACGGTCCGGCTGGCGATTCCCGACGAGGCGCGCATCGCTGATCACCGATGCCGCCAAGCTTCACGACATCCTGCGGAACCTGATCGAGAACGCGGTGAACTACACGCCGGACGACGGTGAGATCGAGGTCACCGCCGGCGCATCGACGGCCGGGTTCTTCGAGCTGATCGTGGCGGATACCGGTCCGGGGCATGCCGCACGGCGATCTGCTCCGGGTGTTCGAGCGCTTCTATCGCGTGGACAAGTCGCGCACCCGGCCCGGCGGCACCGGACTGGGCCTGGCGATCGTCAAGCACCTGGTGCAGGTGATGGGCGGCGACGGTGACGGCCGGCAACCAGCCGGAGGGCGGCGCCATCTTCACCGTGCGCCTGCCGTTGCGCGGCTGAAGGCAGCCGCCAAGGCTGGCGCTACGGCATCCCGACCGCGCGCAGCACGTAGAACGTCCCGGCCGCGATCGCGGCGGACGCCGGGATCGTCAGGATCCACGCCCACACGATCTGACCCGCAATCCCCCACCGCACCGCGGACAGGCGCCGCGTCGCGCCGACGCCGACGATGGCGCCGGTGATGGTGTGGGTCGTGCTGACGGGCACGCCCATCGACGTCGCGGTGAAGAGCGACACTGCCCCGGCGGTCTCGGCGGCAAAGCCGCCCACCGGCTGCAGGCGGGTGATCTTCGAGCCCATGGTGTGGATGATGCGCCAGCCGCCAGACAGCGTGCCGAGCGAAATGGCACTGTAGGCGATCATCTCCACCCAGAACGGGATGTAGAACTCGGTGATGAAGCCGCCGGCGAAGAGCGCGCCGGCCATGATGCCCATCGTCTTCTGCGCGTCGTTGGCGCCATGGCCCAGGCTGTAGGCGGCCGCCGACACCAGCTGCAGCTTGCGGAACCAGCGATCCACCCGCGACGGCGCGAAGTTACGGAACAGCCACAGGATGATGACCATGAAGCCGAAGCCGAGGATGAACCCGATCCCGGGCGCGAGGATGATGAAGACAAGCGTCTTGGTCCAGCCCGCGGGAATCAACACGCCGGTCCCGGCCTTGGCGACACCCGCCCCGGCGTAGCCGCCGATCAGTGCGTGCGACGAGCTCGTCGGCAGCCCGTAATACCAGGTGATCAAATCCCACACGATCGCGCCGATCAGCGCCGCCAGGATCACCGAGGTGGTGACGGCCGAGATGTCGATCATCCCGGAGCCAATGGTCTTGGCGACTGCCGTCCCGAAGATGAAGGCGGCGGCGAAGTTGAAGAACGCGGCCCAGATGACGGCCTTGCCGGGAGACAGGACGCGGGTCGAGACGACGGTGGCGATGGAGTTCGCCGCGTCGTGGAAACCGTTGATGTAATCGAAGACGAGCGCGACCCCGATGACGAGGCTGACGAGCGCGAATTCCACGGCGCCGCTATCCGTGCTTCACGACAACGCTCTCGAGGACGTTGGCCACGTCCTCGCAGCGATCGGTGGCTTCTTCCATCAGGTCGAGGACTTCCTTCCACTTGATGAGCGTGATGGCGTCACGCTCTTCCTCGAACAGGCGGCGCAGCGCTTCGTCGTGCACGTCGTCGGCGGCGTTCTCGATGCGATTCACTTCGACGGCGCGCTCGTGCACGCCGACGCGGCGATCGAGCGCTTCCACCGCCACCTTCATCTGCATGGCGGCCTGCCAGGTGAGCGAGGCCAGCTCCCGGGCGCCGTAGCGGAGCGACGCCATCCGGTAGCGGCGCAGCACGCCGGACGCGGCATCGATGGCGTCCATGACATCGTCCATGGACTTGGCCAGGGCGTGAATGTCTTCGCGATCGATCGGGGTGACGAAGGTGGAGTTCAAGCGCTGGATGATGTTGTGGGTCAGCGCGTCGCACTCGTTTTCGATCTGCCTGATCTGGAGCGCCGTGTCCCAGTCGGGAGGGTCGGAGGCGAGCATGCGCTCGAGGAGGGTGGCGCCCGAGACGATCCGGTCGGCCAGGGCGGTGAAGTCCTCGAAGAACTTCTCTTCTTTGGGAATCAGGCGAAATCGCACGCTCCGAATTCTGTCACAGCTTTGTTACGTTTACGTTACGAGCGGTGCGAACGGGGCCAGGCACGAAACCCACGAAACCGCCGCAGTTTCTGCACATACGGCAAAAACTGCGTGGTTTTCGAGGGTTTCGTGCCTGGCCCCGCCCCTTTAGAAGGTGTAGCGGAGGGAAATCTGGGTCTGCCGGGCTGTGCCCAGGCCGACCGTGCGGTTCAGCGGTCCCAGCATGTAGCCGAACGTGCCGGCCTGTGCGTCCGTGAACGGGACGCCGGGCGTGCCGTTGGGCAGGCTGGTGGCCGGGTTCTCGTAGTTCAGCCGATTGAGCAGGTTGAACATCTCGAGGCGGAACTGGAACCCCTGCGAGCCGAAGCGGAAGTCCTTGCTCGCCATCAGGTCGAACTGCGCGAACGCAGGGCCACGCAGGTAGTTGCGGGGCATGTTGCCGAAGGTGCCCGGCTGCGGCGTCGTGAACGCCGCCGGGTTCAGCCAGCGGACGCCGTCCTGGTTGATATAGGGATCCACGCCGGGCACCAGGTCCGGCCGCTGCGTGCCGCGGCTGTTGCCGCCGGGAATGTTGGCCACGTTCACGCCATTCACCGAGACGTTGTCGGGCCGCGCGATCGTCACGTTCAGCGGCACGCCGCTTCTCGCGTTGACGATGCCGCCGAGGCGCCAGCCGCCGGTCCAGAAACCCTCGCCGGGGAACTGGTAGACGGCGGAGCCGTTAACGGTGTGCGGAATGTCCTGCGGGTTGGTCCCGTATTCGCTCTGGAAGTCGAACGTGTTCTGGGCGGTCGCGGCCTCGTTCGAACCCTGCGTGGTGCCCTTGTTTCGCGAGTACCTGGTACTGGAAGCCGCCCGTGAAGCCCGAGCGGAACCGCCGCGTCGCGCTGATCTGAAGCGCGTCGTACCGCGCCGTTCCGCAACCGCCGGTCGGGTAGATTCCGGCGAGGTCGACGTCGTCCACGCAGCCCGCGGTCTTGAAGTCGATCTGGCCATACCTCGAAACCGGGCGCGTCAGCGTCACCGGGTCGAGGACGTTGCCGACACCGCGGAGGAACATGTCGTAGCCGCGGCTGCCGGTGTAGCCAACCGTGAGGTTGAGGTCGCCCGGCAGCTCGCGCGATACGGTGAACCCGTACTGCATGTTGTACTCAATCGGGTAGTTGTGGGTGTAGCCGCGGATCGACAGCAGTCCGAGCAACTGGCTGTCGGAAACCGGATACTGCAGCCCGTTGTTGGGGACGTCCGAGGTCTGGACGCGGCTGCGGTCGATGTAGTTCTCGATCGGCTGGATACGGTCCTCGAACTGGCCGGGGCCGTAGAAGAGACCGAAACCTCCGCGCACCACCGTCTTGTCGTTCAGCTGATAGGCGGCCGACGAGACGCGGCGAGAAGTTGTTCTTGTCCGCGTTGTAGAAGCCGTCGCCGACGTTGCCGAACTCGTTCTCCTCGACGAAGAACGGCCGGGCCCGGTCGTCGGCCTCGCTGACCACCGAGTAGTAGTCGTAGCGCATGCCGAGTTCCAGGGTCAACCTCTCCCCGGCCCGCCACGAGTCCTGAACGAACCCGATGGCGTAGAACTGCTCGGGTGTGAAGAACGGCGAGTCGGCCGTCACCGCGTAGGTGTTGGGGCGGTTGTCGATGAACTCGTTGATGCCGTTGTAGGAGAGCTCCTGGCTGCCGAGGAACTGGAACCTGGCGCTCAGCGTGCGATACTCGAGCCCGCCCTTGAAGGTGTGGGCCCCGTGCGTCATCGTGGCCGCATCCGCGAACGAGATCGACTTCGGGTCGAACGACGAGCCAACCGTGGTGGCCGCGCTGGTGGCGCGAATCAGCAAGCCGCTGCGAGCGATGCCGGTGGTGCCGCGCGCGTCGATGGACCCCGACGTGAACGAACCTGAGAGCGAGACGCCGAGCGCGTCGTAGCCGGCCGGCCCAAAGGCCAGCGCGCTGTTCTCCGGCAGGTTCACGCCCACCTTGGCTTCGTTGACAATCGTGCCGCCGAAGACGCTCTGGAAGTTCGCGACGATGTTCTGCGGCTGCTGCTTCGCGAGCACGCGGCGAGGCGTCACCGTGCGGTCCGGGGTGTCGACTTCACCGTTGCTGTAGAGATAACGGCCGTAGAACGAGTGACTGTCGCTGAAGCGGTGATCGACGCGGAACGACATCGTGTCCTCGCGCTGCTCGGCCTCGGTCGTGTTGGTGGCCAGGGCCACCAGCGGGTTGCTCGTCGCCACGGTACCCTGTGGGAACCCGTTCAGGAGCGGCGCCACCGCCTGCGTGCGCGCCGGGCTCTGGCCCTGACCGCTGCCGACCGGTTCGCCCGCGAGAATGCGGCGCCGCGCCTCGTCACTCGGCACTGCTTCGGTGAAGCTCAGGCCGGTGTTCTGCCGCAGCCCCTCGTAGCTGACGAAGAAGAACGTCCGGTTCTGGCGGACCGGGCCGCCCACCGAGCCGCCGAACTGGTTCAGGTCCAGCGGCTGCTTGACGTCGTCGTACTTCGATGCGGCGTCGAGCGCGTCGTTGCGGTAGTACTCGAAGAGCGAACCGCGATAGGCGTTCGAGCCGCTCTTGCTGACGACGGTGATGTTGCCGCCGGCGCCGAGACCGCTTTCGGCTGGCGCCAGGCCGGAGTTGACGCGGAACTCCGCGACCGACTCCATCGAGGTCTGCAGGCGGAACTGCGAGCCCGTGGCGTTCAGGTAGCCGGGGCTGGCGTCCCACACATACGTGCCGTCCACGCCGTCGTAGTTCAGGTAGTTCTGCTGATTCGACTTGCCGTTGAAACGCACCGACGACCAGCCGCCGTTACCGTCGCTCGTCGCGCCCGTGGCCAGGGTCATGAGGTTGGCGAAGTTCCGGCCGTTCACCGGCAGGTTCTGCACTTCCTCAGGGGAGACGTTGACGCCGATCTTGGCCGACGACAGGTCGAGCACGGGTGAATCCGCCGTGACCGTCACCTGCTCGGTGACGCCGGAAACGCCCAGTTCGACGGCGATGCTCTCGATCTGGCCGACGCCGAGCACGACGTCGCGCCGGTTGGTCTGGAACCCGGCCAGTTCCACCACCACGGTGTAGGCGCCGGAGTTGAGATTCGTGACGGCGAAACTGCCGTCTGCATCTGTCACCGCCGGGCGCACCGCGCCCGTCGCCTTCGAGGTGACCGTGACAGTAACGCCAGGCAGTGCCGACTTGCTCTGGTCGAGCACCTTCCCGACGATGCGGGACTCGGTCTGCTGCGCAAAACCCGGGGTCGCGATGAACAGCGCGAGCACCAGGGAAATGAAAACCTTCATTCGAGACTCCTTGTTCGGATGTGAACAAAGGCAGCGTAGCGAGATGAAGGATCGGCCTCATGACGGGAATGTTAATTTGGTGAAAACGAATACCGGACGGACGGGCTAAGGGGGATCGGGGGTCGTGGCTGTCAGCCTGTCCTTCGTTGCAGAAACACGAGGTCAAGCCGCCTGCCGAACTTATACCCGACCTCTTTGAAGTGCGGCGACACGCTCTGGACGAGGACGGAAGTCACCGAACGATGCAAAGCCCGTGACGCCTGATTCGTCTCTTGCCACCAAGACCGGGTACCCGGCATCCGTACGCGCACGCCACCAAGCGTGGCGTTCCTCGAGCGTCGTGGGTTCGTCGATGTACACCGCAGTCGAAGTCGCGATCACCTCGTTGTAAATGGCGAGCACGGCTGGGATGTCCTGCTCCACGGCATCGCGCACCACGACTGGCATCGGCTAGACCTCCCCTACTTTGCCAGTATTGGCAGCAGGCCGCGTCTTGAAGTCAAACCGCAGCACTTCTGCGGCGGCCGTAGCAGCACCGCGCAGCGTCGCAACCCGCACTTACGTCGAGCCACTCTGTATCGCCGACGTCGGAATAGGACTCTCGGCCGACAAGGAAGGCTCGTCGCCGGCCTGCGTCAGGTACACCAGCAGCGCCGGTGCCTCGGCTGAAGCTCGGACTTCGAGCCTTCCGCCAGACGCGACGGTGACGCGGCTGATTCGGATCTGGGCATTCTCGAACTGCACTCGTTCCTGCGTCGCGGCGGGGATAGTGGCGTCGCGAAAGAACTTGCCTCGCAAGGTTCGCCTCGTCGATGGGTTCGGTTTTGAACTCCACGCGGAGGAAGTCGCTCAGCGTCTCCGTAGGGTTCTCGACTGAATGGACCTCCTTGAGTCCCTTGTAGACACGGAAGCTGCCGGCTTTTGTTGCCGGCCTCGTGACGGCCGCGTACGGGAGACCCTCGTGCTTGAACAGAATCGGCCCGCCGTCGTTCAGATAGACGTAGGCCGATGCCTGCTCGGTGTGAAAATGCGGCGCGAACAACGGCCTTGGGGGCGTAGCGCACGCGAACGACCTTCACCCAGGCGTTCTCGAACTCGAGCTGGTAAGCGTCGGGGGCCGCGATGAGCGGATCTTGATTCGCAGCACCGGCCGCCGACAGGCTGGCCCAGACGACGGCTCCGAGCGCGAGCGGCAAGAGGGTTTTGATCATAGAGAGTCCTCCTCGGGTTTCGGCGTTCAGTTCGGGCAGCACGCTTGTCTCGGGGCTGAAGTGCAGCCGCAACCGCGCCGCCAGCGGATTTCACCTCAGCGTCTTCGACGCAACAGCCGTCGGACCATGCGGGGGCCGGCCCCCCGCAGCAGGTGTCGGCGGGCTTCGGGGTATTCGCGGCGGTTGGTGCAGGCTCGGTGGGCTCGATTCGGTTGAATTCGTTCGCCATGGGCGTCCTCCTGTTGGGCCACGATGATTCGTGGCCTCACTCATGAAGACGACGGCCTTCAGAAATGGACGCAACCGCGGTCGCTGATGATGAGGGGCAGGGAGAGGACAAGCAGGCTGGTTGGCTTGGCGCTGTTCCATCAGCGTCGCAGCTCGTGGGTGTGCGGAGGGAGAAATCGGCGACCGCACCCCTCACGTCCACGACGATTTCGCAGCAGCGCACCAGCATGTCGCGGAGGTGCGCCCGGCCCCGCTGCACTCGAGACTTCATGCCCGAGAGCGAGACGCCTGCCGACAGGGCAGCCTCGGCTTGGGTGAGCCCCTGAATCGAGGTCAGCGTGATGGCAGCTCCGGTAGGGCTCGGGAAGCCTGGCGACCATCGCGGTGAGGCACGGCGCCAGCTCGGCCTCTGCCGCATGGTCGGCGTCGGCCCCGGACTCGGCCGGGAGGTCCATGTCGAGGGAATCCGTGCGCCCGTCGCGGCGTTGACGCGCCCGCAGCGAATCACGCAAGGCGTTGCGGGCAATCTGGAAGAGCCATGCTTCCGGACGATCGCTCGCACGAAGCGAGCCAAGGTGCCTTACGACCCGCAGGAACACGTCCTGGAGCAAATCATCCGCCTCGACGCCCGGCGGCACGCGTCTGGCCAGGAACGCCCGAAGGGGCGGCGAGAACTCGGCCCAAATCGCCTCGGCGGCGTCCAATGAGACCACAGCTTCGACCATCACGGTACCCCTTTCAAGGGGAAGACGATGGGATTCTGCACGGCAGCTTCGACCAGTCAAGGCCGCTTCAAGGACGGACGTGGCTACGAGTGGACGAAGCCGAATTGCCGGCTCTACGAGCAGCAACCCGGTGCACAGCACGGGGCCGCGGCGGCGCCAGGCTTGGTGGCCCGGACGAACGCGCTCATGAAGCGGCCATCGACCGACTCGGCCAGGCCC
Source organism: uncultured Acidobacteriota bacterium (assembly GCA_963707825.1). Lineage (GTDB taxonomy): Bacteria > Acidobacteriota > Vicinamibacteria > Vicinamibacterales > UBA2999 > VFZN01. The sequence continues at coordinate 487,599 of CAVPRP010000003.1, forward strand.
TCTTCGTCGAGACCGGCGCTGGCCAGGAACGCCTTGGCATCCTCGGCCTTGTAGATGCGCGTCGGCTCGAGGTCAACGTCGCCAAAGCCGGCCGCCGACAGCTTGGCGCGATACTCCCCTTCCTCCAGCGCGCCGGCGACGCAGCCGATCCACAGCTCCATGTTCTTGCGCACCTCGGCCGGCACGCCGGTGCCGCGCACGACGACGTCCGACACGGCAAAGCGGCCGCCGGGCTTCAGCACGCGGAACGCCTCGCGCAGCACCGCGTCCTTGTCGGCCGACAGGTTGATGACGCAGTTCGAGATGATGACGTCCACCGAATTGTCGGGCAGCGGGATGTGCTCGATCTCGCCCCTGAGGAACTCCACGTTCGTCAGGCCCGACTTCGCCTGGTTCTCACGCGCGAGCGCCAGCATGTCGTCGGTCATGTCGAGGCCATAGGCCTTGCCGGTCGGGCCGACACGCCGCGCCGAGAGCAGGACGTCGATGCCACCGCCGGAACCCAGGTCCAGCACGGTCTCGCCCGCCTTCAGCTCGGCCAGCGCCGTCGGGTTGCCGCACCCGAGCGATGCGATCACCGCCTCGACGGGCAGGACGCCGATCTGCGACACGTCGTAGAGGTTGCTGGTGATCGGGATCACAGCAGCCGCCCTCGCTGGAGCCACAGCCGCTGCTGGCCTGTCCCTGGGCCGCCCGCCGCGCGGCCTCGCCGTATTTCTCCTTCACTACCGACTTGATGTCCGTCGCGGTGTCGCTTGCCATGATGGTTTCTCCAGGTCTTGAGTCTTGAGTCTTGGGTCTTGGGGCTTGGGGCTTGGGCTTGGGCCTGATCCCTGATCCCTGATCCCTGATCCTACATATTCGCCTATAGCGAATATCTACCGCCGTGATATATTTGTCAAGGCGAATATGTCAACACCTTGCTGCACCCCGAAACCGGCGCCACGGCTGAGGCACCTCGACACCTTGACCACGGTCTTCGGCGCCCTGGCGGATGCCACACGGCTGCGCATCCTGTCGCTGCTGAAGGATGGCGAGGTTTGCGTCTGCCACCTGCACGGCAGCCTGGGCGTGCCGCAGCCCACCGCCTCGCGACATCTGGCCTATCTCCGCCGCACGGGTCTCGTCACCGCGCGCCGCGAAGGCATCTGGATGCACTACTCGCTGGCGCCGCAGTCCGACCCCGTGGTCGCGTCGGTGATCGCCTCGGCCCTGCACGCCCTCACGCATACGGAAGTCGCCTCGAAGGATCTCATCAGGCTCCAGCGGGAGCTGGTCGCGGGATGACCACGGTCCTCTTCGCGTGCGTGCACAACGCCGGGCGCTCGCAGATGGCGGCGGCGTTGTTCAACCAGATCGCCGATCCGGGCAAGGCCCGCGCGATTTCGGCAGGGACGGATCCCGGTCCGCGGGTCCACCCCGAAGTGCTGATCGTCATGGCGGAACGCGGCGTCGACTTGAACGACGCGATACCGAGTGCGGCTCACCGAGGACCTCGCGCAACAGGCTCAATGGCTGATCACCATGGGCTGCGGCGACCAGTGCCCCTTCGTGCCGGGCGCCCGGACCGAAGACTGGCCGCTCGACGATCCCAAAGGGCGGCCGCTCGACCAGGTTCGCGGCATTCGCGACGACATCGCGCAGCGCGTTGACGCTTTCGTGGACGCGCACGGCTGGCGATAGCGCCGCGCCCGCTCGCACCTCCCGTATAATCCGCCCAGATGTCGTCCACGGCCCCCACGCCCATGCACGTCCGCGTGCGGGGTCTTGCCGCGCTGCTCGTCCTCTTCCTCGTCATCGCCTTCATCGTGCCGCGGCCCGAGGCCGTCACGCCGCAAGGCTGGCGCCTCGCCGCGATCTTCGCCTGCGTCATCGCCGGGATGGTGATCGAGCCGCTGCCCGGCCTCGGCGCTGGTCCTGCTCGGGTTGACGGCGATGGCGGCCAACGGCACGCCGATGCGCGAGGTGCTCGGCGGCTTCGCCGAGCCGTCGGTGTGGCTGGTGATCGTGGCGATGCTGATCGCGCGGTCGATGCTCGACAGCGGCCTCGCCCGCCGCATCGCGCTGATCTTCATCCGCGCCGTTCGGGCGCAGCTCGCTCGGCGTCTCGCTACGCGCTGATGATGACCGACGTCACGCTCGCCTCCGGCGTGCCCTCGATCACCGCGCGCAGCGCCGGCATGATGCTGCCGGTGGCGGTGCGCATCGCGGAGCTGTTCGATTCGCATCCCGGGCCGACGTCGTCGCGCATCGGCGGCTTCCTGATCGCCAGCATGTACCAGGGATCGGCCGTCGCCTGCGCGATGTTCTTCACCGGCCAGGCGAGCAACATCCTCGGCGCCAGCCTCGCCGCGAAGCTGGTCAACGTGCAGGTGACCTGGTCCAGCTGGTTCATCGCCGCGATCGTTCCCGGCCTGGCGTCGTGCGCGGTCGTGCCGTGGATCGTCCACCGCGTGATGAAGCCCGAGGTACGGCACACGCCCGAAGCGCCGCGCTTCGCGATCGAGGAGCTGCACAAGATGGGCCCGCTCGCGCGCGACGAGTGGATCACGCTCGCGGTCTTCGTCGGTGTCGGCCTGCTGTGGATGACGTCGGCCTGGCATCGCCTCGACGTCACCTTCGTCGCCATGCTCGGGCTCGCCGTGCTGCTGACCACCGGCACCATGCCGTGGCAGGCGGCCGTCACCGAGCGCGCGGCCTGGGACGTGTTCGTCTGGTACGGCGGCCTGCTGCAAGATGGGCGAGCTGCTCAACGCGACCGGCACGACCAAGGTGTTCGCCGAGAGCGTCGGCGCGCTCTTCCCCGGCGTGCCGTGGGTCGTGGTGCTGGTCGCGATGCTGCTGATCTACTTCTACACGCACTACTTCGTTCGCCAGCATCACCGCGCACATGCTGGCGATGTTCCCGCCCTTCGTCGTGATGCTGGTCGGCCTCGGCGTGCCGCCGCAACTGGCGGTCTACAGCCTGCTGTGCCTCGCCAACCTGCCGGCGGGCCTCACCCACTACGGCACGACGACGGCGCCGATCCTGTTCGGCCTCGGCTATGTCTCGCACGCCGACTGGTGGAAGGTCGGCTTCTATGTCTCGGTCGCGAACATGGCGATGTGGCTCACGATCGGTTTCGCGTGGTGGAAAGTGGTGGGCTTCTGGTAAATCGCCGATCGCAGCTCGCGATATGCTGCTGCCATGCGCAACGTGCTCGCGCTCATCCTCGGCGGTGGCCAGGGCAGCCGGCTCCACCCGCTCACCCAGTTCCGCTCCAAGCCCGCGGTGCCGATCGGCGGCAAGTACCGGCTCATCGACGTGCCGATCAGCAACTGCCTGCACGCCGACCTGCGCCGGATCTTCGTGCTGACGCAGTTCAACTCGGCCTCGCTCAACCGTCACGTCAGCAGCGCCTATCGCATGGACCTGTTCTCGCGCGGGTTCGTCGAGATTCTCGCCGCCGAGCAGACGCCCGAGTCCACGGCGTGGTTCCAGGGCACGGCTGACGCGGTGCGCAAGGCGCAGCGGCATTTCATCCAGCACGAGGCCAACCACTACCTGATCCTGGCCGGCGACCATCTCTACCGGATGAACTACGCCGAGCTGCTGCAGGCGCATGTCGATAGCGACGCCGACGTCACGATCGCCGCGCTGCCGGTTGACGCCGATGAAGCGACCGGCATGGGCATCTTCACGTTCGACTCGCAAGGCGCGCATCGCCGGCTTCGAGGAAAAGCCCAACGCCGAGCGGCTGGCGGCAGATGGCGCCCAGCCTGGGGGCGGGCGCCGGGTTCGTCGCCGACGATCCCGAGAAGCCCTACATCGCCTCGATGGGCATCTATCTGTTCTCGCGCCAGGTGCTGCTCGATCTGCTGGCGCAGGAGCCAGGGCACGATTTCGGCCGCGAGCTGATTCCCGCCGCGCTCACCCGCTACAAGGTGCGGGCCTTCCCGCACCGCGGCTACTGGGCAGACGTGGGCACCATCGAGAGCTTCTACGACGCCAACATCGTGCTGACCCGCTCCGAGGCGCCGTTCAGCTTCTACGACCCGACCTACCCCGTCTATACGCACGCACGCTTCCTGCCGCCGTCCAAGCTGGTGCGCTGTCAGCTCAACAGCACGCTCGTGGCCGAGGGGTGTTATCTCGAAGATGCGACGGTCACCGACTCGGTCGTCGGCATCCGCAGCTCGATCGGCGTCGGCAGCCGGGTCGAGCGTTCGGTGCTGCTCGGCGCCGACTACTACGAGCCGGAGCCCGAACGCTACGCGGTGCCGATCGGCATCGGCCGCGACGTCGTGCTGAACCGGGTGATCGTGGACAAGAACGCGCGCATCGGCAACGGCGCCCGCCTGACGAACAGCGCCGGCCTGGAGCACGCGGACGGCAACGGCTATTACATCCGCAACGGGATCATCATCGTCCCCAAGGACGGCGACGATCGCGCCGGGCACCGTGGGTAGAGCTGAGGTCGCGAGTCAGGCGTTACCCAGAATTAACCGCGCCGTCATGGCGTGGAAACCTCCTGCCGCTACCGTGGTTCTCAGGATTGAGGACCAACGGAATGCAACCACTTCACGCGACACGTACGCCCATGAGGGTGGCCGCCACTGCCGACCGCAACGGGACGCGTACGCGCGTGCTCATCGTCGAGGACGAAGGTGACATCGCCGGACTGATCCGTCACACGCTCGAGCGCGGCGGCGACATGATCGTCGAGGTCGCGGCAAGCGGCGACCAGGCGCTCAGACTCGCCAGCGAGCATCCACCGGATCTCGTCGTACTCGACCTGAATCTGCCGGTCCTGGGCGGCCTCGAAGTGTGCCGGCTCCTCCGCAGTCGGCCGGCCACAGCCCGAGTTCCCATCATCATGCTGACGGCCCGCGGCACTGAAAGCGACCGGGTGACCGGGCTTGACGCCGGTGCCGACGACTACATCACCAAACCGTTCAGCCTGCGCGAGCTGACCGCTCGCGTCCGCGCCGTGCTGCGCCGGGGTAAGAGCGACGAGCAGACCGCGGCCCCGCTCATCTATCGCGGCAAGCATCTGGTGGCCGATTTCGATGCGGTGTCGATCGAAGCCGACGGCGAAGCCATCCGGCTGACTCGCCGCGAATTCGAACTGCTGCGGTATCTCGTGGAGAACCGGAATCGCGTGCTGTCTCGCGATCGCCTGCTGGAGCGCGTGTGGGGCTACGACCGCCTGATCGAAACGCGCTCGGTGGACGTGCACGTCGGACGGCTGCGCGGGAAACTCGGTGAGGCGGGTAAGCAGATCGAAACCGTGGTCGGGCTCGGCTATCGGTTCGTGGAGTAGCGGTTACCGTCGCGGGCGCCTACTCCACGTGCCAGCCGGCGTCTTGCAACTGGTCCATCGCGATCGCGATCGACCGGCGCGCGCGCTCTACTCGATGCCAGTCGTGATACTCGACGCGCTTGACGACCTGGCTGTCCCGCTCCTCACTCACCTGCCAACCTGAGTCCGTGGGTTCGATCGAGAAGCGAAGCGTGTGCCCGGCGTTCCGAAGGTGCTTGATGAACATGGCGACGCTTCGATCCTGCCCCAGCGCCGCGTGAACGGGGTGTAAATTCGCGGTAAACAGCGGCGGTCGAAGACCAGAAGTCACTCTGGGACAACAATTTACGCGGCCACAACATATAGCGCCTGAGGTCGGGTCGTGACCTGCAGATCGTCGTCTCCGACGTTGGGCTCACCATCCACGTGATACCTCAGGGGACCGCTGCCGCGCACGACCGCATCGATCACCGGCGTCATGTGCAAGCCGCGTCCCGGCACCAGGCTGCCGTTGAAAAACGCGGGGATCTGCGCGAGCAGGCGCCACAGCGGCTGCGCCTCCACCACGACCAGATCGAGATGCCCATCATCCAGTCTTGCCTTGGGCGCGATCTGCGCGCCGTTGCCGTACTGACGTGAGTTGGCGATGGCGATGATCAGTGCGCGATAAGCGGTCGAGGTGCCGCCGTGCTCAATCGTGTAGTGCTGAGCGCGATATCGCGGCAGTTCGCTGAAGGTGATCTTGGCGTAGCCGGAAAAGCCGCGGCGCACACCTGGCACGGCGATGTGCTGAGCGATTTGGGCGTCGAGGCCGACGCCGGCGACGTTGAAGAACCACGACTCGTCAATCTGCCCGGCATCGATCAACCGCCGCGAGCCGGTCGCGGCCAGTTCGAGCGCCGCAGCTGATTCGAGCGGCACGCCCAGGTCCCGGCCAGGCCGTTGCCCGATCCACCGGGGACAATTGCCAGGCGTGTCTCCGAGTACACCAGCGCGCTGCGCCACTTCATTGATTGTCCCGTCCCCGCCCCAGGCCGCCACCAGATCGACACCGGCGTTTCGTGCGCGCGTCGCGAACAGGCGAGCCTCACCGGGCGCGCCCGTCACCAGCACCTCCACTTCGGCGCCGTGGCGCGCGAACGCCTCGGTCGCCAGCGCTGTGCAGGCGCTCACCGGCCGCCGGCGGTTCGGCCCGGAGACCGGATTGATGATGACGACGGCTCGCATCAAGGGGTCACGGTTTCAGACGGCGAAGCATGCGGGGCGGCAGCAAAAAGCGCAGTGTGCCTGGCCCGCCGGGCGTGGCGCCATCGACATCGATCGCGCACACCGCGCCCTTGCGGAACTCCACGTGCCCGCGCGCACCGAGCAGTTTGGCCGCGAGCTCGCCGAGATCCGGCTCGTGCCCAACCAGCGCGATGCGCCGATGACGCTTCGTGTGACTCTTGATCGCCTCGACGATGGCGGCGGGCTTGCCTCCGGGAGCGAGGGCCTCGAGTGTCTCCATTGGGACCCGCTTCTTGAAACCGGTCGCCAGCAGGGTGGCCGTCTCCTCGGCCCGGGTCAGCGGGCTGGTCAGAATCACGTCCAACTCGAGGTCCGAGCGCGACCAGGCCGTGCACGGCGTCCTTGAATCGCTTGATGCCTTCGGGCGTGAGCGGTCGTTTGCGATCGTCGGGATATTTCGGTCCCCGCTCGGCGGCGATGGCGTGGCGAACGAGATACAGCTCGAGAATGGCGGCCATGGGGTTACATCCTAAACGTTGGGCGCTGGTTGCGGGCGGCCGTGATGATCGCGTTGCAGAGTTCCAGCAGGGCGTCGCGATCGTGAAGAAAGCTGGCGTGCCCGTCCCGGCAGGCCTCTTCGAGCGTGCGCACCAGCATGCCGAGCTCCGCCGACAGGGGTCGATTCGAGACGGCCACGGCTGTCTGTACTTCCCGAATGCGGGCCAGCAGGATCTCGAAGTCGTGAATCTGGCCGAGCGAGTCCTGCATGTCCTTGAGGCGATTGATGCGCACCATGGCCCGCGACTTCATCAGCTCGCGTTCCACTTCCAGGGCGTAGCGCAGCTTCTTGGTGGCCACGCGCACAGCGTGCAGGCGCTCGGAGTCGTACAGGGAGCCAGTCCGGCGCACCTCGGCGCTCAGGCGCTGCGCCCGCTGCGCGGACCGGCGGCGCACGCTGCGCAGTTCGGCGTCGTGGTGCGCCACCGGGTGGCGAGGCGACGGCGGGTCGTGGAGCTGGCTCTTCAGCCTGGCGACTGCAGCCGGGGTGATGACACTGGTGCATCGCCTGGCGATGGATCTGCCGCTCGTCCAGCAGGTGGGCCCGGACCGCCGCCACGGCGTTCTCGGAAACGCCGGCGCGCGGCCCCATCTCCTCCAGGTGACCAAGCGCCACGTCCAGTTCGCGGATCGGTCCAAGCGCCCGGGTAATGCGCCGCACTTGTTTGCCTGCCCGGTCCAGCGCGTCCGAGTCGGCCACTTCAGCCAGCACCGGCAGTACCTCGCGCAGCCGCCGGGAGGCGACGCGGGCGCGGTGGACCGAGCTGCACGTCTCCTGACGCCGCCGCGGGCAGCGCGTCGAGCAGGGACAGCAGCCGCTGCCGCAAGAGCCTCACCGGGAGCGTGGTCCGCTGCATGCTAGGATTCGGGACGGTCATTATACCGACCCCTTCCACCAAGAGCTTCCATGCGCCTGGCCGCCATCGACATCGGCACGAATTCGGTCCACATGATCGTGGTGCGCGTGCGCCCCGACTTCTCGTTCGAGGTCATCGATCGCGAGAAGGAAATGGTCCGCCTCGGGGCGGGCGGGCTGGACGGACGCAAGCTGACACGGTCCGCCCAGACCGCGGCGCTTCAGGCGCTCTCCAAGTTCGAGCGCATCGCCCGCTCCCACCAGGTGGACGAGATCCTGGCGGCGGCGACCAGCGCCACGCGCGAGGCCGAGAACGGCGGCGAGTTCCTCGCCGACATCGAGCAGCAGACCGGGATCCGGCCCCGCATCATCACCGGGACCGAGGAGGCCCGGCTGATCCACCTGGCCGCGGTCTACGGCGTCGACACCCCGAAAGAGTCCGTCGTCATCGACATCGGCGGCGGCAGCGTGGAGATCACGCTGGGCACCGGCCGCGAGGTGAAGTTCGCCCGCAGCTTCAAGATGGGCGTCATCCGCCTCACCGAGCGCTATGTCACCTCCGATCCGATCAGCAAGCGCGACGAGCGCAAGCTGGTGAGGTTCATCGGCGAGCAGGTCGATCGCTATGTCAGCTACATCGTCAAGGAGGGCTTCGACCGGGTGATTGGAACCTCCGGCACCATCCTGTCGCTGGGCGCGGTGGCGACGGCCATGGATCGCGGCGTGGCGCCCGAGGAAGTGCGCAACCTGCGGGTGCCGGCCAAGAGCCTGAAGCGCCTGCGCAAGACGGTCACGACGCTGGATCTCGAGGAACGGCTCACGCTGCAGGCGCTCGATCCGCGTCGAGCCGATCTGGTGGTGGCCGGCGCCGTGCTGCTCGACACCCTGCTGAGCAAGCTCGAGGCCAGCGACATCACGCTGTGCGATCTGGCGCTGCGCGAAGGTCTGGTGCTCGACTACGTGCATCGCCACCGCAAGGAGATTGCGCGCGTCGATCGCTACCCCGACGTGCGGCGGCGCTCGGCCATCGAGCTCGGCGAGCGCTGCCACTGGGAGGCGGACCATTCCCGCCAGGTCGCCCGCATGGCGCTCGCCATTTTCGAGCAGACCAAGGCGCTGCACGGCCTCGGCGATCGCGAGCGGGAATGGCTGGAGTACGCGTCGCTGCTGCACGACATCGGCAACCACATCAGCTACGAGCGGCATCACCGCCACTCTCAATACCTGATCAAGAACGGCGACCTCCGAGGCTTCGAGCCGACCGAGATCGAGGTCATCGGGCTGGTGGCGCGCTATCACCGCCGCGGCACGCCCAAGACGCAACCACGAAGGCTATGGCGACCTGTCGCCGGATCTGCGGAAGACGGTGCGCGTGCTGGCCGCGATCCTGCGCGTGGCCGAAACGCTCGATCGCTCGCGCCACGGGGTGGTCGGGGCGGTCACCCTGCGCGATCGCGGCGAGGACCTGCGCCTGCAGGTCGAGGCGATGGGCGACGCCGAGCTCGAGGTCTGGGCCGGACGCCGCCAGCTCGACGTGCTCGAGAAGGAGCTGGGCAAGCCCATCACGCTGGCCAAGCTCCAACGTGAGCTTCCGCCGGGCAAGGTGAAGGCGCGCAAGTCGCGGCCCGACCGCCGCACGCTTCGCACTGATGGGTTGACCCGGAATTAACGCGCTACCAGGCTTGGCTTAGGAAATTTTCCCAGCCCGCGCGTTCGTACACCCTGACTGACACCCTCAGCCCTCGGCGCTTAGGAGAGCGTCGCATCGGCGTGCCTCAGCGCGTGGTACTTCATGGCTGGGAGGCCCGCGGCCGTCAGGAGCGCCCCCAAGACGTGGACGTGGCTCGGATTGAGGGGCCGGCCAGTGGGCGTGGTGAAGACCAGATCCTCTCCCTGCTGTCACGAGGCGCCCGCGCGGAGGCGTTCTTCGAGCCGGCGGACGCGATGCGCCTTGAGCGCCTCGACCACGACCGCCGGCGGTGCCAAGGTGCGGCGACTACTGGCCGTCTTCAATGGGGCCAGATGCGGCGGACCTTAGCCAACGACCTGGACTTGCTGGCGTACCTTGATTGTCCGAGCCGGCAGACCGACAGTGCCCCGCATCAGGCCCGCTGTGTCACCAAAGCGAAGTCCATCGTCAGCGCCCAGTTTACCATCGTACCGAGACATCGCTCCCCCGCCGCTTCAATCAGCCGCCGCGCCTGGGGTGCTCCACGGACCGCAGCTCGGCTTATTGCGGTGAGCCGAGCCACCGCATGCCCCCAGCGTCTCAGCCGGCCGTGGCGATCCAGTCACCGATCTTGCGGCACGCAGGTTGCACCCGAAATTGGCAAGACACGTCGCAGATCCGCCAACGACCCTACATGAGACGACCAGGATGAGCGCTTCCCCCCTCCTCGCAATCGCGAGCGGCCGATCCTCTCAGACCCAAACGGCTGCCGAACCCACCGTTGAGAAGGCGTCCGCGGCGAGAGCCGAGCGGTTTTCGACGGGGATGGGTGCGCGTATACCAACGAGCCTCGCCTGTGGTCCTGATCCAGTTGCTCCTGCCAACGGTCATCCCTAAGGGGGCGGGGTATCGAGACCCTGCGGCTGCCCTTGCCGACACCGGTCGGGAGCTTGCTCCGACCTCGCCGGCGTTACCGCCTATGTTCGGTCACCAGCAAAGGGTATCTGGACCGCCCAGATGGGCACACCGATCATGACGATGTGGTGATGGTGGAAGTGGTGACCGATCGCTTTGACCAACATTGGTGGCGTAACTACTCGACGGCTCTGGCGGAGCGTTTTGGACAGGACAGCATCCACTAACGGGCGCTGTCGGTTCAGCTGCTGAGCGAGGACGACTGATGTGGTTAACGGATGGTCATTCTGGCGTTGCTTTCGGTCCCCGTCTTCGCAAGAGGATTCCGAAGCGGTTTGTGTCCCATCATTGCCGTGAAGCAACCGGGATGCGGATTTCGGCACCGGCCAATGTGTACCACGTGTCCGGCAACTCGTCATTGTTGGAAGGAAACAAACTCCATCTCCTCACATTAGTTGATGGGGGCTACTGCGGCAGAGGCGAGCGGGGGGCGAGGAATAGACAGCCAGCCTGGATTAGATTTCGCTGCAAAGATGTCCTGAAAGGGCAGCGTGATGGCCAAACAGGCAGCGAAGGAAAAGAGTGTCAATCGTGCGAGGAGCGCGGTGGTGATCCCTCTCCCGCAAAGCAAAGAAGACTGTAAAGTCCGGCTTTGGCGATCAGGGAGACCGCAAGGCCGAGACGGTAGCCGCAGTAAATTTACAGCGTTGTCGCCAGACAGTCGCACTTTGTTCAGGCCCGCCAGCGCTAAGCGGCTCTTGGCCGGACCTACAACAAGGAGTCTCGATCGAATGACACGCTCCAGGCGAGTGGCGCTGGTGGCCACTCTTACTCTCTCTGCATCTTCCCTGATGGCCGTTGCCCCGGCTGGCATCGAACTCGTCGGCATCGGCTACATCCCCGGTAACGCGCTCGACAAGTCAGGTCTGACCGGCAACATCTGCCAGGCAAGTGCCCCAGCCAACTGTGTTCCCAAGGCGGTGCTGGGCGGGTTTGGCTCGGCCCTGGCCTATACGGGCCACGACAACGTCTTTCTCGCGGCGCCAGATCGCGGCCCGTTCGATGGCTTTACTGACGTCCCCTATCTCGATCGCTTTCAGTTCCTTCACATCGTGACGAACACCAATACGGAGCAGATCTCGACGATGCTGCTCGACACCCGCTTTCTGACAAACGAGTTCGGGCAGGGCTTCGTCGGAGGGGCGGGCGCGTTGATCCGGACAAACCCGCTCGCTACCCTCAGGCTCGACCCGGAAGGTGTTCGAGTCGGCGCCGACCGGCAATTTCTTCATCTCGGAACGAATATGGACCGTCTGGTCTACGAGTTCGATCGTCAGGGACACCTCGTGCAGCGCCTCCAGGTTCCGGAGCAGTTCCTGATCGCCTACCGCGAGCGCAGATTCCCGCCGCCGAGTTGTCTGGCAACACGTCAGGTGCCAGGCTAATCGGGGATGGGAGGGCCTCTGGGATCAGCCCGGAAGGGCTTCACGCTGTTCGGGCTGATGCAGAATGCGCTGCTCCAGGACGGCGCCCTGAATCTGGAAACACTCGACCGGATTGGCCTGAACAATCGCATTCTGAAGATTGACCTGGCCTCTGGCGAGAGCCACGAGTATGTGTATCGGGTCGAAGCGGCCAACCGGGGCCAGGGCGTCAGCGAGATCCTGGCGATCAACGACCACGAGTTCCTGGTGATTGAACGTGACAATCGATCGTGGCTGTCAGCCGAGCCGCAAGCGCCGACGCGCAAGTGGATTTATAGGATCGACATCGACGGCGCAACCGACGTGTCGGGCAGAACGCTGCCGTCAACAACACTTCCCGCTGGCGTCATCCCGGTTCAGAAGACGCCTGTTCATCGACCTGCTCGACCCGGACTTCGGGCTGCAGAATCGTGACGCGCGGGCGATTGCGGAGAAGATTGAAGGGATCGCCTGGGGACCAGATCTGCCAGACGGCAGACATCTCCTGTATGTCATCAGCGATAACGATCTGATTCTCACCAACGCAACTCAGCTGTACGCATTCGCGGTCGACGAGGCGCAGCTGTCATCGCCTCTTGATTTACAGCCGCAGTTCCTGCCCGGCCCCCTCTATCCACCGGGCCAGGTGAAGAAAGCTCTCGGCAAATAGCGACGGATCGCAACTTGGCGGGCAGCAGGATGCACCGGCAACGCTGCCCGCCGGTTGGTGTCGTGGCGGCGGTCCCTATCCCGCAATGGGTGTGCCGCTCTACAACGTGTGGAGACGCACCGTTGTTGCGTGATCGTTGCGCGACGGTCAACCCGCGTTGTTAACCGTTGCTGACCATGAATGCCAGACTTCGATCGTGCCTGTGGGTCGCCTTCACACTGACCCTGTTCCTTGCCCGCCCCGCGTGGGCCCAGTTTGAAACCGCCACCGTCGTCGGCACCGTCAGAGGACTCGACCGGCGCGGTCGTGCCCGATGCGAAGGTCACCCTCACCAACACCGCGACCGGCGTGACCGCCGAGAAGACGCAGCGATGCGAACGGCAACTTCGAGTTCTTCACGGTCCGCATCGGCACCTACGTGGTTACCGCCGAGAAGGCGGGCTTCTCGATCGCGCTCGTCGACAACGTGCAGGTCACGGTCGGCGCGCGCCAGCGCGTTGACCTGAGCATGGCGATCGGCGCAGATCACCGAGACGGTGAGGTCAGCGTCGCGGATCGTGCTGCTGCAAACCGACTCGAGCGATCGCAGCCAGGTGATCACCGGCGAGCAGACCAGGGCGCTGCCGCTCAACGGCCGCGAGTACTCGGCGCTGGCGTTGCTGTCGCCGGGCGTGCGCGCAGTCGGCGATCGGCACCGGCGGCTTGACGCCGCGCGAAGGATCGTTCAACGTCAACGGCCTGCGCTCGACGTTCAACAACTACCTGATCGACGGCGTCGACAACAACGCCTACGGCACCAGCAACCAGGGGTTCTCGAACCAGGTGATGCAGCCGGCGCCGGATGCGGTCGGCGAGTTCAAGGTCGTGACCAACAACATGAGCGCGGAGTACGGTCGCTCGGCGGGCGCCACGATCAACGTCGCGTATGCGAGCGGCACCAACACCTTTCGCGGCTCGGCCTGGGAGTTCATGCGCCGCACCGAGTTCAATGCCACCGGCGCGTTCCGGCCGGCCACCGGCGTCAAGCCGGGCTTCGATCGCGATCAATTCGGCGGCGTGCTCGGCGGCCCGATCAAGAAGAACAAGGCGTTCTTCTTCGCCGACTTCGAGGTGTTCGATCAGACGCGCAGCCAGACGGCGAGCTCGACGATTGCCGACACTGGCGCAGCGCGCCGGGCGTGCTGGCGGTCGACGTGCGCAATCCGCTCGACCGGCGAGGTCTACCCGGCCGGCACGCCGGTTCCGATGACGGCGTTCGCGCGCCAGGTGCTCAACGACCTGCCTGCGCCGACCAACTCGGGCACCGCGAACAACCTGCAGGTCCTGCAGGAGTTCACCAACCGCACGCCGAAGGCCGGCGGCAAGGTCGACATCCAGTTCAGCCCGCGCCTGTCGGCGTTCGGCCGCGTCGGCTGGCGCGATGCCGACATTCTCGACAACCCGCCGATCTCCGGACCCTCGGGCGGAGCCGGCAACTCGCAGCACTTACGTGACCAACAAACAGTTCTCCGGCGGCGTCACGTATACGCCCGGCGGCACGTCGCTGCTCGAAGCGCGCTTCGGCTGGTCGCGGACGATGGCGGGCAAGGACCCGATGGCGCTGGTGCTCGGCGAGAAGCCGCGCCGAAGTGGTCTACGGGATCACCGGCCTGCCGACCGATCCGCGCGTCGCCGGCGGTCTGCCGACGCAGTTGATCACGGGGCTATCGGATCTCGGCCGCCAGGCCACCAACCCGCAGTGGCAGTATCCGACCGTCTTCAATCCGAAGATCAACTACACCTGGCTGCAGGGCCGTCACTCGCTCAAGACCGGCTACGAGTTTCAGCGCGTGCTGACGGAAGTGCAGGACGTCAACCCGCTCTACGGCCGCGATTCCTACGCCGGCCAGTTCTCGCGTCCGGCGACCGCGACGGCCGCCAACAACCTCTACAACCTCGCCGACTTCATGTTCGGCGCGCGCTCGACCTACGCGCTCAGCAACATCCTCGTGGCGGAGCTGCAGCAGAACATGCACTTCATCTACCTGCAGGACGACTGGCGCATCAACGATCGCCTGACGCTCAACGCCGGCCTGCGCTACGAGTACGCGACGCCGTGGACCGAGCAGAACAACATCCTGTCGAACTTCGATCCGGCCACGAAGCAGATGGTGATGGCGAAGGACGGCTCGCTGCTGGATCGATCGACGCTCAAGCCCGACAAGAACAACTTCGGCCCGCGCATCGGCATGGCGTTCACGCCGATCGAGCGCACCGTGATCCGCGGCGGCTACGGCATCAGCTACGTGCACTTCCACCGCGCCGGCGGCGCCAACGTGCTGCCGATCAACGGCCCGCAGGTGATCAACGCCGTGGTCGTGCAGACGCTGACGACGCCGAACTTCCGGACGACGCAGCAGGGTTATCCGGTGGGGCTGACGGATCCGACGCAGTTCAATCCCCTGACCGCCAACATCACCTACATGCCGAGCGACTATCGCTCGAGCGACGTGCACAGCTGGTTTGCCTCGGTCCAGCGCGAGATCTGGAACGGCGCGCTGATTGACCTGGCCTACGTCGGCAACGCCGCCAACGGCATGCTGCTGTTTGCGAATTACAACCAGGCGGCGCCGAACAACGCCGCCGGCACGCTGTCGCTGCAGTCGCGCCGCCCCATCCCCGAGTACGCCGACATCACCTACTCGTTCAACGGCGGCAAGTCGCGCCATCACGCGTTCCAGACCAAGTTCGACTGGCGGATCGGATCGAGCATGATGCTGATGAGCGCGCTGACGCTGTCGCAAACCAAGGACAACGGCGCGGGCTCGCTGGAAAACCCCAACGGCAACTTCCCGGCGCCGCAGGACTTCAACAACCTCGAGGCCGATTACGGGCTGTCGTCGTATCACCAGCCGTACAACAGCACGACCAGCTTCGTGATCGACTTGCCGATCGGCAAGGGCCGCAAGTACATGAGCGACGCCAACGGGTTCGTCGATGCGATTCTCGGCGGCTGGCAGCTCGCCGGGATCAATTCGGTGTTGCCAGGCGAGATGGTGACGCTCACCTACACGCCCCTCGCGTCGCAGGTGGTCTCGGGCATTCAGCAGGACTTCC
>CAVPRP010000004.1:0-384628 GCA_963707825.1 uncultured Acidobacteriota bacterium
CGCGCTGCCGGTGATCATCGAGGACGATGTACTGGTTGGTGGCAACACCGGGATCTACGAGGGCGCGGTGATCAAGCGGCGCGCGGTGATTGCCGCGGGCACGGTGCTGACCGGATCTACGCCGGTATACGACCTGCCGAACGGCCGCATCATCAAGCCCGAGCCCGGCCAGCCGCTGGTGGTGCCGGAGGGCGCGGTGGTGGTGCCTGGCGCGCGCTCGGTCACCGTGGGCGCCGGCAAGGCGTGGGGCCTGTCGCTCGCCACGCCGGTGATCGTGAGGTTACCGCGACGATCGCACCGACACTCGAACGGAGCTCGAAACGTGGATCCGGTAGACGCCGTCGCGCTGGCGCGGCAATTGGTCGACATCGACTCCACGACCGGCCGTGAAGGCGAGGTCGCCCGCGTGCTGGCGGCGTATCTCCGCGACCGCGGCTACTCGGTGCTGGAGCAACCCGTCGACGGCGCCGCCGGCGGCGATCGGATCAACGTGATCGCCGCGGTGGGCGAGCCACAGGTGGTGTTCTCCACCCACTTCGACTGCGTGCCGCCGTTCTTCCCGAGCCGCCTCGAGGGCAGTGTGCTGTTCGGCCGCGGAGCCTGCGACGCGAAGGGCATTCTCGCCGCGCAAGTGGCCGCCGCCGAGCGCCTGCGGGCGAGTGGCGAGACCCGCATCGGCCTGGTGTTCGTGGCTGGCGAGGAACGGGGCAGCGACGGGGCAATGGCCGCCAATCGAATCGCGTCGCGGTCGAGCTATCTGATCAACGGCGAGCCCACCGAGAACCGCCTGGGCGCCGCCACACGGGGTGTGTTTCGGGTGCGGATTGCGACCGAGGGGAAGGCCGCGCACTCGGGCTATCCCGCGCTGGGGCGATCGGCCATCGAGGCGTTGATCGACGTGCTGGTGTCGATGCGGGTAGCGCCGTGGCCCGAGGACGCGCTGCTGGGGCGCACGCACTACACCGTCGGACTGATCTCGGGCGGCGTGGCCCCCAACGTGATCCCGGCGCGCGCGGAAGCCGAGATCCTCTTCAGAACCGTCGGAGCTCACGACGAGGTGCGCGCGGTGCTGGCGGCGACGGTTGGCGAGCGAGCGCGGGTCACCGAAGTGCTGGAGGTGCCGCCGGTGCACCTCGAAACCCGAGCTGGCTTCGAAACCGCGGTCTTTGCCTACACCACCGACATTCCGTTCCTGACGGCCTGGGGCACGCCGCTCTTGCTCGGCCCCGGCTCCATTCACGTGGCGCATACCGACGAGGAGCACATCCGCGTGTCCGAACTGCTCGAGGCGGTCAATCTCTACAGCTCGCTGGCGACGACCCTGCTGGCTTCCGCGGGATAGGGTGGCGCCCGTAAGTTGTTGAAAAATATCGACGGGCGGGTTGCGAGCCGGAGCGATCGTGCCGCGTCGACGTGCGCGCCAACACCCGGCGGTGTTACACTGATCAGACGTTCTTTCACCGGGCGGGTGGGGCTGTGCCAACAGTCCTCCGGCAGACCGGTGGCGGGCCGCACCGCGGCTCGGAACCTGTGCAATCTCAGGGCGGCGAACCGCGTCAGGGCCGGAAGGCAGCAGCGCTAAGTCGTTTCCGTGATGTGTGCAGCCATTCCGGGCCGCGGTGAGACCCGTTCCGAACTAACAGGGCTCTCCACCCCTCATGTCCTACCAGGTCCTCGCCCGCAAGTGGCGTCCCCAGCGTTTCGATGACGTGCTCGGCCAGCAGGCCGTGACCAAGACGCTGCGCAACGCCCTCAAGAGCCGGCGCATCGCCCAGGCGTTCGTGTTCGCCGGCCCGCGTGGCTGCGGCAAGACCACCAGCGCCCGCATCCTGGCGCGCGCGCTCAACTGCGTGAACGGCCCGACCGCCGAGCCGTGCGGCGTCTGCGACGCCTGCATCGAGATCACCGAGGGCCGCGACATCGACGTGCTGGAGATCGACGCCGCCACCCACACCGGCGTCGACAACGTGCGTGAGGTGATCATCGAGGGCCTGTCGATCGCGCCGGTGCGCAATCGCTACAAGGTGTTCATCATCGACGAAGTCCACATGCTGTCGGCTTCGTCTTTCAACGCGCTGCTGAAGTCGATCGAAGAGCCGCCGCCGCACGTCATCTTCATGATGGCGACGACCGAGCTGCACAAGATCCCGGACACCGTGTTGTCGCGCTCGCAGGTCCACGAGTTCCGCACCATCTCTGCCGAAGATCGTCGCCGACCGCCTCCGCTTCATCGCCACCGAAGAGCAGATCGAGGTCCCGGACGAGGCGCTGATGCTGCTGGCCCGCGCCGGCGAGGGCAGCATGCGCGACTCGCTGAGCGCCTTCGATCAGGTGCGCGCGTTCGCCGGCGAGACCATCGCCACCGAGGACGTGGTCACGGTGCTGGGCCTGGTGGGGCGCGACCTCGTGCTCGACATGCTCGACGCCGTCGTCGCCGAAGACGCGCCGGCCGCGTTCGCGCTCACCGAGCGCGCGATCGAGCGCGGCTACGACTCTGCGCCTGCTGTGCCGCGAGCTGTCGCGGGCGATGCGCGACCTGCTGATTCTCTCGGTGGACAAGACGCGCGCCTCGGATCCGGATGTGGTGGGGGAGAGCGATCGGCCCCGGGTGCTCGCGCTGGTGGACCGCTGGTCGCGCGAGGACCTGCTGCGCGGCTTCGATCTGCTGACCCGCGCCGAGCAGGAAGTGCGGAGCTCCGATCAGCCGCGCTACAACATGGAGATGGCGCTGCTGCGCCTGATGCACCTCCGCAAGCTGGTGCCGCTCACCGAGCTGCTGGCCGGCGGAGGGCGCAGCCTGTCGAGTGGCGCTGACGGGCCTCGCGGGCCTGTGCCCTCACGGGCTCCGGACAGCGTTGGCGCCTCCGGTCTGCGCATGCCGGCGCGTCCGTCCAGCCCGCCCCCGCCGCGCGCGGCGGCCCCGATGCCACGACCCGCGTCCGCCGCGGTCGTGTCCCCGACCGCCTCGCCGACGTCGGCGCCGACCGGGCCGTACCGCGATGCCTTCATCGCCGAACTGAAGTCAGCGAAGCCCACGTTCTATAACCTCGTGGTGGCGCAGGCGTTCAGCATCGAAGCGAATGCCTCAGGCGTGACGTTCGCGTTCCAGCCGAACCAGAAGGTGCCGAAAAGCCAGTGCGAGGACAACCGCGCCTGGGTGCAGAGCGTCATCGAGAAGGTCGTCGGCCAGAAGCTGCCGGTGCACATCGTCTTTACCGACGCGGGCGCGGGCGCGCGGGGCGCCGCCGCCGCACCGAAGCCGGCCGCGGCCGCTCCGGCCAAACCCGCCGCCACGGGCACCAATCAGAGCTCGGCGCTCGAGCACGACACCGTGAAGCACCTGCTCGAGGTCTTCCCTGTCGAGAAGACGACCATCAAGAGAGTTAGGCCAATGGATATCCAGGCGATGATGAAGCAGGCGCAGGAGATGCAGCAGCGCCTGCAGCAGCAGATGAACGACATTCGCGTCGAGGCCACCGCCGGCGGCGGCATGGTCACGGTGGTGGTGAACGGCCACAAGCACCTGTTGAAGCCTTGACGCTCGATCCCGAGGTGGTGTCGAAGGACGACGTCGGAATGCTGCAGGACCTGATCGTCGCCGCGATCAACGACGCGCACCGCAAGGTGGACGACGAGATGAAGCGCAGCATGGGCGGCCTGATGTCGGGGCTGAACCTGCCCGGGATGTAACGGCAGACGGCGCGTGCTCCGGAATCCCTTCAGCAGCTGATCGACCAGTTCAAGCGTCTGCCCGGCATCGGCGGCAAGAGCGCGCAGCGCCTGGCGTTCCACATCCTGCGCACGCCGCGCGAGGACGCCGAGCGGCTGATCGATGCCATCCGCCAGGTGAAGGATCGCGTCACCTACTGCTCGATCTGCAACAACATCACCGACACCGATCCGTGCGGATCTGCGCCGACGACGTCGCGACCGCCGCGTCATCTGCGTGGTCGAGGAACCGCAGAACGTCAACGTGATCGAGAAGACGGGCGGGCATCGCGGCGGGTATCACGTGCTGATGGGCGCGATCTCGCCGCTGCTCCGGCGTCGGCCCCGACGACCTGAAGATCAAGGGCCTGCTCGGCGCGCATCGCAGCGGCGAGGTGGAGGAGATCATCCTCGCCACCAACCCCACGGTGGAAGGCGAGGCCACGGCCATCTACCTGGCGCGGCTGCTGAAGCCGCTCGGCGTGCGCGTCACCCGCATCGCGATGGGCATCCCGGTCGGCAGCGACCTGGACTACGCCGACGATCTGACGATGACCCGTCGCTCGAAGGCCGCCGCGAGCTCTAACCCCTCAGCTCACTTGTGTGGAGCGTCCATCGGCTTGCTAGTCGACCGGACGGGCGCAAACGATGGGGAGTCCGGACTGATGGAACACACAACTCGAGTGAACTGTGGGGTTAAGGGTGAATCGCTCCGCCACCCCGCTGTCATGCTCCCAGTTGCGTACCAGTCCGCCGCCGCGCTTCTCGTTGCCGGTGGATTCCTGTCGTGTTTTTTCGGCTACCGCCTGTTCAAGGTGGTGCTCGCCCTGTTCGGTTTCATCTCGGCGGCCTGGCGGCCAGCTCGGTGTTCGGCGAGAGCACGACCACGGCGATGGTCATTGCCGCGGTCCTCGGCGGCCTGGGCGGCGCGCTCCTGCTGGTGGCGTCCTACTTCGTGGGCGTGGCGCTGGTCGGCGCCGGCATCGGCGCCCTGGCCGCCAATCTGGTCTGGACGCAAGTGCAGGGCGATCCGCACCCGGTCGTGGTCATCCTGTTCTCGATTGCCGGCGCGCTGCTGGCGACCTGGATGCAGCGCTACGTCATCATCCTCGGCACCGCCTTTGGCGGCGCATGGACGATGATCGTCGGCGGTTCGGCGCTGATGGGTAATGCCACGGCGCTGAAAGCGGCGGCGGCCGGCGACGTGTGGGTGGCGTATCCGATGAATCCCGCGCCCGGCCAGGGTGGGTGCCGTGGGCCTTCATCGCGGTGGGCGCCGTCGGCACGCTGGTGCAGATGTACTGGACCGGCGGTGACAAGGGACGAATCGGACGCAAGCGCTCGTCGAAGAAGCCCAAGGCGGACAAGGACTGAGTCAGCCCACCAGCCGCGCGACTGCGAGGCCGCTCAGGAACGCGCCCTCTACGCGATTGCCCGCGCACCAGTCACCAGCGACATACAGCCGATGATCCGGATCGGCCAGCGCGCCGACCGCCAGCGGCGGATCCGCGCAGGCAAAGCGCCAGCGGTGGGCCGCCGAGATAGGCCGGCAGCGGCAGCCGGGCCCGCACCAGGTCCGCGAACGCGTTCAGCAGGAACGGCCCCACTGTATCCGCCGCATCGTCCACGTGCGCGCCGCTCCAGGCGGCGCTGGCGTGCAGCACCCAGGTTTCGGCCAGGCCGCGCTGCGGCTTCGAGCGATCGCGCGCGATCCAGCCGAGCGGGCTGGAGCTGACGTAGGCGGCGTCGAACGGCGTGGACACCGGCTCTTCGAAGGCGACGAGCGCGGCCCAGCACGGGTGCATACGGACCCTGCTGATCGCCTGCGTCAGCAGCGCGGAGGCGGAGACGAGCGGAAGCGCTTGTGGCGCGGGGGCCGTGACGACGACGGCGTCGAACGGGCCCAGCGTCTGGCCGGCGGCCGTCGAGGCCAGCCAGCTCGGCGTGTTGCCATCGTGCTCGAGGGCGGTGATCTGCGTGCCGCACTGCACGTCCAGCCCTCGCGCCAGGTGCCGGGCGATGGCGCTCATGGCGGGCACGCCCACCCATCGCGCGTGATCGTCTTCAACCGGCTCGCGGCCCTCGCTGTCGAACGAGGCGAGCTTGCCATGCCACAGCTGGACGACCCGCGCCTTGTGCCAGCGCTCGACCTCCAGGTTGAAACGTGTGTCGCGCACGGTGAAGTACTGCGCGCCGTGATCGAACGCCATCGTCGCGAGCTCGGCGCGATCGGCGTCGCCGTTCAGCACCCGGCGCGTGGAGACGCGGCCGCCGGGCGCGCGACCCTTCTCGGCAACGGTGACCGTGTGACCCTGGTCCTGCAGCCATTGCGCGGCGGTGAGACCGGCAATGCCGGCGCCGACCACGAGGACGGTCACGGTGTCATCACCCGGCCGAGGCTGCCCTTGTAGCCGGTCATCTCGAGATAGCCCCTGCCCTGGATACCTGCACCGCGCGACGTGCCGGCCACATCCACCAATCCCTCCCAGTAGGCGACGCCGGCGCCCTTCGTCACCAGCTCCTGATTCTGAAGAGGCGTGGAGATGTCGAGCGTGAGCTGCTGCGCCGGCACGGAGATCGTCCAGCCGATGGGATACACGGCGCCCGAGGGCGCCTTGAACGTGCGGCCCGACCGCGTCAGCGTGAAGTCGCCCATCGCCAGATGGGTGGCGCGACCCTGCGCGTCCACCAGCGTGCCGCTCGAGCGCGGATCCCGTGTGCCATCGGCGCGCCGCAGCTGGTAGAGCATCAGCTCGCGGCCGTCGGCCAGCTGCAGCGACAGCCAGTCCCATCCCTGCTGCTCGCGCTCCAGGAAGCTGGTGCCGAACTCGTGATCCATCCAGCTGTCGCCCGTCACTTCGAATCGCTCGCCGTCCACGGTGATGGCGCCGCGCGTCGGCATGCGCGTCAGCGAATAGTAGTGGGACGCGTTGCCAGGCTGCGCCCCCTTCTGACTGATGCCGTTCAATCCGTTGACGACCGGACCCTTGCCTTCGGCCAGCACCAACTCCACGCCGGCTTGCCCGCTCTTCGCGGCGATCACATGGCGTCCCTGCGCGTCGAGCCCGGCGGTCCAGTCCTCGTTCCACACTTTGTAGGTGTCGGTTGCCGCGCCAGACAGCCCCGGCCCGCCGCGCGTCAGCTTCTCGTCGAAGCGGTAGCGGCTACCGGCTGGGTCGCTCACCGCGAGGTGCGCCATGAACAGATCGCGAACCGCCCATGCGGAAGGGTTGACCGGCGTCGGATCCACGCCGACGCGGAAGAACGTCACCTGGTAGCCGAAGCGGCGCCCGGCGGAGGTCTGCACGTTGCCGGTGTAGTACCACCACTCGATCTTGAACTCGGGATGGCTGGCGTGATCGCGAGGGAACTCGAAGCGATAGCCGGCCGCCGCCTCACGCCAGTCCGGTGCCGCGGCCGTCATGGCGATGGCGCTGCACAGGACCGCTGCCGTCAGGATGGGGGCTCGCATCCTACTCGTCATGATCCACCACCAGCCGCGCGGCGCGCCGTGCGGGATAGAGGCCGGCGACCGCCGTCGCGACAATCACCGCCACTGATACCTGCACGAGGAACAGCGTGGGGACGTGAAACTGAATCGTCCATCCAAAGCTCTGCACGTTGATGACGTAGACGAGTACCACCGACAACGCCAACCCGACCACCAGGCCGATGGCCTGGCTCACCGCGCCGATCAGCGCCGCCTCGATGACCACCACGCGCTGCACCTGGCGCCGCGCCGCGCCGATCAGGCGCAGCATCGACAGCTCGCGGCGGCGCTCGAGCACCAGCGTGAGCAGGGTGGCGGCCACGCCGAGCATCGCGACCACGATGGCGATGATCTCCAGCGCGTAGGTGATGGCAAACGTGCTGTCGAAGATCCGCAGCACCTCGGCGCGCAGGTCGCGGTTGGTGTAGATGAACGCGCGATGGCCCTCGTCCAGGCCTTCGAGAATCTGTGCCCGCACCTGCTCGGGATCCGCCCCTGGCTTCAGGTAGGCGGCAATCCCGGTCGGCGTCAGGTCGCCGAAGAAGCGGACGAACGTGGCGCGATCCATCACGATTACGCCGCGATCCACCGCGTAGTCGTAGTAGACGGCGACCACCGCAAACGGGTGCGCGCCCTTCGGCGTCTGCAGCGTGATCGTATCGCCCGGCTTCGCGTGGTACTTGTTGGCGAACGCTTCGGACACGACCACCGACTCGGTGCCGATGGCGCGGCCTAGCGCCTCGCGGCCGTCCGACGGCGTCTTGAACAGCAGCGAGCCGTGTGAGAGCACGAGACCGAAGTTTCCGGCACCCAGTACGACCAGGTTGCCGTTGTAGACGAGGTCCACGTTCCTGAACGAGTCCACCGCCTCGACGTCGGGATGCGACCGGACCGCCTCGATCACCGGCGCCGACAGCGTTTGCTCCGATCCCGCGGTGGGCTGCACCCCAGGGCCGATGAACAGGTCCGCCTGGAGCGTCTGCCCGATCCAGTAGGCCACGGTGTCGCGGAAGCTGCCGATCATCACCGCCACTGCCACCATCATCGACAGGCTGACGGCGAGCGCGGCCACCGAAATCGAGAGCCGCGGGATGGCCGCCGCCAGGTTGGCGTGAGCCAGCAGCCCCTCCACGCCCAGCACGCGCCGCAGCACGCCGCCGAGCAGCTTTGCCAGGGCATAGATGATGGCCGGCACGAGCAGCGAGGCGCCGATGATCATTGCGAACGACGAGGCATAGCCAAAGAGCGGGCGGCCACCGACCGGCCCCAGCTGCGCCAGCCCGACGGCTCCTGCCAGCACCAGCGCAGGAACAGCCACGGCACTCGGCCGCAGGCGCACGCGCGATTCGAGTCGATCGGCGCCGCGCATCGCGGCCGTCGGCGACACCTGACTGGCTTCGCGCGCGGGCAGCAGCGCCGAGAGCAGCGATAACGGCAGGCCGATGGCGAACGCCAGCGCGATGTGCCACGGCGCCAGCGACGGCGTCGCCGCCGCGGTGGCGATGTAGAGCGTGCTGACGGTGGACGAGGTGAGCCCGACGGCCGCGTCGGCCATCACCCGCCCGATGCCGATGCCGAGCACCGTCCCGGCCAGGCCGAGGACGGCCGCCTCGCTCAGGAAGAGCGCCAGCACCTGCCGCCGCGTGACGCCGAGCGCGCGCAGCACTCCGATCTCGTCCCGGCGGGCGATGACCGAGATCGTCACGGTGTTGTAGATGAGAAAGAGGCCCACCACCAGCGCCACCCACGACAGCGCCGTGAGGTTCAGGTGAAACGCCGCCAGCATCCGCTCCACCTGCTCGCCGCGCCGCCCCGGCCGCTGCGCGGTGAGCCCGGCAGGCAGTCGTGAGGCAATGGCAGCCAGCGATGCGTCGATGTCGGCAGTGGTCGGCGCGACGCCTCCGGCGCCCGTCAGCTGCACGTCCACGCGATCGACCCGCCCCAGTCGATCGAACGCCAGCTGCGCCGCGGCGATGTCCATCAGCACGAAGCTGCCGTCCATTACCCGCGCCGGCCCCTCGTCCTTCAGCAACCCGCGGATCACGTAGGTGTTCACGCGGTCGCCCGCCATCAGCCGGATCTCGTCGCCCAGTGCGTACCCGCGTCGCCTCGCCATCTTCTCGGTGATGACGATGCTGCGCGGGCTGGTGAGCAGCTCGAGAAACTGCTGCGACGTCATCGCGTCGGTGACCGACGCGCTCTGTCGCAAGCTGTCGCGCTCGCCGACCGCATAGTCGCGGAGCGTCAGATCGCGGAGGATGTCCACGCCCAGCACCTTGACGGCCTCGCTGCGGCGCGCCGGACGCCGCGGGACCTCGCCGCGGGCCGGGACGCCGGTTGTGCCAGGCGCCGGAGCGATGGCCATTTCCCCCTCGATCACCGGCGAGATTGCACCAAACTCGCGCAGCCAGCCGAGGTCGCGAAGCAGGTTCTCGTCAACACCGGACGTGCCCAGGATCTCCAGCGACGCGCGGCCGGCGACGGTGTTGAGCGCGGATTCGAAGCCGCGCACCGAGCTGCCGTTGGTCAGCTGAATGGCAATGACCACGGCAATGCCGAGCGCGATGCCAACTACGGTGGTCACCGTTCGCGCCCGCTCCTGCGCCATGCGGCGCAGGATGAACTGCCTAAACAGCCGTACGAACAACATGGTGGGGCACGGGCACGTCGGCCTGGATGAACCTGCCGTCGCGCATGCGCATGATGCGGCCGGCGGCCGAAGCCACTTCGGTCGCGTGCGTCGCCAGCAGGATGGTGATGCCCATCTCCCGGTTGAGCTCGGCCAGCAGCGCCAGCACCCTGGCGCCGTTCTCGGAGTCGAGGTTGCCGGTCGGCTCGTCGGCCACCAGCAGCGCGGGCTCGTGCACCAGCGCGCGCGCCAGCGCGGCCCGCTGCATCTCGCCGCCGGACACTTCCTGCGGATAGTGCTTCAGCCGATGCCCGATGCCGACGCGCGCGGCCAGGCGCGCGGCGCGGCTTTCCGCCTCGGCTGCCGCCATGCCGCCAAGCAGGCAGGGCAGGGCGATGTTGTCGCCGAGCGTGAGCGTGGGCAGCAGGTTGAAGAACTGGAACACGAAGCCGATGCGATCGCGGCGCAGCAGCGTGAGCGCGTCATCCGGCAGCGACGCCAGCGCGCGGCCCTCGAGGACGATCGAGCCGGACGAGGGACGATCCATCGCGCCGCACAGGTGCAGCAGCGTCGACTTGCCACAGCCCGACGGCCCCATCAACGCCACGAAGTCGCCGCGCTCCAGGGCGAACGACACCCCAGCCAGGGCGCTGACGGTGGCGGTTCCTCCGGTGTAGGTCTTGGTGAGATCCGACGCGACGAGCAGCGGCATACCTACATCGTATGACTCTCGCGGCCGGCTCGTGGGTGCGAAAGCGCTGCCTGCCGCCCTGGCGACCGGTGGACGGATTCGCGCATCGGCCGATAAACCCACTCGTGAGTTCCGGTGTGGCGCAGATCGCCGCCGCCGCGGCAAGCCTGTTTTTTGTGTTTCTGTGCATTGCCCTGGTGTTCTGGCGGCTCCGGCAGCGCGTGCCCGCTGATGCGCCCGTGCCGTCGTTTGCCGGCGCGATCGGGCTGTCGAGCGTGGCCCTGGCCACCGGTCGTGCCGGAGGTGTCGCGCCTCGATCGGACGATGAGTGGGGGGCAGGGGAGTCGCCCGTGCAGGCGGTGGCGGGAGTGCCGCGCGCTCACGGGGATGCCGAGCTCGCGCAGCGCCTCGAGCCGGCGGCCCGATTGCTCGGCGCGAGCGGCTTGATCGTCTGGACATGCAGCCCGGATGGCCGGCACCTGGAGGTCACCGCGGCCTATGGCTACAGCGACGCATTCCTCGGCCGGATCGGTCCGATCGAGCTCGGCGCGCCGGTGCTGACATCGGTTGCCTTCGTCGAGGGCCGCACCCGCATTCGCGGCCGGAACAACAATCGTCTGGCGGCGATCGCGGTGCCCATCGAACGGGATCACGTGCGCCTCGGGGTGCTCACCGCCGAGATCGATGCGTCCCGCGGCGACCGCGTGTCCGCCGATTCGGCTGCGATGGTGCAGCTCCTGGCATCGCAGATGTCGGGATCCCTTGTCGCGTTGTCGCCGTTGGCAGCGCGCGCCGCTGCGGCGGCGACGGCCCGCGGTCCTTCCTCGCGTCCGCAAACCGAGGTTCTGCCGGCGTACGAGGCCGCCCCGTCCATCGGATTGCCATCCGCACCGACAGTGCCGAGCCCCCAGGTGTCCGAGGACGATTCGGACTCGGCCTTGCGCGAGGCACGGAGCCGATTCATCGCCGGCTTCAGGAAACGCTGCAGCAGCATCGAGGAGTTGATCGTCGAAGTGGAGCAGAGGGGCACCGACGGGCCGCTGCCGGCGCTGAAGCAGATCGTCCATCGCCTGTCGGGCCTGGCGATCGTCGTCGGCATGCAGGAGGTGAGCGCGCGCGCGGCCGAGCTCGACCTGCTCCTCGACGCGCCCCGCGCGTCGGTGGATTCCGCGCCCCTGCGCAGGGCGTTCGAAAACATGCAGGACGCCTTCACGACCGATCTCTCGGTGGTGGCGCCAGTGTGGGCCGCCCCGTCGGGCCAGGCGGTCGGTGCGCTGGTGATGCTGGTGACGAGCGACGCGGAGTTGGCCTCGCGGATGACCGCGGACCTGCAGAGCTCGGCATATCGCGTGACCCAGACGGGTAGCGGTCACCGGGCGCTGCTGGTGGCGCGCTCCGAGCGGCCGGACATGATGCTGCTGGATGTCGATCTGGCCGGCGAAATGGATGGACACGGTGTGTGCCGGCGGTTGAAGAACGATCCCGCACTGGCGTCCATTCCCATCGTGCTCGTGTCGTCTCACACCTCCACCGCGGACCGCATGGCTGGCTTCGCGCTGGGAGCGGACGACTTCCTGACCAAGCCGGTGCAGACGATCGAGATGCTGCTCCGGGTGCGGTGGATACTGACCCGCCCGAGCACCGAACGTCAGCCGCCTCCACGGGCGGGCGGCGGCCTGTTGACCTACGACGCGTTCGTCAGCGCGGCGCGCGACGTGCTGCAGCAGGGGGCCGCGGCTCTCGGCGTGGTGCGCGTGTCGCAGGCGCAGATGCCCGACCTCGCCGCGCTGTTCAGCGACGACCTGCGCCGCAAGGACCTGCTCGGCCGCTACACCGACACTCAGCTCGTGGTGCTGATGCCGGGAGCCACGGCGGGTGTAGCGTCGCGGCGCATCGGCGGCGTGCTGGACATCGCCCGCGCGGCCGGCCTCGACACGGCGAGCGCCGGTGTCACCGCCAGCGGGCTCTCGTCCGAGCGTTTCATCGAGCCGCTGCTGGCGCAGGCGGAGTCGGCGTTGTCCGCGGCCCAGGTCCAGGGCGAGGCGCTGGTCGTCCACGGCTCTGCGGCCGGCGCCAACGACTAGGGCGGCACGGCTGGGGGCGGATGGTGCGGAACGGGTTTGCCGCCCGGTAGCGGCCTGTGGTGCCCGTGAGGGATGCCGGTCCAAAGTTCAAAGTTGATGGCGCGGCCGAGTTCGGTCTACGATAGGGATTCGTCTGCCCGCGGCGCGCCTGCGCTGGGGGCGCCTTCCTGCCGCGTTCCTCGGTAGCTCAACGGCAGAGCATCCGGCTGTTAACCGGAGGGTTGCTGGTTCGAATCCAGCCCGAGGAGCCACTCATTCCAGCTTCGCTTCCGTTCGTGGTCGTTCAACGTGGAGTCTCGCCAGCCTGCGGGTGTTTTGGAGCGGCGAAGCTCAAGCCGGCTGCGCTGCCAGTCCACATGCTTCCACTGCAAGCCTTTGATTTCGCACGCTCGCAGCCCACAAAAAAATACGAGCACCGCGGTCACGTACGCGAACCTCCATGCCGGTTTCGACTGCGCAACCGCGAAGAGTCGCTGTTGGTCGTCGTCAGTCAGTGCCTGACCCACAGCGGGCCTGGTGTTTCGCAGTGAGTTGTAATCTTCCTCAAAGCGATACCACAACTTCGGGCGCCTCGTCGCACCGCAGAGCGAACCGTGGCGCCGTATGAGATCTGTGCACCGAGCATGATTACTTCCGCACGAGGAGAGTGGGCCAATTGAGCACCACTGACAACGGTACGTCACCGACGCTGGCTGCGCTTAGCACCGGCACGAGGAACCGGGTGCCATCGCGGCTGACCTCGGTACTGCGCACGGCCAAGGCCGCCGCTCTCAAACAACACCTGCGGAAGGCCCAATTCGAGGGATTGTTTACCGAGCGTCACGGGCACCGCGATGATTCGCCCGCTCTCGTCCGCGTAGAAGATCTCCTTCCCATCGGCTCGCCACCGCGGCGCGTTACCCACACTGGCTCCCGAAACGCGCCACTTGCCGCCGTTCGCCTCCGGAAACGGACGGACATAGATCGCATTCGGACCAGCTTCGTCAGACGTGTAAAGCATCCAGCGTTCGTCGGGCGACAGCCGTCCGCCCCTGCTCCCTGAACTCCGTCTGCAAATAGGGCCGCGCCTCGCGATCCGGCTCGAGAGTCCAGAGATCCTGCTTCCGCATCGCATCGAACACCGTGAAGCTGATCCATCGACGCGACCAGTCGGTGGGGTACTTTCGCAGGGTGGATTTGCACCAACACCTGCTCGTCGCCGACACCGTCCGTGCGTTTCCGGTAGAGATCGTTGACGCCGCTCCGGTCTGACGCGAACGCGACCAGTCGACCGTCCGGCGACAGCACAGGGCTCCCGTCGCTCTTGGCACCTGACGTGATGCGCGATCGGGTTCCCTGCTCGAGATCGATCATCCAGAGATCGCTTCCGCTGCCAACTTCGATCGCGGCAATGAGGTGGCGATCGTCCGGGGCGAGGCTCATGCCGCTGTACATCGCGGTCGAGCCGGGAACGATCGCGATCTGCTTCCCGTTTCGATCGTACCAAGCAAGCGCTCGGCCGGCCGTGACGCTGACCGCTGCGATAGACGAGCACGCCGTTTGTCGACGCGCTGAATGCCGATCGTCCGTTCAACGGGAACGTGCGGACGTCGTCGGAGATCGGCATCGGCGCGCCGCTCGTTTCGAGGCGGGCGGTGTCGAACGACTGAGCGAACAAGGTGCTCTGCCGGACGAAGAAGACGTGTCCGGAGGCGTACAGCGCGCGCGAATCGGCCTCGAACAGATGCTTGGTCTCAGAAGAACCAATCAACCCGACCCGGATCGAGGACTTCGGCGCCTGCACCCAGAACAGAAAATGACGACCGTCCGGGAGAAATGCTGGATTTGAATGTGCGATCTCCCCGCGTGTGGCATCCGGTGTCGTAATCGGAGCGGACACGCCACCATTCGCCGACACCGTGCGAAGTCCCTCGTCGATCTTCGAGGCAAAGACAATTGTGTCGTTCGCGCCCCAGGATGCGCCGCCCGACTGCGGCGCATCGCAGATCGCCTGTGGCGATCCGCCGTTAACTTCGACGCGTTTGAGTTTCCCGTCCGCGAAGAACCCGACCGAGCGCGAGTCGGGCGACCAGAATGGCAAGGCTGGTGAAAGGCTATCGGGTCTCACCGTCGTGTCGTTGAGCGGCCGTGCGTCGAGCGCGTCGAAACTCTGCACCCAGAGGCTGGGCGCGGCTCGCCGTCGCGCTGAGCGACGAACACGAGTTGGGTGCCGTCCGGCGACACGGCGGGAAACGGTGCGACGGGTGCACCGGGTGGGGCAAACGCCACGCCTGCCGGTGGCGAGAGCGTGAACCGAACAACAGATGGTGCCGGCGCGCGCCGCAAGTACGGCGTCGAGAGTGCGGCGATGCCACCGAGGGCGCCGCGAAAAGCGCCCAAGCCAGCCATTCACGTGGCCGCCGACTCGCCGCGGAAGGCGCGGCCTCATCGACCGCCGGGAGCCGCCCTCGGCAATCCATTTCAACTCGTCCCGCAGGTCGCTCGCGTCCTGCCAGCGGTGGTCGGGATCCTTGGCGAGACACTTCGTGATCACGCGATCGAGCGCAGCGGGTGTGACCGTGATCACCGAGGAAACCATCGGCGGCTGATCTTTGAGAATCGCGCCGATCAGACTCGCCTGCGTCCTGGCAGCGAATGCCTTCCGGCCGGTGACCATCTCGAAGAACAAGGCGCCGAACGCGAAGATATCGGTGCGCGCATCGAGGTCGAGACCTTCGAGCTGTTCCGGCGCCATGTACTGAACGGTGCCGAGAATGGTCCCGTGTGCGGTGAGATCTGGTGGTGTGGCGGTGGTCACGCGGTCCCGCCGCTGAAGCGCGGATCCCGACCCGGGACCTGACTTGGCGAGCCCGAAGTCGAGCAGCTTGGCGCCGGCCTTCGTCAGCATGACGTTGCCAGGCTTGACATCGCGGTGGATGATGCCGCGCCGATGTGCGCTGCTCAAGGCATCTGCGATCTCGATCCCGCGCTGAAGCGCCTCGTCCAGCGGCAGTGGACCTTTCGTCAGTCGTTCCGAGAGCGATTCTCCTTCGACGAGCTCCATGACCAGGAAGGGAGTCGGCTCAGGAGTGGCCACCTCGCCGACGTCGAAGAGCGCGCAGATGTTCGGATGGTTGAGAGACGAAATAGCGCGCGCTTCGCGTTCGAACCGCTGACGCAGCTGCGGATCGGCCGAGACGGGCGACGACAGCACCTTGACGGCAACCTCGCGATCGAGGCGTGTATCCTTGGCGCGGTACACGGCTCCCATACCTCCGGCACCAAGCGGAGCGACAATCTCGTACGGGCCAAGGCGAGCGCCGGCCGTCAGGCTCATTTAAGGGCGCGATTATGTCACTGGGCGAGCACGTTACGAGCGCTTTCGTGTGCATCGACCGTTGCTGCGTCGCTCGGGGCCAGCATCGCGGTGAGCCATGACTCCGACCTGTCTCGAACCATGAAGAAAATGAGGTTCCAACTTGCACTCGTCTGGTCCACCATTCGCCTCTCGACGCGCGCTGGAAGTAGAAAAGGAAAATCCCTCCTATACTTCACGCGGCCTCACGGATGAGCCAGTTGCGGAAATCGTCCAGTGCGGCGAGCCACACTCCGCTGGGTCCATTCCGGAGACATGGGTGACACCCTATTCCGGAGACATGGGTAACAGTGTCGGACCGAACGGATTGTCGATCGGTTCGAGCCGGCACGTCTCGTCGTCAAACGACCCCAAGTCATAGTCCATGAACGTGACCATCCAGATGTGCTCGGGATGCCCCGGCGCGCATCGTGGCCTTGCGTCGCAGCCAGGGCAGGGCCCCGAGCGCGAGCAAGACCGCCGGGACCAGGCACTGGGCGATCATGTACGCGATGTAGGCGGTCAGCTTGAAGCTCAGCGAGAAGTGGCGTTCGATGACCATCGACAGCGAAACCCCCAGCGTCATGATGGCTCCATTGAACCAGGCTGGGCCCAGCGCGGTCAGCAGGCGGTCGCGGGTATTCCCACCGGCGCGCAGGGAGAGCCAGGCTCCCAGAGCGCCGATCAACGGCAGCGCCACCATCCACATCGGCGCCAGCACGATCGATACGCCATTCCGCGTAAAAAATACCCAAGGTGGCAACTGCGGCACGCGCAGCGCTACGAACTGCACCGCGACCGAGATGAGGAGGGTAGACAGGACCGGAGCCCACCATTGCCGGACCCGCATGCTCATGGCGTCCTCCTTTTCGCGTGATGCGGTGAATTTCACAGACGTCCGCTTTCGCAGCTCACGCCTCGCCGTGCAGTAGCGTGTGGATGATGCCCGCCATCTGGTCCCACGCGTGTTTCTCATCGGCGAGCTGACGCCGGCCCGCCGGTGTGACCGCGTAGAACCGGGCTTTGCGATTGGTTTCCGTGGTGCCCCAATTCCCGCGGAGCAGGCCACCCTGCTCCAGCCGCATCAGCGCCGGATACAGCGTGCCCATGTTGAGCTGCAGCGACGCCAATGGAGTATCACTGCAAGCATTAGAGCGTCAAATGAAATGACGAGTTGGGTTTCGAGTTCCAGGTCAGCGCTCGACGGCGTACCGAGCGAGGAGCAGGCTCGAGCCGTCGAAGGTGCGGGTGTCCAGTAGGCGGAGCGAGCCGGGCGGACGGGTCTCGAACGCTCGCACGCCCTCGCCGACCACGCCGGCGCCGATCATCAAGTGCAGCTCGTCGACCAAGCCGCTGGCGAGCAGATCGTTCCAGAGGAAGTGACTGCCGAACATCAGGATCTCCCGACCTGAACTCTCTTTGAGGGCGGCGACCTCCGCGTGCGCGTCCGCGCGCCGCACGACGCGGGTCGGACCCCACCCGCTGGCCGCGTCAGGCGACAGGCTGTCTGAGACCACGACTTTCTGGATGGCGCTGTTGAGACGCGAGATCTCTCGTTCCACGGCGGGCTGGCTCATGTCCTCGGCGATCGCGGGCCAGTAAGAGCGGAAGCCCTCGAAGGAGGTACGCCCGAGCAGAAGCGTATCGGCTGCCCGGAGGCGTTCCGCGTTGTAGTCGGAGAAGCCGTGGTCGAACGGCATGGCCATGACGTTCCCGCCCGGGCCGGAGTAGCAGCCGTCGATCGACACGAGGTTGCAGACGATGACCTTCCGCATGGTTATTGGCCCTCCTCCCGCGTAAGTCGCAAGGATCGCACCGGTCGATGTTCCTCACCCGCTCGCCGATCCGAGGGTGACGGCAAGCTTCTCGAGCACCAACTCCCAGCCGACCTCCACCTGGTCGGCAACGTGGGGCAATCCCGCGGCGAGATCGTCGAGGCGCTCGTGCACGAGGGTGAGCACCGTGGCGTCCCGCGAGACGGCCCGCAAGGTGATCGTGAGGAGCGAGTCGTACACCGGTCCCGCGGCTCGCTCGGGGCCGACGAAACCCCACTTGAACACGATGCGCTCACCCGGGACGAGCTCGACGATCTCGCATTCGAAGCCGCCAACATGGACACCGGAGTCCGCATGCCAGATGCGGTAGCGGCCGCCCACGCGGGCCTCGACCTCTGCCCGTTCGACCGTGATGCCGCCAGGAGCCAGCCAGCGTTGCAGGAGATCGGGATCGAGCCAGGCGCGGTAGAGGTCATGCCGAGAGGCAGGAATCACCCGCTCGAGCCGGACAACAGGCGTGGCCTTTCCCCGAGTCATCGTTTCTTTCCCGTTCTCTTGCCGACTGGCGCAAGAAGCTCCTCGAGCGAGTCGAGCCGCGCGTTCCAGAAGCGCTCATAGAAGCGCAACCACCCGTACGCGGATGCCAGCGGAGCTGGGGCCAACCTGCAGATGTGGCGGCGTCCCTCAACGCGACGACGAAGAAGGCGAGCTCGCTCGAGTACCCGAACGTGCTTGGAAGCCGACTCGAGTGACATGGAGAACGGTTCGGCGAGCTGTCCGATTGTGAGTTCACCCGAGGCCAGCCGACTGAGCATCGCGCGCCGCGCGTCATGCGCCAGCGCGTGGAACACGTCGTTCATCCTTTGTTCGTCAACCATTAGGTTGAATATATGTGGGCCACTCGATATTTGTCAACCATCTGGTGGAATGATGTCAGCGAGCGGCGGACGTGCTCCTGGGTGGGGGACAATGTCCTCGCACGAGATTGCCCAGCACGACTCATCCGCCTCGACTGAACCGAAAGGGCTTGACTCCTTTATTACGTACAACGATATACTCTCAAACGTAGTATGAATGACCCGACACTTCTCGTTCTCGCCAGCCTCGCCGACGGCGAGAAACATGGCTACGCAATCATGACGGACGTCATGGGATTTGCGAGTGTGCAGCTGGGTGCCGGTACCTTGTACGCGGCCATCGCTCGCCTCGAGAATCGCGGTTTCATCAAGGCGCTCCCTGCTGAAGACCGCCGTCGTCCGTATCGATTGACGGCGCTCGGCCGCCAACATCTCAAGGAACAACTGGCAGCGCTTGAACCGGTAATGCAGGTCGGGTTGCGGCGGTTGCGCCACTCATGACGCGCTGGGTACGGATCACCATGCGGCTCTACCCGCGCCGGTGGCGGCAGCGCTACGGTGCGGAACTCGAAGCCTTGGTCGACGACGCCGGCGCTGGCTGGCGCACGATCGCCGACATCGCCCGCGAGGCGCTGGTGCTGCGAACCAAGGATCATGTCCGACGTCTGGCCGCCGCGCCGACGTTCACCATCACAGCCGTCCTGACGCTCGGCATTGCCATCGGTGCCAACACGCTGATCTTCAGCATCGTCAATGGCCTGCTGCTGCGGCCATTGCCGTTCGTGCAGCCTGAAGCACTGGTCAGCGTGCGGCACGTCGCTCCAGGGCTGGTGCGCGGCCCGTTGAACCAGGGGGCCTTTACCTATTTCACCTATCGTGACGACGCGACCACACTCGAAGACATTGGCTTGTGGTCCAACGTGTCCGCTACCGTGACCGGACGCGGCGAGCCCGAAGAGTTGCAGAGTCTGATGGTCACCGATGGCACGTTGCCCGTGCTCGGTGTGCGTCCGATGCTCGGACGGCCGTTCTCCGAGTCCGACGATGCGCCCGGAAGCCGGGAGACGGTCATCATCAGTCATGGCTATTGGCAACGGGCCTTCCAGAGCAGCCCCGCGGCCATCGGGCAGTCCCTGATCGTCGACGGCCGCGCGCGGGAAGTGATTGGGGTGATGCCCGATCGATTCCGCCTCCTGCGGCACGCGCCAGATCTCCTTCTACCCCTGCGGCTCAATCGCGCCCAGGCGCAGATCGGGTTGTTCCGCTACCAGGGCGTGGCGCGTCTGAAACCCGGCGTGACCATCGAACAAGCGACTGCCGACCTCGCGAGATTGATTCCTGGCATGCCCGATCGCTTCCCCATCCCGCCTGGCTTCTCCCGCCAGATGTACGACGGGTTCCGGTTGGCCCCGGAGATTCATCCTCTCCACGAAGACCTTGCCGGCGATGTCAGCGGCATGTTGTGGGTCGTGTTTGGCGCGGTCGGGCTCCTGCTGCTGGTGGCGTGCGCCAATGTCGCGAATCTCTTCCTGTTGCGCGGCGAAAACCGCCGCCGCGAATTTGCCGTGCAGCTCGCCCTTGGCGCCAGTCGGGCGCGTGTCGCCGGACACCTGCTTGGCGAGGCGCTGACGCTGTCGTTCGGCAGCGGCGTCCTGGGCGTGGGACTGGCGTACTTCACGCTGCGATTCCTGGGCGTGGCGGCAGCCGCGCATATTCCGACCATCGGCGACATCACGATCGATCTGCTAACGGTGGCCTTCGCGATGGTGTTGTCGATGGTCGCCGGCGTCGCGTTCTGTGCCGTTCCGATCCGGCGGTTCACTCGCCCGGATCTATCGGTAGCGCTCAAGGAAAACGGCCGCGGCTCGAGCGACGGACAGGGACGGCATCGTACGCGAAACGCCCTGGTGATCGCACAAGTGGCAATCGCGCTCGTGTTGCTGGTCGGATCGATGCTGATGGTCCGCACGTTCCTGGCACTCGGTGACGTCAAGCCGGGATTCGTGGATGGCGCCTCCGTACCTGACGCTCCGCATCAACATCGCGGATACCGTCGAGCCCGATCCCACGACGACGGCTCGTCTGCATGAACAGCTCCTGCACGGCATCGCGGGTATTCCCGGAGTGCGGCAGGTTGGACAGTCCTCGTCTATCACGATGGATGGCGCCAATCGTCAGGACCCGGTGTTTGTCGAAGGTGTGATCGGCGAGGACGGACGCATGCCTCCCATGCGCCGGATGAAGTGGATCTCGCCGGGGTACTACGCCACCATGGGGAACCCTCTTGTCGCAGGGCGCGACTTTGGCTGGTCCGACGTGATCGAGCGACGCGCGGTCGGGATCGTCTCGGAGAACTTTGCACGGGAGGTGTTCGGCACCGCTCAGGCGGCGATTGGGCGCCGGATGCGCGCCTCGCCGACGAGCCCCTGGCGTGAAATTATCGGCGTCGTCGGCAACGAACACGACGACGGGCCAACGCGGCCGGCCACGGCGATTGTGTACTGGCCGTTGTTGCAGGAAAACCACGCGCCGTCGCGCGTCACCGTTGAGCGCGCCCTGGTCTACGCGATTCGGACCGATCGCGTCGGGGACGTCGGCCTCCTGCACGACATTCAGCAGGCAGTGTGGACAATCAACCCCAGCCTGCCGATCTCGCGCATCGAGACTGTCGAGGACGTGTATCGCAGGGCGACCGCACAAGGCGCGTTTGCACTGGTGGTGCTGGCAATCGCGGCCGCCGTCACATTGCTGCTCGGCGTGGTCGGCATCTACGGTGTCGTGGCCTATGTCGTTGTCCAGCGCCAGCGCGAAGTCGGCATCCGCATGGCGCTGGGTGCCACTGCGCCCGAGGTAGTGCGTTTGTTCCTTGGCCGCAGCCTCGCCGTCGTCGCCGTGGGACTTGCGGCCGGGACCGCAGCCGCCGTCGCGGCGTCGAGCGCCCTCAGCTCACTGCTGTTCGGCGTCGACCGGCTGGACGTCGCGGTCTATGTGCTCGCCATCGTCCTGCTGGCCGCAGTCGCAACGATAGCGACCTGGCTACCGGCGAGGAGGGCGGCGCGCACGCCGCCGGCGTTCGTGCTGCGCGGCTAACCCGCCGATTCGTTGTGCCACACGGCACCTCGGTGGTATCGCGGTATAATGCTATTGCTCGCTTATACTGTAAATTCGCCTAGTCAAGGCTTACCGCTAATTTGCCCGCTACGTTTCTAGCTGATGTGTGTACGGCTGCTGCGTACTGTGACGGCAACGAATGGTGTGCGCGTGTCGGCGCACGCGTAATGATGTGCGCCTATTGCAGTGGTGCTATTGCGCTGTGTGGTGCTGGCGCATCGACGGCGCAGCTCTCGGATGGGATGACGCTCTGTTCGGATTTGAAGTGCTGGGTTTTTGCGAGAACAGCTCGGCCGATGATCGCATCGACGCGAAACCCGCTGCGTGCCGCGCACATCGCCGCGAAACATGAGCCGATGCTCGTGGTGCTGATCGCCGCCGGGGCAGACCTCAACCTCGAAAGCCAGTGGGAGAACGGACCGTACACCGTCCTGGACAACGCCACCGAAGAGACGGCACGGTTTCTGCTCTCGCGCGGAATGAAGCTGACACCGAACGTGGCTGCACGACTGGGCTGGATCGACGAGCTCCGGCAGCTGCTTGCCGCGGATCCCGCAAGCGTGCACGCGCGCGGAGGCGATGGGCAGCAGCCGCTCCACGAGGCGGCTACGGTTGCGATCGCCGACGTGCTGCTGGATCGCGGCGCCGACGTGAACGCGCGCTGCATCGACCATAAGTCCACGGCCGCACAGTACGCGCTCGCCGAACGGCCGGAGATCTGTCGTCGGCTGCTCGAGCGCGGTGCCAGCGCCGACATCTTCATGCCGGCGCGCCTGGGCGACGTCGCCCTGGCTGCGCGGGTGCTGGCCTCCGATCCGCAGGCGATCGCCGCTCGGATCAACGAGCCCGGCTATGCGCCGGTGCCGCCGCTCCACATCTATTGCTGGACGCTCGGCTTCGGGCTGTCACCGCACGACGTGGCCCTGAAGTTCGGGCACCACGGTGTCTACGATCTGCTCGTGCACCGCAGCCCGACGCGGGTGCGCTTCATCAACACGGTGCTGGCCGGCGACGAAGCCGGCGCGCGGGCGTTCATCGACCAGGATCCGTCGATGCTGACCTCACTGACGCCTGCCGATCACGCACGCCTGGCGCACGCCATCTTCGATGGTCGTCGGGAGGCGGCACACCTCATGCTGCGCCTCGGTTTCGACGAGACCGCCGGTGGCGTTGATGGGGGCACGGCGCTTCACGCAGCAAGCTGGATGGGCGATGTCGAGCTGGTAGAGGCGATCCTCGAGCGCGGACGCGTCGCGCTCGAAAGTCGCGATCCCGTTCACCTCGGCACGCCGCTCGGCTGGGCCGTGTTCGGATCAGTCCATCGCCGGGCTGACGTTAATCTTGTGGCGACAGTCAAGGAGACGCCCGTGTCCAAGCTTCGCGTGAACGCGTTTACCGTGTCGGCCGACGGCTTCGGCGCCGGCCCCGACCAGGGCCAGGACCAACCGCTCGGCCGCGGCGGCGAACAGCTGCACCAGTGGTTCATTCCAACCCGCACCTTCCAGCGAGACGTCCAGCGGCGAGACGGCGGGACGACCGGCATCGACAACGACTTCGCGGTGCGCTCGTTCGAGAATCTCGGCGCCTGGATCATGGGCCGCAACATGTTCGGGCCGGTGCGCGGACCCTGGCCGGACTATGAGTGGAAAGGCTGGTGGGGCGCCAATCCACCGTACCATGTGCCGGTCTTCGTCCTGACCCACCATGCGCGCCCGCCGCTGGAGATGGAAGGCGGCACCGTCTTCCATTTCGTCACCGACGGGATCGAGGCGGCGCTGGACCAGGCGCGGGCGGCCGCTCGAGGCAAGGATGTGCGAATCGGCGGCGGAGCAGCGACCATCCGCCAGTATCTGCAGGCCGGACTACTCGACGAGCTACACCTCGCCATCTCGCCGATCCTGCTCGGCCAGGGCGAGCCCCTGCTCGAAGGCATCGACCTTCCCGCGCTCGGCTACAGGGTAAAGGAGCACGTCTCCACCGAGGCGGCGATGCACCTGGTGGTGGGACGGTAGGCTCCGAACCGCAGCATCCCGATGAACCGCTCCATCTGCTTACGGCTTGCCTTGCCAATTGACAATCACTGTCGTCCATGGAGGCTCGAGGGCATCGGTGGCGGCGTTGGCGAGAATGCGTTGACCATCGGGCGAGATCGCGTACTGCTGCCGCGCCAGAAAGT
Source organism: uncultured Acidobacteriota bacterium (assembly GCA_963707825.1). Lineage (GTDB taxonomy): Bacteria > Acidobacteriota > Vicinamibacteria > Vicinamibacterales > UBA2999 > VFZN01. The sequence continues at coordinate 23,856 of CAVPRP010000004.1, forward strand.
TGTTCTCGAATTCGATGCGAAAGAGAGGGACGGGTTGGCCGACGCTCGCGCCAGCGTGGCTGAACGCGATCGGGACCGTCGTGAGTCGTTGATCGGCCGCCACGTAGTACAGCTGCGTGCCGCGCGGCGCCCAACGCGGCTGCTGCCCTCCGCCCGTCGTGACCTGAACCCGCCCGCCAGAGCCGGGGAACGGCTGCACGTAGATCTCGTTGCGGCCCGTCTCGTTCGACACGTAGGCGACCCACTTGCCGTCGGTCGAGAACTGCCCGTCCCGCTCGTGGAACGGCCCCTCGAGGTACGGGTGCGGCGTGCGGTCGCCGATTAACGACAGATACCAGAGATCCATCGACAGCTCCGCCGCTCTCGAATAGAGCAGCACGCGACCGTCACGAGACACGTCGGACGGAAGCAACATCGTACGATCCGTCAACAGCTGCTCCTCCGCTGAACCATCGCTCGCGCCACGCGAAACAATGATCGAGGGGCCGGAGTTGTAGAGAACGGTCCGGCCGTCGGGGGACCATAACGGGTTGCTTTCGAACGCGAGGCCGGTGGTCAGCCGGCTCATCGTCCCACGCATGTCCATGACCCAGACGTCCCAGTTGCTGCCGACGCCACGGCTGAAAGCGATCCGGCCACCGTCAGCCGATAGCGCGAGATTGGCCAGGTTGGTCTCATCAGCAGGTCCGACACTCTCGAGACGCTTTCCCTTCTGATCGAACCAGGCGAACTGCGTGCGCCGGATGCTGCCGGTGCCATACGCAATCGGCCCTGCGGGCGACGCCGTGAGCGATGCGAGGCTGATGCCGGGGTTCACCGAGATGCGGCTGGCGAGGCGAAACGCCTCGCCGTCCAACGCGAGGCTCGTCGCGTCGAAGCGTTGCGCTAGCAGCTCGCCATTGCGCACGAACAGGAGGTGGCCCGACGCCGCATAAACGGCCGCCGCATCGGCGTCGAGCAGGCGCCGCGGTTCAGAGCCGTCCACCCGTGCGACCCAGACGCCGCGCACCTGTGGTTTGCCTCGTGAGTAGTACAAGAAACGCTGTCCGCCCGGCAGGATGAATGGCGCGCGATGATCGTTCTGGCCCTCCTCGAGACGAGTCAGGATCGTGGGCTCACCGCCACTCGCCGATACGCGAGAGAGCGGACCAGACGGCCGAGGCGCGAACAGAATCGTGCCGTCCGCGTGCCAGGCGCCGCCCCGGGCGTTCGGCGCGTCGGCAAGGATGGAGACCGCCTGGCTGTCGACGTCAAAGCGCTTCAGTTTGTTGTCGGCAAAGAAGCCAATCGACTTGCCATCCGGCGACCAGAAGGGAAACGACGCGCCTTCGGTGCCCGGAAGCGTTCGGCCCGAGGTCGAGCTCAACGGCCGCAGCCACAGCGGCGTCGGGTTCGCAGCCGTCGGCGCCGCGAGGAGCTGTTGACCGTCCGGCGACAGCGCGAGCTGCGCGAAGTCCGCGGCGATGGTTGTCGGATAGGGCACATCGAATCTGACTTCCGGCAGCACCGGCGGCTTGCGCAGCGCCATCGTGACTGCTGCCGCCGCGGTTGCGGCGACGACGGCCATCGCCGCCCATGCGAGGCGCTCACGCCCGCGCCCGCGCGCCGCGTGCGGCGCATCTCGTGGCGGAGCCGTCGTGGCTGCGTCCTCGAGCGCGATGCGCACGTCGGCGATGTCCCTCCATCGCCGCTTGGGATCTTTTTGCACGCACCGGCCCAGCACCTGGCGAATGTGCGCCGGCGTCTCGGCGGGAAGCGCGCTCCAGTCGGGCGATCGTTCGAGGATCGCGACGATCGTGTCGGAGACCGTGTCGCCCGCGAAGGCCGTGCGACCGGCGATCATCTCGAAGAGCACGCAGCCGAACGCCCAGATGTCGGCGCTCTTGTCGACAGGGTAGCCGCGGGTCTGCTCGGGGCTCATGTAGGCGGGCGTGCCGGCGATCCGGTTGTCTCGGACGTCGGTCGAGAACACGGTCGGCAGATGCGACAGATCGCCTCCGCCGTGCGGGTCGCCCGAGGCCGTCGCCAGCCCGAAATCGAGCACCTTGACCTGGCCGTCTGCCGTGAATTTGAGATTGGCCGGCTTCAGATCGCGATGGACGATGCCCTTGCCGTGTGCGGTGTCGAGTGCATCGGCAATCTGCCCGGCGATCGCCAGCGCTTCATCGAGGGGCAGGCGTCCGTGCGCGACGCCTCGAGCGCGGTGCGCGAGCGTGTCGGCCAGCGTCGGCCCTTCGACCAGCTCCATCACAATCGCCGGCGCGCCACCGGCGTCTTCGAGGCCGTGAATGGTGGCGATGTGCGGATGATTCAGCGCCGCGAGCAACCGCGCCTCGCGCGTAAATCGCGTTAGCCGATCCGGATCGCTCGCGAAGCTCGGCGGCAGCACCTTGATCGCGACGTCCCGTCCAAGCTTGGCGTCGCGCGCGCGATACACCTCCCCCATGCCGCCCGTTCCGAGCGGACCGACAATCTCGAAAGAACCGAGTTTCGTACCGACGGCGAGGCTCACGTTGCGGCCTGAGGATTCTGACACAACGGCTGCAGCTTGGCGGCAGGCCTATAAGGCCTTAGGCAGGAACGTAGGCCAACCTGATCACATCCTCGCCAATCCGATCGTTAGCGATAAGGCGGAGCGGCGGCCGGGGCCCGGCGAAGTATGGCTTGCCGTGACCAAGCACGACGGGGTGCAGGTAGATTCGATACTCATCGATCAGGCCAAGTGCGGTCAGGCTGTTGCGCCAGGTCCGGGCCAGCAACTTCGATCTCCCCGTCGCGCTCGGCCTTCAGCTCGCGGATCGCGCCCTCCAGATCATCCCCAACAAGCCTGGCGTTGGGGCCGACCGACTTCAACGAGCGCGAGACGACCCATTTCGGCTGGTTTCGCCACGCCGCCGCGAAGGCGAGTTCCTCTGCGCCCCATTCAGGATGATCGTCGTCCCAGTAACGCATGACCTCATACATCTGGCGACCGTAGACACTGCCCGCCTGCCCCTGAGCCTCCTCGATGAAGTGGCGGAAGAGCGTGGGGCCTGGCGCAAACCGCATATGGTCGACATAGCCGTCCAGGGACTGGTTCATTCCGAACACGAGCCTAGCCATACCACTTCCTTTCCTCGACGCGGCACCCCCCGCGCGCATGGGCCCATCGTAGAATCGCAGGGCTGAATGGCGAACATGCTGTCGCAACTCACCAGGGCCGAGCAAGCACGGCTTCTCGAGGAGCTGAACTACATGAACCTCGAGGAGATTCGCGCCTTCTGCCTGGCGCGCGCGATTCCGTTCCGAGTAGTGGCCGAGTATTCGAACGGGACAGTGAAGGCGACGAAGGACACCGACCGAAAGCCGATCGTGCTGGCCCGCGTGCGCCACTATCTCGAGACAGGCGAGGTCGGTCGGCCCACCCGTATCCCTCGCGCCATCGTCCGCGAGAAGGAGCCACCGCAGCGTCCCGATGCGCACGACCGCCTCTACTACCGCTGGTACGCCAAGGAGTTCGACGGTGTGATGCGGTTGCTTCGCGACCTGACTGGCGGCCGCTTCAAGGACGGCGCTGTCGCCCGTGTGCTGGCCATGCAGTTCTGGACGCGCGGAGAAGCGCCGACTTTAGAAACGTTCGCCCGCGCCTGGACGAAAGCCAAGGCTGAAGAACACCGGCTGCTCACACCGGAGTACGCCTACCTGACCGACCTGCAGCATCAGCGCGCCGATGCAGACTGGAAGGCCGTGCGCGCGACCAAGGCAAAGTCTGCGCTGGCAACGCTTAGCCGAATCGCTCCGTCCCGTTAGCGCTTACGATCTCGCGGGGTGTCCGAGCCTCAATTGTGCGAATGCCGGCTGAACAGGGACGGCGCGCCATAGCAGGACGAGCGATGCGTGAGATGGGATGAACCCTGACCTGGCGTAAACGCTTCGGTCCGGGTCCATCCTCGTTTCGCCGATGCCAGCTGTGTCGATGCCGGCCGCGACGATCGATCAGGCCGCGCGAATCAGGCCGAGTTGCGTCAGCGCCGTCACCCCATCGTCCAGGCCGACTTCCTCTGCGATCTTGCCGTTCTCGACCCGGAGTACGGTCGTGCCGGTGAACCTCATCGTCCGGCCCGAAGCCGCGGGTAGGGCACCGAGCAGAAAGTCGTTGAAAGCGGGCCCCGTGTGTGTCCCGCCGCCTACCCAGCGACCGACGACGTAGTCGCCTTCGGCGATGAGATCCGCGGCGCCCGTGAAGCTCAGATTCGGGAAGGCTTCGCGGAAGGCGGTCATGAACGCCTTCACGTCCGCCCGACCGCGACGCGGCTCGTGCAGCGAATACTGCAGGAGGATGTCTGGAGCCGCCAGTTCGTCGACGATGGTGGGATTCCACGTATCGCCCCAGAATTCCGTGAACCAGCGACCGACGATAGCCTTGTTGTCCTGTGCTCTTGACATGATGCATCCCTTGGCGCCGCCAGTGCTGAAATCGCCCGCGAATGGCGGTATCCCCGCGGACCGAAAACGAACGAGTCGGTGGCGAGAATACAGTCCTGGGAATCGGCGGACACTCCGTTTCTTGTGCTCGAAACAGAACGTTGATGCAGCAACTCACGAGGTGATTCCACAGCAAGAAACGGAGTGTGCGCTGACATTCCGACGGCCATAGTCAGGGATCATGACGACAGCAACGCGGACTCAGGATGTCAGCGCGGTTGACATGGATCGGCGAGTCGGTGGCTACCACTGGCCGGTGATCGCGCAGCACCTCGATGCCCACGGCTGGGCGCTCTTACCGAAACTCCTCACGGCGAGCGAATGCGCGACGATGGCCGGGCTTTACACGGACGACCGGCTGTTTCGCAGCCACATCGTCATGGCACGGCATGGCTTCGGACGCGGTGAATACAAGTACTTCACGTATCCGCTGCCCGAGATGGTCGCTGCCCTCCGCACGGCGCTCTACCCGCGCCTGGCTCCGATCGCCAACCGGTGGAGCGCATCGTTGGGACTCGATGAACGCTACCCCGACGCGCACGCCGACTTCATCACCCGGTGCCACGAGGCTGGGCAGACGCGGCCGACCCCGCTGCTGCTGCAGTATGGGGAGGACGACTTCAACGCGCTGCATCAGGACGTCTACGGCGAGCATGTGTTTCCGCTGCAGGTGGCGATTCTGCTCTCTGAACCAGACGCAGACTTCACCGGCGGTGAGTTTGTGTTGACCGAGCAACGGCCACGGATGCAGTCGCGGGCCGAGGTCGTGCCGCTTCGGCGTGGTGACGGTGTGGTCTTCGCGGTCCGCCACCGTCCCGTCCAGGGAACCCGGGGTGTCTACCGCGTGAACCTGCGACATGGCGTCAGCCGTCTGCGGTCTGGCCGCCGTCACACCGTCGGCGTGATCTTTCACGACGCGAAGTGACCACCGACCCTCGAGGGCGAGTCTGAGCGAGTCAAGCTCACCAGGCGTAGCCAAGCTTCAGATAGACGCCCCGGTTGTCGCCGGTGCCCTGGGCGTACTCGAGATTCACGAGCATGCGCTGCACCGGCTTGAGCACGAAGTGCACGCCGCCCCCGATGGTCGGGTAGAGGCTGCGGTCGAGGGGGATTGGTGCCTCGCCGTACAGCTGCGCCAACCCGCCAAACAGCGTGGCGCCCCATCGCGCGTTGAACGACAGGCGTTCTTCGACTTCGAGCGAGGACATGTAGGGCGAGAGGTACTGACCCTGCTTGTAACCGCGAAGGATCACCGTCCCTTGCGCGGCAGAGGGGGCATCGTGGGTCAACCAGTTGTACTGGCGCACCGCCAGCACGTGACCGCCGCCGTGCGTCCAGAACGTGCGCAGGTCCACGCGATAGGCATCGAACGACTCGGCCCCGCCGAGAGCTTCACGATAGGCCAGATTGTTGACGTTCAAGAACCAGCCGGTCGTGGGCATGTCTTCGTTGTCGCGTGAATCGTGCATCACCACGGCACCCACCGCCGCCGACTCGAAGCCGCGCACGCCCAGCGTCTCGAGCACGAGCGTGTCTTCGGGGGTGGCTCCCAGCACCTGATAATTGGCGACGCTCACCTGGCCGCCGACGAACCAGTCGCCAGTCGCACGGAACAGATACCGCGTCGCCAGGGCCTTCAGGTCATCGTCGGTTTTGAGCGGCTCGCCGGTGCCGAGATAGTCCTCGTAGTCGTTCTTGATCTGCCCGAGCACGGCAATCACGACGACGCGATGGTGATCGGCGCCGAAGGAGGTCCTGGCAAAGGCGCTGGCGATCTGTGAATGCGTGGATGTGTACTGGTACGACAGGCCGAAGAGCGACACGCGGCTCTTGGGATCGAAGACGTGCAGGAAGGCGCCCAGCCCGCCGAGGGCGGTGCCGAGTTTCGGACTCGACGAGAACACCGGCACCAGGAGCCACGGCGACGGCGCCTCTTTTGCGGCCGGCGGCTGAGCTGGCGCGCTCCTGGCGCAGGTTGCTGCGCGGAGGCCGGTGCGGATAATGCGACGGTGACCAGGAGGACCGACAGTAGACAGACGAGGTGCCTCATGGTTGCCGCGCGCTCTTCAGAAATGCCGTCACGCGCATGTGTCGAGCAGTATATCGGCTATCAATCTAGAACTAACCGTACGGCAAGTCACGGCGTGGGCTCGCGCAGCCGTGGCCGATCAACCAGCCGCACTGACGGTCAAGAGCTCGTGCAACTGCCACGCGTTCTCGATGGCAGCCCCACTTGCGGTGTTGTCGAATACGCACCACGCTTCCTCGACGCTCGGAATGCTGCGAACGAGTGTCAGCAAGCGTCGCGACGTACGTGCTCGTCATATCGCGACCAGTAGGTTCTGGGTGAACCGTGCAGTCGAAAGTATGCAACGCCCGGCCAGCCCGCCGGAACGGCTGCCGCCGGCACCGGTGGCGGATCGGCCGCGACACGTGAGATTCGGTAGCCTTCGAGTAGGGAGTCCACCTGCGGCGAGAACCACGTGGGATGCCTCGGCTCGCACACGACCGGACCGTCGAACTCTCCGCGCACCAGGTCCAAAAATTGAGCGACGAGGGCGGCATCAAACGCGAAGGACGGCGGCAACTGCACCAGGAGCGGCCCTCGTTTCTGGGCCAGGCCATCAGTCTGAGCCAGAAACGCCATCAAGGCGTCACGCGCGTCCTGCAGCTTCAGTTCATGGGTAATCGTTCGGGGCATTTTCACGGCGAACCGAAAATCCGGCGGCGTACTATCCCGCCACTTTGCGTAGGTGGCGGCGGCGTGCGGCCGATAGAACGACGAATTGATTTCAGCGCATCGGAGCGACCGTGCGTATCGTTCGAGATGTGTTCCCGGCTCGGCGAATCGCGGCGCCGACGCACGCGGAATTGACCAGCCGGCGGTTCCAACCCGAATGTCCGGGGTGTTGCTTGCGCCGTGACCGCTCAGTCACGGCTCGCGCTCTGCACTTTGACGAGGCGTGGCTTCTTCACGCCCGGTCGAGAGATGCGTTGGCGCGAGGTGGGCCGGACATGTTTCTTGAAAGAGCGGGATCTTGATCGGCCGTCGCCGTCGCGCCGACTCGTACAAGGCTTCGACGATGCGGACGTCTTGGAGGCCTTCGTCCCCGGACGGTTCCGGTTCGGTGTCGTTCAAGATGCAGTCGGAGAAATACAGCAACTCCGGCGCGAATTGGTCGCGTCGCCCAACGCGTTTCGTTCGTGTCTGCCCGTCGACCGTCAGCTTGTACTCGAGCCCCTCGGCATACTCGTACGCAGGATCAGCGTGCAGGTCTCCTTTTGTGCCAACGATACGATACGCTGCCACATCAGATGCGTTGAAGCTGGTGACGAAGGTTGCCAGCTGGTCGTCGCCGAAACGTAGCGTGGCCGCTGTCGTCTCATCGATGTCCGCCAGGCTTGTCAGGCCGCTGTTGATCGAGACCGCTGACACCTCAGTGGGTTCGGCGCGGAACAGATTGCGCGCAGCGTTGATGCAGTACACGCCAATATCGTAAAGCGTGCCGCCGCCATATGCCCGCTTGGTACGAATGTCGCCACGGCGGACCGTCATTGAAAACGACGATGTGAAGTATTTCAGCTGCCCAAGCTGACCGTGACGCGCCATCTCCATCGCGGAGATGTTCAGTGTTTCGAAATGCAGACGGTACGCGATCATGAGCTTGGCACCGCCGGCTCGGCATGCGGCGATCATCTGCTGGCACTCCCGGACGGTGACCGCCATCGGCTTCTCGCACAACACGTGGACGCCCGCCTTCGCCGCCCGCACGGTGTATTCCGCGTGCATCGAATTGGGCAGCGCGATATACACCGCATCGACCTCGCTCAGGCAGTCTTCGAACTGTTCATAGGAAAAGGCGTGCTCGAGGCGGTAGCGCCTGGTCAACTCCCGTCTCTTGGTGCGATCGTCGCTTACGACGGCCACGAGCTTCGAGTTGCGTCGCGCATGTGCGAACGCCGGTAATACCGCCACCTGCGCGATGTGACCGAGCCCGACGACCGCGTAGCGGATGGGTGTGCTGGATGACATGACCTTTCCTCGGCAGTGTCGTGGCGTGTGTTGGCTGCTCTTCACTGACGTTGCACCGAAGCGGGATCCGCCAGCCACGCCAGCAGCTGGTCGAGCGGCCAGCAATTCACAATCCTGTCGGCCGGAATGCCGGCGAGGCGCGCATGTGCCAACGCCGTGTCTGCGTACGAGAGTTGCGCCGTCGTGTGCGCATCGCTATCGAGCGCGAAGAGGCACCGCGCTTCAAGGGCGCGGGCGGCCAACGTGTGATCGAGGTCCTGTCGCGCCGGATCGCCATCGATCTCTATCGCGACGCCGCGTTGGGCGGCCGATGCAAACACCGTGTCCCAGTTCGGCGACGACCCCGGCGCGGGTTCCAGTGATGCGGCCGCGCGGGTGGGCGAGAATCCGCACTGCCGGATTCGCGATCGCGGTCAGCATGCGGTCGGTCTGGTCCTCGTTCCGCCGTAACCGCGAATGCGGCGCGGCCAGCACGACGTCGAAAGTGGCCGCCTCATCCGGCGTGAGATCCAGCTGACCGGTAGCGTCGATGTTCGCTTCGATGCCCTGCAACAGTCTGAAGTGATTGCCACATCGAGCGTTGACGGCGTCGATGGCGTCCCGTTGGGCCGCGGCTTCCGCCATCGACATCCCGCCAGCGATCTTCAGCCCATACGAATGATCGGTGACCGCCGCATATTGATAGCCGCGTTGCAGGCAGGCGTCGGCGATGTCCTGAACCGTGGGAGACCCGTCGCTCCATTCGGAGTGCATCTGCAGGTCGCCCCGGTATTGCTGAAGGGTAGGACCCGAGAACGCAGGCTCCGAAAGGACGCGCCTGACCTCGGCCCGGCTGAGGAAGTGCCGCCGCAGCTGCCGCCGCCGTTCGATGTCTCCGCGGCGTTCACTCTGTTCGATGGCGGCTTCGACGGTCGGCGACTCCCCAGTCTCCAGGACCTCGCGAATGATGCGCGTTGAGCCTGGCCCAATGCCGGCGATGCGCGGAAGCGCGCCGTCAGCCCCGACCAGATCCGTCAACGGCACGTCCAGTGCCATGATTGCCGCGGCAGCCCGCTTGTACCCGAACATCTTCTGCTGCGACGACTGTGCGAACGCCAGGTCGCGCAGATATCCGCCGACGACGGCATTGACGTCCGCGTACGTGCGGGCCCCTGGCACGCGGCGTTACCGGCGGCCGGCTTTCGCCGAACGCTTCTTGGCGCCGCTGGCGGCGGCCACCGGCTCATCGTCTTCTTCAGGGTGCGCGGCGTCGGCCGCGCTCTGGTTGATTCCGCTTTCGGCCAACCCCGACAGCTTCTGGTCGGCTGCCTTCTCTTCATCGAGCGTCTGTTGCAGGAGCTTGGCGGCCTCGGTGTGACCCATCGCCTGAGCCCACGCGACGAGCGTGCCGTAGGCCGCCATCTCGTAGTGCTCAGCACGCTGCCCCGCGGCAATCAGGCAGGCGTCCATCGTGGTCTCATCGAAGTCTTCTTCCATGATCGACTTGCCTTCTTCGATGATGCCGGAGATGCCGTCGCAGTGCTTGCCACGCACCTTTTCGTCCAGGCTGTCGAAGACCTGCTCCAGACGTGCGATCTGACCTTGCGTCTCTTTGAGGTGGCTCTCGAACGCCTGGCGCAGCTTGGGGTTCGACGAGGCCTTCGCCAGCTTCGGCAGCGCTTTGGTCAGCTGCTTCTCGGCGTCATACGTGTCCCGCAGTTCGTCAATGAATGCGTCGTGGAGCGTTCCTGCTTCAGCCATGTCGTGTCTCCTCATGATGATGGAGTGCCGCCGCGCCGTGCCTCACACGCGCGGTGGATCGGTTTCTCGAGCGAAGTGCCGATGCTTCGCGACGGCGGCGATGAACTCGTCGCCTGCCGTGCTCGCGTCCGACGTGCTGATCACGCCGGAATCTGGTTGGCCGGTGGGTAGCGCCGTATCGATTCCGCAGGCCTTGAGCAACTGGTCGCTGGCGCCCAGTGCCAGGATCGGCTTGCAGTGGCGGTACTGGTCCTTGATGAATTCGAGGGTGCGTCCGTCCGCTCGCAGCGCCTCGACGGCCTCGGCACCGTCTGGCAGGACCAGGGCGTCGTACAGGACTGCTGGCGCCGCCTCCAGGCTGACGTCCACCTCGATGGGCTCGCCCGTTGTGGGTTGAACCACCCCGAGCGTCGTCGCCACGAAGCGCGGCACCGCACCTTCCCTCGTCAGCCGGTCGGCAAGGGCCGCGAGAGCCTCGCCCTCGCATCCGTCCGCGACGAGAATCGCCACGCGCCGGGTCCGAATGCTGCCGTCACCGGGTCTCGCAAACAGCGACAGCGCCGGTGACACCGACACCTCGGGTGTGACATCGCGCGTCAGGACTTTCGGCATCGGCGCCGGCATCTCACGGATACCCAGCCCGGCCGCCACGCTTTCGGCGAGTTCCGTCGCGACGTTCATCAGGCCCGACACCATTCGCTCCCGAATCGCGGGTGTTTGCACGCGCGACAGCTCGAAGCGAAAGGCGTTGATGATGTGCTGCTTCTCGACGTTCGTCTGGCTGTTCCAGAACAACGTCGCCTGCGTGTAGTGATCGGCGAACCGCTCGGCTTTGCCGCGGACCTTGTGGTCGCGCTCCTCGCGGGGTTCCGGAAACGAGACGAAGCCGGCCGCGCCGGCCTGGAACGGACAGCCGCCGCCCAGCGAATTGGGCTCGTACGAGACCCGGCCGCGGTGGATCGCCTGACGATGCATGCCGTCACGCTGGTTGTTGTGGACCTGCGCGATCGGCGCGTTGATGGGAATCTCGTGGAAGTTGGGGCCGCCCAGCCGTGAAATCTGCGTATCGACGTAGGAATGGATGCGGCCGGCGAGTAGCGGGTCGTTCGAGAAGTCGATGCCGGGGACGACGTGCGCCACGCAGAACGCGACCTGCTCGGTTTCGGCAAAGAAGTTGTCGGGATTCCGGTTCAGGACCATACGCCCAACCGGAACGATCGGGACGAGCTCTTCCGGGACGATTTTCGTGGCGTCGAGGACGTCGAAGCTGAAGCTCTCCGCCTGCTCTTCGGTGAAAATCTGCAGCCCCAGCTCCCATTCGGGGTAAGCACCGGCCTCGATCGCTTCCCACAGGTCGCGGCGATGGAAATCCGAGTCGGCGCCGGAGATCTTGACGGCTTCGTCCCAGACCAGCGAATGGGTGCCGGCTGTCGGATTCCAGTGGAACTTGACGAAGTGCGACTCACCCTTGTCGTTGACGAGCCGGTAGGTATGCACCCCGAAGCCCTGCATCGTGCGGTAACTGCGCGGGATGGCGCGATCGGACATCGCCCACATCAGCATGTGGGTGATCTCCGGCATCAGCGACGCGAAGTCCCAGAACGTGTCGTGCGCGGAACCCGCCTGCGGCATCGCGAAGTGAGGCTCGGGCTTGGCTGCGTGGACGAGGTCGGGAAACTTCATCGCGTCCTGGATGAAGAAGACCGGGATGTTGTTGCCGACCAGATCCCAGTTGCCTTCGTCGGTGTAGAACTTCACCGCGAAGCCACGCACGTCTCTCGCCGTATCCGTCGAACCGCGCTCGCCGAGGACGGTCGAGAACCGCACGAAGACCGGTGTCTCCTTACCGACTTCGCCGAAGAGTGAGGCGCGGGTGAACTCGGGGATGGCCTTCGTGCATTCGAAGACGCCGTGCGCCGCGGAGCCGCGCGCATGCACGATCCGCTCGGGGATGCGTTCGTGGTCGAAGTGAGTAATCTTCTCGCGAAGGATGAAGTCTTCGAGGAGCGTCGGGCCACGCAGCCCTGCCTTCAGCGAGTTCTGATTGTCCGCGATCGGAACGCCCTGATTGGTCGTGAGGACGCGATCGGTTGAATCGACCCGGACGCGATCGAGCGGCCCGACCGTCGGATTCTGGCCGAGGTTCGGTCCGCCGCTGCCGACCTTGTCGGATCCGTTGACCTCGCTGACCGTGCTGGCGCCGACCATCGGATCAGCGGGCTTGACTGATACCCCTTCGGGAGGCGCAAGTGCCGCGTCGGGTTCGTATTCAGCCGCCTTGTTCGGATTGAAGGGGAACGCGGACGCCAGCTCCTGGGTTCCCGCGGCCTTTTCGGCAACCACGTCGCCATGGCCCGACGCATCGGGCTCGGCCGGACCGCTCACAGTGGTTCGGCTATTCCGTACGGTGCTCTTGTTCTTGACGGTCTTTGCGGGTCGAGATGATTTGGCCATGTCAGGGTTGCTGCTGCCGAGGAGGCGGTGGATCTGTGTTTACTCGAAGGTCGATAGTCGATGTCCTTAGAAGCATGTTGCGTACCAGGGAAGAAGGGTGGGTCACCCATGCGGTCAGCGTCACCGTGAGTAGGTGGAGACCACAAATGAGCAGTGCAAGGGGGAGGAAGAGCGCGCTATTTCTGAAGCGTCGAGGCCCAATTGACGATGACCGTCAGCGGCATCGGCGCGGCGGCGTTCTGCGGCCGCGTGCTGACGAGAAAACGCTGTCCGTCCCTGGTCACGTCATACACCCGGTTCGCGCTGACCACACCAGCTGGAAAGAGCGTCGTTGGCGACCCGGCCACGAACGTGTCGGTGGCGTCGGTCGGCACGGCCGTCATCGCCCCGGCCGCATCGAGATAGAACAGCTCCTTGCCATCGGCGCGCCAATGCGGATTGCGGCCGCCATTCGGCGAGATCCGATGCTTGCCGCCGGCGTGAAGAAACGGCTGCACGTAGACGTTGGGCTGGCCCGTCTCGTCGGTCGTGTAGGCGATCCATCGGCCATCAGGGGAGAACACGCCGAGGCTCTCGTTGAACCGGCTGTTGACGACCGGGAACGGCGTGCGGTCCGCCAAAGCGCGGGAGGGCCCAGATGTCCGAGGTCATCGGAAACGCCCCGCTGAGCGTGTACAACACGAAACGTCCGTCTGCGGACCAGTCGGTCGGCGACACTCCACACTGCCGTGGGCCGCATGGGCGTTCGGGTGTGTCCGCCGCTTCGAGGAGCGTCTCACTCGCGCCGGTGCCGTTGGACGGAGCCAGCATCAAGCGGGGCCTCTCCCTCTCTGGCCCCCCTTCCGCCGCTCGCACGCCTCGCGCGCCGCTGCCGAACACGATGTGCGTGCCGTCCGGGGACCACACCGGCCACGACTCGGGCTCGCCATCAGAGGTCACGCGGCTCCGCAGGTTGCGGGCGATCTCGATCGTCCAGATGTCGACGTTGGCCGGAATGCCGCTACCCAGGGACAAGGCGACGTGGCGTTGGTCCGGTGAGAGCGCCGGGCCGCCGTCCCCAGCCCCGTCGCCGAGGTTGCCGAGGATTTTGCCGGCGCGGTCGAACCAGGTGAGTTGCGGCGAGCTCGATGAGCCCTCGGGGGCGTACAGCAGCGTTCCGGTGTCCGAGACGGAGGCGCTGACGTAACGGCTGCCCTCTGTCGTGACACGCGCCGCCACTGCAACGGCATCAGCGGCCAGCTTGCGGCCCGCAGCATCGAACGCCTGCGCCATCAACGTCTGGTCGCGCGCGAACAACAGGTATCCGGCCGCATAGCTTGCCGATGAGTCAGCCTCGACCAATGCCACCGCCGGCTCGGCCGGATCGAGCGAACCCACCTTGATCACGCCGGGCTTCGGGGGAGGGCAGCACGCGCCGGTCACGGCGGTGTAAAAGAAATGGCGTCCGTCCGGGAGAAAGTGCGGCCACCGGTGCGCGTCTTCTTCTTCCGCCAGCGTCGTGACCGCCGCCGGCACGCCGCCCGCGCTAGAGACGCGAAACAGGCCCGCACCCAGTGCACGATCGAAGAGGATCACGTTGTCTCGATTCCAGCTCCCGCCGCGGCCGGCCGCCGCGTCGGCCAGCTGAATCACCGGGCCGCCAGCGCTCGCGACCTTCTTCAGTTGGCCCCCGGCAAAGAAGCCGATAAACCGGCTGTCGGGCGACCAGAAGGGAAACGAGGCGCCCTCGGTCCCCTCAATCGCGCGGGCCTCCGCGCCGGCCACGGGTCGCAGCCAGAGACGGAACACCGATTGGGCACTGCGCCACGAACGGCGATGTCGCGACCATCAGGGGAGATCGCCAGCTGTGCGTTGGCCAGTGCCGCCGGCGCGCGGACCTCCGAAGGAGGAGTTCTCGGGTGGCGCGATGGTGAACTGGACCACGTCCTGGGCGTCCGGCGCGGTGGGACGCCACGTTCGCAGCGCCACGGCCGCTCCGGCGACGAGCGCGATCGTCGACAGCGCAGCGACCAGCCACGCGAAACGCGTGGATCGAGACGGCACCGGCGCCGCCGGAGCAAGGCTGGCCTGGTGATTCAGCACGAACAGCGCTGCCGCGATGTCGCCGACTCGTTGGCGGCGATCCTTGACCAGGCATTGCCGCAGCAGGGTTCGAACCGGCGCGGGGACATCGGGCGGGAAGGGCCTCCAGCCGGCTCGAGGCGGACGACCGCGCCGAGCACGTCGGTCATGTCTTCGCCGTCAAAGGGTCGGCGCCCCGTCAGCATCTCGTACAACACGCAGCCGAATGCCCAGATGTCGCTGCGCTTGTCGGCCGCGCGCCCCTTCATCTGCTCCGGCGCCATGTACGGCGGCGGTCCCGAGGACGATGCCCACGCCGGTCATCATGGCCGGGCACGTGATGGTCGGCGAGATCGAACGGTAATGCTGCGGTCGCCGTTTGAGTCCCGTGCTCGGGTTGCGCCAACTTCGCCAACCCAAAGTCGAGCACTTTCACGACTCCGTGGGGCGCAACTTGATATTCGCGGGCTTCAGATCGCGATGCATGACTCCTTGCTGGTGCGCGGCTTCCAGGCGCTTGCGCAATCTGTTTCGCGATCGGCAGGGCCTCATCGAGCGGAATCGGTCCACGTGCAATACGGTCCGCCAGCGTCCTCGCCTTCGACGAGCTCCATCACCAGCGCGCGCACACCGCCAGATTTCTTTCGAGTTGCCCGTGGAATTTGTGCGCGATGTTCGGATGGGTTCAGCCGACGCCCAGCGTCTGGGGCTTCCCCGGGTGAACCGGGCCAGGCGGGTCGGGATCGCTGGCGAAGGCGTCTGGGCAGGGGACTTTGAGTGGGGCGACGTTCACGCATTCATGCTTTGTCACGTCGTGCGCGCGGTAGGGATCCCACTCCCCATCTCCCGCCCTTTTTGCGCCAATCGGCGCGACGACTTCATGAGGACGCCGAGGGGCGCGTCGCCGGGCGCGAGAGCCCATTCAGCCTCGCGGGCATTGCCAGCTTCTCTTCGACGATCTGATCGACGGTGAAGCTTGCCGCCTTCGCGGCGGGAACTCCTTGTGAAGCTTTTCGAGCCACTGGTGGCATTCCGACCGTTTTCCTGCGCAGCGTTACTGGCAAACGGGACGTGCTCGACGAACCAGTCGTTGTACTTGGGATATTGCTGTCCTCGCCTCGCCTCGAACGGATCCGGCATCGCATTGGATGCGAACATCTTGGGGATGCGCAACGCCGCACGGCCGGCAATACAACTTTGCTGGCCGTAGAAGTCCGTGAACATCGCGCCCTCGCGGGCAATGCGATCGATGTTGGGCAGCGATAGCCCGATGAATGGTCGGTGGTTGTAGCAACTCAGATTGAACCACCCGATGTCGTCGGCCATGAGGAAGAGAATGTTCGGCTTCCCGGTCTTCGGCATCTGCGCACCTCGCCAATGTCGCCGTCATGGTTGCTGGGAAAGTCTGTTGTCAGAGCGGTCGATAGGTTACAACGCGGGCCGATGGGCGGATCAGGCCGCTACGCGGATGAGCCAGTTGGCGTATGCTCGTCTCGCATGCGCATGAGCTTCCCGTCCAGACTTCGGGTGGCGATCCCCGCGGCACTGTTCGCTGCGGTGCTCGCGCCAAGGCTGTCGTCCCAGGGCGCGTCCGCATCGGCCACCGTGGATTTTGCCGACCCGCGAGCGGTGAACTCCGCGTCGGGGGTGCTGTACGCCACTATTACCCCGCCGTCCAGGGAAGCCCCTTGGATCGTGCAGCATCGGCCGCGCCTGTGGCGCTATCCATCCGGCCCTTTTTCATGGCAGGACATCGCTCGAGCCGTCCAGGCTGCGGTCCCGGATGTACGTCTGAACCTGATCCTCTCAGCGCACTGGGGGTATCCCCTCAACAACTGGAACGGCCATGGGGCGCCGTGGGAGAACTGGGCCGCCTACGAGAGTACATCAGGAACGTGGCTCGATGGCTGCGGTATGTGGGAGTGACTGGCACCCTCGAGGTCTGGAATGAACCGGACGTCCCGATGTTCTGGAACGGCACGCGGGACCAGTTCCACGAGACTGTACGCGAGGGCCTACCAGGTGCTGCGAGCCGAACTCGGACCCGACGCGGAGATCGGCGGCCCCAACTTCGGGACCTACGATCACGCCACGATGGCCGCATTTCTCGAGTTTTGTCTCGCCCGCGGCTGTGAGGTGAACGAGTTGACTCTTCCACGCCGCTCGACGATCGCCGGCGGACATCGCGGCCTATCCCGGCTAACGTGCCGCGACGCGCGGGTGTCGTTCCTCGAAAACCCCCGCTATGCGCCGCTGCGGATTCGGCGCATCATCATCAACGAGATCGTCGGGCCGCTCTACACGCACCAGCCCGCCGGGACGCTCGCCTACTACGCGGCCTTCGAGGCCAGCGGTGCCGCGCTCGCGGCCCGCTCCTGCTGGCCGGAAAACTTCGCGGAGGGTGAGTGTTACGGCACGCTCGACGGCCTGCTCACTCCTGGGACAGGCACGCCGCAGCCGCGGTCGGTCTGGTGGGCGCACTCGCTCTACGCGGCGGGCGTGCCCTCCCGCGTCGCGGCGACGGCCAGCACGGCCAACCTGGTCGTGCTCGGCAACGCCGGTTCCGCGCCGGCCCCGCCGCAAGTGCTGATCGGACACGTGAACTTCCCGCGCACCATCGACAGGCAGCCGGCGACGCTCGTCGCACAGCTGACGATGAATCACGTCTCGGCCCTGCCGGCGTTCGCCTCCGCCCCATTCGCGCAGGTGCAGATCGAGTCGATTCCCAATAGCGGGGAAGCGGCGCTGGCCGCTCCTGTGCCCAGGGCGTCGTACTCGGCCAGGATCATCAACGGTGCGCTCGCCATTACCTTGCCGGCGATGCAGGTCGGCGAGGTGCTGCGGGTGACGCTGCAGCCGCTCGACAACGGGCCGCCCGACGCGCCAGAGGGCTTCACCGCCGCTGTCGCCGACAACGCGGTGTCTCTCCGGTGGTCCGCGCCGGCGTCGGGTCCTTCGCCCAGCGGCTACGTGCTCGAGGCCGGCTCGGCCCCCGACACGGCCAACGTGTTGCAGTTGCCCCTCGGCGCGGTCACCAGCTTCGACGCTTCGGCTCCCACAGGCACCTATTACGTTCGGATGAGATCGACCAACGCCTACGGCGCCGGCGCGCCGACCGCGTCGCTGAGAGTCGATGCCGGGTGTGTGACCCCGCCGGGACCGCCGCTTGGCCTGCAGGGCCAGATGGCGGGTTCGTCGGTGACGCTCGCCTGGCAGCGCGGCACCGGCAACGTCGCGCGCTACATCCTCGAGGCAGGGTCGGCGGCGGGACTTCGCAACATCGCCTCTCTGAGCCTGGCTCCCGCCCCGACAACTTTCGCTGCCGCCGCGACACCCGGCACCTATTACGTTCGCGTCCGCGCGGCCAACAGCTGCGGCGTCGGCCCACCATCGACGGAGGTGTCGCTCGTGGTCGGCAGCGGGTCCGAGCTGCCTGGTCCGCCGGGCACGCCGTCGGTCGTGGTGACCGGATCGACCGTGTCGCTCTCCTGGACGGCGCCCGCGCTCGGCAGCGCGCCCACCGCGTACCGCCTCGAGGCCGGCACGTCCCCGGGGCTGGCCAACGCGGCGCTCGTTACGCTCGGCACCACGCCCGCGTACTCGGTCGGCGGTGTGCCACGAGGCACCTACTACGTGCGGGTTCGGGCGATGAACCCGGCCGGAGTGGGTCCGCCGTCCGCCGACGCGACGGTGACAGTGCCCTGAATGGTTCGGCAGCTCGGGCGTTATCGCGCTTGACAAGAATAGATGATTAGCTAATCATCTAAATGTGAGCACCGTGTTCAAGGCCCTCGCCGACCCGACTCGGCGGCAGGTGCTGCAGCTGCTTCGCCAGGGGCCCAAGTCAGCCGGCGAACTGGCGGAACACTTCCCGGTCTCCAAACCGACGATGTCGGCCCACTTCGCCGTGCTTCGCGAGGCCGGGCTCGTCGACAGCGACAAGCAGGGCAGGGCCATCGTTTACCGCCTCAAGATGTCGGTGCTCGAAGAAGCTCTGATGGAGTTTTCGGAACTGCTCGGGCTGAATCTCGCCCAACGTGCGGGGAGAACATCCGGCCGACGCGATCCTTCGAAAGGCGTCAACCAAATGATTCTCAAACGGACGACGTTCGCCGTCGCGTTCGCGGTCCTGATTCTGGGGATGGCCGCGGGCCTGAAGTATGCGCAGAGCCTCGATCTCATCGCACCCGACGCTGCCAAGCGGACGATGCAGGTGACGATCGGGCTGATGCTGGCTGCGTACGCCAACCTGATGCCGAAGGATGTCGGCCCGTGGCGGGCATCGGCGCTGGCGATGGCCAGATCCCAATCGGCGCTGAGGGTCGGCGGCTGGTCGATGACGCTCGCCGGGCTCGTCTACGCCGGTCTCTGGGCGTTTGCGCCGCTGGCCTTCGCCGACGTCGCGTCCATGGTCGTCGTCGCCTCGGCGATGGTGATCACGGCGGGATATGCCGGGCGGACGCTGCTTGCCTGCCGCTCGAGCAAACAACAGCCTCTTGATGTCGAAGGACATGCAAGAGGCTGTTGTTGGCGACGGGTTGGCCCCTTCTTACTTCTGGTCGACGGGGAGCATCAGCATGCCATGCGGGCGGGCAGGCCCGGTGCTGATATCGCGATCGAAATCGAGGTCGAAGGCCACGGTCGACTTCCAGCCGATTGCCCTGCACGTTGATCACGTGCACCTTGTGATCGCCTTCGATCATCACGACGCCACCCGGCGCCAGGTCTTCGACGAGGAAGTAGTCCGATACGACGAGGCGCTTCTCGTCACTCGAGAGATTCAGGAAGTGCGGCCCCGAGGCGGGACCGAGATCCGCGACGCTCATCAACTGCGGACGGTCCGGCCGCGCGACGTTGAACATCGCGACCTTGCCGGCGCCGTTGAGCGTGACGAACAGGCGCGTGCCCTCGCGATTCAGGCGCAGGAGCTGCGGCATGGCCGCGGCGTTCGGGGTCGAGAAGACGTTGAAGTCGAACACGGCCGTCGAGGTGCCTGCCTGCGTATCGACGAGGTAGAGCTGGTTGTCGGCCATGCCCGCCGTGAAGGCGCGCAGACGCTGGTCGCGCGGAATCAACTGCACTTCCATCGTCCCGGCCGGACTGGCCGGGTTGCCGACGGCGATCGTTTTGGTGATCGCGCGACGCGCGAGGTCCCAGACCCTGACGCTGCCGCGGATGTCCGCGCTGCCGCCGTGGCCCTGGTGATCGTGGAGCGTCTTCACCGGGCAGATGAAGTCGCTGGTGACCATGAGGTTGTGCGCCTCGTCGATCGAGACTCCGTGCGGATTGAATCCGTCATCGGGAGGCGTCAGCGGCCACGCCTGCACGAACGCCATGTCGGAGTCGTACTCGACCACGCGTCCTGGTTGCGCGCCGCCCGCGCCACCCATGAACGAGACGAGAAACCCGCCGTTGCTGAGCGGGGCGAACTCGTCGGTGATGGATGACTCCGGCGGATTGTTCGAGCGGATGAACGTCGGGTTGCGAGGATCGGACACATCGAAGAAGAACACCTGATCCTGCCCGCGCAGCACACTCAGCAGGCCGCCGAGCGCCATCGTCCGGCCGTCGCGGGAGAGGCCGACGTGGTGAGGTTCGTTGCCCTCCGCTCCGGGCCCGACAGCGGGACGGTACGAAGGACCTGGCCGTAGGTGGGTGAATCGCGTTCGAAGTCGATGACGGCGATGAAGTCGGGATTGTGGTGCGCCTGGTCCGACGCCCAGACGAGGAGGGTGTCCTCGCCCTTTGGCGCGAACGCCAATGTGACACCTGCCAGCAGACCAGTCGTCATCACCCCGTAGGTGACACGACGCAGAAGAGTGAACGCGCGCGGCCATGTCGCAGTCATCGACGATCCTTTCGCCCGGCAATTGAAGTCCTGGTGGGTGAGCGCTTCAAAAGAGGTGCTAAACAGGATGAGCTTAGCCGGGTTTCCACAAATAGCGGGGGCCATTTGTGCCTTCATGGACGAGCTAGTTGCCGAGGCGCGGGCGGCTCAGGGCTGGCGGACGATGCCGACGGTGTCCCAGCGTGCAGCTGCACGGCGAAAGACCACCTGCACGGGTTGGCGCCAACCCGGATGATCGGGATGGTCGCCGCGGATGGTTGCCATGACGAACTCCCCATCCGCAAGCAGCCCTGACGGCGCGGTCGCGCGTTCCCGCGTCACCTGCATCTCGTCGCCCATGGGGTCGGTCTTTGCGGTGGTGTTGTCGAATCTCGACCAGCTCACGGTGTAGCCGCTTCCCGGCGTGGCGGCGCCCGCCGCGACCGCCGCGTTCGCGAACGTCAGCGTGCCGTCGGCCGCGAGGCGCGGATCGACGATGGGGTTGACGCCATTCAACCAGGTCCGCGCGATGGCGTCGCGACGCTCGATCAGCACACGGGCGATGTGCTCGCCGGCCAGAGGATCGTCGAACCCCACCTGGCCGACGATCGCGCGAATCGCGTCGTCCGAGAACCGTGCCACCAGGCGCGCCCCCCAGAAGGCATCGTCTGGACGCAGGTTGGCGAACGCGGGATTCGGGTAGTTCGCCTTCCATCGCACCGGATCGAACGAGGTGCTGTCGAAGGCACCCGCCGATGGTGGCCCATCAGCACGGGGCACGCGGAGATAGGGGGGAACGGCCAGGCCGACGCTCCCCAGGTTGGCAAGGCTCGCGTCCTTGTCGAGGTAGGTCATGTGGTTGCCGGTGGAGGGCTCGGGGAACCTGGTGGCGCTGCCGAGCGTGGCGCCGAAGTCGTACATGTAGTGGCGAACGTGCTTGCGCCCGTTTGCTGCCACCAACAGGTCCAGGGTGTTGACCGCCCGCGAGTCGTCGTGCGCCAGCCATGCCGCAAACACCCGGTTTGCCCGCAGCTCGCGGCGATGCTCGTGCGGGTGGATGTCGTTGGGGTCGTCGCTGCGGGTGCCGTGGTACTGGAAGTTCCCAGCGGGCTCGCCTTCGTGGAAGCGCGTGGCCGACAGATAGACTCGTCCATCACGGTCGCGTGCGGCGAGCCGCAGAACCGCGTCGAGGTCGCGCCGATTGAAGCGGCGACGCCCCGAGCTGTCGCGGATGGTCGCCTTGTCGGAGATCGTGATCCTGGCTGGATCCACCCTGATCGCGTAGACGTCCTCGACGTAGTAGCCGAGCGCGTGGTACACCAGCGTGCCAATCAGCTCGGCGCCGGTGGCCATCTGCGGGTGATCGATCGGATCGATTTCGAGCTGATAGATCTGGCCCGGGTCGCCCGGGTGCTCAGCCACGAAGCCTGGATGGAAACCCCCTGGGCTCTTGCCTCTCACCACGACCCAGTCGGTGGCGTCGAGGCGCTCGAACTTGCTCGGTCCCCGGGTGATTTCCGCGATCGGCAAGTCGCGGACGCCGATGCGGTTGGTGAACCAGCTCGAGTCCGGCACCTCGTCCAGCGTGTTCACGTTGACAGCGCGGATCGGCTCGCGGTCGCCAGGCGATGCGAAGGAGTTGATCAGGAAGTCGAAAGACTCCGAGAGCTCGTATTCCTTGAGACCGGTCGCATCCATCGCCGTGTCGTCATCGCGCGCAATCGGATCGTCTGGGAAGAACCGCCCCGCAGTCCCGGCCGCCTGGCCGGCCGCACCCGTGCTCACCCCGGTAGCAGCCACCACCGCACAGACGGCGGCCGCCAGAAGCCGCAACATCCTAGAAGACATCGTCGAACCTCACGAGAAAGCGAGTGCCTTCGCGCCCGCCGAATGCCACGTCCATTCGGAGCGCGACGGCGGAGCGGCTGCCGGCGCGCAGGCCGAAGCCGTAGTCGCGCTCGAGCCTTCCGATGTCACCGAGTTCGGGGGCGACCGCGCCGGTGTCGTAGAAGAGCGCGCCGGTCACGAACTCGTTGATGCGCCACCGGTACTCCCCCTGGAGCAGGAGCGCGCTGCGATCGCGGAAGCGGAACGTCCGGTACCCGCGCAGCGAGCGCGAGCCTCCGAGAGTGGACTGGAGGTAGAACGGCACGCTGTCGCCGTCCAATGGGTCGCTCGACGATGCCCACGCCCGGAGCGCCAGCGTGTGGGTGTCGTGCACGAATGGGATGTACTGCCGGAGATCGGCGTTCCACTGATTGAACGAGAACTGGTCGAGGTCGCGATCGGCGTATCGCGTGAACGACACCCGATAGCGGCCGCCGGCCCGATCCTCGATCGCGCGATCAAGGGTCGCGAACTCCACAAACGGCTCGATCACGCCAAATGCCGGCTGGGCCTCGAGGCCCGGCGCCTCGGCCGGCCCGAAGATCTCGTCGGTCGATGGCAAGTTCTCATCCGTGCCGCTGCCGATCGACGGATCGAGGTACCCCAGGTTCACACCGGCGGTCAGATAGCCCTTCCGTACGGCGGGCGTGACGCGCACGAACGTGTCGCGCAGCGCGAAGTTCGACCGGTCATCCTCGAGGCTGGCTGGGCCGAGGCCGAAGAAATCCTCCTGGGGAGAGTCGCGCCGTCGCCCGTAGACCTCCACAAACGGGCCGTTCGCCCAGGTGTAGAGACTCTCGCTTTGCGTGCCCGGAAAGCGCAGCGACCCCTCGGCGATGACGTAACCCTTCAGCAGAGGCGGCTGCCGAGGCCCGGAAATCGAATGGCACGCTGGTGAACTGGTACCCGGCTCCGCCGCCAAACCCGCCGCCCTCGCCGATGCCTCCCGCCCGCGCGTGAAACCCGCGCGGCGGATTGAAGATGCGCTGGAGGATGAGGTCCTCGTCAACTTTGTAGAGGAAGGCTTCGATCTTCGAGCGCCGTACCGGCACCAGCGTGAGCGCCTTGGCCTCCCGTTTCGCGCGCGCCTCCTCGGCCCGCGTGGTCTGCTGGGTCGTCTTCTCGAGGATGTCGGCACTTTGTGCCAGAGCCGTAGCGGGAAAGTGGCTGACGACAGCGGCAAGAACGGCGACAAGGGCCCCACGCGTGACGGCGGACAAGCGGAATCGTTTTGGCATGCGGCTGTTCAAGGATCTTAAGCGAAGTCGACAGGTGGCTGAGGCGCCGTGGCCCACCGGCCGAGCGCGCGCTGTCAGCCTTCCCCCATCCCTGCTTCTGGGGAATTGACCCAAGAGGGCCCTGGGGCCGAAGATGGCCCGCAGAAATCGTAATGGGCGCAATGCGCGCCAATCATCGGGTTGGCACACCAGTGCGGCTTCACAACATCGATCGGTCACACGGCGAGCTTGGGTTCAGGAGATGTGATGTCATTCAAGCGATTTGCCCTGTCAGGCGCGTTCTGTCTAGCGACGTGGCTTGTGCCAACGGAAGGGTTCGCGCAAAGCACCATCGCGGGCGTGGTGATGGACGATAGCGGCGGTGTCCTCCCCGGCGTGACCGTGGAGGTCGCCAGTCCCGCCCTCATCGAGAAAGACCCGCGCCGTCGTCACTGACGGCCAGGGCCGATACTCCGTCGCCGACGTGCGTCCCGGCGAATACAGCATCACGTTCACCCTGCCAGGTTTCAGCACGGTCAGGCGGGAAGGGGTCGCCGTCGTGTCCGGCGCGACCGTGCCCATCAACGGTGAACTGCGAGTCGGGGAGTCAGCGGAAACGGTGACGGTCACCGGCGCGACACCGGTCGTCGACGTGCAGACCACCGCGCGGCGTCAAGTGGTCGATCGCAAGACGCTCGAAGCGATACCGAACATCGGCAATGTCGCCCTGCGTCGGCGCTCTCGTGCCTGGCGTGCGCCTCGACGTCGGCCAGAGCACCGGCACCTCGCGCATCGCGCAGGTCTACACCATGGCCCGAGGCCTCGTGAACCAGAAGGAAACCAACTGGAACATCGACGGGCTGCCGGCGAGCAGCATGCAGGCCAACGGCCAGGTGAACCTCTACTTGAATGAGGCGATGAACGAAGAGGTCACTTACCAGACGGGCGGCAGCGCGGAGAACGCGAGCGCCGGCCTGCGCATCAATATCGTCCCGCGCGAGGGCGGCAACGTGTATCGCGGCGGGCTGAATCTCCAGGGCCATCCCGCATCGTGGGTGGGCAACAACATCACCGATGACCTGCGTGCCAAGGGTTTCAACGCCGGTTCGTCGATTGGGCACGCCTACGAGACCGACGGCACTCTGGGCGGGCCCATCCTGCGCGACCGGCTGTGGTTCTTCGGGTCGTACCGGCAGTTCGGCGAGAGCCTGCTGCCCGCGACGTCTATGACGACAGCGCGACGGACCGGACGAACTGGTTCTTGCGAACCAGACCCTGCCGCAGGCGACCGAGGACGCTCGAGGGTCTACAGCGGCAGTCTGCGCCTCACGTCGCAGCTCAACCAGGGCAACAAGCTGACGTTCTACTACGATCGACCCTTCCGGTACACCAGCAGCACCAATCGGCGCGGCCGTTCTATACACCCTCCGAGACCACCTACTACACCGCACAGACGAAGTGGACGTCGATGGTGTCGAACAAGCTCCTGTTCGACGCGGCCTACGCCGTCACCGACTACTGCCAGGACTCAGGACTACTCCTCGCCGAGCCCTCAGACCAGAGCGCGGCACAGCGGACTGGTTCGCCCAGTCGGGTCACGAGGACCTGGTCACCGGGCGGTTCTGGAAGGAGACGAACCAGCGCGAGGGCCGGCGCGGCATCATCCCGATCCGCCATGTCGTGGCGGGCAACATGACGTACGTCACCGGCTCGCATACGGCCAAGGTGGGCTTGCAGTTCACGCGGGGCCGCTACGGAGAGACCACCACCTACAACGGCGATCTCGTTCAGCAGTATCGCAACGGCGTGCCCGACAGCGTGCGCGTCTACAACACGCCGGTCGAGTTCTTCAACTCCGTGTCCGGCGAGACCAGCCTCTACGCTCAGGATGCCTGGACGATCAAGCGCCTGACCATCAATGGCGGGTTGCGCGTCGATCGGCTGGTCACACAGGTCGACAGCACGAGCGTGCCGCAAGGCCGCTTCACGCCGTTCGAGCGCGTGCAGCCGGAAATCAAGATGCCGGTCTGGACCAACCTCTCACCGCGCCTCGGCTTTGCGTATGACCTGTTTGGTGACGCGCAGGACGGCGGTCAAGGGCAGTTGGGGAAAGTACATCGAGACCTGGGGCACGGGCTTTGCGCAACAGTACAACTCGGTCGCCGTCAGGAGCGAGACCCGCACCTGGAACGACCTGAACGCCGACGACATTGCGCAGGACAACGAAATCGGTCCGCCGGCCGACAGCAACTTTGGCCGTGTCGTCGCCCTCACGCGGTCACCCGATCCCGACATCGATCGCGCCTACAACCTGAGTTCGTCGCTGGGCGTCGAACACCAGCTCCTGCCAGCTCTGGGTGTCAGCTTCATGTGGTACCACCGCGGCTGGCACGACCTGACTCGAACCGACAACGATCTCGTGACGCTGGCCGACTACACTCCGGTCGACATCGTGAGCCCGCTCGACGGGACGATCATCACCGCCTACAACTTGAACGCCGGAGAAGCGCGGTCAGGTGCAGCAGGTCGATCGCAATTCCACCGATTCTTCCACGCGGCGCAACGCCTACAATTCGTTCGAACTCAGCCTGACCGGCCGACTGCCCGGCGGCGGCAGGGCGTTCGGTGGCTGGACGGTCGATCGCACGATCGACGTGGCCTGCGATTCCCGCGACAATCCGAACACGCTGAGGTTCTGCGACCAGAGCGAGATCGGCATCCCGTTCAGCACGAGTTCAAGTTCTCGGTGGTCCAGCCGCTGCCGGCCGGTTTCCAGGCCGGCTTCACGCTGGCGAACTGGCCGGGCGGTCCGAGCGGCGCTCGCGCCTTCGCGCCGGCCGGCAGCGCCCGATTCACGGGGCTGTCGACGAACTGGAGCCTGTCGCGGACCACGCGCTACGCTGCCGACTGCCTGGGGCCCTGCACACCGGGCGCGCTCGTCATTCCCAATCTCACCGACGCCACGCTGGTGGTGCCGCTGGTGCCTCCGGGTGAAGAGTTCACCGAACGCTTTGTCCAGGTCAGCGTGCAACTCCGCAGATCTTCCGGTTCGGGGAGAAGCGGCTGACCACCGGACTGCAGGTGTTCAACCTGATGAACTCCAGCGTCGTCCTGCAGCAGAACCAGACCTATGGAACCTCTCTCGGACGCCCCGAGCTCACGCCCGAGCCGCGCGTCTTTCAAGCATCGGTTCGGTTTCGACTTCTGATCATGGGAGACCAAGGCATGCAGTCGACACGCGTGAAGGTGCAAGCGGGCCTGGTGACCGTCGTGGCGGGCCTGGCCGCGGTGGGTGCGGCGACTGGCTCGTGGGTCAGCGCGCAAACCACGTATCAATACGAGCTGGCCGAGAACTGGGCCCAGATTCCCGAAGGCGCGAAGTGGGGGACGATGACCGCGGTTGACGTCGACGCCGAGGGCACCGTGTATGCCCTGCAGCGCGGCGAGCCGGCCAAGATCATGGTCTTCGACTCCCAGGGCAAGTTCCTGCGGTCGTGGGGCGAGGGGCTGTTCGAGC
The DNA here is from genome assembly GCA_963707825.1 of uncultured Acidobacteriota bacterium. Taxonomy (GTDB): domain Bacteria; phylum Acidobacteriota; class Vicinamibacteria; order Vicinamibacterales; family UBA2999; genus VFZN01. The sequence goes on from CAVPRP010000004.1 coordinate 51,056, forward strand.
AGGCGCACGGCCTGCGTGTGGATCGTCAGGGCAACGTCTGGGTGACCGACCGCGGGTCGCACCAGGTGCTGCAATTCAGCCCCGACGGCAAGGTGCTCATGACGCTCGGCAGGAAAGGCGTCGCCGGTGACAACAACTCCACCGACGCGTTGAATGGTCCGAGTGACATCGTGATCGCCCCGAACGGAGAACTCTTCGTCTCCGACGGCGAGAGCACCAACACGCGCGTCGTGAAGTTCTCGAAGGACGGAAAGTTCCAGACGTTCTGGGGGACCAAAGGCGCCGGGCCGGGCCAGCTGGATGTCCCTCACAGCATCGCGATGGATTCAAGGGGCCGGCTGTATGTGGCCAACCGCGCGAACAAACGGATCGAGGTCTTCGATCGAGAGGGCAAGTCCCTCGATCAAATCACCAACGCCGGCACGCCCTACGGCCTGTTCATGGCCAAAGACGACGTCTTGTACGTCGTCGACGGCACCCAGGGCAAGGCCCCATCCGAAGACCTGACGATTGTCGACACGAAGAACAAGAGCGTCGTCGGTCACATCGACGGTCTGCTGGGACCACACATGGTGTCGGTGAATGCGCGCGGCGACATTTACGTCGCCGAGGTCCGCGGTACGGCGGTCCTGAAATTCGTGAGAAAGGGTTCCGCCGAGGCGAGCGCCGCGGCTCCGCCATCGGTGATGCCCAGAAACGATCTACCCCAGCCATACCGGACGACGCGCGATTGGGGACAGCTGCCTGCGGGGGTCAAGTGGGCCGCTGTCACCGCGATCGAACCCGCGCCCAACGGCGCGATCTACGTCGTGCATCGGTGCTTCGCGAACTCGTGCGCGGGACGCAAGCGAAGCGCCGATTCTCAAGTACGACGCGAGCGGCAAGCTGCTCGCCAGTTGGGGACAGGGGATGTTCGACTTCCCGCATGGCGCCACGACCGACCGCGACAGCAATCTGTGGTTGACCGATGCGCCGAGCGGAGAGAGCGGCAAGGGCCACCAGGTCATCAAGTTCAGCCCCGACGGCAAGGTGCTGATGACCCTGGGACAGGCAGGCGTCAGCGGGTCCGGTCCGACCCTCTTTGATCGGCCCACCGATGTCGTGGTGGCGCCCGACGGAACGATCTTCGTGACCGACAGCCACCGCAACGGCAAGAACAACCGGATCGTGAAGTTCACCAGGGACGGGAAGTTCATCAAGGAGTGGGGCAGCAAGGGACCGGGACGCGGCCAGCTCAGTGAGCCCCACACGATCGCCATGGATTCGCGCGGCCGCCTCTTCGTCGGCGATCGCGAGAACAATCGGATTCAGATCTTCGACCAGGAAGGTGCGCCGCTCGCCGAGTGGCGTCAGTTCGGACGGCCGAGCGGGATCGCGATCACTCCCGACGACACGATCTACGTGGCCGATTCGGAGTCCGGCCCCGATACCGGTGCGCACGAATCATCCGGCATCAAGAAGGGTATTCGCATCGGGAGCGCGAAGGACGGTTCCGTGACCGCGTTCATCGAGGACATGGAATCGACGACCGGCGATCACTCGGGGGCCGAAGGTGTGGGCGTCGATGCGCGCGGCAACGTCTACGGTGCGGTCGTCAGGCGCCAGATGCTCGAACGGCACGTGAAGTAGGACCCGAACGAGAAGAGCGAGTGCTACCCATGACTAAGAGACGAAATCTCGCGTGGACCATCGCGCCCCTGCTGGTGCTTGCGGCGATCGGCTTCGTGCTGTCGCGATCGAATCCTGTGATTGCGCAGAGCGCGCGCAGCAGGCGCCGATCTTCGAAGTCGATCCCTTCTGGCCCAAGCCGCTCCCAAATCATTGGGTGACGGGATCGACGATCGGGCTCTCGGTTGACGCGCAGGACCGCGTGTGGACGATTCACCGCCCGAATACGGTCGAGGACAACTTCAAGGCGGCCGACATCAAGGTCGGTGACGACACGAGGCACGCGACGACGAGGCGTTGCCGGGCCGCGCTGGCGAGAAGCCGCGACCGACACCTTCATCGGCAAGTGCTGCAAGGTCGCGCCACCGGTGCTCGTCTACGACCAGGCTGGCAAGCCTGGTGAAGTCGTGGGGCGGTCCAGGCAAAGGGTATGACTGGCCGGACAGCAATCACGGCATCACGGTCGACCATCGAAGGCAACGTCTGGCTCGCCGGCAACGGGGACAAGGACACCCAGCTGCTCAAGTTCGACGGCGCCGGCAAGTTCCTGCTGCAGATTGGCAAGCACGGTGTCCACAACGGCAGTAACGACATCGGCAACTTCTGGAAGCCGACCAAGGTGTTCGTTGACGCGGCAGCCAACGAGGTCTATGTCGCGCGACGGCTACGGCAACCGCCGGGTGATTGTGTTCGACGCGACGTCGGGCAAATACAAGAGGCACTGGGGCGCGTACGGCAACCAGCCCAGCGACGAAGCCGTTCCCGCCTACAGTCCGACTGGTCCGCGCTCGAAGCAATTCAACACCGTGCACTGCGCGATGGTGTCGAACGATGGATTCGTCTACGTCTGCGATCGCGTCAACGATCGCATTCAGGTGTTTCGCAAGGACGGCACGTTCGTCAAGGAAGCCGTCGTCGACGCCCACACGTTTCGCTCCGGATCGTTGTGGGACATGACGTTCTCGCGAGACCCACAGCAGACGTATATCTACGCCGCCAACGGCGTCGATCAGAAGATCAACATCCTGCTGCGCAGCACTCTCGAGGTGCTGACGTCGTTCGGCGACGGCGGCCGCGGCGCCTGGACAGTTCTTCGGCGTCCACAACCTTGCGACCGACTCACATGGGAATCTCTACACGACCGAAACCTACACGGGTGCGCGCGTGCAGCGATTCATCTACAAGGGGATCGGGCCCGTGACCAAGGCGGAGCAGGGCGTGGTGTGGCCCAAAGGGCGTTGAGCGGTAGCTATCCACTCGGTGACCGTGAATGCCAAGTCATGCGTCCGGACGGTGCTCGTCGCCGGCCTCTGCGCTCGTGCTCAGCGACGGGTGGCGCTCGCCGCGCAGCCTCGCCAGGCCACGGCTGAGACGGCCAACCGTCCCGTCTCGCTGACCGACTACACGCTCGACCAACTGGTCCGGAAGAACAGGGCCCGTTCCCATTCGGCATCTACGCGATCGCGCAGGATCACGAAGGCTATCTGTGGCTGGGCACGCGAACCGGCCTCGTCCGATTCGACGGCGCCGAGTTCGTGCAGTGGAAGGAGCGGCCGGCGCTTCCCGGACGATCGCGTCGCGGCGATTCTCGCAGCGCGCGACGGGAGCCTGTGGATCGGGTTCGGCACCGTTGGTGGCGTGGCGCAGATCGTTGATGACACCGCCAGCCGTACACGGCGAAAGATGGACTGGGCGAAGGCGACGTCAATGCCATCGTCCAGGATCCGAGCGGCACGATCTGGGTGGCCAGCCATGGCGGCCTCGCCGGATTCGACGGCCAACGCTGGCGTCTGGTCGGCGAGGACGAGGGATTGCCTCGCGGAGCCGGTGCTCGAACTGTGGCGCGATTCTCGAAGCCGGCTCTGGGCAGGCACGACGACGGGTCTTTACCGGCGGTCTGCCGACGAACGCACCTTCACCCTGGTCGAAGCTGGGAGCGACGGCGAGGTCGCCGAAGATCGAGCCGGCACGATCTGGGTCAGCGACCCGCTCGAGGCATTTCGCATCGTCGGTCGTCCGCGCGCCAACAGGGACACGCGCGCTTCGACCTGCCGCGGCCGGGCGCGGCTTGTTGATCGATCGCAGTGGCTCACTGTGGGTCGGCACGCGCGGCGCCGGGCTTGATGCGCGTGCAGGGCGACACCGCCGGTGTCAATCCTGAACGCATCGAGTACCTGACGCGGCGCCAGGGGCTTCTGAGCGACGAAGTGCGCGCCCTCTTCCAGGATCGCAACGGCAGCCTGTGGATCGGATCGCGGCGGGGCCTGAGCCGCCTGTCCGAATCGAACATCAGGGCGGTGCTGAACCGCGGCGATTCCGATGGCTTCGTCGCCGCCGTCACCGTCGCCCGTGACGGTGCCGTGTGGACGGCGACGGCGACCGGCCTGACGCGCAGGCGTGGGACCGTCGGAGCGCACCTTTACCGAACGCGACGGCCTGCCCGGTCGAATCGTCACCGCGCTCCACGAAGACACGCATCGGCACCTTGTGGGCCGCCACGACGCTTGGTGTGGCGCGGCTGGTCGGGCAGCGGTTCGTCCCGCTCGCGACGCCGGCCGGAGCGGTCTGGAGTGGATATCAGATTCGCTCGATCACATCTCAGAGCAACGGCGCGTTGTGGCTGTGCGATCAAGAGCGCGGCCTCTTTCGATGGAAGGACGGAATCGATCGACAGCCTCGTCGATGTGGTCGGCGCAGCGCAAAGCCTATGTCGTGCATGCGGATCGCACCGACCGGGTCTGGATCGGCTTCTGGGGCGGCGGGCTCTCGGTCTACGATCGAGGTCACGTCGTCGAGCTACGCCGCCGAGCAGGGTCTTCCGCAGGGCTCGGTGAACGACATTTTCGAAGATCGATCAGGCCGGCTGTGGGTGGCCACCGAACACGCAGCTGGCACTCGTTGACGGCCAGCGGATCCGCACGTTCAAGAGCAACGGCTTTCCGCAAGCCGGCGTCGTCTCGATGCTGGAGGACGGGGCGGGCGACTTCTGGATCGGGTTGGGGCCGTCGCTGATGAGGATCGATCCGCGTGAGTTCGAGCTGGCCGCCGCGGACCCCGGCCATCAGCTGCGATATCGGTTGTACGGCGCCGAGGACGGATTGCCAGGAACGGTCGGCCGGCCCGGTGTGCCGAGCTCGGCGCGAACCACCGAGCGGAGAACTGCTGTTCGTCACGTCGGTCGGCCTCGCTGTCGTCGATCCGCACAGACTTCGCGATCGTCCGCCGCCCACGCTGATCCGCGTCGACGGCGTGTCGGCGGATGGCCAACCGGTGAGGCATGACAGACGATCGGGCCACGATACCCGCGCGGACGACTCGGCTCGTCGTCAATTACTCATTGCTGAATCTGACCGGTGGAAGGTCGCGATTCCGTTACAAGCTGGAGGGTTTCGACGGCGACTGGCAGGATGTCGGCGATCGGCGCGAGGTGTCCTACACCAGCCTTCCGCCCGGTCCGTACACGTTCCGAGTGTCGTCGCAACACGAGGACGCCTGGATCGACGCTCGTGCACCGTTGGCGCTGACGATCCTGCCGGCGTTCTATCAGACGCGGACGTTCTATGCGGCCGCGGCGTCGTCGCTGGCGTTGCTGGTGTGGTTCGGATGGCGTCGTCGCGTTCGCCAGATTCAAACGCGAATTCGACCTGGTGCTCGCAGAACGTTCGCGACTCGGGCGAGAGATTCACGACACGCTGCTGCAGAGTCTGGTCGCCGTGGCGCTGGAGTTCGACGACATCTCAGAGCAGCTCGAGCCGGCCAAGGCGGCACTCAAGGCCCAGGTGATCCGCATCCGCACCAGAGTCGAGCAGTACATCCTCGAGGCGCGCCAGAGTATCTCGAACCTGCGGTCGCCAATGCTCGAGCAGAGCGACCTCGGCACGGCATTGCACCGGTCGGGCGAGTCCGCCACGGCCACGCACGGTATCCGCTTCGAGTTCGCGCTGCACGGCATGCCTCGACACCTCGACGAAACGCTGGAAGAGCAACTGCTTCGCATCGGCCAGGAAGCGGTCAGAACGCCGTGCGACACGGTGCGGCCAGCACTGATTCACATGGAGTTGTGTTTCGATCACTGCCGCCGTGCGGCTACGAGTGTCCGACGATGGCTGTGGGTTCGACCCCGACCAGCCGGCGAACCAAGCCGACGCGCACTGGGGGATTGCCGGGATGCGTGAGCGAGCCGAGAAAGTTGGCGCCCAGCTTCGCCTGGTGAGTCAGCCGGGTGCCGGCACGACGGTCGAGGCGCTGGTCCCGCTGATGGCTGCAGGGATGAACATCGTGGAGAGAAAGGCCGCCTCGACCATCAGGGTTCTGTGCGTCGACGACCACCCGCTGCTGCGGGAGGGGGTCGCGAGAAAAATCGAACGCCAGCCCGACATGGAAGGTAGTCGACACCGCCGGCACCGGGCAGGAAGCGGTGATGCTGTACCTGCGTCATCGGCCCGACGTCGTGCTCATGGATCTGCAGCTCCCTGGCATGGGAGGGCAGCAGGCAATCGAGGCCATCCGTCGCGAAGATCCAAACGCGAAGATCATCGTCCTGACGATTCTGGGCGGCGACGAAGACATCTACCGCGCGATCCACGCCGGTGCGGCCAGCTACCTGCTGAAGAGTTCGTTGTCGCAGGATCTGATCTCCACCGTTCGGAGGGTCGTTCGCCGGCGAGCGGCCGATGCCGCCGGAGGTCGCCGAGAGGCTGGCCGCGCGCGAAGGTCAGAGCGGGCTGTCGACTCGCGAGATCCAGATTCTCGAGCTGATCGCGAAAGGCCTCCGCAACAAAGAGATCGCGGCCGAGCTTGGGATCGGACAAGAGACGGTCCAGACCCACATCAAGCGTCTGTTCGTGAAACTGCATGTCAGTGACCGGACCGCCGCGGTCACTGTCGCGTTGAGTCGCGGCATCGTGCACATGCCGTAGCCGATGTCACTGTAGACTGGTGACTGGCGCGAGCCTGCCCATGCCTGAACAATCGCCAGGTATGAGACCCATCATCCTCAGGTATGTCGTGGCGACCTCGTTGCTGGGCGCGCTCGCCGGCGGGGTGATGTCAGAGGCGCGCGTGGACGCGCAGAGCACCGCAGCCGAAGCGCTAAAGAAGGCGAGGGCGCTGGAACGGCTGGCCGACCAGCCGCCGCAGGCCTCGAAAACAGCCGAGGCGCCCAGTTTCGTCGTCGATCCGGCCTGGCCGAAACCGCTGCCGCACAATTGGATCATCGGCGACGTCGGTGGAATCACCGTCGACAAACGCGATCACATCTGGGTCTATCACCGTCCACGTTCGCTCAGTTCGACGGATAGCGGCGCGCAGGGGGTCGCGGGCAAGGACGAAGCGGGCAATCCCGTCAGCGCGCTCGGGTTCCGGCGTCCGTACGGCCGGCTTTCGGGTTGTTGCGATCCTGCGCCATCGGTGCTCGAGTTCGACAAGGATGGGAACCTGCGTGCAGGCGTGGGGCGGTCCCAGCGATCCGGGTTTCCTCGAAAAGAAGTGCCGCATCCAGGACGGTTGCACCTGGCCGGCGCGCGAGCACGGCATCTTCGTCGACCACAACGACTTCGTCTACATTTCTGGCAACGGCCAGGCGCGCGATTTCCACGGGCAGTTTCCGTGGGCGACGAGCTTCGGCAACGATTCCCACATCCTGAAGTTCACGCGCGATGGGACGTTCGTCTATCAGATCGGCACACCTGGTGCGAAGGGCCCGAATAGCAACGACACGCACGGCGGCGTCAACGGCACGCCACAGCCATATCTGGTAGCCGACATGAACGTCGATCCGAAAACCAATTTGATGTACATCGCGGACGGCTACGGCAACCGGCGCATCCTCATCGTCGATGCCGCCACCGGCAAGTACTCGGGCCACTTCGGCGCTTACGGCGCGAATCCCGTCGTCGACGACCCAGGCGCATCGGTCGAAGGTGAAGGTGTCGGTAACTGGGCAGCCGATTTTGCCAAGGGGCAGCTTGAGCCGGTGAATTTCCGCAGCCCGCTCCACTGCGCAAAGCTGGCCAATGACGGACTGCTCTATGTCTGCGACCGCGGGAACAACCGCGTGCAGATCTTCAAGGCTGCCGACGTCGGCAAGCCGTGTGCGAATCCTCAGAAGGAAGTGGGCAAGTGCGGGTTCGTGGGTGAGATCAGGGTCGCGCCGCAAACCTCGGCCGGTACATCCGGCCAGGTGAATTTCTCAACGGACCCCAAGCAGACATGTCTCTACGTCACCGACCTGACCAACGACACCGTCTACGCCATCAACAGGGGCAACAACCATGAAGTAGCCCGGTTCGGTACGGGAGGCCGCCAGGCCGGTAACTTCCACTGGCCACACGCCGTCGCGGCCGACACCGAAGGAAATCTCTATACGGGGGAAGTGGACGGCGCCGGTCGCGTCCAGAAATTTCTCCGTTATGGCCCCGCGGGATGTGCCGGTGAGGGAACAGCGGAGGTCGGCACCTATAGGAAGTAAGGAACCGGTGGACACGAGAGGATAGGGCGGCAGTCCTGGGCCCGCGCGACGGAGCACAGCGCGGCCGGCGCGCCGCCGGGCGATCGCGAACGCGAACGCCTCCGGCGAATCGGGCGGGCCGTATCGCCTCCAGCGCCCCACCAGCGCGATGAGCGCGTCCTGGGCCGACGTCCTCGCCAGCGCTCCGGCATCCGGTGCGGCCGGTCGCATAAGCCACCAGTCGCGGCGCCAGCGCCGCCACGGCCGCGTCGAGATCCACGGAGGGTAAGTACCCGGCGGAGCCGGAAGGTAACAGAGGCGATCGAGATCTGGGATTCAGGTTGGCGGGGCCATGACGGCGGGTGCTGCCCGCCTCTGCTGACGGGGCGGGAGAGCCCGGTGGCTGATTACTTGGCGCGCTGGCCGCTGAACGTTCCGCTCGCGCCGGCGACTTCAATGCCGCCCGATACGGTGTCGCCCGCGACCTTGCCGGTGTAGTTGAGCGTATAGCCCGAGATGGTGACCGAGAACTGGATGTCGGCGTCCTTGATGGTGCCGGTGAGCTCGCTGCTCTGGCCCTGCACTTCACACTCACCCGAGAGGGTGGTCTCGGCAGCTTGCTTGACGGTGCAATTCAACGTGAAGGCGTTCCCCTGCACATCGCCGGCGATCGTCCACTTTCCAGAGACGTCGGCGGCTGCGGCTGCCCCAGCCGGCACGAGCGTGACCGTCATCAGCATCAGCGTGGCGAGTCTCATAGGCATCTCCTGGTCGGCCGAATCCAGGGGAAGCCTACCACGCGGCATGGCAGACGGTTCTGCCACGCCGCGTGAGTGAAACAAGTCGTTCGAGCTGGACTCGCGGTTCGAGTTAGAACCGGATCCTGGCGCCGACCAGAACCGGGAACGACCAGCGCGAGCTCTCGCTGTTGACGTCTCTCAGGCCCTCTTCGACCAGCCAGTCCACATCCGACAGCCCGCCCATGAACCGGAGCTGCGTTTCGGCCATCACTTCGAAGGGACCGACGCCGATGAGGATGCCGCCGGTCGGCCCCAGGCTGAACGCCCACGACTTCTCGAAGAACTTGCCATCCTGGGCGGCGAGTCCTGGCGTGACATTGGCGGGCACGTCGACGAAGGTCCCACGGATGTCCTGATGCCGGTTGAGGCCGACCAGGTAGCCGAGGAAGGGTGTGAAGCGGGTGCGCGCGAAGAACCACCGCTGGCCGGCCTCCAGGCCCCAGTACCTGGTATTCGGTGAAGTGCACGTTCAGCGGGACCGACGCGGTCGCCGACGGTACCGACCGGGGTCGCATCTTCCGACGCTTCGCTGCTGGACCAGATGAAGTTGACGACCGCCTCGGTGCGCGGAGTGGTCCGATAGCCGGCGCCGATCTTGAAGATGCCAATCTTGCCGTAGACCTCGTCGTAGGTCGTCTCCTCGAGGTTGATCGGCGCCCCTCCCGTGGTCGCGCCGGTGGCGGCCTGGATCATCTTGCCGCTGAACTGGTTGTCCCACCCGAACAGGACCGAAAGGGTGAGGCGGTTCCGCAAGGTGTCGGGGGCGGCCGTTTGCCCTGCGCGCTCGACGGCGACGCGAACCGCTTCAGTCCGCGTGATGTCCACGCGATCGCCAACCTTGAGCCCGGTCATGAGGGCCGCGTCGGTGTCCGCCACCAGGCGGCGCGAGTAGGCGGCGCCCCCCGGTCCTGTGAATGTCACGACGCGCGTGGCCGGGTCCCAACCGGTAATCGTCACCGTCGTAATGCGCCGCTGCGCGACGGTGCCACCGGGCAAGGCGCCGGGTGTCGAACTCGGAACTGGCGGCTCGAGCCGGTCGGCGTCGGGCGCGCCGGCCGCGTGCTGGGTGACGGTCACCTGGTCGTAGTAGACCGCGGTCACGACGTCGCCGACTTTGACCTCATTGAGGCGCACCACCGACTGCGGGACGTCGAGCGTGACGACGTTCCCCGTGTCCCCTTTGATGGTGACGGTCCGGGCAGTGGCGTCGACGGCCTGCACCGTTCCGCGCATCGTGACCTGGTCGCGATTCGGTGTCGACGTCTGCGCGCTGGCCAGCGTCGCAGACAGAATCAGGGAGAGAAGCATCCACAGCGAAGGTTGGATGTAGTTCAGCACGGTAAACCCCATGTCGCGCCCGATCATCATGCTCGGCTCGATGGGCGCCTCGAGCCGGGCCGGTTGTGACAGCGCCAGAAACTGACCATCGATCATGAATCAAACGACGGCCGCCGGGCGTTGAATCCCGAAAAATAGCGTGGTCGAGGTTACCGCACGGCGCTTTACGGCGACATGAGACCTAGGTCCAACGCGCGGCTGTCGAGGTTTCCACACTACGGTCGAGCTCGAAGCCTCTTCACCGAAGCCGGTCCGCAGGTGGCGCGCTGGCGTCGATTGACGAATGTGAACTGTTTGATATATATACTCGCCGAGATCATGCCCGACCGGCTCCGAGCCGCCGAACCGCTGCTGCCGCTCAAGCCCAAGGTCCTGCACATCCTGCTGGCGGTGGCGGATGCCCCTCGACATGGCTACAGCATCATGCAGGAGGTGCTGGAGCGCACCGACGGCCAGGTGCGGCTCTGGCCGGCCGCGTTGTACGGTTTGCTGCGTGAGCTCGAACGGACCGATCTGATCGCAGAGTCGGACAAGCGGCCCTCCGCCGACGAAGACGATGAGCGGCGCCGCTACTTTGCGCTCACCCCGCACGGCAAGCGCGTGCTCGATGCCGAGGTGCGACGCCTCGAAGCGATTGTCCACCACGCGCGCTCGAGCCGCGCGCTCCGAAAGCCGCACCGCGCATGACCGGCGATCGCTTCCTGCGGTGGAGTGCCCGGAGCTACGCGCAACTCCTCCGGGTGCTTCGTGTTCGCGACAGCCGGGAGCGGCGCGCCATTCGCGAAGACGGCGAGCGCCTGCTCGAAGATGCTCACACCAGAGGGCCCTTCTCGCTGGCGGCGACCTGGCTGGCGCTGGTCTGGGATCTCGTCTTCGTCGGCGTGCGGCACGACGTCTCACAGGCGCTGCGCGCCCTCGTTCGAGCGCCGGGGGTCACGGTCGGCAGTTCGCTGCTCCTCGGCCTTGGCGTCGCGGCCACGACCACACTGTTCGCGTTTGTCGACGCGGTTCTGCTTCGGCCGCTCCCCTACGATCAGCCGGATCGACTCGTCATGATGTGGGAGTCGAACATCGGCCAGGATCGCCTGCGCGAGGGCCCGTCCCCCGGCAATGTCCTCGACTGGGTCGTCCGCAACGATGCGTTCGACGCCATCACCGCGATGATGACAGTCTCGGCCACCCTCCGCGGAGACGACGGCGGCACGCCGGTCGCCGGGGTACACGTCACCCGAGGGTTCTTCGACGTCTATCGTCGTCAGCCCACGCTTGGGCGCACGTTCCACGCGGACGAATTCGAAGGCGCGGCGTCAATCACGTCGCGGCAGGCATCGAGTGGCGAACCGGTGGTCGTGCTGAGTCATCGCCTGTGGCAGACGCTCGGCGCCGATCCCCGGATCGTTGATCGGACCGTCTATCTGGAAGGTCGCGAGTGGCGGGTGATTGGCGTCATGCCCGAAGACTTCGTCGTCCCAGACGCGGCTGCCGGCTTCTGGGCGCCGTGGGACATGCGGACGTCGTACCGCGGGCCGCGGTTTCCGACCGGGTCTCCTCGCGACGCGCGATTCCTGCGCGTCGTCGGCCGGATGAAGGCAGGAATGTGCCCTCGAGGGCGCCACGGCGCGGATGCAGGCGCTGGCCGGCGCTCTGGCGGCCGAGCATCCGGACACGAATGCTGGTTGGAGTATTCGCCTGGTTCCGCTTGCGGATGAGATCGCCCGCACCAGCCGTCTTGAACTCCTCCTGGTGTTTGCGGCGATGTTCTGCCTGTTGTTGCTGGTCTGCGCCAACGTCGCCAGCCTGGCGATGGCGCGTGGCGTGGCCCGCGCCAGGGAGATGGCGATTCGCCTGGCGCTTGGCGCCGGCGGGAGCCGCATCACGAGACAGTTGATCGCGGAAAGCCTGTTGAGCGCGATCGTCACGATCGTCATCGCCATCGTGCTCACGGCGTGGTGGGTGGACGCGGCCCTGTCGATCGCGCCGGCCGGCATTCCACGCCTGCAGGAAGTGGCCATGACCGTGCGAGTCGCGTCGTTCGCGGCCGTACTGGCGCTCGTGGTCACCGCTATCGGAAACGCCGTTCCGACGTTTCGCGCCAGCCGCGTCGCGATTGCCGGCGCGCTCAAGGACGGGACCGACGGTGTCGGGGCGCGCCACTGGTCGGCTGCGGGCCGGACTGGTGGTGGCCGAGATTGCCGCCGCCGTGATGTTGCTCGTCGGCGCCGGGTTGCTGGTCCGGACCTTCGCGGAGTTGCGACGAGTTGACGTCGGCTTCAACACCAGCAACCTGCTCGTCCTGCGCATCACGCCCGATGCCGCACGCTATCGCACCTCGGCGCAGACCGCCGACTATTACCGCCGCGTGCTCACCTCGCTGCGCGAGGTTCCCGCGCTCGAATCCGTGGCCGCCGTGACGAGCCTGCCGATGAGCACGATCGGGTCCGACTTCACGCGGCCGTACTGGCCCGAGAACGCCCGACCTGACGGCGCCGCGGTGCCGGAAGCCAGCATTCGGATGGCCACGCCTGGATACTTCGCGACCCTTGGGCCTTCCCCTGGTTGCGGGACGCGAGTTCACGGACCGTGATGACGCCGACGCCCCCGCGTGGTGATCATCAACCAGAAGCTCGCCGAGAGACGCGTGGGGCACCGAGAACCCCGTTGGACGCAACCTGGTTCTCGACTACCAGCGCGGCCCCTATCCCTATGAAGTGGTCGGCGTGGTGCGCGACGCGCGGTTCGACGGGCCGCGCAGTGAGCCGGTGCCCGAGATCTTCATCCCGCACGCGCAGAACCCGTACCTCGTCATGAACGTGATGATCGCCCGGACCAGCCTGGATCCCGTGGCGGTGGCCCAGACGGCCCGCGCCTCACGCGCTTCGTGTTGACCCCGATCAACCCGTGCATTCGGTGACGACGATGGACCAACTGCTCGGCGACGCCGTGCAGCTCGATCGATTCGCGATGCTGCTCATCACGCTCTTCGCGGTTGGCGGGCTCGTCACCGCGGCCGGCGGTGTGTATGCGCTGCTCGCCTACACCGTGGCGCAACGGCGCCGGGAGATTGCGCTGCGAATGGCGCTCGGCGCGTCGCCGCGGCGGGTCGCCCGACTCGATCGTGAGGGAATCGCTGCTGCTCGCCGCCGCCGGCGGCACCATCGGCCTCGTCGGCGCGGCGGTCGGCAGCCGCTTTGCGCGCACGCTTGCTGTTTGGCGTCGCACCGCAGGATCCCGTCACGCTCGCGGCGGCCGTGGCCCTGCTTCTGGTGGTGGTCGTCGCTGCCAGCTGGTTGCCGGCGCGACGTGCCGCGCTGATCGACCCGGGCCGCGCGTTGAGAATGTGACGGGTCCAGCCGCCGACATGAGTGAGTTCGAGGGACTCGTCGCTCTAATCCTCGCGGCCGTGCTCGTCGCCGCCGTGGCTCGTCGCGTCGGCGCGCCATATCCCGTGTTCCTCGCTCTCGGCGGGGCGCTGCTCGCGTTCCTGCCCGGCGCACCAGCCTTCACCGTTCCTCCCGAGCTGGCGCTCGCGATCTTCATCGCGCCGGTCCTGCTCGACGCCGCCTACGACGCGTCACCGCGGGACTTGAAGGACAACTGGGCGCCGGTCACCGGCCTGGTCGTCTTTGCCGTCGGCCTGACGACGATCGCCGTGGCGGTCGTCGCCCGCTCCCTGGTACCGGCGATGCCATGGGCGCCGGCGATTGCGCTTGGCGCCATCGTCGCGCCACCCGACGCCGCCGCGGCGACGGCCGTGCTGCGCCAGTTGCGGCCGCCGCATCGCCTGCTGACCATCCTCGAAGGCGAGAGCCTGCTGAACGACGCCAGCGCCCTGATGATCTATCGGCTGGCGGTAGGCGCGGTTGCCGCCCATGGCTTTTCCTTCGGTGCGGTGGCGCCGACGTTTCTCTTCGCGGTGGCCGGCAGCCTGGTCGTGGGGCCGGCGCTGGGGTGGCTCTTCCAGCAAGTGTTCGATCGCGTCCGACACGTGCCGACGGCGATCATCCTTCAGTTCGTCAGCACGTTCGTGATCTGGATGATGGCCGAGCACATTGGCCTGTCCGCCGTGCTGACGATGGTGTGCTTCGCGATCACCGTGGCGCGCACCGCGCCGGCGCGGACGCCAGCGCGAATCCGTGTCCCCGCCTACGCCGTCTGGGAATCCGTGGTGTTCATGCTGAACATCCTGGCCTTCATCTTCATCGGCCTGCAGATTGGCCCGATCATGGGCGGCCTCGAGCCGGCCGAGCGCGGGCAGTACTTCTCGGTGGCCGGTGCCGTGCTGGCGACCGTGATCGTCGTGCGCATCGCCTGGCACATGTCCTTCAATGCCGCGATCCGGTGGCGCGATCGCCGGTTCGGCTTTCGACCCCCGCGCCCGATGCTGCGGCCGACCGTCGGCAGCGGCCTGGTGATCTCGTGGGCCGGGATGCGCGGCATCGTCACGCTGGCCGCGGCGCTGGCGCTGCCGTCGGGGTTTCCGTTCCGCGAACTGATCGTGCTGACGGCGTTTGCCGTGGTGCTCGGCACGCTGACGATCCAGGGCATGACGCTCAAGCCGCTCCTGCGCGCGCTCGATCTGCAGGACAACGATCCGGTTGGCCGGGAACTCGGTGCCGCCCGCGAACGCGCGTTGCAGGCCGCGCTCGCGACCTTCGACGGCGACGGGTCGCCGAGGGCCGAGGCGCTGCGGCAGGAGTTCAAGGCGCAGCTGGCAAGCGCCGAGCCGGGCAATGACACCGACGAGGCCAGGCAGCCCGCGCACGCCGATCTCCACCGCGCCGCGCTCGAGGCCGCGCGTGTGGCCGTGCTCGCCATGCGCGATCAGGACGAGATCGGCGACGACGCCTTCCACAAGATCGAAGAGCAGCTGGACTGGCTCGAGATGGCCGGCGGCGGGGAGCCAGGCCTCACACCATCGAGCGAATGACGCCGCCGTCCACGCGCAGGGCGGCGCCGTTCGTGCCGGACGCCCGCGCGCTGCAGACATAGACGATCATCGCGGCAATCTCCTCGGGCGTTTCAAAGCGCTTCAGCAGCGAGGACGGCCGCGCGGTGGCGAAGAACTCGCGCTCCATCGTGTCGGCGTCCACGCCGCGCGCGTCCGCCATCTGTCCGACGAACGTGCTCACTCCCTCCGACGCCGTCGGGCCGGGAAGCACGCTGTTGACGGTGACGCCGGTTCCGACGGTGGCTTCGGCAAGGCCGCGGGCGATCGCCAGCTGCGCCGTCTTGGTCATGCCGTAGTGGATCATCTCGACCGGAATCTGAACCGCCGACTCGCTCGAGACGAAGACGACGCGTCCCCAGTTCCGGGCTCGCATGCCCGGCAGATAGGCGCGCGCGAGACGGACGCCGCTCATCACGTTCACTTCGAAGAACCGGAACCAGTCGGCGTCGGGGATCGCCTCGAACGGCTTCGGCTCGAAGATGCCGACGTTGTTGACCAGGATGTCCACCTCGGGAACCTCCCGCACCAGCGCCCTGCAGCCTTCGTCGGTGCCGAGGTCCGCCGCGACGCCCCGACAAGCGGCCGTCGGAGCCGCCTCTCGCACACTCGGCGACGGCAGCGGTCACCCGCTCGCCGGTTCGACCATTCGACGATCACGTCGGCCCCTTCGACCGCGAATAGTTTGGCCGCGGCAAGGCCGATGCCGGCGGTTGAGCCGGTCACGAGAACACGTCGCCCATTCAACTCGAGATTCATTCCAACATCATGCATCGCTTTTGTGGCGTCGACCGCGCGCTCGGGTGGCGGGCGGCCGACGGCCGTTGTCTCGCGGTCAGACGCGCCGCTGTGACCTACCTGGCGAGGCTGATGGAGCCATCGGTCAGCGAGCCCGACGACAGGCCCGTCAACTGATCGAGAATTCGGTCGATCGTGAAGCTCCCGCTTGCACCCGCGAATCGGCCAGTGCCACCGGTGATGGTCACGTTCTCGATGATGTGCGCGACATTGGGCGCGATCGCGGTCCCTTGTCCGGTCAACGTACCGACGAGTTCATCACCGTTGGCAGCGACAAGAGCGATGGAACCGGTCGAAGAGGACGTCGCCAGGGTGACGACGACAGTGAAGGTCGCGGTGTAGCGACCGAGTTGAGTCGCGGTCCCCTCGGCGGTTCCATTGACCAGGAGATTCGGAGGGACCACTTGATCCACTTCATGGCCCTCGAACGCGCCGCGGAAGGGAAGGTCAGTTCCGCCCTGGGCCTGCGTGGCCTCCTCGGCCATGGCGGTACCGTCTGGTGCCGTTGGTGAGGTGGGTAGTTGGCTGCACGCCGCTGACACCACGCCGATGGCGATTACGACAAGTAGGTACCGCATAGTCCTCCTCCTTCTGTTCGGAACGACGATGGGTGATGCGAGTTGACGGGCGCAGAACATAACATGCATGACGGACACGAGTGTGAGGTTCGCTGCGCTTTCCATTGCCGCGAGGTTCACGAACCCGCCGAAGGTCGAGCTGGCGGCAACTGGTTGCTGCGGCTTGAAGAGTCATACTGATAGCGATGGCTGACTCTGCACACGCGCCGATCGAGAAGGCGATCGATGCGCTCTACCAGGGGCCGCTCGACGCGTTCACCGCGAAGCGCAACGCGCTCGCGGCCGAGTTGCGGAAGGCCGGCGACCGCGCGGCGGCCGATCTGGTGAAGGCGCTCGCCAAGCCCAGCGTCACGGCGTGGGCCGTGAATCAGGTGTGGTGGACCAATCGCGACGTATTCCAGGCGATGCTCGAGGCCGGCGCCCGCCTCAAGGACGCGCATCTCGCCTGGTCGAGCGGCGGATCGACAGACGTGCGCGCGGCCGTCGAAGAACGGCGCCAGGCGGTCCGAGCCGTGGTCGATGCCGCCCTGGCGGCCCTTGGCGATCCGAAGACCGTGGCGCCCGACATGCAATACCGCATCTCCGGCACGGTGGAGGCTTTGGCGTCCGGTGCGACCGGCGACGCCACACCAGGACGGCTGTTCCGCGATCTGCAGTCCAGTGGGCTTGAAGGGCTCGGCGGGCTGGCCGCGGCCGCGGCGGCTGCGCCGCCTCGCTCGAGCGCGAAGAGCACATCGGCGCGTGGTCCCGGTTCCGCCGGCAGGGCTAGCTCCGCGGACGCTGCGCCGGCTGGGCAAGGCCCGCTGCCGGCAAGCCGGTGTCTCACGGCAGGCCCACGCTCGTGCATTCCTCGAGGGCGCCTGCGGCATCGCCCGCCGAGCCACCCGTCGCGCGCCGAGGCGAGAGCGCAAAGGACGCAGCGGCGCGCCGGCGCGCGGTGGAACTCGAGAAGGTCGAGGCCCGCCTGAAGGAACTGGAGCATCGGCTCGAGGCCCTGACCCGTGACGCGAAGACGCACAGCGCGGAAGAAGCGCGTGAACGGGAGGCGGCCGAAGCGGCGCGCGAGCAGGTGACCGAGCTCGAACGGAAGCTTGAAGAGGCCCGTGAGGAGGAGAAGTCCGCCCGGCGCGCGGTGGCGACGGCGTCGAGGGCGGCCTCCGAAACCGAGATGGTCCGGGCACGGACGGCGCGGGATGTTGCCGCGGCCAGGGCGCTCCGCGACTCGCTGCAGCCAGCCTGAAGGCCGCTGGTGGCCGAATCGGGGCCCTTTTCGAGCCCGATCCGGTGTCCCACGCCATGTTGCGCAGGTGTTACCGCTCGGTGCTACGATCGGAGGATACGCAATTCCGTGAACCGCATCGAAGGACATGAGCCAAGTGAGTTCGAAGAAGTCGACCCGTTCCACCACCCCCGTTTCTCTTCCCCCGCAGGAATCGCAGCCCGAGGCCACGCCGGCGCCACGAGCCCGGACGGCAACGCCCGCCGCCAAGGCGAAGGCCGCGCCGCTTGAATCCGCCGCCAAGCCGGCGGCAAAGGCAAAGGCCAAGCCTGCGGCGAAGCGCCGCAAAGCCGAAGCCTGCGGCGGCCGCGCCGGAAGTCGAAGCCGGCGCCGTGCGCCGCGCGCGGCAAGCAGCCGGACCTCGCCGGCGGACGCATCGCCCGCCCTGGAACAGCCAATCGCACCCGCGCCGGCCGCCGCCGCGGCGATCGTCGAAGCGCCCGCGTCCGAAGTGGTGCGCGTCGTGACCGACGAGGACATCCGCATCCGCGCCTACTTCCTGTCGATCGAACACCGCGCTCGCGGCGGCACCGACATCGACTTCTGGCTGATCGCGGAACGCGAGCTTCGGCACGGCATCAAGGCGAAGGACTAAACGCCGCGGGGCCACCGGCGGTGCGGCAATAATGGGGCGATGATCTCCAGACGATTGCTGCTCGTCGCGCTGGCCCTCGGCTTATTTGCGTCCAGCACGCCCACGCAGGCGGGCAAACAGGCCGGCGCTCCCGCGCCGCGCCTGGCCGACCACGTCATCCTGATCTCGATCGATGGCTTTCGCCCCGCCATGTACCGCGACCCGGCGCGTGAGGGGCTGAACCTGCCGACGCTCACCGCGCTGCGGGACGCGGGGTCGTTCGCCGAGGGAGTGCAGGTGAGCCATCCCTCGATGACCTATCCCTCGCACACTTCGATGGCCACCGGCGTCGCCCCCGCCCGCCACGGCATCGTCAGCAACACCATCTTCGATCCGCCGACGGGATCGCCGATGTGGTACTACGAGCGGTCGGCGATGAAGGTCCCTGCCTTGTGGGACGTCGCCCGGGCGAAGGGGCTGAAGACGGCGGGCGCGTCGTGGCCGGTGACGGTGGGCGCGAACTTCGACGTGCTGTTCCCCGAGTCGAACCAGGCGCCGCGGGATTCGACGTGGCTGGCTCGCGCTCGCGCCGAATCCACGCCCGGCCTTGTCGATGCGGTGGTCAAGGAGCTCGGCGGTTTCGGCGAGAACGACAACCGTGACGCCGTGCAGCGCGACCGCTTCACCGCGGCGATGGCCACGCACATCATCCGCGCCGAACGTCCCAACCTGCTGATGATCCACTTGATGGAGACCGACACGGCGCAGCACGCCGACGGCCCGGGTTCGCCGGCGGCGAAGTCGGCGATCGAACACATCGACGCGCACATCGGCGCCATCGTCAAGGCCACCGAGGAAGCGGGCATCCGCGCGCGGACCGCGTTCGTGGTGTCGGGCGACCACGGCTTCTCGCGCGTGCACACGCTGATTCAGCCGAACGTGATCCTGCGCGAGAACGGATGGCTGACGACCGACGACAAGGGCCGTGTCACCGAGTGGCAGGTGGCTTCGCACGCCACGGCCATCCGGTTGCGCGATCCGAAGGATCACGCGCTGGCGGCGCGCGTGGAACAGGCCTTCGTCAAGCTGGCCGAGGGCCGCTACCGCGGCATCTTCCGGGTCGTTTCGCGAGCCGATCTGGACGCGCTGGGCGCGTACCCGGACGCCGCGTTCTTCATCGAGCCGGCCGAAGGCTATTACGTCTCGGACGGCGTGACCGGCGGTTCGATCCTGGTGGGCACCACGCGCCGCGGCGCGCACGGCTTCCTGCCGACCGAGACGCGCATGCAGACCGGGCTGATCGCTGCAGGGGCCGGCATCCGCGCCGGCGTGCCGCTGCCGCTGCTGCGGCAGATCGACATCGCGCCGACCATCGCGCGCCTGCTCGGCTTCGAGATGCCGGACGTGGACGGCGTGCCGATGGTCGGATTGCTGCGCTGACGTCAGTCGCTTGGCGCGGCGCTCACCGCCGCGAGACGACGAGCTCGTTCTCGACCCGGAACACGCCTGTGACTTCGCGCGCGCGGACTTCGGCCAACTGCCGGTCGGAGGCGTTGCCGAACCGCATCCCGGCCCGGCACAGAAGGCAACACCCAGAATACGCGAGCGGTGCAGTGCACGCATGATCGACACCTCTTTCAGCGGCAGGCGGTAGGATGGCAACTTACCATGGATGTCTTTGAATCGGCGCTGCGCCTGGCCAATCGCGTGCACCACGGGCAGCTGCGGAAGGGAACGACGATTCCCTACATCGCGCACGTGCTTGGGGTGACCGCGATCGCGCTGGAATACGGCGCGACGGACGAGGAAGCGGTCGGCGCCCTG
The DNA here is from genome assembly GCA_963707825.1 of uncultured Acidobacteriota bacterium. Lineage (GTDB taxonomy): Bacteria > Acidobacteriota > Vicinamibacteria > Vicinamibacterales > UBA2999 > VFZN01. The sequence goes on from CAVPRP010000004.1 coordinate 71,308, forward strand.
CTGCACGACGCGGTTGAGGACGGCGGCGGGGAAGCGATGCTGGCGGAAATCCGCGCGCAGTTCGGGGACCCGGTGGCCGACATCGTGTTCGGGTGCAGCGACAGCATGGTCGGAGGACCCTGGCGACAAGGCGCCCTGGATCGAGCGCAAGGAAGCCTACCTGGCTCATCTGGAGGCCGCGTCCGCGTCCGTGTGCCTGGTGTCGGCCGCCGACAAGCTGCACAACGTGCGCGCCGTCTTGCGCGACTACCGTGCGGTGGGTGACGAGGTGTGGGGCCGCTTCAAGGGCGGGCGAGACGGCACCTTGTGGTACTACGACACGGTGGCCAACGTGCTGCGCCGGCGCTGGCCATCGCCGCTCACCGCGGATCTGCAGCGCGAGGTGGACGAGCTACTGACGGTGGCCGGCTGGTCAGCGGGTCTCGCACCGTGACAGCCAGTCGGCGGGCGGATCGACGAACGAGCGATCGAGCGCGCCGATGGATCCGCATCCCAGCAGCTTCATCGTGCGCACCACATCCGTGCGCAGGATGTCGATGGCGCGGGTGACGCCGGCCTCGCCGGCCGCGCCCAGTCCGTAGGCGTAGGCGCGACCGATCAGCACGGCCTTCGCGCCAAGGCAGACCGCCTTCACCACGTCGCCGCCGCAGCGGATGCCGCCGTCGAGCAGCACCTCGGTCTGATGGCCCACGGCCGCCACCACTTCCGGCAGGACCCGAATCGTTGGCGACACGCCGTCCAGTTGGCGCGCGCCATGATTCGACACCACCACCGCCGAGGCGCCCACATCCACGGCCCGCCGCGCGTCGTCGGCGGTGTGCGCGCCCTTGACGACGATCGGGCCCTGCCACGCGTCGCGGATCCACGGGAAGTCGTCCCACGACACCATCGACTGCTCGAGCGCGGCGCCGACGTCGGCATAGGCCATCGGGCCGTCGGCCAGCACGATGTTGGGGAAGTTCATCAATCCGCCGTCGCCCCAGTACGCCGCCAGCCACCCTGGGCGCGACACCATCTGCCACACGTACGGCCACATCTGCAGCGGGTTGAAGGAGAGCAGTTCCTTGATGCCGTTCCGCAGATCGCGCTCGCGCAGGCCCGCCACTGGCGTGTCGATGGTGACGACCAGCGCACGGTAGCCGGCCGCCCTGGCGCGCGCGATCGACGACAGCGCCACGTCGCGCCCACCTACGAGATACAGCTGGTACCATGCCGGCCCGGTGGTCGCGGCCTTCACGTCCTCGAGCCGGCAACCGGAGAGCGTGGAGAGGATGTAGCCGGTACCGGCCTTGCCGGCGGCGCGTGCCGCGGCTTCCTCGCCGCGCCGGTAGAACAGGCGGCTGCTGCCGACCGGCGCCAGCATGAACGGCAGCTCGAGTCGGGTACCGAGCACTTCGGTGGAGAGGTCGCACTGCCTGGTGGCGACCGCCGATCGCGGGCGGAACAGCACGTCCTCGAAGGCCCGCCGGTTCTCGCCCAGCGTGCGCTCACGGTCCGCGCCGCCGTCGATGTAGTCGAACACCACGCGCGGCAGGCGTCTCTTCGCCTCGCGCCGCAGGTCATCGATGTTGAGCACGCGAGGCGGAGCGACCGTTCGGGACATGAGGCGGGCGATTGTACCGCACCGTTCTCATGGAGCGTATCAACGACGTTCGCATCCCACTAGTAGCCATCGACAAGAGCCCGCGCCCCGCCTACAATCGGTCGGGCCTGTCGTGGGCCTGAGGCAGCGGTCGTTTCCAAGGAGCGGCGTGATGGCTGGACAGCACACGGGTGGTCGATTCGCGCTGGGGATGGCCGCCGCGGCCTTCTTCGCGACGGTGGGCCTGTCGCCGGCGCCGCTTGCGGCGACCTCGGCACCCGACGGCGGGCAGGCGCCCGCGACAGCGGCGCCCGAGGTCACCTACACCAAGCACATCGCGCCCATCCTGCAGCGCAGCTGCGAGGGCTGCCATCGCAAGGACGGCGTCGCCCCGATGTCGCTCTCCACTTACGAGGAAGTGCGGCCGTGGGCGCGCTCCATCAAGCAGCGCACCGGCATCGGCCCGCACGCCGGTGTGATGCCGCCGTGGTACGTCGAGCGCGACCTCGGCATCCAGAAATTCAAGAACGATCCGTCGCTGAGCGAAGCGGAGATTGCGGCCATCGCGAAGTGGGTCGACAGCGGCGCGCCGCGGGGCGATGCCGCCGACATGCCGTCGCCGCGGGTCTGGAACGACGCGACCAAGTGGGCGATCGGCGAGCCCGACCTCGTCGTGCGCACCGAGGAAGTCACCGTGAAGGCCGGCGTGCCCGACTGGTGGGGTGAGATTCAGCCCACGCCCACCGGGCTCACCGAGGATCGCTACGTGTCGGCGGTGGAAGTGCGCGAAGTCAACGACGTCAGCTCGTCGGGCACCGGCCGCGAGACCGTCGGCGGCCGCTACGTGTTCCACCACATGATCTGGAACACCCGGCCGCTGGACGAACAGCAGGCCACCGACCCTGCCGATCCCTTCGACCTGGCCGCCCTCACCGGCGTCAGCCCTGGCACCACCACCTGGCCGGTGCACGAAGTGGGCCGCGAACCGGACTTCTTCGATCCGAAATCGGCGCGCCTGCTGAAGGCCGGATCGTCGGTCATCTCCGACTCGGTGCACCTGCACTCGAACGGCCGCGACACCAAGGCGCGGCTGGAGATCGGCTTCAAGTTCATGCCCAAGGGCTACAAGCCGGAGTACCGGACCTCGCGCATCTCGCTCGGCAACGGCGTGGACATCGATATCAAGGCGATGGAATCGGGCCAGCAGCTGCACGCCTACGCGGTGCTCACCGAGCACACGAAGATTCTCTCGTTCGAGCCGCATCTCCACGCGCCCGGCGCCCGCATGTGTCTCGAGGCGATCTGGGGCTACACCGTGCAGACCATCAACTGCGTCGGCTACGACCACAACTGGGTGCGCGGCTACGACTACGACGACGACCACGCGCCGCTGCTGCCGAAGGGCACGGTGCTGCACATCATCGGCTACATGGACAACTCGCCGAAGAACAAGAACGTGCCGGACCCGCGCAACTGGCAGGGCTCGGGCAACCGTTCGGTGGCGAACATGTTCATCGACCTCGGCAACCGCGTCTCGCTCACCGACGAGCAGTTCGTGGCGGAGATGAAGGCGCGCCGCGAGAAGCTTCAGCTGACGCGCAGCTCGGTGATGATCGGTTGTCCGCTCTGTAACATCGAGATGCCGGCGAAGCCGCCGACCAACGCCGTGGCCCGGCCCCAGCAGTAGTGAGCCGTCGGGTCACGAGGGAGTTCGAGATCATGCAACGGTTCTTCGTGGTGGGGGCGTGGCTGCTGGCCGCGGGTGCGGCGCTTGGCGCCCAGTCGCTCACCTACTCGCGCGGACAGAACGTGTCCCCAGCCTACGAAGGCTGGGAGGAAGATCCCGACGGCTCGCGCTACTTCGTCTTCGGCTACATGAACCGCAACTGGGAAGAGGAGCTGGACGTGCCGGTCGGTCCGGACAACGGCTTCAGCCTCGGCGGCGCCGACCAGGGGCAACCGACACACTTCCTGCCGCGCCGCAACCGCTTCGTGTTCCGCGTCGCGGTACCGAAGGGCTTCGGCGAGAAGGACGAGCTCGTCTGGACGCTCACCTCCAGGGGCAAGTCCGAGAAGGCGTTCGCAAGCCTGGTCCCCGACTACCGCATCGACGGCGTCGTCCGCGCGTCCGAAACCGGCGCGCTTGGCGCCGGCAGCAGCAGTCCCGAGGTGCGCGCCAACAAGGCGCCGACGCTGGAGGTCCAGGGCCAGAAGCGCCTCACCGCGAAAGTGGGCGAGCCCGTGACGTTGTCGGCGACGGTCATCGACGACGGGATTCCCAAGACCCGCGCCTTAGGCGCGGGCGCGGCGGTGAGCAACGTCGGCTCGTCCACCACGCTGTCGGCGGCGAACCGCGCGCAGCTCGAAGCGGCGCGCGCCCGCCGCCTGACGATGCCGCCCTCGCGCGTGACGGTGGGGAAGGTGGTCGGCCTGCACGCCAGCTGGTTCGTCTATCGCGGGGCGGGTGGCGTCACCTTCGATCAGCCGCAGATTGCGTCGTGGGAAGACACCCGCACCGGCGGCAACTCGCCGTGGGCGCCGCTGTGGACGCCGCCGGAACTCTCGTCGGACGGCAAAGTCGGCGTCCGCGCCACGTTCCATTCCGAGGGTGAATACGTCATCCGCGTCCGCGCCGACGATGGCGCGCTGACAGCCGACGGAATGGTCACGGTCGTGGTCACGAAGTAGACGCGGGCAGCGGCAGAAGGCAAGAAGGCAGAAGGCAGAAGCGTCAGACGGCGCACCGCGCCAGACGTCAGGCAGCCACCCGAACGCGCGCTCACAAGCCTCAGGCCAGACGTTCGGCACCGAATCGGCCCACCGACAAGGTCTGGCGGACGCCACGCCGCTTCGGGTGGCGCCGACCACTGCCGTCATGTCTAACGGAACCGGTACCGGAGAGCGGAGACCGGACACCGGTTCGACGTCTGCCGTCTGCCGGTTACCGTCTGCCGGTTCTCTAATCCACCGGCTCGCTCGCGTGCACGTGGCTGCCTTTCAGCCCGAAGCGGCGCGCGGTCTCGCCCTTGAAGTCGAACTCAATCAGGATCGCCGGCTCGCTGCCGACGACCCAGGCGTCGTGGCCGGGCTCGATCGTCACGACCTGCGGCGCCCGGAACTCGACCGTGCAGCCGTCCGGGTAGTCCACGTGCACCTGCCCCTGCAGCAGGAACCCGACGTGCGCGAACATGCAGCGATCCGTGCCAGTGACGGGCTTCATGTCTCGCGACCAGCGGAATCCCACCGGATAGATGACCCGCTTGATGCGGCCGTCGCCGGCCGGGGACACGTCGATTTTCACCCCGGCGACATCGTGATGCTGGGCGCCGTTGACCGGCGCGTGTAGCGGATTGTTGGCGCTCATGGCGGGATTCTAGCGCCCTTCTCGGCGGGCCGTTCCATTCGCCATTACAATCTCCCGGATGCGTCGCACCCTCATCCTGCTCGTGGCCCTGATGGCGCTGCCCTCGTCGGCCTTCGCCACCTGGTCGGTCATCGCCGTCGACAGAGCCACCGGCCGCGTCGTCATCGCGTCGGCCACCTGCGTCGATCGCGACGATCAGTTCCTGATGGGCGTCCAGGCCGTCGTCGTCCCGGGCAAGGGCGTGGCGGCGTGCCAGGCCGGCGGTCGACGGCACGCACAAGAACCAGATGCTGGTGTTCGAGCGAGTTGCAGAAGGGCACCGACCCGACGCGCATCATCGAGATGCTGAGCGAGGATCCCGCGTTCCAGAGCCGGCAGTTCGGCATGCTCGATCTGCAGGGGCGCACCGCCGGACACTCGGGCCTCAGGCAACGGCTACGTGTCGCAGGACATCCAGGGCCAGGTGCCCGGCACCGAGATCTTCTATTCGATCCAGGGCAACATCCTGCGGCCCGGGCTGGTCGTGCCGAATGCCGTGCAGGCGTTCCTGAACACCAAGGGCGCGCTCACCGATCGGGTGATGGCGGCCATGGAAGCCGCTGACGGATCCGGCGGCGACAGCCGGTGCACCTGTCCGCCGTGGCCGACCGACGGCACCACGCCCGCCATTCCCTGCGACGGCCGCACGGCGCTTGTCGCCTACATCCTGATGGCCGAGCCTGGCGACAGTAGCGGCGACTCGCACAACAACGGCAAGTACGCGATGTACCTCACGTCGTCGCAGCCCGGCGCCAGACAACGGGCCGGGGCAGATCAGCCCGGCGAGAACCTCAATCCGGTGAAGACGCTGCGCATGCGCTACGACGCGTGGCGGAAGACGCAGCCGGCGTCGTTCAAGTAAGGACCGCCATCATGCGACTTGCCGCCATCATCTTCGCGCTCGCCCTTGCCGGCGCCGCCACTCCAGGCGCGCAGGCGCCTGCTCCGGCCCGTCCCGGATCACCCGCGCCTCAGGCGCCGGGCGCCCCGGGTGCGCCGGCGCCGCAGAACAACCGGCCGCGGGCCGTCCAGGTGATGACGCTCACCGGCCCCTGGCCGGACGGCGGCGCCATTCCCGCGCCCTTCTCGCAGGCCGGGCGCGACCAGTCGCCCGCGCTGTCGTGGAGCAACGTCCCCGAGGGCGCGACGAGCTTCGTCCTGATCGTTCACGACCTCGATGCCGCGATTGGCAACGGCACCGACGACCTGCTGCACTGGATGGTGTGGAACATCCCCGGCACCGAGAAGGGGATTCCCGCGGGGGTGCCGCAGGGGCCGACGCGTCCTGACGGCAGCCGTCAGATCGGCGCCAGCGGGCCGTACTATCGCGGGCCAGCCGCCCCGGCGAGCGGTCCCGCGCATCACTATGTCTTCGAGCTGTATGCGCTCGATGCCGCCGATCAACGTGGCTCCGGTGGGCGAGTCGCCCGCGGCCACGCGCGCGGCGGTGATGACGGCGATGGCCGGGCACATCCGCGGCAAGGCGGTCTACACGGGCCTCTACAAGCGCGGGCAGTAGGCGGGAACCCACCTCAGATGCCGGGAATCCGGCAGCCAACGACCGGGACGTCGGCGCGTGCCCATAAACGCACGTGTTTTTCCGTGGCATTTCATTTGCCTATCAATCCGACACCGAGCGTTTCACTCGGTTGGAGGATTCGTCCATGTCACGCCGGCTCAATTCATCGCTCATCGCGCTTGCGGTGGCGGCCATCACCCTTCCCTGGGTCGTCCCCGTTTCGGCCACACCGCAGCCAGCCGGCAACAAGTCGACTCCGGCGGGCTCGGGTCTCTTTTCCACCTACTGCGTCGTGTGTCACGGCAGCGACGGCAAGGGCACGGGCCCGCTCGCCAGCTCGCTGAAGAAGCGGCCGGCCGACCTCACCGCGCTGGCCCGGACCAATAGCGGCACCTTCCCGAGCGAGATGGTGGCCAAGGTCATCGACGGCCGCGAGGGCGTCAAGGGCCACGGCGGCGGCGACATGCCGGTGTGGGGCGACGCCTTCGAGCGCTCGCAGGACGCCGGTCCGCAGGCGGTGAAGGAACGCATCGACGCGCTCGTCGATTACATCGCCAGCATCCAGGCGAAGTAAATCCATGACGGCGTGACGGGCTTCAACCCCTCAGCTCACTTGCGTAGTGGTTCCATCGGCTTGCTGGTTCGACCGAACGGGCGCGTGCGATCGGGAGTCCGGGCTGTCGGAACGCTCAACTCAAGTGAACTGTGGGGTTAAGATCCTTCCTTATGGCGCGATCGCAAGCCGCTCGTCAGGCTCGTCAGGTTTCCTTCGGGGAGGTCTGCGACACTCTCGCCGGTGCGCTGGCCGGTTCCTTCCGCCACGACGTCGTCAGGGAACTCTCGACGCACTCGACGGTCGAAGCCTCGCTGTCGCGCCTGCGCGAGGCGATGCGGAGCGACGTCTGGGCGTTCGGCGAGGCCAACCTCACCCTGGCGCGCGCCGTGCGCGCTTACGATCGCCTGACGCGTGACGAGGGGTTTCATGCCCTGCACGACTGGGATGGTGTGGCGGCGCACGTCAATCCCGACACCATCCCGGTGGACGTGCTCACCTACGTGATCGATCAACGCGGTGCCGAAGCGTTCGATCCGGTCATCCCCGCGGTCCTCATCGACTACTACTTCATGCACGTGCTGTCGCTGTTGTCCCTTCGCGTGTGGGACGAAGGCGACGCCGACGAGAACTTCGATCGCATCGAGACGCTGCTCCGGTTGATGCAGGGCCCGCAGGGCAGCGGCCAGCGGTTCTGCGACGATGCCGAGACGCTGTTGCTGATTGCGACGGCGCACTACGAGCGCGAGGAGTGGGGCTATGACCTGCTGCTGGCGCGCACGCGCACGCTCAACCGGAAGCACCGCGCGGCCATCGCCCTCGGCCACGGGTCGAGCATGGGGTGCCACCTGCGCTTCGGGTTCGAGGCCACCTACGGGCGCGACACGTCGCTGATGCGCAACGACAATGTCGCCGACTATCCCTGGCTCTGCTTCGCGCTGGCGACGTTGATGGACGAGTATCACGCCATCCGCGGGGGCGGCGCGGCCACGCTCGAACGGTCTGCCGTGGTGGAGTCGATGCTGAACGGCTTGTCGGGCGACGCCCGTGCCTTCGTCGGCACCGGCCCCACCTCGCTGTCCGCGCACGAAATGGAGCGGGCGCGCTTTCGCGAGCACTTCCTGGACTACCAGGCCGACCTGACCGGCGAGTTCGAGGCGTTCCAGCCGGCAGCGGATCGTTATTCGCCGCTGTCCTTCTTCTTCAACTTCTCGCACAACGTGGTGAAGGGGCAGGTCGTGGACTCGGTGCTGTGGAGCGCGCCGTGGGCGATCTCGCTGAGCGACCTCCTCACCGGCGCCGTCCGTCCCGACGAACCGAGCGAGCGCGCCCGCGAGACCCTGGCGCGCACCCTGATGGCCTATGCCCGCACCAACCCTCACAAGATTCGCGGACGTCTGATGCCGGTGATCGTGTACGACCCCGAAGCCGGCTACCGCGCCTTCCGGTTGACGCTCCGCCGCCTGCGCGAATAGTCCTGGTCTCCGGGGACTTCCCGGCCGCGAACTCGGCGCGGTCAGCCAGCCCACCCTTACGTGGCAGAATAGCCACTGGAGTGCACCCATGGGACCAGTTTCGATCGTTGTCCGTACCGGCGCGTTGACCCTGTTTGCGGCGGTTCTCGTCAGTGGCTGCGCTGCCAGCGCACGGCAACGTCCGGTTGAGGGCTCGCCAGTCGCCACCAGCGGCGCCACGCTCGAAAACGCCCGCCGTGTGCTGGAGGGGAAATGGACGCTGGTCTCGCTGAACGTCACCGGACCGGATGGACGGAAGGCGGACGTCGAAGCCACCGGCACGCTGGTGTCCGACGCGTTCGGCAACCTCTCCGTCGAATACCGCATGAGCCCCGCCGGCCAGAAGATGCTGCAGAGCATCAGCATCAACCAACCCACTCCTGTGTCAGCACCAGCGGCCGCGTGGTCATCGACGTGGACAAGAAGCAGATCACCTATGTCTCGGAGAAGGCCGACTCCGCACCGTTCGATGCGGAACTGGCGGCCCGCCGCAACAACCCGTTCGCGCTCGAGCGGCCTCGTTACTACGCCTGGATGCGGACGGACTGCTGACGTTGACCACGCGCTACGACGATGGCCAGGACGCGGCGGTGAGCCGCTGGAAAAAAGGTTCGTAATCGGGCGACTTTCGCAGACGTCCGGAGACGTTTGAAGACGACTTTTGACGTCTCAGCCACTCTGCGGCTGAGTGCATAAAACGCGTGGGACGAGCGTATAATCCACGGACGCGCGAGGATTCGGAGGAAGTCGAGTTTTTAGTCCGGAGAGTGTATGAGGAGTGGTTCGAAGGCGGTACTGGGCACCGGAGTTTTGTGCCTCGGGTTGGCAGCCAGTGCGGCGCTTGCCGATCGATCTCCGTTAGCGGCGCAGGGCGCGGCCCCGGGCGCGGCTTCTGCACGTCCGGCGGCGCCGAAGCCCGCCTCGCAAACGCCGTCCGCCCCGGCGGCGCCGCGTCCGGCGATTACGCCGATGCGTGCCAGCGCGCCGGCGGCCCCCAACAGTTCCGAACACAACGCGGTGGTCACCAAGTACTGCGCCACCTGCCACAACGAGCGTCGTCCGGCGGCCGGCTTGTCGCTGGCATCGTTCGACGTCTCGAAGGCGGCGGAGCATCCCGAGATCGCCGAGCGGATGATCGTCAAGCTGCAGGCGAGCATGATGCCGCCGCCGGGCATGCCGCGGCCCGAGCCCGCGGCGCATCAGCGTTCATCGCGCGCTCGAGACCACGGTCGATGCGCCGCGAAGGCGAATCCGAATCCCGGCGGCCGCACGTTCCAGCGCCTGAATCGTCCCGAGTACGCGCGCGCGATTCAACGATCTGCTCGGCGTCGAGGTCGAACGCCGGCGACTGGCTGCCGCTCGACACGATGAGCGCGAACTTCGACAACATCGCCGACGAGCAGGCGCTGTCGCCGACGCTGCTCGAGTCGTACCTGAACGCCGCGGCCGACATCAGCCGCATGGCGGTCGGCGACAAGAACGCGCCGACGATCGACACGACCTACACCAACCCGACCTACATGTCGCAGCACCCGTGGGACCACGTCGAGGGCGCGCCGTACGGCACGCGCGGCGGCATGGTCGTCGAGCACGTGTTCCCGGCCGACGGCGAGTACGCAGTTCGAGATGACCTTCAACGCCGGCGAGAACACGCGCTTCGAGGACATCGACATCTCGATCGACGGCCAGCGCGTCGCGCTGCTCGCCTACGAGCTGGTCAGCAGTCGCGGCGCCGACGGCCGCGGCCAGACGCCGCTCCGCACCGAACCGATCCTCGTCAAGGCCGGCCAGCACAAGGTCGCGGCGGCGTTCGTCGCCGCACCGACGGCCCGTACGAGGATCTGATTCAGCCGCACGACTGGTCGTTCGCCGGCGGCGGCTCCGGCGGCAGCGGCATCACGACGCTGCCGCACCTGCGCGACCTCGTCGTTCGCGGGCCGTTCAAGACGACCGGCATCTCGATGACGCCGAGCCGCCAGAAGATCTTCACTGCCGTCCGACCTCGCGGCCGACGAGCGCGCCGTGCGCGCGGCAGATCGTCACGCGCGATCGGCGGCGAAGCCTATCGCCGGCCGCTGACCGCCGGCCGAGATCGATCGCCTGATGCCGTTCTACGAGCGGGCAGCGGCGAAGGACGGCTTCGAAGCCGGCGTGCGCGCCTCGCTCGAAGCGATCCTCGCGAGCCCGCTACTTCATCTTCCGTCTCGAGCGCGCGCCGACCGATGCGCGCTCGGGCGGCACGTATCGCGTCGCCGACATCGACCTGGCGTCGCGCCTGTCGTTCTTCCTGTGGGGCAAGCCGCCGGACAAGGAACTGATCGACGCCGCCGGCCGCCAGCGAGCTGTCGAGCGAGCCGCGCGTGCTCGAGAAGCAGGCGCGCCGCATGCTCGCCGATCCGCGCGGAGCGGCGCGCTCGGCACGCGGTTCGCCGCGCAGTGGCTGCGGCTGCAGGACGTCGACAAGGTCCACCCCGATCCGAACTTCTATCCGAACTTCGACGAGAACCTCGCCGACGGCGATGCGCACCGAGACGAAGCTGTTCTTCAACAGCCTGGTGAAGGAAGACCGCAGCTTGCTCGATCTCTATCGCGCCGACTACACGTTCGTGAACGAACGGCTGGCGCAGCACTACGGCATCCCCGGCGTCGGCGGCGACGAGTTCCGCCGCGTCACGTATCCGGACGCCATCGCGCCGCGGCATCCTCGGCCAGGGCACGCATGCTGGTGCAGACCTCGCTCGCCAACCGCACCTCGCCGGTGCTGCGCGGCAAGTGGGTGATGGAAGTGCTGCTCGGCACGCCGCCGCCGGCGCCGCCGCCGAACGTTCCCGACGCTCGACGACACCGGCCGGAGTCGAAGGACGGCCGCCTGCTGACGACGCGCGAGCGCATGGAGATTGCATCGCACGAACGCGACCTGCAACGTCGTGCCATCGCTTCATGGATCCGATCGGCCTGGCGCTCGACAACTTCGACGTCACCGCCCAGTGGCGCGTGCGCGAGAACGGCATGCCGCTCGACACCGCCGGCGACTTCTACGACGGCACCAAGGTCACCTCGCCGGCGGAGCTGACCGCAGGCGCTGCTGAAGCGGCCGACGCCGCTGGTGCGCACCTTCACCGAGAACCTGATGGCCTACGCGCTCGGCCGCCGCGTCGAGTACGTTCGACCAGCCGACGATTCGCGCGATTGCGAAGACCGCCGAAGCGAACAACTACAAGATGTCGTCGTTCATCCTCGGCGTCGTGAAGAGCGACGCTTTCGGATGCGGCGGGCCGAGCCCGCCGCAACTGAGACGGCTGCGGCCGTCGCCAGCAAGTAACCCCCAGAGTCGAGGAGATCGCGATGCATTTCATCACTGGAAAGCACCTGCCCCGCCGCACGTTCCTCCGGGGCATGGGCGCAACGGTGGCGCTGCCGTTCCTCGATGCGATGGTGCCCGCCGGGCGCGTCTTCGCGAAGGCGCCAGGCGCCGACCGCACCCGACTGATCTGCATCGAAGAGGTGCACGGCCTCGCCGGCTGCAACAAGTGGGGCGCGAGCAAGAACCTGTTCGCGCCGGCAGAGGTCGGGTCGAACTTCACGATCGGTGCCGGACAGCGCGCTGACGTCGCTCGAGCCGTATCGCGAGTACCTGACGATCGTCTCGAACACCGACGTGCGCATGGCCGAGGCGTTCACCGCCCCGGAAATCGGCGGCGACCACTTCCGCTCGAGCGCGGTGTTCCTGACCCAGTCGCATCCGAAGCAGACGCAGGGCTCGGACATCTGGGCCGGCACCTCGTTCGACCAGCTGTACGCGCAGCACTTCGGCCAGGACACGCCGCTGCCGTCGATGCAGTTCTGCATCGAGAACCTCGACCAGGCCGGCGGCTGCACCTACAACTACTCGTGCGCCTACACCGACTCGATCAGCTGGGCGTCGCCGAACGAGCCGCTGCCGATGATTCGCGACCCGCGCGTCGCCTTCGACATGCTGTTCGGCACCGGCGGCTCGCCAAGGATCGCGCCGAACCGCCGCAAGACCCGCCGCAGCATCCTCGACTGGATCCAGGGCGAAGTGGCCGACGGTGCGCAAGGACCTCGGCATCGAGCGACCGCACGCGCCTCGATCGCTACCTCGACACACGTGCGCGAAATCGAGCGCCGCATCCAGGCCATCGAAGCGCGCAACAGCAGCGGCGAAGAGCGCGCGCTGCCCGGACGCGCCGGCGGGCGTGCCGGACTCGTTCTCGGAGCACATGCAGCCTGATGTTCGACCTGCAGGTGCTCGCGCTCGCAGACCGACATGACGCGCATCATCTCGTTCAAGACCGGCCGCGACGCGCAGAACCGCGTGTTCCCGGAGAGCGGATCGAACCAGCCGTTCCACCCGACGTCGCACCACGGCGATCGCGAAGACCGGATCCTGGAGTTCAACAAGATCAACAAGTACCGCGTCAGCCAGCTGCCTACCTCCTCGATCGCCTGAAGACATCGCATGGACGGCGACCAGAACCTGCTCGACAAGACGATGATCGTGTGGGGCTCGCCGATGGCGGACCCGAACGTCCACAACCACCGCCGCTGCCCGCTCGATGCTGCTCGGCCACGCCAACGGCGCGCTCAAGGGCAACGTGCACCTCAAGGCCGCCGACGACACGCCGATGGCCAACGTCTTCCTGACGATGCTGCATCAGCTCGGCATGGACGACATGAAGAGCTTCGGCGACAGCACCGGCGAGCTCTCGCTCTCGATCCCGGCCGGCACGACTGCTGGGGCTTAGGGCAACGGTTCTCCTTCAGGAGTTGTGACCATGGTTCGTCGGGTAGCCCTCAACGTCATCGGTGCGTTGTGTCTGTCGGTCATGGTGGGCGCCGCGCCCACCGCTTCGCCCGTCGCCGATGCGGCGATGCGCGGCGACGTGACGGCCATCCGCGCGTTGCTCAAGGAGGGCGCCGACGTCAACGCCGCCCAGGGCGACGGCATGACGCGCGCTGCACTGGGCCGCCGAGCGCGGCGACGCCGAGCTCGCCGACATGCTGGTGCTACGCCGGCGCCAACGTGGCGGCCGTGACGCGCATCGGTCAGTACACGCCGCTGCACCTCGCCGCCAAGCGCGGGCAGCGCGCGCGTGGCCAAGGCGCTGATCAAGGCCGGCGCCGACGTCAACGCGAAGGCCGAATCCGAGCGGCGCCACGCCGCTGCACCTCGCGGCCGCTGCCGGCAGCGCGCGACGTGATCAACCTGCTGGTCGACGCCAAGGCCAACGTCAACGCGCAAGGAAGCCGAAGTGGGAACAGACGCCGCTGATCTTCGCGGCGGCGGTCGAACCGCGCCGAGGCGATCAAGGCGCTGACTCGAAGCGCGGCGCCGATGCGAACGTCACCAGCAAGGTCATCGACATCGCGAAGCAGCAGCGCGCTCGATCGCGCCGCCGCCGAGCGGCAGCGCAAGGTGATCGAAGGCTTCGTCGGCAAGGATTCCGAGAAGCAGCCCGACGCCAGCCAGGTGCAGGCCGCGATCGAGGCGTCGCGCGAGCTGTTCGCTCCGGCAAGATTCCGCCGCCGCGATCCGAACGCCAAGCCGGTCGACCGAACGTCCGCGGCTTCAACCCCGAAGAGATCAATCCGCCGGTCGCCACCAAGGGCGGCATGACCGCGCTGCTGCACGCGGCGCGCCAGGGCTACATCGACGCGGCCACGCGCGCTGCTCGATGGCGGCGCCGACATCAACAAGGTGCAGCGCCGGCGACGACACCAGCCCGCTGCTGACCGCGGTCATCAACGGCCAGTTCGACATGGCGATGCTGCTGATCAAGCGCGGCGCCGATCCGAACATCGCCGCCAAGAACAACGGCGTGTCGCCGCTGTGGGCCGCGGTCAACACGCGTGGCAGCCGCGCACCCGCTTCCCGCAGCCGCAGGAGATGGAGCTGCAGAAGGCGCACCTATCTCGACGTGATGCAGGCGCTGCTCGACAAGGGCGCCGACGTCAATCACCGCATCGCGTCGCACCCTGGTATCTCGTCTACACCGGCTGCGGCAACCGCAACTGCGGTCTCGCCGACACGACCGGCTCGACGGCGTTCTGGCGCGCGGCCTACGGCACCGACCTGATGGCGATGAAGCTGCTCGTCGCCTACGGCGCCGATCCCGAACATCCCGACCATCGCCCCGCAGCAGCAGGTTCGCCGCGGCGGCGGTGCGTCCGGCGGCCGGCCAGCCGCAGGGCGCCGGCGGCGCGATCATGCCGACGGCTGAAGCGGGCATGGAGAAGTACGACGCGCCGCCGATTCCGTACGGCGGTCCCGGCGCGTTCGCGATTCACGCCGCCGCCGGCGTCGAATACGGCGAAGGCTTCGCCGGCAACGCCCATCGTCATGCGCCGGATGCGTGGCTGCAGCGTGATGAAGTATCTCGTCGAGGAGCTGCGACGCCGACGTCAACATGCGCGACAACGACGGCTACACGCCGCTGCATCACGCCGCGGCGCGCGGCGACAACGAGATGATCCTGTATCTCGGTCAGCAAGGGCGCCGACGTGAAGGCGGTGGCGCGCAGCGGCCAGACGACCGTCGACATGGCGAACGGTCCGGTGCAGCGCCTCTCGGCGATTCCCGGAGACGATCGCGTTGCTCGAGAAGCTCGGCTCGCGCAACAACCATAACTGCGTTACCTGTTAAGGACCTGTTATTTGATGATCTGGTGAGGTCATGAGCTGGCGATCGGATCTTCAGATCTGGTGAGCTGACGATCTTCGGATCGTCCGCTCTCAGATCACCAGCTCTCAGATTCCCAGATCTCGCGATCTCCAGATCAGATCACCAGCTCACCACGTCACGAGCTCACCAGATCTCGTGATGTTTGTCGCCGAGAAACCTGACCAGCGAGGCGACAAACCGCTGCGGATCTTCCCAGTGGAGCGCGTGCCCGATGCCTTCCACGATGTCGATCCGGGCGCCGGGGATCGATGCCGCCAGATCCTCCTGCTCCTTCCTCGAGAACACCGAGTCGCTGGCGCCACCCAGCACCAGCGTCGGGCACGCAGGGGCGCCGGCCGGGACGTAGGCCATCATGCCGGCCAGCGCGGCTTTCCACACCCGCGCCGGGACCGAGAGACTGCCATCAATTGCCTCGTTCATGAACACCGCCGGCACCGGCTTCAGCACCGTGCTTTCCTGGAAGCCGCGGGCGAAGGCAGCGTCGATGGGATCGGTCAGCTCGTTCACCGCGCTCCGCAGCTCGCGCACACCCGAATTCGTGGGAAGCGGCGCCGAGGCCATCAGCACCAGGCGCGTGATCCGCGCCGGCGCCTTCTCCGCGACGCGCCTGGCGACGAAGCTGCCCATCGAGTGACCGACCACCGTCGCCGTCCGCACCTGGAGCGCGTCCATCAGCTGCAGTGCATCGGTGGCGAAGTCGTCCATCGCATAGCCATCGGCCGGGCGATCCGACTGCCCGTGGCCACGCTGGTCGGGCACGATCACGCGCGATCCCGGCCGGCATCAGCGGCAGCACGCGACTGAACGAGGACGACGAGTCGGTGTAGCCGTGCAGCATCAGCACCACCGGCCCGGTGGCCGGCCCCTGATCGATGTAGCGCAGCCGCACGCCGCTCGGCAGGCGCACCTCATGAAATCGAACCGGGGCGGCCTGGCCCGCCGCCGGTTCGACAGGCCCGCTGGCGGGGCCCATGAGCAGGGCCGCCACCATCGAGAGAAGGTGGATGAACACGGACAGATAGTGCGCCAACACAATGGGTCTCCTCAAAGTACGGATCGGTGAAGGGGCACAAGGCACAAGGCAAAAGGCAGAACCAACCCTCGAGCCCCAGGCCCCAAGACCCGAGTCTCGAGACCCAAGACCGACCCCGATCGGGTTGCCTTAGCGACGCGAGCTGCGCGTCACGGTGTTCGCGGTCTCGAGGCTGACGTCGGCGTCCTTCCACGCCTTGCGGAAACGCGCCTCGATGCGCGCCGCCTCGTCCGTCTTGCCCTGCGCCTTCAGCGCCTGCATCAGCCCGAACAGCGACCAGCCGTTCTCCGGGTTCTTCTTCAGGTCTTCCCAATAGACCGCCTCGGCTTCGTCGGCACGTCCGGCGGCGAGCAGCACCGCCGCCAGGTTCTGGCGCACCGGCGCGTGCCAGTCCGGCGGCTCCTGGTAGATCAGCGCGTCCTCGTAGCGGATCGCGCGATCGAGGTGCAGGATCGCGCGTGTCCCAGTCCTGCCGCTTCGCGGCGATCTCGCCGGCGACCACTTCCGGCGCGATGCGCAGGATCGCGCCGCCGGTGTTGGTCGAGAACGTCGTCTGTCCCTTCGAGCGACGGATCGGCGGCGAGCGTCGCGCAGCTGTCGCCAGCTCCTGCTCGGCGTCCTCGAGCTGGTCCCTTGCGCGGTGAACGCCATCGCGCGGGCGAAGTGCCAGGCGCCGCGCGTGAACGGCGTCTCGTGGCGCGGTCCCTGGTCGGCCAGGATGTCGTCCCACTTCGCCGAAGCGCACCATCGCCCAGTACGGCACGACGATGAAGCCCTGCAGGATCGGCACGCTGCCAGCGCCTCCTGCGGAATCGCGTCGGCCAGCTGTCTGCGCCGAATCGAGCGCCAGCGTGCCTCTGTCCGCTCGCGGTCGCGCCCATCCAGATGAAGTGCAGGTTGTGCGGGTAGTAGGCGAGCGGATACAGCCCCTGCGCGCGGCACTGCGCGATGTAGTCCTCGTCCGCCTTCGCCGCCTGGATGTTCGACCGCGATCACGTCGGCGTGGCGCCCGACGCGCTGGTAGATGTGCGCGGGCATGTGGACGATGTGGCCGGCGCCGGGCATCAGCGGCAGCAGGCGATCGGCTTCGGCTTCGGCCCGCTCCGGCGTGTCGGTCGACTCCCACAGGTGAATCCACAGGTGCAGCGCGCCGGGATGGTTCTCGTGTGCTCGCGAGCACGTGCTCGAGCGACGCCTGCACCTCGCGTCGTCTCCGGGTAGGGCGACGCCGTCGCGCGTCCAGTAGTTCCACGGCCGCAGATCCATCAGCGCCTCGGCGTAGCAGCGTCCGCGCGTCGAGGTCGTCGGGAACGCGCGCACCAGCGCGCCCATCGCGTCGGCGTAGGCGCGGTCGGCCGCTGCGCGATCCTCGGCGCTTGCCGGTGTAGCGCGCGGCGAGCGCGTCGATGTAGGCCTGCTCGCGCGGCGTCGCCGAGGCCTTCAGCGCCACGGCCTTCTGCACGAGCGCGAAGCGCCTTCGGTTCGTCCTCCGGCGTCCATCGGCGCGTTGATGTTCGGGCCGAGGACGAGCGCCTGTCCCCAGTAGGCCATCGCCAGCGTCGGGATCGAGCCGCGCCGCCTCGGCGAACGCGCGCGCGGCCTCGGCGTGGTTGAAGCCGTAGGCCAGGTTCAGTCCCTGGTTGATGAAGAGCTGCGCGCGCTCGTCGTTCGTGCTCACCGGGAACGTGTGCACGCCGAGGTTCTGCAGCCGCGGCGCCAGCGGCATGCCCGGGGCGGGCGCCTGGTCGTCAGCCGGCGGCGTGTCGTAGTGCTTGTGCTGCGGCGCGGCCGGCGCGGTCTGCGCGAACCGGGCGAGCGCGGCGCCGACAGCCAGAGCGGTCGATCGAGCGTGATCGATGCGGCGTTCGTGCGTGACATGGTGACGTTCTCCTCTGCAGCACGATACGGAGGCGGAGCGCCACGGAAGACGTCAGACGGCGGTGAGAGTATGGTGAGGATTCGGTAAGAGCCCGTTGGTAGAATCAGACTGCGTCGCTCATCCACCTCGACCATGAGCACCGACCGCATCTTGACGTTCGGTGAGTTCCGGCTCGATCCGGCCAGCGGGCAGCTCTATCGCGGCGCGGCCGCCGTGCCGTTGACGCCGAAGGCGTTCGCGCTGCTGCAGTATCTCGTCGACCACGCCGGGCGCCTGGTCACCAAAGCGGAGCTGCTCGAGCGCGTCTGGCCGGACGTCTTCGTCGGCGACGCCGTGCTGAAGAGCAGCATCCGCGAGCTGCGCAAGGCGCTGGGCGACGATTCGCAGCCACCCGCGCTACATCGAGACCGCGCATCGCCGCGGCTATCGCTTCATCGCGCCGGTGGTGCCGCTCGAGCCGACCGCACGCCGCCGGTCACGCGCGCTGCCGAAGGTGCAGCTACGCCCACAGCGGCAACGTGAACATCGCCTACCAGGTGATCGGATCGGGACCGGTGGATCTCGTCTTCGTGATGGGCTGGGTGTCGCACCTCGAATACTTCTGGAACGAGCCGTCGTTCGCGCGTTTCCTGACGCGGCTGTCGGCGATGGCCCGCCTGATCCTCTTCGACAAGCGCGGCACCGGGCTGTCGGATCCGCGTGTCGGTGAGCGAACTGCCCGACGCTCGAGCAGCGGCTGGACGACGTGCGGGCGGTGATGGAGGCGGTCGGCTCCGAGCGGGCGGTGCTGCTGGGCGTGTCGGAGGGCGGACCGCTGTGCACGCTGTTCGCCGCCACCTATCCCGCCACGCACCGACGCGCTGATCATGATCGGCAGCTACGCGCGCCGGATGCAGGACGCCGACTATCCGTGGGGCGCCACGCAGGAGGAGCGCGATCGCTTCTGCCAGACGATGCTCGACGAGTGGGGCGGGCCCGTCGGGCATCGACGAGCGCGCGCCGTCGACGCGCGTCGCGATCCGGCGTTTCGCGAGTGGTGGGCGTCGTACCTGCGGATGGGGGCCAGCCCCGGCGCCGCGGTGGCGCTCACGCGGATGAACGCGGAGATCGACGTCCGCGGCGTGCTGCCGTCGATCCGCGTGCCCACGCTGGTCCTGCACCGCACCGGCGATCGCTGTCTGAAGGTGGAAGAAGGACGCTATCTGGCGTCGCACATTCCCGGCGCGACGTTCGTCGAGCTGCCCGGCGACGATCACCTGCCGTTTGTCGGCGATCAGGAAGCCATGCTGATGGAGATCGAGCGGTTCCTCACCGAACCTGCACATCCCGGCCCGCTCGGATCGGGTGCTGGCCTCGGTGCTCGTGGTCGCGGTCAACACCGCCGACGAGCCGCCGCCGGATCTGCGACGGGTGTTCGATCGCGAAGTGGCGCGGGGCAGGGGGCACGTGATTTCCGGCGAGGGCCCCAACCTGGTGGCGCGCTTCGACGGCCCCGGCCGCGCCGTGCAGTGCGGCGCGTCGGTCGTGCAGCTGGCCAGGGAGACTGGCGCCAGGGCCGGCGCCGGCGTGCACATCGGCGAGTGCGAACGGGACGCCACGGGCGGGCCGGTGTTCGACGTCGCTGCGGCGCTGGCCGAATCGGCAGGCGGTCACGAGGTGCGCGTGTCGCGCACGGTCGTGGACCTCGTGCCTGGATCGGGAATCACCTTCGCCGAGGGCGGCGCGATCCACCTGGACGCCCGCTCGTGGCCGGTGTGGTCCGTCACCGACGCGCTGGCCAGCTGACCGCTAGCGATCGGGGTGCGCACCGCTCGCCAGTCGCGCGTCCCGCCTGGACCGCTCATCGTCCCCTGCATCGCGCTGCCGCTGACGCCGCCCGGTGTAGATCTGGTCGCCGACCGTGAACGCGATGTCGTAGCCGCGCATGCGCGCCTTGCGCGATCGGCGCCTCGGTGATGCCGACCGTGAGCGATCCGTACAGCACCTGATTGCAGCTGGGTGAGGGCGAGCGTGCCCATGTCGTTTTCCAGCCGCCACGTCCCGACGACCCTGGCGGGCACGATCCAGCAGCAGCGCCTCGCACCAGTCGGAGCAGTCCTTCGCGGTGGCGCGGTCGTCGGGATCCCAGTCGCTGAAGCCGAACGTATTGGCGACGATGCGCGTCCCGGGCGAGAGGCCCTGGAACTTCGGCAGCAGCTTGTCCATGTTCGCCGGCAGCAGGTAGATGGCCATCACGGTGGCCTTCGAGATGTCGGCCTCGTACATGTCGCCCTGCACGAAGGTGGCCTTCTCGGCGACCCCCTTCTCCTGGGCGGCCTGCTTCGAGACCTCGACCAGCTGCGGGTTGAACTCCACGCCAAGGGCGCGGGCGCCGCGCTGGGCGGCGGCGATGACGTTGCGCCCGTCACCGGAGCCCAGGTCGATGACGTAGTCGTCCTTCGTCACCTTCGCCAGGTCGAGCATCGTCTCGACGAGCTCCGGCGGCGTGGGCACCCAGACCACGTCCTTGCCGGGCTGGCCGATGCGTGGCTGGTAGGGGCCCGGCGGCGCCGGCGGTGCGGCAGGCGCGGGAGGACCGACGGGCGTCTGGGCCGCCGCGGTGCTGGCAACGACCAGCGCCAGCAGCAGGGCGAGGGCGCGCGTCCCGTATCGGATCGTCATGACGCCGGCACGGCCTTCACGAGCTCGGACAGCGGGGCCACGGCGCCGTGCAGCGGCACGATGCGGTCCACCCGCAGCTTGCGCGCGCGGATCTGTTCCAGCAGGTTGGCCGCATAGGGATGCAGGGTGCCGCCGGGACTGAAGGCATCGGCCTCGATCAGCACGCGCTCGCGCGGCAGATAGGCCATCAGCAGCGTGTCGCCATGCGGGTTGCCGGCGATGTGATACAGCTCCACCCGCCGCGTCGGGTCTTCGAGCACCCGCGAGTCGCCCACGCCTTCGAGCGTGATCGGCCGCGGCGCCTTGGCCAGCGTGTCGGGCTGCAAGGTGTGCGGACGTTCGGCGGCTTCCTTGTAGTAGCCCGTGTTCCCCTCGTGCGTGATCACGGTCAATCCGGCGGCGACGGCGGCTCGCAGCCCCGCGGAGTGATCGAAATGGAAATGCGAGCTGAGCAGGTGGGTGAGGGGCTTGCCCGGCACCACTTCCTTCGCCTTGGCGATGACGGCCAGGGTGCGCGCTTCGCTCTGCGGGGCTTCGACGAGCAGCAGGTGATCCGAGAACTCCACGAGCGCGCTGTGATGCGACTGTCCGCCCAGCAGCCACACGCCCGGCGCAATCACGTCGGCCGTCACCGTCACCTGCGGAGGGCCCGGGGCGGCAGCGTCGCGCACGGCCGGCGGGGCGGTGAGGTCCTCGGGTTGCGTGGGGATCACGGCGCGCGGCAGCCGCAGCTCCGTTGACTTGAAGCGATCGATGGAGGTGACGAGATGGCGGGGAACCGTCAGTCCCGAGGCCTCCGCGTAGTCCGCGAAGGTGGTTTCGACGATCACGTCCCCGAGATTCGGGTGGTAGCTGGCCGAGCGAATGCGGCTCGGCACGTGCGTGGACGCATCGGTGATCAACGTGAACACCTGGCCTGCAGGCAGCGTGATGTCGAGCAGCCGCTCGTTGCCTTCGGTGCGAAGGTTGGAGAGCTTTGCCCGTCCGCCGAGGGCCGCGCGCATCAGCACCACCGGGTGGTGATAGAGCTCCGCGGTGCGATCGCGGACCGCCTGCGCGCTGCCGCGCGTGGCGTTGCCGCTGGACGTGGCGCTGTAGGCGATATCGCCATCGAGGCCGAGCACCTGCTGCTGCGGCTGTGGTCCCTGGAAATAGGCGAAGGTGGGCGTGCGCGTCTGCTGCACGAGCATGCGGCCGTTGGCCAGATCGATCGAACGGCGGTAGCTCGTCACGGTAAAGGTCTGGCCCGTGGCGTCGATGGTCATGTCCTGACCGACGTTCCAGTTCGTGCCGTCGCCCTCGAGAACCAGCGCGTTCACGGTGAAGAACCGGTCGCCGCCGCCGAGTGCCGACACCGTCTCGTACAGCGCGCGTTCCTCGGGTGAGGCCGTCGCGCACCCAAGGCTGATCACCAGCAGTCCCAGCGATAGTGTCCGTCTCATCCGGGCGAAGATGCCATGCCGCGGACGTAGCGGTCAACCTTTTCCGGGCGGCTCAGGTGGCACGCGCTCGGATAAGATCACCGCCGCATGAGCATTACCGCGTCGACATCACTGGCCAGCCGGATCGATCACTGCGAGATGTCGATGACCAGCGGCATGGCCGAGGCCTCGCGCGCGTTTGGCGTCGAGGACGTGCACGTGTGGCCGGTCGCCGGCGGAGCCGCGGTGCTGGCCGGCCCGGGCTCGCCCTTCAACAAGGTGATCGCCGCCGGATTCAGCGATCCCGGTGAGGCGGCGGATTGGGCGCTCATCGAACGGGAGCACCACGCGCGGCAGGCGAAGGTGCAAGTGGAGTGCTCGACGCTTGCCGATCCGCGAATGGCCACCATGCTCACCGAGCGCGGTTACCGCCTCGTCGGATTCGAGAACGTCCTCGCCCGCCGGCTCTCCGACGATGGGAACCAGGCCGGCACGGGCGACGTGTCGGTATCGGTGGTCGATGACGGCGACAAGAAGCTGTGGATGGAGACGCTGACCACCAGCTTCCTGCACCCCGACGTGTTCGACGGCCCGGTGTCGCACGAATCGTTCGATCGATCGGCCCTCGAGCGCGCCTACGAGCTGTTTGGCGCGCTGCCAGGCGTGGTCCGCCTGATGGCGCGGCGGCAGACGGAGGTGGCCGGCGGCGGCAGCCTGTATCTGCACGACGGCGTGGCGCTGCTCTGCGGCGCCGGCACGCTCCCCGCGCATCGCCGGCGCGGCGTGCAGGCGGCGCTGCTCCAGGCCCGGATGGCCCACGCCCGCGAGATGGGCTGCGACCTGGCCGTGGTGACGACGCAGCCGGGGTCGAAGTCGCAGGCGAACGTGCAGCGGGTGGGGTTCGAGTTGATTTACAGCCGCGCCATCCTGGTGAAGGAAGCGGCGGGGTAAAGGCAAAAGGCAAAAGGCAGAAACCGGCAGACGGCAACCGGCAGACGGCAACCGGCAGACGGCAACCGGCAGACCGCAGACCCCGAGAACCCTGAGAACCTCAGAACCCGAGAACCCCGCCTTCAGTCGCAGCGCACCCGCGTGAAGGTCTCGTTGAAGGCGGCGGCCGCCGGGTCCTTCAGCCGCAGGACGCGGTCGCGGCCTTCTGTCAGCTCGCCATTGGCCTTGAGGGCGCGATCGCCTTCCACGCGGACGAGGATTTCCTGCACCTGGTCCGAGCCTTCCACGGTGTGCGCCCACAGGGCGGTGATGGTGCCGCCGTCGATCCGGCCGCGAAAGGTGCCGTGGGCGCTGTCTTTCTGGACGAACGCATAGTCGAGAATCCCCGCGACGCGCTCGCCGGTCTGGGCGTAGTGGAAGCTGACGACCGAACCATCGGGCAGTCGATTCTCGAAGCAGTGCATGGGCATCGCCGCCAACGGAGGCTCGAGTGCCGTCGTGTCCCGGCTCGATGACGCAGGGGATCCGGAGGCAGACGCCGGACTGGCCGAATTGGGGCTTCGGAGGCGCGCCGGCCGGCCGGCATGCCCCGGCCAGAGGCACGAGCGCGAGCACGACCGCGAGCTGCTTAGTCGTCATGGCAGTTGGACTCCAGAGGGTCGCCAGACAATCCGAACGCCGCTAGGCGAGGGATCCCGCGAGCTGGCGCAAAGTCGCTTCCAGGACACGCACGGCGGTCCAGTACTCGTCGAGCTCGAGATGCTCGTTCGGCGTGTGATCGAGCGCGCTGTCGCCGGGACCGTAGGCGACGATCGGGCATTGCCACACGGGCGCGACGACGTTCATGTCGCTGGTGCCGGTCTTCAGCACGAAGCCCAGCTGCTCCGACGGCTCCACCTGCCGGATGCCGGCAAGGAAGCTGCGGACCAGCGCGTTGTTGCGATCGCCGCGCCACGGCTGCTCGCATCCCCGGAACGTGAAGCTGATGGCGCTGCGGGGCCCGCTGATGGTGATGGTGTGACGGCCGCCCTCTCCGGTGGCCAGCGTGGTGGCCGGCGCGGCGTCGGTGCTCTCGAGATGCGCGGCGGTCCACGCCAGCAGTTCGTTCACGAAGGCGTCGGCGTCGAAGCCGACCGGCAGCCGCCAGGCGAACTGCGCGTCCACGGTGTCGTGCATGCCGTCGTTGTTGGCGGTGATGAAGCGGCGCAGGCTCGGGCTCAGCTGATCGAAGACCTTGTCCTTGCCGTCGTTCGACGCGTGCGGCATGCGCGGCGCACCCAGTTCCACAGTCGACGACGACCGAGGCGACGCTCGCATCGGGCCCGGCGGTGTGCGCCATCGGCTGATCGGCGCGTGAAGTCGAGCAGCAGCCGGCCCTTGTAGCCGAGCGTGACGCGATTCCAGTGGCTCGGTTCGCCGATGACGCACGCGGCCGGGATCGGCTCGCCGGCGCCGTCGAAGCGCGCGGCGATGAAGCGCGCGCCCTTGCTGGTCGCCGCTTCTTCTTCGACCGCGCCGACGACGACGACGCGCACGCCGGCAGCTCGCGCGCCGCCGCCGATCCGAAGCGCGCGCGCCCGCGGCCGCGAACGTGGCGAGCGGACCCTTGGCATCGACGCTGCCGCGGCCGAACAGGCAGCGTCGCCTCGGCGATGGGTTCGATGCGCACGGGAATGTTGCCGGGGACGGTGTCGATGTGACCGAGCAGGACGATCGTGCGCGCTGCGATCGGGTCGCCCAGCTCGCCGACGGCGTTGCCGGCCTCGTCCACGAAGGCGCGATCGTAGCCGGCGCGCGCGCATCTGCTCGGCGAGCCACGCGGACGCGGCGCGCTTCCTGACGCGACAGCGACGGAATCGCGACCAGTCCGCGGACCAGTTCGATGGCTGCGCGGTTCATGCGCGGTGCGGCCGATCACGGCGCTGGTGCAGCTCCTTGATCGCCTTGCGCGATCGCCTGCACGCCGATGTCGATCTCCTTCTCGGTGATGACGAGCGGCGGCAGCAGGCGCAGCACCGTCGGTCCGGCCGGCAGCGCGATCACGCCGTGATTCGATCATCAGGCTCTTCAGCACCGGCGCGACCTTGGTGCGCAGCTCGACCGCGATCATCAGGCCGAGGCCGCGGATGTCGCGGACCGCCGGCGACGCCTTCGAGGGCGCCGCGCAGCTGGTTGCGCATGTCCGGCGCCGAGCGTGGCGCTGCGCTCGATCAGCGCCTTCGTCCGCGATAGGCCTCGATGGCGGCGAGCCCGGCGGCGCAGGCGAGCGGCGAGCCGCCGAACGTGCTGCCGTGCGCGCCCGGCGTACAGCACGTCGCGAATCGCCTTCGTGTAGGCCAACGCGCCCATCGGGAATCCGCCGCCGAGGCCCTTGGCCAGGCAGATGATGTCGGGCTCGATGCCGGCATGCTCGATCGCGAACCACTTGCCGGTGCGGCCGAAGCCGGTCTGGATCTCGTCGACGATCAGCAGCGCGCCGCGCTCGCGGCACAGCCGTTGCGGCCGTCTGTCAGGAAGTCCGGCGTGCCGACGTTGACGCCGCTCTCGCCCTGGACCACTTCGAGGATGACCGCCGCGGTCTGATCGGTGACGGCCGTGTCGAGCGCCGCGGCGTCGTTGAACGGCACGTGCGTGGTCTCGAGCAGCGGGCCGAAGCCCTCGCGATACTTCGGCTCCCACGTCACCGACAGCGCGCCCATCGTCCGGCCGTGAAACCCCTTGGTCGTCGCGACGAAGGCGCGAGCGCCTGGTGACCAGCCGCGCGAACTTCAGCGCGCCGTCCACGGCTTCGGCGCCGCTGTTGGCGAGGAACACGTGCGGCAGGTACTTCGGCAGCACTCGACGAGCGCCTTCGCGAACTCGCGCGCGCTTGTCGTTGTAGAGATAGTTGGGGCAGAGCGTCAGCGTTTCGCGCCTGCGCGCGATCGCCGCGGTCACGCGCTGGATGGCAGTGACCGAGCATCGCCACGCCCTGTGCGGACCCGAGATCGAGATAGCGCTGGCCGCTGCTCGTCGAACAGCCAGCAGCCTTCGCCGCGCGCGAAGACGACGTCGCCGCGGCGCGCGGTCGTGCCGCCGAGGATGCGTTCTTCGATGGCGGCGTAATCGGTCATGGTGCGGCTACTGGATGTGCGTTCCACCACCCGCGAGCGCGCGCGTGATCGGCTGCTCGACGCGGCCGTCGGCGAAGATCACCTTGCCGACGCCTTCTTCGATCGCTTCGACCGCGCCCATCACCTTCTTCTTCATCCGGCCCTCGGCGAATTCCATGAACTGTGTCGGCCTGGCCCTTGGGAATCTGCGGTGATCAGCGTCGATTCGTCGGGGAACTTCTTCAGCAGCCCGACATGATCGGTGAGGATCACCAGCGCGTCGGCCTTGAACGCGCCGGCCACCATCGCCGCGGCGCGATCGCCGTCGACGTTGATCGCCTCACCGGCGGTGGAGGCTCCCGGCGGCGTCAGGACGGGGAAGTAGCCGGCGCCGATCAGCAGCTTCAGCAGGTCGATGTTCACCTTCTCGACGGTGCCGGTCCAGTCGTCGCGCAGCACCATGCGGCGGCCGTCGACGCGGATGCGCAGCGTGTCCTTGCGCGTCGCCTTCGAAGACGCGGCCATCGAGGCCCGACAGGCCGACGGCGTTGACGCCCTTGCGTCTGCAGCTTCTCGACCCACATCTTGTTCAGCTGGCCGCAGTAGACCATCTCGAAGATCTCGAGCGTGCGCCGATCGGTGCGCCGGCTGACGTGCCCGGTCTCGCTGGTCACGAACTGCGGCGGATGCCCGAGCGCCTCGGCCACCGCGTTGGTCGTCTGCGCGCCGCCGTGCACGAGCAGCAGCTCCGTGCCCTTCGCGCGCAGCGCGACGATGTCCGCGACGACGGCATCGATATTGAGGCGAGTTCCGCCACCGACTTTGACGACGATCATTGAGGTCTTCAAGCGTCATCTGAGGCACTGAGGCTCTGAGACACGGATCGGCTTTCGAGGAGTCTCAGTGGCTCCTGATTCCGTGATTCCTGAGTCCTGATCTAGATCGGATGCAGCCCCGGAAATTCCAGGCCGAGCGTTTCGTCCCAGCCCATCATCACGTTCGCGCACTGCACCGCGGTGCCGGCGGCGCCCTTCATCAGGTTGTCGATCGCGCACAGCGCGACGACGCGGCCGGTCGTCGGATCGAACTCGAAGCCGACGTCGGCGTAGTTGCTGCCCGACAGGATCTTCGGCTCGGGATAGCGATAGAGCCCGGTGCGTCTCCTTGACGATGCGGACGAACGGCTCGTTGTTGTAGGCCTCGCGATACGCCTTCCAGACATCCTCTCGGCGATGCCCGGCTTGCACGAACACGTGCGCGGTGGCCAGCACGCCGCGGACGTTGTCGACCGCGGTCGCGCTCAGGTGCACGTCGGTGACGACGTCCTTCAGAGCGTCAGCGCCTGCAGCACTTCGGCGGTGTGGCGATGACCGGTCGGCGCGAAGCTGCGCATCACGCCGGCGCGCTCCGGATGATGCGTCGAGTCGCTCGACGCGGCGCCGCCTTCGCTGCTGCCGACCTTGACTTCGCAGATCACGCCGCGCGACGACGTCGATCAGGCCGGCCGCCGCGAGCGGCCAGATCGCGAGCGTCGTCGCGGTGGCGTTGCAGCCGACGCCGCTGACGTACTTCGCGGCCGTCGAGCTCGGCGCGATGCAGCTCCGGCAGGCCGTAGACGAACTTCGCCAGCCACGCCGGATTGCTGTGCGGCTTGCCGTACCAGCGTGTCGTAGCCGGACGGCGTCGCGCAGCCGGAAGTCCGCGCTGAGATCGACGATGCGATCGGCGAGCGTCGACGAGATGCTCGATCCGGCCCATCGCGCTGCCGTGCGGCAGGCCGAGGAACAGCAGATCGCACTTCTCGAGCGCCTCGCGAGCGCACGAACTTCAGCTGCGTGCGCTTGCGCAGGTTGGGATGCGTGAAGTGGACGAACTGGCCGTCGAGCCGCTCGCTCGTGACCTGCTTCACCTCGAGGTGCGGATGCGCGAGCAGGAGCCGGAGCAGTTCACCGCCGGTGTAGCCGGAGGCGCCGATGATGGACGCGGTGACGCGTGCAGTCATGGGCCGTTAGACCGACGCGCCTTCGGCGAGCGAGATCGCGGCCAGGTGCGCGGCCGTGCCCGGCGTCCAGCCGTTGGCGGCGTCCCAGCCGTCCTTCGCCACGTCCAGGCAGAAGTCCACCATCCGCTCGGGGATGTTGACGTTGGTCGGCGCGATGCTGTTGCGGAACTCCATCGTGTAGTTCACTTCGTTCACCAGCAGGCCGCGATCCGGATCCTCGAACAGGTCGAGCGCCACCACGCCGCCGCCGCACGCCTTGGCCGCGCGCGTGCAGATGTCGGCGAGCTCCGGCGTGATCGGGCAGTTGCTCGACGAGCCGCCGCGCGCGGTGTTGGTGATCCAGTTCGGCGAGGTGCGGTAGATCGCGCAGATCGTCTCCGGCCCCGACCTGGAACGCGCGGATGTCGCGGCCCGGCTTCTTGACGTATTCCTGGATGTAGAAAATGCTGTGGTGATAGCTGCCGAGCGTTTCCTTGTGCTCGAGGATCGTCTCGGCGGCGTCGCGATCGTTCACCTTGCTCAGCAGCCGGCCCCACGATCCGACGGTCGGCTTCAGCACGGCCGGATAGCCGAGCCGCTCGATCGCCTCGAGCGCGCTCTCCGGCGTGTAGGCCACGAGCGCCTTCGGCTGCGGCACGCCGGCCGCGGCCAGCGCGCTGGTCGTCATCAGCTTGTTGCCGCAGATGTCGGCGCACGAGCGCGGTGTTCACGGTCTTCACGCCCTGGTCGTTCAGGATCTTCAGGCTGTAGAGCGCGCGGCTGTGATTGATGCAGCGTTCGACGATGACGTCGTAGTGCTGGTAGGGATGGTTGTGGACGTCGGTGATGTCGAAGATCAGCTTCTGATCGTCGAGCAGATCGAGCGACACGCCGCGCTTCTCGAACGCCTCGAACAGCAGCTTTTCTTCGACGCGGACGCGGCTGTAGAGCACGCCGACGCGTCGGGCTGGCGTGGCTACTCACCCCAGTCCTCCTCTTCCTGCGGCGCCAGCGCGAGCGTCAGCGGCTCGAGCGCGGTGATTTCGAGCTCGGCGCCGCAGCCGGGGCACTGGGTGATCTCGTTCTGCATCACCTTGGTGAGGGTGACGTCGGCGAAACATTCGGGGCACTGCGCCTGCCCGGTGGCGGTCTGCAAAGCCATCGGCAAAAACTCCTGGGTAAGGGATTGATCTTATACTGGCGCTCCACCAATCGAAAGGACCGACAGCCCATGGTCGCAGCCTCGCCGCTACGCGCCGGTCTCGTCTCTCTCGGTCTGCTGCTCGCCACCGCGGCGGGCGCGTTCGCCCAGCCCGCCTCGCCACCCCCTGCGGGCCTGGACTACGACACCTTCAAGACGCGGGTGCAGCCGGTGCTGCTGGCGCCCCGCGCCGGGCTGGTCCGCTGCGTGACCTGTCACGCCGGCAAGGTCGGCACCAGGCTGCGGCTCGAGCCGCTGGCCGAGGGGGCCGCCACGTGGACGGACGAGCAGTCGCGCAAGAACTTCACCACGGTGTCGTCGCTGGTCGTGCCGGGTCTGCCGATGAGCAGCCGCCTGCTGCTGCATCCGCTCGACCGGCAAGCCGGGGGCGACCCGTTTCACGGCGGCGGGAAACACTGGCGCGATCAGACGGATCCCGAGTGGCAGGCACTGGCCGCGTGGGTACGCGGCGCCGCCCCAGCGGCCGCGCACACCGCAGGCGCGACCGCCGTGCGCATCGTCCAGACCAACGCCGCGGGGGACGACACACACCTGATCGACCCGGTCACCAACCGCGTGGTCGGCGTCATCAAGGGCATCGAGATTCCGCACGGCGTGACCGCCGCGCCCGACGGCAGCCGTCTGTATCTCAGCAATGAATCGCGCGAGACGCTCGACGTCGTCGATGCCCGCACCCTGACGGTGGTGAAGCGAGTACCGCTCAGCGGCCGGCCGAACAACGTGGCCGTCTCGAAGGACGGCCGCAAGGTCTACGTCGGCATCGCCCAGGCGCCCGGGGCGCTCGACATCATCGACACCGCGTCGCTGGCCGCGCCGAAGACCGTGCCGGTGAAGGGCGCCATCCACAACGTTTATGTCACGCCCGACGGCCGCTTTGCCGTGGCCGGGTCGATTCCGGAACGCACGATTTCGATCGTCGACACCGCCAGCGACACGCTGGTCCGCACCATCACGCTGTCCGCCGGGATCCGGCCGATGGCCTTTGACGTCAACCCGGACGGCTCGACGAAGAACATCTACGTGCAGCTCTCCGACTTTCATGGCTTCGTCGTCGTGGACTTTGCGACGGGGAAGGAAACGGCGCGCATCGAGCATCCGGCGATCGAGGGCGAGCATCCGCATACCGACGGCCTGCAGGGCGCGCCGGCCCACGGCCTGGCCGTCTCACCCGACGGCAAGACGCTGTGGTCCACGAGCAAGGTGTTCGGCTACGCCTACGTCCACTCGCTGCCGGACCTGAAGGAGAAGGGCCGCGTGTTCGTGGGCCAGCACCCGGAGTGGGTGACGTTCACGCCGGACGGCCGCTTCATCTACATCGCCGCGGCCGGCGACAACATGGTGTTCGTGATCGACACGGCCACGTTGAAGGAAGTGGCGCGGGTTCCGGTAGGGCAGGTGCCTAAGAGGAACACGACCGCGGTGCTGGCGATAGCGCCGAGGTAAGGAAAATGACGGCAGGGACGGGAGTCGGGAGGTCGGGAGGTCGGAGAACTGGCGACCAGACGCCGGGTACCGGATCCTGGAACCCGGACCCCGGTTCCTAGTCGTTGTGGTGCAGCTCGTATTCGCGCTGGGCGCGCGCCATGTCGGAGCCGCGGACCTTGTCGCGCTTGGCGGCGGCCTTCAGCGCCATCGCGTGCGTCCCGGACGAATGCACCGCGGGGAGTGACGTCTGTTTCTCGAGCTCGGCGCTGGCGCAACCGGGGCAGACCAGTTCTGCTCCGGGACGCACCAGAAGCTCGAACTCGCGGCCACAGCTCTTGCAGGTGTATTCGAAAATTGGCATCGTCTCGCCTCCCCTGCATTATAGAGAAGGTTTGCGGTCCCCATCGACACGTTGCCAATTTCTGTTGAGCTGGACCGCCGTGCTGGCGATGTCTGTCGGCACGTCGCTGGGGTGGCCAGGCGCTGCCCGTTCCGCCGGTCACCACGACGCCGGCAGCGCTCGCAATCGCAGCGGCCTCAGCCTCGGCCTCCACGCTGCCGCGGCTGCGCAGTCTTCTCGTCAGCCAGCGCGGCGAACTGGTCCTCGAGCGCTATTTCAAGGGCGCGCGTGCCACCACGCCGGCCAACATCAAGTCGGCGTCGAAGAGCGTGATGTCGGCCCTCGTCGGTGCGGCGCTGGCCGCGGGCCACTTGAAGGACGTCACCGAGCCGGTGGCACCGTACTTCGCCACCGACCTCGGGCCGGCGCCCGACCCGCGCAAGCGCGGCATCACCATCGAGCACCTCCTGACGATGAAGTCGGGGCTGGAATCGACGAGCGGGCGCAACTACGGCGCGTGGGTGAGCAGCGCCAACTGGGTGCGCTATGCGCTGCGCCAGCCGCTGATCGCGGACCCCGGAACGGCGATGGAGTACAGCACCGGCAACTCGCATCTGCTGTCCGCGGTCCTGACGAAGGCGACGCGCCGCAGCACCTGGCAGTTCGCGCAGGAGGCGCTCGCGAAGCCGCTGGGCTTCACCCTGCCGCGCTGGCCGCAGGATCCGCAGGGGATCTTCTTCGGCGGCAACGACATGCTGATGACGCCGCGGCAGATGGTGCGTTTCGGCGAGCTCTATCTGAACGACGGGCGGGTGGGGGAGCGACAGGTGCTGCCGGACGGATGGGTGAAGCGCTCGTTCGTGCCGCGCGGCCGCTCGCGCTGGGGCAACGACCGGGAGTATGGCTACAGCTGGTGGATTCGGACGCTGGGCAGCCGAGACCGCGTATTACGCCTGGGGCTACGGCGGCCAGTTCATCTTCGTCGTCCCCACCTCCCACCTCGTCATCGTGACGACGTCGGACCCGAATGTCGCCACCGAGCGGCGGGAACATCTCGAGGGCATCTACACGCTCGCCGGCGCGATCGTGAGGCGGCGGGGCGGGAGTAGGGCTTGCGTCTCAAGGTCTTGGGTCTTGGGTCTTGAGTCTTGAGGGCTTGCGGCTTAGACCGGCTTGAGGGCCAGGCCAGACCTGAGACGCTCGAACCTAGACCTAAGCCTGAAGCCCAAGCCTAGAGCCCCTGAAGCCTGAGCCTAGAGCCCGAATCCTGTCCGTACGCTATGCTGTCGGCCGCAAGCGGGCGTTTCGAGGGAGGAACTCTGATGCTGCATTATGTGCGTGTGGGACTGGTGGCGGGTGTGGCCGCTGCCGCGGTAGCGGGAACGGGCTACCAGGTGCTGGCTCAGGGTGGCGCAACAATGCCGCCCGTGAACGAGGCGGCGAATCCGTACCAGACCGTCGAGAACTATTTCAAGCTGCCCGACGGGCGGCAGTGGGGCTCCACGAGCGCGGTGGACATCGACAAGGATGGCAAGTCCATCTGGGTGGCCGAGCGCTGTGGCGCGAATTCGTGCTGGGACACGGCCAAGAACGAGATGTCGCCGCTCGACACGGTGCTCAAGTTCGATGCGTCCGGCAAGCTGCTGCTGAGCACCGGCAAGGGCCTGATGGTCTTCCCCCATGGCATCCACGTGGATCGCGATGGAAACATCTGGGTGACCGATGGCCAGGACAACATCCCTCGTCGTCGGCTCGGCGCTCCGGGCGATGCGCCGCTGCCCCCGGCCCCGGCCCCAGCGAAACTGATTGGCCATCAGGTCCACAAGTTCAGCCCCGATGGCAAGCTCCTGATGTCGCTCGGCAAGCCCGGTGGCAACCAGCCCGGTCAGCCGGCCGATCCCGGTTCGTTCTATCAGCCGAACGACGTGATCACCTACGCGAACGGCGACATCCTCGTCGCCGAAGGCCACGGCAACGCCGCGCCTTCGCCGGCTCGGCTCATCCGCTTCGACAAGACCGGCAAGTTCCTGCGTGAGTTCGGCAAGATGGGTAGCGGCACCGAAGGCGAGTTCATGCAGCCGCACGGCCTCGCGTTCGACTCGAAGGGCCGCCTGTTCGTCGCCGATCGCGTCGAACAACCGCATCCAGATCCTCGATCCCGAGACCTACAAGACGCTGGACACCTGGTATCAGTTCAGCCGTCTGAGCGGGATCTTCATCGACAAGAACGACGTCATCTACGGCGCCGACTCCGAGTCGGGTTCGGTGAACCCGCCGCACGGCGCCTGGCGCCGCGGCATCCGCGTCGGCTCGGCCAAGGACGGCAAGGTCACGGTCTTCATTCCCGACCCGTCCAGCGTGGGCGAGACCTTCCAGATGGTGGACGGCAAGCCGGTGATGAAGAAGGCCGACGGCTCGCCGGGTGCCACGGGCACGCTGGCGGCTGAAGGCGTGACGGTCGACGCCGCCGGCAACATCTACGGCGCCGAAGTGGGACCGAAAGCGGTCAAGAAGTACGTGAAGAAGTAGCGTCGGTCAGTTCAAGGTTCCGAACCGAACCGAGAACACTGCGAGCGGGGGTTGCTGCTTCGGCACAGCTCCCGCTCGTTGTGTGTACGAGAAGGGATCAGGGAGCAGGGAGCAGGGATCGGGGAAGACGAATCTGGTGAACTGGTGAGCTTGTGAGCTCGCGATCTCCGGAGCTCGTGATCTCGGGAACTCACGATCTTCGAATCTTCAGAACCCTAGAACCCTAGAACCTGAGAACCTGGCAGAACCCTGCGAACCCTCAGAAGCGAGCCCATCGCGGCGAAGCCGCGCCTGGAAGCCTCAAGCCCCAAGACCCAAGACCCAAGACCCAAGACCTATTCATCTCATCACCAGGCACGTCGTCGTCGCGTGGGCGAAGAGCGTGCCGTTCTCGGACTCGAGGCGGCCTTCGGCAATCGACGTCGTTCGGCCGGCGTGGATGACGGTGCCGATGCCCCGCACGCGGCCGGTCGAGGTCTGCAGGGCGCGCACCAGGTTGATCTTGAACTCCAGCGTCGTGTAGCCGACGCCGGCCGGCAGCATGGTGTGCACGGCGCAGCCCATCGCCGAGTCCAGCAGCGTGGCGGCGAAGCCGCCGTGGACCATGCCGATCGGGTTGTAGTGATACTCGGCCGGCTCGCCTTCGAACACCGCGCGCCCTTCGCTGGCCTCGATCAGCCAGATGTTCATCAACCGCGCCATCGGCGGAGGGGGCAGCGTGCCGGCAATCACCTGCCGCATCCGTTCGAGCCCCGACAGCTGCTGGATGGTGCTGGCCATGGCCAGCGGGTCGTCCCAGGTGAAGGTCCGCGTGCGGTCGGCCATGATCTCCGTCAGCGAGCGTCGGCGCGGGACCGCTCCGCCGGCAGCCCTTCCCAGCGGCGGACCACGCCGGACATCCACCACAGGAACATCGCCATGACGATGCCGGCCATCGCCCACCGCATCAGCGTGGCCGCGCCCGCGGCGTCCAGGGCCGGCAGCGGGAAGCGCGCGAGGTTGGTCCAGCGCTCGGTCATCCAGTGCCACGCGGTGTGCGCGACGACCGCCGACAGGAGGATCACGCCCAGCCGCTCGGGCACCACCTTGGTGAACAGGAAGCCGAGGGCGGGGATCAAGACCATCAGCACCAGCAGCTGACCGAACTCCACGCCGACGTTAAAGGCCAGCAGCGACGACAGCAGGTGCGCGCCCGCAAACTGCAGGCGCTCGCGCAGCAGGAACGAGAAGCCGAAGCCGTGCACCAGGCCGAACGCGAAGGTCATGATCCAGCGGCGTTCGATGTTCGCGCCGATGATGTTCTCGATCGCCATGTAGAAGATCGGACGCCGCAATCAGCGTCTCCACCAGCGGCGGGAACCACAGCGCGTCGGGCGCGACGTTATAGGCCGAGGCAATCAGCGTGATCGAGTGCGCCACCGTGAAGGCGGTGACCACCACCAGCAGCGCCCGCATCCGCCGGAACGGCACCACCAGGCACAGCAGGAACAGCAGGTGATCGGTGCCGTCGAGAATGTGCCAGAACCCTTCCTTGATGAACAGCCACGCCGCCTGATGCCAGCGCGGATCGAGTTCGACGATGCCGACGTCGGCGTGGACGTCGAAGACGCGCTCCGGCGCGGCCGGCGAGAGGAACCGGAGGCCGACGTTCACCTGCAGGCCGAGCCGTGTGAAGCCCGGGTGAATCGCGAACTGCGATCGATCCGAGCCGATCGGGTATTCGAACAGCACGTCGAGCACGCCCTGCTCCCAGAACAGGTTGGTGTCGTCCGGCAGCGGCGGGCCGAGGACGTTGGCCATCGCCTGGTCGTAGCTGGCAAACGCCTTGTTCGACGGCAGCTCGGCGCGGACCGCTCGGACCGTCGGCTTGGGCAGCGCCTGTCCGTTTTCGTAGAGCTGGACGAAGTCGCGAGATCCACAGGGTGGCCGCGTCCCGCAGCGCCGGCTCCGCGCTGGAGATCGAGGTAGCCATCGCCGAAGATCGGGACCGAGATGTCGCGCAGCGAGGCCATCGGCGCGCGCACCAGGAACTGCAGGGTCTGGCCCTCCGGCTTGAGGAAGGCAAGCACCGTGACCTGATTGGGGACTTCGTGGGCCGAAGAGCCGGCTTGCAGGCTCAGGAGAAGGACAACGAGGATGAGACTCCGGACGCGCATGGACAGCATCGCAGGTTACCACGACCCCTCGCGACGGAGCGACGGGCCCGTCGGCGGCCGATACACGTGAAGCGGCAATCCCGTGTATACTCTGCCAGCTTCTGAGGGGAGGCGTAGATGGCCCGAGTGTTGCGATCGAAGAAATTCGTAGGAATGACCCTGGTGGCCCTGCTGGTGGGGCTCGGTATTGGCCAGGCGATGCTGGACCGGACCTCGGCACAGGCCAAGCAGGCGCCGAAGTTCGAAGTAGATCCGTTCTGGCCCAAGCCGATGCCCAACAACTGGGTGCTCGGGCAGACGATTGGTCTGACCGTGGATGACCGTGATCACGTGTGGCTGATTCACCGTGGGAACGACCCCGGCACCGCCGGTCTGGACCGCACCGAGCTGGCCCTGCCGACCGCCGGGACACCGCGCGTCAGCGAGTGCTGCGAAGCGGCCCCGCCGGTGCTCGAGTTCGACGCCGAAGGCAATCTCGTCGGCAACTGGGGCGGTCCCGTCAAGGACGGCTCCTACACCTGGCCCGAGTCGAACCACGGCGTGGTCATCGACCACAAGGGGTTCGTGTGGATCGGCGGCAACGGCGGTCCCGACGCGCACATCCTGAAGTTCACCCGTGACGGCAAGTTCGTGGCGCAGTACGGCAAGGCCGGCGCGCGCAAGGATCCGAAGTCGCCGGCCGACAAGCCGGTCTTCACCGCGAACAGCACCGACATGGACAGCTTCGGCCGCGTCGCCAAGATGTTCATCGACCCCAAGGCCAACGAAGGCTACGTCGCCGATGGCTATCTGAACCACCGCGTCGCGGTCATCGACCTCGACACCGGCAAGATCAAGCGCATGTGGGGCGCCTACGGCAAGCCGCCGACGGACGAGCCGCTCGGCCGCTACAACCCCAGCGATCCGCCGGCGCAGCAGTTCCGCAACCCGGTGCACTGCGCCGAGATGTCGGTTGACGGCCTGGTCTACGTCTGCGACCGTCCGAACGACCGCGTGCAGGTCTTCACGAAGGAAGGCAAGTTCGTCACCGAGCACTTCATCCACAAGGAAACCCTGTCGGATGGCTCGGTGTGGGACATCGCCTTCTCGAAGGACCCGCAGCAGCAGTTCCTCTACATGGCGGATGGCGCCAACGAGCACGTGCGCATCTTCGACCGCAAGTCGATGACCGAACTGACGCACTTCGGCTACGGCGGCCGTCAGCCCGGGATGTTCCTGGGCGTGCACAGCATCGCCACCGACTCGAAGGGCAACATCTACACGACCGAGACCTACACCGGCAAGCGCCTGCAGAAGTTCGTGATGAAGGGCATGGGCCCCGCCACGATGCCGGCGAAGATGTCGATGCCCTGGCCGACGAAGACCGGGAACTAGTACCGGTAACGGCAGCCGGCATCCGGCAGCCGGGGAAACCGATCTTCGGCTACGGTATCCGAAAGAAAAACGGGCGCGATCCTTGGGGTCGCGCCCGTTTTGTTTTTGATGGAGAAGGCCGGCGTCGTATCATCGCTTCGTGGCGATCACTTCCAGGTACTCGGGCGATTGCGCCGTGCGTCGCTCGTCGCGTCGTCGCGGATTCGCGAGCCCGCCGCCGTCGAACGAGGCGTCGCCCGAGAACCCTGAACCCGTCCCTGATCCCTGATCCCTGACTTCCTACTGAATCTTGATCGCCCACCCGGCGCCGATCTTCAACGCGGGGACGTTGCCGCCGCCAATGCGGAACTCGGTGAAGAACCCGGAGTCGTGCGCGAAGCCGAAAAGATAGCTGCCGCCGGCGCTCACTTCGGTGCCGGTGTCGTAGAAATCATCCGAGTAGCGAGTCAGCGAGATGGCCGGTCCGCCTCCGGTGACGAACTTCCAGGGGCCCTGGCCGAGCGGCAGGCGATAGATGAAGTCGAAGTTGACGACGCCGACCCGCAGATTCGATCCGAAGCCGCCATCGATGCCCGAACGGATGCGGAAGCTGCTGCCGAGATCCGGCGACTCCCAGAACACCCCCACGTAGCCTTGCTCGGGGTCAACCGAGCCCCCTCCCGTGAACCCGATCGAGGATTGCGCGCGGGCCGTCGAGGACACCCCGACCAGCAGAATCGCCACCAGAAGGCCCGTACCAGCCCAGATCCGTCCACTACCGAGGACCATGCACACCTCTCG
Source organism: uncultured Acidobacteriota bacterium (assembly GCA_963707825.1). GTDB lineage: Bacteria > Acidobacteriota > Vicinamibacteria > Vicinamibacterales > UBA2999 > VFZN01. The sequence goes on from CAVPRP010000004.1 coordinate 109,426, forward strand.
TGTACGCTGGTTATCAAGAAACGTTCCAGCGTGGCCACACCAACACATCCCCAGGCGTTCGACTATCCGTTCGTGCGAGCCTTCGCGGCAGGGCGGTTTTCAGCCGTCGCAGGCTATCAGATCATCTCGGTCGCCGTCGGCTGGCAGCTGTACGAGCGCACCGGCCAGGCGTGGGCGCTGGGACTGGTCGGACTGTTCGAAGTGGCGCCGGTGCTGCTGCTGATGGTCGCGGCGGGCAGCGCCGCCGATCGGTATCCGCGCCGCCTGGTCGGCATGCTGGCGCACGGCGTCCTGGCGCTGGCCGCGGCCGGCCTGGCGCTCGTCACCTGGGCGAACGCCCCGGTGCCGCTCGTCTACGCGCTCGTGGTGCTGGTGGGGATGGGCCGCGCGTTCGCCGCCCCGTCGGTGAACACCATCCTGCCGCAGCTGCTGCCGGCCACCGTGTTCGCCAGCGTCAACGCGTGGGTGGCCTCGTCAACGCAGCTGGCCGCCATCCTCGGCCCCGCGGCCGGCGGCGCGATCATCGCCGTCACCGGCAGCAGCACCGCGGCGTTTGCGGTGGCTGCCGCCGCCGAGGCCGTGTTCGTCATCCTGCTGCTGACGCGCGTGCCGAAGGCGCCGGCCTCCGGCCCCAGCGCCGCGCGCGGGGGCGTGCTCGCTGGACTCTCGTTCGTGTCGCGCAGCCCGGTGTTCCTGGCGGCGATCACGCTGGATCTCTTCGCCGTGCTGTTCGGCGGCGCGGTGGCGCTGCTGCCGATCTTTGCCAAGGACATCCTGCAGGTGGGGCCGGCCGGCCTTGGCTGGCTCCGCGCGGCCCCGGCCGCCGGCGCGCTGCTGATGGCGCTCGTCACCACGCGGCTTCCGCCGTGGGAGCGGCCCGGTCGGGTCCTGCTGATCGCGGTGGCCGGCTTCGGCATGGCCATGGTGGGCTTCGGCCTGTCGCGGCACGTTCGGCCTCTCGCTGGCCTGCCTGTTCCTCACCGGCATCTTCGACAACGTCAGCGTCGTCATCCGCCTGACGCTGGAGCAGATGATCACGCCCGACGCCCTGCGCGGCCGGGTCTCGGCGGTGAAGCACGTGTTCGTCAGCATGTCGAACGAGATTCGGCGCGTTCGAGAGCGGCGCCACCGCGGCCGCTGTTCGGTCCGATCGCCTCGGTGGTCGGCGGCGGCCTCCTCACGATCGGCGTCGTCGGCCTGGTGATCTGGGTGTGGCCGGTCGCTGGCCCGCCTCGGGCCCCTTCACACGCTGCGGCCGATGGCACACAATCAGGAACCGTGAGCATTGCCCGCAGCATCATCCTGAAGGCGTCCGACAACATCTGGCTTCGGGAGCACGGCACCAAGGCGCCGTTCGTGCGGCGCGCCGTCGCGCGCTTCATGCCGGGCGAGACCTTCGACGACATGCTCGGCGCCGCCCGCGCGATGACCGAGCTGAGGCGTGGCCGGCGGTCTTCACGCGCCTTGGCGAGAACGTGAAGGACCGCGCCGAAGCCGACGAAGTGGCGCGCGCACTATCTCGACGGCATCGACCGCGTCCGCGCGCTCGGCCTGTCGTGCGAGCCGTCGATCAAGCTGACGCAGCTCGGGCTCGACATCGATCGCGAGTTCGCCTATGCCCACGCCCTGCGCCTCGCGCAGGCCGCGCACGAGGCCGGCAGCTACTTCTGGGTGGACATGGAGCAGTCGTCCTACGTCGACGTCACGCTCGACATCGTCCGGCGGCTGCGCGAGGCCGTGCCGTCGGTGGGCGTGTGCCTGCAGGCGTACCTGATGCGCACGAGCGAGGATCTGAAGGACATCACCCGTCGCGGGATCGGCGTGCGGCTGGTGAAGGGCGCCTACAAGGAGCCGATCAACGTCGCCTATCCGGTGAAGAGCCGACGTGGACGAGAACTACTACGCGCTGGCGCAGTCGATGCTGGGCACCGAGTCGCGCGCCGCCGGATCGCGCGCCGGTCTTCGGCACCCACGACGTCGCGCTGATCGCGCGCATCCGCCAGCATGCGGCGGACGCCGGCATCCCGCCGTCGCAGTACGAGTTCCACATGCTCTACGGCATCCAGCGCGCCGAACAGCTGCGCCTGGCGCGCGACGGCGCGGCGGTCCGCGTGCTCATCGCCTACGGCTCGTACTGGTTCCCCTGGTACATGCGCCGCCTGGCCGAACGGCCGGCGAACGTGTGGTTCGTGGCGAAGAGCCTCTTCGGCTAGGCGCCGCGGCGGATTTTCGCGATCTTCGAGTCGCGCTCTTCCTGGATCCGCTGCAGATCGCGGCGGTGATTCGTCTCGAGCGCGGTGCGCGCTTCCGGATCCCACGTCGTGGCCAGCGACGACTTGAACATGATGTCCTCCTGCGCGAGCTTGGCTTGCGCGGCCTGCCGCACCTCGGCGATGCGCGCTTTCTGCTCGTCGGTCAGGGGCTGTTCGGTCGCCCCGCTGTCCGCGTCCTTCTGGCGCAGGCGCGCCATGGCGATTTCCAGCGCGGATTTCGGTGCGTCGTCGTGGTCTTCCATTCCGCTGATCATATGATCGGAGGGTGGATGAAGGTGAAGTCTTCGGACTGATTGGCGAAGAAGGATTCCGCCGGCTCGTGAGCGCGTTCTACGCGCAGGTGCCGGGCGACGAGCTGCTGGGGCCGATGTACCCCAAGGACGACATGACCGGCGCCGAGGAGCGGCTGCGCGACTTCCTGATCGGCCGTTTCGGCGGTCCGCCGACCTACATGGAAAAGCGGGGGCACCCGCGCCTGCGGATGCGGCACTCGCCATTCCGGCTGGACGAAGCGGCGCGCAACCGCTGGGTGCAGCTGATGGACCGTGCCCTGGACCAGGCCGCGCTTCCGGCCGAGGCCGAGCAGGTGCTGCGGCCCTTCTTCCACGGCACGGCCACCTTCCTGCGCAACGCCTGAGGCCGCAATCGTGTTCATCGCCCGGACGCGATAAGCTGAGCGGATGAGAGAGGTAATCGTTCGACCGCTGGCAGAGACCGGCCTGGCGATGCACATCGAGGTCGGGCCGCACGTGCTGCGGAGCGACGAGCCGGTGGATGCCGGCGGCGGCGACAGCGGCATCGAGCCCCAGGAAATGCTGCTGGCGGCGCTCGGCGCCTGCACGTCGATCACGCTGCGGATGTATGCCGCCCGCAAGGGCTGGCCGTTGCGCGAGGCGCGCCTGAACCTGACGGCGTCCACCGTGGACGGCGTCTACGTGATTCAGCGTCAGCTGACGCTCGAGGGCGACCTGGACGATGACCAGCTCGCGCGGCTCGAGGAGATCGCCAATCGCTGTCCCGTGCACCGCGCCATCACCGGGGAGGTGCGGGTGATCGATCTGGACGGAGGGCTCGCATGAAGGACATCGTCAAGCGCTATACCAACGGCGAGGTGACCGTCGTCTGGAAACCGGAGCTGTGCATCCACTCGGCGGTCTGCGTCGGCGGCCTGCCGAAGGTGTTCCACCCGAAGGAACACCCGTGGATCACGCTCGAGCCCGCGACGACCGACGAGATCACGCAGCAGGTGGATCGATGCCCGTCTGGCGCGCTGTCGTGGGAGAAGGTCGGCCTCTGAGCTGAAACGGGGGTTTACTTCCAAACGGCAATCCGGCTATGGTGAGCCGTTCTCGGACAGGTCGGTCGGTCGGGAGGCCTCATGCAGGTGATTCCGGTGACAGCCGTCCACCGTGGCTTCGGGCACACCGCCCGTCGCGACAAGTGGTGGGCAGCTCCCCTCGCGGTGTTCGTCGGTTTGTCGGCGTTCGTCGTTTACGCAACCTGGGCGGCATTTCAGGGCGAGCATTACACCTACGGTCCCTACCTGTCGCCGTTCTACTCGCCGGAACTGTTTGGCGATTCGCCGCACGCCTGGTTCGGACCCAGACCTGGCTGGTGGCCGGCCGCATTGCCGTTCTCACCGGCGCTCCTGATCCTGCCGTTCCCCGGCCTGTTCCGCTTCACCTGCTACTACTATCGCGGCGCCTACTACAAGTCGTTCTGGGCCGACCCGCCGTCCTGCGCCGTCGGTGAGCCGCGCACGCGCTACCTCGGCGAGCATTCCTTTCCGCTGATCCTGCAGAACGTCCATCGCTTCTTCATGTGGGTGGCGCTGGTGTTCATCGGCTTCCTGGCCTACGACGTCTGGATGGCGCTCTGGTTCCGGGATCCGGTCACCGGCGCCCGCGAGTTCGGCATCGGCGTCGGCACGATCGTCCTCGCGGTGAACGTCGTCCTGCTCGCGAGCTATACCTGGGGCTGTCACGTGCTCCGCCACGTCGTCGGCGGTCGCCTCGACGAGGTGTCGAAGTCGCCGGTCTGCGACATGGCGTATGCCTGCGTCTCGGGGCTCAACAGCCGTCATCAACTGTTCGCGTGGTGCAGCCTCTTCTCGGTGATGTTGTCGGACGTGTATGTCCGCCTCTGCTCGATGGGCGTCATCACCGACCTGAGGATTTTCTGATGCCGTCGGCGCACACCTACTCGTACGACGTGCTGATCGTCGGGGCCGGCGGCGCGGGCCTGCGCGCGGCGATCGAAGCCGCCAAAGCCGGCGTCTCGGTCGGCCTCATCTGCAAGTCGCTGCTCGGCAAGGCGCACACCGTGATGGCCGAGGGCGGCATGGCCGCGGCGATGGCCAACGTCGACGATCGCGACAGCTGGAAGGTGCACTTCGCCGACACCATGCGCGGCGGCCAGTACGTGAACAACTGGCGGATGGCCGAGCTCCACGCGCAGCGAGGCGCCCGATCGCGTGCGCGAGCTCGAGGCCTGGGGCGCGGTGTTCGATCGCACGCCGGACGGCCGCATCCTGCAGCGCAACTTCGGCGGCCACCGCTATCCGCGCCTGGCGCACGTCGGCGATCGCACCGGCCTCGAACTGATCCGGACGCTGCAGGACCACACCATTCACCTCGGCGTCACCGTGCACATGGAGCACACCGTCATCGAGCTGCTGCTCGACGAGGGGCGGGCGGCGGGCGTGCTGGCCTACGACCGCGAGCGCGGCCGCTTTCACCTGTTCTCCGCCAAGGCGATCGTGCTGGCGACCGGCGGCGTCGGCCGCGCCTACCAGGTCACCAGCAACAGCTGGGAGGGCACCGGCGACGGGCACGCGCTGGCCTACCGGGCCGGCGCCGAGCTGATCGACATGGAGTTCATCCAGTTCCATCCCACCGGCATGGTGTGGCCGCCGAGCGTGAAGGGCATTCTCGTCACCGAAGGCGTGCGCGGCGAAGGCGGCGTGCTGAAGAACAGCGAAGGCCGCCGCTTCATGTTCGACGACATCCCGGACAACTACAAGCCGCAGACCGCCTCCGACCCGGACGAGGGCTGGCGCTACACGCAAGGCGACAAGACGGCGCGCCGTCCGCCGGAGCTGCTGACCCGCGATCACGTCGCGCGCTGCATCAACCGCGAGGTGAAGGCCGGGCGCGGCAGCCCGCACGGCGGCGTGTTCCTCGACATCGCGTGGATCAAGGAAGAGTGCCGACGCGCGAGGAGCACATCAAGCGCAAGCTGCCGAGCATGTATCACCAGTTCAAGGAGCTGGCCGACCTCGACATCACGAAGGAGCCGATGGAAGTGGGCCCGACCACGCACTACGTCATGGGCGGCATCCGGGTCGATGCCGACACCCAGGAGTCGACGATCCCCGGGCTGTTCGCGGCGGGGGAGTGCGCCGCCGGCATCAACGGCGCCAACCGCCTCGGCGGCAACTCGCTGTCGGACCTGATCGTGTTCGGCAAGCGCGCCGGTGAATACGCCGCCGCGGCGGCGCGAACCCGGAGCGCGGCGCGGCTGGACGATCGGGCCGTCGAGCGCGGCGATGCAGGCCTCGCTCGAGCCGTTCGAGCGCGGCGGCGCCGGCGAGAACCCGTACGCGGTGCAGGCAGGATCTCCAGGAGACGATGCAGGCGCTGGTCGGCATCGTGCGCACCGAGGCCGAGATGCAGGAGGCCTTGCAGAAGCTGGACGTGCTGCGGGAACGGGCCAGCCGCGTCCGGCGTCGACGGCCATCGCGAGTTCAACGCCGGCTGGCACACCTGCCTCGACCTGCGCAATCTGCTCGACGTCTCGGAGGCCATCACGCGGTCGGCGATCGAGCGGCAGCGAGAGCCGCGGCGGCCACTTCCGCGAGGACTATCCCGACAAGCAGCCGGAGTTCGGCACGTTCAACATCGCCACCCAGCGGCAGGCCGACGGCTCGATGCAGGTGTCGCGCATGCCGCTGCCGGCGATGCCGGCGGAACTGAAGCAGGTCATCGAGGAGCAGAAGCAGTGACGCCAGGCGACGTTCCGAATCTGGCGCAAGCGAGCCTGGCGGCGCCGGCGGCGTTCAAGGACTACACGCACCGAGATCTCCGAGGGCATGGTCGTGCTCGACGCGGTGCACAAGATCCAGGCCGAGCAGGCGCCGGACCTGGCCTGCCGCTGGAACTGCAAGGCCGGCAAGTGCGGTTCGTGCTCGGCCGAGATCAACGGCAAGCCGTCGCCTGATGTGCATGAGCCGCCTGAACACGCTCGACCTCACCGAGCCGGTCACGGTCGAGCCGATGCGCGACGTTCCCGCTGATCAAGGACCTGGTCACCGACGTGTCGTGGAACTTCCGGGTCAAGAAGGGCGTGAAGAAGTTCACGCCCCGGCCCGCCGACGCCGCCGACGGCACCTGGCGCATGTCGCAGCGCGACATCGATCGCGTGCAGGAGTTCCGCAAGTGCATCGAGTGCTTCCTGTGCCAGGACGTCTGCCACGTGCTGCGCGATCACGACAAGCACGAGGAGTTCATCGGCCCGCGCTTCTTCGTCTACTCCGCGGCGCTCGAGATGCATCCGCTCGACACCGACGATCGCCTCGGCGATCTCAAGAACACGACCAGGGCATCGGCTACTGCAACATCACCAAGTGCTGCACCAAGGTGTGCCCGGAGCACATCCACATCACCGACAACGCGATCATCCCGCTCAAGGAGCGCGTGGTCGATCGGTTCTACGATCCGGTGACGCGGTTGCTGAGAATGATCACCGGTTGAAACAGCCCGCCAGCCGCGGGCAGCGCGAGGTGCTGCCATGTTCGAGCTGAAGCCCCTGTCGCCGTCGGCCATTCCCGCCGCGCTCGCCAAGGCCGAGCGCTATCGGTTGCTGAACGAACCCGAGCAGGCGCAGAGCATCTGCGAGGACATCCTGGCCGCCGAGCCCGACCACCGTCGGTGCGCTGATCGGATGCTGATGCTGGCGCTGACCGATCGCTTTCCGTATCACGACGGGCGGCTGGTCTCGCGCGCGCAAGCCGTGGTCGCCCGCCTCGAACCGAGTACGACCGCGCCTACTACGGCGGCCTGGTGTCCGAGCGCCGCGCCCGCGCGCTGCTCGGGCCGGCCGGCGGCCCCTCGCTCACGGTCGGCCGCTGGCTGACCGAGGCCATGCGCTCGTACGAGCGCGCCGAAAGCCTGCGCCCGCCCGACAACGACGATGCGCGGCTGCGCTGGAACGCCTGCGCGCGGCTGTTCAATCTCAACCCCGGTCTGCTGGTCACCGACGACGAACGCACGATGCCCGCCATGCTCGAATAGAATCGGCCCATGCATCAGCGCATCGTCGCGGCGCTCGCCCTCGGCTTGCTGTGTTCCTGGTCCGCCGGGATCCTCGGGCGCCAGGGCCCGGCGCCGCCGGCCGCGGGCGCGGCGCAGAAGCCGTCTGCCGTCGTGGACGATGCGGCCCTGGTTGCGGCCGAGGAGCGGACCGGCGAGTGGCTCACCCACGGCCGGACGCAGAGCGAGCAGCGCTTCAGCCCACTGACGAAAATCACCGACCAGAACGTCGGCCAGTTGAAGGTGGCCTGGACCTTCGAGACCGGCACCGATCGCGTGCTCGAGGCGACGCCGCTGGTCGTTGACGGCGTGATGTACACGACCGCCTCCTGGGGCATCGTGTTCGCGCTGGACGCGAAGACCGGTCGCGAGCTGTGGAAGTGGGATCCCAAGGTGGACCCGAAGTACGAACGCTTCGCCTGCTGCGACGTGGTCAACCGCGGCGTGGCGTTCTACAAGGGGCGCGTGTATGCCGCGGCCTTCGACGGACGCCTCACCGCGCTCGACGCAAAGACCGGCGCGGTGGTCTGGTCGGTGACCACGGTCGATCAGACCAAGGCCTACACGGTGACCGGGGCCCCGCGCGTGGTCAAGGGCAGGATCATCATCGGCAACGGCGGCGCCGAGTACGGCATCCGCGGTTACGTCTCGGCCTACGACGCGGAGACCGGCGAAATGGTCGTGGCGCTTCTACACCGTGCCCGGCGACCCCAGCAAACCGCAGGAGAACCCCGCGCTCGACAAGGCGCTGCCGACGTGGGGCGGCGACAAGTGGTGGGAGTACGGCGGCGGCGGCACGGCGTGGGACTCGGTGGCGTTCGATCCGGCGCTCAACCTGCTCTACGTCGGCACCGGTAACGGCGGGCCGTGGAATCGCGAGGTGCGCAGTCCCGGCGGCGGCGACAACCTCTACCTGTCGTGCATCATCGCCCTGAACCCGGACACCGGCAACCTGGTCTGGTACTACCAGACCACGCCTGGCGATTCGTGGGACTACAACGCCACCCAGCACATGGTGCTGGCCGATCTCTCGATCGGCGGCCGCGTGCGGCAGGTGCTGATGCAGGCGCCCAAGAACGGCTTCTTCTACGTGCTCGATCGCAGGACCGGCGAGCTGCTCTCGGCGGAGAAGTACGTCGAGGTGACGTGGGCGACCCGCGTGGACATCCCCTCGGGCCGTCCGCAGGAGCGCGAGGGCGCCGACTATCGCCGCGCGCCGTTCCTGGCGCGGCCGGCGCCGCTTGGCGGTCACAACTGGCAGCCGATGGCCTACAGCCCGCTCACCGGACTCGTCTACATTCCGGCGCAGGACAACCAGCGCGAGTTCTCCCAGCCGACGAACTTCCAGTTCAGGCCCAACCAGATCAATCTCGGAGCGGGCACCGACGGCATCGATCACGCCGGCGGGTCGAGCGCGCCCGTCTATGCCGGGCGGCTGCTGGCATGGGACCCGGTGGCGCAGAAGGTCCGCTGGAAGGTGGAGTATCCGGCCTACTGGAACGGCGGCACACTGGCCACGGCCGGCAACCTGGTGTTCCAGGGCACGGCAGCCGGCGAGGTGGTGGCGTATCGGGCCACCAGCGGCGACCAGGTGTGGTCCGCCTATGTCGGAACCGGTGTGCTGGCGCCGCCCATCACCTACGAGATCGACGGCCAGCAGTACGTCAGCATCATGGCGGGCTGGGGAGGCGCTTTCGTGCCGCGCTATCGGAGTGGCGGCAGGCTCTACACGTTCAGCCTGAACGGGGCCACGCCAGTGGCCACGCGCCCGGCCCCCGAGGCCGTTACCGCCATCCCGTTCGAGGCCAATGCGGCGTCCATTGCTCGTGGCCGCACACTGTTTCAGAACCAATGCTCGCGCTGTCACAACCCCGGCACGTCCGCGCCGGACCTGCGGCGGTCGGCGGCGGGCACCTACGAGGCCCTGCCGGGCATCCTGAAAGGGGCGCTGGCCGGACGCGGGATGCCGCCATTCCGGCTGCAGGACGCCGAGGTGGCCGATATTCGGCAATTTCTGCTGGATGAGCGCCGCAAGCTGGCCGCTGAACGCTGAGTTTCCGCCGGAATGCCGTTACGGCCGGGATGGGTTCCGGAATGACAAAGGATTACAATGCGCGGAAAGCTGGCTATCGTATCCTTTCCAGACAACGACAGAGGGGAAGCTCCGGGTGGGGCGTTCTCCACTGAGCCGCAGCGTCCCACCCGGTTTTTTTGGTTCCCAACGGCACTCGTAAGCAGGGAGAACAGACTGCATGTTCGAGATCGAAATCGGCAAGAGCCTCGACCGTCGTAGCTTCCTCCGTGGGTCGGCCCTCTTCGCGGGCGTCCTTGGCCTGGCAGTTGTCCCGGCGTTCGCGCAGCAGGCGCCCGCCCCGGAAAAAAAGGAAGAGCCCAAGGATCCCTTTGCCGAAGGTGGCAAGGACGACGAGAAGAAGCTGATCGACAAGGAAGGCCGTGAGTACCGCATCTGCCCGCAGTGCGGCTACAACATGTACAAGCAGGGTCGCATGTGGGTGTGCGACAACTGCGGCTACTCCTACGTCGAATAGCGTCGCCTGACTCGCTTCGTGCGCCCGGTTCCCGCGTGGGACCGGGCGTTTCGTTTGTACGGCCACCGTTACCCGCCGGGAGCGCCCATGTCGCTGCGAGATCGGACCCTCTTCATCACCGGCGCCAGCCGCGGCATCGGCAAGGCCATCGCCCTTCGCGCCGCGCGCGGACGGCGCCCGCATCGTCATCGCCGCCAAGACCACCACGCCGCACCCGAAGCTGCCGGGCACCATCTACACCGCGGCCCAGGAGATCGAGGCGGCCGGCGGCGAGGCGCTGCCGCTGGCGGTGGACGTGCGCGACGAGGCCCAGGTGGAGGCGGCGGTCGAGGCCGCGGTGGCGCGCTTCGGCGGCATCGACATCCTGGTCAACAACGCCTCGGCGATCAGCCTGACCGGCACCGAGCAGACGCCGATGAAGCGCTTCGACCTGATGCACCAGGTGAATGCGCGGGCCTCGTTCCTGTGCGCGCAGAAGGCGCTGCCGCACCTGCGTCGCTCGCCCAACCCGCACGTGCTGAACCTCGCGCCGCCGCTCGCGTCCACGCTGACGCCGCGATGGTTCGGCGCGCACCTCGGCTACACGATGGCGAAGTACGGGATGTCGCTGTGCGTGCTGGGGATGGCGGAGGAGTTCCGCGCGGAGGGCATTGCCGTGAACGCGCTGTGGCCGCGCACCGCGATCGACACCGACGCGATCGGCTTCATCATGAGCGCCGACGCCCGCCGCCGCGCGCGGCTGCCGACGATCGTCGCTCACGCCGCGTGGTGCGTGCTGACCCGCCCATCGCGGTCCCTGACCGGGCAGTTCCTGATCGACGAGGACGTCCTCAAAGAAAACGGGGTGACGGACTTTTCACAGTACCGCCACCCCGGAGTGTCAGAGGAGGAGCTGATCGCGGATTTCTTCGTCTAAGAAACGGAGAACCGGAGAACCGGCATCCGGCGTCCGGTACCCGGTGTCCGGTACCCGAACCAGATCGTCAGATCTCCAGCTCTCAGATCACCAGCTCACGAGATCTCCAGATCAGATCTGAAGATCACCACCTCACCAGATCACCAGATTCAGAAAGCCCCCGCTGCCGTCCACTTCCCGTACTCGTTCGAGAACGGGCGGAAGTCCACGTTCTCCCGGCCGAAGGTGCAGTGGCCGCCGAGCGTGTCGAACAGGTAGACGTTGGGCGAGCCTTCCGGCGCGTCGCTGCCATAGTGATAGGCGATCTCGTCACCCGCGACGATGGCGTTGGCGCGGGTCGGCTTGGCGTTGTAGCCGAAGCGCAGGTCGAACTGCCGCAGCCGCGCCACCACGAAGTCGATGTAGCCGTTGCGCTGCGTCTTGCGCGCTTCGACGTCCGAATCCGGGTAGCCGGGACGGCTGGGGCACGACACGCTGCCGTTCATCAGGCCGCGGGCGGCCGCTTCCTGGCCGGCGGCAATCACGAGGTCGCGCACGTAGAAGTACGGCAGCTTGCCCGAGACCGCGTTCGGCGTGCGCACGGCACCGGCGTTGTTCGGCGCATTGACGATGATTTCGTTCGAGTAGGGGCTGGTGCCGCAGGCCGTGGTGGCGAACACCTGCACGAAGTAGGTGCCGGTCGGCACGGCGCCGACGTTGACGTACGGCGCACTGGCGCCGATCGAGGCAATCACCGGTCCACCCGATGCGTAGCGGGCGTGCACGACGTAGCCGTTGGGCTGGCCGCCGTTGCCGGCGTTCCACGCCAGGAACACGGTGGTGCCACGGGTGATGGCGGTGAAGTCGGTCGGCGCGCCGGGCGCCTGGCAGCCGCCGGTCACGGGCACGATGACCTCGTTCGACGCGCTGCTCTCGACCGCGCCGTTCATGCCCTTCACGCGCACGTAGTAGTTGCCGTTGCCCACGCCGCCGGTGCCGAAGAGCGAGAGGAACTGCGGCAGGCGGTTGGGATCGAGTGCCTGTTGAGTGCTGTCCCAGGTGAAGAACGTCGTGCCGGGCGAGCCGCCGGCCTCGAGCCGATAGTGGGTGATGGGACCAGGACTGCTCACCCAATTGAGGTACACGTTGCGTCCGTCAACCTGGTACACCAGGTTCGAGGGTACGCCCACACCACCCTGAGCCGTCAGGCCGACGCCCGCCGCCAGGGCCACCGCCATCACACACGCCACTGCAATACGACGAAGATTCATTCAGGAAAACCTTTCGAATAACCGGGTCCGCTGCACGGGGACCCTCCATCTTCTCAGACTCGCACGGGTCCGGTCCACTCTGGGGGACGGTATCAAGTGTAGAGAAATCTCCGCGCCGGCTGAATATTCGCGACAAAATTGCGTTTCATGCCGTCCGCGCTCTTGTCCGCCGCCAACCTGCACGACCCCATTCTTCCGCTGGCGCGACCCGTGCCCGTGACGCTATCCCGGTCCCAGACCATCGCCGAGGCCATGGCCGTGGTCCGGAGCAACATCTCCAAATCGGATATCCACTACTTCTACGTCGCGGACGACCAGCAGCGCCTGGTCGGGGTGGTGCCGGCACGGCACCTGCTGGCCGCCGACCCGGCCCAGCGCGTGGACGAGGTGATGATCAGCGACGTCGTGGCCATCCCCAGCTGGGCGACGGTGCTGATTGCCAGCGAGTATTTCGCCAGCCACAGGCTGCTGGCTTTTCCGGTGATTCACGACAACGGCCAGCTGGTCGGCGTGGTGGACGTCGGCCTGTTCACCACCGAGGTGATCGACCTCGCTCGCCGGACCTACGACGACATCTTCCAGCTGCTCGGCGTGCACGCCACCGCGATGCGGACGCCGTGGACGTCGTATCTCGATCGCTTCCCGTGGCTGCTCTCGAACATCGGCGGCGGCCTGCTGTGCGCGGTGATCGCGTCGCGATTCGAGGTGCTGCTCGACCACATCGTCGTGTTGTCGCTCTTCATCCCCATCGTGCTGGCGCTGGCCGAAAGCGTGAGCATGCAGTCGGCCACGCTGACGCTGCAGAACCTGTCGGACGATTCGATCAAGCCGCGGCGGCTGCTGGCCGCACTGTGGAAGGAGGCGCGCACGGCGGCGCTCCTCGGCGCCAGCTGCGGCGGCGTGGTGGCGGCGGTGGTGATCCTGTGGCGGCGTGACCCGCTCGGCGCGCTGGTGATCGGCAGCGCGATCGCGGCGTCGATGGTCACGGCCTGCCTGTTCGGTGTGCTGCTGCCCACCATCGTCCGCGCGGCCAGGGTTGACCCGCGCATTGCCGCCGGGCCGCTGGTCCTCGCCAGCACCGACGTCGTCACGCTGCTGTTCTATCTGGGACTGGGCGCGAAGCTGTTCGGCTAGCGCGTTCGGCGAGCGCTCGAGTGCGAGGGCGAATTGCCGGTGATGCTCCGCGGGCGATAGCGAGGGAAGGCCTGCCGCAACTCTTCCGGCGCCACCACGCGCCAGGCGCGAGGCGCCAGGTCACCCAGCTCGAGCCCGCCAATCTGCACCCGTCGGAGGCGCGTCACCTCGTGGCCAATCGCGAGGAACAGCCGGCGCACCTCGCGGTTCCGGCCCTCGGTCAGCGTGACGACCAGGTGCGACTCCTTCGAGGACGCTTTCCGCAGCACCACGTCTGAGGCGGCCAGCCGTTCGCCACGGCTCGTGACGCCGGCCCTCAGGTGTGCGACATCGTCCTCACTCGCGCGCCCGCGTGCGGTCACCAGGTACACCCTGGGCACGTTCGATCGCGGATCGGTGAGCCAGTCGGCGAGGCGCGTGTCGGTGGTGAGCAGGAGCAGTCCGCTCGTGGCCAGGTCCAGGCGGCCGACGGGGACCACGCGCGTGCCCAGTCCCTCGAGCAGGTCGTAAACGGTGGGCCGGCCTTCGGGATCGGAGGCGGTGGTGACCACGCCGCGTGGTTTGTGCAGCGCGATGGTCAGGGCCGCGGGCGGCGCGGGACACACACCATCCACGGTCAGGTGCACGCGCTCGGGCACAACCGCCTTCAGCGGATTGTCGGCCACCACGCCGTCGACCGTCACCCGGCCGGTCTGAATCAATCGTCGGGCCTCGGCCCGGCTCGCGAACCCCAGCTTCGAGAGCGCGCGCTCCAGGCTGACGGTGGCCCGCATGGTATCTATCGGTAGTTGCCGAACTGCAGCGCGATGCCGAAGTCGTGTGCCCGCAGCGCCGTCATCGCGCCCTGGAGATCGTCCTTCGACCCGGACGACACGCGCAGGTGGTCACCCATGATGGCGGCCTGCACCTTCTTCAGCTTCGCGTCCTTCAGGTACTTCACGATGTCCTTGGCGGCTTCGGTGGGAACGCCCACCTGCAGCGTGATCACCTGGCGCACGCTGCCGGCCGAGGCCGGCTCCACGTCGCCTCGCTTCAGGTTCTTCACGGGGACGTTGCGCCGGACCAGCCGCGTCGTGAGGATTTCCCACAGCGCTTCGAGCTTCATCGCGTCCTCGGCGGACAGGGTGAGCGTGTTCTCCTTCTGATCGAGCTCGATCGTCGCGGTGGAGCCCTTGAAGTCGTAGCGTTGCCCCAGTTCCTTGCGCGCCTGATTGATGGCGTTGTCCACTTCCTGCATGTCGATGGTGGAGGTGATGTCGAATGAAAAGGTCGCAGCCATCCCAAGATCCTAGCCCAACCTTCCGTCTCGGCCGCAAGGCGGCTGTGCTTGACGCCAGCCGCGGGCCGTCATACCTTGCGACCCGTGCCGCCCCCGAACCTGAACCGCTCGTGCTGGTCGTCGATGACTACGACGATGCGCGCGAGATGTACGCCGAGTCGCTCATCGTCTGCGGCTTCCGTGTCGCCGAAGCCGCTGATGGCCTGCGGGCCATCGAACTGGCGCAGGAGCTGTCGCCTGACGTCATCCTCATGGACCTCTCGCTGCCGGGCCTGGACGGGTGGGAAGCCACGCGCCGCCTGAAGGCCGATGCCCGGACCATGCACATTCCGGTGGTCGCGCTCACCGGGCACGCCATGACCAGCGCGATCGACCGGGCGAGGCAGGCCGGCTGCGATCGCTTCGTGGTCAAGCCCGCGCTGCCAGACGTGGTGGTCGCCGAAGTGCGGCAGGCGCTGCTCAAGAAACCAAGCGTCGCGCTCTAACGAACCTCCATCACGCGTTCGTTCATAATGGCCCCGTGACCGTCCGTGTCGGCGTGTCGCGGTGTCTGCTCGGCGAGCACGTTCGCTGGGACGGCGGGCACAAGCGCGACGCCTATCTCGTGAACGTCTTCGGGCCCTCGGTGACGTGGGTGCCGGTGTGTCCCGAGGTGGAGTCGGGGTTGCCGGTGCCGCGGCCGACGATGAGGCTGGAGTACTCGCCGGACGGCGGCGCGGTGGCGAACGGCGTCCTCGTGCGGCTGATCACGCCAAAGACCGGCGCTGACTGGACCGACGAATTGGCCGGCTGGTCGGCGGCGAAGGTCAAGCAACTGGCCTCGGCCAATCTCGACGGCTTCGTCCTCAAACGCGACTCACCGAGTTGTGGCCTCGAACGGGTGAAGATCTACGGCGGTCGGGGAGGCGTCGGCGAGCGCAAGGGGCGCGGGCTGTTCGCCGAAGCGCTGGTCACCGCGATGCCGCACCTGCCGGTCGAGGAGGAAGGGCGCCTGGCCGACGCCCGGCTGCGCGAGAACTTCATCGAGCGCGTCTTTGCCCACGCCGCGCTGCGCGCGCTGTTCGCGGGGCGCTGGACCATCGGCGGCCTGGTGGGCTTCCATACCGCGCACAAGATGACCCTCCTTGCCCATCGCCCCGAGGCTTATAAGGCGCTGGGCGTGCTGGTGGCGCGAGCCAAGGACCGGCCGCGGGCCGAGGTGCGCGACGAGTACACCGCCGGCTTCATGGCGGGCATGAAGGCGCTGGCCACTCCGACCCGTCACGTCAACGCGATGCACCACATGCTGGGGCACCTGCGCGGCGTTGCCGATGTCGAAGGCCGCGACGAGATCCTCGCCTTGATCGAGGACTATCGCAACGGCGTGGTGCCGTTGATCGTGCCGATCACGCTGCTGCATCACTACGTCAAGCGTCACAAGGTGGACTACCTGCTGGGGCAGACCTACCTCCAGCCGCACCCTCGCGAACTGGCGCTGCGCAACCATGTCTGACCGCGGCGTTCGCGCCTACATCAGCGCTCATGTCGGCCCCGACGGCGTCGGCTCGCGGGAGGAGCGCGTGGCCGTGGAGGAGCCGATGGAGGTGCGCGTCAACGGCGCGCCGTTCGCGGTGATCATGCGGACGCCTGGCGCCGATCGCGACCTCGCCGCCGGTTTCCTGCTGGCCGAGGACGTCGTCCGATCGGGCGACGAGGTGGGTCTCATCGAGTACTGCGTGGACGCCGACGAAGAGGGCCGCGACAACATACTGAACGTGACCGTGACCGGCGAGGCGGTGGCGCGGCTGGACGATCGGCTGGCCAACCGGCGTCAGGTGATGATGACCGCGTCGTGCGGCCTGTGCGGGCGGCGCACGATCGAGTCGTTGCGCGCGCGTGTGGACTCGGTGAACGGCGCCTGGACGGTGCCGGCCGCGGTGGTGTCGTCGATGCCGCCTACCCTGCGCGCCGCGCAGCGGGTGTTCGAGGCGACCGGCGGGCTGCACGCCGCGGGCCTGTTCGATCTCGAGGGCCAGCTGCTGCTGATGGCGGAGGATGTGGGCCGGCACAACGCGGTGGACAAGATTTCCGGCCGCATGCTGCTCGAAGGGCGGCTGCCGCTGTCACGGACGATGCTGCAGGTTTCCGGGCGGACGTCGTTCGAGCTGGTGCAGAAGGCGCTGCTGGCCGGCATTCCGCTGATCGCCGCGGTGTCGGCGCCGTCGAGCCTCGCCATCGATCTCGCGCGCGAAGCTGGCATCACGCTGTGCGGGTTCGTCCGAGGCGGGACGTTCAATGTCTATGCGAATGAACGGAGAGTGACGTGAAGCTGGTGATCTCGTGATGTGGTGAGCTGGCGATCTGATCTGAAGAGCGTTTGATCGAGTGAATCTGCTGCAAAGGCGCACCGCGTCGGGCGCGGCGTGGAGCGGCGGACGGCAGAACGTTGGAGGCCAGCCGTTCAGGAAACCGTCACGTGTCGCGTAGGCGGAGACGCGGCGCTGTCTGAGCTGGGCAGGGCAGGCGAGTTCGCCCAGATGCTTGTGGGGGCCGGAGAGACACGTGACCGGCTGGCCGACCGTTCTGCGGGCCGCCGCTCAACGACGCGCCAGCGTCCGCCGCGACGGGCAGTACTTTTCGGAGACGCGGGAGTATCTGTTCTGCAAGCGCCCCTCACGGCAGCGGCTGACAGGTCGGGCACCAGTAGGTGGTGCGCGCATCGAGCCCGCTCTTGTCCGAGGCGATCGGCGTGCCGCACTTGCGGCACGGTTTGCCGCCGCGGCTGTAGACCCACAAGTTCTCCTCGCCCGACGCCGATCGCGTGGTCCGGCGCAGCCCGCGGTAGGTCACGATGCCGCTCGACGCTGCCGCTCCCGTGTTGGCGCGCATCAGCGGCACGGCCATGTCCAGGATCCGCTCGAAGTCGCCCGGGTCAGCGTCGAGGCGGCCGGTCGGGGTGGACGCCGGACAGGAACAGCACCTCGGATTTGTAGACGTTGCCGATGCCGGCGACGACGCGCTGATCGAGCAGCGCCTCGGCGATCGGCCGCGGCCCGCTCGCGCCGATCCGCCGCAGCGCTTCGTCGCGATCGAAGTTCGGCGCGAGCAGATCGGGCCCCAGCGTGCGCCACGGGCCCGGCTGCGACCGAGGTCGCGCGTGCGCACGAACTCGGCGACCGGCACGTCGAACGCGACCGCGACCCAGTCGGCCGTGTCGATCCGCACGCGCATCGCGCTGCGGGCCGCGCCACCATCGCTCGCCGTGGCGATACAGGTGCCACGACCCGTTCATGCGCATGTGCGTGCGCAGGATCAGCTCGCCGCGAGAACGTGATCAGCAGGTGCTTGCCGACCGATTCGCAGCGTTCGATCGTGCGGCCGGCGATCGGCGTGTCGACGTTGACGCGAGCGAGCGGCGCCAGCGCGGTGTCGAATCCGGTGACGACGTCGCCCGCCAGCACGCGGTGCAGCGGCCGCGCGGCGCGGAAGATCGTGTCGCCTTCAGGCATCGCTCCATCTTCGTCGTCATCGTCGCTGCGAGCGGCCGCCGCGGCACGCGCAGCTGCAGCCCGCCGCTGGTGACCGCGAAGCCGGCCTCGAGCAGGAATTGGCCGAGCGGCGTCGCCGTCGCCGGCATGCCGTTGATCTCCTCGATCAGCCAGCCGCGGCGGCCGTCCGGTGCGCGAAGCCGACCGCACCAGCTCGCGCGCCAGTGGCGCGGCCGATCCGCGATCGTTCCGGTTCCTCTGCCGGCAAGCGCCACCAGCATCTGGCGATCGCCGCGGCCGATCCACGCCGCGCAGTAGCCGTCCACCAGCACCACGCTGCGCCCCGGCCGATCCGCGCCGCGCGCTGCGCTGCCTCGCCCGCGCCAGTCGGGCCACGGCACCAGCGCGCCGTACGGATTCGCCGGATCGGTGGCGGCCAGCGTGGCCACGTGCGGCGTCTCCTTCGCGATCGCGCTCGCGCGCGCAGCAGGTCGACCGCGCCAGGCTGCGCGAACTGCGCGGCGCCCAGGCCGGCCACGAAGTAGCCGCGCCGCACCCGGCCGGTGTCTTCGAGCCGCCGCAGCACCGGATAGACGGCGCAGAAGCCGCCCGGCAGCTGCTCGATCGCCGTCACATCGCGCGTGACGATGCCGTGGCGGGTGAGGAGCTGTTCGCGCGATCGCCGTCGCCCACGCCGTGGGCGAGGCGCGCTCCGACGCCGGCGACCGCCGTCCAGCGGCCTTCGGCCGACGGCGGAATCAGCCGGCGCGACCGGAACGGCGTGGCCCGGGCCGGCCGCCGCGCCCGCTCCGGCGCCGACGCAGTAGGCGCGCAGCGCGATGCAGCGTGTCGTTGGTCACCAGGCCCTTCCACACGAGCGCCCACAGCGCGTCGACGGTCTCCTGCGGAAAGCCGCCGCCGGCCGCCTCGTGCAGCGGGCCGAAGAACGAGGCGCCCTGGCGCATGCAGCCACGCGAGGATGAGCGCCTCGCGGCCGGCCAGTGCCGCTTCCGCCCCGGCGCCGTGCGCCGGCGGCAGCAGCCCTGGCAGTGATCGGTGAGGATACAGCGCGATGCGGCCGTCGCGCTCGCCGAGCGGCTCGACGCCGATCCACGTCACCTCGCCGGCGCCGAGATCAGCGTGTCGAGCAGCGACGGGTGCGTAGTCGATCGACGCGCGCCGGCAGGATCTCGCGTTCGAGCACCGACGCGACGAGCGGCACGCCCTGCAGCTGCTCGACGACGTCGAGCAGCGCAGTCGAGGCCCGCCGCGCCCGCCCGATGCCATGCCACGACGACCAGGAACCGCCCGAGCACCTGCGGCTCGACCGGCTCGACTTCCTGCCGCAGCCGCGCCAGCGAGCGCCGCCGCACGGCTGCGCAGCACCTCGGCGTCGCACCACTCGCGGCCGCGGCCGCCGGGCCGGAACTCGCCCTCGATCACCCGGCCGGTCGTCGGCAGGCGCTGCAGCGTGGCCTCGACCACCGCGGGACGCCGAGGCCGAGGCGCGCGCCGACGTCCGCCGGCGTGAACGGGCCGTGCGTGCGGGCGTAGCGCCGCACCAGATCGCCGACCGCGATCGGCGACCGGCTCGAGCAGCGCCTCCGGCAGGCCCGGCGGCAGCGGCATGCCGAGCGCGTCGCGATAGCGCGCCGCATCTTCGACGGCGATGAGCCGCTCCTCGCCGGCCACGCGGACGGCGCAGGACGCGCCGCGTCTGTGACGAGCTCGTCGATCGGCGGTCTCCGCGACGACCGGGCGCGGAGCGCGCGCCGATCTCCGTCGCGCGACAGATCGCCGAGCCGCAGCAGCAGATCGTGCACGGCGTCGGTCGAGCGCGCGTGGAACCGCTCCGGCAGGTGCTGCAGCGTCGTGTTCGAGCGCTGTCGAGCGCCGACCGCGTCGAGCAGATCGCGCAGCTCGGCTGTCGCCGATCAGCTCGCGCAGCTGCGACTGATCGACCGACAGCGCCTGGGCGCGCCGCTCGGCCAGCGGCGCGTCGCCGTCGTAGATGTAGTTGGCGACGTAGCCGAAGAGCAGCGACGCGGCGAACGGCGACGGCTTCTGCGACTCGACGTTGACGACGCGCATGGCGCGGCTGCGGACGCGTGCGCAGGAGGTCGATCGAGCGCCGGCAGGTCGAAGATGTCGCGCAGGCACTCGCGATAGGTCTCGAGGATGATCGGGAACGATCCGAAGCGCGCCGCCACCGCCAGCAGGTCCGCGGCGCGCTTGCGCTGCTGCCACAGCGGCGCGCGCGCGCCGGGCCGGCGGCGGGGCAGCAGCAGCGCGCGGCCGGCGGCTTCGCGGAAGCGCGCCGCGAACATCGCCGTCGATCCGAGCTGCCGCACGACCAGGCGCTCGACGTCGTCGGGATCGGGCAGCAGCAGCGACGTGTCCGGCGGCCGCTCGCCCTCCGGCATACCGCACCACGAACCCATCGTCGCACCACATCACCTCGACGTCGAGGCCCGGCTCGTCGCGGATGCGCGCGGTCACCGCCATCGCCCACGGCGCGTGCACGCGGCTGCCGAACGGCGACAGCACCGCGACGCGCCAGTCGCCGAGATCGTCGCGGGAGCGCTCGATCACGATCGTGCGATCGTCGGGCACGGCGCCGGCCGCGGCGAACTGATCGTCGAGATACTGCAGCAGGTTGCTCGGCGGCGAGCGCGTCGAGCCCGTGTTCGCTTCTGCAGGCGGGCGACGGCGTCGTCGGGTGCGCCTGCGCAGCTCGCGCACCAGCTTGCCGATCGCCATGCCGAGCTCGATCGGGCGGCCCGGGCCTTCGCCCTTCCAGAACGGCATCTTGCCGGGCTCGCCGGGCGCGGGCGAGACCAGGACGCGATCGTGCGTGATCTGTTCGATGCGCCACGTCGATGCGCCGAGCAGGAACGTCTCGCCGGCGCGCGCCTCGAACACCATCTCCTCGTCGAGCTCGCCGACGCGCGCCTCGTCCTTGTCGGCGCCGGCCAGGAACACGCCGTAGAGCCCGCGATCCGGAATCGTGCCGGCGTTCGCGATGGCCACGCGCTTGGCGCCCTGCCGCGCCGTGACCGTGCCGTTGACGCGATCCCACGTGACGCGCGGCCGCAGCTCGGCGAATTCGTCCGACGGGTAGCGGCCCGACAGCATGTCGAGCACGCCGTCGAAGACTCGGCGGCTGAGACTCCGCGAACGGCGCGGCGCCGACGGACCGTGCGATACAGATCGTCCACCGACCAGCGCTCCATCGACGCCATCGCGACGATCTGCTGCGCCAGCACGTCGAGCGGGTTGCGCGGGTAGCGCGACGGCTCGACCTTGCCCCTGGCGCATCGCGCGCGGTGACCGCCGCGCAGGCGACGCAGGTCGCCGCGGAACTTCGGGAAGATGATGCCTGCGCTGACCTCGTCGATGCGGTGGCCGGACGCGGCCGATGCGCTGCAGGCCGCTCGCGACCGACGGCGGCGCTTCGATCTGGACGACGAGATCGATCGCGCCCATGTCGATGCCGAGCTCGAGCGACGAGGTGGCCACCAGCCCGCGCAGGTGGCCGGCCTTCAGCAGATCTTCGATCTCGGTGCGCTGCGCGCGCGCCAGCGAGCCGTGATGCGCGCGCACCAGCGGCTCGCCGGCCAGTCTCGTTGAGCGCGCCGGCCAGCCGCTCGGCGAGCCGCCGGCTGTTGACGAAGAGCAGCGTCGAGCGATGCGCGCGCATCAGCTCGAGCAGCCGCGGATGAATCGAGCTCCAGATCGATCTGCACCGGCGGCGCCTGCGGCCGCGGGCCCGCTCGGCTGCTCGACCGGCTTGCCCATCGCCGCCATGTCTTCGATCGGCATCTGCACGCGTGACGATCAGCTGCTTCGGCTCGCTGCGCATCGATCGATGCGTGACCGGCCGGTAGGCCACGGCGCGGCTCGGTCCGCGAACTCGTCGTGCAGACTCGCGTTCGAGGTCCGGCGTCGCTCGCGCCCTTCGTGCCTTTCCTTCGTGGTCGCCGCGCTCGGGCTTCTGCGGTCGCGGCGCCTCCCAGGAACCGCGCAATCTCGTCCAGCGGCCGCTGCGTCGCCGACAGCCCGATCCGCTGCAGCGGCTTGTCGACGAGCGCTCGAGCCGTTCGAGCGACAGCGCCAGGTGCGCGCCGCGCTTGGTCGAGACGAGCGCGTGAATCTCGTCGATGATCACCGTCTCGACCGACTCGCAGGCGCTCGCGCGCGTTCGAGGTCAGCAGCAGGAACAGCGATTCGGGCGTGGTGATCAGGATGTCGGCCGGGCGCTCGCTGAAAGCGCGCGCGCTCGGAGGCCGGCGTGTCGCCGGTGCGCAGCGACGATCGGCCGGCGTGTGAAACGGCACGCCCTCGCGGATCGCGGCCACGTTCGCGATGCCGGCGAGCGGCGCGCGCAGGTTGCGCTCGACGTCGACGGCCAGCGCCTTGAGCGGCGACATGTAGAGCACGCGGCAGCGCTGCGGCTGGATCGGGCGGCGGCTCGAACATCAGCCGGTTGAGGCACGCACAGGAACGCCGTCAGCGTCTTGCCGCTGCCGGTCGGCGCGAGGATCAGCGTCGATTCGCCGCGCGCGATGGCCGGCCAGCCTCCCGTCTGCGGCGCGCGTCGGGCGTTCGAAAGCGCGCTGAACCATTGCTGCACGGCCGGGATGGAACCCGTGCGCTCGCGGCGAGGCCATTCCCCGTATAATGGTTCGATTCATGGGTGATGCTGGAGAAGGACTGATCGACGCTGAAGCGCGCTTGCAAGAGCGCATGGACGAACTCGAAGAAAGCCGCAAGGCTGCGCGCGACCGCCGTCCCAAGGTGGACCCGGAACGCGCCGTGCCAGTCGAGTCGCTGCGACTGGCGAAGACCGAACTGCAGCGCCAGCTCGAATTGACCGCGCACCCCACCCGACGCGAGCAGATCGGCCACGCCGTGGCCGAGATCGACCGCCGGTTGGCCGCGATGAACTAGAAGCCAGGCGGCTCGGTCACTCGCCCAAGGCTTCTCGAAGCTCCCGGGCCAGCGTCAGAGCCGTCGCTTGCCGCTCCTCGCGGGCGTACGACAGCCCGCGCCGGAGCACCTCGCTCACCTTCCCCGGTACGCCGTTCTCGTCGATCGCCGGCGTCTCAGACGTCTGCCGCATCGCCACGTCCACGAACGACCCCGCCCCGAACGGCAATCGCCCGGTCAGCATCTCGTAGCAGATCACCGCCAGGCTGAAAATGTCGGTGCGCGCATCGACGCGTTCGCCGCGAATCTGCTCGGGCGCCATGTAGGCCGGGGTTCCGACGATGGTGCCGCTGGCGGTGAGTGTGGCGTCCTGGCCAGCGTGCGGCATCGACTTGGCGACGCCGAAATCCAGCACCTTCGGCCCGCCACGATCCGGCAGCAGCACGTTCTCGGGCTTCAGGTCGCGATGCAGCACGCTCTCGCGGTGCGCGGCCTCGACGCCCTCGGCGATCGCCGCGAGCAGGGCGACGGCGTCGGCCGCCGGGAGCGGGCCCTTTCGACAGCCGGGCCCGCAGGTCCTCGCCGCGAACGTATTCCATCACCAGGTAGGCGGCGCCGTCGGGCAGCGTTCCATAGTCGAAGACCGTGACGATCGCCGGGTGCTGCAGGCGCGCCGCCAGTTGCGCCTCGCGCTGGAAGCGATCGCGCGCTTCGGGTGAGGCGACGAGCTCGCCTCGCACCACCTTGACGGCCACATCGCGATCCAGCCGCAGGTCGCGCGCGCGATAGACCGCGCCCATGCCGCCGCGGCCGATCAGCGCATCGACGCGGTACTTGCCCTCGATGGTCATGCCGACGTCGATGCCGCGCCACGGCGATTCGATGAACGTGTGCGGCGTGGAACTGCCGCCGCGCGGGGTGGAGATCGCTTCGCGCCGCAGCCGCGAGAGGTCCAGGGCGACGCCCATCTGCGCGGCAATCGAGCCGAGCAGCTTGCGATCCTCGTTGGAGTACGGCTCCTCGGATTTCTTCGGGCCCAGCACGATGAAGCCGACGAGCGGCCGTTCCGTGCCGGTCCCCGCGGCGATCGGCACCAGCAGCACGGCGCCTGTCGTCTCCAGCCATTGGCGATCGGCCGCGGGAAGCCGGGCCGCCGGGGAGCGGGGATCGTGAAGCGCCACTTCGAGCGGCGTGTCGGACCACTGCAGCAGCTGGGACAGCCCGCTCGTGCCGCGCAGCGGGGCCGGTGCCAGGCCGGCGGCGTGGACGGTCTCGTAGCTGTCGCCGCTCCCGGCCAGTATCGCGGCGTGCTGAGGGTGCAGCGCCGACTCGATGTCGCCCAGCACCAGCGACACCAGCGCGCGCGGATCCGATTCGCCCGGAATGCGGCTGGCCAGCGACAGCAGGATCTCCCTTGCGTCGTACTCGCTGCGGAAGAACTTCTGATCGAGCCGCCGCTTCGCGGCATCCCGGTAGCGCAGGCCGAGCCCCGCGAGCACCAGCGCCGCCAGATAGAACATCGGGCGGGCCTCGATGATCGCCGCCAGTGGCCGATCGCGCTGGCCGAACAGCGACACCAGCAGCAGGATGGTGGGGAGCCCGGTCAGCAGCGCGAGCGTCTTGCGCGCCAGCGCGTAGTGCAGCCCCTGCCTCATCACGGTGCGCGGGCTGAGCGCCCGCCGCACGGCGACGGCATAGGCAAAGCCCACCGCCGACAACAGCACCAGCAACTGCAGCACGATCGCCACCGGCCAGGGCCAGATGAACGGCAGGCCGACAACGTCGGCGACGAGCGGACCAGCGACCAGGACGGCGTAGGCGATGGCCGCCGGCGCCCCGGTGAACATCGTCACCTGGACGCGTCGCCGTTCCTGCGCGTCGGAACTGTGCTTGTAGCGGTAGACCGAGTGGCCAATCAGCGTCAGGTTGATGAGGATGCCGGCGGCGAACCACAGGGTGAAGACCGCCGGTCGCGCCGCCAGCCAGGCGACCACCGGCTCGACCGCATTCACGCCCAGCAGGTAGGCGGTGACGCTGACGCCGAGCACCAGCAGAGGGGCTGGCAGGGCCCATAACACCGGCAAGATCCATCGCTGGCGATCCAGCACCGCGGCGCGTGTCGGAAAGTAGAGGACCGCGGTGCCAATCATCGGCAGCGTGAAGGGCGCGACCAGCCAGGTATAGGCCAGCAGGATGGCGGCAAGTGGTGGCAGGCTGCGCTCGGCTCCGAGGAGCAGCCCGGCATCGGCCACGCCCATCAACAGGAACGCCATCGTCATCAGGCGAGCGCTGAGGCCACTGGCGCCGAGCGCGACGACCAGCATGCCGGCCAGCGTGTAGGCGATGAGCTTGGCGAGCGGGAAGAAGTGGTACCGCGTGAGCCAGGCGTCGACCGTCGTGCCGTCCAGCGACCAGACCGCCGGGCGCTCCACCGTCACCTGCTGAGGCGAACCGTCGCCCTCGACCACGTCGATCGTCAAGCGGACCCGTCGCCGCGAGCGCGCTCATCTGCCGCCAGATGTCGAGCACGCCACCCGGGGTGTGCGGGTAGTCGCTCTCCGAGCGCGACACGGTGCCCGGTGCTGTCCTCGACTGCGGTGACGAGGGTTCCTACTGTAAGTCCGGCCCGCTCTGCGGCGCCGCCAGGCCACACGCGGCTCACCACGACGGGTTGACCGACCACCGAGCGGATGTCCGGGAGACGCGGAACGCCGAAGGCCGCCGGCTCCGCGAGTGCGCCCATCACGGCATCGCCCGACAGCACGAGTCCCGCCCCGGCAGGCCAGAGGCGAGGACGCAGCACAAACGCTTGAACGTAGATGATGGCCATCGTCAGGGCGATGACGAGGACGAGCAAGACGAGCCGCAGCCGTGCGATCACCAGGGCAGCTCCCCGACCCCCATCTCCGAAAGAATGCGCCTGGCCGTCGTCGTGCCCTCGTCGTGCAGGTGCGCCGGGAGCTGGAACACCGGGGCGGGCCGAGATGCCGCGTCCGCGATCAGCCGCTCGTAGGCATCGGCCATGCGCGGCAGCGTGTGCCGCGCTTCCCAGTATCGACGGGCCTCGGCGCCCATTGCGCCGCGCAAGTCGGGGCGCGCCACGAGCGCCTGCAGCGCCAACGGCACCTCGCGGGGCTCGTCCAGCGGATCGATGGCGATGGCGATCGCCCGTGTAGCCAAGGGCAGCTCCACGGATCCGGCGTCACTCGCCGCGAGCGCGGGCACCTCCTGAAGCTGCGCCAGCGCGGTGATCAACGTCGGACGCCCGGCGGCGAGGCATCGTATCCACGACGCGGACGTCTCGCCGTTCGAGGGCCATCGCAGGCACCAGCAGATGTCCGCCGCTGCCAGGTGCGCCGGCAGCGCCTCGTCCGCCACGTAGCCGGCGATGTGGACGCGCCCGGCCAGCCCCAGGCTGGCGATCTCCGCATCCACGTCGTAATGCGTCGCACGCTGCCCGACGAGCAGCACGTGAAGCGGCACGTCGCCGCCCATCGCCGCGACCGCGGTCAGCAGCTGTGGAATGCGCTTCTCGGGGGTGATGCCGCCGTAGGCACCCACTACCACCGCATCGTCCGGGATGCCGTGCCGCTGACGGATGGCCGCCGCGTCGGCCGCCAGTGTGGGCCGGTCGCGCAGCGGATCCGCTGTGCCCATCTCGATGGCGGTGATCGCGGCGTCGGGATGCGCGGTGGCCAGGGTGCGGCCGAGATGAGCGTTGTGCACCGCCGTCAATCGAGAGGCGCCGATGACCAGCGAGACGAGCGGCCACAGGCGGAACAGCTCGCCGCCCAGTCCGGCGGCGAACAGATGGCCCAGATCTGGTGAAGCGGCTGGATGGCTCGCGCGGACTTCCGCCAGATAATCCGTCAACCTCGGCTCCAGCCGGCTGAGCAGCCAGAGCGCGCGGGCCTGATGCACTTGCGCGTCGTGCAGCACCAGCAGACCCGGATAGCGGAACAGGAAGCTCCACATGAAGTCATGGGCCCTCGAGTTGCCGAGCTGGTAGACGACGAGGTCGTAGGGTTGGCGCCGGTGCCGCCAGGTGAACTCGACCGGGTCGATCGTTCGCGGGCGAACCCCGTCAGAAAGCGGTGCTGAGTAGAGGTCAAGTGCCCCAAACCTGGGCATCAGGAACGGCACGACCTCCGCGCTATACGCGGCGATTCCGGAGCCGTCGGGCGGAAGTGGACTGAACCAGGCAACGCGCATCGGCTGGACCATTGTGGCGTATGGCGCATCAATCTTCACGGCCCGTGGCGCACTCGTCCCCGCTATAGTCCCGTGATACCATCGTGTCGTTTGTTCATTCCTTCACAAGCGCCGCGGACATCGCTGTCACGCGGAACGACTAGGGGCCACTGATCATCATGGAAGGTTGGGGCGGCGTTGCGCTGATGGTGCTGCTGGGGACCACTGTGGGCCTCGGCGGACTGGTGATTTCCAGCTTCCTCGGTCCCAAGAACCCCACACCGGAGAAGGAAGCCGCGTACGAGTGCGGCATGCCGCCGGTCGGCGACGCGCGCGAGCGGCAGTCGGTGAAGTTCTACCTGATCGCGATGATCTTCCTGCTGTTCGACATCGAGGTCGCGTTCCTCTGTCCGTGGGCGATGGCGATGCGCGAGCTGTCGTGGCCCGGCTTCATTCAGATCGTCGTGTTCTTCCTGATCCTGGTCGTGGGCTACATCTACATCTGGCGCAAGGGCGTGCTGGACTGGGGCCCCGAGTACGATCCCGACTACAAGCACGCGCCGCAAGCCCGGCCCGGCCCTGGTCAAGAGATACCGTTATGGGACTCGAAACTGATTTCGAAATCCCCGTCCTCACGACGTCCGCTCGAATTCATGATTCAGTGGGCGCGCCGCTCGGCGATCTGGCCGGTGACGTTCGGCCTGGCCTGCTGCGCCATCGAGATGATGGCGAGGGCGCCGAGCCGCTACGACATCGCGCGCTTCGGCGCCGAGGTGTTCCGCGGCTCGCCGCGGCAGTCGGACCTGATGATCATCGCCGGCCGGCTGTCGCGCAAGATGGCGCCGGCGCTGCGCCGCATCTACGACCAGATGCCCGAGCCGAAGTGGGTGATCTCGATGGGCGCCTGCGCCTCGTGCGGCGGCGTGTTCGACAACTACGCCATCGTCCAGGGCTCCGATCAGGTGGTGCCGATCGACGTGTTCATTCCCGGCTGCCCGCCGCGTCCCGAGGCGGTGATCTACGGCATCGTGCAGCTGCAGAAGAAGATCGCCGCCTCGAAGCTCGATCAGACCCCGAAGGTCCGCATCGCATGACCGCTGCCGACATCATCGCCGCGATCGCGCCGGCGGTGCCCGGCGCGACGTTCGAGGCGCTTGCCTCGGCGGACGCCGCCGTGACGCCGACGATCGTCGTGCCGCGCGAGCACCTCGTCGCGACCTGCCGCGCCCTGCAGGCGCCCGGGCCTCGAGTTCGTCGCGTTCTCCGACGTGACCGCGGTCGACTTCCATCCGCAATCGCCAGCCGCGCTTCGACGTCGTCTATCACCTCGTCTCGCCGCATCGCCGCGCGCGCGTGCGCCTGAAGGTGCGGCATCAACGCGCAGGAAGCGATCGAGACGCTGTCGACGCTGTATGGCCCGGCGCCGGCTGGCCCGAGCGCGAGGTCTACGACCTGTTCGGCATCGTGTTCGACGGCCACGCCGATCTGCGCCGCCTGATGATGCCGGACGACTGGGAAGGCCATCCGCTGCGCAAGGACTATCCGGTGCAGCTCCGCAAGGACGCGCAGACCTACATGCCGCTGCAGGTGACCGCGGAAGAGTTCAAGGCGAACATGGAGCGCGATCGCTATTCGCGGACGCGGCCCGAGTGAGGCCGATGCAGCGAGTGACGGCGAGCGCCGCACGCACGGCGGTCGCGGGTGCTGCGGGCGGCGGCGGCCGCGCACGAGCGGATGGCGGCCGCGGCCGTGCGCGTCGGCGGTCGCGGCGCCGGCGGCCGCGATCGCGACGGCGCTGAGCGCCGGCGGCACGGTGCTGGTGTTCGGCAACGGCGGCAGCGCGGCGGACGCGCAGCACTTCGCCGCGGAGCTGGTCGGCCGCTACGAGCAGGAACGCCGGGCGCTGGCCGGCGATCGCGCTGACGACCGACACGAGCGTCCTGACCGCGATCGGCAACGACTACGGCTTCGATCGCGTGTTCGCGCGGCAGGTCGAGGCGCTCGGGCGGCCCGGCGACGTCGCGCTCGGCATCACGACGAGCGGCGAGTCGCCGAACGTGCTGCGCGGCGCTCGAAGCCGCCCGCGCTCGCGGGCTGGTGACCATGGCGTTGACCGGCCGCGGCGGCGGCGGGCCAGCTCGCCGACGTCCACGTCAACGGTGCCGGAGGACCGCGACCGCGCGCGTGCAGGAAGTGCACACCACGCTGCTGCACATCGCTGTGTGAGCTGGTGGAAGATGGAGCTGAGTAGCGACGTAGATGGCTGACGTACGCACGGAAACGATGACCGTCAACATGGGGCCGCAGCACCCCAGCACGCACGGCGTGCTGCGGCTGGTGCTGGAGCTCGATGGCGAGACCGTCGTGTCCGTGTCGCCGACCATCGGCTTCCTGCACACCGGCATCGAGAAGACCGCCGAGCAGAAGAAGTGGCAGCAGGTGATCCCGCTCGTCGAGCGCATGGATTACCTCGGCGCGCAGTCGAACAGCCTCGCCTTCTGCCTGTCGGTCGAGAAGCTGCTCGGCATCGCGAGATGCCGGAGCGCGTCAAGGCGATCCGCGTGCTGATCGCCGAGCTGCAGCGCATCAGCAGCCACCTGGTGTGGTTCGGCACGCACGCGCATGGAAATCGGCGCGATCACCGGCCTGCTCTACGCGTTCCGCGAGCGCGAGCATGCTGATGAATCTCAACGAGCTGCTCGCCGGCTTCCGCTTCTTCCCGAGCTACATCCGCGTCGGCGGCCTGCGCGAGGACATCCCGCGCGGCTTCAAGGAAGCGGTCAAGCGCGTTCCTCGATCGCTTCCCGGGCAAGCTCGACGAGTACGAGACGCTGATCACCAAGAACCCGATCTGGCTGGATCGCACCCGCGGCGTCGGCGTGATCACGCTACGACGACTGCTACAAGTGGGGCCTGTTCGGCCCGATCGCGCGCGCCGCCGGCGGCGACTACGACGTGCGCCGCGCCTTCCCGTACATGCGGCTACGACACCTACGAGTTCGACGTCATCGGCGCCTCGAACGGCGACGTCTACGATCGCTACCTGACGCGCGTCGCCGAGATGCGCGAGAGCGTCAAGATCTGCCACCAGGCGCTCGAGCGCATCGCTCCGGTCGGCGCGTGGGCCGTGCAACGACAAGCGCATCGTGCCGCCGCCCAAGGATCAGGTCTACACGGAGATGGAAGCGCTGATTCAGCACTTCCTGATCTACTCGCAGGGCTTCAAGGTGCCGGCCGGCGACGCCTACGTGCCGGTCGAAGGGCCGCGCGGCGAGCACGGCTGTTACGTCGTGTCGGACGGCACCAACCGTCCGTGGCGCGTGCACATGCGCGCGCCCGGGCTGTATGGCCTGCCAGGCGCTGCACAAGTTCATCGTCGGCGGCATGATCGCGGACGTCATCGCGGTGATCGGCTCGCTCGACGTCGTGATGGGAGACGTGGATCGATGAGCTTTCATCCCGCGATGCCGTACGGCACGGAGCAGTGGCATCGCTCGCAGCGGGTGACGCTGCCCGAAGGGCCCGAGTTCCCGTTACACGGCCGAGAACCGCGCCGAAGTTCGAGGAGTTCGCGGCGCACTACGCGCCCGAGCATCGCATGTCGGCGGTGCTGCACGCGCTCTATCTCGCGCAGGAGCAGCAGGGCTACATCAGCAACAACGCCGCGCGCCACGTCGCCGAGGTGATCGGCTGCACCACCGCGGACGTCGAAGACGTCGTCTCGTACTACGTGATGTTCCACCGCAGCGCCGGTCGGCAAGTACGTGCTGCAGGTGTGCACGACGCTGTCGTGCGCGCTCGCCGGCGCCGAACGCGTCATCGAAGAGCTGCGAGCAAGCTCGGGATCAAGGTCGGCGAGACCGATCCGACCGGCATGTTCACCATCCAGCAGATGGAGTGCCTCGGCGCCTGCGACCGCGCGCCGGTGATGATGGTGAACAACGATCACTGGCACGAGCACCTGCAGCCCGAGCAGGTCGGCGGCGCTCGTCGATCGGCATGAAGACCGACGGCCTCAAGGCGCTCAACGACTGCCATCTCGCGTCGAGCAGCGCATCGACCGAGGGCGGCGAAGACGACGACGCCGGCGCAAGCCGAAGGCGGTGCCGCGACTACGAGCCGGTGCTGACGAAGTACGCGTTCACGCCGGGCGGCGCCACGCTCGATCACTACGTGAAGAACCAGCACGGCTACGAGGGCCTGAAGAAGGCGTTGGCGATGACGCCCGACGCGGTGATCGACGACGTCAAGAAGTCCGGCCTGCGCGGCCGCGGCGGCGCCGGCTTCCCGACCGGCCTCAAGTGGCAGTTCGTCGACAAGAAATCGCCGAAGCCGAAGTACATCGTCTGCAACGCCGACGAGAGCGAGCCGGGCACCTTCAAGGATCACCTGCTGATGGAGCGCAATCCGCACCTGCTGGTCGAGGGGTGCCTGATCGGCTGCTACGCGATCGGCTCGAAGGCCGCCTACATCTACATCCGCGGCGAGTTCTACCACCTGTTCCCGACGATGCAGAAGGCGATCGACGATGCGCGCGCGGCGGGCTACCTCGGCAAGAACATCCTGGGCACCGGCTTCGACTGCGAGGTCTACCTGCATCGCGGCGCCGGCGCCTATGAAGCCGGCGAGGAAACGGCGCTCCTCGAATCGCTCGAAGGCAAGCGCGCGCAGCCGCGCTTCAAGCCGCCATTCCCGGCGGTCGACGGCGCGTGGAGCTGCCCGACCGCGGTCAACAACGTCGAGACGCTCTGCAACGTGCCGCTCGTGATGACGCGCGGCGCCGAGTGGTTCGCCGCGCTCGGTCCCGAGAAGAACGGCGGACCGAAGCTGTTCTGCGTCAGCGGCGCGGTCAAGCGTCCCGGCGTGTTCGAAGCGCCGATGAAGGTCACGCTGCAAGGAGCTGATCTACGACTACGCCGGCGGCATGCGCGACGGCCACACGCTCAAGGCGGTGATCCCCGGCGGATCGTCGGTGCCGATCCTGATGCCGGATCAGATCGACATCCCGGCCAGCTTCGACGACGTGCAGAAGGCCGGATCGCTGCTCGGCTCGGCGGCGATCATGGTGCTCGACGAGACCACCGACATGGTGTGGCTGGCCGAGAACCTGCTGCACTTCTATCGCCACGAGTCGTGCGGCAAGTGCACGCCGTGCCGCGAAGGCACCGACTGGCTCTATCGCCTGCTGCATCGCATGATGGAGGGCGAGGGCTCGGAGAAGGACATCACGCTGCTCCAGAGCGTGGCCAACCAGATCAACGGCAAGACGCTGTGCGCGTTCGGCGATGCGGCGGCGACGCCGGTGCTGACGACGCTCAAGTGGTTCAAGCCGGAGTTCGAGGCGTACGTGAAGGGCAAGCCGCCCGCGCCCGCCGACTATCGCGCGCGCACGCCGGTGGAGACGCACTGAGTCATGGCCTCGCTGCATCGAATTCCTGACCTCGCCGCCGGACGACTGCTACATCGCCTACGGCATCATCGTCGGCATCGTGTTCATGGGCCTGCAGATCAGGGCGGCGGTGATGGTCTACGCCGAGCGCAAGGTCGCCGCGTTCATGCAGCAGCGCTACGGCCCGTATCTGCGTCGGGCCGCAAGGGCCTGCTCCAGCCGGTCGCCGACATCGTCAAGCTGTTCTTCAAGGAAGAGCTGCGGCCGAAGGCGGCGGACGCGTTGCTGTTCTCGCTCGCGCCGATCATCTCGGTGGCGGCGGCGTATCTCGCGTTCGCGCCGATGCCGTTCGGCGCGCCGACGACGTTCTTCGGCCTGCTCGACGAGCCGATGCCGCTGCAGGTCGCGGACGTCAACGTCGCGGTGCTGGTGATCTTCGCCGTCGCCTCGATGGGCGTCTACGGCATCGTGCTCGCCGGCTGGGCGAGCAACTCGAAGTACTCGCTGCTCGGCGGCCTGCGCAGCTCGGCGCAGATGATCAGCTACGAGCTGGCCTACGGCATGGCGCTGGCGACGGTCGTGATGCTGGCCGAACTCGATGTCGCTGCGCGAGATCGTCGACGCGCAGCAGGGCTACTGGTTCGGGTTCATCCCGAAGTGGTACATCTTCCCGCAGCTCGATCGGCTTCTTCGTGTTCGCCATGCGCCGGCATCGCCGAGACCAACCGCGCGCCGTTCGACTTCCCGGAAGCCGAGCAGGAGCTGGTCGCCGGCTATCACACCGAATACAGCTCGATGCGCTTCGCCATGTTCTTCATGGCCGAGTACATCAACATGGTCACGGTCTCGGCGGTGGCGACGAACCTGTTCCTCGGCGGCTGGCACGGGCCGTTCATTCCGCGCGAACTACGGCTGGATCTGGTTCCTGATCAAGCTGGCGTTCCTGTTGTTCGTCTATCTGTGGCTGCGCTGGACGCTGCCGCGGTTCCGCTACGACCAGCTGATGTCGTTCGGATGGAAGGTGCTGTTGCCGGTGGCGACGGTCAACCTGCTCGTCACCGCGGCGGGGGTGCTCTACTTTGGCCTCTGATCGCCCTGCTCTTCTACGTGTTCGCCGCCGTCATCGGTGATCGGCGTCGCTGCTCGTGGTCGGCGCAGCGCAACCCGGTCTACAGCGTGCTGTCGCTGATCGGCTCGTTCTTCGGCCTGTCCGGCCTCTACGTGCTGCTCGAGGCGCCGTTCGTCGCGGTGGTGCAGATCATCATCTACGCCGGCGCCATCATGGTGCTGTTCCTGTTCGTGGTGATGCTGCTGAACGTGCCGCGCGAGGACGCGGCGGAGTGGGATCGCGCGCATCCGCTCTATCGGCCGATGGCCGTGCGCATCGGCGCGCGTGCTGGCGGTGCTGCTGGCGCTCGAGCTCGGCTGGGCGCTGTCGCGCACGTCGGGCCTCGGCGTCGGCGTCGCCGACGACACGCCCGGCGCGTCTCGTCGGTCGCGCGAGCTGGGCCGCGTGCTCTTCACCGATTACATGTTCGCGTTCGAAGTCACCTCGATCCTGATCATCGCGGCGATGGTCGGCGCGGTCGTCCTGGCGCGGAAGAGGGAAGAGCTAGCCATGCCGCTCGGCCACTACCTGGTGCTGTCCGGCCTGCTGTTCTCGATCGGCGCGGCCGGCGTGTTCCTGCGCCGCAACCTGATCACGCTGCTGCTGTCGGTCGAGATCATGCTGAACGCCGTCAACCTGACGTTCGTCGCCTTCGGCCGGCAGCTCGGCACGGTCGACGGGCAGATCATCACGTTCTTCGTGATGACCGTCGCCGCGGCCGAAGCGGCGGTCGGCCTGGCGCTCGTGATTGGCCTGTTCCGCCATCGCGAGTCGCTCAACCCCGAAGCGTTCACGTCGCTGAAGTGGTGACCCCGTGCTGGCGCTGATTCCACTCCTTCCGTTCGCCGGCTTCCTCGTCAACGCGTTCGCTCGGGAAGCGGCTGCCGAAGTCCGTCTCCGGCGGCCTCGCCACGGCGGTGATGGTGGTCTCGTTCGCGATCGCGGTGATGCAGGTGCTGGCGCTGGCCGGCATGCCGCCGGAGAGCCGCCAGATCAACCAGACGCTCTTCACCTGGATCACCGCCGGCGACTTCTCGCTCGACCTCGCGTTCCGCCTCGACGCGCTGTCGGCGGTGATGATCCTGGTCATCACCGGCATCGGCTCGCTGATCCACCTCTACTCGACCTCGTACATGCACGAGGAGACGGACGCGGAGTTCGCGCGCTTCTTCTCGTACCTGAACCTGTTCTGCTTCTTCATGCTGATGCTGGTGCTCGGCTCGAACGTCCTGGTGATGTTCGTCGGCTGGGAAGGCGTCGGCCTCTGCTCGTACCTGCTGATCGGCTACTACTACGAGAAGAAGTCGGCCTCCGACGCCGCGAACAAGGCGTTCATCGTCAACCGCGTCGGCGACTTCGCGTTCATCCTCGGCACGCTGCTGCTGGTCGTCACCGTTCGGCTCGCTCGACTTCGCGACCATCGCGCTGGCGGTGAAGGCGATGCCGCCCGAGGCGACCTTCGGCACGCTGTCGCTGATCACGCTGCTGCTGTTCATCGGCGCCACCGGCAAGTCGGCGCAGATTCCGCTCTACGTCTGGCTGCCGGACGCGATGGAAGGCCCGACGCCGGTGTCGGCCCTGATCCACGCCGCGACGATGGTCACCGCCGGCGTCTACATGATCGGCCGCAACGCCGTGCTGTTCGAGCACGCGCCGATCACGCTCGACGATCGTCGCGGTCATCGGCGCGGCGACGGCGCTCTTCGCCGGCACGATCGGCCTGGTGCAGAACGACATCAAGCGCGTGCTGGCGTATTCGACGGTGTCGCAGCTGGGCTACATGTTCCTGGCGATGGGCGTCGGCGCGTTCGGCGCCGGCATCTTCCATCTCTACACGCACGCGTTCTTCAAGGCCTGCCTGTTCCTCGGCTCGGGCGCGGTGATTCACGCGCTGCACGGCGAGCAGGACATCCGCAACATGGGCGGCCTGAAGAAGCACATGCCGATCACCTACTGGACGTTCGTGATCGCCTCGCTGGCGATCGCCGGCGTGCCGCTGCTGGCCGGGCTTCTTCTCGAAGGACGAGA
Organism: uncultured Acidobacteriota bacterium; assembly: GCA_963707825.1. Taxonomy (GTDB): domain Bacteria; phylum Acidobacteriota; class Vicinamibacteria; order Vicinamibacterales; family UBA2999; genus VFZN01. The sequence goes on from CAVPRP010000004.1 coordinate 145,248, forward strand.
TCCTGTTCGAGACGTTCCGTGCACGGCACACCAGTTCCTGTGGGTGATCGGCGTCGCTGACGTCGCTGCTGACCGCCACCTACATGTTCCGCCTCGTGTCACCTGACGTTCCACGGCGAAGAGCGCTTCGCGATGGCCAACGGCCATGACGCGCACGGCGCACGCGCCTGCACACGGCGCCACGGTGCACGCGGTGCACATGGCACGGCACGCCGCGGCACATGGCGCACACGGCGGCGCACACCTGCACGACGCGCCTCCCGCGATGGCCACCGCGCTCATCGATGCTCGCCATCGGCTCGATGGTCGACCGCGCTAGATCGGCTCCTGCACGGGCTCGGCGGTCAGCATCGCTGGCGCCTGGCTACGTCGGCGTTCCAGCCACGCACTGCGGCGGCGCACGACGACCTCGGCGCGTGGCTCGAGCCGGCGTTCCAGCGCTGGACCAACTGCGCGCCAGCCGGTGACCGACGCTGGCGTCGCTCGCCGGCATCGCGATCGACGCAGCTGGCGCCGACCGGCCGAGGCCGCGCACGAAGCGCCCGAGGGCGAGCACGACGAGCCGCGCCTCGAGCTGACGCTGATGGCGCGTGTCGTCGCTGATCGCGCTCGCCGGCATCGGGCTCGCGACCTTCCTGTGGCTGAAGAACCGGCAGATTCCCGACGCGCATGGCGCAGCAGTACTCCGGCCTGCACCACCTGCTGCTGAACAAGTACTACGTCGACGAGGTCTACGACGCGACCATCGTCCAGCCGATCAAGGTCGTCTCGACCGAAGGCCTGTGGCGCGGCTTCGACGTCAAGGTCGTCGACGGCGCCGTCAACGGCGCCGGCTACTTCGTGAGCGGCGTGAGCACCGTGCTGCGCCTGTTGCAGAACGGGTCGGTCAAGACCTATGCGGCGTCGATGTTCGTCGGCGCGGTGGCGATCCTCGCCTACTACTTCTGGAGATAGCGCGACGTGACCGGCCTGCCGCTCCTCTCGCTCGTCATCTCCCTGCCCATCATCGGGGCCGTCCTGCTGCTGCTCGTCGCCGAACCGCGACGGTTCGAAGGACGGCGCTCATCCGCAACGTCACGCTCGGCGATGTCGCTGCGTCACGTTCGCGCGTGACGCTGGCGCTGTGGGCCGGCTTCGACGCGTCGCCGACGCGCCGGCGTTCCAGTTCGTCGAGCGCGCGCCGTGGATTCCCGCGTTCGGCATCGAGTACTACGTCGGCATCGACGGCCTCAGCCTGATGCTGATGGTGCTGACCGGCTTCCTGACGCCGATTGCGCTGCTGTCGTCGTGGGAGAGCATCGACAAGAAGGTCAAGGAGTTCTCGATCTTCATGCTGCTGCTCGAGGCGTCGATGATCGGCGTGTTCTGCGCGCTCGACATCTTCCTGTTCTACGTGTTCTGGGACTTCGTCCTGATCCCGATGTATTTCCTGATCGGCATCTGGGGCTACGACCAGCGCATCTACGCCGCGGTCAAGTTCATCCTCTACACGATGGCCGGCAGCGTGCTGATGCTGGTCGCGATCATCGGCCTGTCGTGGCTGCACCAGTCGGCGACCGGCGACTACAGCTTCGACCTGCTGAAGCTCTACGAGCTGCAGATTCCCGCCGACACGCAGTACTGGTTCTTCCTCGCGTTCACGCTCGCGTTCATCATCAAGGTGCCGCTGTTCCCGTTCCACACCTGGCTGCCCGACGCGCACGTGCAGGCGCCGACGCCCGGCTCGGTGATCCTGGCCGGCGTGATGCTGAAGATGGGCGGCTACGGCTTGATCCGCTTCGCCTTCCCGCTGTTCCCGGAAGCGGCGCTGTACTTCGCGCCGCTGCTCGCGACGCTCGTCGGTGATCGCCATCGTCTACGGCGCGCTGGTCGCGATGGTGCAGCCGGACATGAAGAAGCTGGTGGCGTATTCGTCGGTCAGCCACATGGGCTTCGTCGTCCTCGGCATCGCCGCGATGAACATGCAGGGCGTGCAGGGCGCGTCCTACCAGATGCTGGCGCACGGCGTCAGCACCGGCGGCGCTGTTCTGCCTCGTCGGCATGCTGTCGGATCGCCGCCACACGCGCCTCATCAGCGAGTTCGGCGGCATCAAGAAGGTGATGCCGCGGCTGACCGCGGTGGTCGCTGATCATCACGCTGTCGTCGATCGGCCTGCCCGGCATGAACGGCTTCATCGGCGAGTTCCTGATCATGCTCGGCGCCTTCAAGTGGGATCCGCGCTTCGTCGTGATCGCCGGCGCTCGGCGTGATCCTCTCGGCCGTCTACATGCTGTGGATGTTCCAGCGCGTGTTCTACGGCAAGGTCACCAACGACCACAACAAGGGCCTGCCGGACCTGTCGTTCCGCGAGTGGGCGATCGTCGGCCCGCTGGCCGCCGCGGCGATCGTCATGGGCGTGTGCGCCGAACGTGTTCCTGAAGCCGATGGAGCCGGCGGTGCAGCGCATCGTCGATCGCGTCCAGGCGCACCAGCCGATGCGCGTCGACGCGGTGTTGCCGCCGTCGATCGAAGCCGAAGCCGCGGACCCGCCGGCCCCGAGACCCCAGACCCGAAGCCCCAGTCGACGCGCGCGAGCTGTCGACGGAGGACGCGCGATGATCAGCGGTCCATTCGACGCCGTCATCCCGATCCTCTGCGTCGACGCTGGCGGGCCTCGTCGTCCTGCTCGCCGAGGCGTTCCGCGGCCGCGACGAGCGGATGCCGATCGGCGGCCTGGCGATCATCGGCCTGGTCGGCGCCGGCGTCGGCCTCGGTCCTGCTGTGGGACCGCAACGCCGACCAGCTTCGGCGTGGTCACCGCCGACAACTTCGCGCTGTTCGTCAACCTGGTGCTCGTCGTCGTCGGCATCCTGACGGTGGTCGTTCTCGTCGCAGACGATCGAGCGCGACCGCCTGCCGGCCGGCGAGTACTACGCGATGATGCTCTTCGCGATCGTCGGCATGATGCTGATGGCGCAGGCCACCGACCTGCTGGTCATCTTCCTCGCGCTCGAGACGATGTCGATTGCGGTCTACGTCCTGACCGGCATCCGCCGCGATCAGCAGCAGAGCACCGAGGCGGCGTTCAAGTACTTCCTGCTCGGCGCGTTCGCCAGCTCGTTCTTCCTCTACGGCATCGCGTTCCTCTACGGCGTGACCGGCACCACCAACCTCGAGCGCATCGGCGTCGGTGATCGCCGCGCAGTCGATGAGCGGCAACCCGATGATCCTGCTCGGCGTCGGCCTGCTGCATCGTCGGCTTCGCCTTCAAGATCGCGGCGGTGCCGTTCCACATGTGGTCGCCGGACGCCTACGAAGGCGCGCCCGCGGTGGTCACCGGCTTCATGTCGACCGGCGTCAAGGCGGCGGCGATCGCGGCGTTCGTGCGCGTGTTCCTGACGGGCCTCGAGCCGATGATCGCCGACTGGGCGCCGGTCCTGTGGGTGGATTGCCGCGCGACGATGATCGTCGGCACGGTGGTCGGCGTGGCGCAGACCAGCCTGAAGCGCATGCTGGCGTATTCGAGCATCGCGCACGGCGGCTACCTGCTCGCCGGCCTCGTCGCCGGCAACGACGTCGGCAAGGCCGCGATCCTGTTCTACCTGGCGGCCTATGCGCTGACCAACCTCGGCGCCTTCGGCGTCATCGCGCTGCTCGGCACGCGCGAGCGCGCCAACGACGACCTGCGCGACTACGCCGGCCTGTGGCACTCGCATCCCGGCCCTGGCGACGCTGATGACGATCTTCCTGCTGTCGCTCGGCGGCTTCCCGCCGACCGCGGGCTTCATCGCCAAGTGGTACGTGTTCCGCGCCGCGGTCGGCTCCGGCTACTACGGCCTCGCGATCATCGGCGTGCTGTCGAGCGTCGTCTCGGTGTTCTTCTACCTGCGCATCGTCGTGATGATGTACATGTCGGAGCGCGACGCGCGTCCGGTGCCGCCGCCGATCACCGCGGTCGCGATGGCCGGCCTGGCGATCTCGCTGGTCGGCGTGCTCTACCTCGGCGTCCTGCCGACGCGCGTGATCGACTTCGCGCAGGCGTCGGTCGCGACGATCTTCTAGCGCTTCAGAACTCTGGACGCCGCCTTCCCGCGCGGCGTCGTCTCTCCCTCACGAACCCATCCAACCGACTCGCTGTCGAGCCACGGCTCGTCGCTCCGCGGATCCGGAGCCTTGCCGGTCACCTGTCTCTCGGCCGCGACAAGCACTCGCGAACTCGCCTGGATCGAGGGCTCAAACAGCGCCAGTCTCCGCCTCGAGCCAGGTGTCGGATTCATGAGGCGGCAAGGCTCCAACGATCCGCGGTTCGACGATCCGTGTCTCGGACCTCACGAACGTGGTTCATGGTGATGCGCTTGCGCTCGGGCCGAGCGCGGTCGAGCCACGGCTCGTCGCTCCGCGAATCGACGATCCGTGTCTCGACTCTGTGCTCCAAATACTTACGCTCGCGCACACGCGTTCAGGCGATCGCATCCTCAAGCCGAAACTGCAAGTCGGGCAGCACGCGGGAGGGGACCGGCTGTGACGCTGCGGCCGAGGCCCGGTGAGCGATACGGCCGCCCTCGAATGTCAGCACCTCGGTCGTGCGAGTCGGCTGGTGCACGAGCCAGCACTCGCGAACGCCGTGTGCGGCGAAGCAGTCGACGCGCTCGGTGAGCGTGCCGATTCTCGGCAGCGGCGACAACACCTCTACCACCAGGTCCGGCGCCCCTCGCACCTTGTCGGTGACGATGGCCAGCCGCTCGTGCGAGACGAACACCACGTCGGGTTGCAGCACGATGGCGCGATCGTGGTCGAGGATCACATCGAGCGGCGCGACCCACACCTTGCCGAGGTCGTGGGGCTTCACGTGCGCGCGGATGGCGATGGCAATCTCGAGCGCCAGATCCTGATGCCACGATGTCGGTGATTCTGCGACGCGGAACACTCCGCGCCACAATTCCTGGACGCGGTTGCTTTCTGGCGTCCGCAGATAATCGGCGGTAGTCATTACCGTGCCCGGTTCCGGCAGGGCATCGTAGAACAGCGGTGCTTCACTCATGACTCGTCTCCGCATATACACGCCTCTCAGAGCGGCCTGTGACCTCTTCAGGGCGCGTTCGGACGACGATGCCATCGTCCAGAGGGAAAGGCAAGCGCACGGTACAATCTCGCATTCAGCGTGCGACGTGCGCGGCCGTCGACGAGCGGGCGTCGGTTCCGTGTTAGGCTGCGCCATCGTGCAGGCTGTCGCCGACAACGACATCGACCACGCCTCCCTCCGATAGGACATCATCATGCGTCGAGCCTTCGCGATCGGTCTGGTCCTGCTGGCGGCAACACAGACCACCTGGACACAGCAGCCTCGCACACAAGACCTCGCACTGACGCCCGAGCACGTGCATTGGGGTTACTACGATTCGCGTGTGCCGCCGGTGCTAAGGATCGCCTCCGGCGATCGCGTGCGGGTCGAGACGATGGTCGCGGGCGGACTGCAGCGGGTGAGGTTGGCCGGAGCAAGCGAGTCTGAGATTCCGGAATCGCTAAAGGCGGTCGAGCTCCGTGTGACCGAGCGTGGCCCGGGCGCACATCCGATGACCGGGCCGATCTTCGTCGAGGGCGCCGCGCCCGGAGACGCGCTGGAAATACGGATTCTCGCAATCGAGTTCCTCCATGCCTTCGGTGTCGTCGCGTTCAGTCCCGGCGGCGGTGTTGTCCCGGACGACTTTCCCTACGCGCATTTCCGGCTGCTGCGCTGGCAGCCAGGCACCGACCGTGTCGAGTTCAGGCCGGGAGTCTCGGTGACGTTGGCACCTTTCTTCGGCTCAATCGGGGTCGCGCCCCCGCCGCTTGTCGGAAGAATATCGAGTCGCCCGCCCGGCTGGCACGGCGGCAATCTGGACAACAAGGATCTCGTGGCGGGTTCCACATTGTATTTGCCGGTGCACGTGCCGGGTGCCCTGCTGTCGATCGGTGACGGCCACGGCATGCAGGGCGACGGCGAAGTGACCGGCACGGCGCTCGAGACGTCGCTCCGGGGAACATTCGAGGTGCGCGTTCGCAAAGGGCAGCGGCTGCGCTGGCCCCGCGCCGAGACCCCGACGCACTACATCAGCATGGGACTCCACGACGATCTCGATGAAGCCACGCGACTGGCCACTCGTGAGATGGTCGAGTTTCTGGTTGCCGAGAAAGGACTGTCACGAGACGATGCGTACGTCTTGTGTTCGCTAGCCGCCGATCTGCATGTGACGCAAGCTGTGGATCAAACGAAAGGCGTCCACGCGACGATCGCGAAGTCTATCTTCAAGTAAGCATCGCGTGAGCCATTGAATGCTGCGGTTCTTCTCGCTCACCTATGCCGTGACGTGGACGTGCTTTGTCGTGTCGATTGCGCTGTCCGGAAGCTCCCCGTCGTTCGTTTCATCGTTGTCGGCTCTTCGTACGCCGTTGCTCATTCTCGGGACGTTCGCTCCAGCCCTGGTTGCGTTAGGGCTCACGGCGCGCGCCGAGGGGGTTGCCGGGGTGCGGGTCCTCCTGCGACGCACATACCAGTGGCCGTCGACCATGCGCTGGTATCTGTTTGCGGTCGGCTATCTGGCCGCGATCAAGCTTGCCGTCGCCGTCACCCATCGCCTTCTTGCCCATGAGTGGCCGCGGTTCGGCACTGAACCGTGGTATCTCATCGCGGCGGCGATCGTGATCTCGACGCCCGTGCAAGCCGGTGAAGAGATCGGATGGCGCGGGTATGCTCTTCCTCGCCTCGGCGCCCGCATCGGGCTCGCGCGTGCGAGCCTGCTGCTGGGGCTGATCTGGGCGTGCTGGCATCTGCCGCTGTTCTTCGTCCCGGGACTGAACCAGTACGGACAGTCCTTTCCGCTGTTCGTGCTGGGAGGGATTGCCCTCTCGGTCGCCATCGCGTGGCTGTACGCGCATACCGAAGGCAGCATAGGGATGGCGATGCTGATGCACTCGGCCGTGAATCAGACGACAGGCATCGTCCCGACGAGCGTTCCGGGCGCGACGAACCCTTTTGCGCTGAGCTCGTCCCTGGCGGGGTGGCTGTTCGTGGCCCTGTTGTGGATGTCGGCGGCATACTTCCTCGTTGCGATGCCCAACGTCTCGGTTCGCGCCGGAGATCAGAGTGCAGTTGCCGGCTAACCTGGCATGCAGCCGACGGCGCTCCGGTGTCGCGAACCGACGCCGTCGTTCGCGGATGGTAGGATGCAGCGAGTGCGGCGTGGCTGGGCGGCCGCACTCGGCTGGACGGACTGAGGGAAGTGCGATCGTGGCGCTTCGAGTTGACCGCCGCCGCGCACTCTCGAGCGCCCGTAGATGAACCTAGCGTCGTTAGACGCTTGTTGAGAACAACGGCTTCTCGAAGAAATCGTGTAACGCGTGATGTGATTGCAAGGATCGACCCCAACGGGAAATACCTGGTCGAAGCGATGTACGTGCAGTCACTTCCTGCCCGTGGACCGCCGCGGCGTCGTGCCGCTGCTCATGTGGCACGAGTGCGACCGAGCTGGATCGCTATAGAGGAGGACGACCGATGAACCTCGTTGTTGGATCAACCGGAATGGTCGGCACAGAAGTCTGCCGTTTACTCACAGCGTCCGGTAAACCGGTCAAGGCGCTGCGTACGTGCCTCATCCGCCCCAGCGAAAGTGGAGAACCTCAAGCGCCTGGGTGCTACCGTCGTGGAGGGTGATCTGCGGGATCCCATCTCGCTCAATGCCGCTTGCGACGGCGTGGAAGCGGTCATTAGTACGGCCTCGGCCATGCCCTTCGCCTACACGCCAGGTGAGAACACGCCGCAAAGCACTGATCAGGCCGGATGCCTGAGCCTCATCGAGGCGGCGCGCAAAGCGGGCGTCCGGCAGTTCGGTGTACTTGTCGTTTCCTCCGATGGCCGCTTCGTTCCCGCTTCAAGATGCCAAGCGCGCTGTCGAGACGCGGCTGCGCGACAGCGGCCTGATGTACACGATTTTGCGGCCGACCTACTTCACCGAGGTCTGGCTGAGCCCGGCCGTGGGATTCGATTATTCGAATTCCAAGGCGACCCTTTATGGAACGGGTGAAAACGCCATCAGTTGGATTTCATTCCTGGACGTGGCTCAATTCGCCGTCGCTAGCTTGGGCAGTCCGGCCGCCCGAAACATCACGCTGGAGCTGGGCGGGCCCGAGGGTATCAGTCCGCGTAAGGTGGTCGAGATCTTCGAGAAGATCGGCGGCAAGGCCTTCGAGGTCACACGAGTGTCTGTTGAGGCACTTCAAGGCCAACTGGCGGGAGCGACCGATCCGATGCAGCAATCGTTTGTTGCGTTGATGCTCGGCTATGCCGGCGCTGGGGCGATTGACATGACCGCTGCGCTGAAGGTCTTCTCTCTGAAGCTGAGGACGGTGGAAGCATATGCGCGGAGCGTGATGGCGTAGCGCCGAGGCGCCTTCGGCAGCGCTGCGTTGTTCTGAGCATCGGTGTCGGCAGCAGCTCGCGCGTACAATTGCGCCGTCATGACCAGCAAACGCACCGCGATCGTCCTCGGAGGCTCCGGGTCGGTCGGAACGGCACTGCTTCGCGAGTTGCTCCACGACGATGGGTTCGGCGTCGTCATCACACTGACGCGCCGATCGCTACCCGAGGCCGTTGCGATGGCTCGTGCGGCCGGCCGCATACTGGTGGAGAAGCTCGTTCCCGACATGACGCCCGGTCCCCTGGCCGCGGCGACGATCGAGGCCGCGAGAGAGCTCGACGGCGATGTCGAGGGATTCAGTGTGCTCGGCATCGGTGCCGGCACCGCGAAGCTCACGCTCGAGGAACATCGCGCGGTGGACGTTGCGCTGAATGAAGCGTTCGCGCGGGCGCTGCGGGATTCGGGCAAGGTCCGTCATCTCGCGTTCATGAGCGCCGTCGGTTCGGACCCGACGGCGAAGGCCAGCGGCAGTGGTGCCGCAGGCACGTTGCGCTACCGCCGCGTGAAGGGCGAGTCCGAAGCAGCCGTGCGCGCGAGCGGGCCGGCGGTCGTGAGCGTGTTCCGTCCCGCGATGATCATCGGTTCTCAGCACACGCCATGGCTTCTCGAGAAGACTGCTGCCATGGTTCTCGTTCGTCACGCCGGCGAAGTTCAAATCGATCCGCGTGGAACAGATCGCGAAGGCGATGATCGCGACCGCGAAGCACCACCCCGCGACCAGCGCGACGTATCACTACCCGGAGATGATGGCGCTGATCGCGGGCGGGCAGCGGTAGTGGGCGTCATGAACAAGCGACATCGCGCACCCGCCGCGGCTCCAAGGCGCTGCCGCTGACCAACCTGGTCGATGCGAAGGGGTGGGTCGCCGCGACATACAGTGGCGTCGTGGCACGCAGCAACCTCGAGGCGAATATCAAGGCCGTGCTGGCGGAGTCGCGGTAACTGAGGGGCAGCCGACTGTGCACCGACCGACGACCGGTTCGATGTAGGAAACAAGCGATACAATCCGGATCATCAGTGCTCGCCCTGCAACAGCGCGCGAGCGGAGCCCCGCTCGCTCGCGGCTGAGCAGCCGATCGTTTAGGAGCAGCCTCGGAAGCGGAGGAGTCCTATGGGGAGCCGAAGAATTACCGGCGGCGGCGGTGCGCAGCTCCATGTCGTTGAGGCCGGCAACACTCGGGGCCGGCCGATCCTGTTCATCCACGGCTTCTCGCAGTGTTGGCTCGCGTGGAGCCGGCAGCTCAACTCGGCGTTGGCGGACGACCATCGACTCGTTGCCGTGGATTTGCGCGGTCACGGACTGTCCGACAAGCCGTCGGACGGCTACAGCGAGTCAAGACTGTGGGCGGACGACCTCGACGCCGTCATACGGACGCTCGGCCTCGAGCGGCCGGTCCTCTGTAGCTGGTCGTACGGCTTCCCCGCGCTCGACTATCTCCGGCATTACGGCGACAACGCGATCTCCGGCCTGCAACTGGTCGGCGCGATTTCCAAGCTGGGTACCGAGGACGCGATGTCGGTGATCAGCCAGGAGTTTCTCAGCCTGGTGCCAGGGTTCTTTTCAACGAACGTCGATGAGAGCATCCGGAGCCTCGAGTCGTTATTGCGAATGTGCTTTCCACAGGAGCCTACGGCTGAGGAGCTGTACCTCATGCTGGGATACAACGTATCGGTTCCCCCCTTCGTTCGCCAGGCGATGTTCTCCCGCTCAGTCGACAACGACGATGTTCTGGCTCTGGTTCGCAAACCAGTGCTGCTGACGCACGGCGCAAAGGACGCGATAGTCAAGCCAGACATCGTCGATCGGCACAGAGCGAGGATCCCGCACGCGCAGGTCGACATCATCGCGAACGCTGGACACGCGCCATTCTGGGATCAGGCGGCCATTTTCAATCGCCGGCTCCGCGAGTTCGCCGCAAGCGTATAGGCGCGAACGCGAGACGGCACGATCGAGGCGTTGGCTTAGGGGGACGGAGACGAGATGCACCGACGTGACGCGCTCAAGACCCTGGCCGTCCTGTTCGCCTCGGCACCCGCGATGGCGCAGGCGCCCTCCGTCTCGACCCTCATTGGCACTGGTTCGGCCGGATATTCGGATCAGCAGGTCAACAACCCGTACGGACTCGCGATCGGACCAGATGGAGCGCTGTACTTCTGCGACCTGGACAATCAGCGCATTCGTCGCCTCGACCTCAAGACGCGGCAAACACTGACGGTCGCGGGGAACGGACAGAAGGGCTATTCCGGTGACGGTGCGGCAGCGACCAATGCCTCGCTGAACATGCCCCACGAGATTCAGTTCGATTCCGCCGGGCACCTCTACATCGCCGAGCGCGACAATCATGTGGTTCGGAAAGTGGACGCGGTGACCGGTGCCATGTCCACGTTCGCCGGCACGGGGAGTCCAGGATTCTCTGGCGACGGGGGACCAGCGTCCAGCGCCCAACTGCGCCAGCCTCACAGCATCGCCGTGGACCCCACGCAGCGGTTCTTGTTGATCTGCGACATCGGGAATCACCGCATTCGACGGGTAGAGCTGGCCGACGGGTCGTATTGAGACGTTCGCCGGGACCGGTGACAAAGGTTCAACACCCGATGGCGCCCGCTGAGCGGGGACGCCTCTCAACGGCCCCAGGACCATGGCCTTTGATTCTTCCGGAGCGCTTTACCTCGCGCTACGCGAGGGCAACGCGATTTATCGCGTGGACGGCAACTCCCTGACACTTCATCATGTGGCCGGCACCGGGGAGCAAGGATACTCGGGCGATGGGGGTCAGGCGCGCCTGGCGAGGCTCGGTGGGCCCCGATCCCCGTCGATGTGCGCTCGCTCGACCGCATGGCGTGCTGGTCGATGCGCGAGGCGTCCTCTATGTGGGCGACAGTGAAGCTCACCGAATTCGAACCCTCAGCTGAGTGCTCGAGATTCGACGCGCCAGAAGACATGGCAATGAAAGCATCCGTCTTTGTGGGCACCAGCCTCGATGGCTTCATCGCCCGAACGAACGGCGATCTCGATTTCCTTCCGCCTGGCGGCGGGGAACCACACGGCTACACCGAGTTCATGGCCACCGTCGATGCGCTGGTGCTGGGCCGCAAGACATACGACAAGGTCCTGACGTTTGACGCGTGGCCTTATGGTCAGAAGCCGGTGGTTGTGCTCAGCACTCACGCGCTGGCCACCGCGCCGGCCGGCGCGGTCGTCGAGCACATGTCGGGGATTCCAGGCGAGATTGTCGCCAGGCTTGCTGCGCGCGGCATCGGGCACATCTATGTCGATGGCGGGATCACGATTCAACGGTTTCTCGAGGCCGGCCTGATTCAGCGGCTCATTATCACGCGCGTGCCCGTGCTGATCGGTACCGGGATTCCATTGTTCGGCGCGCTCCGGCGCGACATTTCGTTGGAGCATGTCGCCACGCGCCAGTACGCGAGTGGCCTGGTCCAGAGTGAGTATCTGGTTGCCGTTTAACGGCCTTGCAGCCGTGAGCGGCTGAGTGCGATCATCGGCCGTCGCCGCTAACCCGCCGGCTGTTGAACGGCCCATTCGGATAGGATGACCCGCGGCCAAGGCGCCGGCCCGTCGACGGCAGGAGAGCTCCCATGAAGCGCACCTGGACGATCATCGGGGTGGGCGATGTGCCCGTCAGCGTCAGATGGTACCAGTCACTGTTTGGCCAGCCGGAGACGCCCGCCGCCCATGCTCACTTTGGGCAAATCGTCGACTCGGATGGAACGGTCTTGATCTGCCTCCACTCGTGGGGGGCCCATGAGCATCCGTCGTTGATGAGCTCCAAACACGCGACGCCTGGCAACGGCCTCCTGCTGTTCTTCCGCGTCGATGATTTCGACAGAGCCTTGCCAAGGGCGCGCGCTCTGGTCGCTCGGCTCGAGGAGGAGCCCCACGTGAACCCGAACACCGGAACGATGGAGTTCTCACTCCGTGATCCGGACGGGTATTACGTTACGATCAGCGCGCTCTCTGCGGCCTGATGAGCGGCCTTGCCGACGCTCATGTGAAGTCGTTCGACGGACAAGGCAGGAACAGTGTGATCGAGATCCGAGAAGAGCAGCCGACGGATATCGATGCGGTTCGGGTTCGAGCCCGCGGCGGCGCTGGGCCTGACGTGCGACTGGGAGGTGCCGGCCGAGGCGTTCATGGTGAACATGCTGAACGCGGAGTTGGGGGCCGGCTGCGGGGCGTGCGCAGTATCGCGCGGAGTTCTCGACCATTGAATAGGCATCACACCGCCGTCCGTTCGGTTGCAGTCATCGTGCTGCTGATCACCGCCGTGCCGCTCGCGGCGCAGCAATCATGGACCTGCTCGACTCCACCAGTTGAGGCGTGTGCCAAACGCCACGGGCGCTTGTCGAGCCAGAATGGCAGCCCTCTGAGGCTCTGGTTGATCGGAACCACGAGAGTGGTCGCTTTGGAGAATGACGTCGACGCCTTGCCCTCGGAGATCCGGAGGTACCTCGATATGACGTCGGAGGACCACAGCTACATCTTCGGTGACTTCGTCGTCTGCCCACTGGAGCCCGACACGCCTGGGCAGGCGAGACGAGCCTGTGTCACTGGTGCTGAGAGACTGGTTGTTCAACCACTCCGTCGCGCTGGGCCGCCGTTTAGGATTCTCTCGACGTGGCATGGCCGGGAACAAGCGCCGGCAGAGTGGCGATGAGCCCCACCGGGCCTCGGAGTTGAACGATGATCGTTTCGGTCAACGATGCTGAGTTGTTCTATGCGTCACGCGGGACGGGTCCCGTCTGTCTCGTGCCGAGCGCCATCGGCACCCAGCCCTACGAGCGGCAGCTGCCGCCACAGATGAGCGAGGGCCGCCGGCTCGTCTTCGTCGACCTGCGCGGCGGCGGCCAGTCGACCGGCGATCCCGCGGCGTTGACCTTCGACCAGGTGGCGGCAGACTTCGAGGCCATTCGGGTCGCGCTCGGCGTCGAGAGAGTGGCCGTTCTGGGCCATTCGGTGCTTGGAGTGTTGGCGATCGAATACGGTCGCCGATGTCCGGCCACCGTCTCCCACGTCATTACCGTGGGGACACCGCCTCGTGGGGACATGGCCTGGCTGTCGCGCCTCGCGACCGCGTTCTTCGAGCAGGATGCGTCGGACGAGCGAAAGACCTTGCTGCGAGACAATCTGGCGCGCCTGCCGCCGGGAACGCCGATCGAGCAATCATTCCCCGCGCAGGCTCCGATGCGCTTCTACGACCCGCGCACCGACATGATGTCGTTGTATCAAGACGGGGTTGTCAGGCCTGCCTTGCTCAGGCACCTGATGGGCCCGTTGACCCAGGACTGGAATGTGACCGACGATGCCGGCTCGCTCCGCGTGCCGATCCTTCTCGCGCACGGCCGGTACGACTACACCGTTCCACATACACTGTGGGACGGGATGGAGTCGCTCCTGCCGACTGCCACCAGGCACGTCTTCGCGCGAAGTGGGCACCAGCCCTTCTTCGAGGAGCCGGAGACGTTCGCGGCGGTTGTCGCGGAGTGGATGAAGACCTAGATGGTCGTTCTTCAAGGGGAGAGAGAGCGATGTCAAAAGTCATTGCAAAGCGCGTGACGGCCAGGGTCGAAGGCGACTTCGTCGTGTTCTTGATCGGTATGCGAATCAACAAGGTGTGGAAGATCCACAAGTGGCTGCCCGTGTTCCTGGCGATGCCGAGGATGATTCGCGAACTCGAGCGACGTCCCGACTCGGGCTTTCTCGGGCACGTCATGACGCTCGGGGTCATTGTCCAGTACTGGCGCTCCTTCGAACACCTTGAAGCCTACGCACGGAACCAAGGGCAACTGCATTGGCCTGCGTGGGTGGACTTCAATAAGCGCGTCGGAAGAAGTCGCGAGGATGTGGGCATCTGGCACGAGACCTACCGGATTCGGTCCGGTGAGTACGAATGCGTCTACAGCGGCATGCCGTCTTTTGGCCTCGCGAAAGCTAGTGCGACCGTCGACGCCGCCGGGCAGCTCGACTCAGCGCGAGGCAGGCTTGGCGCGACGTCCAGGACGGCGCAGGCCAACTAACCGGCGAATCCGTTGACCGCAGGCGGGCGTAACCCGGATTCACGCGCTCGGTGATATCCTGCGCGAGCGCGGCGCGGCTGAAACCTCATGCCATCAGACTGACTGAAACCCTGTGACACGACTTCTCTGCGCGATTGGCGTGACAGTGTCGTCGGCGGTGATGGCCGCCAGCCAGGCGGCGGCCCCCGTCGTAATGCCCGGGGCACTGCAGGCCCACGTGAAGGACGAGCGGTTCGAGATCGTCACGTCTATCAGAGGGTTACCACTCGGCGTTCGAGACGGGCTGCAGACGTTGTTCGGCAGCCAGTCGCTCGACATCGCCGAGCCCGGAGCCGCGTTTCAAGTCACCGACGTCTTTGGCGATCGGAAGCTGCCGATACGCCGGCTGATCACAGCGGGGTGCTCGACCGACCATTGCCTCGTCTACTACGAACGCGGCGGCATCGCCCACACGTGGCAGGTGGCACTGTTTCACTGGACGCCGGCCGAGACCCGGTTCGAGGAGGGCGGTATCGCGCCACCCGGCCTGGCCTCGATCGACCAGGTTCGGAACGCCATTCTGTCCGGAGCGATCAGGGGCCCGACCAAGGTCTGGTAGTGTCGTCGCCGGCGTGGCTGATGCGGCCAACACTCCTTCGCAGACCGTGACCGCCGGTCGCGGCTGGCCCTCGTTGCGACCTCTTATGGCGCCGTCGTCGGTCACATCCCGTTCAACGCTGTGGCAGGAGGGGAGGAAGGGCGGCACTTGGGCCGATGTCAGTCACGCCGGCGCACCAGCGTCCTCGGTTGAGAGATGATAATGCCGCTGACTGACCATGAGCCAATTCGTGTGCGATGAGCGCGCCGCCCAGACTACCGAACCCGATCCCGAGACCTACGGCGGCATGGCACTGCAACGGGTCGACCCAGGAAATCGTAGACCCCCAACAATCGGAGCAGAGAATGTCCAGCACCTCGTCCCCCTTTGCGCTCAGCGGCCGTGTCGCCGTCGTCACCGGTGGAAACCGTGGAATCGGGCGCTCGATCGCCCTTGGCATGGCCCGCGCCGGCGCGGCGATTGCGGTGCTCTCGCGGAACCAAGAGAAGAACAGCCAGGTAGTTGCCGAGTTGAAGGCCATTGGCGGTCCTGCGATGGCTCTGCATCTTGACGTGACCGAGCGTGACACACTGTCGGGCGCAATGGCCACCGTTGAAGGTGAGTTGGGCGCCATCGATATTCTGGTGAACAACGCGGGAATCGGTGTGGTGACCGGTGGCATTCTCAATGAATCACCCGAGGTGTGGGACACGACGCTGGCCACGCACCTCGATGCAACGTTCCTGCTTTCGAAATTAGCGGCTGCCTCGATGGTCAAGCGCAAGCGAGGGAAGATCATCAATCTCGCCAGCATGTACTCGTATTTTGGCGCCGGTATGCTGCCGTCCTATGGCGCAGCCAAGGGCGCCATCGTGCAACTGACCAAGGCGATGGCCGTCGAATTGGCGCCGCACCACATTCAAGTCAACGCGCTCGCGCCTGGCTGGATCGCCACCGAGATGACGGCCATGGCGCGCGAGAACCCTGATTTCGCAGAGTTCAACCGGATGATCCTCGCGCGCACGCCGGCGGCTCGTTGGGGTGAGGCTGATGAAGTAGCCGGCGCGGCCGTCTTCCTTGCATCGGCCGCCGCCGATTTCATCACCGGTGTTACCCTCCCAGTTGACGGTGGATACTCGATTTGTTAGCTGTTGGCGCGCCAACATGGCTGCGTAGGAGACCCGCCGGGCGTGTTTGTTCGGGAAGGAATGTCGTGACAAAAGATCCTGATCCGGCAGCCGCTCTCGTTGAACTCGAGCAGAAAGCTCGCGTCCGAGGCGCTCCTGGCGCCGGATTGGGCCGTGACCGACCCCTCCGGTCAAGTGCTGTCGCGGCAACAGGCCTCGTGCGTGGTGATACCCGCTGGCGGGTCGGTGGCATCTCAGGGCACGATCGTGCACGCCGTGAGACGGCTCCTATTCTCTCGCATCGATCATCAAGGCGAAACGATGGCAGGCACACTGAATGTCTCTCGTAACGATCCACATGGTGGCGAGCCTCGACGGCTTCATTGCCCGCAAGGACGGGCGCGTCGATTGGCTCGACACCTCAGACCAGTTCGAGGGTGGGGACACCCTGACCCCGGAGTTCGTCCAGGAGTTCCTCAAGACAATCGACTGCTACGTCATGGGATCGCGCACCTACGAGACGGCGTTGGCGTTCGAGGCCAGGGGGCTCGGCTGGGCCTATGGCGACAAGCCCACCTTCGTCCTGACGCATCGCAGCCTGCCGAAGACCAGAGAGACGGTCGAGTTCTACTCGGGCGACCTCGCGCGTCTGGTGAATGAGCGGCTGAAGCCATCTTTCCGCGGCATCTGGTTCGTCGGAGGGGGTGCCGTCTGCAGTGAATGCCTTCGGCTGGGCCTGGCGAACGAGGTGCGCTATTCGATCGTGCCGATCCTGATCGGTGAAGGGATCGCATTCTTCGAAGGACTCGACCGGGATGTCGCCCTGCACCTGGTGGAGTCGAAGGCCTACACGAGCGGCATGGTCGCGCTTCGCTACGAGGTGCGGAAGTAGGAGCTTGCAGGCGACGACACCTGGGGCGATTACGAGGCGTCAGCGATGGCGGCGTCGACTGCCGGACCATTTGGAGGCGATCTCGTGAAGACTGTGGCATTCGTAATCGGCCTCTGCATCGCCGGCGTCGGCGCGGTCGGCATTGCCGAGCCTTCCGCGCTGGTGTGGATCGCGCAACACGCCAGCACGCCTGGCGCGTTCTATGCCGTCGCCGCCATCCGCATCGCCTTCGGGGCTGTACTCATCTCCGTGGCGCCGGCGTCCCGCGCGCCAAGAGGCCTCCGCCTCCTGGGCGCGATCATCGTGATTGCCGGGATCGCGACGGCGCTGACCGGTCTGGTCGGCATGGAACGCGCGCGGGCCATCATCGAGTGGTGGTTGCAGCAGGGGAGTAGCGTGATTCGCGCCACCAGCCTGCTTCTCGTCGCACTCGGCAGCTTCGTCGCCTATGCGTGCGCCCCTGTTCGCCGCGCGGACTGATGCGCACGAACGCTGATCCAGGACATGTCGACGGTTGCTGCGATCAAGCGTGCGCCTGAGTAAGCGGAATCGATCTACCATCCGCAACATGCGTAGCATCGCGTTCCGGACCGCACTCGTCCTCGCCGTGCTGTTCCCGCTGTCGGCCGCGGGTCAGGTGCCCACTGGCCCGGTGACACCGATCGATGCCGTCTCGGTGTCGCCGGATCGGTTCAAAATCCTTCTCGAAAACCCGCAGGTCCGCGTGATCGAATACGTGCTGCTGCCCGGCGAACGCGACCAATGGCACACCCATCCTCCCAAGGTCTCCTATGTCGCCAGCGGCGGCACTCTCCGCATCACGACTGAGGATGGCCAGTCATTCCTGACCGACGAGAAGGCGGGCTCGGCAACCTGGATGGACACGCTCGGGCGGCACTTCGCGCAGAACGTGGGCACGACGCCGGTCCGAATTGTGTTGGTCGAGATCAAGAGCGCGTCGTGACCTCTGGAGCAGGCGCGGCCGACCCCTACGACCTGGCTCGTTTCGTTCGAGCGCAGGAGGCCGACTACGAGCCAGGCCATGTCGGAAATCCGAAGCGGCCGGAAGCGCTCGCACTGGATGTGGTACATCTTCCCGCAGTTCGAGGGATTGGGGGTCAGCTCGACCTCCAGACACTATGCGATCAAGAGCGTCGCGGAGGCCGAAGCCTATCTGCGTCACCCCGTCCTCGGTCCGCGCCTGCTGGAGAGTGTCCAGGCGGTGCTCGGTGTGCAGGGGCGGTCGGCCCTCGAAGTGTTCGGCTCACCCGACGACATGAAACTCCGCTCGTGTGCGACGCTGTTCGCCAGTGTCTCGCCGGCTGGATCCGTGTTCGAACAGCTACTGGACCGGTACTTCGGTGGTGAACGAGATGACAAGACGCTTGGCTTGATTGGGCGGCAGTCAACCTGACAGACCGATCGACTGGTGGTTCCAATGACGACCAACGACCCCGATCACGACTGGGTAGAAGCGGCCTCGTGCACATGGCTCCACGAGGCGGCGGTGCTCCGCTCGGTGCTCGATGCCGCCGGCATCGAGGCGCTGATTCCAAACGAGCAGACTCTCGGCGTTCAGCCTCTGTACGGCAATCTGGTAGGTGGCGTCCGCATCCTGGTCCAGCCGGGCGACCTGGATCGAGCGCGCGAACTGCTGACGTCCGCGGCCGTGAGGCCAGACCCTGGCAATCACGACGACATGGAGACCTGAAATGACCATCGCTCGAATGCGCGCCGGTAGATCTCGTGTTCACCCGAGTAGAGGGAAAGTGGGGGGTCGCGGTCGAGCGGAGCGGGGTTCCGTTGAAGTAATCGCCGTCCGGAGGACTGATGACCACCACGACCAGCGAGGCGTTTGCCCGCGAGTGGGTTCAAGCCTGGAACCGTCGCGATCTCGAAGCGCTGCTCCTGTGCTACGCGGATGACGTGGAATTCCGCTCGCCGCTGGCCGCGAAGCTGCTCGGCGAGGCATCGGGCACGGTGCACGGCAAAGCGAACCTGCGCGAGTACTTCGCGAAGGCGCTGGCCGCCTTCCCCGGAGAACTTGGCATCGAGCTCCTCGGTGTCTACCAGGGCGTGGACAGCATCGTCGTGCACTTTCAACTGCGGGGGAGAAAGGGAGCGGAAGTCATGGAGATGAACCGCGAGGGTGTCGTCCGCCGTGCCCTGGCTCACACTCAGGCCGCCTGACAGGCGGGCATCCCGTGCAACGAGCAACCGCCACCGCGTCTGAGATTCAGGCGGTCCTGGCCCTGCTGTCAGACACGCCGAGGCAGATCGCCCGCCTCGCACGCGGACGCAGTGACCAGCAGCTTCACCGCAAGCCTGAAGTGGATGCCTGGTCTGCGCAGGAGATTGTGGCCCATCTGCGGGCATGCGCCGACGTCTGGGGGCGCAGCATCGATCGGATGTTGACGGAGGACCACCCGACGATTCGCTACGTGTCGCCTCGCGGCTGGATCAGGAAGACGGATTACCTCGAGACGAGCTTCCGCGGTTCCCTGCGGGCGTTTTCGCAGCGGCGCGTCACATTGCTCGAGACCCTCCGCCGCCTCGACGCGACCGGCTGGTCGCGGCGTGCGACGTTCACCGCCACCACCCTGGGGCGCGAGGCCACCGTTCTGAGCTATGCGACGCGCATTGCTGATCACGAGGTGCGGCACCTGGGCCAACTGCGCCGGACGATCGGAGCTCGAGGCGAGGTGAGCCGCGTGCCGTCAGGCCGGCAGGGATGAACCTCGCGCGGCAGGTGCTGGGCTCTTGGTTCGTCCGAATGGCGCGATCAGCGATGAGCTGGGTGGCAGAGAATACTTCCGCCGCTGAAACGTGGGTGCTAAGATGCCGGCTTCCTTCGGCCAAGGAGCGCCCCCATGTCCCTAGATAAAGCGACCTTAGCGCAGCTGGCTCCCGGGTTCACCGGGCGGCTGCTCCAGCCTGCCGACGCGGATTACGAGGACGCGCGGCGCGTTCACAACGGACTCGTCGACAAGCGTCCCGCGTTGATTGCGCGCTGCCGTGGGCTCGCTGACGTCTGCGATGCCGTCAAGGTGGCTCGCGCGCTCAATCTCGAGGTCGCGGTCCGCGGCGGCGGGCACAACGTCGCCGGTCATGCCACCATCGACGCCGGGTTGATGATCGACCTCGCGCCGATGAAGGGAATCCACGTGGACCCGCGCGCCCGTCTGGCCCGCGCCCAGGGTGGTGTCCTCTGGTCCGAGTTCAATCGCGAAACGCAGGTCCATGGGCTGGCGACGACCGGCGGGGTGGTCGGCAGCACCGGCGTCGCCGGCCTGACGCTTGGCGGCGGTCTGGGCTGGTTGATGCCGAAGTACGGTCTGGCGCTCGACAACCTCCGGTCGGCCGAGATGGTCATGGCGGACGGCAGCGTCAAACACGCGAGCGCGGACGAGAACGCGGACTTGTTCTGGGCCATTCGTGGCGGTGGCGGCAACTTCGGGATCGCCGCGTCGCTCGAGTATGCCGTCCATCCGGTCGGTCCGATGATCGCGGGCGGGCTCGTCGCGCACCCGCACGCGAAGGCGAAGGATGTCCTGAAGTTCTTCCGCGAGCAGTGCGCGTCAGCGCCAGACGAGCTGATGATGGTGGCCGGACTCCTCACCGCGCCGGATGGATCCGGCGCGAAGCTCTCCGCCATGGTGGCCGCCCATTGCGGGCCCCTTTCCGCCGGCGAGGCCGCGCTCCGGCCGTTCAAGGCGTTCGGGCCGCCGGTCATGGACGCGATGGGCCCGATCTCCTATAGCGCCCAGAACGCCCTCTTCGACGCGAGCCTGCCCAGGGGCGCGCTGAACTACTGGAAGTCCCAGTTTCTCATCGACCTCAGCGACGAAGCGATTCGCGTCATGGTGGACCGCTTCGAGTCGTGCGAATCGCCGATGAGCCAACTGCTGATCGAGCATTTTCACGGCGCGGCGAGCAGGGTGCCAGTGTCTGCCACGGCGTGCGCCCTGCGCGTGACCGGCTTCAACGTCGCCATCATCTCGCAGTGGATGGATCCGCGCGAGAACGACCGCCACATCGCCTGGTGTCGCGGGACGTTCGACGCATTGAAGCCATTTCTGTCCGAGACCCGCTATGTGAACTATCTCGATCACGACGAGGCCGGCGATCCGGCGGCGGCCGCGTACGGGGCCAACTACGCCAGGCTGCGGGAGCTCAAGGCCAGATACGATCCCGACAACTTCTTCCACGCGAACGTCAACATCCGCCGTTAGCCTTGTTGCATGGACGCGTTTCTCCGATTCAACGGCGCTACCAGGCGCGACTCCGCCATCGACATCTGGCTCAACCAACCGGATGAGTTGCACACGATCGGACGGGAATGGTTTGCGCGGATGCGTCAGTGCGGCGACGATGTGCGAGAGTTGATGCATGACGGTCACCCGACGTCTGCGTAGAGGACGCGGCCTTTGCCTACGTCAACATCTTCACGGCTCACGTCAATGTGGGCTTTTTCCATGGCGCGACACTGCACGACCCTTCCGGCCTGCTGGAGGGAAATGGTCGCTTCATGCGTCACGTCAAGTTGAGGCCAGGCTCCCAGGTCGACACTGCCGCACTGGCTGTCACTGATCGTCTGCTGCCTACCGGGATATCAAGGACAAGTTGCGGGGCGCCGCATAACTGTCAGGATGAAGACCATGAAGAAGTCGAGCGCAAGCCAGGACCAGCCGGCATCGGAACTCATCGATCGACGAATCGTCGAACTCGGGGACTGGCGCGGGGACACCCTCAGCCGAATGCGCGAACTGATCAAGGAGGCAGACCCGGACGTCGTCGAGGAGTGGAAGTGGATGGGCACGCCGATCTGGTCGCACGACGGCATCATCTGCACCGGCGAATCCTACAAGAAGGCGGTCAAACTGACCTTCGCCAAGGGCGCCTTTCTCGAGGATCCGGCTGGTCTCTTCAACTCGAGCCTCGACGGCAACGTACGGCGCGCGATCGACATCCACGAAGGAGAGGAGGTTGACGCCTCCGCCTTCAAGACGCTCGTTCGCCGGGCCGTCGCTCTCAACCGCTCCGACAAGGCGAAGTCGCCGAAGAAGGCAAAGAAAGCGTAGAGGCGATGGGAAGGCAACGGATACCGCCTCTGCTTCGGTTCGAGGCCGAACCCGCGGTGAGGCCGACCAGGGGACGGGCTCCCTCGCAGCGTTCGCGGATCCGGTCGGGAACGAGTTCGGACTGTACGAAGAAGCTCACCCCTGAGTGTTGGCTCGGAGAATCCTGATGAGAGACCGTTGGACCTTTGTGATCGCGTTCGCGCTCGTGTTCTACGGCAACGGCGCCGGCTTCATCGAGAGCTTCGTCAACTACTCGAGCTGGCATCTGATCGGAGAAGGGCAGTTCCCGGCCTACCATCAGTTCATCTCGCCGCGGGTGTGGGGCTTCCTGGTGGCGCCCGCCCTGCTCGGCACCGTGTTCACGATCCTGATGCTGTGGGCGCGTCCAGCGGCAATCCCGGCGTGGGCGGTGTGGGCGGCCATTGCCGCCCAGGCCGTCGTGTGGGTCTCGACAGCGACGATTCAGATTCCGATTCAGCTGCAGTTGGCGGAGCACGGGTTGTCGATCGCGCTGGTCGATCGCCTGATCGAGACCAACTTCTGGCTTCGAAGGATTCCCTACGCGCTCTGCGCCGGGCTGTTCCTGTGGATGGCCGTGAGAGCCATTGGCACGCGCGATGAATCCCTGCCGCGCCCGCTCGCGCCGCCGGCTGTCCTATGATATTTCCGTGTCAAATTCACTCATGAGCCGCCGCCAGGCAATGGCGGCGCTGGCATCCACCGCGGCCTTGCCGCTGGTTTCCGCGTGCGCACCCGATCGTCCGCCAGCGCCGGCCGTCGCCGTAGCTGACGAGGCAGCAGCGCTCGCGCTGCTCGATAGCTGTGCCGACAACCTGCTGCGCCTCGCCCCGGAGACCGCCACCTCGCTGGGCATCGACACCGGCGCGCGAGCGGCGCTTCGCTCGCAGCTGGCCGATCGATCCGCGGAAGGTCAGCAGCGAATGGCAGCGCAGCTGCGGGCCGACCTGGCGCGGGTCAACGCCTTCAAGACCGACGCGTTGTCGCACGCCACGCGCACCAGCTTCGAGGTGGTGCGCAGCGCGTACGCGACGTCGCTCGAGGGATTCGCGCTTCCGTATGGCGACATCACCGTCGGCGGCTGGCGCAACACCCCGTACGTCGTCATCCAGAACGTCGGCGCCTACCTGGACGTGCCTCGATTCCTCGACAGCGATCATCGAATCGAGAACGCGACGGACGCCGAGGCGTATCTGACGCGGCTGCAGTCGTACGCGAAACAGCTCGATGGCGAGCGTGGCCGCATGGCAGCGGCGCGCGGCGCCGGGCTGGTGCCGCCGGCCTTCCTGATCGACAAGGCGCTGGCGCAGATGCGGCTCTCGGCGAAGAATGCGCGCGACGGCGGCACACTGGTTGACTCACTGGCGCGGCGGGCGAAGAGCATCCCCGGCACGTGGGCCGAGCGCGCGCGGACCATCGCGGCACAGGAGATCGCGCCGGCGCTCGACCGGCAGCTGCAGGAGCTCGAGTCCCAGCGCGTCCTTGCCACCGACGATCCCGGCATCTCGGCGCGGCCGCACGGCGAGGAGTTCTACCAGTGGGCGCTCAAGGCGTCCACCACGACGAACATGTCGCCGGACGAGGTCCACGAGATGGGCCAGAACGAGCTGACGCGTCTGCATGCGCAGATGGACGGGATTCTGAAAGAGGTCGGCTACTCGAAGGGCACGGTCGGCGAGCGGATGAACGCGCTGGCGAAGGATCGCCGCTACAAGTTCTCCGAGGGCGACAAGGGCCGCGCCGAGATCCTGGCGTTCATCGACAATCGGCTCGCCTGGATCAAGGCGCAGATGCCGCGCGCCTTCAACAAGCTGGTCAACCCGAACATGGAAGTGAAACGGCTGCCGCCCGAGGAGGAGCCCGGCGCACCGGGTGCCTACGGCGGAGCGGGCTCGGTTGACGGCACGATTCCCGGCCGGTACTGGATCAACCTGAGGACCACCGACCTGCACAGCAAGTACAGCCTTGCCGACCTGACCTTTCACGAGGCGATTCCCGGTCACATCTGGCAAGGGGAATACACCCACGGCATGCCGCAGATCCGTCAGATGCTCGCCTTCAATGCCTACTCCGAAGGTTGGGGGCTCTATGCGGAGCAGCTTGCCGACGAACTTGGCGCGTATGAGAGCGATCCGGTTGGGAGGCTCGGCTATCTCCAGTCCATTGCCTTCCGTGCCTGCCGGCTGGTAGTGGATACGGGCCTTCACGCCAAGCGCTGGACGCGAGAGCAGGGCGTGCGGTTCTTCGTCGAGGTGAACGGATCGAACCCGCACGAAGTGGCCAGCGAGGTCGATCGCTATTGTTCGTGGCCCGGCCAGGCGTGCGGCTACAAGGTGGGGCACAGCGAGATCAACCTGCAGCGCCAGAAGGCGACGACGGCGCTCGGGGCGAAGTTCGACGTCAAGACGTTCAACGACACCGTGGTCCTCGGCGGCAACGTGCCGCTCGACGTGCTCGCCCGGAACGTTGACGAGTTGGTGCGAAGCAAAGCGGGGTAGAAACCGGCAGACGGCAGACGGCAGACGGCAGCACGGTTCAGACGGAATCCGGTGTCCGGAATCCGGGATCCGGGTGCGGCCGTGGGGCCGCAACTTCGCACTCACCATGCAATCCGACGACACCTTGCTCCTCACGTTCGACCAGGACACCGCGTGAACTTTTTCGTCCGAGGCATTCGAGGCGACGAAGAGTTCGCTGAGGTACTGCTGATGTCGTTGTCGTACTAGCGGACGGTCAACAGTGAAACTGCTGTCAATTCGAAACCCGCTGCGCGCGGCCTTCACCTTCACCGCGGGCGCCGCTCTGTGCATTCTTTCTGGCCTCGCTGGCTATACGCTCCCCCGGCACGCGCGGTTCGTGGCCGGCACGGCATGGTCCGGTTCGATAATCTGGCGGGAGGTGGCCGTTGGGATCGCCTTGATTCCGCTGGCGGTGTATTTCTGGCGGAGGGCCATCCGCGACGACCGACAGCGCCGCACCTGAACATCCGGGAGCGCGCGTCCAATGGGCGGTCCATCGAACGCGCGGAGGCTTCGCGGCAGCGGGCGGTCAGGCAGACTGTGGCCGTGGATGCAGGAGCATCCAGGACGTCCCGAACCGATCGCGCAGCATCGAAAAGCGAAACGCGAAGAAGGTCTCCGCCATCGGCATGAAGATCTGGCCACCTTCGGCGAGCAGGGCATGCACCCGCTCGGCCTCCGCGCTGCTGTCGAGGGTCAGGGACAGGTAGGCGCTGCGAATGGGCTGAAAGCGATCGGGCGGGATATCAGCGCCGAGGAGCTCCGTGCCGCCGATGTTCATCCGGGCGTGCAGGACGGCTTGGCCCCAGCCAGCGGGCACCTGCGATTGGTCCGGCTGTTCGCCGTGCCTCATCAGCATGGTGATCCGTCCGCCGAGGTGCTCTTCGTAGAAGCGGAATGCCTGCTCGCAATTGCCGCCATAGTTGAGATAGGTGTGAAGCTGCATGAGGCGCGTTCCTCCGTGTGTGGGATTAGACTCTAGCAGCCCTGATAGGGCATGCGATGAACGACAACGGCGTCTGGCTGATCTCCCGGTTCGCGCTGGTGGTTGTCCTCGCGGTGGTGGGGTCGCTGTTCCGCTCGCTGGCGATGCCGGGCCGCAACCGCGACCGCCTGTTCCGTGCCGGCTCTGTCGGCGGCATCGCAGCCGGCGTTGGTCTCGCCTATCCCCTCTCGCGGTGGCTCGAGACCGACGTGTCTGCGATCGGCGCCGTCGTCGGCATGTGCATTGGCTGGGGAGTGGCGATGCTGTTCGCGAGGAAGCCGCGTCAGATGGTCCAGAATGAGCGCTGAACTAGTGAAGAGACGTGTCTCGGCCTTCGGCGTTGCACTCCTCGGTCTCTGGATCGCGGTGACGACGTCGCTCCACGCCCAGGGCACCCCGGCGCCGGCGGCGCCAGCCGACGCGGCGTCGCCCCAGAAGCTGGAGACGATGCTGCAGTTCGTGCGCGACCGGAATGCGCGCGACTATGCCGTCACCGGGCCGAACAGCATCGATGAAGGGAAGTACGTCGCGATCGGCGGCATCGAGCAGTGGATCACCATCCGCGGCGAAGACCGGAAGAACCCGGTGCTGCTGCTCCTGCACGGCGGTCCGGGCGATGCCACGAACCCGTGGGGCTATGCCGGGTTCCGCTCCTGGATGAAGCGCTTCACCGTCGTGCAATGGGATCAGCGTGGCTCCGGCCGGACGCTGGGAAAGAACGGCGCCGCGCTGGCGCCGACGATCACCATCGATCGCATGACTCAGGACGGCGTCGAGCTGGCAGAGTTGCTGCGCAAGACACTGCAGAAGGACAAGATCGTGCTCGTCGGGCATTCCTGGGGATCGACGCTTGGCGTGTTCATGGCCAAGGCCAGGCCCGAGCTCTTCTACGCATTCGTCGGCACCGGCCAGGTGGCCGACCCGGCACGCAACTACGCTGTGGCCTACGACGAGCTGCTGAAGAAGGCCCAGGCCACCGGTGATCAGCGCGCCATCCAGGAGCTCAAAGAGATCGGTCCTCCTCCGTACGCCAATGGACGGGGCTACGGGGTTCAGCGCAAGTGGGCCAACCTGTTCGAGGGCGCGGATTCGTTCATCGCGTCCATGCTCGGCTTCGCACTCGGGGCGCCGGGCTACTCGATGCGCGACATCAACGACTGGTTCGAAGGCCAGATGGTGAGCGCCGATCGGCTCGTCCCGCAGACCTCCACCATGCCGGCACAGCGCCTCGGCGGCGAGTTCGCCTTGCCGGTGTTCGTGATCCAGGGCGCGGAGGACTTCACCACGCCGACGAGCCTCGCTCGCAGCTACCTCGAGTCGATCACCGCCCCTCGCAAGGCCTTCGTCGCGATCGAGGGGAGCGGACACTTTGCCGTGTTCATGAAGCAGGACGCATTCCTGAACGAACTGGTGACGCGGGTGCTTCCTCTGACGACAAACCCATGAGCGACCGGCGCATTGTGATGAGGGCACACCGATGAAGGCGTATGTCATCACGTCCGGCGTCATCTTCGGCCTGGTGGCCGTGGCGCATGTGGTGCGCATGATCGCGGAAGGCGCGCATGTGACCGGCAATCCCTGGTTCCTGCTGATTACCGCGGTGGCGACCGGACTGGCAGTCTGGGCGCTGTCGCTTGTGCGCGGCCAGGCCCGGTCGTAGTCGAGGCCGGCGCGTGAAGACCACAGCCACCCAGCGACCGCTTGCCGGCCCGGCGCTCCTCAAGGAGACCTGCCGGCGGATCCGCGTCGCTCGCAGCTACTGGGATGCGCACAACAACCGCGCCTGCCGCGGAGAGCGCGACAAGGCGCTGGCGCTCTACGAGACGATGAGCGAAGCCGAGCGCGACAAGATTCCGCAGGAGCTGCGAGTGTGGCTGCGCTATCGCAGCGAGAAATACTTCGGCGCCGATCGGACCCCGCCGCGAGGGCGCGGGCGGTGATCCGTCCGTCGGTGAAGGAGAAGCTCCACCCAAGGAATCGCTTTCGCGCTGGATACGACTTCCCGAAGCTGATTGCCGGCCATCCGCAGCTGGCCGCGTTCGTGGCGCCGAACGCTTACGGCCACGCGTCCATTGATTATGCGGACCCTGAGGCGGTGAAGGCCCTCAACCAGGCGCTGCTGAAGAGCGCATACGGCATCACGGCGTGGGATGTGCCGCCTGGCTACCTCTGTCCGCCCATCCCCGGGCGGAGCGACTACCTGCATTACCTGGCGGACCTGCTCGAATCCGAGCGCCGGACTGCGCCAGGTCGCCGTCGCCCGGTCGCGGTGCTCGACATCGGCATGGGCGCGAACTGCATCTACCCGCTGATCGGCGCCAGCGAATACGGCTGGCACTTCGTCGGCTCCGAGATCGATCGCGTCGCGCTGCGGTGGGCGAAGAAGGTGGTCGCCGCCAACCCGCGCTCGCCGGCCTGATCGACTGCCGGCTTCAGGCCTCGCCGCTCGAGTGCTTCAACGGCGTCGTGCAGCCAGGCGAGACATTCGATCTGTCGATGTGCAATCCGCCATTCCACGCCTCGGCGGCCGCGGCGGCCGAAGGAAACCGGCGCAAACGCCGCAATCTGGGTGGCGGCCGTCGCGCGGCGAGCAGGCTGAACTTCGGTGGCACGGCTGGCGAGCTGTGGTGCGATGGCGGAGAACTGGCCTTCGTGCGGCGCATGATCGCGCAGAGCGCGGAGCGGCCCGCCTTGTGTCGATGGTTCACCACCCTGGTTTCGAAGAGCACACACCTGCCTCGTCTCTATCAGTCGCTGCGGCACGTGGGCGCGGCCGAGGTGCGGACCATCGAGATGGCACAGGGCCAGAAGACCAGCCGCATCCTGGCGTGGACGTTTGCGCGCGACTGAGCCTGCCACTTGTGGCAGAATCCCCGGAATCATGGCCTCCATCGATGGCGTACACCTCCTGCTCTATAGCAAGGACGCCGATGCCGATCGGCGGTTCCTGCAAGACGTCCTCGGCTTCGACGGCGTCGATGCTGGCGGCGGCTGGATGATTCTCGGCATGCCCCCGACCGAGCTCGCCGTGCACCCGTCCACCGACAACTTCGCGCAGCGGCACGCCGGGCACGAGGTGCTGGGCGCGGTGATCTATTTCATGTGCGCGGACTTGACGGCATCGATGGCCGCGCTTCAGGCGAGGGGAGCGTCGTTCACCGAAATCGAGACGGCGGGGTGGGGCATCAGGACCACCATCAAGCTGCCGAGCGGTGGCGAAGTGGGCCTGTATCAACCGACCCACCCGAGCCCGTTGTCTCGCTGACGTGGTGTTTTCATGAGCCAGTGTCCAACTCCCCTGCGACTGGTCAACAAGCACACCGGCGAAGTCCTCGAGCTCCTGAGAAAGTGCGATCGGGGCCAGATGATCCTCCAGCTGCAGGGCACCCTGCCGCCGCATCAGGAGGGCCCGCCGCTGCACATCCACCAGTTCGAGGATGAGGAGGGAAGCGTCACCGCGGGCACCCTGTCCGCGATCGTCGGCGATCGGACGATCACGGCGGGTCCGGGAGAGTCGGTCACACTGCCTCGCGGCGTGCCGCACCGCTGGTGGAACGGCGGCGACACCGAGCTTGCCTTCCACGGCACCGTACGCCCATTGGCCGATCTCGATCGCTATCTGCAGGCGATTTTCGAGGTCGTCAACGCCGGCCCGAAAGGGCGGCCGCCGGTGTTCTACATGGCCCATCTGGTGCTGCGGCATCGCCACACGCAATCGGTGCTGTTGATGCCGGCGCCGCTCCAGGCCATGGTGTTCAGGGCGGCAGTGCTGGTCGGCACGCTGCTCGGGCGCTACAAGGGCAAGGACTGGCCCGGTTGCCCGGACCGCTGCGCCGGGGCCCCGACGGCGTTCGCGCATAAATCTGATCCGCTGAGCTTCGAGAATCGCACCGCCGAGCTGGTCACGCGCCCATGAGTCACCCCCGGCTGTGAGGCAGCGCCACCGCGTTCTTGGCTTCCTCATCCTGCTGTTCGCCATCACGTACATCGATCGCGTCTGCATCTCCGTGGCCGGTCCGCGGATGCAGGAGGACCTTGGCATCGACCCCATCGGCTGGGGCTGGGTCACGGCGATGTTCACGCTGTCCTACAGCCTGTTCGAGATCCCGACCGGGGTGATGGGCGATCGCCTTGGGCGCTCGCCGCGTGCTCGCGCGCATCGTGCTGTGGTGGTCCGCATTCACGTCGCTCACCGGCATGGTCTCGAACTACTACGTGCTGCTGTTCACGCGGTTCTGCTTCGGCGCCGGGGAAGCCGGCGCGTTCCCCAACGCCAGCATCGTCGTCTCGCGGTGGTTTCCGCCCCAGAAGCGCGCCAGCATCTCCGGCGTGCTGCTGATGGCGAGCCAGATCGGCGGCGCCATCGCGCCGCTGCTGGTGGTGCCGATCCAGATGCGCTACGGCTGGCGCATGTCGTTCCTGGTGTTCGGCGTGGTTGGCGCGATCTGGGCGGCCGCGTGGTACTACTGGTTTCGCGATACGCCCTCCGAGATGCCTGGCGTCAGTCAGGCCGAACTACAGGAGCTGTCGGCAATTCCGCCCGCGGCCGGGCACGGCTTTCCGTGGCGGGTGGCCTTCAGGTCTGAAACCGTGCTGGCCCTGCTGGTCACCGCCTTCTGCTACATCTACGTCTACTCGTTCTTCCAGACCTGGTTTCACACCTTCCTGGTGAAGGGCCGCGGCTTCAGCGAAACCGGCCTGCTGCTGTCGGCGGCCCCGTACGCGATCGCGGCGTGTGCGAATCTTGCCGGCGGTGCTGCCAGTGATGCCCTGGTGCGGCGGTTTGGCAGGACCTGGGGACGGCGGTCGATCGGCGTGGTGGGGCTCGGCAGCGCGTGCTTCTTCACCATCGCCGTGATGTTCACCCAGCAGCAATGGCTGACCATCGTGCTGCTGTCGCTGATCTACGGCGGCATCACGTTCCAGCAGGCCGGTGTCTTCGGCGTCTGCCTCGATCTCGGCGGACGGCACGCCGGCGCGATTGTCGGACTGATGAATACCGCGGCGCAGGTGGGAGCCCTGGTCGGCTCGGTCGCCTACGGCTACATCGTCGAGTACTTCCACAGCTACGATGCTCCGTTCGTGCCGATGGCGGTGGTCCTGTTCGTCGGCATGCTGTTCTGGCTGCGCATCGATGCCGCAGCGGAGCTGACGGCGGAATGACGCGGGCTTCATCGTCACGAACAACCTGTCCGTGGCAGAATCCGGTGAAGGGGGAGATATGCGGCGAGAGTTGATCGCAGTGCTGGCGTTGGTGACGTGCCTGATCGCCGTCGCGCCCTCGTCCAGGGTCGTGAGCGCCCAGCCGGCTGATATCTTTGCGGCGATCGATCGCGGCTTCGAGGAGTACCGGCTCGATGCCCATATCCCCGGAATGGTCTACGGCGTCGTGATCGACGGCCGCCTGGCGCACGTCAAGGGCCTTGGGATTCAGAGCACCGAGACGAAGCAACCTGTTTCGGCCGACACGCTGTTCCGGATCGCTTCGATGACCAAGGCGTTCACAGCGCTCTCGATTCTGAAGCTCCGCGATGACGGGAAGCTTGCGCTGGACGCGCCGGCCGAAACCTACATCCCGGAGATCAAGGACTGGAAATACCCGACCAGCGACTCGCCGCGAATCCGCGTCGGTCATTTACTGACGCATACCGCCGGGTTCGTGACCGACGACCCGTGGGGCGACCGGCAGACGCCGCTGCCCGACGAGGACTTCACGCGGCTGCTGCGCGAGGGTGTGCCGTTTACCCGCGCGCCGGGCACGGCCATGGAGTACTCGAACCTGGGCTACGCCATGCTCGGCCGGATCATCACCAACGTCGCCCGGCAGCCGTACAAGGACTACATCGAGGCCCAGTTGCTGAAGCCACTCGGCATGGCCTCGTCGGGATTCGATGTCGCGCAGGCGCCGGCAGAGCGGCGCGCGCTCGGCTACCGCTGGGAGGACGGCGAGTGGCGTCTGGAGCCGACCATGGCGCACGGCGCGTTTGGGGCGATGGGCGGGCTGCAGACCAGTGCCAACGACTATGCGAAGTACGTGGCGTGGCTGCTGTCGGCGTGGCCGGCGCGAGACGGCGCGGATAACGGCCCGGTGAAGCGGGCGTCGGTGCGGGAACTGGCCGAGGGCGCGAACTTCCCTCAGGTGAGGATGCGCCCGGGCAACACCGGCGCGACCGCGTGTCGTGAGGCGTCCACCTACGGCAAGGGCATGTATGCCGCCGTCGATTGCGATCTTGGCCTCACCCTCAGTCATGGCGGCGGTTATCCCGGCTACGGCTCGCACGTGTTACTGCTGCCGGATTACGGCGTCGGCATCTTCGCACTGGCCAACCGGACCTACGCTGGCCCGCGCGCTCCGGTGTGGGACGCGGCCGTCCGGCTCCACGACGCCGGACTGTTGAAGGACCACGCCGTAAAGGCCGACGAGTCCCTCTCCACCAGCTACGGCGCCGTGGGACGCATCTACGCCGCGGGAAACGTCACTTCCGCGGGCGATGTGCTGGCCATGAACTTCCTGATGGATCGATCCGCCGAGGGCTGGGCCCGCGATCTCGCCAGCCTGAAAGCGCAGGTTGGCACGTGCGAGACGTCTGCGCCAATCGTTGCCACGGGTGCGCTGTCCGGCGAGTTCACGTGGCGCTGCGAGCACGGCCGCATCAAAGGCACCCTGCTGATGGCGCCAACGCGGCCGGCCAGAATCCAGGCGCTTGGGCTGACGCGCGCGACGCCTTAGGCGGAAGGAGTAGAGTGGCCTCGACGATGCCAACCCGTCGCCAGTTCATCTGCGCGGCCGCGGCGGTTGCCGTGGCCGCTCGCGCGCCGCGTGCGCTCGCGGCAAAGTACGACCTGCTGGTCAAGGGCGGGCGCGTCATCGACGTGGCGCAGAAACTCAACGGGGTCATGGACGTGGCCATCACGGCCGGGCGGATTGCCGCCGTTCAGCCCGATATCTCGTCGTCTGATGCGGGCGACGTGGTTGACGCGGGCGGCAAGATTGTCACCGCGGGGCTAATCGATCTCCACGCTCATCTCGACAGCCCGGACATGCCACCCGCGCATTGCCTTTCCACGGGCGTCACCTCGATTGTCGATGGCGGATCACGCGGCGCCGACAACGTCGCGGAGTTGGTGGGTGTGGCGCAGCGGGCACCGAATCGGATGCGCATCCTGCTGAACCTGTCCCGCACAGGACTGGTGGGCGGGGGAGGCGAGCTCCTCGACTTCGCGAAGGCCGATGCTGATGCAGCGCGTCGCGCCATCGCCTCGAACCCCGACGTCATCGTCGGGATGAAGGCGCGGCTGTCAGCCAACGCGGCTGGGGAACACGATCTCGAGGCCATCCGCCTGGCGCACTCCATCATCGTGCCGCTGGGCCTGCCATTGATGGTGCACATCGGCCAGACCCGTTCGCCGCTCCCCGCCATCCTGGACCTGCTGCGGCCGGGCGACATCGTGACGCATGTCTATTCTCCGCCGCCCAACACCATCTTCGACGAGGGCGGACGCGTGCTGCCGCAGGTGCGCGCGGCCCGCGACCGGGGAGTGCTGTTCGATGTGGGGAACGGGCGGACGGCGCACATCACGTGGGAGATGGCGGAGCGCGCGCTCGAGCAGGGCTTTCTGCCCGATACCATCTCGTCCGACCTCACCGCGCCAGGGCGTACCGACCGGGTCTTCGACTTCCCGACGGTGCTGTCGAAGTTCCTGATGCTCGGGCTGTCGCTGGAACAGGTGATCGCACGGGCGACCGTGAATGCAGCGAAAGCGATGGCGCCGTTCAAGGAGCTGGGCACGCTTCGCGTCGGCGCGCCCGCGGACGTGGCCGTGTTCACGCTCGAGCGTGGCGCGTTCGAGTTCGTGGACAACGTGAATGCCAAACGCACGGGGCCCGAGAAACTCGTGCCGTTCGCGGTGATCGCGGCTGGCAAGCGCGTGGCCTGAGTACCCCATGTCGGACGATGATCTGCCACGGCGGCACTTTCTTCAGTCGATCAGCGCACTGGGCGCCGGCGCGTTGCTGACCTCCAGCGGTGACCGTTCCCAGGTGACAGCCGCGCAGGCGATGGAAGGCGTGTTCGAGCTGGGCGACTTTGCGCTGCGGTCGGGCGCGACGCTTCGCCAGGCGAAGCTGGCCTACAAGACCCACGGTCAGCTGAACGCTGAACGGAGCAACGCGATTCTCTATCCGACGCCGTTCCCGGCGCATCACGGCGACATCGAGTGGCCGATCGGACCGGGTCGCGCTCTTGACCCGGACAAGTACTTCATCATCGTGCTCGACCAGCTCGGGAACGGGTTGTCGTCGTCACCAAGCAATACCGCGGCGCCTTACGATCGGACGCGGTTTCCGACCGTCACGATCTTCGATGACGTGGCCGCTCAACACCGCCTGGTCACCGAGCACTTCAGGCTCCGCACGCTCGCGCTCGTGGTCGGATGGTCGATGGGTGCGCAGCAGGTGTATCAGTGGGCGGTCAGTTATCCCGACATGGTCGAGCGAATCGCGCCGTTCTGTGGCACCGCCAAAACCACACCGCACAACGCCGTGTTTCTCGAGGGCGTGCGCGCCGCGCTGACCGCCGATGGCGCATGGATGGACGGCGAGTACCAGACGCCGCCGGTTCGCGGTCTGCGAGCGTTCGCGCGCGTCTACGCGGGGTGGGCGTTCTCGCAACCGTTCTACAAGGAGGAGCTCTACCGGCAGCTGGGCTTCGGGTCGCTGCCGGAGTTCCTCAGCGGCTTCTGGGAACAGCGATATTCCAGGCGAGACCCCAACAATCTGCTCTCCCTGCTCCGCACCTGGCAGCTCAACGACGTCGGTGCCACGCCGGAGCGTGGCGGGTCACTCGTGCAGCGCACTGGGCTCGATCAAAGCCAAGGCGACTGTGATGGCGGCCCAGACCGACCTGTATTTCACGCCCGCCGACATCGAGGCCGAGGCTCAGCTCATTCCGGGCGCGCGCTTCCGGCTGATTCCTACTGTCTGGGGGCACATGGCTGGTTCTGGCCTCAGCCCCACCGACGCGCTGTTCATCCAGGCCGAGATCAAGGCTCTGCTGGCGTCATGACGAATGACGGACATGCCGTTTCTGACTGCCCGCTGGGAGAATCTCGTTCTTCTCAACTACGTCTGCCCGCCCGCGCTGCTGGAGCCGCTGGTGCCGGCCGGCACCGAGTTGGACAGCTGGGAGGGGCAGACGCTCGTCAGCCTTGTCGGCTTCCTCTTCTCTGACACGCGACTGCTGGGCATTCCGGTGCCGTTCCATCGCACTTTCGAGGAGGTGAACCTGCGGTTCTACGTTCGGCGGTCGGCTCCCGAGCCCCGCCGCGCCGTCGTCTTCATCCGCGAGCTGGTGCCGCGGTGGGCGATTGCGGCGGTCGCCAGGAGCGTCTATAACGAGCCCTACCTGTCGCTGCCGATGCGCCATCGGTGGTCGCTCACACCAGAGGGCGGGGAGGTCAGCTACGGGTGGACGTATCGTGGCGCGGACTTCGAACTGGGCGCGCGCGTACAAGGTCCGGCGATGCCACTCGCCCCGGGTTCGGAAGAGGAGTTCATCACCGAGCACTACTGGGGCTACACGCGGCAACGCGACAGCGGCACGCTGGAATACCACGTCGAACACCCGCCGTGGCACGTCTGGAGCGCCACCGACAGTTGGTTTTGCGGACCGGCCGCCACCCTCTATGGCCCGGACTTCGGCGCCGTGCTCTCCGGCAGGCCGCGGTCCGCGTTCGTCGCGGTGGGCTCACCTGTGGCTGTTCACCACGGACGCCGGCTCTAGCCGCACGACCATGGTGTTCACCAAGCGTCTCCGGGACGGAATCCGACGCGGGAGGATCAGGTGCACCGTTCGCGTCTGGACACGGCTCCAGGTCAAAGTGGGCGGTCGTTACGTGATGGACGAGGGACACGTGGTCGTTGACTCGATCACCCCGATTGACATCGCGGACATCACCGAGGACCTGGCGCGCGAATCGGGATTCGACAGTGTTGAAGACCTGCTGAGGATCGCCAGACACGGCAGCGGAGACAGCGTCTACTTGATTCGGTTTCACTACCTGCCGCCGGGCGCCTGGTGAGGCGATGGACGCGCGGACCTCGCGGGCGCAGCGTTACCAGGCGACCATCGACGCTTCGAACAATCGCGCCAGGTCCTCCGGCTCCGCCGGCCGCGGCGACAGCTTGGTCACCCGGTGCTGCGGCAGCGTGCCCTCGACCAGCGCCGGGATGTCGGACGAAGAGTAGCCGAGCGCCGCCAGGCCGTTCGGAACCTGCAGGCGCTGCATGAACCACGTGATGCGATCGGCGAGGATGGCGCCCGCATCCTCCGCTCGCGCCCGCGAGACATCGACGCCCAGCGCCTCGGCCGCCAACAGATGCCGCTGCGGGCTGGCCGATGCCGTGAAGCGGAACACCGCCGGCGCATTCAGGATCACGGACACGCCATGCGGCACGAGCGCGTGATCGACGCCGTATCCCGGCGCTCGATAGGCCTTCACGTTGCCGGAGACCGGGTATGACATGCCATGTGGCAGGTGCACACCCGCGTTGCCGAAGCCGATGCCGGCGTATGCCGAGGCCAGCAGCATGCTCGCCCGAGCCTCCTCGTCTGACGGATCGTCCACGGCCCGCACGAGAAAGCGAGCCACCATGCGGAGCGCCTGCATCGACCACACATCGCTGATCGGGTTGGACCCCTGATACGCCGGCCGCAAGGCCGGGCGATCGGGCCGCGGACGTCCGGAATAGGGCATCGCCGTGAACGACTCCACCGCGTGGCTCAGGATGTCGAGCCCGGTAGAGGCCGCCACCTGCGGCGGCATCGACCGGGTGTTGTCCGGGTCGAGCAGTCCCAGCGTCGGCTTCAGCCGCCGATTGGCGATGCCGGTTTTTGCGTGCATCCGCTTCAGATCGAAGATGGCGACTCCGGTGGTCTCGCTGCCGGTGCCCGCCGTGGTGGGAATGGCCATCAGGGGTTTGACCGGGCCGGGCACCGGCAGACCCTTACCGATGGGCGGATTGACGTAGT
This sequence comes from uncultured Acidobacteriota bacterium, assembly GCA_963707825.1. Classification (GTDB taxonomy): domain Bacteria; phylum Acidobacteriota; class Vicinamibacteria; order Vicinamibacterales; family UBA2999; genus VFZN01. The sequence goes on from CAVPRP010000004.1 coordinate 181,949, forward strand.
CGAGGAAGTCGGCGGGCGGATACGTGGTGTAGAGGTTGACCACCTTGGCGGTGTCGATCGTGGATCCGCCGCCGACCGCGACCAGCGCGTCAAACGGATGCTGATTCGCGAAAGCAATCGCCTCGAGCACCGATTCGTCGGTCGGCTCCACCCGCACGCTGTCGAACAGCGTGTACTGAATTCCGTGCGCGTCGAGTGATTCCAGCACGGTGTGCACCGGTGACAGGCGTGACAGCGTGGGATCGGTCAACACCAGCACGCGTAACGCCTTCCACTCGCGCAGGTCCGCCCCCACCTCGCGCGTCACCCCCACGCCAAACCGCACCGCCGATGCCGCCATCTCGAACGCGTAGTCGTGTTCCATCTTTGTTCCGTTATCCGCGGACCCGGTTTCCGGTGTCCGGTTCTCCCCGTCTGCCGTCTGCCGTCTGCCGTCTGCCGTCTGCCGGTTCGCCTTTTGCCTTCTGCCTTCTGCCTTCTGCCTTTTGCCTTTCTACTTTCCCTTGTACCCCGGCCCCCTGACCACTTGACCCGGCTTGGCGCCGGTGTGTTCGCCGTTCTTCAGCACCTGCGTGCCGTTCACCCACACGTGCGTCATCCCCGTGGCGTACTGATGCGGCTGCTCGTAGGTGGCGTGGTCGGCAATGGTCGCCGCGTCGAAGACGACGACGTCGGCGAACTGGCCGGCCTTGAGGAGGCCGCGATCGGCGATGCGGAGGTTCGCGGCGGGCAGCGAGGTGAGCCGACGAATGGCGTCTTCCATCGTCGTGGCCTTCTCGTCGCGCACGTACTTGCCGAGCAGGCGCGCGAAGTTGCCGTAGGCGCGCGGGTGCGTGCTCTGCTTCAGGAACACGCCCTCGGTGGCCAGCGACGCGGCGTCCGAGCCGAAGCTCACCCACGGGAGCCCGACCTGTCGCTTGATGTTCTCCTCGGACATCAGGAAGTAGACGACCTGCACCCGGCTGCCGTCCTCGACCACCAGGTCCATCGCCGTCTCTTGTGCGGACTTGCCGCGCGTCGGCCGCGACCTCGTCGAGCGTCTTGCCGATCAGTCCGCGCAGCTCGGGATTGCGGAAGCCGACGAGCAGCGTGCCCTTCGGCCCCGCGGCCAGCAGCAGGTTCTCCCACGCGTCGGTCGGCGTCAGCATCTCCTTCACCACCTTGGCGCGAATGGCTGGTCCTTCAGCCGCCCGGCCCACGCCTGATAGCCGCCCTCCTGCACCCAGGGCGGCATCGCCGCATCGAGACCGGTGGACCCCGCCGTGTAGGTGTACATGTCCGCGGTGATCTCGAGACCATCCTTACGCGCCGCCTCGATCTTCGCGATCACCGCGTCGAGCTTCGACCAGTTCGATTCTCCGGCAGCCTTCAGGTGATAGATTTCGGCGCGGATCTTCGCCTCGCGCGCGATGGTCATCAGTTCGTCCACGGCTTCGACCAGCCGGTTGCCCTCGCTGCGCATGTGCGAGATGTACATGCCGCCGTACTGCGATGCGACCGTCGAGAGCGCGATCAGTTCGTCGGTCTTCGCGTAGAACCCTGGCGCGTAGATCAGCGCGGAGGAGACGCCCATCGCGCCTTCCTCCATCGCGGTCTTCACGTGCGCGCGCATGCGGTCCAGTTCCTCTGGCAGTCGGTGCGCGATCGGCGTAGCCCACTTCGTTGACGCGGACCGTGGCGGCGCCGACGAACGACGCGATGTTCGGCGAGATGCCGCGCGCCACCAGCCAGTCCAGGTACTGCCCAGCGTGGTCCACCCGATGTCGAACGTGATGTCCGACTGCCGCGCCTTGGCTTCCTGCTTCATCCTGTCGTTCATCGGGCCCATCGAGCCTTCGCCGAAGACTTCGAGCGTCACGCCCTGCTTCAGCTCGCCCATCGAGCGGCCGTCGGCGATGAGCGACGTCTCCGAGTGGCTCAGCATGTTGATGAAGCCGGGCGCCACCGTCAGGCCCTTGGCGTCCACCTCGCTGGTGGCGGTTGCTGGCCCGAGCGCGCCAACCGCGGCGATACGCTGCCCCTGGATGGCGACGTCCGCCGCCACGCCCGGCGCTCCGCTGCCGTCGACAACCGTGCCGTTGCGGATGATCACGTCGTAGTGAGGTGGACGGGTGCAGCCGGCCACGGTGAGCAGGAGGGCGGCGATGACGAGGCGCGTGGACATGCGCGGGAGCTTACCACCCGTCACGCCCAGCTGCACTCTGCGCGGTCCTCCTGCATAATGCCGCCATGCGCCCTCGGCTGATCTCCCTTGCTCTTCTCACACTGGCGGTATTCGGCGCGGAGTTGGTCGCCGAGCAGAACCGTATCGACGTGGTGACGCCGGCGGCGCCGGAACTGGCCTCGTATGGCAGCTACGCGATTGGGGTGCGCACCATTACCGTGGTTGACCGTCAGCGCGTGGACGTGGTCAACACCACGCCGACCGGACCGGTGGTGCGTTACGACCGGCCCCTCACGCTCGAGGTCTGGTACCCGGCGGCGCTAGCGACCGGTACCACTGGCGGCGGTACGTATCGAGTGATCACGCGCGACCCGGCGATCCAGGCGACGCTCCACGGCCGGGCCGTTCGCGACGCCGCACCCCTCGGCGGCGCCGCGCCGTTTCCGCTGGTGATCATCTCGCACGGCTACCCGGGTAACCGCTTCCTCCTCAGCCACCTTGCCGAGAATCTGGCCAGCAAGGGCTACGTCATCGTCTCGATCGATCACACCGACAGTACCTACGACGATCAGAAGACCTTCGCGAGCACGTTGTACAACCGGCCACTCGATCAGCTGTTCGTGCTGCGTGAGATTGCCCGGCTCGGCGCGCCCGGCTCGGGGAGTTTTCTCACCGGACACGTCGACGCCTCGAAGACGGGGATCGTCGGCTACTCCATGGGCGGCTACGGCGTGGTCAACGTGATCGGCGGCGGCTTCAGCGCCGCCAGCGAAACCCTGTCAGCCGCGCCTCCTCATCACTTGCTGTCCGAGCGCGGCGCGGCCAACCCGCAGTACCGCGCCAGCCTCGACCCGCGCATCAAGGCCGCGATCGCGATCGGTCCGTGGGGCATGCAGGGTGGGTTCTGGGACGCGGAAGGACTGCGTGGCATCCGCACGCCGGTGCTGTTCGTGGCCGGCAGCGCCGACGATGTGTCGGGCTACGAGCACGGCACGCGCGCCATCTACCAGGCGGCGGTGAATGCAGACCGCTACTTGCTGACGTTCCTGCAGGCCAATCACAACGCCGCCGCGCCATATCCCGCGCCGGAGGAGGTCGCCGCCACCAGCGCCTCAGCGGCTTTCTCGCACTACGCCGATCCGGTCTGGGACACCGTGCGGATGAACAACATCCTCCAGCATTTCGCCACCGCCTACTTCGATCGCTACCTGAAAGACGATGCGGCGAAGGCGAGCTATTTCGACCTGGTGCCGCAGGGGAAGGACGCGGTCTACGCCGTGGATCGAGACGGCAAGACACAGCCGACGCACACCTATTGGAAAGGCTTCAAGAAAGGCACCGCGGTGGGGTTGGTGATGGAACACGAAGGGCGAGGAAGTAACGGCAGCCGGCAGACGGGCACCGAGACTCCGGCAGACTCAAGACTCAGGACCCAAGACGCAAGACGCAAGACCCAAGACCCAAGACCCAAGACCTAGATCGTCCCCGCCCTCCCTACCAGCGGAGTAGCGCTTCCAACTCCGCCTCCGTCTCCTCGGAGACCGTGCGCAGGTCCAGCGCCACGCGGTCGTCCACGATTCTGGCGACGATGGGGGTGGCAAGCGTACGGAGGTGTGCTTCCAGGCTGGCAGCGGTCATGCCGTCGCGTTCCAGGGTCAGCAGCGTGGTTGGGAGCGCCACACCCGGGGCGCTGCCGCCGCCGACTGCGGACGATCCGTTGACGAGCGCCGTGCGCCAGCCGTGGGCGGCCAGGCGATCGCCCAGCGCGCGCGCTCGCGCCTCGATCTGATCCGCGCCGAGCGACAGCATCCGGTGCACCGGCACCGTCTGTGACGCGCGGCCGGCCAGATGTTCGAGCAGCGTGGCCTCGAGCGCCGCGTAGGTGAGCTTGTCGACGCGGAACGCGCGCATCAGCGGATGGCGCCGCAGCCGATCGACCAGCGCCTTGCGGCCGGCGAGGATGCCGGCCTGCGGCCCGCCGAGCAGCTTGTCGCCGCTGAAGCACACGAGGTCCACCCCCGCCGCCATCGAGGCGCTGCACCGATGGTTCGTCCGCGAATGTCGTCGATCCAGGCTGCCGCTGCCGAGATCCTCGACGACGGGGATGCCGATGGCGCGGCCGGCCTCGACGAGCGCGCGCAGGGTGGGGCGCTCGGTGAAGCCTTCGATGCGGAAGTTCGACGGGTGCACGCGCAGAATGAGCGCGGTGCGCCGGCGACGACCGCCGCCGTGTAGTCGCTGACACGCGTGCGGTTCGTGGTGCCGACCTCGCGCAGGATCGCGCCCGACTGGGCGCATGACGTCCGGCACGCGGAAGCCGCCGCCGATCTCGACCAGCTCGCCGCGCGAGATGATCACCTCGCGCCCGGTGGCCAGCGCCGGCCAGGATCAGCATGGTCGCGGCCGCGTTGTTGTTCACGACCACCGCGGCTTCGGCGCCGGTCAGCGCGGTGATCAGCGATTCGGCGTGTACGGTCCGCGATCCGCGGGTGCCCTGGTCGAGGTCGTACTCGAGATTGCGTGTAGCCGCCGCGCGATGTCGGCAATGCGCGCGATCGCGGCCGTCGGCGAGCGGCGCCCGGCCCAGGTTGGTGTGCATGACGCACGCCGGTCGCGTTGATCACCCGGCGCAGCGAGCCCTGGAAGCGCGCGGCAAGCCGGGCAGCGGCGCCGGCTTCGATGGCCGCCGCCAGATCCTCGGCGCCAGCCGATCGATCACCGTCGCGCAAGCCGTGGCGCGTGGCGCCGGCGGCGTCCCGGAGCGCGTCCCTGGTGGCCTCGGCCCCGAACCGCAGTTCCAGGGCCTGAACGCCTGCACGCTGTCGCAGCAGGTCGATCGACGGGATATCGCGCGGTGAGGCCATGGGCGCCGATCGTACCGCACCCTCCGGTCTTCCGCACCTCCGCCGGGTTCTGACCCTTTCGCGCCGATCCGAACCCTGCTACGATCTGCACTTCATGTCCGGCCGTAACCACGCGCCCGCTGGATCGCTTCTGGCCCTACGTCGAGAAGCCGGAGGAGCCCACCGCCGAGGAACTTGCGGCGCTCGATCCCGATCTGCACGCGACGCTGTTCGGCCCGCGCGACCTGCCGTTTTCGATCACCCTCGCATTTGGCCGCCGTTCGAGGGCGCGGACTACGACCGGGCGCTCGAGGAGATGGCCCGGGCCTCGGCGGAGTACCGCGAGATCGGCGAAGGCGCCGAGTCGCCGGCACCGCGCGCGGTTCTTCCCGAGCGACGCGCTGCGGCTGCGCGACCTGTTCGAGGTGGTCGGCCGGTGCCCGGCACGCGAGGTGCTGATCGACGATCGGCCCGATCCCGTACGCGCGGGAGCTGTGGCTGCCGCTGGTCTGGTTCACGCTGCTGCCCTGACGCCATGCCGCCGCCCAAGTCGGACTTCGAACGCGAGCTGCAGATGCTGGAGGTGGAACTGCGGCGGCTCGAGGCCGAGTACAACATGTTCTTCGCCGGCCGCCTGCCGCGTCTGCCGTGGGAGACAGCGCGCGCGCGTCGACGCGCTGGTGAAGAAGTTCGATCGCATCGCTCATCAAGAACACCGCCGATCGCTTCCGCTTCGAGACCCTGCAGATCGCGCTAGGCGGCGTTCGCGGAATTGTGGGAACGCCAGATGAAGGCGCAGGAGACCGGACGACGACCCGGCCGGCCGGTGGGCCGGGGGTGTCGCTGCCGCCGGAGCCCGTGCGCCAGGCGCCTCGTGAGGTGGCGGAGCAGAGTGCGCCGCCGGTTCAACCGCCGGCCGCGGCGCCGCCGGTGCCGCCTTCGGCGCCCGCGGAGCGGATCGTGGCGGTGACCAGCGTGGCCGATCCGCGCGCGCAGACCGACCGGGTGCAGGCGTTGTACGAGCAGCTGGCGCAGGCGCGAAAAGACGTGGGGGAGAAGCCGGTGCCGTTCGAGCGGTTCACCGAGCTGGTGCAGGCGCAGGTGAAGAAGTTTGGGGACGGTGGACGGGAAGTGGCGTTCCGGGTGGCGGTGAAAGGCGGCAAGGTGTCGCTGACCGCGAAGCCGGTCGAGGAATGAAGTCGCTGAAGCGGAACTGGCACCGATACCGGGAGGGAGCCCGGCACCGGTGGTCAATCACGGCTCAGACGACGCGGGTCACGTTGCCGGCCTGCGGACCCTTCGGACCGTCAACGATTTCAAACTCAACCGGCTGTCCCTCTTCGAGGGAACGGAAGCCCGACGCCCTGGATCGCCGAGTAGTGGACGAACACATCGCTGCCGCCTTCGCGCTCGATGAATCCGTAGCCCTTGGCGTTGTTGAACCACTTGACCTTGCCTGTAATACGCATCGTTCTCTTCCTGTCTTACTGGTGGCATGAAGCCACCGTGTCGTCCTACCCCGGCCCATCGCTGGATGAGGTTCGGGGCAACAAAAAAAGGCCGCAACTTGCGGCCTTCTGGTCCGCATAAATGGACTGCACGGGGATGATACGGGCCGTTACATTTGGTGTCAATTCGCAAACCGATCATAGCGTGTGTTTTCGTTTTCTTTCGTTTCGCGAGGACATTCCGATGCGACGTGCCATTCTGAGTGTGTCGGATAAGACCGGGCCTGATTCCATTCGGCCGAGGCCTGACGTCGCGCGGCTTCGAGCTGGTCTCGACCGGCGGCACCGCCAAGGCGCTCGCCGATGCCGGCCTGCCGGTCGTCAACGTGTCAGCGACGTCACCGGCTTCCCCGAGATGATGGACGGCCGCGTCAAGACGCTGCATCCGATGATCCACGGCGGCATCCTCGCGCGTCGTCATCACCCCGAGGATCTCGAGCTCGCCGAGACAGCACGGCATCGGGCTCGTCGATCTGGTGGTCGTCAATCTCTATCCGTTCGTCGAGACCGCGGCGAAGCCGGGCATCCAGTTCGACGATCTGATCGAGCAGATCGACATCGGCGGCCCGAGCCTGGTGCGCGCCGCGGCGAAGAATTTCCGCGACGTGCTGGTCGTCGTGTCGCCGTCCGACTATCGACGTCGGTGCTCGCCGAACTCGATCGCGAGCGGGGCCCGATCGCCGGCGTTCCGCTTCGAGCTCGCGCGCCGCGCCTTCGCGCACACCGGCGCCTACGACACGGCGATCGCCTCGACGCTGGCGGAGGTCACCGTCGACGGCGACGAGTTCCGCCGCGAGGCCGCGTCGGCGCCGCTCGCGCCCGATCACCTCGTCGTGGACGCGCACAAGCTGCGCGACCTGCGCTACGGCGAGAACCCGCATCAGCCGGCGGCGTGGTACGCGCTGTCGCCAGCGACGGGCCTCGGCGCCCCGTCGGTGCTGCAGGGCAAGGAGCTGTCGTTCACCAACCTGCTCGATCTCGACGCCGCCGCGCGCATCGTGCTCGAGTTCGACGAGCCGGCGGCCGCGGTGATCAAGCACACCAATCCGTGCGGCGTCGCCACCGGCGCCACGATTGCCGAAGCCTACGTCCGCGCGCGCGAAGCCGATGCGCTGGCGGCGTTCGGCGGCATCATCGGCCTCAACCGGCCGATCGACGAAGACACCGCCCGCGCGATCGTCGCCACCTTCATCGAAGCGGTGATCGCTCCTGGCGTCGACGACAGCGCACGCGCGATCCTGGCCGCCAAGGCCAACCTGCGCGTGGTCGTTGGCGACTTCGCGTCGCTGGCCGCTCAGACGCGGATCCGGCGCTTCGCCGCGAGATCCGCTCGATCCTCGGCGCGCTGCTGGTGCAGGAGCGCGATCGGTGATCGAGGCGCAGCGGACGTGGCCGGCCGACGGCATGCAAGGTGGTGACCAAGCGTCAGCCCACCGCGGAGGAGTGGCAGGCGATGCGCTTTGCCTGGCGGGTCATGGCGCACGTGAAGTCGAACACGGTGATCTTCACCGACGCGGTCCGGACGCTGGCGATCGGCGCCGGGCAGATGAGCCGCGTCGACGCCGTCAAGGTGGCGGTGACGAAGGCGGCGGGCTGGACCGGCGTCGCGCGTCGACGCTGAAGGGGATCGGTGGCCGCCTCGGATGCGTTCTTCCCGTTCCGCGACGGACTCGACGCGGTCGCGGCGGCCGGCGCGACCGCGGTCGTGCAGCCGGGCGGGTCGGTGAAGGATCGCCGAAGTGATTGCCGCGGCCGACGAACACGGTCTGGCGATGGTGTTCACCGGCAAGCGGCACTTCAGGCACTGAAGCGGGCGCGCAGTTCATCGGCCGACACGGTGGCTGCGCCGAACTTCCCGACGACACGCCGGCGGCCTCGTTGGCCAGCGCGCGCGGCCTCGGCGCTCTGCGCGCCGGCAGCCAGGGCCAGCGCCAGCGTCGCGATCACCGTGTCGCCCGCGCCGGTCACGTCCGACACTTCGCGGGCGGTGGCCGGCAGCGAGCCCTCGGCCCCGCCGTGCGACAGCCACATGCCGCGTTCGCCGCGCGTGATCAGCACGCCTTCCACGCTGGCGCGCTTGACGATCACTCGCGCCGCGCTCGCGGGCATCGTCGTGCGTGCGGATGCGGCTGTTGGCCGAAGCGGCTCTCTGCCTCGACGTGGTTCGGCGTCACCAGCGTGGCGCCGCGATAGAAATCCAGGTGCGGCACCTTCGGATCGACCAGCAGCGGGATGCCGCGCTCGTGCGCGCACGCCACCAGGTGCGCCATCGACTCGCCGGGTGACCACGCCTTTCTGATAGTCCGAGACCAGCAGCACCTGCGCCGCTCGAGGTGCTGATCGATCGCGGTCATGATCGCGTCTTCGTCGGCGGTGTCGACGTCGTCGTCGGTCTCGTAGTCGATGCGCGCGACCTGCTGGTTACGGCTGGTGACCACGCGCATCTTGGTGGTGGTGCGCCGCTCGGGCACCGTCACCAGCGCCGACGCCGACAGCCCGCGCGCCGCCAGCTCCGCCGACAGCAATCGCGCGTCGCTGTCGTCGCCGACGACGCCGACGAGCGTCGACCGCGCCGCCCAGCGCGACGCATGTTGTGGGCCACGTTGGCCGCGCCGCCGAGGCGGAACTCATCGTGATCGTGGACCACGACCGGCACCGGCGCTTCGGGTGAGATGCGGCTGACGCGGCCGATCAGGAAGCGGTCGAGCATCACGTCGCCGACGACCAGCACCCGGCTCGAGCTGAAGCGGAGGATGAGATCCCGGGCGCGTGCGCGCATCGAGCGCTGGCAGCTGCCACCAGCGTCATCGGGAGGGCCCGCCGTCACGGGCCGCGGCAAACGGCAGCGTCATCAGCACCAGCAGCAGCATCAGGAACTCGGAGTCGCCGAAGTTGTATTCCGACAGGCCCGCCGCCAGCATGGCGACGATCGCGCCCAGCGCCGCGGCGGCCAGGGCATCACGCCGCGCGTGCGCCGCATGTCGCCACAGGCCGATGACCGGCCGTGACGCACGAACGACACCCACGCACCAGCGCGGGCAGCCCGCGCTCGGCCGCAATCTGCATCGGCACGTTGTGCAGGTGAGGATTGTTGGCCTGCACGCGGATCGCGGTACCGGTAGTCGCGGATAGACGTGCTCGACCATGTCCGGGCCGACGCCGGTCAACGGAGAGTCCGGACCATCGCCACGCCGGCCTCGAGCATCGCGACGCGGTCGCGGGTGGTCAGATCGTTCATGTCGCCGATCGAGTTCACGCGGTTCGACAGCTCGTCCGGGGCGACCAGCAGCGCGGCGGCGATCACCATCGGGATCAGCGCGAGCAGGCGGAAGTCCTTGCTCAGGAACAGCACGCGCGACGCCGACCGCGACGCCAACCCAGGCGCCGCGCGTCAGCGTCAGGCCAGCGCGACGATCAGCACCGGCAGCACGAACGCCGCCCACAGCCGATCCCGGCGTGCCGTAGAGCAGCCGCGCCATCGCGGCGCAGATGATCAGCATCAGCGTGCCCGGAGTAGGTCATCCAGTGCGACAGCGTGCCCTGCGGCCGGCGTCCGAGATTGTCGTAGTTGAGGACGCCGTACTGCACGATGCCGACGAAGGCGCTGGCGGCGCCGACGGTGATCAGGATGCTCAGCACCGAGTTGGCGCGCGTGCCGCGGGCGAGGTCGTAGATCACCGGCACGAGCATGAACAGGAACAGCTGCTTGCAGTCGGTGACGCTGACGGTCGGGATCGAGCGAGAAGCCCGCGGACAGCAGGGTCAGCTGCCGCGTAGGCGACCAGCGGCCAGAAGAACGAGGGTGCCTCGATGCGGCGCGCCTGGGACAGGTGCAAGGCCAGCCAGCAGAGCACCGTCACGCCCAGCAGGATTTGCGCCGCCGCGATCGAGAACAGCATCGTCGCGACGAGGCCCATCAGGGACGCGACGCCGACCAGCTCGAGGCGATGGCGGGGGAGGCTCCCGGCTGCTGGAACGGACAACATAGTCGTCAGATCGACCAGCTTAACCCGTTCCCATTGCCTGGCGGCAGGCCGCCAGCACCATCGGCCGAAATGTTGCCGAGGCAGCGAAAGTCGCCGGGCACGCACGTGCGCTGATGGCACGGCCGGCACGGCAGCGGTCCCGCATCGACCGCGATTGCGCCGACCGCGGGATCGCGCCAGGGCAGCGATCGCTCCGGCAGCGTCGGCCCGAACAGGGCGACGATCGGGGTGCGCGTCGTGGCAGCGATGTGCAGCGGACCGCTGTCGCCGCCGATGTACAGCGCGCGCGCGACTGACGAGCGCGGCCAGTTCCGGCAGATCGAACTCGCCGCAGTGCACGATGCGCGAGCCGTCCACCGATGGCGTGCCACGGGCGACGCGGGTCACGCGGTCCACCGCTTCGGCCTCGGAGGGCCCGGATGTGATCACCACGTGCATGCGGTTCGGGCAGGTTGGCCAGAGCCGCGGCCAGCGCCGCGAATCGATCGGCCGGCCAGCGGCGGAACGGGTTGCCCGCGCTGACGTGCAGCACCGCGATTGCCGCCGAGTCGGGGACGCCGGCCTCGCGGAGGCGCGCGTCGACGCGCGTCACGGCGTCGGCGCGAGCGGCATCTGCACCGCATCGGCGGCGGGATCCGGCGCGTCGATTCCCAGCGGACCCAGCAAGTCCCATTGATTGAGCACGGAGTGGCGCGGCGGCACCAGCGACCGGGTCCATGGCACGCGCGTGGTGTAGGACCAGCGCGCGTCCGGGCAGGTCGTAGCCGATGCGCAGCGGCGCACCCGTCGCGCACGTCAGCCACGCCGCTCCGCGGTCCGCCGTGAAAATCGATGACGAGATCGAAGCGCTGCCGCCGCAGCTCGCGCGCGAGCGCGCAGTCGTAGCGGATGCGCGCGAGGCCGCGTGGCCGCTCGACGATTCGACAAGGTCGTCGATGTGCGGGATGATGGCGCACGACCGGTTCGGCGGCGGCCTCGACGAGATAGGTGATGCGGGCATCCGGGAAGCGGCGCTTGAGAGCGCGAACGACCGGCGTGGTGAAGACGACGTCGCCGATCAGGCGGAGCCGGACGAGCAGAATGGACCGAGGACTCAGGGTTCGATCGTGGCTTCGTCGATCAGCATCACCGGGATGTCGTCCTTGATCGGATACACGCGGTGACACGAGTCGCACTTGAGCGCCGTTCCGTCCTTGACCAGCGTCACCGGCGTCTTGCAGGCCGGGCAGGCGAGGATCTCGAGCAGTTCCTCGTCGACGGGCATAAAAGGACTATACACCGTCGAAACCGCCGGGTAAGAATCAGCTGATGCGCGTGACGCCTGCCTGCGTGGCTGTAGCCCTGCTCTTGACGGGACGGCCGGCGGCCGCCCAGACACCGGCACCGCCCGCGGCGCCGTCGACTCCCACGATTTCCGCGCAGGCGCTACTACGACTTCATGCTGGCGCGCCGGCTCGAAGCCGACGGCGACGTCAAGGGCGCCGCCGCCGCGCTCGACCGCGCGCAGAAACTCGATCCGGCCTCCGCCGAGTTGCTGGCCGAGCGCGCGGCGCTGCACGCGCGACAGAACGAAGGCGAGGAGGCGCGCGGCGCCGCCGAGCAGGCGCTCACGCTCGACCCTGACAACGCCGAAGCGCATCACATTCTCGGCCTCGTCTACTCGGCCTGGGCCGACGGTGCCGGCACGCCGACGCCTGGCTCGACGCCGGCCTCCCTTCGCGAGAAAGCGATCGAGCACTTGCAGGCCATCCACGGCACGCCGGTGATGAGCACCAATCTGAACCTGCAGATCGCCTACGGCCGCCTGCTGCTCCGCTCCGGCAAGGTTGACGAGGCGACGACGATCCTGGAAGCCGTCGCGTCGCAGGCGCCGTCGTCGGCCGAACCGTTCGTGCTGCTCGCGGAGGCGCGCACTTCGCAGGGCCGCATGTTCGAAGCGGCGGAAGCGCTGGTGCAGGCCGCCGAGATCAACCCGCGCTATTACGTGTCGCTCGGCGAGTTGTACGAGCGGCTGGGTCGCTGGGCAGCGGCCGCGGGCGCCTACGACCAGGCGGTGCAAGGCGTGCGATCGCCCAGCCGCGATCTCAGGCTGCGCTATGTGGCCGCGCTGCTCAACGTTCCTGGCGGTGTCGGCGCCACGCGCGCGAAAGAGTCGATCGTCGAGCTGCTGAAGGCCAGCCCCGACGACACGCGCCTGCTGTACCTGCTGTCCACCGCCTCGCGGCAACTGCAGGACACGGCAGGAGCTGAAGCCGCCGCGCGGAAGATTCTCTCGATCGATCCGACCAGCCTCGCCGGCCTCAGTGCGCTGGCGCGCACGATGTCGGACCAGTATCGAGTACCACCAGATCGTCGAGCTGTTGACGCCGTTCTCCAAGGACGTCGCGGCGCGGGCGAAGGGCCGCGAGACCGAGGCCGCCGCGGTGCTGGCGCAGCTCGGCCTGGCGCATCAGCAGCTCGGCGAGTACGATGCCGCGATTGCGGCGCTGACCTCGGCACGGCAGCTGACGCCCGAGGACAGCACGTTCGACGTCTATCTGGCGCAGGCGCTGATCAGCGCCCGACGCTACGATCGCGCGATCGCGGTGACCGGCGAAGCCATCACGCGTTCACCCGAGGACGAGCGCCTGATCCGCCTGCGCTCGCAGGCGCTGGGCCGCGTCGGCCGCGCGTCGGAAGCCATCAATTTCCTCGAAGGCGCGATCAAGTCCGAATCGCGCAGCCCGCAACTGGCGCTCGCGCTGGCCGATGCCTATGCCAGCCAGAAGCGTTACGACGAGGCGATCAAGGTCGTGCAGCAGGCCGAGACCGCGTTCGGCGAAGACGACACATTCACGATGCGCCTCGCCAGCGTCTACGAAGAGGCCGGGCGGGTGCCGGATGCCGAGCACGAACTGCGGGAGATGATCGAGCGCGATCCGCTGGATGCCGATGCCATCAACTTCCTCAGCTACATGCTCGCCGACCGCACCGACCGGCACGCCGAAGCGGTGGCGCTGATCGAGCGGGCGTTGAGCGTCGAGCCCGACAACCCCTCGTATCTCGACACCCTCGGGTGGGCGCTGTTCAAGCAGGGCAAGGCGGACGAAGCCGCGGAGCCGCTCGGTCGCGCCGCGGCGGCGCTGCCCGCCAACTCGGTGATCCAGGATCATCACGGTGATGTCCTGGCGAAGCAGGGGAGTTGGGCCGAAGCGACCGCCGCCTGGCAGCGCGCATTGGCCGGCGACGGCGAGTCCATCGATCGCGACGCGATCGACAAGAAACTTCAGGATGCCAGGCGACGCCGCTAGCGCTGCGGCTCGGGCTGCTGACCGTTGGCCGTTGGTCGCGGCCGTGTCTTGCGCCACGCGGCTGCCGCCGCGGCCCGCCGGATCGGCCACGCCGTCTCCGGACGCCGTCACCACCTTTGATCACGCCACCGCTCATTGCGCGGGACTGCGCACGCTGACGATGGAGCTTGGCCTTTCGGGCAAGGCCGGCGACGAGTCGCTGCGCGGCAAGGTGATCACCGGGCTGAAGCGCGGCGGCGCCGTGCGGCTCGAAGGCGTGGCGCCGTTCGGCGCGCCGTGTTCATCCTGGCGGCTCGCGCCGAGCAGGCGACGCTGCTGCTGCCTCGCGAGCATCGCGTGCTGACGTCGACATCGGTGTCCGCCGTCCTCGAGCACCTGACCGGGCTTCCGCTGAGCGCCGACGATCTGCTGCTTGTCACTCTCCGCCTGTGTCGGAGCCGGCGAGCCGACCGACGGCCGGCAATGGTCCGGCGAGTGGCGCGCGGTGTCGGCGCCGGGTGGTCGCACGTGTTTCTGCGCCAGGTCGCGGGCGCGGGACGGTGGCGGCCGTCGATGGCGGCGGCTGGCGCGTCGATTACAGCCAGCTCCTGAACGGCTTCCCGCGGCAGGTGCGGCTGCGATCCGCGGACGGCACGGTGGACCTGATCGCCGGCGTGCAGCAACTCGAGGTGAACACCAGCATCAATGCGGCGGGCGTTCGACCTGGCTATTCCATCCGACACCGCTCCGATGACGCTCGACGAACTTCGCTCGGTCGCGCCGCTCAGAACGCCATGACCCTGTCCTTCCCGGCCTTCGCCAAGATCAATCTCGACCTGCGCATTCTCGGCGTCCGTCCGGACGGCTATCACGATCTGCGCACCGTCTTTCAGTCGCTCGCGCTCTTCGACAACGTCACGTGACGGAGCGGCGCGGCCCGCTGTCCGTGACCTGCGACGAGCCCGACAGTCCCGACCGATCGCGCAATCTGGTGTGGAAGGCGGCGTCGCTCCTGCATCGCGTCGCGACGGGCAAGTCGTCGGCGGCCGCGCGACATCGCGATCGATCTGCGCAAGCGCATCCCGTCGGAAGCCGGTCTCGGCGGCGGCAGCGTCGAATGCCGCGATGACGCTGCTGGCGCTGAACAAGCTGTGGAAGCTCGAATCTCGACGTCGCGTCGCTGCCGCGCATCGGCGCGCGCCTCGGCGCCGACGTGCCGTTCTTCCTGGTCGGCGGCACCGCGCTCGGCCTCGGCCGCGGCGACGACATCTATCCGCTCGCCGACATGCCGCCGGTGCACGTCGTGCTGATCCTGCGCCCGGGTTTCGGCGTCTCGACCGTGGATGCCTACCGGTGGTTCGACGAGGAAGCCCGCCGCTCCGCGGAAGCCGGTGCCGGTCGGCCGATGCCGCCGGTCTGGCCGGCCTGGGCCTCGGCCTTGCGGAACGACTTGGAGCCCCCGGTGGTCCGGCATCACCCGGCGATTGGCCGGAT
Organism: uncultured Acidobacteriota bacterium; assembly: GCA_963707825.1. Taxonomy (GTDB): domain Bacteria; phylum Acidobacteriota; class Vicinamibacteria; order Vicinamibacterales; family UBA2999; genus VFZN01. Next base: position 197,213 of record CAVPRP010000004.1, read on the forward strand.
CCGGCAGTCGCTGATCGATGCCGGCGCGGTCATTTGCCGCCATGTCCGGCTCGGGATCGGCGGTATTCGGCCTGTTCGAGCGGGCCGACGCCGCGCGCGGACTGCCGAACGACCTGGCACGGCCCGGCTGGCTGTCGCTGTCCACGCGGACCCTCAATCGCTGCGAATATCGGCGCCTCGGCGGTTACTGAGCCTCCCGACCGGGTGGCCGTGCGTGGCACGGTGGCCGCCGGAGCATTTTCAGTGGCTGCCGATGGCATGATCCCGATCTCCGCGATTGCCGAAACCCGGCCGTCCATATACGATATGGGTTTGCCCCGGGGTGTTGGGGCGTGGCCAAGCGGTAAGGCGCCGGCCTTTGGAGCCGGTATTCGAAGGTTCGAATCCTTCCGCCCCAACCAGTTTTTGCAGCTCGCATTGCATGCGACCAACGGGTTTCGGAGAACTGAAAGTCTTCTCCGGCAGCGCTCACCCGCAGCTCGCGGCTGAGATTGCCGAGTTCCTCGGCGTGGAACTCGGGCAAGCCCGCCTGCGCCGGTTTCCCGACACCGAAGTCTCGTTCCAGATCGACGAGAACATCCGCGGCACCGACGTCTTCATCGTCCAGCCGACCTGCGCCCCGGTCGATCAGCACCTGATGGAGCTGATGATCATGACGGACGCGTTCCGTCGATCGTCGGCGGCGCGCATCACCGCGGTGATTCCGTATTACGGCTACGCGCGCCAGGATCGCAAGGACAAGCCGCGCGTGCCGATCTCGGCCAAGCTGGTCGCCAACGTGCTGACCGCCGCGGGCGTGCAACCGCGTGCTGACGATGGACCTGCACAAGGCGCAGATCCAGGGCTTCTTCGACCTGCCGGTCGATCACCTGTTCGCGGCGCCGGTGATCATCGACTTACCTGTCGCGCCAGTCCTACGAGAAGCTGACCATCGTCGCGCCCGACGCCGGCGGCGCCGAGCGCGCCCGCGCCTACGCCAAGCGCCTCGACGCGGAACTGGCCGTCGATCGACAAGCGCCGCAGCGAAGACGGCACCGCCGAAGTGATGAACGTGATCGGCGAGGTCGCGGGCCGCACCTGCGTCATCGCCGACGACATCATCGACACCGCCGGCACCATCCAGAAGGCCGCGCAGGCGCTCAAGGATTCCGGCGCCGAGCGCGTGCTCGCGTGCGCCATTCACGGCGTGCTGTCCGGGCCCGGCGATCGATCGCATCGAGAAGTCGCCGATCGACAAGTTGATCATCACCAACACGATTCCGCTGACCGCGGAGACGTGCGAAGTGCCAGAAGATTGTGGTGCTGTCGGTGGCGCGGCTGCTCGGCCAGGCGATCCGCAGCATCCACGAGGAAACGTCGGTCTCGTCGTTGTTCGTGTAGACGAGCCTAGAGCCGACGAGCCTAGCCTAGCCGTTAATTCGGCAAAGGGTGTAGGCAGTCCGAAGCCCGAGAAAGGTCAGTCAAGTCATGGAAGCAATTCTCGACGCAGTCAAGCGCACCACCAAGGGTAAGAACGAAGCCCGCGCCTGCGCGCGGCCGGCAAGACTTCCGGCGGTGCGTCTACGGCGCGCAGAAGGCCGGCGACGCCGCCGGCGCCGGAGCCGGTGTCGGTCGATCCGAAGCCGTTCATGCGGATCCTGCACTCCGAGTCGGGCTTCAACACCCTGATCACGCTCAAGGTGCCAGGACGGCGACCGACGCGCGCGTGCTGGTGAAGAACGTGCAGCTCGATCCGATCACGCATCACCCGCTGCATGCGGACTTCTACCGCGTCAACATGGATCGCAAGATCAAGGTCACCGTGCCGATCATGCTCAAGGGCGAAGTCGCGCGGCGTCAAGCAGGACGGCGGCGTGCTCGACTTCGTGCATCGCGAGATCGAGGTCGAAGTGCTGCCGGCGAAGATTCCGGACTCGATCGAAGTCGACGTCACCGAGCTCGGCATCGGCGACTCGATTCACGTGCGCGACCTCGCGGCCAACGCCGCGTGGACGCCGGTCACCGACCCCGACCTGATGATCGTCCACGTCGTCAGCATCAAGGTCGTCGAAGAGGCCGCGGCGGCCGCGGACGGCGCGGCCGCGGCCGGCTGCGGCGACGGCCGGAGCGGCCGAGCCCGAAGTCATCAAGAAGGGCAAGACCGACAAGGAAGACGACGCCAAGGCCGACAAGGGACGAAGAACGAAGAAGTAACGATGAAGCTGATCGTCGGTCTCGGCAATCCCGGGGCCGAGTATCGCGACACGCGGCACAACGTCGGCTTCAAGGTCATCGATGCGCTGGCGGACCGGTGGCGGGTCGGCGACCAGTGGCGCGAGAAGTTCGACGGCGCTGCACGTCGAAGACCGCGAGTCGGCGGACGAGCCGGTGCTGCTCGCCAAGCCGCTGACCTTCATGAACCTGAGCGGGCAGGCGGTGGCCGGACTCGCCGGGTTCTACAAGATCGAACCGGCCGACCTGCTTCGTCGTCACCGACGATGTGGCGTTGCCGCTGGGGCGGTTGCGGGCGCGGCGCGAAGGCAGCGCCGGCGGGCACAACGGGCTGAAGTCGATCATTCAGTCCCTCGCGACGCAGGCGTTTCCGCGCATGCGCGTGGGCGTCGGGCGCGGCGACAGATCGCCGCGACCTCGCGGATCACGTGCTCGGCCGCTTCGAGGCCGGACGAGCGCGACACGGTTTCGGCGGCGGTGCTGCGCGCCGCCGATGCCTCGGAGATGTTTCTCTCCGAGGGCATCGAGCGCGTGATGAACGTGTTCAACGCAGCAACGGAAGCAAGACGGGACTCCGCGGAATAAGCTGCGGATTCTCCTTGCCACCTAAGGCGGTGGCCGCCTCTGACGCGATGGCGCGAACGGCGAAGCTTGACTCCGTCGCTCGAAGTCGAAGGTGTCCACAAGGAGCAGTGATGAGTACACGTACGTACGAACTGATTTACGTCCTGAAGCCGGACGCCACCGAGAGCGAGGTCGCCGACATGCACAAGCAGGTCGCCGAAATCGTCGAACGCCTGGGCGGCACCATCGACAAGACCGAGAACGCATGCCGTGGGGCCGGCGCAAGCTGGCCTACGAGATCGGCCATCACAAGGAAGGCTTCTACGTCCTCGAAGTGATCACCGGCAGCGGCGAGCTGATGAAGGAAATCGATCGCCGCCTGAAGGTGACCGAAGGCCTGCTGCGCCACCTGATCGTGCGCGTCGACGAGTCGACGATCAAGGCCGAGCGCGCCCGCACCAAGCGCACCGAAGAGTCGCGCCGCCGCCGCGTGGCGCGCGGCCTGCCGCCCGATCGGCAGCCGGGTGAGGGTCCGCAGGGCGATAACGACGACGATTCAGGCGACATGATGTTCGATGGCGCCGATATGGAGGCGTAGCATCATGGCATTTGGTGGACCTAAGAAGAGCGGCCCTGGCGGCCGCGGCAAGGCGGCGACAAAGACGGCGACAAGGACGGCGACAAGCGTCGTGGCGGCGGCTTTTTCCGGCGCCGGAAGGTCTGCAAGTTCTGCGCGGACAAGATCGACGACATCAACTACAAGGACGTCAAGCTGCTGAGCGGCTTCGTCCCCGAGCGCGGCAAGGTGTTGCCGCGGCGGATTTCCGGCACCTGCGCGAAGCATCAGCGCGGGCTGCGCGTCGCCATCGTGCGCGCGCGGCAGCTCGCGCTGCTGCCGTACGCGGCGGATTAGAGGAGACACGACCGATGGAAGTCATTCTCCGCGACCACGTCGACAACGTGGGCAAGCGCGGCGACGTCGTCAAGGTCGCCGACGGCTACGCCCGCAACTACCTGCTGCCGCGCAAGCTGGCGTTGCCGGCGACCGACGCGAACAAGAAGTGGATCGCGCGCGAGCGGAAGATCGCCGAAGCGCGCGAGGGCGAAGAGCGCGTCGCCGCCGAGGCGCTGGCCGACCGGCTGGTCGCGCTCGACCTGCACGATCGCCCGCAAGGTCGGCGACAACGACACGCTGTACGGCTCGGTGACCAACGGCGACATCGCCGACCTGCTCAAGGCAGAAGGGCTTCGACATCGATCGCCGCAAGATCCTGCTGCCCGACGCGCTCACGCGCGCTCGGCGAGACGCACGTGCCGGTCAAGCTGCATCGCGACGTGACGGCGCAGTTGAAGATCACGGTCGTCAAGGAAGCGTAAGCAGCGCATCGCCGGTCGACCGGAATCCGGGCGCCAGGCCATCGCACGACGATGGTCAGACGCTCGATCATTCCGGCGGCCGTGTTCTCTCTTTCATCCCACTTCAGCAGCGCGTCAAGATCCACCCGATGGCCGAGACCGCCGCCGCGCCCGCGACGCACGCTTCCGCACAACCTCGAAGCCGAGCGATCGGTGCTCGGCGCGATCCTGATCGACAACGACACGTTCAACGTCGGCGTCGGCGATGATCGACGCGCAAGGCGTTCTTCCGCGACGCGCACCGCCGCATCTTCGAGCGGATGCTCGATCTGTCGGAGCGCAGCCAGCCGATCGATCTGGTGACGCTGAAGGAAGAGCTCGAGCGCAGCCGGCGAGCTCGAGGAAGTCGGCGGGCCGGCCTACGTCGCGTCGCTCGTCGACGGCGTGCCGCGCTCGACCAACGTCGAGTACTACGCGCAGATCGTCAAGGAGAAGGCGACGCTGCGCAACCTGATCTTCTCGGCCAACAAGATCCTCGGCAACGCCTACGAGGCCGACCAGGAAGCCGACCTGATCCTCGACGAGGCCGAGAGCGCGATCTTCGCGGTGGCCGAGGACCGCATCAAGTCCGGCTTCGTGTCGATGCGCAGCTGGTCCGCGAGAGCTTCCCGAAGATCGAGAAGCTGTTCGAGCACAAGACCTTCATCACCGGCGTGCCGACCGGCTTCGACGACATCGATCGCAAGACGCGCGGCCTGCAGCCCGGCGACCTGGTGATCGTCGCGGCGCGCCCGTCGATGGGCAAGACCAGCCTGGTGCTCAACATCTGCCAGCACGTCGCCACGCACGGCGGCGTGGCCGGGTTCTTCAGCCTCGAAATGTCGAAGGAGTCGCTGTTCATGCGCATGCTCGCATCGGAAGCGAAGATCGACATGTACCGGCTGATGAGCGGCCAGATCGGCCAGAAGGAATACGGGCAGATCACGCACGCGATGGAGACGCTGAGCGAGGCGCAGCTGTTCGTCGACGACACCGCCGGCATCGGCGCGCTCGAGATGCGCGCCAAGGCGCGGCGCCTCAAGGCCGAGCACGGCCTGAGCGTGCTGGCGATCGACTATATCCAGCTGATGACCGGCCGCGGCCGCTTCGAGAACCGCACGCTCGAACTGGCGTCGATCTCGCGATCGCTCAAGGGTCTGGCCAAGGAACTGAGCGTGCCGATCATCGTGCTGTCGCAGCTGTCGCGCGCGCCCGAAGCGCGCTCCGACAAGCGCCCGATGCTGTCGGACCTGCGCGAATCCGGCGCCCTCGAGCAGGACGCCGACGTCGTCGTGCTGATCTTCCGCGAGGAGATGTACAAGACCGGACGATCAGCCGGCGGAGACCGACGGCGTCGCCGAGATCATCATCGCCAAGCAGCGCAACGGCCCGACCGGCACCGTGAAGCTCGCCTTCATCCGCGAGCAGACGCGGTTCGGCAACCTCGCCGGCGGCTACGCCGCGACGACGACTAGGCCTTCAGGCCTCAGGCACTAAGACCCGCCTCACGTGCTGTAATCGCTCAGTGATTCGCTGCACCACCGCGCGCGTCGATCTCACCGCGCTCGAATCCGAACTTCAAGGCCATCAGCGCGTATCTCGCAGGACGAGACGCGCGCTCAATCGCGGCGCCGGCCGCGGGCCGCCGATCGCGCCCGGCATCATCGCGGTCGTCAAGGCCAACGCCTACGGTCACGGCGCGCGCCGCGTCGCCGCGGCGCTCGAAGCGCGCCGGCGCGACGATGCTGGCGGTGGCCGACATCGAAGAAGGCGTCGATCTGCGCAAGTCCGGCATTCGCGCGCCGATCCTGGTGTTCGGCGCGCTCAGCGTCAGCGATCTCGACGGCGTCTTCGATCACGACCTGACGCCGACGATCTCGAGCCCGGCCGCCGGCCATGCGCTGCAGGCACGGCGCCGCGCAGCGCGGCACGACGCTGCGCTATCACCTCAAGATCGACACCGGCATGAATCGCCTCGGCTTCCGCCACGACAACCTGCGCCGCACGCTGCCGGAGCTGCTCGCCAGCACGAACCTCGCGCTCGAGGCGGTGCACACCCATTTCGGCACCGCCGATGAGCCCGGCCACACGCTGTTCGAGACGCAGCGCACGCGATTCGAGGCGGCCTGCCGGACGCTCGACGAGCTCGGCGCCGGCCCGCGCCTGCGCCACGCGGCGAACTCCGCGGCGCTGCTGCGCGATTCGCGCGTCTGGTTCGACTTCGTCCGCCCCGGCCTGCTGCTCTACGGCCTGGTCCCGCCGCCGCTGGCATCGACGCTGGCGCTCACGCCCGGTGATGTCGCTGACCAGCCGGGTGGTGGCGGTGAAGGGCGTGCGCGCCGGCGAGACGGTCGGCTACGGCGGCCGCTTCGCCGCCGACCGCGCCCGTGACCTTGGCTGTCATTCCCGCCGGTTACGCTGATGGCCTGGATCGCCGCCTCGAAGAATCACGGCTTCGTGCTGATCCGCGGCCAGCGCGCGCCAGATCGTCGGCGCCGTCAGCATGGACATGCTCACGGTGGACGTCACCGACATCGACGGCGTCGGACCGGGCGATGAGGTGGTGTTCCTCGGCTCGCAGGGCGAGCGTAGCAGACCATCGACGCGCGCGAGATGGCGGCCTGGATCGGACACGATTCCCTACGAGATCCTGTGCCGCCTCGGGCTCGCGCGTCGAGCGAAAGTACGACTGACATCGCGACGTCAGGACACGGAGGCACGGAGATCACGGAGCCAGTCATTCTTGCAGACGATGAGACAATGAGCTCGGTCTACGATCGCGACTCGATCAAGAGCTCTCCGTGTCTCCGTGTCTCCGTGAGACAGTATCGTCGACCGTCAATGAAACAAGCCAAACCGGTCTTCGTCTGCCAGGAATGCGGCGTGCAGCGGCCCAAGTGGCAGGGCAAGTGCGACGACTGCGGCGCGTGGAACTCGTTTGTCGAAGAGCGCGCCGTTCGAAGCGCGTCGCTGCGGCGGGCCGACGACGCATCGCTATGCGATGCCGGGCATCGCCACGCCAGGCGCGAAGAAGTACGCGGACATCGAGGCGTCGAAAGCCGATCGCATCACCACCGGCATCGGCGAGTTCGATCGCGTGCTCGGCGGCGGCATCGTCCCCGGATCGCTGATGCTGCTCGGCGGCGAGCCCGGCATCGGCAAGTCCACGCTTGTTGCTGCAGGCGGCCGCGAACTTCGCGCACACCGTCGGCCCCGTGCTCTACGCGTCGGGCGAGGAGTCCGAGCATCAGATCAAGTCGCGCGGCGATCGCCTCGGCGTCGGCGACGCGCCGCTCTACCTGCTGGCCGAGACCTGCATCGAGCGCATTCTCGAGGAGGTCGGCCGCGTCAAGCCGACGCTGATGATCGTGGACTCGGTGCAGACGGTGTTCTCGCTGAAGTTCCAGTCGGCGCCCGGCAGCATCGGCCAGGTCCGCGAGGCCGCCACGCAGTTCCTGTTCACCGCCAAGGGCCACAACATCCCGACGTTCCTGGTCGGCCACGTCACCAAGGACGGCAACATCGCCGGCCCCAAGGCGCTCGAGCACGTGGTCGACACGGTGCTCTACTTCGAAGGCGAGCGCCATCACTCGCATCGCGTCGTCCGCGCGGTGAAGAACCGGTTCGGCGCCGTCAGCGAGCTTGGCGTGTTCGAGATGACCGGCGCCGGACTGCGGCCGGTGCCCAATCCCTCGGCGCTGTTCCTCGCCGAGCGGCCGACTCGCCACGCCCGGTTCGGCCGTGCTGTGCTGCCTCGAGGGCTCGCGGCCGCTGCTCGTCGAGGTGCAGGCGCTCGTCAGCACCACCAGCTACGGCATGGCCCGCCGCATGGCGGTCGGGCATCGATCAGAACCGGCTCGTCGCTGCTGCTGGCGGTGCTCGAGAAGCGCGCCGGCCTGCACCTGGTCTCGCGACGATGTGTTCGTCAACATCGCCGGCGGCATGAGCATCGACGAGCCGGCCGTGGACCTCGGCATCGTCGCGGCCGTGGCGTCGAGCCTGCGGAACCGCCCGATTGCCGCAGGGCACGGCGGTGTTCGGCGAGGTCGGCCTCGGCGGGGAAGTGCGGGGCGTCGCCGCAGGCGACCCTCCGCATCCGCGAGGCCGAGCAGATGGGATTCACCCGCATCGTGCTGCCGTCCGCCAACGTGGACGTCGCCGGGCAGACCGCGGGAGACGAGACCGACCGGGCCGAACTGGTCGGCGTGCGCTCCGTCGGTGAGGCCCTCGACGTGCTGCTTGGCTGAGGCGGTGTAAGCTCTCTCAGGCTGACGCCGGCTCAGCTCAAGTGAACTGTGGGGCCAAAGGAGCGTTCGTGACGAGCACTGCGACTGCGCAAGAACCGAAGAAGGCGCGAGTTTCGGCGACCACCCAGATCATCCTGGGCCTGGTCATCGGCGTCATCACCGGCTACATCGTCAGCATCACCAATCCGGACGCCTCCGAGGCCATCAGGCCGTTCGCCCAGCTGTTCATCCGCATGATCCAGATGATCATCGCGCCGCTGCTGTTCGCGACGCTGGTCGCGGGCATCGCCGGAGCCGGCCACTTCAGGGACGTCGGCCGGATGGGCCTGCGCGCCATCATCTACTTCGAGGTCGTCACCACGATGGCGCTGCTGATCGGCCTGCTGGCCGTCAATATCATGCAGCCCGGAGTCGGCCTCACGCTGCCGGCGCCAACAGGGCCGCCGCCGATTACGGCCCGGCCGCAGTCGTGGCAGGAGATCATCCTGCACGTCTTCCCGACCTCGGTCTTCGACGCAATGGCGCGCGGCGATGTGCTGCAGATCGTCATCTTCAGCATGCTGTTCGCGATCGGACTCAGCATGCTCGGCGAGCGCGGCCGCCCGATCGTCACCTGGTGCGAAGTGCTGGCCGAGACAATGTTCAAGGTGACGCACATCATCATGCTGTACGCCCCGATCGGCGTCGGCGCGGCGATCGCCTACACCATCGGGCGCAGCGGCCTCGGGGTGCTGTGGAACCTGGGCTACCTGGTCCTCACGCTGTACGTGGCGTTGACGGTCTTCGTGCTGCTGGTCCTGGTGCCGATCATGCTGCTGTTCAAGATCCCGGTCGGCGGCTTCGCGCGGGCGATCAAGGACCCGGCGCTCATCGCCTTCTCGACCACGTCGAGCGAGGCGGCGCTGCCGCTGGCCCTGGAGCGGATGGAGCAGTTCGGCGTTCCCCGGCCGATTGTGTCGTTCATCCTGCCCCTGGGATACAGCTTCAATCTGGACGGCTCGACGCTCTACCTGTCGCTGGCGGCGATTTTCGTCGCCCAGGCAGCCAACGTCGACCTGACCGTCGGCCAGCAGATCACCATGCTGTTGACCTTGATGCTCACGAGCAAGGGCGTGGCCGGCGTGCCCCGGGCGTCGCTGGTCATCCTGGCAGGCACCCTGGCCAGCTATAACCTGCCGTTGGAGGGCATTACCCTCATTCTGGGCGTGGACGCCATCATGGACATGGCGCGCACCACTGTGAACGTCACCGGCAATTGCCTGGCCTCGGCGGTCATCGCCCGGTGGGAAGGGCAGTTCACGCCCAGGGACATGCGGACCATCGAGAGCTGAGGGCCCGGGCGCGGCGCCCTTGACCTGTGGCTCCCGGCGGCTTACCTTTGCCACTAACCCCTCTGTGGGGTTGATCATCCCGGCGTCATACTGGAGCGTCACGCGTCATGGCCTGGTTCATAGTTGCCCGCCTGCTGTTCACAGGGGCGGTCGTGTACTCGGCGTTCCTGCTCCGGCCACTCGGGCCGCCGCTCGTCGCCAACCTGCTCTTCGGCTTCGGCCTTGCCCTGCTCTCGGTAGTCTTCGAATGGCTGCTGCGCGAGACGGCGGTGACGCACATGGCGGGGGCCCTGGTTGGCGGGGCTGTCGGCCTGGTCCTCGCCAAGGGCATCGGCGCCGCCCTGTTCTGGGCGGACCCCGGTGACGGCCGGGTGGCGTTCCTCCACAGCTACGTCCTGCTGCTGTTGCCGTACCTGGGACTCGTGGTCGGCGGCAGGAAGGGCGAGTGGCTGGAGCCGACGCGCCTGATGAGCCTGTTCCGCGCCACCGGCCCTGAGCGGGGCTACAAGATTCTCGACACCTCCGTGATCATCGACGGCCGCATCGCCGACCTGTGCGACACCGGCTTCATCGACGGCACCCTGGTGATCCCGCAGTTCGTGCTGAAGGAGCTGCAGCTGGTGGCCGATTCGGCCGACTCGATGAAGCGGAACCGCGGCCGCCGCGGCCTCGACATCCTGCAGAAGGTGCAGAAGATGACCGGCGTCGAGGTGATCATCTCGGATGCGGATTTCCCCGAAGTCCGCGAGGTCGATCTGAAGCTGATCGAGCTGGCCCGGACCCTCAGCGGGAAGATCGTGACCAACGACTTCAACCTGAACAAGGTCGCGCAGCTGCGCGGCGTGCAGGTGCTGAACATCAACGAGCTCGCCAACGCCCTGAAGCCGGTGGTGCTGCCGGGCGAGATCATGAAGGTCTTCATCCTCAAGGAAGGCAAGGAATACAACCAGGGCGTCGCCTACCTGGACGACGGCACCATGGTGGTGGTGGACAACGCGCGCAAGATGATCAGCAAGACCATCGACATCGTGGTCACCAGCGTCCTGCAGACCACCGCCGGCAAGATGATCTTCGGCCGCTATCTCGACCCCAACCAGTCGTCGCAAACCCCCACACATTCGGACGAACGGCCGCGGTCGCGGTCGCATGTGTCGGCGCCCGCGCCATCGGCGCCGGCTTCGTCACCGGCCGTGGCGCCGGCATCGGCTCCCTCAGTCACGCCCGTGCCCGAGCCTTCGCCCAGGGCGGCGGCGACGCCACTGGCCGGCAAGTAGCGCCGGGACGGCAGGCGTCAGAGGTGTTTCATCTTGCCCGCACCGTCCTGTTCCTGATCCCGGCGATCGCGGTCTACACCGTCGTACTCGGCATCCTGTCGATCGGCTCGAGCTTCGTCGATCGGCCGCGGCTACTTCGCGCACGGCTGCGCGCGCCTGTGGTCGTGGCTCATCCTCGCGACCACTGGAGTCGAGGTCGAGGTGCGCGGGCTGGACCGGCTCGAGCGCGGCAAGACCTACGTCTTCGTCTCGAACCACCAGAGCATCTACGACATCCCGGTGCTCTTCTGGTGGCTGCCGTTTCAGCTGCGCATCATCGCCAAGGAATCGCTCGGCCGGTTTCCGATGCTGGGCCCGCACCTGAAGCGGACCGGGCACCTGCTGGTGGATCGATCCAGACCCGACCCGAAGGGCATCTTCGGCTGGGCCAACGGGCTCACTCCGCGCGGGCTGTCGCTGATCGTGTTTCCGGAGGGCACGCGCAGCCCCGACGGCCGCGTCGGCGTGTTCAAGGGCGGCAGCTTCTTCCTGGCGATGCAGGCCGGCCTGCCGATCGTGCCGCTGTCCATCGTCGGCAGCCGTCACGTGATGCGGAAGGGGCAACTCACGACCAGGCCGGGACACGTCACCCTGATCGTCCACGATCCGATCGCCACGACGGCGAATCCGGATCCACCAATCCGGGAAGTGCGCGCGCTGACCAATGCCGTCCGCGCGATTGTCCGTCCACCCGCCGATGCCGAAGCGATGGGCGAGGCGCCTGGTGGCGCCGCCGAGGTGCTGCCCGCGGGCTAGACCGAGGCCTGGCGGGCGCGGAAGGTCCGCACGATTTCGAAGGCGAGCGGCAGCACCGACACGCCGACAATCCCCAGCACCACCAGCTCGAAGTTCTCCTTCACGACGGGGATGTTGCCGAACGCGAATCCGGCGCCCACGCAGAGGCCCACCCACAGGACCGCGCCGATCACGTTGTAGACCGCGAACGTGCGATACGGCATGTCCGCGCCGCCGGCGACGAACGGCACGAAGGTGCGGACGATCGGCACGAAGCGCGCGAGGACCACGGCCTTGCCGCCGTGCTTGATGAAGAACGCGTGGGCGCGTGCCACGTGCTCGCGCTTCACGAAGCGGTGGATGCCCCTGGTCTCGTCGATGTCTTCGGCGAGGAAGCGGTGCGCGATGCGACTGCCGACGGCGTAGTTCACGGCGTCGCCCAGCACCGCCGCGAGTACGAGGACCGGAATCATCACCTCGACGCGCAGGGCGGCAGTGGCGCCCAGCGCCCCGGCGGCGAAGAGCAGCGAGTCGCCCGGCAGGAACGGAGTCACGACCAGGCCGGTCTCCGCGAAGATGATCGCGAACAGGATGCCGTAGACGATGGGGCCATACTGCGCGGCCCAGAGGGCCAGCTGTTCGTCGGCGTGCAGGAGCAGTTCAATCATTCCAACTCAAGTCGATGAGCGGGCGAACGGCAGGTAAAATGCCGCCGTGTCCACCGACCACGTCTTCGCCCTCGCGACCGAGCTGGCGCCGATCGTGCGCCCCGGCGTGCTGTGGTGGGGCGAAGCCACCGTCGTCGAGCGGGCGGCGGCGCTGGACCCCCTGTTGGCCGACGCCGAGCAGAAAGTCCGCACGTTTCCGCCTGACGAATCGGCCGCCGTGCGAGGCATGTACAAACGGCTCGGACTCGATCCGACGAAGACCCGGCCGTCGAACGAAGCGCTGCTGCGGCGCATCCGCAAGGGCGGCACGATCCCGCGCATCAACGCGATGGTGGACGTCGCCAACTGGTGCTCGGTCGAGTTCCAGCTGCCGTATGGCCTGTACGACCGCGCGCAGATGCGGGGCCCGGTGACCCTGCGGATCGGGCGCGACGGCGAGGAATACGCCGGCATTCGCAAGGACGTCGTCCATGTGGGCGGGCGACTGACGGTGGCCGACGATGAAGGCCCGTTCGGCAACCCGACGTCGGACTCGGCTCGCACGATGGTGACCTCGGCCACGCACGATGCGCTGGTGGTGGTGTACGCGCCGCTCGACACGGCGCCGGCCCGGCTGACGCGCGTCCTCGACGCGACCGCCGAGCGCATTGCCCGCATCTGCGGCGGCCGCGAGCAGGCGCGGTGGCAGGCGTGACCTCGTCCGTCCCAGTGGTCTCGGTGATCATCGCGGCGGGTGGGCGGGGAGTGCGCCTCGGCGCCGAGCTGCCGAAGCAGTTCCTGGAAATCGGCGGACGGTCGCTGCTCGAACGCAGCATCGAACGGTTCGCCACTCCATCCGGGAATCGCGGAGGTCATCGTCGCGCTGCCCACCGCGTTCGTGTCGCCGGTGGCGGCGCGGATGAGTGAGCTGGGATGGTCACAGGTCCGCTGCGTGGAGGGCGGGGCCCGGCGGCAGGACTCGGTGGCGAATGCGGTGGCGCACGCCCGCGCCGACGCCGGCGTCATCGCCATCCACGATGCGGCGCGGCCGTTCGTTTCCGCCGCGCCTGATCGATCGCACCATTGCCGCCGCGGTCGAGCACGGCGCGGCGATCGCCGCGCTTCCCGTCCGGGACACGGTCAAGCAGGCCGGCGGCGAGCGGACCGATCCGTCGCGGCCCATCGCCGCGACCTTGCCGCGCGAAGACATCTTTCTCGCGCAGACGCCGCAGGCCTTCCGCCGCGACGTCCTGCTGCGCGCGCTCGAGACCGGCCGGGAGCTCGGCCTCGAAGCGTCGGACGAAGCCATGCTGACCGAGCGCGCGGGCTGGCCCGCCCATCTCGTCGCCGGCGACGCCTGCCAATATGAAGATCACCACCCCCGAGGATTTCGAGGAGGCACGGGCCCGGCTCGAGCCCGCAATCCGCGTCGGCACCGGCTACGACCTGCACCGCCTGGCCGAGGGACGCGCCCTCATCCTGGGCGGCGTCACCATCCCCTTCGACAAGGGCCTCGACGGCCATTCCGACGCCGACATCGTCTGTCATGCGGTGACCGATGCGGTGCTCGGCGCGGCGGCCGCGGGCGACATCGGGCGGCTGTTTCCGGACAGCGATCCACGGTGGAAGGGCGCCGACAGTCTGAAGCTGCTGCGCGGCGCGGTCGCGCACCTGCGGAGCCAGGGCTACCGGGTGTCGAACGTGGACGTCACGGTGATCGCGCAGCGGCCCAAACTGCTCCCGCACCTCGCGGCGATGCAGGCGAATCTCGCCGCCGCCCTCGAGGTGACGCCGGCAGCCGTCAGCATCAAGGGCAAGACCAACGAGCAGGTGGACAGCATGGGGCGCGGCGAGTCGATGGCCTGCCACGCGGTCGCGCTGGTGGTGCGACAATAACCCCGATGAGAGTTCGCTTCGCCCCGTCGCCGACCGGCCACCTTCACGTGGGCAACGCCCGCACGGCCCTGTTCAACTGGCTGCTCGCCCGTGGGCACGGTGGCACCTTCATCCTGCGCGTCGAGGACACGGATCTCGAGCGATCGACGAAGGCGTCCGAGCAGAAGATCCTGGAAGACCTGCGGTGGATGGGGCTGCACTGGGACGAAGGCGTGGAGGCCGGTGGCGACGTCGGCCCCTATCGGCAGTCCGAGCGTTTCGAGATCTACCGCGAGCACGCCGATCGTCTGATCGCGGCCGGTCACGCCTACTACTGCTTCTGTTCCCCCGAGACGCTCGACGCCGAGCGCAAGGCGCAGCTCGCGGCGGGGTTGCCGCCGAAGTATGCGGGCACCTGCCGCGCCATCACGCCAGCGGTCGCCGACGAGCGACGGGCAGCGGGGGAGCGCGCCGTGATCCGCATGCGGGTGCCCGAAGACCGCGAGGTCAGCTTCCCGGACATGGTGCGGGGCACGGTGACCTTCCACACCGACGTCATCGGCGATCCCGTCCTCGTGCGATCCGACGGCATTCCCGCCTACAACTACGCCGTCGTCATCGACGATCAGCTGATGGCGGTGACGCACGTCATCCGCGGCGAGGACCACATCTCGAACACGCCGCGGCAAGTGCTGCTGTACGAGGCGTTTGGATGGACGCCGCCGCTCTTCGCGCACCTGTCGCTGGTGCTCGGTCCCGATCACGCGCCGCTGTCGAAGCGCCACGGCGCAACCTCGGTGGCCGAGTTCCGCGAGAAGGGCTACCTCCCCGAGGCGCTGGTGAACTACCTCGCGCTGATCGGGTGGTCGCCGCGGAGCTCGAAGTTCAAGGTGCAGAGTGCCAGGCTGACAGAAGGCGAGGATCCGGCCGAGGAACTGTTGCCGGCCGACGAGCTCGCGCGCCGGTTCAGGCTCGAGGATGTGTCGCACAGCGCCGGCGTGTTCGACGAGGACAAGCTGGCGTGGGTCAACCGCCACTACCTGAAGACCATCCCGCCCGATCGGCTGGTGACCGAGGCCCTGCCGTTCCTGCGTGACGCGGGCATCGTCGTCGGCGAGCTCGATCCGGCCGCACGGACGTGGCTGGAGACGGTGCTGCCGCCGACCGCGGCATCGGTCGATCGCCTCAACCAGCTGGCAGAGCGTCTGCGCACGGTGTTCGATTTCAGCGCCGCCGCGATCCTCACCAACGAGGCGCTCGGGCGCGAGTTGATGGAACCGGGGCCCCACGCGGTCGTCATGGGATTGGCCGAGGAACTGGCCGGAGGCGTGCCGCTGTCGGACCGGGAGACGTTCCGCGCCGCCGCCAACCGCGTCAAGGATCGCACCGGACAGAAGGGCAAGGCGCTGTTCCATCCGATTCGCGTGGCGCTCACCGGCGCCGCCGAAGGCCCGGAACTCGACATCGTCGTTCCAGCGATCGAGCGCGCGGCCGCGCTGCCGGCGGGCAGCGGACTGGCGCCTGTGATTGGTTGCCACGAACGCGTGCGCGCGCTTGCGGCACAGCTCGCGACACGTGACTCGTGATGCGGACCACAACCGCTTCGGCAGTAGAATGCCCGCCGATACTCGCCACCACCTTGCGCCGGGGGTTTAGATGAGCCGTCAGATCCGTCTTGTGTCGATCGTGCTCGGGTTGATGTTGCCGGCGGCGATGCTCGCCGCCAGGCAGGCGCGCCCCGCGGCTCCCGCGGCCATCGACGTGACGGTGCAGGAAGGCACGTCGATGTCGGTTGCGATCTCGCCGGACGGGCGGACGCTGGCCATCGATCTGCAGGGTGGCATCTGGACCGTGCCTGCCGCGGGCGGCGCGGCCCGCCGCGTCACCGGCATCTACGACGATGCCCGGCAGCCGACGTGGTCGCCGGACGGGAAGTGGATCACCTACTTCGCCTACAAGGACGGCGGCTACGACATCTGGGCCATCGCACCCGATGGCAGCGGCCTGCATCGAGCTGACCTGGGGCCCGTTCGACGATCGTGAACCTGTGTGGTCGCACGACGGCACCCGCGTCGCGTTCTCGTCGGATCGCGGCAACCCGCTCGGCAGCGACTACAACATCTGGATGCTCGACACCCGCAGCGGTGATCTGACGCAGCTGACGAAGAACGCCGCCGAAGAGTCGATGCCCAGCTGGTCGCCGGACGACAAGGAGATCGCCTTCGCGTCCACGCGCGAGAACAGCCAGTCGGTGTGGGCGGTATCGGTGGCCGGCCTCGCCGAGCGCAAGCTGGCCACGGTCAGCGGCGCGCGCCTGGACGCGCCGTCGTGGGGACCTGGCGGTCAGGTGGTGTATCACGTCACGGCGCCGAACTCGAGCCGCTACGAGCTGGATGGCCAGGCATTGACCGGCACCGAGAACGTGTTTGCGTTCCGTTCGTCGTGGGCCTCGCCCAACGAGCTCGTCTATGTCTCGGACGGCCGGATCCGCCGCCGCACCATCGGCACGCCGGCGGCGCAGACGGTGGCGTTCTCGGCCACGCTGCAGGTCACCCAGCCTCAGTACACGCGCCGCGTGCGCGACTTCACCTCGACGGCGCCCAGAAAAGCGTTGGGCATCGTCCGTCCCGTCATCTCACCAGATGGCAGCCAGATCGCCTTCGCCGCCGTTGGCGACATCTACGTCGTGCCGTCGGCCGGAGGCAAGCCGGTCAACCTGACCAACGACTCGGCGCTCGACACCGATCCGTCGTGGTCGCCCGACGGCGCCCGTCTCGTCTACTCATCGGACAAGACGAGCCCGCTGCTGCAGTTGTGGATCCGCGACATGAAGAGCGGGCAGGCCCGCCAGGTCACCTCGCTCACCACGCAGCCGCAGGGTGCCGCGTTCTCGCCTGACGGCAAGAAAGTGGTGTTCTTCAACGTGGACGGCATGTGGCGGGTCGCGGAGATGTCGGTCCTGGACGTGGCCGCCGGCACGGTGACGAAGATCCACGATTCGCTGCCGCAGCCGGGCGCGCCCACGTGGTCGCCCGATGGAACGCGCGTGGCGCTGGCCGGCGTCGCTCCGCTCAGCACGCGCTTCCGCGAGGGCACCAACCAGATCCTGACGATCTCCACCACCGGCGGCGCTGATGCGTGGCACATGCCGACGCCGATGATGGGAATCGACACGCGCGGCGGCGCCGGACCGGCGTGGTCGCCCGACGGCACCAAGATGGCCGCCGTCTACGAAGGGACGCTGTCGGTGTGGCCGGTGTCGAGCGCCGGCGCGCCACTCGGTCCGCCGCGCAAGGTGACCTCCGACAGCGCGCATGCGCCGTCGTGGCAGGGCGACTCGCGCCACATCCTCTACCAGTCGCTCGACACGCTGCGGATTCTCGACATCGAGACCGGCGAGGCGCGCACGGTGCCGCTCGACTTCCAGTGGACACCGGCGATTCCGACCGGCCGCACCGTCGTGCACGCGGGCCGCCTGCTCGACATGACCAGCGCGACGCCGCGGACCAACGTGGACGTGATCATCCAGGGCAACCGCATCGAGCGCGTGGTGCCGCACGCCGATGGCAATCATTCCGGCGGCCGCGTCGTGGACGCGTCGAACCAGACGGTCATGCCGGGCCTGGTGGAGTTCCACTCGCACCTGCAGAAGGACTACGGCGCGGCGCAGGGCCGCGCGTGGCTGGCGTTCGGCATCACGACGGTGCGCAGCCCCGGCAACACGCCCTACGAAGCGGTCGAGGATCGCGAGGCCAACGAGGCTGGCGTGCGACCGGGCCCACGGGTCTACGGCACCGGCTACCTGATGGAATGGGGCCGCGTGTACTACAAGATGGGCATCGCCATCTCCAGCGTCAGCCAGTTCGAGATGGAACTGCAGCGCGCGAAGGTGCTCGAGCACGATCTCATCAAGAGCTACGTGCGCCTGCCGGACCCGCAGCAGAAGCGGATGGTGGAGTTTGCGCACAGCATCGGGGTGCCGGTGGCGACGCACGAGATCTTCCCGGCCTCGTTCGTCGGCGTCGACAACACCGAGCACACCTCGGCGACCAGCCGCCGCGGCTACTCGCCGAAGATGGCGACCCAGCAGATGGCCTACGACGATGTGGTGCAGCTGTTCGGGAAGAGCGCGCGCATCTTCTGCCCGATGATCTCCGGCGGCGGCGCGCGACGCTTGTTCGAGCTCGATCCGGCCCTCAAGACCGATCCGCGCTTCAAGCTCTATCCCGAGTGGATTCAGCGGCAGGTGGCGCAGCAGCCGACGGCCGCCAATCCCGGCGGCGGCGGCGATCCCCGCGGCGGCAGTGGCAAGATGGTGCTCGACGTGATGAAGGCGGGCGGCCTGGTGGTCGCGGGCACCGACACGCCGAACGCCGTGAACCTGCACGGCGAGTTGATGGCCTACACCATGGCGGGGATGAGCACGTTCGACGCGCTGAAGACGGCGACGGTGAATCCGGCCAAGGCGCTCAACCTGAATGCCGGGACCATCGAAGCCGGCAAGCTCGCGGACCTCGTCATGCTCGACGGCGATCCGCTGGCCGACATCGCCAACACGACGCGCGTGCGCCGGGTCGTGGCCAACGGCCGCGTCTTCGAGGTGAGCGATCTGACCGGCGCCGGTCCCGCACCGACCGCGGCGCGGCGGGAGTAGGCGGAGGTCTTGGGTCTTGAGTCTTGGGTCTTGGGTCTTGGGTCTTGGGACTTGGGCTTCCGGGCTGCCTCGCTCCTGAGCTCCTAGTTCCTAGCTTTTCAGGTATCCAGGGTTTCTTGATGCTGATCTACGGAATGAACGCGGTGATGGAAGCTCTCCGGGCCGGCCGGGTGCGGTCGCTGCGGGTGGCCGATCGCGACGATGCGCGGATGGCGCAGCTGCTGGAACTGGCCGAGGACGATGGGGTGCCGGTGCGGCGCGTGACGCGGGACGCGCTCGATCGCGAGACGCGCGACGGCGTCCACCAGGGCGTGGTCGCCGATGTGACCGCGCTGCCGCCCGGCTCGATCGAGGCGTTCACGGCGACGCTGGATCCGCCGCCGTTGATCGTGGTGCTCGACGAGATCGAGGATCCGCAGAACGTGGGGGCCATCCTGCGGACGGTGGATGCGGTGGGGGGGACCGGGGTGGTCCGGCAGACGCGGCGGGCGGCGCCGCTCGATGGCGCGGCGGCCAAGGCCTCGGCGGGGGCGGTGCACCACGTCCGGGTCGCCGATGTGGTGAACATCGCCCGAGCGGTGGAGGACCTGAAAGCGGCCGGGGTCTGGACCATCGGGCTGGACGCCGACGCCGAGTTGCCATATCATCAGTGGGATCTCACCCTTCCGACTGCCCTGGTTCTTGGGGCGGAGGGGCACGGGCTGCGTCGGCTCGTGCGGGAACGGTGTGACGGCGTGGCCAGCATTCCCATGCGGGGCCATGTCGGCAGTCTCAATGTTTCGGCGGCGGCGGCCGTGGTCTTATACGAGGCCGTTCGTCAGCGAAGCCGGGGGAGGTAGGGCGCCGTGAGGCGACCCGCCGCTGGACTCCGGAGGAGGTTCGAGTTTCGCGTACCCCGCCTGCGCCGCTTGCGCGTCTGGCACAGGACGTGCTAGCATTTCATTCTTTGTCTGGCTGGCGTAGCTCAGCCCGGTAGAGCAGCTGATTTGTAATCAGCCGGTCGGGGGTTCAAATCCCTCCGCCAGCTCCATCGGCCCTGTGGACGTGAGTGGGGCCGCCGTGGAGCGGGCAGACGGAGCGCGAAAGTCGAACGCACGGGGTCATCCTCAACAATCAATCGACGAGATTTTCGGGCAGGTGGCGGAGCGGTCAATCGCAGCAGACTGTAAATCTGCCGTCCTATGGGCTACGGAGGTTCGAATCCTCCCCTGCCCACCACCCTTCCATGCCGGGGTTCGCATGGGTGTCACGACTGGGTGTGCCAGTCTGCGGGTGCGTGGTTCGTCGACGGTGCGTTCGGGACAGAAGGTCAGGGAGCAGAGGCAAGGTGGGCGTCGACTCGGGGCCGTCGCGGGCCTGGTCCCGCGCGGGTGCCGGTGGCGCACGGGCGGGAGTAACTCAGTGGTAGAGTCACAGCCTTCCAAGCTGTTGGTCGCGGGTTCGATCCCCGTCTCCCGCTCCATGCCGATGTAGCTCAGTTGGCAGAGCACGTCATTGGTAATGACGAGGTCACCGGTTCGATCCCGGTCATCGGCTCCAGTGCAGTGCAGCAAGGCCTCCGGGTGCCTTGCCGCAAACCAAGTGAAGTTCGGTCACCCGGGTGTGAAATAAACGACGCCGGCACGGGGTCGGAACGTCGGTCCTCGAGGAAGCGAAGAGCGAGTCATGGCGAAAGAGAAATTCGATCGGTCCAAACCACACGTCAACGTTGGCACGATTGGCCACATCGACCACGGAAAGACCACGCTGACTGCGGCGCTGACGAAGGTCGCCGCCGACAAGGGGTGGGCAAAGTTCGTCCCGTACGACGAGGTCGCGAAGGCGTCCGAGTCGCAGGGCCGCCGTGACGATACCAAGATCCTGACCATCGCCAGCAGCCACGTGGAGTACGCGACGGCCAACCGTCACTACGCCCACGTCGATTGCCCGGGCCACGCTGACTACATCAAGAACATGATCACGGGCGCGGCGCAGATGGACGGCGCCATCCTCGTGGTCAGCTGCATCGACGGCCCGATGCCGCAGACGCGCGAGCACGTGCTCCTGGCCCGCCAGGTCAACGTGCCCTACCTCGTCGTCGCCCTGAACAAGGTCGACGCGGTGGACGACTCCGAGCTGGTCGACCTGGTCGAGCTCGAAGTGCGCGAGCTGCTCAAGACCTACGGCTTCCCCGGCGACGACGTCCCGGTGGTGCGCGTGTCGGCGCTCAAGGCCCTCAACGGCGAGGCCGACGGCGTCGAGAGCATCATCAAGCTGATGGAGGCGCTCGACTCCTACATCCCGCTGCCGGAGCGCGACGTCGACAAGCCGTTCATGATGCCGATCGAGGACGTGTTCTCGATCTCGGGTCGTGGCACGGTGGTCACCGGCCGTATCGAGCGTGGCCAGGTGAAGGTCGGCGAGGAAATCGAGATCGTCGGCTTCAAGCCCACCGAGAAGAAGGTGGTCACCGGCGTCGAGATGTTCCGCAAGCTGCTCGACAGCGGCGTCGCGGGCGACAACGTCGGCATCCTGCTCCGCGGTGTGGAAAAGGCGGACGTCGAGCGCGGCCAGGTGCTGGCCAAGCCCGGCTCCATCAAGCCGCACACGAAGTTCAAGGCCGAGGTTTACGTCCTGTCGAAGGACGAGGGCGGCCGTCACACGCCGTTCTTCAACGGCTACCGTCCCCAGTTCTACATCCGCACCACGGATGTGACCGGCACGCTGCACCTCGGCGAAGGCGTCGAGATGATCATGCCGGGGGACAACACGCAGATCGAGGCGACGCTGATTTCGCCGACGGCGCTCGAAAAGGGCGCGCGGTTCGCGATTCGTGAGGGCGGCCGCACGGTCGGCGCCGGCACGGTCACCGAGATTCTCGAGTAACGACGTTCATGAGTCCCGGAGTGCACGGGTTCAAGGGGTGAGGGCCTCGGCCCATCGACCGTTGAACGGTGCACTCTGAACTCTGAACCCAGAAGGATCCACCATGCGGGACATCATTCAGATGGCGTGCGGCGACTGCAAGCGCCGGAATTACAGCACGACCAAGAACAAGAAGAAGACCACCGAGCGTATCGAGCTCAGCAAGTACTGCCGATTCTGCCGGAAGCACACGCCGCACAAGGAACAGAAGTAGGGCGGGAACAGGCCAGTAGCTCAATTGGTAGAGCACCGGTCTCCAAAACCGGGGGCTGGGGGTTCGAGTCCCTCCTGGCCTGCCACACTCAAGAGCGGTCGAGGAACGTGCATTGGCGACTGAGACGATAGAGCAGACGGGCGACGGCCCGCGCAGCGGACCTCTTGGCTGGTGGCAGCGCGCCGGCGAATTCTTCGCCGAAGTGCGGAGCGAGATGAAGCGCGTCACGTGGCCGACGCGGCGCGAAGTCTACGCCACGACGCTGGTGGTCATCCTGACGTCGGTGTTCTTCGGGGTCTATCTGTTCGGGGTGGACCTGATGTTCAGCTGGGCGATCCAGTGGGTGTTGAAACGCTTCGGGGCGGGTGCTGTATGACCGAGGGCGCGGCAACGAAGAACTGGTACATCGTGCACACCTACTCGGGCTTCGAGCGCAAGGTGTCCGAGTCGCTGGCTGAACGTGCGAAGGCCTATGGGCTCTCCGATGAGATCGGCGAGATCCTGATTCCGACCGAGGATGTCGTGGAGATGCGCGGGGGACGGAAGATCGTGTCCTCCAAGCGGTTCTTCCCCGGCTACATCCTGGTCGAGATGAACATGACCGACAACGCGTGGCACGTGGTCAAGAACACCCCGAAGGTCACGGGGTTCGTCGGCGCCGGCGCCAAGCCGACGCCGCTGACGAAGGAAGAGGTCGAGCAGATTCTCGATCAGGTGAAGACCGCCGCCGAGAAGCCCAAGCCGAAGTACTCCTTCGAAAAGGGCGACCAGGTGCGCATCAACGAGGGTCCGTTCGCGAGCTTCAACGGCAGCGTCGACGAAGTGAACGCGGACAAGAACACGTTGAAGGTCATGGTGACCATCTTCGGACGTTCGACGCCGGTCGAGCTGGATTTTCTGCAGGTAGAGAAGCTTTAGGCAGGAATCAGGGATCTGAACCCCTGACCCTGGAATGTGAGATATGGCTAAGAAGGTTCAAGGCTTCGTGAAGCTCCAGATTCCGGCGGGCAAGGCCACGCCGGCACCGCCCGTCGGCACCGCGCTCGGTCCGCACGGCGTGAACATCATGGACTTCTGCAAGGCGTTCAACGCACGCACGGCGAAGGATGAGGGCCTGATCATCCCGGTGGTGGTGACGATCTACTCGGATCGTTCCTACACCTTCATCACCAAGACGCCGCCGGCCGCCGTGCTGCTGAAGCGCGCGGCGAACATCGCGAAGGGATCGGCCGAGCCCAACAAGAGCAAGGTGGGCACGGTCACGGCAAAGCAGGTCGAGGAGATCGCCAAGCTGAAGATGCCCGACCTCAACTGCGACTCGGTGGAGTCGGCGGTGAGGACGGTTGCGGGCACGGCGCGATCGATGGGACTCGACGTCATCCAGTAAGGCACTTATGGCTACTCACGGCAAGAAGTACACCTCGGCGAAACAGCAGGTCGAAGACCGGCCCTACGCCCTGGAAGAAGCGCTCCCGCTGATTCAGAAGCTCAAGTTCGCGAAGTTCGACGAGACGGTCGGCCTGTCGATCCGTCTCGGCGTCGATCCGAAGCACGCCGACCAGATGGTCCGCGGCACGGTGGTGCTGCCGCACGGGCTGGGCAAGACCAAGCGCGTCGTGGTCATCGCCGGCGCCGACAAGCAGAAGGACGCCGAGGAAGCCGGCGCCGACGTGGTCGGTGGCGAAGAGCTGGTCGAGAAGATCGCCGGCGGCTGGATGGACTTCGAGTCGGTGGTCGCGACCCCCGACATGATGCGCGCCGTCGGCAAGCTGGGCAAGGTGCTCGGCCCGCGCGGCCTGATGCCGAACCCGAAGACCGGCACCGTCACCCCGAACGTCGCCCAGGCGGTCAAGGAAATCAAGGCCGGCAAGGTGGAGTTCCGCGTCGACAAGACCGGCATCGTGCACGCCCCGGTGGGCAAGCTGTCGTTCACGGCCCAGAACCTGGTGGAGAACGCCTCGGCGCTGCTCGACAGCATCGTCCGGGCCAAGCCGTCGGCGGCCAAGGGCAAGTATCTGAAGAGCATCACCGTGTCCTCGACGATGGGCCCGGGCGTGCGCGTCGACGAAACCCGCGTCGAAGCCGCGGCGAAGCGCTAGGCGCCTAGGAGAGACGAAGATCATGGCAGTTACACGAGCCGACAAGGTCACCGAGCTGGCCGAACTCGCAGGCGTCTTCGGCAGCGCCACCGATGCGGCGATCCTGATCGACTACAAGGGCATCAACGTGCCCCAGGTCACCGACCTGCGCCGCGAGCTGCGGAAGTCGAAGGCGTCAGCTACGAGGTGGTCAAGAACACGCTGGCCAAGCGGGCGCTGAAGGGCACCACGTTCGAGGAGCTCTCGGTCCACTTCGAAGGCACGACCGCGGTGGCCTACACCGAGGACGACCCGGTCGCCCTGGCGAAGACCCTGACCACGTTCATGAAGACCGTGCCGGCGCTGCAGATCAAGGCAGCGGTGGTGCAGGGCCAGACCATCAAGCCCGCCGAGGTCACCGAACTGGCGAACCTCCCGGGCAAACCCGAACTCTACGCGAAGCTGCTGTACGTGCTGCAGGCGCCCGCCACCAACCTGGTGCGCGTGCTGGCCGCCGTGCCGCGCGACCTGATGAATGTGCTCGCGCAAGCCGAGCAGAAGCGCAAGGAATCGTAAGAACCGCCTTTTCGTCGACGACAGGCTTTTTAAGGAGCAGAGAGCAATGGCCGAAGTGAACCAGCAGCAGGTGATCGACTACATCAAGGGCATCAGCGTGATGGAGCTCTCGCAGCTCGTCAAGGCGCTCGAGACCGAGCTCGGCGTGTCCGCCGCAGCCGCCATGCCGATGATGGGGATGCCGATGATGGGTGGCGGCGGCGCCGCTGCCGTCGTCGAAGAGAAGACCGAGTTCACCGTGACGCTCACCGACATCGGTGGCAACAAGATCAACGTGATCAAGGCGGTCCGCGAGGTCACCAGCCTCGGACTCAAGGAAGCGAAGGATCTCGTCGAGGGCGCGCCCAAGGCCATCAAGGAAGGCGTCACCAAGGACGAGGCCGAGCAGATCAAGAAGAAGTTCGAGGACGCTGGCGCGAAGGTCGAGATCAAGTAACACCTCGACCGTCGGAATCTCGGGATTGACGGGCACCGGGAAAGGGCTCCGGTGCCCGGCGTGTCTTTGGCCTTGGCCCCGGCCCTCGAGCACAGCATGTACAGCCTTCCGAAGAACGTCTACCGCGAGCGCAGGGATTTCTCGAAGATCAAGACGACGGTTCCCATCCCGAACCTGATCGAAATTCAACGGAAGAGCTATGAGCGCTTCCTGCAGATGAACCGCCTGCCCTCGGAACGCGAGGATCAGGGTCTGCAGTCGGTGTTCAAGTCGGTGTTCCCGATCAGCGACTTCCGGGAGAACTCGTCGCTCGAGTTCATCGAATACTCCATCGGCAACTGGGAGTGCAAGTGCGCCAAGCTGCAGGGGCTGCACCACCTCCGGAAGCCGTGCAAGAACTGCGGGCATCACCCTGGTCGCCGATCCGTACGGCGACAAGGACGTGCTGTGCCCGAAGTGCGGCACTCCGAACCAGGCCCGCGGCGATGTCTGTGACATCTGCGGCCACACCGTCGCGCTCAAGCTGAAGTACGACGTCGACGAGTGCCAGGAGCGCGGCATGACCTACGCCGTGCCGCTGAAGGTGACGATCCGGCTGGTGGTCTGGAACAAGGACCCCGAGACCGGCGTCAAGACCATCCGCGACATCAAGGAGCAGGAGGTCTACTTCGGCGACATCCCGCTGATGACGGACAACGGCACGTTCATCATCAACGGCACCGAGCGGGTCATCGTCTCGCAGCTGCACCGCTCGCCGGGCGCGTTCTTCCACTCGGAAGACAAGAGCCTCTACGTCGCGCAGATCATCCCGTACCGCGGCTCCTGGGTGGAGTTCGAGTACGACGCCAAGAACCTGCTCTACGTCCGCATCGACCGCAAGCGCAAGTTCCTCGCCTCGGTGTTCCTGCGCGCCCTCGGGCTGCGCGGCGCCGACGAGATCATCCGTGCGTTCTACAGCGTCGACACCGTGCACCTGCGCAACAACGCGCAGCAGTGGGCGGTCGCCGACAGCCTGGTCGGGCAGCGCTCGCGCCGTGACGTCAAGGTCGGCGACGTCAGCATCAGCGAGGGCAAGAAGATCACCAAGGCGCACCTCGAGGGGCTGCGCAAGGCCGGCGTGGCCGACATCGAAGTCACCGACGAGGCGCTGACCGGCGCCTACACCGCCGGCGACATCGTCGATCCCGGCACCGGTGAGGTGCTGCTCGAGGCGAACGAGGAGCTGACGCCGCGCGTCGTCTCGATGGCCCACGAAAAGGCCGTCGAGACGATCGAGGTGTTCTTCCCCGAGCGCGACGAGGTCGGCGCGATCCTGTCGCAGACGCTCAAGAAGGACCCGATCCGGACGCACGAAGAGGCGTTGATCGAGATCTACCGCCGCCTGCGGCCGGGCGACCCGCCGACGCTCGACAGCTCGCGCACGCTGTTCGAGAACATGTTCTTCAACCCGCAGAAGTACGACTTCTCGCGGGTCGGGCGCCTGAAGCTGAACACCAAGCTCGGCCTCACCACGCCGCTCGACGAGAAGATCCTGCACCCGCAGGACTTCTACGAGGTGATCAAGTTCCTGCTGAAGCTGCGCAAGAACACCGCGTCGCGTCGACGACATCGACCACCTGGGCAACCGCCGCGTCCGCTCCGTGGGCGAGCTCCTCGAGAACCAGTTCCGCATCGGGCTGGTCCGCATGGAGCGCGCGATCAAGGAGAAGATGTCGGTCTACCAGGAAATGGCGACGGCCATGCCGCACGACCTGATCAACGCGAAGCCGGTGATGGCGGCGATTCGCGAGTTCTTCGGGTCGTCGCAGCTGTCGCAGTTCATGGACCAGACCAACCCGCTGTCCGAGGTGACGCACAAGCGCCGCCTGTCGGCCCTCGGGCCAGGCGGTCTGTCACGCGAGCGCGCCGGCTTCGAGGTCCGCGACGTGCACACGACCCACTACGGCCGGATCTGCCCGATCGAGACGCCGGAAGGCCCGAACATCGGCCTGATCAGCTCGCTCAGCAGCTACGCGCGGATCAACGAGTTCGGCTTCATCGAGTCGCCGTACCGCAAGGTCAAGAACGGCCAGGTGGTCGACTACGTGCTGGTCACCAACGCCGGCGGTCACGCCAAGTACAAGATCGGCGAGATCGTCGAGGCCGACGAGCTGGTCGGCGCCGACGGCCGGTCGAAGAAGAAGGGCGTCGAGTTCGAGCCCCACTGCTTCTACCTGTCGGCGTGGGAGGAAGACCAGTACATCATCGCGCAGGCCAACGTCGAGCTCGACGAGAACAGGCGCCTGAAGGCCGATCGCGTCAACGCCCGCAGGCAGGGCGACTTCATCATGGCCCACCGCGACCAGGTGCGACTTCATCGACGTGTCGCCGAAGCAGCTCGTCTCGGTGGCGGCCTCGCTGATCCCGTTCCTCGAGAACGACGACGCGAACCGCGCGCTGATGGGATCGAACATGCAGCGCCAGGCGGTGCCGCTGCTCCGCGCCAAGGCGCCCTACGTGGGCACCGGCATGGAGTACATCACCGCCCGCGACTCCGGCGCCGTCGTCGTCGCCCGCCGCACCGGTACGGTCGACTTCGTCGACACGACCCGCATCGTCGTGCGCGTCGAGAGCGCCGAGGGGACGAGACCAGCAAGGAGATGGGCGCGGACATCTATCCGCTGACCAAGTTCAAGCGCTCGAACCAGAACACCTGCATCAACCAGAAGCCGATCGTCCGGGTCGGGCAGCGGGTGCAGAAGGGCCAGGTCCTGGCCGACGGTCCGTGCACGGAGCTCGGCGAGCTGGCGCTCGGCCGCAACGTGCTGGTCGCCTTCATGCCGTGGCGCGGCTACAACTTCGAGGACGCGATTCTGGTCAGCGAGAAGATGGTCAGCGAGGACTACTACACCTCGATTCACATCGAGGAGTTCGAGATCGAGGCCCGCGACACCAAGCTCGGGCCCGAGGAAATCACCCGGGACATCCCGAACGTGTCGGAAGGCTACCTGCGCGACCTCGACGACAGCGGCATCATCCGCATCGGCGCCTCGGTCAAGCCGGGCGACATCCTGGTCGGCAAGGTCACGCCGAAGGGCGAGACCCAGCTGACCCCGGAAGAAAAGCTGCTGCGGGCGATCTTCGGCGAGAAGGCCGGCGACGTCCGCGACGCCTCCCTGATCTGCCCGCCGGGCATCGAGGGCATCATCGTCGGCGTCAAGATCTTCTCGCGCAAGGGCATCGAGAAGGACGACCGCGCCAAGGCGATCGAGCAGGACGAGCTCGACATGATGGAGAAGAACCTGCAGGACGAGGTTCGCATCCTTCACGACGAGACCAAGAAGCGCGTCGTGCAGATGCTGCAGGGCCAGACGCTGCGCTCGGATCTGTTCGACGAGTTCGGCCGCGAGCGGCTGGTGAAGAAGGGCACGGTCCTGTCGACCGAAGTGCTCGAGCACCTGCCGTACAGCGTCCTGGTCAAGCTCCAAGGTCCAGACCGACGACATCGCGCTCGAGACCGAGCTGCGCAAGGTCGAGGAACGGACCGAGCGCCAGGTCGAGGTCATCCGCAACGTCTTCGAGGAGAAGAAGGAAAAGATTCGCCGCGGCGACGAGCTGCCGCCGGGCGTGATCAAGCTGGTCAAGGTCTACGTCGCGATGAAGCGCAAGCTGTCGGTCGGCGACAAGATGGCCGGCCGCCACGGTAACAAGGGCGTGATCGCGCGCATCCTGCCCGAAGAGGACATGCCCTACCTGCCGGACGGCACGCCGGTGGAGATCGTGCTGAACCCGCTCGGCGTGCCGTCGCGCATGAACGTCGGGCAGATTCTCGAGACGCACCTCGGGTGGGCCGCGCACGCGCTCGGCCTCTACTTCGCGACGCCGGTGTTCGACGGCGCGCTCGAAGGCGAAATCAAGTCGTGGCTCGAGCAGGCGGACCTGCCGACGAGCGGCAAGACCGCGCTCTACGACGGGATGACGGGCGAGAAGTTCGAGCAGAGGGTCACCGTCGGCTACATCTACATGCTGAAACTGTCGCACCTGGTGGACGACAAGATTCACGCGCGGTCGATCGGACCCTACTCGCTCATCACCCAGCAGCCGCTGGGGGGCAAGGCGCAGTTCGGCGGCCAGCGCTTCGGCGAGATGGAGGTGTGGGCGCTCGAGGCATACGGCGCTGCGCACATCCTCCAGGAACTGCTGACGGCGAAGTCGGACGACGTGACCGGCCGCGCCAAGATTTACGAGTCCATCGTCAAGGGCGACGCGTCCTTCACGGCGGGCCTGCCGGAGTCGTTCAACGTGCTGATCCGCGAGCTCCAGTCGCTCTGCCTCGACGTCGAACTCGTCACGACGAAGAAGCGATTGATGGAGCCGGCGGCGGAGAGCACCGAACCGGTGCTGGAGGGCTGAGCATAAATGAGACCTAGCTTCACCGACAGCAAGACGGCCCTCAGGGCCGACTTCGACGCGATCAAGATCAGCCTGGCTTCGCCGGAGAAGATCGAGAACTGGTCGTTCGGCGAGGTCACCAAGCCGGAAACGATCAACTACCGCACCTTCAAGCCGGAGCGGGACGGTCTGTTCTGCGCCAAGATCTTCGGGCCGATCACCGACTGGGAGTGCCTGTGCGGCAAGTACAAGCGCATGAAGCACCGCGGCGTGATCTGCGACAAGTGCGGCGTCGAAGTGACGCAGGCGCGGGTCCGGCGCGAGCGCCTCGGCCACATCAAGCTGGCCACCCCGGTCAGCCACGTGTGGTTCTTCAAGGGGCTGCCGAGCCGCATCGGGCACCTGCTCGACATCTCGCTGCGCGACCTCGAGCGCGTGCTCTACTTCGAGGCCTACGTGGTGGTGGACCCCGGTGAGACCAAGCTGATTCAGAACCAGCTGCTCAACGAGGACCAGTTCCGCAAGGCCCGCGAGGAGCACGGCTACTCGAAGTTCAAGGCGCAGATGGGCGCCGAGGCGATCAAGGAGCTGCTCAAGCGGGTCAACGTCGAGCTCGCTGGCCGAGGAGCTGCGCGCCAAGATGCGCGTCGAGACCTCGGCGCAGAAGAAGCTGAAGTTCGCCAAGCGGCTCAAGGTGGTCGACGCCTTCCGCAAGTCGAGCAACAAGCCGGAGTGGATGATCCTGGAAGTGATTCCGGTGATCCCGCCCGAGCTGCGCCCGCTGGTGCCGCTCGACGGCGGCCGCTTCGCCACCTCCGACCTCAACGACCTCTATCGCCGCGTCATCAACCGCAACAACCGGTTGAAGAAGCTGATGGAGCTCAAGGCGCCGGACGTCATCATCCGCAACGAAAAGCGCATGCTCCAGGAAGCGGTCGACGCGCTGTTCGACAACGGCCGCCGCGGCCGCGTGCTGCGCGGCGCCAACAACCGCCCGCTGAAGTCGCTGTCGGACACGTTGAAGGGCAAGCAGGGCCGGTTCCGCCAGAACCTGCTCGGCAAGCGCGTCGACTACTCCGGCCGTTCGGTCATCGTCGTCGGCCCCGAGCTGAAGCTGAATCAGTGCGGCCTGCCGAAGAAGATGGCGCTCGAGCTGTTCAAGCCGTTCATCTACAACAAGCTCGAGGAACGCGGCCTGGTCGCGACCATCAAGCAGGCCAAGGAGATGGTCGAGAAGCAGGTCGCCGAAGTGTGGGACGTGCTCGAGGAAGTGATTCGCGAGCACCCCGTGCTGCTCAACCGCGCGCCGACGCTGCACCGCCTGGGCATCCAGGCGTTCGAGCCGGTGCTGGTCGAGGGCAAGGCGATCCGCATCCACCCGCTGGTCTGCACCGCGTTCAACGCCGACTTCGACGGCGACCAGATGGCGGTCCACATCCCGCTGTCGCCGGAGGCCCAGATCGAGGCCACCGAGCTGATGATGTCGTCGAAGAACATCCTGTCGCCCGCCAACGGCGCGCCGATCGCGGTGCCGTCGCAGGACGTGGTGCTGGGCTGCTACTACCTGACCAAGGCCAAGCCGGGCGCCAAGGGCGAAGGCCGGGCGTTCGGGTCGGTCGACGATGTCGTGCTGGCGCTCGAGGCGAAGGAAGTGGAGACGCTCACGCCGATCCGCCTGCGCTACACCGGGCCGCTGCAGGACCTCACCGCCGCCCGCGACGACCAGGACGTGCTGCACACCGACGTGCAGGACGTGCAGGCCAAGATGATCAACACCACCGTCGGCCGCGTGATCTTCAACACCGCGCTGCCGAAGGGGATGCCGTTCGTCAACGGCATGCTGAAGAAGAAGGGGCTGCAGCAGCTGGTGCAGCGCTGCTACCTCACCGAGGGGCTCGAGACGACGGTCGAGATGCTGGACGGGCTGAAGCAGATGGGCTTCACCTACGCCACGCGCTCCGGCATGTCGATCGGCATCGAGGACCTGATCATTCCGCAGAACAAGGCGGAGCTCGTGCAGAAGGCGCGCGACGAGGTCATCAAGGTCGAACAGCAGTACCTCGAAGGCGCCATCACCAACGGCGAACGCCTGAACAAGGTCATCGCCGTGTGGTCGGACGTGACCGAGAAGATCGCCGACGCGATGTTCGGCGAAATGGAGCGCCGCGACAAGGAAGGCAGCTTCAACCCGGTCTACATCATGGCCGACTCGGGCGCCCGCGGCAGCAAGCAGCAGATTCGTCAGCTGGCCGGCATGCGCGGCCTGATGGCGAAGCCGTCGGGTGAAATCATCGAGACGCCGATTCGCGCGAACTTCCGCGAAGGCCTCTCGGTGCTCGAGTACTTCATCTCGACCCACGGCGCGCGCAAGGGCCTGGCCGACACCGCACTGAAGACCGCGGACTCGGGCTACCTGACCCGCCGCCTGGTGGACGTGGCCCAGGACGTGATCATCTCGGATCACGACTGCCGCACCACCAACGGCATCGAGGCCCGGGCCATCGTCGAGAGCGGCGAGGTCATCGAGCCGCTGCGCGACCGCATCATCGGCCGCGTCACGCTCGACCGCATCCTCGATCCGATCAACGGTCAGCTGATCGTCGACGAGAACCAGGTGATCGACGAGGATCTGGCGGCGGCGGTGCAGGATGCCGGCGTCGAGAAGGTCAAGATCCGCTCGGTGCTCAGCTGCGAGTCCCGGCGCGGCGTCTGCGCCCAGTGCTACGGCCGCGACCTGGCGACGGGCAAGCTCGTCGAACTGGGCCTGGCGGTCGGCGTCGTGGCCGCCCAGTCGATCGGCGAGCCCGGCACGCAGCTGACGATGCGCACGTTCCACATCGGCGGCACGGCCTCGAGGATCTCGGAGCAGTCCACCCTCGACGCCAAGCAGAAGGGCGTGGTGAAGTTCGAGAACCTCACCTACGTCGAGCGCACCAACCAGCAGGGCGTGGTCGACCTGGTCGTCATGAACCGCAACGGGCACATCGCGCTGCGGGACGAGAAGGGTCACGATCGCGAACGCTACGAGGTGGTCTACGGCGCGCACATCAAGGTGCGCGAGGGCCAGACCGTCGAAGCGGGACACGTCCTCGTGGAGTGGGATCCCTACACCTTCTCGATCCTCACGGAAGAGAAGGGCCAGGTCCGCTTCAAGGACATCATCGAGGGCACCACCGTCCACGAGGCCGTGGACGAAGTGACCGGCCTGTCGCGCTACATCATCGTCGACTCCGCCGATGAGAAGAAGCAGCCGACCATCGAGATCCGGGACGCCAAGGGCACCGTGGTGCGCAAGTACATCATGCCCGTCAGCGCCCACTTGATGATCAGCGACAGCGAGGAAGTCCGCGCCGGCGACGTGCTGGCGAAGATTCCGCGCGAGACGACCAAGACCAAGGACATCACGGGCGGTCTGCCGCGCGTGGTCGAACTGTTCGAGGCCCGCAAGCCGAAGGATCCCGCGGTCATCAGCGAGATCGACGGCACGGTGAAGTACGGCGGCGTGGTGAAGGGTCAGCGCAAGATCCTCATCGTGCCGGACGACGGCACCTCCGAGACGCGCGAATACAGCATTCCGCGCGGCGTGCACGTCAACGTGCAGGAAGGCGAGCGCGTGCGCGCGGGCGATCCGCTGATGGACGGCCCGAGCAACCCGCACGACATCCTTCACGTCCTTGGTGAGAAGGAACTGCAGAAGTACCTGGTCAACGAGATCCAGGAGGTCTACCGCCTGCAGGGCGTCAACATCAACGACAAGCACATCGAGGTGATCTCGCGCCAGATGATGCGCTGGGTCCGGGTGGAAGACGTGGGCGACACCGAGTTCCTGGTGGACGAACAGGTCGACCGCTTCCGGTTCATGGAAGAGAACGAACGGGTGATTGCGGACGGCGGACGTCCGGCCACCGCGCAGCCGCTGCTGCTCGGCATCACCAAGGCGTCGCTCTCCACCGAGTCGTTCATCTCCGCGGCGTCGTTCCAGGAGACCACGCGCGTCCTCACCGAGGCCGCCATCTCCGGGAAGATCGACTACCTGCGCGGCCTCAAGGAGAACGTGACCATGGGCCGGCTGATCCCGGCCGGCACGGGCTTCTGGTGGTACCGGCACGTGCAGATTCCGGCGGACGAACCGCCACCGCCGCCGCCCATCCAGCAGCCGAGCGACGACGACGTCGAGTTCGACCGCGAGATGGAATACCTGGTGGAGCCCGAAGAGGCGCTCGACCGGGGCATCACCGAAACCGAGTAGCGGACGCGCCGCAAGGCGCGCCGACTTCGACCTGCGAGCCACGGCCGCCCATGGGGCGTTCGTGGCTCGTTTCTTTTTGGGGCAGAATGAGCGCCATGCGGTCTGCAGGGCGTGGTGGCGGCTTGATGACGATGGCGGCCGCCTTGGTCGTTGCCCTGTGGTCGGGCGTTGCCAGCAGCGACCGCGCGCTCGCCGCCGGGCAGCCCGCCGCGCCACGGCCCAACGTCGTGCTGATCCTCGCCGACGACATGGGCTACGGCGACCTGGGCGTCTACGGCGCCACCGACGTGAAGACGCCGAACCTGGACCGGCTGGCCGCCGAGGGCGTCCGCCTCACCGACTTCTACGCCAACGCCCCGGTGTGCACGCCGACCCGCGCGGGACTGATCTCCGGCCGGTATCAGCAGCGCGTGATGATGGAGCGGCCGCTCTCCAGCACCGGCGCGGACCTCGAGGCGGGGCTGCCCGCGACCGGGCGATCGCTGCCGCGCCTGCTGACGGATGCGGGCTACGACACCGCGCTCATCGGCAAGTGGCACCTGGGCTACAAGCCCGACGTCGCCCCGCGCGCGCACGGCTTCGGCTACTTCTGGGGCTACCTGTCCGGCTACCTCGATTGGTACACCCACGTCCGGGGCGACGGCGCCCCCGACCTGTGGGAGAACGAGTCGCCCACCACCTCCTCGGGCTACTTCCACCACGAGACCACCAGGCGCGCGATTCAGTTCATCGAGCAGCCGCGGACGCGGCCCTTCTTCCTCGACCTGTCCTACGGCGCGCCGCACTGGCCGTTCCAGTCGCCGGCGACGCCTTCGGTGGCGGTGCGGGAGAACAACTCGATGATGCAGCACGCCGTCGGACGACAAGGCGCCGAGCCGCGCGGCCTACGTCGAGATCATGGAGGACTTCGACCGCGAGATCGGCCGTGTGCTCGAGGCCCTCAGCGCGAACGGGCTCGAACAGAACACGCTGGTCGTCTTCATGAGCGACAACGGCGGCGAGTGGCTGTCGCGGAACGATCCGCTGTTCAACCGCAAGGACACCGTCTGGGAAGGCGGCATCCGCGTGCCGGCGATTCTGCGCTGGCCCGGCGTGCTGCCGGCGAACCGGGTCTCGGGCCAGGTCGGCATCACGATGGACATCACGGCGAGCCTGCTGGCCGCGGCCGGCGTCACCCGGGACGATCTCCGCCTCGAGGGCATGGACCTGGTGTCGATGCTCGCCTCGGGCCGCGAGGCGCCGCGCGACCTGTTCTGGCGGGTGGTCCGGACCGACACCCGGCAGCGCGCGATGCGGAGCGGCGACTACAAGTACGTCGAAGACGGCGGGTTGCGGTTCCTCTTCAACGTGCGAACCGACCTGGCCGAGCGCAACGACCTGGCGAAAGTCGAGCCGGCGCGGGTGGCGGCGATGCGGGCGCGCGTGGCGGAGTGGGAGAAAGACGTGGACGCCGAGGCAGCCAAGGCGAAGTAGTTCGTCAGTCTCACGCCGACAGGAACATCTCGTAGGCCGGGTTTCCCGACTCGCGCTCGTAGCGGTAGCCGAGCCCGAGGAGGAAGTGCTCGAACGCCGCCTCGTCGCCCGGCGGCACCTCGAAG
This sequence comes from uncultured Acidobacteriota bacterium, assembly GCA_963707825.1. Classification (GTDB taxonomy): domain Bacteria; phylum Acidobacteriota; class Vicinamibacteria; order Vicinamibacterales; family UBA2999; genus VFZN01. Next base: position 232,611 of record CAVPRP010000004.1, read on the forward strand.
CCGGCCAGAACGCGGCCGAAGTCCGCGCCGTGGTTCCGGTAGTGGAACAGGCTGATGTTCCACCGCCCACCCAGCCTGTCCAGGAACTCCATCAGGGCTCCCGGCCGCTCGGGAAACTCGAACCGGTAGAGGACCTCGTCGCGCACGTCGGGGGACCGTCCGCCGACCATGTAGCGCACGTGAAGCGTGGCCACCTCGTCGCGCGTGAGGTTCAGCGTCCGATGGCCGCGTTCGGCCAGCAGAGTCGCCAGCGCGTCCGCCTCGTCTGGCGATCGCGTGGCCACACCGACGAAGATGTGGGCCTCGCGGCGGCTGCTCAGACGGTAGTTGAACTCGGTGACCACGCGCCGGCCGATGGTCGCGCAGAATTCGCGGAAGGCTCCGGGCCGCTCCGGGATCGTCACCCCGAAGAGCGCTTCGCGCGCCTCGCCGAGTTCGGCGCGCTCGGCGACGAAGCGGAGGCGGTCGAAGTTCATGTTGGCGCCCGTGAGCACGGCGACCAGCGTGCGGTCCCGGGCCTCGGATCGCGCGGCCCACGCCCGCAGCCCGGCGACTGCCAGGGCGCCTGCCGGCTCCATCAGCGAGCGCGTATCGTCGAAGACGTCCTTGATGGCGGCGCAGATCTCGTCGTTCGAGACGCGGACCACTTCCTGAACGGTGCCCTGCACCAGGGCGAAGGGCAGAGCGCCGACCTCGCGGACGGCGACCCCGTCCGCAAAGATGCCGACGTGCTCCAGGCTGACGCGCCGCCCGGCGGCGAGGGACTGGTGCATGGCGTCCGCCTCGTAGGGCTCGACGCCGATCACCTGGACGTCCGGGCGTACCGCCTTGACGTAGCTCGCGATCCCCGCGATGAGCCCGCCCCCGCCCACGGGCACGAAGATCGTGTCCACCTGGCTGCGCTGGCTGCCCAGAATCTCGAGGGCGATGGTGCCCTGGCCCGCGATCACGAAGGCGTCGTCGAAGGCGTGCACGAAGACGCGGCCCGTCGACTGCACGAGCTCGTCGCACCGTGCCTTGGCGTCGCTGTAGCTGTCGCCCGAAAGCTGGACGTCGGCGCCGAGCTCCCGAACGGCTTCGACCTTGATCGCCGGCGTGGTCTGCGGCATCACGATCAGCGCGCTCAGCTCGAGATGCCGCGCCGCAAACGCCACGCCTTGCGCGTGGTTGCCGGCACTGGCCGTGATCACGCCCCGCCGGCGTTCGGCCTCGGACAGGTGCGCGATGCGGTTGTATGCCCCGCGCAGCTTGTAGGTGAAGATTGGCTGCTGGTCTTCCCGCTTGAGCAGCACGTGGTGGCCGGTGCGGGCCGACAGCCGCCGAGCGTGATCGAGCGGGGTCGTCCGCGCCACGTCGTAGACGCGGCTGGTGAGGATCAGTCGAAGCATCGCGTCGGCGGTCATCGGCTCACGTGTCCGTCTGTCCTCGTATCGGGTCGGCCGCGCTTTACGGCAGGGCGAGGGCCACGAGTTCCGGCACGTCCTGCGCCGAGCGTCCCTGCACGGTGATGGCGATGAACTGCCGCCCGTCGATGCGGTAGGTCATCGGCGTGCCGATCGCCTGGCCCGGCAGATCGGCCGAGGCGAGTTCCTTGCCCGAGGCCTTGTCGAGCGCCACCAGCCGCGGCCCGCCCGTGGAACCGCCGGTCGTCAGCGCGTAGACCAGCAGCGTGCTGGTGGCGAGCGGACCGCTGAACGTGCTGTCGCCGCCGAGCGCCGGCAGGGTGAGGCCCTTCAATTGCGGCAGATTGCGGATGCGTTCCCCGGCGCCGGCCGGGACCATCCACGCGTGCTCGCCGGTGTTCATGTCGATCGCCGTGACGCGCGAGTAGGGCGGTTTCAGCAGCGGCAGGCCCTGCGGCATCTGCGGGCTGCGTCCGGCCGCCTGCATGTAGAGCAGGTTGCTGCCGAGCGCCGGATCGGGCTGCTCCAGCGTGAACACCGCGAAGCCGTTGCGCGAGGGGATGTAGATCAGGCCGGTGCTCGGGTCGACGGCGGCGCCGGACCAGTTGCCTCCTCCCACCGACCCGGGTCGCGCGATCGTGCCCTCGAGCGACGGCGGCGTGAAGAGCGGTCCCATCCGGAAGCCCTTCACCGCGGCGGCCGCCATGGCTCGGAGCTCGGGCGTGAAGTCGGCCAGGTCGTCGGCGGTGACGCCCTGATATTCGAACGGCGCCGGCCTGCTCGGGTACGGCTGCGTCGCCGACGCGCGCTCGCCGGGCACGTCGGACGGCGGCACCGGCTTCTCGACAATCGGCCACACCGGCTCGCCGGTGACGCGGTCGAAGGTGTAGACGAAGCCCTGCTTGGTGATCTGCGCCACCGCCTTGATGCGGCGGCCGTTCACGGTGATGTCGAGCAGGTTGGGCGCGGCCGGGTTGTCGTAGTCCCACAGGCCGTGATGCACCGTCTGAAAGTGCCAGACTCGCCGCCCGGTCGTCACGTCGAGACAGACGAGGCTTTCGGCGAAGAGGTTGTCGCCAGGGCGGTGCCCGCCGTAGAAGTCGGGTGCGGTGGTGTTGGTGGGGAGGTAGACATACCCCAGCTCCTCGTCCGCGCTCATCATCGTCCACACCGTCACCTTGCCGGCGTGCTCCCAGGCGTTGTCCTTCCACGAGTCGTGGCCGGTCTCGCCGGGCTGCGGCACGGTGTGGAAGGTCCAGCGGACTTTCCCGGTGCGGACGTCGTAGCCGCGGATGAACCCGGGGATCTGTTCCTTGCGGGAGATCAGCGACGAGATCGAGGCCGGCACGATGATGACGTCGCGCACGACGATCGGCGGCGACTGCACGGAGTAGGTGAGCGCGTTCAGATAGTCGCGCGAGCCGCGCTTCGCGCGCGGCAGGCCGTCCATCAGATCGACGCGGCCGTTGTCCCCGAAGCCCGCGACCGGCCGGCCGGTCTTGGCGTCCACCGCCACCAGGTAACCGTCGCCGGTGCCCCAGTAGATGCGCTCGTCAGCGCCGTCGCCCCAGTAGGCGACGCCGCGCTGGTTCCAGCGCAGCGACATCGTGGTGGTGCCGGCTTCGTAGCTGCGCGGGTTGTAGACCCAGCGAGGGCGTCCGGTGCGCCCGTCCACCGAGGCGCCGATCGACAGCGGCGTGTTGAAGTAGAGCGCGCCGCCGATCATCAGCGGCGTGGCCTTGAAGTTGCCGATGGCCGGCGCGGCGTTGTCGCGCCATCGCTTCGGATCGAGCCGGCTCAGCTCGGCGAAGACCGAGCGCGCGTCCGCCGTCCACTCACCGCCCGCCGCGGTGGTCATCGTCAGCACCCCGTCCGGAGACGGCGTGCGCCAGGCGACCTTCAGCGTGGCGAAGTTGGCGGGGGTGATCTGATCGAGGGGCGAGTATTTCGTGCTGGCGAGGTCGCCGCCGTAGGTGGGCCATTCCCCGGTGGCGGTGGCGGGACGGACCGGTGCCTGAGCAGAAGCGGCGACGGCCGCGAGCGTGAGGAAGGCGAGGGCAGCAAGACGCATGAACGCGTGAGCTGGCAAGGGGCCGGCGCCAGCCGGCCCCGGGAGCGTCAGGCCTGCGCCATTCCGGGGGTGGCCACGGCGCCGCGCTCCGCGAACGCGGAGTGCAACATCCGCACGGCGGTGTAGAGGACGACCACCAGCACCAGCAGCCTCAGATACAGCAGCGGAATCTGGTCGACGAGCGGAGCCGCCAGCAACACGGCGATGCTGCCGGCGATGGTGAAGGACAGGGCGGTCTTGAGGTCGTAGGTTTCCTTGCGGACGAACTGCGTGCTGCCGGCCGGAATCAGGAAGGCGCAGGCGCCCATCATGATCGGATACGACACCTTCGGGTCCATCCCGAGCAGGCTGATCATGATCATGCAGGGGGCGTAGAAGCCGATGCCGAGCATCATCAGCGCGCCGAGCACGACCGAGCAGCCCACGGCGATCGCCAGCTTGGTGCCCGTGAGCCCCAGCGCGATGCCCGGCGCCGGACCGATGCCGAGCAGCGAGAACACCATCAGCGAAGCCGCGCAGAGCAGCGCCGTGCCCATGCCGATCTGGATCTTCCGTCGCGGCAGCTCACAGACCACGCCGGCCCCCAGGTAGGCGCCGACCACCGCGGCGCCGATGATCGACACCAGCGTCATGAACTCGACCTCGACGATGGTCATGAAGATGACGCCCTGGACCACCGTCGGCAGGGCGTAGCCGACGTTCAGCGTGCCCGGAATCTTCTCGTCGGGAATCACCTTCCACATCTTCAGCATCGAGGTCGTGGTGGCGTAGGAGCCGATGCCCAGCGTGTCGAGGAAGTTGGCCACGAACCCGATGCCCGCCCGCAGCGGGGTGACGGCGAGCGACTCGCCGGCGTGCCGGGCCCGCTTGCGGCGCACGGTGGAGTACCAGAAGGCGAGGAACGCAGCGGCAATGACGATCAGCGCGGCGACGAGCAGGGTCTTGGCGTCCATGGTTGAGCCGATTCTATCCGACGAATTTATAACCTGAACCGTGAATTGTGAGGATGTGCTCGGGGGCGTGAGGCGAGCGTTCGATCTTCTGGCGCAGCTTGGCCACGAAGTTGTCGATGGTGCGGGTGGTGGGGAATTCCTCGTAGCCCCAGACCTCGTTGAGGATCTGTTCGCGCGTCACCACTTGTCCAATGTGCTGGACGAAATAGCGGAGCAGCTCGAACTCGCGGGCGGTGAATTCGATGCGGGACCGGCCGCGGCGGGCCTGGTGCAGCTTGAAGTCCACCTCGATTTCGCCGATTCGCACCGAATCGGTGGCCGGCTTGTGCGACCCCGTCCGCCGCAGCACGGCGCGGACCCGGGCCAGCAGCTCGGTGATCGAAAACGGCTTGGTGACGTAGTCGTCCGCGCCCAGTTCCAGGCCGAGGACCTTGTCGGTCTCGGCCGAGCGGGCGGTGAGCATCACGACCGGCGTGCTGTTCGAGCGCGCCCGCAGCTCGCGGCACACGTCGAACCCGTTCTTGCGCGGCAGCATCACGTCGAGGATGACCAGGTCGGGCGCGAACGCCGCGGCTTTCGTCAGGCCCTCTTCGCCGTCCGCGGCGGTCTGCACTTCGTAACCTTCGAGCTCCAGATTGTCACGCAGACCGAGCAACATCTGCGGCTCGTCCTCGATCACCAGAATGCGCTTCATCAACGACTCCCTCAAACTCCGCCTGCGCGAGCGCCGGGAAGTGCAGCGTGAACGTGCTGCCCTGGCCCGGCTCGCTTTCGACCCCGACGTATCCGCCGTGGCCCCGCATGGTGTGATCCACGATCGCCAGCCCGAGGCCGGTGCCCTGCGGGCCGCCGCCGAGCTCCTGGTGGATGCGATAGAACTTTCGGAAGATGCGGCGCTGCTCGCGCCGCGGAATGCCGATGCCGTGGTCGCGCACGCGCACGATCACTTCGCCGCGTTCGGCGTAGACATCCACTTCGATGGTGCGCGAGTCGCCCGAGTACTTCAGCGCGTTGGTGAGGAGGTTTTCGACCGCCCGTTCCGCGGCAATCACGTCGGCGCCGACGCTGGGGAGGCCCGTCGCGACCTGGCACTGCACGGCGAACTGCGCCTGGGTGAACTGCGGCTCCATCAGGGTGACCACGTGGCGCACCAGCTGACCGATGTCCGCCGGGGCCAGCGTGTAGGGACGCAGCCCCGCCTCCATCCGCGAGAAATCCAGGATGTTCTCGATCAGGCGCGTCAGCTTCTTCGCCTCGCCGTTGATGATGCGGTAGTACTCCTGGGCGCGGTCGGTGCTGCGCGCCCGTCCGAGCTCCAGCGTCTCGGCGAACAGCTGGATCAGCGCGAGCGGCGTCTTCAGATCGTGCGAAACCGACGCGACGAAATTCGACTTCAGCTCGGCCAGCCTGACCTCGCGCGCCGCCGCTCCCGCGATCAGGAACACGCCGACGCCCATCACCGCGGCCACGAGCAGCATCAGCGCCAGCTGCGGCCGGGTGTTGGCGCTGACGATCTCCGGGATGGTCGCGGGGCCGTAGCTCGTATGCAGCCGCCACGTCTCGCGATGCGCTTCGTAGGGCGCGGCGAATTCCAGCAACTCCTTGTCGAAGAACACGAGCGGGAACGTGCGTTCGTCCACCGACTGTTCGCCCTCGCCGTGGCCCGACACGACGATGCGTCCGAGGTCGTCGGCAAGCGTCACGCGCAGGGGCGGGAAGCCGGTCGGCTGCTGCAGCAGCGAGACCCGCGCCGCGACCAGCGTGGGGAAGAACTCCTGGCGGAGCCGCTCCGCGTCCACCGCGAAGGCCATCAGGCTGGTCAGGCGATCGCGCGCCGGTGAGGCCCAGCGCAGCTGCGCCTGGATGTAGTGCTGGACGGCCGTGCAGCGTGTCGGGGAACGCGACGATGGCCCGGCGCAGCGAGGACATCTGCTGGAACTGGGGCAGCAGCCGGTCGCGGGCCTCGGTGTCTTCGTGGAACCGGTTGATCGCCGGCCCGCCCTGCGCGCCACTGTCGCGATTGAACACCAGCCAGCGCCCGCCGAGGCCGTTGGCCGACGGCGCGGCCGACCACACGAAGTACTCGTCGATGAACGGGCTCTCGATGAAGCTGTCGGTGAGCACGGGCGCGATGAAGTCCGGGTCGGGCGGTTCCATGCGTGCCTGCGGCACGCCGAGCAGCACGCTGATGTGCGGGCGCTTCAGCGATTCCTCGACGGTCTTGGCGACACTGTCCGCGGTGTCGCTGCTCAGCTGGCGCAACACCACCGCCGAGGTCGCTTCGAGATCGGAGAGGGATCGGTACTGGAAGTAGAAGAGGACGGCAACCGGAATCGCGACGACCACGGCCAGTCCGGCCGCGAGGCGCAGGCCTCGGTCGTAGAGGAAGTTGCCGAACGAATTGGGACGCGTGCCGCCGCTCATGCGCCTCCTTCAGGCGAGCTTCGCCAGCTCGTTGCGCAACCAGTCGTGGACCGGTTGCCAGCCGGTCAGATCGGGCTTCTGGGTGACCAGCGCCCAGAGTATCGCGCTCGTGTCTCCGAGCAGCTGTTTTCGATAATCTCGCGGCATCGCCCCGGTCGCCCGCTGCAGTTCCGCCAGCGCGCCGCGTGCATCACCGGTCGCCACGAGGCACATCGCAAGACGGGACCCTTGCACGGGGTTCCGCTCGGGGTCTCGCGTCTGGCCTTGCGCATAGGCGCTGGCGGCCGCGTGATAACGCCCCTGCAGGAACAGCGTGTGTCCCAGATTGTAATAGCCAAACGCGAGATTTGGCTCGAGTTCGACCACCCGCCGGAACGACGCTTCCGATTCGCCCAGCCGCCCCAGCTCGCGCGTCACCACGCCCACGTTGTTCACCGCCTGCGGGCTCGACGGATCGAGGGCCAGCAGCTGCTCGAACGCCGCCAGGGCCTCGGCCGGGTGGTCCAGTTCGCCGAGCGTGGCGCCGAGATTGCCCCACGCGGCGCCGAACCCCGGCAGGCGATCCGCCGCGGCTCGGAACGATCGCGCCGCCTCCTCCATGTTGTCGAGCCGCAGCCACACCTTGCCGCGTTCGAAATGTGCCGCCGCCCACTCTGGGGCCAGCCCGATCGCCTCGTCGAGATCGCGCGCCGCGCTCTCGAGATCGTTCACCTCCTGGCACACGCTGGCCGTGGCCACCAGCGCCGCCGGGCTACGCCCGTGGGCCAGCGCGTCGACCGCAATCTGAAGCCGCAAGCCAGGGTCGGCCTCGCGGAATGCGCGGGCGAGCGTGCCCGGCACCGACTCGGGTTGCTTGGGAGGCGCGTCAGTGGCCGGAACACCATCGGATCCGATCTGCACATCCACCCGCGCGAAGACGCCGCGCCGCTGCAGGATGTCTTCGGCATGGCGGCAGACGAGGGCGTGATTCGCGGTGGCTACGAGCCACGCCTCGCCGTGTGTGTCGAGCGCGCGCAGCCACTCGGTGAACAGGTACTGCGCCTGCGTCGTGACGAGTCGTGTGTTCGCGGTCTGCCGCTGCTCGCAGGCGTGATCGGCGCGAATCGCGACGACCACCACCGGCCCCGCGGGGAGCTGCGGCACGAACGGATGCATGAACGGCCAGTGTTCGGCCGGCGGCGCAGCGATGATTTGCGCGCCAGGATGCGCGCCGGCCACCCGGCGCGCGTGGGCGTGCGCGGCCTCGCGGCTCTCGGGATCGCCGCCGATGATGAGCGACACGCGGGGGGGCTGAACCGTCGTCACTCTTTCCACTATAGGGCAGGAGACATTGCCCGACGGACTGTGACAAGAAATGACGATTCCCGGTGGGGGCGATGCATATACTGCAATTCTTACGAGCGTTACCCGTCTGCGCCGGCGGCCCCGCTCACTCTGCCCATTGGGAGGGGTCTCATGCACGACCATACGGCGCCGACGCCAGACGCGCCTTTGCATCCACGACGGGCCTTTCTCGTGCGGGTCATTCAAGGCGTGCACGCCACGATCGGCGCCACTGTAGCGTTCATTCTCGGCAGTGCCGTGCTCGCGCCCAGTCTGGCGCGCCGCGAGCGCCTGTGGCTGAGCGCGGGCGATGCCTCGGCACTGAAAGACGGCGAGCCGCTGGCGGTCACGCTGCGCGTGGCGCGCCAGGACGGCGCCAGCGAGGCCGTCGATCGCCGCGTCGTGTTCCTGGTGCGGTCCGGCGAGCAGGTGAAGGCCATCGATTCGACCTGCACGCACCTGGGCTGCCGCACGCGGTTCAATGCCGAACTCGGCCACATCGAATGTCCGTGCCACGGGGGCGTCTACGACGTTTCCGGCCAGGTCGTCTCCGGTCCGCCGCCCCACGGGCTCGTCGAATTGCCGTCGCGCATCGACGGCAATCGAGTGCTGGTGCAGGTGTAGGCCGTGATCACGCGGCTGCTCGACTGGTTTGATTCCCGGACCGGCTACCGGACCGCCGTCACGCACCTGCTCTACGAGCGGCTGCCGCAGGGAACGGGCTGGGCCTTCACCACCGGCAGCGTGGTCACGCTGCTGCTCGGCCTGCAGTTCCTCTCCGGCTTCGTGCTGGGGATCTACTACGTGCCGTCGCCGGCGCTGGCCTACGACAGCGTGCAGTACGTCATGCGCAGCCTGCCGATGGGGTGGCTGGTGCGAGGGCTGCACGTCTGGGGCGCCAGTTTCCTCGTGGTCGCCACCGTGGTGCACCTGCTGCGGGTGTTCACGCACGCCGCCTACAAAGCGCCCCGCGAAGTGACGTGGCTCACCGGCCTGGTGTCGCTGCTCGTCATTCTCGGTTTTTCGCTGAGCGGCTACCTGCTGCCGTGGGATCAGAAAGCCTACTGGGCGACCACGGTCACCGTGAACGTCGCCCGCAGCACGCCGTTCGCCGGCGAGTTCATCGCCAACCTGATGCGCGGCGGCCCCGAGCTGGGCGCGCTCACGCTGGGCCGCTGGTACGCGGCGCACGTTTTCCTGCTGCCGTCGGTGCTGGTGCTGTTCGTGATCGCGCACCTGTTCCTGATGCGCCGCCATGGCATCACCGGTCCGCTCCGCCCGAGCAGCGAACCGGCCACGGCGTTCTTCCCGTGGCACGTGATCAAAGACACGGTGGTGATGGCCGTGGTCTTCGCCTCGCTGCTGGCGATCGCGTACCTCGTGCGCGCGCCCCTCGACGAAGTGGCCAACCCGGCCGACGCCAGCTACATCCCGCGGCCCGAGTGGTATTTCCTGTCGCTGTTCCAGCTGCTGAAGTATTTTCCCGGCCCGCTCGAACCGCTCGCGACGCAGGTCATCCCGGGCCTCGCCGTGGGGTTCCTGGCGCTGCTGCCGTTCCTCGATCGCAAGAGCGAGCGGCGGCCGTGGGCGCGCGAGCGGCTGCCCTACACCGTCGGCCTGGCGCTGCTCGTCGGCGGCGTGACGGGGTTGACGTTCCTCGGCTTGCAGGATCGGCCACAAGGGAAGAAAGCGGAGGACTGGGGGCTGCTGCCGATTGCCGGCCTCGAGCTGGCGACGGGCGACAACAGCCTCTGCCGCCGCTGCCACGTCGCGGGCGGCCCCGCCGCGCCGATGGAGTCCACCGGGCTCCGGCGTGACGAGGAGTGGCTGCTCAATCACATGATCGACCCGGTGGCGATTGCGCCGGGCGTGCGCACCGAGCAGGACCGCGCCCCGCGCAGCGCGATGGGGCGGTTTGGCGCCCAGGCGGTGGTGGCCTACCTGCGCCGCAGTCACGCCGGCATTGCGCCGCCGCCGCTCGATCCCTCGATTCGACTCGCGGCCATGACCTACGCCAGCACCTGCGTGGTCTGTCACCGGATTTCGGGTGAGGGCGGGACCGTCGGTCCCGACCTCACCGTGGTTGGCAAGCGCCGCGACGCCGCGGGCATCCGCGAGGTCATCGAGGATGCGTCGATGGTCTACGGCGAGTCGTCGATGCCCAGCTTCAAGGACAAGCTGACCGGCGCGCAAATCGAGGCGCTGGCCGACTATCTCGCGAGCCGGAAGTAGCGCACTACGGCGCGGCCGGCGGCGGGGCGGACTTCGGCTGCTCCGCGCCCTGGTGACAGGTGTAGCAGGTCACCCGGCCGAGCGGCGATTCGCCCTCCTTGACCTCATGCTTCGGGAAGAACTGCGCATTGAGGCCCTTGGTCATTTCGATCATGCGGCGGGCGGTGCGCTTGGGGCTCTTCTCGTCGCTGGCGAAGTTGCCCTGCACGTGGCAGTGATCGCATTTCACCCCGAGGGCGGCGGAGATGCGCTGCATCTCGGCGCGCAGCGCCGGAACCTGGAGGTCGGTGAGGAGCTTGACGTTCTCGGGCGGGCGGGGCGGACGGGCATCCTGGGCCAGAATGGCGGTAGGCAGCGCCAGCGCCACCACGTATACTGAACAGCGGAACCGATTCATCACGACGGTGAAACCCTTTCTGGGCATCGGTTCCCGGATGGCGCAGTTCCCGGATCCGAGCCGGCTGTCATCTTAACGGCGGAGTGGCGTGAAATGTCCGTGTGGCGACGCCACCCGGCAAATTTTGGACGAGCCTTGCACAGCCCAGTAAGGGCGTGGTATGCTCGTCAGGTTCTCGTGGGACTAGGACACCCTATCTAGTCTCAATTGCATCGTGACGCCGTCCAGCCGGAGCGTCCGCCGATGCCGAAAACACCAAAAAGTTCTAGGGTTTTTTGCCCGAGGTGCCAGGTCCGCAAGGATCTCCAGGCCTCAGGCGCCACAGCTGCCTCACGGTGGCCGTGGGTGATTTTGTCGCTTGAGTGGAGCGAAGCGTGCCGACGATCAGTCAGCTCGTCCGTAAGGGACGTGAAGCGATTGTGTGGAAGACAAAGAGCCCGGCGCTGCAGGACAGCCCGCAGAAGCGTGGCGTCTGCGTCCGCGTGTTCACGCAGACCCCGAAGAAGCCGAACTCGGCTCTTCGCAAGGTGGCGCGTGTCCGCCTCACGAACCAGATTGAGGTCACGACCTACATTCCGGGCGTTGGGCACAACCTGCAGGAGCACTCGCTGGTGCTCGTGCGCGGTGGCCGTGTGAAGGACCTTCCGGGTGTCCGCTACCACGTGGTGCGCGGCACGCTCGACGCCGTCGGCGTCCAGGGCCGCAAGCAGGGTCGGTCGAAGTACGGCGCCAAGCGCCCGAAGTCGTAAGCCGCTACTGAAGGAATAGATCGATGCCGCGTAGACGAGTTATTGCGAAGCGTGAACTGGCCCCGGATGCCCTCTACGGCAGCCCGCTGGTGACCAAGTTCATCAACACCATCATGCTGGCGGGGCGTCGCTCGACGGCCCAGCGCATCCTCTATCAGAGCTTCGACATCATCAAGGAGCGCTCTGGCGACGATCCGGTCAAGGTCTTCAAGAAGGCCGTGGATAACGTCAAGCCGTCGCTCGAAGTGAAGTCGCGGCGCGTCGGCGGTTCGAACTACCAGGTGCCGATCGAGGTCAACCCGAATCGCCGCCTGTCGCTCAGCATCCGCTGGCTGGTCAGCTACGCGCGCTCGCGCGGCGACGGCAAGACGATGCAGGAAAAGCTGGCCAACGAGCTGCTCGACGCGGCGAACTTGCGCGGTGGCGCGGTGAAGAAGCGCGAAGACACGCACCGCATGGCCGAGGCCAACAAGGCCTTTGCTCACTACCGCTGGTAGCGGCGGCTGCGCCCCGCTCCTGAACTTTGAACACTGAACTCTGAAACAGCAGGTTTCCCGACGTCATGGCTCGACAGGCACCGCTCGAACGCACCCGGAACATCGGCATCATGGCCCACATCGATGCCGGCAAGACGACCACGACCGAACGGATCCTCTTCTACACCGGCATCACCTACAAGATCGGCGAGGTGCACGAAGGCACCGCGGTGATGGACTGGATGGAGCAGGAGCAGGAGCGCGGCATCACGATCACGTCGGCCGCGACGACCTGTTTCTGGGCGGACCACCGGATCAACATCATCGACACGCCCGGCCACGTCGACTTCACCGTCGAAGTGGAGCGGTCGCTGCGCGTGCTCGACGGCGCGGTCGCGGTGTTCGACGCGGTGTCGGGTGTCGAGCCGCAGTCCGAGACGGTGTGGCGCCAGGCCGACAAGTACCGCGTGCCGCGCATCTGCTTCGTCAACAAGATGGACCGCATCGGCGCCGACTTCAAGACCTGCCTCGAGCAGATTGGCTCGAAGCTGCAGGGCAATGCCGTCGCCATCCAGATCCCGATCGGCGCGGAAGACAAGTTCCTGGGCGTCGTCGACCTCATCGGCATGCGGTCGATCACCTACAAGGACGAGACCATGGGCGCCGACTACATCGTCGGCGAGATTCCGGCCGACATGATGGCCGAGGCCCAGGCCTATCGCGAGACCCTGATCGAGAAGGTCAGCGAGGCCGACGACAAGCTGCTCGAGAAGTACCTGGCCGGCGAGGCCATCTCGGTGGCCGAGATCAAGGCGGCGCTGCGCAAGCGCTGCATCGAGTCGGTCCGCAAGGAAGACGCGCCGTTCGTGCCGGTCATCTGCGGCTCGGCGTTCAAGAACAAGGGCGTCCAGCCGATGCTCGACGCGGTGGTGGACTTCCTGCCCTCGCCCCTCGACATCCCGCCGGTCTCGGGTTCCGACCCGGACAGCAAGGATCCCGAATCGCTGGTCGAGCGGCGGGCCGACGACAAGGAGCCGTTCTCGGCCCTGGCGTTCAAGATCATGACCGACCCGTTCGTCGGTCAGCTCACGTTCTTCCGCGTCTACTCGGGCACGCTCAACGCCGGCTCCTCGGTGCTCAACAGCACCAAGGGCAAGACCGAGCGCGTTGGCCGCCTGCTGAAGATGCACGCCAACAAGCGCGAGGAAATCAAGGAAGTGAACGCGGGCGACATCGCCGCCGCGGTCGGCCTCAAGTCGGTGACGACGGGCGACACGCTGTGCGACGAGAAGAAGCCCGTGCTGCTCGAGTCGATGGACTTCCCGGAGCCGGTCATCTCGCTCGCCATCGAGCCGAAGACCAAGGTCGACCAGGAGAAGCTCGGCCAGGGCATGAGCAAGCTGATGGGCGAAGACCCGACGTTCCGGGTCCGCACCGACGAGCAGACCGGCCAGGTCGTGATCGCCGGCATGGGCGAGCTGCACCTCGAGATCATCGTCGACCGCCTGAAGCGCGAGTTCGGCGTCGAAGCCACGGTCGGCAAGCCGCAGGTGGCCTACAAGGAAACGCTCACGCAGGCCGCCGAAGGCGACGGCCGGTTCATCCGCCAGACGGGTGGCCGCGGCCAGTACGGGCACGCCAAGATTCGTCTCGTGCCGCTGCCGCCGGGCACCGGTTACCAGTTCGAGAACGAAACCACGGGTGGATCGATTCCCCGCGAGTACATCAAGCCGATCGACGAAGGCATCAAGGAAGCCCTCACGCGCGGCGTGCTGGCGGGTTATCCGATCGACGACGTCCGGATCGAGCTCTATGACGGCTCGTACCACGACGTCGACTCGTCGGAAATGGCGTTCAAGATTGCCGGTTCGATGGCGTTCCAGGACGCCGCCAAGAAGGCCAAGCCGGTGCTGATGGAACCGATCATGCGGGTCGAGGTGGTCTGCCCGAAGGACTACCTGGGCGACGTGATGGGGAACCTGGCGTCCCGCCGCGGGCGGATCCAGGCGCAGGAGAACCGGGGCGGCACCGAGATCATCTCGGCGCGGGTGCCGCTCAGCGAGATGTTTGGTTACGCGACGGACCTCCGTTCGCGGACCCAGGGGCGCGCCACCTACTCGATGCATTTCGATCGCTACGAGCAGGCGCCGAACAACGTGAGCGAAGAGGTCATCGCTCGGGTTCAAGGAACGAAGTAAGGATCAGACGATGCTCGGAGACAAGATTCGCATTCGCCTCAAGGCCTACGACGCCCGCGTGCTCGACCAGAGCACCGGCGAGATCGTCGAGACGGCCAAGCGTACCGGCGCCCGTCTCGCGGGGCCGATTCCGCTGCCGACCGAGATCAACAAGTGGACGGTGCTGCGATCGCCGCACGTCGACAAGAAGTCGCGCGAGCAGTTCGAGATCCGCACGCACAAGCGGCTGATCGACATTTTCGAGCCGACGCCGCAGACGGTGGACGCGCTCATGAAGCTGGACCTGCCGGCGGGCGTCGACGTCGAGATCAAGGCGTTCGGCAAGGAACACGGCAAGTAAGCCGCGGGGACCGACATGGTGAACGGAATCATCGGCAGGAAAGTCGGAATGACGCAGCTCTTCCTCGAGGACGGGACGCTGGAACCAGCGACCGTGCTCAAGGCGGGCCCCTGCGTCGTGGTCCAGGCGAAGACCGCCCAGGCCGACGGCTACGAGGCGGTGCAGATCGGCTTCGTCGAAAGCAAGAAGTACAAGGCCAACAAGCCCACGGCCGGCCACTACAAGAAGGCCAACGTGCCCCCGACCCGCGTGCGACGCGAGGTGGCGGTGGCGAAGGGCGCGGAAGCCCCGGCGCCCGGCGCCCAGGTGCTGTTGACGATCTTCAACCAGGGCGAGCGCGTGGACGTCGTCGGCACCAGCAAGGGCCATGGCTTCCAGGGCGTCGTCAAGCGCCACCACTTCGCTGGCGGCGACAAGTCGCACGGTTCGATGTTCCACCGCGCGCCGGGTTCGATTGGCGCCTCGTCGTATCCGTCGCGGGTCATGCCCGGCATGCGCGCGCACGGCCACATGGGCGTGGACCGCGTCACGGTGCGCAACCTGAAGGTGCTGAAGATCGACACCGAGAACAACCTGCTGCTGGTCAAGGGCAACGTGCCCGGCGCCAACGGCGGTTACGTGGTCATCCGCAAGGCCGTCGCGGCCAAGCCGGAGCCGCAGCCGCAACTGCAGGAAAAGCCCAAGAAGGGCAAGAAGTAGCAGGAGCCGGGCCTTCGGGTCGGGACGTGAGCCATGACTGTTGATGTTGTCAACGTAGAGAACAAGAAGGTCGGCACGGTGTCGGTGAGCGATGCGCTCTTCGGCGGCCGGGTGAAGACCGACCTGATCCACGAGTCCGTGGTGCGGGCCAATGCGGCCGAACGCCGCGGCACCCACGCGACCAAGAACCGCGGGCTGGTCAGCGGCAGCGGCAAGAAGCCGTGGCGCCAGAAGGGCACCGGCCGCGCGCGCGTCGGCGAAATCCGCAACCCGCTGTGGCGCAAGGGCGGCACCGTGTTCGGCCCGCAGCCGCGCAGCTACGACTACCAGCTGCCGCGGAAGGTGGAACTGGGCGCGCTCCGCGCGGCCCTGGCCGCCAAGATTCAGGGCGGCGCGGTGGTGGTGGTCGACGCGTTGTCGGCGTCGGCGGTCAAGACCAAGGCGGCGGTCGGCATGCTGAAGACCATCGGGGTCACCGGCAAGGCGCTGCTGGTCGACGTGGCGCTCGACGAGAAGCTGGCGCTGTCGGTGCGCAACCTGCCCGGCGTGGTGCTGCTGCCGAGCAACCGCATCACGGCCCGCGACGTGGCCAACACGAAAACGGTGGTCGTCACGCAGGCGGCGCTGGAAAAGCTGGAAGCGGCGCTCGGTTAGTCGCCGAAGAGCCGAAAGCTGAGAGCTGAGATGAAACTCACCGATATCATTCGCCGGCCGCTCGTCACCGAGAAGACCACGCTCCTCCGCGAGGATGGGCGCACGGTCGTGTTCGTGGTGGCGCGCGAGGCCAACAAGATCGACGTGAAGCGGGCGGTCGAAAAACTGCTCGGCGCCAAGGTCGACGGCGTCCGCACCGCGAACACGCAGGGCAAGTTGAAGCGCCAGGGCCGGTTCGTCGGCCGCCGCTCCGACTGGAAGAAGGCGTACGTCACGTTGAAGGACGGCCAGAAGCTGCCGGACTTCCTGGAAGGGGCATAAGATGCCTATTCGCAAGTACAAGCCGACATCGCCTGCCCGTCGCCAGATGACGGTGCAGACGTTCGACGACATCACGACGCAGGACCCCTACAAGCCGCTCACCGAGTCGCAGAAGGTGTCCGGCGGCCGCAACAGCACGGGTGAACAGACCTCGTGGTGGCGCGGCGGCGGCCACAAGCGCCTCTATCGGATCATCGACTTCAAGCGGGACAAGCACAACATCCCGGCCAAGGTCACGACGATCGAGTACGACCCCAACCGGTCGTCGCGCATCGCGCTCGTCACCTACGCCGACGGCGAGAAGCGCTACATCCTGCAGCCGCTCGGCCTGAAGGTGGGCGACACCATCCTGTCCGGCGACTCGGTGGACATCCTGCCGGGTAACTGCCTGCCGCTCGGCCACATCCCGCTGGGCACCATGGTGCACAACGTCGAGCTCAAGCCCGGCAAGGGCGGACAGCTCGCCCGCAGCGCCGGCGCCGGCGTGCAGGTGGTGGCCAAGGAAGGCGAATACGTTTCGGTGAAGATGCCGTCGGGCGAGATCCGCAAGATCGCGATGACGTGCATGGCCACCATCGGCCAGGTGGGCAATCTCGACCACGAGAACGTGACCATCGGCAAGGCCGGCCGGAGCCGCTGGCTCGGCAAGCGCCCGCACGTGCGCGGCGTGGCGATGAACCCCGTCGACCACCCGCTGGGTGGTGGTGAAGGCAAGACCTCGGGCGGTCGTCACCCGGTGACGCCGTGGGGCGTGCCGACCAAGGGATACAAGACCCGCACGCGGCGTCCGAGCGATGCCTTCATCGTGCAGCGTCGGCCGAAGTAAGCGAATTGCCTAAGCGTAGAGCCTAGAGCCCAGAGCGAAGAGTTCATATGAGCCGTTCACTGAAGAAGGGGCCGTTTGTCGACACCCACCTGCTCGAGAAGGTGGAGGCGATGAACCGCGCCAACGAAAAGAAGGTCGTCAAGACCTGGTCCCGTCGTTCGACGGTGATTCCGGAGATGGTCGGCCACACCCTGGCCGTGCACAACGGCCGCAAGTTCGTGCCGGTCTACCTCACCGAGAACATGGTGGGCCACAAGCTCGGCGAGTTCTCGCCGACCCGGCAGTTCAGGGGCCACGCCGCGAAGGCCGACAAGTCGGCGTCTTCGGCGCCGGCGGGCGGGAAGGGCTAACCATGGTGCGAGCAGCGGCAACAGCGAAGTACGTCCGCACCTCGGCGCAGAAGGCCGGCCTGGTGATGGACCTGATTCGCGGCAAGGACGTGAACCAGGCGCTCACCGTGCTGCAGTTCAGCCGGAAGTCGGTGGCGCGCGACGTGGCCAAGGTGCTGCGGTCGGCGGTCGCCAACGCGCAGCAGAGGGACGGGTTCGGCGGCGAGGTCGATCGCCTGTTCGTGTCGGCGTGCCACGCCGACAACGGACCGTCGATGAAGCGGGTCCGCCCGGCCCCGATGGGCCGCGCCTTCCGCATCATCAAGCGGACGACGCACCTCACCGTGGAAGTGACCGAGCGTGCCCAGGTGGTGAAGGCCGTGGGCGCCGGCCCCGTCAAGCCGGCGAAGCGCGCAGGCGCGCGCACCAAGAAATCCGCCCCGGCGGCAACCGAGTCGTAGAGGGAGATCACTGTGGGCCAGAAAGTTCACCCGTACGGGTTCCGGATCGGCTTCAACAAGACGTGGAAGTCGCGTTGGTTCGCCGACAAGGATTACGCCGACCTGCTGCACGAGGATCTGTCGCTCAAGCGCGATCTGAAGAAGCGGTTCCAGCACGCCGGCGTCGCCAAGGTCGAGATCGAGCGCGCCGCCAACAAGCTGAAGATCGACATCCACACCTCGCGCCCGGGCATCATCATCGGCCGCAAGGGGCAGGAAGTCGACAAGCTGAAGCAGGAGATCCAGAAGCGGACCAACCGCGAGGTGTTCATCAACATCCAGGAGATCCAGAAGCCGGAGCTCGACGCGCAGCTGGTCGGCGAGTCGGTCGCGATGCAGCTCGAGAAGCGCGTCGCGTTCCGCCGGGCGATGCGCAAGGCGGTCGAGTCGGCGCTGCGTTTCGGCGCCCGCGGCATCAAGGTCCGGGTCTCCGGCCGCCTGAACGGCGCCGAGATTGCGCGCTCCGAGTGGTACCTGCACGGTCAGCTGCCGCTGCAGACGCTGCGCGCCGACATCGACTACGGCTTTGCCGAAGCCCACACCACTTATGGCCAGATTGGCGTCAAGGTGTGGCTCTACAAGGGCGAGCGGCTCACCCCGAAGGTGGGACGTGAAGAGGAATTCGGCGGCAGCCGGGGAGATCGGGATCGCGATCGCGATCGCGGCCCGCGCCGTCCACGGCCCGACGCCCGCTAGGCTGCGCCGGGATTACGAGATTCAAGGATCGACCTTATGTTGATGCCCAAGAAGGTGAAGTACCGCAAGCAGCAGCGCGGCCGCATGTGCGGCAAGGCGTGGCGCGGTTCGAGCGTGTCGTTCGGCGACTACGGCTTGAAGGCGCTCGAGCCCTGCTGGTTGACGGATCGGCAGATTGAGGCGGCGCGCGTCGCGATGACCCGCTTCATCAAGCGCGGCGGCAAGATCTGGGTGCGGGTGTTCCCCGACAAGCCGGTGACCAAGAAGCCGCAGGAAACGCGCATGGGCAAGGGCAAGGGCGCGCCCGAGGGCTGGGTGTTCGTCGTCAAGCCGGGCCGCATCCTGTTCGAGATGGAAGGCGTGCCGGAGGCCGAAGCCCGTCGCGCGATGCAGCTGGCGTCGGCCAAGCTGCCCATCAAGACCAAGTTCGCGATGCGGTTCGGCGAGGAGAAGGTGTCATGAAGGCGGTGGAGCTGAGGGAACTCGACGTCGACGGCCTGCAGGCCAAGGTGCAGGAGCTCGACGACCAGCTGTTCCGGATGCGCATCCAGAAGTCGCTGGGGCAGCTCGAAGCCCCGGGCCGGATCAAGGACGTGCGCCGTGACCTGGCGCGGATCAAGACGATTCTCAGAGAGAAGGCGAAGTAGTCATGGCGTCGAAAGCAGAACTCCAGGGCGTGGTCGTCAGCGACAAGATGCAGAAGAGCGTCGTCGTGTCGGTCGAGCGCCGGGTGCAGCACGCGGTGTACAGCAAGACGCAGAAGCGGACGACCCGCTTCCTGGCGCACAACGAGGGTGATACGGCGAAGGTCGGCGATCGCGTGGCGATTGCCGAGACCCGGCCGATGAGCGCCCGCAAGCGGTGGGCGGTGACGCGCGTCATCGAGTCCGCCGAAAAGATTTAGGAAGAGGCGGCCATGATCCAGATGCGATCGATTCTCGACGTCGCCGACAATTCCGGCGCGCGGAAGATCTCGGTGATCAACCCGATCGGCGGGTCGACCGGGCGCTACGCCTACCTCGGCGACATCATCACGGCGAACGTGAAGGAAGCGGCGCCGGAGTCGAATGTCAAAAAGGGCCAGGTGGTCAAGGCGGTGGTGGTGCGCGTGCGCAAGGAACAGCGGCGCAAGGACGGCAGCTACATCCGCTTCGACCGCAACGCGGCGGTGCTGATCAACGACAACAACGAGCCGATCGGCACCCGCGTGTTCGGGCCGGTGGCGCGCGAGCTGCGCGAGCGGCGCTTCATGAAGATCATCTCGCTCGCGCCCGAGGTGCTGTAGCCATGCCATCGATGAGCATTCGCAAGAACGACCAGGTGGTGGTGCGCGCCGGCAAGGACCGCGGCAAGCGCGGCCGCGTGCTGATGGTGATCGCCGACAAGAACCGCGTGGTGATTGAGGGCGTCAACATCATCAAGCGCCACACCAAGGCGAACCCCCAGAAGAACATCAAGGGCGGCATCATCGAGCGCGAGGCGCCGATCCATGCCAGCAACGTGATGCTGGTCGACCCGGAGACCAACGAGGCGACCCGGATCGGACACAAGACCCTCCCGGACGGGCGCCGGGTGCGTATTGGCCGCAAGAGCGGCGCGGTGGTGGACAAATGAAGTCGACGTCGAAGACGACCCGGTTGCAGGAGAAGTACCGCGCCGACGTGGTGCCGGCCCTGCAGAAGGAGTTCGGGTATTCCAACGTGATGGCCGTGCCCAAGGTCACCAAGATCGTGGTGAACATGGGCCTCGGTGAGGCCACGCAGAACGCCAAGGTGGTGGACGTCGGCGCCGACGAGCTCGGCAAGGTCACCGGCCAGAAGGCCGCCGTGCGCCGCGCCAAGAAGTCGATCGCCCAGTTCAAGGTCCGCGAGGGCATGCCGATCGGCGCGATGGTGACGCTGCGCGGCGACCGGATGTACGAGTTCCTGGACCGGCTGGTGAGCATCGCCCTGCCGCGCGTCCGCGACTTCCGCGGCGTCTCGGCCAAGGGCTTCGACGGCCGCGGCAACTACACGCTCGGCCTGCGCGACCAGTTGATCTTCACGGAGATCGATTACCTGAAGGTGGACAAGGCGCGCGGCATGAACGTGTGCGTGGTCACCACCGCGAAGACCGACGCCGAAGCCCGCAAGCTGCTGCAGCTGCTGGGCATGCCGTTCCGGCAGAACTAAGAGAGGACGACCGTGGCCACGACCGCCAAGAAGGCTCGCGAGAAGAAGACGCTGAAGTTCGATGTGCGCCATCGCAACCGCTGCCGCCGCTGCGGCCGGCCCCGCGCCTATTTGCGCAAGTTCGGCATGTGCCGACTGTGCTTCCGGGAGCTGGCGCTGACGGGCGATGTCGCCGGCGTCACCAAGAGTAGCTGGTAGAAGGGTCCGGGGGCACCGGGCCGACCAAGGACCCCCGACCGTAATGTGAGAGCTGTAGTCATGACTGATCCGATTGCCGACATGCTGACGCGGATTCGTAATGCGGTGCACGCCAAGCACGCGCGTCTCGATCTGCCCGCGTCGAAGCTGAAGACCGAGATCGCGAAGATCCTGCAGGACGAGGGCTACATCGCGGGCTACAAGCTCGTCGAAGCGCCGTCCGAGCGCCCGGGCAAGGCCGCGCGCCAGGTGATGCGTCTCTTTTTGAAGTACGGCCCTGGCGGCGAGAAGGTCATTTCCGGCCTCGAGCGTGTCAGCCGCCCCGGTCTCCGCATCTATGCGGGGCGTGACGGGGTTCCGACGGTGCTCGGCGGACTGGGCGTGAACATCCTCACGACCTCGCAGGGCGTGATGACCGGTCGCTCCGCGCAGCGCCTGGGCGTCGGCGGCGAGATCCTCTGCAACGTTTGGTGACGCCATGTCGAGAATTGGAAAGAAGCCGATCGCGATCCCCAAAGGGGTCACCGTCAACGTCAGCGACGCTGGCGTCGAGGTGAAGGGCCCGAAGGGGCAGATGAAGCAGGCGCTGCCGCCGGGCGTGGTCGCGGTCGTCGAGGACGGCCAGCTGCTCACCCGCAAGGCGCGCGACGAGCGCGAGCTGGACAAGTTCCACGGTCTGGCCCGCAGCCTCGTCAACAACGCGGTCCTCGGCGTGGCCGAGGGCTGGAAGCGCGAACTCGACATCGTCGGCGTGGGCTACCGCGCCGAGGTGAAGGGCAAGCAGGTGGTGCTGGCGCTGGGCTACTCACACCCCGTGGTGTTCGACGTGCCCACCGGCATCGAGGTGGCGATCGAGAAGCAGACCCACATCACGGTCACCGGTGTCGACCGGCAGCTCGTGGGCCAGGTCGCCGCGAATCTCCGGCGCCTGCGCAAGCCCGACCCGTACCAGCAGAAGGGCGTGCGGTACACGGGCGAGGTGCTGAAGAAGAAGGCCGGAAAGACCGGAGCGTAGTATGAGGATTCAGACCAAGGAAGATCGCCGCGATCGCATCAAGTTCCGCATCCGCAAGCGCCTGCGGGGCACGGCCGACCAGCCGCGCCTGAGCGTGTTCCGGAGCGGAGCCCACATCTACGTGCAGGTGATCGACGACCTGGCTGGCCGCACGCTGGCCGCCGCGTCGAGCCTCGAGCCGACCGTCAAGGCGGCCCTCGCCGAGGGCGCGCGGGGCGGCAACCGCAAGGGCGCCGAGGCCGTGGGCCAGGCGATCGCCGACCGGCTCAAGGAGAAGGGCATCACGCGCGTGGTGTTCGACCGGAACGGGTTCCTGTACCACGGACGCGTGCGCGCCGTGGCCGAGGCGGCACGGCAAGCCGGTCTACAGTTTTAAGCGGGTGGCATGATGCGGACACGCGACAAGATTGACCCGACCCAGATCGACATCAAGGACACGGTGGTTTCCATCAACCGTGTCACCAAGGTCGTCAAGGGCGGCAAGAACCTGAGCTTCAGCGCGCTGGTCGTGGTCGGAGATGGCCACGGGGTGGTGGGCTACGGCGTCGGCAAGGCCAAGGAAGTGCCGTCGGCGATCAAGAAGGGCATCGAGGCCGCCAAGAAGAACCTGATCCGCGTGCCGCTGCGTGGCACGACGGTGCCGCATCCCGTGGTCGGGCGCTTCGGCGCCGGTCGCGTGCTGCTGAAGCCGGCCCCGGAAGGCACCGGCATCATCGCCGGCGGCGCGGTGCGGGCGGTGGTCGAATCGTGCGGCGTCTCGAACGTGCTGACCAAGTCGCTCGGCACCGCCAATCCCCACAACGTGGTGCGCGCGGCCTTCACGGCGCTGCAGCAGTTGAAGGATCCGGCGGTCCTGGCGCGCCTGCGCGGCAAGGACGAGGACGAGATTTTCGGACGCCCGCGGGCGTAGGACGACGATCATGGCTGAGCAGGCGAAGAAGAAGCTGAAGATCACGCTGGTCCGGAGCCCGATCGGGTTCAACCGGACGCAGGCGGCGACCGTCCAGGGGATGGGGCTCCGCAAGATCCGCCACACGGTGGAACTGCTGGACACGCCCGAGACCCGGGGCATGATTCACAAGGTGCGTCACCTCGTCGAGGTCGCGGAGTAGACACATGAGTCTCAACAATCTGAAACCGGCAGCGGGATCGAAGTTCACGCGCAAGCGCGTGGGCCGCGGCCCCGGCTCGGGCAACGGCAAGACCGCCGGCCGCGGCAACAAGGGCGCGCAGTCGCGCTCCGGCTACTCCTACAAGCGCGGCTTCGAAGGCGGCCAGATGCCGCTGCACCGCCGGGTGCCGAAGCGCGGCTTCAACAACATTTTCCGGATCGAATACGAGGTCGTGAACCTCGACCAGCTCGAAGAGCGGTTCGATGCGGGAACCACGGTCACGCCCGACGCGCTGCGCGCGGTGGGTCTGGTGCGCGTTCGCACGGCACGGATCAAGGTGCTGGCGCGGGGCGAGGTGACCAAGGCCCTGACGGTTCAGGTGCACAAGTTCAGCGGCAAGGCAGCGGACAAGATTGCCGCCGCCGGTGGCCGGGCAGAAGCGATTAGCTGAACGAGGCGACTCCTGTGGTCGAAAGCCTGAGAAATCTGTTTGCCATCGCGGACCTCCGCAACCGGGTGCTGTTCACCCTCGGGTTGCTCGCGGTCTATCGAGTCGGCAATCACATCCCCACCCCCGGGGTGAACCCGGAGGCCCTCGCGGTTCTGGCGCAGCAGGCGCAGAACACGATGTTCGGCCTCTACGACATGTTCACGGGGGGCAGCCTCTCGCGCATCACGATCTTTGCGCTGGGGGTGATGCCGTACATCAGCTCGTCGATCATCCTGCAGCTGCTGACGGTGGTGTGGCCGTATCTCGAGCGCCTGTCGAAGGAAGGCGAGCTCGGCCGCCGCAAGATCACGCAGTACACCCGCTACCTGACCCTGCTGCTGGCGGGCGTCCAGGCGCTGGGCATTGCCGTGTGGCTCGAGCGCAACACCAACATTCCGGGCGGCCTGCCGCTCGTCTACGACCCGGGCTGGGGCTTCCGCCTGGGCTGCATCCTGACGCTGACCACCGGCACCATGTTCATCATGTGGCTGGGCGAGCAGATCACCGAGCGCGGCATCGGCAACGGCATGTCGCTCATCATCTTCTCGGGCATCGTGGTCAACCTGCCGCGCGCGGCGCTGGCGACGTTCGATCAGCTCCGGACCGGGCAGATGAGCCTGCTGGTGATGGCGCTGCTGCTGGTCGGGATGGTGGCGGTGATTGCCGCGATCATCTACGTCGAGCGCGGCCACCGGCGGATCACCGTGCAGTACGCCAAGCGCGTCGTCGGGCGCCGGCAGTACGGCGGCTCGAGCACGCACATCCCGCTCAAGGTCAACACCGGCGGCGTGATTCCGGTGATCTTCGCCAGCTCGATCCTCACCTTCCCGGGCACGCTCGCCGGGATGATGCAGGCGGGCGGCTGGGCCGACGCGTTCGTGCGGCAGATTCAGTACGGCATGCCGCTGTACAACCTGCTCTACGTCACGCTGATCATCTTCTTCGCCTACTTCTACACGGCCATCATCTTCAATCCGGATGACGTCGCCGAGAACATGCGGAAGTACGGCGGCTTCATTCCCGGGATCCGGCCCGGCAAGCGGACGGCGGAGTACATCGACACGATCCTGGCGCGCATCACCCTGGTGGGTGCGGTGTACCTGTCGCTGGTGGCGATTCTCCCCGAGTTCCTGCTGACCGGGTTCCGCGTGGCGCCGATTCCGTTCATCGGCGAACAGCTCGACGCGATCCTGCCGCGGTTCA
Organism: uncultured Acidobacteriota bacterium; assembly: GCA_963707825.1. Lineage (GTDB taxonomy): Bacteria > Acidobacteriota > Vicinamibacteria > Vicinamibacterales > UBA2999 > VFZN01. Next base: position 257,391 of record CAVPRP010000004.1, read on the forward strand.
TCACCGAGGGCCTGAACGTGCAGTTCTACTTCGGCGGCACCTCGCTGCTGATTGTCGTGGGCGTGGCGATGGACACCGTGAACCAGGTCGAGTCGCAGCTCATCATGCGGCACTACGACGGCTTCATGAAGAAGACGCGCATTCGGGGGCGTCGCGGGTGAGCGTGTGGCGCTGAACGTGGTCATGCTGGGGCCTCCGGGTGCCGGCAAGGGAACGCAGGCCGAACGGTTTGCCCGTGAGTATGGGATTCCCCGGATTTCGACGGGGGACATCCTGCGCGAGGCGATCCAGAGCGGCAGCGACATCGGGCAGGCGGTCAAGGCGGTGATGGACCGCGGCGAGCTGGTGAGCGATGACCTGATCACCGGCATCGTCCGCGAGCGGCTGGCGCGTCCGGATGCGGCCGGCGGCTTCGTGCTGGACGGCTTTCCGCGCACCGTGCCCCAGGCCAAGGCGCTCGACGGGCTGCTGGCGGGACGCGATACGCTGATCGTGGTCGAGATGCAGGTCCCGGACGAGGAACTGGTCCGGCGGGTGCAGGGACGCCGCGTGTGCAAGTCGTGCGGCACCAACGTCTCGGCGTTCGGAGGCGACGGCGCGACGATTGGCCGTTGCCAGAAGTGCGGCGGCGAGCTGGTGACGCGCTCGGACGACAACACGAACGTCGTGCGCGAGCGGCTGAAGATCTACTGGCGCGACACCCGGCCGGTGATCGACTACTACAATGGCCGGCCGACGTTCCGGGCCATCGACGGCGCGCAGTCGCCCGAACAGGTGCGGCAGATGCTGGTGACGACCATCACCGGCCTGGCGACCTCGGCGGGCGTGGTGGTGCCGCCGGCAGGCCCGGCGCCGACGGCGCGGCCGGGAGCGCGGGCATGATTACCTGCCGATCGGCGGCAGAACTCGAGCGGCTGGCGCGGGTGAACGCGCTGGTGGGGCGGGTGCTGGCGGAGTTGATGCGGGTGGCGGCGCCCGGGATGACGACCCGGGACCTGGACCAGCTCGCCGAGCGGCGGCTGCGCGAAGCGGGGGCCCTGCCGGCGTTCAAGGGCTATCACGGGTATCCGGCAACCATCTGCGCCTCGGTCAACGAGCAGGTGATTCACGGGATCCCGAACGACCGTCCGCTGGTCGAGGGCGACGTCCTGTCGATTGACATGGGCGCCAAGATGGACGGGTTTTTCGGCGACTCGGCGGTGACGGTGCCGATCGGGAAGATTTCGCCGGAAGCCGAGCGGTTGCTGACCGTGACCAAGGCGTCGCTCGATCGCGCGATCAGCGTGGTCCGCGCCGGGGCCCGGGTGCACGACATCGGCGCGGCGGTGCAGCAGCACGTCGAGGCGAACGGGTTTTCGGTGGTGCGGGAGTTCGTCGGGCACGGCATCGGCACGTCGCTGCACGAGGAGCCGCAGATTCCGAACTACGGCACCGCGGGCCGCGGCTCGCGGCTGGCGGAGGGCATGGTCCTCGCCATCGAGCCGATGGTGAACGCGGGCAAGGCGGCGGTGAAGGTGTTGTCGGACGGCTGGACGGCGGTGACGAAGGACGGGAGCCTGTCGGCCCACTTCGAACACACCGTGGCGGTGACCGAAACAGGATGTCGGGTACTGACGCTCCGGGACCAGGTGGTGGCCGAGGCGGTGTGACGGAAGCCGAAGGCGCCGTGGTCGAGCTGCTCCCGAGCGAGCTCGTGAAGGTGGTGCTCGAGGGCGGAACGCACGCGGTGATCGCGCATCATGCCGATCCGGTGCGAAGGAATTACGTGCGGCTGGTCGTCGGGGATCGCGTTCGCGTGGCTTTGATGCCGCGCGATCAGAGCCGCGGGCGGGTCCTGGAGAGGCTGTAAACGGAGCGAGTGATGAAGGTACGAGCGTCAGTCAAGAAGATCTGCGACAAGTGCAAGATTGTGCGCCGTCAGGGCATCGTGCGGGTGATCTGCACGAATCAGAAGCACAAGCAGCGGCAAGGATAAGGCGAGGACCTATGGCACGTATTTCAGGTGTCGATCTCCCGCGCACCAAGCGCGTCGAGATTGGGCTCACGTACATCTTCGGGATCGGGCGTCACCGCTCGAACCTGATTCTCGAGGCGGCCGGAGTGAGCTCCGACATCCGCGTGAAGGATCTCACCGACGACGACGTCCGGAAGATCAGCCGGGTGCTCGAAGAGCAGGGCGGGGTGGAGGGCGATCTGCGCAAGGAGATCTCGCTCAACATCAAGCGGCTCATCGAGATCGGCAGCTTCCGCGGCAGCCGTCACCGCCGCAATCTGCCGGCCCGGGGCCAGCGGACGCGCACCAACGCGCGCACACGCAAGGGACCGCGCAAGGGCGCGGTGGCCAAGAAGAAGACGGTATAAGCCATGGCGAAGACTGAAGCAAGCGGCGCGGCTGGCGCCGGCAAGGAATCCACGCGCAAGAAGAAGACCTTCAAGAAGCGTGGCGAGAAGCGCGTGGTGCACCACGGGTTCGTGCACATCCAGGCGTCGTTCAACAACACCCTGGTGACCATCACCGACGCCGAGGGCGCCGTGGTGTCGTGGTCGAGTGCGGGAGCCATCGGCTTCAAGGGATCGCGCAAGGGCACGCCCTTCGCGGCCACCCAGGCGGCCCTGACCGCGACCAACGCCGCCAAGACGTTCGGCATGCGGTCGTGTGAAGTGCTGGTGAAGGGGCCCGGCTCCGGCCGCGAATCGGCGATTCGCGCGCTGTCGACGGCGGGTCTCGAGGTGAAGTCGATCCGTGACGTCACCCCGATTCCGCACAACGGGTGCCGGCCTCCCAAGCGGCGGCGCGTCTAGGCTTAGGTGAACTGAGAAGGACTCGACAGAATTATGGCTCGATACAACGGACCTGTTTGCCGCCTGTGCCGCCGCGAGGGAATGAAGCTGTTCCTCAAGGGCGAGCGCTGCTACACCGAGAAGTGCGGCATCGAAAAGCGCAACATGCCGCCGGGTCAGCACGGCCGCGCCCGCAAGGCGAAGATGGTCGGCTACGGCGTGCAGCTGCGCGAGAAGCAGAAGGTCAAGCGCATCTACGGCGTGCTCGAAGATCAGTTCCGCCGCTACTTCGAGCAGGCGGAGCGGACCCGCGGCATCACCGGCGAGACGCTGCTGCAGCTGCTCGAACGGCGCCTCGACAACGCCATCTACCGCCTCGGCTTCGCGACCTCGCGCGCGCAGGCGCGCCAGTTCGTCCGCCACGGCCACTTCCTGGTCAACGGCAAGAAGGTCGATATCCCGTCCTACTCGCTGAAGGCCGGTGACGTGGTGTCGGTGCGCGAGACCAGCCGCGAAGACGCCTCGATCCTGCACGCGATGGAGGAAGTGAAGGGCCGCGGGATTCCCGAATGGCTCAACCTCGACGCGGGCATGGCCGGCAAGATCATGTCGATGCCGACGCGCGAGCAGATCAACCTGCCGGTGCAGGAACAGCTCATCGTCGAGCTCTACTCGAAGTAAGTTCGGGTACCTGCGTCAGGGATCAGGGATCAGATATCAGGGATCAGGGGCTGGGCACGCCGGCGGTTCGCCGGCGCCAGGGTCCGTCTCTGTTCAATGAAGGGGCCGCAGGGTGCGGCCCGCCACGTCGCCGGCCCGCAGCTCTTCAGACCTGCAGCGGGAGGCCGGTGACCGTAACCCGCAGGTCTGGAGGCCGGTCTGCCGGCCCGTTCGGCGAAAGGACATCACGATGCTCTGGAAAGGTTTTCAACGCCCCAAGCGGCTCGACTTCGAACGCGAGACGCTGACCGATCGCTTCGGTCGCTTCTACGCGCAGCCGTTCGAGCGCGGCTTCGGCACCACGGTGGGCAACGCCCTGCGTCGCGTGCTGCTGTCCTCGATTGAAGGCGCGGCCATCACCGCCGTCCAGATCGACGGCGTGCTGCACGAGTTCTCGCCGATCAAGGGCGTGGTCGAGGATGCGACCGACATCATCCTCAACCTCAAGCAGCTGCCGCTGAAGTGCCACGTCGACTACACCAAGACGCTGACCGTGCGCGTCGACAAGCCGGGGCCGGTCCGCGCCCGCGACATCGAAGCCGACGCCGACGTCGAGATCCTCGAGCCGGACGCGCACATCGCCACCGTCTCCGAGGGCGGCAAGCTGCACATGCAGCTGCGCGTCAAGCGCGGCCGCGGCTACGTCGCCGCCGATCGCAACTTCGACGAGGACCTGGGCATCGGCTGGATCCCGATCGACTCGGTGCACTCGCCGGTCCGCAAGGTGAACTACCTGATCGAAGCCGCGCGCATCGGCCAGGCCACCGACTACGACAAGCTGACGCTCGAAGTGTGGACCAACGGCTCGGTCACTCCCGGCGACGCGGTGTCGCTGGCGGCCAAGCTGGTGCGCGATCACCTCAACATCTTCATCAACCTCGACGACGATGACGATGACGAAGTGGACATCGCCACCGAGCCGGCCCGCATCGGCGTGGCCAACGAGCACCTCGACAAGAGCGTCGAGGAGCTGGAGCTCTCCGTTCGCTCCTACAACTGTCTGAAGAACGCCAACATCCGCACGATCCGCGAGCTCGTGCAGAAGACCGAGACCGACATGCTGAAGACCAAGAACTTCGGCAGGAAGTCGCTCAACGAGATCAAAGAGATCCTGCAGACGATGGGCCTCAGCCTCGGCATGAAGCTGGACCAGCCCACGGCGGCGGAGTAGTTCGGTAGGAAAACGTTATGCGTCACCGTAAAGCACACCGGAAGCTCGGCCGGGTATCCGAGCACCGCACGGCGCTCCTTCGCAATCAGGCGACGGCGCTGCTGATGCACGAACACATCGAGACGACGGTGCCCAAGGCCAAGGAGCTGCGGCCGTTCGTCGAGAAGATCATCACCATCGCCAAGCGCGGGGTGAAGGCGGCCGACCCGAAGGGCAAGACCCTGGCGGCGAAGCGGCAGGTCGCCGAGGACGTTCACAACCCGGCGGTGGTGGCCAAGCTGTTCGACAGCCTGGCGCCCCGCTTCGCGGAACGGCCCGGCGGTTACACCCGCATCCTCAAGCTGGGCGCCCGCCGGGGCGACGCGGCCGAGGTGGCCCTGATCGAGCTCGTCGGCAGCGAGTTCGACCCGAAGAAGGCGGAAGCCGAGCGCAAGGCCGCGGAAGAAGCGGCCCAGGGCGGCGGCGAAGGCGCGAAGACGCAGAAGAGCGTCGGCGAGCGCCTGCGCGCGGCGGCCTCGCGGCTTCGCGGCACCAAGAAGGAGAAGGGCGACGGCGGCGCCAAGCCCAAGGCGAGCCGTCCAGGCCGTGGCGCGGCCAAGAAGGCCACCACTCCGCGCAAGGCCGGCGGCTCCTAGCATCACCCGCGTTGGCTGGCACCGGTCCCCGGGGATCGGTGCCGCCCTCGCACCTACCTCCCTCAGCGTCCCCTTCCACAAATCGATAACCACCCGTCGCGGGTGAGGCATACTGAGCGAACGGCGAGATCGCCGCTCTGCAGCCGCCGGTCGCGTCCCGGCGTCTCAACATCAGATGTCCCTTCGTCTTCGCGGCGCGCTGCCCGTCATCCTGGCAGCTTCTCTCGTCGTCGTCATCGGCGCTGCCTCCGGGCAGACGCCGCAGCAGCCGTCTGCCCAGACTCCACAGCAGCCGCCTGCCCAGACTCCACAGGAGCCGCCGCCCGCGCAGCCCCCGCCGGCGCCAGGGGAGCCCGCGCAGCCCGGCCAGCCCACCTTCCGGACCACCGTGGACCTCGTTCGCGTCGACGTCTCCGTCGTCAATCGCGATGACGATCCGGTGACCGATCTGCAGGCCTCGGACTTCGTCGTCACCGAGGACGAAGCGCCGCAGACGGTGGAGACCGCGCAGTTCATCCGGCTGGATGGGCAGCGCAAGGTGGACAACGGCGAGTCGCTGGACATTCGCGGGCCGTCGCAGGCCGCGGTCGAAGCCACCAAGGAAGACGTGCGGCTGTTTGCGATCTTCCTCGACGATTACCACATCGACAAGCACCCGACGATTACCATTCCGCTGCGCAAGGCGCTCGAGAGCTTCATCCAGAGCCTGCAGCCGACGGACCTGGTCGTGCTCATGGATCCGCTCACGACGCTCGACGGCCTGCGCTTCACGCGCAACAAGGCCGACCTGCTGGAACGGGTCAGCAAGTTCGAGGGGCGCCGCGGCGAGATCTTCCCGGTCCGCAGCGCCGTCGAGGAAGCGCAGTTGAGCCAGCGCAACGTCTGGGAGCTGCGCGCGGCGGTGTCGTTGTCGGCGCTCGAGGCCATCATCACGCACCTCGGCGGGCTGCGCGAAGGCCGCAAGTCGGTCCTGTTCGTCAGCCAGGGCCCGCCGGTCGGCATGCCCGGCAGCGCCAACTATCCGCGCCTCGAAGCGGCGCTGCAGGCGGCCAATCGCGGCAACGTCACGGTGCACGTGCTCGACCCGCGCCCGCTGGGCTCCGCCCCCTTCGGCGGCGCCGAGGCGCTGCGCCGGCTGTCGTCGGAGACCGGCGGCCGCGCCATCATCAACAGCAACAGCCCCGAGATCGGGCTCAAGCAGGTGATGGCGGACGCCAGCGCCTACTACCTGATTGGCTACTCGCCGTCGCGCCCGCGGTCGGACGGCAAGTTCCACAAGATCAGCGTCCGCGTGAAGCGGTCGGGCGTCCGGGTCACGGCGCGGCGCGGCTACTGGGCGCCCACCGAGGCGGAGTCGAATCCCGCACCGGTGAAACCGGCCGATCCCAAGCTCACCGGCGCGCTGCGCGAGCTGGTGGCGCCCACCGGCGAGGATCGGCTGATCGACGTGTGGGTCGGGACCGAGCCGGGCGAGGACGGCCACTCCTCGGTGCACGTCACGTGGGAGCTGGCGCGGCGCGGCACCGATGCGTCGCCGGCGATGGTGGAAGTGGAACCCGTCACCCGCACCGGCATCACGCTGGGCGAGCCGCAGAACATCCACACGCTGCCGCGTGAACCCGACGCCGCGACGGTGGCCAGCTATCAGCTGAAGCCCGGTCCGCAGGCGCTGCGCCTGACGGTGCGGACCTCGGGAGGATCGGTCCTCGATCGCTGGACGCAGTCGCTCGTCGTGCCCGACTACTCGGCCGCGCCCCTCAAGCTGGGGACGCCTCGCGTGTTCCGCACGCGTTCGCTCGCCGAGACCCGGGCGTTCGAGGCTGACCCGACCCCGACCCCGTCGGCGTCGCGCCGCTTCCGCCGCACCGATCGCATCGTCATCGACGTGCCGTACGAGACCATCAGCGGCGAGCCCGAACTCCGAGCCCAGCTGACCAATCGCGACGGCAAGGTGCTGGCGCCGCTGCCCCTGGCCAAGGGGCCCGACGGCGTCGCCCGCGTGGTGATGCCGCTGGCGAGCCTGGCGCCCAGCACCTACACGGTGCGCGTCGAGGTCAAGGCCGGAGACGAGCAGGGAGCGCAGGTCGTGGCGTTCACGGTGTCCCAGTAGCGCGCGGAGGGTGGTGAGGGTGCGGAGCCAACGACACGTCTGGGCGCTGCCCCTGTGCGCCGTGCTGGTGATGGTCGGCGTGCTGTCGGCCCAGCAGTCCGCGTCGCGCCCCACCTTGTCCGACGCGGTGAAGGGATTCGTCACCACCGACGCGCCGGTGATCGCGCTCGTGAACGCGCGGGTCATCGACGGGACGGGCGCGGCCGCGCGCGAATCGCAGACCATTGTCCTGCGCGACGGCGTCATCGCCGCTGTCGGCGCCTCGTCGCAAGTGACCGCTCCCGCGGGCGCCACTGTCATTGACCTGGCGGGCAAGACCGTGATGCCAGGGATGGTGATGCTGCACGAGCATCTCTATTACCCGGTCGGGCCCGGCGTCTACGGTCAGCTTGGCCAGAGCTTCGTCCGCCTGTATCTCGCCGGCGGCGTCACGACCATGCGCACCGCGGGGAACATGAACGGCTTCATGGACCTCAACCTCAAACGCGGGGTAGACGAGGGCCGAGTCGCCGGGCCGTCCATCGATGCCACGGCGCCCTACGTCAATGGCGCCAACACCTTCCTGCAGATGCGCTCGATGGCCGACGCCGCCGAGGCGCGGCGTCAAGTGGCCTACTGGGCCGACATGGGGGCCACGTCGTTCAAGGCCTACATGCAGATCTCGCGCGCGCAGCTCGGCGCGGTGGTCGAAGAAGCCCACAAACGCGGCCTGAAGGTGACCGGGCACCTGTGTTCCGTCACCTATGCGGAAGCCGCAGACCTGGGCATCGACAACCTCGAACACGGGTTCTTCGCGGCGACCGATTTCGTGACCGACAAGCAGCCGGATGTGTGCCCGGGCCAGGGCCGCGGCCAGCAGACAATCGCTGACCTCGACGAGTCGTCGGCGGGGTTCCAGGCGCTGGTGAAGAAGCTGGTCGCGAAGAAAGTGGCGCTGACCTCCACCCTCACCGTCTTCGAGACCTACACGCCCGGACGCCCCGTGCCGCCCGGGCTCGAGGTACTGCTGCCGATGCTGAAAGAGCAGTTCGAGCAGAACTATCGGCGGACGGCCGAGAACAAGGAGTCGATTTACCGCACGCTGTTCCCGAAGGGGATGGCGCTGGAGCGCGCCTTTGTTCGCGCCGGCGGGATGCTGGTGACCGGCACCGACCCGACCGGTGGCGGCGGCGTCATTCCCGGCTTCTCCAACCAGCGCGCCCTGGAACTGCTGGTGGATGCCGGCTTCACGCCGCTCGAAGCCATCACGATGGGCACGCTGAACGGCGCCCGCTACCTTGGTCGCGAGGCGCAGATCGGATCGATCGCGGTCGGCAAGCAGGCCGATCTGATGGTGCTCAACGGCGATCCCTCACGCGCGATCGGCGACCTCCGCAAGGTGGACATCGTGTTCCGGCAGGGCGTGGGGTACGACCCCGCGAAGCTCGTGGCCTCGGTCACGGGCCGCGTCGGACTCTGGTAGTGAAGGCGCCGCTCGACACCGAGTCGCTGGTGCGGTTGTTCCTCGACCGCAGCCTGCCGAAGCCGGACGTGGACCCACGTGGCTCACCTGCGGGTGGGCCTCTGGCACGTTCGCCGCTTCGGCGCGGACCTTGCGGTGGACCTGCTGCGGGAACGGATCAGCCGCTACAACGAGGCCGTCGGCACCGCCAACACCAGCACCTCCGGGTACCACGAGACACTGACCGTGTTCTATGTGAAGGTGATCGACGCGTTCGTCTCGGCCGACGCCTCGCCCGATCAGGAAGCCGACACGCTCGAACGCCGTCTGCTCGAGGCCCTCGGCGATCGCGAACTGCCGTTGCGCTATTACTCGCGCGAGTGCCTGTTCTCGACCGAGGCCCGACGCCAGTGGGTGGCGCCGGACCTTCAGCCGTTGCCCTGATCGCGCTTACTCGATCTCTTCTGCCACCTGGCCGCGTTCGCTCTTCGCCGCCGCCACGATCTTCTGCTGCTGGTGCGACGGCACCTCGTCGTAGTGCGAGTACTCCATGTGATACGAGCCGCGCCCGCCAGTCACCGAGGTGAGGTGCTGTTCGTAGGTCAGCATCTCGGACATCGGCACCTGCGCCTTGATCACGGTGGTGGTCCCGCGTGGTTCCATCCCCGAGATGCGCCCGCGGCGTCCGTTCAGGTCGCCCATCAGGTCGCCGGCGTAGTCGCTCGGCGCGTAGACCTCCACGTCCATCACCGGTTCGAGGAGGATCGGCTTGGCCTTCGACATCCCGTCCTTGAACGCCAGCCATCCCGCGGTCTTGAACGAGAGCTCGTTCGAATCGACGTCGTGATACTGCCCGTCGAGGAGCACGACGCGGAAGTCCACGACCGGGAAGCCGGCGAGGTAGCCGCGCACCTTCGATTCGCGGATCCCCTTCTCGACGGCGGGTATGAATTGCCGTGGGATCGAGCCGCCGAAGATCTCGTCAACGAACTCGAAATCGCTGCCCCGCGGCAGCGGTTCCATGCGGATCTTGCAGTCGCCGAACTGCCCGTGCCCGCCGGTCTGCTTCTTGTGGCGGCCGTGCGCCTCGACGCGCGCGGTGATCGTCTCGCGATAGGGGATGCGGGGTGGTTTGAGGATCACTTCCACGCCGAAGCGCCGCTTCAGCTTGGCGACGGTGACCTCGATGTGCAGCTGGCCCTGTCCGGCGAGCAGCAGCTCGTTGGTCTGGGGATCGCGCGAGTAGCGGATGGTGCCGTCCTCTTCCTCCAGGCGATGCATCGAGGTGCTGATCTTGTCCTCGTCACCGCGGCTCTTCGGCTCGATCGCGTAGGAGAGCACCGGCTCGGGGAACGTCATCGGCGCGAAGGTGATGCCGGCGCTCTTGTCGGCGATCGTGTCGTTGGTCCGCGTGTCCTTCAGCTTGGCGACGGCGCCGAGATCGCCGGCCCGCAGTTCGTCCGCCGGCACCTGCGTCTTGCCCTGCAGCACGACGAGATGTCCGAGGCGTTCCTGGCTCCCGCGGGTGAGATTCGTGACGGTCGCGTCGGACTTCAGCACGCCCTGATAGACACGGAAGAGGGTGATGCGCCCGGCGAACTGGTCGGCCACCGTCTTCCAGACGAACGCGGCGTATGGCGCGCCCTCGTTCGCGGTCCGCGACACCGTCTCGCTGCCGGCCAGGGCCTGGAACGGCCGCTCGGCCGGCGAGGGGACGAAGGATGCGAGCGCGTCGAGCAGAGGCGCGGCGCCCACGTTCTGCAACCCCGAGGCGCAGACCACCGGGAACAGCCGGGCCGCCGCGGTGGCGGCCTTGAGCCCGCTCATCAGCTCATCTTGGGTGAGCGTGCCGGCCTCGAAGAAGTGCTCCATCAGCTGCTCGTCGGCCTCGGCGACCATCTCGATCAGCGATTCGCGCGCGGAGGCCGCTGCCGCTTCCATCGCCGGTGGCACCGGGCCTTCGGTCATGCCCTTGGACCCATCGGCGGGGAAGGTGAACGCCTTCATCGCCACCAGATCGACGATGCCGTTGAAGGCGGGCCCTCGCCGATCGGCAACTGGATCGGGACGATGGCGCGGCCGAGCGTCTGCCGGAGCGAGTCCACGGTCCGTTCCAGCGAGCCACGATCGCGATCGAGCCGGTGGACGCAGATCAGGCGGGGCAGGGCCAGCTCCTCGGCAGCCTGCCACGCCTTCTCGGTCTGCACTTCGACGCCGGCCACGGCGTCCACCACGACCAGCGCGGCTTCGGCGACGTGCAGCGCGGCCGTGGCATCGGCAAAGAAGTTGCCGACACCGGGGGTGTCGATCAGGTTGATTTTGGACTTGTTCCACTCCGCGTGCGCCAGGGTGGCGCTCAGCGTGTGCTTGCGGGCAATTTCCTCGTCGTCGTAGTCGGTGACCGTGGTGCCATCGTCCACGAGGCCGAGCCGGTTGACCATGCCGGCCTCGAACAGCAGCGCGGACACCAGCTGGGTCTTACCGCATCCGCCGTGGCCCACTACGGCCACGTTGCGGATGTTGGCAGCGTCGTAGACCTTCATAGGCGTGAAGCCTCCCCGGGCGACTCAGACGTCCGTTCCTTGGGGGCATCATATGCCCGAGCTCAGACTCGGGTCGGCCGGATTACTCGTAGCGGAGCGCTTCGATCGGGTCCAGCCGGGACGCGCGCCAGGCCGGCAGCATCCCGAAGAAGATGCCGACCGAGGCCGAGAAGCCGAGGCCCGAGCGCGAACGACCACCACGGCAGCGAGACCGGGAAGCCCGAGACGAGGTTGACGGTCAGGCCGATGGCGCTGCCCATCACCACGCCCGAGCACGCCGCCGACGCTGGTCAGCACGACCGCCTCGATCAGGAACTGCACGAGGATCTCGGCGCGCCGCGCGCCGATCGCCTTGCGCACGCCGATCTCGCGGGTCCGCTCGGTCACCGAGATGGTCATGATCGCCATCACGCCGATGCCGCCGACCATCAGGGCGATCGACGAGATGACGACCAGCGACAGCAGGACGGCCTGCGGAGATCTGGTCCCACACCTTGAGCACGGCGTCCTGGGTGACGAGGTCGAAGTCGTTGGGCTTGTCGAGCGTCAGGCCGTGGCGGATGCGCATGACCGCCTCGACCTCGCGCATCGCGTCCTCGCGCGTGACGCCGTCCGTCGGCACCACCGCGATCATCACCGCCTGGCCGCCGAACGGCCCGCGCCGCACGCGTCTCGTTGCCGAACTGCTTGCGGAACGCGGTGTAGGGAATGATCGCGAAGTCGTCCTGGCCCAGGCTGAATCCGCCCGCCGCCGGCCGCTTGCCGATCACGCCGAGCACCGTGTAGTCGAGCGCGCCGATGCGGACGTCTTGCCGATCGGATCGATGCCCCGTGCTTCTCGAACAGCGCCTCGTAAGGCCCGTAGCCGATCACCGCGACGCGCCTGCGCGCGCTGCACCTCCTGCTCGGTGAACGACGCGGCCGGCCAGCATCTTCGCGAAGTTGACGTCGACGAAGCGCTCGCTCGTGCCCATGATCGCGGCAGCGGCCGGGTTCGCTCGCCGCGGTAGAACATGCGCTCCAGCGTCGGCTGGCGGCGGCCCGGCCCCGAGCCAGATGTCGACCATGCTCGATCGACGGCGCCAGCCGCTCGATCGCCTGCTGTCGTCGACGGTGAGGTTCGGCCGCCGCATCAGCTCGATGAACGAGGCGCCCGACGAGAAGCTGACCGCGCCGAAGCTCTGGACGAAGATCGTCTTCGGCCCGAGCGAGTTGATCGAGTCGCGCAGCGAGGTGTCGAAGCCGCGGATCAGCGACGTCATGCCGACGATCGAGGTGACGCCGATGACGACGCCGAGCACGGTCAGCGCCGAGCGCATCTTGTTGCTGCGCAGCGTGTCGAACGCCATCGCGCGCGGTCTCGCGGAGCAGTCCGGCCTGCCGGGTGAGGTGGTTCACGGCTATTCGCGCCTCAGCGCTTCGATCGGATCGAGCATCGCGGCGCGGCGCGCCGGATACCAGCCGAAGAACAGGCCGACCACCGCGGTGATGATCACGCCGAGCACCACCGACCACGACTCCACCGACGGCCGGCACCGGCGTCAGCGCCGCGATGATGGTCGGAGAACAGCGCGCCGAGCGCGATGCCGACGATGCCGCCGACCAGCGACAGCGTGATCGACTCGGTGAGCACCTGCGACATGATGTCGCGGCGCTTGGCGCCGAGCGCCTTGCGCAGGCCGATCTCGCGGGTCCGCTCGCTGACCACCATCAGCATGATGTTCATGATGACGATGCCGCCGACCAGCAGCGACAGCCCGACGATGCCGACCAGCACGATCGCGATGCCGGCGGTCGCCTGCTGGAAGATGCCGAGCACCGAGTCGGACGCCAGACGATGCCGAAGTTGTCGGGCGCCGACGGCTTCAGGCCGCGCTCGACGCGCAGCGCGACTCGCGCTTCGTCGTGCGCCTAGCTCGACCAGCGACGGATCGCGCGGCCGGACCATCAGCTGCAGCGACTGGCGCGCGCCGAACAGCTTCTGGTAAGCGCCGAGCGGAATCACCACGAACTCGTCGAGCGAGTGGCCGAACGACGCGCCCTTCTTCGCGCTGACGCCGACGACGCGGAACGGCACGCCGGCGATCTCGATCTGCTTGTCGAGCGGATCCGCGGCGCCGAACAGCCGGTCGGCGGTCTGCCAGCCGATCAGCGTCACCGGCCGCTTGCGCGTGATTTCGATCGGGCTGATCATCCGGCCGCGCTCGGCGTCGAAGGTCGCGAAGTCGAGGTACTCCTCGCGTGACGCCCTGCACCTGCACCGATCTCGAGCTCCTCGTCGCGGTAGGCGACGCGGGTGCTGCGTGCTGCGCCTGCGCCATGACCGCGTTGACCGACGGTCGCGAACCGCTTGACCGCCGCGGCATCGTCGAGCGTCACGCTGCGGGTTGTTGCGCATCCGCTCGAAGTCGTCTTCGTTCTGGCGTGATGCCGATCCGCTGGATGGTGAACGAGTCGGCGCCGAGATCCGAGACGATCGCGTCGGTGACCGCCGCGTTCACGCCGGTGATGAGCGCCACCACGGTGATGATCGACGACACCGCGACGATGTTGCCGAGCAGCGTCAGCATCGATCGGAGCTTGTTCGCCCAGATCGACGACAGCGCCAGCCGGATCGATTCGAGGATCTGAGACATGGACCCGGTGACGAACTGCGGCGCGCGGCGTGACTACGAGCCGGCCGGCTTCGGCGCGTCTTCACGAGGTCGCCCTCGAACATGCCGCGCACCGACTCGAACGGCCCGGTGATCACCTGGTCGCCTTCCTTGAGGCCCGTCGATCACTTCGAGATAGCGCTCACCGGCGATGCCGAGTCTTGACCGGCACGAAGGTCGGCCTTGCCGTCGCTCATCACGAAGACGCCTTCGGTTTCTTCGCGCTTCTGGCCCGGCTTCAGTTCGGCCGGCGCCGCGGCGGCGCGTGCGCCGCGCGGCGCGCCGAAGCGGAAGCCGTGGCTTGCGGCGGCCGCAGCTCTGGCACGACGTTGCCCTGCTGCGTCGTAGAGCAGTTCGCGCACCGTCAGCGCCTGGATCGGCACGGAGACGACCTGCTTGCGCGTCGCCGTGGTGATCTCGGCGGTGCAGGTGAAGCCGGGACGCACTTCGGGAACCTGGCCGTCGATCGTGACCGTGACCTTGAAGTTGGTGGCGGTGCGCGTGGTGCCGGTGCCGGTGGTCTGGATCGGGCTGTTGCCGATCTCGGTGACCTTGCCGGTGAAGGTCTTGTCGGGAATCGCGTCGATCGTGATCCGGCGCCGGCTGGCCGAGCTGCACGAACGGGATGTCGGTCTCGTCGACTTCGACTTCCGCCTCGATGATCGACATGTCGGCGACGGTCAGCAGCACGGTGCCGGCGTTGTTCATCGTGCCGACCATCACGTTCTCGCCCTCTTCGATGTTGCGGCGGGTGACGATGCCGTCGAACGGCGCTTCGAAGCGCACCTGCGACAGCGAGTGCTGGCTGCTGCTGCAGGCCGGCCTCCTGCTGATTGAGCTGCGTCTCGCGGTTCTTGATTTCCTGCTCGCGCGCGTGCAGATCGCTCTCGCGCACCTCGACTTCGGCCTGCGGCCTTCTCGAGCGACTCGCGCGTCGTCAGCCCCGACTGCCGTCAGTTCCTGCTGGCGCTTCAGCGCCTGGCGCGCCACGTTCGAGGCTGGCGCGGGCGCTCTGCAGGCCGACCCGCGACTGTTCGAGCGCCGTGCGGGCGCCGGCCACCGCCGCGACGTCGCGGCGCACCGCGGCTTCGGCGTTGACCGGATCGATCTGCAGGAGGAACTGGCCGGCCTTGACCCGATCGCCCTCGTTGACGCCGAGCTGCGTCACGCGGCCCATCGACTGGGCGCTGATGTTGACGGTCTTCTTCGGGTCGATCTTGCCGGACGCCGAGACGATCGCTTCGAGGTCGCGCTTCTGGATGGTTTCGCCGGTGACCGTGATGCCCGGTCCTGCCGCCGGCGCGAACACGGTCGCCGCCGCCCCCGCCAGCGACCAGCAGCACCACGACCATCCAGAACCACTTCTTGCGGAACACGCCTAAGACCCTCCTGCCAGCACCGCGAACACCGCGGCGAACGAGTGCCGCAACACCCACATAGACGACCAGCAGCCGCCACGAAGTAGCGCCGCGCCGGCCGGCCGGTCGCAGCGGCCACGCCCACGCCCAGCAGCCACATCCACCACAGGCCGAACAGCTCGATCGATGCCGAGCAAGTCGCGCCGGCCAGCGTGCCTTCGTCGAAGCACGGCGCAGAGCACGGCCAGGTTCGTGGGGCTGGTCATCGACTCCCGTAGCGTAGTGCAGCGGCGTCGCCACGATCTGCTGCAGCGACCAGCACCGACCGTGGCGTGCACGCTGATGGCCAGCGCCGTCACGAACGACAGGCTGCCGCGCCGTCCGCTCGCGCCAGGCCGACCAGCGCCAGCGCCACCAGCACGGTGACCGGCGGCGTCAACAGCAGCCGTCCGCCGCTCGTGAAATAGGTGAACCACGGCGGCGACTGCCTGCAGCCGGGCGTACGCCGCGTCGTCCACCCGCCCGCCCAGCGCTTCGATGACCCGCACGCGCTCGTCGACGAGCGCCTGCCGGCCAACGCTGGTCGGAGAAGCAGCCCGCCACCGGCGCCAACCAGAGAATCAGGACGACGGCCCACGTCGAAAGGAAGGCTGGGGCCGCCACGAGCGTCGGCCATGGTCGAGCGAGGGTGCAAAAGCACACCCGTCACGCGACGCATGCGAAACGATTTCCTTTGCTGCTAATACGACGCGAGCGGACAGGAGGTTTCCTTGACAGTCTTCCAAACTGCTGAATACGATGGACTTCTCGGCTTCCCCCTTCCAAGACGCCGCGGCTCGTTTCGTGACTCCAAAATAATATTTCATGTCGTCCAAAAGACCGTACGGCCGCGCAGCCGGTATTGCTGGCGTTCGCCCTGACTATTGCCCGTTTCTGCTCTGGCCCAATCGATCCGGCACACGTGCCGCAGGCATGGGCGAGGCGCTTCGTCGCGGTGGCTGACGATGCCACCGTCGATCTACTGGAACCCGGCCGGCATGGCGACCGGGTCGCTCGTCAGCGTTGTGTTGGATTACGGCCAGAATCGCGCCGGAACCGCCCAGTCCGGACGGGACGCCGGGCGGCACGGAGGGATCGGCGCATTCGTCGGCCTTCACGCTACCGCCCTTCGGGCTTGGCTACTACCGGCGGTCGATGGCGGCGACCACCCACCTCACGCCTGAAGGAATGGCGGGTCCAGAGCCGAGAAGATGGAGCGGCAAAGTGTGCAGCGCCCTGACGACCTCGAATATCGGCGTGTCGCTGGTGCAGTCGCTCAACCAGTACATCGTGGTCGTGGCACGGTGAAATTCGTCAACGGCGAAGTCACGAGCGGCGTCAGTACCGCGGACGACCCGTTCGACGCGCTCGACGAGCGGAACTCGTTCCCGCACCGTTCGACCTCGCGGGTGGACGTCGACGCCGGGGCGATGGTGGCGGTGAAGCAGTTTCGGCTGGGCGTCGTCGCGCGGAACCTGACGACGCCGGAGTTCGACCGTCCCGACGTGGACGGCGGCACCGTCGAACTGGATCGCGAAGTGCGGGTCGGCGGCGCCTGGGGATCGGGCTGGCCGGGGATTTCGCGCGTGGTCGTGTCCGTCGACGGCGACCTGACGCGAGCAGGCGTCGACGACCGGGCGATCGGCGCGACGTCGCGGCCGGCGTCGAGACGTGGTGGATGAGCCAGCGGCTCGGCGTGCGCGGCGGGCTGCGCGGCAGCACGATCGGCGAGGCGCGGCCGGTCATTGCCGGCGGCGTCTCGGCGGCGATGAAGTCGGGAATGTTCGTGGAAGCGCACCTGGCGCGCGGCCGACGAGGACGAGCGCTCGTGGAGCATCGGCGCGAGGCATGACGTTTTAGGAGACTGACATGCCGGTCCGGATCGGCGAACTGCTTCTCAAAGAGAAGCGCATCTCGGCGGAACAGCTCCAGGAGGCCCTGACCTACCAGCGGCAGAATGGCGGCAAGCTCGGCGCCAATCTCGTGAAGCTGGGATTCGTCAAGGACGAGGAGATCACCGCGCTGCTGTCGAAGCAGTACGGCGTGCCCTCGATCGCGCCTGAGTCAGTTCGAGATCGACCCCGCGGTGATCAAGCTGGTGCCCGCCGAAACGGCGCGCAAGTACCAGATCGTCCCGCTCAGCCGCGCCGGCGCGACGCTGACGATCGCGATGACCGATCCGACCAACGTCTTCGCGATGGACGACGTCAAGTTCATGACCGGCTACAACGTCGAGCCGGTCGTCGCGTCGGAGACCGCGGTCCTCGAGTCGATCGAGAAGTACTACGGCGGCGCCCCGGTCGCCAGCGTGACGCACGCGGCGGCGCCGCGATGCAGCCGGCGGCCGCCGGCGAGAGCGCGCTCGACGTCGCCGCCAGGCCGCTCGACGAGATGCCGCCACTCGACGCCGGCGACGTCGAGGTCATGGAGGACCTCGAGGAGATCAGCGCCGAGATGCTCACCCGCCAGGGCGAGGAAGCGCCGGTCATCAAGCTGGTGAACGTCATCCTGATGTCGGCGATCTCGAAGGGCGCCAGCGACATTCACATCGAGCCCTACGAGAAGGAATACCGCGTCCGCTACCGCATCGACGGCATTCTCTACAACATCATGGCGCCGCCGCTGAAGATGCGCGACGCGATCACCTCGCGCGTCAAGATCATGGCGAAGCTCGACATCGCCGAGAAGCGCCTGCCGCAGGACGGCCGCATCAAGATCCGCTTCAGCGACAACGGCGTCAGCAAGGACATCGACTTCCGCGTCTCGTGCCTGCCGACGCTGTTCGGCGAGAAGATCGTCATGCGCCTGCTCGACAAGGGCAAGCTGATGCTCGACATGACGAAGCTCGGTTTCGAGCCGGAGTCGCTGAAGAAGCTCGAGACGCAGATTCAGAAGCCGTGGGGCATGGTGCTCGTCACCGGCCCGACCGGCAGCGGCAAGACCAACACGCTCTACTCGTCGATCTCGCGCATCAACACGTCCGAGACCAACATCATGACCGCGGAGGACCCGGTCGAGTTCAACCTCCTCGGCGTCAACCAGGTGCAGGTGCGCGAGAGCATCGGCCTCAACTTCGCGGCGGCGCTGCGCAGCTTCCTCCGCCAGGACCCGAACATCATCCTGGTCGGCGAAATCCGCGACTTCGAGACCGCGGAAATCGCGGTCAAGGCGGCGCTCACCGGCCACCTCGTGCTGTCGACGCTGCACACCAACGACGCGCCGAGCACGATCAACCGCCTGATGAACATGGGCATCGAGCCGTTCCTGGTCGCCAGCTCGCTGAACCTGGTGTGCGCCCAGCGCCTGGTGCGCCGCGTGTGCGCCAACTGCAAGGAAGACGAGGACCTGCCGCCGCCGGCGCTGGAGCAGATCGGCTTCTCGGCCGAGGACGCGCGCAGGTCAAGGCCTACCGGGGCAAGGGCTGCGACAAGTGTAACAAGACCGGCTACAAGGGCCGCGTCGGCCTCTACGAGGTGATGGAAATCACCGACGAGCTGCGCGAACTGATCCTGGTCGGTGCCTCGGCGCTCGAGTTGCGCCGAAAGGCTATCGAGGAAGGCATGATCACGCTGCGCGGCAGCGGCCTGCGCAAGATCAAGGACGGCGTGACGACGATCGAGGAAGTGCTGCGCGAGACGGTCCGGTAAGCCCATCAATCTGAGGTGAAGAACGCGTTATGGCCACACTGCCGGATCTGCTGAAGACAGATGGTCGAACTGAGGGCTCGGACTTGCACCTGTCGATCGGCTCCCCGCCGCAGGTGCGCGTGCACGGCGAGCTGCGGCGGCTGGAGTTCCCGCCGCTGACGCCGACCGACACCAAGTCGCTGTCCTACAGCGTGCTGACCGACGCGCAGAAGAAGCGCTTCGAGGAGACGCAAGGAACTGGACTTCTCGTTCGGCATCCGCGGCCTCGCGCGCTTCCGCTGCAACATGTTCAACCAGAAGGGCGCCGTCGGCGCCGTCTACCGCCAGATTCCCGAGAAGATCCGCGGCCTCGACGAGCTGGGCCTGCCGACGGTGCTCGCGAAGATGGCCGACCGGCCGCGCGGCCTGGTCCTCGTCACCGGCCCGACCGGCAGCGGCAAGTCGACGACGCTCGCGGCGATGATCGACAAGATCAACACCGAGCGCACGGCCACATCCTCACCGTCGAAGACCCGATCGAGTACCTGCACCAGCACAAGAGCTGCCTGGTCAACCAGCGCGAGGTGCACAGCGACACCCACAGCTTCACCAACGCGCTGCGCGCGGCGCTTCGTGAAGACCCCGACGTGGTGCTGATCGGCGAAATGCGCGACCTCGAGACCGTCGAGTCGGCGCTGCGCATCGCGGAGACCGGCCACTTGACGTTCGGCACGCTGCACACCAATTCGGCGTCGTCGACGATCAACCGCATCATCGACGTGTTCCCGTCGCACCAGCAGGCGCAGATCCGCACGCAGCTGTCGCTGGTGATCGAAGGCATCGTCTGTCAGGCGCTGCTGCCGCAAGACCGACGGCAAGGGCCGGGTCGTGTCGCTCGAGATCCTGGTGCCGACGCCCGGCATCCGCAACCTGATTCGCGAGGACAAGGTGCACCAGATCTACTCGGCGATGCAGACCGGGCAGGAAAAGCTCGGCATGCAGACGATGAACCAGTCGCTGGCGACGCTGTACTTCCGCCGCCAGATCACGCTCGAGACCGCGATCAGCGCGTCGTCGAATCGCGACGAGCTGCAGGAAATGATCAATCGCGGCGCGGGCGTGGTCGCCGGCGCCGGCATGGGGCAGCGCCCCGGCACGCCGGCGGCGGCGCTGCGTCCGGGCCGTCCGGGTGGGCAGTAGGATGACGGATCGAACGGCTCCCCCCGAACGATGCACTGAGCATCGGAGATTGATATGGCAACGTTTGCATTTTCCGGACGAACCCGCGGCGGCGAGAACGTGACGGGCGAGCGCATCGGCGACACGATGGATGCGGTGATCGCGGCGCTGCGCCGCGAGCAGATCCAGGTGACGCGGATCCCGCCGGCGCCGGCCAAGGCGGCAGCGCGCCAAGAAGCTGCGCGCCAAGACGGTGCCGGCCAAGAACCTGGCGGTCTTCACGCGCCAGTTCTCGGTGATGATCGACGCCGGCCTGCCGCTGGTCCAGTGCCTCGACATTCTCGGCAACCAGGAGGAGCACAAGTACTTCGCGCAGGTGATTCTGCAGACCCGCACCGACGTCGAAGGCGGCAAGTCGCTGGCCGAGGCGATGAAGCGCCATCCCCGAGGTGTTCGACGCGCTGTTCTGCAACATGATCGCCGCCGGCGAGGCGGGCGGTATTCTCGACACGATTCTGAAGCGCCTGGCGGTCTACATCGAAAAGGCCGTCAAGCTGAAGGGCCAGGTCCAGTCGGCGATGATCTACCCGATCGCGGTCATCGTGATCGCCGGCGGCGTCATCGGCGTGATTCTGTGGAAGGTCATCCCGACCTTCGCCAGCCTGTTCGCCGGCCTCGGCGCCGAGCTGCCGCTGCCGACGCGCATCGTCATCGCGCTCAGCAACAACCTGATGCGCTTCATGCCGTTCCTGATCGTCCTGTTCTTCGGTGGCGGCTCGCGCTTCGGCAGCTACTACGCCACCGAGAAGGGCCGGCGCGTCATCGACGGGATCCTGCTGAAGATGCCGATTCTCGGCCCGATCCTGCGCAAGATCGCCGTGGCGCGATTCTGCCGCACGCTGTCGACGCTGATGGCGTCGGGCGTGCCGATTCTCGACGGCCTCGACATCACCGCCAGCACGTCCGGCAACGCGATCATCGAGGACGCCATCCAGGTCACGCGCAAGAGCATCGAGCGCGGCGAGACGATCTCCGCGCCGCTGAAGGAGACCGGCGTGTTCCCCGGCATGGTGGTGCAGATGATCAGCGTCGGTGAGGCCACCGGCGCGCTCGACACCATGCTCGCCAAGATCGCCGACTTCTACGAGGAAGAAGTCGACGTCGCGGTGGAAGGCCTGCTGACGCTGCTCGAACCGGTGATGATCGCGTTCCTGGGCGGCGCGGTCGGCGGCATCGTGATCGCGATGTACATGCCGATCTTCGACCTGATCAGCAAGCTGACGGGATGAAGCAGCGACGGCTGCGGCAGTGGCTGGCGACGCACATCGCCGTCCGGCTGGTCGTCGCGACGGTGCTGCTGGGGCTCGCCGTCGTCATGCAGGTTCGCGCGCCGGAGCGTCCTGCCGTTCAACCCGTTCTTCTTGCTGATCGGCCTGACCTTCGCGGTCAGCCTCGGCTGCTGGCACTGGAGCGGTTCGTCGATCGGCCGTGGCTGACCGACGTGCACTTCGCGCTCGACTCGCTCGTGGTGTCCGCCGCGGTCTATCTCACCGGCGGCGTCGACAGCCTCTTCACCCCCCTCTACACGCTGCCGATCGTCGCCGCGAGCACGGTGCAGTTCCGCCGCGGCGGGCTGCAGATGGCCGGCCTGAACACCATCCTGTTCGTCGGGGTCGTCGTCGCGCAGTTCCTGGCGGCCCGCGGGGTCGATCGCGCTGCCGTTCGTGCCGGTGCCCGGCGGCCTGCCGGCGCCCAACGTCGCGCAGTACACCGTCGGCCTGAACGTCCTTGGATTCTTCGTGGTGGCGCTGCTGAGCGGCTCGCTGGCCGAGCGCGCGCGGCGCGGCTGAGGCCCGGCTCGAGGAGGCCACCGAGGAGATCGCCGACCTGCAGGCCTTCAACCAGTACGTCCTCGACAACCTGTTGAGCGGCCTGGCCACCGCCGACGCGCAGAACCGCCTGCTCACGTTCAACCACTCGGCGATGACCATCACCGGCCACGCCGGCGCGCTGCCGATTGGCCACCAGGCCACGGACATCCTGCAGCTGACCCCGCCGCCATTGCCACCGTGGACGAGGACCTGCGGCGCGTCCGCAGCAAGCGCCTCGATTACCAGTTCACCCGCGGCAATGGCACGGTGATCGACATCGGCTTGAGCGTGGCGCGACTGCCGCTGCCGGACGGCACCCGCGGCTATCTCTACACGTTCCAGGACGTCACCGACATCAAGCGCTACGAGCAGAACGCGCGGCTGCAGCAGCGCCTGGCCGCGGTCGGTGAGATGGCGGCCGGCATCGCGCACGAGATCAGCAACCCGCTGGCGTCGATGTCGGGCTCGATGCAGATGCTGAAGCAGGAGCTGGCGCTCACCGGCGATCAGGCGCAGCTGATGGACATCGTCCTGAAGGAGTCGGAGCGCCTGAACCAGACGATCAAGTCGTTCCTGGCCTACGCCAGGCCGCAGAAGGCGCAGCTGACGCGGCTCGATCTCGGGACCCTGGTCAAGGAGACGGCGATGCTGCTGCGCAACAGCCCCGAGGTCGACGAGCGCCACACGGTCGAGGTGTCGCTCCCCGACGGCGAGGTGCCCGTGGACGCCGACGAGGGCCAGCTCCGGCAGATCCTCTGGAACCTGGCGACCAACGGCGTGCGCGCGATGCCGATGGCGGCGAGCTGCGGCTGAGTGCCCGGAACGAACCGCCCAACGGCGGCCCCGGCCACGCTGTCCTCGAAGACGAAGGCGTCGGCATGGCGCCCGAAGACGTCGACGACATCTTCCAGCCGTTCCGCGGCTCGTTCGGCAAGGGCACCGGCCTCGGCCTCGCCATCGTCCATCGCATCGTCACCGACTACGGCGGCCAGATCGACGTGAGCTCGGCGCCGGGGCGGCACGACGTTCGCGTGCGGTTTCCCGAGCCCGTCGCCGACGGATTTCTGCGCCCGCAGGCGCCGCCGCCGGTTCGCTCGGGAGCCGGTTCCGCCTAGAATTCACGCAAGCCGCGCATCCTGATCGTCGATGACGAACAGTCGATGCGCGAGTGGATGCGCCTGCTGTTCCAGCGCGACGGCTTCGAGGTGCTGATCGCCGATGACGGCCTCACCGCCCGCGAAATCGTCGCCCGCGAGTACGTGGATGTCGTGCTGACCGACATCCGCATGCCGCGGCTCGATGGCGTCCGCCTGCTGACGTCGATGCGCGAGTTGGCGCCGGACGTCGTCGTCACGATGATGACCGCGCACTGGACGCAGGATTCGGACGAGTGGAAGCACGCCCGCGAGCTGGGCGCCGAGGCGCTGTTCGAGAAGCCGTTTCGCGACGTCAACCTGGTGACGATGCAGGTGCGGCAGCTGCTGGAGTCGCGGCGGCTGCGGCACGAGAACGTGGTGCTGCGCAGCACCACCGGCGGAGCAGGGCTTTGCCGGCATCATCGGCCGCAGCACGACGATGCTCGACGTGTTCCGGCTGGTCGAGACCGTCTGCCGCACCAACAGCACCGTCCTGATCTCCGGCGAGTCGGGCACCGGCAAGGAACTGGTCGCGCGGGCCATGCACAAGCAGTCGCTGCGCCGCGACCAGCCGTTCGTCGCCGTCAACTGCGGCGCGATGCCGGAGAACCTGCTCGAGTCCGAGCTGTTCGGCCACGTGCGCGGCGCGTTCACCGGCGCCGACAAGGACAAGAAGGGCCTGATCGAGGCCGCCGACGGCGGCACCGTGTTCCTCGACGAGATCGGCGAGATGACGCCGACGATGCAGGTGAAGCTGCTGCGCGTGCTGCAGGAACGGAAGTACCGGCGCGTCGGCGGCACCGAGGAAACCGCGGCCAACATCCGCGTCATCGCCGCCACCAATCGCGATCTGCCGAAGCTGGTGACGGAAGGGAAGTTCCGCGAGGATTTGTTCTATCGCCTCAACGTCATCCCGATGAGGATGCCGGCGCTGCGCGAGCGGCCGGTGACGTGCCGCTGATCGCCGATCACTTTCTCGCCAAGCTGTCGCGCGAGATGGGCAAGACGATCGAGGGCTTCGCCCCGGAAGCGCTGGCGGCGCTCGACGCCTATCAATGGCCGGGCAACGTCCGCGAACTCGAGAACGTCGTCGAGCGGGCAGTGGCGCTCGAGTCGGAGCAGCGCATCGAGCTGACCACCTTGTCCGACGACATCCGCGCCGGCCGCCCGGCGACGCCGCTGTCGGGCGCCCGTCCGGTCGCCGCGCCAGTCGCGGCGCTGCCCGAGGGCGGCGGCTTCAATCTCGAGCAGCACCTGCAGGACATCGAGCGCTCGCACCTCGAGCGGGCGCTCGAAGCAGGCGTCCGGCGTGCAGACGCACGCCGCCGAAGTGCTCGGGCTCAGCTTCCGCCAGTTCCGCTACCTGGCGAAGAAATACAACCTGCGCGGAGCGGAGGGGCGATGAGGCGCCTGGCGCTCGCGGCGTGGTGGGTCGGCACGGCAGTGGCGTTGGCGCCTGGTGGCGACACCCTGGCGCAGTCGCGCGCCGAGCAGGCGCTGGAGAAGCTGTTGCAGGCGGCGGACGCCCGCGCGGCTGCCGACGCGGCAACAGCCGTCGCGTCCGCAGGAGTCAACGTGTCGCAGGCGCTGGCCCGGCTGAAAGCGGGCCGCACCTACGCCGCGGCGAAGGCGGGTGAGTCTACGATTCGCCTGACGACCAGCGACGGCACGGTGATCGAGACCCAGGTGGATGTTCCCGCCGGGTACACGCCCTCCAGGCCGTGGCCGGTGCGTGTGCAACTGCACGGTGGGGTCAGCCGGCCGGTCTCGGCGGGCGAGGGGCGCCCGCTCACGCCGAACCGCATTGCCGGCGAGGAGGCCATCTATCTGCAGCCCCGTGGTCACGCGGGCGCGGAATGGTGGCACCTCAATCAGTACGAGCACATGGTGGCGCTGCTCGATCGGGTCAAGCGCACCTACAACGTGGACGAGAACCGCGTTTACCTCACCGGCATTTCCGACGGCGCCACCGGCGTGTATTTCTACGCGATGAAACTGCCGACGCCGTTCTCGGCGTTCCTGCCATTGAACGGGAACATGCGGGTGCTGGCCACGCCCAGCACGCGCGCCAACGGCCAGATGTACGCCGGCAACATGGTGAACAAGCCGTTCTTCATCGTCAATGGCGGGCGCGATCCGCTGTACCCGGTGGCCGCCGTGGCGCCGCACGTGGAGATGATCGCGTCAGCGGGCGCCGAGGTGATGTTCCATCCGCAGCCCGAAGCCGGCCACGACACGAGTTGGTGGCCGACGGAGCGCGACGCGTTTGCGCAGTTCGTCACCGCCCACCCGCGTCAGCCGCATCCAGTGAAGCTGTCGTGGGAGAGCGAGCGCACCGATCGCTACAACCGCGTGCACTGGCTGGTGATCGATCAGCTCGGCCGGCGAACCACCGACGACGCCCAGCTTCAGGACGTCAACCGCTTCGGCGTCGATCGGGGGCGACGACCGGATGTTCTCGCGCACCTGGCCTTCAGGCCGCGTGGACGTGAGCCGCGAGGGCAACACCTTCGAGGCACGCACGCGCGGTGTCGTGAAGTTCACACTGCTGCTCTCGCCCGATGTAATCGATCTGTCGAAGCCGGTGGTGGTCCGGGTGAACGGCGACGTGGTGTTCAACGGTCCCGTGCGTGAGGATCTGCAGACGCTGCTTCGCTGGTATGCGCGCGATCTCGATCGCACGATGCTCTACACGGCCGAACTGCCAATCCAGGTCCGCTGACAGATACTGGCACACAGTTCTGACAGGAAATGTCAGAGCGACGGGTTTTGGCACCGCCGATTCCCGCCCCGGTCGTCACTGAAAACAGCACCGTAAGTAACTGCAAGATAGAGACTTACGCTGCCTTGCCAAATCGCCATTTCCTCCAGAACCGAGTTGGTACGCGGGTTGCTCTTGTATGGGTCGTGCGGACGCCGCCACCGCAAACAGGCGGCGTCGGCAACACGAAACCAAGACGGCAGCGGACAGACTTCAACCAGTAACTTCATTCAGTTCTCAGGAGAAAAGACAATGCGTATTCGCGACAACAAGGGCTTCACGCTCATCGAACTGCTCATCGTCGTCGCCATCATCGGCATCATCGCGGCCATCGCGGTTCCCGGCCTGCTCCGCGCCCGTCATGTCGGGCAACGAGGCGTCGGCGATCGGTTCGCTGCGCGCCATCAACAGCTCGCAGCAGGCGTTCTTCGTCGACCTGCGCGAACGGCTTCTACGCCGCCGACCTGACCGACCTGGCCATGGCGCCGGTCGCGGCGGCGCGCCGTTCATCAGCCCCGACCTCGGCGCGGCGGCCTCGGTCGACAAGAGCGGCTACACGGTCGACGCTGGCCGGTGCGACCGACGGCTGGCGGCGCGCGGCGACGGCACCGACGCCTGCAACACGCGTGGCAGCGGCCGACCTCGACCAGCTCACTGGGTCGCGACCGCGGAACCCGATCTCGCCGGGTTCGACCGGCACGCGCTACTTCTGGACGAACACGCTCGGCACCATCTATCGCCGACGACCGCGGCCGATCGGCTCGACGCCGATCGGCATGCGACGGCGCCCGCCGGCGGCTCGCGCCGTCTCCAGTAACGGAGTTCCTCGTCGGAACGGCAGGAGGGGCGCGGTTTCCTCCAGGGGCCGCGCCCTTCGGCCTGTACGGGTAGAATCGGCATGCGTCATCCCGGCTGACAAGTCGCACCATGTCGCCCTGGTTCATCGGCATTCGCTGCGCTCGGCGCTGGTCGCCGCGTCGGCGTCGACGTGGGTGCACTACCAGATCCTCAACGACCCGACCTACGCGAGCTTCTGCGACGTCAACGCGACGTTCAATTGCACCGACGCCTACACGAGCCGCTTCGGCGCGTTCGGCGGCGTGCCGGTGGCGCTGTTCGGGTTGTTGTTCTTCGCGGGCGTGCTGGTGCTCGATCGCGCTGTGCTCGCGGTCGAAGACCGCGGCGGCCGAATCTTCCCGGTTATGTCTTCGCCGCGTCGACGATCGGCCTGGCCGTGGTCCTGTATCTCGCCTACGCGTCGTATTTCATTCTCCACGTCGGTGTGCCTGCTGTGCGCCGGCACGTACGTCGCGGTCATCGGGCTGTTCCTGCATCTCAGGAGCGGCCACCAAGGTATCCCATGACGAGTCTTCCCATGCGCATCTTCGACGATCTCCAGCTCCTCGTTCGCACGCCGGCGCGCTGACCGCCGCCGGTGGTGTTCGTCGCCGCTGGCCGTCGGCGGCGATCGTGATGTTCCCCGAGCAGCTCGGTCGCGGCCTCCAGCGGATGCTGCCGCGCGAGCAGCGCAGGCACCGGCGCGCCGGCGCCGCCGCAGATGCAAGCAGTTCGAGGCGTGGCTCGCGCAAGCAGCCGCGCGTGCCGGTGATGGCGCCGAGCGACGGCGCCGCGGTCGTGATCGTGAAGTTCAACGACTACCAGTGCCCGCGGTGCGGCAGACGTATCGCGACTACAAGCCGGTGCTCGCGAAGTGGGCCAAGCAGGCGCCCGGCAAGGTGAAGTTCATCACCAAGGACTATCCGCTCGAGCGGCAGTGCAACCAGTTCATCGGCCAGGACCTGCACCCTCGGCGCGTGCGAGGCCGCGGTCGCCGTCCGGCTGGCGCGCGAAAAGGGCAAGGCCGAGGCGATGGAGGAGTGGCTGTATTCGCAACCAGCCGGCGATGAATCCCGACACGGTCAAGAAGGCCGCGGCGACCGTCGGCGGCGTCACCGACTTCGACGCGCGCTATCCAGGCCACGCTCGAACTGGTGAAGGCCGACATCGCGCAGGGCGGGCAGCTGAAGATCACCGGCACGCCGACCTTCTTCATGAACGGCATGCGCCTGCCCGGTCTGCGCGCCGAGTTCTTCGATGCCGCCATCGCCTGGGAGCTGAAGCGCGTCGCGAGGCGGCAAGTAGCCAGTACGCTTGTGGCCGCGATCGAGACCGAAGATCTAACCAAGGATTTTCTCGTCGGCTTCTGGCGGCCGCGACCGTATCGCGCGCTCGACGCGCTGACGCTCGCGTCGAGGCGGGCGAGGTGTTCGGCTTTCTCGGCCCGAACGGCGCCGGCAAGAGCACGACGCTCAAGCTGCTGATGCAGCTGATCTATCCCGACCAGCGGCGCGCGCGCGCATTCTCGGCCGCCCGGTCGGCGATCTCGCGGTGCGCCAGCGCATCGGCTTTCTCGCCGAGAATCCCTATTACTACGACTACCTCACCGCCGAGGAACTGCTGACGCTACTTCGCGCGGCCTGTTCGGTCTCGGCGGCGCGGACGTCACGACGCGCGTCGCGCGCGTGCTCGACGAGGTCGGCATCGGCGCCGAACGGCGGCTGCGGCTGCGGCAGTTCTCGAAGGGCATGATGCAGCGCGTCGGCCTGGCGCAGGCGCTCCTCAACGATCCGGAGGTCGTGTTCCTCGACGAGCCGATGTCGGGCCTCGATCCGCTCGGCCGCCGCCACGTCCGCGATCTGATCCTGCGGCTGCGCGATCGCGGCTGCACGGTGTTCTTCAGCTCGCACATCCTGTCGGACGCCGAGGCGCTGTGCAGCCGGGTCGCGCATCGTGGCGCAGGGCCGGCTGGTCGCCAGCGGGCCGGCTGTCGCGACATGCTCGCCTTCGAGCTGCAAGGGATGGGAGCTGGTGGTCGCCGACGTGTCGGACGCGACGCGCTCGCGCGCTGGCGCCGCGCGTCGCGATCGATGACCGCGCTGGCGCACGGCCGCTACACCATCGAGCTGCCGCCCGATGCCGAACCCGACGAGCTCCTCGACGAGCTGCGGCGCGCCGGCGCGCAGATCGAATCGCTCAATCCCGTGCGCGAGACGCTCGAAGACTTCTTCGTGCAGCGGTGCGGCGCGGCCGCGACCGCGGCAGACAGGGCTGTGAGCATGCGCACGATCGCGCTCGTCGCCGGCGCCGTGTTCCGGAATCGGTCCGCGACCGCGTGCCGTACGCGATGGTGGTGTTCGCGGCGCTGCTGATGGCGGCGTCGTACCTGATCAGCCAGCTGACGGCCGGCCAGGACATGAAGATCATCAAGGACCTCGGCCTGGCGGCGCTGTCGATGTTCGGCCTGCTGATCGCGGTGTTCATCGGCATCGGCCTGGTCTCGAAGGAAGTCGAGCGCAAGCAGCGTCTTCGGCCTGCTCACCAAGCCGATCACGCCGCGCGCAGTTCATGCTCGGCAAGTACGCCGGCCTGGTCATGACGCTCGTCGTCAACCTGTCGGTGATGACGCTCGCGTTCTACGCGGTGCTGTTCTACATGAACGTCACGCGCCGTGCCGGCTACGCGAGCCGCTGGGCGGCGCCGGCGATGGATCCGCGCCTGCTGATCGCGGTCGTCCTGATCTGTCGCCGAGCTGATGCTCGTGACGGCGCTGGCGCTGTTCTTCTCGACGTTCTCCAGCCCGCTGCTGTCGACGCTGCTGACGCTCGGCCTGTGGGTGGCCGGACACTTCAACGCCGACCTGCGCAATTTCGAGCGCGGTCGTCGATTCGCGCCGGTCGTGCTGGCGTGGCGCGCGGCGCTCTATTACGTGCTGCCGAACCTCGCGCCGTTCGACGTCAAGGCCGAAGTCGTGCACGGCATGCCGGTCGCGGCGACGCACGTCGCGCTACACGCTGGCCTATGCCGTGCGTCTACATCGCGCATCCTGCTGACCGGCGGCGATCGCGATCTTCCGGCGCCGGGACTTCAAGTGACGCCGATGGTCGCGCGCACGCGTCGATGCGCTGCAGCCAGGCAATCGCGCGCTCCTCGCCGCCATCGCGCTGCTGCTCGCCGGTGTCGGTCGGCATCCAGGTGCGTTCGCGATCGCGGCTGGCAGCCGTATCGAGCCCGAGAACGCGGTCGCTGTGGTTGCAGCCCGGGCGCCGCCGTGAAGCGCCTGTCGCTCGGCTTCGACAACGTCGTCGCCGACGTCTACTGGATGCGCGCCGTCGTCTATTACGGCGGCGCAGCGGCCGCGGCGGACGAGCCGGCGCGAACTACGATCTGCTGTATCCGCTGCTCGATCTGGTGACGACGCTCGATCCGCATTTCAGGGTGGCGTACCGATTCGGCGCGATCTTCCTGACCGAGGCCTATCCGAGCGGGCCGGGCCGGCCGGATCATCGCGATCGCGCTGCTCAACGCGGCATCGAGCGGGACGGCGGCGCGCTGGGAGTACATGCACGACATCGGCTTCGTCTATTACTGGTGGCTGCAGGATTACCGCAAGCGCCGCGGAGTGGTTCGACCGCGCCGGCGAGGCGCCGGGCGCGCCGACGTGGCTGACGCCGCTGGCCGCGACGACGCTGGCCGAGGGCGGCAACCGGGAGTCGTCGCGGCAGCTGTGGACGGCAGCTGCTGAAGTCGAGCGACATCGACTGGATTCGCACGAACGCCGAGCAGCGGCTGGCGCAGCTCGATGCGATGGACACGATCGATCAGCTGAACCGGCATCGCCGATCGCTTCAAGGCGCGCGAGCGGTCGCGTCGCCGCAGCAGCTGGCAGGAGCTGGTGCGCCGCCGAGCGACTTCGCGGCAGTCCCGCTCGATCCGACCGGCGTGCCGTTCGTGATCGATCCCGACGACCGGGCGAATCGACCTGTCGCCGCAATCGCCGCTGTGGCCGCTGCCCGAGGAGCCGCGACGCCGGCGCCCGGCCGTCAGCCGAGTCGAGCCATGACCATGCCGGACACTCGATCCTGGTGCTGGCGCGCTCATCGGACTGTGCATCGGCAGCTTCCTGAACGTCGTGCATCTACCGGCTGCCGCTCGGCCAGTCGCTGGCTGACGCCGCCGTCGCGCTGCCGCAAGTGCGGTTACCGCCTGCGCTGGTATCGACAACATCCCGGTGCGTCAGCTGGCTGTTGCTGCGCGGCACGTTGCCGCAAGTGCGGCGTCGCCGTGTCGTCGCAGTATCCGCTCGTCGAGCTCGTCACCGGCGCTGTTGTTCGTGCTGGTCATCTGGCTGACGCCGATCGGGCCGCTGCTGGCATCGCGGCTGCATCCTGGTCGTGCATCCTCATCGCGCTCTTCGGCATCGATCTCGAGCATCAGATCCTGCCGAACGCGATCACGCTGCCGGGCATCGTGATCGGCTTGCTGTTCAGCCTGGTCGCGCCGCCGGGCTGGAAGGACGCGCTGATCGGCGTCGCTGCTCGGCGCCGGCATTCTCTACGCGATTGCCGCCGCGTATTACCTGTGGCGGCGCGAAGAAGGGCATGGGCATGGGCGACGTGAAGATGCTCGCCATGATCGGCGCCTTCCTCGGGCTGGAAGGCGGTGCTCGTCACGCTGGTGCTGTCGTCGTTCTCCGGCGCGATCATCGGCATCGGGCTGATCGCCTTCGCAGCGCGGCAGCATGAAGTTCGCGCTGCCGTTCGGCACCTTCCTGTCGCTCGGCGCCCTCGTCGCGATGCTCGTCGGCGAGCCGCTCGTCGCGTGGTACAGCGGGTTCTTCGTTCCATGATCGCACTTCGATCGGATTCGCCATGGGCAGCCTGACCGCCGCCGGCTACGCGTTGTTCGGCATCACCGCCGTCATGGGCCTGGTGCTGCTGGTGCTCCTCGCCTCGATGATGCGCATGTCGCGGAGTCGCGGAACGCCAACGACACGCGCGCCGAGACGACGATGCTGTCGATGGCGCTGCAGGAGGCGCTGACGCAAGCTGAAGGCGCAGGAGCGGGCGATGGCGGCGCGCGCCGAGGCCTCGGAGCGGCTGCCGAGCCAGATCGTCGAAGGCCTCCCGCCGGCCTGGTCGTCGTCGATCGCGTCGGGATCGTGCAGACCGTCAATCCCGCCGCGCGCCGGATCCTCGAGCCTGGACGGCGGCGGCGAGGGCCGCTCGGTCACCGATCTGCTGTCGCATGTCGCGCCCCTGGCGCAGGTGATCACCGACACGCTCAGCACCGGCGTGCCGATCGTGCGCCGCACAGCTACGCTCGACGGTGCGTCCCTCGCATCTCGGCGTCACGGTGTCGCCGATCGCCGGCGGCGATGGCGAGCTGCAGGCCGCGGTGTGCCTGTTCACCGATCTCACGGCGGTGGTCGAACTCGAAGAGCAGTTGCGACTGAAGGAAGCGCTGGCGCGGCTCGGCGAGCTGACCGCCGGCCTCGCGCACGAGTTCAGGAACGGGCTCGCGACCATTCACGGTTACGGCCGGCTGCTCGATCCCGACCAGCTGCCCGACCGGCGCGGCACCTACGTCGAGGGCATTCGCGCAGGAGACCACCGCGCTCGGCGAGGTGGTGACCAACTTCCTCGCTTCGCGAAGCCGGAGCAGTTGAGCATGGTGCCGGTCGATCTGCGCATGATCGTCGAGCGCGCGGCGGCCGACCTGCCGCTCGAGCGGGGACGCATCGACGTCACCGGCGAGTTCGGATCGGTGAAGGGTGACGATGTGCTGCTGCGGCAGTCGTTCAGCAACCTGATGCGCAACAGCATCGAGGCCTGCACCGCGGATGGCATCGAACCGCTGGTCCGCGTCGAAGGCGCCGCCGAGGCGCCGCACGCCCGCATCACGGTCGAGGACAACGGTCCCGGCATCCCGGCGGAATCGCTGCTGCGCATCTTCCAGCCGTTCGTGACGACCAAGGCGCACGGCACCGGCCTCGGCCTCGCCATCGTGCAGAAGGTGATCGTCTCGCACAACGGCCGCATCGTCGCGGCCAACCGGACCTCGGGCGGGGCGCAGTTCCGCATTCAGCTCCCGCTCGCCACCAGCGCGCGATAACTGCGCGCCGCGGGCGCGCTCGCGACCGCAGATCCTGCACTCCTCACAACGTGTGCCAGCGGCACTCGTCGCCTCTACGGCGCCATTCTGCTCGCGGCCGCGGGCGCGGCGGCGGGTGCGCTCCTTGCACCGATCAGGGCATGCACATCGCGCACAACGAACGCGGAACGACCCTCGTCGAGGCGCTGGTCGCGACCGGCCTGCTCATCACCATCGTCAGTGGCATCGCCTATCTCATCGTCCAGGCACACCGGTTCGCGATTCGCGCCGAGCAGATGACGGTGGCCGTCATGACGGCGTCGACGCGCCTGGAGCGGCTGCGCGCAATCCCGTGGGAGTACGACCTCGCGGGGCTGGAACGCGATGCTCCGGCGCTTGCGATGTCGCCGCCCGATGCGCTCAATCGCGACGTGAACGGCTTTTACGAAACTCTCGACGCGAGCGGCGATGCGGTGGCGGATATGCCGGAAGGGGCTCCTGCCTACGTGCAGCGATGGGCGATCGGGCCGGCTCGCGAGGGCGGCGAGCGCGCGCGCGCCATCGAAGTCTGTGTATTCGAGTGGCCCGCGGCGGAATCGGCGCCGCCACTCACGTGCCTGGCGTCCGTTCGGACGAGGCAGCCATGAGCACTCGCGGATTCACCCTCGTCGAACTGCTGGTCGCGAGCCTGATCACGTTGCTGGTGGTAGCCGCCGCCGTGGCGATGGCTTCGTCGGCGAGGCAGGCATTCATTGTCGAACCCGCGGCGCTCGACACCGTGCGCCGCGTCCGCGAGGGCACCGACGCTCTCGCTGCCGCGCTGGCTGGTGCAGGAGGCGGGCCCGTCGTCGGCGACGGCGTCGCGTCGTTCGCTGCCACCGTGCCGATCGTGCGGCCGCTGACCGCGTTGACCGGCGCGCCCGGCGCTCGCTTCACCGCGCTCTGGGCGCTGCGCGCGATCGAGGGCGGCCTCGGCCGTCTGGCGGCGCCGCAGCCCGGCCCCGCGGGGTCGCTGACACTCGACCGCGTTGCGTCGCCCTGCGCGCTCACCAACGCTGTCTGCGGCTTCGATGTCGGCGACATCGCGGCGGTGTTCGACGGCCGCGGGCACTACGACGTGTTCCAGATCGGCGGCGTCTCGGATGCGCTTGCGAGGGTCACGCCAGGCGCGCCGCTCGGCTACGCCTACGGCACCGGCGCCTGGGTGCTGGCCGTTCGTGCCGATCGCTTCGGATTACTGCGGCAGAGCGACGGTTCGCAGGCGCTGACACGCATCACCTGGTCGGGCGCGCGCGAGCCGATGGTGGACGGGGTCGTCGACCTGGAGTTCGTCGTGTGGGGCCGGGCGCCCGCGCCGGAGATCCGCGATGCGGCGATCGGTCCTGGTGTCGCACAGTACGGCCTGGCGCCGCCGGGGCCTCTCGAACCGGATCCGGACAACGTGTTCAGTGCCGGCGCGCATTGCATGATCGCGCGGGCCGGTTCATCGCCGGTGTCACGGCTGGTGTCCTACGAACCCGGTGCCGACGGCCTGGTGAGGTTCGAGCCGGGCGACTTCGCGGATGGTCCGTGGTGTCCCTACGACGGATCGCCGGGAGTCTACGATGCGGACCTCC
Organism: uncultured Acidobacteriota bacterium; assembly: GCA_963707825.1. GTDB lineage: Bacteria > Acidobacteriota > Vicinamibacteria > Vicinamibacterales > UBA2999 > VFZN01. The sequence continues at coordinate 291,962 of CAVPRP010000004.1, forward strand.
ATCGCATCAGCCGAATCGACATCCGCCTGCGGGTCGAGGTGCAGTCGGCGGAGTTTCGCGGACCGGCGGGACGCCTGTTCACGCGCGGCGGCACCGCCGCTCGAAATGCCCCGAAGTGGGTGCTCGACCGCACGCTCGTGACGAGCGTGGCAATCGGCCGCTGATTGGGAGGACTCATGACACTGTCGTCGTCTCGGGGAATCGCGCTGGTCACGGTGCTGCTGGTGTCGAGCCTCGTGTTCACCATGGCCCTGGGCCTGTCGCTGGTGGTCTCGGTGAATCAGCTGGTGGTGCGCAATCACTCCGAGTCGGTCGCGCTGGCCGCCGCCGCCCGTGCCGGAGTGGAGCTCGCGGCCCACGAACTGGCGGATGCGGACTGGAACACTGTGCTCACCGGGCTGGTTCAGGCGAGCGGATCGGACGGCGGGCCCACCGGACCTCGCGTGCTCACCGGCGCACGCACCCTCGATCTGTCCGTCCAGACCAATCTGTTGAACTGCGCCTCGGCCGCGGGGTGCTCAGACGGGGAGATGCAGGCCGTGACTGCAGACCGGCCATGGGGCGCGAACAATCCGCGGTGGCGGTTGTTTCTCTACGGGCCGCTGGGCAGCCTCGTGCCGCTGCACTCGGCTCCGGCCATTTATCTGCTCGTCTGGGTCGGAGACGATGGTCGGGAGGCGGATGGCGCGCCTGAATCAGACGGCGGATCGCCGACCGAAGAGGGGCGCGGCGTGCTCCGCGTGCACGCGGCAGCCTTCGGCCGCGATGGCGGGCGAAGGGCGGTGGAGGCGGAGTTGGTGCGTCTCTGCCGCCCTCCAGAAGCCGGTCCACCGTGTCTTCCCGGAATTCGTGTGCAATCCTGGCGTGATTTACGCGAGTCGCTTCCTTGATTTCCCGGGCGCTGAGACGTACGATCATGGCCATGAAGTCTCGCGCACTGTTCGTCGTCGCGTTGCTGGCTTTCAACTGCGGCTGGGTGCAGGCGCAGTCCCTGGCCGATGTCGCCAGAGCCGAGGAGGCCCGGCGTCAGGACGTCGCGAAGGCCAAGAAGGTCTACACCAACAACGACCTGAAGCCCGATGCGAGCCGACCGGCTCCGCCGCCGGCTGCCGCCACCGGCGCGGCCGCGCCGGACACCGCCAAGCCCGGCGCCGCGGCTCCCGCCAATTCGGCCGCCGCGCCTGCAGAAGGGCAGGGACAGGCTCGCGATCAAGCCTATTGGACCGGCCGCATCGGCGAGGCCCGCAGTCAGCTCGAACGCAATCGCGCCTTCGCCGACTCGTTGCAGAGCCGCATCAACGCGCTGACGACCGATTTCGTCAATCGCGACGACCCGGCGCGAACGCTCGGCCATCGAGCGCGATCGCAACGCCGCGCTCGCCGAGCTCGATCGCGTGAAGAAGGAAATGGACGATCAGACCAAGGCGATCACGGCGATTGAAGAAGAAGCCCGCCGCGCCGGCGTGCCCGCCGGCTGGCTGCGGCCGCGGCGGATGACCGCTCCCGTCGGGGCGAGCCATCCTCCTCGTCGAAGACAAGGACTCGCTCCGCGCGATGCTCGCCTCGCGCTCGAAGTCTCAGGGCCACGCCGTCATCGAGGCTCGCGACGAGCCCGAAGCCGTCGCCGCGCTCGCGCCAGTCCCAGCCGTCGGTCGTGCTCTCCGATCTCCGGCTGCCGAAAGGCGACGGCATCGGCGTGCTGCGCGCCGCCAAGGACCCCGACACCGATCTCCCGGTCATCGTCATGACCGCGCACGGCAGCATCCAGGATGCCGTCGAGGCGATGAAGCACGGCGCGCTCGACTTCCTGGCCAAGCCCGTCGATCCCGATCACCTGTTGCTGCTGGTCGCGCGCGCGCTCGCGCAGCGCCGGCTTGCTGAGCGAGTACCGGCTGCTCAAGGAAGAAGCCGCGGCGCGCCGCGGCGGCCCGAGATCATCGGCGACTCGCCGGCGCTGCGGCAGGGTGCAATCGGTCGAGCGCGCCGCCGGCACCGACACCACGGTGCTGCTCGAAGGCGAGAGCGGCACCGGCAAGGAGCTCTGCGCGCGCGCGCTTCACGCCTCGAGCGAGCGCGTCGCCGGGCCGTTCGTCGCCATCAACTGCGCCGCGATTCCGGAGAACCTGCTCGAGGCGGAGCTGTTCGGCTACGAGAACGGCGCGTTCACCGGCGCCACGCAGCGCAAGATCGGCAAGTTCGAGATGGCGCAGCGCGGCACGATCTTCCTCGACGAGATCGGCGAGATGCCGCTGGCGCTGCAGGCGAAGATGCTGCGCGCCATCGAGACCAAGCGCATCGAGCGGCTCGGCGGCACCGCCACCATTCAGGTGGACGTCCGCATCGTCGCGGCCACCAACCGCGGCCTGCGGCAGGCGGTGGCCAATCGCCAGTTCCGCGAGGACCTCTATTTCCGTCTGTCGGTGTTCCCGGTCACGATTCCGCCGCTGCGCGATCGCACCGAGGACATTCCGAAGCTGGCGCAGCACTTCGTCGAGCGCGCCTGCGTCGAGATGGGCCGCAAGGTGATGAGCTTGAGCGAGCGCGCGACGCGAGATGCTGTCGCACATCCGTGGCCCGGCAACGTGCGCGAGCTGCAGAACGCGATCGAGCGCGCGGTGATCCTCGCGGATGGCGACACCATTCACCCCGCGTCACCTGAGCCTGTCGCCGACCTCGCACAGACGGCGCCGACGGCTGATCCGTGGGACACGATCGACCTCGCGGCACGCTCGCCGACGCGACGGCACGAGTCGCCGCCGAAGCGGAGCAGCGCAAGATTCTTCGGCGGTGCGCGAGGCCAGCGGCGACAAGGGCCGCGCCGCGGACGCGCTGCAGATCAACTTCAAGGCGCTGCTCGCGAAGCTCAGGGATCTCGGCCTCGAACCCGATCTGCGCGGCTAGAGTCGACTACTTCCGGAGCCCGATCGCCTTCAGCGCCTGCCTGACTTCCTTCTCCGTGACATCGGTCAGTTCCGTCGTCTTGCCGGCTCCGCCGCGGCGACGAAATGCAGCGTGCCGGCGACGACCTTCTTGTCGCGCCGTCGCGGCCAGCACCTCTGTCGCCGAGAGGTCTGACACCGGCGGCAGCGGACCGAGTTCGCGTCACGACGTGGTTGATCTCGTCGACGGTGGATTGCGGCGTGACGCCGCGGGCGACGCCGAGCGCGGGCGCCGCCAGCATCCCGTAGCCGATCGCCTCGCCGTGGCGGAACGGCTGTACTTCGTCACCGCCTCGAGCGCGTGGCCGACGGTGTGGCCGAAGTTGAGGATGCGCCGCAGGCCCGATTCGCGCTCGTCCGCCGACACCACGTCCGCCTTGATGCGGCAGGACGCCGACGACGAGCGGCGCGAGCGCCTCTGGCTCGCGGTTGAAGATCGCGGCGCGATGCGTCGCGCATGCGGTCGAGCAGCGACGGCTCGGCGATCACGCCGTACTTGATCACTTCGTACAGCCCGGCGCGGAACTCGCGGCGCGGCAGCGTGGCCAGGACCATCGGATCGGCGACGACCAGGCTGCGGCGCGTGAAACGCGCCGATCAGGTTCTTGCCGAGCGGATGATTGACGCCGGTCTTGCCGCCGATCGCGCTGTCGACCTGCGCCAGCAGCGTCGTCGGCACCTGCACCAGCCGGAGGCCGCGCAGGTAGGTGGCGGCCGCGAAGCCGACCATGTCGCCGATCACGCCGCCGCCGACGGCGACGATCACGGTGGATCGATCGGCCTGCGCCTTGACGAGCGCGTCGTAGATCCGCGCGACGGTGTTGAGGTTCTTGTAGCGCTCGCCGTCCTCGATCAGGATCGGCGTGCGGTCGGCGCCGAGCGCCGAAGCCGCGGGCCGTGAAACTCCCACACGCGCGGGCTCGAGACGATGAGGCGCTGGGCGCCGAGCTTCGCCGCATCCAGCCTTGCGGCAGCGTGGCTCAGTGGCGCCGGCGCCGATGATGACAGGGTAGGCGCCCGCGGCCGCGGCTACCTCTGATGCGGGTCGTGGGCATGACGGGACAGGTAGAATAACATCCGGTGCCGCGGCGCACGGACTTCCTGATCATCGGCAGCGGCATCGCGGGCCTTCGCGCCGCCGCCGATCTCGCCGCTGCCGGCGACGTGCCGCTCCTCACCAAGGCCGATCCCGACGAAAGCAACACCGGTTACGCGCAGGGCGGCATCGCCGCCGCCGTCGGGCCCGACGATCGTCCCGACCAGCACGCCGCCGACACCATCGCCGCCGGCGACGGGCTGTGCGTCGAGCCGGCGGTGCGCGTGCTGGTCGAAGACGGCGTCCGCTACGTGCGCGAGCTGGTCGACTGGGGCGCGCGGTTCGATCGCGACCCGCACGGCGAGCTCGCGCTCGCCCGCGAAGGGCGCGCACGGCGGTCGCCGCGTGCTGCACGCCGCCGATGCGACCGGCCGCGAGATCGGCCGCGCCTTGTGGGCACGCGGCGCCTCCAGCCGCCTCGGGTGCGTCGAACGCACACGCGCGGGCCATTCAGCTGATCGTCGAGGACGGCGCTGCATCGGCGCGCGCTTCATGGCGGACGCCGGTCATCACCGATCGTCGGCGAAGTGCACGCGCGCGCCGTGCTGCTGGCGACCGGCGGCGCCGGCCAGGTGTTCCGCGAGACCACCAATCCGTCGATTGCCACCGGCGACGGCGTGTGCTCGCGTGGTGCGCCGGCGCGCGCGTCACCGATCTCGAGTTCGTGCAGTTTCACCCGACCGCGCTCGACGTGCCGGGCGCCGCCCGCGTTCCTGTTGTCGGAAGCGCTGCGCGGCGAAGGCGCGCAGCTGCTCAACGCCGACGGCGAGCGCTTCATGACGCGCTACGAGCCGGCCGGCGAGCTGGCCTCGCGCGATCTGCGTCGTCCCGCGCGATCGTCCGCGAGCAGCGCCGCACCGGCGAGCCGGTCTACCTGTCGATGCAGCACCTCGATGCCGAGTCGATGCACGCGCGCTTCCCGACCATCGCCGCGGCGTGCCGTGCGGTCGGGCTCGATCTCGGCGCGCGACCGGATTCCCGTCGGTCCCGCGGCGCACTACGTCATGGGCGGCGTCGAGACCGACCTGTGGGGACGCACGACGGTGCCCGGGCTGTTTGCGGCGGGCGAGGTCGCCTGCACCGGCGTCCACGGCGCCAATCGCCTCGCCAGCAATTCGCTGCTCGAGGGCCTGGTGTTCGGCGCCCGGGCGGCGGCGCGATGCTGCAGGCCGCGCAGGCGGGATTTCTGGCCGGTCCAACCCGAGACGCGGCGCCGCTACCCGCGGCGGGGCTCGTCGTGCCCTTCTCGGACCGCCTCCGGACCGAAGCCGACGTCCGCGGCCTGATGTGGAACGCCGCGGGTCTGTGGCGCGAGCGCGATCCGCTGGTCCGGGCCGTTGCGCCTCCTCGCGGCGTGCGAAGGCGCGCTGGCCGACCAGCCCGCAGACCGGCGTACGCCCGACGAGCATCGCCTCGCCAGCCTCGTGACCGTCGGCCGCCTGATGGCGCGGGCGGCGCTCCGGCGCGAGGAAACCCGCGGCAGCCACGCCCGGGCCGATTTCCCTGCCCGAGATGACGTACACTGGAGGATTCACATCGTTGAGCGGAACCCAAACTGACTATATGAGCGCCCGGCAAACGTGAAGAGGCGTTCGTTACCGAAATCACCAAGCAGTCCGTCGACTTCTCGCGCTGGTATCTCGACGTGGTCCGCAAGGCGGAGCTCGCCGACTACTCGCCCGTCAAGGGCTTCATGGTGATCCGGCCGTACGGCTACGCCATGTGGGAACACCTGCAGCGGGAGCTCGATGACCGCATCAAGGCGACCGGCCACGTCAACGCCTACTTCCCGCTGTTGATCCCCGAGAGCCTGCTGATGAAGGAGAAGGAGCACGTCGAAGGCTTCGCGCCGCAGGTCGCGTGGGTCACCAAGGGCGGCAACGAGGATCTCGCCGAGAGGCTGATCATCCGGCCGACGTCGGAAACGATCATCGGCGTGATGTACCAGAAGTGGATCCAGTCGTGGCGCGATCTGCCGGTGCTGATCAACCAGTGGGCGAACGTCGTGCGCTGGGAGAAGGTGACGCGGCCGTTCCTGCGCACCACCGAGTTCCTCTGGCAGGAAGGGCACACCGCGCACGAGACCGCCGAAGAAGCGCAGGAAGAGACGATGAAGATTCTCGCGCTCTACAAGGAGGTCTGCGAGAAGGTCCTGGCGGTGCCGGTGATCGACGGGCAGAAGAGCGAGAGCGAGAAGTTCGCCGGCGCGTCGAAGACCTATTCGATCGAAGCGCTGATGGGCGACGGCCGCGCGCTGCAGGCCGGCACGTCGCACAACCTCGGGCAGAACTTCGCCAAGGCCTTCGAGATCCAGTTCCAGGGCCGCGACAAGACGGTGCAGCACGCCTGGACCACGTCGTGGGGCGTGACGACGCGGCTGATCGGCGCCGTGATCATGACGCACGGCGACGACAGCGGCCTGATCCTGCCGCCCAACGTCGCGCCCTAGCAGGTGGTGATCGTGCCGATTCCGCGCGGCAACTGGAAGGAAACCGTGCTGCCGAAGTGCGAGGAGATCCGCGACCAGCTGACGGCGGCCGGCATTCGCGTCAAGCTGGACGCCGACGATAGCCAGACGCCCGGCTGGAAGTTCGCCGAGTACGAGATGCGCGGCGTGCCGCTGCGTCTCGAGATCGGCCCGAAGGACATCGAGAAGATCGTCGGTGTTCGCCGCCCGCCGCGACACGCGCGCCAAGCCGTCGATGCCGATGGACGGCCTGCCGGCCACGATCAAGGCGCTGCTCGACGAGATTCAGGCGGCGCTGTTCGATCGCGCGCGCAAGTTCCGTGACGAGCCACACCTCGGCGACGACAGCTACGACGAGTTCAAGAGATGATGGAAGGCCGTCCCGGCTTCGTGCACTCGCCGTGGTGCGAGGCGGCGAAGTGCGAGGCCGACATCAAGGCCGAGACGCAGGCGACGATCCGCAACATCCCGATTGGTTACGACGAGGCGCCCGCGCACCGTGCATCAAGTGCAACGAGCCGGCCGCGTGTCGGCCTGGTTCGCGAAGGCCTACTGACGCGCCCTCGGCCCAGGACCGACCGTACGTCGAAAGGGCGGGCTCCGGTGAGGAGCCCGCCCTTTTGTTGTCTGTTGAAGCCTAGAGCCTGAAGCCTAGAGCCTTACTGCAGTCGGATCGTCAGCGCGGCGCGGCGGTTCAGGCGGCGCGTCTCTTCGCGGCTGTTGTCGTGCTTCGGACGCTCTTCACCGTAGCTCACCGTCTGCAGGCGGTCGGCGTTGATGCCACGGCCCGACGAGGTAGTCGCGCACCGCGGCCGCGCGGCGCTCGCCGAGGGCCAGGTTGTATTCGGTCGTGCCGATGTTGCAGGTGTGGCCTTCGATGGTGAGGCGCAGCGTGTTGTCCGCCTGCATCGCCTTGATCGCTTCGTCGAGGATGCGCGTCGCTTCCGGCGCGCAGCGAGTAGCGGTCGAAGTCGAAGTGCACGTCTTCGAACGTGATCTGCCTCTTCGCGGCCGGCGCGATGCACCTGCACCGTGACGGTATCGGTCGCCGTCACGCCCTTGCCGTCGTCGACGGTCACGGTCAGCGGCACGCCGCCCGACCTGGCCGGGGCCGTCCACGGCGTCTGGCGATCGGTGGCGTTGGCGAACGTGCCGGTCGGGCTGGTCCAGCGGTAGCGCAGCGTGTCGCCGTCCGGATCCTGCGCGTCGGCGGACACGGTCAGCTGGCGGCCGACTTCAACCGTGCACGGCTCGCAGCGGGCCTTCACCGTCGGCGCGCGGTTAGCCGGCGGCGGTCGGTGGTGCCGGCGGCGGTCGGCGGCGGCGGAGCCGGCGCCACGTAAACGCTGCACGCCGGGGTGGTAGCCGATCCGAACCTGGAGGCCGAGGCGATCGACGCCGCTGTCTTCCTGGCTGACGGCACTCGCGAAGTCATCGACGATGCTGGGTGGTGGCCGCCCAGCTCGACGCCGGCGCCGAGGTAGAAGCCGTTGGTGGCGTGATACTGGACGCCGCCGAACAGGTCGCGCGTCGCGTCCACATCCCACGACGCGCGGCAGGCCCGGCAGCGGGTCGGACACGCCGGTGAACGTGACGGTCTTGTCGAAGTAGCGCCTCGCCGTTCATCTCAGCCGAACAACCGCAGCTTGGCGCGGCTCGGGTAACCGACGCCGATGCCCCAGCGAAGCCGTTGCTCAGGTTGTAGCCGTCCGGGCTGGCCGCGGAACTTGATGCCGGCCGAAGCCGGCGACGTCGATCTTCTGGTTGACTTCCTTGCGCGAGCCGATCAGGTCGAACCTGGAAATCGGTCTTGCCGGTGCCGAGCCCGTCGTCGAAGCTCGCCGTCGGCAGCTTCACCGCCACGCGGACGGCGAAGGCGGCAGCCGTTGCCGGTCGTGGCCTGCGACTTGATGTTGAACTTCGCGCCGACCGAGAGGTCGCCGAAGCCCGTCTCCAGCCCTGTGTTGATCAGGTAGTCCTGCGGCTGGCCGCCAGCAGCGACCGGCACGCGGTCGACATCGATGCGCCGCGCGCCGAGCGAGCCGAAGATTTCGATCTTGTCGGTCGCGCCGAACGCGAACATGCCGCCGATGTCGGTGATGTCGCTGAAGCCTTCGCTGCGGTCGAAGTTGACGCTGTGCCGCCACTCCGAAAACTTCCCTTTGGGCAGGGTCTCGCCCAGCGGCACAAACCAGATTCCGGTGTCGCCAACAATAGTGCTACTCGCGGGCCGGGTCGCCGGGTCTGCGGACTGGGCCCAGGCCGGGGCCGCTGTGACCAGCGGAGACTGCTAGGCCAATCGCCAAAGGGCGAAGGATTTTCATACACAGAGTGTAGAGCTCGAAAACACCCGGAAGTCAAACGACCAGTGGGGTTAGCTTTACAGGACGTTTCTTCCGATCTGTTTTCTCGGATTTGCCGAAACAGCCACGCGACCAGGATACCGATGAGGTAGAGCACAACCATTGGGCCGCCGACCAGCACCTGGTTGACTGGATTACCGTCGGGCGTAATCACCGCCGCGACGATGAAGATGAGCAGGATCGCGTATTTGAAGTTCCGGGCCAGGAAGCCGGCGCTGACGATGCCGAGCCGCGCCAGCACGAACATCATGACCGGCATCTGGAAGATGAGGCCCATGCCGAGCATCAACTTCACGTACATGGCCGAAGACCGGATCGACGCGCGGCATGAACTCGATGTACTCGTTACCGAAGCCGGCGAAGAACGCCACGCCGCGGGGAACAGCACGTAGTGCGAGAACGCCGCGCCCGCGATGAAGAGCGACGACGAGGCGAGCACGAACGGAATCGCGAGCTTCTTCTCCTTCGCGTAGAGGCCCGGCGCGATGAAGAACCACACCTGCAACATGATGTACGGCGACGCGATCAGCACGCCGGTCAGCGCGGCGATCTTGATCCACAGGAAGAACGTCTTCGCCCGGCTCGGTGTAGATGAATTTGCCGCCGGCGAGTTCCGACGTGAGCCGCTTGTAGACGAAGTCCAAGACGTGGTTGATGAAGGCGAACGCGACGAGGAACCCGACGAGCAGGGCGCCGACGGCGTGCGTGATGCGCTTGCGCAGCTCGTCGAGGTGCTCGAGGAACGTCATCCGGCCTTCGCCGCGGCTCAGGTCGTCGCCGAACGGCGAGAACCATCGCTCGTCTCGGGCTCGTTCGGCTGCGGCGATTCCTCGTCCCGCTTGGGGAACGGAACCAGGGCCATTGCCGTCGATCTACCGGGACACGGTCTGGCTGCGGCGCCGTCGTCGTCGGGCGGTGATGGTCGTGGAGTCGGCGGGCGCTTCAGCCTTCGGCCTTGGCGGCGGTTTCCTTCTGCTCTTCGATCTTGATTTCCTGCTCGAGAGTGTTCTGCAGGTCGGTCGACGCCTTCTTGAATTCGTTCAGGCTGCGGCCGAGCGACTTGCCGAGTTCCGGGAGCTTCCGGGGCCCGAAGATGATGAGCGCGATCACCAGGATGATGATCAGCTCGGGCATGCCAATGGAACCAAACATATGACTGCTCCCTTACGAGGCCGGGACGGCCGGCAATCCAGCCCTGACGTCCAAATTCGAGTATACCCCAGTCCCTGCGGTGAAAAGCTTTGCCGGGCGGGGGGTTATTGGTTACCATCGCCCTATGCGCACGAAGTCCCTTGTGGCCGTCGTCCTTGCCGTCGCCGGGTCTGCACTCGTCGGCGGGGTCTTCGGGAAGAGCGCGCTCGCGACGCCGGACACGGTCCCGGAGCACTACAAGACCTTCACGGCCGCGCTGACGACCATCCAGACGCAGTACGCCGAGCCGGTCGAGTCCGACCGCATGGTCTACGGCGCCATCAACGGCATGCTGCAGACGCTCGATCCGCACTCGAGCTTCATGGACCCGCAGACCTACGCGCAGATGCGCGAGCGCCAGGAAGGCCGCTACTACGGGCTGGGCCTCACCATTCAGGCGGTCGACGGCGACATCACCGCCGTGCGCGTGTTCGAGGGCTCGCCGGCGCACGACAACGGCATCCGCCGCGGCGACGTGATCGCCGAGGTCGAAGGCCAGACACCAAGGGCTGGACGACCGAAGACGACCGTCAACAAGCTCAAGGGCCCCAAGGGCACGTTCGTCAACATCGGCGTGCGCCGCAAGGGCTTCGAGCGGCTGCTTCCGGTGGCGGTGATGCGCGATCAGGTCAGCATCCCGAGCCTGTCGGCGTCGTTCATGATCGATCGCGACGACGGGCTACGTCGGCGTCACCGATTTCGCCGAGCACACCGACGAGGATCTCGGCGACGCGCTCGAGTCGCTGACCAAGAAGGGCATGAAGCGCCTGGTGTTCGACCTGCGCGGCAACCCCGGCGGCCAGCTCGATCAGGCGATCCGCATCGCCAACCGTTTCGTGCCCAAGGGCTCGATGGTGGTCTACACGCGCGGCCGCGTGCCGAATTCGGATTCGGACTATCGCGCCACCGACAGCCCGAGTACACGAGCATCCCGATGATCACGCTCGTCAATCGCAACAGCGCGAGCGCGTCGGAGATCGTCTCGGGCGCGCTGCAGGATTACGACCGCTCGCTGGTCGTCGGCGAGACCACGTTCGGCAAGGCGCTGGTGCAGTCGGTGTATCGCGTCAGCGGCGGCGCCGGCCTCGCGCTGACCACCGCGCGCTACTACACGCCGAGCGGCCGGCTCGATTCAGCGTCCGTGGGACGGCACCTTCGACGAGTACCTCACCTACACGCTGAAGGATCAGACGGAGCGCACGAAGTCGGCCGATCAGTTGAAGTACACGACCGGCGGCCGCAAGGTGTACTCGGGCGGCGGCATCGAGCCCGACCAGCGCTTCGACGGTCCGGTCGAAGGATTCAACCCGACGCGCTTCGGCCGCACGATCTTCAACCGCGGCCTCTTCGCGTCCTATGCCGAGCAGTTCAGCGCCGACGGCGACACGCGCTCGGCCACCAAGGCGACCGTCGCTCCGCGTCGTCAAGAAGGACTTCGCGGTCGACGACTGCGATGGTGGCGGACTTCAAGAAGTTCGTCATCGCAAGAACACCAAGATGGAAGAAGACGCGTGGACCAAGGACCTCGAGTTCATCCGCGCGATGATCCGCTACGCGATCGACGACTCGGTGTTCGACATCGCCACCGCCAAGCAGCACCTGATCACCGTCGACCCGCAGGCCCGCTTCGCCCTCGGCCGTTCCCCGAGGCCGAGAAGCTCGTGCGAACTGTCCAAGAGCCGCCCTGCCAAAATAGGTCAGAAGACCCCAATATATTGGGGTCTGCCTTCCGCCTTGCTACAACGGGAGGGGCTTGTTAGACTGGCCGGCGTTTCCCCCAGAAGCCGAGCAGTCATGCATCTCGAACGACTCGAAATCTCCGGTTTCAAGTCCTTCTCCGACCGATCCGAGCTGTCCTTCGACCGTGGCGTCACCGCCATCGTCGGACCCAACGGCTGCGGCAAGAGCAACGTCGCCGACGCGCTCACGTGGGTGCTTGGCGAGCAAAGCGCCAAGAGCCTGCGCGGCGACAAGATGGAAGACGTCATCTTCAGCGGCTCCGATGCGCGCAAGCCCACCGGCGCCGCCGAAGTGCGTCTGCGGTTCGGCAACGTCATCGTCCCGCCCTCGCTGGATCGCGAGGCTGGGCACGAGCCCTCGTCGCTCAACGGTGACGGCGCGCACCTGGCCGAGACCAACGGCCACGGCCTGATGACCGCGACGCTGGCGCCGGTGACGCGCGAGGTCGAGGTCACGCGCCGGCTGTTCCGCTCGGGTGAGAGCGAATACCTGATCGACGGGCAGACAGTGCCGCCTGAAGGACATCCACGAGCTGCTGATGGACACCGGCCTGGGCGCCAAGGCCTACGCCATCATCGAGCAGGGCAAGATCGGCATGATCCTGAGCTCGCGGCCGACCGATCGCCGCCAGCTGATCGAGGAAGCCGCGGGCATCACGAAGTACAAGGCGCGCCGCCGCTCGGCCGAGTTGAAGCTCGAGGCGGCGCAGCAGAACCTGACGCGTCTCGACGACATCGTCTTCGAGGTCGACAAGCAGCGCGGCGTCGCTCAAGCGGCAGGCCGCGAAGGCGCGGCGCTACACGCGGCTGCGCGACGAGATGCGGCGCTGGGAGAAGGTGCTGTTCGCGCGCCGCTATCACGCGCTGTCCGATGCCATCGAAACCGCGCGCGGCCGCCTGAACGACGCGCGCGAGAACGAGACCGCCGCCTCGGCCCGCCTGGCCGAAGTCGAGAACGAGCTCGCCACGCATCCGGATCGAGCAGACCGAAGCCGATGCGGCGGCCGGCCGCATCCGCGAGGACGTCCACGCCCACGAGCTGGACATCAATCGCCGCCAGCAGCAGATCGCGCTCGATCAGCAGCAGGCGGAGATGCTCGAGACGCGCGCCACCGAGCTGGAGCAGGAACGCCAGCAGCTCGAAGCCCGGCGCGAGCCCGAGCGGCTCGCCCTCGAAGGCCGCCGCCAGGCGGTCGCCGAAGCCGAGAACCGGCGCGATGCCGCCACCGGCGTGGCGCAGGCCGCCGCCGAGGACTACACGCGCGCCCAGCAGGCCATCGAGGCGGTCGAGCAGGACGTGGAGAAGGCCCGCGCGGACGTCTACGCGGTGCTCAACACGATCACCGCGCTGAACGCCGCCATCCAGTCGGCCGGCGCGCAGCGAGAGCGCGCCGTGCAGTCGGAGCAGCGCTTCGAGATGGAGTCGCGCGAGCTGGCGAGCGAGCTCGAGAAGGTCCGCCTCGAGCGGCAGACGTCGGGCGAGCAGCTGCGTCGCGCGCAGGACGGCCTCGATGCCGCCCGGGTGGCCAGGGCCGCGCGCGAGACCGAGCTGGCCAACGCGCGCGTCGAGCACGAATGGCGCTCCCGCGACGTCCGCACGCGCGAGCACGAGCTCGCCGGCACGGCGGCCCGCCTTCGCTCGCTCGAGGAGATCGACACGCATCGCGCCGGCTTCGCCGATGCGGCGCGCATGGTGCTGGTCAACGCCAACGGCAACGTCGGCCAGATGGGCGCGCTCGCCGACTTCGTCGAGGTCGAACCCCGCTACGAACGCGCCGTGGAGGCGTGCCTGGGCGACCTGCTTCAGCACGTGCTGGTCGAGCGGCTCGAGCACGTGTCCGCGGGCCTCAGGCTGATCCGGCAGGAAGACGCCGGCCGCTGCGGCTTCATCGTCGGACACCCCGGCGGCGAGAGGCCCAATGCCGAGATCGATCATGGCTCGGTGTCCGAGGCACCTGCCGGCACGGTGCGCCTGCAGAGCGTCGTCCGCGTGGGCGGCCCGTTCGCGCCCGCGCTGCGTGCGGTAATCGGCGACGCGCTGATTGCCGAGTCGTTCGAGACCGCCACCCGCATTGCGCCGCTCGTGCCGTTCCCGGTGGCGACGATCGAAGGCGACGTCTTCCGCGGGCAGCACGTGGTGACCGGCGGCGACAAGACCGAGTCGCGCGGCATCCTCGCCACCAAGCGCGAGATCAAGGAGCTGCGCGAGCGGATTGCCGCCGAGCGCATCGCCCTGGCGGCACTCGCCGACGAGACCACCGAGTTCGAGCAGACGATGGCTCATGCCACCGCCGCGATCCAGGCGTTGACCGCCGAGATTCACCGCCAGGAAAAGGCGATCGTCTCGATCGAGGCGCAGGTGTCGCGGGCGGCGCAGGACGACTTCCGCGTGCAGCAGCGCGTCGACCTCGTCGCGACCGAAACCCGACGCGTGCGCGAGGAAATCGCCGGCCTCGACGCCCGGCAGGCCGAAGCCCGCGAATCCATCGTCCGGCTGAACGACGACAAGCGCGTCGCGGACGAGACGTTCTCGATTGCCGTGCAGCGCCTGACGACGCGCGCGAGCAGGCCGAGTCGGCGAGCCGCGCGGCAGCGGAAGCGCGCGCCGAGCATGCCGCGCTGGTCGAGCGGAGCGCCGCCGCCGCCGGCGAGGTGCTGCGCATGGAAGCCGCGGCCATCGAGCTCGAACAGCGGGTCGCGGCCTGCACCCGCGACGTCACCCTGATGCGCGATCAGCGCGAACGGCTGCTGTCGGGCATCATCGAGCACACCCAGCAGCTCGACGAGGACGTGCGCACGCTCGACGAGTTGCGCGACCGCATGCATCACGCCGACGAGCGCGCGACGGAACTGCAGGCGGCCGAGACACGCAGGAAGCGTCATCCGCGACGCCCGGCGCGCCGTCGATGCGATTCGCGCCCTGGCCGCCGAAGTGGACGTCACGCGCGCGACCGCCGAGTCCGACCTGACGCATCTTGCCCAGCAGACGTTCGACACCGTCAACGTCACGCTCGATGAGATGCGCGACGACGTCGCGCGGATGGAAGCGGAAGGCATGGTCGAGCCCGACGTGCGCGCCATTCGCGCCGCCGAAGCCGCCGAGCCCGACGAGGACGAGGCCGGTCTCGAAGAGCCGTCCGACGCGCCGACCCCCGAGCGCATGACCGCCGAAGAAGCGATCGCCGAACTCCGCGGCAAGATCGACCGGATCGGCCCGGTCAACATGATGGCCATCGAGCAGCACGCCGAGCTCGAGACACGCCACGTGTTCCTCACCACCCAGCGCCAGGACCTGATCGACTCGATCGCCCAGACCAACGAGGCGATCAAGCGATCGACGAGACGACGCACGCGCGCTTCCGCGAAGCGTTCACGGCCATCAACGACAACTTCCAGGTCACGTTCTCGACGCTGTTCGGCGGCGGCCGCGCCGGCATCATCCTGCTCGACGAGGCCGATCCGCTCGAGAGCGGCATCGACATCGTCGCCTCGCCGCCGGGCAAGCGGCTGCAGAGCGTGATGCTGCTGTCGGGCGGCGAGAAGGCGCTGACCGCGATCGCGCTGATGTTCGCGATCTTCCGCTACAAGCCGAGCCCGTTCTGCCTGCTCGACGAAATCGACGCGCCGCTCGACGATGCCAACATCGGCCGGTTCGTCGAGATGCTGCGGGGGATGATGGACAAGACGCAGTTCATCATCATCACGCACAGCCGCAAGACCATGGAAATCGCGAACCGCCTCTACGGCGTGACGATGGAAGAGCCCGGCGTTTCGAAGCTCATTTCGATTCAGATGAACTGACGAAGCCGGCCCCGGAGCGAACCGGCCGCCTCTGGCACCCGTATAGGCAGTAGAGGTCGCTGAATGTTCCGAGGCCGTTTTCGAATCCTGCTCCTGTCCGCCGCCGTTCTGACTGCCACCGCCGCCTGCGACGTTCAGGTGGGCAAGGACGGCTTCTCGATGGACGTGGCGTCCGGCCGCGCCCAGGACACCTGGACGCGCTCGTATCCCCTCGCCGCGGGCGCCAGGCTCGAATTGATCAACACCAACGGTAGCATCAGCGCCGAACCTTCGTCCGGTGACACGGTCGAGTTGGTGGCCGAACGCATCGCCAAGAGCTCCACCGACGAGGCGGCGCAGGAGCTGATGAAGAAGCTCGAGATGCGCGAGGAGACCAGCGACAGCCGGGTGCGCGTCGAGGTCCGCTCGCCGCGAACCTTTGGGGTGTCGGGCTTCGAGGTGCGCTGGACGGTCAAGGTGCCCAAGGGCGTGATCGTGGACCTCCGAACCACGAATGGCCGCGTCACCCTGTCCGGCCTGCAGGGCGAGGTCCATGCGTCGACGGTGAACGGCGGCATCGAGGGCAAGGGATTGGCGGTCTCGATTCTCGAGGCCTCAACGGTGAATGGCGGCGTCGAAGTGGAGCTCACCGGCCCGCTCAGCTCGACCGGCAGCGTCTCGCTCGAGGCCGTCAACGGCGGTGTCTCGCTGGCGTTGCCCGACGGCAGTCAGGCCTCCGTGACCGCTCGCGTAACCAACGGCGGCATCAACACCACCGGGCTGGATTTTCAGTTGACCGGCGAGCAGACCCGGCGGCGCTTCGAAGGCACGCTGAACGGGGGAGGCGCACGAGTGACGCTGCAAACCACCAACGGCGGCGTAAGGATGTCGAAATCCACGACTTAAGCGTTTAAAGTTAGGAGCGGGAGATTCGACTCCCGACTCCGTGAACGAAGACAAGTCCTCTCGCTATCATCGCCTTCGCCGGCGCGCCGACTCTGGGCAGCACGGCACTTGCCGGCTTCCTGCTGCTGGTCCTGGTCATCTCGGGCGGCGCCGTTCGCCTGCGCGAGGCCTTTCAGTTCCTCACCTCGTTCGTGTTACCGGCGGGCCTCGAGGACGTCGTGGTCGTCGCGCTGATGACGGTCACGGTGTTGACGCTGCTGCAGGCCGTCGAGTTCCCCTTCGCGTGGTTCCAGGGCTTCGTCCTCGAGCATCGCTACGGTCTCTCCACGCAATCGACCTCGCACTGGCTGGCCGATCAGTTGAAGACGTGTCACGCTCGGCACGGCGCTGGCGGTCGCGGGCGCCTCGCTGGTGTTCTTCACTCTCAGGTGGTGGCCGGGCGACTGGTGGCGGATATCGGCGCTGCTGTTCGCCGTGGCGATGGTCGGGCTCGCGCGCCTCGCGCCGATGCTGTTGCTGCCGATCTTCTACAAGTTCAAGTCCGCTCGATCGCCCGCCGCTCGTCGAGCGGCTGATGGCGCTCGCCGACGCGCGCGCGCACCGACGTCGTCGGCGTGTTCGAGTGGGTGCTGAGCGGCCACACCCGCAAGGCCAACGCCGCGCTCACCGGGCTTGGGGCAGACGCGCCGGATCCTGCTCTCCGACACGCTGCTGGCGGAGTATTCGGACGACGAAATCGAGGTGATGCTGGCGCACGAGCTCGCGCACCACGTGCATCGCGATCTGTGGCGCGGCATCGCGGTGCAGGCCGTGGTGCTGTTGGGCGGCTTCTTCCTGGCGCACGTCGTCCTGAGCACGGCGGCCGGGCCGCTCGGCTACCGCGACCTCTCGGACCCGGCGGCGCTGCCGCTGCTGATGCTCACCGGCGGCGTCTGGTCGTTCGTCGTCCTGCCGGTCGCTGAACGCGCTCTCGCGGGCGCAGGAGCGCGCGGCCGATCGCTACGCACTGGAGACCACGCGCAATGTTGACGCGTTCGTCACGGCGATGAAGCGGCTGTCGCAGCAGAATCTGGCGGAGGAGCGGCCATCCACGCTGGTGCGCTGGCTGTTCTATTCGCACCCTCCGATTCGCGAGCGTATCGATGCGGCCCGTGCCTTTACACGGACGTAGCGCGGCCATGCGATGCTGGCGCTGGAGACCTTCATGCGACTTGCGTCCGCGTTCTTGCTGTTCATGACCGTGATGTCCACCGTTCCGTCGGCGCTACCTCACGCAAGACCGTCGTCGCGCATCGCGGCGCGTCGGCCTACGCGCCCGGAGCACACGCTGGCGGCCTACCGCTGGCCATCGAGCTGGGCGCCGACTTCGTCGAGCAGGACCTGGCCGTGACCAAGGACGGCGTGCTGATCTGCCTGCACGACGCCAGCCTCGAGCGCACCACCAACGTCGAGGAGCTGTTCCCGAATCGCGCGCGTCGAAGCCGTCAGCATCGAGGGCCGGACGCGCAAGGCATGGGTGGCCAATGATTTCACGCTGGCCGAGATCAAGCAGCTCGACGCCGGCTCGTGGTTCGATCACGAAGTTCGCGGGCGAGAAGGTGCCCACCTTCGACGAAGCGGTCGCGCTGGTGAAGGGCAAGGCCGGTCTGTATCCCGAGCTGAAGACGCCGGAGATCTACGAAGGCCGCGACGTGCGACTTCGAGGAGCTCGTCGCCGCGGCTCTCGACAAGCACGGCCTGCGCGGGCCGACCGCCGATCCGAAGACGCCGCTCATCCTGCAGACGTTCGGAGAAGCCAGCGCGCGCAAGCTGGCGCAGATGAAGATTGGCGTGCCGGTGGTGCTGCTGATCGACAACGACGCCGGCTTCGAGACGCCGCGCGGATCGCCAGCCTGGAAGGGCATCGTGCAGGGCTTCGGCCCGGCCAAGGACATCGTGCTCGAAGAACCCGGACTTCGTGAAGTGGCGCACGCCGAGGGCATCACGGTGACGCCGTACACGTTCCGCTCGGCCGACACCGGGACGTTCCCGTCGGTGACGGCCGAGATGTCGCACTATCTGTACACGCTCGGGGTCGACGCGCTGTTCACCGACAATCCGGACAAGTTCCCGCGCCGGTAAGCGTGGCCGTGGGGCGGCCGACGCGTTCGCCCTCGCCTTAGCGCGCCTTGACGACGAGCATGCCCTTCATCTCGCTGCAGCCCGGATCGTTCGTCAGGTTGCAGTAGAAGGGGAACGAGCCCGCCTGATCGGCGCGGAACTCGAAGGTCATCGACTGCCCGCCGGCGACGCGCTTGACGATGCGATAGGCGTCGATGGCGAAGCTGTGCGGCTCGTCTTCGCTGCGCAGCGTGATCTTCACCAGGTCGTCCTGCGAGACGTCGAGCTTGTCCGGCGTGAAGATGTGGTCCTTCGCGACGATGGTGAACTCGCGGCGGTTGGGCGCCGGCTCCTGGCCTCGGGCGCCGGCCGAGACGGCCCACAGCGAGGCGGCAATTCCAACAGCCAGCAGGACTCGGCTCATACCGTTATTGTAGGGCCGTACGCAGAAGCGCCGGAGTCGTGAGACTCCGGCGCCCTTGCAGCGTGTCCAGCTTGGAGTTATTCGCGGCGCGGACCGCGACGCGGGGCCGCGATCGCGCGGGGGACGGTCGCCGCCGTCGCTGTTCGGCCACGGCCGCGTCGCCTTCTCGCCACCGGCCGGCCGGCCGCGGCGCCGCCCTCTTCCGGCGTGATCAGCGCCTTGCGCGACAGGCGAATCTTGCCGGTCGGGTCGATGTTGATGACCTTCACCAGCACCTGCTGGCCTTCCTTCAGCTCGTCGCGCACGTCCTTGACGCGGTAGTGCGCGATCTCCGAGACGTGCAGGAGGCCGTCGGTGCCGGCCATGATTTCGACGAACGCGCCGAAGTCGGTGATGCGCTGCACCTTGCCGAGGTAGGTCTTGTTGAGCTCGGCCGTCGCGGTCAGCTCCTGGATCATGCCGATCGCCTTGGTGGCCGCGGCTTCGTCCGCCGACGCCACGTTGACCTGGCCATCGTCCTGCGACGTCGATCTTGACGCCCGTCTTCTCGATGATGCTGCGGATCATCTTGCCGCCGGGGCCGATGACGTCGCGGATCTTGTCGACGGGGATCTTGATGGTGATGATGCGCGGCGCGTAGGCCGACATGTTGGTCGCGGTCGCGCGGCAGCGACTCCTTCATCATGCCGAGGATGTGCAGGCGGCCGGCCTTGGCCTGGGTCAGCGCGGCGCGCATCACTTCGGCCGAGATGCCGCTGATCTTGATGTCCATCTGCAGCGCGGTGATGCCGTTGGCGGTGCCGGCGACCTTGAAGTCCATGTCGCCGTAGTGATCTTCGGCGCCGGCGATGTCGGACAGGACCGCGTACTTGCCGGTCGTCTCGTCCATGATCAGGCCCATCGCCACGCCGGCGACCGGCGCCTTGATCGGCACGCCGGCGTCCATCATCGCCAGCGAGCCGCCGCACACCGACGCCATCGACGAGCTGCCGTTCGACTCGAGAATGTCGGAGACGATGCGGACGGTGTAGGCGAAGTCGGCTTCGGCCGGCATCATCGGCGCGAGCGCGCGTTCGGCGAGCGCGCCGTGGCCGATTTCGCGACGGCCGGGGCCGCGCATCGGCTTCACTTCACCGACCGAGAAGGGCGGGAAGTTGTAGTGGAGCATGAAGCGCTTCCAGGTTTCGCCATCGACCATTTCGATCTTCTGCTGGTCGTCGGCGGTGCCGAGCGTGGCGGTGACGAGCGCCTGGGTCTCGCCGCGCGTGAACACGGTCGAGCCGTGGACGCGGGGCAGCACGCTGTTCTCGATCGTGATCTGGCGGATCTCGTCGAACTTGCGGCCGTCCTGGCGGATGCCCTTGCCGAGCACTTCGTCGCGCAGCGCGCGTTCCTGCATGTCGTGGAAGAGGCCCTTGGCCTCGCCCTTGCTGGCCGGCGAATGCTTCGGGCAGGCCGGCGATGCATTTCCTTCTCGACCTTCGCGACCGTGCGCGTAGTTCACGAGCTTGCCCTTGATGCGCATCGCATCGGCGAGCGCGCGCGAGCGCCGTGGTTTCGACGTAGGCCTTGAGCTCGGCGTCGACCTTGACGTCCGGCTTGGCGAGCTTGGTGCGGCCGGCTTCCTTCGCCAGCGCGTCGATCATGTCGACGCAGCTGCTTGATCGCGTTGTGCGCGATCTCGAGCGCCGTGATCGCTTCGTCTTCGGACACCTCGTTGGCGCCCGCTTCGACCATCACGATGCCGTCCTTGGTGCCGGCGACGATGAGGTCGAGCTTGCTCTGCTTGCGCTGCGGCGAACGTCGGGTTGACGATGAACTGCGCCGTCGACGAGGCCGACGCGCACGCGCGGCGACGGTCTTTTCGACCGGCATCTCCGAGAGCGCCAGCGCCGCGCCGGCGCCGGTGAGCGCGAGCACGTCCGAGTCGTTTTCGGTGTCGGCCGACAGCACGAACGCGATGACCTGCGTCTCGTAGGCCCAGCCGGCGGGGAACAGCGGACGAATCGGCCGATCGATCAGGCGGCTGGTCAGCGTTTCCTTTTCGGTGGCCTTGCCTTCGCGCTTGAAGAAGCCGCCGGGAATGCGGCCCGAGGCGTAGGTGTATTCGCGGTAGTCGACGGTGAGCGGAAGGAAGTCGATTCCTTCACGCGGGCTGGACGAGTGGCAGGCGGTCACGAGGACCATGGTGTCGCCCATGCGGACGATGACCGAGCCGTCGGCCTGCTTGGCCAGACGGCCGGTCTCGATCGAGAGGGTCTGGGAGCCGAGAGATAGATCACGCTTGTGCATAACTGTCCTGCGCTTTGTTGGATGCGACCCGGCTTACTTGCGGATACCGAGGCGCTTGATGACCTCAGCGTAACGGTCGACGTCCTTGCTCTTCAGGTAGTCGAGCAGACGTCGGCGCTGGCCGACGAGCTTCAGCAGCCCGCGACGCGAGTGATGATCCTTGCCGTGCGACTTGAAGTGCTCGGTCAGGTAGTTGATGCGTTCGCTGAGAATCGCGACCTGAACTTCAGGGGAGCCGGTGTCTTTGTCGTGCGTCTTGTAGTCGCCGATGAGGGCGGTCTTCTTGTCTTTCGTCAGTGCCACGTGACCTCCACGCACGGCCCAGAGTGCGGCGTCATTGCCGGACTACCAAGCCGCCGTATGTGGCGATTCCAACATCGCCTGTAACCGTCATATGTTACCCATCAAGTGCTTAGGCCGGCCAAGAACTAACAGGACACCCAGCCGTGCAGAAATCCGGGCCGTTTTGCCCGGTCTGGCCAGGCCCACCAGGTCGCCCTCGGTCGTCCAGCAGCCGGACGATGCGGCGCGGCGCGCTAGCGGCGCCACAGGTCGCCGGGCGCGGCATTTCCACGCCGTTCTTGAGCGCGTTCGCAGGCTGGCTTCGCCGAGCGTCAACGTCGACGCGAGGGCAGCTCCGGCAGCAGGTCGCGGACAGCGGAATCAACCGCGCGGCAAGCGGTTCGCACGGCGCTCTGGAGCACATCGGCCAGCGGGACCGCGTCGCTCGAGCCCGAACTCGCCGGACCGCGTCCGCCGCAGCGCCGTCAGGACGGCTCCGCATTCCCAGCGCCTCGCCGAGGTCGTGCGCCAGCGAGCGCACGTAGAACCCCGCCGTCACCTGCATCTCCAGAGTCGCGCGGTTCGCCGTCGAACGCCAGGATCTCGAGCCGCTACACCGTCACCGTCACCGGCTTCGGATCGCGCGTGGCGCCGTCCTCGCCCGCCGCGCCAGGTCGTAGGAACGCTCGCCGTCGATGTTCTTCGCGGAGTAAGCCGGCGGCGTCTGCTCGAAGGTGCCGCGGAACTGCGCGAGCGCCGCGATCGAGCTGCCTCGCGGCTGGGACGTCGGTCGACGTCGGCCACCGTGTCGCCGGTGGCGTCGTAGGTGTTCGGTAGTCGCGTCCGAACGCGACGTCGCTTCGTAGGTCTTGTCGCTGGCGGTCAGGAATTGCGCCAGCCGCGTGGCGCGGCCGATCGACGAGCGGCAGCACGCCGGTCGCCATCGGATCGAGCGTGCCGGTGTGGCCGATGCGCGACACGCCGAGCGCGCGCCGCGCGAGCGTCACCACGTCGTGCGACGTCGGGCCCTTCGGTCTTGTCGACGACGAGAACGCCTCGAGGATCGGATCCGGGGTCTCGGGACTTGGGACGCTCGGCCAGCAGCCGCGCCAAACAGCTGGCGTGACCTGTCCTCGATCGCGCCCTGCCAGCCGCAGCCCGCGGCGTTCGTGTGCCCGCCGCCGCCGAACTGCTCGCGCGATGGCGCCGGTGTCGACCGCGCCCTTCGAGCGCAGGCTGACGCGCCAGTCGCCTGGTCGCCGACTTCCTTGAAGAACGCCACCGCCTCGATGTCCTTCACGGTCAGCGGAAAGTTGATCAGCCCCTCGAGGTCGTCGTTGGTGCCGCCGAGCTCCGTGCCATCGCCCTGCGCGTGATCGAGAGCAGCGCGACGCGGCCCTCGTCGACGATCACCATCCCGTTCATCACCGCGCCGAAGATGCGCACGCGCGACAGGCTGTTGCTGTCGTAATGCGTGCGGGCGATCCACTGCGGATCGGCGCCGGCCTCGACCGCAGCGTCCGGCGATCTCGTAGGTGCGCGGCGTCAGGTGCGAGAAGTGAAACGAACCGGTGTCGGTCAGGATCGCGAGGTAGACGTGCGTGGCGATGTCTGCCGTCAGCGGCGCGCCGAGCGCCTCGATCAGCGTGAACACCATCTCGCCGCAGGCGGCGGCCGATTCGTCGATCCAGTTGATCGCGCCGTAGACCGTGTTGCCAGGATGATGATCGATGTTGATCACCGGCGATCGATCGAGCCCGCGACGCCGGTGCGCGACAGCTCGCTGCATTCCATGATCAGCGCCGCGTCGAACGTGTCGGTCGACCTCCGGCGTGATCTGGATGCCGTCCACGCTCGGGAAACGGCTGCAGGAACACCGGCGGGATCGCGTCGGTGACGACCGTCGCCTCCTTGCCGAGCGCGCGCAGCGCGAGCGCCATCGCCATCGGCCGAGCCGATCGCGTCGCCGTCGGGCCGCTGATGCGACGCGACGATGAAGCGCTGGCCGCGACGAATGGCGTCGATCAGCTCGGCGGGCGGCTGCTGAGCCGGTCATCCCGCTAATCGGTCGCCGCAGCCGTTGACTGGTCGGGCTCGTCAGCTCTTGACGGCGACGTCGTCTCTTGCCGTCGACTCGCCGGCGTCGGCTCGGCAGGCGTGTCGACCAGCGCGTTGAGCTCGGGATGCTCTTCGCCTCGGCGTGGATCTCCTGGATGATCTGCTCGATGCGATCCTGCGCCGCGACCGACTCGTCGAAGATGAACTTGACTTCGGGCGCGCGGCGCAGCGACAGCCGCTCGGCCAGCAGGTGGCGGACGAACGCCGCCGGCGCGCTCGAGCGCCTTCGCGGTCTTCTTGCGCTCGTCGGCGTCGCCGATGATCGTCCAGTAGACGCGCGCCAGCGACAGATCGCCGGTGACCTTGGCGCGGGTGACGGTGACGAGGCCGACGCCCGGATCGCGGACTTCGGTCGCCAGCATCTGGCTGACTTCTTCGCGGACCTGTTCTTGGATGCGCTCGACGCGGTGTGTAGAGCCATGATTACGACGTTACCACTTTCGCGCCGCCGCTTACGCGGCTGGCGCGACGCGCTCCATCTGGAACACTTCGATGACGTCGCCAACCTTGACGTCGTTGAAGTTCTGCAGGCCGAGGCCGCACTCGAAGCCGGTCTTGACCTCGGACACGTCGTCCTTGAAGCGCTTGAGCGAGGCGAGCTTGCCTTCCCAGACTACGACGTTGTCGCGGAGCAGGCGCGCCTGCGCGTCGCCCTGGCGCGTGATGCGGCCCTCGGTGACCATGCAGCCGGCGATGGTGCCGATCTTCGGCACCTTGAACGTTTCGCGGACCTGCGCGATGCCGATGCGCGCTTCCTTGAACGTCGGCTCGAGCAGGCCGGCCATCGCCTTCTTGATCTCGTCGGTCACGTGGTAGATGACCGAGTGCTGGCGGATGTCGACCTTCTCGCGTTCGGCGACGTCGGCGGCGTTGCGATCCGGCCGCACGTTGAAGCCGATGATGATGGCGTTCGACGCGGTGGCGAGCAGCACGTCGCTCTCGTTGATCGCGCCGACCGCCGAGTGGATGATCTTGATGCGCGTCTTGTCGTCGGAGAGCTTGGCGAGCGTGTCGGCCAGCACTTCGGCCGAGCCCTGCACGTCGGCCTTGATGATGAGCGGCAGGTCCTTCGCGCCTTCGTCCGACAGCTGCTGCCTGCAGCGATTCGAGCGTGAGGCGCGAGCCCCTGGCGCGCGTGCGCCTTGTCCTTGGCCTGGCCCTGGCGGAAGGTCGCGATCTGCCGCGCCTTCGCGGCATCGGCGACCTGCTGGAAGCCGTCGCCGGGCGAGGGCAGCGACTCGAGGCCGAGCAGTTCGACCGGCGTCGACGGACCGGCCAGCTTGAGGTTGCGGCCGCGATCGTCGATCAGCGCGCGCACCTTGCCGACGACGGGACCGGCGATGACGTTGTCGCCGACGCGCAGCGTGCCGTCCTGCATCGAGCACGGTGGCCACCGGGCCGCGGCCGCGATCGAGCTTGGTTTCGAGCACCGTGCCGATCGGCGCTGCGCTTCGGGTTGGCCTTGAGATCGTCGATTTCGGTGACGAGCAGGATCATTTCGAGCAGCGTGTCGATGCCGGTCTTCTTCTTCGCCGACACTTCGACGAACACCGTCTGGCCGCCCCAGTCTTCGGGCATCAGTCCGAGGTCGGTGAGCTGACGCTTGACCGTTTCCGGATTCGCGCCCGGCTTGTCGATCTTGTTGACCGCGACGATGATCTTCACGTTCGCCGCCTTGGCGTGATCGATCGCCTCCCTGCGTCTGCGGCATGACGCCGTCGTCGGCCGCCACCACCAGCACCACCACGTCGGTGACCTTCGCGCCGCGGGCGCGCATCATCGTGAACGCGGAGTGACCGGGCGTGTCGAGGAACACGATGCTGCTTGCCCGTCTTTTCGCCGACGCGGCACGAGGTAGGCGCCGATGTGCTGCGTGATGCCGCCGGCTTCGCGCTCGGCGACGCGCGTCGTCGCGGATCGAGTCGAGCAGCGTCGTCTTGCCGTGATCGACGTGGCCCATGATCGTGACGACCGGCGCAGCGCGTGCACCAGGTCCTTCGGATCGGCGGCCTTGTCGCTTTCGGCGATGATTTCCTGCTCGAAGCTGCGCGTTTCGATCTCGGCGCCGAAGCTCGCGGCCAGCGATCTTCGCGGTTTCGAGATCGATCGGCGGAGTTGATGGTCATCATCAGGCGGCGATCGAGCAGCGCCTTGAGCGCGTCCTTGACGCGCACTTCGAGACGATCCGCCAGGTCCTTCACCGTCATGCCTTCGGAGAAGGTGATGGTGCGGGTGATCGGCGGCGGCGCCACCGGCGCGGGCGCCTGTTGCGGCACGCTGCAGCGCGTCGCGCTTCTGCGACGGACTTCATGCCGCCGACGGGACGCTGCTGCTGCTGCGGCCGGAAGCCCGGCCGCATCGGCGGCTGACCCGGACGCTGCGGCATGCCGTCGGCCGGACGAACCGGCTGCGACGGCAGCGGACGCGGACCGCCCAGCATCGCGGCGGTGTTGCTCTGCGGCGGACGCGGCGATCCGTACGGACGCTGACCCTGCGGGACGCGCCAGGTTGCCGGTCGCGGCCTGTGGCGGACGCGGGAGCGGGCGGCACGACGCGCGGCGGCTGCGGCACGACCTGCCGCTTCGGCTGCAGCGGCGGCGCGCTCGGCGGCGCCTTGCCGGGTTCTTCGACGCGCAGGCGAATGCTCGGCGGCACGAAGCGGCCGGCGCTTTTCGCGCACGGGCGGTCTCGGCGCTGCCGGGTGGCGCGGCCGCTGCGGCGACTGCGGCGACGCGGTTCGACCGGAGCGGCTCGGCTCGGCTCGGGCTCGGCGACGGCGGGCGCTTCGGCCACCGGCGCGGGAGCTCGACTTCGACGACCGGCGTCGCGTGCGCTTCGACCGGCGGCGGCGCGGGCGCCTCGACCGGGGCGCGGCGACGGCGCTCGTCTCGGGCGTCGTCGGCTCGGCCGGCTTCGCCTTCTTGATCAGGCGCGGCGGACCAAGCGTCGGCGCGGCGGGCTTCGGCGGCTCCGGCGCGGCGCGGCGGCGCCCTTCTTGCCCGGCGCGGCCTTCGCCTTCGACGGTCTTGGCCTGCTTGACGGCCTGCTCGGAGAAGATGTCGCCCTTCGGCAGCGTGATGTTGCGCTGCTTGGCCAGGCGCTCGACGAACTGCCGCGCGACGATCTCTTCGAGCGTGCTCGACGCGCTCTTGAGCTCGATGCCGTGGTTCTTCTTCAGCAGCGCCAGCACGTCCTGGCTGGGGTGTTGAGAAGCTCAGCGACCTTATAAACCCGAACAGTGGACAAACTGATTCCCTCGGTTTCCGCTACTAGCGTCAACTACTTGCGTTTCTTCGCCTCGTCCGCGGCCGGCCGCGGCTTCGGCCTCGCCGGCTGCGCCTTCGGCGGCGCGCCGTCCGCGCCTTCGGCATTCGCGGCTTCGAGCGCGCCGAACTGCGCCTCCACTTCCTTGCGCTTCTCTTCTTCGCTCTTGATGTCGATGCGCCAGCCGGTCAGCTTCGCCGCGAGGCGCACGTTCTGGCCCTTCTTGCCGATCGCGAGCGACAGCTGGCTGTCCTCGACGACCACTTCCATGACCTTTTCCTTGTCGTCGACGATCGTCACGCGCTGCACCTTGGCCGGGCTGAGCGCGTTCATCACGAACTGCACCGGATCGTCCGAGAAGTCGACGATGTCGATCTTCTCGCCGCGCAGCTCGCGGATGATCGCCTGCACGCGCGTGCCCTTCATGCCGACGCAGGCGCCGACCGGATCGACGTCGCGCTCGCGCGAGTAGACCGCGACCTTCGCGCGATCGCCGGCTTCACGCACGGCGCCGCGGATCATCACGGTGCCGTCGTAAATCTCCGGCACTTCCTGCTCGAACAGCTTGATCAACAGCGCCGGATCGGTGCGCGACAGCACGATCTGCGGGCCCTTGGCGCTCTTGCTGACGCCGCGAATCACGGCGCGCACGCGATCGCCCTGCGCGTAGCTTTCCGCGCGCGACTGCTCCTTGCGCGGCAGGATCGCCTCGACGCGGCCGACTTCGACGATGATGTCGCCCTGCTCGAAGCGCTTGACCAGGCCGTTCATGACCTCGCCGACGCGCTGGTTGTATTCGGCGAACACGTTCTCGCGCTCGGCCTCGCGGACCTTCTGGAAGATCACCTGCTTGGCGGTCTGCGCGGCAATGCGGCCGAGCACGTCGGTGCGCTTCGGGAATTCGATCTGGTAGCCGACTTCGACCTCGGCGTCCTCGCCGTAGATCTCCTTGGCTTCCGCGATCGAGATTTCCTTGCCGGGCGCGGTCACTTCGTCGACGATGGTCTTCACCGCGAAGAGCTCGATCTGACCGTTCTCGGGATTGAATTTCGCCTTCAGCTCTTCGTCGCCCTTGTAAAACTTGCGCGACGCGGTGAGCACGGCTTCTTCCATCGCCTGGATGACGACATCCGGCTCGATGCCTTTTTCCTTGGCGAGCGCCTCGATGGTCTGTTGCAACGGATTCGTCGCTGCATGATCAGGTCAGAATTCCACTTCTAAGCCGGGCGCGCGCGATCAGCCGGAGCGGGAGCTTCATCAGCTTCTTGCCCTCCGACTCGAACAACACGTCGTCGCCCTCAATCCCTTTGACGCGGCCGTTGAACGCCGTCTGGCGCTCGCACCGGTTCCGACGTCACGATCTTTGCCCACCGTCCGGCGAACCGCCGGTAGTCATCCGCGGTGCGCAGCGGCCGATCCAGTCCCGGTGACGACACCTCGAAGGTGTATTCGCCCGGCATCACGTCTTCGACGTCGAGCAGCGTGCCGAGATCCTCGGCGACGCGCGCGCAATCGTCGATGCTGACGCTGTCTTCCGGCGTCGCGGCCGGCCCGGGCCGATCGACGATCACCCGCAGCACCTGCTGGCCGCCTTCGCGCTTCAGTTCGACATCGAAGATGTCGAGCCCGTAGCTGGCGGCGACGCGCTCCGCCAGCTCCCTGACACGCTCTACGGGCGTCAAGAAAGCCCCCATAAATACAAAAAGTGGGCTGAATTACAGGCCCACTCTGGTTTCCCAGACTAGTAACCGACCTCATAGTGATAGCACGGGGGTTCGGCCGACGGCTCGTCCGCCGGCGGTTCTACGCGAGGGTCAGAGCGGGCCGGGCGACCAGGTCGTAGTCCTGGGCGCCGACGATTTCGACGTCGATGAAGGCGCCCCTGGCACCAGGTCGACGGGTCGCAGTCGGTCAGATAGACGACCGGATCGATTTCGGGGGCCTGACCCGGCAGCCGGCCCTGCGACGACCAGCTCGTGCTCGGGCGACGGGCCGTCGACGACCAGCCGGGTCCGTTCGCCGAGCCGCGCCTGCTGGCGCGCCGCGACAATGTCGCGCTGGCGCGCCATCAGCCGGTCCTGCCGCTTCTTCTTCGTCGCCGCCGGCACGTCGTCCTTCGAGGTCGTGCGCCGAGGTGCCTTCCTCGTGCGAGTAGGTGAAGACGCCGACGTGATCGAAGCCGATTTCTTCGATGAACGCCTCGAGCTCGGCGAAGTCCTCGGCGGTCTCGCCGGGGAAGCCGACGATGAACGTGGTGCGCAGCGCGACGTTCGGGATGCGGGCGCGAATGTTCTCGAGCAGCCGCACGTAGGACTTGCGCGTGCCGGGCCGCTTCATCCGCTTCAAGCACCGCATCGGACGCGTGCTGCAGCGGCAGGTCGATGTACTTCACGACCTTGTCGAGATCGGCGATCGCGTCGATCACCTCGGCCGTGATCGTCGTCGGATAGAGATAGAGCAGGCGGATCCACTCGATGCCGTCGACGTCGTTCAATGCACGCAGCAGTTTCGGCAGCGCGCCGCGCTCGCCGCGATCGATGCCGTAGAACGTCGTGTCCTGCGAGATGAGCAGCAGTTCCTTGACGCCTTGCGCCGCGAGCTGCCGCGCTTCCTGCACGATCGACTCGATCGAGCGGCTGCGATAGTGGCCGCGCATCTTCGGGATGATGCAGAAGGCGCACTTGTAGTCGCAGCCTTCGGCGATCTTCACGTAGGCGTAGTGACCGGGCGTGACGCGCTTGCGCGGCGTGTCGGCGTCGTAGATGTAGGTCGGCAGATCGACGCCGAAGACGGGCGGCTTCGGTGTAGAACGGGCAGGGTCTTCGGCGGTGCCGGCTCCCGGCTCCCGGCTCCCGAGCTCCCGACATGAACGGCGACAAGTCCCTCGACTTCACCGGTGCCGTAGATCGCATCGATTTCCGGAATTTCTTTCTTCAGCTCCTCGCGATAGCGCTCGGCCATGCAGCCGGTGACGACGAGCTTGCGGCCCGGCGGCCTGCTTCTTCAGCTCGGCCATCTCGAGGATCGTGTCGATGGATTCCTGCTTGGCGCGATCGATGAACGCGCAGGTGTTCACCACCAGCACGTCGGCTTGCGACGCGTCGGCGGTGATTTCGTGCCCATCCTTTTCGGCCATGCCGAGCATGACCTCGGAGTCGACGAGATTTTTCGGACACCCCAAGGAGACAAACCCGATCTTCATGGGAACTACCCAGTGTAGCAGGTCTCGGACGGCCACGGTCAACGGGTCTACAGGCTGCTGAGCCACGGCGCGTCAGGGGTAGATCCGGTAGAGCATTCGCGGATACGGAATCGTCTCGCGGACGTGCTCGAGGCCGCAGATCCAGCTGACGCAGCGCTCGATGCCCATGCCGAAGCCGCCGTGCGGCACCGAGCCGTAGCGGCGCAGGTCGAGATACCACTCGAACGATTCCTGCGGCAGGTCGTGTTCCTTGATGCGCTGCAGCAGCAGATCGAGATCGTCGAGGCGCTGGCCGCCGCCGATGATCTCGCCGTAGCCTTCGGGCGCGAGCACGTCGACGCAGAGCGCCTTGTCCGGCTCGTTCGGATCGGGCTTCATGTAGAACGCCTTGATCGCCGCGGGGTAGTGCGTGACGCACACCGGGCGATCGAACTGCTCCGACAGCACGGTCTCGTCGGTGCCGCCGAGGTCGCCGCCGACCTGGAACGGCAGGCCCTTGTCGAGCAGGATCTTCGCGGCCTCGTCGTAATGCAGCCGCGGGAACGGCGCCTTCACGGCTTCGAGCTTCGAGGTGTTGCGCTCGAGCGTCTTCAATTCCTTCTGCCGGCGATCGAGCACGCGCGCGACGACCGAGGTGATCAAGCCCTCGGCGAGCGTGATCACGTCGTTCAGATCGGCGTAGGCCATCTCCGGTTCGACCATCCAGAACTCGGTGAGGTGGCGGCGCGTCTTGCTCTTCTCGGCGCGGAACGTCGGACCGAAGGCGTAGACCTTGCCGAGCGCCATCGCGTTGGCTTCGTTGTAGAGCTGACCGCTCTGCGTCAGGTAGGCCTTCTCGTCGTCGAAGTATTCGACCGGGAACAGCGTCGTCGTGCCCTCGCACGCGGCCGGCGTGAAGATCGGCGTGTCGGCGAGGATGAAGCCCTGGTCGTTGAAGAAGTCGCGGACCGCGTTGATGATCTCGTGGCGCACGCGCAGGATCGCGGTCTGGCGCTCGGCGCGAATCCACAGGTGGCGGCGATCCATCAGGTAGTCGACGCCGTGTTCCTTCGGCGTGATCGGATAGTCGTGCGCCTCGTTGACGACCTCGAGGCCGGTGGCGATCATCTCGTAGCCGCCCGTCGCGCGCGGTCTCCGCCTTGCACCGTGCCGGTGATGATGATCGGCGCTCTCCTGGCTCAGGTGATCGGCCTTCTGGAACGTCGCCTCGTCGACGTCCTTCTTGCCCATCACGACCTGCAGGAAGCCGGTGCCGTCGCGGACGACGAGGAAGTGAATCTTGCCGCTCGATCGGCGGTTGTGCAGCCAGCCCTTGATGGTGACGGTCTGGCCGACGTGCTCGCCGATCTTTGATGTACGTGTGTCAGCCATCGATGATCCTGTCCGCTCCGGTCATCTCGCTACTGCTCGATGTGCAGCAGACGATTCGAGCCGTTCGCGCGCCTTCGACGGCCTGCTCGAGGATCGGCTTGCGCTCGGCGGCGACGGCCAGCTCGAACATCCAGACGCCGTCGTAGCCGACTTTCTGGAACGCCAGCGTGGCCGCATCCCAGTCGATCACGCCCTTGCCGGGCACCAGGTGATCGTCGGTGCGGCCGCGATTGTCGTGCAGGTGCGTCGTGACGAGGTGACCCGAGCAGGTTTCGATCGCCTCCACGACATCGCCCATCATCCGGGCGTGGCCGACGTCCATGCAGATGCCGAGGCCCGTCGCATCGATGTCGCTCTCGATCACGTCGACCAGCGCCGACGGCGTCGACAGCTCGTTGGGGATCACTTCGATCGCCAGCCGCACGCCGTAGCGCTGCCGCGACCGGCGACAGCTCTTCGAGGCTGCGGACCAGCGAGCTGCGGCTGTTGTCGCCGCGGCCGCATACGGTCGCCGGCACGCCGCAGTGCACGACCAGCACCTTGTACGGCACCGCCGCGGCAGACGTCGAGCGTCGCCATCGTTTCGTCGACCGCGGCCTTGCGGCGGCGACTTCATCGGCCGCGGCGATCTCAAGCCGTCCTGCCACGAGCCGTTCGGACGTATCGACGCGGCGATCGGCGCGTGCATCGAGTGCAGGCGCAGCCGCGTGTCGTCGAGCCACTCGGCCAGCGCGATCGCGGCGCGGCGGTCGCGGTAGTCGAAGTGATCGCGGACCGCGAAGACCTCGACGGCTTCGAAGCCGTGCGCGGCGATCTCGACGAGATGATCACGATCGAGGCGATCGGCGACGTAGAGGTGCGTGGAGATCCGAAGGCGGTCAGATCCCGATTCAACCTGCGTCTGCCAGGTTCATCAACCACGGCAGTCGAGCAGCAACTCGCGCAGGCGCGTCGAACCGCGGGTACTTCGCGAGGTTCGCCTTCACGTACGCTCAGCGTGCGCGGGATGTACTGAATATAGACCGTGTTGTTGCGCGACGTCGTCATGTAGCCGAACGTGCCGAGCGCCTTCAGGTTGCGCTGCAGCGCCATCAGGTCGAAGCGGCGGCGGAACTCGACTCATCGTCGGCACTGGCGGCCTGCCGCCCTTGTCAGCGCCAGGAAAAACGCGATCAGGTCGTCGACCTGCTGCGGCCGGCAGGTCGACGTAGGAATCGCGCAGCAGCGACGCCAGGTCGTAGGTGTCGGGCCCCATGCGCGCGTCCTGGAAGTCGATGATGTACAGCGAGCCGTCGTGCAGCATCAGGTTGCGGCTGTGATAGTCGCGATGGCACAGCACCCGCGGCTCCGCCGCCAGCTCCTCGACGATCGCCGACCACTCCTCGCGCAGCGCCGTCTCGCTCGGCTTCGTCGAGCGCCGCGCCCTTGTAGGCGAGCAGGTAGTGCTTGACGAAGAATTCGAGCTCCCACGTCAGCTTCTCGACGTCGAAGGCGATGCGATAGGGCGGATAGGCGTCGCGAGCGCAGCGCCTCGCCGCGCTGCTGCATTCGCGCGATGAAGCCGACGGCCTGCCGATACAGCGCGGCGTGCTCGGCCGGCGTGGCGGCGCCAAGGTGCGCCTGCAGCGTGACGTCGCCGAGGTCTTCGAGGCCGAGCACGCCCAGCGGATCCGAGTGATGCAGGATCGCCGGCACCGGCACCGGCACTTCGCGACAGCAGCTTCGCGCACCGCCACGAACGGCATCGTCGCGTACGTCGATCGGTCCCTCGTGCAGCGCCAGCACGATCGGTCTGCGCATCCTTCAAGCAGCACGCGGAAGTAGCGGCGATCCGACGCGTCGCCGGTGAGCGGCACGACCTTGAGCGTCCGGGTCGCTCAGGTCGCTGTTCGGCGAGATACTGCGGTCGAGTCCGTGGGGTTCCATCGAACGGCGTCTCGACGGTTCAGAGGGTCACGCATCGAGTCGACGGGCGATGACCATGCGATCGTACTTCGCATGCGCCGCGGGAATCAGCGACGTCGTCGGCGACGACGCAGTCGGTGAGCCGGGCGCCGGCGCCGACCGTGACGCGATCCCAGAGGACCGTGTCCGTCGACCGCGCGCTCGGCGGCGATCGCGCAGTCGCGGCCGCGATCGAGCGGCCGGCTCTTCGCGGCGGCGAAGCGCGATCGCCGTCTCGAGGTAATCGCGCGGGCGATGCCGATGTCGAAGAACTCGCGCCGGCGTGTGGAAAATGCGGACGCGCGCCAGGCCGGCTGCGCGATCACCGTGCGGATAGATGCCATGGACCGTCTCCGACTGCACGTCGGGATCGACGCCGGCGAAGACCGCCGCGTTCACGACCTGGATGCCGATGAAGTGGAAGCGCGCCGAGCCGCTGCTGGCGGCCGAATGCCGCGTGACGATGCCGTCGGCGTCCGGCGATCGACGCCGTTGTACTCTCGGGTCGGCCGTCGACCACGGCCATCGTGACGAGCGCGTTGGTGTCGACGTGCTGCGCGCGCCAGCGCCTGCAGATCGACGTCCGCCAGCGTGTCGCCGTTGACGATCAGGAAGCGATCGGCGGCAAGCAGCGGCATCGCGCGCGCCGGGCCGCCGCGCCGAGCCGAGGATGTCGCGTCTCCCACGAGTAGCGCACCTCGAGGCCGAGCTGCGAGCCGTCGCCGACGATGCGCGTGATGGTGTCGGCGCGATGATGCAGGTTGAGGACGACGCGCCGGACGCCCGCAGCGTGCAGCCAGCTGCAGGATGCGGACGACGAGCGGCGTGCCGGCGACCGGCAGCGCGGCCTTGGCGCGAACGGCCGACAGCGGTTGCAGGCGAGTGGCGAGACCGGCGGTCAGCACCAGCGCCGGCCAGTGACCAGGGCTTGCCCACCGTAGCTAGCAGGCCGCCGGCGCGGCTCATTCGCGCGGGCGCTGGCGTGCCGGCGAACACCATGTCGTGTCCCGGCGAGGCCGTTCGCGTCGCGATGCTGCAGGAACAGGAAGCGGTACGAGTCGGTGATGTAGTCCGCCGGCGTGCGCCCGAGCGCGCGCGCGGTGTCGTGGATCGCGTCTTCGCCGCCCTCGATCTCGACGAACACGCCGACCGGCGTCTCGTCGACCGCGATCACCACATCGTCGGCGGCGAATTCCTCGCGGTACTTTTCGTAGCGAAACCAGCACGTGCAGGCCGAGCTGCTTCGAGGATGGTGTGCAGCGACGGCGCCGTCGGCGACGACGGTTTCGTATTCTTCGCGGATCTTGATCGGCGCCGGGAATCGCCGGGCCCTTGAACGTCAGGAGGCTCTTGCCGCCTTCGGAGCGCACGCGGAGCGTCGATCGCTGCCGGCGCAGCCGCTCGTCGTCGGTGTCGAACAGGCAGTCTTCCTGCAGCCGGCGGCCGAGCAGGGGAGTGGCGCCGAGCGCGAGGATCTCGTTCGCGTGCCTCGTCGGCAGCTGTCGAAACGAAGCTTGATCTCGCGCTCGAGCGGCCATCGCAGCTAGCGGTCTAATCGCTGTCGATCGGTGGCC
Source organism: uncultured Acidobacteriota bacterium (assembly GCA_963707825.1). Taxonomy (GTDB): domain Bacteria; phylum Acidobacteriota; class Vicinamibacteria; order Vicinamibacterales; family UBA2999; genus VFZN01. Next base: position 327,014 of record CAVPRP010000004.1, read on the forward strand.
TACTCCTTGCGGACGGTGAAGAACTGTTCCTGGCCGCCGCGGAGGACGAGCAGGAACGCGGTGCCGCCCGACGGCACCTGGCCGAGCGCGCGGCTGGCTTCCTGCGGCGTGCGCACCGGCTGACGGTTGACGCGCGTGATGATGTCGCCGCGCACCAGGCCGGCGCGGAACGCCGGGCTGCCCTGCTCGACGTCGGAGACGAGCACGCCCTGGGCGTCCGGCGGCGCCGCAGGCGCTTCGCCATGTCGGGCGTGAGCGCGCTCAGCGTGATGCCGAAGCCCTGCGACGGCTTCTTCGTCCGGTTCGACGGCGGTGCGCTGCTGCTCGGCGGCGCGGTTGCCTTCCTCGTCGAGGTCGAGCTCGTCGACCGTGAGCGACAGCGTCTTCTCCTGCTTGTCGCGCAGGATCTTCACCGGCACCGTGGTGCCGGGCCTGGTGTTGACGACCGTCGCCGACCAGCTCGTCGCGGTTCTTGACCGGCTTGCCGTTGAACTCGAGGATGACGTCGCCGGGCTCGATGCCGGCCTTCGCCGCCGGCTTGCCGCGCGTGACCGTGCCGACGAGCGCGCCGCGGCGTTCCTTCAATCCGAATTCGGCCAGCGCGTCGGCCGGCACCGGCGACACGCTGACGCCGATCACGCCGCGCGAGACCTTGCCGGTGCGCAGCTGCGGAATCAGCTCGCGGACGCTGTTGATCGGAATCGCGAAGCCGATGCCGATGTTGCCCGGCCTGGCGCGAGTCGGTGTAGATCGCGGTGTTGATGCCGACGACCTCGCCGCGCGCGTTCAGCAGCGGACCGCCGGAGTTGCCGGGATTGATCGCCGCGTCGGTCTGCAGCACGTCGGCGAAGCGCTGTTCCGCGATCGGGAACGAGCGCGCCGTCGCGCTGATCACGCCGACGCTGACGGTGTGCGCGAGGCCGAACGGGATTGCCGATCGCCATCACCCAGTCGCCCGGCTGCATCTGCGACGAGTCGCCGAACTTCACTTCGATCAGGTCGCTCTTCGGTTCTCGACCAGCTGAATCAGCGCGCTGTCGGTCAGCGGATCGCGGCCGACGATCTTGGCCTCGTGGTAGACGTCGTTTTCTTCGCCGAGGAAGTTGCACTTCGACCTTGGTCGCGCCTTCGACGACGTGATTGTTGGTGAGGATGTAGCCGTCCTTGCTGATGACGAAGCCGGTGCCGGCGGCCTGCGTTTCCTGTTCGCGCGGCTGCTGCTGGCGCCGCTGGCGCCGCTGGCCGCCGCCGCCGAAGAAGCGCTCGAGCAGGTCGTCGCTGCCGCCGCCACCGCCGCCGCCGAAGAACTCGGTCATCTCCTGCGCGCGCTGCTTCGACGTGCTGCGGATGTTCACGACCGCCGGCGACATCGCCTTGGCGATGTTGCGGAACGTGCTGGCATCGACCGGTCCGCTGAGCGGCGCGCTGTTCATCGGCGGCGCGGCCACGCATCGTCTGCGCCGACGAGGCGGGCGTCAGATCGAGCCGCGAGGCGATCACCATCCCGACGGCCAGCGAGGCCACCATGATCAGGAACGAATAAAACAGCGTCGTTTTCCGACTCGACATTACAGCTTCCTCCAGCCGCAGTTACACTACACGCAAATGACAGAATAGCCTTTTGACGCGGACCCGTCACTTCCGGTCCGTTCGCCGCCCAGACCATGTTGATTTCGGTCCGGACGCCAAAATCCTTGAAATACAGCCCAGGTTCGATGGTGAACCCGCTGCCGGGCAGCAGGCGCCGCTCGTCGTGCGTTTCGTAATCATCGAGGTGCGCGCCGTTGCCGTGCACGTTTTCGCCCAGGCTGTGACCGGTGCGGTGCAGGATCGCCGTCTTCATAACCCGCGCGTCGATCAGGACCTGTCGCGCGGCCGCGGTCGGCTTCGAAGCCGCGCACCTCGCGCCCGTCGCGCGCCGCATCCTGCACGAAGTCGACCGCGGCGTCGCGCGCGCTCGGCAGATCGCGGCAAACGCCTTGGTCATCCGGTCCGGGCACGTCGCGGCCGGTGAAGCCCATCCACGTGATGTCGGCGTAGACCGCGCGCGGGCGGTTGCAGCTTGCCCCACAGATCGAGCAGCACGCAGTTCGTCCTTGCGAATCACGCGATGCTGCTGCCGCGGTCGGCGAGGTAGTGCGGGTTGCCCGCGTTCTCCTGCGCCGAGACGCACGGCGCCGAGTCCGCGATCAGGCCTTCGTCCTCGAACCAGCCGACCATCTTCTGCTGGATGTCGTACTCGGTGGTCGCGACGCCGTCGCGCAGCCGGCGCGCGACCTCCTCGAACGCCTGATCCTTGATGCGATAGAGCTTTTCAGACGCCGTCGCGATGCGTCGCGATCGCCGCGTCGTTCCAGCAGTCGCTTCGAACTGCTGAATCAGATCGCCGCGACGACACGACTTCGACGCCGAGCCTCGCGAATCAGCTCGATCGTGCCGGCATCGACGCGCGACACGTACGGGATGGCGCAGTTGGGCGAGTATTCCATCGCCACGCGCGTCAGGCCCGTCAGCATGGTTCGTCAGCGCCGTCTTGCAGTTGCGCGCGGCCCGCGTAGAGCGTCTTGGAGCCGGGCAGGTGATCGAGGTTGTGCCGCTCGATCGCGTGCACGAGCGCCCGGGGCTCGCCCGATTGCGGAATCAGGTAGAACCAGCGCCGCGTGGCCAGGTGGCCGCCGTTGCCGCCGATGCCCGCGATGTCGGTACGGCAATCGGGTTCGAGCCGTGGAAATCGTACAGCAGCCAGGCGTCGAGCCCGTCTGCTTTGAGCGCGTTCTGGACTGCGGCGACATCGAGCGGCATGACTAAGGAGTATAGTCCTCCTGTTTTGTTTGACGCTCAGCTGGGCGGCAAAGTTTTCCGGGGCCACGCATGAATACTTCCGCTACCGATCGGGACGGCGTCAGCCGCCGTCATATCCTCCAGATTCTGGGCGCCTTGGGCTTTACCGGCGCCGTGGCCGAGTCGCTCGCGGCTCAGGCTGCGCCGGTCGTGTCGGCCGGCGCCATCGGCGGCGCCGCGAGCCTGCTGTCGGGGAGCTTCGACGAGCAGCGCCTTGCCGTGGCCCGAACCGCCCTGCAGCGCAACCTGGAGCAGTTCCAGGCGGTGCGCGACCTGGAGTTGCCCGACAGCCTCGAGCCGCCTGTCATCTTCCAGGCGAGGCGGTCATCGTGACGGTCCAGGAGGATCTACTGTTCCTCCCGGCGATCGAGCAGGGCAAGCTGCTGCGGAGCCGGAAGCTGTCGCCGCTCGAGCTCACCGATGCCTATCTGGCACGTATCGAGGCGCTGAACCCTCGTGTGAATGCGTTCATCACCGTGACCGCAGAGCGGGCGCGGCAAGATGCCCGCGCGGCGGAGCAGACCCTCATGGGCAAGGCCCAGGTGGGACCGTTGTTCGGCGTGCCCTATGCGCCCAAGGACATCCTGGCCACGAAGGGCATCCGGACGACGAACGGCTCCAAGGTCACCGCCACCTGGGTGCCGGACTACGAGTCCACCATCACCGAGCGGCTGGCGCGGTCTGGCAGCGTGCTGATTGGGAAGCTCAACCTGCTCGAGTTCGCGATGGGCAGCGGCGTGGTGTCCGGCTTTGGTCCCGCACGGAACCCCTGGGACCTGTCGCGCAGCCCATCCGGTTCTTCCAGCGGATCGGGCGCGGCGCTGGCCGCGCACATGGTGCCGTTGTCGATCGGCACCGATACCGGCGGGTCGATTCGCGGACCGGCCGCGTTCTGCGGCATTGTCGGCCTCAAGCAGACCTACGGACGGGTCAGCCGCCACGGCGTAACCACGCTCGCGTGGACGCTCGATCACGCGGGACCGATGACCCGCACCGTGGCGGATGCCGCCGCCATGCTGCAGATCATCGCCGGCGCCGACCCGCGCGACGCGTCGTGCACGGCGGATCCCGTTCCCAACTACCTCGCGCAGCTGACCCCGGATCTGAAGGGCCTGCGAGTGGGCGTGCCGAAGCGTCATTTCACGGAGGGCGCTCCCGAGGAGATCGAGCGGGCCTATCGCGCCGCGCTCGATACCATGAAGCAACTCGGTGCAACGCTCGTGGACGTGGACGTTCCGCACGCGCAGTATGCAGGATCGGCCGGTTGGGTGGTAGCGATGGCCGAAGCGGCCCAGTTCCACGAGAAGCGGCTCCGCGACACGCCGCAGCTGTTCGACCCCGTCATCCGCGAGCGGCTCGACTCCGCGCGTTTCATTCCCGCGACCGACTACATCAAGTCGCTCCGTGTCCGGACACTGCTGATGGACGAGATGGCGGAGGTCTACCGGTCGTGTGACGTGATGGTGGTGCCGGCGGGGACCGGCCTGCCGCCGGTGCTCGAACCGGCCGAGCTGGCCGGCACGGACGTGAAGCCCGGCTCGAAAGGCACGCCGTTCCGCGCCGGCAATACCTTTCTCGGCAATATGACCGGCCTCCCCGGCCTGGTCCTGCCCTGCGGGTTCTCGGCCGGAACACCGACGCTGCCGATCGCCCTCCAGATTTACGGACGGGCGTTCGACGAAGCCACGGTGCTCCGCGTCGGGCATGCCTACGAGCAGGCGACGCCGTGGCACCGCCGGAAACCGGCGCTCTAGGCCGGCCGTCTTATAATGTGAGGTGCCTGCCTTGCCGTCACCAACCACCATGAACAGCCTTCGAAGTCTCCCGATCGCGGCACTGATTCTGGCCTTGCTCGGTGGCTCGCTGGCCGGTCAGCAGCCCGCGCCGGCGGCGCCGGCGGCACCCCAGCTACCCGCGCCGCCGGCCGACCAGCCGCAGCAGCCGCCAGTCACCTTCCGCGCCGAAGTCAACTACGTCGAAGTCGACGCGCGCGTGCTCGACGCGTCCGGCGCGTTCATTCCCGGCCTCGGCCCCAAGGACTTCCAGGTGCTCGAGGACGGCAAGCCCCAGCAGGTCACCATCTTCTCGGTGGTCAACCTGCCGGTCACCCGGGCGCCCCGGCCGCTCTTCGCCTCGAAGCCGATTGAACCGGACGTCGCGACCAACCTGACCGGCCTCGATGGCCGCGTCTACCTGATCGTCCTCGACGACCTGCACACCTCGGCGGAGCGAACGAATCTGGTGAAGCGCGCGGCGCGTCAGTTCATCGAGCGATACGTTGGCGCCAACGATCTCGTGGCCATCGTCCACACCAGCGGCCGCAGCGACGCGGGACAGGACTTCACGACCAACCAGCGCCTGCTGCTCGGGGCGGTGGATCGCTTCATGGGCCGCAAGGTGCGGTCGTCCACGCTCAACCGCATCGACCAGGAACAGCGGACCCGCGACAGCCGCCAGACCGGCGATCGCATCGAGGACATCGACGACGCGGAACGTGGCTACCAGGCGCGGACGGCGCTCGACACGATGAAGCAGCTGGCCGATTACCTGGGTGGCATCAGCGGCCGGCGCAAGGCGCTCGTGCTGTTCAGCGAAGGCGTCGACTACGACATCACCGACGTGATCAACAACCGCGAAGCCACCGTGATCATGGATTCCACGCGCGCGCTGCTGTCGGCCGCGACGCGCGCGAACGTGTCGATCTATGGTGTCGATCCGCGCGGCCTGGGTGGCCTCGCGCAGGAGAGTATTGAAGTCGCGTCGTTCCCGACCGACACCACCACCGGCATCAACTCCGGCTCGTTCCAGGACGAACTGCGCAACGGGCAGGACAGCCTGCGGGTGCTGGCCGCCGAGACCGGCGGCTTCGCCGTCGTCAACACCAACGACTTCGAAACGGCGTTCCAGCGGATCGTCGACGACAACAGTTCGTACTACGTGCTCGGCTACTACGCGACCAACGAGAAGCGCGACGGCCGCTTCCGCAAGATCGAGGTCAAGGTTCCGGGGCGTCCCGAGGCCACCATCCGCGCGCGCAAGGGCTACATCGCCGCGCGTGGCAAGGCCGCGGAAACCAAACCCGTAGGGCCGAACGACGCATCCACCGAGCTTCGCAACGCGATGGCGAGCCCGCTGCCGCTGTCCGAGCTGCCGATGGCCGCCACCGCCGCGGTGTTCAAGGGACCGCAGCCGAACGGCTCGGTCGTGCTGTCCACGCTGATCGCCGGAGCGGCGCTGCCGCTGGTCGAGAAGGATGGCACCTTCCGCAACCACCTCGAGCTGGCGTTCGTCGCCGTTGACCAAAAGGGCAAGTCGTTCTCGGGCGGGCGGAACACGCTCGACCTGAACATGAAGCCCGAGACCGTCAAGCGTGTCCAGGCGATGGGCTTCCGCGTGATCTCCTCCATCGACCTGCCACCCGGCCGCTACACCATGCGCATCGGCGCGCGCGAGGCCAACGGCAAGAAGGCGGGGTCGGTCTCCTACGACCTCGAGGTCCCGGACTTCGCCAAGGAGAAGCTGCTGATGAGCAGCCTGGCGATGACGTCTGTCGCAAGTTCAGCGGCGCCGACGGCGCGGTCCAAGGATCCCCTGCAGCAGCTGCTGCCGGGCCCCTTGTCGAGCTATCGCGAGTTCCCGCAGGGCGACGAGCTCGCTATCTTCACCGAGGTCTACGACAACAGCGGCGCGCAGCCCCACAAGGTGGAGATCTCGGCGTCGCTGAAGGCCGAAGGCGGACAGTCGGTGTTCGATACCCGCGAAGAGCGTGACAGCAGCGAGCTGAAGGGCTCGTCCGGCGGCTACGGCTTCTCGGCGCGGATTCCCCTCCGCGACGTCGCCGCCGGGTCGTACGTGCTGCGCGTCGAGGCCAAGTCGCGGCTGGGCGACCAGCCCACCACGGCGCGTGAGACGGTCATCCGGGTGGTAGCACCCGGACCGCAGAAGTGAGCCAGTCGAGCACCACGGGCATCGACGCCCGCCTCGCCGCCGTTCTCTGCTACAGCCTGTGGTGGGTCACGGGGCTGCTGTTCCTGATCCTCGAGCGGCGGGACCGGTCGGTCCGTTTTCACGCCGCCCAGTCTCTGGTCCTTTTCGGTGGGCTGTCATTCGTCCTGGCCGGGGTCGGCGCGCTCAGCGCCGTGGCCCTGCTGCTGTCCAACCAGGCGTACCAGATCGTCCAGGCCACGGGGAACGTGGTGTGGCTGGGCGCGGCCGTGTTGTGGCTGGTGCTGGTGCTGAAGGCGTGGCGGGGAGAGACGTGGCGAGTGCCGCTGTTTGCGACACTCGCCGATGGCATCGTCGAAAAGATCTAGCTCGTCGCGGGCGCGACGACCAGCTTCGGCACCACCTTGGGCTTCACCGAGCCGTTGGCGTGCGTGAACTGGTACTGGTTGGTGTTCATCTTCGGGCTCTTGGGCGTCCGCAGCTCCACGCGGATGACTTCGTTGGGCATCAGCGGCTTCGCGTGCCGGTAGATGCCGCCGCCGACCGGGTTACCGGCCTTGTCATACCAGTTCTCTTCGACCTTGAAGCCCGCGATCGGCGCGGGCGACACGTTCTTCACCAGGATGACGGTCAGCACCTCGGTACCGGTCACCTTGGTATCGGGCTTGGTAATTTCGATGTTGGCGTCACCACGCTGGGGTGAGATCAGCTTTCGTGGAGCGGCCGGGGCGGCGGGCGCCGGCGTTTGGGCCGCGACCGGCGCCAGTAGCACACCGATAGCCGCAAGAGTGGCCAACGCGCGCTGGCTCAGGCGATTCATGTGAAATCCTCCGGATGAACGTGACGTACCGTGCAACGGGCGAGATTATAAACGCTTACATCTCGCCATTCCAGTCCTCAGGCTCAGCCGCGATGGACCGGAATACTTCCAGGTGCCACTTTCCGCCTCCCCACGGCTCGATCACCTCGGTGGCGACCACATCGACCAGCAGTTCCGCGAACGTCCGGCCCTCGGGGTCGCCCTCGAGGTGATAGGCCGGGTCGTCCCACGAGAAATTGGGGTAGAGCGTCATCGTCAGGAACAGGTCATAGCCATCGTCGACGACGATGATCTGCCCGACCGGGCGCTTCTGGGTGGAGTGGTAGATCAGGTATTTTTCCGCGCTGTGAGCGCGGATATAGCGCTTCAGCACGAACTCGCGGGCGACGATCTCCTCGACCGCGATCTTCTTGTCCCAGCAGTCGCGGCAATACCGCTCATCACCGCGAGGCTCGGATACTTCCTTGGCGCCGCACAGGGCGCACTTGGTCTTGCCCACTGACTTCCGTGACATCTGGTGAATTGTACTTCGCCGGCCCTCCGGGGCGCACCCCCGGGCGGGCCGGTCCGAATCCCCCGGGCTAGCCGCGTGCCGCCGGGCCGTACATCTCGGTGACGTACTGCTTCAGCATGCGGCGGGTCGAAAACCGCGGGATGCTGGAGCGCATCGCCTCGCGGACGACGGCCAGCCACGCGCGATGACGGCGCGTTGTCGGGGCGGTCGTAGAACGCCGGCACGATCTCGGTCTCGAGCAGGGTGTACAGCGACTCGGCATCGGCATTGTCGGTCGCCGCCTGATCGTCGGGCGACGTCTGGCTCTCGATCAGCCAGCCGTTGCGGCCGTTGTAGCCCTCGGCCCACCAGCCGTCGCCGATGCTCAGGTGCGGCACGCCGTTCATCGCCGCCTTCATGCCGCTGGTGCCGCTGGCTTCGAGCGGCTTGCGCGGGTTGTTCAGCCACACGTCGCAGCCGTGCACGAGGTAGTGGGCGACGTGCATGTCGTAGTCGTCGATGAACGCGATGCGTCCGCCGAACGCCGGGTCGAGGCAGCGCTTGAAGACCCGCTGCAGGTGGTGCTTGGCCGGTTCGTCGGCGGGATGCGCCTTGCCGGAGAAGACCAGTCTGCACGGGACGATCGACGTCGTTCAGGATGCGCGCGAGGCGCTCGGGGTCGTGGAAGATCAGCTCCGGCCGCTTGTAGGCCGTGAAGCGCCGCGCGTAGCCGATGGTCAGCGCGTCCGGGTCGAGCATCGCGCCGGCGGCGACGATGCGGTTGGGGCTGACCTGTTCGTCGCGCCACCGCCGGCGCATGCGCTCGCGGATGTAGTCGAACAGGTCGTGCCGCAGCTCGGCGCGGACCTTCCACAGCTCCGCGTCGGGGATGTCCATCAGCCGCTCCCACATCGACTCGTCGTCCATGCGATCGAGCCAGCCGGCGCCGAGATACTCGGTGAACAGCGCGAACAGCGCGGACGACATCCAGGTCGGGACGTGCACGCCGTTGGTGATGAAGCGGACCGGCAGCTGCTCCGACGGGTGTGTCGGGCCACATCGAGCGCCACATCGTGCGCGTCACCTCGCCGTGCAGCGCGCTGACGCGCGTTGATGTGCTCGGCGGTGCGCATGGCGAGCGCGGTCATGTTGAACTGCGGCCCCTGTCCGTTGTCGTGCGAGCCGAGCGCGAGGAAGCGTTCGCGGTGCTGGCCCATGTCGCCCCAGCAGCCCGCCAGGTGCTTTTCGACCTGGTGGAACGGGAACGCGTCGTGGCCAGCCGGCACCGGCGTGTGGGTGGTGAACACCGTCGAGCGGCGCACTGCGGCCATGGCCTCGTCGAACGAGGTCCCGTGCTCGATGTGTTCGCGAATGCGCTGCAGCGCGACGAACGCCGCGTGCCCTTCGTTCAGGTGCCACACCGTGGGCGAGACGCCCAGCGCGCGGAGCGCGCGCACGCCGCCGATGCCGAGGATCACTTCCTGCTGGATGCGCATCTCGCGATCGCCGCCGTAGAGGCGCGCCGAGAGCTCGCGATCCCACGGCGCGTTCTCCGCGAGATCGGTGTCGAGCAGGAACAGCCGCACGCGCCCGAGGCGCACCCGCCAGACCGCCGCCAGCACCGTGCGATCGCCGAACGGCACCGCGGTCACGCAGGGCCGGCCCTCGGGCGTGAGGGCGGCCTCGATCGGCGCCTCCGTCCACGACAGCCGCTCGTAGCGCTCCTCCTGCCAGCCGTCGTTCGACATCCGCTGGTGGAAATAGCCCTGCGGATACATGAAGCCGACGCCGACGAGCGGCACGCCGAGATCGCTGGCCTCCTTGCAGTGGTCGCCGGCCAGCACGCCGAGGCCGCCGGCGTAGATCGGCAGCGACTGGTGCAGCGCGAATTCCGCCGAGAAGTAGGCAATCGTGCCGCCGTTGAGGTGCTGCCGTTCTCGCTCCACCACGGGTGCACGAGCTTCCGCTCTTCGTCGCGCCCGATGATGGCCTCGTCGTAGGCCTGCAGGAAATCGCGGATCATCCGCCGCCTGCCGCAGGCGCTCCGCGGTGATCTGCTGCAGCATCTTCACCGGGTTGTGCGCCGTCTGCCGCCACAGCCCGTAGTCGAGCGCCGGAACACGTCGCGTGCGCGCTCGTCCCAGCTCCACCACAGGTCGATCGACAAGTTCGTGCAGCCGATGAATGCGGCTGGGTAGCGGGGCGGCTGCGGCGAATCGTTCTTCGGACATGGGCATGAATACCGATGAATGGCAGACGGAAAGGAATCAGATGGGGACGATCAACGCGCCGCGGGCGCCGCGCCGACCAGTTCGGCGAATCGCGACAGGTCGATGTTGCCGCCGGAGACGACGGCCACGATCTTGCCGCGGCCGGCGCGGCCGCTGAGCGCCGCGGCAATCGCGCACCCGGCGGCGCCCTCGGCGATGACGTGCACGCGGTCGGCCGCGTAGCGCATCGCCGCCGCCACGTCGTCGAGCGGCATGACGATCGACTCGTCGACCAGGCGCTGCAGCAGCGGCCACATCGAGGGCAGCACCGACTTGCCGCCGGCGCCGTCGACGAACGACGCCGTCCAGCCGTCGAAGTAGCTGGCCTCGCCGCGCGCGAGCGAAGTCGCGAGCGGCGCCGCGGTCTCGGGCTCCGCCGCAATAGACCCGCACGCCGGGCTTGAGGGCGCGCATCACGCTGCCGATGCCGGCCAGCAGGCCGCCGCCGCCGAGCGAGGCGACCACGGCATCGACGTCCGGCAGGTCCTCGAGGATCTCCAGGCCCGCGGTCGCGTTCCCGGCAATGAAGTCGTCATCGTCAAACGGGTGCACGAAGTGCCCGCGCATGCGCGTCGGACTGGTGCGATTCGACCGTCCGCCAGCCTCGTCGTAGGTGACGCGGACGATGCTGGCGCCGAGCGCGTCGATGGCCTTGATCTTGGTGGCGGGCGCGGTGTCCATCACCATCACCGAGCAGGGCACGCCGGCCCGGCGCGCCGCGAACGCCACGCCCTGCGCCGCGTTGCCGGCGCTCACCGTCCAGACGCCGTCCTTCATCGCCTCCGGCGACAGCGGCGGATGGCGTTCCAGGCGCCACGCATCTTGAAGGAGCCGATCGGCTGCAGCGACTCGAGCTTCAGGTAGACCTCGGGGCCCGTCGGGCGAGGCGAACGGCAGATCGAGGCGAACAAGGGGCGTGCGGACCGCCGACCTTGTAGACGTGGTCCGCCGCGTCCCGGATTGACTCTAGCGCGATGGTGCCGCATTGCAGAGCGAGGATCGTATCATGCGCTCCGGAGGGATGCCTGTGCGGACCGTGTGCATGATCGCAGTGCTGGCAGGCGTGGTCGGTCGCCGCCCAGGAGGGCAGCCGGCCGCGGGCCCGCGACATCGGCGTCGCGCCGGGCGTCTTCGAGCCCGGCCCGCTCAACGCCATCACCGACGTCGCCGGCGTCTCCGTCGGACATACGACGCTGATCGAGGGCGACCGTATCCGCACCGGGGTGACGGTGATCTGCCCCCATCAGGGCAACGTCTTCCAGGAGAAGGTGCCGGCCGCGGTGTTCGTCGGCAACGCGTTCGGCAAGCTGGCCGGGTCCACCCAGGTCGACGAACTGGGCACGCATCGAAACGCCGATCGCCCTCACCAACACCCTGGCCGTCGGCGCGGCCGATGGAGGGGCTCGTGCAATGGACGCTCGCCCAGCCCGGGAACGACCGACGTGCGTTCGGTCAACGCGCTCGTCGGCGAGACCAATGACGGCGGCCTCAACGACATCCGCGCCCTCGCACGTGCGGCCGGCCCACGTCCTCGCGGCGCTGGCCGCGGCGCGCGCGGGCGCCGTCGAGGAGGGCAGCGTCGGCGCCGGCACGGGCACGCAGCGCCTTCGCCTGGAAGGGTGGCATCGGCACCTCGTCGCGCCGCCTGGCGGCGGCCTACGGCGGCTACACCGTTGGGGTGCTCGTGCAGTCGAACTATGGCGGCGTGCTCAGCATCGACGGCGCGCCGGTTGGCAAGCTGCTCGGGCGCTATGCGTATCAGCCGACCGGACGTGGCGCCGGCGGCGGGGGCCCGGCATGACGAGCGCGGCGACGGCTCGTGCATGATCGTGGTCGCCACCGATGCGCCGCTCGATGCCCGCGACCTGAAGCGGCTCGCGGCCCGCGCCGTGTTCGGGCTGGCGCGGACCGGGTCGTCGTACAGCAACGGCAGCGGCGACTTCGCGATTGCGTTCTCGACCGAGCCTTCGCTGCGCGTCCGCTTCGGCGACGAGCGCACGGCGACCCGGACGCTGCTGCCCACCGACGGCGTCTCGCCGCTCTTCCAGGCGGCCCTCGAGGCGACCGAGGAGGCGGTCTACAATTCGCTGCTCCGCGCCACGACGGTCACGAGCGCGATCGGCACGGCCGAGGCGCTGCCGGTGGACAAAGTGCGCGAGATTCTCAGCCGTTACCGCGTGCCGTGATTTCCTCGCGCCAGCCTTGACGAACGCCGCCGACGGGCGTAAGCTCGTCTCTCCCGTGAATAGCACCTCAGCCCGCCCGACCGCGCTCAACGGCCACGTGGGACGGGGTGTGTTCTCGTTTGGAATCATTGGGGGACTGGCCCTTATCGGGGCCCTTGACGGCCCCCTTCCAACGACCCGCGGGTAGACACAGCCAACACGCATATCGATTTGCCAAAGGCCACTACCCGCATCGGGGAGTGGCCTTTTTGACGTTTGTGACCGATACGAGGAGAGACACACCATGAATGGCAGTCAGTCTTCGGGAGGAACCAAGGTGACGGTGACCGGACGCGGGGAACAGGTGCACGACCAGGCGGCCCTGGCCTCGCTCTGCGCCGCCGTCGAACGCGCCGTGCAGGCGCACCGGCCCGCCGGCTTCAAGGTGAGGGAAGTGGTGGTGACGCTCGAGGAAGGCACCACGATGCCCAGCACCGTCGAAGCGGCGCCGGTCTTCGTGGACGTGTACGACTCGGGCTACGGGCACGGCATCTGAGGCGTCCGGGGTCTGGGCTCTCGCCCGAGACCCCGAGGGTCGCTCCCGCCCGCCTCAGCGCGCGGTTGTGACCGGCTGCTCGTCCGGCAGCCGGACCGGTTCCAGGAAGGGCATCCCGGCCCTCAATCTGGCGCCCACCTGCTCGATCAGTTGATCCCGGCCGCGCTCCCGCTCGGCCTTGAACCACGTCAATCCCTGTTCGTGCTCGCGCTTCCAGCGCTCGGCGTAGGCGCCCGACTGGATGTCGGCCAGGATCTGCTTCATCGCCTGGCGCGTCTCGTCGGTGACGATTCGCGGCCCCGCCGGTGTAGTCGCCGTGTTCGGCCGTGTCGCTGATCGAGTAGCGCATGTAGCTCAGCCCGCCGCGATACATCAGGTCCACGATCAGTTTCAGTTCGTGCAGGCACTCGAAGTACGCCACTTCGGGCTTGTAGCCAGCCTCCACGAGCGTTTCGAATCCGGCCGTGACGAGCGCGCTGACGCCGCCGCACAGCACTGCCTGTTCGCCGAACAGGTCGGTTTCGGTTTCCTCGGAGAACGTGGTTTCGATCACGCCCGCGCGGGTGCAGCCCAGGCCCTTGGCGTAGGACAGCGCCAGGGCCCGCGCGGTGCCCGAGGGATCGGCATGAACGGCCACCAGCGCCGGCGTGCCGGCGCTTCTCGAGGAACACCTCGCGGACACGGTGGCCGGGCGCCTTGGGCGCCACCATCGCCACGTCCACGCCCGGCGGCGGGGTGATCCAGCCGAAACGAATGGCGAAGCCGTGCGCGAACAGCAGCAGGTGGCCCTCGCGGAGACGCGGCGCGATCTGGTCGCGGAACAGCGCCGGCTGCTCGAGGTCGGGGGCCAGGATCATCACCACGTCGGCCCATTCGGTGGCGTCCGCGGGTGTCATCGGCGCAAACCCGTCGCGCTCGGCCGCGGCCCACGAGCGGCCTCCCGGGCGAAGCGCCGACGCGCACGTCGACGCCGCTGTCGCGCAGGTTCAACGCATGGGCGTGGCCCTGCGATCCGTATCCAATCACCGCCACGTGCCGGTCGCGAATGAGGCCGAGGTCGGCGTCAGCGTCGTGAATCATCATCGCAGTCTCTCCACTCCTCAACAGCCAGCACCCCGATCTGACGCCCCAGCAGCGGCGACGATGCGATCGGCGGTGCGGTCCGTGCTCTCGAACATGATCGTGGCCTGTGCCGTGGACGCCATCCGGCGCGGCGACCGCGGTGAACGCGTCGGCGCGCACCCGCTGACGGCGCAGCACCGAGGCCACGCGGTCCAGCGCGTCGATGGCGTGCTCGTAGCGGACGACGACGGTGCGTGAACGCAGCAGTTCTTCCATCACAGCAGGTCCGCTCCTGTCTCAACGAGCGCCGACCGCGGCGCGTGAATCATCTGGTCGAGCGCCGCACCGGGCGCGACCATCGGGTAAACCGTGTCTTCCTGCTGCACGCGGAAATCGATCAGCACCGGGCCTTCGGCGAGCGCGCGCCTGCTGAATCGCGTCGAGCGCCTCGGCCCGGGTCGACGCCGACAGCCCCGTGCACACCGTGCGCGTCGGCGATCTTCACGAAGTCCGGCGACGCAGCGGCGTCGAGCTGTAGCGGCGGTCGTGGAAGAACTGCTGCCACTGCCGCACCATGCCGAGGAAGCCGTTGTTGATGATCGCGATGTTGATCTTCACGCCCTCCTGCATCAGCGTCGTGCAGTTCCGCCTGCGTCATCTGGAAGCCGCCGTCACCGACGATGGCCCACACCTCACGGTCCGGCCGGGCCAGCTTGGCGCCGATCGCCGCCGGCAGCGCGAAGCCCATCGTCCCCAGGCCACCGGAGGTGACCCAGGTGTTCGGCTCGGCGACGCGGTAGTACTGCGCCGCCCACATCTGGTGCTGGCCGACGTCGGTGACGACGATGGCCTGGCCCTCGGTGGCCCGCCAGATGTCGTGAATCACCTGCGCCGCCTGCAGCGGGCCCGGGTCGTCGATGCCCGCGAGGTCGCGCACGGTCGGTCCGCCCGCGAACGAACGGATGCGGGTCAGCCAGGCGTCGTGGCGGGCCGGCTGCACCTGCGGCAGCCAGGCGCGCAGCACCGTGCGGAGGTCGCCGGCGATCGCGACGTCGGCGCGCACGTTCTTGTGCAGTTCGGACGGGTCGATGTCGATGTGGATCTTCTTCGCCCGCGGCGCATACATGCGCCAGCTGTCCGGTGACGCGATCGTCGAAGCGCATGCCCAGCGCGATCAGCAGGTCGGCATCCTGGATGGCTTCGTTCACCCAGGGCTCGCCGTGCATCCCCATCATGCCGAGGTTGAGCGGGTGAGCGGCGGGCAGGGCGCCGATGCCGAGCAGCGTGACCGCCACCGGCAGGTGCGCCAGCTCCGCGAGCTGCAGCAGTTCGTCCATCGCCCCGCTCTTCAGCAGCCCCTGTCCCGCCAGGATCACGGGGCGCTCGGCCCGGGCGATCAGCGCCGTGGCGTGTTCGAGAGCGGTGCCGGAGAACTCCCCGGTGCGCGCGAACGCGGGCCCGACCGGCTCGGCGCTCGCCGACCACTCGGTCAGCTCCTGCTGCGCGTTCTTGGTGATGTCCACCAGCACCGGTCCCATCCGGCCCGAGGTGGCGACACGGAAGGCGTCGTGGAGCACCGGCGCGATGTCGGCCGCCCGCTGCACCAGGTAGTTGTGCTTGGTGATCGGCAGGGTGATGCCGGTGATGTCGGTTTCCTGGAACGCATCCGACCCGAGCAGCGCCGCCGGCACCTGTCCGGTGATGCACACCATCGGCGTCGAGTCCATCATCGCCGTGGCAATGCCGGTGACCAGGTTGGTGGCGCCTGGACCCGAGGTGGCGACCGCCACGCCGACGCGGCCGCTGACGCGCGCGTAGCCGTCCGCCATGTGCGTGGCGCTCTGTTCGTGGCGCACCAGCACGTGACGAATCGGATGATCGAGAAGCCGGTCGTAGGCCGGCAGAATCGCGCCGCCCGGGTAACCGAAGACGGTATCGACGCCATGCTCGCGCAGGCAGGACCAGATGATGTCAGCGCCGCTCAGTTTCATAATGGTTAGACCGCGTGATACGTGTGACGGTGATCGTGCAGTTCAACGAGGGCATGCTCGATCGCGTCGCCCATCTCCCGCGTGCTGAGCGTGGCGTCGCCCGGCCCCGCGAGGTCCCGCGTGCGGGCTCCGGAGGCGAGCGCGACTTCGATCGCGTGATCGATCAGATCGGCTTCGTGCGTGAGCCGCGCCGAGAGGCGCAGCAGCATCGCGGCGCTGGCGATGGCGCCAATCGGATTCGCCAGCCCCTTGCCGGCGATGTCTGGGGCCGAGCCGTGGACCGGCTCGTAGAGATCGACGCGCCCGCCAATCGTCGCCGACGGCAGCACGCCCAGCGACCCCGAGATCGACGCGGCCTGATCGCTCAGGATGTCGCCGAACAGGTTGTCGGCGAGGATCACGTCGAAGCTGGCCGGGCTGGTGGCCAGGCGCATCGCGCAGGTGTCGATGTAGACATGCTCGAGCGCGATGTCCGGATACTCGCGCGCTACTTCCGTGACCGTCGTCCGCCACAGCCGCGAGGTCTCGAGGACGTTGGCCTTGTCGATCGAGGCCACCCGGCGCCGGCGGCCGCGGGCCATCTCGAACGCCACTCGCGCCACCCGCTCCACTTCCGCCTTCGAGTAGATCAACGTGTTGAACGCCACGTCGCGGCGAGTGATAGCCGCGCGGCTCGCCGAAGTAGATCCCCCCGAGCAGCTCGCGGACGATGAGGATGTCGGCGCCCTGCAGCCGCTCGGCCTTGAACGGTGTGCGATCGGCGAGCGCGGTGTGGCAGATGGCCGGACGCAGGTTGGCGAAGCCGCCAAGTGCCTGTCGCAGCGCGAGCAGCCCGGCCTCGGGGCGTTCCGAGGGCTGACGGCTTTCGTAACGAGGATGTCCCACGGCGCCCAGCAGGACGGCGTCCGCGGCCAGGCAGGCTTTCAGCGTCTCGTCCGGCAGGCTCTGGTTGAAGCGCTCGAGCCCTTCGCCACCAATGGCGTGGCGTGCTCATCTCGAACGCGTGGCCGTAGAGATCGCCGATGCGCTTCAGCAGGCGGACGGCTTCGGCCGTGACCTCGGGTCCGATTCCGTCGCCCGGCAGCAGCGCGATGTTCAGCGCCATGCCGCCCCCTGCGCCTGGGGCATCGCCGCAAGGCGGGTGGCGCCGCCGGCCGCCCCGGCCAGCTGAACCGCTTCCTCGCGGACGATGGCTTCCAGC
Organism: uncultured Acidobacteriota bacterium; assembly: GCA_963707825.1. Taxonomy (GTDB): domain Bacteria; phylum Acidobacteriota; class Vicinamibacteria; order Vicinamibacterales; family UBA2999; genus VFZN01. Next base: position 344,358 of record CAVPRP010000004.1, read on the forward strand.
TGCTCGTCGCTCACGCTCTTGCTGCGATCGGCCAGGGCAGTGACGCGCAGGTAGACGCGTTCCAGCTCGGCCTCACCGAGGGGGTGGCCGATGGCCCGGCAGCGGGCATCGAGACCGCGCATCCCGGAGTGCTTGCCGAGCACCAGGCGCGTGCCCGCCGCGCCCACCGATTCGGGCCGCATGATTTCGTAGGTGAGGTGATTCTTCAGCATGCCGTCCTGATGGATGCCGGCCTCGTGGGCGAAGGCGTTCGCGCCCACGACGGACTTGTTCGGCGCGACGCCGATGCCGACGGTGGCGCTCAGCGCCTGGCTGGTGGGCACCAGCCGCGTGGTGACCACGCCGGTGTCGTAAGGCAGCGCCTCGCGGCGGACGTTCAGCATCATCACGATCTCTTCGAGCGCCGCGTTGCCGGCGCGTTCGCCGATGCCGTTGATGGTGCACTCCACCTGCCGCGCGCCAGCCTGGATGGCGGCGATCGAGTTGGCCACCGCCATGCCCAGGTCGTTGTGGCAGTGGGCCGACAGCGTGACCTCGTCGCCGACCCGCGCGCGCACGGCGGTGAACATCCGGGTGATGTCCTCCGGCAGCGCATAGCCCACCGTGTCCGGCAGGTTGATGGTGGTGGCGCCCGCCTCGACCGCCGCGGCGGCGACCTCGCACAGGAACCCCAGCTCGCTGCGGGTCGCGTCCTCCGCCGAGAACTCGACGTCAGGCGTCAGCGAGCGGGCGTGCTTCACCGCGGCGCTGATCCGCTCGAGACAGGTGTCGCGGTCGATGCGCAGCTTGTGTTCGAGATGCAAATCCGAGGTCGCCAGGAACACGTGAATGCGGGGCCGCCGCGCGCCCGAGAGCGCCGCCCAGGCCCGATCGATGTCCCCGATGACCGCGCGGGCCAGGCCCGCCACGATCGGCGTCCGCACCGCCGCGGCGACGGCGCGCACCGCTTCGAAGTCGCCGTCCGACGAGATGGGGAAGCCCGCTTCGATGATGTCCACGCCAAGCTGCTCCAGGTGTTCGGCGATGCGGACCTTCTCGGCCGGCGTCATGCTGAACCCTGGTGCCTGCTCCCCGTCGCGCAGGGTCGTGTCGAAAATGCGTACTCGCCCTCGGTCCGTCATTGTGTGCAACTCCGGAGTCGAGTCTGGGGTGAGCCCCCAAATAAGTCAAAGTAATAATCCCTATGGAAACCTACGCTGTTGCTTATATTGTGTCGCCATGGAACTGGCGCAACTCGAAGCCTTCATGGCGGTGATTCGTGAAGGCAGCTTCTCCGCGGCGGCCAAGGCGCTCTATCGCACCCAACCGGCCATCAGCCAGACCATCAAGAAGCTCGAAGACGAGGTGGGCCGGCCGCTGTTCGATCGCGCCAGCCGGCGCGGCCTGCTCACCGACGCGGGGCGGGTGCTGGCCGTGCACGCCGAGCGTCTGCTCAATTTCCGCCAGCAGGCGCTCTCCGCGCTCGACGATGTGCGGCAGCTCCGCTCGGGGCGGTTGACGCTGGCCGCCAACGAACTGACGTGCCTCTATCTGTTGCCGCTCCTGCAACGAGTTCCGGCGCCTCTACCCGAGCGTGCACGTCACGGTGCAGCGCGCGCTGGCCAGCCGCATCCCGGGCCAGGTTCTCGACTACGGCGCGGACATCGGCATCGTCACGTTTCGGCCCGACCTCGAGCTGCTGACGTCGATCGTCGTGTATCGCGACGAGCTGGCGTTCGTCGTCCCGCCGGGACACCAGTACGCGAAGCGGCCCAAGGTGAGCATCGAGGAACTGGAGGGGAGTCGTTCGTCGCCCACCACGTGGCGTCGCCGTACCGGAACCGGGTGATCGAGACGTTCCAGGACAAGCGCATTCAGCTGCAGATGCCGGTGGAGCTGCCGACCATCGACGCGATCAAGAAGTTCGTGGCGATGGGCAACGGCGTGGCGCTGCTGCCGGCGATCGCGGTGGAAGGCGAGATCGCGCGCAAGGAGCTGGTCCGCGTGAAGGTGCCGGACCTCGCGTTCGAGCGCAAGCTGCGGCTCGTGTATCGCCGCGAGGCCTCGCTGTCCCACGCTGCCCAGGCGTTTCTCGCCGTGATCGAGGCGCAAACCGCGGTTCGCAAAGGAAGGTTTGCCTTCACCACCGAGCGCTAGGTATACTTACGCTTTCCTGCCCACGGGCGAAGGCCCGGATGGGTCGCTCTCGAGCGGCCAAGCTTGCGGAAGTGGCGGAATTGGCAGACGCGCTAGCCTCAGGAGCTAGTCCTGGCAACAGGGTGGAGGTTCGAGTCCTCTCTTCCGCACCAAACATCAGCCATGAGACCAACCACTGCGTTCGTCCTGGTCGCCGTCGCTCTGGCGGTGACCGTGTCGGCTCGGGTCAAAGTCAACACGGGATTCGATCCCGCCACGGACTTCTCGCAGCTCAAGGTCTTCGCCTGGCCGGACGATGCCCCAGGGCAGATGAAGATGGCCCTCACCAAGGATGACGACCCGGAAGCACTGCGGGCGCGCTTCGAGCCGGTGATCATCAAGGCCGTCGAACAGGAACTCACCAAGAAAGGCTTCCGCAAGGCGGCCGCTGGCGAGAAGGCCGATTTCCTGGTCGCCTACTTCGGCCTGGTCAGCGTCAGCACCTCGGGACAGACGCTCGGGCAGTTCCTGCCGGGCAGCGTCGCCTGGGGCTTGCCGCCATTCGACCAGGTGGCGACGTCACTGAAGATTTACGAGCAGGGCTCGCTGGTGATCGACGTCATGACCCCGGCGAGGCAGCCGATGTGGCGCGCCGTCGCGCAGGCCGAAGTCAATCGGGATCAGCCGGCCGAGAAGCGCAACAAGCGCCTTCAGGACGTGATCGCCGACATCATCGAGAAGTTCCCGCCCAAGAAGAAGTAGGACCCGTCCGCCCCGTGCCACAACCACGAGTGATCGTCGGCGTTGCCGGCGGATCCGGATCGGGCAAGACCACCGTCGTGCGGCGCATCGTCGACAGCCTCGGGCCCGAGGACGTCACGGTGCTCGATCACGATCGCTACTATCGTGATCGCAACGACCTGCGGTTGGAAGAGCGCGCGGCGCTCAACTACGACCATCCCGACGCGCTCGAAACCAACCTGATGGTGGAGCACGTGCGGGCCCTGAAGGCGGGTGACCCGGTGCAGGTGCCGCGCTACGATTTCACGCGCCACGCGCGGCTGGCCGAGACCGATCTGTTCACCCCGCGGCGGGCGATCATTGTTGAAGGAATTCTGGTCTTCACGGATCCGGCGTTGCGCCAGCTGATGGACATCAAGGTGTTCGTGGACACCGACTCGGACACGCGCTTCATCCGCCGGCTGGTGCGCGACGTTGCCGATCGCGGCCGTACGATGGACTCGGTGATCGAGCAGTATCAGGGCACCGTGAAGCCGATGCACCTCGAGTTCGTCGAACCCAGCAAGCGCTATGCGGACGTCATCATTCCGCTGGGTGGGCACAACGCGGTCGCGGTAGACCTGCTGCTCACGCTGCTGCGCTCGGTCGTGGGTTCCACCACCGAGCGCTGAGCCGGCGTCCCGCCGCTACCAGGGGCCGCGGCCGTGGCCTGACGCGGCGTTCCGATTGCGGTTGAGCAGGTAGGCGCCGAGCGCCGCCAGGCCGCCGGCGACCACCACCGCGCGGATGACCCGCATCAGGCTGAACACCCAGGCGATGCCGATCCCGAGCGCCGCCCACTGCACCCACCAATGGCCGGGCGAAGTCATCAGGTTGATGACCACGAGGAAGAGCAGAATCAGCGGTCCCTTGAACAGAAAGCTGATGGATCTCACATAGAGAACATACGCAGAACCCCTGACGAAGTTCAGCTACACTCCGGCCCATGCGGTTTCAGAGTTTGATTGTCCGATTGGTGGCCGTCGGCGCGCTCGCGGGGGCTGTCGCCGCCGCCACCGGCCCCGCGGCAACGGTCGAGGCGCAAGGTCCGGCGCCCACCGATCCCCGCGTGTTCTCCGAGCTGCACTGGCGCAACATCGGGCCCCACCGCGCCAGCCGGACCAAGGCGCTCGACGGCGTCCCCAGCCAGCCGCACACGTTCTACATCGGCGTCGTCAACGGCGGCGTCTGGAAGACCACCGACGCCGGCCGCACCTGGATGCCGATCTTCGACGACCAGCCCACCGGATCGATCGGCGCGCTGGCGGTGGCGCCCTCCGATCCCAACGTCATCTACGTCGGGACGGGCGAATCGCAGCAGCGGCCGGATCTGGCGACCGGTGACGGGATGTACAAGTCCACCGACGCCGGCAAGACCTGGACGCATCTCGGCCTGCGCGATACGCAGCAGATTGGGCAGGTCGTGGTCGATCCGAAGAACGCCGAATCGCCTGTTCGTGGCGGCGCTCGGACATCCCTACGGCCCCAACACCGAGCGCGGCATCTTCCGATCGCTCGATGGCGGGAAGACGTTCGAGCGCGTGCTCTACAAGGACGAAAACACCGGCGCGGCCGACGTGGTCATCGATCCGTCGAACCCGTCCACGGTCTACGCGTCGCTGTGGCAGGCGCGGCAGGGGCCGTGGGAGAACGGCGATTTCCGAGGGCCGGGCAGCGGCCTGTTCAAGTCGACGGACGGCGGCACCACGTGGCGTCAGCTGACCGACGGGCCTGCCGACCTGGGAGGGCGATCGGTTGGGTCGCATCGGCATTGGCATCGCGCCGAGCCAGCCCTCGCGGCTGTTCGCCGTCGTCGAAGCGCGAACCACCAGCGGCATCTATCGATCGGACGACGCCGGTGAAACGTTGGACGCGCGTCAACAGCGACGAGCGCGTGCTGGCCCGGCCGAGCGATGCCACCGACATCCGCGTTCATCCGACCAATCCCGACATCGTTATCGTGCCGACGGTCGTGACGTGGAAGTCCACGGACGGCGGCCGCACCTTCACCGCGATTCGCGGCGCGCCTGGTGGCGACGACTATCAGCGGGCCTGGTTCAACCCGACCAATCCCGACATCATCGCGTTGACCTCGGACCAGGGCGCGATCGTGTCACTGAACGGCGGCGAGACGTGGAGCAGCTGGTACAACCAGCCGACCGCGGCGTTCTATCACGTCACCACCGACAACGCCTTTCCGTATCGCGTGTGCAGCGGCCAGCAGGAGAGCGGATCGGTCTGCATCGAGAGCCGCGGCGATCGACGGCCAGATCACCTTCCGCGAATGGTCGCCGGTCGGCGTCGAAGAGTACGGCTACGTCGCGCCCGATCCGCTCGACCCCGACATCGTCTACGGCGGCAAGGTGTCGCGGTGGGATCGGCGCACCGGCCAGATGCAGCAGGTGGGCCCGAAACCGTTGCGCGACCGCCGACTACCGCGTCGTGCGCACCATGCCGGTGCTGTTCTCGCCGGTGAATCCGCGCAAGCTGTTCTTCTCGTCGAACGTGCTGTGGCAGACCATCAACGGCGGCCAGTCCTGGGATCAGATCAGCCCGGATCTGACACGCGCAAGCTGGGAGGTGCCGACGAACGTCGGCATCTACTCGACCCGGCCGGAAGCGCAGCCCGACGCAGCGCGGTGTGATCTACACGATTGCTCCGTCGTACCTCGACGAGCAGACGATCTGGGTCGGCACCGACGACGGCCTGATTCAGGTGACGCGGGACGGCGGCAAGACGTGGAGCGACGTGACGCCGCCGGAGTTGACGCCGTGGACGAAGGTCTCGCTCATGGACGCGTCGCACTTCGACGCCAACACCGCCTACGCGGCGATCAACACCATCCGGCTCGACGACCTGCGGCCGCACATCTACCGCACTCGCGATGGCGGCAAGACCTGGACGCACATCACCACCGGGATGCCGGACGGCGGCATCATCAACGTCGTGCGCGAGGACCCGAAGCGCCGCGGCCTGCTCTTCGCCGGTTCCGAGCAGGCGGTCTATGTCTCGTTCGACGATGGCGATCACTGGCAGTCGCTGCGCAACAACATGCCGGCGACGTCGATTCGCGACCTCGTCATCAAGGACGACGACCTGGTGGTCGGCACCCACGGGCGCAGCTTCTGGATCCTGGACGACATCACGCCGCTGCGGCAGATGGCCCGAGGCGCCATTGTCGGCGGGCGCGCATCTGTTCGCGCCGCAGGAGGCGACTCGCTTGCGCTGGAACAAGAACACCGACACGCCGCTGCCGCCCGACGAGCCGGCGGGGCAGAACCCGCCCGATGGCGCGGTCATCAACTACTGGCTGCCGGCCGGCACCAGCGGCGCGGTCACACTCGACATCCTCGATGCGTCCGGTGCCGCAGTGCGTTCGCTACTCGAGCGAGCGATCCGGCGGACGCGCCGGTCGAGGGCCGCAACACGCCCGATTACTGGCTCCGCCCCGATCAGCCGCTGTCGAAGGCGGCGGGCTTGCATCGCTTCGTGTGGGATCTGCATCACGAGCGGCCGGCGGTCGCCGCGTTCTCCTATCCCATCTCCGCGATCCTGGGGAACACGCCGCGCACGCCGCTCGGATCCTGGGCGCTGCCCGGGACTTACTCCGTGCGTCTCACCGTCGACGGTCAGACGAAGACCGCGCCGCTGGTGGTCCGGATGGATCCGAGGGTGAAGACCCCCGAAGCAGGCCTGCGGCAGCAGTACACGCTGTCGCGTGGGCTCGACGGCGCCATTCGACGCGCGGCCACGGCGCTGCAGCAGGCACGGGCGCAGGGCGACGCGGGTCAGACGCGAACCCAGGATCTGCAGCGGCAAATGGGCGGGCTCGGTCAGCTGTTCGGGTTGATCGAAGGCGCCGACGTCGCGCCGACGACACAGGCGGTCGCCGCTGTTCAAGAGGCGATCGCAGCGCTCGATCGCACCCTCGCAGCGAAATAGATCCGGTCAACCACGACGAGGAAATCCGTGCCGATTCTTTCCCTATTGTTCGCAGCCGCGATGCAGGTGGCCGCGCCCGCCGCCGCCCCCGACGTGGACGCCGTGTTCACGCAGTGGACCGTCGCAACACCAGGGTGCGCGGTCGGCGTGGACCTCGATGGGCACAGCGCGCTCGAGAAGGGCTTCGGCATGGCCGACCTCGAACGCGGCGTGCCGAACAAGGCGGACACGATCTTCGAAGCCGGTTCGGTGTCGAAGCAGTTCACCGCTGCCGCGGTGCTCCTGCTGGCGCGCGACGGCAAGCTGTCGCTCGACGATCCCATCCGGAAATACATCCCGGAGCTGCCCGACTACGGCACGCCGGTGACCATCCGTCATCTCCTGACGCACACCAGCGGGCTCCGCGACTGGGGCAGCGTCGAAGGGATCGCCGGCTGGCCGCGTACCACGCGGGTCTACACCCACGCGCACGTCATCGACATCCTGTCGCGGCAGCGCTCGCTGAACTTCACGCCGGGCACCCGCTGGTCGTACAGCAACTCGGGCTTCAATCTCGCCGCGGTCCTCGTGACCCGCGTCAGCGGCATGTCGTTCTCCGAGTTCACGCGGCAGCGGCTGTTCAACCCCCTCGGGATGACCAGCACGTCCTGGCGCGATGATCACACGCGCATCGTCCCGCGCCGCGCCCTGGCCTACGAGCGCCAGGATGACGGTTATCATCTCGACCTTCCGTTCGAGAACGTCTACGGCAACGGCGGCCTGCTGACCACCGTTGGCGATTTGCTCAAGTGGACCCGCAACTTCCAGTCACCAGTCGTGGGTGACGCGGCGTTCGTCCTCGAACAGACCACTCCAGGACGCTTCAGCGACGGGCGCGCGCACGACTATGGGATGGGTGTCTGGGTGGACACCTACCGGGGCTTGAAGGAAGTGCGGCACAGTGGCTCCACTGCCGGATATCGTGCCTTCTTGACGACGTTCCCCGAGAAACGCGCGTCGGTGGCGGTGCTCTGCAACGCCGCCGATGCCGCCGCAGACACCATCGCCTACCAGGTCGTGGATGCCGTGCTCGCGGCTTCGCTGGGGCCGCGCGTCGCGGCGCAGGGCACGCACACGCTGACGGAATCGGAGGTGGCGGGGATCACGGGGCTGTACCGCAATGCCGCGACCAGCGTGCCGGCTCGCATCGTGCGCGATGGCGCGACGGTGAAGATCGAGCGAGGCGCGGTCCTCACGGCGGAATCGGGCACGAGCCTGTTGACGCCCTCGGGGCAGCGATGGCTGTTCGGTGCTGATGGGCAAGTGACCGTGACGGATGCATTCGGGCGCGTCGATCGTCTCGTGCGCGCCAAACCCTGGTCGCCGTCCGCCGACGAACTCCAGCGCTACGTCGGCGAGTACGTCAGCACCGAGGCAGAGACGGCCGTCACCGCAAAAGTGATCGATGGCGCCCTGGTGCTGTGGCAGCGTCCTGAGCGGACCGTTCGGCTGACACCGTTGTACGACGGAGTCTTCAGCAGTTCGATGGGAACCATCGTGTTCCATCACGGCGGGGCCGGCGCGCCGCCATCGCTGAGCGTGTCGCAGGATCGGGTGTGGGACCTGCGCTTCGAGGGGCAGCGGCGCTGACAAAAAAGAAGGCCGGGTTGGATGGCCCCGGCCTTCAAGCGGCGCGTCAGAGGTATCGAGAACGTCTACTTGTTCCTGCCCTTGCCGATCATGATCTCGACGATGTAGCAGAGCTCGCTGTACGGCGGCCAGGTTCGACCACCGGCGGCGAGGCCGAGTGCGGCGCTGGTCGGGTGCGTACAGGGCAGTTCGGTGGGTGGCACTTCGCGGCCGCGCGCCTCGGCGCATTCCGCGATCAACGGTGTCGCCTCCGCGAGGTAATCGAACGCCGCCACGCTGTGCTCCAGCCGCGTCGGGCTGTCCAGTTCGCGCGCCTGCGCCGCGCTGATGACCCACAGTTCCTCGCCGCTCGTCGCGCCCGCGGTGAAGCTGAGGGCCTCGGCGCCTGTCGTCAGGCGGAGTTGGGCGCCGGCGCTGGCCTGGAAGTTCACGGCGTCGGTGAGGCGCTGCTGGTAGCTGCCGAAGGACCAGACCCGCCCGGCGTCGGGGTGCGCCGACGAATCTTCGATGCGCCCGCCTCGCAGCGACACCCGGCTGGTGGCCCACTGCTCGATGTTGCCGCGCACGCGCGAGCCGGGAACGATCCGGTCCATCTGCGCCATCTGAGTGGAGTGATTGGCCACTGCCGGATCGGCGCCGCTGACGACGTCGAGCGAGGTGTTGTCCAGGCAGCGATAGACGAAGCCATCGGGCCGCGCGTCGGACAAGCGCATGTCGAACGCACCGGGCACCACGCCGCGTGCCGGCGCCATGTCCAGCGCCTGTGCCACGCGGCTGCCGGCGCGCGCCATCAGGAACGGTTGATGAGACAGGTGGGCGTGGGCGGTGTTGCCTGGCGTCGCCACCAGGTACGAACCGTCACTGCGTTGAACAAACCCCATCATGCCAACGAATCGCAGCGTGAACGCCGAATCGGAGCGCGTTCGGGCCGAGGGGGACGCCACCGCGACGGCGGTGGCTGCGGCACTCATCGAAACTCGAGAGACGAATTGGCGTCGATTCACGTTCGCTCCTTGCTTGAAACTAACGGCCCGCCCCGTACACCACGACCTGACTCCACTTGCCCAACCGGCGGCCATTGGTCTGGATCGCCTCGCGCTGGAACGACGCCACGGCGCTGACCATTGACGGGTCGCTCTCCAGCCGCTGGCGGAGCCTCCCGGCCAGCGTGTCGTCCGGCGTCGCGGTGCTGATGACCGCCACGACGTGAGGCGTGCCAGCCTCGAGGAACGCGCTGGCCACGTCGTAGCTGCCGGCGCCGAACACCGGCCGTTCGCCCGCATCGACATTCGGCAACACGACGCCACGCACGGGCGGCAGTGCGGTCAGGTCCTGGGCGAGCCACGTCCCTGAATACGGATGCCCAGGCGAATCGGCCAGGACCACACGCGAGAGTTGTGGCAGGTGGCTGTTCGACGCCGCCAGCGCCGGCAACTGAATGACAGCCTGAGCGGGCGCCCGGCGCCACGCCACCGCGGCTTCCTCGGGGGTGGCGGAGGCAGCGACGTCGACGACCGCCGATTGGCCCACGGGCGCGGCGGGGCTGACCACCGCGTCGAGCCGGCCACTCACCGCGATCTGCACGTCCTCGACCCAGAACCGGCGGCGCTCGGGATTCCACAAGCCGGCGAACGACGCGGCGAAGTACGGCGCGTCGGGTGCCACCGTCACCCGCGAGGCATGGGCCAGGCTCGATGCCAGAGGGCGCACGATCTCGCGGAAGAGTGCCTCGGCGGCCCGAGGCTCGGACGCGGCCATGGTGATCTCGTCGGCCTGCCGCAACACCATGCGCACCGCATCGTCCTGCGAGATGGGCCGGACGAGGTGACGGACGTCGTGGCGCGTGACCACCCATACGACCAGTTCCTCACGCAACTGGTTCAGCGCCAGGACCGCGTCGTGTTCGCCGAGACTGGCCTGCACGGTTGCAAGATTGGCCGCGGCACGGCCGGTCGACCGCAGCCCGCGCGACCTTGCCCGATCGCCGTAGGCGAACGCCGCGGATAAATCGCCTTCGCCGAGCGCCGCGCGCAGCCCAACTTCGTAGAGCTGCCAACCCTCATCGGTTCGCGTCCCCGCGGTCGCGGGACGAGCCGCCCGTTCGCGCTCGAAGATGGAGATGCCGGTCGACGCGGCGTGCCGCGCCTTTGCAAATTCTCCTCGCGCCAGCCACGCCTCACCGAGCGCCAGGTAGAGCGGAGGCAGCCGAGCCGTTTCCTTCCGGTCGTCGAACCACCGGATGGCGCGGTCGGCGGCCGCCGTGACCCTGGAGCTGTGCGTGGCCTTGAGCAAGTTGACGTCCGCCACCAGCACGGTGCCTTCGATCCTCGCCCGAAGCGCGGCGTCGGGCATCGCAAGGATCTCGGAACGTGTTGCCGCCAGGTCGTCGGTCGCTTTCTGAATCAGTCCCAGTGCGGCATGGATGGAAGCCCGTGCCGCCAGCGCTTCGGCAATCGCCGCTGGTCGCTTCGACTGCATCGCCGTCTCGACGACGGCGTCCTGGAGCGCGAGCGCGGCGGCGGGATCGTGTTCCTTCAGCGCCTGTCCCGCGGTGCTGAGCAGCAGGCCATAGCGCAGCCGGGTGGCGCCGCTGGCCTCCATCGCCGCCAGCGCGACGCGGCGATGCTGCCACGCGGGATCGCTGTCCCCCAGATAGTCGAGCAGGTTCGCCAGGAGGCCGTGCGCGGCGGCCTGCTGCTCCACGTCGGCGCCCTGTTCGGCGGATGCCAGCATCTGCTCCCAGGCAGCCCGGGCATCACCGTAGCGGCCCTCTGCGAACGCCACCAGCCCTTGCAGCCAGGTCGCCCGAGACTCGAGGCTGCAATAGCCCGCCGCGCGCGACACTTGGAGCACCCTCGCCGCAATTGCCGAAGCGTCCGCCAGTTTCCGGTTGTAGTACTGCGCTCCGGCGAGATCCTGGGCGGCGCGAACGGCAAACGGACTGCCGGCGGCATCGAGCTGCGCACGCGCTGCGGTCAGCTTCGGCACCGCGGCGCTGAACAGATCCTGGCGCGCCAGTTGCGCCGCCTCGGCATAGGCCGCATGGGCTTCGGCTAGAGCGCGACCAGACGCTGGACCTCTCTGCCCGGCGCGATCGATGGCTGCCACCGCATCGCGATAAAGAGTGTCGCCGGTGAGCCGGAGGAACGCGTCGGCCATCGTGCGCAGCGCCTCGCGCTCGACGTCGGCGGGACGATCGGCGAGCACGGCAGCGGCCCAGGCCGGCCACAGGACGGCTTCGAAGAAAGTGCGAGCCTCGCTGGCCTGAACGCGAATGGCCTCCTCGGCGAGCGTCACGTCCACCCCAGCGCGAAGGCGGGTCTCGACCGAGGGCCAGCGCGAGGCGGCAACAGGCGCATCGAGTGCGGCGATGTGCGCGCGCGCCTCGTCGGCCCACGCCGACGAATGGTCGCGGGTCAGGTAATCGGCCCACGCGGCTCGCGCCTGGCCGCGCAGCGAGAGCTGTTCGAGCGCGAGGGCGCGGTTGAACCACGCCTCGGGTAGTTGCGGATCGGCCAGGCGTGCCCGCTCGGCCGCGGCCAGCGCCTTGATCAGATCGCCCGGCCGTTCACCGTTCCTGACGCGTTCGAGATAGAGCGCCGCGACGTCGCTCTGATACTTCGCGTTCTTCGGCTGTTCGCGCGCCGCCGCGGCCAGCGCGAGCGAGGCCTGCGCCCAATCGCGCAGCAACACCTGCGACACGCCGTAGGCGTGCAGGCGGGTGGCGGTGCTGTCTGCCTGGAGATTCCCGCGGATCTTGCCCGCGGCCAGCTGGATGGCGGTCGAGGAGGTCATGGCGCCCCCCTGCCCCCCGGCGAGTGGCGCGAACCAGGGGCGATGGGTAAAGCCCCCGGTCAAACGACCCTCAACCGGCCTTCCCAGGCCAGCCGCTGCGGCAAGATCCGCGAGCTTCGGCCCCTGCCCGACGTTCGGCAGCGACCCCAACCCGGGAGCAAGCAGCGCGGCAATCAGAACCGCCGCCACTGCCGCCGCGACCGCAGCCCATGGGCTGCGGGACCAGGAACGCGGGGCACCGGACGCGGCAGTCCCTACGGGCCTGGCGACGAGCACTGCGACCGGGACCAGCAGGGTCTCGGCTACCAGTTCGAGGCACACGTCGCAGGTGGCGATGTGCTCCTGAACGGCCGCTTTGTCCCCGGCGGCCAATCGGCCATCCAGGAACGCGGCGAGCGCGTTCAGCCCCGGGCACGCCGTGGCGCGCTCACTCATCTCGTAGGTTTAGACGGCGGGGTTTTGCGATCGTCTCATCGAGGCCGTCGAGCAGCGATGAGAGCTCATCATCGGCGTCGGCCCTGGCCAGGCCGTGGACGCGTGCGCCATCAACTCCGGATGCCGTCAGCGCCGCGCGGCACGCGGCGATCGCCCGGCTCATCCGCCGATGAATCGTGGCCTTGGACATCTGCAGCCTCGTGGCGACGTGCACCAGCGGCACGCCTCGCGAGAAGTGCAGCTTCAACACGATCCGTTCGACCGCCGGCAGGCCGGCAAGTGCCTGCTGGAGTGCGCGACTCACCGCGGCGCGTTCCTCCGCCGCAACCGTCCGATCGATCAGCGTGTCATCCGACTCCGCGATCGTGTCGGCCCAGCCCTTCCGGCACGCGCATCACCCGCGACCGCACGGGCAGCGAGGACCACAGCTCGCGAAGCTCGGCCTCGCTGCGCGTCACCTGATGGGACGCGCGCATGATCTGCATCGCCTCGCTCAGGGTGTGGCCGTCGCGGACGGTCAGTTGCTCGACCAGGACGGCGTCTGGCCCGAGGGCGATCGCCCGGGCCGACGGCCGCCAGCGGCGCCACAGCCCGTCCCGGTAATCGAGGAAGAGGCGGCTGATGACGATCGTGAGGTAGGTGTTGAGCGAGCTGCGGCCTTCGAACTCGCGGAGGATGCGGTAATCGCCTTCGATCAGTTTCAGCCGCACCGTGCCGGCGAAGTCTTCCAAGGCATCAGGGGGCAGCCGGTGGCGCAGGGCGATGGATCGCGCCAGCCGTTCGACGGTGCTCAAATTCTCGAGAAACAGCCGTTCGTAATCCACGCCGGGGGCTTCTGACGCTTTCGATTATCGCGGCGTCGTCTCACACCGCTTGCACAGAAATTCTTCATGCCGCGGCGCTCGCACTCCATGCGGCACAACAATACGCATGGGCTGGACGTCCTACGGAAGAACGGAGGGGCTGGTTAGTATGACTCCAAATGTGCCGGCGTCGCGCCGAATGGATCCCGCCCTAGTGATCGCGTGATCGCGCCGTCAATCCCCTCGCCCCGCGAGAGCGGAGAGCGCGCGACAGTGCGCCCTTGGCAGGCCTATACTGCCGTGGTGAGCGCTTCTCGCCCCGTCCGGCTCGTCCTTGGCCTGTTGCTCTTCGCGGTGTTCGCCTCGATGGCCGGCATGGCCGTGATCTACCTGATGGTCGGACGCAGCCCGAGCCTGCCGCAGCGGGCGACGCTGACGCTGCGGCCGTCCGGCGATCTACCGGAGATGGCGCCCGAGGTAGTGCTGCCGTTCAGCGATTCGCACAGCCTTTCGGTCCGCGGCTACGTCGAGCTGATTCGCAAGGCCAAGAGCGATTCGCGCATCGCGCGGCATCCTGCTGCGGCCGGGCGGCCTCAACTCGCCGTTCTGGGCCAAGGTGCAGGAGCTGCGCGAGGCGATCGACGACTTCAAGACCAGCGGCAAGCACGTGTACGCGTGGCTCGAATACGGCGGCGATCGCGAGTACTACCTCGCGTCGGTGGCCGACCAAGCGTCTACCTGCTGCCGTCGGCGTCGCTCGATCTGACCGGCGTCGCGAGCTACGAAGTGTTCCTGCGCGGCACCTTCGACTGGATCGGCACCTATCCGGACTTCCTGCACGTCGGCGACTACAAGACCGCGGTCAATACCTATCTCGAGAAGACGTTCACGCCGGCGCACACGCGAGATGAGCGAGTCGCTCAACCGCAGCCAGTACGATCAGCTGGTGCGCGGCGATCGCCGATGCGCCGGCAAGAAGCGGAAGCGGAAGTGCGCGCGCTGATCGACCAGGGCCCGTTCCAGCCGGTCGACGCGCTGCGCGTCGGGCTGATCGACGAGGTCGCCTACGAGGACGAGCTCGACGATCTGGTGCCGGAGTCTGCGCGACGCCGACTACATCGACGCCGAGGATTACGCCGCGGTGTCGTGGGAAGCGACCGGCGTGCGCCGCCGCTCGACGATCGCGGTGATCAACGCCGTCCGGCGTGATCAACTCGGGCAGCAGCGGTTTCGATCCGGTCAACGGCGCGGTCGTCGGCTCGGATTCGCTCGTCGAGTACATCCGCGAGGCGCGCGCCGACGCGGTCGATCAAGGCGATCGTCCTGCGCGTCGACAGCCCTGGCGGATCGTCGACGGCGTCGGACGTGATCTGGCGCGAGCTGTCGATCTCGCGCGAGAACCAGCGGCCCGGTGATCGTCTCGATGTCGGATCTCGCGGCGTCGGGCGGCTATTACATCGCGCTCGGCGGCGACGCCATCGTCGCGCAGCCCGGGACGCTGACCGGATCGATCGGCGTCTACACCGGCAAGTTCGTCACCAGCGGCACGCTCGAGAAGCTCGGGCGCGAACATCGAGGCGACGAGCCAGCGGCAAGCACGCCGAGATCTATTCGCCCGATCGCCGCTTCACGCCGGAGGAGCGGAAGAAGATCGAGGAGTCGATGCAGGTCGTCTACGACCAGTTCATCGAGCGCACCGCGGCCGGCGCGGCACATGACGCCGGAGAAGGTCGACGAGATCGCGCAGGGCCGCGTCTGGACCGGGGAGCAGGCCAGGCAGATCGGACTCGTCGACGAACTGGGCGGGCTCTACAAGGCGATCGACCTCGGCCAAGCAGCGCGCCCGCATCCCGCCGACGAGGAAGTCGAGCTGGTGGTGTATCCGCCGCATCGCAGCTTCTACGAAGTGCTCGGCCGATCAGCTGTCGTCGCCGGTGGGGAAGGTCGAAGGCGGCCGTACACGTCCGACGCGCTGATGGAGCTGCTCGGCGCCGCGCGAGCGGCGCGCTCTGGCCGCGCGTCCTCGCGCCCTCGCGTCTGTTCCGATCCGGGCAAGTGCTGGCGCACATGCCCTACGTGTTTGTCGAGGTAGCGCCTGGGCAGGCAGCAGGCCAACGACCAGAAGAAATGCCCTGCTTAACCTGCTGAGCCCGTTGAGCCTGCGTTAGCTGCCGACGACCTTCGCGAGCGTGTCTTCGCGCGTCGTGATCTTCAGGCCCTGCTTGGCCTTCTGCATGTAGGCGCCGAAGAACTTGTCGCGGCGCGCGTTGACCAGCTCGTCGCGCAGTCTGATCCTTGCCGGCGGCGATCTCCGCGTCGGTGACGTCGACCTTCTCGACGACGCGAACGATCGCGGTGCCGGTCGGCGTGGTGATGGCGTCGCTGACGCCGCCTTGCGGCAGCGCGAACGCGGCCGCTGTCGACGGCGTCGCTGATGCCGAGGTCCGGAATCGCCGCGCCGCGCGCGATCAGCTCGGTGGTCTTGACCTCGAGGCCGGCCTTCTTCACGGCCGCGGCGAAGTCCTTGGCGCCCTTCAGCTCGGCGGCGATCGACGCGGCGCGCTGCTTCGCCAGCTCCGCGGCCTTCTCCTGCTTCACGTCGTCGGCGACCGCGGTCTTCACTTCATCGAGCTTCGGGATGTAGGGATCCTGCCGGCCGGTCACGGTGCGCGAACACCCAGCCCGTGCGCGACGCGCATGCGCCGGCGTGACTTCGCCTTCCTTCATGCCGAACAGGCGGCCCGACAACTCCGGCTGCGTGCCGACGCCCTGGATGGGCTCGGCGAGCAGGATGCAGGCCGCGTCTCGGTGACCTGCATGCTTCTGTTCCTTCGGCGACGCGATCGAGGTCGGCCGGCGTCTTCATGCGTCGCCTCGAGCGCCTTGGCCATGCTTCTCGGCTTCGGCCTGCGCCTTCTGCCACTTCAGCTGATCTTCGATCTCGGTGCGCACTTCGGCGAGCGGACGCGTCTGCTCGGGCTTGTTGTCCACCATCTTGATGATGTGGAAGCCGAACGCCGTCTTCACCGGAGGTCGCTGATCTCGCCGTTCTTCATGCGCGAACGCCGCCTGCTCGAACTCCGGCGACCATGCGGCCGCGGCCGAAGTAATCGAGGTCGCCGCCGTTCTGGTTGTTCGAGTCGTCTTCCGAGTACTTCTTGGCGAGCGCCGCGAAGTCGGCGCCGGGCGCCTTGGCCATGCTTCAGCACTTCTTCGGCCTTGGCCTGGACGGCGTTCTCGTCCTTGCCTTCGAGCTTGAACAGGATGTGGCTGGCGCGCACCTGCGCGGGCGTCTGGTACTGCGAGAGGTTCTGTCTTGTAGAACGCCTCGATCTCGGCGTCGGGCACGGTGATGGTCTGGCGCACCTGGTCGACGTTCGAGCAGCGCGTACTTGATCTTGCGCTTCTCGCCGATGCGATAGCGTCTCCTTCGACTTGTCGAAGGCCGCGGCGAGCTCGGCGTCGCTGACGGTGACCTGGCTCTTGAACGCCTCGGCGGTCACCGGCACGACGTCGAGCTTGACCTTTTCGTTGCGCTTGCGGTATTCGGCGGCGACTTCGGCGTCGCTCACCGACATCCAGCCGGTCAGCGCGTTGCGCAGCTTTTCGATCTGCAGCGCGCGGCGCAGGCTGCTTCTCGAACTCGGCGGTCGTCATCGGCGGATTCTGGAACTGCAGGATCTGGCGGTAGCGCTGCTCGCCGACGAACTTGCCGTTTTCCTGGAAGCCGGGCAGCGCGAGGATGCGCTCGCGAATCTCGACGTCGCTGACCGTGATGCCCTGCTTGCGCGATTCGGCGACCATCGCTTCTTCGTCAACCAGCTGGCTGAGGATCTGGCGATCGATGCCGAGCTGCTTGATCAACTGATCGTTGATCTGCCCGCCGTAGGCGTTGCGATAGGCGTTGACCTGCGCGTTGTAGCGGCGCGTGAACGTGCCGACCGTGATCGGTTCGCCTTCGACTTCGGCGAGCACCTCGCTGGGCGCGGCGCCGGTGCTGGTGGTCAGGAAGTCGGGAATGTAGAAGACCACGAAGGTCAGGACGACCAGGGCCAGGCTCCACTTGAGCCAGCCCTTGTGTCGCCGCATCCGGTCGAGCATTGTCATCGGTCAAAAACCTCTAGGGAAACGACGATTCTAACGTACGTTCACGAACGACGTTCGTCGGACGATCGTAGAACGCCGTGCTGAACGTACGTCCGAACCATGTCGTGATATATTCAGTCAGTTGAATGACTTACGGCGGTTCTCGCCGTCCGGATCTGGCCGCTCGCCTGCGACGCGGCCAGCGCGTGCTCAAGAGCCGTCTCGAACGGCCTGAGACTGTGCTGGCGTTACTTCGCGCCGCGCACGAATCGCTCGATCCGGAAAGCATCGGCAAACTGGTTGTGAACCGCGCCGAGGAGTGGTTCAAGGCGCCCGCGTGTGGCGTCTTTGCCGCCGACCTCGACGGGCAGGTGCGCCGTCTCGCCTCGAAGGGCATCGGCGAGTCGCTTTCGCCCGCGGCGCTCGGCGTCGCGCGATGGGTGCTCGTGCCACGGACGCGAATTCTCGTCCGCCGACCTGCGGAAAGATTCGCGAGCTCTCGGCCCGCGGGCGCCGTGCTCGCGTGGCCGCTCCGGTGCCGCGCGCAAACGGTCGCGGCGCTCGTCGTGATGGAACGGCAGGCGGCGACGCAGGCGCCGCAGCTCACGCCGGCGGTCGGCCGAGGCGCTCGGGTCGATGCTCGAAGGCCCGGCCCAGGCACTCGACAACGCGCTGCGATTGAGGCGATCGGAAGCACTTTCGGTGACCGACGATCTGACGCAGCTCTACAACTCCCGCTACCTGAACCAGGTGCTGCGGCGGGAAGCCAAGCGCGCCTCGCGTTCGGGCCGTCCGCTATCGCTGCTGTTCCTGGACCTCGACGGTTTCAAGGGAATCAACGATACCCACGGGCACCAGGCCGGCAGCCGGGCGCTCGTCGAAGCCGCCGCGGTGATTCGCCGCTGCGCGCGTGAAACCGACGTCGTCGCCCGGTTCGGCGGCGACGAGTTTGCAATCATCCTGCCCGACACCGGCTCCGAAGGTGCCGCGGCGGTTGGAGACCGCGTCCGCGAGCGGATTGGCGGCTCATCCGTTCCTCGAAGGGCAATGGGTTGAAGCCTGCGGCTCACGGCGTCGGTCGGCGTCGCCACGCTGCCCGATGTGGCGGCCTCCGCTGAAGAGTTGGTGCGAGCGGCCGATATGGCGATGTACCAGGTAAAGGAATCGGGCAAAAACGGAGTTCGCATCGCCCAGGCTGAATAGCCGGCGGGCTGCACGGTTCTGCACAACATGGGTCTTGGTTCGCTTCTGTCGTTTCTCTCCACCGATCTGGCCATCGATCTCGGGACGGCCAACACCTGCGTGTACGCCAAGGGCCGCGGCATCGTCGTCAACGAGCCCTCGATGGTCGCGGTCAACAAGGTGACCGGCCGCGTCGAGGCCGTCGGCACCGGCGCGAAGGAGATGCTCGGCCGCACGCCCGGCAACATCGTCGCCATCAAGCCGATGAAGGACGGCGTCATCGCCGACTTCGACGTCACCGAGAAGATGCTGACCTACTTCATCAAGAAGGCGCACAACGGCAACGTCTGGGTGCGGCCGCGCATCATCATCGGCGTGCCGTCGGAAATCACGCAGGTCGAGAAGCGCGCGGTGAAGGACTCGGCGTATCGCGCCAAGGCCAGCGAAGTGCACCTGATCGAAGAGGCGATGGCGGCGGCGATCGGCGCCGGCCTGCCGATCACCGAGCCGGCCGGCAGCATGATCGTCGACATCGGCGGCGGCACCACCGACATCGCCGTCATCTCGCTCGCCGGCATCGTCTACAGCAAGGCGGTGCGCGTCGCCGGCAACGAGATGGATGAGGCGATCATCCAGTACATCAAGAAGACCTACAACCTGCTGATCGGCGAGCGCACGGCCGAGCAGATCAAGATGGAGCTCGGCTCCGCGTATCCGCTCGACGAGCGGATGACGATGGAGATCAAGGGCCGGCATTTGATCGAAGGCGTGCCCAAGACCATCACCATCACCGACGAAGAGATTCGCGAGTCGCTGGCCGAAACCGTCAACGTCATCGTCGACGCCGTGCGCGTGGCGCTCGAGCGCACGCCGCCCGAGCTGTCCGCCGACATCGTCGATCGCGGCATCGTCATCACCGGCGGCGGCTCGCTGCTGCGGAACCTCGACAAGCGCCTGCGCGAGGAGACCGGCCTGCCGGTGTCGAGCGCGGAGGATCCGCTGTCGTCGGTCGTGCTCGGCGCGGGCAAGATGCTGGGCGAGTTCGATCTGCTCCGGAAGATCGCGATCGACTAGGATCGGGACCGACGGGCCGGACGGCTGGCGAGTCCGCGGCTCGACTCCCGGTCCGGACTCCGGCTCCCGATGGCTGACTCATGGCCTCGCGACATCAGACAACGGCCCGGCGTGCTGCTCGGCGCCGCCATCCTGCTGCACGTCGTCCTGATCTCGGCGCAGGTGAACACCGCGTCCGGGCTGCCGATCCTCCAGGTCGTGACCTTCGGCAGTCGTTCTCCGAGGTGCAGCGCGCGCACGACGGCGGCGATCGACGGCGTGCGCGGGACCTGTGGACCGGCTACATCGACGCTGCGGCAGGTGCAGCAGGAGAACGCCGCGCTGAAGCAGGAGCTGCAGGCGCTGCAGGTCCGGCTGCAGCAGGAGCGCGCCGAGGCGCAGCGCACCGACAACCTGCGGCAGCTGCTCGAACTGCGCGAGCGCGCCGAAGCTCGACACCGTCGCCGCCGAAGTGATCGCCGGCGCGGCCAGCCCGGATTTCCGCACCGTCACCATCGACAAGGGCATCGTCGGACGGGCTCGTCGACCGACATGGCGGTGATTTCGCCGGCCGGCGTCGTCGGCCGCGTCATCCTGCCGAGCCGCGCGCGCCTCGAAAGTGCAGCTGCTGATCGATCGCAACGCCGCGGCCGGCGCGCTGATCGAGCGCACGCGCGTGCAGGGCGTGGTCGTCGGCGTCGGCGACGGCACGCTTGCGCATGCAGTACGTGCCCGGCACCGCCGACGTGAAGACCGGCGACCTGGTCGTGACCTCCGGCATCGACGGCATCTATCCCAAGGGCTTCGTGATCGGCACGGTCGAGCACGCCGATCGCGGCGCCGGCGCGTATCACGAGATCATGGTCGGCCCGGCGGTGGATTTCTCGCGCCTCGAAGAGGTGCTGGTCGTGCGGACGCCGCCGGCCTCGCGCGGCCTCGTCGAGGAGCCGAAGTGAAGGAGCGCCGTGGCGCTGGCGGCGATCCTGGTCGCGATCGCCGCGCAGACGACGCTGGCGACACACTGGTGTTTCGCGGCGGCAGCGGCGATCGACCTGGTGCTGATCGTGGTGGTCTATATCGCGATCAAGTCGGGTCCGTCGACCGGCCTGCTGGCGGGCACGGTCGCCGGGCTGATCCAGGACTCGCTGTCGAGCGGCATCCTGGGCATCGGCGGCCTGGCCAAGACGATCGTCGGATTCCTGGCCGGGCGTGCTCGGCACGCAGTTCATCGTCACGGCGCCGCTGCCGAGGTTCCTGCTGCTGATGCTGGCGCACGGCTGCTGCACGCGCGCGATCTTCATGGGCCTCTACACGCTGCTGAACCTGCGGCAGTTTCCCGGCGCCCTACGCCGTCGATCGTCGGGCAGGCCGTTCGGGAATGCCTTCGTCGGCGTGGTGGCGTTCCAGATGATTGAGTGGTTCCCGGGCTTCGTCGACAGGCGTCGCGCGCGGGCGGTTTTTGAAGCGATAATCACGCATTATGGCAATTGCCGAAGATCGACGCCGGCTCACGATGCGCCTCACGGTGCTGAGGGTGGCGATTGGTCGTCGCCTTCGGCCTGCTCGCCGGCGGTTTCTGGTTCTTCCAGGTCGTCCAGCACGCCCAGTTCAAGGAAATGGCGGAGAACAACCACCAGCGCACGCTGACGCTGCGCGCGCCGCGCGGCATCATCTACGACCGCACCGGCAAGCTGCTGGTCGAGAACCGCAACTCCTTCAACATCTCGATCGTTCGCGAGCACACCAAGGATCTCGATCGCACCATCCGCGTGCTGGCCGAGGTGATCGGCGGATCGAGAGAAGCCGTGCGCGAGGTCGTCGACCGGCATCGCCGCGAGCCGAGCTATCGCCCGATCGTCGTGCGTCCAGGACGCGACGCTCGCGCAGGTGGCCGCGGTGACGGCGCGCCGCCTCGACTTCGAGCTGCCCGACGTCATCGTGCAGGAAGTGCCGACGCGCCAGTACCCGCGAGCAGATGGCCGCGCACGTCTTCGGCTACGTCGGCGAGGCCAGCGACAAGGACGTCGCCGAGGACGAGAGCCTCAAGAGCGGCGACATCGTCGGCCAGTCGGGCATCGAGAAGATCTACAACGAGCTGCTGATGGGCGACGGACGGCGCCAAGCGCGTCGTCGTCAACAGCGTCGGCCGCGAAATCCGCATGCTCGACGAGGAAGCCGCCGATCCAGGGCAAGCGCCTGCAGCTGACGCTCGACTCTCGACCTGCAGAAGGCGCTCGAAGACGCGCTTCCGCACCTCGGGCTACAACGGCGCGGCGGTGATTCTCGATCCGCACACCGGCGAGGTGCTCGCGCTTACGCAGCGTGCCGGCCTACGATCCGAATGCGTTCGCGACCGGCATCGATCGCGCGACGTGGGCGTCGCTCAACACCGACCGAACTGCGGCCGCTGCAGAATCGCGCCATCCAGGGACGCTATCCCGCCGGATTCGACGTTCAAGATGGCGGTCGCGACGGCGGCGCTCGAAGAAGGCGTGATCACGCCGGACTTCAAGGTCTACTGCCCCGGCCACGGCGTGTTCTACGGCCGCAGCTTCGCGTGCTCGCTGCCGAACGGGCGCGGCCACGGCGCGATGGATCTGCGCCACGCCATCGAGCAGTCGTGCAACGTCTACTTCTACACGATCGGCAACATGCTCGGGATCGACAAGATCCACAAGTGGGCGACGCTGCTCGGCCTCGGCGAGAAGACCGGCATCGACCTGCCGAACGAGGTGCAGGGGCTCGTGCCGTCGCCGGAGTGGAAGCGCGCCAACACCAAGAATCACGAGAAGTGGTACGCCGGCGAAACGATTTCGGTGTCGATCGGCCAGGGCGCGGTCGCGCTGACGCCGATTTCCGAGGCGGTCTACATCTCCACGCTCGCCAATGGCGGCACGCGCGTCACGCCGCATCTGTTGAAGGCGATCGACGACGGCTCCGGGCTGGAAGCCGGTTGCCGCCGCCGCCGCCGAAGTCCGCCGTGACGCTGAAGCCCGAGACGATCCAGGCCATTCACGACGGTCTGTGGCTGGTCGTCAACGGCGCCGGCACCGGCGCGCGCGCCCGCATGGCCGGCTACGACGTCTCCGGCAAGACCGGCACCGCGCAGGTGATTTCGAACGAAGGCGCCAAGGCCGCGACGCGGCAAGACCGACAAGGACCTGCGCGACAACGGCTGGTTCGTGTTCTTCGCGCCGCACGACAATCCCGAAGATCGCCGGCGCGGTCATCGTCGAGCACGGCGGGCACGGCGGCGTGACCGCAGCGCCGATCGCGCGCCACGTGCTCGATACCTACTTCGCCAAGCGCGAGGGCCGGCCGCTGCCCGCGCCGCCGGTCAAGGTCGGCGACACGATCGGGCCCGCGCCGGTCGAAGCCAGTGCACCGACACCCGCGCCGGTCGCCACGCCGGCGCCCAAGCTCGCCGCGCCGGGATCGGCGATCGCCCTAGCGCATGTTCGAGCGCCGTCTCTATCACCACATCGACTGGCTGCTGATTGGCGCGGTGCTCGCGATCTGCGCCGATCGGCCTGGCGATGATCTACAGCACCACCGGCGGCGCCAGCCGCATCTACTGGACGCAGGTCTACGCGCTCGGCCTCGGCCTGATCGCGATGGCCGTCTGCCGTCAGCGTCGACTATCGATCGCTCGCCGACAAGTCGCACTGGATCTATCCTCGCGATGATGATCCTGCTCGTCGGCGTGCTGTTCTTCGGCTCGGTGCGCGGCGGCTCGCGGCGCTGGATCGATCTCGGCCTCTTCAACCTGCAGCCGTCGGAATTCGCCAAGGCCACCGCTCGCGCTGATGCTCGCCAAGATGCTCGGCGAAGAGCGGCGGCCGCGCCCTCACCAACAACGATCTGCTTCATCGCCGGCGTCGCTGACGGCGGTGCCGTTCCTCATCATCGCGCGCCAGCCCGATCTCGGCACCGCCGTGACGCTGCTGCCGATCCTGCTGGTCGTGGCCTACGTCGCCGGCATGCCGATGAAATACATCTACGCCATGCTGATCGTCGCCGTGCTCGCGGCGCCGGTCGCCTACAAGTTCGGGCTGCAGGATTATCAGCGCGAACGCATTTCCACCTTCCTCGACCCGGCGCAGGACCCCAAGGGCGCCGGCTACCAGCAGATCCAGGCCCGCATCACCGTCGGCTCCGGCGGCGTGTGGGGCAAAGGCTTCATGCAGGGCACGCAGGGCCAGTTGCGGTTCCTGCCGGTCGCGCACAACGACTTCATCTTCTCGGTGCTCGCCGAGGAGCAGGGGTTGGTCGGTGTGCTCGTCGCCCTCGGGCTTGTACCTGTTCGTGATTATGCGCGCGCTCGATGCGGCCCGGCTGGCCAAGGACCGTCTCGGCGCCTATCTCGTTCTGGGCGTGCTGTCCTCGTTCACGTTCCAGGTCATCTACAACATCACCATGTCGGCGGGTCTGGCGCCGGTCAAGGGACTCACGCTGCCGCTCATGAGTTACGGCGGCTCCTCGATGATCGCGACGCTGGCCAGTTTCGGGCTCATTCTCAACGTCAGAATGCGCCGCTTCACGAACTGAGCCATGCCGCCACCCGCCGCCTGCGCGGACGATTCCTGGTCCCATGAACAAGGAGATGATCATCTCCTCGAACGGCCACGAAACACGTGTGGCCATTCTCGAAGACGACCAGCTCGCCGAGCTCTTCGTCGAGCGCGAACAGAATCGCGGCGTCGTCGGCAACGTCTACAAGGGCCGGGTCTCGAAGGTGCTGCCCGGCATGCAGTCGTCGTTCGTCGACATCGGCCTCGAGCGCGACGGCTTCCTCTACGTGTCGGACGTCATCGCCAACCTCGACGAGTACGACAAGGACGACGACGACGACGACGGTGCGAAGGTGCCGAAGGTGCCAACGGTGCCGGTGGTGCAGCGGCGCGTGCCAACGGCGCCGCCGAAGCAGCGCCGGCGCCGCCCGAGCGGCGCGGCCGCGGCCGCGACGGTCGCGGCGACCGCGACGACAAGGAGCGCGCGCCCGAGCCGAAGATCGAAGAGCTGCTGAAGGAAGGGCAGGACGTCATCGTGCAGGTGGCCAAGGAGCCGCTCGGCACGAAGGGCGCGCGCCTGACCTGCCACGTCACGCTGCCCGGGACGCTTCCTGGTGTTCATGCCGACCGTCGATCACATCGGCATCTCGCGCAAGATCGACAGCCGCGAGGAGCGCACGCGCCTGCGCGGCATCGTCAAGGAATTCCGCGAGCAGCACAGCTTCAGCGGCGGCGTCATCATCCGCACCGCGGCGTCGGGCCGGTCGAAGGAAGACATCCTCGCCGACCTCAATTACTTCTACAAGATCTGGGTCGACATGCGGCAGCGCGGCGAGCAGCGCCGCTCGCCGGTCACCGTCTACCAGGAGCCGAGCCTGGTCGCGAAGCTGCTGCGCGATCTGCTGACCGACGACTACTCCGCGATCCGCATCGACAATCCGGTCGAGCACCAGCGCGCGCTCGAGTTCATCGACCGCATCATGCCGAGCCTCGTCGACGCGCGTGAAGCGCTACGACAAGGACTTCCCGATCTTCGAGGAGTACGGCGTGCAGGCCGAGCTCGACAAGGCGCTGCGCAGCAAGGTGTGGCTGAAGTCGGGCGGCTCGATCGTCATCAACCAGACCGAAGCGCTGGTCGCGATCGACGTCAACACCGGCCGCTACGTCGGCAAGAAGACCGCCGGCCGCCTCGAGGACACGATCATCAAGACCAACCTCGAAGCGGCCAAGGAGATCGTCCGCCAGATCCGGCTGCGCGACCTGGGCGGCATCATCGTCTGCGACTTCATCGACATGGAGGAGAAGAAGAACCGCCAGAAGGTGTTCCAGGCGGTGGAGCAGGAGCTGCGCAAGGATCGCGCGCCGTCGAAGGCGCTGCAGGTCTCGGACTTCGGCCTGGTCATCGTGACGCGCAAGCGCGTCAAGCAGAGCCTCGAGCGCGTGCTGACCGAGCCGTGCCCGTACTGCTCGGGCGCCGGCACGATCAAGTCGAGCGCGACGGTGTGCTACGAGATCCTGTCGGAAGTGAAGAAGGTCGGCTCGGACCTCGACGGCCCCGGCGTGCTGCTGCGCGTCAATCCCGATATCGCGCGCGCGCTTGCAGGAAGAAGAGCGCGGCGTGCTGAAGGATCTGAAGAACATGCTGCAGAGGGACGTCATCGTGAAGCCCGACGTCCACCTGCATCACGAGCAGTTCGACGTGATGTCGATCGGCGGATAGAAGGTTCGAGATTCAGGATCTAGGTTCGGGAGTCCGAAATACAAGGGCCGGGTCCGCTTTGGCGGCCCGGCCCTTCGTGCGTTACTGAGTTCTGACTCGATCCAGATCCGCTTATCCCTTACGCCGGCGGCATGTGAATCAGGTAGCTGACGCCGCCGCGGTAATCCAGACGCGCAGGTAGTCGTCACCCTTCAGCATTTCGACGCTGGA
This sequence comes from uncultured Acidobacteriota bacterium, assembly GCA_963707825.1. Classification (GTDB taxonomy): domain Bacteria; phylum Acidobacteriota; class Vicinamibacteria; order Vicinamibacterales; family UBA2999; genus VFZN01. The sequence goes on from CAVPRP010000004.1 coordinate 370,620, forward strand.
GCTTCCGGCGCCCGGCGCCTTGCCCGGCACGTCGGGACCCGGCATGCAGGTCCTTCACCTCGCCGGCCGGCACGATGCTGACGACTTCGCGCCCGACGACCTTGCCGCCCTGCACGAACTCGACCCAGCGTTCCATGGCTGATCCCGGCACCGCCGGCGCGGCAGCCTGGGCGGTCAGCCGCACCTGGTAGGTGCCGGCCTTCAGATCCTTGCCGTCGGCCTTGACGGTGCGAGGGATGCGCACGGAACCGAGCGCGGTTTCGGTCGTCGGAACCTGGCCCTGCTGCGCGGCGGCGACGCCTGTGAATGCGGCCAACAGGAATGCGACGAGCCATCTAACCTTCATGCGATTTCCTCCGCCGCCTATTATGCCAGAAGGTGCCAGCTCAGGCTTGGAAGCGCTCGTGCTGAGTTGAAGGTTCGAGGTGAGCAGTTGGTCGGAGCTGGCCAACTACTTCTCTGGCAGATGACGACCGACCCGCTGAATGGCTGCGGATCGAGAGGAAGGCGCTGGCGTCGCCGTAGGAGCCGCGAATGGCCCGGTTGCTGCCGCGCGGCGGTCCCGTCGGGCTGGCCCGATCGGCGCGCAGCGTCACCGGCACGTCCGAGCGGACGCTGCCGCTGAAGGTGTCGGCGTCGAGCTCGAAGCCGGTGTTGCCCGAGCAGCATGATGCGCACGTTGCCCGAGTGCGAGGTGAATTCGTAGCGGCCGCCCTTGGTCAGCGGCGCGTCGAACTCGATGTTGCCCGACACCGACTTTGCCTCGCAGGCGCTCGACCTGCCGAGCCGATCAGGCGCACGTCGCCGCTGACCGAGCCCGCTTCGAGCGCGCGCACTTGCAGGCCCGTGCCGAGCACCGTGCCGCTGACCGTGCTGAGCACCAGCGTGGTCTGCGCGCCGATGTCCCGCGCGGTGACGTCGCCGGAGATCGTCTTGCGCCATCGCCACGTTCGGCGTGCCGCGTGACGTTGACGTCGCCGCTGACGGTCTCGGCGCGCACTTCGCCCTTGACGTTGGTGACGCTGATGTCGCCGGAGATCGACTTGAGCGCCACCGTCGCGTCCGCCGGCACCGACGATCACGTAGTCGACGCTGGCCGAGATGTTGTTGCCGAATGCTCCGCGCCGCGGATAGATCGTGCGCACTTCGACGCGGCCGTTGAAGTTGTTGATCTCGACGCGCAGCGCCGCAGCAGCCGCTTGGCCTCGTTCGGCGTCGCGATGGCGCACGCGCTTGGTCGCCTCGATCGTGATCTCGTGCCGCTGCCGCCGGTGACGCGGATGTCGCCGGAGAGGTGCGAGAGGTCGAGCGCGGCGCCGTCGCCGACCTTGAAGGTCTGCGTGACCTTGTCGATCTGCTTCGGGGCCCTGGCGCGCTTCGGTGTAGCGCTCGAACCAGCCGGCGCGCGGGCCGTCTTCGGGCACGATGCCGCGCAGCGTCACCGCGGCCGAGGCCGGCGAGGCGCCGGCGATGAGCGCCAGCGCCAAGAACGGACGAGCCGGGAAGCCTGATGTCCATCATGCATATCGCTACTGCGACAGCGTCTGCACCGGCGCCCCGCTTCGGCTTGATTGCCCTTGCGCATTTCGTTGATCAGTTCGACGGTCTGCTGCAGCAGCGCGACCTTGGTGCGCAGCGCGTCGAACAGGCCGTTCTGCGCGTTCGCTGCTCGCCGGCTGCGACTTGAGCGCCTCGCGGCTCTCCGTGATCGCCTGGTCGATCACCGTCAGGTTCTTCTGCAGCACCGCGGCGACCTGCGGATCGAGCTCGCCGCGTGTCCTTGTTGGCGATCGTCTGCAGATCGTCGATGGCGCTTCTGGTAATGCTTTTCGGCGGCTGCGAATTCCGCGGTCACCGATTCGACCGTGCGCCGGCGCATCGGCGCCGCGGCTCGCGCTGCCGTGTCGTCGTGCGGCGCGGGCCGATTCGAGACAGCGGCATCACGCCGATCACCGTCGCGAGGATCAACGCCGCGGCGGCGCCGAGCCACACCGGCCAGTTGCGCCGCGGGTGCCGGCCATGTCGAGCAGGCGGCCGCGCGGCGCCGGCTCGCGGCGATCGCGGCCTGCAGCCTTCGACCACGTCTCGGCCTTCGGCTCGCCGGCGATCGAGCATGAAGGCGGCCGCGCGGACGCTGCGCAGATCCTCGACCAGCGCGCGGCAGTTCGGGCAGCCCTCGAGATGCCGCTCGACGCTGCGCTGTTCGGCGCCGTCGAGACGCCCGTCGACCAGGTCGACGAGGGCTTCGTTGAGGTCTTCGCAGTTCATATCAGATCGTCGTCATCTTTCGGCTCTTCGCTCCGTGCGCCAGATACGAACGAATCCGCATCCGCGCCTTGTGCACCTGCGATTTCGACGTCCCTTCCGAGATGCCGAGCATCGTCGCCCACTTCCTGGTGCCCGAAGCCCTCCACGTCGTGCAGCAGGAACGCCGCCCGGCAGGCCGGCGGCAGCGATTCGATGGCGCGCTCCAGATCGATCCGGCTCACCGCGCCGACGTACCGGCACCGGCGACGCCACCGGCGTCGCGTCGGGTTCGTCCAGCGAGTCGGTCTGCTGGCCCATCCGCGTCTGGCGGTTGCGCAGCACGTCGAGGCAGTGATTCATCGCCAGCCGATAGAGCCAGGTGCCGAGCGACGACTTCGCCCCGGAAGCTGCCGATCTTCCGATACGCCAGCAGGAAAGATGTCCTGCAGGAGATCGTCGGCCTCCGCCGTGCGCGCCAGTCATCCGGCTCGCCAGATTGTAGAGCCGGGCGCATGCTGCCGGTACAGCGCCTCGAACGCGCGCCGTCTCGCCCGACCGGATGCGCCCGACCAGATCGAGGTCGGCGCCTTCACGTCACCTGCAGGGTTAGACGGGGCCATGCCCGGAGGAGGTTGACGCACGCCGCACGAACAGACGTGTGCTGGAGGCGAAATGGTTCGTATTTACCGTTTTCCGGGCCAGCGAACGTCGGCGAAATCGGCGACTCGCCGGCCTGCGTGACCACGTCAGGCCTTCGGCGGCCAGCAGCGACCGTTTCAGCGCCAGGCTCGAGTAGCCGCCGAGCGCTCCGCCGGCGGCGATGACGCGGTGGTAGGGGAGGCCCGGCCGATCGGCCTCGCGCATGATGTTGCCGACCGCGCGGGCGGCGCCGGGCTTGCCGGCCAGCCGCGCGACGTCGCCGTAGGTCGTGACGCGCCCGACCGGAATCCGCGACACGATCGTCAGGACCTCGCCGCTCGAACGGGGTCATCGGCCGACGGTGATCTTGAAGCGAAAGGTCGTGCCGCCGAGATCGGTTTCGTCGAACGCCGCGGACACGCCGCCGGTCGCCGATCGCGTCCGGCACGGTGGTCCAGGCGAGCTCGCCGGCGACGCCGAGCCAATCGCGTGATCTTGTATTCGGCGCCGCCGAGCAGGTGATAGCCGGAGAAGCGCTCGTCGACGTCGTCGCCGGCATCGCGAAGTCCGACGTCTCCTGGTAGGCGTACGAGCTCCAGCCCGCGCCGACATACGGCACGAATTCGGCGGCTCGCGAAGTCGGAATCGCCAGCCGCCGCTCATTTCGATCGGCGTGACCTCGATCGTGACCGGGATGCCCAGGCGGAAGACCTCGGCGCCCGAGACGAACACGCGCTCGCCCTCGTTCCGAGAACCGCCACGCGCCGACGTCGACGAACAGGCCGCCCCACGGCAGGCCGACTCGGCGCCGCCGCCGAAGATGACGCCGCTCGACGTGCCGAGGACCGCGTCGAAGCTCTCCGTCGCCGCGAAACTGATCCCGCCGACCATCCCGTAGCCGCTCGATGTCGATGCCCTGCGCGCCGGCGGCGGACACCAGGGTCACGCGCGAAGGCGGCAGTCAGGGACAGTCGCGTGATGCAGGTCCGCATGGTCAGAGGTCCTCGGTGCTCATCGCGCCAGGCCCAGGCCGCGCAGCGTCGCGCGCGGGTTGATCAGGCCGAAGCCGTACGAGTCGTCGCGGCCAGCGGTGCCCTTGTCGGTGGCGAACTGTCTTCATCGCCGCTTCGATCGCCGCGGGCGTGGTGATGCCCTGCTGCATCAGCAGCGCCGCGAAGCCCGACACGTGCGGCGTCGCCATCGACGTGCCCTGGAAGTAGTAGTAGGCGAACGAATCGGCGCGCGGCGGACCGTATTGCGAGACCGGCCGCTTGTAGGTCTCGAGCAGATCGAGATCGAGCGTCTGCTGCAGGATGCCGGCGGAGGTGCCGCCGGCCTGCCGCTGATCGCCGCCAGGCGCCGACAGCTCGACGTACGAGGCGGTCGTCGAATAGAACGCGAGGTCGAGCGTTCGTCCGACCGCGCCGACGGCGACCATGCCGTCGATGCGCGGCGCGATGTGCCGATCACGATTCGGCTGGTTGCCGTCGCGCGCGTGTTGCCTGACGCGACGACGACGAACACACCCTTGCTGACGGCGTAGCGGATCGCATCGTTCACGACCGTCGCGGGCCCGCCGTCTTCGCGGCCGATGCTCAGGTTGATCACCTTCGCGCCGTTGTCGGCGGCGTAGCGAACGCCGCGCGCCACGACGTCGTCGGTGCCTTCGATGGGCCGCCGAAAATCTCATCCCAGGTCTCGGGATGACCTTCACCGGCATCAGGCGCACGTTGTAGGCCATGCCGGCGGTGCCGCTGTTGTTGTTGGTGAGCTGTCCGATCGTGCCCGCGACGTGCGTGCCGTGGCCGTCGAGATCGACCGGGTCGTCGTCGTTCCAGATGAAGTCGCGCGGCGAGACGAACGCGCGAGCCGCTGCCCAGCTCCGGCGCCGCGGCAAACGGCACGTCGACCACGCCCAGCGCCGGGTAGAGCGGCCCGCCGGGCGTCAGCCGAAACGCGAAGCGCGAGTTGTAGCGAATCGTCCCCGTCCGGAACGCCATGCCGCTGTCGAGCACGGCGACGATGATGTTCGGACCGGCGCCGGGCTGGATGTCCCACGCGCGCTCCATGTCGATGGCCGGGAAGTTCCACTGATTGGCGTAGAGCGTGTCGTTCGGCTCGACATCGCGTGGTTGAGATACCGCGGCTGCGCGTATTCGACGTCGCTGCGCGCGGCCAGCGCGGCCGCGGCCGCTTCGGGATCGATTCCGGCACCAATCGTGATGATGTCGAAGTCCGCCCACGACGAGCGGTCGGCTGAGCCGCCCGCCACCTGCGACAGCGTGCTGTTCACGGCGGCGCTGCGATCGGCGCCGTCCTTGAACTTCACGATCACGGAATCAGGAAGGTAGGTGAACGACGCGGCCGAGGCCCGATCGATCGGCTCGGGCGCGCCGAGACGACGCGCGGGATCGCCGGGAATATCCTGTGGTCTGAAGCCGCGATCGATGGCGGGTAACCCCGACTCCTGCATGAGGCGGCGCACCGCGCCTGCCAGCGGATCCGCCTGCCCCTGAACGCCAACCCAGAACATGGCGGCGAGCGCCACCGCGCCACCTCCGACGACGAGCCGCGACTTCATCACGTCACATTATCATCGGCGACCGGATTGCAGCGTCGCGAAGGCACCGCTCTGCACGACTCCGTCGGCGCCAGGCAACTGCAGGCCGACCGTGGCCGCGATTGTCGGCGCGAGATCGGCGGGCGTCGAGGGCGTCTGATAGCGGCCGGGCTTCACCTGCGCGCCGAAGAAGATGAGCGGCACCTGCTGATCGTAGGGATGCTGCGTGCCGTGGGTGGTACCGGTCGCGGTCGCGGCGCCAATGACGTAGTACCGCTGTGGCACGACCACAAGCTGGCCGCTCCGTCCCGGCACGTAGCTGAGTGCGGCGGCACATCGCGACGCAGGATGTTGGCGGCAGCTTCGGCGTGCGCGGCGCCGCATATCCCGAGTACTTCGCGATAATGCTCGCTGCACAGAAGCTCGCGCGTCCGGTCAAATGGGTGGCGACGCGCGCTGAAACATTCATGAGCGATTTCCAGGGCCGTGCGCTATCGTTGACCGGCGAGCTGGCGCTCGATGCGGACGGGAATTTTCTTGCAATCCGATTTGACGATCGCGCGGATCTTGGCGCATATGCTGCCGCGTTCGGCCCGTTTATCGCGACGAAAAATCTCACCATTACGATGGGCGGTGTTTACAAGTTTCCCGCGATGTACGGGCGCACGCGGCTCGCGTATACGAACATGGCGCCGGTATCCGCATACCGCGGTGCGGGGCGTCCTGACATCGCGTATGCAATCGAGCGCCTCGTCGACTTCGCAGCACGCGAATACGGCTTCCATGCGCTCGATCTGCGGCGGCGCAATTTCATTCCGCGCCAGGCGATGCCGTATACGACCGCCAATGGAACTGTTTATGACTCCGGCGATTTCGCGGGTGTCATGGGCGCCGCACTCTCACATGCCGATTGGACCGGCTTTGCTGCCAGACAATCTACAAGCAAGCGCGCCGGTAAGCTGCGCGGCATCGGCATCGCTACATACCTCGAAGCGGGCGGCGGTGGCAGCGCGCCCAAAGATCAGGTCGCTGTGGAATTTGATGATGAAGCGCGCATGACGCTGTATGCCGTCACGCATTCATCAGGTCAGGGTCACGAAACGGTTTTCCCCCAGATCGTTGCGAAGGCGCTGGGTATTGATCCCGCACCGATTCGCTTTCATCCAAGACCGCCGGAAGCGGAACTGATGGGCAGCGGTACGGGTGGCTCGCGCGGCGTGCTTGGCACGGGCAGCGCATTCAGCGTCCTCGCCGGCAAGCTCATTGATCTAGCGCGCCCGCATGCCGCGCGGCACTTGAATGTCGCGGAAAAGGAATTGCGTTATTCGAATGGGCGATTCAGCTCGGGAAGCAAATCTGTTGCATTCGTCGAGCTCGCACGAGTGCTCGCGACTGTGAAGCCGCATCCCCTGAATACCGTTGCAGAAGGCAGCTTCGGCGCGACATATCCGAATGGCTGTCATATCGCTGAAGTCGAGATCGATATCGAGACCGGCGCTGCATCAATTGCGCGCTATACCGCGGTCGACGATCTCGGCAACGTGATCAATCCGGTGCTGGTCGAAGGCCAGGTGCACGGGGGTGTTGTGCAAGGCGCCGGCCAGGTGTTCGGCGAGCATGCAGTCTACGATGCGACGACCGCGCAGTTGTTGACGGGAAGTTTTGCGGACTATCCCATGCCGCGTGCAAGCTGGCTGCATGACATCGCGGTGCATGATTTTCCGGTCCCCACGCCGACAAATGCGCTCGGTGCGAAAGGTGTCGGTGAGTCAGGCTGCAGCGGGTCGCTTCCCGCGCTCGTCAATGCAACGATCGATGCGCTGAGTCCGCTCGGCATCAAGCATCTCGACATGCCGTTTACGCCGGCAAAGTTATGGGAGGCGATGCGCAAGGCGCAGGCGACGTAGGGATCGATCGAACGTTCGCTACAAGCTGTATTATTGTCGCGAAGCGTGATCAACACCCGTTTAACCGAAGGAGGAAGCTATGATCGACCAAACGCAAATCAATCTCGCGAAGACCTTCTGGGAGCAATCCAGAACCGCGGCTGTGCAGGCGCACCAGGCATGGGATCTGGTGATGAAGTCGCAGAAGACGCTGATGGATTCCATGCGCAGCGCAGGGCCGCCTTTTGCACTTGCGGCTGACCAGTTTGAAAAGCTGATGCAGTTTCATTCGGAGCAGTACAAGGCTGCGCTCGAATACATGGACAAGATGTCTGCCGAGTATCAAAGGGTCCTTGCCCAGGCCGGGAAGTGAACGCTAAGCCACTCGCGAGTGGCTGACGCGGCGAGAACGGGCTGAATGCTGGCGACGGCCTGTTCTCATGTGGCATCGAAGCGACGTCTCACCTGTGGCAATGCCCGGACTGCGCAAAGTGGCGACGGGCGCATGAGCGCTGAGCGACAGCTCGCTTACAGCGTGCTGGCAGCGGTCGTGTTGTCCATTGTCATTGCGCCTCCGGGGCGCAGAACTATCCGGTAAAGCCGATCAGAATGCTGATCGGTTTCGCGCCAGGCGGCGGCGCTGACATCGTCGCCCGTTCAATCAGTCCGCGCCTCGTAGAAACACTCGGTCAGCAAATTATTATGGATAACCGGCCGGGCGCGAATGGAATCATCGCCGCGGAAGTCGCCGCCAAGACAGCCGCAGACGGCTACACGCTGCTTGTCGCGCCCGGCAATTACGCCTTTGCGCCGGCGATGTATGCAACGCTGCCGTTTGACATGGCCAGCGCCTTTGCACCTGTCGGTCCCTTGGCGGAAACACCGCTCCTGGTTGTCGTCCATCCGTCGTTGCCAGTGAAAAGCATTCCCGAACTCGCCGCACTCGCCAAGTCGCACCGCGGCAAGCTTGCTTATGCGTCTGGCGGCATCGGCGGTTCGGCGCATCTTGCGACGGAGCTTTTTCGCACGCTGACACAAGTTGACCTCATACACATACCGTTCAAAGGAACCGGGGCGGCGATCAGTGATCTGATCGGCGGTCACGTGATGCTTTGTTTTTGCACGCTGCCGTCTGTTCTTCAGCAAGCGAAGAGTGGACGGCTGCGCGCTCTGGCGGTTACTACAGCGCACCGCGCGCCTGCAGCGCCGCACATACCTACGATCGCCGAAACTGGTATTGCAGGATATGAGATGAGCCAGTCGTACAGTTTCCTCGCGCCGGCCGCTACGCCGGAGGCTGTGATTCAGCGCCTCAACGTGGAAGTCGGTAAAGCGCTGCAGCATGCCGAAACGCGTACGCGTTTGCAGAGCGAGGGTGCCGAGCCGATGAGTGGCTCGCCTGAGCAATTCGGTGCGTTCTTCAAGTCCGAAATCGCAAAGTGGACGCGTGTTCGCGGAGAAGGCAGGCATTCGCGCGCAATAGGAAGTTGGCACGTAATGACACAGTTCAATGCAAGCACTAATGATGCAGTACATGTGCCCGGCGTGTAAACGAATGGTTCGAGCAGACCGGCCAAAACCCGGATGGCACTAAAACCCGCTAGGCGCACGCGTGCTACGATGCTCGCCAATCACTGATCACTGGAGGATGCGGGATGGTCAAACTCGATTTTCACGATCCGTCGGGCAGCATCGAAGTCACGCAGGCGCACGCGCGCCGTCTGAAAACGCTCGAAGGCAAGCGCATCGGCATCGTCACGAATGAGCAGTGGCAGGCGTTTCATCCCGTGCCCCTGCTCAAACAAATGCTCGAGCAGGATTTTCCGGGCGCGGAAGTGCTTGCAATTGATGCGTTCCCGCAGGGCAATGCACTGATCGGTGAGGAAGAAACCGCGAAGCTCGTCAAGCAGAGCGGTGTCGACGCCGTCATCATCGGCAACGCGGCTTGAGGTTCTGCGCCACAGCATGCGGCCGTGCAGCCGCTAGAATCGAAGCGCAGGGCATTCCGACCGTCACCTTGACGCGCACCGACTTCGTCGGTGTCATGAAGAATGCGGTGTCAGGGCTGGGTCTCGCGCCCGATGCGGCGATGATTACTTCCGATCGACATGTTTCTGCCGGGCAGTGACATCGCACCGCTCAATGCACGCCGACATGAGTTCTACGCTGGACTGACGCAGTGGAAGTCAGCGTTCTCGCAATCGACGTCGGGCGCTGCGCCGCTTGTCAGTGTAGAAGGGGAGTCGTACGAAGACGCGCTCGATAAAGCAAATCATTTGCTGCTCACGAACTTATGGGGAGACGGACTACCGCTGTGGCCGGCCACGCGTGAACGTGTCGACCGCATTATTCGTGGCACGGTGCTGCCACGGACCCACGTGATCGGCAAGTTTCCACCGCGCGGCGGAATAACGACGGTTGAAACCTGCGCGATCGCGCTGGCAATGGCAGGCGGACGGCCAGAGAGTACTTGCCGGTATTGATCGCAGCGGTGGACGCTTTTCTCGATCCCGAGTCGAATGCGGAACAGTTGCAGGCCGCTTCCGGCAGCGCATTTCCCGTCGTTATCGTCAATGGACCGATCGCGAAACAGATACGGCTTAACTCCGGGTTCGGTTGTCTGGGCCCGGATCCGCAGCGTCCGGCAGGCGCGAGCATTGGACGAGCGCTGCGGCTGATACAACAAAACGTCGGTGGTGCGCTGCCGGGCATCGGCGCCATGGCGAACTACGGCGGGATGCGTTATACGAACGCAGTATTCGCCGAAGACGAGGACAGGCTGCCTGACGGCTGGCAACCGCATGCCACGAAACGACATGGTTATCAGCGCGGCGCGAATTCGATCTCGCTGGTGTTCGCAAACGGCGTTACGAATATCCGCAGGCGCGGCGCAAAAAGGAAACTGCGGAGGAAGACACGCTGCAGGGCATGCATCGCATGGCCGATTTCATGCGCACACCGAATCTGGCAGGGCTCGCGGGATACGAGAAAGGCAAGAGCCCGGTATTCTGATGATACCGGGTGTGGTTGCACAGACGATGGCAGGTCTCGGCTGGAGCAAAAAATCAATGCGCGAATTCTTCTGGGAGCATTCAAAAATTCCCGCGGCGGATCTGCGCCGGGCCGGCGGACCTGCATGGATCGAAATCGACGCCAATGCTATTACGCGCGAAAGTCTCAAGCTTGATCCATGGCCTATTACCGCGAAGCCCGATAATTTCGTGATTCTCGTCGCCGGCGGCGGTCATCCCACCAACAGCTATTGGCTGCAGGGATACACCCCACGAGTGATCGGGCGCGAAGTCCGCGTTCCGGAATCCTTCGAGCAACTGCTCGCCGAGGCGGATCGCGACCTTGGCTGCGGTTCAGACGCCTGCATGATCTAGCGGTTGAAACGCCGCCCGGCTCGACGACCCGGGCGAAAGCAAGCCGCACCGGCGCAAAGCACTCGCGTAGATGCACATGCGTCCACATCAGTGAGGCATGTGGGTGACGTTTACACCCGCATCCGTCTGACACGCCAATCCGCACGCGTCCGATACGGACCGCTCGCCCCCACCCTGATACTAGTTTCGTAGCATAAGCGGAGGCACTTGCTTTAACGGTGCCGACGTTTTCAATAAACGACAAACAAAGGAGATGTTATGAACTGGGATCGCATCGAGGGAAATTGGAAACAGGCAAAAGGCAAAATCAAAGAGCAGTGGGGCAAGCTCACTGACGATCATCTCGACACGATAGGCGGCAAGCGTGATCCACTGGTCGGCAAGATTCAGGAACATTATGGCGTCGCGAAAGATGAAGCCGAACGCCAGGTCAACAATTGGGAAACGCGCACCCCTGACTCATATTGGGATAACACCGCCGACACCGATCGACGCCCGAGCATGAGCCGGTAAGACCCGCAAGCGCATTTCTATACAAACAACTGGAGGAAAGATGAAGAAGACACTTTTGGCAGTGGCATTGAGCGCTTTGGCTTTTGCGGGTCCCATCTTTGCGGCTGACAGTGCAGCAACCCGCGCCGACCGCGCAGAAATGACGAAGGACCGGGCCGACACCAAGGCTGATATGGCCGCGGACCAAGCGGATCGCAAAGCTCAGATCAAGAGCGATAAAGCCGATCTGAAAGCACAAGAATCAAAAGATAAAGCCGATTTGAAAGCCGCCAAGACTAAAGACAAGGCTGATGACCAGGCCGCGCGGCAAAGAGACAAAGCGGAAGCTTCCGCTGATCGGACGAGAGAAAGACCGCGCCGACCACAGGAATTAAGAATCCCGGCGCACGAACAAAGGCGGGGCATGTGCCCTGCCTTTCTTTTTTCCCGGATCGCTCAACGATTTATTGCAAGTGCGCGGTCGGATGGCTGAAGATTCTGCATTCACGTACCAGTACACATACAGGTCTGCCTTCGGCACGAGCTGCGGCCTCGTAGTCGAAATCAGTAGGCGCCCGTCCTTGGTCGCCATGACATACTCGTGTCTATCCGTTGCGCATCCCGTGGTCAGCATCGCTGCAAGCGTCAGCACGGGTAGTATTCGATTCATCCCGCCTCCGTTTCCAGCAAACCTTGATCGGCGCCACGGTCCGCATCCGCCTCGCACGTGGCTTGAGATAAATTCCTACGATCCGTTACGTCGACAGGGAACGCAGAGCGCAAGTTCGTGTCAGCGTGAACAACGATGAAGAAAACGATTAGGGACAAGTGGGTTAAGGCACTGCGCGGCGGCAAGTATCGACAAGGCTGGTTCAATCTGCGCACCGAAGACATGTATTGCTGTCTCGGCGTGCTGTGCGATTTGCACTCACAGGCGGCATTTATGGCGTGGGAGTACGACGAAAAATCGGGGATCTACCGCTACATGGGCGAATCTGTCGTTCTGCCATTTGAAGTGTGCACTTGGGCGAGACTAAAGGACCCGAATCCGATTGCAGTGAAAATGGCGATGACTACCCACAACGATTCCGGCAAGAAGTATCATTCAAGCGATTGGCCGCGCTGATCGAGCGCTACCTTTAGGGACTGGCTCGTGAATGGCGTGCGTCTAACGCGGGCGTGTCCTACGCAAACCCATGAAACCGATCACATCAGCGCGGCTCGAATCATAACGGCGCTATCGCCGTTACAGAATGGAGATGCGGACATGAAAACCAAAACGTTGGTGGCAGGCGCTGCAACGTTCGTAGTCTTATCCAGCGGAACTCCGTTGGCATTCGGCGCAGGTGCAAGCGGTGGCAGCGCCGGTGGCGCGATCGGAGGACCCACGGCTACTCCCGGGATAGGCGTCAATAACCCCGGTATGTCGCCGGGCACGCCGAGTACCGTTCCGCCCTCGGGTCCGATGGGGCAGCCGGCTGCGGTTGGCAGTCAACCCGGCCTCAGCGGCGCGCAGGCAGGCGCCGGATCAGATATTGCCGACCCGGGTCGACAGCGCGGATTGACTACCGCCCCTCCAGCTACCAACGACTCCAATGCGCCAGCGGACGTGAATGCCCGCGAACGCCAGCGCCAGGATGCGGTGATTCGTAATCAGCGCTGAGCGCCTCACTCAATGACTTGCGGGATCGAACGCCAGCGGCTCAACTGAGTCAATTCGTTTCCGTAGGAATTTTCGCGTCGCGAATCACTGCCGCCCACTTTGCGATTTCGCTTTTAACATAGGCGCTCAGCTCGTCGGGGGTGCTCGTCAGCGGCTCGTATCCCTGCGACGCAAGCTGCTGTTCGACAGGCGGCAGCATCATCACCTTGCTGGCGTCTGCATTGAGCCGCGTAATGATTGGCCGTGGTGTACCGGCGGGGGCGAATAGCGCAAACCACGTCGCAGCTTCGAAGCCTTTGAGATACTCCGCGATCGCGGGTACCTCGGGCAAGGCACGGGTGCGCTTCGCGCCTGCGACGCCGAGCGCGCGTAGGCGCGATGTCTTTACGAATGGCAGCGCGGCACCAAGACCGGCGAACATTACCTGTACTCCCCGGCGAGAGAATCCGTCGTTGCGGGCGCGGCGCCTTTATACGGGATGTGCACCATGTCGATGCCGGCCATCGACTTGAAAAGCTCGCCGGCAAGATGCGGCGCACCGCCGGTGCCGGCAGATGCGTAAGACAGCTTGCCGGGATAGTTTTTAGCGATTGCAATTAATTGCGGAATTGATCGCGCCGGCAGCGATGGGTGCACGACCAGCACGTTGGGACCTGTGCCGACAAGGCCGATCGACGCGAAATCGCGGACAGGATCGTACGGCAGCTTCCGATACATGCTCGGGTTGATGGCCATGGTGCCAGTGATACCGAGAAAAAGTGTGTGACCGTCGGGTGGAGATTTCGCCGCCAATTCTGCGCCGATGATCGTCCCTGCGCCTGGGCGGTTATCGATCAGCACTTGCTGGGCGAGGAGCTCACTCAGATGCGGCGCCAAAACGCGCGCGATGATGTCACTTCCACCACCCGGCGCGAACGGAACAATAAGCCGGACCGGACGTGACGGATAAGTTTGCGCGAGCGCGCAGGGCCCGGCGAGCATTGTCGCCGCGTAGACCGAGGCCATGCACAAACGAGCTATGCACTTGGTCGACATGCTCACATCGTACGGCGCGTACTAAGTGCGTCGACCAGATCCGCTATTCTGTCCACGCGTTCGAGATTCGAGATCATGTCCACGGCTTCCGCTGCCTGGGC
>CAVPRP010000005.1:0-145860 GCA_963707825.1 uncultured Acidobacteriota bacterium
ACGAACGACCGGGTCGGTGGACGCGCGCTGTTGCTCGAGACCAGCGCTGCGCAACACGCGGTCCACGCCTGGCATGCGCTCGAGCGCCGCGATGGCCGGGTCGAGCAACTGCGGATTCGCCAGCGCCTTCTGCTGCGCCGTTTCCGAGAGATACAGCTGGGTGTATTCCGCGCGCACCACCGCCGGTCCTGGTCCGAGCGTGTTGGCGAGTGCCTGGTTCGCGGCCTCCTGCAGCCGCTGCATCACGAGGCGGCCCCCTGGTTCGCCCGCCAGCTGTCGCGCTTCGGGTACCGGCGCGACGCCGTGGTCGGCGCTCAGCCCGAGGACATAGCGGCCGCGGCCGACATTCGAGTCGAGCGCCTTCAGCAGCGCGCCCATGCTCAGATCCAGGCGCATCAGCGTGTCCTGCACTTCGTGGCTCTCGGGACCGAACGCATGGCCGACGTAGTCGAGTGTGGCAAAGCTGACGCCGAGGTAATCCACCGCGTCGCCTTGCCCGAGCTTCATCCCCTTGATCAGGGACTCGGCCATCGAGGCGAGAAACGTGTCGGCGTACGGGCTCCGTTCCCAGAGAGAGAGGAACAGCGACGGCGGCGTGCCGGGCGCGCCCGCCAAAGGATGCGGAAATACCGGCGTCCAGCCGCGCGGCGGCGCTTCGCCTGGCGCGTCGTCCTTGCCCGTGTAGGCGTCGGCGCCGTGAAGGCGTGTCCACACCTCCTGCCGGAGACGCTCCCGCGGGTTGGCGGTGATGAAGGCCTGCACGGTTGGAACTGGCGTCTCGGCGTAGGCCGTCGAGGTGGCCCACACATCGTGATCGTCGAGCCAGGACACGACGCCGCGGTGGCCGGCCAGCATGACGGCGCTGCGCGGTTTCATCGACAACGTCACGACGCGTGACGAGGGCGATTTCTCGCGCAGCCGATCGCCCATTGTCGGCACCAGCAGCTGCGTTGCGCTGTGACCCACCGCCTCGCCATTTGGCTCGTAGGCAATGCTATGGACCGTTGCGTCCTCGGTGCACGAGGCATTGCGGTTGCCGCGCCACCAGGCGTTCATGATGATGCCGTGCGTGGACGGGAAGCTGCCGGTGCCGATCGTGGCGTGGCCGGCGCAGGTCACGGTATTGAGGTAGGGATAGAAGTTCTGCTCGAACACCGCGCCTTCGGTGACCAGCCGCTTCATCCCGCTGGTCCAGTACGGTCGCATGCGCTCGAGATAGTCGTAGCGCATCTGATCGACGACCACGATCACCAGCAGCTTGGGCGCCGCGCCCGGCTGCGCGCCGGAGAGGCGCTGTGAGCCCGGCAGGCTGACCAGCAGCCCGAAGATCACCAAGGCGCGAATCCATGTCATGCGAGCAACCAGAAGAACGTCGCGAGTGTCAGAGATAGCCCAGCGGGTCGACGCCGTACTCGGCCGGGTCGAGCGGAGTCACGATGCGCCGGGACTTGGACGGGTCGGCCTGTTCCTCGAACAGGTTGATGTCGGTCGGCGTGACCAGCCGGCGGCGCTTGCTGTCCATGATGACACGCACCCGGGGGCGATGTGGATCCGGCGCGTGCACCTGGAGCACCACAGCAATAGCACCATCGTCGAGCAGGACGAGGTTGCCCGGGGGATAGATGCCCAGCAGTTGCGTGAAGCGGCGCACGAGGTGCTGATCGAACTGGTGGCCGTCCGCCTGCTTCATCACTTCAAGGATGCGCTGAGTCGGCAGCGACCCCTGATAGGCGCGCTGCGATCGCATGGCGTCGTAGACGTCGGCGATGCTGCACAGCATCGTGGCGAGGTTCAGCTTGGAGCGGGAGACGCCCACCGGATAGCCGGTGCCGTCGCTTCGCAGGTGATGCTCGAAGGCGACCACCGGCGCAATCGACGGGAATCTCCGGCGTGCGCCGCAGGATCTCGGCGCCGTCGACAACGTGGCGTCGCATCACGGACATCTCGTCCGGCGTCAGCCGATCCGGCTTCCGCAGAATCTCTGCCGGCGTTCGCACCTTGCCGATGTCGTGCATCAGGCCGGCGAGACCGAACTCGCGGAGGAGGGTGCCGTCGATGCCGAGCGCCCGCGCCTGCGCCATCGTCAGGATCGACACGTTCACCATGTGCGTGAACGTGTAGTTGTCGTACTCCTTCAGCGCGGTCAACGCCAGCAGGGCGGTGCGATTCTGCGCCACGGCCTGCGACAGCTGCTCGATGAGGGTCTTGGCGGCCCTGGGATCGGGCGTCCCTTCGAGCTGAGCCGCATCCCACACTTCCTCGGCCACGGCCGAGGCCTCGACGTAGAGGCGGCGGATCGCGGCGATGTCGGCGGCCGAGGTGTCCACGCGCTCGTCGATCTGGATGCGTCCGACCCGGATTCGCTCCAGGCCGCTCAGCGCCTCGAGGGCATCGGGTGGCGCCGCGCCCGGCGCGGTCTCGCCCACGGCGCGCTCGGGGTGGCTGATCGTGTGCACCAGCAGCGACAATTCGTCGGGCGGCACGCCGCGTTCGAACGCGATGCGCTCGATGCCCAGCCGCTTCAGGCGGCGAATCAGCTCGCCGTAGGTGTCGCGGCTGCGTGGAATCGGCAGGTCGCCAACGACGATGTCCTGTCCGACGATGCCGACCGCGACGTTCGATTCGTCGGCGAGCAGCTGCGAGCACGATTCGCCGAGCGCGCCGAGCGCGCGCGTCACCAGCGGGTGGCCGGGGGAGTAGAGCTGCGCGCCGCGAACGGCCGCGGCGAAGCGGCGAACGAAGTCGTCGGCCACACGCAACTGGCGGGCGGGTTCCATTACCTGGTCCCTCCTGCCGGCGGCGACCGGCGGGGCAACAACATGGCGAGTGCGGCCGCGCGGCGGACGCCGCGGGACCCGGTCGTGCTGGCGTCTTCGAGGACGGCATCGGCGGACGGGGCCCCGGTCGCCCGCAGCGCGCGTGCGGCGGCTGCCCGGATGCGGGCGGTGCGCAGCGGCGCCCACCATTCCCCACGGTGGAGCAGGTCCTTCAGCATGTCGACGCCACGCGCGCTGGCGCCGCTCCGTCCCAGCGCGTCGATCGCCGAGATGTAGATCGACTCCGAGGCGCCCCGGTGGGACGAGTGCGAGAGGATGTGCACGAGCAGCGGCGCCGCGCGCTCGTCGGTGATCGACCCGAGCGTGTGCATCACCGCCTCGCGTGTCGCGCGGCTCACCCGACGTGAGCGCCTCCTCGAGCACCGCGTAGGCCTCGTCGCTGCCGATCTGGATGATCGCCCGCAGCGCCTCGCGCTGCACGTTCGGATCGTCATCGGCCAAGAGCGATCGCAGGTCGCCCAGCGCGCCGGCCCCGCCGACCGCGCGCAGCACTTCGATGGCGGCCCGGCGCACCGCCGGGTTGGTCGAGTCGCGCAGGGCCTTGGCCGGCTCGCGCGCCGCCTCGCCGAAGCCGATCAGCACGTCCTTCACCCGGCGCACCGCCAGGCGGCTGTCTTCCTTGGCGAGGGCGCTGACGAGCGGCACGATCAGCCCCGGCCCCATCCCCTGGCAGAACCCGTTCAAGACCGGCATCTGATCGTCGGCGGCCTGGCGCATGAACAGCAGCAGGTGATTCACCAGCGGTCCCGCGATCAGGCGCGCGATCGCGTCGTTGGCCTGTGCCGCGAACGGCGATTCGGGGGTGTGGGCCACGCCCGACGACCGCGTCCAGCAGCTCGCGCGCCAGAGCGAGGTCGCCGACCAGGACCAGCTGCTCGAGGCGAGTCAGCGTCAGCTCCAGCACCGACGCCCAGGCGTCGGGCCGGTCCTCGAGGCGGAGCAGATCCACCAGCATCTGCTGATCGAGCGCGCGCAGGTCGTTGTCGTTGACCGTGGACAGCCACGCGGCGATGCGATCGGGCGGATCGTCGCTGACCTGCTCCACTTCGACGGCCATCTCGCGGGCGCTGGTCAGCTCGCGATCGTACTCGTCGGGGACGTAGTCGGCGTCCGAGTACGACATCAGCATCGAGACGGTGTCGGCCCAGATCTCGTTGAACTGCGGATCGCTGCCGAGCGGCGTCAGCGAGACCCGTTCCTCGGCGAGCAGCAGCGCGGTGCGCCGCTGGTCGTCGCTCGTGGCCAGCGAGTTGAACGCCTCGGCCAGCCGGCCGGTGGCGCCGCGATCGCGGGCCACGTTCTCGGCGACGAAGGCGCCCAGCTGTTCCTCGTTGAATCGCGAGCGCAGTTCGCCGCCGATGTCGATGCCGTCCTCGACGCGACCGCTGGCGCCAGCCTTCGGCGGCGGTTCCGTCAGCAGCCCCAGCATCACCTCGGCATTCAGCCGGGTCGTCGAGGTGGCGACGTTGGTCATGATTTCGTCGAAGTCGTCGGGCGCGTGCTGGAGCGCGTAGGCGGCGAGGTTCTTCAGCAGCCGCAGCGACCGCATGTTTCTGAACCTCGATGGACTGGCCGGTGGCGCGGGCGCGTTCCTGCAGCCGGTTCATGAACTCGCCCAGCCGCTCGGGATCGCGGGCGATCTCCAGCAGCGATGCCAGGGCTTTCTCGTCGAGCGCGCTGCGTGAGTCGCCCATCAGGCAGCTGTCGATGAGCAGGTCCCAGCTGCTGTCGGCGGCGCCGGGACGTTCCTTCAGCACCTCGGCGTAGTCGATCTCCCGGATCTCGGCCGGCCCGCCACCGGCGGACTGCCACGCCCGCATGATGCCGCCCTCGCGCCGGATCTCTTCCGGCGACGTGGCGAGCAGCGACAGCAGCATGTGCCAGCCGCCGGCGGTCAGCGGTGCCGACAGCGTCAGCTCGCCGATGTGATGGCCGTGGAGCAGTGCCGCCAGCTCGTTGACCGAGGCATCGGGCTTCGGCAGGGTGCGGCCGTCCATCAGCAGCCCGTCGGGCATGACGCCGAGCACCATCGGCCCGTGGCTGGTGGCCGCGGCTCCGGCGGCGGTCATCCGCTCGAGCGCCGACTGGATGTTCGGATGACTCGGCGGATACATCGACACGATCCGGATGGCCGCCTTGCAGGATCGGGCGAACTCGACGAGACGGCTGGCCGCATCCGCGGTCATCGGTTCGGGAGTCTGGGCACGGGCCATGGAGTCGGGACGATTTTAAGGGGGTTTAGGTCGATCGTGGCGATTGTTCTGCAGTTGGCGCGACCCAAGCGTCGACGAACGCTACGATATACTGCCCGCCGTCCCATGCGAGCGGTGGACATCATTCGCGCCAAGCGCGACGGCGAAGCGCTTGTCGCGCGAGGCCATCGACAGCTTCGTGCGCGGCGTGACCGACGGCGCCTGGCCGGACTACCAGGCCTCGGCGCTGCTGATGGCCATCGTCCTGCAAGGGCATGACCCCGGAGGAAACCGGCTGGCTCACCGACGCCATGGTCGCGTCGGGCGACCGCGTCGATCTGTCGATCACATCCCCGGCATCAAGGTCGGCAAGCACAGCACCGGCGGGGTCGGCGACAAGGTGTCGATCGTGCTGGCGCCGCTCGCCGCCGCCTGCGGCGTGATCGTGCCCAAGATGTCCGGCCGCGGCCTCGGCCACACCGGCGGCACGCTCGACAAGCTCGAGAGCATTCCGGGCTTTCGCGTCGCGCTGTCGCTCGACGAGTTCCTCGCCGCGCTCGGCGACGATCGGCTGCTGCCTGATCAGCCAGACCGACGAACATCGCCCCGGCCGACAAGAAGCTGTACGCGCTCCGCGACGTCACCGCGCACCATCGAGAGCCTGCCGCTGATCTGCCGCGTCGGTGATGAGCAAGAAGCTCGCCGAAGGCAGCGACGCGCTCGTGCTCGACGTGAAGTGCGGCCGCGGCGCGTTCATGAAGCGTCCGTCGACGACGCGCTGGCGCTGGCGCGAGCCCTGGTCATCGATCGGCACGGCGGCCGGCATCCGCACCGAAGCGTTCATCACGCGCATGGATACGCCGCTCGGGACGCGCGGTCGGCAACTGCGCTCGAGATTGCGCGAGTGCATCGATCTCGTTGAGCGGCACGGGCCCGGCCGATCTCGCAGACCCTCATCGCAGCGGCTGGCGTCGCGCATGGTGCGGATCGGCGGCCACGCGGCGACGGATGACGAGGCGGACCAGCGGTCCGCGCACGCGCTCGCGTCGGGGCGGCGGCCGCGCGAAGTTGCGGGCGATGATCGCCACGGCAGGGCGGCGACCCGGCCGTCGTCGACGATCGCCGGACCGGCTGCCGCAGGCGCGTCGCGCCGCGTCATTCGCGCGACGCGGTCCGGCTACGTCGCGTCGCTCGACGCCGCTGCTGGTCGGCCGCGCCGCCGTGGCGCTCGGCGCCGGCCGCGACAAGAAGGACGATCGCGGTCGATCCCGTCCGCCGGCATCTGCCTGCTCCACAAGAAGCCGGGTGATACGGTGCCGACCGGCGAGGCGATGATGGAACTGCACTACAACGACGCGGCCAGGCTCGAGCGACGCCGTGGCGCTGCGCAATCGCAGCGATCGACGATCGGCGATGCGCCGCCCGCGGCCCGCGCCGCTGGTTCTGGGCTGGGTGCACGCAGCCGGCGAACCAGTGTTCGTGCGACCGGGGCTGAGGGAGACAGAGGGACCAATGGACGAATGGCTGACCCGCTTGCAACCGCTGGTCGGACTGGTCGGCATTCTCGGCCTCGCCTACCTGCTGTCGACCAATCGCCGCGCGATCAGCCGGCGCGTGGTCGCGTGGGGGCTGGGCCTGCAGGTGCTGTTCGCGCTGATCGTCGTCAAGACCGACGCCGGCATCAGGCGACGTTCCAGTGGCTGGGCGATCAAGATCCAGCAGCTGCTGGCGTATCTCGGTCGAGCGGTCGCGGCGTTCGTGTTCGGGCCGCTCGGCGACGCGCCGTCTGGACCAAGGTGATGACCGGCGCGCTCGGCGCCGAGGGCGGCGCAGTACGCCGTGATCTTCGCGTTCCAGATCCTGCCGACGATCATCTTCATCGCCGCGCTGTTCGCGATTCTCTACTACATCGGCGTCATGCAGATCATCGTGCGCCTGTTCGCGGTGGTGATGAACAAGGTGATGGGCGCCAGCGGCGCCGAGTCGCTGAACGTCGCCGCCAGCATCTTCATGGGCCAGACCGAGGCGCCGCTGACGATCCGCCCGTTCCTGCCGCGCATGACGCAGTCGGAGCTGATGACGGTGATGACCTCCGGCATGGCGCACATCTCCGGCGGCATCATGGCCGCCTACATCGCCTTCGGCATCGAGGCCAAGCACCTGCTGACCGCGGTGATCATGACCGCGCCGGGCACGCTGATGATGGCGAAGATGTTCGTGCCGGAGACCGAGACGCCCGAGACGCGCGGCACCGTCAAGCTCGAGATCGAAACGACCGACGTCAACATCATCGACGCCGCCGGCCGCGGCACCGCCGAGGGCCTGCACCTGGCGCTGAACGTCGGCGCGATGCTGATTTCGTTCGTCGCGCTGATCTTCCTGGTCAACGCGCATCCTCGGCAGCCGTCGGCCTCGTCGATGCAGATGATTTTCGGCTGGGTGTTCGCGCCGGTGGCCTGGAGCCTCGGCGTGCCGTGGAAGGACGCGGCGGTGGTCGGCAACCTCCTCGGCACGCGCATGGTGCTGAACGAGTTCATCGCCTTCGCGCAGCTCGGCGCGCTGAAGGAGTCGCTCGACCCGCGGTCGTTCACGATCGCGACCTTCGCGCTGTGCGGCTTCGCGAACTTTGCGTCGATCGGCATGCAGATCGGCGGCATCGGCGCGCTGGCGCCGACCCGCCGCAGCGACCTGGCGCGCCTCGGCCTGCGGGCCATGCTGGCCGGCACGCTCGCGAATTTCGTGACCGCCATCATCGTCGGCTTCTCTGCTGTGAGTGCGACGTTCGAACAGGCAGTCGGAAGCCGCCGAGTGGCTGCGCGGCACGCAGCTGCGGCGGCGCCGACGTCGCCGTCGTGCTCGGCTCGGGGCTCGGCGATTTCGCCGATCACCTCGGCGAGCCGTTCACGATTCCCTACGGCGACATTCCGCACTGGCCGGCGTCGCGCGTCATCGGTCATGCCGGCAAGCTGGTCGGCGGCACGGTCGCGCGGCCGCACGGTGCTCGCGCTGTCGGGCCGCGTCCACCACTACGAAGGCCACGACATGCAGACGGTCACCTTCGCGATGCGCGCGCTCGGCCGGCTCGGCGTGCCGCGCGTGATCCTGACCAACGCCGCCGGCGGCATTTCGCCGAACTGCTCGCGCGGCGCGCTGATGGTGATCGACGATCACATCAACTTGATGGGCAACAATCCGCTGGTCGGTCCGAACGACGAGCGCTTCGGCCTGCGGTTTCCCGGACATGACCAACGTCTACTCGCCGCGGCTGCGCGAGCATCGCCGACGAGGCCGCGGCCGGCGCTGGGCGTGGCCGTTCAGCACGGCGTCTACATCGCGGTGCTCGGTCCGAGCTACGAGACGCCGGCGGAGATTCGCGCGTTCCGGACGCTCGGCGCCGATGCCGTCGGCATGTCGACGGCGCCGGAAGCGATCGTCGCGCGTCACATGGGCATCGAGGTGCTCGGCATCTCGTGCATCACCAACGCGGCGGCCGGCGTGCTTCCCGGAGCCGTTGCATCACTCGGAAGTGATGGAAACGGCGCAGCAGGTGAAGGGGCAGTTCATCGCGCTGCTCGAGGGCATCATTGGCCGGCTCTGATCGCGCTCGGTCGACGCGCTGCGCGCGCAGCGCCCGCGAGCACGCCGTCGCCGACTTCTCCCACTTCAAGGTCGGCGCCGCCCTCGAGACCGACGACCGGCGACGATCATCACCGGCTGCAACGTCGAGAACGCCAGCTACGGCCTGACGATCTGCGCCGAGCGCGTGGCGATCTTCAAGGCGCTCTCGGAGGGCAAGCGCTCCTTCACGCGCATCGCCGTCGTCGCCGACACCGCGGCGCCGACGCCGCCGTGCGGCGCCTGCCGCCAGATCATCTGGGAGTTCTGCGGCGACATCGAGGTCGTCCTCGCCAACCTCACCGAGGTGACGGCGACGCTACCAGATGAGCGACCTGCTGCCGCTGCCGTTCGACAAGCGCCTGCTCGGACGCTGACGATCTCAGATCTCAGATCCCTGATCTCAGATTTCCGGACAATCCGGATCGATCCAGATCCCGAATCCGATCTCCGAGATCTCCCGATATCGATCCTGACATGCTTCCGACCATCGCCTGGCAAGACGACGACATCGTCATGGTCGATCAGCGCAAGCTGCCGGCCGACGAAATCTACGTCACCTGCAAGACCGTCAACGACGTCGCCAAGGCGATCAAGACCATGGTGATTCGCGGCGCGCCGGCGATCGGCGTCTGCGCGGCGATGGGACTGGCGCTCGGCGCCGCGCGCAGCAAGGCCACCGGCACCAAGCAGTTCACGACCGAGTTCCAGCGGAACTGCGACCTGCTGGCGGCGACGCGGCCGACCGCGGTCAACCTGTTCTGGGCGATCGAGCGGATGAAGCAGGCGTTCGCCGAGGGCGCGCTCGCCGGCGAGTCGGTCGAGCAGCTGAAGGCGCGGCTGCGCACGCGAGGCCGATCGCATTCACGACGATGACGTCGCGAGCTGCCGGGCGATTGGCGCGCACGGCGCGGCGCTGGTGCCGGCCGAAGCGCAGCATCCTGACGCACTGCAACGCCGGCGCGCTGGCGACCGCCGGCTACGGCACGGCGCTCGGCGTGATCCGCGGCGCCGTCGAGGCGGGCCGGAAGGTCACGCGTGCTGGCCGACGAGACGCGGCCGTTCCTGCAGGGCGCGCGGCTGACGGCGTGGGAGCTCGTCAAGGACGGCATCGACACCACGGTCATCACCGACAACATGGCCGGCGCGATCATGCGCAGGCCGGCGACATCGACCTGGTCGTGGTCGGCGCCGATCGCATTGCCGCCAACGGCGACACCGCCAACAAGATCGGCACCTACTCGGTGGCGGTGCTGGCCAAGGAGCACGGCATCCCGTTCTACGTCGCGGCGCCGTGGTCGACGATCGATCTGGCGACGCCGGACGGCGACGCGCATCCCGATCGAGGAGCGCAACGCCGCGCGAGGTGACGCACGTCGGCAGCACCCAGCTGGCGCCCGAGGGCGCGCAGGTCCGCAACCCGTCCTTCGACGTGACGCCGGCGAAGTACATCACGGCGATCATCACGGAGCGCGGCGTCTATCGCGCGCCGTTCGACGAGTCGCTACGTCACGCCTCGCCCGACCTCGCGACACCTGTGTCCTGATGCTTGTCCTCGGGATCGAGACCTCCTGCGACGAAACCGCGGCGGCGCTCGTCGAGCGGACGGACGACGTCGAGCGTCCGTGGCCGATCCGCTCGAACGTCGTCGCCTCGCAGGTCGAGATCCATCGCGAGTGGGGCGGCGTCGTGCCGGAGCTGGCGTCGCGCCAGCACGTCCGCGACATCTGCGGTGTCGTCGAGCGCGCGCTGGCCGATGGCGGCGCATCGGCTGGCCCGACGTCGACGCGCTGGCCGTGACGCAGGGCCCCGGCCTGGTCGGCTCGCTCCTGGTCGGCGTGTCGTTCGCGAAGGCGGCGGCGTGGGCGCTCGACAAGCCGCTCGTCGCCGTCAATCACCTCGCCGGCCACATCGAGTCGATCTGGCTCGAACACGGGCCGATCCCGCTGCCGGCGGTCGTGCTGGTCGTCTCGGGCGGGCACACCAGCCTGTACCTGGTCGAAGACCGAAGGCGACTACCAGCTGCTCGGCCGCACGCGCGACGACGCGGCGGGCGAGGCCTACGACAAGGTGGCGAAGCTGCTGTCGCTGGGCTATCCGGGCGGGCCGATCATCGATCGGCTGGCGGCGCGAAGGCAACGACGACCGCGATTCGCTGGCCCGGCACGCGGCTGACCAATCCCGATCGCAACGCGCCCGAGCGCGACGGCCGGTTCGATTTCAGCTTCAGCGGCCTCAAGACCGCGGTGCTGCGGCACGTGCGCGCAGCGCCAGGCGGCGCTCGGCGTCGAACAGCTGCCGCACGGCCGAGATCGTCGATCTTGCCGCCAGCTTCCAGCGCCGCGTCGTCGAGACGCTGATCGATCGCGACGTTCGCCGCGGCGCGCTGGCACGGCGCGAAATCGATCGGCATCGCCGGCGGCGTGTCGGCGAATTCGCGCCTGCGCGCGCGAGGCGCTCGCGAAGGCGCGAGCGCAGCGAGATCCCGGTCTACATCCCGCGCCTGTCGCTGTCGACCGACAACGCCGCGATGATCGCCGCGGCCGGCATGCGCCAGCTGGCGCCGGGCGAATTCGCGCCGGCCGATCTCAACGCCGCGGCATCGCTGCCGCTCTGATCACGAACTAGGCCACGGAGACACGGAGCGACACGAAGCCTCTGTGCCTTCGTGAACTCCGTGCCCGAGTCACCGATCACTTTGATCAGCACGCGCTTGTCGCGCTTCCCGTCGAACTCGCCGTAGAAGATCTGCTCCCAGGGGCCGAAGTCGAGCGCGCCCTTGGTGATCGCGACGACGACCTCGCGGCCCATGATCTGGCGCTTCATGTGGGCGTCGGCGTTGTCTTCGCCGGTGCGGTTGTGCGCGTAGCGCTCGGGCGAGGCGTCGAACGGCGCCAGCGTCTCGAGCCACTTCGCGTAGTCCTGATGCAGCCCGCTCTCGTCGTCGTTGATGAAGACCGAGGCGGTGATGTGCATCGCGTTGACGAGCACCAGGCCTTCCTGGACGCCGCTCGTCGCGGACCGCGGCCTCCACCTTCGGCGTGATGTTCTCGAAGCCGACGCGCGCCGGGATGTTGAAGGTCAGATATTCTGTGTGTGACTTCATATGGCCAGAGAATACCCCGCGCATCCGGTCGTCGGCGTCGGCGCCGTCGTGGTGCGCGACGGCCGGGCGCTGATCATCAAGCGCGCGCACGAGCCGCGGAAAGGCGAGTGGTCGCTGCCCGGCGGTCTGCTCGAGCTCGGCGAGTCGCTGCAGGACGCGGTGCGCCGGGAGATCAAGGAAGAAACCGGTCTCGACGTCGAGGTCGGGCCGATGATCGAGACCTTCGATCGCGTGCATCGCGACGATCGACGGGCGCGTCCGCTATCACTTCGTCATCGTCGACTTCGTGTGCTGGCCGGACGGCGGCGAGGCCGTGCGCCGGCTCGCGATGCCGAAGGCGTGGCGTGGGTGACGCGCGACGAGATCGACGCCTATGAGGTCAACGCGCACGCCAAGGCGGTGATTCTCAAGGGTCTTGAAGGTCTCGAGGCCTGCAGGCCTGCAGGCCTCAAGACCTGAATTATCATTTCCACTCATGACCCTGTCTCGCGACGCCGCCTGGCAGCTGCTGACCGAATGGACGCAGAGCGAAAGCCTGCGCAAGCACGCGCTGGCGGTCGAAGCCGCGGTGCGCGGCTACGCGCGCCAGCAGGGCGCCAACGAAGAGGAGTGGGGCGTGGTGGCGCTGCTCCACGACTTCGACTACGAGCGCTATCCGACGCTCGGCGATCATCCCGAACAAGGGCTGCGAGCACCTGCGATCGCTCGGCTATCCGGAATGGGTGATGCGCGCCATTCTGTCGCACGCCTCGGAGATCACCGGCGTCCAGCCCGAGACGCCGGTCGAAAAGACACTGGTCGCGTGCGACGAGCTGGCCGGCTTCGTGACCGCCGCGTCGCTCGTGCGGCCCAGTCAAGAGCGTGCTCGACCTCGAGGCCGACGTCCGTGATCAAGCGCATGAAGGACAAGGCCTTTGCGCGGCAGGTGCCGCGCGATCACCTGATGCGCGGCGCCGAGCTGATGGGGCTGCCGCTCGACGAGCACGTCACCAACGTGATTGGTTTCATGCGGCTGCAGGCCGATGCGCTCGGATTGCGGGGAACGCTGTAACGCGCTGAACCCGTATACACTCCTAGCCGCTCCCCATGCCCGATATTTCACCACATCCCGACGTCGCAGGACCCGGCTCCGCCCGGCGCCCGGTTCGGCGGCCCGGTGGTCCAGTGCCGATCAACTGAGCGTCCGCTACGGCAAGAACCTGGGCACTGAACGACGTGACGGCGGTGTTCCCGCCCGGCGCCGTCGGCCTGCTCGGCCCGAACGGCGCCGGCAAGAGCACGCTGCTCAAGTCGCTGCTCGGTTTCCTCGTGCCCGACAAAGGGCACGATGAACGTGCTCGGCCTCGACGTCGCGCACCTCGCCGCTCGAGATTCGCGAACGCATCGGCTACATGCCGGAGAGCGACTCGCACATTCCCGGCATGAACGCGGTGTCGTTCGTCGCCTACTGCGGCCAGCTGTCCGGGCTGCCCGCGGCCGACGCGATGCAGCGCGCGCACGAGGTGCTCTATTACGTCGGTCTCGGCGAGGCGCGCTATCGCAACCTCGAGACCTACTCGACCGGCATGAAGCAGCGCATCAAGCTGGCGCAGGCCATCGTGCACGATCCCGATCTGCTGTTCCTCGACGAGCCGACCAACGGCATGGACCCCAAGGGCCGCGACGAGATGCTCGAGCTGATCCACGATCTCGCGCACAACAAGAACGTCAACCTGATCCTGTCGTCGCACCTGCTGCCCGACGTCGAATACACCTGCGATCACGTCGTGGTCATGGACAAGGGCACGGTCGCCACCTACGGGCCGATCAAGGCGCTGAAGGGCACGCGCGGCCGCGTCTACGAGCTGCGCGTCAAGGGCGATGCAGACGCGCTTCATCAGCGTGCTGCGCGGCGCGCGGGCTACGACGTGCCACGACACCGACGAAGACGTGATGCGCGTGTTCGTGCCGGGCGTCGACCGACGACCAGCGACCAAGGCGCTGTTCGACGCTGGCGCGCGCGAGGCGCGAGCGCGTGCAGGTGCGCCACCTGCGCCCGAGCGTGCCGACGCTCGAGGACGTGTTCGCCCGCGCGGTGGGCGAGGTGTAAGCCGATGCCCATTCACGATCAGGGGTATCGCCGCTACGGCGGCACGCGCGGCCGAGTCGGCACGCGCCTGGCAGGTGATTGACCCGCGCCGGCGTGCATGTCGATCATCAGCAAGCGCGTCGTTCATCGCCCTGATGCTGTTCGCCTGGGCGCCGTTCGTCGTCCGCGCCGTGCAGATCTACGTCTCCGCCAACTTCCAGCAGGCGTCGTTCCTGGCGCCGAAGGGCGAGACCTTCCGCGAGTTCCTCGATCAGCAGGGCATCTTCGTGTTCTTCGTCACCATCTACGTCGGCGCCGGGCTGATCGCCAACGATCGCCGCGCCAACGCCCTGCAGCTGTATCTCTCGAAGCCGCTGACCGCGCGCCGAGTACATCGCCGGCAAGCTGGCGATCCTCTTCGTGTTCCTCGCCTCGGTCACGCTTCGCGCCGGCGATGACGCTGCTCCTGGTGCAGGCGATCTTCGCCGGCAGCCTTCACGTTCGTCCGCAACAACGTCTACCTGCTGCCGGCGATCACGCTGTTCTCGCTGGCGCAGGTGCTGCTCGCCTCGACGACGATGCTGGCGCTGTCGTCGCTGTCGAAGAGCAGCCGCTTCGTCGGCGATCATGTATGCGGGGCTGATCTTCTTCACCGCGGCGCTGTTCCAGGCGCTGCGCGGCATCACCGGCTCCACCGTCGTTCGCGTGGCTGTCGCCGAGCGACGCGCTCGAGCAGCTCGGCGACGTGATCTTCCGCATCACCGCCGCGATACGACCTGCCGCCGGCCGTGGCCGGCGTCGCGGTCGCTCGTCGCTGATCGTCGCATCGGTCGTCGATCCTGACGCGGCGCGTGCGCGGCGTGGAGATCGTCACGTGAGCCTTGCCATGCCGGGTGTCGGGAATCGGGAACCATCGGCCGGCGACGGCGCCGCGGCCGCGGCCGGCACTGCCGCTCGTCCAGGCCGAGCACCTGTCGAAGTGGTACGGGCAGGTCAACGGCCTGAACGACGTCACCGTGCCATCATTCCGCCGCGGCATCACCGGGCTGCTCGGCCCGAACGGCGCCGGCAAGTCGACGTTCATGAAGCTGATGACCGGGCAGCTCAAGCCGAGCCAGGGCAGCGTCCGCGTGCTTCGGCGAGCCGATCTGGGGCAACCCCGCCGTCTACGCCCGCATCGGCTTCTGTCCCGAGCAGGATGCGTTCTACGACCGGATGACCGGTCTCGAGTGGGTGACGCGCGCTGGTGCGCCTGAATGGACTGAGCGACGCCGAGGCCGACGCAGGCCGCCAAGCGGGCGCTCGAGCAGGTCGATCTGATGGGCGCCGCCGACAAGAAGATCGGCGCCTACAGCAAGGGCATGCGGCAGCGGGTGAAGCTGGCGCAGGCGCTCGTCCACGATCCCGAGCTGCTGATCCTCGACGAGCCGCTCACCGGCATGGACCCGCTGATGCGCCGCAAGACCATCCGCCTGATCAAGGACTGGGCTCGCGCCGGCAAGCACATCATCGTTTCGAGCCACATCCTGCACGAGATCGAGTCGATGACCTCGAACATCCTGCTCATCAACAACGGCCGCATCGTCGCCGAAGGCAACGTCCACCAGATTCGCGACCTGATCGACACGCACCCGCACACCGTGTTCGTGCGCGGGCGCCGACCCGCGCGCGCTGGCCCGCCGGTTCCTCGCCGAAGACGACGTCCTCAGCCTGAAGTTCGAGACCGGCGGAGTGGTGGTCGAGACCAGCCGGCCCGACAGCTTCTATGCGCGGCTGACCGAGCTGGCGGCCACGGGCGAGGCGGGGGCGATCGACGAGGTGCAGTCGCCCGACGACAACCTGCAGGCGGTCTTCCGCTACCTGGTGAAGCAATGAGCATGGGCTTTCTGCGCGGCGCGTCGCGGCGGGTGTTCGATCTCTCGCTGGGAGAGATGCTGTGGTCGCGCCGCACCATCTTCATGGCCCTGGTGGTCGGCGGGCCGGTGCTGCTGGCGCTGATCGTCCGCGGCCTGGACGTGTTCGGCATGACCGCGCTGCGGGTCAACGGGCGCGCCGTGGGCGGCATCGGCGTCTTCGGCGTCATCATCTGGGTGCTCTTCCTGCGGTTCATCGTGCCGGTGCTCGGCGTGTTCTACGGCACCGCGTTGATGGCCGACGAGGTCGAGGACAAGACGCTCACCTATCTGTTCACCCGGCCGATTCCGCGAGGCGCGGTGCTGGTCGGGAAGTACCTGGCCTATCTCGCCTGCACGATGCTGGTGGTGCTGCCGTCGGTCATGCTGGTCTATTTCCTGGTCGTGCCATTCCGTGAAGTGCCCGGCACCTTCACCTCGCTCGCTGCACCGACCTCGGCCTGCTGGGCCTTGGCCTCGCGGTCTACGGCGCGGTGTTCGCCTTTGTCGGCGCCTACTTCAAGCGCCCGCTGGTGATCGGGCTGGTCTTCACGATCGGCTGGGAGCCAGATCGTGATGGTCCTGCCCGGCTACCTGAGGCAGTTCACGGTGGCCCACTATCTGCAGGCGCTGGTACCGCATGCGATGCCGTCGGAAGGCATCGCCAGCCTCCTGCAGGGCCTGTTGCGCGACGCGCCGACGATGTCGGTGTCGCTCTGTCTGGCTGGTGGTCTACGCGGCTCTGTTCCTGTGGCTGGCGACCCGGGTGGTCGAGCGGCGGGAGTATATTCTCGAGCAGTAGCGCTGGTCGGCCGGCCCGACCATGCGCCGCGGGACGAAAAGCGGAACCCCGGCCATCAGGGATTCGTAATAACGGTTCAGGAGACCCGAATGTCGAAGAAGACCCGCTACTTCGTCCTTGTGTCCGGCGCCATCCTCACGCTTGGATTGGGCACCGGACTGGTGGCCTCCTACATGGGCCTGCCGGTCTCGCTCTTGTCCAGCGCCGCCGGTCCTGATGAACTCCAGTACGTCCCGCAGGACGCCACCGTCGTCGCCTACGCCAACGTCCGCGACGTGATGAACTCCGAGTTCCGCCAGCGCTTCCGCGAGATGGAGCCCACCCTCGGACGAACGCAACGAGTTCGAGCAGAAGACCGGCCTCAACATCGAAAAAGACATCGACACGGTCGTCGCGGCGTTCATGAGCGCGCCCCAGCGGACAGCCGCTCGACAACCCGGAGCGTTCGGCCGTCGTCCTGGCGCGCGGCCGCTTCGAAGCCGCCCGCCTCGAGTCGCTGGCCCTCGAGCACGGCGGTTCGGCGGAAGACTACAAGGGCAAGCGGCTCCTCACCCACCTCGAAAGCGGTAAGCGCCGGCGACGCAAGCGATGGCCGTGGGCTTCGTCGAATCCGACCTCGTCGCCCTCGGCGGCATCATCGCGGTGAAGCGCGCCATCGACGCCGGCGCCGACCACCGCAACGTCATGTCCAACAACGAAGTGATGCGGCTGGTGGCCGACATCGACAACAGCAACGCGTGGGCGGTCGGCCGCTTCGATGCGCTGGCCAATCAGGCCCGGCTGCCATCCGAAGTGCAGTCTCAGCTGCCGACCCTGTCGTGGTTCTCGGCCGCCGGCCATATCAATGGCGGCGTCAGCGGAGTGTTCAAGGCCGAAGCGCCAGACCGACGAGGCCGCGCAGAACCTGCGCGACGTGCTCCGCGGCTTCCTGGCGATGGCGAAGTTGCAGGCGGGCAGCCGCCCCGGCATGCAGCAGATGGTCGATTCGCTGCAGCTCGTCGGGCGAAGGCAAGATCGTGGCGATGGCCTTCAACATCCCGAGCGAGTTCTTCGACGCGCTCGAGGCGATGGCCAAGCAGAAGCAGCTGAACGGTCGGTAGACCGGCGCGGCAACCGGCAGACGGCAGACGCCGACAGCCGGCCGCGACGAGACCGACAGGGCAGACGGCGATTCGCCGCTCTGCCCTTTGTCGTTTTGCGTTGTGCGCTTCCGCCTTCTGCCTTCTGCCTTTTGCCTTGTCGTCACGCCGAGGTTGACTCCCGGCTGACGCGCTCCTACACTGCAACTCCCTGCGAGCGCCTGTGACCGATCACGTGTTTTTCTACGGCACCCTCATGACCGGGTTCAATCGACCTGGGCGTCAGCGTGTGGATTCCATTCTCGAGTTGGCCGGGCGTGGCCGCATCCGCGCCGCGCTGTTCGATTTGGGCATCTACCCCGCGGCAGTTCCCTCCGACGACGACAGCACGGTTCGCGGCGAGGTCTACCACATGCGCGACGTCACGGCGGTGCTCTCGGCACTCGATGAGATCGAGGGCTTCCGCCCGAACGAGCCCGAGCGCAGCCTGTATCTGCGCGTGCAGACCACCGTCACCCTCGACGATGGCCGCGAGATGCCGGCCTGGGCGTACTTCTACAACGCACCGCTGGGACGCGCCGAGCGCATCTCGTCGGGCGACTACCTCGAACATCTGAACGGAAGCTAAGGACGCGGCCGGCCGGCGCGTTCCCTCGGAGAGTGGCTGCAGAGACGGGCAGCGGCGTGCCCGCCGACGTGGGCTACTTCTGGACGCCGCGCAGCTCTTCGACCAGCGCGGTGATGGCCTGGAGCACCGGTTCGGAAGGCTCGATGAACTCGATGCCCGAGCGGTACATCACGATGTCCTGATCGACATCGATGATCCGCGAATGCGCCACCCGGCCCTTGATCACGATGGAGCGTTCCCGCAGCGTGAGCCGGAAGTCGTAGAGCGAGTCGAGGTGCAGCGGAAAGGCCGTCTCCACCTGCATGCCACCGAGGCTCACCTGATGCACGGTCGTGGGCTGGTAAACCTTGACCTCGCCCTGCAGGGTGCCCAGAATCGGAATTCGGTCGGAATCGCGCTGACGAGTAGACACCGTACGATTAATTATAGCCGGGCCGGCTCGCCCCCGAGGCCCGCGGCGCGCCTGATTTGCGCACTCTGTGCAGCGCGAGAGCGCGAACCGTGCACGAATGCGCAGTCCGCTTTTGAACGTTCGTTTGATAAACTCGAAGTACCCATGTCATCACGCAAGGTCGTCGTCCTTGGTGCCGCCCGCACGCCGATCGGCAAGTATGGCGGCTCGTTCAAGGACGTTCACCCCGCGGAACTTGGCGCCGTGGCCGTCACGCGCGGCGCTCGAGCGGGCCGGGCATGACCGCCGCGGACGTCCAGGAAGTGCTGATGGGGCACGGCCGTCCGGCCGGCGTCGGGCCCAATCCCGCGCGCCAGGTTGGCGCATCGCACCGGCGTTCCGCACACGGCGCCGGCCTACACGATCAACAAGGCGTGCGCCGGCGGCATGCAGGCGCTCGCCTCCGGCGCGCAGAGCATCATGCTCGGCGAATCCGATGTCGTGCTCGCCGGCGGCATCGAGAACATGAGCCGCGTGCCGTATCTCGTCGACGCGGCCGACGCGCGCTGGGGCCACAAGATGGGCCACTTCCAGTTCGTCGACGCGATGTATCGCGACGGCTTCGCGGATCCGCTGTCGGGTCTGATCATGGGCGAGACGGCGGAAGTGCTGGCGCGGCAGTACGGCATCACGCGCG
Organism: uncultured Acidobacteriota bacterium; assembly: GCA_963707825.1. Classification (GTDB taxonomy): domain Bacteria; phylum Acidobacteriota; class Vicinamibacteria; order Vicinamibacterales; family UBA2999; genus VFZN01. The sequence continues at coordinate 19,308 of CAVPRP010000005.1, forward strand.
AGCAGTCGGACGCAGTTCGCGCTCGAGAGCCAGCAGAAGGCCGAAGCGGCGCAGAAGGCCGGGCACTTCGACGCGCGAGATCGCGCCGGTGACCATCACCGAGAAGGGCAAGAGCGATCGCAGGTGACGACCGACGAGCATCCGCGCCACGGCTCGACGATCGAGGCGCTGCGCAAGTTGCCGCTGACGTTTCCCAAGGTCGAAGGGCACGACGGCATCATCACGGCGGGATCGGCGTCGGGCATCACCGACGGCGCCGCGGCGCTGGTGCTGGCGTCGGGCGATTACGCGCGGGCGCGCGGGCTGAAGCCGATCGCCAAGATCATCGGCTGGGCGAGCGCCGGCGTCGATCCGCGGATCATGGGCATCGGCCCGGTGCCGGCGATCGCGAAGCTGAAGGAGCGCACCGGCCTGAGCGTCGGCGATTTCGATCTCGTCGAGATCAACGAGGCGTTTGCCGCGCAGGTGCTCGCGGTGTTGAAGGACGTGCCGATTCCCGCCGACAAGCTGAACGTCAACGGCGGCGCGATTGCGCTCGGCCATCCGATCGGCTGCAGCGGCGCGCGCATTGTCGTGACGCTGTTGCACGAACTGCAGCGGCGCGGACAGACAGAAGGGCCTCGCGACGCTCTGCGTGAGCGGCGGCATGGGCATGGCGATGGCGATCGAAGTGCCACGTAGCTTGAGCCAGTGCGGAGTTCAGCGATGAAGATTGCAGTCATCGCCGGCGACGGCATCGGGAAGGACGTGACGGCGGAAGCCGTCAAGGTCCTCGGACGCTGTCGGCGCGTCTTCGGCCGCGCGTTTCGATCTCGAGCATCTGCCGTGGAGCGCCGATCACTATCTGAAGACCGGCGAGACGCTGCCGGCGAACGGCTATCAGACTGCTGCGCGAGTTCGACGCGGTGTTCGTCGGCGCGCTCGGCGATCCGCGCGTCGCCGACAACCGCCACGCGCGCGACATCCTGCTCGGCACCCGCTTCGAGCTCGATCTCTACGTGAACTATCGTCCGGTCCGGCTGCTCGACGATCGCCTCAGCCCGCTGAAGGATCGCGGCCGGAAGGACATCAACTTCATCGTGTTCCGCGAGAACACCGAAGGCGTGTACGTCAGCATCGGCGGCCGCTTCAAGGCCGGCACCGACAGACGAAGTGGCGATCCAGGAAGAGATCAACACCTACAAGGGCGTGCACCGCATCATCAAGCACGCCTTCGAGTTTGCGAAGAGCGAACGGCCACACCAAGGTGTGCATGGCCGACAAGAGCAACGCCATGCAGCAGGGCCACGCGCTGTGGCAGCGCGTGTTCAAGGAAGTGGCGGCGCAGTATCCCGGCATCACCGCCACGCCATCAGTACATCGACGCGATGGCGATGTTCCTGGTGAAGGACCCCGGGCAGTATCAGGTGATCGTCACCAACAACCTGTTCGGCGACATCATCACCGACATCGGCGGCGCGCTGCAGGGCGGCCTCGGCATGGCCGCGTCCGGCAACATTCATCCCGGCAAGACGTCGCTGTTCGAGCCGGTGCACGGCTCGGCGCCGCCGCTGGCGGGCAAGAACGTCGCCAATCCGATCGGCGCGATTCTCTCGACGGCGCTGATGCTCGAAACGCTCGGCGCGCCGCGACGAATCCAAGGCGATCGAAGCGGCGGTCGAAGCGGCGATTGCCGCCGGCCAGACCACCACCGACATTGGCGGCTCGCTCGGCACGCGCGAAGTCGGCGACTGGATCGCCGCCGCGATCAACCCGTGAACGTAGCACTACGCACTCATTGAACTTTGAACCGATCGGGGCTTCCATGTCACAGACCGTCTTCATTCTCGGCGGCGCGCGTACGCCGATGACGCACGCATCGTCGGCGCGCTCAAGGACTTCTCGGCGATCGAGCTCGGCGCCATCGCGTCGAAGGCGGCGCTCGAACGCACCGGCGCGAAGCCGGAGTGGATCGATCACGTCGTGTTCGGCAACGTGCAGCAGAGCAGCGTCGACGCGCACTACGGCGCGCGTCACGTCGGCCTGAAGGCCGGCCTGCCGATCGAAGTGCCGGCGCTGACCGTGAATCGCCTGTGCGGCTCCGGCATCCAGGCGGTGATCAGCGGCGCGCAGCAGATCCAGCTCGAGGAAGCCGGCTTCGTGCTCGCCGGCGGCATGGAGAACATGAGCCAGGTGCCGCACGTGATTCGCGGCCTGCGCTCGGGCCTCAAGCTCGGCCAGGGCAAGCTCGAAGACTGGCTGTGGGAAGGCCTGAACGATCCCGTACGCCGGCTGCTCGATGGCGATCACCGCCGAGAACTGCGCCGCGAAGTACGGCATCACGCGCGAGCAGTCCGACGCGTACGCGCTGCGCAGCCAGCAGCTGGCGCACCAGGCGTGGACGTCCGGCGTCATGAAGGACGAAGTGATGCCCGTCGAGATCAAGACGCGCAAGGGCGTCACGCTGGTCGAGCAGGACGATCACATGCGTCCCGACACGACGATGGAGATCCTGGCGAAGCTGCCGACCGTGTTCAAGAAGGACGGCGTCGTCACCGCCGGCAACGCCAGCGGCATCGTCGACGGCGCCGCGGCGCTCGTGATTGCCGGCGAGGATGCGGTGAAGGCGCGCGGCGCTGAAGCCGCTCGGCCGCATCGTGTCGTGGGCGACCGTCGGCGTCGAGCCGACGCTGATGGGCATGGGGCCCGCGCCGGCGATCCGCAAGGCGCTCGAGCGCGCGAAGCTGTCGCTCGCCGACCTCGATCTGATCGAGATCAACGAGGCGTTCGCGCCGCAGTACCTGGCCTGCGAGAAGGAGCTCGGCCTCGATCGCGACAAGGTGAACGTCAACGGCGGCGCGATCGCGCTCGGCCATCCGCTCGGCGCCAGCGGCGCGCGCCTGCTGCTGACGCTGCTGCTCGAACTGCGGCGCCGCGGCAAGAAGTACGGCGTGGCCTCGGCCTGCATCGGCGGCGGGCAGGGCATCGCGATGATCGTCGAAGCGGCTGAGGCGAAGGCAGAAGGCAGAAGGCAGAAGGCATCAGGCAAGGGCATCAAGAAGACCGAGACTCAGAAGCAGATGGCGATCAAGACAGTGGGCGTGCTCGGGTGCGGGTTGATGGGCGCGGGCATCGCGCAGGTGTCGGCCGCGGCCGGCTTCAAGACCATCGTGCTCGAGGTGAACGAGGACGTGCTCAAGAAGGGCCTCGGCCGCATCGAGAAGTTCCTCGACGGACGGCGTCGCGAAGGGCAAGGTCACCGAGGAGGCAGAAGAGCACCGACGCTCGGCAACCTGTCCGGCACGACGAAGTACGCCGACCTGAAGGACTGCGATCTCGTCATCGAGGCGATCATCGAGAACGTCGAGATCAAGAAGCAGGCCTACGCCCAGGTCGAAGCGGTGGTCGGCCCGCACTGCCTCATCGCGTCGAACACCTCGTCGCTCTGCATCACCGAACTGGCGCGCGGCGACCAAGCGGCCCGACAAGGTCGGCGGGCTGCACTTCTTCAACCCGGTGCCGCTGATGAAGCTGGTCGAGGTGATTCGCGCGCTGGCGACGAGCCAGGAGACGCTACGACGCGCTGATCGCGTTCGCCAAGGCGATCGGCAAGGAGCCGATCACCGCACCCGATCGCGGCGGCTTCATCGTCAATCGTCTGCTCGTGCCGTACCTGCTCGACGCGATTCGCTGCCTCGAGGACGGCCTCGGCACCGTCGAGGACATCGACAACGGCATGAAGCTCGGCTGCGGCTATCCGATGGGGCCGTTCACGCTGCTCGACTTCGTCGGCCTCGACACGACGTACTTACATCGCCAACATCATGTTCGACGAGTTCCGCGAGCCGCGCTTCGCGCCGCCGCCGCTGCTGAAGCGGATGGTGCTGGCCGGTCACCTGGGCAAGAAGTCGGGCCGCGGGTTCTACCAGTATCAGAAATAAACGCGGCCACGCAGCGCATGCAAGCGGGCTGAGGGGTTGAGTCAGCGCGACAGCTTCTTCAGCAGCGCTTCGGCCTGCTCCTTGAAGCGGCGATCTTCCGGCGCCCAGTCGGGATCGAGCGGGGCATCGAGCGCGGCGCGCGCTTCCTGGCGTGCCTCGTCGCTTGCGTCCCATGTCGCGTCGAGCGTCTCGGCCAGGAAGATGTGCGTGATGACGCTGTTCGGGTTGTAGGTGAGCGACTTCCGCAGGTGCACTTCCGACTTGCTTGTTGCTGCCGCCGAACAGGCCGGGCACCTTGAAATACCAGCGGCCCAGCGCGCGATCGGCCGAGCCCTGCAGGAACGCCGGGTCGAGCTCCAGGGTCGTCTCGCAGCGCTTCCTTGATCGGTCCGCGATACTTGATCCCCTGCCGCATGCCGAACGACTCCGCCAGCGCGCCCATGTTCGCGGCCAGCCAGAAGTGACCCTCGGGCCGCTGGGGATCGATGGCGGCGGCGTCTGCGCCGGCGGCGATGCCCGCTTCGAGCGCGCTCGGCGCTCGGCCTCGGGCAGGCCGTTGGTGCCCAGCCAGTAACGGGCCCGCGCCAGCTTCCAGGCCGATTCGAAGTCCTTCGGGTTGGCCGCCAGGCGCGCCGCCCAGACTTCGGCCGCCGCGTGGCACTGGCCAGGGTTCTCGCGGTCGCGATAGAGCGCGTCCGGGTCGCCGTCGGGAACCTGAACCGCGTCCGGTGCATCCAAAGCGGATTGATGTCGATACTCACCCCCACCGCCCCGCCCGAAACGGTCGAGATGCCCATGTACAATACCCAGATGCAGCATCTCATCCAGCAGCTGCTGGTGCAGCTCGGTGAGGACCCGTCACGCGAGGGCCTGGTCAAGACGCCGCAGCGGGTCGAAACCGCGCTGAGGTTCCTGACGAGCGGGTATGAGGCTGATATCGACACGGTGCTGAACGGGGCGATGTTCAGCGTCGATTATAGCGAGATGGTGATCGTGCGGGACATCGACTTCTACAGTCTGTGCGAGCACCACCTGCTGCCGTTCTTCGGCAAGTGCCACGTCGCTTACATTCCCAACGGCCGAGTCATCGGACTCAGCAAGATTCCGCGCCTCGTGGACATCTTCGCGCGCCGGCTCCAGCTGCAGGAACGGCTGACCAACCAGATCGCCGAGACCATCCGCGAGAAGATCGCGCCGCTCGGCGTGGCGGTGGTGTGCGAAGGCACCCACCTCTGCATGGCGATGCGCGGCGTCGAGAAGCAGAACTCGTACACGGTGACCAGCGCCATGCTCGGCGCCTTCCGCGACAACGCCCGCACGCGGATGGAGTTCCTCGAGCTGCTCAAGCTGCGCCAGCCCGGCATGACGCACAGCACGCTGCCGCTGCCGGTCGGCGTCTCTCACCTCGACGAATAGCCGGTCCGCTCTCCAAACTCGGTCTGTCCCTTCGCGGATACCGGACACCGGACACCGGACACCGGATACCGGATCCGCCTGCCGCCGGATGCTCCCGCTATACTGAATCCCCATGCGCATGCTCGTTGCGGTTCTCGCACTGGCACTGGTGGCCGTTCCGGTCGTCAGCGCCCAGACGAAGAAGACTCCTCCGAAGAAGACCACCCCAGCCACGAAGCCCGCCGCCAAGAAAGCGCCACCGGCGGCGACCCTGTCCCGGGCCCAGGCGGAGGTGACGTGCCCGTCGGAACTGGGCGTGGGAGTCAAGAGCAAGCGCCGGTTCTGCGACGTCCTGGCCGGGCGCGACCCGGCCGCCGGCATCCTGGTGAAGATTCCACCGCATCGCGGGCCGGTCACGCTGTCGTTCGAGTTGCACAACCGCCACACCTACTCCGAGGATCTGGTCAAGGCGAAGACCGCGTTCCGGAAATACACCGCCACGATCGGGGTGCTGACCATGGACAACACGCTGATCGATCGCGCGGTGATCCAGAGCGAGTTCCGCACCGAACGCGACCTGTTCGACCGCATCGCCGGAGGCGCCGGCCCCGGCGGGGTGAAGGCCGTGGCGCCGAGCGGCACGGAGTTCATCACGATGCAGTTGCCCGAGGACGTCGGCGAACAGGTGAGCGTGCTCGGAGAGAAGCTGACGGTCATGCGTCCCGACGGGACCGACACGTTCGTGTCCGAAGGCCGGCCGCTGGCCACCATCAGCAACGTGATGGTCGAATACCGGCCGGGGCCGCCGCCCAAGAAGGCGCCGCCGCGCAAGCCCTAGGCCGCCGCGGCCAACGAGCTCATCCAACCCCGAATCGCTCCAGGCCGACGGGGAGGTAGAATCGCTGCGCCGATGGAAACCCCGCTGACGCCACTCGAGTTCATGCGCCGGGCGCGGCGCCTGTATCCGACCCGAGACGCGGTCGTGGATGGTGACGCTGCGCTGGACCTACGACGCCTTCGGCGAGCGCTGCGATCGCTGGTCGTCGGTCCTCCAGGCCCTTGGCGTGCGGCAGGGTGATCGGGTCGCGTACATCTCCCCGAACACCCACGCCCTGCTGACGTCCTTCTACGCGGTTCCGCAACTCGGGGCCGTGCTCGTGCCGATCAACTACCGGCTGATCCCCGAGGAGTTCTGCTACCTCATCGAGCACAGCGGCGCCTCGATGGTGTGCGCCGATGGCGACTACCTCGACGCTGTCGATTCGATTCGCGCGCGCCTGCCGCACGTCCGCCACTTCGTGGCCCTCGATCGTGCCGCGACGGCTGGCTCGACTACGAGTCGCTGGTCGCGCAGGCGTCGCCCGTGTTCACGAGGCCGTCGATCGGCGAGCGCGATCTGCTGACCATCAACTACACCAGCGGCACCACCTCGCGCCCCAAGGGCGTGATGATCACGCATCGCAACGCCTGGGTGAACTCGGTCGGCATGCTCGCGCACATCCGCATGACCCCCGGCGACGCCTACCTCTGGACGTTGCCGATGTTCCACGCCAACGGGTGGACCTTCACGTGGACGGTGACGGCGGTAGGCGCCAAGCACGTGTGCCTCAGGAAAGTGGAGGCGGCGGCCGTGTTCCGGCTCGCGGCGGCGGAAGACGTCACCTGGATGTGCGCCGCTCCCACCGTGCTCATCACGCTGGCCAGCGCGCCCGCGGAGCTGAAGGCCTTGTGCCCCGCGGGGTGTCAGCGTGATGACGGCGGGAGCGCCGCCGGCGGCGGTGACCATCGAGCGCCTGGAAGAAGGGCTGGGCTGGACGGTGATCCAGATCTACGGGCTCACCGAAACCGCGCCGGCCATCTCCATCTGCGAGCCGCGCCCCGAGCACCTCGGCCTGCCCGCCGAGCGAACGTGCGCGCATCAAAGCCCGCCAGGGTGTCGAACTCGTCACCTCGGGCGAGCTGCGGGTGGTGAACGAACGCGGCGTCGAAGTTCCCAGCGACGGCGCGACCATCGGCGAAATCGTGGCGAGGGGCAACGTCGATCATGGCGGGCTACTACAACGATCCCGAGGCCACCGAGCGCGCCATGGGCGATGGCTGGTTCCACACCGGCGATGCGGCAGTGGTCCATCCTGACGGCTATCTCGAGATCCGCGATCGGTTGAAGGACGTGATCATCAGCGGCGGCGAGAACATCTCGTCGGTCGAGGTCGAGGCCGCGCTGCTGCGCCACGACGCCGTACAGGAGGTGGCGGTGGTCGGCCTGCCCGACGAGAAGTGGGGTGAGGCACCCCATGCGTTCGTGGTCTTCAAGGACGGGCGCTTCGGCCACAGCCGAGGAGCTGCGGGCGTTCTGCCGCGAGCACATGGCTCGCTTCAAGGTGCCGCACAGCTTCACGCCGGTGGACGAATTGCCGAAGACCGCCACCGGCAAGATCCAGAAGTTCGTGCTGCGCAAGGGCCGGCCGAACATGTCCAAGCAGTAGCCCCTCGCCCGCGCAGGCGCCGAAGCCGCCGCTCCAGCGCCGAGAGTTGCCCGCCGCTTGCGAGTCCTAGCCGACGATCTCGGCTTCCGCCTCGATCTCCACCAGGTTCTCGTCGCCGATCAGACTGGCGGAGATGAGGGTGTTGGCCGGCTGGATGTGTCCGAACCGCTCGCCGTGCGCGCGCGCCACGATCTCCCAGTCCGCCACGTGCCGCACGTAGACGCGCGTCTGGATCACATCGTCGAGCCGGCCGCCGAGCGACGCGCAGCGCATCCTTCGATCTTGTCGATGACGAAGTGCGTCTGCGCCGCGACGTCGGTGCCACCGATGTGGCGGTGGCGGTGCGTCGAGGTGGTGCCCGACACCGAGGATGCGGTTCCCCGTGCGGATCGCGCGCGAGAAGCCGGCCAGCGGTTCCCACGGCGTGCCGCTGAGACACTGCGTGCGCGTGCCGGCCACCCGCACCGCGTACGGAGGCGGGAAGCTCTCCACGTGGTGGCTGAGGTCGCCGGACGCGGTGAGGAAGGGTGGCGTCCGATACTCGTCGCCGCAGTCGCCCGGGATGGGCGTGAGCCTGGCGATGGCGTCGGTCAGCTCGACGCGGTCCTGCTCGGTCGAGCGCGAACTCGAACAGCTGCATCGTGTCGTCGATGTGGTGGCGCTCGCCGAGCCGGGCGCCGATGATCACGCCGCCGACCGCGGGGTGTTCGAGCACCCAGCGGCTGGCGACGTTGGCGATGGAGACGCCGTGCTGCTTCGCGACGCGTGCGGCCGCCGCGAGCACTGTCCTGGAACCGCTGCCCAGCCGCCGGCCGCGCGGATGAAGCGGCCGTACTTCATGCGCGACCAGGTGCCGGTATTCTCCCAATCCGGCTCGGGCTGGCCGAGCCAGCGTTCGGTCAGCCATCCGCCGGCGACGGTGCCGTAAGCGAGCAGGTGCACGCCCGTCTTGAGGCACAACGCCGACATCGCGCCCGCCGCCCGGCGAGTCGAGGAGCGAGAAGGCCACTTGATTGGAGACGATTGGAATCCCGCTCGCCAGTGACATGTTGCAGGTGCGCGGTGTCGGTGTTGGTGAAGCCGAGCTGACCGATCAGTCCCTCTTCACGCAGCTCCTGCAGGAAGAACAGCGCGTCCAGCCAGCTGGGATCCGCATAGGTCCAGGCGTGGAACTGCAGCAGGTCCAGCCGCTCGGTTCGGAGCCGTGTCGAGCGAACGGGTGATGGCGCCGCGAACGTCCTCGCGGGTGACCGGCCCCGGCTCGGGCACCCACTTGGTCAGCAGCTGGACGCGGTCGCCGCCGGCGCCGTCGCGATAGATGCCGGCGACGTCCTCGGCCGATCCGTAGTGGTCGGCCATGTCGAACGACGTCAGCCCGGCATCGACGTACGGCCGCATCGCCGCCGCCGTCTGCCTCGAGGTCGATGGTCCGGCCGTCACGCTCCATGTCGGCGATCTGCCAGAGCCCGGTGAGGACGCGCGAGACGGACAGGCCGGGCGCGAGGTTGATGCGTTCAACAGACACGGAGCGGCTCCTTCAGGAAACGAAACGGCTACTCGGGCGGCAGCGCTCGAAAGCGGGCCGCGACGTCCACACCCTGACGACGGAGCGTGGCCAGTTCGCGGAGATAGATGACGGTGCCGATGCCCATCACGATGAGCCAGATGGGCGTGGACCGCAAGTACCACGCAGCCACCGGCATCGTCAGGTCGCGCCAGGTGTGCACGGCGAGGAAAGTGCCCAGCACCAGCACGCCCAGCAGCGCGAGCGGCGCCTGTACCGCGCGTGACGGCAGCACCGTCACCGCGCGTGCGAGCGCCGGGTTTCGTGACGGCAGCGCGAGCACCGAGAGCGCCATCAGCAGGAAGTTGACCAGCATCGACGTGACCAGGATGTCCACGCCAAGGAAGAAGTCGCCCGCCAGGTGACTGCCGAGCACGCCCAGCGTGGCCATCGTCGCGCTGGCGACGATCGCCACGTGCGGCGTGCGGTAGCGCGGGTGCACCGCGGAGACCGCCGCGGGAAAGATGCCGTCCTGGGCCCAGGCGAACATCAGGCGCGACACCGCCAGCAGCATCGCCGGCAGGTCCTTGATCAGCGCCACCGCCGCGCTCGAGACGATCACGACAGTCCAGAACGGCGGCAGCAGGAACCCGAGCAGGCCGGGCGCCGTGAGGTCGCGCCGCCGTGCCTCGCTGGCGATGTACTGCCAGGGCACCGCGTGATACACCGCCGCGGTGAACAGCAGGTAGAACAGGCCGACCGAGGCGACGGCGATGCCGATTGCCAGCGGCAGATCGCGGCCCGGCCGCCGCGCTTCGCCGCCGGCCTGCGCGATGGAGTCGAAGCCGATGAACGAGGCGAAGAGCAGCGCCGACGCTGGCATCAGCACCGACAGGGTCAGCGGCGGTGCATCGACGGCAGGCACCTTGCCGCCGCGCAGTGCCAGCGCCGCGGAGAAGTCGGCCTGCGTGAACCAGAACCCCGCCACGATGACGACGGCGCCCAGCGCGAAGGTGAGGAACATCAGCGGCACGATCAGGCGCTCGTAGGCCTTCACGCCCCGGAGGTTGACGGCGGCTGCCGTCCACAGGCAGCCGATCGAGATAGCCAGCCGCACCGGCCCCGACTCCAGGAGCGCCGCCGCCGGCAGTGCGTCAACGGCCACGGCGATGTCCCGCAGGAACGGCATCAGCACGTAGGAGACGACGCCGATGGCGACGCACAGCGAGAACCACTGCGAGAACGAGGCGATGAACCCGAGATAGGCGCTGAGGGCGCGGCTGGCGTAGACATAGCTGCCTCCCGCGCGAGGCATCGCCGAAGCCAGGATGGCATACGACAGCCCGGCGAGAACCGCCGGCACGGCGGCGATCGAGAACGCCAGCAGCACGTGCGGCCCGATGTCCGGGACATGGCGCTGGATCATGAACGGGATCACGTTGATGCCCGCGCCCACCATGCTGCAGACTCCGGTCGCCACCAGGCCCATCAGCCCCATGTCGCGGGCGAGCTTCGAGTGTCCCGGCGAGGCCGGGGGCGGGGAAGGGGAGTGTGTCATGCGATCAGGACCGCGCCTCGTGGTAGCAGCGCAGGATGGCGTCGGCCGACTGGTCGATGTCCTCCTCCGTCGTGGACCAGTTCGACACCGAGATGCGCATCACCTGGTGACCCTGCCACGTCGCGCCGCCGGCCCAGCAGGTGCCGTCGGCCTGCACCCGCGCGATGACGTCGCGGGTGGTGTCGTCGGCGTTCGATGCGCCACCGTCGAACTGCACCAGTACCTGATTCAAGCACCACTTCGTTCAGGATGCGCGCGCCTGCGTTTCGGGCCAGTCGCTCGGCCATCCGCCTGGCGAGCGCGCAGTTGCGGCGCACCAGGTCGATGATGCCCGCCCGGCCGAGGGCACGGATCAGAGCATAAAGCGGGATGACGCGAGATCGGCGTGACGACTCGGGAACCCAGTCCATGCCGATGCGCTCTTCCGCGTCGCCCCGCTGGAGGTAGGACGCCTTCAGCCCCATCGCCGCCCGATGCGGCGCCGCATCGGCGACGATCGCCAGGCCCGAATCATAGGGGACGTTCAGCCACTTGTGCGCGTCCGTGGCCCACGAATCGGCGCGCGCCAGACCTTCGACCTGTGGCGCCAGTTCGGGCACCGCGGCCGCCCACAGCCCGAATGCGCCGTCCACGTGCAGCCAGCCGCCCTTTGCGTGCACGAGGTCGGCAATGCGTCCGATCGGATCGCTGGCGCCCGTGCTCACGTTGCCGGCTTGCGCGCAGACGATCAGCGGACCGCTCACGTCGGCGAGCGCGCCTTCGAGCCGATCGCCGCGCATGCGGCCCTGTTCGTCCACCGGCACGCAGGATCACTTCGTCGGCGCCGAAGCCGAGCAGCCGCAGCGCCCCCATCGCCGAGATGTGCACTTCACCACCGGCGATAACCGTGATCCGCGGCGCCCGTTGCAACCCCTGAGCTTCGACGTTCCAGCCGGCCCGTCGCAGCACTTCGTGGCGGGCCGCCGCCAGGCAGGTGAAGTTCGCCATGTGACAGCCGGTGACGAACCCGACCGAGCTGCCGCGCGGCAGGTGCAGCAGATCGACCAGCCACGCCGAGACGACGTCTTCCATGACGGCCGAGGCCGGCGACATCACGTATAACGCGCCATTCTGATCCCAGACGCCAGCCAGCCAGTCGGCGGCCACCGTCACCGGGACCGCGCCTCCGGTGACGAACCCGAAGTAGCGCGGGCCGACAGTGGCCACGATGCCCGGATCCGCCGCTGCGGCGAGGGCGTCGATGACGTGAATCGGTTCGTCCGGACCTTCCGGCAGGGGACCGCCAAGCGCCGCGCGCAGCGAGGCCTGCGTGGCGGTGCCTCCGACGTGACGCGCGGCGACGTCCCGCAGGTAGGCGAGCCCGAGGTCGCGGGCGCGATCCAGCACCAGGTAGGGATTCATCACGGAGATCATAGCGTGGCGCCAAAAAATTCCACGCTCGAACGCGGCGCGGTTTATGCTGGTTCACCTGCCGCATCTCATTTCCATCATCGTCCCGGTCTACAACGAAGTGGGCACCGTCGCAGCGGTCATCGATCGGCTGCTGGCCATCGATCTGCCGGCTCCGCGAGAGATCGTCGTCGTCAACGACGGCTCGACCGATGGCACGCGCGAGGCGCTCGACCGGATCCCGCCCAGGCCCGGCCTGCTGCAGATCCACCACGCCCAGAAGAACGGCGGGAAGGGCAGTGCCATTCGCGCCGGCTTCGCGCAGGCCAAAGGCACCGTGTTCGCCATTCAGGATGCCGATCTCGAACTCGATCCGAGTCAGCTCGCCATGCTGGTGCAACCCATTCTCGACGGCCGCAGTCGGGTGGTGTACGGATCGCGGTTCATGGCCGGACGCCCGGCGGCGCCGTGGATCTCGATCATGGCGAATCGCGCGCTGACGCGGCCACCAACCTCCTCTACGGCGCGCGCATCACCGACATGGAAACCTGTTACAAGATCATGGCGGCCGACGTGGCGCGGACGCTTGTCCCTCGAGGCCAACCGGTTCGACATCGAGCCGGAGATCACCGCCAAGCTCCTGCGCAAGGGCCACACCATTCTCGAGCTTCCGGTGACGTTCGAGCCCCGAAGCCGCGCCCAGGGCAAGAAGATCGGCTGGCGCGACGGCGTCCACGCGGTGCAGGTTCTGATCCGTTACCGATTCCGCGAATGAGGCGCCTTGCCGTTGGCGTGGCGATCGCGTCCGCGCTATTGGCCGCCACGGTCGGCCTCGCGCGCGGCACCTGGGCCGTCGGTGGGTCCGACTCGTCCTGCTACGGATTGATGGCTCGAGCCTACGCGGAAGGGCAGTCGCAGCCGCGCAGCGCGCTGGCGAACATCGCGCCATGGCCTGCCGCCGCCCTCACCGCGGCGCCGGCCGGCTTCATTCCGTCGCCGGTGACGCCTGGGGCCGCGTCGCCAGTCTGCGCGCCGGGTTTCTCGCTGCTGGCCGCGGTGCTGATGGTCCTGGCCGGATCGGCGGGGTTCTTCTGGGTGTCGCCACTCTGTGGTGCGGGCCTGGTCTGGTGCGCATTCCTCACGGCGAGGCGGCTGGGTGGACCACTCGCCGGCGCCCTTGCCGCCATCCTGACCGCGACGACGCCAATCGTCCTGTACCAGGTGGTTCAGCCGATGAACGACGTGGCGACCGCGGCGCTCTGGATGGCGGCGGTTACCGCAATCGTCGTGCCTCGGCGCCCGCAATTCGTATTGGCTGGGATCTGTGTCGGCATGGCACTGCTGGTGCGGCCAAATCTCCTGCCCGTGGGGATGGTGTTCGGCGTGGGAGTGCTGGCTGCGCATGGACTGATGCCGGCACTTCGCTTTGGGGCGGCGGTGATACCAGGTGGCATCGCCGTCCTCGCCCTCAATACGTCCTTGTACGGATCGCCGCTCGGCTCGGGTTACGGCGCAGCGTCCGGCCTGTTCGCCATCGCGAACATCCCTCTGAACCTGCTTGCGCACGGGCGTGCCCTGTTCGAAACCCAGGGCGGATGGCCGCTGCTCGGCCTGCTGGCGCCGTTGACACTGCCGGCCGGAACGCGACGAACCGCGTGGCTGGTAATGGCCGTTGCCGTCGCGCTCGTCGTGGCCTACCTGCCCTACCGACCGTACCCCGAGTGGTGGTACCTGCGCTTCCTGCTGCCGGCCGTCGTGCTGCTGATCGTGCTCGCATCGTCGATGCTCGGCCACCTGGCGACGCGTGGGCCGACTTCACGAGCGGCCGCGCCGCTCCTGGTGGTGGCCGCGTGTGCGGTCGCGGTGCTGCAATGGCGTTCCGCCGATCGTCATCAGGCGTTTGCATTGCAGGCGTTCGAGCAGCATTTCCGGCTCGCCGCCGAGACCGTTCGCGACCGGCTGCCGCCGCGCACCGTTGCCCTTTCGGTCTGGGACAGCGGCAGCATTCGCTTTCATGCCGATCGGGAAGCCGTCCTGTGGGATTCGCTAGATCCAGCGTGGCTGGATCGGTCGATTGCCTGGCTGACCGAGCAGGGATACACGCCGGTCGTGGTGGTCGAGCGCTGGGAGGAGCCGTTGTTCCGCGAGCGCTTCGCGTCGCAGCTGTACGGCGGGCTCGACTGGCCGCCGCGCTTCGACGTCGACAGCCGCGTTCGTGTGCTCGTGCCCTCGGATCGCGCTCGCTACCTGGCAGGAGAAGCCATCGTCACCGAGGCGGTCTGGCCCGGGCGATGACGCTCCGCGCTTAGACGTCGAGCACGCGCGCCAGCGGCAAGTCCAGTCGCTCGGCCCATCGCTGCCATTGCGCCGCGGTCTTCGTCAGCATCACCTGATCCAGGGCGTGCCCGTCCGGGAGTCCAAGCGCGGCATATAGTCGCTCGCGGAAGTGCGGTTCGAGCGCGGCCACCGCCACCCGCCCGCGGCGCGTCTCGTAGACGTTGTAGGTGGGCAGGGCGCCGCCGAGCGAGCCAGACGGCAAGGTCAAACCAACGCGTGCGGGCGTTGCCGCGGTGTCGAGGGCATCCTTCAACCCGACCTGCGCGTGCGCCGGCGGCGGTTGACCTAACAACAGCAGCGCGGCAATCACCGCCCGCTCCGCGCCGAAGAGATCGGCCAGCAGCGTGCGAGGCATGTCGCGGCCGACAAGACCAACGGCGGCCTGGTAGGTCAGGTCGTGCCCCGGCCGCTCGGGGTCGCTCAGCTCGCCGACGATGTTCAGCCAGCGCAGGTTCGGATGCGCGCGCGCCATGGTCGCGCGGTCGAGCCCGAGTCGCGCCAGCGCCGCGGGCCGCTGGCTGGCGAGCAAGAGATCGGCTGTGCCCAGCAGACGATGGAGTGCCGCTTGCCCGCGCGCGCTCTTCAGGTCGAGCCGACGCACCTGCACGCTCTGATGCAGCTCGTCATACCAGGCGGGACTGAAGCCCGCCATCGGATCGCCGTCCGGCGGCTCCACCTTGATCGCCGTGGCACCTTCGGCGGCGAGGCGGGCCAACGCGACCGGGCCGGGCAGATTCTGCGCGATGCTGACTACGCGGATGCCCGCGAGCGGGCGACCCGCTCGCCGCGCGCGGACTACGGCGATGGGGCGTGCACGACGCGTTGGACGGACGGCCACGATGCGTTCGAGCTTACGATGGCTAGGGCTGTGGCGGTGGGGGAATGTCCAGCGTGACGTGGAACAGCCACGCTCCGTCGCGCGCCTCGCTTCGAACGCGTGCTGGTATCGGGACGACCTTGCTGCCTTCGGGATAGAAGTCGGCCCACGGCGCGAACGGCAGCGTCACCTGTTGCTCGGCGCCAGCGATCGGTTCGAGGACGAGTGAAAAATAGCCGGCCTTCTCGTAGGCCGGCAGCCACAGTGCCACCGCCACACGCTTGGCCGGGCTCGAGTCGAACATCATCTTCGTCTCGACGGACTCGTAGGTGCCCTTGAATGGCGACCCGGGCGCCGCGGTGCCGACGGTCTTGCGCGCCCACTCCTCCGATGCGCCCATGGTTCGATCGAAGATGCTGATCTCGACTGGCGGCGCGCCAAGCCGCCCCGCGGGATCGGCGATCGCGATTTCGAACCGATGCGTGAAGACGCCGGTCCCACAGCCGCTCAGCAGCAGAACGGCAAACGAAGTGCACAGCAGTCTCGCAGGCATGAGACCCACACTATACTCACCGCCTAGGAAGGACCTCCCGATGAAGTCGTTAGCCGCGCTCTGCCTCACTTTCGCTGTTGCCGCGTGTGGCGGCGCTCCCCCGGCGACGGCGCCGGTTGCCGCCCGGGGCTTCACCATCGACGATCTGGTTGACATCAAGCACCCGTCAACGCCGGTCTGGTCGCCGGACGGCAAGCACGTGGTCTTCGTGTGGGATCGCGCCGGTGTGTCGAACCTGTTCCTGTCCGACGGATCGGGCGGGGCACCCACGCCGCTCACGACGGATGGAGTGGGTGGCACGCCGTTCTGGAGCCGCGACGGCCAACGTGTCTATTTCTCGAAGGGCGGCGACCTGTGGCAGGTGCCCGTGACTGGCGGCGCACCGTCGGCGGTGTGGACCACGCCCGTCTCCGAGTCGGAGATCGTGCTGTCGCCGGACGGAACACGCGTGGCATTCGTGCGCGGCGCGTCCGGCCGCGGTGGCAGCGAGCTGGCGGTGCAGACGCTTGCCAGCAGCGCAACGGTGGTCGCGGCCTACGACGAGCGCAGCATCGGCGGCGTCAGCTGGTCGCCGGACGGTTCGCGACTGGGCTTTTCCGCCGGCGCCCGCTCCATCCGTCACGAGCAGACGCCGGATTACTCCGGCGCCAAGATCATCTACACCGTCACCGAGCGTGTGCCCGGACAGGCGTTCGTCGTCAGCGCCGCTGGCGGCCGGCTGGTGCCGATTGGTACGCCGGGCGGCGGCGGCAACCTGCGATGGCTCGGCGCGGACCGCGTCGTGTTCGATCGTCAGTCGCCGGACTTCAAGCGCCGCTCGACGTTCGTAGCCGACGTGGCCACGGGCACGGCGCGCCAACTGCGCGAGGATGTGGACGAGAAGTTCTGGAGCATCCCCGGCAACACGGGTGCGAACGCGCAGCCTTCACCGGATGGGAAATGGCTGTCGTTCCTCAGCGACCGCGATGGCTGGGACCACCTGTACGTGGTGGCCGCCGCGGGCGGCGAACCCGTGCAGGTGACGACGGGCGAGTTCGAAGCCTGGCGTCCGTCGTGGTCGCCCGATGGCACGCGGATCGCCTTCGACGCGAACCTGCCGGGTAAGCCCGGCAACCGACACCTCGGCATCGCCACCGTGTCCGGCGAGGGTACGCCGAAGGTCAGCGTCACGATGATCACCAGCGGGCGCGGCACCAACGTCTCGCCCGAGTGGTCGCCGGATGGCACGCGCCTCGTCTACCAGCACACCGATCCGCAGAACCCGGCGGACCTGTTCGTGATCAAGGCCGCAGGCGGCGAGCCGGTGCGGCTGTCCGACTCGCTGCCGAAGTCGATCGATCGCGCGGCGCTCGTCGAGCCGGAATACGTCCACTATCCGGGACCGGATGGCCGGCAGGTGCCTGGGTGGCTGTTCGTCCCCAAAGGCCTCGATCGGTCGAAGAAGCATCCCGCCATCGTGTGGATTCACGGCGACGGCGTGAACCAGAACTACGACGGCTGGCACGTGCAGCGCAATTACGCCGTCTACTACTCGTTCCATCAGTACCTGATGCAGCAGGGCTATGTCGTCTTCGCGCCCGACTATCGCGGCAGCATCGGCTATGGCCGCGACTGGCGTCAGGGCGTCTACATGGACGTCGGCGGCAAGGACGCACAGGACGCGTGGATGTCGGCGAACTACCTGAAGTCGCTGCCTTATGTGGACGGCGAGCGGATGGGAGTCTGGGGCCTCAGCTACGGCGGCTTCTTCACGTTGATTGCCGTGACCGATCAGCCCACGCTGTTCCGTGCCGGCGTGGACGTGGCCGGTGTCGTGGACTACGCGATGTACTACGAGGATCCCTACCACGGCGGCTGGACCGCGAGCCGCATCGGCACGCCGGAGCAGAATCCGGACGTCTACAGAAAGGCGTCACCGCTGTCGAACGTAGACAAGCTGGCGCGGCCGCTCCTCATCCTGCACGGCACCGCCGATGTGAACGTTCCCTACCTGCATTCGGTGCGGCTGACGGACGAACTGCTGAAGAAGGGGAAGGGCGATCTCTTCGAGTTCATGACCTACCCCGGCGAGTTCCACTACTTCACCAGGGCGCACGTGCTGAAGGATGCGTGGACGAGGGTGGATCAGTTCTTCGCGACGAATCTGCGCGGCAGCGTCGGGGCGAATTGAACCGGCAACAGGCAGAACGGCAGACGGCAGTCGGCAGTCGGCAGTCGGGCCCGCTATCCCAGGCTCAAGACCTAAGACCCAAGACTCAGGACGAGCCATGAGAAAAAGAAAGGGCCGGGACGACTCAGTCGCCCGGCCCTTTGTGTTAAACCTCAGTGCCTCAGAACCTAGAACCCTAGAACCCTAGAACCTGAGAACCCGTCCTAGTTCTCCGGCTTGTGCAGCACGTCCTGCACCGGCTTCTTCTTGCCGCCGAGGCCCTGGATCTGAAGGACCGGCGAGCCGGGCTGCTTCCTTCAGCACGTGCTGGCGGTAGAGCTTCTCCATCTCCGCGTGCTGGCGCTGCTCTTCCGGCGTCAGGTCCTTCTTCTTGCGCGCCGCGATCTTCTCGTCGCGCGCGTTCTTGGCGATGCCGAGCACGTCGAGGTCGGTCTGCGCGCCGGCGGCCACCGCTTCGGCGTTCAGCTTCAGCGAGTGCTCGGTCGACGCAGCGGCACGGGCTTGTTGCCGGCGAAGATTTCGTGACGGCCGTGCTCCTCGTACCACTTGGTGAGCGTCGCCGTCATGTGCATCTTCTCGATGATGTTCCGCCAGCCGATGCCGGTGTTGTAGGCGCAGAAGGAGAT
Source organism: uncultured Acidobacteriota bacterium (assembly GCA_963707825.1). Classification (GTDB taxonomy): domain Bacteria; phylum Acidobacteriota; class Vicinamibacteria; order Vicinamibacterales; family UBA2999; genus VFZN01. The sequence goes on from CAVPRP010000005.1 coordinate 38,063, forward strand.
TTCACCCATCTGCGTCGCATACGGGATGATGCACATCTCGGTGCGGCGGAAGTCGTAGTTGAACAGGTCCTGGAACCACATCCCGGCGATGAACAGGAAGTTCCAGCGATCGGCGCGGCGCTTCTCGATGTCGGCCTTGGTGCGGTCGCCGCTGACCTTGCCGTAGTCCTCTGGCCGGTGGCGCCGAAGGTCTTGTCGAACTTCTTCAGCAGGTCGCGTGAGCTTGAAGTGCGTCGGCGACTTGAACGAGTTGTAGTTGCGCGCCAGCGCCAGGGCCATGCCGGTCGACGGTCAGGAACCGGCCGCGCGCCGCGTCGGTGACCGCGGCCACGTCCTTGGCCAGCCGCTCGGCGTTGAGGAACGCGGTGACCGGCACCGCCTCCTTGGTTTCCTTGTCGATCATCACGGCCATGCCGATGCCGCAGTTCGGGTGGCAGCCGCAGGTGAGGTTGCCCCACTCGCTGTCGGGCCCCTTGGCGACGTCGGCCCAGTCGGTGAACGTGCCCATGAACGAAATCGGGAACCAGTCGCGAATCGGCTCGCCGAGGCCGGTCTGGTTCTTCACGTCGTGCGCGAGGTGCGACAGCGTGTAGCGCTGCGCGGCGCGGCGCTCCGGCGTCACTTCCTCGTCGCGGCCGGTGAAGCTCACCGGCTGGAACGACAGGAAGTTGATCTTCTTCGGGTTGTCGAGCGCGAACTCGATGATGCGGCCGACCTGCTCGTTGTTGACGCCGTTGACGATCGTGATGACCGGCACGATGTCGACGCCGGCCGTGTGCAGGTTCTCGATCGCGCGCAGCTTGACGTCGAACAGGTTGCCGACGCGGCGATGCGAGTTGGCGGCGTTGCCGATGCCGTCGAACTGCAGGTAGGCGTAGCGCAGACCGGCTTCGGCCGCCGCCTTCGCGAAGTCGAGGCTCTTGGCGAACTCGATGCCGTTGGTCGCGGCCTGCACCGAGTTGTAGCCGACCTTGCGCGCGTAGCGGACCGCGTCGAGGAAGTACGGCGACAGCGTCGGCTCGCCGCCGGAGAACTGCACCGACATCTGGCGCTTCGGCTTGATGGTGATGGCGTTGTCGAGCACCGTCTTGATGTCGTCCCACGTCAGCTCGTGCACGAAGCCCACCTGGTTGGCGTCCATGAAGCACGGGTCGCACATCATGTTGCAGCGGTTGGTCAGGTCGACCGTCAGCACCGAGCCGCGGCCGTGCTTGATCGTGCGTGCTGCCGTGGTTGTGGAGCTTCTCGTCGTTGTGGGCGCGGATGTCGCGGCCGGGGAACACTTCTTCGAGGTGCTTGAAGAACGCGGTGTCGATCGCCATCACGTCTTCGAAGTGCCCGTGGATCGGGCAGTCCTTGATCATGACGATCTTGCCGTCCTTCTCGTCGATGGTCGCCTTGATCTCGCCGACCTTCTCGTTGAGGAGCGTTTCGAGCGGCCGGGTGCCGTCGAGGATGGCCTGCCGCGCTTCGCGCACGCAGGTCGGACAGAGCGAGTCGGTCTGCGCGCGGCCAGCCGAGCGGCGGCTTGGTCTTCTGGTAGCGACTTCAGCAGCGGCTTGTCGGACCACTTCGGCGTGAACGACGGGTTCTGGCTGATCTTGTTGAGCTGCGAGAAGACCTGCCAGACGCCGTTGGCGGCAATGGCGAGAGCCCTTTTCTGCGTATTTGATCGGCGCGTGCATGGCCGGGACTCCTCGTAACGTAGCTGTTTCGACGTATTTTAGGGGCCTCCTCCCCACCCGCATCCGACCTTTCACCGCGAGTTGGCAGGAAGCGGGGGTGAATGGGCAGATGCGGCGCCGAACGGCCAATATCCGACCGTTTTAGTCGCCTTTCGCGGTGACTTACTGGCCGCTCGGCATCACTGCACGCGCTCGCACTATCATGAGCGGCGATGACCGAGAGCAGATGGTTCGGCATGGTGGTGGCCGGTGCGGCGCTCGCGCTGACTCGCGGCAGCACGGTTGGCGGCACAGCCCGCGGGGGCGCCCGCGCCGGAGCGGATCGCGCTCGTCAACGCCACCGTCGTGAACGTGCGCACCGGCACGGTGCAAGACGGGCAGACGCTCGTGCTGTCCGGCGGGCGGATCGAGTCGATCGGCGACCGCGCCACCGCCGTCGGGAGCGCGCGTCATCGACATCCGCAACCGCTGGGTGGTGCCCGGCCTGATCGACGCGCACGTGCACATCGCCAGCCTGCCGCAGATGCGCGCGGCACTGAAAGCGGCGTGACGACCGTCCGCAGCGCCGGCGTGTCGAGCTATGTCGATGTCGGCCTGCGCGAGCTGGTGAAGCATGGCCACGTCGCCGGGCCGGACGTGGTCGCGGCCGGCTATCACGTCCGGACGCAGCCGGCGCCGGAGATGTTCATCTCGATCCCGATCTCGGCGATCTGCTCGCGCGGCGTGACCACCATCGACGCGATGCGGCGGGTCGTGCGCGCCAACCTCTCGCACGGCGTCGACTGGATCAAGGTGACTCGCCACCGAGCGCGCCGGCACACCCGACACCGATCCGCGCAAGCAGATGTTCATCGCCGGGGAGCTGCGAAGTGATTGTCGGCGAGGCGGCCAACAAGGACATCTCCGGTCATGGCCCACGCGCACGGCGCCGAGGGCGCGGATGCCGCGGTGAAGGCCGGCGTCCGCAGCATCGAGCACGGCACCTACCTCACCGACGACACCCTGAAGCTGATGGCCAAGCAGGGCACGTTCTTCGATCCGACCGCCGACATCGTCAACGATCTCGCCGAGCCTGGCGGCGACTACGACAATGCCGACGCTGCAGCGGCGCGGCCAGATGATGCGGCCGATCCTCAAGGCGGCCGTCGGCCGCGCGCAAAAGTTCGGCGTGAAGATCGCGGCAGGCTCCGACACCAGCTATGGCCCGAACAGCGTCACGACGCTGTCGCGCGAGGTCGGTGATGCTGTCGAATCGGCCTGACGCCGCTCGAGGCGTTGCAGGCCGCGACCACGCGCAACGCCGAGTTGCTGAAGCTCGAGAAGCAGGTCGGCCAGGTGACCCGGGATTCGAGGCCGATCTGCTGATTGTCGACGGCAGCCCGCTCGAGAACCCGCGCGTGCTGCTCGATCCGCTGCTCGTGGTGAGCAACGGCCGCGTGGCGCTGGATCGAATGACTTTTGGAAAATAGCATCATGGCCAAGTTCCAGGCGCTTCCTCATTCCACCCGCAACGACTTGCCTGCGGCCACCCGGGCCCGCGTCGGCGTGCTGCTGAACGCGCGGCTTGCGGATACGATCGATCTCCAGCTGCAGGCCAAGCAGGCGCACTGGAACGTGAAGGGCCCGCACTTCATCGCCCTGCACGAGTTGTTCGACAAGGTGGCCGATGCCGCCGAAGAGGCGAGCGACATGCTGGCCGAGCGGCTGGTCGCGCTCGGCGGCCGGGCCGAGGGTACGGTGCAGGTGGTGGACAAGCGCACCACGCTGCGCTCCTACAGCCTGACGCTGGCGAGTGGCCCCGATCACGTGCAGGCGGTGGCCGACGCGATCGCCGCCGTCGCTCGCGCCACGCGCGAGGCGATCGACGACGCTGACCGGGCGGGAGACAAGGGAACGTCGGATCTGTTCACCGAGCTCTCGCGCGATCTCGACAAGCTGCTGTGGCTGGTCGAGGCGCACCTGCAATCCCCGAAATAGATCCGCTGGAGCAGACGAGATGACCGGTGAGCAGATGGTGGCGCTGTCGAAGCGCCACACCTTGTACGAGTGGTCGGCGCAGGCGCACGTCGATCCGATTCCGGTGGCGAAGTGCGAAGGGCATCTACTTCTGGACGCCCGAGGGCAAGCGCTTCATCGACTTCAACAGCCAGTTGATGTGCGTCAACATCGGCCACGGCGATCCGCGCGTCATCAAGGCGATCCAGGAGCAGGCCGCGACGCTCGCCTACGCCAATCCGTTCATGGCCACCGAGGCGCGCGCGCAGGCTCGGGCAGAAGCTGGCGCAGATCTGTCCCGGCGACATCGACGTCTTCTTCTTCACCAACGGCGGCGCCGAGGCGAACGAGAACGCGATCCGCATCGCGCGGCTGGTCACCGGGCGTCACAAGATCCTCGCGCGCTATCGCTCGTATCACGGCGGCACCGGCGCCAGCCTGACGGCGACCGGCGATCCGCGCCGCTGGGCGATGGAGCCGGGCATGCCGGGCATCGTCCACGTGCCGCATCCGTATCACGGCATCCGAAGCGCGGCACCTGACACCGGCGCCGAGGCGCTCGCGCGAGCTCGAGGAAATCATCATGCTCGAGGGCCCGCAGACGATCGCGGGCTTCATCATGGAAACGGTCACCGGCACCAACGGCATCCACGTGCCGCCCGACGGCTACCTCGAAGGCGTGCGCGCGCTCTGCGACAAGCACGGCATCCTGCTGATCTGCGACGAGGTGATGTCGGGCTTCGGCCGCACCGGCGAGTGGTTCGCCGTCGATCACTGGAAGGTCGTGCCGGACATCCTCGACGATGGCCAAGGGCCTGACGAGCGCGTATGTGCGCGCTCGGCGCCGTCGGCATCCGCCGCAAGATCGCCGATCACTTCAAGGACAAGGTGTTCTACGGCGGCCTCACCTACAACAGCCATCCGCTCGGCTGCGCCGCGGCGCTGGCGACGATCGCGGTCTACGAGGAAGACAAGCTGATCGAGCGCGCCAAGACAGATGGGCGCAGGTGATGCGCAGGCATGCTCGACGAGCTGAAGGCCAAGCATCCCTGCGTCGGCGATGTCCGCATCATCGGCCTGTTCGGCATCGTCGAGCTGGTGCAAGGATCCGCAAGACGATGGAGCCGCTGGCGCCGTTCAACGGCAGCTCGCCGGAGATGCAGGCGCTCGGCAAGTTCTTCCGCGAGGAAGGGCTCTACACGTTCGTGCGCTGGAACAGCTTCTTCACGAATCCGCCGCTGTGCATCACCGAAGCGGAGCTCGCGCGAAGCGTTCGCGATCATCGACAAGGGTCTCACCCAGGTTGACGCGGCCATCGCGTCCACGGTCACGGCGTAATTCGCGTCCACCCGGCGGTTGGTACGAGGCTTCGGCTTCGTACCATCCGCCCGGCCGCTTCAACCCCTCGGCTAGAATCGGATCTTCATGTCTGTCCGTGACGTTCTCATTGTCGGCGGCGGCCCGGCCGGGCTGGCCACCGCGATCGCTTCCCGCCACCTCGGCCTGGACTATCTCGTCGTCGAGAAGGGTACCGTGGTCGATGCCATCTATCGCTTTCCGACGCACATGGTGTTCTTCACCACGCCGGAGCTGCTCGAAATCGGCGGCCTGCCGCTGACCACGCCCTACGAGAAGCCGACCCGGCTCGAGGCGCTCCGTTACTACCGCAAGGTGGTGGACACCTATCAGCTGCAGGTGGCGCTCCACGAGGAAGTGACCGCGGTCAACGCGGTCGGCGACGGCGACGATCGCATCTTCGAAGTGGAGACCCGATCGGCGCGGGGTCACGTCCGCGTGCGCGAGGCTCGTGCCGTCGTGCTGGCGATGGGCTACTACGGCCGCCCGAACCTGCTGGGCATCCCCGGCGAGGACTTGCCGCACGTCACGCACTACTACGGCGAGGCGCACCCGTACTACCGCCAGCGGGTGGTGATCGTCGGAGGCAAGAACTCCGCCTGCGAAGCGGCGCTCGAACTGCATCGCGCCGGCGTGCACGTGACGCTGGTGCATCGCGGCGAGACGCTGGGCGACTCGGTGAAGTACTGGGTGCGTCCCGACATCGAGAACCGCATCAAGGAGGGCGCGGTTGCCGCGCGGTTCTCAACCGAAGTGCTGGAGATCCGACCGACGCACGTCGTCGTGCGGCGCGCGGGCGAGCTCGAAGAGGACACGATTCCGGCAGAGGGCGTGTTGTTGCTGACCGGCTACCAGGCCGATCCCGGGTTCCTGCAACAGGCGGGTGTGGAACTGGATCCCGAGACCAACATCCCGCGGCATCATGCCGACACCTTCGAGACGAACGTGCCGAACCTGTTCATCGCCGGCGGGCAACTCGCCGGCCGGCGCACCGGCACCATCTTCATCGAGAACGGCCGTTTTCACGGCGAGCAGGTGGCCAAGGCGCTGGCCGCGCGGCTCCGCAACCCCTGATCAGGCGTTACGGCTTGGCGCCGGCATCCGCCTGCACTTTGAGCCAGGTGCTGTCGGGGTCGTAGCGCGTGACGGCTTTGGCGCTCGCCGGCGTTTCCTGGCCGAGGTCCTTCTCGAACACGATGCCTTCGCCATTGACGATGAACGTCATGATGCCGGTGGCGTCGTACTGCGCGGGCCACGCGACGAGCGCGAATCCGCCGGACATCTCTCCGTTCCTGACGTAGTCCGCGGCGCCGCCCGCTGCGGCCGGCCCCTGCGCGGTCAGGATCCGGAAGTGATAGCCGTGAAAGGGCGCCGGGTCCTGGCCTCCGGCGAGACCGTAGCCATCTTCGGCCGCGGCCGCGACCAGGTCTCCCAGCGGACTGCGCGGCCCGCCTCGTTTGGCCGGCCAGTACAAGCCATTCTCGGTGCCCGCGTCGCTGTTGAATTTGCGCGCATAGAGACCGGCGGGCTTGCCGTCGTGACCGGCTTTCGCGAACGCCCGCTGAGCCGCGACGTAGGCGCGGCAGATGTCGATCACCGCCAGTTCGTTGCGGCCGATGCGCCGCGCCAGCACTTCTTCCTTGCCGGCCGCGGTGTCGAACTTCCACCCATTCGCGTCTTTCACCAGCGGAATTGGAAACGGCCAGTCCTCGCTGCCGACGATCAGCTCCTTGGCGTCGGGACGAAGATCGGCGAGCCGCCACTGCTCGGCGGCGGCCGCTTCGAAGACCTCGCGATTCTTTCGGCCGGTGGCCGGGTCTGACGAGGAGACCAGTTCTTGTCCTCCGGGACCGAAGAGCGTGAGCAGGTCGTCAAGGTTCCCGGCCTTGGTCGTGGCGATCAGGGCGGCCACCGCCTCTTCCGGCGTGCCGAACCGTTTCTCCTGTGGCGGGGTCGGCGCACACGACCACGATCGCCATGCCGGCAATCAGCACCGACAGCCGTCGATGTCATCCGGCCAGTCATCGGCGGCTCCTGCCGCCGCCACTCGACGAGCGGCTTTTCTTTCCACGGTCGCTTGCCGAGCGCTCCGACTTGCCGCTCGAGTAATTGGAAAACGCATCCGACTTGGTGCCACTCCGCTCGGCTCCGGTGCTCGACCGGTCGCGGTTCTGGCCGCGGGCCTCGTAGCTCGACGCGCTGGTGCTGTTGGCCTTCTGCGTCCCCGTCCCCGCGGCAGTCTGCGCTCCGGCAGCGCGCGACGTCGGCGTCGTCGACTGAGTCTGCTGGCGCGTCTGCTTTCGATCCGCGCGCTGCTGCTGGGTACTCGATGCCCGGTCGCTTCGCGACTCCAGGGCGTCCTCGCGGTTGTCCCGGACATCCTCGCGGACGTCCTCCCGGTCTTCGTACCAGTCCTCGCGCGCGTCCTGGCGATCGTCGTAGAAATCGTCCCAGTCGTCGTTGTACATGTGGGGCCCGCCATGCCAGCCGTAGGGCCCGTAGTAGTAGTCGTTGTCCATCGCGGCGCCGATGGCGATGCCCGCCGTGAAGCCGATGATCCCGGCCGCCATCGCCGCGCTGTCGTTGCTTTCTTCCTTGATCACCACGGTGGTGGAGGTTGGCGCCTGCGTATAGACGGCCTGGGTGCTGTACTGCGGCACGTAGACGACCTGCGGGTTGACCGGTTCGATGACGATCACTTCCTGGCCGCTGTCGGTCTTCATGATGCTGACGCTCTGCTGCGGCGACGACTTCAGCTTGCCGGCCTTCATGGCGTCGGCGCGGAGTCGCTGGACGCTGTCCATCACGGCGGCACGGTCGGCTGTGAATGCCTGGCCGACCGCGGTCGTCCAATCGAGGTTGGTGGCCATGAAGTCCACGACTTGAGGGAACAGGACGAGCATGACGAGACTCGGTTCGAATCCGGTCTGCTTCGCGGCGTCCTGAAGCGCCGTGCCCTTGAACGGCGGATTCGTCTTCAGCCACTTGTCGAGGTCCGTGACGCGCGCCGGCGTCGCCGCGCTGAGCAGCATCTGGGCGAGCAGTTGATCCGGATAGAGCGCAACCGGCGCGAGCAATCCGTCAACCTCCTGGGCAGGAAGCTTCTTTGCGGCGGAAGCTGGCTTGGCCGACGACGCGGGTTTCGCCTGCATCGTCAGGCCGGCCGATGCCACCTGGCCGGCGCTCAGGCACACCAGCACCGCTCCGGCGATCACGCGAAGGGTCGTCATGGGCAAACTCCTCTGAACCACGAATTTCCACAGGCAACGAAGCCCCTACGACGGCGGCAGGCCAGGCGGCGTTTCCGCCGGGTCCTGACCGACCACCACGACCCAGGGCCGCACGGTCCACTTTGTCACCAGGCCTCCGGTGACGTAGGGATCGCTGGTGGCGAAGGCTTCGGCGACCGACTTGTCGGCGGACCGGAATACGATCAAGGCGCCGGGCGGCTCGCCGAGCGCTCCCGCCATCACCAGTTCACCGCGCTCCCGCGACTCCCGCGCCAGGCGCAGGTGTTCGGGTCGATACGGCGTCCGCCGCTCGACCATGTCGGGGACGACGTCATAGATCAGGGCGAAGTAGGGCATAGAGGTCTCTCGAATCTCGTGAAGTAGTGAGCTGGTGATCTGGTGATCTTGGAGATCTGGTGATCGGTGAGATCGCGATCTATCTGGTGAACTCGGAGTCTGATCTGTGTGGAGATGAGCTCACCAGATAGATCACCAGATCGACACATCGTCAGATTCAGATCGCCAGATCACTACTTCACGAGATCTCCAGATTTCGCGATCGCCTAAACCTCCATCATCCACCCGTGACGGTCCGGTGCTCTGACCGGTGCGGATGGCGTCGAGCTCGGCGCCGACGCGGGCCAGTGCCGTGTCGGGGGTCATGTTCGGCACCGTGATCTCGCGATCCTTGTGCCGCAGCCGGCCCAGCGGCGCGATGATCGCGGCGGTGCCGATGCCGGCGCCGCCCTGCAGCGTGCCCGCGGCGTGCGCCTCGAACACTTCGTCGATGGTGATGCGGCGCTCTTCGACGGGCACGCTCATCTCGCGCAGCAGCGTCAGCACGCTGTCGCGCGTGATGCCCGGGCAGGATCGTGCCGGTCGAGCGGCGGCGTCACGACGGTGCCGTCGATCACGAACGCCACGTTCATCAGGCCGGCTTCTTCGACGTAGCGGCGCTCGATGCCGTCCAGCCACAGCACGTTGTGGAAGCCCTTGGCTTCTGCGCTTCGAGCGACGGCGACCATGCTGCCGGCGTAGTTGCCGCCGCACTTCGCGGCGCCGGTGCCGCCGGGGAAGGCGCGCACGTAGGTGTCTTCCGCGATCAGATCGACCGTGCCGGAGAAGTACGGTCCGCTCGGGACAGGTCTCGATGATGAAGCGGAACGTTCCGACGGCTTCACGCCGAGCGGCTCGCCGATTGCGAACATCACCGGCCGGATGTAGAGCGCGCTGTTTGGCTTGGCGGGAATCCACTGGCGATCGAGCTGCGACCAGCGCCGCGCGTGCCCTCGATGAAGATCGACGCCGAAACTTCCGGCATCGCCATGCGCTGGCAGGTGCTTGTTCATGCGCGCGTGATTGGCGTCGGGGCGGAACAGCACGGCGCCGCCATCGGCACGCGGGAAGGCCTTGAAGCCCTCGAAGATGCCCTGGCCGTAATGCGCGACCGCCGGGAGCCGGCGGCAGCGTGCTGCGGGCCGTAGGGCACGATCATCGGCTCGCCCCATTGCCATCGACGTAGTCGGCCACCAGCACGTGATCGCTGAACACGGCGCCAAAGGCGGCCGTGTCGCGCAGCTGCTCGGAGAAGCGCGGCGTGGTCGGTACGGGTGACAGGAATGGCGGGGCTCGAGACGGGCACGGCGGAACCTCCTGGATGCGCGGCGGCAGGGATGCGGCCGCGTGATACCGACCAGTATACCGATGCCCGGCGCCGGAGAATCGACGGCCCTCTCGCAGCGGCCGGGCTTGGCGGTGCATAATCAGGGACGGATGCCGGACAAGTCAGACAGAGTGCCACGATGACCGTGGGCACGTTCAATGGTCAACGCTGCGCGCTTGTCGTCGGACACCCGGGACACGAACTCCGCGTATGGGGCTGGATGCGAGCTGTGAGCCCCGTTGTGGCGGTGCTCACCGATGGATCCGGGCACGAAGGGCATCCCCGCCTGCAGCTCAGTCGAGAAATCTGCATCCGGGCGAAGGCCACGCCCAGCGAGCTGTTCGGACTCGTCACCGACGCGGCGATCTACCAGGCCGTGCTGAAGGGCGACGCCGGCTTCTTCATCGACCTTGCCGACCGGCTGACGGCGTGGCTCGTGCGCGAGCAGATCACGATTGTTGTCGGTGACGCGATCGAAGGCTACAACCCGACGCACGACCTCTGCCGGATTCTGCTGAACCGCGCGGTGCGCGTGGCGTCCAGCGCGCGCCCGGTGACGACCTATGCCTTCGACCTGACCGGCCCGCCGGGCCCGCCAGCAGAACGGACCGGCCGTCTCGGTGACGCTGTCGCCGGACGATCTCGCCGTCAAGATCGCGACCTGCCGCGCCTACGGGCATGAAGTCGGCGGCACCCTGGTCACCGAGATCGACAGCCTGCTGGATCAGCATGGCGAGGTGCTGTTCGGGCGCGAATACCTGATCCTCGAGGATGCCTGGCGCGATGCTGCGGCTCCCGCCGGATACCGGCCTTACTACGAGACCTACGGTGAGCGGCAGGTGGCGGCGGGGCATTACCGAACCGTGATCCGTTATGACGAACACGTCCGGCCGCTGATTCACGCCCTGCAGCAATGAGCGCCACGTCGCGACGCCTCCGCGTCCTGATCACGAACAACACGCTGGACGCGCGTGCCGGCTCCGAGCTCTACGTCCGTGATCTCGCACTCGGTCTCCTGCGCCGGGGCCATGCCCCGGTCGCCTACAGCTCGGTGCTGGGCGAGGTGGCCGACGAGCTCAGGGACGCGTCGATTCCCGTGCTGGACGATCTCCGCTCGTTGTCCGTCGCGCCGGACGTCATTCACGCGCACCATCACCTCGACGCGATGTGCGCGATGCTGCGGTTCCCGGCGGTGCCCGCGGTGTTCGTCTGTCACGGCTGGCAACCCTGGCAGGAGCAACCGCCCGTGTTCCCGGCAATTCGCCGCTACGTCGGCGTCGACGATGTCTGCGCGGAACGGATCCTGACGACACCGGGCGTGGATCCGGCGCGCGTGCGGACGGTCTACAACGCCGTTGACCTGGCGCGGTTCGGCCGCCGCCCCCATCCCTTGCCCGACCGTCCTCGCTCCGCGCTGATCTTCAGCAACTACGCGTCGGAGGACAACTATGTCGGCACCATCCGCGAGGCGTGCCGGGCGGCCTCGATCGAGCGCGTGGACGTCATCGGCCGCGGGACCGGTACCGCGGTGGATCGTCCGGATCTCGTGCTGCCGCAGTACGACCTGGTGTTCGCGAAAGCGCGCTGCGCACTCGAGGCGATGGCCGTCGGGGCCGCGGTGATCGTCGCCGACTACTCCGGTCTCGGCGGGATGGTCACGCCGGAGAACGTCGAGGCGATGCGACGGTTGAACTTCGGATTGAGGACGATGCAACGTTGGCCGCTGACGGTGGAGACGGTGACTCGCGAAATCGCGCGATATCACGCGGAGTCCAGCGCCGTGGTCTGCGCCTTCATCCGGTCGAATGCCGACGCGGACGACAACGGTCGACCAGTTCGAGCGGCTGTACGCGGAGGCCCTGACCGAACCGGTCGCCTGGTCGGCGGATGCCGGGCGCGACGCGTGTGCCGCGGCGTCCAGCTACATGGTGACGCTCGCGAGCATGCTGAAGGGCGAGTCCGACGAGCGGCGGCGACACGCCGACACCGAGGCACGGAGCGCCGCGGGGTTGCAGGCCGCTCGGCAGGAGAGTGAGACGCTGAGGACCGAACTGATTTCCTTGGCGGCCGCCAGTGAGGAGCTGTTGGCGCGCAACCAGGCGCTGACGGTTGCGGACGCGGAGCGGTCCACTCTGCAATCGGACCTGACCAGGCGGGATCACGAGCTGGCGGCCCGCACGCGCGCTCTCGCGAACACCGAGGCAACGCTGGATCGAACCCAGACCGACCTCGCCATGTCGCAGCATTCGCTGGCCGCCGCCCACCGCGAGCTGGCGGCGCTGCGCGGCTCGCGGACCTGGCGTCTCCTCGGCGCCTATCGCGGCGTCCGCAACTGGCTGCGCGAGGTCTGAATGGGCTTCATGGTGCGCTCCAAGCCCCAAGCCCCAAGCCCCAAGCCCCAAGCCTCAAGACCTCACGATGCGCGCAGCGAGCCCTCGCCGACGAGGACGCTGCTGCCCCCAACTCGCACGCGGGTGATTGCGGTCGGGGACGTGCCGTCAATCCGGATGTGGATGCGGCTGGGGCGGTTCATCTTCACGCCTTGCGCGCTGATGATGTTCGCGGCGCGGTCCAGCGGCACCAGTCCATGGCGGACGAGGTATGCGCCCAGCGGTCCGCTCGCCGAACCCGTGGCGGAATCCTCTGTGGCGCCGATCATGCGGCTGTAGACGGTGGCGCCGTCGGCTCCCGGCTCGGGGCTGAAGACGAAGATCCCGCGACGCTGCAGCTGTGCCGCTTCGAAGACGGCGGCGATGGCTCTGGCGTCGTACGCCGCCTGGTCCACGGCCGCGCGGGTCTTGAGCGCCAGGAAGTAGAACGCCGACCCGCAGTTCACTTCCTGCGACGGGCACGCCAGGGTGGAGCGCGTCGCCGGCAGGCCGTAGGCCGCCGCCACCTTGCCGGCATCCGGCAGCGTGGCGCCGAAGACCGGCGTCTGCTGCGTCATCCAGGCAAACGCGAGCGCGTTCTGCTTCCATTCGAGCTCGACCAGCGTCGGCCCGAGATTGAGGCCGAACGTGAAGGTCTTCGTTCCCGCCGCGATCACGCCGTCGTCCGCCAGCGCGAAGGTCGAGCCAATCACCGGATGCCCGGCGAAGTGCATCTCGCCGCCGCGGCCGAAGATGCGGAGCCTGATGTCCGTGCCGGCCTGTTCGGCGGCGGTCACGAACGTGGCTTCCGAGAAGTTGGTCTCGCGCGTCATCGCCGCCATCTTCTCGGTGGCGAGCCCCTTCGCTTCGATGAACACGGCCAACTGATTGCCTGTGAGCGGGCGATCGGTGAAGACGTCGTATTGCAGAAACCTGCGGCCATTCGCCACCGCCGCGCGTCTGACCGATTGAGCCTTGGCGCGCGTGCGCCAGGCGGGGGCCAGCAGAGCGCCGGTCAGGCCGATCACAGCACGACGCGAGATGGATGGGGTGCGCATGCGGCATAGCCTACCGTGGAACAGGAGACGCCTCCACCGCTCGGCTGGGTCGCAGAACGCTGGCGTGACCGCCAGCCGTCCCATGTAGAATCGCCGGAGATTCCGTGTTCGACGCCCTGTTTCGGTTCTTCTTCGAATATTCCCCGGCGATGTTCGCGCAAGGGGACATCCGCTGGGCGGCGTGGACCGGCTCGTTCGTCGCCGTGGCAGTCACGGCGGTCGCCATTGCCGCGGCGCTCGTCAGCTACCGCGGCGGGGCGAAGCTGACCCTGCGCGATCGGCTGGTGCTCACCACGATGCGCGTGGCGCTGCTGCTGCTCGTCCTGGTGTGCCTGTTCCGTCCCGTGCTCGTCGTCCGGGCCGCGGTGCCGCAGCAGAACTTCGTCGGCGTGCTGCTGGACGATTCGCGCCGCATGCAGATTGCCGACGCCGACGGGCAGCCGCGCGCGTCGTACGTGCAATCGACGTTTGGCGCCCTCGACGCCGGCATGCTCAAGGCGCTGTCCGACCGGTTCACCGTCCGCATGTTCCGCTTCTCGTCGACGGCGACGCGGGTGACCTCGGGCGCCGACCTGACGTTCGACGGGACCGAAACCCGTCTCGGCGCGGCGCTGTCGGCGGCGCGACAGGAACTGGCCGGCCTGCCGGTGGCCGGGCTGGTGATGGTGAGCGACGGCGCCGACACCGCGGACGCCGCGCTCGGCGACGCGCTGCTCGGCCTCAAGGCCGAGGCCGTGCCGGTCTTCACCGTCGGCGTCGGCCGCGAGACGCTCGACAAGGACATCCAGGTCGGCCGCGTCGACGACGCCGCAAGACCGCGCTCAAGGGCACGACGTTGATGGTGGACGTGGTGTTGTCGCAGATCGGGCTTCGACGGCCAGGAGGTGACGCTCGACGTCGAGGACGAAGGCACGCTCGTCAGCACGCAGCAGGTGACGCTGCCCGACCGGCGGGACGCCGGCCACCATTCCGGTCCGCTTCACGGTGAACGAGGCAGGCCCGCGCGTCCTGCGCTTCCGCGTGCTCGCCGCAGCCGGGCGAGCTCGTCACGGAGAACAACGCGCGCGAGGCGCTGATCGACGTCCGCGATCGCAGGGAGAAGATTCTCTACTTCGAAGGCGAGCCGCGCTTCGAGCTGAAGTTCATCCGCCGCGCCGTCACCGAAGACGACAACGTCGAGGTCGTCGGCCCTGAAGCGCACCGCCGACAACAAGTACCTGCGGCAGGGCGTCGACAACGCCGACGAGCTGGTGGCGGGCTTTCCGAAGACGCGCGAGGAGCTGTTCGCGTATCGCGGCCTCGATCATCGGCAGCATCGAAGCCGGCTCGTTCACCGGCGATCAGCTGCGGATGATCGCCGAGTTCGTCGATCGCCGCGGCGGCGGCCTGCTGATGCTCGGCGGGCCGCGCGCCTTCGCTGAAGGCGGGTATGCGGGCACCGCGGTGGCCGACACGCTGCCGGTGGTGCTCGATCGGCAACCTGCGCCGAAGGACGGCGACGTGATGCGGCTGCAGGTGAAGCCGACGCGCGCCGGCTCGGCCACCGCGGTCACGCAGGTGGCGGGCACCGAGGCGGCTTCGGCGGAACGGTGGAACACGCTGCCGGGCGTCACGGCGGTGAATCGCATCGACGCCGTCAAGCCCGGCGCCACGGTGCTGCTCTCGGCACCGACGAGTCGCGCGCGGACTATCCCGATGCTGGTCTTCCAGCGCTACGGCCGCGGCAAGGCGTTCGCCTTCCCGCCGCAGGATTCGTGGGTGTGGCAGATGCACGCGAGCGATCCCGGTCGAGGACCTGACGCACGAGAACTTCTGGCGCCAGTTGCTGCGCTGGCTGGTGGACGAAGTGCCCGATCAGGTGGAGACCGGCACTTACGACCGATCGCGTCGAGCCGGGCGAAGCCGGTCACGCTCACGGCGAGCCGTCGTCGATCCGTCGTTCGTCGAACTGAACGACGCGTCGGTCACTGGCCACGGTGACCGGCGCCCGACGGCACCGTCTCCGATGTGCCGATGTCGTGGGACGGCGAGAAGGCCGGGCGAGTACAACGGGACGTTCCCGACCACCGCGCCAGGCTGGTACGAAGCGAAGATCGAGGCCACCCGCGCCGGGCCGACGGTCGGCCGCGCGGTGACGCATTTCCGCGCCGCGCCGGGCGAGCGGAGTACTTCGACGCGACGATGCACGCCGGCACGCTGCGGCGGATGGCCGAAGAGACCGGCGGCCGCTACTACGCAGCTGGAGAGCACCTCGACGCTCGCCGACGACCTGCGCTACACCGGCCGCGGCGTGACCACGGTGGAGGAGCACGAGTTGTGGCACATGCCGATCGTGCTGCTGCTGCTCGTCGGGCTGCTGTGCGCGGAATGGGGGTATCGACGTGTCGTCGGCCTTGCGTAACCTGGCCATCGCGCTCGGGCTCGTGCGCGGTGACGGCCTGCGCCGTCTTCGCGCAGGAGAGCTTCCGGGGCCGCGGCCGGATGCGGCCGGAGATTGCCTCCACCAAGGTGGACTACGACGGACGATTCGCCTTCGTGCGGCTGCGATACCAGGGCGGCTTTCGCGGCGACCCGCCGTGGGCGCACGACTACCCGCGCGCCGACTGTCACTTCCTGAGCATCCTCGAGGACGTGTCCTTCACCCGCACCTACCTCGACGAGAGCAACATCCTGACGCTCGACGATCCCGACCTGTCGTTGTTTCCGGTCGCCTACATGTCGGAGCCGGGCTTCTGGACGCTGAACGAGGCGGAGACCAACGGGCTGCGCACCTACCTGCAGAAGGGCGGCTTCATCATCTTCGACGACTTCCGCGAAGCGCGCGACTGGACCAACCTGCAGGGCCGCATGGCCGACGTGATGCCGAACCTGCGATGGGTGACGCTCGACGCCACCCACCCGATGTTCCATTCGTTCTTCGACATCAATCACCTCGTGACGGAGGGCTACTACGGGCCAGCCGAGTTCCGTGGCCTCTTCGAAGACAACGATCCCGGGAAGCGGTTGCTGGCGGTGGCGAACATCAACCACGACCTCGGCGAGTTCTGGGAGTTCTCGGACACCGGCTAGATGCCGGTGGATTTGTCGAACGAGGCCTACAAGTTCGGCGTGAACTACGTGATGTACGCGATGACGCACTGAAGAGAAGGACGGGGGAGACGTGGAGACGACGACCGAACTCAATGCACCCGACGATGTGGCACTGGCCGACCGGATGAAGTCCGGGCGCGAGCGGATCATCAGCGAGTTGAAGAAGCTGATCATCGGCCAGGACGACGTCGTCAATCAGGTGCTGCTGACGCTGTTCGTCGGCGGCAACAGCCTGATCGTCGGCGTGCCGGGGCTGGCCAAGACGCTGCTCATCCACACGATGGCGCGCGTCCTGGACCTGAAGTTCACGCGCATCCAGTTCACGCCCGACCTGATGCCGTCCGACATCACCGGCACCGACATCATCCAGGAAGATCCCTCGACCGGCCGCCGCTCGATGGTGTTCTCGCCGGGGCCGATCTTCGCCAACATCGTGCTGGCCGACGAGATCAACCGCACGCCGCCCAAGACGCAGTCGGCGCTGCTCGAGGCGATGCAGGAACACCGCGTCACCATCCAGGGCCGGACCTACAAGCTGGAAGAGCCGTTCTACGTGTTCGCGACGCAGAACCCGATCGAGCTCGAAGGCACCTATCCGCTGCCCGAAGCGCAGCTCGATCGCTTCATGTTCCACATCGTCATCGAGCACCCGCCGGAGGACGAGGAGTTGGAGGTCATCCGACGACCACGGCGATTCTCGAGCCGCAGTTCGAGCGGCCGGTGAGCGGCGCCGACCTGGTGTCGTTCCAGCGGCTGGTGCGGCGCGTGCCGGTGGCCGATCCGGTGATGCGCTATGCGCTGTCGATCGTGCGCGCGAGCCGGCCGAAGTCACCCACCTGCCCGGACAGCGTCAAGAAGTGGGTGGCGTTCGGCGCCAGCGTGCGCGCCGCGCAGTACCTGGTGCTGGCCGGCAAGGCCCGCGCGCTGACCAGCGGCCGCTACCACGTGAGCTTCGACGACATCCGCGCGGTCGCGCACTCGGTTCTGCGGCACCGCGTGCTGACCAACTTCCACGCCCAGTCGGAAGGCGTGACGAGCGACGTGCTGATCGACCGGCTGCTCGAAGCCGTGCCGATGCCGAAGTCGGGGATGTAGTCGCCGCCAAGCCCCAAGCCTCAAGACCCAAGACTCAAGACCTAAGGTTCCCGCCATGTTGAACAGTCCGGCACCCGGCGCGCGATTCGTCGACCCCGCCGTGCTCTCGCGCGTCGGGAACCTCGAGTTCGTGGCGAGGACGGTGGTCGACGGCGTGATCAACGGCCTGCACCGCTCGCCGTTCTTCGGCGCGTCGGTCGATTTCGCCGAGCATCGCGGGTACGTGCCCGGCGACGACATCCGCCGCGTCGACTGGAAGGTGTTCGCCGCACCGACAAGTACTACCTCAAGGAGTTCGAGGCCGACTCGAACGCCAACTTCTCGGTGCTGCTCGATGTCTCGAAGCTCGATGGCGTTCGGCGAACGGCTGACGAAGCTCGATTACGCCAAGACGCTGGCCGCGTGCCTCACCTACCTCGTCCACACCCAGCGCGATCGCGTCGGCCTGGTCACGTTCGACCATCAGGTGATCGATCACGTGCCGCCGTCGGCCAAGCACCTCGACGTCGTGCTGCACACGCTCGATCGGGCGAAAGCCGAACGGCCGGGCGACATCGTCGCGCCGCTCAAGAAGCTGGCCGAGCATTTCGGCCGCCGCGGCATCGTCGTCGTGATGTCGGACTTCTACGCCGAGCCCGAGGAGATCTTCGACGCGGTGGCGCCGATCCGGTTCCGCGGCAACGACGTCATCCTCTTCCACGTGCTCGACCCGGCGGAGATCGACTTCTCGTTCACCGACCCGTCGAGCTTCGAGGATCTCGAGAGCGGCGAGCAGATGCCGATGGTGCCCGATGCGCTCGGCGAGCAGTACCGGGCGCTCGTCAAGGCGCACATCGACGACGCTGCAGACGCGCGCCACCGCGCAGCGCATCGACTACATGCTGCTCAAGACCTCGATGCCGCTGGATCACGCGCTGTTCCGGTTCCTGTCGATGCGCGATCGGCTGACGCGCACGCGATGACGTTCCTCACGCCGCTCTTCCTGCTCGGCCTCGCGGCCCTCGCCATTCCGGTGCTCATCCACCTGACGCAGCGCGAGCGGACCGCGGTGGTCGAATTTCCGTCGCTGATGTTCCTGCGCAAGATTCCCTACGAATCGGTGAAACGCCGGCGGATTCGCGACTGGCTGCTGCTGGCGCTGCGCGCGGCGGCGATGGCGCTGATCGTGGCGGCGTTCGCGCGGCCGTTCATGCGCGGCTCGGAGCTGGCGGCGTCCGGTGGCGGCGCGCGCGACATGGTGGTGCTGCTCGATCGCTCCTACAGCATGGGTGCGGGCGACATGTGGGCGCGGGCCCAGCAGGCGGCGCGCACCGCGCTCGGCTCGGCCGGCTCGCTCGACCGGGTCTCGCTGGTGCTGTTCTCGTCCACCGCCGAAGTCGTGCTGCGGTCGAGCGCCGACGTGTCGCGCGTCGTCGCGGAGATCGATCGGGCGCAGGCGTCTGGCCGGCGCCACCCGCTACGCGCCGGCCTTGAAGCTCGCGTCGAGCCTGCTCGCGGAATCGTCCCTGCCGCGCAAGGAGACGATCCTCATCAGCGACTTCCAGCGCGCCGGGTGGCAGCCCGACGACACGTTCCGGTTGCCGGCCGGCAGCGTGTTCACGCCGGTCGCGGTGGAGCCGCCGTCGCAAGCCAATCTGTCGATCACGCCGCTGTCGCTGCAACGCGTGGCGCTCGGAAAACCAGGAGCGCGTCGCGGTCACCGCCGGCGTCAGCAACCGTGGCGCCGAGGCGGCGAGCAACGTCAAGGTCGATCTCGAGATCGAGGGCCGCGTGGTGCAGTCGGCCACCGTCAACGTCGCCGCCGGAAGTTCGGCGTCCACGACCTTCGCGCCGGTGGTGTTCACCGGCGGGGCGATGCGCGTGTCCACGCGCATCCCGGCCGACGGGCTCATGCGTGGACAACGTGTTCAATGCGATCGTCACGCCGCCACAGGTGCTGCCGGTGATGCTGGTCGGCGCTGGCGCGCGCGGCGATTCCGATCTCTATCTCACCGCGCGCTTGTCAATCGGCGATCGGCCGCGCTTTCAGGTGACGGCGCACGGCGTGGACGCGATCACGCCCGAATCGCTGGCGCGGGCCCGCGTCGTGATCCTCCAGGACCTGCCGCTCGGCGACGCGATCGCCGCGCGGCTGAAGACCTTCGTGGAAGGCGGCGGCGGCGTGATCGTCGCGCTCGGCCCCCGCGCGACGCTGCCGCGCGGCCGACTGGCTGCCAGTCACGCTGGCCGGCATCGAGGATCGCACGCGCGGCGCGGCGGCCAAGCTGAGCGGCATCGACTACGGCCACGCCGTGTTCGAGCCGTTCCGTGCGCCGCGCAGCGGCGACTTCTCGTCGGCGCGGGTTTATGGCTATCGCGTGCTCACCGCCAAACCGGGCGCCGTGACGCTGGCGCGGTTCGATGGCGGCACGCCGGCGCTGGTCGAAGGGACGCTTGGCCGCGGACGGGTCCTCGTGCTGGCGACCACACTCGATCTCTTCTGGAACGACCTCGCGTTGAAGCCGGTCTACCTGCCGTTCGTGCACCAGCTGGCGCGACAGGCCTCCAGTTATGCGGAGCAACCCGGATGGGCGACGGTTGGCCAGGCCGTGGACGTGTCCACCAGTGGCACGGCCTCTGTGATCCTCAGCCCTACCGGACAACGGGTGACGCCGCCAGCCGGCAGTTCGGCGCTGGAAGTGGCCGAGCCGGGCTTCTACGAAGTGCGCGATGCCCGGGAAGGGCAGCCGCTGCGCGTGATCGCGACCAACGTGGACCTGGCCGAATCCGACCTGGCTCGCGTGGACCCGGGCGAAGTGAGCGTGGCCGTGACCGGCCAACCCGGCAGTGGCGGATTGAACGGCGGCCCGGTGGTCGTCCCCGACACCGCCCAGGAGCAGGCACAACGAATCTGGTGGTACCTGCTGTTCGCAGGTATCCTGATCCTCATCGCCGAATCGTGGCTGGCGCGCCGGCTGTCGCCGGTCCGACGCTAGGGAGGGCCCGGTATGAACGAATACGCGCGCGCCGAACTCGTTGCCGTCGTCCGGCAGGTGCGCAAGCGGTGGCGGACCAAGCTGGCGATTCGCGGCGCGGTCGGGTTCCTCGTGGCCGGACTGCTGGCCATCCTCGCGATCACCGCGGCCCTCGATTACTACCGGTTCTCGCCCGACGCGATCTTCTGGTTCCGCATCCTCACCGGCGTGCTGCTCGTGGGCGCGGCGTTCTGGTTCTTCGCCCGGCCGCTGATGCGCCAGGTCAGCGACGAACAGGTTGCGCTCTATCTCGAAGAGCACGAGCCCTCGCTCGATTCCACCATCCTCACCGCGATGGCCGAGCCCGGCGACCGGGCCGCCTCTCCGGTGCTCATGCAGCGAATGGTCGAGACCGCGATCGATCGCGCTGCACGCCGTCGAGGACGGCGCCCGCATCGAGCGCGAGCCGATGCGGAACTTCAGCATGGCCGTGGGCGCGGTGTCCGCGGTGGCCCTGCTGACGTTCACGATCGGTCCGGCCGTCCTTCGGCACACGCTGTCGGCGCTGTTCGTGATCTCGCGCAGACCTCGAGGCCGCGGCGCCGTATCGGATTGAGGTCACGCCCGGCAACGCGACCGTGCCGAAGGGCGCGGACCAGATGATCGCGGCCACGCTCTCCGGCTTCGACTCCGCCGATGCCGCCATCGTCCTGAAGAAGGGCGGCGGCGAGTCGGCCTACGAACGCGTGGCGATGCTCAAGGGCGAGAACGGCACCTACGAGGGGCTGCTGTTCGACCTCGACGATCCGTCGAGTACTTCGTCGAAGCCGCGGGCGTGCGCTCACCGGCGTTCACGCTCAAGGTGGTCGAGCTTCCGTACGTGAAGAAGCTCGACCTCGAGTACAAGTTTCCTGCCTACACCGGCCTCGAGCCGCGCAAGATCGAGGACGGCGGCGACATCGCCGTGCTGAACGGCACCGACGTCAGCCTCACCATCACGCCGACGATGGCCTCGAAGGGCGGACGGATCGTGATCGGCGAAAAAGAGAGCGTGCCGCTGACGGCCGCGGCCGACGGCACGCTCACGGCGGCGTTCACCGCCAGACAGGACGGCTTCTATCGCGTGGAGCTCGACGGCCCTTCGGGTGAGAAGGTCACCGCGTCGCCGCAGTACACGATCGACATGCTGAGCGATCAGACCCCGACCGTCACTGTCGGCAAGCCCGGACGCGACACCGACGCCACGCCCGTGCAGGAGTTCGTCATCGAGGTGCGGGCCGACGACGATTACGCGGTGAAGAACCTGCGAGTTGGTGTATTCGGTCAACGGTGGTCCCGAGAAGAGCATTCGGCTGTTCGAAGGCCGCCAGGCGATGAAGGAAGTGACCGCCGGCCACACTCTCTATCTCGAGGAGCTCGGCGTGAAGGCGGGCGACTCGGTCTCGTACTACGCGCGCGCCACCGACAACGACGCCGTCGCCGGCCCGAAGCGGCGACGAGCGACATGTACTTCCTCCGCATCCGGCCGTTCGACAAGGACTTCAAGCCGGCGATGTCGATGGCGGGCGGCGGCGGCGGGGGCGGCGGTGGCGGCATGGATCAGGTCGGCGCGCTCTCGCAGCAGCAGCGCCAGATCATCGCCGGCACGTTCAAGATGCAGCGCGACCGCAAGCAGACGGCGGCCGACAAGTTTCGTGAAGGCATGACCGTGCTCACGCTCTCGCAGAGCCGTCTGCGCGAGTCCGTCGAGGGCCTGGTCGAACGCATGAACAGCCGGCTGGTCACGCCGGATCCGTCGTTCCAGAAGATCGCCGAGCTGCTGCCGAAGGCGGCAGAGGCGATGAAGGAGGCGGAGAGGCAAGCTCCAGGGCGCAGACTCCGGACGGCGCGTTGCCGCCCGAGCAGCGCGCGCTGCAGTTCCTGCAGCAGGCGGAAGAAGAGTTCGAGTTGCAGGTGCAGACCCAGCGCAACGCCGGCGGCGGCGGTGGCGGCGGCGCGGGTTCCATCGCGGAGGATCTGGCGGATCTCGTTCAAGATGGAAATGGACAAGATGGCCAACCAGTACGAGACCACCGCAGCGCGCCAGCCAGCAGCAGGGCGATCAGCGGGTGGACGAACTGGCCGAGAAGCTGAAGGAGCTGGCCCGGCGCCAGGAGCAGGAACTGGAACGGCAGCGCCGCATGGCCGCCGGCCAGGGCCCGCGCGGCAACAGCAGCGATCTGCAGCGCGCGCTGGCGGAGCAGGCTGAAGAAGCGGCGCGTCAGCTCGAGACGGCTGTCGCGCGACCAGAATCGCCAGGACCTGGCGGCCACCGCGCGGCAGATGCGCGAAGCGGCCGATGCGATGCGCCGCGCCGCGAGCGGCGAGTCGGGCGGCGCGCAGGGCCAGGCCGCGGCCGCGGCGGAGCGGCTGCGCGAGGCGCAGCGGCAACTGCAGAAATCACAGGGCGATCGCGCCGACCGCGACGTTCGCGACGCGCAGCGCCAGGCTGAGGAGATCGCGAAGGAGCAGAAGGACATCGCTGACGATGTCAACGACCTGCCCAACGCCGGCGCCGATCGCCTGGGCCGCGCCCAGATGGTGGGGCAGCGAAAAGACGCGCTCGAACAGAAGGTCGCCGGCCTCGAGCAGCAGCTCGATCGCATGGCCAACGAGACCGCGAAGGACGCCAAGGATGCCTCACGCAAGCTGACGGAAGCCGCCAACGGCATCCGTGAGGATCAAGCTCAAGGAGAAGATCCGCTATTCGAAGCGCGCGGCTCAGGGTGGCGCGCCGGAGGAGTTCGCGCGGAATCTCGAGGCGCAGATCGGCGTCAACATCGACAACCTGCGGCAGAAACTGACTGAGGCCGCCGACGCGGCCGGCCGCACCGGTCAGCAGCGTGGCGCCGACGCGCTCGAGCGTGCGCGCGACCTGGCCCGCGGCGCCGAGTCGCTGGGCCGCCGCATGGAAGAGCGTGCGCGGCAGCAGGGGCAGAACGGCCGCGGGGATCAGCAGGGCCAGGACCAGCAGGGCAAGGCCGGTCAGGACGGACAGGAAGGCAAGTCCGGACAGCCTGGGCCAGCAAGGCCAGGCCGGTAAGCAGGGGCAGCAGGGCCAGGCCGGTCAGCAAGGGTCAGCAGGGCCAGGCCGGTCAGGCGGGCCAACAAGGTCAGGCCGGCCAGCAGGGGCAGCAGGGCCAGGCCGGTCAACAGGGTCAGCAAGGCCAGAGCGGCCAGCAGGGGCAGGGCGGACAGCAGGGCGGCCAAATGGGCGGCGGCGATTCGCGTGGTGGCGCGCTGGGGCGGTGGTCCGTGGGGCGATCGCAACCCAGGTGACTATTTCACCGGCGACGACATCCGTCAGTTCCGCGGTGAAGCGCGCCGCTGGATGGGCGAGGCCCAGGCGCTGCGCAACATGCTCCGCGAGGAGGGCGTCGATCCGAAGGAGCTCGACGAGATCATGCGCCGCATGAAGGAACTCGACTCGGATCGCGTCTACAAGGACGTCGCCGAACTGCAGCGGCTGCAGTCGTTCGTCTCCGAGGGCATCAAGCGCTTCGAGTACAACCTGCGGCGCACCGCCGGCGATGCCGATCGCGCGGTCGTCGCCGGCTCGGACGATGTGCCGCCGGAGTTCAAGTCGCTGGTCGAGGAGTACTACCGGTCACTGTCGAAGTCCCGGGCGCCAAAATGAGACGGCTGCTCTCCGCCTCGGTCGTTGCCGTGCTGCTGGCGGCGTCGTTCGCCGAGGCGCAGCGCGGCATGGGGCGGGGGGGCTTCGGCCGCTGGGGCGGAGAGGCCGGCGTGCCGCCGCGCTTTGCCACCGAAGCGGAGCAGGACGGCGGCTTCCACTTCTGCCGCTTGATGTACACGGCCGTGCGCGCCCAGCAGCGCGGCATGGGATGGGGCACCGACTATCCCTACGCGGACATCAACTTCTCGATTCGCCTGTCGGAGATGACCAAGACCTCGGTGTCCAAGAAGGGCAAGGATCCCAATCATCTGGTCGTCAGACCCACCGACGATTGGCTGGGCATGTGCCCGTTCCTGATGGCGTCGGATCCCGGCAGCGCCGGCTTCACGCCCGAGGACGCGGAGGGCCTGCGCAAGTACCTGCTGAAGGGCGGCTTCCTGTGGGTGGACGACTACTGGGGGCCCTACGCCTGGGAAGACTTCGCGCGTGAGATCGCGAAGGTGCTGCCGCCGGGGCAGTACCCGATCAAGGACCTGCCGCCCGACCATCCGATCCATCGCGCGCTGTTCGAGGTCGCCAGCGTGCCGCAGGTGCCGGCGCTGGCAGTTCTGGAGCCAGACCGGCGGCGACACCTCGGAGATGGGCCCGCTCTCGGCGCGCGCGCACATGGCCGCGATCACCGACGCCCAGGGGCGCGTGATGGTGCTGATGACGCACAACACCGACATCGCCGACTCGTGGGAGCGCGAAGGCGAGGATCCGTCGTACTTCTATGCGTTTTCCCCGAACGGCTACGCGCTCGGCATGAATGTAGCCGTCTATGCCATGACGCACTGATATGTTTCGCCTGGGCCGGGCCGCCGTCCTGCTGCTGGTGGTGACTGCCACGGTCGCCGCGCAGGAATCGCCCATGTGGCGCGGAGGCTGGGGCCGGCGCTTTCCGCCGCGCCTGCCCACCGCGGACAGCTTCGACGGCCGCTTCAACTTCTGCCGCCTGATGTATTCCAGCGAGTGGCGCGAGGCCGGCGGCTCCGGATGGAGCACCGACTATCCCGGCGCCGACCTCAATTTCCCCGTGCGCCTCGGTGAGCTCAGCAAGGTGCGCATCAGCCGACAGGCCTCGGGCGACGCCAATCACCTTGTCGTCCGGCCGACGGATCCGTTCCTGTTCCAGTGTCCGTTCCTGCTCGCCTCGGACGTCGGCACGGCGATCTTCGAACCCGCCGACGCCGCCGCGCTTCGCACCTACTTCGACAAGGGCGGCTTCCTCTGGGTGGACGATTTCTGGGGCGACGCGGGCCTGGCAGGTGTGGGTGAGCCAGATCAGCAAGGTGCTGCCGCCGGCGGAGTACCCGATCGTGGACCTGCCGCCGGAGCACCCGCTGTGGCGCGCGCTGTTCGAGGTGAAGGGGGTGCCGCAGATCCCGGCCATCAGCCACTGGCGCCGCAGCGGCGGCGACACCAGCGAGCGCGGGCTCGAGAGCGCCGTCCCCGACATCAAGGCGATCAACGATCGCCACGGCCGCATCATCGTCCTGATGACGCACGACACCGACATCTCGGACTCGTGGGAGCGGGAAGGCGAGGAGCCGGAGTACTTCTACCAGTTCTCGCCGAACGGCTACGCGCTGGCGATCAACGCCGTCATCTACGCGATGACGCACTGACCGCGGTCAGTGGATGTTGCCGAGCTCCCGCGACGGCAGCTGCTCCAGCAGCGCCTTCACTTCCAGCAATTCCATCATCGCCCGGCAGCGGGCCACCGGCCCGGGCTGTTCGAGCAGCGCCTGACGCTCCGACCGGATCGAACTCCAGGTATTGCGCCAGCGCGTTGATCAGGTCCGCGTCCGCCATCGTCTGCGGGAGGAACGACTCGGCGCGCGCCCGTTCGAAGAGAGGCGCCAGCCGGATTTCGAGCTGACGGCGCTCCGAGGCCAGCCCGGCGCGTTCGACGTCGTCGACGTCCTCGTCGAGCGGGCTGATCACCGCCGTGCGATAGAGCTGGCCCGGCGCGGGCTCCTCCTCGCCGACGATCTTGAACTTCTCGACGCCGCGCAGGATCAGGTTGAAGCGCCCGTCCGCGAGCCGTTCGACGTGGGTGATGACGCCCGAGCAGCCGACGTCGTAGACCGGCGGCACGCCGTCCGACGATTCGTAGCCGGCCTTGAGCAGCGTCATGCCGATGATGCGGTCGCCCGACAGCGCGTCGGTCACCATCTGCCGGTAGCGCGCCTCGAAGATGTGCAGCGGCAGGAAGACGTTGGGGAAGAGGACCACCGACGGCAGCGGAAAGATCGGAATCGTGCCTGGCCCCATCAGTGCACCGTCCGGGTCTTCTTGTCCATGTAGTCCATCAGCACGTACTGGCCGAGCGTATAGGGCGTCGTGAAGTAGGCCTTGCCGCGGCACATCGCGGTGACGCGGCGGACGAACGCCACCAGGTCGTAGTCGCGGGCGAGCATGAAGGTGTTGATCATGATGCCCGCCTTGGCGCACGCCGAGACCTCGGCGAACGTTTCGGCGATGACGAACGGATCCAGGCCGAACGCATTCTTGTAGATCCGGCCGTCGGGCTGCGTCAGCGCCGACGGCTTGCCGTCGGTGATCATCACGATCTGGCGCATGTCCTTGCGCTGCTTCTCGAGCAGGCGCCGCGCCAGCCGCAGGCCCTCGCGGGTGTTGGTGTAGTAGGGCCCGACGCGGACGCGGCCCAGCTCGCGCACCGGGATCTCCTCGGCGCTGTCGTGGAACAGCACCGCCTGCAGGGTATCGCCCGGATACTGCGTCTTGATCAGCTGCGCCAGCGCCATCGCCACGCGCTTGGCGGGCGTGAAGCGGTCCTCGCCGTAGAGGATCATGCTGTGGCTGCAGTCCAGCATCAGGACCGTGGCGCACGAGCTCTGATACTCGCCCTGCGCGACCATCAGGTCCTGGTAGTCGATATCGATGCCGCTGGTCACGACGGCCGGGGCCTCGCCCGGTTCGGGTTGGTAGGCCTCGTGGCCCAGCTCCAGGCGCGCCGGGCCGGCGCCTTCCTCCGTGGCGGCATCCCGTTCGGCCGCGTTCCGCGTCACGGCGTTGAGGATCGTGGCGGTGGCGTCGATGTTCAGCGTGTCGCCGAACTCGTAGGGTTTGGGCGCGCCGCTGGTTTCCACGCCGGTGGCCAGGTCGCGGGTGTCGTGACGGCCCGCGCTGCTGTGGCCGAGCGAACCGAGCAGGTCGCGCAACGCCTTGAAGCCGAGGAAGTCGAGCGCCTTGTCCGTGACCTCGAACTGCACCTGCTGCGGTTCGCCTTCACCGGGACCGCCGCCCTGCTGCCGCCGCTGCCGCTCCGACTCCAGATCCGGCGCCGCGCTGATGTAGCCCGACTCCTGCATCTTCTCGATGATCTGCTGAATCAGCTGCTCGAGCTGCTGGCGGATCTCGTCCTCGCTGCCCTCGGCCGCATCACCGAACAGCTTCTCGACGACGTCCGGCGGCAGCACGCCGCCGCTGAACAGTGCCTCGAGGATCGCGTCGTGCAGCGCCTGCATCGTCCGATCCATGCCGCCCGACGGGTCCCACGGATTGTCGAAGCCGCTGGAGAGCAGCAGGTCGCTCAACTTCGACATGAGCTCGTCCATGTCGAGGTCCTCGAGCGGATTGGGAACGTATTTCGAGTATTTGAACTTCATTCGCGCCCGGTGCCAGATCCCGACTGATCCCTGATCCCTGAACCCTGATCCCTAGTTGTAGTAGCGCTTCTTCTTCCGCCCGCTCTCATTGCCCGGCTCTCGTCGTCGTCCGGGGTCAGCACCGGGGCCCGGCGCTGCTCGGTCTGCGACGGGCGGCGCTGGCCTTCGGCGGCGTGGAAGCCGCGGCCCTCGCTGCGGCTGATCTTCTTCTGCGCGTACAGGCCTTCGAGCACGAAGTCGATGGCGGCCGCGACCAGCGGCGCCGGCGCGTCGGCGGCGAGGCCCGTGCGACGTGCCATCTCCACCAGGCCCTGCACCTTCTTGGCCTCGCGGACCACATCGGCCGCGGGCTCGAGGTCGCCGAGGTCCAGCGAACCGCCAAGGTCGAACCACTCGACGATCGAGCGGGTGTCGGCCTCGGGGAAGTGTCCGTCGAACACGTTCGACACGGCGCTGCGAATCAGCTCGCGGCCGATCACGTCCGCGCCCTTCAGCTCGCCTTCGTATTCGAGTTCGAGCTTGCCGGTCATCGACGGCAGCGCGGCGTAGATGTCGAGGATCGCGCGGCACGACCAGTGACTCGCTGGCGGCCAGCGCGCGCCGCTCGGCGTTCGAAACCACGCTTTCGAGCACGCTGATCGGCATGCGCTGGCTGACGCCCGAGCGCTTGTCGACGCGGCGATCCTGGCGCGCCTGGAAGGCGAGCTCCTCGACCGTCTCGCGCACGAAGGCGGGAATCTGCAGTTCGCCGCCGCGATCGGTCCACGCTTCCTGCGCGGTGATCGCCATCGCGTCGGCGCGGCTGGAGAGGTAGTGGGTGCGGATCTCGGCGCCGATGCGGTCCTTGAGCGGCGTGATGATCTTGCCGCGCGCCGTGTAGTCCTCGGGGTTGGCCGAGAACACGACCATCACGTCCAGCGGCAGGCGGACCGGATAGCCTTTGATCTGGACGTCGCCTTCCTGGAGGATGTTGAACAGGCCCACCTGGATCTTGCCGGCGAGGTCGGGCAGCTCGTTGATCGAGAAGATGCCGCGGTTGGCGCGAGGCAGCAGGCCGAAGTGCATCGCCAGCTCGTTGCCCAGCTGCATGCCGCTCTTGGCGGCCTTGATCGGATCGATGTCGCCGATCATGTCGGCGATGGTCACGTCGGGCGTGGCCAGCTTTTCGATGTAGCGCGCCTCGCGCGGCAGCCACGCGATCGGCAGGTCGTCGCCCTCGGCGTGCACGCGATGGCGGGCGTAGGCCGAGAGCGGCGCCAGCGGGTCGTCGTTGATCTCGCTGCCGGGGACGACCGGCAGCCACTCGTCGAGCAGCGTGGTCAGCGCGCGCAGGATGCGCGTCTTGGCCTGGCCGCGCAGTCCGAGCAGGATGAAATGATGACGCGACAGGATCGCGTTGGTCAGCTGGGGGACGACGGTGTCGTCATAGCCGATGATGCCGGGGAACAGCGTCTGCTTCCGGCGCAGACGGTCCGAGAGGTTCTCGCGGACTTCGTCCTTCACCGAGCGGCGGCGGATTTCGCCGCGGCTCACGGCGGCGCGGAGTTGTCCAAGGGTTTCAATGCGGGGCGCAGCGGACATATGGCTATTATGACTCCGTGCACCCCCCGATTGGTTCGAGGCCATCCGTCTTCGAGGCGGATCATCCCCTCGTTTTCGCCCATCGGGGCGGTGCCCGGCTCGCGCCGGAACACACGATGGTGGCGTTTGGCAACGGCCTGGCGCACAGCGCCGACGGGCTCGAGGTGGACGTCCACCTGTCGCGCGACGGCGTGCCCGTCATCATCCACGACCCGACGGTGGACCGCACGACCAACGGCCATGGGCCGGTCGCGTCGTTCACCGCGGCGGAGCTGGCGCGGCTCGATGCGGGCGCGAACTTCGGACCAGATCGGAACTTTCCCTTTCGCGATCGCGGTCACGGCGTGCCCACGCTCGAGGCGGTGCTGGCCGCCTGGCCGTCCACGCGCGTGATCATCGAGATGAAGTTCGGCACGGCCCCGCTGGCGGCGGCTGTGGTGGAGGTGGTGCGCCGTCACGGCGCCTCGGCGCGGGTGTGCCTTGGCTCGTTCCAGCAGGCCGCCCTCGACGCCGCGCGGGCCCTGGCGCCCGAGATCGCCACCGGCGCCTCGCATCACGAAGCACGCCGGACGCTGTGGCGGTCGTGGGTGCGATGGCCGATCGGGGCGCGCGTCGCGTACTCGGCCTACCAGGTGCCGGTGCGCTTTGGCCGGTTGCGCGTCACGTCACCGGCGTTCGTGAGGCAGGCGCACCGCAACGGCTGCCTGGTCCAGGTGTGGGTGGTGGACGCCGAGGACGTGGCCTTGCGGCTGCTCGACTGGGGCGTCGATGGCCTGATCACCGACCGCCCCGATCTCACGGTGCCGCTGCGCGATCGCTGGGCCGCGCGGACACACACCGCTGCTCTCGAGAAACCTGCATGATCCCTCCGACCTTGCAGGACATTTACGCCGCGCGTGGTCGCATCGCCCGCCATGTCCCCAGGTCGCCGCTGCAGAAGCACCCGCTGCTCGATCGCGAGAGCGGGCTCGACCTCTGGGTGAAGCACGAGAACCACAATCCGACGGGCGCGTTCAAGATCCGCGGCGGCATCAACCTGGTCGGCTCGCTCGCTCCCGAGGAACGAGCGCGCGGGATCGTCGCGGCCAGCACCGGCAATCACGGGCAGTCGATCGCCCTTGCCGCCCGGCTGTGCGGCGTGCAGGCGACGGTGTTCGTGCCAGTCGGGAACAACCCCGAGAAGAACGCGGCCATCCGCGCATTTGGCGCGGTCCTCGACGAAGGCGGGCGAGACTTCGACGAGGCCCGCATGCGCTGCGAGCAGCGTGCGTTGGAAACCGGCGCCCGTTATGTGCACTCCGCCAACGAGCCGCTGCTGCTGGCCGGGGTTGGCACCTATGCGCTGGAACTGTTCGAAGAACTGCCGGACGTCGACGTCGTGCTGGTCCCGATCGGTGGCGGCAGCGGCGCCTGCGGCTTGATCACGGTGCGCAATGCGCTTGGCTCGAAGGCCCGCATCATCGGCGTCGGCGCGGCGAACGCGAACGCCGTCGAGCGCTCGTGGCGTGGCGGCGAACGGGTGATCGGCACCTCCGCCGACACCCTGGCCGAGGGCATCGCCGCGCGCGTCACCTTTGATCTCACCTTCGGGATCCTGAAGGCGCACCTCGACGACTTCATCCTGCTGACCGAAGACGAACTCGCCGAAGGCGTCCGCCTGGCGCTGCGGACGACGCACAACCTGGCGGAAGGCGCCGGGGCGGCATCGCTGGCCGCGGCGGTCAAGCTGAAGGCGTCTCTCGCCGGGCAGCGCGTCGCGTGCATCATGTCGGGCGGCAATCTCGATTCGGCGAGGCTCAGGGGAATTCTGGCGGCGTCGCCGCCGGCGCTCCCAACAGACCGCTGAACACATCGTCGTACATCGCGGGTGTGACCGTTCCGGTGTTCGTGTTCTGTCGCGAGGGGTGATAGCAGCCGATCAGCCGCGGCGGAATGCGCAGCGCCGGCCGATCGACGGCGCTCGATGCCGGCGCGAGCCCGGCGAGGCCGGCCTCCGCCCCGTGAGAGAACGCCGGGCGCGGGCGGGGCAGCGTGAGGTGACGGGCGACCAGTTGCAGCCAGGCGTCCCACGCGATCTTGCCGAGCGCCACCACCGTGTCGAGTCGCGGCAGGTGCGCGAGCTCCGCCTCGAGGTGCGGTCAGGCACCTCGCGACCTCCTCCGGCGTCGGCTTGTTGGCCGGTGGCGCGCACCGGACCGCGGCGGCGATGTAGACGTCGCGCAGCACCAGCCCGTCGTCGGGGACTTGCGAGGTGGTGCGGTTCGCCCGCCCGGCGCGGTGCAGGGCCGCCATCAGGAAGTCGCCCGAGGCGCCGGCCCCGTCACCAGTGAAGACGCGGCCGGTGCGGTTCGCGCCATGGGCCGCCGGGGCCAGTCCCAGAATCAGCACGCGGGCGTCGGGATCGCCGAAGCCCGGCACCGGCCGTCCCCAGTAGGTCCAGTCGCGGTATGCCGCTCGCTTTTCGCGCGCCACCGTCTGGCAGTAGCTGCGCAGCCGCGGGCACCGCTCGCAGCCGATGATCGCCCTCTTGTACCGCTGAGAGGGTGCGGGGCGGCCCGGGAGGTGCTCTTTTCTTCGTCTTCACACTACAATGGTACGATTGCCTAGAGACGTGAAGGAAGGTCATATACGGCTATGAGAAATACTGCTCCGACAGACGCCGCCCAGTTGGAAGCCCTCGAAACCCGGGAATGGCTCGATTCGCTCGACGATGTGCTCCGCCATGGCGGGTCGGCCCGTGTGGGCCGCCTGCTCCGTGACCTGGGCATCCAGGCTCAGCGGTCCGGCGTGAAGCTCCCGTTCACCGCGAATACTCCCTACATCAACACCATTCATCCCGCCGACGAAGTCCCGTATCCCGGCAGCCGGGAAGTCGAGCGACGGATCAAGAGCCTCGTGCGCTGGAACGCGATGGCCATGGTCGTGCGCGCCAACCGCAACGAAGACGGTATTGGCGGCCACATCTCGACGTTCGCCTCCTCCGCGACGCTCTACGAAGTGGGCTACAACCACTTCTTCCGCGGCCGCGAGAACGGCCACGAAGCCGACGTCGTCTACTTCCAGGGTCACGGCTCGCCGGGCATCTACGCCCGCGCGTTTCTCGAAGGACGCCTGTCGGTCGAGCAGCTCGAGAACTTCCGCCGCGAGCTGAAGCCGGGCGGCGGCCTCTCGTCGTATCCGCACCCCTGGCTGATGCCCGACTTCTGGGAGTTCCCCACGGTGTCGATGGGACTCGGGCCGATCATGGCCATCTACCAGGCGCGGTTCAACCGCTACCTGGAAGATCGCGGCCTGAAGCCGGAGTCCGACGCCAAGGTGTGGGCATTCCTCGGCGACGGCGAGACCGACGAACCCGAGTCGCTGGGCGCCATCACGCTGGCGTCGCGCGAGAAGCTCGACAACCTGATCTTCGTCATCAACTGCAACCTGCAGCGGC
Source organism: uncultured Acidobacteriota bacterium (assembly GCA_963707825.1). Taxonomy (GTDB): domain Bacteria; phylum Acidobacteriota; class Vicinamibacteria; order Vicinamibacterales; family UBA2999; genus VFZN01. The sequence continues at coordinate 70,925 of CAVPRP010000005.1, forward strand.
TCGACGGCCCGGTGCGCGGCAACGGCCAGATCATCCAGGAGCTGGAGGCCATCTTCCGCGGCGCCGGCTGGAACGTGATCAAGTGCATCTGGGGCGCCGAATGGGACGCGCTGCTCGAGAAGGACACCGACGGCCTGCTCGTCAAGCGCATGGGCGAAGTGGTGGACGGCGAGTACCAGAAGTACGCCGTGGAATCCGGCGCCTACACCCGCAAGCACTTCTGGGGCGCCGACCCGCGCCTCCTCGAGATGGTCAAGCACCTCTCGGACGAGCAGCTCAAGAAGCTCACCCTCGGCGGACACGATCCGAACAAGGTGTTCAACGCGTTCCGCCGCGCGGTCGAGACCAAGGGCATGCCGACCGTGGTGCTCGCGCGCACCATCAAGGGCTATGGCATCGGCGAGTCGGGTGAAGGCAAGAACATCACCCACAACCAGAAGAAGCTGAACGACGACGAAGTGCGGACCTTCCGCACCCGCTTCGGCATTCCGATTTCGGATGACGATGTCGCCAACGCGCCGTTCTACCGGCCGGCCGACGACTCCGCCGAAGTGAAGTACATGCGCGAACGCCGGCAGGCGCTGCACGGTCCCGTGCCGAAGCGCCGCAACGAGCCGGTGCACACCCGCATCGAGTTCGGCGACACCTTCGCACGAGTTCCACACCGGCACCGAGAACCGCAAGGCGTCCACGACGATGGTGTTCGTGCGCCTGCTGTCGAAGCTGCTGCGCGACGAGCACGTCGGCAAGTTCATCGTGCCGATCGTGCCGGACGAGGCGCGGACCTTCGGCATGGAGGCGCTGTTCCGCCAGGTCGGCATCTACGCCCACTCCGGACAGCTCTACGAGCCGGTCGACCGCGACACGCTGCTCTACTACAAGGAAGCCAACGACGGGCAGATCCTCGAAGAGGGCATCAACGAGGCCGGCTCGGTCTCGTCGTTCATCGCCGCGGGCACCGCGTATGCGACGCACGGAATCAACATGATTCCGTTCTTCATCTTCTATTCGATGTTCGGCTTCCAGCGCATCGGCGACCTGATCTGGGCCGGCGCCGACATGCGGATGAAGGGCTTCGTGATGGGCGGCACCTCGGGCCGCACCACGCTCAACGGCGAGGGCCTGCAGCACGAAGACGGCCAGAGCCACGTGCTGGCGCTGCCGGTGCCGACGTGCCAGTCCTACGACCCGGCCTTCGCCTACGAGCTGGCGACGATCGTCGAGGACGGCATCAAGCGGATGTACGGGGACGGCGAGGACATCTTCTACTACCTCACCGTCATGAACGAGCAGTACGAGCATCCGCCGATGCCCGAAGGCTCGAAGGACGGCATCCTCAAGGGCATGTACGTGTGCAAGCCGACCAGCAAGCCGAAGGCAAAGCTGCGGGCGCAGCTGTTCGGCAGCGGCACCATCCTCACCGAGGCGATCAAGGCGCAGCAGATCCTCGAGGAGCAGTACAACGTCGGCGCCGACGTGTGGAGCGTCACCAGCTACGTGAACCTCTATCGTGACGGCCATGCGGCCGAGCGGTGGAATCGCCTGCATCCGGCCGACAAGCCGAAGGTGCCGTACGTCACGCAGGTGACGAAGAACGCGCCCGGTGTGTTCGTCGCCGCTTCCGACTACCTCAAGGTGCTGCCGGACGCGATCGACCAGTGGCTGCCGAAGAAGCTGCACACGCTCGGCACCGACGGCTTCGGCCGCAGCGAGACGCGGGCGGCGCTTCGCGACTTCTTCGAAGTCGACGCGCGGTTCATCGTGCTGTCGACCCTGTATGCGTTGATGCAGGAGAAGCAGGTCGAGCCGGCGGTCGTGGCCAAGGCCATCACCGACCTCGGGATCAATCCCGAGAAGCCGAACCCGGCGATCAGCTAGCCGGGCGGAATCACCAGTTCACGGTTCCAGGTTCAAGGGCGCGGGGCGGACCGCTCAGCGCCTTGAGCCGCAACGCTCTCTTCGAGGGGTTTTCCTTGGCAGAATTCGTTCTTCCGAATCTGGGTGACGGCGTCGCGCAGGGCGACGTGCTGAAGGTGCTGGTGAAGATCGGCGAGACGGTGAAGCTGGAGCAGTCGGTCCTCGAGCTCGAAACCGACAAGGCCACCGTCGAAGTGCCGTCGTCGCTGGCCGGCGTGGTCAAGGACATCCGCGTCAAGGCGGGTGACAAGGTCAAGCCTGGACAGACCGTGCTGATCGTGGACGTCGGCGTGGCCGGCGCGCCGCCTCAGGCCGAGCCGCCGAAGGCGGAAGCGCCCGCCGGCGCGCCGCGGAACCACCGCCGGCCGCAGCCGCTGCCGCACCGGCTCCCGCAGCCGCACCGCGCCGCGCCCGTCGAGGTCGAACGGCCCAAGGCGCCGGTCGTGGACATCGCCGCCGGGCGTCAGCCGGCAGCAGCGGTGGCCGCGCCCCTCGCCGCAGCTCTCGGCCCCGGCGTCGCCGTCGGTCCGCCGGCTCGCCCGCGAGATCGGCGTGGACATCTCTCAGGTGCCGGGGACCGGTCCCGGCGGGCGGCTGTCGATCGAGGACGTCAAGGAGTTCGCCAAGCGCGTGCTGAGCAGCTTCGGCAGCGCCGGTCAGGCCGCCGCGGCCAGCGGCGGTGCCACGCCGCTCCAGGCGCGGCCCCTGCCCGACTTCAGCAAGTACGGCGAGGTCGAGCGCAAGGCGATGAGCGGCGTGCGCCGCAAGACGTCCGAGCACCTCAGCTTCGCGTGGAACACCATCCCGCACGTCACGCAGTTCGACAAGGCGGACATCACCAGTCTCGAGCAGACGCGGAAGAAGTTCCGCGGCGAAGTCGAGAAGGCCGGCGGCAACCTGACGGTGACAGCGGTGGCCGCCAAGGTGCTGGCGAGCGCGCTGAAGGTGTTCCCGCAGTTCAACGCCTCGGTCGACGCGGCCGGCGAGGCGATCGTCTACAAGAAGTACGTGAACGTCGGCATCGCGGTGGACACCGAGATCGGCCTGCTGGTGCCGGTCATCCGCAACGCCGACACCAAGAACCTGAGCCAGCTGTCGGTCGAGATTCAGCAACTGGCCGAGAAGGCCAAGGCCCGCAAGCTGTCGCTCGACGAGATGTCGGGCGGCTCGATGTCGATCACCAATCTCGGCGGCATCGGCGGCACGGCCTTCACGCCGATCGTCAACTGGCCGGAAGTGGCCATCCTGGGCATCTCGCGCGGCATCTTCGAGCCGGTGTGGAACGGCAAGGAGTTCGAGCCGCGGCAGATGCTGCCGCTCTCGCTCAGCTACGATCACCGGCTGATCGACGGCGCCGACGCGATTCGTTTCCTCCGCTGGGTCGCCGAGGCCCTGGAGAACCCCTTCGCGCTCGCGCTCAGAGGCTAGCGGAATCTGGTGATCGGTGAGGTGGTGATCTGGAGATCTGATCGATCGATCTCCAGATCGTCAGATCATCAGATCGCCAGATCACCAGATCACCAGATCAGATCGCGAGATCACCACATCATGACGTCAACAGATCCCAAGTCTTTGAAGTCGCTGTTCTCGGCGCCGGACCGGGCGGCTATGCGGCCGCCTTCTATGCCGCGGACCTCGGCATGCAGGTCACGCTCATCGGCGAGGAGAAGAACCCGGGCGGCGTGTGCCTCTACAAGGGCTGCATTCCTTCGAAGGCGCTGCTGCACGTGGCCAAGGTGATCGACGAAGCCCACCACGCCACCGACTGGGGCGTCAGCTTCGGCGCCCCCAAGATCGACGTCGACCAGCTGCGCGCCTACAAGAACCGCGTCGTCGAGAAGCTGACGAGCGGCACCGGCCAGGTGGCGAAGCTGCGCAAGGTCAACTACCTGCAGGGCCGCGCCTCGATCGTGGACCCGAAGACGCTGCGCGTGAAGAAGGTTGACGGCGGCGAAGAGACGGTCAGCGTCGATGCGGTGATCCTGGCGACCGGCTCGCACCCGACGCGCATTCCGTCGCTGTCGCATCGACTCGCCGCGCGTGCTCGACTCGACCGGCGCGCTCGATCTGCCCGAGATTCCGAAGACGATGCTGGTCGTCGGCGGCGGCTACATCGGCCTCGAGCTGGGATCGGTCTACGCGGCGCTCGGCACCAAGGTGTCGGTGGTCGAGATGACGCCCGGGCTGCTGCCCGGCGCCGACCGCGACCTGGTGCGCATCCTCAACCAGCGCGCCGAGAAGGTGTTCGAGAAGATCTACCTGTCGACCAAGGTCACCTCGATGAAGGCGGACGCCTCGAGCGTCACGGTCAACTTCGAGGGCGAGGGCGCCCCGAAGGAAGCGACCTACGACTACGTGCTGGTCTCGATCGGCCGTCGCCCGAATGCCAGCATCGAGGGACTGGATCGCACCCGCGTGAAGGTGGACGCCAAGGGCTTCATCGAAACCGACGGGCAGCGCCGCACCGCGGAACCGACGATGTTCGCGATCGGCGACGTGGCGGGGGAGCCGATGCTGGCGCACAAGGCGTCGCACGAGGCGCGAGTGGCGGTCGAGGCCATCGCCGGCCACAAGGCGGTGTTCGAGCCGGCGGCGATTCCGGCGGTGGTGTTCACGGATCCCGAAATCGCGTGGGCGGGCCTGACCGAAGCCGATGCCGAGAAGCAGGGCATCAAGGTCGAGGTCGCGCGGTTCCCGTGGGGAGCCTCGGGCCGGGCCATCGCCATCGACCGCGTGGACGGCATGACCAAGCTGCTGATCGATCCGGCCACCGAGCGCGTGCTCGGCGTCGGCATCGTCGGCTCCGGCGCCGGCGAGCTGATCGCCGAGGGTGTGCTGGCCATCGAGATGGGGGCGACCGCCTCCGACGTGAAGCTGACGATCCATCCGCACCCGACGCTCACCGAGACGGTGATGGAAGCGGCCGAGCAGTTCTTCGGACAGGCCACGCATGTCTACAAGCCGAAGAGAAAATAAGAATCTGGAGAGCTGGTGATCGTGAGCTGGAGATCGACGGTCGATCGTCGATCTCGCGATCATCTGTGATCTGTGACGATCCGGAGCTGTGAATGCGAACGGCGGGCTTCGGGCCCGCCGTTTCGCTGGCTACTCGCGCGCGGCCTAGCGAGCCAGGGCGGCCTGGGCGGCGTCGGCCTGTTCGTGCGCGTGATACGAGCTGCGGACCAGCGGTCCGGCTTCGACGTGCACGAAGCCGAGGCCCATGGCGATGCGCTTGAGCTCGGCGAATTCGTCGGGATGGTAGTAGCGCGTCATCACCGCGTGATCGGGCGAGGGGCGCAGGTACTGCCCGAGGGTGAGGATCGACACGCCGACCTCGCGCAGGTCCCTGAACACCTGCTCGAGCTCGTCCTTCTCCTCGCCCAGGCCCACCATGATGCCGGTCTTGGTCGGGATGTCCGGCGCGTAGGTGCGCGCGCGATCGAGCAGTTCGAGCGTGCGCGGCGTACTTGCCGCCGGAGCGCGCCATGCGATAGAGCCGCGGCACGGTTTCGGTGTTGTGGTTGAGGATGTCGGGGCGGGCGTCGAGCACCGTCTTCAGTGGCTGCGTCGTCGCCCTTGAAGTCGGGGATCAGCACCTCGACGCGAGTGTCGGGCATGCGGCGCTTGATGTCGCGGATGGTGCTGGCGAAAATGCCGGCGCCGCCGTCCGGCAGGTCGTCGCGATCGACCGAGGTGATCACGGCGTACTTCAAGCGCATCTTCTCCACGGCTTCGCCGACGCGGGCGGGCTCGCCGAGATCCAGGGCTTGCGGCTTGCCATGAGCGACGGCGCAGTAGGCGCAGGCGCGGGTGCAGATGTCGCCGAGGATCATGAACGTCGCCGTGCCGTGGTGCCAGCACTCGCCGATGTTCGGGCAGTGGGCGTCCTCGCAGACGGTGTTCAACTTGAGGTCGCGCATGATGCCGCGCAGCCGGAGGTAGTTCTCCGAACCCGGCGCCCGCACTTTGAGCCATTCGGGCTTGGGTTCGCGCGGCTTGATGAACTGGAGTGGAGCTTCGACCATCTGTCAGTCCAGTTTAACCTGAATCGAGAATCTGATGATCTGGCGAGGTGGTGAGCTGGCGATCGATGTGTAGATCTGATGATCTGGAGATCTATCGCGAGATTTGCGGACCGATCTCGTGATTGGTGAGACGTCGTGACTGCCGGCGTCACCATCGCGCAGAAACGGCAATAGGGCTCTCAGGTCGAGGGTCGTCGCGGTTGCGATCTCCGCGGACGCCGAGTGCGGCATTCCGGCCAGAAGTCGCTGCGGCATGTGGTGTGCTGCCGATCCGGGCATGGAGCGCCCGGATCTCGAAACCCGGACACAGTCGTTTGCGACGGCAGTCTTCGCGCTGACGGAGAGCATCCGGCCGCGACCCGGCGGGCGGCGGCCGGCCGACCAGTTGCTGGACTGCGCGACCTCGGTCGGGGCAAACTACCGGGCATCGGCCCGGGCCCGCTCGCGAGCGGAATTCATCGCCAAGCTCGGCATCGTGGCCGAGGAAGCGGACGAAGCGGTCTACTGGCTCGAGTTCCTGTGGAGCGTCGGCCTGGGCGACCCGGCCACGGTGGAGCGGCTGCTAGCGGAAGCCAAGGAGCTGCGCGCGATCTTCGCCACCTCCACACCGCACCGCCAGGCGCGAACCATCGAGATCACGATCACGTCAAGATCGCGAGATCACGAAGATCTCAAGATCAGAGATCTTACAGATCATCACGATCACCAGTTCAGATCACCAGCTCACCACCTCAAGAGATCACCAGATGCAGACGCTCGCCATCACCTGGCTCGGTCACTCCGCTTTCCGCGTCCGCACGCCTGGCGGCGTCGAGATCCTGTTCGACCCGTGGTACACCGGCAATCCCGTCGTTTCCCGAGTCGGCGCGGCCGAAGAAGGCCGACCTGATTCTCGTCTCACACGGCCACAGCGATCACATCACCGACGCCGCCGCCATGGCCAAGGCCACCGGCGCCACCGTCGTCGGCATCTGGGAAGTCATGTCGTGGCTCGGCACCAAGGGCGTGCAGGCGGTGGAGCCGATGAACAAGGGCGGCACGATCACGGCGAAGGGCCTGCGCATCACGATGACCGATGCCGCGCACAGCAGCAGCTTCGACGACAACGGCATCGTCTATCTCGGCGAGCCCGCCGGCTTCGTCGTGAAGCTCGAGAACGGCCAGACGCTGTACTACGCCGGCGACACCGCGCTGTTCGGCGACATGAAGCTGATCGGCGAGCTCTACCGGCCCGACATCGCGTTCCTGCCGATTGGCGATCGCTTCACGATGGGCCCCGACACCGCCGCGATCGCCGCGAAGTGGCTGGGCGTGAAGCAGGTCGTGCCCATGCACTGGGGCACCTTCCCGCTGCTCACCGGCACGCCGGAGCATGTTGAAACAGCACCTCGCGGGCTCGGGCATCGACGTGCTGGAACTGAAGCCGGGAGAGACGGCGGAGTAGACGGCAGAAGGCAGAAGGCGAAAGGCAGAAGCGCGAAAGGCAAAAGTCCAGAGCTCAAGCCCCAGAGCCCCAGCTCCAAGCCCTGAGCTCTAGAGCCTGGAACCTGGCGCCTGCTTCACGGCCTGGAGTCCCCCGACCAGGTAGTCGGCGAACGCATCGCCGATCTGATCGGACGTCATCGGGCCGGCGGGATCGAACCACTTCGCGATCCAGTTCACCGCGCCCATCATCGCGAACTCGATCATCTTCGGATCGCCGGGCTTGAACACGCCCTGGTCGATGCCCTGCTGGATGATCGCGCGAATGCCGTGATCGAACTCGATCGCGCTTGGCGATGACGCGCTTGAAGAGCGGCGGCGACAGCGCTTCGGGATCGAGCGTCAGCGCCGTGCCGTGCAGGTCGTCGAGGATCAGGTGGACGAAGGCGAGCATCAGCCGGCGCAGCTTGGCTTCGGGCGAGCGACGTCTTCGGCCTGCACGTCCGCCATCAACGCCAGCAGCTTATCGAGCGAGTACTCGTGGCAGGCGAAGAGAATCTCTTCCTTGTTCTTGAAGTAGTAGTAGAGATTGCCCTTCGTCATCTCGAGCGCCGAGGCGATCTCGTCGACGCTGGCGCCGTGATAGCCGCGCCGCCGGAACGCCGCCGCCGCGCTCTTCAGGATCTCGATTCGCCGATCGCTCGCCGCCGGCTGTCGTGACATATGGGTGCCGACTCGCTGGATGAACCGGGCGTCGAGTGTCAACACCGTTATACCACGAGTTTGAACGAGCGTTTAAATCCGTAGTAAACTTCGCGCCGTGGAACAGACGTCGCTCCGCCCATCGGTCACTTTCGAGACCAATCCCGCTCAGTACAAGCACTGGAAGCTGACCATCGACGGCCACGTCGCGACGCTCGCGATGGACGTGCGCGAAGACGCCGGCCTGCGGCCGCAACGACTACAAGCTGAAACTCAACTCCTACGATCTCGGCGTCGACATCGAGCTCGCCGACGTCCTGCAGCGCCTCCGCTTCGAGCATCCCGAAGTGCACGCCGTCGTGCTCACGAGCCTCAAGCCGCGCATCTTCTGCGCCGGCGCCAACATCTTCATGCTCGGCACGCTCGAGCCACGCGTTCAAGGTGAACTTCTGCAAGTTCACCAACGAGACGCGTCTCGGCATGGAGGACATGAGCGCCAACAGCGGCATCAAGTTCCTCGCCGCGGTCAACGGCATCTGCGCCGGCGGCGGCTACGAGCTGGCGCTGGCCTGCGACGAGATCGTGCTGGTCGACGATGGCAGCGCGTCGGTGGGGCTGCCGGAGACGCCGCTGCTCGGCGTGCTGCCCGGCACCGGCGGCCTGACGCGCGTCGTCGACAAGCGCAAGGTGCGCCGCGACCTCGCCGACGACTTCAGCACGCTGACCGAAGGCGTGCGCGGCAAGCGCGCGGTCGAAGGCCGCTTCGTCGATGCGGTGTATCCGACCAGCAAGTTCCAGGAAGCCGTCGCGAAGCGCGCGCAGGCGCTGGCGGCGAAGTCGGATCGGCCGGCGAGCGGCCCCGGCATCACGCTCGGCCCGCTGTCGCCGGCGATCGACGGCGACGCCATTCAATACAAGTACGTGAAGGGCAGTGATCGATCGCGCCAAGCGCACCTGCGAGCTGACCATCTCCGCTCCCGATTCGCCGCAGCCGCGATCGGCGCGACGAATACCTGAAGGCCGGCGACAGTCGTGGGCGGTGCGCGCGTTCCGCGAATTCGACGATGCGCTGCTGCGGCTGCGCTTGAACGAGCCGGAGATCGGCACCGTGATCGTTCGCGCCGTCGGCGATCCCGAAGCGGTGCTCGCCGTCGACGACGTGCTGCACGCCAACGCGTCGCACTGGCTGGTCCGCGAAATCACCGGCCTGATCCGCCGCACGCTTGAAGCGCATGGACCTGACCTCGCGCAGCTTCTTCGCGTTGATCGAGCCGGGCAATGCGTTTGCCGGCACGCTGTTCGAGCTGGCGCTCGCCGCCGATCGCGCCTACATGATCGATCATCCGGACGAGGACAACACGATTCGGCTGTCGGCGATGAACGGCGGCGCCTATCCGATGAGCAACGGCCTGACGCGCCTGCAGGTGCGATTCCTCGGCGAGCCCGACTCGGTCGGCAAGGCGCTCGACGCACGACGGTCCGTTCGACGCGCAGGAGGCGCTCGAGGCCGGCCTGGTGTTCTCCGCGCCCGACGACATCGACTGGGACGACGAAGTGCGCATGGCGATCGAGGCGCGCGCGGCGTTTTCGCCCGACGCGCTGACCGGCATGGAAGCGAACCTCCGCTTCGCCGGGCCCGAGACGATGGAGACGAAGATCTTCGGCCGCCTCACGGCGTGGCAGAACTGGATCTTCCAGCGCCCGAACGCCGTCGGCGAGAAGGGCGCGCTGATGACCTACGGCCGCGAAGGCCGCCCGCTCGCTTCGACTTCGGAAGCGCAGAACGTAGACGCCATGATTTCCAGCCGAGACGCATTCCCAACAACGTCGACCTCGCCGGCAACAAGCGGCTGCTGCGCGCGCTCGAGCACTGGCAGCCCGCGTATCTCGATTGGTGGCGCGACATGGGGCCGCCGGGATTCCAGGACAGCCACCAGGTCTACCTGCGCACCGCCGTCAGCGTCGATGCCGCCGGCTGGGCGCACTTCGATTACGTCAAGCTGCCCGAATATCGCTGGGGCATCTTCCTGGCCGAGCCGACGCACGATCGCCGCATCGGCTTCGGCGACTTCAAGGGCCAGCCGGTGTGGCAGGAAGTGCCCGGGCGAGTTCCGCAATCAGCTGCGCCGCCTGATCGTCATCCAGGGCGACACCGAGCCCGCCAGCGTCGAGCAGCAGCGCTCGCTCGGCGCGCACTGCCCGAGCCTCTACGACCTGCGCAACCTGTTCCAGGTCAACGTCGAAGAAGGCCGTCACCTGTGGGCGATGGTCTACCTGCTGCACTCGTACTTCGGCCGCGACGGCCGCGACGAAGCCGAGGCGCTGCTCGAGCGCCGCAGCGGCAACGACGACACGCCGCGCATGCTCGAGGCCTTCAACGAGCCGATCGACACCTGGCTCGACTTCTTCGCCTTCACGATGTTCACCGATCGCGACGGCAAGTCGCAGCTGCTGTCGCTGTCGGAGAGCTCGCTCGATCCGCTGGCGCGCACCACGCGGTTCATGCTGACCGAGGAAGCGCATCACATGTTCGTCGGCGAGAGCGGCATGGCGCGCATTCTCGAGCGCACCTGCCAGCTGCTGCGCGAGACCGGCTTCTCGGGCGACGTGCGCAAGGCCGGCGGCATCGACCTGCCGCTGATCCAGAAGTTCGTCAACTTCTGGTTCAGCCAGAGCCTCGACCTGCACGGCAGCGAGGTGTCGAGCAACGCCGCCGCCTACTTCTCGAACGGCCTCAAGGGCCGCGCCGAGGAGGACAAGTTCGACGACGACCACATCCTGGCGGCGAACATGTACATGCTCGACATGATCGACGACAGCGGCCGGATCATCCGCGAGGAAGTGCCGATGCGCAACGCGCTCAACGAAGTGCTGCGCGACTGGTACGTCGGCGACTGCCAGGCCGGCGTCGATCGCTGGAACAAGCGCGTCCTCGAGGCGCACGGCATGTCCGAGCGCATCGCGCTGCCGTCGCGCCGCTTCAACCGCAAGGTCGGCGTCTACGCCGGCAGCACTTCGATCCGTTCGGCAACACGCTGACGGCCGAGGAGTGGGAGCGCCGGAAGTACGAGTGGCTGCCGTCGCCGGACGACAAGGCATACCTGCACAGCATCCAGGTGACGCCGGTCTACAAGCCGGGCCAGTTCGCCAACTACATCGCGCCGCCGCAGCGCGGCATCAATCGCCAGCCGATCGACTTCGAGTATGTCCGACCGAGCTAGGACGAGCTGCTGAGCCAGAGCTTGAGCTCGTTCAGTCGCCGACGGCGTGCTGCACGATCACGCTCGACGATCCGCCGGCCAACACCTACTCCTACGAGATGATGCAGGAGCTCGACGCGGCGATCCTCGCACGCGCGCATGGACGCCGACCGTCCACGTCATCGTGCATCACCGGCGCGGGCGAGAAGTTCTTCTGCGCCGGCGCCAACATCGCGATGCTCAAGGACGCCGATCCGACCTTCAAGTACTACTTCTGCCTGCACGCCAACGAGACGCTCAATCGGCTCGAGCAGACGCCGAAGCTGGTGATCGCCGCGCTCAACGGCCACACCGTCGGCGGCGGACTCGAGGTGGCGATGGCGGCCGACATCCGCATCGCGCGGCAGGGCGCCGGCAAGATCGGCATGCCCGAGGTCGCGCTCGGCGTGCTGCCCGGCACCGGCGGCACGCAGCGCTTCGCGCGCCTGGTCGGCAAGGCCAAGGCGATCGAGATGATGGCGACCGGCGCGCTGTTCTCGTTCGAGGAGGCGCACGCGATCGGCCTCGTCAATCACGTCTGGGGCGAAGCCGACTGAACGGCCGCACCTTCGCGCAGGCCGTTCACGACTACGCGAAGCAGTTCACGCCGCCGCAACAAGGCGGCGAAGGCCGTCGGCCACATCAAGCGCGCGGTGCAGTCGGGCCTCGAGATCCGGCTTCACCGAAGGCCTCGCGCTCGAGCGCGAGCTGCAGCAGCGTCTGTTCGAGAGCGACGATGCGAAGGAAGGCATGCAGGCCAATCTCGAGAAACGGAAGCCGGATTCAGGGTCAGTGGCCGTATCAAGACAATCGCCGTTCTCGGCGCCGGCACGATGGGGCACGGCATCGCCCACGCGGCGATGGCGCCGGCTACGACACCGTGCTCTACGACATCTCCCAGGCCGCCGTCGACAAGGGCAAGGCCGCGATCGACGCCGTCATCAGCAAGAGCGTCGAGCTCGGCAAGGCTCACCGAGGACGATGCGCGCCGCGATGCGCAGCGCGCCTGCGCGCCACGACCGTCGTCGCCGATGCGGTCACGAACGCCGACGTCGTGATCGAGGCGGCGCCGGAGAAGATCGATCTCAAGCTCGCGCTGTTCAGGGAAGTCGAGGCCGCCGCGCCGGCGCACGCCGTGTTCGCCTCGAACACCTCGGCGCTCAGCATCACCGAGATGGCGGCGGTGCTCGCCAATCCCGGCCGCCTGGGCGGCATGCACTTCTTCAATCCCGTCCACCGCATGAAGCTGATCGAGGTCGTGAAGGCGCTCGACACCACGCCGGAGACGATCGCGGTGATGGAGGAAGTGTCGCGCGAAGATGGGCAAGGAGACGGTGCTCGTCAAGGAGTCACCGGGCTTCGTCACCAGCCGCATCAACGCGATGATCGGCAACGAAGCGTTCTACATGCTGCAGGACGGCGTCGCCAGCGCCCGCGACATCGACAAGGCGCTGAAGCTCGGGCTCAATCACCCGATGGGACCGTTCGAGCTGGTGGATCTGGTGGGACTCGATACGCGCCTCAGCATCCTGCAGTACCTGCACCGCACGCTGGGCGAGAAGTTCCGCCCCTGCCCGCTGCTCGAACAGCACGTCGCAGGACGGACGGCTGGGACGCAAGGTCGGCAAGGGCGTCTACGACTACTGAACCTGACTACTGATGCGACGGCCCTGCAGGCCGGTGTTGCTCCGGCTGGTTGTGATCGTGAAAGCCGCACGTGCGCGCGTGTTGAGGTTGCCTGACGTGCGCGACTGGCCCGGGCTCAGGAATCCAACCTGATTGATCTCCGGGCAGTCTGCGTGTGCTCCGGATGCGGATCCGACGACATGTCGTGCGCGCGGTTGTGGTTGTTGACCATCGTGACGCGGCCGCCCGCCGCGATCGTCACGCTCGACGGGCTGACGCGCCATCGGCGCCGATCGTGATCGTCGCCGTGTCGGATCGGTGCCGCGTCGTCGGCGTCGGTCGGAGTCGTCGGCGTCGTCGGGGTCGTCGAGCCGTCGGCGTGGTCGGGTCGTCGCGTCGTCGCCGCTGCTGCTGCCGCCGCCGCACGCCACCGGCCGCGTTGCGGCGACATCACCGCCGCTGCGCAGTCCGTGTCCAGATTGCCTTTCGTCATCAGTAGAACTTCCTCGAGAGATTGAAGCCCAGATACCAGTCGTCGCACGCGGTGCCGCCGCGCGCGACCTGCGCCAGCGTCGTGCCGAAGCCGTTCGAGAAGTTCAACTGGAACACGTGGCCGCCGGCGCGCTGCTCGATGCCGAAGCTGATCAAGCGCATCGCCCTGGATCGTAACCGGCGAGGCGGGGGGAGCCTTCACGAACAGGTAGGTAGATTGTGGGCCGAGGCGCAGGCGCGCGCCCAGGCCCGACCATCACCGTGTAGTCGTCGTCGACCAGTCGGATGGTCAGGTTGGTGTTGCCGACCCACGACGGCTGGAAGTAGAGCGCGCCGTGCTCGCCGAGCTCGCGCGAGAGCACCAGCGCGACGCCGGGCGAGAACTCGTCGCTGAAGTTGTCGGTGCCGTCGACGTTGACGACGACGCCGAGGCCGATCGGGCCCGTTGCTGTCCTTGATGACGTTGTACTGGCCCTGGAGCTGGATGGTGCGATCGGAGGTGCGATAGATGCCGACCTGCGCCGCCGCGGAACGGCGCGTACTTGCAGCTCGAGTCCGATCTGCGCGCCCGAGTCGAGGCCGAAGAAGTCGTCCGAGCGAGGTCGCCGAAGTCGCCGTCGCCGAGCGTGCGCAGGAAGCGGTGCGTCAGCCGGAACGCCATCTTGCCCTTCGGCAGCCGCAGGTTGGTGTTGAGCGTCGCGACGTAGAAGTCGGGCTGCGCGATCGTTCGGATCGCGATCCGGATCGTCTTCGTCGGGCGTCGGTGTTTGCGCCGATGCCGTGGGCACGATCATCGCGCCGAGCGCGAGCACCAGCAGTGTGCAACGAACGAAATACGTCACGTCAGGTTCTCCTAGTCGTTGCGCGCGCCAAGTTCGATCCAGCGACGAATGATGCTGATCTGCCCGTCGGTCAGGAACGGGCCGGTGGTGCGAGGCATCCGCTGCCCGATGATGTCGCCTGGCCTTCGAGCTTGTGAATGAGGTAGCTGCCGTCAGGATCGTTGGGAACGACGAGGACGGCGCCGGGCTTGAAGCTGCTGGCTCGTCCGACCAGTTGATTATAAGAGCGGCCTTCCAGCAGCACGAGGTTCCGGCAGTGACCCGTCCGTTATCCGAATGGCACTGGATGCAGGCCACCCGCCCGCTGGAATCGGTGGTGTTGAAGATCTCGCGCTGGATGCTCGAAAACGTTGGCTCGAGGTCCGGCGTCGGGCCGGCCACGTCACTGAGCTTTTCATCACACCCGGCCATCCCCACGGCCAGAGCCGCCGCCAGCACTGCTTGTCGAACTCGTCCCGTCATGCGTTGAACTCCACTGTGCCGCGCTCGACTGCGGCTGTGAGCGCGCAGAAGCCGCGGCGGGGTCCTGCTGGCTGGACATTGCTGCCGCCCCCAACAAGAGCGCCGTCCCCGCCGCGGCAACTGAATCTTTCAAAAGGGTCAGTGAGCACACGCACGAAAGCACGTCGACGCTCGTCATAGCAAAGGCGATGCCGGGACGACAGCGAGGGCGTTGCTCTGGGAAATCAGGTCGCTGCGGCCGTTCGGGACGACGGCGACGCGTAAGTGCTTACGCTGCGCGTAAGCGCGACGCATGACTCGATAGCGCGTCCTTGTATTTCGCGAGGTAGTGGCTGAGCGCGCGCTGGCTGATGCCCATCAGCTCCGCCGCGTCCTTCTTGACGCCGCGCGCCTGCTCGAGCGCGCGGCGCATGGTTTCGCGCTCGGCCCATTCGAGGTTCTGATGCAGCTTCAAGCGACGGCACGGCCGCCGTCGACGCGGCGTCGCCGTCGCGCTCATCAACCACACCGTCTCGGCTGTCGAGGCAGCGGCGCGGTCGACAGCACGACCGCGCGCTCGATGGTGTTCTCGAGCTCGCGCACGTTGCCCGGCCACTCGTAGCGCGTCAGCTCGGCCATCGCCTTTTCGTCGACGCCGTCGATCGTCTTGCCGGTGCGCTCCGCGAAGCGGCGGACGAAGTGCTCGACCAGCAGCGGAATGTCCTCGCGCCGCTCGCGCAGCGGCGGCATCTCGATCGGGATCACGTTGAGGCGATAGAACAGGTCCTCGAGGAACTTGCCGTCGGCGACCATCTGGCGCAGGTCGCGATTGGTCGCCGCGATCACGCGCACGTCGACCCGCTGCGTGCGTTCGGCGCCGAGCGGCTCGAACTCGCGATCCTGCAGCACGCGCAGCAGCTTGGCCTGGACCGCGAGCGCGATCGTGCCGATCTCGTCGAGGAAGATCGTGCCGCCGTCGGCGAGCGCGAAGCGGCCCTTCTTGGTGAACGGTGGCGCCGGTGAACGCGCCGCGAACGTGGCCGAACAGCTCGCGATTCGAGCAGCGTCTCGGGAATCGCGGCGCAGTTGACCTTGATCAGCGGCATGTTGCGCTGCGCGCTGCGCGCGTGGATGGCGCGCGCGACCAGCTCCTTGCCGGTGCCGGTCTCGCCGGTGACGAGCACCGTGCTCTTCGATTCGGCGACCAGCTCGGCGCGCGCGATCACGTCGAGGATCGCGCGGCTGCGGCCGATGATGCCGTAGTGATCGAACTCGGCGTCGCGTTCGCTCAGCAGGTAGCGCAGCCCGGTGCGGGCGCGCTGATCTTCGAGGGCGCGGCGGGCCAGCACCAGCAGCTCCTCGACTTCGAACGGCTTCTGCAGGTAGTCGCGCGCGCCGAGCTTCATCGCCTCGACCGCGCTCTCGATGCTGCCGTGCGCGGTCATCATGACCATCGCCGGCCGCTCGCGCCTCGGGCGACGTCGCGGCGAGGTCGCGGATCACGTCGAGGCCGGTGCGATCCGGCATCAGGAAGTCGATCACCAGCAGATCGAACGAGCGCTCGCTCAGCAGGCGCGCCGCCTCCCTGCGCGTTCGACGCGGTGACCACCTCGTGGCCCGTCGTCGCGCAGCGCGCGGCCCAGCGTCTTGAGGATCTTTTCTTCGTCGTCTGCGAGCAGGATGCTGCCGGCCATGCTGTGTCAATCGGGTCGCCTTCTGCGCGGGCCGGTGCGTCGCCGAGGTCGATGCGGAAGTCGGTGCCGGCGCCCGGCCGCGTCGCCACGCTGATCGATGCCGCCGAGGCCCTCGACGATGTTCTTGGCGATCGCGAGGCCCAGGCCGGTGCCGGCGCGCCGCGTCGTGAAGTATGGATCGAAGATGCGTGGCAGGTCATCGTCGGCGATGCCCTTGCCGGTGTCGCGAATCGTGACCGTCGCCGACACGCGCCGGTCGCCGGTCTGCTGCGTGATCAGCGTGACGCGTGGCGCCCGGCTGCGCGCCTCGACCGCGTGCTCGGCGTTGGTCAGCAGGTTGACCAGCACCGTCCGCAGGCGCTCGCTGTCGGTGACGAGCTCCGGCAGCGCAGCGGTCGCGAGGTCAGCGCGACCGGGCCGTTGGCGCGGCCGGCGCTCGCGGCCTGCACCGCGTCGCGGCAGACCGCGTTGATGTCGGTCGGCGCGAGGATCGAAGCGAATCGGCCGCGCGACGTCGAGCACGTCGTTGACCAGGCTGTTCAGCCGATCGATCTCCTCGTCGATGTCGTTCGCCGCATCGCGGACGTCGGCCGCAGTCGCGCCGTCGCGCGCCATCGTGCGCAGCGCGCCCTTGATGATCATCAGCGGATTGCGGACTTCGTGCGCGATCACCGTCGACAGGCGGCCCGAGCGACGACAGCCGCTCGCGCTGGCCGGCCTCGCGCTGAAAGCGCGCGATCGAGTCGGTCAGGCGTATTGAACGTCGTCGCCAGCATGTGCGCATCGTCGTCGTCCCATCCGCCCTGGCGCTTGGTGGCGATCTTGCTGCGTCAGGTCGCCGGTCGCGGCGATCTGGCGCATGTGATCGGTGATCGACGGCGAGCGGGCGCGTGATCGGTGCGCGCGACGCCGTAGCTGACGACGATGGCCAGGAGGGTGGCGCCGATGGCGATGCCGGCGAGCGCCGCCTGAATCGCGCCGAGCGTGCGCATCGCGCTCGCTGCGCGATCGCAGGATGATCGCCACCGGGCCGCGCCGGCCCGCGGTTTCGGGACCGAGCGGCTGCACGATCGCGACATACTCGTCGTCGCCGATGCGCGACGCGTGGTCGCGCCGCCGCCGACGGCAGCGGCGTTCAGGGCCTCGGCAGGAATCGGGCCCAAGCGTCGAGGCCCGCACCGACGCCGTCCATCGGCGAACGCGATGTCGGCGCCGGTGAGGCTTGAACTGCAGCGGCGCGTCGATCGTCGAGCAGGTAGCCGACGGTGAGGACGCCGAGACTCGGGCCGATCGAGTCCGAGCGTGATCGGCACGCTCACGACTTCGAGGACGCCGCTGGATGTCGCCCAGAACGCGGCGCAGCCTTGCCGCGCCGCGAGCGCGAGTCGGCTGACGACCGGATGCGCGCAGGTTCGCCGGCGAGCGCGAGCTGCTCGCCGTGCGGCCGGTCACGATCAGCAGATCGGCGCCGGCCTGCTCCGGTAGTCGGCGCGATCGGCGCAGCGTCGGCGATCGCCGATCTCCACGACGGCCTTGAACTTCGGCAGGTCGGCGATCAGCCGCGCCGATGCGCGTGAAGTTGTCGAACTGCGTGCCGGCGCTGATCGTCGACGATGTCGCCGCGGTCTGCAGGTCGCGATCGCAGCTCCTGCTCGGTCTCGGCGGTCAGCCGCGCGCTGACGAAGATACACGCGCCGCGCCGATCGAGAGCATCGCCAGCAGCGCGCTGGCCAGGAAGATGCGGTTGGTGATCGAGCCGAAGACGCGCATCAGGGCACGACCAGATCGACTTCCGCCCAGCCACCGGCTGGCACCGACGACCGAACGCGTGACGCGCGCTTCGCCCTCGTACCAGCCGACCACCGTGTAGGTGCCGGCGGGCAGCGTCGGCAGCTCGAAGCGGCCCTCGACGTCGGTGACGTCGAAGAACGGGTGATTGAAGACCAGCACGAACGCGTTCATGTGCGAGTGGATGTCGCAGAACACGCGGACCACGCCGGGGCGATCCATGCAGCACGCTCTTCGACTTGCCCGCGGCATAGCGGCCGAGGTCGAAGCGCTTGGCGCGCGAGAGCGAGAACACGTTGTGGTAGATGAGGTCGCTGTTGGGGAAGTCGACGATCGGTGCCGACCATCACCGCGAGCACGTGCGGCACGAAGCGTTCGTTGCGCTGATCCATCGAGATGCGCGACCGGGCTCGCGCTCGTCGAACGCGGACCGCGGCGCCTGTTCGAGATAGACCACGCCGCGCCGCAGGTCCACGGGGTCGCGCGGCGCGCCCGCGCCCGGGTCCGACACTTCGGGACGGCGCTCGTTCGGCTTCGGCGCCTGCTGGAGGATGAGGCGCCCGCGAATGCCGCCGGTGCCCCGAACGGTCTGCGTCCCCGATGCGTGCGCGATGGCCCGCTCCGGCTCGAACGGCACGACCGCCATCACTGCCGCGAGGCAGGTCGCGGCGAGGGCACCGATGGCAGAGGCAGGGCGTCGCATCTCAGAACCAGTAGAGCAGCTGTCCGGCCAGCAGCGTGTCGTGACGAAGCGCGTCCGCCGTCGCGACGGTTGCGCTGCCACGCGAACTTCGCGGTGATGTTACGGGTGATCGAATAGCCGAGCGCGGCTTCCAGTCGGCGCACGTTGGCCTCCCAGGTGTCCACGCCGGAGGTCCCAACGAGCTCGGTGAACCAGAGACCGTCGCCTCGGACTCCCAGGGACAGGCCCGGCAACAGGCGGTAGCGGCCCTCCACGATCAGCGACTGCGCGACGACCGGTTCGTCGATGGCCGGCACCCCCAGCGCCGGCATGCTCCACGACGAGCGCAGCCACTCCGTTCGCGCCAGCCATGGGCCGTGCGAGATCTCGGCGTCGAGCGCCACCGCGGCCTGCACGAACTCCCGCGCTCGCGCGGTTCCGGCCAGCGCCTCGTCGAGCGAATCGTCGAGCCACGCGGCCCGGGCCGCCGACATCCCCAGCGCCAGCCCTGGCAACGCGCGCGCGACGACCCGGCCGGCGAATTGCGGCCGGCCGTTGTTGTCGCCGACAACGGGGATCCGACAGCGAGCCCGTCGTGACGGAGCCGGTCCACTCGATGCGGCTCGACGACGCCGTGCACCTGCACGCCCGTGTCGTAGCGCGAGGTGTTCACGATCGGCACGCCGGCGGCGCGCGAGGTGTCGCCGACGGGAAACTCTGACAGCCAGCCGCGCCCGCGCATCCGCAGCAGATCGTCACTGGTCGCGGGCAGCGCCGTCGTCCGAAGCGACATCAGGTACTGATAGGCCAGCGGCTGGCCGATGACGACGTTGTTGTAGGCGTAGATCGTCTTCGAGAAGGCGCCGAAGGTCGGCGGGATGCGGCCGACCTGCACGTCGAAGCGGCGTTCCGGCCACGGCCGGATCCGCAGGAACATGGCGTACGCCGAAAGCTGGTCGCCGTGCTCGAGCCGGATCTCGGCCAGCGCCTGCACGTGACGATGACGCCCGAATCTCCGTGGAGACGGACAGCCTGACGTTGCGCAGCGCGTTGTATTCGTAGTCGTTGTAGTTGAAGAACCCGGGATCCTCGGAGCCGAAGGTGCCGAAGAACTCGCCGCCGAACACGAAGCGCCCGTTGCCGACCGAGATCGGCTCCGTGGGCAACGATTGCGCGCGCGCATTGCCTGCCAGGACCATGCAGAGGACGAAGGTGACCAGGCGCACAGGCGGTTCTCGGGAAAGTATAATCGGGCCATGCGCACGGCGGTCCTGTTCCTCGTGTGCGCCGCCCTTGCCGCGCCGGCTCTTGCCGCCACCGATCGGCAGACCCGTGTGTTCACGTGGACGGCAAGCCGGGCCCTCACCCTCGATATCACGATCGGTCAGATCCGCATCGAAGGCTCCTCGCGGACCGATGTCGAGTTGGCGGTGCAGCGGACTGCGCCGACCACCGAGGGACTGGCTCAACTGGCCGTCGCCATTGACGAGACGCCGGAGCGGGTGAGCATTCGCATCATTCAGCCAGAGGGCGGCACCGACGCGGCGTTCCGTTCCGATCTGGTGTTGCGCGTACCCGCGGACGCCCGGATCGAAACCGTCAGGGTGATGGAAGGCAAGCTGGTGGTCGAGCACTTCCGCGGCACGCTGACGGCGGATGTGCGTCGCGGGCCGATCGAGGGTACGGACGTGACCGGCGCGCTGCGGCTCGAAGCCGGGATCGGCTCCGTCATCCTGAAGAACGCGCGACTGGATCCCAAGGGCCTGCTGCGACTGCGCGCCTTCAACGGCGACGTCCGACTTCAGATGCCGGCGCCGCCAACGGACGCGCGCGTCATGGCGCTGGCGCTCAACGGCAGCATCCAGTCGGACATCCCGATGACGACGCGCGATTCGTGGGGGCCGCGATGGAGTGAAGCCACGCTCGGCTCGGGCGAGCCGGTGATCTCCATCGACGTGGTGACCGGGAAAGTCGAAATCCGGACGAAGTGACGGCTACCGCCGGTTGAGGCGCTGCTGCGCCTCCCGGTAGCGCGGCGAGTTGGCCGGCACCTTCGCGTAGGCCTCGCGAGCCTTGTCGGTGTTCTTCAGCCGGCGGTCGTACAACTCGCCAAGCTTGAACCACACCTCCACCGGGTTGCCCGGGAACTGCGCGGCGAGTCGCTCCAGGACGTCTGCCGCCGCCTGGTAGCGGTCCATGTCCTCATAGGCCGCGGCCAGCTGGTTCAGGGCGACCATCGTTTCCGGGTCACCGGGGAACTGATCGGCCAGCGTGCGCAGCGTGACGAGCAGGGCCGGCACTTCAGTGTTCAGCACCGGATCGGTGGCGCGCAGCTGGCGCCGCTGTCCCTCGATCTGCCGTTTGGCCATCAGTGCCTGCCTGGCCTCGGGGGTTCCCGGAAAACTGCGGGCGATGGTTCCGTACAACGTGTACGCCTCGGTCTGGCGCGCCTGGGCCTTCGAGCGCTGCATCAATTTCGCGCGGCGCAGCTGACTCTCTGCCATCCGCGGATGGCTTGGGAAGCGGCGATCGAACTCGACGTAGGCGGCCATCGCATCTTCGTCACGGCCGGCCTTTTCGAGGGCCTCACCAGCCAGGAACGCCGCGTCCACGCCGAAGGCCGTGCCCGGGTAATCCAACATGATCTGCCGCAGGTCGGCAACCGCCTGATCCACCAGGTTGCTGGCCAGCTTGGCCTTCGCGATGTCCAGGCGCTGGGTCGCTTCCGCATCCTTCGCCGAGACTGCGGGTGGCGCCGGTGGCGCCGGCGCTGGTGGCGGCGTCTTCGCGCGCGGCCTTGGTTGGCGGCGGAACGGAAGTCGCCGTGGGCTTTGCCGTGGCCGCAGAGGCGATTGGTGGCGCGCTCGCGGGAGCAGCCACGGCGGTGCCGGCCGGGGCCAGTGGTGTTGAAGCAGGCGGTGGTGTGGTCGCCGGATCCGGGGTCGGTGTCGGCGTTGGCGCCGATGACGGCGGTTCCGTGGCCGGCGTGGGATCGGGCAGCGCTGCCGCGACCGGTGCCTGGGGCCGCATGGTGACCCAGATGCCCGCGCCGACGGCGATCAAGGCGATTCCGACAGCCATTCCGGCAAAGACCCACGAGGACTTCGAGGACGCCGGCGCCGCTCCTGCCGTTGAGTGCGGCGCAACCGGAATCGCCGGCGCGCTGAACCCGCCAACAACCGATGGTGGTGGAGGCGCGACGTGCGGTTGACTGACGCCGGCGGCCGAGGCCGGCTGCGCGCTCGCGATCCCTGACGCCGTCAGCATCACCGTCTGGGCGGAAGCCGGTTCCATGCTCGAAGACTGAGCGGCCGCCACCACCAGCCGCGTGCCGGAGTCGCGACGCAGGCGCTGCAGGTCGGCGCCGAGATCGGCCGCGGTCTGATAGCGCAGGTCCGCGATCTTTCTCGAGCGCCTTCGAGACGATAGCCGATCGAGCTCCGGCGGCATCGAGCGTGTTGACGCTGCTCGCGGCACCGGTTCGCGATTGAGGATGCCGTCGAACACCACGGCCGTCGTGTGGCCGGGAAAACTCTGCCGGCCGGTCGCCATTTCGTAGAGCACCACGCCGAACGAGAACAGGTCGGTGCGCGGATCGACATCCTCGCCGCGCGCCTGCTCGGGTGACATGTAGGCGATGGTGCCGACCGTGGTGCCGACCACGCTGGTGAAGTGCTCGGGCGCGGGTTTCGCAGCACCTCGTCGTTCAGGCCCAGGCGCCGACCGTCGGAGGAGAGCTTGGCGAGGCCGAAGTCGAGCACCTTCACCTGGCCGCGGCGGGTGATGAAGATGTTCGCCGGCTTGATGTCGCGGTGCAGGATGCCTTCGCTGTGCGCCGCGTCCAGCGCATCGGCGACCTGCGCGCCGATGTCGAGCAGGGTGCGGAAGTCGAGCGGCCGTCCGCGCCAGCCGCTGATCGAGCGGCTCGCCGTCGAGCAGCTCCATCGCCAGGTAGCAGCTGTCCTTCGTGCTCGTCGAAGCCGTAGATCGTGCAGATGTTCGGAT
The DNA here is from genome assembly GCA_963707825.1 of uncultured Acidobacteriota bacterium. GTDB lineage: Bacteria > Acidobacteriota > Vicinamibacteria > Vicinamibacterales > UBA2999 > VFZN01. Next base: position 93,800 of record CAVPRP010000005.1, read on the forward strand.
GGTTCAGCGACGAGGCGGTGCGGGCTTCGCGCCGGAACCGTTCGATGGCTTCTTCGCTGGCGTCGTTGCCGGTCGACAGGACCTTGAGGCCACCTGACGGCCGAGCTTCATGTCCTGAGCACGATAGACGACGCCCATGCCGCCCGCGCCGAGCTGGTCGAGGATCTGGTAGTGCCCGAGTGATTTGTCCGATGAGGGAATTGGACACGATGAAGGACTGCCAATCGTATGCCTGCAACGCCTTGACAGGGAAGGGGCCTGACGCTGGATCAGAGATTCTGAAACCCAGTTCCGTCATAATGGAAAACGCCTCCCCTGCATCGCGGACCGCAGTGTGCCGACATCCATCGACAAGGCGCTCGAGGTCTGCGAGGTCCTGAGCGGCAGCCCCGCGGGATGAGCCTGTCGGACCTTGCCCGCAGCCTGCGACAGCCGGCGTCCACGGTGCATCGGCTGCTCGCCGTCCTCAAGACGCCGCGGCTACGTCCGCCAGGACGAGGAGACGCAGCGTTACGGCCTGACGCTGAAGATGCTCGACCTGAGCTTCCGGTCGCTGGGTCAGCTCGGAACTGCGCCTGCACGCCTATCCGATCATGCGCGAGTACGTGCTCGACACGCCGTATCGCGGGTTCATCGCCATTCCGGCGAGCGGGCGAAGTGACCTACGTGTGGAGCACCGGTCCCGACGAAGTGGCGATGCACACGGTCTACGGCAAGGAAATGCCGTCGCACTGCGCACTGTATTTCTCACCGCGGCAGGCGACGCGGCGTCTGAGTTGCCTGCGGCTGGCCACGCGCGACGAACTGGCCGACCCCGAAGCACGGTCGTGGTGCGGCTCGGTCCGCCGCCGGTCGAGCCGGATGCGCATGCAGCGTCTCTTTTGCGTCTGCGCGCCGGTGCGGGACTACACCGGCCAGGAAGTGGCGCGCGTCGGCGTGTTCGGTCACGGCACCGACGATCGCCCGATCCTGACCGAACATCACCGCGGCGTCTGGGATCTGGCGCGCCGCATTTCGATGCGCCTGGGCTATCTACCGCCGGCACTCGAGAGCACGGCCTGACCGGCCGCTTCGCCTTTTTTACCGATTGTTCTAATTCGTTATCTGGAGGATTTGATCGTGGCGTACATCATCACCGAACCCTGCATCGGCACGAAGGACTCGGCCTGCGTGGACGTCTGCCCGGTGGACTGCATTCACCCGCGCAAGGACGAAGGCGACTTCGAGGGCGCGACCCTGCTCTACATTCACCCCGACGAGTGCATCGATTGCGGCGCCTGCGTGCCGGCCTGCCCGGTCGAGGCGATCTTCGCGCTGGACGAAGTGCCCGAAAAGTGGAAAAACTACATCGACATCAACGCGAAGCACTTTCAGAAGTAGAATACGCCGTTAGAGAACCTGCCGGCCTGGGGCTGCGCCCCCTGGGCCGGCGCTGAACGTCCCCAGAGGGTTGTATGCCCAGTCGACCTCGCCTGCCTGTCGTGGTCCTTGTCCTGAGCGTGGCGCTGGTCGTGAGCGCTCGGGGCGGATCCGGTCGGACGCCGCGATCCAGTTCCAACTCGCGCACGCTGCTGTTCGACGAGACGCGCTACGCGAGGCGCTCGAGGCGTTCCGCAAGGCCGCCGAGTCCGACGACACGACCATCAGCGTGCAGGCCCGCATCGGCGTCGTGCAAGTCGGCGCTCCGCCTCGGCGAGTTCATCGAGGCGCAGAAGGAAGCGCAGGCGCTCAAGCGAGCAGGCGCCGCACAACCCCGAAGCCATGACCGTTCACGCCGACGCCCTGTGGTCGGCCGGCCTGTTCGACGAAGCCGAAGCCAGGAATTCGGGACGCGCTCGCCGCCTCGCCCGACATGTCGCGCGGCCCTCACGGCCTGGCCCGCGCGCTCGCGTCGCAGAACAAGCTCGACGAAGCGCTGAACGAAGCGCAGGTGGCGCTCAAGCACTCGCCGCGCGACGAAGAGATTGCATCACACCGTCGGCTCGATCTTCGAGCGGCATGCGCCGCTACGAGCAGGCGGCCGCCGCCTACGGCAACTACGTCAACCTGCTGCCCAACAAGGATCGCAGCGACAAGGCCGCGTGGTCGCGCTCGCAGATCCGTTTCCTGCAGTCGTTCGGCGAGCGCGAGCCGATCGCGATGGACGACAAGACCGCCGATCAGCTGCACACCGTGGACTTCCGGGTCGTCGACGACAAGGTCATCGTCAAGGCCCGCGTCAACGGCGGACGCTCCAGGACTTCGTGCTCGACACCGGCTCCGAGCAGACGACGATCTCGCGGCAGACGGCGTCGCGCGCGGGCGTGCGGCCGATCACCTACACGCTCAGCGCCGGCGTCGGCGAAGTCGGCCTGCGCGGCCTGCAGCTGGGACGCCTCGACACGCTCGAGATCGGCACGCTCAAGCTGAGCAACGTGCCGGCGCTGATCAAGGCGCCGGCGCTGCGCGGCATCCCGAAGCGCGAGACCGAGAGCTTCTCGCCGCTCGTCGCTCGGCCTGTCGATGACCATCGACTACGGCACGCACAAGCTGACGATCGGGCGACAGCTCCCGGAAGAAGCGGCGCAGTTCCGGCTGCCGATGCGGCATCACCGCCTGTCGATGGTGCGGGGGCTGATCAACGAGACGCATCCGACCTACTTCGTGGTCGACACCGGCGGCGAGGTGATCTCGATCAGCACCACGACCGCCGAGGAGCTCGATCACGACGCCGGCGCGCAAGATCGCGCTGCGCGTCTACGGCACGTCGGGCTGGGATCGCGACGCGTTCCTGATGCCGGGCGTGCACCTCCGGTTCCAACGAGATCAACTACAAGAACTTCGCGGTGGTGGTGCTGAACCTGCAGGCGCCGAGCGTGCTGCTCGGCTTCCAGGTCGGCGGCATCGTCGGCCACAAGTTCCTGAGCCCGTATCGCGTCGCTCGATCTCGATCGCAGCGAGCTGCGATGTCGAGCGGCTCAGTCCCGAACGGAGCTGCACGCTGGCAGGACTCGCGCGAGACCGTCAGGTCGTCTCCGAACGCTCAATCCGCTAGGTTCATTCTCGGCGGCACGGTGATGCATGATCGACATCACCGGCGCATGCTGTCATCGCACACGAACAGCTCGCGCTGACGCGGCTGATCGCTGACTTCATCACCGATCAAGTCGGCGACCTGATCACCTCAAGCGCGTACCTGCGGTTCAGACTCCTCGAGTGAGGTCGAAGTGTCTCGAGCGATCAGACCGGCGAGCGCAAGCTACAGCAAGGCTACGACGTTCGTGTCCTGGACGATGGCGCCGCGATGTCGCCGTGATCGAACGCCGAGGATGAACAGCGTGTCGGACGCCAGACTCGCGACGACTGAGCGCTAGAAAGAAAGCGGGGCCTTCCGGCCCGCTATCCGAGATCCAGTCCAGTCGACTACCAGTCGTAGCCAATCCACATCGTGAACTTCGGCCGGCGGAATGCTCGCTGCCGCCTGCGAGTGGAGGTGACGTCTTCCCACTCCCTGTTGAACAGCGTCCGCCACGACCAGTCGAAGTGGAGCGGGAAGCCGAGCGCGAAGGTCGTGAGGCTGATGCCGTAGGAGCCGCGCGCGTCCACCAGGCGGAAGCCGTCCACCACGATCGGATCGCCGTAGATCGGCTCCAGGCTGCTGTTGTAACCGACGATCGGCCTCTCCACCTGGGTGTCGTTCTTGAACACGTGGAAGTTGTCCTGGTCGCACTGGAAGTCCGTGCACGGCGACCATGAGGCGCCGCCGAGGCCGGCGAAGAACGAGGCGCGGACGCCGCCGAGCACGCCGATCGGCGTGGCCATCGCTTCAATCAGCGGGAAGCGCAGCTCGGCGTTCACGAAGAACGCGTTCTGGCCGACGAACGACAGGTAGTCGTAGCCGCGCAGCTCGCTGTTGCCGCCGAAGTAAGTGAAGTCGGGGTTGTCGCCCCAGCTCTTGAAGCCGCGCGCGCGCAGCGCCAGCAGGCCGGTGGCGCCGAGCCGGAAGTACTTGCGGGCATCGCCGTCGAACGTCTGCCGCGACAGCGTGCTGCCGATCTTCGGCGCGACCTCGTAGGCGAGGCGCATCGTGCTGCCGGACAGCGGACCGAACTCGCGGAAGATGGTCGTCTCCTGCACGAAGGCGACGCCGAGCGGCACCATGTTGCCGTTGTTGAAGAGCACGCGGCCGTACTGCTCCTGCTGGTACTCCTCCGCGTACCTGGTCGAGGCCCGGGTCGTCGAACTCTCCTGGTAGTGGTTGAAGCCGCCGAACAGCTCGACGCGGCGATAGCGGTTGAACGGGTAGATGCCGAACGCCGTGCCGCCCTGGATGGTGCGCGTGGCGATCGCGAGGTCGCGATCGATGATGCCGCTGAACGCCGGGTCGTAGAAGACGCCTTCGAGCTGGCCGTAGAAGAACTGCGTCTGCGTGTAGCCCTGGAGCGCCCACTGCAGGCGCTGCTCCATGTTCAGCCACGAGAACGACATCGTGCGGTACTGCGACACCGACGAGATGAACAGGTTGAACTGCTGATCGCCGAGCACGTCGGTGAAGGTGACCTGCGTGCCGCCGAACACGTCGCCGCCGCTCGTCACGCCGAGCGCCACCGGCGGCCGGCCCTCGAGGAACAGCTTCTCGAACTTGCCCTTCTTCTTCTCGTTGTCGGGCACCAGCGTGTGCATCAGCGGCGCCTGGAAGTCGACGATCGGCCCGGGCGAGCCGAAGTCGTCCGAGGCGACCTTGGTGATCTCGTCCTTGCGCTCGAGGATGTGCAGGCCGTAGTCGCCCTTGAGTAGGTGACGAAGGCGAGCCGCACGCTGCGGCGCGTCGCTGCAGCACCACCGGCGAGACGTTGCCCGACAGCGCGTCGGTGTACTGCTTCAGCTCGTTGGTCTTCAGGTCGAGCGTCCAGATGTTGTAGATCTGCCCGTTCTTCGCGACCTCCGGGTCGATCGGCTCGGCCGGGTTGACCGCCGTCGACGCGAACACCAGCGTGTTGGCGTCGAGGAACTGCGCGCCGCCGTCGTCGTGCGTGCCGAACGTCAGCTGCAGCGGGTTCGCGCCGTTCGCGTCCATGCGGAACAGCTTCTCGTTGCCGCTGACGCGCACGAGATAGACGATCGACTTGCCGTCCGGCGCCCAGGTCGGCGCGTAGTTGGCGAACTTGTCCTTGGTGAGGTTGATGATCTCCTTGGTCTCGAGATTGACGGTGAAGATGTCGGCGTCCGCCTGCGCGCATGCCCGAGAAGGCGATCAGCTTGCCGTCGGGCGAGAAGTCCGGCGATTCCGGCGCGTCGATCGTCGTTCAGCGGGATGCGCACCTCGATCTTCTTCGAGACCACGTTCTGCACGATCAGCGAGCGGTCCTTTTCGGTGCGGACGAAGTAGGCGAGGCGATCGCCCTGCGGCGACCACGACATCCACGGCACCGAGTTCCAGCGGCCGCCGGGCGTCGCCAGGTACTCGAAGCCCATGCTCTGATCGAAGCCGCTCGTCAGGTTGCGGATGATCTCGCCGTCCTTCGCCGAGATCAGGACGATGTCGTATTCGCGGTCGCGGCCGTTGCCGGTCATGCCGGCGATCAGATCGCCCGAGGGCGACGGCTCGATCGACAGCACGTTGGAGAACTTGCCCTTGCGCGGATCGGGCGCGAGGTCGCGGCCGTAGTCGGCCGGCCGTTCCTTGTCGCGGAACGGCTTGAAGCGCTCCTTCAGGTAGCGATCGAACTGCTGGTCCCATTCTTCCGGCCGACATCTGGAACGCTTCCTGGTAGGCGTCGTCGCTGCCGCCGATCACGCGAGCGGCGCAGCGCGAAGACGTAGGCGCGCACGCCTTCCTTGCCCCACTTCGATTCCATGAACTCGAACGCGGCGTGACCGAGGTTGTAGATGAGGCGCGGGTTGCTGAAGCCGCCGTAGTCCTGCATCTCGCTCATCTTCGGGACGATGTCGGAGACCGCGGCGTCGCGCACCGTCATGATGTCGAGCGGGCGCCAGTAGCCGGTCATGTAGTCCGACATGCCTTCGATCATCCACAGCGGCATGTTGCGGCGGATGAGACCGGTCGGGATGATGTCGAACTGGAAGAGGTGGGTGAGCTCGTGGACGATCAGCCGATAGAGCAGGTCGGGCGGCTCGTCGATCGGCATCACGATGCGGTAGCGGCCGGGCTCGGCGAACGCGCCGACGCCTTCCTGCGCCGCGCCCGGGATGACGTTCTGCTGCCAGAACTCGCTCGCCGTCGAGAACAGGATCAGCGGCAGCTTCATCGACAGGTCGTGCTTCAGCTCGGAGCTGACGTGCTGATAGGCGCTCTCGGCGTAGCCGGCGATGCGTTCGAGGTGCGGCTCGATCTCCGGGTAGTAGTAGATCTCGAAGTGTTCGGTCTGGTAGGTGTGCCACTCGAAGTTGTCGTAGCGGATCTGGTTCTTGCCGAAATAGGGGATGTAGCCGGTTTGAGCTTCCGCCGTGGGCGCTGCGGCCAACCGCCAGCAGAGTCAGGATGGTGAGCCGCATAGTTACTCCTTGCAGCATCTTACAGAGCTGAGACAAAGGCCGCAATCGAACCGGTCCCACGCCTCCGCGGGAGCAAGATTCGATCCGGCCCGGCTTCGTCCTATACTTGGGACGCGGGCACCCCGCCTGCTCATCCACTGATGGCACCTGCGCGAGGGCGGCCTCACGCGCCGCCAGCCGATCCCGACGACTTCACGGCGGAAGCGCTCGAATACCTGGACGCGCTCTACGGCACGGCCGTCCGACTCACGCGGACGCGGATGCCGCCCAGGACCTGGTTCAGGACACATACTTGAAGGCGATTCGGGCCCGCGACCGCTTCGTGCCGGGCACGAACCTGAAGGCGTGGCTGTACACGATCCTCCACAACACCTGGCGGAACCGGCACCGGGACGGGGCCCGGTCGCGAGTCGAGGTCGATTCGGAAGCCGTGGACCTGGCGGCGGACCAGGCAGGGGACATGGTGTCCGCTGCGCCAGACAGTCCGGAGGCGCTGCTCGTCAACGCGGCGCTCAGCGAGGAACTGCAGGAGGCCCTCGATGGCCTGCCCGAGGCGTTCCGGGAAGTGGTGTGGCTCCGTGACGTCGACGAGCTGACGTATCAGGAGATTGCGACGGCCCTCGACGTGCCGATCGGAACCGTGATGTCGCGCCTGTCGCGGGGCCGCCGCCGACTCCACGCCGCCCTGCTGGCGGCGCGGGCTGCACCGAACCGCTGAGAGACGCGTCTAAATGAGAGCGCTGTAATGACGGACCAGAACTGCGAACCGTTCGAGCCCCTGCTGGCGGCCTGCGCCGACGGGGCCGCGTCACAGGCCGAGCGGGCCAGAGTGACGGCCCACGTGGCAACCTGCGCGGCGTGCGCCAAGGCCCTGGAGGTGCAGCAACTGATGCACCAGGCGATGGCGCTTCGCGGCCGGGCGGCGGCCGATCCCGCCCCGCCCGGACTGCGCACGCGCATCGTCGCCACGCTGGCTGCCGACCGGGCGCCCGTCATCGATATCGGGTGGCGCACCCGACTGTCGGCGTTTGCGGCGGCCGCCCTGGTGGTCCTGACGCTCGGTGCCGTCGCCCTTCCCGTGATCACGGGACGCTCGAACGTCGTCCTGGCGGCCCAACTCGCCCTCGACCACCTGAAGTGCTTCACCATCGACGGCAAGGACGACGGCCAGGCGCTGAGCGTGGCGGACGCCGAAGCCGAACTGCTGCACGACTACGGCTGGCCGCTGAGGGTGCCGGCAAACAGGGGGCGCGGACCACGGCCGGCTGATTTCGGTGCGACGCTGTCTCTACGGTGACGGCCGCGCCGCGCACGTGCTCTACCGCGTGGACGGCGAACCGGTGTCGCTGTTCATCCTCCCCGGCCTGGAGCGGCCGGCCGGTCAGCTGAGCTGTTCGGCCACGACGAGGTGGTGTGGAACAGGGCGGGCGCACCCTCATGCTGGTGGGCCGTGCCGGCAGCCGGAACGCCTTGCAGCAGATGGCATCCAATCTGAAGAATGAGGCAGAATAACCAGATGGAACAGCAGCCCAGCTCCAAGGTCCGATTCGTGGCGCTTGCCGCCACGGCCATCGCGCTTCTCGCGATCAGCATGCCGTTCGTGTGGCAGCACGATGTCGTCGAAGCGGAGCGCGTCGCCGACGATGGCGCGGCCCTGGTGTCGTCGATGGCGCCGGTCGCTTCTCACGACGAGAGCGCGATCGCGGACGAGGACCCAGCCGGGGCCTGCAAGGCCGACGCCAAGCCGGCGAACATGGACTTCGTCCTCAAGGATCTCGACGGCAAGGACGTGAAGATCGCGCCCTCAAGGGGAAAGTGATCCTGCTCAATTTCTGGGCGACGTGGTGCGGCCCGTGCAAGGCGGAGATTCCCGGCTTCGTCGAACTGCAGGACAAGTACAAGAAGGATCTGATGATCGTCGGCTTCTCGGTGGACGACACCGCCGACAAGGCGCGCGCTTTCGCCACCGAATACAAGATCAACTACCCGATCATGCTCGGCCTCGGCCGCGAGGACATGCAGGATGCGTATGGGCCGATCTGGGGCATTCCCGCGTCGTTCCTGATCTCGAAGGACGGGAAGGTGTGCAGCAAGCACATGGGCATCGCGCCGAAGGCGGTCTTCGAAAAAGAAATCGAGGCGCTCCTGTAGTATGATCCTTTGAGCACCATGCTGAAGGGCTTCACCTCTGCTCGTCTCTCCTGCGGTTGCCGTCTCGCGTTTCGTGACGGCACGGCCGGCAGCCCCGTGCTCGTCATGCTCGAGGCGAAGTCGCCGGGCTGCGTGAACCTGCGCCACGTTTCGGGTCTTCCGCTCTACGACTACCGCGAAGCGCTCCGCCCGTCGACGCGCCTCGGCTCGTTCGGCGAAGAAGAGTTCGAAGAAGAAAGCTAGCGCCTTCGGTCAGAGCTCGCGAAGCGCAGCGGGAATCGGCAGCCGCGCGGCGCGCACGGCAGGGAACAGGCCGCCGATCAGCCCCATCACCAGCGCATAGATCAGCCCCATCACCAGCAGCTGCGGCGTCACCTGGAACGCGAATGCCACCTGGCTGAACGTCTGGAAGTTCATCGTCGACGTCTGGTAGCCGTTGAAGGCGACGTAGGCGAGCGACGCCGCCGATGCGCCGCCAATCGCGCCGAGCGCCAGCGATTCGGTCAGCACCGACACCACGACCGACGTGGTGTTGAAGCCGAGCGCCCGCAGCGTGGCGATTTCGCGCGAGCGCGTCGACACCGCCGTGTACATCGTCAGGATGGCGCCGAACACCGCGCCGATGCCCATCAGCGCGGCGATGCCGAAGCCGACCGTCCGGATGAGCCGCGCTGAGCGCCCGCGACTGCTGCGCGTAGTACTCGGTCTCGCGCCGCACCTGCACGTTGACCTGCGGGTTGCGGTCAGCCAGTCGCGGAAGGTGTCGAAGCTGTCGGCTCGAGTCGAGGCGCGCCAGCACCGTCTGGATACGATGTTGCCGCGCCGATAGGCGCCCTGCAGCACGCGCGCATCGCACCAGATCTCCGTCTCGGCAATGCCGCCGTCGGTCTCGAACATGCCGACGACCTGCCAGGTGTTCTGCCCGGAGTGAATGGTGCTGCCGAGGGTCAGGCCCGGGAACTGTCCGTGGCGCCGCGGCCGACGACGACCTCGTTGGTGCCGAACTGGAACATCCGGCCCTCGACGATCGAGAACTCGTCGCGCACCGCCAGGCGCCTGCGGCTCGACGCCGCGCATCGGCACGTTGGCCGGCGTGTTGGTGCGATTCTTCGGCATGTCGATGATCACGTAGAGCTCGGCCGACGCGAGCGCGGCCTGGCCGTCGCGCCGCAGTCCCGGCGCCTGCTTGATGATGTCGACTTCGGGCCCGGCCAGGCCGCTCGTCATCTCGCTGTCGGCGCCGCTGCGCATCACCAGCGCGCGCGTCGGCGATCCCGAGTCGCTCCATCGCCGCGGAGAAGCCCTGCGCGATCGACAGCACCGACACCAGCACGATGACGACGCCGGCGATGCCGACGATGGCCACGCCGGACGAGCCGAGGCGCTGCGGAATGGTGCGCAGGTTCAGCAGCGTGACGGCGAGGTCTGGCTGATGAAGTTGACACGAGTCTCCTTGTAGCTCCGTCCTGCAGCGCGTCGGTGATCTTCAGGTTCATGGCGTTCACCGCCGGCAGCAGCCCCGGCGACGAGCCCGAGCACGACGATCAGCACGCGCGCCGATCGCGACGTCGCGCGTCGGCAGGATGAAGATCGGCAGCATGCCGCCGGTCGGATCGCCCTGCTGCACGAACAGCCACGCCAGGCGAGCAGGCCGAGCGCCGCCGCCGATGACCGCGATCAGCACCGATTCGCCGAGCACCAGCGCGAGGATCGACGCCGTTCGAGAAGCCGAGCGTCTTCAGCACGCCCACCTCGCTGGTGCGCTCGCGCACCGACTGCGCCATCGTGTTGGCGGCGACCAGCAGCATCGTGAACAGCACCGCGACCAGGATCGCGATCATGATCGCGCCGATGTCGCCGACCTGCTTGGCGAAGCCCTCGACGAAGCCCTTCTCGGTGGTGGTCTTGGTTTCCGCCGACGAATTCGCGAACATCTCGTCGAACTTCGCGCCCATCTCCTGCGCCTGCGACGGATCGGCGATCTTCACCACGTACCAGCCGACCAGGCCGTCGCCCTGCGCGGCGGTTCTCATCCAGATAGTCGTAGCGGAAGAAGAACTGCGTCTTGTCGACGCCGGATTCGCCGTCGTAGATGCCGACGATGTTGAAGTCCCAGACCTGGCCCTGCTTGGGCTGCCAGATCGTGCCGGTGATCGGAATGCGATCGCCGATCTTCCAGCCGAATCGCTTCGCGAGATCGACGCCGACGATCGCGCCCTGGCGATCGGCCGAGCCACGCCTTCATCTGTTCCGGCGGCATCTTGAACTCCGGGTAGATCTTGCATGAACGGCTCGGGCTCGACCACCATCTGCGCGAAGAAGTTCGACGGGATCCTGGTAGACGCCGCCGAACCAGGTCTGGTGCGAGACCAGCGTCGACGCCTTCGGTGGCCTTCAGCCGCTCCTCGATACGAGATCGGCAGCGGCATGATCAGGCTGACCTTGTGGATCAGCACCAGGCGATCGAGGCCGGCGATGTCGACGCCGAAGGTGAAGCGCCGTGCGGATCGTCATCAGCAGGCCGAACAGCAGGAACGCGACGAAGATCGACAGCAGCGTGAAGATGGTGCGGATCTTCTTGCGCCACAGGCTGCTCCAGAGCAGCGGGAGGAACTTCATGCGTGCACTCTCCCATCAGAACGCCCTTCTCGAGGTGCAGCGTCCGCTTGGCGCGCTCGGCGGCCCGCGGATCGTGCGTCACCATCACGATGGTCTTGCCGTGATCGCGATTGAGCGCCTGCAGCAGGTCGAGGATTTCGTCGCCGGACTTGCGATCGAGGTCGCCGGTCGGTTCGTCGCCGAGCAGCAGCGTCGGATCGGTGACGATGGCGCGGGCGATGCCGACGCGCTGTTCCTGGCCGCCGGACAGCTGCCGGGGATAGTGCTTCGCGCGCTCGGCCAGGCCCACGACCTTCAGCGCGATCGCCACGCGCTTGCGCCGCTCGGCCTTCGACAGCTTCGTCAGCAGCAGCGGCAGGTCGACGTTGCGCTCGGCGGTCAGCACCGGCAGCAGGTTGTAGAGCTGGAACACGAAGCCGATGTGATGCGAGCGCCAGCGCGACAGCTGGCCGCCGGACAGCGCGCCGATGTTCGTGCCGCCGACTTCGACGACGCCGCCGGACGGGCTGATCGAGCCCGCCCATCAGGTTGAGCAGCGTCGTCTTGCCCGATCCCGACGGTCCCATCAGCGCCAGGAAATCGCCCTGCGGAATGTCGAGCGTCACGCCCTTGAGCACGTCGATGCGCTCGCTGCCGCGGGTGAAGTACTTGTGGACGCCGTTGATCTCGACGAGTGGGTTCATGTCGTCGTCCGCGACTGCCTACTTGACGACGATCGGCTTGCCTTCGGCCAGTGAATCGGGCGGCGACGACCACGACGCGATCGCCGCCCTGAGAGCCCGGCGACCACTTCGACGCGGTCGCCGTCGGTGCCGCCGGTCTTGCACGGCGCGGCGTTCGACCGCGTTCTGCCGCACGAGAAACACGATGACTGGCGCCGTTGTCGGTCTTGACCGCGCTCTTGCGGCACCAGCGTCACCGGGCTGCGCCATCGGCGTGGCCGCCGCGTCCGCCTCGCGCAGGAACGTGACCTTGACGCCCATGTCGGGCAGGATGCGCGGATCGAGCTCGCTTGAAGCCGATGCGCACCAGCACCGTGGCCTTCTGGCGATCCGCGGTCGGCACGATCGCGATCACCTTGCCGGGAATCTGCCAGTCGGGATACGCATCGAGGACCGCCGTGACCGGCTGGCCCGCGCGCACGCGGTTGATGTAGCTCTCGTTGACGTCGACCTCGATCTCGAGCGAGCGCATGTCGACGATGCGTGCTGATGCCGGTGCGCGTGAAGCCGCCGCCGGCCGACACGGGCGACACCATCTCGCCGGGCTGCGCGTCCTTCGACAGCGCCACGCCGCTGAACGGCGCGCGGATGATCGTGTCGTCGATCGCCGTCTGCTGCATCGCGATCTGGCTTTCGGCGACCTTGACCTGTTCCTGCGCCGCGGCGATGCGGGCGCCAGCGAGTTCGACTTCGGCTTTCGCCTTGTCGATGTCGGTTCGGCGTGTTCAGGCCTTCGGCGCGCAGCCGCTCCTGGCGCTGCAGCGTCACGCGCGCCTCCGCCAGCCGGACTTCGCTTTCCGGGATCGAGCGCTTCGCCGCTTCGAGCTGCGCCGCGATACAGACCCATGCGCCGCTGCGGACGTGGAATCGTCGAGGCGGGCGAGGACCTGGCCCTCGCGGACCGCCATGCCTTCTTCGACGTTCACTTCGATGACCTTGCCGGTGACCTTCGACGAGACCGTCGCGCGACGCCGCGCGGTGACGTAGCCCGACGCGTTCAGCACCGACGCCTGCGTGCCGGCGGCGCGCTCGGTGACGCCGCCACTTCCACTTCGATCGGCCGCTCGCGGTTCAACCAGTACCAGCCGCCACCGCCGGCTGCGGCAACCAGGACGAGGAGCACGACCCACTTCACCCAGGGGCGGGAGGGCGGCGCAGGGGCGCGCTCGATCCGCAGCGCGGACAAGTCGTCATTCGAATCCATCACGGAGCAGATCCTTGGGTAAGACGCGGAGGTGCCGGCTTCCGATCGCGGAGGGCGCATCTTAATGCGAATAAAAGGCGAAAATCAACTGCCATCCGGTCACTGCGATAGACGCAGGTGCGGCGGATTGGTTCACCACCTCGGGTGGGATGGCCGGATCCGCGGGGCGAACGGCGGGATCTCCGGGCCGGCCGGTTCAGCTTGTCGCGTCCGGATCCTGGGGCTAGAAACCGATCTTCAGATCGGCGACCAGCGGCAGGTGATCGGAGGCCATCAGCGACAGGCGATCGCGCGACAGCGTCACCTTCAACACCTCGACATGACCTTCGTAGTAGATGTGATCGAGGTGGAGGATGGGGAAGAAGCCCGGATAGGTGCGTACGCGCCGCAGGTGCTTGCGCAGGTCGATGCTCTGGAGACGCTGCGCCAGGATGTCGGTGGCCAGGCCACGGGCCCACTCGTTGAAATCGCCGAGCACGATCTTCGGCCCGGTGACGCGCTTGTCGTGAACGAGCGTCGCCACACGCGCCGCCTGGTGGCGCCGCTCGAGCAGCGCCGTGCCCAGGTGCACGTTGTAGAGGTGCAGCACGTGCGCCCCGACCTCGATGTCTACCCGTTGAACGTTCCGCGGCTCGCACGTCTGCCACGTCAGGTCGTGCTGCGCATGCTGGCGGACCGGCAGCCGGCTGAGGACGACGTTGCCGAAGAGCGCCGTGCGCAGATGGCGCGTCGGGGCCATCACCCAGCCCATGCCCAGCGCGGCGCCCAGCTCCGCAGCCTGTCCCGGCTTGAGCGGCGAGGCGCCCACCACTTCCTGCAGCGCCACCACGTCGGCATCGATGGTCGCCAGCACCGCCGCGATTCGCTCGAGGCGTGTGCGTCCGTCGAGGCCTCGGCCCCGGTGGATGTTGTAGGTGGCGACGCGAATGGTGTGCGTCCTGCGGGAAGACTCGTCTTGCGCCATTACTCCGTTGTCACTAGTCTGATGGAAGGCAGAGGGAACGGCAAATGGCAAAGCTGAAAAGCGAGCGGGAACTCACGTGTCCTTGTTGCGGGGCGACGCTGGTGGTCGATCTCAACCTGGGCCGCATCATCTCGCATGACGCGCCGCCGAGCGCGAACCGGCCCGAGCTGAGCCAGGCCGATCGCATCCTCGCGGATCAGGCCGCCCGCCGCGAGGCGCTCTTCGCCCAATCGGTGCAGGACGAGAAGAACAAGGGGGACGCCCTGTCCCGCCGCTTCGAGGAAGCGCTGAAGAAAGCGCACGAAGAACCGATTACCAAACCGCTGCGCGGCTTCGATCTCGACTGATCGCTGCCGGTTGAGGTCAAGCGGCGTTCCAAGCTCAACCACCGTTGTACTCGGGCGGTAACGGGCTCCACTTCTCGCGCCCTTCGTAGAACAGCGGCTTCCGTCCATCGTTGGCTTTGCGGAACTGCCGGTACTTCCGCTTGAGCGCGCGGTACCGATCATCGGAGCTTGGCAGCTTCACATGTGGCCAGTCGATGAGCATCTGCTCGACCTTCCACACGTTGCCTGTGGTCCACCGCCAGTCGTAGCGGCCCATCGCCTCCGCCAGGTTCGCCACGCCGTACCCGCGCAGGCGACCGGTGTCGTCCACGTACTCGTCGAGATAGCTATAGGCGAGGCCGCGTAACGTGGCAAACACCGGACGCCGGCCGTGCAGCCCCGGATCGCGAGACCGCGCCACCGAGCCCCAGCCCGTCGGCCGTGCGATACACGAAGATCACGTGGTCCAGGTTGTCCTGCGATTCCAGGCTCATCACGAGCGGGGGATAACCGTGCTGCTCGAGGACGACGGCTGCGAACAGCGCCGCCTCCATGCAATGCGCCGACTGCGTGCGCACGACGCCGCGGAAACTGCGCTGGCTCTCGCCGCCCTTCTCGGCGTTGTAGGCCAGCGCATTCAGCCATCGCTGCACGGCGGCCGGGGTGCGCAGGGTACGAATGAGGTGGCGCTCGGCGCTGGACAGCGGCTGGCGTGGCGGCGGAGGGGGAGTGGGCCTGATCATCGGCTAGCGCCCGACCGCGGAGCGCAGGTCGCCGACGAGTTCATCGGCGGTCCACGAGTTGCCGTCGCGCGCCATCCGCACCGTACCCGTCGCGTCGATGACGAGGGTCCGCAGGTTGTGCGTGATGGTGCCGTCCTGTTCGCGGATCACGTTGACGCCGAACTGGGCGGCGAACCGCGCGATGTCGCGTTCGTCCTCGAGCGATCCGAACTGCCAGATCGCGGGGTCGGCCCCAAGAGCGGCCGCATGCTCCGCGAGCCGCGCGGGGGTGTCGGCCTGGGGATCGATGCTCACCGATACCAGCGAGACGCGTTGCGATAGCGTAGCGTCGGCCTTCACCTGGCGCTGGACCTCGGCGAAGCGCCGATCCATCAACGGGCAGTAGTCGGGCAACGGACATCTCAGGTAGATGAACGTGACCGCGGTGACGCGGCCGTGCCCGGCGACGAGCGACACCGTGCCGCGCGGCGTCCGCAGCGGCGTGGCGGGAACCGCGTCGCCGATGTTCGCGACGTCGACATCCGTGGCCGCCGGCAACGCCGTCGGCGCGTCGGCCGGGAGCGGGGCGTGCCCCGTCGCCGTCATGGCGCTGATCCAGGCCGACTCCGGCTCGACCGTCAGCGTGGCCGTGATCAGATCGCCTGCGGTACGGCCGGACAGCAGCTGCGCGTCCCGCACCTTGTAGGGCATCGTCATCGCCGGCATGAACCCGACGATGTCGCCGTGACGAATGATCAGTTGCTGCGTGCCGCCGTCGATGAGCAGAATCTGGCCGGACAGCTGATAGGTGGCGGGCGGGGGTTGGCGCGCGCATCCGGCCAGGATCAGGACCCAGCCGAGGATGGCAGCTGCACGACGTTGCATCAGAGGACTCTACCGCACCCGCGGACGGCCGAGGTCGCGGCTGCCTCTGAAGGCGCGCCGTGCACTTGACGACGCCACGCCTGCCGGTGTCGTGTTATCCTCCGCGAGCGTCGAAAGCCCCGCAGGTTCAGGCAGGTTGGTGTCGGTGACGGTTCCACAGGCCATCCGTTGCGAGCGCTTTCTGGTGCACCCACCTCGCGCGCGCTGGTTGGTGCATCTCGGAGACCCGCGCGCGAAAAGGCAGAGCGCTCCATGGGCCGCAGATCTGTACGTTGGCAACCTTCCCTACAAGACCACCGACGAGGACCTGAATACCCTGTTCAGCCAGGCCGGTGCCGTTGATAACGTGCGCGTAATGCGCGATCAGGCCACGGGGCGCGCGCGCGGCTTCGCGTTCGTCGAAATGGTCAACGACGAAGACGCCCAGAAGGCGATCGAGCAGTTCCATCAGTACGAGTTCGACGGCCGCGCGCTGGTCGTGAACGAGGCCCGGCCGCGTGAATCGGGCGGCTTCGGCGGCGGCGGCGGTGGTTATGGTGGCGGTGGCGGCGGCCGTGGCGGCGGTGGTGGCTACGGCGGTGGTGGCGGTGGGTACGGCGGCGGTGGTGGTGGCGGGAACAACCGCCGCGAACCGCGCTGGTAGCAAGGCGAAGGCTGTTCAAGGTTCAAGGGCTCAGAATTCGATGAGCTCTTGAACCTTTCGAACGTAGAACCGAGAGTCGCTCCCACCAATGATCCTGATCGGCACCTCCGGCTACAACTACCCCGAATGGAAGGGGAGTTTCTATCCGGCCGATCTGCCGGCCGCGAAGATGCTGCCCTATTACGCGGGACGGTTCTCCACCGTTGAAATCAACTACACCTTCTACCGCATGCCGACGCCGAAGCTGGTGGCGAGCTGGTGCGCCCAGGTGCCGGAGAACTTTCGTTTCACGCTGAAGTCGCCGCGCCGCATCACCCACGACAAGCGCTTGCGGCCGGCCGACGTCGCCGACTCGCTGCGCGCGTTTGTCACCGCGGCCGCCGAGCTCGGCCCGCGGATGGGCGCCCTGCTGTTCCAGCTTCCGCCGAACTTCAAGAAGGACCTCGGCCTGCTGACTGAGTTCCTGACGCTGCTGCCGCCGAAGGCCAACGCCGCGTTCGAGTTCAGGAACGACTCGTGGCTGAGCGAGGACGTCTACGAGTGCCTGCGCGGCCGGCAGGTGGCGCTGTGCATCGCCGACAGCGACAAGCGCGAGACCCCGGTGATCACCACCGCGGACTTCGCCTATCTGCGCCTTCGCGACGAAGGCTATGGCCCGGCCGACATCGAACGCTGGACCGACACCGCGCGCGAGTTGTCGTCGCGTTGCGCCGACGTCTTCGTGTACTTCAAGCACGAAGACGAAGGCAAAGGGGCGGCCTTCGGGCAGATGATGCTGGAGCGGCTTGCCGCCGCCGTCTGACGTCATCATCGTCGGCGCCGGTGGCATGGGCACGGCGGCCGCGGCCCACCTCGCGGCGCGCGGCCGGCGCGTGCGGGTGCTGGAGCAGTTCTCGCTGGCGCACGACCGCGGCTCGTCCCACGGCCTCACCCGGATCATCCGCCTCGCCTACTTCGAGCATCCGTCCTACGTGCCGCTGCTGCGGCGCGCCTTCGAGTTATGGCGCGACCTCGAGACGCGGAGCGGAGAAGCGCTGCTGCATGTCACTGGCGGCCTCGATATCGGCGCGGAGGGCAGCGAGGTCTTCGAAGGATCGCGGCGTTCCTGCGTGGAGCACGATCTGCGGCACGAAGTCCTGACCGGGCGCGCTCTGCGCAGCCGGTTCCCGGCCTGGCACCTCGACGACCAGGCGGCCGCGGTGCTGCAGCCCGACGGCGGGTTCCTGCGGCCGGAAGCGTGCATCCTCGCTAATGCCGCGCAGGCGGCAGCCGCCGGTGCTCAGCTGCACCAGGGTGAGACGGTGATCGAGTGGCAGGCGACGGCCGGTGGCGTGCGCGTGCGGACGACCGCCGCGGTTTACGAGGCCTCGCAACTGGTGCTGGCTGCCGGCGCGTGGATGGGGCCGCTGCTGCCCGACCTTGCGCACCTCATGCAGCCCGAGCGACAGGTACTCGGCTGGTTTGAGGTGACCGATCACCCGTCGTTCGCGCCGGAGCGCTTTCCGGTGTTCGTGCACGATGCGGTTGAAGGCCGCTTCTATGGCTTCCCGGAATTCGAGGTGCCAGGCTTCAAGATCGGGCGGTATCACCATCGCTTCGAAGCAACCACCGCGGAGACGCTGGACCGCGTCTGCCATCCCGCCGATGAAGCCGCGCTGCGGACCGCTGTCACCCACTACTTTCCCGGCGCCGATGGCGCACTGCTGCGATCGGCGGCGTGCATGTTCACCAACACGCCAGACGAACACTTCATCATCGACCGGCATCCCGAATCGCCGGCCGTCCTCGTGGTGTCGCCCTGCTCCGGTCACGGCTTCAAGTTCTGCAGCGTCGTCGGCGAGATCGTCGCGGATCTGGTGACGCGGAATGCCACCGATCACGACATCTCGGCATTTCGCCTGGCGCGCTTCGGCTCCAGGACGCCAGACATGCCGGCCGTGCCGTCATGAGGTGCCGGCCACTGGCCCTGGCGGATGGCGAAGGTAGAATGGCAGCGCCGACGAGGCGGGTCGTCAACCCCCGATCCTGAGAGGAACCACCGATGCGCCGATGCCTTCCTGTTGTCCTGGTGTTCACGCTTGCCTGCGCGGCGGCCGAGCCCAGTGCGGCCCCGACGGTGGAGCAGAGTGCCGAACCGGCGCTCGACGTCGTGGAGTTGAGCCTGGCCGCCGCGGGCGAGCGGATGGCCGCGGGCACGCTCACGGCCCGTGCGCTGACCCAGGCGTATCTCGACCGCATCGCGATCGTGGACGATGGCGGGCCGCAACTGAACGCGGTGATCGAGATCAACCCGTCGGCGCTCAAGGACGCCGACGCGCTCGACGCCGAGCGCAAGGCCGGCAAGGTGCGCGGTCCGCTGCACGGCATCCCGGTGCTGCTGAAGGACAACATCGACGTCGCCGGCCTGGTGAACTCCGCCGGCTCGCTGGCGATGGCAACGCACAAGCCGCGGCAGGACGCGTTCATCGTCACGCGGCTGCGTGAAGCGGGCGCGGTGATCCTCGGGAAGACGAACCTGAGCGAGTGGGCCAACTTCCGCTCGACGCGGTCGTCGTCTGGCTGGAGCTCACGCGGGGGGCAGACCAAGAACCCCTACGTGCTCGATCGCAACCCCTGTGGATCGAGCGCCGGCACCGGCTCGGCGATCGCGGCGAGCCTGGCGGTGGTCGGTGTCGGCACCGAGACGGACGGGAGCATCATCTGTCCGGCGGCGGTGAGCGGTCTGGTCGGACTCAAGCCCACCGTCGGGCTCGTCAGCCGCAGCGGCATCATTCCGATTTCGATCTCGCAGGACACCGCTGGGCCGATGGGTCGCACGGTGGCCGATGTCGCGGCGCTGATGACGGCGCTCGCGGGTGTTGACCCCGACGATCCGGCCGGGCCCGCGGCCGAGGGACACGTCGCGGAGTACCTCACCGCTCTCAAGCCGGACGCGTTGAAGGGCAAGCGCTTCGGCGTGCTGCGCGAAGCGATGGGCTATCACCCGGCGGTTGACGGGTCGGTGGAACGCGCGGTGGCCACGCTGACGGCGGCGGGCGCGGTGGTGGTGGACGTGACCATCGCGGGCAACGGCCGCTGGAGCGCGCCGGAGAACGAAGTGCTGCTCTACGAGTTCAAGGACGGTTTGAACTCGTATCTGAAGAAGAGCGGCGCGCCGCAGGCGTCACTCGAAGCGTTGATTGCGTGGAACAAGGTCAATGCCGCGCGGGCCATGCCATTTTTCGGACAGGAGCTCTTCGAACAGGCCCAGGCCAAGGGCCCGCTGACCGACGCCGCCTACATCAAGGCGCGTGACGCCGCGAAGCGGCTGGCCGGGAAAGAGGGGTTGCTGGCCGTGCTCGAGGCCAACAAGCTCGATGCCGTGATCGCGCCGAGCACCGGCCCGGCGTGGCCGACCGATCATGTGCTGGGCGACCACTTCACCGGCGCGGGTTACGGCGTTGCCGCCGTGGCCGGCACGCCGAGCCTGACGGTGCCGGCGGGCGAGGCCCAGGGCCTGCCGCTGGGTCTGACGTTCATGGGACGCCCCTACAGCGAAGCCGACTTGCTCGGCTTCGGCTTCGCTTTCGAGCAGGCGACGCGGGCGCGAATGGCGCCGCAGTTCAGGCCGACGATTGAGGAGTAGCAGACGAAGGGATCAGGGATCAGGAGTCAGGGATCAGGTTCTAGGGTTCTAGGTTCGGCCCCAAGCCCCAAGCAACGTCCCCTACGGCAGAAACACCGTCTCGCCGCGCTGCTTGACCATTCGGTCGATTTCTTCCTTCATCTTGTCGCGGCGCTCGAGCACCGCGCGTAGTTCGCCCTTGCCCATCCAGTTGCCTAGTGTTGGCTGCAGGCTGGCTTCATCCAGGGCGAGGAACTTCTCCCACAAGCCGCGATCGACGTTGTCAATCTTGTGGACCAGCGTCTTCATCGACGTGAACGCGCGCGAGTGGTCGATGAGCAGCAGGTGCCAGTCGCCGTCGACGAGCCAGTTCCCCAGGTTGGGATCCTTGTTGCCGATCAGGTTGTCGAACATCTTGGCGCGCACCAGCTGACGGGTCCAGCCCGCGATCTTCGCCGAGGGCGGCGCGGGCGATTTCGCCTGGCCGGGAACGCCGCCCATCTCCTTGAAGCTGCGCGTCGGTGACGCCCACAACACCGCGGCGCCCGTCGCCGAATCGACCTGCCGTTCGACGGTGGGCGGCACCATCTGCAGCCCGAGCATCTTGTCGAGCTCGTAGGCGGCAATCTCCGAGCGATAGCTCTCGTAGAAGCCATTCTTGAGCCCTGGCGTGATGGCCTTCCACGCCATGCTCTCAGCCAGGCCGCCCGGAGCGAAGTAGGCGCGGCTCGGCTTGGTGACGCCGACCGGGACCGCTTTCATCGAGGCCACCTTGGCGGACTTCAGGAACGCTTCGTATTCGGCTTCGTGGCCGACCCAGACCTGCGCGCATTCGGTCGCCGTCGCCGGCGCGGGCGCCTGAGCCGCGAGGGAGACGGAAGCAACGAGCAGCCAGAGTGCCGGGAGGGATGTGCGGACAGCGGTCATAGCAGCCTGCCTGAATGGGGGCCGGCAACGGCCAGTAAACGCGCGAACCCGCCAGACCTTGGCCGGGTTGGCGCAGGATACTCCAAACCGGGTCGGGCGTGGGGAATGGCTCGAGCGACGAGCGGCGGGCGCTCCTAGAGATGGCGGGCGAGGAAATCGACCACCGTACGCTCGGCGAAATAGCCGTCGTAGCCGTTGGCCGGCTCGACGAACGCGCAGTGGCCGCCGTGCGGGGTCACGATCGTGGTGATGTGCGGGTTCTGGCGAAGCGCGTCGGCGCCGAAGATCTCGGGCGGCACGAACGGATCGTCGGCCGCGGTCAGCACCAGCGCCGGCCGCACCACCCGATCGATCACGCGCATGGCGCTGGCGCGATGATAGTAGTCGCTGGCGCCGTCGAAGCCGTGATGCGGCGCGGTGTAGCGTTCGTCGAACGCCCGGATCGACCAGATCTTCCACAGCCCATCCAGCTCGAACGCCTCGGGAAAGTGTTGGGCCTTGCGGCGCATCCGGCTCTGGAGGTTGCGGCAGAAGTTCCACTCATAGAGACGATTGGCCCGCCGCTCGATGGCGCGCACGCACGCTTCCAGTTCCAGCACCGGCGACACCGCGGCGAACACTTTCACCTCGGGCATCTCGCTCGCCCCGAACTCGCCCGCCAGCTTGATCGCCAGGTTGCCGCCGAGCGAGTAGCCGGCCACGCCGAACCGGGTGAGGCCTTCGGTGTCGCGCAGTTCCGAGAGCACGAATCGGGGATCGTGCGGTCAGCCCGGAGTGATAGAGGCCGCGCGACAGGTGCTCGGTGCCGCCGCAGTTGCGCTGATTGAGCCGCACGACGTTGAAGCCGCGGACCCAGAACTTCTCGGCCATGCCGGTCATGTAGTGGGCTTCGCTCGATCCTTCGAGGCCGTGCAGCAGCAGCACGGTGGCCGCATCCTGGCGATGCGGTTGCCAGTGGCAGTGCGAGAGGACGCGAGTCTCCGGCGCGACGTCGAAGTAGCGCGCCTCCGGCGCTGGCAAGGCCGGGAACTGACGGCGCCGGGCCCAGGCATAGACGGTCATCTTGTGACCGCCCGCCCAGCGCGGATGCGGGGTGAACGGAGGAACGACGGTGTGCACGATCTTCTGTTCCATTCTAGCCCGCGCCTCCGACCGTGCATCCCCGGCACGGATGGGTCGGTTCGGGATCATGCATTTGAAGCAAGTGACACTACAATTTCCCCGCGGACCCAGCACGTCGCGACCGGCCGCGGAGGAACAGGAATGACACGGACGAACTCACTCTGGATGACATTGATGGCGCTGGCCTTCACGAGCGTGACGGCCTCGGCGCAGCCGACGGCGGCGGCCGCGACGAACGTGGCGCAGGGCGCGAACGACGCGAAGCTGAGCGCCCAGAAGACCGAAGCGGCCAAGGGCGTGGACGAACTCGGGAAGCTGGCGCAGGAGATGGTGGACTCGGTGTTCAGCTACGGCGAGCTGGGCATGCAGGAGGTCGAGACCTCGAAGTACCTCACCGCGCAGCTCGAGAAATTCGGCTTCAAGGTGACGCGCGGCCAGTCGGGCATGCCGACGGCGTGGGTGGCGACGTGGGGGAGCGGCAAGCCCGTGATTGCCCTTGGCTCCGACATCGACGGCATTCCACAGGCGTCGCAGAAGCCCGGCGTCGCCTATCACGACCCGCTGGTCGAAGGCGCGCCCGGACACGGCGAAGGCCACAATACCGGCATGCCGCTGAACATCGTCGCGGCGATTGCGGTGAAGAAGATCATGGAGCGCGACAAGCTGCCGGGCACGTTGATGATCTGGCCCGGCGTGGCGGAGGAGCTGGTCGCGTCGAAGGCGTGGTTCGTGCGGGACGGCATGTTCAAGGACGTGGACGTGAACCTGTTCACCCACGTCGGCGGCAACCTCGGGGTCTCGTGGGGCCAGGCCGGCGGCACGGGACTCGTCTCGGTGGAGTACACCTTCGAAGGCGAGACGGCGCACAGCGCCGGCGCCCCGTGGCGCGGCCGCTCCGCGCTGGACGCGGTGGAGCTGATGAGCGTGGGCTGGCAGTACCGCCGCGAGCACCTGCGGCTGTCGCAGCGGTCACACTCGGTGATCACCAACGGCGGCGATCAGCCGAACGTCGTCCCGCGCAACGCGAGCATCTGGTTCTACTTCCGCGAGATCGATCAGCCGCACATCAAGGAGCTGCTGGAAATCGGCAACAAGATGGCCGAGGGCGCCGCGTTGATGACCAACACCAAGTGGTCGTCGCGGATTCTCGGCACCGCCTACCCGCGGCACATGAACCGGACCGTCGCCGAGACGATGTACCAGAACATCCAGACCGTGGGCCTGCCCACCTGGAGCGACGCGGACCAGACCCTGGCCAAGGCCCTGCAGAAGGAGCTGGGCAACCCGACCCAGCCCGGGCTGGCGGTGAAGATTGGTGAGCTCGGCAAGCCGGTTTCGCTCGAGGACAACATGGGCGGCGGCTCGGACGACATCGGCGACATCTCGTGGAACATGCCGACCGTGACGCTGAGCTACCCGTCCAACATCCCCGGACTGCCCGGCCACAACTGGTCCAGCGCGATCGCCAGCGCCACGCCGATCGCCCACAAGGGCGTCGTCGCCGGCGCGAAGGTGCAGGCGATGACGATTCTCGACCTGCTGACCAAGCCGGAGCTGATCACGCAGGCATGGGACTACTTCAAGAACGTTCAGACCAAGGACGTGCAATACATCCCGTTCATCACCAAGGACACGCCGGCGCCGACCCACTTGAACGCGGCGATCCTCGCCAAATACCGCGAGCAGATGCGGAAGTTCTACTACGATCCGACCAAGTACTCGACCTACCTCGAGCAGTTGGGCATCACCTATCCGACCGTGCGGACAGGACCGCCGCCGCAACAGGAACAGCAGTAAGATTCGGGGGAACGCCGGGCGAGAGGTCCGGCGTTCCCACAACGCCATGACGCCGTCCCTTTTCGCCCGCGAACTGGTCGCCCGCCTCGCGGCCATCCTGCCCCCGGGCTTCACCGCCCGCGCGGACGAGGACACCATTCATATCGACGCGCCCGACGGCGTCGGCGCCGCGACCTCGCTCGCGCACATCGACCCGGACGGCGCGGAGGCCGAGGACTACGCCAGCGCCGCGTGGAACGCGCTGAGCATGGCGCAGGACGTGGTCAGCGAGAGTGGCGATGCGTGGCCCGCCGCGCTTGGCGCCGACGGCGACGTGGCGGCGCCGGATACGCGCGCCGATGGCGACGTCATCCACCTGTGGTTTGGCGACGAAGCGGCGCCGGTCGTGCGCCTCGCGCCGATACCACTCCACGCGTAGCGGCCGGTGGCCTTTCCCGACACCTTCACGACCGCTCGCCTGCACGCCGAGCGGCTCAATGAGTCGCACTGGGTGGAACTGCACCGCATGCACCGCGACCCGATGGCGATGGCGCAGCTCGGCGGCGTGCGCGATGCGAACTGGACCACGGCGTATCTGGTCCGGAATCTCGAGCACTGGGAGCGTCATGGCTACGGGCTCTGGATCCTGCGCGAGACTCCGGCAGGGGAGCCGGTCGGGCGCGCTGTCCTGCGTCACCTGAAGGTGGATGACGTCGACGAAGTGGAGGTCGGCTACGGCTTCTACGAGCCGCACTGGGGCCGCGGGCTGGCGACCGAGATTACCCAGGCCTGCCTGCGCTTCGGCTTCGACGTGCTGCGCCTCTCGACGCTCGTCGCCGTGACCAGTCCCGACAACCACGCGTCACAGCACGTGCTGCGGAAGTGTGGCCTGGTGTTCGATCGGTTCGTCACCATGGAGGACGCGTCGCAGTGGCTGTTCCGCACGCGGGCGCTCCCGGTCCCACCGCCGCGTGCCTGGATCGCAGGATCTGCCGCGTTTTCGCCCCGATCGTGCAGACCCTCTAGACGCCGGTCTTCAAGTAGGTGCCGAGCGCCGCGAGCAGCCGGTCCACTTCCGCGGAGCTGTTGTAGAAATGCGGCGAGACGCGCAGGCCGGGACGGTCCTGGCCGCCGCGCGTCGTGATCGCAATCCGATCCTTCGTGTAGAGCGCCGCGGCCAGCTTGTTGCCGTCGAGCGTTCCCGGCAGGAACGAGACGACGGCCGCGCGACGTTCCGCGTCGGGCGACGTCCACACCGTGACGCCCGGCAGCTTCGCCAGGCCGGTCACCAGCTGCGTGCTGAGCGTGCGGGCCCGCTGCTCGATCGCCGTGCGCCCGACCTTGGTCTGGAACGCCAGCGCCTCGCGCAGCGCGATCATCGTCGCCTCGTCCCGCTGCCCGAAGCCTTCGAACGTCTTCGAGAACCCGACCGCGCCCGGATACGCGCTGTAGATGGTGGGCCACAGCTTGTCCTGCGCGCTCTTGTTGACGAACAACACGCCGCACTCGCGCGCGCCGCACGGCCACTTGTGCGCGCTGCCGCTGTAGAAGTCCGGCTGGATGGCGGCGAGATCAACGTCGAGCAGCCCGAAGGTTTGCGCGCCGTCCAGCAGCGACAGCACGCCGCGATCGCGGGCCAGCTTGCACAGCTCCTTTGCCGGCATCAGGTCGCCGACGGTGCTGCTGAGATGCGTGAAGGTGATGATCTTCGTACGCGGCGTCATCGCCCGGGTGTAGGCGTCGACGTAGTAGTCCATCCCCGGATGCGGGTTCTTCTGCTCGACGGTCACCACCGTGAAGCCGAAGCGCTTGGCCTTCTCGCGCCACGCATTCAGGTTGCTCGGGTGGTTGTCGGAATGCACCACCACCTCGTCGCCGGCCTTGAGATCGAGCCCGTTCGAGACCAGGTTGTTCGACTCGCTGGTGTTGCGCGTGATGATGATCTCTTCGGGCGTCACGCGGAGGAACGCGGCCAGCGCCTTGCGCGTTTCCTCTTTCTCCGGCATCAGCCGCGCGCGATTGGAGGGTGAGGGGTCGAAGTCGACGCCGCGCGTCTCTTTCGTCAGGGTCTCGAGCACCGGCCGCGAGGACGGGCACAGGTTGGCGGCGTTCATCACCGCCAGATCCGGTGGCATCACGAACTGTTCGCGAACGTTCGTCCAGAACGCTTCGCCGGAGGCGGCATTGCCGGGCGCCAGCGCGGCCACCGGCCGTGCCTGCCTGGCCCAGACCGGATCCGCGAAAAGCGCCGCCGAGCCGCCGATGGCGAAGAGACGCGTGAAATCCCGGCGCGAAACTGGTGCTGCCATGCGTTGTGCCTCCGTATCCGGGCATTGTAGGCCAAACGCGAGCCGCCGCTGCCGCGTCGTTAACGCAGGGCGTAGATGCGAAACGGGCCTTCCTGGTGCACTTGCGGGAGGTCCAGGTCGCGGTCGATCACCAGGTAGTCGAGCCGGTAGCGGGCGGCGAGTGCCAGGGCCGTGGGGACGTCGAGGACCGAGAAATCGCCGAGTGCCCTGGTCCGTTCGATCACGCGGGTGGCCGAGTCGCGAGCGTAGATGGCCATCGCCGTGTCCTTCACCTCTTCGAGGAACACGTCGCGTCCCGCATAGCGCAGCGGCGCGCCGTAACGCCACGCGTGGCCGGGATCGGCCAGCAGGTGCGTTCTGACAGGCTGGGCCTCGGCCCACCGCATCACCCGCGTCCAGTCGTCTTCGGGCAGCCGCTGGGACCACAGTGGCCGCTCGCCGTGATCCACCATCGCGACCCACAGACCGCGCCCGCAGGCGACGGCGATCAGAAGCGCCGCCACGGCCTGCCGCCACCGCGTGGCCGTGGTGCCGGCCGGCTGGTCCACGAGCAGCGAGACGAGCGCGATGGTCGCCAGCAGATCGAGCATCCAGAACACGCGTGAGATCTGCAGCTGCACGAAGAACGCGGATCCCATCGTCACTGCCGGCAGCGTCAGGAAGAAGCCGGCGAGGAGCACGACCGCGCCGGCCAGCAGTCCTTGCTCGCGCGGCCTGGCCAGCCCGCTCCGGATCCGACGGGCCAGCACGCCGATCGCGAGGGCCGCGGTCCCGAGGTTGGCGAGCCAGGCACCGGCGGCCCAGTCGCGAACGGGGAACAGGTAGTCCTTCGGCGCCAGCAGCTCGCGCCATTCGGCGTCCATCGGCCACAGCGACCCACGCATCGGCCCGGCCAGCAGCAGCCACGACACGGCGATCAGGCCGAGCGTGACCAGGGCGCCGATGGCCCGGCGCGCGTACGGCTCGGTCGTCCAGATCGCCACGATCAGGAACAACACGAAGAACGCCGCGGTTGTCGGGTGCAGCAGGCCAGCGAGCAGGACCGCGCCCAGCGCCAGCCACGGCCGGCCGCGAAGGTACGCCGTGATCGACCAGACGCCGACTGCGAAGACGAGAATGCGCGGATGGAAGTAGCCTTCGAGCGTGTTGACGCCGGTCTTCGTGATGCGATGGCGCAGCGTCTCGGCGGCGATCAGCGCCCAGGTCGCCAGCGAGCTGCGAAAGAACAGATGCCCAAACCGCCACAGCGCCGCGTACAAGATCACCAGCGACAGCAGGTAGCCCGCGGCGAAGCACGTCTCCATCGACCAGCCGGTGGCGCGGACGACCCCGGCGACGATCTCGTCGATGAAGAAGTAGCGGGCCTGCGGCCCGATCAGCGCGGTGTCGCGTGGATAGAGCGAGGGATCGAGCTGTTTGAGAATCGCAGGGATGTAGAACGCCTGGTCCGAGGCGCCGTATCGATACCCGCCGGAATTCAGCGTGGCCAGGGCGACGAACGCCAGCGCCCCGCCCGCGTACGCGAGCCGCCGCACCTACATGGCCTCATCGGCGCTCGGACCGTAGATGGATGGCAGCGGGACGTCGTGCATGCGCAGGTAGACACTCAGCTGACCGCGATGGTGCACGATGTGGTTGAAGACCATCATGCGCAGGACGCCCGCCTTGGGCATGGTGAACATGATTTCGTCGCCGCGCCTGAGCGACCAGGGCGCCTGCAGTTCCGCGTCGCTGCGGCCGATCAGGGCGGCGCGGGCGGCCGCGACCTGCGTATCGAACAGCGCCAGCACCGCGGCGCGCGTGGGCGGGGCGGTGAACCCCTCTGGCCGCGGGATGGCCACGTCGAGACTGCTCTGTGTGATCGTGACCGACACCCACTGCGCCAGTTCGGCCAGATGCCCGGCCAGGCGCCCGAGGGTCATGCTCTTTGCGTGCGGCCTCCACTCGAACTGACCATCCGGCACACGCTCCAGCAGTTTCCGCGTGACCGCCATCTCACGATCGAACTCCGGCAGCAGTGTCTCGGCGAGGGTCATCCCTCTTATTGTACGCCGCCCTCCGGAACCCGAGGCACGGGCCGCACCGACGGCACGGGCGTCACTACCGGCACCGGTGGCACCGGAACGGCCAGCCAATCCGAGACGTCAGGCACGTCCACCACAAGGTCCAACATGTCGGGAACATCGATCACCAACTCCGACAGGTCGGCCATCTCCAACGCCAACTCCGACAGGTCGGGCATTTCCACCACCCACTCCGGTGCGCCAGGGGGCGGCGGTGGCGGTTTCGGCGCTGGCTTTGGCGCCGGGGCGGGTGGAGCCGGCGGTGCCGGTGGTGCCGGCGTCACTCCAGGACGGCGTCCACGCCGGCGCTCTTCGCGTTCTTCGGCCTCCGTCGGCACCGTGCGCCTGGCCAGATGGATGTCGCCATTGAACGACTGCACCTCGATGCGAGCGCTGCCGGTGCCCAGGGTGAAGTTGAAGCGCTTGCTGCCGCTGTCCTTCGACTGACCTTCGGGCAGCTCGATCGGCAGGTCCGAAGAGAAGTCGCCCTGGAAGGTCCGCACGAACACCGTCGCGTTCGCCGCGCCGCCAAGCCCGACCCGCACGTCGCCCGAGTGCGTGGTGAAACGATAGGCGCCGTTGTCGCGCACCGTGCCGTTGAAGGTGACGTCGCCGTTCACCGTCGACACCTCGAGGTTCGAGGTCTGCGCGTTCTCGACGACGATGTCACCGTTGGTGGTCTCGGCGCTCATGTCGCCGGTGACATTCGTCATGCGGATGCCTTCGTTCACGGTGGTCGCCTGGACGCGGCCGCTGGCCTTGTCCACCGTGATGGTGCCCATCACCGATCGCACCGAGATGGCCCCCGAGCCGCCGACGACCCGGACGTTGCCGTGCACGGTCTCGACCGTCACTTCGGCGGTCGTGCCCTCGATCGACGCCTCGAGATAGCTGCCGGAGAGGTTGACCGGCATCCAGCGCGGCACGGTGAGCCGATAGTCGACGAGCGAGGACGGGCCGCGCGTCGAACGGCTGCGGATGCGGAGGGTCTGATCGGCGGTCTGCACGTCAATCGAGTCGCGCTCGTTGTGCGTGGCTTCGATCTTCACCACGTCGCGATCCCACGACCGGACCACCACCTCGCCGGCGTTGTTCGTCAGGACCAGGCGGGTGCCCTTGGTCACCGGCTGTTCCTGGTTGGTGCGCGGCGAGATCTCGGGCCCGCCCGGGCGTGCCTGGATCGGCGGCTGCTGATCGGCCGCGGCGTCGCGGTTCTGCGCGGCCGCGATGCCGGGCGCCAGGCCCAGTAGCAGCGCCATCGTGCACATCTGAAACTTGAGTGTTGTTCCCATCGCTCGTGTCCTCGTCATCCGGTCCGTCTCTCTCGAATCGCTCTCGTGAATCGCGCTCAATCGCCACCGCTCGACAGCCCGGCCGCCCGGCGCAGCAGATCCAGCTTCCGGCGCCGCGCGTCGGCCAGGTGGGAGTTCAGATACGTGTTCGCCGGGTCGGCATCGAGCGCCGCGCGCGACTGCTGAATCGCTTCGTCGATCGCCTGCAGGCTGCGCTCGATCACCATCACCGTCTGCGGATCCAGCCGCTCGGACTGCTCACGCAGGATGCGCTCGAGGTCCGACACCGCGGCGTCGTACTGCGCATCGGCGAAGCTCGCCCGCTCGACGTCGGTCCGGATGGCCGCGGCCGGTTCCGCCACCGCCTGAATCGGTGTCTCCGGCGGGCCGCCCGCGGTGCTCCGCGGCTGCAGCGCCAGCCACGACACGCTGCCCGAAATCGCGATGAGCAGCGTGGCGGCAAGGGCCAACTGCGGAAGCGTGAACGTCACCGAACGGCGCGGCGCCACTCGCGGGGCGATCCGCGCCTCGATACCCGTCCACAGATCGCGACCGGGCCGTGAGTCGGTCAGCTGCTGAATGCCGGCCAGCAGGGCATCGTCGGCGTCCAGCGGGTCGTCGGCCGGTGGGCCGGGGATCGATACAGGCAACTCACCCGTGCGGTCCAGTTGTCGGCGTCGTGTGGTGTGTTCATCCATCGTCGTGTCTCTAGCTGCGGCTGGCTTTCGGCCGCTCGGCGTTCAACATCGCTCTCAACGTGTGTCGTGCCCGGTGCAGCTGCGACTTCGAGGTCCCGGACGACACGCCGAGCATCTGGGCGATCTCCTCGTGCCGGTAGCCCTCGACGTCGTGCAGCATGAACACGGTCCGCGCGCCGTCCGGCAGTTGCCCGATGGCGGCGTCGAGGTCCATGCCCAGGTCCGGCCTCGATCGCGGTGCCGCGTGCGCGATGTCCAGCGCGGCCTCGCTGTCCGCGAGAAATCGATCCCGTGCCGACCCCGAGCGTGCGGAAGCGCTCGATGATCACGTTGACGGCCAGCCGGTGCAGCCAGGTGCCAAAGGACGATTCGCCCCGGAACGACCCCAGCTTCTGCCACGCCCGCACGAAGACGTCCTGCGTCAGTTCATCAGCGGCTTCGGGACCCGCCATACGGCGTGCGAGACCGTGCACCCGCGGAACGTGGGCGTTGTACACCCGCTCGAAAGCGGCTGTATCTCCGTTTGCTGCAAGGACGACGTCGTCCACCGTCATGAGCTTGGATGGTGAGGGCTGGGGAAGGGTTGGAAGGGGGGATGGAAAACCGGAAGGAAACGGAAGGAATCCGGGGGTGAGCGAGCGCCCACCCCCTCGGAGCGCGGCTATTTCGGCCGGCTGAAGTCCACCTTCGGCAGTTCCTTGGCGGCCTCGGGAGCCTGGAACAGCGGGTGTTCCTTGAAGCCGAACATGCCGGCGGTGATGTTCGACGGGAACGACCGGCGCTGGGTGTTGTAGGCCTGCACGGCCTCGTTGTAGCGCATGCGTTCGACCGCGAGCCGGTTCTCGGTGCCCGCCAGTTCGTCCATCAGCCGCGCGAAGGTCTGGTTCGACTTCAGGTCGGGGTAGTTCTCGACGACGACCAGCAGGCGCGACAGGGCGGCGGACTGCTCGTTGGCGGCGGCCATCCGCTGTTCGGGCGTCTGCGCGCCGGCCAGCTTGGCCCGCGACTCGGCGATCTGGCCGAAGACGTCGCGTTCCTGCTGAGCAAAACCCTTGGCCGTTTCGACCAGATTCGGAATCAGGTCGTTCCGGCGCTGCAGCTGGTTCTCGACCTGCGCCCATTGCGTCTTGATGGTCTCTTCCTGGCTCACGAAGGTGTTGTACGAGCAGCCCGATGTACCCATGGCCGCGAGCAGCCAACCCCATGACCGCCACCAACCGAATCAGCTTCTTCATAGGTTCCTTTCTACCACGACGCTCCGCCGCCGCCGCCACCCGAGCGACCGCCCCCGAAGCCGCCGAAACCGCCGGACGAGCCGCCCCATCCGCCGCTGCCACCCCAGCCGCCGACCGGGCCGAACGGCCCGGCTCCACTCGACCACCGACCGCGCCGCCCGAGCCCGCGGCCGCCCGGGCCGCCGCTGTTCATCAGGCGATAGAGGACATAAAGCACGATCAGCAGCGTGATCGGATTGATGCGGATATTGCCAACCGGCCGCGCGGTGGTTCGTGGTGGCGGCGGTAGCCCCGAGATGGTGACGTTGCGGCCCTGCGCTATTCGCTGCGCCACGCGGGTCGCGCCCGCGAGCAAGCCCTGGCCGTAGTCGCCGCGCCTGAAGAACGGCACCATGGTGTCGCGGCTGGTTTCGCCGGCGAACCCGTCGGTGACGAAGCCTTCCAGGCCATAGCCGACCTCGACCCACACCTGGCGATCGTCCACCGCCAGCACCACCAGCGCGCCGTTGTCGCCCTTGCGCGTGCCGATGCCCTTGCCGTGGTTCTCGAACATCTGCACCGCGTAGCTCTTGAGGTCGGCGTAGGGCTTGAACGTCTGCACCGTCGCCACGACCAGCACGTCACCGCTCGCGGCCTGCAGCTGGCGAATCAAGGTCTCCAGTGCCGCGGCCGAGTTGCTATCGATGACGCCCGCGAAGTCGTTGACGGGCGCCGTCAACTCCGGGGGCGGCGGCTGCGCCTGAGCCAGCCGAGGCCCAGAGCAGAACCGCCGCCAGCGTCAGGACGCGGACCATCGGTCGATCACGCGCAGGAGCGCGCTCATGGTGTCGAGATAGCCCGGGAAGAGGCGCGTGGGATCGACCGCCGCGGAGGCGTCGGCGCCAAGGGCGAGCACGTCACCGACCACGCGCGGATCGAGGCCCGCCCTCGCAGACGCCCAGCAGCGACAGATCGGCGCTGGTCGTCGGAGGGATGCCCATCGAGGTGCGCCATCCGCCGCAACAACAGCGCGAACCCGGCCGCCGAGTCGCGGACCACCGCGTGCGAGGGCGGCGGCCCGGCCGGCGGCCTCCACGAAGTTCTCGCGGAGGTGCAGCAGCAGGCTCGCGGCCTGCACTTCGACGGCACGGCGCACGTCCTCCGGGTTGATGTGGATGCCGACGAACGGATCCTGTCCGACCAGTAGGACGTGCGTGTCGATGATCTCGCCGTACTCGATGGGGAAGGCGTCGAGCGAGCGGCTGAATTCGTCGCGTGGCAGCACCAGCGGCGTGGCCGCTCCGGCGAGGTGCCACTGCGGCGCGAACAACGCGAGGGCGTTGAGATCGTCCATCGTCAGCGAGCTGACGAGCGCCAGGCTGTGCGTCCCTTCGGTGACCGGCGCGTCCAAACGCCACCACGGCCTCGAGGCGGGCGCCGAAGATCCGTTGCAGATCGGCAATGACGCCGTCGAGGCGGCCGTGGGACGCCGTTTCCATGGTCCCTAGTCTATGACGGCTCGGCGCCGGCGCCGTTGGCGAGGTCCGATACAATGCACGACGGATGCAGCTGCGGCAGATCAATGTCGGGTGTTTCGGGGGCGGCACCGGCTTGCCGGCGCTGCTCGGCGGTCTCAAGCGCAATCCGTGGCTGCACGTGAACGCGGTGGTCACGATGTTCGACACCGGCGGCAGCTCGGGCCAGCTCACGCGACGAACTCGGCGTGCTGCCGCCCGGCGACGTGCTGCGCTGCGCGCTCGCGCTGGCCCGCAACGAGGGCGAAGCCCGACGCGTGCTGCTGGCGCGGCTGCCGACGCATTCGATCACGAGCGGCTCGGCGGTCACACCGGCGGCAATCTGCTGCTGTCGATGATGGAGCAGTACAGCGGCGACTTCCTCGCGGCGGTGGACGGCCTGCGCGCGCTGCTGGGCTGCCGCGGCCGGGTCTGGCCGGTCAGCGTGGAGCGCGCCACGCTGTGCGCCGAATACGCCGACGGGTCCGTCACGCGCGGCGAGGTCGAGGTGGATCTCGGTCACGGCGCGGCCACGGCGTCACGCGGGTGTGGCTCGAGCCGCCGCGCACATCCATCCTGCCGTGCGCGAGGCCATCAGCGCGTTCGACGCGGTGATCATCGGCCCCGGCAGCTTCTTCACCAGCCTGATGCCGACGCTGCTGGTGGACGGCGTCGCCGACCGGCTGCGCACGGTCAAGGGTCCGATCATTCTCGTCACCAACCTGCTCACCGAAGGTCGAGGGCATGCGCGGCTTCACGGCCGCCGATGCGGCGAGCTGGGTGAGCCGCACCATCGGGCGGCCGGTGGACGTGGTCATCACCAACGAAGGGCATCCGTCGGACGAAGTGCTGGCGCGCTATCGGGCCGAGCACAAGCAGCCGCTTGCCGCTCGGCAACCTGCCGGCCGGCTGTCGAGTGCGTGAGCGGCGCCGTTCTGGCAATCGGACATTGCCCGTCACGATCGCCGCCGGCTGTCGTACGCGGTGTGGGCGGTGCTCAGCCGCCATCTAGTTGAAGTAATCCGTCATCGGATCAGACCTCGCGAGGAACGTGCATGAGATACCTGCTCGCCGCCGCCATCGTCCTGTCGCTCGCCGTTCAGTCGCCCGTGCAGGCGCAGGCGGGTTTCGATACGAAGGCGGTGCTCGCCTCGATCGATGCCAAGGCGCGCGGTACGGCGACGTCGCGCTGCAGATCTGGAAGTTCGCCGAGGTCGGCTACCAGGAGCACGAAGAGCAGCGCGCTGCCTGCAGGAGCAGTTGCGGAGCGCCGGCTTCACGGTCGACAGCCGGCGTGGCCGAGATTCCGACGGCCTTCACCGCCGACGTGGGGCAGTGGCAAGCCGGTCATCGGCATCGTCGGCGAGTTCGACGCGCTGCCCGGGTCTGTCGCAGGCCGCCGAGCCCGAGCGGCAAGCCGCTCGTCGCCGGAAGGCCCGGGACACGGCTGCGGTCATCACCTGTTCGGCACGGCGTCGACGGCCGCGGCAATTGCGGTGAAGGAGTGGCTGATCGCCAACAAGCACGCCGGCACGCTGCGCTTTTACGGCACGCCGGCCGAGGAAGGCGGCGCGGGCAAGGTCTACATGCTGCGCGCCGGCCTGTTCGACGACGTCGACGCGGTGGTCACGATGGCATCCGGGCGATCGCAACGCGTCGAGCGCGTCGAGCACGCCTCGCGAACATCAGCGGCAAGTTCCGCTTCCGCGGCATCTCGGCGCACGCCGCCGCGGCGCCGGACGCGGACGCTCGGCGCTCGATGCGCGTCGAGGCGATGGACGCCATGGTCAACCTGATGCGCGAGCACGTGCCGTCGGACGCGCGCATCCACTACGTGATCACCAACGGCGGCAAGGCGCCGAACGTGGTGCCGGATTTCGCCGAGGTCTACTACTACGCGCGCCACAACGACATGCGCGTGCTCGACGGCATCTGGGAGCGCATCACCAACGCCGCGCAGCGGCGCCGCGCTCGGCACCGGCACGACGATGGAGCTGGAGCTCACCGGCGCGGTGTGGAACGTGCTGCCGAACAGCTATCTCGTCGAGCCTGATGCAGAAGAATCTCGAGCGCGTCGGGCGGCTTCGAGTACACGCCGGCCGAGCGACGCGTTCGCCGAGGGCATCCGCACAATCGCTCGACGGCGACGCTGCCGCCGATCGACAGCGCGAACAGCGTGTTCACGCCGCGAGGCCGGCATCGGCAGCGCGTCGACGGATCTGGGTGACGTGAGCTGGCGCGTGCCGACCGTGCAGCTGACGCGGCGACGTGGGTGCCGGGCACGCCCGCGCACAGCTGGCAGGCGGTGGCGGCCGGCGGCACGTCGATCGGCGTGAAGGGCATGATGGTCGCCGCGAAGACGATGACGCTGACGGCGATCGATCTCTTCACCGACCCGACGCACATCGAGCAGGCGCGCGCGGAGTTCGAGAAGCGCCGCGGGCCGGACTTCAAGTACACCACGCGGCTCGCGGATCGGAAGCCGGCGCTGGACTACCGGAAGTGACGGCGATTCACCGCTTCGTGGAGTCGGCGCGGGCCGGCAAGCTGGCGCGGGTGGTGGCGCGTGTGCCGTCGGGGTGGGTGGTGCTCGGCGATCCGCAAATCCTGCCGGGCTACTGCCTGCTCCTGCCCGACCCGGTCGTGCCCGACTTGAATGCGCTCAGCGGCAAGGCGCGTCAGCAGTTCCTGGACGACATGGCTCGCGTCGGCGACGCGGTGCTGCAGGTGACTGGCGCCGAGCGGCTGAATTACGAGATGCTCGGCAACGTCGAGCCCGCCCTCCACGCGCACGTCATTCCCCGATACACCTGGGAGCCCGCCGAACGTCGTCGCCAGCCGGTGTGGCTGCACGATTGGGCGATCGCGCCACCGTTCGACGCGGCGGCTCAGGGTGACCTGCTCCATCAACTCGCCGCCTGCCTCGCATCGCCACTCGGCACGTCCCTGACGTCGGCCGTGTCTGGCCCCCATTTTGCTACCGAAGGGCTGCTGACGCTGGTTACAGCGCGTGACGCCCCCATTAGTGGGATCTCGTGTCGAAATTGCGCAGGTGGATGCCATGAATAAGACTTCTTACCGTCGTTAGAACCGCAGCAATACGTGGGGCCGCGCTTGGCGCAGTCGGCGCTGAGTCATGAGCCCGATGGATCGCTGTCGCCCAGCCAGCTCCGCCGCGGCACTAGGCGGGGCGGAGAGCTTTGCCGTTCTTTCAGGCGCCTCGGTGAGCAACACCGGCGCATCGCACGTTCTCCGGTGACGTCGGCACGGACGCCGGCGGCATCGATCACCGGCATCACGCCGGCGATGTTCGCGGCGCCCGGCGAGCAGCTTGCACGAGGGCGATGCGGTGGCGGTCCAGGCGCACCAGAGTGCCGTCCTGGCGTAACGCCAACCTTGCCGCGCGGACCTGTCTTCCGGCGAACAACAAGACGGGGCAGAACCTTGGCGGCCAGTCGCTGGCGCCGGCGTCTACTGCTTCGACGGCGATGCGCCTCTGACGCCGCGCGCGCTGACTGAAGCCGCGCCGCGACTCCATACGGCGCGCGACGGTGGCGCCCGGGGCGTCGGTCGTGGCGCCGATAGTGGCCCCGACGACGTGCGGCGGCTCCGATGTTCGAGGAGGGCGACGGCCTGGCACCGCGGACGCCGCCGGCGCTGTATCGCCATGACGGGGCGCGACGGATTCGTCGGAATCGTCTGGCGCTCGGCGCATCAGCCTGCCGCGCGCACCGCTCGACGACACGCAGCGCCGATTCAGCGCGCGCGTTCACGGTACGGGCTTGCCGGATCGCATTCGCAGTGACAACGGGAGTCCCTTGCCGGCACCGGCTTCGGGCGCCTGTCACCGCTCGGCCATTTGGTGGATGCGGCTGGCAGCATCGTCCCGCGGAGACGCATCGCGCCCGGGCATCCCGAGCGAAACGGGTGCTGCACGCAGCAATTTCATTCCGTGATCAAGGCGATGACGGCGCGGCCGCCCGGGCGCGAATCGTCCGGGCGTCAGCAACGGCACTTCAGATCGCTTTCGGGCCGAATGCAGCATGCCGAACGGCACGCAGCGAGATGCGCTGGACGATCACGACGCCGGGCGACACGACTACGACCCGCCATCGACGACGTCGGCTGTCGGACGACGCGGCGCGACGCCACGGCCACGAGTTCCGACGCGTATGCGGTGCGCGGCTGCCGACGGCCAGTGACGTCGGGACGGC
Source organism: uncultured Acidobacteriota bacterium (assembly GCA_963707825.1). Taxonomy (GTDB): domain Bacteria; phylum Acidobacteriota; class Vicinamibacteria; order Vicinamibacterales; family UBA2999; genus VFZN01. The sequence goes on from CAVPRP010000005.1 coordinate 131,264, forward strand.
GCAGCGCGCTGGCGCCCGACCTCGCGCCTTTCGTGCGGCAACTTTGCGCCGGTGGACTACGACGGCCGAAGATCCTGATGCTGCAGCTGCCGGCCGGTCACACCGGCGGGCACCGTCGCACGCTGGTGTCGGCGCGACGGAGCCGGGAACGCCAACTTCTCTCGCTAACGCCGATCGGTCGTTCACGGTGACGCTCGCAGGACTCCGTCGGCTCGCGCCTCGAGGCACGAGAGCCGAATGAGAACACGCCAATAAACTGTTACCCATGTCCTCGAGACTATTTTGCTTACTCATGTGTCCGGTCGCTCAAGCCTTGAGCCTCGAGCCTTGGGTCTTGGGTCTTGGAATAAGCAGGGCGGAGAGGGCTATGCCTTCTTCGCCTTGGCTTTTGCCTTCGGCCGTTTGCCGTCTGCCGGCTGCCTTTTCGTTTCGGCCTTCTGCCTTTTGCCTTCTGCCTTGTCTTCTGCCTTTGCCCTCGTGCCTTCTGCCTTTTGCTGTTATCCCCCGTTCCTTCATCTCCACCGCCTGGCGGATGATGCGCTGGAACAGCTTGCCTGTATCACCGGTTTTCGCCGGGGCATTCGACGTCCACACGTCGGGGTTGTCGGCGGCGAGGATGTCCGCGAAGTCGGCGTCCGGCGTCTTCACCGACAGCGGTGCGAACTCCGCGATCGCCACCGGGCCCGCCCAGTCGTCCTTGTGCTTGATCAGCAGCCAGCTGGGTTTCGATCCGCCGCCGAAGCCTCGCGTGCGGATCAGCGCCCACGAGCCCTTCAGCTTGTAGCCGTCGAGGGTGAACTTCAGATCACCCTTGCGCAGCGCGGCGTCCACGTCCGGCACCTCCGGCGTCCAGGTGCCGCGGTCCCACAGCATCACGATGCCGGCGCCGTATCCCTCCGGGATCACGCCCTCGAAGGTCCCGTAGGCGAAGGGGTGATCTTCGGTCTGCATCGCCAGCCGCTTGTCGGCCGGGTCGATGGATGGCCCCTTCGGAATGGCCCACGACAACAGCACGCCGTTCCATTCCAGGCGCAGGTCGTAGTGCAGGTGCGAGGCCAGGTGCTTCTGCACGGAGAAGAACAGCGCTCCGCCCTTCTTCTCGGGCTTTGGGAGCGTTGGACCCGTCGGGTTCGGAGTCTTTGAAAAGTCGCGCTTCTTCCGGTATTCGTCCAGGGGCATGGCCGGATCTTACCGTGCCGCACCGGCCGAGCTCGCGGCTACGGCTGGCCCGGCGGTTTCTTCAGGGCCTCGTCGGTCGTCACCGTGAAGCGCTTGATGTTGCCATAGCGGGCGCGGCCGACGATGCTCATGGCTCGCGCACGGATTGCGTGCGCCACCGGGCGGCAGCCTCCATGGCTCAGTCCGTCGTCGCGTGCGTCTCGTCAGCGCGTCCGTGGCAGCGCCAGCGCGTAGACGGTCGTGCCGGACCCCAGCACGAGGTATTGCCGGCCGTCGAGCAGGTAGGTGATCGGCGCCGCGTAGATCGACGAGCCCGTCTGGAAGTGCCACAGGTTCTTGCCGCCGGCCGCATCGAACGCCATGAGGTTGCCGTCCATGTCGCCGCCGAACACCAGGCCGGACTCGGTGGAGAGCACGCCGGCCATGGACGGCGTGTGGTACTTGAACTCCCACTTCACGCCGCCGGTCGCGGGATCGATGGCCCGCATCGCGCTGTAGCCGCGCCCGGTGCGCTGAGCCGCGCCTGCGAAGTAGTACTCGCCGGCGACGAACTCCTGCTCCCAGCCGTAGTAGGTGGCGCAGACCTCGCGCGCCGTGACGTACAAGAGGCCGGTCTTCGGATTGTAGGCAGGGGACTGGAAGTTCGTGCCACCGGTGATGTCGGGGCAGACCTCGGTGCCTTTCTCCGTCGGATCGGAGTTGGGCAGCACCGCGGGCTTCCCGTCCGGATTGATCTTCTCGGCCCAGGTCGTGCGCACGAACGGCCGCGAGGCCAGGAGCGAGCCGTTGACGCGATCGAGCGTGTAGTAGAAGCCGTTCCGATTCGCGAAGAGCAGCACCTTGCGTGAAACGCCACCGATGACCCGGTCGGCGAGCACCGGCACCTGCGTCGCGTCCCAGTCATGGGTGTCGTGCGGCGTGAACTGGTAGTGCCACTTCAACACGCCGGTGTCGCCGTCGAGCGCGACCACCGAATCGGTGTAGAGGTTGTCCCCGTCGCGGTCGTGGCCGTAGAGATCGGGACCGGGATTGCCGGTGCCCCAGTAAATCAGGTTGAGGGCGGGATCGTAGCTGCCCGTGACCCACGTGGAGCCGCCGCCGCGCTTCCACGAGTCGCCTTCCCAGGTCTCGTTGCCCTTCACGCCGGGCTCCGGCACCGACCCAGAAGCGCCACGCGAGCTTGCCGGTGACCGCGTCGTAGGCGTCGATGAAGCCGCGAATGCCGTACTCGGCGCCCGCGATGCCGACGATCACCTTGTCCTTGACGATGAGCGGCGCGGACGTCGCGCTGTAGCCCTGCGTGTAGTCGGCGATGACCGAGTCCCACACGACGGCGCCGGTCTTCATGTCGAGGGCGAGCAGGTGCGCGTCCAGCGTGTTGATGAACAGACGCTCGCCCAGCACCGCGAAGCCGCGATTGACGCGGCCGCAGCAGACGTCGATCCCTTCGGGCAGGTCGCGACGGTAGGCCCAGATCTGCCGGCCCGTTCGCGCATCGACGGCCCACGCGGTGTTGTTCGGCCCGGTGAAGTACATGATGCCGTTCAGCACCAGCGGAGTGGACTCGAACTTTCCGAGCGTGTTGGTCTGGAACGCCCACTGCACGGAGAGCCCGTCCACGTTGGCCGGGGTGATCTGCGTGAGCGGACTGTGCCGCTGGCTGCCGTAGTCGCCGCCGTAGTTGAGCCACGTGCTCGTGTCGGCGAGCCCGTTCTGGAGTTGCGCGTTGGTCACCGTCTGGGCGCCGGCGCCCGGAGCCATGCCCAGCGCGAGCGCCGCGACCGAGCACGAGCCTACACGTCAGGTGCTTCTCATTGCGTTCCCCTTTCGCCCCGGAGTGACCGCAGATACCGCACCACGTCCGCCAGATCCGTGTCGCTCAGCCGCTCCGGACCGTACGCCGGCATCAGCGAGCGCTCGGGTTCGGCCAGCACCTCGACCTCGCGCTTCGAAAACGAGAGGATGTCCTCGCTGGCCGTCATCACCTGCACCGAGAACGTGTCCTCGTTCTTGCGCGCGCCGCGGATGCGCTTGCCGTCCTTGGTCACCACCGTGACGGTTTCGAAGCCGACCGGAATCACCTCCGCGGGCCGCCGCATTTCACGTTCGAGCGCGGCTGCGGATCGGGCCGCGCCGATGCGCGAGAGGTTCGGGCCGATGCGTCCGCCGCGCGGGCCGATCATGTGGCACTGCCCGCAGTTACCGCGCTCCTTGGCCCAGAAGAGCTGCTCACCCCGCGTCGCGTCGCCGCGCTCGGGCGCCGGACCGCCTGGTGCACTCAGCGTCCGGAGGTACGTGATCACCATCCAGATTTCTTCCTCCGACATGTTCGGGTTGCCGGGCATCTCGGTCCCGGAGACACCCGCGCGGATGGTCTGGAAGATCTGACCGTCGCTGCCGCCGTGCACCCAGTCGCCGGTGGTGAGGTCGCTCCCTCGATAGCCCTTGGCATCGATGCCGTGGCACACGCCGCAGCGGCCGCGATAGATGTTCTGGCCCTGTTTGAGCGCGGTGGGGTTGCCCTGCAGGGGATTGGTGCGCTCCTTCTCGGGTGCTTGCGCACCGGCCCACGCCGGCGCCAGGGCCAGCAGACAGGTGAACACGAATGTGATCGCCGCCGGTCCAAACCTGCCCGCTCGTGGAGCCATGGGTCCTCCAGGTTGTAGTGACGGCGTATTGTGCGTCGCTTCAGGTCAAACCTCAAGCCGCGATGTCCCGACCGTCACGCGCTTACAATACCCGGACGATGAGCCACCCCGCCCCCAACGATCGCGCCTTCTTCGGCCACCCCCGAGGGCTCTCCACCCTGTTCTTCACCGAGATGTGGGAGCGCTTCAGCTACTACGGCATGCGCGCGCTGCTGCTGCTCTACATGACGGCGCCGCTCGCGGCCGGGGGGTTGGGCTTCGACGCGGCGCAGGGCGGCGCCATCTACGGGCTCTACACCTCGATGGTCTACATGACCGCGCTGCCCGGCGGGTGGATCGCGGACCGGCTGATCGGCCAGCGCCGCGCCGTCCTCTACGGCGGCATCCTGATCGCCGAGCGGCCATTTCTGCATGGCGTTTCCCTCACTCTCTACGTTCTACCTGGGGCTGTTCCTCATCGTCCTCGGGACCGGGCTGCTGAAGGGCAATGTCAGCGTCATCGTCGGACAGCTGTACGGCGAGAAGGACCAGCGCCGCGACGCCGGCTTCTCGATCTTCTACATGGGCATCAACCTCGGCGCGTTCATCGCGCCGCTGATCTGCGGCTATCTCGGACAGGAGATCGGCTGGCACGTCGGCTTCGCGGCGGCCGGTGTCGGCATGACGTTCGGCGTGATTCAGTACCTGCTGGGCAGCCAAGAACCTCGGCGACGCGGGCGTGTCGCCGGTGCCCGCCGGGATCTCCGGCCGAAGCAGCGGCGTTGCGGCGTTCGGCCGCCATCTGGGGATCGGTCCTGCTTGCGCTGGTGCTCGTTGTCGGCGGCGGCGCCTACACGGGTCTGTTGCCGATCACCGCGAAGCAGATCGCGGACGCGGCCGGCGTGTTCCTGCTGCTGGTGACCGTCGGGCTTCTTCGGCTGGCTGTTCCTGTCGGGCGGGTGGACGCCGGAGGAGAAGAAGCGGCTCTACGTCATCGCCGTGTTGTTCCTCGCCGCGGCGCTGTTCTGGTCGGTGTTCGAACAGGCCGGCTCGACGCTCAACCTGTTCGCGGATCGCAGCACGCGACAACAAGCTGCTTCGGCTATCCGTTCCCGAGCACGTGGTTCCAGTCTCTGCAACTCGCTGTTCCTGATCATCCTCGCGCCGGTGTTCGCGTGGGTCTGGCAGTCGATGGCGAAGCGTGGAACCGAGCCGTCGAGCTCGGCGAAGTTCGCGCTGGGCCTGGTGTTCGCGGGGCTGGGGTTTGCCATTCTCATCGGGCCGGCGCGGATGTCGGAGCAGGGGATGCTCGCCAGCCCGATGTGGCTGACGCTGACCTACCTGCTGCACACCATCGGCGAGCTGGCGCTCAGCCCCGTGGGACTGAGCGCCATGACCGTGCTGGCCCCGCCGCGCATCGCGGGGCTGGTGATGGGCGTGTGGTTCCTCGCGACGTCGGTCGGCAACTTCATCGGCGGACGGGTCGCCTCGTTCTACGAGTCGTTCGCGCTGCCGACCTTGTTCGGCGTCGATGTGCGGCGTTCGCCATCGCCGCCGGCGTGATTCTCTTCGCCCTGGTCCGGCCCATCAAACGGATGGCCGGATCGCGCTACGCCGGCAGCCCGTTCTTGATCACGCCGCGCATCGCCTCGACGAAGTAATCGACTTCCTCGAGCGGCGTGTAGATGTTCGGCGTCACCCGCAGCCCGCGGTAGCTCATCGACGGCTCCTTCGGGTTCTCGTGCCCGACGGCGACGATGACGATGCGGTGCTTGTCCCAGAGGTGGGTGACCAGCTTGTTGCTGTCGACGCCGTCGATCGACACGACGGCCAGTCCCCAGGTCTGTCCCGGTTCGAGACTGGAGTGCAGCCGGACCCGCGACTCCTTCTTCAGCTCGTTGGCCCAGCGCATCGTCAGGTAGCGGAGGCGGGCGGCCTTGCGTTCGATGCCGATCGCCTGCTGGAACGCAATCGCCTCGCTGATCGCCGCGCGCGGCCCCGGCGGGTGGGTGCCGATCTCCTCGAACTTGCGGATGTCCTTGTCGCTGCGCTCCGGCGCGGCCTGGAGCGGCCACGTCGAGGCGATGCGATCGCGCCGCACGTAGAGCAGCCCGGTGCCGAGCGGCGCCAGCAGCCATTTGTGCAGGCTGACGCCGTAGTAGTCCATCTCGAGATCGCGCAGCTTGTACGGGAAGTGTCCCATCGCGTGCGCGCCGTCGACGATGGTGATGATGCCGCGCGCGCGGGCCATCAGGCTCAGTTCCCGCACCGGGAACAGCTGTCCCGACTGGTTGGTGATGTGGCAGAAGTGCAGCACCTTGGTGCGCGGCGTGATCGCGCTGCCGAGGCGCTCGAGCAGATCCTGCCTGCGTGGTGGGCACGGGGAAGTCGATCCGCGTGAGCTTGATCTTGTCGCGTCGCACGCGCTGATCCCAGGTGGTCAGCATGCGGCCGTAGTCCTGCTCGGTCGTCAGCACCTCGTCGCCCGGCTCGAGGTCGAGGCCCATCTGCGCGATCTGCAGCGACTCGCTGGCGTTGCGGGTGATGGCGATCTCCTCCGGGATCGGCGCCGAACTCCGCCGCCAGCCGCCGCCGCGCCGTCTCGATGTTCCGGTCGATCATCCCGCGGTGATAGATCGGCGCCTGGTTGGCCCAGTCCATGTAGCGCTTGCACGCCTCGTGGACGACCGTGGGACTGGGGCACTGATTGCCGTTGTTCAGGTTGATGAGGGTGCGGTCGAGGGTGAACGCGAACTGGATCTCACGCCAGAAGTCTTCGTCGGCGGCCACCTGGTCCGGCGTGCGTCCCGCCATCGACTGCGACAGCGCCGCGACCTCTCCAGCCCGTACTCGCCGAGGCCGCCAGCCCCGCACCCGCCGCGCTGCCGGTGAGGCGCAGAAATGATCGTCGACTCCACATGTGCGAATCCTCCGCCGGGGAGTATAGAACGGTGGACCGAGGAAGGCAAATACGGCAGACCGGGCAGCCGTAAGGCAAAACGGCGAACGCCGGGTACCGGACGCCGTACGGACCCGGATCCCGGGAGTGCTACCCGACAGTGCGTGATTCTGCTCCTGTCCACCTACGACCTCGGCCGCCAGCCGTTCGGGCTGGCTTCGCCGGCGGCGTGGCTGCGCCGCGCCGGGCATCGAGGTCGCGGACCGTGGACCTGTCGCGACAGACGATTCGATCCGGCACTGGCTCGACGCGCGCGGCGGCTGGTCGCGGTCTACCTGCCGATGCACACGGCGACCCGCCTCGCGCTGCCGGTGCATCGATCGCGCTGCGGGCCGCTGAACCCGGACGGCGGCGCTCTGCGCCTACGGGCTGTACGCGCCGCTGAACGACGACCTGCTGCGCGCGCACGGCGTCACCCACGTGCTCGGGCCCGGAGTTCGAGGCCGACCTGCTGGCGATCGCGTCGGCGCAGGCTGCGCTCGCCGCGGGCAGCGCCGTCGCTGGAACGCCATCGCCTGCGGGCGCCGGCCAGCCACGACGTTCCGCGACTCGCCTTCGATTCAGCCGGATCGCGCGGCCTGCCGGCGCTCGATCGCTACGCGTCGCTGCAGATGCCCGATGGCACGCGACGCGTCGTCGGCGCCACCGACGCGACGCGCGGCTGCAAGCACCGCTGCCGCCATTGCCCGATCGTGCCGGTCTACGACGGCCAGTTCCGCGTCGTGCCGGTCGACGTCGTGCTCGCCGACGTCCGCGCGCAGGTGGAGCAGGGCGCCGCAGCACATCACGCTTTGGCGATCCCGACTTCTTCAACGGCCCGACGCACGCGCGCCGCATCGTCGAGGCGCTTCACGCGCGAATGGCCCGCGCTCACCTACGACGTGACGATCAAGGTCGAGCACCTGCTCGCGCATCGCGACCTGCTGCCGCGTGCTGCGCGACACCGGCTGCCTGTTCGTGACGAGCGCGGTCGAGTCGGTCGACGATGCGCGTGCTGGCGAAGCTGCGAGAAGGGCCACACGCGCGCCGACTTCATCGCGGTCGCCGCGCGCTGTGCCGCGAGGCCGGCCTGACGCTGGTGCCGACCTTCGTCGCCTTCACGCCGTGGACGACGCTCGACGGCTACATCGATCTGCTCGACGTGGTCGTCGAGCCTCGATCTGGTCGGCGCACGTCGCGCCGGTGCAGTGGGGCATCCGCCTGCTCGTCACCTGGCAGTCGCGGCTGCTGGAACTGCCCGACATCCGCGCGGTGATCGGGCCGTTCGACGCGCAGACGCTGACCTATCCGTGGCGCCATCCCGATCCGCGCGTCGACGCGCTGCAGCACGAGGTGCATGGCGCTCGTCGGCGTGCGGCCGTCGCGGCCGCGGCAGGCGATGTTCGACGAGGTCCGCGCCGCTGGCGCTACGCGCGGCTCGGTCGGCCACTGCCGGCCGTCGATCCAGCGCCGCCCGCGCCGCCATTCCGTACCTGAACGAGCCTTGGTACTGTTGAGCGGAGCCCACCGCAGAGCAGGTGGCTCTGTTATGAACGTCAACGCTGCCGCGTCGATGCCGCGGCCGCGGCGCGTGCTGCTGCTCGCGACGACGACCGGCTATCAGACGCGCATGTTCGCGGAGGCCGCCGCGCGCCTCGGCGTCGAGCTGGTCTACGCCACCGATCGCTGCGATCACCTCGACGATCCGTGGCGCGACGGCGCGATTCCGGTGCGCTTCCACGAGGAGTGGCGGTCGGTCGACAGCGTTGTCGCGGCGCCTGAGCGAAGCGCCCGGTCGACGGCGTCCTCGCCGTCGGCGATCGGCCGACGGTGATGGCGGCGTAGCTCGTCAGCGCCTGCTCGGGCTGCCGGGCCATCCCGCCCGACGCCGCGACGGCCAGCGCGCGACAAGCGGCTGACGCGCGAGCGGCTGCGCGCCGCCGGCCTGCCGGTGCCCGCGTTCATCGCCGTGCCGGTCGGCGCCGACCCGACGACGCTGCTCGACCGCGTGTCGTTCCCGTGCGTGGTCAAGCCGACGGTGCTGTCGGGCAGCCGCGGCGTGATTCGCGCCGACGATGCCGCTGAGCTTCGTCGACCGCGTTCGAGCGCGCTGCGCCGGCTGCTGCGCTCGCCCGAGGTCCGCGAGCTGCACGATCCCGACGGCGGACGTGATCCAGGTCGAGGGCTACATCGACGGCGACGGAGTACGCGCTCGAGGGCGTGCTCGAGCACGGCGCGCTGCGCACGCTGGCGATCTTCGACAAGCCCGATCCGCTCGACGGGCCGTTCTTCGAGGAGACGATCTACGTCACGCCGTCGCGCGCGCAGCGCCGGCGGCGCAGCGGCAGATCGTCGACGCGGTCGCGCGCGGCGCGCGCAGGCGCTCGGCCTGCACCACGGCCCGATCCACGCCGAGTGCCGCGTCAACGCGCGCGGCGTCTTCGTGCTGGAGGTCGCGGCGCGGCCGATCGGCGGCCTGTGCGCGCGGGCGCTGCGCTTCGCGGACGGCACCGGCGCGATCGATCGGCCTCGAGGAGCTGCTGCTGCGGCACGCGCTCGGCGAGCCGATGGGCGAGTGGACGCGCGAAGCCGCGGCCTCGGCGCGTGATGATGATTCCGATTCCGCGCAGCGGCGTCTACCGCGGCGTGGACGGCGTCGAGGAGGCGCGCGCGCGGTGCCGCACGTCGACGACGTGCAGATCACCGCCAAGGCCGGATCAGCAGCTGATGCCGCTGCCCGAGGGCGCGAGCTACCTCGGGTTCATCTTCGCGCGGGCGGCATCGGCCGCAGACGTGGAGCGCGCGCTGCGCGAGGCGCACGCGCGGCTGCGCGTTCGCGATCGACTCCGCTGCTCCGGTCGTCCGGATAGCGATCGGCCCTCGGGTCGACTCGCCCGGGGCCTGCTACTTCGACTGCTGCGGGACGTAGCCGGGCGGCAGCGCCGACCCTTCGCCGAAGAAGAACTCTTCCATCTGCTTGCGGATCAGCTCCTGGCCTTCCTTCTGCCAGGGCATCAGGCGGTACTCGTTGAGGATCATCTTCTGGCGTTCCTCCCAGAGCTTCCAGGCCTGCGCCGAGACGTTCTCGTAGATGCGCTGGCCGATCTCGCCGGGCCACGGCGCCGCGTCGAGCCCCGGCAGTCTCCTTCTGGAACTTCACGCACAACACCGTGCGACCGCTCTTGTTGCCGCCGACTTCATCCGGAAGCCGGTGGGACCACCACACACGCTCATGTTGCACTGCCTCCATCCCCATTATAATCGGCTGCGAGCCGCCCCGTGGAACGCCGAAGAACGCCATCGCCTCTGCTGGTACGGCCGCCGCACGGCCAGTCTGCCCGATCAATCTCGGACTCCACACCATCATCGACGGCCAGTTGGTCTACTGCGCCCACCCGATGTTCTGGCCGGTCGTCGGCTACGAGTTCGACCTGCAGCAACTGCGAAGGACTGCGACGTCTTCACAGCCGCGGCGCCACGCCCGGTCCGTCAAGCGTATTGATTGCACACCGCCTCAGACAGGTCGAAGTGTATGGATTCCATACACCACAGCTCGGGCAGTTGCTTGCGACAGCGTTTTCCCTAAGACGCTGATTCCACGGCAACTTATCAGGCGTGACTGTTCAGGCGAATGTGGCACAGCATCTCGCAGTAGAAGCAGACGATCAGGAGGTGTGCACGTGATTGAAGCATCCGAAAGGCACGTCGAGGGTTCGCGTCGATGTCCCCGGAGAAGCAGCGCGAGATCGCCAGCAAGGGCGGTCGCGCCGCCCACGCCAAGGGAACCGCCCACGAATGGTCAGCCGACGAAGCTCGGGAGGCCGGCCGCAAGGGTGGTCAGGTCAGCCGCGGCGGTCGCGGCAAGCTGCCGACCGACATGTAAGATGTTTCACCCCAGTTGTCAGCTATGCGGTCATCGGCAACCCCCGTCGGGGCCGATAGCTGGCAGCCGTTTCCGGAGGCGGCGCCTAGTGCGTCGCCTTTTCGACCTTCGCCACGTCTACGCGCGCGTCGTTGAAGCACGCGCCGCCGCCCAGGTCCGTCAGCGTGTCCGGCACCAGCACGTTCGACGTGAAGCCGTTGGCCGTGTGCCGTCGCCACACGCCCTTGGGCATGGAGACGGTGCCGGGCCGCACCAGCGGCGTGACGTGCGCCGTCAATCGCACCTCGCCCAGATCGTTGAACACCCGCACCTCGTCGCCATCGTCGATGTCCGCGCGACCGCCGCGTCCGCCGGGATGCATCTCGAGCGATCACCGTCGGGCCGCGACAGCTCGCCGAGCGTCGAGCTGATCGTCCGCTCGCTGGCCGGTGAGATGAGCGCCAGCGGATAGCGCTCGGTCGCCGGATCGGGCTGGAAGCCGTAGAGGCCCAGCGGCGCCTCGCGCGTCGAGCGACCGCCGGGCACAGGTGCGACCTTGCGCGTCGGCCGTCTTCGGAAACACGTCGACGAACTGCACCGGCCGTCCGCCGTGCGGCGGCGTCGCGCGTCCAGTGCTCGCGCAGTTCGTCGGCGATCGCTCCGGGCAGGCCCGCCAGCGACGTCGAGCATCGCTTCGAGCTCGTCGTCGGGATCGCCGTCGCGCGAGAGGTCGAGCCGCCGCACCAGATCCATGAACACGTCGGTGTTCGAGCGCGATTCGCCGACCGGATCGATCACCGGCGTGCCCAGCTGCAGCGTCATCGGGCCGTAGCCCTTGGCGAAGTCGTAGTGCTCGAGGAACGTCGTCGCCGGCAGCACGACGTCGGCGTAGAGCGCGGTGTCGGTCAGCACCTGATCGAAGACCACGGTGAACAGATCCTCGCGCTGCGAGGCCGCGGAGGACGCGCGCCTGATCGGGCAGGGTCACCGCCGGATTGCAGTTGTAGACGAACAGCACGTTGATCGGCGTGCCCTCGGCTCGGTCAGCATCGCGGCCGACCTGGTTCATGTTGACGGCGCGCGTCGGCGGCTCCTGGTCGCGCAGCCACGTGCGCTCGATGTCCCACGAGGCGGAGTTGCTCATCGAGTAGCCGCCGCCGCGCACGCCGAACTTGCCGCCGACCGCCGGCAGCGCCAGGACCGCGGCCGCCGCGCTGCCGCCGTTGCGGTTGCGCTCGAGGCCCCAGCCGCACTTGACCAGTGCCGGGCTCGATCTGCGCGTAGAGCGCCGCGACCTCGCGCAGCCGATCGGCGGGGACGCCGCTGACCTCGGCGGCGCGTTCGAACGTCCACGGCGCGGCTCGTTCGCGCAGCTGCTCCGCGCCGGTCGTGTGCGCGTCGAGGAACGCCTGGTCGGCGACGCCCTCCTCGAAGAGATAGCGGTGAATCGCCAGCGCCACGCACCAGGTCGGTGCCGGGACGCACCGCCAGGTGCAGATCGGCCTGGCGCGCCACCGTCGTCGCGCGCGGATCGATCACGACGATCGTAGGCGCCGTTGTCGCGCGCCTCCTTGAGGTACGGCATCAGGTGGATGCCCGACACGCCGGGTTGACGCCCCAGACGAGGATCAGCTTCGCGCTCGGGATAGTCCTGGTAGCTGACCGACGCCATCTTGCCGTAGAGGCCCAGGTTGGCGGCGCCGGTCGGCGCCGCGCACACCGTGCGCAGCAGGCGCGACGCGCCGAGGCGGCGGAACAGGATCGCGTCGGCGTAGTCCTGCGTCAGGAAGCCGTTCGAGCCGCCGTAGCAGAGCGGCAGGATCGCTTCGCCGCCGATGCGTCGCGGGCGTCGTTCGCAGCTTCTCGGCGATCAGATCCAGCGCGTCGTCCCAGGTCGACGCGCGTGAACTTGCCCTCGCCCTTGGCGCCGCGGCGCACGGCCGGGTAGAGCAGCCGATCGTCGCCGTAGACCCGCTGGTCGAAGCGGCGCACCTTGGCGCAGATGTAGCCGTTGGTGATGTCGTTCGCGGTGCTGCCGTCGATCTTGGTGATGCGGCCGCCGCGCAGCGTGACGGTGAGCGTGCAGGCATCCGGACAGTCGAGCGGGCACGCGGTCTCGACCGTGGATTCCGGCGGAGCGACGGCGGGGCGAGGCATCGCTAGCTAGGACGAAGTTCAAGTTACCGAGCCCCGGCCGCGAGAGCGGCTACGGTTTCGCCACTCGCCGCGCCTTCGTGCACCCGCGCCCCGTCCTTCAGCTCGCGCAGCACCTGGAAGGGCCCGGCGACAATCTGCGAGCCGTCGGCGACGCCGTCGATTTCGATGTCCAGCCCGCCGATGATGCCGGTCGTGACCGGCACGAACGACGCCACCCCGTCGCGCACCACGAAGACGCCGGTCTGGGCCGCACCGTTCGCCCGGCCGCTGCACCACTGCCTGCAGCGGCACGGTGATGACGTTCGTGCGCTCGGCGACGAGAATCTCGGTGTCGCAGGTGAGGCCGGGACGCAGCCTGGCGACGTCGCCGTCGAGCCGCACCTTGACCTTGAACTCGCGCGCGGCCGCCTGCGTGCCGACCTGGGCCAGGGCGCTGGCGCCAATCTCCACGACCTTGCCCTGGGAGGTGGTGCCCGGCAGTGCCTCGAGCGTGACCGTGGACGGGTTGCCGAGCGCTAGGCGGAGCACGTCGGCCTCGGCGACCTTGACCTCGGCGTTGATCGCGCTCGAGGTCCGACACGGTCATGAGGATGGTGCCGGGCTGGTTCTGCACGCCGATGACCACCATCTCGCCTTCCTCGACGTCGAGGCGGGTGACGACCCCGTCGATCGGTGCGGTGATCGCGGTCTTGTCCAGCTGATCGCGGGCGCGCGCCTGCTCGGCGCGACCCTGGGCCACCCGACGGGCGGCACGCCGCCTGCGCTGTTCGATGCGGCTGATGGCGGCCTCGGCGCCGCCAGCTGCGCCTCGGTGGCCTCGGCCTGCGGCCTGCGGCGGTGTCGAGGTCGGAGGGCGATCAGCCCTGGGCTGCGGAGCTCGCGGGCGCGCGAGGCGCTTTCGGCGTCGGTGGCGCGGGCCTTGGCGACGGCGATGTCGGCCTGGCGCGCACCTGTTCGGCGGCCGCCGCGCTCGCCTCGGCCTCGAGCGCGCGAAGCGCGGCCGCGGCCCCGTCGGCGCAGCTGCGGGCCTGCACCGGATCGATCCGGGCGAGCAGCTGGCCGGCCTTGACCCGGTCGCCCTCCTTGACCGCCAGCTCGACCAGGCGGCCCATGGTGCTCGAGCCGATGTCGGCGTAGCGGTCGGCGACGATCTCGCCGGAGGCGGTGACGAACGACTGGAGGGAAGTGGTCCGGGAGACGGCCGTCACTTCGGCCAGGATGCCCTCGTTCGCGCCTCGGCGGCTGTAGACGACGATCGCGACGATCGCGACAGAATTCCACCTATCAGAATGCGACGCCTGCTCATGTATGCAGAGGGATTAGACTCCGAAACGGGGTCGCGCGGTGCGGAACGCGCGTCTAACCCCTCGATTGGTTCGCGTGAGCTGAGGGTAAAACGCTGAAAATGATGGTTGAGGCGATTGGTCAGGGCGCCGCCGCCCTGCGCGGCAACCCGCTCCGCGCGGGGCTGGGAGCGCTGGCCATTGGCGTGGCCGTGGCCACGATCGTTCTGGTGGTCTCCGCGCTCGATGGCGTGGCGCTCTACGCCAGGCAGAGCACGGCTCGCACCTTCGGCTCCGACACTTTCCTGATTGCGCAGGTCGCGTCGCCGGGCCGCGTCTCACGTCGCGAATTGCAGGAGCAGCTGCAGCGCAATCCGCCGATCCGCCGATCGGAGCTGAAGTTCCTGGAGCAGTATGCCGGTGGCCTGGTCATCTACGCACCGAACGCCCAGACCCGCGCCGATGTGATCTCGGGTCGCCTACAAGATCGAGAACGTCTCGATCACGGGGACGACCTGGCAGCTGGCGGATATCCGCGACCTTGCGATCGC
>CAVPRP010000006.1:0-533113 GCA_963707825.1 uncultured Acidobacteriota bacterium
TCTATCCAGCCGACATCAATGATTCTGGCCAGGTGGCGGGGCAGGGGACAGTCAATGGTCACTCCGCGGCGGCGGTGTGGGAGCGCGGCACGATTGCCTACCTGGGCATGGTGCCGGACTACCCGGAATCGAGCCCCGAAGCGATCAACAACGCAGGGCAGGTTGTCGGGCGGGCGGCTCAGAACGTGGCCCCGTACACGACCCGAGCTGTCCTCTGGTCACCCGAGGAGGCGATCCCGCTCGAGGGCCTGAGCGACTCCTCCAGCGAGGCGCTTGACATCAACGACAACGGGCAAGTCGTCGGGAGGTCTTTCGACGGCAACAACTTCCACGCGGTCCTGTGGGAGGGCGGCGCCATCACCCGACTTCCGCAGCCGATCGCCGATCTTGAGAGCGCGGCCGTGGCGATCAACAACCGTGGGCAGGTCGTGGGGTGGAGCCTTGGGACCGATGGCGTCAGTCGCGCCATCCTCTGGGACAAGGGCACTGCCATCGAGCTGCTGCGGATCGCGCCAGGGTTTGCCTACCCGACCGCGATCAACGAGCGCGGGCAGGTGGTGGGGTTCGCGCACAATACCTTCCGGTATCTGCCGTGGGTCTGGGAAGACGGTGTGGTTACCCCATTGCCATTCCCAAGCGGCCCACCTCCGTTCGGCGGTCTCAGGGCCGTTGACATCAACAATCGCGGCGACATCATCGGCACCAGCGGATCCGATGAATCCCTTGCGAGTTTTTTCTGGACGCGGTGACCCGAAGCTCAGCGCTGAGTTACGGAAGAGCGTCGATGCCGAGGCTGGCGATCAGGGCCGCGGGTGGGTTGTCGCTGAAGCCAGGGATGGACCATGCCTCGGCGATGAACCTGGTGGGCTGGCCGATCCGGACGATTCGGATCACGGTGCGGTGGGTGTCGATCGCCGTCTGCGCCTCGCCGCCGGGGTCCACGACCACCGGCACGAACGCGATCGGGGCCAGGTCCGAGGTGGTGAACTGCCAGAAGATGCGCCGATCCGGGGCCACGCCGGAGAGCACGAACGCCACCGTGTCGCCGGGACGAATGGTGGTGTGAGAGGCGGAGATCTGCGGCGGGGGAGCGGAGTCCAGGGCGGTTGGGGACGTCGGCGAACTGCAGGCGGCCATCGTCACGAGGCAAAGCCCCGCGAGGATCGGGTATCGAGTTGCATCGAGCGCTCTAAGAGCCATCCAGAGATGCTCCAAACCACGCCTCACGATGTGGGGGCACACTGGTTAAACGCCGGCGGCCAGGGAAGCGAACAGCCTCCCTGCATGGGATTAGACGGATCCCGCGGGTCCAGGGACGTCGGATCGCTGTTTTGGGCTGTGACGAGAGGCGGTGACGGAGGCTCACTCCGCCGGAAGGGCAGCTAGTGCGGCCAGAGCGAACGCACAAACGTGCGCAAGCCTCGAAGGGCGGCCCTGATGAAGAGCCAGGCTGCCACCAGGAACGCAAGAGCGAGCAGGGCGAGGTAGAGGGTGGTCATGGCGTCGCGAATGGGTCGTCCCGATTATGTCGCGCTGGGCCGGGTGATGCGAGCCGCGCCGGAAGGAGATATAAGGGCTACGACGTGCCCATGGCGGATGGCGATGGCGATCGGATGAACGAGGAGCGACCTGATGAGAGTTCCGAACAGGCGGCGCCGTGTGAGCTCGGCCATGAGCCTTGGCGCCATTCTCTTGCTGGCGACGGCCGGTTTCTCTCTTCGCGGGCAGGGCCAGCCCCGGCTTCCGGAGCGCCTCGAGTCGTACATCAAGAGCGACGTCAAGCTGACTCCCGAGGAGCAGAAGCAACTTCTTGCCGGACAGCCGGTGACACGTCTTCTCGAGACCGACCCCGCGAAAGAGGTGTCGATCTTCGGCGCCGTCTGGGTGAAGGCACCGATTTCCCGCTACGTCGCCGCCGTGAGGGACATCGAGTCGTTCGAGAAGGGGGACAATTTCCTGGTCACCAAACGCATCAGCAGCCCGCCGCGACTCGAAGACTTCGACCAGCTCTCGCTTCCGGAGGATGACGTCTCGGACCTGAAGGCGTGCAAGGTCGGCGACTGCAGTGTGAAGTTGGGGGAGGCAGCGTTAACTCGCATTCAGAAGGAAACCGACTGGTCGAGGCCAACGGCGACTGCCGATGTGGAGCGATCGATACGAAAGCTGGCGCTCGAATACGTGAATGGCTATCAGGAGGGCGGCAACAGCCGGTTGGCGCAATATCGCGACGCCGACCGCCCAACCTTTGTCGCGCACGAGTTCGAGGCGATGGTCAATCGCATGCCGTCCTTGACGAACTATCTGACTGGTCTGAAAACGTACCTCCTCGACTACCCGAAGGCGACGCTGCCGAAGGCGGAGTCGTTTCTCTATTGGCAGAATGCCAAGTTCGGACTCAAGCCGACCATTCGTATCAACCACCTGACGATTGCCGATCAACAAACCCACGTCGCGGTGGTCTCGAAGATGTTGTACGCCAGCCACTACTTCTGGACGGCAATTGAACTGCGGGTGCTGATTCCCGATCCCGCGCGTGGCGAAGGATTCTGGTTCGCCAACGTGAATCGCAGCCGCTCGGACGGACTCGGTGGCTTTACGGGCTCGATCATCCGGGGCGTAGTGCGACGCGAGGCGCAACAGGGCATGGAGGCAGCACTGAAGGTTACCAAGGCCCGGATGGAGCCTTGACCAGGGGCGGCGTTCATCCAGTCATGCAGCTGACGGCGGCACGTCGCCGATTCGATGGGATTGGATGCGTCGCGAACCGTCGCCTTGTCAGTCGGAACCGATGTTGTCTGGCATCAGCAAGTGGAACGCCCCGGCGTGGATAGGCACCGCTGTCGATGCACCTACCCCGCTGGGGCGCACGAGCAGGTGGGAGGAAGTCGCACAGGTAGGGTGACCACCCTCCGGATGCACTCTCGCGAGCCAGACGACCTGCCTCACGTGTCGAGCGGACAAGGGACGAGAGCTGAGCGGGCAACCGCCAGCAGGTGGTGGACCGGGTCGTGTACCCGCGCGACCTGGTTCAGCACGCGCGGGAGCTGGTTTCAGCACCCGCGCGACCAAGTCCACGCAGGGTCGGGATCGACCTGCAGCAAGCCGCGTACTTCCCTCAGCACCCTCGCGACTTACACGAGCAGTGATGGGCACCTGCAAGTGATTGACTGGCATGGACTTAGGACATGGCAAAAACGCGAGGGCGAGCTGGTCGGTGTCGTTCTACCGCGGTGCGCCCTTACCCTTTGGCCGCTCCTCCGGTGGCAGCTCGTCGCTCTGCGGCTGAGCCTGGCCCTCGCTCTCCATCGTCTTGATCTGGTCCTGAAGCGTGCCTTGCGGCTTTGAGGCCGCGCTGGTGGCGTCCTTGGCGTCGGCCTCGCCGTCTGGAGACGGCTTCACGGGCTTCTCAGTATGGACGCCGGATGTGTCTTTTTCGCCCGCGTGAGGCGCCGGATTGACGGTGTTCTGTGTCATGCCCTCAGAGCAGCAAGACCAGTACCGCGCTGGGATGCCCTGCCGGATGACGCCACTGCGGTCTAACGTCGAAGAAACCTCCGGATGGGCAGGTCTAGTGGCTCCGCGGCCGCTAGGTATCGGCATATCTCATTACCTGCACTGATGCGCCCGGAAGGGCTGGGCTCACCGCGCTGCCAAGACCGCCACTTCCAACCGCGCTCCCAACTCCCGGGCGGCTATCTCGATCTGGCTCAGCGAGCTGGCGTGGTCGAGGTCGACCGCCGGCAGAGGATAATTGCCACATGAGGTGGCGCGCGTGGAGTGGGTTGCGGCGGTTCACGCTGGTGGCCATGGTCCTGTTCACGGTGATGTGGGCGGCGATGACCTACCCACAGGTCCTGCACATGACCGATGGCGTGAGCGATGTCGGCGATCCGCTGCTGAACACCTGGGCGCTGTCCTGGGTCGCGCATCAATTGCCGTTCGCGCCCGCGCACATCTTCGACGCGAATATCTTC
The DNA here is from genome assembly GCA_963707825.1 of uncultured Acidobacteriota bacterium. Lineage (GTDB taxonomy): Bacteria > Acidobacteriota > Vicinamibacteria > Vicinamibacterales > UBA2999 > VFZN01. Next base: position 3,975 of record CAVPRP010000006.1, read on the forward strand.
CACCCCGAACGGCGCACGCTGGCGTACTCCGAAACGCTATTGGCTCCGGCCGTCGTCGGGGCGCCCCTGTTGTGGCTCGGCGCCGGTCCCGGTACTGGTTTACAACCTGCTGCTGATGGCCGCCTTCGTGCTGTCGGGCGTCGGTACGGCGCTCCTGGTGCGGGATCTCACGGGACGCCCGGGGGCGGCGCTCGTCGCCGGCGCCTTGTTCGCGTTCTCGCCGTTCCGCTTCGATCATTACTCCCACTTCCAGTTGCAGCACACCGAGTGGATGCCTCTGGCCCTGTGGGCCTTTCACCGGTTTCTCCGCGATCATCGCCGTCGCTATGCCGTGGCGCTCGGTCTGGCGGTGGGCGGCCAGGCGTTGACGTCGATGTACAACGCGCTGTTCCTCGGCGCCTACCTGGCCGTGGTCGGTGGTGTCGTCCTGCTGGCGGAGTGGCGACAGCTGCCCCAACGGCTCGGGGGGCTGCTCGCGGCCGTGGTGCTGGCCGGCGCGTTGGCATCGCCCGTGGCGATTGCGCACCTGCGCGCGCACGATGTTGTCGGCGGACGCTCGCGCGCCGAGGTGACGACGGGATCGGCCGTGTGGACCGATTTCCTCGCGGCGTCGCCGTCGAACAAGCTGTACGGAACCTTGTCTCCAGGGCTGGGCGGCCCCGAGCGTCATCTGTTCCTCGGCGTTCTCGGTGTCGCGCTGACGATTGTCGCCCTGTGGCCGCCGTGGTCACCGGTGCGGCTCGCCTATGGCGCCGGACTCCTGTTGTCGGTCGACATGGCTCGCGGCCTCAACGGTTGGACCTACGGTGTGCTGTACGAGCACTTCTTCGTGTTCCAGGGGCTGCGCGTCCCCAGCCGGATGACGATCATGATCGGTTTGTCACTGGCGGTGCTGGCCGGCTACGGCGTCGCGCGCGTGCTCGCCGGCGTACAGGTCGCGCGGGGCGCGCGCGGCGGTCACCGCGGCCCTGATCGCGGTCGTCACGATCGAGAGCTGGTCGGCGCCCTTCGCCCTCGCCCTGATTCCCCTCGAGTTCCCCCAGACCTACGCGGACTTGCTGGCAGACAAGGGGGAGCCACCCCGCACCAGCGTGATCCGCCGGCTGAGGGATCGCGCACCCGACGTGATCGTCGAGTTCCCCATCAATCAGGAAGACCCCACGTTCATGTACTACTCGACTTTTCACTGGCAGACGCTGATCAATGGGTATAGCGGCTTCTACTCGGCGCGCTATGTGATGCTCGATGACATGCTGAAGCGCTTTCCCGACCATCAGACGGTTGAGGAACTGGCGCGGCTGCAGACGCGGTATGTCGTGATTCACGGGGAGCTGATGCCGCCGGAGCAATATCAGCAGCTCACCGCGCGGCTGGAGAGCCAGCCCTATTTCAGCGTGGTCTCGAAGCGGCCGTGGCAAGGGCGTGAGATCAGCCTGTATCGGTTGTCGTTCTAGAAAACGGCCGTCACGCAGTGAGGCAGTGGTGCTCTCAACGATCGTCGCCGCTTACCAGGAGAGCGACAGGCGGGCGCCGGGGCCGCTTTTGAACAGCGCGGGCGACAGGCCCACGCGCGTGCTCCCGCGCTGATACAGGTTTCCATCGCTGCGGATCCGTAACAGGTCCGCCACGGGGATGCCGCCTTCGGCGTCCTTCAAGATCCCGACGATCTGTGTCTCACTGAATTTCGACTTCCGCATGACCGCTCCTGACTTGGAAGCAGTCTACCTTCGCACTGTTCACCGGCCAGGGGAGCTTACGGCGCCCAGACGCGCGCCTCCCAGGTGCCAAGCGTCGAATCTGCCAGTGCGCCCGCCTCGTGGCCGTGCTTGCGGTCTGCCGCGCCGGCATCCCGTTGCTGCACTTCCTGCAGTTCCGTTTCGCGAGCTGGAGGGGCGCTGTAGCACCATCGCATGGACGGCGGAGAGTTCTATCCGCTTCTCGATCCGTGCCTTACAACGGTCTGCCGTGCAACTTCTACGATGTCCCGCTGCAGTTCCTCCAGGGTATTCTGCGCCGTCAAGTCCGCGGCCTACAGCAGGCGCGCTGTGCCCGCGGCGATGGCTGCGGCATTCTCAGCTGTTCTCAGGTTCGTAGCCGATCTGATCGGCCCGACGGGGAGAATAGCCGGCGCGCCATGCGGGTTCGCTCGCGTTGAGGCTATCGAGCTGGTGGGCGACGAACGCCTGTTGACGGACGGTCATGCGTGCGGCCTTCCGTGGGCGGGCAAATCGGTTCGTCGCCCTCACCCGCGCCGAGAAGGGCGAGCCCTACAAGGGGCACGACGTGCGGCTGAACAGCCTGTCGGAGCTGATCGTGACCTTGGCCACGTCGCCGGGCCTGCACGTGCGCCGCAGCCTGGGCGTGAGCCGGCGGTGACACGTGGGTGGAACAGGACCAGTAGTGGCGAAAACACGCCGGTTCCGCCGCTGTCTCGCCATGCGGCGTCTTTACTTCCTCAGCTTCTCGATCGGCACTTTGTCGACCTCTTCGAGGATCTTGGCGAAAGCGCGGGTGGACGCCTGGAGCCCGGTCCACGGAACCTGCTCGGGCGTTTCCCAGTCGGTGTGGAAGTATTGCTGATACTCGCCGGCATCCAGTAGAGCGATGTGGTCCTGGACGCGCCAGTTGGGCCGCACGACGTTCATCCGGCCCTGCAGACTGGTCAGATCGCTGGCGGGCGAGGCGGGACTCTCATCCATCTGCACGGACTGGCCGAACTCCTTGAACGCATTCCAGCTGATCTGCTTGAGCTCTGGGAACTCCTTGCCGCCCGCGAACCATTGCAGGGGAAGATAGGTGTTGGACCAGGTGATTTCGCTGCCCGGATAGTAACGCGGGCGCGTCTGGAGGGCCATCTGCGCCGGATGCTCGTTGTTGAAGATGAGGGCGGTCTTGGCGAACAGCGTGTCGAAGTTCTGCGCGACCCAGGTCAGGCCCGCCGTGCCGGTGCTGCCATTGTGATGGCCGTCAAGGCTGACGAAAATTATCGATCGCTTGCGCTGGGCGCGCGGGATCTTGCTGAAATATTCCGCCAGACCGAGCTGCGAGGCGACGCCCGACGCATTGTCGGTCGCGGCATCGAACCAGCCGTCCCTGTGCGCCGTGACATAGACATTCTCGTCCGTCGTGCCCGGCAAGGTGCCCCAGACCAGCGCCGTCTTCCTATTCGCGGCCATCTCGACTTGCAGGTTCGCTCGAATCTTCACCCCCTTGCCACCGGCCTTTTCGATGATGCTCCCGCGCGGTGTTGCCATCATCATTCCCCAGCGTGAAGCCCGTCTTGACGCCACGGGCGGGATAGCTCTGGTAGTGCATATTTCCTGGCTGCAGCGATACTTCGAACACGATCGCCGCGCCCTTTGTACCGGCCCGCGCCACAGCGCCGTTGTTGCCGATCGCCTGATCGGTTTCGACGAACACGGCCTTGCCGGTCACATCCCGGCCGAGGAAATCGGCTTCGGAGCCACGTCCGACCCAGACTGCGTCCAGTTCAGTGACGGGAATCGCCGTGGTTTCATAATGCGGCTGGGCGGAGGTGAGTTCGACGGTCTGTCCGCCGCTGACCACTTCCACCTTCCAGTCCTGGGCCATCCACTGCGGCAACAGCGGGATCTCCTGGATCCGCACGTCGGTCATGCCGAATTCTCGGTACTTGGCGGCCACCCATTCCGCGGTCTCATGGTCGGCGGATGTGCCGGTGATGCGGCCCCAGAATTTCGCGTTCACCGTATCGCGGTACTTGCGGGAGATTTCCGCCAGCTTGACCACATAGGTGTGCATCTTCTTGCCGTCGATCGAGCGGAATCTCTCCTGTCCCGGCGCGAGCGGGAATTCAATCAGGGCCTCGTCCACGCGCTTCTGCGGAAACGCAGGCGGGGTGAGGGATTGGGAGATCACCGAGCGCGGCGACGGAGTCGGCGTAGACGGCGGCGCGGCGGGGCTGGCGCCTGCTGCGCCAGGAGCGCGGCGCTGGTGAACAGAAACGAGAGGACGGCAAGGATTGTTCGTCGCATGGTCATCTCACTGGCGAGGGGCACGGCTCTTCGGGCCGTTGCAGATCACTCAGCGGCAGTTGGTTCACGTCGTCGATGATCTTCGCGTAGGCGCGCGTGGTCGCCTCGAGGCCGGTCCACGGCACGGTGTCCGGGGTTTCCTGGTCGGAGTGGAAGTAGTGGTAGAACTCGCTTGTCGCCACTCCCGGTACGCCGCGGAAGAACGCGCCGAGGTCGCCGGCCGGCGGCCGCGGGTTGGGATCCAGATACATGCTCGCGCCGAACACGCGAAACGCGTTGACGGCAATCGTTTCGAGCTTGCGCCGCGACGGCCCGCCCGCGTACCACTGCTGCGGCATGTAGGTGTTGCTCCAGACAATCGTGTCGTCGCCCTGGTAGTAGGTCGGCCGAACCGTCGTCTGCAGCGTCGATGGATGCTCCGCGTTGATCATCAGCGCGGTCTTGGGGAACAGCGTCTTCCGGTTGTCCCACATCCACCGTCGTCCGACGCCGGCACCGGCGCCGGAGTTGTGGTGGCCGTCGAGGCCAACGAAGACCAGCGTGCGACGACGTTCGGCGCGCGGCACTTTCGCGTAGTGCTCCGCGAGCGCGATAATCGACGCCACGCCCGAGGCGTTGTCGCCCGCGGCGTCGAACCATCCGTCGCGGTGCGCGATCAGGTAGACCGTTTCGTCCGTCGCACCGGGCAGCGTGCCCCACACGAGCGACGTCTTCAGGTTCGGGACCCGGTTCATCTCGAACGTTGCGGTGACCCGTGCTGATTGGCCGGCCGGCATCGCCGCAATCACGTCGCGCGCGGCATAGCCCTCGTCACTCCCGACGGTGAACGCCGGCGCCTTCGTGCCCGATGGATAGGCCTGGTATCGCAGGTTGCCAGGCAGCATGTTGACTTCGAAGATCACCACGGCGCCCTTGGCATCGGCGCGGCGGACGGCTCCTTCGTTTCTCAGCCCGGCCTGGTTGAACACGAACACCGCCTTGCCGCGCACGTCCTTGCCGGCAAAATCCGCTTCGCTCCCGAGGCCTGCATAGACCGCTTCAACATCGACACCACCGGCAGGCAACGCGTTGGCGCCGTAGAACGGCTGCGCGCTCTCGAGCTGCACGGTCTTTCCAGCGCCGGTGAGCGACTGCGCTCCAGGTCTGCGGCATCCACTGCGGCTCCAGGTCCAGCGGCTGGATTTTGACGTCCGACAGACCAGCGCTCTTGAACTTGGCGGCCAGCCACTCGGCGCTTTCCTGATCGGACGACGTACCGGTGATGCGGCCCCAGAACTTCGGATGGACCTTGTCGCGATAGCGGCGGGAGATCAGTACCTGCTCGACGACATCGCGGTGCATGCGCTTGCCGTCGATCGCGGCATACCGCTCGGCGCCCGCCGGCAAGGGCCATCGCAGAAACGCATCGTCGAGTTGTGGATAGAGGTCCGCGCGAGCGGTGACGCCGGAAGGTGGTGGCGCCGCGGGCGCCTGTTGCGCGTGGCCGCGAGGACTCGGAACGATGGTGACGAACAGCGCGCACCAGAAAGCCATCCACCGCATCGACAGTCGTCCCATGTCTCTCTCGCCTCCTTGCTGTTGGTCGTGCTCGTTCCTACGCGTCCGACAAGTCGACGACGAATCGCCCGCGCGCCTGTCCGCCGAGCAGCGTCGCAAACGCATCGGGCAGCTCGGCGAACCGCAGCGTGCGCGTGCCGTCGCCGAGATGCGCACGGTTTGAGGTCGCTGGCCAGCCGGCGCCACACTTCACGGCGCGTCTGATCCGGGCACATCACCGAATCGATCCCAAGCAGCTTCACGCCGCGAAGAATGAAGGGCAGCACGGTGGTCTTGAGCTCGACGCCGCCGGTCAGTCCGGAATTGGCGATGCAGCCGCCGTACATCATCGTTCGTCGTCAGCCAGCCGAGGAGGTCGCCGCCCACGGGATCCACCGCGCCGGCCCACAGCGACTTCTCGAGCGGCTTTGTGCCCATGTCGAGCGAGCCGCGCAGCGATGATCTCCTTCGCACCGATCGACGCGCAGATAGTCGGACTCCTGCGCCTTGCCGGTCAACGCCGTCACCGCGTAGCCGCGCGCCGCCAGCGCTTGAATCGCGATGCTGCCGACGCCGCCGGTCGCGCCGGTCACGATCACCGGGCCGTTCGCGGGTGCGAGTCCGTTGCGTTCCATCTCGACAATCGACAGCGCGGCCGTGAATCCGGCGGTCCCGATGGCCATGGTGTCGAACGGCGTCAGGCCTTGCGGAATGGGGATGACCCACTCCGCCGGCACGCGAACGTAGCCGGAGAAACCGCCGTCGTGCGTCGACGCCCATGTCGTATCCGGTGACGACGCACGGGATCGCCGGGCTTGAACGCGCGTATCCGCGCTCGATTCGACGGTGCCGGCGACATCGATGCCACCGATCAGGGGGAACCGCCGCATGATCTTGCCGGCGCCGGTTGCCGGCGAGCGCATCCTTGTAGTTGACGCTCGAGAACGCGGCCTTGATGACGACGGCGCCGGCGGCCAAGTCATCGAGCGATTGCTCGACGACCCGCCCTGAAATCTTTCCGTCCTCGCTGAACACCTTGAACGCTTTGAACATCTGTCCTTCCGATCGCTGGTTCGACGGCCGTGTGCCTACTGCCGTCTTCATCTCGAGCCACGCCTGCCGCGCCTCGTCGACGGAGCCTTCGTCTTCGATGGTGGTGATGTCGCCCGGATCGCGGTCGAGGGTGACCGCCTTGAGCACGCGCCGCATGATCTTGCCGCTGCGCGTCTTCGGCAGCATGCCGATGAAGTTCATGTCACCGATCACGGCGACCGGACCGAGCTCGGTGCGAACCGTGTCGATGAGCGCCTTTCGCAGCTCTTCGGACGGGAAGTGACCGTCCTTCAGCACGACGAAGGCCGAAATCACTTCGCCGCGAAGTTCGTCGGGACGGCCCACCACGCCGCATTCAGCGACCGCCGGATGCTTCAGGCAGGCGCTCTCCACTTCGATCGTGCCGATCCGATGAGCCGGCAATCTTGATGATCTCGTCGGCACGGCCGCCGAACCACACGTAGCCGTCCTCATCGATGTGCGCCGCGTCGCCGGTGTAATAGACGCCGGGAATCCGCTCCCAGTAGTCACGGCCGTAGCGTTCCTTCTCGCCCCACAGTCCCGCCAGGAGTCCGGGAAAGGGACGTTTCAGGACCATGATGCCTTTTTCACCAGTGGCGCAGGGCGTGCCGTCGAGCGCCACCACGGCCGCGTCGATGCCGGGCAGCGGAATCGCCGCCGATCCGGGCTTGATCGGCAGCATGCCGAGACCGTACGGATTGCCGAACACCGGTCCGCTGGTTTCGGTCTGCCACATGTGATCGATGACCGGCACGCGTCCGCCGAGGATCGTGTTCTGCAGCCAATCCCACGCCGGGGCATTGAGCACCTCACCGGCACAGACGATACGCTCGAGGCGCGAGTGGTCGATTGCCAGCAGCGGCTCGTCGCCGTAGCGCATCAGCATGCGGACCGCCGTCGGTGACGTGAAGATGCCGGTGACGCCGAACTCCTCGACGGCGGCTCGCCAGTTGGTGTTGGCGTGCGGATAGTCGAGCGCGCCCTCGAAGACGATGGTGGTGCAGCCCGCGAGCAGCGGCCCGTACACCATGTAGCTGTGGCCGACAATCCAGCCAATGTCCGACGTCGCCCACCACACGTCCGTCTGTCGCAGACCGAAGCACCACTTGCCCATGGTGGCGACGTACACCTGGTAGCCGCCGTGCGTGTGAATCGCCAGCTTCGGCGTCGCCGTCGTCCCGGAGGTGGCCAGGATGAAGGCGGGCTCGTTCGACTCCATCACCTCGTGACCGGAGTCATGACCGTCGCCGCCTTGCAGGAAGTCGTCCCACCGGAGATGCGACCCGACGGCGTGTCGCGCCTCCGCGAGTAAGGACCACGACGCGTTCGACCGATTCGCCGCCGACCTGGAGCGCCTGCTCCACGATGGGCAACAGCGGCACGTCCTTGCCCTTGCGATAGGTGATGTCGGCAGTAAAGACGACACGCGATCCGCTCGCCGCAATGCGATCACCAAGCGCGTGCGCCCCGAACCCGGCGAACACGATCGAGTGAATGGCGCCGATGCGCACCGTGGCCAGGATCAGGGCGATCGACTCGGGGCACGGTGGCATGTAGATGGTGATGCGGTCGCCCTTGCCGATGCCGAGCCCGCGCAGTGCGGCGGAGATCCGTTTCACCTCGTGCAACAGTTGCGCGTACGTCTGCACGACACGCTCGCCGCGTTCGTTGAAGTAGATGAGCGCCGCGCGGCCGCCCTGACCGTCGAGCACGTGACGGTCGACGGCATTGAAGCCGATGTTGGTCTGTCCACCGACGAACCAGCGAAACGTCGGGGGATCTGACTCGAATACGCGGTCCCACTTGCGAAACCACGGCAGCTCATCCGCGGCGCGCGCCCACAGCGCGTCCGGGTCGCGACGTCCCTCGTCGATCCAGCGTTGGATGATCGGCGTGACGAGCGTCATGCGCATCGGATTCTAGTCGCCTTTGGGCCCGCACGGCGATGACACGGCGACCCACAGGCAACCAGGCCCAGCGCAGGCCGTGCTTCGGCCCGCCGAACACGACGAGCGCCGCCGGCGCGGCGCACGCCTGCGTCACTGCTCTCATGGTTGATCTCGTGACCACCACGTATCGTGACCAGCCCACGTTGTGTCGGTTGCGAACAACTGTTCACGCTGCGTGGTCGGGACATCGCGCGACTGTTGGACCGCGCGCGGGCCGCTAGGCTCCCAACCCGGTGCCTGGCTTGCTTGGAGCGTGCCCGACAGGAGCTGGAGCGCGAGCAGCAGCGTGCCCAGCAGTTCAACGCCACTTACGCGGCCAGGTTCTCGCCCCAACGCGGAATGTTCCGGACTGATCCGTCAGTATTAGCGAACGGCCCCTCGTTTAAGGTTGAGGGAGGATGCGCTCGTTGGAGTCTGCATTGGGAGGACCAGACATGAGAAGGGTAATTATGGCGGTGTAGGTACTCACGCTGGGGCCGGGCTGCACTTCGTTCCACAGCGTGCGTCTTGAGCCGGCCAAGCCCTTCGCGGCGATCCGCGTAGGCGATGTGGTCAATGTCCACACCAGCGACGGGCGGCAGGACGAGTTCAAGGTGGCACGGATCCCACCGGTGGAGATCTTCGGCACCGACGGGCAGAGATATCTGGAGAGCGAGATCACCCTGCTGCAGCGGCGCACCTTCAGGGGTGTGAAGACGGCGGCGCTCCGCGTCGGGACGATATTCATCGGTTCGCTGTAGACGCAAGGTGCAGTGACGGGTCTGTTCGCCAAGCCTTTGAGAGAGACCGCTCGCTGGTGGGCGCGCGACTACTGGATGGATGGGAGACGGACTAGTAGCCGAGACCAGAGGGCTGCTATTCAGTTCGCACATGGTGTGGTAGCCACGGATTGCATCGAAATTGAAACCACACGCGCCGCGCCCGGAAGTAGCTGAATCTATTGATGTTCTTGGAGCCGGCGAAAGGACTTGAACCTTCGACCTGCTGATTACGAATCAGCTGCTCTACCAACTGAGCTACGCCGGCCTGGCGGTGGGACGCCTCCCGCGGAAGCGCAACCCAACAATCTTATCACAGCGGGTGCGCCTGGCGCCTTGCACCGGAATGCCCGCGCGGCGGGGCAGTCCACCAACTGAAATCGGTCGTTTCCCGCCCAATTCCGAGGCATCCGAGCGGCCTCCTTGAATGCTTCCCGCCGCCGACGTATCATCGAGTGTTTGGGGCGCTCCCCTCGAGCCCGAACATAGCCACAGACCCTGAAGTCATGCCGTCTGCCCCCTTCGACCGCTCGGCCATCGTCGTGCGCGGCGCGCGTACGCACAACCTGAAGAACGTCAACATCTCGCTGCCCGTCGGCCAGCTCATCGTCATCACCGGCGTGAGCGGATCGGGCAAGTCGTCGCTGGCCTTCGACACCATCTACGCGGAAGGGCAGCGCCGCTACGTGGAGTCGCTCTCCGCCTACGCCCGCCAGTTCCTGGAGCGGATGGAGAAGCCCGACGTGGACGGCATCGACGGCATCTGCCCGTCCATCGCCATCCGCCAGAAGAACTCGGTCCGCAATCCGCGCTCGACGGTCGCCACGGTCACCGAGATCCACGACTACATGCGCCTGCTGTTCGCGCGCGTGGGCAAGACCATCTGCCGCAACTGCGGCCAGGAAGTGATCCGCGAAACCGCCGAGGTCGTCGCCGACCGCCTGGGCAAGCTCCCCGAAGGCACCCGCCTGCTGATCGGCTACGACTTCGCGCTCGTGGACATGGGCAGCACGCCCGTGGACGATGCCGCGGAGCCGGGGGACGAGGAAGTGGCGCCCAGCGCCGAGGCCGGCGCAACCGCCGCGCCGCTGTCGGTGATCGAGCAGCTCCGTCGCAAGGGCTTCGGCCGCCTGCTGGTGGACGGTCAGGCCGTCTCGTTCGACGACCTGCCGGCCGATGTGCTGAAGGGCCGGACGTCGATCGGCGTGGTGGTGGACCGCCTGCGCGTCGAAGGCGAGATGCGCTCGCGCACCACCGACTCCATCGAGACCTCGTATCAGGAAGGCGGCGGCGCCGCGTGGGCCATCCAGCTGTCCGCGGACGGCGGCGCGCCGGTGCGGCACGAGTTCTCCGAGCGCTTCGAGTGCCGGGCCTGCCACATCACCTACGAGGACCCGCAGCCCCGCCTCTTCTCGTTCAACAACCCGTTCGGCGCCTGCCCGACCTGCCACGGCTTCGGCAACATCGTCGAGCTGGACCTGAACCTCGTGGTGCCCGATCAGGCCAAGTCGATCAACCAGGGCGCGATCGAGCCGTGGACCAAGCCGCACTACCGCTCGCACCTGGCCGCGCTGAAGCGCATCGCCAAGGCGAACAACGTCCGGCTGGACGCGCCGTGGTCCGATCTGTCGGAAGCCGAGCGCCGTCTGATCGTCGAAGGCGATGACGATGACTACGACGGCATCCGCGGCTTCTTCCAGTGGCTGGAGAAGAAGAAGTACAAGGTCCACGTCCGCGTGTTCCTCAGCCGCTATCGCGGCTACCAGACGTGCCCGGACTGCGGCGGCACGCGGCTGCGGCGCGAAGCGCGCGACGTGCGCGTCGGCAACCTGACGATCGATCGCGTGTCGGCGCAGACCGTGCGCGAAGCCGAGGGCTTCTTCGACACGCTGCGCCTGTCCGAGAAGGACATGGCGATCGTTGACAAGGTGCTGAACGAGATCCGGCGGCGCCTTGGCTTCCTGCGGGATGTCGGCCTGGACTACCTGACGCTGGATCGTCTGTCGGCCACGTTGTCCGGCGGCGAGGCGCAGCGCATCAACCTGGCGACGTCGCTTGGCTCGGCGCTGGTGGGGACGCTCTACGTGCTGGACGAGCCCTCCATCGGCCTGCACCCGCGCGACAACCAGAAGCTGATTGCCATCCTGCGGATGCTGCGCGACCAGGGCAACACCGTCCTCGTCGTGGAGCACGACGCCGACATGATTGCCGTGGCCGACTACCTGATCGACATGGGCCTCGGCGCGGGCGAACACGGCGGCCGCGTGGTCTACGCCGGCACGATCGAAGGGCTGGCGCAGGAGCAGCGCTCGCTGACCGCGAAGTACTGGCGCGGTGAGCTGTCCATCCCCGTGCCCGCGACGCGGCGCCGCGGCGTGGGGCAGCGCATCAAGCTGATCGGCGCACGCGAGCACAACCTGAAGAGCGCGAACGTCGAACTCCCGCTCAACACCTTGACGGTGATCACCGGCGTGAGCGGATCGGGCAAGTCCACGCTGATTCACGACGTGCTCTATGCCGCGCTCAAGCGCGCCAAGGGCGACTGGGACAAGAAGGTGGGCGCCCACGACCGCCTCGAGGGGCACGAGCTCGTCACCGACGTCGTGCTCGTGGATCAGACGCCGATCGGCCGGACGCCGCGCTCGAACCCGGTGACCTACCTGAAGGCGTTCGATCCCATCCGCGAGCTGTTCGCCTCCACCAAGGAGGCGAAGGCGCGCGGCATGACCGCCAGCCACTTCTCGTTCAACGTTCCGGGCGGACGCTGCGAGGCCTGCCAGGGCGAGGGCGAGGTGAAGGTCGAGATGCAGTTCCTCGCCGACGTGTTCGTGCCGTGCGAGCAGTGCGAGGGCCGCCGCTTCAAGTCCTCGGTCCTCGAGGTGCGCTATCGCGGCCGCAACGTCACCGAAGTGCTCGACCTCACGGTCCGCGAGGCGCTGGCCTTCTTCTCGACGGTGCCGAAGGTGCTGCGCCGGCTGCAGGTGCTCGACGAGATCGGCCTCGGCTATCTGCGCCTCGGCCAGCCGGCCACCACGCTCTCGGGCGGCGAGGCGCAGCGCATCAAGATCGCGGCCCACCTGGCGTCGCACGCCGGCGAACGGCTGCTCTACATCCTCGACGAGCCGACGACAGGGCTGCACTTCGATGACATCGCGAAGCTGCTGTCCGCGTTCAGGAAGCTGCTGGAAGCGGGGCACACCCTTGCCGTGATCGAGCACAATCTGGACGTGATCAAGACGGCCGACTGGATCATCGACCTCGGCCCCGAAGGCGGGGAAGAGGGCGGCCAGGTGCTGGCGATGGGCACCCCCGAACATGTGGCGGAGGTGAAAGCCTCGCACACCGGCCGCTATCTCCAGCAGATCCTCGCCTCCAACAAGCTGCTGCAGACGGTGGACTGATGAGAATCGCGCTCGGTATCGTCGCGGTCCTTCTCCTGGTGGGCGGCACGTTGATGGCGCAGGCGCCGAACGGCCGCGCGATCCTGGCTGGCGCCGGCGTCGAGGTGCCCCGAGGCGGTCCCGAAGCCGCCTTCGACGCCTGGCTCACGGGCCCCCCTCCGATTCCGCCCGGCGCCATCACCCAGCTGATCGTCGGCATGGGCCCGGTGGGTAACGTGCCGCGCGTGCGCAATGCCTACGCGTTCGGCGTGCTCGCCGGCCGCTCGGCCCGAACCGTGGCGCCGGGAGAGTTGGCCGGCGCGGGCATCGCGCTGATCTCGATGGTGGTCTCCGACGATCGCTCGACGCGAGTGGCCGGCAGCCGGGTTGCCGGGCGTGTGTTTGCCACACCGGTGGACGGCGGGCCGATGCCGGTCCGGCCGGTGGGGCTGATCGAAGCCGTGGTGATGCTGCTCAACGCCAAGGACGAACGAGAGCAGGCCGCCTCGATGGAAGCGATCGGACTGCTGGGCGAAACCGCAGCCGTCCCGTCGCTCACCGAGATCTACACGCGTCACCGCGCGAAGAACAACCGGCAGATGGCGGGCACCGCGCTCGAGGCGCTGGTGCGCATCGGCCATTCGCAAAGCGCGCCCCTGGTGAAAGAGCTGGCCACCGACGGTTGGGGCGATCGCAAGGATGCGACCAGCCTGGTCGTCGCCTATGCGCGCGAGCGGTTTCTGAAGGACGGGTCGGTGAAGACCCTGCAGGACGCGGCCGCCGACCGCGAGCTCGGTCCGCGGGCTCGGGCGTACCTGGCCGAGCTCGGCCTGCCGACGCCGTGACACTCCCGCAGGACTTCTACCGACGCGCCACCCTCGATGTGGCGCGCGATCTCCTCGGCAAGGTCCTGGTCCACCGCACTCGTCGACGGCGTCACCGCGGGCACCATCGTCGAGGTCGAGGCGTACGTCGGCGAGGAGGATCCCGCCTGTCATGCCGCGGCCGGACCGACCACGCGCAATGCGCCTCTGTACGGCCCGCCAGGCCACGCCTACGTTTATCTGAACTACGGCCTGCACGAGATGGTGAACGCCGTCACCGAGCCGGCGGGGTTCCCCGCAGCAGTGCTGCTGCGCGCCCTCGAGCCGGTCGAAGGGCTGGCGCTGATGCACGAGCGCCGCGACCGCGCGAGATGGCGGAAAGGGAAGCCGCCTGTGAAAGACGCGCATCTCTGTCGCGGGCCGGGCAACCTGACGCTGGCCATGGGCATCGACCGCTCGCTGGATACCACGCCACTGTTCGCGCCGCCGCTCACCATCGAGGATCGCGGCGTAGCCATCGGGGCGGTGTCGTGGGGACCGCGGATCGGCATTACCAAGGGAGTGGAGCACGCGTGGCGCGGGTGCGTCACCGGCCACGCCTTCGGTGTCCAGGCCCTGACGAAGCCGCCACCCGTAGAGGGCAGGCCAGGGCCTGATTGAGCGATCGGCGTCAGGCGCTGGTCAGCAGCGCGTGCAGCCACAGCCCGAACGTCCCGACCATGAACCCCACGAGCCCGGCGCGCACGATGGCGGCCACGGTGATGGGCGGCTCCGACTGGGTCCGGACAGCGCTCACCGGACATACGACGCTCCGGTGGTGGCGGCCATCCACAGCAGGCGCATACATGGCCAGGGTCATTCCCAACGCGAAACCAATCGCGCGGCGCGTGATGCGTGGATCAGCGGTATACATCATCTACCTCGACAGGAACCGGCGCGCGGGCAGGCGGCACACGCGTTCGGTCACTTGTGTATGAGACGGCAGAAACGTTTCAAGGGTTTGTCAGAGGTGTGGCAATTCCGTGACAGACGTCAGGTGGAGGTAAAACCTTGTCTCCGAACGTCCGCCACGGTCCGTCTCACTCGTAGTGCAAGGCCTCGCGCGGATTCAGGCTTGCCGCGCGCCGAGCCGGCACGAAGCCAAACACCACGCCGACGAGGGCGGCGAATCCGAACGACATGAGGATCGAGGCCGTGGACACCACGGTGCTCCAGTTCATCACCGCGGTCAGCGCGTAGGACGCGCCCACCCCTGCCAGCACGCCAGTCGCCCCACCGAGCAGGCTGAGGGCCATGGCTTCGATGAGGAACTGCGCCAGCACGTCGGCCCGCCGCGCGCCGATCGCGCGCCGCAGCCCGATCTCGCGCGTGCGCTCGGTCACCGACACCAGCATGATGTTCATGATCCCGACGCCGCCGACGATCAGCGAGATGGCCGCGACGCCGGACAGCAGCCACGACATCGTCGTCGTCGTCGAGGTCAGCACGGCGGCCATCTCCTCGGGCGAACGAATCGTGAAGTCGTCCGCGTCGCGCGGCTGCAGGCGATGACGCTGGCGGAGCAGGGCAGCCATGTCGTCGGAGACGGCCGATGCCGTTCGGGATCCGTCCAGGCCGACGGTGAGGTTCGACAGGTAGGTCACGCCCAGCAGCCGCTTCTGCGCGGTGGTGTAGGGCACCATCACGGTGTCGTCCTGATCCTGTCCCATCGGCGTCTGGCCCTTCCGGCTGAGCACGCCAATCACGCGTGAAGGGCTGGTTGTTGATGCGGATGGTCTGGCCCACCGCGTCGGTGGTTGCACCGAACAACTGGTCTCTCACGACGGTGCCGAGCACCGCGACCTTCATCGCGCGCGCGACCTGGTCGGCGTCGATGAAAATGCCCGACTGCACGGGCCAGCTGCGCAGCGCCGCGAGCTCCGCCCCGACGCCCTGCACCTGCGACTGCCAGTTGCCGCCGGCCGACAGCACTTGCGTGCGCGTGCTCAGTCCGGGTGACACGGCGCTCACGCCGGCCACTTCTTTGGCAACCGCCGCCGCGTCGTCGTCGATCAGCGTGGTGACGGCGCCTTGTCCCGTGCGCACGCCACCCACGTTGGCCGAGCCGGCGCTGACGGTCACTATGTTCGTGCCGAGGCTGGAGACCTGGCGGTTGATCGAAGCTCGCGCGCCGCCGCCAATCGCCATCATCACGATCACGGCGGCGACGCCGATGATGATGCCGAGCGAGGTGAGCGCCGAACGTAGGAGATTGCGCCCGATGGCTTCGAACGCCGTGCGCACCGTACTGGTGGCAGTGGTCATCGACCGCCGGCGCTGTTGCGAGCGCCGCCTCCCGATCCGCTGCGTCGCGGGAACGATGGCATCAGCGGCGAGCCGCTGGCGGCCGGCGCTGCGCTTGCCGCGCCCGCCTGTGCGGCCATGCCGGTGACGACGAGATCCCCTTCCTGGAGTTCGCCGGCGGTGACCGCCACGTTCACGATGTCCGACAGACCGGTCTTCACCTCAACCGGGCTGATCTTGTCGCCCTTCAGCACCCACACCGTGGTCTGCTTCCCTCGCGACTCGCCGGCCGCGGGCGCCGCGGTGGCGAGCGTGGTCAGCAACGCCTCGGTCGGCTTGAAACGAAGGGCGGCTGCCGGAATTCGCAGGGCATCGTCGGCGCGGGCCACTTCGATGTCGAGCGTCGCGGTCATCCCGGGCTTCAGTTGCCGCTCGGGATTCGGGACGTCGATCACCGTCGTGTAGCTCACCACGTTCTGCGCGACGGTGGGCTGCAGGCGGACCTGCCGCACCGTGCCCGAGAACGAGCGGCCCGGATAGGCGTCTACGACGAAGCTGACGGGCTGACCAACTTTCACGCGGCCCACGTCGGACTCGTCGACGCGCGCGTCCAGTTCCAACGTGTCCAGGTTGCGGGCGATGACGAACAGCGTGGGCGCCTGCAGGCCGGCCGAGACCGTCTGCCCGACTTCGACGTTGCGGCTGAGGACGATGCCGTCCACCGGCGACGTGATGATGGTGTGCGACAGGTTGAGGCGCGCCTGTTCGAGCGCCGCCTGCGCCTGGGAGAGTTGGGCCGCGGCGGACTTGACGCTCACCTCCGCCACCCGTGTGTCGGAGCGCGCGGTGTCCACCTCCTGCGCCGCAATCAGCTGCCTGGTCGCCAGCTGTTCCGAACGGCCGAGTTTGACCTTCGAGTCCTCGAACTGCACCTGGGCGCGTTCGAGATCGGCGTTCAGCCGGATGACGCTGGCCTCGGCCTGCTGCACCTGCGACGACAGCACGGCGGGATCCAGCGTGGCGACCACCTGGCCGCGCTTCACCGTCTCGTTGAAGTCGGAGCCGAGCGTGGCGATGGTGCCGCTCACCTGGGTGCCCACCTCGACGGTATCGACCGGCGACAGGGTGCCGGTCGCGGACACCGACACGACGATCGGTTCCCGCGTCACGGGAGCGGTGGTCAGTTGAGGCGGTGCGTTACCGGCGTCGGCGCGCAGGTAGTAGGTTCCGCCCGCGATGGCAGCAATGGCGAGTGTGAGAATCCAGATAAGACGTTTCATGGCGATGTCCTATCTGGTGAGACGGCGGCGCGATGGCGCGCGCGTGACGCGGGTGTGGCAGTTCGATGGCAGATGTTAGGGGGACGTTATCTTTCGCATCGTCACCTCGACCTGCTGGCACGGGGAGGCGGATGCCGGCGCGATCGAACGCCTTTTTCACCCGGCGCCGGAGCTCGCGGCCGACGACCCATTGGCTGAGCGGGACGGTCTTGATCCGGAAGCGCAACGACACCGATGAGGCAGCGAAGTTGTCCACGCCAAGGACCTCGAGCGGCTCGAGGATGTGGGGCATGAACGCCGGATCTTTCTGCAGCTCGGCCGCCGTCGCCTGCACGACCTCGATCGCGAGATCCACGTCGTCGTCGTAATCGATGCCGAGGTCCAGCACGTAGTACGAGAAGTCCTTGCTGCGGTTCGCGAGCGTGGTGATCTGCCCGTTCGGGATGACGTGAACCGTGCCTTCCATGTCGCGGAGCACGATGGTCCGGAGGTTGATCTGTTCCACCGCACCGCCGGTGCCATTGACGATGGCCACGTCGCCCACGCGCACCTGATCTTCCAGGATCATGAAGAAGCCGGAGATCACGTCCTTGACCAGGGTCTGCGCGCCGAAGCCGACGGCGAGGCCGATGATGCCGGCGCCGGTGAGCAGCGGCGTGATGTCCACGTCCAGCGCCCGGAGCACCATCAGCAGCGCCGCGATGGTGATGACCGTCGTGAGGAAGCGGCTGAGCGTGCTGCCGATGGTCTCGGCGCGCTTGCGCCGCTCGATGTCCGCCGGTCCGCCCCCGCCGACCAGTTCCTGCACCGCGCGCGCGACGATGGTGGTGACCACGCGGTTCGCGGTGATGCCCAGGAGCACGATCACGCCGATGCGGAGCGCGGTGGTCGCGGCCCATTGGCCGAGATGCTGGCCCTCGAGTTCGACCGGCAGGTCCACGCCGACGATCGCCAGGGCGGGGAACACCAGCCCGATCATCGCGACCACGAACGTCACCAGCCGCACCAGACGGACCGGCGCGCGCTGCATGGCCGCGGAGATCTGGGGCATGTGCGTCCGCCCCTCGACCTTGGACAGTAACCGCCGGACCAGCCCGCCGGCGATGAGGGCAATGGCGATCGCGAGGATGGCAGCGAACGAGATCGCGATCAGCACCTCGACGGTGTTGTCCGGGATGGCAGATGCTTCGGCGGCGGGTTGCTGCATGGGATGTGGGGCGTCTAGCGGCCGCGGCGCTGCGGGGCTCGCTGTTGCTGGCGCTCGACGGTCACGCGGACGGTCGTCGGCTTGCCCTCGCGCATCACTTCGATGGTGACCGTGCTGCCGATCGCGCTGTCGGCGATGAGGCGCACGAACTGCGAGGGATTGGCGATCGCCTGCCCGTTCACCTTCCGAACGATGTCGCCCGGACGCAGGCCCGATTGGTAGGCGGCGGAGTCACGCCGCATCTGCGTGATGACCACACCGTCGGTGTCGGGCGCGCGCAGTTCCTCGGCCAGCCGTGTGGTGACCGGCGAGACATCGACATAGCCGACCGAGCCGCGCCGCACTTCGCCGTACTGCTTCAGGTCGTCCACGACGCGCCGCACCAGGTTGCTGGGAACGGCGAAGCCGATCCCCTGATAGCCGCCGCTCTGCGAGAAGATCGCGGTGTTGATGCCGATCAATTCGCCGCGGCTGTTGATCAGCGCGCCGCCGGAGTTCCCCGGGTTGATCGCCGCATCGGTCTGGATGAAGTCCTCGTACTGCGAGATGCCGACGCCGGCGCGGCCGAGCGCGCTGACGACGCCCAGCGTCACCGTCTGGTTCAGCGAGAACGGGTTGCCGACGGCCATCACCCATTCCGCGACCTTCAGCTTCGACGAATCGCCCCAGGGAATGACGGGGAGGTTGGTGCCGTCCACCTTCAGGAGCGCGAGGTCGGT
The DNA here is from genome assembly GCA_963707825.1 of uncultured Acidobacteriota bacterium. Lineage (GTDB taxonomy): Bacteria > Acidobacteriota > Vicinamibacteria > Vicinamibacterales > UBA2999 > VFZN01. The sequence continues at coordinate 22,998 of CAVPRP010000006.1, forward strand.
CCACGAGTCGGTGCCGATGATCTTCGCGCGCAGCTCGCGGCGATCGCCGACCGCAACGGTCACCTCGGCGTTGTTCTCGCCGACGACGTGATTGTTGGTGACCACGTAGCCGTCGGCCGAAATCAGCACGCCGGATCCGAGGCTCGACTCGTAGCGATTGGCGTAGCCGAACATCTCGCCCGGGTCGCCGCCGAAGAACTGCTGGAAGAACGGATCGTTGCTGAAGGGGGAGTTCGGCCGCCTCACCACCTGGATGGAGGAAATGTTGGTGACGGCGCGAACCGTCTGCGCGGCGACGGCCGTGAAGTCCGGTCCGGTGGTGGCGACGACAGGCGCCGCAGGCCTGGCCGTCTGCTCCGGTTCGGTGGTCGGTGGCGGTGTTCCCGACAGGGACGACCGGCGCTGCAGTCCCGTCAGTGCCCACGGCGACGGGGGGTGGCGAACGCCGTTCCACGGTCGTCGCCGGCGCGGCTGCTGAGGGCGAGGCCGGACACCAGACCGGTGGCCACCAGCAGGATGGAAAGGGAAAGCTGTTTCAGCATCACACAGCCGCTGGCCGGCTAGGACACGTCGACGCGGCGGGGACCCGGTTCGGCCACTTTGGGCACGGTCACGGTGAGGATACCGCCGGCCATCTCGGCCAGGATATGCTCCGCGTCCACCGACGGCGGCAGGTTGAACGTGCGCGAGAACTCGCCGTGTCCGCGCTCGACCTGATGGTAGTGCTCGCAGGCGACGCGGGCGTCGCGGCGGCCGTGCAGCGTCAGCCGGCCGTCACGCACGGCGATGCTGATCTGGTCCCGGGTGATGCCTGGCAGTTCGGCCGTGAGGATGAAGGCCGTTGCGGTCTCACACAGGTCCACGGCAGGAACCCAGCCGTGCGAACCGGCGGCTGACAGCCGCTCGATCCGGTGCTGGATGGCAATCAAGTCCCGGAACGGGTCCCAGCGCGCAAACGCCACAACACCGAATCGTAGCACGGGGACCGGGTTGGCCGCCCAGATCGAAGGTGTGGGCGAGACGGTCCCGATGGCCGGCCGATTGCTGCCGCTGTGCTAAAATTCTCAGGTTCTACCAACCGCAACCAAAGGGACCATGGCTGATACGCTCCTCGCTACGCAACTCCGGAAGGGCATGATCATCAAGCTCGATAACGAGCTCTACCGGATCTTCGATCGCCAGCACGTCACCCCCGGCAATCTTCGGGGCTTCGTGCGCCTGAAGATGCGTAACTTGCGTAGCAACACGATGGCCGAGCACAAGGCGCGGTCGGAAGACGTCATCGAGCGGGCGACGCTGGACGAGAAGGAAATGCAGTACCTCTACTCGGACGACGAGGGGTACCACTTCATGGACACCGAGAGCTACGATCAGGTCCATCTCTCCGCCGAGGCACTGGGCGACAGCACCGGCTTCCTGAAGGCCGAGATGCTGATCAAGGTCGAGTTCTACGGCGAGGAGCCGGTCGGCATCGAACTGCCTCCGACCGTGGACCTGAAGGTCATCGAGACCGTGCCCGCGATCAAGGGCGCGACCGCTACCAATCAGTTGAAGCCGGCAACGCTCGAGACGGGCGTGGTCGTGCAGGTGCCGCCGTTCGTGGGCGAGGGCGACATGATTCGCATCAGCACCGAAACCGGCGAATACATGTCCCGGGCGTAGGCCACTTACCCAACAGTCCGAAACCGGATCCGGGCCCTCCGTGTCCGGTGTAAAGTTCCGATATGGACGTCGTCCGAACCCCATCCGCGGGGTGGATCGAAGTGATTGTCGGGAGCATGTTCAGCGGCAAGAGCGAAGAGCTGATCCGCCGGATCCGACGCGCGCAGATCGCCCGCCAGCGAGTACAGATTTTCAAGCCCGCCGTCGACACCCGCTTTGCCGAGGATCACATCGTCTCGCACAGCGAGCTGCGAATTCCCTCCGAGAGCGCCGCGAGCGCCGCGGAACTGCTGTCGAAGGTGCGCCCCGACACCGAAGTGATCGGCATCGACGAAGGGCAGTTCTTCGACGCCGAACTGCCGGCCGTCACCACCGAGCTTGCCCGGCGCGGCATCCGCGTGATCATCGCCGGGCTCGACCAGGATTACCTCGGGAAGCCGTTCGAGCCGATGCCGCAGCTGCTGGCCATCGCCGAGTACATCACCAAGACGCGCGCCATCTGCATGGTGTGCGGCAACCCCGCCAATCACACCCAGCGCCTGGTCGGGAATCGCTCGCGGGTGCTCCTGGGCGCGCAGGGGACCTACGAGGCGCGCTGCCGGCGCTGCTTCGACCCCACCCTGGCGCGAAACCGAAGACCAGAAGCAGCAGGACGCCGCCGAGTCCGTGGCGGAAGGCGCCGGCGCGGAGCCGCGATGAGCGTCGAGCAACTCGCCCCGGCGCTCGAGGTCAGCCTCGTCGCCCTGGGCGTGTTGTTCCTGGTCGTCAACCTGCGTGCCGGTCTCGAAATCTGGCTGTGGTGGCGCCGCCGTAGTGGGGCGCTCCTGGTGTGGATGCCGCCCAAGCCGCCGTACTACGCCCTCAATCTCGCCATCGGCGTGATGATGGGCATCCTGCTGTTCACCACCGTGTTCCTGATTCCGCGTCCCGCCGGCTCGATCTTCGGCGAGGCGATGATGTTCCTGTATTACGGCTACCTCCTGCCGCTGTCGTCGCGAATCACGCGGGGCATCTATACGGACGGCGTGTGGACCGATTCCGGCTTCATGTCCTACGGCGATATCGGCGGCCTCACCTGGAAGGAGGGGGCCATGGGGACCCTGGTCCTGGCGTCCCGCCTGCGGGCGTTCGCGCGCATCCTGACGGTCCCGGGCACCAGGCTGGGCGAGGTGCGGCGGCTGCTTCGAGAGAAGATTGGCGAGCACGCCATCGAGTTCGACGGCGGACCGGGGCTGCACCTGGGGACCCGGGATACCCGGGAAAGCGTTTAGGGCAGGTTTTTCCGCCATTTTCAGGCGTTTCGGGCTACTATCCATCAGTTTTCGGCACTGACGCCGCTTCCACCAGGCATCGTTCGAGCCGGTTGGGGCACCCGACATCCCCGTCGGGGCGGCAGGGCTGGCGATCCGGCGTCACCGTTCAGGCGTCCTCTGTAGTTCCGGCCCGGCGAGGCCGATACGAGGTGTCGATGGCAGCACGTCCCACGTGGAAGGGCTACTTGAAGGTCAGCCTGGTCACGATTCCGGTCCGGGTCTACCCGGCCACCGAATCGAGCGCCACGGTGTCCTTCAACCAGCTTCACGCCGAGTGCCAGACCAAGATCCAGCAGAAGAAGTGGTGTCCCGCACTGCGAGCGTGAAATCACCTCGGCCGAGGTGGTGAAGGGCTACGAGTTCGAGAAGGGCCGCTGGGTGGTCGTGGACGACGAAGACATCGCCAAGGTGAAGACCGAGTCCACCAAGATCATCAACCTGATGCAGTTCACCGACGAAACTGCCATCGACCCGATGTACGTGGACAAGGCCTACTACCTCGCCCCCGAGGGCCCGATGGCCAACGACGCCTACGCGGTGATGCGGGACGGCATGAAGGGCAAGGCGGGGATTGGCAAGGTGGCCATCCACGGCCGCGAATACCTGGTCGCCATCCGGCCCCACAAGCAGGGCCTGGTGATGTACACGCTGCACCACGCGGCGGAGATTCGCACCATCGACCAGATCGACGAGCTGCGCGAGGTGCGGGGCACGGTCAACCCGGCCGAGATGAAGCTGGCGCGGCAGGTGATCGAGAGCATCGAGGGCGAGCTGAACCTCGCCGACTACACCGACGAGTACCAGCAGGGCCTGCGCGCCCTGATCGACGCCAAGGTCGCAGGCGAGGAAGTGGCGACGCCGGTCGAATCGGCCCCGCCCAAGGTGGTGGACCTGATGGAAGCGCTCCGCAAGAGCCTCGAGCAGGTGAGCGGGGGCAAGAAGAAGTCCGCCAAGGTGGCGGAAGGCCGTTCGACGGCCAGAAAACGAAAGGCGTCTTGATGAAGCGGATCACGCGCCACAAAGCGGTCTGGGGCGGCTATCGCCCCAGCAGCATGCCGATGAGACCGAGGCCGCTGGCCGCGGGATCGCGCAGCCAGTCGGGCGGCACCAGCCAGACGAAGGCCAGGATCGCGACGACCCAGATGTCGTAGGGCAGCGTCGCCCGCTCGTCCCGCCAGAAGAAGAAGCGCCAGAACCAGCCCGTCGGGCCGGCGGTGTCCGGCATCGGTTTCCCTTCCAGTTCCAGATACGTGTAGTAGATCCGGTTCGCGACCGTCACCACCGACAGCGCGAGGATCACCCACAGCACCCCGGCCATCCGGTCGGTGAACGCGCCGATCATGAACAGCACGATGCGCTCGGGGCGCTCCATGAATCCGACCTTGCACTTGGTGACCAGCGACTCGGCGCGGGCGCGGGCGTAGCTGGTCATGATCGAGAAGATCAGCGCCAGGGTCGCGACCAGCACGTAGTCCTTCCGCCCCAGGTCGGCATAGAGCCAGATCAGCCCGGTGAACAACGCGAGGTCCGAGAACCGGTCCAGCGTCGAATCCCAGAAGGCGCCGAACTGCGACTGCTTCCCGGTGATGTGCGCGACCTTGCCGTCGATGAAGTCGAAGATGTTGGCGACGATCATGATCACGCCGGCGGCGATGAACCGATCGGTGGCCAGCGCCCAGGCCGCGACGACGTTGATCAGCACCCCGATCAGCGTGAGCACATTGGGGTGGATGCCGAGCGCCACCGAGATGTTGATGATGGCGCGCAACGGGAACATGCAGATGGCGCCGATGGCGCCCGTGACTGTCATTGGGTCCACATTAGGGTAGTCGAGCCTCGGGCTAATCTCAACCGCGACAGCCTGCCCAAAGGGGTAGTGGCGCGAGCCTCGGGGAAGACGTACGATCGGAACAGCGGTCCCGTTCGTCTCCATGCCCATCTACGACCTGAAAGACCAGATCGCACGCTTGCCGGAGCAGCCAGGGGTGTATCTCTACGCCAACGAGGCGGGGGAGACCATCTATGTCGGCAAGGCCAGGAGCCTGCGCGACCGGGTCCGGAGCTACCTCGGAGCCTACGGTTCGAGCCCCAGGACCAACGCGCTGCTGGACGACATCGCCAGCCTCACCGTCATCGTCACCGACTCGGTGGTCGAGGCGCTGGCGCTCGAGAACAACCTGATCAAGCAGCGGTCGCCGCGCTACAACATCCTGCTCCGCGACGACAAGAACTACCCCTACCTGCAGCTGACCACCGGCGAAGCGTTTCCGCGGGTGCTGGTGGCGCGCGCGGTGGAGCGCGATGGCCACTTCTACGCGGGCCCGTTCCTGCCCGCCAAGCTGGCGCGGCGCACCATGGGGCTGACGCACAAGCTGTTCGGCATCCGCTCCTGCAACGAGGTGATCACCGGCGAGCGCGGGCGGCCGTGCCTGGAGTACGACATCAAGCGCTGCCTGGCGCCGTGCGTGCTGTCGCTGTGCACGCCCGATCGTTATGGCCAGGCGGTGGAGGACACCCGCCTGTTCCTGGAAGGCCGGAACGACGAGCTGTCGGAGCACCTCGAGGCGCGGATGGTGGATGCCGCGCAGCACGAACGGTTCGAGGAAGCCGCCGCGCTCCGTGACGCCATGCGAACGGTGCAGGCCATCAGCGAGCGACAGCAGAAGATGGCCAGCTCCGAGCTTGGCGATCGCGATGTCTTCGGCGTCAAGGTCGGACCGAGCGGCGTCATCGTGCAGGTGTTCCTCGTGCGAAGCGGTCGCGTCGTCGAGCGCGTGGAGTTCGCCGCGGAAGCGGGCTCCGACACGAGCAGCGAGTCCACGGTGATCGAAGCGGCGGTGCAGCAGTTCTACACGGATCAGGAGCCGCCTCCTGATGTGCACGTGCCGACGCTGCCCGAGGAGGCCGAGGCGATCGAGAGCTGGCTCTCGGCGCGCGCCGGCCGTCGGGTGCGAATCGGCGTGCCGCAGCGCGGCGACAAGCGCGGGCTGCTGGATCTGGTGCGGCGCAACGCCGAGCTCGCCTATCGGTCGCGGTTCGACTCCGAGGGCACGACGCAGTACGAGGCGCTGGAGAACATCCAGGCAGCGTTACGGCTCCCCGAGATTCCACGGCGGATCGAGTGCTTCGACATCTCGACCAATCAAGGCGCCGAGACCGTGGCCTCGATGGTGGTGTGCGAGGACGGCCGGATGAAGCGGGCCGAGTATCGCAAGTTCCGCGTCCGGCACGAGGGGCCGACGACCGGCGACCGGTTCCTGGACGACTTCGCGGCGATGGAGCAGGTCGTTCGCCGCCGCTACACGAAGGTGCTGGCGAATGGCGGTCCGTTCCCCGACGTCATCCTGATCGATGGCGGCAAGGGGCAGCTGAACGCGGCCTATACCGCGCTCGAGAGCATTGGCCTGTCGAACCTGGTGGCCATCGGCCTCGCCAAGAAAGAAGAGCTGGTCTTCACGCGCGACAGCGAGCAGCCGATGGCGCTCGACCCGCATGGCGCGGCGCTGCGCCTGCTGCAGCGCATTCGCGACGAGGCTCACCGCTTTGCGGTCACGTTCCACCGCCAGGCGCGCACCATGCGCGATCTGCGGTCCGAGCTCGACGAAGTCCCCGGCGTGGGGCCGCGGCGCCGGAAGACGCTGCTGACCCGGTTCGGCAGCCTGGCAGGGGTGAGGCGCGCGACGCGGGAGGAGCTGACGGCGGTGGTCGGTACCAAGGCCGCCGACGCCATCGTGGAGCATTTCGCGCGGGTATAGGCCGAATCCCCTATGGATCCGGCCGTGCCTCGGCCGTGTCCCGGATGGTATATTTCACAGTTCTTGGCTGGCATCGATTTCACAGAGATTCTCATCCTCATGACCGTCCTCGTCGCATCGTTGTCGGTGCACGAGGCGGCGCATGCATGGGCGGCCAATCAGCTGGGCGATCCGACCGCGCGGCGACTTCGGGCGGCTGTCGCTGAATCCGGCGGTGCACGTCGATCCGATCGGCACGCTGCTGTTTCCGCTGATCGCGATCACCGACCGGTCTGCCGCTGATCGGCTGGGCGAAGCCGGTGCCGGTGGACTTCCGGCATCTGCGCATCGCCGCGCCGGGACTTCGCGCTGATTGCCGCGGCCGGCCCGGTCAGCAACCTCGTGATGGCGTTGCTGGGCGCCGCGGTGTTCGCGGCGATTGGCGGCGGCAGACGGCGACGTCGCGAACGGCGCTGCTCGCTGGCAGCGGTCCGCTATTTCGTGATGCTGAATGTGCTGCTGGCGGTCTTCAACATGATGCCGGTGCCGCCGCTCGATGGCGGCAACGTGCTGATGGGCGTGCTGCCCGCGAACGGCGCCATCCTGGTCGATCGCCTGCGGCCCTACGGGTTCATCCTTTTGTATGCTTTGATGCTGACCGGCGTGCTCTCCGCCATCATGCGCCCGGTCGCCGCGCTTCGTCCTGCGGTTGGTTACTGTGACTGAACGAAAACGTGTGTTGTCGGGCATGCGCCCGACCGGAAAACTTCATCTCGGCCATCTGGTCGGCGCGCTCCAGAACTGGGTAGCGCTGCAGTCGGAATACGACTCGCTTCCACTGCGTCGTCGACTGGCACGCGCTGACGACGCACTACGCCGACACCAGCGAGATCGTCGCGAACACCTACGACAACGTCGCCGACTGGATCGGCGCCGGCCTCGATCCCGAGAAGAGCACGTTCTTCGTGCAGTCGCTGGTGCCCGAGCACGCCGAGCTGTACCTGCTGTTCCAGATGGTCACGCCGATTCCGTGGCTCGAGCGCGTGCCGACCTACAAGGAACAGATCGAGCAGCTGAGCGATCGCGATCTGTCGAGCATCGGCTTTCTCGGCTATCCGCTGCTGCAGGCCGCCGACATCGTCGGTCTACGACGCGCACTGGGTGCCGGTCGGCGACGACCAGGTGCCGCACCTCGAGTTGACGCGCGAGGTCGTGCGCCGCTTCAACAATTTCTATCCCGGCGTCCGAGGGCAGCCCTCGTGGACTGATCGAGCCGCAGGCGCTGCTGACGCCGACGTCGCGGCTGCCCGGTCTCGACAACCGGAAGATGAGCAAGAGCTACAACAACACCATCGACCTGTCGGACGATGCCAAGACCGTGCAGAACAAGGTGCGGCAGATGTACACCGATCCGAAGCGGGTGCGGGCCGACATTCCCGGCACGGTCGAAGGCAATCCGGTGTTCATGTATCACGACGCCTTCAATCCGAACGTCGCCGAAGTCGACGACCTGAAGGCGCGCTACCGCGCCGGCAAGGTCGGCGACGTCGAGGTCAAGACCAAGCTGGCGGCCGCCATCAACACGCTGCTCGATCCGATTCGCGAGCGCCGCGCAGCCGGCGCTGGCGACGCCCGGGCTACATGCGGGACGTGCTGATGGAGGGTTCGAAGAAGGCGCCCGGCTCGTCGCCCAGCAGACGATGGAGCGGGTGCGCGAGCGCGGTGAAGTTGCAGATACTGATGGCCGACGACTCCAGAGATCCCTGAGCGACGACGAACACGCCCACCGGCGCCGACGAAGACGCTTCGAGTCGCAGCTCGAGTCGATCAAGATCAAGCTGCAGTCCTTCGAGGGCCCGCTCGATCTGCTCGTTCATCTGATCAAGAAGAACAAGATGAACGTCTACGACATCCAGATCTCGCGTCGATCACCAAGCAGTACCTCGACTACCTGAACCTGATGCAGGAGCTGAACCTCGACGTCGCCAGCGAGTTCCTGGTGATGGCGGCGACGCTGATTCACATCAAGAGCAAGATGCTGCTGCCGCGGCCCGAGACGGCGGCCGGCGATCCGAGCGACGAAGAGGATCCGCGCGACGCGCTGGTCCGGCGCCTGCTCGAGCACCAGCAGCTTCAAGGCCGCCGCCGAACTGCTGCACGAGCAAGGAGACGCTGCGCAGCGCGCAGTGGGCGCCGGCCGGACTCGCGCATCGAGGCGATTGCCGGCGACGACTACGAGCCCGAGATCGAAGTCGACCTGTTCAGCCTGCTGTCGGCGTTCAAGCAGGTGCTCGAGCGCGCCCGCGAGCGGCCGCCGGTGCCGCTGCCGCCCGAAGAGATCTCGATCGAGACGCGCATCGAGCAGCTGCTCGAGCGGCTGTCGGAGACCGAGGCGTGCGGCTTCGAGGACCTGTTCGACGACGACGCGCACGCCGCGGCGACATGATCGTCACGTTCCTGGCGATGCTCGAGATGATTCGCCTGAAGCTGATGCGCGTGTTCCAGCAGGGCGGCCAGTCGGCGCGATCCGCGTCTACAAGCGGGCCCGGCCGACCGATGCGCCGCACCCGATTCACGATCCCGAAGACGAATACAAGGCGCATCATCGCGCGGCCGCCCAGGTCGAGCCGCCGACAGACGAAGGACAACGGAATGAGCGCACCCGAACAACCAGACACCGATGCCGAGCCGCTGACCGATACGGGCGAAGCCGTTGTCGGCACCGACGAGGCCGTCGTCGAGACCGGCGATGCGGTGGTCGAGACCGACAGCGCGGTCGTCCAGACGGCGGACGCCGTCGTCGAAACCCTCGAGGGAACCGAAGCGGCGGAAGGCCGAAGGCCAGAAGCCAGGGCGTGTCGTCCGTGCCGGCGGTCGAGGACGAGAAGCCGCGGATGGAGCTGTCGCAGCTGAAGGCGGTGATCGAGGCGCTGGTGTTCGCGTCGCCCGATCCGCTCACGCCGCGCATGCTGCTACAAGCTGCTGAACGACGAGCCGAAGGAAGACGTGCTGGCGGCGCTCGAGGCGGTGAAGGCCGACTACGCGATCGCGGCGGACTGCACCTCGCGGAAGTCGCCGGCGGATTCCAGATCACGACGCGGCCCGAGTATGCACGACTGGGTGCGGCGCCTGTTCCACGAGCGGTCCGCGCAACAAGCTCTCGGTGGCCTCGCTCGAAACGCTGTCGGTGATCGCCTACAAGCAGCCGGTGACGCGCGGCCGAGATCGGCGAGATTCGCAGCGTCAACACGTCCGGCGTGCTGTCGACGCTGCTCGAGCGGCACCTGATCAAGATCGTCGGCCGCAAGAACGTCATCGGCCGGCCGTTCCTCTACGGCACGACGCAAGGAGTTCCTGATCCGCTTCGGGCTGAACGACCTCAACGATCTGCCGAAGATCGAGGACATGGCGCAGCAGCTCGGATTCGAACCGCCGGCGGTGCTGATGGAGCAGACCGTGCCGGAGGAGATGCTGCCGCTCGAAGAGGAGCCGGGGCAGTACGACGTGGCGGGGGAGAACAGTGCGAGCGCTTCGACGGAACCGGGGCCGGACGTCGAGCCGACGGCAGCCGAGGACTCCGAGAAGGACGAGGAGCCCAGCCAGGAAGGCTGAGCCCCTCGCGAATCATCCGCGGCCCTTGGGTTTGTTGGGCCGCCACGGCGGGCCGCTGCGGCGATCGGGATTGGCGCCGCCGCGTGGCTTGAAGCCGCCACCGCCGCCAGGCGAGTTGGACCCGCTGCCGCCGCCCTCACCGCGCGGTTTGAAGCCGCCGCCACCCCCTCGCCACGAGGCGGATAACCACCACCGCCTTCGCCACGGGGACGGAATCCGCCACCGCCCTCACCACGTGGCTTGAAGCCGCCGCCACCTTCGCCACGAGGCGGGTAACCGCCACCGCCTTCGCCGCGCGGACGGAAACCGCCGCCACCTTCACCACGAGGCGGGTAGCCACCACCGCCTTCACCACGCGGACGGAAGCCGCCGCCACCCTCACCGCGAGGCGGGTAGCCACCGCCGCCTTCGCCGCGTGGACGGAATCCGCCACCGCTCTCACCGCGCGGTTTGAAGCCTCCGCCACCTTCACCACGGGGCGGGTAGCCACCGCCGCCTTCGCCGCGCGGACGGAAGCCGCCGCCACCTTCACCGCGGGGCGGGTAGCCACCACCGCCTTCGCCGCGTGGACGGAAGCCGCCGCCACCTTCACCGCGAGGCGGGTAACCGCCACCGCCTTCGCCGCGTGGACGGAAGCCGCCGCCACCCTCGCCGCGAGGCGGGTAACCACCACCGCCTTCACCGCGCGGACGGAAGCCGCCGCCACCTTCACCACGGGGCGGGTAACCACCACCGCCTTCGCCACGCGGACGGAAGCCGCCGCCACCTTCACCGCGGGCGGATAACCACCGCCGCCCTCGCCGCGCGGACGGAAGCCGCCGCCACCTTCACCGCGAGGCGGGTAGCCACCACCGCCTTCGCCGCGCGGACGGAAGCCGCCGCCACCTTCACCGCGGGGCGGATACCCACCACCGCCTTCACCGCGCGGACGGAAGCCGCCGCCACCTTCACCGCGGGGCGGGTAGCCACCACCGCCTTCGCCACGTGGACGGAAGCCGCCGCCACCTTCACCGCGAGGCGGATAACCACCACCGCCTTCGCCGCGCGGACGGAACCCGCCGCCACCTTCACCGCGAGGCGGGTAACCGCCACCGCCTTCGCCACGTGGACGGAACCCGCCGCCACCTTCACCGCGAGGCGGGTAACCGCCACCGCCTTCGCCACGTGGACGGAAACCACCGCCACCCTCACCGCGGGGCGGGTAACCGCCACCGCCTTCGCCACGTGGACGGAAACCACCGCCGCCTTCACCGCGAGGCTGGAAACCGCCACCACCCTCAGTGCGCGGGCGGAAACCGCCGCCGCCTTCACCGCGCGGCTTGAAGCCACCGCCACCCTCTCGTGGCTTGAAACCTCCGCCGCCTTCACCGCGTGGCTTGAACCCGCCACCCTTCGGCTTGAACCCGCCACCTCGCGCGGACGCACCCTTCGGCGCGTACGGCTTGTGCGCGCCGGGCTTCTTCCTCGCGTCACCCGTGCCGCCCTCGTGCGCTGGCTTGCTTCGCGGCGGGCGCGGCGCCTCGTCGTCGTTCTTGGCGTCCGCGTCGGGCAGACCGTCGAGGCCCCAGTCGGTCCTCGGGCCAGTCTTCTCCTCCGCGGCGTCGGCTTCGTCGGCCTCGTCGAGGAACAGCTCGTCGTGGTCCTCTTCGAACGCTTCGCCGGCCTCGATCTCCTCGGACGCGTCTTCGTCTTCGTCTCGTCTCGTCCTCGTCGTCTTCCTCGCCCTCGTCCTCGGCCACATCCTCGCCGTCGGACTCCGCGTCGTCTTCTTCGCCTTCGTCGTCTTCGTCGTCTTCGTCGGCGGCGTCGTCATCGTCGTCGCCCTCGGCGTCATCGTCAGCAGCGGCGTCGAGATCGTCCGCGGCCACTTCATCGTCGGCCGTCAACGTCTCGTCCGCTCCTGCTTCGTCGGCCGCCGCCACCGCTTCGTCGGCGTTCGCGTCCGGGTCCGCGATCAATTCGTCGTCTTCGAGCAGCTCGTCTTCCGGCTTTACCTTGTCTGACAATCTGGACTCCGTCTTCGCGGGGGACTCGTCGCGCGTGCGCGCCGAGGGTTGGGAGGAGGCGGGCCTGGCCGCGCGCGATTCCTTGTCGCGTCGCGGGCGTGCGGGCTCGGCCGCCGCGGCGTCCTGCAGGGACGCCAGTTCAATCGGAGTGAGCTCGCGCCATTCACCCGGCTTCAGTCGCCCGAGCGTCAGCGGGCCCATGCTGATCCGCGTCAGCGATCGGACGGGATGGCCCACCGACAGGCACATCTTGCGGATCTGGCGGTTTCGCCCTTCGCGCAGAGTGATCGTCAGCTTCGTCGTGGGAGAGCCGGACTTCACGGTCTGTCCGCGGAAGATCTCGGCTGCGCTGGTGCGCCGGCCGTCGATGTAGACGCCGCGGCGGAGCTTGTCGATGGCGGACTCATCGGGGTTGCCGGCGACGATCGCTTCGTAGACCCGCTCCACCTCGTGGCGCGGGTGGGTGAGCCGCTCGGCGAGCTCGCCGTCGGTGGTCATCAGCAGCAGGCCCTCGCTGTCGTAGTCGAGACGGCCAACCGGATAGATGTAGCCCGCGTTACGTCCGAGCAGATCGATGACGGTGGGGCGGCCTTCCGGATCGCGACGCGTGGTTACGTAGCCGCGCGGCTTGTACAGCAGGATGTAGCGCTGACGGAGGTCGGTGCGAATGCGCCGGCCGTCCACGCGGATGTCGTCGCGCGACGGGTCGGCCTTGGTGCCCAACTCGCGCACGGTGTGGCCGTTGACCGACACGCGGCCCTCAGCCAGCAGTTGTTCGGAGGCGCGGCGAGAGGCCACGCCCGCGGCCGAGAGGATTTTCTGCAAGCGAATCACGAGTCAGTTCTCCAAGACCTGGCGCCAGAAGGACGCCAGCCGCCACGCTTCGGTGGCGGTGGGTGCACGATTGACCTCGGCATGAGTGATCAGTCCACTCAGCAGGCCGTGCACGGGTGACTTGCCCTCCAGGTATTCGCCGAGGAGGACCGTCTCGACCGACGGGATGACGTTGTCATCCGCGCCGTGCAACAGGAACACCGGCGCCGCCGGCGTGGCCGGCGCGCGCTCGGGCGACAAGTAGGGCATGGCGGCATCGTTCGCCATGCTGTCGACAACCGGCAGGAGACGTGCGCCCAGCTTCGCGACGTCTCGATCGTTTACCTCGCGCATCATCGTGCGCGACGGTTCGGGCAAGCTCTCCGCGAACTCGCGCATCCGCGCGAACTCCGCCAGCGCCCGAGGCTTGTCCACGCCGTCCAGCGAGGAGGCGAGGAGGAAGCCGTCGATGCCGTCCGACAGCCCCGTCACCTGGTCGGGCGGCACTACCCGGTCGGCGAACGACAGCAACACGACCGCGACGCCGTAGTCGTGCGGCGGATGCACCTGCGCCTGATCGGCGCCCATCACGACCCGGCTGCCGCGAGCGCGCGCCAGGTCGCCGAGGACCTCACCCGAGCAGAGATAGTGCATGACGCGACTCAGGTCTCCGTGGCCACCGAACGACAGCACGAACGCCACGCGATCGCGGATGTTCGGGCGGCCCGCCGCGACCACCGAGAGTCCGCCCGAGAAACTGACGCCGAGAACGCCGACGCGCCCATCGGGCGCCAGGTCCTTGCGATTGGCCGCCCATCCGACCGCGTCCTCGATGACGTCGGTGACGGCCGGCGAAATCCGGAAGCGCTGCAGATCGGGCGCGGCCACCGTGAGCACCGCGAATCCCGTGGCGGCCAGGTCCTGCGCCAGGCCGACCAGTCGCGCTTCGTCGATACCGTCGCGATGCACGCCGGGGATCAGCACGATGGTCCTCGTGAATCCCGCCGACGGGCGATAGATGCGCCCCGGCACTGCCCCTTGCCGGGTGGTGACCGAGACGTCGGTGGTGCCGTCAACGCGGCTGGCTCGCCAGGCCGCCAGGGTTGCGGGAGGGCCGGTCAGGTCGGCGGCGCGGGCGATGAAGGCCGCGGCGTCGAGGTACGGAATCGCGGTGACGGTGAAAACCGCCGCCAGTACCGCGCCTCCAAGCAGCCAGCGCAGGGACCGGGGCACACCTAGAATGTTACACTGGCCGGCTGTTGACTCCCCTCATCATCGCCATCGACGGACCCTCTGGCGCCGGGAAAGGCACGCTCGCTCGACGGCTGGCGGAGGCCCTCGGTTATCGCCACATCGACACCGGCGCGATGTACCGCGCCGTGGCCTGGAAGGCCCATCAGACCGGCCTGGCCGCTCGACGACGAGCCGGCCCTGGCGGCACTGGCGGAACAGGCCAACCTTCAGCAGGAGGCGGGCCTCATCACCATCGACGGCGCCGACGTCACCCGTGCGATTCGCACACCCGAAATGGACCATTCAGCCGCTCGCGTGGCGCGGTTGCCGGCGGTCAGGGCGGTGCTCGTGGCACGCCAGCGCGCGCTTGGCGACGGGGGCGGCGTGGTGATGGAAGGCCGGGACATCGGCACCGTGGTGTTCCCCAACGCCGACGTGAAGTTCTACCTGGATGCTTCGGCAGAGGAGCGCGCACGTCGCCGCGCCCACGACGAATCGCACTCCGGCGGCCAGCAGGGCAGTGTGGATAGTCTCCGCACCGACATGGCCGCGCGCGATCAGAGCGACACCACCCGCAAGGTGGCCCCGCTGCAGATGGCGCCCGACGCGATCTACGTGGACACGACCGAGCTCGACGTCGAGCAGGTCTTCAAGGTGATTCTTGGCAGGGTAACGGACGCGAAGCAGGGTCGGCCCGCCGGGTAACGGAGGAGCCGAAGACGGCGCCAGGCACAGCGGCCTGGCAATCGTCTTCAGCTCATCGGATGGTTAGACCTCAGCGTTCGTCGAAGTCGTCCGACGACTCCGGGTCGAGCTCCCAGCGGTGACGATCCCGGGCCGCGATCTCCTCGCCGCCCTGAAGTTCCTCGTCGTCGTCGTATTCCACGCCCAGCGCCCGCCCGATTTCTTCCACCACGTCTTGATCCGGGGTCGGGTTGTCGCCGCCGGGGGCTTCGTCGCCCACCGCGCTGGCGCCGGCCCAGTCGGCATCCACGTCACCAGCGGTCAGTGCCGGGCTGGTGTTGGTCTGCTCGTGGATCTGGTGCTCGAGCTCCAACCGGCCGCTGCGAACCGACGATGCGGTGCGATCCATGTCGAGGCTGGACGGCACGCCGTGGATGTCGGCGACGGTGCGCCGCGGACGGTCGATGTTGGCAATCCGGCGCAGTCCGGGTGAACCGGCCCTGGCCGCCCTTGGCGCCGCCGGCATCGGCTTGGCCGCCGGGGCGGCCTTCTTCGCGGCGACCGGCTTGGCGGCTGGCGCCTTCATCGGCGCCTTCCTGGCCGGCGCGGCCTTGCGGGCCGCCGGCTTGCTCACCTTGGCACTGCGGACGGGCTTCGAGGCCTTAGCCGCCGTCTTCCTGGCAACGGCTTTCCTGGCGACCTTCTTCGAGGCCTTCTGCGGCGACCTTCTTCTTGGCGGTCTTCCTGGCTGGGGTGGGTGCGGACTTTCGGGCTTTCGAGGCGGGTTTGGCTGCCTTTCGTGCAGGAGCCTTCTTCGCCTTGGTCGCCTTTCGTGCCGCGGGACGCGAGGCGGACTTGCTCGCCTTGCGCGCGGATTTCTTCACGGGCCTCTTCGCCTTCTTGGCGGTCGGCCGGGCTGCCTTCTTCTTGGCCATTGGCGGTTCCTTTCGGCTCCTTGACAGTTCGGCGCTAAGTAGCGTAACGTCTGTTGGTTACGCGGGGCGCCGGCCCCCACGTAACGTACCCCGATCACGATCCAAGGGGACGACCGGCAAATCTGCAAGTAGGAGGACGCGCACCGCAATGGCACTTTCGCAAGACGAGCACAACCCGGCCACCGAGCCGAAGGGCGCAATCCCCCCGACGGCTCCAGCCGCCGGGAGGCAAGCACCCAAAACCACCCCCCTGTGGGCCAAAGACGATGAGTCTGTCAGCCCCGAGGAGTTTGCCCGCCTGCTCGACCTTTACGATAACAGCTTCCGCAATATCGCGGAAGGAGAAGTCGTCAAGGGAACGGTACTCAAGGTCACCGCAAACGAAGTCGTGATTGACGTCGGCTACAAGTCCGAAGGCGTCATCTCGGTCGATGAGTTTCTCGACGAAACCGGCAGCGTGATCGTCCGCGAGGGCGATCTGGTGGACGTGCTGCTCGAGCGCACGGAAGATCGTGACGGCCACATCGTGCTCTCGCGCGAAAAGGCCGAGAAGATGAAGATCTGGGACGAGGTCGAGCACGCCTTCGCCGAACGCAAAGTCGTCATCGGTCGCGTCGTCGAGCGCATCAAGGGCGGACTCGCAGTGGACATCGGCGTCCGCGCGTTCCTGCCCGGCAGCCAGATCGACGTCCGCCCGGTTCGGAACCTCGACGCGCTGAAGGGGCAGGAGCTCCGGATGCGCGTGATCAAGGTGAACAAGAAGCGCGGCAACATCGTGCTCTCGCGCAAGGTGCTCCTCGAGGAGGAGAACGCCGAGAAGAAGAAGTACGACGCTCGAGACGCTGGCCGAGGGCAAGGTGCTCCGCGGCGTGGTGAAGAACATCACCGACTACGGCGCGTTCATCGACCTCGGCGGCATCGACGGCCTGCTGCACATCACCGACATGTCGTGGGGCCGGGTCGGCCATCCCTCCGAGCTCTTCAAGGTCAACGACGAAATCGAGGTGGTGGTCCTCAAGTACGACGCGGCGACCGAGCGCGTCTCGCTCGGCCACAAGCAGCTGGTGCTCGATCCGTGGACCACCGTGATGGACCGCTACCCGGCCGGCGTCGCGCGTCAGCGGCAAGGTGGTCAGCCTCACCGACTACGGCGCGTTCGTCGAGCTCGAGCCCGGCGTCGAGGGCCTGATCCACGTCAGCGAGATGTCGTGGAGCAAGCGGGTCAAGCACCCGTCGAAGATCCTCAACGTCGGCGACAGCGTCGAGGCGATGGTGCTCGGCGTCGATCCGGCGGCGCGGCGCATCTCGCTCGGCCTCAAGCAGGTCGAGAGCAACCCCTGGAACGAGCTGGCGGAGAAGTATCCGGTCGGCACGCGGATCAAGGGCAAGGTGCGCAACCTCACCGAGTTCGGCGCGTTCGTCGAGGTGGAGGAGGACATCGACGGCCTCATCCACATCTCGGACATGTCGTGGAGCAAGCGCGTCAAGCACCCGAGCGAAGTGCTCAAGAAGGGCGACGTGGTCGAGGCGATGGTGCTCAGCATCGACGCCGAGAACCAGCGCCTGTCGCTCGGCCTGAAGCAGCTCGCCACCGACATCTGGGAAGACTTCTTCTCGCGTCACAAGGTGGGCGACACGATCGAGGGCAAGGTCGTGCGCATGACCAACTTCGGCGCGTTCGTCGAGCTCGACGAGGGCATCGAAGGCCTGATCCACGTCAGCGAGTTCGACGACACCCAGGGCGGGCGAGAAGATCTACCTCGAGGTCGGCCAGACCACGCCGATGAAGATCATCAAGCTGAGCCCCTCCGAGCGGAAGATCGGCCTGAGCATTCGCGCGCTCAAGACGCGACGAGATCCGCACCGATTGGAACGACTACTCGTCGTCGCAGGGCGATGGCAGCGCCACGCTCGGCGAGCATCTGCGCATCAAGTAACGACGGGGTCGGGACTCGGGCGAGTCTCGGGCAGCCGGACAGTCAGGCGACGACGTCCATCCGGTCGCCGACTCCGACTCCCGAGCTCCCGGACCCCGAGCCCCGCTTTATGACCAAGGCCGAACTCGTCGAGGAAGTGTCGCGCGTCTCGGACCTCACCAAGAAGCACTCGGAGGTGATCGTCGACACGGTGTTCCAGAGCATCATCGATGCGCTGCACCGCGGCGAGAAGATCGAGCTGCGCGGCTTCGGCAGTTTCCGCCTGCGCAAGCGCGAGCCCCGCAAGGGCCGCAACCCCAAGACCGGCGACAAGGTGGACGTGCCGCCCAAGCGCGTGCCGTACTTCAAGCCCGGCAAGGAACTGAAGGACCTCATCAACCGGATGCCCGACGGCCCCGTCGGACGGCGACATGCCGTGGCCGTCGGACTCCGAGCTCTAGCGCCGTGGAGCGGCTCTGTCGCCTCGTGGCGTCACGCCTACGTGACGCGCAGCGGCGAGCATCAGGGCTGCGTCTTCTGCAACGCGCAGGTCGATCCCGAAGCCGCGCCGCTGATCGTGCATCAGGGCGCACTCGGCCTTCGTCATCCTCAATCTCTTCCCCTACAACGCCGGCCACCTGCTGATCGTGCCGCGCCGCCATCGTCGCCACGACGACGGCGCTGACGCGGAGGAACTGGTGGAGATGGCCGTGCTGACGCAGGCTCGCCGAGCAGGTGCTGACCGAGGTCTATCAGCCGCAAGGGATCAACGTCGGCATGAATCTCGGCCGCCCGGCCGGCGCGGGTGTCGCCGACCATCTCCACACGCACCTGGTGCCGCGCTGGACCGGCGACACCAACTTCATGACGGTGGTCGGCGAAGTGCGCGTGCTGCCCGAGGAAGTCGCGAAGACCGCCGAGCGGATCCGGCCGGTGTTCGCCCGGGTCGTGTCGAAGGGCTGAGGCGGCCGGTGCGATCGACGCGGGGATGGACGATATAATCAGTCCTTATCCCTGTAGCTGGACTGTCTTATACCCATGACCTTCGATCTCACCGCCTGAGCAGGACGCCCGCATCGCGGCCGTTCGCGCCTTTGCCGCCAGCTCCGTCGCGCCCGCCGCCAAATCGATCGACGATTCCGGCCACATTCCGCGACGATCTCACCGGCCGCCCTCGAGGAGCTGGCGGTGTGGAGCCACGGGCCGCTCGACGCGGTCCTGACCATTGAGGAGATTGCCGCGACGAGCGCTGCCGTTGCGGCCCGCGCAGTGCTTGGGGCGGGCGGCGAGGGTCTCGCTGGCCTGCGCGGCGTCGGCCCCGTGACCGCGCCGACCGAACAGCAGCAGTTGGGGATGGCGGCAGTGTGCCTGGGTCTTGGACGCGCGGCGCTCCAGGAGGCGCTGACCGTGGCGCGCAGTCGTGGTGATCGCGCGACTGGCGATCCCGCTGATGCCGCCGCACTGGGCGCTCGCCGACGCCGCCACCGAAATGGACGCGGCGCGGTTGCTCGTGCGATCGGCGGCGCTCGGTCCCGGCCTTGGCGCCGCAGCTGTGTTCGTTTACGCGGCCGGCGCAGCGTCTCGCACGGTGGACGCGGCGCTTCGCATCGTCGGCGCTTCCGGAGTACGAGGCGGGCTCGGTGCTCGAGCGTTGCAGCCGCGACATTCGCGCCGCCGTCTGCTCGATCCGTCGCGGACCGACGACGTCGCCCGCCGCACGGCGGCCGACGCCCTGCTTGGCTGACCCGTCGCGGTTACGATGAAGCGGGCGTCCGGTGCAATCGCGGAACGCCAGCTCCTGACCGCACCGGCGTTGTGACTGTCTAACCGAGCAGGTTGCTTGGCGATGGTCTGCAGCTGCATGTTCGACGTGCCCTCGTAGATCTGTCCGATCTTGGCGTCGCGATACAGCTTCTCGACCGGGTAGTCCTTGACGAAGCCGTAGCCGCCGTACAGGTTGATCGCCATCGAGGCGACGCGCTCGGCGACTTCCGACGAGACGATCTTGCACATCGCCGCTTCCTGCAGGAAGGGCAGGCCGGCATCGCGCAGCCGCGCCGCGTTGTAGACCAGCAGCCGCGCGGTCTCGACGTCGATCGCCATGCGCGCGATCTGGAACTGCACGCCCTGGAAATCGCCGATCGTCTTGCCGAACTGCTTGCGCTCCTTGATGTACTTGACGGTGTGATCCAGCGCGCCCTGCGCCAGGCCCACCATCTGCGCGCCGATGCCGATGCGCCCCTCGTTCAGGGTTTCGATCGCCACCTTGTAGCCCTTGCCGACCTCGCCGAGGATCGCGGACTTCGGCACGACGCAGTCCTCGAACAGCAGCTCGCAGGTGCTGCTGGCGCGGATGCCGAGCTTGTCTTCCTTCTTGCCGACGGTGAAGCCGGGCGTGCCGCGATCGACGAGGAACGCGGTGATCCCGCGATAGCCGGCCTCGGGGTTGATCGTCGCGAAGACGATGAAGACGTCGGCTTCGTTGCCGTTGGTGATCCACAGCTTGCGGCCGGTGATCGCGATAGCCGTCGCCGCGTTCGACGGCGCGGGTCGTCAGCGCGAACGCGTCGCTGCCGGACCCGGCCTCGGACAGGCAGTAGGCGCCGACGACCGACGAGGCGAGCTTGGGCAGGTAGCGGTGCTTCAGCTGCTCGGTGCCCCACCGCATGACGGCGTTGATGACGAGCGTGTTCTGCACGTCCACCAGCACGCCCACCGACGGGTCGACTCGCGACAGCGACTCGACGGCCAGCACGGAATGGAAGAACGAGGCGCCGGCGCCGCCGTGGCTCTCGGGGATCTCGATGCCCATGATGCCCAGCTCGAAGAGCTTATCGATGAGCTCGCGGGGCATCTTGGCGTGTTCGTCCATCTCACGGGACGAGCGGACGGATTTCCTTGTCCGCGAATTCGTAGACGCTGTCGCGGAACAGCACTTCGTCCTCGGCCAGTCGCGTCAGCGCTGCCGGGCTCGTGAGTGTCTGACTCATTGGTTTCCTCAATGGTATCATCGGTACCTTCGGCGACGGAGGGTGTCCAACCATGCGGCGCGACAACGGCTTTGCTCGGTCTCGTCGTCCTGCTCGTCATCGGGCGCGAGTCGCTCAGGAACCCGCGCGTCCCGCCCAGTCGCCCACCGCCGGCGCCGCCACCGGAGGCCCAGGCCGGCCAGCCGCGCCCCCGCTACCGACGCCGCCGGCCAGCCGGTGTTCCGCACCGGCATCAACTTCGTCCGCGTCGACGTCATCGCCACCGACAAGCAGGGCATGCCGGTCACCGATCTCAACCTCAGACGACTTCGAGGTCTTCGAGGACGGCAAGCCGCAGACGGTCGAGACCTTCCGGCTGGTCAAGGTCGGACACGGTCGCGCCCGGTGACACCACCGCGCGCGATCCGCACCCGCGACGACGAGGAAACCGCGGCGGCCGACGAGAACGCCCGCATCTTCGTCTTCTTCCTGGACGACTACAACGTGCGGCAGAGCACCGCCATGGCGGTGCGCAAGCCGGTGAGCGATTTCGTCCGCACCCAGCTCGCCCCGAACGATCTCGTGGCGGTGATGTATCCGCTGACACCACTCGACGGCGTCGTGCTGACGCGCAATCACGAAGGGGTGATTCGCGCGGTCGAGCGATTCGAGGGCCGCAAGTTCGCTACGAGCCGCGCAACGACATCGAGATGAAGTACTCGGATCAGCCGACCGAGATCGTCGAGCGGATTCGCCGGCAGGTGTCGCTGTCGGCGCTCAAGGGCCTGTCGGTGAAGCTCGGCGCGCTGCGCGAAGGCCGCAAGGCGATCGTGCTGTTGAGCGAGGGCTACACGGCGATGCTGCCGCCGCAGATGCGCGACGCGATCGCCGGAATGCCCGGGTTCGGCAACCCGGCGCGCGGCAATCCGCTGGCGGGCGAGAACAACCTCAACGAGGACCGCGCCCGCAACATGGCGGAAGCTCGACCTGCAGTCGGAACTGCAGCTGGTGTTCGATGCCGCCAATCGCATCGAACACCGCCATCTACGCGGTCGATCCCCGCGGTCTGTCCACCGGCGAGTTCGACATCGACGACAACATCGGCAACCGCCAGAGCCAGGAGGCGCTGCGCTCGACGATTTCGACGCTGCAGACGCTGGCCGAGAACACCGATGGCCGGGCCATCGTCAATCGCAACGACCTCGCGAAGGGGATGGAGCAGATCGTCCGCGACTCGAGCGCGTACTACCTGCTCGGCTACAACTCGACGCAGGCGGCGCAGGACGGCAAGTTCCATCCGATTCGCGTGCGGATCAAGCGGTCCGGGCGTGCAGGTGCGGGCCCGCAAAGGGTACTGGGCGCTCTCGGCGGCGGATGCCACGCGGGTGACCGCGGCGCCGAAGGCCGGTCCGCCGCCGGCGGTGGCCAAGGCGATCTCGTCCATCGCCTCGGCGGGCGCCAATCGCCGATTCGTCAGGACCTGGTTTGGAACCGCCCCCGGTGACGAGGGGCTGACGAAGGTGACGTTCGTGTGGGAGCCGGTGGCGGCCGCACCGGGTGTGAAACGCGAAGAGCTCCGTCACGTGTCGCTGGTGGCCGTGTCCAGCGGCGGGGAAGAGTTCTTCAGCGGGCCGCGTAGGCGAGGGCGGTGGCGGCGCGGCGGTATCGTTCAACGTGAAGCCTGGAAAAGTGCGCATGAAGGTGGCCGTCGAGGGCGACAGCCCGGTGGCGCTCGACAACGAGGATCGCGAGGTCACGATCCCGGATCTGACCGCGTCCGACCTTCGGCTGGCGACGCCACGCGTGTTCGTCGCGCGGAACGGTCGCGAGTATCAGGTCCTCAAGGCCGAAGCTGCGCCGGTGCCGGTCGCGCTGCGCGAGTTCCGGCGCACGGATCGCCTGCTGGTGCGCTTCGACACGTTCGGCAAGCCGACGGGCCCGCTGACGTTGACCGCACGGCTGCTCAACCGGCAGGGCCAGAAGATGAGCGACCTGCCGGTCGCTGCCCCTCCTGCCGACTCGAACACCCACCAGGTCGATCTCCCGCTGTCGAGCCTGGCCGCTGGCGAGTACCTGCTGGAGGTCTCAGCCTCGGCCGAGGGCCAGAACGCGGCGACCGAACTGGTGGCGTTCAGAGTGACCGGTTAGTTCAAACGTGCCCCGCCTCGCCCGCTAGGCGTACATCCCGCGCAGCTTCGTCACCGTGGCCACACGGTTGATGGCGACGATGTAGGCGGCGGTGCGCATGTCCACCTTGTAGCGCTGGGCGGTCTGCAGCACGGCGTCGAAGGCCTGGATCATCTTCACTTCCAGCTTCTCGTTCACTTCCTTCTCCGGCCAGAAGTAGCCGTGGCGATCCTGCACCCACTCGAAGTACGACACGGTGACGCCGCCGCCGTTGGCGAGGATGTCGGGGACCACGAAGACGCCGCGGTCGTGCAGCATCTTGTTCGCCCCGGGAGTGGTCGGGCCCGTTGGCGCCTTCGACCACGAGCTTCGCCTTGATCTGGCCGGCGTTCGCCTCGGTGATCTGGTTCTCCAGCGCGGCGGGAATCAGGATGTCGACGTCCAGGCCGAAGATGTCGTCGCTGGCGAGCGGCTCGCCGCCGGTGAACCCGTGCCACGGTCTTGTGCTGGGCGACATGCGCCAGCAGCGCCTTCATGTCCAGCCCCTTGGCGTTGTAGACGCCGCCCTTCCAGTCGGTGACGCCGACGATGATCGCGCCCTGATCGACGAGGAGCTCCGCGGCGATCGCCGCCGACGTTACCGAAGCCCTGCACCGCGACCGTGGCGCCCTTCAGCGAGAAGCCGAGGTGCTTGGCCGATTCGCGGGCGACGATCATCACGCCGCGTCCGGTGGCTTCGCGCCGGCCGAGCGATCCGCCCATCTCGACGGGCTTGCCGGTCACGACCGCGGTGGAGGTGTGGCCCACGTGCATCGAGTAGGTGTCGGAGAACCACGCCATGACCTGTTCGTTGGTGTTCACGTCGGGCGCCGGGACGTCCTTGTCGGGACCGATCGCGTCGATGATCTCCGCGGTGTAGCGGCGGGTCAGGGCTTCGAGCTCGCGGCGCGACATCTTGGTGGGGTCGCAGATGACGCCGCCCTTGCCGCCGCCGAACGGCAGCTGGGCGACGGCGCACTTCCAGGTCATCCAGGCGGCCAGCGCGGTCACTTCGTCGAGCGAGACGTCCGGGTGGTAGCGGATGCCGCCCTTGGCGGGCCCGAGCGTGATGTTGTACTGGACGCGATAGCCGGTGAAGACCTCGATCTCGCCGTTGTCCATCTGGACCGGGCACGAAACGATGATCTGCCGCTTGGGGTGCGTGAGCATCCGCCAGAGGCCCTTGTCCAGATTCAGAATTTTCGCGGCGCCCTCGAACTCCTGAAGCATCGCGCCGAAATACACTGCCGTGTCCCGCCATGAGTCCTCTCCTGTCCTGCGAGCAAACGCTCCAAAGTAGTCCTGAGCTTGCTCCAATGTCAATTCAGTATTGAAGCGATGACAAACGACTTATCGGTCGAACTCGGCTCATGCACCACGCACGCCGCAACCCGTGGCCGACAAGACACTTGCAGACACGGGACAGCGCGGCGCGCGCCCTTATAATAGAAGGGTTATGAAGGGCGTCATCAATCCTCCCGAGACCGCGAAAGCCCGATGGGAACGAGAGGTGCTCGAGCCCACGCTGGCGAAGTCGCCGGAGCGGCAGGGCCCGTTCACCACCATCTCGGGGCGCGCGATCGACCGTCTCTACACCGCTGACGACGTGACGGAGATCGACGCCGCGCGGGACATCGGCAATCCCGGCGAGTTCCCCTACGTCCGCGGCATCCATCCCGTCGGGCTATCGCGGCAAGCTCTGGACGATGCGCCAGTTCGCCGGCTTCGGGACGCCGGAGGAGACCAATCAGCGCTACAAGGAGCTGATCGCCGCCGGCGGCACCGGCCTCAGCGTGGCGTTCGACCTGCCGACGCTGATGGGACGCGACCCCGATCACGAGCTGTCGCTCGGCGAGGTCGGGAAGTGCGGCGTGAACATCACCTCGCTCGCCGACATGGAGCGGCTGTTCGACGGGCATCTCGCTCGCCGACATCACCACCTCGATGACCATCAACTCGCCGGCGCCGATGATCTTCGCGATGTATCTGGTCGGTCGCCGAGAAGCAGGGCGCCGACTGGTCGAAGATCTCCGGGCACGATTCAGAACGACATCCTGAAGGAGTTCATCGCCCAGAAGGAGTACATCTTCCCGCCGCGGCCGTCGATGCGGCTGATCACCGACATCTTCGCGTTCTGCGCGAAGGAAGTGCCGAAGTGGAACACCATCTCGGTGAGCGGGTACCACATCCGCGAGGCCGGCTCGACCGCGCTGCAGGAGCTGGCCTTCACGCTGCGCGACGGGCTCGAGTACGTCCAGTACGGCGTGGACGCGGGGCTGGACGTGGACGAGTTCGTGCCGCGCATCTCGTTCTTCTTCAACTCGCACAGCGACTTCTTCGAGGAGATCGCCAAGTACCGCGCCGCCCGCAAGCTGTGGGCCGACGCGATGAAGAACCGCTTCGGCGCCAAGAACCCGCGCTCGTGGCAGCTGCGCTTCCACACCCAGACCGCGGGCGTCTCGCTCACCGCGCAGCAGCCCTACAACAACGTGGTCCGGACCGCGCTGCAGGCGCTGGCCGCGGTCCTCGGCGGCACCAACTCGCTGCACACCAACTCGCTGGACGAGGCGCTGGCGCTGCCGACCAAGGAAGCGGCGACCATCGCGCTGCGGACGCAGCAGATCATCGCGCACGAGAGCGGCGTGACCAACGTCGTCGATCCGCTCGGCGGTTCCTACTTCGTCGAGAAGCTGACGCGCGACATGGAGCTCGGCACGCTGAAGTACTGGGAGACGATCGACGCGATGGGCGGCATGGTCGAGGCCGTCGAGCTCGGGTATCCGCAGAAGGAGATCGCCGAGGCGTCGTATCAGTTCCAGCAGGCGGTCGAACGGCGCGAGAAGGTCATCGTCGGGGTGAACGATTTCGTGCAGACCGACGAGAAGCCGATCGAGATCCTCTACATCGACGATTCGACGGCCGAGACGCAGCTGGCGCGGCTGGCGGAGCTGAAGCGGACCCGCGACAACGAGCGGGTGCAGCGCTCGCTCGACGGGCTCCGGGCCGCCGCGCGGGGCACGCGACAACACGATGCCGCCGCTGCTCGAGTGCGTGCGCGCCTACGCCACGGTCGGCGAGATGTGCGATGCGCTCCGCGAGGTGTGGGGCGAGTACGAGGAAGTGCCGGTCATATGAGCCAGAAGATTCGAGTGGTCATCGCCAAGCCCGGCCTCGACGGGCACGACCGGGGCGCGAAGGTCATTGCCCGCGCCCTGCGCGACGCCGGGATGGAGGTCATCTACACCGGCCTGCGTCAGACCCCGGAGCAGATCGTCAACGCGGCCCTGCAGGAGGACGCCGACGTCATCGGGCTGTCGATCCTGTCGGGCGCGCACATGCACATCTGCCCCCGGGTGGTCGAATTGCTCAAAGAAAAGGGCCTGGATGACGTGCAGATCGTGGTTGGGGGTATCATCCCCACACAGGACGTCCCGAAACTGAATGCCCTCGGCATCACGGGCATCTTCATTCCCGGGACGCCCATGCAAAATATCGTCGAATTCATTACCGGTCACGCCCGAGCACGGGTCTAGCCGCGGTGTCGATTCCCCCGACACTGCTGCTCGCCGACGACAGTGTCACGATCCAGCGCGTGGTCGCGCTGACGTTTGCCGATCAGCCGATCCGCCTGGTGGTGGCCAAGGATGGCCAGGACGCCATCAACCGCATGGCCACCGACCGGCCCGACCTGGTGCTGGCCGATACCAACATGCCGTGCGTCGACGGCTACGAAGTGGCGCGATGGGTGCGGCAGCAGCCGCACTTGAGCGCGGTGCCCGTCCTGCTGCTGGCGGGGATCACCGATCCGGTCGATGAGCAGCGTCTTCACGATTCGGGGGCGAACGGCGTCCTCGAGAAACCATTCGAGCCCAGCCACGTGATCAGCCGAGTCAAAGAGCTCCTTGGAATTCGCGGCGCGTCGACCGCGCAGCCCACCCGCCTCGTCACCTCGCCGGACCAGAAGCCGATCAAGCGGGTGTTGCCAAAGGCCACCCCGCGGCGCGCCGCTGTCGGTGAAGGGCGAGGACGCACCGGTGCCGATGGCGGACCCGGAGGAACTGCAGGGGCTGTCGTCGTCGGTCTCGTTCGAATCGACGGACGTCAGCTTCTCCGATCAGGCCGATGGGCCGTACGGCGAGGCCGACCGCAACGGGGTCCACCGAGGCGATGGACAGGATGCCGACGGCGAATCGCCCGGCGCCGCTCCGGACGACTGGTTCCCGAGCGAGCAGACGAGTGACACGGGCCGGCAGGACCTGTCGTTCTACGGCCATCCCGAAGCCACGCCCCGCGGCATCGACGACGACTTCGGCGCCCCGGTCCAGCCCCGCGACAGCGCAGCGGACGCACCGTGGGGCGCCGGGCAGGCGCGGCAGGGCACGAGCCACAGTCCGAGTACTGCTCCCGCAACGGCGGATGTATTCCAGTCGCTCCTCGCGGCTGAACAATCGGGCGCCGCGGCACGCGATGTGACCGCGCCGGCGGCGATGACTGACGAAGCGGTCGAAGCGCTGGCAGCTCGCGTGGTCGAGAAGCTCCGCCCCCACGCCATGCGCGACGAGTTGCAGCGCGCGCTCGGCAGCGGGTTGACCGAGGCGGTCCACCACAGCGTCGCGACGGAGACTCGCGCCGCCGTCGCGGAAGCGGTGCAGGCCGCCGTCGATGGCAGCATCCTCGGCACGGTGCGCGGCGCGGTGAACGAGGCGATCAGCGCGGCCGTGCCGCGTGCCGTCACCCAGTCGATGGAGATGCACGTCGGCGGCCGGGTGGAAGCCGCCGTGCGCGACAGCATCGTCCGTGCGGTGCCGGCCGCGGTGGAGGGCGCCATCGAGGAATTCGTGGCGTCACGAATCACCGTGCTGGTGCGCGACACGCTCGAGCGCGAGATGCGCGAGATGGTGGCGCCGGCGTTGAACAAGATGGTGCGGGAGATGGTGGCGGCCACGCTGCAGCAGGCGGTCTCGGATGCCGTAACCGCGGCCGTGCCGACCGCGGTGTTCGAGGCGGTCCGGCAGGAAGCGGCCGGCCAGGTGCATCAGGTGGTCGTGGACACGTCCGAGCGCCTGGTGCGGAAGAGATCGCGCGCATTCGCGAGCGCCGCTGAGCGACTGTTGTCGAGGGCGCCGCGCTGCTCCGCGGCGACGACTTCAGGTCGTCAGCACGCGCTGAGGCCACCGCCGCTGCACGCCCCGGCCAGTCGGGGTACCATAACGGGATATGTCTGTCCCGGAGAAGCCCGTCCTCGAAGGCCTGGAAGCGAAGTGGACCGCCGCTGGGAGGCCGACGGCACCTACCGCTTCGACCGCTCGCGTCCGCGCGAAGAGGTCTACGCCATCGACACGCCGCCGCCCACGGTGAGCGGCTCGCTGCACGTCGGGCACGTCTTCTCCTACACGCACACCGACATCATCGCGCGCTTCCAGCGCATGCGCGGCAAGGAGGTCTTCTACCCGATGGGGTGGGACGACAACGGCCTGCCGACCGAGCGCCGGGTCCAGAACTACTTCGGCGTGCGCTGCGATCCGTCGCTGCCGTACGACCCGTCGTTCGTGCCGCCCGAGAAGCCGGACAAGCACCCGATCTCGGTGTCGCGGCCGAACTTCATCGAGCTGTGCGCGCGGCTGACGGTCGAGGACGAGAAGGCGTTCGAGCACCTGTGGCGCTACCTGGGCCTGTCGGTGGACTGGTCGATGACCTACGCCACCATCGGCAAGCGCGAGCAGCGCGTCTCGCAGCTGATGTTCCTGCGGCTGCAGCAGCGCGGCCTCGCCTACCAGCTCGAGGCGCCGACGCTGTGGGACGTCGACTTCAAGACCGCGGTGGCCCAGGCCGAGCTCGAAGACCGCGAGCAGCCGGGTGCGTATCATCGGATCCACTTCAAGAAAGTGCCGGCCGAGGCCCGGCAGCCGGCAGACGGCGCAGCCGATGTTCATCGCCATCGAGACGACGCGGCCCGAGCTGATTCCGGCCTGCGTGGCGCTGGTCGCTCACCCGGACGACGAGCGCTACAAGCCACTGTTCGGCACCGAGGTCATCACGCCGCTGTTCGGCGCGCGCGTGCCGGTGCTGCGCGCATCCGCTGGCGGACCCCGAGAAGGGCAGCGGCATCGCGATGATCTGCACCTTCGGCGACATCACCGACGTCACCTGGTGGCGCGAGCTGAAGCTGCCGGTGCGGGGCATCATGCAGCCGAACGGCACGCTCGGCGCCGGTCATCTGGGGCGAGCCAGGGTGGGAGTCCGACGACGCGGCGCGCGCGCAGGAGGCGTACGACCAGCTGCAGGGACTCTCGGCGAAGAAGGCGCAGGCCAAGATCGTCGAGCTGCTGAAGGCGAGCGGCGACCTGCACGGCGAGCCGCGTCCGATCACCCATCCAGTGAAGTTCTACGAGAAGGGCGATCGCCCGCTCGAGATCATCACCAGCCGGCAGTGGTTCATCAAGACCATCGAGCACCGCGAGCAGCTGCTCGAGCGCGGCCGCCAGCTGCAGTGGCACCCGGAATACATGCGGGCGCGCTACGAGAACTGGGTGAACGGCCTGAACGGAGACTGGTGCGTCAGCCGCCAGCGGTTCTTCGGCGTGCCGTTCCCGGTGTGGTATCCGGTGCGCGACGACGGCACCGTCGACTACGCCGCGCCGATGGTGGCGGACGAGGCGTCGCTGCCGATCGATCCGTCCACCGACGTGCCGCCCGGCTACACCGCGGATCAGCGCGGTGTGCCGGGCGGGTTCGTCGGCGATCCCGACGTCATGGACACCTGGGCCACCTCGTCGGTGTCCCCGCAGATCGTGACGATGTGGGAGCGCGACGCCGAGACCTTCGAGCGGACGTTCCCGATGGACCTGCGGCCGCAGGCCCACGACATCATCCGCACGTGGCTGTTCTCGTCGGTGCTGCGCGCGCACCTCGAGAACGACTCGCTGCCGTGGACGAACGCCGCGATCTCGGGCTGGGTGCTCGACCCGGATCGCAAGAAGATGTCGAAGTCGAAGGGCAACGTGGTGACGCCGCTCGGCGCTGCTGCGAGGAGTACGGCTCCGACGGCGTGCGCTATTGGGCGGCCCGCGGCGGCCCCGGCGTCGACACGGCGTTCGACGTCGGCCAGATGAAGATCGGCCGCAAGCTGGCGATGAAGCTGCTCAACGTGTCGAAGTTCGTCCTGGCCGGCGAGCAAGTGCGACGGCGCGGTGACCGAGCCGCTCGATCGCGGCATGCTCATCGAACCTGGCGGCCCTGGTGGCCGACGCCACCGCCGAGCTCGAGCGCTACGAGTACGCCCAGGCGCTCGCCAAGGTCGAAGGCTTCTTCTGGGAGTTCTGCGACAACTACGTCGAGTCGGCCAAGTCGCGCCGCTATGGCGATTTCGGCCCCGAGGCCGCGGCCTCGGCGTCCACCGCGATGCGGATGGCGCTGTCGGTGATGCTGCGGCTGCTGGCACCGTATCTGCCGTTCACGTGCGAGGACGTGTGGTCGTGGTGGCAGCAGCGGCTCGATCCATCGCGCGCCCGTGGCCGACTCCGGCGGAAGTGCTGGCGATGTCCGGCGAGGACGCCGATGCGCGGCAGGCGCACGCCGTGCATCGCCGATGCGCTCGGCGCATTCGCAAGGGCAAGACGGATCAGAAGGTGTCGGTCGGCACGGAGGTCGACGGTCGGTCGCCTACTCCGGCGCCGGAGGACGAGATCGTGCTCGTTGCGTCTGGTGGAGCGCGACTCTGAAGGCCGCGGTGCGCACCGGCGACGCTCGCGCTATCGGTCGGCGAGCCCGCCGGTGACGGTGGCGGCTGAAGCCTGCGGAGGCCTGAAATGTCTCTGACGCCGCCCACGTCGCACGTCGTATGCCGACCTGATCCGTGCCGGCGCTGGCCGAGGACGTCGGAACCGGCGACGTCACGACTGCGGCGACGGTGCCGGAGGCGGCGCGCGCGCGCGCGGAACGCTGCTCGCCGAAGTCGGCGCTGGTCGTCGCCGGCCTGGACGTGGCGATCGAGGCCTTCCGGCAGCTGCGATCCCGACGTGTACGTCGACGTGCGCTGGGGCGACGGCGCGCACGTGCGAGCCGCAGCGACGTCATCGCCATCGTGACCGGCAGACGCGCGCGCGCTGCTGACCGGCCGAGCGGACCGCGCTCAACGTCCTGCAGCGGCTGTGCGGCATCGCCACGCTGACCGAGCCGCTTCGTCGACGCCGGCGGCGATCGCATCACGCGTGCTCGACACGCGCAAGACCACGCCCGGCTGGCGCGCGCTGGAGAAGTACGCGGTGCGCTGCGGCGGCGGCACCAATCATCGGCAGCGCCTCGACGATGGCGTGCTGATCAAGGACAACCACAAGCGCCTGGCGGGTGGCATCGACCGCGGCGATCGCGGCGGCGCGCGCGGCAGCCGTGGCCTGCCCGTCGAAGTGGAGGTCGAGACGCTCGACGAGCTCGATGAGGCGCTGGCCGCCGGGTGCGTCGCGCATCCTCCTCGACAACTTCACCACCTACGACATCCGCATCGCGATGCGACCGCATCGCCGGCCGGGCGCACCGTCGAGATCTCCGGCGGCGTGACGCTGGCGCGGATGCCGGAGCTGGCCACCACCGGCGCGCAGTTCGTGTCGGTCGGCGCGCTGACGCATTCGGCGCCGGCCGCCGACATCAGCTTCGAGCTCGAAGCGGAGTGAGCACCTGCCGGAGGGCAGCCGGCAGACAGCGACGCAGCCGGCAGCGGCAGACGGCCGATGCACCGGCAGACGGAACTCGCCAGCCGGACTCGATGCCGGCCGACCTGGCGCGGGCGCTGGACGAGCTGCGCGGCGGCGTCCAGACATCAGGTGCGACGTGCGATGGTACGCGTCACTGCCGTCCACGATGGACGTCGTCTCCGCCGGCCGCTGAGATGCGGAGCGGCGGCGGGCTTGATCGTGGTCGCCGATCAGCAGACAGCAGGACGCGGCCGTCGCGGACATCGTGGAGCTCTCCTCCAGGAGTGGGCCTCTACTTCTCCTTCCGTCCATCGTCCGTCGACGCGGCCGTGGAGCTGCTGACGCTGGCCGCCGGCGTCGCCGTGTCGAGAGCGGTCCGGCGATCCTGCGGTCTGGCGCGCCCAGCTGAAGTGGCCCAACGATCTGCTCGTGCGGCTCGCGCAAGCTGGCCGGCGTGCTGGCCGAGGGCGCCCGCATCGGCACGCCCGACGCCGCAGTCACGATCGGCGTCGGGACTCAACCTGCGAGCCGGCCGCGTATCCGCCCGAGGTCGCGGCACGTGCGACCTGTCTGAGCTCGGAGAAGTGTCCGTCCGGTGAATCGCGGCGTGGTGCTTGCGGCCATCATCGAGGCACCTGCACGACACGCTGGCTCGCGCTCGATGCCGGCGGGGGCAGTGATATCCTGCAGGCGTGGCGGGCCGCGTCGCCACTGCTCGGTCGGCACGCCGGTCGGTGGAGCGACGCCACCTCGAGCACTGCGGGCCGCACGGCCGGACTCGACGAGTCGGGCGCGCTGCTGGTCGAAACCGCGAACGGCGTCGAGCGCGTCATCGCCGGCGAGCTGCGTTGGACGCTGCCCGATCCCTGATCCCTGATCCCTGATCCCTGATCCCTGATCCCTGATCGACCCGTGATCGATCGCGACGCCTACTGCCGGGAAATCGAAGCACACCTGTGCCGCAAGAACGACGGTCACCTGATCCGGATCGTCGGGCCGGCGTTCGAACGCGTGCACGGCTGGGCCGAGCAGGGCGTGCCGTTGAAGGTGGCGCATGGCCGGCATCGACCGCTACTTCGAGCGCTACTATCGCAAGGGCCCCCGTCGCCGGCCGGTGCGCGTGGAGTTCTGCGACGCCGACGTGCTCGACGCGTTCGACGAATGGCGCCGCGCGGTGGGTGTCAGCATCGTCGTCGGCGGACGCGGAGGGTGGACCGTCGGTCGAAGAACCGGCGCCCGCGCCAGCGGAAGGCGCGCCGCTCCCTCCGCGCCCATCTCGATGGCGGTGATGGCCCGGCTCACGGTGCTGCGAGGCAGCGACAGGCTGCGGGACGTGGCCGACGAGGCGCTCGATACTGCCATCCGCGCGCTCGAGCCGCTCGCGGCACGCGGGCCGAGCACGCGCGAGGCGATGATCGTCAGGCAGTGCTCGACGCGGCTGGCGACGGTCGGCGCGGAGCTGCTCGAGCGCCGTCGAGCGCGGCGCTTGCCGGAGACCGAACGGGCGGCGTTTGCGCGCCGACGCCAGGCGCGAGCTCGAACCGTTCCGGGAGCGCATGTCGGACGAGGCCTATCGCCACGCCTCGGAGGCTGCTGTGGCCCGCGTCGTCCGCCATCACTACGGACTGCCGGATTTCGACGTGACTGACCCATGACCGAAGCCGATCTGATGACGCTCACTGTCGAGAAGCCCGTGGCCGGCGGCCGCATGCTTGCGCGCCACGAAGGCGCGGTCGTGCTGGTCGGGCGGCGCCTTGCCCGGCGAAGTGGTGGAGGCTCGAGTCGAGCGGTGCAGCGCGGCACGGCGTGGGCGCAGACGACGCGCGTGCTGACAGCATCGGCCGGTCGGGTCGGCGAGCCGAACCCGTGCGGCGGCTGCGTGCTGGCGCACGCCAGCTACCCGCTGCAGCTGGAGCTGAAGCAGCAGATCGTCGTCGACGCGTTCGCGCGGGTTGCACGCATGCCGCTCGAGGTCGAGGTGCCGGTGGTACCGTCGACCCACCGACGGGTACCGGATGC
Organism: uncultured Acidobacteriota bacterium; assembly: GCA_963707825.1. GTDB lineage: Bacteria > Acidobacteriota > Vicinamibacteria > Vicinamibacterales > UBA2999 > VFZN01. The sequence continues at coordinate 56,750 of CAVPRP010000006.1, forward strand.
GCGCCCGGCTGCACGTCGTCGCGGGGAGAATCGGGTTCTTCCGGGAAGGTACGCACGAGCTCTGCGACGCCGTCGTCCACGCGACCAGTTGCTGCCGGCGACGCTCGAGGTGCTGACGGCCGTGGGCGCGGTGCTGGAGCACGCGCCGGACGTGGTGCAGGGCATCGAGATCGCCGAGAACCGCGATGCGTCCGAGCGCGCGCTGCACCTCGAGCTGGTGCGCGAAGCCGACCCGTCCGGCGCTGGCGCCGCTGACGGAGCCTCACCGGCGTGACCGGCATCTCGATCGTCGCACGCCGGTCGCCTCGCGTTCGGGCGCTGGGCGGCGATCCGCGAGTCACCGACCACTTCACGCACGGCGAGGCCAGGTGGTCACTGTCGCCGCGCAGCGCGGGCGTTCTTCCAGGGCAACCGGTACCTGGTGGACGCGCTCGTCGAGCACGTGGTCGGCGCGCTGCACCCGGGGGCGATGATCGATCTCTACGCCGGCGTCGGCCTGTTCAGCGTCGCGGCCGCGGCCCGCGGCCACACCCGGTCGTCGCCGTCGAGGGTGACGACGTGTCGGCGCGGACCTGCGGCAGAACACCGCCGTCGTGGAAGGGATTGCTCCAGATCACGGCACATGCCGGTGGAGGCGCATCTGCGGAAGCGCCGCGCCATCCACGCCCAGACGCTGGTGCTGGATCCACCTCGCACCGGGCTGTCGAAGCAGGCGCTGACCGGGATCATCGGCGTGCGCGCCCCGCGAATCGTTTACGTGTCGTGCGACGTGCCGACGCTGGCGCGCGATACGCGCGGCGTTCGTCGATGCCGGTTATGCGATCAGCGCAGCTGCGGGCGTTCGATCTGTTCCCGAACACCGCGCACGTCGAGACGGTGGCGGTGCTGGATCTCAAAGGCGGATCCGCTCCCTCAACGCAGGCGCTCGCGCCGAGGGACACCGAAGGTCGCGAATTGAGGGCTAGGCCGAGGCGCCGGCAGCGCGACGAACTGCTCGAAGAGCGGGCGGAACTCGCCGGTCCGCCAGAAGTTCTCGGGGTGCCACTGCACGGCCAGGCAGAACCGGCTCGGCCGGGCCGCTCCATGCGCCTCGATCACGCCGTCCGGCGCGGTGGCGTTGACGTCGAAGCCCGGCGCCAGCCGCTTGACCGCCTGATGGTGCCGGCTGTTCACCTGCAGGCTCTCGCCGTCCGAGCTTGTCGAGCATGATGGTCCACAGCCGCGAGTCCTTGGTCACCCACACTTCGTGCGCGATGGCGAAGCGCGGCTCGGGAATGGAGTGGGTGAGGGCGCCGACGACCTCGGTCGGGATGTCCTGGATCAGCGTCCCGCCCATCGCCACGTTCAGCACCTGCATGCCGCGGCAGATGGCGAGCATCGGGACGTTCGGCCTCGATGGCGGCCTTGGCCAGGGCGATTTCGAAGGCGTCGCGGCCGTCCTCGGCCGTTGGTGAACGTGGCGTGCGGCGCCTCGCCGTACAAGCGCGGGATCGACGTCGCCACCGCCGATCAGCATGCACGCCGCGCGACACGGCGAACGATGTCGGCGGCCGAGCTCGCCGTCGGCGGCCACATCGATGGGCTCGCCGCCGGCGCGGCGGATCGACTCGAGGTAGTCGGCGACGCGAGCGGTTCCGGGATACTGCAATCAATGCCATCTGTGTCTCCGAGTCTACATCCGGGGCGGCACTGTGACGCCCATCAGATCGAGCACGCGCGTCAGTTGCTGCCGGAAATAGACGACCGCCGCGGCTCGCCACCGGCGAACGTCGGGGCGCTCTTCGTTGAGGATCGGCGCCTTGTGGTAGAACGCATTGAACATCTGCGCGAGCCCGAAGCCATACTTTGCCAGCACGGCGAACTCGAGCGAACGCACCACCTGTTCGACGATATCGTCGAGGCGCGAGGCCTCGAGCACCAGCGCCCACAGCTCGTGGTCGCCGTCCGCGCCGTTCAGCGCATCCGGCGCCGTGGTGGTCAGCGTCCGCAAGCAGCGCCGCCTCGCTGACGCCTTCGCGATCCTGCAGCTTCTGGAAGATGTTGTTGGCGCGCACCACCGCGTACTGCAGGTACGGCCCGCTCTCACCCTCGAAGCTGAGGGCCTCGTCGATGTCGAAGGCGATGACCTTGGTGCGCGAGTACTTCACCAGGAAGTAGCGCACCGCCGCGATGCCGAGCGACTCGGCGATCTTGCGGCGATCGGCGTCGGGCAGATCCGGCTGGCGGCGCTCCACCTCGGCGAGCGCCTTCTCGATCACGCGATCGATCAGGTCGTCGGCCTTCACGCCCAGGCCCTTGCGGCCCGACACCTCGACGAACGGCTTCTTCGCTTCTTCCGAGTCGGGCGGCGGCGCAAAGCCCAGCTCGCGCGCGGTGCTGTGCGAAAGCGCCACCATCTCGTACGAGAAGTGCGTCAGGCGTTCGGCCTCGGCCGGATGGCCCACCGCCACCAGCGCCTGCTTCAGCAGTTTCTGGAGATACGACTGCCGCACGTCGATGACGTTGTAGGTGGCGATCGCGCCGCCGAACGACGGGTGCGTGGCTTCCGCCAGTGCCGGCGTGCTGGTCGTGGCCCACAGGTCGGCGCCATCGATGCGCGTGGCAAACTTGCGGTAGTCGAAGTCCCGGCCCAGGATGCCGGACTTCCAGAACTGGTAGGCCATGTCCTTGCCGACGTAGGTCACGGTGCCGTTCGAGCGGACGATGACCTTCTCGCGCTGCTCGGGGTCGTCCTCGGGCTCGGCGTCGGCGGGAATCGACGGGTCCTCGTCGATCGACATGACCCAGCAGCCGGCCAGCCGGCCTTCGTTCTGAAGGAAGACCGCGCCCTTCTCCTTCAGCACCTCGAAGGCGCGGGCCCAGAAATGCAGGCGCAGGATGTCGCCTTCCCACGTGAGCAGCTCGTAGTCGATGTGCAGCCGCGCCATCGTCTTCAGGTGGCAGCGGACGATCCGTTCGGCGATGAACGCCGCCATGTCGGCGGTGGGCGAGGCGCCGTGCTCGATGGCGTGGAGCGCCGCCGCCCGGAGCTTCAGCCGTTCCTTGTCGCCGTCGTACCATTCGGTGACGCGGGCATAGAGGTCCCAGCAGTAGTAGTCGAACCGGGTCGATTCGGCGATGCGCGTTCACCGCCGCCAGGTCCTTCCTCTCGAGCTCCTGGAAGCCGACGACGACGTCGGCCACCTGGACGCCGGTGTCGTCGATGTAGTTCTGCACTTCGACGGCGTGCCGCGGAAGCGCAGCACCCGCACCAGGGTGTCGCCGAGCGCCGAGTTGCGCAGGTGGCCGATGTGCGCCGCCTTGTTCGGGTTGATCGCCGTGTGCTCGACGATGGTCTTGCCCGCTTGCGGCGCCGGCGCCGGCAGGGTGCCGAGGAGGCCGAGCCGGGCGCAGAGAAACGCCGGCCGGTCGAGGAAGACGTTCAGGTAGCCGTTGGGCGCGGCCTCGATGCGGTCCACCCCGGGTACGGCGCCGATCTGCGCTGCGAGCTCCTGGGCGATGACGCGCGGCGCCTTCCGCAGGCGGCGGGCGAGGTCGAACGCCACGGGCGTGCCGAGGTCGCCCATGGTGCGGTTGGGCGGCGTTTCGATGGCGATCGTGACGCCCGCGTCCTCGCCAAGGCCATGGGCCTCAGCCAGAATCGCGCGCACACGGTTCTTGAGAGCTTCGTGAAGCGGCAGTATCATGCGTGTCGGTTCGTTGACTCGACCCTGTCTGTGCGGTACGCTCTACGCGCGACGTCGGTCGATGCGGGCCATGTCCGCGGGCACTTGGCATTCTACAGTGAACTGATGGACATGGTTGACGCCGGGATAGGTCGTCTGCTCATCGCCAGTCTCCATCAGGGGATTGCTGACGTATCCCCAACCCGCCTGGATTTCTACGAAAACTGGCTCAGTCCCACCGGCCTGCGGGATGGCCGCATGGGCCTGGCCCCGCTTGGCGCCGTGCTCAGCTTCCTGAACCGGGAAGAGCCGCCGGCCGATCGCGTCATCCCCGCCCACGCCGGGGCGTGCGCCGCCGAGTGGACGTATGCCGGCACCTCGGAGTTCCGCAAACGGATGACCAAGCGGCTGCCGTTGTCGATGCGCACCCATGCCGCGCTCGGTCTCGGCCGCACGCTGGTGAACGAAGACCATCAGCCAGTCGAAGGTGAAGACGCGGATGAAGAACGGCGAGGGCGTCGTCGAGATTCGCTCGCCGCTGTTCGAGTACCTCCGCGAGCCGTCCTCGGCGCCGATGCGCCGCTTCTATGCGGCCGCGTACGCCGAGTTCTTCCGGTTCTGCGACGTCGAGGCGACCATCAACGTGGGGGCGGAGGCGCCGTGTTGCCGGTTGACCATCGCGGTTCAGGGCAGCCGCGCCGCCGATGCGGCGTCGCCGGATGTGGCATGACAACGGCGTGGCGGAAGGGCGGGGCCATGTTGCTGGCGCTGCAGCTGATGCTGCTGCCGTCGGCGGCCGCGGCCCAGGTGTCACCCGGCGCGGTGTTCGTGGTGCTGCCGTTCGAGAATCCTGGCGCTGATTCACGGCTCGACTGGCTCCGGGAGGGCGTCGCGCTGTTGATCGCCGATGTCCTCGATGCCGGCGACCTCCAGGTCGTCCCGCGCGACGAGCGCGTGCTGGCCTACGATCGCCTGCAGCTCCCGGTCGCCGCGACTTTGAGTCGCGCCTCGACGATCAAGGTCGGCCAGACAGTGGGCGCGACGGCCGTGATCGTCGGCAGGGTCGAACTGCACGGCGACGAACTCCTGGTGGCCGCGCGCGTGGTGCAGCTGGACACCGGTCGCCTGCGACCGGAGACGGTGGTGCGAGCGCCGCTGCAGGATCTGTTCGGCACCGTGGCGCGAGTGGCGGCGGCGCTGAGCGAGACGTCCGCGCCACCCAGCCGATGGCAGTCGCCGCCGGCGCTGGGCGCGTTCGAGCTGTACGCGAAGGGTCTCAGCGCCGAGTCCGCATCGAGCAAACGCCAGCTCCTCGAGCAGGCGCTCAAGGCCGCGCCCGGTTACGACGCCGCGCGCATGGCGCTGTGGGAGCTGCACTCCGAACAAGGAGAACATCAGCGCGCGCTCGACGCGGTGTCGGGCATCAAACCGTCGGGTCCACTCGGCCGGGAAGGACGATTCGCCAGTGCGATGTCGCTGTTGCGGCTCAAGCGGGATGACGAAGCGTTCGGCGTGCTGCGGACGATGCAGAGCGACACGCCGCTGGCGGCCGTGGCCAACGCGGTCGGCGTCGTGCAGCTGCGCCGCGGGTCCACCGTCCAGACCGGGCGCGCCACCTACTACTTCAATCAGGCGACCGAACTGGATCCGACCGACGGCGACTATTTCTTCAACCTGGGTTACGCCTACTGGCTGGAGAAGGACGCCAATGGCGCCGCGTACTGGCTGCGCGAGGCGGTGCGTCGCGATCCAGCCGACGGCGACGCGCACTTCGTGCTCAGTGCCGCGCTGCAGCAGACCGGTGCCAAGACCGAGGCGGCACGCGAACGCGAGCTGGCCAACCGGCTGTCGTCGAGGTACGCCGCGTGGCAGACGCGCGCGGCGTCGGGCGGCGAGTTGATTCCCCGGGGGCTCGAACGCCTGCACGAGCGGCTCGATCGGCCGGCGGCGCGCATGGACATGGTGGTGACCTCGGCGGGGCAGCGCGACCAGACCGCGCTCGCGGTGTTTCATCTCGATGCGGCAAAGCGAGCGTTCGAGCGCGAGTCCGATCGCGAAGCCACGCAGGAACTGCGGCGCGCGCTCTACCTGTCACCCTACCTCGCCGACGCTCACTTGCTGCAGGGCCGGATCCTGCTTCGCGGCGGACGGGCGGAGGACGCGGTGCAGGCCCTGAAAATCGCCATCTGGAGCGAGGAGACCGCGGCCGCGCAGGTGGCGCTGGGCGAGGCGTACCTCGAGATGGAGAACCTGCCTCTCGCCCGGGCTGCCGCCGACCGTGCCCTGGTGCTCGAACCGAAGTCGGCCCCGGCCGCTGCGCTGAAGGCCAGGATCCCTCCCCCGCGGTAGTGTTAAAATCAGACCTGTCAACTGCTTATGGCCACCACGACACAGGACGACGGTTTCCACGAAATTCAGCTGAACGGCAAGCAGCTCGTCTTCCTGTTCATGGCGGTCACTGTCGTTTCGGTGGTGATCTTCCTGAGCGGGGTGCTGGTCGGCCGAGGCGTTCGGATTGACCGCGGAGCCGTGACCGAAGCGGTGGACCCGTCCATCACTGATGGGCAGGTGGCTCCGCCTCCCGTCGAGTCGGGGAATACGCCCATCACCCAGGAAAAAGACCTCGGCGCGACCGAGATGCTGGGCGGTAAGCCCCCCGTCGAGAACACGCTGAGAGACGGCCAGGAACCGTCAGCACGATCGGAGCTGCTGGATTCGCCACCACCGGAGTCGAAGGCCGCAGCGAATGCGACGACCGGGAATGCAGCCCCTGCTGCCGGACGTGAAGGCCCCTCCGACCGCGGCTGCGCCGAGTATCCCGGTGCCCCCAGCCGCACCCTCCGAGCCGGCGGGGAAGGGCATTGAGATTCAGCTCTCCGCGTTCCGCGATCGCAAGGGCGCCGACGTGCTGGCCAATCGCCTGAACTCGATGGGCTTCACCGCTTACGTCGTGCCGCCAGGTCCTGGCGCGCCGGCGTTGTTCCGCGTGCGCGTCGGCAAGTTCAAGGAACGGCGCGAGGCAGACGCCGTAGCCGCGCGCCTCAAGAAAGAGAAGTTCACCCCCTGGATTCTGCCCTAGCGCTGTTCGCGGGAGCGCTCCTGGCGCTCTCGTTTCCTCGATACGGTCACGGCGCCGTCGCCTTCATCGCGCTGGTTCCCTGGTTCGTCGCACTCACGGGTTGGCGCGGGCGCGACGCTCTGCCGGGAACAACCTTCCGCCGCGGTTTCATGTTGGGCCTGATGACCGGAGGTGTGCACTTCGCCGGCACGGTCTACTGGACCGGCGCCACCGTGCAGACCTTCGGCGGGTTGCCCGGCCCCATCGCCGTCGTCGTCGCCTTGCTGCTGGCGTTCTACCTGGCGCTGTACGTCGCGCTGGCCTCGGGAATCACCGGCGTGCTCGTGCGCCGACTCGGGGCGGTGGGCGTACCGTTGGGCGCTGCCGCGTGGGTGAGCCTGGAATACGTGCGGGGCGTTGGTCTGTTCGGCGGGTTTCCGTGGATTCCCCTCGGCAACACCATGGTCACGCTGCTGCCAATCGCGCAACTGGCGAGTGTGGGCGGTGTCTATTCACTCTCGCTGTTCGTCGCGCTGGTGAATGCCGGATTCGCGCTGGTGGTCGTTTCCGCGCCCCGCGCCCAGCGAACCGCACTTGCCGCCACGGTGGCCCTGGTCGCCGTCGTGTCGGTGTGGGGCGGCCTGCGGCTCTCCTCGAACTCCCTGATCGAATCCGGCACGCCCGTGCGGGTGGGCCTGGTGCAGCCGAACATTCTGCAGGCCGACAAGTGGAACGAGGCCAAGGCCGGTGAGATTGTCGAGCGGTACCTGCAGATGACGCGGCAGGCGGTGGCGGAAGGCGCCGAGCTGGTGCTGTGGCCCGAGTCGGCCACGCCGTTCGTGTTCGACGAAGAGCCGGTCGGCGAGGCGCTGGTGTCGCGGCGTGGTGCAGTCCACCGGTGTACCGCTGCTCTTCGGCTCCGACGAGATCGAGCGCGGCGAGAAGAATCGCTACTACAACTCGGCGTTCATGCTCGACCGCGGCGGCGCGACCGCGGCCGTGTACCGGAAGATGCACCTGGTGCCGTTCGGCGAGTACGTGCCGTACAAGAGCCTGCTGTTCTTCGTCAGGCCGCTGGTCGAATCGGTATCGGACTTCACGCCCGGCGGGTTCGTCACCATGCTGCCGGTCAACGGCCACATGATCAGCACCGCGATCTGCTACGAGGTCACCTTTTCGTCGCTGATGCGCGAAGCGGTGCTGCAGGGCAGCGAGCTGCTCACCACCATCACCAACGACGCATGGTACGGCGAGTCGTCGGCGCCGTTCCAGCACTTCGAGATGGCGGCGATGCGCTCGATCGAGCAGGGCCGCTATCTGATCCGCGCGGCGAACACCGGGGTCACCGGCATCGTGGACCCGTACGGCCGGGTGCTGGCGCGCACCAGGCTTGGGGAGGCCACGGTGGTGGTGGGCGAGGTGCGCTTCGTGCAGGCCCGGACGCTCTATGCCACAATGGGAGACCGTGTCGCGCATGCGGCCCTCGCCCTCACGGCGCTGGCCCTCATCGCGTCCTCCAGGAGACCATGGCGCTCGTCATCGATGATCTGATCCGTCGTTCCACCGACCTGCTGAAGCGGGCCGCCGACCTGCGGAGTTATCTTTGACGCCGCTCGCCTCGACGAAGAGCTGAGCCGTCTCGAGGCGCGCGTTGCCGCGCCCGACTTCTGGAGCAATCAGGCCGAAGCCCAGGTGGCGCTGCGCCGCCGTCAGCGCCTGAGCGAGGACGTCGAGCTGCGCAATTCCCTCAAGCAGCGGATCGACGACACCGGTGTGCTCATCGAATGGGCGCAGGCCGGTGAGGACGTCGCCACCGACCTGGCCAGGGCACTCGACGCGCTCGAAGGCGAGGTCGATGCCGGCGAAATCAAGAAGATGCTGAGCGGCGAACACGACGCCGCCAACGCCATCATCGCCATTCATCCGGGTGCGGGCGGAGTCGAGTCGCAGGACTGGGCCGAGATGCTGCTGCGGATGTACATGAAGTGGGCCGAGCGGCGGGGCCTGAAGCGCAACATCCTCGATTACCAGCCCGGCGAAGAAGCGGGGCTGAAGAGCGTGACCTTCACGTTGACGGGCGAGTACGCCTTCGGCCTGATGTCGGCCGAGGCCGGCGTGCATCGGCTGGTGCGAATCTCGCCGTTCGACCAGGCGGCCCGCCGCCACACGTCGTTCGCCTCGGTGATCGTCTGGCCGGAACTGGACGACGACATCGAGATCGAGATTCCCGACAAGGAACTCCGCATCGACACCTACCGGTCGAGCGGCGCGGGCGGCCAGCACGTGAACGTCACGGACTCCGCCGTACGAATCACGCACCTGCCGACGGGCATCGTCGTGTCGTGCCAGAACGAGCGATCACAGCACAAGAACCGCGACGTCGCGATGAAGGTGCTCAAGGCGCGGCTCTACGACATGAAGTTGAAGGAGCAGCAGAACAAGCTGGACAACATCGGCGGGGTGAAGAAGGAAATTGCCTTCGGCTCGCAGATCCGCAGCTACGTGCTCCAGCCCTATCAGATGATCAAGGATCACCGCACCAAGCACGAGGAAGGGCAGGTCCACAAGGTGCTCGACGGCGACGTCGACCCGTTCATCAAGACCTACTTGATGCAGAAGGCCTCGGGCACGCTCGGTACCGCCCCGGACACGAGCAACGACGACTAGTCGCGCGGCCCCCAGTCGTCGCGGTGTCAGTCGCGCATCTCGCGAATCGGCTGGGTCCCCGAGAGGAACGCCTCGGTCACGGCGTTGGGCGCGCCATCGAGCGCCGGTTCGCCGGTGGCCCTGTCGACCGCCATGAAGACGATGTTCCCAGGCGGCTCGAAGGCTGGCGGGTTGTCACGATCGGCGCGGAGATCGAGATACGCCTGCATGAACTCGATCCAGATTGGCAGCGCCGCGGTGGTGCCGGTCTCGCCCTGGCCGATCGGCTTCTTCTCGTCGTAGCCCACCCACACCCCCACCGTCACATTGGGGTCGAACCCCACGAACCAGGCATCGGTGTAGTCGTCCACGGTGCCGGTCTTTCCGGCGACTGGCCAGTCCAGCACGTTGGCCGCCGCCCCGGTGCCGCGCTGCACGACGCCGCGCAGCAGGCTGGTCATGACGTACGCGGTGTCGGCGCGGATCGCGTCTCGCGGCGTCGGCCGGCTCTCCTCGAGCAGCGTGCCGGCGCGATCGGTGATCGACATCACCGAGAACGGAGCCATGCGGATGCCATGGTTCGGAAACGCCGTGTACGCGCTCGTCAACTCGATCAGCGTCACTTCCTGCGCGCCGAGCGCCATCGACAGGAACGGCCGGAACGGCTGGCTGAATCCGAAGCGCTGCGCGTAGGCTGCCACCTGGGCCGGGCCGAGCATGTCGATGACTTTCACCGCGGGGACGTTGCGAGATTGTTCCAACGCCCGGCGCAGCGTCATCGTGCCCTGGAACTTGCGATCGTAGTTGCCCGGGGTGTACGCGGGCTGGCCGGCGCCGGCGTCGAACGACGTCGGTGAGTCGTCGAGGATGGTCGTGGGCGTCAGCCCGCGGTCGATGGCGGCGGTGTAGAGGAACGGCTTTACCGTCGAACCCATCTGCCGGAACGCCTGCGTCGCGCGATTGAACTTGCTGCGCGCAAAGCTGTAGCCGCCGACCATCGCGCGGACTTCGCCGGTGCGGTTGTCGAGCGCGACGAGCGCGCCCTCGAGGATCGGCACCTGCTCCAGCTTCATCACCGCGCGACCCGCGTCGGCGTCGAGCGTCGGTGAGCTCGACCTCGATCAAGTCGCCGGTCTTGAGAATCGCGGACGGCGAGCGTCTTGCGGGTCCACTGGATCGCGGCCTTGTTCAGCTCACCGGTGAAGCGCCCGGCGCGCACCGTCGCCGTCGTGTCGTTCACCGCCATGACCACTGCGGGCACGATGTCGCCCTCGGCAATCGGCCGGCTCCAGCGATCGTGCCGGAAGCCGTCGAGCGTGTGCTTCTCGGCGAGCACGTTGCGCGCCGGCTTGCGGAACACCCCGCGATGCTTGTCGATCCGGCGCAGCCCGCGGTCGAGCGCCCGGTTGGCCGCCTGCTGCACCGGCATGTCGAGCGGCGTGCTGACGGTGAGGCCGCTCTCGTAGAGGGCCTTGGCGCCGTACTTGGCTTCGAGATACTTGCGGACTTCTTCCAGGAAGTACGGCGCCTGGCTGCCGTCGCCGGACGGATCGCCCGCCACGACAATCGGCTTCGCCTTGGCCGCGGTCGCTTCATCGTCGGTGATGAAGCCCTCGGTCGCCATGCGATCGAGCGCATAGTTGCGGCGCCGCAGGGCGGCGTCGGGATTCACATACGGGCTCTGCCGCACGTTGGCCTGGATGATGCCGGCGATCATGGCCGCTTCTTCGAGCGCGAGGTCCTTCACGTGTTTACGGAAGTAGAGCTGCGAGGCGGCTTCCACTCCGTAGGCGCCGTGGCCGAAGTAGATCTGGTTGCAGTACAGCGTGAAGATCTCGGGCTTGCTGTAGCGCTTCTCGATCTGGATGGAGACCAGCGCTTCCTTGATCTTCCGCTCCCACGTGCGATCGAAGCCGATGGTCTTGGGGAACAGGTTGCGGGCGAGCTGCTGGGTGAGCGTGCTGCCGCCCGGGACGTTACCGCGCGAGAAGATGTCGCGGGCCAGGGCCAGCATCATGCGCGAGATGCTGAGGCCGGCATGCTGGAAGAAGCCACCGTCTTCCGCGGCGAGAATCGCCTGACGGAGGTTGACGGGGATGTCGTCGTAGTGGACGACCACGCGGCGCTCGACCGCGAACTCGCCGACGAGCTGGCCGTCCTTGTCCAGCACGCGGGTGATGGTGTTCGGCTTGTAGTTGTCGAGCGCGGACACCTCGGGTAGATCGTCCGAGTAGGCGAACAGCACACCACTGAGCGTGCCGGCGAGAGCGGCGGCGACAAACAGCGCCACCAGGACGGCCTGACGAGCAAAACGCACGACGACGGTCATCGGAGACTGGGCCTTTCAGGCGCGCGGATGCCGCCGCCAGTGCCGCGGGTCTCCGCCTTCGGCTTGGGCGCCGCCGCGGGCGGAGCTGAGGTGGGCGGAGGCGTCGGCCGCGCCGGCGTTTCCGGGCGACTCGGCCTTGCTGATGGCGGCGGCTCCGGGTTGCTGCCGCCAGGGCCTTGTCCCTCTGGTCGCCCGGTAGATGGACCGTGCGGGGTCGGGGAGGGGCCAGCCGGAGGCACGTTGTAGTTCGGGGTGTAGTTTGGGCGGTAGTTGGGCGCGTAGTTTGGCGGCTCGGGCCGATAAGGCGGCCCGCCGGGCCCGCTCGGCGGCGGCACGATCCAGCATGGATTGTCGACGCTCATCCAACTGCTGCACGTGGGGCTGGCCGGATACGTGTTGAGCACGACGCCACTGTCTGCCAGGGCCTCGTAGGCGGCACTGCCGGATTGCCAGGCCGCGTGCGCCAGGCGGGAATCCGACCACAGCTCGAAGCGATCCCAGCCGGCCGGTTGATACGACGTCGCCCACGGGATGGCCGTCGCGCTCGTCATCATCACCATCTGCCCCGGGCCGATGCTCGTCCCCTGGCTATAGCGACCCTGAAGCTCGACGCGGCCGGCGATTACGCTGACCAGGAGCCGGCTGTGCGTGGCATCCGCGAGGACGTTGTACACACCCGATGGGGCCAGACGCAGCCGTGCGTACGGGACCTCGAGATCGGACAGCGGACCATTGCCCGTACGCACCAGCAACCGTCCGCTACTCAAGGTGAGGGTGCCGGTTCGGTCGAACTGCACCGTGCTGGCGCCGTCTACGTGAACCAGGGTCCCGCTGGCGAGCATCAGTTCGGCACGGCCGCCCGCGGTGCGGACGCCGTCGGGTGACAGCGCCACGCTGCCTTCAACGTAAGTGATTCGAGGCTCGAGGCCCTGGGCGAGCGCCAGGGACAGGGCGAGGACGATGGGCGTCGTGATCCATGGCATCGTGGCCTCCGCTTGAGCAGCAAGTTCCAGTATAGCAACAGGATGGAGGAACTTCGGCGGGGCCGAGATCGACCTGGCGATTGACAGTATCTCACTCACATTTCATACTAAGTGCATGAGCAAAATCATAGGCATCGATCTGGGCACCACAAACTCCGTCGTTGCGGTGATGGAGGGCGATCAGCCCACCGTCATCCAGAACGCCGAAGGCAGCCGATTGACGCCCTCGATCGTCGCGTTCAGCAAGGCCGGAGAACGGCTGGTGGGTCAGGTCGCCAAACGGCAGGCGGTCACCAACCCCGAGAACACCATCTTCTCGATCAAGCGCTTCATGGGGCGTCGCTTCAACGAAGTGAGCGAGGAGATGAGGATGGTGCCTTACACCGCCGAGGGCGCCTCGAACGGTGATGTGCGCATCAAGGCGGCCGGTCAGGACCTGGCGCCGCCACAGATATCGGCGATGGTGCTGCAGAAACTGAAGCAGGCCGCGGAGGACTATCTCGGCCAGCCGGTCACCAAGGCCGTGATCACGGTGCCCGCGTACTTCAACGACGCGCAGCGCCAGGCGACCAAGGAAGCCGGGCAGATCGCCGGCCTCGAAGTGATGCGCATCGTCAACGAGCCGACGGCGGCCGCGCTGGCCTACGGCCTCGACAAGAAGGCGAACGAGACGATCGCGGTGTACGACTTCGGCGGCGGCACCTTCGACATCTCGATCCTCGAAGTGGGTGAGGGCGTGGTCGAGGTGAAGTCCACCAACGGCGACACCCATCTCGGCGGCGACAACCTCGATCAGCGCATCATCGAGTGGATCATCGACGAGTTCAAGAAGGAAGAAGGCATCGATCTCGGCAAGGACCGCATGGCGCTCCAGCGCCTCCGCGAGGCCGCCGAGAAGGCGAAGATGGAGCTCTCCTCGGTGATGGAGACCGACATCAACCTGCCGTTCATCACCGCCGACGCAACCGGCCCCAAGCACCTCACCCGCAAGCTCACGCGCGCGAAGTTCGAGTCGCTGGTCGAATCGCTCCTGCAGAAGACGGTCGGCCCGACCAAGCAGGCGCTGACCGACGCGGGCGTCACGCCGCAGCAGATCGACGAAGTCGTGCTGGTGGGCGGCTCGACCCGCATCCCCCGGGTGCAGGCGATGGTGAAGGAAATCTTCGGCAAGGACCCGCACAAGGGGGTCAACCCCGACGAGGTGGTCGCGATCGGCGCGGCGATTCAGGCGGGCGTGCTGGCCGGTGAAGTCAAGGACCTGCTGCTGCTGGACGTGACCCCGTTGTCGCTCGGCATCGAGACGCTCGGCGGGGTGATGACCCCGCTCATCAACCGCAACACGACGATCCCGACGCGGAAGAGCGAGGTGTTCTCGACGGCCGCCGACAGCCAGACGAGTGTGGAAGTGCACGTGGTGCAGGGCGAGCGCCCGCTGGCGCGCGACAACCGCACGCTGGGACGGTTCCATCTCGTGGGCATTCCCTCGGCGCCCCGCGGCGTGCCGCAGATCGAAGTGACCTTCGACATCGACGCCAACGGCATCGTCAATGTGTCGGCGAAGGACCTCGGCACGCAGAAGGAACAGAAGATCACCATCACCGCCTCGTCCGGCCTGAGCAAGGACGAAGTGGACCGGATGATGAAGGAGGCCGAGGCGCACTCCGACGACGACAAGAAGCGGCGCGAAGAGATCGAGACGCGGAACCGGGCCGACCAGGCGGTCTACGGCAGCGAGCGCATGCTGAAGGACGCCGGCGACAAGCTGACGGCGGCCGACAAGGCCGAAGTCGAAGCGGCGATGGAGGAAGTGAAGAAGGCCATCGAGGCCAACGACACCGCCGCCATGAACAGCAGCATGGAGAAGCTGATGGCCGCGCAGCACAAGGCCGCCGAGGCGCTCTATCGGGCGCAGGCCGCGGCCGGCGCTTCACCCGCCGGCGAGCCCACGCCGGGACCCGACGGCGGGGCCGGCGCCGCGCCGGGCGGAAGCCAGGGCGGCAACGACGACGTGATCGACGCGGAGGTCGTGGACGACAAGAAGTAGGTTGCTCGGAGCGCACTGACCCTGATCCCTGATCCCTGACCCCTGAGCCCTGACTTTGATCATGGACTTCTACGTGGTGCTCGGCGTGCAGCGCGAGGCATCGGAAGGCGACATCAAGCGCGCCTACCGGCGGCTCGCGCGGCGCTGGCACCCGGATATCAACCCGGGCGACCGCGAGGCGGCGGTACGCTTCCGGCAAGTGCTCGATGCCTACGAGACGCTGATCGATCCGGATCGGCGCCGCCGCTACGACTCGGGCCACGGCTCGGGCACGCCCGCCGACGAAGCCGCCTCGTTCGGGTTCACCGGCTTCGACTTCTCGACGCAGGTCCACGCCGAGCGCACCACCACGTTTGGCGAACTGTTCGAGGAGGTCTTCGTGCGGCGCGTCGATCCGCGGGTGGCGCCCGAGGCTGGTTCCGACATTCACGCGCAGACCAGCGTGACCTTCGAGGAGGCGTGGCACGGCGTCGATCGCCTGGTGACCCTGACGCGGCATACCCCGTGCCCTCGCTGCGCGGGCAGCGGCTTCCACCGCATTGCCGAGACGCGGTGCGTGTCGTGTGAAGGCGCCGGCACGGTCCGCTCGGTGCGGGGGCACATGGTGTTCGCCAAGAACTGCCCGCGGTGCGCCGGCAGCGGCATGCTGCGGCAGGAACGCTGCGACAGCTGCGAGGGGCAGGGCGTGGCGCCGCGCACCGAGATCGTCACCGTTCGCGTGCCGGCCGGGGTTCCCGACGGCGCGCGCGTGCGGGTGGCGGGCAAGGGCCACGCCGGGGTGCGGGGCGGAGCCCCCGGCGACCTCTATCTCGATGTGCACGTCGAGGAGCATCCGACGTTCCGCCGGGACGGCGACGATGTGCACCTGATCCTGCCGATTGCGGTGCACGAGGCCGGCCTGGGTACGAAGATCGAGGTGGCTACCCCCGATGGCGCGGTGCGGGTCCGGGTGCCCCCGGGGACGCAATCGGGGCAACGCTTCCGGCTGCGTGAGCGGGGGGTAGCGACGCGCAACGGTAGGAAGGGCGATCTCGTGGTGGAGGTGCGGCTGGCGCTGCCGAAGGTGCTGGACGAGCGATCGAAGGAACTGTTGCGGGAGTTTGGCCGCATCAACGGGGAAAGCGTGCGCAACTGATGGCGAAGAACACCGGCAAGGCGTACTTCATGATCAGCGTCGTGGCCGAGCGCTACGACATCCACCCGCAGACGCTGCGCCTGTACGAGCGCGAAGGCCTGCTCAAGCCGTCGCGCACCGATGGCAATACGCGCCTTTACTCGGAGGACGACCTGGTCCAGCTCGAGACCATCCTGTCGCTGACGCGCGACCTCGGCGTCAACCTCGCTGGCGTCGAGATCATCCTCAACATGCGCCGCAAGATGGAGCAGATGCAGAGCGAGGTGAACGAGTTCATGGAGTACGTCAAGCATGAACTCGCGCGCGGCCTGGAAGACTGGGAGCAGCGGCTTGGCACCGCCATGGTCAAGGCGTCGCCGACGGACCTGGTGAAAGCCGCGCCGCGTACGCCGGATGCCACCGCGTCGGCGGCGGCAGGGGAACCCGCGCCGCGCCGTAAAGTACGTGAATAGGTCGATCGGCCTTCGTTCGAGATCCGTTACAATCCTGGACGTGCGCAGGCTCGAATCTCTCGCTGAGGATTCCGCAACGCTCGACGCCTACCTCCAGGAAATTGCGCGCTTCCCCGCGTTGACGGTTGCGGAGGAGCGCGCGCTTGCGGCGCTCGTGCAGCAGCGGGACCAGGAGGCGCTCGGCCGTCTGGTCGGATCGCATCTCAGCCTGGTGGTGCGCTACGCGCGCCGCTATCGTCATCTCGGTGTCTCCCTGCTCGAACTGGTGCACGACGGCAATCTGGCGCTATTCGACGCCGCCCGCCGCTTCGATCCCGATCTGCACGGCCCGTTCGCAACCTATGCGATGTGGTGGGTGCGCCAGGGTCTATTGCACCGGGTGTCGATCGTGGCGGCGCCCGATGGCGGACCAAGCGATGCCGACACGCGCGCGGGCCACGTGGTCGCGGCGCTCCGCGCGGCTGTGGAATACGCGTGCACGTCGCCCGATCAGTCGCGTGAAGAATTGACGGCTCACGACATCCGGATGCTCGACGAGCATTGGCGCCGGATGCCGGAACCGTCGCGCCTGCTGGACGAAGAGGAACTGGATCTCGAGGAACTGGGCCCGGCGATCGCCGACGAACCGGAGGATCCGGTGCGCCTGGCGCTGGTGTCGGACCTCGAGGCGTCGCTCCTCGAACTGGAGCCGAAAGAACGGCGCGTGCTCGAGCTGAGGCTCGGATTGATCGACGGCGAACCGCGCAGCCTCGACCAGGTGGGCGATCGGCTGCGGGTGTCGCCCGCGCGCGCCGAGCGCCTGTCCGCCCGCGCCGTCCGCAAGCTCCGCCGCCAGCGCTCCGTGCGCAGCTCGCTGAACTAGGTTGCAATCCGATGGCCTGCCCGATCTGTAACGACACCCGCTGGAAGAGCGTAATCACCGACGGTCACGAGGCCGTGGTCCGCTGCGACTGCTGGCGGGCGGCGATGGCCGAACGGCTGATGGGCGAGGCCCGCATCCCGCATCGCTACGGCCGGTGCGAGCTCTCGACGTTCGACCACGACATGGACTCGCAGCGCGAGGCCTACCGCCGCGCGACGGCGTTCGTCGATGCCTTCCCGGTGGTGGACAAGGGGCTGCTGCTCTACGGTCCGCATGGCGTGGGCAAGACTCACCTCGCGGTCGGTATCCTCAAGGCGGCCATCCGCAGCAAGGGAGCGCGCGGCTACTTCTTCGAAACGCGCGAGCTCCTGAAGCTGGTCCGCGACACCTACAACCGCTCGGTCGACGAGACCGAGATGGACGTGCTGGCCCCGGTGCTGAAGGCCGATTTGCTGGTGCTGGACGATCTTGGCGCTGAACGCACGTCGGAGTGGGTGCAGGAGACGCTGGGACTGGTCGTGAATACCCGCTACAACGAGCGGCGCCCGACGATCTTCACCAGCAATCTCGTTGACTCGCCGGACAACACCGATCCGCGCTCGTTCATCTTTCAGCTGGGAGCGCGGACGCGCTCGCGGCTCGCGGAGATGTGCGACTGGGTGGAGATGCAGGGCGTGGACGTGCGCGAGGTCGGGCCCCACGCCTCGCCGGATTCCATTCAGCGCTGGCAGAAAGAGTCGCCGGCCTCGCCGGACAACCTGCGGCGGACCTCGGGGCTGCCGCCGAAGAGCAAGAACATGGCCCGCGCGCGCCTGCGGGAAGGCGCCGCCGAGCTATCCTGGCCTGGTGGCCGGGCGGGTACCAAGGGCTAGCCGCCGCGCGCCTGCGCCCGGCACCATCTGCGCACAGGCCTCGAAGTGTCCAAACGGTCTCTACATCCACATCCCGTTCTGTGCCGCCATTTGCAACTACTGCAACTTCAATCGAGGTCTGCTCGACGAAGCGCTGAAGCGGCAGTACGTGGAGGCGCTCGTCAGCGAGATCCGTCGCGCGCCGGAAGCCGGCGCCGCGATTGACACGGTCTTTTTCGGCGGCGGCACGCCGTCGCTTCTCGCTGCCAGCGAGCTGACCGCGATTCTGGCCGCCTGCACCGAGACGTTCGACGTGCGGCCGCAATCGGAGATTACCCTCGAGGCCAATCCCGAGACGGTGAGCGCTGCCACGCTCGCCGGGTACCGCACGGCCGGCATCAACCGGATCAGTTTCGGGGTGCAGTCGTTCCGCGACGCGGAGCTGGCGCGTCTCGGGCGCCTCCATTCGGCCGACACCGCGCGCCAGGCGGTCCGGCTGGCGCGGAGCGCCGGCTTCGACAACCTCAGTCTCGACCTGATGCTGTGGTTGCCCGGTCAGCGGCTTCCGGAATGGCTGGAATCCGTCGAGGCGCTGATCGACGTCGGCCCCGAGCACGCCTCTTTGTACCTGCTGGAGATCTATCCGAACGCGCCGCTCAGGGACGAGATGGCGCGCGGCGGGTTCTCGGTCGCGCCCGATGACGATGCCGCGGAGATGTACCTGCAGGGGCTGGCCCGGTTGGAGGCGGCGGGCTATGCGCAGTACGAGATTTCGAACGTCGCCCGGCCGGGGTTCCAGTCCCGCCACAATCTGAAGTATTGGCAGGGCGGCAGCTGGCTGGGCTTCGGTTGCGGTGCTCACGCGACGTGGAACGGTATACGATGGCGGAACCTGTCGTCGACCACCGACTACGTCGGGCGGTTGACAGCGGGGGAGACCGTGCGAATCGACGAGCGTGAGCTCCCACCCGGCGAGCGGGTGGAGGAGGCGCTCTTCATGGGGCTGCGGCTGACCCAGGGGGTCGATCTCAGCGCCATCCGTCTGGTTTATGGTGTCGATGTCTTGCGCCGCTACAGCAGCGAGCTGTCTCGGTTTGTCGATGCCGGGTTACTCGTAGTGGATGGCCCAGGTGAACGTCTGTGCCTGACCCGGCAAGGTATGCTGCTCGCCAATGAAATCATGATGGTTTTCATCGGCGGCGCAGTACGGTAAAGTAACCGCCTTTTTGAAGGAGGCTGCTCAATGCGTCGAGGTGTTCAGGTTGTCGTGTCGGGAATGGCGCTGGCCGTGGTGGTGCTGGCGGGAGCAGGTGTCGCACTGGCACAGGAACCTGCGGCCGCGCAGGAACCGGCGAAGCCTGTTCTGCCGCTAGAGGGCGACGCGGTCGTCATCACGATGCTCATCAAGCCCGACAAGACTGCGGACTTCGAGTCCGTGCTCGCAAAGTACAAGGAAGCGCTGGCGAAGAGCGACAAGCCTGCCCGGAAGCAGCAGCTGGACGGCATCAAGATCTTCAAGTCCACTCAGGCGGCTCAGGGCAACGCGGTCTACATCATGTATGTGGACCCGGTCGTCAAGAGCGAGGAATACGACATCTCGCGCGTCATCGCCGAGGTATTCCCCTCTGAAGTGCAGGAGATCTTCGTGAAGTACAAGGACTCCTTCGCCGGGCGCGCCATCACACCGCTCAACAAGGTCCCGTAGACCCGGTGCGCGGGTCCGGAGCCTTCGGGCTCCGGGCCCCGCTCCACTCGCAGTACACTCTGGTCGTGTTCGCCTGGCCTGTCCTTCTTTGCCTCGCCGTTCAGGCCGCCACCGTTCCTCCACCGGCGCCGCCACCAGCGGCTCAAGCCCCCACTCCACCCGTTGACCCCGCCGTCGCGACGTTCTCGACGAACGCCGGCTTGCTGCTGGTCGCGGTCAAGGCCGACAAGACCGCCGACTACGAAGCCGTCATGACCGCGCTCCAGGGTGCGCTGGCGGCGTCCACCGATCCCGCACGCCGCAGCCTGGCGCAGGGCTGGCGCGTTTTCAAGGCGACGGAAACCGACGCCAAGGGCAACGTGGTGTACGTCCATGCGCTGTTCCCGGCGACGGCCGGCGCGGATTACCGTCCGTCGCTCCTGCTCGATCAATTGCTGGCGGATCCGCCGGCCGAACTGCTGGCGAAATACAAGGCAGCGCTGGCCGCGCCGCCAACGCGGCTGTCGCTTACCGAGCTCGCGCATATGGCCGTAGCGCCGGTGAAGAAGTAGAGCGTTCGACGGCGGCATCCCGAGCGCGGCCCGGCCGCGGGCTTCAGAACGCCAGGTTCGCGCCGGCGTAGAAGCGGTGGTAGGTCTCGTAGCGCGGGGAGCCCTGCAGCTTGAACACCCGATAGTCCAGCCGCAGGCGCAGCGGACCGACCAGCTTGAGCTTGGCGCCGCCCCCGATGTTCATGGCGGCGTTGGTCTCCGACACGTTCCGGAGTTCCTCGCGATACCCCCCGAAGCCAACGGTGCCATAGAGCTGGAACCCGCCCAGGAGATCGCCCGGCGTGTTCAGCAGCACGTTGCCCGAAACCGTCCGCAGTCCCGGCAACGGATCCACATCGTCCTCACCCACGTTCGCGTACTCGAACTCGAACCCGACGATCAGGAAGCCGCCGCCGGCCGCGAAGCCTCCCAGGGTGCGGTTCTCGGGAGTCGAGGTGACACCGAGGAAGGCCGTGAGGTCTGCCGAGGCGGGGCGCACGGAGGCAAGAACCGCGATCAGCGCCAGAACACCGATCAGGCTGGCACGTGAGATGCATTGCAGGACTCGCACAGGGATATGATCGCACGTGTGACACCGGGAGGTCACGCGATCTGCCCCACTTGGAGGACGTCGTCATGGCTTCGAACCCCCGCTGGTTTGCGACGGCTGCGCTGGTGTTGAGCCTCCCGCTCACCCTGTCCGCCGACACCTTGTATCTCCGGAACGGCACGCGCGTGCAGGGCGATCTCGTCGCCGTGCGCGGCAACACCATCGAGTTCGAGGAGCGCCGCGGCGGCTTCGGCGGCACCAGAACCATTCGTGTCGACCGTAGTGAAGTGGATCGCATCGAGTTCGAGAGAAGCGGCAGCGGCAGCAACTGGGGCGGCAACAGCGGCGGCAACAGCGGCAGTTACAACCCCAGCGACGTCGGTGGCCGGCCGAGCGGCATGCGCGAACGCCTGGTGGGGGTGTCGGCCACCACGGACTGGAACGACACGGGCATCGAGGTCCGCGCCGGTCAGACGATTGCGTTCGAGGCGTCCGGCGAGGTTCGGTGGGGCAAGGATCGCCGCGACGGGCCGGCGGGCGAGAAGAACTCGCCGTTCAACCAGGCGCGCCCCTTGCCCAATCGCGCCGGCGGGGCCCTCATCGGCCGCATCGGCGGGGACGTGTTCTTCATCGGCGACGAGCGCGGTCCCATCCGGGTCCGGAACAGCGGACGGCTGCAACTGGGCGTCAACGACGAGTATCTCGTCGACAACTCGGGGAGCTTCCGCGTGACGGTCTACTACTGATACGCTCATAGGGTTATGCAATTCGAGTTGTCCGAGGAACAGGCCCTGCTGCGCCGGAGCGTCCGGGAGTTCGCCGAAACCGAGATTCGCCCGCACGTGATGGAGTGGGACAACGCCCAGCATTTTCCCCACGAGTTGGTGCCCAAGCTCGCGGATCTCGGGCTGATGGGCATTCAGTTTTCGGAAGCCTACGGCGGCGCGGCGATGAACGCCGTCGACTACTGCATCTGCATCGAAGAACTGGCCCGCGTGGATCCCAGCGTGTCGCTCTCGGTAGCGGCGCACAACGGGCTTGGCGCCGCGCACATCGCGATGTTCGCCAGCCCCGAGCAGAAAGAGCGCTACCTCGTGCCGCTCGCGCGCGGCGAGCGGCTGGCGGCCTGGGGCCTTACCGAGCCTGGATCCGGCAGTGACGCCGCGGCGATGCGCACGACGGCGGTGCGCGACGGCGACAGTTGGGTGCTGAACGGGGCGAAGGCGTTCATCACTCACGGCAAGTCTGCGGACACGATGGTGGTGATGGCCGTCACCGACCGGAACAAGGGCAGCAAGGGCATTTCGGCGTTCGTGGTGGAGCGTGGCACGCCTGGACTCCTGGCCGGCAAGAAGGAAGACAAGCTCGGCATGCGCGCCAGCGAGACCTGCGAGGTCATCCTGCAGAACTGCCGAATCCCGGCTGCCCAGATGATCGGCGACGAGGGGCAGGGCTTCCTGCAGACGCTGCAGGTGCTGGACGCGGGTCGCATCGGCATCGCCGCCCTGGCGGTGGGCCTGGCCCAGGGCGCGTACGAAGCCGCGCGCGACTACGCCGCCGAGCGGCGCCAGTTCGGGCGGCCGATCAACACGTTCCAGTCGATCCGCTGGAAGCTGGTTGACAACGCCTCGCGCGTCGAAGCGGCGCGGCTGCTGACTTACCGCGCGGCGTGGCTGAAGGATCAGGGACGCCGCATGACGCTGGAGTCGTCCATGGCCAAGCTGTTCGCCAGCGAGATCGCCGTGCGCGCCTCGGAAGACGGCGTGCAGATTTTCGGCGGCTACGGCTTCGTCAAGGACTACCCGGCGGAGAAGTTCTTCCGCGACGTCAAGCTCACGACCATCGGCGAAGGCACCAGCGAGGTCCAACGGCTGGTGATTGCCCGTCAACTGCTGGCAGCCTGAGGTGTCGGGCCCACTTCCCCTGGCGGATCGCGTACGCGCCGGCGACATCCGGGCCATCGCGCGCGCCATCTCCATCATCGAGGACGAGTCGCCGCAGGCCGCGGCGCTGGTCCGCGATCTGTTCGCGCACACCGGGCGCAGCTATCTCGTGGGCATCACCGGTCCTCCCGGGGCCGGCAAGAGCACGCTGGTCGATCGACTGACGAGCGAGACCCGCAAGGCGGGCGAGACCGTCGGGGTCGTGGCGGTGGATCCGACCAGCCCGTTCACCGGTGGCGCCATCCTCGGCGATCGTGTCCGCATGCAGGCCCATCACGACGATCCGGATGTCTTCATCCGCTCGATGGCCACCCGTGGGCACATGGGCGGGCTGGCCCGCGCCAGCAGCGACGTCGCGCTGGTGCTCGACGCCTCCGGCAAGAGCCTGGTGATCATCGAGACCGTGGGCGTCGGCCAGGACGAAGTGGATATCGTCCGCACCGCGGACATCTCGATCGTGGTCCTCGTGCCCGGCACCGGCGACGATGTGCAGGCGCTGAAGGCCGGCATCATGGAAATCGCCGACATCTACGTCGTCAACAAGGCCGACCGCGACGGGGCGGAGCGAATGGTGACGTCGATCGAGTCGAACCTCGTCACTGCAGTCGTTCGCCGAAGGGGCGTGGCGCCCGCCGATCCTGAAGACGGAAGCGACCACCGGCCGCGGCATTCCCGAGCTGTGGCAGACGATTCAGGCCTTCCGGACACACTCCGAGGGTTCTCGCGTCCGGCGGCTGAAGGCGAGGAACCAGTTCCGTCTTCGCGATCTCCTCACGCACCGGTATCTCGAGTTCGTGGAGAAGACCCTGCTGACGCCCGAGGAGTTCGACGCGCTGATCGACCGCATTGCCGCGCGGGAAGTGGATCCGTATTCGGCGGCCGAGGACATTCTCAACCGGAGCCTTCGCCCACGATGAAGGTCTGGATCGATCACCTCGGCATCGCGGTCCAGGACGTGGCAGCAGACGCTCGCGTTCTTCCGTGATGTGCTCGGCCTGCACGTGGATGCCCCGGAAGAGGTCGCCAGCCAGCGGGTGCGCGCGCATTTCCTGCACCTGGGGCCCTCGTCCCTGGAACTCCTGGAGGCAACGGCGCCCGACTCGCCGATTGCGAAGTTCGTCGAGAAGCGCGGGCCCGGCATGCATCACGTGGCGCTGCGCGTGGAAGACATCGATGCGGCGCTCGCGTATCTCGCCGGTCGCGGCGTCCGCCTGATCGACACCGTGGCCCGGCCCGGAGCGGAGGGCGCTCGCGTCGCCTTCATTCACCCGTCCGCCACGCATGGCGTGCTGGTGGAACTGAAGCAGCCCGCCGCGCGCGTGCCGTATTTCCGTACGCCGACGCGCTACTCGCTGGGCGACCTCGAGCTGATCTCGGTGTCCGACGGGTTCTTCCAGCTGGATGGCGGCGCGATGTTCGGCGTCGTGCCGCGCACCATGTGGGAGTCGCGCCTGCCGCCGGACGATCGCAACCGCATTCCTCTCGGCCTGCGGCCGCTGATCGTGCGCGGCGCCGAGACGATGATCATCGACGCGGGATGCGGCGACAAGATGGACGCGAAGCTGGCAGACATCTACGGTCTGGACCGCTCGTACCATCTCGATCACGCCCTGGCCGACGCCGGGCTCACCGCCGACGACATCGACATCGTCCTGGCCAGCCATCTGCACTTCGACCACGTGGGCGGCTTCACCCGCCGCACCGACGATGGCCGCCTGGTGCCGCGCTTTCCGAGGGCGCGCTACGTCGCTCATCGCCAGGAGTGGGACGACGCGACGCATCCGCACGAGCGCAACCGTGCCAGCTACCTGCAGGACAACTTCGTGCCGCTGCAGGACGCCGGCGTGCTGACGCTGGTGGACGACGGCGCGGAGATCATGCCCGGCGTGACGTATCGCCGGAGCGGTGGCCACACCGCGCATCACCAGGTGGTGATGATCGAGTCGGCCGGGGCCACGGCGGTGTTCGCCGCCGACATGTATCCGACCTCGGCGCACCTCCCGGATCCGTGGGTGATGGGCTACGACCTCTACCCGATGGACACACTGAGCTTCAAGCGGGCGTTCGCGCGGGAAGCCGTCGAGCGCGAGTATCTGATCTTCTTCGAGCACGATCCATCGCTGGCGGCCGGCATCCTGCGCGAGCAGGGCGGCAAGCGGCGGCTGGAACGCGTCATCTGACTAGGGGTGATTCATGTCTGTGCAGATCGGCATCATCGGCGGCTCGGGTCTCTACGACATGGCGGAACTGACGGATCGCGACGAGCGGTTGCTGTCCACGCCGTTCGGCGACCCGTCCGGTCCGTACATCGTTGGCACGCTGCGCGGCAAGCGCGTGGCCTTCCTCGCGCGCCACGGCGGCGGGCACCGGCTGTCGCCGTCCGAGCTGAACTATCGCGCCAACATCTACGGGTTCAAGCTGCTGGGCGTCGAGTGGATTCTCTCGGCCAGCGCGGTGGCATCGCTCCAGGAGCAGTACCGGCCCCTCGACATCGTCTTCCCGGACCAGTTCATCGATCGGACGATGGGGCGCATCAGCACGTTCTTCGGCCGTGGGGTCGTGGCCCACGTCGGCTTCGCGCACCCGCTCTGCGAGCCGCTGTCGGCGCTGGCCGCGGAAGTCGCCGCCGGCGTCGGGCGCGCGCGTCCACCGGGCGGCACCTACGTCTGCATGGAAGGTCCGCAGTTCTCGACGGTGGCGGAGTCGAACCTGTACCGGTCGTGGGGCGCGGACATCATCGGCATGACCAACCTGCAGGAAGCCAAGCTGGCGATGCGAAGCCGAGATCGCCTACTCGACGATGGCGCTGGTCACCGACTACGACTGCTGGCATCCCGATCACGACGCGGTGACGGTCGAGATGATCATCGACAACCTGACCCACAACGCGAAGACCGCGCAGCAGGTGATCGCCGGCACGGTCGAGCGCCTCGACGTCACCATGCGGGTGCCGGCGCACTCGGCGCTCAAGACCGCGATCATCACGCGACCGGACGCGGTCCCCGAGGCGACCAGGCGCGACCTGGCGCCCCTCATCGGCAAGTACATGCCGCCCACGTGACCCGAGCGAGACGACTTCATGCAGCTCATCGTCACCGGTTCGATTGCGTTCGACTATCTGATGTCATTCCCGGGCAAGTTCACCGAGCACTTCCTGCCGGAGCACATGCACCGGGTGTAGCTGAGCTTCCTGGTGGACTCGATGGACAAGCGGCGCGGCGGCTGCGCCCCGAACATCGCCTATACGCTGGCGCTGCTCGGCGAGCGGCCGCACCTGATGGCGACGGCCGGACAGGACTTCGGCGATTACAGCCGTGGCTGGACGGCGTCGGCATCGACACCTCGCTGGTGAAGATCGTCGCCGACAAGTTCTGCGCGTCGTTCTTCTGCAGCACCGATCAGCACAACAACCAGATCGCGTCGTTCTACACCGGTGCGATGGCCAATGCCGCCGAGTTGTCGTTCCGCGGCTTGCCGGGGATCACGCCCGAGGCGCTGGTGATCATCTCGCCGAACGATCCCGACGCGATGGTGCAGTACGCCGAGGAGTGCAGCACCACCGGCATCAAGTACATCTGGGATCCGGGCCAGCAGTGCGCGCGCATGGACGGCGCGCAGCTGACGGACGGCATCCTCGGCGCCTTCATGGTGATCTGCAACGACTACGAGTTCGAGCTGATGCGGCAGAAGACCGGCATGAGCGAGCAGGACGTGCTGAAGCAGGTGCCGCTGCTGGTCGTCACCAAGGGCGAGAAGGGCTGCACGGTGATGACGCCGGGTAGCGCAGTGGACGTGCCGGCGGTGACGCCGGACCGCATCGAGGATCCCACGGGCGTCGGCGACGCATTCCGCGGCGGCTTCATGAAGGGCCTGGCGATCGGCGCGGACTACACGGTGTGCGCCCGCTTCGGCAGCGTGGCCGCCACCTATGCCCTGGAGCATCTGGGCGGCACCTACCACGCCTACACGTGGGACGAGTTCAAGGCCCGCTACACGGAACACTTCGGGGAACTCTAGGAAGGCAAAAGGCAGAAGGCAGAAGGCAAAGGCAGAGGCAGGCGAAGAGACCGGCAGCGCGGCAGACGACTGCTGTTTGCCTTTGCCTTCTGCCTTTTGCCTTCTCTTACTCGACCCCCGCCGCCACCTTCGCCCGCGCGGCGGCAACGATCTTCGCGTACTTCGCCTGGAGCAGATTCCACTCGGTCTCGAGCATGCGCACCTGCGCGTCGTTCAGCTCGGCCGACGTGATCACGCCGTTCTCGTACGAGCACCTGCGCGATCTGAACGCTCTCGCGCGCCAGTTCCAGGGCCAGCTGCTGCGTCGAGACGACCTCCGCCGCGGCCTGCAGCGTGGTCCACGCCGTCTCCAGTTCGAGCCGCGCCTGGTCGGTCGAGGCGTTCAGTCCGTATTCGGCCTGGCGCTTCTGCGCCTGCGCGACCGAGCGCCGCGCCGAGGATCCCGGCGCCGCCATCAGCGGCACCTGCACGGCGAGCCCGAACGTGTAGTTCTGGTTGTCGGAGCTCAGCACGTTCGAGAACGCGTCCTCCTGGTACTGGATGTTCCCGCGGAACGCCAGGCTCGGCTTCCACTCGCCATTGGCCAGCCGGGTCGCGAACTCCGCCTGATCGCGCCGGGCGTTGAAGGCCCGCAGGTCGGGACGGCTGGGCAGGGCCAGCTCCAGCGCCTCGCGACCGGGGATCTCGCGCCCTTCGTCGAGGTTACCCACCAGGTGCAGCACCTGGTTCTGCGGCAGCGACAGGACGGTGCGCACGGCCTGGCACCGCGGCGTCGACCTCGGCCCGCAGCTGGATGCGGCGCGCCTTCGCGTTGGCGAGCTGCACCTGCGCCTGCAGCACGTCGAGGCGGGCCACCGTGCCGGCCTCGTAGCGGGCGTTCGCCAGTTGCAGCTGCGTCTCGGACAGGCGGATCTGCTCCTCGGCGACGCCCACGCCCTGCTGCCGCAGCAGGGCGTTGTAGAACACTTCGACCACGCGGTAGGAAAGGTCCTGGCGCGAGCGGTCGAGCGTCAGGCGCGTGGCGTCGAGGCCGCTCTCCTGAATGGCCTGTGAGTTGTTCAGGCGCCCGCCGGTGTAGAGCGGCTGCGTGATGTCGAGGCCGAGCACGTTCTCGCGGGTGAAGTTCGCCTGGAACGTCGTCTCGTCCGGGCCGAAGATGCCGGGAGGAATCCGAATCACCGGAAACTTCTGCGACGGCGTGTAGAGGTAGTTGAAGTTCACCTGCGGCAGGTACGCGGTCTTCGCCTCGCTGACGCGTGCCTGGCTCTCGCGAACCTGCTCCTGGACCACCTTCAGTCCCTGGTTGGCGTTCAGCGCCCGTTCCAGGGCCTGGTCGAAGGTCAGGCTGAGCGCGCCGGAAGGCGGCTGCGACAGCCCGCCGGTCTGCGCGAACGCGCTGGTCGTGGACAGCAGCCAGCCGACGAGCGCGAGCACCAGCACGATGCCGGCGATTCGCGCGGCAGGGTGGAGGCCTGCCGCCGGCTGCGATCGCCATGCCTTCGACCCGCGCCAGCAGGCGCGCGAGCAGCAGGTAGGCGACCGGCACCACCACCAGCGTCAGGGCAGTCGAGGTGATCAGCCCGCCGATGGTGGCAATCGAGATCGGCGCGCGGAACTCGCCGCCTTCGCCTCGCCCCATCGCCGAGGGCAGCATGCCCAGGATCATCGCCATGGTGGTCATCAGGATCGGCCGCAGCCGGATCGGTCCCGCCTTGAGAATGGCGTCTTCGACCGTCAGCCCCTCGCGGACGTACTGATTGGTGAGGTCGATCAGCAGGATCGCGTTCTTCGTGACCAGGCCCATCAGCATCACCATGCCGATCATCGCCGGCATGCCGAGGTTGTTGCCGGTCGAGCAGGATGGCCAGCAGCGCGCCGACGATGGCGAGCGGCAGCGACAGCATGATGAGGAACGGCTCGAGGAACGACTCGAACTGCGACGCCAGCACGATGTAGATGAAGGCCACCGCCAGCAGCAGCGCCAGCCCCATCGCCGCCGCGGACTCCTGCATCAGCTCGACGTCGCCGGCAAAGCCCCACTCGAAGTTCGGCGGCATCGGAATGCCGGCCATCACCGCCGCGACATCGGCCGTGACGTCGCCGAGCGGCCGGGCGTCGAGCTCGATGCCGATCTTGGCCTGGCGGCGCCGCGCCTCGCGCTGGATGTTGGTCGGGCCGACCCCGGACTCCATGCGGACGATGTCGCCGGTGCGGACCAGCGCGCCTTGCGGCGAGTAGAGCGGTGTGCGGCCGATGGTCTGGAAGTCGTTCCGGAACTCCGGGGCCAGCCGCACGCGGATGTCGTATTCCTTGTCGCCCTGGCGGAAGCGGGTCGGCACCACGCCTTCGACCATCGCGCGCAGCTGCGTGGCGACGGAGGCCACGTCGAACCCCATGTCGGCGGCGAAGGCGCGATTGACCTCGGCGACCATCTCGGGCTGACCGCTCTCGAGCGAGCTGTCGACGTCCACCGCGCCGGGCACCGCCTTGATGCGCGTGACGATCTCGTCGTTCAGGCGCTGCAGCGCTTCCATGTCGTCGCCGCGCACGAACACGTTCAGCGGCGCTTCCGACGGCGCGCCCTGCATGAACTCGGGATCGGCGACCGTCATCTTGAG
This sequence comes from uncultured Acidobacteriota bacterium, assembly GCA_963707825.1. Classification (GTDB taxonomy): domain Bacteria; phylum Acidobacteriota; class Vicinamibacteria; order Vicinamibacterales; family UBA2999; genus VFZN01. Next base: position 86,138 of record CAVPRP010000006.1, read on the forward strand.
CATCGGGATGGCCGTCAGGCGCTGGCGCATGTCGGTCTTGATCGCCTGGAGGCCGCGCTCGCGCTCGTGCTTCTTGGTGGTCCGGATGCGCAGGTTCGAGCGCAGTGGATCGCCCTCGAGGCCGACGGTGGAGAACACCTGGCGCACATCGGATTCCCCGCGCACCACTTCTTCGACCTGCGCCGACGTACTCGACCGATCGCTCGAACGACGTCCCGGGCGGCGCCTCGATGTTGACCACGAACTCGCCGCGATCCTCGACCGGCACGAACTCGGTGCCCATCACGCCCAGCGTCGACAGGCTGCCGAAGAACACCAGCAGGGCCAGCACCACCACGGTCCACGGGCGCCGGATGCTGGCGCCGCAGCACTGCGTGGTACTTCTGGTCGATCCGGTCGTAGAAGCGGCCCCACGCCTCGAGCATGCGGCCCATTCGCGTGCGGGTGCGCTCCTCGGGCGGCACGAACTTCACGAAACGCGACGAGAGCATCGGGTCCAGCGTGAACGCCACCAGCAGCGACATCGTCACGGCGAAGGCAATCGTGAGGGCGAACGACTTGAAGAACTGCCCGACGATCCCGGTCATGAAGCCGACCGGCAGGAACACCGCCAGGATCGTGAACGTGGTGGCCATCACCGCCAGGCCGATCTCGGACGTGCCCTTGCGCGCGGCGGTAACGGGATCCTCGCCGTGCTCCATGTGGCGGTAGATGTTCTCGCGCACCACCACCGCGTCGTCGATGAGGATGCCGATGACGAGCGACAGCGCCATCAGCGTCATCATGTTGATGGTGAAGCCGACCACGTACATGAAGAAGAAGGTGGCGATCACCGAGGTCGGCAGCGCGAGCGCCGAGATCAGCGTCGAGCGCCAGTCGCGCATGAAGATGAAGATGATCAGCACGGCCATCAGGCCGCCGAAGAAGATGTGGCCGCGCACGTCCTTGACGTTCTCGCGGATGCCGTCGGCGTCGCTGTGCACCTGGCTGATCTGCAGCTGAGGGAAGCGTCGGGGCGAGGCGGGCGAGGGCCGCTTCGATCTTGGTGGCGATGTCCACCGTGTTGGCGCCGGACTGCTTGCGAACGGCAGAACGACACCGCGTCGGCGCCGTTCAAGCGCGTCGTTGACGTGCGCTCTTCGTAGCCGTCCACCACCGACGCCGACGTCCTTGACCCGGACGGTCGAGCCGCCTTCGGAGCGCAGGATGACCTTCTCGACCTCGGACGGCCGCCTGGAACTCGCCCTTGGTGCGCAGCGAGACCGATCTGGCCGTCGCGCTTCACCTGCCCGCCGGGCACGTCGAGGTTCTCGGCCGACAGCTTGCTCGCCACGGCCGACAGCGGAAGGCTGAGCGCCTCGAGGCGCCGGGGATCCAGGTTGACCTGGATCTCGCGCACCTCGCCGCCGTTCACCTGCACCGCGGCGACGCCGTCGATCTGTTCGAGCAGCGGCTTCAGGTCGTCTTCGATCTGCCGGCGTGTCACGTCGCTCGGCTGCGACGAGCCCACCGCGAACACCATGATCGGCAGGGCCGCGACGTCGAACCGCTCGATGGTCGGGTCCTCAATCTGCTGCGGCAGCCGATAGCGGATGGCGGCGACCTTCTCGCGGACCTCGGCCGCGGCGGCCTGAGGATCGACTTCGAGGCGCAGTTCGACGCCGACGCGCGAGAAGCCCTCGGTGGAAGTCGAGATCACGCGCTTGACGCCGTTGATGCCGGCCACCGCGTCCTCGATCGGCTTGGTGACCAGCGTCTCCACTTCTTCCGGCGCCGCGCCGGGGTACACCACCGATACGTTCACGAAGGGGAAGTTCACCTCGGGAAACAGATCGATGCCGAGCCGGGTCATCGAGACCAGGCCCAGCACCACGAAGCTCAGGATGAACATCGTGGCGAAGACAGGACGCTTGATGGATGTGTCGGATATCCACATGGCTTTCGCTCTACTGAAAGGGAACTACCAGCGAATCAGCGCGCGGCGACCGCCCGAACGCGGGCCCCGGCGGTCACCTGGCGACGCGCGTCGGCCACCACCGTGTCGCCGGCCGCGAGGCCGCTCAGAATCTGGACGTTGACGCCGTCGTTCACGCCTTCGGTCACGGTCACCGGAGTGACGATGCCGTCCGCGACCTTCAGCGCCATGCGCTTGCCGTCGCGATTGGTCACAGCGGTCCTGGGCAGCAGGACCACGTCGGCCTTCGTGGACTCGACGACGCGCGCGGTGGCGTACATGCCCGAGAGCAGCTGCTTGCCGTCGTTGGGCACGCGCACTTCGATGCGGAAGTGGCGGTTGCGTTCGTCAACTTCCGGCGCGATCGCGGCGAGCTCGCCCTCGAAGGTCTCGCCAGGCTTGGCCTGGGCCTCGACCTTGGCCTTCATCCCGACGCGCAGGCGGCCGGCTTCGAGCTCCGAGACGCCGGCCTCGAGCTTCATCTGCCGGAGATCGGCGACGACGACCACCGGCTTGTCACCGGGGATGGCGCCGGGATCGTAGTTGCGCTCGACGATGAAGCCGGTGACCGGCGCGGTGATGGTGGTGTCGCGCTGGACCTCGCGCGAGCGGCGCAGCGCGGCCTCGGCCTGCGCGAGGTTGGCCGTTGCCAGGTCGCGCTGGGCGGTGCCGGCGCGGCGCGCGGTCTGCGCGCTGTCGAGGCGCTGCCGGGGCAGCGCGCCCTTGTCGAACAGCACCTGCGCCCGGTCGTACTCGAGCACCGCGTTGGCCAGCGCCGCTTCGGCGTTCTCGAGCGACGCCTTCGCCACCGAGACCGCGGCAATGGCCGCGTCAACCTGCGCATCGATCTCGCGCCGATCCATGGTGGCCACGGTCTGCCCGGCGGTCACGGCATCGCCGATGTCCACCAGCACCCGCTCCAGCGTGCCCGGCAGGCGCGGCTTCACCGGCACGCGGCTCCGCGGCGCGAGCGTGCCCGAAATCTCGAGCGACGCTTCGATGCTGCCGACCGTCGCGGTGACGACCGGCACGTCGACAGGCGGGGCAGTGGCCTCCGCAGGCGTCGCCTGGGCAGTGGCCTCTGGAGACTTGCAGCCGGCCGGGGCAATCGCCAGGCCGAGAACCAGGATGAGCGCGCGGTTACGATTCATTGACGGGGACTCCGATGCATTCGCGAGGATTGAATGTCGTGGGGCATCCGGCTTTCAGTCCGGCGATGACCGACTCGAGGACATCGCGGGCCAGCAGGTCCTGGTCTTCTCCAGGGGCGAGGCGCTGGCACAGCCCGACGACGGCCGGCCCGACGAGCGCGGCCCAGATGACGTGCAGCGCGACGAAGGGGTTGAGCGTGGGAGGCAACTCGCCCGATTCGACGGCGTCCTGCAACCGGGTCGCGGCCTCGGCCATCAACGCCTGCAGGATTTCAAAGCCTTCCCAGCCTTCGGTGATCTGCGGGACCGATCGATCCACGAACATCAGCTCGAAGTAGGCCGGCTGCTCCTTGGAGAACTCGTAGAATGCCCACCATCCGGAGCGCACGCGATCCAGCGCGGTTCCGTCCTGCGGCGCGGTGCGCAGCTTGGCGTCGAGGCGGCGGAAGCCGTCCTCGGCGAGCGCGAGGTAGATGTCATCCTTGCTGGCGAAGTAGCTGTAGATGGCGGCGGGGCTGTACTCGATGCGTTCCGCAATCTTGCGGATCGACACGTTACGATAGCCCTCGATGGAGAAGAGGTCGCGTGCGGCGTCGAGAATCGACTGCCGGACGGCCTGGCGCTCGCGGTCCTGACGTTCTTTGCTACCCATGGTTGTCCTGAACAGTGTTCAGGGATCTAACGGTATTAGACGGGCAGGCTCACCGCGCAAGTTCCGCATTTCACAAGCTGGTCCGTTTGGCATCCGTCACGATCATGCAAGCTATTGAAAACAAGGCTAGTTACTGGCTGGGCTTTAGCCGGGGCGGCCGCAGCTCTGGGCGGCGGCGATCGTCGCCGCACCGGCGATCGCCCAGCTTTCGGGTGGCGCCGCGGCGATGCTCTACGCTGTCGGCAGTCTCATCTGCCATCAGTTGCCCGATCGATCGTTCCATCTGGCGGGAGCGCAGCTGCCGGTTTGCGCCCGATGTCTTGGCTTGTACGTCGGCGGCGCCGCTGGCGCGTTGATGTGGATGGTTGTCGCGAGCCGCCGCGCGAAGACCGTGGCCTCGCGAACAGGCGCTGGCATTTCTTGCAGTCGCGGCACTCCCGACCGCGGTGACTGCCAGCACCGCGATCGCTGGCGTTGGCGATCCGTCGAACCCGTGGCGCGCCGCGCTGGCCGTGCCGCTGGGATTCGCCGGCGGGCGCATCGTCGCGGCCGTGGCCACGAATCACCTGAAGTAAACTGCTGATCCGTGCATCCCGTTGTTGTCTGGCTGGTCTCGTGGCTCGTTCCCGGGGCCGGGCATCTCCTGCAAGGCCGCGTGCAGAAGGGTGTCATCTTCCTCATTGCGATCCCGGCGATGTTTGCCGTCGGCCTCGCGCTCGACGGCCGGCTGTTTCCGTTCGACTTCACGCAACCGCTGGTGGGACTGGCCGCGCTCGCGAACCTGGCGGTCGGCGTGCCCTACTTCGTCGCCTCGGCGATGCAGCTGGGGCAGGGCGTGGTGACGGCGGCAGCGTTCGAGTATGGCAATGCCTTCCTCATCGTCTCGGGTCTGCTGAACATGCTCGTGGCACTCGACGCCTACGACGTCCGTCTCGGCCGGAAGTGAATCGCGCATGACCAGTCATTTCGGCCTGCTCGTGCTGTTCGCGTTCTTCGTCTCGCTGGTCTTCGCGGTGATCGGCCGCGACCGTCCTGGCGATCAGCTGATGCTCGGTCTCCGGTTCCTGGGCGCCTTCGTCGGCGCGGGACTGGTGCTGGGGTGGCTGATGTATCCCCTGCCGTTCTGAACGCGCCGGTGACGGCGTGCTTTCGCTCTGGCTTCCGGTCGCCGGCTACATGGCCGGCATCTTCTGGCTCTCGTCGCAGTCCGTGCTGCCCGGGGCCTCGATGCTCCCGGACTGGCTGAACTACGACTGGCTGCATCACGGCACCGCCTACGCCGGACTGGCGATGGTGGTCGTGCGGGCGCTGGCCGGCGGGCGGCTGCGGGCCGTCGCGCACGGCGAGCCTCGTCGGCGCGTGGACGATCGCCACCGTCTACGGCTTCACCGATGAATTTCATCAGTCGTTCGTGCCGGGGCGGACGGCCGATCCTCGCGACCTGCTGGCCGATGGCGTGGGCGCGGCGCTCGGGCTGGGTCTCGTCTGGGCGTGGAGTATCATCAGACGGTCATCATGACCTTTGACAACCTGCTGCTCGCCCGCGATGGTGCCGTCGCCATCCTCACGATCAACCGGCCCAAGGTGAACGCGCTGAACGGCGCAGACCCTCGCCGAACTGCGGACCGCGTTCGAGGCCCTCCAGGCCGACGACACCGTCCGCGCGATTGTCCTCACCGGCGGTGGCGACAAGGCGTTCGTGGCCGGCGCCGACATCAACGAGCTGGCGGTACTGACGCCCGTGCAAGGCAAGGAGCACGCGCGTCTCGGGCAGCGCATCTTCGACCTCATCGAGAACCTCGGCAAGCCGGTGATCGCCGCCGTCAACGGCTTCGCGCTGGGCGGCGGCTGCGAGCTGGCGATGGCGTGCACGCTGCGCATCGCCGCCGACACCGCCGATCCTCGGCCAGCCCGAGATCAACCTCGGCATCATTCCGGGCTACGCCGGCAGCCAGCGGTTGCCGCGGCTGGTGGGGAAGGGCCGCGCGCTCGAGATGCTGCTGACCGGCGACACATTCCGGCGGCGCGCGCCTACGAGATCGGGCTCGTCAACAAGGTGGTGCCCGCCGCCGAGCTGATGACCGCGGCCACGGCGCATGGCGCAGACGCTCGCCGCGAAGGCCCCGATCGCCGTCCGCTACATCATCGAGGCGGTGAACCAGGGGCTCGACATGCCGCTGGCGCAAGGCCAGTTCCTCGAAACCTCGCTCTTCGGCGCCATCGCCTCTACCGACGACACCAGGGAAGGTACCTCGGCGTTCCTCGAGAAGCGCAAGGCGGCCTGGAAGGGACGTTAGCGTGCGCATCGGCATCGTCGTGGCGCGCTTCAACGACTTCGTCACCGGGCGGCTGCTCACCGGCGCGCAGCAGGGCGCTCGCGCGAGGCAGGCCTGGCCGACGCCGACGTCGAAGTGCACTGGGTGCCCGGCGCGTTCGAGATCCCGCTGGCCGCCGAAGCCCTGGCCGCAACCGGTCGAGTGGCGGGCGTCGTCTGCCTGGGTTGCCTGATCAAGGGCGCCACGCCGCACTTCGAGTACATCTCATCGGCGTGCGCGCACGGCATCATGGCGGCGCAGTCGAAGACCCGCGTGCCGATGGCGTTTGGCGTGCTGACGACGAACTCCGCTGAAGAGGCGCTGGAGCGCGCCGTGACGGGCCCCGGCAACAAGGGCCGCGAGGCGGCCGACGCGGTGCTCGAGATGGCGCGACTGCTGGCGGGCCCGATCGGGGTCGGGCAGTGAGCGACGCTTCCGCCGAGTCGCGCTGGAGCGGCCGGCATCGTGCGCGGGCCGCGGCCCTGCAGGCGATGTATCAGTGCGAGGTCGGCGGGCTGACGCTGTCGGAGGCTCTGCGCGTGCTGGACAGCGTCGGCGAGCCGGATACCGCGGACGCTGACTGATTCGGATCGCCATTTTGCCGAGGCCCTGGCGCGTGGCGCCGTGGCCGATGCCGCGCGGCGCTCGACGAGCGTCATCGGCCACGCGGCCCGTCACTGGCGTGTGGAGCGCATGGCGACGCTGGACAAACTGGTGCTGCGGCTGGCCGTGCACGAGTGGCTGGCGCTGCCCGAGACGCCGCCGCGCGTGGTGATCAATGAGGCGATCGAACTGGCGCGGGCGTTCAGCGGCGAGGATGCGGCGAAGTTCGTGAACGGCGTGCTCGACGGCGTCTTCCGGACGCTGAAGGACGAAGGCAAGGTGGTCGAGTAGCACCTCTGGTGCAGCGAGGAGAGCGGCCGAGTGTCGAGTAACGAAGAAGCCCAAGTCGCGCAGCGTCGCGCCAACCTCGAGGCGATCGTCGCCCTGGGATTCCGCGCCTATCCGCAACCAGTTCGACCACCACGCACACGGTGAGCGCGCTGGTCGACGGCGCATGGGGAGACGGAGGCCGCGGCGCTCGAGGCCTCGCGCGTCGAAACGATCGCGGCCGGACGGGTCGTCAGCATCCGCAACTTCGGCAAGGCAGTCGTTCCTGGTGCTGTCCGACGGACGGTCGCGAATCCAGGTCTACGTCCGGCAGGACTCGCTGTCCGAGCGCGACTATCAGCTGTCGCGGCTGCTCGACTTCGGCGATCAGATCGGCGTCGCCGGGCACCTCTTCCGCACCAAGACCAACGAGTTGTCGATCTGGGCGACCAGCCTCGAGTTCCTCGCCAAGTGCTTCCTGCCTCTGCCCGAGAAGTGGCACGGCCTGCAGGATGTCGAGACGCGCTACCGCCAGCGCTACCTCGATCTGATCGTGAACCCCGACGTGCGCCGGGTGTTCGAGGTTCGCAGCCGAACCGTGACGGCGGTGCGCGACTTCCTGACCAGCCAGGGATTCCTCGAAGTCGAGACGCCGATGATGCAGCCGATCGCCGGCGGCGCGCTCGCGCGGCCCTTCGTGACGCACCACAACGCGCTCGACATGAAGCTGTTCCTGCGCATCGCGCCGGAGCTGTACCTGAAGCGGCTGACGGTGGGCGGCATCGAGCGGGTGTTCGAGATCAACCGCAACTTCCGCAACGAGGGGATCTCGACGCAGCACAACCCCGAGTTCACGATGCTCGAGTTCTACTGGGCCTACGTGGATTACCAGGTGCTGATGCGCTTCACCGAGGAGTTGCTGTCGTTCGTGGCCCGCGCCGCCATCGGCACCGAGCAGCTCACGTTCGGCGAGCACGAGATCAACCTGCAGGCGCCCTTCCGCCGGCTGTCGCTGCGGCACGCCGCGGCGGAGGAAGCGTCGCGGCGACTGGGCGTCACCGTGCTGGTCGAAGAGCTGCGGAGCGTGGACTCGGCGCGCGCGATTGCCGGACGCCTGGGCATCGAGGTGTCGCCGTCCGCCGGCGCCGGCAAGGTGGCCACCGAGATCTTCGAGCGGCTCTGGGAGCATCAGCTGATCCAGCCGACGTTCGTCTACGACTTCCCGACGGAGGTCTCGCCGCTGTCGAAGCAGCGCGCGGACGATCCCGACACGGTCGAACGCTTCGAGCTCTACATCGGCGGTTTCGAAGTGGCCAACGCCTTCAGCGAGCTCAACGATCCGGCCGAGCAGCGCCGCCGCTTCGAGGCCCAGCTCGCACGAGCGGGCGCAGGGCGACACCGAGGCCCACGCCATGGACGACGACTATGTCCGGGCGCTCGAGTACGGCATGCCGCCGGCCGGCGGCGAGGGCATCGGCATCGATCGGCTGGTGATGCTGCTCTCGAACTCGACCGTCGATTCGCGACGTCATCCTGTTCCCCTTGATGCGGCCGCGCGACTAGCCATGCCATTCGAGCTGCAGATCGCGCTCCGATACCTCCTGGCCAAGCGCCGCCAGGTGTTCATCTCGGTGATCTCGCTCGTGTCCACGATCGGCGTGACGGTCGGGGTGATGGCGCTCATCATCGCGCTGGCGCTGATGACCGGGCTGCAGAACGAGCTGCGCGATCGGATCCTCGGCTCGTCGGCACACGTCTACGTGTGGAAGCCCAGCGGCCTGGTGGACTACCGCGCCGAGGTGGCGAAGATGAAGGAGATCCCCGGCGTCGCCGGCGCCGCGCCCGCGCATCCTCGGCAAGGCGCTCGTGACCAGCGATCGCGGGCGAGGGCTTCATCACGGTCAAGGGCATCGATCCGGAGCTCGAGAGCGGAGTGACCGACATCGGCAAGTCGATGACCGCGGGCGAGGTCACCGACCTGAAGCCGGCCAGCGACGACGACTTTGCCGGGATTCTCATCGGCAAGGCGCTCAGCGGGTCGCTGTCGTCATTTCCGGCGACGTGATCACGCTGGTGACGCCGCAAGGCTCGCTGTCGCCGATGGGCCTGATGCCGCGGCAGCGCCGGGTGCGCATTGCCGGCACCTTCAGCCTCGGGCTGTTCGAGTTCGATCAGTCGTACGGCTTCGTCGACTCTGCAGACCGCCTACCTGCTGACCGGGCAGGATCGGCCGGATCACCTCGAGATTCGCGTCACCGACATCTACAACGCTCCCGTCGTCGCCGACGAGATTCAGGAGCGGCTCGGCTCCGACTACATCACCCAGGACTGGTCCGACATGAACCGGTCGCTCTATTCGGCGCTGTGGCTGGAGAAGATCGCGATGGGCATCGGCATCGGCCTGATCGTCATGGTGGCGGCCCTCAACATCGTGGCCTCGCTGGTGCTGCTGGTGATGGAGAAGACGCGCGACATCGCCATCCTCAAGACCATGGGCGCTTCGTCACGCAGCATCATGCTGATCTTCCTCGCGCAGGGCATGATCATCGGCCTGGTCGGAACCGTGATGGGGGCAACGCTGGGCGCGGTGATCTCCTATCTGCTCGACCGTTACCGCGTGATCAGCATTCCGAGCGACGTCTACCAGGTGACCTACCTGCCGTTCAAGCTGATGCCGTGGGATCTGGCGGTGGTGGTGCTGGGCGCGGTGGTGGTCTGCTTCGTGGCGACGCTGTATCCCTCACGGCAGGCCGCGCGGCTCGACCCCGCGCAGGCGCTGCGCTACGAGTAGCCGATGCCGTTTGTCACTGCCACCGGCATCTCCAAGACTTACCCGGTCGCCGATCGTCGGCTGCAGGTGCTGCGCGATCTCTCGCTCACGGTGGAGCGCGGCGAGATGGTCGCGATCATGGGCGCCTCCGGCGTCGGCAAGAGCACGCTGCTGCATCTGCTGGGCGGCCTGGATCGCCCGGATGCCGGCGACCATCCACGTCGGCGACCACTGCGTCACCGAGATGGCCGATGCGGATCTCGTCGCCTTCCGCAATCGCGACGTCGGCTTCGTGTTCCAGTTCCATCACCTGCTGCCGGAGTTCTCCGCGGTCGAGAACGCCGAGATGCCGCTGAGAATCGCGCGGATGCGCGTGGCCGAATCGCGGCCGCGGGCCACGGCGCTGCTGACGCGGGTCGGACTGGAGGGCCGGCTGGATCATCGGCCCGGCATGCTGTCCGGCGGCGAGCAGCAGCGGGTGGCGGTGGCGCGGGCGCTGATCACCCAGCCGTCGTTGCTGCTGGCGGACGAGCCGACCGGCGATCTCGACGAGGGCACGGCCGACGCGCTGCACGCGCTGCTGCGCGACATGCATCGCGAGTTCGGCCTCACCGCCATCCTGGCCACCCACAACCCGCGCCTGGCGGAGCAGTGCGATCGCGTGCTGCGGGTCGAGGGCGGACAGCTCAAAGAAGTCGCGCGCTAGCGTTCACGAGCACGGCGGCGTGACGGACGTTCGGCCGCCGCGCCCCTCAGCGGCCTAGAGCCCGGCCAGATCGAACACGACCTCGGCAAGCGCGGAGTAGTCGTCCTCTCCATGGCCCTGGGCCACCTGCGCCAGCACCAGCTGCGAGACAACCGCCGCCGCCGCCGCGGGGACGCCGGCCTCGGCGAGCGCCGCCAGGGCGATGCCGAGATCCTTCTTGAACAACTTGCCCTTGAATCCGGGCTTGTAGTTGGCGTTGATCATCCGCTCGCCGTGCACTTCGAGCACGCGGCTCTGCGCGAACCCGCCCATCAGCGCGGCGCGCACCTTCATCGGATCGACGCCGCTCTTGCGGGCCAGCGCGATCGCCTCGGCCACCACCGTCATCGTCCCGCCGAGGACGATCTGATTGCAGGCCTTGCAGATCTGTCCCGCGCCCGAGTCGCCGACGTGAACGATGCGCTCGGGTTTGCCCATCGTTGAGAGGACCGGCAGCACCTGGGCCAGAGCCTTGGAATCGCCGCCGACCATGAAGGTGAGGGTGCCGTCGATGGCGCCAATCTCGCCGCCGCTGACCGGAGCGTCCAGGTATGCCGCGTCGCGAGCGAGGGTCTCTGCGGCAAGGCGGCGCGCGGTGGCCGGCGCAATCGTGGACGAGTCGATGATCACGGTGCCGGGTTGGAGCGCCGAGTACACGCCGTGTTCGCCTTCGAGTACCTGCGATACGTCGGGGCCATCCGGCAGCATCGTGATGATGACGCGCGTGTGCAGGGCGACGGCCGCGGGGGTGTCGGCGGCGCGTGCGCCGGCAGCCACCAGCTCGTCGACGGGCGGCCGGCTGCGGCTGTGCACGACGACCTCGAAGCCGTGCTTGCGGAGGTTCAGAGCCATGGGCTTGCCCATGAGGCCAAGGCCGATGAAGCCGATCGGAGTAGACATGGCGGGTAAGGTACAAGGGGGCGGGGAAAGTTCAAAGTTCAAAGTTTCGAGTGGACGTGGGAGTTCTTCTAGAATGCAGCCGATGAGACGTCGAGTAGTGGCCGTGGCGTTCCTTGCCGGAGTGTCGATGCTGAACGCCGGATCGGGCGCTCAGGCGCAGATGGCCCGGGTGGCGCCGGACGCTGTGAAGCTCGATCCGGCCACGTTGAACCAGGCTACGGCACTGTTGAAACAGTTGGTGGCGGACCAGACGATTGCCGGGGCCGTCGCGGCGGTCGCACGGAATGGGAAGCTGGCGTACCTCGAGGCCGTGGGGGTGCAGGACCTGGGCACCCGCGCGCCGATGACCGAGCGGACGCTGTTCCGGATCTACTCGATGACCAAGCCGGTCACGGCCGTGGCGGTCATGATGCTGCACGAGGAAGGGAAGTTCCGGCTCGACGATCCCGTCCAGAAGTACCTGCCGGAGTTCGCCGAGGTGAGAGTGGGCACCGGCGACGCCGCGCGTCGCCCGTCCCGGCCGATCACGGTGGAGGACCTCCTGCTCCACACCTCGGGCCTCAGTCATCGCACGTCTGACCTGTACCAGGCACAAAAGGTGCGGTCGCGCGCCGATACGCTGCCCCAGTTCATCACGAACATCACACGCGCGCCGCTGATGGAGGACCCGGGCACCCGGTTTCGCTACAGCGAAGCGACGACCGTGTTGGGCCGTCTCGTGGAGGTCTGGTCCGGTCAGCCGTTCGACCGCTTCCTCGATACGCGCGTGCTCACACCGCTGAACATGAGCGAGACGCGCTTCTGGGTGCCTTCCGACGCGCGTGGCCGACTGGCCACGGTGTATGGGCCGCCGCAGGCGGGTGGCCTTCGGCCGGTGGAGATCGAGGAGGTGCCGTTCACCGAACGGCCCGCGCCTCCTCGAAGGGGCAGTGGGGCTCGTGTCCACCGTCCCTGACTTCGTGCGCTTCAGCCAGATGCTGTTGAACCGGGGCGAGCTCGATGGGGTCGGCTGCTGAAGGCGGATACTGTGCAGCGCATGGTCGGCAACGGGCTCGCGCCCGAGGTGCTGCAGGCGCGCGGCGGCAAGATGGGCTGGGGGCTCGGCAACGTGAACGTGGTGATCGACCCGTCCGGCCTGAACTATCCGGCGCCAGTGGGGGAATACGGTTGGGACGGCACGGCTGGCACCATCTTCTGGGTAGATCCCTCGCGGCAACTGGTCACGGTGTTGATGACGCAGAGCTCGCCGGCCAACCCCGGCGGGATACGGCAGCGCTTCAAAACGCTGGTCGAGCAAGCGGTTCGCTAGGCCGCTTCGGGCCGGGCCCACCCGCACGGGGGACGATCCAATTCTCCGAAGTCATAGATTCACAGGCACTTAGCCGGACATCTACTGCGGAGCCTCTGCGGATCTGCCGTATAATGGAGCCACAAGGGGGCTTCGGCGTCGGATGTTCGAACGCTATACCGAACGAGCACGGCGGGTGCTCTTTTTCGCCCGTTACGAAGCAAGCCAGCTCGGTAGCATCTCTATTGAGACCGAGCACCTGCTCCTGGGACTGATTCGTGAAGGCAAGGGCCTCACGAGTCGTATTTTCGCGCGCTCACACCTGTCTCTCGAGAGCATCCGCAAGGACATCGAGGGGCGGACGGTGTTCCGCGAGAAAGTCTCCACGTCGGTCGAAATTCCTTTCAGCGCCGAGACCAAGCGCGTGCTGCAGTACGCCGCCGAAGAGGCGGATCGCCTGCTGCACAACTACATCGGCACCGAACACCTCCTGCTGGGCATCCTGCGCGAAGAGCGCTCGGTGGCGGCGACCATCCTCATGGAAAAGGGGATGCGCCTGCACCAGGTGCGCGAAGACATCGTCCAGCTGCTCAATGAGAAGACAACGCTCACCCGTGTGAAGGAAACGCCGCTCCTCGCCGAATTCAGCCGCGACCTGACCGAGTCGGCCATGAAGAACCAGCTCGATCCGCTGGTCGGGCGCGACTACGAGCTCGAGCGCGTGCAGCAGGTGCTGTGCCGCCGCACCAAGAACAACGCGGTGCTGATCGGCGAACCCGGCGTCGGCAAGACCGCCATCGTCGAGGGCCTGGCCCAGAAGATCGTCTACGGCGACGTGCCGCACTTCCTGGCCGACAAGCGCATCCTGGCGCTCGACATCTCGCTGATCGTCGCCGGCACGAAGTACCGCGGCCAGTTCGAAGAGCGCCTCAAGGCGATCATGAAGGAACTGACCGAGAACCCGAACGTCATCGTGTTCATCGACGAGCTCCACACGCTGGTCGGCGCCGGTTCGGCCGAAGGCTCGCTCGACGCCGCCAACATCCTGAAGCCGGCCCTGTCGCGCGGCGAGATCCGCTGCATCGGCGCGACCACGCCCGCCGAGTACCGCAAGTACATCGAGAAGGACCGCTCGCTCGAGCGGCGCTTCCAGGCGATCAAGGTCGACCCGCCGTCCGAGGGCGAGACCATCGAGATCCTGATGGGGATCAAGGATCGCTACGAGACGTTCCACCACGTCGAGTACACCCGCGAGGCCATCGAGGCCGCGGTCTACCAGTCGAGCCGCTACATCACCGATCGCTTCCTGCCGGACAAGGCCATCGACCTGGTCGACGAAGCCGGCGCCCGGGCCAAGCTGCGCGAAGCCGGCTACAGCGAGGAATTCGGCGAGATCAACAAGAGCATCCGCGTCGCCGTCGAGCAGATGGAAAGCGCGGTGTCGCAGAAGGACTTCGACAAGGCGCAGTTCTATCGCGAGCAGGAAGCAGGTGGCCCGCGAGAGCCTGCAGTTCGTGCGCGAGAAGTTCGACGTCCGCTCGAGCGCCCGCCGGGTGGTGGTGTCGCGCGCGGAAATCGACGAAGTGGTCTCGAAGTGGACCGGCGTGCCGCTGTCGTCGATCAACCAGGACGAGGGCGACAAGCTGCTGCGGATGGAGCTCGAGCTGCACCGCCGGGTGATCAGCCAGGAGCGCGCCATCTCGGCCGTGTCCCGCGCCATCCGCCGCTCGCGGGCCGGCCTCAAGAACCCGAATCGTCCGGTGGGCAGCTTCATGTTCCTCGGGCCCACCGGCGTCGGCAAGACCGAGCTGGCGCGTGCCCTGGCCCAGTTCCTGTTCGGCAGCGAGCATGCGCTGATCCGCTTCGACATGTCCGAGTACATGGAGAAGCACTCGGTGTCGAAGCTGATTGGCTCGCCGCCCGGATACGTCGGCCACGAAGAGGGCGGGCAGCTCACCGAGAAGGTGAAGCGCAATCCCTACTCGGTGGTCCTGCTCGACGAAATCGAGAAGGCGCATCCGGACATCTTCAACATCCTGCTGCAGGTGTTCGAGGACGGCCACCTGACCGACGGCCTCGGGAACCGCGTCAACTTCAAGAACGCGATCCTGATCATGACGTCGAACATCGGCGCCCGCTTCATCCAGAAGAAGGCGTCGATGGGGTTCCAGACCGACACGCTGGACCAGCAGAAGGGCGTCCAGGAGATGGTGCTCGGCGAGGTCAAGCGGACCTTCAACCCCGAGTTCATCAACCGCGTCGACGAGCTCATCGTCTTCGAGGCGCTGACCGACGACGACCTGCGGAAGATCCTCGCCCTGCTCGTCGATCAGCTCAACGCCAACCTGCTCGACCGCAAGATGAAGGTGAACCTGTCGCAGGACGTCAGCGACTGGATCATCGACGTCACCTGCAAGGACCGGTCGTACGGCGCCCGGCCGCTGCGCCGGGCCATCCAGCGCTATGTCGAGGACCCGCTCGCCGAGGAGCTCATTCGCGGTCACCTCCAGGGCGGCGAGATCGAGGTCTATCTCGAATCGGGCCAGCTGGCCTACCGTCCAGCCGGTGCGCCGGTCGCGGAAGGCCGGCGACTGACGGCGAACGTCTGATAGTTGCAGTAGACTTAGTGGTTTAGAGCCAGCGCCCGATAGGTGTGTACTTGCGGTTTAGAGTGATTTTGGCCCTTTGGGCCCTCTGCGTGGCGTCGGCTTCCGCCGACCAGGCCTCCGGGCCACCGACGTCGGCTAGCGACCGGGCCTTCGATGCGCCAGCGGTGTCTGCGGTTGCAGCGCCCCAGGCGCCCGCGCCGCCCCCACCGGGTCCGGCCGCACCCGCGCCAGCACCCAGGCAGACACCCGCCGCCCCGCCGCCCCAGGCACCAACCGCCCCGGCTCCGCCAGCCGCGGCCGCACAGGCCGTTCGCACTCCTCCGGATGGATCATCTCCGGTGGTGCGTTCGATCGAGCTCCGGTTCCATCCGGTGAACGAATCGCTGATCGAGCCGCAGACCTACCTCTATTACATCCAGACCCAGGCCAGCCGCCCGACCGATGGCGTGTGGGTGACCTACGGCGACGACACCGAGAAGGTGATCCTCGACGACTTCAAGCGCCTGTGGGGCACCAACTTCCTCGACAACCTGTGGATTGAGGTCAACGACGACCCCTACCCGAACAACGTGGTGGGCAAGCGCCTGATCTACCACATGGAGGAGCGGCCCCGGGTGAAGATCGTGGACTACACCGGGTCCACGAAGGTCGAGCGGACCAAGGTCGACGAGAAGATGAAGGAGGCCGGCATCTCGCTGCGCCTCGACTCGTTCCTCGACGAAGGCATCGTCCGCCGCGTCAAGGGCATCGTCCGTGACCTGATGGCCGAGAAGGGCTACGAGTTCGCCGAGGTCAACTCGTCGGTCGAAGCGCTGCCCGGCGGACCCAAGCTGGTCAAGGTGGTCTTCGACGTCCAGGAAGGCCCCCAGGTCAAGGTCCGCGCCATCAACTTCGAGGGCAATAACGCGGTCGGCGACGGCGCGCTCAAGCGGCAGATGAAGTCCACCAAGGAGCACTGGTTCCTGTCGTGGATCACCGGCGGCGGCACGTACCAGGAAGCCAAGTTCGAGGAAGACGCCGACAAGATCGTCGAGTCACTACCGTAACCACGGTTACGTGCAGGCCCGCGTCGGCCAGCCGGAGCTGAAGGTGCTGGAAGACAGCGCCGACAAGGAAGTCCGCTGGGTGCAGCTGAACGTGCCGATCGACGAAGGCCCGCGCTTCAAGGTCGGCCAGTTCAGCTTCGACGGCAACACGGTCATCAAGTCCGACTTCCTGCGGCCGCTCTACAAGCTGCAGCCGGGCGACTTCTACAACGAGAAGCGGATCCGCGACGGCCTGATCAAGTCGCGTGAGCTCTACGGCGGCGGCGGCTACTTCGAGTTCACCGGTTTCCCCGACCTCGCGTTCCAGAACGCGGCCGAGGGCCCGATCGCCGGCCCGGCGGAGCCGACGGTCAACGTCACGATGCGGATGACCGAGGGCGAGCAGTACTTCGTCAACCGCATCACCTTCACCGGCAACACCACCACGCGCGACAACGTCATCCGCCGCGAGATGCGCCTGGTCGAGGGCGGCGTCTTCAACACCGAAGCGCTCAAGTTCAGCGTCCGCCGTCTCAACCAGCTGGGCTACTTCAAGAACATCGAGGAGCAGGGCGGCCAGGGCATCGACGTCCAGAAGACGCCCAATTCGAAGAACGAAGTGGACGTCACGCTGAAGCTGGAAGAGCAGAACCGCAACCAGCTGACGTTCGGCGCCGGCGTCTCGCAGTTCGAAGGCTTCTTCGGCCAGTTGTCGTTCCAGACCGCCAACTTCCTCGGCCGCGGCGAGATCGCTCACGCTGTCGGTGCAGATCGGCTCGCGCGCCGAGAACTACCAGCTGGCCTTCACCGAGCCGTTCCTGTTCGATCGGAACATCACCGGCGGGTTCGACATCTACTCGCGCACAGCTGCGCTACATCGACCAGTTCACCCAGGAGTCGACGGGCGGCAACCTGTCTACCGGATTCCCGCTCGCGAACTTCTCGCGGATGTTCTTCACCTACAGCTACGAGCAGGTGCAGGTCACCGAGCTCAACCCGTTCTATTACACCCAGGGCATCGCGGCGCAGAACCCGTTCCTGGCGGACTCGTTGCTGCTCGGCGCAGGGCGGCAAGCGCACGATCAGCAAGGTGACGCCCAGCTTCGTCCACAACACCGTCGACAACCCGATTTTCCCGACCCGCGGTCGGCGCATCACCAGCAGCATCGATCTGGCCGGCGCCGGCGGCGACACGAACTTCATCAAGCCGACCGGTTCGAAGGCGGTGCAGCTTCATTCCGCTCAACCGCGCGTACCACGCTGGGCTTCCGTGGGCAGGTCGAATACATCCGGCCGTATGGCAGCACCAACGTGCTGCCGATCTACGAGACGCTATATCTCGGTGGCGAGTACAGCGTCCGCGGCTTCGACATCCGGTCGATCGGTCCGCGCGATCCACGACACCGGGCTGGTGCTCGGCGGCAACAAGAGCCTGCTCTTCAACGCCGAGTACCTGATTTCGATCGCCGGTCCGGTGCGCCTGATCCTGTTCTACGACGCCGGCCAGGTCGCGACGTCCGCGATCAGCCGTTCTCGCTGATGGAGGACATCGTCGAGGTGATACCGCCGCCGGGGCGGAACCTGAACGATCCGTTCTCGTCCGGCATTCTGGTCGACCCGAATGCGCCGCTGCCGACGACCGCGGTCATCGGCGAGCGGAGTGCGTTCAAGACCTCGACCGGCGCGGAGATCCGCTTCTTCATGCCGGTGCTGAACGTGCCGTTCCGGCTGATCTTCGCGATGAACCCGCAGCGCGGCGGCGTCTTCACCAACAGCCTGCAGCCGGCCAAGCAGTACCAGTTCCGCTTCGCCGTCGGGCTCGACGTTCTAGGCCGGCTCGGGAATCAGGGGTGAATGACGGTCAGTTCGTACGACGTGCGGCTCGACGAACCGGCCGATGTCACGGAACCGGACGCACAGCTGACCGGCTTGCGTCGCGCTGCCGATGATCGACGGTGGTCTGCACCGCGGAGTCGTTGGCAATCCGTTCGCTGCAGGCGGTGCCGTTCCACTCACCGAGCGCCACGCCGGCGATCATCGCGCTGTCGGGGCCGATGGACGTGAGCGTCACCGTGACGGGGCCGCCGGAGGCGGCGGTGAACGTATGGGTAGCGGCGCTGTTCCGATTGATCGTGCCGCTGAACACTTCGGTGACGAGGACCGGCGTCGGAACAGTGGGCGTGACCGGGTCATCGCCGCAGGCCGTCACGGCGGCGAGGACGATGGCGAGCGGCAGCGAACGGAACATCAAGCGGGACATTGATTTAGTATAAGATGCCGGGTTGGTCATTGCATATGAAAGGATTCACTGGAATGAAAGGCTTCGCCGTTCTCGGCACAATCACGATGCTGGCAGTCGCGCCTGTGTTCGCGCAGACGCCGGCTGCTCCCGCGGGCGCCAAGCCCGCACCGCAGGCGCCGCCGTGGGCGCCAAGCCCGCACCGCAGGCGCCGCCGCCCGCGGCCCCCGCGACGCAGCCTGCGCCGCGCTCCCGCGCCACCGCGCCCGTTCCCCGAGGGCGCCAAGATGGCTTTCGTGGTGTTGCAGCGCATCGCCAACGAGTCGGCTGATGGCAAGACCGCCAGCGACCACGCATGCAGGCGTTGCAGCAGAAGAAGGCCGCCGAGCTGACCGACAAGAACAAGCAGCTGCAGACCGCGCAGCAGCGGCTCGAGAAGGAAGCGAGCGTGCTCAGCGCGACCGCCGCGCGGCGAGCTGCAGAAGCAGGTCGAGCGCCTGACCGTCGAGATCCAGCGCTTCACGCAGGACGCGCAGGCCGAGGTGCAGGAGCTGCAGCAGCAGCTGCAGCAGGATTTCCAGGTGCGCCTCGAACCGGTGCTTCAGGAGATCGGCCGCGAGAAGGGCCTGCACTTCATCTTCAATGGCCCCGATGCCGGCCTGGTGTGGGCGGACAACGCCCTCGACATCTCGGCCGACGTCATCAAGAAGCTGGACGCCGCGAAACCGGCCGGCAACAAGCCTCCGGTGCAGTGGAACGCCGGCATCCCCCGCGTTCTCGACCGCCTCCGCGATCGCTATCCGTCTCTGCTCGTCGATCAAATCGAGGAGCACGAGGCGGGTAGCGGCTCGTCGCCGTCAAGAACGTCACCGTCAACGAGGAGTTCTTCCAGGGCCACTACCCGGGCGCGCCGCTGCTGCCCGGCTGTACTCACCATCGAGGCGCTGACGCAGGTGTCGACGCTGCTGTTGCTCGAGCAGCGCGCCGGGCATCCCGCACGGCCACGTCGCGTCCTGCGCGGCGTCGACAACGGGCCAAGTTCCGCCGCCAGGTGGTGCCGGGCGACCGGCTGCGCCTCGAGGTCACGCTCGGCACGCGCCACGGTCCGCTGGTCCGCGTCCAGCGGCCGGCCGTCGTCGACGGCCAGGTCGTCGCCGAAGCCGAACTCCTGCTGGTGGTGTGGCCGGGTGGCGGCAGCGATCGATCCCTCGGCGCACGTCCACCCGAGCGCCGTGATCGGCGACGGCACCGTCGGTCGGCCCGTACGCCGTCGATCGGGCCCGCAGGTGGTGCTCGGCCGCGAGTGCAAGGTCGGCGCCTCGGCGGTCATCGACGGCAACACCACGGTCGGTGACGGCACCGCAGTTCTTCCCGTTCGCCTCGATCGGCCTCCCGCCCCAGGACCTGAAGTACCGGGGCGAGCGACACGCGGCTGGTCATCGGCGAGCGCAACATCTTCCGCGAGTTCGTCACCATCCACCGCGGCACCGTCGGCGGCGGCGGACGAGACGACCATCGGCGACGACAACCTGTTCATGGCCTACGCGCACGTCGCGCACGACTGCCGCGTCGGCAGCCTCACCATCTTCGGCAACGCCGCCACCCTCGGCGGTCACGTGCGGGTCGAGGACTTCGCGACGATCAGCGCCTACTCCGGCGTGCACCAGTTCTGCCGCGTCGGCCGTCACGCCTTCATCGGCGGCTACTCGGTGGTCACCAAGGACGCGCTGCCGTTCGCCAAGACCGTGGGCAACCGCGCGCGGGTCTACGGCCTCAACACGATCGGCCTGATCCGCCGCGGCTTCACCGAAGAGCGCGTCGGCCAGCTTGAAGCGCGCTTACCGCTACCTGCTCGCAGTCGAAGCTGAACACCATCGCAGCGCGCTGCTGCAGATCGAGCAGGACCCGACGCTGGCCTGCGAGGAAGTCGGCCTACCTGGTCGAGTTCATCCGCACGGCGACGCGTGGCGTCATCCTGCGGCGTCGGCAGCCGCCGGTCGACGACTCGCTGGACGAGTCGCATGAAGCTCGGCATCATCGCCGGCAACGGCCGCTTCCCGTTCCTGGTGCTCGACGCGGCCCGTTCGCTGGGCCACGAAGTGACCATCGTCGCCGTCAAGGAGGAGGCGTCGCAGGACCTCGAGGCCGCGGCCGGCGGCTCACCGGCGGCGACCGTGCACTGGGTCTCGCTCGGACACCTGGGCGGCTGCCTCAAGATCCTGAACGCACGCCGGCGTCACCCGCGCGGTGATGGCCGGACAGGTCAAGCACACGAAGATCTTCGGCGGCATCGTCCCGGACCTGACGTTCCTGTCGCTCCTGACGCGCCTGCGGCTCGCGCAACACCGACGCGCTCATCGCCGCGGTGGCCGACGTGATGCGCGAGCACGGCGTCGAGCTGATCGACTCGACGCACGCTGCTGCAGCCGCTGCTGGCCGCCGCCGGCGTGATGACCCGCCGCGCGCCCCGACCGAGGAAGAGCAGAGGCGACCTGGCGTTCGGCTATCGCATGGCCGACGTCATCGCCGGCCTCGACATCGGCCAGACGATCGCGGTCAAGCACCAGGCCGTCGTCGCGGTCGAGGCGATGGAGGGCACCGACGAGACCATCGGCCGGGCCGGCGACCTGGCCGGTCCCGGCGTCGGTCGTCGTCAAGGTGGCCAAGCCGAAGCAGGACATGCGCTTCGACGTGCCGGTGGTCGGCCTCGCCACCATCCAGGCGATGCGGCGGGCCGGCGCGACGCTGCTGTCGCTCGACGCCGGCAAGGCGCTGATGTTCGACCGGCCGGAGATGCTGACATCCGCCGACGAGGCCGGCATCGCCATCGTCGGCCGGCCAGAGACCGAGAAGCGGGCAGCATGAGCACGACCCCCTGCGAGTCGGCGTCGT
This sequence comes from uncultured Acidobacteriota bacterium, assembly GCA_963707825.1. GTDB lineage: Bacteria > Acidobacteriota > Vicinamibacteria > Vicinamibacterales > UBA2999 > VFZN01. The sequence continues at coordinate 107,548 of CAVPRP010000006.1, forward strand.
CGGCGTCGGCCACCTTGGGCGGCATCATGCGCGCATGCTCGGCCGATCTCGCGGGCGTGTCGCTGGTCGGCGTCGTCGACGATCAGCCGGCCGTGCCGCGGAGGTCGCCGCCGCCAACGACACCACCGGTCATCGCCGACTGGCGGACGCTGATTGGCCGCGTCGATGCGGTCACCATCGCGGTGCCGACCGAGGCGCACGCGTCGGTGGCCCTGCCGCTGCATCGGCCGCCGGCATTCACGTCCTGGTCGAGAAGCCGATGACCCGCTCGGTGGTCGAGGCCGACCAGTTGCTGCGGCGGCCAGCGACGACGGGCGTGACGCTGGCCGTCGGCCACATCGAGCATTTCAATCCGGCGGTGCTGGCCGCGCGGCCGCACATCCACGAGCCGCGCTTCATCGAGGTGCACCGGCTGGGGACGTTCCCCGAGCGCAGCCTCGACATCGACGTGGTGTTCGACCTGATGATTCACGATCTCGACGCTGGTGCTGTCGAGCTCGTGGGCAGCGAGGTGGTCGGCATCGAGGCGGTCGGCGTGCCGGTGCTCACGCCGCGAGTCGACATCGCCAATGTCCGGCTGAAGTTCGCCAATGGCTGCATCGCCAATCTCACGGCGAGCCGCATCACCCGCGAGCAGATCCGCAAGATCCGCTTCTTCCAGCCGCAGCACCTACCTGTCGATCGACTACAAGGCGCAGGAAGTGGAAGCGTGGCGGCTGGTGCCCAGCGACGGCGCGATGCCGCGCATCGAGGGCGGCAAGACTCGACGTCCTGCGAGGACGAGCCGCTCAAGCGCGAGCTCGACGACTTCGTCGCCGCCGTGCGCGACCGCCGGCGCGCCGGTGTCACCGGCGAGCAGGGGCGCGCGGCGCTGGTGCTCGCCAACGACATCGTGTCCCGCATGGGAAACCGCACATGAGTTGACCGTGACGATCAACTCCGCGATCACTAGCCGCGCCAGGCGCGGCGAGACGCTGCAGCCACGCCGAACTCGAAGAGCTCGATGGTGTGGACGTGCTGTCCCTCGGGATGCTGGCCGACGAGTTCGCCGGTCGCGCGTGGGCGGCACGGTCAGCTACACCCGGGTGATCGACGTGGGAACGTCTGGCCTTCCCGCGGCCGAGGAACTGGCGGCATTGCTGCCGCTCTGCGGCGAGGTGCGGCTCGACGGCGCCCTGGCGACTCGCTGGCGGCGACCGCCGCCGCTCGATTCGGACGCTGCGTGCCGCAATCGGTCCGACCACTCGGCTCACGCGGATACTCGCTGGCCGATCTGATGGCGCGTGAGCTGGGCACCGCTCGACGCGATCCTGCCGGCGCTGAAAGCGGCCGGCCTCGATGCCATCGCCGACGCGCCCATCGACCTGGTGACGCCGGCCGACGTGGCAGCGGTTCGCGCCGCGGGCCTCGGCGTGCGAGCCTGACGGTGCAGCGGCCGAGCGAGGCCGGCCGCGGCTCGTTGATCGAGCGCGCGCGGACGTTCCGGACAGCAGTCGGCGGCATCGACGCCGTTCGCGCCGCTGCCTCGCGAGCAGTCGCCGGACCGCACCGACGACCGGCTATCACGACGTTCGCGTGGTCGCGCTGGCGCGCCTCGGGCTGCCGAGCGTCGCGACGATTGAGGTGGACTGGCAGCAGTACGGTCCCAAGCTGGCGCAGGTGGCGCTGACCTTCGGCGCCAATCGACCTGGATCGCGTTTCGCCGTGGACGACCCCGCGCTCGGGCGTCGCCGGTCCAACCTCGAGGACGTGCGGCGCAACATCGCGGCGGCTGGCTTCACGCCGGTGGAGCGGACGGGAACGGACCGCAGTGAAAGCCCGCCCGCCTGGGCGCGGTCTCGTACCTGAACACCAAGCCGCTCGTCCGCGGTCTCGAAGCCCGGCCGGATCTCTTCACCGTGCGGTTCGACGTGCCGTCGGTCTGCGCGTCAGCTGCTGCACGACGGGGACGTCGACCTCGGCCTGATCCCGGCGATCGAGTACCTGCGCGGCGACTACGCGATGGTGCCGGACCTGGCGATCGGCTCGGACGGTCCCGTGCTGTCGGTCGCCATTTTCACCACGGTGCCGATCGAGGAGGCGCGCACGCTGGCGCTCGATCATCAGCTCGCGGACGTCGGTGGCGCTGACCCGGATCCTGTGCGCCCGCTTGTGGAACATCGCGCCGGTCTTCACGCCGGCCGAGCCGGACCTCCAGGTGATGCTGGCCAGGAACGATGCGGCGCTGGTGATCGGCGATCCGGCGCTGGCCATCGACACCGAGACGCTCGGGCGTCGATCAAGACCGACCTCGGCGCGGCGTGGCAGAGCCTGACCGGCCTGCCTTTCGTCTACGCCACGTGGAGCGGGCCGAGATGGCGCCGTCGATCACGAACAGGTGGTGGCGCTGCAGGCGGCACGCCGACGGGTGTGCAGGACGCGCCGCTGATCGCCCGCGAGGTGGCCGGCGGCGACGCGCGCGGTCGAAGCCCGGGCCCTCGGCTACCTGCGTGATACTCTCAAATACGGGTTGGGCGATCGGCGAAATCGCCGGTCTCGAGCGCTTCCACGCGCTGGCCGTCGAGCTCGGCCTTGCGTCCGACCCGCCGTCCACTGCGGTTCTTCTCATGAGCCGACTCACTCGACCTCGCTGCAGGAGCGCATCGAAGGCGGCGGCCGCGTCTCGGCCGACGAGGCGCTGTTCCTGTATCGCTAGGCGCCGACCTGGTGGCTGGGGCGCATGGCCGACCTCATCCGCCGCGCGCAAGCATCCCGAAGGCGTCGTCACCTACATCATCGACCGCAACGTCAACTACACGAACGTCTGCGTCGCGCGCTGCAACTTCTGCGCGTTCTACCGTCCGGTCGGGCACGCCGAGGGCTACGTCCTCGGCGTTCGACGAGATCTTCAAGAAGATCGACGAGACCATCGCGCTCGGCGGCGTGCCAGCTGCTGCTGCAGGGCGGGCACAATCCCGATCTGCCGCTGCAGTGGTACGAGGACCTGTTCCGGGCGGTGAAGACGCGCTATCCGGACTTCAAGCTCCACGCGCTGTCGCCGCCCGAAGTCGTCCACCTCACGCGGACGTCGAAGCTGACGGTCGCCGAGGTGATCGCGCGGCTGGTGGCGGCCGGCCTCGACAGCGTCCCCGGCGGCGGCGCCGAGATTCTCGTCGATCGCGTGCGCAAGCTGCTCAACTGCTACGGCAAGGCCACCGCCGACGAGTGGCTCGACGTGATGCGTCACGCGCACCGCGCCGGCCTGCGCACCACCGCGACGATGATGTACGGGACGGTCGAGACCGACGAGGAGCGGCTCGAGCACATGCTGCGCCTGCGCGCGCTGCAGGACGAGACCGGCGGCTTCACGGCGTTCATCACCTGGAGCTATCAGCCCGAGCACACCGAGCGCGGCGGCAGCCGAGGCGACCGGCATCGACTACCTGCGCACGCTGGCGATCGCGCGGCTCGTGCTCGACAACTTCGACAACCTGCAGGCGTCGTGGGTGACGCAGGGCGGCAAGGTCGGGCAGCTCAGCCTGGCGTTCGGCGCCAACGACATGGGCAGCGTGATGATCGAGGAGAACGTCGTGCGCGCCGCCGGCGCGGCCTACTGCATGGACGAAGTCGGAGATCGTCCGCAACGTCGAGGACGCCGGGTTCGTCGCCGAAGCGCCGCAGCATGCACTACGACATCCTCGGCGATCCGATGTTCCGCCAGCGCGAGGTGCCGCGGCATGCTGGAGCTGGCCACCGCGCGCGCCGACGGCGACACGTCGGTCCCGGCCGAGCTCGTCAACTATCCCGCGCGCAGCGCCGCCGGCAAGCGGCAGCGCACGCACCGCCGCCGTCACCGGTCGGCATGATTCGCCTCGGCGCGGCGTGGGTCGTGCCCGATCGACCGCGCCGCCACTCCGCGACGGCTGGGTCGCGGTCGACGGGCGACCGCATCGTCGCGGTCGGGCAGGGCCAGTCCGCCGACGCGCGGCCCTCGGGCCGGTTCGCGACCTGGGCCCGGTGGCGTTGATGCCGGGGCTCGTCAACGCCCACGTCCACCTCGAGCTGTCGTGGCTGCGCGACCGCGTGCCACCGGCCACCGACTTCACCACCTGGATCACCGGGCTGTTCGCGGCCCGCGGCCGGCGCCGTCGAGCGCCCCGACGATCCAGGCGTCACTGCCGCGGCGCTGACGCGGCGCCCGTCGAAGCGCGCGACACCGGGACGGTGGCGGTCGGCGACATCAGCAATTCGCTGGCGACAGTCGACGCGATCGCTGCCAGCGGCATGCACGGCGGCTGGTGTTTCCACGAACTGCTCGGGTTCAAGGAGACGATGCGGCGCGCTGGTCGAACGCTCGCGGGCCGTCCGCGCGGAAGCCGCGGCGCGCAGTCCGCGGTCCGCATCGTCGCTGGCTCCGCACGCGCCGTACTCGGTCTCGCGCGAGCTGTTCCGGGCGATCCGCGACGACGTCGACGAGCAGCGCCGAGCCCATCACGAGCATCCACGTCGGCGAGTCGCCGGAGGAGGTCGAGCTGCTGGCGTCGACGGCACCGGCCCGTGGCGCGCAGCTGCTCGGCGCATCGGCGCCTGGCGCGACGACTGGGTGGCGCCGGGCTCGGTCCGGTGCGAGTACCTGGATCACCTGGGTGTGATCGACGCGCGCACGCTCGTCGTGCACGGCGTGCAGCTCGGTGAGCGACAGCCTCGCGCGGCTGCACGAGCGCGGCGCGACCCTGGTGACGTGCCCGCGCAGCAACCAATGGGTCGGCGTCGGGCGCCCCGCCAATCGAGCGGTTCTACCCTCGGGTGTGCCGGTGGCGGTCGGTACCGACAGTCTGGCGCGCGTGAGCGACCTGAACCTGTTCGCGGAGCTGAAGGCGATGCGCTGGCTGGCGCCCGGCGGTGCCGGCCCGCCGGATCCTCGAGAGCGCGACGCTCGTCGGAGCGCGCGCGCTGGGGCTGGATCGCCTGCTTCGGCACCCTGCTCGCCCGGCAAGCACGCCGAGATCGTCGCGGTGTCGCTGCCCGGACGATCTGGAGGACGTGGAAGAGCACCTGGTGTCTGGCATCTCCGCCGCCGCCGTGTCGTGGGCAGAGAGCCACTGACCTCCTGGGAACGCACATGACCCGCCTGACCACGTATCTGTCGTTCGTCCGCTTCAGCCACTCGGTGTTCGCGCTGCCGTTTGCGCTGACCGGGGCGCTGCTGGCCACGCGTGAGCACGCCGATCGACCTGGCGGCAGGTGGCGCTGGATCGTCGTCTGCGATGGTCGCGGCGCGCAGCGCGGCGATGGGTTTCAATCGCCTCGTCGACGCGCGCTGGGATGCGCTGAACCCGCGCACCGCGATGCGCGAGCTGCCGCGCGGCGCGATGTCGACGACGCGAGGCCACCGCTGTTCGTCGTCGTGTGGTCGGTCGTGTTCATCGCGGTGTCGTTCCAGATGAGCGCGCTCTGCGGCTGGCTGTCGCCGGTGGCGCTGGCCATCGTGTTCTGGTATTCGCTGGCGAAGCGCTACACCGCCTACACGCAGGCCTTCCTCGGGCTGGCGATGGCGGTGGCGCCGGTCGGCGGCTGGCTGGCGGCCGGTGGACGCGGCGGCGCCGGAGCCGTGGCTGCTCGGGCTGGCGATCGGACTGTGGGTGGGCGGCTTCGACATCCTCTATGCCTGCCAGGACCTCGAGTTCGATCGCGCGCAGGGGCTGCGCTCGATTCCGGTGCGCTTCGGCGTGGAGCGCTCGCTGCTGATCTCGCGGCTGATGCACGTCGGCGACCGTCGCTGTGCATGGCCGGCCTGGCCTGGCTCGTGCCGCTCGGCGCCGATCTACCTCGCCGGCGTGGCGCTCGTCGCCGCGCCTGCTGGTCTACGAGCAGTCGCTCGTCAGCGCGACGGATCTGTCGCAGGTGAAGCGCGCCTTCGACCTCAATGGCTATGTCGGCATTCTGTACTTCTTGCGTCACCGGCGCTGGCGCTCTATGTCCGGTCTGCACAACGAACGCCCGCGAAGATCGCGGGCATGTTCGACGCGATCGCCGGACGCTACGACCTGCTCAACACGGTGCTCTCCGGCGGCCTCGATCGCTACTGGCGGCGGCGCGCGATTCGCTCGCTGCGAGCTGACCGGCCGCGAGCGGCTGCTCGACGTGTGCACCGGCACGGCGGATGTGGCGATGGCCGGCGCGCGGCAGGGCGCCGGCGCCGCGCGCGTCGTCGGCGTGGACTTCGCCGGCGCGATGCTGGCGCACGGCGTGACAAGGTGCGGCCCGGCGGGCTCGACGCCCGCGTGCAGCTGGTGCGCGGCGATGCGATGAACCTGCCGGTCGCCGACGCGTCGGTGGATGCGGTCACCATCGCGTTCGGCATTCGCAACGTGCAGCACCCCGAGGTGGCGTGCCGCGAGCTGCTGCGGGTGCTCGCGCCCGGCGGGCGGCTCGCGATCCTCGAGTTCGGCCTGCCGGTCGTGCCGGCCGTCCGGCCGCTCTACCTCTGGTACTTCAACCACGTCCTGCCGCGGATCGGCCGCGTCGTGTCGCGCCACGACGCCGCCTACTACTATCTGCCGCAGTCGGTCGGCAGCTTTCCCTGGGGCGAGGCCTTCGCCGCATCCTCATTGCCGCCGGATTTTCACAGGTGAAAGCCCGGCCACTGACTCTGGGGATCGTCTATCTATACAGTGCCAGGAAGCCCGGGGCCGAGCGTTGGCCTGTGATACTCTCGTAACTTCCTGATGTACTTCGACTTCGACGATCGCTACTCGCGACATCGAGCCCGTCGGGCGCGCCATCAACCGGCGCGATGGCGTCGTCGTGTCCGTCGTCGTCCACGTCGCGATCGTGCTGTTGCTGATCTTCGCGCCGGAGTACCTGCCAGCAATTCCTCCCGAGCCCGAGCCCGAGGCCGCCGAACGTGCAGCAGCAGCCGAAGACGGAAGCCCCGCGCTTCGTCTTCGTGCAGCCGCAAGCTCGACCTGCCGGCCACCGAAGCCGCCCGAGCGCGCCGAGATGTCGGACCTCGATCGCCGGGCGCGATCCGTCGGAGCGTGCGCCGACCATGGAAAACCCGTTGCCGTACGCGCGCGGCAATTCGACCGAGCGCACCGAGGCGACGCCCGAGGAGCGGACGCGCGGCAAGGGTCCGGCGCGCGCAGCCCGCGCCCGAGACGCCGCAGCCGGTGGAGACCCCCGAGCGCGCACTGGATCCAGACGCCGAGAGCCGCTACGCGATGCAGCAGCCGCAGCGCGCGCAGCCGCCGCCGGGCGGCAAGCTCGGCGATGCGCTGCGGAACCTGCAGAAGTACGTGCAGACCCGAATCGTTCAACAACCAGAAGGGCAACAGCCAGGAGTTCGGGCCGCGATTCAGTTCGACACCAAGGGCGTCGAGTTCGGCCCGTGGATTCGCCGCTTCGTCGCGCAGGTCCGGCGCAACTGGTTCGTGCCCGATGGCGGCGATGTCGCATGCGCGGCCGCGTCGTCATCACGTTCAACGTCCATCGCAACGGCGCGCATCACCGACGTCACCGTGATCGGCCCGTCCGAGATCGATTCGTTCAACACCGGCCGCCAGTCAACGCGCTGCTCGCCTCGAATCCGACCGACGCCGCTGCCGCCGGAGTATCCGGACGACAAGGCGTTCTTCACGGTCACCTTCTACTACAACGAATCGCCGGCCGGTCAGTCCGCCGCAGGGACAGTAGGCCGGGCATGAAGCCCGTCCTGGCGGTGCTCGGGCCGACCGCCACCGGCAAGAGCTCGCTGGCGCTGATCGCATGGCCGAACGCCTCGACGGCGAGATCGTCAACTGCGATTCGACCGCCGTCTATCGCGGCTTCGACATCGGCACCGACAAGGTGCCAGTCGCCGGAGCGCCGCGGCATCCCGCACCATCTGATCGACATCGCCGATCCGACCGACGAGTACACCGCCGCGCGACTTCGCGCGCGACGCCGCTCGCGCCATCGCCGAGATCCACGCGCCGCGGCCGCTTGCCGATCCTCGCCGGCGGCACCGGCTTCTATTACCGCGCGCTGACCCGCGGGCTGTTTCCCGGGCCCGGCAAGGACGACGGCGCTGCGAACACGGCTGGATGCGCATGGCTGCACGCAAGGCGTGGAACGGCTCCATCGCTTGCTGCGCCGGGTCGATCCCGGAATCGGCCGAGCGCATTCAGCCGCGCGACCGGAAGCGGCTCGTCCGGGCGCTCGAGGTGTTACTTCCAGACCGGGAAGCCGCTGACCGCGCACTTCGCGGACACCGTGTCGCCGCTGCCCGGCGACGTCGAGGTGACCGCTCTGGGCCTGCAGGCTGCCCATGACCGTGCTCGCCGAGCGGCTGCGCGGCGCGTCGACGCGCAGTTCGAGGCCGGGCTGCTCGACGAGATTCGCGGCCTGCTGGCGGCCGGCGTGCCCGAATCGGCACGCGCCCTTCGGCGGCCTGGTCTACCGCCAGGCGATGGAGCACCTGCACGGCGTCCGCGACGAGGCGGCGACACGCGCGCTGATTGCGCAGGAGAACCGGCGCTACGCCCGTCGCCAGTTGATCTGGTTCCGCAAAGAGCCTAACCTTGTATGGTTTGACGGCCCCGGACGAGTCTCCGGAAGTGCAGGCCCGCGTTCTCGAGGGCTGGCCGCGCGGGGCCTGTTGTACAGGACAGGAGACATGCCGCCGATGGCTGAAACGAAGACCGGCGCACCGAACATCCAGGACGTCTTCCTGAATTACGCGCGCCGGGAGAAGCTCGCCGTCGTCCGTCCACCTGCTCGATGGCCGCGAGTTCGAAGCGCGCATCAAGAACTTCGATCGCTTCGCGCTGATCGTCGAGCACAACGGGATGGATCACCTGATGTTCAAGCACGCCATCGCGACGATCCGCACGCCGCGCAGCGTTCCGAACTACTTCTCATCGCATCATCCCTGACGCCGCGGTGTTCCGTCGCGCCATCGTCATCGTGCTCGACAGTGTCGGCATCGGCGAATTGCCGGATGCCGCGCTGTACGGCGACCAGGGCAGCAACACGCTCGGCCACATCGCCGACGTCGGCGCCGCTGAACATTCCGACGCTTGCCGCGCTGGGCCTGTCGCGCGGTCTCGCTCCGCGGTGTCCCGTGCCGCGGCGTCGCCGCGAGCGGCGTACGGGCGGCTGGCCGAACGCTCGCGCGGGCAAGGATTCGGTGACCGGTCACTGGGAGCTGATGGGCGTCGTGCTCGATCGCGCCGTTCCCGACGTTTCCGCACGGGTTTCCTCCGGAGCTGATCGCCGCCTTCGAGCAGCGCATCGGCCGCGCCTCGATCGGCAACGTCGTCGCCTCGGGCACGGCGATCATCGACGCAGCTCGGGCCGGCGCACATGGCGACCGGCTCTCCGATCGTCTACACCTCGGCCGACAGCGTGTTCCAGATCGCCGCGCACGAGGATGTCGTGCCGGTGCCGACAGCTCTACGAGTGGTGCGAGGCCGCGTACGAGCTGGCGGTCGAGGGCGATGGGCCTCGGCCGCGTGATCGCGCGGCCGTTCGTCGGACGCCCGGTTCGTTCACGCCGCACCGCCAACCGCCACGACTACGCGATGCCGCCGATCGGCGAGACGCTGCTCGACGTGCTGACCGCGAACGGTCACCAGGTGACGGCGGTCGGCAAGATCAGCGACCTGTTCGCCGGGCGCGGGCATCGGCCAGTCGCTATCCGACGACGAGCGACGCCGACGGCATGGACGTGCTCGAGGCGCGGATGGCGACGCAGGACTCGCGGGCTGCTGTTCGCCAACCTCGTCGACTTCGACACGCTCTACGGCCATCGCAACGACGTCGGCGGGCTACGCCGCGAACCTCGAGCGATTCGATGCGCGGCTGACGGCGCCTGCTGCCGGCGCTGCGCGAGGACGATTTGCTGGTGATCACCGCCGATCACGGCAACGACCCGACGACGCCGAGCACCGATCACTCGCGCGAGCACGTGCCGCTGCTGGTGAGCGGGCCGCGCGTGCGTGCCGGCGTCGACCTCGGGACGCGAACGACGTTCGCCGATCTCGGCCAGACCCTGGCCGACGTGTTCGGCGTGCCGCCGCTGGCGCACGGCACCAGCTTCCTGCGGAGATTCGGGACGCATGAGCGCTGTCGACGATTCGCGAACAACTCGAGCAGCGCGAGCGGGAGATCCTCGCGCCGCAGGCCGCCAAGAGCGGTGCGAGTCGAGGGCCGCCTGCGCCCGGAGGCCGAAGATGCCGATCCGTCCGGCCTTCCAGCGCGATCGCGATCGCATCATCCACACCAAGGCGTTTCGCCGGCTGAAGCACAAGACGCAGGTGTTCTTCTCGCCGCGCGGCGATCACTACCGCACGCGCCTGACGCACACGCTGGAGGTGTCGCAGATCGCCCGCACCATCGCCAAGGTGCTGCACCTCCACGAGGAGCTGACCGAGGCGATCGCGCTCGGTCACGATCTCGGCCACACGCCGTTCGGCCACGCCGGCGAGCGGGTGCTGAGCGCGCTCGTTCCGGGCGGCTTCAACCATTACGAGCAGAGCCTGCGCATCGTCGACGTGCTGGAGACACGATCGCGACGGGCTGAACCTGACCTGGGAAGTGCGCGACGGCATCGCCCGGCACTCGAAGGGCAAGCACGGCATGCCGGTGGGCGCGCCGCCCGAGCATCGCGCCAGCACCATCGAAGGCCAGGTTGCCCGCGTCGCCGACATCGTCGCCTACGTGAACCACGACATCGACGACGCGGTCCGGGCCGGGATCCTCAGCGAGTCGTCGCTGCCGAAGGACGCGGTGGCGGTTCTCGGGGGCAGCCCCTCGGAGCGGATCGGCCGGCTGGTCACCGACGTGGTGGAGCAGACCATCGCCGGCGGCCTGTCGGAGATCCGCATGAGCGACGAGGTGCTCGACGCGATCCTGGCGCTGCGCAGCTTCCTGTTCGACGCGGTCTACGAGAACCAGGTGGCCACGGCCGAGTTCGGCAAGGCCCAGGGCATCCTCGGCGGGTTGTGGGAGAAGGTGCGGGAGCAGCCCGAGCAGTTTCTCGACCTGCGCACGGTCGAGCTGGAGGGCGCTCGACGTGGCGGCCCAGGATTTCGTCGCCGGAATGACCGACCGCTACGCCGTCAACCTGTTCGAGCAGTTGTTCATCCCGAAACCCTGGGTGACGGTGACCGACGGGCCGCGCATGCTATAATCGTCGTTTTGATGCGGCTCGATCTTTCGCACATTCGGCAGCCGGAAACGGCGTTCCTTCGGCAGTACGAGCCGTCGGCCTTTGCGGAGGGTGACGAAGACTACCGGGTGAGCGCGCCCGTGACACTGGCATTCACCCTCCACAAGGACCAGGATCGCTTCCGCCTGGTGGGGACGGTCGTCACGACGCTCGAGCTGCAGTGCAGCCGCTGCCTCGAGCCGTTCACGCTGCCGGTGAATTCCGCATTCGACCTCCGCTTCCTGCCGCAGGGCGCGGGATACGACGAGAAGAAAAAGACGGCGTCGGACGATCGGACGAGGACGTGGAGGTCGAAGACGACGACGTCTCGATGACGTTTTACCGAGACGAGCAGATCGACCTCAACGAGCTGCTGCGGGAGCAGTTTTACCTGGCGCTGCCGATGAAGCCGCTGTGCAAGCAGGACTGCAAGGGAATCTGCCCGCAGTGCGGAACCAACCGGAATATCGCGCCCTGCGATTGCAGTCCGCAGTGGGAGGATCCCCGGCTGGCTGGTTTGAAGACGTTGATACGAAGCGAAAGAACGACGATGCCTAATCCAAAACGTCAGACACTCCAAGACCCGCGGCCGCAAGCGCCGCACGCACGACGCGCTGACGGCCACCACCGCCGGCCTGTGCCCGCAGTGCGGCGAGCCGAAGGCCGCGCACCGCGTGTGCGCGTACTGCGGCCACTATCGCGCGCGCCAGGTCCGTCCCGTCAACGAAGACTGAGTCCACCGATTCGAACGATCCACCGATTAGCTTGACTCGATCGGCATGCGCATAGCGGTTGACGCGATGGGCGGCGATCATGCGCCGGCGCATCCCGTTGATGGCGCCGTCGCGGCCGCGCGCAATCTCGGGCTCGGTATCGACCTCGTCGGCCGCGCGGACCTGATTCGCGCCGAGCTCGGCGCGCCATCCCGACGCGAGCGATCTCGACGTGCGCGTCATCGACGCGCCCGACGTGATCGACATGAGCGAGTCGCCGGCGAAGGCGCTGCGGCGCAAGCCGCGCGCGTCGATTCGCGTCGCGGCCGAGCACGTCGCCGCGGGCCAGGCCGCGGCGCTGTTCAGCGCCGGCCATACCGGGGCCAGCGTCGTCGCGGCGCACGCGGCCTTCGGCATGCTGCGCGGGCGTCGATCGGCCGGCGCTGGCGCCGACGGTGCCGACCAGGCACGGGTCGGCGGTGCTGCTCGACGCCGGCGCGACGGTGGAATGCAAGCCGCCGCATCTGCTGCAGTTCGCGCACATGGGCGCGATGTATGCGCGCGTCGGGCTCGGCATCGAGCGCGCCGCGCATCGGGCTGCTGTCGATCGGCGAGGAAGAAACGAAGGGCAACGAGCTGACGCGCGAGGCGCATCAGTTGTTGAAGGCCTCGGCGCTGACGCTTCATCGGCAACGTCGAAGCCCGGGGCATTTTTTCGGGCGATGCCGACGTGATCGTCTGCGACGGCTTCACCGGCAACGTCGCGCTGAAGTTGAGCGAAGGCCTCGTCGAGATGGTCGAAGACCTGCTCGGCGAGGAGTTGCAGAGCACGTTTTCGAGCCAGGTCGGTTACCTGCTGTCGCGGCGGGCGTTCCGGCGGTTTCGCAAGCGCGTCGACTACTCCGAGTTCGGCGGCGCGCCGCTGCTCGGCGTCGCCGGTCTGTGCATCGTCGGCCACGGCCGATCGTCGGTGAAGGCGGTGCGCAATGCGGTCGTGATGGCGTCGCGCATGGCGGGCAACCAGATGATGGATCGTCTCAGCAGACGGAAATGCAGTCGATCGCGGTGACGGACCCGTCGTGATCGCGTTCGTCTTCCCCGGACAGGGCGCGCAGGCGGTCGGCATGGGCAAGGCGCTCGCCGACCAGTTCGACGTCTGCGCGCAGACGTTCGCCGAAGCCGACGCCGCGCTCGACGAGTCGCTGAGCGACCTGATCTTCAACGGCCCGCCGGATCGGCTGACGCTCACCGAAAACACGCAGCCGGCGATCCTGACGATGAGCGTCGCCGTGTGGCGGCTGCTCGACGGAGCGCGGCCTGACGGCCCGTCGTTCGTCGCCGGCCACAGCCTCGGCGAGTACTCGGCGCACGTCGCGGCCGGCACGCTGCAGTTTGCCGATGCGGTGCGCCTGGTGCGCAACCGCGGCCGCTACATGCAGGAAGCCGTGCCGGTCGGCGTCGGCGCGATGGCGGCGATCCTCGGCCTCGACGAGGCCGGCGTGAACCAGGCGTGCGAGGAGGCCGCGCAGGGCGAGGTGGTGAGCGCCGCGAACCTCAACGGCGCCGGCCAGATCGTGATCGCCGGCACCGCGGCCGCGGTGGCGCGCGCCAGCGAGCGCGCGAAGGCGCTCGGCGCCAAGCGCGCGATTCCGCTGACGGTGAGCGCGCCGTTCCACTGCGCGCTGATGAAGCCGGCCGAAGTCCGCCTGACGCCCGAGCTGCGCGCCGTGCCGGCACGCCGACCCGCGCGTGCCGGTCGTCGCCAACGTCGACGCGCGAGCCGAAGCGCACCGCCGCGGCGTCGATCGACGCGCTGATCAAGCAGATCGCGTCGCCGGTGCGCTGGGAAGACGTCGTGCAACGCCTTGCGTCCGAGGGCGTCACCCGATATGTTGAAGTGGGGCCGGGCAAAGCATTGAGCGGAATGATCAAGCGAATCGCGTCCGGCGCCACCATTCAGAACGTCGAAGGTCCCGACGACCTGGCGGCGCTCGAGGCCGCAGTCCTGACACTCATGACACGTTCGACGGCAAGATCGCGATCGTGACCGGCGCGTCACGCGGCATCGGCCGCGCGATCGCCGAGCGGCTGGCCGCTGGCGGCGCGACGGTGGTGTGCGTGGCGCGCGGCGCCAATGCGGAGGCGACCGCGGCGGCGATCGTCGCGGCGGGCGGCAAGGCCGAAGCGCAGGGCGTCGACGTGACCGACGCGGCGGCGCGTCGAGGCGCCTGGTCAAGTCGACGTCGTCGAACAGCACGGCAAGCTCGATATCCTGGTGAGCAACGCCGGCATCACACGCGATCAGTTGATGCTGCGCATGAAGCGCGCCGACTGGGACGAGGTCGCTCGCCACCAACCTGACGGCGTCGTTCACGCTGTGCCAGGCGGCGCTGAAGCCGATGATTCGCGCAGCGCTCGGGCCGCATCATCGCGATCAGCTCCGTGGTCGGGCAGATGGGCAACGCCGGCCAGGCCAACTACGCGGCGTCGAAGGCCGGCCTGATTGGGTTCTGCAAGTCGCTGGCGCGCGAAGTGGCGTCGCGCCAGGTCACGGTGAACGTCGTCGCGCCGGGCTTGATCGAGACCGACATGACCAAGGCGATCACCGACGACGCGAAGACGGATTGGTCGGCGCAGATTCCGCTGGGGCGCATGGGCACGCCGGCGGACATTGCCGCGGCGGTAAGTTTTCTGGCGTCCGATGAGGCGTCGTATATTACTGGTCAGGTTCTCGCCGTCAACGGCGGGATGTACATGTAGTGGGCGCACGGGCCAAGGGAGGACGTGGCCGTTGCCGACAAGGTGAAGAGCATTATCGTGGAGCAGTTGGGCGTCGACGAGGAGGAAGTGACTCCGGATGCGTCGTTCGTCGACGACCTGGGCGCGGACTCGCTCGACACCGTCGAACTCGTGATGGCGTTCGAGGAAGAGTTCGGCATCGAAATTCCTGACGAGGAAGCGGAGAAGATCACGCGCGTCAAGGAAGCGGTCGACTACATCGAGTCGCACGCCAAGAAGAAGTAGAACGCGCCGGCTAAGCCGGCGCCATCGGGCTGCACTCCGGAGGCAAGTGAGCAGGCGAGTCGTAGTGACCGGCGTCGGCTTGGTGTCGCCGGTCGGCATGGGCACTCAGGCGAACTGGGATGCGCTGTGCGCGGGCACGAGCGGCATCGGCCCGATCACGCGTTTCGACGCGGCGGCCTTTTCGACACGGTTCGCGGGCGAGGTGAAGAACTTCGATCCGCTGCAGTTCATCGAAAAGAAGGAACTGAAGAAGATGGACATCTTCATTCAGTTCGCCGTCGCGGCCTCGCAGTTCGCGATGGACGATGCGAAGCTGACGATCGACGCCGGCGCTGGCGCCGCGCATCGGCGTGTTCATCGGCTCGGGCATCGGCGGGTTCACCACCATCGAGAGCAGCACAGCGCCTACCTCGAGGGCGGGCCGCGCAAGATCTCGCCGTTCTTCATTCCCTCGGCGATCATCAACCTGGCCGCCGGACAGGTCTCGATCCGCTTCGGCGCCAAGGGCCCGAACCTGGCGACGTGCACCGCGTGCACGGCGTCGGCGCACGCCATCGGCGATTCCTTCGAGATCATCAAGCGCGGCGCGGCCGACGCGATGATCACCGGCGGCGCCGAGGCGGCGGTGTGCCACATGGGCGTCGGCGGCTTCGCCGCGCTGCGCGCGTTGTCGCAGCGCAACGACGATCCGGCGCGCGCCAGCCGTCCGTTCGACAAGGATCGCGACGGCTTCGTGCTCGGCGAAGGCGCCGGCATCCTGATCCTCGAAGAGCTCGAGATGGCGAAGCGCCGCGGCGCGCACGATCTACGCCGAAATCGTCGGCTACGGCATGTCCGGCGACGCGTACCACATGACCGCGCCGGTCGAAGACGGCGACGGCGCCGTGCGCGTGATGCAGGCGGCGCTCGATCGCGCCGGCGTCGGGCCCGAGCGTCGTCGACTACATCAACGCCCACGGCACCTCGACGCCGCATCAACGATCGCATCGAGACGACGGCGATCAAGCGCAGGTCTTCGGCGACCACGCCCACAAGCTGGCGATGTCGTCGACCAAGTCGATGACCGGCCACCTGCTCGGCGCGGCCGGCGGCCTCGAGGCCGGCATCACCGCGCTGTCGGTCAGGCACCAGATGGCTGCCGCCGACGATCAATCTCGACGCGCCCGACGAGGGCTGCGACCTCGACTACGTGCCGAACACAGCCGCGCGCGGCTGAAGATCGACTACGCGCTGTCGAACTCGTTCGGCTTCGGCGGCACCAACGGCGCGCTCCTGTTCAAGAGATACGAGGATGAGGCCTGGGATGGGCCTGGCGAGCCCTAAGCCCGTAAGATCCTAGCATGAAGATTGCAGTCTGCATCAAGCAGGTCCCGACCCGCGAGTGGCAGCCGCGTCTGAACGACGACAAGACGTGGATTCGCGACCAGGACGTCAGCTACGAGATGAACGAGCCCGACGCCTACGCGCTCGAGGAGGGCCTGCGCCTCCGCGAGAAGCACGGCGGCGAGGTGGTGGTCTGCTCGGCGGGGCCGGCGCGCGTGCAGCAGGTGATCCGCGAGGCGCTGGCCCGCGGCGCCGATCGCGCCCTGCACGTCGAAGACGATTCGCTCGGGCGCTGCCGATGCGTTCACGGCGGCCGCGGCGCTGGCGCGCGGCGATGGCGGAGCAGAAGTTCGATCTGATCCTGACCGGCCTGCAGAGCGACGACCAGGGCCACGCGCAGTTCGGTCCGGTGCTCGCCGAGAAGCTCGGCGATCCCGCACTCGACGATCATCATGGAAGTGCATCGTGGACGCGCCGGCCGATGGCGGTGCCGCGACCGGCATCAAGGTGAAGCGCGAGCTCGAGGGCGGCTGGTTCCAGTACGTGACGATGCCGCTGCCGGCGCTGCTGACGATCCAGAGCGGCATCAACCAGCTGCGCTACGCGACGCTGAAGGGCATCATGGCGGCGAAGAAGAAAGAGATCGCCAAGGTGGCGGCGCCGGCCGGCCTGTCGTCGCGCCAGAAGATCGTGGCGCTCTACGCGCCGCAGAAGGCCAAGCAGACGGTGATGATCAGCGGCTCGCCCGCCGAAGCCGCCAAGGAACTGGTGCAAGCGGCTGCGCGAAGAGGCGCGGGTCCTGTGATTCTCGTCATCGCCGAACAGAAAGACGGCAAGCTCAATCGCGCGAGCTGGGAGACGATCGCGGCCGCGCAGCAGCTGTCGGGTGGCGCTGCCGATCAAGATCGCCGTGCCGGCCAGTCGGTGGCCGGCGGTCGCCGGCGAGCTGGCGCCGGCCGCGGTGGCGGAAGTCATCACCGTCGATCACGCGGCGCTCGCTCACTACACGCCGGATGCGTTCGTGCAGGCGCTGCAGCAGGTGGTCGCGCAGGCAGTCACCGCCGCTCGTGGTGCTGCCGCACACCTATCAGACGCGCGACTTCTCGCCGACGCTGGCGACGCGCCTCGATCGCGCGCTCGTCACCGACGTGATCGCGCTGCGCAAGGCCAACGGCGCAGCCGACGTTCGCGCGCCCGATGTTCCAGGGCAAGCTGATCGCCGACGTGAAGCCGCAGGGACCGGCGCCGCACTTCGTCGACGATCCAGATCGGCGCGTTCCGCGCCGATGCCGGCAGAAGGGGAGCGCCGCCGCGCCGGTCACCACCGCCGCCATCACGATCGACGAGTCGAAGCTGCGCCAGAAGGCCGAGGCGCCGTTCCAGGAAGCCAAGCAGGCGGTCGATCTCTCGCAGGCCGAGCGGATCGTCTCCGTCGGCCGCGGCATCAAGTCGCAGGAGAACATCGCGGTGGCGGAGCAGCTGGCCAAGGCGTTCGGCGCCGAGCTGGCGGCGTCGCGTCCGATCTGCGACAACGGCTGGCTGCCGATGGAGCGCCAGATTGGCAGCTCCGGCCAGACCGTGGCGCCGAAGCTCTACGTCGCCGCTCGGCATCTCCGGCGCCATTCAGCACCTGGTCGGCATGAAGGGCGCGCGCACCATCGTCGCCATCAACAAGGACGCCGAGGCGCCGATCTTCGAGGTCGCGGACTACGGCATCCAGGGCGATCTGTTCGAGCTGGCGCCGGCGATCATCGCGGAGCTGAAGAAGTAGCCTCGGTCTGGGGCTTGAGCTGGGTCTTGAGGATCTAGAGCCCAGAGCCTGAAGCCCGAAGCTGACACCATGGAACGCGAGACCCTCGAAGTCGATGTCCTGATCGTCGGCGGCGGGCCCGCCGGCCTGTCCGCGGCGCTGCGTCTCGCGCAGATGCAGAAGCAGAAGGGCGGCGAGCCGCTCTCGATCGCCGTCATCGAGAAGGCTCGCGAGGCCGGCAGCCCATCAGCTGTCGGGCGCGCTGCTCGATCCGTCGACGCTGAAGGATCTGATCCCGGACTTCGAGGCGAAGGGCGCGCCGCTGGCCTGCCGGTCAACAACGACAACATCTACTTCCTCACGCCGAAGACGGAAGTTGCGGCTGCCGATCACGCCGCCGCCGTTCCAGAACCACGGCAACTACATCATCTCGCTGAACCAGTTCACGAAGTGGCTGGCGGCGCAGGTCGAAGCCGAAGGCATCGATCTGTTCTGGGGCTTTCCCGGCCAGCCGGTGCTGTTCGACGGCCACCGCGTGACGGCGTGCGCACCGGCGATCGCGGCATCGGCAAGGACGGGCAGCCGACGGGCACGTTCGAGCCCGGCGCCGACATCCACGCCAAGGTCACGATCTTCGCCGACGGCGTGCGCGGCCACCTCACCAAGCAGCTGATCCGCGACCTGCAGATCGGCGAGCACAGCCAGCCGGCGCAGTTCGCGATCGGCATCAAGGAGCTGTGGGAGATTCCCGAAGGATCGCCTGAAGCCGGGCACGGTGATCCACACGCTCGGCTACCCGCTGCGCGAGGAGGAGTTCGGCGGCAGCTGGCTCTACGCGATGCCCGACGGGCAGGTCTCGATCGGCTTCGTCGTCGGGCTCGATTACAAGGACCCGCTGTTCGATCCGCACGCGGCCTTCCAGCACTTCAAGCGGCACCCGTTCATCAGCAGCATCCTCGACGGCGGCCAGCTGTTGCGCTACGGCGCGAAGGCGCTGCCGGAGGGCGGCTGGAACACGCAGCCGCACCTGTTCATGGACGGCGCGCTGATCGTCGGCGACGCCGCCAACTTCGTGAACTCGATGCGCCTGAAGGGCATCCACCTGGCGATGCGCAGCGGCATGCTCGCGGCCGAGACCGCGTTCGACGCGGTCCGCGCCGGCGACACCTCGTCGGCCCGGCTGCATCGCTACAAGACGATGGTCGACGCGAGCGCGATCAAGACCGAGCTCTATCCGGTCCGCAACGTGCACCAGGCGTTCGGCGGCGGCCTGTTCGCCGGCAGCGCGTTCGCCGGCCTCGCGATGTTGACCAATGGCCGCTTGAGCGGGGACCTCGAAGGTCATGCCGGCCACACCCGGATGAAGACGCTGGACGACTACTACGGCCTCGCCAAGCGCGACATCCTCACGGCTCGAACGCCGTGCCGCTCGATCGCAAGCTCACCTTCGACAAGGTGACCAGCGTGCACTACTCGGGCACGCATCACGACGAGGATCAGCCGGTCCACCTGCTGGTGCACACCGAGGTCTGCCACACGTTGTGCGGCGGCGAGTACGGGCACCCGTGCGTGCGCTTCTGTCCGGCCAACGTCTACGAGATGGTGGACAACGGGCAGGGCGGACGCCGGCTGCAGATCAACGCCTCGAACTGCGTGCACTGCAAGACGTGCGACATCATGGATCCGTACGGCGTGATCACCTGGGTCGCGCCTGAAGGCGGCGAAGGCCCTCAGTACGACGGCATGTAGGGCTCAGCGCGCCGGGCGGGTGGCCGCGGCGGCCGCGTCTTCGGCGATCATCTGCAGCAGGTACTGCCCGTACTGGCTGGACTTCATGCTGCTCGCGTTCCGGACGACGTCGTCGGCCGTGATGTAGCCCATGCGATAGGCCACTTCCTCGGGACAAGCGACCTTCAGTCCCTGCCGCTCCTCGATCGCCTGGATGAACGTGGAGGCCTGCAGCAGCGCGTCGTGGGCGCCGGTGTCGAGCCAGGCAATGCCGCGCCCGAGCGTCTCGACGTGCAGCTGCTTGCGCTCGAGATACTCGCGATTGACGTCCGTGATCTCGAGCTCGCCACGCGGTGACGGCTTCAGCTCCGCGGCGATGTCCAGCACCGCGTTGTCGTAGAAGTAGAGGCCGGTAACGGCGTACGACGACTTCGGGTGGGTGGGCTTTTCCTCGAGCGACAGGGCGCGGCCATCGGCGTCGAACTCGACGACGCCGTAGCGCTCCGGATCCTTCACGCGATAGGCGAACACGGTGGCGCCCTGCTCGCGGGCGGCCGCCTGGCGCACGTAGTCGGGCAGGCCGTGCCCGTAGAAGATGTTGTCGCCGAGCGCCAGCGCGACGGCATCCCGGCCGACGAACTCGCGGCCGATGATGAACGCCTGCGCAAGGCCGCCGGGGTGGGGCTGCGCGGCGTAGGACAGCGACAGGCCGAACTGGCTGCCGTCGCCGAGGACGCGCTGGAAACTGGACTGATCGTGCGGCGTCGTGATGATCAGGATCTCCCGGAGCCCTGCCAGCATCAGGGTCGTCAACGGGTAGTAGATCATCGGCTTGTCGTAGACCGGCATCAGCTGTTTGCTGACGGCCAGGGTCAACGGGTGCAGGCGCGTCCCCGCGCCCCCTGCCAGGATGATGCCTTTCATGGTGCTCATGCGTGCTGACGATCTTAGCCGAATCTCGCGGTTGGGAGAGCGCGGGCTGTGTTGTAATTCCAGACGGTGGACAGGCATGCGCAGCCCGAGACGCCCCCGGTCGGCGGGGCCGGATGGGAACGGTCGTGGACGAAGCGTATGCAGGCGGCGGCGATCAGCGCGCTGGCCACGCCGCTGTTGCGGCTGCTCGCGTCCACGTGGCGGTGGCGGGTGGAAGGCGAGGACCGATGTCGTGCGGCCGAGCAGGCGGGGCACCATGCCATCATTGCCTTCTGGCACGGGCGGATCGTGCATGGGTTGTTCCATTTCCGAGGCCGCGGCATCGTCGTCATCGTCAGCGAGAACTTCGATGGCGAGTGGATTGCGCGGATCATCCGTCGCCTGGGCTATGGCACCGTCCGCGGATCGTCGTCGCGAGGGGCACGGAAGGCGCTGCGGCAGATGGTGAGGGAATCAACAGCTCATTCGACCGCGTTCACCGTGGACGGCCCGCGAGGCCCGGCACGAACCGCTCAGCCGGGCGCGGTCTGGCTGTCGAAGGTCACCGGCAACCCGGTGGTCCCGTTCCATGCCGAAGCCGCGAAGCATTGGACGATGCGCAGCTGGGACCGCACCCAGATTCCGAGGCCGTTCACCACCGTGGCTCTCGCCATTGGCGAACCCTTCATCGTCCCTTCCGACGCCGACGAACCTGAACTCGAGCGCTGCCGCCTCCACCTCGAGCAGGAATTGACGGCGTGCGAGTCACGCTGTCACGACCTGCTGCGCGCCCCGGCTCGATCACCAGATAGATCCCCAGATAGATCTCCAGATCCTCAAGATAGATCCCCAGATCCCAAGATCTAAACCTCAGATCACCAGTTCACCACCTCACAAGATCACCAGATGCTGACTGTCATCTCCTCCCCTCGGTTTGCCGATCATCTGACCCCGCCCGGTCACCCGGAACGCCCGGAGCGCGCCGAAGCCATGGCCGCTGTCGTGCAGCGATTCGCGCAGGCAGGTGGCCGCGTCATCGAGCCACGGCCCGCAACCGACGACGACCTGCTGCGCGTGCACACGCCGCGGCATCTGCAGGCGATGATTGCGACGCGCGGCCAGGCGATGATGCTCGACCCCGATACGTTCACGTCGCCCGATTCGGAGGACGTCGCGCGGCTGGCGGCGGGCGCCGTGCTGACCGGCGTCGACACCGTGCTCGACGGTCCTCCGGGCTCGCGCGCGCTGGCGGTGGTCCGGCCTCCCGGGCATCACGCCGAGCCGGATACGCGCGATGGGCTTCTGCCTCTACAGCAACATCGCGGTCGGCGCGGCCTACGCGCGTTCGCGAGGGCTGTCGCGCGTGGCGATCGTGGACTACGACGTGCACCACGGTAACGGCACGCAGGCGACGTTCTACGAGGATCCCTCGGTGCTGTTCGTCTCGTCACACCAGTTTCCGTTCTACCCCGGCACCGGTGCCGCGAGCGAAACCGGGCAGGGGCGCGGGCCTTGGCTTCACGCTGAATCTCCCCCTCGAACTCGGCGCACTCGACCGCGACGTGCTACCGCGCTACGAGCGGGAGGCCCTGCCGAAACTGGAAGCATTCAGGCCCGAGTTGCTGATGATCTCGGCTGGCTTCGACGCCCACGAACGCGACCCGCTGGCGGGCTGCCGGATGACCACCGAGGGGTTCCGCGCCCTGACGAGAATGCTGGTGAGCGCGGCCGACCACCTCTGCGAGGGCCGCGTGGTCCTCGTGACCGAGGGCGGCTACGACCTGACCGCGCGTCCGCGAATGCCTGCAGGCCGTCATCGACGTCGCTGGCTTGGACTATCCTTAAAGGATCATTTTCCCCGAGAGAGCACCCGTGTCCGACTACCATCCGCAAGACCTCGATCGCAAGTGGCAGGCCCATTGGGCCGAGACCCAGGCGTTCGAGGTCACCGAAGATCGCAGCAAGCCGAAGTTCTACTGCCTCGAGATGTTCGCGTACCCGTCCGGGCACGCGCACGTCGGCCACGTCCGCAACTACATCATCGGCGACGTCGTCGCGCGCCTGAAGCGGCTGCAGGGCTTCAACGTCCTGCACCCGTTCGGGTGGGACGCCTTCGGCCTGCCGGCGGAGAACGCGGCGATCAAGAGCGGCATCCACCCCGAGGCATCCACGCTCGGCAACATCGCCCACATGAAGGGGCAGCTGCAGCGGCTGGGCATCAGCTACGCGTGGGGACGCGAGCTGGCCACCTGCCTGCCGGACTACTACCGCTGGAACCAGTGGCTGTTCACGCGGATGTTCGAGCGCGGCCTGGCCTATCGCCGCCGCTCGACCGTGAACTGGTGCCCGGTGGACAACACCGTGCTCGCCAACGAGCAGGTGGTGGACGGCGCGTGCTGGCGTTGCGGCACCATCGTCGAGCAGAAGGACCTCGAGCAGTGGTTCTTCCGGATCACCGCCTACGCCGACGACCTGCTCGGCAGCGCCGAGGGCCTGTCGCAGTGGCCCGAAAAAGTGCTGACGATGCAGCGCAACTGGATCGGGCGATCGGAGGGCGCGCGGGTCTCGTATGCGCTGGCCGACCTGCCCGGCAGCATCGACGTCTTCACGACGCGCATCGACACGATCTACGGCGCGACGTTCGTGATGCTGGCGCCCGAGCATCCGTTGGTCCAGCAGTTCGCGGACTTGTCGCCCGATCCGACAAGCTTCCGTGAGCAAGGGCCAGGTTCCGCGGGCAGGATCGCTCCGCCCGGATGAGCGGGGAAGTCGAGAAGGAAGGCTTCTTCACCGGGCGGTTCGCGATCAACCCGTTCACCAACGAACGCGTGCCGATGTGGGTCGCCAACTTCGTGCTGGGTGAATACGGCACCGGCGCGGTCATGGCCGTGCCCTGGCGACGAGCGCGACTTCGAGTTCGCCCGGAAGTACAACCTGCCGATTCGAGCCGGTGATCCGGCCGGCCGACGGCGCCACTCCGGACGTGGAGGCCATGTCCGAGGCGCTGCCCGACGAGGGCGTGCTCGTCAATTCCGGCGCGTACAACGGCCTGACGTCGGAGGAAGCACGACGTCGGCTCACGGCGGAAGCGGAAGCGCGCGGCATCGGCGAGGGCACGGTGCAGTTCCGCCTGAAGGACTGGGGCATCTCGCGCCAGCGCTACTGGGGCACGCCGATCCCGATGATCCACTGCCCGGTGACGGCGTGGTGCCGGTGCCGGACGATCAGCTGCCGGTGGTGCTGCCGAAGGTGGCGGAGTTCACCGGCCGCGGCGATTCGCCGCTGGCCAGCATTCCGGAGTTCGTCAACGTCACCTGTCCGACGTGCGGCGGCCCGGCTCGTCGCGAGACCGACACGATGGACACGTTCGTCGATTCGTCGTGGTACTTCTACCGCTTCGCCGACGCGCACAACGATCGGCTGCCGTTCGATCCGGACAAGGTCGAGTACTGGTGCCCGGTCGACTTCTACAGCGGCGGCGTCGAGCACGCGATTCTGCACTTGATCTACTCGCGCTTCTTCGCGCGCGTGTTCCGCGACCTCGGCATGATCAACCACAGCGAGCCGTTCACCCACCTGCTGACCCAGGGCATGGTGCTGAAGGACGGCGCGGTGATGTCGAAGTCGAAGGGCAACGTCGTCGATCCGGACTCGATGATCGAGAAGGTCGGCGCCGATGCGCTGCGCCTGTACGTGATGTTCGTGGCCCCGCCGGAGAAGGAAGTGGAGTGGACGGACTCCGGCCTGGACGGCAGCTTCCGCTGGCTGGCGCGCGTGTGGCGGCTTGCGGATCAGTGGCGGTCGGAGACGGCTCCGGCGACGGCCGCCGGCAGCCGGCAGCCGCGGGAGATCGATCACGCCGCGCTGTCGGCCGACGAGCGAGCGATCCGCCGCAAGACGCACGACACCATCCGGCGCGTCACCCAGGACATCGACGTCCGCAAGCAGATGAACACCGCCGTGTCGGCGATGATGGAGCTGGTCAACGAGCTCTACGCCTTCACCGACAAGGGGCAGCGGACGGCCCAGGCGGGCCTGGTGGCCCGCGAGGCGATCGAGGCGCTGATCGTGATGGTGTCGCCGTTTGCGCCGCACACGATCGAGGAGCTGTGGGCGCGCTATGGGCACGAAGGCGGTCTGGCGCTGGCGTCGTGGCCCGTGTTCGATCCAGAGGTCGCCAACGCCGAGGAGATCGTGATCCCGGTGCAGGTGAACGGCAAGCTGCGCGGCCGCATCACGGTGTCGCCCGAGGCGACCGATGCCGAGCTCGAAGCTGCCGCCCTGGCCGAACCGGACGTGCAGGCGCACGTGCGGGCAAGACCGTGCAAGAAGGTGGTCGTCGCCAAGGGACGACTGGTTTCGATTGTGGTGGCGTGAGAAGTGAGGGGTTGATGACGACACTCACCCGGCGGCAGATGCTGGCGCTGCTGCCCGCGGTTGGCGCCGCGGGCTGCGGCTATACGCTGGCGGGGCGCGGCTCGTTCCTGCCGGACTACATCCGCATCATCGGCGTCCCGATGTTCGGCAACACCACGCCGTACCAGACGGTGGAGCAGATCTTCACCGAGAAGGTGCGCGTCGAGTTCCAGAGCCGCGGCCAGTACACGGTCGTGCCGACCGAGACCGGCGTCGACGGCATCGTCCGCGGCACGATCTCCGGCATCTCGGCGGTGCCGGTCGCCTTCACCGACGCGCAGCTGGCGCGCGCTACCGCTTCACCGTGGTGGTCAACGTCTCGTTCGAGGACGTCGGCAGAAGAAGACGCTGTGGGAGAACCCGGCGCTGAACTTCTCCGACGAGTACGAGCTGGCCAGCGCCACCAGCATCGCCGGCGGCGCCGACGTGTTTCTCGGCCAGGAGCGCGCCGCCGTGGATCGCATGTCCACCGACTTCGCCCGCTCCGTCGTCAGCGCCATCCTCGAGGCCTTCTAACCCCTCGGGTCAGGTATTCGATGAAGCCTGCTGAAGTCCGCGCCCAGATCAACGCCGGCAAGACCGGTCCGCTCTACCTGCTCGAAGGCGACGACCTGCAGTCGCGCCACGATCTCGCGCTGGAGTTCGCGTCGTGGTCGACGAGGGCCTGCAGGCCTTCAACGTCGAGAGCTTCTACGCCAACGAGGCCACCACCGCCGGCGCGCGCGACTCGATGATCGGCGCGATCCTGTCGCACGTCCCGCACGCTGCCGATGATGGCGCCGCGCCGCGTCGTCGTGCTCCACGAGGCCGAGCGGCTGCTCTCGCCGAAGCGCGTCAAAGGAAGACGAGGAAGGCGCGCCGCCGCCGCTCGACGCCGGCAGCGGCAGGAAGAAGCGCGCGCCGCGCCGATTTCGCCGGCGGAGGAGCTCGAGGCCTACATCGAGAAGCCGGAGCCGATGACCACGCTGGTGTTCGTGGCCGGCCCGCTCGACGCGAATCGCCGCCTGGTCAAGCTGCTGCGGAAGCACGCGACGCTGGTCGATTGCGGCTCGCTCGAGAGCCCGCAGGAAGCGGGCAGCTGGATCAGGAAGCGCCTCGAGAAGGACGAACTGACGATCGACGCAAAGGCCATCGCGCTGCTGCTCGAAGCCACGGGCCTCAGCCTGGGCCGGATTCGCGCCGAAGTGGAGAAGCTGGTGCTCTACGCGGCGGGGGAGTCGACGATCACCGAGCGCCACGTCCGCGACCTGGTGATGCCGCAGTCGGAGCCCGGCCTGGATTTCGCGTTGGGCAAGGCGATCTGGAACAGCAACGCGGCCGCCGCCCTGGGCGAAGTCGCGGCGCAGTTCGACGCCGGCGCGCCCCCGGTGATGGTGCTCGGGCAGATACGCGCCGCCGCGGGCCGGCTGCGGCCCGACGCGCGTGCGAAGAATGGACTGGATCCGGTCCTCCGCACCGACCTCGCGTTGAAGTCGTCGGGCGGACATCCCAAGTTCCTGCTCGAGCGACTCGTCGTCGAGCTGTGCGGGCGCTAGCGGCCGACGGGTAGCCCCGCCGGCCCGGGCAGGCGCTTACGCTGACTTGGCGACGCGGGCGACGAGGCGGGACTTGTAGCGGGCCGCGGTGTTGCGGTGGATGATGCCCTTGGCGGCCATCTTGTCCACCAGCGACTGCACACCCTTCAACTGGGCCTTCGCGCCCTCGAGATCCTCGGCATCGAGCGCCTTGCGGATGGCCTTCAGGCCGGTGCGGAGCGTCGAGCGCTGGGCCCGGTTGTGCTCGTTCCGCTTGATGTTCTGCCGGTTGGCCTTGACGGCCGACTTCGTTCGCTTTGCCACGTGTCTAGAACCTCGGAATTAGTTGGTGAAAAACACTCTAGGGTAACACGAGCCCAGCGGGACGACCAAATCCGGCGCGGGCGCTTCGCGCCCGAGGGGGCGAGGCGAGCCCGGCGGGATCGTGGGCGCGGCTTCGCCGCGAGGGAAATCGAGGCCGACCGCCTTGCAGGTCTGAAGAGCGAGGCCCTTGCGAGGGCTGGCTACCGGCGGCCGACGGGCTCAGCCGTGACGCCCTTGGGCGGCTTGTTCGAATAGCGGACGATGGCCCGGCCGTCCACGATTTCGATCCACTTGTAGATGGTGTGGTCGGGCGGGGCAGCGGACACCTGGCCTGAGGCGCCGGTGACCCTCTTCACGTAGTCCTGGGTCTCGCGGTAGGGCGGCACGGCGCCGTATTTGTCGACGTTGCCGGGGCCGGCGTTGTAGGCCGCCAGCGCCAGCTCGACCTTGCTGTCGTAGCGATCCAGCAGCTGGCTCAGGTAGGCCACGCCGCCGCGGATGTTCTCGCCGGGATGAAACGGATTGATCACGCCCAGTTCGCGGGCCGTGGCGGGCATCAGCTGCATCAGGCCCATCGCCCCCTTGGGCGAGACCGCCTTCGAGTTGAAGCCGGACTCCACCTGGATGACGGCCCGGACCAGTTCGGCGGCACGCCCTGGGCGCTGGCGTGCTCCTCGATCGCTTCGTCGAACTCCGCGCCCCGCATGGACGTGCGCAGCGGCTGCGTGGCGCGAAGCGCCTTGGCGCCGGGCACGTCGTAGGTGACCATCTCGCCCGAGTCCTCGCGCGGGCGATCGGACACGACCAGGTAGCCCTGGGCGTCGCGCCAGCAGTAGATCTGGGCGGACGCCGGGGCCACACTGGCAGCCAGCAAGACGACAAGGGCGAACAGGTATCTCACGGAGTTGGGGTCGGCCAGTTCTATCGGCCCGTCGTCACGCCCCCAGCAGTCGTTGCACGACTTCTGGTGCGGCGGCGAGCATCGCATCCACCTGTGCAGGATCTTTGCCACCGGCTTCCGCGAAATCTGGCCGTCCTCCGCCGCCTCCGCCGACGATCGGCGCGAGTTCCTTCACGAGCTGTCCCGCTTGAGACGCCTTCTTACATTTCCGGGTTACGCTCACCACCATCGCCACCTTGCCGTCGGCGATGGGCCCGGCGAGGAAGACCACACCCGCTGTGAGCGTCGACTTGATCTGATCGGCGATCGAGCGGAGCAGGTCCTTGCTGGCATCGTCCACGCGGCGGCAGACGAGCGTGACGTCGCCGATGGTGATGCGCTGCGCCTCGCCGCCGGCGTCGCCGCCGCGGCCTTGGCCAGCTTCGGTCGCGCTCCTTGACCGCCTTCTCCAGCGTCTGCAGCCGCGCCTCGAGCCGGGCAACCACATCGTCGGTCCCCGCGTTGAGGAACGATCGGACGCGTCTCGAACTCGTGCGAGCCGCGGCCGTGCGTAGTCGAGCGCCCCGAGCCCGGTGACCGCCTCGATGCGGCGCACACCCGCCGCGACGCCGGATTCCTCGGTGATCAGGAGCAGCGCCGATGTCGCCGGTCGCGCGCACGTGCGTGCCGCCGCACAGCTCGGTGCTGAAGCGCGCCGTCGCCGATCGACACGACGCGCACCTTGTCGCCGTACTTCTCGCCGAACAGCGCCATCGCGCCGGCGGCGATCGCTTCCTGCGTGTTGCGGACCGCGGTGTTCACCGTCTCGTTCTTGAGGATCGCCTCGTTGACGATGCGCTCGATGCGTCGGCAGCTCGTCCGGCGTGACACCGCGAGAAGTGGACGAAGTCGAAGCGCAGGCGATCGGGCGCGACGAGCGAGCCCGCCTGCTTGACGTGCGCGCCGAGCACCTTGCGCAGCGCGGCGTGCAGCAGGTGCGTGCCGGTGTGATTGCGGCGCGTCGCATCGCGCGCGTCGACGTCGACTTCCGCGGTGACGAGGTCGCCGAGCGCGAATCGACGCTCGACGCCTGCTCGACGCGATGCGCGCGCGGCAGGCCCGGGCCGAGCCGCACCACGCCGACTGACGCGCGAGCGGCCGCCGTTCGCGGTTTCGATCCATCCCTGATCCGACACCTGGCCGCCGGCTTCGACGTAGAACGGCGTGCGCGCCAGCACGACGTAGCCGTTCGGCCCGCCGTCGAGCGCGTCGACCTGCTTCTTGGCATCGTCGAACAGCGCCAGCACCGGCACGCCCTTCAGCCGCGTCTCGGCGTAGCCCTCGAACACGTCGCCGGCGCTGCCGCAGCGCGTCGCGCTCGCCGATCGGACGCCGAACGTGAAGTCTTCGCCCTTCTTGCCGTCGAAGGCTGCTCGGCCCGCGCCTTCTCGCGCTGGCCTTCCATCGCCGCGTCGAAGCCCTCGGCGTCGAAGCGCAGGCCCTGGTTGCTCGGCGAGGTCCTCGATGAAGTCGCGCGGCAGGCCGTAGGTGTCGTAGAGCTTGAACGCCTCGTCGCCCGGCACGCACCTTGTTCGACCTTCGCGGCGCGCTCGAGCACTTCCTCGAGGCGCGGCAGGCCGCCGGTCGAGCACGGCATCGAAGCGTTCTTCCTCGCTCTTGATCACCTGCACGATCGGCGTCGCGGCCGGCCTTCAGCTCGGGATAGGCATCGCCCATCTCGCGCGACCAGCACGTCGACCAGCGAGTAGCAGGAACGGCTCGTGCAGGCCGAGCTTGCGGCCGTGGCGCATCGCGCGCCGCATGATCTTGCGCAGCACGTAGCCGCGCCACTCGTTCGACGGGCACGACGCCGTCGGCGATCAGGAACGTCGATGCGCGCGCGTGATCGGCGACCACCCGCATCGAGACGTCGGCGGCGCGACATCGACTTGCCGTAGGTGTGGCCGGACAGCTCGCCGATCGCGTCGAGCAGCGGCATGAAGAGCGGCGTGTCGTAGTTCGACAGTCGTGCCCTGCATCACGGCGCTGATGCGCTCGAGGCCCATGCCGGTGTCGATCGACGGCGCCGGCAGCGGAGTCAGCGTGCCCTGCGTCGTCGCGCTCGAACTCCATGAACACGTTGTTCCAGATCTCGACGAAGCGCTCGCTGCCGCGATTCGACGTCGTGGATGAAATTGCCGGTGCCGGGGACGCTCGGCGCCGCGATCGACGTAGATCTCCGAGCAGCGTCCGCACGGGCCGGTGTCGCCCATCGCCCAGAAGTTGTCGGCCATGCCGAGCTCGCCGATGTGATCGGCCGGCACGAAATCCAGCCACCGCTTGTAGGCTTCGTCGTCGCGCGGAATGCCGTTCTCGCCCTTGAAGACCGTCACGTACAGCGTCGACGGATCGAGCCCCCATTCCTTGGTCAGCAGGTTCCACGCCAGCTCGATCGCGTCCTGCTTGAAGTAGTCGCCGAACGAGAAGTTGCCGAGCATCTCGAAGAAGGTGTGATGACGGAGCGACGGCCCGACGTTGTCGAGGTCGTTGTGCTTGCCGCTGACGCGCATGCACTTCTGCGAGCGTGGCGGCGCGCGTGTAGTCGCGCTTCTCGCGGCCGAGGAACACGTCCTTGAACTGGTTCATCCCGGCGTTGGTGAAGAGCAGCGTCGGGTCGTCGCCGGGCAGCAGCGGGACTGCTCGCGACCACGCGGTGACCGTGGCGTTCGAAGTACTTCAGGAAGGAAGCGCGAATTTCCGCGGATGCATCTCAGCTATTGTATAGGGCTCGGCAGGGCGGGGCGTACTTCCGGCAGCGCATTGCGACGTCGAGCACGGCGCCGAACGAGAAGCCCTGGCGCGACCAGTGCCGCGCACGATGCCGGCGCGCGGCCTTGTCGTCGAGTTCCGCCGGCGTCTCGGCCGCTTGCAGCCGCCGCTCGCAGCGCGCGATCGAGCAGCGCGCAATTCGTCCACGTCCTCGAAGACCTCGTCGACGGCGCTTCTGCGACGTCGTCGTCGATGCCAGCGCCATGGACTGGAGCTTCTGACGGACGCGGGCGCGGCCGCGGTGCCTGATCGCGCTTTCCATCCGCGCCGCGGCGCGCGCCACGCGGCGGTCGTCGAGCGTGCGATCCCGCTTGAGGCGTTCGAGCGGCGTCGGTCGATGTCGTCGGCATCGCAGCTCGCGGCGGGCGAGCCGGGTGCGGACTGGCGCTTCCGACAGCTCGCGCGCTGACAGCCGAGCATGACGAGCGGCGGCCGTGTACGGCGTCGGCGTGGCCTCGGCTTCTTTGACCGAAGCGCGTGATCTCGGGCGTTCGGCGGACGTGCCGGCGGCCGCCGCGCGCCGGCTTTGCGGACAGATGGTGCTCGGCCATCTGGTCGCGCGACGCGTCGGCGGTGGTCGAGATGCCCTGCACCTTGCAGCTTGAACTCGTCGACGTTCGACGCCCAGCGCAGCGCCTCGTCGTAGCTGATCATGCTCGTTCTGGAACAGGCTGAAGATCGACTGGTCGAACGTCTGCATGCCGTACTGCGACGTGCCCTGCGCGATCGCGCCGGCGATCAGGTGCGTCTTGTCCTTGTCGACGATGCAGTCCTTGATGAACGGCGTGGCGATCAGCACCTCGACGCCGGGGCACGCGGCCGTTGCCGTCCGGCGCGGGGAATCAGGCGCTGCGCGACCGCGGCCTTCAGCACCGACGCCAGCTGCAGGCGGATCTGCTTCTGCTGGTGCGGCGGGAACACCGAGATGATGCGGTTGATCGTTTCGGTGGCGTCGAGGGTGTGCAGCGTCGAGAACACCAGGTGGCCGGTTTCGGCGGCGTGCAGCGCCGTCTCGATCGTTTCCATGTCGCGCATTTCGCCGACCAGGATGACGTCCGGGTCCTGGCGCAGCGCGCTGCGCAGGGCGTAGGCGAACGACCGCGTGTCGACGCCGATTTCGCGCTGGTTGATGATGCACTGCGTTGTCCTTGTGCAGGTATTCGATCGGGTCTTCGATCGTGATGACGTGCGCGGTCCGGGTGGCGTTGATGTGGTCGATCATCGCCGGCGAGCGACGTGCACTTGCCGCTAGCCGGTCGTGCCGGTGACCAGGACCAGGCCGCGCTCTTCGGCGGCGATGCTTCTTGAGGACCGGCGGCAGCCCGAGCTCGTCGAGGCTCATCACCTTGACCGGAATGACGCGGAGGACGATGCCGATGGTGCCGCGCTGCTGGAACACGTTGCAGCGGAAGCGGCCCAGGCCGGCGACGCTGTAGGCGAGGTCGACTTCCTGCGCGTCCTTGAACTTCTGGCGCTGGGCGGTCGACATGATCGACGCCGCCATCTCGACCAGGTCCTCGTGGTCGAGCCGCTTCTCGTCGGTGACGCGCGCCGAGGTGGCCGTGGATGCGGACCATGGGGTAGCTGCCGACCTTGAGGTGCAAGTCGGAGGCGCCTTTCTCGACGGCAGCTTTCAGCAGATCGTTGACGTGCATGCGGTCCATCTAGGATCCGGACGCGGCAGGGACAGGATCCCTCGCCTTATCGGCTGCCGGACCGCGACTGTCCGACAGGCGTCAGCCAGCCGTGCGTATCCGGCGTGATCGCCGCTGCAAAATCGCGAAGAACCGCTGCTGCAGCGCCTCCGTGATCGGCCCGCGCTCGCCGTTGCCGACCGGGATCTTGTCGAACGACCGGATCGGCGTGATCTCGACCGCGGTGCCGCAGAAGAACGCCTCGTCGGCCAGGTAGAGGAACTCGCGCGGAATCGCGGTCTCGCGCACCTCGAATCCCAGGTCCTTCGCCAGCGTCATCACGCGTGTCGCGCGTGATGCCCTGCAGCACCGACGAGCCGAGCGACGGGGTGTAGATCACGTTGTCGCGCACCAGGAACAGGTTCTGGCCGCTGCCTTCGCTCAGCAGGCCGCTCTCGTCGAGCGCGACCGCGTCGGCGTAGCCGTCGAGCATCGCCTGCATCTTGATCAGCGCGGAGTTGGCGTAGTTGGCCGATGCCCTTGGCGAGCGCCGGCAGCGTGTTCGGCGCGAGCCGCGTCCACGAGCTGACGCCGACGTCGATGCCGCTTGCTCGAGCGCCGTCGGCGCCCATCATCTGGTTCCATTCCCACACGATGATCGCCGCTTCGACCGGGCAGGGCCGCGGATCGAGCGTCAGCGAGTCGTAGCCGCGATAGATCAGCGGCCGGATGTAGCAGCTCTTGAAGCCGTTGACGCGCACGGTGTCGAGCGACGGCCTGCGGCGAGCTCGTCCTGCGACCACTTCGGCTCCATGCGATAGACCTTGCAGGAGTCGATCATGCGGCGCATGTGCGGCTCGAGGCGGAAGACGCTGCGTGCCGTTCTTCGAGTCGTAGGCGCGCAATGCCTTCGAACGCGCCGGTGCCGTAATGAATGACGTGCGAGGCGACGTGGATGGTGGCGTCTTTCCAGTCCACCATCGATCCGTTCATCCAGATCTTGCCCGTTGCCGGCGAATGCCATAGGAATTCAAGGATTATTCGTACTGGTTACTGCGTTTCTGAGCAGAACGGGCAGACGTCGGCGCGGGCGGGCAGCGGCCTTGCCGCACTTCCAGCAGAACCGCGGCCTGCACGCTCTCGCGCGCCTTGAGGCGCGCCTGGATGTCCTGCACTTCTTCGGAGGGCCGGCCGGCGCTGCGCCGGCGCCGGACGCCACGGCCGCTTGATCGTCGACGGTCGCCGGCGTGCGCGCGGCGAGCACGGCGTCGAGCAGGTCGGAGGCGCGCTGATACCGCGACGGAATGTCGGCGCGATCGCCTTCATCACGATGTCGCTGATCACCTTCGGCAGCTTCGGATTCTTCAGCTTCGGCGGCGTGGCAGCTCGCCCTTCATCAGCTCTCGAGATCGCGCCGGCATCGGCGTGTTGTACGGCAGCACGCCGGTGAACATCTGGTACATCGTGACGCCGAGCGAGTAGATGTCCGAGGCGAACACCGCCTTGCCCTGGAACTGTTCGGGCGCCATGTAGGGCGGGCTGCCGATCACGGTGGTGCCGTGCGCGGCGATCTCGAGGAACCGCGACGTGCCGAAGTCGGCGACCTTGACCATCCCCTGGTCGGTGACCAGCACGTTGCCGGGCCGCAGGTCGCGATGGATGATGCCCTGCTTGTGCGCGTGATCCATCGCGTTGCAGATCTGGCAGGTGTAGTCGAGCGCGCGTGTCGAGATCGAGCGTGCCGTCGCGCTCGATCACCGCTTCGAGCGTGTCGCCCGGCACGTACTCCATCACGATGAAGAACACGTCGTCCTGTTTCTCGGCGGTCAGGACGGTGACGATGTTCGGGATGGCTGAGCGAGGCGAGCAGGCGCGGTTCGCGCAGCAGCTCGCCGAAGTCGAGGTTCTGGCGATGCGGAACCTTGATCGCGACTTTCTTGTCGATCCACGTGTCTTCCGCCAGATAGACGCTGCCGAAGCCGCCGCTTCCGAGGGGAGACAGGATGCGGTATTTCCCGACCGTCTGTCCGCGAAAGAACATCTGTGCCGATGAGTATACGTCTCCGCGTGCGTCCGCGCTTCCATCGTGCCCGGCGCCACGTACCTCGCGAACTCGACGCTCGAGCGCGTCGAGCTGCCCGAGGACGAAGCCGAACACCTGGTCCGCGTGCTGCGGCTCGGCGTCGGCGACGAGATCGACGTCGTTCGACGGCCGCGGCGGATTGTGGCGCGCGGAAATCGTGCACGCTCGGCAAGAAGTCCGCGGCGGTCCGTGCCGATCGCGCCGGGCGCGCCGGCGCCGGAGCTGCGCGGTGCCGCGTCACGCTCGTCATCAGCGTGCTCAAGGGCGACAAGATCGACGAGCGTCGTGCGCGACGCGGTGATGCTCGGCGTCGCGGGCATCCGGCCGGTTGTCAGCGAGCGATCCGAGATCAGCCTGGCGACGCATCGCGAGGCGCACCGCGCATCGCGCGCTGGCAGCGCATCGCGGTGGCGTCGGCGAAGCAGTGC
Organism: uncultured Acidobacteriota bacterium; assembly: GCA_963707825.1. Lineage (GTDB taxonomy): Bacteria > Acidobacteriota > Vicinamibacteria > Vicinamibacterales > UBA2999 > VFZN01. Next base: position 142,276 of record CAVPRP010000006.1, read on the forward strand.
GGCCGCGCGGTGGTGCCCGACGATTCACGCCGCCGCTCGACCTGGCTCGATTGGTACTCGAACGACGCAGGCCGATCCGGCGCGCGCGTGCTGCTGCGTCGAGCCGTCGGCGGCGCTCGGCGACGTGCGTCCCGTGCAGAGCGATGCCGCGACCGGGACGCGGTGGATCTGATCATCGGGCCGGAAGGCGGCTGGACGGTGGCGGAGAGTCGACGCCGGCGCACGATTCCGGCGCTATCCTGATGTCGCTCGGCGGCGCGCACGCTGCGCGCCGACGCCGTGCCGATCGTGGCGCTGACGGCGTTGTTGACGACCTGGGGCGAACTGAAATGACGAAACGGATTGGGCGATTGAGCGTCATGCGGCGACTGGTGGTGGCCCGGTGTGTGGCGATCCTGGCAGCTGGCTGATCAGCAGGCACAGGACTCGCGCGCCGACGACGGCATGCCGCCGCCGGTCGCGACGTTCTCGATCCTCGGCTACGACCCGGAGACCGGCGAGGTCGGCGGCGCGGTGCAGTCGCGCGTGTTCACGCGTCGGCAACGGCGTGCTGTGGGCCGAGGCCGACGCCGGCGTCGTCGCGACGCAGGCGATCGTCGACGTCAGCTACGGGCCGAAAGGCGATCGCGCTGCTGACGCGCCGGCATGAAGCCCGACGCGATCATCAAGGCGATCTGGGACAGCGATCCCGATCCGCAGCCCGATCGCTGGACCAAGCAGGGCCGCCAGTTCGCGGTGATCAACCTGAAGGGCGAGACCGCACGTTCACCGGCCCGAAGGCCACCGAGTGGGCCGGCGGCAAGCAGGGCAAGTACTGCACCGCGCAGGGCAACATCCTCGCCGGCCCGGCGGTGGTCGACGACATGGTGAAGGCGTTCGAAGAGACGAAGGGCCACCTGTCGTTGCGCCTGACTGGCGGCGCTCGAAGCCGGCCAGGCGGCCGGCGGCGACAAGCGCGGCATGCAGTCGGCGGCGATGGTGATCGTCGGAAGGGCGCCGGCGTGTGGTTGAACAACGACATGGTGCTGCGCTTCCAGGTCGACGACAACCCCGAGCCGATCAAGGAACTGCGCCGTTTGGTGGATTCGTGGGGTGATCGCCGGGAGAAGGGCCAGCAGCGTCCCGTGAAGTAGGCCGCGGACGAGCGATGGCGCGGTGCCTCAGGCGAGGCGCAGCGCCATCCAGGATGCTTCTTCGAGCCGCTCCGTCTCCGTCAGGTCGTCGAACGCAGCGCGGACGGCATCCACTTCCGCGTGATCGAAGCCGCTGACGATCAGCGCGCCGCCTGGCTGTTTCAGGCTCACCAGCGTGCGCGCTGTCGTGCGGAGCATGCCGCCGGTGAGATTCGCGATCACCAGGTCCGCGGGCGACGGCGGGGCAGAGCGGAAGTCACACACCTCGAAGCGGACCATCGGTGGCAGCGTGTTCAGCGCGGCGCTCGCGTCGCCGAGTCGATGGCGTCCTGATCGACGTCGATGCCGACGACCTCGCGCGCGCCACTCAGCGCCGCGGCCATCGCCAGCACGCCCGAGCCGGTGCCGATGTCGAGCACGCGCGATCCCGCGACGTCGATGCCCGAGAGCAGCCGCAGACACAGCCGCGTCGTCGCGTGATGGCCGGTGCCGAAGCCCATCGACGGCTCGATCACGATCAGCACGCGCTCGTCGGGCCGGCGGCTTCGGTCGGAATGTCCCACGGCGGCGCGACGATGAACGTCCGGCGCGGACCGCCGTCAGCGACCGCTGCGATCGGGCAGCCCAGTCTTCGTCCGGCAGGTCGACCCGCTCGACAGCTGCAGCTGCGGCAGCGCCTGGCGAATGCCGTCCATCGCCGCGCATCGCGCTCGGCGGCATCGGTGAAGAACACGCGCCAGTGCAGCGGTGTCGGCGGCGGATCCGGAATCGGCGGGAAGGTCGGATCCCACAGACCGCCAGGCGGCAGCGGGCGCTCTGCCAGGTCCTCAATCGCGAGCGGCGCGAAGTCGTCGAGCACCGCCGCCAGCAGTTCATCCGCCTGCGGCGGATCGTCGAGCGAGATGGCTCGATGACGACCGCGGGCCAGAGCCGCACCGGCGGCTCGGCGCCGACTCCGGCGAGGTCATCCAAAGATGTCCTTCACCTTGCCGAACAGGCCGCTGTCCTCGTCCTCGTCGTCGCGCGGCGTGGCTCGAACTTCTGCGCGGGCAGCGTCGCGGCGAGCTGCTCGAGCAGCTTCTTCTGTTCCTTGGTCAGCTTCTTCGGCGTGACGCCCTGCACGGTGACCATGAGGTCGCCGTGGCCGCGGCCGCGACACGTCGGGCATGCCCTTGCCGCGCAGGCGGAAGGTGGTGCCGGTCTGCGTGCCCTCGGGAATCTTGACCGTCTCGTCGCCGTCGATGCCCGGCACCACGATCTCGCCGCCGAGCGCGAGCGTCGTGAAGGCGAGCGGCACGCTCGCAGTGCAGGTCGTTGCCGTCGCGCTGGAAGAACTCGTGCTCCGGACGAAGATGACGACGTAGAGATCGCCGGCCGGACCGCCCAGCGTGCCGGCTTCGCCTTCGCCGGTGAGGCGCAGGCGCTGGCCGGTCGCGATGCCGGCGGGGATCTTGACCGTGAGCTTGCGCTGTCTGCTCGATCGTGCCGCTGCCCGTGGCAGGTCGGGGCACGGCTTGGTGATCACCTTGCCGGCTGCCGCGGCACTGCCCGCAGGTGCGCGCCACCGTGAAGAAGCCCTGCTGATAGCGCAGCTGACCGGCGCCGCGGCACTGCGGGCACGTCGTCGGCGTGGTGCCCGGCGCCGCGCCGTGCCCTTGCAGGTGTCGCAGGTCTCGTGGCGCGGAATCTGGATGTCGTCTCGACGCCCTTGGCCGACTGCTCGAACTCGATCTCGAGGTCGTAGCGGAGATCGGCGCCGCGCTGCGGACCGCCGCGGCGGCGGCCCCGCCGAACATGTCGCCGAAGCCGAAGATGTCGCCGAGGCCGCCGAAGATGTCCTCGAAGCCCGCGAAATGCGACGGGTCGAAGCCCCGCCGGACGCCGCCGGCGACCCCGGCGTGACCGAAGCGATCGTAGCGGGCGCGCTTGTCGCCGTCGGCGAGCATCGCGTAGGCTTCGGCCGCTTCCTTGAACTTCTCCTCGGCCGCCTTGTCGCCCGGGTTGCGATCGGGATGGAACTTGAGCGCCAGCTTGCGATACGCGCTCTTGATCTCCTGATCGGTGGCGGTACGCGTCGACCCGAGGATCTCGTAGTAGTCGCGCTTGCTCACGATGCTTTGGCCACCTTCACCAGCGCCGGCCGCAGCAGCCGCTCGCCGAGCTTGTAGCCCTTGGCGCAGTCACGCCGACGACTTCGCCTTCGCGCGCGCCGGCGACCTCTTCGTAGGCGACCGCCTGGTGCAGGTGCGGATCGAAGTCCGCGCCGAGCGCCTCGATCGGTCGTGACGCCGCGCTTCTTGCAGCAGGTCCGCGAGCTGCGCGCTGAATCAGTTCGACGCCGGCCTTGTAGACCTGCGCCTCGCGGCGGCGCCGGCGCCGCCAGCGCGCGATCGAAATCGTCGACGACGGCGAGCAGGTCGTTCGATCACGTCGGCCGCCGCCCATTCGATCATGTCCTTGCGATCGCGATCGACGCGCTTGCGGAAGTTGTCGAACTCGGCGGTCTTGCGCAGCAGGCGATCGTAGAGCTCGTCGCGTTCCTTCTGCAGCGCTCGGCCGGCGGCTGGTCGCCGCTCGGGTCTTGCGGCGCCTCGGCGGCGCCGGTCTGTGGGTCGATTGGTTGGTCGCTCATTGGTTCCTGATGGATCAGGCTCACGATGGCGCGCGCTGCGACGAGTCTTAGTTGACGTCGCGCAAGCACGCGGGCGACGGCCATCGCGGCAACGTCCACGGCGCTGATCGCCCTCGAGTACCGCATGCGGGTCGGGCCGATGATGCCGACGGTGCCGGTGCTGCGGCCATCGAAGTAGGTGGCGGCGATCAGGCTGAACGGCCGCAGTTCCGGATCGCTGTGCTCGGCGCCGATGACGACCGTGAGGCCGGGGCCGTCGATGTATTCGTTCAGCATGCCGCACCAGCCGCTGCTTTTCTTCGACCATCCGCAACAACGCGCTTCAGCGTGGTCGCGGAAATGCCGCTGGCCTGGACCACCTTCTTCGAGCAGCGTCGACGCGCCGTCGATGTAGACGGCGGTCGGCCGCTCGCAGGTTCTCGAACGACGTGCTGGCCAGCCGCAGCGCCAGGCCGAGCAGCTGGTCGTAGAGCGATCCGCTCTTCGCTTGCAGCCGCTCGACGCACGCCGTCGCGCACCTCGTCGAGCGTGCGGCCGGCGAATTCGGAGTTCAGGAAGTTGGCGGCCTGCACCAGCTCCGACGGGCTGACGCGCCTCGCCGATGTCCACGGTCTTCTGCGACACCTGGTTGCCGCGCGCGACCATCACGACCAGGATGCGGGTGCCGCTGAGCGGCACGAACTCGATGCGCTGGAAGACCGCCTGCGCGTTCGGCGGCGCGATCGCGAAGCCGACGTGCCTTGCCGGCCTCCGACAGCACGTGCGAGGTGGAGGACAGCAGGTCGTCCATCAGCGGCGCGTCGCCGACTTCCTGGCGCAGGCGCGCTTCGACGGCCGACACGTCCTTGGCGGCGCGGCGGCCGTCGAGCAGCATGTCGACGTAGCAGCGATAGCCCACGTCGGTGGGCACGCGGCCGGCCGAGGTGTGCGGCTGCCAGACGTAGCCCATGTCCTCGAGCTGCGCGAGGACGTTGCGGATCGTCGCCGACGACAGGTTGAGGCCGGCGCTTGATGCGCGAGCGTCGCCGACGCCACGGGTTCGCCCGTCTCGATGTAGGCGCGGACCAGGGTCGCCAGAATGCGGCGGGTGCGGTCGGACAGGGCAGGCGCAGTCATTAGCAGTCTGGAAAGTAGACTGCTAACAGTATAGCAGGCGAAGCCGGAGCGGGGCCCTAGCCGCCGTGCTGGGCGCGGTCGCGTGTCAGAGTCCCGCCCGCGCCGCGAGCGCCGCGGCCTCGCCCCGCGCCGTGCTCGCAAGCTCGGCAAGTCCCAGCGGGTCAGCTGGCCATCGTCGCACCAGGACCTCGCCGTCGACCATGATGGTTCGGACGTCCGTCGCTCGCGCCGCGTAGACCAGGGTCGCTGTACGGGTTCGACGTCCGGCGCGACGTGGGGCCGACCGCGTCGACCACGATCAGGTCGGCGCGCTTGCCGACCTCGATGCTGCCGATCTCGTCCTCGAGGCCAAGCGCGCGCGCGCCCTCGCGCGTCGCCATCGTCAGCGCGTCGCGGGCGGTCAGCGCGCCGGGCCCGTGACGCACCGACTGCAGGACGGCGGCGAGCCGCATCTCCTCGAACATGTCGAGGTGGTTGTTGCACGCGGCGCCGTCGGCGCCGAGCGAGACCGAGATGCCCGTGGCGCGCATCTCGACGACCGGCGCGAGGCCGGAGCCGAGCTTCAGGTTCGAGCCGGGGCAGTGGCAGCACCTTGACGTCGCGCTCGGCCAGCAGCGACTGCTCGCGATCGTCCACCCACACGCAGTGCGCGAGGCAGAGGCGCGGCGAGATCAGCCCCGTCTCGGCGAGGTAGTCGATGTTCGCCGGCCCGGTCGCGCGACGGATCAGCGCGATCTCGTCGCGGTTCTCGGAGGCGTGCGTGTGGACGAGCGAGCGCGTGCTCGACGCGACAGGTGCGCGACCGCTTCGAGCAGCTCGCGCGAGCACGACACGGCGAATCGCGGCGCGAAGGCCGCGCGCAGCCGTCCGTTGGCCCGGCCGTGCCAGCGCTTGGCGATCGCGACGCTCTCGTCGATCGACGCGCGCGTGTCGCTCGAGCAGCCGCGCCGGCACCGCGCGAGTCGGCGTCCATCATGCACTTGCCGACGACGGCGCGCAGGCCCATCGGCTCGAGCGCCTCGAACACCGCGTCGGTGTCGTGCACCGTCTCCATCGTCAGCACGGTGGTCGTGCCGCCCGCAGCAGCTCGGACGCGGCCTGCTGCGGCCGCGGCCGCGAGCGACCGCGGCGTGTGCGCGGCCTCCATCGGCCAGATGCGCGTCTTCAGCCAGTCGAGCAGCGCCAGGTCGTCGGCGTAGCCGCGGAACAGCGTCTGGCAGAGGTGGATGTGCGTCTGGATGAAGCCGGGCAGCAGGTAGTCGCCGCCAGCGTCGATGGTGCGGTCGTCAGCGGCGGCGCGTCGACGTCGCCGATCGACGACGATGCGGCCGTCGCGAATCACCACGTCGCCTTCGACCACGTCGAAGGCGTCGTTCATGGTGAGGATGGTGGCGTTGCGGACGAGCAGCGATCGGCCACGGCGGCTAGGGCGCGCCGAGGAACCTTGACCTTGGGGAACCATCGGAGCGAGCGTCGGACTTGAGCGCCTCGGCCTTGCCGCGCCGGACGGCGATCAGCTCGGCGGTGATGCTGACGGCGATCTCCTGCGGCGTCACGGCGCCGAGGTCGAGCCCGATCGGCGCGTGAATGCGTTCGAGCAGCGCTCGGGTCGACGCGGCCTTCGACCAGCAGCTGCTCGTAGAGGCGCGCGACCTTGGCGCGGCTGCCGATCAGGCCGATGTAGCGCAGCTCGCGCGGCGCCAGCGCCGCGCAGCGCATCGAGATCGTTGCGATGGCCGCGCGTGACGATCACCGCGTAGGCCGTTGGCGGGAACTGTCGTCTGCGCCAGCCACGCCGGAATGTCGTCGACGACGACCGAGGCGGCGAACGGGAAGCGCTCGGCGTTGGCGAACGCGGCGCGATCGTCGATGACGTGCACGCCGAAGCCGGCCTCGTGCGCGCAACTTGCGCCAGGTAGTAGCCGACGTGACCGGCGCCGAAGATGTAGACGGCCGGCGCCGCTTCGATCGGCTCGATGAAGACTTCCATCTGCCCGCCGCAGACCAGGCCGGTCTCTTCGGCGAAGTCGTCGTTGAGATCGTATTTGACGGTGGTCGGCCTTGCGGGTCTGCAGCACCTGCCGCGCCTTGCCGATGGCGTCGTGCTCGTAGCAGCCGCCGCCGACGGTGCCGACGATGCGGCCGTCGCGCGAAGACGAGCATCTTCGCGCCGACGCGCTGCGGCGTCGAGCCGTTGGACGAGACGATCGTCACGAGCGCGGCTTCTTCGCCGCGGGAGAGCGCCTCGCCGAGCGCGGCGAAGACTTCGTGGTTCATCGATGCGGACGATGTATAGGCCGGCTACTCGCCTACCAGCTGGTGCAGCTCGCAGCTGCGGCGAGCGGCTCGGTGCCGGCGAGGAACGCCTCGTTGGTGACGCGCGGGCAGATCGGCGTGGCGATCTTGCCGGTGTCGCGATCGATCTCGACGAAGCTGACGCCCGGCCGGCGCCTCGAACGGCGACGTGGCGTGCCCGGCCAGCGGCGTTCTTCATGAACGACGTCCAGATCGGCAGCGCCGCCTGCGCGCCGCTCAGGCCGAGCGGCTGGTTGTCGTCGAGGCCGACCCAGACCACGGTCAGCAGCTCCGGCGTGAAGCCGACGAACCACGCGTCGCGCAGATCGTTGGTCGTGCCGGACTTGCCGGCGGCGTCGAGCGTGAAGCCGTTCGCGCGCGCGCCGGCGCCGGTGCCTTCGTTGAGCACGCTGCGCATCATGTGCGTGACGAGGAAGGCGGTCGTCGGCCGCGCGACCGTCGGGCCCGGCTTCCACCTTCGGCTTGGCGACGTCCTCGCCGCTCGCGACGCTGAGCAATCGCGCGCAGCTTGCTGCATCGTGCCGCGGTTGGGAAACACCGTGTAGGCCTCGGCCACTTCGAGCGGCGTCAGCTCGACGACGCCGAGCGCGATCGACGGATAGGGCTTCACCTGGTCTGATCGCCGACCTTGGTCTTCTTCCACAGCGACGACGACGCGGTCGTAGCCGGTCTGCTCGGCGACCTTGACCGCGGCGATGTTGCGCGACATCGCCAGCGCGCGCCGCAGCGTGATCGCGCCGTCGTACTCGTCCGTCGTAGTTCTTCGGCGACCACTCCTGGTTGTCGAAGTTCCACGTCGTCGGCTCGTCGAGACGATGCGTCGCCGGCGTCATGTCGGCGCGTGCCGTCGTCGGCGGCCTTCTCGAACGCGGCGAGATAGACGAACGGCTTGAACGTCGAGCCCGATCTGCCGGCGGGCGCTGCGCGGCGCGGTTGAACTGCGACTGGTTGTAGGAGCGGCCGCCGATGAACGCGAGGATCTCGCCGGTGCGCGGATCGATCGCGACGAGCGCCGCCTGCGCGACGCGCCGCGGTCCGCGCTTGCGGCGGCGAGCAAGGGTCGCATCGACGTCGCGCGATGCCCGTCGCGCACCGCGTCCTGCGCGTACCGCTGCAGGTTCAGGTCGAGCGTGGTGTAGATGTCGAGCGCGCCCGGCTTCGCGCGTCGACGCCGGGAAACGCCTCGTCGAGCGCCTCGCCGATGTAGTCGACGAAGTACGGCGCTTCGTTGTCGACGCGCGCGCGCCACCACGGCGATCGGCTCCTGCTGCGCGCGATCGGCGGCGTCGCGGTGATGTAGCCGGCATCGGCCATCGCGCGCAGCACGACGTTGCGGCGCTCGCTGGGCCGCGCTCGGGGTTGTTGAACGGCGAGTGATTGAACGGCGACTGGATGACGCCGGCGATCAGCGCCGCTTCGGACAGCGTCAGGTTGCGTGACGTCCTTGCCGAAGAAGATCTTCGACGCTTCGGCGACGCCGTGCAGCGCGAACGAGCCGCGGTTGCCGAGATAGACGTCGTTCAGATAGAGCTCGAGGATCTCGTCCTTGGTGGCCTTGGTCTCGAGGATCAGCGACATGAACTGCTCGAGCAGCTTGCGGCCGGACGAGCGCTGGCGCGTCTGCTGCTCGCTCGGCCATCTCCTCGGTCAGGAAGAAGTTGCGCGCCAGCTGCTGGGTGATGGTGCTGGCGCCGACCAGGTAGGCGCGGTTGCCGAAGCATGTTGGTGAACGAGCGCGCCGACCATGCGGATCGGATCGACGCCGGGGTGGTAGTAGAAGCGGCGATCCTCGATCGCCAGCACGGCCTCCTGCATGCGCGCGGGAATCGCCTCGAGCGCGACGCGGCGGCGCTTCTCGCGCGAGCCGGTCATCAGCGCCGTCAGCAGCGGCGCGATCGAGCGTGACGCGCTCGACCGACTTTGCCGGCGACTGCGATCTTCGACGACGCGCTGCGGCGGCGGCGGCGGCGGCTTCGCGCGGTCTTCTTCGCGCGACCGGCGGCTCGGGGAACGACACCGTGACGACCTTGCCGGCCTGATCGCCGCCGCGCGGCAGCAGCGACGATGCTGCTGCGATCGATCGCGAAGTCGCCGGCGCGCTCGACGCGCGCGCGCTGCGCGTAGCCGACGTCGTTGAGCCGCGCGATCAGTTCGGCTGGCTCAGGCTCTGGCCGGTTTGCAGCGTCAGCGGCCGCGCGAAGACGCGCGGCACGACGCGATCGCGCTCGCCGTGCAGGCGCGCGTCGATGATGCGGCCGTACTGAGACGTAGAGATAGCCGAGGACGGCCGAGCGAGAATGCCGCGATCACGGCGCTCACGCCGAGGCCGATCAGGCGATGCCGGCGCCGGTACGGCGCCACGCACGCGGCGCGCGACGGCGCGATGCCAGGCGAACCTGCCACGACGCGCGGCCGCGATTGTCTTTCGACTTCCTCAAATCGTCAGGACCCAGTGGTGGCCCATGGCGAGCGGCAGCTCCTCCATCAGCCGATCCACCAGGGCCGGCCCGTAGCGGTTGAGGAACCACACGAAGCCGATTTCGCGTTCCTGCGGGTGGCCGTGCGGGAAGGTGAGGGCCTGCGCGCGCTGGAACTGGCGGCGCAGCGTCTCGTCCTTGCCGCTTCGCCGCCTGGATCACCTTGTTGTGCAGCGTCTGCACTTCGTGCTGCATCTTGCCGAGCGTCGAGTTGACCGCGCCTTCGAGCGTCGGATCGATCTGCGGCACGGCCGCCGCGACCGCGGCCATCCGCTCGTCGATCAGCGTCGAGACCGGCGGTCAGCGCCTGCTCGACGGTCGGCGGCAGCTGGCTCTCGAGCAACTGGTTGAGCGCCGACTCGTCCTGCGCGCGAAGCGCGGTGATCGGCAGGTCGTACTTCGAGAGGAAGCGCAGCGTGGCCGAGTCGACGAGCGTCGCCGTGCCGCGCTGATACATCAGCGGCATCGGCGATGCCGAAGTGCGCGTAGACGTCCTTCAGCTGGCCGAGATAGGCGAGCTCGTTCGGCCCGGCCACGTAACAGATGGTCGGGAACACGGTGTCCTGCACGAGCGGGCGCAGCAGCACGTTCGGACTGAAGTGCTCCGGGTGCTGTTCGGCTTCTTCCGCCAGCTGCCGCAGCGTCGTCGGTTCGCCGCCGATCGTGGCGCTGGCCGTCCATCGACCTTGATCGCGTCGCGCTCGGCGTTCAGGTGGAACAGCGAGACGGTGCCGTCGGCGAGCGTCGCCTGCGCGTGATAGCCCTTCGCGACGAGCGCGTCGCCGGCCTTGGCCGGCGAGTTCGCGCGGTCTCGCCGGGCTGGCGATCTCCTTGACGAACACGTCGCGCGCCAGCGGCTTGGCCGCCGGATCCGACGAGTCGTAGACGACCAGGCCGTGCGGTCCGAGCACGTGTTCCGATCCACGCGCCGAACGCCGTCGGCCATGCCGCGGCCCGGCGCGTAGGCGCGCGCGCAGCGCCGTCGATGATGTCGGCGCTTGAATTCGGTGTCGGGAAGCGCGGCGTCGAGTTGCGTCGAGGGCGGCGGTGACCTCGTCGTTCAGGGTCAGCCGGGCGATCGGGAGCGATCGCCGGCGCCGGGCAGGTCGGCGCAGCCGCACCGTGTGCGGGGCCAGCTCGCTGTCGAGCACCGTACACCCGCTCACTTCCGGCCAGTCGTGATCTTCGGCGTCGATCCAGAACACCGGCACGACCGGCACGCCATGGTCGCGCTCGACCTCGCGCCGCCAGCTTCATCGCGGTGATGGCCTTGAGCAAGCGTGAAGAGCGGGCCGCCGAACAGCCCGGCCTGCTGGCCGGTGATGACCACGCGCGTGGCGGGATCGGCGAGCCGGGCGGCCGACGGCGCGGGCTGCGCCGGGGCGCCGCGCCGGGTCTGCTGATGCGCCAGCATGACCGCGCAGATCTCGGCGGGTTGGCGGGCGTGGACTTGCGAGCGGCGGATGGTATCGGCCCAGGCGGCCGGCGTGGCCGGATCGCCGGCGAAGAACGGCGCGACGCGTCGCGAAGGCGAACGCGTAGTCCGACGCCAGGCGGCGAATCCACGGGAAATGTGTCGGATGTCAACCGCCAGCGCACTGGCGGTCGACGGTTGTCGTCGGTCGGCAGGCACCGCCGCGTACTGTCGCAGAGCGTTGGCAAGTGTGTCAACTCCGCGTGATAACATCGCAAGTCAACACGTGACCGGGGAAGGCTCACTGTTCGACGTCCCACCCGCGGCCATCGGCCGCTTCCGTGTCCTCCATCAAGTCGGAGCGGGCACGTGTGGTCCCGTTTTCCGTGCCGTCGATCCCGACGCCGACACGCCGGCCGCGATCAAGCTCTTCACCATCAATCTGCCACCCGAACGGCTGGCCGGATTTCGTCGAGGCTCTCGCGAACCTCGTGACCACCACGCCGCCGCTGGCCTCGGCCGTCAAGCCACTGGCGGCCGGGCTGCACGATCACACCCCGTACTTCGCCACCTCGTTCGCCGAAGGCGACTCGCTCGACGTGGCGCTCAAGCAGTTCGGGCCCGCCGCCCTTCCCGACCTTGTGCCGCGGGTGCGGGCCCTGGCCGGGGTGCTCGACGCCGCTGCCAGCCGTGGGATTCTGCATGGCGCCCTGCATCCCCGCGATGTCACGGTGTCGAATCCGAGACGACGCTGACAGGCCTGGGCATCTGGCCGATTCTGGCCGGTCCACGGCGAGCGCCTGCCCATCCGCCGGCCCTATCGCGCGCCGAACTCGGGGACGGCGCGATCACGGCTGCCGGCGACCAGTTCTCGCTGGCGGCGCTGGCCTACGAGTGGATGACCAGCCGCCGCGCCCCGTCGGCGTTTGTCGGCGGCGACATGGCCCCGTGCCGGGCGCCGATCGCGAGGCGCTGGCCAGCCATTTTCGCAAGGGCGCTGCACCCCGACCCGGACCGGCGGTTCCCGTCCTGTGGCGAGTTCGTCACCGCATTGGCCGAAGTCGCCGCGCAGATGGCAGACGAGGCCGGCGGTGTCCGCGGCCGAGACCCGGCCGCGGAAGCGTGGCCGAACGCCGGCGGTGCCATCCCTTCCGCTCGAAAGCACTGCCGCGGGTGAACCGGACGTTGAACCGGTTGCGGGCAGCGCCGTCGAACCGTTGACATTCTTTCCGCCTCAGGCCGACGAAGCCGCTCCCGGACTGGACCACTGGTCCGATGCGGCGCTCACGCCCGACAGGATGGAGGCCGCGGCGCCGCACCCCTCGATCGACGCCATCGACGACGAACCGGTTGCCACCGCCTTCGAGATCGCGCCGCCCCTGCCTGCGCCCCCAATCACGCCGACGCCGCCCATCTCGACGATGCGCGAGCCGCTGAGGGTGACGTTCGGCTCGGACGATCGCAGCGGGCCGTTGCTGGGAAGCGGCGTGCCGTCCACGCCGTCCGGCTTCGGCGTCCCTTCTCTGATCGCCGCCATCGTCTTTGGCGTGCTCATCGGTCTTGGCGCCGCCACGTTCCTGTGGAATAGATCGGCATCGTCCGGACCGCGTGGCGAGTAGCGCCTCGACCACGCCAGCCGTCGCCGACGCGCCGCCCTCGGCATCGCCGCAGACCGCGGAACCACCGGCGAAGGCAGAGCCAGCGCCTCAGGTGAATCCGGAGCCGCAGGCGACCCCGGCGACGCCGCCGGCGCGCCAGCCCGCGACCGACCCGGCGCCGGCCCCGTCAGCGGCTGCCGCCGCGCGCCCCGCGGCGCCAGCCCCAGCGCCCGCGGCGGCGGTGGGGAACCTGCTGGTGCGCACGTCGCCCGATGGCGCCACGGTCTTCATCGACGGTGACCGCCGCGGCGTCACGCCGTTGACCGTTCAGAAGCTGCCGCTCGGCACCCGCCGCGTGCGCGTGCAGCGCGACGGCTTCACGACCGAGGAACGACAGGTGGCGCTGACGCGCAGCCGCCCGTCGCGCTCGCTGGATCTCCGCTTGACGCGCACGGAGCCGGCGGCGGCCGCCGGCGCCGCCAGCGGTGCAGCGACCGCGAAAACTGGTACCCTTGTCATCGAGTCCCGCCCGACCGGCGCCACGGTGCTGATCAATGGGCGACCTGCGGGCACCACGCCGGTCACCGTTGGGGACCTGGCGCCCGGGTCATACACCGTGCAATTGCAGTTGGCCGATTTCCGGCCCATCTCGACCACCGTGCGCGTGGTCGCGGGCGAGCGTGCGCGCGCCGCCGCTTCGTTGACGAGCGTACAGGAGCAGTAATGAACGCTGTTCTCGCACTCGAAGACGGCACGTGGTACCAGGGGTGTCGGCCGGCGCGCCCGGCGAGACCACGGGCGAGGTGGTGTTCAACACCAGCATGACCGGCTACCAGGAGGTGCTGACCGATCCCTCCTACGCCGGGCAGATCGTCACGATGACCGCGCCGCAGATCGGCAACTACGGGGTCGTCGATCACCGACCAGGAGTCGAGCGGCCTGCAGGTCGCCGGCTTCATCATGCGCGACCCGTCGCCGATGTCGAGCAACTGGCGCTCGCAGGGCACGCTGCGCGACTACCTGACGCGGAACGACATCGTCGCCATCGGCGACATCGACACGCGCGCGCTGACCAAGAAGCTGCGCTCGGGCGGCGTGATGCGCGGCATCATCGCCACCGGCTCGGTCGATCCGCAGGTGCTGGTCGAGAAGGCGCGCGCGGTCCCGCACATGGAAGGCAGCGACCTCGTCAAGGACGTCACCTGCGCGGAGCCGTACGACTTCACGACCATCGCTGGCCGACGCGGTGACCGACGCCAGCGTTCGGCGTGCCGCCGCTGCACCGCGCCTCGCGGCCGCTGCGCGTCGCGGCCTACGACTACGGCATCAAGATCAACATCCTGCGTCGCCTGGCGGCGCACGGCTGCGAGGTCCGGGTGTTCCCGGCCTCAGACGCCGGCCGCCGAGGTGCTGGCGTGGAAGCCGGATGGCATCTTCCTGAGCAACGGCCCGGGCGACCCGGCCGCGGTGACGTACGCGATCGACAACATCAAGACGCTGATCGACGCCGACGTGCCGATGTTCGGCATCTGCCTCGGCCATCAGCTGATGGGGCTGGCGCTCGGCGCGAAGACCTACAAGCTGAAGTTCGGCCATCGCGGCGGCAATCATCCGGTCAAGCAGCTCGATACCGGCGCGATCGAGATCACCGTCGCAGAACCACGGCTTCGCCGTCGACCCGGCGACGCTGCCGGACGACCGCGCGGGTGACGCACCTCAATCTGTACGACGGCACGGTCGAAGGCCTGCGCCACCTGCACAAGCCGATTTTCTCGGTGCAGTACCATCCGGAGGCGTCGCCCGGACCGCACGACGCGGATTACCTGTTCACGCAGTTCCTTCAGGAGATGGAGCGCCGGTAAGCGATGCCAAGACGCACTGACATTCATCGCGTGCTCGTGATCGGCTCCGGCCCGATCGTCATCGGCCAGGCCTGCGAGTTCGACTACTCCGGGCACGCAGGCGATCAAGGCGCTGCGCGCGAGGGCCTCGAGGTGATGCTCGTCAACAGCAATCCGGCGACGATCATGACCGACCCGGAGCTGGCCGACCGCACCTACGTCGAGCCGCTGACGCCGGAAGTGCTCGAGCAGATCATCGAGAAGGAGCGGCCGGACGCGATCCTGCCGACGGTCGGCGGGCAGACCGCGCTCAACCTCGCGGTGCAGCTCGACGAGCTGGGCATCCTCAAGAAGTACAACGTCGAGCTGATCGGCGCGTCGATTCCCGCGATCAAGGTGGCCGAGGATCGCCTGCTGTTCAAGGACGCGATGCGCGAGATCGGCGTCGACGTGCCGCGCAGCGGGGTCGTCAAGACGCTGGACGAGGCGCTCGCGGCGGTCGAGGAGACCGGCTTCCCGTCGATCATCCGCCCGTCGTTCACGATGGGCGGCGTCGGCGGCGGCATCGCCTACAACCTCGAGGAGTTCAAGGAGATCTGCGGCGCGCGGCCTGCACCTGAGCCCGGTCCACGAGGTGCTGGTCGAGGAGTCGGTGATCGGCTGGAAGGAATTCGAGCTCGAGGTGATGCGCGACGGCGCCGACAACTTCGTCGTCATCTGCTCGATCGAGAACATCGACCCGATGGGCGTGCACACCGGCGACAGCATCACCGTGGCGCCGGCGCAGACCCTGACCGACAAGGAATACCAGCGGATGCGCGACGCCGCGCGCCGCATCATCCGCCGCGTCGGCGTCGAGACCGGCGGATCGAACATCCAGTTCGCGATCAACCCGGCCGATGGCCGGATGATCGTGATCGAGATGAACCCGCGCGTGTCGCGCTCCTCGGCGCTGGCGTCGAAGGCCACCGGCTTCCCGATCGCGAAGATCGCCGCCAAGCTCGCGCTCGGCTACACGCCTCGACGAGATCCCGAACGACATCACGCGCGTCACGCCGGCGTCGTTCGAGCCGACCATCGACTACGTGGTGGTCAAGATCCCGCGCTGGAACTTCGAGAAGTTCCCGCAGGCCGATCGCACCTTGACGACGCAGATGAAGTCGGTGGGCGAGGCGATGTCGATCGGCCGCACCTTCAAGGAAGCGTTCCTGAAGGGCGTGCGCTCGCTCGAGCTCGGCAAGGAGGGCCTGCTGTTCCGCCGGCCCGAGCGCACGACGAACGCACGCAGACCGAAGACGAGCAGGAGGAAGAGGACACCGCTGCTGCGCCGCAAGCTGGTGATGCCGACCGATCGCCGCATGTGGGCCCTGTTCCGCGCGCTCGACAAGGGCTGGACCATCGAGCAGCTGCACGAGCTGACCAAGATCGACCCGTGGTTCCTGCAGCAGTTCACGGAGATGGTCGAGCTGCGCCGGACCGCCGAGATGATCGGCCTGCGCGACATGTCGCACGACCTGCTGCGCACGCTGAAGCGCGCCGGCTTCGGCGACGACGAGCTCGGCGACATCCTTGGCGTCAACGACTCGGCGGTGCGCGAGAAGCGCGACGAGCTGAGGCTGATGCCTGCCTTCAAGCGCATCGACACCTGCGCGGCGGAGTTCGAGTCGTTCACGCCGTACATGTACAGCAGCTTCGAGGAGACGTGCGAGGCGGAGCCGACCGACAAGCCGAAGATCATCATCCTCGGCAGCGGGCCGAACCGCATCGGCCAGGGCATCGAGTTCGACTACTGCTGCTGTCACGCGGTGTTCGGCTTCCGCAAGGAGGCGTTCGAGACCGTGATGATCAACTGCAATCCGGAGACGGTGTCGACCGACTACGACACCGCCGACCGGCTCTACTTCGAGCCGCTGACGTTCGAGGACGTGATGGCGGTCGTCGAGCGCGAGCGCGAGGGCAATGCCGACGTGTCGTGCGTCGTGCAGTTCGGCGGACAGACGCCGCTGAAGCTGGCGCTGTCGCTGCAGGAGGCCGGCGTCACCATCCTCGGCACCTCGCCGGACTCGATCGACCTCGCCGAGGACCGGCAGCGCTTCACGCAGCTGCTGTGGGACCTCGGCATCCCGCAGCCGGCGAGCGGCACCGCGATCTCGCGCGCCGAGGCGCGCGACGTCGCGGCGCGCGTCGGCTTCCCGGTGGTCGTCCGGCCGTCCTACGTGCTCGGCGGCCGCACCATGGCCATCGTCTACGACGTCGACGACGCTCGACCGCTACATGGCGACCGCCGTCGACGTGTCGCACGACCGGCCGATCCTGATCGATCGCTTCCTCGAGCACGCCAAGGAGATCGACGTCGATTGCGTGGCCGATGCCACCGGCGCCGTCGTGATCGGCGGCATCATGGAGCACATCGAGGAGGCCGGCATCCACTCGGGCGACAGCTCGTGCGTGGTGCCGCCACCGGCGTCGGCCGAGCGGCACCTGGCGACGATGCGCGACTACACGCGGCGCATCGCCCGGGCGCTCAAGGTGATCGGCCTGATGAACGTGCAGTACGCGATCAAGGACGACACGGTCTACGTGCTCGAGGTGAACCCGCGCGCGTCGCGCACGGTGCCGTACCTGTCGAAGGCGACCGGCGTGCCGCTGGCGCAGGTGGCGGCGCGCGTGATGGCGGGAAAGACGCTGGCCGAGCTCGGCTTGATCGACGACCTGGTGCCGGCCGGCGTGTTCGTGAAGAGCCCGGTGTTCCCGTTCGTCCGGTTCCCCGGCGTCGACACGATTCTCGGACCCGAGATGAAGTCGACCGGCGAGGTGATGGGCGGCGCCAACAGCTTCGGCATGGCCTTCGTGAAGGCGATGCTGGGCGCGGGCCAGCGGCTGCCGGAGGCGGGCACCGTGTGCATCAGCGTCAACAACGACGACAAGGCCGAGGTGCTGCCGATTGCGCGGGAGCTGGCGGCGCTCGGCTTCAAGATCGTCGGCACGCGCGGCACCGCCGCCTACCTGCGCGCGCACGGCGTCGATGCTCGGTGGTCTACAAGGTCAACGAGGGCCGCCCGAGCCTGGCCGACGAGATCGTCAACCGCAAGATCTCGATGGTCATCAACACCCCGCTCGGCCGCGAGTCGTTCTTCGACGACAAGGCGGTGCGGCGGGCGGCGATGATGGCCGGCGTGCCGTGCATCACGACGATGACCGGCGCCGCGGCGGCCGTGGAGGCGATTCGCGCCCTGCGGACCGAGCCTGGACGTCCGCGCGCTGCAGGACTATCACATCACGGTCAGCGCAGAATCTGCCTGACGCGGAAGCGTTCCGGGTGGCAGCTACTGCCACTCTTCGACTGCCGGTCTACTGAACCGGCCTGAATCCGGGTGTGCCGCGGTTTTGCATCAACCGCGGCATGCCACCCTCCCTCCTGTTCTCGCTTCTGCTGGCGCTGGGTCTCACCGCCGGCATCCACACCGACATCGCGCTGACCTCGTTCGTCACGAACCTGTTTGCGGCGTGTCTGGCCGGCGCGTGGTTCGCCCGGCATCTCGAACTCAAGGCGCTCTCCCAGGTTCATGCTGGCAGGCGCGCTCGTGTCCGGCGCGGCTCTGCATGGCGTCCACGCGGTCGATCGCGCGGAGCATTCCTCGCTGCGGCGATGGTTCGACGAGCGCATCGGGGGTTGGAGTGCGGATCGTGTCTCCACCCAAGACGACCCGGTGCGCGTGCGCGGCAGGCTCGCGCGCGATGCGGCGTTGACCCCCGACGGCGCCTCGATGCAGGTCGCGGTCTCCGAGGTGTCGATGGGGGGCGCCTGGGAGTTCGTGGAAGGCGGCCTGTCGGTGAGTGTCGGAGGCAAGCTGGCCAGTGATGTCGCGACGGAGTGGCGCGCGGGAAGGCTGGTGGAGTTCCCGGTCGCGCTGCGGACCGCGGCCCGCTATCTGAACGCCGGTGTGCCGGATGCGGAGCGGGCGCTGGCACGTCGTGGAACGGCGCTGGTGGGCTCCGTGAAGAGCGGGGCGCTCGTCGAGGTCCTCGCCAGAGGGCGATGGTGGGACGAGCGCGCGGCGGACGTCCGCGCGGCGGTGCGCCGGGCGATGGCGCGCCACGTCGGGCGCCACGACCCCGAGTCGGCGGCGATCGGCACGGCCATCCTCATCGGCGATCGCGCGCAGATGACGCGGGAGATCGAACTACGGCTGCAGGAGGCGGGCACCTACCACGTGGTCGCGATCTCCGGCGGCAACATCGCGCTGCTGGCGGCCGCGGTTCTCCTGCTGCTGTGGGCCGTTCGCCTGCGGTTTGCAGCTGGCGCGGTGGTGGCCGTCGTCGTGCTGGCCGCGCACGGCTGGGTGATTGGCGGCGGCCCCTCCGTGATGCGGGCCACGCTCACGGCGATCGTCTATCTCGCCTTGCACGTCATCGACCAGCGCACGGCACCCGTCAACGCCATCGGTGTTGGCGCGTCGCTCATGCTCCTCAGCAACCCCCTGGACATCGTCAACGCCGGCTTCTGGCTGACCTTCGGCGCCAGCGGGGCGCTGCTTGCGGCAGCGGCGCGGTGGCAGCCCGCGCGTCCCGTGTCGTGGTGGCACGCGGCAGCGGCCATCTGCGTTGGCAGCCTCTCCGTTGAACTGGTTCTCATGCCGGTATCGGCCCTGGTGTTCGAGCGTGTGACGATGGCCGGATTGGTGTTGAACCTGGCCGCGGTCCCGGCGATGGGCGTGGTGCAGGCAGCGGCGTCTGCCTGCGTGATGGCCGACGCGATGGGCATCGCGTTTCTCGCGGACGCGGCGGGCTGGGTCACGTTCGGCGCGGCTCGCGTGCTGGTGGACAGCAGCCGGCTGGTGGACCTGGCGCCGTGGGCCACCTGGAGAGTGCCGGCGCCGTCACTCTGGCTGATGGCCGCGTACTACGCGTCGCTCGTCGGATGGTGGTGGCTGGGTCACGGTGCGCAGGCGCGGCGCCCAGGTCCCGCCCGCACGCTCGGTGTGGTCGCCGCGGGGATGTGGCTGTGGATTGCGGTGGCGCCACACACCTACGCGCGCGCCGCCTTCGATGCTCGCCTGCGCGTGACGGCCATGGACGTGGGGCAGGGGGACGCGTTTCTCGTCACCTGCCCTGACGGCCAGACGCTGCTCGTGGACGCCGGCGGCGTCTCGACCGGTGGCGACTTCGACATCGGCGATCGCGTCCTCGGGCCGGCCCTTCGGGCGCGCGGGCTGGGTCGCGTGGACTACGTCGCGGTGACGCACGGCGATCCCGACCATATCGGCGGCGCCGCGGCGGTGGTGCGTGACTTCGCGCCGCGCGAAGTGTGGGTGGGGGTGCCGGTCGCGCGTCACCAGCCGGAGTCGATCCTGCAAGCGGCGGCCCGTGAGCGACGCAGCGGCTGGCGCTGGCTGCAGCGAGGCGATCGGATGCGGCTCGGTGAGGTGGAGCTGCGCGTCCATCATCCGCCGCAACCGGATTGGGAACGGCAGCGCGTGAGGAACGACGACTCGCTCGTGATCGAGGTTCGGTACGGTCGCGTGTCGCTGTTACTGACGGGCGATATCTCGCGCGAGGTGGAGTCCGGTCTGGCCGACGCGATGGATCTGTTGCCGACCGTGGTGCTGAAGTCGCCTCATCATGGCAGCAGCACGTCCAGCTCGATGCCGTTCCTGTTGCGCCTGCGGCCTGCTGCCGTGCTCGTCAGCGCCGGCCGCGGCAATCCGTACGGGCATCCCACGCGCGACGTGCTGGCTCGATACGCTGCCGTGGGGGCGCAGGTGTTCCGCACCGACCGCGACGGACAGATCGAACTCATCACCGATGGCGAGTCGCTGGAGGTGAAGACGTTCACGGGATTGCGCTGGCGCGGGCGCGGGCCGAGCGAGCCTGCCACTGGCCGACGACCACGATCACGACTGATCGGCAGTGGCCTTCTTCGCGTTGTTCCAGCGCTGGTCCAGGTCGTCGAACGACAGGTCCTTCAGCGCATGCCCTTCGGCGGTGGCGGTGGCTTCCATCGACTCGAAGCGGCGCTGGAACTTGTCGTTCGCCACCCGCAGCGCGGCCTCGGGCTCGATGCCCAGCTTGCGGGCGACGTTGACCAGCGCAAACAGCAGGTCGCCGAACTCCTCTTCGGCGTGCGCCGACGGCCGCCGCCGGTCGCGCACCGCCTCGCGCAGCTCGCGGACTTCTTCGTCGATCTTGTCGATCACGTCGGCTGGCTGCTCCCAGTCGAAGCCGACCTGCGCCGCGCGTGCGGCCCAGCTCGTAGGCGCGCAGCAGCGACGGCATCGAGCGCGGCACGCCGCTCGAGCGTGGTCGTCTGCGGCTCGCCGGCGTCCGTTCGCTCCTCGGCCTTGATCTCTTCCCACTGTTCCTTCACTCCGGAGCGAGGTGATGGTCGTGTTCGGCGGCAGGAGGTCGCCGTCCGGCGTGAAGACGTGTGGATGGCGACGGATCAGCTTGTCGGCGATCGACTGGATCGAATCGGCGATCGAGAAGCGCCCTTCCTCCTCGCACAGATCTGCGCCAGGAACACCGCCTCGAACAGGAAGTCGCCGAGCTCTTCCTCGAGCGCCGGCATGTCGCCGCGGTCGAGCGCGTCGAGCAGCTCGTAGGTCTCCTCGCAGCACGAACGGCCGCAGCGTCTTCAGCGTCTGCTGGCGATCCCACGCGCAGCCGTGCTCGGAGCGCAGCGTGCGCATGATCCACGACGAGCCGCTGGAAGCGCGCGCCGCCGCATCGCTCGCGACATTCGCTCATGCTGCGTATGCTAGCATTTCAGTTTTGGATGAAGGCGCGCGTCACCTTTCTTGGGAGCGGCACGTCGCACGGCGTGCCGATGATTGGCTGCACCTGCGCGGTGTGCCAGTCGGCCGATCCGCGCGACCGCCGCACGCGGCCGTCGATCTACCTCGACGTCGAGGCGGCCCGCCGATCCTGGTCGACACCTCGACCGACCTGCGCCAGCAGGCGCTGGCGTCACGGCGTGGTCAAGGTCGACGCGATCCTGTTCACGCACAGCCACGCCGATCACGTCATGGGCATGGACGAGGTCGCGCCGCTTCAACGCCGATGCAAGGACGGCGCCGATTCCCGTGCTACGCCGATCGGCAGCCACCGGCAGCGAGCTGCGCCGGACCTTCCACTACGTGTTCGATCCTCCGACCGAGAAGGGCGGCGGCATTCCGCAGATCGGCCTGCACGACATCGACGGGCCATTCACGGTCGGCGCGCCTGACGTCGCAGCCGATCCCGCTCCTGCACGGCTCGCGGCCGATCCTCGGCTTTCGGTTCGGCTCGTTTGCGTATCTCGACCGACACCAGCACCATTCCCGACGAGGCGTGGCCGCTGCTCGAGGGCCTGGACGTGCTGGTGCTCGATGCGCTGCGCCATCGCCCGCATCCGACGCACTTCATCGTTGCCGAGGCGCCGGCGGTGGTCGAGCGCGCTGCAAGCCGCGGCAGACTTATTTCACGCACATCTGCCACGACCTGCCGCACGCCGCGACCAACGCGCTCCGCTGCCCGAGCCGGCGATGGCGCTGGCGTTCGATGGCCTGCGCTTCGCGGTGGAGGTCGGGCTAGGTGGACGTAATTCATTTCCCGACGATCCGCGGCCGCCGCGCTGGCGATCGCCGGTCCTGGCCCTCGGCAATTTCGACGGCCTGCATCGCGGCCACATCAAGATCATCGAGCGCATCCAGCGCGGCGCCACCGAGCGCGGCGGCACCAGCGTCGTGCTGACCTTCGATCCGCATCCGCCGCGCGTGCTGCGGCCCGACAAGGCGCCGGCGCTGCTGATGACCAAGGCGCAGAAGCTCGATGCGCTCGCGCGCGCCGGCGTGCAGGGCGCGGCCGTGGTCCGCTTCACGCGCGAGATGTCGCAGTGGGAGCCCGAGACCTTCGTCCGCACCGTGCTGGTCGAGTGGCTGCGCGTCGCCGAAGTGTGGGTCGGCGCCGACTTCCTGTTCGGCCGCGATCGCACCGGCAACTTCACGCTGCTGCGATCGCTCGGCGCGCAGTACGGGTTTCGCGCCGAGAAGATCGATCCGATCCGCTACAAGGACTTCGTCGTGTCGAGCACGCGCATCCGCCGGCTGGTGAGCCGAGGGCCGCGTCGACGAGGCCGGCGCGCTGCTCGGCCATCACTACGCGATCGACGGCACGGTCGTCGAAGGCGCGAAGCGCGGCCGGGAGATCGGGTTCCCGACCGCCAACCTGTCGACCGAGAACGAGCTGATTCCGCCGCACGGCGTCTACGCGACCGCGATCACGATCGACGGCCGCGATTTATCCCAGCGTGACGAACATCGGCGTCAGCGCCCGACCTTCGGCGAGCAACTGCCGACCGACCATCGAGACGCACGTCCTTGGGCCTGTCGAGGCGATCTCTATGGTCGCCAGGCGCGAAGCTGGCCTTCGTCCAGCGCCTGCGGGACGAGCGCAAGTTCCCCGACGTCGAGGCCCTCCAGGAGCAGATTGCGGCGGATGTTCGCCGCGCGACGCGGTTGTTCGATAGACTATCGGTCTGACTGCCGCGACGGTTCTGGTGTGTGATGCAGTGTCAGATGACTCCCGCGTCGTTCACCTTCACGGTGACCGTACCCGGCGATGCCCGGCTGGTCGGGGCCGTACGGGATCGCGCGCCCACGCCGTCGGATACGCCAAGCATCGACGGAGGCCGCCGGCGCGGCGTTCGTCGAGCGCGTGGCGGCCGCCGCCGCCGACTGCGTGGCGACGGCGCCGCGACACGCGAGTGCCGCGCTCGTGTGTTCACCGCCGCCGATGGCGAGCTGACCGTCACGATCGGCGGCCAGTCAGTCACCGCAGCCTCTGCACGGCCTGACGCGATGCGTCTCTACAACACCCTCACCCGGCAGCAGGAGACCTTCGCGCCCGCTGCGCGACAACACCGTCCGCATGTACACGTGCGGGCTCACCGTCTACGCGCGCGGCCACATCGGCAACTTCCGCACGTTCGTCTGCGTCGACGTGCTGCGCCGCGCGCTGAAATACGTCGCCGGCTACGCAGATGCACCACGTCATGAACTTCACCGACGTGGACGACAAGACCATCGTCGGCGCGAGCGCGAAGGCCGGCCTGCCGCTGCGCGAATACACCGATCACTACATCCAGGCGTTCCGCGAGGACGCCGCCGCGCTCGGCATCGAGCCGGTCGAAGACACGCCGCGCGCCACCGACGAGGCGAACCTCGAAGGCGATGGCCGACATGATCAACGCGCTCGAGGCAGCGCGGCCACACCTACACGCAGCGACGGCTCGATCTACTTCAAGATCTCGACGCTGCCCGACCTACGGCAAGCTGGCGCGGCTCGATCACGAAGGCATCCAGGCCGGCGCGCGCGTCGACTCCGACGAGTACGACAAGGAAGACGCGCGCGACTTCGTGCTGTGGAAGGCGACCAAGCCGGGCGAGCCGACGTGGGACGTGCGGCTGCGGACCCGGCCGGCCCGGCTGGCACATCGAGTGCTCGGCGATGGCGCTGCGGCTGCTCGGCGAGTCGCCGATCGACATCCACACCGGCGGCGTCGATCTGGTGTTCCCGCATCACGAGAACGAGATCGCGCAGAGCGAAGGCGCGACCGGCAAGGAGTTCTCGCGCTTCTGGTTCCACGTCGAGCACCTGCTCGTCGACAACCAGAAGATGTCGAAGTCGGTCGGCAACTTCTACACGGTGCAGGACGTCCTCGACAAGGGCTTCCGGCTGTCGGCGCTGCGCTACATCCTGCTGTCGGCGCTACTACCGCAAGCAGCTCAATTTCACCTGGATCGGGCTGCGAGCAGGCGGAAGAGGCGCTGCGGCGCATCACCGATTTCCTGGGCCGCGTCGACGCGCTGCACGGGCGGCGACGCGCACCCCGAGAGTCACCGCGCGCGTGCAAGGAGGCGCGTCGATGCGTTCGACGCGGCGCTCGCGCGACGACCTGAACACCGCCGCGGGCCTCGGCGCGATCTTCGACCTGGTCCGCGCGCTCAACATCGCGATGGATCAGAAGCAGGTCGGCGAAGGGCGACGCGCCGACGATCCTCGCCGCCTTCGCCCACTTCGATCGACGTGCTCGGCGTGCTGTCGCTGCGCCGCGCCGAGGACGCGACAGCCGCCGATCCCGCAGGCCGAGATCGAGGCGGCGATCGAGGCCCGCCAGGACGCGCGGCGCGCGCGCGACTTCGCGGAGGCCGATCGCATCCGCCAGGACCTGCTCGCAAGGGCGTGATCCTCGAAGACGGCCCGCAGGGGACGCGCTGGAAGCGGAAGTAGCGCAGCTCCGGCGCATAATGGGCGCCATGGATGCCCGCAGATCTGAAGACGTCCGCTTCCCGGTCCCAAGGCGAAGGCCCTCATCGAGCGCGACGCGCAAGGTCGTTTCGCCGTCGTACACGCGCGGCTATCCCTTCGTCATGGCGCGCGGCGAGCGGCGCCGTCGTCGAGGACGTCGACGGCAACCTGTTCCTCGATTGCGCCGCCGGCATCGCCGTCAACTCCACCGGCCATTCGCATCCCGAGGTCGTCGCCGCGATCGTCGATCAGGCGCAGAAGTTCCTGCACATGTCGGGCACGGACTTCTACTACGAGCCGCAGGTGCGCCTGGCCGAAGTGTTCAACGAGATCGCGCCGTTCGGCGGGCAGCAAGCGATCGTTCTTCTCCAACTCCGGCACCGAGGCGATCGAGGCGGCGATCAAGCTGGCGCGCTACACGACGAAACGCTACGGCATGATCGCGTTCCTCGGCAGCTTCCACGGCCGCACGCTCGGCTCGCTGTCGCTGACCTCGAGCAAGGCGATTCAGCGCAGCGGCTTCGGGCCGATGCAGGCCGGCACGTTCCACACGCCGTACGCCAACTGCTATCGCTGTCCCGGTCGGCCTGCAAGCCGGAGACCTGCCAGGCCGAGTGCCTCGACTTCCTCGAGGACCAGATGCTCGTGCACCTCGTCTCGCCCGACGAAGTCGCCGGCGTCGTCGTCGAGCCGATCCAGGGCGAGGGCGGCTACGTCGTGCCCGCGCCGAAGTTTCATCAGCGGCTGCGCGAGCTCACGACGAAGCACGGCATCCTGCTGATCGCCGACGAAGTGCAGTCCGGCATGGGCCGCACCGGAAAGATGTTCGGCGATCGAGCACTTCGGCGTCGAGCCGGACATGGTCACGGTCGGCCAAGGGCGTCGCGTCCGGCCTGCCGCTCGGCGTGACGACGGCGCGGGCGGAGGTGATGACGTGGCCGCCGGGCTCGCACGCCAGCACGTTCGGCGGCAACCCGGTGTCGTGCGCGGCGGCGCTCACGACGATCGAGCTGCTGCAAGACCTCGCTGATGAAGAACGCGGCCGAGGTCGGCGCGTTCATGATGGATCGGCTGCGCGAGCTGCAGCAGAAGCACTCAGATCATCGGCGACGTGCGCGGGCGCGGGCTGATGATCGGCATCGAGCTGGTGCGCGATCGCGTCGACGAAGGAGCGCGCCACCACGGAGCGCGACAAGGTCGTCGACGCGTGCTTCAAGCGCGGCCTGCTCGTGCTCGGCGCCGGCACGAACGCGATCCGCTCTCGCCGCCGCTGGTGCTGACGAAGGCGCAGGCGAAGACGGCGGTGGAGATTCTGGACGAGGTCTTCGCTTCGCTTGGGAAGGCGCCTTCGGCGTAGGAGCGAGGGCCTCGCTTCGCTCGGTAGGCGAGGAGGGCGGCTTCGCCGTAGGCCTCGCTTCGCTCGGTAGGGGCGTCGAACTGCATCGCGAGTCCTGCCCGATACGCGGGCAGGCACCTTGCACTGTCCCGGGCATGACGATGGCCCGGCAGCAGCTTGGGATGCGCGGCGAGGACCTCGCCAGTGCGGCGCTCGAGGATCGCGGCTACGCCATTCTTCACAGGCGCTATCGCACCCGCTACGGCGAACTGGACATCGTGGCCCAGGACCATGGCGTGCTGGTGTTCGTGGAGGTGCGGGCGCGGGGGAGTGGCAGGTTCGGCAATCCCGCGGAGTCGGTCACGGCGCAGAAACAGCGACGTGTTGCGGCGATGGCGGAGAGCTACCTGGGGCTCGAGACCGCCGGCGACCGTGTCTGCCGCTTCGACGTGGTGGCGGTGGAGTCCGAGACCGAGCCGCCGCGCGTGACCGTCTACCCGGACGCGTTTCGGCCGGGCTGGTAGGGGACGGGGATCCGGTACCCGGTATCCGGTATCCGGTGTCCGGTATCCGGTGTCCCGTGTCCGCTGCAGGATCCGGGGGCCACAACCGGCGCAGATGGTTGCCGGACCCCGGCTCGTTTTGTTACACTAGGGTTTCGTTCGTGGGCGGGAATAACTCAGTGGTAGAGTGCGACCTTGCCAAGGTCGAAGTCGCGGGTTCGAATCCCGTTTCCCGCTCCATTTTCCTTCGCCGGGGAGCCCGCATCTCGTAGGGCCTCACGCGGGTGCGTGGGCCGCCCGGCATCCCGCCAAGAACAACCGATCGGCGCCGTCGCCAAGTGGTAAGGCAGAGGTCTGCAAAACCTCCATCCCCGGTTCAAATCCGGGCGGCGCCTCCAACCTTTCCTAGGAAATCCGCAACTCTCGCTCTCGCCGGCTAACCTCAGGATGGCGCCCGGTGGTCAGCGCGATTCGGTCACGGCTTCCGTGAGCACCAGCCGGCCGTTCAGCGGCTGCGCGGGCCGGTTGTTGTCGTGGACGATGGCGGTGAACGCCTTGAGCTGTTCGGCGGACAACTGGATTGGCGTCGTCATGACGATCCAGCGCACACCCTCGGAGCAGGGAGGCGTGGTCAGCGAGCCGTCGTAGCGGTACGACGCGCGGCTGACTGGCAGGAGCCTGTCCACGTCGACGTTCACGTGCGGATAGTGGATTTCCACGCCCTTCTGCTTCGGCAGGTTGCTCCAGATCGGATCGAACGCAGCATTGTGGGCGCCTTGCTCGATGAAGACGCCGATCACGGCCAGCTCGCCGCCTTTGGCCTGGTGTACAAGGTGCATCTCCATCGGGAAGTGCTTGCCCTTCACGGTGTGCTCGCTCTGATTGTGGAAGTGGTACTGCACCAATTCGTAGCTGTCGTTGCCGATGGTCAGCGTGTCGCCGCCCTCGTAGTTGATCTGGATAGTGTGGCCGTTGTTGATGCCATCAGCGACGTGTTCGTGGTGGGCGATTCGCAGGGCCCCCGGCATCAAATTGGTCTTCAGCTCGAGAGCCTCGGTACCGGCGACCGTCTCGGCAAAATCTACGGGTGACTGCGAGCGGCCCTCGCCGCAGCGCGCGAACTTCGCGCTCAACGCGCCCCACCGATCGGGACCTTGAGCCCCTTCGTAGTGCCATTCCGGGTCATCTGGCGCCGGTGTCACCGAAGGCTTGGCCGCTGGCCGCCGGTCGACCGGTCCGCTGGGTTCCGCAGTGCCGCCGCCGCCGCAGCCGGCGAACATCGCCACGACTAGCGTGGCAGTAACGCCGGATGGCAGGCGGCTCCGTTTGAGCCGCGCGATTGCCAACATCAGCGCTGACAAAAAACGCAGCACAGCCAAATTTCGCATCCCGGACCCCTCCCGTGGGCTGTCATCGTGCTAGCTTAAACCGGCCGATCGCCTCGCGCCGCCGCACGAGCCCCAGCGTCGCCAAGCGCCAGTGCCGAGATGACTGCGGGAATGGCGACGAGGGCATAGACCGTGGTCGCCGGCCACCCGAGACCCAGCAGGACGCCGCCGAGGAGCGACCCGACAATCGACCCGCTGCGGCCGATGCCGTTCGCCCAGGCGACGCCGGTGGCGCGAGACGTGGTGGGGTAGAACGCCGCCGAGAGCGCGTTGCCGCCAACCTGGCCGCCTGAGATGCACGCACCCGCGGCGAAGACCGCGAGCGTCATCAGCCAGCGCGCTGTCGGTCGACAGGCTGATGAGCACGATGCAGGCGGCGCCGGTCAGATAGCCGGCGAAGAGCACGCCGTGCGGTTCGAACTTGTCCATCAGCCGCCCGACGAGAATCGCCCCGAGTGTGCCGCCGACCTGGTACATCGCCCCGATCGCCGCCGCGTCCGCCAGCGACGCGCCCGAGGCCTGCTGCAGCAGCGTCGGCATCCAGTTCGTCATCAGGTAGACGACGAGCAGGCTCATGAAGAAGGCCAGCCACAGGAGCAACGTTCCCTTCAGCAGCCCGCCGCCGAACAATTGCGCCACCGGGGACCCAGTCGGCGATGGCGTGCGTCGACGAACCTGGCGCCACGAAGATCCGCCGCGGGTGCGATGCGCCGGAGCACGGCGGCGATGCGGTCGTCCGCGCCGCCTCTCATCACGAGGAAGCGCACGGATTCGGGCATCAGCGCCGCGAGCACCGGGACGAGCACAAGCGGCGCCACGCCCCCACCGAGCAGCAGCACGCGCCAGCCGAACTCGGGCAGCACTCGCGCCGCGATGAAGCCGCCCATGGCCGATCCGAGGGTGAAGCCGCAGAACATCAGGGTCACGAGCGACGACCGCCGAGCGGCAGGACAGAATTCCGACGCCAGCGTGATCGTCATCGGCATCGCGCCGCCGAGCCCCAGGCCGGTCATGAACCGCCAGACGATCAGGGCCCCGAGGCCGCCGCTGAACGCGGACGCCAGGCTCGCGACACCGAACACGACCATCGACACCACGAGCATCGTCTTGCGGCCGTGGCGGTCGGCGAGCGGGCCGACCGCCAAGGCACCGAGCATCAGCCCGAACAGTCCCGCGGCGAAGAGCGGCCCGAGCTGCGCCACGCCGAGGCGCCACTCCGCCCGGAGCGCCGGGGCGATGAAACCGATGATCGCGGTGTCGAACCCGTCGATGGCGATGACGACGAAGCAGAGAAACAGGAGCCGTCTCTGGAGCGGCGACACCCGCTGGGCGTCGATGAACGCCTGGACGTCGACGACGCGAGGCGTCACGTCAGGCGTCGGCACCATCGTCCTCGTCGCCGTCGGCCATCTTGCCCAACAGACGGACCAGCGTCTTCGCCTCGGCGGCGGTCAACGGCGCCAGCAGCCGATCCTGGACCCGGCGGATGCCCGGCTCGACGTTGCTGCAGCACTTCCTGGCCGGCTGAAGACAGGTCGAGCCGCTTGATGCGCCGGTCGCTGAGCGTGTACTCGCGCCGGATCCAGCCCTTGCCTTCCATGCGGTCGAGGACATCGCCGATCGTCGACCGATCGAAATAGATGATCTCGGACAGTCGCGTGGCGTCGATGCCGGGATGCGAGCCGATGGCGACGAGCGCGGCGTACTGGACGGCGGTGAGCTCGCCGCCGCATTCCTCGGCGAAGTACGCGGTCGAGACCTGGTGCACGCGCCGGATGAGGTGGCCCGGGCAGCCGGGAGAAGGACTCGCGAACTTTCTGACGTCGCAGCGGCGGTCGTCATCGCGGTTGACAGTATAGAGATTGTCCGTATACTGTCAAACACTTTCCGGGAGGTCTTGCATGTCGACTCCGCCTGCGGCCGCACCCCGCTGAGACGCCAGAGCGTCTGGCCTTCTACGAGCGCATCGGCCAGAAACATCTGACGCCGCTGTGGACGTCGCTCGCGAAGCTCGTGACGCCGGAACCGGCCAGCCGGCTGCCAGCCGGCAGCCTGGTCGTTCGCGGAGATTCGCGCCGCGATGATCGAGGCCGGCGCGCCTGATCACCGCCAAAGAAGCCGAGCGCCGGGTGCTGATCCTCGAGAATCCCGGCCTGCGCGGCCAGTCGAAGATCACGACCGACCTCTACGCCGGCGTGCAGCTGGTGCTTCCGGGCGAGGTCGCGCCCGCACATCGCCACAGCCAGAGCGCGCTGCGGTTCGTCCTCGAGGGCGACGGCGCCCACACCGCCGTCAACGGCGAACGCACGTCGATGCACTACGGCGACTTCATCATCACGCCGCCGATGGCCTGGCACGACCACGGCAACGAGACCGACCAGCCGATGTTCTGGCTCGACGGGCTCGACATCCCGATCGTGCAGTTCCTCGACGCGTCGTTTTCCGAGCATCACGACGAGGACGAGCAGCCGATCGCGCGTCCCGCCGGCGATGCGCAGGCACGCTACGGATCGAACCTGCTGCCCGTCGATCACCGGCCGGCGGCCGGGGCCTCGCCGGTGTTCAACTATCCGTACGCGCGCACGCGCGAGGCGCTGGCGCAGCTCGCCCGCGGCCAGGCCTGGGATCCCTGCCACGGCCTCAAGATGCGCTACAGCAACCCGGTGACCGGCGGCTATCCGATGGCGACGATCGCGGCGTTCATCCAGCTCCTGCCGCAGGGATTCCAGACCGCGCGGTACCGGTCGACCGACGCGACGATCTTCGTCGCGGTCGAAGGTCGCGGCCGGACCCGGATCGGCGCGGATTTCGTCGTCGAGTGGGGGCCGCGGGATATTTTCGTCGTGCCGAGCTGGAAGCCGGTGGTCCACGAAGCCTCGGACGAGGCCGTCCTGTTCTCGTTCTCTGATCGTCCCGTGCAGGAAGCCCTGCACCTGTTCCGCGAGGACCGTCACGGTGCCTGATCCGCAGACGCGAGGCCATGGCCGCCGCCGAGCGGCTGTCCACGACGACCGACGAAATCCTGACGGAGGTGCAGCAGCTCCCCGCCGAGCTCATTCATTGGGTTCCCGCCGAGGGCGTATGGACGGTGATGGACAACCTCTGTCACATCCGGGAGTTCGTCCCGTTCTGGACCGGCGAGGCGCTGCGGATCGTGCGCGGCTCGGGCACGCCGTGGGGCCGCGACCACACCGATGCCGGACGTCTCGCCGCCGTGACGAACACGGCCGCACTACCGGCTCGACGACGTCGTCGCCGACATCCGCGAGGCGGTGCGGCGCTCCGCCGAGACGCTGAGATCCCTGAGCGATGAGGACCTCGCGGTCGAGGGCATGAGCAGGAACCCCCGCTGGGGTCTCAAGCCCGCGTCGTTCGTGGTCGACGATCTGCTCGTGCACCACGTCGCGAAGCATCAAGGGCAGATCCGGCGCAACGTCTCCCAGTTCAACGACGCGCGCGCGAAGCCGTGAAGATTCGCATCGTTGGCGGCGGGCCGGCCGGACTGTTCTTCGCGTACCTGATGGCACGCGCTGAACCGGGACACGATGTCCGCGTCTACGAGCGCGATCCTGAAGGCGCCACCTACGGCTGGGGCCTGGTGTTCTCCGACGTCGCGCTGGCATTCGTTCGCGAGATCGCCCCTGAGGTCTACGACTCCATCACCGCCCGAGAACCTCGGGCCCAGGCTCCAGCTCGATCCGATCTCGTTCGCTTACGACTACCTGCGCCGCAACGGCCGCGTGAGCCACGCGGAGATCCAGAAACGGGATCCCGCCCTGGCGGCGGCGTACGAGCGCCCTCACCCTGCTGTTGAGAGGACCCAGTGACCGAACTGTTGTTCCCCGCGCCCCTGTTGGTCACCGCACCCGTGCGGGGCCAATCCGGGCGGATTCCGATCGGGCGCATCTTCTGCGTCGGACGTAACTACGAAGCGCACGCCAAAGAAATGGGCGTGGCGGTCGATCGCGAGGCGCCGTTCTATTTCACCAAGGCAGCCGCGCACTACGCGCCGTCGGGATCGACCGTACCGTACCCCCCAGGCACGACGAACTATCACTACGAGCTGGAGCTCGTCGTGGTGATCGGCGCCCCTGCGTTTCGTGTCACCGCCGACCGCGCGCTTGCCTGCGTGTTCGGGTATGCCTGCGGCCTCGACATGACCCGCCGCGACCTGCAGTTGGCCGCGCGCGAGCAGCGGCGCCCGTGGGATCTCGGCAAGGACGTCGAGCAGTCAGCAGTGCTGTCGGAGATCGTCCCGGCCACCGAGATCGGCCATCCTTCGGGCGGGCCAATCGAGCTTCGCGTGAACGGTCAGGTGAAGCAGAGTGCCGATATCTCGCAGCTCATTCACAAGGTGCCCGAAGTCATTGCCCACCTCTCGACCTTCTACCACCTTCGTCCTGGTGATGTGATCTACACCGGCACGCCCGAGGGCGTTGGTCCGGTCAACTCCGGAGACGTTCTCGAAGGCACGATTGAGGGCGTCGGGGCCATCAGCTTGACGCTCGGTCCAGCCGAGTAGCGGAGAGGCAGAGGTCCATGCTGCAGGGCTGTCTCAGCTGGGTCGCCTTCATCAGCGTTCTGGCGGTGATTCCAGCGGCGGCGCAGTCGTCTCCGCCCAGTGTTTCTGACACCGCCGACCGACCGGGCTTTGCCGACAGTCCGATTCTGCTCGGTCGAGGACACCTCCAGCTTGAATCGGGCTTTGCGTGGGAGCACGAAGGCCACAGCGCGGACCTCACAAGGACGTTCACCTGGCCACAACTGGAGCTGCACGCCGGACTGAATCCGCGGCTCGAGGTCTCGGTGGCCTGGGATGGCCTGGTGACGACCGCGGCAACGACGTCCCTCTCAAACGCTGAAGGTTGGAGCACAGGCTGGGCCGACCTACGGCTCGGCGCGAAGGTCGGTCTCCTGAACCACGACAAGGTTGACGCGGCATTGATTGGCTACGCCAGACCTCCCGGTCGGCAGCAATGCCGTTTCGTCCGGCTACACCGATCCCGTGGCCCGCTTCGCCTGGGCCATCTCGGTCTCCGATCGCCTTGGATTGTCGGGGACCGCGGATTCTGGCAGCCGCGCGAGACGCCGATGACCGTGTCCGGCCGAAACCGGCGGCCAGCGCCTCCCTCGGGGCGTCCGTCGTGAAGACCCTTAATTCCTTTGTCGGAATGGTTGCCGAGTCATCGCCGGGCGGTTCGACGCCACATGTGTGGTCGGTCGAGGGCGGCCTGATGCTTCCCCTCGGCCTCCGCACCCAGATCGACGTCTGGGCCAGTCGCCGGGTCGCGGGCGGTCCCGACGATTGGTTCATCGGCGCCGGCTTTGTTCGTCGTCTTCGCTAGACGCTCCTGGATGAGCTTCCCACCTCGACATTGGCGTCACGCACCACCTCGTCTGGAGTCCGTCGTATACAATCCCGCAAATCAGGGACGAACGAACAATGGTGATGTTCGATCAACTGCTGATTGAGATGAGCGCGCCGGAAACCCCCTGGAGGAGAGCGTTATGAGCCTACTGGTGATCCTGATCATCCTGTTGCTGGTATTCGGCGGTGGCGGTTTTTACATGGGTGGGCCGAGAGTTGGCGGCAGTCTGGGCGGGATCATCCTGCTCATTCTGATCATCATGCTCTTGACCGGCAGACTGTAAGCAGGGAAGCGGCGGGGCGGTCGATCGCGATCACCGCCTCGCCGGCTTCCGCGGACCCTTGTCGCACAAGCGATCGCGCCGGCAACCGCTCCCGAGGTCCCACCGAGCCGCGAAGCGGCGAGGCCTACCTCGAAGCGGCCCTCCATCCTACCGAGCCGCGTCAGCGGCGAGGCCTTTCTGGGCGGCCTACGGCAGAGCCGCGAGCCGCTCCGTGTGGCATACTGCCCAAAGCTCTCCTCCGAGCCAGCGTCAATCGTCTCTCGCTCTCTCCC
Source organism: uncultured Acidobacteriota bacterium (assembly GCA_963707825.1). Taxonomy (GTDB): domain Bacteria; phylum Acidobacteriota; class Vicinamibacteria; order Vicinamibacterales; family UBA2999; genus VFZN01. Next base: position 176,241 of record CAVPRP010000006.1, read on the forward strand.
CCGGAGCGGCGACGGAACTGTCCACCATCCGTTGGGGGTGTCCGTGACGTACTGGAACGAATTCAAGAACACCATCCTGCCGTGGGTGCTCGCCGCTGGCGTGGTCACCTTTCTCATCACCGAACATCGACGCACCACCGACGCCCTGCTGGGCGCCAATTCGCGACTGGCCGAAGCCGTGGAGGAGCAGGGCAAGGCCCTCGAAGGCGTGCGCCAATTGCTGGCCTCGCAGGGCTATACGCTCCCCCCTATCAACGCTCAGCAGTAGTCCGCGGACTGCGTGAGCAGGTACGACTGACATCGCGCGACGCCCTGCGCATGTTCGACGTGGCGGATATCTGGGCGAGGCGCACGGGTCACAGCGTGCGGCTCGTCTCGGCCAACGATCATGTGCACGCGCGGCGTTCGATGCACTACGCGGGGTTGGCCATCGACATGCTCAGCGACGCGCCGGACGCGCTGGCGGAGTTGATGCGGCGGGCCGGCTATCGGGTGCTCTGGAAGGTGCCCGGGCACTTCAGCCATCTGCATGTGGAGATGCCCGATGGCACGCCTGTGGAGCGGGAGCGCCCGGAGCGTCGACTGCCGGTTCCGCCACCGGGAACGCCCGTGACGTCACCGAACGGATCGGGCGAGCGCTGACGTCTGGCGGGCCGGCCCCGCCCCGCATGCGCTGCTAGCGGGATGAAATCCGCCCGGTACGCAGGAACTGCGCGGAATTCTGGGGTATCGTGCCAGACCCCAAGCAAGTACTATCGGCGGAGATGCTCACGAGCCCCTCGTGCCGGCTCGTCAGCGGCGCGCTTCTGTCCGCCGTTCTCTCGCTGACCGCCGCCGCTCTCCCTGTCGAAGGTCAGGGCGACCACCAGGCGGCGGAACCCTTCATCCGGGCCACCCTCCGTCTGACCGACCGCGAGATGGGCAACCTCGAGCAGGGGCACGCCGTCGCCAAGACCTTCCCGGCCAGTCTCAAGCGCGAGGTCAATACCGCCGGTGCGATTCGCATCACGGGTTCCTCGTCGAGTTTCGTGGAGCAGTACCGAACGCTCGACGGTTTCCGCCGCAGCAGCTTCGTGCTGCAGATCGCCAAGTTCAGCGAGACACCGCAACTCTCCGACCTCGACTCGCTGACGATCGAGCCAGACGACATCAAGGCCCTGCGGACGTGCCGGGTGGGCGCCTGCGACGTTCGCCTGTCGGGCGACGACATCCGCCGTGTCAACACCCAGGTGAACTGGCGCGCGCCCGACGCCGACGCCCAGGCGGCATTGCTGTTCAAACAGATTCTCCTGGACTACCTGACGGCGTACCGCACCGGCGGCGTTGAGCGGCTGGTCCAGTACGAAGACGACGCCGAGACGATGAAGCTGGCCGACGAGGTCAGGGCGCTGTTGAAGCAGGAACCCTCGCCTCTCGACGCCGCGCCGGCGCTGCGCAGCCACCTGCTGAACTATCCGTCTGGCGCCCTGCCGAACACCGATCATTTCTTCTACTGGTCCAAGGAGGCGTTCGGCTTCCGGCCGGTCGTCGGCCTGAACCACGTCACCGTACACACCACCGAGGGTGGCCGTGTCCTGATCGTCACGACGCAGGTCTACGCCAGTCACTACATGGATGGGCAGACGGCGGTCACCGCGATCCTGCCCGAGAACGGCGGCGCCAACCGCTTCTACTGGCTCTATTTCAATCGCGCGCGCATCGATCGGCTCGAAGGGCTGCTCGGTTCGATCTCGCGTCCGATCGTCCAGCGCAAGGCTCGCTCCGGCCTGGCGCGCACGCTCACCGACACCAAGACGCGTCTCGAAGCGCAGCGCTGATAGGGGGGCTTGAGGCTTGAGGCTTGGGGCTGCTGGGTCTTGGGTCTTGGGTCTAAGCCTAGAGCCTGAAGCCTAGCAGGCCGCCGGCATCGGCGCGGCCGTCGTAGACTAGGCGCATGACGCGCGCCAACGGCCATCTGCGATGGATCACAATCGTCGCGGTGCTCGTCTGCGCCGCGTTCCCTCACCTCCGGGCCCAGGCCACACTCGCGCCATCGATCGACCTGCGCGCGCGGACGATGCGGCCGGGCGAGGTGCTGCTGGTGTCGATCACCGCTCCCGCTGACGTCGCGTCGGTGGCAGTCCGAGCGTTCAAGCGGACCACGCCCGCCTATCGACTGGCCGACGGCACATGGAATGCGCTCGTCGGGATCGATCTCGATCAGGCACCCGGGGAATATGGGATTACAGCCACGACCAATACCGGCGGGACGGTGGACAAGGCTTTCACGGTGGCGCCGCGAACCTTCCCGACGCGCACGCTCAAGGTGAACCCCGACTTCGTGAACCCGCCTGCCGCGCTGATGGCGCGCATCGAGGCAGAAACCCGCTTCACGCAGACGCTGCTGGCAACGGTCACCCCGCAGCGTCTCTGGACGACTCCCTTCCAGGTCCCCGTGCCGCACCAGGCCAACAGCCGCTTCGGCACCCGCAGCGTGTTCAACGGCGAAGCGCGGAACCCGCACGCCGGCACGGACTTTCTCAGCCCCGCGGGCACGCCCATTCATGCGCCGAACGCCGGCCGGGTCGTGGCCGCGCGCGATCTGTTCTTCAGCGGCCGGACCGTGATCCTGGACCACGGCCTCGGCGTGTTCTCGCAACTCGCGCACCTGTCGCGCATCGACGTTGCCGAGGGCGACCTGGTGCAGGCCGGCCAGATCGTCGGGCTGGTCGGCGCCACCGGCCGCGTGACGGGCGCGCACTTGCACTGGGGATTGCGGGTGGGGGAGGCGCGGGTCGACCCACTCTCGCTGGTAGCCGTAATGACGGGAGCTGGGGGCTGGTGATCTGGTGAGGTCGTGATGTGGCGATCTGATCTCGAGATCTGATGATCGGAGGATCTTGGATCTGGAGATCTGAATGGCCGCAGACGAAAAAAGGAGCCGGGCTCCGGGGCTGCCCCCGACTCCCGACTCCCGTTTTGCGACTTCGGTCTGAGTCCGTATTCCGACTCCCGACTCCCGACTCCCGACGTGATCTATCGATGTTTCGCGTAGACCGTCGTCTTGCCGTCCTTCGTGAAGGCGACCGTATCGAACGGATCCTTCCTACCGCCTTGCTCCATGCCGGGCGAGCCCTGCGGCATGCCGGGTACCGCGATGCCGGCAATGGCAGGCTTTTCCTTGAGCATCCGCTGGATGTCGGCGGCGGGCACGTGGCCCTCTACCGTATAGCCTCCAACCTTCGCGGTGTGGCACGACGACAAGTCGTCGGTGACGCCACCCTGCATGCCGACGGCCTTCAACTGCGCGTCTGAAACGTTCTGGGCTTCCACCTGGAAGCCATTCGCCCGGAGATGTTCAATCCAGGCGCTACAGCACCCTCAAGTCGGGGATTTGTAGACCATGACGGTGTTGCTGGCCGCGGCGGGCTTCGGCTGCGCGGCAACCGCGTAGCCCAGGCCCGTCACCAGCACCACCGCCGTGGCGGCAAATGCGTGTCGTGGGTTCATGTTCTCCTCTGTCGCCGATTAACCCTGCGGCTGCGGGACCACCCGCAGATACGGCTTGATCGCCTTCCATCCCGCCGGGAACTTCTCCTTCGCCTCGGCATCGGTCACCGAGGTGAGGATGATGACGTCCTCGCCCCCCTTCCAGTTCGCGGGCGTCGCCACCTTGTGCTTCGCCGTCAGCTGGAGGGAATCGAGCACGCGGATGACCTCGTCGAAGTTGCGGCCCGTGCTCATCGGATAGGAGAGCACCAGCTTGATCTTCTTGTCCGGGCCGATCACATAGACGTTGCGCACGGTCGCGTTGTCGGCCGCGGTGCGGCCTTCAGACGACTCACCGGCGTCGGCCGGCAGCATGCCATAGAGCTTGGCGACTTTCAGGTCGGAGTCGCGCAATCATCGGGAAGTTGGGCGCGGTGCCCTGCGTCTCGGCGATGTCCTGCGACCAGGCGGCGTGCTTGTCGACCGGGTCGACGCTGAGGCCAATCACCTTGACGCCGCGCTTGTCGAAGTCGGGCTTGATGCTGGCCAGGTACCCCAGTTCGGTCGTGCAGACCGGGGTGAAATCCTTGGGGTGCGAGAACAGGACGCCCCACGAGTCGCCCAGCCAGGTATGGAACTTGATGGGGCCATCAGTGGTCACGGCGTCGAAATCCGGAGCGTTGGCTCCGATGGGCAAAGGACCTGTCATGTGTCTGCTCCGATTGGGGAAAGGCTTGCTGTCTAGCGATTACCGCCAGGCGGCCGCGGCACAGCCGTCCGCGCACCGCCGTCCGAACCACCACTGGCGCCGCTGGCGCCGCCATTCGAATAGCCGCCAGTGCTGACCCCGCCGCCTGAACTCGAGCCGCCGGATCCCGAGCCGCTGCTGGAACCGCTGCCAGAACGGTCGACCACGCCACCGTCGAATCCATTCACCCGCGTCGGCTCGGCTTCGCGCGGGCGCACGCGCGTGTAGCCGGCACCGTTGATCACGCGGCCGTTCGAATCCGGCTCCACGCTGCCGTTGATCGGGGGCGCGACCGGCACCCACCCATACCCGGGCCCGTAGCGCGGATCGTAGTAGCCGTAATACTGATACCCGAACGGCGCATAGACCGACAGCCAGCCATAGTCGCTGGCCATGGACCACGGATCGAATCCGCCGCCTCCCCAGGCCCCGCCGCCCCCACCGTAGCTGGCGTTGTAGGTAGGCCGATCGATGACGAACTTCTCGGGGAAGGTAAGCGCCACCATCACGTCGATCACGGTGTCGGCCACGCCGGCCTTCTTCAACTCCACGAGCGTGCGGCCGCTCAGTGGAAATTTGGTCCCCGCCTCGACGAGCGCAGCCTGCAGCACTTCGGGCGCGGTCTTGCGGCTGGCGTCCTTCACTTCATCCATCGTCCAGCGGCTCAGAGGCGCCGGGCTCAGCGGGTTCATCGCCCGCGCGCCGCCCGTTCGGATCTGTTCGCGTGACAAGCCATAGCGGCGGACGCGCACGCTGCGCTGGCCGCGCACTTCGGACATCTGCACGTCGACCCACGTGGGGCCGGGCACGATCATCGATAGGCCGGTGATCTGCCGCTCGGGCTGTCCTTCACACGACAGGGTGCCGCGCGAGAACAGCTGACGGCCCGACGCCGACCACTCGGCGCGTCGCGTGCTCTTGCAGGTGGCTTCTTCGGCCGAATGCGCCACGCCGTCGGTGGAGACCAGTTCGTCCAGCACGCTCTCGCCGTTGAGCACGGTCTGCTGCATCACCGCCAGCGGCTGCTCCGACGGCGTGATGCAGATCATCACGTCGCCGGCTTTCTGGTTGGGAGGCGCCTGCCGCATGGCGGCCGCCACGAGATCGGCAATGCCGTCGTTCGTGTTCTCCATGCGCAGCTGCCAGCAGCCGACGTAGGGAGCCCAGCGGGGGTCCACCGATGCGGTCTGCGCAAGCGCCAGATGGGGAACCGCTGCGAGCGCGGCCACGATGACAAGGGATCGCAGTGCCATGGAAGTCTCCTCGCCCTAGAACACGACGTTGAAACCCGCCGAGAAGCGGAACCCGGACAGATCAATCGGTTCGAACCCGACGTACTCCTCATCCAGTGTACCCGAGGCCCAGACGTACCGGCCCTCGACACTCACCGCGAAACGCTTGTAGAGCTGGATGTCCGCGCCGCCGAACAGGTGTCCCGTTGGGGCGAGGCCGTCCGAGCGAAAGGTGTCGGGGAACACGCCAAGGTCCTCGAAGTCCACGAAATCGCCGGTCTGCTGGAACCGCCACCACATCATCCCGCCCCCGACGCCCACGTACGGAGTGAAGCGCGACGGCACCCAGGCGTACGACCCGGCGCGAGTACCGCGCGGCGTCAGCGCAAAGCGCAGGCTGCCGGTCAGCAGATTCTGGTCGAGCTGCGTCTCCTGCTCGATGGGGCGGAGGTCGTTGTCCACGAAGTTGCGATACTCCGATTGCACCTTCTTCCGGGCGAACTCGAAGCCGCCGACGATGTCGAGCCGCTCGGTGAGCGACCATCCGATATCGGCCGAGAAACCGGGGCCGGCGAAGTCGCCCTTCTCGATGGTCAGCTGTTCCTGCACGAAGTCGAAGATGTCACTGCCTTCGCTGGGCATCACGAAGTTGCCGCGAATACCGAGCGAGCCGCGAGGGCGTCCGAACAGGAAGTCGTCCGACGGCACCGCGCCGATGGGCTGAGAGGGCGGGGGCTGCGCCCCTGTCTGCGCCCCGGCTGGCCCCACGAGCACGGCCAGCAGCACCAGGGTCGCGGTCAGCGTGACCCCGCCCCGACCGTCTCGACGTGACCGCATCAGCATCCTTCCCGGCAGGCGCCCTGATTATGCGCCTGAACCTTGCCGCGAAACAATCCGCCGACCGCTCCCGTCCAACAGGAGCGATGGAACAGCTCTGGCAGGATCTTCGAGTCGCGGCGCGCGGTCTCTTGAAGGACCGCGCCTTCAGTGTCACCACGATCGCCACCCTGGCGCTCTGCCTGGCGGCGAACATCGCCATCTTCGCGGTGGTGGACGGCGTCCTTCTCAAGCCACTGCCGTTCGCCGAAGCCGATCGCCTGGTCAGCCTGCACAACTCGTATCCGGGAGCCGGGGCGCCGATTGCCGACAACGGCGTCCCGGACTACTACGATCGCCTCACGGCGGTGACCGCCCTCGAGGGGCTGGCCATGTACCGGCAGAACGGCATGACGATCGGGGGCGACACCCGTGACGCCGAACGCCTGCAGGGGCTCATCGTTACGCCGTCGTTTTTCCAGGTGTTGCGCGTCGAGGCGTTCCGCGGCCGCGTCTTCAGCGAGGAAGAGGCAGAGGTCGGGAAAGACCAGAAGGTCCTGCTGACGCACGGCTTCTGGCAGCGGCAGTTTGGCGGCGCCGACAGCGCGCTCGGGCAATCGCTGCGCGTGAACGGCGTACCGATGACGATCATCGGGGTGCTGTCGCCGGCGTTCAGGTTCGTCGATCCCGACATTCAGATTGTGCGGCCGGTCGCGTTCACGCCCGAGGATCGCGCGGACGATCGGCGACACAACAACAGCTGGCAGCAGGTGGGTCGCCTGAAGGCAGGCGCGACCATCGGTCAGGTCACCAGCCAGTTGGACGCGGTCAACAACGCCAACGCCGAACGCTTCCCGCAACTCCGCGAGGTGTTGCGGAACGCCGGCTTCAGCACGAAGGCGGTCGGCTTCCAGGACTACCTCGTCGGCAACATCTCCCGCACGCTCACCATCCTGTGGGGCGGCGCGCTGGTCGTGCTGATTATCGGCTGCGTGAACGTGACCAATCTCGTGCTGGTGCGATCCACGGCTCGCATGCGGGAGCTCGCGACGCGCCACGCGCTCGGCGCCAGCATGAGCCGCCTGGCGCGTCAGAGCTTCACCGAGAGCATGCTGGTGGCTGTCACCGGCGGCGCCGCGGGGCTGGGCCTGGGCTGGTGGGCCCTGGTGTCCGCACCGCTCCTTGGCGTGGACCAGCTGCCGCAGGGCAGCGCCATCGGTATCGACGCGCGCGTCGTCGGCTTCACACTGGTCCTCATCGGGGTCGTCGGCGCGGTGATGGCGGTCCTGCCGGTCGTGGCGCTGCGAGGCACGAATCTCGCGCAGATCGTGCGCGAGGAAGGGCGCTCGGGCACCGCCGGCCGTGGTGCGCGGCTGGCGCGTCGCGCGCTGGTGACGAGCCAGGTCGCGTTTGCGTTGATGCTGCTGATTGGCGCCGGCGCGATGGTTGCCAGCCTCCAGCGCGTCCTCGCCGTCGACCCGGGCTTCCGTGCGGACCACGTGCTGACCGGATTGGTCTCGCCGCCATCTCGCTCGTTACGCCGGAGACGACGAGCTGCGGAGCGTGACCGGCCGGCTGCTCGAACAGGTGCGTGCGATTCCCGGTGTCGAGGCCGCCGGGCTGTCGTCCACCATCCCGTTCTCCGGCAACAACAGCGACAGCGTGATCCTGGCGGAGGGCTACCAGATGGCCCCTGGCGAGTCGGTCGTGTCGCCGAGCCAGGTGTCGGTCACCGATGGCTACTTCGAGGCGATGGGCGCGCGCCTCGTGAGCGGCCGCTTGTTCAACGCCGGTGACATCGAAGGCCGGCAGCGGGTGATCGTGATCGACGAGCGGCTGGCGCGGAAGTTCTGGCCCAAGGGCGATGCCGTCGGGCAAGCGCATGTTCCAGCCGGAGAGCACCGATGACGTGTTCAAGCCGCCACCCGAGGATCAGATGCTGCACGTGATCGGCATCATCGGCGAGATGCGTCTGCGGGCGATGGTTGACGCCGCCGGCGCGGAGAAGCCCGGCGCCTATTACTTCCCGTTACGCCAGCGTCCTCAACGAAGCATGGGACTGGCCGTGCGGGCGGCCGCGGAACCGGCCGCGCTCACCGGGCAGCTGCGCCAGGTCGTGGGCCAGGTGGACCGTGAACTGCCGCTCTACAACATCCGCTCGATGCGCGAGCGCACCGACGAAGCCCTGGTCGATCGACGGACGCCAGCGTTACTCGCCGGCGGCTTCGCCATCGTCGCGCTGTTGCTATCGGGCGTGGGCATCTACGGTGTGCTTGCCTACCAGGTGTCGCAGCGCCGCCGCGAAATCGGCATCCGGATGGCCCTGGGCGCCGGTGCGCCGCGCATCTTCGGTCTGGTGATGGGGGAAGGCGCGACGATTGTCGGGCTCGGCGCGCTGTTCGGGCTGGCCGGCGCGTTCGTGCTGCGGCGGACTCTCGAGTCGGTGCTCTACGGCGTCGGCGCCATGGACACGACGGTTCTCGCCGTGGTCGGCGTCGTACTCGCGGCGGTCGCGATGCTGGCCTGCATCATCCCGGCCCGGCGCGCAGCCCGCACCGATCCGACGATTGCCCTGACGGAATAACCATCCAACGCCTCAAGCGCTCTCGCGCGGCACCACGATCACGCGTCGTGGTGCCCCGTGCCGCAGAATGCGGACGGGAGTGGCGACACCGATAGCAGCATCCGTGAGCAGCCGAACCAGATCGTCCACGCCGGAGATTGGTACCCCGCCGAAGTCAATTAGCAGATCACCGGCGCGCAGCCCGGCTTCATCTGCCGGGCTCTTGGCTGTGACGCCGGTGATGGAGAGACCGCGGTCCCTGGGCAGGGAGTACTCGCGCACCAGCCGTCGCGGTATGTCGATGTCGTGTCCGGCGACGCCGAGGTGACTGCGGCGCACGCGCCCGTCCTTCAGCAGGCTGGCAATGACCCAGGTGGCCGTGTTGATCGGCACGGCGAACGCGATGCCCTGGCCGCCCAGGATCACCGCGGTGTTCACGCCGACGACCTCGCCGCGGCTGCGTGACCAGCGGGCCGCCGGAGTTGCCTGGATTGAGCGCCGCGTCGGTCTGGATCAGGTTCTCCATCAGCCGCACGGTGCGGGCCCTGAGCGATCGGCCGAGCGCGCTGACCACACCGGTGGTCACGGTGTGCTGGAACCCGAACGGATTGCCGATCGCGATCACGACCTGCCCGGGCCGCAAGGTCGCTGAGTCACCGAGCGGCGCGGCGGTGAGCTCTGGCGCGGTGACGCGCAGCACCGCAAGGTCGGTGTGCGGATCGTCGCCGACGACATCCGCGCCCAGCACCCGGCCGTCGGTGAGCGACACCGCGACGTCGTTGCCGCCAGCGACGACGTGGCTGTTGGTGAGGATGAGGCCGTCGGGCGTGAAGACGAATCCCGATCCCGACCCGCCGCTGACCGCGCCTGGTTCGCGCGTCGCCCTTCGCGTGCCGCACGTCCACCTTGACGACCGCGGGCCCGACGCGCTCCACGGCATCGACCACGGCTTGCGAGTAGGCATCGAGCAGCGTGGCATCGTTGGTCACGGGCACCTCCGCGAACCTGCGCCAGCCTCCCGAGACCTAGATCTCGATCACCCCCGACCGCAATCCCTTCTGCACGGCCTCGGTGCGCGTAGACGCGCCGAGCTTGCCGAAGATGGCGCCGAGGTGAAACTTCACGGTGTGCTCGCTGACGCCGAGGCGTGCCGCGATCTCGCGGTTGGGCAGCCCGTCGGCGAGCGAGCGTGAGCACTTCGTGCTCGCGAGGGGTCAGCCCCTCGACAGGTTGATCGAGCGGCCGTGACCGTAGCGCGGGGCGAACCGACGTCTGGCGCGACAGTCGCGACCACTCTTCGGGACTGATCACCACCAGATCGGCGCGCGCCGCGTCACCGACAATCACCCAGCGGGCGTCGCTCGCGACAAGCGCGGCGAGCTCGGCCCGCTCTTCGGCATCGCTGCTGCCGATGAACACGCGAATGGGATCGGACACGTCGATCCCAGCTTACCTGCGTCCCGTCATGACCGGCGTTCGCCGACGGTCACCGGCACATCGTGCGCGGCGCCGGCGCGAAGCACGGTGAGCGTAGCGCGGCTTGCCGACGCGTTCTCCCCGCAAGCGCATCACCAGCTGTTCCGGCTCCTGCACGACCCCGCCTTCGAAGCCGACGATGACGTCGCCGACCAGCAGGCCGGCCTGGTCTGCCGGGACTGCCGTCGACCAGGCCCGTCACCAGCAATCCGTACTCCTGATCGCGGCCCGCCCGCTGACGCGCCGGGAGATTCACTGCCGTCGAGCTGATGCCGATGAATCCCTGCCGTGCGCCGCCCTGGGCGATCACGTCGGCCGCGGCGGCCATGGCGAGGTCGATCGGGATCACGACAGTCGTGCCGCGGATGGCGGCCGAAGTGATGATGCCGAGGGCCTGGCCGTCGCCGTCCACCAGCGCGCCGCCGGTCATTGCGCCGTGCGGCGCCGAGCCAGTGCGGATGACCCGGGCGATCTCCGATGTTCGTCCGGTGCGCAGCGGTCCGCCGACGACCACCACGGACGTAGGTTGGCGAAGAGCCCGCCGCTCCAGGTCCGGCCCACGGCGACGGCGAGGTGACCGACCCGGGGCTCGGCGGCCTGCCTCGCGGGCGGCACTCCGAGGCCGGGCACGCGGATCACGGCGAGGCCGGTGCCAGGGCTGCGGCCCAGGACGGTGCCTTCAGTCGTGTGCCCATCCCCGCGCCGCACCACCACCACGTCGTCGTCGATGTGCTGTGCGGGTGTGAGGACGAGATCCTCGGCGACAGCGACGCCGGCCACCGGGCGACGGCGCGCGTAGACCTGGACAACCGACGCCGAAGCCTGTTCGGCGGCGTGCGGCCAGCTGTGATGAGAGCGAAGAAAGGATGTCGTTCATGCGTCCAGAATAGGGAGGTCCACGAGCGGCCGGATCAGCCGTTCGGCTAGTCGGGGTCCGCGGCCTCAATTCCGTCCGCGGCCTCCTGTAAGATCGTGGGCGTGCCTCACGCCGACGCCGCCGCCCAGACCGAACCGATGACCTTGTCCGAGGCTGCGCGCCTGGTCGGGGCGCTGCAACACGAACTGCGCAAGGTGATCGTCGGGCAGGACGCGGTGATCGAGGAGATCCTGATCGCGTTTCTCGCCGGCGGCCACTGCCTGCTGCGCGGCGTGCCCGGGCTGGCGAAGACGCTGCTGATCAAGACGCTGGCCGACGCCGTCCACCTGAGGTTCAGCCGCATCCAGTTCACGCCGGACCTGATGCCGTCCGACATCATCGGCACCGAGGTGATCGAGGAGGATCGCGCCACCGGCACGCGCGCCATTCGCTTCATGCCCGGCCCGATCTTCGCCAACATCATCCTCGCCGACGAGATCAACCGGACGCCGCCGAAGACGCAGTCGGCGCTGCTCGAGGCGATGCAGGAATACCAGGTGACGGTCGGCGGCGTGCGCCATCCGCTCGATCGGCCGCTGTTCGTGCTGGCCACGCAGAATCCGATCGAGCAGGAAGGCACGTATCCGCTGCCGGAGGCGCAGCTCGATCGCTTCATGCTGAACGTCGTCATCGGCTATCCGACGGCCGCGGACGAGCGCGCGATCCTCGCGCAGACCACGACCGGCGCTGAGCGCATGGCCTGCCGCGGTGGCGACCGGCGGAACGATCGAGCGCGCGCGCGTGCTGGTGCGCGAGGTCGTCGCGGCGGACAACGTCATCGACTACGCCACGCGCCTGGTGCGCGCCACGCGTCCGCCGGCGCGCGGCGACGAGTCGCCCGACTTCGTTCGCCAGTGGGTGCGCTGGGGCGCCGGACCGCGCGCCGGGCAGTCGCTGCTGCTGGCCGGCAAGGCGCGCGCGGTGCTGCAAGGCCGGCCGGCGGTGTCGCTCGACGACATTCGCGCGGTGGCCCTGCCGGTGCTGCGCCATCGCGTGCTCGTGAATTTCCAGGCGGAGGCCGACGGCGTCGACGCCGAGACGGTCGTCGCGCGCCTGCTCGACGAGATTCCCGCCCGCTAACCGCTCTGCTTACTCGCATGTCCCGTCCGCACGTCGCCACGCCGTCGGAGCTTTCAGTCGCTCCGCGATCTCGAGCTGGTGGCGAAGGCCACGGTCGAGGGACTGCGGCAGGGCCTGCACCGCAGCCCGTTCCACGGCTACAGCGCGGAGTTCAGCCAGTATCGGCACTACCGGCCGGGCGACGATCTGAAATACGTCGACTGGAAGGCGTTCGCCCGCACCGATCGCCTGTATACGCGCCAGTTCCGCGAGACCACCAACCTGTCCGCCCTGTTCGTGGTCGACGTCGTCGCGCTCGATGGACTTCGAACGCAAGTTTCCCCTCGCCAAGTCCGTCGTCGCGGTGCTCGGCACGCTGGTGCTCGATCAAGGCGATGCGGCGGGGCTGGTGGCCGTCGAGGAGAGCACCCATTACCTGCCGGCCCGGAGCGGCCATCACCACCTGACAATGTTCCTGTCGGAAGTGGCGCGGCTCTCGCCATCGGGTGCCACGTCCGTCGCGGCGGGGCTCGCACGCGCGGGCGCGCTGCTCAAACGTCGCGGCGTGGTGGTGGCGGTCTCGGACTTCTACGACGACGCCGAGGCATTGGTCGAGATGCGGCGGCTGTCGCGCATGGGCCACGAGGTGGTCGTGGTGCAGACGCTCTCGGCCGAGGAGCTGACGCTGCCCGCGCATGGCGCTGTGGAGTTCGTGGACGCCGAGACCAACCGGACCCTGGTTGTGCAGCCCGAACTGGCGCAGGAGGCGTATCGCGAGCGCGTGAGCGCGTGGCTGTCTGGTTTTGAAGCCGCGGTGCGGCGCGAGGGCCTCGACTATTTGCGCTTATCAACTGCCGATGTGCTCGAGCGAGAACTACGGCGCTTCCTCTCGGCGCGGGGCGGAGCCACGGGTTGATGGGGATCACGTTCCTGCAGCCCTGGGCCTGGTTGCTGGCCGCGACCGTGGCGCTGCCGATTGCCGTGCACCTGCTGGCCCGCAATCGCAGCCGGCGCATGCCGTTTCCGACGCTTCGCTTCCTGGAAGTGACCAAGCTGTCGGCGGTAAGCCGGCAGACGCTGCAGGACGTGCCGCTGCTGGCGGTGCGGATCGCGCTGGTCCTCGCGGCAGTGGCGGCGCTGGCCGGGCCGGTCTTCGTGACGCCGGCCCGCGAAGCCGCATGGGCCGGCCGGGTGGCGCGCGCGGTCGTGCTGGACGATCGCACCGCGCCCCCGGAAGACGAGCTGCGATCGGCCGCCGTTGGCGCCACCTTCGCGCGGACGCACCTGCGCGACGCGGTCGGTGACGCCGTGCGGTGGCTTGGTGTGCAGCGGCCCGCAGTCCGCGAGATCGTGGTGTTCTCGGCATTCAGGCGCGGCACCGTCAGCGCCGGCGATTTCGTTGACGTGCCCGATGACGTCAGCGTCCGGTTGATCAGGAGCTCGGACGCGACGTCGGTGCGCGAGCGCGAGATCGCCCGGCTGCAGCTGCGTGACGAGGGACTGGTCCGGGTCACGGAGCGGCTCACCCTCGGCCCGACCACGACGGAGGTGCGCGAGATCAGGGCCGAGCGCCTCGACGAGCCGCCGATCACCGTCCGCGCGACACCCGGCGAGCAGCTGCGTGCCGATGGGGCCTTACGGGCTGTGCTGCGGCGCGGACTCCGGCTGCCTCCCGCGGGATTGCTCGAGCCGATTGCCATCGAATGGCCAGGCGACGTCACGCGCCTGGCAGCGCAGCTCGAATCGAGACTGTCGGCGCCGCTGGCCGGGTGGGAACCGGAGTTGATGTCCGACGCCGAGCTGGCCGGCCTGTCGCGCAAGGCGCCGACACCGAGTGAGCCCAGGCCCGAGGATATGGGCGACCGGCGAACGGTCTGGCTGCTGGTCCTTGTGCTGCTCTGTGTCGAGTGGTGGGCGAGGGGAACGCGATGAACGCCCTCGCCGTTGTTCATCGCCTGCAGACCCGGTTTCGCATCGCCGATCTGCTGGGGGCATTCGCGGCGGGGCTCGCGACCCTTGCGGGCGCTACTGTGCTCGGTGCGTTGCTCACCGGGGGCACGGTCGTTGGCTCCGTGTTTGGGCTTGCGGCGTGCCTGGCGATCGTGATCGCAGGAGCCTTCCGGACACGGTCGGTGTGGACCCCGCTGCGCACTGCAGGAGTCGTCGAGGCCCGGGTGCCTGGCCTGGACAATCTGCTGGTCACGGCGGTCGAACTGGCGCAAGTGCCGGAGCGCGCTTCCGCCCGCATGCGCGACGAGGTGGAGCGGCAGGCGGCAGAGCGCACGGCGGGCATCTCGCCGACGACGGTGGCGCCGCTGACGCAGCCCGCAGTCACCTTGCTACTCGTGGCGCTGGCCACCGGCGCGCTGCTGTGGTCCCTGATCTCGCGATCTGAAAGCGCAGTGTCCACACAAGCCGGCACCATCGGCGCCGCCTCTGCTTTCACCGGGCTGACGGCGATCGTCACGCCGCCGTCATACCTGGGACGGCCGCCGGAGTCGTTCGAGAACCCCGAACAAGTGACGATGATCGCGGGAAGCAGGCTCCGCTTCGAGGTCCTCGCATCGTCGCCCCTGGCCTGGATGGAGGATCCTGCGGCGGGTTCTCGGCCGCTCACTCGTGATGGCGACGGACCGTATGCGATCGAGTGGATACCGCCGGCGTCGGGCGCGGTGGCGCTTGCAGCTGGCGCCACCACCGGTGTGGCCGAGCACTCGCGGGTGGTGCTCATCAACGTAGTGCCGGACAGCGCGCCTCGGGTTCGCATCCAGAAGCCAGGCAAGGATCTCGCGTTTACGACTCCAGACCAGACGGTGGAGGTGACGATCGAGGCCGACGATTCCGAAGGGCTGCGAAACCTGGAGCTGCGCTTTACGCGCATGTCGGGATCGGGCGAGTCATTCGAATTCGCCGAAGGCCAGGTACCGGTGCAGATTCACCGGGCGAGCACAACCCGGTGGACGGCAACGGCGAACTGGCCGCTGGGCGGGATCGGCCTCGAAGACGGCGACTCGCTGGTGTATCGCGCGATGGTACGGGACAACAATCCGTCGGCGGACTGGGTGCCGTCGGAGTCCTTCACGATTGACGTCGGCAAGCGCCTGGAGTTTGCCGGCGCCGGCTTCGCCGTGCCCGACGAGGACCGCCGATACGCGGTGAGCCAGCAAATGGTCATCATGAAGACCGAGCGGCTGCAGGCCGAGCGCGGCAAGCACGCCGCCGACGACTGGGCCGAGCAGACCCGCTTTCTCGCGATCGAGCAGCGCATGGTGCGATCGGAAGTGGTGTTCTTGAGCGGCGGCGAAGTCGAGAACGAGGTGGAGGAGGCCGCGCAGTCCGACGAGCTTCAGGAGGGGCGTCTGGAAAACGCCGGCCGGGCCGAGATGCTGCGTGCGATCAATGAGATGTCGCGCGCGGAGGCGCGGCTGAACGCTGGCGACACTGTCGAGGCGCTGGTCTTCGAGCGCGCGGCGCTGAAGGCCCTGCAGCGCGCCTTCGATCGCCGGCGCTACTTCCTGCGCACCATGCCCGAGCGGGCCCGCATCGACGCGTCCCGGCGCCTGAGCGGCAATCGAAAGGACGCGCAGTCGTTCACCCGTCCCTCAGCGCCGGATACCCCGGACGCCGTGGCTGCCGAGCGTGCCCTCATGGGAGGCCTCGTGTTGCTCGCTGGCAATGGTCAGGCCGCGACGCCATCATTCCAGGCCCGGCTGGCGCAGTTCGGCAGCGCCGACCCCGCATGGCGGGCGGCGATTGCGAAACTGGCGAGCGCGAGTGGGCCGGAAGACAGGCGCGCGGCCGCCGCGGCGGCCATGAATCTTCTTGCCGCCAGCGCGCGCAGCAAACTGGCGCCATCCACCGGACCGGAGCCAGGCCGATCGAGCGAGTGGCAGGGATGGTGGGCGGACGAACTCCGGGCCAGGAGGCCGCGGTGAGACTGGCGGGACTTCTGCGCTTGACGGCGATTGCGATTGCGTTGCTGTGCTGGCTCGATCCGCCTGTAGTGATCGCGCCGCTGCCGCCGATCGCCGCCGATGTCGTGCTGGTCCGTTCAGACCTCGACAGCATGCCGTCTGCCAATGGCTCGCCGGTCACGATGGGGCAGCGCGTGACCGAGATGGGATCGACGATCGTTCAGCAGCTCGGTGCCGATGGCGACGTCCGCGTCCACGAGATGGACGATCCGCTGCGCGTGCCCTGCGACGCGGTGCGGCCATGTGTCTTCGTCAGCGGGCCGGAGTCCGCGGTACGCGCGCCGGCCGATCGCCGCGGGCCCACCTCGCTGATCACCGTCGGCGACACGCTCTCACCGAATGTCGCAGTCCACGCCGTCAGCGCCTCGGCCACTCACTCGGCCGCGGAAGGCATCGCGCGCGTGCAGTTGCGCGGTGATGGCCTTCAGGGCCGCGAGACGCGCGTCCGTCTGCTCGATGGGGGCGCCGTGGTCGGCGAGGCAACGCATACGTGGACCGACCGAACTGAGGCCGAGGTCCGCATCCCCTGGTGGCCATTCGCACCGGGTACGCGAACGCTGCGAGCCGAGGCAAGCAGCGGCAAAGACGACGAGCAGACCACGCTGGACAACCACGGGCAGGCAGTGGTCGACGTCGGCGACGCTCGCTGGCCCGTCATCGTCCACGAGCGCCGGCCTTCGTGGGGCGCAACGTTCGTGCGACGGGCGCTGAGTGACGATCCGCGCATGACCGTCACGGCGCGGACGGATATCGCCCCGCAGGTGAGTGCGCTGGCCGCTCCTGCGGCGGACTGCACTGGACGATGCTCAGCTCGATCGTGCCCGGGTCGTGATTGTCGGCTCGCCGGATGCGTTGACAGCGGCCGATGTGCAGCGCCTCGAGCACTTCGTCAGGCGACGCGGCGGTTCATTGGTGCTGGTCCCGGACCGGCCGTTCGCTGGCCCAGTGACGAGCTTGCTGGCGCAGCGTTGGCGCGAACGGCTGACTGAAACCCCCGAAGCCGCGGGCGCGCTGAAGGCCAGCGAGTGGTTGTTGGCCGAGGAGGTGTTGCCGTTCGACGAGGTCATCGCGGCGTCAGCGGCGGGACCTGCGATTGTCCTCACGCCCGTGGGAGCAGGCCGCGTGATGGTGGTGGGCGCGATGGACGCCTGGAAGCAGCGCGGCGCCGGCGATGGGTTCGACCGTTTCTGGCGTGCCACCATCGCCCGGCTCGCAGAGGAAGGTGGGCCGCAGGTTCGCGTCGCGGTTGAACCACGATGGGTGCGCCCCGGCGAGGACATTGCGGTGCACATCAGCGCTCGCAGCGTGCGGGCCGTGACCGACTGGGTGGGCACTGCCGAACTTGCCTGTGGAAGCGGAGCGCCAGTATCCATACGGATGTGGCCGACCGGTGCCGCGGGAGCGTTCGAAGCCCGCGCTCGCCCCGATGTCAGTGCCTCTTCCTGTGTGGTGACCGCTCGCATCGCCGACGTCGGCGAGGGACGAGCCGACATCCGCGTGACGCCGGATGCGCCGGTCGGGGGCCGGATGGGCGAGGGCTTGCCGGACGTCGTCGCACGCACCGGTGGGTTGACGGTGCGGGGACGCGATCTCTTCCAGGTGATCGAGGCACTGCGCGCCGGCCGGGCCACGGATCGCGTGCCCGAGATGCGTCATCCGATGCGCTCGTTCTGGTGGATGTTGCCGTTCGTGGCATGCCTCGCGGGCGAGTGGTGGCTGCGCCGCCGCGGCGGCCTGCGGTGATACATTACTGAGCCATGCCTCGTCGATTCGGTTCTTCCGAGTGGTCGCGCCGCGCGTTCACGAAGACGGTCGGGCTGGGGGCGATCGGCGTCGGCCTCGCACCGGGTCTCATCTTCGCTCGCCAGTCCACCTCGCCTGTCCCGCAGGTCAAGGACCCGAAGTATCGCAACTGGTCGGAGAGCGCGCTGAAGGAAGCCCGCCGCCTCGGGTGCACCTACGCGGACATCCGCTTCACCTTCAATCGCTCGAACGGCGTCGCGGTGAGGAACGGCCTCATTTCCAACTCCGGCAACATCGGATTCGGGCAGTTCGGCGACGAGGAGACGTTCGGCTTCGGCGTTCGGGTGATTCACAGCGGCGTGTGGGGCTTTGCCAGCAGCCCGATCGTCGCGCCCGAGGAGATCACCAAGGTCGTGGGGCTGGCCACCGAAGTGGCCCGCGCCAGCGCCATGGCCAAGCGCTTCGACGTGAAGCTGGCCCCGGTCAAGGCCTACGACACCTTCTGGCAGACGCCGATCAAGGTGGATCCCTGGGACATCCCGCTCGAGGACAAGGTCAACGAGCTGGTGCTCATCACCCAGACCATGCAGAAGACCGCCGGCGTCTTCATGGCGACGGCAGCGGTGAACTTCAACTACGAGTGGAAGTTCCTGGCGACGACCGAAGGCTCGTTCATCGAGCAGGTGTCCTACTTCACCGCGGCCAGCATGACGGCGACGGCGCTGCGCGATGGCCAGGTGAAGTCGCGCACCTACAACCCGGGCACTGAAACCCGCGGCTGGGAATTTTTCACCGAGAAGAACATGCGCGGCAACGCCGAGCGCGTGGCCGTCGAAGCCGCGGAGCATGCCGCGTCCAAACCAGTCGGCACGGGGCTGAAGGACCTCATCCTCATGCCCTCCCACTCGGCGCTCACGATTCACGAGATCGTCGCCCATCCCACCGAAGTCGATCGCATCGTCGGCTACGAAGCGAATTACGCGGGCACCAGCTTCGTGAAGATCGAGGACATGGGCAAGCTTCGCTACGGGTCGAAGCTGATGAACGTCTACGCGGATCGCACACACCCGGGCGGCGCGTCCACGGTCGGCTACGACGACGACGGTGTGGAGGCGCAGCGCTGGCCGCTGGTGCGCGAGGGCGTGCTCGTGGGACTGCAGACCAATCGCGAGACGGCGCACTACATCGGCGAGACGTCCTCGCGTGGCTGTACCTTCGCGAACCACTGGCGGAACTACCCGTTCCTGCGGATGCCGAACGTGCAGATGGAGCCAGGCCCAGCCGGATCGCCAACCGTCGATCAGATGATTGCCGACGTCAAGGACGGCGTCCTCGTCGACGGGCAGGGCAGCTTCAGCATCGACCAGCAGCGCTATAACGGGCAGTTCGCCGGCGACGCGTTCTGGGAGATCAAGAACGGCAAGAAGACCCGGATGGTGACGGACTTCACCTACAACGCCATCACCACGGATTTCTTCGCCAACCTCGATGCGTTGGGCCCGCCGACGACCTGGGAACATCACGGCATGGGCGGCGACGCGAAGGGGCAGCCGGTGCAATCGAACCGCCCGTCGCACGGCTCGTCGCCGATGCTGCTGCGGCGGATCATGGTCGGCACCGCCTACTCCTAACCTTGAACTGCTGCTCTGTGAACTTTGAACTGACAAGGATCCGGCCCTATGGCTTACTCGCGAGATGAAGTGAAGGCAGATCACCGACAAGGTGCTTGAACATGTGCAAGGCCGACGCGGTCGAAGTCGACTTCTCCGGCGGCGAGCGCTCGGCGACGCGGTTTGCCAACTCCAGCATCACGGCCAACCTCATCGAGCACGACCAGGAAGTGCAGATCACGGTCTACTACGGCCAGAAGACCGCGACCGCGACGACGCACCAGTTCGACGATGCGTCGCTGAAGCGCACGATCGAAGCGGTGCAGGCGCTGGCGCAGCGCAAGCCGGACAATCCGGAAGTGATGCCGCTGGTGAAGCCGCCGCAGCAGTACATGGAGTTCGACGCGGCGCTGCCGTCGGCCGTGAACTTCGGCCCGGCCGAGCGCGCGCAGATGGTCAAGGTCAGCACCGACATCTGCGAGAAGAAGGGCGTGCTCGGCGCCGGCTACATTCCGAAGTTCGACTGGGTCGATGCGAGCGCCAACTCCGAGGGGCTGTTCACCTACTTCCACTACGCCGACGCCAGCTTCATCCTGACCTGCCGCACGCCGGACCAGACCGGGTCGGGCTGGGCCGGGCACGACCGGCGTGAAGGACATCAAGAACATCGACGCCGCGATGCT
This sequence comes from uncultured Acidobacteriota bacterium, assembly GCA_963707825.1. Taxonomy (GTDB): domain Bacteria; phylum Acidobacteriota; class Vicinamibacteria; order Vicinamibacterales; family UBA2999; genus VFZN01. Next base: position 196,529 of record CAVPRP010000006.1, read on the forward strand.
GACCGAAGGTGGCGGCCGACAAGGCGCTGAAGTCGCGCAAGCCGCGGGCGATCGAGCCCGGCAACTACACGGTGATCCTCGAGCCGCGGCCGGCGGCGCGCTACCTGTCGCTGATGCTCGGCGCCCTCAACGCGCGCGACGCCGAGGAGGGCCGCAGCTTCATGAGCGGCAAGGAGCGCGGCGACGACGCGGCTCGGCGAGAAGGTGTTCGGCGACAACTTCACGCTGCGCAGCGAGATCGGCAACCCGATCCTGCGGCAGTCGCCGATCGGCCAGGACGGCCTGCCGGCCAAGAGCGTCACCTGGGTCGAGAAGGGCGTCGTCAAGAACCTGTTCTACGACCGCTTCTGGGCGCAGAAGCAGAAGAAGGAGCCGACCGGCGACCACGCCCGGCATGAGCCTGGTGATGGAGGGCGGCACGACCACGGTGGAGGAGATGATCAAGTCCACCAAGCGCGGCCTGCTGGTCATCGTTCTTCTGGTACATCCGGCCGGTCGACCAACATGACGCTGCTCAACACCGGCATGACGCGCGACGGGCTGTTCCTGATCGAGAACGGCGAGATCGTCGGCGCCGGTGCAGAACTTCCGCTGGAACGAATCGCCGGCGGTGAGCTTCAACAACATCACGATGCTCGGGCCGCCCGATGCCGATGCACACCGGCGAGGCCTACGACAACCCGGGCACGGCGCTGGTGCCGCCGATGAAGCTCGAAGACTTCACGATGACGTCCATTTCGCCGGCGGTGTAGACCATGAAGACGACGCGATTTCGTCAAGACGCTGGGCGCCACCGGCGTCGCCCTCTATGCCAGCGACCTCGTTGGCGACCTGATCGCCCAGTCGCCCGAAGGCGCGCGTGCTGGAGTCGCGCTTCAAGGGCCTGTCGGACGTCGCCCTGGCGCGAGGCCAAGCGGCTCGGCTGCACCTATGCCGACATCCGCTTCACGCGCAACGTCAACGACAGCGTCGCCGTGCGCGATCGCATCGTCACCGACGCGTTCGGCTTCGGCGCCGGCGGGCATGAAGAGAGCGCCGGCTTCGGCGTCCGCGTCATTCACAGCGGCGTGTGGGGCTTTGCCAGCAGCCCGTTCGTCACCGAGGACGAGATCAAGAAGATCACCGCGCAGGCGACCGAGGTGGCCAAGGCCAGCGCGGTCAGCAAGCGCTTCGAGGTGAAGCTGGCGCCGGTCGACGGCCTACACGGACTACTGGGCGGTGCCGGTCAAGGCAGAAGCCGGAGGACGTCTCGCTCGACGACAAGATCGCGTTCCTGATGAAGATCAACGAGGCGGCGCTGAAGCTGCCGGACGTGATGCGCGTGCAGTCGAACGATGGCGTTCGACTACGAGTGGAAGTACCTCGCCACCTCCGAAGGCTCGTACATCGAGCAGGAGATCTGGCGCACCGCGCCGGGCTTCACGGTGACGGCGCTCAAGGACGGCAAGTTCAAGTCGCGCACCTTCTCGGTGGCGCCGAAGACGGCCGGCTACGAGGTGGTCGCTCGAGGCGAAGATGCTCGAGAACGTCGAGCGCATCTGCGCCGAGGCGGTCGAGCACTGCACGGCGCCGCCGGTCGGGCGTCGGGCTCAAGGACCTGGTCATGACCCCGGCGCACGCGATGCTGACGATCCACGAGATCGTCGCGCACCCGACCGAGCTCGATCGCGTCGTCGGCTACGAGGCCAACTACGCCGGCACCAGCTTCGTGAAGATGGACGACATCGGCAAGCGGGTGATGGGCTCGAAGCTGTTCAACGTCACCGCCGATCGCACGCTGGCCGGCGGCATGTGCACGGTCGGCTACGACGATGACGGCGTGAAGTCGCAGTCGTGGCCGCTCGTCCGCGAGGGCATGCTGGTCGACCTGCAGACCAACCGCGAGACCGCGCACTACATCGGCGAGAAGGAGTCGCGCGGCTGCACGTTCGCCACGTCGTGGCGCAACTATCCGTTCCTGCGCATGCCGAACGTCCACGTCGAGCCGGGCCCGCCGGGATCGCCGACGCCGGAGGAGATCATCGCCGACACCAAGGACGGCGTGCTGATCGACGGCCGCGGCAGCTACTCGATCGACCAGCAGCGCTTCAACGGCCAGTTCGGCGGCGACGCGTTCTGGGAGATCAAGAACGGCAAGAAGACGCGGATGGTGAGCGACGTCACCTACAACGCCATCACCACCGACTTCTGGCAGAACCTCGACGCGATCTCCGGCAAGGAATACGTGGGAGATGTACGGCACGACCGGCGACGCCAAGGGGCAGCCGGTGCAGATCAACCATCCGTCGCACGGCTCGCCGTGGTGCCGCATCCGGCGGATCATGGTCGGCGCGGCGTACTCGTAGGCGGCTTCAGGGCCTCGCTTCGCTCGGTAGGCGCTCGCTTCGCTCGCGTAGGCCTCGCCGCTTCGCGGCTCGGTGGGATACTGATCCTGCGAGGCGGAAGCGTCGAGGCCTTTCGCGCTCGAGCCGCAGCCCGGCTGATTGGCGGCAGAACCCGTCGGAGGCCGGCACACGCTCCGTCAGTCGACGAGCGTTCGGGCAAACTCGCCTGCATTCCCAAGCTCAAACAGTGCCGAGTCGGACACTGTCGGAGCGTGTGTCGGAATGCTCAGGCGAGCCAACCTCCGACGGTTCAGCCGCCGACCAGCCGAGCTGCGAAGTCGTGCTGACCGAGTCCCGGAACCTCGACGCGGAATCCCGAACCCAGTCCTAGAACCTCAGAACCTAGGACGGCGCACCAGGCGGCGCTATGCGGTCAGCGCGTAGACGACGATGTTGACCGCAAACTTCGTGTTGTCGTCGCGCTGGAAGCGCTTGTTCCGCCAGTCGTAGTCCCACTCGCAGCCGTAGTCCTTGTTCGAGTAGATCACGCCGAGCCGGCCGCGGTGCTCGACACCGCGCAGGTAGTCGTGCACGAGGTCGTCGCCCCAGCCGTTCAGCTCGTGCGCGGTCTGCGGCGGACCGTCGGGGAAGGTGAAGAAGGCGCGGTAGAGCGGGTGGTTGTTGGGAATCTTCGTCCAGCGTGCGCGGCCCCGGGAAGACGCGGCGCATCTCCTCCTCGAACGAGGTCGGCGTAGAGGCCGGCGACGTCGTGGTTGCAGTCGTCCGAGAACAGCAGCCCGCCATGCTCGACGTATTCGCCGCAGTCCGGTCGCGCTCCTTCTCGCTGAAGCGCACCAGCTTGTGACCGGTCATGAACAGGAAGGGGAAGCCGCCGAGCTCCTCGGAGTCGGCGGTGATCACGACCTCCTCGCGGTAGACCGGGATGTTGGTGTACTCGACGATCGAGTTGAGGACGTTGGCCGCGACCTTCGGGTTGTAGTCCCAGTCGCCGGAGTCGTAGCGCAGCCGCGCGAACACGAACTCGTGCGCGCGAGGGCGGCCCGGCGACGGCCGCGCCGTCTGCGCGCGCCGAGCGCGCGGCAGAGCAAGTCCGGCGAGCGCGAGCGGTGGCCGACGCGCAGGAACTGCCGGCGGCCTGGGCGCAGCTCATCGCCAGCCGTCAGCCTGCCGCCTGCAGGTACTGCGATGGCAGGCGATGGCTGATGGCGCCAGCCAGCGCCCGTGACGCCGAGACCACGCCCGCAGAGCGACACGCCTGTCGCAGATCCCCATCCCGTCCAGCATGTAGAGCAGGTCTTCGGTGGCGAGGTTGCCCGACGCGCCAGGCGCATAGGGGCAGCCGCCGAGCCCGCCAGCCGCGCTGTCGAACGTGGTGACGCCGTACTGCAGTCCGGCCAGCACGTTGGCCAGCGCCGTGCCGCGCGTGTCGTGCAGGTGCAGCGCCACCTGGGCGAGCGGTACCCGCGCCGTGACCGGATCCAGCACCTCGCGCGATCTGCCCGGGGTGCGCGACGCCGATCGTGTCGCTGATGGCGACCTCGAAGACGCCGAGGTCGAGCAGCCGTCCGGCGACGTCGGCGACCTGCGCCGGAGGCACGGCGCCCTCGAACGGGCATCCGAAGCAGGTGGAGAGATACCCGCGGACGCGCATGCCCCTGTGCCGAGCGCGGCGTCGCAGACCGCCCGGTAGGTGGCGAGCGACTCGTCGATCGTCTGGTTGATGTTCTTCTTGCTGAAGGTCTCGCGACGCGGCGGCGAAGATCGCGACCTCGGTGACGCCCGGCCGCCTCGGCGCGGGCGAGGCCGGCCAGGTTCGGCACCAGCGCCGTGTAGCGGACGCCGGCGCGCCGGGTGATGCCGGCGAACACCTCGCTGGCGTCGGCCATCTGCGGCACCCACTTCGGCGACACGAACGCCGAGACCTCGATCACCCCGTGCCCGGCGGCGCGACAGCTGATCGACGAAGGCAATCTTCGTCGCGGTCGGCACGACGCCGGCCTCGTTCTGCAGGCCGTCTCGCGGTCCCACTTCGACGATCGTGACGCGGGAGGGCAGGGCCATCCGCTACTCCAGGTCCACCAGCGCCACGCCGGGCTGCACCAGCTCGCCCTGCGCGCAGTGCACCGCTTTCACCACGCCCGCGCGCGGGGAACGCACCGGCAGTTCCATCTTCATGGCTTCGAGCACCAGCACCGTCTCGCCTTCGGCGACCGACTGTCCCGGCGCCACCAGCAGTTTCGACCACGGTGGCCGGCATCGGCGCCATCATCGCGTCGGCGTCGCGCCGTCTTCTTGCGCGTGCGCCGGCGACTGGCCGCTCTCGACCTCGAACACCGCGACCTGGCCGTTGACCGATACCCAGCGCGTGTCGCCCGGCGTCGGCGACCGCCACCTGCCAGCGGACCGTGCCGTTGCTCACGAGATAGAGCCCGGCGCCGCCTCGGTGACCGCGTACGACGTCGTCGCCAATGCGAACCTGGCCGGTGGCGTCAATCTGCACCGTGCACCATCTGATCGCCGTTTCGAAGCGTGATCGTGGCCATCAGCCGCGCCACCCGTGAGCGTCGTGAAGGGATCCGGTGCCGCCTCGGTGACGGCGGCCGCGCGCGAGGCAAGGCGAGCGGGACGATGTGCGGCGGCCGCGGCCAGCGCCTGCCTGCGGCACGTCCAGCACCATGCGCTGTCTCACCTCGTCGCCTTCGCGATCGAGGAAGCCGGTGTCGACCGCGCGTCGACGAATCGCGGGTGCTCGAGCAGCGTGATCAGGAACGGGAATGTTGGTGCGCACGCCGAGCACGTGATAACGGCGCAAGGCGTCCAGGGCGCGGCGTCGTGCCACTTCGCGCGTTTCGCCCGAGACGATCAGCTTGGCCACCATCGGGTCGTAGTGCACCGGAATCTCGCCGCCTTCCACCACGCCGCTGTCGACGCGGATGCCGGGCCCCTGCGGCTCGCGATAGAGCAGCAGCCGGCCGGCCTGCGGCAGGAAGCCCTGCGCCGGGTCCTCCGCATAGATGCGGCATTCGATGGCGTGCCCGCGCTGCGACAGCGATTCCTGCGACCACGGCAGCGGCTCACCGGACGGCGACCCGCAGCTGCGCGTGCACCAGGTCGACGCCCGTCGACCATCTCGGTCACGGGGTGCTCCACCTGCAGCCGCGTATTCATCTCCAGGAAGTAGAACCGGGCATCGTCGCCCGAGCCTTCGAGCAGGAACTCCACCGTGCCGGCGTTGCGGTAGCCCGCCGCCTGCGCCGCGGCCACCGCGGCGGCACCCATGCGGGCGCGGACCGCCGGCGACAGCGCCGGCGATGGACTCTCCTCGATGATCTTCTGGTGCCGCCGCTGCATCGAGCACTCGCGTTCGAAGAGGTGCACGGCGTGGCCGTGCGCGTCGGCGAACACCTGAATCTCGATGTGGCGCGGCCGATCGACCAGGCGCTCGACGTACAGCGGTCCCGTCGCCGAACGAGGCTTGCGCTTCGCGCCGGGCCGGCGCAACGGCTTCGGCCATGGCCGGCGGCTCGCGGACGACCTTCATGCCGATGCCGCCGCCGCCGGCCGAAGGCTTGATCAGGACCGGGTAGCCGACGCGCGGCGGCTGCCTCCACGAGGGCGGCATCCGATTCGTCGCGCGGCGTCTCGCCGGGCACGACCGGCACGCCGGCCTCCTGCATCAGGCGGCGCGCGCCGACCTTCGAGCCCATCCGCTCGATCGCGGTGGAGGGCGGTCCGACGAAGATGACGCCCTGCTCCTCGCAGGCCTTCGCAAAGAACGCGCGCTCGGAGAGAAATCCGTAGCCGGGGTGCACGGCATCCGCGCCGGAGGATCGCACGGCTTCGAAGATGGCCTCGGTGTTCAGGTAGCTCTCACGCGGGGCCGCGGGCCCGATGCGAACCGCCTGGTCGGCAGCCAGGACGTGCGGCGCCCGCGCGTCGACGTCTGAGTAGACGGCCACGGTCTCGACGCCAAGCTCGCGGCACGCGCGCATGATGCGCACGGCAATCTCGCCGCGATTGGCAATCAGCAGGCGCTTCAGCATGTCCCCACCATCATCCGGACCCGACGCTCGCATGTCAGGCCCACTCCGGCTTGCGCTTCTCGAGGAACGCGCGCAGGCCCTCCTGGCCCTCGGGCGAGACGCGCTGTTCGGCAATGGCGTTCGCGGTGAGCTCGGCGACCTCGTCCGGCGTGTGTCCCCACACCATCGGAATCAGCCGCTTGGCCGCGGCGACGGCCGTGGGCGCTGCCGACAGGAGCTCGGTGACGTAGCGCTCCACCGTGGCGTCGAGCTCGGCCTCGGGCACCACCGCGTGCACCAGGCCGATGGCCTTCGCCTGGTGCGCCGTGAAGCGCATGCCGGTGAGGAACAACTCGCGCGCGGCCGAGACGCCGATCTTGGGCAGCACGAACGGCGAAATCATCGCCGGCAGGATGCCCAGCTTGGTCTCGGTGAACCCGAAGATCGTGGACTCGGTGGCCACGACGATGTCGCAGACCGCGGCGAGCCCCGAGCCGCCGCCGAGCGCCGCGCCGTGAATGCGACCGATCACCGCGCACGGCAGCGCGTTGATCGCGCGGAACATCCCCGCCGCCACGCGGGCGTCGCGCACGTTGTCGTCGTGACCGTAGCCGGCCATCTTCGCCATCCACGTGGCATCGGCGCCGGCGCTGAACACCTTGCCCGCGCCGGAGATCACGACCACCCGCAAGCCGGGATCGTTCGCGGCGCCTTCGCGCCCAGGCGGCAAGATCGCTGATCACGTGTTCGTTGAACGCGTTGCGGACATCGGGCCGGTTGAGCGTGACGTGCTCGACAGGGCCGTCGCGGCGGATGGTCAGAAATTGATAGCTCATCGTGCAGTACCTGCCGCCGTGGCGGCTACATCCGGAAGATGCCGAACTTCGCCGGCGGAATCGGGGCGTTGTACGCCGCCGACAATCCCAGCGCCAATGCCGACCTGGTCTCCGCCGGGTCGAGAATGCCATCGTCCCAGAGGCGGGCGGTGGAGTAGTAGGGCGAGCCTTCCTCGTCGTACTTGCGGAGGATCGGGTCGCGGATCGCCGCCTCGTCCTCTGCCGAGAACGGCTGGCCTTCGCGCGTCAGCTGATCGCGCTTGACCGTGGTCAGCACGCCGGCCGCCTGTTCGCCGCCCATCACCGAGATGCGGGCGTTGGGCCACATCCACAGCAGCCGCGGCTCGTAGGCGCGCCCGCACATGCCGTAGTTGCCGGCGCCGAACGATCCGCCGATCACGACGGTGAACTTCGGGACCACCGAGTTCGCCACGGCGTGCACCATCTTGGCGCCGTCCTTGGCAATGCCGCCGCGCTCGTACTGCTTGCCGACCATGAACCCGGTGATGTTCTGCAGGAAGACCAGCGGAACGCCCCGCAGGTTGCAGAGCTCGATGAAGTGCGTGGCCTTGAGCGCCGACTCCGAGAACAGCACGCCGTTGTTGGCGACGATGCCGACGAGGAAGCCGTGCAGACGCGCGAACCCGCAGACGAGCGTGGTCGCATAGCGTTCCTTGAACTCGTCGAAGCTGGACCCATCGACGATGCGGGCGATGACTTCGCGGACATCGAAGGTCTTGCGCAGGTCGAGATTGACGATGCCGTAGAGCTCCGCCGGATCGTAGGCCGGCTCCTCGGGAGCGGCCATGTCGGGCGGCAGGTGCTTGGTCGTGTTCAGCGTGGACACGATGATCCGCGCCTGGTGCAGCGCGTGGTCGTCGTCTTCGGCGAAGTAGTCGGCGACGCCAGACAGCCGGGTGTGCACGTCAGCGCCGCCGAGATCCTCGGCGGTCACTTCCTCGCCGGTCGCCGCTTTCACCAGCGGCGGACCGCCGAGGAAGATGGTGCCGGTGCCCTTGACGATGATCGTCTCGTCCGACATCGCCGGCACGTAGGCGCCGCCCGCGGTGCACGAGCCCATCACGACGGCGATCTGTGGAATGCGCTCGGCCGACATGCGCGCCTGGTTGAAGAAGATCCGGCCGAAGTGATCGCGGTCGGGGAAGACCTCGGCCTGCAGCGGCAGGAAGGCGCCGCCCGAGTCGACCAGGTAGACGCAGGGCAGTCGGTTCTGCATCGCCACTTCCTGGGCGCGCAGGTGCTTCTTCACGGTGAGCGGATAGTACGTGCCGCCCTTCACGGTGGCGTCGTTGGCGACGACCATCACGTCGCGGCCCGACACGCGTCCGATGCCGGTGACGACCCCGGCCGCCGGCGCGCCGTCGTCGTACAGCCCGTAGGCGGCCAGCGGTGACAGCTCCAGGAACGCGGTGCCGGGATCGATCAGCTTCTCGATCCGCTCGCGGACGGGGAGCTTGCCCTGCTGGCGATGCCGCTCGATGTACTTCGGTCCGCCGCCGAGGGCGATGCGGGCGAGCCGCTCGCGGTGTTCGCCGACGAGCTGGCGCATGCGGTCGGCGTTGGCGGTGAACGCCTCCGACCGGGTGTCGACGTGAGATGTGAGCTGGTCCATGTAGGCAGGTGCCGGGTGGTTCGGGATGGGCGGCTTACCAGCCGCAGCAGTCGGTCTTGAAGCGGCACTGCGGGCACCGCCAGACCGCATGCATCCGATACATTTCGGCCCCGCAGCGCTCGCAGACGGTCCGTTCCTCTGTCGCGCCAGCAGGCGTGGCCCGGAGCGCCGAGATCACCGGCGTAATGTTCAGCTGAGGCTTCGGATTGGAAGGTTCTGCCACGTTTTTGATTATATGGGGCCAGACCCCGTGAATCGACGGCCGGGAAAGCCGTGCGGATGGAAATGATACAGTTGTATGGTCTTAAGACATTGGTCATGTCTACGGAACGTGCAGCCGAACCGCGCGCCAGCATGGAATCGACCGTCCTCATCGTGGACGACGACCCAGCGGCGGTGGAATTCCTCAAGACAGTCATCAGCCATTCGTCCCGGGTGCCCCGTTACCGGGTGTCCACGGCGAATTCCGGGTTCCGGGCGGAGCAGGCCTGCCGCACCCAGCAACCCGCGGTCGTCCTGCTCGACCTGATGCTGCCGGACGCCGACGGCATCGACGTGCTCCGCGCGCTGAAGGCCATCGATCAGGGGCTCGAAGTCATCGTGATCAGCGGGCAGGGCACCATCAAGCGCGCGCTGGAGGCGGGGCAGGCGGGCGCCTTCTTCTTCATCGAGAAGTCGGATCTCGACCCGAAAGGCCTGCTCGGGCTGCTCGATCGCGCCGCCGACCTGGTGGAAGAGCGCCGGCAGCACCTGTGGCTGCAGGAGCGGATGCGCGAGCAGTATTCCTTCGAGAACATCCTCGGCAAGAGCAAGCCGATGCTGTCGCTGTTCGAGCTCGTGGACGCCGTCGCGGCGAGCGATGCCAACGTGCTGATTCAGGGCGAGAACGGCACCGGCAAGGAGCTGTTCGCCAACGCCATTCATCATCGCAGCCATCGCGCCCAGGGCCCGTTCATCAAGATCAACTGCGCGGCGCTGCCCAAGGACCTGATCGAGTCCGAGCTCTTCGGCTACAAGAAGGGCTCGTTCACCGGCGCCACCACCGACAAGGTCGGCCTGCTCGAGCTGGCACGCGGCGGCTCGCTGATGCTCGACGAGATCGGCGAGATGCCGGCGCTGCTGCAGACCAAGCTGCTGCGCGTGCTGCAGGAACGTGAGTTCCGGCCAATCGGCAGCGATCGCTTGGTGCAGGTGGACTTCCGGCTGATCTGTGCGACGAACGTCGATCTCGAGGCGGCGCTGGCCGACGGGCGGCTGCGCGAGGATCTCTACTTCCGCATCAACACGATCACGATGCGGGTGCCGCCGCTGCGCGAGCGCGCCGAAGACATTCCACTGCTGTGCTCGTCGTTCTTCCAGAAGTTCAACACGCGCTACCACAAGACGCTGAAGGGCATTTCGCCGGCGGCGTATCAGCTGCTGATCCGCTTCCGCTGGCCGGGCAACGTGCGCGAGCTGGAGAACGCCATCGAGCGGTCGGTGCTGGTGGCCAAGGGCACGGAGATCCAGCCGCAGGACCTGCCGGAGTCGATTCGCGAAGAGGCGGCCGGCGACCAGCTTCTCGGTGCCTCCTCACCACACCCTGGCCGAGATCGAGCGGCTGACGATCCTCCAGACCCTGCAGCGCACCAACTGGAACAAGCAGGAGGCCGCGAGCATCCTGGGCCTGTATCGTCCGACCCTCTACAGCAAGATGCGCCGGCACGACATCAGCGACCCCCGCTTGCCCGCCGCTGTGGTTGACGAAGAGTGACGGGCAGCCATCGCCTTCGGCTCGTGGCGTTGTCGGCCTGGCGGGGCGTGGGCGAGCTGTACAACAGCGACGGCCTCACGCACGCCGCCTCGATCGCCTACTACGCGCTGCTCTCGCTGTTTCCGTTCCTGCTGCTGATGCTCTCGCTCCTCGGCTCGGTGACCGCCGATCCCAGCGATCGCGACGCGGTGGTGCGGTTTCGTCTTCCATTACTTCCCGCGGCAGTTCGAGTTCATCACCGGCCAGATCGACGCGTTCCGCGCCTCGACGCTCAAGATCGGCGTCGGTGGCATCGTCGGGTTGGTGTGGGCGTCATTGGGGTTCTTCAACGCGGTGACCTCGGCGGTGAATCACGCCTGGGGAGTGGAGAAGCGCCGCAGCTTTCTGAAGCATCGCCTGGTCGGCTTCCTCATGCTGCTCTCGGCCGGCGGCATCCTGCTGGCCGCGATCGTCATCGTCAGTGCGGCGAAGGTGGCTCAGACGCGGCTGGTTCGGCGCGCTGGAGGTGAGGTCGCCGATCGTCGCGTGGCTGTCGAGCGTCTCGGCGAATCAGGTGGCGACGCTGCTGCTGGTGGGCTGCGTGGCGCTGCTGTTCTACTTCATCCCGAACACCAAGGTCCGCTTCCGCGACGTGTGGCCCGGGGCGCTGCTGGTGGGGCTGCTGTGGCGCGGCGCGCTGTCGGCGTTCTCCTGGTATGCGCGCGACCTGGCGGCGTGGAACGTCATCCACGGCTCCGTGACCGCGGTGGTGATCTTCCTGCTGTGGATCTACGTGAGCGCGGTGATCCTGCTCTACGGTGTGGAGATGACGGCGGCGTACGCGCGAATGCAGGACGCGGCCGAGCGGCACCCGCACATGGCGGCACCGGCCGAGGACTATCAGGAACGCGCTTCGAGCTGACGGATGATGGCGTCGTTGAACGCCTGAAGGTCGTCCACCTTGCGCGAGGTGATGAGGTTGCCGTCTTCCACCACCGGCCGGTCCACGTAGCGGCCGCCGGCGTTCTTCACGTCCACCGCGATCGACGGCCAGCAGGTGAGCGTCTTGCCCTGCAGCACCTTGGCATTGATCAGCACTGACGGGCCGTGACAGATGGCCGCCACGGGCTTGCCCGCCGCCATGCTGTCGCGCACCAGGTCCACCATGGCGTGACGCAGCCGCATCTTGTCCGGCGCGTAGCCGCCGGGAATCACCACCGCATCGAAGTCCTCGACACGAGCCGCACCGGCCGCAAGGTCTGCCGTGACGGCGCCACCGTGCTTGCCGGTGTAGACCTTTCCGGCCATCGGTCCCACCAGCACCACCTTGGCGCCGGCGGCCGTCAACGCGTCGCGCGGAGAGGTGAGTTCGATCTCCTCGAACAAATCTTCGACGAGGATGGCCACGCGCGCGCCTGAGAGCAGCATCTCGTCATACTAACCCCTCGGCTACCTGATGTGGAGGGTCCATCTGCCCGCGGATTCAACCGGACGGGCTCGAGCGACGGGGAATCGCCGCTATGATCGTGTGATGGCGAATCGACTGGCCACCGAGCAGAGCCCCTACCTGTTGCAGCACGCCGGCAATCCGGTTGACTGGTGGCCGTGGGGCGAGCCGGCATTCGACGAGGCTCGCCGGACCGGGCGGCCGATCTTCCTGTCGATCGGCTACGCGACCTGCCACTGGTGTCACGTCATGGAGCACGAGTCGTTCGAGGATCCCGCCACCGCGGAGATGCTGAATCGCGACTTCGTGCCGGTGAAGCTCGATCGCGAAGAACGTCCGGACGTGGACCGCGTCTACATGACGTTCGTGCAGGCGACGACGGGCAGCGGTGGCTGGCCGATGAGCGTATGGCTGACCCCGGACCTGCGAGCCGTTCTACGGCGGCACCTACTTTCCACCGACGCCGCAGCATGGGCGGCCGGCGTTCAAGGATGTGCTCCACGAGATTGCCCGGGCCTGGCGCGAGGAGCGGACGGACATCGAAGGGTCGGCCGGGGAGATTGTGTCGCGGCTCGCCGCGATCAGTGGCGGGCACGCCGCCGCCGGGCAAGTCGATGCCAGCCTCCTCGATGAGACTCGCCGTCAGTTCGAGCAGAGCTTCGACCAGCAGCGCGGCGGGTTTGGCGACGCAGCCGAAGTTCCCCCGGCCGTCCGAGCTGTTGTTCCTGCTGCGCGAGCACGCACGCACCGGCGACGACCGGCCCGCGGCGATGGTGCTGCAGACCCTCAGGGCGATGGCGATGGGCGGGATGCGCGATCACATCGGCGGCGGTTTCCATCGCTACTCGGTGGACGGCAGCTGGCGGGTGCCGCACTTCGAGAAGATGCTCTACGACCAGGCGCAGCTGGTGCTGGCCTATCTCGAGGCGATCGCAGGCCGCCGGCGATCCGTTCTTCGCGCAGATCGCCGAGGACACGCTGCAGTACGTCGCCCGCGAGATGACCGACGAAGCCGGCGGGTTCTACTCGGCCGAGGACGCCGACAGCGTGCCGCTCGAGAAGGTGGACGTGCCGGACGCACGCAAGATGGAAGGCGCTTTCTATTTGTGGACGACCGACGAGGTGCGGCGCCTGCTGGGCGGGGCGAGCGAGGCCTTCGAGCGCCGCTTTGGCCTGGTTCCCGGCGGCAACGCGCCCTTCGATCCGCACGCCGAGTTCACCGGCAAGAACATTCTCTACACCGCCCGGTCGATTGCCGACATCGCGCGGGATCTGTCGATGGAGCCCGGCGCGGTGGCCATGCAGCTGATCCAGTCGCGCGTGGTGCTGTTCAAGGCGCGCGGCGGGCGGCCGCGGCCCGAGCGCGACGACAAGGTGCTGACGGCGTGGAACGGGCTGATGATCGCCGCGGCGGCGCGAGCAGGCCGCGTGCTTGCTGGCGGCGCGGCTCTCGATCAGCCGACCTTCGACGATCCCGGCGCCCGGCACCTGCGCGCGGCGACGCGCGCGGCCGAGTTCGTCCAGCGCGAGCTATGGGATGCGGAGCGGCGCGTGCTCCGGCGCCGTTATCGGCAGGGCCACGTCGCGGTGGACGGCTTCGCCGAAGATTACGCCTACTTCGTTTGGGGCCTCCTCGAGCTGTTCCAGGCATCGGGCGAGGCGCGCTGGCTGCAGTGGGCGATCGAACTGCAGGACCGGCAGGACGACTGTTCCTGCGACGAGCGAGAACGGCGGCTGGTATTCGACGACGGGGAGCGATCCGTCGGTGCTGGTGCGGGCAAAGGACGAGTACGACGGCGCCGAGCCGTCGGCGACGTCGGTGTCGGCGATGAACTGCATTGACGCTGGCGCATCTCACCGGAGATGCGCGCTGGCGCGAACGGGCGGACCAGGCGATTGCCAGCCTGGGCGGCCGCCTCCGGGCGCAAGGTCGTGGCGTGCCATTGATGGCGGCGGCGCTGGCGACCGCGATCACGCCGTCGTCGCAAATCGTCGTGGTTGGCCCGCGCGATCGCGAGGACACGCGCGCCCTGTGGCGCCGGGCGCAACGCCAGTTCCGGCCGTTCACGGTGATGATGCCGGTCGAACCCGGCGAGGCGCAGACGGCGCTCGCCCGGATCCTGCCATGGGTTGGGGAGATGTCGATGACCGACGGTAAAGCGACGGCCTATGTCTGCGAGAACTTTGTCTGCAGCGCGCCGGTCGTCGATCCGGAGGCGCTTTCGTGAGCGGGCTCGTGCGGCGGATCGACGAGCGGGATGGCCGGTGGGTGAGGCTGGTGCTGCGATGCGCCGCGCGGCAACCTGCTGTCGCTGGCCATGATTGCGCGATCTCGATCTCGCGCTCGACGCTCTGGCGGGCTTGCGAAGCCTGCGGTGGGTGACCATCGAGGGCGCCGGTGGCGAGTTCTCCTTCGGCGCGAAGATTCAGGAGCATCTGCCCGAGCCGATGCGCGAGGTGCTGCCCGCGACGCATGCAGCTGGTGCGCCGATGGCTGTCGCTCCCCGTGTCCACGGCGGCGCTGGTCGAAGGCCGATGTCTCGGCGGAGGCTTCGAGCTGGCGTTGTGCTGCGACGACATCCTGGCGGCGCCGGACGCCACCTTTGGCTTGCCCGAAGTGAAAGTCGGGGCGTTTCCGCCGGTTGGCGCGGCGCTGCTGCCGCTGCGCGTCGGCGCCTCGCGTGCCGCGCGCGCGGTGATCACGGGGCAGATGCAGTCCGCGGAGTACTGGCACCAGGCGGGACTGGTGTCGACGGTGGCGCCAGACCGTACGCTGGTGGAAACGGCCGGCCACTGGTTCGACACGCAGCTGGCCGATCAGTCGGCGGTCGCCTTGAGCCATGCCTGCAAGGCGGCGCGGGCGGGCGTGCGCGCCCAGGTGGAGCCGCTGCTGCTTCAGCTGGAGCGCCAGTATCTCGAAGAATTGCTGGCCACGCATGACGCGGCGGAAGGCGTTCAGGCGTGGATGGAAAAGCGAGCGCCTCTGTGGGAAGACCGATAGACTGGGAAGTGCGATGACCAAGCCGATCGATGTGGATGTGTGGGTGCGGGGGGAGAACGACGCGCGGACCGTGCCGGCCACCGGAGTGCCCGCCGACCCATCGTCGTGGACCGATGCCGACGTGAAGTCGCTGCTCACCGAGATGCTGCAGGCGCTGGACCGCGCCGGAACCCGCGGAGCGAGCCGGCGCCGGTCGTGCTGCGCGGCTTCAGCTGGATCGTCAGTCCGGGACCGGAGGGCGTGCTGCTGCACCTCGAGGTGAAGATGGGCACGGTCAGTGCCGGTCCGTTCGCGATTGACGAGGCGCGACTGACGGCGATGGTGTCGCGCGTGATGTCGGCGAGCGCGACGTCGCCGCACGTGACGGTGCACTAGGGGTGGCTCGGGCTTCGGGCTCGAGGCTTAGGGCCTGCGCCTGAGGTCTTGAGTCTTACGGTCTTGAGTCTTACGTCTTGAGTCTTAGGTCTTGAGTCTTAAGTCTTGAGGCCTGAGTTCAGCGGCATCCCAAGACCCAAGCCCCAAGCCCCAAGCCCCAAGCCTTCAGAGCCTCACAGGTGGAGCCCGGTGTAGGCGAGCGCCGTGAGTAGCAGGGCGGTGAGAGCGGTCATTGCCACCAGCCCGGTGTAGACGCGCTCCAGGGCGCGGTATTTGTCCATGTTGATCGACGCCATCGACTGCGCGGCGAACGCCACCTCGCGGCACAGCTGACCGACCTGCGCGTCCCTCCAGAACTCGCAGGTACTCTTCCGGGGATTGGGCAGCCACGTGCGCCACGGCTCGCAGCCGGCGGCTGGTGGCGGAAGCTGGCACCACCGCGGCTTCGTCGCGGAAGAACCGGGCGCTCCGCGGACGCAGTGCCTCGATCGCCTGGCTGAAGAAGTACAGCGACAGGAACGCGTAGAGCGCCACGTAGATGGCGACCGGGGTCCCGATGCTGGCGGTGGCCACGCCGAACACGTCCGACCGCGCCACCAGCAGGAAGTTGACCGCGTTCAGCAGGCCCATGATGATCAGCGCGAACCGCGTCTTGCGGTCGGCGTGTTCGAGCAGCTCGCTATAGGTGTCGAGGACGTCGGTCAGCGCCCGATAGCGCTCCCAGGGATCGAGGGTTCGCGTCTCGAGCATCCGTTCGAGTTTCCTCAGGCGCTTGCCGGCCTGTTCGTCGCTCTCCGGGACCAACGTGGCGGTCGAGTCACTCATGCCGCGACAGGATAGCGTGGAAGCAGCCGGGATGGCAGGACGGGTATGATCGTCCGCGAGCCGGGGTGGCGAAACTGGCAGACGCACGGGACTTAAAATCCCGAGACCCGCAAGGGTCGTGTGGGTTCGATTCCCACCCCCGGCACCATGTGAACACGACGAAGCGGGGAATGGGCGGGCCCACGCCCATCCCCCGTTCGGCCGAGCGAGCGGTTCTAGTCTTGCCGCCCGGCTATTTCCGCACTACCACCACTTCATTCGACGCGTCGCCGGCGACACCATTCGCCGCTACCGCGCGCACCCGCACGTAATAGGTGCCGGCAGGCGCCGTCGTCATGAAGCTGGTGACGTTGCCGGCGCGCAGCACGGCGAGGTCGGCCAGGCCCGGCGCGCTGCCGGCCTCGATGGTGTAGCTGCCCGGCAGCTCGCCCGTGGTGGGCGCGTGCCATGACAGGCGGACGATTGGGCCGCCACCCGTCTCGGTCAGCCTGCCCGGCGCGCCGGGACCGGCGCCGTGGCGAAGGACCACTTCGGCGGAAGGCTCACCAGCGCCGAGGTCGTTGATGGCCCTGACCCGCACGAAGTAGGTGCCGGCAGGCACCGCCGCCTGATACGACGACTGGTTGCCGACGGACACCACCGCCACGTCCGCGAGGCCGCTGGCGCTGCCCGCTTCAATGACGTATCCGGTGGGCGAGTCGGGGTCGTCGCCGGCAGGCGCCGACCACGAGAGCACTGCCACCGAGTCCTGCAGCGACGCGGTCGAATCCGACCGGTCGGCTCGGCTTCTTCTTCGCACCGACGCGGAAGCTGATCTCGGTCGGGGCAGACGTGCCGACGGTGTTGAAGGCGGCGACGCGCGCGTAGTAGGTGCCGGCACCGAGGGTGCCGCTCGCACTGAGCGCGTTGCCCACATCCATGCCATTGACCAGCTCCCACGACGTGGTGGCGCCGACCCAGATGCGATAGCCGTTGGCCGCACCGCCCGCGGCAGGCACATTCCAGCCAAGGGTGACGTTGTTGCCGGAGGTGGTCGCCTTGAAGCTGGTCGGCGAGCCCGGAGCCGTCGGCGTTGGGTCCGTGCACGCTTGCGCGGCCGTGCGCTGTTCCTGGAGGATGCCGCACGCGGCGCCGCCATTGGACGGCGGCGTGATGATCGAGCGCGCCCAGGTTTCAGTGCGGGTCTGCTGGCCGCCGGTGCACGCTCCCCAGGGCGACGCCGACTGCAGCGACCACGTGCTCAGGACGCAATCGACAGGTGCCGCCACGACGACGGTTCCGAATGCCGATGCGGTTCCGCCCGGGCCGGTCACGACGAGCGTGTAGGTCGTGGTCGCGGTGATGTTGTACTGCGCGGTTCCAGAGGTGGCCACCGCGACGCCGTTCAAGGTTGCTGCCGTGGCATTCGTGCTCTGCCAGGTGACCTTCGCTGTGCCCGCCGTGGATCCAGCCGTCGCCGTCAGTTGGGCGGTCGGGGTCGTCGCCACCGTGCACGGCTCCGAGACGACCCGCACTTCCTGCGTGACACCGCACGCCGCGCCGCCACCCGAGGGCTGCGTGGTGATGGTGCGGTTCCAGGTCTCGTTGCGAGTGCGTTGCCCGGAGGTGCACGCGCTCCACGCCGTCGCTGACGTGAAGGTCCACCCGCTCATCTGGCAATCGACGCGCGGTACCACGACGGTCGCCGAGGCCGTGGCCGTTCCGCCGGCACCCGTCGCCACCACCGTGTATGTCGTGGTCTGCGCGATTGGGTAGTTCGCCGTGGCATTGAGCGCCACGCCCGCGCCGTTCACGGTCACCGCCGTCGCGTTGGTGGTGCGCCAGGTCACCGACGCGGTGCCGATCGCGCCCAGGGTGGCCGTGATCGTTGCCGTCGGCGGTGTCGGCAGGGCCGGAATGACCACCGACGCTTCGCTCGACGCGGGTCCGTATTGCCTGAGCGAGTTATAGGCGCGCACCATCACGTAGTAGGTGTTGCCCGGCGCCATCGACACGGGGTAGCTCACCACATTGCCGACGTCGACAGTCGCGCTGTAGGAGCCGGACTGCGTGCCGTAGGACAGCAGGTATCCCGCGGTGAACGCGTCGCTGTTCCGATCCCAGGTCACAGTGGACGTCTGTGCAAGTGCCGATGAAGAGGCGGCGACGAGAAGGGCGGAGGCGAGGAGGATGACGCTGACGCGCGCTCGAAGTGCGAGGTGGAAGTTCATGATCTCGGTCCGATGAGGAGCGAGATCCTTGCCACGCTGGCACAGCCCGAAAAGCGACGCTGGTGTCCTATCGAGTCCACTGGAGAGACAGCCTGCGCGGTGCATCGCCCAGCGTGCGGGTGTGCGAAGCGCACAGTGCTCGAGCGTGCATCCGCACGCCGCGGTGGGCACCGGCGGCACGGTGGAATCCGGGACGGCCTTGCCGTGCGGAGGCCGAGACGCGCGTCAGCGGGCCTGCGTCAGCGGGCGTGCCTGGTCGTGACGGGCGTGAGTGAGGGAGGGGCGTGGGAGAGGTGGGAAGAACGCCCCAGCGCGCGTCCTGAGGACGGCGCCGGGGCAGTCGATTGGATGGCGGGCTAGATACGCGCTCGACGTCGTCGTCAGTTTGAGCGCGCGTTCGATGGCCTTCATGGCGCCGCGCTCGTCGGGGGCCACCAGCGTCACCGCGGTGCCCGTGGCATCGGCGCGTCCGGTCCGGCCGACGCGGTGCACGTAGGCATCCACGGTGGCCGGCGGCTCGAAGTTGATGACGTGCCCGATGCCGTCGACATCGAGGCCGCGGGCGGCGATGTCGGTGGCGACCAGCACGCGGACGTGGCCGGACTTGAAGTCCGCGACCGCGGCGTGCCGCTGTCCCTGGGTGCGGTTGGCGTGGAGCGGCGCACAGCGGTGGCCGCGCGCGGACAGCGTCTGCACCAGGCGATCGGCGCGATGCTTCGTGCGCACGAACACCAGCGCGTGCTGCGGCGTCTTGGTCAGGAACGTGTCCAGCCAGCCGGCCTTGGCGTCGGTGGGCAGGTGATGGCTCACGTGGGTGATCGAGCTGGCGAGCCCGCCGCTCTTGCCCACCTGCATCATCTTGGGGTCGCGCATGATGTCCTTGGCGGCCTTCATCACGTCGCGTGATGTCGTCGCCGAGAACAGCAGCGTCTGGCGGTTCACCGGCAGCGCTTCGACGATGCGGCGGACGTCCGGCCAGAAGCCCATGTCCACCATGCGGTCCGCTTCGTCGAGGATCAGCACGCTGAGCCCGTCGAACTTCGCGACGCCATGGTTCATGTGATCGAGCAGGCGGCCCGGCGTGGCGACGACGATGTCCACGCCCGCGCGCAGCGCGCGGGCCTGTCCGCCCATGCTCATGCCGCCGCACACGGTGACGCCGGAGATACGCGTGTGCTTCACCAGCGATCGCACGTCGTCTTCGATCTGCACGGCGAGCTCACGAGTCGGAGCCAGGATCATCACGCTGGTGCCGCGGCGCGGCGCATTCGCCTGGCCGGTGAGCAGGCGCTGCAGGACCGGCAGCAGGAACGCCACCGTCTTGCCGGTGCCCGTCTGCGCGCAGGCGATCAGGTCCTCGCCGGCGGCGACAGTGGGGAACACCGCGCTCTGCACGGGCGTGGTCTGGACGAAGCCCAGATCGGTGATCGCGCGCGCCAGGCGCGGGTCGAGATTCAACGTCGCGAAATCAACCGGCGTGGAGTCGAAGGGCGCGGATTCGAAAACCGGTGGGGGCGGTGCCTGGGGCTGCGAAAAATTCTTCTTCGGATAGGACGGACGACCACCGCGGCGCGGAGCCTCTGGGCGCCGCACGCTGCGGAACTGGGGTGTAGCTGAGTTCAAATCGAATGGCTGGAGCGTGAAGGACGCTCTTACTGAGGGAAATTCAACGGCCGGGAAATCGGCAACGGCAAATCTCTATTCCTGCGCTCAAGTCTCCTGCGGAAGGCTTGATTATCCCACGGCGTGGCTGAATCACCTAATCGGCGGCCCCGGCCGAGGCCCGCTTGCTGCGCACGAGCCGGAGCCGCCGAGGACATGGTGGTTAGCGGGTCGCCTGAAGGATGAAGTCGAACGTGCCGCCGGCCACCGAGCCGATGGCATACACGAAATATCGGGTTCCCGACGCGAAATTCAGCGAGGCGACCGGCGTGATGGCCGTGCCCGCGAACGGCACCTGAAGCTGCAACGGGATGGTGGTTGCCGGCACCTCGAGGTCGCCGAAGTAAGGGTTGGTCAGCGCCAGTTTCGGCACGCCGCCGGCCACGAGCTGAACGGCGGGTGCGGTGGCGGCATGGCGGACGCTGACCCGCGCCCACCCCTGCTGGACCGGCGAGTTGTCATTGCGGTAGACGGTCGCGGTCGGCGCGCCATTCGCATCGAGGTGGGCGAGGATGCTCAGCTCGACGTTGTCGGGAATCGTGGCCCCAAGGACCTGAATGACCGGCGTTGCGGTCTGGGGATTCGCGCCCCGCGCGAAGATACGGATGTCGAAGCGGCCCGGACCTGCCTGCACCTCGACGATCTGCTTCGGCTGGAAGGACGGGATGGTCGGGTTCGAGGGCACTGCCTGTCCAGCAACGCTCGCGTACACGTCCACGGGAACCCCGGGAATGCCGTGAATGACGAAGACGCGTGATGCGGCTTCGGCCGAACCCACCGAGATCAGAGCCATTGCGAATCAGAAATGCCAGGGAGCGGAAAGCGCGCATCGTACAGACCTCCGGAATGACCGTTGTGTTGCGTGAGCGAGGCGTCCGATGAACGCCGGCGCCTCGGGACTTGTCGTCTAATGACGCCGTACGAGCGCGGTGCGTTGCATGCCGGGCAGCAGGGCGAGACCGAAGAGGTAGAGGCCCAGCGTGACGAACGCGAGGTAGCCCGACGAGGGCGGCTCCACCGGCTGCGAGAAGGCGCCCAGGGTCAGGCCCTCGACCAGGACCTGGAGAGCGCGGGCCAGCGGGCGATCCGCGGGCCCGGTCAGCGCCGTCAGCAGGATGAACTTGATGGTGAAGCTCGAGAGCAGCGTGACGGCCCAGACGCGGAGGAAGCGAATGCGGTCGACCCCTGCCGCCAGCAGTTGGAGGATGGCAATCAGAAAGAACAGGCTGAGCGCCAGCGCGGGGAGGCCCGATGCCGGCGTCATCATCGACAGCACCTGCGCGCTCGCGAGGAACATCGTGGTCAGCACCACGAGCCCATTCACGTTGGCCAGCGGCTGAGCGGCCGCTGTGCATCAGGCGAGCCGGGTCCAGCGTGCCGGTCTGTACCAGCACGCCGAGCACGAGGCTGGCGAGCACCAGCGAGAACAAGGTGGGCGGCTCGATGGTCACCGGCGTGCTGAGGTGGACACCGCCGATCAGCACCACCGTGAGGAACGTCAACGGCAAGACGAACGCTTCACGCACCGCCGTCACTTGCGGCTCCGGAACACGCGCATCGGGTTCAGGTCCGACCACTCGCTGGTCTGGCCGGCCACGAGCTCGGCTCGCAGTTCGTCGGCGGTGTGCATCTGCAGTTGGGGATCGTCCACGACCACGCGGCCATCGGGCGCGACGGCGATGGCACGATCGAGGGCCTTCAGGCCTTCGGCGTACGCCATGTCGTCGTGGCTCACGCGGCCCCAGCCTTCACGGTAATGGCTGTAGGCGATGTAGAACTGGGTGCGCGCATCGCGGGACGCGCTGTCCGCGCGGTTGAAGGCCGCTCGCGCTTCGACGAATTGGTCCTGGTGGAAGAAGCGGAGACCGTCCTCGAACGCTACGGGATCGACCCGGTAGACGCCCACCGTTGCCGAGAGCCCGCCCGTGACCTCCGCCAGCGACTGCGGCTGAGACGCCGCCAGCCACACAATCAGCGCCGCGTACGACAGCGACAGCGCGGCGCCGAGCGCGCGCACGACGGGCTCCTGCATGTCCGGATCTTAACCCCTCAGCGCGAAGTGGTGCGACGCGCGGCGCGACGGGGGCCCCGCGCCCGAGTGCACCGCCCGCGACGGTGGGCTACTTGAGCGAGGCCTCGTACTCTTCGTAGGCGCCCTTGAAGTCCTGGATGCGGCCGTTGTCGAAGTGCCACACCCTGGTGCCCACTTCCTCCATCAGGTCCTGGTCGTGCGTGACCAGGAGTACGGTGCCCTCGAACTTCTGCAGCGCGATATTCAGCGCGTTGATCGATTCGAGGTCGAGGTGGTTCGTGGGCTCGTCGAAGATCAGCACGTTCGGCTTCTGCAGCATGATGCGGCAGAACAGCAGGCGGGCCGTCTCGCCTCCCGACAGCGCTTCGGTGGGCTTCAGGCCTTCCTCACCCTTGAACAGCATCTGCCCGAGCAGGCCGTGAATGTCCTGACGCGACGCCTGCGGATCGAAGCTGTGCAGCCACTCCACCGCGGTGGTGCCCTTCTGGATGTGACCGGTCGCAGTCCTGCGGGAAATAGCCGACCGAGACTTCGTGGCCCCACTTCACCGAACCGCTGTCGATATCCTCGGGCGATTGCGGGATGCCGGGCGCGTCGGATAGCAGCGTCTTCAGCAGGGTCGTCTTGCCCTGGCCGTTCCTGCCGGCCAGCACGATCTTCTCGCCGCGGCTGATGCCGGCGCTGAACCCGTCGATGACCACGTGCGAGCCATAGGCCTTGTGCACGTCCTTGAATTCCAGCACGTGGCGCCCCGAGGGACGCGCGGTCACGAAGCGGATGTACGGGCGTTGAATGTTCGAGCGGGCGAGCTCGGAGGTCTCGAGCCGTTCCACTTCCTTGCGCCGCGACTGCACCTGGCTGGACCGCGTGCCGGCGGAGAAGCGCTGGATGAAGTCGTTCAGCTGCGCGATCTTCTTGGCGCGCTGGGCATTGTCGGCTTCGACGCGGGAGCGGATCTGCGTCTTCGCCATCACCATGTCGTCGTAGCCGCCGGTGTAGGTGATGATCGTCTGGTAGTCGATGTCGGCGGTGTGCGTGCACACCGCGTTCAGGAAATGGCGATCGTGCGAGATGACGATCAGCGTGCCGTCATAGCGCGCCAGGGTGTCGATCAGCCAGTGGATCGAATCAAGGTCGAGGTGGTTCGTCGGTTCGTCCAGCAGCAGCGCCTGCGGATGTCCGAACAACGCCTGAGCCAGCAGCACGCGGACTTTCTGGCCGCCCTGCAGCTCCGCCATCTTCCGCTCGTGCAGCTCGTCGGGAATGTCGAGGCCCTGGAGCAGAATCGCGGCGTCGGTCTCGGCGGTGTAACCGTCTTCCTCGCCGACGATGCCTTCCAGTTCGCCCAGACGCATCCCATCGTCGTGCGTCATGTCAGCCTTGGCGTAGAGGAACTCGCGCTCCTCGAGCGCGCTCCACAGCCGCGGGTTGCCCATGATCACCGTGTCGATCACGCGGTAGCTGTCGAACGCGAACTGGTCCTGCTTCAGCACGCCGAGCTTGGGCGGGCGTACGACGTTGCCCTTCTGCGGCGGCAGCTCGCCGGTCAGCAGTTTCATGAACGTGGACTTGCCCGCGCCGTTCGGCCCGGTGAGGCCGTAGCGCCGGCCGGGCAGGAACGCGGTGGTCACTTCGTCGAAAAGGATCTTCGACCCGTAGCGCATCGAGACGTCGTTGACGGCAATCATTCTGCGTGCTTCCAGAGTAAGTGGAACAAACGTTCGATGTTAGCACAGAGCGGTGTAAGCTACCGGCATGCGGGTTGAAAACCAACGGCAGAGCACGAACATCGAGGATCGGCGTGGGATGCGGATGGGAGGCCCCGTTGGGCTGGGAGGCGGCGGGATCGGCACCATCCTGATTGTCCTGCTGATCTCGTGGTTCACCGGCGTGAATCCCCTGTCGCTACTCCAGATGACCGGCGGACCTTCCGAGGCGCCAGCCGAATCCGTGCCCACCGGTTCGGTCGGCAACGACCCGCAGGCCAAGTTCATCGGCGCCGTGCTTGGCGACATGGAAGAGACCTGGACGGAGATCTTCGCGAAGGCAGGGCCAACGCTATCAGCCACCCGTGCTGGTGCTGTTCAGCGACGCCGTCCAGTCGGCGTGCGGCTCAGCGTCATCGGCAACGGGCCCGTTCTACTGTCCCGACCGACAGAAGGTCTACCTCGACCTTTCGTTCTTCCGCGAGCTCGACAGAACTTCGGCGCGCCCGGCGACTTCGCGCAGGCCTACGTCGTGGCCCACGAAGTCGGGCATCACGTCCAGAACGTGCTCGGCGTCAACCAGCAGGTCGCGCGCCTGCAGCAGCAGGCGTCGAAGGCGCGAGGCCAACAGCCTGTCGGTGCGGCTCGAACTGCAGGCGGATTGTTACGCCGGCGTGTGGGGACACTTCGCCGCGCAGCAGGACATGCTCGATCAGGGCGACGTGGACGAAGGCCTGAAGCGCCGCCGCCGCGATCGGCGACGATCGGCTGCAGCGACAGTCTCAGGGGCGGGTGTCGCCGGAGAGCTTCACGCACGGCTCATCGGAACAGCGCGGCGTACTGGCTGCGCCAGGGACTCTCGTCCGGGTCCATCGAGCAGTGCGATACGTTCAAGGCCGGCTCCCGCTAGACCGGAATCGGGTGCCGAAAGGCTGCTGGCCTTTCCGCACCCGTCCGTCCTACCAGATCTTCACGCGCTGCTCCGGCGCCAGATACAGCTTGTCGCCTTCCTTGACGCCGAACGTCGCGTAGAACTCCGGCACATTTCTCACCGGTGCCGTTCGCGCGAAACATGTCCGGCGAGTGCAGGTCGGTCAGCACCTGCTGGCGGAGCGCGTCGTCGCGCTTCTTGCCGGCCCACGCCTGCGCCCAGCCCATGTAGAAGCGCTGATCGCCGGACAGGCCGTCGATCGTTGGCGCGGGCTTGCCCTTCAGCGACAGCAGGTAGGCGCGATGCGCGATCACCAGCCCGGTGAGGTCGGCGATGTTCTCGCCGAGCGTCAGCTCGCCGTTCACCTGCAGTCCGGGCAGCGGCTCGAACTGGTTGTACTGATCGACGAGCACCTTGCGCGCGCTTCTGGTATTCGTCCGCGTCCGCTTGGTCCACCAGTCGCGCAGCGCGCCGGTCGGCGTCGAAGCGGCGGCCCTGATCGTCGAAGCCGTGGCCCATCTCGTGGCCGATGATCGCGCCGATGCCGCCGTAGTTCGACCGCATCGTCAGCCTCGAGATTGAAGAACGGCGGCTGCAGGATGGCGGCGGGGAAGACGATCTCGTTGCGCACGGGATTGTAGTAGGCGTTGATCGGTCTGCGGCGTCATGCCCCATTCCTCGGGATCGATCGGCTTGCCGACCTTGCCGAGCTGGTAATTCGTTCTCGTGCGTGAAGGCGCGCATCAGGTTGCCGACCAGGTCGTCCTTCTTGATCTCGAGCTTCGAGTAGTCGCGCCACTTGTTCGGATAGCCGATCTTCGGCGTGAACTTGGCCAGCTTCTCCTGCGCCTGCTTCTTGGTCTCCGGGCCCATCCACTCGAGCTTGTCGATGCCGTCGCTGTAGGCCTCGCGCAGGTTCGCGACGAGCGCTCCATGCGCGCCTTGGCTTCCGGCTTGAAGTGCTTCTCGACATAGAGCTTGCCGAGCATCTCGCCCAGGTTGCCGTTGAGCGTGTTGACGGCGCGCTTCCAGCGCGGCTGCTGTTCCTTCACGCCGCGCAGCGTCGTGGTGTAGAAGTCGAACTCGGCGTCGACGAACGCCTTGCTGAGATACGGCGCGAAGCCGTTCAGCAGCGACGCCTTCGAGATACGGCTTCCACGCGTCCACGGGCAGCTCGTTGACGCGTCGCCGCGAATGCCTTCAAGTAGCTCGGCTGGCTGACGACGACGGCCGGCGCGCTGGCGACGCCGAGCTCGGTGGTCCAGGCGGCCCAGTCGAAGCCCGGGAACTGCTTCGGCAGATCGGCGACCGCGACCTTGTTGTAGGTCTTCACCGCATCGCGGTTCTCGACGTTGGTCCAGTGCGCGCGGGCCAGGCGCGTCTCGAGCACGAAGATCTCGCGGGCCGATCTCTGCCGCGGCGGCATCGCCGGCCTGGCTCGAGGATGTTGCTGAGGAACGCCGACGTACTTCTCGCGATACTCCTTCAGCTTGTCTTCGTTCTTCAGGTAGTAGTCGCGATCGGGCAGGCCGAGGCCGCCCTGGTAGAGATAGAGGATCTCGTTGCGTGGGCTCCTGCGCATCGCCGTCGACGTAGCCGACGATCGGGTTGATCAGGTTCAGCTTGAAGAAGTGCGCGAAGTGGCGCGCGAGATCGCTCTTCGTCTTGAGCGCGTCGATCGCGTCGAGCTCCGCCTTGAGCGGCGTCAGGCCGAGTTGTTCGGCGCGGGCTTCGTCCATGAAGCTTTCGTAGAAGTCGCCGATCTTCTGCGCATCGCAGCCCGGCGTCTTGCGTCGGGGACTTCGCGCGGCCTCTTCGACGATGCGCCCGGAGGTCGGCCTGCGACCTTGTCGAACAGGATGTCGAACGCACCGTACGAGGCCTTGTCGGCGGGAATCTCGGTGCTTCGCCAGCCAGCGCGCCGTTGACGTGACGGAACAGGTCGTCCTGGGGCCGCACGTTGCGATCGGCGGTGGATAAATCGATGCCCGAGACCAGTGGCGCCGGAGCCGCGGGCGATGGCGCCGAGGATCCAGAACATGCCCCGAGCAGGCACGCGCTCGCGAGGGCCAACAGGGAACTGACATTACGCATCAGCCAAATATAAACCGGCAGGGCAGATGGCTGTCTGGTTGGCGGGTGACTGGGCGGCAGAAGCCGTACGCCAGCGGGGGGCCGGGACTGCTGTGGCCGGGCTGTAACCGTCGTTGTCGCGTCGGCCGCGACGCGATACCCTAGCGACCATGATCTCCAGCTGCTCGGAACTCGTGGCGCGTCTCGATCGCTCCGTCGAGGCGGGCTCGATCGATGCCATCACGCGGTGCGTCAAGGCCGACCTCGAAGACCTGCTGGGCCGCGGCGCCGTGGCCTTGCCCGACACGTTCCGGCAACCGCGCCTCGATTCGTATGCGCGCCGCCTGCTGCACCGGGATCCGCTCGGCCGCTACACCGCCATCGTCATGACGTGGGGACCGGGGCAGGGCACGCCGGTCCACGACCATGGCGGCCTGTGGTGCGTGGAGGGCGTCGTCGAAGGACAGATCGCGGTCACGCAATACGACGTCACGCCGGCCGGCGGCGAAGAGTTCGCGATCGCGGCCCGCGGCACGATGGTGGCGGGCATCGGCACTGCCGGCCGTTTGATTCCGCCCACCGATTACCACGTCATCTCGAATGCCATGCCGGACACCCCGTCGATGACGCTTCATGTTTACGGCGGCGATCTGTACGAGTGCCAGGTCTTCGTGCCCACGACAACCGGCCGCTACGCTTCGCAGCTGCGGACCCTCTCGTTCCACGAATGAGCGCCGGCATCGACCTCAACTTCCGGGGGCAGTCCTCGCGTGATCGCGACGGCGGTTCTTCGCGCCGCCGACGGCCTGGTGATCGTCGACCCCGGCCCGACGACGTGTCTGCCCGCGCTCGAAGAGGGGCTGGCCGGCCTCGGTGGCGGCCTCGACGAGGTGCGGCATATCCTGCTGACGCACATCCATCTCGATCACGCCGGCGCCACCGGCACCATCGCGGCCCGCGTCCCGCACGCCCGCGTCTACGTGCACGAGCGCGGCGCGCCGCACATGATCAACCCGCAGAAGCTGCTGGCCAGCGCCACGCGCCTGTATGGCGATCAGATGGACGTGCTTTGGGGGCGTTTCGATCCCGTGCCCGAGAGCCAGGTGACGGTGCTCACCGGCGGCGAGCGCCTCGATATTCCCGGCCGGTCGATCCACGTGCGCTACACGCCCGGGCACGCGAAGCATCACGTCAGTTATCTCGACGAGGCCGACGGTGTGGCGTATGTCGGCGACACCGGTGGCGTCCGCGTCGCGGCGATTACCTGATCGCGCCACGCCGCCGCCCGACATCGACATCGAAGCGTGGCAGGCGAGCCTGAATCTGATTGAGGACTGGCAGCCCGTGACGTTGTTCCTCACGCACTTCGGGCCGGTGCTGGATCCCGCTCGCATCTCGCGCGCTATCGTCAGGTGCTGGCCGATGCGGCGGCCCTGGTGGCCCGGTCCCTCGCCGCTGGCGGGGCGGACGAGGATCGTGTCGCTGAGTTCGTGAGCCGCATGCGCGCCGACGCGCGAAACGCCTTGCCGGAACACGATGCCGTGGCGCTCGAACTGGCGGCGCCGTTCGACCAGATTTGGGCTGGCCTGGCGCGGTACTGGCGGAAACGAACCGCCTGACCGTCTACGACGCGCGGCGCGTCGTGGTGGCTTCGCTGCCGGCGACCGCGGTGCCGGTCAGGAAGCGCAGCGCGTAGCCCGCCGGGGCGCCGGTCGAGGGGCGGCACGGCGCCACCCGCCACACCGCCGACAGCACGCGGCCGTCCTCGCAACTGCTGCGGCAACCCCGTGGATTCACGGGCGCTCTTCTCGACCTGCAGGTGCACCAGCCGGTAGAGGGGGAGCGACACCGAGGCTTCGCACTCGACGAACACGCCGTCTCGCTGACTTCGCGGGTCGAACCGACGCGAAGCGCACCGCGCCGCTCGCGTCCTTCCAGGTGAGACGGGCGGGCACGGTCAGGCCAGCGCGGGGTCCGGGGCGGGTGCTCCAGGCGAGTGTTTGTTCAGTCACGGCAACTCCAGGGTAGTAAGGTCACACGCAAAAACAGGGAACGGCGACCCGATCTACTCCAAGTTCCACGCCGTATTTGCGTGCAACCCGTTATGGTGACTAATTAGACGCCATAGAACGCCTATATAGTGACTTGGACTGACTGTACGGACAACCATGAAACTGAAGCATGCGGTTACCTGGTATCCGATGCATATCGGAACTGATTACTTAGTAACCAATTTCTGTGGGTCCTTCGAGACCAAGGCGCCGCAGCTTCAGATAGAGGCCGCGCCGCGTCAGGCCGAGGGCTCTGGCCGTTTCCGAGATGTTGCCGCGATGCCTCGACATCATGTCGCGAATCAGGTCCCGCTCGATTTCGTCGACGACCGACGCCAGCGTCTGTCCGCCGCGCAGCGACTACTCGCGGCGGGGCCGAGGCGTCGTTGCGGGTTGCCGGAGCCGCGGTGAGGTCGGCGGACAGATGCTCGGGGCCGATCGTGCCGCCGGCGGGCGCCATGGCCACGGCGCGCTGCACCTCGTTCCGCAGCTGCCGCACGTTGCCCGGCCACCAGTACTGCGCGAACAGGTCGAGGACGTCCGAGCTCAATTGCACGTCGGGCTTGCCGAGCCGCTCGACGCGTCGCGCAGGAAGTAACGTGCTGAGGTGCGGAATTTCCTCGCGCCGCTGGCGCAGCGGCGGCACGTGGATGCGAATCACGCTCAGCCGGTAATACGAGATCCTCGCGGAACTTGCCTTCGGCGACGCGCTGTTCGAGGTCGGCGTTGGTCGCGGCGAGCACGCGCACGTCGACCGGCTGCGGACGGTTCTCGCCGACCGGCATGATCTCGCCCTGCTCGAGGAAGCGCAGCAGCTTGGGCTGCACGTCGAGCGGCAGGTCGCCGACTTCGTCGAGGAACAGCGTGCCGCCGGCGGCGGTGCGGATCAGGCCGGGCTGATCGGACACCGCGCCGGTGAACGAGCCGCGGCGGTGCCCGAACAGCTGACTGTCGGCGAGTTCGCGCGTGGTCGTCGTGCAGTTGTAGGGCAGGAACGTGGCGCGCGCTTCGCGGCGAACCGACGTGGATCGCGCGCGCGATGAGCTCCTTGCCGGTGCCGCTCTCGCCGGTGATCAGCACGGTGAGGTCGTTGCCCTGCAGCCGCTGAATCTGATCGACGACGCGGTGCATCGCGGCGCTGGCGCAGAGGAATCCAGGCAGCAGCGGCTCGAGCGGGCGCTCGACGTTCGACGTCCGGCGCTGCCGATCGGCGATCGCGCACGCCACACAAGTCGAAGCCCTGCCGCGCGACGGCGGCCATCATGCGCACCCGCCGCATCTTGCGGATGCCCGAGCGGCCGGCCGCGACGAGGCCACCGCGACGTGCGCGGGCCGTCGGGTCGCGGCCGATCGGTTCGACGATCAACACGCCGGCGCCGTAGGCTGCCGCCCTGCACGGCCAGGCGCGCGATGCTCGTGCGCGCCGTCCGCGTCGGCGCCGGCGAACGCGACCACGCGGATGTCGCCGCCCGGCAGCTGCAGCGAACACCGTCGGCCACGTCGGCGCCGACCGCTTCGAGCAGCGTCGCGGCGAGCTCGCGCGCGAGCAGGTCGGGCAGCACCGCGGCATCCACCAGCCGGCGCACGAGCGCATCGTCGGCGTCGGCCGGCGAGCCGACGTACTCGCCGGTGCCCGGCGACTGGGCGGCCGCCATCGCCGCGCGCACGTGTTCGAGATCGCGCGTCGCGCCGAGCGCCTGGAACACCTGCGCCGCGTATTGATAGTGGCGATCGGCGGTGGACTTCGCGCCGGCCTTTGCGGCCAGGCGGGCGAGCGCCAGCTGGCTGACGGCGGCCTGATAGCGCTCGCCGACCAGCTCGAAGACGCTCGAGCTCTGCGCGATGTCGTGGTACGCCTCGGTGGTGCGCGTCTGGCGCGCGCGCAGATCGCCGCGCAGCCGCAGGAACTCGCCCCACGCGCCAGGCGTGGTGCGCGGATCGAGGCGCGTCTCCACCTGCGTCAGGCGATGCTCCGCCTCGTCGACGCGACCGGCGGAGAGCAGCGCTTCGGCCGCGATCAACTCGGCCTCGATCGTTTCCGCCGGCGGCGCCGTCGGCGACTTGGCGATCTCGTCGGCGATCGCCAGCGCCTCGTCGGGCTTGCCGCGCCGCGTCGCCAGCCGCGCGCTGATCACGCGCAGCGACCACTCGTACCAGCGGCTCGTGTTGCGGCCGTAGGCGCCGTACGCTTCGGCGGCCTGGCGCAGGTACTCGGCGGCGTTCTCGTAGTCGCCGCGCATCAGCGACATCTGCGCCAGCGTGTCGTAGACCGCGCCGGTCGTCTCGTGGAACTGCATCGCGCTGCGGACGTCGAGCGCGCGGTGCAGCACCGCGTCGGCGCGATCGAGATTGCCGACGCGCACGCAGATCTGTCCGAGCGTGGCGAGCGCGACGCGACAGGCCCGGTCCTTGACCGAGGCCTTCGTGCAGGTCACGGCGCGCTCGGCGAGCGCCAGCGCCTGCTCGTAGCGATGACGGATCAGCGCGACGTTGGCCTGATTGCCGTACACCGTCGCCAGCACATCGTCGGCCTGGAGGATCGAGGCCATGCGTTCGGCCTGGCGCAGCGCGGCGTTGGCTTCGTCGTAGCGCCCGGTCTGCGCGAGCATGACGGCGGACAGCGAATGCACCATGCGCGAGGTGACGCCTGTCGCCCGCGGCGTGCAGCGCGGCCGCGGCCTCGGCGATGTGCTCGCGGACGATCGCCATGTCGCCGACCTGGCGATAGCACTGGCCGAGATAGAAGTGGGCGAGGCCGATGGCGCGCGAGTCGTGCGCGATCTCGGCCTGCTTCAGGGCGCGGTTGTGCAGCGCGATGGCGCGCGACTGTTCGCCGCGCGCAAACGCGACGCGGCCGTGCAGACGCCAGAGATTCGAGTGCAAGGACCGGGGGGACGATTTCGCGAAGCGTGTCGGGCGACCGGCCGAGCACGGTTCCGGCCTGTGCAAGATCCCCCTGCAAGAGGTACGATTCAGCCAGCATGACCCGGACGACTCAGCTCGTCTTCCTTGGTCAGCGACGACGGTGTCGCGGAGGAGGGGAGCCAGCAGCTCGATGGTGGTGGCCGCTTGCCCGCGCTCGAGCGGCGGCGCGGCCCGGCCGATCACGGGTTGAAGGGCGGCGTTAGCCACGCGGCGAGTATACAGCTGACTACCTAGTATCCAATCTCGTCATAATTCTCTCAGCGATATGGACTTGACCGTAGGAAGCCGGACCGACGTGGTCCGCGGAAGATGAACCAGGACCACCTCGGGTGGATGGCCGACCTCGGCCTGTTCGTCGTGGCCGACGGCATGGGCGGCCACAACGCCGGGGAGGTCGCCTCGCACCTGGCGGTCGAGACCATCCACGGCTTCATCGCCGAAAGCGCGGCGTCCGGCGACATCACCTGGCCGTTCGGCCTCGAGGTGAAGGACTCGATCGAGACTGAATCGACTGACGACCGCCGTGCGGCTGGCGAACCGCAAGATCTACGAGCGAGGGCTGCGCGCAGTCCGGAACTGAACGGCATGGGCACGACGGTCGTCGCGGCCCTGGTCGGCCGGCGATCGCATCACGCTGGTGTCAGCGTCGGCGACAGCCGCATCTACCGCTTTCGCGACGGTGCGCTCGAGCAGCTGACGAAGGACGACACGTGGCTGGCGTCGGTGCTCGGCGCCGAAGCAGGCCGAGACGCGATCCGCACCATCCGCTCCGGCACGTGCTGACCAGCGTCGTCGGGCACGCAAGGAGGACTGTGAAGCCCGCGTCGCGCGAGGAGCAGCTCGAGGCCGGCGACCGATTCGTGCTGTGCACCGACGGCGTCCACGGCCGGCTCGACAGCGCCGCGATTGCCGACGTCGTCAGGGCAGGAGGCTCGCCGGAGGAGCGGCCTCGGCCCTGGTGGACGAAGCGATCACGCGCGGCACGACCGACAACGCCACCGCGCTCGTCATCGCGGTCGACTGACCGTCCGCATCCTGGGCCGGCTGAGGTCCGTATAATCAGAGTAGCGGGTCACGTGCGAAGGTCGTTCCTCTCCTTGTGCTTGTTCGTGGTGTGTGCGATGTGGTCGGCCTGCGCGGCGCCGACGCCGTCCGTGCCGCCTGCGCAGTCCTCGTCGGAGGCCGGCCCGTCATCGCCCGCAACGCCGCCGGCGGTCGAGGCGCGTGCCGAGATCGTTTTTCTCGGCGACAGCCTGACGGCAGGGCTCGGCCTCGACACGCCTCAGAGTTTTCCGTCGCTGATCCAGCAAGCGGCTCGAGGACCGCGGCCTCCGATTACGAGGTGGTCAACGCCGGCGTCTCCGGCGACACCTCGGCCGGTGGCTTGCGGCGGCTCGACTGGTCGCTCGAGGGCGACGTGCGCGTGCTGGTCGTCGCGCTCGGCGGCAACGATGGCCTGCGCGGCTTGCCTCCGGACGACCTGAAGAAGAACCTGGCGGCCATCCTCGAGCGCGCGGACAAGCGCGCGGGCCTGCCCGTGATCCTGGCCGGCATGGAAGCGCCGCCCAACAACGGCGCCGACTACACGGCGCGCGTTCCGCGCGCGTCTACCCCGATCTCGCGAAGGCCTACGACATGTCCGTTCATCCCGTTCCTGCTGCAGGGCGTGGCGGCGATGCGTCGCTGAATCAGGCCGACGGGATTCATCCGAACGCCCGCGGCGCGCGAGATCGTCGCCGACATCGTGTGGAAGCGCACTCGAGCCTGTCGCTCGAAATCCTAAGCGTCCGGCAGCCTCAGATGATTGCAACTTCGCGGCGTCAGCAAGACCGTTCAGAGCGGCGGCCAGCCGCTCACCATCCTTCATCCGCTCGATCTCGACGTCGCCGATGGCCAGTGCCTGGCGATCATCGGGCCGTCGGGCAGCGGCAAGTCAACGCTGCTCGGCCTGATCGCCGGCCTGGATTCGCGCGTCGAGCGGGCACGATCGCGATCGCCGGCCAGGACATCACCACAGCTCGACGAAGACGCGCTGGCGCGGCTGCGCGGCGAGAAGATCGGCTTCGTCTTCCAGTTCTTCCATCTGGTGCCGTCGCTGACCGCGATCGAGAACATCCAGGTGCCGATGGAGATCGCCGGCCGCCGCGATGCGGCGGCGCGCGCGCAGGCGCTGCTCGACGAGGTCGGGCCTTCACGATCGCGGTCATCACTACCCGTCGCAGCTGTCCGGCGGCGAGCAGCAGCGCATCGCGATCGCGCGCGCGCTGGCCAACGATCCGCCGCTGATCCTCGCCGACGAGCCGACCGGCAATCTCGACAGCTCGAACGGCCGGCACGTGCTCGATCTGCTGCTGCAGGTGCGCCACACCCGCAGGCGTCACGCTGGTGCTCGTCACGCACGATCCCAACGTGGCGGCGATCGCCGACGAGCGACTGGTGCTGCGCGATGGCCGGCCGGTGAGTGAAGACCCGATTCGCCGAGCCGGTGGCGGCGCGATGAGGTTCGTCACCC
Organism: uncultured Acidobacteriota bacterium; assembly: GCA_963707825.1. Classification (GTDB taxonomy): domain Bacteria; phylum Acidobacteriota; class Vicinamibacteria; order Vicinamibacterales; family UBA2999; genus VFZN01. The sequence continues at coordinate 230,847 of CAVPRP010000006.1, forward strand.
GTGATGGCGGCGCGCGAGATGCGCTCGTCGTGGCAGCGGCTGCTGTTCTTCTTCATCTGCATCGCGATCGGCGTCGGCGCGATCGTCGCGCTCCGCTCGGTCATCCAGAGCGTGCGACACACGTTTGCCGGCGAGGCGCGCTCGCTGATCACCGCCGACGCCATCATCACCAGCAACCAGGCGCTGAAGCCGGAGCTCGCCGCCAAGATCGACGAGCGGCTGGCCGCGGCCGGCGCCACGAGCATGCGCTCGGTCGAGATGGCGACCATGGCGCGGGCTGCCGATCGGGCGGAGGCGCGCACGCGGATGGTGGAGCTGCGCGCCGTCGAGGCGGGCTTCCCGTACTACGGCAGCATGAAGCTGGCGGACGGACAGCCCTATCGATCACGCTTTGCTGAAGGACTTCGGCGTGCTCGTTCGCCCGGAACTGCTGGCGCAGCTTGGACGTGAGGTCGGCGATACGCTCACGATCGGATCGAGAGCGGTTCACGATTCGCGGCGTCATCGACACCGAGCCGGGACGCCGGCTCGGCGCCTTCAGCATCGGCCCTCGGGTGTTCGTGGCGATCTCGCCGACCTCGAGAAGACCGGCCTGCTGGGCTTCGGCAGCCGGCGTCGCCATGCAGCGGCTGCTCAAGGTGCCGGACGCGACGTTCGACAAGTTGATCGTCGACGCTGCGCGCCGACTTCGCGAACCAGTTCGCGCGGGTCCGCTCCTACAAGGCCACCGAAGACGACATCGGCGAGGACTTCGCGCGCGCCGAGAACTACCTGAGCCTCGTCGGCCTGGTGATCGTCATCCTCGGCGGCATCGGCGTGTCGAGCGTGACGCGCGTCTTCGTGCAGCAGAAGATGAAGAGCATCGCGGTGCTGAAGTGCGTCGGCGCGCGGTCGTCGCAGCTGCTCGCGATCTACGTGGCGCAGGTGGTCGTGCTCGGCCTGGCCGGGAGCGCTGCTCGGCGTGCTGCTCGCGGACTGCCGCGATGCGCGCGATTCCGTCGCTGCTGGCCGCCGCGGCCACCCCCGGCGTGACATCCACTACGCGCTGACGGGGCCGGCGGTGTCTGCAGGGGCTCGGCATCGGCCTGCTGGTGTCGCTGCTGTTCTCGCTGGTGCCGCTGCTCGATGTGCGCCACGTGAAGCCGTCGCTGCTGCTGCGCGACGAGCCCACGTCGCGCCGGCCCGACGCCGTGCAGATCGTCGTGACGTTGGTTGTCGTGGCCGCCGCCTGGTCGGGCTGACGGTGTGGCAGGCCGGGTCGCTGCGCATCGGCGCTGGTGGTGCCGGCGGGTTTGCCGTGACCGCGCTGGTGCTGCATCTGGCCGGCAGTCCTGCTGATCAGGTTGATCCGGCCGCTGGCGCGCTCGCGCTCGTTCGCGCTGCGCCACGCGGTGCTGCAGTTCAGCCGTCCGGGCAGCCAGATGCGCATCGTGCTGCTCGCCGTCGGGCTCGGCAGCTTCTTCATCATCGGCGTGCGATCGCTGCAGGAGAACCTGATCGCGCAGTTCGCGGTGGACATGATCGCCCGATTCGCCCGACATGTTCCTGCTCGACATCCAGCGCGATCAGGTGGAGGCCGTGCGCGCCGTCGTCGCCGCTCGGCAGGAGCCGGGCGCGCCGCCACCGCGCCTGGTGCCGGTGCTGCGGGCCCGCGTCGTCGGCGTGTGCCGGGCGCGAGCGTCAATCTCGAGAACTACGAGGACGTGCGCGGCCGCGGCTCGCTGGCCCGCGAATACACGATCACGTATCGCCCCGCGCTCGAGATCGAACGAGCGCATCGTCGCCGGCACGATCTGGGACCGCGGCAGCCGTCCGACGGCCCCAGGCCGGCGAGGTGCGATGCCGGTCGAGCGAGGTGTCGATCGAGCGAGCATTCGCGACCGCTTCAGGATCAACGTCGGGGACACCATGCGCTTCGACGTGCTCGGCCGGACCATGGCCGCGCAAGGTCACCAGCGTCCGGCACGTCGAATGGGCGCGACAGCCGCGCCGGCGGCTTCATGTTCCTGTTCCGGCCCGGCGTGCTCGACCAGGCGCCGCACAGCTTCGATCGGCTTCCTGCGCGGCCCGGCCGACCCGGTGGCGCGCGGCGCGACTGCAGGCGGCGCTCGTCACGGTGGCACCGAACGTGTCGGTGATCGACGGCCGCGAGATCCTCCACGCCATCAAGACCGTCGTCGACAACGTCACGCTGGCCGTGACCGTGGTCGGCACGCTGGTGGTGCTGAGCGGGTTGCTGATTCTGATTGGCGCGGTGGCGATGACGAAGTTCCGGCGCGTCTACGAGGCGGCGATCTTCAAGACGCTCGGCGCCACCCGCCGGCGTGATCGCCTCCGTGCTCCTCGTTGAGTACGGGCTGCTCGGCATCCTGGCCGGCGGCGATCGGCGCCGGCGGGGCGATCGGCCTGACCTGGGCGCATCAGCCGCTACGCGCTCGACATTCCGTTCACGCCGCTGCTCGCTGCTCAGCGCGGTCGGCGTGGTCCGTGACCGACGGTGCTGGTCGCGGTGATCGGCGATTATGTCGAGTTGGGAAGTCCTGCAGCGCAAGCCGCTGGCGACCCTGCGCGGGGAATAGCCCCGGCGGCCGTGGCCCGGCCGCCAGCCGAGTCGGACGTGGTATCATCGCTGTTTATTGCCCCGACCGGTGGGTGGCGTAGGGAGCAGGCACTTCATGAACGTCTCGGTCTACAAGGATGCTCTGCTGAAGAAGCGGGCAGAGCTCGACGGAGACCGCCGGTCTCAAGCCGCTCCAGAACTCGATGGAGCACAACAACGGCCGCCAGGGCGACATGGCCGATCAGGCCGCCGGCAACAACGAAGTCCACATCCAGCTGCGGCTGAAGCAGACCGACGCCAAGATTCTCCAGGCGATCGACGAGGCGCTGATGCGCATCGAAAAGGGCACCTTCGGCGTCTGCCGCGATTGCGGCGAGCCGATTGCCGAGGCGCGGCTGAACGCGATTCCCTGGACCCGCGTCTGCATCACCTGCAAGGAAAAGCAGAAAGCCGTGAGCGACCCGACCCTCGCCGAACTGATCCGCGACTTCTACCTGGAGCGCGTCAGCCTGCTGATGCGGCACGAAGACGTCGGCGCAGCTCGTCACCGACTACGACATCAACAACGCCTACCAGTACATCATCGCCCGCGAGGAGACGCACCTGTCGTGGCTGCAGCACGCGCTGCTCGACCTGCGGCGCGCCGCTCGTCGACGACCCGGCCGCGGACCGCGCTGGCGGCGCCCGGCAAGGGCGACGCGTGGAAGTCGCTGGCCGCCGACGACGCGCGCGCCAACGCGCAGTTCGTCGAGAAGTGGCGCCCGAAGGTCGAGATCGTGACCAACGCCCGCCACAAGGGCATGCTGAAGGTGATTCTCGGCGAGATGCTCGAGCACAAGCGCCTGTTCGACCAGGCCGCGCGCCGGCAACACGAACCTGATCGGCACGTCGCTCGCCGATCAACGACCACCGCGGCGTCGTCATGCCGACCCGCTGGATGGAATAGCGGCGAGCGACGTGGCGCCTTTCGCGCGCCCGTTGCCATCGCCCTCGGCCGAACCTCGGCGATCGCGAAGCCCACCTCGCCTTCGGCTGTCGGCACTGCCCGGCTTCATCACCAACCGCTGCGCAATCCAGCTGGCACGACACCGCTCCGGTCGGCGTGTCCCCGATGCCAGCCGCCGCTACCTGAACGGCGTGGTCGTGGGCGAGACCGACGCTCGCGCCGCGCGAGCTGCTCGACCGCGCTGCTGGCGATCGAAGCGCAAGCGAGGCCGGCAGCGTCCGCATCGCCGATGGCGCCGCGGACGCTCGATCTCGACCTGATTCTGTTCGGGGACGAGCGGATCGAACGAACCGGGACTGGTGGTGCCTCATCCGACGATTCCGCGAGCGGCTCTTCGTGCTCGAGCCGCTCGCGGAGGTGGCGCCGGGACTGGATCGACCCGGTGACCGGGCAGACCGTCAGTGCGCTGCTTCAGCAGCGCGGTGCGCGCGGCCCTTCTTGAAGATTCCGCGCCAGCCTTCTTCGAACAGCGTATACATCGCCGGCACGAACACCAGCGTGATCATCGTCGAGGTCAGCAGGCCGCCGATGACGACGCGCGCCAGCGGCGCCTGCAGTTCGGCGCCTTCGCCGATGCCGATCGCCATCGGCACCAGGCCGAGACCGGTGCAGAGCGAGGTCATCAGAGATCGGACGCAGGCGGTGGCGGCCGGCGAGCTCGATGGCCGTCGCGCAGCGCCATCTTGTCGCGATGCCGCAGCGTGTTGGTGTAGTCGACCAGCAGGATCGCGTTGCTGACGACGATGCCGGCCAGCATGATGACGCCGATGTAGGCCTGCATGCTGAACGGCGTGCTGGGTCAGCATCAACGTCGCCGACCACGCCGATCGCCGCCAGCGGAATCGAGAAGATGATGATGAACGGGTCGCGCAGCGACTCGTACTGCGACGCCATCACGGTGTAGACCAGCACGATCGCCAGGATCAGCACCAGCTGCAGCTCGCGGAACGACTTGTCCTGTTCCTCGACTTCGCTGCCGAAGCCGACCGCGAAGTCCTTCGGCACGTTGATCTCGCCCATGCGGGCCTGCACGTTGGCCACGGCCTCGCTGAGCGTGACTTCGGTCTCGGCGCTGACGCGCTGGACGCGTTCCTGGTTCTTGCGCTCGATCGACGTCGGGCCCGTGTCGCGGTCGATCACCATGACGTTCTTGGCCGGCAGCACCTGGCCGGCGGGCGCGCTGAGCAGCACGTCGCCGACTTCGCGACATCTCTTCGCGGTCCTCCTGCGCGCAGCCGCACGACGATCGGGTATTCGTTGCCCGCCTCGCGGAACATCGCCGCCTGCGTGCCGGCGACGTTGGTGCGGATGGTGTTGGCCACGCCGGTCACGGTCAGGCCGAGCAGGGCCGCCTTGTCGCGATCGACGCGGACGGACGAGCTCGGGCCGGCCCTCCTCCTGCTGCAGGCGCGAGTCGGCGATACCGGGCGTCGAGTCGAGCATCGTCTTCAGGTCCTGCGCGATGCGCTTCGAGGTCGTCGAGGTCGTGGCCGAGGATCTCGATCGACAGGCGGCCGTCGCCCTGGTTGCCCATGCCGCGCATCATGTGCTGCTGGCCGCCCGACGGCGCGGGCGCGGACGATGACGCCGGGGATGCCGGACAGCTCGCGCCGCAGCTGCATCGCGATCTGATCGTTGGTGCGCTGTGCGCTCGTCGCGCGGCACCAGGCGCACGTTGACGTTGCCGCGGTTGGTGGCGCCGCCGCCGAAGCCGCCGCCACCACCGCCGCCGTTGGCCTGGGTGATCAGCATCGTCGCTTCCGGCACCGCTGCGCGAATCCGCTCCTCGAGGCCGAATCAGCACGGCCTCGGTCTTCTCGATGCGCGGAGCCGACGGCCGAGCTCGGCGTCGACCGTGATCTCGCCCTCGTCGGTCTGCGGCTGGAACTCGAAGCCGATCCGCGGCAGCAGGAACAGCGCGACGATGAACAGGCCGAAGCCGGTGGCGAACACCGTCGGCCGGTGGTGCCAGCGCCAGGTGCAGCATGCGTGCGTAGAACGCGTCGATGACTTCGAGCACAGCGGTCGATCATGCGGTTGACCATCCCGAACACGCCCGGCGTCTTGCCGTGGATGACGTGCGGCGGGTCCAGCAGGCGCGAGCAGAGCACCGGCACGATGGTCACCGCGACCAGCAGCGACATCGCCAGCGAGAACGACACGACCGCGGCGAGCTGGCCGAACATGATGCTCGACACGCCGGTCAGGAACAGCATCGGCACGAACACCGCGATGTGCGTCAGCGTCGAGGCGAGAATCGCCGACCACACCTCTTCGCGAGCCGTCGATGGCCGCGGTGATGCGGTCCTTGCCCATCTCGAGGTGGCGATAGGTGTTCTCGAGCACGACGATCGCGGCGTCGACGATCATGCCGATGCCGAGCGCCAGCCCGCCGAAGGTCAGGGTGTTGAGCGTGTAGCCGCCGAAGTAGAGCAGCGCGAAGGTGCCGATCACCGACATCGGAATCGAGGTGCAGATGATCATCGTCGACTTCAAGTCGCGCAGGAACAGGAAGATGATGGCGATGACGAGGAGGCCGCCGAGCATCGCGTGCTCCTGCACGCTGCCGATGGCGCGGTCGATGAAGCGCGACTGGTCGTCCAGCATCTGCAGCTTCATGCCCGTGGACTTCCCGGTTGATCTCTCGACTTCCGCCTTGCACGCCGTCGGCGACCTGGATGGTGTTGGTGCCCGACTGCTTGGTCACCTGCATGCGGATGCCGTGGATGCCGTTGATGCGCATGAACGAGCGGCGGTCCTCGGTGGCGTCGCTGCACGTCGGCGATGTCGCGCATGTAGACCGGCACGCCCTCGCGCGTCAGCACGACGATGTTGCTTGATCTCGTCGATGTTGTTGAACTGGCCGGGGCTGCGCAGCAGCAGCGTGCGGTCGGCGTCGTTGACTTCGCCGAGCGGGATGTTCTGGTTCTCGGTGCGCAGGATCTGCACCACGCGATCCGGCGAGAGGTTGAGCGCCGGTGATCTTCTCGCGCGACAGGTCGACGTGAATCTGGCGGCGCAGGCCGCCGTCGATCGTCACGGCGGCGACGCCGGCGACGCGCTCGAGGCGCGGCGACAGGTCGTTCTGCGCCATCTCGCGCAGCGTCACCGGGTCGAAGTCGCCCTCGACGCCGATGCCCATGATCGGCATGGCGTTCGAGTCGAACTTGAAGACCGTCGGCGGGTCGGCGTCCTCGGGCATGCGGCCGCGCACGCGATCGAGGCGGGTGCGGACTTCGTCGGCGGCTTCGCTGAGGTCGGTGCCCCAGGCGAAGTTGAGGCGGACGTTGGCGCTGCCCTCGGACGAGGTCGAGTCGACGCGCTCGAGGCCGGCGACGGCGCTGACCGCCTGCTCGATCGGGCGCGTGACCAGCTCCTCCATCTCGAGCGGACCGACGCCCGTGTAGTTGACGCGCACGGTGATGCGTCGGCACCTGCGTGTCCGGCATCAGGTCGACCGGCAGGCGGGTCAGCGAGATGCCGCCCAGCAGGATGATGACCATGCTGATCATGAACATCGTCACCGGACGTTGAATGGCAAGTCGCGGAATGCTCATACGTGTCCTTCGCTACGAAATTGGCCTGACACTCGAACGACTACTGCCGCGGTGGGCCGCTGAGCGCCGGCGCGCGGCGCGGCAGCCGCCCGCGTCGGGCTGCTGCAGCCCGGGCCGCTGCCGCCGGGCTGGCCTGCGGCACGCGCCCTGTCCGCCGCGCGCCTCGCCGGCCGCCGCCCTGCCCGCCAGCGCCAGGCCGCCGCCGGCATTCTGTCCGGCGCAGGACCAGCGTGTCGTTGTTGCGCAGCGAGCGCTGCGCCGTCGGTGACGATGCGGTCGCCTTCGGCTTGACGCCGTCGAGGACTTCGATCGCGTTCCGGGTCCTCGATGCCGAGCTTGAGTCGGCGCGGAACTGCACCTTGTTCTCGTCGTCCGGCATCCAGACGCCGCGCTTGCCCTCGAAGTCGACGACCGCGATCTTCGGCACCAGCGTGGTGCCCTTGTGCTCGTCGATGGTGAGGTTGCATGCGCGCATACATGCCCGGCTTGAGGCGGTAGTCCGGGTTCGGGAATCTCGACTTCCATCGTCGCGGTGCGCGTCGCCGGATCGAGGACCGGGGCGACGCGGGCGATCTGGCCCTTGAAGATGTCACCGGGGTAGGCGTCGACTTCGACCACGGCCGGATCGCCGGCGTTCACCAGCCGCAGGTCCTTCTCGACGACGTTGACCACCAGCCGCAGGCTGCGAAATCTCGACCACCGAGACGATCGGGGTGTTGTGTGACACCCACGCGCCGGGATCGACGTTCCGCTTGCCGACGAAGCCGTCGACCGGGGAGATGACCGAGGTGTTCTGCAGGTTGATGCGCAGCTCCTCGAGCCGGGCGCTCGGTCTGCTGCGCCTGCGCCTTCGAGAGATCGATCTGCGCGACCGCCGCCATGTAGCGCGACTCGGCGTCGTCGAGCGCCTGCTTGGCGAGCAGTTGGCGCTCGAACAGGTTCTTCGAGCGATCGAAGTTCAGCTCGGCGACCTTGAGGTCGGCTTCGCGCTGGCGAATCGTCGCCTCCGACAACCTCGCTGCGACGCTTCGGCCTGCTCGACCTGTTCGACGATTTCGCGAGTCTTCGACCTTGGCCAGCACCTGACCGCGGCTGCACGCGGTCGCCGAGCTGCACGTTGACGCTCAGCAGGCGGCCGCCGGTGCGCGGCGCGATGTCGACGGTCTGCTGACCGATCAGGTTGCCGACGACGGTCAGGTACGCGCCGACGTCGCCGCGTTTCAGCGTGCCCGATTTCCACCGTCATCGGACGCGCGGATCCGCCGCCGACCACCGCCGGGCCCACCGGGACCGCCGCCACCACCGCCGCCACCCTGGGCCGCCTGGCCGCGCCGCTGCGCCGCCCTGACCGCCGCCAGCGCCTGGCCGCCCTGGCCGCCGGCCGGCCGCCGCCGCGTCTCCCTCGCGCGAGAAGAGCGCCGAAGTAGCTGCGGCGCCACCGGCGACAGCCACGGCACGATCGCGATCACCACAAATTTACGCATAAACGAATCCGTCTCTACTCCGTCTTTCAAAGTGCGAGTCACGCTCTACGAGCCACTGCCACCGGTGGCCGCCGCCGAACCGCGCGTTTCCGCCGCCGCCGGCCGGCGCCTGCTGCGCGCGCTCGAAGTTGACGAGCGACTTGCGGTAGTCGGCCAGCGCACGCAGTTCGGTGTTCGCGGCGTCGCGCAGATCGCGCTGCGCCTGGACGACGAAGAAGTTGGTGGTCATGCCGACCTCGAACTTGCTCTGTTCGGCTTCGAGCCGCTTCTGCGCCAGCTCGCGCGCGGCGGTCGCGGCCTCGACGCGCTTCAGGTTGCTCTGCACCGTGAGCGCCGCGTTGGCGACTTCGGCGGCGATCTGCACTTCGAGCGCGCGCAAGCCGCGTCTGTGCCTGCTGACGCTGCACGCGCGCGCGCGCGTACTGCGCCTCGGCCTGGCTGCCGCCGATCGGATAGCTGAGCGTGACGCTGACAGTTCCACGTCGGGTAGGCGCGGTCGCGATCAGCGCGCAGCGCGTCGCGAGTAGCCGCCGGGAATCGTGCCGATGACGATGCTGTCGACGCCGGAGCCCTGGCGGATGATCTGCGTGCCGCCGAGACCCTGCGCGCCGTAGCTGGCGTTCAGGTCGAGCGCCGGCAGCGACTGGTTCTTGAAGTAGCGCATGTTGACGTCGTTCAGTCGAGGTTCTTGCGCGCGGTGACGATGTCGGTCCGCTCGGCGACGGCGCCGTGCGCACCGCGCGTCTCGATGTCGGTCGGCGGCGGCTGCAGCGAGGGCAGGTCGACCGGACGCAGCGTCCTGGCGCCACATCGGGTCGTCGGTGCCGCTCACGAGGTAGCGCTTCAGGGCGAGTTCCGCGGTCTGCGGCCGTGGCTTCCGCCGCGGCCAGGTTCTGCCGGCGCGTCGCGGCTTCGGCCTGCGCCTGGACGATGTCGAGCGGCGCCAGCGTGCCGACTTCGACGCGCGCCTGGTTGTCTTCGACCAGCTTGTCGGCCAGCTCCAGCGGCGCGCCGCGCCACGTCCACCGCGCTCTGCGCGAAGACGAGGTCCCAATAGGCGTTGCGCACGTTGGCCAGCGTCTGGACGACGGTGGCCTTGAGCGATCTCTTCGGAGATGTCGCGGTTGATCAGCGATGATCAGGAGCTGCTGGCGGGTGTTGTCGATCTTGAAACCGCGCAGCAGCGGCTGCGTGTAGGCGGCCGCCAGGTTGGTCGTGTAAGCTGGGGTTGAAGTTCGCGAACAGGTTCGACGTCGTCGAGGCGCGAGTTGGTCGAACTCGACCGAGATAGTTGCCGCCGCCCCATGGCGACGTCTGGCGACGCCGAAGTTGTAGGTCGTCGTGCCGTTGTTGACGCTGGCGCCGCCGTTCAACTGGCTGGTCGGCAGCTGGCACCTGATCGCGCGTGCCGAACGTGGAGGACAGCGACCGGGCGATACGTGTTGCGAATGCCCGCGATCGTGAAATCGACGGACTGCGGCTCGAGCTCGGCGACCTGGATGTCGAGGTTCTTCTCGAGCGCCAGCTTCACGGCGTCTTCGAGGGTCAGTTCCCGGGTTCCGCCGCGTCTGGCGTCCGATGGGCGACTGATCCCCGCCGGTGGGCGGCTGCTCCGCGTTCTTCATCGAGTCGTTGTACGAACGCATGGCGTCGCGGACAACGCTCTCCGTACGCGCGGCGTCCTGCGCATCCGAGGTCTGGGCGTTAAGAGTGGCGGCGGCGGTGGACACACCAAGCACCGCGACGAAGCAAACAATCTTCCTCATATTCCTTTCCGTACGAACGGGCGCGTCAGCGCCGCGGACTTTCCCGATGCGGTGGGGTGGAACCTTTGCGCCGCTCACGGACCCACTGCTCGTGCAGCGCCTTGAGTTTGACGTTCTGATCGTCGGTCAGGATGCGGCGCATCCGGAAGGTGAGCAGCGTCCGCGACTTGGTCAGCTCGGCGCGGGCCGCTTCGGTCTTCTCGACCGTCTGCAGCACCAGCGCCTCGTCGGCCTTCGGATCGCTGACCACTTTCGAGAGCTTGTCCTCGAACTTGTCGAGCGTCTCCTTCTGAGCGTTCAAGGTCGGCTGGAGGCCTGGAAGATCTCCTCGAGGCGGGTGATCTGCTCGGAGGTGAGCGCCAGCTCCTTCTGGAACCGCTCGCTCTGCCACCACTTGAAGCCCTGCGCGGCGACGGCGCCGGGCCCGCCAAGCAGAATCAGAGACAACACGAGACAAATAAAGGGTTTAACTGGCATGCGCATGGCGGTCTTACCCGCCTTACGACCGGGTCCGTCGTGCTGTTTACGCGCCGGCGGGATCAGGATGGATTCCGGGGGCCAGTAGCGAACCGGTCCAGCGCCAGAATGGTCTGCTCGACCAGGTTGTCGGGGGTCGAGGCGCCCGAGGTGATGCCCACCCTGAGGGGGCCTTCGGCCGGCAGCCAGCCGGCAGTGCTGATTTCCTGCTTGGTCGTCACGTCGCGGTGCCGGACCACGTCGGCGGACACCAGGCCGTCGGGGTCGGCGATGTGGAAGGTCGGGATGGTATTGGCGCAGATCCGGGCCAGATTGCAGGTGTTGCTGCTGTTGTAACCGCCAATGACGACCATCAGGTCCAGCCGCTGCTCGCCCAGGAGCTGGATGACGGCGTCCTGGCGGTCCTGGGTGGCGCTGCAGATGGTGTCGAACGATCGGAAGCGGCTGGCGAGCTCGGCCTCGCCGTAGCGGGCCAGCATGGTCTGCCGGAACAGGTCGGCGATCTCCAGCGATTCGGAGCTGAGCATCGTGGTCTGATTGGCGCATCCGACCCGCTGCAGGTGAAGGTCCGGATCGAACCCGGGCGAGGTCGCCTTGCCGAAGCGGGCGAGAAAATCGTCGCGGTCCCCGCCGGCGGCGATGTAGCGGCAGACGTAATCGGCCTGGGTGCGATCGAGGACGACGAGATAGTGCCCGCCGTTCAGCGCGACTGCCTGCGACGCCGTGGCCTGGGTTTCCTCGTGCCAGTACTTGCCGTGGATGACGGACGTGAAGCCGTCGAGCGCATAGCGCTTGACGTTCTTCCAGACGTTCAGCACCGAGCCGCAGGTGGTGTCGACCAGCGTGCACCCGGTGCGATCGAGCCGCTGCAGCTCCTCGATGGTCACGCCGAACGCGGGCAGGATGACGACGTCGGCCGGGCCCAGCGTGACGCCCCGCTCCGTCGGGTCGCTCAGAAAGCGGATGCCCTGGCCGCGCAGCTGGTCGTTCACGTGCGGGTTGTGGATGATCTCGCCGGTCAGGAAGACGTGCTGATCCGGAAACCGCTGGCGTGCCTGGTAGGCGTAGTCGACGGCCCGATCGACGCCGTAACAGAAGCCGAATTCGCGGGCGAGGTGGACCGTGAGGCGGCCCGACTCGTAGCGGTAATCCTGTTCCTTGATCTGGTGGACGAGGGCGCTGTGATAGCTCTCCGCCAGCACGCCGGCGACCTCGTGCTTGAGGTCGAGGCCCTTGCGGAAGATGAGTGCCGGCACTATCGGGGCTCGTAGCACGGACGTCAGCTCGTCGAGGGCCCGCAGTTCCGTGGCGCCACGGCTGGTCACGGCCACCTCGATCGCCCGAGCAACCCGTCGTCCGCGTCGGCGGAGGTTAACGCCACGGCGGGCACGACGGCCAGGCGGCCGGCCGGGACAGCGGCCGTGGGACGGATCGCGGTGTCGCGGTTCACCCAGTTGTCACCGGGAACCAGGTGCAGCAACTGACCGGGCCGAGGCCGATGATGAGCCCGGCGGCGGCGGCGACGCTGATCCAGCGGCGGTTGACGCCGGCGCCGAGGGGCAGTGTCGCCGTGGTGGCGGTGGGGAAACGGATCACGCGGGCCGGTGGCCGAGGTGCGCGATGCGCTGCAGGATCTCGTGCCGCTGGATCTCGAGCGCGCGTTCGTCGAAATGGGCGTCGGCTTCCGCGCATGCGGCGGCCCGATACGCCTCGAGCGCGGCGTGCTCAGTTCCGGCTCCGCTGCTCGTCGCGTCGGCTCATGCGCTGACCTCCCAGCACTCCTCGCAACTTCCGCAACGCCCGAACAGATGCACTCGCACCGTGCGCCTGGCTCATGCCCGTCGCGGCGCTGATTTCCGCCGGCGTCTGCTCGTCGAGGTGGCAGAGCGTGAACACCAGCCGCTGACGATCGGGCAGGGCGGCGACGGCCTGCGTGACCTGCTCCCACCGTTCCTTCGCCAGCAGGCGCCGCTCGTGCGACGCGTCGTGGCCGGCACCTGCTCGACGGGCCGGCCGTGTGTCTTCGTCGGTCGAGTGGCTGATCCAGCGTTGCTGCCGGCCGCGCGCCTTCAGGCGGTCGAGCGCCGCATTCACCAGGATGCGCGTAAACCAGACGTCGAACGGCAGGTCGCTCGCGATACTGGTCGATGTGCAGGAACACCTTCACGAACGCGTCCTGCACCGCTTCGTCGGCGTCGGCCGCGTCCCGCAGGTACTGGAACGCGATCCGGACCGCCCGGCGCTGCAGCAGCGCCACCAGCGCGCCAAAGCGTTCGCGCGCCGCGTCCCGATCGCCGGCTTCGACAAGCGCCTTGATCTCCGCGGCCAGCACGGAGGCCGGCGACGGATGTGACGCGTCGGTCGAGCGCGGCTGCCGGGACTGCGGCGGCGAGCATCGACGTTGGGCTGTCCTGCCATTGTTTACGGGAACGGCGTGCCACCGGTTGTTTACACGATATTGTAGCAGGTAGGCGTCCGAAGTCCCTGTCAGCATATTGACTTAGCCCGATAGCCATCTGTACCATCGATGGTTTCGATGCGGCCGCGGGTACGACCGGTCGAGTTTGGAGTCATCATTCTTATGAGTACGACACAGGTCGGGGCGGGGACTCGAGGCGCACGGGGTCCAGACCTCGAAGCCCGTCCATTTCAACCTGTCGGCGGCGGCGCTCTACGAGCACGCCATCCGCCGCAGGAAGGGCTGATCGCCGCCGAGGGCCCGCTGGTGTGCCGCACCGGCGCCCACACCGGCCGCTCGCCGAACGACAAGTTCGTCGTCAAGGAGCCGTCGAGCGAAGCGCAACGTCTGGTGGGGCAAGGTCAACAAGCCGATCGAGCCGGCGCACTTCGACGCGCTGCGCGCGACATCGTCGCGCACCTCGAAGAGCCAGGAACTCTTCGTCCAGGATCTGTACGCCGGCGCCGACCCGGACTATCGCCTGCCGGTGCGCTTCATCCAGCGAACTGGCCTGGCAGAACCTGTTCGTGCGCAACCTGTTCATCGTGCCGCCCGCGGCCGACCTCGCCGGATTCCAGCCGCAGTTCACCGTGATGACCGCGCCGTCGTTCAAGGCCGATCCGGCGCGGCACGGCACGCGCTCCGACGTCGGCATCGCCGTGAATCTCGCGTCGCGCGAAGTCCTGATCTGCGGCACGAGCTACGCCGGCGAGAACAAGAAGTCGATCTTCACGGTCCTGAACTACCTGCTGCCGCTGCAGCGGCGTGCTGTCGATGCACTGCTCGGCGAACATCGGCCCGGCCGGCGACACGGCGCTCTTCTTCGGCCTGTCGGGCACCGGCAAGACGACGCTGTCGAGCGATCCGGATCGCCAGCTGATCGGCGACGACGAGCACGGCTGGAGCGATCGCGGCGTGTTCAACTTCGAAGGCGGCTGCTACGCGAAGATGATCCGGCTCTCGGCCGAGGCCGAGCCGCAGATCTACGCGACCACCCGGCGCTTCGGCACCGTGCTCGAGAACGTGGTGATGGACCCGGCGACGCGCGCGCTGAATCTCGACGATGCGTCGCTGACCGAGAACACGCGCGGCGCGTATCCGATCGAGTTCATCGACAACGCCGTGCCGTCGGGCACCGGCGGTCATCCCGAAGAACATCGTGATGCTGACGGCCGATGCCTACGGCGTGCTGCCGCCGATCGCGCGGCTGTCGGCGGAAGGCGCGATGTATCACTACCTCTCGGGCTACACCGCGAAGGTCGCCGGCACCGAGAAGGGCGTGACCGAGCCGAGCGCGACGTTCAGCACCTGCTTCGGCGCGCCGTTCCTGCCGCTCAATCCGAACGTCTACGCGAAGCAGCTCGGCGAGCGCATCGCCAAGTACGAGTCGCAGCGTGTGGCTGGTGAACACCGGCTGGACCGGCGGCCCGCACGGCGTCGGCAGCCGCATGAAGATTGCCTACACGCGCGCGATGATTCGCGCCGCGCTCTCCGGCGCAGCTCGATCAGCGTCGGCTACCAGCGTCATCCGGTGTTCAACATCGACGTGCCGACCAGCTGCCCCGACGTGCCGGCCGACGTGCTCGATCCGCGCGGCACGTGGACCGACAAGGCGGCCTACGACGCGCAGGCGGCCAAGCTCGCGAAGATGTTCGTCGAGAACTTCAAGACCTTCGAGGCGCACGTCGCGCCGGGGTCGACGCCGGCCCCGCGTCGATCTACACGGCATGAAGATCGCGGGATCGGGTACGATTCATGGTCGTTCCCGATCCCGTTCTCATCTGAATCGTCATGCCTGTTACGAGGCCGTCATCGGGCTGGAGATCCACGCCCAGCTGCTGACGGCCACCAAGATTTTCTGCGGTTGTCCCACCGCGTTCGGCGCGCCGCCGAACGCGCACGTCTGTCCCGGTGTGCGTCGGCCTGCCCGGCGCGCTGCCGGTGCTCAATCGCCACGCGGTCGATCTTGCCGTGACCGCGGCGGTCGCGCTCGGCTGCGAGGTGCAGGAGCGCTCGGTCTTCGCGCGCAAGAACTACTTCTATCCGGACCTGCCGAAGGGCTATCAGATCTCGCAGTACGAGCAGCCGCTGGCGCTCGGCGGCGGCGTCGCGCTGCCGGCGTCGCTGGGCGGCAAGTTCGTGCGCCTGACGCGCATCCACATGGAAGAGGACGCCGGCAAGTCGCTGCACGAAGGCTTTGCCGATTCCGACCGCAAGACCTATCTCGACTTACAACCGCAGCGGCGTGCCGCTGATCGAGATCGTCTCCGAGCCCGACATGCGGTCGGCCGAGGAGGCCGCGACGTTCTTCGAGACGCTGCGGCAGATCCTGGTGTGGCTCGGCGTCAACGACGGCAACATGGACGAGGGCAGCCTGCGCTGCGACGCCAACGTCTCGGTTCGGCCGCGTCGGCACGACGAAGCTCGGCACCAAGACCGAGGTGAAGAACGTCAACTCGTTCCGCTATCTCGAGAAGGCGATCGAGTACGAGATCGGCCGCCACATCGACGTGATCGAGCACGGCGGCCGCATCGTGCAGGAGACGCGGCTGTTCGACGCCGCGCAGGGCAAGACCTACTCGATGCGCAGCAAGGAAGAAGCGCACGACTATCGCTATTTCCCGGATCCGGATCTGCCGCCTCTCGTCGTGGACGAGGCGCGGCGCGAGGCGACTGCGCGCACGCTGCCGGAACTGCCGGAAGCGCGCGCGCGCGCGCTTCATCGCGCAGTACGCGCTGCCGGAGTACGACGCGGCGCTGCTGACGCAGACGCGCGGCGTGGCCGATTACTTCGAAGCGACCGCCACCGCCGCCGGCAACGCCAAGGCGGCCAGCAACTGGGTGATGGGCGAGGTGCTGCGCAACATGAAGGAGCGCGCCATTCGACATCGAGCGCGTGCCGATGCACGCCGGCCGCGCTGGCCGGACTGATCGCGATCGTCGAGCAGGGCACGATCAGCTCGCACGGTCGCCAAGGACGTGTTCGCGAAGATGTACGACAGCGGGCCGCGCGGCCGCCGACATCGTCGCCGCCGACGGCCTGGCGCAGATCTCCGATACCTCGAGCCTCGAGCCGCATCGTGCAGAAGGTCGTCGCGGCGCATCCCGACGTCGATCGCCGAGATTCGCGCCGGCAAGGATCGCAAGTTCCAGTTCCTGGTCGGCCAGGTGATGAAGGAGACGCAGCGGCAAGGGCGATCCGAAGATCGTCACCGATCTGCTGAAGAAGGCGATCGGGTAGCGATGCGGCGGGCCGCGGTCGTGGCGAGCGTCTATGTCGCGGCCGCCATTCTCCTGACGTGGCCGCTCGCCACCGAAATCGGTACGAAGCTCGGCGCCCTCGAGGGCCCGGGCGACCCGTACCTGAATCTGTGGACGCTTGGGTGGGGGATGCAGTCGTGGTGGCACGATCCCCTTGGCACGCTTGCCGGGCGCGTCTTCGACGCGCCCATCTTTTACCCCTCGCCGCTGACGCTGACCTACTCCGATCACCAACTCCTGCAGTCGCTCCTGGCCGCGCCGCTCTACGCCGCGACCAACCAACTGACGCCTGACCTACAACGTCGTCCTGATCGGTTCGATCGCCGCGAGCGGTGCTGGCGATGCACCTGCTGGCGCGATCGGTCACGGGTTCCACTGCCGGCCGCGTTCTTCGCCGGTCTCGCGTGGGCGTGCTGGCCGTATCGCACGGCGCACCTGTTGCACCTGCAATTGCAGGCGCTCTACTTCCTGCCGCTGGCCTTGTGGGCGCTGACGCGCGTGGCGGCCGGACGCCGCTGGCGGGACGCGGGATGGCTCGGCGCGTTCGCGGGCCTTCAGGCGATCGCCTCGGTGTACTACGGTGTGATGACCGCGCTGGCGCTGGTGGTGGCGGCCCCCGTGCTCGCCTGGGGAACAGGGCAGTGGCGCGGGAGACGTTACTGGTCGCGCGTGGTGGCGGCGGGCCTGTTGGCGGCGGTGATGGTAGCTGCCGGTGGCGGTACCGTACCTCCGATCGCAGGCCGCCGAAGGGTTTGGCCGCAACCTCTACGAGGCCGCAAATCACGCGGCAGCCTGGCAGAGTTACACGCAGGTGCCGCCGGACAACGCCCTCTATGGGCGCTCGGGCGTCCTGGCGCCGCGCCCTCCGGCGCCGGGTGAGCGTGACCGGCAGCATGTCGAGCACCAGATGTTCCCCGGCGTGGTGCTGATCGTGTTTGCCCTGTGGGGACTGTGGAGCGGCTGGCGTTCGGATCAACGAGCGCTGGTGGTGACCGCCGCCGCGCTGGTCGTCGCCGGATTGTGGCTGTCCTTCGGGCCCGAAGGTCCGTTCGGGATGTATCGCTACGTTGCCACGCACGCGTTCGGGTTCGAAGCCATCCGGGCGCCCGCCCGCTTCGCCGTGGTGGCGATGCTTGGACTCACGCTGCTTGGCGCAGTCGGAGTGAAGCACGCGCTCCGTCGCCTCGCGGCCGGTGCCGTGACTCGCCACGCTGCCTTCGCGGCGGTGTTCGTCGGCGCGATGCTGCTCGAGTACACCAACGCGCCGCTGGCATTCGTTGACGCGCCGGTCACCGATACTGCCGTCGGACGCTGGCTGCGCGACGCGCCGGAACCGGGCGCCGTGGCTTATCTGCCGGTCGGGATGGATCGCGAGAACACTCCGTGGATGGTGGAGGCGTTGCAGCACGGGCGTCCGATCGTCAACGGCTACAGCGGGCAGCGCCCGGCGTTGTACACCGGCATCGTGGAGTCGTTGGCGACGTTGCCGGGCGTGGAAGGCCGCGCGATGTTGCACGAGCTGGGCGTGCGTTTTGTGGTGTCGCCGGTGAAGTGGGACACCGGGGACTCGAGCTCACCGTTCGTGGAACGGGCGGCGTTCGAGAATCGCACCATCTACGAGGTGCGGTGGACCCCTGAAAGCGAAGCCGCGCTGGCGGACGCGCCGGTGGCGCTGCCGCCGCCACCCGGCCCGGTGCCATTCCCGCAGGACGAGGAGGCGACGTTCGCGGTGCGATGGATTGGCGAGGTGTCGGCCGGCACGATCACGCTGCGAACCCAGCCTGCCGACGCCGGACGACCGCGAGCGGTGGGCGGGAGTCGCCTGGCGCCTCGAAGCGTCCGCGAGGACTGCCGACTGGGTATCGCGCTTCTTCGAGGCTCGCGACGTCTTCACGACGCTCGCCGCCAGCGACCTCTCGCCGTTGCTGCACGTGAGGCAGATCGACGAGGGCTCGCGCGAGCTGACCCGGGCCTATGTTTACGACACCGCCCGCCGACAGGTGAGGGTGGCGGCCACTCCCGGCGAGGCGATGTCGCCGGAGGCCGAGGGCAGCCCGTTGGCGGCGGGGGCGCGGGACGCGGTCACCGCCCTCTTCTACGTGCGAACGTTGCCGCTGGGCGACGGCGCCGAACTGGTCATTCCGGTCAACGATGCCGGCCGGAACTTGACGGTGAGGGCGATCGCCGAGGGGACCGAAACGGTGACCACACCGCTCGGTACGGTGGAGGCCCTGCGGCTGCGCGTGATGATCGAGCGGCGGCTGGAACGGCGGAGCGGCGTCGCCGCCACGTTGTGGCTGTCCACCGACGCCCGACGAGTGCCGCGTGCGGCTGGATCTCTCCGCCGGATTCGGCCAGGTGCGCCTGGAATTAGTAGACTACCGCCCGTGATCGAAACACAGAATCTCGGCAAGGCGTACGGCGACGGGTTCTACGCCCTGCGAAACCTGACGGTGACGATCGACAAGGGAGAGTTCGTGTTCCTGACCGGCGCAAGCGGCGCGGGGAAGTCGACGCTCCTCAAGCTGCTGCTCCTGCAGGAACGCCCGACCGAAGGGGACGTGGTCGTGGCCGGCCGCAACCTGGCGCGCCTGTCGCCACGCGACGTGCAGGCCTACCGCCGCTCGGTCGGCTTCGTCTTCCAGGATTTCAAGCTGATCGCGACCAAGACCGTCTTCGAGAACGTCGCCTTCGCGCTTCGCGTGCTCGGCATTCCAATCGATCAGCAGCGGCGCCGCACATATCAGGCCCTGAAGTGGGTCGGTTTGCAGCATCGCCTCCAGGCGTTCCCGCCGGAGCTCTCGGGCGGCGAACAGCAGCGCGTCGCGATTGCCCGCGCGCTGGTCAACGATCCGCAGCTGGTGCTGGCCGACGAGCCGACCGGCAATCTCGATCCGGATCTCTCGATCGAGATCATGAAGCTCTTCCGCGAGATCAACACTCGCGGTACGACGGTGCTGGTGGCCACCCACAACCCGGAGCTCATCAGGTTCGTGGGCCGCCGGAACATTCACCTCGATCACGGCCGGGCTGACAGCGGCGAGGGCCTGCCGTGAGCATGCTGGCATACGGCTTTCAGGAGGCACTGGCCAGCCTCGTTCGGGGCGGACGCGGGGCCATCATGTCGATGGGCACGATTGCCATCGCGTTCCTCGCACTCGGCGGCTTCCTGCTGATCACGTCGAACCTGCAGCGGGTGGCCCAGCTCTGGATGGATTCGGCCGAGGTGTCGGTGTTCCTGCGGGACGACATCTCCGGCGACGCGCGGACGGCCATCGAATCGCAGTTGCAGCAGGACTCGGCCGCCCTCCGCGTGGACTACGTGACGAAGGAAGAGGCGGTGGAGCGGTTCCGCGGCGACTTCCCGGAGCTGGCGGACGTCGCCACGACCCTGGGCACCAACCCGTTTCCCGCCTCGTTCGAGGTTCGCCTCCGACCCGGTTCGCGCGTCGCCGATGATGCGGCGCGCATGTCCACCAGCATCGTCGCCCTGGACGGCGTGGCCGACGTGCAGTTCGATCGGCGCTGGCTCGAGCGCGTGTTGTCGCTGATTGCGGGGGTCCGCGCGGCCGGCCTCGCCGTGACGGTCGTGCTGCTCCTGGGCGCGGCGTTCACGGTGACGGCGGTGGTCCGCCTGTCGCTCCATGCGCGGCGGGACGAGCTCGACATCATGCAGCTCGTCGGCGCACCCATCTCCTTCATCCGAGGTCCCTTCGTCATCGAGGGGTTGCTGCTCGGGGGCATTGGCGCTCTCCTGGCCATCCTCGGGCTGGCCGCGGCCTTCGGCGCCGTCCAGGGATGGCTGGGAGCCGACTGGGCGGGACTGCTCGGCGGCCAGACGGTGAGCTTCCTGTCGTGGCGCGATATGGCACTGCTTACCGGGGCAGGGCTTGCGGTGGGATCGATGGCCGGGCTCGTGGCTTCACGCGCCGCCCGTTGACAAGGGTCAATCGACCTCGTTACAGTTGGAGACGTCGGACATGCCGAGGTTACGGAACCGCCTCCCGAGTTTCCTCACCGACCGCCACGCGTCGATGCCGGTATCGGCATTGATTGAGTTCTACCGCGAAGAATTCCTGAAGCATCATCAATGCCTCCAGGAGCAGCGAGAGTACTTCTCGGAGCAGGCGATCTGTGGCGTCGAACGCGCCCTCCAGCGCGTGATGGCCGATCTCGAAAATCTCTCTGGCAAAGCAGACGCCGACGAAGTGATGGCGCAATTGCTCCGCGAGTTCGATGTCGTGACCGGTCTCTCCGCCTGGTCCGATCCCCTGAAGGTCCACTGAAACAGTCCCTCAAAACCGATGTGCTCCACGTGATCCAGGCCGCCCTGGATGGCGTGTCCGCATCGCGTGTGGTCGCGCGCGCCTGCGAGCAGCCCGCCACCCGCGATCGCCTGTTCGAACGGCCGATTCACCTGGTCGCGGTCGGCAAGGCCGCTCCGGCGATGGCGGTGGCCCTCATGGCGCAACCCGGTCTGCGCGTCACGACGGCGCTCGCCATCGGGACGCATCCCGCCGCGCACATGCCGGCGTCGCTGGACTTCATGCCGGCCGGGCACCCCTATCCCGACGCTCGCAGCCGCGCTGCGGCCGTGGCCGCCCTCGAGCGCGCGTCGAACACCGGGCCGGATGAGCACCTCGTGCTGCTCATGTCGGGCGGGGCCTCAGCGCTGATGTGCGACGCGGCTGACGGACTGCCGTTCGAGGACAAACTGGCCGCCACGCGCGCGTTCATGCTGGCCGGGGCCGACATCCATCAGCTGAACGCCCTCCGGAAACACCTCTCGCGCGTGAAGGGCGGGTGGCTGGCGGCCGCCTGCCGCGGCGTCACCACGACCCTGGCGCTGTCGGACGTCGTCGGCGACGACCTCTCCGTGATCGGCTCGGGGCCGGGACTTCCTGATCCGTCAACCTGGCACGACGTGTCCGCCGCGTTGACGACGCTCGGCGCCTGGGACGCGATGCCGGCGACAGTCCGGGCTCGCATCGAGGCCGGGCTCGCCGGCCAGCTCCCCGACACTCCCAAGGCCGGTGACGCCCGTCTTGCGCGAGCCGAAGGCTTCGTCGTCGGCCGCGCCGCCGATGCCGTATCCGCGGCTCGGACGCGAGCCGAGGCGCTCGGATACACCGCACTGGTGATCGATGACCGCGTGACCGGTGAGGCCAGACAGGTTGCGCCGGCATGGCTGGCGCGGGCGCTGGCCCTGGGGCGAGCGGCCGGCGGCCCGGTGTGTGTGATCTCCTCGGGCGAGACCACTGTTCGCGTGACCGGTAACGGCCTTGGCGGCCGGAACCTCGAATTCGCGCTGGCCCTTGCCGAGCCGATGCGCGACGTGCCCAACGCCGTGGCCGCCAGCGTCGGCACCGACGGCATTGATGGCACGAGCGGGGTGGCCGGGGGGTGGGTGGACGCCGACACCGCGCTCCGGGCCACCGAACGCGGCCTGCCGCCGATTGCCGACGTGCTCGACCGCAACGATTCCTATAACTACTTCGCCCCCCTGGGGGATGCGATCCGGACGGGTCGCACCGACACCAACGTCGGCGATATTCAGATACTGCTTGTAAAACCGTGAGTAAGACCCAGTTCCTTTCCCGCCTTCGGGAGCGCTTGACGCATCCCGCCAGCGCGGACGAAATCATCCGCATCCTGCGCATCCCGCGCCTCGACCGACCCACCGCCAAGCGCCACCTGCGCGCCCTTCTCGACGAAGGCGCCCTGGTGCTGGTGCGAGGTCACCTCTACGCCTTCCCGCGCGGCGGCGCCGAAGCGCGTCCCCGACAAGCCGCGGCCGCTGCTGCAGCATGCCGTGGGCCGCTTCGAGCGTGACCGCACCGGCCAGGCCTACATCGTGCCGTTCGATCGGCGGGCCATCGACGACATCTTCATCCCGCGCACCGACACGGCGGGTGCCGAACCCGGCCAGATGGTGCTGGTCGAGATCACGCGCCATGGCGCGGCCGGCCACGCTCCTCGTGGCGTCGTGGCCGAAGTGCTCGGCGCGATCGACGATCCCGGCGTCGATACCGAGATCATCCTCCGCAAGCACGCCATCCCCGACGAGCATCCGCCAGAGGTGGTTGCCGAGGCTGAACGCATCGGCGCCGAGGTGCGGCAGCAGGACATCGACGGCCGCACCGACTTCCGCGACCGCGATCGTCGTCACCATCGACGGCGAGCACGCGCGCGACTTCGACGATGCGATCTCGATCGAGACGTTTACGAACGGCCACTACTGGCTGGGCGTGCACATCGCCGATGTCGCGCACTACGTGAAGCCGGGCACGGCGCTCGACCGCGAGGCCTACGAGCGCGGCACGTCGGTCTATTTCCCGGAGCGCGCCGTCCACATGTTTCCCGAGGCGCTGGCCACCGGGGTGTGCAGCCTCAATCCGCACGTCGACCGGCTGGTGCAGTCGTGCCTGATGGAAGTGACGGCGAAGGGCGACGTCGTGCGCTACGAGATGCACGACGGCATCATCCGCAGCGACGCGCGGATGACCTACACCGCGGTCAACGCCATCCTGACGGAACGCGACCCGGAGGCACATCGCGCAAGTACCGCGAGCTGGTGCCGATGTTCGAGTTGATGCACCAGCTGTTCGAGATCCTCAACGGGCGGCGGCGACGCCGGGGCTCGGTGGACTTCGACCTGCCCGAGGCGCAAGTCGTTCTCGACGACCGAAGGCTTCATCGAAGACATCGTCGCGTCGGAACGCAACGTCGCGCACCGGCTGATCGAAGAGTTCATGCTGCTGGCGAACGAAACGGTGGCCGCGCATCTCGAGGACGCAGGGATGCCGTCGCTGTACCGGATCCACGAGGCGCCGGACACGCTGAAGGTGGAGGAGTTCGAAGCGTTCATCGGCTCGCTGGGTTTCTCGCTCGAGGCGCCGCCAGACGGCGTGCGTCCGACGCACTTCCAGTCGCTGGTCGAGCGGATTCAGGGCACGCCGGTGGAGCGGCCGATCGCCTTCCTGATGCTGCGCACGATGCAGAAGGCGCGCTACGACTCGGTGAACATCGGCCACTTCGGGCTGGCGGCGGCGAGCTACACCCATTTCACCTCGCCGATTCGCCGATATCCGGATCTCGTGGTGCATCGCCTGTTGCGCGAGCTTCGTCACACGAAGGTGACCGCGGAACGGCGCGAGGAGCTCGACGGTGAGCCTGCCCGATGTCGGCCGCCACACCTCCGAGACGCGAGCGTCGCGCCGACGATGCGGAGCGCGAGCTGATTCAGTGGAAGAAGGTCCGCTTCATGGCGGACAAGGTCGGCGACGTGTTCGACGGCTACATCACCGGGGTCACGCACTTCGGCATGTTCGTCGAGCTCGTCGATCACTACGTCGAAGGGCTGGTCCACGTCTCGGGCCTGAGCGACGACTTCTACCGCTTCGTCGAAGGCTCGCACACGCTGGCGGGAGAGCGGACCCAGCGCGCGTTCCGGCTCGGCGATCACGTGCGGGTGCAGATCGTCGCGTGTGGACATGGATCGCCGGAGATCGATCTGGCGCTGGAGCAGACGGCCGAGCAGCCGCGTGACGAAGGCTCCGCGGACCGTTCCGCAGCCGGACGCGACCGAAGAAGGAGCAGCGCAAGGCGACCGGCGACGAGCGGCGCCGCCGGCGCAAGCAGCGGCCTGGCAGGCAGGAGCGCGCGCAGAAGAAGAAGCGATGACCCGCCTCGTCGTCGGTACGGCCGGTCACATCGACCACGGCAAGAGCTCGCTGGTGCAGGCGCTCACCGGCATCGATCCGGATCGACTCAAGGAAGAGAAGGTCCGCGGCATCACCATCGAGCTCGGCTTCGCGCACACCACCATCGGCGACACGCGGATCGCGTTCGTCGACGTGCCCGGCCACGAGCGGTTCGTGCGGACCATGCTGGCCGGCGTCGGCGGCATCGACTTCGTGATGCTGATCGTCGCCGCCGACGAGAGCGTGATGCCGCAGACGCGGGAGCACTTCGACATCTGCCGGCTGCTGCGGCCTCCGCGCGGCATGCGTCGTCGTCACCAAGATCGACGCTCGCCGACGCCGACACCCGCGCGCTGGTGGCGATAGGACGTGGCTGAACTCGTGCACGGGTCGTTCCTCGAAGGCAAGCCGTGGTGGAAGTGTCGGCGCGAACCGGCGCAGGGCCTCGACGGGCTGCGCGACGTGCATCGCCGCGGCGGCCAACCAGCCGCGGCCGCGGCCCGAGTCGCGGCGCCGTGCGCCTGCCGATCGATCGCGTGTTCACGATGAAGGGATTCGGCACCGTCGTGACCGGCACGCTGGTCTCGGGCACGCGTGCATCGCTGGCGACGAGTTGACGTTGGTAGCCGGGCTCGGCCGCGCCGAAGGTCCGCGGCGTCCAGGTCCATGGGCGGCCCGAAGAGACGGCCTCGGCCGGACAGCGCACGGCGATCAATCTTGGCGGCGTCGAACTGGCGACGTCTCGCGGGGCGAGACGCTGGCGTCGCCGCGACTCGCTGTCGCGTGACGCGGCGCGTCGACGTGGAGATGGATCTGCTCGGCGTCGGCGCAGGCCGCTGAAGCACGGCGCGCGGGTGCGCGTGCACCACGGCACCGCGGAAGTCTTCGGCCGCGTCTCGCTGGCCGGCGCGGACGTGGCCGACGTCGCCCGGCGGAGGGTCGGCGCTGGCGCGGCTGCGGCTCGAATCGCCCGCGGTGCTGACGCGCGGCGATCGGTTCATCCTGCGGGCCTATTCACCGCCGATGACGATTGGCGGCGGCGATCGTGATCGATCCGGCCCCGACCACGTCCTGGCGTGCGCAGCGGGGCGGGACTCCGCGCGTCTGCAGGAACTCGCCAGCGCCGACGGCCGGCAGACGCTCGCCGCGATGGTGCGCGATCGCGGACTGCGCGGCATCGCCACTGAGCGACGCCGTGGCCCGCGTCGGCGCTCGCGCCGACGGAGGTCACTGACGTCGGTCACTGGCGCTCGAGAAGGCCGGCACCGTGCGCCGCGCGGGCGATCGCCTGGTGTCGACCGCGGCAATGGAAGCCGTTGCGGCGAAGCTCGTCGCGCTGGTCAAGGCGTTCCACGCCCAGCAACCGCTGAGCGAAGGCCTGCCGCGCGAAGAAGCGCGCGCGCAGGCTGTTCGCGAGGCGTGCGCCGGCGCAGTCTTCGAGACGGTGATGCAAGGCCTGACCGCGGCGCGGGCCTCGTCGGACCGCGAGCGCCTGGCGCTGCCGGCGCACAAGATGGCGTTGCCCGGCGGGGAAGCGACGGTCGCCGGCGGTGCGATAGCGGCGTATCGCGCCGGCGGGCTCGACGCCGCCGGATCTGGCGGCGCATTGCAGCCGCCACAAGGCGCCGCGCCGCGGTCGTGGAGAAGGTCACGACCTGTCTGTTACGGCGAGAAGGTGCTGGTGAAGCTCGATACGCTCGTTGCTTCATCGCGAGGCGCTCGCAGAGCCTGAAGCGCGACAGTGGCGGCGCTGAAAGCGAGCGGTGCGCCGGAGCGGCCGCGCCACGGTGGACGTGGCGACGTTCAAGGAGCGATACGGAGTCTCGAGGAAATTCGCGATTCCACTGCTGGAGTATCTGGACCGGGAGCGGGTCACGAGACGAATGGGCGATGTCGCGCGTGCTCCTGTGAGCGCTAGTCGTCCTTGTCGTCGAACTCTTGATCGAGGTCTTGAAGTTCTTGATGCCGGCACCGATGCCCTTGCCCAGTTCGGGCAGGCGATTCGCGCCGAAAATGAGGATGACAATCGCCAGAATGATGAGCATTTCCGGCAGACCGATTGGTCCAAACAGGGCAAAGATAAGTGCTCCTTGCAGCCGCGAACTCCGCAACGTCGCTCGATTGTAGCTCAGGCTGCCTCGGCATCGAAGTCGTACGCACTGAAGCCGAGACGTCCTGTCGCGAATGGCGTCAAATACTATGGCGCTGGCTTTGCACTTGTCAGCACCAGAACCCGTCGGTCAGAATGACCGGTAAGCGCCGCTATCTGGTCGACTGATGGCACTACCGCTCACAGCCACAACTCGACGAATCGCGCACGGCCCCCTCCACTGTCGGACGATCGGCCGGTCGAGCGTGCGTTTCTGGGTTCGAGCAGCGCCAGCTCGGGCGTCGGCGTCGGTGCGTCGATGGCCGCGCACATCGCGTGCGCTCGGCGTCTGCTGGCGCATCCGATCATGCGCTACCAGCCGAGCGCGCTCGGAGATCACTCCCGACGTGATGCCACTCAAGGACATCGTCTGGATTGCCGAACCCGGGCCCGGCGGCGGCGGTGGTGGTGGCGGCAACAAGATGCCTGAACCCCCACGCAAGGCCGAGCTGCCGGGCAAGGAAAAGATCACCGTCCCGGTGGAGAAGAAGCCGAAGCCGACGCCTCCCGAGCGCCGAGGAGCCCGAGCCTCCGCCCGGAGGCGCTGATGATTCCCGCGCAGAACATGGCCGCCGCGTCAGCAGACGCTGCCGGGCACGATCCAGAGCCGGCAGCGCCGCGTCCGAGTCGCAGGGCGCCGGCAACGGTGGCGGTGCCGGCACCGGCACCGGGCAGGGCATCGGCTCGGGCCAGGGCTCGGGCCTCGGCCCAGGACGTGGCGGCGGCACCGGCGGCGGCGCGTACCGTCCTGGTGCCGGCATCACGCTGCCGCGCGTGCTTCGCGAGGTCAAGCCGCCGTACACCGCGGACGCGATGCGCGCCAAGGTTCAAGGCTCGGTCTGGCTCGAGTGCATCGTCATGCCCGATGGATCGTGGGCGACGTGCAGCGTGACGCGTCGCTCGATCCGATCTTCGGCCTCGATCAGGAAGCGATCAAGGCCGCCAAGCTGTGGCGCTTCCGCCCGGCATGCGGCAGGGCGAGCCGGTGCCGGTCATCATCACGATCGAGCTCACCTTCACCCTCCGGTAGTCACTCGCCGCGGACCCGCGTCCCGATGCGCGCCGACGTCAGCCGCTACGCGGCCCTGCTTCTCATCGTTGTCTCCGCCGCCCTGTGGGGACCGACCATGCGTCGCCCAGGCGCCAACATCGGGAACCGCGCCGCTCGCGCTCAAGGCGAGCGTGGTGCGCAGCTACCCGCACGATCGCAGCGCGTTCACACAGGGCCTCGTCTGGCGCGATGGCGTGATCTACGAGAGTACCGGCCTCGTCGGGCGTTCGTCGCTCCGCAAGGTCGATCTCGCGACGGGGACGGTGACCAGGCAAGTGGACGTTCCGGCGCCCTACTTCGCCGAAGGACTGGCCGATGTCGGCAACCGGCTGCTCCAACTCACGTGGCAGCACGGCCGGGTGTTCGTCTACGACAAGGACACGTTCGGTCGCGTCGCCGAGTTCCAGTATCAGGGCGAAGGCTGGGGGCTGTGCCACGACGGGCAGTCAGTGGTCATGAGCAACGGCAGCGACGCGCTGACGGTCCGGAACCCGACGACCTTCGCCGTCACCCGCACCGTGAAGGTGACCATGGACGGGAAGGCCCTGGACCGGCTGAACGAGCTGGAGTGCGTAGGCGGAGAGGTCTACGCCAATGTCTGGACCACCGACACGATCGTCAGAATCGACATGAAGAGCGGCCGCGTGACCGCGCGCATCGATGCCTCGGGGTTGCTCTCTCCGGCGGAGCGCGTCGGCGTGGACGTGTTGAACGGGATTGCGCACGATCCGGCCGACGGCACGTTCCTCATCACCGGCAAACTCTGGCCGAGGATCTTCAAGGTACGATTCGCCAGGTGACGCCTGCCCGGGCGGAAAGCGCTCGGGTGATCGCGGCGCTGCCATCCTGGACGAAGAAAGGCCCGGCGGCCTGCCAGCCTGCCGGGCCCTCTGCAGAAGCGTACAGGGGCGGCGATGGGCTCGTTATTTCCGCGTGACGCGGACCTCAGTCGCGACCAGCGTGGCGCCCGAGGCATGGTAACTGACCGTCACGCGATTGCCCTTCGCCACCAGGTCCAGGATCGTGACCTTTCCCTTCGACGCGGCGGTTCCGGCGCCTTCGCCGACCACATGGGTATTGCCGTCGACGGTATAGCTCTGCGTGAAGGAACCGCCGGCCGGCGGCAGTGCCGGTAATGGTGAGTGATGTGCCGGAGACGGCGGTCACCGTCCCGGTGGCAGTCTCGGTCTTGACGGCGGCCTTGGCCTCCGACGTGCCACCGCCCCCAGCACCGGCAGAGGCGACCTTCTGCACGGTCGTGGCGTGCAGCATCCCGCTGCCGTCGCGGTAGCTCACCTCGACGTTGTCACCGACCTTGAGCACCTCGGCCAGCTTGGGTCCCGTGGCGCCTTTGGCTTCCGCCGCACGAGAGGCGGTGCCGGCGCCTTCGCCGACCACCCGGGTCGTGGCGTCGACGGTGAACTTCAGTTCCTGTGTGCCGGCCTTCACGGTGACCGTGTCTCCGGACATTGCTGTCACGGTGCCTCGCGCCGACTTCGACTGAGCGAGAGCGGGAACGACGAGCCACGCGAACACCAGGATCGCGCTGGTAACAACCATCCGTCGCATATTGGTTCTCCTTCCGAAAGCCGCGTTTACGCCGAGAAACTTACGTCCGATGGAGGAAAGAACGTGAATAGCCTGGCCGTACGACGCCGGAAAAGCGAGCGAGGCGACGCCCCGGGTGTGAGGCTCGGGACGCGCCGGTCGAGATCGGGCCGATACTACGCTGTTCGCGGCCCGCGCTCAACCACCACGTGGAAGGCTGGGAAGGATCGACCAGGCGGCGCGCCGGCCGGACGTGGACGACGAAATGATGGGCTGGCCGCGCCGGCGGCGCTCCAGAACGAAAGAACCCGACCGAACCGGGGTGCCGGACCGGCAAAAACAAAGGCCCGGCGGAATCGAAATCCCGCCGGGCCAAATCAACTGACTGCGGATCGAGGGATCCGCAGAGCGACACGTCTTTAGTACATCCCGCCCATGCCGCCGCCGGGCATGCCGTGACCGCCGCCGGCCGCTTCCTTCTTCTCCTCAGGAATCTCGGAGACGAGGGCTTCGGTGGTCAGCAGCAGCGACGCGATCGACGAGGCGTTCTGCAGCGCGTTGCGGACGACCTTGGCCGGATCGATGACGCCGGCCTTGACGAGGTCTTCGAACGTTTCGGTCGCGGCGTTGAAGCCTTCGTCGCCCTTGCCGTCCTTGATCTGCGCCACGATGATCGAGCCTTCGAGGCCGGCGTTGGTGGCAATCCAGCGGCAGGGCTCTTCGATGGCGCGCTTGATGATGCGCCACGCCGATCTTCTGGTCGCCTTCGAGCTTCAGGCTGTCGAGCGCCTTGCTGGCGCGAATCAGGGCCACGCCGCCGCCGGGGACGATGCCCTCTTCGACAGCCGCCTTGGTCGCGTGCATCGCGTCTTCGACGCGCGCCTTCTTTTCCTTCATCTCGGTTTCGGTGGCCGCACCGACCTTGATGACGGCGACGCCGCCGACGAGCTTCGCGAGGCGTTCCTGCAGCTTCTCGCGGTCGTAGTCGGACGTGGTCTCTTCGACCTGGACGCGGATCTGCTTGACGCGGCCCTCGATCTTGTCGGCCACGCCGGCACCTTCGACGATGGTCGTGTTGTCCTTGTCGATGGTGACCTTCTTGGCCTTGCCGAGGTCTTCGAGCTTGATGTTCTCGAGCTTGACGCCGAGGTCCTCGGTGATGGCGTTGCCGCCGGTGAGGATCGCGATGTCTTCGAGCATCGCCTTGCGGCGATCGCCGAAGCCCGGGGCCTTGACGGCCGCGACCTGCAGCGTGCCGCGCAGCTTGTTGACGACGAGGGTCGCCAGCGCTTCACCTTCGATGTCTTCGGCGATGATCAGCAGCGGACGGCCGAGGCGCGCCACCTGCTCGAGCACCGGCAGCAGGTCCTTCATCGAGCTGATCTTCTTTTCGTGGATCAGGATGACGGGGTTCTCGAGCACCACTTCCATGCGCTCCGGATCGGTCACGAAGTAGGGCGACAGGTAGCCGCGGTCGAACTGCATGCCTTCGACGACGTCGAGCGTCGTTTCGAGCGTGCTGGCTTCTTCAACGGTGATGACGCCGTCCTTGCCGACCTTTTCCATCGCTTCCGCGATGATCTTGCCGATGGTCTCGTCGCGCGTTGGCCGAGATGGTGCCGACCTGCGCGATCATGTTGCCCTTGACCGGCTTCGCCATCTTCTTGATTTCGGCGGTCATGGCCTCGACGGCCTTCTCGATGCCGCGCTTCAGTTCCATCGGGTTGGCGCCGGCGACCACGTTGCGCGCGCCTTCGCGGTAGATCGCCTGGGCCAGCACCGTCGCGGTCGTCGTGCCGTCACCGGCCGTGTCCGAGGTCTTGCTGGCGACTTCGCGCACCATCTGGGCGCCCATGTTCTCGAGCGGATCCTTGAGGTCGATTTCCTTGGCCACCGTCACGCCGTCCTTGGTGATGGTGGGGGAGCCGAACTTCTTGTCGAGGACGACGTTGCGGCCCTTGGGGCCGAGGGTGACCTTGACCGCGTCCGCCAGCTGGTTCACGCCGCGAAGGATCGCCTGGCGCGACTGCTCGCCGTAAATAATCTGCTTAGCCATGTGAATGAATCTCCCGTCGTTACTTCTTCTTGCCGCCCTCGATCACGGCGAGCACTTCGTCTTCGCGCATGATCAAGTAATCTTCGCCATCGACCCGCACTTCCTGTCCCGAGTACTTGCCGAACAGGATGGTGTCGCCGTCCTTCACGTCGAGAGGAATGCGCTTGCCGTCCTTGTCGGCCTTGCCGGCGCCGACGCCGACGACCTTGCCCTGCTGCGGCTTTTCCTTGGCCGAGTCCGGGATGATGATGCCGCCGACTTTCTGTTCTTCTTCCTCGATGCGCTGCACGAGGATGCGGTCGTGGAGCGGTCTTAAAGCCATGGTGGTGCTCTCCGTCTTGCGTTAGCTGGTTGGGTCTCGGCGCTGGAGCTGGTGCGCTATGCGACGTGCTGGCAGTCGACTGCTCTAGTGAGCTAGCAGTCGATATGCACGACTGCTAATCATACTAAGCGCTGAGAAAACGGTGTCAATAAGGCGATGGCGGGCGAGCGCCGGCGCTAGACGGCCGTCAGGCGCGGGCCTTGATCTTCAGTTCCTTGATCTTGCGGGACAGGGTGTTGCGGTGCACGCCGAGCGTGTCGGCGGCCTTGCGACGAGGTTGCCGTCGCTCTTGCTCGACCACTTCGGTGATGAAGCGGCGGTCGAACTCGCGCAGGGCATCCTCGTAGTGGATGCCTTTCTCGACCATCTGCGTCGACCAGCTGCTCGAGCAGCTTATGCACGCGTCGTCCCGTAGCGGCGGCGAAGGCGCAGTGTCCAGTTCGCGGCCGGTCAGGCGGCGGAAGGCGTCCAGGTACTTGCCGCGCGTGTTTTCGACCACGTCGTCGGGCAGCGACGGCACCGGCGGCTGCTTGTTCCACTTGATCGACTCGAGATAGTCGCGCACGTACTGCTTGTCGAAGCTCGGTTGCGGCCCGCCGGGCGCGTAGGTGTCCTTCGGCCAGTAGCGCGACGAATCCGGCGTCATCATCTCGTCGATCAGCAGCAGCTCGCCGTCGTCGGTCAGGCCGAATTCGAACTTGGTGTCGGCGAGGATGATGCCCTTCGACTCGGCGTGCGCCACGCCGTGCGCGTAGAGCTCGAGCGTCAGCGTCTTGAGCCGCGCGAGCAGATCGGCGCCGACCACCTTCGCGGCCGCTGCCTCGCTGATGTTTTCGTCGTGGCCGGAGTCGGCCTTGGTCGCGGGCGTGAAGATCGGCTCGGGCAGGCGATCCGATTCGCGCAGGCCCTTCGGCAGCGGAATGCCGCACACCTCGCCGGTCGCCTTGTAGTCCTTCCAGCCCGAGCCGGAAATGTAGCCGCGCGCGACGCATTCGACTGGCAGCGGCGTGGTGCGGCGCGCCAGCATCGACCGTCCCTCGAGCTCGGCCGGCATAACGGCGCGCGCGCTCGCGGGATAGTCGGCGACGTTGGTCGAGATCAGATGATTCGGGATGATGCCGCCGGTGCGCGCGAACCAGAACGCCGACAGCTGGTTGAGGACGCGGCCCTTGTCGGGAATGCCCGAGCCGAGCACGTAGTCGAACGCGGAGATGCGATCGGTGGCGACCAGGATCAGGGCGATCGTCCACGGCGTAGACGTCGCGGACCTTGCCGCGGCGCACCAGGGACAGACCGTCGAGTTTCGTATCTAAGAGAACGTGTGAAGGCACGGGCGCTCGCGTGAAGAGAACGATCCTAGCGAGCCGGTGTCCGAGACGCAAGGCGGGAGATGACTGGAATCAACCTGTGGTCCGTCTGCCCAATCCGGTCGGCTTCCGGATGCCGTCTGCGTATAACATGGAGTGATTTGCGCAACATTATACGGACGGTCATTGTCGTCGTCCTTGCCGTTGGCCTCGTCGCATTTTTCTTCGGAATGCGGATCTGTCGCGCGTGTGGGCGTCGATGCGCGCGGCGCGTCCCGGACTTTCTGGCTGCTGGCGCTCGGCCTGACGCTGCGTCACGTTACGTCGATTCGCGCCGAGCGCTGGCAGTATCTGCTGGGACCGCTCGGGCCGACGCGATTCAGACGTCGTGTTCCGGACGACGGTGATCGGATTTGCGGCCTCGGCCGTGCTGCCGGCACGCGCCGGCGAAGTGATTCGGCCGTATCTGCTGGCGCGTCGCGAGGGCTTGAGCGCCACGGCGACGTTCGCGACGATCATTGTCGAGCGCATTCTCGATCTCGTGGCGGTGCTGATGCTGCTGGCGACGTTCCTGATCTGGTTCGACCCGGGCATGGAGGCGCGCGATTCGGCGGTGTTTCAGGCGATCCGTTTCGGCGGCCTGGTGATGGCGCCGGTCGCGGTGGCGCGCTGGTGGTGATGTTCTTTCATGGCCGGCCATCCCGACGGCTGCACGCCGTGGCTGCTAAGGCCGAGCGCGATTCTGCCGGCGCGGCTGTCGCGCGCTGATCGCGCGCTTCGCGCAGCACGTTCGCCGAAGGCTTCGCGCGTCGTGCGCCGGCCCGAGCGGCTGCGTGGCCGCGATGGCGCTGGTCGCTGGTGCTGTGGGTGGTCGATCTGCGTGCGAGCATCTGGGCGGTCGTCGATCGCCTTCGGCATCGACGATGCCGTTCACCGGCGCGTGGCTGATGCTGGCGCCGCTCGTGGTCGGCGTTGCGGTGCCGACGCCCGGCGGCGTCGGCGGCTTTCACGAAGCGTATCGATTCGGCGCGACGGCGTTTTTCGGCGCCGACAACGACACGGCGGTCGGCGCGGCGATCGTGCTGCACGCCATCTCGGTCGTGCCGGTGACGATCGTCGGGCTGCTGTTCATGCGCGCAGGACGGGCTGAAGCTGGGCGGATCACGGACATGACCCGGAGCGCCGAACCTGCCGAGGAGGAAGCAGTGAAGTGTCCGTTCTGCGGTGACATCGGCGACAAGGTCGTCGACTCGCGCGAAAGCCGCGAGGGCGATGTCGATTCGCCGCCGCCGCCAGTGCCTGAATCGGACAGTGCCACAAGCGCTTCACGAGCTACGAGCGGATCGACGAGATCCCCTACATGGTGGTGAAGAAGGACGGCACGCGCGAACGCTTCGAGCGGTCGAAGCTGATCGCCGGCCTGTTGAAGGCGTGTGAGAAGCGGCCGGTCAAGCGTCGGCGACATCGACGACATCGCCGATCGCGCCGAAGCAGATCCTGCAAGGAACGGCCCGGAGCAGCGAGATCTCCGGCCGCGGAAGCTCGGGCGCGCTCGTGATGTCGGAGCTGAAGAAGCTCGATCAAGTCGCCTACGTCCGCTTCGCGTCGGTGTATCGCGACTTCCGCGACGTCGACGACTTCGCGCAGGAGGTCGCGGGCCCTTCGCAGGGCACAAGGGGTAGGCGTCACCCGTGCCAGCCACCGCGAAGCGTCGCTCGGCGGTCCGTCCGGCGGCGCCCGTGCCGGCGGCGGAGACCGCTGCGCGGCGGCCGTTCCGCGACAACCCGCCGCTGATCCTGGCCGGCATCGTCATGCTGCTCGCCGTGCTCGGCGGCATCGTGCTGGCTGGCCGATCGCACCTCGACGCTGTCGCCGGACTTTCTCGACCGAAGTCGTGCTCTGACGCGCTGTCGGTCACCAACGTCACGATGCTGCGTGGCGCTGGCGTTCGTGCTGGCGCGCAACGTCATCAAGTCGATTGATGGAGGGGCGGCGCGGCCTGCCGTTCGGCGCGCTTCCGCGCCAAGCTGGTGCTGGCGATGCTCGGCCATGACGGTCATTCCGGCGGTGCTGGTGCTGATCGTCGGCAGCCGCGTCGTGCTGACGGCGGTCGATCGCTGGTTCAACACGCCGATGGAGGAGATCCTCTCCGGCGCCAACAGCATCGCCGGCGACTACTACCAGGAGCGCGAGCGGCGTGGTCAGCGATCAGGCGACGCGTCTCGCGCGAGCGCTCGAGACCGATCGAATCTCGGGGCGGCCGACGTGACGCAGCGTGCAGAACATCGTCACGCCCGAGGTGAGCGGCGCAGCGCATCGCGCATGGTGCAGGTGTATCGCGCGGTGCCGGGAGCCGAGCGGCGGCATCGACGGTGGTGTCGGTCGTCGACGTGGCGTCGCCGTCGATGCCGCAGGGCTGGGCGCGCGCCTCCGCGGATCGCCTGGCCGCCAGGCCGCCGCCGGCGTCGAGCCGACGCCGAGCATGCTCGAGCCGATGGCCGCTGGCGGCGAGCTGCTGCACGTCGCGCAGCGCCGTTCGCAAGCGACGGCCAGATCACGGTGGGCGTCGTGGTCGCGCGACTACCTGTCAGGCGATCTGGCCGAGCGATCGCGGCGGATGACGAAGGCCTACGAGGACTACACGCAGCTGCGCGTGCTGCAGCAGCCGCTGGCCGGCGTCTACGTGTCGTTCTTCGTCATGGTGACGCTGCTCATTCTGGTCGGCGTCGACGTGGATGGGGCTGTATCTCGCGAAGCGGATCACGCGGCCGGTGCAGATGCTGTCCGACGCCGCGCGGGAGATTGGCGCCGGGCACTACGATCACCGGATCGAGCACGAGGGCAGCCGACGAATTCGGCTCGATGGTCGATGCCTTCAACGCCATGGCGGCGGAAGTGTCGCAGAGCCGCCGCCGCCTCGAGCGCGCGAGCATCGATCTCGAGCGGAAGCACGACGAAGGCGAGGGCCGGCGCCGCTACATCGAGGCGATCCTCGAGCGCATCGCCACCGGCGTCGTCTCGATCGATCGCGCCGGCCGCATCGGCACCATCAATCCGTCGGCGCATGCGGCTGCTGGAGCTGGAGCCGACGACGTGATCGGGCGTGCCGCCGTCGACGTGTTCGCGCGCGCCGACCTCGCGCCGGTCAACGACGTGCTCGATCAGGCGGCGCGGGCGCAAGCATGGACTCCTTCGCGCAGGAGAGTCGCGCTGGTGCGCGACGGCCGCGAGCGGCACGTGGTCGCCGCGGCGACGCGCATCGCCGGCACCGACGGCAGCTTCGACGGCACCGTGCTGGTCGTCGACGACGTGACGCCGCTGATTCGCGCGCAGAAGGTGGCGGCCTGGCGCGAGGTGGCGCGGCGGCTGGCGCACGAGATCAAGAATCCGCTGACGCCGATTCAGCTGTCGGCGGAGCGGCTGCGGCGAAAGCTGAGCGACGTGACGCCGCCGCTGCAGGATCTCGTGCAGGAGTGCACGTCGACGATCATCGGCGAGGTCGAGTCGCTCAAGGGCCTGGTCGACGAGTTCTCGCAGTTCGCGCGCATGCCGGCGCCGCGCGCGGTGCCGACCGACCTGCACGCGTTCCTGCAACGAAACGCTCGCGCTCTACGACGGCCTGTTCGGCTCGGTCGAGTTCGAGCGGCATTTCGATCCGGCGGTCATCGCAGGTGCGCCTCGATCCCGAGCAGATGAAGCGCGTGATGATCAACCTGATCGACAACGCCATCGAGGCGATGGGGCGGCAGGGCACGATCGTGATCGAAACGGCGCGCGACGTCTCGAACAGCCTGGTCCGCATCGTCGTCGCCGACACCGGCCCGGGCATTCCGCCGGCCGAGCGCGACAAGCTGTTCCTGCCGTACTACTCGACCAAGGGCCGCGGCAGCGGCCTCGGCCTGGCGATCGTGCGCCGCATCGTCGCCGAGCATGGCGGCAGCATCGACGTCACCGATAACGTGCCGACCGGCACCCGGTTTATCATCGAGTTACCTGCCTGATGCCTTCGATTCTGGTTGTTGACGATGAACCGGGCGTCCGATCGTCGATCAGCGGCGTGCTGCGCGACGAAGGCTTCGACGTCGACACCGCCGACACCGGCGAGGAGTGTCTCGAGAAAGCCAACGGCGCGCGCCTACGACGTGATCGTGCTCGACATCTGGCTGCCCGGGCTCGACGGCCTGACCACGCTGCAGCGGCTGCGCGAGCGGCAGATCGATTCGCAGGTCGTGATCATCTCCGGCCACGGCAACATCGAGTCGGCGGTGCGCGCCATCAAGATGGGCGCCTTCGACTTCATCGAGAAGCCGCTGTCGCTCGAGAAGACGGTGCTGGTCGTGCGCAACGCACTGCGCCAGCGCGATCTCGAGGCCGAGAACCGCGTGCTGCGCGCGCAAGGTCGATCGCCAGCAGCAGCACACGATGGTCGGCGAGAGCCCGGCGATGCAGCACCTGCGCGAGCAGGTGGCGCTGGCCGCGCCGACCAACGGCCGCGTGCTGATTCTCGGCGAGAACGGCACCGGCAAGGAACTGGTCGCGCGCACGATTCATCAGCTCAGCCGCCGGCGAAGAGCGGCCCGTTCGTCGAAGTGAACTGCGCCGCGATTCCCGAAGAGCTGATCGAGTCGGAGCTGTTCGGCCACGTGCGCGGCGCGTTCACCGGCGCGGTCGCCGACAAGCCGGGCCGCTTCGAGCAGGCCAACGGCGGCACGATCTTCCTCGACGAGATCGCCGACATGAGCCTGAAGACGCAGGCCAAGGTGCTGCGCGTGCTGCAGGAACAGGTGATGGAGCGCGTCGGCGGCACGCAGCGCATCAAGGTCGACGTGCGCGTGCTGGCCGCGACCAACAAGGATCTGACGGCGGAGATTCGCGCCGGACCGCTTCCGCGAGGATCTGTATTTCCGGCTGAACGTGATCCCGATCTTCGTGCCGCCGCTGCGCGATCGCCAGCAGGACATCCCGCTGCTCGCCGAGCACTTCATGGCGCTGCTGGCCGCCGAGTACGGGCGCCGGCCGAAGCGGCTGGCGCCCGAGGCGGCGGCGCGCTTGCAGCAGTACGGCTGGCCGGGCAACGTGCGCGAGCTGCGCAACGTGATCGAGCGCGCTGATCATCATGGTCGCCGGCGACACGATCACCGCGCAGGACCTCGGCTTCCTCGGCCGCGACGGCGTGCCGGACGTCCGAGCCGGCGCCGACGGACCGGTCGTGCCGCTGTCCGAAGCGCGCGATCGAGTTCGAGAAGGACTACATCCTGCAGACGCTCGCCGCGCAGCAGGGCAACATGTCGCGGACCGCCGAAGTGCTCGGCGTCGAGCGATCGAATCTCTACAAGAAGCTGCGGGCGTTCGGCATCACTCCCCGGCGCGACGATGATCCGTCGTATCCTCGAGCTTGTTCTCGAGCACCTGATCGCCCGAGAAGCCTTCGAGCTGCAGGTAGTACTCGACCGACTGCCGCAGCGCCGCCGCCGGCACCAGCCCGACGATCTCACTCTCGAGCACGCTCACGCCGTAGCGCTCCGCTTCGCGCTTCACCAGATCGAAGACGCGGAAGATCGGCGTCTTCTCGTAGTTGGTGAGGTTCATCGAGACCTGCACGATGCCGCGGTCTTCGAGCGGGATGCCCATCGCCTTGACGTAGCGGAGCCCGCCGCTGCTCATGCGGATCGCCGTGGCGATCTTCTTGGCGACGTCGAGACGATTGGTGGCGAGGTTGATGTTGTAGGCGATGAGCGGCATGCGCGCGCCGATCACGCGATGGCGCCGGCCGCTGGGTGCGGCGCCGCGGGACCGAAGTCCGGCGCCCAGCCGGCTGCGCCATCTTCGCGGCCAGGCCCTCGAATTCGCCGCGGCGGATGTCTTCGAGGTTCTTGCGCGCGGGGTTGGTCGACGCTTCCTCGTAGAGGAAGATCGGCAGCTCGAATCGCGCCGCCACGTCCTGCGGCGATCTCGCTTGGCCAGCGCCACGCACTCCGCCATCGTGACGCCGTCGATCGGGATGAACGGGACCACGTCCACGGCGCCCATGCGCGGGTGCTCGCCCTTGTGCGTGCGCAGGTCGATGGCCGCGACGCGCCTGCTCGAACAGCACCGGGATGCCCGCGCGTCATGCGCGGCGGCATCGCCGGCCAGCGTGAACACCGAACGGTTGTGCGTCGCATCCGACTGCACGTCGAGCACGCGCAGACCCGGGGACCGCGCGCAAGCGCGTCGGCGATGCTGGTCGATGACGTCCGGCCGACGTCCTTCGCTGACGTTGGGAACACATTCGATGACGGACATGTCCTATCAGCTTACTGCACCCAGCACCAAGCGCACGCGGGCACGTCTCGCGCACCAGCTAAGTGCTATACTCGTGCGCACTTACCCATGGCCGACCCGCAACGTCAGGCCCGCGCCGCTCCGAGGCGCCGCAGGCGCCGAGGACGAGGACGCGCGCATCGAGCATCTCCTCGTCACGGGGCTCGATCACTATTTCGCCGGCGAGTTCGAAGCGGCCATCAATCTCTGGACGCGCGTGCTGTTCCTCGATCGCAATCACGATCGCGCCCGCGCCTACATCGATCGCGCGCGCAGCGCGCAGGCCGAGCAGCAGCGCATCTCCGAAGCGCTCGTGCACGAGGGCCTCGAGGCGTTCGATCGCGGCGAGGTGGCGCGCGCCCGCGCGCTGCTGAGCGACGCGCTCGATCAGGGCGCGTCGCACGACGTCGCGCTCGGCGTGCTGGGCCGCATCGATCGGCTCGACGTCGGCGTCCCTCGCCACGTTCCAATGGTGCGGCCGGGCCGGCAACTGCGATCGGTGGCGACGGCAGTGGACACCGGCTCGCCGGTGATCGAACCGTACTCCAGGTTCTGGACCGTCAACCTCGTCGTCATTGCCGTGCTCGGCGTCGCCAGTTGGTGGCTGTGGACGACGAACAGCTGGCAGAACCTGTGGCCGTCTCCTGTCGCGGGTGTGCACATCGCCGCCATTCCCGAAATCACGGGCCCGCTCCCGGTGCCCTCGCTGGCCGAAGCGTACCTGATGCGCGGGCGGGCGCTCTTCGACGGCGGCCGTCTTCGGGATGCCCTGAGTGAGTTCGATCGTGTGCCGGCCGGTGATCCCCTGCGAGTCGATGCTGATGCCATGCGGGCGCGCATCCAGAACGAGTTGCTGGCGCTTGCGCTGGCCGAGACCGCGACGGGGGCACCGCGCCCGTCGCCAGAACCACAGGGCCAGCAACCGGAATGAAGTGTCCGAAGTGCGGCTACCTCGGGATTCGAAACGACCGACCGCTGCCGTAATTGCGGCTACGACTTCTCGTTCGCCGCGCCCGCGCTGCCGTCCGGAGTTGCCGCTGCGGATGCCGGCGGCGGAATCGCCACTCGAGGATCTCGTGCTTGGCGAGATCGCAGCTCGAGCCTCAGCGAGCCGAGTGACGGCCACGATCGCGACGCGGCCGGCTTCGGCCGTCCCACTCCGCGCGACGCCATCGGACTACCTGGCGCCCGCAGCCGCCCATCCGGTCGAGCCCGAAGAGCCGCCCGTCGAACGAGCCCGAGCCCGAGCACGACGGTGGGGAAGAGCTGCCGCTGTTCGCGCCGCGACCGGCCGGAACGCCGCTCGTGGTGCGCCGGGCCAGCAACGATGTGCCGCGAGCGCGCCGGAATACCACGCGGCCCGTGCGCGTGGACACTCCGGCCCTGCCGCTGGTGATGGAGCCCGACGCGCCTCCTGCCGAAGTGGTCTCGCCCCGCGACTGCGCGTCACGTCGAGCGCCGAGAGCGCCGGCATCGGGTTGCGCGCTGGCGCGCGGCGGTGATCGATGGGATCCTGTTGCTCTTGATCGACGCCGGCGTGTTGTGGCTCACGCTGCGCATTGCCGGATTGCAGCCGATCCCCGAGGACCTGGCGGTCATCCGTCCCGTGCCGATGCTCGACCTTCTTTCTCGTCATGGCGTTCCTCTACCAGGTGGGCATTCACGCTCAGTGGCGGACAGACGATGGGCAAGATGATCACCGGCATCCGCGTCACCGGAGACGATGGTCGTGGCGTGGACATCACCGGCGCGGTGGTGCGCGCCCTCGGCAGCCTGCTCGCGATGTGCACGCTGGGCCTGCTGTTCATTCCCGTCCTGTTCAGCGCCGAGCGTCGGGCGGTTCACGATCGGCTCGCCGGCACGCGCGTGGTGATCGGGTGAACCGTATGGCTCTTCTGATTTCCACGTTCGGCTACGTCGGGTTCTTCCCGATCGCGCCAGGCACCGCTGGATCGCTGGCGGCGCTGGCGTTGTATCGCGCTCGTCCGCTGGATCGACGTGCCGATTCTCGAACTGGCGGCAATCGTCGCCGTGTTCGCCGTCGGCGTGTGGGCCGCGACGAAGACCGAGACGCTGCTGGGCCGCACCGATCCGGGCTCGATCGTCATCGACGAAGTGCTCGGGATGCTGATCACCCTCGCGTGGCTGCCGCTGTCGCTCACCGGCGTGCTCGTGGGGTTCCTGCTGTTTCGCGTCTACGACGTCATCAAGCCGTATCCCGCCCGCCGTTTCGAGGACATGCACGGCGGCTGGGGCGTGATGCTGGACGATGCGATGGCGGGCATCTACGGACAAGTCACCTTGCGGCTGCTGGTCTGGGCGCTGCCGGCGTGGATGGTGGCATGAGCGACGCGCTGAAGGCGGTGATTCTCGCCGTCGGCAGCGAGATGCTGACTCCGCACCAAGACCGACACCAACTCGCTGTTCGTCACCGACAGTGCTCAACGATCTCGGCATCGACGTCGCCTACAAGGCGATCGTCGGCGACGACCGTCAGGAGCTTGGGCGCCCAGGTCGATCACGCCCTCGCACGTCACCCGATCCTGATTCTGACCGGCGGACTCGGGCCGACCGACGACGACCTCACGCGCGAAGTCGTCGCCGATCGACTCGGGCCTGCGGATGAACGAAGACGCGGCGATCGTCGAGGCCATTCGCGCACGCTTCGCGGTCCGCGGCTTGAGCATGCCCGAGGTGAACCGGCGCCAGGCCATGGTGCCCGAGGGCGCGACGGTGCTGGAGAATCCGCGTGGCAGCGCGCCCGGGCTGTTAGATCGAGCACCGCGGCGCGGTCATCGCACTGTTGCCGGGCCCGCCCCGCGAGATGCAGCCGATGATGAGCGGCGCGGTGAAGGAGCGGATGCGGGCCCTGGCTGGACACCGCCGGCTGCTGCGGCGGCTGGTCCGCGTGGCCGGCCGCTCGGAGTCGCGCGTCGACGAGATGGTGCAACCGGTCTACGGACCCTGGCTGCAGCAGTCGCCTCCCATCGAGACCACAATCCTCGCCTCGCCTGGGTCGATCGAACTGCATCTCTCCACGCAGGTCACCGACGAGGTCCAGGGCGCGGCGGCGCATGAACGTGGCGGTGGAGGCGCTGCGGGCGCGGCTCGGGCCCGACGTCGTCGGCGTGGACGGCGAGAGCCTGGAGCAGGCGGTTGGCGAGTTGCTGCGCGCGCGCGGCTGGCGGATTGCCTTCGCCGAATCGTGCACCGGCGGGTTGGCCACTTCGCGCATGACGGATGTGGCCGGCAGTTCCGACTACGTCGATCGCAGCGTCGTCGTCTACAGCAACGACGCCAAGACCGATCTGCTTGGCGTGCCGGCGGCGCTCGTGGCCGAGCACGGCGCGGTCAGCGAGCCGGTGGCGCGGGCGATGGCGGAAGGCATGCTCGCCAGCTCGCGGGCGCAGCGTCGCCGTGGCGATCACCGGAATCGCAGGACCGGGCGGCGGCAGCGACGAGAAGCCGGTCGGCACGGTCTGGATCGCGGCTCGCGCTCGCCGAGCCGCGCGAGACTCGCGCGGTCGTCTGTCGCTTCCTCGGTGGCCGCGAGATGGTCAAGACCTTCGCGGCGATCACCGCCATCGATCTCGTGCGGCGCCGGCTCATCGACGCCCCGTGGGACGTGGACTGGATCCGTCGATAAGCATGCGGCTGTTCGTGGGCATCGGCATCGGCGACGAGATGCGAACCGCGGCGACAGGCGTGCGTCGCGCGATCGACATGCAGTTGGGACGGCTCCACGGCGAGCCGCCGCGTGTCGTCTGGGTTCTCCCCGCGGCGCTGCACATCACGCTCCGATTCCTCGGCGAACAGCCGGACGCGCTGGTGCCCTCATTCATCGAGGCCTTGCAGGAGCCGTTCAACGTGGCGCCGTTCGCCATCCGGTGGCACGGCCTGAGTGCGTTTCCGTCCGTTCGCCGTCCGCGGGCGATCTGGATCGGAGTTGGCGAGGGCGCTGCGCCGCTCGGGCAGATCGAATCGGAGCTGGCCCGGCGATTCGGCGATGCTGCTGCCAGGTGAGCGTCCCGAGCAGGCGAAGCCATTCCATCCACACCTGACGCTCGGTCGCGTGAAGACCGACCACCCTCGGGCCGACTGGCCAGCCATCCTCGAGGCCGCGAGCCTTCGGGGAGATCCGCTCGGCGGTCACGTGCGTCTCGCTCTATCGCAGTCAGGCTTGCCCGGCGGGGCCGGGTACGAGGAGATCGGCCGGGGTTGGCTCGAAGGAAGACAGTAAGATCGTAGAAGCCATGACCGTCGCGTTATTCGGCTATCTCCTCGGCTCTTTGCCCCTGGGCTTTCTGATCGCCCGGGCGCGAAGCGGCGTCGACCTGCGGCGCGTCGGCAGCGGCAACGTCGGTGCCACGAACGTCTATCGCAGCGCTGGCCGCACGCTTGGCGTCATGGTGATGCTGGTCGACATGCTCAAGGGGGCCGGCAGCGTGTGGCTGGCCCGGCTGCTGTTCAGCGGCGGCACGGAGCACGCGGCGGCCATTGCCGGTCTTGGCGCGGTCGTTGGCCACATCTACCCGGTGTGGCTTCGGTTCGTCGGCGGCAAGGGCGTGGCCGTGGCCTGCGGGGTCTTCGCCGTGCTCGCGCCGGTGGCGACTGGAGTCGCGGCGCTGGTCTTTCTGGCCGTCACTTCCGCCACGCGCTACGTGTCGCTCGGATCGATGCTGGCGACGCTGACCCTGCCGGCGGTGGAGTGGTCGCGGAGCGGCCTCGAGCCGGTGACCGCGGTCGCGATGGCCGCGGCCGGCCTCATCCTGTTCAGGCATCGCGGCAACCTGGTGCGGCTGGCCCGTGGGACGGAGCGCCGTCTGGGCCAGCGCGCGGCGATTGGTTCGTAAGGGCTCGGCGGCACCATGGAACAGGTCGCGGTGATTGGGGCGGGAAGCTGGGGCAGCGCATTGGCGGTGCACCTGGCGCTGGTCGGTCACGACGTCAAACTCTGGGGCCGGGACGGCTCGCTCGTCGACGAGATGGCCGCGCGCCGGGCGAACCCGGTGTATCTGCCGGACGTGACGTTCCCGCCCGGGTTGTCGCCCACCGCGGAATTGAGGGACGCGCTCGCGACCGCGTCGATCGTCGTGGTCACCGTTCCGTCACACGGCGTCCGCGCCGTGGCCCGCCAGGTCGCGCCATTGCTGGTGCCGGGCGCGCTCGTCGTGAGCGCCATGAAAGGCATCGAGGAGGGAACGCTGCTGCGGATGTCGGAAGTGCTCGCGTCGGAGTTGCCGTCCGCGGGCGACGTGGTCGTGCTCTCGGGGCCGAGCTTCGCGCTCGAGTTGGCGCGACGGCTGCCGACGGCGGTCGTCGTCGCTTCGCTCTTCGCCGCGTACGGTCGAACCCGTGCAGGCGCAGTTCCGATCCCCGTCGCTGCGCCTCTACGGCACGGCGGACGTGACGGGCGTGGAGCTCGGCGGCGCGCTGAAGAACATCATCGCGATTGCGGCGGGCGTGGTCGAAGGCCTGGGCCTCGGCCACAACGCGCTCGCGGCGCTGATCACGCGCGGACTGGCGGAGGTGTCGCGGCTGGCGGTTGCGCATCGGCGGCGCAGCGCGACACGCTGTGCGGGCCTCGCCGGGCTCGGCGATCTGGTGCTGACCTGCACCGGCGACCTGAGCCGCAACCGTCACGTCGGCGCCGAGCTGGCGCGCGGCCGCTCACTGGATGAAGTCTGGCCAGCACGAAGATGGTCGCCGAAGGCGTGCGCACCACCGAGGCGGCACTGGCCCTGGGCGCGCGGCACGGCATCGAGCTGCCGATCGCCGAGCAGATGGCGGACGTGCTGTCGGGCCGCAAGGCCCCGTCCGACGCGCGATCCGCAATTTGATGGGCCGCAAGCAGAAGGCCGAGCACAGTTAGGCCGAGACGTATTCATGGGTTTGTTCGACAAACTGAAGCAGGGACTGCAGCGGACGACGCAGCAGCTCGCCGAGCGGTTCGACGATCTCGTCAAGCGGCAGCGATGCG
This sequence comes from uncultured Acidobacteriota bacterium, assembly GCA_963707825.1. Lineage (GTDB taxonomy): Bacteria > Acidobacteriota > Vicinamibacteria > Vicinamibacterales > UBA2999 > VFZN01. The sequence continues at coordinate 275,835 of CAVPRP010000006.1, forward strand.
CCGGAGCGCGCACGCGGACGATCGATCGTCGACACGCTCGAAGGCGCTCGAGGAAATTCTGCTGATGGCCGATGTCGGGGTGTCGGCGACGCGCCGAGATCGTCGACGCCGTGGCCGAGCGGCAGCGCCGCGGCGAAGGCCTGCGGCATCTGGTGCAGCGAGGAGATGCTGCGCGTGCTCGAGCGCGGACGTCGGCCGCGGCGCCGCCGCAGGCGCAGGGCACGCCGCACGTGATGCTGATCGTCGGCGTCAACGGCGTCGGCAAGACCACGACGATCGGCAAGCTCGCCAACCAGATGAAGCGCGAAGGGCTCAAGCCGCTGATCTGCGCGGCCGACACGTTCCGCGCCGCGGCGGTCGATCAGCTGCAGATCTGGGCCGATCGCGCCGGCGTCGACATCGTCCGCGCGCAGCGAAGGCTCCGATCCGGCGGCCGTCGTGTTCGATGCGATGACGGCCGGGCAAGCGCCCGCGGCCGCGATGTCGGTGCTGGTCGACACCGCCGGCCGCCTGCACACGCGCACCAACCTGATGAACGAGCTCGACAAGATTCGCCGCATTGCCACGCGCGAAGTTACCGGCGCGCCGCACGAGGTGCTGCTGGTGCTCGACGCGACGGTCGGGCAGAACGGCCTGGCGCAGGCGCGCGAGTTCACGAACGTCGCCGGCGTCACCGGCATCGTGCTGACCAAGCTCGATGGCACGGCCAAGGGCGGCATCGCCGTGGCGATCGCGCACGATCTGAAGCTGCCGATTCGCTACGTCGGCGTCGGCGAAGGCGTCGACGATCTGCTGCCCTTTCATCCCGAGGAGTACGTCGACGCGATCTTCCAGGAGAAATGGTGACCGACGCCGACTTCATGCGGCGCGCGCTGTTCCATGCGGCCCGCGCCGACGGCGCCACGACGCCGAATCCGCTGGTCGGCGCCGTGGTCGTGTCGCCCGACGGCGTCGTCGTCGGGCAGGGCCGGCATCCGCGCGCCGGCGAGCCGCACGCCGAAGTGTTCGCGCTCGACGAGGCCGGCGAGCGCGCGCGCGGCGCCACGCTGTTCGTCACGCTCGAGCCGTGCTGCCATTCCGGGCGGACCGGGCCGTGCACCGGTCGCATCATCGCCAGCGGCGTCTCGCGGGTCGTGGTTGCCATGGAGGATCCGAATCCGCTGGTGAGCGGGCAGGGGATTCGACGAGTTGCGCGCCGCCGGCATCACAGTAGAAGTGGGCTTGCTCGAGGCCGAGGCGCGACGGCTCAATCGCGCGTTCATCATCGTGCAGACGCAGGGCCGCCCGATGGTGATTGCCAAGGTGGCGATCAGCGTCGATGGGCGGATCGCGGCGCGTCCGGGCGTGCGGACGGCGATGAGCTCGGCAGCGGCGAATCGCCGGACGCAGCGCCTGCGCGGCGTGGTCGACGCGATCGGCGTCGGGTCCGGGACCGTGCTGGTCGACGACCCGCTGCTGACGGTGCGGGAATCGGTGCGCCCGCGGCCCCTGGTGCGCGTGGTGTTCGACCGGCGGCTCCGGACTCCGCCGCCAGGCGCGGCTGTTGACGACCCTGGCCCACGGGCCGGTGATAATAGTGACCAGCGCGGCGACCATGGCGCGCGAGCCCGAGCAGGTGCGCGCGCTCACGCAGGCGCGGGCGACCGTGGTGCCGGGCGGCGAGCGCATCGAGACGGCGGTTCGTGCGCTGCTCGCCTACGAGATCTCGACCGTGCTGCTCGAGGGCGGCGCCATCGTGCATCGAGCGCTGCTCGACGGCGGACGTCGTCGATACGGTGCACCTGATCGTGGCGCCGATTGCGCTGGGCGCGACCGGCGTGCAGGTCTTCGGGACGGGGATGGTCGGACTGCCCGGCCTGGAGCCCCGATCGGTGGAGCGTGCTCGGGCCGGACGACTGGATGGAGGCCGATGTTCACGGGCATCGTTGAAGAGATCGGCACCCTCGCGGAGGTGACGACGAGCGAAGGGGGCATCCGCGTTCGCATCGAGACCGCGTTGACGCCGCACCTGAAGGTCGGCGACAGCCTGGCGGTGAACGGCGTGTGCCTGACCGTGATGCTGATCGACGGCGAGCCACGTGCTGGCCGACATCGGTCCGGAGACCGCGCGCGTCACGACGCTTGGCGCGCTGCAGCGCGGACAGAACGTGAATCTCGAGCGGCCGATGCGGATGGACGGCCGCCTCGACGGCCATTTCGTGCTCGGACACGTCGACGGCGTCGGCGTCGTCGAAGAGATTGCGGCCGGAGGCCGATTCGCACTGGCTGACGATCGAGTTTCCCGCCCGCGCTGGCGCCATACTTCATCCGCAAGGGGTCGGTCGCCGTCGACGGCATCAGCCTGACGGTCGCCGGCCTCGGCGAACGGCAGTTCGACGTGCAGGTGATTCCGTACACCTGGACGCACACCGTCGCTGCAGCACCTGCGCACGGGCGACAAGGTGAATCTCGAGTGCGACATGATCGGCAAGTACGTGGTGCGCGCGCTGGAGGCGCGGAACTCATGAAGCCTAAAACTACGGCGGCTCCGAAAATCAGGCTGGCTCGAAGGGCGCGCGGTCGGGAAGCGCCCGTTTGCGGCCGTGGAGGACGCCGTCGCGGCCATTCGGCCGCGGCGAGATGGTCATCGTCGTCGACGACGAGGATCGCGAGAACGAAGGCGACCTGACCATCGCCGCCGAGAAGGTGACGCCCGAGGCGATCAACTTCATGATGACGCACGGCCGCGGCCTGATCTGCATGCCGATGACCGGCGAGCGGCTCGACGAGCTCGAGATTCCGCTGCAGGTCGCAGCAGAACTCGACGCAGTTCGAGACGGCGTTCTGCGTCGGCGATCGAGGCCAAGCGCGGCACCACCACCGGCATTTCCGCTGCCGATCGCGCGCGAACGATCCAGGCGGCGATCAACCGAAGACCAAGCCGTCCGATCTGGCGCGGCCCGGCCACATGTTTCCGCTGCGCGCGCGCGACGGCGGCGTGCTGGTGCGCGCCGGGCAGACCGAGGCGGCCGTCGATCTGGCGCGCATCGCGGGCCTCTACCCGGCCGGCGTGATCTGCGAGATCTGAACGACGACGGCACCATGGCGCGCGTGCCGGCGCTGGCGAAGTTCGCCAAGCGGCACAAGCTGCTGATGATCACGATCGCCGATCTGATCCGCTACCGGATGCAGACCGAAGGGCTGGTCAGCAAGGTCGCCGAAGCCGACCTGCCGACCGAGCACGGCCCGTTCCGCATCCATGGCTACGAGAGCATCATCGACGGCAGACGCACCTCGCGCTGGTGTGCGGCGACATCGGCGACGGCGAAGACGTGCTGGTGCGCGTGCACTCGAAGTGCCTGACCGGCGACGTGTTCCACTCGGCCCGCTGCGACTGCGGCCCGCAGCTCGACGCGGCGCTGCAGCAGATCGCCGCGGCGGGCCGCGGCGTGCTGCTGTATCTGAATCAGGAAGGGCGCGGGCATCGGCCTCGCCAACAAGCTGCGCGCCTATGCGCTGCAGGACCAGGGGCTCGACACCGTCGAAGCCAACGAGCGCCTGGGCTTCAAGGCCGACCAGCGCGATTACGGCATCGGCGCCCAGATCCTCCGCGATCTCGGCGTCCGGACCGATGCGCCTGCTGACCAATAACCCCCGTAAATTCGTCGGGTTGCAGGGGTACGGCCTGTCGGTCTCGGAGACCCTGCCGCTCGAGATTCCAGCCTCGGACACGACCCGCACGCTACCTGAAGGTGAAGAAGGACAAGCTCGGACACCGCCTCAAGTCGGTTTGACCGATTCCCTGAAACTCAATTAGGATAAGGGTTTGCGCGGCGACCGGTCCCGCTCACGTGGCGGGGTGGTGGTCGCGGTCGTACTCGTGGAAACCTGTGTTCGACGCGCTCAGTCATCGGCTCCAGGACGTCTTCCAGTCCACTCAAGGGAGAAACCCGTCTCACGGAGGCGACCGTCGAGAACGTGCTCGGCGAAATCCGCCTGGCGCTGCTCGAAGCCGACGTCAACTTCAAGGTCGTCAAGGCCTTCGTCGATCGCGTGCGCGATCGCGCGATGGACCAGGAGGTCCTGAAGAGCCTGACGCCCGTCGCAGCAGGTCATCAAGATCGTTCGCGATGAGCTGCTCGCGCTGTTCGGCGATGCCAAGGGCGGGCTGGTCGGACACCGACGCGCGGCCGCGCGTGATTTTGATGCTCGGCCTGCAGGGCTCGGGCAAGACCACGACCACGGGCAAGCTCGCGAAGTGGCTGAGCAAGCAGGGGCGCCACCCGATCGTCGTCTCGACCGACGTGCGGCGCCCGGCGGCGATTCAGCAGCTGGCGATCGTCGCGCAGCAGGCCGGCGTGCGCGTGCACGATCCGGCCGGCGAGATGGATCCGGTGGCGCGCGCCAAGGGCGCGCTCGCCGAGGCCCGCGCCGTCGGCAACGACGTCGTCATCGTCGACACCGCGGGCCGGCTGCACATCGACGACGAGCTGATGAAGGAGCTCGTCGCGATCAAGGAGGTGTCGGGACCGTCCGATCTGCTCTACGTCGCCGATGCGATGACCGGGCAGGACGCGATCAAGAGCGCGGGCGAGTTCAACGCGCAGATCGGCGTCACCGGCGTCGTCCTGACGAAGATCGACGGCGACGCGCGCGGCGGCGCGGCGCTGTCGGTGGTGTCGGTCGTCGGCGTGCCGATTGCGTTTGTCGGCAGCGGCGAAAAGCTCGAGGATCTCGAGCCGTTCCACGCCGATCGGTTCGTGTCGCGCATGCTCGGCATGGGCGACGTGCTGTCGCTCATCGAGAAGGCCGAAGAGGTCATCGACTCAGGGCGACGCGGAGAAGCTCGAAGCGAAGATCCGCAAGGGCGGGTTCACGCTCGAAGATTTCCGGGATCAGCTGCGGATGCTGAAGCGCATGGGCCCGCTCGACAAGATCCTGGGGATGCTGCCCGGGATGGGCGGCATGAAGGAGCTCGCCGGCCAGAAGCCGGACGAGAAGCAGCTGCGGCGGATCGAGGCGATCATCAATTCGATGACGCCGGAGGAACGCAAGTACGCCGACATCCTCGACGGCAGCCGGCGCAAGCGGGTGGCGAAGGGCAGCGGCACGACGGTCGAAGACGTCAACCGGCTGCTGAAGCAGTTCGTCGAGATGCAGCGGATGCTGAAGATGGTGGGCCAGATGACGGGCGAGCCCATCGCCGCGGCGCCGAAGAAGAAGAAGAAAAGCCCGTTCAGTTTGATGAGAGTAGTCGTAAGAGAAGCGCGGCCACGTGCGCCGCAAGAGAGTCAGATGTTGTCGATTCGTATGCGTCGGACCGGTTCGAAGAAGCGCCCGTTCTTCCGCGTGGTGGTGTCCGAAGCCCGCTCGCCAGAAGGAAGGCAGTTCATCGAGGTGCTCGGCTTCTACAACCCCCGCACCAAGCCCGCGGTCGTCGAAATCAACAAGGAGCGCATCGAGCACTGGATCACGAACGGCGCGCGCCCGTCGGATTCGGTCCGCACGCTGCTGGCGAGCCACCTGACCCGGGATCGCGGCCTGGTGGTCGAGCGCCGGTGACGGCGGCGCCCACGGCGCCGGCCGTCTAAGGACGCGCCGTGGCGGCCGATCTGAAGGGCCTCATCGAGATCGGTGGCGCGCGCGCTGGCCGATCAGCCGGACGCCGTGAGCGTGCAGCGAGAGCGAGCGCCGCGGCGGCACGGTGTACGAGCTGCAGGTCGCGTCGGGCGATCTGGGCCGCGTGATCGGCCGCCAGGGCCGCACCGCCGCGGCGCTGCGCACGCTGCTGTCGAGCGCGGCCGAAGCCGACGGCAGCGCGTGAGCCTCGACATCCGGGACTGAGAGCGCCGACGTGCCGGATGCCGGGGGCGGGAGTCGCACGGCCCGCCGAGGCCTCGGCGAAAGCGGGCAGCGGCGCCGAATGGGACGACGCGATTCTGATTGGCGTCGTGGCCCGGACGCACGGGAACAGCGGCGAGGTGATCGTCAATCCGCGAGACCGACTTCCCCGAGGAGCGATTCCAGGCCGGCGCGCAGTTGCTGACGCGCGGCTCGCCGAGGGACGCGCCAGGCGACGCTCGAGGTGACGACGATGCGGATGCATCAGGGGCGGCCGGTGATCCTGTTCACGGGCATCGCGTCGATGAACGACGCGGAGCTGCCTGGCCGGAGCGGAGCTGCGGATCGCCGAGGCCGAGCGAGCATGAACTGCTCGGACGGTCGAGTACTACCACCGCGATCTGATTGGCTGCGCGGTGGTGACGGCGAGCGGCGAGCCGATCGGCGAGGTCACCGCGGTCGACGGCGACGGGACGAGCCGCCTGGTGGTGGATGCGCCGCACGCGGAACGAAGTGCTGATTCCGCTGGCCGACGAGATTTGCACGGTGGACCTGCCGGCAAAGCGCATCACGGTGCGGCCGCCGGAAGGGCTGCTGGAGCTGAACGGCGAATGGCGTGTGAAGTTCGACGTCATCACGATCTTCCCGCGGATGGTCGAAGCGGGCCTCGACCGAAGGCGTGGTCGGCCGGGCGCGGGAACCGCGGGCTGCTGGACATCGTCGTCCACAACCTGCGCGACTTCACGACCGACAAGCATCACGTCGTGGACGATGTGCCGTTCGGCGGCGGGCCGGGCATGGTGATGAAGCCCGAGCCGTTCTTCGCGGCGCTCGCGGCGATTCGCGCGCGGCGCGGCACGCCGGATGCGGTGGTGCTGTTGACGCCGGCCGGCCGGCGCGTTCACGCAGGCGAGGCGCAGCGGCTGGCGGCCATCGGCCACGTGCGTGTTCCTGTGCGGGCGCTACGAGGGGATCGACGAGCGGGTGCGCGAGCGCTCGCGACGGAAGAGATTTCGATCGGCGATTACGTGCTGTCGGGCGGCGAAGGTGCCGGCGCTGGCGGTGATCGACGCGGTCGCGCGGCTGGTGCCGGGCGTGGTCGGCGACGACCAGTCGGTGGAAGCGGATTCGTTCACGCGCGGCTTGCTGGATTATCCGCACTACACGCGGCCGGCGGAGTTCGACGGGAATGCGGGTGCCCGACGTGCTGTTGTCGGGGCATCACGGCGAGATTCGGCGGTGGCGGCGCGAGACGGCGCTGCAGCGGACGGTCGAACGGCGGCCGGACCTGCTGGCGACGCGGCGCTCGACGCCGATGAACGAGAGTGGTTGCGCGAGTGGAAGGCCAGCGCGCGCGACGGAGGAAAAAGGAGCAAGTCATGACTGCGATGGAGATGGTGGAGAAGGCGCAACTTGATCGAGCGGCCGCGCATGAAGGCCGGCGATACGGTCAAGGTGCACGTGCGCGTGAAGGAAGGCGACAAGGAGCGCATCCAGATCTTCGAGGGCGTGGTGATCGGCCTGCGCCGCGGCGGCAACCGCGCGACCTTCACGGTGCGCAAGGTGTCGTTCAGCCAGGGCGTCGAGCGCATCTTCCCGCTGCACTCGCCGACCATTTCGAAGGTCGACATCGTGCGTTCGGCCAAGGTCCGCCGCGCCAAGCTGTACTTCCTGCGCGACCTGAAGGGCAAGGCGGCGCGCATGAAGGAAGTCAAGAAGACAGGTCAACTAGTCGCGTGCCACGGGCGCGCCCAATCGCGCCCGTGGCGGCGGACCTCGTGCGCAAAGTCTCCGCGCGACGCAACATCGAGAACAGCCTGCGACCGCTACGGGTTCGTGGCGGTCGCCGGCGTTGACGAAGTCGGCCGCGGCTGCCTGGCCGGTCCGGTCATGGCCGGCGCCGTCATCCTCCATCCCGACCGCCACATCGACGGCCTGGCCGATTCCAAGACCTGCACCCTGGCCGCCCGCGAGCGCCTCTACGACGAAATCTGCCGCAATGCCGTCGCGTGGGCGGTCGTCTCGCGTCGAACCCGACGAAATCGATCGCATCAACATCCATCAGGCCACGCTGCAGGCCATGCGGCGGGCCGTGCTGTCGCTGGCGCCCCTGCCAGATGCAGTTTTGGTGGATGCGTTTCGAATTCCGTCATTGCCGATGGCCCAGCGCGGCGTGATTGGCGGCGATCGCCGGTGCGTCGGCCATCGCGGCGGCGTCGATCGTGGCCAAGGTGACGCGGGACCGACTGATGCAAGTGCTGCACGCCACTGACCCTCGCTACGGGTTCGACCGACATAAGGGATATGCCACCGCCGACCATCTCGCGGCCGTTGCACAGTTTGGCTATTCGTCGCAGCATCGGCGCTCGTTCAGGCCGCGCGACCCTGTTTGATACCATTGACTAAGAGCTACTGACCGTGCCGCCGTTCGATCGTGAAGCCGCGCTCAAGAGCGGCGGAAAAAGCCTTGAAGCTGGGCACGGTCGACGCCGCCATCGCCGAGTACGTCAAGGTCGTCGAAGCCCAGCCGCGCGACTGGAACAGCGCCAACGCGCTGGGCGATCTGTACGTCCGCGCCAGCCAGATCGAGAAGGGCATCGAGCAGTACACGCCGCATCGCCGACCACCTCGCCGACGAGGGCTTCTATCCCAAGGCGGCGGCGCTCTACAAGAAGATCCTCAAGCTCAAGCCCGGACGACGAGTACGCGCTGCTGCAGTCGGCGACTCGCCGCCAAGCAGGGCACGCTCGCCGACGCCAAGCAGTTCTTCCTCCAGGTCGCCGAGCCGGCGCAAGGCGCGCGGCGATCACAAGGGCGCCGCGGAAGTGCGCGTTCGGCTCGGCACGCTCGACCCCGAAGATCTCGACGCGCGCTGCGCGCCGGCCAGCTCGCCGCGGAGATGGGCGACAGCCGGCGCTGCGCGAGTTCGGAGTCGCCGCGCCTCGAGAAGCAGGACAAGCCACCGACGCGCTCGTGCCGCTGCAGTTGCTACGACTCGACAGTCGACGACCGATCGCGGCCGCTGTTCGCCGACCTGACCGGCGAACCGGAGCGACGCGCGAAGTCGCACGTCGCTCGGCGAGCTCGGCAGTCGCGCGGCGCTCGAAGCGCCGGCACGACCGATCGGTGCTCGACGTCTCGGCGATCGCCGGCCGATCCGTCGACCTCGAAGTCGCGCCGCCTGGCGCTGACCTACGTCGCCGAGGCGATCTCGACAAGGCGCGCACTATCCTGTCGCCGGAGACCGCCGGCAACGATCCGGCGCTGTGGCTGACGCTCGCCGAGATGCGAGCTGCGCGACGGCAAGCTCGACGAAGGCCAGGCCGCGGTCGTGCAGGCGATCCGCTCGACCGCGAGCAGGCGCGAGGCCGCGGTGGTGCTCGGCTGCCGCCTCGCGGAGAGCGAATCCGGAAGCGGGCTACCAGGCGATCGACGCGGTCGCCGATGCGGCGCTCGCCGACGGCGACTTCGCCGCCGCCGCCGTCGGCGCTCCACGAGTTCTCGACCCGCGTGCGCTCCACCTCGTCGCGCTGATGCGGCTCGTCGAGATCTGCGTCGACGGCGGGCTCGAAGCGACCATGTACGAGGCGCAGGCGCGCTGGCCGATGCCTACCTCGAGGTCGGGCCGCGGCGCTGGAAGCGCGCATCATCAGCGAGGATCTCGTCGCGCGCGAGCCGTGGAACCGCGCCAACATCGAGCGCTTCCGCCGCGCGCTCGTCATGCTCGGCGAGAGCGGATCCGGATGCGATCATCGCGGATCGCCTGAGCGGCGACAGCCCGTTCCTGGCCGACCGAGAAGATGGACCTCAACGAGGGTATGACCTTCGCCACGCCCGATCGACCGACCTGGCCGCGGCCGGCGACTCCGCAGCCGTTGCCGGCAAGCCGGCGATCGCAAGAAGCGCGGCAAGTCGTCCGACGGCAATCGGAGTCGAGCTGTCGGCCATGCTCAACGAGCCGGTGGCCAACGCGGCGCCGCGCCGAGCGAGCGCCGGCGCCGCGCTCGCTCGACCAGGTGTTCCGCGGCATGCGCGACGAGTCGAACCGCGCGTCCGTCGCGAGGAAGCGGCCGCCGAGCAGTATCGCCTGGCGCTGACGTATCACGAGATGGGCATGATCGACGATGCGATCAAGGCGCTCGAAGTGGCGGCGCGCTCGCCGCGCCAGCGCTTCGACGCGGCGTCGATGCTCGGCCGGCTGCACCTCGAGCAGCAGCAGACCACGCACGGCGGTCGAGTGGTTCGAGCGCGCCGCCGAAGCGCCGGCGCCGACCCCCGACGCCGGCCGCGCGCTGCTCTACGATCTGGCCACGACGCTGGAGTCGGTGGGCGAGCACTCGCGCGCGCTGGCGGTGTTCGTCGAACTCGAGTCGGAATCGCGGCGGCTACCGTGACGTGGCGGCCAGCATCGATCGGCTCTCCAAGGTGCAGGCACGAGGCTAGTCTCTGTTCCGACGGCTCCTGTTCGTCGCGCTGCTGCTCGAAACCGGGCTGCTGCTGGTGCTGATCCCGTGGTCCACGTTCTGGGAACGGAACTACTTCGGTGACCTGGTGCCGCTCGTGCAGATGGTGATCACCAACAACTACGTGCGCGGCGCCATCTCCGGACTGGGTCTCGTGAACATCGCGTTCGCGCTGACCGAGGTGGCCGCGGTGGTGGCGGGACGGGTGGGGGAGCGCGCGCCGTTCACGGAGCCCGATGCCTGAGACGCGTTGGCCACGAGTGATGCTGGTGACGGACCGTCGCCGGCTCGTGGCCGACACCGGCGCACCCGCCGACGACTGGGCGTCGCTGCTGACCGCCCAGATCCGGGGCGCGGTCGAGGGCGGCGCTGATCTGATTCAGGTTCGCGAACCGGACCTGGATGCTGCGACCCTCGTCCGATTCCTACAATCTCTCTTCGCCAGCGTGCCCGGCAGCCAGTCCCGGATGGTCGTCAACAACCAATTGGAAGTCGCGCGAGCCACCGGCGCCCGGGGAATTCACCTCCCAGAGCGCACCCCGATGCCCGGGGATGTTCGCGCGCTGGCTTTGGCCGATAAGCAGTGGGTGACGGGTCGATCGGTGCATAGCGTCCGGTCGGTAGCCGCCAGCGGTGGGGTCTCCTACCTGTTGGCCGGCACGGTTCTACCGTCGAGGTCTAAGCCCGACGGTTGGACCCCGCTTGGATGGGAAGGTCTCAACGGCCTGATCGCCGCGGCTGGCAACATCCCGGTGCTGGCCATTGGGGGCCTGAGCCTGGGCCATATCCCAGCTCTCGTCGAGGCCGGCGCCACCGGCATCGCGGGAATCGGGTGCTTTGTGCCGGCTGAGCAAGGTGAATTGACCGAGTTCGTGCGCGACCGCGTTCGTGCGATGCGTTTGGCGTTTGACTCTCCGGAGGTGGTTTCTTACACTGGGAAGCCTGACCGTTGATCCGTCAGCGGTTCTGGCACTCCCCCCAACAGCTGGACTTCATGTGGCCACGATAGGGCAGCGCCCGCTTCGTGTGTCCGAGCGCCTCAAAGAGGCGCGCGAGACGCGTAACTTGTCCTACCGGCAGATTGCCGATACGACCAAGTTGTCGGTGCACGTGATTCGTGCGCTCGAAGAGGAGCGCGTGTCAGCCCTGCCACCCGGTATCTACCGGCGCGCGCTCGTGCGAGCATTCGCCGAAGAGGTTGGTCTCGATCCCGAAGCCACCCTGAAGGCCTACCTGCTCGAGTCCCCGGACGACCTGCCGGCGCCAGGTCAAGTGGCCCAGGTGGTCGAACCGGTGGCGGCGCGCGGTTCGTCCTGGCGTCGTCTGCTGGCGATGCTGGGCGCGGTGGTCCCGCTAGTCACTGGCGTCGCCTACTTCGGCAGCACGACGACGGCGCACCGCGCCGAGGCACGCGTCGATGCGGCGCACGCGGATTTCTCGCATGCCGAGCGTCCCGAAGTGATACCAGCAGGCGGTTTCGCCGACGCCCCAGCGCTCGATGCGCTCCCGATCACCATGTCGATTACCGTCTCCTCTCGCTGCGATCTGCGGCTGGTCGCCGACGGCGAACTGTTCGCCGCGCGGACGCTCGAGGCTGGGGAGTCGATGCAGGTGACGTTCGGCCACGAACTGGAACTGACCGGCAGCAATGCCGGCGCCGTGCAGTTCAGCATCAACGGCCAGGCCGGGACGCATGCTCGGCGCGGCCGGGCGACGTCCTGTCGACGCGCATCGGCCGCGACGACTACCAATTCTTCCTGTCGGGGCGCTGAGTGGAAGCCGGCCTGCGGACGCCGACTGCTGGATTTCTTCCGGCGCGGCGAAGTCGCGCGCGATGTCCGCCTGCTGGCCGCGCAGGGCGCGATCGCGCCCCGTCCGCTCGAGCAGCTCGGCTTGCTGATGCTGCTCTCCACCGATCACGACACCGAAGTCGCAGACCATCGCCGAGCGGACGCTGAGCAAGCTGCCGCCGGCGCAGGTGGCCGGACTTCATCGCGCGCGCCGACACTGCCCACCGAACTGCGCGAGTTCTTCGTCGCCCGCGGCATCGATCCCGCGGCGACGCCGTCCGCCGACGGCGACGACCCGCTTGTCGATACCGATGCCACCGACTACGGCCCCGACTCGGCCGACACCCCGGACACGGCGAAGCGCGACGGCCAAGCGCCTGGGCGACATGACGGTGCCCGAGAAGGTGAAGTGCGCGATGAAGGGCACGCGCGAGATGCGCGCGGTGCTGATTCGCGATCCCAACCGGATCGTGGCGTCGGCGGTGCTGAGCTGTCCGAAGGTGACCGAGCAGGAAGTCGAGACCTTTGCGCGGATGGGCGAACGTCTCGGACGATATTCTGCGGACGATCGGCGCCACCCGCGCGTGGATGAAGAACTACAGCGTCATGCTGGGGCTGATCAAGAACCCGAAGACCCCGGTCGCAATGACGCTGAACCTGATGCAGCGCCTCAACGAGCGCGACGTGAAGCAGCTGTCGATCGACCGGAACGTGCCGGAGCCGCTGCGGCTCGCGGCGCGGAAGAAGGTCGTGATTTCGCAGAAGTAGGCTGGGCCTTCGGCCGCGCGGGCCGGGCTTTCGCGCCGCTGGCCGCTTTCCACTCCGACCGCATCTGCGACAGCCCGTCCATGTAGACCGCCACCCGCTCGCGCTCCTCGTCGGTCGGCAGCGTCTTCAGCAGCTCGATGGCGCGAGTCAGGTCGTCCTGGATGGTCGCCTTGGTGGCGGCGTAATAGAGCTGCTTGATCTCGGCGACCGGATCCACGGCAAGAGTATACCGGCAGCTCGCGGGGTCAGTGAGCGGCCCGGCGGCCTCGCTTGAGCCCCCGCCGGAACTCCTCGAGCGGCTGCGCGTTCAGCACGTCAGCGGCCGTGGCCCAGGCGCGGCGCGCCATCAGCACACCCCAGCGCGGAAACTCGAGCCCGTGGATCGCGTGCGCGTCCGAGTCGATCACCAGCTTGACGCCGCGGTCGCGCGCCAGCCGCGCGTGGCTGTCGGAAAGGTCGAGCCGGTGGCCTGCGAATTGATCTCGAGCGCCACGCCGTTGGCGGCCGCCGCGTCGATCACCTTCTCGACGTGCACGCGTGACGCCGTCCGCCGCAGCAGCATGCGGTCGTGAGGTGGCCGATGATGTCCACCGACAGGGTGCTCGATCGCCTTGCACGAGCCGGGTCGTCATCTCCTCCTTCGTCCTGCCCCAGCTGCGAGTGCACCGAGCCGATGACGATGTCGAGCGCGGCGAGGCAGTCGTCCGCGAGATCCATGCTGCCGTCGGCCAGGATGTCGCACTCGATGCCGGCCAGCACGGTGAGGCCCGGGTATCGCCCGTTCATCGCGCGAATGCGCTCGGCGTGCGCCAGGGCGCGAGCCTCGTCGAGGCCATTGGCCATCGCGAGCGACTGCGAGTGATCGGTGATGGCGATGTACTCGAGCCCCCGGGCCGCCGCGGCCGCCGACCATTGTCTCGAGGCTCTCGCGGCCGTCGGACTCGGTCGTGTGCATGTGCAGATCGCCGCGCAGGTCGCCGGCCGTGATCAGCACGGGCAGCGAGCTTGCCCGCGGCGGCGTCGATCTCGCCGCGGTTCTCGCGCAGCTCCGGCGCGAACCCAGGCCAGGCCGAGCGCGTGGTAGATCGACTCTTCGGTCTCCCCGGCGATTCGCGCTTCGTCCTTCGCGTCGAACAGCCCGTATTCGTTCAGCTTCCAGCCGCGTTCGAGCGCCCGATCGCGCAGGACGATGTTGTGAGCCTTCGAGCCGGTGAAGTACTGGAGCGCGGCGCCGCGCTCGTTGGCCGCGACGATGCGCAGGTCGGCCTGGAAACCGCCGCGCAGCAGCACGCTGGCCTTGGTGTCGCCGTTGGCCGAGCACGCGTTCGACGAGCGGAAAGGTGGTGAACGCGTCGAGCACCGAGGGGTCGGCGCCGATGGCAAGGAGGTCGACGTCGCCGCAGGTCTCGGCGCCGCGCCGAACGCTGCCGACCGGCGCGATGTCGAGGCGCCGGATGCTGCGCCAGCATCCACTCGATCAGCTGCCTGCACGGCGCGGGAGGCATCGCGACAGCAGGTGGCGCCCGCGAGAGCGCTGCCGCTCTTCGATCGCCTGCAGGATCAGCGGTTCCTTCTTGCCGCCCATGCCCTTGAGGCCGCGGATGCGGCCGCCTCGCGCCGCCGCCTCGAGCTCCGGCAGGCTCTTGATGCGCAGTTCGTGATAGAGCCTGCCCGACCGTCTTGGGCCCGACGCCCTGCAGGCGCGAGCACGTCGAGCAGCGTGATGGGATAGGTCGGAGCAGTTCCTGACGGACGCTGCAATCGCCGGTGATGGCGATCTCGCGAATGCGGCCGGCGAGATCCTTGCCGATGCCCGTTCCACGCCCGCAGCGCCGCCTCGTCCAGCTCGCCGACGGTCTCGGCGGCGTGGCCAACGACGTCGGCGGCGTTGCGGTAGGCGCGAATCTTGAACGGGTTCTCGCCCTTGAGCTCCAGGAGATCGGCGATCTCGACCGAGCATCCGCGCGACGGCGTTGTTGTCGAGCGGGCAGGCAGCGGCGGCTCATTCGCGAGTCACATCAGGCCGGTGGTCTCGATCGGAAGTCGAGACGCGCGCCACCATCCGCGAGCGCCTCGCGCACATCGGCCGTGCGGGCTGGGGGCGCCAGGCAGAACAGGCAGCCGCCGCCGCCCGCGCCGCACACCTTGGCGGCCTGCGCACCGGCGGCCGTGAGCGCGCGCAATCAGCGCGTCGATCGCCGGCGTGCGTGACGCCTGGAGCGAGCCGCTTGCGATTCTCCCATTCGGTGGCCAGGCGAGCGGCGACATCGTCCCAGTCGCCCGGCGACCAGCGCCTCGCCGCATCGCCGCCGCGGTGTCGCGGATCCGTTCGAAGCAGTCGAAGACGTGCTGATCGCCGTCGATGTGGCGCTTGGTGATCTCCCAGTTGTTCGTGCCCGAGTTGCGCGGCTCGCCGGTGTAGCAGAGCACGATGCGCCGCTCGAGCTCCGCCGCGTCGACATCGAGCGCCACGCGCGCTTGACTGCGCCGGGAGCCAGCTCGACGGCCGCGATGCCGCCGTACAGCGCCGGCCGGTAGTCCTGGAGGCCGGTCGGCACGTTGATGACCTGGGCCTCGACGTCCTTGGCGATCTCGAGCAGGGTCTCCGGCCGTCGAGGTGCCGGCCCATGTCGCCGCAGCGCGCCGCAGACCGCGACGTTCAGCGCCGACGAGCCGGCGATGCCGGCGCCGGCCGGCGACTCCCCGCGGGTCGTCAGTCGGATGCCCGCTGACGCCGAAGCGATGGACCAGGCGGCCGAGCAGCGGCAGCGTCGTCGTCGGTCCGCAGCTCATCGACCGGGAGGCAGCACCACCTGGCGCGTCGGTGTCTTCGGACACGAGCTCGACGCGCTCGTCCGGCCGCGCGCTCGATCCAGGCACGTGCGCCCGCAGGCTGATCGCCGCGTTCAGCGTCTGCGCGCCGGGGTGAAAGAGGTAGAGGGGCCAGATGTCGATGGTGCCGCCGGCCAGATCAATTCGTGTCGGCGCAGACGCCGAGATGCGCACGACGCAATTATAATTCTCGCAGCAGCATGCCACTGGCCACGCGACGCGACATTGGACAGTTTCTGATCGGCAGCTTGCCAGGCACCACGATTCCCGTCGAACTGCGATCGCTGGCGCGGGAGTTCGACCTCGGCGGCGTCATCCTGTTCAGCCGCAACATCGAGGCGCCCGAGCAGGTCGAGCGAGCTCGCCGCCGAGAGCGAGGCGCTTGGCCGCAGCACGCCGGCGTGGGTCAGCGTCGATCAGGAGGGCGGACGGGTCGCGCGACTCAAGGAGCCGTTCACCACGTGGCCGCCGATGGCGACGCTGGGACGGTCGGGCAGTCCGAGGAGCTGGCCGAGCGATTCGCCCGAGCGCTCGCGGCCGAACTCGAGGCCGTCGGCATCACGCTCGACTACGCGCCGGTGCTCGACATCCACACCAACCCGAAGAACCCGGTGATCGGCGATCGCGCGCTGGCGGAGACCGCGGCCGAGGTCTCGCGGCTCGGTCGAGTGATCATGCGCGCGCTGCAGGCGTCGGGGCTTGCCGCCTGCGGCAAGCACTTCCCCGGACACGGCGACACCAGCACCGATTCGCACTTCGAGTTGCCGCTCGTCGAACATGCGCCGGATCGGCTGCGCGCGATCGAGTTCGAGCCGTTCCGCGCCGCGATCGCCGAACAGGTGGCCTTCATCATGACCGCCCACGTGCTGGTGCCGTCGTTCGACGCGAGCGGCCGGCAACGCTGTCGCCGGCGATCGTGCAGACGCTGCTTCGCGAGGAACTCGACTACGACGGCGTGATCCTGAGCGACGATCTCGAGATGAAAGCCGTCAGCGCACGCTACGCGGTGCCCGAGGCCGCCGTCGACGCGATTCGCGCCGGCTGCGACGGCCGTGCTGGTCTGCAGCGGCGACGTCGATCTCCAGGGCCGGACGCTCGAGGCCCTGGTCCGCGCCGTCGAGACCGGCGCGATCCGCGCGACGCGGCTCGACGATGCGATGCGCGGCTGAAGCGGGCCAAGCAGCGCTTCCTGTCGGCGAACCGGCCCGTCCCTCCGCGATCGGCAGCGCGTGCTGCGCGGCGTCCTCGGCCGCGAAGAGCATCAGCTGGTCGCCGCCGAAATGGCAGCGTTTCTGTGATCCGCCCCCGACGACTGCAGTCCGGCGATCGCGTCGCGCTCGTCGCTCCGGCCAGCGCCTTCAGCCGTCTGACCTGGACAGCGGGCGTCGCGGAGTTGCGCCGGCTGGGTTTCGAGCCGGTCTACGACCCGGCAATCCTCGAGCACGGCCGCTTCGTCGCCGGCACGCCGGCCGTTCGCGCCAGGTCCTCAACGACGCCTGGCGCGATCCGTCGATGGCGGCGCTGATCGCGATGCGCGGCGGCTACGGCAGCGCAGCAGCTGCTGCCGCTGCTCGATCCGGAGGTGATGCGAACCGGCGCAAAGCTGCTGATTGGCTACAGCGACATCACCGCCCTCCTGTGCTGGTCCTTCGCGCACGGCGTCGTCTGCGATCCACGGGCCGATGATCGATGGCCGCTTCTCGAAAGGACCGGCGGCGTACGACGAGGAATCGTTTCGGGCGCGGTCTCGTCGCCCGAGCCGATGGGCAGGCTCGCGCCCGAAGGGCTCGAAGTGTTCTCGCCCGGAGAGGCGGCAGGGCCGATCGTGGGCGGAACGCTGACGCAGCTGACCTCGCTGCTGGGCACGCCGTGGGCCTTCGAGTCCGCCGAGGCGGCGTGCTGCTTCTCGAGGACATCGGCGAGCGCCCGTATCGAGTTCATCGGATGCTGACGCAGCTCGCGCAGAGCGGCAGTCTTGCGGCGGCCGGCGCCCTCGTCTTCGGCGAGTTTCCCGGCTGCGACGAGCCCGGCGAACGGAGTGTCGATCAAGGACGTGCTCCGCGACTTCATGCAGGGCTTTCCGGGACCGGTCCTGTTCAATTTCCCATCGGGCCATACCAAGGGGCCGACGTGGACCCTGCCGTTCGGCGTCAGGGCGCGCGTGACCAGCGCGCCTCCAGCGATCGTTGTCGAAGAGGCGGCGGTGAGATAAGCGATGCGGATTCACCTGATTGGCGTTGCGGCACGGCGATGGCGCACGCTGGCGGCGCTGCTCAAGCAGCGCGGGCACGACGTGAGCGGCTCTGACGAGCACGTCTACCCGCCGATGAGCGATTTCCTGCGCGGCGAAGGCATCACGCTGCTCGAGGGTTATCGCGCCGAGCACGTCGCGGCCCGCTGGACCTGGTGGTCGTCGGCAACGCCATCTCGCGCGGCAACGCGGAGCTCGAGGCCGTGCTCGATCAGAGGCATCCGCTACGCGTCGCTGCCCGAGACGATCCGCGATCAGTTGCTGTGGGACGCGCATTCGATCGTGATCGCCGGCACCCACGGCAAGACCACGACGACGTCGCTGACCGGGTGGCTGCTGACGCATGGCGGCGCGGATCCGACGGTGCTGATCGGCGGCATCGCCCGCAACTTCGGGACGGACGGCGCCAGCTATCGGGTGGGGCAAGGGCAAGGCGTTCGTCATCGAAGGCGACGAGTACGACAGCGCCTACTTCGACAAGACCGCGAAGTTCCTCAAGTACCTGCCCGACATCGCGGTGGTCAACAACATCGAGTTCGATCACGCCGACATCTACGCGGATCTCGACGAGGTGCGGCTGGCGTTCCGCCGGCTCGTGAATCTCGTGCCGCGCTCCGGGCTGACGCTGCTCGGCGTCGACAGCCCGGATGCGGCGGCGCTGGCCGTCGGCGCGAAGCCGCGTGCAGACGTTCGGGCTGTCCGAGACGGCGGAGTGGCGGCGCTCGACATCACGTTCGAGTCGCGGGAAGCCGCGGCGGAAGCAGGCGCCACACAGGTCAGCACGTTTCGCGTGACCCGCGCCGGCGAGGATCTCGGCGAGTTCACGATGCCGCTGCTCGGCGATCACAACGTGCGCAATGCGCTCGCGGCGATCGCGATCGGCGTGGAGCTGGGCGTGCCCGTGGAACGGCTGCGCGAGGGACTGGCGGCGTTTCAAGGGCGTCAAGCGCCGGCTCGAAGTGGTCGGCGAGCGCGCGCGGCGTGGCCGTGTTACGACGACTTCGCCCATCATCCGACCGCGGTCGACGAAACGCTTCGCGCCGTCCGGCGCATCGTCGCCAGACCAGCGGATCTGGGCGATCTTCGAACCGCGATCGGCGTCATCGTGCCGGCGCGTGTTCCAGGACGATTTCGCGAGGGCGTTCGCCGGCGCAGACGAGGTGGTGATCGCGTCGGTGTTCCGCTCGATCCTGCCGGAGGCCGAACGGCTCTCGGAATCGCAGCTCGTCGACGATCTGCGCCGGCGGGCGTGGCCGCCCGCCATCTGCCCGACGTCGACACGATCGTCCGCGAGGTGGCAGCCGAGGCGCGCGCCGGCGACTTGATCGTCGTGATGTCGAATGGCGGCTTCGGCGGCATCCACGGGAAGCTGCTGGCAGGCGCTCGCATGAAGATCCGGCTCGTGCGGCGATTCGATGCTGCTCGTCGAGCTCGAGCCGGTGATCGATCCGGTGGTCAACGAGCGCGCGATCCTGCCTGCGCGGCCGCCTGCGTGCGCGACGCCCTGCGGCGTGCGCGACGTCGCGCCTGGGTACTGCTACGCTCGGCGTGCATTTCGATCCGCTGCAGACCGATCTCGCGGCGCTCGAAGCGCGCGATCGAGGACGAGTTCGCGCGGCTGAGGCGGTCGACCGAGACCGCGCTGAGCGCACGGTCATCGAGATTCCCGTCGGTACGGCGGCGCAAACGGTCCCGACCTCGACGCCGTCGCCGAGGCCTGCCGGTTGCAGCGCGGCGGAGGTGATCGAGCGGCACGCGGCGCACGTCTACCGCGTCTACATGCTCGGGTTCGTGCCCGGGCTTTGCCTATCATGGGACGCGTCGATCCGTCGATCGCCGTCGCCGCGCCACCGCGTGCCGCGCGAGCGCGTGCCGGCCGGCTCCGTCGGCATCGCCGGAGTGCAGACCGGCGTCTATCCGGTCGACAGTCCCGGCGGCTGGCAGCTGATCGGCCGCACGACGACCGTGATGTTCGACCCCAATCGCGATCCGGCCGAGCCTGCTCGCGGCCGGCGATCTGGTGCGGTTCGTGCCGCGGCAATGACGATCGGCTGGCGCGCTGCACGTCGTCAAGCCCGGTCTGCTCACGCACGGTGCAGGATCTCGGCCGATACGGACATCAGGCGTCCGGTGTGCCGGTGGCCGGACCGATGGACACGTTTTCGCATCGGCTGGCCAATCAGCTGGCCGGCAACGCGCCCGATGCGGCGACGCTCGAGGTCACGCTGATCGGTCCCGAGCTGATCGTCGAGGCCGACACCGACCATGGCGATCGCGGGCGCCGCAGTTCGAGGTGACGTGCGACGATCGACCCGTTGCCGACCGGCGCGTCGTTCGCCGTGCAGCGCGGGCAGACGCGTGCAAGTTCGGCCGCATCGCGCAGGGCGCGCGCGCCTATCTCGCGCGTGGCCGGCGGCATCTCGACCGCCGCCGGTGCTCGGCAGCCGCGCGACGCACCTGGTGAGCCACATGGGCGGCTTCAACGGCCGCGCGCTGCATCGCCGGCGATCGTGCTGCCCGATTGCCGACGCAGGCGCCGAGCGTCCGCAGCGCGAAGTCGCGTGGGCTCGACGCTGCCGTCGCAAGGGCCGCGCGCTGCTGCGCGTCATGCCCGGCCCGCAGGCCGACTGGTTCGAGGCCGATGCGCTGAGGGCCATCTGCCAGCGTCAGCTTTCGCATTTCGCCGCAATCGAATCGCATGGGCTATCGCCTCGCAGGGACCGCCGCTCGCGCGCGCGACGAGCGGACGAAGCTGATCTCGGAGCCGCTCGGCATCGGCGCGATCCAGGTGCCGTCCGCCGGCGAGCCGATCCTGCTGATGGCCGATCGGCAGACCGCCGGCGGCTATCCGAAGATCGGCTACGTGATTTCCGCGGACCTGCCGCTGGCCGGACAGCTGGCGCCCGGCGACTTCATCGAGTTCCACCTGCTGCACGCAGCACGGAAGCCGTGACGGCGCTGATCGCGCGCGAGCGTCAGCTGCTGCGCATATCGCGGACCTGAAGGGAGCGTGCTCGTGACGCGATCCTGGTCGGCGGCCGCTCTGACGGCGCGTTCGGCGCCGATCGGGTGAAGCGCGACGCGCCGCTGGCGCCGCTGACGACATTCAAGGTCGGCGGTCCCGCCGACGTGCTGCTCGAAACGCGCAGCGCGCGACGAGATCGTCGACGCCGTGAAGCTCGCGCGCGCGCGCAGGCGTCACGGTGACGCATGCTCGGCGGCGGATCGAACGTGCTGATCGCCGACGCGGGCATTCGCGGCCTGGTGATTCGCCCGACGCGGCGGCGAGGTGACGCCGATCGGCGATCGACCTGGTTCGCGCCGATGCGGCCGTCACGATCAACGGCCTGGTGCGGTGGACGATCAATCGCGGCTACGCCGGCCTCGAGGCCTGGGCCGGCACGCCGGGCACGGTCGGCGGCGCGATCTACGGCAACGCGCACTGGAAGAAGATCAACATCGGCGACCTGGTCGAGAGCGTGCGCCTGCGTCAAGCCGGACGGCACGCTGCTGCAGGCGCCGGCCGATCGCATGGAGTTCGACTACGACTACAGCCGGCTGAAGCACACCGGCGAGATCGTGCTGTGGGCGGCGTTCCGCGTGCACGCCCGGCGCCGATCCGGCGGCGCTGCGGCCGTGGCGCGCGAATCGCTGGCGTTCCGGAAGCGCACGCAGCCGCTCGAATCGCCGAGCGCCGGCTGCATCTTCATGAACCCCGACCCGGTCGCGCGACAAGGTGCCCGACGGCATTCCGCCGTCGGCCGGCGCGCTGGTCGATCGCGCCGGCCTCAAGGGCGCGTCGCTCGGCGGCGCGCGCGTGTCGCCGACGCACGCCAACTTCATCATCAACGACGGCTCGCGCCAGCGCGGCCGATATCTCACGCGCTCGTCGAACGCTGCCGCGCCGCGGTGAAAGAACAATTCGGCGTCACACTGCGAAATGAGATCATCTGTCTGGGCTCTGACTTCCGATCGCTGAGCACTGGTCGCTACCATGTCCACACTCGTCATTGAAGGCGGCCGTCGCATCGAAGGACGCGTCGACGTCGAAGGCAACAAGAACGCGGCGCTGCCGCTGATCGCGGCGTGCCTGCTGACCGACGAGTGGTGCACGCTGACCAACGTGCCGCGCATCGCCGACGTCGAGGTGATGGCGCGGCTGCTGCTCGATCTCGGCGCCGAGGTCGAGGGCATCGGCAGCACGACGCTGCGGATCCGGTGCGCGCAACGTCACCAAGGACGAACCCGACAGCACGCTGGTCGGACGGCTGCGCGGCTCGGTGCTGCTGCTCGGACCGCTGCTGGCGCGCCGCGGCCGCGCCGTCGTGGCGCCGCCGGGCGGCGACTTTCCGGCGCGCCGCACGCATCAAGACGCACCTCGAAGCGCTCATCGCGATGGGCGCGCGGGTGATCGCGGGCTCGGGCCATCGGCTCGAGGTGCCGGACGGCTTGAAGCCGGCGTCGATCTATCTCGACGAAGCGTCGGTCACGGGCACCGAGACGGCGCTGCTCGCCGCCGCGGCCGCGCCCGGCGTCTCCGAGATTCGCCACGCCGCCTGCGAGCCGCACGTCGTCGAGCTGTGCGAGTTCCTGCGCGGCATGGGCGTCGGCGTCACCGGCGAGGGCTCGCACACGATTCGCGTCGAGGGCATCGCCAAGCCGCAGCGGCGCGACCAAGGCGCTCTACGGCGACTACATCGAGGCCGGCAGTTGGGCGGTCGTCGGCGCCATCACCGGCGGCCATATCGAGGTCGGCGGCACGCGGCCGGTCGACATGGAAGTCGTCGCCGCGGTGTTGACGCAAGATGCACGTCAACTGCGTCGCAGGACGACGACGTGTTCCGCGTCGAGCTCGAGCAAGCTGGTCGGCGCCGGCCGCATCACGACCGGGCTGTGGCCGGGTTTCCCGAGCGACCTGGTCAGCCTGGTCACCGTGCTGGCGACGCAGGCCGACGGCGCCACGCTGGTGCACGACTGGATGTACGAGCTGCGGCTGTTCGCGCTCGAGCAGATGAGCGGCATGGGCGCGGATCTGTTCCTCTGCGATCCGCATCGCATCATCGTCACCGGGCCGCGCCGGCTGCGCGGCAAGACGCTCGACAGCCGCGATATCCGATCGGGAATGGCGCTGATTGCCGCGGCGCTGATCGCGGACGGGCAGAGCCGGGTCGAGCCGCTCGAGACGGTCGAACGCGGCTACAGCCGGCTGGTGGAGCGGCTGCAGAAGCTCGGCGCGTCGGTCGCGAAGAGTCTAGCTAGCCGCTTCGGCGGCGGGCGGCTTGACGCGGCGGCGGCGGAGGCTGCACCGGCGTCGCGGTGCCGGCGCGGGCGCGGTCGGGACCAGCCGGGCCGGGCGGCGGAGCTGTCGGATCGGTGCCGCCCGGCGGCTGTGCGGCGGCGGCAGCGGGCAGTCGGCAGCGGCATGCGGCGGCGGCGATCGTCGGCGCAGCGGCGCGCCGCGCGTCGCGTCCGACCTTGAACGCCTGCAGATCCTCGGCGGTCAGGTTCAGCACGCGAACGATGCGCGGCGTCAGCGTCAGGATGATGTCGGTCTCGCTGCGTCTCCTTGTGGTTGTAGGCGAACAGCCGGCCGATCACCGGGATGTCGCTCAGGCCGGGAATGCCGGCGAGCGACGTGCGCTCTTCGTCGCGGATCAGGCCGGCGAGCATGTTCGTCTCGCCGTCCTTCAGGCGGATCACGGTGTTGATCTGAGCGGCTGCCGAACGTCGGCAGGTCGCCGAAGCCCGTGCCCGAGATGCTGCTCAACTCGATCTTCAGCGCCAGCGACACCGCATCGTCGTGATGCATGCGCGGCGTGATGTCGATGTTGACGCCGATCGGTCTCGTAGTTGAACGAGGTGATCGGCTGCGTCTGCACGCCGCCGGCGGCAATCGGCGCGAAGGTCGTGACCGGCACCGGCACGCGCTCGCCGAAGCGCGCCTGCGCGGGGATGCCCTCGGAGGTGCGCAGCTGCGGATTGGCGAGGATGCGGGTCGCGCTGTCGTTCTTCAGCAGCCGGTAGTAGAGCGCCGGCAGGTTGGTCAGTAGCACGTCGGCGCTCGTCAGGTTCGACAGGTCGCGCAGCGTGAATGCCGTCCGCTGTTGATGTCGACCTGGCCGTTGATGCCGGTCGGCGGGCTCCCGGGCGAGGCGATCTGCAGGCCGTACTCGTGCAGGTGCGTGCGATTCACTTCGAGCAGCTCGACGTCGATGATCACTTCCGGCCGCGCCTTGTCGATGGCGGTGATGATCTTGCCGGCGGCCGTGATGCGTTCGGGCGTGTCCTTGATGGTGATGGCGTTGGTCGCGGTGATCGCCGCCAGACGCCGCGCGTCGACGACGATGCGCAGCATGTCGATCGTTTCCTTGAGATCGGCGTTGCTCAGGTAGAACGTGCGGACGATTTCCTCTTCGTACTCGCGCCGCTTGGCCGTGCGTGTCCGGAACGATGGTGATCGTCCGCGGCGCGGTCACGCGCCAGAAATTGCGCGTCGTGCTGGCGACCGAGTCAACGTTGAGCGCCTCTTCGAGCGACTGGCCGCGCAGGTCGATCGAGACCGGCTGATCGCGGAACGTCGGATCGAACAGCGACGCTCAGGTTCGTGAACTTGCCGATCGCGGAGTAGACGTCGCGGGCGCTGGCGTCGCGGAAGACCAGCGAGTCGGGCAGCTTGACGTCCGTCGGCAGATCGGCGCCAGGCAGCGGCGCCGCGAGGCTCTGGTCGATGAGCGATTCGAGCCGCGTCTTGCCGTCTTCGCGAACGGCGATCTTGGCGCGCAGCTGCGTGCGCGACTCCTGCAGCTCGGTCTGGATGTCGGCGTTGGCCGGGTTGAGCTCGACGGCGATCTGGAATTCGACCAGCGCCTCTTCGAGTTTGCCGGTGGCTGCCAGACGGCGCGCCCGGTGAAGTGATCCTGCGAGGCGCGCAGCTTGGCGCGGTCGAGGCCCTGCCTGGCGTCGCGGTTGTCGGGATTCTCGCGCAGCAGCTTGGTGTATTCGGCGACGGCGATGTCGTAGTTCTGCGGGCATCTCGGCGTCGCGGGCGATGCGTCAGCGAGCCCGCTGCGTCGCGCAGCGACGACAGCGCGACGCGCGACAGGGCCGCGAGCGACGGCCAGCGGATGAGCGGGCGAGCGAGCTATTGAGGACGGGCACCATTGGTCACGACATCCACGCCGCGTGGAATGCGGAACTCGAAGTCTGTTATCGGCCAAACCGCGATTTTCCTTCAGGTTAGTGAAGGAAAACGACGATCGACCGCCCTGGCGGTCGACGGCCGACGAGGAACTGGATCTGCAGCGTTGTCGGGTCGACACCGATGCCGAATCGACTCGTATTCGGCGTCGGTCTTCTTCGGTGACGAGCTTCAACGTGACCAGGCCCGGCGCAGCCCCGGGCAACGCCGTGAACGTAGGCGTGAAGTCGCGCGCGAGGTCGGACTGACCGGCCAGGAACAGCGCCGGGGATGTCGCCTCTGCTCGGGACCGGGCGCCGGACTGACGATCACCTGCTTGTCGGCGACCAGGTGCGTGTAGATCGTCGATCGCCGTCCGACACGAATTCCTTGCTTCTCCGGCTTGGTGTAGACGAAGCGCATCCGGCCCGGCCGCTTGATCGCGACCGTGCCGCGCTCGGTCGTCTTGCGTGCGCAGCACGCCGCCTTCGTAGGTCTGGACGAAGTCGCCCTCGAAGTCCTTGATGCCGGCGTAGTGGGCCTGCACGCGTGTCGCCAGCGCAGCCGGATCGCTGGTCTGAGCACCAGGCATCGCAGGGAACAACAGGGCGGCGAGGACGGCCAGGTGGAGGGGACGCACGGTCGTTCCACCATAGCAGGTTAGCGACAGCCGGGACAGTCGCCGCGCGCGCGGACCGCAGCCATCGTGCGGTCGGGGTGGGACTGGTTGAGTTTGGGGGTTGTTGCAGCGAAACGTGAGTTGGTGGACCGTGGGAGGATCGAACTCCCGACCTCCTGATTGCGAACCAGGCGCTCTCCCAGCTGAGCTAACGGCCCACAGCTACAACCTACACATCCTACACCAGATAGGCCGCTCTGCGAAGCCTCCCGGCCGCGCTGGCGGGCTAGTCAGGACGTGGAATATTCCGGTCCTCGCTGACGAAGTACATCGGGCGTTCCTTGGCTTCGCGCGCGGCCCGGCCGAGGTAGGCACCGACGATGCCGAGATTGAGCAGCACCAGTCCGCCGATGCCGGCAATCGCGGCGACGGCCACGGCCATCTCGGAGATCGCGCGCCCGGAGAACGACCGTCCCATCAGCACTGCGCCCCATAGAGCCGCGCCGGTGAGCAGCAGCCCGCCAAAGGCACCGGACACGAGCAATGGAATATCCGAATAGCCGATGATGACCGACGCCGCCATCCGCGCCGAGCGACCGAGCGTGTAGGTGCTCTTGCCGTGGCGGCGCGCACGATGCGTGACGTCGACATAGGCGGTGCGGAGCCCCATCAGCGCCATGATCGCGTTGACGTTGCGCATCCGCTCGCGGTGCTGCCGGAAGTACTCGACCGCGCGGCGCGTCAGCATCCGGAAGTTGCCGACGCGATAGTCGTAGTCGATGTGGAACAGCAGGGAGATCAGCGCATAGAAGACCCGCGCGAGGGTGCGCTTCAGCCACGCGTCGCGCCGCTTCAGCCGCCGCACCAGCACGAGATCCGCGCCCTGGTTGGCGGCCGCCAGCATCGCGGCGATCGCTGCCGGATCGTCCTGCAGGTCGCACGCCATGATGACGACATGGTCAGCATCGACGCGATCGAGCCCAGCGGTGATCGCCACGTGCTCGCCGAAGTTCCGAATCAGGCGGATCGCGCGGAGCCGCGTGTCTCCGGCGGTCAGTCGCGCGACCTCCGCCCAGCTGCCATCCGTGCTGCCGTCGTCCACGAACCAGACGACGAAGTCCGTTGAGATCGCGGTCAGCGCGGGCGTCAGTTCGGCGACCAGGTCGCCGAGCGTGGCCTCGGCCTGGTAGACCGGTATGACGACCCCGATGCGAGCCATCAGGCGACGCGCCAGAAACGCATCTCGAGGGAGACCCTGGTGCGATCGGTCTGCTGATTGAAGGCACCGCCGTGAATCAGGTAGGGCGAGAACACCAGCACCTCGTTCGCTCTGGGATCGGGCCGCTCCAGGGTGAGCGGGTGCGCGGCGCCGACAACCGACGGCACCGTGTAGACCATCCCGTTCACGCGCGCGCCTTCGAGCGTGCGCTCGATCTCCGACTCGGGCCAACGATGCGAGCCACGCACGAGCGGCAGCGACGACTGGGGCGAGCTTCCAGCCAGCGGCACATAGATGTTGATCGCGTTGCGCAGCCGGTCGAGCCACACGTCACGGTGCGGCGGGTTGTTGTCGCGGCTGCGAGGCCTGACGACACGGAAGCAGAAGTGTTCCGGGAACTCGCGGTGTGGAGGCGTGGTGGACACGCGCTGGCCCAGAATCTCGCTCACCCTGGAACTGACGGCCGCCACCGGCACCGGCAGGTCGTTCAGCCCGTAGCACCACGGCCCCTGGGCCGACACCGCGGCGTGGGCCTCGTCGGTGGTCACCACCTCGTGGTACCGCTCGAGCACGAAGGGCTCCGGCACCGACAGCCCGGCACTGGTCATGCGGCGGGCAAGGATCGCCGCCACGCCGGCCACCAGTCGTTCGTAGTCCGCGGGCATGAGAAACGGCGCCACGGTAAAGCCATCGCCTTCCCACGGGCGGCCCGCGATCAGATTGTCGTCACGGTCCAGGAGCACCGAGGCCTCGCCCCAGCCCGTCTCGCCTTCGACGTTGAACGTGACCTGCTCGCCGTCGTAGTCGAGCGTCAGCATGCGTGTGGGCATTGGCGGTCGATTCTATCAAACGGGGATATGATCGTCCCCGGTGACCGTGCGACCTCTGCGCGCCGATGACGATCGCCTGATCGACCGGCTGATCCACCTTTACCAGTTCAAACCGTACCGGGACTATCGCGTCTGGTCCAGGGCCATCCAGCGCAAGATTCTGAAGGCCGAGGTCGACCGCGCCCTGTCGGCGGACGATCGCGTCGGCGATCGTGGCGGGCGAGGGCGAGGCAGCCGTTCTCGGCATCTGTCGCCCGCTGGCTTGGGACACCGGGTTCTTCGGTGTGCCGATGGGCCGTCTCGATGTGCTCCTGCGAGGCCCAGACTGCGGCCACGACGCGGTCAGCGCCGCGGTGACGTCGCTTCTGGAACAGGCCCGCGGGCAGGGTATCAAGCATCTCGCGGCGAAGGTGGACATCGCGGACATGCAGGGCGTGGCGGTCCTCGAGACCGCGGGTTTCCGCCTGATGGACAGCCTGGTCACCTACTACACCCACCCGCATCGGCAGCCCCCCACGCCGGTCCGCGAAGTCGGTCGCGTGCGGCCAATGACCGCCGCGGACACCGAGTCCATACTCGCCATCACCCGCGAGGCCTATCAGGGATTCCGCGGCCGCTTCCACCTCGATCCGCATTTGCCCGCCGCGCGCAGCGACGAGTTCTACATGGAATGGGCGCGTCAGTGCTGCGCGGGTCGCATGGCCGAACGCGTGGTGGTGGCCGACGATGGGGCGGGTGGCATTCACGGGTGGGCCAGCACCAGGCGCGTGGAGCCGGCGTCCACGGTGAGCGGTGTCACGTTGTGGGCGGGGAGCCTGGGTGCGTGCCGGCGCGATCGGCCCGGCGCCTACGCAGGACTGATTCGATCGCTGGCGATGGAGAATTTCGCGGCGGGCGAGGTCACCGAGACCCAGACGCAGAACCACAACATCGCGACCGTGCGCATCTATGACGCGGTCGGCGCCCGCTACGTCCGCGGCGACTACACGTTTCACGCCTGGCTGGGATGACGAGTCAGGACGCCACGTCGTTCATGCCGGCGCGGCTGGACGTTCAGCGGCCTGACGGCCGCGGCGGCGTCAGGCTGTAGACGATGGAGGCGAAGAGCATCTCGTCGCCGGTCATCGTGCCCCACTTGACCAGGGCATCGGGATCGGGATTGCTCTTGTTGTTCGCGGAGTTGTCGAACACGCCCACCGCGTGCAGGCGGCTTCCGGCGCGCACCGGGATGGGTTCAGCCATCCGGTAGACCAGTTGCCAGTTGAAATCGAACTTCGGCACGGAGAGCAGCGGTTGCACCTTGCCCTCAGGGTCGATGATCTCGAAGCGCCAACTCTTCGCGCGCAGATGCGCGTGGGGGCCGATGCTCCAGATGGTCGCGTCCTTCTTGAACTCGAGGTATTCCTCGACCGCGTGATCCGAGGCACGCGGCGGGATCGTGAAGCCCTGCTTCGAGAACGGCACCATCTTCAACTGCACCGTCGGCGCTTCCTTGGCAAACACCAGGCCCACGCCGATTTGATCCGTCGAGGCCTCGCCGTACGGCGTGTAGTGCACCTGCAGCGTGATGATCGAACCCGCGCGGAGCAGCTTGGCCGTACCCCGTGCATACATCTCGGGGTTCGTGCCCACCGCCGACGCCGCCAGGATCGGACCCATGCGAGCGTCGTGCATCTCGATATCGCCGCAGAAGTCTTCATTGCAGCTCGTGCCGTCGCCGCGGCCGGCTGGCGGTGGCGTGGCGAGTCCGGGTGACTTCACGAATGCCAGCGCGTGGTGGACCGCCTTGCGATTGGTCGGCCGGATCTCCACCGCCTGAATCCAGCGGTCTTCCGTCAGGCCGGTCGGGATCTCGATGTACTGATAGTCCACCAGGCCGGTGGCCGGAACCGAGAACGGCTTGGGGATCGCAAGCACGAGATCGGGTGTGCCGATCTGCCAGCCGTCAGTGAACGACGGCGGCTCGGGTGCCGGCGTGGTGCCTTTCGGCGCGCCGGATTCCACCCAGCGGCTGATGGTGGCGATCTCGCTCGGGCTGAGGCTGGGGTCGTTGGCCCATGTGCCGATGCCCGGGTCCGCGCTCCAGGGCGGCATCGTGCGCGCCGTGACCTGCCGCTGGATCGAGCGCGCCCAGGGCCGGGCGCTCTCGTGCGTCAGCAGCGACATCGGCGCCATCTGACCAGGGCGATGGCAGGCGACGCAGTGCTTGTTGAAGATCGGCGCCACGTCGCGGTTGAAGGTGACCTCGTCCGTTGCCGGCGCCACGGGGGCGGGCTGCTGCGCCAGCGCCGCGGCCGCGAACGCCAGCCAGACCAGGAGCGCGGAGGTCAGCCTCATCTGCGA
This sequence comes from uncultured Acidobacteriota bacterium, assembly GCA_963707825.1. Lineage (GTDB taxonomy): Bacteria > Acidobacteriota > Vicinamibacteria > Vicinamibacterales > UBA2999 > VFZN01. The sequence goes on from CAVPRP010000006.1 coordinate 305,947, forward strand.
TCCCAGTCTACTCCTCACCATGTGGCGCGCACCCTAGGGAATGTCCACCTGGATCTCGTTCGAGTATCCACTGGTGCCGCAGTTGTTCTGGCCCTGAACGCGCACGAAATAGCGGCCGGGACCGGCCGCCGCCACGAACGACGTCGTGTTGGTGCCGGTGTTCTGTACCAGCAGGTTCGCGACGCCTGGAGCGTTGCCCGCCGAGATGATGAAGCGTGACGGCAGGTTCCCAGACGAAGGATTCAGCCAGCGCAGGGTCACGACATTGCCGGCCCTGGTGTACGACAGCGCCTCTGGCGGGTTCGGTAAGCGCGGTGCAGGCGCGGACACTGACCAGCAGCTCGGCACTCTGCGGGCCGATGGCGCAGGTGTTTCGTCCGGCGATGCGCACGTAATAGTCGCCCACGCCAGCGGTGCCCACAAAGCCGGGGGTCGGTCCGAGCGACGTGACGAGCGCGTTCGACTGTCCGGGCCCGTAACCGGCGTACAACCAGTAACCCTGTGTCACTCCGCCGGCTGGTGGCGTCCACGTGAGCGTGACGAGGTTGTCTGCCGTGGAATATCCGAGATTGGTCGGCACGGTCGGCGCCGAACACGGGCCCACCGAGACGACCGTATCAGGAGACGGACCGCTGGTTCCCAGGGCATTTCGCGCGCGAACACGCACGTAGTACACGCCGGCGGGAACCGCGCCGACGACCGTCGAAGTGTTCGGGCTGTTCAGGACGATGGTGGTGATGTTCGCGAGCCCGGGGCTGGAGCCGGCTTCGAGGATGTAGCTCTGCGCCGGCCCGCCGCCGACGGAGGGCGTCCACGACAAGGTTACGGTATCGAGCGACACGCTGTTGGTGAGGGCGGTCGGCGCCTGCGGCGGATTGCCGCCGCTGGCGGTGGAGGGATAGATCGCGCGCAGCCCGTTGATGTCGTCCGAAGCCAGGCTGGAGGCAGACGCGCATCCCGCGCGCAGCGTCGGATACATGACGGCAGCGCCGTCAGTCGAGTGGCCCAGACCGACGGCATGACCGAGCACGTGGGTCACCGCGTCCTGCAGGCACGCGGCCGCGGTGAGGTGTGGTCCGACGTTGTTCAGGATGGCAATGCCCTGGAGAAACTCGTTGAAGACCACACCGTTGATCGTCTTCTGCAGGCCGGGCGTGAAATAGCCGCCGCCGACGCCGAAGGTGGTGGCGTCGCTGTCGCTCACCTCACCACAAGGGTCGTTCCAGTAGAGGCCGATGCGGCCGCTGCCGGTGAATCCCTGCGACGGACAGGTCGCAGCCGCCGCTGGCGCCACGATCGAGTTGCAGTCGCGACCCAACCGCATTCCACGCGCCGATTGCCGCGTTCAACTGCGAGTCGCCGCCGCCGGGCAGCCCACCGGGAATGTTCTGGTAGTCCACCGGGATGTGAAACCCATCGTCGGCCTGGTGCCAGCGGGCTGGACCACCTTCACTCGTCGGGATGTATGTGAAGCTGGCCGCGGTCGACACCATTTCCGGAGGCGAGACGCGGAAGGCATCGGACTGCACGCGTGAATCGCCGACAGCGGAGCGCAGCGAGTCGTCGAGATCGACGCGAAGGGTGCCGGAGACCGCCGAGCGGCCGCCGGTCTGCAAGTCGGGAAGGATGTCCCACTTCCCGCGGGAGAGGCCCACCGTGTAGAGCGTGCCGTCGCGAGGCCGTGCGGCAAGAAAGAGCAGCACGTCTTCGTCGACGCGAAACGCGGCCTGGTCGGCGATGTAGAGCCCGAGTGTCGGCAGCGTGCCGCCGAGTTGCTTCACCACGACGGTCGAATCGGAGAGCTGTCCCTTCAGGACCTCGTCAACGGCGACCGTCGCGTAGGTGTAGATGCTGCCGGCATCCAGCTGCACCGTCACCGACGCGACGCGTCCGGTGACGACAACAGCGGAAGAGTCGGCGATGGAACCAATCTCAGGGAACTGCGCCTGCGCTTCGGGGCGTCCGGCGAGGGCGAGCAGAATCAGCGGGAGCAGTAAGCGGCGCGGCATCTCTTGTGTGGGCCCCTGGTTCAGCGGGCAATCCCTCATTCTAACAAAACGAGGCCGGCCCATCCGGACCGGCCTCGTTGTCGAGCTTGGGTGGCGCGGCCGTGATTACGGCGTGTAGCCAGCCGGATGTAGGGGCGGAGGGTGCCCTTGCCGATGGTGCCGCCGTCGAGCGTCTTCTGCGTGACGTCTTCCCAGTTCCACGTCGGGTTGCCGCCGCAGTGACCACCGATGATGTCGAAGATGTTCACGTCGATGGTGCCCTCGTCAGGCAGGGAGCCGTTGTTCCAGGTGATGACGTCCTGCGACAGGTCGCCTTCGCCGCCGCGCTTCCAATTGAGCTGCCAGCGCGAATCGAGCCGGCGCAGCTCGCGCAGCACCTTGAACATCCACTGGTTGTTGCCACCGGCCTCGCGGCACGAGTTCAACAAGTCGCCGCGGTAGACGCTCGCCATGTTGATGACGACGCTGCGCGCGTAGGAGGGAACGGGCAGCCGGCGGCCGGTGCGCGGATTCGCGGTGCGCGGGCCGGCAGGCGGCGCTGGCGTCGGTCCCACCACGAACGACGCGGTGCCGAAGACACCACCCGGCGTGGCACCGTTCATCGCGCGCACGCGCCAGTAGTAGTTCCCGTTCGGCAGATACGGCGCCGTGAAGGACGTGGTGTTGCCGCCGACCGTGGCCGCAACGCCGAGCGAGCGGAAGTCGCCGTAGCGGCCTTCGATGACGTACGACGTCGGCGGTACACCGCCGGCAGGCGGATTCCACGACAGCGTGACTTCGCTGCCGTTGACGGTGGCGTCCTTCGGAATCGCCACACCCTGGCAGGTTGCCGATCGTGAAGACCGCTTCGTCGGAAGGGTCACTGGCGCCGGTGCCGTTCGCCGCAAGCAGTCGCGCGAAATACGTTCCCGGCGGCAGCAGGCTCGTCACGTTCGGCACCGAGAACGTGTTCCCATTGCCCACGTTGACGCCCGGAGCAAGATTCGAGAGGTTGAACGCCGTGCCGACCTGAAGCACGTAAGCGGAGGGCGCGCCGCCGGTCACCGGGGCCGCCCACGCGAAGTCGAGCGTCGTGCCATTCAAGTTGGCCGTGAAGCCCTCCGGCACACCAGGACGCGGCGTGCCCACGTTGAACGCGACTTCGTTCGACGCGGCGCCCACGTTGGGACCTGCCAGGGGGAAGACCTTCATGTAGTAGGTGCCGACGCCAAGCGCGCCGCCCGCGGCGAGCGCGCCACCCACATTGGCGGACACGACGTTGGTGCCGCCGGAATACGTTCCGACGTCGACCCGGTAGCTGGTGGCTCCGGGGACTGGCGTCCAGCTCGCCGACACGTTCGTGCCAGCCACGCTGACGGCAAGAGTGGGAGACGAGTTCTGGGTGAAGACGGTGGGCGAGCTGAGGGCGATGAGCCCTGCCAGCAGGGCAATGGAGAAAGCTGGTTTCATCTGAGATTGGCTCCTTCAGCCCTGAACACGGATGGGCTGCCAACCCAATAATTATGGGGCCACCTCGGCCGGCGGCCCCATAATTTTCACATTATTGCTGCGGCTCGTCCGAGACGATCGGGAATCCAGCCTGAATGAAGGGCAGCAGGGTCCAGCGGCCGATGGTCCCGCCGATTCGAGTGGCCTCGGTCTGATCCTGCCAGAACGGACTCGGGATTCCCACCACAGTGGCCGCCCATGATGTCGACGATGTACACGTTGGTCGTGTCCTCGTCCGACTCCGAGCCGTAGTTGTAGGTGACGATGTCCTGGGACATGTCGCCGCGGTTGCCGCGCTTCCAGTTCAGCCCCCACCGGTTGTCCTCCTTGCGGAGCTCCTTGACCAGTTCGAACAAGAAGCGGTTGGACTCGCCGCGATGTTCCGTCGGGCACGACAGGCGCAGCTCGTTGGGGAACCGGGCGGCGACGCGGTTGACCACGCTCGAGCCGGTTGGGCAGCGGCAGACGCTGACCCGGCGCCGGGTTCGGGGTCCGCGGTCCCGGTGGCGGGGCACCGTCGATCGTCACGGCCACTTCCGGTCCGATCGTCTGCGCGCCGCACGAGAACGCCGAGACCATCCGGCCGTAGAACACACCGAGCGGGGCACCAGTGACGGCATAGCCCGTGGTGGCCGGGCCGAAGGGCAACGACAGGGTCGTCGGGCCTCCGGGCGTCTGGCTGAAGTCCAGCCGATACCCGGCGGCGCCGGGCACGCCCTGCCAGCCAAACTGCACGTAGCGGCCGAACACGGCGGCGTTGAAGCCGCGCGCCGGTGGCGCCGAGCACGCGCCGCCCGCGGGCATCTGGAGGAGGACTTCGTTCGAAGCCGGGCTCAGCCCGCCCGCGTTCGCGGCCGCGACCCGAAGGTAGTAGTTGCCCGCGCCGACGTTGGGCACCGACAACTGCGTGCCCAGGCCCACCGGGAACGCGCCGATGTCGGACGCACCCGGCGCAGAACCGGCGAACAGCACGAGGCCGGTCGGGGCGCCACCGCCACTTCCGGCACTCCAGGTGATCAGGACCGAGGTGCCGTTGATGTACGCCGCCAGGTTGGTCGGCGCAGCGGGAGGCACGAACATCGAAGTGACGACAATCGGCACTTCGTTCGAAGCGGCGCTCTCACCAGTGCCATCGCTCGCAAAGACGCGCACGAAGTAGGTGCCGACGAAGGGGGCTTTCACCCCGACCTGGGACACGTTGCCCACGCTCGTGCGACAGCGCTGTCTGGCCCGGTACGACCCCGACGGCGAGTCGGTATGACGTGGCGCCCGGTACCGGCGTCCACGAGAGTGTGACGTCGGGACCCAGCACCACGGCAGGATTCTGTACGGGAGCAGCGGGAGCGGCACCAAGCCGCACGTTTCCCGCGAACAGTGCCGCGACGAACAGCAGCGCGATGCCGCCGGCGCGGGTGGGGAATACACTAACCTTCTTCATCAGCCGTCCTTTCACAATGGGCCATTCGCCCGGTTCGCACTTCGGTCAATCGATGTCGTCGCGGTGTCAGGGCCGGCCGCCCGCCGCAATGTACGGCTGCAGCGTCCAGCGGCCGATCGTGCCGCCTCGGCGAGTCGCCTCGGTGTTGTCCACCCAGGCCGCGTCCGGATTACCGCCGCAGTGTCCGCCGATCACGTCGATGATGTAGACGTTGGTGGTCCCCTCGTCGGCGCCCGCGGCGAAGTTGTAGTTGACGACGTCCTGCGACATGTCGCCGACGTTGCCGCGCTTCCAGTTCAAGCCCCAGCGCGTGTCGTAGCGTCGCAACGCCTCCACCACTCGGAACAGCCACACGTTGTTGCCGCCAGTGTCACGGCAGGAGTTGCGCAGGTCAGCCGGGTAGGCTCGTGCCACGGCTTCGACGACCGCGCTCATGTTGGGCAGCGGCAGCCGTTGGCCGGGAGGGGGATCCGGGGTCCGCGGGCCGCCACCCGTGGGCGTCCCGGCAACCGAGAACGTCGTCACGGCCGACGGGCTCAATGCGCCGCAGGGCGAGCCTGAAACGATCCGCGCATAGAAGGTGCCTGCCGGTGCATTCGGATATGAAGCCGCGGTCGTCCCGGCGCCGAAGGTTTGCGACACCAGCACCGGCCCACTCGGCCCGGACGCCACTTCCAGGCGATAGCCGGCCGCGCCGGGGACGCTGGCCCACGCGAAGGACACCGTGCTGCCGCTGACCGACACCGAGAGTGACGAAGCGAGCAGGAGCGGTACAGGCGCCCCCGATCGGCATGTCGATCCGCACCTCGTTGGACGGGTTGCTGCGGCCGCTCGCGTTCGCGGCGTAGACGCGGACGAAGTAGGTGCCCGGGACCACACCTGGAATCGAGACCTGCGTCGAGAGCGACAGCGGGATCGCGCCGAGATTGGCACCGCCGGGGAACGTACCGGCTTCGAGCACGACCGCTTGAGGCGGGCCGCCGCCGGCCCCAGGTCCCCACGAGAGATTCACGGTCTGGCCGCTCAACGACGCCTGCAGGCCGACCGGGGCCGCCGGAACCGGCGACAGCGACGTCACAACCAGCCGCACTTCATTCGATACCGGCCCCAGGCCGGTGGCGTCGAATGCCTGCACCCTCACGTAGCCCGTGCCGACGAAAGGCGAGTTGAACGTAACGCTGGTCACCGCACCCACGGCATAGGCATAGCCCTCGGTGCCAGGCGCCGTGCCGACCGCGAGGCGATAGCCGGCCGCACCCGGCACGGCAGACCAGTTCAGGGTGACGCGAGGCCCGGCGACGATGGGCGGATTGAGGGCCGGCGCCGCGGGTACTGCTTGCGCGACCTGGGTCAACAACAGAAGCAGGAGTGCTCCCAGAAGCCCGGAGGTTCGCGCCCTGTTCACTTGTGTCCACACCAACATCGCAAACGTCCTTTCAGCGATCGGAGGAGAAGTTAGGGCTTAACGGTCCGGGAGGGCTGGGAGGCCCCACGGGTGAAAAACCGCGCAATCAGCATAACACGACAGGAGTGCTGAGGCACATGCCCTAGTGAGATGTGTCCGCCCGCTGACCATGACCGTGGTCGTCGATACGCTCCAGTCGATGGCTGTGTAAAACGCGGATGCTATAGTCCAACCACATGTCCACTGTTCGAAAAATCGGCGTTCTCACCGGCGGCGGCGACGCTCCCGGCCTGAACGCAGTCATCCGCGCCGTCGTCAAGGCCGCGGCCAACGCCGGTATCGAAGTCATCGGTCTCGAAGACAGCTTCGACGGTCTGCTCGATCCATCGCGGACGCGGGTCCTGACGCCCCAGGGACGTCACCGGCATCCTGCGCCTCGGCGGCACCATCCTCGGCACGACCAATCACGGCAACCCGTTCGAGTATCCGGCCGACACCCCGACCGGCAAGGTCGACTACTCCGACCGCGTGGTCGAGACGTTTCACAAGATGGGCCTGGACGGCGCTGGTCGTCATCGGCGGCGACGGCACGCTGGCGATCGCGCATCAGTTCTACCTGAAGGGCATTCCCGTCGTCGGCGTGCCGAAGACCATCGACAACGACATCGTCGGCACGACGAGCTGTTTCGGCTTCGACACGGCGGTGTCGTTCGCGGCCGACGCGATCGATCGCCTGCACACGACCGCCGAAGCGCACAAGCGCATCATGGTCGTCGAGGTGATGGGCCGCTACGCCGGCTGGATCGCGCTGCATGCCGGCGTCGCCGGCGGCGCCGACGTCATCCTGATTCCGGAGATCCCCTACGACCTCGAGAAGGTCGCCGCAGCACATCCGCGCGCGCGACGTCGCTGGGCGCGAAGTTCAGCATCGTGGTCGTCGCCGAGGGCGCGAAGCCCGTCGGCGGCGGGTCGGCGACGCTGCTCGAAGCGGCGCGCGCGGGACATGTCGAGCGGCTCGGCGGCGTCGGCGCGCAGGTCGCGCGGCGCTGGAGCGAGATGACCGGCAAGGAGGCGCGCTCCGTCGTGCTCGGCCACCTGCAGCGCGGCGGTGCGCCGACGGCGTTCGATCGCGTGCTGGCGACGCGCTTCGGCGGGAAGGCGGTCGAGCTGATTCAGTCGCGGCGGTCTTCGGAAAGATGGTCGCGAACAATCCGCCCGACATCGTGCCGATTCCGCTGGCGGATGTCGTGGGCCGCACCAAGACCGTGCCGCTCGATTACGACCTGCTGAAGACGGCGCGAGCGATTGGCGTCTCGTTCGGAGATTAGCGCCCCGATGAGCTGAGGCCTAGACGCCCTTCAGGACTTCGAGGTACTTCAACGCGCCGCCGGTGTTGAACAGCACGACGGTCTCGTGCGGCTTGATCTGCCCCTCGGCGACCAGCTGGCGGACGGCGCTCAGCGCGGCGCCGCCTTCGGGCGCCGCAGTCACGCCTTCGAGCGGCCGATCACCAGCATGTCGTCCACCATCTGCTCGTCGCTGACGGCGACGCGCGGTGCCGCCGCTCTCGCGAACGGCGCGCAGGATCAGGAAGTCGCCGATCGCGCGCGGCACGCGCAGGCCGTCGGCGACGGTGTGCGCGTTCTCCCAGGTCCCGGCCTTCTCGGCGCCCTGTTCGAACGCGCGGACGATCGGCGCGCAGCCCGTCGGCCTGCACCGACACCATCTTCGGCCGCTGGCCCGTCGGCGAGCCAGCCGATGGCTTCCATCTCGGCGAACGCCTTCCACATGCCGATCAGGCCGGTGCCGCCGCCGGTCGGATAGATGATCCAGTCGGGCAGCGTCCAGTCGAGCTGCTCGGCCAGCTCGTAGCCCATCGTCTTCTTGCCTTCGACGCGGCACGGCTCGCGGAGCGTCGAGACGTCGTACCAGCCCAGCGGCTTGCCCTGTCTCGGTGGCCACCCTGCCGGCGTCGGTGATCAGCCCGTCGACCAGCGTCACGTTCGCGCCGTAGAGGCGGCACTCGTCGATGAACGGCTGCTTGGCGTCCTTCGGAATGAACACCTCGCATGCATGCCGGCGGCGGCCGCAGTACGCGGCGGCGGCGTTGCCGGCGTTGCCGGCGGTCGGCAGGGCGACGGTGGTGGCGCCGAGCGCCTTCGCGCGCGTGATCGCCGCCGACAGGCCGCGCGCCTTGAACGAGTTGGTCGGGTTGAGCGATTCGTCCTTGATGAACAGCCGATCGAGGCCGAGCGTCGCGCCGAGCCGCTTGGCGTGGATGAGCGGCGTGAAGCCCTCGCCGAGCGTGACCGGCTCGTCGCCGGGCAGCAGCGGCATCAGCTCGCGATAGCGCCACATGTTCGGCGCGCGGTCGGCCAGCGACTCGCTTCTTCCACGCCCGCGCCGCCTCGAGGTCGTAGCGGGCGAGCATCGGCAGCTTGCAGGACGGGCAGAGGAAATGGCGCTCGCGCGGATCGAACGGACCCGCGCCGCAGCCGCTGCTGCACTCGAGATGCGTGAAGTAGCTATTTCCCAAGCAGCTCCTGGTCTTTCTTGCTGCTGCAGATCGTCGATCATCTTGATGTGCGCGTCGGTGATCTTCTGCACTTCGTCGAGCGCGCGCTTCTCGTCGTCTTCGGAGATCTGGTGCTCCTTGAGCATCTTCTTCAGCTTGTCGTTGGCTTCGCGGCGCACGACGCGGACGTGATTGCGGCCTTCTTCGGCCATCTTGTGGACGTGGCGCGACAGCTCCTTGCGGCGCTCTTCGGTGAGCGCCGGAATCGGGATGCGCAGCACCTTGCCGTCGTTGGCCGGATTGAGGCCGAGATCCGACGAGCGAATGGCGCGCTCGATCGCGCGCCATGAGCGACGGGTCGAACGGCTGCGCGACGATCAGCGCCGGCTCGGGAATCGACAGCGCTCGCCACCTGGTTGAGCGGCATCTTCGAGCCGTAGGCCTCGACCTGCACGCCGTCGAGCATGCCGGTCGAGGCGCGGCCGGTGCGGACGCCGGCCAGTTCCTTGCGCACGAACTCGATCTGCCGTCCATGCGCTTCTTGACTTCGCGCGCAGAGCCCTTGAGGTCGCTGACGTCCATCGATCCGAACCTCGTGTGGCTTACGCCGTGACCGATCGTGCCGACCGCTTCGCCCATCACGACGCGGCGGATGTTGCCCGGCGTCTTCAGGTTGAACACGACGATCGGCAGCTTGTTGTCCATGCACAGCGAGATCGCCGTCGCGTCCATCACCTGCAGGCGCTCCTGCAGCACCTGCAGGTAGGAGATGCGCTCGTAGCGCGTCGGCGTCGGGATGCTTGACCGGATCGGCGCGTGTAGATGCCGTCGACCTTGGTGGCCTTGAGGATCACTTCGGCCTTCATCTCCATCGCGCGCAGCGCGGCGGCGGTGTCGGTCGTGAAGTACGGATTGCCGGTGCCGGCCGCGAACACGACGACGCGGCCCTTTTCGAGGTGGCGGACGGCGCGGCGGCGGATGAACGGCTCGGCGACCGCGCGCATTTCGATCGCGGTCAGCACGCGCGTCGGGACGCCGTGCTTTTCGAGCGCGTCCTGCAGCGCGAGCGCGTTGATCACCGTCGCCAGCATGCCCATGTAGTCGCCGGTCGAGCGATCCATGCCGCGCGCGCTGGCGGCGAGGCCGCGGAAGATGTTGCCGCCGCCGATGACGATCGCCGTCTGGACGCCGAGCGACTGGATCTCGGCGACGTCCTGCGCGATGCGGGTGGCGACGGCCGGATCGATGCCGTAGGCCTGGTCGCCCATCAGCGCTTCGCCCGACAGCTTCAGGAGGATTCGTTTGTAGTGAGGGCTGGCGGAAGGGTCGGACACAAGTCGAGAATTATAGCCGACGCGGACGGGCGTGTGCGGCCTCCAGCGACGGCTGGAGGCCGCTTTCCGTGACTTATGCCTCGGCGGTTTCGCCGAGCTTGAAGCGGACGAACCGCGTGATGGTCGACGTTCTCGCCGGTCTTGGCGGTGGCGGCGGCGACCATCTGCTTGATCGTCACGTTCGGGATCGCGCACCGACGGCTGATCCAGCAGGCACGACCTGCGCGTAGTAGCTCTCGAGCTTGCCCTCGACGATCTTGTCGATCACGTTCGCCGGCTTGTCCCGAGCCGGCGAACTGCGCGCGGTAGATCTCCTCTCCTTCTCGAGCGTCGTCGGCCGGCAGGTCCTCGCGCTTCACGCACCAGCGGGCTCGGCCGCGGCGATGTGCATCGCGATTTCCTTGGCGAGCGTCTGGAAGTCGTCGGTGCGCGCGACGAAGTCGGTCTCGCAGTTCACTTCGACGAGCACGCCGACCTTGCCGCCCATGTGGATGTAGTGGCCGATGATGCCGTCCTTCGCGGCGCGCCCGCGCGCTTGGCGGCCGGGCCAGGCCCTTCTTGCGCAGGAGCTCGATCGCCTTGTCCACGTCGCCGCCCGCTTCGTCGAGCGCGGCCTTGCAATCCATCATGCCGGCGCCGGTCTTGTCGCGCAGTTCCTTCACCTGTTCTGCTGTAATTGCCATTTCACCTGACTCCTGAAGTCAGAAACGTTCGTCGGGGCTTGACGGGCCCGAGCGCGGGGCGGGTGAGGGTGGACCGGCCACCGCCTCGACCACCGCCCGTACAAGCATCGCGCCGGCCCGTGTGACCGCAGCCGGCGCAGACGGGAGTGCTTGGAGCCGACTACGCCTGTCGGCGCTGGCGTCTCTGCCGGGCGCTGCGGCTTGCGGAGGTCCGCCGGGCGCACGGTGCGGCGCGCTTCGTCGGCGGCCGCCGCTTCGGCGTCGCGCCTGCGCCTGTTCGGCCATCGCCGATTCGCGCTCGCCGCGGCCGTCGATCACCGCGTCGGCGATGCGCGACGACGAACAGCTTGACCGAGCGCAGCGCGTCGTCGTTGCCGGGAATGACGAAGTCGACCTGGTCGGGATCGCAGTTGGTGTCGACGATGCCGATGACCGGGAATCTTCAGCTTGCGCGCTTCGTCGACGGCGATCTGTTCCTTGCGCGTGTCGACGACGAAGAGCGCGTCGGGCAGCCGGCCCATGTGGCGGATGCCTTCGAGGTTCTTCAGCAGCTTGCGCTTCTCCTTTTCGGCCTTCGCGATTTCCTTCTTCGGCATCGAACTCGTAGCGGCCGTCGGTGGCCATCGCTTCGAGATCGCGCAGGCGCGCGATGCTGCGCTGAATGGTCGTGAAGTTGGTCAGCAGTCCGCCGAGCCAGCGCTCGTTGACGTAGAACATGCCGCAGCGCGCCGCTTCTTCGGCGACGACGTCCTGCGCCTGGCGCTTGGTGCCCACGAACAGGATGGTCTTGCCTTCGGCGGCGAGCTGGCGGACGAAGTCCTCTGCCTCGCGGTAGTGCTTGACGGTCTTGCCGAGGTCGAGAATGTAGATGCCGCAGCGCTCGCCGAAGATGAACGGCTTCATCTTGGGATTCCAGCGCTTGGTCTGGTGTCCGAAATGCACGCCTGCTTCGAGCAGGTCCTTCATCGCGAGCGGGGTCAAACTGCCTCCATCCATGGCTGCACGATTAACGCTTACTGAACTGGAACCGCTTACGGGCGCCGGCCATCCCGTACTTCTTGCGCTCCTTCGCGCGCGCATCGCGCGTGAGCAGGCCGTCCTTCTTGAGGCGCGACCGGAGCTCGATGTTGAACTCGCACAGCGCGCGGGCGATGCCGAGGCGAATCGCGCCGGCCTGGCCGGTCACGCCGCCGCCGCTGACGGTGGCGAGCACGTCGAACTGGTCCGTGGTCTCGGTGAGCAGCAGCGGCGACCTTCACCAGGATGCGGAGCGGCTTCGCGGGGAAGAAGTCTGTCGAACTCGCGGTAGTTGACTGTGATGGCGCCGGTGCCCGGGACGGAGGAACACGCGGGCGGTGGATTCCTTGCGGCGCCCGGTTGCGTAGAATTGAGTTGCTGCCAAGTTATGCGACCTCGAAGACGTGGGTTACTGAGCGGTGTGCGGGTGCTTGTCGCCCGCATACACCTTCAACTTGCGGTACATCGCGTCACCGAGCTTCGACTTCGGGAGCATGCCGCGAACGGCCTTCTTCGATCAGCCGCATCGGCTGGCGCTGCGCGCACGACCTTGGCGCGATCTTCGCGCAGGCCGCCGGGGTAGCCGCTGTGGCGCCGATAGATCTTCTGCTCTTCCTTGCGGCCGGTGAGCTTGACCTTGGCGACGTTGACGATGACGACGTGATCGCCGGTGTCGAGGAAGGGCGTGTAAGTGGCTTTGTGCTTGCCCTGAAGCAGGCGGGCAGCGTCGGTGGCGACGCGGCCGAGCACCTTGCCATTGGCATCGATGACATGCCACCGGCTGGTCATCGTCTTCGGGGTCGCAACGTAAGTAGGCATTGAATCGATTCCTGGGTACAGATCCCTGTCGCACCCGTCCTGGGCACGGCAAACCCAAATGATACGACGAGTCGCCGCAAATTGCAAGGGTGAGAAGCGCTGGATCTCGCAGGGCGGTCTGGAGTTCGCGGGCCTGAGACCGGTGCCGACCTGGGGTTTCCGGGCCTCGGGAAGGACGCTCGTCAGACCCTAGCGGCCATGCAGCGTCCTGGCCGACCTCCGGAGCGGTCGGACCTGACGCGAAGCGAGGCCTGTCTGCGGCCGACCTGGCGGCCAATCGAACCTCCGAGCCAGCTCGGCCGAGCTGCTGCCAGCACCAGCTAGACAGTAGGGCGCCAGAGCAACTGGTCCGTAGGCGCGAGCTAGATGAGCTGCCGACATAAACTGCACGAAATTTCGCCTTGCACAGCTTTGCAGCCCGTCCTTGAGCCAGCCCTGCACTTGTCGGGCACAGGGCCGATAAACCCCTCGGAACCGTGGGGTTGCGCTGATTTGACCGCCTCCGGTTGCGTGCAATTTTCGTCAGCGCTTGCAGTTTTGTTATTGCCGCGGTTAGCCTAAGGCGCTCGCCGACTCGCCGGAAACGGCTCTTTAGGCCAAATTTGTAGCCCAGACGGCAAAAAGCAAAGGCTGGTATCGGTTTGCCCTTGGGCAGGTGAACGAGAACCGGAGAGAAATCAAGTGCTGTTCCGCCGAACCAAAAGCTTGGTGGGCCTCGACATCGGGTCGAGCTCCGTCAAGGCCATCGAACTGAAGCCAGTCGGGCAAGGGGTTTCAAGGTCTCGGCCATCGGGGTCGAGCCCGTCCCGCCCGACAGCATTGTCGACGGCGCCATCATCGATGGCGGCGCGGTCGCCGACGCGGTCCGCCGCCTGTTTGCCAACAAGCAGTTCAAGGCCAAGGACGTCGTCGCGTCGCTGTCCGGCAATTCGGTGATCGTCAAGAAGATCACGCTGCCGGCGATGACCGAGCAGGAGCTGTCCGAGTCGATCTACTGGGAGGCCGAGCAGTACATCCCGTTCGACATCCAGGACGTCAATCTCGACTACGAGATCCTCGACGCCGGGACCGGCAGGACGCGCAGGGCACCATGGAAGTCCTGCTGGTCGCCGCGAAGAAGGACAAGATCGCCGACTACACCAACGTCATCACGCAGGCCGGCAGGACGCCGGTCATCGTCGACGTCGACGTCTTCGCGCTGCAGAACGCCTTCGAAGCCAACTACGGCTTCGAGCCGGCGCGGTGGTCGCCCTGCTCAACGCCGGCGCCAGCGCGATCAACATCAACATCCTGTCCGGCTCGCAGTCGGTCTTCACCCGCGACGTCTCGATGGGCGGCAACGCCTTCACCGAGGCGGTGCAGAAGGAACTGAACCTGCCCGTACGAGAGCGCCGAGCAGCTGAAGAAGGGCCAGGACGTCGACGGCGCCACCTACGAGGACGCGCGCGCCGGTGCTGCGCGCGATGACCGACAACGTGCTGCTCGAAGTCGAGAAGACGTTCGACTTCTTCAAGGCGACGGCGTCGAACGATCGCATCGATCGCATCATGCTGTGCGGCGGCGCCTCGCGCGTCGAAGGCTTCGCCGAGGCGCTGCGCGAGCGCTTCGACACCGAGGTCGAGCGCGTTCGATCCCGTTCCGCCAGGTCGTCGATCGACGCCGAAGAAGCTGGGCGTCGCAGCCGACGACTTGGCGCCGGTCGCGGCGGTGGCGATGGGCCTCGCGCTTCGCAAGGTGGGTGACCGATGATTCGCATCAACCTCCTCGCCACCGAGCGCAAAGCGCCAAGGCCGCCTCGACGGGCTTCAAGGTCGGCCAGAAGATGATCGTCATCGGCAGCCTGGTGCTGGTCCTGACCGCGCTCGGCGTCGGCTGGCGCTACTGGGCGCTCGGCGCAGCAGAAGGCCGACAGTCGAGCGCGAGATCGACGACGCGCGACGCGGAAGAAGCGCGCCTGCCGGAGATCCTCAAGCAGGTGCAGGAGTTCGAGAGCCCGCCGCGAAGCTGCTGCGAGCAGCGCGTCGACGCTGATCGACGAGCTGCGGCAAGGGCAGAACGCGCCGGTCCACATGATCGATCAGATGAGCCGCGCGCTGCCCGAGATGACCTGGCTGACGCGCGTGCAGCAGAACGGCTACGACGTCACCATCGAGGGCCGCTGCCTGTCGCTCACGTCGCTGTCGGACTTCGTCGGCAACCTCGAAGCGTCGCGCTACTTCAAGCGGCCGGTCGAGATCGTCGAGCGAAGTGGTCAGCGGCGACAACGGCGGCCCCGAGCTGATTCAGTTCACGATCAAGGGCGACGTTCCAGATGGCCGGCATCGAGCAGATCGCCGTCGAACCGCCGGCCGGCAAGGCCGGGCGGCCAAGAAGGCGCCAGCCAAGGGAGGCACCCGTGGCTAGTCTCGGTCTCAGCAAGCTGCCGTGGTACGCGCAGCTCGCCGTGTTCGTCGCTGCTCGCCGGGGCCGGCGCCGGGCTGTTCTACTACTTCTACGAGATGCCGGAGCAGGCCGAACTGGCCGACGCGCAGACGGCGAACTGCAGCGCCATCCGCGGCCGCATCAGCAAGGGCGCGGCGATGGCGCGCCAGCTGCCGGAGTTCCGCACGCAGATCTCGGAGCTCGAAGCGCGGCTCGAAGCGCTGAAGCCGATTCTGCCGGACGAGAAGGACGTGGGCGACCTGCTGCGCCGCGTCCAGACGCTGGCGACGCAGTCGAACCTGAAGATTCGCGGCTTCCAGCCGCAGGCGATCACGACGCAAGGAGATGCACGCGGAGTGGCCGATCAGCCTGCGAGCTCGAAGGCAACTATCACAACCTCGGGTTGTTCCTCGATCGCGTGAGCAAGTTCCCGCGAATCATCAACGTCGGGAACATGGTGATCACGCCGAAGGAAGACCCGACGGCGGCGGCCAGCATCCAGGTGTCCTGCACGGCGACCACGTTCGTGCTGGTGGACAGCCGCCTCCGGCGGCCGCCGCGACACCGAACAAACAGAAGGGCCCCGCGCCCAAGAAGGCTCCGACGGAGAAGACAGAATGAGCCGCCTGCATGTTCGATTCGCGGCCCTCGCCCTGGTGCTCGGCACGAGCACCGCGTTCGTGACGGCGCAGGCGCCAGCCGCCAAGACCGCGGCGCCGGCTGCCGATCCGGCGGCCCCGCAAACGCCGCCGGCACCAGCCGCGCCGGCGCCGCCGCCGAACTTCGCGTACGCGCCGGAGGGCCGCCGCGATCCGTTCGTCGCCTGATCGGCAAGACCGGCCAGCAGCACGGCGTCCAGCGACATCGACGTCCGCGCGGAAGGCGTCCCCGGCATGCTGCACCGAGCGAACTCACGGTGCGCGGCATCATCCAGAGCCGGGGCGCCTGGGTGGCGATGGTTTCCGGGCCCAGACGGCAAGGTCTACACCGTGCCGCCGGGCGACAAGCTGGCGGACGGTACGATTCGGACGATGACGGCAGCGGCCGTGATCATCCATCAGGAAGTCAACGATCCGCTGTCGCTCGAGAAGCAGCGCGAAGTGCGCAAGTTCCTGCGCGGCGGAGAGAGGTCAAGTGATGCACGGTCGCATTCCTCGACTGGTATTGGGCCGTCCCAGTGGCGGCCGCTCTGGCCGTGAGCCTCGCGGCCAGCGGGCCGCCGCCAACTGGCGGCGCTGAAGCCCAGCCTACGGTCCATTTCGTCCCGGCTCGACGGCGCGGTCAGCACGGTGCTGATCGAAGCCAGCGAGCCGGTCGCATATCTCACGAGCCAGCCCGATCCGCTGACGGTGCTCGTCGATCTGCGCAACGTCCGCGCCGAGGGTCTGGCCAGCCAGCCGCTCGGCGACATGCAGCCGCCGGTGTCGGACGTCGGTGATGCGAGGCGCACCGCGCCGGACGGCGCACCGGTGGCGCGCGTTCGCGTCGCGCTCGCGCGGCCGTCACAGCATCGCGTCCGCGCTCGCGCAACATGATCCTCGTCGAGGTCGATCGCAACGCCGAGCACCTCGGCCCCGCGCGTGCCGCCCATGCTGCTGAAGGCGCCGCGTCGCCAAGCCGGTCGCGCACGCGCAGGAAGTGGCGGCAACGGCGCCGAAGACGGCCAACGCGCCGGCCACGCGGCTCACCGCGGTGCGCTCGCTGCGCTGCCGAGATCGGCACGGCTATCGTCGCTCTGCCGGCAACGGCCGCCTGGTCGCCGTCGACGGTCGAAGCCGAAACGGACCTGCCGGCCCGCGTGCTGCTCGATTTCGACGGCGTGGCCATGGGCTCGGTGCCGGCGACCACCGCCATCAACCAGGGTGACGTGCGAGCGCGTGCGCGTCGCGACCAACAGCCACGAGCCGCTGATCACGCGCGTGGTCATCGACCTGGCGCGCAAGATTCCCTACACGGTGGAAGCAGATCGGCGAGGAGTTGCGCGTGATGTTCGCGCGCGCCACCGATGCCGCCGCCGCGCTGGTCGCACCCGCGACACCGCCGCGGCGCGACGCCGGCGACCCGCAGCCGTTGCCGCTCCGGCGCCAGCGCCGCCGGCCGCCGGTTCGTGAAGAAACTCCGGTCGTCACCAACGCCGACGTCTCGCCGGTGGTGACGCCCGCGCCCGCGCCCGCGCCGGCAGCGGCGCTGGCGGCACCGCGCACCGGTGACGACGGCTCCCGCGCCAGTCCGCACTCTGGCGCCCGTCGTCGCTCCGGCGCCGACCGCAGCCGCGGCGATGGCCGCCATGGCCCAGATCACCAGCCGCGCCGCCGCAGACGACGGTGCAGCCGCAGACGACAGTGCAGCCGCCCGTGCCCGCCGAACCGGCGGCGCCGCGCTTCACCGGCGATCCGGTCACGCTCGACTTCCAGGGCGCGGATCTCCGCGCCGTGCTTCGCACCTTCGCCGAGATCAGCAACGGCCTCAACATCGTCATCGATCCCGAGCATCCAGGGCACCGTCGACGTCTCGCTCCGCGACGTGCCGTGGGATCAGGCGCTCGACATCATCCTGCGCGCCAACAAGCTGGGCTACACGCGTCGACGGCACCATCGTCCGCATCGTGCCGCTCACGGTGCTGGCGGACGAGGAACGAAGAGCGCCGAAGCTGACCGAGGCGCAGGCGCTGGCCGGCGAGCTCCGCATGATGACGCGTCCCGCTGAGCTACGCGAAGGCCGCGGACCTGGTGCCGATCATCACCAAGAGCACGCTCTCGCGCGCGGCGACGTGCAGGTCGACGCCCGCACCAACACGCTGATCATCCGCGACCTCGCCGATCGGCTGGCGGCCGCGACCGACCTCGTCACGACGCTCGATCGCCCGCAGCCGCAGGTCGAGATCGAGGCGCGCATCGTGCAGACCAATCGCGACTTCGCGCGCGAGCTCGGCGTCCAGTGGGGCTGTCAACGGCCAGATGTCGACCCGGCACTCGGCAACAGCCCCGGCCTGGCGTTCCCAACGATCGGCGGTGAACGGACGGCAGGGCGGGCAGCAGGGCCCGATTCCCACCGATACCGGCGTCAACCTGCCGGTCCCCGGCGCCACGAGCGCGATCGGCCTCGCGCTCGGCTCGATCAACGGCGCGCTCAACCTCGACGTGGCGCTGTCGGCGCTCGAGAGCTCGGGCAAGGGCCGCACTGCTGTCGACGCCGCGCGTCGTCGACGCAGAACAACGTCGAGGCGGAGATCACGCAGGGCGTCGCAGATTCCGATTCAGACGCAGTGTCGAACAACACGTCACGGTGACGTTCAAGGATGCGGCGCTGACGCTCAAGGTGCATCCCGCAGATCACGGCGTCCAACACGGTGATCATGCGCATCTTCGTCGAGAACGCGGCGCCGAACTACAGCCGGCAGGTCAACGGCATTCCGTCGATCGACACGCAGCGCGCCGTCACCACCGTGCTGATGGGCGACGGCGAGACGACCGTCATCGGCGGCATCTACACAGCCGCGAGCAGACGGTGGAGGGCCGCACGCCCTTCCTGCACCAGATTCCGCTCTTGGGCTGGCTGTTCAAGCGGGACATCACCAGCGACGAAAACCGCGAACTGCTGATCTTCATCACGCCGCGGATCACGAAGGGGTAGGACCTAGACGCCATGCGCAGCCATTTCAGCCCTCGAAATCTCGCCGGCCTTGTGGCCGTCCTCGCCAGCTCACTCGCACTCGGATCGTGTGCCAGCGAATTGACCCGGACCGGTTCGTCAGCGGCTTACGTCGTCATCGACTCACTGCTCGGCGCCTCCGGCGCCCGGCCCGATCAGTTCGGGTCGCCGCTGCTCTCAGACGTCGTCACGCTGGTGCAGACGACGGTGAACGGGAGCCCGGTGTCGGCTCCGACCTACTACAACGACCTCGCGCAGGTGTCGATGCGGGCGGCGTTGAAGAATCCGGGCACCACGTTGAACCCGACGACGCCGAGCCCGAACACGGCGATCACCTTCAACCGCTACCACGTCGATTTCCGGCGCACGGATGGCCGCAACACGCAGGGCGTGGATGTGCCGTACAGCTTCGACGGCGCGGCAACCTTCACCGTCCCGGCCGGCGGCCAGGCGCAGTTTGCGGTTGAGGTCGTCCGCAATCAGGCGAAGCTCGAGTCGCCGCTGGTCAATCTGCGACAGGGCGGCGGCGGCATCATCATCAGCACGATTGCCGAGGTCACCTTCTACGGACGTGATCAGGTCGGCAACGAAGTCGTGGCCACGGGCCAGATGACCGTGAACTTCGGCGACTTCGCCGACCCATCGTAGGCGGGGAGTAGTGGAGCGCATCATGCGGACCAGGGCATCACAATTCATCGGCTTGCTGGCGTTGGCGTTGTTCGCCACGTCCTGCACCGTGCAGGAATCGGAACAGCCGGCATTGGCCGGCCCGTCGGAACTGGCGCTGTCGTTGGGGCTGCAGGCCCTTCCTGACCTGGTTTACCAGGACGGCGTCTCGCAATCGACCGTGACCGTCGAGGCGCGCGGGCCGAACAGCCAGCCCGCACGCAATGTCACCCTGCGGGTTGACATGCAGCTCAACGGCGCCGCCGGCGACTTCGGCACGCTCTCGGCGCGAACCGTCGTGACCGGCGAGGATGGACGCGCCCGGGTCACCTACACCGCGCCAGCCGGAAGCTCGTCGCCGGCCGATACCGGTTCGCTCGTCACCCTCCTGTTCACGCCAATTGGCGGCGACTACCGTGGTGCAGTGGAACGCCAGGTCGATATCCGGGTGATGCCGAAGACCGTCATCCTGCCGCCGAACCGGGTCACGGCCCTGTTCGTCTTCTCACCGACAACCGTCGCGGCGTTCCAGACTGTCAACTTCGATGCCTCGGGCACCACGGATAACGGTGTGCCCTGCGGAGCGAACTGCACCTACAACTGGACGTTTGGCGACGGCGGGTCGTCCGGCGGCATGAACACCACGCACGAGTTCCGCGCGGCCGGCAGCTACGTCGTGACGCTGCGCGCCTCCAACATCAACGGACAGACGGCGTCGGTATCGCAGACGGTGGCGGTCGGGGCGAGCACCGCGCCAACAGCCTCGTTCACCTTCTCGCCCACGGCGCCGAGAACCAGTCAGGACATCTTCTTCTCGGCGGAGGGCTCACGAGCCGCCAGCGGCCGCCGGATTGTCGCTTACGATTGGAACTTCGGCAGCGGCCGCACCGGAAGCGGCGTCACGACCTCCAAGCGCTACGATACGGCCGGCTCCTACGTCGTGACGCTCACCGTCACCGACGATGCGTCCCAGGCGACGACGGTGACGCAGACCGTTACGGTTATACCCTAGGGATCAGCTGTGGCATTCGACAGCCCGCGCATCCTCGAGTTGCAACGAAGGGTCGCCAACGACCCTTCGTCGATTGCCTTCGCCCAACTCGGAGAGGAACTCCGCCGGGTCGGTGCGAACGAGGAGGCGATTGCCGTCTGCAGGACCGGCCTGGAGCGCCACCCGGGTTATCTCTCCGCGCGCGTGACGCTCGGCCGGGCGCTCGTGGAACTGGATCGGCTCGACGAGGCGCACGCGGAACTCTCCGTCGTCGTGTCGAATGCGTCCGACAATCTCGCGGCGATCCGCGGGCTGGCCGAAATTCACCAGCGGCGCGGCGAAATGACCGAGGCCCTGGACTTCTACCGCCGCGCGCTCGAACTGGCGCGGCACGACCCCGACCTGGAAGAGACGGTCGAGCGGATGGAAAAACAGGTGGCGCTGCCCGCGGCGTCCGAGCCGGAAGTCTCGGTCGAAGCGCTGTTTGATTTCGATCGGCTCGTGGAGCAGCTCGGGGCCGAGACACCGCCATCGATTACGGCGTTGGATACGCTGGCCGCCACTTTCGATGACATCAGGCCCAGCGAGGCGCTGCCGCCCGCCGCGAACGATCCCTTCAGCCAGCTCGA
The DNA here is from genome assembly GCA_963707825.1 of uncultured Acidobacteriota bacterium. Classification (GTDB taxonomy): domain Bacteria; phylum Acidobacteriota; class Vicinamibacteria; order Vicinamibacterales; family UBA2999; genus VFZN01. Next base: position 327,013 of record CAVPRP010000006.1, read on the forward strand.
GCACGGATTGAGGGCAGCGCGAAGCGCAAGGACAGCCCGCGCCTACGGCTGCCAACCCCGACGCCGAAGCCCTCGTCGAACTCGAGGGTTGGCTTCACGCACTTCGTTCGTCGTGATGTCGTCGGCGCCAGCCGAATACCTCGATTCTCGCCGGCGATCGCTCGCGCGGATGCTCCAGGCGGAGAGCCTGGACGCGCTGCTCGTGTCGCAACCCCAGAACATCGCCTACCTGACGGGCTTCTTCGGCAGTGCCGGTGTCCTCGTCGCGACGCTCCGAGCGCCTCATCCTGCTCAGTGATTCCAGGTATGAAGGTGTTCTGACGGCGCTGGCCGAACAGCTTCCCGAACTGACGGCCGTGGTGGCCCCTTCGTCGGGAAGCCAGGAAGAGAGCCTGGTCGCCGAGATCGCGCGGCTCGCCCCGGTCCGGCTGGGTATCGAGGCCGGGGCGATGACCGTGCGGCACCACCTGGACCTGAGCCGCCGCCTGGAAGCTGCCGGAATCCGTCTAGAGCTGGTGCCGGTCGACGGCGCGGTCGAGCGGCTGCGCGAGGTCAAGGACGCCTGGGAGGTGGCCACGCTCCGGGAGGCCGGCCAGAGACTTTCGGACGCCGCTAAGTGTATAATCCCAAAAGCCTTAGCGGGAATGAAGGAGCGGGATGTGGCCGCCATCATCGAAGCGGAGCTGCGGCGGGTCGGGTTCGACAAGCCGGCCTTTGATACCATCGTCGCCTCCGGGCCGAACTCGGCCGTGCCGCATTACCGGGCGGGCGATAGGGTTCTGACGGCCGGCGACCTGGTCGTTTTGGACTTCGGCGGGATGTTCCGCGGGTATGCCGTGGACATGACCCGGACGATTACCGTGGGGCCGGCGAGCGCCACGGCAGCGGACGGCTGCTGGACGACGTCGCGGCGGCGCAGGACGCCGGCTTCGCGGCGGCGCGGCCGGGCGTCGCGGCCGACGGACATCGATCGCGCGGCGCGCGAGTCGATGGACGCGGCAGGGCTCGGCGAATGCTTCGGGCACGGTACCGGCCACGGTCTTGGATTGGAAGTGCACGAACGGCCCCGGATCGCGCAGTCCGCGGCCGGACTGCCCGGAGAACCACTGCAGCCGGGCATGGTGTTCACGATCGAGCCCGGCGCCTATTTTCCGGACTGGGGCGGCGCGCGAATCGAGGACGACGCGGCGCTGACCGCGTCGGGAGCCCGAGTGGCTGACCGACGTGCCGCGGTTCTGGACGTAGACGTGCGAGCGAACGCAGTGACGATGACACTGGACGAGATCAAGCAGCTCATTGAATTCATCAAGCGATCACGACCTGAGCGAGTTCGAGCTGGAGCAGGACGGCGTCAAGGTTCGCATCAAGAGCGGGTCAACCATCACCAGGTGTGGCGTGCCGCAGATGCAGGCGCCGATGCCGATGATGGCGGCGCCCGATGGCCGCGCCTGCGCGCCTGCGCGGCGCCTGCCGCGCGCGGCGGCCGCCGACGACGAAGCCGGCGGCGAGCTGGCGATCGTGAAGTCGCCGATCGTCGGCACCTTCTACCGCTCGGCCGAACCCGGCGCCAAGGCGTTTGTCGTCGGTCGGCGACACGGTCCGCAAGGGCCAGGTGCTCTGCATCATCGAAGCGATGAAGCTGATGAACGAGATCGACTCCGAGTACGACGGAGAGGTCACGAGCATCTACGTCGAGAACGGCCAGGCCGTGCAGTACGGCGAGCGGCTGTTCGCGATCAAGCCCTCAAACTAACCATGTTCAAGAAAATCCTGGTCGCCAATCGTGGAGAGATCGCGCTGCGCGTGATTTTCGCGTGCCGCGAGCTGGGCATCAAGACGGTCGCCGTCTATTCCGAGGCCGACGAGAACTCGCTGCACGTGCGCTTCGCGGACGAGGACATCTGCATCGGCCCGGCGCGCAGCGCCGAGAGCTATCTGAACGTGCCGGCGATCATCAGCGCCGCCGAGATCACCGGCGCCGACGCGCATGCATCCCGGCTACGGATTCCTCTCGGAGAGCGCCTATCTCGCGGAGGTCTGCGAGGCCTGCCACATCCGCTTCATCGGCCCCGATCCGAGCGTGATCCGCCTGCTCGGCGACAAGGCCAAGGCGCGCCGCGCGATGAAGAAGGCCGGCGTGCCGATGCTGCCGGGCAGCGACGGCCCGGTCGAGAGCGAAGAGCGCGCGATCAAGATCGCGCAGCAGATCGGCTACCCGGTGATCATCAAGGCGGTCGCCGGCGGCGGCGGCCGCGGCATGCGCATCGTCAAGGACGCCGGCGGAACTGCCGCACGCGTTCAAGACCGCGCAGCGCGAAGCCGAATCGGCGTTCGGCGTCGGCGACGTCTACATCGAGAAGTATCTCGAGTCGCCGCGCCACATCGAGTTCCAGATCCTCGGCGATCATCACGGCAACGTCGTGCACCTCGGCGAGCGCGAGTGCTCGATCCAGCGCCGCCACCAGAAGCTGCTCGAAGAATCGCCGTCGGTCGCGGTGTCCGACAAGGTCCGCCGCAAGATGGGCAGCGTCGTCGTCGACGCCGCGCGCGCGGTGCAGTACACCAACGCCGGCACGTTCGAGTTCCTGATGGACGAGAAGGGCAACTTCTACTTCATGGAAGTGAACACGCGCGTCCAGGTCGAGCATCCGGTCACCGAGATGGTGACCGGCATCGACATCGTCAAGGAACAGATTCGCATCGCCGCCGGCGCGCGGCTCGGCGTTCAAGCAGAGCGAGGTCACCTTCACCGGTCACGCGATCGAGTGCCGCGTCAACGCCGAGGATCCGGAGACGTTCGTGCCGTCGCCCGGCATGATTCACGCGTTCAGCATCCCGGGCGGCCCCGGCGTGCGCGTCGATACCGCGGCGCATTCCGAATGCACTGATCTCGCCGTACTACGACTCGATGGTCGCGAAGGTGATCGTCCACGGCCGCGATCGGCAGGAATCGATCGCGCGCATGAAGCGCACGCTCGAGATGTCGGTCGTCGAAGGCATCCGCACGACGATTCCGCTGCACCTGAAGATCCTGAACGATCCGGACTTCATCGCCGGGCGCCTCAGCACGCACTTCATGGAGCGCTTTGCCGCCAAGCCCAAGAACCGTCGACCCTCGCTGAGATCCGCCTAGGTTTCGATCTGGTGAACCTTCCGCCGCTCTACGCGATCGTCGACGCCGACGCTGTGCGCGGCGCGGGCCGCGCGCCGCTCGACGTCGCGCGCGCCTTTCTCGCGGCCGGCGCCCGCCTGCTGCAGCTGCGCTGCAAGGACGATGGCCCAGCGGGCCTTTCTCGACCTCGCCGCGCGACGTGGTCGACGCGCGCGCGGCAACCGCGCGTCGCTCATCATCAACGATCGCGCCGACATCGCCGATGCTGGCGAGCGCCGCCGGCCTCCACGTCGGGCAGGACGACCTGTCGCCGGCGGATGCGCGCGCCGTGGTCGGGGCAGCGGCCATCCTCGGGCTGTCGACGCACACGCGCGGAGCAGTGGGAGCGCGCGGTCCTGGACCGAGCCGATCACCTACATCGCGATCGGGCCGGTGTTCGGCACCGGCACGAAGGCCACCGGCTACGACGCGGTCGGTCTCGACGTGGTACGCGACGGCGTCCGACGCTGGCGCGCGGCGCGCGGCATGCCGGCGGTGGCGATCGGCGGCATCACGCTCGAGACCGCGCCATCGGTGATCGACGCCGGCGCCGCGTCGGTCTGCGGTGATCAGCGACTTGCTGAAGGGCGATCCGCAGGCGCGGGCCCGTCAGTATCTCGCGGCGTTCAGGCTCCCGTTCCCGCCGAGTCGGTGAGCGTTCCCTGAGAGATGTGATCTCGCGGCAGATGTGTGCTCGAATGCGCCGGCGCTCGGCAACTCATCTGCGCGTACGAATCCGACCTCTTGGAGGCGGAATGGATTCGAATCTGTTCAAGACGAAGTCGATCGAGCAACTCGTCGGCGACGTCGAACATGGAGGCAAGGCGCTCAGGCGCAGCCTGACGCGTGGGACCTGACGCTGCTCGGGATCGGCGCCATCATCGGCACCGGCATCTTCGTGCTCACCGGCACGGCGGCGGCCAATCAGGCCGGCCCGGCGATCACGATGTCGTATCTGGCCGCGGGCCTGGCGTGCGCCTTCGCGGCGCTGTGCTACGCGGAGTTCGCGTCGATGATCCCGATCGCCGGCAGCGCCTACACCTACGCCTATGCGACGCTCGGCGAGCTGGTCGCGTGGATGATCGGCTGGGACCTGATCCTCGAATACGCCGTCGGCTCGATGACGGTCGCGATCGGCTGGAGCGGCTACATGCAGCGGCTGCTCGCCGGTTTCGGCATCACGCTCCCGCAGGCGATCGGCGCCGCGCCGCCGGTCGGCATCATCAACCTGCCCGCGGTGCTCATCGTGCTGTTCGATCATGATCCTGCTGGTCGTCGGCGTCCGCGAGTCGGCGCGCTTCAACGCGGTGATGGTCGCGATCAAGCTGGTGGCGGTGCTGTTCTTCCTCGCCGCCGGCGTCACCTATGTCGAGCCCGCGAACTGGCAGCCGTTCGCGCCGTATGGCTGGCCGGGCATCATGGCCGCGGCCGCGGTCGTGTTCTTCGCCTACATCGGCTTCGACGCGGTCTCGACGACCGCGGAAGAAGCGAAGAACCCGCAGCGCGACCTGCCGATCGGCATCATCGCGTCGCTGGTCGTCTGCACGGTCCTCTATCTCGCCGTCGGCGCGGTGCTGAGCGGCATCGTCCCGGTCGATTCAGTTCCGCTCGGTCGCAGAGGCGCTGCCGGGCGTGCCGATGGTCGACCAGGCCGAGTCGATCAAGTTCCTGAACGCGCCGGTCGCGTATGCGCTGGCATTCATCGGCCAGGACTGGGCCGCGGGCCTGGTCTCGGCCGGCGCCGTCGCCGGCATCACGTCGGTGCTGCTCGTCATGCTCATGAGCCAGCCGCGCATCTTCTTCTCGATGAGCCGCGACCGCCTGCTGCCGCAGGGCGTCAGCAAGGTGCACCCGCAAGTTCGGCACGCCCTACATCACGACGATCATCACCTGCGTGATCGTCGCGCTGGTCGCCGGACTGACGCAGATTCAGGTCGTCGGCGAGATGACCAGCATCGGCACGCTGTTCGCGTTCGTCGTGGTCTGCGCCGCGGTGCTGGTGCTGCGCGCGCAAGCGGCCCGATGCGAAGCGCCCGTTCCGCGTGCCGTTCGGTCCGATCTTCCCGGTCCTCGGCATCCTGTCGTGCTCGTACCTGATGCTGAGCCTGCCGGTCCTCACCTGGGTGCGGTTCCTCGTCTGGCTCGACATCGGCATGGTCATCTACTGGTTCTACGGCCGCACGCACAGCCCGCTGGTCAACCAAGCCGAGTCGCCAGCGCGCGGACGCCGATGCAGACGCTGGCGAACTTCATCACGACGCTTCGGCCTGCTGCTGATCTTCAACGCCGTCTGCATCGCGATCCTCGGCTTCTTCACCGAGTTCGGCATCACCAACGAGACGACGGCGAAGTGGGCGGAGATCGGCGTCACGCGCCGACCAGGCCGACGCGTTCGGCCTGAAGTTCCTGGCCGTGTCGATCGCGGTCTGGGTCGTCGGCTTCGGCCTGACGAAGGCCTCGGGAGAAAAGGCTAGTGGCAGCGCGACGACTGGACGGCGTGGCGTGCGCGGCGCGCATTCGCGAGGACGCTGCGCGCCGCGCATCGCCGCGTTCGACGCAGCGCGCACGGCCGGCCGCCCGGACTCGGCGTGGTGCTGGCCGGGCAGAACCCGGCCTCCGAGGTCTACGTCCGCAACAAAATCAAGACGGTGGCGAGCCGGGTGCCGCGCCGAGCTCTTTCGGCTGCGAGCCATCGGCCTCGCTCGACGAGGCGCTGGCGCTGGTCGCGCACGCTGAATGCGGACGAGGCGATCGACGGCATCCTGGTGCAGTCGCCGCTGCCCGACGGCATGGGCGACGGACGCCGAGCAGCGCGTGTTCGACGCGATCGATCCGGCCAAGGATGTCGACGGCTTTCATCCGTCAACGTCGGGCTGCTGGTGCAGAAACGGCCGGCGCTGGTCGCCTGCACGCCGCTTGGCTGCATCGAGCTGCTCGAGCGCGAAGGCATCCCGATGAAGGGCAAGCACGCCGTGGTCATCGGCCGCAGCGACATCGTCGGCAAGCCGATGGCGATGCTGCTGCTGCATCGCGATGCCACGGTGACGATCTGCCATTCGCGCACGGTGGACCTGCCGGCGGTGGCGCAGACGGCCGACATTCTGGTCGCGGCGATCGGCCGGCCCGGCTTCGTGACGCGCGGATTTCATCAAGCCTGGCGCCACCGTCATCGACGTCGGCATCAACACGCTGACGACGCAGGCCGAGGTCGAGCGAATCTTCGCGGAGGGCAGCCGCAAGCGCGCGCAGTTCGCCGACGAAGGGCAGCGTGCTCGTCGGCGACGTGCATCCCGACGTGGAGGAGGTCGCCGGCGCGATCACGCCGGTGCCGGGCGGCGTCGGCCCGCTGACGGTGGCCATGGTGCTCGGAATACGGTGACGGCGGCGGAGCATCAGGGCAACCGGAAAGTCGGCGATGTGATCCGGAAGATTGCGCTCACGGGCGGCATCGCCACCGGCAAGAGCTACGTCGCCCAGCCGCTTCCGCGAGGCCGGCGTGCCGATCGTGGACGCCGACCTGCTGGCGCGCGAGGTGGTGGCACCGGGCACCCCCGGGCTGCGCGCGATTCGCAAGCGCTTCGGCCCCGACGTCGCTCGCCGCGACGGCACCATGGATCGGCCGCGGCTCGCGGCAGATCGTCTTCAAGGACAAGCGCGCCCGCCTCGATCTCGAGGCGATCATCCATCCCGCCGTTCGCGCCGCCATCGATCGATTTCTGCCGACGCGCCACCCGCGACGCCATTTGCCGTCGCCGACATCCCGCTGCTGTTCGAGACCGGCCGCGAGAAGGAGTTCGACGTCGTGATGGTCGCGGCGTGCCCGCCCGAGATGCAGCTCGAGCGGGTGATGGAGCGCAACAAGCAGTCGACGGAAGGCGGAGCGGCGCCTGGCCGCGCAGTGGCCGATCGACGAGAAGGTGAAGCAGGCCGACTACGTCATCGACACCGACGGCATCTTCGAGGAGACCAACGCCGCAGGTCGACGCGCTGATCGCCGCCCTCCGCTCACCGCGCCTCCACGCTAGGCTCTACATCTCGACCGTGGCCTTCCTTGGCGGGGGCGATGCGTTCTTCGACGAACGAATTCCATTCGTGACAGTGCGGGCACTGCCACAGCAGCTCGGTGCTGCGGTAGTGGCACTTGAGGCAGACGTGCGGATCGAGGAAGAACACCGACGATCGCGCCGACTCGATGTAGCGCTGCACGAGCGCGCGATTCGAGATCGAGCTTCAGCAGCACGTTCCAGACCGCCTGGTGCACGGTGAGGCCGTGCGGATTCTGTTCGAGCGCCGCGAAGCAGGAACTCGAAGGCTTCGCGTGCGCGATCGCCGCGCGGCCAGGTGGCGGCCCAGCGCCAGGCGCGCGCGCCAGTCCTGCGGATTGCGGCGATGAAGCGCGCGGCAGCGCTCTTCGAACTTCTGCGGCTGCGCCCTCGCTGCTCGTAGAGCCGCTCGAGGCGATCGAAGCGCCAGGTAGGCGCGCTCGGGCGACCGCGTCGATCAGCCGGTCCCACGCGGCCATCGGCGCCCGCGAGATCGCCTGCGAGCAGCCGCACGTCGCCGAGATTGAGGTAGGCCGGCGTCGTGTCGGGATCGAGCTCGATCGCCGACTCGAAGTGACGCGCGGCGCGGCCGCGATCGCCGACGCGCTAGCGCCTCCGTGCCGAGCTCGTTCTCGAGGAACGCCAGAATCGCCTGGTTGCGCGGCTGCGTGTCGGGTCCGCTCAGCGCGACGAGCTGCTTGCGGATGCGGTGCGCGTCCGCCCACTGGTGCTGCTCCTCGTGCAGCTTCTGCAGGTAGAGCAGCGCGTACTGGTTCGTCAGGGATCCATCCGGATCACTTCGTTGAACGCCTCGAGCGCGCGATCGACGAAGCCGCCGCGCTTGAAGTCGAGGCCGAGGCACAGCAGGATGTAGGCGTGCTCGACCTTGGTCAGCTTCGGGCGCTGCAGCAGCGCCTGGTGCACCTGGATGGCGCGCGCGACCTGGCCGCGCTCGCGGTGGACGTTGCCGAGGATCAGGTGGATCTCGAGCGCGTCGCTGTCGACGCGCGCCGCCTGGCTCAGCTCCTCGATGGCGAGATCGATCTGGTTCGAGACGAGGAAGTTCAGGCCGAGCACGTAGTGATGCGAATCGCGCGCGCGGCGCCGATCGATCCACTTGCCGTCGCGCAGCTTGTAGCGCTCCCACGCCTTGCCGATGGCCAGGCCGAGCAGCAGCGCGACGAGCGCCGCGATGAGCGGCAAGGACGAGTCGAAATCCACGGTGATGGTTCCTGCGCCGTCCTACACCATCTCGGTGCGCCAGAGGTCGTGCAGGTGCACGACGCCCTCGACGCGACGATCGGCGATCGATGACGACGATCGACGTGATCTTGCGCTGTTCCAGCATCGCCAGCGCTTCGACCGCCATCGTCGTCGGGCCGATCGTGACGGGATTGGCGGTCATCACGTCCCTGCGCGGTGAGGTCGACTGGATGTCCGGCGTGGTGGCCATCTTGCGGCGCAGGTCGCCGTCGGTGATGATGCCGGCGAGGCGGCCGTCGTTGTCGACGACCGACGTCATGCCGAGTCCCTTGCGCGACATCTCGTAGATGACGTCGCGCATCGCGGTGTGCAGCTGCACGACCGGCAGCGCGTCGCCCGCGTGCATCAGCTGCTCGACGCGCATCAGACTGCTTGCCGAGCTTGCCGCCGGGATGCAGGTTGGCGAAGTCTTCGGGCTTGAAGCCCTTCTCGACGAGCACCGTCATGGCCAGCGCGTCGCCGAGCGCCAGCGCCGCGGTCGTGCTCGCGGTCGGCACCAGGTTCATCGGGCAGGCTTCTTCCGACACGCTGACAGTCGAGCGCCACGTCCGCGGCCTGGGCGAGCGTCGACGTCATGCCGCCGGTGATCGCGATCAGCGGCGCGCCAAGGCGCTTCAGCGTCTCGAGCACGCGCGTCAGTTCTTCGGTCTCGCCGCTGTACGACATCGCGATCACGACGTCGTCCGACTGGATGACGCCGAGGTCGCCGTGCACGGCTTCGGCCGGATGCAGGAAGAAGGCCGGCGTGCCGGTGCTCGACGAGCGTCGCGGCAATCTTGCGGCAGATGATGCCGCGACTTGCCCATGCCGGTGACGATCACGCGGCCCTTGCAGTCGCGCACCAGCTCGACGGCGCTGCGCGAACGCGCTCGTCGAGCGCGATCGACCAGCGCGAGCACCGCGGCCGCTTCGGTCTGCAGGACCTTGCGGGCGAGCGTCAGATCAGGCATGGCGCACGATCTTATCAAGGGCGACGAGGCGGCGCAGCAGCGGCTCGAGCCGATCGAGCTTGAGCGCGTTGGCCGCGTCGCTCTTGGCGCGGCTCGGTTCCTCGTGGACTTCCATGAACACGCCGTCCACGCCGGCGGCGACACCGGCCTGCGCCATCGGCTCGATGTATTCGGCCAGGCCGGCCGTGACGCCGTCGCCGGCGCCGGGCAGTTGCAGGCTGTGCGTGACGTCGAAGACGACGGGGAAGCCGAGCGCGCGCAGCATCGGGAACGCCGCGCGGATCGACGACCAGGTTGTTGTAGCCGAACGACACGCCGCGCTCGGTCACGAGACCTTGCGTGTTGCCGCTCTCGGTCACCTTGGCGATCACGTGCCTCATGTCCTTCGGCGCGAGGAACTGCCCCTTCTTGACGTTGACGGCGCGGCCGGTCTGCGCCGCGGCGACGATCAGATCGGTCTGCCGGCGACAGGAACGCCGGAATCTGCAGGATGTCGGCGACCTCGCGCCGCCGGCTCCGCCTGGCCGGCTCGTGGATGTCGGTGAGGATCGGCAGGCCGGTTCGCGCCTTGACCTTGGCGAGGACGCGCAGACCCTCGTCGAGCCCGGGCCCGCGGAACGACGTGATCGAGGTGCGATTGGCCTTGTCGAAGGACGCCTTGAAGACGATCGGATACGCCGACGCGCCTGGCGATCTCCGCGATCGCGAGCGCCGATGTCGACCGCATGGTCGCGCTCTCGATGACGCACGGACCGAGGATGAAGGCGAGCGGATGCCCGGCGCCGAACGTGCACCGCTGCCGGCCGGACACCGGCCATCACGGCCTGCACTACGAGTCCTTCGCGACGCGCATCGACTGGCTGCTCGCCGGCGTGCCCGTTCTTCTGCCGCTTGGCCGCCTCGACGAAGCTGCGCGAACAGCGGATGCGGCTTCAGCGGGCGCGACTGGAACTCGGGATGGAACTGCACCGCGACGTACCACGGGTGGCCCGGGCAGCTCCGCGATCTCGACGAACTTGCCGTCCGGCGAGCGGCCGGAGATCCGCATGCCCTTCTCGGCGAGCGCCGGCTCGTAGAGGCAGTTGAACTCGAAGCGATGGCGATGGCGCTCGTGGATCAGGTCGGTGCCGTAGATCTTGCGCGCCAGCGACCCTTCGGCGCCAGCTCGCACGCGTAGCGCCCCAGCCGCATCGTGCCGCCGAGCTCGTCGACGCCGAGCAGGTCGCGCAGCTTGTAGATCACCTTGTGCGGCGCGGCCTCGTCGACCTCGGTCGAATCGGCGCCGTCGAGGCCGCAGACGTTGCGCGCGTATTCGACGGTGGCCCACTGGAAGCCGTAGCAGATGCCGAAGAAGGGGATGCCGTGCGGTGCGCGCGTATTCGGACGCCTTCATCATGCCGCGCGTGCCGCGCGAGCCGAAGCCGCCCGGCACCAGGATCGCCGTGCGCGCCGTCGAGCAGCCGCGTGCCGCCTTCCTGTTCGAGCGCTTCCGACTCGACCCACTGGATGTTGATGCGCGACGCGATTCGCGAAGCCGCCGTGATACAGCGCCTCGTTCAGCGACTTGTAGGAGTCCTCGTAGCCGGTGTACTTGCCGACGACGTGAATCGTGATCTCGTCCTCGGGATTCTTGATGCCGGTCGACGAGCTCTTCCCACGGCTGCATGTGCGATTCGCTCGGCGGCAGGTGCAGGTAGCTTGAGCATCACCGAGTCGAGGCCCTCCTCGCGGAGCGCCAGCGGCACTTCGTAAATCGTCGAGACGTCCCGCGCCGTGATCACCGCTTCTTCGTTGACGTCGCAGAACAAGCGCGATCTTCTGCTTGATGTCGCGCGGCGAGGATGCGATCGGTGCGGCAGAGCAGGATGTCGGGCTGGATGCCGATCGAGCGCAGGTCGCGGACGCTGTGCTGCGTCGGCTTGGTCTTCAGCTCGCCGGCGGCGCCGATGTACGGCACCAGCGTGAGGTGCACGTAGATCGTGTTGTCGCGGCCGACGTCCTGGCGGAACTGGCGAATCGCCTCGAGGAAGGGCAGGCTCTCGATGTCGCCGACGGTGCCGCCGATCTCGACCAGCACGACGTCCGCGTCGCGGCCCGCCTGGCGGATGCAGTCCTTGATCTCGTTGGTGATGTGCGGAATCACCTGCACGGTGCGGCCGAGATAGTCGCCGCGACGCTCCTTCTGGATCACCGACATGTAGATCTTGCCGGTCGTCCAGTTGCTGTTGCGCGTCGCGGTCATGCTCGTGAAGCGCTCGTAGTGCCCGAGGTCGAGGTCGGTCTCGGCCCCATCGTCGGTGACGTAGACCTCGCCGTGCTGGTACGGGCTCATCGTGCCCGGATCGACGTTGATGTACGGGTCGAACTTCTGCAGGCGTGACCTTGTAGCCGTGGCCCTCGAGCAGGGCGCCGATCGAGGCGGCGGCCAGGCCCTTGCCGAGCGACGACACCACGCCGCCGGTCACGAAGATGTATTTGGTTGGTCGCAGCGGTCTTTTCCATGTCGAGGTCTCAGGTCCGGGAAGCAGTCAAGCAGTCATTGACGAACACGTTCCAGATCTTCGGGCGTATCCACGCCGGCCGCGAGTGGTGGTCGGTCTCGACGACGCGGATGCGGATGCCGTGGGCGAGCGCGCGCAGCTGCTCGAGCGACTTCCTCGCCTCCAGCGGTCGGCCGGGGCAGGGCCGCTAACTTCAGCAGGCGTCTCGCGCCGATAGACGTATAGCCCCACGTGCGCCCGGGCCACGGCCGGCGCGGTCCCGACGGATCCGTCGCGCGGAACGGGATCGGCGCGCGCGAGAAATACAGCGCGTCGCCAGTCAGATTGGTCACGACCTTGACGACGTGCGGGTTCGCGAACTCCTCGTCGGACTCGCAACGGCCGGCTGACCGTGCTCATTTCGAGCGACGCGTCGGCGATCAGGAGCGGCGCGATGGCGGCGTCGATGGTCGCGGGGTCGATCAGCGGTTCGTCGCCCTGGACGTTGACGACGATGCCGCAGGGCAGCTGTGCGGCCGACTTCGGCGATGCGATCGGTGCCGCTGACGTGGTCGGCGCGCGTCATCACCGCGGCGCCGCCGAACGCCCTCGACCAGCCCGCGCGATGCGCTCGTCGTCGGTCGCGACGATCACGGCGTGCACGGGCGAGCGCCGCGGCCGCGCGCCGATACACGTGCTCGATCATCGGCTTGCCGGCGATGTCAGCGAGAATTTTTCCGGGGAGTCGGGTGGAGCTGGAACCTCGCGGGGATGACTGCGAGGACCGACGATTCAGTCAGCGTAAATGGCAGACGCTCGACCGAATTGGGGTGCACGACGAAGTCATACCACACGGGGTTGCGGTGACCCGGCGACCGACGGCGTGCGCGTCGGCGTCCTGATATTGCGTATCCTATAGGCTGCATGCTGTAATGGACCGTGACACTGACTCCGCGGCCCGTCGCCTGGCATGGTGGCCGGGCGCTGGCGCCGGCTGGCCTGGGCGCGTCGCTGACGCAGGCACTGCCGCACCGGCGCGACGGCGCGTCGGCGGCCTCGTCCGCTCGGCGTGGAGCGCGCCGAGCACCGCGCCGCACGCCGAACGACTGCGGCGAACACTGGACCAGCAGCCGCCGCAGCCCGAGCCGCGGCCGCAATCCATTCGTGTTCGGCTCGCGCGCGCCTGCCGCGACGCCGGCTGGTCGGCCGGACCATGCAGCCGCACGCCGCCGAAGCGCCGGCGCCGACGCCGTTCGATGCCGTGCCGCACGTCCGCCGCTGCCGGTGTTCACGCTGTCGGGAATCGCATCGAACGCCGAGCCCGGACGGACCGCCGTGCTCACCGCGATCATCAACGACAACGGCAGCGATGGTGTTCGCGAAGGCCGGCGACAAGCTGTCGCAGCGGCTATATCGGTGGTGCGCGTCGAGGAGAACGTCGGTGACGCTCGTCGGACAGCTCAGGCGGCGTAACGCAAACGCTTGCGCCTCCGCTGAGCCGTCCTCGAACGGCAGGACTCGCGCTCCGGATCTAGACCTGCACCAGCCAGGCGTTCTTGACCGGCTTCAATCGCGCGAATCTCCTTCATCACGTCTTCGCCAATCTCCTCGTCCGGCTTCGTCCACGTTCACCGCGCCGACCGCGCCGCTTTCGCTCCGGCCCAGCGCGAAGTTGGCGATGTTGACGCCGTGCTTGCCGAGAATCGTGCCGATCTCGCCGATGACGCCCGGCTGATCGTTGTTCATGAACAGGATCGTCGTGCCCGGCAGCGGCGCCTCGAGCGGCACGCCGTTCAGCAGCACCAGGCGCGGGCCGTAGCCCGGCACCACGGTGCCCTCGACGTGGCGTTCGCCGGCGCTCGGTGTGCAGCTTCACCGACAGCAGGCTGCGGAAGCTGCGCGGCCGCGTGCTCGACGACTCGATCAGGTCGATGCCACGCGCCTTGGCGACCGCGCGCGCGTTCACTTCGGTCACGGTGTCCGACAGGATCGCCTGGAACAGACCCGACCAGCACGGCGTTGACGATCAGCGGATGCGTGCCGGGCCAGCTCGCCGTAGTAGCGCACGCTGAGCGACTTCGATCCGCGCTTCGCCCATCTGACCAACCAGGCGATCCGAGCTGCTTCGCCAGCTCGACGTACGGCTGAATGCGCTGGAATTCTTCGGGCGCGACGGAAGGGAAGTTGACGGCGTTGCGAATCACGCCGGTCTTCAGGAAGTCGCGAAGCGCCGAGGCGGTTTCGACGCCGACCAGTTCCTGGCCTTCCTTGGTCGACGCCGCGATGTGCGGGCTGGCCACCACCTGCGGCAGCTGCTGCAGCGTGTGATCCGTCGTCGGCTCGACGTGTAGACGTCGAGCGCGGCGCCGCCGATGTGACCGCTCTTGATCGCCGTCGACCAGCGCGGCTTCGTCGATCAGCTCGCCGCGCGCGGTGTTGATGAGCTTCAGGCCCTTCTTGCACTTCGCCAGCCGCTCGGCGTTGAACGTGTGTTTGGTTTGCGGCGTCGCCGGCATGTGGAGCGACAGGTAGTCCGCGCGTGCGCACAGATCGTCGAGCGACACCAGCTCGATGCCGAGTTCGGCGGCGACATTCGACGCGATGAACGGATCGTGCGCGATCACGGTCATCTCGAACGCCTGCGCGCGCCGCGCCACTTCCTGGCCGATGCGCCCGAGGCCGGCCAGGCCGAGCACCTTGCCGCGGACTTCTTCGCCGAGGAAAGCTCTTCTTGTCCCACTTGCCCTGCTTCATCGACGCGTCGGCGGCGGGCAGCTTTCGGGCCAGCGACAGCAGTTGCGCCATCGCCAGTTCGGCGACGCTGATGCTGTTGGCGCCTGGCGCGTTCATGACGACGATGCCGCGCGCGCTGGCGGCTTCGACGTTGACGTTGTCGACGCCGGTGCCGGCGCGGGCGATCGCCCGCAGCTTCTTGCGCCGCGGCGATGATGTCCGGCGTGACTTTCGTGGCGCTGCGCACGACGAGCGCGTCGGCTTCGGCCAGGTCGTCTTCAAGTTCTTCGGGGGATCGACCTGACTTCGGAATCAACGTCCCAGCCTTCGGCGCGGAGCAGTTCGAGCGCGGAGTTCGGGAGGTCGTCGGCAACAACTATGCGCACTGATGAATCTCCGGGGAAAGTGTGAGCCAGATATAATGACAGGTTCAGGCGCGTTGGAAAAGTGTCGGACCGACGATCGGTGGGTGCACCATCCGTGGTGCAATCCGCTGATTTGTTCCGAAACACGCGCGTTACACGGCGTTCACGACGGTCTTTTCCACAAGGTTTTCCACAGAAACTGTGGATGGTCGCGAGCGGCGCGGCGACTGACTAAAGGGAATCTGACCTAACGGAGTGCATGCATGAATCGGAAAGTGACGGTGGTCGGCGGAGCAGGCAATGTTGGCGCGACGGTGGCGCGTTCGATCGCGCAGCGGGAGCTCGCGGACGTCGTCGTCGTCGACATTGCCGAGACGAAGGCGGCCGGCGTCGCGCTCGACATTTATCGAGTCGTGCCCGATCGAAGGATCCGCGTCGCGCGTGATCGGCGTCGGCACCAAGGATTTCGCCGAGAGCGCCAACTCCGACGTCGTCGTCATCACGTCCGGCATGCCGCGCAAGCCCGGCATGAGCCGCGACGACCTGCTGAACGTGAACTACAAGATCATGCAGGACGTCACGGCGGAGATCGTCAAGCACTCGCCGAACTGCATCATCGTCCCGGTGGCCAATCCGCTCGACGCGATGTCGCAGGCGGTGTACCGCCTCAGCAAGTTCCCGCGCGAGCGCGTGATCGGCATGGCCGGCGTGCTCGACTCGGCGCGCATGAGCACGTTCATCGCGATGGAGCTGAACGTGTCGGTCGAGAACGTCTCGTCGTTCGTGCTCGGCGGCCACGGCGACACGATGGTGCCGCTGCCGCGCTATCACGACGGTCGCCGGCATTCCGATCACCGAGCTGATGTCGGCAGCGATCGCATCAAGGCGATCTGCGACCGCACCGCCAACGGCGGCGCGGAGATCACCAAGCTGGTTGGCACGAGCGCGTGGTATGCGCCCGGCGCGTCGGCCGCGTTGATGGTCGAAGCGATCCTGAAGGATCAGAAGAAGATCATGCCGTGCTCGGTGTACCTGCAGGGCGAATACGGCATCAACGACCTGTTCGTCGGCGTGCCGGTGAAGCTGGGCGCGAAGGGCGTCGAGCAGATCATCCAGATCAAGCTGACGGCGGACGAGCAGGCCGCGTTCAACAAGTCGGCCGGCGCCGTGAAGGAACTCGTCGACGTCATCAAAGTGTGACGGAGAACGGACTTTCGAGGTTCTAGAGTTCTAGGTTCTAGGGTTCTCAGGTTCTAGGGCTGAGCCTGCGCCGAACCTTAGAACCTAGAACCTTAGAACCTTAGAACCTAGCCGCTAGGCCTTCCCGGCGACCGCCCTCACGAAGTCGCGATTCATCCGGGCGATGTTCGAGATCGAGATTTCCTTCGGGCACACCGCTTCGCACTCGCCTTCATTCGAGCAGCTGCCGAAGCCTTCGGTGTCCATCTGTTCCACCATGCGGATGACTCGGCGGCCGCGTTCCGGCTCGCCCTGAGGCAGCAGGCCGAGGTGGGCGATCTTCGCCGACGTGAACAGGTGTGCGGCCGCATTCTTGCACGCGGCCACGCAGGCGCCACAGCCGATGCACTGCGCGTTGTCCATCGCCAGGTCGGCGACGTCCTTCGGCACCGGAATGCTGTTGCCATCCGGCGCGCCGCCGGCGTTGATCGAGACGTAGCCGCCGGCGGCGATGATCCGATCGAACGCGCTGCGGTCGACCACCAGGTCCTTGATCACCGGAAACGCCTTGGCGCGGAACGGTTCGATGGTGATCGTGTCCCCGTTCTTGAAGCGCCGCATGTGCACCTGGCAGGTGGTCGCGCCGCGGTCCGGCCCGTGGGCCAGGCCGTCGATGACCAGCCCGCAGCTGCCGCAGATGCCTTCGCGGCAGTCGGAGTCGAACGCGATCGGATCCTTGCCGGCCTTGATGATTTCTTCGTTGACCACGTCCAGCATCTCGAGAAACGACATGTCGGGATGCACGTGGTGCGTGGTGTAGGTCTCGAAGCGGCCCGTGGCGGTGGGGCCCGCCTGCCGCCATACCTTCAAAGTGACAGTCATCGCCATATGAGTGCGTCCTACTTGTAGCTCCGCTGAGAGGGATGGACTTCGTCGAACACCAGCTCCTCCTTGTGGAGGGCAGGTTGCGCGCCGACTCCCTGGAATTCCCAGGCGGCCACGTACGAATATTCGTCGTCCTTGCGGAGGGCTTCGCCGTCGGGCGTCTGGAACTCCTCGCGGAAGTGCCCGCCGCACGACTCGCGCCGCTCCAGCGCGTCGAGCGCCAGCAGCTCCGCGAACTCCATGTAGTCGGCGACGCGGCCGGCGTAGTCGAGCGACGGGGTTCAGGTTGTTCTTCTCGCCCGTGACCAGGACGTTCTGCCAGAACTCGTCGCGGAGCTGGCGAATCTGGGTGACGGCGCCCTGCAGGCCCTGCTCGTTGCGGGCCATGCCGACGTGGTCCCAGCAAATTGCGCCGACGGCGCGGTGGAAGTCGCGAATCGTGCGGTTGCCTTTCACCGACAGCACCTTGTCGATGCGGGTCTGCGCCGCCGCCCTGGCTTCCTTGAACGCGTCGTGCTCGGGGGCAACCGCCGGCATCGGCGAGCCCGCCAGGTAGTTGGCCACCGTGTACGGCGCGACGAAGTAGCCATCCGCCAGGCCCTGCATCAGCGCGCTGGCGCCGAGCCGGTTGGCGCCGTGGTCGGAGAAGTTCGCTTCGCCCAGCACGAACAGGCCGGGAATGGTGGACATGAGGTTGTAGTCCACCCACAGCCCGCCCATCGTGTAGTGCACGGCGGGGTAGATGCGCATCGGGATCTTGTAGGGATTCTCGTCGGTGATGCGCTTGTACATGTCGAACAGGTTGCCGTAGCGGCCCTTGATGGTGTCGACGCCGAGCCGCTTGATGGCGTCGGCGAAGTCCAGGTAGACCGACAGTCCGGAGTCGCCGACGCCGCGGCCCTCGTCGCAGACCGACTTGGCGGCACGTGACGCCACGTCGCGCGGTACGAGGTTGCCGAAGCTCGGGTAGCGGCGCTCGAGATAGTAGTCGCGGTCCGCTTCGGGAATCTGGTCGGCCGGGCGCCTGTCGCCCTGGTTCTTCGGCACCCACACGCGGCCGTCGTTGCGGAGGCTCTCGGACATCAGCGTCAGCTTCGACTGGTGATCGCCGCTGACCGGAATGCAGGTGGGGTGGATCTGCGTGAAGCACGGGTTGGCGAAGTACGCGCCTCGCTTGTGGGCGCGCCAGGCCGCCGTGACGTTCGAGTTCACGGCGTTGGTCGACAGGTAGAAGACCGTGCCGTAGCCGCCGGTGCAGAGCAGCACCGCATTGGCGCCGTGCGACTCGAGCTCACCGGTGACCAGGTTGCGGCAGACGATGCCGCGGGCCTGGCCGTTGACGACGACCAGGTCCAGCATTTCGCGGCGCTGATACATCGTCACGGTGCCGGCGTCCACCTGGCGCATCAGCGACTGATAGGCGCCCAGCAGGAGCTGCTGGCCGGTCTGGCCACGCGCGTAGAACGTGCGCGACACCTGGGCGCCGCCGAACGAGCGGTTGTCGAGCAGGCCGCCGTATTCTCGGGCGAACGGCACGCCCTGGGCGACGCACTGGTCGATGATCTGCACCGACATCTGTGCCAGGCGATACACGTTGGCCTCGCGGGCGCGGTAGTCGCCGCCCTTGACCGTGTCGTAGAACAGCCGGTAGATGCTGTCGCCGTCGTTGCGGTAGTTCTTGGCCGCGTTGATGCCGCCCTGCGCGGCGATGCTGTGCGCGCGGCGCGGGCTGTCGTGGATGCCGAACAGCTTGACGTTGTAGCCCAGCTCACCGAGCGAGGCCGCCGCCGAGGCGCCGGCGAGGCCGGTGCCCACCACGATGATCTCGTGCTTGCGGCGGTTGGCCGGGTTGACCAGCTTGTTTTCGAACTTGCGGCGGTCCCACTTCTCGGCAATCGGGCCGCTGGGGATTCTGGAATCGAGCGTCATAGCACGCCCTTCGACAGGATGAAGGTGTAGATCGGAATGATGAAGAAGCCGCCCGCGATGACAATCGCCAGCACGCGGCCGAGCACGAGAAGACCGGGCGACCCGGCGGCACTGCTGATGCCAAGCGACTGCGCCGCGCTCGAGATGCCGTGCCAGAGATGAAAGAAGATGATGGCCATCGCGACCAGATAGAAGACGACGTAAGCCGGTGAGCTGAAGATTTCCAGCTGCAGGCGGTAGATGTCGCGCGTGCCGTCGGCGGCTTCGTAGAACGTGCCGAACTTGAACGTGGCAAGGTGCGTGACGACGAACACCAGGACGATCGTGCCGGTCACGATCATCGTGGACGACGCCAGGGTCTTGCGGCTCCTGGGGTTCTTGGCCTTGGCCCAGCGCCGGCTCGCGTAGCCCGTTGGACGGGCGGCGCGGTTGCCGAGCACGACCGCCACGGTCTTGACCACGTGCACGAAAAAGACGCCGACCAGCCCTGCCTCGATCACGTAGATCAGGGGATTGCTGGTGAGCGAGTGCGAGTAATGGTTGAACGCGTCTGGACCGACCAAAAAGAGCAGATTCCCGGCCAGGTGTCCGACGAGGAACACGAACAGGCCGAGGCCGGTCAGCGCGATGAGGATCTTGGAGCCAACGGATGATGCAGATGCCTGAAATAAGTGCATGAGGATTGCCCAACCGTGAATTCTATGACATTCACCCCTCTATTGTTCAGGACGCTGAAGCTGACGGACGCGGTCCCGCGGAACTGAACAATCGGCGAGAGATGATGAGGAAAGGGCGCGTCGCCCCGCGGGGGAGAGCGGGGCGACACGGGCGACGGAGATGGTTACTTGCGCGAGCGCGCGAGGCGGATGTGCGGTCCGGTGGTGCCGGTGGGGCGCGCGGCCGCTTTGCGCGACTGCTTGTCGGCGTACATCTTGCGGTCCGCCGCTTCGAGCAGCGCTTCGAAGGTGTGCCCATCCTCACCGCTCATGGCCACACCCACGCTGATGCTCATGGCCAGCTGAGCGCCGTTCGGCGCGGTCACGATCTGACGGGCCACGGCGCGCTGCAAGTCCACGGCGCGCCGCTCGGCTTCGGAGCGGTCCTGGCACGACAAGGCCACGATGAACTCGTCGCCGCCGTAGCGGGCGCAGAAGTCGGAGGCACGCACCTGGCGCCGCAGCGTGCTGGCCAGCGTCTGCAGCGCAAGGTCGCCGGTCTGGTGGCCGTGGGCGTCGTTGATGGTCTTGAACTCGTCGAGGTCGATCATGATGATCGCGCTCGGCACGGTACCGTCGGCGTTCGACGACAGGCGCTGGTCGACGTGGCCGATCAGCGCGCGCGAGTTCGGCAAGTCGGTCAGCGAGTCGGTCAGGGACGCCGCCCGCAGGCCCTCGAACTGGATGGAGTTGGCAAGCACCGATGCCACCTGGCTGCCAAGCCGCTCCAGCAGCCGCAGGTGCGCGTCGGTGTAGGGCTGTTCGTCCACGTGGTAGGCCGTGAGAATCGCGATCAACTGGTCGCCGTCGATCAGCGGGAACGACAGCGCGGACTGGAACAGGCTGCCCACCTGAGGAGCGCCGGCTGCCTCGAAGTCGCTGTGGGCGCGGGCGTTGATGGCCCCGCCCAGGTGGCGCGCGGCCCAGCCGGTCACGCCCTCGCCAATCGGAATGCGCAGCCCTTCCAGCCCGTCGGATGACAGGCCGGCCGCATACCGGCACCGCAGGACATCGCGGCGTCCGTCGGGCACATACAGGGCCCAGCACGACGCCGGGACGAGGCGATTCACCTTCGAGGTGAGCAGGCCCATCGTGTCGTCCACGCTGAGGCGCGTGCCGAGCGTCTGGGCGATGTCGTAGAGCGCGCGCACCTCCTGGGTGGCCTGCGAGATGCTCTGATACACCGTCGCCGCAGCGGCGAAGGGGCTCTCGGTCGGGGCGGTGGAGAAGCCGGTTGCCGGTGCGCCGGTCCGGGGCGCGGACGACGATTCGGGCAGCACCGGCTCGCGGGCGCCTTCGTATTCGTTGTCCTCCGTCAGCAGGAGGACTTCCATGAACAGCTCGATCAGCCGCGGGTCCAGCGCCTTGCCGGCCTCGAGCCGCAAGGTCTCGATGGCTTCTTCCTGGCGCATCGCCCGGTGATAGGGGCGATTGGCGGTCAGCGCATCGTAGTAGTCCACCACTGCCAGCACTCGGGCGCCGAGCGGGATCGTCTCGCCCTTCAATCCGTCGGGATAGCCCGTGCCATCCCAGCGCTCGTGATGGCTCTGGATGTAGGGCGCAACGGGATAGGGAAACGGCACCGCTTTCAGGATGTTGGCGCCGACCGTCGGGTGCAGCCGAATGTAGTCGAACTCCGCCGGCGTCAGCCGGCCGGGCTTGGTGAGGATGTGCTCGGGCACGGCGAGCTTGCCGATGTCGTGCAGCAGCGCTGCGATCTTGAGCCCTTCGACTTCGTCGCGCGTCATGCCGGCGGCTTCACCCAGGGCAGCCGCGCGCGCCTCGACCCGGCGAATGTGGTTCTCGGCGGTGCCCGACTCCGGGTCGATGGTCTGGTCCCGGGCATCGATGGCGCGCGCCAGCGCTTCGACGGTCGCCAGGTGCAGGTTCGAGACGATGCGGAGGTGTTCCTGATGCTCGGACACGCGGCCGAGATAGACGCGATAGCTGTGGAAGGTCAGCCCCAGCAGGGCGGCCGCGAACAGAACCAGCCACACTTCCTGGGTGCTCATCGCCGACGCGGCAAACGTCGCGGCGCCCGCGGCGACGAAACAGGCCGGCCCGGCCCACAGGAAATCCTCGCGCCAGGTGGCGCTGATCGACCGGCCGCGCGAGAGCGCGACCACGGTGGCGACCAGCCAGCTGTTGCAGAGGAAGAATGTCGCGGCGCCGCCCGCCGCCGGCTTGCTGATGGCGGCGAAGCTGGCCGTCAGGTCGAATCCGCCCAGGCGCGACGCGACCAGGCCGGCGGCCTGGACGGTGATGATCAGACGTCGCGCTGCTGAACAGCGTCTGGCGCACCGAAATACCGTTGCGCCGCATCGTCATCGACTGGGTTGCGGCGCTGGCGCCGGCCACCAGCATGGCCTCGTGCGGCCCCAGCAGGACGAGGCTGAGGAAGTCGGTGAAGTAGGACATCGAGAGGGTGGCCTGCCCACTCGACAGCGGAAGGTGGATCTTCATCACCGCCGTCGTCATCGAGCCCAGGAGCAGCGCGACGAACAGCAGCGGCTGGCGGAACTCGGCCCGTGGAATCCCCATCACCAACAGGCCGGCGCCGGTCAGGACCACCGCGGCGATGTATGCGGTGAGCAGGCGCGATCGTGTCGTCTGAGACACGGGGCGGGGGACGGCGACGAGGCGGACATGGTCGCCGACTATCTCTAGCATTCTGCATGCCAGCCCATCGATACCTGCTAAGTTGTTGATTCAATGAGTACTTAACAGAATTGGTAGATCGTTGAAGTGTACCTGCGCGTGTGCTGCTATGCGCCTTTAGAGACTGCCGATATTGCTAACTACATGACTTGATAGGACTTTGACGACATGCACCAAAACGAGACGCTGCCTCAAAACAGCACATAAACACGCCAAGTCTGGTCACATGCTATTATTCCGACCCGTTCCCAGCTGCATTCGGCTTAATCCCAATCATGAAGATTCACGAGTATCAGGCTAAAGCAGTCCTCGCGCGATACGGCGTGCCGGTCCCCCGCGGGGAAGTGGCGTTCACGCCGCGAGGAAGTTCACGACATTGCCAAGCGCCTCGGCGGCCCGCATTGTCGGTCGTCAAGGCGCAGATTCACGCCGGCGGCCGCGGCAAGGCCGGCGGCGTCAAGCTCGCCAAGTCGGCCGAGAAGCCGAGACGATCGCGCGCGAGCTGCTCGGCAAGACGCTCGTCACGTATCAGACCGGCCCCGACGGCCAGAAGGTCTCGCGCCTGCTGGTCGAGGAAGGCCTCGCCATCGACCGCGAGCTCTATCTCGGGCTCGTCCTCGATCGCTCGACGCAAGCGCATCGTGCTGATGGTCAGCAAGGAGGGCGGCGTCGAGATCGAAGAAGTCGCCGCCAAGACGCCCGGAGAAGATCCACAAGGTCTTCATCAATCCCGCCGTCGGCCTGCAGCCGTTCGAGGCGCAGCAGCTCGGCCTTCGCGCTCGGCCTGACGCGGCGACTCGGTGAAGAAGGGCGTCAAGATGATGCTGGCGCTCTACAACGCGTTCATCGCCACCGACGCGTCGATCCTCGAGATCAACCCGCTGATCGTCACCAAGAGCGGCGACCTGCTCGCGCTCGACGCGAAGATGAACTTCGACGACAACGCGCTGTATCGCCACGCCGACATCCGCGAGCTGCGCGACACTGAGCGAGGAGGATCCGCTCGAGGTCGAAGCCTCGAAGTTCTCGCTCAACTACATCCGCCTCGACGGCAACATCGGCTGCATGGTCAACGGCGCCGGCCTGGCGATGGCGACGATGGACATCATCAAGCTGTCGGGCGGCGAGCCGGCGAACTTCCTCGACGTCGGCGGCGGCGCCAATGCCGAGCAGATCAAGAACGCGTTCCGCATCCTGATGGCCGACAAGAACGTCAAGGCCGTGCTGATCAACATCTTCGGCGGCATCCTGCGCTGCGACGTGCTCGCGGCCGGCGTGATCGCCGCGGTGAAGGAACTGGGCGTGCCGGTGCCGATCGTCATTCGCATGAAGGGCACGAACGTCGAGGAAGGAAAGAAGATGCTCGCCGAGAGCGGGCTGAACTTCGCGACCGCCGACACGATGGGCGAGGCCGCCGACAAGGTCGTGGCGCTGGCGGGAGGTGCGCCGCTAATGGCAGTCCTACTCGACAAGAACACGCGCCTGATCGTCCAGGGCCTCACCGGGCGCGAAGGCACGTTCCACGCCAAGGCCGCGCCGGCGTATCACACCAACGTCGTCGGCGGCGTCACGCCCGGCAAGGGCGGGACGACGCACGAAGGCTGGCCGGTGTTCAACACCGTCGCCGACGCGGTGAAGGAAACCGGCGCGAACGCGTCGGTGATCTTCGTGCCGCCGCCGTTCGCCGCCGACGCGATCATGGAAGCCGCCGACGCCGGCATCGCGCTCGTCGTCTGCATCACCGAAGGCATTCCGGTCGTCGACATGATGAAGGCGATGACGTTCCTGAAGGACCATCCGAACACGCGGCTGATCGGGCCGAACTGCCCGGGCATCATCTCGCCCGGCAAGGGCAAGGCCGGCATCATCCCGGCGAACATCTGCAAGGAAGGCCGCATCGGCATCGTCTCGAAGAGCGGCACGCTGACCTACGAAGCGATCGATCAGCTGACGCGGCGCGGCCTGGCCAGACCACCTGCATCGGCATCGGCGGCGATCCGCTGATCGGCACGACGCACATCGACGCGCTCGAGCTGTTCCAGAACGATCCGGACACCGACGCGGTGATCATGATTGGCGAGATCGGCGGCTCGGCCGAGGAAGAAGCGGCGGCCTGGATCAAGGACCACTTCAAGAAGCCGATCGTCGCGTTCATCGCCGGGCAGACGGCGCCGCCGGGACGGCGCATGGGCCATGCCGGCGCGATCATCGCCGGCGGCAAGGGCACGGCGGCCGAGAAGATGGCCGCGCTGACGGCGGCCGGCGTGCGGGTGGTGAAGAGCCCGGCCGATATGGGCAGAGCGCTGGTCGAGGCGCTGCAAGAAGATGATCGTCGCCCGGCGCGCCACCGCACTCTTTGCAACCGGTTTCTTTTTTACCGGCAGGGGAGCGGTGTAGCTCCGAGGCGCTGACACAGCACCACGGCACACACACCGCCGCCCCGGCCACTCGCTGAGGCGGCGGTTTTCGTTTTGGGAGGATGACGTCACGATGAGCACACGGAACATGGCGGCCCTGCGGACAGAGTCTCGACGACATCGACGCGGTGCTCGTGTCGGCGCTCGGCGAGCGGGCGCGGCTGGCGCGGGACATCGCCGCGGTCAAGGCCGACGGCGACGGCCCGGTGCGCGACGCCGATCGCGAGACGGCGCTGCTGCAGCACCGCTCGCCGTACGGCGAGCGGCTCGGGCTCGATCCGGCGTTCGTGCGGCGCATCTTCCGCGAGATCCTGGACGACTCGGTGCGCCGGCAGCAGGATGCGCTGCAGACCCGCGCGCGGACGCGGCCGCAGGAACTGCGCGTGGCGCTTCCAGGGCACCGAAGGCGCCTACGGCCACCAGGCCGCGCTGCAGCACTTCGGCGTCGCGCAGCGGCCGGTGGCGTTCAAGGCCTACCGATCGTTCAAGGAGATGCTCGAAGCCGTGCATCGAGGGGCACGTCGATCGCGCGATGCTGCCGATCGAGAACACCACGGCCGGATCGGTCTACGAGGTCGTACGACCTGCTGCTGCGGTTCAATCTGTCGCTCGTCGGCGAGGAGATCGTCGACGTGCGGCACTGCCTGCTCGGCGTGGCCGACGTGCCGCTCGAGTCGCTGCGCCGCATCCACTCGCATCCGCAGGCGCTGTCGCAGTGCAGCGAGTTCCTCGGCGACGCTGCCGCGACTGCGAGGGCGTCAGCGCGGCGAACACCGCGCTGGCCGCCAAGCACGTGCGCGACCTCGAGCGACCCGGCACGAGGCGGCGATTGCCAGCGAGGAGGCCGGCGCGCACTTCGGCCTGACCGTGCTGAAGCGCGACATCGCCAACCAGGCGGTGAACTACACGCGGTTCGTCGTCGTGGCCGGCGACGCCGGTCGGACTGCGACCCGCGGATCGCGGCCAAGGTGTCGATGGTGCTGTCGACGCGGCACGAGCACGGCGCGCTCGTGCGCTGCCTGAACGTGATTGCCGACGAGGGGCTGAACCTGACCAAGCTCGAATCGCGGCCGCGGCCGGGCACGCCGTGGGAATACGTCTTCTACATCGACGTCGAGGGGCACATCGGCTCGACCGCGGATGCAGGCGGCGCTGGCCGGACTGGCCGAGCGGCACGCTGTTCGTGAAGGTGCTGGGCTGCTATCCGCGCGGGAGTTGCCGGTCGGCGAACCGCCGAGCGGCAAGGCCGTGCCAGCTATAATCGATCGCTTATGGAACGAACATTTGCCATCATCAAGCCAGACGCCGTCACGCAAGCGGCGTGACCGGGCAGATCCTCGCCCGCATCGAAGCCGCCGGATTCACGGTCGCGCGCCATGCGCATGATCCACATGAGCAAGGCCGAGGCCGAGGGCTTCTACTACGTCCACAAGGCGCGGCCGTTCTTCGGCGGCCTGACCGATTTCATGTCGTCGGGGCCGTGCGTCGTGCTGTGCCTCGAGGCCGACGGACGCGATCAAGAAGTGGCGCGACCTGATGGGCGCGACCGACCCGGCCAAGGCCGACGCCGGCACGCTGCGCAAGGACTTCGGCGCGTCGATCGACAACAACGCGACGCACGGCTCGGATGCGCCGGAGACGGCGGCGTTCGAGCTCGGCTACTTCTTCCGCGGGATGGAGCTGCGCTAGCGAGACAGCACGGCGGGTCAGCGTCCGGCGACAGCGATCGGCGCCGCTTCGGCGGAGATCGGCTGTAGTCCGGGCGTTGCCTTGCGCGGTGCGGATGACGACACCGATGGCGATCAAAGCGATCGCTGGATTCGGAAGATGGCCCTCGAGCACGGCATGATCGAGCCGTTCGAGGATCGGCAGGTGCGCGCCGGGCGTGGTGTCGTACGGCGTGTCGTCGTACGGCTACGACTGCCGCGTCGGCAACGAGTTCAAGGTGTTCACCAACGTCTACAACACGGTGGTCGATCCCGAAGAACTTCGATCCGAAGTCGTTCGTCGACATCAAGGGCGACGTGTGCATCGTGCCGCCGAACTCGTTCGCGCTGGCCTCGACGATCGAGTACTTCCGCATCCCGCGCGACGTCCTGACGGTGTGCCTCGGCAAGTCGACCTACGCGCGCTGCGGCATCATCGTCAACGTGACGCCGTTCGAGCCCGAGTGGGAAGGGCACGTGACGATCGAGATCTCGAACACGACGCCGCTGCCGGCGAAGATCTACGCCAACGAAGGCATCGCGCAGGTGCTGTTCTTCCAGAGCGACGAGGCCTGCGAGATCTCGTACAAGGACAAGAAGGGCAAGTACCAGGCGCAGCGCGGCGTGACGCTGCCGAAGATCTAGCACCGATCCCACGGGATCGGGTGAGCTGGTGATTCTGATGATCCGCCCCTTCAAAGACCCATACGCCCGACCGTCGATCCCGTCCGCGTACGTCGATCACGAGCGCGCAGGTGATCGGCGACGTGCGAAATCGGCGCCGAGTCCTCGGTGTGGATGAACGTCGTCATTCGCGGCGACGTCAATCACATCCGCATCGGCAAGCGCACCAACATCCAGGACCTGACGATGGTGCACGTGATGCGGGAGACGCATCCGACGATCATCGGCGACGAGGTGACGGTCGGGCACTCGGCGGTCGTGCACGGCACGCACCATCGAGGACCGCGTGCTGGTCGGCATGGGCGCGGTGCTGCTGAACGGCGTGCACATCGAGCACGACTGCGTCATCGCCGCCGGCACGCTGCTGACCGAGGGCACGCGGATTCCGGCGCGCTCGCTCGTGATGGGCCGTCCCGGCAAGGTGAAGCGCGAGCTGACCGACGAGGAAGTCGCCGAGATTCGCTGGTACGCGGACAACTACGTGAACTACCGCCTCGACTACTCGACCGAAGCCGGCCGTCCAAGCCGATGGGCTTCAAGTGAACACCGGCCCCGCACGCGGCATGCGCGACTTCCTGCCGGAAGACGTGCGGCGCCGCCAGTACGTCATCGGCGTGATCGCCGACGTGTATCAGAAGTACGGCTTCGAGCCGCTCGAGACGCCGTCGGTCGAGAATCTCGAGACGCTGCAGGGCAAGTACGGCGAAGAAGGCGACCGGCTGATCTTCAAGATTCTGAAGCGCGGCGAAGGCGCCGAGACCGGCCAGGCCGACCTCGCGCTGCGCTACGACCTCACCGTGCCGCTGGCGCGCGTGGTCGCCGAGTATCGCGGCGAAGCTGCCGAAGTTCTTCAAGCGCTACCAGGTGCAGCCGGTGTGGCGCGCCGATCGTCCGCAGAAGGGCCGCTTCCGCGAGTTCTACCAGTGCGACGTCGACGCCATCGGCTCGACGTCGATGACGGTCGAAGCCGAGTTGCTGTCGGCCGCGGCCGACGTGTTCGTCGCGGCTGGGCTTCACGGACTTCCAGATCGTCGTCAATCACCGGCAAGCTGCTGAACGCGGTGCTGGCGCACGCGCGGCGTGCCGGCGGAGCTGCACGGCGCCGCGCTCGTCGCTCTGGACAAGGCCGACAAGATCGGCGTCGACGGCGTGTCGCAAGGAGCTCGGCGACGAAGGGCCTGCGGCGAGGCGGTCGCCGAGCACGCTGCTGCGAGCAGCTGAGCGGCGACGCCGCCCGCGGATCTCGACGCGTGGATGGACGCAGCAGTCGGCGCGTGCTCAACGACGACGGCAAGGCGCGGCATCGAGGACCTGCGGCAGATCTTCGCGCTGTCGCCAGAGCACGAGCGCCGGCGCGCACCTGCGCGCTCGATCGCAGCCTGGCGCGCGGGCTGTCGTACTACACCGGCGCCGATCTTCGAGATTCGCGTCGCCGATCTCGCCGGCAGCCTCGGCGGCGGCGGCCGCTACGACAACCTGATCGGCATGTTCTCGGGCGAGCAGGTGCCGGCCAGCGGCATTTCGCTCGGCCTCGAGCGCATCCTCGTCGTGATGGGCGAGCGCGACATGTTCCCGCCGGCGGTCGGCGCGACGCCCGCCGACGTCATGGTGACCATCTGGAATCGCGAATGGCGTTCGCCGACGCGCCTGGCGCTCGCCGGCCGAGCTGCGCGCAGCCGGCCTGCGCGTCGAGCTCTATCCCGACGCCGACAAGAATCGGGCAAGCAGTTCAAGTATGCGTCGGCCGCGGCATCCCATTCGTCGCCGTCATCGGCGACGACGAACTGGCGAACGGCGCGGTCACGGTCAAGACCCTGAAAACCGGCGAGCAGCAGGTCGTTCGCACGAGCTGCTGTCGCGCGCATGTCGGTGAATCGGAATTCCTGAACATGGCTGAACAACTCGGATCTCTGGCTCGCACCCACACCTGCGGCGCACTGCGCGCCGCCGACGTCGGCGAAGAACGCCGTGCTGCTCGGCTGGGTGCACCGCGTCCGCGACCTCGGCTCGCTGCTGTTCCTCGACGTCCGCGATCGCCACGGCCTCACGCAGGTCATCGTCGAAGGCGACGAGGCGCTGCTCGAGCGCGTCAAGCGGCTGCGCTCGGAGTTCGTCGTCGCGGTCCTCGGCGAGGTCGAGCGCCGCTCGCCGGAGACGGTCAACCTAACGCTGCCGACCGGCGAGGTCGAGGTGCGCGCGCAGCGAAGTGCGCATCCTCAACGAGGCGAAGACGCCGCCGTTCTCGATCGCCGAGGATCAGAACGTCTCGGAGGAGACGCGGCTGCAAGTATCGCTATCTCGATCTGCGCCGCCCGCAGCTGCAGCACAACATCGGCCTGCGCCACCGCATCACGATGGCGCTGCGGAAGTACTTCGACGAGCAGGGCTTCTACGAGATCGAGACGCCGATCCTGACCAAGTCGACGCCCGAAGGCGCGCGCGACTTCCTGGTGCCGGCCGCGTGCATCCGGGCGAGTTCTACGCGCTGCCGCAGTCGCCGCAGATCTTCAAGCAGATCCTGATGATCGCCGGCTTCGATCGCTACGTGCAGATCGCGCGCTGCTTCCGCGACGAGGCGCTGCGCGCCGATCGGCAGCTCGAGTTCACGCAGGTCGACCTCGAGATGTCGTTCGCGACGCCGCCGCTGGTGTTCGAGATCGTCGAAGGCGCGCTGGCCGCGTGCTTCAAGGAAATCGGCGTCGAGATTCCGCGGCCGTTCCGCGCATGCCGTACGCCGAGGCGATCGCGAAGTACGGCATCGGACAAGCCGGACCTGCGCTTCGGCCTCGAGATCCAGGACTTCGGCGCCGCTGTTCGCGGAGTCGCCGTTCGGCATCTTCCGCGAGGCGGTCGAGCACGGCGGCACGATGCGCGGCTTCGTGATTCCCGGCGCCGCGAAGTATTCGCGCCGCGAGGTCGATGAGCTCGTCGAGCAGGCGAAGCAGGCCGGCGCCGCCGGCCTGATCTAGGCACGCGCTACACCGCCGACGGCGTGCAGGTCGTCGGCCAAGGCGATCGGCGAAGACGGCACGCGCACGCGTGCTCGAGGCATCCGGCGCGACGAAGGAAGATCTGCTGGTGCTCGCGTCGGGCGCGCCCGATGCGGCGTCGAAGGTGCTCGGCCAGCTGCGGCTGCAGGTGGCCAAGAAGGCAGAACCTGATTCCGGAAGGCAAGTGGGAGCTGCTCTGGGTCACCGACTTCCCGCTGTTCGACTGGAACGCCGACGAGAAGCGCTGGGACTCGGTGAACCACCCGTTCACCGCGCCGCGCGAAGAGGATCTGCACCTGCTCGAGTCCGATCCGGGCAAGGTGCTGGCCAAGGCCTACGACGTCATCCTCAACGGCTGGGAGCTCGGCGGCGGCAGCATTCGTATCCACGATCGCGAGACGCAGGCCAAGGTGTTCCGCCTGCTCGGGCTGTCGCGACGAGGACGCGAAGAACCGCTTCGGCTTCTTCCTCGAATCGCTCGAGTACGGCACGCCGCCGCACGGCGGCCTGGCGCTCGGCCTCGATCGCATCTGCGCGCTGCTGTCGGGCGAGACCTCGATTCGCGAGGTGATTCCGTTCCCGAAGACGACGCAGGCGGTGGACCTGATGTGCGACGCGCCGTCGACGGTCGATCCGCGGCAGCTGCGCGAGCTGCACATCAAGATCAGCACCTAGTGGCTCGACGCCCGGCTGGCTTGACCCGCCCGGCCGGGGGTGCTACCCTCGTCTGGTCGGTTAACTCTCTGTAACACAAGGAGATATCGCGATTCGGAACCGCTACCACTCGCCGGATTGCCGTCCGTGAGACGGGCTCTCGACGCTCTTCGGGGCCTACGACGACAACCTCCGCCAACTCGAATCCCTCCTGAACGTCCGCATCCGAACGCAGGGCCACGAGCTGATCGTCGAAGGCGAGCCCGACGACACCGCGAAGAGTCGCGCGCCTGGTCGAACAGCTCGGCGCGCTCATCGACGAAGGACACGCCATGTCGGAACGCGACGTGAAGACGGCGGCGCAGCTGGTCGCCGACGATGCCACCGTCGATCTGCGCGACCACTTCCTCAAGGACGGCCAGCTCCGCCAGGCCGGCAAGCGCCGCATCACGGCGAAGTCGGCGAATCAGCGCCGCTATCTCGACGCCATCGAGCAGCACGACATCGTCTTCGGCATCGGCCCGGCCGGCACCGGCAAGACCTACCTGGCGATGGCGCAGGCGGTGAGCTACCTGCTCGCCAAGAAGGTCAGCCGCATCGTCCTGGCGCGCCCGGCGGTCGAAGCGGGCGAGAAGCTCGGCTTCCTGCCCGGCGACCTGCAGGAGAAGGTGAATCCCGTACCTGCGCCCGCTCTACGACGCGCTCTACGACATGCTCGACGTCGAGAAGGCGGAGCGCATGCTCGAGCGCGGCACCATCGAAGTGGCGCCGATCGCGTTCATGCGCGGCCGCACGCTGAACGACGCCTTCGTGATTCTCGACGAGGCGCAGAACACCACCACCGAGCAGATGAAGATGTTCCTGACCCGCCTCGGCTTCGGCTCGAAGGCCGTCGTCACCGGCGACATCACGCAGATCGATCTGCCGCGCCGGCCGCACCTCCGGTCTCGTCGAGGCGATGCAACGTCGTCGGCAAGGTCGACGGCATCTCGTTCGTCTACTTCGACGAGCGCGACGTCGTGCGGCACAAGCTCGTGCAGGCCATCGTCAAGGCCTACGAGCGCCTATGGGCAACTCGGCTCCGCTTCTCGTTAACGTCGTCCGTGCCCGGACGGCGCGGTGCTGGCGTCGCGCGGGCTGGGCGCCGTGGCTCTCGCGCACCGCTCCGGCCGCGGCCCGGGGCGATGTCACGCGTCGCCTCGTCAGCGATCGACGCATGCGCGCGCTCAATCGCATGTTCCGCGGCAAGGACGTCGCGACCGACGTGCTGTCGTTTCCAACCGAGGGCGGTGATCCCGCCGCGGACAGCCTGCAGGCTGCTCGCGGCGAGGCGCCGTCGCTTGGCGACATCGTCATTGCCGCCGGCGTCGCGACGCGGCAGGCGCGCGAGCCGGCCACGCGGTCGGCACCGAGCTACGGGTGCTGGCGCTGCACGGGCTGCTGCACCTGCTTGGCTACGATCACGAGACCGACGATGGCGGATGGCGCGCGCCGAAGCGCGGCTCAGCGCAAGAAGGGCGGACTGCCCACGGGCTTGATCGCCCGGCGGGTGCCCGTCCGGGAGCCGCCCGACAACGCGCATGACCCCACTGCTGCTGTTCCTCCTCGGCTGTGCCGCCACGTACCTCGGCACCGTCTCAGCGGCGTTCAGCGCGCTGATGCGGCTGTCGCTGCGCATTCACGGCCGAGCGCAGCGACCGCGACGACGCGCTCGGGCAGTATCTCGACGATCCGCGGCGCCTGTTCATCCCGGCGCGCCTGCTGCTCGGCACCATGACGGTGCTCGCCGCGGCGCTGCTCGCGCGGGTCACCGGCGTCGACACCGGCCGGCTTTCCGCTGCTGGTCGCTGTCGATCCTCGTCGTTCGTGCTGACCTGCGAGCACCTCATCCCGCTGCTGATCGTCCGGCACGATCCCGAGCGCGTGCTCGACGTGCTGCTGCCGTCGTTCGACGCGATCGCGCGGCTGCTGACGCCGATGACCTCGGCGCTGCTGCGGTCGGCGACCAGCTCGCGCCGCCAGGCGCCAGACGGCGCGACGGCAACGCCCGCAGGATGCCGATCGCGACGAGCGCCCCGTCGAACGCGAGCCCAGAACGGCGAGCCGCGAGCCGCTGCCAGGAGGGACAGGCGCGCGAGCTGCTGCGCAACCTCGTCGACTTCCGCGAGACGATGGTGCGCGAGGTGATGACGCCGCGGCCCGACATCATCGCGATCGACGCCAACGCGACGATCGAGCAGCTGCAGCACGCTGTTCCGCGAGCAGCAGTATTCGCGCATCCCGGTCTTCAAGGACACGCTCGACAACGTCGTCGGCTTCGTCTTCATGAAGGACCTGATCCATCAGGCGGCCGACGCCGACCGCAGGCGCCGATCACGCCGCTGATCCGCCCGGCGCATTTCGTGCCGGAGACCAAGCGGGTGCCCGAGCTGCTCGAAGGAGTTCCAGCGCAAGCGCCTGCAGATGCGCCATCGTCGTCGACGAATACGGCGGCACCGCCGGCCTGGTGACGGTCGAGGACCTGCTCGAGGAGATCGTCGGCGAGATCCGCGACGAGTACGACGTCGAAGTCGAGCCGATCGTCGACGAGGGCAGCGGCACGTTCGTCGTTCAGCGGCAGCGCCCACGTCGAGGAGATGGCCAGACCTGATGAAGGTCGACGATCGAAGGCCAGGGCTTCGAGACGGTCGGCGGCTACCTGCTGTCGCGCCTCGGCCGCGTGCCGCCGATGGGCGAGCACTTCGAGATCGACGGCCTCGCCGTCGAGAGTGCTCGAGAGCCGAGCAGCGCCGCATCACCCGCGTGCGCATGTGCCGGCTGCGAGCCGGTCGCCGACCGGCGACGCGCGACCGAGGCCGCAATGAAAGCCGGCTTCGTCGCGCTCGTCGGCCGGCCCAATGCCGGCAAGTCGACGCTGCTCAATCATCTCGTCGGCCAGAAGCTGGCGATCGTCTCCGACAAGCCGCAGACCACGCGCAATCGCATCGTCGGGGTGCAGCACGCTCGGCCCGACGGGCAGATCGTCTTCCTCGACACGCCCGGCATCCACAAGCCGCTGCATCGCCTGAACGTGCGCATGGTCGACACGGCGCTCGACACGCTGCGCGAGGTCGACGTGGTCGCCGTCGTCATCGATGCCAGCGAAGCCGAGCGGCGGCGGCGATCGCTACCTGCTGGACCTGGTCGCGCAGGCTGAAGATGCCGCGCATCCTCGTGCTCAACAAGGTCGACCTGGTCGAGAAGCCGGACCTGCTGCCGCGCATCGCGGCGCTACGACGCGAGGACGGCTTCGCCGACATCGTCCCGATCTCGGCGCTGACCGGCGAGAACGTCGAGCGCCTCGAGCAGGTGCTGCTGTCGCATCTCCCCGAAGGCGAGCCGCTCTATCCCGACGACTACCTGACCGATCAGCCCGAGCGGTTCTTCGTCGCCGAGCTGGTCCGCGAGCAGGTGCTGCAGCAGACGCACGACGAGCTGCCGTTCTCGACCGCGGTCGTCGTCGACAAGTTCGAGGAGCCGGACGCGAAGGGCCTGATGCGCTTCTACTGCACGATCCTCGTCGAGCGCGAATCGCAGAAGCCGATCCTCGTCGGCAAGGCCGGCTCGATGATCAAGGCGATCGGCACGGCGGCGCGCAAGGAGCTCGAGCGGTTCTTCGACGCGCGGGTGTTCCTCGATCTCCACGTCAAGGTGCGCGAGGACTGGCGCGAGGACGAACGCATGCTCGATCGACTCGGGCTGCCGTCGAAGCGACACGTCGCAGAAGTCAGCGCCGCGATTCGCATTGCTCTGCGAATCTCGCCTGCTGCGCTAAACATTTGCATCGGATCGCTCATGGCTCCGCAGCGCAGAATTGACGTCGTCCTCGACTCGGTCAAGCGGTTGCTGCGCATTGGCGCGACGGCCAATCTGCTGAACCTGCTGCAGAAGCAGCATCCGGCGGACCTCGCGCAGGTCTTCGGCTCGCTCCTCGACACCGAGCGCCAGGCCGTCTTCTCGCTGCTCGTCGAGCGCAAGCCCGCCTGGCGATGGAAACCGTCAGCGAGATGGGGCCCGAAGCGGGCGCCAAGCTGCTGACCGGCCGCTCCGCCGAAGAAATTGCCAAGTTACTGCAGGAAATCCCCTCCGACGACGCGGCGGCGTTGATCGATTACCTGCCGGAGGAGCTGTCGCGCCGAAGTCCTCGAGTTGATGCGGCGGCGCGAGTCGGGCCAGGTCGAGAGCCTGCTCGAGTACGGCGAGCAGACCGCGGGCCGCATCATGAACCCGCAGGTCTTCGCGCTCAGCGAAGACCTGACGGTCGGCGAGGCGATCACGGCGCTGCAGAGCTCGCGCGACGTCGAAATGGTGTTCTACCTCTACGTCGTCGATGCGCGGCGCCATCTGGTGGGCGTGACGTCGCTGCGCCGGCTGCTGCTGGTCTCGCCCGAGACGCCGCTGAAGCGCATCATGACGCCCGACGTCACCAGCGTCCGCGTCGACACCGACCAGGAAGAAGTGGCGCGGCAGGTCGCGTCGTACAACCTGCTGGCGGTTCCGGTCGTCGACGAGGAGAACAAGCTCGTCGGCGTCGTCACCGTGGACGACGTCATCGACGTCATCAAGGACGAAGCGACCGAAGACCTGTTGCGCCTGGCCGGCGTGTCGGGCGACGAGCGCATCGCGACGCCGCCGTTGGAGGCGATCCGCAAGCGCCTGCCGTGGCTCGGCGTCAACCTGGTGACGGCGTTCCTGGCCGCCTCGGTGGTCGCGCTGTTCGAAGGCACGATTCAGCAGGTGACGGCGCTGGCGGTGTTCATGCCGATCGTCGCCGGCATGGGCGGCAACGCCGCCACCCAGACGCTGACGGTGATCGTCCGCGGCCTGGCGCTCGGCGAGTTGTCGTGGGGGAACGCGCGCAAGGCGCTGGCCGAAGGAAGTCGCTCGATCGGCCTCGGCAACGGCCTCGCGCTCGGCGTCGTCGCCGCCGGCGTGGCCTGGGTGACCAAGGGCGACCCGATGCTCGGCCTGCTGCTCGGCATGGCGATGGTCTGCAACATGTTCGTGGCGGCCACGGCCGGCACGCTGGTGCCGCTCGGCCTCAAGGCCATGAAGATCGACCCGGCGCTGGCCTCGTCGGTCTTCATCACGACCTTCACCGACGTCGTGGGGTTTGCGTCGTTCCTGGGCCTGGCGACGATATTCCTGCGGTACTCTGGTCGCAAGTACGAATAGAGTCGGCCGACGGCATGCCGCTGTATACGGCCGAAGCCCTCGTCCTTCGCACCTACAAGCTGGGCGAAGCGGACCGCATCGTGGTCTTCCTGACACGCGATCGCGGCAAGAAGCGAGGCGTTGCGCCCAATGCGCGGAAGTCGCGCAAACGGTTTGGCGCCGCGCTCGAACCGCTGACCGAGGTGCGCGTCGCGTACTTCGAGAAGGAGCGGCGCGAGCTGGTGGGGCTGAATTACGCCGAGCCGGTGCGATCGCCGCTTGTCGGCGCCGAGCCCGGAGGCGCTCGGCTACAGCCACTATTTCGCCGAGCTGATCGACGAGTGGGCCGCGGAGGCGGACGTGGACGAGCGGCTGTATCCGGCTGGGCACGTCGGCGCTCGAGGCGCTGGTCGTCGGGCGCGCCGGTCGAGGCGCTGGCGCGCTACTTCGAGTGCTGGCTGTTGCGGCTGCAGGGCGTGTATCCGGTCGGACCTGTCGCTGCTCGAGCGGCGGCGGCGACGTTCCTCGAACGGCGTCCGGCGCGGTCGCGCCCGCGCGAGGTCGAGTCGCTCGGCGCCAGCAGTCGGCGTGCTTGCGGGAGATGGAGCTGCGTTCACCGGAAGCTGATAGCGCATGCATCCTCGACAGGGAGCCTCGGTCGTTCGCGTGTTCGAACTGACCGCGTGCGGCGCTCTCGTAGACCCGTGACCTTCCAGGACCTGATTCTCAAGCTCTCAGCACTTCTGGGCCTCGCAGGGCTGCCTGATCCAGCAGCCGCTCGATCTCGAGGTCGGCGCCGGCACCTCGCATCCGGAAACGCTGTTGCGCGTGCTCGGCACCGACGCCGTGGAACGTCGCCTACGTCCAGCCGTCGCGCCGTCCGGACGACGGCCGCTTCGGACAGAATCCGAATCGCCTGTTCAAGCATCACCAGCTGCAGGTGATCCTCAAGCCGTCGCCGGACGAGGTGCAGCAGATCTATCTCGACAGCCTCGAGGCCGTGCGGCATCAACCCGCGGCAGCACGACATCCGCTTCGAGGAGGACAACTGGGAGTCGCCGACGCTCGGCGCGTGGGGCATCGGCTGGCAGGTGATGCTCGACGGCACCGAGATCACGCAGTTCACCTATTTCCAGCAGGTCGGCGGCATCGACCTGTCGCCGATCTCGTGCGAGATCACCTACGGCATCGAGCGCATCGCGATGTTCCTGCAGAAGGTCGACAACGTGTTCGACCTGCGAGTGGGGCGGCGGCAAGATACGGCGACGTCCGGCTGCGCGAGGAAGTGGAGCAGTCGAAGTACGCGTTCAACCAGGACACCGGGATCGACCCGCGAGCGCTACTCGGCGTTCCATCGCCATCAGTTCGACGAGAACTACGAGTTCGGCGAGCGAGCTGCTGGCAAGGCGGCCTGCTGCTGCCGGCGCTCGAGCACTGCCTGAAGTGCTCGCACCTGTTCAACCTGCTCGACTCGAGCGGCAGCGTCGGCGTCACCGAGCGCATGGCCTACATCCTGCGCGTGCGGCAGCTGGCGGTCGCCATCTGCAAGCGCCTACGCCGAGCAGAGTCGCGGCGCGTGGCCGCAAGCGTCAGTGGAGCCGCGGTAACCTGGATCGCGAACTGCTGCTCGAACTCGGGACCGAGGAGATGCCGGCGAGCTGGCTGCCGGCGCTGACCGCGCAGCTTCGGCACCGTGCTCGAGGCGCAGCTCGAAGGAGGCGCGCCTGACGACCGACGAGCCGATCGAGACCTTCAGCACGCCGCGGCGCCTGACGGTGCGGCTCGGCGCGCATCTCCGAGCGGCAGACCGATCTCGAGGAGCTGGTGACCGGGCCGCCGGTGTCGGCCGCATTCGGCGCCGACGGCCAGCTGACGCCGGCCGGCGCGCGGCTTCGCCAAGAAGCAGAACGCGTACCGAAGTCTCAGATCGAGCGCGTCGAGACGCCGAAGGGCGAATACATCGCGCGTCCGCAAGCATCAGCGCGGCAAGGCCGCCGTCGACGTGCTGCCCGACGTGCTGAGCCGGCGTGCTGCGCGGCCTGTCGTTCCCGAAGCAGATGCGATGGGACGCGACGCTCGACGACGGCAAGGGCGAGCTGCCGTTCGGCCGTCCGATTCGCTGGATTCTGTTCCTCTACGGCGGCCGCGTCGTGCCGTTCACGATCGGCGCGCCGCCGCTGGCGCC
Source organism: uncultured Acidobacteriota bacterium (assembly GCA_963707825.1). GTDB lineage: Bacteria > Acidobacteriota > Vicinamibacteria > Vicinamibacterales > UBA2999 > VFZN01. The sequence goes on from CAVPRP010000006.1 coordinate 365,194, forward strand.
GGGCTCGCGCGTGCAGGAGGTTCAGCTCGGGCGCGGTCACCTACGGCCACCGCTTCCTGACCACCAGCGGCCGCGCCGGCCGCGCCGTCAAGGTCAAGGGCTTCGACGACTACCGCAAGCGCCTGGCCGAGAACTTCGTGGTCCTCGATCGCAGCGAGCGCCACGATCGCATCGCGCGCGAGCTCGACGCCGAGGCGCGCCGCCGCGGCGGACGCATCGCGCGCTCGCTGGTCGGGCAGGGCATGCTCGACGAGGTGCCGGATCTGGTCGAGTACCCGGTCGTCGCGTCGGGCACGTTCGCCGAGGAGTTCCTGACGCTGCCCGAGGAAGTGCTGACGACGACGATGATTCACCATCAGCATTTCTTCCCGGTGCTGAGCGACTCAGGGCAAGCTGCTGCCGGTGTTCCTCGCCGTGCTGAACATGGAGCCGGAGCAGCCGGAGGTGGTCGTCGCGCAACATGGAGCGCGTGCTGACGGCGCGGCTGCGTGACGCGCAGTTCTTCTGGGACGCCGATCGCAAGGCAGCCGCTCGACGGCATCGTCGAGCGGCTCGACACGGTGCTGTTCCACAAGAAGACTCGGCACGCTATCTGCGAGAAGGCGGAGCGCGTCGAGCCGCCTGGCCGCGCGGATTGCGGCGAGGTGTTCGGGCGCCGGAGCTGCCGACGCCGCTGCGCGCGAAGCGGGCGCGCTGTGCAAGGCCGATCTCGCCACCGACATGGTGCGCGAGCTCACCGAGCTGCAGGGCACGATGGGCGGCATCTACGCCCGCGAGGACGGCCGGCCCGAAGAAGTGTGGAAGGCGATCTACTACCACTACCTGCCGGTCGGCGTCGAAGCCGACGCGCCGCCGACGCGCGAGCAGCTCGGCAAGGCCGCGGTCACGTGGGCGGCCGTGTCGCTCGCCGACAAGCTGGATACCGTGACCAGCATGTTCGCGGCCGGCGAGCGGCCGACCGGATCGCGCGATCCGTACGGTCTGCGCCGCGCGGCCCAGGGCCTGGTGCGCATCCTCGTCGATCTGCCGGAGCTGACCGGCCTCGATCGCGGTCTGCGCTTCGCGATGCTGCTGGACCAGGCCGCGAGTGCATTCGAGGGCGACGCTGCCGAGTGGCGGCGGCGCTCTAGTCGTTCCTGCTCGACCGCGTGCGCTTCGTGCTCGAGCAGCGCGGCTACGACGTCGCGCAACGTGCGCGCGGTCACCCACGGCGACGCTCGGCGAGCTCAGCGCCGCTGCATGCCCGCGCGGAAGCTGGAGACGCTGCCGGAGTTCACCGAGACGGCGGACTTCAAGCAGCTCGCCGGCGTCTTCAAGCGCGTGCGCAACATCGCGCAAGATCCGGACCACGAGTTCGACGTCTGCGCCCGACGCCGGCACCATCGTGCAGGCGACTGACCGAGCCGGCCGAGATGCGCGCTGGCGCAGGAGGTCGATCGGCGCGCCGCGGCACCATCGAGTCCGCGGCGGATACCGGCAGCCGGCTACCGCCAGGCGTTCGCCGAGGCCGCGCAAGGTCGGGCCCAGCGGTGGCGAAGTTCTTCGACGATGTGATGGTCATGACCGACGATCCGAAGTTGCGCGAGGCGCGGCTTCGTTCTGTTGAAGGCGGCTCGAACGTCTGATCCTGCAGTCTGGCCGATGTTTCCGAGATTGTTCTGCAGGAGTCGATAAGCACGACATGGCGAAGAAGGTTGCGAAGAAGGCGGCTGCGAAGAAGACGACCGTGACGAAGACAGCCGTCCGAAGAAGCGCCGGCGCGCGCGCGAAGAAGTTCGTCTACTTCTTCGGCAACGGCAAGGCCGACGGCAACCGCTACGATGAAGGACACGCTCGGCGGCAAGGGCGCGGGCCTCGCCGAGATGACCAACGCCGGCCTGCCGGTGCCGCCTGGGTTCACCATCTCCACCGACGCCTGCAACCTCTACTACGCGCAACGGCAGCCAAGCTGCCGCCGAACATCGAGACCGAGATGGTCGACGCAGCTGCGCAAGCTCGAGAAGGCGGCCGGCGCGACGCTCGGCTCGACGAAGAACCCGCTGCTCGTCTCGGTGCGCTCGGGCGCGAAGTTCTCGATGCCCGGCATGATGGACACGATTCTCAACCTCGGCCTGAACGACGCAGACGGTCGAGGGCCTGAAGGCGTGGACCGGCAACGGCCGCTTCGCCTTCGACAGCTATCGCCGCTTCATCCAGATGTTCGGCAGCGTCGTCCTCGAGATTCCGAAGGCCACGTTCGAGCACGAGTTCGAGGCGGTCGAAGACGCGCCAAGGGCGCCACGCTCGACACCGACCTCGACGAGGCCGCGCTGCGCGACGTCGTCGAGCGCTTACAAGAGCGTCGTCAAGGAAGCAGACGAAGCAAGCCGTTCCCGCAGGATCCGAACGACCAGCTGCGCGATGGCGCGCAACGCCGTGTTCCGCTCGTGGAACAACGCGCGCGCCAAGGAATACCGCCGCATCTACGACATCCCGGATTCGATCGGCACCGCCGTCAACGTGCAGATGATGGTGTTCGGCAACACCGGCGATCGCTCGGGCACCGGCGTCGGCTTCACGCGCAATCCGGCCACCGGCGCGAAGGAGTTCTTCGGCGAGTTCCTGATCAACGCGCAGGGCGAGGACGTCGTCGCCGGCATCCGCACGCCGCAGCCGATCGGCGAGCTGGCGAAGGTGATGCCGAAGGCCTACAAGCAGCTGCGCGAGATCACGACGCGTCTCGAGCGGCACTACAAGGACATCCAGGACTTCGAGTTCACGATCCAGGACGAGACGCTCTACATGCTGCAGACGCGCAGCGGCAAGCGCACCGGCTACGCCGCGGTGGTCATCGCCACCGACTTCGTGAAGGAGAAGCTGATCACGCCGAAGGAAGCGATGCTGCTGGTCGATCCCGAAGCGCTGTCGCAGCTGCTGGCGCCGGGCTTCGACTCCGAAGGAATGGAAGCGCATTCCCGACCGCGACGCAAGGGCCTGCCGGCGTCACCGGGCGCGGCCTGCGGCCAGGTGGTGTTCTCGTCGGAGAACGCCGTCGAGTGGTCCAACCAGGGCAAGCCGGTGATCCTGGTACGCCGCGAGACCGTGCCGGACGACATCCACGGCATGTGGGTGTCGCAGGGCATTCTCACGGCGACCGGCGGCATGACGTCGCACGCCGCGGTGGTCGGCCGCCAGATGGGCAAGCCGTCGATCGTCGGCGCCGGCGAGCTGGCGCATCGACGAGCACGGCAAGACGTTCACCGTCAAGGGGCAGACCGTCAAGGAAGGCGACTACGTCGCGTTCGACGGCCTCACCGGCGAGGTGAAGCTCGCCAAGGTGGCGTCGCAGCCGAGCGAGATCCTCCAGGTGGTCGCCGGCAAGATGAAGCCGGCGAAGTCGGACATCTATCAGCGCTTCAACACGCTGCTCGACCTGGGCCGACAAGTTCCGCCGCCTCGGCGTGCGCGCCAACGCCGACCAGCCCGACCAGGCGGAGCTCGCCTACGCGTTCGGCGCCCGCGGCATCGGCCTGTGCCGCACCGAGCACATGTTCTTCGGCGAGGGCCGCATCCCGATCGTGCAGCGGATGATCCTGGCCGACAACGAAGCCGATCGCCGCGCGGCGCTGGACGAGCTGCTGCCGATGCAGCGCGAGGACTTCTACGGCGTGTTCAAGGCGATGCAGGGCACGCCGGTCACCATCCGCACCATCGATCCGCCGCTGCACGAGTTCCTGCCGCAAGCGCGAAGACCTGATGGTCGAGATCGCCGTCATGGAAGCGACCGGCAAGGGGGGCAGGGAGCTGACGGAGAAGAAGACGCTGCTGGCCCGCGTCGAACAGCTCCACGAGTTCAACCCGATGCTCGGCCATCGCGGCGTGCGTCTCGGCATCACCTATCCCGAGATCACCGAGATGCAGACGCGCGCCATCATGGAGGCCGCCTGCCAGCTGAACAAGGAAGGCCTGAAGGTCGTTCCCGAGATCATGATCCCGCTCGTCGGCCACGTGAAGGAGCTGCGCGACCAGAAGGCGATCGTCGATCGCGTGGCGCCGAGGTGATGAAGGAACAGAGCATCAAGATCAAGTACCTGGTCGGCACGATGATCGAGGTGCCGCGCGGCGCCCTGACCGCCGATGAGGTGGCGGCCGAGGCGCAGTTCTTCTCGTTCGGCACCAACGACCTGACGCAGATGACGTTCGGCTTCTCGCGCGACGACGTCGGCAAGTTCCTGCGCGTCTATCAGGACAAGAAGATCCTCGAGAAGGATCCGTTTGCGACCTTCGACGCCGAGGGCTCGGGCCAGCTCGTCGCCATCGGCGTCCAGAAGGGCCGCGCCACCCGCCCGGACCTCAAGCTCGGCATCTGCGGCGAGCACGGCGGCGATCCCGCGTCGGTGCACTTCTTCCACCAGGTGGGGCTCGACTACGTGAGCTGCTCGCCGTACCGCGTGCCGGTGGCGCGGCTTGCGGCGGCGCAGGCGGCGTTGTCGGTCAAGGTCGGCGACTAGTTCGCCTGGGCCGAAGGCTCGGAGGGGCATCGTCTCCTCCGGGCCCGTCCAGCCATGAGTGCTTCATCCTCCACGGCGCCCCTGGTCTTCGGGCTGGTCGTTCTCGACCTTCAGAAGCGCGAGCTCACCCGCAAGGGCCGGGCGCGGCCGCTGCGCCCCACGTCATTCGACCTTCTCGCCTTCCTGGCCGCGAATGCCGGCCGCATCATCTCAACCGACGAACTGACCGGCGCTGTGTGGCCCGGCCGATCGGTCAGCGCTGAAACCCTTGCCCAGGCGATGGGCGAGGTTCGCCAGGCCCTGCACAGCGAAGCGTCTGTCATCCGCGTCATCCCGGGGGAAGGCTACCGCTTCGAAGCCGACGTGAGGCGCGCGGATCCAGGCACCGACCCGTATGGACACTTCGTCGAGGACGAAGGTGCGACTATCCACTTGAAGGTGGGTGGTGGGCCGGCCGCGCGAACCAGGACCAGGTGGGCGTGGTGGCTGGGCGCGGCCGCACTTGTCATCGCGGCAGGAGCGTGGTTGGCCAGCAACCGGTCGCTGCCGCCTGCCGAGGCCCGGCGCTCGGGCACGGCCGCCGAGGCGGGCATCGCGCCGCAAGTCACGCTCAACACGCAGGTCGTGCAGCTGATGGTGACCGGCAACGAAGCCGCGGCGAAGCAGACGGCAGCGGAGTTGAAGCGTGCGCGGACGGCTTACGAGCAGGCGGTCAAGGCCGATCCCCGTTATGCGCCGGCATATGGAGCGCTGGCGAACACGTTGGCGGAGCTGGCGGCCCTGGCGGCCGATCAGCCGAAGGAACTGCTTCCGGTGGCGGATGCCTACGCGCGCCGGGCGATCGAACTGGATCCCAACCATCCGCTCGGCTGGAGCGCCATCGCGCAGGCACATGCGCAGTGGACGCGGAACTGGGTGGGCGCCGAGGCCGGCTATCGCCGGGCGCTGGCGCTCGATCCGAACACGCCATCCGCCGCCGGTAACCTGGCGCTGTTGCTCGCGGGCCTCAACCGTCCAGCCGAGGCTCTGGAACAGAGCGGCAAAGCGCTGCAACTGGACGCCGAGTCGCCGGCGCTGCAGACCTCGGCCGGCATCGTTCACGCCCTGACCGGAAAGGGAGCAGAAGCGCTGCCGTATTTCGAGGCAGCCCTGAAGCTTCAGCCGGCATACGCGACAGCCGCGATCTGGCAATCATCAACGCTCGCTGAACTCGGTCGCCACGACGAGGCGCTGGCATCGGCTCAGCGCGCTCGCACGGCGATGGGGAACACGCCCGTCTGGGTGGAGGGCTACGCGCACGCCAAGGCCGGGCGGCTGGACCAGGGGCGAGCGGTGCTGCAGGCGCTGCAGACTCACGCCCAGCGGCAATACGTACCGGCCACCGAGTTCGCCTTCCTCCACGTCGCCCTTGGCGATCTGAATGCGGCGCTGACCTGGCTCGAACGCGGAGTCGACGAGCGGAGCCGCGGCATGGATCTGCTGGGCGTCGATCCCAAGGTTGATGCGCTGCGCGCCCTTCCGCGATTCAAGGCCCTGATCGCCACCCTGAAGCTGCCGGAGGCCAGGTGACCCGGTTCTTCAGGCACAGCGACGGAATCACGACCGAAGTGTCCAGCATCGATCCGGCGTGGCTGGACCCGGGCAGTGGCGTCACCGTCTGGGCGGATTTTGCGGAGCCCACCGACCAGGAAGGCGCGCTGCTCTCGTCCGTGTTCAAGTTCCACGAACTGGCGGTCGAATCGGCCTTGCGCCGCGAGACCCACCCGAAGATCGAGTCGTACGGGCATTACCTCTACCTCGTCCTGCACGGCATCAATTTCCAGGGCGACGAGCACCTGTTCGACACGCACGAGACGGATTTCTTCGTCGGCCCGAATTTCCTCGTCACGGTCCACGACGGCCTGCGCCGCAGCATCGCCCACGTGACTGGGCTCTGCGAGCGCACCAATCACATCCTGTCGGAAGGCCCGGTCGCGTTGCTCCATCGGATCGTCGACACGATGGTCGACCACTATCGTCCTGAAGTTGACGAACTGGAAGAGCGGCTCGAGGAAATCGAGAAGGCCGTGCATCGAGTCCAATCACGACGGTCTGATGGGCGATATCCTGACGGTCAAGCGCGACATCTCGATGCTGCGCCGCATCGTCGTGCCGCAGCGCGACGCGGTGGGCCGGCTGGCGCGCCGCGAGTTCGAGATCATCAACCAGGAAATGGCCTATCGCTTCCGCGACGTCTACGATCAGTTCGCGCGCATCGCGGACGATGCGATCGTCTTCCAGGACCGCGTCACCGGCATCCTGGACGCGCACCTGGCGAGCGTCTCGAACCGGCTGGCCGACGTATCCCGGCTGCTTGCGGTCATCGCCACGCTGTTCGGCCCGCTGACGGTGATCACCGGGCTCTTCGGCATGAACGTGCCGCTGCCCAGCCTGTTCGGCGATAGTGCCATGCACTTCTGGGAGATCGTCGGCCTGATGGTCGTCTCCTGCCTGGGGATGTACTGGTGGTTCAAGAAGTCAGGTTGGTTGTGATCAGGACGGACGTGTAGCGCCATGGGAAGCATCACACGCCTCCCTGACGACCTGGCGAACCAGATCGCCGCCGGCGAAGTCGTCGAGCGGCCGGCGTCCGTCGTCAAGGAGCTGGTCGAGAACGCCATCGACGCGGAGGCGACGCGGCTCATCATCACCACCGAGTACGGCGGCAAGAAACTGATCCGCGTCGAGGACGACGGCATCGGCATGGACCCGGACGATGCGCGGCTGAGCCTCGAGCGGCATGCGACGAGCAAGATCAAGCGCGCCGACGACCTCGGCGCCATCGTCACGCTGGGCTTTCGCGGCGAGGCGCTGCCGTCGATGGCGTCGGTGTCGCATTTCCGGATGCGGACGCGGTCGCGGGGGACTCCGAGCGGCACCGAGATTCGCGTCAATGCCGGGGTCATCGAGTCGGTGGTCGAGGCGGGTGGCCCGGAGGGCACTCTGGTCGAGGTGGCCGACCTCTTCTACAACCTGCCGGCGCGCCGCAAGTTCCTGAAATCCGACGCCGCCGAGAGCGCCCAGATCTCGAAGACCGTCACCCAGCTCGCGCTCTGCTATCCGCGCGTCGGCTTCATGCTGATGAACGCCGGGCGCAAGGTGCTGTCGTGCCCGCCGGTGTCGTCGATCGCGGACCGGCTGTATCAGTTGTACGGCGACCGCCCGGATCTCGTGCCGGTGGAGCGCGAGGCGGTCGGGCTCCGCATGCACGGCTTCGTCGCGGCCCTGGCAGAACACGGGCCGACGCGCGGGCCGCAGCACGTCTTCGTCAACCGCCGCATCGTCAAGGACAAGACGATCGCGCATGCCATTTTCGACGCCTACAGCGTGGCGTCGAACAAGGAGCGCAGCCCCGAGGTGCACTTGTTCCTCGAGGTCCCGCCCGACCGCATCGACGTCAACGTGCATCCGACCAAGGCGGAAGTGCGCTTCAAGGAGCAGTCACTGGTCCACGAGATCGTGCGCCGCGCCGTCGCTGACGCGTTGGGCCGCGGGCCCGCGCCCGAACTGACGCTGCGTCCCTCGGACCTGATTCCAGGTCGTCCGATTGCCCAGAGCATCCCGGGCGTGCTGGGCGGTGGCAGCTATCCGAATCGCTGGGCCCAGGTGCCAACGGCCTCGTACGCGCCGCCACCGGGAATGCCGCGAGAGGACACGGCTCCGGATGCCAGCGCCACCGAGGCGGCGGCCATCGAATTGGCTGGGCGATGAGCGGGGAGGCCGCGGTCGAGCCCCGGCCGCAGTTCTCGGGCCCGGACTCGATGCGACCGCTGATTCCGCTGGGGCAGTTCCGCGACACCTTCATCATCGCGATGGACGATGAGGGCATTGCGATCATCGACCAGCACGTGGCGCACGAGCGTGTGCTGTTCGAACGGATCATGCAACGGCTGACGGAGCGTCCATTGGAGAGCCAGCGGCTGCTGGTGCCGATCGTCCTCGACATGGCCCCGGCCGAGCGACAGACGCTGGTGTCGAGATCCGCGGAGTTGGAGCGCTTCGGCTTCGAGGTCGAGGAGTTCGGCGGCGACACCGTGCAAGGTGTCGTCGATCCCGGCGATTCTGCCCAGGGACGAGTGCGACGGCGCGCTGCGATCGCTGGCCAACGACCTGGAGGGTCTCGACCGCGGCCTCGGCATCGAAGAGGGACTGAAGCGGATCGCTGCGCTCACCGCCTGTCATGCGGCGGTGAAGGCAAACTATCCGCTGACCTTCGAGAAGATGGCGCACATCCTGCGAGGAGTTGCGGGCCACCGCCTACTCGAGCATCTGCCCGCACGGCCGCCCGGTGATGCTGCGCATCACGAGGCGCGAGGTCGAGAAGAACTTCGAGCGGATCTGAGGGTGCGGCTCGCTTCGCGCTCGACTCAGCTCGTCTCGCGGCGACGCTTCTTCAGCTCCTGCCAGCCGTCCAGCCGCCGCTTGATCTCCTTCTCGAAACCGCGCTCGGTGGGCTGGTAGAAGCGGCGTCCGCGGAGCCCCTCCGGCAGGCAGTCCATGTCGGCCACGCCGTCGGCCTCGTCGTGCGCGTATTGATAGCCCTTGCCGTAGTCCAGCTGCTTCATCAGGCGCGTCGGCGCGTTGCGCAGGTGCAGCGGCACCGGCTCGGCGACGTCGCGCGTGGCCGCCTCGGCGGCCTGGTTGTAGGCCGCGTAGACGGCGTTGCTCTTCGGCGCGGTGGCGAGATAGAGCACCGACTGCGCCAGGGCGGTGTTGCCTTCGGGCATGCCGAGGAAGTGCACCGCGTCGCGCGCGGCCATGGCAATCACCAGCGCCTGCGGATCGGCGTTGCCGATGTCTTCGGACGCGAAGCGCACCAGCCGCCGCGCGATGTAGTTGGGATCCTCGCCGGCTTCGACCATGCGCGCCAGCCAGTAGACGGCGGCGTCGGGATCGCTGTTGCGCATCGACTTGTGCAGCGCCGAGATCAGGTTGTAGTGCTCTTCGCCGCCCTTGTCGTAGAGCAGCGCCTTGTGCTGCAGCGTGCGGCTCGAGCAGCGCCCGATCGAGCTTCGGACGGCCGGCCGGCTGCGGCGCGGATGCGACCGGCAGCTGCAACAGGTTCAACGCCGAGCGGGCGTCGCCGTTGGCGAAGCGGGCGATCACGCAGCAGCACCTCGTCGCTGGCCTCGGCATGGTCGCGCCCGAGACCGCGCTCCTCGTCGTCCAGGGCGCGGCGGAGGATGGTGACCGTGGCGCGTCTCGTCGAGCGGCTTCAGGACGAACACTTTCGAGCGCGACAGCAGCGCGGCGTTGACCTCGAAGGACGGGTTCTCGGTCGTCGCGCCGATCAGCACGATGTCGCCGCTTCGACGCGCGGCAGGAAGGCGTCCTGCTGGGCCTTGTTGAAGCGGTGGATCTCGTCGACGAAGACGATGGTGCGCTTGCCCAGGCGGCGCCGGCGCTCCTCGGCGGCGGCCATCACCTCCTTGACCTCCTTGATGCCGGCGAGCACGGCGCTGAACGCCACGAAGTCGGCGCGGGTGAGGTCGGCGACCAGGCGCGCCAGCGTGGTCTTGCCGGTGCCCGGCGGTCCCCACAGGATGATCGACTGCAGCAGATCGCGATCGATCATCTCGCGCAGCGGACGGCCGGGGCCGATCACCTCGTCCTGGCCGACGATCTCGTCGAGCGTGCGCGGCCGCATGCGCTCGGCGAGCGGGACGGTGCGTGGGGTCGATCGGGTGCGGCTCGTCGTCGAACAGGCTCATCAGCGGATCAATTGAGGTGACGAATTAGTCCTGGCGCTGGCGCGCGGCCTCGTACACCAGTAGCGCCGCGGCGACGGCGACGTTGAGCGACTCCACCCGCGCCCGCATCGGAATGCGGACGCGGAGATCGGCGGCCTCGAGGATGTCCTCCGACAGGCCAGTCCCTTCCGCTCCCATGACGAACACGAGCGGCTGGGTGAGGTCGAGCGTCGTGCAGATCGAACGCCGTCCGCTGGGGACCGTCGCGACGATGCGCAGGCCTTCGTCCTGCCACTCGCCGCAGGCTCGCCAGGGCGTCGTCTCGCGGACCACCGGCAGTCGAAAGGCGCTGCCCATCGACGCGCGCAGCGCCTTCCATCCCCACGGATCGGCGGAGTCAGTCGTCGAGCACGACGCCGGTCGCGCCGCCGGCGTCGGCGGAGCGGATGATCGCGCCGACGTTGCCGGGATCCTGCACGCCGAGCGCGGCCAGCACGAGCGCGGGGGCAGGAGCGAGTAACGCGCGCCGATCGACGATCGGACGCTGCGGCGATGGCGACGACGCCGGACGGCGTGCGCACCGGCGACAGCGCGTCCAGGACGCTGTCGGACACCTCGACGACCGGCGTGCCGTTCGGCGGCCATCAGCTCGAGCGACGGGGCGTGGGCCGCGGCGATGTCGCCTCGCACGGCCACGAGCTCGACGGCGAAGGCCCACCGCGCGCTTCGCCCAGCAGGTGCCAGCCGTCGAGCAGCATGCGGCGCGCGTCGCCGCGGGCGACGGCGCGAAACTCCCTGACGATAGCGATGCTGGCGGCTGGTGATCAGGGTCATGGGGAGCCTGCCTAATTATGCTACAGTCCGAGGTCTGAACGCGATGAAAGGAAAGATTCTCAAGCGATTCGAAGACGAGGTCAACGCGCTCGAGCGCGAGCTGCAGATGGAACTCCCCAAGGAGATCCAGCGCGCGCGCGAGCTCGGCGACCTGCGCGAAAACGCGGAGTACCAGGCCGCCAAGGAGCGCCAGACCTACGTCAACGCGCGCATCGCGATGCTGCGCGGCGCATGAACGAGATCGCGCTGATGAACATGGAGCAGCATCCCCCACGGCAAGGCCGGCTTCGGCTCCACGGTCACGCTGCGCGAGTCGACGGGGCAGGAGATCGTCTACCAGCTCGTCATGCCCGAAGACGCCGACGCTGAAAAGGGCATGATCTCCACCTCGTCGCCGATCGGCCGCGCCATCCTCAACAAGGAAGAGGGCGACGAGGTCACGGTCACGACGCCCGCGGGTGCGCGCAAGTTCGAGATCCTCAAGCTCGTGACCATTCACGACGAGTAGTGGCAGAGCCCGCGACTATTCCCCAGAGCGACGCACGGCGCTGGTGCTGACTGGCACCGGCGCCGACGGCGCCTACCACGCCGGCGCCCTGCGCGCCCTCCACGAAGCCGGCGTCAAGGTCGACGTGGTGGGCGGCCGCGGCATTGGCGCGCTCGGCGCCGTGCTCTCCGCGGTCGACGGCGCGGCACGGCTGTGGGAGCAAGGCGGCTTCTGGCGCGGTCCCGCGCCGGCCACCTTCTATCGCTGGCGCTGGCCGTTCCGCTGCCTGCGGGTGCTCCTGCTGGCGCTGCTCGCGGTGCTGGCAGTCCCGCTGATCGCCCTCCTGCTGGTCGCCGCGGTCTATCCCATCGCGCTCGGTCTCGGCATGGCGGGACTCGACTGCCGGCGCAGCCTTCGCGCGGGCCACCCTCGAGGCGCTGGGCGACGGCGTTCGCGCCGGCGCGCTGCCGACCTGGATGCCGCGCCTGGTCCTTGCATCTCCATCGTCGGCCTGCTGGTGCTGGTCGTCGGGGCTTGATGCCGCGGTGGCGGATGCCGGTCCGCAGGCGCTCGTCCTCGCACGCGCTGTGGTCGCTGCTCGGCTCGCCGGTCGATGCGTCAGGCGCGATCGCCGCCGGCGTCACCGCGCTGTGGGGCATTCTGCGGGGCGGCGCCGCGTTCAAGACGCCGGATGCGAGAGACCTCAGCCGGCGCTATGCCGAGCTGCTGCCCGAGAACCTCGGCCAGCCGGGCTTTCGCGAGCTGCTGCTGGTGGTGCACGACCTCGACGCGAGTCGCGACCTGGTGTTCGGCCTGCTGAGGGAGCCGTATCGGAAAGCGCTGTTCCCGCCGCCACGCGCCGCCTCGTCGCGTCGCGCCGAGGCGCACGATCTCGCCGGCGGGTCGCGGGATCACGTCGACCGAGGTGCTGGCCGCCGCGCTGACGCTGCCCGGCGTGAGCGACCCGAGGCTCGTCACTTTCGCCCACGATGCGTACTGGCGCGGCGAAACGCATCGGCTGACCGATCGACCGGCGAGCATCGCGCGCGTGCTGGAGGAAGCGGCGGCGGCCGGGGTCGAGCAGGTCATCGTCGTCTCCGCCACGCCCGAGCCGCCGGCGCCGCACGAACTCCGCCTGACCGCGGCTCGACGGCCTGGGCGTCGTCGGCGAGCAGATCGCGTCGACCGAGGCGGCGGCGATGGCCGATGCGATTCGCCATCTGCAGCACCGCTTCCAGGGTTCGTACGTGATTCGACCGTCGCACAACCCGATCCGCCCGCTCGATCTCGACCGGCGCCTACGACGAGCAGTCGGATCGCACCGAGTCGCTCGACGAGCTGATGGAACGCGGCTACGAAGACGCCTATCGTCAATTCATCGAGCCGATGCTCGGGGCCAGCGGCGACCGGCTGTAGAATCGCGAAGGAGCACGAAGATGCGCAAGAGCACCAAGCTGATTCACACCGGCGGGCGCGTGACCGCGGGGATCACGCCCTCGCTCACGACGCCGATCTACGAGACCAGCACGTTCGTCTTCGACTCGGCCGCCGACGTCGAGGCCTACCAGGAGGGCCGCTCGCCGGCTACCTCTATTCGCGCTACGACAATCCGACCGTCGTCGCCATCGAGCAGAAGCTGGCCGTGGTGGACGGCGCCGAGTGCTCGCTGCTCTTCAGCACCGGCATGGCGGCGATCACGCACGGCGCTGCTGACCCTGCTGCAACAGGGCGACGAAGTGGTCTGCAGCGCGGCGATCTACGGCGGCACGCTTCACCTCATCGCAGACCTGCTGCCGCGGTTCGGGATCAGCGGCCGGTTCGTGTCGATCGAGGAGCTGGCGGCTCCGGCCGGCATCATCGGCCCGCAGCACGAAGCTGGTGTGGTTCGAGTCGCCGATCAATCCGACGCTGCGCTGCGTCGACGTGCGCGCGGTCGCCGCCGCCTGCAAGGAGGCCGGCGTGCTGTCGGTGATCGACAACACCTTCGCGAGTCCCGTCAACCAGCCGGTGCTGTCGATGGGCGTCGACCTCTCGATGCAGAGCGCCACGAAGTATCTCAACGGCCACAGCGACGTCACCGGCGGCGTGCTGTCGGGCAGCCGGGCGATGCTCGCGCCGATCATGAAGACGCGCCGCCTGCTGGGACGACATCTGGACCCGCAGCCCGCCTACGCGCTCGGCCGCGGCCTGAAGACGATGACGCTGCGCGTGGCGCAGCACAACGTCAACGCGATGACGGTGGCCACCGCGCTCGAGGGCCACGCCGGCATGACGCGCGTCTATTATCCAGGGCTGGCGTCGCATCCCGATCACGCCATCGCGGCGCGGCAGATGACGGGATTCGGCGGCATGGTCACGATCGACGTGCAGGGTGGGCAGGAAGCGGCGTTCCGCGTCTTCGATCGCTTCCGCGTGATTCAAGCGCGCGACCAGCCTGGGCGGCGTCGAGAGCATCTGCAGCCTGCCGATCCTGACGCTCGCACACCGGACTGAGCGACGAGGAGCTCGTCACGGCCGGCGTGTCGCGAGGGATGATCCGGATGTCGATCGGCCTCGAGGATGCGCAGGATCTGATCGAGGATCTCGAGCAGGCGCTGTCTTAGGCCGCCCTTCGGGCGGTAGGACGGACAAGGGCCGCGCTTCGCGCGGTAGGAGAGAGGCGGCGCTTCGCGCCGTAGGATCGACAGCTGGGAACCCTCCTACGCGAGCAAAGCGAGCGCCCACGCGGCCGCAGGCCGCGCCGGTTTGTCCTACGCGCCGAGGCGCGCCCGTTCTTTGCCTACGCGCCGGAGGCGCGCCCTACTTCAGTCCCTGCTTCACTTCGTGCAGGAACTCGAGCACGAGTTCCAGCATGCGCTGGTTGATGCGGCTGCCTTCGTAGGTGCCGAACTTCTTCTGGAACGCTTCGACCGGCACGACCGCCTTGGCCATCGTGCGGTGGCCGCCGGCGCTGCCGATGTCGTTGAACCAGCGGCGCACGAAGTCGCCGGCGTTGCGCGAGTAGCCGAGGTTGCGCACCGACACCACGAAGTGTCGTTGACGACGCCGCTGATCACGCGTCCACTGCACGTTCTCGAGCTGCAGGTAGAAGTCGGCGACGTAGGGGATGAAGTCCTCGCGCGGCGGCTCGCCGAGGAACGCGCAGAACACGTGCTCCATCATGCGGCCCTGCTGCCACGCCTTGATCAGGTAGTCGAGGCGCTCGGCGGTGATTTCCGACGCCCTCCATCTTGCGGATCATCGTGGCGTCGCCGAGCGGATAGAGGTACGAGAACGCGTCGATGTCGGCGCGGTTGGCGTGGCGGTTGAAGAACAGCGTGTCGGACTTGATCGCGTAGAGCATCGCCGTCGCGGTGCGCTCCGAGATGTCCATGTCGACGGCGCGCAGGTGCTCGGTGAGGATCGTCGACGTCGAGCCGTAGTCGGGGCGGATGTCCTTGAAGATCGCGTTGTAGCCGGATTGCTCGGGATGGTGATCGATCACCAGGTCGACGTGCGGCAGGAGGCCCGGGAAGTAGTGCGGCTGCACGTCGACGAGCGCGATCTTGTCGAAGCTCTTGAACTGCTCCGGCGTGAGCAGTCTCGATCTTGAGGTCCAGCAGCTTCACCATCCGCAGGTTTTCGGGCCGCGTCACCGGCTCGAGGCAGCCGATGACGGCGGTCTGCCGGGTGCGGCGCAGCAGGGTGCGCAGCGCCAGGCCGCTGGCCATCGCATCGGGATCGGGATCGTTGTGCGTCAGGATCAGCACGCGGTCCGCATCGTCCATGTAGCGCTGGTACTGCTGGACGCGCTGGCGCGTCACCGAGCGGCCGAGCTCGGTGAGCAGCGGCGGCCCGACCAGCTCCGCCAGCGTGAGCGTGCGTGACTTCGGGGAAGTCGTCGCGCAGCGTCTCGGCCTTCTTGACGTCGTCGAGGCCGGTGCCGAGCACGTAGACGAGCGTGCCGCCCGCGCCGCGCACCGCTTCGAGCATCTTGCGCAGGCCGCTGCGGCCGTTGTCTTCGATGAACACCGGCATGACGGGCGAGAGCCGAGCTTGACGTAGCTGTCGATGCGATCGGGTTCGTCAACCGAGACGGGCAGTCCGAAATTCGAACTGGCGGGCGAGCGCCCGGCTTTCGACCACAACGTCGAGCTCCGCGGACGGAGTCAGGACTGCCTCGAGGAGCCGGACGACCAGCTCCGTGTGGCAGACCGCAAGACAACGCACGATCCTCCGATTATAGCTTCCACGCGCAAGCCGTCACGATTCCCCGGAAAATAGGCGTCCGAAGCCGTTATAGGATGCCCTCATGCGGGGGATTACGGCCTGCGTGTGCGCGATCGCCGCCGTGGCGGGTCTGGACGCGGCACAGTTGGTCTTCCGGGCCGGCGTCGATCTCGCCACGCCTTGCGGTCACGATTACCGACCGGACGGGAGAGCTCGTCACCGACCTCACGCGGGACGACTTCGAGGTGATCGAGGACGGCGAAACCCAGCGCCTGGAACACTTCGCCCCGGGGGCGGCGAGGAAGCGATCGCGGCCGCTGCACCCCGGGCTGATGGTCGACGCCAGCGGCAGCATGGAGCGCGACATGAAGCTCGCGCAGGGCGCCGCGATCAAGTTCCTGAACATGCTGCCCGCGTCCGAGGACATCACGCTCGTGGACTTCGACACGCAGGTGCGGATCACGCGGTACCCGCAGCGCGACTTTCGCGCGGCTGGTCGAGCGGATTCGCCAGCGCAAGGCCGACGGCTGGACCGCGCTCTACGACGCCCTCGGCATCTATCTGGACGGCGCCGACTCGCCAGGACGGCCGCAAGGTGCTGGTGATGTACACCGACGGCGGCGACTCGCGCTCGTCGCTGTCGCTGACGGAAACGGTGACGCTGCTCAAGGCGTCGCAACGTCACCGTCTACGCGATCGGACTGGTCGAGAATACCGGCGGCGCACGCCTGGAATCGCAGCAGACGGTTGCGGCAGCTCGCCGAAACGACCGGCGGCCAGGCCTTCTTTCCGGGCAGCATGAAGGATCTGGACCGCGCTACGAGAAGGTGCTGACCGAGATCCAGGCGCAGTACCAGCTCGGCTATCTGTCGAGCAATCCCGCCACCGACGGCGCGTGGCGCAAGGTCGAGGTCAAGGTGAAGCGACCGGACCTGAACGTGCGCGCCCGCAAGGGCTATTTCGCCTCGTACAAGCCGTCCCGCTGACGCCTCCGTCGGCCCGAGAGTGCCCAATGGCCTTGTGGTACCATGGGCTTTTCCTCCTGCCACTCGCATGCCGTCCGTACACGTCAGTTCAACCTCGCATCCGACTTCGAGCTCCGCGGCGATCAGGTCCACGCCGTACCCGAGCTGGTCGACGGGCTGAATCGCGGCGACAAGCATCAGGTGCTGCTCGGCGTCACCGGGTCGGGCAAGACCTACACCATGGCGCAGGTCATCGCGCGCGTGAACCGGCCGACGCTGGTGATGGCGCACAACAAGACCCTGGCGGCGCAGCTGTTCCAGGAGTTCCGGCGCTTCTTCCCCGACAACGCCGTCGAGTACTTCGTCAGCTATTACGACTACTACCAGCCGGAAGCCTACGTGCCGTCCAGCGACACCTATATCGAGAAGGAATCGACGATCAACGACGAGATCGATCGCATGCGGCTGTCGGCGACGCGGTCGCTGTTCGAGCGGCGCGACGTGATCATCGTCGCCAGCGTGTCGTGCATCTACGGCCTGGGCTCGCCGGATGCGTACTACGGCCTGGTGCTGCCGCTCGAGAAAGGGCAGCGCATCGATCGCGACCAGATCCTGCGCAAGCTGGTCGAGATTCAGTACGAGCGCAACGACCACGAGTTCGCGCGCGGCAACTTCCGCGTCCGCGGCGACATCATCGAGGTCTATCCGTCGTACGAAGAGTTGGCGCTTCGCATCGGACTGTTCGGCGACGAGGTCGACGAGCTGACGTCGTTCGATCCGCTCACCGGCAAGGCGCTGAAGCGCCACGACCGCATCGCGGTCTATCCGAAGTCGCACTTCGTCACCAGCCGCGAGCGCCTGAAGGATGCCGTCGAGACGATCAAGGAGGAGCTCGAGGAGCGCCGCGGCGACCTCGAGCGCGAGGGCAAGGTGCTCGAAGCGCAGCGCCTGCACCAGCGGACGATGTTCGATCTCGAGATGATCAAGGAGATCGGCTACTGCCACGGCATCGAGAACTACTCGCGCCACCTGACCGGGCGTCGCGCGGGACAGCCGCCGCCGACGCTGCTCGATTACCTGCCGTCGGACGCGCTGATCGTCGTCGACGAGAGCCACCAGACGGTGCCGCAGGTCCGCGGGATGTATCACGGCGACCGCTCGCGCAAGGAAGTGCTGGTCGAGTACGGCTTCCGCCTGCCGTCGGCGCTCGACAATCGCCCGCTGAACTTCGACGAGTGGGAGCAGCGGGTGCAGCCAGCTGATCTACGTGTCGGCGACGCCGGGCCCGTACGAGCTGCAGAAAGCCGGCGGCGTGGTCGTCGAGCAGGTGATTCGGCCGACCGGCCTGATGGATCCGCCGATCGAGGTGCGCCCGGTCAAGGGCCAGGTCGACGATCTGCTCAAGGAAATCCGCGACCGCGCCGAGCCGCAGCGAGCGCGTGCTGGTCACGACGCTCACCAAGCGGATGGCCGAGGACCTGACGCACGTACTACCAGGAGCTTGGCGTCAAGGTCCGCTACCTCCACTCGGATATCGACACGCTGGAGCGGGTCGAGATTCTGCGCGATCTGCGCCGCGGCGTCTTCGACGTGCTGGTCGGCATCAACCTGCTGCGCGAGGGGCTCGATCTGCCGGAAGTCTCGCTGGTCGCGATTCTCGACGCCGACAAGGAAGGCTTCCTGCGCTCGGGCGGGGCGCTGATCCAGACCTCCGGCCGCGCGGCCCGCAACGTGCAAGGGCCGGTCATCATGTACGCCGACACGGTGACCGATTCGATGCGGACGGCGATCAACGAGACCGAGCGGCGCCGGACGCGGCAGGCGCGCCTACAACGACGAGCACGGCATCACGCCGACCAGTATCGTCAAGTCGATCGACGACGTCTGATCGAGCGTGTACGAGCGGGATTACCTCGGGCGTGCCCGAGACGAAGAGCGGCCGGCAGGCGTTCCGGACCCACGCCGAGCTGGAGGCGCACATCGCGACGCTGGCGAACAGAGATGAAAGTCGGCGGCCGCCAACCTCGACTTCGAGAAGGCGGCGTCGCTGCGCGACCAGATTCGCATCCTGCAGACGCGCGATCTCGGGCTCGGGGCGCCCTCGTTCCGTGAGCGACTCATTGCAGTCGCGTGTGGTCGACGGACTGAAGAGCGCGCTGCTCGAGGTGCAGGAGTACGTGCGCCTGTGCCTGGCGGCGATCCGCGGCTCGTGTCGCCGGCCGTTCTACTCCCGCGACCTCGTCGAGCAGATCGACGTCATCGGCCTCGGCTCGCTCACGGTCGTGCTGCTGACCGGCTTCTTCACCGGCGCGGTGCTGGCGCTGCAGTCGGGCATGACGCTCGATCAGTTCGGCGCCCGGCCCTTCGTCGGCCGGCTGATCAGCGCGTCGATGATCAAGGAACTCGGCCCGGTGCTGACGGCGCTGATGCTGGCCGGCCGCGTCGGCTCGGGCATCGCCGCCGAGCTGGGCTCGATGGTCGTGACCGAGCAGATCAGCGCGCTGCGCGCGCTCGGCACCGATCCGATCCGCAAGCTGGTGGTGCCGCGCGTGCTGGCCGGCTTCATCATGTGCCCGATCCTCACCGTGGTGGCCGACACGGTCGGCCTGCTCGGCGGCTGGATCATCGCCGTCACGCAGCTGCGCGTGTCGTCGGGTGTCTACTGGCAGTCGGTCATCGACGGCCTCTATCTCCAGGACGTGTGGATGGGCATCATCAAGCCGTTCTTCCTCGGCTTCGTGATCGTCACGATCGGCTGCCACGTCGGCCTGCGGACCACGGGCGGCACCCAGGGCGTCGGCCGCGCCACGACCAACGCCGTGGTCGCCGCGTCGGTGACCGTGCTGGTCGTCGACTTCTTCGTGACGCGGCTGTTGATTTCGATCCTGTTCTGATGCGACGCGAGCCTCGCCGAATTCGGACTGCCGGTCGAACTGGTCGAAGCCGCACGCGCCGGTGGTGCTGTTCGACAAGGTCAACCTGTCGTTCGACGACAAGGTGATCCTGAGCGACGTCACGTTCGACGGTCCGCGCCGGCCACACCAAGATCTTTCTCGGCGCCAGCGGCGCCGGCAAGTCGACGATCCTGAAGCTGATGCTCGGGCTGCTGAAGCCGGATTCGGGCACGATCTGGGTGCTCGGGCACCGCGTCGACCTGATGAACGAAGTCGCAGTTGATGGGCGTCCGCCATCACATGGGCATGGTGTTCCAGGAAGGCGCGCTGTTCGATTCGTTCACGGTCGGCGAGAACGTCGGCTACAAGCTCTACGAAGAGACCCGGCATGCCGCTCGACGAGGTGCGTCCGCGCGTCGAGGAAGTGCTCGGCTTCGTCGGCCTCGAGCGAGCACATCGACAAGCTGCCGTCGGCGCTGTCGGGCGGCCAGCGGCGGCGCGTCGCGATTGCGCGCGCCATGGCGGCGAGGCCCACGCTGCTGCTCTACGACGAAGCCGACCACCGGTCTCGATCCGATGACGTCGCTGACCGTCGACGCCGAGATCGTCAAGCTGCGCGACCTCGAGAACGTCACCTCGGTGCTCGTGACCCACCAGTTGCGCGACGCGTTCTACGTTGCGACGCACGAAGCGCACCGCGACCGGACGGCGGCGACCTCAACATCTCGCCGGCGGCCGGACAGAAGATCGAGGAGGCCGATTTCGTCATGATTCGCGACGGCGAGGTGTCGTTCGAGGGCTCGGCGGACGAGCTCCGCACCTCCACGGATCCGTACCTGAAACGTTTCTTTCGTAAGGGGTTGGACTCACATGCCACGCACACGATCACTCGCCTGGGCCGAACTCAAGTTCGGCATCATCGCCGTCTTCGCCGCGTTCATGGCCGCCTGCTGATCTTCGCGGTCGGCGGCAGGCGGCTTCTTCTGGCAGAACTACCCGCTGAAGACGACGTTCCCCAACGTCGCCGGGATGAAGAGCGGATCGCCGGTGCGCGTCGCCGGTGTCGAGATCGGCACCGTCACCAAGGTCGACTTCGCCGGGACGCGCGTCGAGGTGTGGTTCGAGCGTCGAGAACGACATGCGGCCGCTCGTCACGACCTCGTCGGTGGCGACGATCGGCTCGATTTCGCTGCTCGGCGAGGGCGCCGTCGATATCACGCCGGCGCCCGACGGCACGCCGCTGCCGGACTGGGGCTATGTCAAACCGGGCGTCGCACCCGGCAGCATCGCCGAGCTGACCGAAAGCGCCACCGGCGGCCTCGAGGAAGCCAAGCGCCTCATCGCAGGACCTGCGGGCGGGCAAGGGCACCGTCGGCAAGCTGTTCACCGACGACGCCGTCTACCGCGACTTCGAGGGCTTTGTCCGCGCCGCCGAGCGGGTCACGACCGCCGTCGCCGACGGCAAGGGCACGCTGGGCAAGCTGGCCAACGATCCCAAGCTCTACGACGAGCTGGAACGCTCGATCGCCAACCTCAATGCCATCACGCCCAAGCTGCGTAACGGCGAGGGCAGCCTGGGGCAGTTGCTGAACGACCCGGCGCTGGCCAAGACTCTCACCACCACGACGACGAATCTCGAATCGATCAGCGATCGGCTGAACAAAGGCGAGGGCACGATGGGCAAGCTCCTCAACGACGATGCGCTCTACAAGCGGCTGGATTCGATGACTGCCCGCCTCGACACGGTTGTGCGATCACCTCAACGCCGGCCAGGGCACGGCCGGCCAGTTGCTGCACGATAAACAGTTATATGAGAACATGAACCAGACGGTCGTCGGAACTGCGCGGGCTGATTGCCGAGATATCCAGCAAGGATCCGAAGAAATATCTCAACGTCAAAGTCAGCATTTTCTAGGCGGAGGCGATATGTCCAGGGACAACCAGTCGGGTTCGGGCAACGTGATGCTGGCGTTCATGGTTGGCGCGCTGACCGGCGCCGCGGTGGCGCTGCTGTTCGCGCCGGCATCGGGCGACGAAACCCGCGAGTACCTCGGCCAGAAGGCCCGCGAAGGCCGCGACAAGGCGCGTGAGGCGATGGAGCAGGGCCGCGAATTCTACGAGCGGAATCGTGAATCGTGGCCACCGCGGTCGATCGCGGCCGCGAGGCCTTCCAGCAGGCCCGCGAGCGAGGCGAGCAGGCGTGACCGACGACCGCCGAGCTGTTCCTCGGCATCATCGCCTTCTCGGTGCTGGTCATGGCGGTGATCCAGGTCGGCGCCATCGTGGCCGGGATGCGCCTTGCCCGGCGCGTGGAACAGGTGTCGCGTCAGATCGATCAGGACATCAAGCCGCTCCTCGCGAATCTGACGGAAGTGGCCTCGCGAGGCGGCGCGCGCCGCGGCGCTGGCGTCACGGCAGGTGGAGCGGGTCGACGCGCTGTTCGGCGAAGTCGGCGCGCGCGTCGACGAAACGCTCGCCACCGCGCGCCAGTTCGTCAGCGGTCCGCGCGCCAGGGCGATGGCGATCTTCGCCGGCCTCCAGGCGGCCTTTTCGGCCGTTCAGCGGCATTCGCGAAGCCTCGCGCCGCCGCCGCAACCTGCGTCCCGGCCTCGACGACGAAGACTCGCTGTTCATTGGCTGAACACGCTTCTCATTGACGCCGGCTCTCGGCGGGTGTTAGATGGAGGGGATGAAACGCTGCCTCTTCAGTTTGCTGTCGGTCGCCGGCCTGGCCCTGAGCCTCACCGCTCCAGCCTTCGCCCAGGATCCGCAGTCGGCCGCCCCCGCGAACGAACTCGCGCAGCTGCTCGCAGACAAGAAGCTCGATAGCATCGCGGCACGCATTCCCGACTCGCCCGACGAGTTCGTCGCCGCGCTGGTCTTCCCGGGACAGATGATGGTGGTGTGGGCGAAGATCAGCGCCCCGGCAATGCTCAACGAGAAGATCATCAAGCGGGATTACAAAGAGGTCTACATCGATCTGAACAGCGCATCGACTCCCGACACCCGCCACTTCGTCACCGACCTCGGCGCCGACGGCCTCCGCAAGGGCGGCAAGAACCAGCCGGCCGACTCGCACGACATGGTCGCCAAGAACATGCGGTTCGACGGCAGCTGGAAGGAAGACAAGATGTCCGAGGCGGACTACATGAAGGCGCACGCCGACGCCGACGCCGCCTACGCGAAGGTGCTGGCAATCCTCATCGAGCAGATGAAGAAGCCAAGCTGAATTCGACGCACGCGGCGCCGTGCTGCGCACTCCGGCGCTCCGCTGGGGTTACAGTATCCAGACACGACGCCATGAGTTCGCCCGCCGGCTCGCCGCCCCGCCCGTTCCTGTTGCTGGTCGATGACGATCCGCAGATCAGGATGTTGTTACGAGAGATCGGCAATCGCGCCGGCTTCGAGGTGGCCGAGGCGACCAACGGCCGCGAGGCGATTGACGCCCTGCAGCGCCGTCACGTCGACCTGATGCTGCTGGACCTCCACATGCCGGAGGCCAGCGGCTTCGAGGTGCTCCGCGCTTCGCGGTCGACCCGCACCTGCACGCAGATCGTGCTGATGACCGGCCAATCCTCCATCGACAACGCCGTCGAAGCCATCAAGCTGGGCGCCGGAGAGTTCCTCCCCAAGCCGCTCGATCTGCCCCGCGTGCGCCGTCTGATGGCGGAGGTGCGCCAGGACTTCGAGAACCGCCAGGCGCTGCTCGAGAATGACGCGGACATCGCCCAGCGCCTCGAATGCAACGGCATGATCGGCCGTTCCCCGGTGATGCTCGAGATGTTCACGATGATCCGCCGGCTTGCGCCGCACGTGCGCACCGTCCTCGTCTCGGGTGAGACCGGGACCGGTAAGGAACTGGTGTCGAGGGCCTTCCACGATTTGGGCCCGCGGCGCGACAAGCGGTTCGTCACCGTCAACTGCTCCGCGGTGGTCGAGTCGCTGTTCGAGAGCGAGCTGTTCGGCCACGTGCGCGGGTCGTTCACCGGGGCCACGCAGGACAAGGCCGGCCTGTTCGAGGCCGCTCACGGCGGCACGCTCTTCCTCGACGAAGTGGGGGAGCTGCCGCTCAGCGTTCAAGCCAAGCTGCTGCGGACGCTGGAGAATGGCGAGGTGCAGCGGGTCGGCGCGGTGGAGCCGAGGCGGGTTGACGTCCGGGTCGTCGCCGCCACCAATCGCGCCCTCGAGGTGGAGGTGGCCGAAGGCCGCTTCCGCAGCGATCTCTATTACCGCCTCAACGTCGCGGAGGTGATGATTCCTGCGCTGCGCGAGCGCGTGGAGGACATCCCGTATCTCACCGCGTCGTTCGTGCGCCGGTGCGCGCGTGAGTTCGGCAAGGGAGTGATTGGCATCACCCCGGAAGCCGAGGAGCTGCTGCAGCAGTGGCAGTGGCCCGGCAATATCCGCGAGTTGAAGAACGTCATCGAGCGGGCGTGCCTGTTGTGCGAGGGGCACATGCTCACCGAGCGGGACGTGCACCGGGCGCTGCAGGAACGGCCCCGCCCGCCGGTGCCGCAGGCGCCGCGGGCCGTGGCGATGTTGTCCGACGTGATCTCGGGGCCGCCGCCGACCGAACGAGCGGTGCGGGACGCGCTCGACGAAACCAGCGGCAACAAGTCCCTGGCGGCGCGCAAGCTCGGCGTCAGCCGTCGGGCGTTGTACCGGCTGATCGAGAAGTTCGACGAGGCGGGCGCCTCGACGGAGCACTAGCTATCCGCTTCCTGCCGGCCGACCGCGCTCTCGGCCGCGGCCGGATGGCGGCGCGGACTTTCCGTCGCTTCGTGTCTTCCAAGGAGAGCGTGATGTCTGCAGCCCTGTTCAGGCGCGTGGTGCCAGTCCTGCTCGGCCTTCTGCTTGCCGCACCTGCCCTGGCGCAGGAGAACAAGCCACTGTGGTCCGGGCGCTTCGACGTCGAACCGAACAAGGCGCTGCTGGCCTGGGGCGCGTCGTTCTCGTTCGACAAGCGCCTGTTCGAGGACGATGTGCTGGGCAGCCTGGCCTGGGCCGAGGCGATCACCCGCGCCGGCGTGCTGAACGCCGAGGAGTCCACGGCAATCCGCCGCGGCCTGAACTCCATCCTCGAATCCGGGCGCGCCAATCCGGCGTTCCTGAGCGGACCGGACGAGGACATCCACTCGTTCGTCGAGCGCGTCCTGATCGAGCGCATCGGCGAGCCCGGGCGCCGGCTGCACACCGGCCGCTCGCGCAACGACCAGGTAGCGGTGGACATGCGTCTCTACGTGCGCCGCCGGGTGCCGGACATCCAGAAGTCGCTGCTCGCGGTCATCGATGCGCTCGTGGCGCAGGCCGCCTCCGCCGGCGATGCGGTGATGCCCTCCTATACGCACGTGCGCCGGGCCCAGCCGGTCCTGGTCGCGCACTACCTGCTGGCGCACGCCCATGCGCTGCGACGCGATGTCGATCGCTTCGATGCCGTGCGCGCCGAGGCCGACGCGATGCCGCTCGGCGCCGGTGCGATCGCCGGGACGAACTACGCGGTGGACACGAAGTTCCTGGCGCAGCAGCTTGGCTTCACGAAGGTGGTGGCGAACAGTATCGACGCGACCTCGGACCGCGACTACGTCAGCAGCTTCCTGCACGCCTCCTCGCTGGCGATGATCCATCTGAGCCGGCTGGCCGAGGACGTGGTGCTGTTCACCGGCGAGGAGTTCGGCTTCTTCGTGCTCTCCGACGCGGTGGCCACCGGCAGCAGCCTGATGCCGCAGAAGAAGAACCCCGATCCGATGGAGCTGGTGCGCGGCAAGTCGGGCCGCACCATCGGCCATCTCACCGGCATGCTGACGACGATGAAGGGACTGCCCAGCGGGTACAACAAGGACCTGCAGGAGGACAAGGAGGCGGTGTTCGACACCGAGGACACGCTGATGGGGTCGGCCGGGGCGGCGGCCACCGTGGTGCGGACGCTGACGCTCGATCGCGCGCGGACTACGCGTGGGGCGTCGGGATTCCTGCTGTCCACCGACGTGGCCGATTACCTCGTCTCGAAAGGCGTTGCCTTCCGAACCGCGCACGAGGTGGTGGGCGGGATGGTGCGCGAGTTGCTCAAGCAGGGAAAAGAGTTCGAGACGCTGACGCCGGCGGAATGGCGCGCGTTCAACCCGGCGTTCGGCGAGGACGTGATGAAAGTGGTCACCGCGCAGGCCTCGGTGCGGGCGAAGAAGACGCCGCAGTCCACGAGTCCCGACGCGGTGCAGGCGCAGCTCGCCGAGATTACGGCGTGGTTGAAGGCGGCGCAGTCGCGGTAACCCAAGACTTACGACTCAAGACCCAAGACTCAAGACCCAAGACCTAGACTCGGGGCCAAAGCCGCCTGACCTCTCCCGGCGGGAACTGGCGTCACTTCTTGGCGGTCGTGACCACCAGCGCCGGCAGCGTTTCACACGCCTGGCGCCACGCCGCCTGCGCTGGCGCTTCGAGGTAGCCGTGGCAGTGCTTGGACAGCCATTGCGCGGCCTCTTCGGGCGTGCCGTGGACGTGAGCGATGTGCGAGTCGCCGTCGCCGCTGATCGAGACGATGCTGGTGAGGATCGCTCCGGATTTCAGCAGGCAGACCTCGACGTCGGTGATGTGGCCTTCGCCCTCGCTGTCGTCGACCTGGCTCTCGCCAAGCGTCCAGCCGTCCTGATGCACCTGCGGCTGGCCATCGACCAGCAGGTGAGGGGTTGGTGCGCCGACGGCTGATGTCAGGTGCGCGACGATGGCGGCAGGGAGCGGTCCGAGCGACTGACGGCTCGGCTGAGGTTTGGAGGTCATGCCCGGAGTATACGGCCAGCGTCACGCCGAGCCACATTACGAGCCCAGATGTGTCGTTGAATCGCGGGTTGAAGTGGTGCGCGCTCCAGGATTCGAACCTGGGACCCCCGCCGTGTGAAGGCGGTGCTCTACCGCTGAGCCAAGCGCGCGTACGGTGAGACTAAAAATTCTACCACGACTCACGTCGTGCCGTAGAGCCGTCGCCGAAGTCTCCGAGGCCCGGCACGATGAACTTCCGCGCATTCAGCTCGCGATCCACGACCGGCGCGAACACCGGCACCTGCGGATAGGCGCGTTCGACGGCGGCCACGCCCTCGGGCGCTGCCACGATACACACCATCGATACATGGCGCGCTCCCGCTTGCCTTAGCAAGTCGAGCGCCGCTACCGCACTGCCTCCGGTGGCCAGCATCGGGTCTACCAACACGATGTGGCTGTCTTCCAACTGCTCGGGCAGCCGTTCGAAGTATTGCGAAGCCACCGCCGTCTGCTCGTCACGCCTCATTCCGATGAAGCCGACACGCGCCTGTGGCACCAGCTGCAGCAGGCCGGGCAGCATCGCCAGTCCTGCCCGCATCACCGGCACGATCACCACGTCCACGCCAATCCGATGCCCGTCCGCCGGCCCCATCGGCGTGGTCACCTGCACCGCCCGCTGCGGCAGGCCGGCGAGCGCCTCGGCTCCCAGCAGCACGCTGATGCGCTCGGTGAGCGGGCGAAACAGTTCGGGAGGCGTAGAGGCATCGCGGAGTTGGATCAGGCAGTCGTGAACGACGGGATGGCGAACGAGGTGCAGCACGGCAAGAGCATAGCGCAAGGGCGCACGGGGTAAAATCGCAGGCGCATGTCCTGGACTCGCGCCGGTCGCCCGGCCCTCTTCCTACTTTTTGTCATCGTCCTGACGGCATGCTCCGCACCGCCGGCGCCCGCCGGCGCACCGCCGCAGACGGGGGGCATCGACGTCGCCCTCATCCTCGCCAACGCCACCGTCGTCACCATGGACGGCTCGAGCCGCGTCATTTCGCCGGGCAGCGTCGCCATCGACAAGAATCAGATTGTCGCGGTGGACACCGCCGACGCCATCGCCGCGAAGTATCGAGGACGCGAGCGCATCGACCTTGCCGGCCACATCGTGCTGCCGGGGCTGGTGAACACTCACACTCACGCCGCCATGGTCCTCTATCGCGGCCTTGCCGACGACCTGGCGCTGATGGACTGGCTGCAGAAGTACATCTTCCCGGCCGAGGCGAAGACGGTCTCGCCAGGCGTTCGTACGCGTCGGCTCCAGGCTGGCCGCTCTCGAGATGATCCGCTCCGGCACCACGCTCTTCGCGGACATGTATTACTTCGAGGAGGAAGTTGCCGCGGCGGTGAAAGAGTCCGGCATGCGAGGCGTGCTGGGGCAGACCATCATCGAGTTCCCCGTGGCCGACGCCAGGACGCCTGCCGAAGGGTTAACCCGCGCCGAGGCCTTCATCCAGCGGTTCAAGAACGACGAACTGGTGGTGCCGTCGGTGGCGCCGCACTCGATGTACACGCTGGACACCGCTACGCTCCTCGCCACCCGCGACCTCGCCATCAAGTACGGCGTGCCCCTGCAGATTCATCTGGCCGAGACCCAGGACGAGGTCAAGACGTCGCAGGAACGCTACAAGATGCGACCGGCCGGGTTTCTGGACAGCATCAAGTTCTGGGCGCCGATCACCCTTGGTGCCCACGGCGTGTGGATCACGCCGGAGGAAGTGACGATGCTCACGGCACGGGGTGTCGGCGTGTCGCACAACCCGGAAAGCAACATGAAGCTCGCGAGCGGCGCCGCACCGGTTCCCGGCTATCTGGCCGCCGGCACGAAACTCGGACTGGGCACCGACGGCGCCGCGAGCAACAACGACCTCGACATGTTCGAGGCCATGCGGCAGGCGGCATTCCTGCACAAGCTGGTGACGGGCGATCCGCGCGTGGTGTCGGCGCAGCAGGCGCTCAGCATGGCGACGATTGGCGGCGCCCGCGCGCTTGGCATGCAGGACCGCCTGGGCTCGCTGGAAGCGGGGAAGCTGGCCGATGTCATCGCCATCCGCACCGACCGGCCTCGCCAGGTGCCGATGTACGATCCGGTGTCGCACCTCGTCTACACGACCCACGGCGACGACGTGGTGCTGTCGATCGTGAACGGCCAGGTACTGATGCGCGATGGGGTGGTGAAGACGCTGGACGAAGCGCAGGTGATCAAGGACGCGCGGGCGGCGGCAGACCAGGTGCGGAAGGCCGTGCAGTGAGCGCGAAGTCAGCTGTCGAGCACACCGATATACGGCAGGTTGCGGTATTTCTCGCTGAAATCGAGGCCATAGCCGACGACGAAGTGGTCCTCGATGGTGAAGCCGATGAAGTCCACGCGCACGTCCACCTTGCGGCGCGACGGCTTGCTCAGCAGGCAGGCCGTCCGCAACGATCGCGGCCCGCGCAGGCGCAGGATGTCCTGCAGGTAGTGCAGCGTCAGCCCGGTGTCCACGATGTCCTCGACGATGACGACGTGACGGTGTTCGAGGCTGGTGTCCACATCCTTGACGAGCCGGACTTCGCCGGACGACTGCTTGCCGGCCCCGTAGCTCGACACGGCGATGAAGTCGATGGTCACCCGGTCGTCGAGCGAGCGGACCAGATCGGCCAGGAACAGAAACGCGCCCTTCAGCACGCAGACGAAATGGATATCATCGTCGGGAAGCGTGGCGCGGATTTCATTGGCCATCGCCGCAATCCGGCTGGCCAGCTGGTGACGGGTGATGAGTACGGCGGGCGACGACATGGCGAGTGGAGCGTAGCATAGGGCATGAAGACGTTCAGCATCATCACCGAGGCCGACGCGCGGGTCCTCGATCGCGGCGCCACGGTGGCGCTGGCGCCGGGCGGGCACGTCACGCCGCTGGCGCAGGACACGCTGCGTGAACGGCGAGTCACGGTGATTGGCGCCGTCGCCGACAGCCAGACCGCATCCCTGGCGCCGGTGGCGGACATCCGGCGCGTGGTGATCGGCGGCGATCACACCTCGGTCGCCCTCAAGAACCACCTGCGCGACACGCTGCGGCGCCGCGGCCTGGCGGTCACCGACATCGGCACCGACGGCCCCGACGCCGGTGGACTACCCGGATATCGCCGCCCAGGTCTCGCGGCAGGTCGCCCGCGGCGAAGCGGATGCCGGCATCGTCATCGATGGGGCCGGACTGGGTTCGGCCATTGCCGCGAACAAGATTCATGGAGTGCGCGCCGCGATGTGCACGACGAAGACGCTGGCGCGGTACGCGCGCGAACACAACGGTGCCAACGTGCTGGCGCTTGGCGCCACGTTGACCTCTGCCGACGAGGCGCTCGCGATCGTGGACACGTTCCTGGCGACCGCCACGACCGAGCCGCGCTACCTGCGACGGCTGGCCAAGATTCATCAGCTGGAGCGCACGCAGTAGGCGCTGCAGCGGGGACCACACGGTGACCGACTACCGACGGGTGATTGAACTGATTCTCGAGGAGCTGGTGGCGGCCGGCGCGGTGGCGCCGTCCCGGTGCCAGTGCCATGGCTTCACGTATGAGTGCTGTCCCGATCGCGTCCGCGGAGTGCTGGATGCGGGCGCCACACGGCTGGGTCTGCATGCCCGCGACGGCGGCGAGAATGCCGTGTGCCTCGGCGATCGATCACACCTTGCTGAAGCCGGACGCCACGGCCGGCGACATCGATACAGCTGTGCCGCGAAGCGGCGGAGTGGAAGTTTGCCACCGTCTGCGTCAATCCCACCTGGGTCTCGCGCGCGTCATCGCAACTGCGGGGCACCGGCGTCGGCGTCTGCTCGGTGGTCGGCTTTCCGCTCGGCGCGACCACGCCGGACGTGAAGCAATACGAGGCCCGACGGGCGATGTTCGACGGCGCCACCGAGATCGACATGGTGCTGAACGTCGGCGCGCTGAAGTCCGGCGACGTGCGGCTGGTCACCGACGACATCCGCGCCGTGGTCGGCGCCTGCATCGAGCGCGGCGTGGTGAGCAAGGTGATCCTGGAGACGGCGCTCCTGACCGACGAGGAGAAGGTGACAGCCTGCACGCTGGCGAAGGCGGCGGGCGCGGACTTCGTGAAGACGTCGACGGGCTTCGGCCCTGGCGGCGCCACCGCGGCGGACGTCGCGCTGATGCGCCGCGTGGTGGGCAGCGACATGGGCGTGAAGGCCTCGGGCGGGGTGCGCGACCTGCAGCAGGTCAAGGCCATGGTCGCGGCCGGCGCCACGCGCATCGGCGCCAGCGCCGGCGTGCGGATCGTCAAGGAGTCGCGCGGCGAGACCACTCCGGCGGCGAAGGCGAGCGGCTACTGATGCGCGGCGCCTGTCTCGCGCTGATGTCACTCCTGGTGTGCGCGCCGCTGGCTTCGGCCCAGACCTCCGAGCCGGTTGGCCCATTCGTCGTGGACCTCCGCGGGCTGATGTCGGGGTTGCCGACCGCGTCAGGCTGGACGCCGGTGCTCCCGGCAGGCACCGACGTGCCGTCGCGTGGCTTCGGACTGGAAGGCGGCGCACATTTCTACTTTGCCAAGTGGGGCCCCGCGATGCTCGGCGCGGGCGCGTCCTTCTCGATGGCGCGAGGCACGGCCACGGCGGTGACCGCGGGGACGCCTGACGTCAAGACCAGCGCGACCACCCTGGCCCCTCAGCTGTCGTTCAACTTCGGTCACCGGCTTGGCTGGAGCTACCTGAGCGCGGGATACGGTGGAGCCAAGGTGACGAGCGAGTCCTCAACCATCGCTACCAGGCCGGCGGCGATGGCCGAGTCCGGGTGGATGGGAGCGATCAACATCGGCGGCGGCGCCCGGTGGTTCATCACCGAGCACGTCGGCGTCGGATTCGACGCCCGATGGCACCGGCTCTCGAGCCGCGATGCCACACCCACATCCCTGGCGGCGCCGCGCGCAACTCTATTTCATCTGGCGGTGGGCATTTCGCTGCAGTGACGCCCGATAGCCGGCTGAGGCTCAGGTCGGCGACTTCATCGAGTTGAACAGCTCGATGTGCCCCTCGACAATCCGCTTCCGCTCCGACTCGTTGACGTCGAACGTCCAGATGTCCCGCTCGGAGGTACCGCCCAGGATGATGCCGTCCGACCGCGGCATCATGTGGATGCCGAGCCCGGGCTCCGAGGATCGCACCGTCGAGCCGCCGCTGGTCGAGGTACTGAATCTCGGGCTGCGGGACCAGCACGGTGAGCTGGCCCTTCAGGGGAATCAGGTCCGGATCGCCGAACAGCGCCTTGGCGCCGAGCCCGGTGCAATTGACCACCAGTCCTTCGGAGAGCGCCGCGATCTGGGCGGGGGTCTCGAACTTCCGCACGACGATGGCGCCGCCGAACAGCCGGAAGTCGGCGAGCAGCGCCTCGAGGTAGATTGACGGCTCGATGCGCATCTCGGGGCGCTCGATCGCGTACTTCGACGGGAAGGGATGCTCACCCGGTCCCAGCAACAGCTTCGCGCCCTGGATGTGCTCCGGCAGCAAAGAGTTGCTGCCGGTGATCATCCGCTCGTCGTCGGTGGGTGAGTAGTTGGTGATCCAGCTGATGCCATAGCGCGGGCCAATCAGCAGCTGGAGCCGGCGGTAGGCGATGTCCACGGCCTGGGTGAACTGCGCGGTCCATTCCGGCGTGCGGGCGGCGGCGGTGGACAACCCGGAGGTCGGCGTGAACCCGGCCAGCGACCAGTTCGAGGTGACGTCGGGCGGCAGCGTCGCGGCGTAGATGGTGACGTCGAAGCCACGCCGCTGCAGCTCGCGCGCGGTGGTCATGCCGACGACCCCGCCGCCGAGGACGGCGGCTTTGCGATCCTGCTGCTGCACCGCCATGTCGGCTGCCATGCTCGCCGTGCCCCACGACAGCGACATGCCGGCGCCGCCGTGCCCGTAGTTGTGGATCAGGGTCTTGGCGTCGAGCTTGTCGGCCTTCAGCACGAAGCCGCCAGGACGATGCGGGCGCAGGCCGATCGTCGTGCGGATCACGCGATCCCACGAGATCTTCACCCGCGGCAGCACCACCGGTGGGCGCTTCGCCGGGCTCGTCACCACGGCGGCGGATTTCGGCGCGCACGCATTCGCGGCAAGGCCGAGCACGGCCAGACTTCCATTGCGCAGCAAGGTTCGACGATTCACGCGTGCATCCTCCGGAGAACTGGGGGAATCATACGCGAGATGAGCTGGCTCTGGCGGCGAAGATGCGGTGGGGAGATGGGACTGAACGAGGCGTGGAGCGGGAGACGGGGATCGAACCCGCGACCAACAGCTTGGGAAGCTGTGACTCTACCACTGAGTTACTCCCGCCCGGCTGACGCCGATTCTAGCAGAAGGCGAGGCGGCTGCCGGAGTTCCGTCAGCCGCGGATGATCGCCGAGCACCTCGTCGCGCCGCTTCTCCATGATCTCCGGCGTCAGTGCCCTCGAGATTCAGGCGCAGCAGCGGCTCGGTGTTCGACGCGCGCACGTTGAAGTGCCAGTCGTCGAACTCCACCGACACGCCGTCGAGCTCGTAGACGTTGCCGCTGGCGTAGTCGCTTGGCCAGCTCGTCGATCTTCTTCGGCACCGACGTCCATGCTCGCGACCTTGGTGTTGATCTCGCCGGAGATGAAGTAGCTCTCGCGCAGCGGCTTCAGCAGGTCGCGCAGCGACATGCCCTTCTTCGACATCAGCTCGAGGATCAGCAGCGCCGGGATGAAGCCGTTGTCGGCGTAGAAGTTGTCGCGGAAGTAGTAGTGCCCGGTGACCTCGCCGCCGAAGACCGCGTTCTCTTCGCGCATGCGGCGCTTGATGAAGGCATGGCCGACGCGGTTCATCAGCGCCTTGCCGCCGTACTTGCGCGACGATGTCCTTGACCGCGTAGCTGGCGCGCACGTCGTAGATGATCGTCTGCGCCGGGCTGACTTGATCAGGAACGCCTCGGCGAGCAGCGCCGTGATGAAGTCGCCGGCGATGAACTCGCCGGTGCCGTCGATGAAGAAGCAGCGATCGGCGTCGCCGTCCCAGGCGATGCCGACGTCGGCCTTCTGCTCGATCACTTCGGCGGTGATGTCCTGGCGGTTCTCCTCGATCAGCGGATTGGCCTCGTGGTTCGGGAACGTGCCGTCCACCTCGAAGCAGAGCCGCGTGGTCTTGCAGGGCAGCCGATCGAACAGCCGCGGCGCGACGATGCCGGCGATGCCGCTGCCGGCGTCGAGCACGACGTTGAACGGCTTGATCACCGGCTCGTCGATGAACGCACATCACGTGCTCGATGTAGCGATCCATGATGTCGCGCGTGCTCGATCGTCCCGGGCGTCGCCGGCGGCGGCCGGGATCGCGTCCGGCCAGGATCATCTCCTTCATTTCCTTGATGCCGGCTTCGCCGCTCAGCGGGAACGCTTCCTTGCGGACCATCTTGCAGCCGTTGTACTCGCCCGGGTTGTGCGACGCGGTGATCTGCGCGCCGCCATCGAGGCCGTCGGCGGCCACCGCGTAGTACATCTGGTCGGTGCCGACCAGGCCGTAGTCGATGATGTGGCCGCCCTGCAGTCGCGCGCCGTCGATGAACGCCGTCGGTCAGCGACGGCGACGACACGCGCATGTCGCGGGCGACGGCGTAGCGTGCCCGGCCCGAGGTACGCGACGAACGCGCGGCCCAGCTGATGGAACAGGTCTTCGGTGATCTCCGACGGGTAGAGGCCGCGGACGTCGTAGGCCTTGAAGACGTATCGACGATTGCATCATGATCCGATGCTGGGTGAAGTCGGTGAGCGTGGTCTTGTCGCCGAGCACGCGGTCGCCCTCGAGCGACCGACGTTGCGGCCGATGTGGCAGTTGCGGCCGATGATCGGCGCCGTCGACGACCGCGTTCTGGCCGATGCGCGAGTTCGGCCAGACGATCGTGTCCTGCAGATCGGCGCGCTTCTTCGACGACCACGCCGCGCCCGAGCACGCGTGTAGGCGCCGATCGTCGCGCCGGCCTTCACGTGCGACGCCGGCGTCGATGAAGCAGGGCGCGCTCGAGCGTGACGCCGTCTTCGATGCGCGCCTCGGGCGAGACGATCGGCTTGGCTGCGATCGGCGGTCGCGAACAGGCCGCCGCGCGAACTTGCCCGTCGAACATGTCGCGATGCACCTGGACGTACTTCTCCGGCGTGCCGATGTCGATCCAGTAGCCGCGATCGACGTAGGCGACGAACGTCTCGCCGCGCTCGATCAGCGACGGGAAGTAGGCGCGCTCGATCGAGTACGACGACGTCCTTCGGGATGCGATCGAAGGTGTCCGGCTCGAGCACGTAGATGCCGGCGTTGATCGTGTCGCAGGTGATCTCGTCGGGCTTCGGCTTCTCGAGGAAGCGCCGCGACGCGGCCGTCGGCCTCGGTCTCGACCAGGCCGTAGGCGGTCGGGTTGTCGACCGGCGTCAGCACGATCGTCGCCTTGGCCTTGCGCTCGCGGTGCAGCGCGACCACCGCGTTGACGTCGACCGCGGTCATCACGTCGCCGTTGAACACCACGAGCGTGTCGTGATGCCCTGGGCGGCATAGCGAATCGCGCCGCCGGTGCCGAGCGGCGACGGCTCGACGACGTAGCGCAGCCGCACGCCGGTGCCGGCGCCGTCGCCGAACACCTCTTCGATGCGGCGCGGCTGATAGTTGAGGCTGAGGATCACCTCGTCGATCTCGGGCACCTGCTTCAGCAGATCGATCTGGTAGTGGAGGAACGCGCGATCGAAGATCGGCACGACGGGCTTCGGTGTGTGAATCGTGAGCGGACGCAGGCGCGTGCCCTTGCCCCCGGCGAGCAGAATGGCCTTCATGACAAACTTCCATCTTACACGAGCGAAGGCGTAGAATGACGCGCAGGCGACGATGAACCTGCCGAACACGCTCACGGTCGCCCGCATCTTCCTCGTGCCGCTGCTCGTGTCGGTGCTGCTGACGAAGTTCGAGGGCCGGCTCGTGCTGGGCCTGCCGGTCGAGCTGGTCGCGGCGGCCATCTTCGGCATCGCCTCGCTGACCGACTGGCTCGACGGCTACCTCGCGCGCCGCCGCAAGCAGATCACCACGCTCGGGCAGATCCTCGATCCGCTCGCCGACAAGCTGCTGATCTCGGCCACGCTCGATCTCGCTCGTGCAGCTCGACCTGGTGCCAGTCGTGGATGGTCGCGGTGATCATCGGCCGCGAGATCGCGGTCACCGGCCTCCGCAACCTCGCCTACTCGCGCGGCCTGACGATGCCGGCCTCGGCGCTCGGCAAGCTCAAGATGGCGTCGCAGGTGACGGCGATCCTGCTGCTGATTCTCGGGTGGGAGCGGATGCCGCTGCTGCTCGTGGCTGGGCCAGGCGGCGATGTGGGTGGTGCTGGTCACGGCGCTGGTCTCGGCGCTTCGATTACTACCAGGGTTCCAGCGCGCGATGTCAGCCGCGGCGCCGAACGTCACCGACTTCGACGCGGCGAAGTCGGCGCGGCGAAACGAAGACGCCGCGCATGACTACCGCAAGGCGACGTAGCTAGGGCGTCGGCGCCGCGCATCACGGCCACGTCGCCGCTCGTCACGCCATCGCGCACCCGTCACGACCACCTTCGACGTTCGCTCGCTGGACATCGACCACGACGGCTTCGCCCAGGTCGACCAGCGGCAGGCCGTTGTGGCCGTCGCGGTAAATCGCGATAGCGCGCGCCCGGCGGCGACGCCGTGCGCCGTGCCGCGATCGATCGACGAGCACGTCGCCGTCGCCGAAGCAGCGCGCGGTTGTCGGTCCCGAACAGCACGCTGGCGCGATCGGTGAAGTCCGGCTCGACCCGCGGTGCGTGGCCGCCGTCGATCGTCGGCATCGGCGATACGGCTCGAGGATAGTCGCCGACCATCGACGACGTCGCAGGCGCGGTCGATGCGCGCCAGCGCGTTGCGGTCGTCGACGCGCCGTGACCGTCACCCAGGCCGCCGTGCGAATGCCGCCGTAGCCCTCGGCGCCGCGCCGGAAGGCTTGCGAAGTGGTGCCGCCGCCATCGAGCCGGCGCGCGCGACGTAACGCTGACCGACCGCCAGGCCGTCGTCCGGTGTCCGGCTCGATCACGACCGTGCTCGCCAGTGGCCGATCACCTTGCGGCCGTCCGTGCGACTGCGGTCCGGCGATCGTGAACTTGCGCGGCACCGGGCTGGCGTGGTCGACGCGGCAAATCCGTGCACATGACGTGCATCGGCGAGCAACGTCCGCGGCCCGAGCGGTCTGGCCGACTGGGCGAGACGAGGGAAGCGCCGATCAGCCGAGGACAGCGACAGACGACTACGCTTAGCGCATGATCGACCTACTTTCCGGCGGAGGTACCGCCCTTTAGCTCCGCGATCGCGGTCTTCTCGGCGCCTCGAGCGAGGAACTCGCTCTGCTCGAATTCCTTGAGCGAGCCGCTCGTAGTAGGGGAGCGCTTCTGCCTTGCTTATCGCTGCTACGATACAGCGATTCGGCCAGGTGGTAATAGACCGCGTCGCGGTTGCGTGAACTCCGGGTCGTTGGTCAGCACTTCCTGGAAGCGATCGATCGCGCCGGGGTACCACTTCGACCCGGAAGTAGAAGAACCCGACCCGGTAAGTTGGCCTCGCTCAGCCGATCCTTGGCCTCGCGCTCCATCTTGCGCGCCTCGGGCATCAGCGGGCTGTTCGGAAAGCGCTGCAGGAAGATCTCGATTTCCTTGATCGCGTCGCGGGTCGCGGACTGATCGCGCTCCGGCGCCAGCATCTGCGCCGTGTACGACCGCGCCAGCTGCAGCTGCGCGTAATCGGCACGCGGGTGCGTCGGGTAGAACGTCAGGAACTCGCGGAACTCGTTGGCCGCCAGCAGCAGGTTCTCGGTGCCGCCCTGGCCGAGGTAGGTGTCGCCGAGCGCCAGCTTGGCGTCGGGGCGATACGGGCTCTGCGGGTAGTTGTCGACGATGTTGCGGAAATACTCGCGGGCGTCGAGCCACTTCTTGTCCTTCACCGCCGCCTGGCCGCGCTCGAACAGGAACTTGTCCGCGTCGGCGGTTCCCGGCGGCAGCGTTGGCCCCTTGCCGCGGCGCAACCCGCCAGCGCTCGCGACGAGCGCCAGGACCAGAATCCGAAACTCACTCGATCCGGATCCGTCATGCTTTCGTCGCTTCCATCCAGCGCCACATCGCCCGAAGGCCTTCTTCGAGCGTCACCGACGGCGCGAAGCCCAGGTCGGTCCGTGGCCCGCGTCGTGTCGGCGTAGGTGTCGCGCATGTCGCCCTTCTGCGGGGCCTGCTGATCGATCGTGACCTTGCGGCCGGAGACGCGGGCGATCAGGTCGAAGACCTCCCGCAGGGAGACGCGCGACGCCTCCACCAATATTGTAGACGCGCCCGGGCACGCCGCGGACGGCGGCATCGGCGGTCGCCCTCGGCGGCGTCGGCCACGTAGGTGAAGTCGCGCGTCTGCAGGCCGTCGCCGAACTGGATGAGCGGCCGACCGTCGAGAATCGCCGTGAAGAAGCGGTTGAAGCCCATGTCCGGGCGCTGCCGCGGGCCGTAGACGGTGAAGTAGCGCAGCGACAACAGTCGGCACCCGATGATTGACGTAATAGAGATGGCAGAGCTGCTCGGCCGCCAGCTTGGTGACGCCGTACGGCGACACCGGCTGCGGCAGCGGCCGTCTTCCCATCGGAATCTCACCTCGTCGCCGTAGACCGACGAGCTCGACGCGTAGACGAGCGCGCTCAATCGGCCGCTCGACGCACGCCTCGAGCAGAACGCTGCGTCGAGTCGATGTTGAGCGCGGTGTAGACGCGGAACTCCGATCCCCAGCTCGGCGCACGCCGGCCTGCGCCGCCAGGTGGAACACGTGGGTGACGCCGTCGAGCAGCGCCGGCAGATCGGCGTCGCGCAGATCGCCTCTCGACGAACTCGTAGCCCGTCGCGGCCGCGCAGGGCCGCCGAGGTTGCGTTCCTTCAACGGCCGCGGGTAGAAGTCGGTGAAGCAGTCGATGGCGCGCACCTCCGCGCCGTGATCGAGCAGCCGCTCGCTCAAGTGCGAGCCGATGAATCCCGCGCCACCGGTCACCAATGCCTTCATGCGAACAACTCCTTCACGCGATCGGGCATCCGCACCGGCCGGCCCGGCGGTCGATCGTGGCGTGCACGGTGTGCCCCGTCGCCAGCACCGCGCCGTCGGCACGCCGAACGATTTCATAGTCGAACTGCACGCGCACCGGCGACAGCTTCGCCGCCCGTCGTCCGGATCTCCAGGTCATCGTCGTAGCGCGCGCCCAGCCGGTAGGCGCAGTGCGCTTCGATGACCGGGAGGCTCAGATGCCTTCGGCTTCCATCTCGCGATAGGTCCAGCCGGTTTCGCGCAGCCAGTCGGTGCGGCCGACCTCGAACCAGACCAGATAGTTCGCGTAATAGACCACGCCCATCTCGTCGGTTTCGGCGTAGCGCACGCGCACCACGGCGAGCGTGCGCACCGGACGGACGGCGGAACGGGCGCGACCGCGATTGTCACTGGGCCGCCTGTCGCAGCGCGCGCCAGGTTGGCGCGGCGATCGCCGCTGCCGAAGATCGCGTTGCCGGCGACGAGCAATACGGCGCCCGCGGCGACGACGCTCTTCGACGGTGGTCAGATCGATGCCGCCATCGACTTCGATCGGCGCGCGGTTGCCGGCGCGATCGAGCAGCGCGCGCACGCGCCGAATCTTGTCCACGCTGTGCGGAATGAACACCTGGCCGCCGAAGCCCGGATTGACCGACATCACCAGCACGAAGTCGACGTCGGCGGCGACCTCTTCGATCGCGCCGACCGGCGTCGAGGGATTGAGGACCACGCCCGCCTTCGCGCCAAGCTTCTTGATCTGCGCGACCGTGCGATGCAGGTGCGGCAGCACTTCGACGTGCACCGACACCATGTTGGCGCCGGCATCGACGAAGGCCTCGAGGTAGCGATCCGGGTCGGTGATCATCAGGTGGACGTCGAGCGGCAGCTTGGCGTCGCCTTGCGAAGCGACTTCACGACCGGCACGCCGATGGTGATGTTCGGGACGAAGTGTCCGTCCATCACGTCGACGTGAATCTGATCGGCGCCGCCGCGCGTCGGCGGCCGCGATGTCCGCGCCGAGATTGGCGAAGTCGGCGGCGAGGATCGACGGCGCCAGGCGCGACGCTCATCGGCTGACCTCGAGCGCGATGGCATCGCCGGGATGCACCTGGTAGCCGCCGGCCGGCGACTGCCGCACGACGACGCCCGGCGGAAATCGCTGGCGACGCTGCTGCGCCGTGATCGAGACGCGGAAGCCGTGCACGCGCAGGACGTCCGCCGCGCGCGATCGCCGTTCAGGCCAATCAGGTCGGGCATCACGTAGGTCGCGCGATCCTCGCCGCGATTCACCAGCAGGCGCACCTCGGCGGTCTGCGTCGCCGGCCGGCGGATCCTGCGCGACGACGACGTCGGGCGGGTAGAGCGCGGAGCGAATCTCGGCGACCGGTGCCGATCGATCAGGCCTTCCTGGACGACGCGAATTTCGGCCGAGCGCTGCGTCTCGCCGAGCAGGCCGGGCGCGCGCGCGATGCGCGGCCGGCGCTGAGCCACACGCGCACGCTGCGCTGGCGGCGCGACGACGAACCGGCCGGCGGCTCCTGGCCGAGCACGTGTCCGGCCGGCACCTCGGTGTCCGGGCGCCTGGTGTCGTCGATGCGTCAACTGGAGGTCAAGCCCTGCGGCGACAGATTGTGCGTCGTCGAGCGAGCGTGCCGACGAGGTCGGGCACCGTCACCTGCCGGGCGCGGACCGCCACGCGCAGCGCCATGCCGGCAAACGCGAAGAAGGTGACGGCAAGCGCGCCAGCGAGCAGCAGGAATTTGCCTGCCGTCCACACCCGTGCCTGGATGGCCATCGGCAACACCCTATGCGTACTACAGGTTGCGGGCGATCACCGCGCCGAAGAACGCCTCCAGCCCGATCGTCCGGGGGCAGGGTTCGATGCTCGGAGCTCGCGGCCGAACTCGGGAGCGTCGCGCAGGAAGGCGGCGACCACGTCTTCGTTCTCTTCGGGCTCGCTCGAACAGGTCGAATAGAGCAGCTGGCCGCCCGGCTTGACGAGGGCCGCCGCGCGACGCACCAGGGTCGCGCTGGGCGGCGGCGAAGCCGCGGCAAGTCGTCCGCCGGCGGCGCCAGCGGATGTCGGGATCGCGCCGCACCGTGCCGAGGCCCGAGCACGGCGCATCGATCAGCACGAGGTCGAACGCCCCGCTGCGAATGGCAGGTCGCCGGCCGAGGCCACGTGCACGACCGGAACATCGGCTCGACCCGGCCGCTGGAGGGTGCGCGCGAGCAGCCGCACGCGGCGCGGCCGCACGTCGCACGCGACGACCTGGCCTCCAGGCGCGCACCGCGCGGCCAGAGCCACCGTCTTGCCGCCGGGCGAGGCGCACAGATCGAGCACCCGGTCGCCGGCGCGACGCCGCCAGCTCGCCGATGAGCTGCGAGGCTTCGTCCTGCACCACGAAGCGCCCCTCGCGAAATGCCTCGGTGTCGAGCGCGGCGGCCGTCGAGCAACCACCAAGCCGTGCGCGGCGCGGCGAGTGGGTTCAGTCGTGACCCCCTCGCCGAGCAATCGCGCCTGCAGTTCGTCGCGCGTCCCATGCAGCCGGTTCGCCGCCAGGCACAACTGCGGCGCTTCGTTGTTGAAGGCGAGCCACGACGCGT
Organism: uncultured Acidobacteriota bacterium; assembly: GCA_963707825.1. Classification (GTDB taxonomy): domain Bacteria; phylum Acidobacteriota; class Vicinamibacteria; order Vicinamibacterales; family UBA2999; genus VFZN01. The sequence goes on from CAVPRP010000006.1 coordinate 406,280, forward strand.
TCGCTCGCTGCCGTAGCGCGCGAGCCAGCGCTCGACCAGCCATCGCGGGTGCGAATAGCGCGACCGCGAGCGCCAGCGGCTCGGGCGCGTCCGGCCAGACCAGCGCTCGCGATCGCGCGACAGCGCGCGAAGCACCGCGTTCACCATGCCGCCGGCGCTCGACTTGCCGGCGCGCCGCGTCAGTTCGACCGCATCGTTGATCACGGCGGAGGCCGGCACCCGATCGAGGTAGATCAGCTGAAACGCGCTCAGCCGCAGCGACGTCAGCACCGCGGCGTCCAGGGCGTCGAGCGGCCGCGTGCACGCGCAGCGCCAGCTGATAATCGATGGCGCCGCGCATGCGCACCGTGCCGCTGACCAGTTCGAGCAGCAGCGCCTGGTCGCGCGGCTCGGTCAGCCCGCGGCGGACCGCGCGACCGCGGCGCCCAGGTCCGTCGCCATTCATCGGTGAGCGAGCAGCGCGTCGAAGGCGGCGCGCCGCGCGGGCGCGATCATGGCGCCCCGAGACGGTCGCCCGGCCACCAGCGGCTGGCCCGCGAGCAAGACGCGCGCGCGTCAGCACCCGCTGCCTTCGACCTGCAGTTCGACGAGCTCGAGCACGCCGTCGCCGCACGCCACGCGCACGCCTTGCGACTGGCTCGCCGCCACGACGGTCCCGGGACAGCGGCGTCCACCGCCGCGGACGACAGCCGCGACCGATGCAGGATGAAGCGCCCGCCCGGGCCGAAGGTGAAGGCATGCGGCCAGGGCCACAGGCCGCGAATCAGGTTGTGGATCGCGCGCGCCGGGCGCGACCAGTCGACCAGCCCCTCGTCCTTGCGCAGCTTCGGCGCATAGGTGACGCGCGCATCGTCCTGCGGCACTTCGTCCACCGGCCCCGCTGCCAGGCGATCGACGCGTGTCAACGAGCAGCTGCGCCGCCGATGCGCGCCAGTTCGCGCTCGACCAGGTCGGTGCGGTCGTCAGCGCCAATCGGCACCGTCCCGTGGCCAGCATCGCCCCCGCATCGAGCGCCTTGACGACGCGCATGATCGTCACGCCGGTCTCGGCGTCGCCGTTGATCACGGCGCGATGCACGGGCGAGGCGCCTCGATACCGCGGCAGCAGCGACGCGTGCACGTTGATCAGGCCGAGGCGCGGCGGCCAGCAGCCAGTCCGGCAGGATCTTGCCGTAGGCGGCGACGACGCCGAGGTCGATCTGGAGCGCCGCGAACTCGGCCTCCCACGGGATCGCGCGCCAGCTTGTCGGGCTGCAGCACCGGAATGCCGCGCGTCTCGGCCAGCGACTTCACCGGCCCGACCGACACCTGCTGGCCGCGGCCGCGCGGCCGGTCGGGCTGCGTCACGACCAGACCACCTCGTGGGCGGAGCCGAGCAGGGCCTCGAGCGTCGGGACCGCGAACCCCGGTGTGCCGAAGAAGGCGACGCGCACGTCAGCCTTGCTCACCACTTGCCGGCCCTCGCGAGCTTCTTGATCTTCCGGACGATCAGATCCCGCGAGATGCCGCGGAGCCGATCGACGAACAGACACCCGTCGAGATGATCGATTTCGTGCTGCAGGGCGCGCGCAAGCAGCTCGGTGCCTTCGACGACGTGCTCTTCGCCCTGGCGATTCAGTCCACGGACGCGGCTCGCGCGGGCCGGGCGACGGTGGCGGTGAAGCCGGGGAGGCTCAGGCAGCCCTCCTCCTCGAGCTGCATGCCCTCGCGCTCCTGCCACGCGGGGTTGATCATCACGACCGGGCCATTGCGATCCGCGACCGACGGACAGGTCGATCACGAAGATGCGCAGCGATACGCCGACCTGCGGTGCCGCCAGGCCGATGCCCGGGACGGCGTACATGGTCTCGATCATGTCGTCGATCAGGCGTTCGATCTCCGGGGTGATATCGGCGACCGGCTGCGCCGGCGCCTGCAGCAACGAGTCGCCGAGTCGCAGGATCGGTCGAAGCATGCGGGCGACTGGCCGACCCCGGTCGTCTGCCGGCGGACCCGTCCGTCAATGTGCGCGGCGACGGCCGTCACCTGCGACTTCAATTGACGCATCGAGTCGCCGCCGAAGCGTTCGAGCAGGGCCTCGGCAAGGACGAGCGCCACCATCGCTTCGGCGACGACCGCCGCGGCCGGCACGGCGCAGACATCGCTTCGCTCGATCGCGGCCGGCGCCTCCTCGAGGGTCGTCAGATCGACGGAGCGCAGCGGCTTCATCAGCGTCGAGATCGGCTTCATGAAACCGGTCACGCGCAGGTCCTCGCCGTTGGTGACGCCGCCTTCGAGCCCGCCGGCACGATTGGTCGGCCGGACGATGTGGCGTCCGCCATCGGCGGTCTCGCTCGATCACGATCTCGTCGTGGACCTGCGAGCCTGGCCGCCGCGCCCCTTCGACGCCGTCGCCAATCGCGACGGCCTTGATCGCGTGAATCGACATCATCGCCTGGGCGAGCCGGCCATCGAGCTTGCGGTCCCACTGGACGTAGCTGCCGAGGCCGACCGGCACGTTGCGGGCGATCACCTCGAACGCGCCGCCGAGCGTGTCGCCGGCCTCGCGCGCGGCGTCGATCGCCGCGATCATCGCGGCTTCGGCGGCGGGATCGACGCAGCGCAGCGGCGACTCCGCGGGGATCGCCTGCACGCTCTCGAACGGCACGGGCGCGCCGTGGGGGAGACCCGCACCGGCGATGCTGATGACGTGGCTGGTGATTTCACAGCCGACCGCGCGCAGCAGCTGGCGGGCGATCGCTCCGGCGGCAACCCGCGCGGCGGTTTCGCGCGCGCTGGCGCGTTCGAGCACGTCGCGGATGTCGTCGTGGTCGTACTTCAGGACGCCGGCGAGATCGGCATGACCCGGCCGCGGCCGCACCACGCGAGCCCGCTTCGCCCCAGGCGCGCCCTCCGGCATCTCGGCCTCGACGTGCATCGTCGTCTGCCAGTTGGCCCAGTCGTGGTTGCGGATGAGCAGCGCGACCGGTGCGCCAGTCGTCCGGCCGCGGCGGACGCCGGACAGCACCTCGGCGCGATCGGATTCGATCGCCATGCGCCGGCCACGTCCATAGCCGCCCTGCCGCTGCCGCAGTTCGAGGGTCATGGCGTCGAAGTCGATGGCGAGCCCCGCGGGCAGCCCTTCGAGGATGACAACGAGGCCTTGGCCGTGGGATTCGCCAGCGGTCAGAAAACGCAGCATGGAACAAGGATCTTATCCGAACTTTCTGCGACACCCTGACCACCGATCGGGCGTAAGTGATTGAGCCGCCACGGCTCACGTGTCGGCGTCGGCCTTGCACCAGATCAGCGGCATGCTGCTGCTGGACCGCTTTCTCCACTCGACCACGTCCTCGCTCGACCTCGCCACCGGGCAGGCGGTCCGGCTGCGCGTGATCGGGGCACCGACAAGGCGTGTGCTCTTCACCGCGCGCGGCGCCTGGCGCATGGTCGATGCCGGGCCGCGGTCGTCGCGGGCGTTTCTCGAAGTGTGGGAGCGCTGGGGCGACGCGCCTGTCGATGCCGGCATGGACATCGATGCGGTCCGCGCCGCGTTGCTCGACGCGCGCGACGGATGCCCGCGGGCGGTGGACCTCCTCGCCGCGGATGCCTCGCAGTGGCGGCGCACGGTCCACGACATCGCGCGCGAGGCTCGCGCCGCGGGCTTCGTGCCGGTGCTGGCCGACGTGCTGGGAGAGCTGTTGCGGTCGTCGGAGTGGCAGTGGCCGCGATGGCTCGCCGATCGCTCACTGGTGGTGCTCACCTGCGATGGCCAGCTCACCGCGGCCGCGTCGCTGGCCCTCCTACGGCTGGCGTCACGCGACGCTCGGCCGCACGTGGTCATCCGCGGCGCGACCAGCGCCCTCGGCCGGCCGACACGGCTCATCCGGCTCGCGGCAGCGGTCCACGAAGACGCTGACCTCACGACGCGGGACACGAGCGGTCCAACGCCCGAAGCCCTGGCCTCCCGCGCCTGGCAGCGCGCACAGGCCGGCCAGGCGGACGACGACACCGCCGCGTGTGCCCGCTGGGCGATCATGCTCGCGCCAACGCTGGATGCGGAGGCCGCCGCACGAGCGGCGCTCGCGAGCACACTGACGGACCAGGGCCGTACGCTCGAGGCGCGCGCGGCCCTCGCGCCGTTGACCGACGGCGTCACACACTTCAGCGGCGCGACCGCGGACCGGGTCATGGAAGCGCAGCGGCGGCTCGAGGCGGCGGAGCAGCCGGCACGCCACGACCGCGGGATGGTGGACGACTTCCTGCGCGTCCTCGATGCCTGCCAGACCACCGAGGACGAACACACGACGCTTGGCCGCCTGCTGGTGCTGCTTCGCGATCGTCTCGCGGCCAGTGCCGTCGCGTGCCTGTGCGCGGAACACGAGCAGCTGCGGGTGATCGCGCACCTGGGAACGCTCAGCGGCGACTTCAGGCGGCGCGGCAGGTGCTGGTCAGCGGCGTCAGCTCGGCACCGGCCCCGTCGGCGTTGCCCTGCGACGGCGCGTGGGCGGTCCGCTACGCGGGCACGATCGTCGGGGCGTTGTGGGTCCGGTGGTCGGGCGCCCCGGCCGTCAGGCCGGGCGACGCGGATGCGTTGATGGGTGTGGCCGCGGCGGCGATCGCGCCAGCGGTGCAGGCCTGCGTCGAACGTGGACGACTGACGGCCGACGCCCCCGACATTCCCGACCTCGTCGGCGACAGCGACGTCATGCGCGCGCTGCGGGCGCGCGTGGTGCGGGCCGCGCAGTCGCCGTTCCCGGTACTGATCGAAGGGGAGAGCGGCAGCGGCAAGGAGCTGGTCGCTCGCGCCATTCATCGAGCGAGCCCGCGACGGGATCGCCGCTTCTCGGCGCTCAACTGCGCCGCGCTTTCGGAGGAGCTGGCCGAAGCCGAACTCTTCGGGCACACGCAAAGGCGCGTTCACGGGCGCGGTCGCCGAACGCTCGGGACTCTTCGAGGAGGCGAATGGCGGCACGCTGTTTCTCGACGAGGTGTCCGAGCTGTCGGCGCGGATTCAGGCCAAGCTGCTGCGCGTGCTCCAGGAGAACGAAGTTCGTCGTCTCGGCGAGGCTCACGTTCGCCGCATCGACGCGCGCATCGTCGCGGCAACGAACCGGCCGTTGGCACTCGAAGCCGACGCCGGACGATTCCGGCGCGATCTCCGCTACCGACTCGACGTCGTTCGGTTGTCGATCCCTCCCCTGCGCGAGCGCCTCGAGGACGTACCGTCGCTGGTGCGACACGTCTGGTCGGGCCTGTGCGAGAAGACGGGCAGCCGCGCCGTGTTGTCGCCGGCGGCGATGGCCGCGCTCGGCCGCTACGACTGGCCTGGGAACGTGCGCGAGCTGCAGAACGTGCTGGCTTCGGTGATGGTCACCAGCGCCGCTCGAGGATCGGTCCCTGCGTCGCAAATCCCCGCGCACATCGCACGAACCGCGGCGTTGTCGAACGCGCCGTCGCTGGCCGACGCGCGAAGGGAATTCGAGGCCCGCTACGTGAAGGCCGCCCTCGCCCGCGCTCACGGCCGACAGGCCATCGCCGCGCGTGAACTTGGTGTCTCCCGACAAGGCCTCGCCAAAGTGATGGCGCGCCTGGGGCTGCTCGAGCCAGTGGTCCGCCTTCAGGCTGGCGTGTAGGCCCGCAGCAGGGCAGTCGTCAATTTCGCGGGCGACGCGCTGTCTGGTTCACTGGTCCGATGCGACGCGACGTCTGATGGCCAACAGTTCAGGATCCTCCGGCGCCAACTGCAGCCCGTCGCTGATCGCCGTGCGCGCCCGTGCGGCATCGCCGCCCTTCCACGCCGCGTCGGCCAGGCGGGCCAGCAAGGACGGCGAAGGCCCCGCTTCGTCAATCGCGCGGTCGTACCACTTGACGGCCAGCAGCGGCTCGCCGATGCGCACCGACAGGTCGGCAATCCGCGTCGCCACCGTGGCGAGCGGCTCGCGATCGCCGACGAGAGCCGCGTATTGCAGCAGGGCATCCCGCGCCTCCAGTGGACGCCCCTGCCGCTCGGTGACCATCGCCAGCCGGAGGAAGGCGTCGGGCGACACGGGCAGGCGCGTGACGGCGCGGCGCAGCGCGCGTTCGGCGGCGGCCAGGTCGCCGGCCAGCATCCACGCCCGGCCCAGATCGCTCAGCGCGGCGCTGCTGGTGGTCGAGTGGGTGGCCGCCTCGCTCAGCGACTCGACCGCCTTCATCAGGGCCACGCGATCGGTGCGCCGCTCGGCGATGCTCGAGCCACACATGACCCAGCGCGGCGTGCGTCTGCGGGGCGTCTGGAAATCGCTCCGCCGCACGGCTGAGAACGACGACGGCCTGGTTGTCCCGGCCACTCCTGGCCTGCGCCAGGCCCACCGCCACCAGTCGCTCGGGCCGCGTCGGATCCAACGCGCTCAGAGCTTCAAGCTGATCGATCGTGTGCCCGTGCTCGCCGAGCGAGGTGTACACCTCGGCCAGCGCCTCGCGAGGGCCCTGGGCCGCCGGGGTTTCCTGCACCACGCCCTCGAGGGTCTGGCGAGCCGCCTGTAGTTGACCCAGGTCGCGCTGACAGAGTCCCAGCAGGAACCGGGCGTCGGTCAACGAGCGATCGAGGCGGAGCGCCGCGTCGAGCGACGTCTGGGATTCGGCGGCGAGGCCGCCCCGGTACTGCGAGACGGCAAGCTTATAGAGCACGCGGGCGTTGCCATCGTCCACGGCGATGTAGCGGTGGTAATACTCGGAGGCCCGGTCCAGCCGCCCGAGTTCGAGGCTGATGTCGCCCAGCCATTCGAGCGGGCGGGTAGCGGACGGATCCAGCTCGGCGGCACGACGCAGGTCGCGGAGGGCCGCCTCCAACTCGCCCTGTTCCTGATAGACCCGTCCACGCTTCAGGTATGGGATGACCGCGTCCGGGACCAGCGCCAGCGCGCCGCTGTAGGCTTCGAGCGCCTGGAAGGGGCGGCCGGTCGCCGCCGCCTCGTCACCCTCGGCCACCAGGCGGACGAACTCCCGTTCGGTGGTGTACGACGAGTAGCCAAGGGCTCCCGCCACAGCCACCGTCGCGACCAGCGCGAATGCCACGAGCGTCCGACGCATGAGCCCGATGGTAGCAAAACCCTGACGCCCGGGAACTTTTGGCGGGTCACGGGTTCTAACTGGGCTAAACTAGCCATGAGTCCACGATTCGCAACCGAGGAACTGGTGAAAGACGCCGGCGCACTCGGATGGGTTGAAGTCGCCGGCGAGAGGCGGCGTTGATCGAGCGCTGCGCCGCCGGAGAAGCCAGCGGCCTGCGCGGAGCTCGTGTCCGGCCACGAGCGGATGGTCTACCAGCTCGCCCTGCACCTCCTGGGCGACCGCGACGAGGCCCTCGACCTCTCCCAGGAAGTCTTCTTCAGCGTCTTCCGCACCATCCACAATTTCCGCGGCCAGTCGGCCCTCAAGACCTGGATCTACCGCATCGTCATCAACCAGGCCCGGAACCGCCAGCGGTGGTGGCGGCGGCGCCACACGGCCGACCAGGTGTCGCTCGATCAGCACGTGGCCGCGCACGGCGATCTGCGCAGCCCGGCGACGACACCGCGCCGCGACCGCGCCTATGCCCGCAAGGAACTGGCCGCGCGCCTGTGGTCGGCGCTCGATCACCTGCCGTTCGATCAGCGCACGGTGATCGTGCTGCGCGAGATCGACGGCCTCAGCTACGAAGAAATCGCCTTCTCCCTCGGCGTCGCCATCGGCACCGTGAAGTCGCGTCTGACGCGGGCGCGGCAGACGCTGCGCGATCGAACTGCGGGAGGTCCGGCCATGATGCACGCCGTTCACTGCGCCGACGTGCGCGACCGGCTCGAGGCGTTTCACGACGGCGAGCTGACGCATCGACGAGCGCATCGCCATCCAGAGCCATCTCGCGCGACTGCGTCACCTGCAGCGCTGGTGGCGTCGGAGCTCGACGAGGTCCGGGCTGACGCTGCGCGAGGCTGGCCCAGCTGCTGCCCGATCGCAGCGCGCCCGAGGCCGAGCGGCTCGCCGCGCACGTGATCGAGCGGCTGCGCGTCGAAGAATAGTTCTCGTGCGCGTCCGCAGATGCGCAGCCTGGTTCCAGGACATGCACCTGGTGTGGGCCGGGATCGGCGCGACCGTCGCGACGCTCGATCTGCATCGTCGGCTCGGCCGGCGTGCTGCACGCCGCCAACCAGGAGCGCCCGAATTCGATGGCCGCGCTCATCTCGGTGCTCGCGAGCCCCGGCTCGAACGACAACCCGCTCCGGCTCAACTACGAAATGATCGCGCCGCGTCGCCGTCACCGATCGTGCGCCGTTGCGAGATGTCCGCGGAGGATGCGAGTACGCGCTCTCGGCGGTGGTCTCGCGCGAAGGCCGCGTGCAGGACGTCGAGCTGATGGCAGTCGAGCGCGCGCTGGGCGTGAAGGTGCGGCCCGATGTCCTGAACGCCATGCTGAACGAGGCCGTATCGCAGGTGCAGTTCGCGCCGGCCAACGGCGCGCGGCGACGCCGTCGCGGTCAGCATGGTGTGGCTGGTGGCGAGCACGACGGTCAAGGGCCGCCACGACGAGGACATGCAGGTGCTGCGGCCGGCGCTGCGTCTCCGCACGACGCCGGCGCCGATCGCGCCGCTGCCGATTCCGCCGAGCGCCGGCCAATCCGCAAGCCCGCGCCGTCGATGAAGCCGTCGCTCTAGCCGAAGCGGCTGGCGCTGCCGCGCCGGCGGCGTCTAGCCGCTAGCGAATCTGCGACCTGTCCGGTCCCGACATTGCCCAGCGCATCGGTCGCGCGAATCACGAGCGTCCGTCCGGCGGCGTCCGCATCGAGGCGAATCTCGAAGCTCTCCCGACGCGCGTCGAGGATGCCGTCGCGCGGAAACGCCGGCTGCCAGCGCTGCGCGTCCAGCGAGTACTCGACCTTCTTCACCGCCGAGTCCGCATCGCGCACGTCCACCGAGACGATGAAGCGCGCGCCGTCGCGTCCGAGCGCGCCGATCTGTGACGGACGGCGGCGACGTTGTCGATCTCGAAGCTGCTGCTTTCGAGCTCGCCGCCGAGCGCGAGTTCCGCGGGATTCGAGTCGGCGATCCGACGCGAGCACCTTCAGGACGTAGGTGCCGTTCGGCACCGACGCAGGTGTCCCACACCAGCAGGGTGTCGCGCAGGTCGGTCTTCAACGTGCGCCACGTCGTATCGCCCTCGCGCCGGTAGAACACGTCGTAGCTCAGCTCGTCGTTGTTGTCGTCGTCGGCCTTCCACTGCAAGGTCTGCATGCCCGCGCTGAAAAATTCGCCGGCCAAGCAGCGGGCTGCCGACCTGCGAGCGCCGGCGCGCTGGTTGGCGAGCCGCGCGTTCGATCCTGCGCGTCTTCGTCGAGCCCGGCAATTTCGGTCTCGCCGCTCGAAAACGGCTTCTGGAAGACGACGCCCGGCGGATGCACGGTGATCGATGCGACCTGCGGCCGGATGTTGCGCGGCAGGTAGGCGGACGACAGCGACGTGAGGATCGGCGCCGCCGGTGCCGTGCCGCTCAGCACGGCGCGCCACTGCAGGTAGCGCGCCTTCGGGCTGGTGATCTGCGAGCCGTCGGCGTTGGCGTACGGCGCGCTCCATTCGCTCCACGCTTCGTCCGGCGTCCGCGTGTTGCCGGAGCGCGTTGAAGACTTCGACCTTCGTGCCGGCCGGCGTCGTGGCGCGCCACGACACCACGCCCCAGGTCGACACCAGTCTGCGCGTCCTTCACGTCGGACTCGAACGTGCCGCGCGTCGCGCGGGTCGAGCGACAGCGACATCAACAGCCCGGGATTGGCGGTGGCGATGAACGTGCGATCGCCGGCGCGCGCCATCATCGTCGCCTGCTGCGCCGGCACGCGAGTCAGCAACACGCGCTGCACGGGATCGCCGCTCAGGCGGAACAGCTTGCCCTTGGCGCCGGTCGCGACGAGCACCGCGCCGTCGGGCTCGATGGCGATGTCGTACGGCGCATCGTCCTTCGCTGCCCACAGCTCATCCCACAGACCGTCGGGCTGGACGCGATAGACGGCGCCCGCCGTCGTGGGCCGCGGCGTTCGCGCGCGCTCGTGGAGCCGCTGGTCTGCGGCGTGACCGGCACGTCGACGACGGCGATCGACAGTGATCTCGGTGGAGACGTTCGGGATCGATGGCGTCACCGGCGGAGTGGGCGCGGCCGGCGCCTCGCGCGCAGTCGCTGCCGCCCTCGGATGCGCGAGCGCTCTGCGCCGCCGCGTAGATGACGCCCTTTGCGGTCGACGCGAATGGCGCGAATTTCCTGGTAGGGCGTGTCGAGCGAGCAGGAAGCCTTTGCCCGCGGCGTCGACGCGGAACACGCGGCCGGGCGCGCCGGTGCCGACGAGCAGCTGCCGGTTCTGATCGAACGCGAGCGACATCGGCGTGCGACGGTCTTCGACGCGAAGAACTTCTGCCCTTGCCGTCGGGCGTGATCTGTAGACGGTGCCCTTGTCGCCGGTGCCGGCGAACACATTGCCCTTCGCGATCGACGACGAGCGACCAGATGTACTTGTCGTCGGGATCGAAGAACGGTGTGGCCTGGCCCTTCGCGTCGACGCGGTAGATGCGCCCGTCGGGCGACGTGCCGACGTAGAGGCCGCCGTTCGGCGCCGCGGCCGAGCGCGTGCACTTCCATCTCGGTGCTGTCGTAGAACACCGAGCCGCTGGCCGTCTGCGATCGACCTTGATCACCTTGCCGTCGTTGCCGGTGCCGAGGAACCACGCGCCGTCGGCGCCGGCCACCAGCGTCCAGACGAACGGGACGGCGCGCATCGATGCACCTTGGTCAGCTTCGGGACCGAGCGTCAGGCGGCCGTGCTCGTCGATCGAGAGCTGATCGACGTCGCCGCGCAGGAAGTCGGCCTGGGTGGCAGCCTGCCAGAAGCCCGGGCCGGCGGCCAGACGCGAGCGCACAGAACGAGACAGCGAGGCCGGCGGCAAGGCCGCGGCGCACGCGCCGGCGTGCGATGTCATCAGGGTTGATCGAGGGAAAGGGTCAGCTGCCGGGAGCCAGAGACGGCGAAGTCGAGCGGGAGCTCCCACTCACCGCGCGTCATCGAGCGCAGCGAACCGACCGTGCCGCTGTTGCGATCGGATTCGATCACCGCCGAGCACCGACGGCGGCAGGCCGGCCATCGGCTCGCCGTTGACGACGGCGCCGGAGTCGGTGGAGGTGAGCCGGACGTAGAGGCGATTGTTGCGCCGGGCGCGATTGAAGGTGCGCATCATCTGCGAGACGCGCTGCATCTCGGCGCCGCGCGATGTCGCGCCGATCGTCGGCGCCGTGCGCGGGCGCGTCGGCGACGGTCAGCTGCAGCGAGCCGGTGAGGTTCGCCGGAATCTGGATCGGCACCTGCTGCACGAATCTCCTCGCCCTCGGCCGCGCGCAGCGCCACGTTCACGACGGCGGATTCTGCCCGGCGCGCGGGCGGGTCGTGTCGAGCCACACGCGCTCGATGCGTGCGGACTGCGCTGCTGCTCGCTGGCGTCGATCGTCAGCGCGATCTTCTCGACGTCGACGTTCTCGCCCGTGTTCTTGAGCAACGCCGTCAGCGGCCCGGCGACGTAGGCGGCCGCGCCGCCGGCTGGCTGATCGCCGCTGAAGATGTCTTCGAAGACCAGGTCGCCTTCGGAGCGAATGCTGGCGCTGCCGCGAATGGTGAACGAGGCCGGTCCGGCGCCGCGCTCGTACGACGGTCAGCACGTTGGCGACCGCGAGATAGGTCAGGAGCGGCGTGAACGTGAAGTCGCGCACCACGCCGAAGTTGAACGTGCGCGACGGAGCGCGATCGGAGTTCAGCGTGACGGTCACCGGAATCAGCGACGGCGCCGGGCCGAGGCGGCCGGCGATCGCCGTCGCGCGATCCTGCTGCACCGTGCCGACGACCGCCCCGAAGCTGGCGAGCTTGCTCGACGACATCAGGCTCGGCAGCACGACCTGCACTTCCGCGCGCGTCATCGGGAACTCGGTCGGGCCGAGGTTGTAGAGCGGGATGGCCGAAGGCATAGACGCGATCGCCGTCGACGTGCGTGACGGTGCCGGTGGCGCCGAGTTCGAAGTCGCCGGTGAGCAGGGCCACGCCGACCGCGTCGCCGGGCTGCGAGGGTGCGCGGCTTGGCGGCGGACGACCGGCGTTGGCGTCGGCGACTGACCGGTCATCGGCAGGAACCCGCTGGCGCGAACGCGCCGGCCAGCGGATCGAGCACCGCCGCATCGAAGCCGCTCGCGATCATCGGCACCGCGATCGGCCGCAGCATCGCGCTCATCCGGCAGATCCGCCGAGCGCCGGACAGACCAGCGCCTGCGCCGGCATCGTCGACGAGGGCTTCGCGATCGGCCAGATCGCGCGACCAGACGCCAAGCAGCTCGCGCAGGCGTTGAACGGCAGCGACAGCGCCACCGGGCGCGTGGACGGTCCCGGCGCGCCGCATCAGTCGTCGCGTCGATCATTTCGGCGATCGGCGTGATGCCGGCAATCGGCTCGGTCGAGAACTGGCCGAGCGCATACGACACGGCGCCGATCAGCTTGCCGTCGACGTAGACGGGGCTGCCGCTCATGCCGGCGATGACGCCGGTCTTCGCCAGCGGCCCGCCCTCGAGGCGCGCCAGGATCAGATTGCGCTTCGGCGCGATGACGTTGCGCAGCACGCCGAGGATTCGACCTTGAAGTCTTCGAGCTTGGTGCCGGCAAACACCGTCCGGCCGACGCCGACCATGCCCGGCTTCAGCTTCGTCGATCGACATCAGGCGCGTCTGCGCGCCAGGGCCGGCCACGAGCAGCAGGCCGACAACGAGGGTGGCGAGAGCCGACAGGCGGGTGGTGGTCATGTTGTGAATCGGGGAGCGCCGTGTCCTTGTCCCATACTATGCGATGTGTTACTGTTTCGACGTTCCCATGCGCTCTCGAGTCTTCGCCTCCGTTTCACACCCGTTCCGGGACCACGTTGGTCACCTGGGCGGCGTCGTGTACGCGGGGTGGTGGTATTGGTGCTCAACAGAAGAGGCAGCCGGTCCTCGTCGCACGACACCGATACCCAACGCTCGACGAAGCGCCTCTTCAGCCCCGGTTGAAGAGGCGCTTTTTTGCATTTATGGACCACACACTCTGCGTCACCGTCACGGCCCCCACCATGGCCGACCCTCAGGCAACGCCGAGATCAGCATTCGGCCAGCCTGGTGGAGCTGCGCCTCGACACGGTGGACCGGCCCGACGTGCCCGGCGCGCTGGCCGGACGACAAGGGCCGGTCATCGTGACGTGCCGTCCGACCTGGGAGGGCGGGCACTTCCAGGGCAGCGAGGAGGAGCGCCTCGGCATCCTGGAAGCCGCGCTCGACGCCGGCGCCGAGTACGTCGACGTGGAGTTCAAGGCGCTCACGCCCGCCTTTGCCGGCGGCGCGCCACCGGAGCCGCCTGCTCGTGTCGCATGCACGATTTCGAGGGCGTGCCGAGCGACCTGGACGCCGCGCGTGGATGCCATGAGCCGCACCGGCGCCGGCATCGTCAAGGTTGCGGTGATGGCGCATCGGCTCGCGGACTGCGTGCCGCTGATTGGCCTGGCCGCCCGGCGGGGCGGTCCGACCTCGGTGATGGCGATGGGCGAGGCCGGCCTGTCCTCCCGTGTCCTGGCCGCCCGCTTCGGATCCTGCTGGACCTACGCCGCCGACGACACCATCGTCGCGCCCGGGCAACTGAGCGCGGCCCGGATGCGAGGCGAGTTCGGGTTCGATCGCCTCGGCCCCGACACCGCGCTCTACGGCATCATCGGCCAGCCGGTGAGCCACTCGGTGTCGCCGGCCATGCACAACGCCGCGTTCCGTCAGACCGGGATCGACGCGGTCTACCTGCCGCTGCCCGCCGCCGACATCGACGACTTCATCTCGTTCGCCACCGCGATGCAGCTGCGCCGGCGCCAGCGTCACCGCGCCGTTCAAGCTCGACGCGTTCGCCCTGGCCGGAGCCGCGGACGATGAAGGCCGGCGGGCCCAGGCGATCAATACACTGCGCCGCGACGGGCGACGCATGGGAGGGCATGAACACCGACCTCGCCGGCTTCATGGCGCCGCTGGCCGGACGTCTGCCGCTGTCGAAGGCGCGGGCCACGGTGCTCGGCGCCGGAGGCGCGGCGCGATCCGTGGCGGTGGGCCTCGCCGGCGCTGGCGCGACCGTGACCCTCGCCGCCCGGCGTCGCTGAGCAGGCCGCAAACGTGGCACGGCTGACCGGCGCGCTGGTGGGCGAGTGGCCGCCGGCGGCCGGGTCCTGGGATCTCCTCGTCAACGCCACGCCGGTCGGCACGCACCCGCATCACGACCAATCGCCGATCGAGTGCATCGGCGCTGGACGGACGACTCGTCTACGACCTCGTCTACAACCCGCCCCGCACCCGGTTGCTCGCGGACGCCGCGGCGCGGGGTGCGACACCATCGGCGGACTCGACATGCTGGTCGCCCAGGCGCAGGCGCAGTTCGAATGGTGGACCGGCGTGCGACCCGCCGGATCGCGTCATGCGCGAGGCCGCCCTCGCCCGACTGTCACGGAGACCAGCACCTGTATGAAGCTGACCACGTTCGAAGAGTTCGTCGATCTGGCCAAGCGCGGCACGTTCGTCCCGGTCGTGAAGGAGATCGTCGCCGACCTGCTGACGCCGGTGTCGGCCTTCCTGAAGGTGGCCGAGCACTCGGACTACGCGTTCCTGCTCGAGAGCGTCGAGGGCGGCGAGCACGTCGGCCGCTACTCGTTCCTCGGCAAGGATCCGTTCCTGATCCTGCGCGGCCGCGACGCCGGCACCACGATCGAGCAGGCCGGGCACCACGACGACGTCGGAGAAGCCGTTCATCGACACGCTGCGCGAGCTGATGAACGGCTTCCAGTCGCCGTTCGTGCCGGGACTGCCGCGCTTCACCGGCGGCGCCGTCGGCTACCTCGGCTACGACACGGCGACCTGGTTCGAGCCGCCGCCGCCAACGCGGACGCCGGCCCGGCCCAGCGACGACGATGCCGGCTTCATGCTGTTCGACACGGTGCTCGCGTTCGATCACGTGCAGCACCGCATCCTGCTGATCGCCAACGCGCGAATCTCCGGCGACGAAGACCTGAAGTCGCTCTACCAGTTCGCGTGCGCCAAGATCGAGTTCCTCGAGCGCGAGCTCGAACGGGCGCTGTCGCTGACCCGGCCGGGAAGCGCGCCGCCGCTGGCGTTCTCGTCGAACATGACGCAGGAGACGTACGAGGCGATCGTCAAGACCGCCAAGGAATACATCGCCGCCGGCGACATCTACCAGGTCGTGCTGTCGCAGCGCTTCGAGGCCGAGATCGGCGCCGACGCCTTCACCGTCTACCGCGCGCTGCGCCACGTCAATCCGTCGCCCTACATGTTCTTCATCCGCATGGGCGATCGCTCGATCGTCGGCTCGTCGCCCGAGATGCTGGTGCGCGTCGAAGGGCGTCACGCGATCACCCATCCGATCGCCGGCACGCGGCCGCGCGGCAAGTCGGATGAAGAGGATCATGCGTCTCGGCGAGGAGCTGAAGCGCAACGAGAAGGAGAAGGCCGAGCACGTGATGCTCGTCGATCTCGGCCGCAACGACATCGGCCGCGTCTGCGACTACGGCACGGTGCGCGTGCCGACGTTCATGACGCTCGAGCGCTACTCGCACGTGATGCACCTGGTGTCGGTCGTCGAGGGCACAGCTCGCCGAGGATCGCGATCGGCTCGACGCGCTGGTGTCGTGCTTCCCGGCCGGCACGGTGTCGGGCGCGCCGAAGGTGCGCGCGATGCAGATCATCAACGAGCTCGAGCCGACGCGGCGCGGCCTCTACGCCGGCGCGGTCGGCTACCTCGATTTCGCCGGCAACCTGGACTTCTGCATCGCCATCCGCTCGATCGTGCTCGAAGACGGCAAGGCCTACATCCAGGCCGGCGCCGGCATCGTCGCCGACTCGAATCCGACGGCGGAGTACGAAGAGACGCGCGACAAGGCGCGCGCGATGATTCGCGCGCTCGAACTCGCGCAGGGCGGGCTTGTAGGCGCCGATGGTGCTCGTCATCGACAACTACGATTCGTTCACCTACAACCTCGTCCAGTATCTCGGCGAGCTGGGCGCGACGATCGTGGTGCGCCGCAACGACGAGGCGACGATCGAGGCGATTGCGCGCGCTCGCGCCACGAGCGCATCGTGATCTCGCCGGGACCCGGGCGGCCGGAGCAGGCCGGCGTGTCGCTCGACGTGATCAGCGACTTCGGGCCGCGCATGCCGATGCTTGGCGTGTGCCTCGGCCACCAGGCGATCGGGCTGGCGTTCGGCGGCGAGGTCGTGCGCGCGCCGCTCGCCGATTCACGGCAAGACCTCCACGGTCGACCACGACGGCAAGGGCGTCTTCGCCGGCCTGGGGCCGTCGCTTCCAGGCCGGCCGCTATCACTCGCTGATCGTCGGCGACGAGACGCTGCCGGCCGATCTGAAGTCACCGCGCGGACGCAAGGACGACGGCCTCGTCATGGGTCTTCGCCATCGCACGTTGCCGATTCACGGCGTGCAGTTCCATCCCGAGTCGGTGCTCACCAACGAAGGGCGGCAGCATCCTCCGCAACTTCCTCGAGATGTGATGATGTTTGCCGCCCTCATCGAAAAACTCCGCCACCAGGAAGATCTCACCGACCGCGGAAGCCGCGGCGGCGATGGCCGCGATCATGAGGGGTGAGGCGGCGCAGGCGCAGATTGCCGGCCTGCTCGTCGGCCTGGCCATGAAGGGCGAGCGGCCCGACGAGCTGGTCGGCTTCGCGCAGACGATGCGCGCGAACGCGATCGCGATGGCGCGCGAGCCCGGGCCGGTGTTCGACACCTGCGGCACCGGCGGCGATCGCTCGGGCACCTTCAATATTTCGACGGCATCGGCGATCGTGCTCGCGGCGTGCGGCATGCGCATCGCCAAGCACGGCAATCGTTCGGTCTCGAGCCAGTGCGGCAGCGCCGACGTGCTCGAGGCGCTCGGCGTCAACATCCAGACGACGCCGGAGCAGTCGTCGAGCAGTGCCTGGCCGACGTCGGCGTCGCGTTCCTGTTCGCGCCGACGTTTCATCCGGCGATGAAGCACGCCGGCCCAGGCGCGCAAGGATCTCGGCGTGCGGACCGCGTTCAACCTGCTCGGACCGCTGACCAATCCGGCGCGGCCCACCCGCCAGATCGTCGGCGTGCCGCGGCCCGAGCTGACCGAGCTGCTCGCGCGATCGCTGCTCGCTGCTCGGCGCCGAGCGCGCCTGGGTGGTGCACGGCGCCGACGGCCTCGACGAGCTGTCGACGACCGGCTACACGAAGGTGTCGGAGTGCCGCGGCGGCGCGGTGCAGACCTTCTACGTGCACCCGGCGGATTTCGGCCTGCGCCAAGGCCACGCCGGCGTCACTCGCAGGGCGGCGATGCCGCGACCAACGCCGCGATCGTCGAGCGCGTGCTGGCGGCGAGCCGGGCCGGCACGCGACGTCGTGCTGCTCAACGCCGGCGCGGCGCTGCTTCGTCGCCGGCGTCGCCGACACGGTGCAGGCCGGCATCGCGCAGGCGCGCGGCAGGCGATCGATAGCGGCGCGCGCGATCGACGTCCTGGACCGCCTGGTCGCAGGCCTCGCGAGCGCAAGGGAGCGCGCGCGTGAGCGCGGCGCCACCCGATCTGCTCGAGGCCATCGTCGCCGCGACGCGCGCGCGCGTCGCCGACGCGGCGAGGCGCTGGAGGCTGCGGCGTCGCTCGAAGCACGGGCGCGGCGATGGCTCCGCGTGGCACGGCTTTCCACGACGCGCTGTCGCGCACCGGATCGATCAACGTGATCGCCGAGTGCAAGCGGCGGTCGCCGTCGCGCGGCGTGCTGCGCGCCGCCTACGACCCGGTCGCGATCGCGACCGGCTACGCCGCGGCCGGCGCCGCCGCGATCTCGGTCCTGACCGAGCCGAGGTTCTTCGACGGCTCGCTCGCGCATCTGTCGCGCGTCCGCGCCGCGGTATCGATTCCGCTGCTGCGCAAGGATTTCATCGTCGACGAGTATCAGCTTGCTCGAGGCGCGCGCCGCCGGCGCCGACGCGATCCTGCTGATCGTCGCCGCGCTCGACGACGATGACGCTGCGTCGCTGTCGGACGAGGCCGCGCGCGCTGGGCCTCGCCGCGCTGGTCGAGGTCCACATCGCGACGAGGAGCTCGACCGCGCGCTCGATGCCGGCGCGCACGATCATCGGCGTGAACAATCGCAATCTGCGCACGCTGCAGGTCGATCTCGATGCGTCGCGCGCAGTCGCCGCGCGTGCTGCCGAGCTCGGTGATCGCGATCAGCGAGAGCGGCCTCAAGACACCGGCCGATCTGCACGCGATGACAGCACTCGGCTATCGCGCGTTCCTGATGGGCGAGCGCTTCATGATCGACCCCGATCCGGGCGCGGCCCTGGCGCAGCTGCTGATCGGAGTCGGCGAAGGTGACCGCGCCAGTGACGGCCATCAAGATCTGCGGCATCACGCGCCTCGAGGACGCCGTCGCGCGCGGCGGCGCTCGGCGCGGACTGCGCTCGGCTTCGTGCTGTGGCCACAGAGCCCGCGCGCGACGACGCTCGACACGGTTCGCCCGATCGTGGCGGCGCTGCCGCCGTTCGTCACGCCGGTCGGCGTGTTCGTCGATCCGACCGCGGACGACGTCGACGCGGCCGCGCGATGCCGGCATTCAGGTGGCGCAGGTGCACGGCGTGCGTTCCGGCGCTGCCGGTGCGGGATGCCGGCTGCTGCGCGCCGTGGCGCTCGGCGAGATGGCCGGCACGCTGAACCCCGAGGTGCCGGGACGAGCGCGGTGCTGCTCGACGCGCACGATCCGGTGCGCCACGGCGGCACGGGACAGACCGTCGATTGGGCCCGCGGCGCGCTGATCGCCGCGCTGCGCGCCGGTGATTCTGGCCGGCGGCCTGACGCCGCACAACGTCGCCGCGGCGATCGACGAAGCGCGCCCGTACGCCGTCGACGTCGCGTCCGGCGTCGAGCGCTCGCCGGGCGTCAAGGATCACGCACAGACTGCGCGGCGTTCGTCGGCCGCCGTGAGAGCAGCACGCATGAGCATGAACATGGTTTGGCCGCCGCGATCCCGACGCGCGCGGCTACTTACGGCGCGTTCGGCGGCCGCTTCGTGCCCGAGACGCTGGTCGCGCCGATCGAGGCGCTCGAGCGCGAGTATCTGGCGGCGCGCCAGGATCCGGCGTTCGCGGCGGAGCTCTCGCGGCTGCTGCACGCATTACGTCGGCCGGCCGACGCCGCTCTGGGAAGCGCGCCGGCTGCGGAGTCGTGCGGGCGGCGCGCGCATCTTCCTGAAGCGCGAGGACCTGACGCACACCGGCGCGCACAAGATCAACAACGCGCTCGGCCAGGCGCTGCTGGCCAAGCGCATGGGCAAGACGCGCATCGTCGCCGAGACCGGCGCCGGCCAGCACGGCGTGGCGAGCGCCACCGCCTGCGCGCTGCTCGGCCTCGAGTGCGTCGTCTACATGGGCACCGAGGACATGCGCCGGCAGGCGCTCAACGTCTTTCGCATGCGCCTGCTCGGCGCGCGCGTCGAAGGCGTCGACTCCGGCAGCCGCACGCTGAAGGACGCGATCAACGAGGCGATGCGCGACTGGGTGGCGCGGCCCGCCGACACGCACTACCTGCTCGGCTCGGCGCTCGGCCCGCATCCGTATCCGCTGATGGTGCGCGAGTTCCAGTCGGTGATCGGCCGCGAGGCGCGGCAGCAGATCCTCGAGCAGATCGGCCGGCTGCCGGACGCGGTGATCGCCTGTGTCGGCGGCGGCAGCAACGCCATCGGCATCTTCGACGCGTTCATCGACGACCGCGACGTCGCGCTGATCGGCGTCGAGGCCGGCGGCGAGGCGATCACCCCGGGACGTCATGCGGCGCGCTTCGCCGGCGGCGCCGCCGGCGTGCTGCAGGGCACGCGCACCTGGGTGCTGCAGGATGAGCACGGCAACATCGAGGCGACGCATTCGGTGTCGGCCGGCCTCGACTACGCCGCCGTCGGCCCCGAGCACGCGTGGCTGCAGGCGACCGGCCGCGCCGAGTATGCACTACGCGACCGACGCCGAGGCGCTCGCGCGCGTTCCAGGAGCTGGCGCGGCTCGAGGGCATCCTGCCGGCGCTCGAATCGGCGCACGCGATCGCGCATGTCCGCCGGGCCGCGGCCCGCTTCGGACCAGGACGCCGTGCTCCTCGTCAACCTCTCGGGCCGCGGCGACAAGGACGTCACAGACCGTCGAGCAGCATCCTGAAGGAGGGCGCGGCGATGTCGCGAATTGACGACGCGCTTCGCGCCATGCGCGGCGCGAGAAGCGCACCGGCCTCGTCACGTATGTGACGGCCGGCGATCCCGACCTCGACGTCACCGGCCGAGATCCTCAAGCGCCTCGATCGCGCCGGCGCCGACGTCCTCGAGATCGGCGTGCCGTTCTCCGATCCGCTCGCCGACGGACCGGTGATCCAGCGGGCGACCGAGCGGGCGCTGGCCGCCGGCGCCACGCTCGACGGTGTGCTCGACATGCTCAAGCCTCCGTTCGGCCATCGATTTCGGCGCCGATCGTCATCTTTAGCTACGCCAATCCGATACTTCGGATGGGGCTGGACACGTTCGTCGAGCCGAGCGCGGGCCGCGGGCGTGGACGGCGTGCTGACGCTCGACATGCCGCCGGAGGAAGCCGGCGAAGTTCACGGCAGCCTTCGACCGCGCCGGGATTGATACAATTTTCCTGTTGAGCCCGACGACCACGGTCGAGCGGATTCGCCGCGCGGCCGAGCTCGGCAGCGGGTTCCTCTATGGCATTTCGCGCCTCGGCGTCACCGGCGTGCGCGACGACGGTGGCCGACTCGGCGCGAGCGCTGGCGAGCGCGTCAAGCCGGAAACGGCGATGCCGCTGGCGCTCGGCTTCGGCATCTCACGCCCGGAGCACGTGCGCGCGATCGGCCAGTGGGCCGATGCGGCGGTGGTCGGCAGCGCGCTCGTCAACGTGATCGCCGAGCACGCGGACAGCCGCGGACTGCTGGACGAAGTGGAACGGTACGTGCGATGGCTGCGGAGCTGAGCCTCGAGGCGCTCCGCGACGAGATCGACAAGATCGACGAGGTGATCGTCCGCCTGCTCGATCAGCCGCGCGCGCTGCGCCTATCACGGTCGGCCGGTTGAAGCAGGCGCAGGGCCGGCCGATCTACGAGCCGGGCGCGCGAAGCCGCGGTGATCGCGCACGTGCGGCAGGTGAACGCAAGCCTCGGCGGCCCGCTCGACGACGATGCGATCGCGCGGCTGTACGAACGCATCATGGACGAAGCGCGGCGGATTCAGCGCCTCGGAGCCGAGCGTCGAAAACGCAGCGAGAACGAACGAGACGACTGAGAGCTGAGACATGGTTGTCGTGATGAAGGAACGCGGTCGGGCGAGCAGGTGGAGAGCGGTCATCGCGCACCTCGTCGAACTCGGCATGGACGTGCACCGCTCGACCGGCGCGTCGCGCATCGTGCTCGGCGTCGTCGGCAGCGGCAAGGTCGATCCGCGGCTGATCGAGCTGATGGACGGCGTCCACGAGGTGCTGCGCATCAGCGAGCCGTACAAGCTCGCCAGCCGCACCTTCCAGGCCGGACGACACGATCATCAACGTCGGCGATGTGCGCATCGGCGGCGACGAAGTGATCGTCATGGCCGGTCCGTGCTCGGCCGAGAGCGAGGCGCAGGTGCAACGCGACGGCGGCCGCGGTCAAGCGCGCCGGCGCGAAGGTCGCTGCGCGGCGGCGCGTTCAAGCCGCGCTCGTCGCCGTACAGCTTCCAGGGCCTCGGCGAAGAGGGGCTGCAGCTGCTGCGCGACGCCGCGAACGCGCACGACCTGAAGCTCGTCACCGAGGTGATGGACATCAGCCAGATCGAGGTGATCGAGCAGGTACGCCGACATCTTCCAGGTCGGCGCGCGCAACATGCAGAACTTCACGCTGCTGCGCGAGCTCGGCCGCACGCGCAAGCCCGTGCTGCTGAAGCGCGGCATCTCGGCGACGATCGAGGAGTGGCTGCTGTCGGCCGAATACATCCTCGCCGGCGGCAACACGGACGTGATCCTGTGCGAGCGCGGCATCCGCACGTTCGAGACGTCCACGCGCAACACGCTCGACATCTCGGCGATTCCGATCGTCAAGCAGCTGATCGCACCTGCCGATCTTCGTCGACCCGAGCCACGGCACGGGGCGGCGCGACAAGGTGGCGCCGATGGCGCGCGCCGCGGTGGCCGCCGGCGCCGACGGCCTGATCATCGAGGTCCACTGCGATCCCGATCACGCGATGAGCGACGGCGCGCAGTCGATGTTCCCGGGGCAGTTCGATCGGCTGATGGCGGAGCTGCGGATCATCGCGCCGGCCATCGGGCGCAGCATCTGCCTCGAGCCGGTCGCGCGCCGCGGCTGGGC
The DNA here is from genome assembly GCA_963707825.1 of uncultured Acidobacteriota bacterium. GTDB lineage: Bacteria > Acidobacteriota > Vicinamibacteria > Vicinamibacterales > UBA2999 > VFZN01. Next base: position 428,714 of record CAVPRP010000006.1, read on the forward strand.
GAGATAGGGTGCGCGAACGCGCTTGCCATCGTCGGCGACCGGCCTGATCGGCCGTCGATCGGGCTGGCCGCTGCTCCGGCAGGCCCCATCCGCGGTCATCATCAGCCTCGACCGGGGCGACCGCCTCGACGCGCTCGCCACGGCGACCATCGTCGTGCTGGCGGCGCCGGTGGATGCCATCCTCGCCCTGTTGCCGCGCGCTGCCGGCGCTCACGTCATCGGCACGCGCTGGTGACCGACACCGGCAGCACCAAGCGCGCAGATCGTGGCCGCGGCACGAGCGGCCGGCGTCGCGAACTTCGTCGGCGGGCATCCGATGGCCGGCGGCACCTCCAGCGGGCCGGCGGGCGCGCGCGAGGCGCTGTTCGACGGGCGTCCGTGGTTCCTGCTCACCGCGCAGGCAGCACCCGACGCGGTGACGCTGGCGACCGGATTCGTTCGTGACCTCGGCGCCGTGCCGGTGCCGCTCGATGACAACGGCGATGAGCACGACCGGCTGGTCGGCGCGATCAGCCACCTGCCGCAGGTCGTGGCCAGCGCGCTGCTCGCACGCGTGGGCGAGTCGGTCGGCCCCGGCGCTGGAGTTCGCCGGCGCCGGCCTGCGCGACACGACGCGCCTGGCCGCGAGCCAGGCGTCGGTGTGGGCGCAGCATGCTCGCCAGCAACGCCGCCGCGGTCGCCCCTCTCCTCAAAGCACTGGCGCGCGAGCTTGACGCCGTTGCCGAGCGGACTCGACGATCGCGACGCGAATCGAGCGGCTGTTCGACCGGGCCAATCGCGTCACCTTCGATCCATAATCACGGCATGCACAAGGTGATCGACACCGCCGACGAGGCGGTCGCCGCTGATTCCCGACGGCGCCACGATCATGATGGGCGGCTTCGGGCTCTCGCGGCATTCCCGAGAACCTCGTCGCGGCGCTCCATCGGCGCGGCACCAGCGACCTCACCATCATCAGCAACAACGCCGGCATCGACGATTTCGGCGTCGGGCTGCTGCTGCAAGTCGCGCCAGGTGCGCAAGATGATCTCGACCTACGTCGGCGAGAACAAGGAGTTCGAGCGCCAGTTCCTGCAGAAGGAAATCGAGGTCGAGCTGGTGCCGCAAGGCACGTTCTCCGAGCGCATCCGCGCGGCGGGCGCCGGCATCGGCGGGTTCTTCACGCCGACCGGCGTCGGCACGCTGATCGCCGAGGGCAAGGAGACGCGCGAGATCGACGGCCGGCACGTACGTGCTCGAGACGGCGCTGCACGCCGACTTCGCGTTCGTCAAGGCGTGGAAGGGCGACCACGTGCGGCAATCTCGTCTATCGGAAGACCGCGCGCAACTTCAACCCGATGATGGCCACGGCCGGCCGCGTCACGATCGCGGAGGTCGAGCAGCTGGTCGACGCCGGGCGCGATCGAACCGGATCTGCGTGCACACCCCCGGCATCTTCGTGCAGCACATCCTGCAGGGCCGCGACCTACGCGAAGCGGATCGAGAAACGGACCACGCAGCCATGGATAAGCGCGATCGCATCGTCTCGCCGCATCGCGCGCGACGCTGCGGGACGGCGACTACGTCAACCTCGGCATCGGCATGCCGACGCTGGTCGCCAACTACGTGCCGCCGGGCGTCGAGATCACGCTGCACTCCGAGAACGGGATGCTCGGCGTCGGGCCGTATCCGACCGAGGCCGAGGTCGACCCCGATCTCATCAACGCCGGCAAGGAGACGGTGACCGAGCTGCCGGGGGCGTCGTACTTCAGCAGCGCCGACTCGTTCGCGATGGTGCGCGGCGGCCACATCGACGTCACGGTGCTCGGCGCGCTCGAGGTGGACGAGGAGGGCAACCTCGCCAACTGGATGATTCCCGGCAAGATGGTCAAGGGCATGGGCGGCGCCATGGATCTGGTGGCCGGCGCCAAGCGCGTGGTCATCGCGATGGAGCACACCACCACGGACGGCGGTCACAAGATCCTGACGCGCTGCACCCTGCCGCTGACGGGCGTGCGCGTCGTCCACCAGATCGTCACCGAGCTGGCGGTCATCGACGTGACCGCTGCCGGGCTGGTCCTGCGCGAGATCGCCGCGGATACGCACTCGAGGAGGCCGTCCGAGCCGCGACCGGCGCCACGCTTCACGTGGAAGGGACCGTCGGCCGCTTCTGAGATTGACGGGCTAAGGAACTTCGGCAGCGACCGGCACGTCTGTCCAGATAGCGTGCGACACATCATCCTGCTGACGCTGGCCCTCGCCGTCACCCCGCTCACCCTGGGCGCGCAGCCGCCGGCCCCGGAGGGAGACAGCGGCGCGAGGCGGGAGCAAACCTACAAGCTCACCGGGACGCGGGTCGCGTTCGCGCAGAACGTGCGAATCGCGGCCGACGAGGAGATCACCGACGGCGTGGCCGTGTTCGGCGGGTCTCTTCGCGTCGATGGCCGGATCAGCGACGGCATCCTGGTCGTGCGTGGGGACGTCCAGCTCGGGCCGACCGCCGATGTCCGCGGCGACATCGTGATCGTCGGCGGCTCGCTCATCCGCGATCCCGACTCACGGTTGGCAGGCTCGGTCAGCTACGTCTCGCTGGGCGACTGGTCGCGCAGCACCGGTCTGCTCGACTGGCGCCCGAGCGTCGCGCTGGGGGAGACCGGCCGATGGCTCAGCCTGGGAGCCACGGTGTTCCGGGTGGCGGCGATTGCCGCTTTCATGATCCTGATTCTGCTGGTGGCCCGGGCACCGGTCGCGCGGGTGGGCCGCGCCGCGGCCGCCGAGCCCGTGCGCGCCGCCATCATCGGGCTGGCCGCGGAGGTGCTGTTCCTGCCGTTCGTGCTGGTCTGTTCCATCGCGCTCGGCATCACCATCATTGGCCTGCCATTCGTCTTCCTGCTGGTACCGATCGCCTTCGCGCTCGCGTTCATCGCCTTCCTGCTCGGCTACACCGCGCTGGCCTGCCGGCTGGGCGAGTGGCTGGAGGATCGCCTCGGGTGGCGGCCGCGCAGCGCGTTCATGGCCACGGCGATGGGCATGCTGCTGATCATCGCGCCGACCATCCTGGCCCGCGTGCTCGGCATCGCACCGGAGCCCGCCCGGGTCGCCGCCTTCGGCGTACTGGTTTTCGGTGTCTGCCTGGAGTTCGTGATTTGGACAATCGGGCTGGGCGCGACGCTGATGACCGGCTTCGGTCGGTGGAATACCTCGCCGCCGCCGCTCGACGTTTCACTCTGACCCGCGCCTCGCTGGTCAATCGCATCGCTGCCGTGTAGCCTCTACAGGCCTGCTGTCCCGTCTGGCCGTCAGGCTCAGTGAGATCGCCGAGCACATCGTTCCCAGCACCTTCGCGATTGCGCTGGTCTTGCTCTCCGGCTATCTCGTGTCCACGGCGCCGCGGTGGTGGACCGCCGTTCGCGCGTCCCGCAACACGCGCCCGCAGCCCGCGCGGCGCCGTCATCCTGGCTGCTCCCGCACCCTTAATGCAGAGCTAGCTTTTGTGTGCAGTCCATCTGGCGGGCCGTTTGTCGGATGGTAGACTGTGTCCTTCTTCGTCCCTTCGTGCACGTCAGCGAAGACGTGTGCATGCCCTTATTTCGGTCCCGAGACGCGTCGCCCAATGCCTGTCGCTTACGAAGTTCCCCGCATTCACGTCTTGAGCATTCCCGCCCAGTCGGTTGACGCCGATGTGGTCGTGGTGCCGGTGGCCGAAGACCATGCGACCGACGCGGTCGTCGCGGAGTTCGATGCCGCGGTCGGCAACAGCCTCAGCGTCGCGCTCGCCCGCGGTGAATTCACGCCACGCGCGCTGGAGTCGTTCACCGCGCCGATCGTCGCGAGCGGTTGGACCGCGACGCGCATGGTGTTCATGGGTGCGGGACCGCGCGCGGAACTCGGCGCCGAACGGCTGCGGCGCATGGCGGGCGCCGCGGTGTGCCTGGCGCGCCAGCAGCGGCGGGGGCGAGTGGCGTGGCTCGACGTCGAGCCCGGCACGATGGACGCGTCGCTGCGCGTCGATGTCCTCAGCGAAGGCCTGACGATCGCGAACTTCGATGGCGGGATTCACAAGAGCCGTCCTGAACCGCGCTTCTTCCTGTCCGACGTCACCGTCGTCACCGCCGAAAACGGCGCCGCCGCAGGCGGCCGCGACCGGCCGCATCATCGGCGACGCCATCAACTCGGCGCGCGTCCTGATCAACGAGCCTGGCAATTTCCTCGTGCCGGCGATGCTCGCCGAGAAGGCAGCATCGCTGGCCTCGGTCGAGGGCGTCACCGTCGAGGTCTTCGACGAGCGCAAGCTCGAGACGATGGGGATGGGCCTGCTGCTCGGCGTCGGCCGCGGCAGCGCCGAGCCGCCGCGCATGCTGATCGCGCGCTACGAGCCCGTTGACGCGCCCACCGACCTCGTGCTCGGCCTGGTCGGCAAGGGCGTCACGTTCGACACCGGCGGCATCTCGATCAAGCCCGCCGACGGCATGGAGCGGATGAAGGACGACATGGCCGGCGGCGCCACCGTGGTCGCCGCGCTCCGCGCGCTGGCGCTGCATGAAGCGTCCCGGTCCGCATCATCGCCGTCGTGCCCGCCGCCGAGAACATGCCCGGCGGCCGCGCGCTCAAGCCCGGCGACGTGCTGCGGAGCGGCTCGGGGCTGACCGTCGAGGTCAACAACACCGACGCCGAAGGCCGGCTGATTCTCGGCGACGCGCTCTGGTACGCGCGGCAGCTGCGGCGCCACGCACCTGGTCGACGTCGCCACCCTCACCGGCGCCTGCGTCGTCGCGCTGGGCAAGATCACCACCGGCCTGTTCGGCACGCCGCAGCCGTGGGTGGATGCCATCCGCGGCGGCGGCGCAGCGTGGCGGCGAGACGCGTGTGGCAGATGCCGCTGTTCGACGAGTACAGGGAGCAGCTGAAGAGCGACATCGCCGACATGATCAACAGCCCGGGCCGTCCGGCGGGCGCGGTGACGGCGGCGATGTTCCTGAAGGAGTTCGCGGCGACACGCCCTGGGCGCACCTCGACATCGCCGGCACGGCGTGGGCGGACGAAGCGAAGCCGTGGACGGCGAAGGGCGCGACCGGCGTGATGATCCGCACGCTGGTGGAGCTGGCGCCGCGCGGCCCGATCCCCCGCTGACGCGGGGTGCTACACTGGTTTCGTGCTGCTGCTACAGGTGCCGGAGAAGGCTCCGGACATCGTCACGCCAACCGTTCGCATCGTCGAGGTCGTCAGCCCTCCGGCGCCGAGCCTGAGCATGATCGACGTCGCGGTCACCGCCTTCGGGCTGACGCGGCGTGATCATGGCCGCGGCGGCGTCGCCGGCCTGCTCGCCGGCGTCGCTCTTCATCTGGTACCGCTCGCGCCGGCCGATCACCGACGATCGAAGCGCGCGGCGGCCACCACAACTCTCTTCAGCGCATCTGGCATTCCTCGTCGGCGGCGGTCCCGCGACTCGCTGCGACGTGACGCCCTTGAGCGAGCGGCGGTAGCGCATCACCGCGGCGTGCAGCGCCTCGGCGATCCGCTGCTTGTAGCCGCTCGTCTTCAGCAGCTGCGCCTCGGGCTTGTTCGTCAGGAACGAGACCTCGGCGAGCACGCTCGGCATGCCGGCGCCGATCAGCACGACGAACGGCGCCTTCTTCACGCCGAGGTTGCGCAGCTCCTTGCTTCGAGCCGCGCAGGCGGGTCACCATCGCTTCCTGCACCATCGCGGCGAGGTCGCGCGACTCGTCCAGCTTGTTGTTGAGCGCGATCGCCTTGATGATGTCCGGCAGGTTGTGCATCGCCCGCGTCGAGGCCGAGTTCTCGCGCGCGGCGACCGCTTCGGCTTCGGGTGTCGAGGCAAAGCTCAGGAAGTAGGTCTCCACGCCGCGCGCCGCGGCGTTGCGGCTGGCGTTGGCGTGGATCGACAGGAACAGATCGGCGCTCTCGCGGTTGGCGATCGCCGTGCGCTCCTCGAGCGGACGTAGACGTCGGTGCGGCGCGTCAGCACCACCTCGATGCCGGGTTCCTTCTGGAGCAGCTTCTCGAGCCGCAGCGCGATGTCGAGCGTCAGCTCGGCTTCGTTGATGCCGTTGCCGCCGCGCCGGGATCGTGCCCGCCGTGACCGGGGTCGATGACGATCCGCGAGACGCCCAGCCCGAGCTGACGCGACAGCGAGAAGCCACCGGCGGCGTTCAACATCGGCACGGCGGGTGCGGGCGGCGGTTCCGCGACGGCCGCGGGCGGCAGCGTCACCGGACCGGCCGCCGACGGATGGCTTGCCGTCGGCGTGGCGGCGGCGGTTGGCGGCACCGTAATCGGCGCCGCGTTCGACACGTTGGCGGCAGTGGCATCGCTCGACGGTTCCACGGTGACGCGCGACGGCGGCGTGACAGTGGCTTGCCGCACCGGAATGGCCGTCGTGCGCTCGCAGTCGATCACCAGCCGGAACGGGTTGTAGAGCGTGAAGACGCTGTAGCGCGACACGCCCGTTCAGGTCGAGGACGACGCGCACCGTGCCGTTCGGATGCCGGCCGACGCGAATCTGCCGCACGACGTCGTCCGAGTAGCGGAGCACCGCGTCGGTGAGCGGCGCCGACAGCTGCGCGCCCTGCAGATCGAAGAACACGCGCGCCGGTCCGTCGATGCGTTCCTCGCGGTACGCCACCTCGCGATCGAGCGCCAGCGTCACGCGCACCGTCTCGGGCAGCACCGCCCGCTGAATGTCGCGAGCGTCGCGCGCGAGGCCGAGCCGATGGTCGTGTTCGAAGCGTCGCTGGCCGCGCCGATGCTGGGCACCGGCACGCTGACGGCGGTGGGCGCCACCTCCGCGGGGATGGCCGGCGGCGGAGTGTCGGTCCTCGGAGACACCGGCTGCTCCGCAGGCTTCTCGCGCCGGCTGCTCCGGCGCGGCTTTCACCGGGGCCAGCGTCGAGGAGCTGGCGACGGGAACACTGGCCTCCACGGATTGCGCGTCCTGCAGCCCGGTCACCTGGGTCCTGGCGCGCCGGACGAGCGGACTGGTGGGGTACTCGCGATCAGCCACCGGTACAACCGCTGGGCGGTGCCCCGGTCCTCGGCGCGGCCGAAGCGGCTGGTACAGCGCGTCCGCGAGCGCGGCGCCTTGCCACAGCGCGTTGTCGGCGTAGCCGCTGGTCGGATAGCGGCGCACGACGCCCTCGTAGGACGTCACGACGCGCGCCACCTGCCGGAGCACGTCGCTGCGCTCGGCGGCAGTCGCGTCACCGGACCGGTCCAGCAGGGTGCGGACGGCGGTCTCCCGTTCCAGCGCCCCTCGTAGCGGACCTGCGCCGTCTGCGCCTGCCGGGGCCGTGCGCCAGCAGGAGCGCCAACGAGCAGAGCGGCAGCGACGATTCGTGGTGTTGCGTGTCATCGGTTGCTCGGTTACCGCAACTGCGCGTCGACTTCGTCGAAGTAGTCGCTGCCCACGAGCACCTCGCGGGGCTTGCCGCCGGCGGCCGGCGAGACCAAGGCCCTCGGCCTCCATCATGTCGACCAGGCGCGCCGCCCGGCTGAAACCGATGCGCATCTTGCGCTGCAGGTACGAAATCGACGCCTGACCGCTCTGCACGACGATGCGGGCGGCCTCGTCGTAGAGATCGTCCTTCTCGAACTCGATCTCGTCGCACCGCCGCTCTTCTTGTCTTCGGCCGTGATCGTCTCGTCGTAGACAGGCTTGCCCTGCTTGCGCAGGAAGCTCGCCAGTCGCGCCGACTCCTGTTCCGAGATGTACGGGCCGTGCAGGCGGATGTTCCGCGACGAGGCCGGCGGCAGGAACAGCATGTCGCCCTTGCCCGAGCAGCTGTTCGGCGCCGTTGCCGTCGAGAATCGTGCGCGAGTCGATCTTCGACGACACGCGGAACGAGATGCGCGACGGCAGATTGGCCTTGATCAGGCCGGTGATGACGTCCACCGACGGCCGCTGCGTCGCGAGGATCAGGTGGATGCCGACGGCGCGCGCCATCTGCGCCAGGCGGCAGATCGACTCTTCGACTTCGTTGCCGGCGACCATCATCAGGTCGGCGAGCTCGTCGACGACGACGACGATGAAGGGCAGCGGCCGCGGCGGCTCGCCGTCTCGGTCACTTCCTTCGGCTCGATCATCTGCGCGGACGTTGCGGTTGTACTGCTCGATGTTGCGGACGCCGAAGGCGGCCAGCGTCTTGTAGCGCTCTTCCATCTCGCGCACCGCCCAGCGCAGCGCGTTGGCCGCCTTCTTCGGATCGACCACCACCGGCGTCAGCAGGTGCGGGATGTCCTCGTACATCCCGAGCTCGAGGCGCTTCGGGTCGATCATGATCAGCCGCACGTCGTCCGGCGTGGCGCGATAGAGGATGCTGGTGAGCATCGCGTTCAGGCCCGACCGACTTGCCGGTGCCGGTCGAGCCGGCGATCAGCAGGTGCGGCATCGTCGCCAGGTCGGCCATGAACGGCTCGCCGTGAATGGTCTTGCCGAGCGCCAGCGTCAGCTTCGAGGCCGAGCGCTGATAGGTGTCCGACTCGAGCAGCTCGCGCAGCGAGATCGCTTCGCGGTTCGGGTTCGGGATCTGGATGCCGACGGTGGACTTGCCGGGGATGCGCTCGATCAGCACCGACTCGGCCTGCATCGCCAGGCACAGGTCGTCGGCGAGGCCGGTGACCTTGCTGTACTTCACGCCGGCATCCGGCTTGAACTCGAACGTGGTGACGACCGGGCCCGGATGGATCTGGACGACCGAGCCTTCGACCGAGAACTCGCGGCACTTCTCCTCGAGCAGCCGCGCCGACGTCCATCAGCTCGCGCTCGTCGATCTTGCGCTCGGCCTTCGGCGGATCGAGCAGCGACGGCGGCGGCAGCGTGAAGCCGCCCATGCGACGCTCGGCCGGAGCGAGCGGCTCCGGTTCGGGCAGCGGCAGCGGCGGCGTGGACGGCAGCGGCGCGGCGCTTCTGCACGCACCGGCGGCGTGGCGCGCGGCGCGGCGGCTCGTCCTCGTCGTCGTCCTCGTCCTTCATCGGCGGCGGGCCAGCGGCTTCGGCGTGATCGGCGCGGGCCGTTCGGCCGGCCGTACGGCCTTGCGGCGTCTTCAGCACTTCCGGCGACGCGGTGCCCTTCTTGCACGTGCTTGGCCATCACCTCGCGGCGCTGCTTGGCCTTGCGGCGCTCGTCGCGCCAGCGCGCGCACGCGCCTCGCCGGCCCGCTCCGCGGCCCGGCCGAGCGCGGCGAACAGCAGCGCTGAACAGCGCGCCGAACGAGAACTGCGTCGCGAGGATCACGGCGACCAGCGATCACCGTGAGGATGCACGATCATCGAACCGATGCGGCTCAGGTACTCGGACATGCACGCCGGCGAGCAACTCGCCGACGTAGCCGCCGGCGCGGAACGGCGCGCGGACCGACCTCGCACGCTGCCGAGCGCGAGGCGACAGGAACGCGCTGGTGCACGAGAACAGCGAGGAACGCCCCGGTCAGCTTGGTGTAGACCGCCTCGACCGGACGGCACCAGAAGTAGTGCCAGCCGACGACGGCAATCAGCGCGGGCAGCAGGTACGAGGCGTAGCCGCAGCAGCTGGAACGACAGCTCGGCGAGGAACGCGCCGACGCGGCCGACGAAGTTGGCCGGCGCGTCGTGGATGCCGGTGCTGAAGAACCACGCCGGATCGTTCGGCGTCGTAGCTGGCGAGCGCGACCAGCCAGATCAGCGCGGCGGCGAACAGGCCGACGCCGACCACTTCACTGACGCGTCGCGACAGGGTCGAACCCGAGGCGGCAACTGAGGGCACGTTCAAATCTCCATGACCACCGGCAGCACCATCGGCCGCCGGCCCGTCCGCTTGCGCAGGAAGCGCCGCAGCTCGACGCGGATCCGTTCCTGCATCAGTCCAGGGTCGGTGCGCTCTTCGACGCCGCACTCGTCGATGACCGTCGATCAACATCAGGCGCTGCTTCCTTGACAGCATCGTCGTCGGTCTCGTCATCGGTGACGAAGCCGCGCGCCATCATCTCCGGGACGCCTTCGACCGCGCCGGTCTGGCGGTTGATGGCCACCACCGGCACGACCACGCCGTCGGCCGCGATGTGCCGGCGGTCGCGCAGCACTTCGTCGTCCACCTCGCCGACGCGCGTGCCGTCGATCAGCACGCGGCCCGCGGGCGTCTTGTCGACGAGCGCGCCGCCTTCGGCGTCGAAGCGGACGACGTCGCCGTCCTCGGCCAGTGAGCACGTCGACCGGCGCCGGCAGTCCGCTCGTGACCAGCTGCGCGACGCGCGCGTGCCGCGCCAGCTGCCGGTACTCGCCGTGCACCGGGATGAAGTAGCGCGGCCGCACCAGCGACAGCATCAGCTTCAGCTCTTCTTCCGAGCCGTGGCCCGGAGACGTGCACGTGCTTGTCCGACTCGGTCACGACGTCGACACCGCGCCGGGCGAGGTGGTTCATCACGCGGCCGATCGCCTTCTCGTTGCCGGGAATCGCGCCGCGCGGAGATCACGACGCGATCGCGGTCGCCGAGGCTTCACGTAGCGGTGATCGTCGATGGCGATGCGCGACAGCGCCGCGTTCGGCTCGCCCTGCGAACCGGTCGACCAGGCACAGCACGTCCTGTGCCGGGATAGTTCGAGACGTCGCTGTCCTTGATCGCGACGCCGGTCGGGATGTGCAGGTGGCCGAGGCGCTGCGCGATCTGCGAGTTCTCGTTCATGCCGCGGCCGACGAACGCCACCTTGCGGTCGAACTGCACCGCCAGGTCGACGAGGATCTGCATGCGGTAGAGGCTCGACGCGAACGTCGCGACGACGATCTTGCCCTCGGTGCTGGTGAAGATCTCCTCGAAGGCGTCCTCGACGTCGCATCTCCGAGCCGGTGATAGCCGCGGCGATCGACGTTGGTGCTGTCGCACGATCAGCGCGAGCACGCCGTCGGCGCCGAGCTGCGCGAAGCGGTGCAGGTCGAACGGCTCGCCGTCGAGCGGCGTCTGGTCGATCTTGAAGTCGCCGGTGTGGATGCAGCACGCCCTGCGGCGTGCGAATCGCCACCGCCACGCAGTCCGGCATGCTGTGCGTGACGCGGATGAACTCGATCTTGAACGGGCCGATCGTGACGACGTCGCGCGGCTTCACCGCCACCAGGCCCGGTCCATCGACGCCGTGCTCGTCGAGCTTGGGCTCGACGAACGCCAGCGCGAGCGGCGTGCCGTACACCGGGCCGTCGACCAGCGGCAGCACGTAGGGCACCGCGCCGATGTGGTCCTCGTGGCCGTGCGTGAGGATGAGCGCCTTCACCTGGCCGCGTCGCGACTCTCGAGGTAGGCGAGGTCGGGCACGATCAGGTCGACGCCCGGCAGCTCGGCGTCGGGGAACATCGAACCGGCGTCGATGACGATGGTCGTGTCCCCACACGAGATGGCCATCATGTTGAGGCCGAACTCGCCGAGGCCGCCAAGCGGCACGACGTCGACCGGCAGGTGCACCCGCGGCGCGGCTGTGCCGCAGGAGCCAGACCATTCATGAACAAAATCCCAGCCAGCGCGGCAGACGCGCGTCAGGCATGCTCGGGCACCCGCGGACACGACGGCGTCGAACGGACTGGCGTTCAGGCGCTGGGAGGCCTGGAGAAGCGAGGCGGGTTTCGGCGAAACTATAGCACAGCGCAGGTTCGAGCCGCCGAAGCGAAGACGTCCGCAAGTGCGTGCCAGTTCAACAAGCTGCAGCGTCTCCGGCCGTCGCTGGCGTCGATCCCGCCGGCCTCGGCCAGGGCGGTCACCGGATCGACGCCGATCGCGGTGCCGAACGGCTTCAGGGCGTTGCTCAAGGTCTTGCGGCGCTGGGTGAACATCGTCCGCACCATCCGCGTGAACAGCGCCTCGATCCGTCGAGCGTCGACCGGAGGCGGCCGGAACGCCAGCCGGACCACGGCGGAGTGAGACCTGCGGCGGCGGCCGGAAGGCGCCCGGCGGCAGAGCCAGCAGCCGGGTGACGTCGGCATGCAGGCCGGTGAGCATCGTCAGCACGCCGTACTCGCCGGTGCCGGGCCTGGCGACCAGCCGGTCGGCCACTTCCTCTGCAGCATCAGCGTGGCGTCGCGTCAGGCCGCCGGTCGTCGCGGCCAGCTTCAGCAGCAGGAACAGGATCGGCGACGAGATGTTGTAGGGCAGGTTGCCGACCACGCGGACCGGCGCCGGGTCCAGCGGATGCGCCCGCCAGGCGTCGACCGCCTCGGCCGAGGTCGATCTCGAGGACGTCGCCCGTGCACCACCGTCACGTTGGGCAGCTGCTCGCGCCATCGAGGGCCGCGGCCAGATCGCGATCGACTTCGACCGCCAGCAGGCGCGCCGACCTGCGCTGCCAGCGGCGGGTGATGGCGCCCCGGCCAGGGCCAATCTCGACGAACGCGATCGTCGGGCTGCGGCGTTCGAGGCCGTCGACCAGCTTGGTGACCCAGGCCGACTCGAGGAAGTGCTGGCCGAACCGCTTACGCGCCTCATCGTCGGGCTCGTCGTCGAGTCGGCTCGCCACGCCAGTAGCGCTCCTCGATCTCCATGATCTCGTCTTCGCTCATGCCGAAGTAGTGCCCCAGCTCGTGGATCAGCGTCTCGCCGATCGCGACGACGATGCTCGTCTTCGTCGCCCTCGCACTCGTCCTCGATCGGCGCCTGGAACAGGGTGATGCGATCCGGCAGGGTGTTGCCGTAGTCCCAGTGCCGCTCGGGCAGCGGCGTGCCCTGGTACAGCCCGAGCAGCGATCGTCCGGCGCTCGATCTCCATCTCGGCGAGCAGCTCCGCCGACGGCTCGTCCTCGATGACGATCGCGAGGTTCTGCACTTCGCGGGCGAAGCGGCGCGGGATGGTATCGATGGCTTCGTCGACGAGCTCGCGAAACGTTCGCGGGTCACTTGCGCTTCTTGCGCGCTGCGAGCCTTCGGCGCTGCGGCTTGCGCGGCGCCGGCTTCAGCTCGGCGGACATCCGGTCCGATAGAAGTCGCAGTCCGGCGCGCGTTGCAGCCCGGGCAGAGCGGCGTCGGCCGGCAGATGCGCCGGCCGTGCAGGATGAACGTGTCGGACGCCTGCGTCCATCGCTTCGGCGGGAACAGCTCGCACGAGCGCGGCCTCCACCTTGATCGGATCGTCGCTGTGCACGAGACCGAGGCGATTGGTCACGCGCAGCACGTGCCGATCGACCGGCAGGCCCGGAACGCCGAGCGCGTGGCCGAGGACGACGTTCGCCGTCTTGCGGCCAACGCCGGGGAGCTCGACCAGCGCATCCATCGTCGGCCGGCACTTCGCCGCCGTGCTCGCTCGACCAGCGATCGTCGGCCATGCCGAGGAGCGACTCGCGACTTCTGGCGGAAGAAGCCGGTGGAGTGGATCATGCGTCTCGAGTTCGCCGGAGTCGGCCGCGAGCCAGCGCCTTCGCGTCCGGGATACCGCGCGAACAGCGCCGGCGTGACCTCGTTCACGCGCTTGTCGGTCGATTGCGCGGACAGCATCGTCGCCACCAGCAACTCGAACGGCGTTGCGGTAGGCGAGCTCGGTGTCGGCGTTGGGATGATGCCGTTCGAGCGCCGTCCAGGATGCGGCGGGCCTCGGCGGGGGTCTTCATCGCCGGCCCTAGTGAACCGGTCCCTTTTCAGGCGGAGGCGGCGCCGGCGGCGGCTGATGCGACTCCGAGAAGATGCGCAGGTTCTCCTGCAGCGCCGCGATGAGGGTCGGCACGAACTGCACCGGCATCACGATCTTCGCGCGCACCGGCGCGCTTCACCACGTGCTCGGCTTCGGCCTCGCGAATTTCCTTCTCCGACAGCGGCTGCACCTCGCAGAAGGTGAGCGTGAAGTCGAAGGGCGTGTGGTTCACACGCGCAGAAGTTGGCGTAGGTCCGCGGCCTCGACGGCTGTCGTCGTCCGGCACGATCGTGAAGTTGATCTGCTTGCGGTCGGACATGTGCGCTCAAGCCTACCGGATTCCTCCGACAGGCCCCAAGCCCAAAGCCCGCGCCGTGCAGGTCAGTACTTCCGCATCACGCCGACGACGACGCCCTGAATCTGCACGCCGTCCGGATCGACATAGATCGGCTGCATGGTCGGCATTGGCCGGCTGCAGGCGGATGCGGCCCGCCTCGCGATAGAACTTCTTGAGCGTGACGTCCTGCCCGCTCGACCAGGGCAATGACCATTTCGCCGTTGTCGGCCGACTTGCGGTCCTCGACGACCACCCAGTCGCCGTCGCGAATCTGCTCGTCGATCATCGATTCGCCGCGCACGCGCAGCACGTAGGTGTCGCGCCGTGCCGCTGACCAGTGATTCCGGGACCGAAATCGATCTCCGTGGACGCCACGGCTTCGATCGGCATGCCGGCGGCGACGTAGCCGAGCATCGGGAGGTCGACGGCGCGGCCGCCGGAGCGGCTGGGCAGCAGCTCGACCGAGCGGCTGCGATTCCAGGAGCGGCGGATGAAGCCCTTCTCCTGCAGGTTGGTGAGGTGCTTGTGCACCGTCGCGAGCGACGAGAGGTTGAATCGGTGACCGATTTCCTCGAGGCTCGGCGCGTAGCCGTGCTGCTGGATGAACTCGTTCAGGTAGTCGAGAATCTCGCGCTGGCGCTTGGTGAGCGGTTGCAACAGTGCCTCCTAGCCGGGCGAAAGGATGGAGAACCCGGCGACAGACGGAGGGTAAACAAAGGAAAGGCGAAAGTCAACACCACCGGACCAGCTAAAGTTGTGCGCTACACTGAATTTCATGCGGCCCCTGGTCATTCTCGCCGCCTCCCTGGTCGCGACCATCGCGCTTGGCGCGGTCTCGCTGAACCCCCAAAAGGCGGACGCTTTCGAGCAGAAGTGGAACGCGGTGATGACCCGCGGCGAAACGCCGCCCTCCGGCCAGCGCACCGACTTTGCTGAAGACGAATTGAACGCCTATTTGCAGTTGCGGCTGGCGCCGAAGTTTCCGACCGGTGTCGCCGACCCGGCGGTCACGATGGTCGGCCAGGGCCGCGTGACCGGCCGCGCGACGGTCGATCTCGACAACATCCGCAAGAAGAGCAGCGGCGGCTGGTTCGACCCCGCCGCCTACCTGACGGGCCGATTGCCGGTCACCGCCACCGGCACCCTCACCACCGACAAGGGCAGCGGCCGCTTCCAGTTCGAAAGCGCTGACGTGAGCGGCATCCCGGTCCCGAAGACGCTGCTGCAGGAGCTCGTGAGCTACTACACGAAGTCGCCCGACACGCCCAACGGCGTCAACCTCGATCAGCCGTTCGATCTGCCGTCGAACATCCAGCGTATCGACGTGCAGCAAGGACGGTCCACGGTCGTCCAGTAGGCGGCGCCCGCCCGGTCGCGACTGCCGCCCCGCGTCGCGGCGGGGTTACTCTAGTGCCACACATGCCGGATGACGTCCTGCAGACGCCACTGCAGTTCCTGAAGGGCGTAGGTCCGCGCAAGGCCGCCGATCTGAAGAAGGCGGGCCTCACGACGGTTGACGATCTCCTGTTCCGCTTTCCGATGCGGTACGAGGATCGCAGCCGGATGCAGCCGATCATCGGACTGCGGCCGGGACAGATGGCGGCCGTGGCCGGCGAGGTCCTGCATTGCCATCTTCAGCAGACGCGGCGCGCCAACTTCCGACTCTTCACCGCGCTCGTTCAGGATGGAAGCGGCCAGATCCAGGTCGTGTGGCCGAACCAGGCGTTCCTCAAGGACGTCATCCGCCCTCACCAGCACATCGTCCTCTTCGGCAAGGTGGAATTGTGGGGGACCAGGGGCCTCCAGATCACCGACCCCGAGTTCGAAATCGTCGACGTCGCCCCGGAGCCCGCCGCCGGCACGCCGGAGTCGGAAGGACTCGGCGCACCCGGGCAAGTCCCGTTGCACACCGGACGGATCGTGCCCGTTTACGAGCGCACCGGCAGCGTCACCACCAACATGCAGCGCCGCTTCGTTTCACAGGCGCTGGAGCAGTTGCCCGAGGTGCTGTTCGATCCGGTCCCCAACGATCTGCTGACCGCGCACGACTGGCCCTCGCGCCGCGCGGCGTTGCTGCAGGCGCACTTTCCCAGCAACGACACTCCGATTGACGCGCTGAACCGGTTCGAAACCGCGGCACAGCGTCGATTGATCTTCGAAGACTTCTTCGTCTTCCAGGCCGGTCTGGCGCTGCGCCGGCACGAGAACGCGCAGGTGCGGAAGGCGCAGGTGTGCACGGTCACCGACGAGGTCCGCGCCGCGGCGCGCGCCGTGCTGCCGTTCAAGCTCACGCCCGGTCAGCGCGATGCGGTCGCGGAGATCGTCGCCGACATGCAGCGCGGCTGGCCGATGCAGCGGCTGCTGCAGGGCGACGTCGGCGCCGGCAAGACGATCGTCGCGGTGCTGGCCGCCATCGTGGCGATGGAGAACGGCTACCAGGTCGCCTTCATGGCCCCGACCGAGATCCTGGCCGAGCAGCATTTCCGTACCGTGATGCGCTGGCTCGATGGCACGAAGTACCGCGTCGCGGCTGCTCACCGGGCGCGTCACCGCCGCGCAGCGGCGCGACCTGTTGCCGGCGATCCAGCGCGGCGACATCCCGTTCGTCATCGGCACGCATGCGCTCGTGCAGGAACATGTCGCGTTCCACAAGCTGGCGCTCGTCATCATCGACGAGCAGCATCGCTTCGGCGTGGTCCAGCGCGGGTTGCTGGCGGCCAAGGGCGGCAACCCGGACGTGCTGGTGATGACCGCGACGCCCATCCCGCGCACGCTGGCCCTCACCGAGTGCGGCGACATGGACGTGTCGGTGATTCGGGGGCTGCCGCCAGGCCGCAAGCCGGTGACGACGCTGGTCAAGCCCGACTCGCGCCGTGACGAGGTCTACGCGCTGATCCGCGCCGAGGTGGCTCGCGGCCGGCAGGCCTTCGTCGTCTATCCGCTGGTCGAGGAGTCGGAGAAGGTAGACCTCCGCGCCGCCACGGCGATGGCGGCCGAGCTCAAGGAAGTATTCGGAGAGTTCGAGGTCGCGCTGCTGCATGGCCGCATGAAGGGCGATGAGAAGGACGCCGTGATGCGGGCCTTCGCGGCCGGCGCCCTTCACGTCCTCGTCGCCACCTCGGTGGTCGAGGTCGGCGTCGACGTGCCGAACGCCACGGTGATGGTGATCGAGCACGCCGAGCGCTTCGGTCTGTCGCAGCTGCACCAGCTGCGCGGACGGATCGGCCGCGGCGCGCACGAATCGACCTGCGTCCTGGTCTACCAGGCGCCCTGGTCGGACGATGCGCGTGAGCGGCTGAAGGCGATGGCGGCGACGAGCGACGGCTTCGTCATCGCGGAGAAGGACCTGCAGATTCGCGGCCCGGGCGACTTCTTCGGCACCCGGCAATCGGGCCTGCCGCAGCTGCGCGCTGGAGATCTGACCCGTGATGCCGACCTGCTCGAGCTCGCCTTCAACGAAGCGCGCGCGCGAGTGGAGCAGGGGCGGCTGACGCCGGAGCAGCAGGCCTACGTGCGGGCGGTCTGGCAGCGGCAGTTCGGTCTGATCGCCGTCGGTTGATTGCTCATGCGCATCATTGCCGGCGCCCATAAGGGACGCACATTGAACACTCCGAAGTGGGACGGCCTGCGGCCCACCTCGGATCGCCTGCGCGAGACCCTGTTCAACATCCTGGCGCCCCGTATCCAGGGCGCGCGTGTGCTCGACGTCTACGCGGGGACCGGCGCCGTGGCCCTCGAGGCGCTCAGCCGCGGCGCGGCGCAGGCGGTGTGCATCGAGAGCGACCGTCGCGCGCAGGCCTTGATCGCCGACAATCGCGGGCGGATCGGCGAAGACGCCCGGTGTATGATCGTGCGCGATGACGCGCGGCGCGCGCTGCGGAGCCCGGTGCCCGGCGGCCCCTTCGACATCGTGTTCCTGGATCCGCCGTACGACCTCGAGCCGTTGTCGGCTGTGCTGGCATCGGCCGCCAGTCAGCGCGCCGACGGCGGCGTGCTGATTCTCGAACACGCGTCGCGACGCCCATCACCCCTGCTCTCGGGAGCGGCTCCACAGCGGACCGTCCGGGCCGGGGACAGCACGCTGGCTTTCTACCTATGAGCACCGCCACCCGCATCGCCGTCTGCCCCGGTTCGTTCGACCCGCTGACGATGGGCCACGTCGACATCATCGAGCGGGCGGCACGGCTGTTCGATCGGGTGATCGTCGCCGTGCTGATCAACCAGGAGAAGAAGCCGCTGTTCAGCCTGGACGAGCGCGTCGAGATCATCCGCGAGGTGTTCGCCGCGAAACCGAACGTCGAAGTCGACACCTTCGAGGGGCTGCTGGTCGATTACGCGCAGCAGCAAGCGCGCCTCGGTGATCATCCGCGGCCTGCGGGCCGTGTCGGACTTCGAGTTCGAGTTCCAGATGGCGTTGATGAACCGTCATCTCTCACCGGAAATCGAAACGGCTTTCATGATGCCGGCCGAGCAGTACACCTACATCAGCTCCAGGCTGATCAAGGAAGTGTTCGGGCTCGGCGGGCACATCGAAGGACTGGTTCCGCCGCTCGTCGAACAACGCCTGCGCGCCCGGCGCCAGGCCACACCACTTCCACACGCGAGACTGACATGAGCTTTGCCGCACGAATGGGACAGATTGCGCCGTCACCGACCCTGAAGGTGACCGCCGAAGCCGATCGACTCCGCCGCCAGGGCGTGGATGTCGTGGATCTGGGCGCGGGCGAACCCGACTTCCCGACGCCGGAACACGTCAAGAACGCCGCGCACGCGGCGCTCGATCAGAACTTCACGAAGTACACGCCGTCGGCCGGCATCGTCGAGCTGCGGCAGGCGGTGTGCCAGCGCTACGACACCGACTACGGCGTCGCCTTCAAGCCGGAGGAGGTGATCATCACCGCCGGCGGCAAGCAGGCGCTCTACAACACCGCGATGGTGCTGTTCGATCACGGTGACGAGGTCATCACCCACGCGCCGTACTGGCCGACCATTCCCGAGCAGGTGAAGCTGGCCGGCGCGACGCCGGTGATCGTGCAGACGTCGCCGGAGGACGCGTTCGCGATTCATGCCGACGCGATCCTCGCGGCGGTGACGCCGCGCACCAAGGCGATCATCATCAACTCGCCGAGTAATCCCGCGGGCGCCCTGATCAGCGAGGAAGGCCTGGCGACGATCGCCGACGAAGCCGCGCGCCGAGGCCTGTGGGTGATTGCGGACCTCACCTACGAGAGGCTGATCTACGACCCGGTGGCACACAACCTGCCGCGCGTGCTCACCGAGCGGCTGCGCGATCGCGCGGTCATCTGCAGCGCCGCCTCGAAGGCCTATGCGATGACCGGTTGGCGCTGCGGCTGGACCATCGGCCCGGCCAAGTTCATCGCGCAGTGCAATGCCCTGCAGGGGCACTCCACGTCGAACGTCAGCTCAATCACGCAGAAGGCGGCGGTCGCCGCCCTGACCGGCCCGCAGGACGGCGTCACGATGATGCTGGACGAGTACCGCCGCCGGCGCGACGCGGTGTGCGAGTGGCTGACCGCGGATCCCCGCATCAGCTGCGTCAAGCCGCGCGGCGCGTTCTACCTGTTCCCCTATGTCGCCGGCGTGCTCGAGGCGACCGGGTTCCGCAACACCAACGAGTTCGCCGAAGCGCTCCTGGCGGAGGCGCACGTCGCCGTCACGGCGGGGGAGGGGTTCGACGCGCCGGGCTTCTTCCGGCTGTCCTACGCCACCTCGATCGAGCGGCTGAAGGAAGGCACCGATCGTTTGCACGCCTTCATCGCGCGAAAGTCGGCGCAGGTCCAGGGCGCGGCGACGGCCCGGAGCGCTAGCGGCCGCGTGCCGATCGACCCGGCGCTCGACTGAGGCACTCGTCTCGATCGTCGGCGCCGACTGGGCGCGACACGACGAGGCCTCGCGCTGGCAGTACGGGACCGACGCGCTTCTCCGCGGCGCGCCGGCCGATCTGGTGCTGCTGCCGGCGGACGTCGATCAGATCGCCGCCGTCGCGCGTCTCTGCCACGCGCACCGCGTGCCGCTGGTCGTGCGCGGCGCCGGCACCGGCTACACCGGCGGGTCGGTCCCCGTCCGAGGCGGGGTCGTCCTCTCGATGGAGCGGCTCGATCGCATCCTCGCAGATCGACGAGGACAACCAGCTCGCCGTCGTCCAGCCGAATGTGCTCACGTATCAGCTGCAGGACGCCGTCGAAGCGCGCGGGTTGTTCTACCCGCCCGATCCGGCCAGCCTGAAGATCTCGGCGCTCGGCGGCAACGTCGCCGAGTGCGCGGGCGGGCCGCGGGCCGTGAAGTACGGCACCACGCGCCGCTATGTGCTGGCGCTGCAGGCGGTGCTGCCGACCGGCGAGATCATCCGCACCGGCTCGAAGGCCGTGAAGAACGTCGTCGGTTACGACCTGACGCAGTTGCTGGTCGGATCCGAGGGCACGCTGGCGATCCTCACCGAGATCACGCTGCGCCTGATTCCGAAGCCGCGCGCCGCCGCCACGCTTCAGGCCACGTTCGCCGACATCACCAGCGCGGTCGCGGGGGTCAGCGCTCTGCTGGCGGCCCGCGTGGTGCCGTCGACCATCGAGATCGTGGACTCCGGCTCACTGGCGGCGGTCGAGCGCCATCTCGGGCGAGCGATGGGCCCGGCCGGCACCGGCGCGATGCTGCTGGTGGAAGTCGACGGCGTGCCGGGCGGCGTCGAAGAGGAAGCGGCGCTGGTGGAGGCGGCCTGCCGCGCCGCGGGCGCCCTGTCGGTCCACCGCGCGGCCACGGAGGACGAGCGCCAGCGGCTGTGGGAGGCGCGCCGCGAGCTGTCCTACGCGCTGCGGGCCTCGGCACCGCGCAAGATCAACCACGATGTCTCGGTGCCGCGGGGGCGCGTGCCGCAGCTGTTCGCGCTGCTTGGCACGGCTGGAACGCGACTATCGGTTGTGGATTCCCAGCTTTGGCCACGCCGGCGACGGGAACATCCACGTCAACTTCATGGTCAACCCCGACGATGCCGACGAGATGGCCCGCGCGAAGGACGCCGCTCGGGCCCTTTTCGAGGGCGTCGTGGCGCTCGAAGGCTCGATCAGCGGCGAGCACGGCATCGGGTTCGCCAAGGCGCCGTACCTGTCGCTCGAACTGGCACCGGACGTGATTGCCCTGATGCAGCGGGTCAAGGCCGCGTTCGACCCGCACGGCATCCTGAATCCGGGGAAGATTTGGGAGACGGGGGGACGGGGAGAGGTCTTGAGTCTTGAGTCTTGGCGTCTTGTCAGGTTCTAGGTTCTGCGGTTCTAGGGTTCCAGGGTTCTAAGATTCTTGAGTTCTGCAGGCTCAAAAGATCATAAGGTTTTGCAGATCACGAGCTCACAAGCTCATCACGTCAACAGATTGAGAGGCTTTCCGTGAAGTCCTCACCTATCTCTCGTCGTCGCGCGCTCCTTGCCGGTACCGCTGGTATCGTCGGCGCCGCGCTTCCGCTCGGCGCGTCACAGTCCCAGGACACGACCAAGGTGCAGGGGCCCACCGGCCGCGATGTGGGTAGCCGCTCGCCGTTCGAGAAGCCGGCGCGCATGGCCTTCAGTCCGGCCCGCACCGCGACGTTCACGCCGCTGCAGGATCTGGACGGCATCATCACCCCGGCGGACCTCCACTTCGAACGCCATCACGCGGGGGTGCCGGCGATCGATCCGCAGCAGTACTCGCTGCTGATCCACGGCATGGTCGAGCGCCCGACGATCTTCACGCTGGCCGAGCTCAAGCGCTTTCCGGGTAGGTCGATGATCCGGTTCATCGAGTGCTCGGGGAACGGTGGCCGCGCGTATCGCCTGACCACGCCCACCGCCGACCTCACGCCGCAACAGACCGACGGCCTCACCAGCACCAGCGAGTGGAGCGGCGTGTTGCTGTCCACGCTGCTCCGCGAGGTGGGCGCGTCACCGAAGGCGCAATGGGTGCTCGCCGAAGGCATGGACGCCGCGGTCATGACCCGCAGCATCCCGATCGACATCGCCAACGACGATGCGTTGATTGCCTACGGACAGAACGGCGAGGCGTTGCGGCCCGAGCAGGGATATCCGGTGCGTCTGATGCTGCCGGGCGTCGAGGGCAATGCCAGCGTCAAGTGGCTGCGGCGCATCGAGGTGGCCGATCAGCCGTTCATGACGCGAGAGGAGACGTCGAAGTACACCGATCCGCTGCCGGACGGAGTGGCGCGCATGTTCAGCCTGGTGATGGACGCCAAGTCGCTCATCACCGAGCCGGCGTTCCCGGACAAGCTGGATGGTCACGGCTGGCGCGAGATTCGCGGCCTGGCCTGGACCGGACGCGGCCGCATCACGCGAGTCGAGGTGAGCGTCGATGCCGGCAAGACCTGGCAGAACGCCACGCTCGACGAGCCCGTGCTGCCGAAGTGTCATACGCGCTTCCGCCTGCCGTGGGAGTGGACCGGCAGGGAAGCCGTGATCATGAGCCGAGCGACCGACGAGACCGGCTACGTTCAGCCAACGACCGAGCAGCTGGTGAAGGCGCGCGGGCCGAACACGCAGTATCACTTCAACAACATCCGCGCCTGGCAGATCGGCGCCGACGGCGTGGTGCGCCTGCTTGGCGGTGCGGCATGAGCGTCATCACGCGGGTTGCGGTCGCCGCCGGAGTCGCGGCCTCGCTGTTCGTCACCGCGGTCGCAGCGCAGAAGCCGCCGGCGCGGCTCGGGCTGGGACGGGCGGCGACGCCCGAGGAGATCCGCGCGCTCGACATCGACGTCATCGCCTGATGGGCACGGCCTGCCCGCCGGTCGGGGCACGGTCGCCGAAGGCGCGACGACCTATGCCGCGAAGTGCGCGGGGTGCCATGGGCCCAAGGGCGAGGGCGGCAGCGCCGAACGACTGGTCGGCCGCAACGAGCGCGACAACTTCGCGTTCGCTACGGATCCCAAGCTGATTCGCACCGTGGGCAGCTACTGGCCGTACGCCACCACGCTCTACGACTACACCGCGCGCGCCATGCCGTTTCAGCGCCCGGGCACGCTCACCGCCAACGAAACCTACGGGCTCGTCGCCTACCTGCTGTTCCAGAACGGCATCGTGAAGGAAGACGCGGTGATGGACCAGGCGACGCTGCCCAAGGTGGTGATGCCGGCCCGCGACAAGTTCGTGCCGGACAACCGCACCGGCGGGAAAGTGGTCAAGTAGTCGAGGGCAGGATTCGGACGCGCGAAGCAGGTCAGCGGTTCGAGATCACGACGATACGCGAGAGGTCGCGCGCCAGGTCGGGCCAGAGCAGCGTGCGCAGCCGGATGCCGGCTTCGTTGAAGTACGGCAACACCGCCAGTTGGCGGAACCGGCGGCCCTCGGCCTGTTCCAGCCTCGCGACGGACTCCATGGACGCCACCACGAACACCCGATCGTCCCGGCGCAGGAACATGGACAACTGCTCGTCGGTAATCAGATCGACGGTCGGCGTCTGCGCGTAGTAGACGAGATTGCGGACGAACACGTGGTGCGTGCCCACGGCTTCGTTCCCGGTGCCGCTCTGCGCGATCACCCGGGCGACCTGTTCGACCGTGCTGTCTCCAGTGCCGGACAGCGCGCCGTATTGCAGTGCCGGAAAGGTGATCGCGGCGGCCAGGGCAAGCGCCACCGGCGTTTGCCGCCAGGCGCCCGAGGCGGCGACGCCGATCACGCCGGCGCCGGCCAGGCCAATCACGACCGCCGCAATCCACGTGAACGTCGGGGCGACGTTGATGAGAAGCGGCGAAGCCCGCCACAAGAGGACCGCGAGCGCCACGAGGAGAGCTCCCGACAACACGCCGCCGATCGCCACACTCAGCTGACGGCGCACCCTCACGCGGGCGCCGTCCAGGCTCCGCCAGTCACGCGTGCGCTCGAGCACCGACCTGGCCAGCAGCATCGCCAGCGGCGGGAGCACCGGAAGGATGTAGCGGGGCTGCTTGCCCACCGACAGGGTATAGAACAGCAGCGGCAGCGCCGCCCACAGGATGAGCCGCAGCTCGAGGGTCTCGATGTCCTTGCGCCGGGTCAGGAAGCGCCACACCGGCTGCAGCCAGACCAGCGCCAGCGGCGTCCAGGGCAGCAGGCCGCCGGCCACGACCGGCAGGTAGAACCACCAGGGCCGGGGATCGTTGAACCGCTCCGTGGCGAACCGTTCGAGGTTGTCGCCCAGGAAGAAGCCTTCGAGGTAGGCGTTGCCGTGCCGCGACCACATCAGGCCGTACCAGGGCAGGGCGATCACGGCGAAGACGAGGCCACCGAGGACGAAGTCCGAGGCGCGAAGATTGAGCCGCCGGCGCTCGAGAAGCACGACGGGCACCGTTACCAGCGCGGGGATGATTACCCCCACCGGGCCTTTCGTCAGGAAACCCAGACCGAGGGCTGCCGCGGAAATCAGCACCCACCGGGTGTGATGGCGGTCGGTTCTCGAGCATCGCCGCCCACGCGGCACAGATGGCCAGGGTAATGAAGAACGTGAGCGGCAGGTCGGGCAGGGCCATTCGCCCAATCGAGTAATACCCAAAGCTCGTCGCCACGATGGCGGCCGACAGCAGCGCCACGCCATCGTCGAACCAGCGGCGGGCACAGGCGGCGGTGACGAGGACCAGACCGATCCCTGAAAGGGCCGCCCAGAGCCGGGACCCGGCCTCCCCGGGTCCGCCGGTGGCGGCAAAAGTGGCGGCGGTCACCCAGTAGTAGAGAACGGGCTTTTGAAAGCGCGGCTCGTAGTTATAGAAGGGCGTGACCACGTCGCCCGACTGGACCATCTCCCGAGCGGCCTCGGCGTAGAAAGCCTCGTCGGCGTCAGTAATCGCACCGCGGCCCAGTCCCACCAGGAAAGTGAGGGAGGCCAGCAATACCAGGGGCAGGGTCAACCCACGCACGAGCTCCCATTCTAGCCTTGGGGAGTTCTGCTATACTCATCCGGTCTATCGATTTGCCTTCCTCGTTCATCCGCGGGGTTCGTCCAGAACCTGACCCCGGCCCGTCCCCCAGAATTCTCAATCCACGAACGAAGAAGACGCAAGCGGCGACCTCACCAACCTCCGAGTCCGACATCTATGCCCAGCCATAAGCGCCCAGGTTCCCACCGCGGACAGAACGCTCCGCCCCAGCCCGACGTTGCCAATGAAGCCGCCGAATTGCAGTCCGCCGACGGCAAGAAGGGGCTGAACATCACCGAGCTGAAGGAGATGAGCATCCAGAAGCTCACCCAGATCGCCAAGGATCTGGCGGTCGCGGGGGCGACCGGGATGCGCAAGCAGGAGCTGATCTTCCAGATCCTCAAGGCGCAGACCGAGCAGAGCGGCTTCATCTTCTCGGAGGGCGTGCTCGAAGTGCTGCCGGACGGCTTCGGCTTCCTGCGGGCGCCGGACTACAACTACCTGCCCGGCCCCGACGACATCTACGTGTCGCCCTCGCAGATTCGCAAGTTCGACCTGCAGACCGGCGACACCGTGTCGGGGCAGATTCGGCCGCCGAAGGAAGGGGAGCGCTACTTCGCGCTGATCAAGGTCGAAGCGGTCAATTTCGAAGCTCCCGACCAGGCCCGCGAGAAGCTGTTCTTCGAGAACCTCACCCCGCTCTACCCCCAGGAACGCCTCAAGCTCGAGACCGACGGCGAGAACCTCTCGGCCCGCGTCATGGACCTGATGACGCCGATCGGCAAGGGCCAGCGCGGCCTGATCGTCGCGCCGCCCCGCACCGGCAAGACGATGCTGCTGCAGAACATCGCGCAGTCGGTGGTGAAGAACCATCCGGAGATCTACCTGATCGTGCTGCTGATCGACGAGCGGCCCGAAGAAGTGACGGACATGCAGCGGTCGGTGCGACGGCGAAGTGATTTCGTCCACGTTCGACGAACCGGCGCAGCGCCACGTGCAGGTCGCCGAGATGGTGATCGAAAAGGCCAAGCGCCTGGTCGAGCACAAGAAGGACGTGCTGATCCTGCTCGACTCGATCACCCGCCTGGCGCGCGCCTACAACACCGTGATCCCGCCCTCGGGCAAGGTGCTGTCCGGCGGTCTCGACAGCAACGCCCTGCAGAAGCCGAA
The DNA here is from genome assembly GCA_963707825.1 of uncultured Acidobacteriota bacterium. Lineage (GTDB taxonomy): Bacteria > Acidobacteriota > Vicinamibacteria > Vicinamibacterales > UBA2999 > VFZN01. Next base: position 454,679 of record CAVPRP010000006.1, read on the forward strand.
GCGCTTCTTCGGCGCCGCCCGCAACATCGAGGAAGGCGGCTCGCTGACGATCATCGCCACCGCGCTCATCGACACCGGCTCGCGCATGGACGACGTGATCTTCGAGGAGTTCAAGGGCACCGGCAACATGGAGATCAACCTCGATCGGAAGCTCGCCGACAAGCGCGTGTTCCCGGCGATCGACATCATCAAGAGCGGCACCCGCAAGGAAGAACTGCTGATCGCCAAGGAAGACCTGCAGCGCGTCTACGTGCTGCGCCGCGTCCTGAACCCGCTGTCGCCGGTGGAGGCCATGGAGCTGCTGCTCGACAAGATGGGCAAGACCAAGGGCAACGCCGAGTTCCTCGGCGCGATGCAGAAGTAGGAGCCCACCGTGGTCACGATCAAGGTCCGCCAGAACGGATCGCTGCTGGTCGAGGGCGAGGACGTGAAGCTCGTCGACTGGAACGGTCAGGAGTACATCCTCAACAAGCGGCCGTTCGCGCTGTGCCGCTGCGGCCAGTCGAAGCGCAAGCCGTTCTGCGACAGCTCGCACAAGCTGTGCGACTTCAAGGCCGACGAAGCGGCGCCGGGACCGAACGTAGCACCGCCCGCCGAAAGTTAGATATCTGTTGATCTCGTGATGTGGTGACGTCGCGATCTGATCTTTAGATCTCTAGATCTGAAGATCTAGATCACCAGCTCACGACCTCACGAGATCAAGAGATTCTGAGTGCTACCGTCGGATCGAGATCCGCGGCCCGCCATGCTGGAAGAAGGGCGGCCAGCAGTGCGGTGAGGCCGAGGACCAGCACCATCGCCGCCATGTGCGGCACGTCGAGCGACACCAGGCCGAACAGCGCCGACGCCATCACCCGGCCAATGGCGATGGCGAACCCCGTTCCTGCCGCCAGGCCAATCCCGGTAATCACCAGCGCGTGCCTGAGGTTCAAGCTGACGACCTGCCAGCGTGTCGCGCCGAGCGCCATGCGCACGCCGAACTCCTGGGTGCGGCGGGCCGCGACGTAGGCGATGAGGCTGTAGACGCCCATCAGCGCCAGCACCAGGGCTATGCCTCCCATGATCGCCAGCGCGCGAGCCAGGTAGTTGATCCCGCCCACCTTGTCGGCAACCACTTTCTCCATCGAGCGCAACTCGAGAATCGGCTGATCCGGATCGGCGGCGGCGACCGCGCGCCTCAGTTCGCCGGCGACGGCCAGGGGATCGCCCGTCGTGCGCACGACGAAGGACACGCTCAAACCGACGTCCTGCGCCAGGGGCACGTAGAAGGTGGGACGGCGCTGGCTCACGAACCAGTCGTGCACGATGTCGCCCGACACGCCGACGACTTCGAGCCACGGCGCATCGTCGGCGATCCGGAACCGCCGGCCGATCGCCGATGCCCCAGGCCAATAGCGCTCGGCAAAGCTGCGGCTGACCACGGCCACGGCGCGCGTACCTTCGCGGTCGGCGTCCGTGAGGCCGCGCCCATCGATCACCGGGATGCGCATCGATTCGAAATAGCCCGGCGTTGCGCGCTGGTAGTCGGCCCGGCGAACCTCCGCGGGCGTGAGCTCGACGCCTTCGGGGAGAATCGGCCGGCTGGAACTGGCCCCTCCGTATGGCAGGAAGCTGACCGCGCCCAGCGACTCCACCGCCGGCATCCCGCGGAGCCGGTCGAGCACGCGAGCTACGAACTGGCGCCGGCGTTCCTGATCGGCGTAGGGGCCCTCGGGCAGCGTGAGGCTGGCCGTCATCACCTGCCGTTTGTCGAAGCCCATCGCGCCGTTGACGGCACTGTCCACGGCGCCGAGGATCAGGGTGGCCGCCACGATCAGGGCCAGCGTCAGCGCGACCTGGCCGGCGGCAAGCGCCGTCCCCAGCCAGCGACGGCCCCGGCTGAGCGTCATCGTCCGGCCGCCCTGACGCAGCGTGCCGGAGACCGCGGCGCCCGACGCCTGCAGCGCCGGAAGCAACGAGAAGAACATGGTCGCCCCGGCGCCCAGTAGCGCCGTCATCAGCAGCAGCGACGGGTCTACCCGCAGGAACTCGTGGCCGGGGACCCATCGCAACACACCCGGCGGAAGGCCCCGGTGCAGGGCCGCGACACCGATCGCCGCCAGGGGGAGTGCAACCGCAATCGCCGCGGCCGCGAGCCACGCGCCTTCGATCATGACCTGAACGGCCAGTCGCCACGGCTGCGCACCGAGTGCCAGCCGCACCGCGAACTCGTGCTGCCGCTCGGTCCCGCGGGCCATCAGCAGGTTGGCGATGTTCGCGCAGGCGATGAGGAGCAGCAGCAGGGCAGCCACCTGCCAGATCGCCAGGAAGGGTCCGGCGCTCGCGTCGGACAGCGCCCGCGTGAAGGTGAGGACCGACACCTCGCGGGTCGCATTCGTCTCGGGATACTGCTGGCGCTCCCGCGCCACGATGCTGTCCATCTCGGCGCGCGCCGCCTCGATGGTCTGCCCGTCGGCGAGCCGGGCCAGCACCAGTAATCCGCCGCGCTGGCGCCCAAGCCATTGCTCGTCGGTGTAGGCGAGCGGCGCCCACAACTCCGCGCCATACGGGACGGGCGGCCCCGGCCTCATGACACCCACGACCTCGTAAGACTCGCCGTTCAGTCGAATCGTCCGGCCGACGAGCGTCGGATCCGCGCCAAAACGCCGCGACCAGAGCGCGTGCGACAACACTACCCGGCGATCGTTGCCGGGCACGGCTTCGTCGTCCGTGAAGGTTCGGCCAAGCAGCGGTTCGGACTTCAGCGCGCGGAAGAAACCGGGCGTGACGCGGAAGCCATTGACTTGCTCCGGCTGGTCGATTCCAGACAGGTTCGGATCCCAGAAATCGGCGGCCGCAAACCCGGTCAGCGTTGTGCTCTCGCGCACCCAGTCACGGTAGTCGGCCGGCGCCACCGACGTGTGATCCGCGAGCGGATCGCTTTCCGGCGCCGACGACACGACGACGATGCGTTCGACGCCGGCGAAGCGGAAGGGCCTCAGATAGAGCGCGTCGGCGAGCGAGAAAATCGTGGCGTTGGCGGCGAGCGCCAGCGCGAGGGTGGCGACAATCGCGCCCGAGAGGGCAGGCCGGTGCATCACGGCCCGCAGCGCGTATCGCCCGTCGCTCAGCCACGCCCAACGACTGCGGCCGTCGGCGCTGACATCGAGCACGGGCCAGTGTCGCCGAGGCGCGGGCCGACGGCAGGACACGGCTCATCGCGAACCGCAGGCACAATCCGAGTGCCTGCCGCCAGTACCACCGGCGCGCGCGCGCGGGACCGATTCGGCGCTGGAGCTCCACGAATTCTTCGCTGAGATCGCCGGCGACGGCGTCGCGCCACTCCGGGTCGGCGAGCGAGCGGCGCAGCAGCGATTCGGCCAGCCGGGGCGGCTGAGGCTGCGCGGTCACGGCTGCTCCAGGAGGTACTCGATGCCCTCCGACAGCCGCGTCAGCGACGTGTGCGTGCTGCGGATTGCGCGCAGGCCGACCGCGGAGACCGTGAAGTACCGCCGGGCCCGTCCGCCACGCTCCGCCGTGGGCTCGCCCATGCGGGAGGCCAGGCAACCCTTGGCTTCGAGCCGTTCGAGCGCGGTATAGAGCGCGCCACGCGCCACTGCCCGCCCCGTGCGGTCCTCGATGAACGCGCGCATCGGCACGGCGTAGGCCTCGTCACCGAGTTGCGCGACGGCCAGCAGGACGGCGTACTCGAACTCTCCAAGGTAGGGCGGGGTCGGCGGCATCGAAGCTCCTGGACGGCTGAGGCGTAAGGCCTGCATTGCAGGCTATATCAACACAACGATATCCGGCCAGCATAAGTTCCACCGCTGCGAATGCCTAGGATGCCTGCGGGGTGGGCTCGGCGGCGATCATCCGGCGCAGTTCGTCGCCTTCCATCACTTCCTTCTCGAGCAGGCGACGCGTGACGCGCTCGAGGATCTCGCGCTGCTCGCGGAGGATCCGTCGCGCCTCCTGGTGCGAGAAGGTGACGAGCTGCTTGACCTCGGAATCGATCAGCTGCGCGGTGTCCTCGCTGTAGGGCCCGCGTTCAGCCGGCATCGGGATGTCGAGGAACCGGCTGCGACGGCCCTGGTCGAAGTGCACGACACCCACGCGATCGCTCATGCCCCATTCGGTGACCATCGCCCGCGCCAGATCGGTGGCCCGCTGCAGGTCGTTCTGCGCGCCGGTGGAGATCTCGCCAAGCGCCACCTCCTCGGCGGAGCGGCCGCCGAGCAGCACCGTCATCTGGTTGACCAGGTCCTGGCGCTGCATCAAGTAGCGGTCTTCGGTCGGCAGCTGCATCGTGTAGCCGAGGGCGCCGAAGCCGCGCGCGACGATCGAGATCTTGTGCACGGGGTCCATGCCGACGAGCGCGCTGGCGACGATCGCGTGCCCCGACTCGTGGTACGCGATGATCTCGCGCTCCTTCTCGTTGATGACCCGCTTCTTCTCGAGCCCGGCGATCAGGCGGTCGATGGCTTCGTCGAAGTCCGCCATCTCCACCGACTGCTTGTCATGTCGCGCCGCCAGCAGCGCCGCTTCGTTGACGAGGTTCGCGAGATCGGCGCCGGCAAACCCCGCCGTGCGGGCCGCCACCTTGGTGAGTTCGACCTCCGGCGCCAGCTTCACGTTCTTGACGTGAATGCGCAGGACCGCCTCGCGGCCGCGGATGTCGGGCTTGTCCACCAGCACCTGCCGGTCGAAGCGGCCGGGCCGCATCAGCGCCGGGTCGAGCACCTCGGGGCGATTGGTCGCGGCCATGATGATGATGGCCTTGCGCGGATCGAAGCCGTCCATCTCGGCCAGCAGCTGGTTGAGGGTCTGCTCGCGCTCTTCGTGGCTGCCCATCGGGCTCTGCACGCGCATCTTGCCCAGCGCGTCCAGCTCGTCGATGAAGACGATGCAGGGCGCCTTGGCTTCGGCCTGGGAGAACAGATCGCGCACGCGGGCCGCGCCCACGCCGACGAACATCTCCACGAACTCCGAGCCCGAGAGGCTGAAGAACGGCACCTTCGCCTCGCCGGCCACCGCGCGGGCCAGCAGCGTCTTGCCGGTGCCCGGAGGGCCCACGAGCAGCACGCCCTTGGGAATCTTGCCACCCAGATTCGTGTACTTCTTCGGGGTCTTCAGGAACTCGACGATCTCGCGCAGCTCCTGCGCCGCTTCGTCCACGCCGGCCACGTCCTGGAAGCTGACCTTCACATCGTCTTCGGAGAAGATCTTGGCCTTGCTGCGGGCGAACGACATCACGCCGCCCTCGGCGCCGCCGATCCGGCGGAAGAAGAACGTCCACAAGCCGATCAGCAGGAGAATCGGCACGACCCAGCCGAGAATCTCGGGCAGCCAGCGGCTGACCAGCTCACCGCTGTACTTCACGCCCGACTGCTCCAGGTCTTCGACCAGCTTGGGATCGTCGATACGCGTGGTGGAGAAGTTGCCCGTGCCTTCGTCGTCGTTCTTCTTCAGGACTCCCCGGATGTGCGTGTCGCCGACGGCGACTTCCGCCACCTGGCCGCTGCGGACCAGCGACTTGAACTCGCTGTACGGAATCTGCTTGCCGCCCGGCGTCAGGAAGAACGCCTGCCCGATCGCCAGCACGAGCAGTGCGCCGAGCACCCACCACAGGGCGGTCGGCCGGGGACCGGTCTGACGCTTGTCCTTCGAACCGGGTTGAAGAGGGGAACTGGCCAACGAACGCTCCTTGAGGGCGAGGCGCGTACCGCGTCCTCGTCACGAGTCGGCGGGCTTACGAGCCCGCCTCGATTGTTTGACGCTTCGAGAACCCGAGACGGTCGGCCCCGGCGTCGACGACGATGTGGTCGCCCTCGCCGAACTCCCCGTCCAGCACGCGCAACGCGAGCGGGTCGAGCACCATGCGCTGGAGCGCCCGCTTGAGCGGACGGGCTCCGTATACGGGATCATACCCTTCCTGCACCACCAGATCCTTGGCCGCCGCGGTCAGTTCCACCGTGATCTTGCGGTCGGCCAGCCGGCGGAGCAGACCGCCCAGCTGGATGTCGACGATCGTGGCCGTCTGCTCCTTCGAGAGCTTGTGGAAGAACACGATTTCGTCGATGCGGTTGATGAACTCCGGCCGGAAGTGCCCCCGCAGCGCCTCGAGGCTGGGCAGGTTGGACGTCATGATCACGACCGTGTTCTTGAAGTCCACGCGCCGTCCCTTGCTGTCGGTGAGGTGCCCCTCGTCCAGCAGCTGCAGCAGCAGGTTCAGCACGTCCGGGTGGGCCTTTTCGACCTCGTCGAAGAGCACCACGGCATAGGGCCGCCGCCGCACCGCCTCGGTGAGCTGACCGGCTTCGTCGTAGCCGATGTACCCGGGCGGCGCGCCCACCAGCCGCGAGACGGTGTGCTTCTCCTGGTACTCCGACATGTCGATGCGGATCATCGAGTGCTCGTCGTCGAACAGGAACTCCGCGAGCGCCCGGGCCAGCTCGGTCTTGCCGACGCCGGTCGGGCCCAGGAAGATGAAGCTGCCGAGCGGGCGGTTCGGGTCCTGCAGTCCGGCACGCGCGCGGCGGATGGCGTTGGCCACCGCGTTGATGGCCTCGTCCTGGCCGACGACCCGCTGGTGCAGCCGTTCCTCCATCTTCAGCAGCTTCTGGATTTCGCCTTCCATCAGCCGGCTGACCGGGATGCCCGGTCCACTTGCCCGACGACCTCGGCGATGTCTTCCTCGTCCACCTCTTCCTTCAGCAGGCGAGGCTGGTCGTCGCCCTCGTGGGCTTCCTGCTCGCTGATGTGCTTCTCCAGCGCCGGGATGGTCGGCGTACTTCAGCTCCGACGCCTTGGCATAGTCGCCGACGCGTTCGGCGTCTTCGAGGGTGCGCCGCGCGTCCTCGAGCTGCTGCTTCAGCTCGCTGGTGCCCTTGATCGCGTCCTTCTCGCGCTGCCAGCGCGCCTGGAGGGCGGTCTGATCCTCCTTCAGGTTCGCGATCTCCTGATCGAGCTTGGCCAGGCGTTCGAGCGAGGCCTTGTCGGTTTCCTTGCGGAGCGCTTCGCGCTCGATTTCGAGCTGCATCACGCGCCGGCGCACTTCGTCCAGCTCCACCGGCATCGAGTCGATCTCCATGCGCAGGCGTGAGGCGGCCTCGTCCACCAGGTCGATGGCCTTGTCCGGCAGGAAGCGGTCGGTGATGTAGCGGTGCGAGAGCACGGCCGCGGCCACGAGCGCCGCGTCCTTGAACGTCACCTTGTGGTGGATCTCGTAGCTTCTCGCGGAGGCCGCGCAGGATCGAGATCGTGTCCTCGACGGTCGGCTCGCCGACGTTCACCGGCTGGAAACGCCGCTCGAGCGCCGCATCCTTTTCGATGTGCTTGCGGTACTCGTCCAGCGTGGTCGCGCCGATGGTGTGCAGCTCGCCGCGCGCCAGCATCGGCTTGAGCATGTTCGAGGCGTCGAGCGAGCCTTCGGCCGCGCCCGCGCCAACCACCGTGTGGAGCTCGTCGATGAAGAGGACGAACTTGCCCTCGGCGTCCACGATCTCCTTCAGCACCGCCTTGAGGCGCTCCTCGAACTCGCCGCGATACTTCGCGCCGGCAACCAGGGCGCCCATGTCGAGCGCCATGATCCGCTTGTCCTTCAGGCCTTCAGGGACGTCGCCGCGGACGATCCGCTGGGCCAGGCCCTCGACGATCGCCGTCTTGCCGACGCCGGGCTCGCCAATCAGGACCGGGTTGTTCTTGGTCCGGCGCGAAAGCACCTGGATGACGCGGCGCACCTCTTCGTCCCGGCCGATCACCGGATCGAGCTTGCCGCGGCGCGCCAGCTCGGTGAGGTCGCGGCCGTACTTCTCGAGCGCCTGGTACTTGTTCTCCGGGTTCGGGTCGGTCACGCGCTGGCTGCCGCGCACGCTGGTCAACGCCTCGAGCACGCGCTCGCGCGAGACCCCGGCCTGCTTCAACGCCGCCGCCGACGCGGAGCGGCCGCTCTCGGTGACGAGGCCGAGCAGCAGGTGCTCGGTGCTGACGTAATCGTCCTGCATCGACTTGGCGTCGGCCGTGGCGGCATCGACGACCACGCGCAGGCGCGGCGACAGGTGCGGCTCGGCGCCGCCCGACACCTTGGGCTGTCTGGCGAGCGCGTCGCGCAGGTCGCGCGCCAGCGCGCCGGGATCGACCGACAGCTTGCGCAGCACCGCCGGCACCACACCGTCGGCCTGTTCCACCAGCACGACGAGCAGGTGCTCGGGCTCGACCGACGCATGCCCGAACTCGCGCGCGAGGTCTGGCGTGGCCAGGATGGCCTGCTGGGCCTTTTCGGTGAACTTCTGCAGGTTCATGACACGTCTCCTTCTGCGTTCAACCCTTTGCGTCGACCCTGGCGAGCTCCTCGTAGAGGCGTCGCGTGTCGTCGTTCAGAGCGCGGGGGAGCACCACGTCCACCACGACGTAGAGGTCGCCCGCCGTACCTTTCTCGCCCAGTGCCGGCAGTCCCATGCCGCGCAGGCGGAGCTTCAGCCCCGGCTGGCTGGTCTCCGGCACCTTCATGCGCACCGTCTTGCCGCCAAGCGTCACCACGCCGACTTCGCCGCCGAGCACGGCGGTCGATACCGGGATGGTCACCCGGGTCGTCAGGTCACGGCCGTTGACCTGATACACGGGATGCGGCTTCAGCCGGATGCGGAGGAACAAGTCGCCGCTGGCCGCGCCGCCGGTGCCGTGACCGCCTTCGCCCGCCACGCGGACCAGTGAGCCGTCAACCACGCCCGGTGGAATCCGCACCTCGACGCTGCGCGCCTCGCCGTCGTGCCGCAGCGCCAGGCGCTGCACGCTGCCGCGCGCGGCCGATTCGAGATCCAGCTCGAACTCGTGCTCGACGTCGCGGCCTTTCTGCTGACGCGTCCGCCCGCGTCCCCCGCGCCGCTCCGCGCCACGGGCGCCGCCGCCGCCGAAGAACGTCTGGAAGAAGTCGGAGAAGGGGCTGTCGCCCCCGCCGAACATCTCCGACATCTCCTCCTCGGTCATCGTGCGGAAACCGCCGCCACCGGTGTTCCAGGTCGCGCCCGGGCTGGCGCCGCCGCCGAACGGACCGCCCGGCCCGGCCGACTCGTACTGCCGCCAGTTCGCGCCCAGCTCGTCGTACTTCCGGCGCTTGTCCGGATCGCTCAGCACCTCGTTCGCTTCGTTGATCTCCTTGAAGCGCGCTTCGGCGGCCGCGTCGCCGGGGTTCACGTCGGGATGGAACTTCCGCGCGAGCTTCCGGAACGCCTGCTTGATTTCCTTCTCGGTCGCGGTCTTCGCCACGCCGAGCGTGGAGTAGTAGTCCTTGAAGTCCATCGCTACGCCTCATCCAGCCCGCAGAGCTGGTTGATCCGCGCCAGCTCGCGCAGCAGCCGGCGCCGCCGCAGGCCGTCCGCGCTGGATGACCTCCTCGTCGAGCATCGGCCGGATCCGCTGCATCAGCTCCGCGATCGCCAGCAGGTGCTGTACGCCGGCGAGGTTCACGCCCTCGTCTTCGACCAGCCGTTTGATGAAGCGCAGGCGCTCGATTTGTTCGGCGGAATAGAGCCGCATGCTGCCGAGCGTGCGGGCCGGCCGCACCAGTCCCAGCCGCTCGTACTTCCGCAGCGTCTGGGGATGCATGTCCACCAGGCGCGCGGCCACCGAGATGAAGATGAGCTCTGAACTTGACACACTTCGAGTGTAGGCCTTGATATGAGTCGTGTCAAGATATGGCGCGATTGCGGCGCGGCCGATCGGTCGCCTTCCACTACACTTGAACGATCGTGACGCTTCGAACGGCTGGGCCGGAGGCGGGGCCCGCATTCCCCCTGCTGCTGTTCCTGTGCGCGCTCGGCCTGATGACTGCCGTCACCGCCGCGGTCTGGGCCAGCCGCCCGGGCCTTGGCGGCCTCGTCGACAACATCACCCATGCCGAGCGCCCCTCGGACGATTACTACCTGGCCCACGACCACGGCGGGCACGTCGACCATCACGTCCTCTACTTCGGCACCGACCGATGCCGCTCTCGACCACCTGAAGCGCGCCGACGTGATCCTGCTCGGCAACTCGCGCCTGATGTTCGCCGCGCGTCCGCGCATCCTTGACGCGTTCTTCGAAGCGCGCGGCCTTCGCTACTACGTGCTGGGCTTCGGCTTCCGCGAAGCCGATCGCTTCCCGCTGGCGGTGATCGAGAAGTTCGATCTGAAGCCGCGCGTGGTGATCGTCAACGCCGACGGGTTCTTCCTCGACAGCCTGTCCGACTTCGGCCGCGTCGTGATGAAGGACTCGCGGTTCGGGGCCTGGCAGTTCCGTCAGGAAGCGGAGACGGCGCATGAATTCCGCAAGGCGATCCACCAGCTGGTGCCGAACTGGGTCGACCTGTTCGGACGGCCGGGATTCGCCAGGCTGCGCGAGCTCGTCATCTACCGCTCGCGCACCAACGGCACCTGGCAGCTGTCGCCGCTGGGAGGCAGGCACCAGGCCGGTGCCAGGCCGCGACCTGGCGCAACCCACCCTCGCGCCTCAGCGAACAGGATGCGGCTCGGCGCTTCAAGGCCGCCATGGACCGGCGCGGCACCTCCGTGGTGCTGACCTACGTGCCAACGCCACGGCCGCTGGCGGGCGGACCCGCGCTCTTTGCCGATCTCCTGAACGTCCCACTGGTGGCGACGCACCCGGCGGGCCTGCTGACCCAAGACGACGACCATCTCGACGAGTCGTCGGCAATCGCCTGGTCCGAGGCCGTTCGTGCGGGAACTGGGGCGCGTGATTCCGTGAACTTCGTCTCGTGGTCGTTCGCCGCGCTCTTCGCCGTCGTCTTTTTCGCGCGCCTCACCATCGGGACGCGCAAGATCGAGCCCGCGTACGTCGCCGTCCTGCATGGTCGCCAGCGCGATCTTCTACGCCTGGCACATCCCGATCTACCTGGGCATCCTGCTGTTCAGTTCGGCGTGGACTACTGGGCCGCGCTGTGGCTCGTGCGCATTCCGCTCGACAGCCCTGGGCGAAGCGGCGGCTGGTGCTCGCGCTGTCGCTGGGCACCAATCTCGGCCTGCTCGGCGTTCTTCAAGTACGCCAACTTCCTCGATGCAGATCGTCGAGAGACGTCTGTCGGCCCGTCCGCGCTGGCACGGCTGCCGCCCGAGTTCCTGGTGGCGCTGCCGATGGGCATCAGCTTCTACACCTTCCAGTCGATGTCGCTACACCATCGACGTCTACCGCGGGCAGCTGCTGGCGCCGATCCGCAGCTTCCGCGACGTTCTTCCTGTTCATCAGCTTCTTCCCGCAACTGGTCGCCGGCCCGATCGTCCGCGCCGTCGAGTTCCTGCCGCAGATGCCGCGCCCGCGGCGGCTGCGCCTCGGCCGGTGTTCTACGAGGGCATGTGGCTGCATCATCGACGGCTTCTTCCTGAAGATGGTGTGCGCCGACAACCTGGCCGTCTACGTGGACGAGTACTGGGAGCGCGGCTACCGCGCCGAGACCAAGAGCGGCGTTCGCGCTGTGGCTGGCGCTGATGTTCTCGGGCCAGATCTTCGCCGACTTCGCCGGCTACTCGAACATCGCCCGCGGCTACGGCCTACCTGCTCGGCTACCGCTTGCCGATCAACTTCAACGCGCCCTACATCGCCGGCGTCGTTCAAGAACTTCTGGGAGCGCTGGCACATCACGCTGTCGCGCTGGCTGCGCGACTACCTGTACGTGCCGCTCGGCGGCAATCGCAAGTCGCGCGGCACGGACCTACGTCAACCTGCTGGTGGTGATGCTGCTCGGCGGGCTGTGGCACGGCGCGGCCTACACCTACATCGTCTGGGGAGCGCTGCACGGCGGCGCCCTGGCGGTCGAGCGGATGCTCGGGCTGCACCAGGACCGCGGATGGACAGGCCATGCCGCCGTGCGGGCGGTCTGGTTCCTCGTGGTGCAGGGCGTCGTGCTCGACGGCCTGGGTGTTCTTTCGCAGCGGAGCCTCGGCGAGGCCGGGCCGTTCGCTGCGCAACATCGCTGGCGATGGATGACTGGTCGCTCGGAACCATGGAGTTGATCGGCCTGCTGTTCCTGCTGCCGATCGTCGGCCTGCACGTCGTGGACGTGGCTCCGCGAACGCGGCGCCGGTCGGCGAGCCGGGCCCGGCGCTCAAGCGCCGTGCTGGCCGCGGGAATGGTCTACGCCATCATCACGCTCTACGCCGGCACCGCCGACTTCATCTACTTCCAGTTCTGAGCCGGCGGACGACGCCCGGGCCCGGGTTCTGCCGAACCCGGCCGGCTATACTTGAGGACCGCGTGTTTGAAATTCATCCGTCCGACCTCGTCACGATCGCGCTGCTGGTCGCGCTCGAGGGCATTCTCAGCGCCGACAACGCCATGGTCCTGGCCGTGCGCGTGCTGAGCCTGCCGCGGCATCAGCAGCAGCAAGGCGCTGCGCTACGGCATGGCCAGCGCCTTCACCTTCCGCTCACTGGCCACGGCGCTCGCGGCGTACCTGATTCACCTGGGATGGGTGAAGCTGGTCGGCGGCCTCTACCTGCTGTATCTGCCGTACCAGCATTTCTTCGCGCACGCCAGCGGCGAGGATCGCCAGAAGATCAAGCCGGCGCGAGCCCTGGCTGGGGCTGTCGCCCTTCTGGGCGACGGTCGTCAAGGTCGAATTGACCGACATCGTCTTCGCCATCGACTCGATCCTGGTGGCGGTGGCGGTGTCGAACAAGCTGTGGGTGGTGATCACCGGCGGCATTCTCGGCATCGTGATGATGCGAATGCTGATCGGCCGGCTGCTGTCCGTGATCCGGCGCTATCCGCTGCTGGTGGATGGCGCGTTCGTCATCATCACGTGGGTCGGGACTCAAGCTGCTGATCGAGTACGCGCACGCCGAGGGCTGGGTGCACTTCGAGATCCCGAAGTGGTTCTCGCTGGGGCTGATCGTGGTGATCTTCAGCGTTGTCTACGTGATGGCCCGGCGCCAGGGACCGGTCGAGGACGAGGGGCCGACGAGCGCTTGACCCCTCAGCTCACTGGATCAGCGGGTTGATGGATGCTCCGCTCGAGTCAGGTGTGCGGTCGGGTCAGTCGGGCTTCCGCGCGTCGAGGATCGCGCGCACCAGTTCTTCCGGAAAGGCTCCGGCCGCGGCCTCGTTCTCGCGCTCGCAGGCCCGCTGCCCGGCCTTCACCACCACCGCGTACTGTTCGATGTAGGCCCGGCAGTTCCGGCAGCGATCGAGGTGGGTCTCGAACGATGCCCGGACTTCGGCGTCGAGGTCGCCGTTCAGATAGTCGGCGATGAAGTCCGCGCACGCCTGGCAATTGAGCTTCGTCATCGTTCCGGTCTCCCCAGGCGTGGCGCCACCAGCGTGCGCAGGGCCTGCCGCGCTCTGTGCAGCCGCAGTTTCACCGCGTTGGGGGTGATCCCCAGCTGCTCGGCCACTTCATTGGTCGCTATTCCTTCGATGTCACGAAGCAGCAGGATGGTTCGGTAGTGGTCCGGCAGCTCGTCGATCGCGGCCCGGACGACGGCCTGCTCCTCCTCGCGGGCGACCTGCTGGTCAACCGGCTCCGAGCCGGCTCTCGAACCGTTCGGCGAAGTGCCCATCGTCCTTGAAGGCGGGCAGCAGGTGGTCGAGCGACTCCTCGGGTTTCCGCTTCCGTGTCCGCAGCTTCATCAGGGCGACGTTCACGGTGATGCGATGCAGCCAGGTGGAGAGCAGGGAACCGCCCTCGAAGCGGTCGATACCCCGGAACGCGTTCAGAAACGCCTCCTGGACCGCGTCCCGGGCGTCTTCCTCATTCGCCAGGAGACGACGGGCGACGGCCAGCAGGCGACCGCCGTGCGTGCGTACGAGCTGTTCGAAGGCCCCCGGCTCGCCGGCGCGAAGCGCCTCGAGCAACGCCGCGTCCGGGGACGCCGACTCGGGGTCTGGAGTGATCTGTGTGGAGGACGCCACCGCCAGATAGCATAGCCTCCAGACCCGCGTTCCGGCTCATCCTTTAACAGGACGCCGGGCCGAAGATGAGGTAATCTGCGCCGACCGCATGATTCAGAACCGAGTCGTGGCTCGTTTTGCCGACGGGCGGACGCTCAAGGGGACCACCCAGGACTTTGCCCCGACCAAGGAGGCGTTTCATGTCATTACCTCCGAAGGCGGCGCGCGGCCCATCAAGGTGGTGCTGGCCGATCTGAAGGCGGTGTTCTTCGTGAAGGACCTGATCGGGAACGCGCTCTACAACGAGTCGAAGGAATTCCTCCGGGCCGTGCCCGGCAAGCGGCTGCAGGTGACGTTCGCTGACGGGGAGATGATCGTCGGCGCGACGCAGGCCTTTCATCCCGATGGCCCCGGCTTCTTCCTGGTGCCGGCCGATCCTCGCTCCAACAACGATCGCGTGTTCGTCGTGATGAAGGCGGTCCGCTCGGTGAGCGTGATCGAGTGAGCCGTGGCTGTTGTCAGCGCCGGCATTCTGTTGTTCCGGACGAATAATCGAGGGCTCGAAGTGCTGCTGGTCCACCCCGGCGGCCCGTTCTGGCGGCGCAAGGACCTCGGCGCCTGGACCATCCCGAAGGGCGAAGTGCAACCCGGCGAGGACCTGCTCGACGCCGCGCGGCGCGAGTTTCACGAGGAGACGGGCTGGCCGGTCGAGGGCGAGGTGATCGCGCTCGGGCAGGTGCGGCAGGCCAGCCGCAAGGTCGTGCATGCCTGGGCGGTGGAAGGGGAGTTCGATCCCGCCGCCATCAACAGCAATACGTTCGAGATGGAGTGGCCGCCCCGATCGGGGAAGCTGACCACGTTCCCGGAAGCCGACAGGGCCGCCTGGTTCGGCATCGACGAAGCGCGGCGGCGCATCCTCCCGGCCCAGTCCCCGCTGCTCGACGCGCTTCTCCAGCACCTCCAGCGCTAGACTGAGGGCATGTCGGCGCGCGCCCTGGTCGTCGTCCTGATCATCGCCGGTGCGGAGACCCTGCACGGCATCGCGCGAACGGTGTGGGTGACGCCGCGCCTTGGTGACCTGCGGGCGCGCCAGGTGGGCGTGCTGACCGGCTCGCTGTTGATCCTGACGATCGCCACGATCGCGATCCGGTGGCTCGGACCACGCACCGCCCGGCAGAAACTGGCCATCGGCGGGCTGTGGCTCGTCTGCATGCTGGCCTTCGAGGTCGGTCTCGGCCGGGTGCTCGGGGCATCGTGGTCGCGGCTGGCCGCGGACTACGACCCGGCCCAGGGCGGCTTCATGCTGTTCGGGATGGCCGTCCTCCTCCTGGCGCCAACCATCGCCGGCCGCATTCGCGATCCCTTTCCGCCCACCCTCTGATGACGCTCCAGGACGAGTTCGGCAACATCGACATCTACCTCTTCGACCAGCTGTTGCGCGCGCGGCTGCGGCCGGGCATGCGCGTGCTCGATGCCGGCTGCGGCGGGGGACGCAACCTCGTCTACCTGTTGCGGAACGGGTTCGACGTCTGGGCCACCGACACCAGTCCCGAAGCCGTGGCGCACGTGAGGAGCCTCGTCACCGCGCTGGCGCCGGCGCTGCCTTCCACACGCGTGCGGCAGGAGCCGGTCGAGCAGAGCTCGTTTGCCGACGGCGCCTTTGACGTCGTGATCAGCAGCGCCGTGCTGCACTTCGCTCGAGACGATGAGCAGTTCGAGAAGATGGTGGGGGAGATGTGGCGGGTGCTCGCGCCGGGCGGCATGCTCTTCTGCCGTCTCGCCTCGGCGATCGGCCTCGACGGCGCACACCCACTGGGACAGAACCGCTACCGGCTGCCCGATGGCAGCGAACGCTACCTTGTCACGGCCGAGGGCCTGCTGGCGCTGACGACACGGCTCGGCGGCACGCTGCTCGACCCACTGAAGACGACCGTGGTGCACGAACAGCGATCGATGACGACATGGGTCGTGGAGAAGACGGCGTGATGAAACCGGCCCGCGCGAGTGCTGCAAAGGCCCTGTTGGTGGCTGCCGCCATGATGGCCGGAGCCATCGGCCCGGCTGCGAGGATGACGGATCCCGCGCAGAGTGCCAATGCGGCGAGCTGTTTTTTGCTGTACGAGATCGGCGTCGGCCAAGTGCGGCGATCGCCGGGCGAGGCGTGTGCAACGCGGGTCTCGCCCGCGTCCACATTCAAGATTCCACATGCCCTGGCCGCGCTCGACACCGGCGTGCTGGACGGGCCGGATGCCCGCATCGCCTACGACGGCGCGGACCAGCCCTTCGTGTCGTGGCGGCGAGATCACAACCTGCGGACCGCGATCCGCGACTCGGTGGTGTGGTACTTCCAGCGCGTGGCCGAACGCCTTGGGCCGGAGCGCGAGCGCGCGTACCTGGAGAAGTTCCGCTATGGCAATGCCGACCCGACGAGCGGCCTCACCACCTTCTGGCTGGGGGGCTCCCTGTTAATCTCGCCTGACGAACAGCAGCGGTTTCTGCTCGATCTGTTCGCCGATCGGCTGCCTGTCGAGCGGCGGCACATGGACACCGTGCGTCAACTGATGGTGCAGCCGGCCGGCACCGTGGTCAACGCCGCGGGCAGCCAGAAATTCGGGCCGGCCACAGGAGTCGTCGTCGCCGCCAAGACCGGCGCCGTGCGCGACCGCAGCGGTCAGGACGTGCGGTGGCTCGTGGGTCGCGTGGAGCGCGGTAGCCGCTCGTGGATCTTCGTCGCGATGGCGAAGGCGGCTCCCGACGTGCCAGCCGCGGCCGCCGTGGAGCTCGCTGCAAATGGACTGACCGAGGCGAAGGTATTTTGACTGGCTAGCGGGCGTACTGCGCCTGCGTGGCCGCCAGGCGGGTGACCAGCCGGTTCACCAGCGACGGGGGCTGCAGTACCCGGGCGGCGGGACCGAAGCCGAGGATCCACGCCTCGAGGCCCCAGTCCACGACCACGTCCAGCGTCAGCCGCAGGCCGCCGCCGGCGCCTTCTTCCAGTTGCTGGCTGGTGTGCCAGACCCGTTCGCGAATGTACGGCGCTTCGGCTGACGAGAACTCCACCACGACACGCTCCGGTGTGCCGGAGAACACCGACAGCGAATCGGGAAACACACCGGCGCTGGCCTCTTTCGGATCGAACGTTTCCTCGAGCACGGTGACGTCCTCCACCCGCTGCACCGCGAACGTGCGCATCTCGCCGTACGCGGGCACGAACGCAAACAGGTAGAGCGTGCCCTGGGCGTAGGCGACGCGGTACGGCTCCACGACGTAGTCCTTCACCTGCTGGCTGGCGAACGAGTGATACCGCATGCGGACACGGCGGTGGGCAAGGATGGCGCTCATCAGCGAGTCCACCATGCGCGGGGCGGCGCTCGTCGCACGCAGGGTCGGCGCCTTGGCGGCCAGGGCCAGCGGCAACTGATCGATGAAGCGCCACAGCGCCGGCGGCAACGCGTCGGTGAGCTTGTCGAAGGCAGACGTGAGGCTGTCGTGAAAGGGACCGCCGGCCAGCGCCGACAGCATCGTTCGGCTGAGATAGAGCGCGCACAGCTCCGACAGGGAAAAGCCCGCCGAGGCGAGGCCGCCGAACACTTCGCGATTCAAGGCGTAGCGCGTCTTGCCCGCCACCTTCGCAGGCTCGATGGGGAAGCCGGCCTGCGCCAGCGCGTTCAGGTCGCGACGGATGGTCCGCTCCGACACGCCCTCGCCGGCCGCCTCCTGCAACTCCTGCAAGGTCAGGGCGCGTGCCCGGCCTTCGAGCGCGAGCAGGATGCGCCATTGGCGCACGATTTCCGCGTGACGTTCCATCGTGACCTCATCTGTCCAAACCCACCGCTAGGCTGGGGCCCATGATGTTTCAACTTCTGTTCCGGGAACGACCTGCGGCGGTGAAACGCGTCTGCCACGGGTGCGAAACCCAGCGCGCGCTGTTGCGCTCGCGTGGGGTGCGGACCTGGGATCGCTACCAGGCCCTCTGCTTCCGCTGCTATGGCCGGCACCTGGCCAGACCGAGTGTCGATCAACCGGTTGCCGGAATTCCGACAGCCACGAACGAGCCGCACGTCAAACATACGGCAGTTGCGTGAGGCTGGGCTGGCACCCGGCTTGTATACGTGTCGGGTATGCGCCACCTCCATCGGATTCTCGGCGTTCTCGCCCTGGTCCTGCTCGCCGGATCGGCGGCCAACTGCGCAAACCCAGTGCGAGCCGATGTGCCGACTGCCACATCGCGAATGCGACGTCGGCCACGGGTCCGAACTGGAGCGGCTTCGCGCTTCGGCATCTGCAGGACTGGGATTTCTCGCCGCACTCGCGGACACAATGTCGGCTGCGACAAGTGTCACGGCGGCAACGCCGCGACCTTCGAGAAATTCCAGGCGCACCAGGACATGCTGCCCGCGACCAGTCCCGGCGAGCCCGGTCAACGCGCGTGAATCTGCCGAAGACCTGTGGCGGCTGCCACACGGGGCCGTTCGTGTCGTTCCAGAAGAGCCAGCACTACAAGCTGCTCGCCGCCGGCGACGATCGCGGGCCGACCTGCTCGACATGCCACGGCGAAGTGGCGTGCCAATCTGCTCTCGCCCGGCGTCGCTGTCGAATCAGTGCTCGAAGTGCCACGGACCGGGCCGGCCGCAGGAGCGGACCGGCCGCGCCGCCGAAGCCCAGATGTTGATGAACGACGTGCGGGCAGTGCGCGCGCAGTTGAACGAGGCGCAAAGCATCATCCGACGCGTCAAGGACAAGGCGCGCGCGCCAGGTTCGAGGAGATGTATCGCCAGGCCGAAGTTCCGGTGATCGAAGCCCGCAACGCGGGCCACGAGTTCGTCTTCGACAACCTGAAGGAGCGGCTGGACCGCGCCAGGCAGCGCGCCGGCGCCCTCATGGACGCCTTGGCGAACCAGCAGTAGAAACCGGGAACGCGGGGACGAGCGGCAGCCGACGGTCGTCCCCTGGGTAGAACACCCGCTCCAGGAACAATCCGGACGCCGGCGCGGTCAGCCGTGCCGGCAACCCGGAATCCTCGGTCAACAGCCGGCTCACCACGTCCGGCGCCAGCCGCCCGCAGCCTACCTCCACCAGCACGCCCACCATGCGGCGCACCATCTTCCAGATGAAGTGCGAGCCGCCGATGCGCACGAGGATCAGGTCGCCGTCTTCGCCGATCGACACGTCCTCCACCAGCACCTCGGTGGACTTCTCATCCGGGTCATCGTCGCTGAACGAGCGGAAGTCGTGCATGCCCGAGAAGCGATTCGCGGCGTCGCGCATCCGGGCCACGTCGATGGCATCCTTCACCCACCAGACATAGGGTTTGCCGAACGCCGAGCGGCGGCGGCTGATCTGGTAGAGGTAGCTGCGGGCCACGGCGCCGTGACGGGCATGAAAGCGGGCCGGCGCCGTCTCGATGCGCAGCAGGTTGATGTCTGCAGGCAGCAGTTCGTTGACCTGCCGGCGCAGGGTTTCAGCGGGAATGCGAGCGTGAATCTCGAGGTGCGCGACCTGATGGATGGCATGGACGCCGCCGTCGGTGCGCCCGGACGCCTGGAACTCGAACATCCCCTGACCGGTCACCTCGGCGATGGCGCGCTCGATCTCGCCCTGCACGGTGCGTGCGTTCTTCTGTTTCTGCCAGCCGCTGTAGCGCGTGCCGGCGTATTCGAGCGTGATCTTGAAGCGGGCCACGGACGGATCATATCGGCAGACGGCAGACGGCACGTCAGACGGATAGAATCGGCCCCATGCATCGCCCTATTCACGCCAAAAACCTTCCGAAGCCCGTTGGCCCCTATTCGCCGGGCATGAACTTCGAGCGCCTCATTTTCGTGTCGGGCCAGGGCGCCACCGACCCCACCACCAATCAGCTGGCGGGGCTCGACGTCGAGACCCAGACCGAGCAGTGCCTGCGGAACCTCCGCGCCATCCTCCAGGCGGGTGGATCGGACCTGCAGTACGTGCTGCGCTGCGGCGTGTTCCTGCTCGACATGCAGGAGTTCCAGCAGATGAACGGCGTCTATGCCCGCGTGTTCGGCGAACATCGGCCGGCGCGCACCACCATCCAGGCCGCCGGGCTGCCGGGCGAGGGCCTGCGCGTCGAGATCGACTGCATCGCCTACGTGCCGTAAGCGCGGATTGATCAGCCACAGCCGCCATGTCACGCCGGACATCCCGTTGCGTGTGGGTCGTCACCCTGCTGGTGCTGACCCTGCCCCTCGCGGGGCAGGCCCACGAGGGGTTCTGGCTGTTCAACCGCGTGCCGCGCGCCGCCATCAAGCAGGCGGTCGGCGTCGATCTCACCGACGCCTGGCTGCAACGCGTGCAGCAGGCCTCGGTCCGCTTTCCCGGCGGATCGGGGGCATTCGTGTCACCGGACGGTCTCGTCCTGACCAACCATCACGTGTCGCTCGATCTGCTGCACCAGTTGAGCAGCGCCGGGCACGACTTCGTGAAGGACGGCTTCCTGGCGGTACGGCCCGGCGACGAACGGCGCGCGCCGAACCTCGAGCTCATGGTCCTCGACGGCATCGACGATGTCACCACGCGGGTGAGCGCAGCCGCCACACCGGGCATGTCCGCGGCCGACGCTCTTGCCGCCCGTCGCGCGGTGATGGCCGCCATCGAAGAGGAGACGATCGCCCGTGGCGGGTTCGACAGCGAGGTCGTCACGCTGTACCAGGGCGCCCAGTACCACCTGTATCGCTATCGGAAGTTCTCGGATGTGCGGCTGGTGTTCGCGCCCGAGTTCGAGATTGCCTTCTTCGGCGGCGATGCCGACAACTTCACGTTCCCGCGCTACGCCCTCGACATGACCTTGTGGCGCGTCTATGACAATGGGAAGCCGCTGCGGGTGAAGCATTTCCTGCCGCTGTCCACGACCGGCGCACGCGAGGGCGACGCGGTGTTCACGGCCGGTCACCCGGCGCAGACTCAGCGTCTCAACACCGTGGCGCACCTGGAGTTCCTGCGCGATCACGCCCTGCCGCTGTCGATCGACACCTACACGCAGGTCCGGAGTGCGCTCGAAGCGTTCGGGCGCGGCGGCGCCGAAGCGCGCCGGCAGATCGATGACGACTTCTTCACCATCGAGAACTCGCTGAAGTCGTGGCGCGGCCAGTTGCAAGGCCTGACCGATCCCGCGCTGGTCACCATGAAGCGAGGGGCCGAGCGGGAGTTGCGGTCGCGGGTCGCCGCCAATCCAGAGTGGCAGCAGCAGTTTGGCGACGCCTGGGATCAGGTCGCCGGCGCCCGAGGCCGGCTTGCTGGCTACAACCGCGATCGGGTGTTCTTCGAGAACGGGCTGGGCCTCAGCACGCAGTACTTCACGCTGGCGCGCACGCTGCTGCGCTGGTCCACCGAAAGCCTCAAGCCCAACGGCGAACGCCTTCCCGAGTACACGGACTCGCGAAAAGCCGCGATCGAGCGCCAGATGCGCACCGCCATGCCGATCCATCCGGGCGTGGAGCAGGCCAAGCTGAGCGCGACACTGGCGGTGATGCAGCGCATGCTCGGCCCGCGTCATGCGCTGCTGCGCCAGGTGCTGGCGGGGAAGTCGCCGGCCGCCCGCGCCGAGCAGCTCGTGGCCGGCACCAAACTG
Source organism: uncultured Acidobacteriota bacterium (assembly GCA_963707825.1). Lineage (GTDB taxonomy): Bacteria > Acidobacteriota > Vicinamibacteria > Vicinamibacterales > UBA2999 > VFZN01. Next base: position 476,127 of record CAVPRP010000006.1, read on the forward strand.
GGCGACGCGACAATCCGGGCTCAACTCCTCGCCGGGGGCCAGGCCGCAGTCGCGGCCTCCACTGATCCGTTCCTGGAGCTGGCACGACTCCTCGAACCACGATCGCGCGAGCTGCGCCGCGCAGTACGACAACGGCGTCATCGCAGTGGAGCGTGAGGCCTACGCGAAGATCGCCCGGGCGGTCTTTGCCGTGCGCGGCGACGACGCCTATCCCGATGGGACGTTCACGCTGCGTTTGTCGTACGGACAGGTGAAGGGTTATCGCGAGGCAGGGGACGAGGTGAAACCCTTCACGGATGTCAGCGGGTTGTTCCAGCGCGGCGACGGCAGGGAACGGATGCCGCCATACCGCTATCCCGACAGCTGGTGGCGCGCGCGCGGCAAGATCGCGATGGACACGCCGCTGAACCTCGTCTCGACCAACGATATCGCCGGAGGCAACAGCGGGTCGCCGCTGATCAACGCCAAGGGCGAAATCGTGGGGCTGATCTTCGATGGCAACATCCACTCCCTGCCCGGCTATTTCGTCTACGACGGCGCGCTGAACCGCGCCGTCTCCGTGGACGCGCGGGCGATCGTCCAGGCGCTGAAGACGGTCTACAACGCCGAGCGGATTGTGAAAGAGCTCACGAGTTCTGGAGATCTGGTGAGGTGGTGAGCTGGCGATCTGATCTGACGATCGTGCGATCTGGAGATCTGAACAGATCAAGATCGATCGCGAGATCTCACGAGCAGATCACCAGTTCACGAGCTCAGCACAGTCTCGAGATCTATTTCTTGTTCTGATTCACGACATTCATCGCCGTGGTGATCACCGAGGCGATGTCGGCGAGGTTCGACGGCAGGATGATGGTGTCGGCGTTGTTGATCACCTTGCCGAACTCGCTGATGTACTGCTCGGCGACGCGCAACTGAATGGCTTCGGTGCCGCCGGCCGCCTGTGACGCCTGCGCCACCATGCGGATGCCTTCGGCGGTGGCCGACGCCACGGCCAGGATGGCCTGGGCCTCGCCCTCGGCTTCGTTGATCTGTTGCGTCTTGCGCGCTTCCGACGCCTTGATCGTCTGTTGCTTCTCGCCCTCGGCGGTGTTGACGGCGGCGTCGCGCTGGCCCTCGGAGGTCAGAATCACGGCGCGCTTCTCGCGTTCGGCGCGCATCTGCTTTTCCATCGCCGCCAGGATGTCCGAGGGTGGCGTGATGTTCTTGATCTCGTAGCGCAGCACCTTCACGCCCCACGGCTCGGTGGCCTTGTCCAGCTCCGCCACCACCGCGGTGTTGATGTTGGTGCGTTCCTCGAAGGTGCGATCGAGATCGATCTTGCCGACCTCGCTGCGCAGCGTGGTCTGCGCCAGCTGGCTGATGGCAAACAGGTAGTCGGAGATGCCGTAGGAGGCGCGCTCGGGGTTGAGCACCTTCAGGTAGAGCACACCGTCCACGCCGACCTGCACGTTGTCGCGCGTGATGCACACCTGCGCCGGAATGTCGATCGCCGATTCCTTCAGCGAATGGCGGTAGCGGATCACGTCCATGAACGGGACCAGGATGTGGAAGCCGGCGTCCAGCGTGCCGGAGAAGCGCCCGAGACGCTCGACCACGAACGCGCTTTGCTGCGGCACCACGATCGCGGTCTTCGCCAGCAGGATGAGGACGAAGATCGAGACCAGGACAATGACGAACAATCCGCCTTCGAACATGAGTCGGGCTCCTTGGGGGAGAGAGGTTACTCGGGGCGGACGGCGAGCAGCAGGCCTTCGATCCGCACGACCACGCAGCGTTGACCGATGGTGATTCCAGTCGGCACCAACGTTGCGCGCGCTCCACGACGAACCGCGCACTTCGACGCGGCCGACCTCGCCCGGGCCGATCGCGCCCTGCGGCACGGCCAGGACGCCGACCAGCGAATCGACGTCGGGGGGCGGCGGCGCCTGGAAGCGCTCCTGCACCTTGCCGCGGAACAGCAGCAGGTAGCCGAGCGAGCACACCGTGAAGAGCAGCCACTGCGCGCCGCCCGAGGCGATCACGCCGGCGGCGGTCAGGGCGCCGATGGTCAGCGCGCCGAGGCCGAAGAACATGATGAAGAAGCCGCTCGGTGTGGCGAGTTCCAGCACCATCAGCGCGAGGCCGCCGGCAATCCACATCCACCAGGTCATGCGCGCATTATAGGGGCGGGCAGTTCGCATATGATCGAAGGTTCTTATGCCTGTCATCCTCGTGACCAATGACGATGGGGTGTCGTCAGCCGGTATTCACGCGCTCGCCACGGCCCTGAAGCCGCTTGGCAGCGTGACCGTCGTCGCCCCGACCCAGGAGGCGTCGGCCATCGGCCACGCCCTGACCTTGCGCCGGCCGCTGCGCATCGAAGATCACGGCCCCGGCCTCTTTGCCGTGGACGGCACGCCGACCGACTGCGTGAATCTCGGCGTCGACATCATCCTGAAGCAGAAACCCGACCTCGTGGTCTCCGGCATCAACAAGGGCTGGAACCTGGGCGACGACGTCACCTATTCGGGGACGGTCGCGGGCGCCATGGAGGGCGCGCTGCTGGGGATTCCGTCGATCGCGGTGTCGCTGAAGCGCACCGGCAGCTTCGACTTCTCGTTCTCGGCAGAGGCTGCGGCCACCGTGGCGCGCGCGGTGCTGGCCGCGCCGTGGCCGTCGCGGACGTTCCTGAATCTGAACTTGAACTCGGGCCCCTTCAAGGGCTTCCGCGTGACGACGCAGGCCCGCCGCAATCACGTCACCAAGATCGCGACCCGGACCGATCCGCGAGGGCAGGCGTATTACTGGATCGAGGAGGCCCTCGACGAGTGGCACGCCGACGGCGGCCGCTCGGACTACGAAGCCGTGATGGAGGGGTATGTGTCGGTGACGCCGCTGCAGGCGGACCTGACGGACCACAAGGCGATCGGCGCGCTCGAGACGCTGCTGAACGCTCGCTGACCCGCGGCGCGGTTGACAGCGGCTTCCTGTGGCGCAGCCTGAGGTTCGAGCGTCCGAAACCGGCAGCCGAAAACCGAAGCCGCCACAAACGAGGACGGGAGGTCTCTCGACCTCCCGTCTCGAGCACCGCAAGGCTTGCGGACTGCTTCTGACTACTGCGTCAAGCAGACGACGAACGCCTGCAGCGACCAGACGATGGCTAGGCCCCGAGTCTACGGCAGCCGACACCGACCAGACCGTGTCGCTGGTCGGACGGTTGGCGTATACGGCGAGTTCGCCGCTGGTCGGCTGCGGCGGTGGACGCGAGGTATCCGCCACCGACGGCGACCTTGCCCGCCGGGCAGGTGGCAGTCGCAGTCTTGGGTGCGGTTGCCATCGGTCGCCGTCGCGGTTCCGACCACGCGCTGAAAGCCCGTGGCTCCGGTTCCCGCCGGGCCCGTCGGTCCCGTCGCGCCCGTGAGGCCCATGGCTCCCTGGGGGCCCGTCAGGACCAGTAGGACCGACAGGACCGGGAACCGTGGAGTCCGCGCCCGCGGGGCCGGCAGGGCCTGCGGGACCAACGGGACCGGCAGGGCCGGGCACCGTGGAATCAGCACCGGCCGGGCCGGCGGGACCAGCAGGCCCCTGTGCGCCGTCCGCGCCGTTAGCACCCGCCGGGCCCTGAGGACCCGCCGCACCGGCTGCGCCGTCCGCACCCGCCGGACCCTGCGGACCCGCGGACCGCCGCACCCGCAGCGCCATCCGCACCCGCGAGGCCCTGGGGACCCGCCGGACCTGCCGCACCGACTGCGCCGTCAGCACCCGCGGGGCCCTGAGGACCCGCCGGACCAGCCGCGCCTGCGCCGCGCCAGCGGGGCCGGGCACCGTGGAATCAGCGCCGGCCGGGCCAGCAGGCCCGCTGCGCGCCGTCCGCACCGTTCGCGCCGGCCGGGCCCTGCGGGCCTACCGCGCCAGCCGCACCGTCAACGCCGTTCGCGCCCGCCGGTCCCTGCGGACCTGCTGCGCCCTGGGCTCCTGCCGCTCCATCCAAACCAGCCGGGCCTGCCGGCCCAGTGGGACCAGTCGGGCCCGCGGGACCCACAGGTCCGGGCGTGCCAAGGACACCTCCGAGGAGGTCGCCGTTGCGAAGCACCAGGCCGGACGAGCTCGTCGGCGGAAGGAACGAGGTGTTCGTGGACCACACCGCAATCAGGTAGTAGCGATCAAGCGTCGTGCCTCGGAACGGCGGCGTGACCGGAACCACGGCCTGGCCCGTGCCGTTCAGGACACCGCTCACCAACGACCACAGCATCGGTTCCGAGTGCCAGCGGCACGCCGCCGTACGTCAGTCCTGCACCCGTCGTGCTCCCTGCGACCGCGAAGGGCATTCCCGGCGGGCCAGTGACCGTGACCGGAACCGAGGCACCGGCGTTGACCACGTCTGCCGGCACCGAGATCTGAATGGTCTGGCTCTGCGCGGCGGGGGCCGCTGAGAGGACAAGGGCGATGCCCATCCCGATCGTCAGCCCGAATTCTCTCAAGCCACTCACTGTCGACTTCATAAAGTTTCTCCCCATCTACCGCAATGACGGCGCGCTCGAGCGAGGCGTCAGTCAGCAACGTTGCTCCCGTCCAACGTCACGGCTCTGTGACGGCGAACGGCCGCCATATCGCAAGGACCGTTCCACAACTGCCGAGTTCGAAATCTCGTGTGTTATGGGCGGAATTCGTGTGTTCGCATGGCGCGGCGCGCTCAGATGTGACACAAATCGTCAACTCCGTGCCAGTTTCTGGCGACCGAACGCACCGTTCTGTCAGGCGACTCACAGAAACCGCGCTCGCGCCTGACGCAAGGGCGCGCGGCTTGATTCGACGACTCCGACGCTGAGCCGTGTGCTACACTGACGTTTCGCCATCGGGGCGTGGCTCAGCTTGGTAGAGCGCTCGGTTCGGGACCGAGAGGTCGCTGGTTCGAATCCAGTCGCCCCGACCACTTCGAGAACGTTCAAGGCCCGCGTCAATCGCGGGCCTTTCGTCTTTCCGGCTATCCTGAATCCCTCCCTGTGACCGCTCCCGGCTCCTCGACCCGATCCCGCTTCTCCGCGACCCGGCTGGTGGTGGCCGCGCTGGGCGTGGCCCTGCTGATCGTCAGCATCCGGCAAGCCGGATGGGAGCCAATCCTCGCCAGCATCCGCGGCGTGGGCGCCTGGATGATCGTCGTCGTCGCCCTCGGGGCGGCACGCATGGCGGTGAGGGCGCGGGCGTGGACCATCTGTTCGCGAGCCGACCACGACCAGGGCATTCCTTTCGGAGCGGCCTTCGCCGCCACGCTGGCCGCGGACGCGCTTGGCAACCTCACCCCGCTCGGGTTGCTGGCGAGCGAGCCCGCAAAAGTCATGATGGGGCGGCGGCACGTGCCGACCAGCACCAGCCTGTCGTCCGTGGCCGTGGAGAACGGGTTCTACACGGCATCGGTGCTGGCGATGCTCCTCGGCGGCGTGTGGGTGCTGCTGCAACGGGCCAACGTTCCGCCGATGATGGAACGAGCGGGGGAGGCGGTGGTGGTCGCTGCGCTCGTCGGCGGCACCGCGGCCTTGTGGATGTTTCGCGCGCGACCCGCGCTGTTGTCCCGTGCCGGCGATCTGCTCACGCGGCTGCGGCGATCGCCCACGTCGAAGGACGCGTTGCTGGCACTCGAGCACAGCGTGTACGACGTGGCGCAGTGGCCCGTCGGCCGTCTCATCCACGTCGCTGCGTGGGAGATGCTGTTTCACGTCGCGGCGGTGGCTGAAGTCTGGCTGATCCTGCGCACCATGCCCGCCGGCGCGCACGTCTCGCTGGCCGATGCCTTCCTCATGGAGACGGCGGGCCGCTTCATCACCGTCGCCTTCAAGTTCATCCCCTATCGACTCGGGGTGGACGAGATGGGTTCCGGTTCCGTCTCGCAATTGCTCGGCCTCGGCGCCCCCACTGGAATCGCGCTCGCCCTGGTCCGTCGCGTGCGCATCCTCCTCCTGAACGCCGCCGGCATCGTCCTGCTCGCGCGGGCGCCGGCTCGCGACACGGTTCCCTCCTGAGCCGCGCGGGTGCAATCCCGCCATCGGTCACCGCCCGGCCGCGCCGGACCGCGTTCGCCCTGCGCTACACTCGACGATTGGAAGCCGCGCGTGGTACCCCACGCCAGCGTTAGGCGCGACGATGGAGTGGACGATGAACAGCCTCAAGACACTGACGACCCTGGCCGGATCGCGTCGGCGATTGCGCTGACCGCCTGGACCTACTCGGCTCCGATAGCTGCGCAGACGGCAACGGCCCCGGCCGTGCAGTCGGCGCCGACCGTGGATCCGGCCCTCTACGGCGGCATGCGCTGGCGCAGCGTCGGACCGGCGCGCGGCGGCCGCTCGCTGACCGTCGGCGGCAGCGATGCGCGGCCGAACGAGTACTGGTTCGGCGCCACCGGCGGCGGCGCCTGGAAGACCACCGACGGCGGCAACAACTGGGCGCCGATGACCGACGGCAAGATCACCACGTCGTCGATCGGATCGCTCGGCGTCTGCCAGTCCAATCCCGACGTCGTCTACATCGGCGGCGGCGAGACGCGACTTCCGCGGCAACATCATCCAGGGCGACGGCGTCTACAAGACCACCGACGGCGGCAAGACGTGGACGCACCTGCCGCAGCTGCGCGACTCGCAGGCCATCGCCCGCATGCGCCTCCACCCCTGACCAACTGCGACATCGTGCTACGCGGCGGTGTTCGGGCACGGTCTACAACGACCACCGCGAGCGCGGCGTCTTCAAGTCCACCGACGGCGGCAAGACGTTGCAAGAAGACGCTGTTCCGCGACGACAAGACCGGCGCGGTCGATCTCGTCCATCGATCCGAAGAACCCCAACGTGATGTTCACGGCGCCTGTGGGAAGCGAATCGCAGCCCGTGGGGCATGTCGAGCGGCGGCCCTGGCAGCGGCCTGTTCAAGTCCACCGACGGCGGCGACACCTGGACCGAGATCACGAAGAACCCGGGCCTGCCCGCGGGACTGTGGGGCAAGGTCGGCGTGTCGGTGTCGCCGGTGGACGGCAATCGCGTCTACGCGCTGATCGAGAACGAAACAGGGCGGCCTGTACGTGTCCGACGATGCGGGCGCGACCTGGAAGAAGATCAACGACAACCGCAACCTGCGGCAGCGCGCGTTCTACTACACGCGCCTGCTCGCGGATCACGAAGGACAAGGACACCGTCTACATCCTGAACGTGCAGTTCTACAAGTCGACCGACGGCGGCAAGACGATCACGAACATCCGCGTGCCGCACGGCGACAACCACGACCTGTGGATCTCGGCCGACCGACAACCAGCGCATGGTGCAGGCGAACGACGGCGGCGCCAACGTCACGCGTCAACGGCGGCCAGCACGTGGACCGACCAGGACTATCCCGACCGGGCAGTTCTACAACGTGTTCACCGACCAAGCACATGCCGTATCACATCTGCGGCGCGCAGCAGGACAACTCGACGGCGTGCGTGGGGAGCCAGGCCAATCCGGGCGGCGGCGAGGGCAGCCTGCCGCCGATTTTCTACGCCGTCGGCGGCGGCGAGAGCGGCTACATCGCGCCCGATCCGAACGACTCGAACGTGTTCTACGCCGGCAGCTACGGCGGCTTCCTCAGCCGGCTCGATCGCGAGACCGGCCAGCAGCGGGCCGTCAACATCTATCCCAACAACCCGATGGGCTATTCGGCGATCGACATCAAGGAACGCTTCCAGTGGACGTTCCCGATCGTCTTCTCGCCGGTCGACAGGAAGACGCTCTACGCCTCGTCGCAGTACCTGTGGCGCACCACCAACGGCGGCCAGAGCTGGGAGAAGATCAGCCCGAACCTGACGCGGTCCGATCCGAAGACGCTGCAGGCCTCGGGCGGTCCGATCACGAAGGACCAGACCGGCGTCGAGACCTACGCGGTGATCTTCACGATCGCGCCGTCGCCGCAGGACGTCAACACGATCTGGACCGGCTCGGACGACGGCTGGGTGCACGTCACGCGCGACGGCGGCAAGACCTGGGACAAGGTGACGCCGCCCGATCTGCCGGAGTTCACGCGCATCAGCCTGATCGAGGCGTCGCCGCACCAGAACGGCGCCGCCTACCTGGCGGCGAACCGCTATCAGCTGGGCGACCGCAAGCCGTACATCTACAAGACCACCGACTACGGCAAGACCTGGACGAAGATCGTCACGGGCATTCCCGGACACCGACTTCGCGCGCACGATCCGCGAGGACCCGAAGCGCAAGGGCCTGCTGTTCGTCGGCACCGAGCACGGCATCTACGTCTCGTTCAACGACGGCGCCAACTGGCAGCCGCTGCAGCTGAACCTGCCGGTCACGCCGGTGCACGGCATCGTGGTGGAGGAGCGCGACCTGGTGATCGGCACGCACGGCCGCGGCTTCTACGTGCTCGACAACATCGGCGTGCTGCGCCAGGCGACGCCCGAGCTGACGACCAGCAACCTGTTCGTCTTCGAGACCGTTCAACCCGCTGCGCGGCCTCGATCGCAACGTCACGTTCGACTACTACCTGGGCAAGGACGCCGAGGAAGTGAAGATCGAGTTCCTCGACGCGCAGGGCAACGTGTGCTGCGCTCGTTCACCGGCACGCCGAAGCCGACCGGACGCGGCTGCCCGAAGGCGTCGACGCCGAGACGGCGGCGTTCTTCGGCATGGCGCCGGCGCGGGTCGGCGTCGCGAAGGGCATGAACCGCTTCACGTGGGACATGCGCTACGAGGGCGCCACGGTGTTCCCGGGCATGATCATGTGGGCGGCGCAGCCGCAGCGCGGGCCCGCCGCGCCGCCCGGCAAGTACGCCGTGCGCGTCACCGCCGAACGGCGAGACCAAGACGCGGGACTTCACGATCGGCGTCGACCCGCGGCTGGCAGCGGACGGCATCACCGAGGCCGATCTGCTGGAGCAGTTCAAGCTGTCGCAGCAGGTGCGCGACCAGGTGACGGCGGCCAACATGGCGGTGATCCAGATCCGCGGCATCCGCGAGCAGATGAACCAGCGGCTCGAGAAGGTGTCGCCGCGGCGCAAGGCCGAGATCCAGAAGCTGGCCGACGGCGTGCTGAAGCCGCTCGCCGTCGGTCGAGGAAGAGGTCTACCAGGTGAAGAACCGCAGCGGCCAGGACCCGCTCAACTACCCGATCAAGTTGAACAACAAGATCGCGGCGCTGACGGGCGTGATCGAGAGCGCCGACAACAAGCCGACGGAACAGAGCTACGAGGTGTTCGAGGAACTGTCGAAGGCCCTGAACGCGGAGTTGCAGAAGATGGACACCACGCTCAAGACCGACCTGCCGCGCCTGAACGCGGCGTTCCAGCGCGAGAAGCTCGAGCCGGTGAACCCGGACGTGAAGGTGCCGCCGCCGGCGCCGCCGCAACGGCCGCAATAGAGCCGCAAGCGCCCGAGACGGCGCATCGGCATCGGGCCGCACCGCAGCCCTGCGGTAGAATTGCAGGGATGCGTGTGGCCCGACGTTTCTTGCTGAGCGGACGCGTCCAGGGCGTGGGATTCCGGTTCTTCGCCGCGGATGCGGCCAGGCGTGAAGGCCTGTCGGGGTCGGTGCGAAATCTGGACGACGGCCGCGTCGAAGTGGCGGCCGAAGGGGAAGCCGAGTCGGTGACCCGCTTCGAGCGGGCGCTGCGACAGGGCCCCTCGCGGTCCCGCGTGGAACACGTACTCGTGGAAGACACCGAGCCGCTCGCCCGGTCCGGATTCATCATCGAAGACTAAGCGTCCGACGTCGAGAGCCCAGAACCCTTATGGATCACCTGAAGTCGAAGATTCGTCACGTCCCTGATTTCCCGAAGCCCGGCATCCTGTTCTATGACATCACCACGCTCTTGAGCGACCCGCGCGGATTCCGCGACGCCGTGGACGCGATGGCGGCGCCGTACATGGGCGAGGACATCGACGCGGTGGTCGGCATCGAGAGCCGCGGCTTCATTCTCGGCGCGGCCGTCGCCAACGCGCTCGGCTGCGGCTTCGTGCCAATCCGCAAGCCGGGCAAGCTGCCGTCCACGACCGTGAAGGAAACCTACAACCTCGAATACGGCAACGACACCCTCGAGATTCACGAGGACGCCGTGGCGAAGGGCAGCCGCGTGCTGATCGTGGACGATGTGCTGGCGACTGGCGGGACGGCGGAAGCCGCGGCCAAGCTGGTGAAGGCGATCGGCGGTGACCTGCGCGCGCTGGCCTTCCTGATCGAGCTGAACTTCTTGAACGGCCGCGGTCGGCTGCCGGGCGAAACGGTCTACTCGGTGCTGCAATACTGATGAAGGCAGAAGGCAGAAGGCAGAAGGCAAAACAACGACCGCCAGCAGAACACTGCAGGCGCCTCCAGCGGCTCCTGGTGTTGTGCCTTCCGCCTTGTGCCTTTTGCCTTAAGATCGTCGTTAGTTCGCGCCCGTAGCTCAGGGGATAGAGCACCCGCCTCCTAAGCGGGGGGTCGGCAGTTCAATTCTGCCCGGGCGCACCAGCCTTTCCAGGCCATCTGTACAAGCGATGTGCAACCGGGAAAGCCGAAGCGGCGGCTATTGCAGCGGGCGCGCCTTGGCCACTTCACGCAGCGCGATGCGCAGCGTCGCTGCGGGCCGCTCGGGGTCGGTCGCCACCACACGCTCTTCGCTACGATAACCGGGCTTGGTGATGCGAACGCGCTTGGCGCCAGGCGGCAGGTGTCCGATTGAGGGTGAGGGGCGTCATCCCCCAGCCGACGCCGTTGATCGTCACCCGCGCGCCTTCCGGTTGCGTAATGACCACCAGACCCGCAGGCGGCGCGGTTGGTCGAGCGACGACGCTGCTCCCGCCACTGCTTGCGCGAGGGCTGATCGAGTTCAGGGCTGAATCGCGATCAGGGGCGAGCGACGCGACCGGTGCCGACCGCAGTGGCGCCGACGCGGTCGCGTCCACCAGCATCCACGGATCCATCAGCACCGGCCGATCCTGCAGCAGCATCGCATCCTGCGACGCGCCATCGTCCTGCACGAGTGTCTCAGGCAGCGACGCGGGCGGCAGGGCAGTCCGCATCCCCGGAGTCGTGTTCGGCGCCGGGGTGGATGTCGTCGGCGCGAGCCGATGGGGGACTTCGGCGCAGACGGGTCAATCGGCGCGGACACGTTGGCCACCGCTGCATCGACGTCGCGCGGCGACCGATCGCTGCCCATCCACAACGTGAACTGTGAGACCGCCGCGGAGGTGAGGGCGGCCGTGGCAATCACCGCCAACCGCTCGTTGGTGGCCCACGCGGGTCTGCGGGGAAGTCCCTGCCAGCGCGCGCTGATGATCCACCGGCGCGGCGTGCGCACCAGGGCGGCGACGGCCACCGTATTGTCGGCCACCCAGTCAACCGTGTCGATTAGCCTCCGCCGGAACCGGTTGGCGATGGTGGTGCGGCGTGTGTTTCTGAAGCGGGGCGCGTGCATCGCGCGGCGGGTTGGTCTCGTGACGCGGGGGGGCGTCCGGGGAGTTCTCGGGCGAAAAGGCGTCCAACGGCGAGTCCATATTTGCCCAGAGGTTGGCGATCCTGCCTGAAAACGAAGCCGCAAGAAAAGCTCAGCCGCAAATAAATTGTGCACTTTTCTTAAGCACAACAGTTGGACGGAGCCAGGCGACCGCGGCTCAGTTACAATTACGTGCACGCGCGCGTGCGTTTCCACCAGGAGACCGCCGGTTCGACCGGCAGACTGCGCCAGAGTTCCGCAAGGCACGAGACCGACCATGAAAACCTCCGAGCGACATCACCTCAAGGAAAACGAGTTCGTCCATGCCGTGGGCACCGCCCAGACCTGGCTGGAGCAGAACCGCACAGCCGTGATTGGCACCCTCGCGGCCATCATCATCGTCAGCGGGGGCGTGCTGGCCTACAACACGTGGAAGGGCAGCATCGACAGCAAGGCCGGCGGTCTCCTGGCCGAAGCGATGGTCATCGACGAGGGCCGCGTCCAGCCGCCGGCGCCGCCGGCGGGCACGACGAACGACCCGACCAACCCCGGGGGACAGTTGCCCGGCACCTATCCGACGCTGCAGGCCAAGCACGAGGCCGCGCTGCCGAAGTTCATGGCCGCCGCCGACGCCTATCCCGACACGCCCGCCGGCCAGACCGCGCGTTTGCACGCCGCCGAAACGCTGGCCGACCTGGGCCGCCGCGACGAAGCCATCGCCCAGTACGACAAGCTGACCGGCAGCAGCAATGCGCTCATCGCGCGCGCCGCGCGCCTGGGCAAGACGTCCGTGCAGCTGGTCGCCGGCCAGTACGACCCGGCCATCGCGACGCTGAAGGAGATGTCGGAGCAGAAGGACGGCGCGTTGCCCGCCGAGGCGCTGTTGATGGAACTGGCGCGCGCCTATCGCCTCGCCGGCAAGACCGAGGATGCGCGGAAGACGCTGACCCAGGTCGTCGAGCAGCATGCCGACTCGCCGTTCGCATCCGAAGCGAAGGCCGAGATCGCAAAGCTCAAGAGCTAGTCAGCCCTCGGATTCTTTCTTCAACTCCTGCAACAGCTGCAACGCGTCGAGCGGGGTGGTGCGATTGATGTCCACCTCGCGCAGGCGATCCCGCAGCCGTTCTTCCGCTGGCGACACCGACTCGAAGAGGCCGAGCTGTGCCTGTGGCGCGGGGCGTTGGCCGCTGATGGCCGGCCTGCCGCCGCGGCTCAATTCGTCCTGCTCGAGCGCGTGCAGGATGTCGCGCGCGCGGGCGATCACCGGCGGCGGCAGCCCGGCGAGCCGCGCGACCTGGATGCCGTAGCTGCGATCGGATCGGCCCGGCAGGATCTTGTGCAGGAAGACGATGTCGTCCTTCCACTCGCGCGCGGCGACGTGGGCGTTGATCACGCCGGGGAAGGCGTCGGCCAGATCGGTCAGCTCGTGGTAGTGCGTGGCGAACAGCGTCTTCGGTCGAGCGGGACCGTGCTTGGCCAGGAACTCCGCGACCGACCAGGCGATCGACAGCCCGTCGAACGTCGCGGTGCCGCGGCCGATTTCGTCGAGCACGACCAGGCTGCGCGACGTCGCGCCATTCAGGATCTGCGCGGTTTCCTGCATCTCGACCATGAAGGTGGACTGACCGCGGGCGATGTTGTCGGAGGCGCCGACGCGCGCGAACAGGCGATCGATGATCCCGACCTTGGCCTCGCGGGCGGGGACGAACGATCCGGTCTGCGCCAGCAGGCACAGTAGCGCGACCTGGCGCAGGTACGTGGACTTGCCGCCCATGTTCGGGCCGGTGATGATCACCAGCTGATTCAGCGTCGTGTCGAGACGGATGTCGTTCGCCACGAACGCGCCGCCGGCCAGGCGCTCGACCACCGGGTGCCGCACGTCGGTGCCGACCAGTTCGTCGCTGTCGCTGCACGTGCGGCTTGGCATAGTTGCAGACGCTGGCGGTCTCGGCGAGCGCGGCCAGCACGTCGAGCGCGGCAATCGCCCGCGCCGTGTCGAGCACCCGGGGCGCTTCGGCCGCCACCTTGGCCCGCAGCGTTTCGAACATCGCCAGCTCGCGCTCGAGAATCTGCTCGTCCGCGCCCAGCACCTTCTCTTCGTACTCTTTCAGCGCCGGCGTGATGAAGCGCTCGCCTCCGGCGATGGTCTGCTTGCGCAGGTAGTCGTCCGGCACCGACTTGCAGGTTCGACTTCGAGATCTCGATGTAGTAACCGAAGACGCGATTGAAGCGGATCTTCAGCGAGGTGATGCCGGTGCGCGCGCGCTCGCGCTCTTCCATCTCGGCGATCACCTGCCTGCCGGAGCGGCTGATGTGGCGCAGATCGTCGAGGTCCGGGATCGACGCCGTCGCGGACGAACCCGCCGTCGCGAGCCAGCGCGGGCGGCTCGTCGGCAATGGTGGACTCGATCCAGCCGCGCACGTCGGTCAGCTCGTCGAGCTCGCCGCGCAGGCTGCGGACGAGCGGCGCCTCGCAGTCCTCCAGCAGCAGCGACGCGCGCGGCACCACCGCGAGCGACGCGCGCAGGGCCGCGAGGTCGCGCGGGCCGGCCGTCGACAACGCGATGCGCGACATCATGCGCTCGAGATCCTGGATGCCCTTGAACGCGTCGCGCACCTTGGCCCGATCGGTCGAGCGGATGGCGAGTTCCTCGACCGCGTCCAGCCGATCGCGAATGCGCTCCAGCACCACGAGCGGACGGAGCAGCCAGGCGCGCAGCAGCCGGCCGCCCATCGCGGTGACCGTGCGATCGATCTCGTGGAGCAGCGAGCCCTGGCGGCCGCCGTCCATCGCCTCGACCACCTCCAGGTGCTTCAGCGTGGTCGGATCGATCAGCAGCGTGTCGCCGGCGTGCTTCAGCCGAACGCTGCGAACGTGCGCGAGCTCGGCTTTCTGGGTATCCCGAAGGTGACGCACCAGCGCACCGGCCGCGGCCACCGCGGCGGGGCGGCGCTCGAGGCCGAAGCCGTCGAGGCTGCTCACGCGCAGTTGATCGAGCAGCGTCTGCCGGGCGCTCTCGAGGTCGAAATGCCAGCCGTCCATCTCGGTGATCGGCAACGTCGAGGCGCGCGATCTCCGGGATCTCGGTCTTCACGTCGTAGCCGCTGGCGACGACAATCTCGCGCGGCCGCAGCACCGCGATCTCATCCTGCAGCGCCTGCAGGCCCTCCGGTGCCGTTGTACTCGGCGACGTCGAACTCGCCGGTCGAGAGGTCGAGCAGGGCCACCCCGTATTCCACGGCCTTGTGGTTCGCGCCGGAGATGGGGGAGATCGCCATCAGGAACGACGGCTCGCGGGCGTCGAGGTAGCCGGCGTCGGACAGCGTGCCGGGCGAAATCACCCGCACGACCTCGCGCTTGACCACGCCCTTCGCCTTCTTCGGGTCCTCCACCTGCTCGCAGATGGCCACCCGGTAGCCCTTCTTCACCAGCCGCGCGATGTAGCCGTCCGCGGCATGGTAGGGGAACCCGCACATCGGCACGGCCGTGCCGGCTGGAGTCCTTCGATCGGGATGTCAGCGTGAGGTCGAGGGCGCGGGCCGCCACCAGCGCGTCCTCGTAGAACATCTCGTAGAAATCGCCCATCCGGAAGAACACGATGGCGTGGCGGTACTGCCGCTTCGCCTCGAAATACTGGCGCATCGCGGGCGTGACATTCGTGCCGGCCGGCACGGGAAGAGCGTCAGGATTTGAAGGTTGGGCCACGGAGGCGTTTCGAGAAAACCGACGCGTCGAGTATACGATGGCCTCTGACGAATCTGCTCTGCCGTGCTCATCCTGTCCCTCGACACCACCACCCGCGGCGGCAGCGTCGCTGTGCTCCTGGACGATCGCGTGCTTGCCGTTGTCGAAGGCGATGGCACGCGCACGCACGGCGAACGCCTGCCAGGGGAACTCGAGCGCGCGCTCGACCGAAGCCGGCCAGCCGCTCTCGGCCATCGATTTGCTCGCCGTGGCCATCGGGACCTGGCGCCTTCACCGGCCTGCGCATCGGCCTGGCCGCGATGCAGGGGCTGGCCCTCGTCACCGGCCGGCCGGTGGTCGGGGTTTCGGGCCTGGATGCGCTGGCCCTGACCGCCTTTGGACAACTGGCGCCGTTCGAGCGCCCGTATCGGCTGCTGGACGGACGCCGCACCGCGGTGAGGTGTTCGCGGCGCTCTACGATCGTCGAGCAGGCCGGCTCGGACGGCCCGACGCTGACCGCCCTGACGCCTCCCGAGGTGGGCCTGCCACCGGCCATCTGGTCTCGCTGGGACACGTTCGGCCCGTCTCCCATCGTCATGGTGGGGCGATGCCGCCGTTCGCTACGCCGATCAGCTCGACCACCGCGGCAACAGGTGCTGCCTCTGCCCCTGTTGGCGCCGGCGATCGCGCGCCTCGGGCGCCGGCTGGCGCAGGAGGCGGGCTCCGACTTGCCGCACACCCTGCAGCCGCTCTACGTTCGGCGTCCGGACGTCGAACTCGAGCCCTGCCGCCAGGCCGCATCGACGCCGTGACCGACTTCCCGCGCGTCGAGCCCCTGGCCGGTCCGGCCGACCTCGATGGCGTCCTGGCCATCGAAGAGGCGTCGTTCAACAACCCGACGACCCGGACATGGTACGAGGCGGAACTGCAGCGCCCGGAGGTCTGCAAGGTGTTCGTGGTCCGGACCAGCGAGCTGTCCGTGGCGGGATTCGCGCCTTTTGGCGGGTGCTCGACGAGATGCACATCAACAATCTGGCGGTCCACCCGGTGATGCGCGAACGCGGCCTGGGCCGGCTGCTCCTGCGCGAGACCCTGAACGCCGCCCACGCCATGGGCATCCGGCGTGCGACGCTCGAGGTTCGGCGGTCGAACACCGCCGCGCTGCGGCTGTACGAGGCCGCGGGGTTCAGGTTGACGGGCGTTCGGCCCAACTACTATTCACAGCCGGTCGAAGATGCGCTGGTCCTTGCAGCGACGGTTGAATCCCCGTGAATGCGGTGGTAGAGTGCGCCCATAGGGGCAGGCTCCCAATGCCCGACCCCGGAAGGGAGGCAGCCCCGATGGCTGAGGACTTGAAACACCTGCTCATCGAGACCAACGACGAGTATCGCCAGTTGGCCTCCAAGCACCACTCACTCGACGATCGCCTGCACGAGCTCGAATCCAAGCACTACCTTTCCGACGACGAGCACGTCGAAGAAGTCAGCCTCAAAAAACGCAAACTTCAACTCAAAGACCGCATGGAGGCCATAGTCCGGCACTACAGCGGTGCCGCAGCCGCGCACGCCGTTCACGCCTGAACCTCGCGCCGGGCCGATTGCTCCAGGGCCACCCATTGGGGTGGCCCTTGTCGTGTACGGCCCCCGCCACGGCGGTTCTTGCCCTATGATCGTGGTTCGATGTTCATCGATCGTGCCGGCATGCCCCTTCATCCTCTTGCCCTGGCGCTTGGCGCCCTGGCGGCCTGGGGCTGGCGGCCGCGCCTGGTCCGTGCCGTTTCTGGTCCTGGCGGCGTTTTTCGTCTTTTTCTTCCGCGATCCCGACCGCACCACGCCGACCGACCCCAACCTGGTCGTGTCGCCGGCCGATGCGCGCGTCATGATCGCGGGCGATCAGCCTGGCCACGGCGCGCCGAAAGGGGAGTGGCAGGTCATCAGCATGTTTCTGTCGCCGATGGACGTCCACGTGAACCGGACTCCGGTTGGCGGGCGCGGTGACGCCGGGTGGAGTATCATCCCGGCTCGTTCCTGCCGGCCTACAAGAACGAGGCCGGCGAGCTGAACGAGTGGACCGAGGTCTGGTTCGATCGACCCGGCCGGCCCGTCGTCGTGCCGGCAGATCGTCGGCATCCTGGCCCGCCGCATCGTCTGCCGGGTGAAGGAAGGCGACACAGTGTCGAGCGCGGCCAGCGCTTCGGCGTGATGAAGTTCGGATCGCGCATCGACTTGTTCCTGCCGCCCGACGGCGAACGATCCTGGTGAAGGCGGGTGATCAAGGTCGGTGGCGGGCGAGACCGTCCTCGCTCGCGTTCCTTGAACTCGTCGAGGTATTCGTGAAGCACAGGCCAGCCGCACGTTCGCATTGCACGCCGGTGCCACGCGCCCGTCGATCGACGCGGGCTCCGGCGCGGCGTCGCGCTGCTGCCCAGCCTGTTCACGCTCGCCAACCTGTTCTGCGGCTGGGCCTGCGTCGTCCACGCCATGCGCGGCGAGTCTGACGACCGCGGCGCCGTTCATCGGCGTGGCCGTCGTGCTCGACATGCTCGACGGCCGCATCGCGCGCATGACCGGCACGACCAGCGACTTCGGCGTGCAGCTCGATTCGCTCGCCGATCTGATCTCGTTCGGCATGGCGCCCGCGGTGCTGGCGTTCCAGTGGGGATTGGTTCCGCTCGGCCGCATGGGATGGGCCGTCGGCTTCCTGTATCGTCACCGCCGCCGCGCTGCGTCTCGCGCGCTTCAACATCCAGACGCAACACCGACAAGCGCTACTTCGTCGGCCTGCCCAGTCCGGCCGCCGCCGGCCTGCGTCGCGGCCACCGTCTTCTACTTTCCCGGAGGATCACCCAGGCCAAGCCAGCAGGCGCTGGCTCGGCATGGTGATGCTGATGGTCCCGGCGCTGCTGATGGTCAGCACGATCCGTTTCCAGAGCTTCAAGACGTTCGACCTCGGGCATGCGGCGCGGCTACCGCGGGCTGATTGCCATGGCCGCGCTTCATCGCGCTGCTCGTGGCCTATCCCGCACGAAGTGCTGATCGTGATCGCCTACGCCTACTTCGCGTCGGCGTTCGTCGAGCTCGGCCTGTCGAAGCTGCGCGCCTACCGCGCGGCCGGCGCCAACGCCGCCTCCTGACCCCTCGATACGCCAGCTCAGGCGACCTAAGGGTCAGGTCGGCGGGGCCGCAGCCACCGGCAACGTCATCGTGACGCTGGTGCCGCGGCCTTTCCGACGCCACCGCAATCGTGCCGCCGTTCGCCTCGACGTTCCGCTTCGCAATCGTCAGGCCGAGGCCGGTGCCCATCGCCTTCGTCGAGAAGTACGGCTCGAAGATCTTCGCCAGCGCCTCGGCGTCCATGCCGACTGCCGCGTGTCGGTCACGCGCAGCTGCACCATCCGATCCGGCGCTCGGAAGGCGCGGCGTCGAAACGTCAGCCGTGCCGCCGTCCGGCATCGCGTGCAGGGCGTTCTCGATCACGTTGGTCAGCGCGCGGCCGATCAGCATGCCGATCGATCTGCGCGAGCGGCAGTCTCGGGAAGCGTGCGTCTCGAACGTCGACGCGTCCGGCCAGGCCCGCGCGATACGGCTCGACGACTTCCGTCGACGAGCTCGGCGAGGTCGGTCGCGCACCGGACTGCGGCTCGGGTGACGTGGCGAAGCTCGAGAACTCCGACGAGATCTGCCGCAGCAGCCGGACCTGGCCGAGGATGTTGGCGACGCACTCGTCGACGAGCGAGCCGAGCGGGCGTCCCTGATCGAGGTGCACGCGCCGCAGATGCTCGGCGTTCAGCTGAATCGGCGTCAGCGGGTTCTTGATGTCGTGCGCCACCTGCCGCGCCATGTCGGCCCACGCCGCCAGACGGTTGGTGCGCTCGAGCTCGCCGCGCTGGCGCTGCAGATCGTCGGCCATCTGGTTGAAGGCATCGACCAGCCGCCGCAGTTCGTCGCGACGACGTCGCCAGCACGCGCGCATCGAGATCGCCCGCGCGATGCGTCGCGTCGCGCGCATCAGCCGGTTGACCGGATCGGCGATGCGCTCGGCCATGTAGTAGCCGATGCCGGCGCCGAGCATGATGAACAGCACCGCGGCCAGCAGCACGCGGCGATCGAGCTCCTCGATCTGCGCCTGCGTCTCCTGCTGCCGCGAGGTGAGCGGCATCGTCAGGACGGCGTCGCGGCCTTCGAGCGCACCGGCGTCGCGGCAATCAGGTACTTCGAGCCGGCCCGCCCACTCGCGGCCGACGAACGAGGGTCGCCCTTCGAGGAAGATCGCGCGATAGACTTCGCCCGGCGTGCGGCTCGGCAGCAGGCCCGACGCAAACAGGTTGCGCTCGCTCGACGCCAGCAGGTTCGGGCCGTCGAAGATGTTGACGTCCTGCGCGACCACGCGGCTCAGCCACACGATCAGGTCGTCGTCGATCACGGGGACGGCGGCGAGACCGCGGACCTGCAGGCTGCCGAAGTCTTCGACCACGCGGCTGGCGACACGTCGCCAGTCCGCGTCGCCTCGCTCTCGATGTCGGCGAGCATCAGGTTCGCCATGTAGGCGCGCGACACGAGCGCCAGCGCGAGCGACCGGCACGATGGCCGCGGCGACGAACGCCAGGAACAGCTTGCGATAGAAGCTCGCGCGCACTTCGCGCGAACAGCGCGCGGCCGGACGCCGGCGGCGCGCCGCGACCAGCACGTTGACGACACGCGGCGATCACGGCCGCAGACGAACACGACGAAGGCCAGCGCGAGCAGCTCGGCCATCGCGACGAGATGGCCGAAGCCGGTGACCGTCCCGTGCTGAGCACGTAGATTGCCGCCGCGATCGTTCAGGACGAAGGCATCGAGCGAGTTCGCCCGCGCGGTTCAACGTGATCCAGAACGGGTCGCGGCTGAGCGAGGCGCGGTCGGCGGCGCTCTCATCGGCAGCGGCGGCGCGCTCGACTCGGAGCTGTAGAGCACCGCCGGCTCCAGCCGTAGACCGCGAAGCTCGACTCGGCGCGTGGGCGGCGGCTGCGGACTCGGTGCGGTCCGAGCGCATCAGCGCGACGTACGGGATTCTGCGCCGAGATGAACGACAGGTTGCCGTAGTCGAGCATCGAGTGCACGACCACCGGCCGACGCGCCGCTGGCGTCCGCCGGGAGCCGGCACGCAGATCGCGCGGCCGGCGTGCAGCAGCCGCCGTTCCTCGGAGAAGAACGGCGACACCTCCTCGAAGATGTCCCAGTCGCAGCTGCCTTCGGCGGCCGATTGCGCGCCGGTGATGTCGGGCAGCTTCATCGCGAAGCGGCTGACCATCGCGCCGGTCGCGTTGTGGAGCTCGACGCTCGAGGTCATGCGCTGGCGCGCCAGCTCGGTCTGCGACCACACGAGGAACGCCGCGTCGATCGGTGGTGCGCCTTGTACCGACGGATCCGCCGCGCGCACGAGATCGTCGAGGCCGGGCACGCGATCGATGTTCGCGAGCGTCTCGGCAAGGCGCGCTTGCAGGGTGCGCCGCTGGTCCAGCACCTCCGGCGCGTAGCGCGTCTCGACGAGCTGCGTCGGGCTCGCTCCGCGGCATCCACCAGCGAGGGGTAGAAGACGAGCGACGGCAGCACCAGCCCCAGCACCAGCGCCAGCAGCCGCGCCGCCTGCGACGCGTTGCGCAAGCCCGAGCGGATGTGGCCGATGCGCCACGCGATCGCCGCGACGGCGACGACGACCAGCAGCGCCGGAACCTTCGGCGTCCAGCGGCTGGCTACGCCGCTGACCATCACCAGCACCGGGACGATGACCCAGGCAAGGCCCGTGAGGACGCGGCCCGTCAGCGTGAGCGATCGCACGGCATATCGGGCGAGCGCCAGTCGATAGACGACGACCGCCGCAGTGACGACCGCCGCGTTGAGGATGATGACGCCCGTGAGAATGGCCAGCCGGGGCCAGTCCCACGGCCGCAGCCCGAAGTGCAGGATATCGGCCGGCACCCCGGCAACGCCGTGGCGCAGGAAGGCTTCATAGCCCACGATCAGGGCCGCCACCACCGCGCCGGCGGCCGCCTGGGCCGCGAGATACAGGATGAAGGCTGGCGCCGTCGGCACCAGGGCGCGGCCGGCGCGGCGCATCGCGATTCGCCATGCGTCGAGGCTGGACGCCAGGTGCGCGGTGAGTGCGGCCACGAGCAGGCTGGACGCCAGGAAATGCAGCGGCGAGGCGAAGAACGACTCCGGCAGCACCCAGGCCGGCGCGCCGCTGTTGGCAAGGCGTGGACCGATCAGCAGCAGTCCCGACGCCGAGATTCCAGCCCTCAACAGCATCCACGCCGCGATCAGCAGGATCGCGACAAGGACGCTGGCGAGCACCCCCACGGAGCTCCGCCGGCTGACGCGGCGCCAGTCGAAGAGCGGACCGGTGGCGAGCAGCAGGATCACCGCGACCAGCACCAGCAGCGTCGCCTGGACCCGGCCGCGCAACGAGTCACGCGCCCGGGCCAGGGCAGAGGGCGAGGCGCTGACCGACGCCAGCACGTCGCCGTTCGAGGCGCGAATCAGGAACTCGTCGGGCGCGGCATCGGTGCCGCCCTGGAACCGCGGGCGGACGGTGACGCTGACCAGACTGGTGGGAAGGACGTAGTCGCCCGACTGACCACTGGGATCGCTGCGCGCGAGCGGCGCCTGCACGACCAGGGTGCCGGCGCGCTGGGTGGGATCCGCCGGGTTGTTGAGGGGGTGGACCCGAACCAGGCGCAACCCCTGGGCGTCGGGGACCAGGAAGACGACCTCGGGACCGGTCAGGCGGAGGTCGGGGACTTCGACGGGACGGCCGGTCCACGCCACGGGCAGGGCGGTGGTGCCGTACAGGGTTGCCGAGACATCCGCACCCTCCTGGCTCGCCGACTCGGTGAGTTGGACGAAGAGGCGGTGCTCCGCGGACGGTTCGCCCTGCGAGGCCATCTGCAACTGGGCGGGATCGACCGCGGCGGCGTCCACCACGCGCTGGAGCCGCGCCTCGATGTCGCGCACCGACGACTCGACCAGGGTGGCCACCCGCACCCGCGCCGCCGTCTCATCCGGCCCGAACCGTTGCTGCTCCAGGCCCTGTCCCCCCACCCACACTGCGACGAGGAGCGCCGCGCCGCCTCCGGCCAGGCGAATCAGCGAGCGGAAGATGAAGGACGGCAGCCTCATCGGATGCCGCCATTGTACCGGGGTAACATGTGGGGCTCACCGATTCCATGGGCCACTCTCGCGCGCTCAAGCTGTTACTGAAGCGGGGCGCTCTCATCGCCGCGGCCAACTGGCCCGTCGTGCTCGTCCAGTTCGTGGCCGACACCGTCTTCAATGCGTTGCTCGCTGTACCGGTTGCGGGTGGCGTGCTCCTCGTCATGCTGCTCGTCGGCGCCGAGCCGGCCCAGTTGATGCAGCTGCCGTACCGCGAGATCATCCCGGCGCTGATCGGCGCGCTGCTCGCGCAGCCGGTGGCACTGGCCGCGTTCCTGGGGGCGCTGGGGCTGGTGGCGGCGGGCGGCTCGGTGCTGATGTTCGCGGTCAAGGCCGGCACGCTGACGGTGCTGGTGGCGGGGGAGCGGGCTGCCGGGGCGATCGAGACGCCGCCGCTGCGCGTCAGCGCGCTGATGCGCGCCAACATGTTCTCGATCGAGCGCTTCACCGCCGGACTGCGCGGCCTGTTCCAGCGCTATCTGGTGCTGGGCGCGATGCTGGCCGCGGCATACGCGATGGCCATCGGCGCCTATACCTTCCTGGTGTTCGGCCCTCCCGTCGTTCACCTGGACGCCACCCTGATCGTCACGCTGGCGTCGCTGTGGATGATCGGTCTGGTCACGCTGATCAACTTCCTGTACCTGCTCACGCAGATCGTCATCGCCGCGGACGATTGCACGGTGGGTGAGGCCGTGTCGCGCGTGGCGCGGCTCATGGTGCGGGACATCAGGCCGATCCTTGGCGTGCTCGGCGCCATCCTCGCGCTGCTCGTGTTGACGACAGCGGCCTCGGTGCTGGCGACGGCGGCGCTGGGATTGATCGCGTTCGTGCCGTTCGTGGGGTTGGCGGCGTTGCCGCTGCAGATCATCGCCTGGCTGATACGCGGGCTGGTCTTCCAGTACATCAGCCTGGCCGGCGCCGCGGCTTACCTGCGGCTGCACCGGCTGGCGCAGCCGGCAGAGGCACGTGACGCATGGCCGGATGCGGCGCCCGGCATCGACAGCGTGAAAGCGAGTAGGGGAACTAGGGAACGACCGCCACGCCCGGAAGGCCTTCGAGCCTGGCCGGAGCCTCTTCGAAGCGGGGCGCGAAGCCCTGCATCCGGCCGTCGCGGGCAAGGGCGACCAGGTGCGCGCCGGTCGGTCGCGCGTGCAGGCGGATGTGCGGCGCGCCGCTGATCTCGCCCATCGCCGCGATCGATCCGATCTGCTTGCCGGTGGCGGGGTCGAAGGCGGCGACGCTGGTCGAGAGCGGCACGACGATCGCGCCGGGCAGGATCTGCGGCCCGCCGACCGGCCGCGACGGCAGGTCAACCGTCCAGCGCAGATTGCCGGAGCGGACATCAACGGCGCGCAGGACGTTGTCGCGCGCCGCAAAGTAGACGTGACGGTCGTCGCTCGCCGCGGGGCCGGCCGGATCGGCCCCCACGCGCCAGCGCCAGCGCTGACGGCCGCTCGCGAGATCGAGGCTGAAGACCGCGTTGCCGGTGGTGCCGACAATCAGCTGGGAGTTCACGGCGTGCAGTCCCATCACCCGTCCGGGCAGGACGCGCTCCCACGAGCGCACGCCGGTGGCCAGGTCGAGCGATACGACCCGTCCGCCATCGAGCGGGGCATACACGCGGTCGAGGCCGGCGACCGGCGGCCCGACGAGCGTTGCGCCGAGTTCCGTGTGCCAGACCAGTTCGCCGTCCGACGCGCGCAGCGCGGCGAGATCGCCGGTGGCGTTCGAACAGAGCAACCAGCCGTTGTCCCAGGTGATGGTGAGGAGCGCGCCCGGCAGCGTCGTGCGCCAGCGGGTGGCGCCGGAAGACGGCGCGAGGGCCTGCACGAGGCCCTCCGTCGCGACGAACACGAGCCCGTCACCGGACGACGGCGCGATGCTGGTCGCAAGATCGCGGCGCCAGCGGACCAGGCCGCGATCCAGGTCGACGGCGACCAGGGCGCCGCCCCGAACCGGTACATACGCGGTGTTGGCGTCGTAGGCCGCGGGCGCGGCGGGCGGAGCGTCGAGCGGCACCAGCCAGCGAAGGTCGAGCGCGCCCAACGTGGCCACGGCTTGAACCAACGCTGCCAGGATCAGGAGCATCGCCAGCTATAATAGCGTTCTTACCTCGAAGCCCAGTGGCACATCAAACCATCCTCGTTCTCGATTTCGGGTCGCAGTTTACCCAGCTGATCGCGCGACGGCTGCGCGAGCTCTCGGTCTACTGCGAGATTCTGCCGTTCAACACGCCGCTCGCCGCGATTCAAGGCGAAGCAGCCCAGACGGCATCATCCTCTCGGGCGGGCCGAGCAGCGTCGACGAAGAGGGCGCGCCGCATATCGATCCCGCGGTGCTCGAGCTGGGGCTGCCGACGCTCGGCGTCTGCTACGGCATGCAGCTGATGACGCGACATGCTGGGCGGCACGCTCGGCGCGCTCCGCGCATCGCGAGTTCGGCCACGCGCTGGTGCGCCGCGACACGACGATCTCGTCGCGGATGCTGAAGGGCATGCCGGACGAGATGAAGGTGTGGGCCAGCCACGGCGACTTCGTCGCCACGCGCGCCGCCCGGCTTCGCGGTCGCCGCCACCAGCAACAATGCGCCGGTCGCCGTCATGGAAGCGCCGGAGCGCGGCTACTACGCGCTGCTGTTTCATCCGGAAGTGGCGCACACCGATCGCGGCAAGGAGCTGCTGCGCAATTTCGCGTTCGACGTCTGCGGCTGCACCGGCGACTGGACCATCGCGTCGTTCATCGACGAGGCCACGGCGCGCATCAAGGCGCAGGTCGGCGATGGCCGCGTCGTGTGCGGCCTGTCCGGCGGCGTGGATTCCACGGTCGCCGCGTCGATCATTCATCACGCGCATCGGCGATCGCTTGCAGTGCATCTTCGTCGACAACGGCCTGCTGCGCCTGAACGAAGCGCAACAGGTCGTCGAGCGCTACAAGAAGCTGAAGCTGCCGGTGCATCACGTCGATGCCACCGACACGTTCCTCGATCGTCTCGCCGACGTCACCGATCCCGAACAGAAGCGCAAGATCATCGGCAGGACCTTCATCGACATCTTCAACGACGAAGGCGAAGAAGCTCGGCGACTTCGACTTCCTGGCGCAGGGCACGCTCTATCCCGACGTCATCGAGTCGGTCTCGGTGCGCGGTCCCTCGGCCACGATCAAGAGCCATCACAACGTCGGCGGCCTGCCGGAAGGCATGAAGTTCAAGCTGGTCGAGCCGCTGCGCGAGCTGTTCAAGGACGAAGTCCGCGCCGTCGGACGCGACCTCGGCATCGACAAGGAATTCCTCGTCCGCCAGCCGTTCCCCGGTCCGGGCCTCGCGGTCCGCATCCTCGGCGCATCACGCGCGACAAGCTGGCGCTGCTGCAGAAGGCCGATGCCATCGTCGCCGACGAAGTGCGCAAGGCCGGTTGGTACGAGCGCATCTGGCAGAGCTTCGCCGTGCTGCTGCCGGTGCAGAGCGTCGGCGTGATGGGCGATGCGCGCACCTACGAATTCACGTCGCGGTGCGCGCGGTCGAGAGCCTCGACGGCATGACCGCCGACTGGGCGCGTCTGCCGCACGATCTGCTGGCCTCGATCTCGTCACGCATCGTCAACGAGGTACGCGGCATCAATCGCGTGGTCTACGACATCAGCTCGAAGCCGCCCTCAACGATCGAATGGGAATGAGATCCCGAAGCGGAGCGAGGGCAAGGACCGCTGATGTCTGATTTCGTCCACCTGCACCTGCACACCGAGTTCTCGCTGCTCGACGGCGCCTGCCGCATCGACGAGCTGCTCGATCAGGCGCCAAGCGGCTCAAGATGCCGGCGCTGGCCGTCACCGAGCACGGCAACATGTTCTCGTCGGTCGTCTTTCACGACGCGGCGCAGGAAGCGCGGCATCAATCCGATCCTCGGCTGCGAGGTCTACGTCGCGCCGGGCGATCGCCGCGACAAGAGCGGCACGCCGGGTGAAACCGCGAACCATCTCGTCCTGCTCGCCGAGAACGAGAAGGGCTTCAAGAACCTCATCAAGCTCGTCTCGTCGGGCTACACCGAGGGCTTCTATTACAAGCCGCGCATCGACAAGCAGCTGCTGGCGCAGCACGCGCGAAGGCCTGATCGGCCTCAGCAGCTGCCTCAAGGGCGAGGTCGCCAGCGAGATTCGATCCGAGCAGGCCGAAGAAGGCCATCGCCGCGGCCGCGCAGTATCGCGACATCCTCGGCAAGGGCAATTTCTTCCTCGAGATGCAGTACCAGGGCATCGAGGAGCAGCGCATCGTCAACAACGGCCTGATCCCGATCGCCAAGGATCTCGACATGCCGCTCGTCGTCACCAACGACGTGCACTACCTGCGGCATGGCGATCACAAGCCGCACGACATCCTGCTGTGCATCGGCACCGGCAAGTCGGTGAACGACGAGCATCGGCTGAAGTACCACGGCGATCAGTTCTTCCTGAAGACCGCGGCGCAGATGGCCGAGGTCTTCGGCGACTACCCGGAGGCGATGCAGAACACGCTGCTGATCGCCGAGCGCTGCAACGTCACCATCCCGTCCGGCGAGAACCACCTGCCGAACTTCGCGGTGCCCGACGGCTTCACGCTCGACGACTACTTCGAGCACGTAGCGCGCCAGGGCTACGCGCAGCGCATGGAGCGCCTGCGGCAGCTGGAGGCGGAAGGACAAGCTGCGGCACACGCTCGCGCAGTACGACGAGCGTCTCGCCTACGAGATCGCGATGATCAAGAAGATGGGGTATCCCGGGTACTTCATGATCGTCTGGGACTTCATCCGCTACGCGCGCGAGCAGGGCATTCCGGTCGGTCCGGGCCGCGGCTCGGCCGCCGGCAGCCTGGCCGCGTGGGCGCTGCGGATCACCGACGTCGATCCGCTGCTACTACGACCTGATTTTCGAGCGCTTCCTCAATCCCGAGCGCGTGTCGCTGCCCGATATCGACGTCGACTTCTGCGAGCGGCGCCGCGGCGAGGTGATCGCCTACGTCACCGAGAAGTACGGCCGCGAGAACGTCTCGCAGATCATCACCTTCGGCACCATGAAGGCCAAGGCCGTGATTCGCGACGTCGGCCGCGTCATGGACATGCCGTACGCGGACGTCGATCGCATCGCCAAGCAGATCCCGCCGGCGCTCGACATGACGCTGGAGAAGGCGCTCGCCGAGAACCCGGTGCTGCGCGAGATGGCGAAGAACGATTCGCGCGTCAACGACGTGCTCGAGATGGGCAAGCGTCTCGAGGGCGTGTCGCGCAACGCCGGCGTCCACGCCGCCGGGCGTCGTCATCGCGCCGGGACCGATCACCGACTACGCGCCGCTCTTCAAGAGCAACCGCGACGAAATCACGACGCAGTGGGCGATGAAGGAGGTCGAGCGCGTCGGCCTGCTGAAGATGGACTTCCTCGGCCTGAGCACGCTGACGCTGATCCAGGACGCGCTGGCCGAGATCAAGCGCACCGAAGGCATCGACCTCGACATCGACAACGTGCCGCTCGACGATGCCGAAGACGTATCAGCTGTTCGTGGACGGCCAGACCTACGGCATCTTCCAGTTCGAGAGCTCGGGCATGCGCGAGATCCTGCGCCGCGCCAAGCCGCAGCGTCTCGAAGACCTGATCGCCATGAACGCGCTCTACCGTCCCGGCCCGCTCAAGGGCGGCATGGTGGACGACTACATCAATCGCAAGGCCGGGCCGCAGCGAGGTCAAGTACGAGCTCGCCGCGCTCGAGCCGATCCTCGCCGACACCTACGGCGTCATCGCCTACCAGGAACAGGTCATGCGCATGGCGCTCGGTGCTCGCCGGCTTCACGATGGGCCAGTCCGACGTGCTGCGCAAGGCCATGGGCAAGAAGGACCCCAAGGTCATGGCGAAGCAGCGCGAGGCCTTCATGAGCGGCGCGCTGGCGAAGGGCGTCAGCGAGAAGAAGGCCAGCAAGATCTTCGAGCTGATGGAGTTCTTCGCCGGGTACGGCTTCAACAAGTCGCACTCGACCGCGTATGCCTTCCTCGCCTATCAGACGGCGTACCTGAAGGCGAACTATCCGCGACACTTCGCCGCGGCGCTGCTGACGATCGAAGCGGCCAACACCGACAAGCTCGCGGTCTACATCGCCGAGTCGCGCGAGCGCGGCATCGCCGTGCTGCCGCCGGACATCAACGAGAGCCAGCTGCACTTCACGGTGGTGCCCGAAGGCGTGCGCTTCGGCCTCACCGCGATCAAGGGCCTCGGCGAGGGCGCCATCCACGCGATCATCGAGGTGCGCGAGCGCACCGGCACGCGTCACCTCGCTGCATCAGCTGTGCGAGGAGCTCGACCTGCGCATCGTCAACAAGAAGGTGCTCGAAGCGCTGGTGAAGTCCGGCGCCTGCGACAGCCTCGATGCCCGCGGGCGTCGGCTTGCCGGCCGGCCGCGCCAAGCTGTTCGGCGCCGTCGACAGCGCCATCGAGCACGGCAACCGCACGCAGCGCGATCGCGATCTCGGCCAGTCCGATCTCTTCGGCGGCGGGGAAGAGGGCAGCCTTGCGATCATCCGGCTGCCGGATTCAGCCGCCGTGGACCGAGATGGAGCTGCTCGCCAACGAGAAGGAGGCGCTCGGCCTGTATCTGAGCGGCCATCCCGATCGATCGCCACGCCGACGAACCTCCGCGCCTTCGGCGCGCAAGACGGTCGGCGACCTGACGATGACCGAGATCCCGCAGAGCACCGACGGCGCGCCGGGACGCCTGATCATCGAGGACGTCTACGTCGGCGGCATCGTCGTCGCGGCTTCCGCGGCTTGAAGACCAAGAAGGGCGATCCGATGTGCGTCTTCACGCTCGAGGATCACCAGGGCGCGGTCGAAGTCGTGGTGTTCCCGGAAATGTTCGGCCGTCATCGCGCGCTGATCGAGAACGGCGCGCTGCTGCTGGTCCGCGGCAAGTTCGAGCGCGACGAGGAGAACTCGCGCTTCCAGTGCGCCGACATCCTGCCGCTGGCGCGCTCCGCGAGCGCCTGTCGCGCGGCGTCCGGATCCGGTTGAAGGCCACCTGCCCGCGTGAGACCATTGAGGCGCTCTGGGAAGTCGATGACGAAGCACCGCGGCGATCGTCCAGTGGCCGTCGAAGTCGAAATGAACGGCGGCTCGCGCCACGTCATCGTCCGCGCCGAGGTCACGCACTCGATTCGCGTCCGCACCTCGGAGCAGTTCGTCTCCGACGTCGAGCGGCTGTGCGGTGTCGGTTCGGTCACCATTCATTCCTGATCCGACCTGAGTCCCGACCCCTGACTATGCCTGACCTACTCGAATTCGAAGAACCGATCGGCGAGCTGCTGAAGGAAATCGAGGCGCTCGCCGACGCTCGAGCCGAGCGACGATCGCGATCGCGAGATCGCGCGGCTCGAAGGCCGCGTCAACGCGATGCGCGGCGATCTCTACCGCAACCTCACGCCGTGGCAGCGCGTCCAGGTCGCGCGGCATCCCGCGCGGCCGACGACGCTCGATTACGTCGAGCGGCTGTTCACCGACTTCGTCGAGCTGCACGGCGATCGCCGCTTCGCCGACGATCACGCCATCGTCACCGGCACCGCCGCTCTACAAGGG
Organism: uncultured Acidobacteriota bacterium; assembly: GCA_963707825.1. Lineage (GTDB taxonomy): Bacteria > Acidobacteriota > Vicinamibacteria > Vicinamibacterales > UBA2999 > VFZN01. Next base: position 506,005 of record CAVPRP010000006.1, read on the forward strand.
CCGAGCCGATTCTCGTCGTCGGGCACCAGAAGGGCAGCGACACCAAGCAGAAGATCTATCGCAACTTCGGCTACGCGCGCCCCGACGGCTACCGCAAGGCGCTGCGGACGATGGAGACTGGCGCAGAAGTTCCAGCGCCCGATCATCTGCTTCGTCGACACGCCGGCGGCGTATCCGGGCATCGAGTCGGAGGAGCGCGGCGTCGCCGAGGCGATCGCCCTCAACCTGCGCGAGATGGCGATGCTCGAAGTGCCGGTGATCGTCCTCGTGCACGGCGAGGGCGGCAGCGGCGGCGCGCTCGGCATTGCCGTCGGCGATCGCATCCTGATGCACGAGTTCGCGATCTACAGCGTGATTCCGCCCGAAGGCTGCGCGGCGATCCTGTGGCGCGATCCCGACCAGGAAGGTCGAAGCGGCCGCGGCGCTGAAGATCACCGCGCCGGATCTGCTGCGGCTCGGCATCATCGACGAGATCATCAACGAGCCGGTCGGCGGCGCGCACACGGATCCGACGCAGGCCGCCGCGCTCGTCGACGTCGCGCTCGCGCGCGCTCGCCGAGGTCTCGGCGATGGACGTCGAGACGCGCCTCAACGCGCGCTACGACAAGTTCCGCAAGATGGGCTCGGTCGGATCATCGAAAGCCCCGTGGAGTGATCCCCCGATCTGGAATACAAACCCACGACGAGGCGGCCGCGGCGGACACGCTGCAGGCGACTCGGCCTTTCGGCCGGTGACCGCGCGGCTGCTGGCGATTCGCGGCCATCACCGATCCGGACGAGGCCTCGCGGTTCCTGAATCCCGTCGCTCGACCAGCTGCACGACCCGTTCCGGCTCGCCGGACTCGAAAGCGCCGTCGATGCGCCTGCTGAGCGCGCCATCACCAATCGCGAGCGCATCGCCGTCCACGGCGATTACGACGTCGACGGCATCACCTCCACGGTGATCCTGCGGCGCGCGCTCGAGCTGCTCGGCGCCGACGTCGGCCACTTCATTCCGGAACGACTGCACTGACGGCTACGGCCTGCAGCCCGGCACCATCGATCGGCTGCACGCCGAAGGCGTGAAGCTGATCGTCTCGGTGGACTGCGGCATTCGCGCCGCCGAAGCCGCGCGGCGCGCCCGCGAGCTCGGCGTCGACCTGATCATCACCGACCATCACGAGCCGGACGACGAGCTGCCGCGATGCGTGCGCGGTCGTGAATCCGAAGCGCCACGACTGCACCTATCCCGACAAGAACCTCGCCGGCGTCGGCGTGGCGCTGAAGCTGGTGCAGGCGCTCTGCGCGCGCGCCGGGGAAGTCGGCGTGGCTGCCGGCGTTCGTGAAGATCGCGTCGATCGGCACGCTGGCCGACGTCGTGCCGCTGGTCGGCGAGAACCGCATCATCGCCAAGCTCGGGCCTGCAGATGCTGACCAAGGGCCCGCACAAGGTGGGGCTGCGCGCGCTGCTCGAAGCCGCCGGCCTGAACGGCAAGACCATCGACAGCTATCACATCGGCTTCATGGTGGCGCCGCGCATCAACGCCGCCGGCCGCATGAGCACGCCCGACATCGCGACGCGGCTGCTGCTGGCCTCCGACGAGGGCATGGCGGACGAGGCGCAAGGCGCTGGCCGAGCAGCTCGAAACCGAGAACACCCGGCGCCGGACCGAGGATCAGGACATCCTCGCCAAGGCGCAAGAAGATCGTCGAGACCGATCCCGAGGTCGGCTCGCGCAGCGTGCTGGTGGTCGCCGGCGAAGGCTGGCATCGCGGCGTGATCGGCATCGTCGCCTCGAAGCTGGTCGATGCGTTCTATCGGCCGGCGATCGTGCTGTCGATCGACGGCGACATGGCGCACGGCTCGTGCCGCAGCATCCCCGGCTTCGACATGCTGGCCGCGCTCGAGTCCTGCGCGCCGATGATGAAGCGCTTCGGCGGCCACAAGGCGGCGGCCGGCCTGCAGATCGAGACCGGCACGCATCAAGGAGTTCCGGCCAGGCCGTCAACGCGCACGCCGAGAGCGATCTCGGCCCGGACGACCTGCGCCCGTCGCTCTGGCTCGACGGCCCGCTCGAGCTTCGACGACATCACCGATCGCGTCATGTCGGAGTTCGCGGCGCTGGCGCCGTTCGGCCCGGCAATCCGCGGCCGAAGTTCTCACACCGGCCCGGTCGCGATCGTCGACGGCCCGCGCGTGCTGAAGGAGCGCCATCTCAAGATGACCGTGAAGCAGAACGGCCGCGTGCTGCGCGCGCATCCAGTGGAACGCCGCCGAGCGCGAACCGGACGCTGCTGTCGCAGAAAGACGGCGTCGAGATCGCCTATACGGTCGAAGAGAACGAGTTCCACGGCGACGAAGTACGTCGAGCTGCGGCTCGAAGACTTCCGCTGAACGCCGCGTCTACCTCGCGCAGAACACGCAGGTGCGTGACAGCGCGGTGAATCCCAGGACCTCGACTTCCGGCGACAGGTAGCCGGGCTGCGCCGGCTCGGCACGCAGCAGATCGGTGCTGAGGTACTTCTTGTTGCTGTCGCAGAAGACCGTCGCCACCGTGGCCTCGCCCCCCATCTCGTCCTGCACCATCAGCGCGCCGATGAAGTTGGCGCCCGACGAAATGCCCACCGCCAGCCCGTGATGCGCCAGTTGCTGCGCCATGAGGATGGCGTCACCGTCGTGGACGCTGACGATGTGGTCCAGGGCGTCGAGCTTCACGATCGGCGGAATGAACTCATCGGAGATGCCCTGGATGCGGTGCTGGCCGACCTTGTGGCCGGTTGACAGGGTGGGCGACTCGGTTGGCTGCAACGGATGGATGCGTATCGACGGCTGGTACGATTTCAGGTAACGGCCGGCGCCCATCACGGTACCGCCCGTGCCGACGCCCTGCGATGAACGCGTCCGGAGCCACCCCGGCGCCCGCCAGCTGCAGCCAGATCTCGGGCCCGGTGGTTTCCATGTGCGCGCGGATATTGGCTTCGTTCGAGAACTGGTGCGGCAGGAAGACATGAGGGTCTCGTTCGGCGAGGGCATCTGCCTGCGCGATGCTGCCGAGGAAGCCGCCCTGCGCCCGGCTCACCGGCACGATGTCGGCGCCGAAGCTGGCAATCAGCGACATCCGCTCCGGGCTCATCCAGTCGGGCATGAAGATGGTGACGGGGTGCCCCAACGCCCGCCCGAGTGCGGCAAACGAAATGCCGGTGTTGCCACTGGTGGCTTCCGCGATGCGGTCGCCAGGTTGAATATGACCGCCGTGATACGCCTGCTCGAGCACGTACAGCGCCATCCGGTCCTTGATGCTGCCGGTGAGGTTCAGCGACTCGTGCTTGGCGAAGATGCGGCGCGGTCGGCCACGGAACAGGACGTCCACGACCAACAGGGGCGTGTTGCCAATCAGCCGGTGCAGGGAGTGGAAGCGGTTCCTGACGACGGGGTCGATCTCGGTCTCGCGCATGGGCGGGCCTCTTCGGTGGGGACCGATGTCTCGATTCTAACGCCGGCTCGGCCGGATATCGGAGGCGTCTGACTCCAGTATCCGCCGCGGCCGTGCGGCCCGGCTGGTACAATCGTCAGGTGTGGCGTAAGCGCCTCAGATTCGTCATCGCAATCTTCGGGCTCTGCCTGGCGGCGTTTGTCGTCTATGCCATGCGTCCGCGCGAAGTCCGTGCGCCGATCGAGCGCGTGGAACGCCTCGATCCCGCGTCCACCGTCGAGACCCGCGGCTGCGATGTCGTCCAGCTGAAGGGGTCGAAACAGGACCTGCGCGTGGAGTGCGATTCGCAGGTGTCCTACGCCGACGGGCAGACCACCCTCCTCGGCGTGAAGCTCAGCGTCGACAACCGCGCCGGCCGGAACTTTGTCGTGACCGGCAAGGAAGCCAAGGTCGGCTCGAGCCAGTCCACCTTCGACATGAACGGTGACGTCAAGCTGCAGGCCAGCGACGGGCTGGTCGCGACCGCTGGTTCGGCGTCCTACGTGAACACCGAAGGCATCATCCGGGCGCCGGGGCCGGTCCAGTTCACGCGCGGCCGCATGGCCGGCGCCGGCATCGGGTTCAGCTTCGACGAGCAGCGCAACACCGTGTGGCTGCTGGATCAGGCAGTCGTGCGCTTTGCCCCGGACGGCGCCGCGGGCCCGATGGACGTGGCGTCCGGCGCGGCTGGCTTCGCTCGCGGCGAACGCTACATGCGCTTCGAGCGCGGTGTCCGGATGACGCGCAACGGGCAGATCATCGAAGCGGACGACGCCACGGTCTACCTGTTCCCGGATCGCGACGAGCCCGACACCATCGAACTGCGCGGCAATGCCCGCATCACCGGCGGGGAAGGGATGGGCGCGCTCCGCGTCATGCGCGCCCGCGACATCAATCTCGACTACGCCGACGATGGCCGCACGTTGCAGCAGGCAACGCTCGCCGGCAAGTCGGCCATCGAACTGGCGGGGCAGGCGACGGCGCCGGGCCAGCAGTTGAGCGGCGAGTTCATCACGATCGATCTGCTGGCGGACGGGTCCATCAAGAACCTCGCCAGCCGCGACAACGTCCTCGTGACGCTGCCGGCGGAGAAGGACGCGCCCGCCCGGACTATTCGCGCGGCACAGCTGAACGGATCGGGCGCGCCCGGGCAGGGCCTGACGGCGATGAAATTCCAGGACAACGTCGAGTTCCGCGAGGCCGCCGCCAAGGACCGCGGCGCCCGCGTGGCCCGCGCCCGGATCCTGGACGCGCGGCTCAGCACGACCACCGGACTGCTCGAGGAAGCGCGCTTCACCGGCAGCTTTCGCTTCGAGGACGGCGGCCTGCGCGCGCAGAGCGCGGAGGCGGCGTATCGCATCACCTCCAGCGCGCTCGACCTGCGAGGCCGCGACAACAACCTGCCGCCGAGCGTGAGCGACGAGAGCATCCGGATCGATGGCGACGCGATCGACATCACGCTGGCGCCACGGCGGATGGTCGCCAAGGGGAACATCCGCAGCGTGCTGCAGCCCACCAAGGGCAAGGCCGGCGGCGCCAGGCGGCCGGGACTGCTGGGCGACGCCGATCCCGTGAACGTGATCGCCGCGGAGATGACCTACGACGAGGCAGCGCGCCAGGCGGTCTATGGAGGCGGCGCGCGCATGCTCCAGGCCGACACGGTCATCCAGGCCGACAGCATCGCGCTCGACGAAGTGAAGGGTGATCTGAGCGCCACGGGCAACGTGCTGACCTCGCTCGCCCTGGCGCCGGAGGCGAGCGCGACGCCGCCTGCGCGAAAGGGGCCGACGCTGCTGCGGGCGGGGACGTTCCGGTATGCGGACGCCACCCGCAAGGCCATCTACGACACCAAGGCGCAGATGAACGGAGAGCAGGGCGACCTGCACGCCGATCACATCGAGCTGTCGCTCGCCGCGGACGAGAACAAGCTCGATCGGCTCGACGCGCGTGGCGCCGTGCAGATGACGCTGGAGAAGCGCAACGCCTCCGGTGCGACGCTGGTCTACCGTCCCACGGACGAACGCTACGAGATCACCGGGGCGCCGGGCCGCTTCATCGACGAGTGCAACGAGTCGACCGGCAGAACTTTGACGTTCTTGAAGGCGTCCGATAGAGTCATCATCGACGGCAACAACGAAGTCCGCACGCAAACCAAGGGCGGCGGCAAGTGCCCCGGCAGGCCCCCCAGCTGATGTCCACTCTCCGCACCCAGGAACTCACCAAGTCCTACAGCGGTCGCACCGTCGTTCAAGGGCGTCAGCCTCGAGGTGAACTCCGGCGAAGTGGTCGGACTGCTCGGCCCGAACGGCGCCGGCAAGACGACGACGTTCTACATGACGGTCGGGCTGACCGCGCCGGACTCGGGGCGCGTGACATTCGACGGCGTCGACCTTACCGACGACCCGATGTATGTGCGCGCGCGCAAGGGCATCGGCTACCTGCCGCAGGAGCCGTCGATCTTCCGCGGCCTGACCGTCGAGCAGAACATCATGGCGATCCTCGAGACGCTGCGCTGAGCGCCGCCGAGCGCAGCAGCGCGGCTGCGCGAGCTGCTGGCCGAGCTCGGCCTGACGCCCTGGCCGCCTCGCCGGCCTACACGCTGTCGGGCGGCGAGCGTCGCCGCGCCGAGATCACCCGCGCGCTGGTGATGATCCCGCGGTTCATGCTGCTCGACGAGCCGTTCGCCGGCATCGATCCGATTGCGGTCACCGAAATCCAGAAAATCATCTTCCACCTGAAGGAGCGCGGCATCGGCATCCTGATCACCGACCACAACGTGCTGCAGACGCTCAAGATTACCGATCGGGCCTATATCGTCACGGACGGGGCGATCTTCCGGAGCGGCACCCCGCCGAGCTCTGGCCGCCGACGAAGAGGTCCGGCGGATTTACCTCGGGACAGATTTCCGGCTGGACTAAGATTGTAGGAAGCGGCATGGCGTATCCAGCAGAGAGCTTCAAACGAAGCTCGCGCAGAAGCTGATTCTTACCCCGTCGCTCCAGCAGGCGATCAAACTGCTGCCGATGTCGACGCTGGAGTTGGCCGACCTCCTGAACCAGGAAGTGGTCGAGAACCCACTGCTCGAAGAGGTCCCGACCGAGGATCTGCAGGCCGCCGAGGCGCAGCCCGCCACGCGAGAAAGAAGCCGAGGACAAGCCCAAGGACAAGAACGACACCTGGGACGACGCCGATTACGAGTATTTCTTCGGCGACTACCTCGACGACGGCTACCGTCCGCGCGCGCCGCAGGAAGTCAAAGAGCTGCCGCCGATCGAGAACACGCTCTCGACCAGCTCCTCGCTGACCGATCACCTCGAGTGGCAGCTGTCGCTGCAGACCAACGATCGCACCGATTCGCGAGATCGGCGAAGCGATCATCGGCAACCTCGATGACGACGGCTATCTGGTCGCGTCGGTGGACGAAATCGCCATCGATGGGGCCGTGGCCGGTGGCCAAGGTCGAAGGCGTGCTGCGCCTGATCCAGGGCTTCGATCCGATCGGCGTCGCCGCGCGCGATCTGCAGGAGTGCCTGACGCTGCAGATCAAGCATCTGCACCTCGAAGGCACGCCGACCGAGAAGATCGTCACCGAGCACCTGCGGCTGCTGCACAACCACCAGATGCCGGAGCTGGCGCAGAAGCTCGGACCTGACGCATCGAGGAGCTCAAGCACCACGTCGAGATCATCCAGCACCTCGATCCGAAGCCCGGCAGCCGCTTCAACCCGCAGCCGTCGCAGTACGTGATCCCGGACGTCTACATCATCAAGGTCGAGGATCAGTACGTCGCGGTGCTGAACGAAGACGGCCTGCCGCAGCTGCGCATCAGCCCGACCTACCGCCGCCTGCTCGACAAGGGCGCCGCCGAGAACAGCGACGAGACGCGCGCCTACGTGAAGGACAAGTTCCGCTCGGCGCTGTGGCTGATCAAGTCGGTGGAGCAGCGCCAGAAGACGATCCACAAGGTCGCGACCAGCATCTGCAACTTCCAGCGCGACTTCCTCGATCACGGCATCGAGCACCTGCGGCCGCTGGTGCTGCGCGACGTCGCCAACGACATCGGCATGCACGAATCCACCGTCAGCCGCGTCGTCACCAACAAGTACATGCACACGCCCGCAGGGCGTGTTCGAGATGAAGTACTTCTTCCACAGCGGCATCAGCAGCTCGTACGGCGACGCGGTGTCGTCGGTGACGATCAAGAACCGCATCAAGAAGATCATCGAAGGGCGAGGATCCGAAGAAGCCGCTCAGCGATTCGAAGATCGTCAACATCCTGCAGCGCGAAGGCCTGATGCTGGCGCGGCGCACGATCGCGAAGTACCGCGAAGAGCTGAAGATTCCGACGTCGAACCAGCGAAAGGTCCTGTTCTAACTTGCCCCGTCCGTCGCGGCGTGGCGGAACTGAATCGCGATCCGATCGACTCCCGGCCGTGACCGTTCGCGGGCTGCTCGACGCACGACCCGAGTCGGTCGGCCTGTCGATCGAACTGCTCGCCGGCGCCGCGGCCTGCACCGCCGGATCACCAGCCCCTACATCCAGAAGACCGGCCTCGCCCTCGCCGGCTTCCACGAATACCTGCAGGCCGGCCGCATCCTGCTGTTCGGCGAGAGCGAAGTGCGCTTCCTCGAGAGCCTGGACCGCGGGCGCGGCGCCAGCGCGCTGGCGAAGTGCTTCAACGCTGAACGTGCCGTGCTTGCTCGTCACCGGCGGCGCCGAGATTCGCCGCGAAGTCATGCTCGAAGGCGAACGCGCCGAAGCGTGCCGATCCTGCGGACGTCGGTGCCGACGGCCGCGGCGATCGGCAAGCTCACCGCCGTGCTCGAGGATCGCCTCGCGCATCCGCGAGATCATTCACGGCGTGCTGATCGACATCCTCGGCCTCGGCGTGCTGCATCGTCGGCGAGAGCGGCATCGGCAAGAGCGAGTGCGCGCTCGACCTGGTCGTGCGCGGCCATCGCCTGGTCGCCGACGACACGGTCGAAGTGCGCCGCCGCGCGGAGTCGATCGTGCATCGGCGCCTGTCCGGAGCTGACGCGCCATCACATGGAAGTGCGCGGCCTCGGCCTGATCAACATCCGCGACCTGTTCGGCGTCGCGGCGACGCGCACCTCGAAGCGGATCGAGCTGGTCGTGCAGCTCGATCGCTGGGACGACAGCCCGCGAGTACGATCGGCTCGGGCTCGACGAGCCGTCCTACGAGCTGCTCGGCCTGCAGGTGCCGCTGATCCGCATGCCGGTCGCGCCCGGCCGCAACCTCGGCGATCCTCGTCGAGGTCGCGGCGCGCAATCAGCTGCTGCGGATGCGCGGCATCAACGCCGCGCGCGAGCTGGTCGCGCGCCTCGACGCCAGTCGCTGCTGGCGCCTGCCGGCGCGCGAGGAACACGACCGCGAAGACGAAGACGGACGAGAGCACGGGGAGTCTCGCGTGACGGAGAAGACAACGGGCGTCGCGCAAGAAGTCGACAGCTGGGCGCGCTTCATCGTCCTGACCGGCCTGTCGGGCTCCGGCAAGTCGCAGGCGATTCGCGCGCTCGAGGATCTCGGCTATTACTGCGTCGACAACCTGCCGGTGTCGCTGCTGCCGGTCATGGCGGAGCTCGCCGAGCCGGCAGACCGAGCACAATCGCGTCGCCGTCGTGATGGACATCCGCGAGCCGCGCTTCGTCAGCGATTTCCCGCGGTCTATCGCAAGCTGCAAGACCAACAAGCACCTGCGCCGCGTGCTGATCTTCCTCGAGGCCGGCCACGCCGAGCTGGTGCGCCGCTTCAGCGAGACGCGCCGCCCGCATCCGCTGGCGCCGCGATCGCCCGGTGACCGAAGGGCTGTCGGAGGAGCGGGCCGTCGCTGCGCCCGATCCGCGGCGATGGCCGACAAGGTCGTCGACACCTCGAAGCTGAACGTCCACGAGCTGCGGCAGCAGCTGCGCGAGCTCGTCAGCGGCCGCACGCAGGCCTCGAAGCTGGTGTTGACGATCCTCAGCTTCGGGTTCCAGAATGGCCCGCCGGCTGAGGCCGACCTGATGTTCGACGTCCGGTTTCTGAAGAACCCGCACTGGGTGCCGTCGCTGCGGCCGCAGACCGGCAAGGACCTGCGGTGCGGCCTACATCCGCCGCCAGCCGACGGCGCAGACTGCCATGCAAGAAGCTGACCGCGCTTCCTGCGCTGGATGGTGCCGCTCTACGTCGCAGGAAGGGAAGAGCTACCTGACGATCGCCATCGGCTGCACCGGCGGCCGCCATCGATCGGTTTACGTCGCCGAGGCGCTGAAGCGCGAGCTGTCGGACCTCAAGGGCGTCTCGACCACGGTCGGCATCGCGACCTGGTGAAGGCACGATGATTGGCGTCGTGGTCGTGACACACGGGCAGCTCGCCACCGAGCTGGTCAACGCCGCGGAGACCATCGTCGGCGACCTGCCGAATTTCGTTGCGGTGTCGATCGGCTGGCACGAGGACGTGCAGGACGCGCGCGACGAGATCGCCGCCGCGATCGAGCGGGTGAAAGCAGCCGGGCGGCGTGCTGATCGCCACCGACATGTTCGGCGGCACGCCGTCGAATCTCGGCATCACGTTCCTCGACCAAGGACAAGATCGAGATCGTCACCGGCGTGAACCTGCCGATGCTGATCAAGGCGGCCAGCCTGAGGACGGCGCCGCGCTCGACCGACGTCGCGCGGCAGCTGCGCGAGCACGGCCGCAACGCCATCTGGGTGGCATCGGATCTGCTGGAGGGTTCCACGCCCGGGACGTCGCGGCGCGGCAACCGCAGAAGGCATGACGCGCCGGGATGCGTGATCTCGCAACCGGCTCGGGACTGCACGCCCGCGCCGCCGCGAAGTTCGTCCACACGGCGACGCGCTATCAGTCGCAGATTCGCGTGCAGCCGCGACGGCAAGACGATGGACGGCAAGAGCATCATGGGCATCCTGCTGCTCGCCGCCGCGGCCGGCACCACGGTGCACATCTCGCGCCGACGGCGTCGATGAACCGACGCGGTCGACGCGCTCTGCCACCTCGTGGAACGGCGGATTCGGAGAAGAACTGTGGAACGCCTGACCGGCATCGGCGTCTCTCCCGGCGTCGCGGTCGGCCGCGCCGTGATCCTGACGCAGCGCACCGAAGTGATGCGCTTTCCCGATGCCGCCGGATCGCGTCGACCGGGAAGTCGCGGCGCTGCGACGCCGGCCCGCGATCAGTCGCGGCAGCAGCTGCAGGACATCAGCGCGCGCGTCGCGCAGGGCCCGGGCAGCGAGCTCGCGCGCGCTGTTCGACGCGCAGATCCTGATGCTCGACGACCCGATGCTGATCGGCCGGGCCGAGGAGATCATCCGCAACGAACGCGTCAACGCCGCGTGGGCGCGTGCATCGCGCCTACGAAGGACTCTACGAGCTCTTCTCGTCGATGGAGGATCCCGTACCTGCGCGAGCGCGAGAACGACGTCGCCGACGTCGCCGGCCGGCTGCGCATGAACCTGCGCCACGGCGCGCGCGGCCCTCGCGAGCTGCTGAAGCCAGATCGACGGCCCGTCGGTCCTGATCGCCGACGAACTGACGGCGTCGGTCGCCGCGCAACTCGACTGGTCGCGCGTGCAGGGCTTTGCGACCGATGCCGGCAGCCGCACGTATCACACCGCGATCCTGGCGCGCTCGCTGAAGGTGCCCGCCGATCGTCGGCCTCCACGATGCGTCGCTGCGCGTCGCCGCCGGCACGCCGCTGATCCTCGACGGCACGACCGGCGAGCTGCGTCGTCGCGCCGGAGCCCGACGAGATCGAAGGCGCCGAGCGCGCGCTCGTCGCGGCCGCACCGCCGCAGCAGCGATCACGGCCGACGCGGGACCGCTGACGACCAGGGACGGCGTGCCGCATCCGGCTCGAGGCCAACATCGAGCTGCTCGAGGATCTCCCGTTCCTGCAGGAAGTACGGCGCCGAAGGCGTCGGCCTGTATCGCTCGGAGTTCATGCTGTCCGGCCGCCGCTCGAGACGGTCACCGAAGACGAGCAGTACCAGGCGTATCGCAGCCTGATCGAGCAGGTCGCGCCGCGGCCGGTGACGATCCGCACGTTCGATCTCGACGAGCGTCAGGTCGGACTGGGCCGGCCGACGGACCGCGGGCGCGGCACGCCGCGGACTGCGCGGCCTGCGGCTCGGCCTCGCCAATCCGGAGGTCCTGCGCACGCAGCTGCGGGCGCTGGTGCGCGCCTCGGCGCACGGGCCGCTGCGCATCATGTTCCCGTTCGTGACCGCGGTCGAGGAAGTGCGCCAGGCGCGCTCGGTGTTCACCGATCTGTGCCTGGAATCTGGGCGCGGCTCCGGTCGCATCAAGGTCGGCGCGATGATCGAGGTGCCGTCAGCCGCCGCTCGCCGCCGACCTGCTCGCGCCGCGACGTGGACTTCTTCACCATCGGCACCAACGATCTCGATCCAGTACACTCTGGCCGTCGATCGCACCGACGATCGCGTCTCGGATCTCTACGAGCCGCTGCACCCGGCGGTGCTGCGGCTGATTCGGCTGGTCCGCCGCGCCGCGCGCCGCGACATCGCATCCCGGTCTCGCTCTGCGGCGAGATGGCGTCCGATCCGGCGCTGGTCGGGCTGCTGATCGGGCTCGGCCTGACGGAGTTCAGCATGACGCCCGGCGCCATTCCAATCGTCAGTCACGTCGTCGCGGAGCTGCGCGCCGACGATGCGCGCCGGCTGGCCGGCCACGCGCTGCGCCTCGCGACCGCCGCCGAAATCGAACAGTATTCTGTTCGACGCGCTCGCCGCGTCGGCCATTCAAAGGAGTCCGTCGTCGTGAGCGCAACCGTTGCATCGCGTCGAAAAACCGTGGGGATACGAGTTGTGGTGGGCGCGCGACCGACCGCTACGTCGGCAAGCAGATCCACATCAACAAGGGCCACGCGCTCAGCCTGCAGTACCACAACAAGAAGGACGAGACGATCTTCGTGCGGGCCGGCAAGATACTGTTCGAGATGCAGGAAGTCGACGGCAAGCTGACGTCGCGCCGAGATGGCGGCCGGGCGACGCCGTGCACGTGACGCCGCCGACGGTGCATCGCATGACCGCGATCGAGGACACCGATGTCTTCGAAGTGTCGACGCCCGAGACCGACGACGTCGTCCGGCTCGAGGATCGCTACGGGCGAAGCTGACGACAGAACCTGACGGGAGTCGGGATCGAATCGAGATCGGGAGTCGGGAGCTCGGGAGTCGGCAGTCGCGAACGCAGTGACCGCTGTTGCGGCTCATCCGACTCCCGACTTCCGACTCCCGACTCCCGATCTGATCTAGAACGGAATATCGTCGTCGGTGACCGGCGCCGGTTCCTTCATCGGGTCCTGGTAGCCGCCGCCGTCGCCGCGCTCGACCGCGATCACCGCCACGACCACCGCCGCCGAGCAGCACGATCTTGTCGGCCTTGACCTCGGTCGTGTAGTGCTTCTGGCTTGTCCTTTTCCCACTGGCGGGTCTGCAGGCGGCCTTCGAGATAGATCTGCTTGCCCTTGACGAGATACGGCTGCAGCGACTCGGCCGGCTTGCCCCACAGCACGATGCGGTGCCACTCGGTCTGTTCCTTCTTCTCGCCGTCCTTCGACGTCCAGTTCTCGGTGGTGGCGATGCTGAAGCTCGCGACCGACTGGCCGCCCGGCGTGTAACGCACCTCGGCGTCCTTGCCGAGATTGCCCACCAGCATCACTTTGTTCACGCTGCCCATCTCGTCCCTTTCTGCCTCGACTCGGCGCGGTGCCCGAGCGTTCGAGGGTCGTCTTGCATGTGTCTGTGAATGTGTCCGGCCAGCATAGCGCAAGAGCGGCGATCGCCGGCAACCGCCGATCGCACGAGCGCTGAGGCAAATGCCCGAAGCTGAACATCAGGGTTGCGGACGGCTGCGCGAGAGCCGATCGAGATGCTGCTTGCCGAGGCGCGCGACTTCGTGGTCGGGAAACATCTTCATCAGCGTGTCCAACGATTCGCGCGCGCGATCGGGCTGGCCCAGCGCGCTCGAAGCGCCATGCCGCGCTTGTAGTAGGCGTCGGGCACGCGATCGCCGTTCGGATAGCCGGTGATGACGCGGTTGTAGGCGTCGATCGCCTCCGTGAACTTGCCGTCCGCGAAGTAGCACTCGCCGACGTACCACTGCGCGTCGTCGGCGGCATCGGTGCGCGGAAAGCTTCGCAGGTAGGTGTTGAAGCCTTCGATGCAGAGCGTCCATTGACCGGCGGTGAAATCGGCCAGGCCGTGTTGTAGAGACGCTGCGGCGACATGCCCGGAGTCATCTGCGTTTGCGCTTGCGATGCGGGTGGGCCAGTCGGTGGCGGGCCGCCCGCCGTGGATGGCGCGGGCGCCGCACCCGTCGGCGTCTGGGTGGCCGGCGACGCAGTCGGATCGCTTCCGCCGCGGGATCGAAGGTCATCGGCGAAGCGTCGACGGAATCGCGAGCGCGGAGCGCCTCGACTTCCTGCGACAGGCTGGTGATGCGGACGTTGGTCTCGTCGATGCGCTCGCGGACGATGCGCAGGTCGCTGCCGAATGGTCGACGGCGAGCTTCTGATCGGCAAACGACTTGCGCGTCGCGGCGGTCTGGTCGTCGACGCCGGGTGGAGAGCTCTTGAGCGTCTCGTTGAGCTGGTCGAGGGCGGCCGCCAGCTGCTGCTGCAGCTGCTGCGTCTGCTCCTGCAGCATGCGGATGTCCGCCATCATCTGCATCTCGCGGCGCGACTGCGCGGCGGCGGGCGCCGCCGCACCCGACAGGGCCGCGGCGACCAGAGTGATCACGAGAACGTGCCGTGTCATGCCCTCCATGTTACCCGGTTACTTTGCTGTGATCACGAAATGCGCGCGGCGGTTCTTCGACCACGCCGCCTCGTCGTGGCCCGGCTCGAACGGGAATTCCTTGCCGTAGCTGACGGTCCGCACCTTGCTCGGCCGGGAATCCCGAGCGAGACCAGGTAGGTCCGCGCCGCCAGCGCGCGGCGTTCGCCGAGGGCCAGGTTGTACTCGGCCGTGCCGCGCTCGTCGCAGTGGCCTTCGATGGTGATCTGCCAGCTCGGGTTCTTGCGCATCAGCTCGGCGTTCTCCTGCAGGATCTGCTGTCCCTGGGCATTGACGTCGGAGCTGTCGAGATCGAAGTAGACCGCCTTGAGCGCGCCGGCGCGGTTCAGCGAATCCAGATCGTCGGCGAGATTGCCCGAACGGATGTTGTCCGGCATCGGCGGCACCGGGATCGGCTCGTCCACCGGCCGCGGCGGGGCGGGCGGCGTCGGCGGCAGCGCCACCGTGCCTTCGGCGGGCGGCGGCATCGGCCGCGCCACCGTCGGCGGTTTCTTCGCGCACGCCGACATCGCCACGACCACCAACAGACCAGCCGTCAGCGACATCATCTGATTCCGTCTCATCATCTCTCCTCTTGAACGCGTCGAACGCTCGCGTCGAATCAAACCCGAAATTTCGTCCAGAACCTGTCCTGCGAACCGTGCCGAACCTGCGAGCCGCAAGTGCTACTGCCTCCAGTTCGGCGTCAAGTTGTTGCCGTCCTTGGTGATCTGCCGGATGTTCTTGCCGTCGCGATCGACCGTGAAGATCTGGCTCTTGCCGGCGCGCGTCGACATGAACGCCAGGTGGCGGCCGTTCGGCGACCACGCCGGGCTCTCGTTGGTGCCTTCGCCAAACGTGATCTGGCGCGTCTCGCCGTCCTGGAGGCTCAGGATCTTGATGTCGAAGCCCGGCCCGGTGCGCGCCGCGAAGGCGATCTCGTTGTACGGCGCCGGCGACCAGGTCGCGCGGTCCGCGAACGACTCGAAGGAGATGCGCCGCAGTCCGGTGCCGTCCGAGCCGACCACGTAGATCTGCGGGGTGCCGGTGCGATCCGACGTGAAGGCGATCTGCGTGCCGGTCGGCGACCAGGTCGGCGTCGACTCGATCGCCGGATTGTTGGTCAGCCGGCGCAGGTCCGAGCCGTCGCGGTTCATGACGTAGATTTCCGAGTTGCCGTCGCGATTCGACATGAACGCAATCTGCGTTGCCGTCCGGCGAGAACACCGGCAGGAAGTTCTGGCCGACGCCCTTCGTCGGGTTCCTCCATCGTGCCGACGAAGATGTTCGAGATCAGGATGTCGGGCAGCGTCTGTGCGATACGAGGTGTAGGCGATCGACCGGCCGTCGGGCGACCAGTTCGGCGTGATGTTCAGGTGCGGTTGATGGTGATGCGGCGCTGGATTGGCGCCGTCGTAGTCGGCGATGTAGATCTCCTTCACGTCGCGCTTCTCGACGGTGTTCGACCACCGGCATCGCGGTTGCGATCCGACGAGAACGTCAGCTTGGTGCGCGCGACGCCGCGCAGGCTGCGCTGCGATCAGTGAAGCTCGTCGGACATCGTGTGGGCATAGACGCGCGGGTTCGCCGCCGAGCCGGTGTATTCGCGGCCGTAACTCTGCTGCCGCGCGCGGACGTTGTACAGGCGCATCTCGACGCGAATGCCGGTCGCCGCCTTCTGCACGGTGCCGATCACCACGCCGTCGGCGCCCAGCTCGCGCCAGCGATCGAACGGCACTTCGCCAATCGCCGTCGCCACGGGAATGCGACTTGTAGGTATCGCGCGGGATCATGTAGAACTCGCGCTCGAAGTTCATGTCGTCCCACAGCACCTCGCCGATCGACCTTGGCCGCGTCCTGCGTTTCCTGGTCGGGCGACAGCGCGAGCAGGTCCGGGACGGCGAGACGCGGCGGCGTGCCGGGCTCGCCGGTGATGCGGAGCTCGACGCTGGTCGGCTGCTGAGGGGCCGGCTGCTGCGAGCGGGCGGCGACGCCGGCGGTTGCTGGGCCGCCACCGCCACGGCGCTCGCGGCCACGGCCAGCGCGGCCCAGCGGGGAATGAGGCGGATCGTCGGTGAGGTCATGCGTAGGGTTCTCTAACGCGTGTAGCCGAAATTCAGGTGCACCGTCAGCCGGTCACCGGTGTACGCCGCCGGCAGCGGCGGCAACTGGCTCGTCAGGGCCAGGGCGCGCTGCGCGTAGTAGTCGAGGGCCTGGACGCCGCTCGATCGTTCGACCGTCCACGTCGGCGATGCGGCCATCACGCTCGATCACGAACTTCATCAGCGCCGTGCCTTCGGCGCCCTGCTTCGAGTTCCAGTTGCGGTTGATCAGAGTCGATCATCGTCGCCAGGTATTCGGGGCAGCAGAAGTTCGCCACTTCCAGGTAGCCGCCGGTGCCACCGCCGCCGGACGACAGGCCGAAGCCCTCGCCGCTGGCCCCGGTCTCGGCCACGGTGCTGCCTTTCTGAATCTCCGCGCCCTTGGTCGGCGTGCGGCTGCGCGGATCCTTGGCATCGACCTTCGGGTGGACGTCTGCTTCTTCGGCGGCACCTTGGTCGGCTCGATCATCTCCGGCGTCTTCGCCGCCGGTGGGCGCACCGGCTCGATCGGTCTTCTTCACCGGCTCCGGTTGCACCTGCTGCATGGGACGGCCGCCCAGCGTCGCCAGCCCGCCGTCGCGTGGTCCGACCGCGCCGCCGAGGCTGATCTGCATCACCACGGCCGGCTCCTCGGCCACGCGCCCACCCACCAGGCGCGGGGACACGGCCAGCAGCAGCGACGATCACGACGTGCACCATCGCCGACGCACCCGAGCATCGAGCTCAGCCGCTCGGTCTTGTCGAGCCGCGCTCACTGAGGACCGCAGACCGCGTCCACCGTCAGCGTCTCCCTCGCGGTGGCGCCGGAAGCGCGACGATGCCGACCCGTTCGACGCCGCCGCTCTTCAGGCGGCCGAACACGTCCATCAGTTCCTGCAGTTGCACGCCGCCGTCGCCGCGCAGGTAGACCTCCTTCTGATCCTTGCGTCTGACATCACCTGACGCATGCGCTCCGGCCAGCACCGCCTATCGGGACCTCTTCCTTGTCGATGAACACCTGCCGATCTGGTGCGATAGGACAGGGGCACCGTGATGTACATGCGGCTCGCTCGGTCATCTTGTCGGCCCGCCGCGCAACCGGCAGGTTCACCTCGACGCCCTTCTGCATCATCGGTGCCGCCACCATGAAGATGATCAGCAGCACCAGCATCACGTCCACGAGCGGGATGACGTTGATCTCCGACAGCGAGGTCGTGACGCGGCGGCCGCGCCGGCGCCCGCGCGTTCGCGTCGGGCTGTGGCAACACCTTCGGCACTAGGTGAAGTTCCTTTCCGAGATGTTCAGGAACTCCAGCGCGAAGTCGTCCATCTCCGACGCGTAACACCTTCACCTTCGAGGTGAAGTGGTTGTAGAAGTAGACGGCCGGAATCGCCGCGAACAGCCCGAGCGCGGTGGCGATCAGCGCTTCGGCGATCGGCGGCTGACCACCGACGAGATCGGTCGAGCCCTGCGCGCCGATGTTCATGAAGGCGGTCATGATGCCCCACACGGTTCCGAACAGCCCGATGAACGGCGTGATGCTCGCGGTCGTGGCGAGGAACGTCACGCGCTTCTCCAGCTTGTTCACCTCGATCGACGAGGCGCGCAGCAGCGCGCGGTCGACCGCCGTGAGGCTCTTCAGAGGTTGGACGCGGCGCGGCGGCGCCGGGACTGACCGGGGCCGACGACGACTGCCGCAGCTGGGCCGTCAGCTCGGCATAGCCGGCCTGGAACATCCCGACGAGCGGACTCTGCGCCAGCGACGGGCAGACCGCCTGCACGTCGGAGAACTTGGCGCTCTTGCGGAACACCTCGATGAACGTGCGCGGTCTGCTTTTCGATCCCCCGGAACGTCCACCACTTGTAGAGGATGATGGCCCAGGCCACCACCGAGAACACCGAGCAAGATTAGGAGCACCACCGGGATCGGACTGGCCTCACGATGGGACTGGCGGACGATATCAGTCCGCGAAATCTGCGGCCTGACTCGAGCGGCAGCACTGCCTTCGAGTTGCAGTGCCAGGACAAACGATCCAGGCGTCGGCAACAAAGCCTCCGATTCACTTCCATGGGGATGCGCTGCTGGGAGAAGCGCCGTTTCGTGCAACCGTAGCACGCCCCGGGAAATTCTGTCAAACCAATGATACGATGAGAGTTCCGCTCGCCGCAGGCATCCCCCGCGATCCCCGAGGGCCGCATGATTCGCTATCTCGCCATCCGCAACCTGGCGGTCATCGAGTCGGTGGCCGTCGACTTTGAACACTCGTTCAACATCCTGACCGGCGAGACCGGCGCCGGCAAGTCCATCCTCGTCGAAGCCGTCGGCCTGCTGCTTGGCGGCCGCGCCACCCAGGACCTCATTCGCACCGGCGAAGACCTCGCCACCGTCGAAGCCATCTTCGAAACCGACGACGGCAGCGAGACTGATCGTGCGGCGCGAGATCACGTCCCAGGGCCGCAGCCGCGCCTTCATCAACGGCGCGCTCGCCACCGCCGCCGCGCTGAAGGATCTGTCGAATCGCCTCGTCGAGCTGCACGGCCAGCACGAACACCAACAGCTGCTCGATCCGGCGCAGCACCTGCTGCTGCTCGACGCGTGGGCGCGGACTCGATTCCGCTCGGGACGAGGTGGCTCGCGGCATTCGCCCGTGTCGCAGGCCTCCGCGAGCAGACTCGATCGGCTGCGCATGGACGATCGCGAGCGGGCGGCGCGGCTCGATCTGGTCGAGTTCCAGCTCGGCGAGCTGCAGAAGGCGAACCTCGTCAGCCGGCGAGGACGAGACGCTCGCCGCGGATCGCCAGCTGCTGCGCAGCGCCGACACCATCCAGCGGCTGTGCGGCGAGAGCTACGCCGAGCTCTACGACACCGAAGCACGCGGCGCTCGCGGGCATCGGAGCACGTCTGGAAGCGGGTCAGCGAGCTGGCCGCGATCGATCCGCGCTTCGCGCCCTACCTCGATGCGCGCGACGGCATCAAGGCGCAGCTCGAGGATCTGGCGTTCACGCTCCGCGATTTCGCCGACGGCATCGACGCTTCGCCGGCCACGGCTGCAGCAGGTCGAAGATCGCCTCGCGCTGATCGAGCGCCTGAAGCGCAAGCACGGCGGCACGCTCGAGGACGCGATCGCCCATCGCGATCGCCTGGCCGCGGAGCACCGGCGCTGACCGGCGGACAGTCCAGCCTCGCGGAGATCGAGCAGCAGCTGGCGACGGCTCGGCCGCCGTTTCTGGCGGCGGCGCAGGAGCTCTCCGCCAGCCGCCGCGAGGCGGCGCCGAAGTTCTGGCCGAAGCAGGTCGAGGCCGAGCTGGCCGACCTCGCGATGGAGCGAACCAGGTTCGAGGTCCGGCTCACCACGTCGGACAGCGAAGGGCAGTGGACGGAGCGCGGCATCGACAGCGGCGAGTTGTTCCTGTCGCCGAACGTCGGCGAGGACCTCCGGCCCCTGGCGCGCATCGTCTCGGGCGGCGAGCTGTCGCGCGTGATGCTGGCGCTCAAGACGCTGTCGGCGGCGACGGTGGCAGACCAGGGCGCCACACGGACCCTGATCTTCGACGAGGTCGATGCCGGCATCGGCGGGCGCGTCGCGACGGTGGTCGGGCAGAAGCTGGCGTCGCTCGGCGATCGGTTCCAGGTCCTCTGCATCACGCACCTGCCGCAGATCGCGGCGTGCGGCCGCAGTCACTTCCTGATCGAGAAGCGAGTCCAGGGCCGCCGCACGGTGACCAGCGTCTTGACGACTGGCGGAGGACGCGCGCATCGACGAACTGGCCCGCATGATGGGCGGCGCCGACGCCGGGGGAGAAGGCCTGGCGAGCGCCCGCGAACTGCTGGACACCGCGAAGGCGAAAGGTGAAAGTCGAGCAAAAGCGAAAGGCGAAAGTCGCGCGGGGGCGAAAGCAGAAAGCATGAAGTACTTCATCGAGACCTACGGCTGCCAGATGAACGTCCACGACTCCGAGCGCATGGCGGGATTGCTCGAGCCGTCCGGCTACGACCGCGCCGAGTCCGACCGCGACGCCGACCTCGTCGTCATCAACACCTGCAGCGTGCGCGAGCGCGCCGAGGACAAGCTCTACACGCGGCTCGGCGAGATCAAGGAGATGGGCGCGCGAGACTCGGCCGCGACCCGATCGTCGCCGTCACCGGCTGCGTCGCGCAACAGGAAGGCGACAAGCTGATCGACGCGTTCCGCCGGGCGTCGTCGACATCGTCGTCGGCACGCAGCAGCGTCAAGATGCTGCCGATGCTGGCGGACGCAGGCAGCTGGGCGAGCAATCGCGCGTTCGACGGCCGCTGCGAGTCGAACGGGTCGCGATCGACAACCCGTACGACGAGCCCTCGTTCCCGCTCGGCATCGTCCGCCGCGGCGATCCGGTCACGCGCCTACGTGACGATCATCGAAGGCTGCAACGACTTCTGCGCGTTCTGCGTGGTGCCGTACACGCGCGGCCACGAGCGCATGCGGCCGAAGGCCGAGATTCTGGCTGACGTCGCGCGAAGCCGCGGCGAGCGGCGGCAGCGAGGTGCAGCTGCTCGGACAGATCGTGAATCACTACCAGGCGCCCGACGATCCCTCCTGCGATTTCCCGGCGTTGCTCGAAGCGGTCCACGACATCCCCGGCATCGAGCGCATCCGCTTTGCCAGCCCGCATCCGCGCCACACGAGCGATCGCCTGATCGCGGCGGTGCGCGATCCTGCCGAAGGTCTGCAAGCATCTGCATCTGCCGGTGCAGTCGGGCTCGACGCGCGTGCTGGGCCTGATGCGGCGGCGCCACACGCGCGAGGAGTATCTGGATCTCGTTGCACGGATTCGCGAGGCTATCCCGAACGTGCAGCTATCGACCGATATGATCGTTGGCTTCCCAGGGGAGAACCGGAAGCCGACTTCGAGGAGACGCTGTCGCTGACCGAGGCGGTCGGCTATCACAGCATGTTCTCCTTCAAGTATTCGGAGCGGCCGAACACGCTGGCGTCGAAGCGGATGCCGGACGATGTGACGGAGGCGGAGAAGACGCGGCGCATCGTGGCGCTGCAGGCGCTGCAACGGTCGATCCAGTCGGACCTCTTCCAGCGGTCGATTGGATCGACACAGTCGAGGTGCTGGTCGACGCGACACGAGCCGCCGGCGCGAGTGGGAGTTGTCGGGCCGCACCAGCGGCAATACGGTGGTCAACTTCCCGGGGACCGCCGGAGTGGCTGGGGCGGATCGTGCCGGTGACCATCCGGCGCGCTGGACCGAACAGCGTGTGGGGCGAGATGACAGCGGATGCGGGCGCGGCCGGCGAACCGGCGGTCGCGACTGTCGCATCCGATCGCGCGCGATGATCGGGGGCTGGACATGATCGAGATGAACATCAAAGGGCTGATGGTCGATCCCATCACCAACATGCCGATCATCATCCTGCGCGACCGCGACGGGCAGAAGGTGCTGCCGATCTGGGTCGGCGTGTTCGAGGCCAACGCCATCGCGCTGCAGATCGAGAACATCCAGACGCCGCGGCCGATGACGCACGACCTGCTGCGCAACATCATCCAGGACCTGCAGGCGACGCGTCGACAAGATCGTCGTGTGCGACCTGAAGGAGAACACCTTCTACGCGATGATCCATCTGAAGACGCCGGCGGGCCCGGTCGCGATCGACGCGCGGCCGAGCGATGCGATCGCGCTGGCGCTGCGCACCCGCGCGCCGATCCTGGTCGACGAGAAGGTCATCGACACGCCAAGACCGTCGACCTGTCGCCAACGAGAAGCAGGACAGCGATCGGCTGCAGCAGTGGCTCGAGCAGCTCGACCCGGACGACATGGGCAAATACAAGATGTAGCGCGAGTTGTCCGGCTCGGCCGCAAGGCGAGCCGAAATTGTCGGCCGGCCGACAATTTCCGCAAGTCGCTGAAATAGCACGACTTACGGCCGGCCGACAATTTCCCGGAAGTAATTGCACCCGCCGACATCCGGCATTCCTTGACGTCGGTGCGCAGAGGTTCCTACAATGCCCTGAACCGGCACCCTCCTGCGCGAATGATTCTCGCTATTGCCAATCAGAAAGGCGGCGTGGGTAAGACCACCACCGCCATCAACCTCGCCGCCGCCCTGGCGCATGCGCGGCAAGCCCACGCTGCTCATCGATCTCGATCCGCAGGGCAACAGCAGCATGTCGTTCATCGACATTCGCGCCTCCGAGACGCAGCATGTACGACGTCTTCGTCGAAACGACACATCCACCTCGCCGACGTGATCGTCCCGACGGCGCAGCCGAACCTGTCGATCGCGCCGTCACGCATCGCGCTCGCGAAACTCGAGTCGCGAATGGTGGGGGAGCTGGATGCGCCGTTCCGCTTGAAGGACGAACTCGCGACCGTCCTACGGCCAGTTCGAGAACGTCGTCATCGACTGCCCGCCGGCGCTCGGCCTGCTGACGGTCAACGCGCTGGTCGCGTCGACGCACCTGCTGATCCCCATCCAGTCGTCGTACTTCGCCCTCGAAGGCACCGACGACCTGCTGGAGACGATCGAGAAGGTGCGGCAGCGGCCCAATCCGGAGCTGCAGATCCTCGGCGTGGTCATCACCATGCACGACAAGCGCACGGCGCTGGCGCGCGACATCCAGGACCAGATTCGCAAGGTGTTCGGCGACAAGGTATTCCGCACCGTGATCAGCAAGAGCGTGCGGCTCGAGGAGAGCCCGGCGTACCGCGAATCCATTTTCACCTTCGCGCCGGATTCGACCGGCGCCACCGAGTACTACAGCCTGTGTGAGGAGGTCATCGACCGTGCCTAAGACGCGGATTACCCGACAACGCTGCGGATGCGCCACGACGCGCATTACGTCGAGACCCTGGCCGCGTCCGCCGGCGCGCCGGTCGGCCGCATGGTGCCGATCGACCAGGTGGACCCGAACCCCGACCAGCCGCGCCAGGCCATGGGCGACCTGGCGGAACTGATCTCGTCGGTCACCGAGAAAGGCATCATCGAGCCGCTGATCGTGCGCCAGAACGGCGCCCGGTACCAGATCATCGCCGGCGAGCGCCGCTATCACGCCGCGGTCCAGGCCGGGCTGACCGAGCTGCCGGTCGTCATCCGCGACGTCGACGACGGCGAGATGCTGGAACTGGCGCTGATCGAGAACATCCAGCGCAAGGACCTGACGCCGTTTGAAGAATCCGAAGCCATGGACGGCCTGGCCCAGCAGCTGCGGCTACACGCACGAGGACCTGGCCAAGCGGCTGGGCAAGTCGCGCACGTCGATCACCGAAGCCTTGTCGCTGAACGCCATTCCGCCGGACGTCCGCAAGGTCTGCCGGCTGGCGGGCATCTACAGCCGAGTCGCTGTTGCTGCAGGTCGTCCGCCAGGGCGATCCGCAGAAGATGCTGGCGCTGGTCGAGAAGATCACCAGCCAGGGCGGCGCCACGCGCGAACAGCTCCGCAAGGAAACCGCGGCGCCCAAAGCCGGCCGGCCCAAGGCGTTTGTCTTCGCGTTCAGGCCGCCCAGCAAGGCCTTCAACCTGCGCCTCAGTTTCAACAAGAAGCAACGGCTTCAAGGACGAAGTCATCTCGGCGCTCGAGGCCATCCTGGAAGACCTGAAACACTCCTGATCGCCGTCGCCGTTCAATCAGCAACGGCAGCGACGTTTTAGCCCGACCAACAAAGCCAACCGGCCACCAGTAACGCCTGGTGAGCCGGAGGTCTGCGCACGTTCGCAGAAACACCGGAGCCTGCGCGCGGCGCGCGAGCTCGGCACGGGGCTGCCGCTACCGGGACATCAGCGTCCGTGAGATCGCTGGTCGGCGGCGATCGGGCCCAGGATGGCCTGTCGAATCGGCAGCTCCAACCCGCGAAGAGTTCAGCCTCCCGAAGCCAGCGTTCCGAGGTCGGCTTAGTTAACATAATCATTATTATCAGACCTTATAAATAGGGCCCGCGAAAGCCGCCTGTTGATGTTCTGCGAGGCTTTAGCGCGGGGATCCACCCTACGGGACCTCCGAGGTCTTGGGGCTCGAGGCTTGGGTGCTTGAGGCCAGTGGACGGTTAGGCTCGGCGCGAGCTAGGACCGAGGCCGAGAGCTTGCGGCGAGTTGCCAGGCCTCGGCGAGGCTGCGTCCGGCCGGGCGGCGATCGGGCTGGCGGGTGACTTACCGACTCGAGGAAGCGCGCCTAGGCGTCGACCTTGGTCATCGCGCCGGCCGCAGCCCACCGACGGCGCGGTGCTGATGTTCGTCTTGAATAGCTCGGCTGGCGGCTCGAGACCGAGCGCCGTGTAGGCGTTCCGGACGTGGCGCCGGAAGAGATCGTCGAACTCGGCGTCCTGGTCCGACGAGTGGTCGTCGCCGTACCACCAGAACCAGTCCGAGCCCTCGGCGATGAGGAGCTCCTCGTAGGCCTGATCGCGAGCCGCCGCGGAGATGAACGGCGCCCGCTTCTCGAATGCCGCCCTCAGCATCGCTCAGCTGCGACCACGCGCGCTGGTCGTCGCGATGGCCGGCCCAGATGTAGAAGTCGGCGTGAATCCACGATCCCGGGAACAGGTTCGGCAGCGGCTTCGCGCTGGCTCGAAGCCGCCTCGGCCATGGTGACGGTCTGGATGTCAGTCGCGGCCTGCAGACGGCCGTAGAGCTCGCGCAGGAAAGGCCGCCCGCCACCGACGTAGTGCTCCCAGGCGTTCTCGCCGTCCAGGATGACAACGATGGTCGCGTCTTCCCCGCCGGTCCTTTCGGCGAACCGCCGACCGCTCTCGCGGACCCGCCACAGGAAGTCGTCCGCCGCGTGATGCGGCTCCCACGACTGGTAATGGAACCCGATGCGATCCGACAGCGCGTGATCGCGGAACAACAGATTCACGCGGGCGCCACCGGCCTCGACCTGGTACGGCCGATACAGCAACTCCGGCCGCAGCGGCAGCCCGTCGCCATCCCTCGGCAAGAGTTCTCCGAGCGACCGGGCCAGCACGTCCTCGTCGGTGGCCATCCAGCCCAGTCCCTCGGCGGCCACGATCGGGACCATGAGGTTGGAGACCGAGCCTTCGGACGGCCACAGGCCGACCGGCGCTTCGCCAAACAGGTCCGTGTGAAAACGAACCGCTCGGGCGACCTGCTCGCGCGCGTCGATCGGCCACCGGAACGGGTGCCGCGGCGGCAACGCGTCGGGATGGGCGACCAGGTGGGCGTCGGTGTCGCACAGGAGGGGAAGAATCGGGTGATAGAACGGCGAGGTGGACAGCTCGACCTGTCCCCGCTCGCGAGCCCGCCGGTAGACGCCGATCGTGGACTGCAACAGCTCCAGCTCGACTGTTCGCAGGAGATGCTTGTCGTCCTCGGAGAAGTCGCGGCCCTTTTCAACCAGCCCAATCAGGCGCGCGATCGTTGACCAGCCAGTCGGGGTCCATCCACGCGAGCTTGTGCCACACCTGCAGGTCACGCAGGTCCGCCACGGTCCACCGATCGATGTCCTTCCGGCGGGCGTGCAGGTCGGCGTAGCGCGGATACGGTCCGATCATCCGCTGATAGGCCGCGTGAAAGCCGTTGAGCCCCAGGAAGGTGCGGTCCGACGGCGTGAGCGCATCCGCCGGGGCGAGCCCGACCGACAGGTGCCGGTCCTGCGCGCGCTCCTCGGCAAACGACTGCAGTTGCGTCAGGAGCGACGGCACGAGGTTGAAGGTGGCCCGGACATTGGGAAACGGCTCGAGCACGTCCACCATGCCCCGGTAGTCCTTGATCGCGTGCATCCGCACCCACGGCAGGATGTGTTCGCCGGTCGCGAGGTCTTGGTAGAACGGCTGGTGCATGTGCCAGAGGAGGGCGAGACGGATCATGGGAGAATGGGAGGCAGAGGCATGAAGACGCTCGATCGGTACGTCATTCGGGAAATCCTCCCGCCGTTCCTGATTGCGATCCTTGTCTTCACCTTCATCCTCATTATCCCGTTCATCATCGAATTGGCCGAGCAAATGATCGCCAAGGGCGTGCCCTGGCCGATGCTGCTCCGGCTGATGGTCACGCTGCTGCCGTCGGCGCTGGCGCTGACCATCCCGATGTCGCTGCTGATCGGCATCCTCGTCGCCTTCGGCCGCCTCTCCGCCGATCGCGAGGTCGTCGTGATGATGGCGTGCGGCATCAGCCCGTACCGGCTGTTGCGGCCGCTGGCCGTGCTCGCCCTGGTGTCGTGGGCCGCCTCGTCGTGGGTGCTGTTGAAGGCCATGCCGGACGCCAACCAGGCGTTCCGCGAGCTGACCATGCAGATCGTGGCGGATCGCGCCGAGGGCGAAGTCCGGCCCCGCGTGTTCTTCGAGGACTTCCCCAACATGGTCCTCTACGTCCGCGAGATTCCGCAGAGCGGCGGATGGCAGGACGTGCTGGCCGCCGACACCTCGAACCCGGCGCAGCCGGTGCTGTTCCTGGCCCGCACCGGACGGATGCTGGTGGATCGCCAGGCCCGGACCATCCAGATGGTGCTGCAGGACGGCGCCCGTCACACCACCAAGCTGGACGACCCGAACTGGTACGAGGTGCTTCGCTTCCAGCAGATGGTCGTGTCGCTGAATCCGGAGAGTGTCTTTCCGCGGAACGGCCCGGCCCGCGGCGACAACGAGCTGACCATCGCAGAGTTGCGCGAGCGCGTCACCTACCTCGCATCGCAAGGGGTGTCGACCCACAACCCGGTGATGACCATCCACAAGAAGTTCTCGATTCCGGTGGCGTGCTTCGTCTTCGCGCTGCTCGGTCTCGCGCTCGGCGCCAGCAACCGCAAGGACGGCAAGCTGGC
>CAVPRP010000007.1:0-789954 GCA_963707825.1 uncultured Acidobacteriota bacterium
GGCGAGATCACCGGGATGTTGATCTCCGGGAAGATGTCGGTCGCCATGTTGAGCAGGGCGAACGGCGTCGCCAGCACGATCAGCATCGCCATGACGATGAACGTGTAGGGGCGCTTCAGCGCGAGCTGGACCATCGACATCTGGGTTCGCGAACGAGCGCGGCGGCTCGTGCGGGCGGCGGAAACGTCGATGATATTCAGAGTCGCCGCCGCGCGCGTGCGCGCCGTGAAGCGGCGCCGCGCCGATGGGATCGTCACGCCCGCGCTTCAACCCTCTCAGGGCTTGCGATGAATCGTCTTCTCCAGCTTGGTGACATCCAGACCCATCGCCGTCAAGCGGCCGAGCAAGGCGGCGAATCGGGACCCGTCGGCCGTCGGCGATCGAGACAGATCTAGAGGTATTCGCGTTTGGGCTCGCTGATCGCGGCCAGCTCAAGCGGGTCGTCGAGATCGATGCTGCTCGTGCCAGGCAGTCGCCTGCTCGTAGGCATGCGCGATGCGGCACAGCATCGGCTCCGACAGCCGTCGCCCGGCGAACTGGATGCTGAGTGGCAGGCCGCTGGCGGTGAACCCGGACGGCAGGCAGATGGCGGGCGTGCCCGCGAGATTCATCGGAGCCGGGAACTCGCGGTTGCGCGCCGACGCCTTGTCCCACGCCTCCATGAAGGCGGCAAACGGACCGATCTGCAGGTCGCGCGTGATCGGCCAGGCCGGCGCGCCGCCGGAGGGGCACGCGAGCGCGTCCACCGACTGCAGCAGCTGGTTGAACCCGGCAGTGATTCGCGCCCGAACCTTCTTCGCACCCGCGAGCTGGGCATCGGTCCAGCCCGAGCCGATTTGCAGCACTTCGCGGAAGTAGGGCCCGTACCCGTCGGCACGGGAGGGATAGTTCGCCTTGTGCGCCACCGCGGCTTCGGAGCTGGCCAGCGTGAACCACGCCGTTCCCATATCCGCCAGGTCCGGCATCCGCACCTCGACGATGCGCGCGCCCAGGCCGGCGAGCACTTTCAGCCCCTCCTCGATCGACGCCGCCTGCTCCGCGTCGATGCCGGCGAGGTGGTACTTGCGGTCGATGCCGATGCGCAATCCCTTCACGCCGCCACCGAGCCCGTCCAGTGCGCTCGAGACGGCATCGCTGAGCGACGTCACGTCCTGTGGATCGTGGCCCGCGATAGCGTCGTACATCACGGCGACGTCGCCCACGGTTCGCGCTATCGGCCCGACGTGATCCAGTGATTCGGCCAGCGGCAGCACACCGTAGCGGCTCACGCGCCCGTACGTGGGCTTCAACCCGACGAGTCCATTCGCGCCGGAGGGAAAACGGATCGAACCGCCGGTGTCCGTGCCGATCGCCGCATAGCAGAGACCCGCGGCGGTGGCGACGCCCGACCCGCTGGACGACGCCCCAGGCCACTTCGTCGCGTCCCATGGGTTGACGGGAATGCCCATGTCCGGGTGATAGCCGGCCATCGCGCCTTCGGTGAGATTCAGCTTGCCGAGGATCACCGCGCCCGCGGTCCGCAGCTTCGCGACCACCGTGCCGTCCACATCCGGCACGAAGTTCTTCAGCACCGGCGTTCCGCCCATCGTCGGCACGCCCTTCGTATAGCAAAGGTCCTTCACCGCCACGGGTATGCCGTGCAGTGGTCCGCGATATCCCCCGGCCGCGATCTCCCGCTCGGCCGACCGAGCGTCGGTGAGGGCCTGCGAGGCCATCACCGTGGCGTAGCTCTTGAGGCGCGAGTCGAACTTGCCGATGCGTCCGAGCATGCGCTCGGTGACCATGACCGGCGAGATCTGCCGCGCGGCGATGCGCCGCCCGATCTCCTGCAGGCTGAGGTAGTGCAGCGCCTCGGGTGCCGCTAACGGAACCACGGGAACGGCCCCAGCCGCGGAGGCCTGAGTGAGGCTGCCTGGCGCCGGTGCCGGGCCACTGCACGCGCCGAGCGGCGCGAGCGCGCCCGCGCCAAACAACGCCAGCGCCCGGCGTCTCGAGATCAGGTGTTCGTCGGCGCCAGGCACAGTGGTCAGCTCTTCTCGATCAGCATCGTGATCGGATCGACGACCCCGTGCGCCTTCTTCGCGGCCGCGATCTCGGGTGAGGTCAGCGCGGCCTGCATCGCGGCCATGTCGTGGACATCGACGCCGACGGCCACCGTCTTGCCGCCATCGGGGCTGACGTAGTCCACGACGTTGGTCCCCCACGACGCGAACGCGGCGACACGCTCCGCGTGCTTGCTGGCCCAGTGCGCGGGATCGGTGACGGCGTGGGTAAAGACGACTTTTGGCATGACGGCTCCCCGGGAGAGTGAGGTGTCGGCCGGCCGCTGCGAACATCGCCATCGGCCGGGTGAGCCGTGATTCTACACGCGCTCCACGTTCATTGCGTGGACACCTTCCGGGCGGGCTGCCACGCCGGCGTCCCTTCTTCCCACTGGTTGTCGGTGAGCTGCTGGACGTCCGTGCCGTCGGCGCGCATCACGAAGATCTCGCCGTACGGCTGCGGCGCGTCGGTGTAGGTCGCCTCGTCCTTGAATCCCATGCGTGTCGACGCGAACAGGATCTGGCTGCCGTCGGGCGACCAGGCCATGTGCGCGTCGTTGCCGTGGCTGTGCGTCAAACGCTTGACGTCCGTGCCGTCCGGCTTGATCGTGTAGATCTCGTAGTCGCCTTCGTCCTGCGCGGAGAACATGATCAGATCGCCGCGCGGCGACCACAGCGGGAAAGTTGTCATAGCCGCTCGGCAATCGGTGTCACCTTCTTGGTGTCGATGTCCATGATGCGCAGGCCCTCGCCGTCCGGCCCGAACGTGCGATAGACGAATCGCTGTGCCGTCCGGCGACATCGACGGGAACGCCGTTGTTGTTCGGCCCGCTCGTCAGCTCACGGAAGCCGCTGCCGTCGGCATTGACGATCGCGATCTGCGCGCCGCCTTCGGCACGATCTTCCGGCTTGAGGAACAGGCCGTGGAAACCGTTGAAGAACGCGTTGAAGGTGCCGATGCCGAAGATGATGCGCTCGCCGTTCGGCGACCACTGCGGCCCGAGCACGTTGCGCGCCGGATCGCGATAGACGATCGTGGACGTGTCGCTGCCCACCGTCGGCGACCGCCAGGCCGGCGCCCTTCGCGTTCTCGGCCGGCCCGACGAAGGCGAACCGATCGCCGTCCGGACTGAACGACGGGCCGCCGCTCGTCAGCGTCAGCTCGTATTTCGGTAGTCCGGCTGTAGGTCTTGACCCACGGCTTGCGGTCGAACGTGATGCCGCTTGTGAAAGACGACCAGCGTACCATCCGGCGACCACGCCGCGGCGCGGATGTCGCCCGCCGGGCCGCGCGTGCCGTTCGAGTAGTGAATGCCTCGCTCGTCGCCGTCGCGACGGATGAACGCGACGACATCCTCGCGCCAGCAGCGACGGGTTGAAGCTTCACGCCGCCGCCCACCGGCAGATCGACCATCGCGCTGGTCTTGATGTCCACCGCGACGATGCGCGTGTCTTCCGGGTGCTCTGGCGACGGCGCGGCGATTGTCCAGCGTCTGCTCGGCGGTCATGCAGTACGGCAACGATCGCGGAGGCTGTCAGCGGACCACTCGGGCTGCCGCAGAACTCGCCGTGCGGGGTGATCCGCTTCAATCCCGAGCCATCGGGATGGACGACGTAGAGGTCGACGAGGTGGAGATGCTCCCATCGGCCGTGCGCGAACGGCAGGTTGCTTGTCCGGTCCGACGAGAACGCAATCCACTGGCCGTCCGGGGACCATGACGGGCGGAAATCGCCGCCCGCACCCGAGGTCAACGTCTTCGCTCTCCTCGTCTGCGAGATCCATCGTCCACAGGTCCGCGGTACCGCCGGCGCGGGTGCTGACGAACACGAGTTGCTTGCCGTCGGGAGAGAACGCGGCCTGATCGTCGAACGCCGTGCTGTCGGTGAGGCGCTCGAGGCCGCGTGCCGTCGGGACGGGCGCGAAAGATGTCGGCGGAGCCGTTGCGCTCCGAAGTGAAGACGAGCGACTTGCCGTCCGGCGCCCACGCGGGGTTGTAGTCGGTGCTCGCGGGCGTGAACAGCGGACGTTCGTGGCTGCCATCAGCGGCGGCCAGGAACAAGCCGATCTGGCCGGGCTGCGGAAACACCCGCGTCATCACGATCTTCTGCGGGACCGGACGCTGGGCCAGGGCGAGGCCCGAGAGCGAAGCGATGGCGACGGCGGAGGCGGCAAAAAGACCGGCGCGCATAGTGTGGCTCCTCTCGGGGCATGATACCGGAATCCGGACCGGTGTCGGTGTCCGGCAGACGGCAACCGGCAGACGCAAGACCCAAGACCCAAGACTCAAGACGATCGAACGCCGGGATCCGGTACCCGGTGTCCGGTGTCCGGTATCTGGCAGCCGCATGACACCGGCAGACGGCAACCGGCAGCCGGCAGACGCAAGCCCCAAGCCCCAAGCCCCAACCTCAAGACCCAAGACTCAAGACTCAAGACCCAAGACCTACGCCCTGGACCGCCAGTGACGGCGTCGTCTCTTCGCGTGCGGCGTTCGCCAATCTCGTAAAGGCCCACACCGTCAGGACGGCAACCGCTATCGCGGCGACCGCGAGCCACACGAACGCTTTATCAACGCCTGTCGTCCACACCAGTTGCGTCGCGCCGCCCGGAGCCTGCCACTCGGCCTGGCCGTGCAGCAGCAGGTCGAGGTTCGAGTAGAGATTGCCCGCGGTGTGCAGCACCACGGCGGGCCACACCGAGTTCGTGAGCGCGGTCACCACGCCGTAGATCGCGGCCACCGCGACGTAATACGGCCAGAGCACCAGCGTGAAGTCCAGGTGCGCCACCGCGAACATCGTGCCCGTGATCAGGATGGCTACGGCAAGTCCCAGGCGCCGCTCGAGTGGTCCCTGCATGTAGCCGCGGAACGCCGCTTCCTCGATCACACCGGCGACCGGCGCCGCCATCAGCAGAAGCGACCACACGGTCGTGCTGGGAACACTTGAAAGATCGGGCAGTTGCTGGACCGGCAGTGCGACCAGGCGATTCGCCACGCGCAGCGCCAGCACCAGCCACACGATGCCCATGCCGCCGGCGACAAGCGCCCATCCCCACACGTGGCCGGCGACGCGGTTGGCGCGAAGACTGTGGCGCCGAGTCGCGCGCGTGGAGTCAGGCGGGCCCGCGCCTCCGAGGTAACGCCAGAAGCACCAGAGATAGATGGCAGTGACAGGAACCGCCCACGGCACGCCGGCGCCGTAGCGCAGGTTGGCGGCGAAGAGCACGTTCCGCGGGATTGTCCCGGCGAGCATCACCAGCATGCCGCCGCCAATGGCCTGAAGAACGCTGGGCATGGCTGGTTCGGATCAGCGCGCCGGATCGCGCGTGCCCTGATCGCCCTCGACGAGTGCTGCCAGTTTGTCGAGTGACATGCGCCAGCCCGTTTCGTTGTCGGCAGGCGACAAGCCGGGCGGCAACCGATCGTGGACGGCGACGATGTCGGTCCCACCGTCGGCATCTGCGAGGGCGAACGTGATCGTCATCTCGCCGCGCATCGCGGGATCGGCGGTTTCGAATTCAAGCACCTGCTCGACCTGCTCGTTCGGCACGAGCCTCACGAAGCGGCCGTGGTAGGTATCGGTGTGTGCGGTGGTCTTACCGGTCCCGGCTGGTTCGTCGTAGGTGAGGGAGATGCGGAACGCCTCCGCCTTCGCGAGGGTCGAAGGCGTGCACGTGGCTGGTCATGCCGTCCGGCACCATCCACGTGATGACGGCGCGCGCGTCGAGCAGCGCATCGTACACCCGCTCGCGGGGCGCGATCACCCGACGACGAATGCGGGTTGCACTCACGCGCGAACGCTAACACGTGCGGTTGGAGGGGGGCAATATCCACCGGCAGACGGCAACCGGCAGACGGCGAGGTCCGGGATCCGGGATCCGGGATCCGGTATCCGGTATCCGGCATCCGGCAGACCGGCAGACCGGCAAGACCCAAGACCCAAGACTCAAGACTCAAGCTCACGACCGCAGCGACCGAGCGCCGCGGTCCGGCATCAGGTATCCGGTACCCGAGTCCGCTCAGGCGAGGGCGAAGGCAGCCTCGCTGTCGCCGAAGCTCGGGAGGTCGTCGAAGCCGAGTGAGTGGAGCACGCTGAGCATCACGTTCGACAGCGGCGTGCCGTTTGGCGCCTTCAGGTGGACGCCGCCCTTGATCTCACCCACGCGTCCCACCATCAGGAAGGGCACGCGCTTGTGGTTGTGCTGATTCGGGTTGCCCATCGGCGAGCCGTAGATCACGAGCGTGTTGTCCAGCATCGGGCGGCCGTCGGCGTCCGGCGTCTCCTTCAACAACTTCAGGAAGTACGGCAGCTGGCTGACGTGATACGCGTTGATCATCGCGAGCTCGCGGACGCGCTCCGGCTTCTCGCCGTGGTGCGAGACGATGTGGAAGGCGCCGGTGGAGCCGCTGTCCGGATAGACGCGATTCGAGCCGTCGCGTCCCAGCTTGAACGCGAAGACGCGGGTGATGTCCGACTGAAACGCCAGCATCTGCAGGTCGAACATCAACCGCACGTGGTCCGCGAACGAATCCGGAATGCCGTCCGGCGCACCGGGCAGTTCGCGCGGCTCGCCGCTGCCGTTCCTCGCCTCTACCGCCTGGATGCGTCGTTCGATCTCGCGCACGCTGTCCAGGTAATCGGTCAGGCGCGCGCGATCCGCGGCACCCAGCGACAGTCCCACGCGCTTCGCGGAGCGCTGCACGAAGTCCAGGATGCTCCGGTCCTCGGTGCGTCGTTCGCGCCGCCCCGCGGGAGTGGCCGCCATCCCGAACACGCCGTACATCTGCTCGAAGACCACGCGCGGATCGCGAACCATCGGCAGGGGCTTCGTTGGAGACGCCCAGCTGATGGCGTCGGTATAGACGCACGAGTAGCCGTAGCCGCAGCCACCGGCCTGATCCACGTTCTCGATGCACAACTGCATGGAGGGCAACGGCGTGTCCTGCCCAAAGCGCTGCGCGTAGAGCTGATCGAGCGAGATGCCGGCTTCGACGTCGGCGCCTTCCGTCCGCTTGATGTACGACTGCGTCAGGTACGCCGCGCTCGATCGAAAGTGATCGCCGCCGATTTCGCGCGCGTCGGTAGGATCCGCGCTCGGCATGTCGGTGTTGCTGACGATGGTCAGGTAGTCACGATAGGGGGCCAGCGACGTGAGGCTCGTCGGCGTGAGATCGAACTCACGACCGACGGCCTCCGGCGCCCACAAATTCTGCGACAGGCCATACGGCGAGCTACCGGCGGCGCCGTGCACCATCTCGATGCACACCAGCCGCGGCGGCACGGTAGCGCTCGCGCCGGGCGCGCCAAACGCTTCGCGCGCCGGAATCATGGCGTCGAGGAACGGCAGGGCGACGGTGACGCCCATCCCCTTCACCACCGCACGCCGCGACAGGTGCTTCCCGGTCAGGAACACGGACAAGGATTTACCCCTTCCGCTTCTTCAGCTTCTCGGCCGTCCACTTCACCGGCCCGGCGGTGGTCGTCATCTCCCCGACCAACGTCCCATCGTCCTGGAGTGTGGCGATGATCGGCTTGGGGGCAGGGGCGGCGTGAGCTTCGTGACCGGCGCCAGGCTCGGCAGCGGCATGCGCGGCGGCCGGATCGGGCGCGGCGGCGGCCTCGGCGTCGGTCTTCACGCCAACCAGCGTCAGCGTGCGGTCCACAAGTTCGCCCTTGAGGGGCGTGTCGCGGCCCATCGCCATCATCGTGGCGGTGACCTTGTTGCCTTCCGTGGCTTCGATGACGAGCGCGATCTGGTGGCTCATCACCTCGATGTTCCAGGTGCCGGCGAAGTCCGCGGTGGTGACGGCGGGCTTCTCCTGTGCCGAGGCGCCGGCGGCGAGGGCGAGAACGATGGCGAGTGTCGAACAGGTCTTCAACATGTCCTACTGACCTCCATGAAGGGTGCGCAAGAGATTCGGCGCGAGCACGTGAAACACCAGGACCAGCGCGAGGGCGATGCCGGCGATGATGAGGAGCCAGGGTGTCGAGCGGCGTCGCATGTGGAGGCAGCGTAGCGGGCGCCGGCTGAACACACCCTGAACGCCTGTGAGTAGGCGGGGACGAACGGAGTGACGCGGGGCCGGCAAGCGTGGCGCGCGTGACCGGCGGCCACGCTGTGCCGACTTGGGAGCCACGCGATGGGCGCCAGTACGAAACCGGATCGGCGACGAGGAGGATTGCACGCGCCATCTCCGCCTGTTTGCGGAGTGGCGCGTTCGGCGTCAGGCGGCAATCCGACTCGGCGGCCGAGCCGGTTTCGAGCGTGGTCTCCCGGAGGCACGGCGTGGCTGCCGGGCGCGCGCGTGACGGCTGGGCGTCAGCTGCTCTTCGTCGGCGTCAACGTGCGCCGCATGATCGGTCTCGCCGGCGTGCGCCGCGCGACGATGCGGAAACCGGCGCGGCGGAAGGTCGAGACAAATCCGGTGCCGGACGCGCTCGGTGACACCGCGGCATCGAATGGATACGCTTCGACGGCCGGCGCCTTCGCGCGCGTGGCGGTCTTCACGGCAGCCGCAACGAGCGCGGACGTGATGCCTTTCCGCCGATAGCCCTTGCGCACGTAGAGGCACGAGATCGACCACACCGGTAGATCGTCCACACGCGCGAGACGCCATGTGCGATCGAGCCACGGAACATCGTCGCGCGGGGTGATCTGACACCAGCCGACGGCCAGGTCGCCGGCGAACGCGAGCAGGCCCGGCGGCGGTCCGCGGCGCACGACCTGGCGGAAGTCGGCCTTGTTCTCCTCACCCGGCCGTTTGGTATAAGCGCTGCCGATCCGCGGATACATGCACCAGCACCCGCCGCACGCGCCATTCTTCCCGAACAAGTCCTCGAGGGCCGGCCACAGGTCGGGCGTGAGCGGACGGATGGTCAGCTTCAGCGGCGCGGACTTACTCGCTCCCATGATGGCCACCACCGGCGTACGGCGCGGACGATCGAGGCGCATCCGGGGCCTGGCGGTCGAGCGACTCCCGGTAGCGAATGCACCCCTGCATGAACACGGGCCAGGCTGGGACGGTGGGCAGCGGATCCTGCTTCTCCGGGAGCAGTCCCCAGAGCTGCGGGTGATGCCAGCACAAGTCGTGGCCCGCTGCTGTCGCGGTGAGCCCGGATGCCCGCTCGCAGCGCGCGCACTGCGGCGATCAGATCCGTCTCGCGACATACCCTGCAGATCGTCGTCCATGGCTCCTCCACCGTCAGCGTGACGCGTCGATGTTCAGACCTCCGACGACCCGTCGGGGCCGAGCCGAACGACGTCTTCGCCCGCGCACCCGCGACTTCGCCGCGGTCAGCTGCCAGGAGACCGACAGCAGATCGCGCACCGCGCCCTCATCAAGGAGCGCCAGCCGTGCCAGCACTATGGGATAGGGGCGATAGTAATCCGTGACGTAATAGATCTCCGGCGCGTCCTCCAGCAGCGTCTCGCGATCGTCGATCGCCATTCTGACGACCAGCGTGCCGGCTT
Organism: uncultured Acidobacteriota bacterium; assembly: GCA_963707825.1. Classification (GTDB taxonomy): domain Bacteria; phylum Acidobacteriota; class Vicinamibacteria; order Vicinamibacterales; family UBA2999; genus VFZN01. The sequence goes on from CAVPRP010000007.1 coordinate 9,514, forward strand.
CAGCCGACGGGTGTGCCGCCAGGCCGGCCATGAAACAGCCACCCAGCTTGAGCACCGGGGATCCGTCGTATTTCGTCGTGGCTTCGACGTCGGGAAGTCCCAGCCCGAGATCGCGGACGATGGCAAAGGGCTCGGCTGGCGGCGGCGCCTTGGGCTTCATCGACGCAGAGTATCCGTGTTCACACGATGCGACTCAAGCGGGACGGGAACACAGACAACGGCTCCCCCCTCAGCTCAGTGGGGAATCCTGCGCACGCTGATCTGTTCGGCGACATCGATGACGAGCAAGTCCTCCGCCGCTTCAAGACGGCCACTGTAGTGGCGGCGCGCCTGCGCCAGAAGGGCTTCGGAACCGGGGGCGTGGGAGAACACTGCCAATCGCGGCTTCACCCGTGCGAACACCTGCCCTGCCTGCTCGCCGGTCGTATGGTGGGCGATGATCGACTCGGTGAGCGCTGCGTCCCGTGACCCAGCGCGCATGGCAACGGGATCCACCGCCTCGTGGATCAGCACGTCGGCGCCGGCGGCACTGCGAATCAGGTTCTCGGAAACACGGGTGTCTCCGGACAAGACGACCGACCGTCCGCGATAGTCGATGCGGTAGCCGAATGCCGGTTCGACGGGTCCGTGATCCACCAGGAACGCCGTCACCTTCAGGCCCGTCTTCATCGAACACCACGCCGGGGTCGATGTCCTGGCTGCGCACCGCAATTCCATCGGCCGCGAACTTCTCGTCGATGTCACGCCGGACGTGGATGTCGAACGCGAATGCCTTCTCGAGTGAGGCCATCATCTCCGCGGTTCCGCGCGGTCCGGACACGTGCAGCGGCGTCTTTCGACCGGGGACGACGACCCATCCGGCCAGGAGGAGATCCGGAATCTGCATGACATGATCCGAGTGCAGGTGCGTCAGGAACAGGCGGGTGACGGAGGGCAGCGGGATGCCGGCCTCGGTCAGCCTGATCGTGGCGCCGCGACCGCAATCGAAGAGCAGCCGCGTCCCGCCGGCCTCGATCAAGGTGCTGGCACCGTACTGAACAAGGTTGACAGGCGGGCCCGTGCCCGTGCCCAACAAGATAATCCTGATGCCGTCGGTGGGCACGGGATGCGCGGCGGCACCGATCGGAATCGCCGGCGGCTGTAACAAGGAAGCCCCAAGCGCTGGAACGCGGCTGGGCGCGAGCAGTGTCAGACCGAACAGGCTGAAGGCCACCAGCGCGCGCTTCGACATTCGCTCACACTACCACCGCCCGGGTGCTCGCGCGATCTCGCCGCATGCCCCACGCCTTGGGACCGCCGCGGCCCAGCGTCGTGGTCTCGGCGATCGCGAACCCGAAGCGTTCGTAGAAGGCCACGTTTCGCTCGTTGCTGGTTTCGAGGAAGCACGGGACGTCTTCCTGATCCGCGCGGGCCAGGCCTTCCTTGATGAGGGCCGTGCCCGCTCCCTCGCCCTGAAGCTCGGGATCGACACCGACGATCATCAGGTGCCAGTGGGGCTCGGGGACGTGTCTGGCGTGGATCTTCCCCATGATGTCGTTGGCGACCGCGAATTTTGTGAAGGCGCGGAAGCCGACGCGGAACGGCACGCCGAGCAGGCCGCACAGCATCATCCTGCCGGCGGTGGCCTTGCCGCCCGGCGGCAGCCAGAGGGCGGCGGCCTTGCCGCCGTGCAACTGCGTGATGCGGCCAAAGCGAAGGCCGTAGGTCAGCGGAACGCGGTTCAGGACGTTCAGCGAGTACGCGCGATGCTGCGGATCCGGAAAAATCCACGCGAACATCGGGTCGTCGTCAAAGGCCCGCGTCAGCGTGGTGGTGGCGGTGTCGAGCAGGTCCCAACGCAGTGGTTCGATGCCGTTCACGTTGAACACTCCATCTGTGCGGGGCTCGCTCTCTCTACCGCGAGCAGGAATGACGGCGCGGTCAACCGCTTCTTCATGTTCTTGTTGGACCTTCGCTGGCGCAAGTATGCCCGAACACCCGCACCACGTTTCTTGCGGTCCACGAGCCCGGGAGCCGGCGGACGCTCAGTCGCGCGCGCGGTCTCGCCGCATCGACCACGCCCTCGGTCCAACGCCATCCAGAACGACGGTTTCGACCACCCTGAAACCGAGGCGCTCGTAGAACCTGAGATTTCGCTCCTCGGCGGTGTCGAGACAGCACGGAACGTTGTCCTGATCAGCGCGCTCGAGGCCCTCCTTTACCAACGCGGTACCAAGACCGCGCCCCTGGAGATCGGGGTCAACACCGACCACCATCAGGTACCAATGCGGTTCCGGCACGTGCGCTGGCGCGGATCGTGCGCAGGATGTGATTCGCCCGCGCGAACTGGCGAGCGGCGTCGAACCCCACACGGAACCGCACGCCACACATGCCGCAGCGGATCAGCCGAATTGCGGTGAAGCCGCTGCCCGGAGGCAGCCAGGCGGCCACCGCGCGGCCGTTGTGGGACTGCACGACGTGACCGTAGCGAAGGGCATAACGCAACGGACCGCGGTTCATCACCTCGAGGGCGCGCGCACGATGCTGCCGGTCCGGAATGACCCACTTGAAGATCGACTCTTCGGCAAAGGCCCGGGTGAGCGCGGCGGTGGCAGTGTCCAGAAGGTCCCGACGTAAGGCACCGATCTCGTTCAAGCCTTCCTTGCCGGCAGGTCCGATCTCGTTTCGCGACATGCGTGTGTCAACGCTTCGCCAAGCGACGGAGATAGCCGTTGTGCTCTGGACCAACGCGGGCCTCGAAGTAGCCGCAAATGAGGTCGCCCTCGCCTGACAGCGTGGCCATGTAATCCGGCAGCGCACTCAGTGGGGCATAGAGTTCAATCCGCTTCTGGTGTTCGTTGTAGGTCGGCACAGAAATCCTGGTGTCCCCGTCTGGGTAGAAGTGAATCTCTGCGGACGTGGCTGACGCGCCGGTCATGCTGGGCTTCCCGCGCAGGTGGATTAATGCGGAGAAGACAGGATTGTTCGAGGCGTGTGAATAGGCCTTCACCTCTTGATCGACGAAATAGGTCTTCACCAGTATCTCTTCGTACCGCAGCGTTGCGCCCACAGGAACGCGGCCCTCCTGCGGAATGTCTTTGAGCTTTGCCACTTTTCTCCCTCCCACCCGTCATGAGACCGATAACATCTGGCAGCTGTGTCAGCGTTGGATCCTGGACTGCCGTCATCTCGCCCACCGCCTTACACACCACCGGGCACAGGCGCGCCGACAGCGGCTCGTGCCAATCCGCGGCAGCTCCGCGGGTCGAGGTCGCGGCGCGAATACGTCGTCAGGGTAATCCCGTCGGCCCACTCACACTGCGATTCCCGCGCAGCCAACAGGTCCGCCCAATCGACAGCAACGCCGCGCCCGCAACCCTTCCCAGCAGCACTGCCGCCTCCTCGCCCGCCAGGTGCCCGGTCAGCGCAGCGGGACTGGCGCCGAGGGAACCGCGGGAGACGCGACGCTGCGGCGAGCACGGCCGACAGCAGCGTCACGACGACGAACACCTCGTTCGCATCAAGCGCTCCTTCCGGCGGGCCTGGCACGATCGGGCTCAAAACGCGGCAGTTTCTGCGCCGTGGGCAGACACTGCGCTGTTTTCGGCCCGATCGTGCCAGGCCCCAGCTTATTGACTCGTCGTCCGCGACGGGATGATCGGCAGGATGATCCGCGACGGATGCTGCGCATCGTGGTACACCGAGTTGTCGGCGACGCTCCAGCGCCGATTCTGGTTGAGCGGCTCGCCGGTGTTCGGGTTGACGTCGAAGCGCGGGAAGTTGCTGCTGGAGATGTCGAGCCGGATGCGGTGACCGCGCTGGAAGACCAGCGACGTCGGATACATCTCGATGGTGAACTCGGCCGGGCTGGCCGGGCGTCGAGCAGCTTCGCCGTCTCCAGCGACTCGCGATAGCGGGCCCGGACGATGCTGTCGCCGATGTTCAGGTCGACGCCGGAGGGATAGTCGGGGCTGGGCGGATAGACGTCGATCAGCTTGGCGGTGAAGTCGGTGTCCGGCGCGTTCGAGCCGGCCCACAGCTTCACGACCAGCCGTGCCCGTCACCTCGACGTCCTCGCTGCGAGCGGCGGCGTCTGGAAGACCAGCACGTCGCTGCCGTGCGGACAGCGGCAGCGTGTCCGTGCACAGCCAGTGTTCGCGGCGGCACCGCTGGTCGTGCGCGCCGCTGGGCATCAGCACGCCTTCGGACGAGATGTTGCCGCCGATCGTCGGCACCGGGTGGCGCGGGATCGAACGAGTACGTCGTCGGCGGTGGCCGTGGCGGTCGGCGTCTCGGCGACGAGCGTGCCGTCGGCGTGCAGGTAGTACGGCGTGTAGGCCGTGCGCGCCAGCGGCCACTCGCGCTCCTCGCGCCAGGCGCCGCCGACGAACAGCCGGCCCTCCGCGGTCTTGCGCGCGTCGCCGCCGCCCATCACGAAGAGGCGCACCGGCGGCTCGCGGTCGACGCCGTTCTGGCAGGCCCGTGCAGCCAGCGGTCGAACCAGCGCAGGCGAAGCGCGTTCAGGTCGACGGCCGCCGTCGGGCGCGAACTCGACCTCGCCCGCGAAGCTCTGCGCTCTGCCCGCCGTGCGTCCACGGGCCGACGATCAGCCGCTGCAGGCTCTTCTTGGCCTTCGACAGCTCGACGTAGTTCAGGTTCGCGACCTGCGCGCCCCACGAGTCGTACCAGCCGGTGACGTGATACGACGGCACGTCCTGGTACTCGGCAACGTGATCGACGACGCTGGAGCCCATGCTGGCCCAGTAGTCGTCGTTGTCGCCGTGGCCCATGGCCTCGATCAGCCAGGCCTCGTACTCGGGCGCGAACTTGAGCGGCGTGGTCCCGGGCCGCAGCGGCAGCGCCAGCGCGTACTCCTGCATGCGCGTGCCCAACTCCTGCAGCGCCGCCAGCGGCGTCGGGTGATGACGCGGCTCGGGCGGCGGCCAGCGCGCCGTTGGGCGTTGGCGCCAGCCCGGTGGCCGAGGCACGCAGGCCCGTCGCGTTCCCCAGGCTGAAGATCCAGTTCAGCCAGCGCAGTTCGAACGCGCCGTTGTGGCGGACGCCGAACTGTCCGGCGTTGCTCATGGCGTCCACCGGCACCATCGCTGCGAGGCTCGGCGCGTTGGTGATGCCGATGGCGTGCTGCGTCGCGCCTGAATACGACGTGCCGACCGTTCCGACCTTGCCGTTCGACCACGGCTGCGCGGCAATCCACTTCAGCAGATCGGCACCGTCAGGGCCATCGTCGCGGATCGGCCGCCACGTGCCTCCCGATCGGTAACGGCCGCGCACGTCCTGAGTGACGACCACATAGCCACGCGGGACGAAGTAGTTGGTCAGTACCTCCGCGATGCCGTCCTTGTTGTAGACCGTGCGCTCGACGATGGTCGGAAATCGACCGGAAGCTGCGCTGCCGCCGCGCCCGGGCGCATACACGTCCGTCGCCAGGGTCACGCCATCCCGCGCCGCCACCATGACGTTGCGGGTGGCGACGATCTCGTAGGGGTCGCCGCCCTGAGTGCGCGCCTGGCCGGCGCGGACCCCGAACATCGAGCACGCGATGGCGACGATGGTCACGCCGACGCAGGCCAGCCTTCGCTTACTGATCGTCATGCCGATCTCCAATTCAATCCCGGGGTGAACGAGTGGCGCATGGAATGGGGCCAACGCGGCAGTCCTGCACGGTCGGCAGAAACTGCGCCGTTTTGGCAGCGATCGTGCCAGACCCCAACGGCAGTCTAGCGCTTCACGAACCGCAGCGTGTTGCCGTCCGGATCGTCCACGTAGAACTCGCGGGTGCCCCAGGTCTGATCGATCGGTCCTTCGCTCCGGTCCACATCGTCAGTGAGCCTTGCGTTGCAGCTGCGTCGAATTCCGTCCTGGCCTGCTGGAGGATCGGAACGTCCGGGTCTGCGTCCTTCCAGAGCGCGAGGAACTCCTGGTAGGCAGCCGTGGCTTTCGCCGTGTCTCCCGATCCAGCGAGGGCTCTGCCGATTTGCAGGTGCGCCAGGGCGCCGACGGGATCCGTCCCGACGATGCCACGATGATCGAGGAGCTTCTGGAACTCGGTGACTGCTTCGGCATACTGGTGTGCGGCCAGGAATGCCTCGCCGCGCACATAGCCGGAGTGCAGCCCGCCGAGATAGAAATTGAAGTTGACGCCGTTCACCGCGAGCTCATACGGCAAGGCGGCTCGCAACTGTTCCACGGCGTCTGACGGTTTTCCGCGCCCCAGAGCGGCTAACCCGCGAAGCACCGGCACGTACGTGAACCTGGCGAAGGTGTCTTCAGGGAAGCGCCGTTCCAGATCATCCGCCAGCAGTTGCGCTCGAGAAACGTCTCCGGCCATGGCCAGAGCAAGGCCAGCGGCAGTACTCGACATCGCGGCCGGTCGAGAATGCCAGCGCCGCTGTCGCGTTCCGTTTGGCCTCGGCTGCGTTTCCGCACACGGCTTCCCATACCGCTCGTGCGGCCTGGTAGTTCGCGGCCGCCTCGCCTCCGCCTTGTTGCCGCGCCAGCTCGATGCCGCGGCTGGACGCCTGACGGGCCATTGTCAGGCGACCCAGGCGGGCCAGAGCGAGAGCTTCGGCGTTGGCGACCGGGTGCTCGGTCCCACGCTTGCCCGCGGCGAGAGCCACCACGCGGTCCATCTGCTCCTTGTCCCCCTGCAGCGCCGCGATGTTGAAGCGGAACACCAGGAGAGAAGGATCCTCCAGCTTGCGGTCGGCGGCTCGCTGCATCGCTCGGACGGATTCGTCGAAACGATCCAGGTAGAAGTTGCTGGAGGCGAGATTGGCGTAGCCAAACAAGAGGTCGGGATCGAGCGCGATTGCCTGTTCGGACGCCTCGATCGCCCGATCGAACCGCGCAGTTCCATGGGTGGACAGGCCCCCCAGCAAGCCGTAGGGATTTGGTTGCGGGCCCCGCGGATAGGTCTGCAGCCACAACTCGAGGGTTTGGTATGCCTTCTCCAGGTTCCCGGTCACCTGGCGGTCGTAGGTGAACTCGATGAAGAATCTCTCCCGCTCGCTCACGCGATCGCGCAGCTGCCAGGCCCGAGTCGTGCTCTCGGCTGCCATGACCGACTCTCCAACGGCGCTGGACGAGAGCCCCAGACTGGCGTACGCCATGGCGAACTCTGGATCGATGTCAACCGCACGCTGGAAGAACGGGATACCTGCGGCATTTCCGGAAACCAGGTTCACCTTCATTCCGGTGCTGTACGCTTTCAGCGCTTCGAGTGAATGGGTGGTTGCCTCGGCGAGCGGCGTTGAGTGTTTCTCGACGGTGCTCTGCGACTCGCCGACGCGGGTTCTGAAGCGACCCGCGATCTGGGTGAGCGCGTTCAGGACGTCCTCTCTCGTTCCCACCTGCACCTGCTGCTGATCGACAGTGTCTCCAGTGATGCAATTTCGCGCCCGAAGGCCCAGGACGTACTGGCTGCCAAGGCTGGCGATCGAGCCCTCCAGAACCATGGCGCTCGCGGTGCGTTCGCAGATCTGCTGCGCCACGTCCAATGTCAGCCGCGCCTCTTTCGCCTGCCCCATCAAGGCCAGCTGTTGCTGGACCTGCCGGTCCGACACCAGGCTGAGGAACGGAGATTCGTGAAGGGCGACGGACAGTCCCTGGCGCAGCGTATCGTCGAACACCGGATCACCGGTCTTGTTGTCGAAATCCGCGAGGACGATCGTGTCCTTCTCGGTGAGCGTCGTCGGACCGCGAGCAGCGTAGTAGTAGCCTCCGGCGGCGACGGACAGCAGCACGATGCCCGCGGCAGGAATCATCACCTTCCAGCGGTTGGCGGTGGTGGCGGCGGTCACCGGCTTCACACTGCTCGTGGTCCGCGTCACCCGCCGCAGGTCGATGACGAGCTCACGGGCGGTCTGATAGCGGTCCGCCGGATCCTTTTCCAGCGCCTTCTCGACGATATTCCTCAGGTCCGCGGGCAGGTCGGGACACGACTCCGCCAGTGGCGGCGCCGGCCTGCTGACCAGCGCCTGCAGACGTTCCAGATCCGTCGCGCCGTCAAACGGCCGTCGTCCTGCGAGCAGCTCGTAGAGGACGATGCCGAACGAGAAGATGTCGCTGCGCGCGTCCACCGGCTGGCCCGCGGCCTGTTCCGGCGACATGTAGGCGATGGTCCCGACGACCATTCCCGGTCGTGACGGCCCGCGGCGAACGTTCGAGTGACCGCCGGGCTGTCGCCGTGGCTCCCAGAGCTTCGCCAGCCCGAAGTCCGCGAGCTTGGCGTAGCCGTTCCTGGCAACCAGGATGTTCTCGGGCTTGATGTCGCGGTGGACGATTCCGGCGGCGTGTGCGGCGGCCAGGCCGTCGGCCACGCCTGTCAGCAGCTCGATAATCTGTGTCCACGTGCGCTTCGCGTCCTGAACCCAATCCTTGAGCGTGCCGCCATCGACCAGCTCCGTGACCAGGTACTGACGGCCATCGACCTCGCCGACGTCGTAGACCGTCAGGATGTGCGGGTGGTTCAGCGAGGATGCAGTCTGTGCCTCGCGCTGGAAGCGGCGGCGGGCGGCATCGTCAGCGATGTCGCCGGAGAGGAACTTGATGGCGACCGGCCGGTTCAACTTGGTGTCGAGCGCCCGGTAGACGACGCCCATGCCGCCGGCGCCGAGGGGCGCTTCCACCTGATACGCGCCGATTCGATAGCCCAGCGGTATCGACGGATCGCCGCGCTCTGGGGGCATGGGCATGATGGCGTCGCGCGATTATATGCGCCCGCCTCCGAGCGCCAGCAGGAGGGCCACGAACGCCACCGGGCCCACCACCACCATCGACATGCCCCATTCGCCTGGGCAATGCCGAAGAAGTAGGTGACGCCGGCCAGCAGCACCATGATGCTGACGGGAAAGCCGCCCACGACGAAGATGGCGATCGCGAGGATCGGGGCCGTCATGCGGTGCTGCCCGAACTGCGCGTGCGGCTCCGAGCGGCGGCCGCGATAGGCGACAAGTCGAGCTGGCCCGAATACTACCTCAGCCGGAGGGCATCAGGTCTCGGGGGTTCCAGTGTCTTCGTCACCTTGATCGATTCCCTTCCGCGCTGATGCCGCGAGCCCTTCGTACTTGCGGCGAAACTCGTCGAGCACACCTTCTTCGAGTTCCTCCAGATCGAGGAGCGCATTGTGCGCACCCTTGGTAGCGCGGATCAGCTCATCGAGCTTGATCTGGATGGCCTCGGTGTCGCGGTTCTGGGTGTTTTGAATCAGGAACACCATCAGGAAGGTGATGATGGTCGTGCCGGTATTGATGACGAGTTGCCAGGTATCGCTGAAGTTGAACACTGGTCCGCTGATGAGCCACACGACAATGATGGCGACCGCCAGTGCAAACGTCTTGGGGCGGCCACAGAAGTGCGACGCAGCTTTCGCAAATCCGGAGTACGACGAGGTGGTGCGCATCTGCTGAACTACCTCCTTGGGACTGCTCGCATTCTGTCATGGGATGATCCATGCACGAGCCGCCTCGCATGTGTCCGAGACTACGATGAGAAGCCCCCAGCACGCCCGACCTCAACAGGAGTTCGCCATGATTGGTGCTCGCCTCGTAGCTCGTATCCTGTCTCTCGTGCTCTTCACCGCTGGCACGTTCGCGCCAGCCGCTGCGCAGACGGTAGGCCAGCCGGTGCTGGGACTGCTCCAGGACACCAACACGCTCGTGCGGTTCACCACCACCACCCCCGGCACGCTCGGCGCGGCGATCGTGGTGACGGGGCTGGTCGCGGGCGAGACGCTGAAGGCGATCGATTATCGCCCCGCCAACGGCCTGCTCTACGGGATGGCCACCGACGGCACGAATGCAGCCGTGCGCCTCTACACCATCAACGCGACGACCGGCGCGGCGACGGTCGTGGGCAGCGCGGTGACCCTGCCGACACCGGGCGCCGCGTGGGACATCAGTTTCAACCCGACCGTTGATCGCGTTCGCATCATCAACGATCAGGACGAGAACGCGCGCCTCGTGCCCGACAGTGGAGCGCTGGCCGGCGATGACGTCAACCTGACACCAGGCACGGTGACGGTGGGGGCCGTCGCGTACACCAACCAGGTGGCGGGCGCGGCCACGACGACGCTCTATGCGCTGAATCAGACCACCAACAGCCTCGCCGTGATCGGCGGCATCAACGGCGTTCCGAGCCCGAACGGCGGGCTCGTCACCGACATCGGCCCGCTCGGTATCACCTTCGCCGGCTCACCGGCGGCGATGGACATCTCGAGCAGCAACAGCGCGTTCGCCGTGCTCCGGCCCACAGCCGGAGCGTCGTCGCTCTACACGATCAACATCGCGACCGGCGCGGCCACCCTCGTCGGATCGGTGGGCGACGGCACGCTCGCGATCGACGACATCGCGATCATCGATCCGATGTTGACGCTGTCGCCGCCGACTGGCACCTACACCACGCGGCAAGCGTTCGATCTCGTCCTGCTGGCTGACGCGCAGGGTCGGAGCGTGGCGAGCGGCACCGTCACCTTCGACGGGCTCGATGTCACGAGCTTTGTCGCGGCCTGCGTCCGGCCGGGCGCCGGAGCCGGCGGCCTGATCTCGTTCCGCTGCCCCGGCATCGGCGGGCCGGTCATCGGCGCTGGCATGCACACTATCTCCGTGCGGCTCGTGATGAACGACGGCAGCATGGTGCAGCGCGCCGTCACCTGGACGGTGGTGCCCATCATCGAGCCCTGAGGATGCGCGTAGGAAGAGGTCGCGCCGAACCAGCTCGACCCACGCGCCCGATGGGCTGGAAGTGGCCCCTTCGTTGCAAGGATCTCCAGCAACAAGGCGCACACCGCGTCTGGAGGAAACGACCATGAAGCGACCCATCACCATTGCGGCTCTTCCGCTGTTCTTCGTGGCCGGGTTGGCCGCGCAAGAGCCAGCTTCGACAACGAGCAAGCCTTCTCAGCCGGCACCACGCCCAGGTGCCACGGCACAGCAGCCGACGACGACCTTGACCGGATGCCTCTATCGCGAGGACCAGATTCCCGGTCGGAAGCCGAATGTCGCTGAAAAAGCGGGCGTCATGGAGGACTACATCCTTGCCGGCGCGACGATGGCGGATGAGCGATGCCAAACCCGGCGCAACGCCCGGAGCAACGGGCACCAGCGGGACGGCGCCGAGCAGCGGTAAGACCTACAAGGTTGAAGGCCCGGCCGACGAGAAGCTGAAGGCACTCGTGGGCAAGCGCGTCGAGGTCACGGGGCGGATCGATCCGGAGGGTGGCCCTGGCACGTCGAACCCATCGGGCGCACCGACAGCCGACCACGGTCCTGGTCCGGACAAGATCAACCTTCCGGAGTTCGAGGCCAGCGCCATTCGCGAGGTCTCCGGCACCTGCCCGGCGACACGCCCGCGCCGCCGCAGTAAGCGACGATCGACACGACGAGCTGATTCGAAATGCTGGCGCCGCCGTGATTGGCGGCGCCAGCGTCGAGCCAGCGACTACCCCGACGAGTGGAGCGTCCCTCGGTTAGCGTATCTGCCTTAGTGGGGCACCAATGGGAGAGTCTGAGTAGATGCCTTCTCATCCCAGGTGAACTGAGGGCCAGCCCGCGCCCGCGAAGAACCCGTCGTCAACTGTCAACCGGGCTCGACGTGACGACCGCTACTTCCGAATCTGGCTGAACACCGAGCTCTTCGCCTTCTGATGACATGCAGAGCACGCAGCTCGGCCCTTCGTGTCCAGCGACGCCACCTGCGTGTCGCCCTTGAAGACCTCGAAACCCCAGCCGCCGGTGTCCGCGAACTTCTGGCTGTCCTTCACCATCACTGCGAGACGCTTACGCGCCCCTTCATCGCTCACACCAGGAGTAGCCGCGTCCTTCATCTCGACCAGGTCGTCGATGAGCACCGCGCCATCCGGAAAAGGTACCGGTGCGATACCCTTCCATGCCCTTCGGGTTGGCGTAGAAATGATGCAGCCCGCCGTTGGTCGCAAAGCCCGGGTTCTGCGGGCCGACCAGCGTGCTCTTGACGTGAGGCCCATTGCCGGTAGTCTGCAGGGTAGGTGACGGTGTCGTCCGGCGCAGCGGCTGCGTGGATGCTGATGGCCAGCGTTGCTGCGGCGGACGATGCCCGCGATCTTCATGATGTCCTCCCTCATGCGTTAGACGGCATCCCTGCGCTGGCAATCTCACTGCAACGACGGATGCTTCAAGTGATGGTCGGTCCTGGACTGGAACGCGTGCGCCAGGAGCAGTAGCTCCGGCTCGCCGAACAACTTGCCGGTCATGTGCAGCGCGGTTGGCGATCTCTCGAAGAACCCGTTGGGCATGCTCAGGATGGGATAGCCGAGACGGTTGGTGAGCAACCCCTCGGCGCCGAGGAACAGGTCGAGGTCGGACATCGCGGCGTTCATCTGCTCCATCACGCGCATGCGATACCGGTTCGCCTGGATGTACTCGACCGCCGGAATGAATCGTCCGGCGCGGATGTCCGCGGGCCGGGTGCTCTGCTCGGGACCGTTCTCGACTTCGCGGAGCGTGCCACTGCGAGTTGGCTCCTCGAAGAACGCCGCTGTTTCCGCCCACCGGATGAAATCGATCGCGGCGATCTCGACCTCGGGCAGATCGAACGGCACCACTTCAAGGCCCATGCCGCGAATCACCTTCAGCGCCTCCTCGTTGTTCCGGCGCGCGGCGGCCTCTCTGGGCGTTTCGGTGGGCTGGGCCACGAATGCGGAGCGGAGGTAACCCACACGGAGCTTCCTGACGTCGGCCGTGGCATCCCATCCGAAAGGCACGTCGAGAACGGTGTTGTCCTTGCCGTCGGGGCCGTAGATCGCGTCGAACACCAGCGCACAATCTTCGACCGAGCGGCACAGCGGACCGACGGTGTCCTGCGTCCAGGCCAGCGTCATTCCGCCGTATCGGCTGACGCGTCCGAACGTGGGCCGCAGGCCGGCAAGGCCGTTTCGTTCCGCCGGTGCGGTGATCGACCCGCCGGTGTCCGAGCCAATCGAGAACGCGACAAGCCCGGCGGCCGTGGCCGCGCCTGGGCCGGCCGACGATCCCGCGGCATCCTCCTGCGTGTTCCAGGGGTTGAGCGTCAGGCCTCCGAACCACTGCGCGCCAACGGCAAGAGCTCCGGTGGACAACTTCGCGACCAGGATCGCGCCCGCGGCTCTCAGCTTCGTGTAGACGGTGGAGTCGGTGTCGATGACCCGGTCTTTCCATGGCGACGCGCCCCACGTGGTCCTGGTGCCGCGCACCGCGAACAGGTCCTTCAGGCCGAACGGGATGCCGTGCAATGGGCCGCGATACTTGCCGGCGGCGATCTCGGCGTCTGCCTCCTTCGCCTGCGCCCGTGCCAGGTCCGCGCGTGACAGAGACGACGCTCTGGAGGATGGGAGTCGAACTTTGCAATCCGCGCCAGATACAGCTCGGTGAGCTCGGACGGCTTGACCTGACGCGTCTCGACCAGTCTGGCCAGATGCGTCACCGGAAGAAAGGCCAGCGCCTCGTCGGTGGCCGGCCTCGACACCGTTGGCGGCCGACGAATCAGCCCGCGCGGCCCGGACGGCAGCACCTTCCCCGGCGGCACGGGATTGAACACGATCGCCGGCTGCACATCGTCACCGAGGTTGGCGTTGCGCAACGCTGCAAACCCCGCCATGTGCCCGCGTGGCGCGTTGAGGCGTGCCAGGATCGCCTCTTGTTCGGCGCGTGTGAACGAGACGCCGGCGATCTTCTGCGCGGCCTCGAGCACGTCGATGGTGACGATGTCGGCGCCCTGCGCGGCGATGGTGAGGGCGTCGGGCATGAGGGTGGAGCCAAGACCCATGGCCGAGAGGCACGCGAAGAAGTGCCGCCGGTTCAGCGCGACGCGTGGATCGGTCATATGGCCTTCATCATCGGAACTACTGCCGGCCTCGTTCCCACACAACCACTTCGCTCGATTCGAATCGGACGCAGGGTAGTCACGGCCCGAATGTGAATTGCGTCTCGCCGCCCCAGAGGTACGCCAACCAGGAGGTTGCGACGCCGACCGCGACGGCTGCGCCGACGCACAGTGCAAGAGCAGGGGCGACCTGCCGGTCGAACTCCGAGATCTGGTCGAAGGACTCACCGCGCAGAAAGATGCCGTAGGCGACGAACGCCAGGAAGGCGCCCGCGGCCACATCCAGCACATAGTGCTGCTTCGTGAACAGAGTGGCGAAGGCGACGAGCGTGGCGGCAATCATGGCGACGAGCCCCAGCCGCCGATGCACGCGAAAACACGCCAGGGCCGACACGATTGAATGCGAGACATGGATCGAGGGAAAGCAATTGTACGGGGGGTCTGATGAATAAAGTGCTCGCAGCCCCCACACGGCGAATCCGTCCCCGGTCACCTGGTCGGGCCGGGGTGCCGCCGTCGGGTAGACCACGAAGAAGAAGGCGTAGGCAGTGATCCAGATCAGCAGGTAGGCATGGACCGTGCGCCGGATGAGCTCCTGCTGCCGGACGACGAAGATGGGAAGCAGGATCAAGAAGAGGTAGAGGGCGCCATAAATGATTGCCCAGGATGGGACCAGGGGCCACGCGCGGTCGAGTGCCAGTTCGGGAACGTGTCTCGTCCTTGGCGGAAAGAATTCCGGAATCAAGATATAGAAGGGCACCAAGGCAACCAGAAGGATCATCGAGACCGATACGCGGTATGGCCGCGCCAGGGACCGTCTGACCATTCCCCAGTCGAGAACGGTGGTTGCGGATGCGCCGGGAGATGCGGCCATTCGGAGGCGGCGCTAGAAGAGCGCAGGAGGAATCGACACGATGGGACACAGGGTACATCGTCTCCAGGTCAGGCTCGCAATCCCCTTCGGCAGGCTCCCGACGGGGTTGCTCTCGGCGACAACGATGAGGCCGTCCGTCGCGAGGCAGGATACCACCCATCGAGAACGAGCGCGGATGCCGCTGTAGCACTATTGTGCTACTCTGCAGCATGACCAAGGAAGTCACACTGCGACAGGCTGGCGGGTCCGTCAGCGCCACTCTGCCCAAGGACATGGCCGACCGGCTTCGGCTCGAGGCTGGGGACCGCGTCCTGGCGGTCGAGACCGATCGGGGGATTCTGTTGACCCCTTATGACCCCGAGGCGGAACGCGCGTTGAAGGTTGCGGCCAAGGCCGCCAAAAAGTATCGCGGCGCCCTCCGGGAACTCGCGAAGTAGGCCGTGGTCAAGCGTCGTCGCGAGCCGCACTGGCTCTCCCGCGTTGTCATCGATGCGATTCACAGCGATCAGATCCGCGAGCACGGTGGCCTGCCCGGCGTTCGTGACGAGAATACGCTGGAGTCGGCATTGGCGCGGCCTCAACACAAATGGCGATACGAGAGCGACGCGGATGTCCCGAGGCTGGCGGCCGCCTATGCCTTCGGTCTGGTGAGGGGCCACCCGTATCGTGATGGCAACAAGCGGATCGGATTCCTGGCAATGGTGACCTTCCTCGGTATCAACGGCCACGAGTTGGAGGCGACCGATGTCGAGGTGGTGACGCAGTTCCTGGCGTTGGCTGACGGCCGCGTTACCGAGAACGAACTCGCGGACTGGATCCGTGATCGGGTGGTTCGGTAGCGCTGACAAGGGCCAGGAAGTGGCGACTCCTTACGCCACAGTCGCTGCCACCAGGACATGCCTAACTCCTTCGCAGATCAAAGCGGTCTCGCGAGCCCCGCATCCGTCAGCGTGACTTCGGCGCTGCGGGTGGCGCACTGGTATTCCAGATGTTCGTGTGAATCTTCCAGGTCCCATCTTCCTGTTTCCACACATTCACATACTTCCCTCGCTCGACCGCGTTGTCGGGGCCATAGGTGACGACGTAGTTGCCTTGATCAATCAGGAAGTCCTCGTTGCCGTAGAAGTCCGTCGTCTCCTCATGAAACTCCTTGATGCCACCATTCAGGTACTCCACGGTCAAGTCGTGGATCGCCGCCAACCCGATCGCGGCTTCGGCCCCTGGGGGGAACGATTTGGCATCACGTGTGAACATCGCGTCGATCGCCGCGACGTCGCCGGCAACATGGGCCTTCGTGAACCGGTCGTTCTCGGCCTGGATCGCCGTCCGCAACGTGGAGAGATCGAACGTCGGCGCCTGCCTGCTGCAACCTGCCACCGCGGTGATCGCGACGACGAGCGTGGCGAACCAAAGGGAAGGGTGTGTCACGCTAGTCCTTGACTCGACGCCAGCCGACAGCGAGGCCGCCTTCGACTTCCATGCCGACGCCGACAGCACTCACCTGGCCATTGGTGAACCACGAAACCTTGTAGGTGTCGCCAGTCTTCTCGATCTCCAGGTCGTATTCGTCCGAGAACTCTCCGTTGTCGTAGAAATAGCGGACGTGGAAGCGCCCGGCGAAGCCCTCCCTGGGGCCGCCGGTGGCTATCCCCGGGCCGCTGTACTTGTTCGCGTACATCCACCTGGCGTTGAGGGTTCCCGGGGCATGACTCTTGGTGTACAGAACGAAACCGATATTCGACGGCACTGGTGCCTGCGACTCCACGGTTGTAGACGCAAGACCCGAGGCCAACAGCACGCCCGCCAGCGATACGCTCAGGATGAATGATCGAAGCATGATGTGTCCGCCTAACGAAGTCGCAACAGCATCAGGTCGATGATGTTCGCCATCGCCTCGTAGCCAGCTGCGTTCAAGTGCAGGTGGTCGCCAGGATCGTATCGGGCGAGCACCTTCGTCGGGTGGTTCGGGTCGCGGACCGCCGCATCGAAATCGAAGATCGCATCGTACGCCTTGCTCGTCCGAATCCATTCGTTGAACGCCTGTCGCTTCGCTTCACCCACCGATGTCCAGTAGTTCGCACCCTCGAACGGTGTGAGCGTTGCTCCATAGATCGTGATCCCACGCGCATGGGCGCGCTCAATCATTTGCTTGTGAGCGCCGATGAGGTCCGCTGCAGTCGGCGAGGCGTTCTCGCGTCCCTGCCCGATATCATTGATTCCTTCGAGGACGATGACGTGTGTCACGCCTGTTTGCGCGATGACATCGCGATCGAATCGTGCGAGCGCGCTGGGACCATTGCCGTCCTTCAGCACGCGATTGCCGCCGATGCCGGCATTGAGGACGGCCATCCGCGCACCGGCGTTCGCCAGGCGCCGGGCTAGATGGTCTGGCCAACGGTTGTTCGTGTCGATCGTCGAGGCGGTTCCATCGGTAATGGAGTCGCCAAGCGCCACGACGGCTCCCGCCTGCGGTGGCGCCATCACTTCGACGCGAGCCAGGAAGAACCAGGTCGAGCCTGGCAGTCCGTCTCCACGACGATAAGCGGTCGTCGTCTGCACGGGCATGCTGATGGCGCCCGCATGATTTCCCGGCGGCGACACATAGTTGGTTTGCCATGACGCCGCGTGGGTGGTCATTGGCGACTCCGTGGCTGCGGTGTCATCGGGCAGGTACAGATCGATCGCGAGATCCGCGAAGTCTCGCACCACGAGGTCCACCGGGTCGCTGATGAGAATCGGCTCCGGCCGGAACGGTCGTCCTGGCCTCGCCACCGAAGGTCAAGATGCGATTCGACCGGGGCACGATCGCGGCATCCTTGTCTCTGACAGCGAGTTGGGCGGCACCGATCGTCAATGGGACGGTACCGAATGTATTCGACAGAACCACCCGGAGCCGTGAGCCGCCGAGCGGTGACGTGGACAATCTGGCGAAGCGTCTGGTTGTTGAAGTGCAGTGGTGACTGTCCGGCTAACACCAACTTCTGGGAAGGTGCGACGGCCATCACCGCAGGAGGAATCTCGGAGGCTTGCTCATTCGAGATTGAGGGCGCGCTCTGGGCCTGTGCCGCTGGCTGGTCGACGCGCATCGTGGAAGACGCGAACCAGGTACCGAGCCAGTGCTGTGCGTCCTGGCCGGCCTGCCCGAAGGCGGGCCGTTCAACGGCAAGAATCGCAAAGGCGAGCGCGATGCCGAGGCCAATGGCCCGTCGCTCGCGGGCTATCACCGACGCAAGAATCGCCCGTCTCATGTGATCTCCGTTGGTCCGCCATACCGCGACTGAGCCAGCAGGGCCTTGTTCTCGGCGACGCGACCCTTCGCATCCACCAGGTAGGTCAGCGGCCGCGCCTTGATGTCGTCGTCGGCCGTGACCCGGCTCGATGCTAGCATATTGCCAGCAAGGAGACCGCGATGCCGACGATTACCGTGCGCAATGTGCCGCCCAAGGTGGTGCAGTCGCTCAAGGCGCTGGCCAGGCGTCACAACCGATCCATGGAGCAGGAGGTGCGAGAGTTGCTGGAAGGGTATGTGGCGGAGCGTCGGGCGGTGCTCGACCAGATCGAAGCCGGCTGGCAGGCGCAGACGCGACGGCCCACGGCCGCCGAGGTCGATGCCTGGATGGCCGTCGGAAGGCCGTGAAGGCGGTCATCGATACGAACGTCGTCGCATACCTGCTGCTCGGCACCGAGGCGTTCGTCGATGAATCGCGCGGCGTGCTTCGAGCATGTTGGCACGCCGCTGGCACCGGCTCACTGGGAAGCGGAACTGACCAACGTGGTGTGGATGGCCGTACGAGCGGGCGTTCTGTCGTCAGCCGAGGGGCCCGCGCGTCTTGGATTGGCGCGGCGGCTTGGCATCGAGTCGATCGCGACCACCACGCTGTGCCAGGGAGCCCTGTTGCGGGCCATCGAGTCAGGGGTGCCGGTGTACGACACACTCTTCGTCGAACTGGCCGCGCGGTCTAGCTGCCCGTTGCTGACCTTCGACAAGACTGTGCTGAAGGCGTTTCCAGATATCGCTCGTCGTCCTCGCGATTTCGCCGGCCGTTGAGCCAGTTCATTTCACGGGACGAAACACCGCTCCGTGCGCAAACGCCGGACCGGTCTTGCCATGGGGCCACTCGTCACGGTCGAATCGGATTCCGGGAATCCCGGACGCGGTGGCTGGAAGATCGCTTGCGAGCCGGAGCTTTCCGGTCTCCGGATCCATGTCGATCAGATAGACGCCGCCGGCCAACGTTCCCCCACCAGTCATCACGATGCGGCGTCCTCCAGGTTCGAGCCCGAGCCAGTGTGGGCGGGCATCGACGCCGAACGGGAGTTCGTCCACGATCACCGGCCGTTCCGGTTTGGACACATCCATCACGACCACTGATCCCGTAGTGCCGACGGGCTGGGCCCAGAAACGACCAACCCGCACGGGCACATTGCAATCCGTGTCCTCTCCTGCCACCGCCGACCACGGGAAGGACCGCGCAAGCTTGGCGACGGCACTCCGTCGAGCTCGGAGAGCACGTACATCCCGCAGCGAAACGTCGCGACCATCACGGACCTTCCATCGCCAAGCAGTCGCGCTTCTGCGGGATGCAGGTTCTCGTCGCCGCGCGGTCCGGGCGGCAGCACCACGGTGTGCAACAGGGTCAGATCCGAGAGCCGCCAGACCTGAACCGACCGCCCCGCTTTCACTCCGTGCATGTCGGCGGAGGTGGTCACGACGCGATCGAGCTGGGGCACAACGGCCAGGCTGTAGGGGCGGATGTCCGGATCGAGAGGATCTGCGGCGCTCGCGGCCCGGAGCAATCGTCCACGATCGTCCAGTTCGGCCAGTCCGCCAGTTGCGTTGTGATCGGCCGCGAGACCTTGATACGTCGCGAGAACAGTGCCGCTCGGCGTGCGGGCGAAACTGTGCGGGTGGGTATAGGGTCCGGCATCGCCGAACTCACTGACCAGGCGTGGGTGGACGGGGTCGCCAAGGTCGAACACGAACGACTGCCCGTTATCGAACGAGTTGGCGAACAGCTGGTTTGTGGTCATCTCGTATTCGGTGTGGTGCGCCTCGCTCCCAGCCAGCGTGGGCAACGTGCTCAGCACCTGACCATAGGTTGCCGAACTGCGATCCACATCGACAACTGCCAGAAACGCCCCGGCGTCGTGGTTCACGTCCCAGGCCCAGACAATGAGGTGAGTGCTGCCCTCGGACTTCGCCTGCCTCGTCATCGGCGAACAGCCGCACGCCGCCAGGAGGAGCAGGCCAATCGCGTGCCGCCACAACGGCCGTGATCGATGAGCCCCGGGGTGGAGCGGAATGTGGGGAGCGATGACAGGGTCTGGCTTCAGGCGCACAGCTTATCGCGTTTCTGCGGAGGCTGAGCGTGAGCTGCAGAAGGGGGAGTCAGGGTTGAAGCAGCCTCCTGGGCCAGTCGCGAGGCCTTCAGTAGACCTCGAGATCGCGACCGATGACGAACGCGCCCGAGTAATGCTTCTTCATCTCCGACTGCAGTTCCTCGGGCGTCAGGCTGTTGTAGTGGTACAGGATGAGAAGTCGCGGCTTCGCGCGCGAGGCCAGCTCGCCAAGCTGCTCGGTCGTGGTGTGGTACTTCTCTGAAAAGCGCCGGAACGTTCCGGGCGGCGCACCGCCGGCTTCGGGGCGTGCCGCAAGCCATGCGCTGGTGTGCACTTCGTGAATCAGGACGTCACACCCTCGACAGGCATCGATGGTGGCTTGTGTGGGGTTGGTATCGCCGGAGATCACGATGCTGCGGTCAGGCGTGTCGAACCGGTATCCATAACTCTCCATGGCGTGTTTGGTCGCGAACGCCGTCACCGTGACGTTGTCATCCCGGTACACGACGCCTGCGGCGATCTCGTGCGCATTGACTTTGTAGCCGTCCGGGAACGTTCGCTGGTTGCCGTCCGCGTTGGTGCGGGTGTCGATGTCCACTCGGTAGGCTTCGATCAGGTGGTTGGTCATCTCCTTCAGACCGCGCGGACCGTAGACCTCGAGTGGCACGCGGCGCCCGAGCGTCCAGGGGCTGAAGATCAGGTCGGCGTATCCCACCGTGTGATCGGAATGAAGGTGCGTCACAAAAGCAACGCGCAACCTGGTCGGTTGGAGGGCCGCGATGCCGCTGCTGGTCGCCGCCCCGCTCGCGCGCCGAACGACTCCTGGCCCGAAGTCCACCAGGTAGGCGGTGTCGTTCACCACGATCGCCGTCGCCGGGCCCGATCGATCCGGCGTCGCAGCTGGGGTGCCAGTGCCGAGCAGCACGACCTTCGTGGTGGAAGACGCTGGCGCGCTGGCCGGCTGTTGGGCGCCGTGCGCCATGACGATGCCAGCGATAGCCACCGTCGCCGACATCGTCAGAAAAGACGTCTGGTGATGACTCATGACCACACTCGCTTTCGTCGGACATGGGCCGGGCGGCCCCATTTCCTCAGTCTCCAATCGAGCGAATCACTCTCGCCGGATTTCCGCCGACGAGCGTATTCGGCGGGACGTCCTTGGTGACGACCGAGCCGGCTGCCACAACCGAGTTCTCGCCCACTGTGACGCCACCGATGATCGTTGCGCCGGCGGCAATCCAGACGTTTCTCTCAATCGCGATCGGCTTCGCGACGACGGCGGCGCGGCGCTGAGATGGCTCGATGGGATGGCCAGACGTGATGAGGCTCACGTTCGGCCCGATCATCACATCGTCGGCAATATCGAGCCCGCCAAGGTCATAGAACGTGCAGTTCTGATTGACGAACACATTGCGCCCGACGCGTTATGTCGCCCCCTCCGGTGGTGTAGAACGGCGGGATCAATGAGAAGGTGTCGTCCACCTTCTTGCCGATCAGCTCGCTGAACAGCGCTCTGACTTCATCCGCATCGTCGAACGTCAGACGGTTGAGACGAGCGGTGATCGCCATCGCTCGCTTGACGCTTGCCACCATGGCCGCTGATTCCGGCGTTCCCCTGGGAATCACCTTGATGCGATCGTCATTCGCCATTCGTTTGCTCTGGTGCCTGGCTACGCCTTGCGTACCGGGTAGCGCAGGTGTGTAACGCCGACGCCCGGATCACCGTCGGGTTGCCAAGGGCGAATGGCGTGCCGGCGAGGTGGTCGAAGAGTCGCACTCCGGAGCCAAGCAGCACCGCCGCGATGTCGACGTGGATTTCGTCGAGGAGCCCGGCATTCAACAACTGCTGGATGGTGTCGGCGCCGTGGACGCCAACGGACTTCCCGGCAGCGGCGGTTTTGGCCTGGTTCACGGCGTATTCGATGCCGTCGGTCACGAAGTGCACCGTCGAGTTGGGCCGCGGCCAGCCGGCGGGAACGTGGTGGGTGAGTACGAATGCCGGTCCCCACGCGTGGTTTCCGCCCCAGCCTTCGGCTTTGTCGAAGGTGCGTCGGCCGCTGAGCATGGCGCCAAGTTCGGACGTGAGACCGCGAAGGTGCTCGGCGCTCGGCTCAGACACCCTGAACGTCATGGGGTCCGACCCGCCGGTGTGGATTTCGACGTCGCCCGAGTGCATGTACCAGTCGAACACTTCGGCCACGCCATCGTTGAGGTCGGCGACGTAGCCGTCGAGCGACATGGACATGATTGCGACAACCTTCGACATGGCGTGTTCCTTCGAGGGGGAGACCGCCGCGACCTCAGCGGAACGGTGAATGTTCGAGGGCCGACAGCCTCGAAAGCTGATCGGTCAGTGCTCTGGACGGTGTACGCCTAAGTTAGGCGCTTCATCGTTTGCATATTCACGTCTGCGAGTTGAACCCTTGCCCCATCAGGGTCGCGCAGAAAGACCTGGTCTCCCGTCTCCAAGCTCGGTTGCGCGTCTGGCATCGCTGACTCGAGCGCAGCCAGCGCGCGGGGCGCGTCGAACGCCTCAACGCCGAAGCAGAAGTGATCGTAGCCGGCGCGTTGTCCGGCTTCGAGGGCGTACAGGCCGAGAAAGCCATGCTCCAGGCGAAGTTCACAGGAATCCTTGTCTTCGGCGCGCACCGCAAGGCCCGTGAGGGACTGATAGAACGCCTTCGACCGAGCAACATCGGCGGTCCGAATCGTGACGTGATTGACCGTATGTGCGCGGAACAAAGGCTCGCGCAGGCCGCCAGGCGCCGACGCGTCGCTGCGGGTGCTGACACAGCCGGTGCCCAGCCCGAGGCCAAGCAGTCCCTGTAACAGTTGGCGCCGATTGACATGGCCGCGGTCATACATGGTGACAAGGCGCTCGAGTTCTTCGTTCATGTCGCTCCTGAGGCCCTTCAGTGATATCCAAACGAGATTCCGAGCTAGCGCTCGCATCGAGCCTTCACCCCGGATCGCGAAGCCCACCCAGATCGCCACCAGAAGCCAGCCTAAGGCCCTGGCGCGGCCTGCCCGTCAAGATCCCAGGCGCGCTGAATCAAGCCGTCACGCACCAGATACATCCACGTGGCTTGACCACGCTCGCCAGGCATTCCCGTGAAGTGCTCCTGGTCGATGACGAACTGGCCTTCGACGATACGTGGCTGGACGGTGATACGAAAGCCCGCGGATAGAGACTGCAATTGCCGCGAATAGTGTTCGCGGATGCCGTCACGCGTCCGGGCAATGACCTGGCCGCCTGGAAATCGCGCGAAGACGGCATCTGGGGCGACCAGTGCGGCCATCGCGTCGGCGTTCCGGGCGTTCGCCGCGTCAACGAAGCGTTGCACGATGACCTCGGGCAACGAGGCGTGTTGAGCGCGCGCGCTGTTGGCGAGTGCGAGCAAGACCGCGGCAACGCAAACAATTCGCATGGAGGTTTTCTACTGCGTGGTTTCTGAGTCGTCGTAACGGAAAGGCGTCAAGCCGCGCCGCGCGAGGCAGGATATCAGAACCAGATTCTCCGGGACACGCCGCGCGTATCCGTGCAGTCGATACTGATGCCCTGTCTCGCCCGGCGGTAACCGGCTGCCTCCGTGAGGCCGGCTGAACCATCGGTAAAGCTGGCGTAAGGCAGCTCACGCACTTCGCCCGGAGCCAATGCAAAGCGCGCCGCATGGAAGATTTTGGATGTCCCAATCTCAACTACACAAGATCGTCGCTCAGCCACATCGTTGGCAACGCGAAGCCCGGTCTGCCGAATGTTGATCACGACCGGCAACTCTGGCGGCCCCTGCTTCAATGGCGCGAAACTCAGGGGCCACTCGATACACCAACGGTTCGATTCGAGACCACCCGGACCAGCCGAGCAGCACAACCAAGAACAGCCACACACCGATGCCTTCTAATGTAGGACCCTCTCGATCTTGAAGCACCATGGATTGCAGGCTCGTGCCGCACCCGCTGCAGCGACCGGCGGTCCCGACGACTTCGGCACCACACGCCAGACACGCGAGCGGTCGCTTGCGCCAACGAATTGCCAGGAGTGGCTCGACCAGAAGCCGCAGATACTCGAGCGGGCTGTCACGGTGGGATTCTTTCTCGCTAAACCACGGGTTCGACATCCCACACTGAGGGCAGACCTCGACTGCTTCGTTTAGCGCCGCACCACAGCCTTTGCAAATCGTGATCATCGAGTCCCGAGCCGCTTGAGGGCCTCCGCCAGCACATTGTCAGGTCCGCCGACGTAATACTCAGGCGTTGGTTCGACGATGACATCCGGACGCACGCCATGGCCATCGAACAGGCGCCCATCGGCCTGGAACGACGCCATCGAGCCGATGCGAACACGAAGAGGCGTCGCCCCGAGGGCGACTTCTTGTGTGTAGGCGCTGCCACCTGCGCTTGGAGTGCCGAGGAGGGTGACGTTCTTCATCCCTTTCAGTCCTGCGAGAAAGATGTCGGTAGCGCTGAACGACTTGCCATTCATCAACACGACGACCGGTTTGTCGTAGTGATAGATGTCCACGTCGTTGAGCCGGTCCAGCGCCATGTAGTGCCAGTCGCTGAATTGCCCGATGGGCAACTCCCATTCCGGCTTGAACGTCTTGGCTGAACTCCGCAACAGCCGCCCGCTGCGCGCCTGACCACTCGACCGCGTCCTTGCGGTACATGCGATGGTTCGTCGCAAGGTAATCGTCCGGATGCGTCGCATGCAGGCGATAGGCGGCAGCGGTAAACACGTGAGGCGGATCGCCGGCAGCCGCCAGGTAGGAGTACATCAACTGCAGGGCATCGCGGTCGCCTCCGTCGTTGTCGCGAACGTCGATGACGAGACCCGTTGTCCCGCGAAAGGCCGGCATCCATTGTTTGATCTCCCGAACCGACGACTCCTGATCCAGGTACGCCAGTCGCAGGTACCCGACGTTCTCCGGCAACACGCGCGAACCGGCGCGAGGCCACACACCGTACGGAGGCGACGCGTTCCCGAGGCGAACCGTCAGTGATCTGCGCGTCTTTCCGTCCTTCGCGACGAGCGCCAGATCAACAGTGTCTCTTTTCGGCAGTCTCATGACGTCGCGCACGAAATCGATACTGCGCAGGCGAGCCGCGCAGCGGTGGCGGAGATACTGCGGCGAGCCCTTGGGCACGATCACCGCCGCCGCGGCACACCACTCGCTGATGTCGCTACCGTCAATCTGCGCCAGGTAGGGGAAGCCGTCGTCGAGAAACGCCGTGCGATCGGGCTTGAAGGCGATGAATCGGTCGCCGTCGGGTTCGATGAGGAAGGGCAGATAGCGGATCCCGGGCAGCTGGTATCCGATGACGCTGGAATGACCGTCGATACCCAACGCAAGAATCTTATGGAGCTCCAGTCCGAGGTCATCGACGGACATGCCGGTGGCCGCCCTCAGCCGGAGTGCGGCGATCGGGGGGCCGAAGTCGGCACGGTTGGCGAAGCGATAGGACCAGCGCTGCTCTAATGCGTCCTGGAAGTCATCGAGGACGCGATGGACTGCGACGGCATCGAGAAAGCGGTCACCTTGCGCCTCCATCGAGCGGAGACCGAATCCCAGGGCCGTGAGTACGATCAACGCTATGGTTCGGCGCATCAACATGGATCATTCGTTGGAGCGACGCAACCAGCGCCAGTCGGGCAGTTCCCGAGGTGCGTCGGCTTGGCCGTCGATCGCCACCGGTAATCAGCGTGCGGAGGCATTGCAAGGCCGCCACGTCGAAATGCTGAACATTAGTTCGCCGAAAGCCTGCGCGTCGGCGGCGGCGGCCGCCCCCGCCGGATTCTGTCACAGTCGCTTGACGCCGCCGACCGAGCCGCCCTGCATGCCGTGCCCGCCGAATCGCAGGCCGATGTGGCCACGCACCCCCACGGGCTAACTTGAGTGTGACGCCAACTCACCTGAGCGGCTCGCCGACCTACCAGAGCGCTTCGCGAGCATCACCAGAGCGACTGGCGGACTCGCCCAACCACTACCCCGCACCACCCGAACACCTACCGGGACTTCCCATTCCAACCGCCGGACCTACCCAAGCAGACGGCGGACCTTGTCGAGTGGTTACTCGGCACTCCCCTCGCAGTGGTGCGGACGAACCCGAGCGGTCGCCGGGACGTGCCCGAGCGACGGGCAGACTGACCCGAGCGAAGGCCGGATCATCCCCGACGGAATTGCGGCATCACCTGACCGAAAACCCGTACTCGCCCGAGCGGTCCGCGGCACCCATTTTCGGACGGCACCTAACTGACTTCGGATCAATCACTTGCAGGTGCACACCACTGCTCGGGTAAGTCTGACGGGTGCTCAGGTGGGTCTGGCGGTTGCTGCAGGTAGGTCCCGAGGCTGCTTGCACACGGTTCATCGGGTCCTCAAGGAAGTGGCGCAGGTGCTCCACTAAGGTCCGGCGCATGCAGGCGGTTTGTCGTCTTTGCCCTCTGTCCATCTCTCGCAGGCACGCGGGCAGGTGGCTCGCCCGCGCGGGTGAGCACGTCGACTTGTTGGGGCATCAGCACCAGATGCTCCGCCTGCTCCCACTGCATGCTGGGGAAGTGCGATCGAAGGACACACTCATCCACGCCGGGTGGCGCGACATTGCCGTGCGGACGACGCGCCCGATTACGATGCTTTTGAAGCGGTCGGACGCACGGCGACCAGGTCGTCGTCAGCCACGGCGCGGATGTCCGATGGGCTCAGGGTCACGAGTGCCTGCGTCCGCCCGGATGCGGCGACGAACTCGACGACGATTGCCGCAGGGCCGCGGAGGTCCACCACTGCACCCAGGTCGCCCCGCCTCAGGCCATGGGCCGGCAGGTCACGCGTAAGAACGACCACATCGAGCAGGTTGGGCGTCACTTCGTCTCTCCCGGATAGGCGGTCACAAATCGCGGCTGGGCTTCCCCGGCCCGGATGAACCAGACGCTGACCACCAAGGCCGATCGACCGGCCGGTCCCCGTAGGATAGCGCGGATGGTGAACGGCTGCCCGAAGGCGTCCGGATCGCCCGCCTCGGCGTCTTGGCTCAGGTGCTGTGTACGAAGTGTGTGTTCGAGGAGTTCCCAGAGGTCGGCCGAGAAGCCCAATCCCGCAAAGAACCGGGCTTTGAACCGGCCCACCGGATGGCTGAAGGATAGGACGTAGGCCTCACATCGGATCTACACCCTGACGAAAGGATCAGCGCTGACGTGAGCAGGAGACACACAAGTCGTGTCGACAATGTCACTTCCCTCTGTTGGCTAACGCCCGAATCAAGCGCGCCGCGAAGCGTCCAACTCCCTTGCGATTCCCTGCGTAGACATCCAGCCGCAAAGCTCCACCACACCATCGTCGGCCACATCTGGGCAATGAGCCGGGACCATGATGTTTGAATGTGCCACGCGACACTTTGCGGCGTCATCACGTAGATGACAAAGAACGCGAGCAACTGCGCGATCAATAGCAGGCCAACAGGAGGGCCCCCGCGCTTGAAAGATACAAGTGACACCATGCCCAGCAAGGCGACGGCAGAGCACCGGCCCCGGCCAGTTCCCCCACCAGAACAGGCCCAGCGCCATCTCCCGCGCCACGAACGCAACCCGAGCGTAATCGGTCCAGTAGCGGAGCGCCCCGGGCGCCAGCAAGCCGCTCACGACGTCATTCTGCGGCGCGAGCACAAGCTTGAAGACCGCGAGCAGGACGAGAAGCGGGCCGGCGCCGATCACGAGGTCTGCGGTTGCACTTTTGGCAGCGCTCGGTCCAACACGCCAGCCTGCGCTGGCCGCGACAAGCACTGGCCATGTGACGGCTAGCACCAACCCCTCGTTCTTGGTCCATGCCGCGCAGCCGCACGCAAGTCCCGCGAGGACCAAGCGGCTGGACGCGACGGGCGGCGGGGCCGCCGCTAGCACGACCGCCGCAACAGCGAAGAACGCCAGTGGCACGTCGGCGATCTGGGCCGTTCCGAGGAACAAGAACTCTGGGGTCATCAGCATGGCTAGACCAGCGAGCCCGATCAGCGGACCGCCCAACCTCCACAGTGAACCGGTGATCACCAACGCGGTTGCAACGATGAATGCCACGGCGATGAGTGCCGGTATCCAGGCAGGCTGCGAACCAGTAAACACCCAGGCGCGCGCGATTGCGCCTGGCAACAGTAGCGGGTAGTCGGGGTGGGCCAGCGCGGGATCGAAGGCCAACCGCCACGATTCTGAGGGCTGCGCGAGGAACGCAGCGCGCACGTTCCAAATCGCCCATGCGTCCCACGTGCCTTCAGGGTGCGCCGCGAGATGATGGAGACGGCCACACCCGACAGCACCGCGATCAGGAGGGCGATGGTGAGCGCAATCGCCAGGGAGCGCGGCGGGCGGCGCTTTCCGACTAGGCGTAGCGCTCTCGGTTTCCAGGGACGACTGAAACACGACGCTGCCCGCAAGGGCAACCGCAGCCAGTACGCACTCGATGAGCATGAACCAGGTTGGCGTGATCCCGATCCAGCGGGCGAGGAAGTACGCGCTGGACGGCAGCGCCAGGCCAAACCCTATTGTGAGCCCGATGCGCTCCACACTGCCGCCAACTTTCAGCCGGCGCAGCCAGAACCAGACGGCTACCAGAGGTAATAGCGAGAGGAGTATTCTCCCGACCGTCACCGCCGATACACCCGAATCCCACCCGAGAGGACGACGTCAAGGGATAGACCACGCTCCACGAGCGTGCGATCAACACTCTCCCCCGCAGCCGGTCCAGTGATGGCGGCTGGCGCGCTCGCAATGTCGTCCACCAGAACAAGTGGCGCGAGCGCGTACTGCGCCAGGAACCGGGTGGCACTGCCCGCGACCGGGTCGGCATCTGTGGGCACGAAGGCCACGTATCCGCTCTCTGGCAAGGCTGGCTTGGCCGACCGATAGAGCGACAGCATCGAGGCCGACCCGTCGCCACGAGCTGTGCCCAACCCGACCGTATGAATAGCCAACATCGAGACGGCGAGCGCCAACACTAACCCGATGAATCCACGAGTCACGCGCACCCGCCTTCCGGTGTCGGGAGGGATTGCACCTCAGGTAATGCGCTGAGCAGGTCGTACACCTGGTGGATGAACTGGCGAAGCCTCAGGGCTTCGGGCGCATTCTCGCCGACGTCCACCCAGCGAACCGTGTGAACCTGGCCGCTCCACGCCAAGGCGATGACCAACTGCCACATCTGTCTGGCCCAAGACAATACTGGACTGCGGGACCGCTCGGCTAGCTTCACACGCTTGTTAGGCGGGCCGGTGATTCAGGGCACCAGCGCAGCTTTGACCCACGCCAGCCACGGGTCACCAGCACCGCCACGCAGCTGCTCGTTCACGGGTCCGAGGGCTTCCGGATACAAGTTGTAGTGTCCCTCTTCCCCGTGAGGAACAACAAGAATTCCGCCTGGCTTCGATACGCATCGGCAAAGCAGTTACCGTGGCGGCCCTCAGGCCGGACGAATCGATACGGCGGCTCGTGGTCGTTGAAATCGTTCCGCTCCGTCAGGACGCCAGATAAGACGAGGCTGGTGGGCACGATAGTCCCCTTGATCGTCTCCAGAACTGTGAAGCGAACCGAGCCTGGTCGGAACCCCTGCCTGAACCGCTCGCCCAGCGCCGGTGTCGCGTACTCGGCGGCCCGCACTCGGACGATCATGCGGAGCCAGGACCTCCAGCAACTGGTAGCTGAAGTGACCTCAGTTTAGCAGCGACCTCGCGAAGTTTGCTGAACCACGAACCGGCGAGTCCCATGCGATCGATCTCGATGCGCGACAAGTGTTTCGCAATCACATCGACGGAGGCGTCGCTTCGCAACAGCGAGAGGATGCCTCCGATGTAACCGTCGTATTCGTCGTCAACGAACTTGGCCACGCCGATCGGATCCCAACTCGTATTGAGAACCGTCCGGATGTGATCCTGGATTGTTAGCGACGCCCGCCCCTCTGACTCAACGCGAATCAGGTCGCGACCTTCTACCACCCCAACAAACTCCGAGTTGGGAAGCCGCAGTGAAGGCGGCAATCGGTCCGCAGGAACATCTGCAACGAAGCAGTGATGGTCGCGCCCGAAGACGACCTTCAAGTGGCCTGGAGCGCCCGGGCCAACCACGACCGCTTCAAGCCTTCTTTCGCCCATTGATGCCTACTCTCGCACCATCTGGATGTCACGGGTGACCCGCCAGACGCCGCGAGCGTCGCGCGTGACAGGGCGAGTCAACACGCAGTCTGGCCGGGACTTGCAAGGCCCATTCTTGAAGGCATCCGGGTCCATTAGCGGAATGCCGAACTTCCGCCGTCCCACCACGACAGGGTCATCCTCGAACTGTAATGACAGTAGCAGGGGTTTATAGCCTGGCGCCTTCACGACGTAGTGCACGTGCGCGGGTCCGTTGTCGTAGCTGCCGGGACGGATGGTCTGGTACTGATACTGCCCCTTCGAGTCCGTTCGCAAAGAGCCGTGCAGCCTTGGGTTCAGCTCGGCGGCGTTGAGATCGGTGATATCTGTGGCGTACCGGCCGCGGATGTCGGTATGAAACACGTAGAGCGACACACCGGCGATTGGCTTCCCACCGTCGAGCGTCCGACCGGTCACGATCAACCGCTCTCCTGGCTCGTCCTGGCCGGCCACGGTCACCATCGATGGGGCATCCGCCGCCGCGGTGTACTTCGCTGCCAGGTACTCGGGAACAATCAACTCTGGTGCCTGAGCCGACATCGACACCCCGAAGGCGACCATCGAGGCGACCAGCAACGAGGCTCTCAGATTGCTTTCCGGCTTGTGGCTCATCTGAATCCCAGGCCTCTCGAACGCGATTGCCGCTTCCGAGTCAGACTACCCCGCTAACACCGCGGCGAGCTCGCGGGGCTGGAGGGCGAAGACCGCATGATCGGAGGCGATCTCGATGGGCTCCACGCCCAGGCGCGCCGCCATCTCGCGCTGTTTCGCGGGCGGGATGATGTTGTCCTCGGTGCAGAGGACGTAGGTGCGGGGCACGTCGGGAAGTGACTGGCCGGGCCAGGGCTGTTCCACGGCTGCCCAGCCCTGGGGGCGCTGCGTGGCTCGGAGGAAGGCAAGATACGCGCTCCCGCTCCTCCGGTGGCGCGAGCGACGCCAGCATCTCGAGGTCGAACGACCGGCAGCCGTTGCCGTCATCATGCGAGACCGACAGCATCGTCTCGCGAACCCCGGCGCCAACGACGTCTGCGATCGAGCGCCCCGGCTCGGGAACGACCGCAGTCACGTAGACCAGGCGGTCGACGCGGGTCCGGCCAGGCACGAGCGAGATCGTCGCGCCGCCCGCCGAATGGCCAACGACGACGACCGGCCCTTCGATCCCGGCCATCGCCTCGACCACTGTGCGGGCGTAGTCGTCAAGCGTCGCCGCAGGGTCCGCGCACGGCAGGTCGACGGCGATGGCACGGTGACCGAGAGCCTCGAGCAACGGAATCACCGGTGCCAACTCGGCGGGGCTGCCGAACGCACCGTGGACGAGAACGAACGTCGCCATCTCGCGCGCAGGATACCACCGAGCTCGAGACCGGATGCGTGCCCGCTGCGGGAGGGCTTATCGCGTCCGAATGTGAATCAAAGGCGAGCAATCCGCACGGGCATGTCCTGCACCCTGCACGATTACGGCCGCGTGAGGCGGACTCACGTCCGCGGTCACCCGGACCTTCGGACGCACCTTGACGGCATCGCGGCAGCGGATGCCGGACTTCAGGTACGGCTGTCCCGGCGTTACGGCAGCAGGTGCTCCGAGCACCGTCACCAACCGCCGGACCTGCGGCCAGCCACGGCGGACTTCGGGTCGCGGTCACCCGGCACTCCGCTCGCGGTGGTGCGGAAGGACGTCACGTGATGGCCGGACTTGCGGCAGCACCCTACAGGGTGACGTCAGTGGCAGCCGGATCGACGTCACGGCACCGCGGCATCACGGACGCGCAACCCCGGACTCACGGCACCGGCCGGCGGAAGGCGTTTCGCGCTGGGCCCGAAGTGGTTGCGGCTCAATCACTAACAGGTCCGCGCCACTGCTGCCGTAGCCTGAGCGGGTGGTGGATGTGACCCTGAGGGTTCGTGTCCGTAGGTCCGACCCCTTGTGCACACTGTCTATCGGGAGCTGACGCTTGCTGGGTGGCTCGTGACCTAGACTCCGTCGTATGCGGGCAGTTGTCGGCTTTACCTCTGGCCCTTGTCTGCTCGACACGCAACCCATGCCGCCCACCCGCGGCCGTGCGCGCGTCGAGTGCTCACTCCATCAGCACGACATCGTTCACCTGCTCGTATGCCGCGCGGGCGAGGTGCTGTCGAATGGCGTCCGTATCCAAGCCGGGTGACGCCACTCACTCATTTCACCCCGGCGGGAGCGTACGTCGCAAAGCCGAGCAAAGGCCGACGGCCGTCTTTCATCCTCACTGTCTTCAGGTGATAGTTGACGACATTGCCCTCGGCGTCGCGCCACGCACAATGCCAGTAGCGTGACGTTCCAGGAATCACCGCATCGTCACTGAGGTTGAAGCCACCCCCAGGAACTCCTGCCAGCCCCACTGATGGTGAACCGAAAGGTATTCGGGCGCCGGACATCGTTTTTCCCAACCTGCGTCCTGAAAGCGGCGAGTGAGGTGGTCGCTAATCGCTTCTGGATCCAGGCTCGGTGACGTGAACGGCAGATCGCAGGAGCCGCTGTCGTAACACCTGGCTCCGACGTCCGTCTCAGCACCGGTGGGCAGCCAGAGTTCACCGGGCCAGAGCGCATCGCCCGGTTTATGGCGCGATGCGCGGTTCGGCGCACACGCCAGAACGGCAGGGAGACCGGCGATCAGCACTGTCAGCAGCACGACATTCATGTTTTCGAATCGCCAGCCTCACCGGCTGCCCGGAGATCAGTACCGGGTACGCTTCGAGACAGCGTGGATCGAGAGCACTTCTGAGACATCGACGAACACCTCGAACCCTCCGTAGCTGAACCGCTTCATGTCGAAGGGCATCGGCTTATCATTCATCTTCTCCGGACTCATGGCCGGGTCGCTCATGACCTTGGCGTTAACCTCGTCGCGATGCTGCCTCGAGCTGTAGACGATAAAGGAGAAAATGAGCGCCTCGTCCGCTGCCAGTCCGGTCAGTGTCGGGAATGGCAACGACTCCATCTCTCCCATCTTTGTGTTGAGGTCGTCACCCACACATTCCTTGTAATCGAGGGCTCCATGCTTCAGCCAGATGTCACGACCCTCTTCGGCCATCGTTCGATACTCGTCGAGCTTGCTTCTGGGTACGACGATCAGAAAGCCGTCCACGTATCTCATGGCACATCCTCCGTTCGCTGCGCGTGCGGTCGGTCCAGCGACCGCGCTTCAGCCGCGGCGGCCATTCTTCCGGATTGTGCCATAGAGGTGACCGCCGTCGACTGCAAGCGCTGGTTATGCCGCAGTTCGGTCGTGGGCAAGAACCGCCGGAGGCCAAGTGGCGCGCTATCGCCAGGGCGCCTAGAGTCAGGCGCAGGGTGGGACCCTACTTTAGGGCGAGGCGGGACAGTCCCGAGACAGAAGGTCCCCCGCTTGTGCTGACGACAGACCGGAGAGCGCCATGCGCTCGCGGCGCATCGCGATGTAGTCCGCGTCGTCGCACAGGGACTTCGGCAGCCTCGAGGTCGTCATCGTCGACGCCGGACCGAGATAGAGCAGCGCATCTACGTTGCCGAATTCCTGCTGCGTGAGGACGGTTCCGCTCACAATCGCGAGGCTCGGGATGGGCCAGGAGGACAGGGCTGGCTCCAGCGCCAGAAGACTATCGTACGTGCGGCGCGTGGCGTTCCTGATGGTGAAAACGCGGCCGCCGATGTCACCCTCGAGGCGGCCGACAATCGAGGCGGGTCGGCGCGTCAGGTGCATGTCGCCAAAGATGATCAGCACGCGCCGCCCCTTCGCAAGCGTTTCACGCTGAATCACCTCCGCCGCGTGCCGATCCTGATCCATCGATCGTTCTTGGGCTTCGTCGCGCACCGGCTGACCGTAGAGTCGCTTCTCACCAGGCCTCGGTGGCGTGCGGCGTGCGGCATCCCAATCAACCGGCAGATCACCGAGTAGTACCCGGAGTTGCTGCTCCCGTGGAAGCGCCGCGTTGACGGATCGTACAGCACGAAAGAACTCCTCGTAGATCGGCCTATCCCACACCCCTGAGATTGCCGTCGTGTCCTGCCACACCCGACGCAGCTCATGGTCACTGACGGTCTCGCCCCTCACGAATCGGTCCATCAACTCCTGGTAACGTCCGTTGCCGAACTCAACCAAGATGTCGTTGACCGTCGCCGCGAATCTCGGATCGCGTAGGAGCCTCATCCGAAGTGCATGGCCCTGGTCGTTGCCGTGATCGTCACCCAGACCGACAACGGAGTACGAACGAAATGCGTCGATAATCGCCCCAATTGGCTCGATCGGCCGCACGACCCGTGCCGAGGTACCTTGCTTGGCGGCCGACACAGTCACCGCCAGGACGAGCGCCAGTCCGACAACTGCTCCGCGAACGACCGCCGGATCCTTCATAGGCATGTAGACGCGGCCGATGGCGACATGGTTCGTCGGGGCAGGCCCACGAAAGAGCGGCGATGATGTGTGAGGTGCGTGCGGCATAACGACCGCGGTTCAGCCGAGGCGCGTTCAGGATGTCACGGCGCGCCGCCGGCTGCAGCCGCTGGTTCGCCGGCCGCATTCTGCTCCCAGAAGCTCAGCAACCGCTCCACGCACAGCAAGCACAGGCCGAGGTCACTTTGGTCAACAAAAGCGGGCACCCGATTCTTGCGCCCTTGCTCATGCGCTGCTTCGTTCCCGAGGTGCCGCAATACGTGCATGTATCCGCATATCCACGGGGCGACACGGGCCTGCTCTTCTAGGGCACGGATGCGCTGATGGAGGTGCCCGGCCGTTCCGCCGCCGAGGCGACTGACGAGCAGTTCGACCAACCGCCGTCCCAAGAGTCCAAGTTCCGATGTCCGCACAACGGGCGAGTCAAGGAGCCTCCTCCAATCGTCGTGCAGACCCGTTGCGTCCAATTCAAACAACGATCCGGCCCGCTGAAAAGCGTCGGCTAGGTCGGCACGTACGGACTCCACCAACTGGGTAGGAGCAAGAATCGCACTCTCGCGGCCCAACGCCGCGTCCATCGCCTCGGCCAACTCAGCGGCTCTTCTCGGGTTGATCTCGACGAACAGAACGCTCTCCGCTGTGACCGAACGCTCCAAATAGCGTCGCGTGGCCTGAATGAGTTCACGGGCCGCCATCGCCGCCGGGACTTCCTGATAGCCCGCGCCCAAAACGGGAAGGGCCACCCGTGCTATGGGTGTCTGCTTAGCTTCGAGAATCGTTAGCCCGACGAACACGTTCTCAAGGACTTCAGCGGCGCGAATGGTGCCGCCAACGATGTCGGCACAGACAATTCTTGAAAAGCGCTGATCTGGAAGCGGCTTCGAGCACCACACACCCAGAGAGTCGCGGAAATCAATAGCCGGGTCCTTCGCCAACGTTTCGACATCGACGCGACACTGCTCCCACAAAGACCCAATGACGCTACCCGGTGTTTGTCGTAATCGCCGGCAAAGGCAGACACTACGAGCGCGTCGACGCTGCGATCAAGAGCGGCCAGATCGCCCTGATACAGCTCGCAGGTCCGAAAGCCGTGCCGTGTGTGTAGCCCGACGACGTTGAGGCGCTGCAATGTCTTTGATCCGGCTAACGACCGGCGCGTAAGTCGCGGCGGCCCAGCGCCCATTCTGGACGATCAAGGGCTGAGGCGCTACACGCCGTTGGCTTCACGCGCTGGTTAGGCGGCCTTTCCTCGTGGCTTCTGCGTGCTCATTGCGGTTTCTGTCGCGGTGCCAAGCTGTCCAGTGCTGCCACGACCCGCGTCGCTGATTCCCACATGCTGGTTCCACCGCATTGCGAAGCTCGCAGCTCACACCCCAGATTGGTACACGAACACGAGGTAGCGCGCTCCCCATCGTGAACCAGAAGTCGCAGGAATTGATCGATATGGTCCCGTTCTCGAGAGATCTGGCCTGGCCAAGGCTCACCTGGGGCGCGCCATCGCCCTTCCAGAACATGTCAACTGCAATGGTCGCGGTTAGTTCGTCTCTTTGCACGACGCGGCCGGCGAACACATGGACCGCCTGGTTCAACTCGTCGCCGATCTGCTTGTCGAATGACACACCCTCAACGGGGGCACAACCACACGCGAAGACGTTGGCGGGCGTGCTCAGCCAGCCCGCAATGACAAGAATGACCGCGGGGATGCGTCGATTGCTCGTCTTCATGATGTCCACCTAACGACCGCGGTTCAGGCCGCGGCGCGCACAGGATGCCACCAGCATGCGGTCGGCTGCAACCGCTGGTTACACGTCGAGTCGGTAGCCGGCCTTTATGGCCAAGGCGACGAGCGAATCTCTGCGCCGCAGAAATGCGACCGAACCCGCTAAGCCAGAGACCGCCGAGAGCCGGCACGTGCTCAACGACCCATTGACCGGAACCGTCTCGGTGCCAGCGCACCGGCACGCGGTGTGCGTTCTCGAACCAGTCACCTATGCTTGTGTTGTAGTGATAGTAGTACGGCGCACTCCCGGCTGTCGCGGATGGGTTCTGCTGGCTCGGAACCACCATGCCGAAGTGCACGTCGGCCCGTTCACGGTCGGCCGGCATCGCCACAATGTCGCCGACGCGGATGTTCGCGAATTGCGTGAGATTCTTAACCCAACGCGCAGGCATCAGGGTGCCATAGGCCTCGGTGGCGGTATTGCGCCAGTCAGGCGCGCGGAGGTCCCCGGTCGCGGGCCAGCCAACGCGTGCGAAGCCACCTTCCAGGCACTCCGGTCGGTAGTTGAACTCACGACGTGGGTATGTCGGGGGCTCACCGGGTATAAAGTGCTTCGAGCCTGGCTCGTTGTGACTCGTCTCGCCGTTTGCCCGGATGAACCATGCGTTCACGATTCGCCTCACGATATATTCGAGTCGGTCTAACGGTCGCCGCTCAGCCGCGAGCGGCGGTCACGACCTCGCGAAGGAGTCTATTCCCTCCGCCACTCGTCGGCTGCATTGCTAGGCAACTCCTGCCGCTCCGGCAATCGTCACCTCCTCCGCTACCGGTCCCGCCAGATTCCCATGACGCGCTCGCTTGAAGTGAACGACGCCAGTTCGCAGTCAGAGTCAAGTGAAAACCCGCTCGCCGTTGCCCCGGAGCAAGACCTTGCCCCTCACTGGCGCGGAATCTCACTCGTTGCCGCGCTTCGTAGTCCTCGATTTCCCATGTAGACCCGCTGGAACTGTGACGGTCTTTATCGCCCGATCACAGAATCCGATGGAGAACCCAAGGAGACGACCGTGGTCATTCGACGCCTCGTTTAGCACACCAATCGATAGTGTCGATGTAGATGCGTCACACCAACCCGAAATCGCCACACCCGGGAGGTCTGTCACCGGTACCTCACTGCGCCCGCAGGTTCCGGCGTTAAGCGGTTGGCCTTGAGCACCGAGGCGAAGGGGTGCCAAGGCCACGATCAGAATGGCGATCTGCAGGCCGAGATTGGAGGCCATGAAGTCTGCCTAACGGAAGGCGCATAACCCGCGGCGCCCGAATGCCCGGATAATGCCGCCGAAAAGGTGACCGCCGCCGGGTTCATGCGCGTGTTAGGCCTCACGCTGATTCAGGTTGTCAAGGAACGTCTCGGCCGCGGCTCGACGTGCCTGGTCGGCGCTCGCGCACGCACATTTGCCTGACGCCCCAATAGAACGCCTCGACGAGCAGCACGACTCGCCCGTTCTCACTTCGAAGCACCGGTGACAGGCCAGCCGGACGAGCCTCGGTCTCAAGCGCTTCAACGCCAGACTCGGAGTGCCCGCGACTACCGCTGCTGGTCGTAAGCCTTTTGACGATCACCTTATAGGTTCGCTGCTTTCGCTCAAGGTCGAGCCCGAGGTCGTGCGTGAGCGGGTTGCGGAATAGGGAGTAGATCTGCCGTGCATGTTCGCGGTCGTCGCGCGTGGGAATTGGCTCCTCGGCCCACGGGTAGTAGTGCTCGAGCACCCCCTTGAACCGCGCGCCCTTGGAGCCCGAGTGCTCGTAGAGCGTGACCGACGCACCGCTCACCGCCGACAGCAAAACTTGCGCGATTGCGAAGTTGCACCCGGCTTCAATCTGACGATCGGATTCCGGTAGCCTGAGCATCGCATGAACGTCGCGGAAATAGTGGTCTTCGAGCCTTCGGATGAGGCGAGCGACCCGCGCTGGTACAGCCTGGCTGTAGCGTTAGCTGTCGGTATGCCACGATGCTGCTCGTGTCGGCCTAACATTGTATTAGACCGTTCTGGGTAACGTTCCAGGAAACGGTCGCATCGCAGTCTAACGCGACGTCACGACACCTGTCCTCTGGTCGTAAGTATCCGTGAAATCAGGGGATATCGATAGGCGACGGGAACGGCCGTCGGAGTTAGACCGATCTCGATAACACGGACGGCTCGCGGGTCAGGCCACCCGGGGCATCCGGCTGTCGGCCCCACAGGACCACCGAAAGGCCCGGTGCATCCCTACCGCTACCGGCAAAGCGGGCCCTAGTCCGACGGCGCGAAGCGCAGGCCCTCTGACCCTACGGCGCGAAGCGCCGCCCTCCCGAAGCGCCGCCCTACTTCGCTTCGAACCGAAACACCAGGTAGCTGATCGGCCCGTCCAGCTCGCTGAAACTGTGCACCGTCCCCGCCGGGATCATGATGATGTCGCCGGGATTCACGCGGCGGCCTTCCCCGCCCTGCCGCGTGCCCTGCATGCCCATGCCGGCGTTGACCCTCGTCAGGTCGATCGGCTTCGCCTCGCCGAGCGAGCCGCCGGTGACCAGCGTCCCGGAGCCCTTGACGATGTAGTAGGTTTCGGTGGCCTTGTTGTGAATCAGCGCGCCGGCTTCCGCCTTGGCGCGGTGCAGCCACGCCACCGACGCCAGGCCGCCCACCACCTGGCTGCTCTTCATCGGCTGATCGACCACGTTCTTGGCGATCTGCTCCTTCAGCACCGCTTCCGCTTCGGCGGCGGTGATGAACTGCGCGGGAACCTGCGGCGCCGCGGGCGCGGCGGGAGGAGGAGCGGCGGAGGCCGCCTGCATACCGAGCGACAACAGCAACACAACGGAAGCGTTCATCGGCACAGGCTCCTCCAGACACAGCAATGGGGCGACTCACTGACGTTCATCAGTAAATCACCCCATACAGATCGCTAGATGCAGGAGATCGATCACCAGCTCACGACATCACCAGATCAAGAGATTCACCGCGCCCCCCAATCTGCCTAGCGGAATCGCGCCTGCAGCTTTTGCAGCTCCGCGTTCCCCGGGCACAGCGGTTCGAATGGCAGGTTGTAGAGCGGCGCGGCGACCGTTTCGTTCTGCTCGTGCACGTCCTTCGAGTCCGGCGAGAGGTAGAGCAGGCCGGTCATCACCTCGCGCTCCTTCTGGTGATCGCGGATGTCGGCATAGGCGCCGTCGCGATCGGTCGGGTCGTAGTCCTCCGCGACCTTGCGCAGCTTCACGACGCTGCCGTCGTGCAGCGTGCACGCTCTGCACGCTGCCTTCGGCGTAGTCGGTGGTGATCTCGTCGCGCAGCGGCACGAAGTCCGCCGCGCACCACTTCGACCTCGTGCTCGCGCGTGTAGGCGTAGCTCTTGGTCGAGCCTTCGTGATCGTTGAAGGTCACGCACGGCGAGATGACGTCGATGAACGCGAAGCCGCGGTGCGCGAGGCCGGCCTTGATGATCGGCACCAGCTGGTGCTTGTCGCCCGAGAAGCTGCGCGCGACGAAGGTGGCGCCGAGCGTCAGCGCCAGCAGCACGCCGTCGATCGCCTCCATGCGTGTTGGCCTCGCCCTTCTTGGCGGTCGAGCCCGGGTCCGCCGACGCCGAGAACTGGCCCTTGGTCAGGCCGTAGACGCCGTTGTTCTCGAGCACGTAGAGCATGTTGACGTTGCGGCGGATCGCGTGACACAGCTGGCCGAGGCCGATCGACAGCGAGTCGCCGTCGCCCGAGACGCCGATCATGATCAGGTCGCCGTTGGCGGCGTTGGCGCCGGTGGCCACCGCCGGCATGCGGCCGTGCACGCTGTTGAAGCCGTGCGCCTCGCGCAGGAAATAGGCCGGCGTCTTCGACGAGCAGCCGATGCCCGACAGCTTCGCCACCTTGTGCGGCGGGATGCTGAGCTCCCAGAACGCCTGGATGATCGCCGCGGTGATCGAATCGTGCCCGCAGCCGGCGCACAGCGTGGTGATCGCGCCTTCGTAGTCGCGGCGGGTCAGCCCGATGCGCGTTCGTCTTGCAGCGACGGGATGGTGGACTTTCGGTTTCGCGATGTAGGTCATGCCACTTTCTCCAGCTTCGCCTTGACGCCGCTAGATCACGTGATGCGCGCTCATCGGGAAGCCCGCGTAGTAGCGGACCGACTCGAGCTTCTCGATGTGCACGCCGAGGTCGAGCATCAGCAGGCTGCGCAGCTGCGCGTCGCGGTTCTGCTCGACGATGAAATTGACTTCGTGCTGCTCGAGGAACTGCCGCACCTCGTCGCCGAACGGGAAGCCGCGCACGCGCATGTAGTTGAGCGCGATGCCGTCCTTCGCGAGCAGGTCCATCGCCTCGACGCACGCGGCGTGGCAGCCGCCGACGGTGACGAGCCCGATCTTCGCGCCCGGCGTCTGCTTGATCGACCGGCTGCGGCACGGCCTTGGTCGCGCCCTGGATCTTGCGCTGCGATGCGATCGAGCACTTCCTGGTACTCGTCGGCGTCCTCGGTGTAGGCGCCGTACTTGTTGTGGCCCGAGCCGCGCGTGAAGTACGCGCCCTTCGGATGCACGCCCGGCAGCGAGCGCTGCGGAATGCCGTCGCCGTCGTGATCGTAGATAGCGCCAGAAGTTCTTGGCCTTCTCGAGCTCCTCGGCCGACAGCACCTTGCCGCGATCCGGCTTGTAGCTGTCGTCCCACGTCAGCTTCGGCACCATCCAGTCGTTCATGCCGATGTCGAGATCGCTAGACGAGGAACGTCGGCGTCTGGAAGCGCTCGGCGAGGTCGAAGGCCTTGGCCGCAAACTCGAACGCCTCGCGCGGATCCGACGGATACAGGCAGATGTGACGCGTGTCGCCGTGCGACGCGTAGGCGCACATCATCAGGTCGCCCTGCTGCGTGCGCGTCGGCATGCCGGTCGACGGGCCCGGTGCGCTGCACGTCGACGATCACCGCCGGAATTTCGGCGTAGTAGGCCAGGCCGATGAACTCGTTCATCAGCGAGATGCCCGGGCCCGCGGTCGGCGTGAACGCGCGCGCGCCGGCCCACGAGGCGCCGACCACCATGCCGAGGGCGGCCAGCTCGTCTTCCGCCTGCAGGATCGCGAACTTCTTCTGCTTCGTCTCCGGATCGCGGCGGTACTTCATGCAGAAGCTCTTGAAGGCTTCCATCACCGACGTCGCCGGCGTGATCGGATACCACGCGCCGACGGTGGCGCCGGCGTAGACGCGCGCCGAGCGCCGCGGCGGTGTTGCCGTCGATCAGGATGCTGTCCTTGGTCGCGTCCATCTTCTCGAGATGGATCGGCAGCGGGCACTCGAAGTGCGCCTTCGCGTAGTCGTAGCCGAGCGCGATCGCCTTCTCGTTCGAATCGAGCAGCGACTCTTCTTGGCGGCGTACTTCTCCTTGGTCAGCGCCGCGATGATCTCGGTGTCCATGCCGATGCAGCGCGGCCAGCGCGCCGGCATAGGCGATGTTCTTCATCAGGATGCGCTCGCGCACGCCCTTGAACGCGGCGTTGCACATCTCGGCGAGCGGCACGCCGAGGTAGGTGACGTCGGGCCGCTTCAGCTTCTCGTCGAGCGGCCACGACGAGTCGAACATCAGGTAGCCGCCGGATCGCACCTCGGCGACGTCCTTGGCGTAGGTCGCGGCGTTGAGCGCCACCATCAGGTCGAAGTGCGGCGTGCGCGCGGTGTAGCCGTTCTTGTTGACGCGGATCTCGTACCACGTCGGCAGGCCCTGGATGTTCGACGGGAACACGTTCTTGCCCGGTCACCGGCACGCCCATGCGGAAGATGGCCTGCATGATCAGGCCGTTGGCGCTGACGCCGACCCGGTGCCGTTCGCGGTGGCGATCTTGAAAGCGAAGTCGTTGACTGCTGACTGCATGTCGATTTCAGATCTCAGTCGTCTATCTGACCAACCGCCTCCAGCGGAATGAATGCCGTCCCGGCATGACGGGCAGCTCGACGCACGAACTTGCGCATGTCCCAGGCGTAGGTCGGGCAGCGCTCGGCGCACAGGCCGCAGTGCAGGCAGACGTTCTCGTCCTTCACCATCAGGCGGCCGGTCTGCTTCAGCGGGCTCGGAGAGAACAGCGGCTGATCGAGGTTGTCGCCGGCGCCAGCGTGCGCAGGCGCAGGTCGTGCTTCCTCGCCGGTTCGGGCATGATCGTCAGGCAGTCCGTCGGGACAGATGTCGATGCACGCGTCGCACTCGATGCACAGCGAGTCGGTGAAGTGCGTCTGCACGTCGCAGTTGAGGCAGCGCTCGACTTCGTGCGCGCGTCTGCTCGGCGGTGAAGCCCTTCTTCGACTTCGACCGTCATCTTCGAGAAGCGCACCGGCAGCTCGACGTGCTTCATCTTCTGGCGCTGCACCGGGATCGTAGTTGTTGCTGTAGGACCACTCGTGCAGGCCCATCTTGGTGCTGGTCAGCGTCATGCCCGTGCGGCGGACGCTCGGTGACCGGCAGGCCCTGGCAGTAGCTGGTGGACCGAGATCGCCGCCTGGTGGCCGTGCTCGACCGCCCAGATGATGTTGGCCGGACCGAACGCCGCGTCGCCGCCGAAGAACACGCCCGGCCGCGTCGACATGAACGTCGTCTTGTCGACGACCGGCATGTCCCACTTCTTGTCGAACTCGAGGCCCATGTCGCGCTCGATCCAGGGGAACGCGTTCTCCTGGCCGATCGCCAGGACCACCGAGTCGCACGGCAGCGTGATGCGGCCGGCCGGCTCCTGAATGAGCTTGCCGTTCTCTTCGCGCGACGTGAACTTGTCGAACTCCATCCCGGTCAGCTTGCCGTTCTCGATGATGAAGCGGACCGGCGAGAGGTTCTCGAGGATGTCGACCTGCTCTTCTTCGGCGTCCTCGAGCTCCCACGGCGAGGCCTTGAAGTACTTGCGCGTCTTGCGCGAGATCACCTTCACGTCGGTCGCGCCGAGGCGCTTGGCCGAGCGGCAGCAGTCCATCGCGGTGTTGC
Source organism: uncultured Acidobacteriota bacterium (assembly GCA_963707825.1). Lineage (GTDB taxonomy): Bacteria > Acidobacteriota > Vicinamibacteria > Vicinamibacterales > UBA2999 > VFZN01. The sequence continues at coordinate 52,829 of CAVPRP010000007.1, forward strand.
CGACGCCGATGATCAGGACCTTCTTGCCGACCGATTCGATGTGGCCGAAGTGAATCGACTCGAGCCACTCGATGCCGATGAAGATCTGATCGGTGTCGTGACGGCCGGGGAGGTCCAGCTCCTTGCCCTTCGGCGCGCCGCTGCCGACGAACACCGCGTCGAATTCCTTCGAGTCGACCAGCGCGCTTCAGGCTCGTCACCGGCGTGTCGTACTTCATCGTCGACGCCCATGTTGACGATGTAGCCGATCTCTTCGTCGAGCACTTGTTCGGGGAGGCGGAAGGCGGGGATGTTGATGCGCATCAGGCCGCCCGGGCGCGGCCCCTTCTCGAAGATGGTGCACTGGTAGCCCAGCGGCATCAGGTCGTTCGCCACGGTCAGGGACGCAGGACCGGCGCCGATGAGCGCCACCTTCTTTCCGTTCTTCGTGCGTCGGCGCCGTCGGCAGCCGATCGGTGATGTCGTCCTTGTGATCGGCGGCGACGCGCTTCAGGCGGCAGATCGCGACGGGCTTGCCGTCGACGCGGCCGCGGCGGCAGGCCGGCTCGCACGGGCGGTCGCACGTGCGTCCCAGGATGCCGGGGAAGACGTTCGACTCGCGATTGAGGATGTAGGCGTCGTCGAACCGACCCTGCGCGATCATCCGGATGTATTCGGGGACGTTCGTGTGCGCCGGGCAGGCCCACTGGCAGTCGACGACCTTGTGGTAGTAGTTCGGGTTTCCGACGTCCGTCCGCTTCATATTCCGCGATTATATGGCCGCGGGCGCCTGCGTGCGTGGCATCCGGGCGCCCCGGTGCGACGTGGCACCCTGGGGTGCTGTCGTGCGGCACCCGACTCCGAGGCCGGCATCCGGCACCTCCGGATCGCCTCAGCGAGCCGCTCGGCATCAAAGCCTCGCGGGGGTCTCGCCTGCGGTGCCGGCTGCCTGCATTCCCCGACGGCCTCTCCGTAGGGTGCCGCCCGCCAGCCCCCCAGCGGCTCGGCTGCGAGTCCGCGGCCCGGGTGCCCTAGTGGAACGGCGTCGCTGGGTGCTGCCGGTCGGCCCCCGACTCCGAGGCCGGCATCCGGCACCTCCGGAGCGCTTCAGCGAGCCGCTCGGCATCAAAGCCTCGCGGGGTCTCGCCTGCGGTGCCGGCTGCCTGCATTCCCCGACGGCCTCTCCGTAGGGGACCGCCCGCCAGCACCCCAGCGCCAGCCTCATGCACCTTGGCGCATCTGGCCTCGGCTGGGCTCGGTAGGCCGAGGCGCCGCTGGCCGACGCAAGCAGAAGGACAGCGCGTCATCTCGTTCGACCGAGGGTCAGCGCAAGGCCGTTGGCGGCCTGGACGCGGTCGAATAGGCCCCTCGGCACGCCGGAGAACGAGTTCGCGGCGTAGGCCGGCTTCCGCCGGTAGGCACGCGGGTGCCGCTATCGCGGCGTGGGACCGGACGGGCCTCGCTACACGCTCGGTCGGCGAAGGGGCGCCGCTGCGCGGCGTAGGACGGATGGGCTCGGCATTCGGGGGCTTAGGCCGGCTTCGCCGGTAGGACCTCGAGGGCGCGCTGGCGTCGGCTGGCCGTTGGCAGCGCGACGTGCATCCTACCGAGCGCAGCGAAGCCGGTCTCCCTACGCGCCCAGGCGCGCCCCGTCCGAGCGCAGCGAGGCCTGACTCCGGGACGAGTGGCGGTGACGGTCCGCACGGCGCCGGCACGAGGCAGGCGTAGACTACGGTGCGGGCGTTCGCCGGCCCCATCCATCGACCCGATCCGTCCAGGAGCTGACCATGTCCACTCGCCTTTCGGTTCTCGCCCTCGCCTCCCTGCTCGTCGTCTTCTCGCTTCCCGCCCACGCGCAGAAGCGCGCCGGCCTCATGGGCGATCTGATCGCCGACGTCACCGACGTGGAGAGCAAGATCGTCGGCCTGGCCAAGGCCATCCCGGAGGCGTCGTATGCCTGGCGCCCGATGCCCGGTGTGCGTTCGGCCGGCGAGGCGTTCACACATGTGGCCGCCGACAACTACTTCATGCCGACCGCGCTCGGCGCGACCGCGCCGGCGGCGACCGCCATTTCCGGCACGGACTACAAGACGGTCGAGGCCTATGAGAAGAAGACGCGCACCCGCGCGGAGATCATCGCCGAGGTCGAGCAGTCGTTCGCCTTCCTGAAGAAGGCGATGACCGACACGCCCGACGCGAAGATGGACACGTCGGTCAAGATGTTCGGGCGCGAGAGCACCGTGCGGACCACCTGGGTGTCCACCGTCACCCACCTGCACGAGCATCTCGGGCAGCTCATCGCCTACGCGCGCAGCAACAAGATCACGCCGCCCTGGAGCAAGTAGGGAAGAGGCCTCGCTTCGCTCGGTAGGACGGATAGGCGCGCCTACGGCGCGTATGGGCCGGCTTCGCCGGTAGGAAGAGAAGGGCCTCGCTGCGCTCGGTAGGGACGGAACGCTCGTTCCGCTCGGCAGGAGGTGGCGCGCCTGGTGCGATTGCGGCGCTGTGGTGCTGGCGGTCGGGCCCCTACGGAGAGGCCGTCCGGAAGTGCAGGCAGCCGGCACCGTCAGGCGAGACGCGCCGCGAGGCTGTGATGCCGAGCGGCTCGCGAAAGCGATCCGGAGGTGCCGGATGCCGGCCTCGGAGTCGGCGCTTCGTCTGACAGCCCATCAGCGCCGCTGCGCGTCCCTTACCGAGCGCAGCGAGGCCCTTACGCGCCGAAGGCGCGCCTGGTCTGCCCTACGCGCCGCGAAAGCGGCGCGCCCCTTCGGTCTTCCTACGCGTCGCCCAGCGATCGGCCCAGCCTTTCAATAACTCCAACTCTGCTGTAGTATCGGCGCCTTAGCGCTCCAGTTTCGGCTGCCCGCGCAGGCGGCCCACCAGGAGGATGAATGAGCGAGGCCGCCGGCGTGCAACTCGATCGGGCCGAGTTCGACGGAACTACACCGTCATTCAGCTGCTTCTTCTGCTCGGCCGAGCTCGTGAGCGGCTACTTCACCGTCAATGGCGACAGCGCCTGCGCCAACTGCAGCCAGGGCATGCGCGCCAGGGTGGAGGGGGGCTCCCCCATCAAGCGCGTCCTACTGGCGGTGGTGGCCGGGGCCGGAGCGGCGCTTGGTGGCACCCTTCTGTATTACGCGATCCTGGCGCTGACCGGCTACGAGTTTGGCCTGATCGCCATCGCGGTGGGTTTCGGGGTGGGCACGGCGGTGAAGTGGGGCGCCGACGGGCGCGGGGGCCGCGGCTATCAGGCCCTCGCCATGGTGCTCACCTATCTCTCCATCGTCTCGGCCTATGCGCCGATGGTGTTCACGGAGATCCAGAAATCGAGCGCGAGCCAGCAACAGCCGGCGCCTGCCAGCGACGCCCCGGCGGCGATCACTCCCGCCGCGGTGCCAACAGCCGAGAGTGACGTCACCCTTGCCGGCTTTCTGCTTGGCCTGCTGGCGATCGCGGCCTTGATCTGTGCGATGCCTTTTCTCGCGGGACTCCAGAACTTCATGGGCATCATCATCATCGGCATCGGTTTGTTCGAGGCCTGGAAGCTCAATCGCAAGACCACACTCACGTTCACCGGCCCCCACACGATCGCCAGCGTCGCACCGCTGCCGCTGACGTGATCGGCCGCCGCTGATGGACACGGCTCTGTCTTCGACGGCGTGCGTCACCTGTGGCACGGGGCTGTCACCAGGACTGCTCGCGTGCCCCGGATGCCATCGGCTGCTCCATGCCGACGCGCTCAAGCGTTATCGCGACGAGGCCATGGCCGCGGAGGCCGCCGCTGACATGCAAGGGCAACTCCGCGCCTGGCGTGCGGTGGCCGAGCTGTTACCGAGTTCGATCGCGCCAGCGCGAGGTAGTCGAGCGCACGATCGCGGGCCTCAGCGAGGAGGTGGAAGCCGCGCCCCCGCCGCCGGTTCCGCAGACGGGCCACTGGCGATGGCTGGCGGCTCTGGGACCCGCCGGCCTTCTGCTGTGGAAGTTCAAATTCCTCATGGTGGCGCTGGCGACCAAGGGCAAGCTGCTGTTCTTCGGGCTGGCCAAGACCAGCACGGCGCTGTCGATGGTGCTCTCCGTCGGCGTCTACTGGACCGCCTGGGGCATGTGGTTCGCGCTGGGACTCGTGCTGTCCATCTATGTCCACGAGATGGGTCACGTCGCGGCGTTGCATCGCTTCGGCATCCCGGCCTCGGCGCCAATGTTCGTACCCGGCGTCGGCGCCTTCGTTCGCCTACGCGCACCCCGTCTTTCACCGCTCGAGGATGCGCGGATCGGACTGGCCGGGCCGATCTGGGGCCTGGCCGGAACACTCGTGGCCATCGCCGGCGCGGGCCTCGGCGGCGGCCCGATGTGGCTCGCCGTGGCGCGCGTGGCCGCATGGATCAACCTGTTCAACCTGCTGCCGGTCTGGCAACTCGATGGCAATCGTGGGTTCGCCGCACTCTCCACAATCGGCAGATGGGCCATCGTCGCCATCTTCGCTCTTGGATGGCTGATCGCGGGCGACGGGCTGTTCGCGCTGCTGGTCCTGGCCGCTGCCGTGCGCGCGATGGCGAGCGATGCGCCCGATCGAGCCGACTCCATCACCCTGCTGCAATTCGCGGTTCTCGTGATCGCGCTGGCGGTGGTGTTGCGGATGGTTCCGGAAGGAGTTGGCCGCCCCTAGTGGGAGCGTGAATACGCGCCCACTGATCTTTCGTCCGCCGCTAACAGCCGCCATTCTCCCCTACCGAGCGAAGCGAGGCCCCTACGCGGGCGAAGCCCGCGCCTATCTGTCCTACGCGCCGCGAAGCGGCGCGCCCCCGTCAGTCTTTCTCCGCCATCAGCATCCGCTTCACGTCCTGCAGTTCGGCCTTCTTCTCGTCGGTGACGATCGGATACGTCAGGTCCAGCTTCTCGAGCGTGTGATAAATCGTCGCCGCCACCGCCAGGCGCGTGAACCACTTGTTGTCGGCTGGGACGATGTACCAGGGCGCCGCCTCGGTGCTGGTGTGCGAGAACACGTCCTCGTAGGCGTGCATGTAGTCGTCCCAGAACCCGCGCTCCTTGCAGTCGTTCACCGAGAACTTCCAGTTCTTGTCCTCTTCGTCGATGCGGGCGAGAAAGCGCTTCTTCTGCTCCTTCTTCGAGACGTGCAGGAAGAACTTCAGGATCACCGTGCCGTTGTTGACCAGGTACTGCTCGAAGTCGTTGATCTCGCGAAAGCGCCGCTTCCAGATCTTCTCGTCCTTCAGGTCGGGAGGCAGCTGCTGGGCCGCGAGGATCTCCGGGTGCACGCGCGCGACCAGCACTTCTTCGTAATAGGACCGGTTGTGGATGCCGATGCGGCCGCGCTCGGGCAGCGCCTTCATCGAGCGCCACAGATAGGTGTGATCGCGTTCCTCGGCCGACGGCGCCTTGAAGTTGTAGACCTGGCAGCCCTGCGGGTTGACGCCCGACATCACGTGGCTGATGGTGCCGTCCTTGCCGGCCGCATCCATCGCCTGAAAGACCAGCAGCAGCGCGCGCGTATCCTGGGCGTACAGCTTGCTCTGCTGTTTCGCCAGGCGGCGAATGCCCTCGGCCAAGAGCGGCGCCGCATCCTTTTCATCCACCAGGCTGCCGGTCCAGCCCGGATCGAAGTCCTTCAGCCGGATCCGCTTCCCCGGCCGCGCCGTGATGGTCTTCAACAACTTGCGGATGCGCTTCGACTGATCGCGGATCTCGAGGTCTTTTCCCACACCGCGATGATAGGCCAGCCACTTGAAAACCGGGTCTTGCTGTAACACAGTCGAGCTGTATGCAGACGCACCACGTGGCGATCGGCACAATGCTCGGGCTGAGCCTGGCTTGCTCGCCGTCGCCACCAGGATCGAACGGCGAGCCCCAGCCCGGAGCCGCGCCGCCAACCTCGCCGGTGGCGGCGGGTGGCGCGCCCGCGGCGAGCAGCCCCGACGAAGCGGCCGGCTTCTCGCGCACGCTGACAATGACCGGCATCACGTTCCGCGTGTCGTGCCCCAACCGCGGCTCGATCAACGAGCTGCGCATCGAGCCCGAGGGCCTGCTGACCGACAACTCGCCGATGGTGCAGGACGTGGAGGGCCGCGTCACCGGCGCCGAGGTCGCCGATCTCAATGCCGACGGTTCTCCCGAGGTGTACGTCTACCTGCAGTCGGCCGGCAGCGGATCCTACGGATCGCTGGTGGCGTTCTCGGCCAACAACCTGAAGTCGCTGAGCGGCATTTATCTGCCGCCGGTGGCGGAGCAGCCGCAGTTGTCGAAGGGCTACATGGGGCACGACACGTTCGCCGTGGTCGGGAACCGCCTGGTCCAGCGCTTCCCGATCTACCGGGATACCGATGCGAACGCCGCGCCAACCGGCGGCACTCGTGAAGTGCACTACCGGCTCGACGCCGGCGAGGCGGGTTGGCTGCTGAAGCGTCGATGGGGTCGAAGAGAAGTAGACGGGAGTCGAACGGTAAGGCAAAAGGCACAAGGCAGAAGGCAAACGACCGGCAGACGGCAACCGGCAGCCGGCAGACGAACGCCGAGGCGCGAGCGGGCAGACGGAAGGCGGGGGCGAGCCGACCCGGCAAGCCGTTGAGTCCGGCCGCTCCGATGACCGACAACCACGCCGTCAGGCGCCTCTCGGCCTGTTTGAGCCGGGCGTAGGCAGGCGAGTTGGCCCAAGTGCATGTGAAGCGAGAGGCGTGGTTGACCGGCCGGACGAGTCGGCTTGACGGGGCGGATCGCCCCGCGCCTGTCCGGTGCTTCCGGCCTGAGCCCCAAGCCCCAAGCCTAAGCCCCAAGACCCAAGACCCACCACCGAGCCGCAAGGCGAGGCCCTAAGCCCTCGCTCCTACCCGCGCGAAAGCGCGCGGCCCAGCCGTCACCCCTTCGTGAGATACGGATAGCCCTGCTCGAGCGCGGCGCCGAGCGTGCGATCGTGGCCGTAGATGTCCTCGGCGAAGAACACCACGTTCTCGGAGTTGACGTGCACCGTGTCGTAGAACAGCACCACGGTGATCGGCTGCTTGAGGTTGCACGCGCGTCGGCCGGTCGCCCTTCATCGCCGCATCGATGCGGGCCCGCGTCCATTCCGGCTGATCGCGCAGCACCCACTCGCTCAGCCGCGCCGGGTCCTCGAGCCGGATGCAGCCGTGGCTGAAGTCGCGCCGCGCGCGCGAGAACAGCTGCTGCGCCGGCGTGCCGTGCATGTAGATCGCCTCGTCGTTCGGGAAGATGAACTTCGCCAGGCCGAGCGAGTTCTTCTCGTCCGGGCTTCTGCCGGATCGACAGCTTGCCCGCCACCACCTTCGACAGGTTCTCCGGCGTCGGCTCCAGCGCCGGCGCGTTGTCGGCGCCGCTGGCGACGATCTCCAGGTTCTCGCGCGCCATGTAGCCGGGGTCGCGCCGCGCCTTCGGGACGATCTCCTTCACCGTGATCCCGTACGGCGGGTTCCAGTAGGGCCGGAAGATCACGTATTCCAGCTGCTCGACGAAGAGCGGCGTCTGGTGATTCAGCGACTGCCCCACCACCACGTTCATGCGCAGCGGCTCCTCGACGCCGCGCGGATCGGTGGCCCACATCCGGAACAGCGGCACGTTGACGAAGAGGTTCGGGCGATCGTCCAGCTCCGGCAGCCAGCGCATGCGCTCCATCGCCAGCTCGATCTGCCTGACCCGTTGCGCCAGCGGCACGTTGAGCGCGCGCAGGGTGCCGGCGCCAATCACGCCATCGGTCTCGAGGCCGTGCCGTTCCTGGAAGCGCTTCACCGCCTGCACGATCGGTGGCGCATAGAGAGTGCCGGTGTCGATGGCAGCTGCGGCCGCACCGGTGAGATCACCGAGCGCGCGTAGCCTCGCGATCAGCTGCGGCACACCGTCCCAGCGTCTTGCCGGGCTCCACCTTGGTCTGGCCTTTCGCGAGCGACGGCACCGCCACCGGCTCCCCAGCTCCTGGCCATCAGCTTGTACAGGGCCAGCGTCTTGCGCGCCCGCGCGTAGTGCGGAACCTGCGGCTGCATTTCGTCCAGCGTGGCGGCCGAGGCCCTTGCCCTCGCGCACCTCCTTCACCACCGCCGTCACGTCGATCTTCTTCGGCACCACCGTATAGCCCCACTGCATCGTCCGCGGATCGACGCGGCCCATGTGCACCGAGCGGATGAGGCGTGCGGTGGCCACGCTCATGCCGAGGTCGAACAGCGCGCGTTCTGGAGCAGAGGCGGAACCGGCCTTGATCGACGCCCACTGCTCGGCCAGCGACGCGGCGTCGTAGTCCGCCGGGTCGAGCCCATGGTCTCCGGCGGCGACCGATGGCGGCGAGCGCCCGTTCCACGCCAGGCACCGGCGCGTTGCGCTCGAACCACATCAGCCGATCGCCTTCCGCGTCGTAGAGCGGCTTCAGGGTCGGAACCGTGTCGGGAATGGCGCTCCACTTCAGCCCCGGGTGCTCGCTCGAGGCGAAGACACGATCGACCACGGCGACAACGTCCGGGTCGGCCGGCCCGGCGGCGGATTGCGCGTCGCGCCCGGTGCTGGTCGCGTGGAGAGCGTGGGCGGCAGTGGCCGTCTCGAATCGATGGAGGGTGCCACCGAGCGCCACCGCGGCCAGGGCTCCGATCAGCAGGGTTCTCATACGGGAATCATGGTACCCGGATCGCAGGCGTCGACGCAGCCGTTCGCGTCATGAACGGCTGGATCGGCAGCAGCGACATGAGGAATGTCTTGAAGCGCTGCCACCCGGTGCTGTGCGGGTCGGACTCGTAACGAATCGACTGGCCGCCCTCGACGCCGACGAACTCGATGCGCGGGCGGCTGCCCTTGATCGGCCGCAGTTCGAGGCGGTATGCCGACTTCGCCAGCATCTCGTCGATCCCGGTGCAGACATCGGCGGCGAGGGCAGGGGCGTTCACCACGAAGCCGATCTCGGTGTTCGTGAAGAACGACCTCGGGTCGAGATTCATCGAGCCGACGAAGATCGCCCGGCAATCGAACACCAGCACCTTGCCATGCAGCGCGGCGTGCGCGGGACTGCTGCCGTGAATGTCCCCGGTCGCGGCCTCGGTTTGGCCTTGCAGGCTGTCGTGCACGGCGCCAGGGTTGATCTCGTAGAGCTCGATGCCGGCCGCCAGCAGTTCGTGGCGGTACTTCTGGTAGGTGGCGAATACCGGCAGCACGTCGGCGGAGCTCAGTGAGTTGGTGAGCACCCGCACCCGCACGCCGCGTTCGCGGATGCGGCGCAGGAACGCCACACCCTCCCGGCCGGGCACGAAATAGGGCGAGATCAAGGTCAGCTGCTCGCGAGCAGCGTTCTAACTCCGGCAGCAGCTGCGGCAGCAGCAGGTTCGAGCGGTCGCCGTCCGGCTGCTCGACCTTGGCGGGATCGTCGGCCAGCACCCGCACGTCCGCGCCGACGAAGTCCACCGACCCGTCGCGGATCTGGCGCGCCAGCGAGCTGGCCAGCATCGCCCGTTCGAAGGCCTGCCCCTCCTGTTGCCGCTCGAACGCGGCGAGCCCGTCGAAGGCCTTGCGGGCTTCGTCCGCTGTCGGCTTGATGCGGGTGAGGTCCGTGATGCCCCACACCACCGGGCTGTTCCAGTAGCGATCGAAGCGCGAGGACACATCGCCGACCACCGCGCCAATCGCCAGCGCGTCGAGATCCCGATAGAACAGGCCTTGACCCGGCCTCGAAGTACTCGTCACCGATGTTCCGTCCGCCGACAATGGTGAGCCGGTTGTCAACGGTCAGCGACTTGTTGTGCATGCGCCGGTTGACGCGGGCAAAGTCGCCGGTTGTGCTGAGCGTCCGCCGGGATCGGTTGGCGATCGGGTTGAACAGTCGAACCTCGATGTTGGCGTGCTGATCCAGGATCAGCAGGTCGCGATCGTTGGCCGCCGACCCGAAGTCGTCGATCAGCAGGCGGACGCGGACGCCGCGATCCGCCGCGCGCAGCAGTTCGGCGATCAGCATGCGGCCGGTGGTGTCGCGCTGCCAGAGGTAGTACTGCGCGTCGATGCTCCGCTCCGCCGCGCGCACCATCGCCAGGCGCGCGAGGAATGCCGACGGTCCGTCCGGCAACAGGTGGACGCCGCCGGGCGCGTTCAAGGCCGCCAGCGTGGTGGGCAGCCTGCGGCCGAGCGCGGTGTCGGCGGTATCGGTGATGACCGTCGAGGGGACCGTGGTCCGCGTTTCCGGAAGGCTGGCGCACGCCGAGAGCGACAACACGAGACAGCAGGACCGCCACCCCGTCCGTTCGAGCGTAGACGCGTGCGGGCCTCGTGCCTGTGTGTCGCCCCATGAGCCGCGTCGCCTTCAAGGCGGCGATTACTTGAAGATGCCAACCGCCTTGAGAAGGGCGATGAGCACGATGGCGCCAATCACAGACATCAGGTAGCCGCCGGCAAGGCCCAGTCGCGCCGCAATCCACGCGCCGATGGACGCTCCGACCACACCGACGACAATGTTCGCGATCATGCCCATCTGGGCATTCGTCTTCATGACGATGCTGGCGAGCCAGCCGATGATGCCGCCGATGCAGAGCGTAATGATGAGTCCCATCAGTGTCCTCCAATAGCGCGAGTGTCAGGGCTTGTCGAGGTGGGCGTGAATCATGCCACGAAAGCGGACCGCGCGCGTCTGCCCGATGGGCTGCTGGCAGGCTCAAGAGGGAGCGCTGGGCCGGCAGGCGTCTCACCCGACTCCGAGGCCGGCATCCGACCCTCCGACAGCCCCAGCTCCTACGCGCGGAGGCGCGCCTACCGAGCGTCAGCGAGGCCTTCCGACCCTACGCGGCGAAGCCGCGCCTAGTTTCTGGCCATCCCGATCACGAGCAGCGTCTGGTCATCGTCCGGCTCCAGCCCACCGGCGAAGGCTTCGAGATCGATCATCAGCCGCTCGACGATCGACGCCGGCGCAAACGGCGCCACGCGATCGAGCGCCGAGATCAGCCCGTCCTCCTCGAACAGCGTTCCATCGGGCGCCGCGCGATCGGTGATGCCATCGGTGTAGAGCACGATGCGATCGCCAGGTTGCAGCGCCTGCTCGTTGCAGCCCACCGCTTCCAGGTCGCTGAACAGCAGCATCTGCGTGCGCTCCGACGGCAGCGGCGATGTGCCTTGACCGGCACGCACCAGCAGCGGCTGCGGATGACCAGAGCAGGTGGAGCGCCAGGTGCGCCGCTGTACGTCCAGCACGCCGTAGATCGCCGTCGCGAACATCGCCGTGTCCCACAGGAACTGAAAGTGGCGATTGATGTGGTTCATCACCGCCGGCGGATGCACGGGCGAGCCCGGGAAGGTGTGCAGCACGGCGCGGATCATCGCCATGACGATCGCCGCCGGCGCGCCGTGGCCCGAGACGTCGGCGACGATGACGCCGAACTGGTGCGGCCCGATCGGGATGACGTCGTAATAGTCGCCGCCGGCATGACGGCTGGTCTGGTAGAACGCGGCGAAGTCCACGCCCGGATGCACCGGCATGTCGCGCGGCAGCAGCTGGCGCTGCATGTCCGCGGCGTTCGCCAGCTCGCGATCGAGACGGTCGCGGCTGCGCCGCAGCTCGCGCTCCAGGTACTGACGCGTCAGATGGGTGGCGACGCGCGCCAGCACCTCCTCCGCCTGAATCGGCTTGGTGATGTAGTCCGCCGCGCCCAGTTTCAGCCCCGCCACCTTCTCCGACACGTCGCCGAGCGCGGAGAGGAACACGACCACGGCGTCGCGCGTGTCGGGACGCGACTTCAGCAGGCGGCACACCTCGAAGCCGTCCATGTCCGGCATCATCACGTCCAGCAGGATGAGGTCCGGCCTGGCCCGCGTCGCGATGTCGATTGCCGCGCGCCCGCTCCTCGCCGCGAGGATCCGGTGCCCGCTCGATTGCAGGGTGCGCACCAGCACCTGCAGGTTCATCGGGCTGTCGTCCACCACGAGAATCGTCGCGGTGGGCGGCAGGCGCAGGCCGGCGTCCGTGGACTCAGTCACGAACACCGGTCCCGCTCCTCTCCCCAGCCAGCCGCCGGGCCATGTCGGTCAGGCCGTCGAAGTCGAACTGCGCGGTCATCCGCGCGATGCGTTGACCGAGCGCCGCCTCGCCGGCGTCGCCGGCCACCAGCTCCTGCGCCAGCGCCTCGAGATCGGTGACGCTGCCGATGCCCGCTGCCTCCTTGAGGCGCACGGCGAGCCGCAGCCGCAGCGACGTGCTCGACAGATCGGGATCGGCCGGCGCGTCGGGCGCACCGGTGGAAACGAACTCCACGCCGAGGTGCGCGTGCAGGGCCGCATACAGCGACTCGGCCCGCACCGGCTTCGACAGGTAGTCGGCGCAGCCGGCGTCCTTGGCCGCCTCGCGCGACGCGCCGAACGCGCTGGCGGTGACGGCAATCACCGGGATGCCGGCGGTCAGCGGGTCCGCCTTCAGCTGGCGCGTGACGTCGAGCCCGTTGATGTCGGACATGCGGATGTCCATGAAGATGACGTCGGGACGATGCTCGCGGGTGAGGCGGAGCGCTTCCTGCCCACCTGCGGCGGTGATCACCCGGACGCCGGCGCTCTGCAGCAGCCGCGCGAGGATGCGGCGATTCACCGTGCTGTCGTCCACCACCAGCGCCATCAGGTCCTCGCCCGGCGCCAGCCGCGCATCGAGCGGCGGCTCGTCGGAGGCATCCACCTTCGCCAGATCCGCCGCGCTGACGTCGCCGGCCGGCACCAGTGGCAGCGCGAAGTAGAACCGGCTGCCGTGGCCGATCTGGCTCTCGACTCTCAGCTCGTCACCCATGGTCGCAATCAGGTGCTGGCTGATGGCCAGGCCCAGCCCGGTGCCGCCGGCCGCGGCGCCTTCGCGCGTCTGGGTGAACGCTTCGAAGATCTTCTCCAGCCCTTCGGGCTCGATGCCGATGCCGGTGTCGCTCACCTCGAAGTACAGCTTGTCATCGGCCGTCGCCTCGATCGACAGCCGCACCTCGCCCTGGGCGGTGAACTTGACCGCGTTCCCGAGCAGGTTCAGCAGCACCTGCCGCAGGTGGCGGCCGTCCAGCACCACGCGCCTCGGCACATCGGGCGCCAGCGTCATGGTGAGGAGCAGCCCCTTGCGGCGGGCAGCATCGGCGACCACGTACTTGAGATCGATGATGAGCTGCGCGAGATCGGTCGGCGCGCCTTCGATGTCCACGCGCCCGGCCTCGATTCGCGACAGATCCAGCACGTCGTTGATCAGGTCCAGCAGGTGGACGCCGCACTTCGCGATCGCCTCCAGCGCCTCGCGCTGGGTCGGGTTCAGGCTGCGATCGCGCTGCAGCAGCTGCGTGTAGCCGAGGACGCCGTTGAGCGGCGTGCGCAGCTCGTGGCTCATGCTGGCCAGGAATTCGCTCTTCGCCCGCGTCGCGGCCTCCGCCGATTCCTTTGCCGCGTGCAGCTGCGCCTCCTGCTCGCGGCGGGCGGAGATGTCGCGCAGGAACGCGCCGAAGAAGTAGCCGCGGCCGAACGGCATCGGCGAGGTGATGGTGATCTCGATCGGGAACTCGCGACCCGAGCGGTGCAGCGCCGACAGCTCGAGCCGCGTGTTCACGACCGGCGCGTTACCGGTGTCGAGGAAGTGCGCCATGCCCCGCAGGTGCGCGTCGCGGTACGCCGGAGGAATCAGCGTGTCGGCCATGTTGCGGCCCAGCGCCTCGTCGCGCGTCCACCCGAAGATGGCCTCTGCCTGGGTGTTCCAGGTGACGATCTGGCCGTCGGTGTCGATGCCGATGAACGCGTCGGGCGCGGTATCGACAATCAGCCGGGAGCGGGCCTCGCTGTCGGCCAGACGCGCCAGCGCCGCGCGGCGCTCGTCGTCGGCCATGGCGACGGCGATGAGATTGGCGGTGGAGACGGCGAAGTTCTGCTCGTCCACCGTCCATGTGCGGGTCCCGCCGACGTGCTCGGCGCAGAGCACGCCGATCATCCGATCGTCCTGGCGGATCGGCACGTCGAGCATGGCGCCGATGACGTGCGGCCGCAGGTACGGCACCAGGAACTCGCTGGTCCGCGGGTCGGTGTGGGCGTCGTGCGCGGCAATCACCCGGTCGCGCTCGAGCGCCTCGAAGTAGGCCGGCGCATCGTCGCGCTGGAGCACGGCGCCGGATTCGTCGACGTCGGGGGTCAGCCGGTGCAGGCTGACACACTCGATGCTGCGGCAGTCCTCGGCCATGCGCCACAGCCCGATGCGCTCCACTTTCAACGTTCGCGCCGAGGCACGGAGGATGCCGCGCAGCCGCTCGTCGAAGCCGCCGCTCGAGTCCACGTGCCGGGCGGTGAGCTCGGTGAGCGCGTTGCTCTGCGACACCAGCCGTTCTTCGCTGGCCTTCAGCACACGCTCGGCTTCCACCTGCTCGGTGATGTCGCTGAACACGGTGAGAATGGCCGGCTCGCCGCCGAACTCGACGCGCCGCGACGACACGCTGGCCCAGAACGTGTCGCCCCGCTGGCCGCTTCAGCTGAAAGCGCAGGTTCTCGGCGCGGCCGTGCAGCTGCACCTGCTCCGCCAGCATGCGCCGCTCCTCCGGGTTCACGTAGTAGTCGGGGGCGTGCTTGCCGATGGCGTCGTCGTGGGCGATGCCGAAGACGTGCGAGGTTCGCTGGTTGATGGCGAGGACGATGTGGTCGCGCAGCCGGCTGACCACGGCCGGAAACGGGCTCGCGTCGAAGAGCTCGAAAAACAGCGAGTCGTCCTGGCGTGGGGGGGTATCAGGCATGAGTGAGGTGTCGCGCCATGCTAACGCTGCGGGCACGGTCTCGGGTTCTCGGTTCAGGCTTCTAGGGTCTCGGGTCTCGGGTCTTGCTCAAGCCCAAGACTCAAGACTCAAGACCTCGAGCGCAAGCCCGAAGCCTCGAGCCCCTACGGCGCCGGATCCGGCGCCGGCTGCGGCGACGCGGGCGAGGCTTGTTCGGTGAGATGCATCTGCCCCGCCGGCACGGCGAAGCCCTTCGTGAAGCGCTCCTCAGGGGTCCGATCGAGGATCGTCTTCATCGCGTAGTAGTCCGCCTGCAGTCGCTCGCGAGTGAGATCGACGACGAAGTAGCCGCGATAGCGGCCATCCACGTAGTGGAGGTGTGGGCGGGCCCTCTTGATGCCGCGCAGCTGCTGCTCGCCGTTGGGACCAGCGCCGAGGTTGCTGCTCGAGGTCACCGACGTGCCGGCGAATTCGACGGCCAGCGAACCGCGACCGGTGGCCGAATCGTAGTTGTCGTAGGGACGCCGCGGCAGGTCGAAGGCCCACGAGCTGTGCACGTCGCCCGTCAAGCACCGCCACGCTGTCGAGCTTGTGCTCCTCGATCATGTCGAACACGCGGTCTCGCGCCGCACGATAGCCGTCCCACGAGTCGGCGTTGCTGGTCGGCTGGCCCGGCCGCGACTGTGGCGCGAACATCACCTGCTGCCCGATCAGCTGCCAGCGCGCGCCGTTACGCTTCGATTCCGCCAGCTCGCCACGGAGCCACGCGTCCTGCGCCGGCCCCAGCAGCGAGCGCGCCGGTGACTCGATGCTCGCCACATCGTCGCGCGAGGCGGCCTGCAGATCGCGCCCCACCAGCCGCGTGTCGAGCATGACGAGGTCGGCCAGATCGCCGAATTTGAGCGTGCGGTAGATCAGCGGGCTGAGCGCCTGCCGGTCCTCGCGAATCGGCATCCACTCGAAGTAGGCCTGGATCGCGGCGTTCCGCCGCGCGAGCCAGTCGCCTTCGCCCTTGTCGGGATTGTGGCCCGCCGCGCCGCCCGACCAGCTGTTGTTCGCAAACTCGTGATCGTCCCAGATGACGATGAACGGGTGCTGCCGGTGGACGGCCTGCGAGTCGGGATCCGCCTTGTGCTGCGCATGACGGGCGCGGTAGTCCGCGAGCGCGACGATCTCGGCGTTGGGCTGCGGGATACGGCCGATCGCGGTGCCGTCGCCGAAGCCGCCGTTCGCATATTCGTAGATGTAGTCGCCGAGGTGCAGCACGGCATCCAGGTCGAGGCGGCGCGCGAGGGCGGCGTAGGCATTGAAGTAGCCGAACGGATAGTTCGAGCACGACGCGACGCCAAGGCGGATGCGCGACACGCCGCGCGCCGGCAGCGTGCGGGTGCGGCCGATCGCCGACTGCGCCTTCGCCGCCTCGAAGCGGTAGTAGTAGGTCGTGCCCGGCTCGAGGCCGCCGACGTCCACCTTCACCGTGAAGTCGCGGCTGGCCCCCGTCTGCTGTTCGCCGCGCGCGACGATGCGCGCGAACTTCGGATCGCGGGCCATCACCCAGCTGACCGAGGCGGTGGCCGATCGGAACGCTCACGCGCGTCCACAACATCACGCGGTCGGTGAGCGGATCGCCACTGGCGACGCCGTGGCGGAACACGGGCTCGACCTGGGCATCGAGGCGAACGGTGCGAATGAGCGGGAGTGCTGCCGCCGCCGAACTGGTGGAGAGGAACAGCCGCCGGGAGATGCGCCGCACAGGAGGGAGTGTAGCGGAAGGCGCGGCCTTCGGCCGCGTAGGGACGGGAGGCCGCGCCCCGCGGGCGCGGTAGGGGCGCGAGCTTCGCTCGCGTAGGCCAGGTCCGATCCTACGCGGCCGAAAGGCCGCGCCCACCGAGCTCCGAAGGAGCGAGGCCCTGGCACTCTCCTACGCGGCGCCGAAGGCGCGCCCACCGAGGCCCGAAGGGCCGAGGCCGTGCTCTTCCCTACGCGGCCGAAGGCCGCGCCTACAAGAGTCTCCTCGTCCCCTGCTCCAGATCGAGCAGCGCGCGCTTGGTCGGCAGCCCGCCGCCGAATCCGGTGAGGGAACCGTTCGCGCCAATCACTCGATGACAAGGGACGATGATCGCGATCGGGTTGGCCCCATTCGCCGCGCCGACGGCGCGCACCGCCTTGATCGCGTCGATGCGCCGCGCCAATTCGCCGTAGCTGATCGTCTGCCCGTACGGAATCTCGCACAGCTCCTGCCACACCCGCTGCTGGAACGGCGTGCCCCGCGGCGCCACCGGCGTGCGGAAACGCTGCAGCTGGCCGCTGAAGTAGGCGATGAGCTCGTCCTCAACGGCGCCGAGCACGCCGGACGTGTCCGGCGACCACGACGGATCCGGCGTCGGCGCCCGCTCCGACGCAAACGCCAGGCGGACCAGCGCGTCGCGCGTGCCGGCGAGAAACAGCGGTCCAATCGGACTGTCGATCGTGCGATACACCATGAGCCTTACCGATGCGGCATGTGCGGATTCCACCCGAGCGTGAGCCAGCAGCACGACGAAGCCGACGACATAGGCCAGCGCGACGTGCCAGCCGCCCTTCAGCCAGGCGCCCGCCGAGCGCGCTTCGGGAAACAGGTTCGACACTGCCACTCCCGCCGACGATCCGAACCACAGCATCGACCCGCCGTAGCCGACGGCATACGCCAGCATGCCCCAGTCGTAGCCGCCCTGCTCGAGCGCCAGCTTGGTCAGGGGAATATTGTCGAAGACCGCGGACACAAAGCCAAGCCCCAACGCCGTCGGCCACGACGCCGCGGGCAGCTGCTCGACCGGCATCATCGACGCCGCCAGCACCAGGCTCAGCAGGAAGAGGGCGCCACGGCTGGCCTCGCCCAGCAGTTCCCAGTCCGGGCGCCTCACCGCTGCCGACAGCAGGATCACCACCCACACGGTCACGCCCAGCACCGGGAACGCGCCCACCGCGTCGGACAGCCAGAAGTTCAGCGCCACATTGGCCGCGATCGCCGCCACCAGAATCGAGACGACGATGCCGACGCGGGCCCAGTCGATGTGCGGCGCGTGCTTGGTGCGGGCCAGGATCGGTGACAGCGCGTGCTGCTGCCGCGCGGCAATCAGCCCCGACACCAGCAGCGCCGGGATCGCCGCGACGTAGGCGTGGACCACGTCGAAGCGGCGAGACGCCGTCAATCCACATCATCGTCGTCGTGGTGTCTCCGACCACGCTGCCGGAACCGCCGGCATTCGAGGCCGCGACGATTGCCGCCAGGAACCCGATGTGCACTTCGGCGAAGAGCGTGTGCGCCAGCGCCGCGCCAATCATCGCCGCGGCGATGTTGTCGAGAAACGCCGAGAGCACGAAGACGATCACCAGGAGCACGAAGCCCCCTTTCCAGTCGTCCGGCAGGAACCGCGGCAGCGCCAGCGGCACATGACTCTTCTCGAAGTGCCTCGACAGGATGGCGAATCCCAGGAGCAGGCCGGCCAGGTTGGCGAGGATCACCCACTCGTGGCCGAGATGCGCCAGCAGTCCGCCCACACCCGGCCCGGTTTCGAACCCGGAGACCGCGACCTTGTAGAGCACAATCGCGGCCAGGCCCGAGAGTGCGACTTGCAGCGTGCGATGGTGGAAGAGGGCGACGCCGGCCAGGGTGAGGCCGAACAGCAGGAACTCGACGGGGATACCGAACACGGTAGCGATTATATGCGTGGCGATCGGCGCCTACCCGCGAGGGGCGGGCCTCTCGACGCCGCGGCTCAACGCGCGCGGTGGAACGTCAGGACGCCAACCCGCTGCCCACCGGGATTTTCCTGCCACACCTGCAGGGTGTCGCCCTCGACCGAGTAATGTCGCCACGCCGATGGCTCCGACGCGGTGGGCACCATCTCCTCGGCCGGCGCGCGCCGTTCGAGGCCGACGTAATTCAACTGGTCGCCGCTGACCGTCGCCTTGGCAGCGAAATCCAGCAGCACCACGCGCGGCGGCGTGACACCGGCTTCGTTCGGCGCCAGCTCGGCGCGCACCGCGATGTTACTGAACTCGTCGAACGACAGCCGCCCGACGGCCTGGCGCGACTGGCCCTGCGCCTCGAGGCCGACGAGCTCCCACTGCCCCCGCAGCGCGGACTCGGCCGCGGACATCGCCGGCGGCGCGGAGGCCGTCACGCGTGGGCGCGCCCCGCCTCCGCCCCCGCCCATGCACGCAGTGGCGGCGAGGACGGTCAGCACCACCGTCGCGGTCCGCAGGGTGAAAGTGGCATTCATGAACGCCACTATTGCAGAACGGGTGCCAGCGGCGCCAAACAGTCGAGCAGGCGCCCGCTCATCGACGGGCGGCCACTATAATTCTGCGGTGCCCGTCACCCTCGGTTCCACACACCTGCTCGCCTCCGGCCGGCTGCGCGGCCGCCGCATCGGCATCGTCTCGAACCCGGCATCGGTCGATGGCGCGTTCACGCACATCGTCGATGCGCTGATCGCCGAACCCGGCGTGACGGTCGAAGCGATCTTCGGGCCGCAACACGGCTTCCGCTCGGACGTGCAGGACAACATGATCGAGACGCCGCACGGCGAGGATGCGATGCGGCGGGTGCCGGTCTACTCGCTGTACAGCGACACGCGCGAGCCCACCGCCGAGATGCTGGCCGGGCTCGACGCGATGGTCATCGACCTGCAGGACATCGGCGCGCGCATCTACACCTACATCTACACGATGGCCAACTGCCTGCGCGCCTGCGCCCGGCACGGCGTGGAGGTGATCGTCTGCGATCGGCCGAATCCGATTGGCGGCGTGGACGTCGAGGGCCCGATGCTCGAGGCCGGCTACGAGTCGTTCGTCGGCCAGTTCCCGATCCCGATGCGCCACGGCATGACCATCGGCGAGCTGGCGCGCTACTTCAACGAGGAGTTCGGCATCGGCGCGCGTCTCGAAGTAGTGCCGATGACCGGCTGGTCGCGTCACATGTACGCGGATGAAGCCGGCGCACCGTGGGTGATGCCCTCCCCCAACATCCCGACGCTGGACAGCGCCATCGTCTACCCGGGCACGGTGCTGTTCGAGGGGACCATGGCGTCCGAGGCCCGAGGCACGACGCGGCCGTTCGAGCTGGTGGGCGCTCCGTGGGTGCAGGCGGAACGGATGGCCGCCGCGCTCAACCGCCGCGGCCTGCCCGGCGCGCACTTCCGCCCCGCGGTGTTCGAGCCGACGTTCCAGAAGCACGCCCGCGTCGCGTGCGGCGGCTGCCAGATTCACGTGCTGGATCGCCGCCGCTTCCAGCCGGTGCTGGTCGGCGTGGCCTTGATCGAGGCGATTCGCGCCGAGGATCCCTCGCAGTTCTCGTGGCGGCAGCCGCCCTACGAATACGAGCACGACAAGATGCCGATCGACATCCTGTCCGGCTCGCCGGCGCTCCGACAGGCCATCGACAGCGGCGCCTCCGCCGAATCGATTGCGCAGACCTGGCCATCCACCCACGCGCCATTCCTGAGCGCGCGGGAGCGCCACCTGCTGTACCGATAGGCCATGGCGCCACGCGACGAAGGCCTGGTCGTTCAACGCGCCATCCGCATCCGGGCAACACCGGAGCGGGTGCTGAACGCGTTCTTCAATCCCGACGATCTCGCGAAGTGGTGGGAGGTGTCGCGCTCGGTGACGCTGGCGCGGCCGCTCGGTCCCTTTGCCGTGGAATGGCCGGCCACCGACTTCACCGATGAAGTGCTCGGCAAGCTCGGGGGCACGCTGCACGGCGTGGTAATGGACGTCACCCCCGGCGTCTCGTTCTTCGTCGCCGACCTCTACTACCAGCCGCCCAACGGCCACACCATCGGACCGATGGCACTCAACGTCCAGGCCCGGGCGCTCGACGCGGGCGACTCCACGGAGTTGGCCGTAAAGCTGAGCGCCGACGATGAGGGACCGCTGTCGCAGCGCTACTTCGTAATCATGGGCAAAGGCTGGGACCGGGCTCTCGAAGCGCTCCAGGTTCACCTGGAATGGGCCGGGGCGCGGCCGCCGCATGCAGAGTGACGTCGTCATCATCGGCGGCGGGGTGGTGGGCTCGAGCGTCGGGTGGCACCTGCGCGAGCATGGGTTCACCGGCCGCATCGTGGTCGTCGAGCGCGACCGCAGCTACTTCCGCGCCTCGTCGTTCCTGGCCATGGGCGGCATCCGCCAGCAGTTCTGCACCGCGGTCACCGTGCAGATGGTGCAGCACAGCGTCGCGTTCTGGAAGAAGTTCGACCAGCGCATGGGCACGCCCAGAGCGCGGCCGCGGGCGTGGTTCCGGCAGCGCGGCTACCTGTTCCTCGCCGACGCCGCGACGGCGCCGGCGTTGATGCGGCGCTACGAGCTGGAACGGCGGGCCGGAGCCCGCGTGCGAATGCTGGCGCCCGATGAGATTCGCGAGTTGGTGCCCGACGCCTGGCTGGACGACATCATCTTCGGCATGCTCGGGCCCGAGGATGGATACGCGAACCCGCGCGAAGTGCTGAGCGGCTTTCATCGAGCGGCCGAGGCCGCGGGCGTCGAGTACCTGGAAGCGAACGTGGCGTCGCTGACGCTCGACGGGCAGTCGCGTGACTGGCGTGACTGCTGGAGAATGGCACCGCCATCGCCGCCGGAGTGGTGGTCAACGCCGCTGGGGCGTGGGCCGGGCACATCGCCCGCATGGCCGGGCTGACCGTGCCGGTGTCGCCGATGCGGCAGATGCTGTTTCGCTGCACGCTGCCCAGGCCACTGGCCGCATCACTTCCCGATGCTGATCGATCCGGGCGGCGTGCACTGGCGCCACGACGACCCGGACGAACCGGGCGGTGACGATCGCATCGTGCTGGCCTTCACCAACTGGGACGAGCCGGAAGGCGAGAACTTCGCCGTCGATGAGTCACGGTGGATGCGCGAGTTCTATCCGGCCATGGTGCGGCGCGTCCCGGCGCTGGCCGGCGTTCGCGACGTCTATGGATGGTCCGGGCTCTACGAGATGACGCCGGACCACAACCCCGTGCTGGGAGAGCATCCCGAGCGCCAGGGGCTGATCTTCGCCAACGGCTTCAGCGGACACGGGCTGATGATGTCGCCTGCCACCGGCGTGATCGTCTCGGAGATGATCCGGCTCGGACAGAGCGAGACGTTCGACGTCTCCATCTTCGCCCCCGACCGCTTCGAACGTGGCGCGCTGGTCCACGACCTCGCGACGATTTAGTGGAGCGCTACTCGACGATCGACCGTCGGTACACCTGTCGGCGTCACACCAGCTGTGGCCGCTGCTAGGCCGGTTCGTCCGGCCGGTCAACCACGCCTCTGCGACCCACAAGCACCCCGGCAACTCGCGTGACTTCGCAGCGCTCAAACAGGCCGAGTGGAACGCGGCGGCGTGGTTGTCGGCGCTGTGAACGGCCGGACTCAACGGCCTGCCGACCACAGCCGGTGCGCGCAATCCCACGGCCGCGCCCGCGGGTTTCGGCCTGACGACGCGCCGCGGGCTGCCAGGCCGGCCCGACTTGGGAGCGACGCGATGGGCGTCAGATCGACACCGGGGCTGCCGGTCGCGAGGCATCGCGCGCGCACAGCTCCGCCCGTTTGCGGAGTGGCGCGTTCGGCGTCAGCACGCAATCCGAACGACCGCGTCCACCGGTGTTCGAGCATCGACTCCCGGAGGGACGGACTGGCAGTCGCGGCGCGCGGCGGACGCACGGACGAACCGGTCTGCAGTCCACAGCTGGTGCGACCAGCAGGGGAGCTCGACGTAGAGCGTTACACGCGACGAACGCGGATGAAGTTCGCGACGCCGCGGTCGAGGTCAGGCGTGGCGTTCACCAGCACCACGGTGGTGCCCGCGGCCAGCTGCCCCGTCTGCTGCAGCTGCTCGATCACCCGCGAGGCCACGGTTTCGACGTCGCCATCGATGTTGACCACCATCGGACGGCACCCCCACCACTGCCCCAGCCGCCGCGCCACCTCATCACGATCGGTGGCGGCATAGATCGGCGCGAACGGACGCCGCATCGAGAGCAGTCGCGCGGTGCGCCCCTCGCGGGTCACGGCGACGATGGCCTCGGCGTTGGCCTCGCGGGCGAGCGTCACCGCGGCGTCGCAGAGCGCCGCCACGTGATCGATCGGCGGCCCGCGGCGGGCCGACTTCCGGCTCGCCAGGACTCGGCCTCCACGATGATCGCGTCGAGCATCTGCACCGCGCGGATCGGATGCGCGCCAGCGGCCGTCTCTCCCGACAGCATGATCGCGTCGGCGCCCTGGGCCACCGCGGTGGCCGCATCGCTGACCTCCGCGCGGGTCGGCCGCGACTCGGTGCGCATCGACTCCAGCACCTGCGTCGCCAGCACCGTGGGCACGCCGCGCTCCCGCGCGCGGCGCAGCACGTCGCGCTGCACCCGCGGCACGCGCTGCAGCGGAATCTCCAGGCCGAGGTCGCCGCGCGCGACCATCACGCCGTCGGCGGCGGCCAGGATCTCGTCGAGCTTGTCGATCGCCTCCGGCCGCTCGAGCTTGGCGATGATCGGCACCTCGGGCCGGCCTTCACGGACAATCGCCGCGCGCGCGGCGACGATGTCGGCGGCCGACTGCACGAAGCTGAGCGCGACGACGTCCACGCCAAGGGCGAGACCGAACGCGAGATCGCGCGCGTCCTTCTCGGTGACACCGGCCGCGGGCAGCGGCACGCCGCGGCGCGTTGATGCCCTTGTGCTCGCCCAGCTCGCCGCCGAACATCACCGTCGTGGTGATCATCCGGTCGGTGGCCGACTCCACCCGCAGCTCCACGTGCCCGTCGTCCAGCAGCAGGCGATCGCCGGAGCCGACGGCCGTGGCCAGCGGTTGATACGTGGTGAAGACGTGCCCGGGCCGTCCCGACCTCGTCGCCGATCTCGATGATCAGCGTCTTGCCGGGCTCGAGCGGGATGGCCGTGCCGCCTTCCAGCCGACCGGTGCGGATCTTCGGCCCGGACAGGTCCTGCAGCACCGGGATGTGGCGGCCGGCCCGCACCGCGGCGTCGCGCACCATCTTGAACCGGGCGGCGTGCTCGGCGTGCGTCCCGTGGGAGAAGTTGAAGCGGAACATGTCCGCGCCGGCGGCGATGAGCGAGTCGATCGTGGCCGGATCGCTCGACGCCGGTCCCAGAGTGGCGATGATTTTCGTGTGACGCACCTTGCTAGTCTACAATCGAGATCTCGATGACATCGCTGGTGCATCCTGCTGTCGTCGACTACCTGGCTGGGTTGTCCCGCCTGCCCCATCCTCAGCTGGACGTCGTCGCGCGCGAAGGTCGTTCCGAAGGTCTGCCGCTGGTGTCGCCGGACACCGGCGCCCTGCTGCACGCCCTCACGCGCCTGACCGGCGCCCGCCGCGTGCTGGAGATCGGCACCGCGATCGGCTACTCGACGCTGTGGATGGCCACGGCGCTGCCAACGGATGGGCTGCTGATTTCGCTGGAGCGTGATGCCTCGCGGGCGGCACGCGCCCGCGAACACGCCACAGCGGCTGGAGTGGACGCGCAGGTGAACGTGATGATCGGCGACGCGACGCGCTTCCTGCACAAGATCGCCGGCCCGTTCGACTTGATCTTCCAGGACGGCGACAAGGGCGGCTATCTGACGATGCTGGATGCGCTGCATCGGCCTGCTGCGCGCTGGGCGGCGTGCTGGTCACCGACAACGTGCTGTGGAGCGGCGCGGTGGTGCCGGGGATGACGCCGCTGCAGGAACGCTCCGCCGAGGATACCGCGGCCATCGCCGCCTACAACAAGCGGCTGCGGGACGACCCGCGATTCTTCACCACCTGGCTGCCGATTGGCGACGGCGTTTCGGTTTCGACGAAGGTACAACCCACATGAGCGACCGGCTGACCGAGTTCCGTGAGTTCCGCGAGAAGATGAACGCCCGCATCCACGAGAGCGGCAACCTCGAGATCAAGCGCTTCTTCGCGCTCGACTCGCGGGCGTATGAGGAAGGCGCGCTGCCGGTGAAGACCAAGGAGCTGCTCGGGCTCGTGGCCTCGCTGGTGCTGCGCTGCGACGACTGCGTCACCTATCACATCGTGCGCTGCCGCGAGGAAGGCGTCACCCGCGACGAGTTCTTCGAGACCTTCAACGTGGCGCTGGTGGTCGGAGGATCGATCACGATTCCCCACCTGCGCCGCGCGGTGGACACGCTGGACCAGGTGGAGCAGCTCTGATGAGCGTGACGAACTGGCTGGAGATGGCAAAGGCCGACGCCGAGAAGCGCGGCCTGGCGCCGGTGGTGCCGCTGCTCGACGGCCTGGCGCGCCTCGCTGCAGGCGCTGCGGGACGCGGCCGACGGCCTCGACAGCGACGACCCGGAGCCGGTCACAGCGGCGACCGAGGACGCGCTCGCCGCACACCAGGCGATCGCGAGCGGCGCGCCGAGCACGGCGGCCAGCCGCGGCGGCGAGCCCGGCCTCGGGCAGCATCGCGGACCTCGTCGCGCAGATGTCGCGCGGCACGTTCAAGTCCGAGCGCCTGGTCGAAGACTGCCTGGCGACGATCATCGAACGCAACCCGAGCTGAACGCCTTCATCACCGTCACCGCGGACGAGGCGCTGGCCGCGGCCCGCGCCGCCGATCGCGACGCGCCGCCGGCCGGCACATCGGCCCGCTGCACGGCATTCCGATCTCGCTGAAGGATCTGATCGATCAGAAAGGCGTGCCGCACCACGGCCGGCTCGCTGCGTCAGGAAGTCGCATCGCGCGGCGGCCGATGCGCCGGTCACGCGCCTGCTGCGGAAGGCCGGCGCGGTGTTCGTCGGCAAGACCAACCTGCACGAGTTCGCGTTCGGCACGACCAGCGAGGATTCGGGCTTCGGCCTGGCGCGCAATCCGCACGATCCGACGCGATCGCCGGGCGGATCGAGCGGCGGTTCGGCCATCGCCGTCGCGACCGGCATGTCGCTCGGCACGCGTCGGCACCGACACCGGCGGATCGATTCGCATTCCCGCCGCGGCGTGCGGCATCGTCGGACTGAAGCCGGAGTGGGGCGAGATTTCCGCGTCCGGCGTGGTGCCGCTCAGCCGTCAGCTCGATCACGTCGGCCCGCTGGCGCGCATCGGTCGCCGACGCGTGGCTGCTGTACAACGCGATGCGCCGGCAGCCGAGCAGATCGGCGACGCGCTCGAAGCCACGTCGCTGAAGGGCCTGCGCCTCGGCGTGCTGTCGCGGCTACTTCTTCGATCGCCTCGACGCGGACGTCGAGCGCGGCGTGCTCGGCCACGATCGAGTCGCTGCAGCAGCGCGGCGCGCACGGTCGTCGGACGTGACGCATGCCGCACGCCAACGACATGGCGGCGATCTACCTGCATCTGGTGCTTCGGCGACGCCGCCGAGTATCACGCGCGCACGCTGGAGACGCGGCCGCAGGACTACACGACGCACGGTGCGGCTGCGCCTCGAGATGGCGCGCTACGTGCTCGCCGAGGACTACATTCGCGCGCTGCGCGGCAAGCGCGGCTGATCGCGCGCGAAGTCGATCGCGCGCTCGACGGCGTCGACGCGCTGGTGCTGCCGTCGCTCGGCGATTCCGGCGCCGCCGATCGGCGCGGCCACCGTGCCGGTGAAGGGCGGCACCGACGCCGGTGCGCACGCTGATGCTGCGCTGCACGCAGCCGTTCAACCTGTCGGGACATCCCGCGATCTCGCATGCCGTGCGGCACGACGCGCGACGGCCTGCCGGTCGGCCTGCAGCTGGTCGGCCACAAGGGCCGCACGCCGGCGCTGGTGCAGCGGCGCTCGCCGTGGAAGCGCGCGCTCGCACGCTCGCATGATTCGAGCTTATCTTTCATCGCTGGGAGCAGCGAGCTCGCCGACGGTCAGCCAAGACGATCGGCTGGTCCGGCCGTTCGACTGGGGCGAGGACTGGATGCCGCATCAGATCCGACGCTCCGGTGAACGGCGACGATCCGCGACGCCGCGCATCCGGCGCGTGGGTCGACGGGTCATGGCCGACACCGACGCGTTCTTCACGCCCGAGCCGACGCGCTACACCTTCACGAAGGCGCCCGACACCGTGCGCGCGCGCGGCGAAGCCGGCGTGCTGACGTTTCCGAGCGGCTTCACCACGCCGCATCCGGAGAACAACACCGTCGTCTGCCGCTACTTCCCGCCGAATCCGATTCGCAAGCCGAAGCCGGGATCGCCGCGACGCGCGGTGGTCGTGCTGGCGCAGTGGAACTCCGACGCCGACGGACACATCGGGCTGTGCAAGCTGCTGTCGAAGCTCGGCATCGCCTCGCTGCGCATCAGCCTGCCGTATCACGACGCGCGCATGCCGCCCGAGCTGACGCGCGCCGACTACATCGTCAGCTCGAACGTCGTCCGCACGCTGCAGGTGTGCCGCCAGGCGGTGCGCGACGTGCGGCTCGCGCTGTGGTGGCTGCGCGACCAGGGCTACGAGCGGCTCGGACTGCTCGGCACCAGCCTCGGATCGTGCCTGTCGATGCTGACGACGTGCCACGAACCGCTGGTGCGGGCGCAGGCGCTCAATCACGTGTCGCCGTTCTTCGGCGACGTGGTGTGGCGCGGGCTGTCGACCGAGCACGTGCGCCAGGGACTCGAAGGCCACGTCGATCTCGATCGAACTGCGCGACCTGTGGCGGCCGATCAGCCCGTGGTCGTTCCTCGAATCGCGCTGCACGACAAGCAGACGCTGCTGGTCTACGCGAAGTACGACCTGACGTTCCCGGTGGATCTGTCGCTGAAGCTGATCGACGAGATTCGCCGCCGCGACATCCCGCTCGACGTCGCGATGCTGCCGTGCGGCCACTACTCGACCGGCATCGCGCCGTTCAAGTACCTCGACGGTTGGTATCTGGGCAAATTTCTGGCGACGAAACTCGTAGAGCTCCGTGGGTCTGAGGTCCGAGGTCTCGAGCCGTCGGGTCTGACCGCGGGTGTATGATCCCGGCTGCGGCTCCGGTCATGTCGGACCCGGACCTCCGGTCACAAGTATCGTCAGCAGCCTGACCAGCGCGTCGTAGATCGAGCCGGCGAGCGACTGCACGAGCGGCGTGACCTCGCCGGAATCCATCGACTCGGCGACGGTCACCGGATCGGTGAGCAGCAGCCACACCGTGGCGCCGGCGATGACCACGGCGAACAGCCCGACGATGCCGACCAGGCTGAAAGCTGAAGCTGAGCGAAGCCGAGGCTTGCGCTGGCTCGGGACATCCATCGAGCAGGACTCTGCGGCGCGATCATATACCCGCGCGACTGCATCTACTGACGATGGCGAGCCGCTGCGAAGGCTTCTATGGCGTCGAGGACGATCTTTCCGAACTGCTCGCGCGCTTCGAGGCGGCGATGCGCCTCGGCGGCCTCGGCCAGCGGGTAGGTCCGGTCGACGACCGGGCGCAGCTCGCCGCCGAAGAAGAACTGCGCGGCCCGCAGCAGCTCGGCCTTTCGGCCCATGTACGAGCCAAGCAACGAGAGCTGCCGGCCGAACAGGACGCGCAGGTCGATCCGCGCGTCGTGGCCGGTGGTGGCGCCGCAGGTGACCAGCCGGCCGCCGCGCGCCAGGCTACTTGAGGCTGCGATCCCACGTCGCCGTGCCGACGTGCTCGACGACCACGTCGACGCCGCGGCCGTTGGTGAGCCGCGCGCACTTCGCCGGCGACGTCCTGCGTGGTGTGATTGATCGACTTCGTAGGCGCCGAGCTGCGCGCGCCCTGGCCAGCTTCTCGTCGGTGCCGGCGGTCGCAAACACGCGCGCGCCGTGCAGCCGCGCGATCTGGATCGCGGCCTGGCCGACGCCGCTGCCGGCGCCGAGCACCAGCACGTCCTCGCCCGGCGCGCAGTCGCGCGCGCGTGATCAGCATGTGCCACGCGGTGAGGAACGTCAGCGGAAACGCCGCCGCCTCGACGAAGCCGATCGCATCGGGAATCGGCGATCAGGTTCTGCACCGGCACGCGCACGCATCTCGGCGTAGCCGCCGTCGCTGCGATAGCCGAGCACGTCGTAGCTGCGGGCACTCGTTGTCGCGGCCGTCGAGGCACGCCGCGCAGCGCCCGCACGACAGGCCCGGCTGCAGCATCACGCGGCGGCCGGGCGCGAACTCGCCGTCGGGCGTCGCGATCACTTCGCCGGCGACGTCGGCGCCGGAGATGTGCGGAAACGGGATCTGCACGCGCTCCATGCCGCGGCGCTGCCAGAGATCGAGATGATTGAGCGCGCAGGCGCGGACGCGAACCAGCGCTTCGCCCGGGCCGGCGATCGGGATCGGCGGCGTCTTCGTAGCGAAGGACGTCAGGTCCTCCGTGCGCGTGAAATCGAACGGCCTTCATTCAGTCCCGATCAGGCTGGCAGGATCAACTCAGAAGTCGGCCGTCAGCACCTGATGCGGGCCGAGGCCCAGACCGGGCAGCGATCGCGTGAATCTTATCGAGGTCGCCGACGACCAGCGTCGGTCATTCGGTCGGGATCCAGGTATTGCGCGCGCCGCGGCGCTGACGTCGTCCGCGCGTGACTTGCGCGAGGCGCGGCACGAACTCCTCGAAATACGAATCCGGCAGGTCGTGCAGCGCGAGCTGCGCCACCGAACGCGCGACCTGTCTGCGCCGTCTCGAAGCCGCGCGGATAGCCCTTGCTGACCGAGGCACAACGCCAGCGCCAGCTCGTCCGCCGTCGCCGGCCGCGCCGCCGCGATGTCGCGTGAATCTCGCGCAGCGCTTCGCGAATCGCCGGCACCGGTCACGTCGGTGCCGACGCTGGTCTGCAGCACGAACGGACCGATGCCGCGCCGCAGGTCGAAGCCGGTGCGCACGCCGTAGGTGTAGCCCTTCTCCTCGCGCAGGTTCAGGTTCAGGCGGCTGACGAACTCGCCGCCGAGGATCGTGTTGAGCAGCGAGCAGCGCGTGATAGTCGGGCGTCGATCGCGCGACGCGCAGACGTGGCCGATGCGCAGCTCCGACTGCGCCGCGCCCGGCCGCGAGACGACGCCCAGCGTCGCCGCCGGCGTGCGGCGGCGGCGCCAGCCGCGCCGGCATCGCGATCGATCGCCATGCGTCGATGCCGCCGCGCGCCAGCCGCTCGAACATCGGCTGCCGCGACGTCGAGCAGCTCGCTCGCTCGGGCCGATCGCCGACGATCACCAGCGTCGCGCCGGCCGGCGCGAACAGCGCCGCGTGGCAGCGCCGCGCGTCGCGTCGACCGTCATCGCCGTCAGCGCCGCTTCGGTGCCGAGCGCCGAGATGCCCGTAGGGATGCGATGCCGTAGAGCACCCGCGCGAACGCGCGCTCGGCCAGCGCGCGCGGCGTGATCCTTCATCTGCTGCAGCCGCTCGAGCCGCAGCTTGCGGATGCGATTGAAGTCGTCGTTCGGCGAGATTCGGCGCCGTGCACGATCTCGTGGACCAGCGCCAGGCCGGTCTCGAGAAACCGATCGAGCGTCGTCAGGCCGACGACGACGGCATCCGTGCCGACTTCGACGTCGAGATCGCCGCCGATGCGCGCGACGCGATCGCGATACGTCGAGCGCCGACTGGCCGCGGCTGCCTTCGTCGAGCAGGTCCGCCAGTCATCGACACCAGGCCGTGGCCGCTCGCCGGATCGACCGAGCGACCCGCCGGGCACGAGCAGCACCATCGACACGACCGGCACCGAGCGATGCGCGACCGCGCGCAGCTCGAGGCCGTTGGCCAGCGTCGCGGCGGACGATGCGCGGGAAAGGAAGGGCCGATCCGGTCCGGGAATCGGCAGCGGCGTGCGATCGACCGGCTCACGAGACCGTGACCTCGTCGGCGCCGGGCAGCGCCAGTCGCGGCGGCCGCGCGGCACGACGCTCAGCGACACCGACGGGGCTGCCGACGAGCCAGTGCCGCACCGCCGCGGCCATGCTGCCCGGCGGTCACCGCTCGAGTAGCGCTGCGCGATCGTGCGTCGAAGTAGCCGGGGTCGCCGGCGAACATGTTGTAGGCGTTCAGCTGATCGGACTTGCCGCCGAAGCCGCCGATGGTCTGCAGGCGATAGATGAACTGCGCTTCGGTCTGCGCCAGCGCCGCGCTCGAGTTCGTCGGCGGTCGGGCCCGTCGTCGCCAGCTCGCGCAGCGCGCGCGAGGATCGCTGCCTCCAGCTCCGG
The DNA here is from genome assembly GCA_963707825.1 of uncultured Acidobacteriota bacterium. GTDB lineage: Bacteria > Acidobacteriota > Vicinamibacteria > Vicinamibacterales > UBA2999 > VFZN01. The sequence continues at coordinate 83,589 of CAVPRP010000007.1, forward strand.
CAGCGCCACGCCGGCCGCTGCGGTGCGCGCGATCTGGAACATGCCGCGACATTTCGCGCGAGTGCTGATAGGCCGACGACATCGGTCGCGATGCGCCGCTCGTAGACCAGCGTCTTGTAGAGCCGCGACGTCTTGCCGTGGGCGAGCACGTCGGCGACGAGATCGAGCTCGGCGTCGTCGTCGCGCGAACATCGCCGGCGAGTGCCAGCCGAGATAGAGGCGCGGCAGCTCGACGCGATCTTCGAGCACGAGACTGTCGCGCTGTCATCGGCAGCCGCGCATCGACGCGGACCGGTCCGGCACCGGGCCCGCCGGCAAGCTCGCCGAAGTACTGCTCGGCGAGGTCGAACGCCCGCTCGGTCTCGATGTCGCCGGCGAGCGCCAGCGACGCGTTGCCGGGGTGGTAGTAGGTCTGGAAGAACTCGCGGACGTCGTCGAGCGACGCGGCGCGGAGGTCGTCGGCCGATCCGATCGTCAGCCAGTGATACGGATGATCGGGCGGAAACATCGCCGCCGACAGCGCCATGCCGGCCAGGCCGTACGGCCGGTTCTCGTAGTTCTGCCGGCGCTCGTTCAGCACGACGTCGCGCTGGTTCTTGAACTTCTGCTCGGTCAGCGCCGGCAGCAGGTAGCCCATGCGATCGGATTCCATCCACAGCGCCAGATCGAGCGCGCCGGTCGGCACCACTTCCCAGTAGTTCGTGCGATCGGCGTTGGTCGAGCCGTTGAGCAGGCCGCCGGCGCGCTGCAGCGGCTGGAAAGTAGCCGTGAGTCGTGATGCTCCGAGCCCTCGAACATCAGGTGCTCGAACAGGTGCGCGAAGCCGGTGCGGCCGGGCCGCTCGTTCTTCGAGCCGACGTGATACCAGACGTTCACCGCCACCATCGGCAGCTGATGATCTTCGTGGACGATGACGTCGAGGCCGTTGCGCGAGCGTGCGCTTGGTGTAGGGTATCTGCATCGTCCCGTTGATCCTATCCGCACGACGACACCGCCCGCACCGGGCGCCTGGTTCCAGCTCGCGGTCATTGCCCTGGCCGAGTTCCTCGGCATGACGCTGTGGTTTTCCGCGACCGCCGTCACGCCGGCGCTGTCGCGCGAGTTCCAGCTGACGCGCCGGCCGAGGCGTCGTGGCTGACGATGGCGGTGCAGGCCGGCTTCGTCGCCGGCACCCTGCTCGGCGCGTTCGTGAACCTCGCCGACGTCGTCTCAACGCCGCGCAAGCTCGTATGCGCGTCGGCGCGATCGCCGGCGCGCTCGCCAACGCGGCGGTGCTGCTCGCGCCCAGTCGCCTGGCGGCGTCATCGCTGCTGCGCTTCTCTCACCGGCGTGGCGCTCGCGTCCGTCTATCCGCCGGGCATGAAGATGGCCGCCGGCTGGTTTCGCGAGCGAACGCGGCTTCGCGCTTGGCCTCTTGATCGGCGCGCTGACGCTGGGCAAGGCATTTCCGCACCTGCTGACCACGCTCTTCGGCGACGCCTGGCGCCAGCCGATGCTGCTGGCGTCCGGGCTGGCGGTGCTCGGCGGCATGCTGGTCCTCGCCGTCGTCCGCGACGGTCCGTACGTGGCGCCGACCGCGCCGCTTCGATCCGCACGCCATCCGCCGGATTCTCGCGATTCGCGGCGCGCGGCTCGCGACGCTCGGCTATCTCGGCCACATGTGGGAGCTCTACGCGATGTGGACGTGGATCGGCGGTATTCGCCACGGCCAGCTTCACTGCCGCCGGGCTTGGGCCGGCCGCGTCGAAGGCCGGATCGCTGGCCGCCTTTCTCGCCATCGGCAGCGGCACCGCCGGCTGCGCGCTGGCCGGCTACTGCTCGGACCGGTCTCGGGAAGGCGCGCGTCGCCATCTGGGCGCTGGCGGTCAGCGCCATCTGCGCGGCGCTCACCGTCGTCGTCTTCGGCCAGCTCGCCGTTCTGGTTCTTCGCGCTGGTGATGGTGTGGGGCTTCGCGGTGGTCGCCGACTCGGCGCAGTTCTCCGCGCTGGTCAGCGAGTACGCGCCGACCGATCACGTCGGCACGGCGCTCACCTTGCAGACGTGCGCTCGGCTTCCTGCTGACGATGGTGACGATCGACGTGCTGCCGCGGGTGGCGGCGGGCGTGGGCTGGCAGTGGGCGTCGCTGCTGCTCGTCCCCGGGCCGCTGCTCGGCGCGTCGCGATGCGGCAGCTTACCGCACCGGCACGAGCGGTATCCGCCCCTTGAACTCGCGCTTCCGCACGCGCCGCCTGATCGAGATCTGCGCGGCCATCTGCGCGGCGACGCTCGATGAACGCCTGCGACGCCGCCGGATTCGGGCTCGGCGATCACCAGCGGAATGCCGCGTCGCTGCCGACGCGAATCGGCTCGTAGATCGGCAGCCGGCCGAGGAACGGCATCTCCAGTCTGCTCGGCCATCTGTCTCGCCGCCGCCGTGGCCGAAGATGTCGGCCTCGTGGTGGCAGTTGGTGCATTCGTAGAAGCTCATGTTCTCGACCACGCCGAGCGCCGGGATGTTCAGCTTCTGGTACATCTCGCACCGCGCGCCGGCTGTCGGCGAGCGACACCTGCTGCGGCGTGGTGACGACGATCGCGCCGGCGACCGGCACGGTCTGGCTCAGCGACAGCGCCACGTCGCCGGTGCCGGGCGGCATGTCGACGATCAGGTAGTCCAGATCGCTCCACGCCACGTCGCGGAAGAACTGCTTGAATGGCGCTGTGCAGCATCGGCCCGCGCCAGATCACCGGCGCTTCGTCCTGGGTCAGGAAGCCCATCGACACGACCTGGAGGCCGTATTTCTCGGCCGGCCGGATCTTCTGGCCGTCGGACTCGCAGCTGCGCCTGCAGGCCGAGCATGATCGGCACGTTCGGGCCGTAGATGTCGCCGTCGAGGATGCCGACGCGGCTGCCCATCTTCGACAGCGCGACGGCCAGGTTGACGGCGACCGTGGTCTTGCCGACACCGCCCTTGCCGGCGCCGACGGCGATCACGTTCTTGACGCCGGGCAGCGGCGGCTTGCCGTGCTCCGGCGCGCTGACACCGACCGCACCACGAACGGTCATCGTGACGTCCACGTCCGGTCACGCCCGGCAGCGCGCCGCACCACTTCGCGGCCTGCGCCTGCATCAGCGTCCTTGACCGGGCACGCCGGGCGTCGTCAGCTCGATCGCGAAGCTCACGCGGCCGCCGTCGATCGCGAGGTTTCTTGACGAAGCCGAGCGACACGATGTCGCGCCGCAGGTCCGGGTCCATCACACCCTTGAGCGCATCCAGGACCGATTTCAGGGGTCATAACGAAATTCAGCTTACCACGCGCTGGAAATCGATCGGCCGTTCAGGTAGACTCACGCGCAAGCTTCACCTCTTCAAGGAGATACAGATGGCCGACGCGACGCCGGGGAGCACTGCCCCCTCGAGCAACCGCAACGTGATGATCGTGCTGTCCTATCTGTGGCTGCTGGCCTGGTCCCGCTGCTGACGGAGAAGGACGACAAGGAAGTGCAGTGGCACGCCAAGCACGGCCTGGTGCTGATGGTGGCGGAGATCGTGCTGTGGGTGGTGATCACGATGGTGAACATCGTGACCGGCTGCTTCATCGGCTGCCTCGTCGGCTTGCTCAGCCTGCTGCCTGTGGCTGGCCATCGTCATCCTGCACATCATGTGCATCATCAAGGGCGTCAACGGCCAGCGCCTGATCATTCCCGGCGTCAGCGAGTACGCGAACAAGTTCTGACACGTCGTCTTCTCGTGCTGATCGTGTCGGCCGCGAGCGTCCTGCTCGTGGCCGACCTCTCCCGGCCGCCGGCGGCGCAACTGACCACGCGTGCCGCGCTGGGCGGGATTCACGTGTACCAGGCCACGCTCTCGCCGCTCTACGCGCGCACCGGCGTACAGTGCCGCTTCAAGATCAGCTGCAGTCACTATGGGGAAGCGGTGGTCCGCGACTTCGGCGCGGTGAAGGGCGGATGGCTCGCGTTCAAGCGCGTGCTGCGCTGCGGACCGTGGACCCCGATGGGAACGGACGACCCGCCACCAACCCGCCGCGGGTAGGCAGGTTTTTGCCTTTTGCCTTTTTGCCTTCTGCCTTTTGCCTTCTGCCTTAAGCCTTAAGCCCCAAGCCCCCTCAGGAGTGAAACACCCTCCGCCCCTCGTCCTTCAGCAGCACCCAGCAGGCATAGGCGCCGAGCGCGGTGCCAAACGGCAGCAGCACCATGTTGACGACGGCGAGGCCGAGGGCGAGGAGGCGGGCGCGAGGGGTGTAGCCGCCAAGCGCGCGGCCAATCCACAGGTGCAGCGCCGCCCATAGCATCGCGATCCCGGCGAGCACGAGCAGCGTGACGGCGGTGAAGCGCGCCGCCAGCGGCGAGCTCACTTGTACGGGACTGGTGCCGGTGGAGATGGCCAGCGCGCCCGCGGCCAGCGCGCCGCCGGCGAGGGCCACGAGCAGGAAGATGAAGCCCCAGGCGAGGTAGAGCCAGGAGAGGAAGTCGACGTGCCGCTTCACGGCCGTGCCATCACCGCCAGGCGGACGTCCACGCGCGTGCGTGGTCCACGCCGTGGCGTGATGGCAAACCGCAGGCGGTCGCCGTTGGCCGCGCCCGGAGGCACACGCACTTCAATCCACAGCGGGCCCAGTGCGTCGCCGTCGCCGCAGCACGACCCGCAGATCTCGTCCCACACTTCGCCGCGGCCGCCGCAGTTGGTGCAGGTGTGCCGCACGGCGAGCGTGAGCGGCACCAGCGCGCCCATCGCGGCCTGCGCGCGATCGAGCACAATCTCGGCCGATACGACCTCGGCCATGTCGGGATCGGCGACCGAGCGGCGCAGGCACTGTACGGCCGCGCTCGCGCTGGGGAAGTCGATGGCGACTTCGTCGGTCAGCGAGCGGCGGAACGCGCGATCGTCAGGCGCAAGGGCCTGAATCGCGGCGCGCGTCGAGTGCAGGCGTCGGGGTACCACAACGGCCGTACGATAGCGCGGTTGCCTGCAAAAAGGAACCGTGAAGCTGCTACCATTCGCCTATGAAGGGCAAGGAATGTCCGATGTGCGGGGAGTTCATGCGCCTGGTCGTGCGCGAGAGCATCGAGCACGTCCCAGGCTTGCCGAAACCAGTCACGCACACGACGCGTGAGTGGATCTGTCCGGATTGCGATTACTTCGAGGACGCGGACGACTAGCGGGCGCCCAGCGTCAGCAAGATCTCCTTGCGGAGCACATCCTCGACTTCATCGAAGGTCAGCGTCGTGTCGCATTCGTCGCACAGACATTCGATCACACCGGGGCGGCCCTCTTCGGCAACCTCGACGCGCTCGCCTTCGATCTGTACTACGTGCACTTGCAGGGTCTTGATGAGGAAGTTGCGGGAATTTCCGCAGTTAGGACACGTCAACGCCACTAGGCAGGCTCTCCTTTAATACCGACAGGGATTGTACGGGATAGGTGGGTCCCGGCAAAGGAGTTTCGGCGAATCTGGCCCGAATTCAGCGCGCCTGCCCCGAACCCACGTAAACGAGGCGCCCTTCGACACGCCGGCCGGCGTAGTGCCCGCCCATCGCCTCGACGTATGCGGCCAGCTGATCCCTATGCTCGTCGCGCGGCGCTCCGGTCTTGAACTCCAGCACGGTGGCGCTTTCGTCGGTGACCACCAGGCAATCGATGGCCCCTCGCTCCACGGCGCCGCCCGGCAGCCGCCGGGAATACGCCACCTCGAACACCATCTGCGCCCCCTCGGGCAGCGACATCAGCTCCGGCCGGGACAGCACGCCCAACGACAGCGACACGGCCCGCCGCACGATGTCGCCCGCGTCCTCGATTTCGTGTCCGCCCTCGATGAACTGGCGTGCCACCCGTGCCAGTTCGCCCGGGTCCCTTTCGTCACGCTGCTGCGCATAGGCCAGCAGGCGATGCACGAGCGTGCCCAATAGCGACGACGACCGATCGGCCTGCGAGCTGGCGGCGGCGGGCGTGGGCGTCTCGGCGACCGTGGGGGACACCCGCGGCACGCCGTCCGGCGCGAGCGGCGCAAAGTCGTGCGCGAGCCGTGGGGTGGCGGTCGGCGCGCCGGTCCAGACCCCGGCCTCGGCGCCGGCCGGCGGCACGACGCGGATGGTGTGCGGCGCGGTGGGTCCGGTCCACATCACCTCGTCGCGGCCGCTCGAGCTCGCCAGCGCCGCCAGCAGCGACGGCGGCAGCAGCCTGCCGAGCGATCCCTTCATCGGCGCGAACTTGCCGGCCTCGGGCAACGTGGCGCACAGATACAGGCGATCGCGGGCGCGCGTCAGCGCGACATACAGCAGCCGCTTGGTTTCCTCGCCCTCGCGCGCGTCGTCGTCCTCGTCGGCCTCGCTCTCGTGCTCGCTGATCGCCACCATCGGCTCGCCTTGTTCCTCGCCGCTCGCGGCACCCATCGCCACCCGAATCGGGTCGCGGCCGCCACCGCTGCCCTTGCCGATGTTGACGACGAAGACGACCGGGAACTCGAGTCCCTTCGCGGCGTGCACGGTCATCAGGTTGACCGCGTCGGCGGCGTCGATGATCGCGTTCGACTCGTCGCCGCCGGCGACCAGCTGCGAGAAGTAGCTCCGCCAGCCGCTCGAGCGTGGCGTAGCCGCGATTCTGGATGCGGCGGATCAGGCCGCGGATCTTCTTCAGGTTCTCGCGCGCCTGCGCCAGCCCGGCGCCGCCAATCTCGACGCGCGTAGGCGGACTCGGCCAGCACGCGATCGAGCAGTTCCGCCGGCGGCACCGATCGACCGGCGGCATCCACGCCGCCAGGCTCCGGCGCGCCTCGGTCAGTCGCGCCACATCCTCCTGACTTAGCGCCTCGGGAAACGCCGGTCCGTCCGGGTCAGCGCGCCCGCCAGATCCGGCGCCAGCAGCTTCAGACCCTCGTCGGAAACCCGCACGATCCGCGAGCGCAGCAACGCGGCGGCGCGGAGGTTCGACCCGGGATCGGCGAGGATACGCGACGCAGCGCGAGCACGTCCTTGACTTCTTCGGCGTCGAAGAAGCCCAGTCCCTTGTAGACGTAGATACGGCACGCCGCGCTTCGCCAGCGCCGCTTCGAACAGGCGGTGGCTCTCGCGCGTGCGGAACAGCACGCCGATGTCGCCGGGGCCGATCGTCCGCCGCACGCCGGTCATGCGATCGCGGATCGTCGACCTGTCGATCCAGCAGCCGCGCGATCTCGTCGGCCACGGCCTCGGCCTGCGCGGCGTCGGTAGGCGCCGCCACCACGCCGACGCGAATCCTGCGCGGTCGCCGGCATCGCGTCGCCAGCGGGAAACCGGTCATCGTCCGAGTAGCGGAACGCGTCGGCGCGATAGCGGCTGCTTGTCGATCGGCGTCGAACACGTCGTTGACGAACTGCAGCAGCGCGCGCACCGATCGAAAGCTGCGCGTGATCGCGGCGCGCGCCGGCGCGTCCGGGCGCGAGCGCGTCGATGAACTGCGCCGCGGCTTCGAGCACCGCCACTTCGGCGTCGCGGAAGCCGTAGATCGACTGCTTGCGATCGCCGACGATGAAGATCGAGGGCGGGACGGGCCGTGCCGCGGTGCCCTCGCCCGCGCTCCATGCGCGACATCAGCTCGCGCACCAGGCGCCACTGCGCGCGGCTGGTGTCCTGGAACTCGTCCACCAGCACGTGCTCGTAGCGCGACTCGAGCTCGATAGCGGCTGCGCGAGAACTCCTCCATCTGCCCGAGCAGCTTCAGGGTGCGCTCGAGCAGATCGGAGAAGTCGAGCACGCCGTGCTTGTCGAGCGTGCGGCGATATTCGTCCTGCGCAATCGCGAACAGCCGGCGCACGCCGCGCGCCAGCACCAGGTTGATGTCGCGCCGGAACGCGGCGACCGCCGCCTGCACGTGCGGGCCGAGGCCAGACACGATGCACCTTGTGGCGCTCGTAAGTCGGCGGCCGATCGGAATTGGCCTTGGTGTGCGCCGGCCGCTTGCGCGGCTCGCTCTTCTGCGGTCAGCACGAGATCGGACAGTCGATCGAGCAGCGCCTCGCAGGCGCGCCGGCGGCATCGGCGCCGCGCCGTCCATCAGCTCGTGCATCTCGCGGCGCGAGCAGGATCGAAGTCCGGCACGTCGGGGCCGCTCGCGACGAAGCTGACGGCGCGGTCGCCGCCCGGCAGGTTCGACGCAGCGCGCCGCGCAATGTGTCGTGGCAGCCGCTGGCAGGCATCGGCTCGACGTGCATGTCGCGGCCGCGCAGGAAGCGGTTGAGCGCATCGCACGCCACCAGCCGCCGATCGAGCAGCGCCGTCAGCGCCTTGCGACGGAGCGGAACTCGCCCAGCTCCGTGAACAGCAGCGCCACGTCGGCGTCGTCTAGCGACATGCGCGCGGCCGATCGCGCAGCGCGCGTCGAGCGACGCCGTTCGACGAAGCGCGGCGTCTCGGTTTCGTCGGCCAGATCGAATCCGGGATCGACGCCGGCTTCGAGCGGGAATTCGTGCAGCAGCGACAGGCAGAACGCGTCGATGGTGCTGATGCTGATGTCGGGGAACGCGTCGCGGATCTCGCGCCATCGCTCGCCGGCGCAGGCCGCCTTCGCGGTGACGCTGCCTTCAGCGTGGCCATCACGCGCTGCCGCATTTCGGCGGCGGCCTTGCGCGTGAAGGTGATCGCCAGGATGTTGCGCGGCGCGCACCCGGCTTCGACAGCAGCCGCACGTAGCGATCGACCAGCACGCGCGTCTTGCCGGTGCCGGCCGAGGCTTCGAGCGCGACGTTCCGCCGCGGATCGATGGCCAGGACGCGGGCGGCCCGATCTCGTTCGAGCAGCGGGTCCACCTCCTCCACCTCGTCGAACGAGAGGCGGCGCTGCTCACTCATCGGGCGTGGCCTCGACCACCGCTTCGACGAACTGCTTGCGGCACACGCTGTCGAACGGGCACATCGCGCACAGCGAGCGCGGCACCGGCCGCACCGGGAAGTGCCCCGCGCCGATGTCGTCGATCGCCTGCACCATCCGGTCTTCCGCCGCCATCAGCACATCGTCGAGCGACTGCCCTTGGCCGGCTTCAGCGCCTTGATCGGCGACGGCCCCTCCATCGACAGGTAGAAGGCCTCGGACGGCCTGCGAGTGGCGTCGCCGGCCTTGCGCAGCTGCTGCGCAACGGCGGAGGTGTAGACCTGGAGCTGAATCGTGCGCTTCAAGTCCGGCACGTTCTTCGACTTGTAGTCGATGACTCGGAATCCGCCGCCAGTCAGCAGGTCCACGCGATCGATCTTGGCGCGCAGCGGGACCATCCGCGTCTCGCCGTTGGCGCGGCGAAACACGAACGCGTCGTCCAGCTCGTATTCGATGAGGCGGCGATCGATCGAGCCCGGACGCTCGGCCTCCATCGAGAGCACCCGGTCGATGATGCCGGCACCGGCGGCGGAGCCGTACAGGCGCGCGCGTTCGAGCCCCGCCTCGGCCTCGGGCAGCGTGGCGAGCGCCGCCTCGCTCAGCTCCAGCAGCAACTGGCGCGCTTCGGGCACCTCGTTCGCGCCGATGGCGCCGTGGCCGCGGCGTTGCCACTCGCGGAAGAAGCTCTCGAACAGCGCATGCAGGAAGCGGCCTCGCTCCAGCGGCGGCGGCGCATCTTCGTCGTCCGGCTCCTCTTCCAGCTTCAGCACTTCGGACGCAAAGAACTGGAAGGGGCACTTCAAGTAGCGATCGATGCGGCTGACGCTGACGCGCGGAAACACCCACGGGCCGGCCTCGCCGCTGAAGCGCGGGTCGTTGATGGCTGGCCGAATAGCGCGCAGCGCCGCCCACGATTGGGCAGAAGGCATCAGCGCCTCGATCACCGGCGGCTCGGCGATCAGCGCTTCGTCCGCGAACACCGCCAGCTCGTGATCGGCAGGTTCGACCTGACGCTCGAATCCCGCTGCTGCCAGATCGTCGACGAAGGTGGAGGGCTCCACCACCGCGTCGGACTCGAGTGAGAACGTGGACACCCGCACGCGGTTGCCGGGCCAGGCCCAGCAGGTCGAGGAACATCGCCCGCGCCGCAGCCATCGAGTCGCTGTCGCGCTGGTTGGGATCCTCGGCGGCGGGCGTCGGATCCAGCAGACCAAGGAGGAACGGCGGATAGAAGATGCTCCGCCGTGTCCGTTCGGGCCACTCGCCTTCCACCAGCCCGACGAGCTGCACGTCATCCACGTCGGCAAAGCGGGCGGCCTGCGCGTCCAGCAAGCGCACGCCCTCGACACCGGTGCGCACCGCGAAAGTCTGCGCGCCCAGCCAGCGCCGGATCGCGGACGACAGTTCCAGCCCGCCGGCCAACGCTTCGGGGTCGTGTTCGGCATACGCGCGGCCCAACGCCGCCAGCGCGCCAGACACCGCCCGGCGCACGCGCGCCAGGCGCTCGATATCCACGCCTTCGCCTGGCTCTCGATGACGACGCGCGAGGAAGCCGAGGAGCGTGGCCATCTGGGTCGGCACCGGGCGCGACTCGGCCAACGCGGCCAGCTCGCGTGCCACCGCGAGTGCCACCCGCGCCGCCGGCGCCGCGCGCTGCTGCTTTCGTTCGTCGCGGCTGGCCGGTGCGGTGATCGCGCTCCAGACGTCTGCCAGTCGCGCGAGCCGATCGATGCCGCCCAGATATCGCGCATCCGCCAGCGCACGGTCGAAGGCCGATACCGACTCCGCCGGCAGTCCGTCCGCCACATCGTCGAACTGGAAGTGCGGCGAGCGGAGCAGCGCGATCGTCGCCGACGCGCGAGAATCCGCTGACGATACAGTCGAGCACGAGGTCGAGGGCGGCGGCATACGGCTCGGCGGCGAGCGGCAGGGTGTCGAGGGCTTCGAATGGCAGGCCGGCGCCGCCGAAGACGGACCGCGCGAGATAGAGATACGGCAGCGGGCGGCGCACGACCAGCGCGTGCTTGTGCAGCGGCGTGTCGTCTCCGCCCAGACGAGCGGCCTTGATCCGGCGCGCCACGTGCGCGAGCTCGTCCTCGCGATCGCGCGCCTGGAACGTCACCGCGCCTTCCACGTCCGGGACAACCAGCCGCGGATGCACCACGGTTGGCGAGACCGTGCTGTAGGCGCGTGCCCCTGGCATCTCCTCGAGGCCCGGCAGCGCCGCATGGATGCGCTCGAGGAAGCCGGCGGCCAGCATCGCTTCCGTAGCCACCACGTCGACCTGCTCGAGGGATGGCACGGTCGAGAGCAGCGTGAAGTCCACGGGCCAGAGGCCGTCGGCGTCGGCCACGCGGTCTGCAACGGTGACCACGACGTGGCGCACGGGCTTCACCGGAGTGCCGGCGACGATCGCTTCACGGGCGCCGTGCTCGTCGAGCAGCCCGTGGCCGATCAGGTGCTGCTCGTAACCTTCGAACACCGCGGTCAGGAATCTGGTCTGCCGCAGCAGCTGCGCGGCGCCGCGGTCGGTGTCCACTGCCGGCTCGAGCTCGGCGCGGAGGTTGCGGTCGAAGTCCTCCACCGTGCGCGCCTGGCGGCGCACGTGATCGTAGAGAGCGAGCATCTCGGCGACGAGCGCCGGCCGAATCGCAAACGGCGGCTTGATGCCAGAGGCGTCGACCTCGCGGGCGAGGCGCCCGAGAATCACCTCGCGATCGAATGGCGACAGCAGCGCCAGCGGCTGCGGCGCGCGCGAGAACAGCTCGCGATAGAAGTCGGAGCGCGGTCCCACACGCGGCCAGGTCACCGTGGCCGCGCTGGCCAGCAGGCGATCTTCCACCGTGCGCCGCAGCTGTTCACCGGCCGCGCGCGTCGGCACCAGCACGAAGGTGTCGGCGGCGGTCAACGGGTCGAGCGTGGCCACGACGCCGGTCAGCAAACTCCGCAGACCGGACAGCGAAGGCACGCGGAGCAGCCGCGTGCGGCGTGGGGTGATCACGGCGTCGGCGCCGCCAGGGCTGGTCGCGCGAGCGCGGCATCGAGGTCGGCGCGGGCGCGGGTCAACAGCATCAGCGCCCCGGCCGCCGCCGACGAGGCCTGTTGCGCGCGGGCCGGGTCGTTGGACGCCGCGGCCGCCAGCCGCAACGAAAACGCCTGCTCCCCCATCTCCCACGCGCTGCGGAAGAGGGCATGCACCGGCACCAGGTCCGCGGGTGGCGTGATGCGGTCCAGCCGCGTGCCATCATGGCGCCAGCGATCGAGCACGGACTGCAGCTTCGACGCGGGCGGTCCCGCCTGCGCGCGCACGTCCTGGAGCGCGGGCGTATTGCGGTTGATGGCCCGCAGCGTCAACGTCACGGAACGCCGGTACTTGCGGGCGGCCGGGGCACGCAGCTCCCACTGATCGCGCGCCAGCTGCATGCTGCGCGCGGCGTCGAGCTGGGCGTCGAGCGCCGCCATCAGGCCGGTGATGTCGGCGGGACGGCTGCTGCCCAGCCGCGTGTCGGCCTCGCGCACCGCGCCGCGCAGCCGTTCGAGCGCCCGCACATCGCCACGGGCGGCACTCTTCGCCGCGGACGTCAGTGTCGTGGTCCGCAGCTCGGCATACGCACGATCCAGCCTCTGCTCCTCCGCGAGCTTCGCGGTCGCATCTCCGCGGACATAGCCGGCCCAGGCCTTCGGCAGGATGCCGACCGCCCGGTCAAGCAGCCCAAGCAGCGTCTGCAGCAGCGAGGTCCGCTCGGCCGGCGTTTGCGCCAGCTGCGCGGCGGTCATCAGCTGCTCCACCATCTCAGCTTCGCTGGGTTCGGGCAGCAGCGGCTCGTCGGGCAGCACCGGGGGCGGCGCGACCAGCGCGAAACTGGTGCCGGTCTGGCCGACCTTGGCGCGCAGATCGGCAATCACCTGGTCCAGCAGCCCGAGAATTTCGCGGACCTCGACGGCGCGATAGGCGTAACGGGCGCCGGGCCATTCGTTCAGCGTCTTGCGCGCGAGCTCGGCACGCGCCAGCCGCTCGGCGGGTTCCTTCACCGTCGCAATGTCGTTCAGCGTGCGCGCCACATCGTCGCCCAGGCGGGCGAAATCGGCTTCGCCGCGCGTGGCGGCGTAGTTCTGGGCCTGGAGCGCGGTGGCATAGCGCTCGGTGCGGTCCCAGTCCACCTCGGACGCGGGCAGCGTGACGAGGTGGAGCTCGGCGGAGGGATCGCCGCGCCGTGTGGGCATGGAGAAGATGACGCTGTCGTCGAGGCGGGCCCACTCGCCGTAGGCGGCGAGGACGCGTCCGTCCTTCAGGAAGACGCGGTAGAGGCCGGCACCGGCATCCTGCGCGCGCGCCTCCGGCGCAAGCAAGAACGTGGCCGCGCCAATGATGACCGCGGCCCGAAACCACCCTGTGGAAATCCTGTGGATGGGCCGTCGAAAGCCTGTGAACGGCACGACAGAATATTAATTCTTACGCGGGTTTTCACGGCAACTTCTCGCCCGAACGATTTTGAGCGGGGCCTTCGTGCGTGGCTTCGCTTGATCGCGGCGGCTGGATCACTACAATCGCTACTCCCGTTTCCCCAGAACCGAACCTGTGAACACTCAACGCTTCGAGCACTGCATTGCCGGACGCAACTATGTCATCGAGGTGTTGCCGATGTCGGCCACTCGCTGGCGGGCGCAGATTGCGCGCCTGCCAGGGATGCCGACGTCGTTGATGCCTTTCTACGGCGCGACCGCGGAAGATGCGGCGCGCGAGCTGACCAACTGGCTGTCGCTGGTCTCGGCCGGACCGGCGCTGATCGCCCCTCTCCCTCGTCCCGGGCACTAGATTCCGCGCAAATCGTTGGGTTTCTCGCATCCCAGACCGCCGGGGCTTCGGCCCCGGCGATCGCGGGGTTGCCTGCGTCACCCTTCGCGGGTTACGATAGCTTTCTTCCCAAGGGGGCCTGTAGCGCAGCTGGGAGCGCGCCTGAATGGCATTCAGGAGGTCACCGGTTCGATCCCGGTCAGGTCCACCATCCTTTCATTTCCGCTCCTGATTTCCCGCAAGTAGCTGAAAGCCAGTGCGGTTGCGGCGGTTCCAACAAACGCGGAACCGTCGAACGCTGACCGCCGCCTGAGGATCCTTCGCCGCACCTGCAACCCAGGGGGAACACCTCGCGCGAGGCCCTGTTCCCCTCCCTGTTCCCCCCTTGACGGACGAGTCCTCGCGGTTACTATGGCCGTGGCGGTCCCGGTGATCGACGCGGACCACTGGATGGCAGATGGCGATCGTAGAGGTGCATCCGGAACCCATCGGCGGACCGTGGGTCGAAAGGACCGCTGAACGATATCGTCGAAACTGCCGTGGCCTTCGTCACCGAAGCGGCATCAATGTGCTCCGAAAGGAGTAGGTAATGGGACGCCTCCCGGTTCTTCTCCTGGCAGCGACGGGTCTGTTGCTTGCCCAAGCGCAACCCAAAACGATCGTGTTCGGTCGCGTCGGCCCCTCACAGATCCAGTTGTTTGTTTCGAATGCCGACGGAACCGCGGAGCGACCGTTACTCGAGTCCGACAGCCTGGACTACAACCCTGCGTGGTCTGCGGATGGACAGTGGATTGTCTTCACATCCGAGCGTAACGGCTCGGCCGACCTGTATCGCGTCAAGCCGGACGGAACGGGACTTCAGCGGCTCACCACCAACCGTGCCTACGAGGACCAGGCAGATCTCTCGCCCGATGGACAGAAACTGGCATTTGTGAGCACCCGTGCTGACGGCACCGCGGATTTGTGGATTCGCGATCTCGGCACCAATCGAGAGACACCGCTCACGTCTGGGCTGAGTGGCGACTTCCGACCCGCCTGGTCGCCCGACGGCAAGTGGATCGCGTTTTCCTCCGACCGCGGCACGACGGTCCAGCGGGATGGCGGTGGACAGTGGTGGGTACATCTGCAACTGGCGGATATCTACATCATTCGTCCGGACGGCTCTGCGTTGAAGAAGCTGACCAATGGCGGCAACGGCGGCAATTTCTGCGGAGGACCGCGATGGACTCGAGACAGCAGCCACGTCGTCGGCTACTGTCTGTCTGGCGAAGAAACATTCGCATATCGTCCGCAGTCCGAGTTGACGGACGAAGCACTGAGGAGGATGGGCCGGGCACCGGTCCGAGGAAACACGACGCTTGTATCAATCGACGTCGCGACGCGCGACCAGACCACGATCGCTGCGCCACCTGGAATCAAGTTTTACCCGGCGGTGCTGAACGATGGCGAGATCGCCTATGTCAGGAAAGACGGCGACGACCGCGGCATCGCGTACCGTTCGGACGGCAAGAAGGGACCGCTTGGCTTGGTCCGCTCGCCGTCGTGGTCGCCGGACGGAAAGCGTGTCGTCTATCACAGGCTTCTCAGCCAGAACGTCCCCGCGTGGCAAAAAGCGTGGAGCCGGAATCCGGCGTACGACCTCGTCACCACGAACGCCATGCCAGCGTTTGACCCGTCGGGCAAACGTCTGATTGCGACTGCCGACAACACACGCCTCGTCCAAATCGAGCCTGGGCGGAACGTGGCGGACACCCTGTTCCAGCAGGAAGGGAAGCTTACGCAATCGGCCGATTGGTCCCCCCAAGGCGATGCGATTCTCTTCGGACTGGGCCAGTACTTCAGAAATCGCGCGCAGGGTGCCCAAGTCGCGATGATCAAGCCGGACGGTTCGGGTCTTCGCGAAGTCACATCCGGGGCCAACAACAACGGCTTTCCATCCTACGCGCCGGACGGAAAGCGGTTCGTGTATCGGACCTTCGGCCCCGAAGGCCAGGGGCTGCGCATCATGAACCTGGAAGATCGGCGCTTGACCGATCACCACGATGCAGCATCTCAGCGATGACGTATCCGGCGGTTCATTCGCCGGCCAGAACCGAAGACGTCCGCGTGCACGCCTCGAGTGAGCACGGCTGGCAAACCAACAGTCGTTGATTCGAAACGACTCGCGACATTGAGAAACTGCAGCGTCTCTGAATTCGCCTCTTTTCGTGGCACACTCCGGTTGCCTACGTAGTCCGCGTGTGTTCGCGCCCGAGAGGAGCCCGCGTGCAGCTTGAAACGATGTATTCCACGATTGCCGGCGGGGTCGCGACAGTCGTCCTCAACCGCCCAGACGTCCTGAACTGCGCGAACGAGCAATGGGCGCGCGATCTGGCGTGCTGGTCGACGGACCTCGCGACGTGCACGGTCGTGCCGATGTCGGGCGGTCAAACCGAAAAGCAGGTGCAGCTCATCATGGATTTCGCGCCGGACGTCATCATGGTGACGCCGTCCTACATGTTGAACATCTGCGAGGAATTCATCCGCCAGGGGATCGATCCGCGAACCTGTTCGTTGAAAATCGGCATCTTCGGCGCCGAGCCCTGGACCGAGGCGATGCGGAGCGACATCGAGCAGCGGGTCGACATCGACGCCGTCGATCTCTACGGGCTGTCAGAAGTGATCGGGCCAGGCGTTGCCTGCGAGTGCATCGAAGCCAAAGATGGAGCCGTGATCTGGGAAGATCACTTCCTGCCCGAGATCGTCAATCCGGAGACTGGCGCAGTGCTCGTCGACGGCGAGGTCGGCGAGCTGGTCTTCACCTCGCTGACGAAGGAAGCGCTGCCGGTCATCCGTTACCGCACGCGCGATCGCACGAAGCTGCTGCCCCCGACGGCGCGTTCGATGCGGCGAATGGCCAAGGTCATGGGGCGGACGGACGACATGCTGATCATTCGCGGCGTAAACGTCTTTCCATCGCAGATCGAGGAGCTCATCGTCGGCCAATTGCACTTGACGCCCCATTACAAACTCGAAGTGCGGCGCGAAGGTGCGCTCGACCATCTCACGGTCGTCGTTGAACTGGATCCCCGGGTGGCGAATGTCTCACCCGTTCGAGACGACGCTGCGAGAGAACTCGAGCGCCGTATCAAGTCTTACGTTGGGCTCACGGCATCCGTGTCGGTCTGCAATCCCGGAGACATCGAGCGATCCGTCGGTAAAGCGAAGCGCGTGTTCGACAGGCGCGGTGAGGGCCTCCCGCCAGCCCGCGTTGTGTGAACCCTTACCTGGGCTTTATCGCACGAGCATCCAGAATCCAGCGGCCATCAGGAGCACGCCGGTGATCCGTGCGCCGTGCAGGCCAAGGGGCACCAGTTTTTCGAATGCGACGAATGCAGTCAGCGCGGCAATGACCGTCACGTTCATCACGCCCCCGGCAAACAGCAAGCAACATCAGCGCCCAGCAACAGCCGACGCAGTAGGTGCCGTGCTCGACGCCCGTGACGAACGCACCACGCCATCCACCTCGCCATCGGGTCATCAGGAATCCCAGCGGCGACTGGCACGTTCGTAGACACGCGTGCTTGATCGGCGTCAGCTGATACACGCCCGCGAGGAGCAGCAACGTCGCACCAACCCGGGAACTGGTGACCTCCATCATCGGTGACACGAGCAGCAGCGCCGCGAATCCACGCTGAAGCGCGGTGGCCCCGAGGCTGAACACCGTCCAGACGATCAGATAGCCTGCTACGAGCGCATAGATCTGGCGTCCAGCCGCTTCTGGTGCGGACCGTCGCGCGATGGCGCCGTACAGGAGCACCAGCGGTGAGGCGGACGGGAGCATCATGCCCGCCATCATGACGGTCCACATCGCCCAGAGCAGCAACAGGTGCGGCACATCCCAGTCCGCGGTCATCATCCACGCACTGGCGCCGGTCATGGGTCCGTACATGTCGCGGGCCATCACGACGATCCACACCCAGCAGAACACGGGCAGCAGGACCAGGAGGATCACATTGGGCGCGCGGTCGTACCGCAACGCCGCTCGACGATGGTGGACGGACGCTCGGCAGGAGTAGCAGGCCCAGGCATCGAAGGATGAACGACGACTCGAGATCGCGCGGGCGTCGCAGCGGCGCGCAGCATGACGCGCTACGAGTTGCGCCAGGAAAACGGCGCGTACTGTCCGTTGTTCTTGCCGCTTGCGTCTTCCCAGGTCAGGCCGAGGGCATGCACGCGGCTGTTGGCAGCGCGCGCCAACGCGAAGCGATCCGCGGCCGGATGGCCCGTGTTGTCCAGGTGCATCGGCTCGGTGGCATCGGGGTTGATTCCCTTCGCGCCTTCGGCAGCCATGTCAACGAAATCCGACGCCTTGACGGACCACTTCGCGCCGCTACGGTCGAAGCGAATTGGTGCTGGCTGCACGCCCAGAAACGTGCCGATGAGTCCCGACAGTGCCGCCATGGGACCGCCAGCGGCGCCGCTGGCGATAGCCGTGATCGCCTCGCGCTGCTCGGCGGTTGCTCTCTCGTCGGTGATGAGCCCGACCGACCAGTTGCCATTGCGCCATCGCCTCCGGCGTGAAGCCCAGGACGATGAAGCCCAGGCCGTCGAGCGAGACCGTCCCGTAGGTCCCGCGGCTCACGTCGAATGCCATGGCAAACGTGCACGATCCTTTGGTCGGGCGGACGGTCATGCCTCCCGGGAGACAGGGGCACACGAAGTCGCAACTGCACGTTTCGTAGTACTGGCCGCTGACCTGCCACGTTGGTGTCGCCATGATCCACCTCTAATCGGTCGAATCGGCGTGACGACAATGGTCGTTATAGACGGCTGATGAAGCAAAAACAGTATTCATCGACGCCGGCAGAGCCGTCCCCAGGGGCCGGAAACGCGATCTATCCACCATGTGGTTTCGACCACCAGCAAACGATCGATAAATCCCGGTCCCCTCCAGCACCGTCAGGTCGAAGGTCACTTCCAAATACTGCCCACCGACCCCATCGGGAACATAAACGACATCGCTGCCTGTGAAGCGCATCGCAAACGAGCCTCCGGGGACGTGGTAGGCACACAGATCCCCGTTGAACTGCACGTAGAAGTTGCCGACAGCCTTGTTCGCGTTCTGATTACCTGGAATGCCGCTGACGGAGTAGATCTTCGTAGTCGAAGTACGAACCATCATTCAAGTCCACCATGGACAGGCCGAGATCGGGCGCATGAACCACGAGCTGATCCGAGTCCCATTCAGCAGGAGGACAAAGGAATCGTCGGGCACGGCCGTTCCTTCGGCCATCACCCGCCCAGGGACTGACAGCAGAGCGACCAACGCCCCGCCGATCACAGTTCTTCGTTGGATGCTAGCTCGGTTCCTGTCCGCTGGCGGGGGTGACCTGGTTGATCCCGGCTTCGTGAGTGGGCATGGAGCGCTTCATGACATTCCCCCTTGTAAGCGGACATTTCCGAATCGCCACTTGGTCGGGAGCATCCTGCTACCTGTACGCAGGTCGCCTCGAATCACGATTCGGATGCGTTGTCTGGCGTCGACTCGACCACCGTTGAGCTGTCGGCCAGATCCTCAAGCTTCCCCCGGCCGGAGGCGCGGTGGTGGATCCTTTGTGCCTTGGCGGCGCCATCGTCACTGCGAGCGGACTCGCGTTCATCGCGAACAATCCGGGGCTGGGAACTCCGACGGGTGACGCCGTGATCGCGTTTCGGCCTCAAATGATTTTTACGGATCGCCGAAATCGCCGTGCTCGCGTGCTCTGGCCGCTTCTATTGCCAGTCGCCGGCCGCAACAAACGCCGCCCAGAAGAACGGATGCGTGCTGAGGCCCTTGGCGCGCCGATCGCGGAGAAGGGCCAGGCTCGCGTCGTGCACAGCATCGGAGGTAGAGCGGCCGCGAGCGAACCGGGCGTCGTAGAGCGCGCGCATCCACGCGCGCGTGGATTGATCGTCGACGGACCACAGGCTCATGATCACGGAGTGGGCGCCCGCAATCTGGAAGGCGCGGCGCAGGCCGAAGACGCCCTCACCCGCTTTGACCTCTCCGACGCCAGTGTCACATGCCGAGAGGACCGCCCACTCCACGCCGCTCAGGTCGAGCGCCGCGACCTCTTCCGCGGTCAGGATGCCATCGTCCCCATCGGGCGCCGCCGACGCGCGGCGGTTCGCGCCGGCCAGGGCGAGACCCGAGAGCAGCAGGGGGTTCTCGCCGGAATCCGGACGCGCGGCGGTCAGACCGCCCACCCCGCGGGTACCGGCGACGGCGTTCGTCCCGCACGCGCCGCTCAGGAAGAAGCCGTGCGTCGCCACGTGGAGCACACGGTATTCGTGCGCGGTCTGCTTGAACGTGGACTCGGTGGCGTCGCGCCCCTGAAGAACACGGACGGGCTCGGCGGCGCGGCGGTTGGCCCACAGGCGGGAGAGTTCCTGGACTTCGGCAAGGGTGCCGTCCAGCGGTTGGAACTGCAGGTTCTGGAAGCTCACGCAACCCGCGGCACCGGCACCGGCTGGCGCGGCGACCATGCCGGTTGCGGGCGTCGGAGTGTTGGCCCCCACAATCGCGAGAGACGCATCGTCGAAGGCCGGCCCGCCGAGGGCCAGCATCCCCCGGGCGCTCGTCGGCCGCGGGACGGTCCCGGCGGCGAGGTCGCGTTCGGCCGACAGGTAGTTGATCGGCGGTGACTGTTCGAGCAGGTACGACGATGCCCCGGCGGGCAGCGCCGCGAACGGCACCAGGCCAATCGCGCCGTCGGGGACCACGAAGATGCGGTTCGCGCCGGCGAGGTGCGCGGCAATCGGATCCCAAATCGCCAAACGGAGTGCCTGGCCCGCTCGCCGATACGTCTGTGCGGCCGCCTCCGGAGTGCTGCCGGAAAGGAGGCGGGTCCCGCTGGCTTCCACGCGAAATGCCGACACCAGGCGCTCGATGTCTGCCACCGAACCAAGCGGCACCAGCGCCACCCTGTCCTGGCCGGTGCGCAGAATCGCAGCCGCAAAGGACGGCGTCCTGGTCCAGGCCGTTCCGCCGGAAGGCCGCCGCACGCTCCGGTTGTACTGCACGAACGACACAAGGACAGAGCCCGCGGGCAGCGCGCGGCGGACCTCGTCGAGTCCCAGCGACGACCTCGCCAGCTCCGCCCGTTCGGTGGCACTCTCTTCGGCAAGGGCCCGCTCGGCCTCTTCCTTCTCCTTTGCGGCCTCGTCGATCAACGATTGCGCGACCGGCTCCGAGAGGCTGCGGACCAGCAGGTTGGCAAACCGCTGGCGAGCCTGCATCGCGCGCTCGTACGCCGGGGACCGCTGCCTGTCCGAGCGATTCAACGTGTGAGCGCGGGCCGCAAGCTCGTCGAGCACCACACCGCGCGACCTGATGAGGGCGTCGAGCACCTGGTCGCGGCGAGCAGGTGCCGACAGCACCGCGGAGATCGCGAGGTCGAGCCCCCTGGGGCGCATCGACGCGTAGGTCAGCGCGACCCGCTCGGGCAGGTAGCGCATCGTGAAGAGAAGATGATCCCGACCTTCGCGCTCGGCGTCCAAGGCCAACTGGAGCGCGGCACCGGTCGCGCCGCGTGCGAAGTCCACCTCGGCGAGCGATACTTGCGTGCTGGCCACGAGCGGATGGGCAGGCCCGAATATGCGCGTGCGCTCGCTGACCGCTTTCTCGAGGCTCGCACGGCCCGCCTCGACACGGCCCGCGCCGGCTTCGAGCACGCCCCGGAGTTCGAGCACCTGTGGAAAGCGGTCTGGTTCGTCACCGGCGCCGGCCTTGTCGAAGATCGCGACGGCCTCGTTGGCGAGTCGCAGTGCGGCGGCCGGCTGACCGGCCTTCGAGTCGACGACGGCCATGCTGGCCAGCGTCCACGCCACCTGCGGGTGGGTTGGTCCAAGCGTCCGGCGTCGCGTGCCAGCACCTGTTCGTAGAGCCGCCGACGCGGTGTCGAACTGGCCCTGCGGCGACGCCACGTCCGCCAGACCGTCGAGGCCGCGTGCGACGAAGGGGTGGTCGGCGCCGAGCGCCTGCGACCACAAGTCCACGGACGTGCGGTACAGACGCTCGGCCTCCGCCCAGTCGCCCATCTT
Source organism: uncultured Acidobacteriota bacterium (assembly GCA_963707825.1). Classification (GTDB taxonomy): domain Bacteria; phylum Acidobacteriota; class Vicinamibacteria; order Vicinamibacterales; family UBA2999; genus VFZN01. The sequence continues at coordinate 105,289 of CAVPRP010000007.1, forward strand.
CGTCGCGACGTTCGGCTTCGTTCAGCGCGGTGGTCGCCCGGGTGGACGGGTTCGGTGAGACGCCGGTCGTCTTCGCGCAGTCATCGAGGATGCCGGACGCCTTGCGGTACAGGCCGGCGCGCTTCTGAGTACTCCCCTTCGGCCTGGAACGACTCGGCGAGATCGTTGACGAGGATCGCCGACTGGGGATCGCAGGGCGCCAGCCATCGCTCGCCGATGCTCAGCGCTTGCTCCCGATACGCTCGTGACTGGGGCAGATTCCCGATTGCGGCCTCAGCCAGCCCCAGCCGGTTCAACAGCTCCGAGATCGCGACGTGATCGGTTCCAAGTCCGCGCTCGGCGATTCCCCTGGCGTCGTTCCAGATCCGCCCGGCGCTGACCGCGTCTCCGGCGAGGAAGCGCAGGTCACCCAGGATCTGAAGGCCGGCGGCCATATGTCGGGGTGGTCGGGCGCATGCCGGCGCCGCAGCTACAGGGACCGATCGAGCGAGGCGCCGCGTCCGCATAGCGGCCGGATCGTCGATGCATCAGGCGACGAACTCCAGCGTCTGGGCGAGCCCAAGAGGAGTCTCGCGCTCGTGAGCCTCGCGAATCCGCAAGGCTTCGGTGAGGGTCTGCCCGGCCTCGTCGAAACGCTTCAGGCGAATCAGTGAGAGGCCCACCAGGTCGAGGCTGTCAGCCACGCGTTGCTCGTCGACCCGTGCCTTGCGCCGAATCGTCGAGCGCACGCATGTGCGGGTGAGGGCGTGGTGAATTCGCCTCGGCACAGCCGGACCAGCCCGAGATTGTGCAGGTGTCGGCGACACCGGCGCATCGCGTCCAAGCGCGCCTCCTTGACGCGGAGCGCGTGCTCCGCGATCGTCAACGCCTCCGTGGTCCCGCCTTTGCCGTTCTTCACCAGCGCCGTTACGAGCAGGTCCTGGAGCCCGAGCGAACTCGATGGAGTCTGCGCCATGCCGACGGGCCACGCGATCGCAGAGCGCGGTGGCCAGCGATTCGGCGTGCGGTAGTCCCCGCGGCCAAGCTGTCGGTGATCGTGCTGGCCACTCATCGACGTCCGCAAGGACTCACGCCTCCACAGGCAATGCCAGCGACGACAAGGAAGGCGAGCACCAGCTGGGCGGCGGCGATACTCGCTCGAGCGCGCCCTCGATCGGACCGGGCAGCAGAGGTCAGATGCGATCGTGCTCTAGCGCCATCCGACACGCGTCCTTAGCGCGTATACGCCTCGCTCAGCGTGGGCCGAAGTCGTCACCGCCCTTGACGAAGTCGTCACCGCCCTTGGCAAAGTCGTCCCCACCTTGGCGAAGTCGTCACCGCCCTTGACGAAGTCGTCGCCGGCCTTGGCCGCGAACGAGGCCAGGCGCGCGGCCAGTTCCACGACCGCGGCGTATTCCGCAGCCTCGGCCATCCCGGCGCCGCTCAATTGCCGATTCCGGCTGAGCAAGGGTAAGCGTCGGAGGTATCCAGCGGCACGGGCCGCGGAACCGGGTGCCCTTCCGACGCCGAGGCGCTGCAGTTGCTCGAGCAGGCCGATCGCGGTCGACACATCAGGCTGTGAGCCGATTGACTTGATCGGCATCGATTGCAGTGCGATGTCGGCCCAGTTGGTGTCGGCGCTGATCGCCAGGCGCCTGTAGACCTTCTCGTCCGCCAAACGGGTGAGCCGCGATTCGCGCTGCGCCTTCGGGGTCGATGGGTACACGAAGACGCTCACGCCGCCAAAGTTCGTTCCTCCTGTGTGGCGGATGACGAGCTTGTCGGGCCCTGCCGGGTTATCTGGTACCAAAGCAGCCGCTGGCGACGCATTCCCAAGTGCGGCGGCGAGTTTCGCGAGTGTCTCCTCGAGTTTGCTTGGCGGCCGGCGCAGCTTGCCCTTCCCGACGCGGCTCGACCTGGTCCAGCGGTTCTACACTTTCTTCGCATTGGGGGCAAACGACTGACCAAACCCTTGCTGTCCTTCATTCCTTCGCGACCAGGACACCAAGGTCCGCGAGCGCGGGGTCACCCGCCTTCATTGCGGCGTCGTTCAGTTTCGAACGGAACTGCCTTGTCCGGCAGCATGCCTCGGGTGTGGCCCTTGCCGACGAGCACCTCCAATGCTTTGACGACGGCCGTCTGCGCCCCACCGTGCTCAGGAGCGGAGTACTCCGGCACTTCCTTGACGGAGTCGCATTCTCCTGGAGCTCTTCGAGTAATGCCCCTAGCGACGGGCAGCTGACCGGATTCCTTTGGCGGCGTCGATGCCTCATTGTTCGTGAGCGACTTGGAACATCTCGTCGTAGGGCCAACCCACCACGGGAACGAGGTCGGGCGACGCGAGCAGGAAGTCCGCCAGTCCGGCCAGCTCGTAGGCGGTTTCGAGCGTCGCCATGAAGCAGTCCTTGAACGCGATGATGTCCACGGGCTTCTCCAGGGACCGCTTCGCCGCCGCGAGCGCCTCGCGGAGTTCGGAAAGCGTCAGGGTCTGCGCCGTGTACTCGAACGGGTCCGAATCGCCGAACATGCCGAACTGACCGCGGGTATGCCCCCAGAAGATGAGGAGGTAGTGCTCGGCCGGGCACTCACTTGGCGGCCCACTCGAAGAATCCGTACAACGTCGCGGGGGCTGCGGCGTTGCTTTCCGGCCTGACGAAGGTGCTCTCGCCAATCACCCGCCGCCATACGCCGGGCAACGTGCGGAAATCGATTTGAACGGCGACGTTAAGGAGGTCGGTGTCGACTGACAGCGCCGCCTTGGTTATCTTGTCCATCTCCTGGACGGCTCGCTGGTCCAGCAGCTCTCCGCCCTGGGGGTCGTCAGCGACCATGTAGATGAGAACAGTCCAGGGCTTGGGGGTTTTGCGTGGCATACCGGGTTCCTTTACTGGTCGAGTAACCGATCGAGGTCTACGACAGAAAGCTCATCCATACCGCCGCGGGAGACAGCGCCACCGTTCCAACGGAACAATGGCGGAGACGCAGTCTAGCTCCGGAGCCGGTGAAGGGGCCACCTGATTCCGGCGCATCTGCTGCGGTACCTGCGTTAACGCACGGGAGACGGGAAGTGAACAGGTGTGCGCGAGGTTGCAGCCGATTCGACGCCTGGCAGCACTGTGGAACACGACCGCACCATTGTGTCGACGAGTAGCGCAGCTGGGAGCGCGCGTGAGTGAGGACTTCCGTGGAATCAGTCCGCCAGGGTGGATCTGCTACACCTGAGGCGACGGACGCTTGCCGGCCTGCGTCGTGCTTAGATAGGCAAATGGTGATTGGCTGACGCAATCATGAGCGCGCGCAAGAACGTCGCTGCCCGGCGACCCGCTCTGACGTATGGCGAGGATCAGCTTCACACGCTGCAACGAAACACGTTCCGATACTTCTGGGAGGAAACCAATCCCGAGAACGGGCTGATTCCGGACAACACCGCTGCGGACGACGTCCCGGCGAGCATTGCCGGTGTGGGTCTTGCCCTGGCCAGCTATCCCGTCGCGGTTGAGCGCGCGTTCGTGTCCCGCGCGAAGGCGGTCGAGCGGACGCTGGCCACGCTGCGGTTTGCCTGGAACGCTCCGCAAGGTCCCATGTCGGACGCGACGGGTCATCACGGGTTCTTTTACCATTTCCTCGACGTCACCACGGGCCGTCGCGCGTGGGAATGTGAGCTGTCGACGATCGATACGGCAATCTTCATCGCAGGGGCTTTGACCGCGGCGGCGTATTTCGACCAGGCTACGGACGATGAGCGAGAAGTGCGGACGCTTGCCGACTCGTTGTACCGGCGTGTGGACTGGCGATGGGCACAAAATGGCACCGCGACCGTGTCACAGGGCTGGACACCGGAAGCTGAATTCGAGCGCTATCACTGGCAGGGATACAACGAGGCGCTGATCCTCTACGTGCTCGGCCTTGGATCACCCAGCAGTCCTTTGCCGCAGAACAGCTACGACGCCTGGGCATCCACTTACCGGTGGAAGAAGCTTTACGGTCATGAATTTCTCTACGGCGCTCCGCTGTTCATGCATCAGCTCTCGCATGTGTGGATTGACTTCCGCGGCATCCAGGATGCCTTCATGCGCCGGCACGCGAGCGACTACTTCGAGAACAGCCGCCGCGCCACTTACGTGAACCAGCAGTACGCGATTCGCAACCCGAAGGCGTTTCGGGACTACGGCCAGCACGTCTGGGGTATTACGGCGAGCAACGGTCCTGGACCGACGACGCGGCGCATAAGGGGTGTCACACGACGCTTCTTTGGATATCTCGCGCGCGGCGTGCCCTATGGTCCAGACGACGGCACCCTGGCTCCGTGGGCGGTCGCCGCGTCGTTGCCGTTCGCTCCTGAGATCGTCCTGCCGACCCTGGCGCACTGCTCCAAGGCGTACCCGAACATGGAAAGCGAATACGGACTCGTCTGCAGCTTCAATCCGACGTTCCCGAGTCGGGGTTCGGAGTCTTCCGGCTGGGTCTCGACAAATCACTTCGCCCTCGATCAGGGCCCTGTCATCTTGATGATCGAGAACTATCGTTCGGGATTGATCTGGCGCCTCATGCGGCGCTGTCCATACATCGTTGACGGCCTTCGTCGCGCGGGATTCATGGGCGGCTGGTTGACGTCTCCCGCCGACAACGCGTGAACGGAACGAAATGCGCTGGTCATCCCCGGCCAGTGCGCACCCCGGCTGGCCGCGCAGGGTGTAGAGTCAGCGGCATGACCGACAGGCCGTCGTGGGCTGAGAGGATCGGCCCCTCAATGAGGATAGCGGCGTTGCTCGTCGCGCTCTTCACGGTTGTTGTCGGCATGGTCGGCCTTGCTTCGCCGGCCAGCCTGACTACGGTTCGCCGGGAGTACTTTGCGACACCGGCCGGACTCTACACGGCCGCCGCGGTCCGTTTGGCGATGGGACTCGTGGTGATCCTGGGCGCCACTTCCTCTCGGGCGCCAAAGACGCTGCGCTTGTTCGGCACCCTGATGTGCTTGCAGGGACTCTCGGCCGCGCTGCTTGGGCCTGAGCATGCGCGAACCGTCCTTGAATGGGAGGCCATGCGCCCCGCCCTTCTGCGTACGGGGGCGATTGTGGCCCTCGCCAGCGGTGTCTTCATGGTGTTTGCGGTGACAACTGGGCAGAGGCGACAATCTTGACCATGGCGCTCAAAGACACACTGAAGCAGCTCGAAGCGCTCGGCAACGAGAAGGTGCGTGCGCAAAACAAGAAGCACGGCAGCGGCGACAATCAATTCGGTGTTCGCCTCGGCGACATCCGCAAGCTGGCTGAGAAGATCAAGGCCAATCACGAGATGGCGCTCGCTCTCTGGGAGACCGGGAACCTCGATGCCAGGCTCCTGGCCATCCTGCTGATCAAGCCCAAGGACCTGTCACGCGCCGAGATGGATCGGATGGTCCGGTCCGGCACCGCTGCGCAGTTGGCGGATTGGTTGAACTCCTATGTCGTCAAGAATCATCCCGACAAGGAGGCGCTTCGCCAGATGTGGATGGCCGACGATGACCGCTGGGCAGCCCGCGCCGGATGGAGCCTGACCGCCGGGCGAGTCGCCAGAAGCCCGGAGGGGCTCGACCTGCCGGCGCTTCTGGACCGCATCGAGTCCGAGATGGGTGGCGCCGCTCCGGAAGTGCAATGGACGATGAACTCGTGCCTGGCGGGAATCGGGATCCACTTCCCCAAGCATCGCAAGCGCGCCATTGCCATCGGAGAAGCCCTGGGCGTCTATCGCGACTATCCTGTTTCGAAAGGCTGCACCTCACCTTTCGCCCCGATCTGGATCAACGAGATGGTGCGTCGGAACGGTTGACTCATTCGGAGCCGAGCGCCACCACGGGATCGACGCGCGCCGCGCGCCGCGCGGGGATGAGGCAGGCGGCCAGCGACACCGTCGCCATGACGAGCGCGGTCCCGAGAAGGGTGGCGGGATGCAGCGTAGGCACGCCGAAGAGGATGCTCTGCATCGCCTTGCCGGCGCCCCACACACCGATCACGCCAAGCAGCATGCCGGCCACGAGCAGCCGCGCGCCCAGCGAGAGGAACTGCGACCGAATCTGGCCCGTCTGCGCCCCGAGCGCCATGCGAATGCCGATCTCGCGCTGCCGTTGAACGATGGTGTAGCTGAGGACGCCGTAGGTGCCAATCGCCGCCAGCAGTAGCGCGACGACGGCGACGATCCAGGCCAGCATGGCCGGAGAACGGCGCCCGATGAGACTCTCCGCGATGCGCGTCTCCATCGAGCGAATGTCGTCGACCGCCAGCTCCGGATCGGTGGCGCGCACCACCTTTCGCAGCGAATCGGCAAACGCGTCCGGAAGCTGGCTGGTGCGCGTGACCACGAAGATGTTGCCGCTGTCCTGATACCGATAAGGCACGTAGACCGCGCCCTGCCCCAGCGGCTCCGTCAGGTCCGCCTGCCTGACCGATCCGACGACCCCGACAATCGTGAACAGGCTGGCGTCGTCCGAGTCGGTGCCTTGATAGACGCGTTGACCGAGGGCGCCGCCGTTGGGCCAGTACAGCCGCGCAAAGTCCTCGTCCACCACACAGACCCGGTCAGGACGATGCGAGTCCGCTGACGTCAGGAACCGTCCTTCGCGCAGCGGAATGCCGATGGCGGAAAAGTAGTCGCCATTGATGCCGTAGTAATAGTGCCCGCGCAGCGATTCGCCTGGCCGAGGCACAAAACCCGCGGGCGTGATCGCCGACTTGCCGTTGTCGCCGCTCAGCGGAACGTTCGTAATCGTTCCGGCCGCGGCGACTCCAATCTGCTGCCCGATGGATTCGAGGAGGCGATCGATGACAGCGACGCGCTGGGGGGACCCGGCAGGGAGCGACGCGTACGGGAGCATGAACTGACCGGTGATGACGTGATCCGCCCGGAAGCCGGGAGACACGGCCCTCACATTTTTCAGGCTCAGCCCGAGCAGGGCGGCGCTGGCGAGCAGAACAAACGCGAGCGCGATCTGCGCGACGATGAATCCATGGCGAAGGCGTTGCGCGGAGCGACTGACCGTGCCCGAGCGCGATTCCGAGCGGAGTGCCTTCTCGGGATGGCTGCTCAGGTTGAACCATGCGATCGGCACCGCGATGACGACTCCCAGGAGAACGGCGCCAGCCAGGCCAATCGCTGCCAGCCGGCCATCGAACGCGATGTGCGCGCCGAGCGGCAGGCGATCCGCGCCAAGCACCTCGAGCAGCCTGATTCCGGTCGCGCCCACCGCAAGGCCGAGCAATCCACCAAGCACGGTCAGGAGCAGCGTCTCCACCATCACCTGGTAGACCACCTGGCGGCCACTGGCGCCCATCGATCTGCGGATCGCGATCTCCTTCATGTGCCCGCTGGCGCGAATCAGCAGCAGGTTGACGAGATTCACCATACCCAGGAGCAGGAGAAACAATGCGCCGCCCTGCATCAACCAGAGGGTCGGACGGATCGCGCGCACATGGTCCGCATGAAGCGGAAGGACCGGCGAGCGGAAGCCGGCCTCGGCCATCATGACTGCCTGGGGATTACCCTTCTCGACGGCGGCGTTGTGCGCGTCGATCTGTGATTGTGCTTCGGCGATCGTCGCGCCCGGCTTCAAGCGCGCGATCATGTGCGTGCCGCCGCCGCCGGAATGGCGCTGCTCCGGAGTGCGCTGCTGCAGGCCGGACGTCAGCGGCAGCACGAGCCGCGCTTCGGAGGAGAGGAAGCGGAAATCGGGAGGCAGGACGCCGACGATGGTTCTTGGCGCTCCGTTGACCCGCACTTCCCGGCCGAGGACCTGCGGATCGGCGTTGAGGCGCTGGCGCCAGTAGGCGTCGGTCACGATGGCCGCGTGATGCTCGATCGGCGCGACTCGTCTCCACCTCGTCGAAGCTGCGGCCCATCACGGGGCCAACGCCAAGCGTCGTGAAGAAGTCCGGCGAGACGCGCATGACTTTTTCCTGCCGGGTCGAACCGCTGTCGCCGACGACTTCGGTGCTCTCCCGGTAGATCGACAGGCTCGACAAGGCCGGGATGTTGCCTCGACGCTCGTAGTAATTGGTCAACGAGGAACCGTCGCGCTCGACGCCGGCTCGCGGATAGGTGTTGAAGATTGTGACCAGCCGGTCGGATTCCGGAAACGGCAGCGGACGGAGCAGGATGGCATCGATCACCGCGAAGATCGCGAGGTTCGCCCCCAGGCAGATCGCCACCGTGGCCAGCGCCGTCACCGTGAATGCGGGCCCCTTGAGGAGCCGGCGAAGGGCGAAGCGAAGTTCGTTCATGACGGCTCAGTATGTGTGACTCTGCCAACCGGACTCGCAGCCATCCTGCTTTGGCGGCGATATCGCGCCGGCGGCGCCCATAGGCGCGTTTGAAGGCGCGATTGAACGCCGCCTCGGACTCGTAGCCCACGGCGGCCGCGATATCGCCGACTCCCTTCGGGGACGAGGTCAACGCCTCGGCGGCCAGCCGCAATCGCCATCCGGTCAAGTACGCCATGGGCGGCTCCGCGAGGAAGCGGTTGAACCGCTCGACCAACGACGACCGGGACAGGCCGACTTCCGCCGCGAGCTCGGCGATCGTCCAGGGGTGTTCCGGTCGCCTGTGGAACAACGCAAGGCTCTTGCCCACAGCCGGGTCTCGTGCGCCGGCGAGCCATCCCGTCGCCTGATCCGGGAGTCCTTCGACGTAACGCCTGAGCGTATCCACGAACAACACCTCAGACAGTTTCGCCAGCATCACGTCGCTGCCCGCACGGCCCGAGGAAGCCTCTTCCAGGAGATGCAGGATTGACTGCTCCAGCCAGTGGCCCGATTGATCGGCTCGTACGTTCACCTTCAGGATCGCCGGCAAGCTGTCGAGAATCGGGCCGCAGAGTAACGGGTCGCACGTCAGGTAGCCACACACGAACCGGGTCGTCGGTCCACCACCACCGCCGCGCATCGGCGACAGGTCCCCGGTGGCGACCCTTCTAAGGACGGCTGCGCTCTCAATAAAGTTCGATCCGGTTCCGCCGCTCATCTGGTGCGGATCCCCGTGCGGAAACACCACGATGTCGCCTGGCGACAGCTCCACCTCGGGTCCGCCTTCAACCGAGGCCCGCGCCGTGCCATCGACGACGAAGTGATAGATCACGATGTGCGGCGCGCCTGGCGCCAGCGTCGGCGCCAGCACGCGACAATGCGGCGTCGCGATGCACCATGGCGCGGAGAACTCCGCGGTGAAGAACATCGCCCCCTTCAGCCGCACGCCGTTCAGGACCTCTGAAAACGCGTCCATCGCACATCCTTCGGACGTCCGGCAAAGTCTCGCGGCACCGGCGCAAAGCATTCTAGCCCTGCCGGACTGACGGTCAAGAAGTTCAACCGCGCGGGCATGGCCACGCAGTGCGGGATCCCGCACCATCGCCCCTGTCATGTCCAGCAAGACCCCGGCAACGAGCGCAAGAGGCGTCATCGCCTCCGAAAGCGACGCTCGCCTCGTCGCTCCGCTCCTCTTCGCCATCCTGATGGCAGCCCTGCCGGCGTCCGCGCAGCCGCTTTCGCTTGCTGAGGCCACTGCTCGGGCCAGGGCTCACAACCCCGACGTCGGCTCGGCGGCAGCTGCGGAGCGGGAAGCAGCCGAACGCGTCACCCAGGCTCGGGGAGGCTTCTTCCCAAAGGTGGATGTCGCAGAGTCGTGGCAGCGCGGCAACAACCCCGTCTTTGTATTCAGCTCCCTGCTTGCGCAGCGCCAGTTCAGCGCGGCCAACTTCGCCCTGGATACGCTCAATCACCCGTCGGCCCAGGACAACTTCCGCGCCGCGGTCTCTGTCGAACAGTCGCTGTTCGATCGCACCACTTCGGCGAACGTCCGAGCTGCGTCGATTGGCAGGGAGATGGCGGCCACAGGTCAGCGACTCGTCGGTCACGACGTGACGATGGCGGTCACCGATGCGTTCGGGCGGGTGCTCATTGCCGCCGCGACCGTTCGTTCGACAGCCGCCATGGTCGAGACCGCCCGAGCCGACCGCGAGGTGGCCGGTAACCGCCGCGATGCCGGCCGGGTGACCGACGCGGATGTGCTGCAGCTGGACGTCTACCTGGCGCACACCCTCGAACGGCAGGTGCAGGCGACGTCGGACGAACGGATCGCGCGCGCCCGGTTGAATCAGTTGATGGGCGAGCCTCTGAGCACCGTGTTCGCGCTCGATTTCACGCCAGCGGCGCTCGCGAGCGACGTCACCAATCCCGCGGGGCTTGAAGAGGAAGCCTTGAAGAACCGGCCCGAAGTGGCCCTGGCCGTGCAGCAGGAAGAACTGGCCGCGGCGACGGTGGATGCGGCGAAGGCTGCGTTTCTGCCGCAAGTGGCCGTGCAGCTCGGGTGGGAGCTGAATGGCGGTGCGTGGAACTCGAGGTCATCGAGTTGGGTGGCCGGCGGCGTCGTGCGGATCAATCTGTTCCATGGTTTTACCGACAAGGCGCGGCTTGCTGAAGCGCGCGAGTTGGAGACGCGTCGAGCGATCGAAAGGCGCAAAGCCGAGACGATGGCGAGGCTCGATGTGCAGATCGCGCTCGCTCAGCTCGAAGCCGCCAGGGCCAGTGAAACGGTGGGACGCGCGGCAGTGGATCAAGCGAGCGAGAGCCACCGGATTATCAGGGACCGCTATGAAAGCGGGCTCACGGATGCGGCCATGTTGCTGCGCGCGGCCGACGCCGTGCAGCAAGCCGATGCTCAACAAATCGCTGCCCGTGTGAATGTCCTCACGGCAGCAGCAACCCTGCAACGAGCGATAGGAACGCCATGAAAACGATCACCGCACTCGTGATGAGCCTGGCCCTGGCCGGATGCTCGGTGGGCCGGGCCGCCGCTCCGCTCGACACAACCGAGCCCATCCCCGTCACCACTGCCCAGGCGTTGATGACCGACGCGGCCAGCGCGATCGACTCGGGCGGGGTGGTTCAGGCTCGCACTACGGCCGCGATCTCGGCGCGCATCCTCGCCACGGTGCGCGAGGTCCGCGTGTCGCCGGGCGACCGGGTCCACGCGGGCCAGACCCTCATCCTGCTCGACGGCGGCGATTCCGCTGCCGGCGCCCGTGCCGCACGGTCGGCAGCCCTGGCCGCCGAACAGGGGGCGCAGGCGGCCGCGGCCGAACTCCAGGCCGCTGATGCCGGCCTGGTCCTGGCGCGCGCGTCTCACGATCGCATCGCCGGCTTGCAAGCCAGGCGGTCGGCCACCGCGCAGGAGCTCGATGACGCGACCGCGACGCTGAGGAGCGCCGAGGCTCGCGTCGCCGGCGCGTCTGCGCGGACGTTGCAGGCGGCGTCGGCGGTCGACAGCGCCCGGGCCACCAGCGACCAGGCGCGCACCACCGAATCCTTTACCGCCATTGCCGCGCCTTTCGACGGCATGGTCTCGGAAAAGATGATCGAGCCCGGAAACCTGGCGTCACCGGGCACGCCCCTCCTCCGCCTGGAAGACACTCGCGAATTTCGCCTCGAGGTCCGCGTGGACGAATCGCGGGCCGGCCGGATTCGAAACGGCGACAGCGTCCCGGTCTCCCTGGGCGCCGGGACTTCCTCGATCAGCGGCACGGTGGTTGAGGTCAGCCGCGCGGTGGATGCGGACGCGCGCGCGTTTCTCGTCAAGATCGCGTTGCCCGACGTATCCGGCCTTCGATCCGGCGAATTCGGCAAGGCGCGATTCAAGGGGGCGCCGCGACGGGTGCTGGCCATTCCGAGGTCAGCGATTGTGCGCCGCGGACAACTCACCTCGGTATTCGTCGTCGAGAACGACGTGGCGCGGGTGCGCCTCGTCAACCTCAGTGAGTCGGAAGTGCTGGCAGGCCTGTCGGAATCCGAGGTCGTGATCCTTTCGCCGCCGGCGGGCGTCACCGACGGACGCCGCGTCAGCGTGGGAGGCCAATGATGGGCAGGAACTACGGCGTCGCCGGCAGGATGGCCGCGGCCTTCATCCACTCCAAGCTGACGCCCCTATTCATCCTGGCATCGATGGCGCTTGGCACCCTGGCGGTAGTGGCGCTGCCGCGCGAAGAGGAGCCGCAGATCATCGTGCCGATGGTTGACGTCTTCGTCGCCATGCCGGGAGCGACACCAGCGGAGGTCGAGCAGCGGGTCACGCGTCCGATGGAGCAGCTGCTCTGGGAAGTGCCCGGCGTGGAATACGTCTACTCCACCTCGGGTCCCGGACAGTCGATGGTCGTGGTCCGCTTCACGGTCGGCGAGCCCCAGGAAGCTGCGCTCGTTCGCCTCAATCAGAAACTGGCCGCGAACGCGGATCGCATCCCGCCAGGCGTGATCGGGCCACTCGTCAAGCCGCGCTCCATCGACGATGTGCCGATCCTGGCCGTCACGATGTGGTCGGACCGTTACGGGGACGATCAGCTGCGACCCCTCGCCGCCCAGCTCCGAGATGCCATCGCCGAGGTCAACGACGTGTCGGAGGTGACCATCATCGGCGGGCGTCCCAGGCAGGTTCGCGTGGACATCGACCCTGCCAGACTCTCGGCCTACGACCTCGATCCGCTCCTGGTCCAGCAGGCAATCGCCCGCACCAACGTGCGTGGCGCCGCCTCAGGCCCCGTCGCGGGCGGTGTGGTCACCGGCCTCGAGGCGGGAAGCCGCCTGCGCACCGCCGATCAGCTGCGCGACACCGTGGTGACCTCTGCGCGCGGGCGTCCCGTGCTGGTGCGCGACGTGGCGGACGTGGTTGATGGCGACGCCGAGCCGACCGCGTATGTCACGTTCCAGTCCAGGGCGTCCGGCGCCCGACCGGCTGTCACCATCGCCGTCGCAAAGCGGAAGGGCACCAACGCTACCGACGTCGCCCGCCGCGTCACCGAGAAGCTCGACACGCTCAAGGGATCGCTCGTGCCATCGGACGTGCATCTCACCTTCACCCGTGACTACGGCGAGACTGCCGCCGACAAGAGCAACGAGCTGCTATGGCACATGCTGCTCTCCGTCCTCTCGGTCTCGGCGCTGATCTGGCTGACCCTCGGCCGGCGCGAAGCGGCCGTCGTGCTGATCGCGATTCCGGTCACGCTCGCGCTCACGCTCTTCCTGTTCTATCTCTATGGCTACACCCTGAACCGCATCACGCTGTTCGCGCTGATCTTCTCCATCGGCATCCTGGTGGACGATGCGATCGTCGTGGTGGAGAACATCGTCCGCCACGCGCGGATGAGCGGCGAGGAACGGGGTGGGCTTACCGCGATCGCGATTCGCGCCATTGACGAAGTGGGCAACCCCACGATCCTGGCGACCCTCGCGGTGGTGGCAGCAATCCTGCCAATGGCGTTCGTCCGCGGGCTGTCGGGGCCCTACCTGCGGCCGATCCCGGTCGGCGCGTCGGCGGCGATGCTCTTCTCTCTGGTCGTTGCCTTCGTCGTGACGCCGTGGGCCGCGGTTCGGCTGCTCGCGGCCCTCCGCCGATCGCGATCACGCCGCGGAAGATTTCGCCACGCGCCTCTATCGCCGCGTGATGGCGCCGCTCATCGCCAGCAGCCGGAGGCGCGCGATCTTCCTGGCTGGAGTGGCGGGCACTGCTGCTCGCGGCCGTCGCGCTCGTGCCACTCGAACTGGTCAGGCTGAAGATGCTGCCGTTCGACAACAAGAGCGAGTTCCAGGTCATGATCGACATGCCCGAAGGCACGGCGCTCGAGACGACGGCGCGCGTCGCGTCGGCACTGGCGTCGGCCAGCCTGGACGATGAGACGGTGGTCAACGTTCAGCAATACGTGGGTGCGTCGGCGCCGTACAACTTCAACGGCCTCGTGCGTCACTACTTCCTGAGGCGGGCGCCGCACCTCGCCGATCTGCAGGTGAACCTGGTGCCGAAGGGCGACCGATCGGCGCAGAGCCACGAGGTCGCCGGACGCATGCGCCAGCGTCTGGCGCCAATCGCGAAACGCTTCGGCGCCACCATCCAGGTGGCCGAGGTGCCGCCGGGCCCACCCGTCCTGCAGACTCTCGTCGCGGAAGTCTACGGGCCGGATCCGGCGCGACGCATGGCGGTGGCCGCGCAGATCAAATCAATCTTCGAGCAGACCTCTGGCGTGGTCGATACCGACTGGCTGGTCGAAGACGCCGCACGCGAAGGTCACGCTGGCCGTCGATGGCGAGAAGGCCGCGGCGGCGGGCCTGTCTCCGGCGGCGGTGGCGGCGGTCGTGCGAATGGCCGGCTCGGGAGAATCCGCGGGCCTGCTGCACGACGAATGGGCGCGCGAGGACGTGCCGATCGTGATCCGACTCCCCCGTGACGATCGCAGCCTGGAGGCCGTGCGGTCGATCCGGCTTCGCGGCACCAGGCCGGTTGCCGTCGGCGAGCTGACGAGCGAGGTGACCACGCAGGAAGAGGCCAGCGTGTACCACAAGAACCTGCAGGCGGTGACCTACGTCACCGGCGACCTGGCAGGAGCTGACGGAAGCCCGGCCTACGCCATCTTCCAGATGAACGGGCCGATCGGGCGGCTGGCGCTGCCCGAGGGTTACGGCCTCGAGGTGTTCAATGCGGTCCAGCCGTTCGACAGCTCGCGCTATGCGATGAAGTGGGACGGCGAGTGGCACATCACGCTCGAGGTGTTCCGCGACCTCGGCCTCGCCTTCGCGGCGGTGCTGGTGCTGATCTACGTGCTGGTGGTCGGCTGGTTCCAGTCGTTCACGACGCCGCTGCGTGATCATGGCCGCCATCCCGTTCTCGCTGGTCGGCATCCTGCCGGCGCACGCGGCTGATGGGGGCGTTCTTCACCGCCACGTCGATGATCGGCTTCATCGCCGGCGCGGGCATCGTGGTGCGCAATTCGATCATCCTGGTGGACTTCATCGAGCTGCGGCTGCGCGAGGGTGATGCCGCTCGACGCAGGCCGTCGTGGACGCCGGGGCGGTTCGCTTCCGGCCGATGCTGCTCACCGCCGCCGCGGTGATCGTCGGCGCAGGCGGTCATCCTGTTCGACCCGATCTTCCAGGGCCTGGCGATCTCGCTGATGGCCGGCGAGGTGGCGTCGCTCCTGCTCTCGCGCATGGCGGTGCCCGTGCTCTACTACATGGCGAAACGCCACGAGCGAACCGTACCGATGCCCGTGGCGGCACCGATGGACGCCGCCGCATGACGAGGCGGCCCGGGATAGCCCGGAGCCGTCCCCGTTGACTCCTCGAGCCCAGCCAGGCGCGTTGCGACGCCACCGTCGCCTTCTCGATCACCGGGTCGAGGCTGAACCCCGGCAGACCATCGTTTCGTACGCTATCCTGCGAGGTGTCGCGAACCGTTTTGCACCCACACCGAGATTGCGAGGCAGAGCATGGTCAGACCAGTTGTCATCCTGGCAGTCGCGGCGGCTCTTGCAGGGGCCTGTTCGCAGGAGAGCCCCGCACCGCCGGCGCCGCCGCACCGGCTTCAGCGCCGGCGCCGGGTGCGGCACCGCCGCCGGCCAGTGGCGCCTCGCCCGCGCCGAGCGCTCCGGCCGCGCCCGCGCCGAGCGCTCCAGCCGCGCCCGCGCCTACTGTTCGCGACGTGACCATTCCCGCGGAAACGCCGATCGCTGTGACGCTCGTTACTCCGATCAACTCGAACACTAGCAAGGTCGAAGACCAGGTCAAAGGGACGCTGGCCGAGGCGATCCTCGTGGAAGGGACAACCGTAGTGCCGGCAGGCGCGGAAGTGATCGGGGCGATCCTCGAAGCCAACAAATCAGGACGGGTCAAAGGAAAGGCATCAGTTGCACTGCGGTTCGACCGCCTCACGGTGCGCGGTGAGAGCCACAGGATCCAGACGGCGCGCATCGCCGTCGAGGCAGCGTCGAGCACGAAGAGCGACGTCAAGAAAGGTGCCCTCGGTCGGCGCGGGCGCCATCGTCGGCGGCATCGCGGGCGGTGGATCCGGGGCTGCGATTGGCGCCGGCGTCGGCGGTGCCGCGACCGTGCTGGCGACCAAGGGCAATGAAGTCAAGCTGGCCGCCGGCACCGCGCTCACGACGAGGCTGGTGGAACCGGTCAAGGTGCAGGTGCCGGTCACCCCGAAGTAGTGGCGGCGAGAGCTAGAGCCGCGACACGGCCGACTTCAACAGCGCAATCGCCTGGCCCTTCTGCTCCAGCGCCGCCAGGCCGTCGAGCTGCACCTCGATGATGCGGCCCTTCACGAACGCGGTCGCAGTGGTGTAGTAGGGCGAATCGGCTCTGAACACGGCGGCTTCGCCCACGTCCGAGATGACCTCCTCGACCGTCTCCGGTTTGACTGACGCCAGAAGCTGCTGCTTGATCTGGTCGGGAGTCATCCCGGGGAACCTCCGGGACACGTCGTTGACGACGACGCCGAACTTGAAGCGGCGAGTGCCGGCACCCCACGCATATCGACAGGTCGCGTAGCTGGAAGACGGTATTGAGCTCGAGACCCCCTCGCCGATGCTGGCGCTCGGCGCGAGTGACTGAACCTCATCGGTCGTGAGCAGCGCGCAGGGGTTCGCCTCCTGCGCCGAGACCGTGCCGTCAACACCACCGGGGCTGGACACTCCGGTGGCGACCATTGCCAGCGCCAGAACGAGTGCAGGGGCGAAACCGGATCCGGCGCGTCGAATACGAAGCGGGTGTCATGTTCGGCATATCCATGTTGTCAACGGGTCAATGTATCACCCCGGCGCAGGGATGGACGTCCCATCTTCCTGACGCCGATCCACAGGCAGACCGTGGCGTAGATCAGCAGGCCGTTGCGCAGCAGCAGCACGGACGTCCGGAACATCCCGAGCCCGGTGTTGTACTCCCGGTGCGGATAGAACACCGGCACGATCAGCGTCGCGACGACGATCCACCAGGCCGCGCGTCGCGCTTCGGCCGGCAGGGTGACCGCCGATCCGTCGGAGCGATCGGGCGCCGCGGTTGGCGGCGACAGCACGAGCGCCGCCAGCGGGAGGAGCCACAGATGGAACTGCGGGCTCAGCACGGTGTTGGTGGACACGAACGCGGCGAGCGGCAGGAGCAGCAGTGCCGCCATCTCCTCGACTGGCGTGGCCCGCGACGTCTCCGAGCTGGTACGCCAGGCGGTCCACGTGGCCAACGCGGTACATGCGAGCGTTGCCACGACCCATATCAGCTGCCCAGGGCCGACCAGACGCTCGGCCAACGGGCCGGTCACTTCAAGGGCCCTCCACACCATGGCCCAGCCTGCGGGAACGCCGGCGAAGTGCAGCGCCCAGACAATCGACGCCAGCGGCGACTCGGCCTGCAGACCTCGCCCCACGTGATACGACGCAAAGCGCCACCATGGAGCCCAGAACGCGCCGAGAATCAGCGGCACCGTGGCAACGGCGGCTCCAGCGATGAACCGCCTCAGTCCCTCCCTGCCTTGGCGCCATGCGAACACGGCAAGCACGGGCATCATCAGCGCGGGGTACACCTTCGTTCCCGCGCCCAGCGCCACCAGCACGCCGCCGAGGAACGCCCAGCCACTGGCCACCGCCAGTGTGGCGCCAAAGGTGAGGAAGGCGGGGGCCAGGTCGTATCGCATCAGCAGCAAGTGCCCGAGGGCGGCGCTGCCGAGCGTGTAGGCCACAAACGGAATCAGATCGCGCAGCCCGGTGCGGGCGCGGAGCGCGTACCACAGGAGCAAGGCCTTGATGAGCGCGTCGGTCAGCCACATCTCCAGGCCAAACGTCAGCCGGAAGCTGTCGAGATCCGATGAAAGCTCGCGCGGGACAATGAACCACAGGAGCGCGTACGGCGGGTATTCGAACACGAAGTCGCGGTAGATGAGAGGGCCGCGCAGCAGAGCCTCGGCTCCGTTCATGAAGACCTTCAGGTCGTCCGCGGGGCGGCCAATCGTGAGACGGATCAGCACCGGCAGCGTCGCCACCAACAGCAGCATCGAGGCGACGACCACGCGGGCAGTCGGCGCCAGCGCAAGCCATGCCTTGGAAGCGCGTTCCGCTAGCGGTTTCACGAAGGCGATACTAACTCATCAGTCACTAATCAGTGCCGGCGCTCCACCCCGGCATCTTCGATTCATCGAGTCCGGCGACATCGAAGCTGGCCGTGCGAGTGCCGCCGGCCTTCACGGGGAACTCGATGCTGATCCGCCTGGCGCCCGACGTCAGTCGCCACAGCGCCGCCGCGTCGTTGATGAACATGGCGATGGCTTCGTCGGTCTTCGGACGCCGTGCCGCCAACTTTTCAGGCGCCAGCTCGTCCACCGTGACATTCACCATGCAACGCGGCGCGCAGTCGAAATCACCGGCCTGCAACACGAGATAGCTGCTCCGGCCCCATGAGGCGTGGTCGCGAAACACCAGCTGCACAGGCTTGGCACCCTTGCCGTCGGTGTCGATGTTGTCGACCGACAGGATCGACGCGGTCACCTGGCGTCCCCCGCCAACCGTTGCCTCCTGATACCGCCACAGCACGGCAAGACGCTCGGCCTCGACCCGCGCCTTGCGTTCCTCCCGCGCTTTCTCGTCGGCTACCCGCTCGGCCTCACGCGCTGCGGCAGCGGCCTGCTCGGCCGCGGACGGGCCGCGATCGCCGCAGCCGGTGAGGGCGGCAACGGTGGTCAGGACGACAAACGCGGCCAGAACTGATCTCAAGGAAAGGCCCTTCGACATGCTGCCTATCGTAGGACACCTGACGCGTTCATCGGGCGGCGCAGTTACGATAGGCGCGAGGTACGACACGTGGAACAGGTCGATGTGCTTGTGTTCGGGCCGCACGCCGATGACGTCGAGATTGGACTGGGAGGGACGATTGCGCGCCATGCCGCCGATGGGCTGCGCGTCGGCATCTGCGATCTGACGCGCGCGGAGTTGTCGTCGAACGGCACGCCCGACGAACGGCGCGCCGAAGCGCAGGCGGCCGCCGCGGTGCTGGGCGCGGCGTGGCGCGACAACCTGGAATGGCCCGACGGCGGAATCGACGGCACCGGCAACCAGATTCAATCGGCGATTGATCTCATCCGTCGCTCGCGTCCGCGTGCCATCGCGATCCCGTACTGGGCCGATCGACATCCCGATCATGTCGCCGCCAGCGGCGTCCTGCGCCGGGCGATCTTCAAGGGCGGGCTGCGGCGCTACGAAACCACGGAGCCTTGCTGGCAGCCGGAATGGGTGTGCCACTACTTCATCAACGACAGCGCGCCGCCCTCGTTCGTGGTTGACGTCTCCGCCTATTACGATCGGAAGCGCGCGGCGCTGGCGTGTTACCGCAGCCAGTTCGCCACCGGTGGCGCGGCCGTCTCGACGCGGTTGAACTCGCCGACGTTCGGCCAGCTGGTCGAGAGCCGCGACGCGCAGTTCGGCGCCCTTGCCGGCGTCGCCTACGCCGAGGGATTGATCGTCCGCGAGCCCGTCGTCCGCTCCGGGCTGCTGAAGTAGTCGCATGCGCATCGGCATGGTCTGCTACGCGTCGCTTGGCGGCAGTGGCGTGGTCGCCACCGAGCTGGCCCGCGCGCTCGCCGCGCGCGGACACGACGTGCACTTGATCAGCAGCGACCCGCCGTTCCGGTGGCAGGAGGGTCTGCCTCGTCTCACGTTGCACAAGGTGACCACGCCGTCCTATCCGTTGTTTCGAGAACCGCAGTACCTGCTGGCGCTCGCCAACGCCATCGCGCACATCGCCGACCGCGAGCGGCTCGACATCGTCCACGCCCACTACGCGGTGCCCCACGCCACCGCTGCCTATCTCGCCGATCAGATGATGACGTCGGCGCACACCGCGTTCCGGCCACGGATGGTGACGACGCTGCACGGGACCGACATCACGCTGATCGGCGCCGACGCGTCTGTACTCCTGGGTGGTGGGCTTCTCGATCGAGCGTTCACACGGCGTGACCGCGGTGTCCGAGAGCCTGCGCCGCGACACCGTCGCGCTCGTTGGCGTCCAGCGAGACATCGCCGTGATTCCGAACTTCCTCGATTGCGCTCACTACCACCGGCGCTCCGATCCCGGGCTGCGCCGGGACATGTGCCCGCCGGGCACCGACGCGTTGATCGTGCACATGTCGAACTTCCGTCCGGTCAAGCGGGTCGATACGGTTGTCGAGGTATTCCGCCGCGTACCGGCAGGATGTACGCGCCAGGTTGCTGCTGATCGGTGACGGCCCGGTGCGCCCGGACATCGAGCAGCAGGTCCGCGCTCACGGGCTGCAGGACGAAGTGGTGTTCATCGGCGAGGAACACGACCCGGTGCGATGGCTCTCCATCGCCGACTTGTTCCTGCTGCCTTCCGCGCAGGAGAGCTTCGGGCTGGCGGCCCTCGAGGCCATGGCGTGCGAGGTGCCGGTGATTGCGTCGAACGTTGGCGGGCTTCCGGAGATCGTTCGTCAAGGCGTAACGGGGTACACCTGCGCGCCTGACGACGTGATGGAGATGTCGCGGCATGCGGTGGACCTGCTGCGGGACACGCCGCGGCGTGAAGCCATCGGACGGGCGGCCGCCGACATGGTTCGCACGGAGTACTGCGCCGACCGCATCGTGCCTCTGTATGAACAGGCGTACTCGCGAGCTCGCGGCTTGTGAGCGTATTACCTTGACCGGCTCAGCCGTAAGTGTCAGGCTCCACGCTTGTCGGACCGAACCAACACCGGACGGAGACGGCCTCGTACGCGCCATCGGCGTCCGCGGGCTGACCGCGAACATCGTCAACGCAACAATCGGCGCCGGCATCTTCGTGCTGCCGGCGATCGTGGCCCGCGACCTCGGGTCGGCCGCTCCCCTGGCGTATCTCGCGTGCGGACTGGCGATGACCCTGGTCGTCGCGTCGTTCGCGATGGCCGGGAGCCGGGTGTCACTGACCGGAGGCATTTACGCCTACGTGGAAGTGGCGTTCGGACCGCTGGTCGGCTTCCTCACCGGCTTTCTCGTGTGGTTGTCCTGCGTCCTCGCAGCCGCGTCGGTCGCAAGCGCGCTGGCCACCTCACTCACCCTGGCCGTGCCGGCCCTTGGCTGGCCCGTCTTCAAAGCCATCGGACTCGGCCTCGTCTTCGCCACATTCGCGTTGATCAACATCCGCGGCGTGGCGATCGGCGCGCGGCTGGTCGAAGTGGTGACGGTCGCGAAGCTGCTGCCGCTGCTCGCGCTAACCGCCGCCGGGCTGCTGTGGGTGAAACCCGAGCACCTCGCCATCGAGTGGGCGTCGCCGGACCGGGTCGGCACGGCGTCGGTCGCCTTGATCTTCGCGTTCTTCGGCATCGAGGTGGCCCTGGCGCCGAGCGGCGAGATTCGCGACCCGGCGCGCACCGTGCCGCGCGCGGTGTTCATGGCACTCGGGCTGACGACGCTGATCTACTTGCTGCTGCAGCTCGTGGCCCATGCCGTGCTCGGACCGGCGCTGGGATCGTTCACCGACGCGCCGCTCGCCGAGGTGGCGTCGCGCGTGCTCGGGCCCGCTGGGCCGCACCGTGGTGCTGGCGGGTGGCAGCCTCTCGATGCTTGGCTTCCTGAGCGGCGACACGCTGTGCTACGCCGCGCAGCCTCTACGCCTTCGCGAGCGATGGCCTGCTGCCGGCGCCGCTCGCGCGACTGCATCCGCGGTTTCGGACGCCCTGGATCGCCATCATCGTGCACACGGCCGCGGCATGGGTATTGGCGGCCAGCGGCAGCTTCGGCGCGCTGATCCTGCTGTCGAACGTGGCACTGCTCGTCGGCTACCTGCTGTGCTGCATGGCCGCGATCGAGTTGCGGCGCCGCAACGTGCAGACCGGCGGGCGGCCGTTCCAGCTTCCGGGCGGACCGCTCGTGCCCGCGCTGGCGTGCCTGGTGGTGCTGTGGCTGCTGTCGCACGCCGCGGCGCAGGAGTTCGCGGTCACGTCCGGCGCGGTGGTCGTCGCGGCGCTCCTCTATGCGTGGCGCCGCAAGCGAGGCCTGGCGCCGCTCGTCCAGCCGGCCTGACTCCAGCCAGCGTCACCTCTCAGCGCGGAACGCGGCGGCGCAGTTCGTCGAAAATTCTGGAGAGCGCTGGACTCGACTCGTCGATCAGATCATGGTCACCGGGCGCGCGCCGTATAATCCACACCGTTTGGATCTCACACCCGGCACTCGCATCGGTCCGTATCAAGTCGTCGCCTTCATCGGTTCGGGAGGCATGGGTGAGGTCTACCGCGCCAGCGACACCGTCCTGAAGCGACAGGTTGCCCTCAAGGTCCTCCCTGCGGTGTTCGCAGGCGATCTGCAGCGGCTGACGCGCTTCAAGCGGGAGGCGGAGCTGCTGGCGTCGCTGAGCCATCCGAACATCGCCACGGTACACGGCCTCGAGCGATCCGGGCTGGTCATCGCGCTGGTCATGGAGCTGGTCGAGGGCAGCGATCTCTCGAGCCTGATCGACCGCGGCCCGCTCCCCCCGGACGAGGCGCTTCGCATCGCGAAGCAGATGGCAGAGGCGCTCGAGGCCGCCCACGACCACGGCATCATCCACCGCGATCTGAAGCCCGGCAACGTCAAGGTGCGCGAGGATGGCGCCGTGAAGGTGCTGGACTTCGGCCTCGCCAAGGCACTTGATCCGCTGCCAGCGTCGGACGCCCCCCGGGCCGGGCCGCCACTGGCGTCGCCCACTACGATTTTCGGCACCGTGATCGGGACCACCGGTTACATGGCGCCAGAGCAGGCGCGGGGGCACACGGTGGACCGCCACGCCGACCTCTGGGCGTTCGGCGCCGTGCTCTTCGAGATGCTCACCGGGCGCCGCGCGTTTACGGGCGACACGAGCGCGGCGTTCAGCGGCAGCGGGCCCCACCTCGAGCCGAAGTGGTCGCTGCTGCCGCCGGCGACGCCGGCAGGCGTGCGGACGCTGCTGCGTCGTTGCCTCGAACCGGATCCTCGCCGCCGGCTCGACTCGGCCCGTGCCGCCCGCCTGGAGATCGAGGACGCCCTCACCGGCCCGTCGCGCGAGGTGATGATCGGACCAGCGACCCGGCCCGGCGCGGCGCGCCTGGCGTGGGCGCTTGCCGCGATCGTGGGCGCGACACTCGCCGCCACCCTGTTCCTCTCTCCGCCCTGGCGCGGGACACCTCTCCCACCAGAAACGCGTACCGACATCGTCACGCCGCCGACCGACGATCCCTCGTCGTTTGCGCTGTCGCCGGATGGCCGGTCGATTGTGTTTGCGGCCTCCGCCGGTGGCTCGCTGCGGCTGTGGCTGCGGTCGCTTGGAGAGACAGCCGCACAGCCACTGGCCGGCACCGAGGGCGGGCGCCATCCGTTCTGGTCGCCGGACAGCCGGTCGATCGGCTACTTCACCGATACCGCCCTGAGGCGCATCGATCTCGGCGGCGGCGGGCCACACGCCGTGGCGCCAGCGAGCAGCGGCACCGGGGGGACGTGGACCGCGGACGGGTTCATCATCTTTGCGCCGAGCCCGAGCAGTCCGCTGATGCGTGTGCCGTCGAGCGGCGGCTCGCCCACGCCGGTGACCACGTTCGGTCCCCAGCAGATCGGCCACCGCTGGCCAGACGCGCTGCCGGACGGCAAGCGCTTCCTCTTCTACGCCGGAGGCCCTCCCGATATCGCCGGCATCTACGTCGGGACCGTGGACGGCAGCGCCCCCACGCGCGTGACCGCGGCCAACAGCGCCGGGGTGTACCTGCCCGGCGGGTGGTTGCTGTGGGTGCGCGACGGGGCGCTGGTGGCGCAGCGTTTCGACGCAGCCGCGGGCACGCTGTCTGGCGAGCCAGTGACGATTGCCGACGAGGTCACCATCGACACATCGGAACGGAGCGCCGTCTCCACGTCCGCGACAGGGCTGCTCGCCTACAGAACGGCCGGGCCAACCCCGCGCCGGCTCGCCTGGTTCGACCGGTCCGGGCGGGAGTTGGGAACGATTGGCACGTTGGACCCCACCTGGGGACGTCCCCGCGTTGCGCCGGATGGCCGGCGCGTGGTTGCGGCGCGAACCGTCCAGGGTAACCAGGACCTCTGGCTGCTCGACGGCGATCGCCTCAACCGCTTCACGTTTGACGCGGCGACCGATGACATCGCCATCTGGTCGCCGGACGGTACGCACATCGTGTTCACGTCGACCCGCAGCGGCGGCGGGGACCTGTACGATCGGCCAGCCAGCGGCGCTGCGCCCGAGGATCTGATTGTCGCGTCAAACGAGGTGAAGACGCCGAGCAGCTGGTCGCCGGACGGCCGGTTCGTGCTGTATCACAGCACGGATCCGCAGACCAGCAGCGACCTCTGGGTCGCGCCAGTCATGCCTGCAGAGGGCGGGCGCCTGAAGAGGCCGGGACCGCCGACGCTGTTCCTGCGGACGCCGTCCCGCGAGGTGTGGGGCGCCTTCTCGCCGGACGGACGCTGGGTCGCGTACATGTCCAACGAATCCGGCCGCACCGAGATTTACGTGCGCGCGTTCACCGAAGGAGCCGCGTCCGACGGCACGCAGTGGCAGGTCTCGACGGCCGGCGGCATCCATCCGGTCTGGCTCCCGAATGGAAAGGAGCTGTACTACATCGACCCGGTCGGTGCGATGGTGGCCGTGCCCATCGCCGCCAACGGCACCTCGATCCAGTCCGGGACGCCCCTGGTGCTCTTCGCCACCCGCATCCTCGGCGGCGGCATCGATGCCGGACAGGGCCGACAGTACGACGTCGCGCCGGACGGGCGGTTCCTGATCAACACCGTGCAGCAGGACGTCGATACCCCGATCACGCTGCTCCAGCACTGGCGGGCGGGTGCCACGCGGTAGCGCTCCGCTCCAGGCTCATCATGCCGGTTCAGCCGAGCGTCGTCGCGGCCAGGTGCTCGCGGAGTTCATCCAGGGTCCCGCCCTGCCAGCCGCGGCACATGTCGTCCACCGTCTTCAGCCCGAGCGAGCGATAGCTCTCGGTCTGCGACTCGTTGAACCACTGGTTGCTCGTCGTCTGGTGGGGGAACGTCGGATTGGCGGCGGCGTAGCTGAGGACATCCGGGCCCTCGTTCCCGACGAGCATCGCCTTGATGTAGATCAGCCGTCCGTCGGTGCCGGGGCCGTCCACCGCCGAGTAGCGGATGATTCCGACCGCGCAGCGTCGTTGACGCGCCCGCAGCGGCTGCATCTGCTCGTCCTCGAATTCGATGCTGATTCCCATGTCGATGCGGATCTTGCGGAGCGCATCGGCGAGATCGTCGTAGCGGAACTCGGGATCGCAACCGCCGTCGAGGACCACGACCGTTCGGCAGCGGCGCCGCACCATCTCGTACATCGCCAGGTTCTCGAAGTGCCCGCCGTCGGAGAGGTAGACGTACTCGCTCTCGTCCGATGTCTGGCCGAGCGGCCTCGTTGACGATCAGGCGCACCGCCCGCAGCGGGCTCGGGTGGCGCCAGGTGAGCGCGCCGACCGGGCCGGGGTTGCCAAGCCAGCACCCCTGCCGGGCATTGAAGAGCGTCATGATCGCCCCCACCGCCGACGACGAGTGATAGCCCATGTTGGGACTGGCGGCCGCGCCGGAAATCGCGATCGCCGTACCGAGGGTGATGCCCCCGCCGTACTCGGATGAAGGACGATAGCCGACGCTGCGGCTGCCGCAGTGAAACGGCGTCGCCGTGAAAGGTTCGGCCTTCCGCTGCTGCCAGTCGAGCCGATTGCCGCCCACGAGGTTCAGGGCGAAGTTCAGCACGTGAAACGGTCCGTGTCCGGTCGCCGAGATCGGCCAGCGGGATGTCGTCGTTGGCGGCGAAGCCGGTGAACTTGCTGGCTCGCCTCCCCAGGTTCGAGGCGCCCAGGTAGGCCCGGACCAGGCGGTCGCGATACATGCCGTGGAGCGAGAAGGTGTTGATGTTGACGAAGCGGGCCATCAGCATGCTCGTCGCCACCAGCGCCAGCAACACCAGCGCCAGCAGACCGAGCGGCGAACGCGTCAGCACGGCGTCGTGGTCCATCCACGAGATCAAGTCGCCGTTGACGTCCACCGGGCCCGAGAAGCCCAGGGCCGGGGGCACCGTGGGCATGGCCGCGCCAACCCCCACGAGAATTATGTTGGTCAACACCGAGAGCGCCCCGGCCAGCAGCGCGAGGAACACCGGGGCCGCGAGCATCGAGGCCAGCCCGAGGAGCTGTGCCTTGGTGCTCTTGGTCTGCGCGGAACCCTCGGGCGCCGGTCCGCCCAGCGTGCTGAGCCAGGCGCTGCCGGCGGTGGCTGCGGCGAGCGCGCCGTGTCCCCACGCGCGCCAGCCGAGCGCCCAGCGAGGCAGCAGCAGCACCACGGCGCACAAGCCGGTCCAGATCGCGCAGAACAGCAGGATGGCGCCCATCTCCCGCGCCAGCCACTCACGGTCCTGATCCTTCAGGTAGCTGGCTCGAGAGGCCCACGAACAGCACCGTCCCGAGCACGAAGCCGAGGATTACCAGGGGGGGACCCACGGTGACGTAGCCGGCCCAGGTCATCGACTTGGTGGGATTCGACGCGTCCCACAGGAGGAAGTTGGTCACGACCCAGACCGCGACGCCCGTGCCGGCCGCCATCGCCACGACCGCGAGCGAGAGCGGCCCGACGAACATGCGCAGCCGCTCGAGCAGACTGCCACGACGAACGACGAGATACAGCAGCCAGGCAGCGGCGCATGGTGCAAGGGTCCACTCCAGCACCACCAGCAGCTTGCTCTCGATCTCGTAATTCCGGCCCAGGTAGATAGAGCGAGTCGAACGCCAGGAACGTCAACACCGCCCCCACGAGGGGCGCAAGCACCTGCAGCGAGAACTGGTAGCGCGAGTGATCGACGCCGCCGACGCTGGGCAGGTAGAGCAGCGTGAAGAACAGCGCGGTGGCCAGCAGGACGGCGCTCAGCGCGGGCAACAGCGGCCAGACCGATGCGCTGATGGCGTCGAGCGCGGGGTTCGCCCAGTCCGGCTGGCTGATGGCGAGGATCTGCGGGTAGAGGCGCTCGGGAAACGACAGCGTGGCCAGGTACAGACGCGGCACCATCAGCACCGCCATCAGCAGCGGTATCAGCACCGTCCAGTTGAGGAGGATGTTGCGAACGAAGATGGCGACGATGGTCCACACGTCGTTCGAGAACAGCCCCATCCGCGGCGACATGTAGCTGTTGTATTCGCGAAGGTAGAGCAGCGGATTGAGGCCGCCCGCCGGCGGGGCCGGCGCGTCCCGGCAGAGACGTGACGCGACGCTGCCGATGCCGCCTGCCCGGTGCGACCAGGCCGACAGCCATCCGCCGATGTAGCCGCCACCGGAGACCGTTGACAGGTAATCGAAGCCGTGGCAGCAGGCCGCGTTCGGCCAGCCCCTGGATGACTCCCAGCGCGAAGGTGGCGCTCCTGATGCCGCCACCGGAGATGCAGAGCGCCGGTCAGCCGCTGGGGGTCGCGATGCATCCGGGCAATGAGATCCTGCTCGTCACCGCTCTCGAACCCGGCGTCCGGACGCAGCGCCTTGTATTCCGCGGCAAGGATATTCTCGAAGGCTGCGGGCTTCTCGTCGGCCACCGGCTTCATCGTCAACTCCTCGGGCGCAACGTTGGAACAGGCGACGGACGCTAGCTGAACGCGATGCTGCTGATGCGTCCGTTCCTACGGTTTCTCGCCGCGAAGAAGATCGGCATGATGATCGCCTGGAAGGAATAGAAGTACATCAGGAACTGGAACACCATGCGGGCGGTCGGATTGTTGGGGCTGTCGAGAATGGGCCTGCCCAGCAACAGCGAGAAGACCGCCACCTGGCAGGCCACGGTGGTCAACAGCAGCACGACCAGATACGTCTTGGCCCGCGGGACGCTGGCGCCGAACGGCAGCGCGCCGGTGGCGATCAAGTATTCCACCTCGTGGATCGCCAGCAGCCCGAGCGCCAGCTGCAGCGCCACATACGGCAGATAGTGCGGGACGAAATTGCCAAGCGGGTCGTCAGGCGAGTTGCCGAGCCACGCGCCGGAATCGTCGGGCGAGTTCACGAACCACATGTAGGTGTAGCAGACGGCGAGAAAGACGAACGGCGTGACGATCTTGCTGTAGGTGTGCAGGCGCATCGGCACCTTGCCCCTCCGGGCCGCGTCGAAGGTGCGGAAGTACGAGCAGACCACGAAGCAGGCCATCGGGACGGTGAACAGCAGGACGAGCAGACCCGAGATCGTACGGCTCGGCTGATGGTCGAACACGTTGCAGATGTGATTGAAGCCGAAGATCCGGTAGATCACGGTGTGCTCGACGTCGCCGTGCACGAACAGCTTGGTGACGACGATGCCCACGCCGACCATCAGCACGAGGGCGCTGTACGCCAGCAGCCGCAGCGACTCGATGTTGAAGGTCAGCTTCAGCTCGCGATCCGTCGTCACCGTTGGTTCTGCCATCTCCGGGCTCCTTTCTCTACGCGTGATACCGACGCACACGAAGAGTCGGCGCATCGCGAAGTGACCGGTCAGGCGATCCAGTCGGTGCCCGTGGGCTCGGGTTGGGCGCCGCGCCTCTTGCCACTGACCCGGTAGGCGGCGTTCCGCGCCCGCATCAGCGCGCCAAGCGGCCGGAATTCGACCGGGGCGTGCCAGGGGTCGAACGACAGGCCCTCGACGTAGTCGGCCAGGCGTCGTCCGGCCTCGGAGTCGACGTCCTGTTGCGGAATCGTCAGGCGGGCAATCGGCACGAAGGGACTGTCGGACGCTTTCCATTCCACGCCGGTGTTCTCGATCGGCGTCTGCTCCTCGCCAACGTAGAACTGCACGCGGAACCGATAGTGGATGGGGCCGCGCAGCAGCCGCTCGCGCAGATCGTCGTGGACGTAGGTCGCGCTGGTGCCGGTCGGCGCCCCCGGAGCGGCCGATTCCTCGGCCGCAAACGAAAATCGCACCGCGTGATCGCCGAAGCGAATGGCAAGCGCGCTGTGAAACGTGCTGACGGCGGCCGAGGGGTAGGGCACCGACAGCTTGGTCTTGAGCTCCTTGATCAGGTGCAGCGCGCGAGCGGGACCGAGATGGAAGAGCGCCCGCGGCAGGAACGTCAGCGGGTTCTGGGCCGCACGCGCCACCCAGACGAACTCGTCGGGGCTCTGGAATGGTGCGTATTGGTCGCGGATGCTGAGGAAGTCCTGCGTGGTCGCGCGCTTCCAGGCCGGGGATGATCTTCGTGCCCGGCACGCCGAGCACCTTCACGGCCAGACCGCGCACGTCGGGCTTGCTGTCGGGCTGCGGGACAGCGGCGCCGTTCGAGAAACGGACATAGGCCCGATAGGAGCCGGGCTGCGCGAAGATGCCGACGCGAGCGGGAGCCGGCACGTCATCGCCCACGGTGAGCTCGGCGCGGACGCCGGCGACGCCCTTGGCGTGCAGCGCCCGCAGCTTCTGCCCCGGCGCGCGTTTCGGCGTGTCGCGGAGTTCCACGGCCAGACGCTCGAAGCGCTCGGCCTCGTCGGGGAGGATCTGTTCTTTCCAGTCGGTGCGAGGAGGCGCCATCACCTTCTCTTCGATCGTGCAACGTGGTCGTGCATCAGCAGCCTCGGAGTTGGCGGCAGTATATTCCAACGCCGGCTTCGCGCCGGCGACGAACTCGAATCGCCATCGCGGTTGTGTGCAGCGGTACGGTCACGCACGCTTGTCGAGATTGCCCGACCAGAGGTATTCCTGCGTCTCCGCGACGATGACGCCGTTCAACGCCAGGAGCGAGATCAGGTTGGGCACCGCCATCAAGCCGTTCGCCACGTCCGAGAAGCTCCACACCGCCTGCAGCGTCGACACCGACCCCACCATCACCGCGACGACCCAGAGACAGCGATAGGGCATCGTGATCCGCGGGCCGAACAGGTACTCCGCAGCCTGTTCGCCGTAGTAGGCCCAGCCGAGGATGGTCGAGAACACGAACGTCAACAGGCCGATCGTCAGCACCGTCGGACCGATCACCGGCAGGTCTTCGAACGCCAGCTTGGTGAGTGCCGCGCCGCCGAGCCCTTGCCGCCATCCGCCCGAGTTCACCACGACGATGCCGGTCATGGCGCACACCACCACGGTGTCCCAGAACGTGCCGGTGGACGAGACCAGCGCCTGCCGAACCGGGTTCTTGGTCTGCGCCGCGGCCGCCACGATCGGCGCGCTGCCGAGGCCCGACTCGTTCGAAAAGAGCCCGCGCGCCACGCCGAAGCGCATCGCTTCGCGGACGCCCGCGCCGAGGAATCCGCCAACGGCCGCCTGGCCCGTGAAGGCGGCGCTGAAGATGGTGGCCAGCGTCGAAGGCAGCCGCTCGATGTGCATCACGATGAGGATCAGGCACCCCAGCACGTAGAACACGGCCATGAACGGCACCAGCTTTTCGCACACGCTGGCAATCGACTTGATGCCGCCGAGCACCACGACGGCGGTCAGCACCGCCATCACGCTGCCCGTGATCCACGGCGACACGCCGAAGGTCTCGTGGGCCATCGTCGAGATCGAGTTGGCCTGGGTCATGCAGCCGATGCCGAAGGCTGCGATGGCGGTGAGCGACGCGAAGACGATGCCGAGGGCCTTGCTGCCGAGCCCACGCTCGAGCGCGTACATCGGACCGCCCGCCATGGATCCGTCGGCCGCCTTGATGCGGTACTTCACGGCCAGCACCGCTTCGGCGTACTTCGTGGCAATGCCAAACACGCCGGTGAGCCACATCCACAGGACGGCACCGGGGCCGCCCGCCGCGACGGCAGTCGAGACACCGACGATGTTGCCGGTGCCGATGGTGGCGGCCAGCGCGGTGGTCAGCGCGCCGAACTGGCTGACATCGCCTTCGCCTTCCTTCTCGCGCGAGAACGAGAGCTTGATGGCCTGCGGCAGGTAGCGCTGGATGAACCTGAGCCGCACGGTCAGGAAGAGATGAGTGCCGACCAGAAGAATCAGGAGCGGCGGCCCCCAGACGAAATCGCTGGCCCGGGCGAGAAAGGCTTCGAGGTTCTGCATGCGGGTTGAAGTCTAACAGGCCTTGCCCGGCTACTTGCAGGCGCCGCGCTGGGCCAGGTCGACTTCGGCGGCAATCACGCCGAAGGCGTTCCAGTTCGGCTCGTCGGCAATCCGCTTCAGCAACGCGCACGCGCGGACTTGATCGGCATTGGCCAGGTAGAACGTGGCAACGCCGTAGCCGACCGTCACCAGCCGGTTCTCGCTCTTGGTCACCGGCGTCATCGCGGCCTCCTCGGTGACGGCGCCGCCGTAGAACCGCAACGCGGTGAAGTAGGCCTCGTTCTCCGCCACTTTCATGTCCGGCGTGAACGGCGCGAGCAGCCGCCTGGCCTCGTCGTGGCGTCCGGCGCGCCGGAGCGCACGGTAGTACCAATCGCTCACGGCCACACGGTCGTTGGCCGAGGCCATCGTGTTCGCGCAGCTACGCCAGCCCTGTGGCAGCGGCGCTGGATCCGACGTCGTGTCCAGGCACGACCGATACACGCGCGCGGCCTCATCGAAATCCCCACTCAGGTAAAGCGCCAGCCCCAGGTGGTAGAGCACATCGAAGCTCGACGGGGCCAGCACTGCCGCCCGGCGCAGGTCTGCCGTGGCCAGGTCGAACCGGCGCGTGGAGATGTAGCGATGGCCGCGGAAGCGCAGCAGGCGCACGTCCTCTGGCGCGATCGCCAATGCGCGCGTGTAGACCTCGATGGCGGCGTGGAACTGCAGCGCCACATCGCGAGCCCGGGCCGCCGCCAGGAACAGATCGATGTTGCGGGGATCGGCAGCGAGCGCGGCGTCCGCCTTGGCGATGGCGCCGTCGGTGTCCGCCCGCGCGAATACGGGACGCCCCAGCAGCGTCGTGAGCTCGGGCGTCTGCGCGGCGCCGAGCGCCGGCGCACCGAGAAGGAGGGTGAGGGCGGCCGCGAAGGTGAGTCGCATGTGGAGACTCTACTCTCCTCCGCGTCGCGGTGAATCCGATTCGTGGTGCCCTAGCCAGGCGTCGCCATCAGCTCCGCCGGCGGCATCGCCATCGGCTCGTCGTGATCGAGGAACTCCTCGCAGATGCGGTGGAAGTCCGCGGCGGTCTGCGTGCGGCGAATCTGGTGCAGGAACGGTCGCCGGCACGCCTTCGCCGAGGTAGTTCAGGAACTTCTTCATCCGCTCGCACTGCGCCTTTTCGGGCTTGTCGAAGCAGGCCTGCGAGTCCCACAGCGCGCGAACGTAGGCCGCGACGTCGCGCCCGGTCGGCAGCGGTCACGGTCTCGCCGCGCAGCTGCTGGCGGATCTGGTTGAACAGCCACGGACTGCGAATCACGCCGCGTCCGATCATCAGGCCGCGCGCGCCGGTCCGCGCCAGCAGCTCCTGCGCCTGCGCCGCGGAGTAGCACATGACCGTTCGCGATGACCGGACACGGCATCGCGTCGACCGCCTGCCGGATGCGCTCGTAGTGCACCGGCAGCCGATACAGCTGCGCCACGGTGCGCGCGTGCACCGTCAGCGCGTCGAGCGAGTGGCGCGCGAAGATCGGCAGCAGGTCGATCGAACTCGTCCGCCGACGCAAAGCCCAGTCGCGTCTTGACCGTGAACTTGATCTGCATCGCGTCGCGCAGCGCGCCGAGGATGCGGTCGATGCGCTCCGGCTCGCGCAGCAGGCCGCCACCCGCGCACTTGCGATAGACGATCGGCGCCGGGACAGCCGAGGTTGAGGTCGATCGCGGCGACCGGGAATTGCTGCGAGGACCTTCGCGGTGCGAATCAGCGCCGGGATGTCGTTGCCGATCATCTGCGCGACGACGGGGCGGCCCGTGGTGTTCTTGGTGATGTCGTCGAGGATGCGCTTCTCCGGCGTCGACGTGGCGCTGACGCGGAAGTACTCGGTCCAGTAGACATCGGCGCCGCCGTAGCGGTGCACAGCGTCCAGAACGCGCCGTCGGTGACGTCCTGCATCGGCGCCAGCGCCAGCATCGGCGTCGCCGTCTCGAAACAGGCTCACGTCACGCGTGCTCCTCCCACACCTTCGCGAGCTCGACGATCACGTCGACGGCCTTCTCCATGTCCTGCACCGACACCCACTCGAGCCGCGAGTGGAAGTTCTGCTCGCCGGCAAAGATGTTCGGCGTCGGCAGTCCCATGAACGACAGCCGCGATCCGTCGGTGCCGCCGCGAATCGGCCGCTCGCGGACCGTGCAGCCCGGCACGCGCCGGATCGCCTCGCGCGCGTGCTCGACGACCAGCGGATGCTGATCGATCACCTCGCGCATGTTGCGATACGACTCTTCGACCTTCACCTCGAAGGACGCGCCCGGCACGCCGCGCACGACCTCCGCGGCCAGCGACGCGCAGCCACGCTTCCTTCTCCGCCAGGCCGCGCGGTGTCGAAATCGCGAATCAGCAGCTTCACCGACGTGCGGTCGACGGCGGCGTCGACCACGTAGGGATGCACGAATCCTTCGCGGCCGTCGGTGGTCTCCGGCGACAGCCGATCGGCCGGCAGGCGCTCGATGAATCGCGCGGCCAGCTTGATCGCGTTCACCATGCGGCCCTTCGCGTAGCCCGGATGCGTGTTGAAGCCGCGAAACGTGAAGGTGATCGCGTCGGCGGAGAAGCTCTCGAATTCCAGCTCGCCGCGCGGGCCGCCGTCCATCGTGTAGGCGTAGCTGCGCGCCGAAGCGGGCGACGTCGAAGTACTTGGTGCCGTTGCCCGACTTCCTCGTCCGGCGTGAACGCCGATCCGGATCGCGTCCGTGCGGAATCTCGGGATGCGCCATCAGGCGTTCGGCCGCGGTCATGATCTCGGCGACGCCGCTCTTGTTGTCGGCGCCCAGCAGCGTCGTGCCTGACGCCGTGACGATGTCGTGGCCGAGGCATTCGCCGAGATAGGGCATGTCGCGCGACGCGCAGGACGGCCGCGGGATCGTCGGGCAGGACCAGATCGCGGCCGTCGTAGTCGCGATGCACGATCGGCTTGACGCCGGCGCCGCTCATCTCCGGCGAGGTGTCGACGTGCGCGATGAAGCCGATCACCGGCACGTCCGCCTTCGACGTGGTCGCCGGGAATCGTCGCCATCACGTAGCCGTGCTCGTCGATCGCCGCGTCGGCGATGCCGATGCGCGCGCAGCTCGGTCGACCAGATCGCGCAGCAGCACGAGCTGGCCCGGCGTGCTGGGATAGGTGCTCGCGCCCTCGCGCGACTGCGTGTCG
This sequence comes from uncultured Acidobacteriota bacterium, assembly GCA_963707825.1. Classification (GTDB taxonomy): domain Bacteria; phylum Acidobacteriota; class Vicinamibacteria; order Vicinamibacterales; family UBA2999; genus VFZN01. The sequence continues at coordinate 139,241 of CAVPRP010000007.1, forward strand.
TAGGTGACGTAGCGGAGGAAGCGTTCGAGGACCGGGCTCGCCATTCAGGTTCTATGATGCCATCTCCGCTAGTACCCGCGGCTTGCCGAGCGTGCGGACAATCGCATCGACCCCGGCGAGCACGCCCTCGTCGAACTGCCCCGCCTTGAAGCGCGGAATGATGTACGTGTCGATGATCGCCCCGGCCTTGCCGTCGGGCAGCGTGCCCTCGAGCCCGTACCCGACCTCCAGGCGCACACGCCGGTCGGTGGTGGACCAGAGCAGCAGCAGCCCGTTGTCTTGTCCCTTCTTGCCGATGCCCCAGAGCTCGAAGAGTTTTACCGCATACTCCTCCACCGACTGGCCATCCAGGGATCTCACAACCACGACGGCCATCTCGGCGCCCGTCGTCCGTTGCAGGCCGCCAATCAGCGCGTTCAGCTTCCCGATCGTGTCGGGCCGCAGGCCACCAGCCATGTCCGTGACCCACGTGCCGTCCCGGACGCGTGGGTTCGGTACGCGGCCGAGCGGCTCGGCGCCGGCGGCGGTGCTGCGAGCGCGGCGACCAGGGCGAGCGCGGCAATCGCGCGCACATCGACCGAATGAGGCTCGGCATAGGCCCCTATGATGCGCGGAGTCTTGTCCGTGCCGCCATCGGGCGATGAATGGCCGATTGGCATTCGGGCATGTGACACCGTATGCTGGGCCCTGCCCGAGAGGTCGTCAGCCAATGGTGCACGGTTTTTCTCGCCGCGCGGCGAGTCTCCACGTTCTGCTCGCCGCGGCCTCTTTGCTGGTGCCGCACGTCGCGCACGCGCAGCGCTCGTGGAGCCCGCCCGTTGCCGTCACACCAAGCGGTCAGCCGTCGAAGCTGCCGCGCCTGGCGATGGACGGCAATGGCAACGCCGTCGCTACATGGATTCGTGAGCAGGCCTCCGGCGCCACCGCCCGACAAACCCAGGCCGCGCGGCTCACCGTCACCGGGTTGTGGGGGCATCCCCAGAATCTCTACGCGCCGGCCGCCACCACCGCGGTGCCCGGTGAAACGAGCGACGTCGCGCTCAACACGTCCGGGCGCGGCGCGGCGGTGTGGGTGCGCGCCACCGGCGCCAGTTCCACCGACCAGATGGTGCAGGCGGCGATCTACAACGCCGGATGGGGCGCCGCGGTCAACCTGATGCCCCTCGCCGGCGCCGGCGTCACCAGCCCGCGAGTGGACGTGGACGATGACGGCAACGCCATCGCGGTGTGGGTGCAGGCCCTGGGCGGCGCCACCGTGGTGCGGGCCGCGCGATATACGGTGAACGCCGCGTGGAGCGTGCCTGTCACCATCTCGATACCAAGCGAGAACGCCACCGACGGCGTGGCGTTCGGTATGGACGCGGCCGGTAACGCGATTGCCGCATGGATGAGCAACATCGGTGGCGTGCCCACGCTGCGCGCATCACGGTACACGGTGCAGTCGAATGCCTGGAGCGCGCCGGCCGCGATCGGCACTGCCGGACGATCACCTACCGTGGTGCGCCTCGCCCTCAACCGCCTGGGCACCGCCGCGTTCGTGGCGTTCCGCAGCTTCGACGGTTCGCGCGACATGCTGCGAGCGGCCAGCCTGGATCCAGCGACCGGTGTGTGGAGCGCACCCGTGCTCGTATCGACGCCAGGGCAGGACGTGTTCGACCTGGACATCGCCGTTGACGAACAGGGACGCGCGGTGGCCGTGTGGAACCGCTTCGACGGCACCTTCCGTACCGTCCAGTCGGCGCGCTATATCGGAGGGTGGAGTGCGCCGGACAACCGCACCACCGGCGCCGACACGCGTGACGTCAGTGTGGACACCGACGCCGCCGGCAACGCCGTCGCCGCATGGACCCGCAGCGACGGCACGCGCTACCGCGTGCAGGCGTCCGCCTTCTCGGCAGCGTCTGGGACGTGGACCGTTGCGGGCGATGTGTCCGATCCCATTGGGGACGCCGCGGTTCCGCAGGTGAGGCTACACAAGGACGGAACGGCCGTCGCCGTCTGGCAGGATTCGATTGGCTCGCCGTCCATCCAGTCGAGCCGCTACGTGCGGAGCGATGCACCCGTGCTGCGGCCGGCGACGGTGACCGGGCAGGACGTCAGCCTGGCGTGGTCCACGAGCGCCGGCGGGCCGGCGCCCCTCGGCTTCACGGTGGTGGCCAGCGCGACACCTGGAGGCATGCCGTTCATCTGGTTGCCGGTGGGCACCCAAACCTCTCTGGTTGTGAACACCCGGCCGGGGGCTTATTACGTCCGCGTGCTGGCGTTGATCAACGGCCTTGAAGTGTCATCGAACGAGATTGAGGTCATTGTCGGAGCGGGACCCGCACCCACCGCGCCCCAGAACTTCGCCGCCGCTGCCAGCGGCAGCATCATCACGATGACGTGGACGCCACCGGCGAACGTGGCGATCGCGCCCGTGGTGACCTATTACGTCGAAGCCGGCAGCGCCGAAGGCGTGTCGAACCTGGCCTTCTTCCCGATCGGGAACACGCAGACGATGTATGTCAGCCCGCCGGTGCCGAATGGCAGCTACTGGGTGCGGGTACGCGCGCAGAGTGCCGGGGGCGTGGGACCGCCGACGCCAGACGTACCGGGTCGTGGTGGGGCCGCCTCCGCCGGGTGCGCCGACGCTCAGTGGTGGCCTGACCGCACCGGGCACCGTGCAGTTGCAGTGGACCGCCGCGCCGACGCCGGGCGTCCCGGTCAGCGGCTACGAACTCCGGGCCGGCTCGGGACCAGGGCTGAGCAACATCGCCGTGTTCAGCCTGTCGGCCAACACGTTGAGCTTTGCGACGGCAGGTGTCCCTCCCGGCACCTATTACGTTCGCGTGGTGGCGCTCAGCAGCGCTGGACCGGGAACGCCATCGAACGAAATCGTCGTGACGGTCGTGCCCTGAAGGGCCGCCGTCACGGCTGACCCTTCCAGCGCGGTGTCCGTTTCTGCAGGAACGCGTCCACGCCTTCCTGGCCGTCCTCGCTGAAGAAATCGCAGGCGATGGCGTGGCCGGCAATGGCGTAGGCGTCGGCCACCGGCAGGTCGAGCTGCCGATAGAACACGCGCTTGCCGGACGCAATCGCCAGCGACGACTTCGAGGCGATCAGCCCGGCCAGTTCGTGCACGGCCGCGTCGAGGGCGTCCGCTCCCACCACCTTGTTCACCAGCCCGATCTCGTAGGCTCGCTGGGCGTCGATGAATCCGCCGGTCAGCAACATCTCCATCGCGTGCTTGCGCGACACAACCCGGCCGAGCGCGACGCTCGGTGTGGCGCAGAAGGCGCCGATGTTCACGCCGGGCGTCGCAAATCTGGCCTCGGTGGACGCGACGGCGAGATCGCACGATGCGACCAGCTGGCACCCGGCCGCGGTCGCAATCCCGTGCACCTTCGCGATCACCGGCTGCGGCAGCGCCGCAAGGCTCATCATCATGCGGCTGCATTTCGCAAACAGCGCTTCCACCTCCGGCACGTCGCCCATCGCCCGGATCTCCTTCAGGTCGTGACCCGCGCAGAAGCCGCGCCCGCCGGCGGCGAGCACGACGACCCGCACCTCGCGATCCGCCGCGATGTGATCGAGGGCCGCCTGCAACTCGGCGATCAGCGCCGCCGAGAGGGCGTTGAACTGGGCGGGGCGGTTGAGCGTCAGCGTCGCCACGCCGTCGCGCACGTCAACGAGGACGAGCGCCTCGGTTGCAACGTTGGTGTTCGTGGTCATGATCGTCGGACTCCTTGTCTCGCAGCGGGCCGGCCCGTGCGCGTCACTCGATCGCCAGGGTCGATTTGACGCGCTCGCGCAGGACGTACTTCTGGATCTTCCCGGTCGAGGTCTTCGGGACCGGACCGAAGACGACCCGCCGTGGTGCCTTGTAGCGGGCCATGTTCGCCCGGCAGTGATCGATGATCTCCTGCTCGGTGGCCGTCGTGCCGTCTTTCAGCTCGACGAACGCGCACGGCGTCTCGCCCCACTTCGAGTCGGGCATGGCGACCACGGCCGAGACCAGGACCGCCGGGTGACGGGACAACGCATCCTCCACCTCGAGCGACGAGATGTTCTCGCCGCCGGAGATGATGATGTCCTTGGAGCGGTCCTTCACCTTCACGTAGCCGTCGGGATGCATCACCGCGAGATCGCCGGAGTGGAACCAGCCGCCGGCGAACGCCTCGGCGGTGGCCCGCGGGTTCTTCAGGTAGCCCTTCATCGTGAGGTTGCCGCGGAACATCACCTCGCCCATCGTCTCGCCGTCGGCCGGCACCGGCGTCATCGTCGCCGGGTCCATGACGGTCAGCCCCTCCTCGGCGAGAAATCGAACACCCTGCCGGCCGATGCGCTCGGCGCGGCGTCCGACGTCGAGCTCCGACCACTCGTCCTGCGGGGCGCAAATCGTCGCCGGGCCGTAGGTTTCGGTGAGGCCATAGACGTGCGCGATGGCCACGCCCATCCCTTCCATGCCCTCGATGGTCGCGCGTGGCGGAGCGGCGCCGGCAATCATGGCGACGATCGGCCAGTCGATGCCCGCGCGCCAGGCCGGGTTGGCGTTGATCAAGGTGGTATGGACGATGGGTGCGCCACCGTAGTTGGTGACGCGGTGGGCCTTGATCAAGCTGAAGACCCGCTCGGCTTCCACCTTGCGCAGGCACACGCTGGTGCCGGCCGCCGCGGCCAGGCCCCACGCCATGCACCAGCCGTTGCAGTGGAACATCGGCACCGTCCACAGATACACCGCGTGCGGCTGCACGCCGCCGTGGAAGCACATGCAGAGCGCGTTCAGGTAGGCGCCGCGGTGATGGTAGACGACGCCCTTGGGGTTGCCGGTGGTGCCAGAGGTGTAGTTCAGCGAAATGGCGTTCCACTCGTCCGCCGGAGGCTGCCAGTCGAAGGCCGGGTCACCCTCGGCCAGGAGCGATTCGTACTCCACGTCTCCGAGGCGCGCACCCTCTCCGGTGTACTCGTCATCGTCCACATCCACCACGAGAGGTCGCCGCGCGACGAGGGCCAGCGCGCGTTCGATCGTCGGCGAGAACTCGCGGTCGGTGATCAGCACGCGCGCGTCGGCGTGGTCGAGCATGAACGCGATCGCGTGCGGGTCGAGCCGGGTGTTGAGCGTGTTCAGCACCGCGCCGGACATCGGCACGCCGAAGTGCACCTCGTACATCTCGGGGGTGTTGGCGAGCATGACCGAGACCGTGTCGCCCACTCCGATGCCGCGGCGGGCGAGCGCGGAGGCGAGGCGGCGGCAGCGCGCGTAGGTCTCGGCCCACGTGTAGCGACGCGCGCCGTGGATGACGGCCATCCGCTGCGGATAGACCGAGGCCGCGCGCTCGATGAAGCCGAGCGGTGTCAACGGCTGAAAGTTCGCGGGGTTGCGTTCGAGCCCGTCCTCGTAGGGATTGATCCCGTCAGCGCGCGGCGTGTCGGTCATCATGGCAGCCTCAAGGCCGCCTCGCTCAATCCAGGCTGGCCCATCAACTTCTCGATGTCGTCGATCTCGACCGGGACGAACGCCGACATGTTCTCGTAGCCCGTCTCGGTGATCAGAATCATGTCTTCCAGCCGGATCCCCAGCCGCTCGTCATCGATTTGCATCGCCGGTTCGATGGTGAAGATGCGGCCGGGCTCGAGCGTCTCGGCCTGCAGGCCGCCGACGTCGTGGACTTCGAGGCCGACCATGTGGCCGAGGCTCCTGGCGTTGGTGCGCCCGCGGTAGCCCTCCACGAACCGCTCCGCGGCGGCCTTGATCTTCGGATCGGTGAAACGGAACTCGGCCATGACGCGGTCCATCTTCAACAGCGCCCGCGACACCACCTCACCGGGCGTGACGTGGACGGTAATCGACGTCAGCAGCGCTTGGTACAGGCGAAGGTAGATGGTGTAGAACTCCCGCTGGCGCGTGGTGAACCTGCCATTGGCCGGGAACACTCGGGTGACATCCGACTGGTAGTACTTGTAGTCGGGCGCGTAGTCGTACTGGACCAGGTCGCCGTCCTGCAGCACCGCCGTGTTGCGGTGATAGTGCGTGTAGAACGTGTTTCGCCCGGTGGCGACCAGCGCGAAGTACGACGGCCCGTAGGCGCCATGCTTCTTGAAGACGAACTCGCCGACCGCCTGCAGCTCGTACTCGTGCATGCCGGGCCGGGCATCTCGCATCACTTCCATGATGCCGAGGCCGGTGATGTTGGTCGCCTCGCGGATGAGCGCGATTTCGCGCGGACTCTTCACGGCCCGCATGGCATCCAGCAGCGGATCCAGGTCTGTCAGCTTCGCCCCTGGCGCCGCGGCTTGCAGCTTTTCCCGAAACGCCGCCTCACGCGAGGGGCGGCCGTCCCATGGGTCGTCGCGGTTGTTGCGGGCCAGCTTGGTCGGGTCGCCGGCCGACTGGCTGCCCAGCACCTCTTCGCGAAACGGGGTGTAAATGGTGCGGCCGGCCAATGATGCCGCCACCCGCGCGAACTGGTCGCGCGCCAAGGCCTCGTCTACGCCGAGCAGGCGCGCGGTCTCGTCGCCAGGGACGAGTGCCGGGCCATAGTTGCGCGTCTCGCGGCGTTCGTCGCGAGGCAGCACGAACACCGCGGTGCGTTTCGACGCGCCGTCGATCACGGCGATGGCGCGCGGTTCGACGAGGCCCGTGAGATAGAAGAACTGGTTGTTCTGCCGGAACGGCTCTTCGCCACCGCGCTCGGTGGCGCCCTGCAGAACCACCACATCGTTGCCGATGCGGGCCAGCAGGGCGGCGCGGCGCGCGGCGAATTCCGCGGCGGGGAGGATGTCGGTGCCGTGGAACACCGGCTGGGCTCCCAGCGCGACCGGCAGCGCGCACAGGACAACGAGCCCGAGACGGCGGAAAGTCATGGGGCGGAGTATACGACGCCGAATGCACGCTGATGACGCCGTCACCCTTCGGCGGGCAGCCTCAGGATGCGCCGGGCGTTTTCCGAATAGATCTGCCGGCGCTCCGCTTCCGTGAGCGGCAGCCGATCGACGATGCCGATCGTCTCGCGGATGTACATCGGCCCGCCTTCGGGATCGAACGGCGCATCCGAGGCGAACACGACCCGGTCGGCGCCGAAGAAGGCCAGGCCGCACACCGTGGCGTCGTAAGCCCCGAAGAGCGCGGTGTCGGCGTAGAACATGTGGAAGTAGTCCACCGGTCGGCGCCGCAGCCGTGCGAGCGCCTCGGCCCCGTCAGGCGCCGTGGTTCGGGCGCCGAGCTGATCCCATCCGGGGCCGACCCGCCCGGCGAAGTAGGGCGCCATCGCCCCCATGTGGTGCGTGATGATCTTCAGCCCGGGCCAGCGATCGAACAGCCCCGCGAAGACGATGCGCGACATCGCGACGCTCGTTTCGTAGGGCCAGCCGAACGTCCACCAGATCTCGAACTGCGACCGCTCCTCGCTCGCGTAGTCGGAGGTCGTCGGACCGCGATAGGGATGGAGCCAGATCGGCAGGTCGTGCCGCGCCATCGCCTCGAACAGCGGCAGGAAGTCCGGCGACGACAGCGGTCGGCCGTTGATGTTGCTGAAGAGCTGTATGCCGCGTGCTCCCAGCGTGCCGATGGCTCGCTCCAGCTCCGCCATCGCCAGATCGGGATCGCCAAGCGGCAGCGACGCCACGAAACCAGGGAACCGCTCGGGATGGCGTTCGACGAGCTCGGCCATCCCGTCGTTGGCAGCCATCGCGAGATCGACGGCGTCCTGACCCGACGCCATCGCCTCGATCGGCGGTGTCGGCAGCGAGAGGATCTGCTGGTAGTCGTCGAAGCGATCCATGACCCGGAAGCGCAGATCGAGGTCGACCAGCATCGGGACGTTGCGCATCCGCTTGCCGACATCGGCGAAGTGCGGCGCCACCGCCATCAGCCGCGAGTAATACGCCGGCGGCATGATGTGCGTGAAGATGTCGAGTTTGCGCATGGCTGGGCCGAATCCTACGACGAAACCCTCGAATGCCTGAAGGCTGCGGTTTCTGGCATGATGCGGGACGTATGACGGGCACCGGGCGAGTGGTCCTCATCGCCGTCGTCCTTCCGTTCGCCGCGGCAGGGTTGTGGACGTGGTCGAGCACCGCCGCCCCGGCCGGAGCCCCGGCCGTGACGATTCGGATCGACACACCGATGGATCCGCCACGATGGGCCATCCTCGAACGTGAACTCCTGGCGGCCAACCTGCCCGCCAGCCGCGAGTTCTTCGACAAGTATTTCGACGCCCGTGGCTACTTGCAGTGCGTCGTGCGCTGGGGAGCCAACGACGGCCCCGACGATGCGTTCGAGAACTTCAATCGATGGCCCGAGTTGCACGCGCTCGGCGGCAGCGATGACATCTTGCGGATGTACACCCAGGGTCACGAGGGTCTGCTGAAGCAGTACACGGAGGCCAGGACCACCGAGGTACCCATCGCCCGCCAGGGCATGTTCTACCGGGACTTCATCGTCCAATCCGACTGGATGCACCACGGCGAGGGCCTGCAACTGTTCAACCGGATGGGCCTATCGGTCCCGGAGGACGCGACATACCAGGAACGCGCGCGACGGTTCGCCGGGCTCTACATGGGCGAGGATCCGGCAGCACCCAATTACGACCCCACCCACAAGATCATTCGCAGCATGCAGAACGGCAGCCGTGGCCCGATGCTGCGCAAGGCCACCCCACTCGACTGGGTCGGCGATCCGTTCGACGTCAGGCAATTCGACGCCGAGCACGGCGAGTCATCGTTCGAGCAGTTCCTCGCGCACTATGCGGAGTACACCGATGTCGTCGGCGACCACTTTCTCAACGTCGCCGCAACGACGCTGCCGACCAACGCGTTTCTCCTCACCGCCGATCCCAAGTACCGGCGCTGGCTGGTGGAGTACATGGACGCCTGGCTCGAATCGAATGCGGCAGAACGGCGGCATCATCCCGAGCCACGTCGGTCTCGATGGGACGGTGGGTGGCGCAGACGGCAGGTGGTGGGGAGGCGCGTACGGCTGGGGATTCAGCCCGATCAACCCGGTGACCGGCCAGCGCGAGGATCGCAATCGCATCCGGTGGGCGTTACCGGGCTTCGGCAACGCGCTGCTCGTGACGGGCGATCAGCGATACGCCGATGCCTGGCGCGACATGATCGCCGCCGTGAATTCCCACGCGCGCGTCGACGGCGGTCGGACTCAGTATCCGTCGATGCACGGTGCCGATGGGTGGTATGGCTGGCGCGACGCGCCGTGGGACGTCGGCGCGGACGAGGTCTGGTACTGGTCCCAGAAGCCCGGTGACCTGCCGCGCACGACCGGGCAGTGGTCCATGCCAACCGGCAGCGGCGCCTACGCGTCGTTGGGCACGGCCGGTTGGATCGAGTTCCTGGGGGGACGCCGTCCAGACTATCCGGAGCAGGCGCTGGAGCGGGACCTCGATCTCATTGCGAGGCGGTTGACGGCCATGCGCAAGGACGCGACGCCGCCTGAAAGGCGACTCGCCGACAACATGCTCGACTACAACCCGGTGGCGGTGGAGTCGCTGGTGCAGCTGATGTGGGGAGCGCTGATGCCGGGCCGGGACGGCGGGTTGCTTCATGCCCGTCTCCGCTACTTCGATCCTGAACGACAGCGTGCTGGTGTACCCGAGGACGTATCGGCGCTCGTGTCCGAGCTCTCCGACACGCGGGCGACTGTCACACTGGTCAACCTCAGCTCGTCCCAGCCACGGACGGTCGTCGTGCAAGGGGGCGCGTATGGCGAGCACCAGTTGGTAAGCGTGACCCGCGGCGACAGGACGATCCCCATCGGCCAGGCGGCGTTCGCAGTACGCCTGAGCCCGAGGAGTGGAGAGACGCTCGTGCTGACGATGCGTCGATACGCGAACCCGCCGACGGCGCGGCACCCGTGGCGCTAAGCGCCAGGAACGAGGGCGAGCACGCGCACCGGATCTTCTTCACGCCGGGAAGGCCCGCATGCCTGGGGGCGCGGCAATCGACGACCGCGCCGGTCGCGGGCTGATCGAGGTTGGTCGCTGGCCAGCCCGAACCTGCCGGCGCCGTGCAGACGGTGTCGGCGGCGCGTGCTGCGATCGAGATCGTCGAGTGGCCGCGCGACGTGAAGGGACTGATCACGCGCCAGCCCAGCGGGATCTACGTCAGGTCGTGGCCGACCGGGAAGCTATCGCGAATTCACGGTGACGGCGACGGTGATTACGGGCGCGGCGCGGGTCCCCAGACAGGCTCGCCCCCGGCGACGAGTTCGACTGGCAGCTCGGGCACGATGCCAGCCAGCCATCGGGCCATCTCGAGCATCCCTGCCTCCTCCGACACCGTGTGCCCGAGCAGGATCAGGCCCTTCGCGAGGCCGATCGCGGCGGCGTCGACAGCGTAGGGCTGGCTGTCGAAGGTCCCGTCCGTTTCCTGCTGCTCGCCGCTGATGAGGACGTCGATCTCCGGGTCGTCGACGGGCGGCGAGGCGTAGCCAACGCCGAGCCGGACCCGCGTGATGGTGGCCTTCGGGTCGCCAACCACCCGCAGCCCGCGTGCTCCCGTGCGCGCCTGGACGTCGGACGCCAGCGCTCCCAGCGTCGTCGCGGGGATGACGAAGCGGTGCGACCCCGGTGGATTCTCGTGTTTGGGGTCGAGGCCCACGGCGCGGGCCGATCCGACGTAGGTCAAATCGGGACGCTGTGCGTGCATGTGGTCGTGGAGGCGGAACACCACGACGTTCGACGCGGTCAGGAGCGCCCGCTTCCGCGCGTAGAGGGGATCGGCCTGGACGATCGCCACGTCGTCACGGTCGTTCCAGAAGGTGTCCTCGTGCGAGACGATCAGGTTCAGTCCCTTGGCGGTCGCGCGGCGAATCACGTCGAGCGTGACGAAACAGGTAGTGGCGATCCCTGTGATCTCGATGTCCGGGCCGCCCGACTTGAACGTGTCCCGGTAGGTCGCCTCCCGCCACTCGACGCCGAGGTGCGCCTTGATGCGTGCGACGACGTCGCCGGCCGTCATCGCGTGGGCCTCCAGTAGAGGTCGCCGGCGGCCACGTGGGTCACGCCAACGCCGGGCGCGACGGTCTTCACCCACTCGGCACAGGCGGCCATGCCGGGCTCCTCAGACACCACGCGGCCCACCAGCACGAGCGCCTTCGCCGCGCCCGACGCCACCTGGTCGCGCACGTACTCGACCGTCTCCCACTCGCGCACCTCGCCGGCGACGATCACGTCGACGGTGGGCAGCATCGCCAGCGCGGCCTGGATCGGCGTCGATCCGGGCAGCAACCCGATGGTGCGCAACCGCATCGACGGCTCGCCGACGACGCGGATGCCGCCGTCGGCGTCGAGGCGACGGCCCACCGTTCCCACGAGCGCGTCGAGGGTCGTGGCCGGCACCGTATAGCGCCGCGGATCGCCCGCGGCCTGATGCCGTGACCAGCCCATCGCTCGCCCGAGGCCGGCGGCCATCGGATCGCCGTGGTGGGCGCGCCAGTGATCGCTCAGGCGCAGCACCACCAGGCCGTGCCGATCGAGGTAGTTCCTCTTGGCGGCCAGCACCGGATCCGCAGACCGCGCGGGCGCGTCGGTCCGGGCGTAGAAGGTCGGCTGGGCGGCGATGACGACGTTGGCGCCAGCGGCCACGGCCTGCTGCAGCACTCTCAGCGTCGGCAGCGCCGTCGTCACGATGCCGGTCACCGACGTCGTTGGATTACCGGCCGTGAAGCCGTCCACGGTCTCGGTCTTCGGGGCAACGCCGATCGCCGACTTGATGCGGTCCAGGAGAGCCTGCGCCGTCAGCGAACCTGGTCCGGCCGTGCCCTGCGAGCGGCTGAAGGGCACGGCCAGCGCCGTTGCGGCCAGGCCGGTGAACTCGCGGCGCGTGTAGTGAGTCATGGAGCTCGCTCTGTCAGGGGCCGTCTCGTCATGCCTGCACTGTCAGCGGTGGGGCCCGTAGTATTTCGTGTAGCCGTTCCGGCTGTTGGTCACCGTGAATGAGCCGTCCTCTCGCGCCGCCACCTTGAGATAGAACGCCTCGTGATCGGCAGTGCCGCCGGTGCCAGCGGGCGGCGCTGCGGCGCCAGTTACGATCGCGGCGAGTTGCTCGGGCGCGTCGAGGTTGGCGATGCGCAGGCCGGGCGGGTTGTGCTCGACGCCGCCCACATACGACCAGTGCAGCTGCCACAGGTCCACGAAGCCCGGCGCGCTCTCGAGCGTCTGATACGTCTGGACGGCGCCGCCCTTGCGCGTGCCGTTGTTCATGATCGCCACGCGCGGGTGGAGCGCGTGGACAACCACCGGTGAGCCCGAGCGGTCGAGGCCGTGGTGCGTCGTCAGATAGAGATCGACCGTGCCGAGGTTGTTCTCGGGGCACATCAGCGCGACCTCACGGCTCCAGGTGAGATCGCCGAGGTTGACGGTGCGGAACCGCCCATACGTCATCACGAAGCCCGCCGAGTTGTGGTTGTCGTCCACGGCGACTTCCTCGCGCGGCGTGACCTGCGCACAGGCAGGATTGGGCCGGCCGGCCTCGGGCGCGTTCGGCAACGGCGTGGCGAGCGCCTTGTTGTCACTGGCGACAATCGTGGTCGTCACACCGGCAAGCGGGATGGCGTCCCCCGGATTCACGATGGTCCGCGGCACCGTCCGGACGAGGTCGGCATACTGCGTCTCGAAGGCCGCGATCGCCGGCAGGGCGCCTTCCGTCGAGGGACCGTGGTCGTAGAGATGACCGACACCGGGCGTCTGCGCCAACGCGATCAGGTTGCCGTAGTGATCGGCATGGTAGTGCGTCAGCAGCAGGTGATCGATCGTGGTGACCTTGGCCACGCCGAGCACGGCCAGGATGCGGCCGCGGTCCCGTGCGCCGGCGTGGCCGGTGTCGACGAGCAGCGTCTCTCCCGCCGGCGTCACGTAGAGCGTGGCCTGACCACCCTCGGTGTCCACGAAGTAGATGTCGAGAGTCCCGCCGGCAGAGCCCTGCGCCAGCACGCCGAGGCTCACGGCCACGGCCATCGCCCCGGTGAAGAGCAGCGTTCGGGAATGGCTCATCGTCTGGGTCCTCACTCGACCGGCGTCAGCCGCACCACACGACCAGCGGTCGTCTCCGACACCACGGCGCCGGGCGTCGCCAAGGCGACGTAGATCGAGCCATCGGCGGCTTGTGCCAGGTCGCGGACGCGGCCGATGCCTCGGAACAGCACTTCCTGCGCCACCACGGTGTGGCCATCGATCGTCAGGCGGCGGAGCTCCTCGTCGCGCAACATGCCGACGAGCAGGTCGTGCTTCCACCCGGTGAACGCGGTGCCGGTGTAGAACATCAGCGGTGCGATGCCAGGGGACGGGGTGTAATACGTGACCGGCGCTGCCATGCCGGGTTTCGACGTCGTCGCTGTGGCCTGGCCGTTGACCGCGGCCGACACCCAGGTGTCGAGGATGCCGAAGCTGACCACCGGCCAGCCGTAGTTCGCGCCTGGCGTGATCACGTTGATCTCGTCACCGCCGCGGGGCCCGTGCTCGGTCTCCCACAGCTCGCCGGTGACCGGATGCCACGCGAGGCCCTCCGGGTTGCGATTGCCGTACGACCATACGCTCGGCAACGCATCCCTACGGCTCACGAAGGGGTTGCCCGGTGCCGCTGCACCGTCGGCTGTCACGCGGTGGATCTTGCCGTTGGGCGCGTTCAGATCTTGCGCGCCGTCGGCGTGGCCGCGGTCGCCGATGCTGAAGTACAAGTTGCCGTCTTTGTCGAAGGTGAACCGCGAGCCGTAGTGGACATTGCTCGTCCAGTACCACTGGTCCGGCCAACGGGCGATGACCACCTGCTCGACCAGCGCATTGCCCTGCAGACGGCCGCGAATCACGACGGTCATCGATTCGGTGTCGCCTTTCTGCTCGGCGAACGACAGGTAGACCCAGCCGTTCTCGGCGAACCTGGGATGCGCCTCCACGTCGAAGAGCCCACCGTCCTGCCGCGCCCAGACCTTGGGGACGCCCGCCACTGGCGGCGAGAGTTTCCCGTGATCCAGGATGCGAAGCCGCCCGGGCCGCTCGGTGACGAGAACGCGTCCGTCGGGCAGCACGGCGAGTCCCCACGGCGTCTCGAGCTGATCGGTGAGCGTCTCGATCCGAATGCGATGCTTCGCGCTCGTGACCACGCCGTCCACCATCGGCGTGGCGCGCGCGGCCGGCGCGCCCTTCGCGCGCGCCGCCCGCGTGTGGATCAGCGCCACCAGCTCGCGGATCTGCCCGTCGGTGAACGCGCCGCGGAACGACGGCATGCCGGCCTCGGCGCGGCCATCGCGAATCGTCGTCGCGAGACTGGTGTCGTCCTCGCCGTAGGTCCACGTGTCGTCGAGGAGGCTCCCGGCGCGGCCGCCCTGCAGGGCTTCGCCGTGGCAGCCGGCGCAGTGCACGCCGAATGCGGTCATCGCCGGGTCTGCCGCCGGTGACGGCTGGGCCGCGGGCAGCGGGGCAGGCGCCTGGCCGATCACGCGGATCGACAGACCGGCGGACAGCACCGCCAACGCGAGAACGACTGCTCGTGGCTGCAGATGGAACGCTCCGGCACCGACTATACGCGCACCCGGACGCAGACGACAGCCCTGGCCGCGGCGCCGAGGGACTACTGTAGAACCGCGACCGGGCTTGGTGACAGGCGCGGCGTGCCGGTACTGGTGGTGGCGCGCGGGACGCGCTCCCGTGGCCGCCGGCGCGCTGTAGACTCTCCAGGCGGAGGCAAACGATGGAACGACGCCAGTTCGTGAAGCTGTCCGGGTTGGCTGGACTGGGGGCCGTGGTGCCGGGGGAAAGGGTGGCCGCCCAGGCGCCAGGGCCATCGGCCAGGTCCACGGGCCCGCTGCTCGGGTGCCAGCGCGGACCCACCGACGTCCGCCGTTTGCAGTACTTCAAACGGCACGGCGTCGATCACGTCTGCGGCTATCCCGAGAACGGCGCCGATCCGGCGAGCTGGACGGTCGAAGCACTGACGGCTCTGCGCGATCGCTGCGCGGCGCAGGGCGTAGCGCTCGACATGATCGAGTTCCCGATGCTGTCGTCGGCATCGATCGACACCATGACGCCCCAGCACGAGATGAACCCCACGCTCGCGCCGGGGCTCGGCAAGGCGATCATGCTCGGGAAAGACCCGGAGCGCCAGCGCGAGATCGAGTTCGTCCAGTCGATCATCCGCAACTGCGCGCGCGCCGGCATTCCGGCCGCCAAGTACAACATGAACCTGATCGGCGTGCTGCGGACCGCTGACACGCCCGGCCGTGGCGGCACGCGCTTGAGCACCTGGCGGCTGGCCGAGGCGAAGGAGGAGCCGCCCCTCACGGCGGCCGGCCGGGTCTCTGCGGAGGTCGCCTGGGAGCGCATCACCTACTTCCTCGAGCGCGTCGTCCCCGTGGCCACCGAACACAGGGTGCGGCTCGCCTGTCATCCCCACGACCCCGGCGTGCCGCCGCAAGGCTTCCGTGGCGTCGTCCGCGTGCTCGGCACCGTCGAGGGGATGAAGCGCTTCGTCGAGATCGCCGCGAGTCCGTACCACGGGCTGAACCTCTGCCTCGGGACCACGGCCGAGATGCTGCAGGATCCCAACCGTGAGATCCACGACGTGATTCGCTATTTCGGGGAGCGGCAGAAGATCTTCAACATTCACTTCCGCAACATCCAGGGCCGCCGCGACCAGTTCCAGGAGACCTTCCCCGACGAGGGCGACATGGACATGGTCGCGGTGATGCGGACCTTGAAGCAGGTCGGGTATCAGCACATGGTGATGCCGGACCACTTGCCACGACATGCCGACGACGCGCAGGGCGACCAAGCGTTTGCGTTCGGCTACGGCTACATCAAGGCGCTGCTGCAGGCGGTATGAGGGCCGCCGGATTGGCGCATCGTCGTCGCATGGCGCGGAGCGCGCTTGGCCGCTGCAGCGCCGCTCTCCTCGCGGTGATCGCGCTCGCCATGCCGGCGTCGGCGCAGCGCTACACCGCGACGAGCGACGGCCAGGTCGTGACGCTCACCGACCGGCAGACCGACACCGTGGTCACGGTCGTGCCCTCCGTGGGCAACATCGCGACCGGCCTGACGGTCAAGGGGCACGAGGTGCTGCGCTACCAGCGCACGTCGCTGGAGGACTTCCGGGCGCAACCCGGGCAGACCGGCATTCCGTTCATGGGGCCGTGGATCGGCCGGCTCGACGAACAAGCGTTCTACGCCAATGGCCGGCGGCATGCCTTCGACATGGCGCTCGGCAATGTTCGCGGCGAAGTGCCCATTCACGGCTTCCTCACGGCGACCGACCATTGGCGTGTGATTGCGCTTACCGCCACGACCGCTGCCGCCGCCGTGACCAGCCGGCTCGAGGTGTATCGCCAGCCGGCGTGGATGCGTCAGTGGCCGTACGCGCACACGGTGGAGATCACCTATCGCCTCGCCGACGGCGTGCTCGAGGTCTCGACGGCCGTGGCGAACCTCAGCGCCGAGCCGATGCCGATTTCGATCGGGTTCCATCCCTACTTTCAGCTCACCGACTCGCCGCGCGATGAATGGCAGATCGCGGTGGCCGCGCGGACGCGGTGGCAGCTCGACCAGCGCAAGCTGCCCACCGGCCAAACCGAGCCGGCCGACCTGCTGCTGCCACCGCCGCGCGTCACCCTGCGCGAGTACAGTCTCGATGACGTGTTCAGCGACCTGGTGCGCGACGCCGAGGGCCGCTCGACGACCACGCTGTGGGGCCGGCAACAGCGCCTCGACGTGACGCTCGGCCCACGCTACCGCTCGGTCGTGGTGTTTGCACCGAATCCGTCGGGCCAGGGCCGTGGCGGCCAGGGCGACTCGGCGCCGGCCGAGCGCAACTTCATCTGCATCGAACCGATGGCAGCGATCGCCAACGCCCTGAACCTCGCCCAGCGCGGCGTCTACAAGGAGCTGCAGTCGATCGCGCCCGGCGAGACGTGGCGCGAGAGCTTCTGGGTCCGCCCGAGCGGGTTCTGAAGTCCTGCCAACTAAGCGCCAGGGACGAGGGCCAGCACGCGTAGCGGACTGCCGCTGCCATTGACAATCTTGAGCGGCGCGGCAATGACGACCGCGCCGGTTGCTGGCAGCTGATCGAGATTGGTCAGGCTGGCCAGCCCGAACTTGCCGGCGCCGTGCATGATGGTGTGGTTCGGGAACGGCGGCTCGAAGCGGCCCGCCTGGCCGGCGTCGGTGCCAATCGTCTCGACGCCGACGCCGAGCACATCGCGCTGCTCGGCCAGGAGCCGCGAAGCGGCGGCCTCGAAGCCGGGGCTGTGCGGCCCGTCCTCGCGGGCGTTGATGATCGCGGCGGCCCCGCGCCGCGCGCTCCATCCCGAGCGCAGCAACACCCACGCGCCGGCGGGAATCCGGCCGTGCGCCAATTCCCACGCTTCGATTGCCTCGACCGAGACGAGATGGTCCTCGTCGGCGGCGGCCTCGGCCGTCACGTCGATCACGCAGGCCGGCCCGACGAACCGGCGCGCGGGAATCGTGTCGCACGCGTTGTCGGGCAGGTCCTTGCCCGTGATCCAGTGGATCGGCGCGTCGAAGTGCGTGCCGGTGTGCTCACCGAATCGGAGCGTGTTCCAGTACCAGGCAGGGCCCTTGTCGTCGTACCGGGAAATCGTCTCGATCGTCACGCCGGGCGACGGCGCGAACATCTCGGGCAGGCCAATGACCGCGGTGTCGGGCCCGAGCGGCTGGGACAGGTCCACCACCCGTACGGCGCCCGAGGCGAGCGCATCGATCAACCCTGTCAGCACGGATGTCATGCCGTCGGCTCCTTGCGTAGAGCGCGGGCGAACGAGAACCGGTTCTCGAGCAAACCAAGGTCGGTCACGAACCCGGCCGGACCAACGGCCTCGACCTTGGCGACGATGGTCGTGAGATCGCGAGCGGCCAGCGCCTCCGAGAACGCCTGCTCGAACTCGTCCAGCGTCCGGACCGTGGCCGTCCGCGGCACGCCGGCCGCCGCCGCGATCCCGGCCAGGTCGCTGCCCGTCGATGTGGCCGTTGGAAACCCTCCCACGGAGAGCAGGCTCTCGTTATCGAACACGACGTGCACCAGGTTGCGCGGACGGTAGCGGGCCAGCGTCGTCAGGCCGCCGAGGTTCATGAGGAGCGAGCCGTCCCCGTCGAACACGATCACCTGACGGTCCGGGCGTGACAGCGCGATGCCAAGCCCCATCGACGATGCCAGTCCCATCGCGTGCTGGAGATAGAAGAAATTCGGCCGGTGGCCAATCGACTGCAGTTCGGCCGCGACCGCTCCCATGATCGTCACGACGATCGAGTCTTCGATCTTCGGGTAGATCGCCGTCAGCGCGTCGAGTCGCCGCATCAGTCCTCCCACATGAGATCGCGGCACAGGAGCAGGGCCACAGGTTTGTTGGCGGCAAGCGCCAGCGTCTGCGCCTTTTCGATGCGGTGCGCCACGTGATCCGGCCGGTCGAGCAGCGAGAACGGGATCCGCAGCGCGCGCAGCAGGTCTTCGGTGACCGCGCCGCCCTCGGTCTGCCACGGGTCGCGCTCCCCGAACTCGCCGCGATGGCTGATCAGCATCAACAGCGGGATGCGATAGAGCTGTGCGCACGAAACGATGCCGTTGACCGACGCGAGGAACCCGTGGTTCTGCATCAGCATCGCCGACTTGACGCCGGCCAGGTGCGCTCCGGCGGAGATCCCGACGCCCTCTTCCTCCTTCGCGAGGCGCACGAGCGTCATCTCGGGGTCGTCCTCGGCAAGCCGGATCAGGTGGACGAGCCAGGTCTCCGGAAGGGCGGACATCAGCCGGATGCCGCAGCCCTTCAGCGAGTCGTAGATCAACCGGGAGTGGGTGGCGGATACCGGCGACACGCGGCCGATTCTACCTCCGGACCGCGTGCCGCTCGATTTCCTCGTGCCGCGGCGTGGCCCCACGTGACAGGAAGGGACCAATCGCGCCGCCTTGTGCCTGTGGGGCTCAGCGCTGAAGCGTCACCACTCCCTCGATCGGCTGGTCACCGAAGTGCCCGACCGCCGCTCCGCCGAAAGTCAGCCTGACGTTCGAGAACTCCACGGCGTTGCCACCAGTGATGTCCACGGTGAGAGGTGAGCCGGAGAAGGCGGCCAGGCCGCCGCTGGTGGTGATCACGGCGTCGCCCGAAATGCGGTAACCATTGGCGATCCGCGTGACCGTGGCGTCCAGCAGCGCGATGTGGTGCGTGTGCGATGAGGCGCCGGTCGTGGAGCGCACCATCGCGAGGCTGACGATGAAATCGACGCGGCCCGATCGGCCTCTGAGCTCTGCCGACCAGTCGCCCGTGATATTCCAGGGTCCTGCGGCATTGGCGGCGTCGGTGTAATCGCTGACAGTCCCGACGATCTTGAACGGTGACGACGATTGCGCGAACGCCGGGGAGACGAGAGCAAGGGCCAGCGTGACAGCAAACACCGCGCGGACGAGAAACGCATTGCGCATGGGGGTACCTCCATCGGCAGCATACAACCGCGGTAGTCTGGTATGCCACATGCCGGAGAACATCTGGGAGGTGCTGCCTCCCGAAAACTCGGACGGCTCGGCGCGGCCGGGGCCGTCAATCGGTCGCGGCAATCGCCTGATCCTGGCGTTTGGCATCGCCGTGGCCTCCGACCTCGCCTCGGTGTGGCTCGAGTTCGCGCCACCCCTGCAATGGGCGCTCGACGTCGCGACCGCGGCAGCCCTTTTCCTGGTGTTGGGCCGGCAATGGCTGATCCTGCCGGCGCTGGTCGCCGAGGCCATCCCGGGCGTGGCGGTGCTGCCATCGTGGGTGCTCGTCGTGGGCTCGATCGCGATGTGGGGAACGGTGACGCCGGGAGCCGGTCCGCCGAAACCCTAGTCCGGTGTCCGGTGTCCGGTGTCCGGAGACCGGGTACCGGAGACCGGGTACCGGAGACCGGTCCTCACCCCCGGAGCCCCGGGTAGCTGAAGAACAGTAAGTGGATCAGGTTCAGCCCGGTGTGCGCCAGGATGCTCGCGGCGATCGATCCGCTGGCGCCGTAGATCCATCCGTAGCCGAGTCCCGCCAGCGTAGCGAGGGCCACGTAGGTCCAGCCGCCCGCCAGATGCACGAGACCGAAGACCACGCTGCTGACGGCTAGCGCGGTCCAACGCCCTCGAGTCGTTGCGCCCAGCCAGTCCTGGAGTCCGCCCTGAACGAAGTGGCGGAAAACCGCCTCCTCGGGCAGCGCCGTCAGGAACACCATGGTCCACGTCCACAGCACCCACCAGGGCGGCAGCTTGGGATCCCAGCGCGCGAAGCCGGTGGCCACGGTTGCGGCCAGCACCACTGCGGCGACGAGCGCGAACCGCGCGAGAAGAGGCGCAACCGGCACACGCGATCGACGCGCCGTGCGCTGCGGCGCCACCAGCCCGAGCAGGAGCAGCCCCGCCACTCCTTTGTCGAAGTCCAGGTACCTCGTGTACGGCAGCGAGTCGTCGCTCAGCTGCACCGCGTCGAGGGCGCGTGGGTTGGCAAAGCCTGGGATCAGGTGAGCAAGGAGTCCCGCGGTGATCGCGAGCACGACCACAAGCGCGATGCCCCGCAGTGTCCGGGATGGCGCGTGGTGCACCAGGCGGCACGCCGCGGCCATGACGACGACCGTGGCGAGACCGCGCACGTCCACGAGACCGCCCGCCAGGGCCAGCATCAGCGCGGCGGCGAACGGCAGCACCCACCACGAGGCGGCGCGAGGCGCGGCCGAGAGGCGTGGCGCCCACAGGGCCAGCATCGCGACCACGAGCATCGCGAAGGACGCGACGTCCACGCTCGACATCATGCGACGCGCAACCCCGTCAGCTCGACATCCCGGCTCGCGCGGCGGTCGCCCATCACAGTCGCGCCAACAGGCGCTTGATGGCGTCGATGCTCCAGTCGTCCTCGGGAAGCGTGCGCCGGCGGCTTGGCACGATCTCCGGCGCCAGCGAGCGGATCCGCAGCCCCTCGACGAGCAGCGGCTCGGCCAGGTTGGGCTTGCGACGAGCCAGTTGAGCGACCGCGAGGTTGACGGTGTAGATCCCAACCAGCTGATGGTCCGCGCCAAGCGCGGGCCGGGCGATGTCGATCGCGCTCTGGAGCGCGTTGGCCGCCTCGTCGTATCGGCCCTGAGCCATCCACACGTGAGCCAGGTTGTTGAGCCCGGTGGCGATGAGCGGGTGCGTCTCGCCCAGGGCCTGCCGAAGGATGTCCATGCTCTGACGGAACAGCACTTCGGCCGCGGCGTAGTCGTGGCGCGCCGTGGCGATCAGCCCCAGATCGTGCAGGCTGGTGCCGGTGTTGGCGTGGCGCTCCCCGCGGGTCTTGCGGTTCAGTTCGAGACTTCGGCGCAAGAGGGCTTCGGCGCCGTCGAGGTCGCCGTTCAGCCGCAGCACCGAGGCGAGGGCACTCATGCTGACGGCGGTCTCTCGATGCTCGTCGCCGAGCACGCGGCGCCGGATCGCCAGCGCCTCTCGCTGCAGCGGCTCGGAGCGGTCGTTGAGGCCGCGATCCTGGTAAACGCGCCCGAGCTCGACCATCGTGATCGCCACATCAGCGTGCTCGGAACCCAATAGATGGCGGCGCATCTCGAGCGCCCGTTCGAGCGTCTCCGACGCGGCGGCATAATCGCCCTTCTCGGTCAGCACTGCACCGAGGTCGTTGAGGGTCTGGGCGTTCCGAAGGTGCTCGGCGCCGAATACCTGCTCGCCGCTCGCCAGCGCCTGCTCGAGCAGGCGCTGCGCCTTGTCGTAGACGCCGAACTGACGGTAAATCCGCCCCAGCACGCTCAGGATCTCGGCCCGCGCCTCGGGCTGATCCGCGAGCGCTTTCAGCACTTGCTCGGTGCCTCCGTCGAGGAGGCCACGCACCGTCATCCCCTCGGGCGTCGCGCGATTGGCAATGGGATCGGCGCTCATCAGCAACCCGGTCAGCACTTCGCTCACCTTGGCCGCCTTGGCCGCTTCCCGCTGGGCCCGGTCGCGCTCGGCCGCAAGCCGCGTCGTGTAGAACGCGGTCATGCCAGCCAGCAGGACGACCACCGCCACCGACGCCGCAAGCCCGCGGGCATGGCGCCCGACGAACTTCGCCGTCCGATACCGCAGTGTGTCCGGCCGGGCGCCAATCGGCTCGCCGCTCAGATACCGCCGCAGATCGCCGGCCAGTGCCGGCACCGAGCCGTAGCGCTCCTCGGGCACTTTCTTCAGGGCCTTGGCGACGATGGTGTCGAGGTCACCGCGAAGCGCGCGCCGCAGCTTGGACGGCGACGTGCCGCACTGGGCCGCATGTCGGTCCAGAGCCTCGGGAGCCTCCGTCCGGCCGGCCACGACGTCGGACATCCTGCGCGGCTCGTCCTCGACGACCGCGCGTACCAGCGTGGCCGGAGAACCAAGGGCAGCGCCGGCGGGATGCTGGCCAGTGAGCAGTACGTAGAGCAGCACACCCAGGGCATACACATCAGTCGCGGTCGTCACTGCACCACGGGTGAGCTGCTCGGGCGCCGCGAACTCCGGCGTCAGCGGCGCGCCGCCGTCTCGCGTCAGCGCGCTGGTGCCGAGCGCGGGCGCACCGTCCGACGGCGCCTCGCCCTCAATCAACTTGGCGATGCCGAAGTCGAGCAGCTTCACCTGTCCATCGGTGCTGACCAGCACGTTCGGCGGCTTGATGTCCCGGTGCACGATCAGGTTGGCGTGCGCGTGGGCCACGGCATCGAGCACATCGAGGAACAGGCGCAGGCGCGCGTCGAGGGCGAGCGCGCGGTCGGCGCAATACCGATCGATGTGCTGCCCCTCGACGAGCTCGAGGACGAGATAGGGCTGGCCGCCCGTCGTCACGCCCGCGTCGATGAGGTGAGCGATGTGCGGGTGCGTCACGCGGGCAAGGATGTGGCCCTCGCGACGGAACCGTCCTTCCACTGCCCGGCCCATGAGCGCGATGTTCAGCAGCTTGACCGCGGCCCGCCCTTCGAAACGGCCGTCGCAGCGCTCCGCCAGCCAGACGCTGCCCATCCCGCCTTCGCCGATGAGGGAAATGAGACGGTAAGACCCGACGATCCGTCCCGCGAGCGACGAGGTCGATGCCGGATGGAACGCCGTGGGGATGGCGCCTTCGAGGAATCCCGACTCGTGCACCGCGTGGTGCTCGTCGAGCAGCGACCGCAAATCGGCCGCGAGCGCAGCGTCGTGTGCTGAGAGGGATCTCAGCCACGTGGCCCGGTCCTCGTCGCTGGTCAGGTCCAGCGCTTCGTCGAGGTACGGGCTGAGAACGCGCCAGCGGTCAGGATCGACTGGTGGCATAGGGCGCCAGGCGACCGATCATACGGCAGGATGCGCTCGGCCATACCGGGCGAGCGGTGACCCACCTCAACCGCCGCTGTCAGCGACTCAGCGCACGGCCAGCAGCAGCTTGCCGTGGCTCCTGCGCGCCTCGAGATCGCGATGCGCCTGGGCGGCATCCGCCAGCGGATAGGTGGCCGACACGCGCACCTTCAACCCACCGCGTGCGACCAGGTCGAACACCTCGCCCGCCCGCCAGCGGAGTTCATCGGGCGCCGTGATGTAGTGGCCCAGGCTGGGGCGCGTGAGGAAGAGCGACCCGGCGTTGAGCGTCAGCGGATCGACCGGTGCGACGGCGCCGCTCGACTGGCCGAACAGCACCAGCATCCCGCGCGGGCGCAGCGACTTGAGGCTCTTGTCGAACGTCGTGCGGCCAACCGAGTCGTAGACCACGTGGACGCCCTTCCCGGCGGTCAGGCGGCGGGCTTCGGCCTCGAAGTCTTGCTCGGTGTAGATGACGA
This sequence comes from uncultured Acidobacteriota bacterium, assembly GCA_963707825.1. Taxonomy (GTDB): domain Bacteria; phylum Acidobacteriota; class Vicinamibacteria; order Vicinamibacterales; family UBA2999; genus VFZN01. The sequence continues at coordinate 162,982 of CAVPRP010000007.1, forward strand.
CGTGATCGGCGCCGAGGGCGCGCACCTCCTGCGCCTTGGCCTCCGTGGACACCGTGCCAATCACCCACGCGCCCGCGCCTTTCGCCATCTGCACGACCAGGCCGCCGGCGCCACCGGCGGCCGCGTGAACCAGGCACGCGTGCGTGTCGTCCAGTGGAAACGTGGACCGGGTGAGGTAGTGCGCGGTCGTCCCCTGGAGCAGCACCGCGGCGGCGGTCTCGAACGTCAGCGCATCGGGAATCCTGATGACGTTGACCGCGGGCACCACCGCGTACTCCGCATAGGTGCCGCGCACCATGGTGTAGGCAACGCGCTCCCCGACCTCGAAATCGCTCACGCCTTCGCCAACGGCCTCGATCACGCCCGCAGCCTCGCTGCCGATGGCAATGGGATGGTCGCTCTTGTAGAGTCCGGTCCGGAAGTAGACGTCCAGGAAATTGACGCCGCTGACATGAATCGCAACCAGCACGTGGCCGGGAGGCGGCACCGGCGTCGGCACGTCGGCCAGCGTCATCGCTTCGGGCCCGCCGGGGGCGTACGCGAGGATCTGCTTCACGCGATTAACGTCCTTCCGGCGACATCAGATCGCGTCCGAGATCGACGTGAACGCAAAGCCGGACAGCTTGAGCGCCGGCACCATCAGCGGCGACTCGCCGCTCCGGCGCGCCGATCGCTTCCACGTTCCACGGCGCCAGCATCGCCAGCACGCTCTGGTTGAAGCGCAGGTTGCGGACGGGATGCAGAATCTGGCCCTTCTCGACCCACCACAGCCCGTCGCGGGTCAGCCCGGTCAGCATGATCGGTGCGCGGATCGATGAGGCGCACGTACCAGAAGCGCGAGATCACCAGCCCGCGCTCCATGCCCTTGATCATGTCGTCCAGCGACGCCGGCGGCTGCGTGCTCTCCATGATGTAGTTCACCGGCCCGGGCGTCGGCCTCGCGCTTCTTCTCCTGCGCCCAGAACCGCGAGTACTCGAGGTTCTCGAGCACGCCGGCCTTGATCAGCGACAGCCGCGACGCCGGAACGCCTTCGACGGTGCTGGGCGCGGCCGGCATGTCCGCATGCATCGGGATCGCTGTAGAGATTCAGCCGCTCGCTGAACAGCGCCTCGCCGACCCGGGTCTTGCCGTCCTTGCCGGAGAACGCGCTGCGGCCTTCGTCCGCGGTCCGCGCGTCGAGGCTGCCGGTCAGGAAGCCGATCAGATCGGCGACCGCCTGCGGTTCGAGGATGACCGGATAGACGCCCGGCTCGATCGGCTTCGGCTGATCGCGAGCGAACCGCCTTGCCGACCGCCTGATCGACGATGTGCTGCGCGTTGAGCTTGCGACAGGTCGAAGTGGTCGCCGGCGAAGTAGCCGGAGCCGGTGCCGTCGGCGGTGCGCGCGGTGATGCTGAGCGCGCCTTCGCTGGTGCGGAAATAGCGGCGGTTGCCGTTCGCGGTGGCGACCGCCGGTGGCCGACGCCGTTGGCGTTGTGAAAGCCGGCACCGGTCACCTTCGCCGTCGCGGCACGCCGCGAGCACGGCTTCAAGCGCCGTGGCGCGCGCCGCCAGATCGAGGTCCGCCGTCGCGGCGACGAACGCCGCGACCTTCGGCGTAGTCGAGTGGCGCCGAGCGTCGGGACGTATTCGCGATGCACCGGCGACACGCGCGCGATCTGCACCGCTTCCTCGGCCAGCTGCTTCAGCGCGCCGGCGCCGGCGTCGTTGCCGGTGGCCGCGCCGCGCCGGCGCCCGACCCACACCGTGGCGGTGATGCCGCAGGTCGTCCGGCGCGGCCGCTGGTGGTGATGCGGTTGTCGGCAAAGCGCGCATGCGAGTCCACCGAGCTTTGCACCGAGACGTTGGCATCTTCGGCGCCTGCGGCCTTGGCGTGCGCCAGCACCGTCTCGCAGATCTTGAGCGCGTCGTCGCGGTTCAGCATCACGCCGCCCCCGTGTTGAGCACGGTCACGTTGCGGAATCGCGCCGGCGGACAGCCGTGACTGACGGCGTTGGTCTGGCCGGGTTCGCCCTTGCCGTCGGCCGACGTGCCCCACAGGCGATAGGTCGCCGGGCCGCCGAGGCCGTCGCACGACGCCCAGAAGTCCGGCGTCCGCGACTGGTACGCCGCATCCCGCACCATCGCGCCCGAGCTTGCCGTTGGTGATCTCGCGAATCACCGCGCCGCCGAACTGGAAGTTGTAGCGCTGCTGATCGATCGACGAGACGCCGCGGCCCTCGACGAACAGGCCGCGCTTGATGTCGCTGAACAGGTCGTCGAGCGTGACCTCGGTCGCCGCCGGCTCCAGCGACACGTTCGGCATCCGCGGGAACGGCACGCTCGACCAGTCGTCGGAATGCAGGCAGCCGTGCGATCGCTGCTGTCCGACCAGCGGCGCCAGCTCGCGCGTGGTCTGCCAGTCCACGAACATGCCGTCGCGCACCAGGTGCCAGCGCTCGGCCTTCACGCCCTTCGTCGTCGAATCCGGTGGTCGCGAGCCCGCCGGGCTGCGTGCGATCGCCGACCAGGTTGACGATGTTCGCGCCGAAGCGCAGCTTGCCGGCGTCGGCCGGCTTGAGGAAGCTGGTGCCGGCCATGTTGGCCTCCCAGCCGAGCGAGCGATCGAGCTCGGTGGAGTGGCCGACCGACTCGTGAATCGCCAGGAACAGCTGCGAGGGATCGACGACGATGTCGTAGCGGCCGGGGACGACGGGCTTGGCCTTCAGCTTCTCGACCACCTCGTGGCCCGCCTTCTCGGCGTCCTGCAGCCAGGGATAGTCCTCGACGTACTCGTAGCCCATCAGCTTGGCGCGATCGACGACGGCGCGTGTCTGGAAGTCGCCGGTGGCGCGATCGGCGGCGGTCGTCGTGAACTGCGGATAGGTGCGCACCAGCCGCTGCGTGATCCGCGATCCTTCGCTCGAGGCGAAGTACTTCTGCTCGTCGACGAACAGGATCTGCGAGCTGACGAAGCTGACGCCCGGGACCGCCAGCGCCGTCTCGTTCAGCTTCATCAGGAACGCGGTCTTGGTTTCGAGCGGGACCTCGAACGGATCGCGCTTGATGGGATTGGCCCAGGTGGTCGACGACCTTGTCGGCGTTGGCGAGCACGACCTTGCGCGAGGTCAGCACGCGCGTTGGCCTTGGCGATGGCGACGGCCTGTTCCGCGGCGGCGCGTGCCGACGGCCGGGTCCACGACGTTGGTGGCGGCAAAGCCCCACGTGCCGTTGACCAGCACGCGCAGCCCGAGCCCGTAGCTGGTCGAGCGCGACACGTTCTGGACCTGCCGTTCGCGCGTCGCGATCGATTCGCGGCGATAGCGGTTGACGCGGATGTCGGCGTAGGACGCGCCCAGCGCCGCCGCGCGAGCCAGCGCCGCCTCGGCCGCTTCGGCGCGCGCGCGCATCGTCGGTGGCGCCAGGCTGGAACGCCTCGGCCCAGTCCGGCACGTAGGTCGCGGCAAGCAGTGCGCTGCCGGTGGCCAGGAACTGGCGTCGAGAGACTGGCGGTATAGACATTGGAGGTGAGTATATTTCCGGTCGAGCGATTGCACGCGGCGTCTGTCAGAATGTGCGTGCCGCGCCATGACTGCGGCTCTATGACCATCAACCGACGCGAGTTCGTCCTGTCGATGGGCCTCACCGCCGCGGCCCTGGCCGTTCGGCCAGCGCGGCTGTCGGCGCGGGCGCCGCGGCGCATCGTTGTCGTCGGCGGCGGCATCATGGGTGCGTCGATTGCGTATCACCTCGCCAAGCGCGGCGCGGAAGTACAGCTGCTCGAGAAGCGCGGCCCGGCCGCGGGCGCGACGGCGAACTCGTTCGCCTGGATCAACGCCGGCTCGAAGCGGCCGCGCGGCTATTACGAACTGAATCACCTCGGCATGGCCGGCTGGCGGCGGCTGCAAAGTGAGCTCGGGCCGACGCGCCTGGTCGTGCAGTGGGGTGGCACGGTGCAGTGGCACGGCGAGCCGGAACGGGCCGAGGCGCTGCGCCGCGGCGTCATCGCGCAGCAGGCGTGGGGCTACAGCAGCCGGCTCGTTGACGTGGCGGAACTGCGCCGCCTGGTGCCCACGCTCGAACCGGGGCCGGTGGCCGCGGCCAGTTTCTGCGACGAGGAAGCAACGGTCGATCCGGTGGGGGCGACAAAGCTGCTGCTCGAGGCCGCGGCGTCCCACGGCGCCGTCGTCCGTCATCCGGCCACCGTGTCGAGCTTCGACATGAACGGCGCGCAGGTCCGCGGCGTGCGGGTCGAAGGCGACACCATCGCGGTGGACGCTGTCGTGCTTGCCACAGGAGTCGAACTGCCGCCTCTCGCCGCCATGCTGGGCCTCACCGTCCCGATGCAGGACTCGCCGGGGCTGCTCGCGCACACGCGACCCCACGGACGGCTGCTCGATCGCGTCATCGTCGCGCCGGGCGCGACGCTGAAACAGTTGCCCAACGGCGAGATCGTCACCGGCGTGGACTTCGGCGGCTCGCCGTCGCAGGACACGAGCGCGGCGATGGGCCAGCGGTTGCTCGAAGGCGCCGGCAGGTTCGTGCCGCGGCTGAAAGAGGCGACGCTCGACCGCGTCACGCTCGGGTGGCGGGTGCTGCCGGCCGACGGGCAACCGATTATCGGCCGGGTGCCATCGCGGCCGAACGTCTACCTGGCAGCGATGCACAGCGGCATCACACTGTCGCCGGCGGTCGGGCAGCTGGCCGCGATCGAACTGCTCGACGAGGTGCAGGTGGACCTGCTCGAGCCGTATCGGCTGACGCGGTTCGCGTAGCGATCGTTCCACCCGGCCCGGCCATTCCGTGGGACAATCCGCGCGAAAGGTGGAGCCTGCCATGGCGTCCCGTCTCGCGTCACTCCTCGCCCTTCTCGTTCTGACTGTCGGCCCCGCGGCGGCGCAAGCGCCGCCGGCCGGCACCGGCACCATCTTCATGGGTTCGTACTCGGGCCACATCACCGCCGTTGACGAGGCCACCGAAAAGGTCACGCAGATTCCGCTCAAGACGGGCGCCCCGTTCGTGGTGCGGCTGTCACCCGACCGCACGCGCTTCTACGTGCAGAGCGCCAACCAGGAGCAGTTCGAGATCGTCGACGTGCGGAAGCGCCAGAGCCTCGACAGCTTCACGCTGAGCGACGCGCGCAAGCACGTGAGGGCCGTCGCCTTCGAAGCGGATCCGCAGCACAAGACGATGATGCTCATCGCGCGGACGGCGACGAGGTTGATCGATCGCTGGGAGATCGCCAATCCGGAGTTCATCGAGTACGACCTCGCTGAGCACAAGGTGCTGCGCACCATTCCCTGGTCCGCCGATTTCGAACCGTCGTACTACAACGCGATCCTGCGCTACTCGCCCGACGGCAAGTTCCTGTACGTGTTCGGGCACCAGATCCTGGTGTTCGAAACGGCGACGATGAAACAGGTCGACGCGTGGGACCTGTCGATTCCGATCGAGTCGGGGATGGGGCGCCTGGACCCGGGCTCGTTCGACGAGTCCACGGATCGGCCGGGGTTCGTCACCGGCGTCTTCACCATGCGCGACGCGTTGCAGAAGCGCGATCTGCTGGTGGTCGGTCAGATGAACCTGACGGCCAAGACCATCGAGACCTTCCCGCTCGGTCCGGCGCCGGCCGGTGGTGACGTCAGCTTCACCATTTCGCCGGACCGCACCCGCGCCCACGTGCTGCACGAGCAAATCGGCCGCCACGAACTGTGGACCATCGACATGGCCACCCACCGGGTGCTGAGCCGGGTGCCGGTCCCCTCGCGCCCGCGCATGCAGGTCCGCGCGAGCTCGAGCGACCAGCTGCTCTACTTCTACGAGGCCGGCCGCTTGATCGAGGTGTACACGGCCGACGCCTCGAAGCGCCTGCGGACCATCGCGCTCGACTCCGACATGATGTACGGCACGTTCGTGATCGTGCCCTCGTCCGCAACGGCGGCACCCAGGTAACCGGCGTCCGCCAAGTCTCCGGGCGCTAGCGGACAGCCTTGCGTCTGGAGGCGGCCTCGTCCAGTCGCGCGAGGACGCGCGAGGCGATGTCGTCGGCCAGCGCGTCGCCCGCAAGAATCGGCTGCGCCACGCGGCCCATGGGCGGCGGGCCCGCGGGCACCCCGGACAGCCGGCGATCGGCCAGGTGATCGGCCGCATCCTGCGAGTCGATGCCGGTCGCGATTTCGCGCAGCAGCCCGTCCTTCAGGTCGTAAACCAGGCCGTGCAGCACCGGCCGGCGCCCGCGCGCCCAGGCCTGCTGGATGATCGGCGTCTCGGACAGGTGATAGAGCTGCTCGAGCACGTTGAGCTCGACCAGCCGATCGAACCGCGCCTGCGGGTCGGCAATCGCGTCCAGCTCCTGCATGTTCCAGCGCAGCACGTTGCGGATCGGGCCGAGCCAGTGATCGACGAGGCCGTGCTGCTGGCCGGACATCGCCGCCTTCACGCCGCCGCATCCGTAGTGACCGGTCACCAGGATGTGCTTCACGTCGAGGACGTCCACCGCGTACTGCAGCACGCTCATCGCGTTGATGTCGCTCGGCATCACCAGGTTCGCGATGTTGCGATGCACGAACAGCTCGCCCGGCTTGGTGCCGGTGACCGAGTTCGCGGGGACGCGGCTGTCGGCGCAGCCGATGTAGAGGAACAGCGGTTCCTGGCGCTGCGCGCTCTCGCTGAAAAAGTCCGGGTTCTCCGCCTTGACGCGTTCGGCCCAGTGGCGGTTGCCTTCGATGATGCGACGGTATTCTTCCATGAGGGTCTCGGACGGTTAGAGCGAACCGCGGTCGTGGGTGGGCGTCAGCTCGGTCTCGGGGATGCCGACCAGCCGGTAATCGATGCCGCGAAGCCGTGCGGTCTCGCGGAAGATGTGCAGCACTTCGAGCGCGTCGTGGTCGAACCGCGTGGTCTTGCGACCGTCGATTTCGACGCGCGTCCCGGGCTTGAACGTGTTGAGGGCGCGCGAGATGCTCGCCTTGCTGAGGAACGTCACCTGCTCGGGAAGCAGGTAGCGGGTGAGCACGGCGCCGGGCGGGCTGACGCGCGTGAGCACCGGGCTCCGCAGGTGCTCGAAGACGATGAACGCGACGCTGATCGCGAAGCCGATCCCCAGGCCGCGCAGGAGATCGGTGAACACGATCGCCACGATGGTGACGGCGAACGGGATGAAGTGGCTATAGCCCAGGTGCCAGGCGTTCTGCCAGAGCGACGGCGCGGCAAGGCGGAAGCCGGTCACCAGCAGCACCGAGGCGATGGCGGCCAGCGGGATGCGGTTGAGCACGGCGCCGAATGCCAGCACCGCCACCAGCATCAGCGTCGCGTGCACCATCACCGACAGGCGCGATCGCGCGCCGGCATCGACGTTGGCCGACGACCGGATCATCACGCCGGTGAGCGGCAGCCCGCCCAGCAGTCCGGCCAGCATGTTGCCGATCCCCTGGGCCATCAGCTCGCGATTCATCGACGCGTCGCGCCGCAGCGGATCGAGCTTGCGCGTGGCCTCGAGGTTGAGCAGCGACTCGAGGCTGGCGACGAGCGCGATGATGAGCGCGAGCTGCCACACCGCCGGACTGCCCAACGCGCTCCAGTCTGGAAGGACGAGATGCGGGGCGATGGCACCGCTCTCGATCGTGGGTAGTGACACCAGATGCGTGCCGCGCACGGCCAGCTCGGGCAGCCACACCCGGAACAGCTCGTTGATGCCGACACCGGCACCCACCGCCAGCAGCGGCGCCGGCAGCAGCCTGACGCGGGCGAACGGTGAGCGCGGCCACCACAGCATCAGCGCCACGCCGACGATGCGCCGCGAGCACGGCGCCAATCTGAATCTGCTGCAGCGCGGCCGCCAGCGTGCTGAGGGTGGTCTCGCCGGAAGGCTCGACGAAGGAGAGGTCGCCCTCGGCGTCGCTGTCGTATCCGACGGCGTGCGGCACCTGCTTGAGGATCAGCGTGATCCCGATGCCGGCGAGCATGCCCTTGATGACCGAGGACGGCACGTAGTACGCCACCGTGCCGGCGCGCGCCGCGCTCAGCAGCAGCTGCAGCCCACCAGCCAGAACCACCGCGGGAAGCAGCCGCTCGAAGCCGCCCACCTGCTGAATACCCAGCAGGACAATGGGGGTCAGGCCCGCGGCCGGGCCGCTGACCATCAACGACGAACCAGACAGCGCCCCGACCACGAGGCCGCCGACCACGCCGGCCACCACGCCTGAAATCAGCGGTGCCCCGGATGCGACCGCGATCCCCAGACAAAGCGGCAAAGCCACGAGGAACACGACGATGCCGGCCGGCACGTCGTCGCGCCACGTGTCGAAGAACGCGCTACTTGAGATGGAGCGAACCTCGCCGCCGGCGAGGTTCGACTCTGCCATTGGTGCAGACATGACGACTGAGACGCTCGCTTAGAGCGCCTCGATCCATTGCGGGGGCGGCTGAATGGACTCTAACGGGGCGCCGCCAGGGTCGGGACGTCCGGAACCTTCGAGGCGGCTGATGGCGCGGACGGTCATGTCCTGGTCGCACAGAATCTGGCACGACAGCCGCACACCGGTCAGGCCGCGGGCGGTGAGCCGCTCCTGTTCGGCAACCGTGTGCCTGGCCGGCTCTCCGGCGATGAACTCAACCCGGCAGGTCGTGCAGCGTGCGTTGCCGCCGCAGGCGTGCAGGATGTCCACGTCGGCGTCCTGCTCGATCGCCAGGACCAGCCGCTTGTCATCCACCACGTCGAACGTTCCATATCCTTCAACCGTCAGCTTGGGCATCCGACGATTGTATAAGCGTTGATGCCGCGAGCTCCAATGGACGCGCTGGTTAACGGAACTGGTCCGAGTCGCGACGGGCCGCGGCCTGGTGCACTTCGACTAGCCGAACGCCGGCTGCCTTACGTCCCTTCAGCGCATCATGGCTGCGTGCGGCGCGTGTAGAGCAGATCGTAGTCCGCCGACCACACCAGTTGGCCCGTCGCGGCTGCCGCAGTACTTGGTGGCCCGCCGCGGAGTCACCAGGTCTGTGCCATTGGCCGCGCGACGATCGAAGATGTCGTGAAGCTCTCGCCGGTGTTGGTGGCAGCTTGCCAGTTTTCGTGGATCACGCACCTGGATCCGCCGAACGCTCGGGCGCGCTCAGTTGCGTGTTCGCAGCACCGGGTAGCGCGACACCTTGATCGCCTCGTCGACGACGTTCCAGGTGACCACGCCGTCGTTCGATCGCGGCTCGAGCAGGTAGAACGCCAGCCGTGCCAGCGGCTGCGTCATCGGCACGCGCCAGGCACCCGAAAGGCTCGGCGGCTCCGCCGGCGCCCACTCGCCGGTGACGGTGCGCTCCTGGTGATTCTCGAAGGCGCGCTCGGTGACGGAGGTGCCGGCCACGCGGAACTCCTCGACCGCCGGCGCGTCGCCGGTTCCCAGCGGCTCGACCTTCACCCCGTGCGCGCGCAGCCGTTCCAGCACCGCCTTCTCGCCTGCCGGCACGAGGTAGGCGGAGGGCACCCGCTCGCTGTCCGTGGACGCAAACGTGGTCTCGTCCCACATCGGTTCCGGCTTCCGCACGTCGAGCCGCTTGTGCATGATGCGTCCTGAGTACGGGTTGACCTCCTCCTCGACGTCCCCCATCAGGATCTCGATCTTCCCGCCCCGCGCCACCTTCGACGCCAGCGACAGCCGCTGCCCCACCAGCGACGTCGTGTCGGCCGTCGCGGCAATCTCGCGAAGGCGCGCGGCATTGGTGTGCGCGTAGCCCAGCACCTCTTCGAGGAATCGGCGGTTGTTGGTCACCCGCTCGGCGAACGGCAGATAGGAATAGGTCTCGCTCAGGATGCCGAAGCGGTTCCGCAGGCCCCAGTAGTTGTGCGTGTAGCGCGGCAGATCTTCGACCGTGGTCCACACACGATCCGGCGCCTGGCCCGACACGTTGCCATAGGAGTGGAAGTCCCATCCGTCCCTGGCCTTCGCCGCCTGCACCACCTTCGCCAGCCACGCGCGTGTCTCGGTGACGACCGCCGGGGCCACGGCGGGATTGTTGGGCGTTTCGTAGGTGAGCTGATAGGCGTGACGCGACCCGTTGGTGGTGTGCAGGTCGATCATCACGTGCGGATCGAAGTCGTTCAGCATCCGCACCATCGAGCGCGCTTCGGGCGTCTCGAGCTTGATGTTGTCGCGGTTGATGTTGAGGCCCTGCGCATTGGGCCGCGTGCCCTGGCCGCCGAGTGGGCCGTGCTGAAAACCGCGGCTCGTCAGCGTGACGCGTTCGTTGCCGTCCGCGTTGTAGATCGGGTTCACGAGCAGCACCATCGACTGCAGCCAGTCGGCATGCCCGCCCGCGGCGATGTCGCGGATGAGCGCGAGCACCGCTTCCTTGCCCTCAACCTCCCCCGCATGGATGTTGGCCTGAAGATAGACACGCAGGCGCCCGGAGGCGCGGACCGCCGCCGGCGTCGCGTCCGCCACGCGGCCCACCACCGCAAGCGGCAGCGACCGGCCTTCGAACGTGTAGCCGAACGACGTCAGGTGGACGAGGTCCGAGGCCTGGTCCACCGTCGCCAGGAACCGTTGCACATCGTCGTAGCGACTGGTCTCGGTGAAATTCGAACGTTCGGCGCGGGTCTGGAGGCCGGTCAGCGGCGACTGTTGGCCGGACTGGGCGACAGGTGCGGCCGTGGCCGCGACGACAAGAAGAAGAACGGCGAGGCGGCGATACATGGCAAGGATCTTAGCCGCCTTTGTCGAGGGGTGACGCGACGAGGTTCTGAGGGGCTAGAGTTCTAGGGTTCTAGGGTTCTAGAGTTCGAGGTTCCAGGTTCGGGGTTCTTTGCGGTGGCGTCCGACTAGAATGCCGGCATGTGCCGTTTCCTCCTGTTCCTCGCCCGATCGTCATTCTGGTCGGCAACAGCCGCCTTGGCCCTGACACTGGCTGGGTGCTCTGCCGCGCCTCCCCCGCCTTCCGCTGGAGCGGCCCCACCGAACAATCTGCCCTTTGCCGCGGTGCAGCGGGATGAGATGGCGGTCGCCGGTTCGTTCTCCAACGCGTGGGGCGATTTCGACAACGACGGTGACGTGGACATGGCGGTGTCGCTCAGCACCGGCGAAGTGCGACTTTACCGCAACGACAACGGCGCGCTCGTCAGCATCGGCGCCACGGTGGGCATGCCGCAGGCCGGCAGCCACGAGCTCCGCGGCCTGAGCTGGGGCGATTTCGATGGCGACGGCTTCCTCGATCTGCTCGGCGGCTCGACGCCGACCGACAAGCCGACCATCGTGCTGCGGAACGAGGGCGGCACCAGGTTCACCGACGTCGCGGCGTCGATCGGCCTGACCATCCCGGGCCGCTCCGCGCGCCAGACCAACTGGATCGATTACGACAACGACGGCGACCTGGACGTGTATGCCGCCGATCGACAGGGCGAGAACAAGCTGTTCCGCAACGACAACGGCCATTTCACGCAGGTCTTCGCCGGCGTCGGCCCCACCGACGCGCGTCCCACGGTTGGCGCGTGCTGGCTCGACATGGACGGCGACGGCGATCTCGACCTCTACCTTGCCAATCAGTCGGGCGCCACCGATGCGATGTGGCGCAACGACGGCACGGCGTTCGTGGACGTGGCGCCTACGCTCGGCATGACCGGGCCGCCGCGGACCAAGGACGAAGGCGGCGTCGGCTGCGCCATCGGCGACTACGACAACGACGGCGACTTCGACATCTTCGCCCCCAACTACGGCCACAACCTGCTGTATCGCAACGACGGCCACGGCACGTTCACCGAAGTCGGCAAGGCCGTGGGCGTCGGCGTCGAGAATCACGCGGTCGGCGCCGACTGGGGCGACTACGACAACGACGGCGACCTCGATCTCTCGGTGATCTCGTATGAAGGCCCGGTTGGCAACCAGACGCCGCTGAACGCGCTGTTCCGCAACGATGGCGCGGCCGGCTTCGTCAACGTGCTTGCCAAGGACAGCCCGCTGAATGCAGGCGATCACGGCGTGCAGCTGGTCGATTACGACCACGACGGCGGACTGGACCTGACACTGACCGATGGCTATGGCCCGGCAGGCGGTCATTTCGTGTTCAGGAACACGCTGCCCGACGACATCAAGAAGCGCAGCCTGGCCATCGTCGTGCTCGATGCGCAGGGCCATGTCACCCGCTTCGGCGCGGAGGTCAGGCTGTTCGATCGCGCCGGACGAATCCTCGCCTCGCGCCAGGTGGCCACCGGCGGCGGCTACAACACGCAGAGCGCGGCGCCGATCCATTTCGGCCTGGCGGCGCTTCAGCCGGTGCGGGTGGAAGTCACGTTCATGACCGCGCACGGCCGGAAGACGCAGACGGTGAACGACGTCGACCCGGCGGCGTTTCACGGCAAGAACCTGGTGGTCCGGCAAGCGGCGGATCAGCAGTGACCGTGGCGAGCCTGCGTCGGGGGTATCGCCGCCAACTGGCTCTACAATGAGCGCCATGCGACGACCATTTCTGACGTTCGTGGGGTTGGGACTGCTGGCGCTGGTGCTGACGAGCGAACGTCCCGCGGCGCAGCCGGGCGTCACCGCGATCACCGGCGGCACCCTGATCGACGGCACCGGCGGCGAGCCCGTACCGAACGCGGTGGTCATCGTCGAAGACGGCCGGATCAAGGCCGCCGGGCCGGCGTCGCGCGTGACGGTGCCGTCCGGCGCCACAATCGTCGATGCCACGGGCCGGTTCATCGTGCCGGGCTTCTTCGACACCAACGTCCACCTCTCGCTCTACGGCGGCATCAACGACCGCTACGAGACCCTGGTGCGCTACAACGCACGCCAGGCCGACATCGTCCTCGAAGCCGCGCAGATCCAGTTGTCGCACGGCATTACCACCGTGCGTGACAGCTACGGCGTGCTGCCGCCGCTGGTGCAGGTGCGCGAGCGAATCCGTCGGGGCGACGCGGTGGGGTCGCGCATCCTCGCCGCCGGAAACATCGTCGGCTGGGGCGGGCCCTACTCCATCTCGTTCAGCCTGATTCCCGAGCGCGGCCTGACGCTGTTCCAGGAACAGATGAACGATCAGGTGTCGCAGGGCGTCGGCGAGGACCTGGTGGACCTGTCACCCGAGGAACTGCGCACGGCCATCGCGGCGTATCTCGACAAGGGGCCCGACTTCATCAAGTACGGCGGCACCGCGCATTTCGCTCGTCCCGCCTTCATCGGCTTCTCGCCTGAAGCGCAGCGCGTCCTGGTTGACGAAGCTCACAAGCGGGGACGCAAGGCCGAGACCCACTCCACCACGCCGGATGGACTGCGCCTGTCCGTGGAGGCCGGCATCGACGGCATCCAGCACCCGGAGATGATCGGCCTGCGCGAGTTGCCGGACGCCCTGGTTCGAACGATCGTGGAGCGCCGGATCTTCTGCTCGATGCTGGTGAACACCATCACCGGCGCGGCATGGACCAAGCACCTCAAGGAACGCGACGACGCGGTGAAGAAGGCGGGCGAGGAAGCCGCCAAGGGATCGGGCCGCGCGAAGACGAGCGCGGAGCAGCGGAAGGACGCGGCGGACCAGCAGCAGGAGCTGGAGATGCGACGGCGCAACGCGAAGAAGCTGATTGCCGCCGGCGCAGTGGTGACAGTGGGCACCGACAACTACTGGGCCGCGGCGTCCGAGCTGTCGCGCACGCCCAAGCCGGAGAATCAAGATCACGGCATCGGCACGATCATCGGCATCGAAGGGCTGGTCGAGCTCGGGATGACGCCGATGCAGGCGATCGTCGCGGCCACGAAAAACGGCGCCTTCGCCGCCGGCCGGACCGAGGATCTCGGCACGCTCGAAGCCGGAAAGATCGCCGACCTGCTGGTGCTCGAGGCCAGCCCGCTCGTGGACATCAAGAACATCCGCGGCATCCGCACGCTGATGGCTGGGGGCAAGATCGTCACCCGCGCCACGCTGCCCGAGTCGCGGGTGTTATCTGCGGCGCCTCGGCACACGCAGGCCCCTCGCTGACAGGGACTCGGGGCATCGGGTCTTGAGTCTTGAGGCTTGAGTCTTGGGCTCTCTGGGCTGGCTTCTGGCTTGTGGCTTTGCCTGGGCTCGGGCTCAGCTCAGGCAGGCTTGACGTCTGCGGTTCGCTGCCGGCTGCCGTCTTGCGCTGCGGGACTCGGGGCCATCGGGTCTTGAGTCTTGGGGCTTGAGTCTTGGGGCTTTGGGGCTTAGGGCTTGAGGCTTAGGGCTTCAGCCGTGACTCCTGACGGCTGTCTTCTGCCTTTTGCCTTTCGTATTTGCCTTAGGGTTCTGGATTTTCGGATACCGGACACCGGGTACCGGATCCCGGCTTCAACGTCTGCCGGCTGCCGGTTGCCGTCTGCCGGTTGCCGTCCTTCGGCTTCTGCCTTTTGCCTTCTGCCTTTTGCCTTCCCTCCGCCCACTCCCCTTATAGTCTGAGGATGGCCTCGCCTGTCGAACAGGAAGTGCTGACCGTCGCCGGCCGTGAGGTCGCGCTCACCAATCCGGACAAAGTCCTGTTCCCACAGGCCGGTTACACCAAGCGGGATCTCGCGCACTACTACCTCGCCGTTGCCGATGGCGCGCTGCAAGGCGCGGGGAACCGGCCCAACGTCCTGGTGCGCTACCCGAACGGCATTGCCGAAGACTTCTTCTTCCAGAAGCGGGCGCCGCAGTCGCGGCCCGACTGGATCGAGGTCGTGCAGCTGAAATTCCCATCCGGCCGCACCGCGGAAGAGGTTGTGCCCCGTGACGCCGCGGCACTGGCGTGGATGGCCAATCTGGCCTGTCTCGAATTGCACCCGCATCCGGTGCGCGGGGACGATCTCGACCATCCGGACGAGTTGCGCGTGGATCTCGATCCCGTTCCGGGCGTGGAGTGGTCCCAGGTTCGCGAGGTCGCGGCGGTGGTGCACGCCACGCTCGGCGACCTCGGCCTGGTCGGCTGGCCCAAGACGTCGGGGTCGCGCGGGATTCACATCTACGTGCGCATCGAGCGCCGCTGGGCGTTCGACCAGGTGCGCCGCTCGGCGCTGGCGCTGGCGCGCGAAGTCGAACGGCGAGCGCCGACGCTGGCCACCAGCAAGTGGTGGAAGGAAGAGCGCCACGGCGTGTTCCTGGACTACAACCAGAACGCGAAGGACCGCACGATTGCCAGCGCCTATTCGGTGCGGCCGAAACCGGACGCGCGGGTCTCGGCGCCGCTCGACTGGGACGAAGTCGCCATCTGCAATCCGGCGGACTTCACCCTTGGCAGCATGCCGGCGCGATTTGCCGAGGTCGGCGATCGCCACGCGGCCATGGACGCGCACGCGGGGTCGCTCGACACGCTTCTGGAACTCTCGGCGCGGCACGAGCGCGAAGGACAGGGCGATGCGCCGTGGCCGCCGCACTATCGCAAGCAGCCAGGAGAGGCGCCGCGCGTGGCGCCGTCACGCCGTCGCACCCCGGTTCATCCGCTGATCGAAATCGGACGCGCCCGCAAGAAGGAAGATGCGCTGGCCGGCGTCGAGCGCTGGAAGGCGCGTCACCCGGAGGTGGCGCCGCTGCTTGAGCCCGCCGACATCCTGGTGGATGCGATGCGCGGCCGTCACCGCACCTGGACGCGGGTGCGCATCAACCTGCAGCACGTGCCGGAGGCGCTGCGACCGGCACAAGAACCGCTCGACCCCGACGAGAATCTCGCTGACGACTGGAGCGGGGTCAGCGATCCCGGCCAGAAGCGCCGAAGACCTTCTCGAGCTCGTACGCCGGAGTGACCTCGAGCTGGTCGTAGCCGCAATCGGCCGGCCGCTTGTCCGGCCGCCAGCGCGCGAAGATCGCGGCGTGCCGGAAACGATCGCCCTGCATGTGGTCGTACTTGACCTCGCACACGCGCTCGATCCGCAACGGCTCCCACGACAGATCCTTCCCCGCGCTCCAGCGGCTCTGGCCGCCGGGCATCCGGGTACCGCTTTCGCCGACCTCCGCCCATTCGCGCCATGGGTGCGCGTCGAGGGCGCCCTCGCGAAGGGGCGCCAGTTCTTCAGCCAGCTGCCGCCGCACCGCCATCGTGAACGACGAGGTGACGCCGACGTGATGCAGGCGCCGCGCGGCGTCGTAGAGCCCCAGCAGCAGCGATCCGACGAGCTCGCCCTTGCCGGCCTTGTGCCACCGGAACCCCGCCACCACGCAGTCTGCCGTCCGCGAGTGCTTCACCTTGATCATCGCCCGCACGCCGGGCTGATACACGCCCGACTCGGGCTTCGCAACGACGCCGTCGAGGCCCGCGCCCTCGAAGCGCGCCAACCACTCCTCGGCCTGCGCGCGATCGCGCGTGATCGGCGTGAGGTGAATCGGCGGGCGGACTCCAGTCAGCAACCGCTCCAGCCGGCGGCGGCGCTCGATCTGTGGCAGCTGCCGCAGGTCCTCGCCATCCACCGCCAGCGCGTCGAACGCGACGAAGGCGGCCGGCGTTTCGGCGGCGAGCTTGGCCACACGCGATGCCGCTGGATGCAACCGCAACTGCAGCGCATCGAAGTCAAGACCCCGCGGACTCGCGATGACGAGCTCGCCGTCGAGCACCGTGCCAGCGGGCAGCGCTGCCATGAATGCGGCATGCATGTCCGGGAAATAGCGATCGAGCGGACGCAGGTCGCGGCTCTGGATGAACACCTCGTCAGCACCGCGAAACACGATCGCGCGGAAACCATCCCACTTGGGTTCGTAGAGGAACTCTCCGTCGGGCACGGTGGCGGCCAGCTTCGCCAGCATCGGCTCTATCGGTGGATCGATCGCGAACTCAGCCGCCATCTGCGGACCTCCTTCATCACGTGGTCACGGTAGCTCGAGTATTCCCGTGTAGTAAAATTCGCGCTCTCACGTCGTGTCGACATCGACGTGCCTCGCGCTCCAGCGCGCGGTCATAGCCGCTCCGGTACTTTGTCGTTGACCACCTCGCGGATGATCAACACTCCGGGGCCACGCGCCTCCGGTGCGGCGGTCCCCTCGGCGCCACGGGCCTTCACGGTGACACGGCTGCTCCTCATTGCGCCAGCTCTGCTACTGACAGCGGGCGTGGCCACAGCCTCCGCCTCGGCGCAACATTCCGGTCCCGAGTACGCGCGCAAGGCCGCGGTCGTTTCGAAATTTCCGCACTTCGCAGAGTGGCCCCAGAGCGCGCTCAGGGATCGCCGGACCATCGACGTCTGCGTCGTCAGGCCGAATCCGTTCGGCGAGGCGCTGAGCGCATTGATCGCCGGCGAGCGGCTGGGCGACCGCACGCTGAACCTGCGCTATATCGACGGTCGCGATCGGCTGGACAGATGCCACGTGCTGTTCGTGCCGGCGCGTCCCGCCGTCGATCGTCAGGTGCTGCTGGGACGGGCCGCGGCTCTTCCGATCCTGACGGTGGGCGACTACGCGTCCTTCCTCGACGAGGGCGGCATCGTCAAGCTGCGGATGATTGACGGCAGGGTGCGCTTCGAGGTGAACGTCGCGCCTGCCGGCCGCGTCGGCCTGCGGCTCAGCTCACAGCTGTTGCAGTTGGCCCTGAACGTGCGGGGAGCACCGCAATGACGCGGTGGTTCTCCCGGTTGCCGATCCACCAGAAGCTGGTCGCGCTGGCGCTGGTGGTGACCGCGGCGGCGCTGCTGCTCTCCACCACGAGCCTGGTGGTACTGGATCTGCTCAGATACCGTGAGACCACCGTTGACGACACCGCCGCGCTGGCCCAGGTGATTGCCGAGAACACCGCCGCTGCCGTGATGTTCGAGAGCCCGGAGGATGCGGCCACCAGCCTCTCGACGATCCGGGTCCGGTCCACGGTGCGGCGCGCCTGTCTCTACCTTCCGGACGGTTCGCTCTTCGCGAGCTTCCAGCGCACAACCGAGTTCGCCTGCCCGGCGTTGCAGCCGACCGACACGCCGTGGCGGGTGGTCGCCGCCAGCGCCCCCATCAATCGCAACGACCTCACGCTCGGGTATGTCTATGTCGAACGCGAGCTGGCCGAGATCGGAACCCGCATCGTGGTCGCGATCCTCACCGGCCTGGGGATGCTCATCCTGGCCGGTACCGTGGCGTTGTTCCTCGCGCATCGTCTGCACAGCAGCGTCTCGACACCGATCGCGCAACTCGCGTCACTCGCGCGCACCCTGCAACCGGACAGCAAGGCGGTCAGCCTGCCCGCGATCGCCGGCGGCGAGGACGAGGTGGGCGACCTGGTCCGCGCCTTCACCGAAATGGTGCGCCGCGTGCACGACGCCAGCGCGCGGCTGATCGAGTCGAACGAACTGCTGCAGCGGCAGCAGGCGGAACGCGAGCTGCTGCTGGCCCGCGAGCGAGAGGCCAATCGTCTCAAGGACGAGTTCCTGGCCTCGGTGTCGCACGAGCTTCGCACGCCGCTCAACGCGATTGTTGGATGGGTGCACGTGCTGTCGACGACGCCGGGCAACGAACAGATCACCTCGCGTGCCGTCGCCAGCATCGCGCGCAATGCCCGGGCCCAGACCCGCGTCATCGAGGACCTGGTTGACGTCTCGCGCATCGTCGCTGGCAAGCTGAATCTCCACTTCGATGCAGTTGACCTGCGCGACGTGGTGGACGATGCCATCGAGGCGACCAGGCCGGCGGCGCACGCGAAGGGAATCCAGCTGACCGTCAACGTTTCCGACGGAGACCATCAGGTGAACGGCGATCGCGATCGCCTGCAGCAGATCGTCTGGAACCTGCTCTCCAACGCGATCAAGTTCACGCCGGCCAATGGCTCGGTCTCGGTGTCGATGAAGACCGAAGACAGCATGTGCGAGCTGAGCGTGACCGACACCGGCGCCGGCATTGCCGGAGACGTTCCTGCCGCACGTCTTCGATCGGTTCCGCCAGGCCGATGGTTCCATCACACGCGAGCATGGGGGCCTCGGCCTCGGCCTTGCCATCGTCAAGGAGCTGACCGAACTGCACGGCGGAGGGGTCGTGGCCCACAGCGCGGGCCCCGGCCGGGGCGCGACGTTCATCGTCCGGCTTCGGCAGCTCTCGCCGTCACACGCCACCGAGCAGTCGCCGTTGCCACCCGGACGCGCGCCCCAGCCGGCAACACTCGCTGGCATCAGCATCCTCGCAGTCGATGACAATGCCGACGCGCTGGAGGTGCTCTCGGCCTCGCTGGTGATCCGCGGGGCGGACGTGCGTACGGCGTGGGGTGGCGAGGAGGCGCTGCGCGAGTGGAAGCGTCAGCCCGCTGACGTTCTCGTCTGCGACCTCGCGATGCCGCGGGTGGACGGGTTCGATGTGATCCGCGGCGTGCGGGAGATGGATGCGGCGCAGGGCCGCGCCACCGCGGCCATCGCGCTGACGGCACACGCGTCGCCGGGGTATCAGGTGCGGACCCGCGAAGCCGGATTCGACCGGCATATCTCGAAGCCGTTCGATGTCGAGGAACTGGTGCAGGCGGTGTTGTGGGCTCGCGAACACGTATGAGGAGGCCCGGCTGGCCTGGCGGGTCACGCCTCGGCTGGAACTCGCCTTAGTGGCCAGGCTCTCGCGCAGGCAGAGCACCTGCAATGGACGAGTCAAGATCACATGGCGTCAGTAGAAGCGCATAATGAACACTGAAAAGGGGGATAACCATGGCAGATACCAAATCGGGCTCGCAGGAACCGCGGAAATGCGCACATCCCAGCTGCACGTGTCCAGCGCCGGCTGACAGCAAGTACTGCAGCGATTACTGCAAGACCGCTCCCGAGACCGAGTTGCACTGCAACTGCATGCACAAGGGCTGTCATCTTTGATTTGAGGCCGCCTGTGCGGCCGTTACCGTCGGCGGGGCCTCCTGGCCCCGCCTGGTCCCCCGCGTTCCCCTACGCGGTGACACAAACCGGCTTACAACTGACGAATTCGGTCACCCGGTTTCGCTTGCGCCGAGTGCAACCGCAGGGAGACCTGCGCAAGCCGGGCTGGCAACGATCCTGCACAGCACTCGGGAATGACGTCGGTATTTCAATTTTCGCGATGGCTCGTCACGGTCGCATGGATCGTCTCGGGCGTCGGACTGGCGACCGCAACGGCCGTTGAGATGAAGAGCGAGTGGTTCATGCCACCGACGCCTCCCGAGGTCACGCGCGACGTCACCATCACCAATGCCAAGGACACCCAGGGGCGGCGCGCGTCGTTCCGCATCCTGCTGTTCTCGGACGAATTCCGGTGGCGCCTCAGCTCCTACGAAGCGACCGAAGACGGTGCGGCGTTCCCGGCCTTCACCGACGAGATGAAAGCGGTGCTCGACAGCGCGCACGAGATCATCTGCGTGGGCGCCAGCTCCGAGGAACTGCCCGCCGGCGTCGGCCTCAAGGCGGGGCGCGCGCAGGAAGAATGGCGGGCGGCTCGCCGCGCCGAACGCATCGCGGTCTGGGTGCGACAGGGACTGTCGAAGCCGGTGCCGGTCCGCAAGTTGAACATCGGCCATCACGCGCCCACCCCCAAGACAGCCGGCAACACGTCCGATCAGCGGCGAGTCGTCGTGATCCTCGTGCTGAATCAGGACCAGGGCACGAATCTCGACGAGTCGCTGCGCGGCGCCATGACGCAGGAAGCCGGGCGGGCGCCCATCTTCGAATCACTACTGACCGACTACTCGCTCGGCGCGGGAAAGGCTTTCACGTGGGTCCCTTGAAGAACCTGCCGCCCGAGCTCGTGTTCGGGTGGGTGTTGTGGCTGGCGGGGGGCCTGGTGCTGATGCGCTGGTTCCGGCGGCGCAGCGAGGCGCCCACGCACTCGCAGACCACCGTGCGTCATATCGCGCCGAAGGTCGTCGCCCGCCGCGGGCCGGCCGCCGCGCCCGACGCGTTCTCCGAGTTGCACGCCCTGCTCGATCCCCCCGACGATCCCCCGCGCTGACGGGCCCGTCTGGGGCCTGGCACGTTCACCCCGAAAACGTGGCAGTTCCTGCTATCGTGGCGGGCACATCGCCATGACACGACTCCTGTCGCTCATCCTCGTCGCCGCGGCCGCAGCCTCGCTCTCCGCCCAGTCGTCGCCAGTCGCCACCTGGCGCGCCCAGCACGAGCGCCAGATCGTGGACGAACTGATGCAGCTCGTTGCGATCCCCAACGTCGCCGGCACCGACGCCGACATGCAGCGGAACGTGGAGCACCTCGCCGGCCTGTTCAAGCGCCGCGGCTTCACCGTCGAAACCACCACCGGCCCGGGCTCGCCGGTCCTCTTTGCCTCGCTCGATGCGCCCTCGCCTAGCGGGACACTCACGCTCTACATCCACTACGACGGCCAGCCGGTGACCGCGTCGGAATGGACACGCTGCAAGCCCTTCGCGCCCTGCCTCTACGGGCCGACCGGCGAAGTGCCGCTGTCGCCAACGACTGCCTTCAATCCCGACTGGCGCCTCTACGGCCGCTCCGTCGCCGACGATAAAGGCCCCATCGTCGCGGTGCTGAACGCGGTGGAAGCGCTGAAGGCCACTGGCGGCGGACCGACCTGGAACCTGCGCGTCGTGCTCGACGGTGAGGAAGAAGCCGGCTCGCGCAACTTCCGCCGCTTCGCGGAGTCACGTCCGGACGCGCTGAAGGCCGACCTCGCGATCACGCTGGATGGCCCACGCCATCCGAGCGGCCGCCCGACGATGTATTACGGCGTGCGTGGCGGCGCCGGCCTCACCGTGACGGTGTTCGGCGCGCGCAGCGATCTGCACTCCGGCAACTACGGCAACTGGGCTCCCGATCCATCGATGCGCCTGGCGCGCCTGCTCGTGAGCATGAAGGACGACACCGGCCGCGTGATCATCAAGGGCTTCTACGACGACGTCACGCCGTTGACGCCGACCGAGTTGAAGGCGATCGATGAGATGCCGAACGTCGAAGCGGCGCTGAAGAAGGACTTCCTCGTCGCGCAACCGGAACGGGCGGAGCAGCGCCTGGAGCGCAAGCTGAACGAACCAACGCTCAGCATCCTGACGATGGAGGCGGGCGGCGGCTTCAGCGCGGCGCCGCGCTCGGCGATCCCGGGATCCGCGGCCGCGCGCATCGAGATGCGTCTCGTGCACGGGCTGGATCCGGCAAAGCAGACGCGCCTGGTCGTCGATCACATCCGCGCGCAGGGTTACTTCATCGTCGAGGGCCGCGATCCCGGCGACGAGGAGAGGCTGACCCATCCGTTGATCGCGCGCGTCGACTCCCGTGGGGGCTCGAGCGCACCGCGGGTGTCGATGGACGATCCCATGGCGCGCGCAGTGGTGGCGGCGCTGACGCGCAACGGACGCCAGCTGGTGCGGCTGCCCACCCTCGGCGGCAGCATGCCGTTCTCGACCTTCAGCGAGCGCATGCCCACGGTCGGGTTCTCGATGGTCAACCACGACAATAACCAGCACGGCCCTGATGAGAATCTGCGGCTCGGCAACTTGTGGGAAGGCATCGAGATGATGGCCGCGATCATGACGATGACGCGCTGATCGGTGTTGTCAGTGCGCGCGCCACGCGCGTAGACTGATCTCGTCTTGACGCGAGCTTCATCCAACGTCGAGTCGGATCACAATCGCGGTTCGTTTGGGCCCTCGCCTCCAGGTCCGGACACGGCGGAGCCTCTCGGTCCGCCACCGGTTCTGGTTGAGCTGAGTTCGGACAGCGCGCTCCTCGACTTCGCGTCAGAGAGTGCGCCCACGCCACTGCCCGGGCACGACACGCCGCCAAGCCCCGAGAACAAGCTCAAGACCGGCGGCCCCGCTCAAGGCACGACGCTCGAGGGAGCGGCTGACGACGCGTCTCTCACCTCGCGGCCTCATGCCTCGACACGCGATCGGGCCGAGCCGGCGCCACCCAAGGCCGCGCCATGGCCAGCGGCGCCCGTTGCGCCGCTGAGCGCCACACCTCAACCCTCCGCGTTGCAAGACCCGGCTCCCGCACCAGTTGCTGCACGACGACTGCCAGCGCCGCCTGCGGCCAACAACATCGAGCCACGCTCGGACGATCGGCTGCACAGCGCGCCGCCGCCCTCGGCAGCCGGCGCGCACATCAGCGAGCGATCACTTCACGTCGTGACGCCGGGCAGGAGCGATGCCGCGGCACGTGCGACGCCGCCACCTGCGACACCGCCACCTGCGGCGACGAGGCTGTTTCCGCCTCGCCCGCTGGAGCAGGCGCCGCCACTGCCGCTGCAGTCCGCGGATGCTGGCCGTGTGCTCACCTACGGCACCGACAAATCGGTCGGGCCCGCGCCGCCGTCGAGGGTCACGCGCACGCGCGTCCTTGTCGGACTACTCGTCCTGCTGGTGGTGCTGCAGGGCGGACTGCTGGTGTGGTGGATGCGCTCGAACCCGCCTGGCGCCTCGGCGACCACGTCATCGGTGACGATCACTTCGGAACCAAGTGGCTCTGCAGTCGTGGTGGATGGCTCCACGGTGGGCACGACGCCCCTCACCACGACGGTCGCCTCAGGCACGCATCAACTGCAGGTCGGCAACGAGGCGGCGCAGACGATCACCGTGGAGGCTGGTGCGAGCTCCTCGCTGCACGTGGTGCTGGCCCGCGCCCAGGCTGCGGGCGCGGCGAGCGTCGGCTCGGTCGAGATCACCACCAATCCTGCCGGTGCCGAGATCACGGTGGACGGCGTTCCGCGAGGCGTCTCGCCGGTGCAGGTTGCGGGCCTGGCGCCGGGCGCCCATGCGGTGACGCTTGCGCGCGCGGGCCGGCTGCTCCGGCGAACCGTCACGGTGGAGGCAGGCGCATCGGTGCCGCTGGCCGTGGCGATGGAAGGAACCGGCACAGGACCGGGGTGGCTGACGGTGACCAGCCCGGTACCCGCCCTGATCTACGCTGGCGAGACCCTGGTCGGCCGCACGGACACACCGCGGATGCAGCTGACCCCCGGACGCCATCAACTGGTGCTGGTGAACGATGCGCTCCGGTTCCGTGAAGAGCGCACTGTGGACGTGGCGGCGGGCCGCACCGTGGCCCTTCAGCTCGAACCGATCTACGGCACACTGAACATCAACGCCCAGCCCTGGGCCACCGTGTGGGTGGATGGCACTGCGATCGGCGAGACCCCAATCGGCAACTTCGCGCTCCCCATCGGCTCTCACGAAGTAGTGCTCCGGCATCCCGACCTGGGCGAACGACGGCAGACCGTGGTGGTCAGCGTCGGGACTCCGGCGCGCGTCGGCGTGGACCTGAGGAGATGACGGTGGCCGCGCGGCTCGTGCTGGTGACGGTCCTGGCGCTTTCGTCCGTCGGGGGCGCTGGCGCAGGACAGCGTCGATCGGATTCGACAGCTCTATGTCGGCGCCGATTACGACGGCGCGCTGGCTGAGCTCGATCGGTTGCCGCCTAGCGCGATGGCCGGAGAGCAACTGGAGCGCGACCGCTATCGGGCGATGGCGCTGATTGCGCTTGGCCGCACGCAAGAAGCGCACGCCGCGATCGAGCGGATCCTGCTCGCCGACCCCACCTACGAACCTGGCGAAGAAGAGGCGGCACCGCGCATCCGCATCGCCTTCAGCGACGTGCGCCGGCGAGTGCTGCCACAGATGGCGCGCAACCTGTACAGCGAGGGCAAGGGCGCGTTCGATCGGAAGGACACCGCCAAGGCTCTGGCCGCCTTCGAGCGGACGCTGATTGTCATCGACCTGTTGCCGGCGGGCGAACCTGGCATGGCCGACCTGCGCACGCTGGCCTCTGGCTTCCTGCAATTGAGCCGCGCCTCGTCGACCGCCACCGAGCCCGTGCCGACCGGGTCGGCTGGGATCGGGTCGATGCCCGCCGCCGTTGCCACCGGCGGCAGCAAGCCTCCGCCGGCGACAATCGCTGCCCCCGAGCCGGCGGCGCGGTCCGCAGGGTCGTCGCCGGCTGTTCCGGCCGCTGAATCGCCGGCCACCGCGCACGCACCCTCGTCGGGATCTCCGATCGAGGGCTCCGCGTCCACCGAGGCCGCCTCGCCGCCGGCGCCACATGTCGAGACGGGGCCGGTCATCATCATGACGGAGCCGGTGACGCTGCGCCAGGAGCTGCCGCCGTGGAATCCGGGCAAGAACGATCTGCAGCAATTCAGCGGCATCATCGAAGTGGACATCGACGAGCACGGCGACGTGGTGGCGGCGCGGATGATCAACGCCGTGCATCCGATGTACGACCCGCACCTGCTGGCGGCGGCGCGGCAGTGGAAGTACGAGCCAGCGCGACGCGGCGGCGTGGCCGTGAGGTCGAGCAAACGCGTCGCCGTGGTGCTGCACCCTTACTGAGTCAGCAGGCAGGCGTTCGTTTCGGGTACTATTTTCGGATGCACCTGCCGCCATCCACGCAGATGGTCCTGCGGGACGGCTACAGCGAATTCGGCTTTGGCCAGCCCGACCCCGATCTGCTTCCCGTTGCTGAAATGCGCCGCGCCCCCGCGAGCGCCTTCGATCTCTACGGCACCGACGCACTCGCCTATGGCGCGCCGGAAGGGGCGTGGCCGCTGCTTGGCTGGATTCACGAACGCACGCGCCTGCTCGAAGGCCTGGAGGTGGGTCTCGACGAGTGCATCGGCACCGCCGGCAACTCTGATGCGATCGATCAGGTGTGCACGCTGTTCACCCAGCCCGGCGACGTGGTCCTGGTGGAATCGCCGACGTATCACCTCGGCCTGCGAATCCTGAACGACCACCAGCTGGATCTCCGTGCCATCCCCACCGACGGCGACGGCCTGCGCGTGGACGTCCTTGCTGACACGCTCGCCGGCCTGGCGCGCTCGGGCAAGCGCGCGCGCCTGCTGTACACCATCCCGACGTTCCACAATCCCACCGGCGTCAACCTGTCGCTCGAGCGCCGGCAGGCGGTGATCGACCTCGCCGTGCAGCACGGCCTGTTGATCATCGAAGACGATGTCTATCGGGAGCTGGCGTACGACGGTCCGGCCCTGCCCTCGCTGTTCTCGATGGCGCCGCGCGGCACGGTGATGCGCCTGGGATCGTTCGCGAAGTCGCTCGCTCCGGGGCTGAGACTGGGCTGGCTCCATTGCAGCGCCGCCCAGGCGCACCGGTTGGCCGATGGCGGGTTGCGCGACAGCGGCGGCACGCCGAGCTATGCCATCGGCATGATGGTGTCGGCGCTCTGCCGCTCCGGCGACTACGACGCTGCACGTGAACCGCTTGCGCTCGACATACCGCGAGCGCCGCGACGCCTTGAGCGCCGCGCTCATCGCGCACCTGCCTGAGGGCTGCACGTTCACGACGCCCGGCGGCGGCTATTTCATCTGGGTGACGCTGCCAGAGCGCATCGATACGAACGCGCTGCTGGCGCAGGCCGACGCGCATCGAGTGGCGTTCATCCCCGGGCAGCGGCTGTGCTTCGATGGACGAGGCCGCAACTGCCTGCGGCTGGCCTTCAGCCTGATGAAGCCGGATCAGCTGACCGAAGGCGCGCGGCGGCTGGGCGCGCTCATCTCCACCCAGTTCTGATCGTCGAACGCCGACCAGTCCCGTCACGAGGCCGGCGGCGTCTTCCGAGGCCCGCCGGCCGTCTCGCGGAACTCCTCGCGCAGCGACTCGGCATCCCACCCCGAGTCGCGGTCCAGCAACAGCTCGGATCGATCGGCCTCGAACATCTGCTCCAGTGCCAGAATCCGCTGGCGCGCCAGGTTCACGTAGACAGCCGTGTCGGCACGGCGCTCGGTGAGCTCGCGCACCGACTCCTCGTCGTGGCGGAGAAACCGCTGCGAGGCGCGATGCGCGCGATAGGCGCGGACGCCCATCATCCGCAGCGCGTCCGCTCCAAGCCGCAGCGACGTGTCGATGGTGTCGCGATACACGTGCGTCACGCCCGCTCCGAACAGGTCGTGCGCGTCCTCCCAGTCGAAGGCGCGCGCCAGGATCGTCAGCTGGGGGAAGTGCTTCTGCGCGGTCTCCACGAGCGTCATGGTCTTTTCGGGCGTAGTCGAGCGCAATCACCAGCAGCCGCGCGCGTCCCGCGCCCGCGATCTCCAGCAGATCGTGCCGCGTGGCATCGCCGTAGTAGACGTCCAGTCCCATCCGCCGCAGCAGGTCCACGCGATCCGAGTCGATGTCGAGCACGGTCGTCGAGACGCCGCTCGCCCGCAGCAGCCGGCCGACCGTGGCGCCGAAGCTGCCGAAGCCCGCAATCAGCACGGCGCCCTCGCCGTGGATCTCGTCGGCCTCGCGCTCAGGCTGATCGCGACGGCTGACTCGAGCCCCCACGCGTTCGTTGACGAGCAGCATCAACGGCGTGATCGCCATCGACAGCGCGACGGCGGCGACCAGCGGCCCACTGACTTCACGGCCCAGGACGCCAAGCTGATCGGCGAACGAGAACAGCACGAAGGCGAACTCGCCAACCTGCGGCAGTGCAAACGCCAGCAGCAGGCTCTGCGCCAGGCTGAGGCCGAAGGCCCGGCCCAGGCCGAACAGGATGGCGAACTTCACCGCGACAATGGCCACGACCAGGCCCGCAACGATCAGCGGCTGCGAGACGATGAGCCCGAAGTCGATGGATGCGCCCACGGCGATGAAGAACAGCCCCAGCAGCAGGCCCTTGAACGGATCGATGTCGCTCTCCAGTTCATGCCGGTACTCGCTGTTGGCGAGCACGACGCCGGCGAGGAAGGTGCCGAGCGCGGGCGACAGGCCAACCGCGGTCATCAGCAGCGCGATGCCAATCACCAGCAGCAGGGCCGCGGCAGTGAAGATCTCCCGGAGCCGCGTGCGCGCGATCTGGCGGAAGAGAGGGCCGAGCACGAATCGCCCGCCCGCAACCACCAGGCCGACCGCCGCCAGCACCGCCAGCGTCTGGCCCCACGCCGGCAGGTTGGACACGAGCGTCGTGGCGTGCGCCGCCTCACCGTGACCGGCCGCCGCGCCGCCGGCGGCCAGCAGCGGGAAGACGGCGAGCATCGGAATGACGGCAATGTCCTGAAACAGCAGCACCGCGAACGAGCTCTGCCCGCCCGCCGTGCCCAGCAGGCCCTTCTCGCTCAGCGTCTGCAGGACGATGGCCGTGGACGACAGCGAGAGGGTCATGCCGATGGCCGCCGCGGACTGCCACGGCAGGCCCAGGGCCAGCGCTCGCTCCGGCCACGAGCAGCGACGTCAACGTCACCTGCAGCCCGCCGAGGCCGAGGATGGGGCCGCGCAGCCGCCACAGCAGCGATGGCTGCAGCTCGAGGCCGATCACGAACAGCATCATCACCACGCCGAACTCGGCGAAGTGCATCACGTCCTCGCCGCCGGCGCCGAGCACCGACAGGCCGAAGGGGCCGATGGCGACGCCCGCCAGCAGGTAGCCGAGCACCGAGCCCAGCCCCAGCCGCTGTGCCAGCGGCACCGCCAGCACGGCCGCGCCGAGATACACGAACGCCTGGAAGAGCAGGCTCGGCTCGTTCATCGCTGCACCCCGGCGGCGGCGTCGGCGAGCGCATCGTTCAGCGTCGGAAACCGCGAGGCCGCGTCCAGATTCAGGCGGCCGTCAGCGAGCCCGGTCACGAGCTCGCCATAGCGCCGGGCTTCGATCCTCGATTTGCGCCTCGGTCAACCGGTGCGTGCCGTGAACGACATACGGCGGCACCCAGGTCATGCCGCAGAGGACCGCCGTCTGCTCGAGCGGCGCCAGCAGCTCGCGCATGGTGAAGCGGTTGTAGCCTTCGTGTTGATACGCCTCCTCGCGTCCGCCGGCGGTGATGATGTGCATGGCGTGCTTGCCGCGGAGCGCCGTACCGCTGCGACCGTAGGCCCAGCCGTGTTCAAGGACGAGGTCCTCCCACTGCTTGAGCAGCGGCGGCGTGCTGTACCAGAAGAACGGATGCTGGAAGACGATGACGTCGTGATCGACGAGCAGGGCCTGCTCGCGCGGCACGTCGATGTCGAAGTCCGGATAGTGCTCGTAGAGATCGTTCAGCGTCAGGCCGGGGCGGGACCGCAGGTGAGCCAGCAGGCGCGCGTGCACGCGCGATCGCTCGAGGGCGGGGTGCGCGAACTCAATCAACACACGAGGCATGTGCCGCCAGCATAGCGGTGGGGCCCGCCGCGGCGCCAGCGCCGTCAGGGAGAAGCCGCGCCGCCCCAGGACGCAACGGTTGGAAGCCGACCGCCGACCGTCGAAGAGGGGCCGTACGCAGAACGAGGGGCGGGTGTTACCCCGCCCCTCGCGCTGATGATTGACTCGGCCGCCGTTACTGGCGGGGCGCGGTCGTGGTCGTCTCGGTGGCGGGCAGGCGGAACGAGATGTACTCGCCCGTGTAGTTGCCGCCGCTGACGCCGACGATGATGTGCTGACGGCCGTTGACCATGTAGGTCATCGGGTGGCCCACCACCGGCGCCGGCACGAGGACCTGGCCCACCTGGGCGCCGGTCTTCTTGTCGTAGGCGCGGAGCATGGCGCCACGGCCACGCGGCTCGATGTTGGTGACCATCGGGTCGCCGGCGACGAGCAGCGTCTTGGTGATCATCACGCCGACGTTACCGGGCTGGCCGGTCTTCGGAAGGGTGATTCCGCGCAGCTTCGGGTGGTTGCGGACCTGATCCGGGGTGTCGCCGTGCGGCACCTGGAACATCAGCTCGCCCTTGTTGACGTCGATGGCCGCCATCACGCCGTAGGGGGGCTTCAGGATCGAGAGACCATCGAGGCCCTCGGCGAGCGCCTGGCGGCCGCCGCCGCCACCGAAGCGGATTTCCGGGCGCGACACGGTGCCATCCGGGTTGCGGCGGGGCAGACCGTAGTCGGGCTCAGCTTCCCAGCGCGGCTTGCGCGGGGTGTTCTTGAACTGATCCGGGTTCACCTTCGCGAACTCCTCTTCGTCGTACTTCGCAACGGTGATTGCGGAGTTGTGCGCGTGGGTGTAGAAGATGCCGGTCTCGGGATCGAAGCCCGACCCCGGCCAGTTCACGCCGCCCGTGGTGTTGCCGATGTTGATGGTGCCCAGCTTGTCGGACTCGGGGCCAACGGGAGGCACGTAGGGCGTCTGCTCCCAACGGAACTTCTTCAGGTTGTTGAGCGCCTGCTGCCGCAGTTCCGGCGTGAAGTCGATCAGGTCGTTCTCGCCCACGAAGGTGCGCGCGTACGGCGCCGGCTTGCTCGGGAAGGGCTGCGTCTTGGCGGTCTTCTCACCGTGCATGGTGGTCTGCGGCACGGGCTTCTCTTCGATCGGCCAGATCGGCTGGCCGGTGATGCGGTCGAAGGTGTAGAGCCAGCCCTGCTTCGAGGGCACGGCCAGCACCTTGCGGGGCTTGCCGTCGATGTTGACGTCCATCACCAGGCCCCAGGCTGCCATGTCGTGATCCCACAGCGCGTGGTGCACGAACTGGTAGTGCCACTTGCGCTTGCCGGTCTTGATGTCGACCGCGACGATGCTCTCGGAGAACAGGTTGTCGCCGGGGCGGTTGCCGCCGTATTCATCGATCGTCGGCGTCTCGACGGGCAGATAGACGAGGCCGGCTTCCGGGTCGCTGGTGATCTCGGTCCAGACGCCGACGTTGCCGGTCCATTCCCACGAGCCGTTCTCCCACGTCTCGTTGCCGAACTCGCCCGGCTTCGGGATCGTGTCGAAACGCCAAATCAGCTTGCCGGTGCGGGCGTCGTAGGCGCGCGCGAGGCCCTTGGCGCCGGTGCTGTAGACGTAACCGAGGCCCTCGAACATCGACGAGCCGACCACGATCATGTCGTTGACGACGTGCGCGGTGGAGTGGAGGCCGATCTCACCCTTTTCGAGGTCGATCTGCTTGTTGCCGATGTAGACGCCCTGCTTGAGGTCGACGACGCCCTTGTCACCGAAGCCGGCGATGGGCTGACCGGTCTTGGCGTTGAGCGACACCAGGCGGTAGCCGGTGGTGACATAGATGACGCGATCGTCACCCTTGCCGTCGGTCCAGTAGGACAGACCGCGGCCGGACAACTGACGGGGCGCCCAGCGCGTCGCGCGCTCGCCCTCGTCCATCGCGTACATCCACTTCTGTTCGCCGGTTGACGCGTTCAGCGCGACCACCGCGCGGCGGGTGCCCGCCGTGGCGTACACGGTGTCGCCAATCTTGATCGGCGTGCCCTCGAGCTTTGTCTCGGGACGCGGCCCGAGGTTGTCCGTCTTGAACCGCCAGGCCACTTCCATCTTGCTGAAGTTGCTGGCATTGATCTGGTCGAGCGGCGAGTACTTGCTGCCGTGAATGTCGGCGGTGTACATCGGCCAATCGCCGTTCTTGGTGCTTGGCATCGGACTGCTCTGTCCGGCTGCGCGCGGCCCAAGCCACGCGACACCTGCGACGAGCAGCGCCGCTACGGGCACGACTCGGAATGCGATGCGCTTCATCGTGTTTGCTCCTGACAGTGACTCACCAAAGGGCAGCCGTCCGATGAACTGGACCCCGGGCCGGCGTTGGACATTCTAGCGCGGTCCGGGTTCGGACGCCCCGGTTTTCCACCGTTCACCCCTGGTCCGGACCCCACCGGCCATCCAGCCGGGCCTTGGCCGGACGACTGCCCCCTGGCGACGACCGTCAGACGCTTGAAGCGAGCCGTTTTAAGGCCTATTTATGGTTCGGTATTGCCGATCACCGTCCACCGCACCGCGTTCCGCAAACGGGTCTGGTTGCTCAGATCCAGGTCCACCGCCAGCACATGCTCACCGGCCGTCAGCAAACCCCGAGGCACCGGGCACCGGAACGTCTGCCCGCCCGACGTGCTGCCAGGCGTCAGGCAGGCCAGGAAACTGGAGGTGACGTCCAGGCCGTCCAGCCGCACGCGCCCGCCAACCACCCCAACGCCCTGCAACCCCTGCACGCCGATCACCAGGTCGAACGCGCCGGTCCGGAACACGCGGCCGGACTCGGGGGTCAGGGTGAGGCCGGCAATCGACACCGGTTCGGCATAGAGGAAATCGTCCATCACGGCCACGTCAACGGCGCCGGCTTCGTCCGGCCCGAGGGCGGCATTGCCGCTGATGATGCGCACCCGGCCGACCACCTCACCGGCGTTGAACGATACGCCCAGGAACGACAGGTATTCGTTACCCGCGGCGTAGGGCACCGCGCGCTCGAAGAGCAGAGTGCCATCCGGGGCGTAGAACTGGAGGCGCGTGCTGTTCTCGACGCCGACGTTCGTGAAGACGGCTCCGAAGCCCGAGACCGCGGCCGGCACGGTGGTGCTGCCCGGCACGAAGAACCACACGTCCATCACGTTGCTGTGGAGCGCGGTGAACAGGCGAGGGCTGCTGAACGGCGCGAACAGCGCCGGGTAAGTCGGATTCAACTCGCCGAACTCCGGCGACGGCTGCCCGCTGATGGCAAACCCGGTCCCCGGCGTCGTGAACACCGCACCGCGATTGCTGAAGCGCGTCATCGGGCTGGGATCCAGCGTCAGCGCGGCGCCGGCGCCGCCACCGTCCCAGTTGATCTCACGGCGGCCGCCAGCTTGCGTCCCTGGCGCGTTGCCCTGGTTGGGCTGGCCGAGGTCGGCGCGGAACAGCATCCACGGCTGCCTGAATCGCGGCCGGGTTGCTGCCCGCCGCCTCGCGCACGACCGGACCCGCAAGTGCCGGCGCGGTCACGCACACGCTGGCCGCCAGCGTGATCATCATCTTCACGTTCATTGCTCTTACTCCTTATTACCGAGGTGGAACTCGGAGCGCCGAAACTGCAGCGCACCGAACGACCGAGCGTACAGACCCCTCCCGACGGAGTCATGAGCGGCCCGTAAGCATTCGGTGAAGATTTGGTAACGGAGGAAAAGGAAACTGGCGTCGCCGCTAGCGCGGCTGTTCGAAATGCACGGCGTAAATCGGCGGAAGGTGGGCCGAGGCCATCTGCCACGAATCGCCGCCGTCGCCGCTGAACCACAGCGCGCCCGTGGTCGAGCCGAAGGCGAGTTGCTGACCGGTTTCGTCCACGTCGAGGGCGTGACGGTAGACCAGATCGTAGGCGTGCTGCTGAGGCAATCCGTTCGTGAGCGTCTCGAACGTCTGCCCGCCGTTGCGGGTGCGTGTGACCACCACCCGGCCGCCGGCGGGATAACGCGTCTCGTCCTTCACCGCGGGCACGAACCAGGCGGTGCCTTCGTCGCGGGGATGCGCGACGACGGCAAAGCCAAACGTCGAGGGCTCCACGCCGCTGATCTCGGTCCAGGACTTCGCGCTGTCCACCGACTTGAAGATGCCGTTGTGGTGCTGCACCCACAGCACATCCGGGTTGGCGCGGCACTGCGCCATCATGTGCGGGTCCTGGACGTTGGGCTCGAACTGCCGTTCGGGAGGCATGAACTCCGCGCGCATGCCGGTCGCGGTGGGCTCCCAGCTCGCCCCGCTGTCGCGCGTGGTCCACACGCCGCCGCATGACACGCCGACTTTCACGTGACGCGAATCGCGGGGATCCACCAGCACCGAGTGAATGCCGGGATGATCGGCGCCACCGCCGAACCACTCCTCGCGGCGCGGATCGTCCCACAGCGGCCGGTTGAGCGACCACGACTCGCCGCCATCGTCGGAACGGAACAGCCCGCCCGGGAGGGTCCCGCACCAGATGACGCCCGGCTCGTCGGCGCCCCCGGGCGCGAGCGCCCATACCAGTTTCAACGCCCATTCGGCGGGCGTGCCTTCCACGGGAGTCTTCGGCGTGTAGCCCTCGGGCTTGTCGGGATACTTCGGCGCCGGGACCTCGTGCCACGTGGCGCCGCCGTCCGTTGAGCGCTGCAGCTTGACGCCGAAGTGGCCGTGATTCAGCGCGGCGAGGAGGTGGCCGCTCCGCGGGTCGTGCATCGCGAGCGTGACGTTGTCACCGAGAAAACTGGTGCGGGCGACGTCCCATCCCTTGGCGGCGCGCTCGAGCGTGAAGAGACCCTTGCGCGTGGACACATGGCAGCGCGTGCTCATCGGCAGACTATCCTCCCGACAACGACTGCACGATGTCGATCACCGCGTCGTCGTCCAGCGGATCGCTCAGGTGCAGGCGATCTTCGATCTGACGGCCGTTGATGAAGGCGGCCATGTGCTTGCGCAGCGTGCCGCGATCGTCGAGCACGTAGTCGCGGGCCAGTTCCCGCGACGCGAAGTAGGCGTCGAGCGCTTCGCGCAGCGTGTGTGCCGCCACCTGCTCGGTCGGGCAGTCGACGTGACGCTGGAGGTTACGCGTGAATCGCACCGTCGCCATGATCGCCCTACGCTAACGAAGACCCGTCAGCGACGCAAGCTCGTCAACATCACCATGACCTCGCGCATCTGCGGGCCATCGAACTCGGCCAGCAGCACGCGCTGCCAGCGCCCGAGGCAGAGGGCACCGCCGACGATCGGCACCGATTCGGATGACCGAAACAGCGCGGCCCGGCAGTGCGCATGCCCATTGACCCGCTCGCCCGGGCCGACGTTCACCACGCGGCGCGAGAAGTCGTCGTGCCGGTAGGCGTCCGCGGCGGGAGCCCATCGCTCCAGCCGCGCCGCCAGATCTTCGAGCAGGAGCGGTTCAGCCTCGTTGATGAGCAACCCCGTCGTCGTGTGGCGAGTGAAGACGTGCATCACGCCGCTCGACACTCCGCACGCCAGGCTCGCCAGCCGCTCGGTGAGATCGACGAACTCCAGCGACGCGCAGGTCCGAACCTGGAGGACCGTCCAGCCGGCCGGCGCGATCGTCAGCGCGTCAGTCAGCATGACGGGTCCTCGAACCGGAGAGCCCGGCGTTGAAGACATCGTTCCAGCGCACGCGCGCCGTCATCTGCATCAGCACGAACAAGGTGAGGATCGCGCCGATCGTCACGGCCAGGCCGGTGAAGCCCTGGAAGAAGAAGGCGTAACTGAAGGCAATCAGGTAGATCGCCTGCGCCGCCACGGCTTGCCCTACACGCGCCTTCAGCCCGCCAATGGCGTGGAGATAGCTGGCGACGAGCGCGACGCTGACCGCGGCTGCCGCCACGAAGGCGATGTGCACCGACACCTGGTCAACGAGGTACGCCAGCAGCAGGTGAAACGAAAAGAACGCGGCGGAGATGAACACGTAGTTCATCGGGTGGAGCGAATCGCCGGAGAGGACGTCGAGCACCACCATCACGGCCAGGAAGAACAGCAGCGACACCGGCGCAAAGAACGTGATGCGTGCCGCCAGCGGCCCCGGATTGAGCCGTTCCGGCAAATCGACGCCGATGGACTGCCCCGTGACCAGGTTCGTGAACTGCCAGGTCAGCGCCCATCCCTTCCCCGACGCCGCGCGCGCGGTCGGCGACATCGTCCCGGCTGGAAAGTCCACGTCGCGAACGTTGGTGATCACCGTCAACTGGAAGTCGCGGACGTCGGCCATGCCGGTTGTCGCCAGGCCGTACCGCCAATCGTCGAGTCCACGCGACCGATACGTCACGTCGAGGGTGATGCGTGGCGTTCGGCGCGACGACGGCGATGGTTTCCACTTCTTTGGTCAGGTCGCCGCCGCGCCGCGCGGCCACGCCGTTCACCAGAATGGTGAAGTCGTCGTAGATGGCGTGCTCGGCTGGGAACGGGAACTTGACCCGCATGTTCCGCTGCTCGGCGTCCGGGTTCTGGAAGACGTAGGTGCCGCGAAACACCACGGTGTAGGTGTCGTACCAGAGCAACCCTTTCTGGCGATGCTCCAGGTCCAGGGCGGCATTGGCCCTGGTCTGCTGCAGCGGTGCCGGCGCCCAGTCCACGGTCGAGCGGCGAACCTGCCGCGTGGTATCGCGTCCGGCGCCGTCCTTCTCGACAACGGTTTCGGTCGCCTCCCGGGAACGCGCGACCCAGGCTTCCGGCGCGACTTGCACGTGTGGTCCGCCCCACAGCAGGGCGACCTCCTTGCGCAGCGCACCGTCGAACTCGCCGGTTCGGATCACGAGCGACGATCCCAACGCAAACCAGGCGATGGCGGTGGTCACGAAAATCAGGCCAATGGCCAGCAGACGGCGGACGGTCACGAGGGCCTCCTTCGACGCCGGCTGCCACCACGGCAACCGGGCACGGCCACCATGGCATCCGCGCCGCGTCGAAGTCCTCACTGAAAGGTGAGCATTTCGTGAACGGGCGCAGATCTCAGGAAACCGGGCCGGAGTTCGCCGGCCACCCGACCCGCCGTGTCAGGCCCCAGGCGAGGCCGAACCCGAACAGCCCCCCTTCGAAGGCGGCGACGAGGCGCTGGGTGAGCGGTCCGAAGGAGGGTTCGCCCAGCCAGTTGCCGAGCGGCGTGAGTTGCACCTGCGATCCCGCGGAGGCCTGAGCCACGGCGTGGATCAGGCCGCCGACCATGGGGCTGCCGAACGCCGAGAGCGCCGTCGCCGTGACGCCACCACATACCGCCATCACCGCCGCGACCCGCCAGCGCTCGGCCCCGGTCGGCCTGGCGATACCGCCTCCCCGCCGCCGGGTCGTCGCCGCGTAGCCGGCGCCGATGGTAGCGCCGAGACACAACCCTTCCACCGCGCCACCGACCCGCACGTGCAAGCCGAACAGATCGGCGAGCGTCCAGATCGCAACCACCTGGACGGCGGCGCCAATCAGCAGTCCCCCGATCGCGCCCCCCGCGACAATGGCAAGTCCGCGTCGCGAGCGGGACAATGCTTCCGCCGAGACAATGCCGGCGGCGACGCCGGCAGCGCCGGTGAACCCGGCGAGCGCACCCAGCGCAACCAGGGCGACCACCGCTGTCATCGGCGTCCGCGATGTCGGTGCGGCCACCAGCAGCAAACCACCCAGCGCACCCGCCAGGGCGCCGGCACCGGCGGCGCCTCCGGCCGCCTGAGCCCATCGGCGCTTCGTGACGCGGAGGGCTTCGCGAGCCCGCAGGCGCGTCAGCAGCCATGCGGCAGTCCATCCTTCCGGCTGCGTCAGCAACGGCACGGGCCCGGCTCCGGGCACGTCCCAGCGCGTGTCGCGCATCAGCGCCAGTGCTTCGGCGTGCGCGGGCTGGGCGACCAGATACTCGACGGCCCGCTGGGTGTCGAGGACGTGCAACTGTTGTGCAAGGTCACGTCGATCCTCGAGCGGCGTGTCTCCGTTCGTTCGGGCGAGGAGGCGCCTTGCCAGCTCGATCAACTGGTCCCCCGACGGCGGTGGCGCCGGACTGATCTCTGCCAGCACCTCCGGATCCGGCGCATTTCCGATCGCCGCGGGCCGGGCGGCGTCATCATCGTCTTCGTGCACCTCGGTGAAGACGAAGCTGTAACCGTGTCGCGACACAGTACGGATGAACGTGGGCTCGCGCGAATCGTCGCCCAGCGTGCGGCGCAGGGTGCGGACCGCCTGAGAGAGCGCACCGTCGGACACGATGACGTCGCCCCAGACGACGTCGAAGATCTCGCGGCGCGTGACGACGGCGGGCCGCCGCTGGATCAACAGGACCAGCAGATCGAAGTAGCGGGGAATCAGCGGTAATTCCTCCCCGCGCCTCAGCACCAGCCGGCGACGGGGCGAGATGACGAACTCGGAGAACCGATACCGGGTGTGCGGCGCCACGTGGCGCTATTGTGCACCGCGCCACTCCTGCCCGCTACCGCCGGGGTTCGATCGCGACGTAGCCGGCCGGCCCGTTGAACGTGACGCTGGCAAACAAATGCAAGGGCAGCAGACCATCGCCCATCAGTTCGGTCTCCGGCGCATCGACCAGCACGCCGTCGTGATCGCCGAGGCGAGCATCGCCGACCTGGAGCGCCTGCACGAGTACGTGACGCACGACCCGCTGCCCGGCGATTGACCGCGTGCGCACGGTCTCGCGCGGCGTGATGAGCGCGTTCGGGGGTTGTCCCGCACGGGTGAACAACACGAGCCGGTCGGCGCCGCTGTCCGGCACCAGGCTGAGCGCACCTCGCGACTGCGGTAACGACACCAGCGCCCGGCCGTCAGTCACCGTCAGTGGCACCCGCACCGCGTTCGCCGGATCAAGGCCCGAAGGCTGGCAACGAAGCAGCGCACGCTCGTAATCCAGCGTGTAGACGTGCCCGAATAACAGATCCTGCCCGATGAGGCCATCGATACGGCCGCCGGGTTCGAGGTCCACCGCCGGCACGACGATCGCGCGCAGGCCAATGGCCGAGACGCATCCGGCGGTCAGTTCGCTCACGGAGGCCAGCGGTCTGATGGTGCGTCCCGCATGGGTGATGACGACCGACGACCCGGAAGGTGCCAGCCCGATCCTTGCCGCGAGCTCGTTGGACACAACGGTGCGGCTGGCGCCCGTATCCAGCCGGAATCGGAACGGGCCCGCACCCTGGATGCGAACCATCACCACAATCCCGCCGTCCATCTCTATGACCAGTGGCGCGGTGCGTTCGTCAGGTGGCGGCAATGCCGTGCCGGGCTCGCGCGCGGAGACCACTGCCGTCGCAGCGGCAAAGTACAGGATCAGCGCCGCACAAACGGTTCGAGCTGGGCTTCCGTCCATGACAGTGACGATGCGGCTCGAGGTGCTGCACCGTCGTGATGCGGAGCGGAGGATGCGCGGTGGTTTTTCTGATGAAGGCGCCGAAGGGGTGAATGGTGGGACGAACGCCTGATGTTTTCGTGTGGGACGACTTCCGGCTCGATCTGGATCGCTACCGCCTCGAGCGTGCGGGCAACGTGCTGGCGCTCGAGCCCAAGGCCCTGGATCTGCTGGCGCTGTTGGTGAGTCGGCCTGGTCACCTCTTCGACAAGCAGGAGATCTTCGACATCCTGTGGCCCGACACCGCCGTCACCGATTCCGCTCTCACCCGCGTCATCGGGCAGCTGCGGCGGGTGCTCGCCGACGATCCGCGCGACCCACGCTTCATCGAGACGGTGCCGACCCGCGGTTATCGGTGGAAGTGCTCCGGTTCGCGTGGAGCCGCGGCAGCACGCCACGGTGGAGGTCGCGTCCAACGGCGCAGCGACTCCCCACGCTCCAGCGGCTACCGCCGACGACGTCGCGGCGCACCGGCAGCGGCCGGCGGGGCGCGTGAACGTCTCGCTGGCCGCCGGAGCGGCAATCGCGTTCGTTCTGGTGGCGGTGGCGGCGTGGATGAACTCACGACTGGTCCAGCTGCAGGACATCGTCGCGACCGATGCCGCCGCGGTTCACATCCCCTGGCCGGTGCAGCTGACGACCCACCCCGGCCTCGACATGGGGCCCGCGTTCTCGCCCCGCGGCGACGCGCTGGCGTTCACCTCGGATCGTAGCGGCGCGCTCGAGATTTACGTGCGATCGCTCGGTGAAGGCGGCACGGAGAGCGCGCTGACGGCGGACGGCGGCCAGAACGTGCAGCCCGCGTGGTCGCCGGACGGGATGCAGATGGCGTATCACTCGAACAAGAGCGGCGGCATCTGGGTAATGCCGGCGCGTGGCGGCGTGGCGCGCCAGGTGGCTGCGGAAGGGTCGCGCCCGGCGTGGTCTCCGGATGGTCTTCGCATCGCCTACCAGTCGGACGAGCACGTCGATGTCACGCCCAGCGCATACGGCGCCTCGGCCGGCTCCACGATCTGGGTCGTGAACGCCGACGGCACCGGCGCGCGGGGGCTGACGTCGAACGCTCGGCCGCTCGGCGGCCATGCCTCGCCCGCGTGGAGCCCCGACGGTCGGTTCATCGGCTTCACCGTGTTCGACGGCGGACGCGAGAACGGCGCCTGGATCGTGGACGCCAGTTCGGGTCTCGTCACACAGCTGGAATCGGGATTTCGGGTCTATGAGATGGTGTTCGCGCCGGACGGCCGCTCGATCTACATGGCCGGCGGCGAAGCGCTCATCTACCGCCTGCCGTTCGATCCGCGGAATGGTGTGCGGCGCGGGCCAACCGAGCCGATCGCGCTGCCGGGCGTGCCGGGTGTTCGTGGCCTGTCGGTGTCCGCCGACGGCAAGCACCTGACCTTCGCCGGCCTCGCACTCAACAGCCAGATCTGGTCGCAGCCGATTCGCGCCGACGGCTCGGCTCGGGGCGAGGCCACCGCGCTCACCCGGGACATCAGCCGCCGTACCTCGATGGCCACGATCTCGCCGGATGGATCGCGCATCGCCTACATGTCCTCGCGCAAGGGCGATCCGCCGAACGTCTGGGTGATGGATCTCGACGGCGGCCGCAAGGTGCAGGTGACGTCCAGCGATGCGGCGGAAGGCAAGCCCAGCTGGTTCCCCGACAGCGAGCGACTCGCCTACTTCTCGAATCGAGGCAAGAGCGACGGCTTGTGGTCACTCGCCGTATCGACGCGGCGCGAAACGCTGCTGCTCGACGTGGCGGCCGGGGCGCGCCCGCCGTTCGCCAACGGCCGTCCGGCGGAGATGGAGACGTCCCCGTCCCTGACTCGCGCCGTCCTCTCCGTCGTCAGCGAGCCGGATGCCCGAAGACGGCTGTACACGACATCGCTGTCGTCGTTCGACCCTCAGCCGATCGGCGACTTCTCGGAGTCGGTGGGCTATCCGGTGTGGTCGCCTGACGAACGGCTGCTCGCCGTGGAGATCAGGGACGGCAGTTCCACGCAGGCCGGGATCGTGGACCTGTCCACCGGCACGTTGAAGCGGCTGACCGAGGAGCGTGGCCAGACGTGGGTGCGCAGCTGGTCACCGGATGGGCGGAAGATCGCGGTGGCCGCCCTGCGCGACAGCCAGTGGAGCCTGCGGTGGATCGACGTGCGCACCGCCGAGCAAGGCGAGATCACCTCGCCCGGACCTCCGAACGTCTACGTGCGATACCCCGCGTGGTCCTCGCGCAACGACGTCGTCGTCTTCGAGCGCGGGGAGTTGCACGGCAACATCTGGATGGTGCCGGTCAGCTGATCCCGGCGAGCCGCCGTTTCAGTGCGCGGCGGCGGCGCCGGCCGTTGTCCGCGGGCGCTTCATCAGCAGGACCAGCGGCAGCAGGCACAGGAAGATGAAGCCCAGCAGGCGGAACACGTCCACGAACGACAGCATCGCGGCTTGTTGCTGCACCATGCCGAACGTGGCGGCGTAGGCGCGCTGCGCCGCCGTGACCGGATCGGACCCCGACGCGATGAAGCCCTGCCGCGCGTTCTCGAGCGCGCGCTGCGCTTCGGGCGAATACGCGTCAACGTGACTGCCGAGCACGTTGACGTAGACCTGCTGCTTGCGCGCG
The DNA here is from genome assembly GCA_963707825.1 of uncultured Acidobacteriota bacterium. Classification (GTDB taxonomy): domain Bacteria; phylum Acidobacteriota; class Vicinamibacteria; order Vicinamibacterales; family UBA2999; genus VFZN01. The sequence goes on from CAVPRP010000007.1 coordinate 203,881, forward strand.
AGCAGCGAACCGGTGACGGCAATGCCGACGCTGCCGCCGAGATTGCGCATCAGGTTGAACAGGCTGGTCGCGTTGCCCATCCGCTCCTTCGGCACCGGATCCATGCTGATGGTGGTGAGCGGAACGAACAGCATCGACAGGCCGATGCCCTGCAGGAACTGCGGCCAGAAGATGTCCCAGTAGCCGGCCTGGAGATTGAGCTGGCCGAGCCAGAACAGCGTGCCGGCGCCGACGATGAGGCCGAACGCGACCATGCGGCGCGGATCCACCCGGCTGATCAGCAGCCCGACGGTGGGCATGCCGATGAGCGAGCCCATGCCGCGTGGCGCCATCGCGATGCCTGCCTGCAGCGAGGGATAGCCGAGCAGCGTCTGCAGCATGATCGGCAGCAGCACCAGGCTGCCGTAGAGGACGAAACCCAGGGTCGTCATCAGGAAGACGCCGGTGCTGTAGCTGCGCAGCTTGAACACCCGCAGATCGATCACGGGCTCGTCGGCCATCAACTCGCGCACGAGGAAGGCGACCACGCCCCCCACCGACATCACCACCAGCGTGGTGATGAAGGGCGACGAGAACCAGTCGCGCTGCTGCCCGAGGTCGAGCGCCAGCTGCAGCGATCCCACCCACAACGCGAGCAGGCCGATACCCCAGTAATCCACGCCCTTGCGCTCCTGCCTCAGGTAGGGCGGGTCGAAGACATAGAGCTTGGTCATCACCAGCGAGGCAATGCCCACCGGCAGGTTGATGTAGAACACCCAGCGCCAGCTGTAGGTGTCGGTCAGCCAGCCACCGAGCACCGGTCCGAGGATCGGCGCGACGACGATGCCGAGACCCCAGAAGCCCATGGCCTTGCCGCGTTCGTGCGGCGGAAACGCCTCGAGGAGCACCGCCTGCGACAGCGGCTGCATGGCGCCGCCGGTGGCCCCCTGCAGCAGGCGGAACAACACCAATAGCGGCAAGTTGGGCGCGAGGCCGCAGAGGAGCGACGAGAGCGTGAAACCGGTCACCGACGCCATCAGCAGGCGCTTGCGGCCGAAGGTGCTGGCCAGCCATCCCGTCAGCGGCAGGATGATGGCGTTGGCGACGAGATACGAGGTGAGCACCCAGGTGGACTCGTCGATCGTCGCGGACAGGTTGCCGGCGATGTGCGGCAACGAGACGTTGACCACGGTGGTGTCCAGCACCTCCATGAACGTCGCGAACATGACCGCGACCGCGACAATCCAGGGATTGACGTGGCGATGCTCGTCCATCGCGCTCACTTCGTGTAGATCGTCGGCACCACCGAGAATCCGGGGCGCAACAAGTGTTCCGGATCCTGGCCCTCGTCCAGCACGATCTTCACCGGAACGCGCTGCACCACCTTCACGTAGTTGCCGGTGGCGTTCTCGGGCGGCAGCAGGCTGAACTTGGCCCCCGTCGCCGCGCCAATGCTGTCGAGCTTGGCGTTGAAGCGGCGGCCGCCGAGCGCGTCCACTTCGACCACGGTGCGCTGCCCCGGCCGCATGTCCGCGAGCTGCGTCTCCTTGAAGTTCGCGACCACCCAGATGTCGTCGCGCGAGACGATGGCGAAGAGCGGCTGGCCGGGCTGCACCTGCTGCCCGAGCTCGATGGCGCGCTTGCCGACGATCCCGTTGGCCGGCGCCTTGATCGTGGTGCGCTCGAGGTTCAGCTGCGCCTGCGCCACGGTGGCTTCCATCTGCTTCACGCGAGCGTCAGCAGCGGCGGCACGGGCCCGCGTCACCTGCAACTGCTCGGGGCCGGTCTTCGCTGACGCGACTGACGCCTCGGCCCTGGTCGCGCCGGCGCGAGCCTGCACGGCGCGCTGTTCGGCGACCGCCACCGCGGTGCGGGCGGCGGCGACGTCGGCTTCGGCTTCTTCGGCGGTGGCCTTCGCAGCGTCGGCCGCGGAAACCGTCGCGTCGAACTGCTGCTGCGAAATCTCTTCCTTGGCCACGAGGGGCTTCAGGCGTTCGACGTCGCGGGCGGCCCGGGTTGCGGTGGCGACCCGCTCGCGGACACGCGCCTCGGCGGCGCTCAGTTGTGCCCGGGCGGCCTCCACCTGGCTGTTCGAGACCGTGATGCCGGCCTGGGCCTCATCGAGGCCGCCGGCGGCGGTGCGGATGTCGCTGGAGGTGGAGACGGTCGCGATCGGCACGTTGATGCCGGCCGCGATCGCATTGGCCCGGGCGTCGGCCAGTTCCGCGTTGGCGTGATCCAGCGCGACCTGGTACTCGCGCGGGTCGATCTGCGCCAGCACGGCGCCCTTCTCCACGTACTGGTTGTCGGTCACGTTCAACTGGATGATCGGACCGCCGACGCGCGTCGCCACCTGCGTGATGCGCCCTTCGACCTGGGCATCGTCGGTCGACTCATGACCCGCGCCCAGCAGGTAGAAGACTCCGGCGACGGCCGCCACCACCACCACTGCCAGCAGCACCCAGCGCGCCGGGCCGCGCGGTGCCTGAATTCCATCCGCCATTACTTCACTCCTGAAAGAAAGGCCGTCACGGCCGTTTCGGCGACGCCGACAGCCCGAGCCAGCATGGCCTTGGCCACGTTGTGGTGATACAGCGCGTCGATGTAGGCCTCGGACGCCTCGGCCACCGATTCCTGGGCCTGCGTCACTTCGATGTTGCTGGCAACGCCGGCGGCAAAGCGGTCGCGCGCCTGCGTGAGCTCCTGATTGGCCAGCGTCACCGTGGTCTGAGTGGTGTCGATCTGCTGCGTGGCCGCGCGGACGTCGAGATACGCGCTGCGGACCTCGAGATCGATGCGTCCCCGAAAATCCTCGAGCTCGGCCCGCCGCTGACGCAGCACTGCCTCGGCCTCGGTGCGCTTGGCCTGCACCCGCCCGCCTTCCCAGATCGGCACACGGACGTTGGCCGCCATGGTGTAGGTCGGGTGGGCGTTCGGGAGCGTCTGGCCGATCGTGCCGTAGTCGGCGTCGAGCGTCACCGACGGCAGGTGCTGCGCCGAGACCGCGGCGGCGCTGGTTTCGGCCGCGGCCAAACGGTCGCGGGCCGCCAGGTAGTCGGCCCGTTGCGCGTAGGCGTCGGCGAGCGCCTTGTCGAGTTCCACCGGCTGCATCGGTTCAAACGGCACCTTGTCGGTCAGGACGATCGGTTGCCCCGGCGGCAGCCCGATAGCCCGTGACAGCTGCAGCTTCGCCTTCTCGAAGTCGTTCTCCGCGACGATCTGCTTCTGGCGCTGCCGCTGCACCTGCACCTGGGCGCGGACCACATCGATGCCGGCGACCAGGCCCGAATCCTTCAGGTTCGACGCCTGGCGGAAGAGCGCCTCGGCGGTCTCCTGCTGCGCCTTCGCCACCTCGATCCGGCTCGAGGCCGAGACCGCCTCGAGATAGAGGTTCACCGTCACCAGCACCACCAGCTCGCGCGCCGATCGCACGCCCAGCGTCTCGGCATGCTCGATGAGCCCGGCCGCGCGCGAGTCCTTCAGGGCGGCGAGATCGAACAGGCGCTGCGACACGCCCACGCGCGCGTCGAACACGTTGAAGGGGCCGACGATGGGATCGGGCGCGGGAAAGCCGTAGGCTTCGAGGTTGATCACCTGCCGGCTTTCGCGGACCGAGGCCCGCACGTTCGGCAGCAGCTCGGCGAGGGCGCGCTTGCGGGCGCCCGACGAGCCGCGCCGGGATTCCTCCTGCAGCAGCAGGCCGAGATTGAACTGCAGGCCGCGCGTCAGCGCGTCCCCCATCGACAAGGGGAGCGGGTCCGCAGTCGCCGTGCCCTGGGGCACGCTGCCGGCGAAGGGGCCGCTCATCGGCGACCCCGACTGCGCCGCCGCCGGCGCGGCCAGCAGCGTGAGCAGGAGTACCACGATCGAACGTCGAGCCGTCATTTCTTCTTTCCTCGCGCGGGCTGCAAACCCGACCAGATCAAATCGGTGAGAAACGCGATGTCGCGCTGGACGCTGGAGCGCGAGCCGATCAGCAGGCGCCGGCCGACCAGGCCCTTGCTCATGTCGAACACCGCCAGCGCGGCGGCCTCGGGATCGACCGACCGCACCTCGCCGTTGGCCACGGCCTTCTCCATCACGCGCTGGAGGGCGCGCGTCTGCCGTTCGAGCGCCAGCTGACAGCCGCTGCGCTCGTCGGCGCCGGCCGCCACCTGGCGGGCGAACTCGGCGACGTAGACCCGGAAGAAGTCGGGATGCTGCTGGAAGTACTCGGTACGGACGGTGACGAACCCTGCGATGGCCTCGCGAGCTGTCGCGGCCGCGGCGACACGGTCGCCGATGAGCCGCTCGATCTCGCTCATCCCGGACGCGAACACCGCGTCATAGATCGCCCGCTTCGACGGGTAGTAGAGATACACCGTGCCTTTGGCGACCTGCGCCTTTTCGGCGATGGCGTCCATCGTCGCCTGCTCGAATCCTCGCTCGCCGAAGACCTGGCAGGCGGCCTGGATCAGCGAGCGGCGCCGGAATTCGGCAACGACCTCTTCCTTGGAAGAAGCGGGTGGTTCTTTTGGGGGGCTGGAGTGGGCAGTGGCCATTGGCTGGGCTGGCTAAACCGGACAGTCACCGGACTGACCGAACAGTCAGTATACCAGACTCGCCGGTCGGCACCGAATTCGTCACCGCGACCCGTCCCCGCGGTTTCGCGCGGCCATTCGCACGGCGATAATGTCCGGATGCATTTCGAGCCCAGCCATCGCCGAGTGCGGCAGGCGGCCGCCGCCGCCCTGTTCCTGTGCGCGCCGCTCGCCGCCGCCGCGCAGTCGCAGCAGCCCTCGACGCCACGCGTGACCCTGCCTCCGGTCGTGGTGACCGCGCAGAAGGAGCCCACCGATATCCGTAACATTCCGGGCAGTGTGACTGCCGTCACGGCCGACACCCTCACCGACAGCAGCGTGCGCATCGTCAGCGACGCGGCGCTGTTCGCCCCGAACACGTTCTTCACGGAGTTCACCGCTCGCAAGGCCAGCAACGCGCGGTTCCGCGGCATCGGCGCCAGCCCGGGTAATCCCTCCATCACCACTTACATCGATGGCGTTCCACAGCTCAACGCCAACTCGTCGAGCATCGAACTGATGGACGTCGACCAGATCGAGTTCGTCCGCGGACCTCAGAGCCCGCTCTACGGGCGCAACTCCCTCGGCGGCATCATCAACGTCCGCAGCGCGCGCCCGTCACTCTCGAAGTGGAGCGGCAGCGTCGTGGCTCCATTCGCGAACCAGTCGTCACGCGAAGTGCGCGGCAGCGTCAACGGGCCGCTCGGTGATTCGATCGGCATCAGCCTCTCGGCCGGCACGCAGGCGCGGGACGGCTTCACCGTCAACGAGGTCACGGGGAACGATGTCGATTCGCGTTCCGCCACGTTCGGCAAGGCTCAGCTGGTCTGGGTACCGTCGCAGAACTGGGAAGCGCGCGTGATCTTCAGCGCCGAGCGCGACCGCGACGGCGACTACGCGCTGATGGACCTCACCGCCGCCCGTGAACGCCCGTTCGTGGTCCAGCGCGACTTCGAGGGCTACACCCACCGTGACGTCCGCGCCACCACGGTGACGCTGCGCGGCGACGGCGAGCGGTTCTCGTTCACCAGCAGCACCGGATTCGTCAGCTGGGAGACCGAAGACGCCACCGATCTGGACTACACGCCGCTGCCGCTGGCGACGCGGAACAACGCCGAGGACGCCCTGCAGTTCACGCAGGAGATCCGGTTGGCGTCCCCGCCGAACGCCCCGATCCAGCTGAGCGACGCGTTGACCATGAAGTGGCAGAGCGGAGTGACGCTGTTCACGCAGGGCTACGATCAACTGGCGGTGAACACGCTGGCGCCGTTCCTGCTGTCGCCGCAGCTTGGCATCCCGGTGCAGCAGTACTCTCCAGACTCCTCGCTCGACGACTTCGGAATGGGAATCTTCGGCCAGGCGGTCTTCACCTTGCGCGATCGACTGGACCTCACCGTCGGCGGCCGCTTTGACCACGAAGCCAAGGAGGCGGTGCTCGACTCCTATCTCGTGCCCGCCGTCGCTCCCCCGACCACGGTCAATGGCGACGAGAGCTACTCGAACTTCTCGCCCCAGGTGGCGGTTGGCTATCGCGTGCAGCCCGACGTCATGGCTTACGCGTCGGTCAGCGAAGGCTTCAAGGCCGGCGGCTGGAACCCGGCGTCACCCGCGGGCGGTGAAGCCTACGGCGAGGAGCACGCCTGGCATTTCGAATCCGGCGTGAAAGGCGGGTTCGCCGGCGGCCGCGTCGCGGCCTCGGCGGCCGTGTTCTATATCGACTGGGCCGATCTCCAGCTGAACGTGCCCAACCCGTTCGTGCCCGGACAGTTCTATATCGCCAACGTCGGCGAGGCGCGAAGCCGCGGCGTCGAGTTCGAAGTCACCGGCAAGCCGCACCCGTCGGTGGAGCTCTTCGGCAATGCCGGATACACCAGCGCCCGTTTCGACGACGGCAGCGTGTCCAGCGGCGCAGACGTGTCGAACAACCTGATCCCGAACACGCCGTCCTACACCGCTACGTTCGGCGCCAACGTGGAGCATCCGATCTCCGACGCGGTGTCGCTCGTCGGCCGCGTCGAAACGGTGTTCTACGGCGAGATGCAGTACGACGATGCGAACACCCAGAGCCAGGACGCTTACTCGCTGGTCAACCTCCGCGGAGGGTTCAGGGCCCGGTACTTCTTTGCCGAAGCCTGGATGCGCAACGCTTTCGACACCCGCTATGTACCGGTGGCCTTTCCGTACCAGGGCTTCGCGCCGTCGGGGTTCATCGGCGAAGTTGGCCGGCCGCGAACCTTCGGCGTCTCCGCCGGAGTGACCTTCTAGGTCCGGTATCCGGTGTCCGGTGTCCGGTGTCCGGTGTCCGGTGTCCGGTTGCCGGTTGCCGGTTGCCGGCGAGGATGAGCCATTGCGGTAGGTCCGGTGTCTAACCCGTCAGCTCGCTTCTTCCGGAGGGTGTCTCGATGTTGACTGCGACCGGGCTGACGAAGACCTACGGCGGCGTCCTGGCGTTGAAGGGCCTGACGTTCCAGGCGCGGCCCGGGCAGGTGGTCGGTCTGCTCGGGCCGAATGGCTCTGGCAAGTCCACCACCATCAACATCCTCACCGGCCTGCTCCGCCCGACGCTGGGCGAGGTGCGCTGGAACGGCGCGAGCATCCAGGACGACCTGGTCGGCTATCAATCGCTGCTCGGCTACGTCCCGGAGGAGCCGCGGCTCTACGGCTATCTCACAGCGCCGGAGTACCCTCGGCATGATCGGTGGCCTCCGCGACCTGCCGCCGGCGACGGTGAACCAGCGCGTGGACCGCTACCTGGCGCTCTTCAACCTCGACACCGATCGGCATGCGCCCTTGTCGTCGTTCTCGAAGGGCATGCGGCAGAAGGTGCTGATCGCGGCGGCGCTGCTGCACGATCCGCAGGTGGTGATCCTCGACGAGCCCTGCTCCGGCCTCGACGTCGAGTCCACGCTCGTGCTCCGCAGTCTGGTGCGGACGCTCGCCGAGCAGGGCAAGGTGATCGTCTACAGCTCGCACGTGCTCGACATGGTCGAGAAGATCTGCTCGGACGTGATCATCCTGCATCATGGGCAGGTCGCCGCGCAGGACACGGTGGACCGGCTGCGCGAGCTGGCGAGCGCCGCGTCGCTCGAACAGGTGTTTGCCGGCCTCGCCGTGGATGCCAACGTGGACGGCATCGGCCGCGACCTGGCGGCCGTGGGCCGCCTGTGACTTCGCCGATGACGGCGCGGCGGTGGCGCCAGTTCGTGCGGCTGCTGGACCTCTCGCGCGGACGCCTGATGGACGCGGCGCTCGGCTCCCGGGAGATTGCCGCCGAGCACTTCGTGATCTGGGGTGGCGCGCTCGTCGCCACCCCAACCCTGCTCTACGTCGTCCGGACGACCAGCGCGTATCCGTTCCTGCGCTGGCGATCGCTCGAGGCCCTGCAAATGGTTGCGCTCGGAGATCGCCTGTTCTTCATCGTCTGGGCAATGCTGGTGGCCATGCTGCTCGTCTCGCTGTTGTGGGAGGGGCTGTATCCCGATCGCACCGATCAGCAGATTCTCGGCGTGCTGCCGGTGAGCGCGCGGATGGTAGCCGCCGCGCGCGTGGCGACCGCGCTCGGCGCGGCCCTGGCGATCCTCACCGCTATCGTCGTCCCGACGGCGGTGTTCTACGCGGCGGCGAGCGGCGTGCACCCGGTGCTCGGCGCGCGTCTCGGCGTGATGACAGGACAGATCGTGGGCGGCGTGGGTGCCGGCATGTTCGTCTTCACGACGCTGATGACCCTCCGAGGACTGCTCGTCTTCGTTCTCGGCGCTGGTGCGGCCGCGCGCGTGGCGGTGGCGCTGCAGGTGATCACGGTGCTCCTGCTGGTCGAAGCGTTCCTGTTCCTGCCCGGGATCCTGCCAGGCGTGCTGCGACCCTTGATGACGCCCGGCGCCGCAGAGGTTACGTGGATGGTGCCGGCCTGGTTCCTCGGGTTGTCCGTCTGGGTAGCCGGCCCGCACCGGGATCTCCTCGCGGTGATGGCTGGAGACGCGGTCGCCGCCGTGGTGGCGGTGGTGATGCTGGCGGTGGCGGTCTACGTGCTGCCCGCGCCGGCCACCGCGCGACGGGTGATCGAGGCGCGCACGTCGGCGCACACGCATGGTGTCGGCACGTGGCTGACCGCGCTGGCGTCCCGCCTGATGGTCACGCGATCGTCACGGGCGCAGCTGGTGTTCACCCTGCGCAGCCTCGCCCGCAGTCCGCGGCACCAGATTGCCATCGCCTCCTGGCTGGGCCTGGCGCTGGGAGTGGGCGGCGTTCGGTTGATGGCCGCCCAGGTGAGGGGACAGCCGCTGGCGCTGGATGTGCCCGTCGATTACCTGGTCTCGCTGCCGCTGGTGCTGACATTCTTCCTGGTCCTCGGCCTGCGCGCCGCCTTCGCGCTGCCGACCGACGTGCAGGCGAACTGGACATTCCGACTGACGGCGAGCCAGGCCCCCGCCTCCTGCATCGCGGCGATGCGCGGCGCCATGTGGCTGCTCGCGGTGATGCCGGTGAGCGCACTCGTCGCGCTGATCGGCGGCTGGCAGTGGGGATGGGCACCGGCGCTGGCCGTGGCGGCGATGCACGCGGTGTCGGGTATGACGCTGTGCGAGATCGCGGTGCTGGATTGCGAATCCATCCCATTCACTCGCCAGCGGGGACTGTCCACGAACTCCCTGAAGATCGGCGCGCCGCTTGGCCTCGTCGCGCTGATCCTCTATGCCTTCAGGCTGGACGACGTGCAATTGCTGGCGCTCGGCGCCACGGACGGCGTGTGGTGGTATACCGGTCTCGGGCTGCTGCTCACCGGCGCGATCGCGGTCTTCGGCCGGCGCCGCGCGCGGCCACCGATTCCGTGTTTCGATGCCCCGACCGAAGAGATGACCGCGCTCAGCCTGTCAGGCGCCAGAGGCTGATCGCGCGAGGATGGCGCCGGAGTCTGCTCGATGACCACGCCCCGCGCTTCGGCGCTGCTGCTCGGCCTCGTCGTGGCCCTGGTGATTGCCTTCGGTGGGGGCTGGTTGTCGGGACGCACCGGGCTCTTCATGCGGGTGGATCCGGCGACCCTCGAAGCGCGCGAGCGCGCGTTCGTCGAGCAGATGCAGAACGTCGTGCTCGACGGGTCGTTCACGATGGACGGGCGAGCCGCGCCGCCCCGTCCCGATCGTTACGAGATCGCCAGCGTCGAGAAGGTTGGCGATCGACTCTGGCGCTTCAATGCCCGCATGGTGCACGAAGGCATGGACGTCACGCTCCCCATCGTCGTGCCGATGGAGTGGCTGGGTGACACGCCGGTGGTGATGCTCACCGACTACACCATTCCCGCGGTCGGCACCTTTACCGCGCGCGTGTTCTTCTATGGCACGCGCTACGCCGGCACCTGGCAGCACGGCGACGGGGCGGGCGGACACCTGTTCGGCAAGATCGAACGATAGATCGTCAGATCGAAAGATAGCTCGCTAGATCATCAACTCGACCGATCCGATCACGAGCTCACAAGCTCACCACATCACGAGATGCGGACCCTGGACTCAGTTCCAATCGGACTTGGTGGCTGCGAGAATCTCGAGCACCGCCTGCCGATCCTCGGCAGCCATCCGCTGGTAGCGAGGTGCGGAGTCCTTGCCCTCGAGGACCATGCGCATGCGCGCGAAGAGCGCCTGCCTTGCGGCGACTGACATCTCGTCTACGACCGGCGAGTAGATCATGTAGCTGCCGGGATAGCGGAACAGCCGCGACCGCCGATCGAAGTCCCGTAGCGAACGTCCGCCTGCGTCCTTCGGGCCTTGCGCGGCAAACCACTCGGCGAACCCGGAGCCTCCGCTGAAGGGCCCCTCGAGCGCCGCTTCGTCCACCAGCAGCAGATAGTCCGCGGTCTCGCGCAGCAGGTCGCCGAGCGGGCCTTGCTGGAAGTCCGGCGTGCCGGCCGCCGCGGCGATCCGCGATTCCCATGTCAGACGCGTCAGCAGGTTCATCGCGTGCATCTGATGGTCGAAGACCGCCAGCGCCGTGACGTCGCTGTACGGCGACATGTAGCGCTCGGTCGGCGCGCGCCCCTCGAGCGACGGGATGTCCGACGCAGTGGCTGCCGGAGCGATCTCCGGATCGCTGACGATGGTGTTGCCCAGGTGCCGCAGGGTGTCCGGCGCGCCGGTGACGAACCAGCCGCCCCAGCGCTCGGTGTAGTCGCGGCGGTGATCGACGAGGAAGCTGCCCAGCGCAGGATGCGTGCGCCCGTCGCGCCCGGTGTACATGCTGCGAGCGATGAAGCCCGGCACCTCCATCGTGTTCGACGAGACGTGGCAGCGCAGACATTCACCGCTGGCCGTGAGCACCGGCTTGACAGCCGGATCCTGCGGCAGCGTATAGAACCGCGCGCCGCCGCGGGGATCGTGCACCGCCACTTCCATGAACGAGGCGCCGGGAACATGAGTGACGATGACGCGATCGTTGAAGTAGAACGCGCGCGGGTTCTGAGGGCTGGTGAGCGCCTGCTGGACGCCGGTCTTCGAGAACAGCAGCAACTGCGACGACACCGGAATGCCGAAGGCGTCGAGCGCGGCGGCGAGATAGCCGCGCCGTGGATCGTAGGCGGCGCCCGACTCGAGCTTGCGATTGGCCTCGACGATCAGCGCCGACACGCCGGGCGATCGATAGTTGATCGCCGGGTGTTCGTGGAGGAGGCCCGAGAATGGCTGGGCGGACGACGCCGATTGGCCGGCCACGGCCATTACCCAGGCGGCGACCGAGGCCGCGATCAATAAACCGGCGCGCACTGATGGACAGGATACTCCGGGTCGCGCCCCGAGTGGAAACCACGGCGCGGTCCGAGGCGTCTGACCCCTAAGGTATAGTCGAACGTTGGGCATCGGGCGGTAAGCCCGACAGGCTCAGGACTCTCTTTCCAGGAGGCAACGAATGCGGCGACTCAGGTTCCCCGTGGCAGCGCTGGCAGTGGCTGCGCTCTGCACCACCGCGCTCTACGCGCAGAAGACGACCGAGCTGAAGCCCGGCGGCGGCGGCAGCGCGCACGTCCGCACCGAGTACGTCATCGACGGCGCCAACGTGTCGATCGAGTACGGCACGGCCGTCGCTGAAGGGCCGCACGGTCGGCAAGGAAGTGGCGCCCTACGGCGAGGAATGGCGGACCGGCGCCGACGCAGGCGACGACGATCAAGTTCGACAAGGCGCTGATGTTCGGGGCGATGCACGTCAACCCCGGCACCTACACGTTGTACACGCTGCCCGGCGAGAAGCAGTGGCAGCTGATCATCAGCAAGAAGACCGGCCAGTGGGGCATCCCCTACCCGAAGGGCGAGGACCTGGGCCGTGCGCCGATGACCGTGACCACCGCGCCGGCGCCCGCCGAGCTGCTGACGATCACGATCGAAGACACGAAGTCGGGTGGCACCCTGCACGTCGATTGGGGCACCACGCGCGCCAGCATCCCGTTTACGACCATGTAAGAGACAGGGATCAGGGAGCAGGGATCAGGGATCAGGGATCAGGCAGGACTGATTCCCGATCTCTGCTTCCTGGCTCCTAATTCCTGGTTCCTTCCAACTCCTCCGCCATCCTCGCCACCCGCTCGTAATCCTCCACCACGTCCAGATCCACGAACGCACCCTCGTCGGTCACGGGCAGGTTCACCAGTTCGTTCGCATGAGCGTGCACCACGGGCTTGGCGCCGGTGCGAAGGTCTGCCGCCCGCAACTCCACGAACAGGCGTCGATCGAACAGCACGGGGTGTCCGTGGCGATCCCCCTGTGCTGGTCGAACGATCGGTGCGCCGGTGGCGCGCCACTCGCGCATCAAGGCGCGCACGGTCTCCGGTGAGACGAGCGGCACATCGACCAGCGTGACCAGCACCGCTTCGAGGCACGGATGGTCGATGGCCTCGAGCCCGCGCAGCAGCGTGGACAACTGCCCGTCGGACCAGGCGGGATGATCGATCACCGACACGCGCCGATCGCGCGCGCCGATCGCGCCGCGAACCGCGTCCGGATGCGCGCCGGCGACGACGACGACGCGCGGCACCCCGGCCGAGAGCAGCGCGCTCACTCCCATCGACAGCACCGTGTGGCCACGCCGCCCGAGCGGCAGGGCGGCCTTGGGACGGCCCATTCGAGACGAGGCTCCGGCGGCCAGGACGATGGCCCCGATCACGTGCAACTCTCCGTCATGTCATCGCCATTTGCTCAGTATTTCCCTGCGGACGCACTCGTGACGCCGACCGCGCGCGTCACACCTTGACTTACCTGAAAACTCGTGCTTAGACTCACCGCAGAATTCGGTTCCCGCGTCCCCCGGCGCCGGCCAAGCTCCTCTGGCCTCATTGTCTGATACCACCGGTATCTGCGGGTGCGGCAGTTTCTGGGACGTTCCCAGAGACTTGGAATCGGAGGATACGGGTATGCCGACCGGAACGATCGCACGACTCCTCATCGATAAAGGGTTCGGGTTCATCCGTGATGAATCCGGGCTCGAGCACTTTTTCCATCGCAGCTCGGTGCGCGGAACGGTGTTCGAACTGCTTCGAGAGGGGCAGCGCGTCGAGTTCGCCCCTGAAGATTCGCAGAAAGGCCCTCGCGCGGGTGATATCCGCCTCATCGAATAGGCGCTGTTACACGCTGTTGCTGTACTTTTTGTAAGACGCTGCTTCCCAACCGGCCCCGTCCCTGGGGCCGGAGTCTCACACCCTGACACGTCGAAGACGGCCGCGCGGGGTTCCGCCGCGCGCGGAGCCGTGCCCGGCGGCCCTTCGGGCAGGCGCGCCTTCGGCGCGTAGGGGGGCCGCGCCAGGCGCTTCGACGCCAGCTTACGACAATGATTGGCGGAAGGCGTGACGGCCGTGCCTGGCGCCCAGGCGCGTCGCCGCCACTTCACGAAAACGATTGGCGGAAGCGTGGACGCGGAGTCGTGCCCGGTCCGGCACGCCGAAAGGCGTGACGGCCGTGCCTGGCGCCCAGGCGCTTCGACGCCACTTACGACAATGATTGGCGGAAGCGTTGATGCGGAGTCGTGCCCGGTCCGGCACGCCGAAAGGCGTGACGGCCGTGCCTGGCGCCCAGGCGCTTCGACGCCACTCGCAAAGCGAGTGGCGGAAGCGTCTGGGAGTCGAACCCAGCCTGCCCCGCAAGGAGGCAGCAGCCGGTTTTGAAGACCGGGAGGGCCACCGGGCCCCGGTCGCTTCCACAAGGATCATAGTCCGCCTTCGCCCGGCGCGACCGACTGAAGCTACGGCGCGAGCAGCAGGTCGAGCACGGTTTTGGTATTCGACAGATCGTCGAGCGCGATATCGGCGCCGGCCCGGGCCAGCTCGTCGCGCGAATGGCCGCCGGTGGCGACGGCCACCGACCTCGCGCCGGCGACCGCTGCGCAGGCGATGTCGTGCGGGGTGTCGCCGATCACCACCACCCGCGCACAGGCACGATCGGGCACGCCCTGCTCCCTCGCGCGGTCCCGCGCCATCGGTACCAGGGCGTTGCGATCGGCCGAGTCGTCCGAGAACACGCCGAAGCGGAAGTAATCCCACAGCCCGAAGTGGCGCAGCTTGATCTCCGCCGCGTCGCGGTAGTTGCCGGTCAGCAGAGCCAGGTGCAGGTGCGAGTGATCGCCGAGGGCATCGAGCAACTCGCGGACCCCAGGCATCACGCCCTTGGTCCCGGTGCCCGGGTGCACGATCTCCTCGGCCAGGCGCGGCACATACGAGGCGCGAAACCGGGCGTGATGCTCCGGCGTGTCCTCGATGCCCCACTTCGCCAGCGCCTGCGACAGCAGCCACGAGTCGGTGCGCCCGCCCATCGAAACGTCACGAAACGCGTCGGCGACCCCGAACTCGGCCTCGAACGTCCGCACCATGGCGCGCAGCCCGGCCCGGCCGGTCAGCACGAGCGTGCCATCGATGTCGAACAGCAACAACGTCGGGGTCAATCTCCGGCTCCTTTGATTAGGCACGCCTTCGGCGTGTAGCGCGCGGCTTCGCCGCGTAGGATTTGAGGGCACGAGCGGTTCCTACGGCGCGAAGCGCCGCCTACGCGAGCCGAAGGCAGCGCCCCCTTCCCCTATCTGTCCTTCTTCCTCAGTCCAGCTGCTCGTGATGGATGTCCGATGCGCGCGGGCCGCTCTTCGTCGCCTCGGGCGTGAAGCCCACGCGTTCGCCCACCCAGATGCTGTCGAAGCGCGCGTCGCGCACGTCGTCAGCCACGAAGAACCAGTCCATCCCGCTGTCGTCCACGATGAAGCCGAAACCGTGCCGGGATTCGATGCGCGTGATGCTGCCGTAGGGCATGTCGCTATCCTCCAAACACCCGCTTGAATCGTTCCATGAAGCGGCCGCCCGCCGCCAGCTCTCCGGTGGCCGGGCTCAGCGTCAGGACGTCGCCGCCGATGCGGCTCACCCATTCGGGATCCGCGGTGAGCGTCACCAGCGCCGCGTTTCTCGCCCGGGCCATCGTCGCCACGTGTTCGGCGATGCGCGGCACCGCGTCGCGCGGCAGTCCCGCCGACGGGTGCTCGGCGATGATCAGCTTCGGCTGTGGCGCGACCGCGCGAGCCAGCCGCACGCGCAGGTTGGTTTCGGCATCGACGTGGCCCAGCGGGCGATCCCAGAGCGATTCGGCGATGCCGGATTCGCGCGCCAGCGCCTCCACCTGGGGCCGCATGTCCTCGGCGATCGGATCGACTTCGAGGGTCAGTGGCATGGCCACGTTCTGCAGCACCGTGAGCATGTCGACGAGCACCGCGCGGTGGCTGACCAGGCCGAGGCCGTCGAGCGAGTGCAGCCACGCCTCCGCATCCTGGATGTGGCGCGTGTTCGTGCCGAAGAGCGTGATGTCGCCTTCGTCCGGCAGGGCGGCACCGGTCACCAGGTGCACGAAGATCTCCGCCGCCGCGGCGTCGAAGCCGGCCAGGCTGAGCACCCGCCCCGGTGACACGCTCAGCTCGCGGACCCGCAGCGGACGAAGCCCCTGGTAGTCCTTCACCAGCAGGCGGATGTCGAGCAGTGCCGCCATCACACGCCTTCGGGCACGGCCGGACGACGCACGCGCGCCTCGAGCGCGTCGAACTCGGCGCGGGGCAGGCGGATGGCACCCAGCGTGCCGCGAGTCTCCCCGAAGCCATGGAAGTCCGAGCCGCCACTGGTGGCCGTACCCAGGCTGCGCGCCATCGCGCGGTAGTGGCGGCGCACCTCGGCGCTGTGATCGGAGTGATAGACCTCGATCGCGTCGAGGCCGTGCTCGACCAGCGGCGCGATCAGCTCGTCGCGCTTGGTCACGCCGGGATGCGCGAACGACGCCACGCCGCCGGCGGCGTGGACGATCTCGAGGACGCGGACGGCGTCGGCCCGGTGCGCGGCACGAAGCCGGGCGGCCCTGGCCGAGCCAGAGGTCGAACGCCTCCTGCACCGACGCCACGTGACCGGCCCGCACCAGCGCGCGCGCCAGCTGCGGGCGGCCGACCGACGGTCCCGGGCTCGACCGCGGCGCGCTCGAGCAGCGCCTCGACGTCGACGGGCAGCCGTTGGCCGCCAGGCGCTGGCCGATCTCGCGCACCCGCGCCACGCGCAGCGCGCGCTGACTGTCGAGGAACACGCCGAGCGCGGCGTCGTCTGTCGGACGAAGTAGCCGAGCATGTGCACGTCGCGGCCGTCGTGCGACCGCCGTGATCTCGATGCCGGGCACGACGCGCACGCCAGTTCGGCGCCGCAGCGCGCGTCACCTCGTCGATCGCCGCGACGGTGTCGTGATCGGTGACGCTGATGGTGGTGAGGCCGGCGGCGGCCACGCGCGCGACCAGCTCGGCCGGCGTGCAGCCGGCCGTCGGACGCCGTCGTGTGCATGTGGAGATCGATCACGATGGTGGGCGGCGCCTCGGGACGCCGGCACGCGGTTCGGACCGCGATGCCGCGCGCCTCGCGGTCCGCCCGGCCGGACGCGCCTTGGCGGCTTCCTGCTTCTTGACGAGCAGGCGGTACTCGCGGATCAGCAGCTCGAGGTGCTCGCGCTCCTCTTCGGCGAACTCGAGGAAGATGCGCTTGCCTTCGGAGTCCTCGAACCGCTCGCCGTAGCGCTTGAAGAAGCGATGCGAGCCGCGCTCGCAGCGGATGCCGATGCGCAGCGCCTCGAGATCGTCGACGCCGTCGCGGCGCAGCTGCTCGGTGCCGGCGGCGAACAGGCCGTTGGCCGCGCCCTTGAAGAACAGGAACGTCGGCCGCGACTCGAGCTGCGGATCCTGCTTCGAGCAGCTTCCTGGTAGCGATTCTCGAGCGTCTTGAGGTGATGCACTTCCTCGGCGCGAGCTTGCGGAAGATGCGCTCGCCGCGCGGCGTCCTTCACCAGCTTGACGCCGCGCGGCCGTAGAACTCCATGCCGCTGCGCTCGGTGGCGATCGCGATGCGCAGCGCGTCGCGCGCGAACAGCAGCTCGGAGGTCGAGGCTTCTTCGTCCGGCGCGCGGCCGGTGCTGCACGCCTCGCAGGTGCCGTAGATCTGGACCACGCTCTGGCGCGCGGTGAAGGCGCGCGCCGCCGCCACTTCCTCGACCAGCGCCTCGATGTCCGAGCTGAGGAACTCGTACGAGCGGTTGCAGGTCTTGCAGATCAGGTGAAAGTGACGCGGATGGCGGTAGGAATGCTCGAAGCGGAAGCGGCCTTCGCCGAAGTCCACCTTGCGGGCGATGCCCGCCTCCTCCATCCACTGCAGCGTGCGGTAGACGGTGGCGCGGCTGATGCGCTGGTCTTCGCGCTTGATCAGGTCGACCAGATCGTCGGCACTGAGGTGTCCCTCCTGCTTGAGGAACACGTTGACGATCAGGTCGCGCTTGCTGGAGCGCTTGGTGCCGGCAGGCCGCAGACGATCGAGATCGGGAATGGCCGCGCTGTGGCCATGTCCCTGTCCTTCCGCCGTTCTTACGCGGAGAACGACGAACCGCAGCCGCAGGTGGACGTCGCGTTCGGGTTCTTGATCGTGAAGCCGCCGCCCGTGATGGTGTCGACGAAATCGACCTCGGCGCCCTTCAGGTAGCTGACGCTGACCGGATCGACGAACAGCCGCACGCCGTTCGACTCGAACAGCTGGTCGCCGACGCCGCGCCGCCTTCTTCGATCATCAGGCCGTACTGGAAGCCCGAGCAGCCGCCGCCCTGCACGAACACGCGCAGGCCGCTCTCGGTCTTGCCTTCTTCGGACAGCAGCTCGCGGATCTTGCCCGCCGCCGCTTCGGTCACGGTGATGAATCTCGGCATCACGGTCGGCGCCGGAGTGATCGTCTGGGTTTCTGTCTGCATGTTGTTCATTCTAGTAAATGGCGACCGGATCCGCCCCGCGTTCCGAAAGGTTACCATGCCGATCGAATTAGGCTGATTGAGGTACGAACCGAGCGGCCTCACCGAGCCGGCTCAGGCCAGTTTCGCCAGCGCTTCGGCCGATTCCTGCTTCAAGGTCCTTGTGCAGGCTGTTGCCATGGGCGTCCATGGTCACAATCGCAGGGAAGTCCTTTAATTGTAGATGCCACATCGCCTCAGGAGTTCCAAACTCCAGCAGCGACACCCCGTCCACCCGTTCGATGCAGCGGGCGTAGAACTGGGCCGCCCCGCCGATAGCGTTGAGGTAGACGGCGCCGTGCTGCTTGCAGCCCGGCCAGGGTCTTCGCCGCCCATGCCGCCCTTGCCGATCACCGCGCGGACGCCGTACTTGCCGATGATGTCGGCCTGATACGGCTCCTCGCGGATGCTGGTCGTCGGGCCCGCCGCCGTGACCTTCCACGACCCGTCGTCCTGCTTCGCCACCACCGGACCGCAGTGATAGATCACGCCGCCGCTGAGATCGACCGGCGGCTCGTGGCTGCACCAGGTGATGGTGCACGGCGTCGCGGCCGGTGAAGGCGGGGCCGCTGATCATCACCACGTCGCCGACCTTCAGCGAGCGAATCGTCGCCTCGTCGATCGGCGCGCGCAGCGCGATCTCGCGGCCGGTGCGCTGGAAGCCGGCCTGGTCCATCATCGGGATCGTCGGCACCGACGGATCGCGATAGAGCCACTGGTCGATCGCGCCGGTCGTGCCGTCGAGCATCACGCCGAGACGGCGAAACGCCCAGCAGTCGTAGGCGACCGAGACGAAGAAGCTGGCCGGCAGTCGGTTCTGCACGCCGACCTTGCAGCCGATCAGCGAGATCTTGCCGCCGAAGCCCATCGGCCCGACACCGAGCGTGTTCACCGTGCGCATGATCTCGGCTTCGAGCTCGGCCAGCCGCGCGATCGCGGATTCACGTCGTCGAGGCTGCGGAACAACTGCTGCTTCGCTTCGACGTAGCCGCTGGTGCGATCGCCGCCGATGCAGACGCCGATCGCGCCCGGCGCGCAGCCCTTGCCCTGCGCGTTCCACACCGCGTGCAGGATGCACTTGCGCACGCCTTCGATGGTGCGATCGGCGCGGCCCGAGGTGCGGCAGCTCCGCCGGCAGCGAGTACTGCGCGTTCATGTTCTCGCAGCCGCCGCCCTTCAGCAGCAGCTTCACTTCGATGTCGTCGCGCTCCCACTGCTCGAAGTGAATGACCGGCGTGCCGGGACCGAGGTTGTTGCCGCTGTTCTCGCCGGTCAGCGAATCGACGGAGTTCGGCCGCAGCTTGCCGCGCCTGGTCGCTTCGGCGATCGCCTCCTTGATCTGCTTCTTCATCCAGATCTGGTTGGCGCCGACCGGCGTCTTCACCTCGAAGGTCGGCATGCCGGTGTCCTGGCAGATGGCGCCTTCGACGTCCGCGGCCTGGTCGATGTTCTGGCTGATGATGTTGAGCGCCTGGCCGGCGCGGGAGGCGGCCTCTTCCGTGCGCGGGCGCTGCTTCATCGCGGCCCGCACGTCGGGCGGAAGTCGGTCGAGGTCTTGATGATCAGGGCGACTACGGAGTCGAAGAACTGCGGGAGCATATCTCGTCAGTTTAACCCCTCGGCCCCTTGTGTGGAGGGGTGGGCCTGCGAACTTCCGCCGGCGCGCCATCGTCTACCCACCCGTGAAGCACGCCCTTCGCCGCCTGGCCGAGCAGCCCGATTTTCAGCCTGACCGCGATCGTCACGGTCGGCGCCGCGATTGGCGCCAACGCGCTGATCTTCAGCGTCGTCAACGGCGTGCTCCTGAAGCCGCTGCCCTACGCCAACCCGGAGCCGCTCGTCGGCGCGTGGCATCTGGCGCCCGGGGTCATGGCCGGCGACCTGAACCAGTCGGCCGCCACCTACTTCACCTATCGCGACAGCGCAAGGTCTTCCAGGACATCGGCCTGTGGCCGACGGCTCGGCGACGATCACCGGCCGCGGCGAGCCGGAGCAGGTGGAAACGCTGACCGTCACCGACGGCACGCTGCCGCTGCTCGGCATCCGGCCCGCGCTCGGCCGGCTGCTTCACCGCCGAAGACGACGCGCCCGGCAGCGCGGAGACGGTGATCCTGAGCCACGAATACTGGCAGCGGGTGTTCAGGGGCGATCCCAACGCGATCGGCCAGATCGCTGATGGTCGACGGAACGCCGACGCGAGGTGATCGGCGTGCTGTCTCCGAGGCTTCCGCTTCCTGCGTGAGCGGCCGGCGGTGATGCTGCCGTTCCGGATCGATCGCGCCAAGGTGTTCGTCGGCAACTTCAGCTACCAGGCGATCGGCCGGCTGAAGCCCGGGACCACGATCGAGCAGGCCAACGCGGACGTCGCGCGCCTGTTGCCGGGCATTCCCGATCGTTTCCCGATGCCGCCGGGATTCAGCCGCGAAGATGTTCGACGAGATTCGCATCTCGCCGAGCCTGCGTCCGCTGGCGCGTCGACGTCGTCGGCGACATCGGCAACATGTTGTGGGTGCTGCTCGGCACGGTGGGCATCGTGCTGCTGGTCGCGTGCGCGAACGTCGCGAACCTGTTCCTGGTGCGCGCCGAAGGCCGGCAGCAGGAACTGGCGATCCGGATGGCGCTCGGCGCCAGCCGCATTCAGGTGGTGGGCGCGCTGCTGGCCGAAGCGGCGACCCTGAGCGCAGGGGCCGGCGTGCTCGGCCTGGCACTGGCCTACGGCGGCATTCGTCTGCTGCTCGCGCTCAATCCCACGCAGCTGCCGCGCCTGGACGAGATCGCCATCGATCCGATCGTCATCGCCTTCATGCTGGCAGTCTCGCGCGGTCGCGGCGTTGCTGTTCGGCTGCTCCCGATCGCGAAGTACGCCAACCCGCGGCTCAGCACCACGCTGAAGGACGGCGGCCGCGGCTCGAGCGACGGCCGCGAGCGGCATCGCGCGCGCCACACGCTGGTGGTGGCGCAGGTCGCGCTGGCCCTGGTGCTGCTGGTGGCGTCGGGCCTGATGGTCCGCACGTTCCTCGCGATGCGCGACGTGCCGCCGGGGTTCACGGCGCCGGAAGAGATCTTCACGATGCGCATCGCCATCCCCGAGACGGTGGTCAAGGACGACCTGCAGGCCGCGGCCACGCACGAGCAGATCCTCCGCCGCATCGAGGCGATTCCGGGCGTCACCTCCGTGGGCCTGGCCTCGTCGGTGCCGATGGACGGCATCAACAGCAACGATCCGATGTGGGTCGAAGACAAGCCCGGGCCCGAGGGGCAGATGCCGCCGATTCGGCGCTACAAGTGGGCCACGCCGAACTACTTCGGCACCATGGGCAACCACGCTTGTCGCCGGACGTGACTTCACCTGGGAGGATCTGCAGAATCGCCGCGCCGGTGACCATCCTCAGCGACGCTCTGGCGCGGGAGTACTTGGGCAGCGCCGCCGCCGCGCTCGGCCATCGCATCCGCAACAGCCCGAAGAACGCCTGGCGCGAAATCGTCGGCGTGGTCGGCGACACGCGCGAGGACGGCGTGACCAAGCCGGCGCCGCCGACGGCGTACTTGCCGATGGTGATGAACGACTTCTGGGACGACCCGCTGTTCGTGCAGCGCTGGATGAGTTACGCCATCCGCTCGCCGCGCGTCCGCACCGCCGGCTTCCTCACCGAAGTGCAGCAGGCGGTGTGGGGCGTCAATCCCAACCTGCCGCTCGCCCGGCCGCGGACGATGCAGGCGATCTACGACGAGTCGATGGCCTAGACGTCGTTCGTGCTGGTGATCCTCGGCATCGCCGCCGTCGTGACGCTGCTGCTCGGCTTCGTCGGCCTCTACGGCGTCATCGCCTACATCGTCTCGCAGCGCACGCGCGAGGTGGGCATCCGCATGGCGCTCGGCGCCAGCGGCAGCCAGGTGCAGTCGATGTTCGTGCGGCGCGGCCTCACGCTCACCGGCATCGGGCTTGCCGTCGGCGTCGTCACGGCCGCCGGCGGCATGCGGCTGCTCTCGGCGCTGCTCTTCGGCGTGAGCCCGTTCGACCCGCTCACCTACGGCGCGGTGATCGTCGCGCTGGCGAGCGTGGCGCTGCTGGCGACGTGGTTACCGGCGCGGCAGGCGACGCGGGTGGATCCATGCCATCGCGCTGCGCGCCGAGTAGCCGCCGACCGAGATGTCGAGGTCGAGAGCGAGGCGGCGCGGGCCTATAATCGGACAGGGCCGATGATGTCCCGATCACTTCTCGCTCTGTGCGCGCTGTGCGCGGTCGGCACGTGGACCGTGTCGGCCCAGCAGCCGCGCAATCACGGGCGGCTGTTTCCGCCGCAGGATCTTGGACTGCTCGAAGCGCCGGACCGCGACCAATGGCAGCGCCCGGATCGCATCATGGACGCGCTGGGGATTGCCGATGCGTCGGTGGTGGCGGACGTCGGCGCCGGCAGCGGCTGGTTCACCATCCGGCTGGCACGGCGCGTCGGACCGCAGGGCCTGGTCTTCGCGCAGGACGTGCAGCAGGAGATGCTGAGCGCGATCTCCCGCCGCGTGCAGCGCGAGGGGCTGGTCAACGTGCGCCCGGTTCTGGGCCGTGCCAGCGATCCCAACCTGCCGGCCAACACCCTGGATGCCGTGCTGCTGGTCGATGCGTACCACGAGATCGACGACCGCGTGACGCTGCTCGGCAACATCGCGCAGTCGCTGAAGCCGCAGGGCCGCATTGGCGTGATCGACTTCAAGCTGACCGGAGGCGGGCCGGGGCCCGACGCAGACGAGCGCGTGAGCCCCGATGTGGTGACCAGTGACGCCGCCCGCGCCGGCCTGCGGCTGGTGGCGTCCGAGACGTTCCTGCCGTACCAGTATTTCCTGATCTTCGCGCGCCAGGATCGCCCGACCGGCGAGACGAAACGTTAGCGCGCTGCGTCGCTGTCGAGCACGCGCCACGCCGCCGGCAGCACGGTCGCCGAGGCGACAATCTTGATCGCGTCCACGACCAGGAACGGATAGAGCCCGACGGCCAGGGCCGGCGCCACGCCGAGATCCTTCGCCAGCCACAGCACGCCGCCCGCGAAGACAACGACGAGGCCCGCGGCCATCGCGAGGATCGACGTGCCGTAGCGGCGGTCCATGCCGCGCTCGGCGAGCCAGCCGGTGACGAACGCTGCCAGCGGATAGGCCATCAGGTAGCCGCCGGTCGGTCCCAGCAGGCGCAGCAGGCCCTGCGGCAGTTCGGGCGAGAAGGCAAACACCGGCAGGCCGGCGAGCGCCGAGCATGAGATAAAGGATCTGGCTGAGCGCGCCCAGGCGCGCGCCGAGGGCCGCGCCGCCGAGCAGCACGACCATCGGCTGCATGGTGAACGGCACCGGCGTGAACGGCAGCGGGAAGCTGACCTGCGACAGCCGCGGCGGTGAGCACGGTGACGAAGAGCACCGACGAGCAGCACGGGTACCAGCCGTTGCGGAGCGGCCATGCCGACTCGATCGAGATCGTTGGAGCGTGCAGAACAGCCGACGAGGCGCGTGACAGTCATGACGACGAGATATTACCGGCAGGCCGAGGGCGCTGACAATCGCCGGTTCCGACTCAGGTGGCGGCGCCGGCATCCAGGCCGACCTCAAGACCTTTGCCGCGCTCGGGGTCTACGGCACCTCCGCCATCACCGCGCTCACCGCCCAGAACACGGTCGGCGTCACGGGCGTGCACGTGATTCCGGCCGAATTCGTCACCGCGCAGATCGAAGCCGTGGTCAGCGACATCGGCTGCGACGCGGTGAAGACCGGGATGCTCGCCACCTCCGCCATCGTCGAGGCGGTGGCGGCGCGGTCGAGGCCCTCGAGCTGCCCAACCTGGTCGTCGATCCGGTGATGGTGGCCAAGAGCGGCGATCGTCTGCTGGACGATGACGCGGTGCACGCGTTGCGGGCGACGCTGCTGCGCCTGGCGCGGGTGGTGACGCCGAACATCCCCGAGGCCGAGGTGCTGACCGGCATGGCGATCGGCTCACGCGAGGCGATGCGCGAGGCCGCCCACCGGCTCGCGCGGCCATGGGCCGCCGCGCCGTGCTGCTCAAGGGCGGCCACCTGACCGGTGAGGACGTCGTCGACATCCTGCTCGAGGACGGCCGGCTGTCACGAGTTCAGCGGGCCCCGCATCACCGGCCCGCACACCCACGGCACCGGCTGCACGATGGCGGCGGCGATCGCCGCGCGGCCTCGCGCGCGGGCGCGGATCTGGTCGACCGCGGTGGGCGACGCCAAGGCCTACGTCGCCGGCGCGATGCGCCACGGGCATCTCACTCGGCCGGGGACACCAGCCGCTCGATCACTTCTGGCGGTTTGGCGAAGGCGATAGCCCCGGTGAGCCCAGGCGGCAGTTCCGGGCGCGGCTCGCGCCGCTCGAAGTCGTACCGCTATACTCGGGTGTTGTCATGACGTCGCGAACAGCCATCACGCCAGCCGTGCTCGACCTGCCGGCGCTCGTGCGCCTGGTCGATGGGCCCGGGCACGGGGCGGTCGCGGCGTTCCTGGGGCTGGTGCGCGACCACAACTCGGGCGACAGGTCCTGCATCTCGATCTACGAGGCCTACGAGCCGCTGGCGCTGCGCGGCGCTCGATCTGATCGTCGCCGAGGCGCGCGAGCGCTGGCCGTCGGTGCGGCTGGCGATTCATCACCGCATCGGCCGGCATGGAGATCGGCGAGGCCAGCGTCGCGATCGCCGCGGCGTCGCCGCATCGCGCCGATGCGTTTGCGGCGAGCCGCTACGCGATCGAGCGCATCAAGCAGATCGTGCCGATCTGGAAGCACGAGTACTTCGACGGCGGCGACGTGTGGATCGAAGGCGCGACCGCCGATCCCGACAACGCCGACGCGCGCGAGGAGGCGCTGAGGATCGCATGCGCGTAACCGTTCGGCTGTTCGCCCGGCTGCGCGACATCGCCGGCACCGGCGAGCTGACGCGCGAGGCGCCGCCGGCGCCAACGTCGGCGCGGTGTGGTCGTCGCTGGTCGCGGATTATCCGGAGTTGTCGGCGTACGAGAAATCGATCTCGTGCGCCGTCAACGCCGACTACTCACGATTTACGCCGCCGGTCGCCGACGGCGATGAAGTCGCGTTTCTGCCGCCGGTGTCGGGCGGTGACGTCAGTGGGTCGTGAGTCTATGGGTCTTAGGTCTGATCTAGGAGCATAACCATGTTCGACAAGATTGCGTCGACCGAGGCCAGGTACGAAGAGCTGATGGCGTCGCTCGGCACCTCGACAGGTGCAGAGCGATGCCAACGAGTATCGCAAGCAGGCCAAGACGCTGCGCCGAGATCGAGCCGCTCGTGCAGAAATACCGCGAGTACAAGGGCGTCGTCGCGGAGATCGCGCAGCGCCGAGGAGCTGATCAAGGGCGGCGATCCCGAGATGCGCGATCTCGCGCTCGAGGAGCTGAACGATCTCAACGTCCGCAAGGAGCCGCATCTCGACGAGCTGAAGATCCTGCTGGTCCCGAAGGATCCGAACGACGAGCGCAACGTGCATGCTCGAAATCCGCGCCGGCACCGGCGGCGAGGAGGCGGCGCTGTTCGCCGGCGATCTGTATCGCTGCTACACGCGCTACGCCGAGCGCCAGCGCTGGAAGATCGAGCTGATGTCGCTCAGCGAAGCCGGCCAGGGCGGCATCAAGGACGTCGTCGTCAGCATCGAGGGCACGCGGCGCCTACAGCCGCTTGAAGTACGAGAGCGGCGTGCATCGCGTGCAGCGCGTGCCCGGCCACCGAAGCCGAGCGGCCGCATCCACACCTCGGCGGCCACCGTGGCGGTGCTGCCCGAAGCCGATGAGATCGACATCCAGATCCAGGACAAGGACATCCGCATCGACACGTTCTGCTCGAGCGGCCCCGGCGGCCAGAGCGTCAACACGACCTACTCCGCCGTCCGCATCACGCACATCCCGACCGGCATCGTCGTCTCGCAGCAGGACGAGAAGTCGCAGGTCAAGAACCGCGCCAAGGCGATGAAGGTGCTGCGCTCGCGCCTCTACGAAGCGGAGCTGCAGAAGCAGAACGACGCGATCGCGAAGGAGCGCAAGGGCCAGGTCGGCACCGGCGATCGCTCCGAGAAGATCCGGACCTACAACTTCCCGCAGAGCCGCGTCACCGATCACCGCATCAACTTCACGACGCACCAGCTGCAGAGCGGTCCTCGACGGCAGCCTCGACGAGCTTGATCGGCGCGCTTGACGACGCACTACACCGCGGAGAAACTGCGCGAGGTGACGACGGAGAGACCAAGTGATCGACGATCTGACGGCGACTGAGACTGAGATCGATGACCTGATGACCTTGCAAGCGATCGTCCGGCACGCTCGCACGCAGCTGGCCGCGGCCGGCATCCCGGCGAAGCCGGCCGCGATGGACGCCGACCTGCTGGCCCGGCACGTGCTCGGCTGGGATCGCGCCACGCTGGTCTCGCGCGCGGCGGACGAGGCGCCCGCGCGGACTTCATCGCGCGGTTCGATGCGCTGATCGAGCGGCGCGCGCGCCGCGAGCCGGTCGCCTACATCCGCGGCACGCAGGAGTTCTGGAGCCGCGATTTCCTCGTCAGCCGGCGGTCCTGATCCCGCGGCCGGAAACCGAGCTGATCATCGAAGAGGCATCGCCTGGAGCTGTCCGGCGTGACTGCCGGCGCCGGCCCGTGCGCGTCGCCGACATCGGCACCGGCAGCGGCTGCCTCGCCGTCACGCCGCAGCGGAGCTGCCGGGCGCACGACGTGACCGCGACGGACATTTCGTCCGACGCGCTCGACGTCGCCCGCGAGAACGCCGCGGCGCCACGGCGTCGCCGATCGCATCACGTTTCACCGACGGCGCGTTTCTCGCCGACGCCGCCGGGCCCGTTCGACTTCATCCTGTCGAATCCGCCGTACGTCACCGCCAGCGAGTACCTCGAGGCTCGCAGCCCGAAGTGCGCGAGTACGAGCCCGTCACCGCGCTGGTCGGCGGGCGAGGATGGGCTTCGCGACATCCGGCAGATCGTCGGGCCGCGTCGATGGCACTGGCCCCCGGCGGGACGCTGCTGATCGAGATCGGCTATCGGCCAGGCCGACGCTCGTCCGGCGGATCATCGAGGGCACGGACGGGCTCACGTTTGCCGGCTTCCGCGACGATCTGCAGGGCATGCCGCGGATCGCGAAGGCGACTCGCGCTCAGATCGTCGCTGACCCGGGGGAGCGCCGGGTTCGCCGGCGATGCGGCCCGACGCCCATCGACGACGAGTCGTCGCCGGCGCCGACCTGGGGCAGCATGTGACCCATGTCCTGCCTGTTCTGCAAGATCGTCGCGGGCGAAGATCCCGGCGTCGAAGGTCTACGAAGACGATCAGCTGATCGCCTTCAACGACATCAACCCGCAGGCGCCGATGCACGTGCTGGTCGTGCCGAAGCCGCACATCGCCACGCTGAACGATCTGACGCCGGAACGACGACGCCCTGGTCGGCGACGATGGTGCGCGCGCGCCGCCACGATCGCCAAGGAACGCGGCTTCGACGGCCCCGGGTTCCGGACGGTGTTCAACTGCAACGCGCAGGCCGGCCAGACGGTGTTTCACATCCACCTGCACGTGCTCGGCGGCCGCGTCATGACCTGGCCGCCGGGCTAGAGACCGGGATCGGTATCCGGTGTCCGGTGCCGGATGCCGGCTGCCGGTGCCGTTGCCGTGCCTTAGCCGCCAGCTCCGCTCGCGAGCAGATACCGCCCGAAGCCCGCCTCGCGCTGCAGGACGAAATCCACGGCGCGATAACCCTTCGCAAGTAGGTCTCGAACATCTGCGCGCATGTCCATGCGCCACGGCAGCGCGCGCTCCGGCGCGTGCTGCTGCATCTCGGTGAAGCCGGTCGGGAATCTCGATCCAGAACCGCGACTCGTCCAGCGTCAGATCGATGCTGGCGCTCTTGCGCCACTCGCCGTCCATCACGGTGCGGTTCACGACCGGCGCGTCCGCGACTTCGTGCGCCCGGAACGCGCAGGTCGCGGCGCGCTTTCGAGCCGCCGCACCACGTGCGGCGCGGCGATCTTCCAGCTGCG
The DNA here is from genome assembly GCA_963707825.1 of uncultured Acidobacteriota bacterium. Lineage (GTDB taxonomy): Bacteria > Acidobacteriota > Vicinamibacteria > Vicinamibacterales > UBA2999 > VFZN01. The sequence continues at coordinate 231,745 of CAVPRP010000007.1, forward strand.
CCACCACGCGATCGGTCGGCGTGCCCGTGCAGCGCGCTCGTCGATTCGCCGTAGAAGTTGCGGCGTATTCCTCGACCACGCCGCCCAGCTTGGCGAAGTTGAAGTGCGCGTTCATCGCCTGCATCGGATCGAACGTCCACTCGATCAGGTCGTAGCCCTGCGCCAGCGCGCGCTCGCGCTGCGCCAGCTTGAGCCGGTAGCCCAGGCCGCCGCGATACTCGGGCAGCACGCCGGTCATGTGCGACCACAGCATCGGCTTGCCCGGCCTTCATGCCGACGACCGCGTAGGCGAAGCCGACCATCCGGTCCCGCTCGTCGAACGCGCCGAGCAGGATCGCGCCGCGATGCACGGTGAAGATGAACACCGGCACGCGTGCACCATGTCGTCCGGGTCGGTGTAGCCCCAGATCTGGCGCTCGAGGTCCACGCACCTGGCGGAACTCGTCGATCGGTGTGCGAGATCGCGAATCGATGACATCGACTCAGAATCAGTGCAGTCGGCGTCAGGTGCGCACGACTGAGGACTCCGGTCAGAGGTGCGCCGCAGCTCGTCAGCGCGTGAATCACCGGCACGCTCGGGCGGCACATCGGCGGGCACTTCGCCGGATCGGCGCAGCAGCACCGCCCGCCAGCCCGGCGTTCAGCGCGCCTTCGATGTCGTGCTTGAGGCTGTCGCCCACCATCATCGACTTCGCCGCCTCGACCCTGGCCCGCTCGAGCGCCTCCTCGAAGATGCTGCGGTGCGGCTTCATGTAGCCGTGCTCGGCGCCACGACACCGATACGCGTGAATGATGCCGGCGAGCGAGAAGTGCTCGCGGAACGCATCGAGGCTGCGATGCGAATTCGAGATCACGCCGACGATGAAGCCGCGCTGCTGCAGCGTCGCGCAGCACCGGCGCCACGTCGTCGTACATCTCGAAGTGATGGTTGACCGACCACTGGCCTCGTAGATCTCGCGCGCCGCGTTCGACCACTCCGGCGCCGCGGCCGCCCATGTGCTCGATGATCGACGCGGTGTAGTGGATGAACAACGTCGTGCGTCGTAGATCTGCTCCTCGACGTCGTCGAGGATGAACGACGAGGCGGCGGTCGCGTCGTCGAAACTGCAGCGGATCGACCTCGATGCCGTGCGCGGCGCAGGCGCGCCGGTATCCCTCGCCCTGAAACGTCGGGCCCGGGATAGATCAGCGTGAAGTCGACGTCGAAGAAGACGGCGCGGATCAGCGGCGTCGGCTGCGCGGTCACGGCGCCGTCGGCGGCTGCCACGGCCCGGCCACCGCGACGATCGGCGCGCGCGGGATCGAGCAGCCGGCGCGCCGCCGCATCGGCGGCGTCCTTGGTGACCGCGCCGATCAGTCCCGGCAGCCGCTCGTCGTAGTCGAGGCCGAGCCCGAAGATCTCCGACGGTCAGCAGGAACGACGGCGATGGCGGCGTTGGTCTCGAGCTGCCGCGGCAGCGAGCCGATCAGGTAGCTCTTCGACTCGTCGATCTCCTGCTCGGTGAAGCCCTCGCCGAGGACCAGCGTCGAGCTCGTCATCGATCGAGGCGATCGTCTTCTCGACGTTGGCCGCGGACACGCCGGCCCGGATCAGCAACGGGCCCGGGCCGAAGCGTCGCGTCGAGCGAGCTGAACACGTAATAGGCCATGCCCTGCCGCTCGCGGATGCTGTCGCCGAGCCGGCCGCCGATGGCGTACTGACCGAGCGCGTTGTTCATCACCGACATCGGCGGTGTAGTCCGGGATCGGAGCGGCGGATGCCGATGAAGCCGTAGGCCACGTCGGCCTGCGACTTGTTCATCATCGGCGACGTACCACCAGCCGGCGCGTCGGTGGCCACGGTCGGCATCGGGAACACTGACGCGCGGCGTGACGCCACGCCCGGCGCCCACGTGCCCAGCGCCGCGGACACCGCCGCGATCATTGCCTCCTCGTCGAGGTCGCCGACCACGACCACGACGATGGTCGCTGGCGGGTCGAAGCGCTGCTGATGGAAGCGCACGAGGTCGTCGCGCGCATCGCCTCCACCGCTCCACGGTGCCGCGCACCATGCGCGCGTACGGATGGCGGCCCGTAGAGCGCGCGCGAGCAGGCGCGTCCACGGCCATCGAGGCCGGATCGTCCTCTTCCTGACGGATCGAGGTGATCAGCTCGTCGCGCCGCGTCTCGATATCCCGCATCGGGAAGACCGGATGCCGCAGCGATGTCCGCGGCGAGCGCGAGCACCGCCGCGAAATCGTCGGCCAGGCAGGTGGCGGCGACCGCCATCTGGTGCCGCCCGGCGACGACGGACAGCGAGGCGCCGCGCCCATCGAGATCGTCGGCAATCTGATCCGCCGGTGCGGCTCACGGTGCCGCGATCGAGCACCCGCGCCACAGCGCGGCGGTGCCTTCGCGGTCGCGGCATCGTCGTAGCGCGCCGGCGCGCACGCCGCGACCAGCGACGACCGCGGACGTGTGTGATTCTCCTTGGCGAGGACAGTGACGCCGTTGGGCAGCGTCTGCCGGACCGGTGTCAGCGGCATGCGTCCGCCGTGCGGCTCGAACCAGCCGATGGTGCGGTTGGTCGGCACTGAAGGTAGCGCGCGGCAGCGGCGTGCACCTGGTCGACGGTGACGGCGCTCGAGCCGGTCGCACGAGCGTCAGCGCAGTCCTTCCACGACCCGATCGTCTCGAAGTATCCGAGCTGATGCGCGATGTCGGTCACGCTGTCGCACGTCGTAGACAAAGCGAGCGCGCAGCTGGGCTTGCACCTTCGCGAGCTCGCCGGGGTGATGCCGTCCCTGGCAGATTCGATCGAGCTCGGCGAGCACCGCCTGCTTCGACATCGCGCCAGCGACTGCCCTTCCGATCACCGTCGCGTGCACCGAGTAGAGGAACGGCTGCGCGGTCGGCAGCAGCGAGCCGCCGACCGACGAGGCCAGCCCGGTGTCGACGAGCGCGCGGTAGAGCCGGGCGCTTCGCTGCGGACGCGGCACGCTGCCGTCGGACCAGATGTTGAGGCCCGGCGCCGCCGCTCAGCACCGCGTCGGCCACCAGCAGCGGGAAGAAGTCGGCGTCGTGAAAGGCCGGCGCGTGATACGCCGCCTTGCCAATACGCCGTGGTGCCTTCCTTGCGCAGCGTGCACGCGCCGTTCGGCCTGCTGCTGGCGGCTCGACGCTCGCACCGGCGCTCGGGCGCCGGTCGCCGCCGGGATGCCGCCGAACTGCCGCTGCACGCTCGCCAGGGCACGTCGTCGGTGTCGACGTCGCCGACGATGACCAGCGTGGCGTTCGACGGCACGTAGTAGCGGCGGTAGTGGCCGAACAGGTCCTCGCGGGTCATCGTCTCGCAGGTCCGACAGCCAGCCGATGGTCGGGATGGCGATACGGGTGCACCTTGAACGCCGTCGCGGTCATCTCGGTGTCGAGCAGCTGCTCGGGGTCGTTCTCGCCGCCCTGCAGCTCCGAGATGATCACGGTGCGCTCCGAGTCGCAGTCCGCCGGCTCGTAGAGGCACGCTGTCCATGCGCTCGGCCTCGATGAACAGCATCCGATCGAGCGCGTCCTTGGTGGCGGTCTCGAGGTAGGTGGTCTGGTCGATCCAGGTGTAGCCGTTCCAGCTGCCGCCGAACTGCTCGATGATGCCCTTCACCTGGTCGCGCGGGATGTTGGTGCGTGCCCTTGAAGTTCATGTGCTCGACCCAGTGCGACACGCCGGTCACGCCCGGGCCCTCGTCGCGCGAGCCGACGCGGTACCAGCACCACACCGACGCCAGCGGCGCGGTGTGCACTTCCTGAATCAGCACCTTCAAACCGTTGTCGAGCCGGAATTCCTGAACCTGTGGTGGCATCGTCCTCACATTACAATAGTCAAATCGCCATGGCCGACTGGAAGGACACCTGCAACCTGCCGCGCACGGCCTTCTCGATGAAGGCCAATCTGCAGACAACCGAGCCGGAGACCATCGCCCGCTGGGACGCGATGGACCTGTACGGCCAGATTCGCGAGCGCGCGGAAAGGGCGCCAAGCTCTTCCTTCTGCACGACGGGCCTCCGTACGCCAACGGCGAGATCCACATCGGCACGGCGCTCAACAAGATCCTCAAGGACCTGGTCGTCAAGTCGCACAACATGCTCGGCTTCGACGCCCCGTACCTGCCGGGCTGGGACTGCCACGGCCTGCCGATCGAGCTGAAGGTCGATCGCGAGCTCGGGCCGAAGAAGCGGCAGATGAGCACGGCCGACTTCCGCCGCGCCTGCCGCACCTACGCCGAGAAGTACGTCGACATCCAGCGCCGCGACTTCAAGCGCCTCGGCATCATCGGGCTGTGGGACGACCCCTACAAGACGATGACGTTCCGCTACCAGGCGGCGATCGTCCGCGCGCTCGGCCGGTTCGTCGAGCAGGACATGGTCTACAAGGGCAAGAAGCCGGTGCACTGGTGCACGCACTGCCGCACCGCGCTGGCCGAGGCCGAGGTCGAGTACGAGCCGCACACCTCGCCCTCGATCTACGTCGAGTTCCCGCTGAGCGAAGCCAGCGCGCGCCGAGCTGGCGACGCGCCTGCCGGCGCTCGGCGGGCAAACAGGTGTCGGTGCTGATCTGGACGACCACGCCGTGGACCATCCCGTCCAACCTGGCGATCGCGTTCCATCCGGAGTTCGAGTACGGCGCCTACGACGTCGACGGCACGGTCGGTGATCGTCGCGAAGGACCTCGCCGAGTCGGTGCCGGCAAGACCGGGCGCAGCGTTCGGCGAGCCGCTCGTCGACGTTCGACGGGCACGGTGATGGAGCGCCTCGTCTTCCGGCATCCGCTCTACGACCGCGATTCGCTCGGCGTGCTCGGCCGACTACGTGACGCTCGAAGCCGGCACCGGCGCGGTGCACACCGCGCCCGGCCACGGCGCCGACGACTACAAGACCGGCGTGAAGTACGGCCTCGAGATCCTGCGCGCCGCTCGACGCCGGCGGCCACTTCATCGAGACGGTGCGCGCTGTTCGCCGGGCTGCAGGTCTGCGACGCCAATCCGAAGGTCGAGGAGGCGCTGCGCGAGCGCGGCCGCCTGTGGCACCGCGAGGACTTCGACCACTCGTACCCGCACTGCTGGCGCTGCCACAACCCGGTGATCTTCCTCGCCACCGCGCAGTGGTTCATCGCCATGGAGGCGCAGGACCTGCGGGCGCGCGCGCTGCAGGCGATCCGCGGACGCGTGCGCTGGATCCCGTCGTGGGGCCAGGCGCGCATCGACGGCATGATCGCCAACCGCCCCGACTGGTGCATCTCGCGCCAGCGCGCCTGGGGCGTGCCGATCCCGGCGCATGGACTGCACGAAGTGCGGCACGGCGGTGCTCACCACGGCGCTCGTGCGAGAAGGCCGCGGCAGTCTTCGACGAGCTACGGCGCCGACGCCTGGTACGAGCGGCCGCTCGAGGAGTTCGTGCCCGAAGGCCTGCGCCTGCCCGTCGTGCGGCGGCACCGCGTTCGAGCGCGAGAGCAACATCCTCGACGTGTGGTTCGACTCGGGCTCGAGCCACGAGGCGGTGCTGCCGTTCCGCGAGGACCATCGCTGGCCCGCCGACATCTATCTCGAAGGCAGCGACCAGCATCGCGGCTGGTTCCACAGCTCGCTGCTCGTCGGCGTCGGCACGCGCGGCCGCGCGCCCTTCGACCAGGTGCTGACGCACGGCTTCGTGGTGGACGAGCACGGCCGCAAGATGTCGAAGTCGCTCGGCAACATCATCGCGCCGCAGGACGTCATCAAGCAGAGCGGCGCCGAGATCCTGCGCCTGTGGGTGTCGATGGTCGACTACCGCGAGGACATCCGCCTCGGCAAGGAGATCCTCGCCCGCACCGTCGAGGCGTATCGCAAGTTCCGCAACGTCATCCGCGTGCTGGTCGCCAATCTCTACGACTTCGATCCCGGCCACCGACGCCGTGCCGCAACGCCGAGCTGCTCGAGATCGACCGCTGGGTGCTGGCGCAAGTACGCCGAGTGCGCCGAGAAGATCGTCACCGCCTACGACGACTACGACTACCCCGGCATCTTCCAGGCGGCGAACACGTTCATCACCGTCGACCTGAGCGCGTTCTACGTCGACGTGACCAAGGACCGGATGTACACCTTCGGCGCGACGTCGCGAGGCGCGCCGCTCCGGGCAGACGGCGATGTTCACCGTCGTCGACGGCCTGGCGCGCCTGCTGGCGCCGATCCTGTCGGTGACGATGGACGAGCTGTGGCGGACGCTGCCGGGCGAGCGCGAGCGCCTCGGTGCACATGGCGCTGTTCCCGAGGGCGACGAGGTGGCGGTCCATCGCAACCCCGCGCTGCTCGAACGCTGGGCAGCGACTGGCCGTCGTCCGCGACCAGGTGAACCTGGCGCTCGAACAGAAGCGTCAGGAACAAGACGATCACGGCCAACCTCTCGGCGCGCGTCGCGCATCGAAGCCTCGGGCGACGACGCCACGCTGCTCGGGGAGTATCAGGACTTCCTGCCGACGCTGTTCGGCGTGTCGCAGGTCGACGTGGCGGCGGCGGCACCGCCCCGGCGGGTTCCGAGCCGGGCACGCCAATCGTGCACGTCGAGAAGGCGGACGGCATCAAGTGCGAGCGGTGCTGGCGCTTCGTGCCGGAGGTCAGCGCCGATCCGGCGCGTCGCGGGCCTGTGCTCCCGCTGCGTCGAGGCGCTGCGCCGAGCCGGTGCAGCCTGATGAGGATGCTGCACGAGCGGCGCCTCGAGCTGGTGATCGTCCGTCACCGTGGTCGTGCTCGACCAGGTCACCAAGGCGCTGGTGCGGAACGCCCTGGCGCTGCACGATAGCGTCGAGGTGATCCCCGGCTTCCTGGACCTCACGCGGGTCCACAACACCGGCGCGGCGTTCGGGATGATGAACGGCGTCGACTTCCCGTTCAAGACGGTGGTGATGTCGATGGTGGCGCTGGCCGCCCTCGGCGGCGTGGCATGGTACGCGCTCACCGTGCCGCTCAGCGATCGGCGTCGCCCGCATCGGCATCGCCGGCGTGCTCGGCGGGGCCATCGGCAACCTGATCGATCGGGCAACCGCGGGTTACGTGCTGGATTTCGTCGACGCCTACTGGAATGGCTGGCACTTCTGGGCGTTCAACGTCGCCGATGCCGCCATCACGCTGGGCGTCGGCTTCATGATTCTCGATATTCTGGGGCTGGGCACGCCGTGCATCCAATTCTGTTTAGTGCTCGGACCGCTCACCATCTATTCCTACGGCGTGCTGCTGGCCGCCGCCTACCTGGTCGGCCTCTGGCATGGCGGTGCGCCGTGCCAAGCGCCGCCGGCCTCGACGGCAACCGGGTGCTCGACCTCGGCATCTGGGTCATCATCGCGGCCCTGGTCGGCGCCAAGGCGCTGCTGTTCATCGTCGACTTCGAGCACTTCACCAGCAGCTGGCAGGAGTTCACCTCGCTGCTGCGCTCGGGCGGCGTGTTCTACGGCGGGCTGATCGCCGCGGTCGTGGTGTGCATCTACCAGTTGCGGAAGCACCAGCTGCCGCTGTGGACGTCGGGCGACCTGTTCGCGCCGGGCATTGCGCTCGGCTACATGGTCGGCCGCCTCGGCTGCCTGATGGCGGGCTGCTGCTACGGCAAGCCGACCGATGTCGGCTGGGCCATCACGTTCACCGATCCCGCGGCCGCCCTCAACGTCGGCACGCCGCTCAACGTGCCGCTCCACCCGACGCAGATCTACGAGTCGGCGGCCGGTCTGGTGATCTTCCTGCTGCTGCTGGCCTTCGAACGCCGCGGCCGCCCCTTCGCCGGGACGCACGTTCTGGATGCTTCGTGCTGCTCTACGCGGTGTCGCGCTTCATCATCGAGTTCTACCGCGGCGACGACCGCGGCCTGGTGTTCGACATGGTCTCGACGTCGCAGTTCATCTCGCTGGTGCTCGCGCCGCTCAGCCTGTTCATGCTCTGGTATCTCGGCAAGCCCGATCAGCCGGCCGCTCCCGAGATGCCGCGCGGCCCGCGAAAGCCGCGTTTCGCGTGACACGTCTGAGCTTCGTCGTTGCCGCCGGACTCGGCCGGCGAGCGGCTCGACCGCTTCCTCGCCGGCGCAGGTCCCGAACTACTCCCGCTCGCAGATCCAGCGGCTGATCGACGACGGCCAGGTGATCGTCGCGCGCGTCAAGGTGACCAAGTCCAACGTGCAGCTGCGCGAGGGCGACGTGATCGCCGTCGACGCTGCCCGACACCGTGGCGGCCGACGCCCACCGCGCCGAGGATCTGCCGCTCGAGATTCTCTTCGACGATGACGACCTGGTGGTGGTGAACAAGCCGGCCGGCATGGTGGTGCATCCCGCGGCCGGCAACCCCGACGGCACGCTCGTCAACGCGCTGCTCCATCACGTCGAAGAACCTGAGCGGCATCGGCGGCGAGGCGCGGCCGGGCATCGTCCATCGCCTCGACAAGGGCACCGTCGGGCGTGATGGTGGTGGCCAAGCACGACGTCAGCGCACCGCGAGCTGGCGCGGCAGTTCCACGATCGCGAGGTCGAGAAGGAATACGTCGCGCTCGTGTGGGGACTGGTGCAGCAGCGCAAGCGCATCGAGGCCTGCGATCGGCCGCGACCCGAAGAACCGCCAGAAGATGTCGACGCGGGCCTCGCACGCGCCGAGAAGCGGTGACGCGCGTCACCTGGGCCGGGACCTGCGCGGGCGTCACGCTGCTGCGGGTCACCATCGCCACCGGGCGCACGCACCAGATCCGCGTGCACTTGAACGCCATCGGCCATCCGATCGTCGGCGACGCGCTCTACGGCGGCGTGCACCGGCGCGTGCCGCACGCAGTTCCGCGCGGTGCAGCGGCTGACGCGGCCGTTCCTGCACGCCGAACGGCTGGCGTTCACGCACCCGCGCACCGGCGAGCGCCTGTCGTTCACGGCGCCGCTGCCGAAGGATCTCGAAGATGTGCTGGTGGCGGTGACGCCGCTCGAGATGCGGGAGCACCTCTTTGGCCCTCCGCCAGAAGAGGCCGATGTCGACCTCGAGGACGACGACGACGACCTGGACGACGACCGCTAGCCCGGGCGAACCGCTCGGCGTCTAGTGCTTCTTCGGACGAGCGACGCTGACGAGCAGCGACTCGTAGTAGGTGACGTCGATGGTGTCCCCGGCCTTGATGGGCTTCAGTTGCGCCGGGTCGGTCACTGTCAGCGAGCGCTCCTCGCCCGCCGTCGTGGTCACGGTCAACGACGACGATGCCTGATCGACCGTCTTGACGGTGGCCCGGATCGACTGCTCCTTCATCGTCCTGGAGCCAGGAGTGTCGTCCTTCCGTTTGACGATGGTCGTGGGGTTGGCGGGTGGCAGCGGATCGTCGGGCTTGCGCAGCCGCACGGCAATCGCCTCGAAGTAGGTGGCTGTCACGACGTCCCCGACCTTCAGCGTGTTGAAGCCCTCCATCTCGTCGGGCGCGCGCACGTGCAGCCAGCTGCCGGCCGTCGTCTTCAGCGTGACGATGCGGCTGTCCTTCTCGATGACGGCAATCGTCGCCGTCATCGTCTTCGGCGTGGATTCGTAGACCGCCTGCGCGGCGGTGAGGATGGTGGCGAACGCGACCAACGCCGCCACGCCGCCGATCTGTCTCGCTCGCACCATGACCCTCGCTCCGCGTGGACGTCGTTATTGCGCTCTACTTCTTCGATTCCAGCTTCAGCTCGTTCAACCGCACCGGCTCGCTGGAGTAGTTCTCGATTTCGATCGAGTTCTTCTTCTTGTCGAACGAAATCTGGGTGGCGTAGGCGAGGCGTCCCTCACCCTTGCCGGCCTTGTCGAAGCGCATCTCGAACAGCGAGAAGGGATAGTCCACCGTGCGCGGCTGGTTGCGCGCTTCCTGGAAACCGATCACCCGCGGCGTGATGACGACGATGCGGCGTCCGCCGTTCTCCATCGGGAAGCTCATCGCGTAGCGGATGTCGGTGCCGAGCCGCATCACGTTGTTCGGGTCGGGCCCCATGTAACCAGGAAAACGGAACTTGCCGAGGTCGGGCTGCTTCTCGAGCTCGCGCACCAGGCCGTCCTGCTTCTTCTCCATGAAGGTGTCGATCAGGTGCTGCCGCTGCGAGGGGTTCGACCAGCCGTCGATGTCGATCTGAATCGTCTGGTTGGCGCCAGTGGCGGTGTTGCTCATGTTGAGCGCCCAGCCGGTGATGCGCACCTTGTCCGTCGCACTCGGCTCCTGTGACGGCTGCCCCTGCGCGCTGAGAGCCGCCATCACGCCAAGGGTGAGGAGTGCAGTGGCCATCGTGGTCGTCAACAGCTTCTTCATGCCTGGCGTCCCTTCTCTCGTCATCGTGCTTTTTGCCTTGTGCCTTTAGCCTTTTGCCTTTTGCCTTTTCAGGCCTCGCCCCTTAGCGCCTTCGACCGCCACCGCCGCGCGCGCCGCCCCCGCGACTGCCGCCGTAGCTGCCGGCACCGGAACGCGATCCGCCGCTCGACTCCCATCCGCTGCGATCGGCGGTGCGGGTGTTGCCCGAGGTCCGCGCGCTGCTGTCGCGTTCCAGCTGGCCGGTTGCGCCGCTGGTCGCGGCCCGATCGCGCGTGCCTGCGGCTGTGGTGCCGGCCGTGGCGCCCGAGCCGGCCCGGTCCTGCGCACGAGCCTGATCCACTTTGGCGCTGTCCACGCCGCTCCAGCCGCCGGACCCGTTGCTCTGCTCCCAGCCGCCGCCTTCGTTCTGGCGATAGACGTTGCCGTCGTGGCCGGCGTAGACGTCGCCGCCCTGCGGTGCGGCCGACCGTGGTGCGACCGGCCGCGCCGCTGCGTCGGTCGCGGCAGCGCCGCCGTCGCTGGTCCGGATGCCCGATCGTAGTTCGTTCCGGTCCGGTAGTTCTCGCGGTGCGCGGTCTGCGCCCAGTCGTCGCCGCGCTGCACCGAGCTGGTGCCCCAGTTGCCGTAGACGTTCGAGCCCTGGCGCGTCTGCGCGTAGGTGCCGGTGCGCGGGTTGTAGGCCTGACCGGCGGAGCGCGATCCATAGGGACCATACGCCGCGGCGCCGCGCGCGTAGGTGCCGGTCCGCGGGTTGTAGGACGCGCCCATGCCGACGCCGCCGTACGGGACCGTAGGCCGCCGTAGCCACGTCCGTACGCGCCGGTGTACGGGTTGTACCAGGCGCCCATGCCGTAGGTGTGCGGATACGGGTAGTAGATCCGCCGTAGAACCGGTAGTACGGCGGATAGTAATAGCCGCTCCCCCACACGGCGCAGCCCCAGCCGATCATCAGCCCGGTGTAGGCCGCGACGTACGCGAACGTCACCCACTCGTCGTCGTCGTCGTCGTCTTCCACCGTGACGTAGGTGACGTGATGGACCGGCGAGCTCGCGGGAATCGTGTAGATCTCCTGCGGGATCGAGTCGACGCGACTTCCCACGGGCCGCTCGCGGCGCGCGACATGAACCACACGCCCTGGAAGCACATGTAGTACAGGTCGCCGTACTTGACGATGTCCTTGTCGGTGTTCACCGCCTGCTGGACGCCCTTGCGAGCCGTCGATCGGCTTGAACTGCGGCTCGCCCTGCGTAGACCACGTCGGGCGCCTTCAGTTCCTTCTTGTTGACGCGCGCGGTCCGCGGAATCGACGCCAGCAGCACGGCTTCGGTCGCCTGCGGCGTGCCCGGGAACCGACGCCAGCACGCGCGACCGCGGGTGCTCGACCGGGATCTTGCTTGAAGTCGGCCGGCAGGGTCGGCGTCGCGAACGTCCACGGGCCATCGAGGCGTCGCGGCCTTGAACCAGCGGCCGGCGACCAGGAAGTAGAAATCGCCGTCTGCGGCCCATGCGGAACAGGTCGCTCTCGGTGTTGTTCACCCAGAGCAGCGTCGGCGCGCCCTCGACGGCTTCAGGTAGCTGACCGCGCCCTCGATCACGATCAGTTCGGCGGGGTCGGTGCTGACGAACACCTTCGGCGTCGTCTTGCGACGAGAGCTTCTTGCCGGGCACGGCCGCCTTCACGTCCTTCCAGTTGTCGTCGGCCGGCAGCTTCGAGAAACTCGCGGGCAGCTTGTCCGTGACCGCCGTCCACGGCCCGGTGACCGTGGTCGCCTGCAGCCACGAGTCGTTGTAGCGCAGGTAGAAGCGTCTTGCGTCGGCGTGTGCTCGAACAGATCCCAGTTGGTGTTGAGCGCGTAGCGCAGGTCGAGTCCTTCGATCGGGCTCCAGATCGGCTCGCCGTCGAGGTTGATCAGGATCGGCGGGCGCCGGCGCCGAGAACACCTTCGGCGGGTCGGCCTTGATGCCCTCGACGTTCTTCACGGCTTCAGCGGGCTGTCGGCCACGTACGCCAGCACGCCGGTCGAGGTCGATGACGCGCTCGTCGATGCGGCAGCGCCTGCACGTCGGCGACCAGGGCCTTGACCTGATCGGGCGACAGCGTCTTGAAGTTGTACTCGGTGATGTCGCAGGTCGAGGCCGACGACGCGCTCGTCGACGGCGACCTGCGTCGGCCCTTCGATCTTGATGGTGCCGAGCGCAGGCTCCTTGGCGCCGGTCGGCTGGTAGGCCACCGCCGACCAGGCGACGATCTTCTTCTGGCCGGCCCAGCTCTCGATCTGCGGCTGGTACCAGACGGCGCTGCCGGTCTTGAGCGCGACCGTGCGCGGCCAGCCGGTGTCGGCGTTGGTGCCCGGCGGCAGCGGCGGCTGCGTGGCGGCCACCGCCGGCGGCACCCCGGCTTTGCTCTGTGCGCGGGCCAGCGACCCAGGCGGGACGAGCAACGTCAGCGCGAGAATCGCCGCGACGCGGGGCGAACGATATGGAGTGATACGCATACGAATGCACCCTGCCGCGCGGGTGGCACCGGGGTTAACTGCCCCGATGCTCCCACCGCAAGCGCTCTTGCTCGCCAGTTACTACTTCTACTTACTTCTTCGCGGGCTCGACGCTGACCGCCAGCGCCCGGGTGTAGGTGATGTCGACGGTGTCGCCGACCTTGTAGCCTTCCAGGTTCTTGGCGTCCTGCACCCGGAACGACATGTTGGCGCCCCTGTCGGACTTGATCGTCACCGACGGCGCCTTGGTATCGATCGCCGCGATCGTGACGGTGCGCGTGACCTGATCGGCAATCGTGCCGCCCGGCTGGGTGCCCGGCGTGCGGGTCACACCCGCGGTCTCGCTCGCCGGCTTCGCCTGGGTCGACCGCCGCACGGCCGTGACCAGCGATTCGTGGTAGCGGAACGTGACCGAGTCACCCACCTTCAGCGCCGAAAAGCGCTGAACTTCGGGGCCGCAATACACTTCCTGCAGCGCGCCGTCCGGAGCCTTCAACGTGACGACCCGGTTGGTGCTGTCGATCGCTTCGATGGTGAAGGTCTTGCTGATCACCTCGCCGGTCGAGACGGGCTTCTGCGCCGCGACAGGGCTACCCGCGAACAGGACGACCAGTGCCGCCGACAAGAGACTGATACCGATAGTGCGCGTAGTCATCATGTGTAACCTCCTCAGAAACGAATGGTCAGACCGCCGTTGAACTGGAACTGGTTAGCATACTTGGCATCGGCCACGGTGTAGCAGCCCCAGTAGGGATCGCACCACCAGCCTTCGGAATCCGACTTGATGTAAGTCGGCGTCCACTGCACGCCGGCGCGGAAGCCGACATTCGAACCGCCGAACACCTTCACACCCAGGCCCCAGGTCGTCGAGAACTGGGTCTCGCTGCCAGTCTCCCCAGGCTCGGCCGTTGGCGCGCGTGAACTCGACGTTGCTGTAGTTGGTGGCGCCGAAGCCGATCATGAAGTACGGGCGCACGCGCGCGTCCGGGGCTCCGGCATTGTAGGCGACGTAGGGGTGATAGGTGTTGACCGTCAAATCGCCGAGGTCGCGTGTGGCCGTGCCGCCGAGCTCGAGCGAGCTCAGCTGCTGGCCGAACAGGAACCCGACTTCGATGTTGTCGGTGGCGTTGAAGCCGACCGCCAGGCCCCACGACGCCGAGTCCTTCACGTCAATCTTGTCATACAGGTTGCCGTCGCCGGCCAGGACCGCGTCGCCTTCCACGCCGTCCGACAGCGTCCAACCCACCAGGCCGCTCACTTCGACTTTCTGGGCTGCCGCCGGGCCGACCGACACGAGGACGGCCATCGCCGCCATTGCTAATGATTTACTGAACATGACTTACCTCCAATGAAACGACAGGAAAACGATTCTATGATTACCGATCTAACGGGGCCGCGTCGCCAACGGGTTGCCGCCGAGCGCGTTCGAGATGTCGGCGATCGCATTCTGCGCGCGCACGCTGTTGCCGGCGTCGTCGAGTGGTGGCGAGACGACGGCGATCCCGAACTTGCCGGGTGACACCGCGATGATGCCGCCGCCCACCCCGCTCTTGCCGGGCAGTCCGGTCCGATACAGCCACTTGCCCGAGTCGTCGTAGAGACCGGCCGTCGCCATCACCGCGAGCACCCCAGGAACCTTCTCGGCGTCCATCACCTGCTTGCCGGTGACCGGATTCTTGCCGCCTGTGGCCAGCGTCGCCGCCATCATCGCCAGGTCCTTGGCGTTGACGCCGATCGAGCACTGCCGCGTGTAGAGATCCACCGCCTGCTGCCAGTTGTCCTTGATGTACCCGTAGGCGAGCATCAGTGCGCCGATCGCCTGGTTGCGCTGGTTGGTGTCGGACTCCGATTTATAGACGTCCTGGATGACACTGAGGTTGCGGCCCGCCGCGTCGTTGTGGAAGCCGATGATCTTCTGCCACACCTCGTCGGCATTCGCGCCCTTGACCATGCTGGTGGCTGAGATGGCGCCCGGGTTGACCAGGGGGTTCATTTCGGGGGCGCCGGTGCCGACCACGGTGCGTACGCCTTCGATCGCGATGATCGAATTGAAGCGGGCGCCGGTGGCGTCCACCCCGATGCGCTTGGCAATCGAGTCGAGACCCTGCTCCTGGATGACCTGCGCCATCGTGAACACTTTCGAGATCGACTGGATCGAGACCTCGGTCTTGACGTCACCGGCGGTGTAGACCTTGCCGTCCGGCGTCACCACGGCGATGCCGAACAGGTTGGGATCCACCTTGGCGAGGGCCGGGATGTAGTCGGCGTTCTTGCCTTCCTGCAGCCCCTTGTACTTGGCAAATGCGGCATCGACCGCCTTCTGCACATCAGCGGCTGCCTGGGCCTCGAGACCGTTGCCGGGCAGACTGACGAAGGCCGCGCAAAGCGCCAACCCCAACAGCGTGCGCGTGATGACACTCATGCTAGTTCCCTCCGATTTTGGCCGAGAAGTTGTACTTGAACGAAAACTGAATCTTGAGGCCGTCGGACGAGAAGCCATCGCTGAAGTTCTCCCGGCGGGCCCACTGCAGCTCGCCGCCAGCCATCACGTTGGGCACCGGCGTGAACAGCAGGTTGCCGACGGCATATTGGCCGCGGCGGAAGGCATCGGGGTTCGACCCCTCGCGGTTGTCGTTGTCCTGCATCGAATAGCCGATGGAGCTGCTCCAGCGGCTGCTCCACGCGTGATCGATGAACGCCGTGATGCCCAGCAGCGGAATGGCCTCGGCCGTCACCGGCGTAACCACGTTGCCGGGTTGACGGACGATGCCGGCGTCCACCGGCGAGTCGTTCATGTAGTTCTGGATGCCGGCGCCGTAGACCAGCCCCAGTCGCAGCGTGTCGCCGTCGGTGACCTTCAGTGCCGACGTGAGGTTGATGCCCCACCCCATCTCGCTCCCGCTCAGGTCGAACTGGTCGTCGTTGTTGTCGTCCCAGTTGAACTTGCGCACGATGCCGGCCACCTGCGCGTGGCCCCAGTCGCCCATCATGCGGTAGTTCCCGGAGAAGTCGGGGAGCGGAAAGCGTGCCGTCACGTTCTCCAGTTCGACGCGGTTGGTGAGCCGGCCGGTGTCGTTGCTCGCGCCCGGTCGCTCGAGCGCCAAAGTCAGTTGACTGTTCGCCCCCTTCACCGGCATCCAGCGCAGCTGCACGTTGCGGAACAGCACCATGCCCGTCGGGCCCCAGTACTCGATCGTGTTGGGGAAGATGTCGATGTCCATGAACGGGCTCCAGTACTGGCCCGCTCCGAACGCGCCGAGCTCGCCGTAGGCGTGGCGCAACCGGAAGGTCGTCTGCCCGGTGTCGTCGCCGGTGCCCATGAGCTCGAACTCGAACGTCGTCTTCA
This sequence comes from uncultured Acidobacteriota bacterium, assembly GCA_963707825.1. Lineage (GTDB taxonomy): Bacteria > Acidobacteriota > Vicinamibacteria > Vicinamibacterales > UBA2999 > VFZN01. The sequence goes on from CAVPRP010000007.1 coordinate 247,870, forward strand.
GCTCGCCCATCGCGGTCGGCGACGACGTCCGTACGCCGAGGCGCGACTGCCGCACCCCGGCGAAGTTGCGGTTGTCCTCGCCGAACTCGTTCTCGTAGGACGGCAGCTTGGTGGCGCGCAGCGTGTCGAACCAGTCGGGGTTGACCTGCTTGAAGTCGTGGCCGAAGTCGAGCATGGCAAAGCCGTAGATCTCCATGCTGGGCTTCGGCTCTTGCGCCGCCGGCGGGGTCACGCTGATGGCAAGGCCGCGCGTGTAGGTCATGGTCACCTGGTCGCCGGCCTTGTAGCCCTCGAGGTTCTTGACGTCCTGGACCTTGAACACCGAGCGGCCCCCGGCCGCGGTCCGGACGGTCACTTCAGCTGCCTTCGGATCGATGGTCTCGATGGTGACGGTAGCGGAAGCCTGGCGGGCGATCGTGCCGCCCGGCGCGCCTGGCGTGCGGCTGACCGTTGTCGACGGTGTCGCTGCTGCGCCGGGTTTGCTCAGGGCGGTCACGACCGTTTCGTAGAAGCGGAAGGTGACCGTGTCGCCGACCTTGAGGGCCTCGAAGCGCTGCACCTCGGGACCGCAGTACACCTCTTCGAGGAGACCGGCCTGGTTCCGGAGGGTCACGACCCGCGCCGAGTGGTCGATGGCCTCGATGGTGAACACCGAACTGACCTCCTCGGTCCGGCTGACGGGCTGCTGTGCCAGCGCCATGGCCGGACCGGTGAGCAGGACTGCCAACACGGCCATCCCGATGAATGTTCTCACGACGTTGCTCCTTTGGAATGTAGCTCGCACCTGTCATAGGTGTCGCATCACTTATTGCCTTTTGCGCTGGATGCCTCCCAGGCACGTACCCGGCGGCGCGCTTCATCGAAAATCCGCTCGTAGTTTCCTTTCCGAACCTTGGCGCTGGCTTCGGGCGTGAGTTGTTTGAAGACGGGTGCCCACAAGTCGAACACCGCGAAGTAGGGCGCCGGCTCGGACGGGGCCACGGTGTCGGTCCCGAACAGAAAGCGATCGGGGTACTTGTTGAGCATGGCGGCCACGCCGGCGACCGTCTCCGGCGTTCTCACGGCATACTTCGCGACCTCGTCCCACGAGATGTCGAAGTAGAGATGCGACAGCGCCGGGTCGCTCAGCATCTGCTCGATGATCTCGATGTGGTTGGGGCTGCGCTCGGCCGCGCCGGCCTCGGCCGACAACTGGACCGGATGAACCACGCGCCCGAGGCCGGTGTGCGCCCAGATGATGACCGTCTTCGGATGCCGCTTCAGGAGCGCCTTGGTCTGGGTCAGGTACACCGGTTCGGCGTCGGTCTTCGCAAACGGCATGTCGATGTCGTTGTGGAGGATCACAGCGAGACCGATCTCCGCGGCGGCGTCGAGGATCCGATCGAGCGCCGGGTTGGTCAGGCTCGCGGTCTCACCCGCGACCTTCGGCGAGACGAACTCCTTGTGGATGCTGAACTCGCCGATGCCGCTGAACACGCCGGGGAAGGTTCGCAGCACCCGCTTGATGTGATCCGCGCCGTACATGTCCGCCGGGTTGAAGCCGGTGATCATCGGATCGAGCCGGGCCTGCTGATCCGCGCGGCAGCGATCGATAGGTCTGCGCGATGAAGGCATCGGTGAACGAGTAGTAGTAGAGCGGTGCGTCGCTGTGCAGGTAATAGGTCGGGGCGTAGTCGCCGGAGTTTCCGTACGACCACTGCTGCTGCAACGGGATGCCGAACAGCGTCGAGCGGCCGACGCGGGTCCCCATGATCTCCAGGAAGCGGCGGACATCGGTGCCTTCCTGGACGTAGTTGGTCAGGTGGAAGTGCGAGTCGTTGAAATCGGCGTTGGCGGTCGCCGCCGGGGCCGCGGGCGTGCGCTGGGCGGCGGACACACGCCCGGCCACGCGCACCAGCGGTACGGCCGCCGCGGCCGCCATCACCAGGATGACCGCGCCGGCAACGAGCCGAGCCTTCCGTCCCACTTCGTCGCGCACCGTCATGATGCCACTCCGGATTTCCGTCAGAAGAACACCGAGAACGCCGCCGACACCGTGGTGCCGGTCTGCCCGCCCACGTAGTAGCCGAACGTGCTGCTCACCGGTGACTTGTCCACACCGAGCACCTGCAGATTGAGGCGATGGTTGCGGGTGTTCGCCGGATAGAAATTCATGCCGCCGCCGTACTCGTGGCTGTTGTCGAAACCGGCGTCCTTGTCTCCGAAAATCTGCGACGTGACGCCGTACAGCTCGAGCTTCTTGGGCACCGGGTAGAACGAACCCTGCACGTAGAAGCCCTGGTCATGAATCGACGACACAGGCACCGTTCCATCGGTGACGAAGTTGTCGAGCCAGCGGTTGTAGATTTCCGTCTGCAGGAAGAAGCCCTTGTATTTGATTCCGGCGTCGAACGAAAGGATGCTGAAGTCCACCTCGTCGACCGTCACGCCCGGCGCCAGCGCGCCGGTGTCGAACACGTTGACGCTGTCGGCAAGCCGCAGCGTGGTATTGCCTGACGAGCCGTTATCGGCGTTGGTGTATCGCTGTTCGGTGCTGAACGAGCTGGAGAAGCCAAACCGCGTCGCCAGTTTCTCGTGACCTTCCCAGTCGCCGTAGCCACCCTTGGGTCCGAACTCCTTGGTCGTCGGCATCCACCACATGGACGCGCTGGGCGTGAACGAACGATCGAGCTGCGTGGCCTTGATATCGAGGGCACTATTGCTGTTGCCGACCATGAAGTTGTACCAGAGGCCGGGCAGCGGCTGGCCCTGCACCCAGACACCGGACCCGAAGTAGGGACGGAAGAACTCATCCGCCATCACTCGGTCGTGGCCCAGCCAATACGGGTGCGAGCCTTGCAGCGACCTCGTCCCAGGATTGCCGTTGATCCCGGCGTAGACGCTGAACTTCTCGTTGAACTGGTAGCCGAGATTGCCGAACAGCGCCACCTGGTTGGTGGTGTTCACCGTCCAGATCGCGATGTTGTAAACGATTTGCGGTCGCCCGACCCAGCCCTTGAACCAGACGATGACGCGGTGCGGGAAGATGTCGTTCCGGCCGTCGACAGTGCGTTCGTTGCCAAGGTGATCGGTGAAGGTATCGGTGGCCGGCATCTGGTTCAGATAACGAGCCAGTGCGTAGGCGCTGATCGCCAGTTCGCCGGCGCTGCCTCGCCCGACCAGGAAGCCGTTGCCCGGACTGAACTCGCCCCACGACTCGATCCGGTCCGTTGGCTCCGACGGCGTCCCGGTGGCCGCTTGCGCAGCGGCGGCCGCGCCGGTCAGGAACTCGCCACTGCACCCGTCGCTCACCCACACACCCTGGTCGTCATAGCCCCAGGTCTTCCCGAGCAGGCATGCGGCCGGACCGGTGGACTTCGCCAGGACCACGCCGGCGGATGTATCCCCCGCGCAGTGATGACGTTCCTCGGTCGGCGAAGCGCAGACGATCGTCCCGGGTGGAGGAGGTGGGGTGGCGGGCGCCTGGGCGTTGAGGCTGGCGAGCGACAGGCCCGCCAGAAGCATGGTGGCCATCGCGGTGTTCCCGCGGATGGCAAATCGACTACCGAGTATCACGCCGCACCGCCTCCACATACTCCAGCCCCTGATGGCGGGAGACGAAGTCAAATTCCACGTGCGGGGGCTCCACGGCCCCCTCGAGCAGCTCCAGCACCTTCGTGAATGCTTCCGAGCGGACCCGGCGTTCGATGCTGGGCTCCGTGCTCCACCGCTCTTCGTAATGCACTTCCATCCGACCCCGGTCGTCCTCGTCTTCGGTGGTCCACGCCTGGCAGTCGACGCAACCCGGTTCGAGCCGGGTGGCCCGCATCAGCATCCGAAGGGCATCCATGATGCCCAGCGCGTGCGGCGCCGGCGCGTGCAGGTTGACGATCAGACGCACCATGTCGTGGAGGGATTGCAGAACGGATACCACCCTGCATCTGGCGCGTAAAGGGACCGCTAAAGACTTTCTTTGGATTGCACTTACGGCACGACCGGGGCGGCGCCCAGGCCGCCTGGCAGGACCGGAAGCCCCGGAATTACGATGCTGGCTTCCGGGATCTCGGGGGTTCGGGGCGCCGGTGGGGCCGCTTCACTGGGCGAACTGGCGTCGCGGGCGATGCACGAATCTTGCATAACGGATGAGTCGATGGCTCCTCCCCGCCGCGATCAGAACCGGCCGGTCGACGCCGCCCGGCGGCAATGGCACTGGGTCGAGAGCTATGTCCGAGGCGAGCTGACCTGGAACCGGCTGTATCGGGCCACCAGCTACGCGCGGTCCGCTCTCTGGATCGTGCCGTTCGTCTCGATCTTCCTGGTGCTGCTGATTGCGCCGCTGCTGCGATGGCTCGACACGTGGCTGGGCTGGCGGCTGTCCGGCCTGGGTGTCGCCGGCGCGACCACCCTCTACCAGACCATCATCTCGCTCACGCTGTCGTTCCTGGTCTTCACCTTCGGCTCGCTGCTGGTCGCGGTGCAGATTGCCGGCGGGCAGCTCACTCCGCGCATCATCGCGACCACGCTGCTGCGCGACAACGTGGTGCGATACAGCGTCGGGTTGTTCGTGTTCGCGCTGATTTTCTCGGTGATGGCCCTCGATCGGCTGGAAGGACGGGTCCACGAGATCGTTGCGCTCGTCACCGCGACGCTGGGCATCGCCAGCATCGCGACCTTTCTCTTCCTGATCGACTACTCGGCCCGCCTGCTGCGTCCCGTCAGCATTGTCTCCCGCGTCGGCGACGAAGGGCTCGGCGTGATCAAGCAGGTGTACCCCACGGCCGCGGGCCAGGTCGACGAGGGCGGGTGGGCCGGCGACGCAGTGACCGACGGGCCACGCCGGGTGCTCGCCCACGAGGGCCGCTCGGAAATCGTCCTGGCGATCGATCTGCCGACGCTGGTGCGCGAGGCGGAATGGACCGGAGGCGTCATCGAATTCGTGCCGCGCGTCGGCGACTTCGTGGCGAGCGACGAACCGCTGTTCGTGCTCCGTGGGGGCGCCACCAGCATTCCCGATCGCACGCTGCGCGCGGCAGTGGCCTTGGGCCCGGAGCGGACCCTGGAGCAGGACCCGCTGTTTGCCTTCCGCATCCTGGTCGACATCGCGCTGAAGGCGCTGTCGCCCGCCATCAACGACCCGACCACCGGCGTGCTCGCCCTCGATCAGGTGCAGCGGCTGCTGCGGACCGTCGGACGACGTCACTTGCGCGGCGAAGTGATCGCCGACGCGAGCGGCCGGCCGCGGGTCGTCTTGACGAGGCCCGACTGGGAAGATTTCGTCACCGTGTCCTGCCACGAGATCCGGATGTGCGGCGCGGGCAACGTGCAAATTGCCCGCCGATTGCGGGCGATGCTCGAAAGCCTGATCGCGACGCTGCCGGCGCATCGCCGTCCGGCGCTCGAAGAGGAGCGGCGACGGCTCGATCTGACCATCGCGACGCTCTATCCGATCCCCGAGGACCTGGCGCTCGCCAGTCAGCCCGACCTCCAGGGCCTTGGCGGGTCGCCCGGCGCCAGGCCTTCAGTCACCCGGGAGGGAGATGCGCAGTAGCACTAGGGTGGTAGGATGAGCCGCGCGTCGGGGTCGCAACCCGCTTGGCCGGGAGGCGAGCGGTTCGAACTGGATGATGTGGGCGGAAAGCATCGATGAGCGTAGTCATCCGGGCCGAGCCCGTTGGCGGGCGTGTCCGTCTCAGTCCTGCCGGCCCCTTCGACCTGGCGAACGCCGCGGCGGTGGCGCAGGCCGTGGCCCAGGCCGAGCAGGGCCTGACTGGCAGTCGTGAGGTCGAACTCGATCTGTCGGCGCTCGATGGCATCGACGGGGCGGGCGCGGTGCTCCTGGCGCGGTTGGTCGATCGGCTCGAGGCCGACGGGCTGCACATCCGCGTCCACGACGGCGACAACCCTCACGCCGCGCGACTGATCACTCTCTATCGTGAGCGACGGACCACGGTGCTCCCGGTCCACGCTCGCACCGGGGGCGCACTGACCCGCCTGGGTGCCGTCGCCGCCGGTGTGCCAACCAGCCTGACCAGCGCGCTCGATTTCACCGGCCACGTCGCCGCAGCGGTCCCGAAGGCCCTCATCTCTCCGCGCTCGGTCGATTGGGAATCGTTGCCGCGGCTGATTCAGTCGATTGGCGCGGACGCGTTGCCGGTCACGAGCGCCGCCAACCTGCTGATCGGGCTGATCATCGGATTTCTGGGTGTGTCGCAGCTGGGACGGTTTGGCGCGGTGGTCTACGTCCCCGAGCTCGTTGTCATCGCGCAATTCCGCGAGCTCGGCCCGCTGGTCACGGCGATCGTGGTCGCCGGGCGTTCGGGCGCCGGCCTGGCCTCGGAGCTCGCCACCATGCGCGTCTCGGAGGAGATCGATGCGCTGCATTCGATGGGGTTCGACCCGGTGCGCTGGCTGGTCATCCCGCGCTGCCTCGCGCTGGTGATCACCGTACCGATTCTCACCTGGATCGGCGACCTGCTGGCGCTCGGCGGCGGCTTCCTCGCGACCACCATCGCCTCGGACATGACACCGCGCGCCTACCTCCTCGGCACCTCCGAGGCGATCGCCAGCGCCGATCTCTTCGCCGGCCTGCTCAAGACTCCCTTCCTGGCGCTGGCCGTCGGGCTGATCGCGTGCGGGCAGGGGCTGGCCGCTCGCGGTGGAGCGACGGCTGTCGGCGCCCGCACCACCAGCGCCGTGGTGCTGGCGATCTTCAGCGTGATCGTGATCAGCGCGATCTTCACGCTGTTCCTCACGCTCCTGGGCGTCTGATCATGCCCGCATCCCGGCCGCACATCATCGTCGAGGATCTCCGGATCGGCTGGGGCACGCGCATCCTGATGGAAAACGTCTCCTTCGGGGTCGATCGCGGGACCACCCTCGCGATCCTCGGCGGCTCGGGCAGCGGCAAGAGCACGCTGCTCCGCTACCTGATCGGCCTCGAACGGCCGATGGCCGGCCGCATCGACATCGAGGGCGTCGGCGAGCCGCACAAATACGAGGGCTTGCCGCCGTTTGGGGTGCTGTTCCAGTCGGGCGCGCTCTTCAGCTCGCTGACGCTGGCGCAGAACCTCGCGCTGCCGCTCACGACCTGGACCAGAATCCGCGGTCCCCTGGTACGGGATCTCGTGCAGGCGAAGCTCGATCTCGTCGGGCTTGGCGCCTTTGCCGGGCATCTGCCGGGCGAGATTTCCGGCGGCATGAAGAAGCGCGCCGGCATCGCCCGCGCGATGATGCTCGAGCCCGACCTGCTGTTCTTCGACGAGCCGTCGGCGGGCCTCGATCCGATCAGCGCGGTCGAACTCGATCAGCTGATCAACACCCTCAGCCGGGACCTCGGGATCACCATCGTCATCGTGACCCACGAGTTGCCCAGCATCTTCCTGGTGGCCGACAACTGCATCGTCCTCGACAAGGAGGCGAAGGGGATCGTCGCGAGGGGCGATCCGCGACGGTTGCGGGACGAATCGGAGATCCCCTTCGTGCACAACTTCTTTACCCGGTCTTCGCCTGGTGCGGCGGCGACCGAGGGACGGTGAGTCATGGCTGTGGACAAGAGCTACGCGCGCCTCGGAGGCTTCATCGTGATCGGCCTCGCCGTGATCCTCGCGACGGCGCTGCTGTTCATCCAGCGGATGCGGAGCCGCGAGGTCATGGAGCTCGTCACCTATACCCAGGAGAACGTCGCCGGCCTCGACATCTCGAGCCCGGTGCGCTACCGCGGCGTGGCGGTGGGCCGGGTCTCGAACCTGATGGTGCAGCCAGGCGGCCGCACGATCGAGATCGACTTCGAGCTGTTCACCGATCGGCTGACGTCGCTGGGCGCTGACGTCCCCAACCTCCAGGCATTGGCCAAGTCTGGCGTGCTCGAACGCTTTCGCGCCCAGGTGGTGGGCAACCCCGTCACCGGCGAGGCCTATCTCTTCCTCGACGTGCCGGAGAATCCGCCGCCGCCCATGACACTCGGCTTCACGCCAACGCGGCCGTACATCCCGTCGATGCCGACCCCGTTGTCGGAGATTCGCGACCGGCTTCCCGAAGTGCTGGAGCGTGTCGAGGCCACGATGCAGACCCTTCATGAACTGGTCGGCCGGATGCCCGACAGCCTGGACCGGGCCGACCGCTTCTTCGCCAATGTCGAGCGCATCGTCCGCGAGAGCGAGCTGCCGGCCCTCAGCGCCGACTCGCGGAAGTTCTTCTCGACGACGAGCACGCAGATCGAGGCGATTGCCTCGAGCCTGGACGGGTTGGTCGGCGAAGAGGGCACGCTGTCCAAGTTCGCGTCGGAGGCGCGCGGCGCGATCGAGGCCGCGGACCTGCCGGCCTCCGGCCGTGCGACGCGCGACGCGATGGACCAGACCAGCCTTGCGGCCGAGGACCTGCGGCGCTCGCTGCCGGCGATGCGCGAGTCGCTCGAGGAGCTTCGCGAGATCGCGCGACAGTTGCAGCAACAGCCGGAGTCGGTGATTTACGGCCCCCGGCCCGCAGGAGCGAAGCCGAAATGAACCCGCGATCACGATCTGCCCTGATCATCCTGCTGACGGCGGCCAGCCTGGGGACGGCGTGCCGGGTCCGCCTCGAACGCCCGGAGCTCGAACCCGCCCGCATGATCGAGCCGCGGCTGGTCGAGCCGGCCGCCGCGGTCGCCGATGCCCCGAACGCCACGAGCGTCCGGCTGCTCGAGACCCAGGGGCGCGGCCATATCGGCCGCCGCCTGCTGCACCAGATGCCCAGCGGCGAGGTCACCGAGGATCCGGTCTGGCTCTGGACGTCCACGCCTGTTCGCTACCTCGATTCAGCGCTGCGGATCGCGATCGCGTCGAATCCCGACATCCGCCTCGTTGACGTGCGTGGCGGCCGCTCGCTGGCGGTGACGCTCGTGACGTGGCAACTGGAGGCGGCGCCGAGCCCGCGGCTGGTCGGGGCCGTCGAAGTGGAGGTGACGACCGCCGATGGGGCGGTGCGTTCGGAGATCGTCCACGCGGAGGAAGCGATCAGCGCCGACCTGCCCGGCGACCTGGCTGCGGCGGCCGGCCGGCTCCTGTCGCGGCTCGCCTCCGACAGCCTTTCGCGCGTGACGCGCGCGGGCTCCTGACGCCGCGTCCGGCGCCAGGAATGGGTGATGCCTGGTCTTCGATCGGGCTCTTCGCAGCGCCGGCACAACCGGCGCGGGATCGTCGAGCGGCTACGGCTGGTACAGCGCGTTTGGATGCAGGTCCGGGCGCGGCGGGAGGTCCGACTATGAAGGCTGCACGCGAGTTCGTCACGAAAGCGTTGGTCAGTGGCATTTTCGTCGTGGTGCCGGTCTACCTGGCCGTCTTGCTGCTGCTCAAGGGCATGCAGTCGGCGGCCAGCCTGGTCCGGCCACTTGCCGCGCTGCTGCCCGACTGGTTGCCTGCCGAAAACTTCTTTTCGCTCATGCTCGTCCTAATGGTCTGCTTCCTGGTCGGGGTGGCCGTGCGAACCCGGACAGGACGAGTGGTCCGGGAACGCCTGGAGGTCGTGTTCTTCGAGAGACTTCCCGGCTACGGCGTGCTCCGCGGCCTGACGCAGCGGCTGGCGGGAGACAGCAAGGGGAAGGCGTGGCAGCCGGCGCTGGTCGAGATCGAGGACGGGCTGGTGCCGGCGTTCATCATCGAGGAGATCGAGGGCGGTCGCTTCACGGTCTTCGTGCCGTCGGTTCCGACGCCCATGGCTGGCGCCGTCTACATCCTCGACCGGGAACGCGTGCATATCGTGGACATCGCCTTCAGCGAAGCCATCAGGTCGATCTCCCGCTGGGGATCGGGGTCGAGAGAAATGGTCGCGGCCATGCGGACCGCGCCGCCAGGCTACAAGGTCAAGCCGACGCCGGCCTCAAGCTGATGGCGTTGTCTTGCGGTATTCCGTGAGCAATGACGAAACCGTGTTCGATGCCGTGTGAGCGACGGCCGAGCTGAACTATGCTCAGGGTTCGGACGTTAGCGTCCCGTGAACCGCGGCCCCAGACTGACTGGGCCCGCCATTCGCGGGACGGAGAACGGGCGCACAGGAGAAGAATGTGAAGACGGTATCCGACACAGCACGGACGGCGGCCTTCGGGATCGCGATCGCGGCATTCACCATCGGATGCAAGGAGCCGCCTCCAGCCGCCCCACCTCCGCCCCCGGAGGTCCTGGTCATGGACGTCATCCAACGCGACGTTCCCGTCTATCTCGAACTGGTTGGCCAGACCCTGGGCTTCCAGGATGTCGAGATTCGCGCCCGGGTCGAAGGCTACCTGACGAACATGAGCTTCCAGGAAGGCTCGCTGGTGCGGAAGGGCGATCTCCTTTACGAGATCGACCGGCTGCCCCTCCAGGCGACCGTCGCGCAGGCCAAGGCCGATGAGGCGACCGCGGAAGCACGCCTCGCCAAGGCCAACAACGACGTCGCGCGGTATCGGCCGCTGGTCGCCAAACAAGCCGTCAGCCAGCGCGAGCTCGACGACGCGGTCGCGGAACAGGACGCCGCCAAGTCGCAGGTGGACGCCGCCAAGGCCAACGTCGACAAGGCGACGCTGGATCTGAGCTACACCCGCATCACCGCTCCCATCAGCGGTCTCATCGGCGCGACGCTGGTCAAGGCCGGCAACCTCGTCGGCCGCGGCGAAAGCACGCTGCTGACCACGATCTCCCAGATCGATCCCGCGCTGTTTCGCGTCGGCGTCACCGAGGCCGACTACCTGAAGATCGCGCGTCGCAACATCGACAGTGGCCGCCCAGGTGGGCCGCAGAGCGGCATCCGGCTCACCCTCGCCGACGGCACGGTGTACCCCCACACCGGGAAGGTCAGCGTGGTGGATCGCGCGGTCGACCCGACGACCGGGACCCTGGGCATCCAGGTGCTGTTCCCGAATCCGGAGCAGCTGCTCCGCCCGGGTCAGTACGGGCGCGCCCGCGCGCTGCTCGACAACAAGCCCGGTGCGCTTCTCGTGCAGCAGCGAGCGGTCCAGGAGCTGCAGAACCTGTACTCCGTGGCGGTCGTGGACAGCAGCGGCAAGGTGGCGTTCAAGAACGTCAAGGTGGGTCCGCGCGTCGACTCGCTGTGGGTGATCGAGGAGGGGCTGACGGCCAGCGACAAGGTCGTGGTCGAGGGGCTGCAGCGCATTCAGGACGGCATGACGGTGACGGCCAAGCCGGCGCCGCCCATCCCGGTGCCTGACAAACCCGAAGCCGTCACCACTGCCGGCGAGGTGAAGTAAGCGATGTCGCGGTTTTTCGTCAATCGACCGATCGTCGCGATTGTGATTTCGATCGTGACGGTGCTGCTCGGCCTCGTCGCGATGAGCGGGCTGCCGATCGCGCAGTACCCCGAGATCGTGCCGCCGATGGTGCAGGTCACCACCACGTTCATCGGCGCCAGCGCCACCGACGTCGAGGCCTCGGTGGCCACGCCGCTCGAGCAGCAGGTCAACGGCGTCGAGAACATGCTCTACATGAAGTCCACCAACGCCAACGACGGCACCTTGACGCTCAAGGTGTCGTTCGAGGTGGGCTCGAATCTGGACATGGACAACGTGCTCACGCAGAACCGCGTGTCGCAGGCCCAGCCCCAGATGCCGCAGTCGGTGAAGAACTACGGCGTGTCGGTGAAGAAGGCGCTGGCGTTTCCGCTCCTGGTCATCTCGATCAAGTCGCCGAATGGCACCTACGACAGCAGCTTCCTGTCGAACTACACCACCATCAACATCAACGACGCGATCGCCCGCATCCAGGGCGTCGGCCAGATCAACCTGTTTGGCGGCAGCGACTACGCGATGCGCGTCTGGCTCCGTCCCGACGTCATCGGCCGGCTCGGCCTGACGATTCCCGAGATCGCCAACGCCATCTCGGCGCAGAACCAGCTGACGCCGGCCGGCCAGATCGGCGGCCCGCCGGCCGCAACCGGTACCGAGTACACCTACACCGTTCGCACGCAGGGGCGCCTGCTGAACGAGGAGGAGTTCGGCAACATCCTCGTCAGGACCACGCCTCAGGGCGAGGTGCGCCTGCGGGACGTGGCGCGGCTCGAACTGGGCACCATGCTCTACAACTCCGTGGGCCGGCACGACGGCAAGCCGTCCGCCGTGATCGCGGTGTTCCAGATTCCGGGCACCAACGCGCTCGACGTTGCCAACCGCATCAAGGCGCAGATGGAAGAGCTCAAGCAGCGCTTCCCGCGCGACATGGAATACGTCGTGTCGCTCGACACCACGCTGCCGGTCACCGAGGGCATCACCGAGATCCTCCACACCCTGGTCGAGGCGGTCGCCCTGGTCATCATCGTCGTGTTCGTGTTCCTGCAGAACTGGCGCGCCACGCTGATTCCGCTGATGACCGTGCCGGTCTCGCTGATCGGCGCCTTCATCTTCTTCCCGATGCTCGGGTTCTCCATCAACGTGCTCTCGCTGCTCGGCCTCGTGCTCGCCATCGGCATCGTCGTTGACGATGCGATCGTCGTGGTCGAGGCGGTGATGCACCACATCGAGCACGGCATGGAGCCGAAGGAAGCCACCATCAAGGCGATGGAAGAGGTGTCGGGACCGGTGATCGCCATCGGCCTCATCCTGGCGGCGGTGTTCGTGCCGGTCGGCTTCATGGGCGGCATCAGCGGCCTGCTGTATCAGCAGTTCGCGATCACCATCGCGCTGTCGGTGCTGCTGTCGGTGGTCAACGCGCTCACCCTCAGCCCGGCGCTCGCCGGCATGCTGCTGAAGCCGGTGGACCCCAACAAGAAGAGCATCCTGACGCCGTTCTACCGGGGCTTCAACAAGGTGTTCGGCTGGACCACGGATCGCTACGTCAGCGTCGCCGCCATCCTGATCCGCAAGACCTTCCGCAGCCTCGTGTTCATGGGCGTGCTGTGCTACGTCATCTTCATGCTGGTGCAGCGCATCCCCGGCGGCTTCGTCCCCGAGGAGGACCAGGGCTACATCCTGGTCAACGCCCTGCTGCCCGACGCGGCGTCGCTCGAGCGCACCGACGCGGTGATGAAGAAGGTCGAGAAGGTCCTCGAAGAGAACGAGGCGGTCGAGGGCTTCAACACCATCAGCGGCTTCTCGCTGATCACCGGCGCCTACTCCTCGAACATGGGCTTCTTCTTCGTGCAGCTGAAGCCGTGGGAAGAGCGCCACTCCCCGGAACTGGTCTCGTTCGGGGTGATCAACGCGCTCAATCGCGCCTTCGCCCAGCAGATACCGGAAGCCGGCGTGATCGCGTTCGGCCCGCCGGCCATTCCCGGCCTCGGCACCGGCGCCGGGTTCACGATGCAGCTGCAGGATCGCAGCGGCGGCTCGCCGGAGTACCTGGCGCAGCAGACCCAGCGCTTCATGGAGGCGGCGCGCAAGCGGCCCGAGATCGGCCGCATCGGCTCGCTCTATCGCGCCAGCGTGCCGCAGATCTTCGCCGACATCGACCGCAGCAAGGTGTTGAGAGCCGGCGTGCCGCTGAACGACGTCAACACCACGCTCGGAGCGCTGCTCGGCAGCTCGTACGTCAACGACTTCAACCGCTTCGGACGCGTCTACAAGGTCTACATGCAGGCGGAGCCGGAGTTCCGGCAGGATCCGAAACAGATCGGGCTGTTCTTCGTCAAGAACGCGCAGGGCGGGATGGTGCCGCTCGACACGCTGGTGTCGACGCGACCGACCCAGGGGCCGGAGTTCACGAACCGGTTCAACCTGTTCCGGGCGGCGGAGCTCACCGGCGTGCCTGCGGCGGGCTTCTCGTCGACGCAGGCGCTCGATGCCCTGGAGGCCACCGCACGCGAGATACTGCCGCCGGACATGAGCTTCGACTGGGCCGACATGTCCTACCAGGAACGACGGGCCCCGGGCGTGGCCGTGGTCTTCGCCCTGGCCATCTTCCTGGTGTTCCTGATTCTGGCGGCCCAGTACGAGAGCTGGGGCCTGCCGTTCAGCGTGCTGCTCGGCACGCCGTTCGCGGTGTTCGGCGCCTACCTGGGTCTCTACCTGGCACGCACGTTCATGGGCCCGAGCTATGTGAACAACGTGTTCGCCCAGATCGGCCTCATCATGCTGATCGGGTTGGCGGCGAAGAACGCCATCCTGATCGTCGAGTTCGCGAAGATGGAGTTCGACAAGGGCACGCCGCTCGTCGAGGCGGCGCTGCTGGCCGCGAAACTCCGCTTCCGGCCCATCCTGATGACCGCCTTCGCGTTCATCCTTGGCGTGGTGCCGCTCTTGACCGCCGCGGGCGCCGGCGCCGAGGGCCGCAAGGTGATGGGCATGGCCGTGTTCGCGGGCATGCTCGTGGCGACGTTCCTCGGGGTGCTGCTGATCCCGATGCTGTACGTGGTGGTGATGAAGGTCACGGGAGGCAAGCCCGTCCCGCCAGCCGGAGGCCCACCCGCACTGGCCACCGAGCACGGACAGGGAGGGCACTGAGATGATGCGCCCCTCTCTCCGCGCACTCGCCGCGACGATGTCGGTCTCGGCGCTACTGGCCGGCTGCACCGTCGGCAAGGACTACGAACGGCCACAGGTGGTCAGCCCGGACCAGTACCGGTTCGTCGATGGCCCCGCTCAGGCGCAGACGCTCGCCGACGCGCCGTGGTTCGAGATCTTCCAGGACCCCGAGCTTCAGGCGCTGATCAAGGAAGCGCTCGCCAACAATCTCGACCTGCAGGCGGCGCTGGCCCGGGTCGAGGAAGCGCGCGCCCGGGCCGGCATCGCCAAGTCCTTCTACTACCCGCAGGTGGATGGGCAGCTCAGTGCCGGCTGGCGTGGGTCGTCGAGCGACGACGACACTCGAGCCGAGTCGGTGACCGAGAACGTGAACTACGGGTTCGGGCTGTCCTGGGAAATCGACCTGTTCGGCAAGTTGCGGCGGCAGCGGGAATCCGCACTGGCCATCGCGTTCGCCAGCGAGCAGAACCGGCGCGGCGTGCTGGTCACCCTGATCGGCGACGTCGCGTCCACATACTTCCTGCTGCGCGAGTTCGACCTGCAGATCGACATCGCACGGCGGACCCTGGCCTTGAACGACGAGACGGTGGCCTACTTCAGGAACCGGCTGGACGGCGGCGTCTCGAACCGTCTCGAGGTGGACCGCATCGTCGCGAACCGTGCGCAGACCGCTGCCGCGGTGCCAGACATCGAGCGGCAGCGAGCCTACGCCGAGAACCTGCTGTCGTTCCTCCTCGGACGGGGACCGGGACCGATCACGCGGACGGCGCTGACGCTGGGCGAAACACTGCCGCCGAACGGTACCGCCCGGTCTGCCGGCCCAGCTCCTCGAGCGGCGCCCCGACGTGGCGCTCGCCGAGCAGCTGCTGGTGGCGGCCAACGCCGACATCGGCGCCGCGAAGGCGCTGTTCTTCCCCACGCTCAGCCTCACCGGCTTTCTCGGCGGCGTGAATGGGGATCTCACCAGCCTTCTTGGTGGCGGTGGCACGGTGTTTTCGCTCACGCCCAGCCTGTTGCAGCCGATCTTCAATGCGGGACGGCTGAAGCAGAACGTGCGGGTGATGCAGGCCCGGTTCGATGCGGCGATCGCCGAGTATCGCAAGTCGGCGCTGAACGGCTATCGCGAAGTCGCCAACGCCCTGGTGACCATCCAGAAGCTGGCGGAGGTCCGCGAGCAGCAGCGCATCGGGGTCGAGGCCCTGACCGACGCCGCCGACCTGGCGCGTGCCCGATACGATTCCGGGCTCGCGAGCTACCTGGAAATCCTGACCGCCGACCAGGAGCTGTTCACCGGCAGCTCTTGCTGGCGCAGACCCTGGGCGCCGAGCTCCGCGCCCGCGCGGAGCTCTATCGCACTCTGGGCGGCGGCTGGCAAACGTCGCAGCCTTGACGAGAACGTAACGGGGGTTCGTCACTTTCCGGGGGCCGGCCCCGGGATTCCGTGGCGAATCTCCGTCGGCACCACCGACCGTCGCTTCGCGAGAACGACCTAACTTCAACGTCTGCCAGCAGTTGCTGACTTCAACCGGGCCTGGCGGCGGTGGCACCGCTTCTGCTTTCGCAGACCGCGTGGCCCGCCTGTGCGGCCCAGAGATTCATTCGCGACATTCAGTGAGGCACACCCATGGAAGCCAAGAAGGACAGCGAACCCCTGTTCCCGCCAGTGACGGACCTGAACAGCATCGAGGTACCCGCCGGCGTCGATCGGCGCGCGTTCCTGATGAAAACGGCCGTCGTCGGCGCCGCCAGCGTGATCGTCGGCTGCTCGCCACCGCCGCCCGCGGCCAACAGTGCCGCGGCGCCAGCAGCGCCGGCGCCACCAGCGCCCAAGGAAAACCTTTCGCCGGACCTGAACGTGGTCAAGAAGGCCAAGGGGCCGGTCATGACGACGATCGAAGAGTTCTACAAGGTGGGTCCCGGCCCATCGAGCTCGCACACCATCGGTCCGATGCGGATCACCTACGACTTCTACCAGCGCTGCACCAAGCTGCCCGCCGACCAGCTCGCCAAGGCCACGGCGCTCAAGGTGCACCTGTTCGGCAGCCTCAGCGCCACCGGCAGTCGGCCACGGCACCGAGCGCGCTTCGCTCGCCGGCATCATCGGCAAGGAGCCCGCCACCATCGATCCCGCGTTCCTCGACGAGCTGAAGGCGAAGCCCGACCAGGCGTTCCCGGTGAAGCTCGGCTCCTCCACGTTCAACGTCTCGCTCAAGGACATCGTCTACGACGCGCCGAAGGGCGACTTCCCGCACCCGAACACGATGACCTGCAAGCTGATGGCGGGTGACACCGTGCTGCTCGAGCAGGAGTACTACTCGGTCGGCGGCGGGTTCATCGAGTGGAAGGGCTACGAGCCGCCCAAGAAGGGCGCGCCGAAGTACCCGTACGCGACGATGGCGGAGCTGCTGAAGCACGCCGCGACGAACAAGCTGACCGTGGCGCAGCTGGCGATGGCCAACGAGGTGGCGGTCTCGGGCAAGAGCGAAGCCGAGATCAACGCCTTCATCGACAAGATCACCACGGCGATGGTCAACATCGTCAAGGTCGGCCTCAAGGGGCCGTCGATCACGCTGCCAGGGCCGATCAAGCTGAAGACCAAGGCCGCCGACGTGTACACGCGGGCGATGGACGACAAGTACGAGGCCCAGCGCGGCGTCGGCGTGGTGTCGGCATACGCGCTGGCGGGATCCGAGGAGAACGCGCGCGGCCACCTGGTGGTGACAGCGCCGACGGGCGGGTCGGCCGGCGTGATGCCGGCACTCGTCTACGCGGTGGGCGAGGGCGGCCGCAAGCTGCCGCAGGACAAGATCCGCGCCGGAATGCTGGCCGCCGCGGCCGTCGGCTACCTGTGCAAGCACAACGCGACGCTGTCGGGCGCCGAGGGCGGCTGCCAGGCGGAGATCGGTGTGGCCTCGGCGATGGGCGCGGCCTTCCTGGCCCAGGCCCACGACATGGAGAACCAGGTGGTGGCCAACGCCGCCGAGGCGTCGCTGCAACACCATCTCGGCATGACCTGCGACCCGGTCGCCGGCTTCGTCCAGGTGCCGTGCATCGAACGCTGCGCGTTTGGCGCCGTCAAGTCGTGGACCGGCTTCATGATCGCCAGCAACGAGATTCCCGCCAACCGGCGCGTGGATTTCGACACGACGGTGAACGCGATGGCGCTGACGGCCAAGGAGATGAACTCGAAGTACAAGGAAACCTCGGAAGGCGGCCTGGCCGTGTCCGTGGTGCTCTGCTAGCCGCACCAGTCACAGTCGCTCCCACCTCCCACCTGAGGAAAGCCGTCGTGGGCAACCACGCCGGCTTTCCCGCGAGAGACACGCATGACTCACGTCACGGGAACCGGTAAGTACGAGCAGTTGCTGGAGCGGTGCCGCAGCCTCGGCGCCATTCCGACCGCGGTGGCACATCCCTGCGAGGCATCGGCGCTGGCCGGTCGCCATGGAGGCGGCGGCCAAGGGATTGATCATCCCCATCCTGGTCGGACCGGCGGCGAAGATCGCCGAGATCGCCAGGGCCGAGGGCATCGACCTGGGCAACACGCGGATCATCGACGTGCCGCACAGCCACGCGGCGGCGGCCAAGGCGGTGGAGCTGGTGCGCCTGGGCGAGGCCGAGCTGCTGATGAAGGGCAGCCTGCACACCGACGAGATCCTCGGCGCGGTGGTGGCGCGCGAGACGGGCCTTCGCACGGGCCGCCGGCTCAGTCACGTCTTCATCATGGACGTCCCCACCTACCACAAGGTGCTGATCGTCACCGATGGCGCCATCAACATCGCGCCGAGCTTCGAGGACAAGGCAGACATCTGCCAGAACGCGATCGACCTGGCGCATGTCGCTGGGCGTGGCGCAGCCGAAGGTGGCCATCCTCGCCGCGGTCGAGACCGTCACCTCGAAGATGCCGGCGACCATCGACGCCGCCTGCCTGTGCAAGATGGCCGAGCGCGGCCAGATCAAGGGCGGCCTCCTCGACGGCCCGCTGGCGTTCGACAACGCGATCAGCCGCGACGCGGCGCGGATCAAGGGCATCACCTCCGAGGTCGCCGGCGATCCCGACATCCTGCTGGCGCCGGACCTCGAAGCCGGCAACATCCTGGCGAAGCAGCTCACCTTCCTCGCGAACGCCGACAGCGCGGGCCTCGTGCTGGGCGCGCGGGTGCCGATCATCCTGACCAGCCGCGCCGACAGCGTGCGGCGCGCATCGCCAGTTGTGCGGTCGCGATGATGGCGGCCCATGCCAGGCGTCAGCCGCGAGTGTCGTGATGGACGATTACGCCCTCGTCCTCAATGCCGGTTCCTCGAGCCTGAAGTTCTGCGTCTACCGCAGGCCCGAGGGCCACGGCTGGTCGCTCGAGGCTCGCGGCCAGATCGATGGCATCGGAAGCTCGCCCCGATTCACCGCCAAGGACGAGTGGCGGCGCCGTTGTGCTCAGCGAGACGCTCGACGACAGCGTCGCCGACGTCCCGGCCGCGCTCAACCGGCTGGCCGCCTGGCTGCGCAGCCGGTATGCCGGCGCGCGCGTGGTCGGCGTCGGACACCGCGTGGTGCATGGCGGCGCGACCTACGGCGTGCCGGTCGTCGTCACCCCTGAAGTGATCGACGACCTCCGCGCCCTCATTCCTCTCGCCCCGCTGCACCAGCCGTACAACCTGGCTGCGATCGAGGCGGTGGCCGATCGCCTGCCCGGCGTGCCGCAGGTCGCCTGCTTCGACACCAGCTTCCATCGCGCGCAGTCCAACGTCGCCCAGCTGATCCCGCTTCCCCTCGATCTCCGGCAAGGCGGCGTCCAGCGCTACGGCTTCCACGGGCTGTCGTACGAGTACATCGCCTCGGTCCTGCCCGAGGTGGCGCCTGAAATTGCCAAAGGGCGCGTGATCGTCGCGCACCTCGGCAGCGGGGCAAGCCTGTGCGCGCTGTCTGACGGCCGCAGCGTGGACAGCACGCTCGGCTTCACCGCGCTCGACGGGCTGTGCATGGGCACGCGGCCTGGCGCGGTCGACCCGGGCGTGATTCTCTACCTGTTCCAGACGCTGGGACTCTCCGCGAAAGAGGTGGAGACGATCCTCTACAAGAAGTCCGGGCTGATCGCGATCTCGGGCATCAGCAACGACATGCGCGACCTGCTCGACAACCCCGAGCCGGCCGCGGCTCTTGCCGTGGACTACTTCGTCTATCGCATCACGAAAGAGATTGGCGCCCTCACGGCGGTCCTCGGCGGCCTCGACGGGCTGGTGTTCACTGCCGGCATCGGCGAGAACTCGGCGGACATTCGTCGGCCGGATCTGCCGGGCGTCGGCGTGGCTCGGCATCGACCTCGACCCGCAGGCGAACGAGCGGAACGGTCCGCGCATTTCGCAGGCGGGCAGCCGCGTCTCGGCCTGGGTCGTCCCGACCAATGAAGAACTGATGATCGCCCGGCACACTGGAGCGCTGCTAGGCCTTTCCGGGCGACGCGCCTGACGGCGCGGGCCCTTCCCTGGAGTCTGACATGACCGCGACCAACGTGAAGCAGCCCGCAGCCATCGCCCCGACCGCGTCGCCCTGGGATGGATTCAGCGGAGCGCTGTGGCAGAGGGAACTCAACGTCCGGGCCTTCATCCAGTTGAACTACACGCCCTACGACGGGGACGCGGCGTTCCTGGCGCCGGCGACGGCCCGCACCGAGGCCATCTGGGACAAGCTGAAGGCGCTGTTCGTGGAGGAGCGGAAGAAAGGCGTGCTCGACATCTCGCAGGTGCCGAGCTCGATCGTCGCCCACGACGCCGGCTACATCGACAAGGACCACGAGATCATCGTCGGACTCCAGACCGATGCGCCGCTCAAGCGCGCGATCATGCCCAATGGCGGGTTCCGGATGGTGCTGAGCGCCTTGAAGACCTACGGCTACGAGCCGGATCCGCACATCGTCGAGGCGTTCACCAAGTATCGGAAGACGCACAACGAAGGCGTGTTCGACGCCTATACCGCCGACATCCGCCGGTGCCGGAGCTCGCACGTGCTGACCGGCCTGCCCGACGCCTACGGCCGCGGCCGGATCATCGGCGATTACCGCCGGGTGGCGCTCTACGGTGTGGATCGGCTGATCGAGCACAAGAAGCTGGAGAAGAAGGCGCTCGACCCCGAGCAGTCTACCGAATCGATCATCCGCGATCGCGAAGAGCTTTCGGAGCAGATCCGCGCGCTCGACGAGCTGAAGACAGATGGCCGCGAAGTACGGCTACGACATCTCGGGGCCGGCCCGGACCGCCCGCGAGGCGGTGCAGTGGCTCTACTTCGCCTATCTCGCCGCGGTGAAGGAGCAGAACGGGGCCGCGATGTCGCTCGGCCGGTGCTCCACGTTCCTCGACATCTACTTCGAGCGCGACTTGAAGGAGGGACGCCTCACCGAGGAGAGCGCCCAGGAGATCATCGATGACTTCGTCATCAAGCTCCGCATCGTGCGGTTCCTGCGCACCCCGGAGTACGACGAGCTGTTCGCGGGCGATCCCACCTGGGTGACCGAGTCGATCGGCGGGATGGGAGACGACGGCCGCTCGCTGGTGACGAAGTGCAGCTTCCGGATGCTGCAGACGCTCTACAACCTGGGGCCGGCGCCCGAGCCGAACCTGACGATCTGGTACTCCGCGCGAATGCCGGACGGATTCCGGCGGTTCGCGTCCAAGGTGGCGATCGACACCAGCGCGCTCCAGTTCGAGAGCGACGAGATCATGCGGCGCACGTGGGGCGACGATGGCGCGATTGCGTGCTGCGTCTCGCCGATGCTGGTTGGCAAGCAGATGCAGTTCTTCGGGGCCCGGGCCAACCTGGCCAAGTGCCTGCTCTATGCCATCAACGGCGGCCGCGACGAGGTCAGCGGCGACCAGGTCGGGCCGACGTCGAAGCCGGTGCAGGGCGAGTTCCTCGAGCTGGAGGACGTGGCCACCAGGTTCGAGGCGATGATGGACTGGCTGGCGGGCGTCTACGTCAACGCCATGAACGTCATCCACTACATGCACGACAAGTACTCCTACGAGCGGATCGAAATGGCGCTCCACGACTACGCGCCGCTCCGCACGATGGCGTTCGGGATGGCCGGCTTGTCGGTGGTGGCCGACAGCCTGTCGGCGATCAAGTTCGCGAAGGTGCGCGTGGTGCGCGACGCGAGCGGGTTGATCACCGACTACCAGACCGAAGGCGAGTTCCCGATGTTCGGGAACAACGACAACCGGGTGGACCAGATTGCCACCTGGGTGGTCAGCACCTTCATGAGCAAGCTCCGGAAGTACCCGACCTACCGGAATGCCGTGCACACCCAGTCGATCCTGACCATCACCTCGAACGTCGTCTACGGCAAGGCCACCGGGAACACGCCCGATGGGCGCCGCCACGGCGAGCCGTTCGCGCCGGGCGCCAACCCGATGCACGGCCGCGACAGCCATGGAATCCACGCCTCGGCGGCCTCGGTGGCCAAGATTCCTTATCGTGACGCGGCCGACGGCATTTCGCTGACGACGACCCTGGTGCCCGAGGGGCTGGGACGGGTCGAAGAGGACCGGGTCACCAACCTGACGTCCATCCTCGACGCCTTCTTCTCCGCGACCGGGTACCACATGAACATCAACGTCCTCAACCGCGAGATGTTGCTCGACGCCGTGGACCATCCCGAGAAGTACCCGAGCCTGACGATTCGCGTGTCTGGGTACGCGGTGAATTTCGTGCGGCTCACCCGCGAGCAGCAGATGGATGTGATCAACCGCACGTTCCACGGAGCATGACGCCGATGGCTGAAGGCACTCGTTCCGATCCCACGCCGCTCGAGGCCGCCAGCCCATTCGAGCTGCGGGTCGATCTCGGCAAGGGCGTGCCGGAGACCGACGTGCGCAGCGCGCTGGCCACCGGCGACATGGGGTTCCTTCACTCGTTCACCACCGGATCGGCCGTCGATGGGCCGGGCGTGCGCGTGGTCGCATGGACGACGGGCTGCATGTGGCGCTGCCGCTATTGCCACAACCCCGACACCTGGACGATCACCAACGGCCTGCCGGTATCCGTCGCCAAGGCGGCCGAGGAACTGGCGAAGTACCGGCACGGCCTCAAGGTGATGAATGGCGGGTTCACGCTGAGCGGCGGTGAGCCGCTGATGCAGTCCCGCTTCGCGGTGAAGCTCCTCGCAGCGTCGAAGGCGATGGGGCTGCACACCGCGATTGAGACCAACGGCTACTTCGGCGACCGCCTCTCCGACGCGGAGCTCGAGTCGCTGGACCTCGTGCTGCTCGGACTGAAGGCGTGGGGCGCGGATCGCCACAAGGCGCTCACCGGGATGGAGATCGAGCCGACGCTGGCGTTCGCCCGCCGGCTGGCGGCACTGCGCAAGCCGGTCTGGGTCCGCTTCGTGCTCGTGCCTGGTATCACCGATGATGACGCGACGTTGTCGGGGATCGCCGAGTTCGCGGCCGGACTGGGCAACGTGCAGCGCGTCGAGGTGCTGCCGTTTCACCAGCTGGGCAGCTTCAAGTGGGAGCGGCTTGGTCTCGATTACACGTTGAAGGACGTTCAGCCGCCGTCGGCCGAGGCCGCCGGAAAAGCGTGCGAGGTCTTCCGCAAGGCGGGCCTCAAAGCCTACTGACGGCCGGTCACGCGCCCTTGTCGGGACGGCGAATCCCCAGCTTGGCCATCCGCGTTTCGAGCGTGCTGGGCTTCAGGCCCAGCAGTTCGGACGCGCCTCCCGTACCGCGAATCTTCCACGCGCAGCTCTCGAGGACGCCGCGCATGTGAGCGACCTCCACGTCGATCAGCTTCGAGCTCTTGGGCTGGGCCGCGGCGAACGCCACGGGTGTCACCGGAATCACGAGCCGCTCACCCGGCCTGGCCACGATGATCGCCCGCTCGACGACGTTGCGAAGCTCGCGGACGTTGCCGGGCCAGGGATGGCGCTGCAATTCCGCCATGCTGTCCTTGTCGATGCCGGTCAGCGACTTGCCGAAGCGCTTGGAGAACTCGTCCACGAAGCGCCACACCAGCAGGGGGATGTCGTCGGGGCGCTCGCGCAGCGGTGGCACGCGAATCGGGAACACGTTGAGGCGGTAGTAGAGATCTTCGCGGAACGTGCCGGCCGCGACCATCTCCTCGAGGTTGCGATGGGTCGCCGCCACGATCCGCACATCCACCTGGATTGACCGGGAGCTGCCGAGGCGTTCGACTTGTCGATCCTCGAGCACCCGCAACAGCTTCACCTGCACCTCGAGCGGCAGGTCGCCGATCTCGTCGAGGAAAATGGTGGACTTGTCGGCCAGCTCGAAGCGGCCGGTCTGGCGGGTCAGGGCGCCGGTGTAGGCCCCCTTCTCGCGTCCGAACAGCTCGCTCTCCAGCAGGGTGTCGGGAATCGCCGCGCAATTCACCCGCACCATCAGCCGCTTGTGGCGCGCGCTCAGTTCGTGCACCTGGTTGGCGAAGAGTTCCTTGCCGGTACCGGTCTCGCCGAGCAGGAGCACGCTGGAGTCGGTCGGCGCCACCTGTGCAACCAGTTCGAGGGCCGCCAGGATCGGCGGGCTCTGGCCGACGACGGGAGAGGCGCCCAGCACCTGTTCCACTTCGCTCCGCAGATAGGCGTTCTCGTCCCTCAGCCGTTCACTGAGTGTCTGGACTTGCGCCAGGGCGACCACCAGCGCCTTGTGACCACGCTGGCGGGCAATGGCGCTGGCGAAGACGCGGCTCACGAGATGCAGCCGGCCGACCTCCGGCTCCGGCCACTCGCGCTCCCGCCTAGTGGTTGCAAACGTGACGCATACCAGCGACCACGCCTTTGATCGAGAAACCAATCGTGGCGCCCGCGGCCGCGCCGTAGCGGACGACACTGGCGCGCGTCGCTTCGTCGGGAATGTCCGAGACGCGCGAGTACACCGCGACGTCACCCGCCATGATCCGCTGCCAATGCCAGGGGAACGACTCGCGGACGGAGAGACGATCGGCGGTAACGGCCACACCGTCGCGGGCCCATCGCTGCGCCGGGTAGAAGTCGTCGTTGTCCTCGTCTCGCAGCCACACGGCCGCGCGATCCAGATCGAGCGCGTCAACAATCTGGTGCAGCGCGTCCACGATCGCTTCGTCGAGAGCCTCGGGCGGAAGGTTGACGAACCGGGCCGAGATCTCGCTGATGAGAGACTCGAATGAGACCGCCTTGAGCCGGTCGGTCACATCAACGATGGACGCCAGCACCAACCTGCCCGAATCGACCTTGACCGGGTTCAGGCCCACTTCGACGGGAAACTCAGAGCCATTCCGGCGGCGGGCCAGCAGGTGACGGGCTGCTCCCGCCTGGAGGGTCTGCGGCTCGGTCGGGTGGGGCTTGCGCAACAGGACGTGCCGGTCGCCAGACGCCGGCGAGATCAGGTGCTCGAGACGCAACCCTTCGAGTTGCTTCGCGGCGTAGCCAAAGATTCTCTCGGCTTCGCGGTTCGCAAACACGATGAAGCCCTGGTCGTCGATGACCAGCATCCCGACCGGCGACGCGTCCACGACCCGAGCGATCACGGTCTCGACTTCGACGGCTTCTCTCGTCATCGGCGCGTCACCGCCGCGATGTTCAGGCTCAGCCATAAGGACGCCAACAGTCTATCTCCAGCCCGTGGGCGCATAATGCACCCGACTTCGTATTTACGTCGTGTTTACGGCTCGTCTTTACAGCCCCGTCGCTGGTTCTCGGGGACGAAGGGTAAAGTGAGCGAATGGACTCCCGTTCGCCCGTCCGCCTGCACTCCCGTTCTCTGCAACATCAGGGCCGCATCTTCCGGATCGAGGTGGACCGGGTGACCCTGCCGACCGGCCACACCCTGGACATGGAAGTGGTGCGGCACCCCGGCTCGGTGGTGCTGCTGCCGATGCCGTCGCCGGACCAGATCATCCTGATTCGCCAGTATCGCTACTCCATCGACCGTTATATCTGGGAGTTGCCGGCCGGCAGCCTCAAGCCCGGCGAGGATCCCGATGCCGCCGCCGCGCGGGAGTGCGAGGAGGAGATCGGACTGCGGCCAGGGCGCATCGAGCGGCTGAAGGGCTTTTATCCAACCCCCGGATTCTGCGACGAGTTGATGACCTATTACCGTTGCACCGAGCTCGGTCCGCCGCCTCCGGACTCCACCGCCCAGCAGGACGAAGACGAGGACATCGAGCCGCGCACGTTCACGCTGGTGGAGGCTCGGGCCCTGATTGCGGATGGATTGGTCGTGGACCTGAAGACGGTGGCGGGGCTGGCCCTGATCTAGCAGGGCCGTACGCCAGAAGGGCACGAAGGTCGCGACGGGGCCCGGTATACCCGGGAGCGTGGCGTGTCCATTCGTGCCCGTGCTGACAGCGTGGACGAGCGTGCTACTGCAGCGCGGCGTGATGGCGGGCGCGGCCGGCGGCTTTCGCCTTGGTCGCTCCGCTCTGTGTCGCCG
Source organism: uncultured Acidobacteriota bacterium (assembly GCA_963707825.1). Lineage (GTDB taxonomy): Bacteria > Acidobacteriota > Vicinamibacteria > Vicinamibacterales > UBA2999 > VFZN01. The sequence continues at coordinate 273,689 of CAVPRP010000007.1, forward strand.
GCAGCAAGGCCAGCAGCAGCGCTTCGTCGATGGTGTTCACGAGGTGAATCGTGAGCCCGTCGGCGGAGTTCCTCGTTGAGGTCCTCCTTGACGTTCTTCTCGTTCTGCTTCGGCAGAATCACTTCCTTGATGCCGGCGCGCTTGGCGGCCAGCACCTTTTCCTTGATGCCGCCGACCGGCAGCACCTTGCCCGACAGGGTGATTTCGCCGGTCATCGACACGTCGCCGCGCACGGCGCGGCGGGTCAGCTCCGACACCATCGCCGTGACCATGGTGACGCCGGCCGACGGACCGTCCTTCGGAATCGCGCCCGACGGCACGTGCAGGTGAATCTCGGAGTTCTTGAAGAACTCCGGATCGATGTTGCCACTCGTTGGCGTGCGCACGGACCCACGACAGCGCCGCGCGCGCGGACTCCTTCATCACGTCGCCGAGCTGCCCGGTGAGCGTGAGCGAACCGCTGCCGGCCATCCGCGACGCTTCGACGAAGAGCACGTCACCGCCGACCGGCGTCCAGGCCATGCCGGTCGCGACGCCAGGCTGCTTGGTCCGGTCCTTGATCTCCTCGTCCATGAAGCGGGGCGCGCCGAGCAGTTCGCTGACGAGCTCGGGCGTGACGCGGATCTTCGCCTCGTCGCCTTCGGCCCGCCGGCGCGCGATCTTCCGGCAGATCGGCGCCGACCTCGCGTTCGAGATTGCGGACGCCCGCTTCGCGCGTGTAGCCGCGAATGATGGCGCGCAGCCCGGCATCGGTGAAGGTGACTGCGCTTGCTCGTCAGCCCGTGGTTCTGGACCTGCTTGGCGACGAGGTGATCGCGCGCGATGGCGAGCTTCTCCTCTTCGGTATAGCCGGCCAGTTCGAGCACTTCCATGCGATCGCGCAGCGGCGCCGGGAATCGTGTCGAGGACGTTGGCCGTGGTGATGAACAGCACCTCGGACAAGTCGAACGGCACGTCCAGGTAGTGATCGCGGAACGTGTTGTTCTGTTCCGGATCCAGCACCTCGAGCAGCGCCGACGAAGGGTCGCCCCGGAAGTCGGAGCCCAGCTTGTCGATCTCATCGAGGATGAAGACCGGGTTCTTCGACTCCGCGCGGCGCAGGCCCTGGATGATCTGGCCGGGCAGCGCGCCGATATAGGTGCGGCGATGGCCGCGGATTTCGGCCTCGTCGCGCACGCCGCCGAGCGAGATGCGCACGAAGTTGCGGCCGAGCGACTGGGCAATCGAACGGGCCAGCGATGTCTTGCCGACGCCCGGAGGGCCGACGAAGCAGAGGATCGGCCCCTTCAGCGCCGGGTTCAGCTTGCGCACCGCGAGGTATTCGAGAATGCGATCCTTCAGCTTGTCGAGCCCGGAGTGCTCCTTGTCGAGCACGTCCTTGGTGCGCGGCAGGTCGATCACCTCGTCGGTTCGCTTGCTCCACGGCAGCGCGACGATCCAGTCGAGATACGTGCGCGCCACGGTGAATTCGGCGGCGGCCGGCGGCATCTTCGACAGGCGATCGAGCTCGCGCAGCGCTTCCTTCTTGACCACCTCGGGCAGGCCGGCGGCGTCGAGCTTCTCGCGCAGCTCGTCGATCTCGCGCGTCTGGTCGTCGCCTTCGCCCAGTTCCTTCTGGATCGCCTTCAGCTGCTCGCGCAGGAAGTAGTCGCGCTGGTTCTTGCCGACCTCGGACTGCACCTGCGATCTGGATCTTCGACCCGAGCTCGAGCACCTCGAGTTCCTTGATCAGCTGCCGGTTCAGCAGGTCCAGGCGGGCGCGCACGTCGAGCGTGGCGAGCACCTCCTGCTTGGTGTCGGTGCCGATGGTGCTGAGGCTGGAGGCGATGAAATCTGCCAGCCGCCCGGGCTCGGTGATGTTGATGGCGAGCGTCTGCAGGTCGTCCGACATCAGCGGCGACAGCGAGACGATCTGCTGGAAGTTCGTCTTGATGTTGCGCTGGAGCGCGTCGATCTCCAGTTTGTCCTTGTCACCGACCACTTCTGGCATCTCGGTGACACGCGCCTTCAGATACGGACGCGACGTCGTCATCTCGTCGAGGCGGACGCGGGTCACGCCCTGGACGATGATGCGCAGGCTGCCGTCGGGCAGCTTGAACATCTTGTGGATGTGGCTGGCGGTGCCGACGGGGTGCAGATCCTTCTGCTGTGGATCGTCCTCGGCCGCTTCGCGCTGAGCGAACACGGCGATCATCCGGCCCGACGCCACCGCTTCGTCGATGAGACGAACGGAGCTTTCGCGCGCCACGGCGAGCGGCATGAAGGCCTGCGGAAACAGCACGGTGTCGCGCAGTGGAAGCACCGCAACTTCCGACGGCACGGGTGCCGTCAACTGATTGTGCTCGTCGGACACGATAGCTTCGATGTGATCGCTCATGCGACCCCCCAACGGTTATGAAACTCGGGCTCGCCGGGTCGAATCTTCTCAGCTGCTCGCCGGTGGGTCAGGGTGCAGGCCCCGCCACCGGCGGGGCCTGCTGTAGGAAGGACGCCGGGTATTACCCCTGGAATTCGTAGAAGAGGCTGCTGGCGCCGCCGCGGCGCTGGGTCATGCGCTCGCGCTTCTGGGCATTCTCGCGGGCCTCTTCGCAGTCCTTGCAGCGGACGGCGAAGGGGAGCGCCCGGAGGCGCGGTTCGGCGATTTCGTCGGCACACTCGAAGCAGCGGCCGTAGCTGCCCTCTTCGAGTCGCGACAACGCTTCGTTGATCTTGTTGAGCGTTTCCGCCTTCATCTGGATCAAGGCGAATTCGATGTCTTCCTGGATGTCGACCTCGCTGGTCTCACCCGGATCCATCACTTCGTGCGGCTTCTCGGAGCCTTCGGCGCGAACGCCGCGGATGCGACCCTGCACCTCGCTCAGAATGTCGCGCTGACGATCTTCGAGAATCTTCCGCAATTCCGCATAGCGCCCCTTGGTGGACGCCTCTACTGCGACAGCCGTGCTGCGCTTCGTAACCTTGGCCATGACAGCCGCTCCTTCCTGTTCCCCTCCCCAGCCGTTCTACCGGGGAGCGTATGATGCCCGCCCTCTATGCAAGGACGGTGCCTATGAAATCCGATCTGAACCCTAAGACCGGGAAACGATTTGATGGTGCTTGCGATTGGCCGATCGGGGGTATGAACTGGCGGGGAATCACTGCGCACGCTCGAATAGCCCTACCGCGCGCCCCCACCCCGACCGATTATTCGCAAATCACTCATTCGTAAGCACTTGACTGACCACACCCTGGCTCAGTGACGCTGTGGTTAACACCGTTCACTGCTATTAGACGCCGGAGGTCGCGATCGGGTTCTTGGACATATGTCACCCCTGTCTGTCCTATAGGGGTGACACCTATGAAGCCGCGAAACGGTAACACGAATGCGCGCAGGTGGCAAGCCGCGCACAACCCTGACCACGAAATGGCGGGTTTTCCCCCGCCCGGCGCCGGGGGGCCGGTTAAGCTTGTGCGGTTGTGATCTGCCCACTCTGTCGCCGCCGGCCGGCCAAGCGCGCCTGCCCGGCCCTCGCCCAGACTATCTGCCCGACCTGCTGCGCGACCAAGCGCCTGGTCGAGATCCGGTGCCCCGCCGACTGTGTCTACCTGGCGGGCGCCCAGCGTCACCCCGCAGCGGTGGTGCGCAAGCAGCAGGAACAGGACCTCACCGTCCTGATCGGTTCCATGGGGCATCGCCTCTCGGAGGTGCAACTGCGGCTATTTTTTCTTCTGGGCAGCGTCGTCGTCCGCTACCGCCCTGAGGGCCTGGTCACGCTCGCCGACAGCGATGTATCCGAAGCCGCCGCCGCCATGGCCGGTACGCTCGAGGCCGCCAGCCGGGGTCTGATCGCCGAACTGGCTGCCCCTTCTCCGGTCAGCGAGGGGCTCCGGCGGCAACTGGACGGCTTGCTCGCGGAACTGGGCAAGGGCGGTGGGGCCCGATATGCCGAGGACGCGGCCGAAGTCCTGCGGGGCATCGAGCGGGGCGCCTCGCACCAGGCCCCCGGCCTGGGGAGCGGCCCCGTCGACTACCTGACGCTCCTGCGCCGCGTGATGCCGACCCCGCCAGACGAGGGGCGGGAGTCCAACCCCTCATCGATCATCATTCCGTGACGTGGTATCATCGCGGTTTGTCTCAGGAGTCCTAACGATGGCAATGCGCTGTGAAGTCTGCGGCAAGGGACCGGCCTACGGCCGAAAGGTGTCCCACGCCCACAACGTCCGTCCCCGCCGGTTCGAGCCCAATCTGCAGAGCGTCCGGGCTCTGGTGAACGGCGCGACCAAGAAGATGAAGGTCTGCACCCGCTGCATCAGGTCCCAGAAGATCACCAAGGCGGCCTAGCGATGCGCGAGGCCCTGAGCCCGCCGGGGTTTCCCCCGGCCATCGGCCCGTACTCGCCCGCCATCAAGGTGGGCAACATGCTGTTTCTGTCGGGTTCGATTCCGATGGATCTCGCAACCGGCCAGATGGTGACGGGCGACATCACCGAGCAGGCCACGCGCGTGATGGAGAACATCAAGGCGCTGCTGCAGTCAGCCGGCGCCGACTTCCGTCACGTCGTCAAGACCACGGTGTTCCTGGCCGACATGAACGAGTTCGCGGCGATGAACGCGGTGTACGCCAACTACTTCGCCGCGCCCTATCCGGCGCGCTCGACGGTGCAGGTCGCGCGGCTGCCCCGCGACTGCCGCCTCGAGATCGAAGTCATCGCGGTCCTCGACTGACGTCGAGCACGCCCTCCACGCCACGCAGCGACTTGATCACCTTCTCGAGGTGCTTCATGTCCCGGATCTCCACCGTCATTCCGATCGTCGCGTGCACGGAGTCGCCGGTGGTGGCCTCGAGGTTGGTGATGTTGGTGTTGATTTCCGCCACCCGCGCGCTGAGCGCCGCCAGCATCCCCTTCCGATCCTCCACCGCCATCGTCAAGCGCACCGTGTAGGGCGCCGTGTCGCTGCCCTTGTCCCACTCGACGTCGATGCGGCGCTGCGGGTCGTACTGCAGGTTGACGACGTTGGGACACCGCGCCGCGTGAACCGAGACGCCCTTCCCGCGGGTGATGTAGCCGACGATCTGCTCGCCCCGAATCGGATTGCAGCAGCGCGCGCGGAACACCATCAGCTCGTCGGCGCCGCTCACCTTGATGCGATCGGCCTCCCCGCTGCCCGGCTTCAGCACCCGCTTCATCGCTGACAGCACCGGGTGCTCGGGCGCCTTCTCCTTCAACTGCCCTTCCGGCACCAGCTTGTCGAGCAGCTGCCGCGCCGAGACCTTGCCGTAGCCCACCTGGGCCAGCAGGTCCTCGGTCTTCTGGGCGCCGAACTCCGCCGCGGCCGCTTCCACGGCGTCGCTCTCGAGCAGGCGGGTGGGGTTGAGGTCGAAGCGGCGGGCTTCCTTTTCAAAGACCTTCCGGCCCAGTTCGACCGCGCGGTCCTTCTCCTCCGACTGAATCAGGTGCTTGATCTTGTTGCGGGCACGCGAGGTCACGGCGAAACTCAGCCAGTCGCGGCTGGGTTTGTGGCCGGCGTTCGTCATGATCTCGACGATGTCGCCGTTCTTGAGGCGCGTCCGCAGCGGCACCATGCGCCCGTTGACGCGCGCGCCCACGCACCAGTGGCCGACGTCGGTGTGCACCGCGTAGGCGAAGTCCACGGGCGTGGAGCCCTTCGGCAGCACCTTCACCTGTCCCCGCGGCGTGAAGGTATAGACCTCCTCGGGATAGAGGTCGATCTTCAGGTTGCTGAGGAACTCCTGCGGGTCGCGCACTTCCTGCTGCCATTCGAGCAGCTGGCGCAGCCACTGGAAGTACTGCTCGTCGCGCCCGGCGCCGACGCGGCCTTCCTTGTACTTCCAATGGGCGGCGATGCCCTCTTCGGCGCGGCGGTGCATTTCCTCGGTGCGGATCTGCACCTCGAACGGCAGGCCGCGCTCGCTGATCACCGAGGTGTGCAGCGATTGATAGCCGTTCGGGCGCGGCATCGCGATGAAGTCCTTGATCCGGCCGGGGACCGGCGACCACGTCTGGTGAATGATCCCGAGCGCGGCGTAGCAATCCTTCACCGAGGGCAGGACGATGCGCAGCGCGATGAGGTCGTAGACCTGGTCGAGATCGATCTTCTGCTTCTTCAGCTTGAGCCAGATGCTGTAGAGACGCTTGATGCGGCCGTCCACGGTGACGACCGGCACTTGCGCCTCGGCGAGCTTGGCCTTGATGCGCGAGGTCAGCTCCTCGATGCTGCCCTCGGCGGTGCGGCGCTTGGCCTCGACGCGCGTCTTCAGCGATTCGAACGACACCGGCTCGAGGAACTGGAACGAGAGCTCCTCGAGCTCGTTCTTGATCTTCGACATGCCCAGGCGATTGGCAATCGGCGCGTAGATGTCGAGCGTCTCCTGGGCGATGCGCGCGCGCCGCTCCTCGTTCATGTATTGCAGCGTGCGCATGTTGTGCAGCCGGTCGGCGAGCTTGACGAGGATGACGCGGATGTCATCGACCATCGCGAGCAGCATCTTGCGGAAGTTCTCCGCCTGCCGCTCCTCGGTGGACGAGAACGGGATGGCGCCGATCTTGGTCACCCCTTCGACGATGTGGGCGACGTCCTCGCCGAAGCGTTCGCGCAGGGTGGCCGGGGTGGTCAGCGTGTCCTCGACCACGTCGTGCAGCAGGCCCGCGGCCACGCACACGGCATCGAGCTTCATGCCGGCCAGGATGTCGGCGACCTCCAGGGGGTGGACCAGATACGGCTCCCCGGAGTGGCGTACCTGTCCCTTGTGCTCCAGGGCAGAGAACACATAAGCCCTCCGCAGCAGCTCCAGATCGGCGTCCGGGTTATAGCTGCGGACCCGGTCGAGCAGATCCTCGAAGCGAATCATCGCGGGCGGTGTCTAAGGTTGGTATTGAACGTTTGGGCGGCCTTCGCAGACCATCATAGGGTCGGGGTTGCGAGGGGTCAAGAATCGGGGCTATACTCCGGGTCTTCCGGGCCGACTGGGAGCGGATATTGTAAGCGCTTGTAACGGCGCGACTTGGGAACCACAGCACCACAGGGGGATACGATGAGGATTCGGTCAGCGGGGGCGTACCTGGCTCTGGTTGCCGGGATGAGTATGGCGCTCGCCGGGTGCGGACAGCTCAACCAGGTCCGTGCCATGAAGGCGTTCAAGGATGGCAACAAGCTCTACGCCAGCAATGATTTTCGGGGCGCTTCGGTCAAGTACGAAGAGGCAGTGGCGGCCGATCCGGCCGGCGAGCTGAACTCGTGCGGCACCAGCCCCGGCTGTGTGTACTTCTATCTCGCCAACTCCTACGACAACCTGTACCGGCCGGCCCGCAAGGGTGAACCGAACAACGACGCCCTCCTGACGAAGGCCGTCGAACACTACAAGCTGGCTTCCGAGAAGATCAGCGACCCGATGATGAAGACCCGGTCGCTCGAGTACCTCGTGGCGGCCTACGGCCCGGACAAGTTGAACGACCCGACGATGGCCGAGCCGATCATCAAGGAGATGATTCGCCTCACCCCGACCGAGCCGACCAACTACTTCATGCTGGCCCGCCTCTACCAGGACTCCGGTGAGTACGAAATGGCCGAGCAGACGCTGCTCCAGGCCAAGGACTCCAAGCCGAACGACCCGGCCGTCTACCTGCAGCTCGCCAACTTCTACAACGCCCAGGGCGACTTCCCGAAGACGATCGAGTATCTCAACGAGCGCATCAAGATCGAGCCGAACAATCCCGAGGCCCACTACACCGTGGCCACCTACTACTGGGACAAGGCGAACCGCGACTTCCGCCTCGCCGACAAGGAAAAATACCAGTTCGTCCAGGACGGTCTGGGTGCGGTCGACAAGGCCATCGCCATCAAGAGCGACTACATGGAGGCGATCGCCTACAAGAACCTCCTGCTCCGCCTCCAGGCCAACCTGGAGAAGGACCCCAAGAAGCAGCAGGAACTGTTGAAGGAAGCCGACCGCCTCCGCGATCAGGCCACCGAGCTCCGCAAGCAGAAGACCGCCGGCACCGACTAGCGTTTCAGGCCGGCCATGCCCGGTTCTGTCGTTCGACCAAAACAGGCCGCCTTCCTAACCGGGAGGCGGCCTGTTTTCTTGTGTGCAGGGCACCCAGAAACCTGAGCCGTTTCCGTCACGTCTGCGTAACAATTGACTGGTACTTTTGCTCCATGTTGAGAGTGAGGAAACTGACTGCCATGTTGTTGTTGCCTGTTCGCTTGATGCGTACTTCCCTGATCGCGGTGTGTGTGCTGGCACTTTCCGTCGCGCACGCTGCCGCCCAAGGTGTGACCACCGGTTCGATGACCGGCGTCATCACCGATTCGCAGATGGCCCCGGTGTCGGGCGCCAGCGTCATTGCGATCCACGCGCCGTCGGGCACGAACTACGAAGCCACCACCCGCGCTGATGGACGCTTTGCCATCATCGGCATGCGCGTGGGCGGCCCCTACATCGTCACGGTGGCCTACACCGGCAGCGGCACCGCGTTCGAGCCGCAGACGGTCGAGGATCTGACGGTGAGCCTCGGCGTGTCCACGGACGTCAACGTCCAGGTCCATGCCATCTCGGTGCAGGAGACCGTCACCGTCATCGGCCAGTCCGATACGGTGTTCAGCTCGGCGCGCACGGGCGCTGCCACCGCGGTGAGCCGCGAGCAGATTGCGACGCTGCCGAACCTGAGCAATCGTCTCGACAACTACACCCGCCTGACGCCTCAGGCGAGCGGATTGTCGGTCGCCGGCCAGGACAGCCGCATGAACAACATCACGGTGGACGGCTCGTACTTCAACAACTCCTTCGGGCTCGGCAACACGCCTGGTGATCGCACCGGCGTGGCGCCGATTTCGCCCCAGGCGATCGAGCAGATCCAGGTGAACGTGGCGCCCTACGATGTGCGCCAGGGCAACTTCGTCGGCGCCGGCATCAACTCGGTCACGCGCAGCGGCACCAATTCGTTCCGCGGCTCGATCTACCGTCAGTTCCGCAACGAGGATCAGGTCGGCACCAAGGCGAAGGATCTGGACGTCAACCCCGGGACCTTCGAATTCGCCAACACCGGCGGCTGGGCCGGCGGCCCGGTGGTGAAGAACAAGGTGTTCTTCTTCGGTAACTTCGAGAACGAAGCCTTGACGCAGCCCGGCACCACGTTCCGCGCCAACCAGGGCGGCGAGGCCGTGGCCGGCTCGGTGACGCGTGTGCTGGCGTCGGACCTCGATCGGCTGAGCAGCTACATGAGCAACAACTTCGGGTACACCACGGGTGGGTATCAGGGGTATGACTTCGAGACGCCGGCGAAGCGCTACCTGGCGAAGGGCGACTGGAACATCAACGCCGCCAACAAGGTGACTTTCCGCTACACGCAGCTCGACTCGAACACCGACGTGCTGCTGTCGAACTCCACTTCGCTCGGCAACGGCAACCGCCGCACCAACCTGTTCTCGATGAACTTCGAGGGCTCGAACTACCAGATTCTCGAGAACATCAAGTCGGGCATCGGCGAGTGGAACTCGGTGATCGGCAGCAACATGGCCAACTCGCTGATCGTCGGCTACACCTCGCAGGACGAGAGCCGTTCGACGCGCGACGCCGAGTTCTTCCCGTTCATCGACATCCTCGACGGCAACAACACCACCTACACCGCGCTCGGCTACGAGCCGTTCACGCCCAACAACGAGCTGCGCTACAAGACGTTCCAGCTGCAGGAGAACTTCACCAAGTTCACCAGCAAGCACACCATGACGTTCGGCGGCAGCATCGAGCGCTACGAGTCCGAGAACGTGTTCTTCTCGGGCGCGCAGAGCGTCTACGTCTACAACACCCTGGACGACTTCTACACCGATCTCAACGGCTACCTGGCCAACCCGAACCGCACGGTCTCGCCGGTCAGCCTGCGCCGCTTCCAGGTCCGCTACAACAACATCCCCGGGCAACAGAAGCCGATCCAGCCGCTGGAGGTGATCTATTCCGGCGCCTATGCGCAGGACGAATGGAGCGCCAGCGACAATGTGAAGCTGACGCTCGGCCTGCGCCTCGACGTGCCCCGGTTCGGCGACACCGGATATGCCAACGCCGACGCCGATGCGCTGACCTTCCGTGACGAGAACGGCCAGCCGGTGCAGTACTCCACGGCCAAGCTACCGGATGCGAACATCCTGTGGTCGCCGCGCGCGGGCTTCAACTGGAACGTGGACTCGGAACGCCAGACGCAGGTTCGCGGCGGCACGGGCATCTTCACCGGCCGTCCCGCATACGTCTGGATCTCGAACCAGATCGGCAACACCGGCGTGCTGACCGGATTCGAGCAGACGGACAACACCTTCACGCGGCCGTTCAATCCGAACCCGGACACCTACAAGCCCACCAACGTCACCGGTGCGCCGGCATCGTCGTACGAACTGGCCCTCACCGATCCGGGGTTCATGTTCCCCCAGGTCTGGCGCAGCAACATCGCCGTCGATCGTCGCCTGCCCTGGGGCATCTCGGGCACCGCCGAGTACCTCTACAACAAGGACGTCAACGGGGTCTATTACGTGAACGCCAACCTGCCCGAGGCGCAGGCCAGCTTCACCGGCGTGGACGCTCGTCCGCGCTGGACCAACACCCGCATTCACTCGCAGGTGCAGAACGCCATCGTCCTCAAGAATCAGAACGTCGGCGACTCGTGGAACCTGGCATTCTCCGCCAACAAGAACTTCCACGGCGGCTTCGTCAAGTCCGCCTACAGCTACGGCGAATCGAAGAACACGGTCGATCCGGGTTCGGTCGCCTTCGGTTCGTGGAACGGCAACCAGCACTCCGGTGATCCGAACAATCCCGGGATCGGCTTTGCCTCGGGCTCGCCCGGACATCGCGTGTTCGTCGCCGGTTCGTATACCAAGGAGTACTTCGGCTTCGGCGGCACGACCTTCTCGGCGTTCTGGGAGATGCGGCCCTCGAATCGCGACGCCTTCAACGGCTCGTACGTGTTCTCGGGCGACCTGAACGGCGACGGCGGCACCGCGAACGACCTGATCTACATCCCGCGCAACACCTCCGAGATGAACTTCCAGACCTTCGTCCAGGGCGGGCGCACCTACACCGCGGCCGAGCAGGCGGCGGCGTGGGACGCGCTGATCGCGCAGGACGACTACCTGAAGGAGCACCGCGGCGAGTACGCGCAGCGTGGCGCCAAGTTCCTGCCGTTCGTCAAGCGCCTCGACTTCAGCGTGGCGCAGGACCTGTTCGCGACCCTCTCGGGGCGGCGCCACTCGTTCCAGTTCCGGATGGACTTCGTCAACTTCGGCAACCTGCTGAACAGCGACTGGGGTGTCGCCCAGCGGCTGGTGTCGAACTCGCCGCTGATCGTGCCGTCCGCGGCGCAGGGCGGTCCCTTCGACGCGTCGGGGCAGGCGCAGTACCGCCTGCGACTCATCAACAACGAGTACATGACGAAGACGCTGGAGCAGACGGCCGACCTCAACGACGTCTGGCGTATCCAGTTCATGCTGCGCTACTCGTTCAACTAGACCTCTCGGGGGTTCAGGCCAGGGCCTGAACCCCCGTACGCTAGACTGCGGTCAGGGAGGTCCCCAATCCATGGCCCGCCGCGCGCTCGCCCCCGTCGCCCTGCTGTTTGTCGCCGTCCTCGCCACCGGGCCGGTCTCCCGCGCTCAGGAACCGCTGGGCCGCATCGACTTCCCAACCTCGCAGACCGGCGCCGCCCAGAGCGCGTTCCTCAAGGGCGTGCTGCTGCTCCACAGCTTCGAGTACGACGATGCCCGCGAGGCGTTTGTCGAGGCCGAGAAGGCCGCGCCTGGCTTTGCCATGGCCTATTGGGGCGAGGCGATGACGCACAATCACCCGCTGTGGGCGCAGACGGCTCCCGACCTCGCGCGCGAAGCGCTGTCGCGCCTGGCGCCGACATCGGAGGAGCGTCAGGCCAGGGCCGCGAACGACAAGGAACGCGACTGGCTGCGCGCCGTCGAAGCGCTCTACGCCGACGGCGAAAAGCCGGCCCGCGACACCGCCTACGCCGCACAGATGCGGCGCATGCACGACAAATATCCTGACGATCTCGAGGTCACCGCCTTCTTTGCATTGGCCACGCTCGGTGCCAGCCCCGGCGGACGCGATGCCGCCACCTACATGCGCGCAGCGGCGCTGGTCGAGGACGTCTATCGCAAGAACCCCGAGCACCCCGGCGCGGCTCACTATCTAATCCACGCCTACGACGACCCCATTCACGCGCCGCTCGGGCTGCGCTACGCGGAGGCCTACGCGAAGATTGCCCCGGCCGCGTCTCATGCCCTGCACATGCCCTCGCACATCTACTTCGCCCTCGGGATGTGGGACAAGGCCGGCGAGATGAACGAGCGCTCGGTGAAGGCGGCGGATGAGCGAGTCGCCCGCAAGGATCTGAGCGTGGACGAGCGAAATCATCACGCGCTGCTGTGGCTCAATTACAGCTACCTCCAGCAGGGCCGGCAGGCGGATGCGAAAGCCGTTCTGAACCAGATCGAAGAGGCCACCGCCAAGAGCGGGTCGGTGCGCATGCGCAGTCACCTGGCGCTCGCGCGCGCGGCGTGGCTGATCGAAACCAGAAAGTGGACCGACGCCAGGAGCGCCGTGGATCCCGAGGGGCTCGGCGCCTCGGCCACTGCCGCCGACCTGTTTGCGATCGGCATGGCCGCGTTCAGAAACGGTAACCGGCCGGCTGGCAACGACGCGCTGCAGCGCATTGCGCTGCTGTCCGGCGATGGCGATCGTCCCCTGCGCAGCGTGACCACCGCGCGTCCGAATGCGCCTGCGGGCCGTCCGGGCTCGGTACGCCCGGGCGCGACGCCAATTCCGACTCCCAGGCCGGCGATGCCAACGATGCCCGGCTTCGGCGCGCCCGAACCGCCACCGACCGGCATGCCGGCTCCAGGTAACAACGAGAAGCGCGTGGCGGCGGTGATGGCGCAGCAGCTGGAGGCCGTGCTCATCTTCGTCGAGGGCCGGCGCGAGGAAGCGATCGTGCTGGCACGCCAGGCCGCCGCCGTGGAGGACGAGCTGACGTTCGAGTTCGGCCCTCCCCTGCCGGTGAAGCCGGGCCACGAGTTCGTCGCCGACCTCCTGATGGAGGTCCGTCGTCCTGGTGAAGCCATCCCTGAATTCGAAGCCGCGTTGAAGCGGCATCCCGGCCGGCGCGCTGTCTCTGCTAGGGCTCTACCGCGCCGCCACGGCGGTGAAGAACACAGCGAAGGCGCAGCAGGCGGTGACCGAACTGCGGAAAGTGTGGAGCCGCGCCGACAAGACGCTGCCGGAACTGCGGGAAATCGCAAGCGCACCGACGAGCTCGTACTAGTCAGGGGTCTTGGGTCTTAAGGCTTGGGGCTCGAGGCTTGAGGCTTGGGGCTTAAGGGCTTGAGGCTTGGGGCTCGAGGCTTGGGCTTGGGGCGGTTGTCTGCCGGTTGCCGTCTGCCGGTTGCCGGTTCTTTGCCTTTTGCCTTGCCCCAAGATCCAAGACCCAAGACCCAAGACCCAAGACCTAAGACATTCGGTACAAGGAAAAGGCCGCCTGGAGCATCCAGGCGGCCTTTCCTGTTCAACCTTGAGAGTCAGCGTTGCTAGTTGCTGCCGCTGCCGCCCGCAGCGCCCGCGGCACGCCGCATGGCTTCGGTGACGATGCCGACCTTCTCGACGCCCGCGCCCTTGGCGGCGTCGATGACGGCCACGATGTCGCCGTAGGTGAGCGCACCGGCGCCGGCGATGAACATCGTCTTATCCTTGCGGGCCTCGAAGATGGTGCGCAGCTTGCTCTCGAGCTCCTGGATGGTGACGTCCTGCTTGTTGACCGAAATGCGCTTGTCGGCCGTGTACTCGAGCACGATCTGCGAGATGTCGACCTGCTGCTGCTCGGCCTGCTGCGTTTCGGCGGGCAGGTTGATGTCCAGTCCCTTCTGGGAGAGCGGCAGGGCGGCCATGAAGATGACGAGCAGCACGAGCAGCACGTCGATCATCGGGGTGATGTTCATGTCGCCCGACACTTCGAGCTTCTTGCCCATGAACACGCGGTCGGCGCCGAAGTGATTGTGTGCGTGCGCCATTAGTTGCCCCCAGGACGCTGCTTGGGATCGGTGATGAGCCCCATGTCCTCGATACCGGCAGAGCGGAGCTTGTCCATCGCGTCCATGACGGCGCTGTACTGCGCCTCTTCGTCGGCCTTGATGAGGACGATCCGTTCGGTCTTGTCCTCGAGGATGTCCTCGACGCGCTGGCGAAGGTCATCCTCGCGCACCGGCACACTGTTGACGAAGAAGCGGCCCTGCGAATCGATTGCGACGACGGTCTGGTCTTGCGTCTCGGGCTTGTCCGAGCTGAAGGCTGCGACGGGGAGCTTGACGTCAGCGCCCTTCTGCAGCAGCGGCGCCACGATCATCATGATGATGAGCAGCACCAGCATCACGTCCACGAGCGGGGTGACATTGATGTCGGATTTGATTCCGCCTTTTGCCCCCCCCATGTCCATTGCCATGTCGGTTCTCCTTGAGTTGCCTGCGCACGATCGAGGCGCCGGGAGATGCCCGGCGCCTCATCCGTGACACGACTAGGCGGCGGTCTTCTTGATGAAGTAGTCGACCATCTCCGACGAGGAGTTGTCCATCTCCACGTTGAAGTACTCGAGGCGGCCCGACAGGTAGTTGTAGAACCACACGGCCGGGATGGCGACGAACAGACCGAGCGCGGTTTCGACCAGCGCTTCCGCGATACCGGCCGAGACGGCGCCGATGCCGCCCGAGCCCGTCGACGCGATACCGACGAACGCGTTGATAACGCCGACGACCGTGCCGAGCAGACCCACGAACGGCGCCGTGGCGCCGATGGTGGCGAGGCCCGACACGCCCTTCTTGAGGTCGTTCGAGGTCAGCGCGGTGGCGCGCTGAATGGAGCGACGGACGGTGTCGAGCACGTCCTCACGCGAGAGGTTCGAACCGCTCTCCTGCTGGAACTGATATTCCTGCAGGCCGGCGAGCACGACCTTGGCGAGGTGGCTGTAGCGGTATTCCTTGTTCGAGGAGAGCGCGATGGCCTCCTTCAGACGGCCTTCCTTGAGGTGCTTGGCCACCTGCGGAGCGTAGAGCTTCGACTGCTTCTTCGCCTGGGCGAAGGTGTAGATGCGCTCGATAGCGACACCTACCGACCAGAACGACATGATGAACAGCACGACCGCGATGCCCATGGCAACGCTGCCCATCTGTTCGAACATCTCGACCAGGTCGAGACCGCCACCCTCCTGCGCGAACGCGGGGGTGCTGACAAATGCCATTGCGAGTCCGGCATATGCGATTCGCCCGATCTGACCCATCTTCCGACCTTCCATCGCATTCCTCCCGAAAGAATCCGTGTTACCAGTTGAAGACATTTGTCCGCTTTCCTACTGCAGCGTGAACTGCACCGTGACGGTCATGATGACCGGCACCGGCACGCCGTTGAGGAGGGTCGGCGTGAACTGCCACTGCTTCACGGCGTCCAGTGCCGCCGCATCCAGCAGGGGAATCGAGCGCAGCACCTTCGCGTCCTTTACTGCACCATCAGGTCCGATTGTGGCCTCGATGATGACGACACCCTGGACGCGAGCCGACTGCGCGATCGGCGGGTAGACCGGGTTGACGTGCTTGACCTTCTGCGGCGCCTTGATGTTGCCACCCACGCGAACCGGGGCGGCCGGCGGGGGCGGGGGCGGCGGCGGTTCGGGAATGCCGCCCGTGATGCCGCCGGCGACACCACCCACGATGCCTCCGTCGATACCACCGACATTCTGCTCGAACCCAGCCTCGAGGCCCGTCTCCGGCTTGATCTCGGACGGGGCTTCCACGGGCGCCGCGTTCGGGTTCACGTCCACCGGGGGCGGGGGCGGTGCATCCGCAGCCGGGGGCGGCGGAGGCGGCGGGGGCGGTGGTGGCGGCGGCGGCGCGGCCACGAACGCCATCATCGATGGCGTCGTCGGCAGGGCCCCCACGGCCATCAGCGGGACAATGACGATGGCCGCCAGAATCGTGGCCTGGAGCAACATCGTGAGTGGCACGGTGTACCACATCTTGTTGCCCATCTTGATGGAAGGGTCGACGACATCGCCGAACATGTCGCGTGGCACGTATCCTCCTAGAATCCCCGCGGCAGCCGCAGGGGCTGCCGATTATAAGCCAGCACGAAAAAAGAGTGTCAACGAAAGCGATGACAGGTCCTTTTCGCCCAGTTACCGGGTTAGACACCGGTTTCGGAAAAGTGCTCCCGACGAAGCGACGCTTTTCCGTGATTCCCGGCCCCGGTTCCGTTTCACCCTGGGCCCAACTTCCAAACGCCCGCCGATTCTAGTCGGCGGGCGATGCGACGTCAACGGTTCGGTTGCCGGCGAACCATCAATTTCCAAATGTTACAAACGATGACACGGCTCAGCTCTCGATCCGCATCCCGTAGAACGAGCGGTGCACGAACACCATGCTCACCACGAAGAACACCGCCGCCAGCCCGTGCACGAGGGTCGGCCCCTGCTGAGCCGACAGGAACACACCCAGCTCCACCGCGAGCAAGCCGAACAGCGTCGTGAACTTGATCACCGGGTTCATCGCGACCGATGAGGTGTCCTTGAACGGATCGCCCACCGTATCGCCCACCACCGAGGCGTCGTGCAGCGGCGTGCCCTTCATCTTCAGCTCGGTCTCGACGATCTTCTTCGCGTTGTCCCACGCGCCACCCGCGTTGGCCATGAAGATCGCCTGGTAGAGACCGAACAACGCAATCGAGATCAGGTAGCCGATGAAGAAGAACGGCTCCACGAACGCGAACGCCAGCGTCGAGAAGAACACCGCGAGGAAGATGTTGAACATCCCCTTCTGCGCGTAGACCGTGCAGATCTCCACGACCTTCTTGCTGTCCTCGACCGACGCCTTGGTCGTGCCCTCGAGCTTGATGTTGGCCTTGATGAACTCGACCGCGCGGTAGGCGCCGGTGGTCACCGCCTGCATCGACGCGCCGGTGAACCAGTAGATCACCGCGCCGCCGGTGATCAGCCCCAGCAGGAACGGCGGATGCAGAATCGACAGGTTGGTCAGCGCCGCGGTGTCCTCGAGGCCCTGCGTCAGCGCCATGATGATCGAGAAGATCATCGTCGTCGCGCCGACCACCGCCGTGCCGATCAGCACCGGCTTCGCCGTCGCCTTGAAGGTGTTGCCGGCGCCGTCGTTCTCTTCGAGCAGTTCCTTGGCCACACCGAAGTTCACCTTGAAGCCGTACTGCTTCTGGATCTCCTGCTCGATGTTCGGCAGCGATTCGATCTGCGACAGCTCGTAGACCGACTGCGCGTTGTCGGTGACCGGACCGTAGGAGTCGACCGCAATCGTCACCGGGCCCATGCCCAGGAAGCCGAACGCGACCAGGCCGAAGGCGAAGATCGCGGGCGCGGCCATCAAGCCGTCTGGCACCCACAGCGACACGCCGTAGGCGATCGACATCAGGCCCATGATCGTGAGTCCCAGCCAGTAGGCGCTGAAGTTGCCCGCCACCAGGCCCGACAGGATGTTGAGCGACGCGCCGCCCTCGCGCGACGAGGTGACCACTTCCTTGACGTGCGCCGAATGCGTCGAGGTGAAGACCTTGACGAACTCCGGGATGATCGCGCCGGCCAGCGTGCCGCAGCTGATCACCGTCGACAGCTGCCACCACAGCTCCTTGTTGCCGCCGAGCGTCGGAATCAGCAGGTACGACAGCCCGTAGGTGAGCGCCACCGAGACCAGCGAGGTGAGCCACACCAGCATGGTGAGCGGCGCCTCGAAGTTCATCTTCTGCGACGCCGGCATAGCGGCCCTTGGCAATGGCGTTGTTCACGAGATAGGAGCCGGCCGAGGCCAGCACCATCATCACGCGCATCATGAAGATCCACACCAGCAGCTGGACCTGGACCATCGGGTCCTTGACCGCCAGCATGATGAACGAGATCAGGGCCACGCCCGTCACGCCGTAGGTCTCGAAGCCGTCGGCCGTCGGGCCGACCGAGTCGCCGGCGTTGTCACCGGTGCAGTCGGCGATCACGCCGGGGTTGCGCGGGTCGTCTTCCTTGATCTTGAAGACCACCTTCATCAGGTCCGAGCCGATGTCGGCGATCTTCGTGAAGATGCCGCCGGCGATGCGCAGCGCGGCCGCGCCCAGCGACTCGCCGATGGCGAAGCCGAGGAAGCAGACGCCCGCGTATTCACCGGGGATGAACAGCAGGATGGCGAGCATGAACAGCAGCTCGACCGAGATCAGCATCATGCCGACGCTCATGCCGGCGCGCAGCGGGATGTCGCACACCGGGAAGGCCTTGCCCTCGAGGCTGGCAAACGCGGTGCGCGAGTTCGCCAGCGTGTTGATGCGGATGCCGTACCACGCCACGCCGTAGCTGCCGGCGATGCCGATCAGGCTGAAGATGAGGACGATGGCGATGCGCGAGGCGGGAAAACCGATCAGCGCGAAGTAGGCGACGATGATCGCGCCGATGAACAGCTCGAGGACCAGCAGGAACTTGCCCTGCTGAATCATGTAGGCCTTGCACGTCTCGTAGATGAGATCCGAGATGTCGGCCATCGAGCGGTGCACCGGCAGGTTCTTCACCGCGGTGTAGGTCCAGGCGCCGAAGAGCAGACCCAGCACGCAGACCACGAGGCCGGACATCAGGATCGCATGTCCGGTCATGCCCAGGAAGTCGCCCTGGTTCAGGTCCGGCAGCTGGATGTTCACCTCGCCGCCGGGCCGATGCGCGCCTGCCGCTTCCGGCTGCTGCGCGGCCACCACGGCCGGAACCGCCATCATCACCAGCGTGAGGGCGAGTGCCGCCACTCCTGCCGCCCGGCGACCCATCACGTGCTCGCTAAGTCTCTTCAGCATATTCTCCTGTCCTCGTTAAGCACGACCACCCTCACCACCCCGGCTCCCCGCGTCGGCCGAGCGCACGGCGGGCGTCTTTCCCAACCCCTGCACCTGCTCGGGCAGCGCCATGCCGCCCGTCAGGAAGATCCGGATGCCGTCCTCGATCGACAGCGCCGGATAGAACACCAACTCCCGTGGATAGACCACGATGTCGCCCAGGTAGAGGTGATTGGTCGGCACGTAGACCGCCACCATCGCTTCCGGTCCGCGCCCGCGATCGAGCGTGAACTCCCTGGTGAGAAAGCCCATCACCAGGCCGCGCCGCGAATCCTCCACCACCACCACCTTCTTGAAGCCGGCATCGTTGTCCGGCGAAAAGGCGGTCACCAGCTGCTTGACTGGTGCGTAGATTGTCTTGAAGACGGGCACATGGAGCAACCAACTTTCGGCCCGCGCCAGCACCCGTCGTCCAAACACGTTGGTGGCGATCGCGCCCACCATCAGCACGACCAGGGCCGTGAGCAGCACGCCCAGTCCCGGCACCGGCCGGCCCAGCACCCGCGCCGACACCGGCGTCGCCACATCGTCCACGATGCCGAAGATCCAGATCAGCGTCACCAGGCTCACGATCAACGGGACCGTGACGATGATCCCCGTCAGAAACGTGCGGCGGAGCCATCCCATGCGCGCGACCTCACCCTCGAGTGGCGAGCCACGCGAACGTCACGCCGGCCAGCAGCAACCGGTAGACCGCGAAACCGTGCAGCGTGTGCCCGGCGAGATACCGGATGAAGAACTTCACCGTGATGTAGCCGACGATGCCCGAGACGACCAGGCCGACCAGGAACAGCGTGACCGGCAGGCCCTCGACGCCCATCTTGGCCACTTCCATCGTCTCCTTGATCGCCGCCGCCAGCACCGCCGGCAGGCTCAGGAGAAACACGAATCGCGCCGCGGATTCGCGCCGCAGGCCGAGGAGCATCGCGATCGTCAGCGTCGCTCCCGATCGCGAGATGCCGGGCACCAGCGCCGAGGCCTGGGCCACGCCGATCAGGAACGCCTCGCCGTAGCCGATGGTTTCGTCGCCGCGCCGCTTCGCGCCGAGCCACTCGGCCACGACCAGCCCGATCGCCCCCACGGTGAGGGTGACCGCCACCACCGCCGGCGATCGCAGCGTCGTCTCGATGGCGTCGGCGAACAGCACGCCGACGATGACCACCGGCACGGTGCCGACGATGATCATCCGGCCCATTCGCTCCCAGTCGCCGTCACGCCCGGCGAGCGCGCCGGGCGCCGCGAGCATCAGCTTGAGGATGTCAGCGCGAAAATACGCGACCACGGCCAGCAGGGTGCCGACGTGGCAGGCGACGTCGAAGGCAAGGCCGAAGCGGCCGGGGTCCCACCCGAAGAAGGCCCGAGCCAGGATGAGATGCCCCGAGCTCGAGACCGGCAGGAATTCGGTCAGCCCCTGGACCGCGCCGAGCAGCGCCGCTGCGACGAGATCCACGTTGCCTACGATGCCTTGCGTGCAGCCTGCGGTCGGCCCGGCGTCTGCTTGCTGCTCAGGAGGATGGCAATGGCGGCCGCGATGAACACGGTCGAGTAGGTGCCGCTGATGATGCCGACGAGCATCGTGAAGGCAAAGCCTTCGAGCACTTCGCCGCCGAACAGGTAGAGCGACAGCACCGCCAGGAAGGTGGTGCCGGCGGTGATGATGGTGCGGCTCAGCGTCTCGTTCACGCTCTGGTTGACGACCGTCTCCAGCGAGTCGCGCCGCTTGCTGCGCAGGTTCTCGCGGACCCGGTCGAAGATCACGATGGTGTCGTTCACCGAGTAGCCGGTGATGGTCAGGATGGCGGCGACGATGTTCAGCGACAGGTCGTAGCCGAAGAACGTCAGCACCGCGAGCGTGACCAGCACGTCGTGCAGCGTCGCGGCGATGGCGCCAATCGCGAACGCGAACCGGAAGCGGATGCCGATGTAGATGGTGATGCCGACAATCGACGCCAGCGTGGCGTAGATGCCCTTGCGCTGGAGGTCCGCGCCGATGACGGGGCCGACGATCTCCTGGCTGATGACCTCGAACTGGCCGATGTTGGCCTTGGTCACCGCATCGAGCACCGCGCGCGCGCCCTGCTCGAGCGAGGTGGCGCCCTCTCGGTGGCCTGCTCGGGCAGGCGGACCAGCCATTCATTGGCGCCAGGCGTCGCCGTACTGCTGGACGACCTTTTCGCCGGGCACCGCATCGAGCGCGGTGCGCAGGCCATCCTCCGACACCGGCTGCTGGAACTTCAGCACGACGATGGTGCCGCCCGAGAAGTCGATGCCGAGCGGCATCCCCTTCGTGGCGATGGAGACCAGCCCGGCGATGATGATCAGCGCCGAGAAGGCAATGGCGTGCCAGCGCCACTTGATGAAGTTGTAGTTGGGTTTGTCGAAGATGCGCATGGGACTAAATGCTCAGTTTCGTCGCCTGACGCCGTGACAGCGCCAGCTCGAACATGGTGCGTGACACGAAGACGGCCGTGAACACGTTCGACAGCAATCCGATGGTCAGCGTGGTAGCGAAGCCGCGAATCGGGCCGGTGCCGAATTGAAAGAGGAACGCCGCCGAGATCAGCGACGCGACGTGGGTGTCGAGAATGGTGAGGAACACACGGTCGAACCCGGCCGCCACCGCCTGCTTGACGCCCTTGGCCGTGCGCGAGTTCTTCCTTGATGCGCTCGAAGATCAGGACGTTCGAGTCGACGCCCATGCCGATGGTCAGAATGAACCCGGCGATACCCGGCAGCGTCATGGTCGCGCCCAGGTAGGACATCAGGCCGAGCAGGATGATCAGGTTGATGGTGATCGAGATCAGCGCGTTGAAGCCGGACGAGCTTGTAGTAGGAGACCATGAAGATCATCACCAGGAACAGCCCGCCGACAGCGGCGATCACGCCGGCGCGAACCGAGGCGGCGCCGAGCGAGGGGCCGACGGTGCGCTCTTCGAGGTAGGTGAGCGACGCCGGCAGCGCGCCGGAGCGCAGCGTCAGCGCCAGGTCCGCCGCTTCCTGCGCGGAGAACGTGCCGGTGATGCGGCCGTCGTAGTCGATGCGGCTCTCGATGCGCGGCGCGGTCTGCACGCGGCCATCGAGCACGACGGCCAGCTGGCGGCCGATGTTCGCGCCGGTGAAGGCGCCGAACTTCTGCGCGCCCTCGGTGTTGAAGTTGAAGCCCACCGCCGGACGGTTGTACTCGTCCATCTGCGGCGTGGCGCTACGCAGGTCGCGGCCGGTCACGGCCGGCACCCGGCGCAGCGCATAGTAGACCGCGCCCGCCGGCTGACCGGCCGCCGCCACTTCCGAGCGCCCGGGCAGCACCTGGATGTCCGGCGGGATATTGCCGCCGTAGGCCTGCGCCGCGGCGGCTTCGTCCGGGAACGGGCCCTGCTCGACCAGCCGCAGCTCGAGGAGCGCCGTGGACCGGATGATCTCCTTGGCGCGGTTGACGTCCGTCACGCCGGGCAGCTGCACGAGAATCTGGTCGGCGGCGCTGTGACGCGCGACGATCGGCTCGGCCACGCCCAGCTCGTTGACGCGGCGCTCGATGGTCTGCAGCGCCTGGTTCACCGTGCTCTCGCGGTTGTCGACGATGATGTTCGGCTTCATCTGGAAGTTGTAGCTTCCAGGGCCCGTCGACGAGCGGTCGAAGACAGCTCCACGGTGGTGAGCGCGCTCCGGAACACCGCGTCCTGCTCGGCGGGAACGCCGGTCACGGTGAACGACGAGACGCCCGTGGCGGCCACCGTCGGACCAGCCAGGCCCGCCGTCTTGCAGCGCCTCGCGCAGCTGTTCAGCGGTCCCTTCGGTCAACAGCCGCAGCGCGTCGTCGGTCTGCACCCGCAGCACGAGGTGCACACCGCCCTTGAGGTCGAGGCCGAGCCGGACCTTCTTGTCGGGCGGATAGAACGCGAACACCGACAGCGCGACTACGCCCAGGATGACGAGCAACTTCCAGCGCAGGTTCTTACCCATGTCTCATGCGTTCTGGTCGGCCACGGGAGCCTGTCCCTGGTAGCCGACGATGGCCGCGCGCGAGACGTCCACCCGGACGTTCGGCGCGATTTGGAGTTGAATTGACTGGTCGGAGATCTTGGCAATCGACCCGAAGATGCCGCCGGTCGTGACCACGCGGTCGCCGACCTTCAGCGCGTCGAGGAACTCCTGCACCTTCTTCTGCCGACGCTTCATCGGCAGCAGGATCACGAAGTAGAAGATGCCGAGGACAAGGGCAAACGGAATGAGCTGAATCCACGGACTCGCCGCCTGATCGGGCGGGGCGGCCATGGCCAGCACTCCGGCTGCGTTCGTTACCGTGGGGATCATGCGATCAGGGGGCGGGAGGAAAAAGTCCGGTGGAAATCTAGCCTGAACTTTTCGAACGTCCCAAACGTAATAGCCTCCCTTACCCTCCGCATGGTGTCAAGGTAAAAGAACAGGTTGTGGAGCGTGTTCAGGACGCCGGACGTCATCTCGCCGGCCATGAAAAGGTGCCGCAAGATAGGCCCGCGAAAACGTCCGGCAGGTGTAGCACCCACACGCCGGATCCACCGGCCCATCGTCCTCGGCGTGGCAGGCATTCTTGATGTTGATGGCGCCCTGGCTGGTGAACAACCGGCCATTCCGGGCATTCCGGGTGGGCATCACGCAATCGAACATGTCCACGCCGCGAGCCACCGCCTCGACCAGGTCGATCGGCGTGCCCACCCCCATGAGGTAGCGCGGCTGTCCGACCGGCAGCAGGGGGGCGGTGTGCTCGATCACCTTATACATAGTGTCGTTCGGCTCGCCGACGCTCAGGCCGCCGATGGCGTAGCCCTCGAAGCCTACCTCAACCGTAAGGGCGGCGCTCTTCTGCCGCAGTTCCGGGTCCACGCCACCCTGCACGATCCCGAACTGCAGCTGGCCGCGGCCGGTGTCGGAACCGGGCCGCCGCGGCCAGAAAGTGTTCGCGGCACCGGCGGGCCCAGCGCGCGGTTAGGTCGACCGACCGATCCATGCGCCTCGCGCTCGGCTGGCAGGGCGGGACACTCGTCGAGCACCATGGCGATGTCGGAGCCCAGGTTCAGCTGGATGTCCACGGCCGACTCCGGGGACAGCAGGTGCCGCGCTGCCGTCGAGGTGCGACTGGAACTCCACGCCGGCCTCGGTGAGCACGCGCCGATCCGCCAGGCTGAACACCTGATAGCCGCCGCTGTCGGTGAGGATGGGCCGGTCCCAGCCGATGAAGCGATGCAACCCGCCGCGCCGGTTGATCAGTTCGTCGCCGGGGCGCAGATGGAGGTGATAGGTGTTGCCGAGGATGATGCCGGCGCCCACTTCCACCAGGTCGCGCGGCGTCATCGCCTTCACCGACCCTTGCGTGCCGACCGGCATGAAGACCGGCGTCTCGATCGTCGCCGTGCGCGGTGACGAGCTGTCCGCGGCGCGCGGCGCCGTCTTGATGGGTGAGCGTGAACACGTTCATCGGCAGGAAGCGTCTATTATTCCTCCAATGGCGAAACTGCGCGTGGGCGTGATCTACGGCGGGCGATCGGGCGAGCACGAAGTGTCGGTGGCGTCCGCCGCCTCCATCATCAAACATCTCGATCGCACGCGGTACGAGCCGGTGCCGATCCGCATCGAGAAGGACGGGCGCTGGACGCTGCCGGCACAGCCCCCGACCGCGATCTCCGCGGCGGCGGTGATCGACGAGGCGAGGCAGACGTCCGCGCAGATCGGCCACGGACCACGCGATCACGGTGATGCCGGCCTTCCCCGGAACGGACACGCTTCTGACGATGGACCGCGCCGGTTCGGGCGCCGTCGGCCCCGCCGGTGACGCCACAGTCACCGCCTTGCCGCTCGACGTGATCTTCCCCGTGCTGCACGGCCCCTTCGGCGAAGACGGCACCGTGCAGGGCCTGCTGGAACTGGCCAACGTGCCGTACGTCGGCCCGGGCGTGATGGCCTCGGCCGTCGGCATGGACAAGGCGACGATGAAGATCCTGTTCGAGGCGCGAGGCCTGCCGGTGACGCCGTGGTACGCGTTCCTCGCCTCCGACTGGGCGCGTCAAAAGGACGAGGTCGTGACGGCGTCACTCGCCCTCGGGCTGCCGCTGTTCGTCAAGCCGGCTAACCTGGGCTCGAGCGTCGGCATCTCGAAGGTGAAGACCGCCGAGGACCTGGTGCCGGCCATCGAGCTCGCGCTCTCGTTCGACCGCAAGGTGATCGTCGAAGCCGGCGTGCCGGACCCGCGCGAGATTGAATGCGCGGTGCTGGGCAACGACGAGCCGGCGGCGTCGATTGCCGGCGAGATCATCCCGTCACGCGAGTTCTACGACTACGAGGCGAAGTATCTCGACGAGGGATCGAAGACCGTGATCCCGGCCGACCTCACGCCGGCGCAGCTGGCCGAGGTGCAACGGCTGGCGATCGCGGCGTTCAAGGCCATCGATGGCGCCGGTATGTCCCGCGTGGACTTCCTGTTGTCGCGCACCACCGGGGCGCTGCTCCTGAACGAGATCAACACCATTCCGGGGTTCACCACCATCAGCATGTTCGCCAAGCTGTGGGGCGCGAGCGGCGTGGACTTCGCGGCGCTGGTGGACCGCCTCATCCAGCTGGCGCTCGCGCGTCATCAGGAGAAGCAGCGGTTGAGGACCAGCGTGCTGTGAGTCGGTTGCCGGCTGCCGTCCTCACCTGCGGCATCGCGTGCGTGATGGCCGCCGGCGCGGCCACGCCCGTGACCGGCCGAGCCGCCCCGATCCGCGGATTGACCGCCGCCCCACAGGTGACGCGCGCCTACGACGCGGTGCTGAACGCCGACTTCGAGCAGGTGCCCACGCTGCTCGTCCAGACCTGCGGCCCGGCCCCACGGGCGGCCTGCCTGGCCGTTCGCGCCATGGCCACGTGGTGGGACATCCAGCTCGATCCTCACAACACCGCCCTCGACACGCGCTTCTCGCCCGAGGTGGAGGCCGCGGTCCACGAGGCCGAACGGTGGACCCGGCGCGAGCCCGAACGGGCCGAGGCCTGGTTCTACCAGGGTGTGGCGCTCGGCGCGCGCAGCCAGTGGAAGGTGCTGCGCAACGAATATCTCTCGGCCGCGCGCGACGGCAAGCGGATCAAGGAGGTCCTCGAGCGCGCGCTCGAACTCGACCCGGGCATGGACGATGCGGCCTTCGGCATCGGCGTCTACCGCTACTACGCGGCGATTGCCCCCTCCTACCTGCGCATGATCCGCTGGCTGCTGCTGCTGCCGGGCGGCGACCGCGAAGAGGGCCTCGCGCAGATGGAACGGACCAGCCGCCAGGGACAGCTGGTGCGGGGCGAGGCCGACTATCAGCTGCACCTCGCCTACCTCTGGTACGAGGAGCGCTTCGACGATGCGCTGGCGCTGGTCCTCGACCTGCAGTCGCGCTATCCGCGCAACCCGCTGTTCCGTCATCTCGAGGCGACCATCCGCGACGTCTACTTCCACGATCACGCGCGCAGCCTGGCGGCCTCCGAGGCGCTGGTCGTCGCCGCGGCACGTGGTGAGGTCAACCGGCCGGGCATCGCCACCGTGCGCGCGCGCCTCAACATCGCGGTGCAGCTCGATCAACTCGGACAGCGCGATCGCGCGCGCCTGACGATCGACGCGCTGCTCGCCGGCCAACCCACCGCGCCGGTTGACGCGATCGCGCGCGCCCGCGAGTTGAAGCGCACGTGGTCGGCGCGCTGAACCTACAGAATCTCGCGGCTCGAGCCGACAGTTTGTGAGTGGGAGAACGATCGCGGGTCTAGCAGAAAGGCCGATTGTTTGACAACTACAAACGGTTTGCGCTTGACAACGATATTTTCTCATCCATAATCTACATCTGGTATGAGGGCGTAAGGCTCAGGCCACGGCTTGTGAATCACGACTCACTCAGGCCGAGGTTGCCATCAGGCGGGGCTGGCCCTTCAGGAGGCACAATGGCGAAGAAGGCAAAGAAGGCGGCGAAGAAGAAGACTGCTGCAAAGAAGAAGAAGTAAGCACGCCGCTTACCCGGGGCGGTTTTCCAAACTGCCCCACTTTTCCGCATCGCGCGCCCACGTGAGTCGCGCAGCAAGGCGCAGGAGAAGCCGGCACCCGCGAGCTGAGTGCCAGGCGGCAGAAGCTACCGCAGGTGGCGCGGCAATAACCTGACGCATAACCCAACCTGAAGGGGGGGATGAACCGATGGCAAAGAAGGCAAAGAAGGCAGCCAAGAAGAAGACGGCCGCAAAGAAGGCGAAGAAGCGATAGCTTCTTCCCGGAAGATCGAAAAGGGGGCGCTCGCTGCGCCCCCTTTTTTGTACCCGCGAACCCGAACGACCCGCCGCCGCCTACTGCTCGTCGCTGCCGATCCAGGCGACGCCGTCCCACACCCGGACGCTGCGGATCAGGTCCCACTGTTTCATCTTGTCGACGACGTCCATGCCCGTCACCACCTGGCCGAAGACCGTGTAGCGGCCGTCGAGATGCGGCTGTGGCGAGTGCGTGATGAAGAACTGGCTGCCGCCGGTGTCGGCCCAGTCGAGCGCCATGCCGACGGTGCCGCGCATGTAGGGCCGCTGGTTGATCTCGTCACGAATGGTGTAGCCCGGCCCACCCTCGCCGTCGCCGCGGTTGTCGCCGCCCTGCACGACGAAGTCCGCCACCACGCGGTGCCACGGCACGTTCGGTGAACTCGCCCTTCTTCGCCAGGGCCGTGAAATTCGCCACGCGTGCGGGGCGCGTCCACCACCGCCAGCTCGATCTGGATCATCCCGGCTTCGGTGTCGATGTAGGCCATCGGCGTGAAGGCCGGAGTGAGCAGCGCGGCAACGTTGGCGAGCTCCGGCAGCGAGCGGCGCCGGCGCGGGCGTCGCCGGCGCGGCGGTCGATGCGGCATCGAGGCCCTTCAGCAGCGCGGCCGCGCGCACCCGGATCGCCCAGTCCTTGTCGTTCAGCGCCGCGCGTCAGCACCGGCTGCGCCTGGGCCGGGTCGAGGGTCGGTCAACGCGTTCAGCAGCGCGGCGCGCGCGACGTAGGTGGCGTCGTTCTGCGAGGTCGCGAACGCCGCCGAGACCGCCTGCGCGCTGCCGGTCGCCTTCAAGCGCGCCAGCCCATTCGCCGCGGCCATCCGGACCACCGCATCCTCGCTGGTCAGGCGATTCGTCAGCGCCGCCGGCGCCGACGCCGACCCGGTGGCGGCCAGCGCGGTCAGGACCGCGGGAATGACCCGCTGGTCCTTGTCCTGCAGCATCGCCATCAGCCGGATGTCGCTTCGTTCCGCGCCCAGCTCGCCCAATGCCGTCGCCAGCGCCGCCCGCACGGACCAGTGCGGATCGTCGTCGAGGCCCGAGATGGCGCTGATGAACGTATCCGCGTCGATCCGCGCCAGCGCGACCAGGGAGGCCGAGCGCAGCGTCGGCCACGAGCGCCGAGGCCAGTTCCAGCAGCGCATCCACCGCCGGTGCGTGCTTGAGCTGTCCCATCGCGACCACCGCCTCCATCTGCAGCGTCGGATCGACGCCACGCGCGGTGGCCACCTTCAGCAGCGTGTCGCCGGCAGACGGCTGGCCGATCAGTCCCAGTGACCGCACGGCCTGCACGCGCACCGCGAGCGGTTGCGCCGCGTCCGCGGCCGCCGCCTGCAGCGCGGGTACGGCGGGCTCGTGCTTCAGCGTGCCAAGGCCTTTCGCGGCAAACGCGCGGGTCACCTGTCCATCGCCGGTGAGGAGCGCGGTGAGCGGGCCCGCGGCACGAGGATTCCCCACCCGCTGGAACGCGAACGCCACCGGCCACCAGCGGCTGCGCGGCTGACCGGACTGATCGAGCAGCGTCGCCGCCAGTTCGTCGTAGGCCTCGAGCCGCACCAGCGCATAGATGCCCAGGCGCACCGCCTCGACCGCCGCGTCCTTCGGGTAGCCGACATCATCCGGTGCCAGGCCGCCGAGCGCACCGGCCGTGATCGGAGCGGCGATCATCGCGGCGATGGCACCGGCGGCGGCCTTGTGGCCGAGCACGCCGAGCGCCTCGGCGGCTCGCCCCTGGGTGAGCGGATCGCCGGCGGACAGCGCCGTGATCAGCGCCGGCGCCGCCGACTGATCGCCGATCAAGCCGAGCGCGAACGCGGCCATCTGCCGCACTTCGGGATCCGGCTCGGTGGCCAGCATGCCGCCGAGCGTGGGCACCGCCTCGACGATGTGCGCGCGCCCGAGGGCGAGCGCGGCCCTCCGCCGGATGTGCGCCCCGTGATCCGCCAGCATCACCACCAGGTCCTGTCCGGGCGCGTCGCCGCGGGCGATCCGCTCGTCTTCGAGCTGCAGAATCCAGGTGAGCTTCTGGGTATCGGTGGCCGGCGGCGGCCCGGCGGTCACCACCGGCGCCACCTTGGGCCCGCAGCCGCACGCGATCAACACGGCAATCAGGACATGGGCGCCGCGCGCCGTCATCTCGCGACCTCGCGCGCGTCGATGACCAGGTGGCGCTCGGTGGCCTTCTCGACGCGATCGCGCCGGACGGTGACGCCAATGCCTGGCCCCGTCGGCACCGCGATGGTCCCGTCTTCGGCGATGTCGATGCCCGGCTCGATCAGATCGGGCACGAAGTAGCGCTTGCTGGCGGCAATGTCGCCGGGCAGGCGGAAGTTCGGCAGGCTGGCAAGGTGGATGTTGTGGGCGCGGCCGATGCCGCTCTCGAGCATGCCGCCGTGCCACACCGGGATGTCGTTGCGCGGCGCACAGATCGTGCAGCTCGATCGACTGCTGATGGCCGCCGACCCGGCCGGGCTTGATGTTGATGATCCGGCACGCCTTGGCGGCGATTGCGTCGCGCGCGATGCGGACGGTGTGGATCGACTCGTCCAGGCAGATCGGCGTGGCCAGCGCCTGCTGCAGCGCGACGTGGTCCATCACATCGTCGTAGTCGAGCGGCTGCTCGATCATCATCAGGTCGTACGGATCGAGACGGGCCAGGTGCGCGCTGTCCTCGAGCCGGTAGGCGGCGTTGGCATCGACCATCAGGGGAATGTCGCCGAACTTGCCGCGGACGCGATCGACCGCGTCGATGTCCCAGCCCGGCTTGATCTTGATCTTGATGCGCTGGTAGCCGGCGGCGCGCTCCTTGGCCACTTTCTCCACCAGCTGATCGAGCGAGTCCTGAATGCCGATCGACACGCCCGAGGCGATGCGGTCGCGCGTGCCGCCCAGTTCCGCCGACAGCGAGCGGCCGGCGATCTTCGCGTGGAGATCCCAGGCGGTCATCTCGAGCAGTGCCTTGGCCATGTTGTGGGTGCGGACCCGCTTCATCGCCGGGAACACGTCGCGCGGGTGCTCGAACTCGCGCCCGACGACCAGCGGCGCCAGGAACTGCGTGACGATGTGCCAGACGGTCTCCGTCGTCTCACCGCTGTAGTACGGATGCCCCTCGGCAACCGCTTCGCCCCACCCCTCGTGCCCGTCGCCTTCCATCCGCGCCAGGATGAATTCGCGGTCGTACGAGCGGCCGAAACTCGTCTCGAAAAAGTGGACGAGCGGCAAACGGCACAGGAACAATTCCAGTCGATCAATTCTCATCGCGTCTCCAGCAGGGTTGCTACGAACCTGCAATATACTCGCCCGGCGTGGCCTTTCATTATCTGGCTGTTGAAGGCCCCATCGGGGTCGGCAAAACCGTACTGGCCGAACGGCTCGCGTCGCGCCTCGATGCCACGACCATCCTCGAAGACGCGGACAACCCGTTTCTCGCCGACTTCTACACCGAACGGCCCGGCGCGGCGCTCCAGGCGCAACTGTTCTACCTGCTGAACCGGCATCGCCAACTGACGGGCTTGCGGCAGGCCGACCTGTTCCTGCAGGCCACGGTCTGCGACTACCTGTTCGACAAGGACAAGATCTTCGCGTACCTGAACCTGGACGACAACGAACTCTTCATCTATCAGCGTCTCTTCGACCTGCTGGCCCGCGACGTGCCGCCGCCGGACCTCGTCGTCTACCTCCAGGCCCCGACCGAGATGCTGATCGAGCGCCTCCGCCGGCGCCCCGAGGACGACACCGAGAGCGACCTGCCCCGCCCGGGCGAAGACTACATCCGCGAGCTGAACGAGGCCTATCAGCACTTCTTCTTCCACTACACCGCCACCCCCCTGCTGGTCGTCGAAACCTCGGAGTTCGACCCCGAAACCGACGATGACGCCCTCGACGAACTGGTGCGGCAGATCAAGGGCATGGGCAAGGGGACGCGGTACTACATCGCCCGGAAGTGAACACCCCGCCACGGCTGAATTTTGCACTTTGAACTTTGAAGTTGCTAAGCTGTTCCCATGGCTTGGTTCAAGAAGGCCCGCAAACCGCTGGCCGGGTCCGAGAAAACCAGCCGCGTGCCCGAGGGGCTGTGGGAGAAGTGTCCGGAGTGCGACACCATCATCTACGCGAAGGATCTCGTCAAGGACCTTCACGTCTGCCACAAATGCGGGCATCACTTCCGGATTGACGCGACCACCCGCCTGAAGGCGCTGTTCGACCACGAGCGCTGGGAAGAACTGGCGCCGAACCTCCGCTCGAACGATCCGCTCACGTTCACCGACACCAAGCCGTACAAGGATCGCCTGGCGAAGACGATGGCCGCCACCGGCAAGTCGGACGCCGTCATCGTCGGCGTCGGGCGCCTGGACGGCCTCGAGACCGTGATCTGCTCGATGGAGTACGGCTTCATCGGCGGCTCGATGGGCGTGGTCGTGGGCGAGAAGATCGTCCGCGGCATCGAGCTCGCGATCGAACGGCGCGCCGGGGTGATCATCATCTCGTGCTCGGGCGGCGCGCGCATGATGGAAGGCACGCTGTCGCTGATGCAGATGGCGAAGATCTCGGCGGCGCTGGCGCGGCTCGATCGGGCGCGGCTGCCGTTCATCTCGGTCCTGACCGATCCCACCACCGGCGGCGTCACCGCCAGCTACGCGATGCTGGGTGACCTGAACGTCGCCGAGCCGCGGGCGCTGATCGGCTTCGCCGGGCCGCGGGTGATCGAGCAGACCATCCGCCAGAAGCTGCCCGACGGCTTCCAGCGCAGCGAGTTCCTGCTCGATCGCGGGATGCTGGATCTCGTCGTCGATCGGCGCGAGATGAAGGCGGCGCTGGCCCGCGCGCTGCGCTTCATGGGCAAGACCGCGTAACCCCACAGCTCACCAAACGATAGGAAGTCCGGGCGCAGACCCGGCTGGCATCGGCCACAATGGAGGCCATGCCCGATGGAGACGTGACCACGACCGAACGGCTGCTGGCGCTCGAGGCGTTCGGCATCAAGCTCGGGCTCGAGAACATGCGCACGCTGGCGGCCGCGCTCGGCCACCCCGAGCGGGCCTATCCCACCATCCACGTCGCGGGCACCAACGGCAAGGGATCGGTCTCGGCGATGGTCGAACGCGCGCTCCGTGCCGCCGGCCATCGCACCGGCCTCTACACCTCTCCTCATCTGGATCGCATCGAAGAGCGCGTGGCGATCGACGGCGCGCCGGTGGACGCGGCCACGTTCGAGGCGTGCGCGCGCGACGTCCTGGCGATGGTCGATGCCCTCCGCGCCGATGGACGACTGGCCGTCAGCCCCACGTTCTTCGAAGTGACCACGGCGGTGGCGTTCGAGGCGTTCCGCCGCGCGGAGGTGGACGTCGCCGTGATCGAAGTGGGGCTTGGGGGCCGTTTCGATGCGACCTCGGTGATCTTGCCGGTGTGCTCCGCGATTACCTCGATCGCCTTCGACCACGAACGTCACCTCGGCGCGACCCTGGCGGCGATCGCCGGCGAGAAGGCCGGCATCGCCAGGCGCGATGTGCCGCTGGTGGTGGGTGAACTTCCGCCGGAGGCTCGCGCCGTGATCACCGCGGCGGCGGCCGAAGCCGGGGCGCCGCTGGTCGAAGCCGCGCAGGTGGAAGGCGATGTCAGCATGAGCCGCGGCGTGGCAACCGTCAGCTACCGCGGCGCCCGGGGCGTCTACCCCGCCGTGCGCCTGGCGCTGGCGGGGCGGCACCAGGTGGCCAACGCGGCCACTGCCCTCCGCGTCCTCGAGATGGTGGATGCGAGAGGCCTGGCAGTTGGCACCGGCGCCGTCCTCACCGGCCTCGCCGACGCGCGATGGCCGGCCAGGCTGGAGTGGCTGCGCACCACCGGCGGCGATGTGTTGATTGATGCCGCCCACAACCCGGCCGGAGCCGAGGCGCTGGCGTCGTACGTGGAAGATGCCGGCGTCGCACCCATTCCCATCGTCCTGGCCGTGATGCGCGACAAGGATCTGGCCAGCATCGTTCGTCCACTGGCGCGGGTGGCCTCGCGCTTCGTGGCCACGCAGGTGCCGACGGCGCGTTCGTGGACCGCGGACGCGCTCGGTGCACGCCTCGCCGAGCTGCTGCCCGGCATGTCGGTTGAGATCGAGTCCGACCCGCAGGCCGCGATCGAGCGCACGCTCGCGGGCCCGCGGAAGGCCGTGGCGGCCGGGTCCATCTTCTTCGTGGGCCCGCTTCGCGCCGCGCTGATCGGCTCGGGCGCGGTTTCAATTTGATATTCTCGATGCCACTCGTGCCGCCGTTCCCATTTCGCGCGCTCCGCACGCTGCAGGCTGCCTGGGCGCTCGCGTTCGTTCTTGTGTCCGCCGCCACCGCATCGGCTCAGTTGGTGCCGGGCTGGAACACCAAGCAGTTCACCCTCGAGCGCCTCGACGCGGACCGCATCCGACTGATGCGCGAAGTGGAAATCGAAGGCGAGAAGGGCACCCCGAACGAAGGCCAGAAGTTCTTCGCCGACGACATGGAGCTGAACACCCGCACGGGCGACCTGACGGCCCGGGGCAACGTGGTGTTCGCCACGCCTGACGCGCGCGTCTCCGCCGACTCGGTGGTCTTCAACACCCGCACCAAACTCGGCACCTTCACGCTGGCCTCCGGCATTGCCGCGCTGGGCGAGCGCGGCGAGCAGGACCGCAGCATGTTCGGCACCATGGAGCCGGACATCTACTTCTACGGTGAGACCATCGACAAGATCGGCCCGGACAAGTACCGGATTCACAAGGGCGGCTTCACCAGCTGCGTGCAGCCCTCGCCGCGGTGGGAGATCGTCAGCGGCAACGCCACGGTGAACCTGCACGACTACGCGCTGCTGCGAAACGCGGTCATCCGCGTCAAGGACGTGCCGGTCTTCTACCTGCCGGTGATGTACTACCCGATCCAGGACGACGACCGCGCCACCGGGTTCCTGCTGCCGACTTACGGCCGTTCGACGTACCGCGGCACATCAATCAGCAACGCGTTCTTCTGGGCGATCAGCCGCAACCAGGACGCCACCTTCATGCACGACTGGTTCGCGTCGCGGGGCCAGGGCGGCGGCGGCGAGTACCGCTACATCGTCTCGCCGCAGTCGCAGGGCGACTTCAGGGCCTACGCGCTGAAGGAGCACGCCAGCGACACCGGCGACCCGAGCGCACCAGAACGCACCAGCTATCAACTGAGCGGCAACGTCACACAGGCGATGCCGGCCGGCCTCCGCGGCCGCGCCCGAGTGGACTACTTCTCGGACATCACCGCGCAGCAGCTGTACAACAACAACCTGTACCAGCAGACCTACAGCACGCGGTCGATCGGCGGCGGCATCTCGGGCGCGTGGAGCGGGCTGAGCGTGTCGGGCACCTACCAGCGCAACGAGTCGTTCTACAACACCAACGACTCGTTCGTCAGCGGCCAGGCGCCGGGCGTGATCGCGTCGTTCACCGGCCGCCGCATCGCCAAGCTGCCGCTGTATGCCTCGGCCAACTTCGATGCCAGCCGCGTGCTGTATCAGCAGAAGAATGGTCTGAACGTCGCCGACTTCGGCCTCGGAAAAATTGACCTGCTGCCGTCCCTGCGCGCGCCGCTCAGCACCCTGCCGTTCCTGTCGCTGAACGCCTCGATCGGCTACCGGGTGACCTACTTCACCGAGAGCCTCGACCCGGCCAATAACGGCCGGCAGATCGAGGAACCGGTGACGCGCCGCTACGCCGACATGCGCGCCGAGTTCGTCGGCCCGGTGTTCACCCGGGTCTTCACGCCGAACAACGGCTTTGCCGAACGCCTGAAGCACGTGGTGGAGCCGGCATTCACGCTGCAGCGCATCACCACCATCGACAACCTGAACCAGATCCCGACCACCGCTTCCTACGAGTACGTGGTGGGCGGAACGACGCGCATCACCTACGGCCTCACCAACCGCCTGCTGGTGCGGCGGCCCACGGCGAAGGACGCCGAGCGCGCCGCCGGACCGACGACGGCGGGCGCGCCGCGCGAGTTCCTGAGCGTGGCCGTGAACCAGAGCTACTACACGAACGAGGCCGCCAGCCGCTACGACAACGCCTACAGCTACTCGGCCTACTTCCGTCCGCCGAGCAACTTCTCGACGGTGGCCCTGTCGGCCCGCGCGATGCCGGCGCAGGCCGTGGGCGTCGACGTGCGCATGGAATACGACCCGATCGCGAAGGAACGGCCGCTGGTGGGGCTGGGCATCAATGGCGTGATTCGGTCGCGGATGGTCGAGACCACGGCTGGCTGGAGCAAGCAGAACTACGGCGGCGGCAACCTGGTCTCGTCGAACCACTACATCCAGCAGTCCACGACGCTGCGCCTCCCCGGCAACACGCTCGGCGGCACGGTGCAGTTCAACTACGACATCGCCCGTTCGACGCTCCTCAACCAGCGCTACATCGCCAACTACAACGCGCAGTGCTGCGGGATCGCCTTTGAATACCAGGCCTTCAACTACCCTGGGGGCGTGGGGTTTGGCGTGCCCCAGGACCGCCGCTTCAACTTTGCCTTCACGCTCGCCGGGATCGGCAGCTTCTCGAACTTCTTCGGGACGTTCGGCGGGCAAAGATACTAGAATTACCGGCTGACTCGTTCCTTGCAGCAACAGGCTTAGACAGATGGCACAGACTTCCACGAACGTCCTCGTCACCGGCGGCGCCGGCTTCATCGGCAGCAATTTCGTCCGCCACGCGCTGCAGGCGCACCCCGACTGGCATGTGACCACGCTCGACAAGCTCACCTACGCCGGCCGTAAGGAGAACCTGCACGACGTGATGGACAACCCGCGCCACACGCTTCGTGCACGGCGACATCTGCGATCAGGCGGTGGCCGCGCCGCTCGTCGAGGCGTCGAACGTGGTGGTGCACTTCGCCGCCGAGACCCACGTCGACCGCTCGATCCTCGCCGCCGGCGACTTCATCAAGACCGACGTCGAAGGCACCTGGGTGCTGCTCGAGGCCGCGCGCCGCAACCCGAACCTGCGCCGCTTCGTGCAGATTTCGACCGACGAGGTCTACGGCAGCGTGGCCGAGGGATCGAGCTCGGAGACCGACGAACTGCGCCCGCGCAACCCCTACTCGGCGAGCAAGGCCGGCGCCGACCGCCTCGCCTACAGCTACTGGGCCACCCACGACGTGCCGGTGATCATCACCCGCGCCTCGAACAACTACGGCCCCTATCAGTTCCCCGAGAAGCTGATTCCGCTGTTCGTCACCAACCTGATCGACGA
Source organism: uncultured Acidobacteriota bacterium (assembly GCA_963707825.1). Lineage (GTDB taxonomy): Bacteria > Acidobacteriota > Vicinamibacteria > Vicinamibacterales > UBA2999 > VFZN01. Next base: position 310,102 of record CAVPRP010000007.1, read on the forward strand.
CATCCAGGTGCCGCTCTACGGCGACGGCGGCAACGTGCGCGACTGGCTGCACGTGCTCGACCACTGTCGCGCCATCGACAAGCTGATCGGCGAGGGCCAGAGCGGCGAGGTCTACAACATCGGCGGCGGCAACGAGGTGAAGAACGTCGACATCACCTACTCGCTGCTGAAGCTGGTCGGCAAAGACGACTCGCTGATCCGCCGCGTCGAGGACCGCAAGGGCCACGATCGCCGCTACAGCGTCAGCACCAACAAGCTCCGCGACATGGGCTGGGCCCCGCAGGTGGACTTCGAACAGGGCCTGCGCGAAACCGTGGACTGGTACCAGAAGAACGACTGGTGGTGGCGCCCGGTGAAAGAGCGCGATCCACAGTACAAGGCCTACATCGAGCAGCAGTACGGCAAGCGCAAGTCGCACTGACCCAGGCCGCCAGTGTCGGGCACGACAGTCTTGGCCTTCGGAGGCGACGTCATCAGCGCTGACGCCATCGGAGCAGACCGCACGGGAGCAACAGGGTGACGGCGAAACCGGTGACCGGCCCCGTACTGGTGACAGGAGCCGCGGGCTTCGTCGGCTCCCATCTCGTCGAGCTGCTGCTCGAGCAGGGCGTCGAGGTTGTGGGTTGGCAGCGGCCCAGCACCCGGCCTCTCACCTCCGCGTCGCTGCGGTGGCAGACCATCGAGCTGCTCGACCGCTCCTCGGTAGTCGCAGCCATCGCCGAGCTCAAGCCTTCCGCCGATCTATCACCTCGCCGGCTCCGCGCACGTCGCCGACTCGTGGCAGCACACGCGCGAGACCTTCGAGGGCAATGTCCTCGCCACCCATCACCTGCTGCAGGCCCTTCACCTCGCCGGGCAGTCGCCACGCGTGCTGGTGAGCGGCTCGGCCACGGTCTACGGCCCGTCGAGCGATCCGCTCACCGAAGACTCGGCGCTGGCGCCGGCCAGCCCCTACGCCACCAGCAAGCTCGCGCAGGAAATGGTCGCGGCACAGGCGTGGCGCGAGCACGGCATCCCGATGCTGCTGGCGCGATCGTTCAACCACGTCGGTCCACGACAGACGCCCGCCTACGTCGCGCCCAGCATCGCGCGGCAGATTGCCGCCATCGAGCGAGGCGAATTGCCGCCGGTGCTGAAGATGGGCAATCTCGACCCCGAGCGGGACGTCATGGACGTCCGCGACACGGTGCGCGCCTACCTCGCCATGATGACGAGCGCCGAACCGGGCGTGCCCTACAACGTCTGCGGCGGCCGCGCGATCCGCATCGGCGACCTGGTCGACCTGTTCCGTTCACGCGCGCGGGTGCCGGTGGCGATTGAACTCGATCCCGCGCGGATGCGGCCGAGCGATGTGCCACGCCTGTGCGGCAGCCATCACCGCCTGACGCAGGCAACCGCGTGGGCGCCCACCATTCCACTCGAGCAGACCGTTGACGACCTGCTCGCGTGGTGGCGCATACAGCGCTGAGCGCGTCCGCGCCGCGCACGGACGCCGGCATCGCGCCGGCCCGCGGTTCGTCACCGCCACTTTCCAGCTCGGCCGCAGTCTCCACTTGACTGGCGAAAGTTAGGCGAAATAATGAGAACGCCAATGTTCGTGGGCTTCTCGTGGAACAAACTGCGCTCTTCGACGACCTCAAGCCGCTCCGGCCAACCACGCGGGACGTCGCGCGCCTCGTCAAGGACGGCGGTGTCAGCGCCCTCCCGGGCGCCGTCCGGCGCGGCGACGATGCCACCTACCAGGAAATCCGCTGCCGTTCGGCCCTCAACCGGGTCCACGGCATGCCCTTCAAGTGGACGCTCAACCCCTATCGGGGCTGCACGCACGGCTGCCACTACTGCTTCGCCCGCCGCTACCAGTCGCAGCTCGAGCTCGACGCCGGCGACCAGTTCGCGTCGCTGATTTTCGTCAAGACCAACTTCGTCGAGCGCCTGGCGATCGAGCTCGACCGGCCGACCTGGAAACGCGACCTGGTCGCGCTCGGCACCGCCACCGATCCCTATCAGCCGATCGAAGGCTCCTACCGCCTCTCGCGCGGCGTGCTCGAGCGCCTGGCGATCGCCGCGAATCCCGTCGGCATCGTCACCAAGGGGCCGATGATCGTGCGCGACCGGGACGTCCTGCAGGATCTGAGCGCGCGCACCGAGTGCCGCGTCTATCTCAGCGTGCCGACCGTGGACGAGGACGCGTGGCGGCGACTCGAACCCGGCACCGCTCACCCGCTGCAGCGGCTGCGGGCGGTGCGCGAGCTGGTGGACGCCGGGATCGATGCCGGGGTGCTGATGGCGCCCATCGTGCCAGGGCTGACGTCACAGCCGGCAAAGCTCGAACGGACGCTCAAGGCGATTGCCGACTCGGGCGCGCGATCGGTCGGTGCGATGGTGATGCACCTCGAGGCCGGCACCCGCGAGCACTTCATGGGATTTCTCGCGCGCGAGTTCCCCGAGCTGGCGGAACGCTACGGCCACCTCTACGCGGCGAAGTACGCGCCGCCGTCTTACGTGAAGCGCGTGCAGGAGATGGTCGGCGTGCTGAAGGCGCGATACGGGCTGCCGGTGGTCAACCGGCGGCGCGGGTCAGCCGATACAGCAACCCCGCGATGAGCGCGGCGCGGGCCGGCAGCGACGCCAGCTCGACGTGTTCGTGCAGCGCGTGAGCGCCGTCGCCGATGGCGCCGAGGCCGTCCAGCGTGGGAATGCCCATGGCAGCGGTGAAGTTTCCGTCGGAACCGCCGCCGGTGCCGCCCTCGTGCAGCTCGAACCCCATGTCGGCGGCGACGGCCTTCGCCACGCCGAACAGCCGAATCACGCCTTCGGACCGTTCCATCGGCGGACGATTGAAGTCGCCGGTCACTTCGAGGTGCGCGCCCGGTGTGACCGCCCTCAGCGACCGCATCGCCTGGTCGACGGAATCGGCGTCCAGCATGGTCTGCGCGCGGACGTCCACCGTCGCGGTGGCGAAGTCGGGCACGACGTTGGGCCGCGAACCGCCCGAGATCACGCCCACGTTGACCGAGATGCCGCGATCGAGATCGCGAATCGCGTCCACCGCCAGCACCTGATGCGCCAGCTCGCGGATGGCGTTGACGCCCTTGCGCGGATCGACGCCGGCGTGCGCGGACACGCCTCGCACCGTCAGCTCGTACTGGCCGCAGCCCTTGCGGCTGGTCTTGAGCGCGCCGCCGGCCAGCGCCGGTTCCAGCACGAGCACCGCGTCACTGCGCGCGGCCTCGGTTTCGATCAGCGCGCGCGAGGTGTGGCTCCCGGTTTCCTCGTCCGTGGTCCACAGCATGGTGATGCCGATGTCGCCGAGCGGCCCCTCTTCGAGGACAGCGCGCGTGGCCAGCATGCCGAGCGCGAGGCCGGCCTTCATGTCCAGCACGCCGGGCCCGTGGAGGAACCCGTCCTTCGCGCACCAAGGGCATGCGGGCAAGCGTCCCCATCGGCCACACCGTGTCGAAGTGGCCGAGCAGCAGCACCTGCCGGGCGCCCGATCCGAAACGTGTCACGAGATGATCGCCCGCCGACGTGCTGGCCACGCGCTGGACCGCGCCGCCCATCTGCTCGAGCCGCGCGGCGAGCGTCACACCGCAGCGATCCACGGCGGCCTTGTCGTCCGTCGGCGATTCGATGGCGGCGAGCGTCTCGACGAGCTCGAGCATCCAGGGCTGATGACTGCGGCAGTAATCCAGGAGGCGCTTGGTCATGTGGCGTGCCTATAATAACGGTCATGCGTGGCTTGACCGGATTGCTGTGTTTCGCGATCTCAGCGGGCGTTGCGGCACAGACGCCGCAGCCCTTCCCCACGCCTCGCAGCAGCGCGCCGGCGTCGCCGGCCGCGCAGCAACCCAAACCCGCACCGCCGCCACCCGCGACCCCCGCCCCGGCGCCAGCGCCGCCGCCCGCGAAGCCCGCGCCGGCCACGACTCCAGCAGCGCCCAAGGCGCCAGATCTGGGTGGCGTGCCGGTCTATCCCTCCGCGGTGTATCTCGGGTCCTACGATGCCGGCCGTGGCCAGCGCTTCCACCTCTACGGCGTGACGCAGCCGTATCTCGAGGCGGTCAATTTCTATCGCACTGCGCTCAAGGCGAAGGGCGACGAGCTCTTCGAGTCGCCGCCCACTCACCAGTTCGACCTGGGTCGCTACCGCGAATCGGACGTGTCGTTCCCGCCCAGCGTCACGGTGAAGGACTACACCTGGGGCGGCGCCGCCGGCTTCCCGAATCCCAAGGCCGGTGAGAAACCCGAGCGGTTCCCCACCGTCATCCAGATCGTTCCGCCCCCGCCGGCGACCAAGTAGCTCTACGCGTTCTTGACGTAGATCTCGCCGGCCTTCTTGAACTCCTCGGACTTCTCCGCCATCCCCTTCTGCGCCTCGGCCCGCAGCTGCTGCGTCAGCTCCATGCTGCAGAACTTCGGCCCGCACATCGAGCAGAAGTGCGCCACCTTGGCGCCGTCGGCCGGCAGCGTCTCGTCGTGATAGGCGCGGGCGGTGACCGGGTCGAGTGACAGGTTGAACTGATCCGCCCAGCGGAACTCGAACCGCGCCTTGGACAGCGCGTCGTCCCAGACGCGCGCGCGAGGATGGCCCTTGGCGAGATCGGCGGCGTGCGCGGCGATCTTGTAGGCGATGACGCCGGCCTTCACGTCGTCACGGTTCGGCAGCCCGAGGTGTTCCTTGGGCGTGACGTAGCAGAGCATCGCCGTGCCGTACCAGCCGATCATCGCGGCGCCGATCGCCGAGGTGATGTGGTCGTAGCCCGGAGCGACGTCGGTGGTGAGCGGCCCCAGGGTGTAGAACGGCGCCTCGCTGCACCACTCGAGCTGCTTCTCCATGTTCTCCCTGATCAGGTGCATCGGCACGTGACCGGGGCCTTCGTTCATCACCTGGACGTCGTACTCCCAGGCAATCTTCGTCAGCTCGCCCTGCGTCTGCAGCTCGGCGAACTGGGGCTCGTCGTTGGCGTCGGCAATCGATCCGGGCCGCAGGCCGTCGCCCAGCGAGAACGAGACGTCGTAGGCCCGCATGATCTCGCACAGCTCGCGGAAGTGCGTGTAGAGGAAGTTCTCCTGATGATGGGCCAGGCACCACTTGGCGATGATCGACCCGCCGCGCGAGACGATGCCGGTGAGGCGCCGCGCGGTGAGCGGGATGTAGCGCAGCAGCACGCCGGCATGGACGGTGAAATAGTCCACGCCCTGCTCGCATTGCTCGATGATGGTGTCGCGATAGACCTCCCAGGTGAGGTCCTCGGGACGGCCGCCAACTTTCTCGAGCGCCTGATACAGCGGCACGGTGCCGAGCGGCACCGGCGAGTTGCGGATCACCCACTCGCGGGTCTCGTGGATCTGCTTGCCGGTGGAGAGATCCATCGCCGTGTCGGCGCCCCACAGCGTCGCCCAGCGCAGCTTTTCCACCTCTTCGTCAATCGACGAGGAGACCACCGAGTTACCGATGTTGGCGTTGATCTTCACCAGGAAGTTGCGGCCGATGATCATCGGCTCGAGCTCGAGGTGGTTGATGTTCGCGGGGATGATGGCGCGGCCGCGCGCCACCTCGCTGCGCACGAAATCGGCCGGCAGCCCCTCGCGCAGCGCGATGAACTCCATCTCCGGCGTGATCTCGCCCTGGCGCGCGTAGTGGAGCTGGGTGACCACCGGGGCGCCGCGGCGCGGCTGCACCCATTCGGCGCGCAGCTTCGGCAAGCCCAGGCGCGGGTCGAAACCCTGCGGGCCGCTGGTGTCGTAGAGGCGGACGGCGGGCTCGTTCCCCGTCAACGCCACTTCGCGCACGGGCACCTTCAGCAGCACGTCACCGTGCGGCGTCGTCACGGTTTTCTCTTCGTAGACCTTGGTGGAGCCGGGATACGACTCCGCGTAGGTCTGCGCGGACGCCGGAGCGTTCGCGGGGCGTGTGATATCGGACTTCGGCATGGCCGCACTTCCTCCGCCGGTCTGAACCGGATCAGGTTCCAGGGTCTCTCTCAATCCGCCGGCGCAAAGACACGAGTCGCGTCGCGGATACCCCTGGCGGTCAGCCTCGATGATAACGGCTATTCGGCCGCCATCGCCGACGAGATCTTGCTCGCTCCAGTCCAGGCGCCGCAATACGCGGCCCGGCAGGCAGCCAGCCTTACGGGACCCGCGCGTTCGCGCGCTCCAGCAGCGCCACCAGTTCGTCGATGTGCGCGCTCTCGGCGGACAGCGCCTTCGCTACGCGCACCACCTCGGCTTCCGCCTCCGCCCAGTCCTTCGCCTCGATGGCCTCGCGAACGCCGGGGACCGTCTTGACAGCGTAGCCGGTGTAGACCCCCGGCGCGTAGAGCAGGTGTTTATACCAAGGGCGCCGCGGAAGGCCGGCGGAGTCTAGCAGGCGCCGCTCGCTGTCGAGCAGTTGCCGGTTGAGCGCACGCAGCGTCTCGTCCGGTACACCTGCGGTCCAGGCTTGGCCCAGAGCCCGTTCGTATCGCTCGGCACTCCCGGTGAGGGCCGCCAGCGCGTTCTCGAACGGCGTGAAGTTGAGATGGGGAGGAACCTCGGCGTGCGCGGGGGCGACGATGGGCCGCTTTTTGTCCCGTATCGCGGTGAACACGCCTTCCTCGATCTGGCGGTTTCGCTCGACGATCTCGTTGCGCTGGTCCTCGGCGAGCGTGCGCAGTTCCTTCAGATACACCGTGGTGGTATCGGCGAGCCCGGCGAACTCGAACGGCAGCAGCTCGGCGTTGGCGAGGCGCAACACCGCAGTGCCCACCGTCTGCGCCAGCGCCTTGCCGTAGGCGAACTCGGTGTCCGAGAAGTGCGTGTACCAGTAGAAGTCATCGTAGATCGAGTGATAGATGCCCGCGTCATCGAGGCCACCGAAGCTGAGATCGAGCGACGGCACGCCGACGTGGTCGAGGAACGCGGTGAAATCGGTGCCGGAGCCGAGCGCGTCGATACGAAGATCACGCCTCTCGCGCAGTTCCTTGCGGGCCTCGGGCTTGGCGACAGACAGATCATGAAGCCGACGACGCTCCCTCACCGACAGGCCGGTCTCCGGATCCGTGACGTCCTGGGCCACCTCGTTGATGAACCTCTCGAGCGTGTGCGACCCGCCCATGCTCAAGTAGCCGCGATCGGTGCCATCGGTGTTGATGTAGGCGACCGCGTGCTCGCGCAGTTCGGCTGCATGAGCCTCCACCCATTCCGTCGATCCGAGCAGCATCGGCTCTTCGCCGTCCCACGCGCAGAAGACGATGGTGCGCCGTGGCTTGAGGCCTTGCTTTACCAGCTCGCCGATCGCGCGCGCCTCTTCGAGGAGGGCGACCATGGCCGACACCGGATCCTGGGCGCCGTTCACCCAGCCGTCATGGTGATTGCCACGCACCACCCACTGATCGGGCTGCTCGGAACCCTCGATTCGCGCGACGATGTTGTTGACGGGCTTGAGATCCCAGTTGAACGCGAGCTTGAGATGGATCTTCGCCGGGCCGGGGCCGACGTGATAGGAAATCGGCAGTGCGCCGCGCCACTCGACCGGCGCCATCGGGCCGCCAAGCGCGGTCAGCAGCGGCTGCGCGTCCGCATACGAGATCGGCAGCACCGGGATCTTCGTCAGGCTCTTCGCGTCCTGCCGATCGAGACGCTGGGCCTCCGGGGTGGCCCCCACGCCGGGCGTGAGCGGATCACCCGGCCACGCCGCCGCAAAATCGAGCACGCTGCCCCGCTGCACACCCGTCGCCGGGCGCATCGGCCCTTTCGGGAACACGTCGTCCACGAAGTAGCCGTCGTCCCGCGGATCCGAATAGATGATGCAGCCGATTGCGCCATGCTCGGCCGGCCACCTTCGGCTTGATGCCACGCCACGAGTTGCCATACCTCGCAATCACGATGGCGCCTCTCACCGAGATGCCGAGGCGCTCGAGCCGCTCGTAATCCTCCGGCAGCCCGTAGTTGACGTAGACGAGCGGACCGGTCACATCGCCGTCCACCGAGTAGGAGTTGTAGGTCGGCAGCTGCTCGGCCTTCTGTCCGGACGTGGGATCCACCGGCAGCGCGGGCTCCTCGAGGGAGGCCACGAACCGGGTCGGCTCCACCATCTCGAGCACCCGCTCCCTGGGCGTCGGAAACAGCACGTTGAACGTCTCAATCTGCGCGTCCCAGCCGTACTCCAGGAATCGGCCCAGGATCCATTCCGCGTTCTGCCGGCCATAGGCAGAGCCGACGTGATGCGGCCGCGCCGTCAGATGGCGCATCGCCTCTCGGAGGCGACCCGCGTCAGGAATGGCACGAAGCTTTGCCTCCCACTCCCGCTCCTTCACCGAGCCTTCGCGCGTGAAGCCACGGAGCACGGCATCGTCGGCGATTGCCGGCGCACCGAGTAGAGCGACCGACACGGCGGCGATCCAGAACCGGTGCATGCATCCTCCAGACGCCCCATCCTCGTGACCGCGTGTGCCGGTGTCAAGAGCGAAAGCGTCCGCACGTGTGACACAATCCGGCCTTGTCCCACTGGTATGCGCGCGAAGCCGTCGACATCACCGGGCCCGAGCGGCGGAGATGGCAACGAAGGTAAGGCAGGGGGATGCGTTGCGGCTCGGTCCAGCATCCCCTATCGAGCGCCGACGTGACCCTTAGCGCTCTCCCGGTCGACGACTTCCTCACACCGTTGCGGGCGCAGTTGGGCCGGCACAAGGCGGCCGTGCTGATCGCCGCTCCTGGCGCGGGCAAGACCACGCGCGTGCCGCCGGCGCTGATCGACGCCGGCCGCGTGCTGGTGCTGCAGCCGCGGCGCGTCGCCGCGCGAGCCGTGGCCCGCCGCATCGCCGACGAGCAGGGCTGGACACTCGGCCGCGAGATCGGGTGGCACGTGCGCTTCGAGCGCCGCTTCACCGCCGATACCCGCGTGCTGATCGTCACCGAGGGCATGCTGACCGCCTACCTGGATGCGGACCCGCTGTTGAGCGACGTGGCGACGCTGGTGCTGGACGAGTTCCACGAGCGCAGCATTCACACCGATCTCGGGCTGGCCCTGGCGCGGCAGGCCTGGCGCGCGCGCGACGACCTCCGCGTGCTGGTGATGTCGGCGACGCTCGATCCGGCGCCGGTGTCGGCGTTCCTCGATCGCTGTCCCGTCTTCGATGTGCCGGGCAGGCTGCACCCCTTGAGAATGGAGTACGCGCCGGGCCAGAGCGTGGCGCACGCCCTTGACGACATCCTTGCGGCATCGTCCGGTCAGGTCCTCTGCTTCCTGCCGGGGGCGGGCGAGATCGAGCGCGCGGCGCAGGAATCCGCCAGCGTGGCGGCGCGCCACGGCGCGGAGATCGTCACCTTGCACGGCTCGCTCGACAGTGAGGCCCAGGACCGCGCATTGCAGCCGCCGGCGACACGTCGCGTGGTGCTGGCCACCAACATCGCCGAGACGTCGCTCACCGTACCGGGCGTGACCGCGGTGATCGATACCGGCCTGCAGAAGGTGGCGCGCTACGACGCCGAACGGGCGATCGATGCCCTGGTGCTCGAGCGCGTCACGCTCGACAGCGCCGATCAGCGCGCCGGCCGCGCCGCGCGGCTCGGTCCCGGAGTGGCGCGGCGCCTCTGGGACGAGCGCGATCGCCTGCGGCCCGCGCGCGAGCCGGAGATTCAGCGCGTGGACCTGGCCTCGACGCTCCTCGGCGTCCTGGCTGCCGGCAATCAGCCGCATACGTTCGAGTGGTTCGACGCCCCGGACCGCGATCGCGTGGACGCCGCTCTCACCCTGCTGCGGCGGCTCGGGGCACTCGACGGCGTGACGGTCACGCCACTCGGTCACCAGCTTCGCCGCCTGCCCCTGCATCCACGCCTCGGCCGCGTCCTGCTGGAGGGCGGTGGCTCGTTCGAAGCCGCCGCCGCGTGCGCGCTGCTCTCGGAACCAGCCACGCGACCCGCTCCATCGGCCGCCACCAGCTGCGACTTGCTGCCGCTGATCGATCGCTGGAGGGAGATGCCCTTTCATACGCGGCGGGTGGCCGACCATCTGTCGCGCCTGGCGGCTGAATCGCTGGGCCCGGCCGTGCGCGCGCACATCGACGAAGCGGCGCTGGCGAAGGCATTGCTGGCGGGCTATCCCGATCGACTGGCCCGGCGCCGCGCGACCGATCGTCAGCGGGTCGTCCTCGCCTCCGGGCGAGGCGCCGCGATGGGGCGCGAATCACGCGTGGTCGAAGGTGAATGGCTGGTTGCGCTCGATGTGACCAGCGGCCGCGCCGGCCCGCACACCGAAGCCCTGGTGCGCATGGCAGCCGCCGTGGCGCCCGACTGGATCGTGCCCACTGCACGCACGTTGGAACATCGATTCGACGCCGCCCAGGGCACGGTGCGCGCGGTCGATGTGGAGCGATACGACGAGATCGTCGTGCGCGAGCGTCCGGTGACCCCGGACCCGGCCATCCGCGCGGAGGTGCTGGCCCGCGCCTGGCTGGAACGGGAGCCGGACGAGGCCACGCAGCAACTCCGCGCCCGCGCCCGGTTCGCCGGCGTGGAGCTCGATCTTCCTTCAATAGCCATGCAGGCGGCCAGCACCGCCCGCTCGCTCGCCGATGTCCGCATCGCCGAGGCGCTGCCGTGGGAGACGAAGCAGCGTCTGAACGAAGGTGCCCCGGAGTCGCTAATCGTGCCGAGCGGCCGCTCGACGCCGCTCACCTATCGCGAGGACGGTGGGGTGACCGCGTCGGTGAAGCTGCAGGAGCTGTTCGGGCTGGCCGAGACTCCGCGCGTCGGCCCGCACCACGAGCCGGTGACCATCGAGCTGCTGGCGCCGAATGGACGGCCGGTGCAGACCACCCGCGATCTCCGCAGTTTCTGGGAACGGACGTATCCGGAAGTCCGCAAGGAACTGCGGGGACGCTACCCGCGGCACCCATGGCCCGACGATCCGTGGACCGCCACGCCCACGCATCGCACGGTTCGCAGGCGCTGAAAAGGGTAAGCAGGGCTTATCATCTGTGCATGCGTTTTCTCGGGCGTGCGCTGTTCTGGCTGTTGCTGCTGGCGTTGATTGTCGCGGGGGTGGGTTGGTTCCTGGCGGGCCGCGAGGCCGGGCCACTCATCGCCATCACCTCGCCCCAGGGGTTCGTCGGCCAGTCCGGTTCCCTGACCTTGACTGTCGATACACCCGCGACCGGCGGGCTCGAAGCGCTGGTCAAGGGGAGGGCGAACGAGGGTCCGCGGCTCACCCGCCTCGATGCGGTGCTGGAGCAGAACGGGCAGTCGATGCCGGTGCTGTCGCTCGATGGCGTCACGCCGGAAGAACTCACCAGCACCGCGGACACGCCGGGCCGCGTCACCATCACGCGTCCGATCGGCAAGAAGACGCAGCCCGAGCTGGCCAGCGGCCCCGCGAAGATCACCATCACGGCTGAACGCCCGGTGTTCTTCGGCCTGCGAACCATCAGCAGTTCGTTCACGCACGATGTGCAGGTGCGGCTCGAGCCGCCGCGGGTGGCGGTGCTGTCGCTGCACCACTACATCAACCTGGGCGGCGCGGAGTTCGTCGTGTTGCGGGCGTCGCCCGCTGACGTGGACGCCGGCGTGCGGGTCGGCGACGCGGAGTATCCGGCCTACCCCGCCGCGTCGGTCGGCCTCAGCGATCCGACAATGCGCGTGGCGTTCTTCGCGCTGCGTCACGATCAGGACATCAACACCACGCTCTCAGCCTATGCGCGCGACGCCGCCGGCAACCAGGCCTCGACGCCCCTCGAGCACCGGCCGTTTCCGAAGGCGTTCGTGCGATCGAAGATTCCCATCGACCAGCGCTTCCTCGATCGCGTGGTGCCGGCGATTGCCGCCGAGACACCCGACCTGAAGGTGGACACCGGTTCACCCGAAGGGCTGCTGCAGGGATTCCTCACCATCAACGGCGAGCTCCGCAAGAAGAACGGTGACACCATCCGCGGCCTGGCGGCGCAGACCAGGCCCGAGATGCTGTGGCACGAGGCCTTTGCCCAACTCGGCAACTCGCAGGTGGAGTCACGGTTCGCCGACCAACGGACCTACTTCTTCGGCGACAAGGAGATCGATCGCCAGGTGCACCTGGGCTTCGACCTCGCCTCGGTGCAGCATGCGCCGGTCCACGTCGCCAACACCGGCATCGTGGTGTTTGCCAATTTCCTGGGCATCTACGGCAACTGCGTGATTGTCGATCACGGCCTCGGCGTGCAGTCGCTCTACGCCCACCTGTCGTCGATCGGCGTGAAGCCGGGTGACCGGGTGGAGAAGGGCGCGGAGCTGGGGCGCACCGGCGTCACCGGCCTCGCCGGCGGCGACCACCTGCACTTCACGATGCTGCTGCAGGGCACGCCGGTGAACCCGGTCGAGTGGTGGGACAGTCACTGGATGGACGACCGCGTGCTGCGGAAGATCCGCGAAGCCGGGGGAACGCGGTAAGGCCGGTGTCCGGTGTCCGGTGTCGGAAAGACCAAAGGCCCAAGACCCAAGACCCAAGACCTAAGCCGTAAGACCTCGGAGGCTCCTGATGCGTATTGCCGCCGCCACGCTGTCGCTGTTCCTGCTCGTCCTCGTCGTTCCCTCCCGCGCGCAGGCGCCTGATTGGCATCTCACCGCCGCCGTGGCCGAGAGCTGCAGCTGCGCCATCGCCTGCCGCTGCAACTTCGGCGGCGAGCCCGACGGGATGAAGTGCGAAGGCAACCGCATCATCTCGATCGAGAAAGGCCACTACAACGACGTGGACCTTGCCGGCGTGCAGTTGCTGGTCACGTTCCAGATGCGGACGTGGTCGAAAATCTACATCAGCGACAAGGTGTCCGAGCGGCAGATGCAGGCGGTCGAAGCGATGATGCCGCTAGCCTTCGCCGGTTTCCAGAAGGGCATGCTGTCGTTCACGAAGGCCCCGATCACCATGGAGGCGAGCGACACCCGGGTGCGCTTCTCCGGCCCCGAATCGGCGGTGGACATGGAGGTGATGAAGGGCTTCAACGGCCAGGCCGTGAAGGTCCTGAACCTGCCGGCCGCCGTCTTCCAGGACTACACGCAGTTCCGTTCGGTCTCACACACCCACACCAGCGCCACCCACAACTGGAAGCACTCCGGCACCAACGGCTTCACGTCGAAGTGGGACGTGGGAAGCGCCAAGTAACCGGCAGACGGCAACCGGCAGACGGCAGACGGGGAAAGGCAGAAGGCAGAAGGCAGAAGGCAGAAGGCAAAAGGCAAGAACGCCCCCGAGCCCCAAGCCCGAAGCCCGAAGCCCAGGCCCAGGCCCCAGAGCCCCAAGACCTAAGACTTAAGACCCAAGACCTCAAGGCTCAAGTCCTACCCCCGTTCGCTCCACTCCAGCAGCGCCACCGCTGCTGGCTCGTCGAAGCCGGGCCGCACGAAGCTGCGCGCGCGCGGGAACAGCCGGTCGAGGCTCGTCGTCAGGTGTTGCAGTTCGGTGAGCACGGGGGCGGCCTCGAACAGGTTGATGGCCCCGAGTTCGGCCAGGTGCAGCCAGGCCTCGCCGAGCCGATCGAAGGCCAGGAGCGCCGCCTTGGCCGAGCCAAGAGCGTCGCTGCGCGGGCCGTCTTCCGCGATGTCGGCGCGGCCGGTCAGGGCTCGATAGACCTTGGGACCAATGAAGAAGCCGAAATGCCGCACCACCTCCGCGGCGTCGGCCACCTCCGGTTCCGTCGCCCGGCCCTCCGGCACCATCCATGCCGACAGCCTTCGTCCCAGCTCGCTGACGCGCCGGTGGAAATCGGCCTCTTCGACCGTGAAGTTCGGTTCGGCGCGGCGGAGGGAGTCCTCGTCCAGCTGAAGATCGGCAGCCTCGTCGGGCTGGGCGGCTTCGAAGCCTGCCGCCGCGGCGCCGAGGGAGCGCGGCGCCGGCATGGCGCCGCTGAAGGACGAGGGGGCGCCGAACACCATCCGCTGCTCTTCGGCAAATACGCTACAGCGTCCGCTCAGCGTGCACCGCTCGCACCAGCGGTCGCAGTAGTTGAAGATGCCGAGGATGAACCCGTCCTGTGTCTCCATAGAGGCCTCCTGTAACGGAGGCTGTAAGGAGCAAGGGCGGTGCCGCCCGAAAACCTTCGGAAAACGCCGCGCGAGGCTCCCGAAAATCGCAGTCGCTGCGTACAGGAATCGCCTGCGCGATCGCAGAAATCGCGAGGGGAGGCGTCCAGCCGGCCGGGCGCCCCACCCGGCTGTCGCGGGCAAAAGTCCGCTAGCGCGCTGCCTTTTGCAGCGCCTGCGCCGCGTCCTGCACCTGCGCGGCCAGGGCGTTCACGGCGGCCGAGACGGTGCGCACGCCACCCTGCGCCTCGTCGAATCGGTCCTCCTCCAGCCCCTCCCGGATCTGCGGCATCGTCTTGACGCCGTAGCCGGTGTAGAAGCCGGGGGCATAGATTTGATGTTTGAACCAGTCGCGGCGCGGCAGCCCGTCGCCGTTGCCCAGCTTGCGCTCGGACTGCAGCAACAGCTGGTTGACGGCGCGCAGTTCCTGACGCCCCAGCAGGGCCGCCGAGGGCGCTCGATCGACGCGCGCGTAAGCCTGCTCGTAGTCCTGGCCCGCCTTGCGCAGGGCCTCCACCGCGGCCCGCACCGGCGCCAGATTCACCTTGGCGTCCTTCTTCTCCGCTGCGAGCTTCTCGAGCTCCACCACGTAGCGCATCAGCGTGTCGGCGGTGTCGGTGAACTGGAACGGGAGCACCGCCGCGTCCGACAGTCTGAGGATCAAGGTGCCGGTGAGCTGCGCCAACGTGCGTCCGTACAGGAACTCGCCGTCGGAGTATTTCAGGTACCAGTTCAGCGAGTCGTAGGCCGAATGATAGATGCCGCCATCGCTTTCACCGCCGAAGCCGACGTTCAGCGACGACAAGGTGAGGTGCTGCAAAAAGGGCGTGAAGTCCGAGCCGGAGCCGAGCGGCTCGAGCCATAGCCCGGCGTCCTTCTCGCGCGCGGCCTTCTCGGCCTCCGGCGCGTTCATCACCTGCCGGCGGCGCGATTCCTCGGCCACGGGCTTGCCGGTGCGCGGGTCCATCACTTCGCGTGCGACTTCGTTCATCAGCTGTTGCAGCCCGTGCGAGCCGCCCACGCTGAGCCAGCCCTTACCCGAGCTATCGGTGTTGATGTAGACGGCCGCCTTGTCGCGCAGCTCGGAGGCATGCTTCTCGGCCCACTCGGTGGAACCGAGCAGCCCCCATTCCTCGCCATCCCAGAGCGCGAGGATGATCGTGCGCTTCGGCCGCCAGCCGCTCTTCAGGAGTTCGGCGAGGCCGCGGCCCGTTTCCATCAACGACACCGCGCCACTGATCGGATCGTCGGCGCCGTTCACCCACGCATCGTGGTGGTTGCCGAAGATGATCCATTCGTCCGGAAACGTCGAGCCTTCGATCCGCACGATGACGTTGTGCAACGGCCGGTTCTGCCAGTCGAACGCCAGCTTCACGCGCACTTGCGTCGGGCCAGGCCCCACGTGATACGTCACCGGCAGGGCGCCGCGCCATTCCTGCGGCGCCACCGGTCCGGTCATCGCCTTGAGCAGCGGCAACGCGTCGCCATACGAGATGGGCATCACGGGAATCTTGAGAATCGTGACGGCATCGGCCTGGGCCAGCTTCTTCGCGCCGGGCTCCGAGGCCCAGCCGGGGCTGAGCGGATCGCCCGGGTGCACGGGCATGTCCATCACGCTGCCGCGCTGCACGCCCTGCTCCGGGCGGAACGCGCCCGCCGGATAGACATCGCCCTGGAAGTAGCCGTCGTCGCGAGGATCGGAATAGATCAGGCAACCGACAGCGCCGTGCTCGTAGGCCACCTTCGGCTTGATGCCGCGCCAACCGCCGCCATAGCGGGCGAGCACCACCTTGCCCTTGACGCTGATGCCCAGCTTTTCGAGGCGGTCGTAGTCGGCGGGCATGCCGTAGTTCACGTAGACCACCTCACCGGTGACGTCGCCATCTCCGGAATAGGCGTTGAACGTCGGCGTCGAGGTCGGCGTCGTTCGAGTCCGGGTCTTCGGCCAGCACCGGCTCCTTGATGGTGAGCGTCGAGCGCGTCGGCGTCACCATCTCGAGCACGCGCTCGCTCGGCCACGGCATCAGCGCCTCGAAGGTCTCGATCTTCGCGTCGAGGCCCCACGACTTGAACTGCCCCAGCGCGTACTCGGCGACCTTACGCGATCCCGGACGGCCGGCCACGTGGGGCTCGCCGGCCATCGCCGTCATGTACTCCTTGAGCCGCGCGCTGTCCGGCATCTTGCGGAACTGCTCCTCGCGCTGGCGCTCGGCAGCGACCGCATCCGAGGGAAACCCTCGAATGACAGGGGCCTGCGCGTGCGAGGCAGGGCCGGCGCACAGCGTGATGACAAAGGCGGTCAGCAGAAATCGAGCAGCGTTAGGCATCGGAGCGGTCCTTCAGGCGAGTTTCCTCAGGATGAAACACTTCAGGTAGTAGGTCTCGGGCACGCCGAGCAGCACGGGATGGTCACGGCCCTGCATGCGCTTTTCGACCACGGTCACCGGGGTATGGCTGTCCACCGAGGCTTCGTAGAGGACCTGGCCGAACATCGCCTCGTCCACGTTGTACGAGCAGCTGCAGGTGACCAGGTATCCGCCCGGATTCAGCAGCCGCAACGCCCGCAGGTTGATTTCCTTGTACCCGGCCAGCGCCTTCTCCACCGAGGCCTTGTTCTTCGCGAACGCCGGAGGATCGAGCACCACCATGTCGTAGCGGGCGCCTTCGCGCTCCATCAGGCGGAGCGCGTCGAACACGTTGGCCTCGCGCGCCGTCACGTTCTTCAGGTTGTTGGCCGCGGCATTCTGCGCGATGCGCGCCACGGCATCGGCCGAGCTGTCGAGCGCGTCAACGTGGCTCGCCTTCGAGGCCAGCCGCAGCGCGAACCCGCCGTTATAGCTGAAGCAGTCGAGGATGCGGCCGTTCGCGTAACGCGCCGCGGCCTCGCGATTCTCCCGCTGATCCAGGAACAACCCGGTTTTCTGACCCTTCCAGGGATCGACGTCGTAGGAAACCGACCCCTCCTTCACTGCTATGGTGGGCGGGACCTCGCCGTAGAGGAGCTCCACCTTCTGCTCGAGGCCTTCGAGCAAACGCACCTTGGGATCGTTGCGGCCCAGCACGCCTTTGGCACCGGTCAACTCAACCAGCAGGCGGATCAGCGTCGGCAGCAGCGTATCCATGCCCTGAGACAGCGCCTGCAGCACCAGGTAGTCCCCGTACTTGTCGACAATCAGCGAGGGCAGCAGATCCGCCTCGCCATGGACGAGCCGGTACGCGGTGGCGTTCATGCCCAGGGAGGCCCGGAAGTCGATGGCGCTCTTCAATCGTCCGCGCCAGAAGGCCTCGTCGATGACGACGTCACCGCGCGAGATGACGCGCAGGACAATCTGCGACTGGTTGCTGAACAGGGCGTGGCCCAGCGGGCGATCCTGGTGGCCGAGCACGCGCACGACCGGACCGGGCGCGCCCTCGACATCGCGCACGTCGGAACGGTAGATCCAGGGGTGTCCCGCCCGCAGGCGATCTTCGCCACGGGGGGTGATGCGGGCATTGGTAATCACAGGTATGGGTTCACTATAGTCCGTCAGCGGCCCGTGTATGATCCGGGTCATTCCATGAGCACACCGCGCCGCCTTCGCGTTGGCGTCCTGGGCGCCGGCGCCTGGGCCTCCTTTGCCCACCTCCCGGGATTCACCCGCGACCCGCGCTGCGAGGTCGTGGCGATTGCCGATCCCCAACGGGACCTGGCCGATGCCGCCGCACAGCGGTTCGGCATCCCCGACGTCTACACCGACCATCAGTCGCTGATCGGCCGTGACGACCTCGACATCGTCGACGTCTGCACCCCCAGCGCCACCCACTTCGACCTGGCGTGGGCGGCCCTCTCCGCCGGCAAGCACGTGCTGTGCGAGAAGCCGGTGGCCTACGACTTCCGCGACACCCGCCGCGCCGCCGCGCTGGCGGCGTCCAAGGGGCTCAAGACCAAGCTCGGGTTCACCTTCCGGTATGCGCCGGCTCTCCGCTACATGCGCGAGCTGGTCGAGCAGGGTTTCATCGGCGAGCCGTACATCTTCAACGGCTTCGAGCAGAACTCGCAGTGGATCGACCCGCAGACCCCGCTCCGCCAGGCCAATCACGAGGCCGATCAATCGGTGCTGCAGGTCTCGTCGCTCGAAGGCTACGGCGCGCCGATCATCGACATCGCGCACCTGCTGGTGGGCAGCGACCTCTCGTCGGTCATCGGCACGATGCGCAACTTCGTGCCGGAGCGGATGGTCCGCGCCACCGGGCGCATGATGCGCATGAACATCGACGATGGTGACATCTTCATGGGGGAGTTCGCGAACGGCGCGCTGTGCTCCATCCAGACCAGCTTCGTCACCGTGGGCAACTACCCGGGGATCGAAGCCCGCCTCTATGGATCGAAGGGCGCCCTCATCTGCCGGCTGGTGGAGGAAGGCGGCATCTGCGAGCGGCTATGGGCCGCCACCCCGGACCAGGTCGAGTTCCGCGAGATGGAGGTGCCGCCGCGCTTCTATCCCACTGGCGGGACGCGCGAGGAATCGTGGCGCTCGCTGTTCTACGCCAACCTCGTCGCCAGCTTCATCACCGAGATCCTGGACGGCGGCGCCGCCAACGAAGGCAACTTCGAGGATGGCGCCTGGGTGCAGGAAACGATCAACGCCGTCGAAAAGTCTTACCGGGAACGGCAATGGGTGAATCTGCCGCTCGCGTAGCCGCCACGACGGCGCTGGATCGCTTCTTCGCGGACTACTACCGCCGGCGCCCCGTGACGGCCACGTTCACGGGCGTGCACGAGCACGATCATCAACTGCCGGACTGGTCGCCCGATGGGCTCGCGGAGGCCGTGTCGGAGATGCAGTCGCTCCGGCGCGAGCTGGATGCGGCGGGCCGCGTGGCGGACGACCAGGTGCGTGCGTTCCCGGGCGAGGTGGACCTCGCGCTTGCCGACGCGTTCCTCGAAATCCAGATCGCGGAACACGAGGGCGGGCACTTCTACCGCGGCAACCCGTCGCTGTGGTCGGGCGAAGCCATCTTCTCGGTGATCGGCCTGGTCACGCGCGGCTTCGCGCCGCTGCCGGACCGCCTCGCGGCCGCGACCGCGCGCATGGCCGCGATTCCGCGTTTTCTGTCCGACGCGCCGACGCACGATTACCTCGGTGCCGGCCGGCTGGCGCGACAAGGCGATTCGCGAATGCGACGCCGCCGAGACGCTGTTCGGACGCAGCCTGCCGGCGTGGCTGCGGGCGCAAGCGGACGTGCCAGAAGGCGCGGCGGACGCGTGTGAGGCCGCGCGCGTGGCGTTCGCAGGGTTCAGGCAATGGGTCGCCGGAGAACTGCGCGAGGCCGAGACCGGACGTGATTCGGCCGGCAGCGAGTTCCTCTCGTTGCTGCTCCGGCGGGGGCATTGGTGCCGCACACCGCTGCCGTCGTTGATGAACGAAGCAGAGCAGGCGCTGGCCGAAGCCCACGCCGGCCTGGCCGAGCGTCTGGCCGACGCCGGCCTGGCCTCCTGGCCGGATGCGCAGGTGAAGCTGGCGGAGTTGCGACCCACCGCGGACGACTATCTCGCCCGCTTCACGCGGGTGTGGCAGCGGTGTTACGACGCGACGATCGCGGCCGATCTCGTCACCTGGCCCGACCGGCCGATTCGCTACGTGCCGATCCCCACGCACACCCGTGATGCGGCGCCGCAGCTCTACTACCTGTTCTACCGCTCGCCCGCCGCCTTCGACCAACTGCCGGTGCACGATTACGTCGTCACGCCGATCGACGGCGTCCCGGACGCCGAACGGGATCGACGCCTGGCGGCCGCGAGCGACAGCACCATCCTGCTCAACCACGTGGTCCACCATGGCGGCCTGGGGCATCACGTCCAGAACGCGCACGCCTACCAGTCGGCGTCGCGCATCGGGCAGGTCGCCGCGATCGATGCGGCCAGCCGCATCGCGATGTTCGGCGGCGGCACCATGGCCGAGGGTTGGGCCTGCTACGCGTGCGACCTGGCCGAGGAGATCGGGCTGCTCTCGCCGCTCGACCGCATCGCGCAGCAACACACCCGCGTGAGGCTCGCCGCCAGGGCGGTGGCCGATCTGGCCCTCCACACCGGCGCCGCCACGCTCGACGACACGGCGCGCTTCTACGAGTCGAAGGGGCTGATGCCGTCAGCGGCCGCACGCGGTGAAGCCGTGAAGACCTCGATGTTCCCGGGGCGGCGGTGATGTACTGGCTGGGGACGCGCGAGATCCATCGCCTGCGAGAAACCCGGCGGGCGCACGACGGGCCGGCCTTCAACGCGAAGCGCTTCCACGATGAACTGCTGGGCCATGGCGCCATTCCGGTGGCCCTCACCGCGCGACTGATGACGCAGGGGATCGACTGAAGATGACGCGCACGCTGTGCATTCTCGTGGCCGGCATGCTGGCCGCCGCCTGTGGCCGTGGACCGGCCGGCGGGCCGGCCGCCTCGAACAAGCTGCTGATTGTCGGCTACGACCGCGAACCCGACACGCTCAACCGTTTCAGCACGCACATCCTGGAGGACATCCAGACCTGCGTGATTGAAGGGCTGACGATCACCGACGATCACATGACGATCCAGCCGCTGCTGGCGGCCGAGGTCCCGACCCTGGCCAACAACGGCGTGGCACTGCGCAAGGACGGCGGGATGGACGTCACCTGGCGCCTGCGTCCCGGCATCAACTGGCACGACGGCACGCCGCTGTCGTCCGCGGACGTGAAGTTCACGGTCGACGCGATCAACGATCCGTCCTACAACCCGGAGAGCACCGACGGGTTCGATCGGATCTCGTCCGTCGACACCCCGGATCCCCTCACTGCGGTGCGTCCACTACCGGGAGGTCTACGCGCCCTACGCGCTGCAGTTCACGCGCGGCCTGCTGCCGAAGCACGTGCTGCAGGGCCGCGACATCGATCGGGCGACCGACTACAACCGCGTCGCCGCTCGGCACCGGTCCGTACCGCGTGGCGGAGTGGAAGAGCGGCGAATACATCCGGCTGGAGCGCGTGCCCAACTACTGGCGCGGCGCCCAGTTCCCGAAGATCGAACAGATCCTCTTCCGCTTCGTCGCCAACACCAACACCCGCATCAACCAGCTGAAGAGCGGCGAAGTGCACCTGGTCGCGATGTTCCCGTGGGACAAGCACCGCGAGGTGGAGGCCATCCCGGGTGTGTCGGTCCACCGCACGCCGGGCAACGCCTACGAGCACGTGACGCTGAACCAGCGCCGGATTGCCGCGTTCCGCGACGTCAACGTGCGCAAGGCGCTGATGCACGCCATCGACCGCGACGGCATCGCCAGCTCCATCCTCGAGGGGCTGGCGCCGGTGACGAACGGGCCCATCCAGGAAGTCTCGTGGGCGCACGCGAAGGACGTCACGACCTATGCGTTCGACCCCGCCAGGTCACGCGCGCTGCTGGACGCTGCCGGCTGGAAGGACGGCAATGGCGACGGCGTCCGGGAGAAGGACGGCCAGCCGCTGTCCTTCACGCTGATCACGCAGGCCGGCTTTGCGGTCCGCGAGAGTGTGTCGCAGGTGTTGCAGCGCCAGTTCCGCGACGTCGGCGTCGACATCAAGGTGCAGCTCGTCGACGGCACCAGCATCAGCGGCCTGTGGTTCGAGGGCAACTTCGACGCGATGCTGCACTGGTGGCAGATGCCCGCGGATCCGGAGCTCGCGCTGTTCTTCGCCGCCGATCGCATGCCGCCGCGCGGCCGCAACATCAACTACTTCGAGGACGAAGCCGTCACCTCGCTGGTCTACGCTGCCGATCGCACCGTGGATCAAGCCGAGCGCACGCGACTGCTCGGCGACGCGCAACGCCGCATCGCCGACCTGCTGCCGGAGCTGCCGCTCTACGCCATCACCAAGCTGGATGCCGTGCCGGCCGCGCTGCAGGGCTTCAAGGGCAACCCCACCAACACCGGCGTCTTCTGGAACGTGCACGAATGGGAGTTCCGCTGATCAGGCGCGTCGCTGGCGCGCTGCCACTGCTGCTGGTGATCTCGGCCGGCGTGTTCGGGCTGCTGCACCTGGTGCCGGGCGGTCCGCTGGCGGTGTACCTCTCCAACCCCGACGTACGCGCCGAGGATCTCGATCGCTTGCGCCGCTCGCTGGGCCTCGACCAACCGCTGTGGCGCCAGTACGTCCAGTGGCTCGCCGGATTCCTCGTTGGTGACTGGGGCTACAGCTACAGCGACGGGCGTCCCGTGCTGATCCGCGTCTGGGAACGCATACCGGCCACGCTGGAACTGGTCTCGGCGTCGCTGCTCCTCGCGATGATCGCCGCCGCGCCCCTGGGCATCACCCCGGCACTCACGCGCTGGGGCTGGCCGGATCGGGTCTCGTCCGCACTGTCGTTCGCGGGGCTGGCGCTGCCGGTGTTCTGGTTCGGCCTGGTGCTGCAGCTGATCTTCTCGCTCGGCCTGGGATGGTTGCCCTCCTCCGGCCGCACCACCGTCGGCGATGGCACGCTGCTCGATCGCCTGCTCCACCTGATCCTGCCGGCGACAATGCTCGCGGCGGTTCATGCGGCGGCCTGGTCACGGTATCTGCGAGCCGCGGTGCACGAGACGTGGCGGCGCCCATTCGTGGCCGCTGCCCGCGCCCGCGGCGTCGCCGGACGCGCGCTGATCTGGCAGCACGCGCTCCGTCCCGCGCTTCTCCCGGTCGTCACCATCGTGTTCCTGGATGCCGCACTGATGGTGGCCGGCACGGTCGTCACCGAAAGCGTGTTCGCGTGGCCCGGCGTGGGCAGCCTGTTCACCGAAGCGCTGGCCCGGCGTGACTACACCGTCCTGATGGCCCTGCTGATGGTCGCGTCGACGACGGTCATCGTCCTCAACCTGGTCGCCGATGTGGTCTATCCGCTGATCGATCCGCGGGTGCGGGCATGAAGCAGACGTCACGGATGCGGTTCGGCGTGGCCGGAGCGGTGCTCGCCGCGATGATCGTCATGGCGGCGCTCGCGCAGTGGCTGGCGCCCTATGCGCCTGATGCGCTGGACCTGGCGAATCGCCGGGCCATGCCGTCGATCGCGCACTGGTTCGGCACCGACGAACTGGGCCGCGATCTGTTCTCGCGCGTGCTGTACGGGGCGCGGGTGTCGCTGGCCGTGGGCCTGCTGTCCGCACTTGTCGCAGGCGTCATCGGCATCGGCGTGGGCGCGACCAGCGCCACCGCCGGACACGTCGCCGACGCGGTGCTGATGAGACTGACCGATGCGGTGCTGTCGGTGCCGCGCCTGCTGCTCCTGATGGTGGCAGCGGCCGTGCTCGACCCGTCCATTCCGATGCTGGTGCTGCTGGTCGGGATGGTGGGCTGGATGGAGACGGCGCGCGTCACGCGTGCGTCGCTGCTGACGCTGCGCGAGCAGGAATTCGTCGTGGCCGCGCAGGCGCTGGGAGCATCGACGCTGCGCGTGGTGCTCACTCACCTGCTGCCTGTCGCGGCGCCGGCGATTGCCGTGTCGGCCACGCTGGCCGTTGGTCGCGGCATCCTGCTCGAGTCGGCCCTCAGCTTCTTCGGGATCGGCGTCCAGCCCCCGGCGGCCAGCTGGGGCAACATGCTCTATCAGGCGCAGACGACCATGAGCACCGAGCCGTGGCTGGCGCTCTTCCCGGGCGCGTGCATCTTCGTGACGGTCTCGGCTGTCAATGCGCTTGGAGAAAGGATGAGCGCAAGGCGAATCTGATGATCTCGTGAGGTGGTGAGCTGGTGATCTGGTCGATCTGGTGATCTGGTGAGCTGGTGAGCTGGTGATCTGGTGAGCTCCTTCAGGCAAACAGCGCGTCGAGCGCGATCGAGAGTCCCGGCAGCAACGGTGTCGTCAGCACCTCGTGTTCGGCGGCGGCCAGCGAGCGCGCCTCTCCGAAGGGGCCGCCAGCGTCGCGGCCGTGGACAGCAACAGCGTTGGTGTCCGGGTCCACAAGCCAGTATTCGCGAACGCCGACGCGGTTGAAGAGGTCGCGCTTCAGGCGTTTGTCACGCGAGCGCGTGGAAGGCGACATCACTTCGATGACGAGGACCGGCGGGCCCTGGACGTTCCTGGCCGTCAGAATCTCTGGCTGATCGGGGCCAATCGAGCAGCAGATCGGGCTCGACGACATCCCACTGAGAGAGCACCACGTCGAGCGGGGCCAGAAACACCTGTCCCAAGCCGGGATGCGCGCGCAGGTGCGACTCCAGCTCGAAGTAAAGCCGGCCCACGAGCACCTGATGACGCGCCACCGGCGACGCCGTCACGAAGTGCTCCCCATCAATGATCTCGTGCCGCAGACCATCGTCCGGGATGAGCAGGAAATCGTCGTAGGTGAGCCGCCGTCTGGGGCTTGTCGTCGTCGGCATGGTCGGGTCTCCGTCCATTCGCGAGTCCACACGCGCACGGCGGCGATTGGTGCGAGCGCCGTGCCACCCAGGAACCGGCCACGATCGGCACGGTTCGGCGATCACAGCAGCAGAAATTGCCTTGGGCCGCGCATCGGCGGCGCGGCAATTCCTGATCACTGCTGCTCTCGACGACGATGCCATCGTCGGGGAGGGAGGTCAAGCGCGGGTACTATGAGTGCGGACTGCATGGCTTCCGTCGAAATCGCACTGGCCGCCCGTCTGCACGCCCGCGCCGGCGCCGAGCGGTGGGCGTTGCCGGTGGAGATCTTTGCGAGGGCGCTGGAGCGAAGCGCGGCGAAGTGCCCGGCGGCGACGAACCTCGCGCAATATCTCGAGGCCTTGCACCTCGAGGACCTCGCGCTGGCAGCGGCGTGCGAGGAGGGGCTGGACGCCGCGTGGGAGCACTTCGTTCGCGAGTACCGCCCGGCCCTGTACCGCGCAGCGCAGGCGATCGATCGCTCGGCCGACGCGCGCGAGCTGGCCGATTCGCTGTACGCCGAGCTGTTCGGGGTGCGCGATCGCGGCGATGCCCGGCCTTCGCTGTTCAGGTATTTTCATGGCCGCAGCACGCTCGCCACCTGGCTGCGCTCGGTCCTCGCGCAGCGCCACATCGATCGCGTGCGCGCGCGGCGGCGTTTCGATCCGCTGCCGGAAGAGGACGAGCCCGGCACACTGGCGGCGCCGGTCGTCGCCCGTGCTCCTGAGGAACGGCCGTGCGCAGAGCTGGTGCGCGCCGCGCTGGCGACGGCGATCGCCGGGCTTCCGCCGCGGGATCGGCTGCGCCTGGGCTGGTACTATGCGCAGCAGATGACGCTGGCCGAGATCGGCCGCGCGCTGAAGGAGCACGAAGCCACGGTGTCCAGACACCTCAGCCGCACGCGGAAGGATCTGCGGGCAGGCATCGAGCGTGCGTTGGCAACGGCCGGGCTCAGCCCCGCCGCGATGGACGATTGCTTTGCCGCCACGATGGACGATCCGGGCATGATGGATCTGGACGAGATGCTGCCAGCCGGGGATGCGCGCAAGAAAGCCGCGCTCGATCGTTCTACCCTCGAGGACCACTCGTGAGCACGCCAGAATCACGCGACCGCGCCCTCGAGCAGCTGCTGCGACGCCGGACGCCGGTGACGTCGGCCGTGACGCCGGCCTGCGCCGATTCCGAGACGTTGGCCGCGTGGATCGACGGCGGGCTCGACGCGCAGGCGATGGCCGAGACCGAGCTCCACCTCTCGAACTGCGCGCACTGCCAGGCCATGCTGGCCGCGATCGTACGCAGCGCGCCCGAAGCCCCGGCGGTGGAGCCCTGGTGGTCGCGCATGCACCTGCGCTGGCTGGTGCCGCTGACCGCCGCGGCCGCCGCCACGGCGCTGTGGATGGTCGTTCCGGGGGCGCGTCAAGACGTGACGGTGGCCGGGCCGGAGGCGACGCAGGCGCGCGCTGAACGGAGCGACGCGGCCGATGCAACGGTGCCATCGCCCGAGTCGTCCATTGGCGCGGCGGGGGCCGAGCCTTCCGCCCGCGCGGCGTCACCGGCGCCCAGCGCCCCCGCACCGGCCGGCCAACCCGCGCCCGCCCAGATGGGCAACGACGCGCGAAAAGCGCCATCGGCCGACCAGGGACGGACTGCGGCCTCGGACCAGGCGCGCCCCGGCGCATCAGCCGAGAACCGCGCGCGCGAGGAAGCACCGGCCGAGCGCCAGGCGCTGGCCAAGCAGCAGTCCGCAGACACCCTCGCGCAGATCGAGCGAAGCGAAGCCCGAGGCCTTGAAGGAGGACGATCCCGGTAACCGGCGTCACTCCGGCAGCCGAGTCGCCTCAGGCGGCACGGGCGGCGCCAGCACCTCCGGCTGCACCGGCGACCTCCGCCGGCGCGGTCGCCGGCTTCGCCGGGGGCAGCGCCACCGGCCAGGTTCCGTCGCGAGACGGCGTCGCGCGCTGGCGGCTGGCGGGTCCCGGTCCCGCGGACATCGGCGCCCGGCGCAGCTTTGACGGCCTGATCGAGCGCAGCGACGATGGGGGCGCCACCTGGCAGCGGGTGAGCACGGGGCTTCGGCGCCGGTTCACGGCGGGGGTTGCGCCGTCAGCGACGGTCTGCTGGCTGATCGGGCCAGGCGGTACGGTGGCCCTGACGACCGACGCGCGCACGTGGCGACAGCTCTCCGCTCCCGCGCCGGATGCCGATCTCACGAGCATCGAGGCGAGCGACGCGCAAACGGCGACGGTGCGCGACACGCAGGGCCGGTCGTTTCGCACGACCGACGGCGGCGCGAGCTGGACCCGGTTGCCGTGAACGTCCGGACTGCGGTCGGCTAGCGGCCGTCGATCTGGCGCTGGTAGTCGGCGGCGTCGTACTGGCCGACCGATTCCGCGATCAACCCCGCGGCGCTCAGCACCCACTTCTCGAAGCCGCTGATGCGCACGGAGCGGCCGGTGCCGCCCGGCCCGGTGTTGGTGCCAGTCAGCGTCCACGGATAGATCGTGTAGCTGCCCTCCTCGACCAGGTCGTGCATCACGACGCGCATGTCGGGAAACGCGGTCATGAACCCCTGCGCCACCTCGCTGATCGTGGGGCGCCCGACCGCTGGTGGTGAGTCGTTCACCTTCAGCGACCCGTCCGGCGCGAAGAACCTGGCGACCCGGGCGGGATCCTGGCTGCACCAGGCGGCGGTGTAGCGCTGCGCGAAGTCGCGCAGCCCGTCGGCGACCGGTGCGACGCTGCGCACTTCGAAGCGACCGCCGGTGCTGATCAGCGTAATCGTGATCAGGCGGCCGTCCTGGAGCTGCAGCACGAGGTCGTCCACGCCGGACAGGACGACGGCCTCGGCGACGTCGCCGATGTCCATCTGCCCCTCGACGGAGCCCAACGTCCGGCCAGGGGGCGCGGTGGCCGCGTCTTCTTCCGAACGAAACAGCCGGTACAGCACGTCGCGCAGCGGCACGGGCCCACCGAACAACGCGCCAACGCCCTCGGACACTTTGACGACCCGCTTGGCCATGCCGCAGATGCTACACCGGCCGCGGCCGGGCCGGCCGCGCTACTTCGCCAGCGGATCGGGTCGCAGCTGGAAATGCGCCGCCAGCGGCCGGGTGCCCTTGCCGCCTTCAATCAGCCACGGCGTGCGATCGCCATTGGCGGACCACAGCCCGCGGCCCTTCCAGCCGGCGCCGGGATCGTCGATGCGGCCGTCGAAACCCTTGGCGTAGAACCCCATCGGATAGGGCACGCGCAGGACGATCATCCGGCCGTCCTTGAGCGCGATCAGGCCGTCGTTGAGGTTCCCGGTGGACATCGGCACGTCCTCGCCGAGGCCGAACGTGTTGTGCTGATCCACCCACGTGTAATAACTGGACTCGGCACTGTTCTCGCCGATGCCCTGGAAGCCCGGGCCTGGATACTGGTGGAACGCCCAGCCCTCCGGGCAGTGATCGCCGGTGGCCTTGGGGCCGTTCAAGGGCGCCTTGCACTTGCGCCGGTCGAAGCTGCCGATGTGCCCGCTCGCCAGCGACACCCACACCACGCCCTGCTTGTCGATGTCCGCGCCGCGGACCCCGAACGCGGGAAGCGGCACGTTGTAGACCTCGGCGATCGCGGTCTGCGGCGGGTTGGCGCCGGGCGCAATCCGCACCACGCCGCTCGTGGCGCCGCGGAACGAGCCCCAGACCGAGCCGTCCACCGGGCTCGGCATCACCGCGTAGAAGCCGGCGTTGATCCGCGTGTCCTTGCGCGGGTCGGCCGGCTCGCCGGGCTCGACATAGGCGTCGCGCTTCCCGTTGCCATTGGTGTCGAGGATCATCGCCGTCCAGCCTTGCGACTTCGCCGAGTCGCCGGTCTCGTCCCACATCTTCGTGTTCACCCAGCCGACCACCGGCCCGCCGCCGCTGGTCCACAGCGTCTCGTTGGCGTCGTAGCCGAACTGCAGGTGATGGGTGCCGAAGCAGGTATCCACGAACCCGTACCTGTTCAACTTCTGGTCGAGCACGGCGATATGGCGGTTCGATCGCTCCAGCGGAAACGCCTTGGCCGACGGATGGTCCGACCCCTGCTTGCAGAACGCCGGGTTGTCCGCGGCCGCGGATCGCGGCAGCCAGCCACAGGCGCCCATCACGCCCGAACATCGAGTTGTGATTGTTGACGCGAGTGTCCCAGATCCGCTCCTCGCCCCAGTAGGCCGACGGCAGCAGCGGGTCCAGCCCCGCGGCATGACCCGGCCCCAGGCTGAGCGGCATCTCCGGATCGCGCACCGGCGCCCGATACGTGGTCGCGGTGTTGGTGATCGGATTGAGGACCGGCAGCGTGTCGGAACTGTACTCGGGCGAGCCGAAGATCGGCCCGTTCGCGTTGACGGTCGGATAGCGACGATCGCTCGCGATCAGATCGTGCAGGTACTGCTTCTCGTTCATCCAGTCTCGCAGCGTGACGACGATGTTGCGCTCCACGCCCTGTGGGCGCTGCGGCTTGGTGTGCGGCAGTTCGCCTTTCGCGATGCGATCCGTCCAGTCGCCATAGAGCTCGAAGGCGAGCGGACCAAGGCTGGTGAGCTGCCCCAGCATCATCTGCCCGGCCTGACCCGACTGCACGCGCCGGCGCCAGGCGTCCGCTGACGAAGGGAACGGGCCGAACTCCGGGGGAATGGTCCGCGTGGACTGCTGCCCCAATTGATGGCAGCCGATGCAGCCATTGCTCTTCATCGCGTCGAGCCAGCGCGTCTGGGTGAGGTTCTTGCCGATGCCGGCATGGGCGCCGAACTGGTCGGCGGCGGGAATCTTCAGCATCGAGTACCAGTAGATCGCCGGGTAGTACTTCGCGGCGGCGGCCTCGTTGGGCGCGGGCACCGCGCGAATGCTGACCTGCGCGCCGGGGCGCGACTTGCTCTTCGCGCTATCAACGAGCCCGTAGCCGCGAGACCACACCTCGTATTCAGCGGTGGGCAGATCAGGCACGACGAAGCGGCCTTGATCGTCGGTGACGACGCTCTTGATGTAGCGGACGCCGAGGTCATGGGTTTCGGCGATCACCCACACGCCGGCCTCCGGGCCATTCGGCCCGACGACGGTGCCGCCGATGTCGTCGGGATCGATCGCGGGACCGTCTGGCGCGCGGGCCGTGCAGGAGGCGGCAACGGCTCCTGCCGCACAGAAGGCCATCACCTTCATCAGCGCGGACATCCAACGGCGATGCATCGTGACCTCCCGTCGCGAATGGCGAATGGCGGGAGACTAGCACGGTCGTTGTCGCGACAGCACGCCCTGCCACGGATGGGGCGGAACCCGCCGCGGGCGAGTAGAATCCCCGGCAGCATGACACCGACGTCACCGATCGCTCCTTCCGCAGCCGTCCCCCTGACCGTGGCGGAAGGCCCGCTCGCCTGGTGGCACGAGGCCGATACCCGGGCGCGTCGCGCCTTCATCGCCGCCTCGCTCGGCTGGATGCTGGACTCGTTCGACGTGATGCTCTACTCGCTGGTGCTGGCGTCGCTGATTCAGGACCCGGTGCTGCAGCTGTCCACATCGGTGGCGGGCCAGCTCGGTGCCGTCACCCTGCTTGCGGCCGCGGCGGGCGGCGTGGCCTTCGGCGTCATCGCGGATCGCATTGGCCGCAAGCGCGCGCTGATGGCGGCGGTCCTCATTTATTCAGTGTTCACCGCGGCATGCGGCTTCGCGCAGACCGTGCCGCAGCTGGCGCTGTTCCGGATCCTGCTCGGGCTCGGCATGGGCGGTGAATGGGCCACCGGCGTCGCGCTCGTCTCGGAGACCTTCCCCGCGCGTCATCGTGGAAAAGCGCTGGCCTTCGTGCAGAGCTCGTGGGCGATCGGCTACGGTCTCGCCGCGGCGGTGAACCTGGTGGTGATGCCGCTCTGGGGCTGGCGCGGGGTGTTCTTCGTCGGCGTGCTGCCGGCGCTGTTCACCATCTGGGTTCGCCGCAAGGTGGAAGAGCCGGAGATGTGGCATCGGACGGCGCCCGAGGCGCGGGGCCGGATCGGCGCGCTCTTCACGCCGGGCATCGCCCGCACCACGGTCTTCATCACCTTGATGAACGCCTGCACGCTGTTCGGTTGGTGGGGGCTGAACCTGTGGGTGCCGGCCTACCTGAATCTGCCGGTCGAACGCGGCGGCATCGGGTTGTCGTCCTCGGCGATGTCGTGGTTCGTGATCGCGATGCAGGTCGGCATGTGGTTCGGCTACATCAGCTTCGGCTACATTGCCGACGCGATTGGCCGCAAGCGCGCCTACGTGATCTTCGTAGTGATGGCCAGCCTGCTGCTGCCGCTCTACGGCGTGCTCCGCGCACCGGCGTTGCTGCTGGTGCTGGGGCCGTTCGTCGCGTTCTTCGGCACCGGATACTACAGTGGCTTCGGCGCGGTGATCGCCGAGCTGTATCCGACATCGGTGCGCGCCACGGCGGCCGGCGTCTGCTACAACGTCGGCCGCATCGCCAGTGCCGCGGCGCCGTTCGTGGTGGGCTCGATGGCCGGCACCCGCGGCTTCGGTGTGGCATTCGCCATCACCGGCGCCGCGTTCCTGCTGGCGGCGTTGCTGTGGGTCGGCATCCCGGCGACGCAGAACCGCGAGCTGCGGACGAACTAGCGCAAAACCGTGCAACGCAACCGCGCCGGCTGATGAGTTCCTGCGCGCGCAAATCGCGCTATGTCTGTACGGCTCGTTGACGCGTCGATCTGATATCGTTCTGATGCAAGGATCTGGATGCGTGACATCCAGATTTGTAATCGGAATCGGTTGGCATCCTGGAGATAAAGACGTGAATGTGACACGATGGGTTCGACCGGTCATCCTGACCTGTGTGCTGGCAATGATGAGCGCCGTTGCCGTGATGGCCCAGAAGTCATCCTCGGCCGTGGCGTCTGGAGAATGGGCGGTCGCGGGTGCCTCTCTCCTGGGCGGCGACGAGATTCCCGATATCGTGGTGAGCCCCGGCACTGGCTTCGTCGCGACACGGGTGATTGATGGCGCAACACTGAGCGACCTCGGAGGGGGTTTCCCCTTCGGTCCCGGCTTTGGCGGCAGCGTGCTGACCGCGACCGGCGAATTGAGCGGCGACACCACCGCCGACATCGCGGTGGGCATGGGGCCCGGCGGCGGCCTGGTGCAGTTGTTCAACGGCGCGACGATCGCCGTCATCGGCAGCGGGTATCCGTTTGGCGCCGGCTTCACGGGCGGCGTCACGCTGGCCGTGGGCGACCTCAACGGCGACGGGCGCGCGGACATCGTCACCGGCCAGGCGAGCGGCGGCGGCGGGGTCCGCGTGTTCAGCGGGACCGACTATTCCCTGCTGCTGTCGCAGACGCCGTTTGGGCCGGGCTACACGGGAGGCCTGAACGTGGCGGCCGGCGACGTGGATGGCGACGGGCGCGTGGAAGTGATCGTCGCCCAGGCCGTTGGCGGCACCGTGGCCGTGATCTCCGGGGCGACGCAGGCCATCACGGCGAGCGGCGCCCCCTACGGCTTTCTGCCGGGTGGCGTCTTTGTCGCGGCGGCCGACGTCAACGGCGACGGACGCGCGGATGTGATTGCCTCCCCCGGTTCCGGCAACGGACCCGTCCTCGTCTACAACATCGCCACGCTGACTCCGATCACCAGCTTTGCACCGTATGGGACGACATCGCCGGGTGGAGTGCGCGTGGCCGCGACCGACCTGACCGGCGATGGCCGGGCCGAGATCATCACGGTCCCCGGTCCCGGACGCGAACCCGAACTCAAGATCTTCAGCGGGGCCACCTTTGCCCTGCTGTCCACGCAGCTGGCCTTCCAGTCGATCATACATCGGCGGCGTGTTCGTCTCGGCTCCACCGGCTCGCCGCATTGGGACACCCAACCCCGGCGCACCTGGGGCGCCCCGGAATCTCGACTTCACGGTCCTCGGCGGTAACGTGGCACTGCGCTGGAATCCACCGAACACGGGCGGCGTCCCGACCAGTTACCGAGTGGAAGTCGGCAGTGCCAGCGGGCTCACCAACCTGGCCAGCTACAACGTCGGCAACGTCCTCAGCTTCGTGGCGACGGCACCGACCGGTGTGTTCTTCGTCCGGGTCGTGGCCGTCAACGGGTGGGGCGCAGGGCCGGCGTCGAACGAGGTGGTCGTCGTCTCCACGCCGACCCTTGGTACGGGCCAGTTCTCGGCCACGCTCAGCTGGGATACCGTGACCGATGTCGATCTGCACGTCGTCGAACCGAGCGGCTACCACATCTACTACCGGGAACAGAAGCGGCGAGGGCCCACTGCGCTCCTCGACGCGGACAACACCATCGCCTACGGCCCCGAGAACGTCTTCACGGATCGGCCCGCCGCCGCCGGGACCTATGAAGTGTTCGTCGTGCCCTATGCCGGCGAGGCGATCCGTTTTCCAACCACCGCGCGAGTGACGGTTCGAACCAACGTCGGGACGCCCAACGAGGAATTCAAGGTGTTCACGCGCACGTTCACCGGCGCCAATACGACGGTCGGCCAGAACGTCGCGACCGTCACCTTCCCCGGCGGCATCATCACCGAGGTCACCGGCGAACGTCCGGTCGTCTACGATCTACGGGAGTCAAGCGTGGTCGTGCCCGGGAAGCCGACGCCGAAACCTTGAACCCCCTGACAATCGGGTGCCGGCCATTCGTGGCCGGCAGCCCGACGCAGGGCCGCACCAGGCCACCGAGGAGCCACCCGGTTCGGGCCACTTGGTGGAAGACGTGCGAATCTGACGGGAGTGACTGGTGCGCTGGGTCATTCGGATTCTCGCGCTGAGCGCATGCTCGGTAATGACCGTGGGTGCTCAGGTCGGCAACGGCCTCATCCCGGCCCCCTCCCTCACCACCTGGGCGCCGGGCGTGCGCGGCATCCCCACGCGCACGAAAGTGTGCGCGACCGTCAATGCGGCCTCCTACCGCTCCGGACGCGATGAGGCGTCAAAGGGCATCCAGGCCGCGATCAACGCCTGTCCAGAAGGCCAGGTCGTCCGGCTGTCCGCGGGCGTGTTCACGGTCAACGACTATGTGCGGATCGGGAAGGGCATCACGCTGCGTGGCGCCGGCCCGGGCGTGACCACCCTCCAGAAAACCAACCAATCCGCCGAACAGGAACAGATCCTCATCATCGGGCCGTCGCGCTGGCCCTACATCGACGAGTCGACCGCGGTGAATCTCACGGCCGACGCCGTGCAAGGGGCGATGTCGGTCACGGTGAAGGACGCCGACGGGTTTGCCCCGGGCCAGTTCGTGAAGCTCGATGAAGACGACTACACCACGGCCACGTGGATGGACTCGCCGCACCGGATCTCGGGGGACGCTCCGCGCATCCTCGCCAGCGATCGAATCGTGTGGCCAATCCGGAATCCGAGCCAGCCGGGAGACCTGCCCCTGCCCGGAGGATTGACGTGGCACAGCCGCAGCGGTCGACCACTGGCCGAGATCAAGGAAGTGACGGCGGTGTCGGGGAACACCATCACGTTCTCCACTCCGGTGCACATTACCTACACGACCGCAAAAATCGCCCAGCTCGTCAGATACACCGGCGGCGACAGCGTCCACGTGCGCGATGCCGGCGTCGAGGACCTGACGCTCACGGGCGGGTCGGATGGCAACCTGTCGTTCTCGGCCGCGGCCTATTCGTGGGCCAGGAACATCGAGTGCACGCATTACGGCAATCCGTGCGTGGACATCACCCACAGTTTTCGGCTGGAGATTCGGGATTCGATCATCGAGGACACGATCCATCCGTATCCGGGCGGAGGCGGCTATGCGCTCAGCCTGCAGCACGGCACGTCGGAAGTCCTGATCGAGAACAACATCATCGTCGGCGCCAACAAGCTGATGGTGGCCCGCTCGGCCGGCGCCGGCTCCGTCGTCGGCTACAACTACGTGGACAATGCCTTCATCGGGAACTATCCCGGCTGGGTGGAGGTGGGCCTCAACGGCAGTCACATGGTGGGCTCGCACCACATGCTGTTCGAGGGCAACCTGTCGTTCAACTACGACTCGGACGACACCTGGGGCAACGCCCTGGCGATGACGGTGTTCCGCAACCACCTGACCGGCCACCGTCGCGACTTTCCGGACGACGACAACGTCCGGGCGGTGGGTCTGATGTTCGGCTCCTGGTGGCATACCTTCGCCGGCAATGTCCTGGGCGAACCCGGACGCATGGACGGCTGGATCTACGAGGACCCCGGTGATGGCACCTACGGGAATGCGTCGAGCAACTGGGGAAAGCAGTTCGCGATCTGGAAGCTCGGCTACGCCCCCGGCACCTGGGGACAGGCGCCCGATCCGACGGTGCGGAGCACGGTCGTACGCGAGGGGAATTTCGACTACGTCACCAATAGCGTGCGCTGGGATCACGAGCCGCGGGACCTGCCGGCCTCGCTCTATCTTTCAGAGAAACCCGCCTTCTTCGGCGACCTGCCCTGGCCGTGGGTGGACCCGACCGGGACCACCAGGGTCTGGACGCTCCCGGCGCGCGTGCGCTTCGACCGCAGGATGCACTAGGTGTTTCAGGCCCTCGAACGTCTCAGACAGCGTCCATCGGTTCGTGGCTGGATCAACTTCTTCGGCTATCTGCATCTGGCGCTGTGGAATCACTTCCTGGGTCGCATCCCCCTGTATTGGCTGCGCCACCTCGCCGTGCGGCACCTGTACGGGTTGCGCATGGGTCGCTCCAACCTTCACCGTGCGGTGTTCCTGCTGTCGCCGTGGAACATCCGCGTGGGCGACAACGTGAACATCCAGATGGGGTGTTTTCTCGACGGCAGGGGCACCATCACGATCGGCAATAATGTCGACTTGACGCCCGGCGTGCGCATTCTCACCGAACAGCACGACATCGACAGTCCTGGCTACGACACGATCAAGCGGCCGGTCGTCATCGACGACCATGTGGTCGTCGGGTCCTGGGCGCTGATCCTGCCGGGCGTGCACGTCGGCGAAGGCGCCGTCATCGGCGCCGGCAGCGTGGTCACGCGCGATGTGCCACCCTACACCGTGGTCGCCGGCAACCCTGCGGTGATCAAGCGGGAACGCCGGCGCGTGATCGACTACCGGCTCGACTACCGCCGACCCTTTCACTGATGACTCGCCGGCGCATTCTCAACATCGAGGTCGACGACTTGACGCTCCAGGAATTCCTGGAGCGGTTCGACGCAGGGTTCGTGGTGACCACCGAACGTGGACCATCTCGTGTGCTGCAATCGAGGCCGGACTTCCTGGCGGTCTACCGCCGTGCCGACTTCGCGACCGTTGACAGCCAGATCGTCAAGTGGGCCCTGCGGATTCCTGGGCACCCCGGTGAAGGCGAAGCTGTCGGGGTCTGACCTGTTTCCAGCGTTCTGCAATTTTCACGGCGGCGACCCGGCTGTGACCGTTTTCCTGCTGGGGGGCAAGGACGGTGTGGCCGAGACCGCGGCTCAGCGGATCAACGAACGCGTTGGACGCCGCATGGTGGTGGGGTGGCGTTCGCCGTCGATGTCGTTCGTGACCGACGAGCACGAGGTGGCCGACGTCATCGCGCAGATTGAAGCGTCGGGCGCCAATGTGCTGGCGGTGGGTCTGGGGGCGCCCAAACAGGAGCTATGGATCGACGCCCACCGGCACCGGCTGCCGTCGATACGCCGCTTCATGGCGGTGGGCGCGACGCTCGACTTCGAGGCCGGCGCCGTGCAACGCGCACCGGCATGGGTGAGCGAGGCAGGGATGGAGTGGCTGCACCGCCTTCTGAGCGAGCCAGGGCGTCTGTGGCACCGGTATCTGGTTCGCGATCCCAGGTTTCTCTGGCTGGTGCTCCTGCAGCGGTTCGGGCTCTACCGGGATCCGTATCCCCGGCTCTAGCGCGCCCAGCGGATCATCGACGCACCGAGGAGCTCGAGCCCGCGCGCTCGAGCAGATCGGCCAGCGTCTGTGCGCCGTGCGCGGTCAGGTGAATGTCGTCATGGAAGACGCGCCGATCCGCGCGGTCGGCTGCTCGATAGGCGTCCCTGGTCACCACCAGCCTGATCCCTGATTCGCCAGCGATGACGCGCCAGGATCGCCTGAGCCGCTGGCTCGTGGTCATCCAGCATCTCCTGGGCCGTCACGTGGAAGCACAGCCCGACCTCGGCGTGGTGCGCCTGCAGCAATGCGACGAGCGCCCGTACGCTTGGTGCGGTGCTGCGGTGGCCGACGGCGCCTTCGGCCTCGGCCTCAGGCCGTGAGAGCCATCGGCGCGCTCGCTCACCCACCGCCAGCACCGCGTCATGGACGGCGCTGAAAGGAGCGCTCGTGCGATACGGGAGGTGATCGTAGGACCGTTCCACGGGATCGCTCAGGTCGTGACTGGACAGCACCACCCACACTTGCCGCGCCGGAAATGGACCGAACCGGCGATAGAACGCGAGCTCGTTGACCGGTGACCAGCTCGACGTCGCCATGCTGCTGACAACCGCGGTGGCGCCTCCGGGCTGCATTCTCAGGGACGCCTGCATACGAGCGGCGACCGTCTCTGCCTGATCGATGTGGTGATTGCCGTAAATCACGCTGTCGCCAATGAGCAACACGTGGTCCTCGGCGCGCGCCGAGGTCGCGTCGAAGTCGTCGCTGCGGAAGCCGTAGCGATTGACCTTGATCGTGTTGCCGAAGCGGACATAGGCGCGATCCGGCGCGAGGAAATAGCCGATCTCGGGGTCGCGAAGGGCGAGTGGAGGTTGTCCGAAGCCCTGGCGACGGGCCGCCCACTCGGCGCCAGCGGCGCACACGCAGATGATTGCGATGGTCTGAACCACGTCGATCGATCGACTCACCAGATGGCACAAGCCTAGACGCCAGACGCCTCGATGGCAACCTGCGGGAATCGCGGGTCCGTGTCCCATTACAGATCAGAACGCCAAGTGACCAGGGAGCCCGTTCGCAAACTGGCTCGTTTTCAGCCTGAATTGTGCGTTTTTCAAGACGACGACAGTCGGCCCACTTATTGCTCAATAGCTCATCGTGGCGAATCCGACAGTACGAAACCGGCAGGAGAAGTTGATGCGTTGGGTCATTGGCGTTTTGGCGTTGAGCGCGTGCTCGGTGGTTGCAGCGAGTGCGCAGGTTGGCACGGGACTCATCCCGGCCCCCACTCTCACGACGTGGGCACCGGGCGTCCGCGGCATTCCGGCCCGCACGAGGGTGTGCGCGACGGTCAATGCGGCCACCTACGGCAACGGGCGGGATGAGGCGTCGGTGGGCATCCAGACCGCCATCAACGGTTGCCCGGAGGGCGAGGTCGTCCAGCTCTCCGCCGGCGAGTTCCTGCTCAACAACCATATCCGAATCGCGAAGGGCATCACGCTGCGTGGCGCCGGGCAGCGCGTGACGACCCTGCAAGAAGACGAATCAGACCGCCGAACAGGAACAGATCCTCATCGTCGGGCCGTCGCGTTGGCCCATGGATCGACGAGTCCACCGCGGTGAATCTCACGGCTGACGCCGTGCAGGGCGCCAGGTCGGTCACCGTGCAGAACAGCGCCGGCTTTGCGCCGGGGCAGTTCGTGAAGCTCGATGAAGACGACTACACCACGGCCACGTGGATGGCCTTGCCGCCCCGGATCTCCGGACCCTCGCCGCAAATCCTCGCCAGCGATCGCATCGTGTGGCCGATTCGGAATCCGAGCACGCAGGGCGATCTGCCGTTGCCTGGCGGGCTGACGTGGCACAGCCGCAGCGGCCGACCGCTCGCCGAGATCAAGGAAGTGACGGCGGTGTCCGGGAACACCATCACGTTCTCCACCCCGGTGCACATTACCTACACGACGGCAAAACTTGCTCAGCTCGTCAGGTACACCGGCTCCGACAACATCTACGTGCAGCGCGCCGGCGTGGAGGATATGACCATGACGGGCGGGTCGGACGGCAACGTGTCGTTCCTCAATGCCGCGTATTCGTGGATGAAGAACGTCGAGTGCGCGAGCTACGGGAACCCCTGCGTGGACATCAAGCACGGTTTCCGTCTCGAGATTCGGGATTCCTACATCCACGACACGATCCATCCGTATCCGGGCGGCGGCGGCTATGCGCTCAGCATGCAGCACGGCACGTCGGAAGTCCTGATCGAGAACAACATCATCGTCGGCGCCAACAAGCTGATGGTCGCCCGCTCGGCCGGCGCCGGCTCCGTCGTCGGCTACAACTACGTGGACAATGCCTTCATCGGGAACTATCCCGGCTGGGTGGAGGTGGGCCTCAACGGCAGTCACATGGTGGGCTCGCACCACATGCTGTTCGAGGGCAACATGTCGTTCAACTACGACTCGGACGACACCTGGGGCGACGCCCTGGCAATGACGGTGTTCCGCAATCACCTGACCGGCCACCGTCGCGACTTCCCGGACCAGGACAACGTCCGGGCGGTGGGCCTGATGTTCGGCTCCTGGTGGCATACCTTCGCCGGCAACGTCCTGGGCGAAGCGGGACGCATGGCCGGCTGGATGTACGAGGACCCGGGCGACGGCACCTACGGGAACGCGTCGAGCAAGTGGGGAACGTTCTCGATCTGGAAACTCGGCTACGCCCCCGGCGCCTGGGGCCAGGCGCCGGACCCGAAGGTGCGCAGCACGGTCGTGCGCGAAGGAAACTTCGACTACGTCACCAACAGCGTGCGCTGGGATCACGAGCCGCAGAGCCCTGCCGCAACTCGCTCTATCTGACCTCGAAACCCGCGTTCTTCGGCGACCTGCCCTGGCCGTGGGTGGACCCGACCGGGGCGACCAAGGTCTTCACGCTTCCGGCACAGGTGAAATTCAACAGCATGGTGCCGTCGGGCGTGAAGGGGTTCCGCGTCCAGATGCCGTAGCGCCACACCTGTGGCGCACCGGCGGTCCAGACCGCTTACACCGTGCCCGACGTGGCGCGGGTTCGGCCGGCCCCGGCTGCGGCGGTCTGCGACGTGACCGGTCGAGCGTGCGTCGGGGCAACCTCAGGCGAACCGGCAGGCGCTGGTACCGGCGGCGGCAGGCGAACCATCCATGCCGCGGGCACCGGCACCCGGCCGGCAATGGTGACGACGGTCGCGACCAGGATCTTCAGATCGAGCCATAGGCTGATCTGCTGG
The DNA here is from genome assembly GCA_963707825.1 of uncultured Acidobacteriota bacterium. Lineage (GTDB taxonomy): Bacteria > Acidobacteriota > Vicinamibacteria > Vicinamibacterales > UBA2999 > VFZN01. Next base: position 349,558 of record CAVPRP010000007.1, read on the forward strand.
ACGTAGAGCAGGTCGTACTCGATCCACTGATGGAAATCGCCTGACGAGCGATTCTTGCGGCAGATCTGCCAGAGGCCGGTCACGCCCGGACGAACCGACAGCCGCGCCTTCCCGCCAGGGCACACAAATCTGGTTCTCGCGAAACGGCGACGGCCGCGGGCCCACCAGGCTCATGTCGCCGCGGAGCACGTTGAAGAGTTGCGGCAGTTCGTCCACGTTCAGCGAGCGGAGTATCCGGCCCACAGGCGTCAAGCGCGGATCTCCGTCGAGCTTGAAATGCGGTCCGTCGAGCTTGTCCTGCGCCTTCAGCAGGTGCTGCAATCCGTGTGCGCCCTCCTGCATCGTCCGGAACTTGAGGCACTCGAACGGCCGCCCGCCGAGGCCTTCCCGCTCGCCGCGGTAGAGGATCGGGCCGCGCGACTCGAGCCGGACCAGGATCGCCACCAGCAGAAGCAGCGGTGACAGCAGCACCAGGCCGATGGAAGCGGCAACGACGTCGAACAGGCGCTTCCAACGGAGATGCCAGGAGTTGGACACATCCGCGACGGCGTTGATCGCGCTCGTCGCGTCCGGATCGAAACCGAACCGTTCAAGGCGATCCTGATACGAGGACTCGGGCCGAACGTCGTCCGGGTCGTCGAGGCTGTTGAACCACACCCGATCGCGGATCGTGCAGTCCTGCGGCACCTGCGACTGCGGTCCGACCATCGCATGCGCCACGATTGCCCGGTCGGCAACCTGTGCGCCCGCGCCGATGAGCGCCGGGCCGACGATGGTCACATCCTCGCCGATGCGGACGCCGGAGTGAATGACGACCGGTCCGAGGATCCGGGCGCTCGGCGCGATCGAGTGGCCTTCGCCCACCAGGAGCGTCGAGGTCCGCCCCGTCGCCCACGCCGTGGCTGGCCTCCTCGATCACGTAGTGCTCGGTCGCGGCGAGCAGTCCGTTCGGGGTCGTCAGATCCACGGTACCGCCGTCGACGGCGATATCGCGGCAGGGTGCTCCGCTCGAGACGAGCTGCCGGCGCAGTTCGACGCAGAGACTCCGGAACCGGTTCGAGATACGCCGAAACTGCTCGAAACCGGGACCAGGCTGGCCGGGACGCCGGCGATGAACGGCCAGGTCGCCGGCTCGTAGTAGCGGTGGATGCTGCGCACCCGACCGCCACCGTCGATGCTCACGTGCTCCCTGGTGCCGGCAATGCTCGCCTCGAAGGCGACGAGATGGTGCGCCACCACTCGCTCGCTCTGGAAGCGATCCAGCAGCACCGTCAGGCTCGACTCGTCGAGCGGAAGGCAGCGTGGGTCGACGAACAGGAAGACGTCTGACGTCTCCAGTGGCGGCAGTCGATCGATCAGCTGTTCGTCGTCGGCGAGCACCGTGGCCCTGGGGCACGCGGCGCTCATGGCCGCGCGATACGCCGGCCCCGATCGATGCGTCGGGAGAATCAGCGGCGCGTTGGCAGTGACCCCCTGGATACGGTCGCACAACCGTGACACCAGCAGCTTGCGGCCGACCGGCGTCTGCAGCAGCGACCCTCCGGGGCGTCGCAGATACGGCGGCTCGAAATCGAGAAGAACGGGCCAGATTCTCATGGCTCCGCCTCGTTCCGACGTGGCCGGAGCACTGGCGCGTGCCGATCGGCACGCGCCGACTGGGATTCCATGCTCCGAAGACTATGCGGGCGAGCGCCCGGCGTCCATTGCCCCTTAGGGCTACGCCGTTCCATGGGTCCCTGTCCTCTCGTCCGGCCGACGGCGTGCCGACGGTCCGGAGCCATTCGCCTGGATGACTGCCCCGTCCCCGACCACGCACAAGTCGACGGTGGCGCCCGCCTGGATGACGGACCGGCGCCACACGGCGGAGCGGGAGACCAGCGCGCCATCGTTGATGACGACGTCGCATCCAATCGATGTCGGTCCGATCACGACGGTGTTGCCGCGGATCTCGGCGCCCTGGCCGATGATGACCGGCCCGACGAGAGTGGCGTCGGCGGCAACCCGGGTGTCGGTGTGAATCAGCGCTTCGCCCCGGCGGTAGTACCCCGACAGGAACGGCATTGCCCGACACGAGCGACTCGGTGACCATCCCGTTGACGGCCAGGTAGGTCTGCGCGTTCAGGACTCTCGGCACGACCTCGGTGATGACGTAGGCCAGGACACGCGCTCCGGCCTTGTAAAGATTTGGAATGAGGTGCTCCTTGATGTCGACGAAACCGCGCGCCGGTATGTAGTCGAGCGCCGAGCGGCTCAAGATGTAGATCCCGACGGGGATGACCGCCGCTGGGGCGCCGCCTCGCCCGGGCTGTGTGTACACCACCACGGTGGCTTCCGCTCCCGACGCTCGATGGCGCTCCAACAACTGAGGCAGTTCGACGGCGGTGGGCACACAAGAGCCATCGGTTACCACATAGATGTCGTGGGCTTCTCCGTCAGAAGCATCGCGAACGCCGCCTGCGGCGCCGCGCGGCATCGGATCTTCCCGGTAGGAGCACGACATGTCAGCCGGTACCTGCCGGCCCAACTGGGCTTGCAGATCGCGCGTTTCGCGGTTCCCGCACACCGCGACGTCGGTGATACCAGCGTGCCGCGAGCCACGAGAGCCCGTAGGAAATCAGCGGCTTGTGCGCCACCGGGAGCAGTGGGCGCGGCAGCAGTCGATCAAACGCCGAGTCCGCGCGCCGATAGGTGCCGGCGACGATCACCCCGCGTGTTGAACTGGTTCGGCCTGCCATGGTTTCCAACTCTCTCAGACTCGTTCGTGTGGCAATCAGGTCTGTCTCACTTGCCACAGACGAGGTCGCTGACAGGCTCATGGCGAAAGTACATGCACGGTTGGTTCCGCCCGGCCCTGCAACGTTCCCCTCTGGAGCTTTTTTTTTTCGGACCACTTGCGTCGTTAGTCGGCTTCAGGGGTGAGTAATGTCAGTCGGCAAAGAGTATTACTGCGTCTACAGAACTTCCCTCTGGCGCCGCTTACGGACGAGACGGCACCCACCCCTCAGTCCCCGGTGACGCGGCGGCGCCGGCGAACGGGCCACGCGCCGGTATCGGTCGCGACCTGCCCAGCCACGGCCACCGCGAGACCGATGAGAAAGATGGAGTGAGCCTCGGTGAACCCGATATCGCCCCACGTGTGGAGCACGTAGGCGCCGATCGCGCCGATCGACGCTGCAGCAGCGATGGCGTCAATCGGCGCCGTCGCCGAGGCATGCGCGCGAGCCGCGAGAAACAGTGCGATGACCAGCGGCGTGACGATGCCCACGAATCCCACAGCACCGGTGAAGCCCCACAGCCCAAGGAGCGAGTTGTGCGGCAAGTACGCAAACTCCTTGAAGCCCTCGGAGATGCTGTCCAACTGCGCCGCCTGGGCAAACGGGTGGCCGAATCCAGCTCCCATCAGCGGATGGGTGCGAAACGTGTACACAAGATTGTAATTCTCGGCGTCGCGGTACAGCGTCGAGCGGTCCACATCGCCCTCGGTGCGACCCTCTCCGATCAGATTTCTGACGAAGTGCACGGGGCCGAACACCCGCGACGGAAGCCACCATCCAGCGAGCACGTAGGCCAACAACAGCGGCGAGAGCAAGACTCCGATCGGAATCAGCTTCCGCGTCCGCATTTGTCTGAGGTTCATCCCGATCACGACAACGATGCCGAGGACGATCTGGACCCAGGCGATCCGGCGATCGTTGGCGAAGAGCCCGGCGATGAGCAGGGGCAATGTCAGCAGCACCCACCGCAGTTGCCGGGCCCGCGGTCGGTAGAACAGCGGGCCGACGAGCACGATGATCGCGCAGGCGAACAGCAATGAGTCGCCGTGGCTGGTCGCGTACTCCATCTCGGTCATCACGCCGAAGTTGTTCGGGAACGCCGGGGGCAACGTGAAGCGAATCCAGACCGCCATCGCAGCCTTGAGGCAGGCCGCGGCGACGATCACCTTGCCTGCCAGCCGGTAGTCTCGCGGACCGCGCAGACTGACACCGAAGAGATATGCGGCGGCCAGCAACTGCAGGTATCCCTGCACCTGGATCTTGGCCATCTGGATGTCGCCACCGCGGAGCCATCCGACGGCGACGTGGAAGCTGATGGTCAGCCCGGCAATCAGAATCCCCCACACCACCGGCTCGGCGAGCTCGCGGCTGTCCCTGGAATCGTGGACCCGGCCAGAGAGCACGCGATAGCCTCGGACGATCAGGAGGCACGCCAGCAGCACGGACACGCCGCTGAACTTGAGCGCCTCGATGCTGATCACTTTGTTCAGGTTCTGGAACAGCAAGCCACCGATCGTCACGAAGGGCGAGGCCCAACGGCCCTCGGCGTCGCCCGGCCGATCGACGGCGAGACCGACGAACATGACCACCAGGAGGGGCACCTGAAGCGGTGCGAGCCAGGCTGCCATGAGGACGCCGCCGAACAGGACCGTGGCGACGACACCACTGAGGTCGTGGCAGAGGACGGCGGCCAGCAGGGTCGTGAACCCGATCACGACGGTCATGGCCGCCGGCACAATCGCGCCGACCGGCTGCGCGCCGGGCACGGCGAGCCGGAAGTCGCTCGTCGCGCCAGCGCTGGTGCTCACAACCCTGAGACCCGCCTCGCCACCGGAACGCCGATAGCGAGAATCAGGCTCGCGACCGCACCCACCAGGGTGATCGCGGCGACGTTTGGACCGGACGGCCGGCGCGGCACGCGCGGCGGACGGGTGACGCTGTAGCGGAACTTGAAGCCCGCCTCAGCCGACTCGAGTTCCGCGCGCGCGGAGTTCTCGCGCTCCCGAACCGCCGCGAGCTGCGACATCTCCACTCGAAGCCGGACGCTCACGGGATCGGCTTCGTCGCCGATGCTCACCAGGCTGAGCGGGTCAACCGACGGGCCGCCCGTGTAGGCCCGCAACTGCGCGTCCTCGGTGGCAACTCCGACCTTGATGCTGAGCGCGTCGTACTGCTTTTCGAGATCGCGGACTTCCCGGCTGGCGGCAATCAGTTCAGCGGAGTCGCGCGACAACTGTTCTACCGACTGACGCAGGGCAAGCACCGTCGGATGGCCCTCGGTGTAGATCGTCAGCGCCGACGCGAGGCGCCCCCGTGCCTCCAACAGCTGCTGGTTCCGAACCGCCGCCATACGGGCGACGTCCTGCTGGCGTGACTCGAGCTCGGACTTCAGCCGCTGCAGCTGCACCGTGCTCTGCGGAGACGGGCCGGTCACCGGTGGTGGCCGCCGCGCTGCCACCCGCGGCGCCGACCGGCGCGGCATCTGGGCAATGGTTTCAGATACCTGTGACTCGAGCGTCTCAGCGGAGCGATTGAGAATCGCGATGGATTCGGTGATCGCAGCGGTTTCACTGACCCGCCGGTATTGCAGGAAGCTGTTCATGGCCTCGTCGACCAGGTGATAGGCCATCTGCGCATCCGGCCAGCGAATGGAGAAGCTGACCGTACCCTCGTCGCTCGTGGCCACCTGCAGCCGGCTTTCGATCAGACCGGCCAGTGCGTCGATGCGGTCGTCCTCCGTCGGCGCCGAGCCAACCAGTCCGAACAGCCAGTCCTTGAAGCGCAGCAGCGGACGCCGCGCGCGCGCCCACTCCTCGAGAAGATTCGTGGCCTTCATCAGGGCCAGGACGTTCTCGCGGCCGAGCACGATCTCGCGGGCGGCCAGCGTCGGGCTTTCGGCTTCGCGCGGGATCGTCCGGCCGGGGTTGACGAGTGATGCCATCACCTCGTTGCGTTGCAGCAGAAGGCGGCCGTCAGCCTCGTAGGTCTTGGGCCACAGGCTGGCAATCGCGACGGTCGCGGCCAGCACGAGAACCAACGTCGCGAGGGCCGTGACCCTGTACTCCTGTACTGCCTGCACCACGAACGACAGGGCGCGCCACAGCTGATCGAAATCGAACAGCGAGTCGTCCTCGCCAGGATCGTCGGTGTGTCCTGCGGGTGGCTTCTGCGGCCCGATCTCCGCGACCACGGCGTGCGGTTCGATACTGCTCTTGTTGGAGAATTTCACTGAGGCTCCCACCGTGATGCCGTCGTAAGCGCGAAAACTCACGCTACTGAATGTGATGAAACGAGTCAAGAACCCCTTAGCAAGATTGCCGCCAGTTCATCCCGCGTCTCTGCCGTCACGCTGCGGCTGACTGACAGATTTGAATGGCGCCGGATATGCATCGGTGATCTGATGAGCCTCTGGCGGAGCATTGAGGCGGGCGATTCTGGGCAACCGCGAGCACAACCGGCACGCGCCCGGATTCCGTGGCGACGAAAGTACAAGCGTATACTGACCGGACGACCGACGCGCATGACCAACGCGCATCGCACTCATTGCTGGGCAGGAACGATGAACTCGAGATCAGGAATGCGGCACCTTCGAGATGGACTACGGGTCGGCACGAGATGGGCGGCGGTCGCGGCCTGGTGTCTGGTCGTCGCGTCGATCAGCGCCTGTGCGCAGACGGTTCAAGCCCCCTTCGTCTGGATCGACGAATGGAAGGAACCGGTGCCCCTCACCAAGGGCGATTACGTCATCGGTGTCGGCGACCTCCTGAATGTGCAGGTCTGGGACCAGGAAAAGATGTCCGCGCGGGTGCGGGTGCGAAGCGACGGGCGCGTGTCCCTGCCGTTCCTCGATGACGTGCCCGTCGCCGACATGACGCCGGTGGCCCTCGCGCGCAGCCTCGAAGGTCGCCTCAAGCAGTTCATCGTCACGCCTCAAGTGACCGTGGTCGTGGACGAGGCCAAGCCGCTGAGTGTTTCGGTGCTCGGACAAGTGGCACAGCCCGGACTCTACAACCTCGATACCGGCGCCCGGATCGCGCAGGCGCTGGCGGCGGCCGGCGGGTTGCGGGACTTCGCGCGCAAGGATGGCATCTACCTCCTGCGATCGGGCGACGGGACGTCCCGTATCCGCATGACCTATAACGATGTGACCGCGAGGACGGGTCGGGCCTTCTCGCTCCGGCTCCGATCGGGCGACGTCGTGGTCGTCGAGTAGCGCGATGCGAAGCATGCTCCTGCAGTCGCTGATGCTGGCGATGCTGCTGATCCCAATCCTCGCCGCGCGCGACGCCAGGCCGCGTCGCGGCCTCAAGAAGGCGTTGGTGTGGCTGGTGGGATTCTGTTTCCTGTACGCCGTCGCGCTCCGCTTCGTCTATCCACGCTTGTCCTGATCCTGCCGGGTCGTCAGCTCGTCGATCGCCTGTTCGAGACGCTGCGCAATCCGCGCGGCATTGGCGCCGAGCATGATCGAGTTGTGATCGCCGGGGACGGGAATGATCTCGATGCCGCCCAGCACGGTCTTGTCCCATCCGTATGTCGGGCCGCCGGCCCGATAGTAGTAGTCCACCTGATCGGCCCTGAAGAGCAGCGCCTTGCCCCGCCAGGGCTGCCGGTTCGTAGGCACTGGCTGCCTTCAGGAAGTTGCGAATCAGGTACAGCTCACGCAAGGCGAGGGGCACCGGCTCACCGGCGGCGAGGTGCTTCTCGAGTCGCCGCCAGTCACGATCGTCCCGCAACGACCTGCGTCGCCGATCAAGGGCGTCCCGGACATACGCCGGCCCCTCGCGACGAAGCCGCTCCAATCGGGTGAACACGTTGATGTGTGGAACAGGCATCTGCGGGTGGAACGTGTCGATGAAGGCCAGCACCCCGATCGGTTCGCCCGCCGCCTCCAGTCTCCTCGCCATTTCGAACGCGATGACGCCGCCGCCGGAGTATCCCGCCAGGAGGTACGGCCCGTGCGGCTGCACGGCTCGGACATCCTCGAGGTAGGTGCCGGCCATCTGCTCGATGGTTTCTCCCAGCGCGCTGACACCGTCGATGCCCGACGCCTGCAGGCCAAGCACGGACTGGTTCGGATTCATCGCCCGCGCCAGATCCTTGATGTTCAGGACGTGTCCGCCGGCGCCGTGGACCACAAACAACGGTGTGCGGCCGGCGCCGTGCTTCACCGCAACCAGCGATCGCGATGCTGGAGGTGTGGCGGCAACCCGGGGGCCAGTGCCGGCGCACGTCGCAGATCCGGGCGATCGGCCAGCGGCGATGCGGTCCCGCAGCAGCACCGCCAGTTCCGCGATCGTTGGCGCTTCGAACAGCGTCGCCAGCGGAAGGTCTACGCCGAACGTGTCTCGAATCCGTCGAAACAGCTGGACCGCCGACAGCGAGTGGCCGCCGAGATCGAAAAAGTCCTCTCGGGAGTCCACATCGTCGAGCTCCAGGACGACGCGCCACATCGCGGCCAGATCGCCTTCGAGGCCATCGGCGGGGACGGGCAGCGATGAGGGAGCCCCGCCCAGCAGCGAGCCCGGTCGCTCGGCGCCCGCCCCATCGTCGCGGTCTCCGGAACGGCTGGCATTGGCGCGCAGGCGCTCGAGCCACGGCTCCAACGGCACCGCCGAGGCAATGATCTGCCCGTCGAGATCCGTCGCCAGGATGCGGTCGAGCGCTTCGACGCCTTCGGCGGTCGTGATACCGAGGCGAAGCGCGGCATCTGCCGGTGATTCGGCATGCCGGCGCGGGTTGGCGCCGGGAACGGCAGCCGCTGCCGGGCGGAGCCTTGCGGCGCCCTGCCAGGTCATGTCCGATCGCTGGCCAACCAACCGTTGTGCGCGCACCAGGTCCGCCAGCACGCCCACGTCCCGCCACGCGCTCCAGTTGATGCTGAGGGTTCGACCCGGCACTCGGCGGCTGCGCGCACGCGCCAGCCGGTCGAGGGCAATGGTCGCTGCCGTGTACTCGACCTGGCCAGGCAGGCCCAGTAACGCGCTCACCGACGAGAAGAGCACGAACAGTTCCGGAGGCGCGGCCGCAAACGGGGCCTCCGAGAAGAGTTCGTCGAGCACGAGCGCGGACTTGAAATTGGCCTCGAGAACCGGCGTTTCGAGCGAACCATCGCGCAAGGCGATGATCTGTTGCTGCAGGGTCCCCGCGGCATGGAAGACGCCGTGGATGGCGCCGAAACGGGCACGGACCTCGGCGAGTGCCCGTCGCATCGCTTCGCGGCTGCCCACATCCGCGACGAGCGTCAGCACCTCGGCGCCGCGCGTGCGCAGGCGCTCAACCGCGTCAGCACCGTCGAGCCCGTTCTCCAATCCATCCGGGGCGAGAGCGGGGGAAGGAGCATCGGACGAAGGCTCTGCCCCGATGAAGGCGAGCCTGACCGGGCCGTTCGCGGCCAGGTGCTCGGCGATGCTGAGCGCGATGCCGCTGCGGTCACCGGTGATGACGTACGTCCCACCTGCCCGCACCCACTCCTGCGGCAGCGCCGGGGGCAGCCGCACGGGGTCGTAGCGGCGAATCCAGCGGTCCCCGCCGCGGAGCGCGATCTCGCCATCGCCCCCGCCGTGTCGAAGCTCGCGCGCCAGGTTGTTCAACAACCGGCCTCGAGACGCCGGTGTCGACGGCCAGTCGATGTCGATGCTGGTGCACGAGACGCCCGGGTATTCACGGGGAATCACCGTGCACGGCCCGAGCAACAGCGGCCTTCTCCGGAACCACCTCGTCATCGTGAGCGACCGCCTGCACCTGCGACGTCACGCAGTAGATGTCCAGCGCCAGCGCGTCGGCGGCGATGGCCTGTGCGAGGTAGACCAGGCTGAAGTAGTTACGCGCCAGGCCGTGTCGATCGCAGCGGTCGGCGTCCGCTTCAGCGCCGTGGACGGCGCCGTCCCCTGTCGCTGATGGCGTCATCGTCCAGAGGTGCAGCACACACTGGGGACGCCGGCCCAACTCGTGCAGCGCTTCAGCCAGCGCCTCGTAGTCGGTTCGCGCGCAGGGATCCACCGAATAGCGGCCCGGCCCGATCTGTGCGAAGCCGGCGCCCGGCACCACTGCGGTGACGTGATGGCCCGCATCGCGAAGTTCAGTGAGGATGTCCGCGGCAAGAGGCGAGTCGTCGGTGAACACGAGCCACGAAGATGACGGTACCGATACGCGCGGCGGCCGCGCCGAGCGGGACCAGCCGGGCAAGGCAAACCAGTCGGCCAGGTCGGGCCGCTTGGCGAGCCCGACCGCGGGGCGAGACAGCGCCTGTGGCTCGTGCTCCATCCGCTGTCGCTCGAACGGGTAGGTTGGCAGTCCGAGCCGCCGACGGCGCTCACCGGCAAAGAGCATCGGCGCGTCAATCGGCACACCTGCGGCCCACAGGCGGCCCAGCGCGGTCAAGAGGAACGCCACGTCCGACTCGTCCTCCTCGGGCCGGCGAAGCGTGGGTGTCACGACCCGCGGCGCGTTCGGTTGCTGACCGAGCAGGCTGGCCAGATTCCGGCCGGGACCGAGTTCGACGAACACCCCGTTCCGCAGGGTCAGCAAGGTCCGCAAGCCGTCGGCGACCCGGCTGGTGCGATGCAGCCGACGGCCCCAGTAGTCAGGGTCGGTGGCTTCCGCACCGGTGATCCAGGCACCGGTGACGTTCGACACGAGAGGAATGGCTGGCGGCTTGAACGAGATCGTGCGGCAGAATCGCGCGAACTCGTCGGCTCGCGCCTCGATCATCTCCGTGTGCGCCGGAACGGCGCCGTGGGCACCAGGTATCGTGCCGGCGTCGAGGCGCTGGCGCAGCCGGCTCTCGAATGCGGCAAGGGCCATCGCCTGGTGGATGTCGAGCACGCCGGCGAAACAGGCCGCGGCGTATTCTCCCGCGCCCTCTCCAACCGTCCCCGCTGGCCTGATGCCCCACGCCTGCAGCAAGCGGCCGATCGCGTACTCGACCGCGACGAGCGCCGGCAGCGTGTGTGACTTCTCGTCACATCCGCCGCCCTCCGGCGACGGATGCATCCGGAGGACGAACGAGGCGGCGCACGTCTGACGCGAGGTCCGGATCGAGACCCGAGAGCGCCTCGTCAAGCGCCTGGCGATAGATTCGTTCGCCTGCGTAGAGGCCAGCGCCCATCCCGGCGTACTGCCCGGCTGCCAGGAAACATCCAGGCTACGGACGGCGGCTGCGTGTCCGTGAAGGTGTCGGTGATCACGCGGCTGCCTTCGGCAGGATCCAGCGCGTGGGCCGCATCGGCGGCGTCGCGGGCCACCACGACGCGCCGGTGCGCCATCGGCTGACGCCCATCGATCAGCGTGTACGCCACGTCCGCCAGGGCCGTGCGGGGGTCGGCACCGAGATGGGCCGACAGGTTCTCCGTCGCCGTCTCGAGGGCGGTCAGCGTTCTAGCCGACAGCACGAGCAGGTGATGATCCCTCGATGGCATCGTGGGCGGCGCGTCAGGCGCCTCTTCCACGATCAGGTGCAGGTTCGTCCCTCCCTCGCCCAGGGCGGTCACGCCGGCGATGCGACGCCGTCCCGCCGGCACCGTCCAGTCACGGAGCGCCGTATTGACGTAGAAAGGACTGTCTTCGAAACGCGCTTCGGGGTGCGGATGGTCGACGGGCACCGTGGCCGGGATCTCGCGGTGCTGAAGTGCCAGAACCACTTTGATGAGTCCGGCAATGCCGGCCGCTTCGCCGGCATCACCGATGTTGCCTTTCACCGTTCCCACGGCGCAGAACTGCGTCTCCGCGGTAAAGGCGCGAAACGCCTTCGTCAGCGCCACGACTTCGATCGGGTCGCCACCGGGCGCGCCGGCCCCACCCGCTTCGATATAGGACACCTCGTCCGGGCGCACTCCGGCGATCGCCAGCGCTTCGCCGACGGCCCGGACCTGTGCGGCCAGTCCCTGGGCCGCGTCTCCAACGCGCCGTGCGCCGGTGTTGTTGATGGCCGATCCTCGAATCACCGCGAGGACCTGGTCACCGTCCTTTACGGCGTCCTCCAGTCGCTTGAGGACGACACAGGCAACGACGCTGGCCATGACGGGACCGTCGTACCCGCGGTTCGGCTCGCGGGACCCTGTCGAACCGCCGGCAAGCGCCATGTCGCACTCGCCGTTCAACAGGCTTTGACACGCGAGATGGACGGCGGCAAGGGACGACCCGCCGGCCGTCTGCACGTCCATGCTCGGTCCGGTCAGGTTCAGCGTGCGCGAGACGATGGTCGCGAGCACGTCGCGGTCACCCGCCGGGCGGCGGGCCGGCGGACCGGGCGCGGCAAAAACGGCGACCGGCCCCTCCACGCGTTCGCCGACGTACCCGGCGTGCTCGAACGCCTCCCAGGCACACTCGAGGAAGAGGCGATGTTGGGGATCCACCGCGCTGGCGGCGGGCACGCTCATCCCGAAAAACGCGGCGTCGAAGCCGATGACGTCGTCGAGACGGCCGCGGGTGTCAAGGTGTCGCGGCGTCGCGTTTCGGCTCGACAGCTCCGCCCGCGTCGGGCCGTTGCCTCTCGGTGAAGACCGTCGCCGACTCGCGGCCAGCCCGAAGGTTGGCCCAGAACTCGGAGGGGCCTTCTGCGCCGGGAAATCGACCCGACATCCCGAGGATGGCAATCCCCGGGACCCGCCCGGAATCCTCTTGCCCGCTCATCTCAGGTAGGATCATTGCACAGCGCCCTGCGTCGGCTGTTGTCGCTTGGCACGCTGAGGATAACCCGGTGGCCGCCATTGTAGAACGTGAGGACTCTTATCCTCTCGCCCCTCTCCAGCACGGCATGCTCTTTCACCGTTTGGCACGGGGGGCGCACACCGGCGTAGACATCGAGCAGCTCGATGTGAGCTTCCGCTCGGCCGTAGACGTGGCGAGCCTGGTGGCTGCGTGGGAGTTCGTCGCGGCGCGGCATCCAGCCCTGCGGACCCGCTTCAGCTGGGAAGGCCTGGACACGCCCCAGCAGGACGTGATGACCGCCATTGACGTGCCCGTTGTCCGGCACGACCTCTCGGCGCTGCCCGCCTCCGCTCGAACCGCGGCCGTTGCACGATTCCTCGATGAGGACCGCCTCCGCGGCTTCGATCTCGAATGCCGCACCCCTCTGGCGGGTCACGCTCTTTGATCTGGGGAAGGCCGGCCACCGGATGGTCTGGACGTTCTCCCGCGCGATTCTCGACGGCAGCTACACCGAAGTCGTGCAGGAAGTCTTCGACGCGTATGCCGCTCTCAGCGCTGGTGACACCCCCAGGTTCGCCGGACGCCCCTCCTACCGCGATCAGATTGCCTGGCTGCAGCAGGACCGGTCATCGCGGGCAGCGATTGCACGGGGCTTCTGGCGGGCCAGGCTGAGCGGCTTCGTCAAGCCGTCCACGCTCGACGGCGTGCAGTGCGCGGCTCCCTCCGCGGGATTTCCGGCCGGACCCGAAACGCTGCGGTTCCGTCTCAGCCCCTCGACCACCGCCGCCCTTCGCCGGCTGTGCGAGGCACACGGCCTCCGCTTGTCGACGTTCGTCCATGCCGCCTGGGCAATGGTCATCAGCGCGTTTTCGGGCGAGGACGATGTCGTGTTCGGCGAGGTACGAGCCTGCCGGCACTCGTCGGTTCCCGGCGCCGAGAGGATCATCGGGCTGCTGATCAATACCGTTCCAGTTCGTGCGCGGGTGCCTGGCGATCGGCTCCTGCTGGGACTGCTGCGCGATCTCGATGAAGGGGAGGATGCCGTTCGCGCATTCGAGCAGACGCCGCTGATCGAGTCGGCGGCGTGTTCCGATGCCCCCCGCGGCACCAGGCTCTTCGACACAGTCGTCGCCATCGACGAGGCGGACCGCCACACGCGCCTGAAGGACGTGGCAGCGTTTAGCCAACCTGAAGGTCACGCTGCACGATCGGACCGACTTCGCTCTCACCCTGAAGGCGGTGCTCGAGCCGGTCATTACGTGCGCCCTTTCTTTCGACCGAAGCCGCTTCGACGTGGACTTTGCGAGTCGCGTGGCGGGCCTGATGAAGCGGCTGCTTCACGCGATGGCCGGGCGCCCCAGGGCCACGCTGGCGGAGTTGCCACGGCTGCCGGCCCGCGACGAGCGCGCGCTCGCGTCATTCAACCAGACCTTGATTCAGGTGCCGGGGCCGGGGTGTGTGCATGAATGCGTGGAGGCTCAGGTTGACCGCACACCCGACGCCGTGGCCCTCGTCTATCGCGACCAATCCTTGACCTATCGCGAACTCGACGAACGCGCAAACCGCGTGGCGAACGAACTCGTCGCACTCGGCGTCGGCTGCGATCAGACGGTCGGGGTGTTCGTCGAACGCTCGCTCGAAACAGTGGTGGGACTCCTTGGAATACTGAAGGCCGGAGGGGCCTACGTGCCGCTCGACCCCTCCCACCCCAGCGATCGAATTGCGTGGATGCTCGAGGATTCGCGGCCGGGCGTCGTGCTCACCGTCAATCGTCTTCGGGGGGCGCTTCCGCCGGTGGCGGGACCGGTCGTAGTCCTCGACGCTCTCGGACCAGGGCCGGTCTGCCGCATCCCTTCGACGGTCCGTACCGACCATCTCGCGTACGTGATCTACACCTCCGGATCAACGGGCCGACCGAAAGGCGTGCAGGTCGAGCATCGCAACGTCATCAACTTCTTCCGCGGGATGGACGAGGTGCTGGGCACTACGCCAGGCGTCTGGCTGGCGCTTGCGGGCATCTCGTTCGACATTTCGGTGCTGGAGCTGTTCTGGACCCTGGCACGCGGCTTCACGGTCGTCATCCAGGAGGCCCTCGACCGCACGAGCCCGGCGACATCTGGCGTCGGATTCGCCTCATCCCGCGGCAGCGCCGCCGGGCCAGGCGCCGACGACGGCGGCGACTTTGGCCTTCGGGCCCAGCTTCGCCGCCACCGAGTGACGCATCTGCAATTGACGCCGTCCTACGTGTCGCAGCTGGCCCTCGAGAACGAGGGGCTCGACGCCTTCGCGGCGCTCGGTCACGTGTTGATTGGCGGCGAGGCCCTGCCCGCGACGGCGGTCGATCAGCTTCGGCCGCACCTGACCGGCACATTGCGCAACATGTACGGTCCGACCGAAACGACGATCTGGTCCACGACGGCGGTCATCACGCCCGGGCAGCCGATCACGATCGGCCGGCCCATCGCGAACACCATTGCCTTCATCCGCAACCCGGCGTTGCGGCCCATGCCCATCGGAGTGGCAGGTGAGCTGCTCGTCGGCGGCGCCGGCGTCGCGCGTGGATATGTTGGCCGGCCCGAACTGACCGCGCAGCGCTTCGTGCACGACCCGGTGACAGGCGAACGGCTGTATCGCACGGGGGACCTCGCGGCCTGGCGTCCCGACGGGCAACTCGTCTTCCTGGGGCGCATCGATCACCAGGTGAAAATCCGCGGGCATCGAGTCGAGCCGGGCGAGATCGACGCCGTCATCGGCGCGCACCCATCCGTGAGCGAGTGCATTACGGTGGCCCAGCATGCGGCCTTCGGCGACCTGCGTCTGCTCACCTATGTCGTGCCGCAGGCGATCGACGACCCGCCGCGCGGGTCAACCGCGGCCTCGACGGTGGAACCCGATCGCGCAACGCGAGAGAGTGGCCTCGCGAAGGCGCTGCGCCAATATGCGCAGACACGGCTACCGGCGTACATGGTTCCAAGTGCCATCGTCCTGCTGGGCTCGATGCCCTTGACGTCGAGCGGGAAGATCGATCGGATTGCGCTGGCGTCGCCGAATGCGGCGCGGTCGGCGGAGGTCCGCCCCTCACCCGAGAACGACCGCGAGCGCGCCATCCTCGCCGTGATCAGGGCCCTGGCCGGCCGTGACGTTGGTGTGAACGAGAACTTCTTCGACGCCGGCGTTCATTCGCTGATGCTGATTCAGGCGACCGTGCGTCTGGAGGAGAGACTGGGCCGGCCCGTCCCGATCGTCGAGATCTTCCGACACCCGACCGCGCGGGCCCTGGCCACGGCACTCGCGACTTTCGACGCGGATGTGCAGACCCTGAAGCAGAGCCAGGACCGCGCGCAGCTCCGCCACGATGCCATGCGGCGCCGTCGAGAGGGACGGGTTTCGTATTGACGCGCCACGCGCGGCGTCGGCGGCCGCAACTCATCGGCGGAAGAAAACTGAGTTCTCTTTTCGACGGCCTTGGACCAGAATGCCTTAGCCCTGGGTTGCGACTCAGCAGCCGTCTTTCTGGCCATTCCGTGACGATGAACTGGGTCTTTCCCTCGCTCTCCGCCCTAGGTACACCCACAGCCAGGAAGCACGCCCAGTGCGTCGCCAGAACCATGCTGGCGGTCTGTGGCTTCTGTGTGTGTCTCGCCAGTGTCTCATTCGCGCAGACGACCCAGCCGGGCCAGGACGAGCCGAAGCAGGAGCAGCCGCCGCCCGAGGATTCCCCTGAACCGTTGGGGAATGCCCGACGGCCGTACCGAGGGCTGTTCGGCGGAGCGAACACCGGATCCCGGCGCGAAACGGTCGTGAACTTCAACGGTTCGGCGTCGGGAGTGTACGATCAGGACGAGCTAGCCGACGACGAGGCCTCGCAGCTCGAAGGGTTCTACACGAACTTCACTGCGGATGTCGACTACGGGCGATACGACTCGCACACCGAGGTCTCCGCGAACGGCGGAGCGAATCTCCGGTATTACACCCAGTTCTCGGAGTTCCTGGCTGCCGACTATCACGGCAGCGCGGGCGTGAAGACGCTGGTGGCCCCGCATACATCCGTGCTCGTCAGCGAGTCGGTCATGTACTCTCCGGTTGGCATACCGGGACTGTTCGCCAATCCGCTGCCGCCGGAGCTGGGTGATCCGCTGCCGCCTGCCAGCAACTTCGCGGTGACCAACGACAAGGTCTTGAACCTGTTGACCACCGCCGGGGTCGAACACGCGTTCTCGCTGCGTTCGCAACTCACGGCCAATGCCAGCTATCGGTTCACCAACTATTATGCGGAGGACGCCCCGACCAGCGACTGGTCAACGCTCGATAGCGGCGTGGCCTACCGATACCGGGTGACCGAAACCAGAAGCCTGCGCGCGGGCTATAACTATCGCAAGGCCAGCTACGCGTTGCCCAACCTACCGAGTGGACAGGGTCCGCAGCCCGACGAACACAACTTCTTCATCGGCGGCGCCTTCGATCGCGCCTTTACCGCCCACCAAAAGACCATGGTGTCGTTCGAAGCGGGACCGTCGATCTTCAATGCTGCCGCCACGAGCGATCTGCTCCAGGCCAGCGACCGGGTGCGCTTCTCGTTCGCCGCCGCCGTGGCACATCAGATAGGAAAGAGCTGGCTGCTTGCGGGGTCCTACAATCACGGGAGTCAGTTCAACCAGGGCTACGGCGGGCCGGTCTTCGCCGACGAATATTACGCGTCCGTCACCGGGTTTTTCAGCGCCCGCACCGACATCACGGCGTCGGTGGCACACACGCAGGGCCAGAGCGTGCTGACGCTTGCGGGACGGGAGTTCGTCACGAGCGCGGCAGGTGCGAGCCTTCGCCACGCGCTGTCACGTAACTGGGCGCTCACCGCGCAGTACTTCTACTATGCGTACGACTTCACCAACGCTCCTGGACTTCCGGCTCTGATCGCAGTGCCAGACAAATTCGCTAGAAACAGCCTGCGCGGCGGAGTATCGGTGTTCCTGCCGCTCAGCCGGCGCTGACGCCGGCGCTCGTCATATGTGTGGAATAGCAGGCATCCTCGGGAACATCAACGGCCGGAACCGGACGGCCCTGCAGCGGATGACCGATGCGCTGGCGCATCGGGGTCCGGACGGCGCGGGCATCTGGGAGAGCGGCCCGGACCACGACGGCGCCGGCTGCATGCTCGGGCACCGTCGTCTCTCGATCATCGACCTGTCGACCGCCGGCGACCAGCCGATGACCGACGGCACCGGCGGCCGCGACCGGACGATCGTCTTCAACGGCGAGATTTACAACTTCAAGGATCTGCGGCGCGACCTCGAGCAGTCGGGCGAGACGTTCCAGTCGAGTGGCGACACAGCGGTCATGCTGCGCCTGCTCGCGCTCCGGGGGACCGACGCGGTGGCGATGCTGCGCGGGATGTTCGCGTTCGCGCTCTGGGACGACCACGCGCGCCAACTCCTGCTGGCCCGCGATCCGCTCGGCATCAAGCCGCTCTACATCTGCCGGAACCCCGACCCCCACGGCGAGTGGTCACTGATGTTCTCGTCCGAGGTCCGGTCGATCCTGGCGGCCGGCCTCATGGAACGTCCCCGCCTGGATCGCCGGGCTGTCAGGTCGATTCTCTGGAACGGATTCGTCGCGGGACCGGTCACTGCCGTCGAAGGGGTGGAACTGCTCGGTGCCGGCGAATGGCGCACGATCGAATCCCCAGGCACGGTGAAACGGGCGACGTACTGGAGCATCCCACGCTTCGAGGACGGACCGCCGGTTGACGAAGCAGGAGCTCAGGCACGTCGTGGAGGACAGCGTCGCGCGGCACTTGATCGCCGACGTTCCGGTCGGCATTTTCCTGTCGGGCGGCATCGATTCCAGCGCGGTCGCTGCTCTGGCTCAGCATGCGAGCACGACGCCCGTCCACACGTTCACGCTCGGCTTCGACGAGCAGGAGTTCAACGAAGGCGAAATCGCGCGGACGATCGCCCGCGCCATCGGTACCGACCACCACGAGATCAGATTGACGGAGGCCGACTTCACGTCGGCGCTCGACACCGCCGTCGACACTCTCGATCAGCCGACTTTCGACGGCTTGAACTCGTACCTCATTTCCAAGGCGGTTCGCGAGGCGGGACTCAAGGTGGCGCTCGTCGGCACCGGCGGCGACGAGCTGTTCGGCGGCTACCCGACGTTCCGCGTGGCACAGACGCTGCAGGCCTGGAACCGCCGCACGCGGGCGATTCCCTCCTGGCTACGGACGCAGGGCGCCCGGCTCGTGAGCCGGATGATCGCCGGCTCCGGTCAAACCACCGCCCCGCAGACGCGCTGGGCCAAGCTCCCGGAGATGGTTCGCGCCGGCGAAGACCTCACGGCGCTCTACCAACTGGCCTACGCGTTGTTTCTGCCCGACTTCCAGGAGCGCCTGCTCTCGGATGCACAGTGCAGCGACCGTCAGCTCTACGGCCTGACACCGGAACTGTCGGCGCGCCTGGCGTCGGAGACCGCCGGGCGGTCGCCCGTGTCCACCATTGCCGTACTCGAGCAGCGGTTGTTCCTCGGCGAGCGGCTGCTGCGCGATACCGACGCCGCCAGCATGGCAGTGTCGCTCGAGACGCGTCTGCCACTCGTCGACAGTGCCGTCCTCGAGGCCGTCGCGCGGGTGCCGGACACCGCCCGATTCGAGCCGCTCGGCCGCAAACAGATGCTGCGCCGTGTCGGGCTCGACCGCCTCGACCCGCAACTCTTCGAGCGCCCGAAGCGCGGGTTCGAGCTGCCGTTCGACCGCTGGATCCGGAAGTCGCTCGGCAACGTCATGGACGAGACCATGCGCGACCCCGCACTGGCTGCCGCGGTCGGGCTCGACGGACGCGCCGTGACCGCGCTGTGGTCGGCGTTTCAACGCCGCGAGCCGGGGCTGTACTGGACACGGGTCTGGGCGCTGTACGTCCTGATTCGCTGGTGCCATCGCCACGGGGTCCTGGCGTGAGCGGGCCGACGCCGGAGCACGATCGGCGCTACTGCCTGATCACGCCGTGCCGTGACGAAGCGCAGTATGCCCGCCAGACGATCGACAGTATCGCCAGGCAGACGCTGCCGCCGGCCCTGTGGGTCATCGTCGACGATGGGTCGACGGACGGCACCGCCGAGATTGTCGAGGAGTACGCCAAACAGCTTCCGTACATTCGGCTGATCCGGCGGGCGGACCGCGGACATCGCCGCGTCGGCGGCGGTGTCGTCGAAGCCTTCAACGTCGGCTACGCCAGCATCACTCCCGGCGATTTCCAGTACGTGTGCAAGATGGATCTCGATCTGGTTCTGCCTCCCGGGTATTTCGAGGGACTCGTCCTCCGCATGGAAGCCGAGCCGCGTCTGGGCTCGACCTCCGGCAAACCGTGGTTCGTGCATCCGCGCACCGGTGCCCTGGTCGCGGAAGTGTGTGGCGACGAGATGTCGGTGGGCATGACCAAGTTCTACCGGCGGTCCTGCTTCACCGAGATCGGCGGCTTCGTCCAGCAAGTGATGTGGGACGGCATCGATTGCCACCGCTCGCGCATGCTCGGCTGGATGGCCGAGAGCGTCAACGACGAATCGCTGCGCTTCATCCATCTGCGGCCGCAGGGCACCAGCCACAAAGGCATCTGGACGGGCCGCGTCAGGGCGGGGTTCGGCCAGTACTACATGGGCACGGCGCCTCTTTACTACATCGCGAGCGCCGCCTATCGCGCCTTCGAACACCCCGTCCTCGTCGGAAGTGTCGCAATGCTCTGGGGCTACACCCGGAGCGCGTTGACGGGCGTGCCTCGCTACGGGGATCAGGAGTTTCGACAGTTCCTGCGCGACTACCAGTACGCGTGCCTGCGGCACGGCAAGGCGGCGGCCACGGCACGGTTGAACGCGCGCCAGGAATCCACCTGGCGTCGGTCGCACGACGCCAACGGCCGCGCCATCGGAGCCGGTGTTGACCGGCGGTGATCGACCGGCGTGGTCCGGCCAGAGGAGCGTCTCGACTTGAGCAAGAAGAATATTCTGGTCTTCATGGGGACCCGCCCCGAGGCCATCAAGCTGGCGCCGGTGGTCGCGGCGCTCCGCAACACCGGCGATTTCGCCTGCACCGTCGTCGCGACCGGCCAGCACAAGGAGATGTTCCAGCAGGTCATCGATCGGTTCGGCATCGCCGTGGATGCCGAGCTCGACGTGATGCGTCCCAATCAAACGCTGGCCGAACTGACGGCGCGGCTGATGACCAGCATCGACGGATGGCTCGCCACGGCGCGCCCCGACATGGCGCTGGTGCAGGGAGACACGACCACCGTCCTGGTGGCAGCGCTGGCGTGCTTCTACCGGCGCATACCCATCGGTCACGTCGAAGCCGGGCTCAGGACCGGCAACATCTGGTCGCCGTTCCCGGAAGAAGCCAACCGGCGCCTGGCCACGCCGCTGGTGACGCTGCATTTCGCGCCCACCGAGTCCGCGCGCGAGGCGTTGCTGCGCGAGAGCGTCCCGGAGGCAGCAATCGCCGTCACGGGAAACACGGTGATCGATGCGCTGTTCATGGAGGTGGCCGCACAGGGTGGTGATGCGGCGATGCGAGAGGCGATCGACGCCGAGTTGTCCGACCTGCTGGGATGGCGATGGCCGGACCACCCGTACGTGCTCATCACGGGACATCGGCGGGAGCATTTCGGCAAGGGATTCGACGAAATCTGCGAGGCGATCGCCGGACTGGCGCGGGCGTTTCCCGATTACCGGTTCGTCTACCCGGTCCACCTCAATCCGAACGTCAAGGATCATGTGACCCGGCTGCTCGGCGGCCTGCCGAACGTCACGCTGATCCCGCCACAGGGCTACATGCAGTTCGTGGCCTTGATGTCACGATGCCGGCTGGTTCTCACCGACTCTGGCGGCGTGCAGGAAGAAGCACCGGGGCTCGGCAAGCCGGTGCTCGTGATGCGGGACACGACGGAGCGTCCGGAGGGTGTGGCGGTGGGAACCGCGTTGCTGACCGGACCGAGTGCCGCGAACATCATCGCTCACGCCACTCGCCTGCTGACCGACCAGAACGCGTACGACCAGATGGCCTCGGCGCAGAATCCCTACGGTGATGGACACGCCGCCGAGCGGATTGTTCAGCGGATCAGACAGCATTTCACCGAGGCGTGAGCCGCTCGCCGAGGGCGCCACTTCAGCGACCTGACCCGGGTTGGGAGCGGAGTGGACTCGCGGCAGTGTTAGCATGCCGCCATGGGACGGATGCGCGAGAAGCTTCGCAGCATCAGCATGCTGGTGGCGGCGGCCGACACTCCGGTGCCGCTGATCTTCGACAGCCTGCGGCTGCAGCGGAACACCTATACCGCCAGGCTCAGGAGCGGCCTGAGCTTCCTGCTCCAGCCGGGATACGGTGAGTGGTACACCCTGCTCGAATGCGCCGTGAGGATGGATTACTTCCAGAACGGCATCGAAGTCCATGACGGCGATACCGTCATCGACGTGGGCGCAAACTTCGGCGCCTTCACCATCGCCGCCAGCCGCAAGGTCGGAGAGTCCGGCAGGGTGTTTTCCTACGAACCCAACCCGTTCGTGTTCGAACGGCTGCAGCAGAACATCCGCCTGAACGGCTGCCGGAACGTCACGGCCTTCAACGAAGCCGTGGGGGGACAAGACGGGAACATCGACTTGTTCATCGGGAGCAAGTCGGCGTTCAGCACCACCCAACCGGAAGTCGACGGCCGCTTGTCCAGCCGCGCGCATTCGACGCGGGTGCCGCTGCGCGCGATGGAATCGGCGATCGGCATGGCGGGACCGTCCGTGGCGCTTCTGAAGATTGATTGCGAGGGAGGCGAGTACGACATCCTGGACCGCCTCACACCGGCGGCGGCGGCGTCAGTCAGCCAGGTGTCGATGGAGGTCCACCACATCCCGGGGCGATCGGTCGACTCAATCCCTCAACTGCTCGCCGCCCTTGGCTTCGATGTCGTGGCCACCTCTCCACTCACGGCATTCCGCCGGACCCGGACACGACCGACGGCGTGATCGGCCGCTAACGCTCACCCCGTCTCGATCGCAGGGCGCGGCCGGCACCGACTGCGACGAGGGCGATTCCCGAGAGTTCGAACGCCACATTGCCCGCATGGGTGATGCTTCGCAGGAACGTCTCGACGTGATGGAATGACGCGGCGCGGATCCAGACGAAGCTCATCATCCAGGCCAGCCCCAATACCGCGATCCACACCCGATCCAGCACGCGGCGCCACACCCAGGCCATCATGCCGGCCCCCAGAACGCCTGCCCATGCGACGCCGACCACAAAGGCGAACTGATAACGGCGGCGATCGTCGTACCACCCCTGATCGCGCGCCTGATCGCGCAGCACCTGCGTGAGCAGCGACTGCAGGTCGAGTTGCTTGTTGATCGCCAGAGCCGACAGCGCGATGCAGGCCAGCAGCCAGAACCAGGCGAGCAGGCGCTCGCTCTCAGCCTCGTGCGGATGAGTGCGCGCAAGGCGGCGGGCATCGGACCGCGACGAGCGGTATGCCAGCCACGCCAGGAGAGCCGCGAAGGCGTAGGCGGTCACGATCAGCCAGGCCGACCAGCCGGGGTCGCCGATGCCCGGCCTCCAACGCCCGTCCGGTACGGCTTGCAGCAGATCGACCAGCAGGACCATTTGCCGAACAAGTGTACCAGCACCCGAACCGGGTTAAGCTCTACGCATGTCTCCGCGTCGCGGCAGGCCATTGCGTTTCGTGCTCGTCAGCGCCGACGAGCAGGCCATCGTCGACGCATTGAACGCCGAGACCGACGCGCCGCGACAGGACGTGGTTGAACTGGCCCGGGCGCTGGACGCCGAGCTCCTCTCGTATTCCGACCTCAAGCAGGCGTCGTGGTTCACCCGAGCCCTCGCTCGGTGGGTGGGGCAGCCAATCGCGTTGGCGTGGCTGGCGTTTCGTAAGGGTGGCACTTTCTATTTCGGGAACGCCGAGAACACCGCGCTCCCGCTGGCGCTGCTGTTGAAGATGCGGCCGTCGGCGAGCATGGCTTTCATCGGTCACCGCCTGACCACGCCAATGAAGACGCGGCTCATCCGTATCTTCAACCTCCTCCGCCATGTCGACGTGGTGTTCGTCTACAGCGCGCTGCAGGCACGACACCTCATCGAGCGGTTCGGGTTCCCGGCTGACCGCGTGCGACAGAATCCCGTTTCAGGTGGACGACCGTTTCTTCACGCCCTCGACCGGGCCGACCGCGGGACGCGGGGTCGTGAGCGTCGGCCGTGAGATGCGCGACTATCCCACGCTCTTCGCGGCCCTCGGCGATACCAGCGTTCCGGTCACCGTCGTCGCCTCGAGTCCATGGTCGAACCGGGCGGATGAGACGGCCAACCGCGCCGTTCCGGAAAACGTGACGATTCGCCGCAACCTCAGCAACCTGGCGCTCCGCGAGCTGTACCGCGACGCGGCGGTGGTAGTGCTCCCGCTCGTGAACGTCGATTTTCCGGCTGGAATCACCGCGCTACTCGAGGCGCAGGCCTGCGGCCGGCCGGTCGTCGTCTCGGCGTCGGCTGGTATCATCGATGCCTTCGAACCTGACTCGGCCGTAACAGTTCCGTGCGACGATCCGAGCGCGCTACGCCGAGCGGTGCTGGGGCTGATCGAACAACCTGGCGAGGCCGCGCGCCTCGCTGAACGAGCCCGCGCGGCGGTGTTGCGCGACTGCACCCTGGCAAGATGGATTTCGCGCATTGGCGAGGGCTGTGCGGTGACAGCCGACGGAGTCGAACTGACGCCTGATGGCCAGGAGAAGCCTGATGGACGACCGAGCGTTCGGGTATGACGGTGGCGCGAGTCCCATGCTTCTTGATCACGCAGCAGTGGTTCGCGGGACGCCGATGATGAACCGGCTTCCGCCGCTCGACGTCAGAATCCCCCCCTGGAACCTCGACGACCTGGTCGCTCGGGCGTGTCCGTACTGTGGCACCGTTGAGAACCAGCCCCACTGCGTTCGTCCGGACGGACTGACCGTCCGTGAATGCAGGCTGTGCAGCGCGTTTTTCATTTCGCCGGCACCGACCGACGCGCAGCTGTCGAGCTTTTACGCAAATTACGACAAGGCGCATCGCCTGGAAGCTCCGGCGACGCCGGCGGAGCTCCTCAGCCTGTATCGCGATCAGGGTCCGCTCTACGACTTCCGGGTGCGCGAACTGAGTTCGATGATGGCGTTCAAGAACAAGCGGGTGCTGGACGTCGGCTTTGGCCGGGCACACTTCATGTGGTCTCTTCAAGCGCTCGGGGCCGATGTCCATGGCATCGAACTGGACGATGCGGCCATCGCGATCGCCCGGGAACTCGGCCTCACCAGTGTGCGGAAGGCCACCATCGACGAGTGCGCCGATGATGCCCCCTACGATTTGATCGTGCTGAACGACGTGGTCGAACATCCGTTGGCTCCGATGAAGCTGCTGCAGGCGTGCGCCAACCTGCTGGCCCCTGGCGGAGTGCTGCTGATCTGGACTCCCAACGGCGGTGCGGCTCGAGGGGCTGAGGCGCCGGTGACCTTCCGCGTCGATCTCGAGCACATGCAGTATCTGACTCCGGAAGCGTGCTCGATGATGTCAGGTGTCCTGGGCCTGCAGATCTCACATTTCGAAACCTATGGCTTCCCGAGCCTTTCGAACCTCGAAGGAGCCTGGCAACAGTCTGGCGGCGGCACCAGGATGAGGCGCGCCGCCCGGGCGGTGCCAGGGCTCGCGAAAGCCGTCCGCAGATTCCGAACGTGGAAATCGCAGTGGACATCGCCCGATGGGCGGCTCGGCGCATATCACCTGTTCTGCATCTACCAGAAGCCCCTGGGGGCGATCGAACGGCGGCTGGCCAACGCGGAATCGCAAGACGGCGCGCTTCAACCAGGCGGTTCGAAGGGATAGCCCGCTCCGTCGAACGGCTTGCGGATCAGGTCGTAGAGCGCCTCCAGATCCCGCCGGTGCATCAACCCGAGCAGCCAGGACGCCCCGGAGAAGGTTCCAATGCAGAGCGGAATGCCAAGCCAGGGGTTCAGCGCGGGGATGAGCCAGAACAGGAGCATGGTCAGCGCCGCGGATCCCAGGGCGCGGCCGGCATCCACGATCGCCGCACCCGACAGTGTGCCTCGCGGCAGAAGGACCAGCGCTCCCGACAGGACGAACAGCTCGCTCAAACCGAATGCGAGCACGATCCCGATCCCGCCGTTGTCGGTGCGCGCCTGCAGGATCGGGACGAGAACCAGGCTCAGTCCGGCCGAGACGAGCACCTTCAAGCCGAGTACGACGGCAAAGCCCAGCGCAATGCCGGCGGCATAGAGCGTATTCCCCAGCAGGATGTCGATGAAGACCAGGAAAAGAACGGGCGCGTAGACCTTGAGAATCGAGGCGGCGGGAGCGAACCCGGACCCGTAGATCAGGCCGACCGCCGTTTCCGCGAAGAGGAACGTGCCGGTCGCACCGAGCCCCCCGAGCCAGAGCAGGGGGCGCAGCGCCTTCTGCACCTCTCGACTGAATCCTGACGCCTGGTGCGCCGCGCGCGAGATGCGAGGGTATGAGGCCGCCCCCAGAATGACGGCCGGCGCGAGCAGCGTGCCCAGGATATTTCGTGCCGCGCCGTAATAGCCGACCGCCGCGGCTGGCGCCAGCTTCGAGAGGATGACGGCATCGAGATATGGTTGTGCCGCACCAGCCACCGACATGGACAGCACGGGAATGCCGCCGAGCACCATCGCGCGCGCGGCCTCTCGAGACACGCTGAGGGGCTGGGTACTCCTCCCGGGATAGAGCACGCGCGCCATGTAGAGTGCCGCGCCGCCGGCCAGGGCCTGGGCGAGAATGACGCCTGGAACACCCATCCCGACGGCGAGCGCAGGAAGGGCGATGCCGAGGACCAGAACCTTGTTCGCCACCGACACCGCGGCGTCCCGCCCCATGCGTTCCCCCGCTCGGAACGCGATCGCGTAGGCCTGCGACAGAAACAACGGAATGCTCGCCAGGAACATCAGGACCAGGAGCCAGGTGGTCCGGACGCCGTATCCGAGTGCCAGTGTCAGGAGCCCCACCGGAATGGCCGCGGCGGCTGCGATGGCGACGCGGAAGGCCAGCGCGGTGCCCACCAGTTCGCCCGTTCGCTCCGGCGTCCTGGCGGTCTCGCGCACGACCCACAGTGACTGGCCCCATTCCAGGAGCATGAGGACCGACGTGGTCATCGTGAGCAGCACGTAGTAGGTGCCGTAATCGGCGGCACCAAGCCAGCGGCCGAGCGCACCGGTGAACACAATCGCCAATGCGGTCGTCGCGCCTTGCCCGAGGGCCAGGTACAACGCATTCCGGGCGATGCTGGGCTCGGCCGGGATTGGTCCTGGTAGGGATTCGTCCGTGGCGTTCATCAGCGCGGCTTGCGGTGCGTCTGGTGAACGGGTATCAGTCAAAGGTCGCACCGTGCCGCATCATTGAACGTCGGACGACGCCAGTGAGCCATAGAGCTCCAGCAGCGGGGTGGACTCAATTTCCCAATTATATCGATCCCTCGTCAGCTGAAGGCCGTTCCGCCCCATGCGCTCACGGCGGTCCGGATCGGCGGCCAGACGGTTCACCGCGTCGGCAATCGCCCTGGGTGACTCCGGATCGACACACAGGCCGACGTCCTCGCCCTCCACGAGCGGCAGCAACCCTGGATAGTTGGCGGCAATCATCGGCAGCCCCATCATCATGTACTCGAAGAGCTTGTTCGGCGCGCAGTAGTAGTTGTTCCTGCAGTCGTTGCGATACAGGAGGATGCCGATGTCCGCGGACGCCGTGAAGGGCACCAGCTCATGATAGGGAACCGGCGGCAGGACGACGATCCGATCGTATCCGCTGAGCGAGACTGCCGGGCTGGCCCACTTGCCGTGCCCCGTCCCCATGATCACGAGCACGACGCCGTCATCGAAGTAACGGGTCGCCGCCGCGATCTCCTCGATGCATCGGCCCGAATCGACCAGGCCCTGGTAGAGCACCACGGTGGAACAGCGAATCCCACGCCGGCACAGTTCGTCGCGCAACCGCCTGCTCTCGATCGGGGGACGATACGGCGGACAGTTCCGAACGGTAATCGGCGGCCGCCGCGTCTTCAGTTCGACCTCGTAGATCCGCGAACGGTTGTTGTCGGGAGTCACGACGTAGTCGGATCTCGGCACGAGGAAGCGCTCCATGAACTTCCAGAATGCGGCGAAACGCACGTTGGGGGTGGCCTCGGACCAGAGTTCGTGAGCGCGAAAGATAACAGGCTTGCCGCGCAGCCTGGCTGACACCACGGCGGCCAGCAGGGGCGGCAGATCGTTGGCCTCGTACACGTCCGCGTCGGAGCGGAGGGCGGCAACCACCGCCTTGGTGACGAACTCGAGATACGACACCACGTACTGCACGGCTGCCAGGCCGCGGAGAGCGGTGGCCTTGCCGAAGACGGCGTGAAAAAAACGCCGCGAGTGAACGTGGAGACGTGTGATGCGGAGACCGGGCACCGGCACCTCGGCCTTTGCCGGCGTCGCGTGCGCCAGGCAGATGAGCTCCACGTCGAAACCCGCTGCCACGAGAGAGACGCCGAGGTTGACCATGGGCGGCAACCCGGTTGGGGTGTCCCCGTAAACCAGCATGCAGATTCGTCGTTGGCGCGCTGCTCGCGGCGCGGTCGTCATCGGTCGTTTCCCTCGTCCCTGGGCGGGCCATCGAGCCCTCCAGCAATCCCGGCCTACGTACGCCATCAGGGCACGTGCGCCAACACATTCAGCTTAGCCTAGCCCGTCGACCAGGCGATCCGCGATCCTGGAAGGACGGTCAGTTGACAGGGCCTGGTGCGCGACGCCGTGACCCTTGACGTCAACGATTGAAGAGTCGTGCAGTTCGACAGCATGGCATCGCCCGGGATATCGTGTCCCGGACGGCGTGCCCTGATGGGGGATCATTTCGTTTTGATGGATGTCGTTCGGGTCGTGCTCGACGCAGCCTCATGGGTGGCGGTGGGCTTCATGAGCGCGTGGGTTGCACATATCTGCCTGCGCTGTCGCCCCAACTGGATCGTCACGGTCATCAACCTGTCCGTCTGGGTCGTGCCCGTCGCGCTGCTGATGGCGCTCACCGGCCAGCCGTGGAAGAGCTACTCGCTGGGCACCGCGATCGTCTTCGTGCTGCAACGCATCCACTGGCTCAAGTGGAAGTACACCTCAGACACCTGGACGGCCGCGGACCTGATCATGCTGCTCGACCGCGCCAACTGGTTCGTGTTGCGGTTGTACCCCTTCGTCGCCAGCTTCGTCGCCGTGTGCCTCGCCGGCCTCGCGCTCAGCTGGCTGTTGCTGCCCCAGGTGGCGCCGCTCGGTGCGCCGGCACGCCTGGGGGCGCTCATGCTGGCGTTCGGGCTCATCGCGTTCGACGTCAGGTTTCGCCACGCGCATGAGTTCGACCCATTCGGCTTCAACATCTACGGCCACTTTGCGAACCTGCTGTTCTCGACGTCGTCACTGAAGTATCAGCCGCCGACGGTGACCGGCGACAGCCGGCTCTTCCGGGAACACGCGGCGCGGCTTCCGGCGGCTCCGCCGCGCGCACTTCTCTGGACCGCCCGACCTCGTGGTGTGGCTGCAGGAATCAGCGACCGATCCCCGGATCTTCGACGTCCCCGGTGCGAGCCTGCCGGCGCTTTCGATGAACGAGTCGGACGCTCGAACTCGCGAGGACGGATGGCTGCGGGTGCCGACATGGGGTGGCAGTACCTGGTTGAGCGAGTTCGGTCTGCTGACCGGTCTGAGCCACAAGGACTTCGGCGGGGCCGGGCAGGGTGTCTTCTACACGGTCACCTCACACCTGCGCTTCAGCCTGCCGAGGCTGCTCAAGCGCCACGGGTATCGCTGCATCGTCCTGTTCCCGGTGGAAAAGAACTTCTACAACGCCGAGTCAGCGTACAAGGATCTGGGGTTCGATGAAATCCTGACCCCGCGTGATTTTCCGGAATGGGGAAACAAGTCGCTGGTCACCAACGTCGTTGAAGACCGGGACCTTTGCTCCTACGCGCTCCAGATCCTTTCACGATCGCGATCGCAACCGGTATTCCTGTACATGCTGTCGATGATTCAGCACGGTCCCTACGATCCATCGCACGAGCCCGCGTACGGACTCGATCGCAGCGCTCTCAATCGGCCGACCATGGGTCGTCTCTCCGACTGGCTGTCCAGGATGGAGACGCTCAATCGCGACGTGGTGGATTTCGACCGGGAGTTGCAGGCGAGCGGACGAAATCTGATCCTGACCTACTTCGGCGACCATCAGCCCAATCTCGAGGGCGAGGTCCCGTTGACTGGCAGACTGGACCAGCCTCGCTTCCTGACACGTTTCGCCATCAAGGGTCCGGGCGACACATCGCACGGCGGCGGGTCGGAGCAGGTCCTCGACATCCGTTTCCTGGCTTCTTTACTGCTGGAGCACGCGGGAATTCCCGGTGACGAGTTCTTTGCCGCGAACGCGGCGATGCGGCGATTGTGCGGGGGGACGCTGTCCAACGGCAGCGACCCGGCTCTGGCCGAGAGCTATCGCGCGTTCCTGTATCACGATCTGAGCGCGGCGAGCGGCCCCGCGATGAGGACAGACTGCGTCGGTATGCCTGACGCCCGCTCTCAACCAATCCACAGGGAACCGAAGCCCCAGGACGCAGGACGGAACGTTCGCTAAGCGCCGCGGTCGTAAGCACGCGTCGTGCAGCGTTCGTCGGTCGTCGCAGACCAAACAGTGCGGCGGGGCGCACGAACCGCTGGGGCCCACGCGGAGGCGTGGATTGCCGGGGCTGCACGAAGCAGGCCCCGGAATCCACTCAACCACGCCGTACGGTCGTACGGCGCTTCCCACTTCAAGCCGTCGAGCACCTCACGCGTCTGGATCCACGACTCCAGGCGCGAAGCGAACGGATGAGGTGCCCGGCGCGTCAGGGTGTGACCGCCGCCGACGTTGCCTGCCGGCCGTCTGGGGCCTGGGCGGTCAGGGTGAAGGTCGTCGGGCCATTGACGGTGATCCCGGCGCTGCCCGTCGGTCCCACCGCATAGTAGGCGCCGTTCGCCGTGATCCAACTGGACGAGGCGTTGGCGGTCTGCCATGTGACCGTCACGTGGTTGTTGGCCCCGAGCGTTGCCGTGATCTGGGCCGATGGCGCCGACCCGTTCGCCGTGGCCCCCACGGTCGCCACGGAGGTGGCCGTGCGGCCGTCAGGACCCTGGGCGGTCAAGGTGAAGGTGGTCGGGCCGCTCACGGTAATCCCGGCGCTGCCCGACGGGCCCACGGCGTAGTAGGCACCGTTCGCCGTGATCCAGCTGGACGAGGCGTTCCCGGTCTGCCAGGTGACCGTCACGTGGTTGTTGTCGCCCAGCGTCGCGGTGATCTGGGCCGTCGGCGACCCGCCCGTCGACTGCGTGGACCCCACAGTGGCCACTGACGTCGCCCTGCGGCCGTCAGGGGCCTGGGCGGTCAGGGTGAAGGTGGTCGCTTCGGACACGGTGATCCCGGCGCTGCCGGAGGGACCGACTGCGTAGTAGGCGCCGTTCGCCGTGATCCAGGTGGTCGTGGCGTTCGCCGTTTGCCACGTGACCGTCACATAGTTGTTGGCCCCCATGGTGGCGGTGATCTGGGCCGTCGGCGCCCCGCCCGTCGGCTGCGTGGTCCCGACAGTGGCTACGGACGTCGCGCGGCGGCCGTCAGGGGCCTCGGCGGTCAGCGTAAAGGTGGTCGGGCCGCTCACGGTCATCCCGGCGCTGCCGGAGGGGCCCAACCGCGTAGTAGGCGCCGTTCGCCGTGATCCAGGTGGACGAGGCGTTCGCCGTCTGCCAGCTGACCGTCACGTAGTTGTTGGCACCCATGGTGGCCGTAATCTGGGCCGTCGGCCCGGACCCCGGTGCAGACAAGGTCACCGTGGCGCTGTGCGTGGCGACCGCGCCAGTGGCACCAGTGACGACCAGCGTGAACGTCGTCGTGTCGTTGACCTGAACCGATGCCGACCCGCTCGCCGCGTTCAGCGGCGTGCCGTTGATCGAGGCCGAGACGGCGTTGGTCGTATACCAGGTCACGAGCGCGGTGTTGGAGGACTGCATCGTGGCGGTGATCTGGGCCGTCGGCGCGGAACCACCCCCGCCTCCCCCGGACGCGAGGTCGATCGATGCTTCGTTGGATGGCGAGCTGTAATCGAAGTTCGCGTCGTAGGCCCGCACCGTGAAGTAGTACACGCTGCCTGAGGACAGGGTGATCGGGGCGCTCGTCTGGTTGCCCGCGTCCACGCTCCATTGGTAGCTTCCCGGGGACGTGCCGTAATAGAGGCGGTACCCGGCTGTCTGGCTATCGGTGTTTCGATCCCACTGGGCCGTCACTGTGGTCTGCGCCAGGGCGGCCGAGGCCGTCACCAGGAGCAGGAGCAACGTCGCCACGATGCGCGGTGCGGCCGTCGGAACACGCCCCGCCAAGCCCTTGAACAAGGGAGCAATCTGACC
This sequence comes from uncultured Acidobacteriota bacterium, assembly GCA_963707825.1. Lineage (GTDB taxonomy): Bacteria > Acidobacteriota > Vicinamibacteria > Vicinamibacterales > UBA2999 > VFZN01. The sequence goes on from CAVPRP010000007.1 coordinate 381,459, forward strand.
AAAGACACAATTTCCCAAAGTCGTCACCAGTCCCCCCACGGCGGGGGCCGAGAATTACCGAACGTGATTGATTGAAAGCCCTGGGGGACGCGGGCGAGGAGATCCGGGGGAAACGCTATGCGAGAACCGGGCCAGAAACCGACCAGAAGTTTTGGCGTCTAACGACCGCTCGAGTCGTTTCGCGACATCGCTCGATGGTCGTTAATCGACACCGCCAATGGCATCATTACGCGACTGTGTAATCCTTACCGACAAAATTGCACGGAGGAACAAGCTGCGTAAAAGCCGGATTCCGGCCCGCCGTCTATTCGGCTGTGGCCGGCCGGAACCATCGAGAGGGCCGGAACTGGCCGATGAATCGCTTCCAGCGCCGATTCACCACCGCCTCCTCGAGCCCCGCGAACTGCACGTAGGCCACCGGTATGAGCAGCAGCGTGAGGAACAGGCAGAGCGACTGGCCGCCCACGACCACGAGTGCGATGGCGGCGCGACCGGCGCCGCCGATGCCGAGGCCAAGCGAGGTTGGAATCAGGCCGGCGATGATCGCCGACGTGGTCATCAGGATCGGGCGAAGGCGGGTCCGTGCCGCTTCGAAGATGGCGGCGCGCGGTGGCTTGCCCTGCGCGCGCAGGACATTGGCGTAGTCCACCTGCAGGATCGCGTTCTTCTTGACGATGCCGAGCAGCAGCAGAATGCCGAGCGCGCTCCAGAGGTTCAGCGTGCGGCCCGACGCCCACAACGTGAACAGCGCGAACGGAACGGCCATGGGGAGCGCCAGCATGATGACGATCGGCTGAATGAAGCTCTCGAACTGCGAGGCCAGCACCATGTAGACGAAGATCATCGCCAGGCTGATGGCCATCAGCAGGTTGGCGGTTGTCTCGTCGAGGATCTTCGACTGCCCCTGCAGCCGGAACGACATCGTCGGCGGCATCCCGAGCGCCCCGAGCGTCGCCCGGAGGTCGTTCGACGCCTCGTCGAGCGCGTGGCCGGGCGCGACGTCGGCGGTCATCATCACCGTGAACTCGCGATTGGAGCGCTGCAGCGAGCTCGGCCCGAGGCCGCGTTCGATGCGGGCGATGTTGTCGATCCGCACCGGCCCGTTGGCCGACGGCACCGTGAGCCGTCCGATCTCCTCGACATCACGCCGCTGGTTCTCGAGCACGCGGATCTTCACCGGGTACTGCTCCTGGCCTTCCTTGTAGAACGAAATCTGATCGTCGCCCGACACCGCCAGCCGCAGCGTGTTGCCGATGGTCGCCATGCGGACGCCGAGGTCCGCGGCGCGCTTCCGATCCACGGCGACATGAATTTCCGGGTTCGAGACGCTCAGCGTGATCTTGGGCTCGGTGATGCTCGGCACGTCGCGCACGGCGTTCAGCGCCTTCATCGAGAAGTCGGCAAGCTGATCGAGATCGGGACCGAGGAGATTCGCCGAGATCGCGAAACCACCGGCCCCTTCGCCGCTGCCAAGGGCGTTGCGCGAGCTGATACTGGGCCGGTACGAGGGATGCGCGGCCAGCCGCCGCCGCATCTCGGTGATCATCTGCGACTGCGACTGCTCGCGCTCCTCCATGGGCTCTGCCTGGCAGAGGAAGTGGATGTGCGTGGAGTTGCCGCCGGGACCACTGACGCCGATGGACGGCTCGATCTGCGCGACGCCCGGGATCCCGGTGAGCTCCTTCAGCAGCGAGAACGCGATCTCCTGCGTGCCCTCGATCGACGTGCCCTCGGGCGTGTCCACGTGGATCGTCCATTCGCCCATGTCCTCGTTGGGCACGAACTCGCGGCCCACCATCCGGTTCAGCGGGATGGCGGTGAGCGCCGTCGCCAGCGAAATCGCGATGATCGGCGCGGGATGGTCCAGCGCCCATTTCAGCGACCGCCCGTACCAGACGTCCAGCCGGTGGAAGAACCCCTGTTCCTTCGTCTTGTGGTCGGCCTCGCCGTCGGCCACCTTGAGGAACCGCGAGCTGAGCATCGGCGTCAGCGTGAAGCTGACCAGCATCGACACCAGGATCGAGAACGCCATGGTCCAGCCGAACGGGTTGATGAACCGCTTGGCGTAGCCGTTCATGAAGGCAATCGGCAGGAAGATCACGACCAGTGACAGCGTCGTCGCCATCACCGCCAGCGAGACCTCGCGGGTTCCCTGGATCGCGGCGTCGAACGGCGTACAGCCCTTCTCCTCGATGTAGCGGAAGATGTTCTCCAGCACCACGATCGCATCGTCGATCACGATACCGACGGCCAGTGTGATGCCAAGCAGCGTCATGTTGTTCAGCGAGAACCCCATGACGTTCATGAGGGTGAACGTCGCGATGATCGACGCGGGGATGGCCAGCGAGGCGATGATGACCGCTCGGATGTTGCGGATGAACACCATCACCACGATCGCCGCGAACAGGCTGCCCATCAGCAGGTGCTCCTCCAGCGAAGCCACCGACGCGTAGATGAATGTCGAATCGTCCCGGATGACGGTGATGGTGACCGAGGGCGGAAGCGACTTCTGGACGTTCTTGAGGCGTTCGCGCACCGCCTCGATGACCGACACGGTGTTCTCGCCCATCGCCCGGCGGATGTCGAGCATCACCGCCGGCTTGTCGCCAAGCCACACCGCCGTGGTCGGACGCTCGAAGCCGTCCTCGGCCCGGCCGATGTCCGACACCCGGATCGGGGTGTCGTTGGTCGTCGCGATGACGATGTTGTTGAAGTCCTCGGTGGCCTCGATGCGCCCCAGGGTGCGCAGCAGCAGCTGCCCCTTGCCCTGCTCGACGGTGCCGCCCGGCACCTCGACGTTCTCGGCGGCGATGGCGTCACGCACCTGGGCGATCGACAGGCCGTAGGAGTTGAGCTTCTGGATGTCGACGACGACGTGAATCTCGCGCGGCCGGCCGCCGCCGATGGTCACCTGGCCGACGCCGTTGATGGTCTGGATGGCGCGGGCCACCTGCTTGTCGGCGAGCTCGGTCAGCGTGCGGAGGCTCATCGCGTCCGACGAGATGATCAGCGACATCACCGGGTCGGCGTCGGGATCGACCTTGGTGATGACCGGCGGCAGCAGCGTCGGCGGCACATTGCGGATCGCGCCGGCCACCTTCTCGCGCACGTCGTTGGAGGCGTCGTTGAGGTCGCGCTCGAGCACGAAGCGGACGGTGATGTTGCCGCGGCCTTCGGAGATGCGCGCCGAGATCTCGTCGATGCCCGAGACGCCGCTGATGGCTTCTTCCATCGGCTCGATCACCGACGACGAGATCTCGTCGGGACTGGCGCCGGGCAGCGACAGCGCGACGTTGACCGTCGCCGGATCCGCCCGTGGAAACAGGTCCACCCCGAGCTCGCGGAAAGAGAAGATGCCGAGCACCACGAGCGACATCACGAGCATCGTGGCGAAGACGGGCCGCCGCACGCACAGTTCAGAGAGCATGGCTTACTCGTTCCCGTTGACCGAGACCTTCACCTTGAGGCCATCTTCGAGCTTGTCGACGCCGGTGGTGGCGATGCTCTCGCCCGGCTTGACCCCCTCGAGCACCTCGATCCGCTCGCCGATGCGCTCGCCCACCTTGAGCTCGCGCATTGCGAGGTGGTCACCATCCACGACGAACACGCGGTTCACGCCGTAGCGGTACTGGAGCGACGCGAACGACAGCGTGACCACCTGGTCGACCTTGGCGGTGACGATGCGTACGCGGGCAAAGGTGCCCGGTTTGAGCGTGGCCTCGGGGTTCGGCACCAGCGCCTCGAACGGGAACGCCCGGGTGGCGCTGGTCACGACCGGGCTGATCCGGGCGACCTTGCCGACGAACGGACGGTCGGGATACGCGTCCACCAACAGCTCCACCGCCTGCCCGTCCTGGATCCACGGCGCCATCTTCTCGGGAATCTCCGCCATCACTTTCAGCGGATCGACGCGGACGACGCTCATCACCGGCGTCTGGACGCGGACGTACTCACCGAGGTTGACGAGCCGTTTCTCGATGTAACCGTCGAACGGCGCGCGGATCGTGGTGTCGCGCACCTGTCGCTCGGCCATCTTCAAGGCGGCCTGCGACGCGTCGATGTCGGCGCTCAGGTTCCGGGCGTTCTGCAGCGCGGCGTCGTAGCTGGCCTGCTTGGTCTGCTCCGTCGCCTGGGCGTCTTCGAGTGTCTGCGTTGACACCAGCTGCCGGCGGTTCAGTTCCTTCGCTCGCTCGAAGGCCTTCTGCGCCTGCTCGAGCTCCGCCTGCGCCTTCTGCACGTCCGGCGTCTTCTCGATCGGCGGCATGTTGGCGGGATCGGTCGCCCCGTAGCGCGCCAGCGTCCGGGCGAGAGCGGCATGCTGCTGATCGAGGTTGTACTGCGGCTTCTCGCGATCGAGCTCCAGCAGCACCTGCCCCGCCGTGACGCGATCGCCAAGGTCCGCGGCGATGCGGCTCACCCGACCTTCGGCCTCCGCCGACAGGGTCACCTGGTCCTCGGCCGCCAGGGTGCCGACGACCTCGATAGTGCGCCGGACCGCCTCCTCGCGCACCTGCTCCACCTGGACGGGGAGCACAGCATCCGCCTTGCCGGGACCCTTCGCCGCGCTGCCCTTGCTGCAGGCAGCCAGGAGCGGGATCACGACAGCACACCCGACGAGACGAAGGACGCTACGACCGGACAATGCCACAGCTGGACTCCCGGGATAATCGCCGAACTGGACCGAGTATAACGGCCAAGTTGTCAGCGATTGTCCTCAAACCCCAGACCGTCGTTTTGAGTGCGCCCACGAGACACTGCACTCGGTCGCCGCCCTCACGATTCGAGCGCCTACTTGAGGCCGATCACCATCGAGTCGGGCCCGACCAGGTGCTCGACGCGCACGGCCGAGAATCCCGCCTCCTTCATCCACCCCGCGCAATCGGCGCCGGTGTAGTCGAAGCCGCCCGGCGTCTCGATCAGCATGTTGAGGCTCATCATCAGCCCGAATGCGTTCGTCTTCCGCTCGTCGTCGATGATCGCCTCGTAGACGATGACGGCGCCGCCGGTGGGGAGGGCCTGATAGGCCTTCGCAATCAGCATCCGCTTGGTCGGCAAATCCCAGTCATGCAGGATGTGCCCCATCGTCACGACGTCGGCCTTCGGCAGGTCCTGATCGAAAAAGCTGCCGGGCACGAAACTGACGCGGTCCGCCACCCCGATGGCCTGGGCGTACTCCTCGAAGATCGGCGCCACTTCCGGCAAGTCGAAGCCAATCCCCCGCAGGTGCGGATTCGCCAGCGCGATCTGAACCGCGAGGTCGCCCTGCGCGGTGCCGACGTCGACGAACGTGCGGTGATCCTTCCAGGGGAACGCCCTCGCGATGGTCAGGTTCGCGCCGTGACTGATGCCGGTCATCGCCGCCAGGAACTGCTTCAGGCGATCGGGGTCGGCATAGAGCGTTTCGAAGAGGCCAGGGCCGCCGTGTTTGACCTCGTTCTGCGGCTGCCCGGTGCGCAGCGCCTCGGTGAGGTGCCCCCAGAACGGATAGAGCCGGTGGTTCGCCATCTCGAGGATGCCGCCCACGTACGACGGCTTCTTGCGGTCCAGGAACAGATCGGCCTCTCCCGAATTCCGGTAGCGATCGCCTTCCCGTACCAGGAATCCGAGTGCGACCAGCGTGTCGAGGAAGTCGCGGGCCGACCGGGGATGCAGGCCGAGGCGTCCGCAGAGCGGTGCGAAGGCCTCGGGCCCGCCCGCCAGCTCGGTGAAGACGCCCATCTCGATGGCGCTCAGCAGGGTCTTGGCAGGCCAGAAGGCAAGTCCGGTCTGCAGGATCTTCTCGGGTGTCAGCGGAGCACTCATGGTGGGTGATCCTACATCCAGCCCAGCTGCTTCAAGGAGATTCCGTCGTTCCAGATCTTCGTCATGTGACGAATCCGGTCGCCGTCGAAGTTCATGACGTAGACGTAATCCGCTTCCACGTGCTTTCCGGACGGAGCCACCGGCCCGCCGGGGCCCGAGTGCGTCCCGCGGAAGACGGCGTAAGCGATCGCGGTACTGCGGCCTTCATCAACGGCAAATGCCCGCAGCTCGTAGCGGCCGTCGGGAACGGGCGTGAACAGCCCCTTCATCCATTCGGTGTACGCCTCGAGCGTTTCGACGCCTGCAAGCGCGCCGGTCTGTGCCGAGAACGTGGCGCCGGGATGGCAGTCGGACTGGCACACCGCCCATCCCTTGCCGGTCTCGCAAGCGTCGAAGAACCGTTCCGCTGCGTCTTTGATGGTCGCCATGCACGTGCTCCTGGTTGGGGGCCGAGCCCCGGGGGTTCGGGCTGCACTCTACCGTGAATCGATGGCAGCCGCCTGCAAGGAATTCCGGCGACTCCGTTCAGAGGACATGGGGCCGGTGGCGGTCCCGCCTTTCAAGGAGCGGTTTACCCCCGCGGGTTCAATCGGCGACGCGACGCGAGTAGAATTCCCGGCAGCACGACGCCGACGATGCCCATCGAGCTGCAGGCGAATGAGCGATTTGGGGACACATTCATGAAGCGAAATGCCTGGTTCGGTGCGGTGTCGGTGGCAGTGACGCTGGCCATGGTTCCGACGATCGCTCAGATGCGGCCCGGCGCAAAGGTGGAGAAGGCCTACGGCCTCGGCCTCCCGCGCGACATGGACAAACTGGTGATTCCGGATTCCGAATATCCCATCGTCCCGCTCAAACAAGGACAGGAGGCCTACAAGGACGTCGACGGCTACCGGATCAAGGAGGACCTGAAGAAGCTGACGGCTTTTTCGCTGATGAGCCTCGACGCCGGAGAATTCTACTGGGGGCGCATCCCCGGCAGCAGGTTCCACCAGATGGCGATGGACTTCATGGCCGCCGAATACCAAACGCTCGGCCTCGAGATCCGCCGTCAGCCGGTCGACCTGCCGCCGATGTGGTACCCGACCGCGCTCACCGCCTCCTATAGCGCGGGGGCCCGGGGCGGGAAGCTGTTGACGATGTTCCCCATCGACGGGACCAGGGCCACGGCAGCCGAGGGGATCACCGCGGACGCGGTGTGGGTTGGCGTCGGTGCGGCGCCTGATCTTGCCGGCCGGGATCTCAAGGGGAAGGCCGTGCTGATCTACAGCACGTTCGTGCCAGGCGGCCGCAGCCACTCCGCGAGCGACCGTGCGGGCATCTTCAACTCCGACACGCTGGCGACGAAGGCCGGCGCCGCGATGATCATCAATGTGATGGCAGTGCCCGGCAACGGCGTGTTCAACCCGGAGGGCGCGCCGGAGGGACCCGACTCGGTGCCCACGCTGACCATCAGCCAGGATGAGGGCTTCATGCTGCGCGACATGCTTGCCGCGGGCGCGAAGGTGGCGATCAGCCTCAAGCTCGACATCGAGCAGCGCACCGGGCTGCGCTCGGAGAACATCTTTGCGGTGTTGCCCGGCATGTCGGACGAGCAGGACGTGATCGTGGCCCACGCCGACGGCTTCTTCCAGGGCGCGATGGACAATGCGAGCGGCATGGCGACCGGCATCGAGATCGCGCGCTACTACGCGGCCAAGCCGAAGCAGCAGCGGCCGAGGACGATCGTTTTCCTGGTGATTCCAGACCACCACCACGGCGAGCACGGGCGGGCCATGGTCATCAAGACCTACGATTTCAGCAAGGTGGCGTTGTTCCTGAACCTGGAGCACACCTCCCAAACACTGCTCTACATGGTGAATCAGGACATCATGACCTCGAATGCGATCAGCGCGCGGCGATGGTTCGCGAGCGGGAGTCCCGCCTTCCAGCAGCTGGTGAAGAAAACGCTGCAGGAGTTCAACGTGTCGGTCTACAAGGTGCCTGAACGGAATGCCGGCGGCTCGCTGGGAGCGCTGACGCCGTTCGCTCCAGCGTTCCACATCATCGATCACGTCATCTATCACACGACACTCGACACGCCGGAACTGGTGCCGGCAGTCGGCCTCACCTACAGTGCGCGCGCGTTCCTCAAAGTGCTGGACCAGGCAAACACGATGTCGATGGCGGAGCTGCGAGGCACCGCCAAGCTGCCGAATCCGCTGCAGTAAGGACCGTTGGGGGCGCCCTCCGGAGCCGGGCCGTACCGGAGTTGACGCTGGCCTCGACGCCGACGCCGTACACCCGGGCGTCCGCGGAGGCGCCGCGCGCAGCTACTCCTTGACAATGCCGATGCCGTGTTCCGCGGCAATTGCGGTCCCGAGTGGCGCGGACAGCTTGTGCAGTCGATCGAGGATTTGCACGGCGGCGTCCGCCTGCGCGAGGCGCGGCGTACCTCGGGTGGTGCGGTCCTGCCCAACGCCCACGTCCACCGGGTGGAGCTCCACCCGCTCGACGCGCCCGCCGTCGAAGTGCACGAGCGCAATCGCGCTCTGCCACCAAGCGTCGCCGGTGAAGTCCACCTGCGGCCGCTCCGAATCGTCCGCGAACGGGGAGAGAACGTTGCGGGCCATGTCCTCGAACTGGTCGGCCGCTTGGGGATGTATCGACCGATCGGCAAACACGAGATTTCCCAGGCTGTAGAAGATCGGCTTGCCCCGGTACATCTCGACCCCGCGCAGGCGATGAGGGCCGTGGCCGGACACGGCGTCGGCCCCGGCGTCGATCGCGGCGTGCGCAATCGTGCGCAGCAGGTCGGGCACTTCATCGATCCGGTTTCCCGGTTCGTGTGCATGCAGGCTGACCACGACCGCGACCGCGCCACGGCGCGCGTCCTGGACGGCGGCGACGAGGCTCGCCAGGTCGGTGGGCTCGGCGACGAGGGTCATCGTGCTCTGCTCGCCCTGCTCGACGGTGACGCCGAACAGGTTCCACGTGGCGCCGCCCGGATCGGCGCGAAGCACGTCCGGCGGAAACGCCTGCCGAAGCGCCGCGAAGCTCGGAGCGTCCACCGTGAGCCGCCGAGAGTAGCGCAGCGGGTTCACGCCGGGCCGGCCGTTGATATCGCCCCGGCGTGGAGTCGCACGCGCACCCGGCGCATGTGAGACCGCCACCGCAATCAGCGCCACCGTGCCTTGGGCCGTCTCGACATACGCGGGCTGGCGCGCTGCGTCGAGATTCTCACCCGCGCCGGCGTGCGCGATGCCCACGGCCGCTAGTCGGTCCTGGATCGCCCGGAGCCCGTCAGGGCCGAAGTCGAAGGCGTGGTTGTTGGCGAGCGACACGGCACCGATGCCGAGCTGTCGCAGGTCAGCGGCGGCTTCCGACGCCGCAAACGGCCATCGCGGCGGCGACTCGGGCTCGTTGGGGACCGGGGCGGCCGCTGCCGAAGCCTCGAAGTTGGCGATCGCAAGCGAGGCCCGGTGCAACAGGGCCGATACGCCCGGGAGCCCGGGGTCGGTGAAGTTCAGCGGCATCGACACCGCCGCATCGCCGGCGAGCGCAATCACGAGCGCGCCCGCATGGGGCGCAGCAGCCTTCCGTCGCGGCGGCGTGGACAGCCACGCCGCCAGCGCCGAGGCAATCCCGAGCACCAGGACAAGTACCAGGCGCTTCCGCTGATCGAGGTGAAACGTCACGCGAGCAGCAGGCGCTGGACGAACCAGTACACGCCGAGGCAGAGCACGACAGAGGAGCACGCCAGCGCGAGCCGCGGATGCCAGCGCGTTCCCAGCAGGCGATACATGAGCGGGAATGTCACCACGACGAAGATCAGCTGCCCAATCTCGACGCCGACGTTGAACGTGAACAGCGACAGCGCCAGCGATGCCCTGGGCAGTTCCAGGTCGCGCATCACGTTCGAGAACCCGAGGCCGTGGACCAGCCCGAACAGGAAGGTCATCCGCCAGCGGCGACCGAGTCGGTCGAGCAGCAAGTTCTCGACGGCCACCCAGACGATGCTGAGCGCAATGAGGCTCTCGATGAGCACCGACGGCAAGCGACACGACCCCAAACGTCGCCAACGCCAGCGTGACGCTGTGCGCCACGGTGAAGGCGCGTGACGATCTTCACCACCTCGAGCAGCGACGCGGCACCGATGAGCAGCACGACCAGGAACGCCAGATGATCGTAGCCCGTGACGATGTGTTCCACGCCGAGCGGGACGAATCGCCGTGCCGCATCGAGTGCCGCCGACGGGCCGGCCTGGAAGACGGCATGTGTGACGCCGCCGTCGAGCACGACCTCGTGGCTCGTGCCCTGGATGACGGCATGCGCCAGGTGGCGATGGTCGGGCTGCGTGAGCGCGTGCAGGGTCGAATCGATGGCCAGGCCGGCCACCGGCGCGGCGAACGTGAACCGCAGGTCGAGCCGCAGCAGGTCCCGGCCGGCCAGCCCGTAGCGATCGAGCACGACGGCTCTCGGGTGCGGCGCCGTCGGCGGTAAGGCGGTAGTGCTGACTTGACAGCGGCGAACACCGCCGCGATGGCCGCGTCGATCTCGTCGATCGAGCGCGAAGCCGTCTCGGTCGAGGTCGACCGGCGGGCCCTGGTGCAGGTCGGTGGCGCCGATCGATGAGCGAGACCCGCACGGTGCGGCCGTCAATCGTCGACGCGCGAGGTGCTGCGCGAGAACTCGTGGGCGCCGGCCGCGATGGTCCAGGTCCACACCGATGACACCAACACGAGCGCGGCGCACGCCGTTCGGCCCGGCACCAGGCATGTACGAGCCGGCCAGCGCGACGACGCCGACGCCGTCGCGGAACTCGATCCGCGTGCCCGCACGGCGGCGAGAACTTCTGCAGGTCGTCGATGATCTTCTTCGCCAGCGCCGGCGCGGCCAGCACCGGCCGTCCGCGCTTCGACCGCGGCTGTCCGAAGCCGAGCGAGATCGGGTGGAGCTTCAGCTCGGTCATCCTGCTCGCTCAGAAACGTGGGCATCGCCACCACCGACTCGAAGATGAACGGATCGACAGGGAACCCGCGCGTGCCGTTCTGCGGTGCGCTCGTCGTTGAAGTCGCCGACGCCCGAGTTCAGCGCGCCATGCCGAACGGCTCGTAGTTCTCCGGCGGCTGGCGGAGCAGCGTCTCGTTCTGGAAGATGAAGTCGCCCAGCGAGTAGAAGATCGGGCGGCCCTTGTAGATCTCGATGCCGCGCAGCACGTGCGGGCCGCTGGTGACGATCGCGTCGGCGCCGGCGTCGACCATCGGCGTGGCGAAGGTGACGAAGAACTCGGGCGGCGACGTGGCGGTTGCCGCCGTTCTCGTGGGTGTGCGACGACACGATGACGTAGTCGGCTTGCCGGTCGGCGTTGCTGACCACGGCGGCCATCGCCTCGACGTCCTCCTTGAGCGGCTCGGTCCGGATCTCGGCCTTGTCGCCGACCACGAACCGCCGGCCGAGCACGTTCATCTCGGTCGCCGACGCCGCCGCGGCGCGCGCCGCCGCCTTCCCCGCCACCGCCGCCGCCCAGACGGAACGCCGGCGCCCTTGAGCGCCGCCTGCAGCGCGTCGAACTGCGCCTTGGTGACGACGCTGGTGGTGCGGAAGCGCAGCGGCGCGAGCCCCGGCCGCGCCTTGGTGTCACCCCACGAGTCGCCGGCGCGGCTCGGGTCGGGAAACGACGACGACACCGAGACGAGCGCGACGCGGCCCTGGTCGGTCTCGTACGAAGCGCGCCTCGCGCGCTTCGCGCAGGCTGTTGCCGAAGCCCGGCGCCGACCAGGCCGGCCGGCGCGGACGTACTTGTCGGTGAGCTGCGCGCCCTCGACCCCGTAGTCGTTGGTGTGATTGTTGGCCTGCGCGACCAGGTCGAAGCCGGCCCACACGAGCTCCTTGGCCATCGCCGGATCGGCGCGCATGTAGGTGCCGCCGCTCTGCGTCGACGGATACGGCTCGTAATCGTGGAACAGCATCTCGAGGTTGGTGAACGCCGCGTCGGCGCCGCGAATCGAGGTCGATCAGCTTCGAGGAACTCGGGCTCCGTGTGCGTCGAGAGCGCCTGCACGATGATCGAGTCGCCGGTGAGCGCCAGCGTCATCGGGCCGCGGCGCCGAGCCACGGGTGCGGCTGCGGCGCCGACTGCCCTGCCGCGGCGACCGCCTGGCCTGCAGCGCGCTGGCCGAGACGCCGTGCCAGGCGGCGAGGGCGGCGACGCCGACGAGCGCCGCGAGCAGGGCGGGTATCGAGAACGAGCGAGTCATGAGACTCTCCTCGAGCGACAGCGCGGGCTAGAAGTCGAAGGTCGCGCCGAAGCGCACGGAGCGCGGCGGCAGGATGTCGTTGACGCGACCGAAGCTCGCGACCCGACACGTAGGTGGCCGCGGTGGGCGCGTTGGCGTTGGTGACGTTCAGCGCGTCGACGGCCAGGTTCAGCCGCTTGCCGCCCCACCTGGAACATGCTTCGCGAGCCGCGCGTTGAAGGTCGACCTGGGCGGCCTCCTGCTGCGCGCCGAACGGCTCGAGACGGATGCTCTGCTGCGCCAGCTGCCGCAGCGGCGGGCCGCTGGCGTCGGTGGCGCGGAACACGTAGGTGCGCTGCCCGTAGGCGCCGTTGAGCACCTGCACGATGCCGCCGACGGTGATCGCCTTCGGGAAGTTGTAGTTGCCGTTCAGCTTGACGTTCCAGCGCCACTTGTCGTCGAGGTCGAAGTAGTCGTCGTTCGGGCTCTGGGGAATGTTGACGAGGTAGCGGTGGTACTTCGTCGCGGTGTAGGCGGCCAGCAGCGACCAGCTGTCGGCGAGCCGCCGGGTGATCGAGCCCTCGTACGAGGCGTAGTAGTCGTTGCGGCCGCGCGGGCGGTTGACGGCCATGGTTGCCGACGAACGCCGCGCCGCGGTAGGCCGGATCGTAGTCGTAGATGGTCACCCGTCCGCCGTCGTCGGCGGTGAACAGCACGCCGTCGAGGACCGGGGTCGGTGCGCTCGATCGGGATGTTGAAGGCGCTGTACGGGCGCAGCACGTTGATCGTGGCGAAGTCGTTGCCGATGTACTTCAGCACGTACAGCCCGCGGACGGCGAGGTTCGGCGCGACTTCCGCCTCCAGCGACGCGGTGGCCTCGTGGACGTCGGCGAGCCGCAGGTCGGTGTTGATCTGGTTGTTCGCGGCGCTGGTGGTGCCGACGAAGCCCGGGCCGTTGCGGGTCGAGGTTCACCTCGCCGTCCTGGTACTGGCCGTCGCGATTCGGCGTCGTTCCAGCGGAACTGGGTCGTGATAGGTCGCGTACTTGTTGAAGTCGGCCGAGACCGCGGCTTCGGTGTTGAACTTGCCGTAGGTGGCCTTCGCCACCGTCTTCCCCGAGCCGGTGACGTCCCACGCCACGGCGGCGCGCGGCGCGATGCGGCCCCACTTGCCGACCTCGACGAACGGGAAGGTCTCGGCGGGCACCCACGGGCCAGCCGCGCGCGTCTGTTCGGGAACGAACGAGTGCTGATAGTCGTAGCGCAGGCCCAGGTTCAACGTGAGCCGCTGGCCGAGGCGCCACTGGTCGGCGATATAGCCCGAGTAGACGTTGTCCCAGTTGTCCGGCTCGACCGGCGCGTTGTTGTACTCGAACTGCACGCCGGTGTTGGGCACGCCGTTCACGGTGTCGAACATCAGGTTGTAGTTGCCGCTGGCGGTGACCTCGGCATTGCCGGTGATGTCGCGGCGCGGACGCCTGGTAGCCGACCTTGAACTGGTGGTCACCGCCGAGGAAGCTGGTCGGCACCCAGGTGAGGCTGGCGTCGCCGACCCACATCGTGAAGTCGCTCTCGCGCTGGACGCCGCAGCCGGTGATCATCAGGGTGTTGCGGTTGTAGATGCCCGGCGAGTTGCCGCACGACGGCTGCAGCGAGTAGTTCAGCAGGTAGGTCGAGCGGCCATACTGCACGTCGAACAGCAGCGTGTCGCTGGGCGTGCCCTTGAACTCGCCCTTCCAGCGGGTCGGGATCCACTCGAACACCTGCGTGGCCTCGAAGGCGAGGTGCGAGAAATCGGGGTTGGCGGTCGGCTGTGCGCCGAATGGCGTGTTCTGCGAGTCCGAGTCGCTGTTGGTGATCTCGCGGGCGTAGTCGGCGACGAACTGGTAGTTGCGCGTCGCCTGGAACGAGCCCTTGATCGTCGGGTTGGCCAAGCGTCGCCTTCGGGAAACGCTGCCGGCTCGTCGCCGGTGAGGTACTCGCCCGTCGGGCCCGGCATTCAGCTGCAGGCCAGGGCGGGTGGTCTCGTTGCGGCGATCGCGGTAGGAGGCGAAGAACCACAGGCGTGTCGCGGATGATGCGGCCGCCGAGGTCGGCGCTGGCGTCGTTGAAGTAGTTCGAGCTCGGAGCCGATGCGGAGCCCGCGCTCGGCCAGCTCGTCGGACGAGGTTGTCGCCCGTCTGCACCATGTAGGCTTCGCTGTAGCGCCCATGGAAGTCGTTGCCGCCCGACTTGGTGATCGACGTTGATCATGGCGCCGGCTTCCTTCACCTCGGCGCTGTTGCCGTAGCTGCGGACATCGACCTCCTGCGGAGTTGGCCAGGTCGGGAATCGAATTGGCGATGATCTTGAAGCCGTCGACCATCACCGTCACGTTCGTGTTGCCGCTGGCGATGCCGTAGGTGTTGAACCGCGCCCGGGCGTTCAGCCCGATGGCACCGGGCTTGTAGCCGTCGGTCGCGTTCATCCCGGGCGACATCTGGATGACGTCGGCCATCTGCTTCAGGCCCGGCAGCTGGAACGAAATGAGGTCGGTGGACACGTTCTGGCCGCCACGCGTCGTGGTCAGGTCGACGACCGGGCTCGCGCCGCTGACCGTCACCGTCTCCTGCAGCGTGCCGACCTTCATGGCGACGTTGACGCGAGCGGCGAAGCCGGCGTTCACCACCAGGTCGGCGCGCACCAGCGGCTCGAACCCGGCCAGCTCGAAGCGCACCTGGTAGGTGCCGCGCGGCAGGTCGATGAAGCGGTAGCGGCCCTCGCCGTCGCTGACCTGGGTCAGTTGCGGCACCTGCAGGGCGGGGCTGGTGGCCGTGACCACCACGCCGGGCAACGCCGCACCGGATTCATCGGTGACGGTCCCGTCGATGGACGAGCGGCGACACCGTTCAGAGGACATGGGGCCGGTGGCGGTCCCGCCTTTCAAGGAGCGGTTCACATGTCTGCACGCACCTGGCTGACCGCGGCGATGCTTGCCGTCGGCGCCTTCGTCTTTCGCCCCACGGCACCCGCCGTATCGGCCCGTGCCGCGGAGGTCCAGGATCAGACCACCACGCTGGACGACCAGACCGAGCTGGCCATCACCGTCTACAACTCCGACATCGCCCTGGTGCGCGACGTGCGGCAGATCCCGTTGACGCGCGGCACCGGCAGCCTTCGCTTCATGGACATCGCGGCGACGGTGAACCCGGCCACGGTGCACTTCCGCTCGCTCACCGAGCCGTCGAGGGTGAGCGTGCTGGAACAGAACTACGAGTACGACCTGCTGGAGCCAGACAAGCTGCTGCGGAAATACGTGGGGCGCGACGTCACGCTGGTGCGGCGCCGGACGGAAGGCGGCACCACTCAGGAGGAGGAAGTGACGGCGCGTCTCCTCAGCTACAACACCGCCCCGGTGTGGAAGATTGGCGACGAGATCGTCACCGGCATCGGCGCGGACCACATCCGCTTCCCGGAGCTGCCCGACAGCCTGTTCACACGCCCGACGCTGATCTGGACGGTGGAGAACCAGGGGGCGGCGAAACATCGCGTGGAAGCCTCGTACCTCGCCAGTAAGCTCGCCTGGAACGCCGATTACGTGCTGACCGTGGGCCGCGACGACAAGGCGGCCGATCTCGATGGCTGGGTGACGCTGTCGAACAGCAGCGGCACGGCGTTCCGTAACGCCAAGCTGCAGCTGGTGGCAGGCGACCTGAACCGCGTGCGTCAGCAGTTGGGCCAGATGCTGAAGGAAGAGCGCTCCGACATGGCGCGAGCCGCGGCGGCGCCGATGGCGCAGGAGTCGTTCTCGGACTATCACCTCTACACGCTGGGGCGGAAGACCACCATCAACAACAACCAGACCAAGCAGGTGAGCATGCTCTCCGGCACCGCCGTGCCGGTGCAGAAGCGCTACGTGGTGAACGGTCAGTCGTACTACTACCGCAACGCCGGCCAGCCCGGCGCGCCGATCAAGGACCTGGTGCAGGTGTTCTATCAGTTCAAGAACGAGGAGCGCGGCGGCCTCGGGATGCCGATGCCCTCGGGCACGTGCGCGTGTATCAGGAGGATTCGAAGGGCGCGGTGCAGTTCGTCGGCGAGGACCGCATCGACCACACGCCGAAGGACGAAGTGCTGAACCTGAAGATCGGCAACGCCTTCGACGTCGTCTGCGAGCGCAAGCTGATGGACTTCGAGAAGATCGCCAGCAACGTCTACGAGATGGAATACGAGATCACGCTGCGCAACCACAAGGCGGTGCCGGTGTCGGTGGAAGTGAACGAACCGATCGGCGGCACCTGGCGCATGGTGCGCAACTCGCACGAGTTCACGAAGACGGCGGCCTGGGCCGCGCAGTTCAACGTGCCGGTGGCGGTGGACGGCGCCGCGGTGCTCAAGTACCGGGTGCGAGTGACCTACTAGGGGCGCGGCTCCAGGCTTTAGGCTTTAGGTTCAGGGTTCTAGGGTTCTAGGTTCTGGGTTCTAGGTTCAGGGCGTCCCGGCGAATCACCGGGGCGCCTGAGCGCCGACGCCGACTGGCTGGGTCCAGGCCACGGCGCCGTTCGACTCCAGCACTTTCGCGCGCACGTAGCCCTCGTCGCCCTTGAACGTGTAGGTGCCTTCCGCTGCCGCCACTTCCTGCAGCAGTTGGCCGCCGCGACCAATGAACTGAATCCGGTATTTGCTGGTGCCGGCCTGCGTCACCGACACACGAAGGCGCTTGGCGCTCGGCGTCCACGGCGTCGAGAACGACCCCGGTGGACGAGTAGAAGTCCCCTCGCTCCAGCGCCTCGACCAGTGGCCGCGGTTCGAGCGTGGCGCTTCGCACGTAAACCCACCCGTGACCGGGCGACGAAGCGGTGGCATCCCACGGTCGCTTGAAGTGATGCGCATCGTCCACGGCAATGCCGTAGAGCAGCTTGCCGCTCGAGAGCAGCCGGTCCCACACCTCCTCCAGGCCCGGCACTCCCCCGCCGCCCTGGTTGTTCACCAACGGATGACCGTTGTACAGCTCGAACAGCTTCGTGCGCTGGACGCTCGCCAGTTCGTCAGCGGAAATCGCCCACCCGAAGTTCGGGTGATTCACGCTCGGCACGCCGCTGGCCGCGCGAATCCCATCCACCATCCCCTGAACCATCGTCACGACGGTTGAAGCGTCGGGCGGATCGACCAGGCGGCGGAGGTCGAACCCGTTGACGTGAATCGGCTTGTCGCCGACGCGGCTGGTGACTTCTTCGCCGCGCACCACCAGGAACTTGCCGGGCGCACCCTGCACCGCGTTGAGCCCGTCCACTTCGGTCACGAAGTTGTGATCGGTCAGCACCAGGAAGTCGTAACCGTGCTCGCGGTACCAGCGGACAACTTCGTCGGGCGTGGAGTCGCCGTCGCTGTTCAACGTGTGCGTATGAAGGTTGCCCTTGTACCAGCGAGGCGTGCCGGTCCCCGCCGCCTGCGTTGGCAAGACATCGCGCGCGTCGGCTGATGACAGCCAGATCAGCGCCGTGCCCGCCAGCAGCAGGAACGCGACCACGAAAGATCGGCGATATGGAGCAGCCATTGGATACCAGCGCCGCGCCGGCTTGCACTGTGAACGCTGAACCTGCCTAGGTGGTTTCCATCTTCACCGGCTTCATCAAGTGCCACTTCGCGGCGTCCTGGTAAGCCTTGGCCAGGGCCAGGATCTCCATCTCGCGGAACGGCTGCGCGAAGATGGTGGCGTTGGTCGGCGTGCCGGTGTCGGCAAAGCCGTTCGGCAGGTTGACCGCCGGGTAGCAGGCCAGGTTGGCCATGTTCGAGTGGCGCTGGGTCGGCGTCTGCGGCCGATCGGGCTGGCGTGGCCCGGCGCCGGGCGCGCCAGGGCCGCGCCCACCGGGTCCGCCTGGGCCACCGACGCCGGTGTTGTTGGACGCGGCGATGTAGACGTCCACGTGCGAAGTGGCCTTGGCCAGCTCCATCATCATCATCATGCGGATCCGCTGCGACTGCAGGTAGTCCACCGCGGGCACCAGGCGGCCGGTCGGCCGTGCGCTGCGGGTGTCCTTCATGCGGCCGGCGCGGGCGTGCTCGTCGAAGAACACCCCAGACTCCACGCCGATGGCGCTGGGGTTGCCAATCGCGTCGGGCACGGGGACCGGAACGAACTCCTTGATCCCGATCGCCTTCAGCGTCTCCAGCGTTTTCGCCGCGTTGGCCTTCGCCGACGCGTTGGTGAGCTCGTCGAACGACTCCTGGATGATGCCGACGCGCAGCGTCTTGATGTCGAACTCCGCGTTCCAGTTGAAGGGCAGGTCGATGACGCTCATGTCGCGGCCGTCCGGCCTGGCAATCGCCTGCATCACCAGCGCGCAGTCTTCGGCATAGCGGCAGATCGGACCGAGCCGATCCTGCGTCCACGACAGCGCCATCACGCCGTAGCGGCTGATGCGGCCGAACGTGGGACGGAGCCCCGCCAGGCCGCATCGGGCCGAGGGGCTGAGAATCGAGCCGCTGGTCTCGCTGCCGATGGCGAAGCCGACGCAGCCCGCGGCCGTGGCCGATGAGGGGCCGGCCGACGATCCGCTCGAACCCTGCGTGGGATCCCACGGGCTCTTGGTCTGCCCGCCGAACCAGTTGTCGCCGCCGGCCAGCTCGCCGGTGGAGACCTTGGCGATCAACACGGCACCGGCCTCGCGCAGCATCTCGACGACGCTGGCGTCGTAGTCGAACGCCTGTTCCTTGAACACCGCCGCGCCCCAGGTGGTCTTGAAGCCCTTGACCGAGATGATGTCCTTGGCGCCCCACGGAATCCCGTGCAGCGGCCCTTTGTAGTTGCCCTTGGCAATCTCCGCGTCCGCTCTTGCCGCCTCGGCCAGGCCATGGTCGTCGAGGAACGTCACGACGTTGTTGAGCGTGGCGTTGTAGCGGTGCAGGCGCGTCAGATACATGCGCGTCAGCTCCACCGACGATACCTGCTTCGTGCGAATCAGCTCCGCCAGGTGGCGCACCGGCCAGAACGCCACCTCTTCGAGATTGACCGGCCGCTTCACCTTCACCTTGCTGATCGTGAACGGCTTCGCGGTCTTGTCTACCTTCAGGCCCGGCACGATCGGGCTGAAGTGGAACGGCGGGGACACATCGTTGGGGATGTGCACTTCGCGCATTTCCTTGTACTGCGTCAGGTTCCGGTTGGCCGCCTCGACCATCGCTTCCCGGTCGGCTTCCGCCAGCTCGATGCCGGAAAGCTGCAGCGCCTCGGTGACCATCGCCAGGGTGATGGTCTGCGTCCCGGCATCCTGCATGCGCGCCCAGACGATGCCGGGCGCGAGTGTGGTGCCGAGCCCGATGCTGGCGAAGTGGGTCATGAAACGGCGGCGGGTATCGAAGAGGTCGGCCATGCGCGGCATTATCTGCGCGATCGGCCGAAGGTCAAACCACAGACAGCAGATGCAAACGATGCGGCGGAGTCGTCTCGCCGTATACTCGTGCCCCTCACCCTGCGAGGAGGCCGCCATGAAGTCCCGGGCGCCTGTGCCACCGGACCTCTGCCGAGCGGAGCGCTGTCGCTGATCTGCGTACCGGCCGTCGGCTGGAACGGACAGCTGGTCGTCTACGCTCACGGCTACGTGGCACCCGGCCTGCCGCTGGGGTTTTATCAACTGACGACGCCCGACGGTTGTACCTGCCGCTCCTGGTGCAGTCGCTCGGCTACGCGTTCGCCACGACCAGCTACCGGCAGAACGGCCTGGCGATCCTCGAGGGACTGGGTGACGTGCAGGAACTCGTGACCGCGTTCAGCGACGTGTACAGGCCGACGCGCACCCACATCGCCGGTGTTTCGTAGGGTGGGCTGGTGGCGACGCTCCTCGCCGAGCGGTCGCCGGAGCAGTTCGCGAGATGGGCCCGAAGGGACCCGTGGACGCTTCGCGCTGGAGCTTGGCTGCACGGTCACGCTGAGCACGCGCCCCTGAAACCCAAACGGAGTCCTAGGCGACGCTCAGCGCGTTCTTGTCCTGCTTCTTGTCGTCCTTGCCGGCCTTGTCCTTCTTGTCGTCTTTCGCTTTCTTCTCGTCCTTGCCGTTGTTCTGGTCCTTGTCTTTCTTGCCCTGCTTCTCGCCCTGGCCCTGCTCGCCGCCCTTCACGTCCGGGCCCTCGGCCTTGGCCGGCTTCGGGGCGGCATCCTCCCAGTCGGCGTCGAACACCTGCTGAATCTTCTTCGCCACCGTCGGATTGGTGATGATCAGCCCGACCTCGCGGCGGCCAGACAGTTCCAGCGTCCGCAGGCTCTGGCTGCCGACGAACGCGCGCGTGCCGTCGCGAACGATCGCCCGCACGTGCAACCGGATGCCCAGCTTGCGAACCGCGATGGCCTCGGAGCCGCCTTTCAGCGATCCGATCACGCGCACGTCCACTCCGCCGGCCGCCTTCTGGTTCAGGAGCTTGACCATCGCCGGGTCCTGCACCTTGACGTCGTAGATGCTCAACCGCCGCTTCGCCCCGCGGATGAACTGCTCGAGCGCCTCGCGCGAGGTGTCCGGGCTGACGACCAGATTCGACCGCGACGGCTCATACGGCTGTCGTGACGAATCGGCGGCGAACAGCTTGAGGGCCTCCTGCACGCTCCGCCGATCCTTGGTGGACACCGCAAAGCTGCGGCTCTTGAGGATGTCCAGCTTCGTCAGGTTGAAGCCGAGCACGTGGAGCACGTTGTCGACCACCAGGTACTTGGCGTGATACTTGGCGAGATCGTCGCCGGTTCGCGACACGGTCGCGCCCGCGGCCAGCAGCCGCAGCTCGAGCCTGCGCAGCGCCGCTTCGCCTCCGCGATTGGTGTGGGCCACGAGCGCCGAGACGTTGACGCCGCGCTGCACCGCCGCCGCCAGCGCTTTTTCCACTTCCGGCCGGTCCATCCGGAAGATGCAGATGGACACCGACGTCCGGGCCTGCTTGATCGCCTGGACAATCGGCGCGATGCCGGCCTCGGGTTGCATGATGAGCTTCACGGCGCGCCCACCGCTTTGTCGGCCTTCTTCTCGTCCCACTCGACCGTGCCCTTGCCGTCCGGCACGAGGGTCGTGAGCGCCGTGGACACCCGATCGGTCTGCACGTCGATCGGGGTCTTCACCAGGTACTGCACTTCCTCGGGTGAGGCGGTACGCAGCTCGTACGTGACCTTGAAGCGCTTGAGCACCTGCTCGACCTTCGAGCGCAGCGCCTCGGTCTGGTCGCCGAGCTTGACCTTCAGCTCGAAGACGCGGGTCTGCGGATCGAAGCTCTCGATCACCCACAAGGCGAAGCCGATGAACAGCGTGCCGAGAATCGCCAGCCCGTACAGCCCGACGCCGACGGTCAATCCGATCGACAACGTGCACAGCATCACCACGGCGTCCTTGGGATCGTCGATCTTCGAACGGTAGCGAATCAGGTTGGCAGCGCCGACGATGCCGAAAGCGCGGGCGAGGCTGGCACCCACCACCAGCATGATCAGGGCGCCCACCACCGACAAGATGATCTGGGTCTGAATCACCGCGGGTTGCCGGATGGGCGTGCCCCGACGCCGCGGCCGAAGCGCGAGCGCAGTGCCGAGCACGGCAGCCAGGGGCAGCCGCCCCAGCGCGGCTGCGACTTCCTCCTGCAGGTTGTCGGTCACTCCCGGTTCGTCGACGGGGGCGGTCGTTTTCGCCGGCAAGGGCTCGGCGCCCCGCGGCTGGGCCGCCGCCAGGACGGGAATCAGTACACACCCCAACGCAAAACCCAGGGCCAGCCTGGCGAGCGAGCGCGCCGTTTGCCGACCGATCACTTACGAGCCTCGTGGCGTGACGCCACTGCCACGCCTTCCGCGATCTTCGACTTCAACTTCGCGATGTAGCGCGCGGCGATGTCGGGAGGGTAGCTCGCAGCGCGGAAGGCATCCGCCCACTGCTCGTCGGTGATGCGGCTCATCAGGCCACACACCCACGCCACGTCGTCGGGAGTGATGTCGTCCAGCAGTTCGCGATGGCGAGCGTGGTAGTCGAAGGTAATCACCCCGTCTTTCACGGAGGCTATCAGCTTTTGGCTCTCGAAGTCGTCGATATCGTTGCGGTTGCCGATCGGCCAGGCCGTGCGTCCGAGCGCGGCACCGAGGTCCTGCACCACGAACCGGCGTGCCGGCTGGGTCGCGCGGTTAGCAGACGTATAGATGCGATTCTGCGTGTCCTTGAGATCCCAGTTGTTGAGCACCAGGTTGGCGACGAGGAGGCCCTTCATCTGGCGGGTGCCGCTGAACGCGTTGCTCTGCCAGGACCAATCGCCCTCGCTCTTGTGATCCGATTGCAGGCGGAAGCGCGCGGACGACTGGGGCATGGCTTCGTCACCCTTCTTCCTCCACGTCGGAACCAGGTGCATGACGGGCTGGTGATAGCCGATCGCCCAGAGCACGCGGCTTGCCACCACCTCGGGCTGCGCTTCGATGCCCAGTTTCAGGTCCCAGGTCCGGCCCTGCTCGTCCGTCACGTCATAGCCGAAGCTGTTGCCGGTAGAGTCCTGGCCGACCACGGTGTACACGCCGTCCTTCGACGGCACGTCCTTGGGCCCGCCGGGGCCGAGCAACAGGTCGCGCTCGGCGATGTTCTTCGGCTGCACCCACAATTCGGCGATCGAGGCCTGGGTGGCCGGCCCCGCCGGCGCCGACTTCGCGGTGCCGGCTTTCGCCGGGCCCGCCTGCTTCTCCTGCGCGCTCGGGGGCATCGGCGACAGCGACAGGATCGCCAACGTCGCCGTGGCGACAGCATGTCCGATGAACGGTGTGCTCATGGTTCTCGCCCTTCTCCGGCCTGCGATGTCGTCGCCGGGGCTGGATGAATGGTTCCCGAGTCGATCAGCTTGCCGCGCCGCGTCAGCGACTGGAAGTGCAGGTCGTCGCCATCGATCTCGAACAGCATGTACGAGAGGTCCGAGTCGAAGCCCTTGGCGGTGAGCGGCCCCGGGCGGATGTTCCCGGCCCGCAGCTTCCCGGCGGCGCCGCTGGTGAAGTAGTGCACGCCCTTCTGGGGCTGCAGCCGTTCGTAGAAGTGCTCGTGCCCGGCGAGCACCACGTCAACACCGTACTTGATGAACAGCGGTTCGATGATCGCGCGAAGGTCCACCTCGGACCCGTGCGTCGCGCCCGATGAATAGAGCGGGTGGTGGAAGAACGCGATCGTCCACTTGGCCTTCGACCCGGACAGTTCCTTCTCGAGCCAGGCCTGCTGATCCTTGTCCATGTAGTTGCTGTCCAGCGCGAGGAATCGCACGTTGTGCTTCTCGAACGCGTAGAACCGCTGCCCGTTCATGCCGAATGGCTCGTAGAAGCGCTGGTTCGGATCGTCGTGGTTGCCCAGCGCGGCGTAGAAGGGGATCTTCCGATCCAGGATGGCCTTGTAAGGCTTTTCGAACTTCTGCACGAAGTCCTGGGGCCGCTCACCGCCGTAGATGTTGTCGCCGAGCATCAGCACGAACTCGAAGGGGAACACCGAGAGCGACTTCGTGAGCTGCTCGCCGAGCTGGTACTGGGCGCGGGCACCGCTGCCCGAATCGCCAATCACGGCGAAGCGAAGGGAGTTGTCCGACGTGGGTGGCCGGGTCTCCCCCGCGCCGTTCCCAGCCGCGGCCGGCGCCCTGCCGGCAGCCGCCTGCGCCCCGCCCACGTCGGCCGGCCACGCCGGAACGAGGCCGCAGGCGAGCGTCGCCAACAGCAGAACGTGTCGGATCCGGCGAAGGGTGATGTTCGCTACTGCGGCCATGTCTTCCTCAACTGGGGATGGTCGGAACGATGTTGCGAAGGAAGTCCACGACCAGATTGGCCTTGACGTCCCGGAGGATCAGGTCGCGTCCGACGATGCGGTATTCGAGGTCAGGCGGAAGGTCGGGGAGCGATCGCAGGAGCTTCGCCGGGAACGTCGCCAGCGGCAACGTCGTCGGGTAGACCATGTTGATGGTCAGGGTCGTCTGCTTCGGCAACTCCTGCACCATGGCTTTGCGGTCGACCGCGGTCCGGGTCGAGAAGTCGCGTCGCACGGCCTCGATGAACACGGGCTGAACCTCGGGCACGAAGATGTCGCCCGGCTTGGCGCCGGCCCGCAGGGCCTTGATCGCCACCCCAAGGGCCGCCTCGCGAGCGGAGATCTTCGCGGGATCCTTGGTTTCAGAAAGGCCCGGAACCTTCGATTCGGCCTCGTTGTGAACCTTCACGTAGTCGGCCACCGCCTTCTGGAACGCCTGCACTGCGGCGCCAGTCGGATTGACCCGCTGATCCTGCCGGGCCGGTTCGACCAGCGGACTCGCCGCGAGCGACGAGACGGCCAGAGCGACACCTATCATCGACTGCAGTGTTGTCACGCGTTCCTCCGAGGCAGCTGGACTTCAAGGTACGTGCCAGCTTGAACGACGCTTACCAGCTCTGCAAACGGCATCTGGCTGCTCTTTCTGGGCGTTCGGTTCCACATCGCCTGCCTTTGACCGTCAGCTGATGCGTGGAAGGGCGTGGTACGCCCATTGCTGACGTCATACCAGGACCATGCACCAGATCCGTAGCTGCTCGACACTCTTGATGACGATCGTTGGCGCTGCCGCGTTTGCGGGGACGCTGATCGCGGCGGCTCAGACGCCTGCGCCGGGCGCCCCGGACGCCGCGCCTCGGTCACAACCCCCGACGATCGCGGCACTGCCTCGGCAGGCGACTGAACATCTGGCGATTCAGGTGGCGCTCGATCGCGCCGGGTTCTCGCCGGGCGAGCTCGATGCCGCTGCCGGGGCGAATACCGACCGCGCGCTTCGCGCGTTCCAGCGGTCACGCGAGCTCGCTGAAACCGGTCTCGCGGATTGGGCCACGGTGGCCGCCCTGGGCGAACCGTACAAGGCCCCCGTCGTCGACTACGTGGTGACGGAGCAGGATGCCGCCGGTCCGTTCGTGCATGCCGCGGGCGAGGACATGATGGCGATGGCCGACCTCGAGGCGCTCGGCTACTCGTCGGCGGCCGAGATGCTGGCCGAGCGCTTTCACGCCAGTCCGGCGCTGTTACGCCGCTTGAACCCCGGCGCAAAGTTCGCGGCGGGCGAGCGGCTGGTCGTGCCGAACGTCGAACCATTCACCGTGCCGGCGAGCGGCCAGGACAAACCGGCGCACGTTGCTGGAGGGGCCGCGACGATCGTGGTGTCGGAGGCGTCGCGCTCGCTCGATGTGACGAAGGCCGACGGAACGATGGTGTTTCACGCGCCGGTATCGATGGGGAGCGAGAAAGATCCGCTGCCGAAGGGCGAATGGAAGGTCAACGGCACGGCGGTCCTGCCGAAGTTCCACTACAACCCCGATCTCTTCTGGGATGCGGACGCTTCGCACGCCAAGGCGACGATTGCGCCCGGCCCCAACAACCCGGTCGGCGTGGTCTGGATCGATCTCAACAAGGAGCACCTGGGGTTCCATGGCACACCGGAACCGGCGCGCGTCGGGCGGTCGCAGTCTCACGGCTGCCTGCGCCTGACGAACTGGGATGCGATGCGCCTGGCGGCGCTGGTAGGCCCGGGAACCAAGGTCGTCCTGCAATGACACGATCTGGCCGACGGCGAATGTTCCGCGAGGACATCGTGGCGCCGGCGCTGGTGCTGGTCGTAATCCTCGGTGTGTGGTGGGTCGGTGCCCGCGTGATTACAGAGTTCTGGAACCCGCGCGACACCGTTGCGGCGCCCCGGACAGAACCCCCGGCCACCATCGCTCCGAGGCCGGCCGGAGCCGACGTCACCCAGCACACGCGTGCGCCAGTCGCGCCAGGCGACGAATCGGTCGCCAACCCGCGATACTCGTCGCCCTCGGCGACTCGGTCTTCCGAACCGGAGGCGTCAGGCGACGTGGCCGCGGTCGCCGAGAACGCTCGACCCGCCGGCCTGCCGGCCGCCACGGGCACGGCCGGGACGACCGACACGACTGATGCGGTTGTATCGCAGGATGACGTGGACGCGCTGCGGGCCAAACGATTGCGCGTTCCCGTGGAAGGCGTTGACCGGGCGACGCTCATGTCCAACTTCCACCAGGCTCGTGGGGCTGGCAGCCACGAAGCGATAGACATCATGGCAACGCGTGGGACGCCGGTGCTGGCGGTCGAAGGCGGGCGCATCGCGAAGCTGTTCACGAGCAAGAAGGGCGGCCTGACCATCTACCAGTTCGACCCGTCCGAGTCGTTCTGCTACTACTACGCGCATCTCGATCGCTACTCGCACACGCTCGACGAAGGCACGGTCGTGACGGCGGGCGAGGTGATTGGTTACGTCGGCTCGTCGGGCAACGCATCGCCAGACGCGCCTCACCTGCATTTCGCGGTCTTCAAGCTGGGCTCCGATCGCCACTGGTGGCAGGGCCTGCCGATCGATCCCTATCTCGTGCTCCGCTGATGCGCGCGGCCTTCCGTCGCTCGCCGATCCCCCGTCGTGCGACTCTTCGAGTGGCGCCGATCCCCAGGAAATGGCGCCACCGGCTGGAGCCGCTGGAGACGCGCAAGCGCCGGCCGCGCGGCATTCCCGGGCTGTGGACGAGGGCGCGGCGCCTGTTGTGGTCGTGGGGACTGTGGCTGACGATCGCCGCCGCGTCCTGGTACGCCGACCGGTGGTGGACGGGAGTGAGCTTCGCGCTGGTCGCGCTCGCTACCTATCTGATCGCGCCGTACGAGCAGCCACCCGCCTACGGCCTGGATCACGAAACCACCATCAGCTCACCCGCCTTCCTGCCGAGCGTGGTCGGGCTCACCGGCAGACAGTTGATCGACGGCAACCGGGTGCGGCTGCTCAACAACGGCGACGAGTTCTATCCCGCGATGTTGAGCGCCGTGCGGAAGGCATCCGAGTCGATCACCATCGAGGCCTACATCTTCTGGAAGGGCCGCGTCGGCATGGAGTTCGCCGTCGCGCTGGCCGAGCGCGCGCGGAATGGGGTGAGCGTCAAGATCCTGCTCGACGCCGTGGGCTCGTCCAGCATCGGCACCGAGATCCTGCAGATCCTGGAGTCGGGCGGCTGCGAACTGGCATGGTTCAACCCGATCCGTCCCTTTTCGATCGGACGCTTCAACTACCGCACGCATCGCAAGACGCTGGTCGTGGATGGCCGGGTGGGCTTCACCGGCGGTGCGGGCATCGCCGATCAGTGGAGCGGCAACGCCGAGGGCCCGGAGCACTGGCGCGACATGCAGATCGAGATCGAGGGGCCGGGCATCGTGCCGCTCCAGACCGGGTTCGCCCAGAACTGGCTGCAGACGACCCGCGAACTGGTGAGCGGCCCGCGCTTCTTTCCACAGATTCCCTCGGCCGGTGACGTGGCCATCCACGGCATGCTCAGCTCACCTTCGGCCGGCGCCTCGGCCGCGCGCATCATCTACTACTTCGCGATCATCTGCGCGCGCCAGTCGATCCTGATTGCCAATCCCTATTTCATCCCGGATCAGACGGCGATCGATGCTCTGGTCGAGGCGCGCGGGCGCGGCGTGGACGTTCGGGTCACCGTGTCCGGCCGCTACAACGACAACTGGCTGGCGCGCAACAACAGCATCCAGCTGTGCGGGCCGCTGCTCCGCGCCGGCATTGCCGTGTTCGAGTACGACCGCACGATGCTGCATCAGAAGACGATGGTCGTGGACGGGCGGTGGGCGACGATTGGCACCACGAACTTCGACAACCGCTCGTTCGCTTTCAACGAGGAGAGCAACATCTCGTTCACGGACCCGGCGCTGGTGGCAGCAATGGAGGACACCTATCGCGCGGATGAAGCGGTGAGCTCCCGCCTGACGCTGGAAGCGTGGCAGCGCCGCGGCGTGGTGCAACGGACGCGCGAGTTCCTGGCGTCATTCCTCCAGGATCAGGTCTGACACCGCGCGACCCGGGCCCAGGCGCCGCGGCCGTTGATCACGCGCGGCCGAGCGCTTCGGCGATGCGCTCGGACGATCGCAACGTCAGGGCGACGAACGTCAGCGTGGCGTTGGTGCAGCCGCCGGTGGGTAACGTCGGCGCGCCGACGACGTAGAGGTTGTCGTGATCGTGCGTGCGGCCGAAACTGTCGCACACGCTGGTCGCGGGATCGGTGCCCATGCGGCAACCACCCGAGGGATGATCCAGGTAATCGCCTTCGCTGGTGTTGACGATCTTGCCATTGCTCGCGCGCGCCATCCGGTTGAAGAGGTCCAGCACGTGCTGTTTCGACGCCGCCTGGCGGGCGGTGGTGGCCTCGTCGTAGCGGTGCACGATCGATGGCATCGGATCGCCGTAGCGGTTCTTGCGCGTGGCATCGAGGGTCAGGCGGCTATCGGCCGAGGGATGCATGTCGAGATAGGTGCGCAGACGCACCGAGCTGCCCTTGGTGCGCGAGCGCCAGTCCTCGAACACCTCGTCGCCCAGCAGCAGGCGGCCGTCGGCGCCACGAAGCCGCGGCTCGCGGCCTGCCGAGCTCTCCCACACGCGGGTGTCGTGCCGCACGAACGGCTTGTCCGTCGCGCAGCGGAAGTGCTCGCGCGAGATCAGGCTGTGGACCATGTGCTGACCCGGATACGTCTGGTCGTCGATGGTCGCGCGCGCTTCGATGAATGGATGCCCGGTCATGTAGCGCCCGACCAGGCCGGAGCGATTGGCCAGTCCGTCCGGGAAGCGCGAGTTCGCCGAGAGCAGCAGCAGGTGCGAGCTCCAGCAGTAGCCCGAGGCCAGCACGAACAGCCGGGCGCGGTACTCCTCGGTCTCGCCGGGCCGATTCTGGTGCACGCCCGTGGCCGCCGAGATCACCGCCCGCGCATCATCGAGCGTCAGCTTCCGGATCAGCGTGCGATCGTGCAGCACAACCTGCTTGCGCTCGATCAGCTGACGAAAGGTGAAGTCGGGTGAGTAGCGGGCGCCGGACGGGCACACGTCGCCGCAGGTGTCGAACACGCAGCAACTGCCGCGGCCGTCGGCCGGCGTGAGGTTCCTCGCCATCGGCAGCGCATTGAACTTCAGTCCGCTCTGCTCGGCCCAGGCCTTCAGCACCTGCAGGTTGTAGGACAGCGGCACGGCCGGCTGCGGGTAGGGGCCGGAGCGCCGATCCTCCGGATAGGGGCTCGGCTCGCCGGCGACGTTCAGCGCCCGCTCCGCTTCCACGTAGTAGCGCTCGAGCTCGTCCCAGGCAACCGGCCAGTCGGCGGCCAGGCCGTACAGCGACTTGAGCCGCAGGTCTTCCTCGGAGAAACGGTTGCACGCGCCTCCCCAGTGCAGCGCCAGCCCGCCCACCGCCATGGTCATCGAGATGATGCCCTCGGCTTTCTGATCCTCGATGTAATCGTCACGCCACGGATGCTCGCCGTAGGACAGGGCGCGATCGCGGTACATGCCGCGATTCTCGACGTCGAAGATCGAGCGGCCTGCCTCGACGATGGTGATGGTGGTGCCGGGGCGGAGGTTGGCCAGCTTCCTCGCGAGCATCGCCGAGGTGATGCCTCCGCCGATGATGCAGACGTCGCTTTCGTGGAGGGACATGGTGGAGTCTTGGGTCTTGAGTCTTAGGTCTTGAGTCTTGGGTCTTGAGTCTTGAGTCTTGAGCCTACGCTGTGGACGTCGGGCGGCGCGTCGTCAATTCGATCGGGCGGCACACCTGACGCCCGATGTGCGCGCGATGCGCGACGTCGTTGGCTTCGCTGCTGCGGAAGTAGAACGCCATCAGGTCGGCGACCACATGGCCGCCACCCGGGCGCGAGGGAAGCTGCGTGACGTTCGCCGCCTTCAGTGCCTCGTCCAGCAGCGCGCGGCGCGCGTCGAGCGGCAGCGATCCGAATCGGCCACCGCGCGCGCGGGCGGCGGCGGCGATCGACACCAGCTGCGCCGCATAGTCCGGAACCGGGGACGCCGCGGTCTTCACCAGCCGCGGGTGGCCGTAGCCGTGCTGCAGCGGTATGCCTTCCTGGTAGCCGTTCGTCCAGGCGACAAACCGATCGGCGGTGAGCGAAATCTTGTCGGCGCCGAGCGACGCCGGCAGCACGGTCGCCGCGACTTCCTGCAGGGTGGCGATCGCCTCCGGCGTCAGCGTCCGGAGCTGCGCGTTCAGCCGCACGCGCGAGAACGACAGCGCGGGCAGCGTCGAGACGATGGCCTGGAGCAGCGTACGTCTTCGCATGCCGCGCATCTTACCCCTATACTTCTTGCATGCGAGTTGCGATTGGGGCCGATCACGCGGGAGTGGCGTTGAAGGACGAGCTGAAGCGTACGCTGGACGCCATGGGCGTGGCCTACGAAGACGTCGGCACGAATGGTCCAGCCGCGGTCGACTACCCCGACTTTGCGGTGGCGGTGGCGCGGGGCGTCCACGACGGCCGCTTCGACCGCGGCGTCCTGGTCTGCGGCAGCGGTGTCGGCATGGCGATCACCGCGAACAAGGTGCCCGGGATCCGCGCCGCGGCGATTGCCGACGAGGAGACCGCCCGGCTGTCACGCGAACACAACGACCTCAACGTCCTGACGCTGGGCGCACGGATGCTGGCGCCAGACCGAGCCGAGGAGATTCTCAAGATCTTCCTGACCACGGCATTCCAGGGCGGGCGCCACCAGGGACGCGTGGCCAAGATTCACGACGCGGAGAACAGCGCCTCCTGAGCCGGCTGCGGCCCGGGGATCGGGAGCACCAGGGCCGTCGAGCCCCGGCGGCGGCCTCAAGCCGTCGCCAGATTGGTGCTCAAGTCGAACACCAGCTCGTTGTTGCGCAGGTGTGGGGACACCGCCTCCATGCTGGCCATGGCAATGGCGTCCACCACCGCGGCGCGCGCCGTCTCGTCCAGCGCTTTCGCCGCGCTCATGCCCACAAACGCCATCGTGTTCATCCGCACGAAGGTCTTGGCGTCGGGGAACCGCACCGTGCGCGTCTCGGTCTCGACGCGGACATGGGTGAAACCGGCCCCGACCAGGAGCGCCTCGAGATCGGCGGCGCCGCCGAAGTTGTAGCGCTGATCGGCAATCGGGCCGAGATGGCGCTCCGCCACCCGCTGCAACTCGCCGAGCACCGGCGAGTTCTCCACCGAACACCACGTCGCCACCGCCACGCGGCCGCCCGGCGCCAGCACCCGCTTGATCTCGCGGAGCGCGGCCGGCCGGTCGGCGAAGAACTGCAAGCCTTGATGGCACAAGACAAGGTCGAAGCGCTCGCCGTCAGCGACCGGTAACGCCTGCGCCGAGCCTTCGCGCCACTCGATTTCGGGCGCGACGGCGCTGGCCACGGCCAGCATCTGCGGGCTCAGGTCGATGCCGACGACCGTGCCACCGCCCATGCGCTCCCGGGCGAGGCGGGCGACGATGCCGGTGCCGCAGGCGATGTCGAGGACACGATCCCCGGGCGTGAGGTTGACGCGATCGAGCACGGTTTCGGCGAAGGGCCGGAAGAGGGGTTGCACGAGCAGGCGCTCGTACATCTCAGGGAAGGACGGCTGCCGCATCGCATAGTCCGGAAGAGCCATGGTGTCTCCAGCAGTGCCGTTACCGCGACGGTGGCGGGCGCGATGGTAGCACCGCAGACGCGAATCGCGGTGAGCTCCATCGAATGCGTCACGCCAAACCGCAATGTGTGAGAGACGGCTGATCGAAGGCACAACAGGCACTTTGAATGGTTTATTTAGGTCTTATTTGGCGTAATTTTTGACAAAATAGTGCTTTTTGTGCCATAAATGACGGTTGGCAATGGCAAACCACGAGTCCGGCCAAGCGCTCGACATCCTCATCGTGGCGGTGCCCGAAACCGCGGCGTCCGCGCTCTACGGGCTCATCGATGTGCTGTCGGCGACCGGAAACGTGTGGCAGACGCTCGTTCGCGAGGCATCGCGGCAGCTTTTCCGGGTGCGAATCGTCTCCACGGAGTCGAGGCCCTTCACCTGCGGCAACGGCGTTCCCGTCCACCCGGATTTCGACATCGCCAACGCCCCTGCCGCGTCGGTCGTGATCCTGCCGGAACTGCGGCTGGGGCCTGACGAGCCGATGCACGGCCGCCATCCGGCGCTCGTGGAGTGGCTGCGGCAGCGTTACCGGGCCGGCGCCACGCTCTACTCGGCGTGCTCGGGCTCGATCATGCTGGCGGAGACCGGGTTGCTCGACGGCTGCCCGGCGACGTCGCACTGGGGCTATCAGGATCTCTTTCGCACCCACTACCCGAAAGTGCGCTTCGACCCCGCGCCCAATCTCGTGCTCGCCGATCCTGCCGGGCGCATCGTCACCGCGGGCGGCGCCACGTCGTGGCACGACCTGGCGCTCCACATCATCGCGCGGCACGCCGGCCCGGGAGAGGCGATGCGGATTGCCAAGGTCTATCTGCTGAAGCGGCATGACGAAGGCGACCTGCCCTATGCCGCGCTCGTCCGCCGCCTGCCGCACGGCGACGCGGCCGTCAGGCGGTGCGAAGCCTGGCTGCAGGAGAACTTCCGCGATGTCGAAGCGGTGAGCGAAGCCGTGGCCTACGCGAGAATGCCCGAGCGCACGCTCAAACGGCGCTTCAAGGCCGCCACCGGCTGTTCGCTGATCGAGTACCTGCAGAACCTGCGGATCGAGGAAGCCAAGCGGATGCTGGAATCGGGCGATCGCGCGGCGGAAGAGATCGGCGCGGTGGTGGGCTATTCGGACGCGTCGTTCTTCCGGCGATTGTTCAAGCGGATGGTGGGCGTCACGCCGGGGCTGTACCGCCGGATGTTCCTGCCCACGAGGATCGAACTGACCGGAGCCGGGCGACGCGCGTGACTGACGCGCCGCCCGGATTCGGGTGAAACGCGGCTAGCGGCTGCTGGTGCCTTTGGTCACGAGCTTCTGCACGCGCCAGTTGATCAACTCGCCCACCCAGATCTCGTTCTCGGAGGGGCAGGCAATCGCGTGGATCCAGCCGAACTCGCCGAGGTTGCGGCCCGGCTGCCCGTAGACGCCGAGCAGCTTCCCGTCGAGCGACACCTTGTAGATGCGGCTCGGGTAGAGGTCGCCCACGAACAGCACCGGGTTCGGGCCCGGGCGTCATGCACAACGCGTCCGGCGCGCCTGGCGCCAGTGAACCGGTCTTACCGTTCGGATTGTCGACGCCGTAGGTGATCTTGCCGCGCTTCGGGTCCACCGGCACGTCGATCGTGAACTCGCGGAGGAACTTGCCCTCGGTGTCGAGCACCTGGATGCGGCGGTTGCCGCGATCCGCGACGTAGATTTCGTCCTTCGGCGACACCGCCACGCCGTGCGGGGTATCGAACTGGCCGGGGCCGTTGCCGAGCGAGCCCCAGCTCGCCACCCACTCGCCCTTGGCGTTGGCCTTGGCCACGCGCGAATTCACGTAGCCGTCGGTGAAGTACGAGTTCCCCTGCGAGTCCCACGCCACGTCGGTCGGCTGGTTGAAGACGTTGTCGCGGTGCACGGGCACCGGGTTGCGCGGGTTGTTGTTCTCCGGCACGGTGACCGCGACGCCCGCCCGCTTGAGGATGTTGGTCAGCTGCGAGGCGTAATCGGGCGGCACGTCGAGGTGCGACGACTCGCCCTTGCGGCCGAACACCCAGACGACCCGCCCCTGCGGGTTCATCTTCAGGATCATGTTCGAGCCCTTGTCCACCACCCAGATGTTGTCCTGCTTGTCGATGCGGACGGCGTGGGCGTAGGCCCAGGCGAACAGGTTCTTGCCGATCTCGCGGACGAACTTGCCGGCCTGGTCGAACTCCAGCAACTGCGCGGCGGTCGCCATGTAGGCCGGACCGATGGAGTTGCCGCGCGAGAACACGAACACGTGCCCCTTCGAGTTGACCGCGACGCCCGCGATCTCACCGAAGTGGACGTCGGGCGGCAGGGTCAGCGGATCGGGCACCGACTGAAATGGAAGTTCCGGAACGGTCTGCGCGACGGCCGGAGCCATCGTCATACCGACGAGCACGAGCGCAAGGAATACACGTCTCACCGCTTACCTCCAGGGAATGCACGAACGACGCGTCACCAATGGGGACGGGGGATCGTAATCGAAATCCGCATGGTATGGTGGCCCCGCCGTTTCACGGGAGCGGCCCACCATGATCGTGCTGCTGGCCCTTGGAGGCCTTGGTCTGCTGCTGCTCTCGGGGCTGCTCTTCTGGCTTGGCATCCCGCTGCTGCGGCGGCTGGCGCTGCCCGTGCCGCTGCTCGGCGGCTTCGTCGGGGTGGCGGTCGGCCCGTTCGGTCTCGACCTCGTGCCACGCGACATCTTCGCGATCTGGACGGCGCTGCCGTCGATCTTGATCAACTTCGTGTTCGCGGGATTGTTCCTGGGCGTGACGGTTCCGTCGATCGGCACGATCGCGCGCCTGGGCGGACCGTTGGTGCGCTTCACGGTGGTCGGCGCGCTCGGGCAGTACATCGTCGGGTTGCTGCTGACGGGGCTGGTGCTCGGGCCGCTGTTCGGCACACCGACGCTGTTTGCGTGCCTCCTCGAAGTGGGCTTCTCCGGCGGCCATGGAACGGCGGGCGCCATGACCAGCGTGTTCGCGTCGCTCGGCTTCCCCGCCGGCGGCCCGCTGGGACAGATGTCCGCCACGGTCGGCATCATCACCAGCGTCGTCGGTGGCGTGGCGCTGATTCAGTACGGCGTGCGGCGTGGCTTCACGTCGGTCGGCGCGGACCTCGACGGCGGCGTCCCAGCGGGTGGCGCCGGGCTGGTGCCGCCAGCCGCGCGGCGGCCGATTGCCATGGGGACGATCACCGGCGACGTGCTCGAGCCGCTGACCTTGCATCTGGCGATCGTGTCGCTGGCGGCGCTGGTGGGCTGGGTGATGCTGCTCGGCGTCCGGGCCATCCATCCGTCGCTCGACGGCTTCCCGCTGTTTCCGCTGGCGATGATCGGCGGCATGCTGATTCAGGCCACGGCGGATCGCCTCGGCGCGGCCACCTACTTCGATCGCGCCACGTTCCAGCGCATCACCGGGCTCTGCCTGGACCTGCTCGTCAGCGCGGCTATCGCAACGATGCAGCTCGACCTGTTCCTGCAGAACGTGGTCCCGTTCACGCTGTTGATGATCGCGGGCATCGTCTGGTGCGTGGTGTCGTTCCTGCTGCTGGCCCCGCGAATGCTGCGCGAGGACTGGTTCGAACAGGGCATCGTGGTCTACGGCACGCTGACTGGCGTGGCGGCGGTGGGGCTCATGCTGTTACGCATCGTCGATCCGGACAATCGCACGACGGCGGCGCAGGCCTTCGCGGCGCGTTCGATGATCACCTCGCCGCTCCTTGGCGGCGGTCTGGTGACCGCGACCATGCCGCTGCTGCTGGTGCAATTCGGACTGTGGCCGATGCTGGCGGCGGTGACGGCCACGACGCTGCTGGTCTACTTCTGGCCCGGTCGTCGGGCCGTGGCCGCTTAGGCGCGAGAGCCGCTAGGTCGACGGGAAACGCGACAGCGTAAACGGCTGCAGCAGCTCGGGGACCTCGCCGGTCAGCGCCCAGTCGGCGAGAAGCGGCGCCACCGCCGGCGCAATCGCCCAGCCGTGGCCGGACCACCCGGCCGCGACCAGCGCGTTCGACACGCCGGGGACGCGATCGATGACGGGCACCAGATCGAGACAGGTGGTCTCCGCGCGATCCGCCATCGACTCCGCGATTTGCAACTCGCCGATCGCCGGAAACAGCGACACGGCTTCGGCCCAGTTGCCGGTCACCGATTTCGCGATGGTTTCCCCGCGCCCGCTCTCGGGATTCCAGCGACCGCGCCATCCGCCAGAGAGCATCACCGACCCACCCGGAATCATCTTGAGGGCCACCGGCCGGTGCAGGTGGCCGATCAGCGAGTGAAACGGCGCGGTGGCTGCCGGCGTCGAGCGCACCACCTGTGGAAACACCGTCCACACCGGGAGGCGGCACTGCAGCTGATCCTCGAGCAGGCCGCCCATCCCGCCGTTGGCCAATAGCAGCAGCTCGCGGCCCACCGCGATCGACGAACCATCGTCCAGCGTCACGGCGTGCACGCGTCCCACGCCGTGCGAGATGGCGGCGACGCGGGCGTTGGTGCGGATTCTCGCGCCGGCGCGTTCCGCGGCCCTGGCGTAGGCGTGCGTGGTCGCCTCGTGATCGGCGACGCCGTCGAGTGGGGCATGCAGTCCGCCCAGCACTTGCGCGCCGAGGCCAGGCTCGACGTCGCGCACGCGGTCGCCCTCCAGGTGCTTCGTCGGGATCCCGAGGGCGGTTTGCACCCGCGCGCGGATCGCGGCCCCGCCGATGTCGTGATGGCGCTCGTACAACTGCAGGTGGCCGATGCGTTCGTAGCCGGTGGGCGCCCCCAGCTCCGCCTCCAGCGTCGGCCACTGCTCGTAGGCGAGCCGCATCAGCGGCAGCTCGCGGATGTCGCGGCCATTGGCGCGCACGCCACGCTTGCCGAGTCCGCCCGAAGCCCCGGACGCGATGTCACGGGCTTCCAGTACCAGCACGTCGGCACCGCGGCGGGCGAGGGCGAGCGCCGTGGCCGCGCCGTAGATGCCGCCGCCGACGATTACAAACTCTGCGTGCACGTGCCGCCTCTGGTCATCTTCACGAGGGCGCCAGTATACGCCGCGCTCCCACGCGAGATCACGGACCCGCGGATCGCTATACTGCGGCCGTGGCCACGCCCTTCCCCTTCGATCTGAACATCGAGCGCGCCGCGACCATCCCGGCGCGGCTCTATACGGATCCCGTGTTCCTCGAACTGGAACAGGAGCGCGTCTTCGGCCGCACGTGGCAACTGGTCGGCCGCGCCGCGGACGTGGCCCACAGCGGGCAGTACTTCACGACCGAGATCGGCGGCGAGGCGATTGTCGTGGTGCGCGACGGCGACACGTTGCGGGGGTTCCACAATGTCTGCCTGCACCGCGCCGGCCCGGTGGCATCCGGGTGCGGAAGCCGCCAGACGCTGCAGTGCAAATACCACGGTTGGACCTATCGGCTCGACGGGTCGCTGCTCCGCACGCCGGGCATGGAGGACGCGCGCCACTTCGCCGCCGACGAGATGCATCTCGTGCCGCTGCTGGTCGAGGCCTGGGGGCCGCTGGTGTTCGCCAATCTCGACCTGAAGGCGCCGCCGCTCGCGCACTTCATCGAGGACCTGCCGGCCAGGGTCGCCTTCGATTCGAACCT
The DNA here is from genome assembly GCA_963707825.1 of uncultured Acidobacteriota bacterium. Lineage (GTDB taxonomy): Bacteria > Acidobacteriota > Vicinamibacteria > Vicinamibacterales > UBA2999 > VFZN01. The sequence goes on from CAVPRP010000007.1 coordinate 418,519, forward strand.
CACCTATTCGTGCATCGAGCGGCGCGAATACGACGTCGCGTGCAACTGGAAGGTCTACGTCGACAACTACCTCGAGGGGTATCACATCCCGCTCGTTCACCCGACGCTGCACAAGGAGCTGGATGACAAGCAGTATCGGGTCGAGCCGCGACGCTACTACTCCATCCAGCATGCCCCGCTGCGAGGCGCCGCGGCGGAAGACGCGGACCGCCTGTATCGCCCTGATGCGAAGAACGAGTCGGCCCAGTACTACTGGCTGTTCCCGAACATCATGCTGAACGTCTACTTCGGGCAGCTGCAGACCAACGTGGTGCTGCCACGAGGGCACGACCGCACGACGGTCGTCTTCGAGTGGTTCGCGCTCGACCAGAGCGTCGATCCCCAGAGCGACGACTGGGCACGTCGCATCGCCTTCAGCGACAAGGTCCAGGACGAGGACCGCGAGATCTGCGAGGTCGTCCAGCGAAATCTCGGTTCGCGCGTCTACGACCGGGGACGCTACGCGCCGCGCCAGGAGCAGGGCGTCCATCACTTCCACGCGCTTCTCCACGAATTCCTGAGCTGAACCGCCTCTCCGGTGGCGGCGTGGCTGCCGGGCGCCGTCACCAGCAGACCGAAGGAAGGTCAATGAACCGGGATGGTCGCGACTCCGATGAAGGGCTGGTGCGCGCCATCGGCCCGCGCGCCCTGGGCCTCAGCATCATCAACCTGACCGTCGGCGGCGGCATCTTCGTGCTGCCCGGCCTGATCGCCGCGCGAGCTCGGCCCGGCCGCGATCCTGGCCTACCTCGCCTGCTCGGTGGCGGTGGCGCTGGTCTTCCTCTGCTTTGCCGAAATCGGCAGCCGCATCACGCGCAGCGGCGGCGCCTACGCCTACATCGAAGACGCCTTCGGCCCGTTCGCCGGATTCATCGCCTCGGTGCTGATCTGGTTCGGCTGGTCCGTGCTCTCCGACGCCGCCATCACGGTGGCCATGGTCGAGACGATGGCGGTGGCGCTGCCCACTCTTGCCGAACCGGTGCCGCGCGGGATCGTCATCGTCGCGCTGTGCGGCTTTCTCGCCTGGGTCAACGTCACCGGCGTCCGCGCGGGTCTCAGGCTGCTCGCGCTCAACACGGTCGCCAAACTGGTGCCTCTGCTGCTGCTCGTCGCCGTGGGACTCTTCGCCATCGACACCGACTTCCTGTCGATCACCGAATGGCCGTCGCTCTCGTCACTGGGTGCGGGGACACTCGTCCTGTTCTTTGCCTTTGCCGGTGCCGAGGCCGGGTTGCACGCCAGCGGCGAGATTACGCACCCGCCGAAGACCGTGCCGCGGGGATTGCTGATGGGGCTCGGGGGCATCCTCCTGTTGTACCTGGGACTGCAGACGGTCGCGCAGGGTGTGCTGGGACCCGAGCTCGCGCGCAACACCGAGGCCCCATTGGCCGCCGTGGCCCAGGCGATATTCGGTGACTGGGGGTCACGGATGCTGCTGGTCGCTGGTGTCGATCTCGATTTACGCCACGGTCAGCGGCGACATGCTCGCTGCGCCCCGCGTCGTCTTCGCGTCGGCACGGGACGGCAACCTGCCGGGCATCCTCGCCCGGGTGCATCCCCGCTACAAGACGCCCTATGTGTCCATCATCTTCTTCGCGGCGGTGATCTGCGCGCTCGCGTTGAGCGGCACGTTCAAGCCGCTGGCGGTGGTGGCATCGGGGTCGATCCTCGTCGTCTACGGCGGGGTCAGCCTCGCCGTCCTTCGCCTGCGACAACGGGATGGTCGCCCGCCAGGCGGCGCCTTCACGATCCCCGGTGGGCCGGCCATTCCCGTCCTGAGCTGCATGGTCGTCGGCTGGCTGTTGTGGCAGCTGACCGCCGACGAAGCTCTCGGGCTGGCCGCGCTCGTCGGCGTTTCGATCTGCCTCTACGTGCTCCGCTCAGTTCCTGGCTGGGGGCGACAAGACCTCTCTTGAACCGTCAGGGCCTGCCGTCGAAGTACTCGACGATCACGCGCGCCACGTGGCCCATGCGGTCCTCGGCCTCGCCATAGGGTTCGCGGATGGCGTTCAGCAGGAACGACACCACCACCGGACCCGACCGCGTGTAGATGATCCCCACGTCGTTGGCGACCGAGGGCGCGAAGTCGCCGGTCTTGTGGCCGACCGGGACGGTGATGAAGTGCGGCAGGCGGCGCGCTCCCGACTGTTGCGATCGGAACATGCGGCTCATCTCGTCGGCCGACGCGGTGGAGGTGAGCTTGCCGGTCTCCATGGCCTCGATCATCCGGCCCACACCGGCCGGCGTGATTTCACCCAGCCAGCTCGCCGGAACTTCGTCGAGCCGCCGCACGTTCTCGGCCTGCACTTCGGGCTTCTGCATGCCGGCCTGGATGCTCTCGAGGAAGGCCCGTGGCGAGGTGCCATAGGCGAGGTCGCCGGAGCCGAGGCCGTAGACATCCTCGGCGGTCAGCGCGGACGCCTTGGGGTCTGCCAGCACGAAGCGGTTGCGGAACACTTCGAGAATCGTGCCGTTCAACTGCAGCGCCGGCGCATAGCCGTTGGCCTTCAGCCAGGCGTTGACCGCGGGCACGCCGCCCACCCTGGCGATGGCGATGTCGGTGGCGGTGTTGTCGCTCGTGATGATCATCTGCGTCATCACGTCACGCAGCGTCGGCTGCAGTCCCGCGTCGTGGTAGCGCAGCACGCCGGAGCCGCCGCGCTTGTCGCCCTTGGCGATCGTCACGCGCGCGTTCAGGTCCAGCGTGGACTTCTCGGCCATCTGGTAGGCCATCACCAGCACCGGGATCTTGATCACGCTGGCGCTGTTGAACTTCTCGTCGGGCAGCACCGACGCCGTCTCGCCGGTCTTCAGGTGCTTGACGTAGATGCCGGCCTTCGCGGGGATGCGCGAGAGCTCGGCCTGCAGCAGCCGCTGCAGGGGCGCCTGCTCCTGGCCGGTGAGGGCAATGGACAGCGAGAGTGCACACACCAGGGTCAGGACATATCGCATGGGCAGGGTTCCTCCGAACGGCGGCATCGTAGCAGCTTCTGGCCGTCTCGCAGTCGCTCGCGGCCGGGCCCCGGACTTCGTCGCGCCAGTATCGAAGGCCACGGGCGAGTACGGAACTCCGGTATCGCGATTTTCCAACTCGGAGAAATGCAGAGCCAGCCCGCCCCTTGAGTGACGACCGACGGTTGTCGCCCCTCGCCGCTGTTGGCCGCAGTAGAATTTGTTTCACGATGTCCACCGATACCCGCCTCGCCCCCCGCACGCTCGCCCAGATGGATCCCGAAATCGCCGCCGCTATCGGGCACGAGCTCGGTCGCCAGGAGAGCGGTCTCGAACTGATTGCCTCTGAGAATTTCGTCAGCCCGGCCATCCTCGAAGCGGTCGGCTCGGTGTTGACCAACAAGTACGCCGAGGGCTACCCGGGCAAGCGCTACTACGGCGGCTGCGAGTTCGTCGACGTCGCCGAATCGCTGGCGATCGCCCGCGCCAAGGCGCTGTTCGGCGCCGAGCACGTCAACGTCCAGCCGCACTCCGGCGCGCAGGCGAACATGAGCGTGTTCATCACCGTGCTCCAGCCCGGTGACACCATCCTCGGCATGAACCTGGCCCACGGCGGGCACCTCACCCACGGCCACCCGCTGAACTTCTCGGGCAAGTTCTACAAGATCGTCCCCTACGGCGTGCGCAAGGAGGACGAGCGGATCGACTACGACGAGTTCGAGCGGCTGGCGCACGAGCACAAGCCGAAGCTGATCATCGTCGGCGCCAGCGCCTATCCGCGCGTCCTCGACTTCGAACGCGCCGGCAAGGTCGCAAAGGACACCGGCGCGCTGCTGATGGTGGACATGGCGCACATCGCCGGCCTGGTGGCCGCGAAGGTGCACCCGAGCCCGGTGCCGCACGCGGACTTCGTCACCACGACGACCCACAAGACGCTGCGTGGGCCGCGCGCCGGCATGGTGCTGTGCCGCTCGCAGTTTGCGAAGGACCTCGACCGCTCGGTGTTCCCGGGCATCCAGGGCGGCCCGCTGATGCACGTCATCGCCGCCAAGGCGGTCTGCTTCAAGGAAGCGTCCGAACAGGCGTTCGTGGACTACCAGACGCAGGTGGTGAAGAACGCCCAGCGGCTGGCGGCGGGGCTGGCCGCCGCGGGATTCCGTCTCGTCAGCGGCGGCACCGACAACCACCTCGTCCTCGTGGACGTGTTCTCGAAGGGTCTCACCGGCAAGGTCGCCGAGAAGGCGTTGAACGAGGCCGGCATCACCGTGAACAAGAACGCCATCCCGTTCGACACCAATCCGCCGATGGTGGCGAGCGGCGTGCGCGTCGGCACGCCCGCGGTCACCACGCGCGGCATGAAGGAACCCGAGATGGACCAGATCGCCGCGTTCATCGCGCGCGTCCTGGCTTCGCCTGAAGATACGCAGGCCCTCGCCATGGTGAAAGCCGAAGTCGAAACGCTGTGCCGGAAGTTCCCGCTGTACCCGGAACTGGCCTGAGAGCCGCGGCCGAGGCCGTCTTCGCGGACGACGGCCCGCTCGCGCGCGAACTGCCCCACTTCGAACCGCGTCAGGGTCAGCGCGCCATGGCCGGCGCCGTTGCCGACACGCTCGAACAGGGCGGAGTGCTGCTTGCCGAGGCCGGCACCGGCACCGGGAAGACGCTCGCCTATCTCGTTCCCGCCATCCTCAGCGGGAACCGCGTGCTGGTGTCCACCGGCACCAAGAACCTGCAGGAGCAGATCTATTTCAAGGATCTGCCGGTGCTGCAGCAGGCGCTCGGCGTGCCGTTCACCGCCACCTACATGAAAGGCCGGTCGAACTATCTGTGCCTGCACCGGCTGCAGCAGGCGCGCAGCGGATCGTCGGCTGGCGCCGATCTGGAGCGGATCGCCGCGTGGTCGGAAACGTCCGACACCGGCGATCGCGCCGAGCTCGAGGATCTGCCGGAATCGTCGCCGTTGTGGCACGACATCTCGGCCACGTCCGAGACCTGCCTTGGCAGCGACTGCCCGCAGTACCAGGAGTGCTTCGTTACCCGCATGCGCCAGCGCGCGGCATCATCGGACCTGGTGATCGTCAACCATCACCTGCTGTGCGCGGATGCCGCGGTGCGCCAGGGCTCGTACGGCGAGGTGATTCCTACCTGCCACTACGCAGTCGTGGACGAGGCGCACCAGCTCGAAGACGTGGCCACGCAGTATTTCGGGATTGCCGTCAGCAACTACCGCCTCGACGAGCTCGGCCGCGACTGCGAGCGCCTGATCAACGCCGGCGTGGTGAGTGACGAGGATAGCGCGCTGCGCCGGCAGGTGCGGCGCGTGGACGATCACGCGCGGGCGTTCTTCGGCGGGCTGACGCTGGCGCGCGCCAGCCGCGGCAACGCCAACGAGCGGCTTCGCATCGGGCCGGCCTGGTTCGGCGACGTCATCAACGACGGCCTGGCGCTGGTCAGCGCGCTCGACGGGCTGGAAGGCGCGATGAGCCTGGCGGCGTCGAGCGCCACCTCCAGCGGAGGCAGCGAAGACGCGCTGGCGGCAGGCAAGCGCGCCGCCGAGATCCGCGATCACCTGCGGTTCCTGATGGCGGCCTCCGATCCGCACCACGTGTATTTCGTGGAGACGCGCGGGCGCGGCGTGTTCCTGCGCGCGGCGCCGATTGACGTCGCCGAGATCCTGCAGCAGATGCTGTTCGATCGCATGCGGGCGACGATCCTCACCTCGGCCACGCTGACCGTGGAAGGGTCGTTCGACTACCTGCGCGGGCGCCTGGGCGTGCGGAACGCCGAGGAGATCTCCATCCCGTCGGAGTTCGACTACGCCACGCAGGCCATGCTCTACCTGCCGCGACGGATGCCGTCGCCCAAGATGCCCGGTTTCGGCGAGGCCGCCGCGCGCGAGGTGCTCGAGATCCTGCGCCGCACCCGTGGCCGTGCCTTCGTGCTCTTCACCAGCTACAGCGTGCTGCGGGAGGTGCAGGAACTGGTGACCCACTCGCTGCCGTATCCGCTGCTGGTGCAGGGCGACGCGCCGCGAACGGTCCTCCTCCAACGGTTCCGGACCACCCCGAATGCCGTGCTCCTGGCCACCTCGTCGTTCTGGCAAGGGGTGGATGTGGCGGGAGAACAGCTGAGCTGCGTGATTATCGACAAGCTGCCGTTTGCCTCGCCGGGCGACCCCATCACCGCGGCCAGGGTCGAGGCGATTACCGCCGATGGCGGCGATGCCTTCCAGGACTATCAGGTGCCGCTGGCGGTGCTGGCCCTGCTCCAGGGCCTGGGCCGGCTGATTCGGCATCGGGACGACCGGGGCGTGCTGGCGGTGCTGGACCCCCGCCTCCGCACCATGCCCTACGGCCGGCGCTTCCTCGACTCGTTTCCTCCGGCCCCAATCTCCTACGATCTGGGCGCCATCGACCGATTTATGGCGGAGTAATCTACACTCTTCAACGAGGGTGCGCACATGTCCAAGACACTGACTGCTTCATTTCTGGCACTGGCCGCGGTGCTGATGCTCGCCACGGGCGCGCTGGCCCAGTCCACCATGATCAAGGGCAAGGTCATCGACGGACAGGGCCAGCCCATCGTTGGCGCCGCCGTCGTCATCGAGTTCAAGGGCGGCACGAACCGGAAGTTCCAGACCAAGAGCGACAAGCGCGGCGAGTTCGTGCAGCTGCTGACCGAGTCCGGCGAGTACATGGTGACCGCCAGCGCCGACAAGGTGGGCACGCAAAGCGCGCCGGTGCGGGTGAGGCTCGGCGCGCCGGCCGATGTCACCATCACGTTGACTCCCGGGGCAGGCGCTGCTGCCGACCCGGCCAAGGCGGCCGCCAACAAGCTGTTCGACGAAGGCGTCGCCGCCAGCCGCGCCGGCGACCACGACACCGCCATCGCCCGCTTTACTGAAGCAGTGAAGGCCAGCCCCGACTGCTCCGACTGCTACTACAACCTTGGCGTTTCCCAGCTTCAGAAGAAGGACGAGAAGCAGGCGGAAGAGTCGTGGAAGAAGGTTCTCGAGCTGAAGCCCGACAACGCCAACGCCATGAACGCCCTGGCGACCCTGTACAACAACCAGAAGCGCTTCGACGAAGCAGCGGCGATGAGCGCCAAGGCCGGCACGGCCGGCGGCGCCGCCGGCGGCTCGGCGGATGCCACCTATAACCAGGGCATCATCCTGTGGAACCAGGGCAAGATTGCCGAGGCCAAGACCAAGTTCGAGGAGACCATCAAGGCGGATCCCAACTTTGCCGATGCCCACTACCAGCTCGGCATGGCGCTGCTGAACGAGGGCAAGATGCCCGAGGCGGTCGGCTCGTTCGAGTCGTACCTCAAGCTCGCCCCCACCGGTCAGTTCGCCCCGCAGGCGAAGACGATGGTGGCGCAGCTGAAGAAATGAGTGAGGTGGCCGAACGGCTCGCGGCGGTACGCGAGCGCGTCGGGAACGCCGCCCTGGGAGCCGGCCGGCGCGCCGAGGACGTCCGGCTGATCGCGGTGTCCAAGACGTTCCCGATCGAGGCCGTCCGGGAGGCCTACGACGCCGGGCAGCGCGATTTCGGCGAGAACAAGGTGCAGGAAGCCCTGCAGAAGATCGAGGCTGCGGCCGACATGCAGATCGGGTGGCACCTGATCGGCCATTTGCAGTCGAACAAGGTGCGAAAGGCCGCGGGGCGGGTGGGCTGGATTCACGCGATCGACAGCCTGGACCTGCTGCGGCGCGTGGACGATGTGGCGGCAAGCGAAGGCCGACAGGTGAGTGTGCTGATCCAGGTGGACCTGGCGCTCGAAGCCACCAAGCACGGCGCCCGGGTGGAGGATGTCCCGGCGATGCTGGCGGCGGCGGCTGGCATGCGCGGGGCCGCCCTCGCGGGCTTGATGCTGCTGCCACCGGCGGTGGACGACCCGGAGGACGCCAGGCCGTGGTTCCGCCGCTTGCGCGAGTTGCGCGACGGCTGGGTGCAGGATGGCACCCCGGCCGACCGGCTCCACGAGCTGTCGATGGGCATGAGCCACGACTTCGAGGTGGCAATCGCGGAAGGGGCCACGATGGTCCGCGTCGGCAGCGCGATTTTCGGCAGCAGGTTCTACGGCCCGCAGGGGCAGTGAAAGGTTTGCAGCATGAAGGTAACTCCGCTCGATCTCCGTCAGCAGCGATTCAACACCGTGATGCGCGGCTACGACCGCGGTGAGGTCACGGCCTTCCTGACGGAAGTCGCCGACGATTACGAGAACGCCCTGCGCGAGACCGAGAAGCTGCGCCAGGAAGTGGCCAAGCTCGAGTCCGTGCTGAGCGAGCATCGCGGCCAGGAGCGCAGCCTGCGCAACACCCTGCTCACCGCGCAGAAGGTGGCGGACGAGATCAAGGATCAGGCGAACGACGAATCGCAGCGCGTGCTGCGCGACGCCGAGGCGCGCGCCGACCTGATCGTGCAGAAGTCGCAGGGGCGGCTCGAGGACGTGCAGCGGGAGATCGACGGGATGCGGATCAAGCGCCGCGAAGTCGAGGAATCCGTCGAGGGGCTGGTGAAGTCGCTGCAGACCACCCTGACGTTCCTCAGGGACCAGGACGCCAAGCACCGCGACGACAAGGTGCTGCTGCTGCACCGGCCCAAGCAGGCCGACACGCCGGCCCCGGCCACGGCGGCGGGCACGCCGGCGGCCGACACCGAGAAGACCGGCTCGCAGGGTTAACCTGCCACGGTGACCTGCGAGCTGGCCGTCCGCGTCGTGCCGCGCGCCTCGAAGGCAGGCGTGGCCGGCACGCGCGACCACGCCATCCTCGTGCGGATTGCGGCGGCGCCGGTGGACGGCGCCGCCAATGCCGAGCTGATCGAGACCCTGGCCCGCGCGCTGGACCTTCCCCGGCGGGCCCTCACCATCACCAGCGGGACGACCTCGCGGAACAAGCGCGTGCGCGTGGACGGGTTGTCGCGCGACGCCGCGCTGCAGAAGCTGGGAGTGACTGCGTGATCCCTGCCGACTTCCTGATCGAAGACGCCGACATGGTGGCGACCTGCGCCGGCGCCGCGCCACGGACGGGAGCCGCCCAGGGCGACATCGCCGCGCTGCCGCGGGCCTCGGTGGCGTCGTTCGACGGGCAGATCGTCTTCGTCGGGCGGGCCCAGGACGCCCGTCACGAGCTGTCGCTGAAGCCGGATGCCACGGTCGTCTCCGGGCGTGGGCGCACGGTGATTCCCGGCTTCGTCGATTCGCATACCCACCTGGTGTTCGCCGGCGATCGGCGCGACGAGCTGCAGCGCCGGCTGGCGGGCGCGACCTATGCCGACATCGCCGCCTCCGGAGGCGGCATCGTCAAGACGGTGGCAGCGACGCGCGAGGCCGACGAGAGCGACCTGGTGGCGGCGGCGCGTCCCCGCCTGGCGGCAATGCTGGCGCACGGCACCACGACCGCCGAGGCGAAGAGCGGCTATGGGCTCGACCTCGAATCGGAACTGAAGATGCTGCGCGCCATCCGGCGGCTGGGCGCCGAGCAGCCGGTGTCACTGACCGCGACCTTCATGGGCGCGCACGAGTTCCCAGTCGAGTACCGCGCCGACCCGGCCCGCTACGTGGACCTGGTGATCAACACGATGCTGCCGGCCGTCGCCGCCGAGGGGCTGGCCGAATGGTGTGACGTGTTCTGCGAGCGGGGCGTGTTCACGCCCGAGGACTCCGAAACGATCCTGCGGGCCGGCCTGGCCAGGGGATTGAAGCCGCGAATTCATGCCGACGAACTGGCGCTGAGCGGCGGGTCGGCGGTGGCGGCGCGGGTGGGCGCGCGGTCGGCGGATCACCTGATCTTCGTGGACGAAGCTCATGCCGATCAACTGGCGCAGGCGGGCGTCGTCGCGACGCTGTTGCCGGCGGCGGCGTTCTTCCTGAAGCTGGGCCGCTTCGCCCCCGCGCGCATGTTGATTGAGCGCGGCGTGGCGGTGGCGCTGGCCACCGATCTCAACCCCGGCGGCGGCTTCTCGCCCTCCATCCCCTTCGTGATGTCACTCGCCTGCTTCGGCATGAACATGACGATCGAAGAGGCGCTGGTCGCCTCGACCATCAACGCCGCGGCCGCGCTCGATCGTCAGGCGATCTGCGGCAGCCTCGAAGTCGGCAAGCCCTTCGACGCGGTGATCATCGAAGGCCCGCTGAGCGAGCTGGTCCGCGTCGGCGCCCCCGTCATCGGCGGCGTGATCAAGAATGGCCGCATCGCGGCGTAAGATCCCTGTCATGACCACCTTCTCCTCACTGTCTCTTACTCAGTTTCTCGATGCCCTGGCCAGTGCGGAGCCCACTCCAGGCGGCGGCACGGCGTCTGCGGTGGCGGGCGCGATGGGCACCGCCCTGCTGGTGATGGTGGCCGGGCTGCCGAAGACGCGCACCAACACCGACGACGCGCGCACGGCGCTGGACGGAGTCCGCGCCGAGCTGCTGCCGCTGCGGGCCTCGCTCGAGGTGTGCGCGGATCGAGATGCCGAGGCGTTCGACGCCGTGATGGCGGCGTACCGCCTGCCGAAGGCCACCGACGAGGACAAGGCCTCGCGCAAGGCGGCGATCGCGCGGGCGATGCAGGGCGCGACCGAGGTGCCGCTGCAGACGCTGCGCCTCGCGTGCCGCGCGCTGGCTCTGGGCGAGACGGTGGCGCAGCACGGCAACGTCTCCGCGGCCAGCGACGTCGGCGTGGCCGCCAGCCTGCTCTACGCGGCGAGCGAAGGCGCCGCGGCCAACGTGCGGATCAACCTGGGCGCGTGGTCGGAGGAGCAAGTTCAGGACGGAAACAGCCGCCGAGGCCGACGCCTTGTCAGCCCAGGCTGCCGCAATCGTGGCCCGCATCCGCACCGCTCTGGCGGGGTGAACGGAAGCAGGGGGCGGGATCTACCTTCGCCTGCCTCGCGGCGCTACTCCGCGCGGGCGGGTGTCTTCGAGCAGGCGCACGCTGACGGAGGCGTCGAAGTCCCACTTTCGGGAATAGAAGCCCGGCAGCAGGTTCACGGTGTCGGTGTAGGGCGCGTCGATGGTGATCAGGAACGGCTCGCGGGTCACCGACATGAGATCGGGGTCCAGCGGGATCTGGTACTGGGCCGCGATCTCGATCACCTTTTCGGCGATCTGCGCCTCGTTCCGGCTGCCGCCGAACAGCATCGTCTCCTGGAGCGCGTCCACGAACGTGTAGTGCTTCAGGGCCGCCCGTCCTCCCTGGAAGGCAGCAGTGACCAGGACCAACCCGAGCAGGATCTTGATGATGTTTTTCATGGGCACCACGGGCGGGCCCGGAGGGGCAGCCGGCCGCTTTCGTGACCTCTTGAACTGCTCTTATCGGCCGCAGCCGGCACCGGCTGTAGGGCTGGCGCGGCTGAATCCGGTTGCGGCAATTACACGCCAGCGCACAATTCTGCGCGCGTCAAAGCAGATAGCCGCCGTCAACCGGCAGCACGTGTCCGGTGGTGAACGACGCCGCCGGTGAGCACAGCCACAGCACGGCGTTGGCCACTTCGTCCGGTGTGCCGACCCGGCCGAGCGGGTGCAGCGCGGTGATGCGCGCGCCAAGCGCCTCGTCGTGGAAGAACGCCCGATCGGCCATGTCGGTGCGGATCACGGCGGGCGCCACGGCGTTGATCCGCACGCCCTGGCCGGCATATTCGAGCGCGGCGGCCTTGGTCATCCCCACCACGCCGTGCTTGGTGGCGTAGTACGCCACGCCGATCCGGCCGCCCTTCAGCCCCGCCACCGACGCCATGTTCACGATGGCGCCGCGGGTGGCGATGAGATGTGGCAGTTCGTACTTCATCGAGAGGAACACCCCCTTCAGGTTCGTGGCGACCACGCGGTCCCACGTCTCTTCCGAGTAGTCCGCCGTCCGCACGAACGGGTCGCCCTCGATGCCGGCGTTGTTGAAGGCGACGTGAAGGGCGCCATAGTGGGCGACGGCCTTGGCGACGAGGGCTTCCACATCGCCGGCAATCGAGACGTCGGCCTTGATGAACACGGCGTCGCCGCCGGCCTCGCGGATCGACCGGACGGTGTCCTCGGACTCGCCCGAGCGGCGGCTGGCGACCACCACGCGGGCGCCCTGGGCCGCGAATGCCACGGCCGCGGCCCGGCCCAGGCCCGAACTGCCGCCGGTCACCAGCGCCACCTGTCCGTCGAATACGCCGCTCATCGTTCCCCCTGGTTTCTCAGGACTGCCGCGGTTCACGGTATCACCAGCCGGACCGTGCGGAATCAGCAGATTCCGTGCAATGTCGGGACGGGATCGGCCGATAAGTCGGAGGTGATGAGTGGACTCAATCGCTCGGCTGGCCTGCAATTCGAGAAGCACCGCGCGTTCGCGCGGATTCTTCTCTCCAACGGCGAACGGCGCGACGGCTGCTTCTTCGTGGCCGGGGTCAGCGCCTGGCACGAGGGCCCGGAGCGGGTCGGCGAACTGCTCGAGAAGCACGAGGGGTTTCTGCCCCTCGAGTCGAACGCCGGCACCGATGCCCGGACCTTCCTGATCAACCCCAGTCACATCCTAATGGTCGAGCTGGATGAGGACGAAGCCCGCAGCGACTCGGGCTATGCGGTGGCACGCCGCCAGCCCGTCTCCCTGCTGCTCTCGTCGGGCCAGCGCATCACGGGCGTGGTGCATGTCCACCGGCCCGAGGGCCACGATCGCCTCAGCGACTGGACCCGCCAACCGGGGCGCTTCCGGTACGTCGAAACCACCAGCGGCACCTGCCTGCTGAACGCCTCGCACATTGTCGAAGTCAGTGAGATCCCAGAGTGACGATGGAAAGCCCACGCATTGACACGTTGTTTCGCGCGATGGTGGAGGTCGGGGCGTCCGACCTCCATCTGTCGGTTGGCGCCACGCCGATGGTCCGCAAGGACGGTCGCATGCAGCCGCTCGACCCCGCGATGGCCCCGCTGACCGGACCGATGGTGACGGAACTGCTCGCACCCATCGTGCCGGACAAGAACCGGCAGGAATTCGCCGAGCGCCACGACACCGACTTCGCCTACGAGATTGCCGGGCTCGCCCGGTTCCGTTCGAACGTGTTCGAGGACCGTCGCGGCCCCGGCGCCGTATTCCGCGTCATCCCGGCAAAGATTCTCTCGGCGGAAACGCTGGGCCTGTCGCCGCACATCATGCAGCTCTGCCACCTGTCCAAGGGTCTGGTGCTGGTGACGGGACCGACCGGGTCGGGCAAGTCCACCACGCTCTGCGCGATGGTGGACTACGTCAATCGGGTGCGGCAGGATCACATCATCACGATCGAGGATCCGATCGAGTTCGTGCACGAGAACCAGAGCTGCCTCATCAACCAGCGTGAGGTGGGAACCCACACCGACTCGTTCAAGGGCGCCCTGCGCGCCGCGCTCCGCGAGGATCCGGACATCCTGCTGGTCGGCGAGCTCCGCGACCTCGAGACCGTGGCGATCGCCATCGAAACGGCCGAGACCGGGCACCTGGTGTTCGGCACGCTCCACACGACGACTGCGGCATCCACCGTGGACCGCATCATCGACCAGTTCCCGGCCGACCGTCAGGCGCAGATCCGCATCATGCTGTCCGAGTCGCTGCGCGGCGTGATCGCCCAGACCCTGTGCCGCAAGATCGGCGGCGGACGGGTGGCGGCGCTCGAGGTGCTGATCGCCACCCAGGCCGTCAGCAACCTGATCCGCGAGGGCAAGACGTTCCAGATCGCCTCGATCATGCAGGTGAACAAGGCCGCGGGCATGGTCAGCCTCAACGATGCGTTGATGGACCTGGTGACGAAGAAGCTGGTGGCGCCTGAAGAGGCGATCTCCAAGGCGGTGGACAAGGCCGGCTTCGACGCGCTGCTGAAGCGCGCCGGCATCAACGTCGCCCCGCCGGTGGCCGCTGCCCGTCCCGCGACGCCGGTGCGCTGAGGTATCGCGCGCGGCTGCCGATTGGGGTCTAATAAGGGGCGAATCCGCACTACGTTCACCCCGAGGAAACACATGAAGACACGTTCTGCAATCCATGCCGCCGCGCTGGTGGCCGGTATGGCCCTGGCGACCAGCCAGATCCCGTCGGCGCAAACGCCGGCGGCGCCCTGCGCCCGCCCCGGCTGCGGCACAGGCCCGCCAGGGACGCGGCGCCGGCGACACGCCCGCGCCGGCGCGCAAGGCCGGCGACGGACAGGGACCGTTCAAGAAGATGGTGATCCGCGGGGTCACCCTCATCGACGGCACCGGCGGCCCACCCCTCAGCCCGATGGACATCGTCATCGAGGGCAATCGCATCACGCAGGTGCGCCAGGCCGGCTGGCCGGGGCTGCCGCTGCAGGCCGCCCGCGAGCCGCGCGACGCCGACTTCGAAATCGACGGCAAGGGCATGTTCGTGATGCCCGGCTTCGTCGACATGCACGTCCACGGCTCGACCACCGGCAAGGCGCCCGACCTGAGCTACGCCTACAAGCTGTGGCTGGCGCACGGCGTCACCACGGTCCGCGGCGTGTCGCTGTCGTCGGCGGCAGTCACCAGCTCCGAGAAGGAACGCTCGGCGAAGAACGAGATTGCCGCCCCTCGCATCATCAACTACCAGACGCTCGGCTCCGGCTGGCCGAACGGCCCGGTGACCTCGCCCGAGAAAGCGCGCGAATGGGTGAAGTGGGCCGCGGCCAACAACATCGACGGCATCAAGTTCTTCAATCGCGGTGACGAGACGCCCGAGATCATCACCGCGGCGATCGACGAAGCGCACAAGAACAAGATGGGCACCGTCGCGCACCTGTCGCAGAACGGCGTCGCCAACTTCAACGCCCGCATCGCCGGCGACGCGCACCTCGACACGGTGACCCACTACTACGGCCACATGGAATCGCTCCTGAAGGACAAGACCATCCAGGAGTATCCGATCGGCTACGACTACAACAACGAGCAGGACCGCTTCGGCGACATCGCCCGCATCTGGAGCCAGACCTACGAGCCCGGTTCGAAGGAATGGATCGAGTACCTCGAGCACCAGAAGGCGAACCACGTCACTTTCGATCCGACCTTCAACATCTACGCCGCCTCGCGCGACCTGATGCGGGCGCGCAACGCCGACTGGCACCAGACCTACACGATGCCGCAGCTGTGGAACTACTTCCAGAGCACGCGCGACAACCACGGCTCGTACTTCTACGACTGGACCACCGAGAACGAGTACCAGTGGAAGATGTTCTATCAGCGCTACATGCGGCTGATTAACGACTACAAGAACATGGGCGGACGGGTGACCGTCGGCACCGACTCCGGCTTCATCTGGAAGACCTACGGCTTCGCCTACATCGAGGAGCTGGAGCTGCTGCGCGAGGCCGGCTTCTCGCCGCTCGAGATCATCCGCTCGGCGACGATGTGGGGCGCGAAGACACTCTACGAGCCGAAGGGCGAGGCGGCGCCGATGGGCGTGGTCCGCGCCGGCATGCTCGCCGACCTCGTCATCGTCGGCGAGAACCCGCTGTCGAACCTGAAGGTGCTCTACGGCACCGGCCACATGCGGCTCAACCCGCAGACCAACCGCCAGGAGAAGGTCGGCGGCGTCAAGTTCACGGTCAAGGACGGCATCGTCTACGACGCGCAGAAGCTGCTGGCCGAAGTGGCCGCGGACGTGGCCGCCGAGAAGCGACGCGCGCCGACCACGACCTCACAGCAGCGCTAGCACGCGCGTTCGGGTCACGCGGAGAGACGACGGGGGATCCCTGTCGTCTCTCTTTTTTGTACCGATGAACCCTTCAGGCTCGATCTCCCGTCTCATTGGGCACCAACCCTTCACGCTTCGAGGGCCACCCGATGGACCAGATCCGCCACGCGATTCGCTCGCTCGGCCGCACCCCGATGTTCGCGCTCCTCGCCATCCTCACCCTTGGGCTTGGCATCGGCGGCACGACCGCGGTCTTCAGCGTCGTCAATGGCGTACTGTTGCGGCCGCTTGCCTATCCGGACGCCGACCGCATCGTCGTGATCTCCGAAGCCAACGCGCGCACCCGGACGATGGGTGTGTCGTACCCGAACTTTCGGGATTGGATCGCGGCGGCCCGAAGTTTCGAGGCGATGTTCGCCTGGAGCGGGGGCCGCGACACCGTGGTCGGCGGGCTGGAGCCGGTGGTGACGGGCGTCTACCAGGTGACGGGCGGTTTCTTCGACACCATGGGCGTGATGCCGTTGTACGGGCGCGCGTTCGCGGAGGACGAGCACCGCGAGCACGGCGCGGCCGCGGTGGTCGTGGGCCACGGCTTCTGGCAGCGCGTGCTCGGCGGCCGTCAGGATCTCGAGGCCCTGACCGTGCGGGTGGACGGACAGGTGGCCGCGGTGGTGGGAGTGATGCCGCCCGGGTTCGCGTATCCGGCGGGCGCCGAAGTGTGGACGCCGAAGGAGCGGGTCGCCGACGCGTCGGGCCGCACGGCCCACAACCTGCGCGTCGTGGCGCGGGTCCGCGGGGATGTTCCGCTGGCTCAGGCCCGCGCCGAGATGTCGGCCATCGCCGCGCGACTCGAAGCCGCCCACGGTGACGACCACGACGGCACCGACGCCGCCGTGGACAGCCTTCAGGAGCGCCTCGTCGGCGCGTCCCGTCCGCTGCTGCTGGTGCTGCTGGGAGCGGTCGCGGTGGTGCTGCTCGGCGCCTGCGTCAACGTGGCCAGCATGCTGGTGGCGCGGAGCACCGATCGGCGGAAAGAGCTCGCCGTGCGGCTGGCCCTGGGCGCCAGCCGTGGCCAGCTGGTGCGCCTGCTGCTCACCGAGAACATGATCCTCGGGCTGGCCGGAGCGCTTCTCGGCCTCGGCCTTGCCAGCGTGCTGATGCGGGCGCTCGTCACGCTGGCGCCGCCGCAGCTGCCGCGGCTCGACGAGGTCGGCATCGACGGCCCGGTGGTGGTGTTCGGCATCCTCGTCGCGCTGGCAACGCCGCTCCTCTTCGGGCTGTGGCCCGCGCTCCGCTTTTCGCGGCCCGATCTGCGTGACGCGATGGTTGAATCCGGCCGCGGCATGGCTGCCGGCGGCCGCGCGCGTGCGCGACTGGCACTGGTCGCGATCGAAGCGGCGCTGGCCGTGGTGCTCGTCTGCGGCGCCGGGTTGCTGGTGCGCAGCTTCGTCGCGCTGCTGTCGGTGAATCCCGGCTTCCAGGCATCCGGGGTGGTGACGATGCAGACGACCGTGCCGGGCGATACCTACGCCGATCCGGCCCGGGCCTCGCAGTTCTACGGCTCGCTGCTGGAACGGGTTTCGGCGGTGCCGGGCGTGCAGCGCGCCGGCCTGATCAACACGCCTCCCCTCAGCGGGCAGGACGCCAACGGGGCGTTCCTGCACGAGGGCCAGGAATGGAGCGAGATCAGCAGCAACTGGACGGCGCAATCCGCCTCGTACCGGGTCGTGTCCGGCGAGTATTTCCAGGCGATGGGCATCCCGATCGTTCGCGGTCGCACGTTCGGCACAGGCGATGTCGCCGGCGCGGAATACGTGGCGGTCGTCAACCAGGCGATGGCCGCGCGGCACTTCGCCGGCCGCGATCCCGTCGGCTCGCGCATCCGCTTCGCCGGCATGGACCAGGACAATCCCTGGCTCACCATCGTCGGGTGTGGCCGGTGATGTGCGGCATCGGCTGGCAAGCGATGCCGCGCCGGAAGTGTACGTGCACTACCCGCAGCGGCCGGCGCGCATGGCCTTTTTCGTCACGACGGTGGCACGGGTGGCGCCGGGCGTGTCGGTCGCGACGGTGGTGCCGCGAATGCGCGACGCCGTGCGCCAGATCGATCCAGACGTGCCCGCGGAGTTGTCCACCATGGAGGCATCGGTCGGCCGAGCCGTGGCGGATCAGCGGTTTGCCGTCCTTCTGCTGAGCGGCTTCGGCGCTGCTGGCGCTGCTGCTCGCTGCCGTGGGGATCTACAGCGTGCTCGCGCAGACCGTGACCGCGCGCGCGCCGGAGATCGGCGTGCGCATGGCCCTTGGCGCGGCGCCGGGATCGGTGGTGGGCCTGATTCTCCGCGACACGATGGGGGCGGTCGCGGCCGGAGTCGCGGCCGGGCTCATTGCGGCAGTGTTGCTGTCGCGCCTGCTCGGTTCGTTGCTGTACGAGGTGACGGCGTCCGATCCGTTTTCCTACCTGGCCAGCCTCGTCGTCCTCATGGTGGTCGCGGCAATCGCCGGGCTGGTGCCGGCGCGCCGGGCGACGCGGATCGACCCGGTCATGGCCATGCGCGCGGAGTAGCTGCCGTGGCCCGGGCCTCCGCTCTGGGGGCCCGCCTCACCTGTCGTTCTTGATCCAGATCAATGGCCGCGACCGGCGGGGCACGCTACCGTTGCCTTCATGACGATGCGATGGAGCGTTGGAGCCGGCGCGCGACCACCGGCTAGCGCCGCGACAACTTCTTGCGAATGCGGCTGACGGTCTCCGGCGAAACGCCGAGGTAGGACGCGACCATCCATTGCGGCACCCGTTGCGCAATCGAGGGGTAGGTCGCCATGAACTCGAGATAACGTTCCTTGGCCGACGCGGCCAACGCCGTCACAATCCGCTGGTCCTTGGCGGCACTGTGACGCTGCAGGCCGTTGCGGAACGCGGCGGCAAAGCCGGGTACCTGGTCAACGAGTTCCTGGTGCGATCGCTGGTCGATCAGGAGCAGCTCCGACACCTCGATAGCATCGAAAAAGTAGGGCGACGGCGTCCCCTTGGTGAGGCTGGTGCCGTCGGCGAGCCACCAGGTCTCCGGGGCGAACTGGACGATGTGCTCCTTGCCCTTCGAGTCGATCACGTAGCTGCGCAGGCACCCCGTGCGACGAAAGCGGCGTGGGTGGTCACGTCGCCCGCGCGCTGCAGGAACGCGCCCGCGGCCAGCGTCGTCGACACAAACCGATCGCGCACGAATGCCATCTCGTCCTCGGTGAATGAGGCGCGAGCTTCGAGATACGCACGCAATACTGGGAAGGCAGACAGGGTCATGAGTCTACAGCGGATGAATTGGCGGCGGGTGCTGGGGGGCGCGGCGATCACGGGCCTGGTGCTCGTCGTGGCAGCGCTCGCGGCGATCGAATGGCGATGGACGCGGCGATTCGAGGCGCCCTATCCATCCGTCACGGCCAGCCACGACCCCGAGGTCGTGGCGCGCGGTGAATACCTGGTCTACAGCGCGGCGGCGTGCGCCTACTGCCACGTGCCACGCGAGGAATGGGATCGACTGGACCAGGGAGAGCGGCTGCCGCTCACCGGGCATCACCTGTTCCGGCTGCCGTTCGGGGATTTCTACTCGCCGAACCTGACGCCCGACAACGGCACCGGCATTGGCCGGCGGAGCGACGCGGAACTGGCGCGCGTGCTGCGCTTCGGTGTGCGCGCGGACGGTCGCGCCGCATTCCCGCTGATGGAGTTCGAGCTCACCGACGAGGATCTCTCGGCCGTCGCCTCGTACCTGCGATCGCGGCCGGCGGTCTCGCACCAGGTGCCCGAGCACCAGCTGACGATGTTCGGCAAGACGCTGATGGCGTTCGCGGTGTCGCCGACCCAGCCCGCGAAGGCGGCGCCCACCACAAGCCCGCGCGGCGCCACAGTCGAGCGCGGTGCGTATCTGGCGAATCATGTGTCGTCGTGTGCGTCGTGCCACACCGACCGCGGTCCGGACGGCGCGCTGGTGGGGCCGGCCTTCGGCGGCGGTCAGCGGATGGATGTCGCCTTTGACGACACCAAGGTCTTCGTGCCGCCGAACCTCACGCCGGATGCCGACACCAGCGTCATCGGCAACTGGACCGAGGACGCGTTCGTCGCCCGCTTCCGCAGCGGTCCCACCGTCGCGGGTACACCGATGCCGTGGGGAGCATTCGCGCGGTTGACCGACGAGGATCTGCGCGCCATCTACCGGTACCTGCGCTCGCTGCCGCCGACGCGCCATCGGACTGGACCGGTCATCCAGGAGAAGGCGGAGCGCTGACCACTACAGTCATCGTCGATACGCTCCAGTAGAATGGCGCCGTGGTCGTCATGCACAGCCCGCTGCTCTCGCGCCGAACGCTCTGGGCGCTCGTTCTCTGCGTCACCGCGCTCGCCGGGGCGGCCGCCCAACAATCCGCGTCCGAGGGAGTCACCGACGCCACGATCGCGATCGGCGTCGAGGCCGGCGTCGGCTCGCTGTCGCTGGACGGCGAGAACCAGGGGTTCCGGCTGGCGTTCGAGGAAGCAAACGCACGCGGCGGCGTGCACGGGCGGCGATTCGTGTGGACCGATCGACGGCGGAAGAGCGGCGAACCCGCCGACGTGCTGGCCGTGGCGCGCCAGATGATCGACGACGACCACGTCTTTGCCCTGGTCAACTTCAGCGGTCCGGCGATCGGCGACATCGCGGCCTACGCGCGGTCTCAGCGGGTGCCGGTGATGTTCCCGCACACCGCGCTGGTGTCATCCGAGGGCGAGCGTTACCTCTTCACGTCGTTCCCACGCTTCGAGGGCGAGGCGGCGGTGATGTTCCGCTACCTGTCCAGGGACCGCAAGCTCACGCGGCTCGCAATCGCGCACGATCCCAACGCCTACGGGCTGACCTTCCGTGATCGCCTGACCGCGCACGCGGCCGAGTTCGGGTACGAGGTCGCCGGCGCGGTGCCGATCACCGCGCGCAAGCCCACGGACCTGTCCTCGGAGTTCGCGGCGCTCGTGGCGACCCGCCCCGATGCCATCGTGATGGCCATCTACCCCGAACAGGCGCAGGCCCTGATGGCGGCGCGGGCACGCGCCGGCTGGCGCGGACGGATGGTGTCGGCCGGACCGCTCACCGACGAGGCCTCGCTGACCGTGCCCGGCGGCAGCGCCGATGGGACACTTGGTTTCTGCCACTACCCGGATCCGGAGCGGAGCCAGGCGCCGGGCGTCGAGCGTTATCGCTCGGCCCTCGCGCGCACCTATCCAGGCCGCCAGGTCGATCGCTACACGCTCTACGGCTACACGTTCGGCCGGCTGGTCGTGGAGGGCGTCGAGCGCGCGGGGAAGACGCTGACGCGCGAGCGATTCATCGACGCGATGGAGGGAATCGTGAACTGGGACGCGGGCGGGGTGTTGCCGAACGTCAGCTTCTCGGCGACGAACCACCACGCGCAGCGGGCTGGTTTCATCTGCGAGATGCAGGGCGGGCGCCTGGTCGCGCTCACGGACTGGATCGCTCCGTAAGAATCGACGCTAACGGTGTCCAGACGGCCGCGCTGGCGGTGGGAGCGGTCACACTGGCGCTTGATCGAACGACGGGCCGGCGGCGACCGTCGAGGTCAGCGTCGAAAACGCAGGCTGGTGACGTGGAGAACCGGCGACACGACTTCATTACCCTGCGAGGAGTCGATCGGCGTCGTGACGAGGACCAGACGATTCGTTCCCGCCCGCCACTGACTCTCGGGCACCGTCCATGTGTAGTCGTTGCCGCCGCCTTGCAGGTCGCGAAAGTCGAGCAGTGCTCCGTTCACGCGCAAGCCGATGCGGCCCGCCGTATTCGGAGGCGCGCCAGGCCTGGTTGTGACCGTCATCGTCAGGGTTCGAGCCACATCCAGCCGGACGAACAGATCGCTTTCGCCGTTGCGCGTCTGCCGCCAACGCTGGCCGCCTTCACGCTCCATCTCCAGCCACCCGGCACCGAAGCTGTCGCCGTCGGTCAGCGAGATCGCGTCCTCTCGAATGTCGTCGCGGGCGAACAGCTGCGCACCGGCGACCCCAGGGCAAATGACGGCGGACTCGCCGGCAGGGGACTCGACCCGTGCTTGCGCCCAATCGGGGGTACCGCCCAGACCGACCGCGAACAGGCCGTCCTCGGACGGAGATGCCGTGATTGTCACCTGCCAGATGAAGCGCGCGGTCGCCGCAGCCGTGCGCAGTCGCGCCCCGGCAGCGTCAAGTGCCGCGACTGCCGAGCGTTCCTGTTCAGGATTCTCGCGGTCCCAGCGCAAGACTGCGACTTCAGGAGGATGACGATCCGGGAAGGCTGCGGCGCGAACGAAGAGGCCGCGATCTCGGGCCAGGTAGAGCCGGAGCCGCTGGCCACGCGCCAACTGGACGCCGATCCGAGCCGCCCTCGTGCTGTTCGTGATGTCAGCCCACTGGCCGCTGGTGGCCGTCACACACGCCCGCTGCGGGCCGAGGCGTGAAAAGCGCCAACCAGCGTGCTCCCACGATGCGGTCAGGCCGACGCGGCGGTCGAGGACTGACCAAGAGACGTCGCTGCTCACCGGCGGCCATGTGACCACGATGGCCCCGCCATCCACCTGCGCCAGTTCCCGGGCGCCGAGTTCAACCCTCGCACCGGAAGGATCGGCGACCAGCCGGACCCCCGCACCCGGATCCAACGACGGCGGGACGTCAGAAGCCAGGTCCGCGCCGGCGACGTCGACGCGAGACGCGGCTGTGACCAGGTGCGACGTGTTCCCGGATCGACGTGCGAGCAACACGAATGCGCCTTGGGGCAGCGGCGTCGCCGCGCGCCGTCCTGCAACGAGCTCCGCCAGACGATTGGCTGCCGCAGGCTGTTCTGCGAAAGCACCAGGAGTCGCCACGACGCCAACCAGCGCCCGCGAATCCGTTGACGCCAGCACCTCGCTCAGGGTCCGCCCTCTGACTGACCTCGTCTCGCCGGTCAGTCCCGAGAGCGATAGCCGGTCGGCCGCCGGCCCCGTCGCCACGATCGTCCGGCCCAGTTCGATCGCCTGCGCGAGACGCACGGGGTCCTGCGGCGCCAGCTCCCATCGAGCGCTCGTGGGACGCCGGCGATTGCTGAGGATCAGCAGACGGGCAACGCGGGCGCGGTCCGCAATGAGGTCCGTGGGCCCAGTCGGCGCCAAGGCAAACGCTCCGAGCATCCCGCCGGCCGGCCGATCGACCAGAGCGTGGGGCTCGGCGCCCAGCCGCAGGATCTGGAGGGCCGGCAACAAGCCGCACAGCGCGAGGGCCACCGGACGCCCTCCCGCGCTGGTCCACGACGCCACGCGCGCGATCCCCATGGCGATGAGGTACCAGAGCGGTGCCAGCAGCAGCACGCTGCGGGTCGTCGGGTCCCAAGGTGCTCCCAGCGGCCCGAGTGCCGCGCCCGCGCAGAGCGCGAGGATCGCCAGGGTCGATAGGTGCCAACGCAGCCCAAGTGCGGCCACCAAGATGCCAAAGAGTCCCAGGTTCTCGGTCACTGTCGACGTGAGGGCTCGCGCGCGAGCGCCGCCGATGGCCGCCACGGATTGCTCGGACGGGAAACCCCATCGCCAGACCTCGACCCAGGCGCGGCCGACGTCTGGCAGCACCCCTCCATCAACGGCGGTCGCACCGAGCAAGGCGCGCAGCTGCCACCACTGGTACACCGCCGCGAAACCAACGCCGCCCACCATCGCCAGCATCCACCATCGTCGGAACGGCCTCGTGTGGGGCGCGGCGTACATCAGCATCGGTGCAGCGACGATGGCCGCTGTGACGTCTTCGCAAGCCGCCACCATCAGGGCGCCACCGACACCCAGCAGTGCGGCGGCGCGCCCGGAGCGCTGCCATTCGTTCAGACACAGCAGCGAGGTAAGGACCGCGACGGCAATGAGCAAGGCGCCGACGCTGCCCTCGGCGGCCACGGCAACAGCCCACACGGAAGGTGACAGCGCAAAGCCGAGGCCGGCCGCTACGGCCATCGGTGTCGAGCTAATGCCGGTGATCAGCCGCGTAAGCAGCGCCGCCGCACTCGCCGCCAGTGCCGCAGATGCGAAGTTGAAGTTCGATGAGCCCGGCAACGAGGTCCAGGCCTTGGCCAGGGCACCCGAGGGCCACCAGCTCTCCGCACTGCCGGCAAACGACAGCACCTGCTGGAGCCACACGGGATCGGTGGCCTGGAACGGCCTGTCGCTTTCGAGGCCGCCTCGGGGCGCCAACTCGGGCGCGAGGCTCACGACGTAAATGGCCAGCGCCGCGACACCGACGCCGACCCCGACGCTTGCTGCCCTCGAACGCGCCGGCGCCATCGGGCGCCAGTATAGTATAGCGCCCGATGGGCACCGACGCCGCGACCACGACGCCGAGAGCGCGGGAGCGGGCCGCCGTGATCGCACTCGCAACCACGCTGATCGCCTTCCGCGCCATCGTCTTCGTCGGGTGGGAGCAGTCTCATTTCGACGCCGACCAGGCGATCGTCGGCCTCATGGCGAAACATCTGCTCGAGGGCCGCGCCTTCCCGTTGTTCTTCTACGGACAGCAGTATCTGCTCGGCGTGGAGTCATGGCTGGTCGCGCCCTTCTTCCTGATCGGGGGCGTGTCGGTAGCCACTCTCAAGCTGCCGATTCTGCTCCTGAACCTGGCAGCGGTCATCCTGCTGCTGGCCGGCCTTGAGCGGTTCGTGGGACTCCGCCCGTGGCACGCCGGGCTCGCCGCGCTGTTCTTCATTCTGCCGCCGCCGTCCGCTGCCAGCCGGCTGGTGCAGGCCAACGGCTGCAACATCGAGCCCTTCATCTATGTCCTGCTGATCTGGTTCCTGCGCGACCGGCCGTTGTGGCTCGGGCTCGTACTGGGCGTGGGGGTGCTCAACCGCGAGTTCACGTTCTATGGTCTGGTGGCCCTGATCGCAGTGGAGGCGTGGACGCACCGCTTGTTCTCGATCGAACGCCTGCGCGGACTGGCTCTCGCGGGGCTGGTCGCGATCGGCGTGTGGCAGGGCGTGCAGGTGCTGGTGCCGTACGCCTCAGCCCGTGGACCGGGCACGAGCTACCTCGAAGCTGGTGTGCCGACTCACGCCGCCGAGGTCCAACAGCGGTTCTGCTGGGACCCGGCCGGTATCCCCACTCGCCTGAGCGCGCTCGCTCGGCTCCACCTGCCAGAATTGTTCGGTGCGAGGAAGCAGCCCGTAGTCCGGGTCGGCATCATCGGGAGCACCTATCAAGGCGTGGATGGCCTCTGGGTGCCGTTGGTCGCCACCTTCGCTCTGGCGCTCGGCCGCACGTCATGGCTCGCCCGCTCGTACGTGACCGCAGCGCTCAGCGGATCTCTGGCGTTCGGTGTGTACTTGCTGCTCATCGGGGCGCAGTCGATCATCGTCTACGGCGTCACCTGCGGGCAGCGCAGCCATTTGACGATGCGCTACATGCTGTTGGGGCTGCTGGCGCCAGTGGGCATCGCGGCGTGTTACCTGGCAGTGGAGCGGTCCACTCGCCTGATCCGTGCGTTCACGACGGTGGTGGGGGTGTGGGCGATCATTTCGGCTGCCTCTCACCTGGCGCTGCTGAACGAGTACGTGAGCGAGCCGTCACCGGCAGAGTATCGGCTATTGACGCAGTACCTGGAGGGACAGGACGTGCGATACGGGCGCGCGGCGTTCTGGGACGCCTATGCGGTCACCTTCCTGTCCAACGAACGCGTCCGCCTGGGATCGTCGGATCTCGTGCGGGTCGAGGAGTACGTGCGCGACTACGAGCAGCACCGCACCAGCGCTGTCGTGGTGTCGGTGGAGCGATGCGAGGGAACGCAGGTGGCGCGGTGGTGGGTCTGTCCGGCAGGCCAGTAATGAGGACGCTTGCGTCGGTTGTCAGTGGATCTGGTGCAGCAGGCGGCCGAACCGCGTGCCCTGCGGCCCACCGAACGACCAGTAGATGAAGAGCGCGCGGCCCTTGACGTAGCTGGCCGGCAGGAAGCCCCAGTAGCGGCTGTCCTGCGAGTCGTCGCGATTGTCGCCCATCATGAAGTAGTGGTCGGCAGGGATGGTCACCGGACCGTAACGGACGCGAGGGTCGCTGCTGTTGCCTTCACCCGTGGCCGACAGCTGATAGTGCGCGTAGGGCTCGATCAGCGGCATCCCGTTGATGAACACGCGCTGGTCCTTGTACTCCAGCGTCTCGCCGGGCAGCCCGATCACCCGCTTGATGAAGTCGCGCTCGGGCTCCTCGGGAAACTTGAAGACCAGCACTTCGCCGCGCTCCACCTTTCGCATCGGCAGCAGCGTGCGTTCGAGCCCCGAGGTGGCCGGTCCGAAGATGAACTTGTTGACGAGCAGGTGATCGCCGACGAGCAGGTTCGGCTCCATCGACCCGGTTGGAATCTTGAACGCCTGGAACCCGAAGGTACGGACGAACAGCGCCAGGATCACCGCGACGACGAGGGACTCGAAGTACTCCCGGGCGGTGGATTTTCGAAACGTCGTCTCGGCCATAGGGGCTTGGGGCTTGGGGCTTGGGGCTTGGGGCTTGGGGCTTGAGGCTTGGGCTTGCCTGATCCCTGACCCCTGATCCCTGATCCCTGATTTCCTAGTCTTCTCCAACTTTCAGGACGGCGAGGAACGCTTCCTGCGGGATGTCGACCTTGCCGACCCGCTTCATGCGCTTCTTGCCTTCCTTCTGCTTCTCGAGCAACTTGCGCTTGCGCGAGATGTCGCCGCCGTAGCACTTGGCCAGCACGTTCTTGCGCAGCGCCTTGACGCTCTCGCGGGCGATGATGCGGCTGCCGATCGCCGCCTGGATGGCGACCTCGAACATCTGCCGCGGAATCAGCTCGCGCATCTTGGTCGCCAGCATGCGGCCGCGATCGTAGGCGCGGTCGCGGTGCACGATGATCGAGAGCGCATCGACCGGCTCGCCGTTCACCATGATGTCCAGCTTCACCAGCGGCGACGTCCAGTATCCGGTGACATGGTAGTCGAGCGAGGCGTAGCCCTTCGAGACCGTCTTCAGGCGGTCGTAGAAGTCCAGCACCACCTCGTTGAACGGCAGCTCGTAGGTGACCAGCACGCGGTCGGACGTCTTGAACTCCAGCGACTTCTGCACCCCGCGCTTGTCCTGGCACAGCTGCAGGATGGCGCCGACGAACTCCGACGGCGTCAGCACGGTCGCGGTGATCACCGGCTCCTCGATCTTGGCGATGGTGCCGGCATCCGGCAGCTTGGCCGGGCTGTCGATCTCGACGGTGTTGCCGTCGGTGGTGGTCACCCGGTACAGCACGCCCGGCGCGGTGGTGACCAGGTCCATGCCGAACTCGCGCTCGAGCCGCTCCTGGACGATCTCCATGTGCAGCAGGCCGAGGAAGCCGCAGCGGAACCCGAAGCCCAGCGCCACCGACGTCTCCGGCTCGAAGAAGAACGCCGAGTCGTTCAGGCGCAGCTTCTCGAGCGCCTCGCGCAGCTCGGAATACTGATGGCTCTCCACCGGGTAGAGCCCGGCGAACACCATCGGCTTCAGTTCCTTGAAGCCCGGGAACGGCGCCAGCGTCGGCCGCGCGGTCTCGGTGACCGTGTCGCCGATCTGCGCGTCGGCAACGCGCTTGATGCCGCAGGCGACGAAGCCCACTTCACCCGGGCCGAGGCTGTCCACCACCACCGGCTTCGGCGTGAAGACGCCGAGCTGCTCCACTTCGTGATCCTGCGCGGTATTCATCAGCAGCACCTTGCTGCCGGTGCGAATGGTGCCTTCCAGCACCCGGACGACGATGACCACGCCGCGGTAGGCGTCGTACCAGGAGTCGAAGATCAGCGCCTTGAGCGGCGCCGCGGGATCGCCCTCGGGCGGCGGCATCCGCGCGACGATCGCCTCGAGGATGTCCTTGACGCCGCGGCCCTCCTTGGCGCTCGCGAGGATCGCGGTGTCGCCGTCGAGGCCGATGATGTCCTCGATCTGCCGGCGGGCCTCGTCCGGCTGCGCGCTCGGGAGATCGATCTTGTTGATGACCGGGATGATCTCGAGGCTGTGCTCCACCGCGAGGTAGGCGTTCGCCAGCGTTTGCGCCTCCACGCCCTGCGAGGCATCGACCAGCAGCAGCGCGCCTTCGCACGCGGACAGCGACCGCGTCACCTCGTAGCCGAAGTCCACGTGCCCCGGCGTGTCGATGAGGTTCAGGATGTAGGTCTTCCCGTCGGACGCCGTGTAGTTCAAGCGGACCGGGTGCGCCTTGATCGTGATGCCACGCTCGCGCTCCAGGTCCATGCTGTCGAGCACCTGGGCTTCCATCTCACGAGCCTGCAGCGCCCCGGTGACCTCGAGGAAGCGGTCAGCCAGGGTCGACTTGCCGTGGTCGATGTGGGCGATGATCGAGAAGTTGCGGATATTGCTCTGTATCAATGCGGTCTCGGAAGATATCCCTTCATTATGGCCCATGCCGCCGCCCGGAAGTAGTGCTAGCATGCCCGCGCCCATGCGGTTCCGCGACGATGTGCCCACCCCTGCCCTGCTACTGGACCTGGACCGGTTCGAAGCCAATGTCACCCGGATGACGGGGTTCCTTCGAGAGCGGGGCAAGGCGTTCCGCCCTCATGGCAAGACACACAAGTGCCCGGAAATCGCCCGGCGCCTGATCGCCGCGGGAGCCGTGGGCGTCTGCACGGCCCGCCTGAGCGAGGCGGAGGTGTTCGCGGCGCATGGCATCCGGGGACTGCTGATCACGACCGCGGTGGTTGGCGCGGGGAAGATCGAACGGGCCCTGGAACTGGCCCGGATCGCGCCCGACACGATCTTCATCGTCGAATCGGAGCAGAACGTGCGCGAGCTGAGCGACGCCGCCGGCCGGTTTCCCGGCGTCGAGGTGAACCTGGCGGTGGACCTGCACTTCGGCCGCACCGGCATTTCGCCCGGAGCGCCGGCTCTCGACCTCACCCGCTTCATCACCCGCCAGCCGCGCGTGCGATTCGTCGGCCTGCAGTCCTACGACGGGGCGGCCGCGCACACCGCGCCGTTCGACGCGCGCCGGACGCGCACCAGCGGCAGCATGAAGCAGGCAGTGGAGACCCGGCGGATGATCGAGCGCGCCGGCATCGCCTGTCCGCTGGTCACGGGGGGATCGACGGGCACCTACCGGATCGACGCCGAGATCGACGGCGTCACCGAGATCCAGCCGGGCAGCTTCATCTTCATGGACATGGAATACGGCCAGATCGGCGGGCCGGACAACACCGACTATCGTGACTTCGAGCAGGCGCTCACCGTGGTGGCGACCGTCATCTCGCGCCGCCCGGGCCTGGCCATTGTCGACGCCGGATACAAGGCGTTCGCCACCGATCGGCCGTTCACGCCCGTCGCGGTGGACCTGCCCGGCGCCGTCTATTCGTGGGCCGGCGACGAGCACGGCCGGCTCGACCTCACCAACGTCGACCGCGACGTCAGGGTCGGCGACCGCCTCGAGTTCGTGCCGCCGCACTGCGATCCCACGGTCAACCTGTACGATCAGATTCACGCGCTTCGCGGTAATGTGGTCGAAGCCGTGTGGCCGATTGCGGCCAGAGGGAAGAGTCAGTAGGAAGGCAAAAGGCAGAAGGCAAAAGGCAGAAGGCAAAACGGCAGACGGCAGACGGCAGCAAGCCCCAAGCCCCAAGCCCCAAGCCCCAAGCCCCAAGACCCCAAGACTCAAGACTCAAGACTCAAGACCAGTCGTCCCCCCGAGGCCCTATGCCCCAGATCGAAATCCGCTACTGCCGCGTCTGAAACTACCTTCCGCGCGCGACCCGTGTGGCCGCGCTCATCAAGGCAGCGACGGGTGTCGATCCGGCCGTGGTCGAAGGCGCCCGCGGCGAGTTCTCCGTCCGCGTGGGCGACCAGGTGGTCGCGCAGAAAAGCAAAACCGGTTTCCCCGCGGAAGACCAGGTCGTGCAGGCGGTACGAGCCGCGCTGGCTTCCTGAGTCATCCGACAGATTCAGGGGCGCGACACCACCCGGGCGAAAGGCGCAAGGCAAAACCCCGAAGGCGGAATACAATCGGTCCGCTCATGGACCAGCCGCGAATCGGATTCGCCGCGAGGACGCGGCCGGGGTCGCTCGCCGCGTGAGCGACCTCCTGCAACGCGACCTCCGCGCCGTGCTCGACGGCGAGGTCCGCTTCGATGCCGCGTCGCGCGCGCTGTATGCGACCGACGCCAGCGTCTATCAGATCGAGCCGCGCGGCGTCGTCGTCCCGCGCTCCGCAGACGACGTCGTGCGGACGGTGACGTTGGCGGCGCGTCACGGCGTGGCGCTGACACCGCGCGGTGGCGGCACCTCGCAGGCCGGCCAGGCGATCGGCGCCGGGCTGGTGCTCGACACCTCGAAATACCTCAACCGCGTCCTCGCGATCGATCCGGACGCGCGCACGGCCCGCGTGCAGCCAGGCGTGGTGCTCGACGACCTCAACGCCGCCCTCAAGCCACATCACCTCCGCTTCGCGCCCGACGTGTCGTCGTCCAGCCGCGCCACCGTCGGCGGGATGATCGCGAACAACTCGAGCGGCGCCCGCTCGGTCGTCTACGGCAAGACCATCGATCACGTCCGCGATCTGCACGTGGTGCTGGCCGATGCCCGTGTGGCGCATCTCCGTCCGTTGAGCGCGGCAGAACTGGCCGTCGCCCGCGACGCGCACGGCATCGAGGGTGATGCGTATCGGGCGATCCCCTCGCTGGCGCAGACGCACGCGAGTGAGATCGACCGTCGCTTCCCCAAGCTCCTGCGACGCGTCGGCGGCTACAACCTCGACGCCTTCGTCGATCCAGCGCAGCCCGTGGATCTCTCGCGCATCATCGTCGGGTCTGAGGGCACCCTGGGCTTCGTGATCGAAGCCACGGTGGGTCTGGTGCCCCTGCCCAGGGCAAAGGCGCTGATGACGGCAGAGTTCGACGACTTGCTGGACGCGCTCGGCGCAACACCGCTGGTGCTCCGGCACCGTCCCGCCGCCGTGGAGGTGATGGACGACTTCATCCTGCGGCACACGCGCGACAACGCCGGCCTCGACGCGCTCCGCCGGACCATCGTCCAGCGCGACGGCTCGGCTCTGCTCTGCATCGAGTTCTATGCGGATCACGCCGACGAACTGCCGCCGCGGCTCGAGGCGCTCGAGCACGATCTGCGAGCGAGCGGCGTGCGCGTGCCGCACGCGCGCGCTGACCGACGCCGCCGCCCAGGCGAAGGTGTGGAGCCTGCGCGAGGCCGCGCTCGGGCTGTCGATGGCGATGAAGGGCGACGGCAAGGCGGTGTCGTTCGTCGAGGACACGGCCGTCGCGCCCGAGCACCTGCGCGCCTACATCGCGCGGTTCCTCCGCGTGCTCGAACGCCATCAGACGGCCGCCGGCATCTACGCCCACGCCTCGGTCGGCTGCCTCCACGTGCGGCCGGTCATCGACCTGAAGACCGCCGACGGCGTGGCCCGGTTCGAGTCGATCGCCAAAGAGGTCGCGGAGCTGGTTCTCGAATATGGCGGCTCGCTCTCCGGCGAGCACGGCGACGGCCTGGTCCGCGGCGCCTTCAACGAGCAGATGTTCGGGACCGAGCTGTACCAGGCGTTCCGCACCGTGAAGCGGACCTTCGATCCTCAGGGGCTCTTCAACCCCGGGCGCATCGTTGACACGCCGCCGATCACCTCGCACCTGCGCTACGGCGCCGGCTACCAGACGCCCAACCCGGTCACCTTCTTCGACTACACGTCGTTCGGCGGCTTCGGCCGCGCGGTCGAGATGTGCAGCGGCGTCGGCGCGTGCCGCAAGACGCGCGACGGCACGATGTGCCCGTCGTTCATGGTCACGCGCGAAGAAGCGCACTCCACCCGTGGTCGGGCCAACGTGCTGCGGCTGGCGACCAGCGGACGGCTGGCGGAGGCCGGGCTCGACGATCACGGCGTACACGCGGTGCTCGACCTGTGTCTCGAGTGCCGCGCGTGCAAGAGCGAGTGCCCGGTGGGCGTGGACGTGGGCCGCTACAAGAGCGAGTTCCTGGCCGGCTACTGGCAACGCCATGGGGTGCCGCTCAAGGTGCACGCTTTCGGCCGCATCAACGAACTGGCCGGTTGGGGCAGCGCCTTCGCCCCGATCGTCGAACGCGATCTCGGCGAGCGCCCTGGGACGACGGTTGGGCGAATCGCTGCTGGGCATCGACCGCCGCCGCCTGCCGCCGCAGTGGGCCCGGCGCACCCTGCGCGCGCAGCTGAGCGGCGTGCGGGCGCGCACGCCGGAGCCGCGCGCCGTGCTGTTCGCCGATACGTTTACCTCGCACGTCGAGCCGGAGATTGGCGTCGCCGCGTTCGAGGTGCTGGACCGCGCCGGGATCGGCGCGGCGCTGGCGCCAAACGTGTGCTGCGGGCGGCCACTCATCTCGCAGGGCCTGTTAGGCGATGCCCGCGACCTCGCGGCCCGCAACGTCGCGGCGCTGTTTCCCCGCGCGTCGCAAGGCCAGGCGATCGTGTTCGTGGAGCCCAGCTGCCTCTCGGCCATCAGGGAGGACGCCCCCGATCTGCTGGCGGGATCGCTGCGCGAGAAAGCCCAGGTCGTCGCCAGGCACGCTGTCCTGTTCGAGGACTACCTGGAGCGCGAAGCTCGGCGCCGGGCGCGCGACGCTGCCGCTGGCCGGCGGGCCGTCTGACGTGCTGCTGCACGTGCACTGTCACCAGCGATCGATGGGCCTCGGCGCGTCGGCCGCGGCACTGCTCCGGCGCATTCCAGGCGCCACTGTCACCGATCTCGATGCCGGCTGCTGCGGGATGGCCGGCTCGTTCGGCTACGCCTGCGATCACTACGGCGTGTCGCAGGCCATCGGAGAGCGGAAGCTGCTGCCGGCCGCGCGTGCCCTGCCGGCCGGCGGGGTGCTGGCCGCGGCGGGCACGTCGTGCCGTCACCAGGTGGCGCATTTCACCGGCGTGCAGGCCACGCATCCCGCCGTCCTGATCCGATCTCTCCTCGAGGAGCCCTAGAGCATGAGTCTTGCGTGGATCTCTCTCATCGCGCTCGCCGCCGCCGTCACGCTGAGCATGCTGACGAAGGTGAACGTGGGCGTGGTGTCGCTCGCCCTGGCGTGGATTGTCGGCGTCTACCTCGGCGGCATGCCGCTCAACACGGTCATCGGGACCTTCCCGGTGCAGCTGTTCCTGACGCTGGCCGGAGTGACGCTGCTCTTCGGCATGGCGTCGGCCAACGGCACGCTCGAACGACTGGCGGCGCGCGCGGTCCACATCTGCCGAGGGAACGCCGGCCTGATCCCGGTGATGTTCTTCGGGGTGGCGGTGGTGCTCTCGAGCATCGGTCCCGGCAACATCTCGACGACGGCGATCCTGGCGCCGATGGCGATGGCGGTGGGCGCGCAGGCCGCGATTCCGCCGTTCCTGATGGCGCTGATGGTCGGCAACGGCGCCCAGGCCGGCGCGCTCTCGCCGTTCGCGCCCACCGGCGTGATCGTCAACGGCATCATGGATCGCATCGGCCTGCACGGCGTCGAGTTCGCGACCTACACCAACAACCTGATGGCGCACACCGCGGTCACGTTCGTCGCCTACCTGATCTTCGGCGGCGCGGCACTATTCAGAAAAGGCTCGAAGGAGATCGGCGAGACCCAGGCGGTGCGGCTGGAGCCGTTCTCGCCCGTGCATTTCATGACGCTCGGCATTCTCGTCGCGCTCGTCGCCGGCGTGATCGGCTGGGATCTGCAGGTCGGCATGGCGGCGCTCACCGGGGCCGCGGTGCTGTCGCTGGCCGGCGCCGCGGACGAGAAGGAGGCGATCCGCAAGATGCCGTGGGGCGTGGTGCTGATGGTGTGCGGCGTGACGGTGCTGATCGGCGTGCTGGAGAAGACCCAGGGGATGGCGCTCTTCTCCGATCTGCTCGCGCGCATCTCGACGCCGTCCACGGTCACCGGCATCGTCGCGCTGGTGACCGGAGTGGTGTCGGTGTACAGCAGCACGTCGGGCGTGGTGCTGCCGGCGTTCCTGCCGACAATCCCCGGCCTGGTGGAGCGGCTGGGCGGCGGCGATCCGCTGGGCATCGCCTCCGCCATGATGGTGGGCGGCCATCTCGTGGACCTCTCCCCGCTCTCGACGATCGGCGCGCTGTGCATCGCCGCGCTGCCTGCCGGCGCCGACCCGCGCAAGCTGTTCAATCAGCTGCTGGCGTGGGGCCTGTCGATGACGGTGATCGGGGCGTTGATCTGCTGGGCGATGTTCTAGGGCTTGAGGCTTGGGGCTTGGGGCTTCGGCTTCGGGCTCGCCGACTCCCGACTCCCGACTCCCGACTCCCGACTCCCGACTCCCGACGCTATCTACCAACCCTACCGCCACTTCGGCGGGCGGCCCTCGTTGAACGCGGCCACGCCCTCGCGGAAGTGGTCGCTGCCGTAACACGCGGCGATGATGTCGTCGGCGGATCCCTCGGGTGGGGTGCGGAACTCGCGCAGCCGCGCCAGCATCGCCTTGGTGGCGACGACGGTGCTGGGCGCCCGCGACGCCAGTTCGGCCGCGAGCGCGCTCACGTGCGTGGACAGCGCGTCCCCATCGACGATCCGCGTCGCGAAGCCAAGCGCGAGCGCCTCCGGCGCGTCCACCAGCCGGCCGGTCAGCATCAGGTCGCGCAGGCGCGCCGGGCCGACGAGGTCGAGCAGGCGGACGGTGTTGGCCATCGACAGGCAGTTGCCGAGCGTGCGCGCCACCGGGATGCCGAACTTCGCGCGCGGCGAACAGACTCGGATATCGCAGGCGAGCGCGATCAGGCAGCCGCCGCCCGCCGCCACGCCGTCCACCTCGGCGATGGTCGGCACGCTCACCCGCTCCAGCGTGTCGATCATCCGGTCGAGCCGTTGCTCGTAGGCCACGCCGTCCGCCCCTGAAGTGAAGCCGGCGAACTGGGCGATGTCGGTGCCGGCCGCGAACGAGCCGCCCGAGCCGCGTATGATGAGCGCACGCAGACCGGCGCTGGCGCCGGCCTCGGCGCAGGCGCGATCGAGCGCTTCGTACATGTCCCACGTCAGCGCGTTGCGCGCGTGAGGACGGGTGAAGGTCAGGATCCCAACCGAATCGATGATGTCCCAGGCTACGTTGCTCGACGGCATAGTCGTTCTCGATGCGACCCAGGTGATGGCCGGGCCCTACTGCGCGATGTTACTGTCCGACATGGGCGCGCGGGTCATCAAAGTGGAGCCGCCCGACGGCGATTCCACCCGCGCGATGGCCGGCGCCCGCGGCGGCGACAGCGCCGCGTTCGGAGCGGTCAATCGTGGCAAGCTCGGGATGGTCCTCGATCTCTCCCAGCAGGCGGGCCGCGATGTCTTCACCCGGCTCGCGCGATCCGCCGACATCCTCATCGAGAACTTCAGGCCCGGCGTGATGGCGCGGCTGGGCCTCGATTACCCGCGCTCGCGCTCGAGAACCCGCGGCTGATCTACGCCTCGATCTCGGGCTTCGGCCAGACCGGGCCCGAAGCCTCGAAGGGCGGCTTCGACCTCGTGGCGCAGGGCATGTCGGGCATCATGTCGGTGACAGGAGAGGCCGACGGCCCGCCGGTGAAGGCCGGCATCCCCATCACCGACCTCGGCGCCGGGCTGTTCGCGCTCAGCGGCATCCTCGCCGCGCTCCACTGGCGCACGTCATCCGGCCGCGGTCAGCACATCGACACCTCGCTGTTCGAAGCCGGGCTGGCCCTGTCGGTGTGGGAAGCGACCGAGTACTTCTCGGGGCGCGGCATCCCGGCGCGGCTCGGCTCCGCGCACCGGATGGTGGCGCCGTATCAGGCGTTCCGCTGCGCCGACGGGTTCATCAACGTCGGGGCCGCCAACGATCGCACGTTCGCCAGGTTTGCGGCGACGCTCGGCCACCCCGAATGGACCACGGACGAGCGGTTCGTCACCGCCAGCACGCGTGTCGCAAATCGCGACATCCTGTCGGCACTCATCGAAGCGGTCACCTGCACCGCGTCGCGTGACACGTGGCTGCGTCAGCTGGAAACCGCGGGGGTGCCGTGCGGGCCGATCCTCGACTACGCCGAGGCGTTCGCGCATCCGCAGGCCGAGGCGCGCGAGATGTCCGTCACCGTCGCCGCATCCGGTCATGGGCGACACCCGCATGATCGGGACGCCCTTGAAGCTGTCGGCGCACACCCCTCGACCCGCGCCGCCGCGCGCCGCATGCTGGGCGAGCACACCGACGATGTGCTGCTGGCCGCCGGCTACAGTCCGGATGAAGTGGAGCAGCTCCGCGCCTCGGGCGTTGCACGCTGATGCGCCGCCGCGCGGCCTCGACCTCGCGGGGCACAACCTTCGCAGTTGACCTCTCCTTCGCGGAAAGGTATAAACCTCTCCTTTCCGTCATCACACCGCCCCCGCCTGAAGGAGAGAACGCATGCAGAAGCGGCTCTACGTTGGCGCTTTGGCCGTCGCACTGACGGCGCTTGTTGCCCCCCTCGCCGTCGATCGGCCTGCCCCGGTGGCTCGAGCCGACTCGGAGATGGAAGAAGAAGGCGAGCTCGAGGAGGTGCCCCCAGGCCTGGCTCGAAAGTTCGCCGCAATGGCCACCTATTCCCCAGGCGCGGCCAGCCTGTATGCCGAGGGCGACAGCGGTACCGGCCTGCAGGACTGGATCGAGCACGCCACGCCGGGCCCCGACATTCCCTTTGCCGCATTCGCAGGCTCGCGTAACGACTGGCGCGGGCTGAAGGCGAGACCCGCGGTCGGCGGCGGTGCCTGGACGCCTCTTGGCCCCGTCTTCGGGCAGGGGGCGGAGAACGAGTTCCGCGATCGCTCCGTCTATAACGCCGGCACCGAGAACTTCAGCGGACGCTCGATCGCCGCGGCGATCGATCCGAGTTGTGTGCCAGGGAACTGCCGCTTGTGGCTCGCGAATGCCAACGGTGGCGTCTGGATGACGGGAGACGCCCTGGCGCCGCAGCCGGACTGGGAGTTCCAATCGCACACCTTCGAGCACAACAACGTGGCGGAGATCGCGCTCGATCCGAATGACCCAGCGTCCAACACCTTGTGGGCGGGGACCGGCGAGCCAAACGCCTGCGGCAGCGGCTGCACCGCGGGCGTCGGACTCTACAAGAGCACGAACGGCGGCAAGTCCTGGAATGGTCCCTACGGGGCGGGGCAGTTCGGGGGCCGCGCAGTGGGCTCCATCGCCGTGCAGCCGGGCAATTCTCAGGTAATCTTCGCGGCGTCTGGTCGCGGCGTCCTGGGCATCTCCAACACCTGCTGCGGTGGCGTCGACGCCCTCATCCCTGGCGCGCCCCACTTCGGCCTCTATCGTTCCGTTGACGGCGGTGGCAGCTGGGAGCTCGTGCAACAGGGCGCGGCGGCACTGTGCACGGCGTCCACACCCGATCAGGTGGCGCTGAACCAGACGCCGTGCGCCCCGCGCGGTGCGCGGCGCGTGATGTTCGATCCCGTCGATCCCAACACCGTCTACGTGTCGTTCTTCTCGCGCGGTATCTGGCGTTCACGCGATCTGGGAACCACCTGGGAGCAGATCATGCCGGTCATCGGCGCCGCCACCAGCACCAGCGAACGCGCGGAGTTCGACGTCGTGCAGTCCGGCGATGAGACGCGGATGTACGTCGGCGTTGGCGGCGGCGGCGTCTTCGCGCGCTTCCGCCGCAACGACGCGGTCCGCGCCGCGACGGCGGCCACCGTGGCCGCGAGCTGGACCGACCTGACGAGCAACAACGTCGCGAATGCCGCCGGCTACTCCAGCTTCGGCTACTGCGACGGGCAGTGCTCCTATGACAACTACGTCCACGTGCCGCCGGGCGCGGGCCCCGACACCGTGTACCTGGGGGGCGACTACGAGTACGACGAGAACAACTACGTCACCGGCCGATCCAACGGCCGCGGCATCCTGCTCTCCACCAACGCCGGCGTCTCGTTCACCGACATGTCCGAGGACGCGTCCGACGACTTCTACCCGGTGCAGGCGCATCCGGACCATCACGCGCTCGTCACCAACCCGGGGAACTGGCGGCAGTTCTTCGATCTCGGCGACGGCGGCGTCATCCGCTCGAACGGCAACTTCGTGAACGAGGCCGGTGACTGCACCACCGTCAAGTTGATTACCAACGCCGCGCGACTGGCGTTCTGTCAGCTCGTGCTCGTCACGCGTCCCGGAGCGGCTCCATGCCATCAACGTCGGGCTGCGGACGCTGCACTTCTACCAGGTCGAATACAACAAGGCGAATCCCGACATCATCACCGGCGGCACGCAGGACAACGGGTCCTGGGAAACCGTGGGCGGGACCACCTGGCTGAACACCAACATCGCCGACGGAGGCCACAACGCCTACGACGCCCTCGGCGGCAATCCGTCGTTCCGCCTCACCGCCTGGCAGCAGGGGCAGCTCGAGGTGAGCTTCACGCCGCAGAACCAGACCGACATCACCTGGGTCTCCGACACGATGTTCGTGTTCTATGGCGATGAAGGGGTGCCGTTCGTCGGTAACGCAATCACCGACCCGGTCCAGCCGGGATGGCTCTGGCATGGCCGGGAGCACGTCTTCCGCGCCACTAACCACGGCCTGAATCCGGCCTTTTCGGAAGCCGCGGTCCGCGAGCACTGCAACGTGTGGACGGGCGACGGCGACATCGACGAGAACGGCGTCTACCAGCCCGCGGTTGACATCTGTGACAGCTTCCGACCTCTCGGCAACCCCGGGGTGGCCGGACGAATGACGCAGACCGGGTTCGGCGCCGATCGCGTCGGGGGCCATGTCTCGGTGGTGGAGCGCGGCAAGGCCGACACCTCCACGCTGTGGGTGGCCACGAGCGTGGGCCGTGTCTTCATCTCGACGAATGCCGATACGGCGAACCCGGCCTCGGTGCAGTTCACGCGCCTCGACAGCCTCGCGGCAAACGATCCGCCTCGCTACCCGACGTCCATCTTCGTGGACCCCGAGGACTCGAACCACGCCTGGATTACCTACAGCGGCTTCAACGCGAAGACGCCGGACACGCCAGGGCACATCTTCGAGATCCGCTACAACCCCAACGGCGGCGGCAGCGCCACGTTCACCAACCTCGACGGACAGAAGAACAACGGCTACGGAGACATTCCGGCCTCGTCGATCATCGTCAGCCCCAAAGGCACGCTGTATGTGGGCAACGACTTCGGCGTGGTGCAGAAACAGAAGAATTCGCCGGTGTGGCACCTGACGGCAGCGGGGCTGCCGAATGTGACCGTGGCGGATCTGGTCTACGTGCCGGAACGCGGCGTCCTCTACGCCGCCACGCACGGCCAGGGCATCTGGAGCCTGAAAGTGCAGTGACAGCCGCGCTGCTGCGGGCGCGCGCCGGGGTTCAGATCCCGGCGCCGCTCGCGCCGGCGCCGACGAGTTCCTTCACGAACTTCGCCGCCACCCGCGCGGTGAGATCGCGCAGGTCATTCCTCGGGTTGTACTCGACGACATCAGCACCCACCACCGGCGCGCGAACGGCGCCGATCAGATCGACGACTTCCCTGACTGACAGCCCCCCGGGTTCCGGGTGCGACAAGCCGGGCGCCAGCATCGGCTCGAGAACGTCGAGGTCGAGCGAGATGTAGACCGGCCCGTCGAGCCGGGCGATCACGGCGGCGGCCTCGCGCCAGCGGCTGGCCTCGTACACCTCCACGCCGAAGCGCGCCACCTGTGCCCGCAGATGCGCCGTCATGCAGCGGATACCCACCTGCACCAGCCGCACCATCAGCCCCTCTTCCATGGCCCGCGCGAACGGACAGGCGTGCGAGTAGCGGTCGCCTTCGAAGTCGTCGTAAAGATCGGAGTGGGCGTCGAAGTGCAGCACGGTGAGGGCGGATTCACGCCCGCGCCACGCCCGCAGGACCGGGTAGGTGATGGAGTGATCGCCGCCGAGCACCAATGGCGTGCGTCCCTCGTCCAGCAGCGCACGCACCCGCGCTTCGATCATCGTCCGTGCCTGAGCGGCGTCTTCCGGAAGCGCGAGATCACCATCGTCCTGCAGGAGTTCCGCGCGCGACACATCCTGGCCGCGCTCGTTCCAGGTGTTGCTGGACGGCGACCAGAGTGCCTGGCGAATCAGCGGCGGCGCTCCCGCCGGGCCGCGCTGGAACGAGGAGGAGGCGTCCCATGGGACGCCGAGGAGGGTGGCCGGCCCACGCATGCGGTCTAGCCTTCGACGCAGACGCGGTCGCGGCCGCCGTTCTTGGCGTCGTAGAGCCGCTTGTCGGCCGCGGCCAGCAGCCCGTCCGCGTTTTCGGCGTCCTCGAGCGAGACCGCCACACCGAAGCTGAGCGTCACCGGAATCGTCAGGTTCTGCTCGGGGATGATGCACGGCGCGAGCGCCATCGCCGCCCGCACGCGCTCCATCGCGATCACCGCTTCGCGTCGGCCGGTTTCGGGCATCAGGATGGCGAACTCCTCGCCGCCGAAGCGGGCCACGCGGTCCAGCCGGCGCAGCGTGGAGGTCAGTACGTTCCCCACATGACAAATCACCCGGTCGCCGACCATGTGGCCGTGGCCGTCGTTCACGCGCTTGAAGAAGTCGATGTCGGCGAGGCCGACCGAGAACGGGCGGCGGAAACGCACCGAGCGCATCCACTCGTTCTGCAACAGGTTCTGCAACTCGCGGCGATTCAGCAGGCCGGTCAGTTCGTCCCTCAGCGCCATCGACCGCAACTGCTGGAGGCTGGCGCCGAGCTTCACGGCGTAGCGCACGGCGCGCTCGAGCATCGGCGGCGTCAGCTCCGACTTGAGCAGGAAGTCGACGGCGCCGGTTTCGGCGGCAGCGATGTCCACTTCGTCGGACTCGGACGAGGTGATCATGATCACCGGCGTGTCGGGATTCACTCGCCGGGCTTCGCGCAGCAGCTCGATGCCGTTGCGCTCGTCCAGCTGGTAGTCGAGCAGGCACACGGCGTAGGTCCCGTTCACCAGCTTGACCAGGCCGTCCTCGTAGGAGGACGCGAAGTCGCAGTCGTAGCGCGAGTAGCGGAAGCCGTCGACGAGGTGCGTCACGATCCGGTGCACCATCGCATCGTCGTCGATGCAGAGCAGTGCCGGCCTCGGCGTTGGCGTCGCGGTGGAGTCGGTCATTGGCAGCTCCGCGATTATCGCTGCTCGACGGGCACCCAGGTCTGCGGATACGCCGGCCCGGTGTAGTCGGCTCGCGGCCGAATCAGGCGATTGTTGGCGAGCTGCTCCAGCACGTGCGCGGTCCAGCCCGAGATGCGGCTGACGGCGAAGATCGGCGTGTAGAGGTCGATGGCGATGCCCATCGTGTAGTACATCGACGCCGAGTAGAAGTCCACGTTCGGGTAGAGCTTCTTCTCGGACTTGACCAGCGCCTCGATGCGCTCCGACATCTCGAACCAGCGGAGATTACCGGCCTGCTGCCCGAGCTGCTTCGACATCTGCCGGAGGTGCGTGGCGCGGGGATCCTCGGTGTGGTACACGCGGTGTCCGAAGCCGGAGATCTTCTCCTTGCGCGCGAACTTGCCCTTCACGAAGGCGTCGATGCGCTCGCCTGGCGCATCCTGGCCGATTTCGATCAGCATCTTCATCACTTCGGCGTTGGCACCGCCGTGGAGCGGACCCTTCAGGGCGCAGATGCCGGCGACGATGGCCGAGTGCATGTCGGTGAGGGTGGCGGCGGCAACCCGGGCGGCAAAGGTCGAGGCGTTCAGCTCGTGATCCGCGTGGAGTGTCAGCGCGATGTCCATCGCGCGGATCGCCGTGGCGTTGGGCCGGGTGCCGAACAGCATGTAGAGGAAGTTGGCGGCGTGCCCCATCGCCGGATCCGGTGCGATCGGGCCGCCTCCCTGCTGCATCCGGCCCCACGTGGCCACCAGGCTGGCGATCTGCGCGGTCAGGCGCACCGCTTTCCGGTACGAGGCCGCCGGCGAGTTGTCCAGGGCGTCCGGGTCGTAGTGCCCCAGGGCCGAGGTCAGGGTGCGCAGCGCGTCCATGCCGTCGGAAGGCGGCAGCATCTTCATCAGCCGGATGATCGACTCGGGCAGCGGCGCGCGCGGCGGCCAGTTGCGACTGCAGGTCACCGAGTTCGGCGCGGCTGGGGAGGCGGCCATGCCAGAGCAGGAAGCAGGTTTCCTCGAACGTGGCGTTCCGGGCGAGGTCGTGGATGTCGTATCCGCAATAGGCCAGCACTCCGCGATCGCCGTCAAGGAAGCAGATGCGAGACGAGGTGGCGACGATGTCTTCGAGACCGGCTTTGGCTTTGGCGTCGGCGGACATGAGGCGATCTTAACGTGGGGTCTGGCACGATCGGCTTGAAATCGATGCAGTTCCTGCGATCTCGGGCCGTCTCAGGGCTGGCGCAGCTGTTGCACCGTGGCTCTCCGCGCCGTATTCCCGGAGGCCTTATGTCCACAATCGATTACGATCTCGCGCTCCCCATTCAGTCTCGCCGTCACTTCTGCACTCGGGCCTGCCAGGCCGCCTCAGTCCTTGCCCTCGGCCCGCTGGCGGCAGCGTGCGGCGGCGGCACCGGAACGTCCCCCTCCGGTAGCAACGCTCCGGCCCTGACGGTGGTCAGCGGTACCCTGTCCGGCAACCGCGTCTCGGTCACCCTGGCGGGGACGCCGCTGGCCTCGAACGGCTCCGCCGCCCTGGTGACCGCCAGCTCGCGGGACTACCTGGTCTACCGCACCGGCGACCAGGCCTTCTCGGTGCTGACCGCTATCTGCACCCATGAAGGCTGCACCGTCGCGGGCTTCGAGAACTCGACTTTCGTGTGCCCGTGCCACAACTCGGCCTACAGCACGACCGGCACGGTCACCCGCGGTCCGGCGACGCGCGCGCTGGCGCAGTTCCAGTGGTCGGTGGCCGACGGCGTCCTCAGCTGGGCGGTGTAGCGAATCCACCTGCAGCCGCCGGTCGGGGCACCTCGCCCGTTCCGCGCGGCACGCAGTCCCCCTGAAACGCAGCAAGGGCGGCCAGCGGCCGCCCTTGAAGTCGAACGTGTAGACCTGAACGTTGCCCCGTGAGGCGCCGCGGCTAGGCTTCCTTGCTCTGCGCGACCTCGACGACCGTGTCCCCGCCGAACTGCTGGAACACCGACAGCAGGCCGGTGTAGAGGAAGCCCACCTGGAAGAGCATCAGGAACGGCACGGTGCCGTAGATGCCATTGGCGAGCGCGTAGAAGAGCGTCGCGGTGAAGTAGAGCCCCAGGGCCACCTCGATCAGCGGCTGGACGGCGACGTTCTGGCGGTACTTCTTGGTGGCCCAGTCGTCGGCGCGGCCTTCGACGCCGTACTTGGGCGTGCGCGCGAACTCGCTGGGCTTGTGGAACAGGGCCTCGAACACCGCGCGGGTGTTGTTCACCGCCAGGCCGATGCCGATCGACATGAGAAAGGGCAGGTACTTCAGGCGGTCGGTCCAGGTGTCCGGGTAGACCTCGCGCTGCGACACCATGTAGAAGTTGGCCACCGACGCCGTCGCCGCGAAGAACAGCGGGATGTCGATGAGCATCATCTCGTACCACCCCATGTTGTAGCGGATGATCATCGACGGCGCCATCAGCACCGACAGCACGCACATCAACGGGTAGTTCAGGTTCGCCGACAGGTGGAAGAACGCTTCGACCTTCACCTTGGTCGGCTGGTCCGACCGCAGGATGCGGGGCATCAGCTTCAGGAAGGTCTGGATCGACCCCTTCGCCCAGCGATGCTGCTGTGACTTGAACGCGTTCATCTCGACCGGCAGCTCAGCCGGCGCGACATGGTCCTGCACGAACACGAACTGCCAGCCGCGCAGCTGCGTGCGGTAGCTGAGGTCGAGATCTTCGGTCAGCGTGTCGTGCTGCCAGCCGCCGCCGTCGGCGATCGCCTCGCGGCGCCACATGCCGGCTGTGCCGTTGAAGTTGAAGAAGCAGCCGCCCCGGTTCCGCGAGCCGTG
This sequence comes from uncultured Acidobacteriota bacterium, assembly GCA_963707825.1. Lineage (GTDB taxonomy): Bacteria > Acidobacteriota > Vicinamibacteria > Vicinamibacterales > UBA2999 > VFZN01. The sequence goes on from CAVPRP010000007.1 coordinate 462,004, forward strand.
CTCGAGCACGAAATGGGCGTCGAGCAGGATGCTCTGGATCTTGGTGAGCAGCGAGTAGTCCTGGTTGATGTGCCCCCAGCGCGCCTGGACCATCGCCACCTTGGGATCGGTGAAGTAGTGGACCATCCGCATCAGGAAGTCGGGCTTCGGCGTGAAGTCGGCGTCGAAGATGGCGATGAACTGTCCGCGCGCCACCTTCAGGCCTTCGTCCAGGGCGCCGGCCTTGTAGCCCGTCCGGTCGGTCCGGTGCAGGTACTTGATGTCCATCCCCTGCGCCGCGTGGCGGCGGACCGCCAGTTCCGCAATCTCCTGCGTCTCGTCGGTCGAGTCGTCGAGGACCTGGATTTCGAGCAGTTCGAGGGGGTAGTCCAGCTGGCAGACCGTGTCGATCAGCCGGTCCACCACGTACATCTCGTTGAAGATCGGCAACTGAACCGTGATGACCGGCAGGGTGTCGAATGCCTTGATCGGCACCGGTTGCTCATCCTTGTGCTTCATGTACAGGTAGACCATGTAGTACCGGTGCCACCCGTAAACGGCGAGGATCAGCAGAACGAAGAAGTACGATGCGAGTATGAGCGTTTCTATCGGGGTCATGCTTGGCCTGAGCTGGTCACGCCAACTCAAACCACCATTGTACTTTTGAAGGCGCTAAAGTCAACAAAACAGGCACGATACACCCGATGATGAGCCCAGACGAGCTGCGAATTCTCCTTGACGAGGTCCGCGACGGCGGCCGCTCGGCCGACGATGCCCATCGGGCGCTGCTGGCGGCGCTGCGCGCCGAACCGTTGTCCGATCTGGGGTTCGCCAAGGTGGATCACCACCGCGCCACGCGTCAGGGATTCCCGGAGGTCATCCTCGGTCTCGGCAAGACACCCGCGCAGATTGCCGCCATCGCCGCGGCGATCGTGCACCGCGGGCATCCGCTGCTCGTCACCCGCGCCGACCACGCCGCGTGGCAGGCCGTCGAAGCCAGCAGTCCCCGGCGCGGAGTACCACGAACTGGCCCGCGCCATCACCCTGCGGCGCGAGGTGCCGCGCGGCAAGGGCACCATCGCGATCGCCTCGGCGGGCACGTCCGACGTGCCGGTGGCCGAGGAAGCCGCGGTCACCGCGGAGCTGATGGGAAATGACGTGGAGCGCCTCTACGACGTCGGCGTGGCCGGCATCCACCGCGTGCTCCGCGAGCGCACGCGCCTCGAAACCGCACGCGTCATCGTCGTCGTCGCGGGGATGGAGGGCGCGCTGCCGAGCGTGATCGCCGGGATGGTCCATGTCCCGGTGGTCGCGGTCCCGACGAGCATCGGCTACGGGGCCAGCTTCGGCGGCGTCGCCGCGCTGCTCGGGATGCTCAATTCGTGCGCGAACGGCGTGTCGGTGGTGAACATCGACAACGGGTTCGGCGCCGGCTGCATCGCCAGTATGATCAACCATCTATAAGGCGGCCCTCCGGGCCGTAGGTGGCAGGCCTTCGGTGAGGCGGTCTTCGGACCGCAGGGCATTGACGGGCGCGGCGGCATACGATCGCGAGAGCGCCGCCTACCGAGCGGATTCGAGATCCCAGCAAACCACCTACCGATGCGCAGCGAGGCCCCTTCCGATGTTGGCTTTCCGAACCCTTGAATTCGATCGCATCGTCGCTGACGTCGCCGGGCTGTCGCTGACGCCGCTCGGCCGGGCGCGGCTGGAGGTGGCGAAGCCGGCCACCGAACTCCGCGACGTCGCGGCGCTGCAGCACGGCACCAGCGAGACCGTGCGGTTTTTCGAGCAGAACCCCGCCTTCCCGCTGCGCGCCGGCCAGGGACTCGTCGAGTCGCTGGCTTCGCTCGGCATCGAGGGACGCCCGCTGGATCCGCTGTCGCTGCGGACGCTGGCCGAGTTCGTGGACTCGGTGGAGCGGTCGCGCGCCGGCATCCTGGCCGCGAAGGGTTCGTTTCCGCTGCTGAACGCGATCGTCAGCCAGCTGGCCAGCTTCAAGGCCGAGGTAGCGGCGGTCCGCGAGGCCATCGACGTCTCGGGCGAGGTGCTCGACAACGCCAGCCCCGCGCTCCGCGGCATCCGCGACCGGCTCCGCCACCTGCGGCAGAAGCTGCGCCAGACGCTCGAACAGTTCGCGCGCGGCAAGGACACGTCGAAGTACCTGCAGGACGAAGTGATCACCGAGCGGAACGGCCGCTACGTGCTGCTGGTGCGCGCCGAACACCGGGGCAACGTTCCGGGCATCGTGCACGGCAGCTCGGGCAGCGGCGCCAGCCTGTTCCTGGAGCCGGCCGCCACCGTCGAAATCAACAACGACATCGTCGAGCTCGAAGAGCGCGAGCGGGAAGAGATCTTCCGAATCCTGCTGGAGCTGACCGACCGCTTCCGCCGGCGGCCGGGCGACCTGCGGGCGGTGGAATCAGTGGCCACCGAGCTGGACGTGCTGCAGGCGCGGGCGCGACACTCCGCGCGTCTCGGCGGCATCGAGCCAGTGTTCGTTGCCGATCGCTCCTTCGAATTGCGAGGGGCGCGGCATCCCCTGCTCGAGAAAGCTGTCCCCATCGACATCGTGCTGGAACCGCCCAGCCGTGTGCTCCTCATCACCGGCCCGAATACCGGGGGCAAGACCGTCGCCCTGAAGACCGCCGGATTGTTCGCGCTGATGGCCCAGTCCGGCCTGCACGTCCCGGCGGTGACCGCGCGGCTGCCGGTGTTCCGATCGGTGTTCGCGGACATCGGTGACGAGCAGTCGATTGCCGCCAGCCTCAGCACGTTCTCGGCGCACATCACCAACCTGGTGGCCATGGATCGGTCGCTGGATCTGCCGGCGCTGGTGCTGCTCGACGAAGTGGGCACCGGCACCGACCCGAACGAGGGCGGCGCGCTGGCCACGGCGCTGGTGAACCATTTCCGGCAGCGGGGGGCGCACCTCATCGCGACCACCCACTTCGACGTCGTCAAGACGTGGGGCACCGCCACCGAGGGCGTCACCGTCGCGGGATTCGCCTTCGATCCGCAGACCTACGCGCCGACCTATCGGCTGATCTACGGCGCACCGGGACGCAGCCTGGCGATCGAGATGGCTCAGCGTCTGGGGATGCCGCTGGCCGTGATCGCCGCGGCACGCGGCTTCCTGAGTGACGACCAGAAGCGCCTGCAGGCGCACCTCGATCGCGTTGACGCCCAGGCGCGCGCGCTCGATGCCGAGCGCAACAAGCTGGACCGAGAGCGTCGCGCGGCGGCCGAACAACGCGCCGCGATCGAGCAGCGCGAGCGCCAGATCACCGAGCGCGAAGAGGCGCTCAGGAAGCGGCTGAACGAGAAGCTGGACGATCGGCTGCGGCAGGCCCGCCGCGACATCGACAGCGTGATCGAGCAGCTGAAGGAAAAGTCCGAAGCGCTCGTGGAGAAGGCGTCCAGCGTCCGCGCCGCCGGCACGGTGCTGAACACCGGGCAGTCGGGAGCGGCCAAGGCCGAGGCGCGGGCAGCGCTCGATCGCATTGTCGAAGGCTTGAAGCATCCGTCGGCCGAGCCGGCCGCCGAAGCCGCGCAGGCAGGGCCGCTGGTGATCGGCTCGAAGGTGGCGGTGGGCATGGGCCTCGAGGGCACGGTGGTCCAGATCCACGGGTCGCAGGTGGAAGTTGACGTCCGCGGCAAGCGGATGCGCGCCAAGACGAAGGACGTTCGCGTGCTGGGCGGTCCGTCCACGCAGCCGGCCGGCCAGTCGCGCGTGCGCGTCAACGTGGATCTGCGGCCGCGCGAAGGCTCGCTCAGCGAGATCAACGTGATCGGCTGCACCGTGGACGAAGCGGTAGACCGGGTCTCGCGCTTCCTCGACGACACCATGGTCACCGACCTGCGCGAACTGCGCATCGTCCACGGCCACGGCACCGGCCAGTTGCGCCGCGGCCTGCAGGCGTTCCTGAAGGACCACCCTCTGGTCGCCAAGTACGCGCCGGCTCCGGAAAACCAGGGCGGGGGCGGAGCTACAGTGGTGGAACTGAAGGACTAGGCTGATTTCCTCGATGGTATCGGTGCCGTGCGTGTTGACGATGCCATCGACGTCAGCGCTTCGACCCGTTACCGGTAGAGAAACAACAACCACGGCGTGCCTACCAGCAGGTACACCACCAGGTTGAATGCGGTCGTAATGGCACCCAGCCGGTAAAGCTCGCCCTGGGTAAGAGACCCGCTCCCCACGAACAGCAGGTTTGCGCTCGAGCCCTGCGGGGTGTTGGCCGAGAAGAAATTGGTGGCAAACAGCAACAGGAACGCGAGGGGCGCCGCCGGCACGCCGAGCGTCACGCCAACGTCGAGGAACACGCCGAAGAGCGCCAGCAGGTGCGCGGTCTGACTCACGAACAGGTAGTGCAGCGCCACGTAGGCCACCACCAGCGCGACGCCGGCACCCCCCGGCGACAGCCCGCCCAGTCCGCGCGCCAGACGTTCGCCCACGTAGCCCATGAATCCCAGCTCGTTCAGTTGGCCGCTCATGGTGAACAACACCGCGAACCAGATGAAGGTTGCCAGCACGTCACCTTCCTTGGCGATGTCATCCAGCGTCAAGACGCCTGCGGTCAGCAGCACGCCAAGCCCCAGAAAGGCGATGGCCGTCGAATCGAGGCCCACGGTGGCCGCCACTCCCCACAGCGCGACCATGCCAGCGAACGTGACCGCCACGGTCTTCTCGTGCAGGCTCAACGGGCCCATGGCGAGGAGCGCCGCCCGCGCGGCTCGCGGCGCTTCGGGCGTGGCCGTGACCTCGGGGCGAATCACCTTGAACAGCAGCCAGGGCAGCAACGCCATCGCCACCAGCGTGGGCACCGAAGCGGCCACGAGCCACGATCCGAAGCCAATTTCAAGACCGTGGCCGCGCGCAATCTCCGCACCCAGGGGGTTGGCCGCCATCGCCGTGAACCACAGTGCCGACGACACGGTGAGGCTGGCGATGCCAGAGAACATCAGGAACGCCCCCAGCCGCGGACGCGTCCCGGTTCCCGGCGCGGCGCCCACGGCCTCGGCAATCGACAGGGTGAGCGGGTAGAGCACGCCCGAACGGGCCGTGTTGCTGGGGAACGCCGGAGCGATCAGGCCGTCGACGAGGAAGACGCTGTAGCCCAGGCCGAGCGTCGAGCGGCCGAACACCGTCACCGCCAGGTTGCCGAGCCGCGCGCCAAGCCCGCACTTCACCACGGCGCGTGCCACGAGGAACGCCACCACGATCAGCAGGATGGTGCCGTTCGAGAACCCCTCGTAGGCCTTGGCGGCCGGCAGCGTGCCGGTCAGGACGGCGGCCGCCAGGGCGAGCACCGAGGCCGTGAGGATGGGGAACGCCTCGACAACCACGGCGCCGATGGCGCCGATGAACAGCGCGAAGAGCCGCCACGCCTCGGGCGCCAGTCCCTCGGGCACGGGCACCAACCACAGTGCCAGCACGAGCGCGACGATCGCACCGCGCTTCACCGCACGCCTCCTCCCTGACGAATACGGCCGGGTGTCACACGGCGCGCCCCTGCCCGGTCATGGCCGTCGGGTCCAGCACTTTCGCGATCTGCTCGTCGGTGAGGATCCTCTTTTCGCGGATCAACTCCATGATGCCGCGCCCGGTCCTCATGGCCTCGGCGGCGAGCTCAGTCGCCCGCTCGTAGCCGATCACCGGGTTGAGCGCGGTGACCGTGCCGATGCTGTAATCCACGTAGTGCCGCATCACATCGACATTGGCGGTGATGCCGTCCACGCAGTGGACACGCAGCGTCCGCGCCGCGTTGATGAACAGCGTCTGGGCCTCGAAGATGCAGGCGGCAATCACCGGCTCGAACACATTCAGCTGCAGCTGCCCGCCCTCCGCCGCCAACGAGATGGTGAGATCGCTGCCAATCACCCGGAAGCAGACCATGTTCACCACTTCGGGAATGACGGGATTCACCTTGCCCGGCATGATCGACGACCCGGGCTGCCTGGCGGGCAGGTTGATTTCGCGGAAGCCGCAGCGAGGGCCGGACGACAGCAGCCGCAGGTCGTTGCACACCTTCGACAGCTTGATGGCCAGGCTCTTCATGCACGACGAGTACTGCACGAATGCCTGCGTGTCCTGCGTGGCCTCGATCAGGTTGTCGGCCAGGCGGATGGGAAAGCCCGTGATCGCGGCCAGGTGCGCGGTGCACTTCTCCGCGTAGCCGGGAGGCGCGTTGAGGCCGGTGCCGATCGCGGTGGCCCCCATGTTCACCTCGCACAGCACGCTCTGGATCGACTCGAGCGCGCGGGCCTCGCCAGCCAGCGTCTCGGCGAACGCCTCGAACTCCTGCCCCAGCGTCATCGGCACCGCATCCTGCAGCTGCGTGCGGCCCATCTTCAGGATCGGCGTGAACTCCTTGCCCTTGCCACGGAATGCGGCGATCAGATCGTTGATGGCCGCCACCAGTTCGACGTTGCCGAGCGCCATGCCGACGTGCAGCGACGAGGGATACGCGTCGTTGGTGGATTGCGACCCGTTCACGTGGTCGTGGGGATCGCAGAACCGGTATTCGCCCTTCTTGTGGCCCATCAACTCCAGCGCGCGGTTGGCGATCACCTCGTTCGCGTTCATGTTGGTGGAGGTGCCGGCGCCGCCCTGGAACACGTCGAGACGAAACTCGTCGTGCAGCTTCCCCGCGATGAGCTCCTGGCAGGCGCCTTCGATGCCGGTCAGAATCTCGCGGCTGAACTGCCCGCAATCGAAGTTGGCCCGGGCCGCCGCCATCTTCACCATCGCAAACGCTGTGATCAGATTGGGGTAGAGGCGGAGCTCGACACCGGAGATGTGAAAGTTCTCGAGGGCGCGGGCCGTCTGAACACCGTAGTAGGCGTCGGCGGGCACGGCCTTGTCGCCGAGCAGGTCGTGCTCGATGCGTGTGGTGTCAGGTGACATGTATCGTCCTCCATGGTCGGGCCTCTCAGAGTGCATACGAAATGCCGACCTCCCAAAGCGCGGTGGCGTCGGCCTAACCATCTGTGCCACAAGAGCTTACGGCGGCTGGCAGGGCTGGATAAGGCGCTCGGGGCACACCGGCTTCCCCGGAATGCCGGGGGTCGGGCGCGGGAATCCGGACGGATGGCAAACCCGATCACCAGCTAAGATCACGACCTCACCAGATCGAAGAGATCACCAGATTTGAAGTTTCCCCAGACGTTCATCGACGAAGTGCGGTCGGCGGCGGACATCGTCACCGTCATCTCGGACTACGTGTCCCTGCGCAAGGCGGGCACGAGCTACAAGGGACTGTGCCCGTTCCACGGCGAGAAGTCGCCGTCGTTCAACGTCAACCGCGACCGCGGCTTCTTCCACTGCTTCGGCTGCGGCGTGGGCGGCGACGTGTTCAAGTTCATGGAGCTCAAGGAGCAAGCTCGGGTTCCAGGACGCGGTGCGGCAGCTGGCGCAGCGGTTCGGCATCCCGGTGCCGGACCTCGAGACGAGCGACGGCGCCCGCGATGACGCGGCGGCGCGCGAGTCGCTGCTGAAGATGCACGAAGTGGCCGCGGCCTACTTACCGCGCACAGCTCGAATCGCCCCAGGCGGGCCGCATTCGCGACTACCTGCAGAAGGAACGTGGGCTCACCGCGGACACGATCGCTCGCTTGCAGCTTGGCTACGCGCCGCCCGGGCGCGACGCGCTGCGGCAGCACCTCGTCAAAGCGGGTTTTACGCCCGGGGTGATGATCACCAGCGGCCTGGTCACCCGCCGGGACGATGGGAACGAGGTGGACCGGTTCCGTAACCGGCTGATGGTGCCGATTACGCGCGATACCGGATCGATCATCGCGTTCGGCGGGCGCGCGCTGGAGAAGGATCAGGTCCCGAAGTACCTGAACTCGCCCGAGACACCCATCTACAGCAAGGGGCGCACACTCTACGGGCTCAACCTGACGAAGGGTGACATCCGCAAACGCGGCTTCACGATCATCGTCGAGGGCTACTTCGACTTACGCGCAGGTGTTCCAGTGTTCGGGGCTGCCGGTCGTCGCGACCTGCGGCACGGCGCTCACGACCGCGCAGGCCCAGCAGCTGCGGCGCTTCGCGCCGAAGGCGGTGCTGTGCTTCGACCCGGATTCGGCCGGCCAGGCCGCGGCCGAGCGAAGTTCGGAGCTGCTGGTCGGCGAGGGGTTCGACGTCAATGTCGTCCGGCTGCCGGCGGGAGAGGATCCCGACACGTTCATCCAGAAGCGCGGCCGGGACGGCTTCGTGGAGCAGCTGAAGACCTCCAAGCCGTACCTGGAGTTCCTGCTCGACCGCGCGGCGGCGGAGCACGACCTGACCCGCGACGAGCCGCGGCGGGAATTCCTGCGCAAGATGCTGGGGGTCGCCGCCCGTATTCCGGAGCCGGCCGCGCGCGATCAGTTCGCCGACCGGCTGGCCCACAAAGCGCGGGTCACCGAAGAGGTGGTGCGGGCCGAGATTCGTAAGGCCGCAGGCGCCAGGAAGACCGAGTTGCCGGCCGCGCGCGTGCCGACGCTGATGGGCCAGCTCGCGCGGCGCCGAGCGGGGCTTGCTGTGGGGGCTCATCCACCATCCGGAGGCTGTGGTGCCGTGGATCAAAACACTGGAAGATGATGATTTGGAAGGACTTAGCGCTGCAGGCCTGCTTCAGATGGCGCGCGATCTCGAGGTGGCGGATGCCGCCGATGTTGCCAAATGCCCTCATGGAGCGTCTAAGTACGTTCAGAGGCCCAGTTGCTGGCGGCCGTGGCATCCGAAGCCTCGGCTCCAGTCCTCGACGCCGCGTCGTCCGTGCGCTCGATCAAGCGCCTGCGGGTCGAGCGGGAGTTGTCGGCGGTCCAGCGAGCGATCGACCGGCTCCAGGAACAAGGTGAGAAGGGGGCAGACTTCCTGACCCTGCTGCAGAAGAAGCTGGAATTGGGCCGGCTGCTCGCGCCCGAGAACAACTGAACCGGGCTACAATACATAGCTCCCCTTTTTTTGGTTTTGGGGCGCACGCACTATTCGTTTCGTTAGGAGGATGGGCCCTTGTCCCTCGAAGACAGGTTCGACGAAGTCCGGCAACTCATCATCATCGGCAAGGAGAAGGGCTTTCTCCTCTACGACGAAGTGAACGATCTGCTGCCGGCAGAACTCACCTCATCACCCGAAGACCTCGACGAGCTCATGAGCATCTTCGCGGCCGCCGGCATCGACCTGGTCGATTCCGACAAGGGCTACCGCGAGCGCGAAGGCATGGAGCGCGGCGAGGGTCCGGCGGTCAGCGAGGACGGCGGCGAGCTCGACCTCACGCCGGGCGCCCTCGACAAGACCAACGACCCGGTCCGCATGTACCTGCGCGAGATGGGCACGGTGCCGCTGCTCACCCGCGAGGGTGAAGTGGCGATCGCCAAGCGCATCGAGCAGGGCAAGCTCTCGGTCATCAAGTCGATCTCGCGCATGCCGGCGATTGCCAAGGCGGTCATCCGCATGGGCGACGCGCTCAAGGCCGGCGAGCGCACCATCCGCGAGCTGGTGATCTTCAACGACGAGGAGATCACCGACGATCGCATCGAGGAGCGCGCGCAGAAGTTCCTGCGCGAGGTCGACGGCGTGCGCAAGGCGCGGCTGGCGGTCGAGAAGCTCACCGAGAAGCTCGAACGTCGTGCTCAAGGCCGACAAGAAGAAGTACCGCCGCGCCAAGTGGAAGAAGATGCGCGCGGAGATCGAGCTGTCGCGCCTGATCCGCAAGATCGAGTTCACCGAACCGGTGAAGCGCCGCCTCGTCGAAGAGGTCAAGGACATCGTCGAGCGCGTGTCGAAGATGCAGCGCGAGCTCGACAACATGAAGAAGACGCTGACGGCGAAGACCCGGAAGCCGAAGCTCAAGGACGAGGAACGCAAGAACCTCGAGAAGCGCCGCAAGGAGCTGGCCGCCGAGATCAAGCAGAAGACCGACGATCTCGAGGAGAGCGTCGAGCACCTGCGGCACACGCTCGAAGTGATCATGCGCGGCGAGGCCCAGGCCGAGCAGGCGAAGAAGGAGCTGGTCGAAGCCAACCTCCGTCTCGTCGTCTCGATCGCCAAGAAGTACACCAACCGCGGCCTGCAGTTCCTGGACCTGATCCAGGAAGGCAACATCGGCCTGATGAAGGCCGTCGACAAGTTCGAGTACCGCCGCGGCTACAAGTTCTCGACCTACGCGACGTGGTGGATCCGCCAGGCCATCACCCGCGCGATTGCCGACCAGGCGCGGACCATCCGCATCCCGGTCCACATGATCGAGACCATCAACAAGCTCATTCGCACCTCGCGCGCGCTGGTGCAGGAGCTCGGCCGCGAGCCCACCTCGGAAGAGATCGCCCGGCGCATGGACATCCCGGTGTCCAAGGTCCGCAAGGTCCTGAAGATCGCGCAGGAGCCGATTTCGCTCGAGACCCCGATCGGCGAAGAGGAAGATTCACACCTCGGCGACTTCATCGAGGATCGCACCGCGGTGTCGCCGTCGGAAGCGGTCATCAACCTCGACCTGAAGGAACAGACCGAGTCGGTGCTGAAGACCCTCACCCCGCGCGAGGAGAAGGTCATCAAGATGCGCTTCGGCGTCGGCGACGGCAGCGAGCACACGCTCGAGGAAGTCGGCCAGAACTTCGCGGTCACCCGCGAGCGGATCCGGCAGATCGAAGCCAAGGCGCTCCGCAAGCTGCGCCACCCGTCGCGGTCGCGCAAGCTGCGCGCGTTCCTCGAAGGGCGATCGTAAACATGAGGCGGGCAGGAGCCGGAAGGCGGGAGTCGCGAAAGCTTCTGCTTTTACGCTTCCGGCATCCCTGCATCCGGCCTTCGCTCTGACTTTTGCCTCTCGACTCTTGCCTCATCGCGATCTCCCACGAGGGCCCATAGCTCAGCGGTTAGAGCGGCCGGCTCATAACTGGTTGGTCCCTGGTTCGAATCCAGGTGGGCCCACTCCCTCGGGTGTGACGTGCGACCTCAAGCTCCAGGCACAACGGTTCAACGGTGAAGGTCCGCCTGGCGCGTCGGAGAAGCCCCCACGTGCGGGTCCGAAGTCGCAGGGAGTAGAATCCAGCAGATCAACGGTTTTGTGACTTTGAACTTTGAACTCCAAATGGGGCTGTGCGCCTGATGCTTCCTGACCTCGAACGCCTCATGCACCTGCAGGATCTCGAAACCCGCTCGGGGGTGGCTCAACGCGTGGTGGCCTCCGCTCCCGACCGCATCGCCGCTCTCGATGCTCGACTGGCCGCCGCCCGCGCCGGCGTTGACGCCGCCAAGACCGCCATCGCCGAAAACCAGGCCGCCCGCCGTACCGTCGACAAGGACCTGGCCGCCGCCCAGCAGCGCCTCGAGAAGTACAAGGAACAGTCGATGGCGGTGAAGACCAATCACGAGTTCCACGCCATGCAGCACCAGATGGAGGCGGTGAAGGCCGATATCGATCAGTGCGAGAGCAAGGTGCTGGAGATCATGATGGGCGCCGACGAGATGGCCGCTACCCTGAAGCAGGCCGAACTCAAACTCAAGACCGACGAGGCGGCCGTCGCCGCCGAGCGCACCGCGATCACCGCCGAGCGCGCCGACAACGAGGCCATCATCAAGGCCTGCGCCGCGGAACGGTCCGCGGTCGTCGCGAAGATGAACCCCAACGTCGTCTCGCTGTTCGACAAGCTGGCACGCGCGCGCGGCGGCATCGGCATCGCTCGCGCGGAAAAGGAACGCTGCATCGTTTGCCAGGTGCGCCTGCGGCCGATGGTGTTCAGCGCCGTCGTGCGCAACGACGAGATCGTGCAGTGCGATTCGTGTCAGCGCATTCTCTACTTCGTGCCGCCCTCGGCCACCGGAGCGGCAACCCCCGGCTCCGAGCCGCCCGCCGTCTCGTAATCAGCGCGCTGCCGGCACACCGACCATCGCCACCATGCGGCCGGCGTGGGCGGCGTCCCGCCGAAACGATTCCAGCCAGTCAGGGTGGGCGAATGTGCTCACGCCCGCGTTGAAGATCGAGGCTCTCCTCACGCCGGCGCGTTCGAGCTGGTCCTGGTTGGCGCGCCACAGGTCCAGACGCAAATCGTTCCCGGAAGGTGCGCGGCTGAACCACCGCGCCAGCGACTGGTCGTCGTGGCCCGCGGCGGAAAACGCGCCGACCAGCGACTCCCCCACCACGTAGTCCTCGGGACCGATGCTCGGGCCGATGGCCGCCACCAGGTTCTCCGGCCGCGTCCCGAACACCTCGCTCATGGTCTCGACGGCCACGGCCGCAATCCCGGCGCAGGTGCCGCGCCAGCCGGCGTGAATCGCCGCCACCGCGCCGCCGGTCCGATCGGCCAATAGAATCGGCACGCAGTCGGCGACCACCACGGCAAGCACCAGGCCGGGCGCGTTCGCCACGATCGCGTCCCCGTCGGGCCGCTCGGCGGTGGTGCTGCCGGTCAGGCTTTCGCGCGTCACCACGCGAACCACGTTGCCGTGAACCTGCTTCACGCGCAGCACGTCACCTGGCGTCACGCCCATCGATGCCGCGATCGCCGACCAGGCCTCCCTGGTCTGGGCGTCCGATGGGTTGGCCGGCAACTGCAGTTGCTTCGACGTAAACAGATGTTGCGCGCTCGCCTCGAACGGCACACAGCGCAGCGCGTGCCCCCAAGTCTCACGATCCCAACGAAATGCAGCGCTGACCGCCGGCGGCGTGAGCGGTGACGTGGTGTCCGGGCGTAAACGGAAGTTGTCGTTCGACATGGCCCTGATCTGAATCATGCCCTGAAACCGGCCGAATTCCGCTGGCACCGCTCTTGATGAGTGTCTTGGCGCAGGCCCACCTGCCCACGACGAACGACAACGGGCGCGCGCACGCGCCGCGCCGGACTGGAGAGTCATCAATGGTGATCAAGATCACGCCGAACGACAAGGGAAGCCCCGCCGGCAAGCTCGCCGACGCCGAACTGCACTTCGACGGAGGCGAGTTGGAGGGCCTGAAGCTGGTTGGCTTCGCGGTCTGGGAGCGCCGGACCGGCACCGGGCGCAACGTCACGTTCCCGGCACGCGCCTATTCGGTGAACGGCGAGCGCCGCAGTTTCGCGCTGCTCCGGCCGATGGCCGACACCGCCAGCCAGGACAAGGTGCGCGACGCCATCCTGCACGCCTACGCCGACTTCGAGGCACAGGCCGCCGTGGCCAGCTGACTCGCCAGGCGTCGGCGGCTGCTGTCGTGCCGCTAGGACGCCGGCTCTCGGTGCGCCCTGTGTGGGCTCGTCACGCGTGCCCAACCGATGCGGGCCTGCCGCCAGACGGCGGCCCCTCTGTCACGCGTCTGCCCGCCGGGCGCACGCGCGGACGCGGTCGATGTCGATAGCCGATGCACGCGGCACCGGCATCGGCCGCGGACGGGCGACGGATACCAGAAGAAGACGAGGGAGGAACGGATGTGAGGGAGCAGCAGTGACGAAGACGAAGCTACGTCAGCACGGGCAGCAGCCTTGCGCTGTCCTTCGATCGCTTGGCCGGCAGCGTCCATTCGGCGCGGCGTGCTCTTGTCGAACTCCGCGCGGAAGAACGACTCCTTCATGCCGCCGTCGATGATGTCCCACGGCAGGACCGTGTCGTTCGATCGATCGCGGTAGATGTAGAAGTCGCCGTCGAGGCCGGCGTCGGCCACGGCCTTGCGCCACTGGCCGCCGTTCTGCTCGGCCAGCTCGATGGCCGGCGCGATGCGCCGGTCGCCGAGCGACAGCAGCGCCTGATAGTAGGAATGCCGCTCGCTCTTGATGTTGAAGTAGACGTTGTCGATGTCGGACGACCAGCCCGCGCAGCCGCTTCATCTTGCGCTCGATGACGTCGGTGCGCTTCCATCGGCATCCACTGATAGGCGGTCCCCGGCTTCGGCACCAGCGGGTTCACGCTGCCGACGATGCGGCCGATGCGGCCGCGGGTGCGGGCGTGCTTCAGCATCATCGTCGCGCAGCTGGATGGTCAGGTCGCGGATCGCCACCAGGTCCTCGTCGTCTTCGGTGGGAAGGCCGATCATGTAATAGAGCTTCAGGTTCTCGATGCCGCTCGAGAAGATCAGTTCGGCCGAAGCCGAGAATCTCTTCGTTGGTCACCGTCTTGTTGATGACGCGGCGCAGTCGATCCGAGCCGGTCTCGGGCGCAATCGTCAGGGTGCGCTCGCCGCTCTCCTTCAACAGCGTCACGATGGTCGGCGTCAGGTCGTCCAGGCGCAGCGAGGCCGGGCTGATCGAATAGCCCATGCCCTGCATGCTGCGCAGGATGTGCTCGATGTCCGGGTGATCGCACAGCGCGATCGACACCAGCCCGACTTTCGGTGGCGTGCTGCACGGGCGTCCTGCGCCAGCTGCAGGATCCGCTCGGTCGGGAACGCGCGCACCGGCAGGTAGTTGTAGCCGGCCCAGCAGAAGCGACACAGGTTGGCGCAGCCGCGCACCACCTCCACGAGGAAGCGGGAGCCGAACTCGGTGTCGGGCGTGAAGATGCTGGTGGCCGGCGGATCGCAGGCCTCGGTGGTCTTCAGCGCGGCCTTACGGATGGTCGGCGGCGCCCCGGTTCCCTCGCGCGGCACATAACGGGCAATGGTGCCGTCGGCGTTGTACTCGACGTCGTAGAACGACGGGATGTAGATAGCCGCGCTGAGCGGCCAGGCGCCGCAGCGTCTCGCTGCGCGACGGAGTGCCACACGCGTCGACCAGCGCCCGCAACCAGCGACTCGCCCTCGCCGGCGGCAATCACGTCGGCGAACATCGCCAGCGGCTCGGGGTTCACGAAGGTCACCGCGCCGCCGATCACGACCAGCGGGTGCCGGTAGTCGCGATCGGCCGCGCGCAGCGGGATGCCGGCCAGCCGCAGCAGCGTCAGGACGTTGGTGTAGTCCCATTCGAACGACACCGAAAACGCGATCACGTCGAAATCGCGCACCGGGGTCTGCGACTCGAGCGTGACGATCCGCGCGCCGGACTCGAGGAGCGCGGCGAGTTCCTGCTTCGCGGGCAGGAAAAAGCGCTCGCAGACCGTGTCCTCCCGCTCGTTGAACAGCCTGTACATCGTCTGCAGCCCGAGATTGGACATGCCGACGAAATAGGTGTTCGGGAACGACAAAGCCACACGCAGGCGGTCGCCGTGCGGCTTGACCACGTAACCGACCTCGCGTGAGAGGGTGAGCTGTGCGGAATCGCGCTGGGACAGGGCTTTCATCAACAACACACCAGGGAACCGTCGAGCTGTCGTTGCGGCGGCGCCGCAGCTCGGGTGTCCCCTGGCTGTTTCTACTGTATCACCGGCCTAACCTTCCCTCGTCCGCAGGAAGGCCGGCACGTCATACGGGCTCTCGGCCTCGCCCTCCGGCCCCGTTTCGGCATTCACGGTCTTCACCGGCATCACCCTCGGCACCGGCCGGTTCGACAGGTCCAGGGGCGGGCGACGGTTGATCATCATCCGATTGCCGCCGCACGTTCGGCTCCTGGACCACGGGCACGTTGATGGTGCGCGCGTGCGTCGCATAGCTGGTCATGTCCACGGGCGTGTGCGTCTGGACGGTGGCCGGAATCGACCGGTCGACCTTGACGTGATCGAAGCCGGTGGCGATCACCGTGATCTTCACGCGGCCCTGCAGCTGCGGATCGACGACCGCGCCGAAGATGATGTTGGCGTCTTCGTGCGCGGCTTCCTGGATGATCGTCAGCGCCTCGTTCACTTCCATCAGCGACATGTCCGGGCCGCCGGTCACGTTGATGATGACGCCGCGCGCGCCGTTCACCGAGGCGTCCTCGAGCAGCGGGCTCGAGATGGCGCGGTTGGCGGCGTCGATGGCGCGCATGCTGCCTTCGGCGGTGGCCGTGCCCATCATCGCCACGCCCATGCCGGACATGATGGTCTTGACGTCGGCGAAGTCGAGGTTGATCAGGCCGGGCACCAGGATCAGGTCCGAGATGCCCTGAATCGCCTGGCGCAGCACATCGTCGGCGGTGACGAACGCGTCGAGCATCGAGGTGTTGCGGTCGATGACCGAGAGCAGCCGCTCGTTCGGAATGGTGATCACCGTGTCGACGGCCTCGCGCAGCGCGTCGAGGCCCTCTTCGGCCTGGCGGTGGCGCTTCTTGCCTTCGAACTTGAACGGCTTGGTGACCACCGCGATGGTGAGCGCGCCGAGCTCGGTGGCGAGGCACGCAATCACCGGCGCGGCGCCGGTGCCGGTGCCGCCGCCGAGGCCGGTGGTCACGAACACCATGTCGGCGCCGGACAGCGCCTGGATGATCAGGTCGGTGTCCTCGAGCGCGGCCTGGCGGCCGACGTTGGGATCGGCGCCCGCGCCCAGCCCCTTGGTGAGCTTGCCGCCGATCTGGATCTTGACCGGCGCCGGGTTGGCGTGCAGCGCCTGCGCGTCGGTGTTGGCGACCATGAACTCGACGCCGGACAGCCCGGCCTGCACCATCCGCGACACGGCATTGCTGCCGCCGCCGCCGACGCCCACCACCTTGATCCGCGCGCCCTGCGCGGGTGGCCTCGTCGAGCGTCAGCCGCAGTGCTTCGTTGTCATACAGGTCCGCCATCGCGCCTCCTAAAAGAACTCTCTGAACACCGTTCGCAACTTGACCAGCACCTTCATGAACCCGGGGTGCTCGCCGCCCTCATTGGGGGTGCGGTGCCGTGCGGCATAGAGCACCAGCCCCACCGCCGTCGAATACGCCGGGTTGCTGACGTGGTCGGCGAGACCGCCGACACCCGCCGGCACGCCGCGCCGGATCGGCAGATCGAAAATCTGTTCGGCAATTTCCGACATGCCTTCGAGCAGCGCGCCGCCGCCGGTGAGCACCAGCCCCGAGTTGAGCGACTTTTCGTAGCCGGCCTTGCTGATCTCGTCCCAGATCAGATGGAACAACTCCTCGGCGCGCGGCTGCAGGATGTCGGAGAGAATCCGCCGCGCCATCACGCGCGGCCGGCGGCCGCCGACGCTGGCCACTTCGATCGTCTCGTCTTCGTCGACCATCGACGACAGCGCGCAGCCGACGCGGCGCTTCACCTTCTCGGCCTCGGGAATCGGCGTGCGCAGCCCGACCGCGATGTCGTTGGTGAAGTGGTCGCCGCCGACCGCGATCACCGCGGTGTGCCACAGGCTGCCGCGCTCGAAGATCGCCAGGTCGGCGGTGCCGCCGCCGATGTCGACCATCGCCACGCCCAGCTCCTTCTCGTCGGCGGTCAGCACGGCTTCGGCTGCGGCGAGCTGGCCGATCACCGTGTCCGACACCTCGACGCCGGCGCGGTTCACGCACGCCACCAGGTTCTGGGTCGCCGTCTGGCTGCCGGTGATGATGTGCACGTTGACTTCGAGCCGGGCGCCGGTGAGGCCGACCGGCGCGCCGATGCCTTCCTGCTCGTCGACGACGAAGTCCTGCGGCAGCACGTGGAGGATCTCGCGGCCGGCCGGCAGCGACACGGCGCGCGCCGCGTCGATCGCGCGCCGCACGTCGTCGCGCGTCACCTCGCGGTTCTTGCCGGCCACCGCGACCACGCCGCGGCTGTTGAAGCCCTTGATGTGCGGCCCGCTGATGCCAGCTGCACCGAGCCGACCTCGACGCCGGCCATCAGCTCGGCTTCCTCGATCGACTTCTTGATCGACTCGACCGCCGCCTCGAGGTTGACGACGACGCCGCGCTTCAGGCCCTTCGATTCCGCGACGCCGATGCCGATCACGTCGACGCCGCCGTCGTCGAGCATCTCGCCGACCACGGTGCAGACCTTGGCGGTGCCGATGTCGAGACCCACCACGTAGCGTTCCTGTCGTGCCACGCTGCCTCCGTTCCACCCTACCGCCGTGCCTGCGCCGAAGCCGGCGCCGTTGCCGACCTCTTGGACGGCCGCACGTACAACCGTTCATCGAACCGCAAATCCACGTAGTCGATCGCGGCCACGCGCTCGCGGAGCGCGGCGCCCAGGTCGAGGTACTGCTGCAGGCGCGCGACGAAGTCGCTGTCGCCGAGGCGCAGCAGCGCCGGGTCGCCGTCGAGAATCACCACCGCGTCGTGCAGGTCGGAGACGTCGATCTGCGACACCTTGGTCCCGAGATTCGGGCGCGCATCAGCTCCCCGATGACGCGCGCCGCCAGCGCGGCGCGGCTCTCGTCCAGGGACTGCGTGCTGCCCTTGCGGCGCCAGGCCATCGATGATCGGCAGGTCGATGTCGGTAGGCCGGCCCGTACTCGTCGACGATCACGCCCTGGGAATCGATGAGATAGAGCGCGCTGCCGAGGCGTCCGATCCCCATCGGCGTGCGCTCGTGCACCGGGATCTCCACCGTGCCGGCAGCACGCGACGCATCGTCGCCTCCTCGACCCACGGCGACGACAGCAGTCGGTCCTGCCACTCGCACGAGGTTCACGCCGAGGATGTTCTGGCCGCGCAGCCCGTCGACGAGCGCCAGCACTTCGCCGGTGGACAGCCGCTCGTGGCCGCGCACGACGATGTGGCCGATCTGCAGGGCGGTGGCGTGGCGAGCAGTGCCGCGCCCGCGATCCCGCGTAGCCGACAATGGATACCGCGGCAACGCACCCGCACCACGAGCCAGGCATGCCGCAGTCGCGACGAGGTTCGCTTCCGCGACGGCTTCACGTGCGCGCGGCGGAAGCGCTTGTCCGCCGGCGCGGCAACGGGCGGCATGTCAGGCCCCTCCCGTCTGAGAGCGCCGCGCTTCGAGCTCGGCCACCAGGTTCGCGGCAACGCCGCCGATCGAGCCGGCACCGAGCGTGATCACCAGATCGCCGGGGCGCGCGATTCGCGCCACGGCTCCGGCAGTTCGGCCACGCGTCCGGACGACGTGAACCGGCCGGTCGCGGTGAGCGTTGACGGCCGCGGCCAGCGCCTCGAGCGTGATGCCGGGAATCGGCTCCTCGCTCGCCGCGTAGATGTCGGTGAGCACCACTTCGTCGGCCGGAGCCAGGGCGCTGCCGAACTCCTTCATCAGGTCGCGCGTGCGCGTGTAGCGATGCGGCTGAAACGCGACGACGATGCGCGTCGGCCTGGCCGCGCGGGCGGCCGCCAGCACCGCCGCAATCTCGGTCGGGTGGTGACCGTAGTCGTCCACCACCGTGATGCCGTTGACGACGCCGACGATGCTCGAAGCGGCGCTCGGCGCCGCGGAAGTCGGCCAGCGCCGCGGCAATCTTCGCGAACGGCACATCGAGCTCGAGACCGACGGCGACGGCCGCCAGCGCGTTCAGCACCGAGTGCCGGCCGGGCACCTGCAGGGTCAGCTCGCCGAGCACGGTGGCCGGTCCATTGCCGTGCGGATGACGGCGCTGCACGACGCAGCGCGCGCCGAAACCTTCGAGCAGCACCGTCACTGGCGCGCACTTCGGCGTCCGGCGCGTCGATGCCGTAGGTGATGACGCGGCGCGTGAAGCGCGGCATCACCGCGCCCAGCTCCGCATCGTCGGCGCACGCCACCACGGCGCCGTAGAACGGCACCTTGTTGGCGAAGTCGACGAAGGCCTGCTGCAAGTCTGCGAAGCTGCCGTACGCCTCCATGTGTTCGCGATCGATGTTCGTAATCACCGCAATCGATGGCGACAGCTTCAGGAACGAGCGATCGCTCTCGTCGGCTTCCACCACCATGTATTCGCCCCGGCCGAGCCGCGCGTTGCTGCCGAAGGCGCTCAGCCGCCCGCCAATCACCGCGGTCGGATCGAGGCCGGCGCGCTCGAGCACCAGCGCGATCATCGAGGTCGTGCTGGTCTTGCCGTGCGCGCCGGCGACGGCGATGCCGAAGCGCAGCCGCATCAGCTCGGCCAGCATCTCGGCGCGCGGAATCACCGGAATCGCGGCGCCGCGGGCCTCGGACACCTCCGGGTTGTCGGCCTTGACCGCCGACGAATACACGACGACGTCGGCGTCGCCGACGTTCGCCGGCCGCATGCCCCACGTGCACCGTCACGCCGAGCGACTCGAGCCGATCGGTCACGTCCGATCGCTTCGCGTCCGATCCCGACACCGCGTAGCCCAGATTCGCGAGCAGTTCGGCGATGCCGCTCATGCCGATGCCGCCGATGCCGACGAAGTGAATGCGCCGCGTCTTACCGAGCAAGCGCCACTCAGCACCTTCGATCCGCGATCCGCTCCGCCGCATCCGGCCGCGCCAGCGTGCGCGCTGCGCGGCCCATGTCGTCGCGCCGCGCCGGATCCTGCGCCAGCGTCAGCAGCTCCGCGGCCAGCCGCTCGCCGGTCAGGTCGCGCTCCTCGATCACCGACCGCTCCGCCGTGCGCGCAACACCTCGGCGTTCTTGCCGCTGGTGATCGTCGGCGGCGGTCGGCAGCGGCACCAGGATCGCCGGCGTGCCCGACGCCGCCAGTTCCGCCAGCGTCGTCGCGCCGGCTCGCGCAACCACGACGTCGGCCGCCTTCATCTCTCGGTCGATTTCGAAGATGAAGGCTTCGACTCGCGCCTCAGGCCCGGCCGCTGGTACGCCGTCGCGCACCAGATCCAGATCGCGCTCGCCGGTCTGGTGGGTGATCGCAAGGCGTAGCCCGGAGGCTGCCAGCCGCGGCGCTGCCTGCCACCATGGCCACGTTGATCGCGTGCGCGCCCTGAGAACCGCCAAAGATCAGCACCCGTGCCGCATCGCGCGGTCTGCGTGCGATCATTCGCCTCCTCGTTCTGCGCCGGAAAAACTCGGGTCGCACCGGGTTGCCGGCCACAAACCCCGTGCGCGGGAAGTACGCGCAACGCCTCTCGAAATTCACCGCCGCGGCGCGCACGACGCGCGCCAGCAGCCGATTGGTGATGCCCGGCAGCGCGTTCTGCTCGAGCAGCATCGTCGGATAGCCGCGCAGCGCCGCGAGCGCGAGCACCGGCCCCGACGCAGAAGCCACCGACGCCGACGACCACGTCGGGCCGCCGCCTCGAGATCACGCGCCACGCGTCGATCGCCGCGATCGGCAGCAGCAGCAACCCGCGCAACCGTGTCGATCCGCGACTTGCCCTTCAGCCCGGCGACGCGAATCAGGTCCAGCGCGAAGCCTTCGCGCGGCACCACGCGCGCCTCGATGCCCTGCGCCGTGCCGACGAACGACACCTGCGTCGACGGATCGCGGCGCTGCAGCTCGCGCGCCAGCGCGATGCCCGGGTAGAGGTGCCCGCCGGTGCCTCCGCCCGCGATCAGCACGCGCACCCGTCACGCGGCTCCCGTCTCCATCTCGGCATGCTGCGAGATGTTCAGCAGCACGCCGACGCCGAGCAGGTTGATCAACATCGACGAGCCGCCGTTGCTGACGAGCGGCAGCGGAATGCCCTTGGTCGGCATCAGGCCGAGCACGACGCTGATGTTCACGAACGCCTGCAGCACGAGCATCATCGTGATGCCGAGCGCGAGGAACGCGCCGAAGCTGTCGGGCGCGCGCATCGCGGTGCGCAGGCCGCGCCAGGCGATCACGCAGAAGCACAGCACGACCAGCGTCGCGCCGATCAGGCCGGTCTCTTCGGAGATCACCGCGTAGATGAAGTCGGTGTGCGGCTCGGGCAGGTAGAACAGCTTCTGCACGCCGTTCATCAGGCCCTTGCCGAACACGCCGCCGGTGCCGACGGCGATCAGCGACTGGATGATCTGGAAACCGTCGCCGAGCGGATCGGCCCACGGATCCATGAAGGTCAGCAGGCGGCGCGCGGCGATAGTCGGCCTGCATCAGGATGACGTACGAGCGCCGGCAGCGCGCAGCAGCGCCGCGCCGACCAGATAGCGGTAGCTGATGCCGGCGGCGAAGACCATCACGCCGATCACCGCGAGCAGCGACACCGCGGTGCCGAAGTCGGGCTCGAGCAGGATCAAGCCCGACCAGGCCGCCGACGATCAGCGCGATCGGCAGCAGCGAGTAGCCGAGCTCGTTGATGCGGTGCGCGGCGGCGCTCGAGCATCAGCGCCGTGAAGAGGATGGCCGCCATCTTGGCCAGCTCCGACGGCTGGATGCCGAAGCCGCCGATCGCCGAACCAGCGGCGCGTGCCGTTGATCGGCCGCGAGAACAGCACCGCGACCAGCATCAGCGCCGACCATGCCCAGCAGCGCCCAGATCATCTTGTCGTTGCGGTAGGTGCGGTAGTCGATGCGCATCACGATCGACAGGACGGCGATGCCCACCGCCGCCCACATCATCTGGCTGGTCACGAAGAGATAGGGCTGCTGAAAGCGCTCCAGCGCCACCAGCGCCGAGGCGCTGTAGACCATGACGACGCTGGCGCAGATCAGCGCCAGCGTCGCCAGGAACAGCCACTTGTCAGATTGCAGCTTCCTCGCCATACTACGTCTTTCCGCGCCGCCTCCGCGGCGCGCTAAAGTTCGGCGGCTTCGACTCGATAACGAGGGTGCGCGTCGAAGCAGTCAGTAGTCGCCAGTCGTTCAGGGAATTGGGACACCAGCCTCGCAGACCGGGGCAGCCTGCGCTCCCAGCGACCAGCTCCCAATTGCCTCCAACCGGCTGACGACTACTCACTGCTCACCCTCGGCGTCTGGCGCCCTGCGCTCAGCCGCTTGAACCTCCTCCTTGAACTGCCGGCCGCGATCCGCGTAGTCGGCGAACATGTCGAAGCTCGAACACGCCGGCGCCAGCAGCACCACGCCGTCGGGCGCCGCGAGATCCCACGCCCGCGCGCACCGCTTCGCCAGCGACGCCGCCTCGACCACCGGCACGACGTCGCTTCAACGCCGCTTCACCAGCGGCCGCGCCTCGCCGATCGCGACCACCGCGCGGCCGTGCGCGCGCAGCGGCCCCGCGAGATCCGCGAAGTCGCCGCCCTTGTACTTGCCGCCGACGATCGCGACCACCTTGTCGAAGCTCTCGATCGACCTGCGCGGCCGCATCGACGTTGGTCGCCTTCGAGTCGTTGACGAAGCGCACGCCGCCGCGCGTCGCCACCGGCTCCATCACGTGCTCGAGGCCGTGAAATCCGTCGAGCGCGCGCGCCAGCGACGGCGCCGAGGCGCCGGCCAGGTGGCTGATCGCCGTCGCGGCGACGACGTTGCTCAGCATGTGCCGGCCGTGCAGCTGCACCGCTGCCAGCGGCAGCAGCGGAATGTCGCCTTCCGAGGTGCGCTGCCAGACGAAGCCGCGGTCCGACGATGCACCGATCGGCGCGCATCGGTCTCGAGCCGTAGGTCACTGACGCGCGCTCGCACATTGGTCGCCATCGCCGTCGCCTCCGCGCTGTCTGCGTTCACGACCGCCCAGTCGTCCGGCCGCTGGTTCGCGAAGATGCGCTGCTTCGCCGCCGCGTAGGCGGCCTTCGTCCGGATGCCGATCGAGGTGGTCGGGCGAGAAATTCAGGAGCGCCGCAATCCACGGACGGAAGCGTGTCGGTCGCTTCGAGCTGGAAGCTGCTCGCCTCGATGACGTGCACCGTGTCGGCGGTGGACGCGTCCACCTGCGCGCTGACGCGGTAGCCGATGTTGCCGCCGACCAGCACGCGGCGTCCGGCCGCTTCGAGCATCCGGCCGACCAGCGTCGTCGTCGTCGACTTGCCCTTGGTGCCGGTGATGGCGACGATCGGGCCGCGCAGCCAGCGCGAGGCGAGCTCGAGCTCGCCGATCACCGGCACGCCCGGCCGCTGCGCGCGCCGACGAGTTCGGGCAGTTCGAGCGGCACGCCGGGACTCATCACGATCAGGTCCGCGGTCTCGAACGACTTCGCGTCGTGGCCGCCGAGCTCGAGCGCCACGCCGGCCGCGCGCAGAGCCGCCTCGCTCCGGCAATCTGCGGCTTGCGATCGGTCAGCGTCACGCTGCGCGCCGCGGCGCGCGAGCAGCTGCGCCGCGGCGACACCGCTCCTCGCGGCGCCCGACGACCAGCACGCGCTGCCCGCTCACGGAAAAGTCGGTGCCGTCATCGCAGTTTCAACGTCGTCAGACTGAACAGGGCGAAGATGATCGCGACGATCAGGAAGCGCGTGATCACCTTCGGCTCTTCCCATCCGCTCAATTCGAAGTGATGGTGCAGCGGCGCCATCTTGAAGACGCGCTTGCCGCGCAGCTTGAACGACACCACCTGGATCACGACCGACGCGGCTTCGAGCACGAAGACGCCGCCGACGATCACCAGCAGCAGCTCCTGCTTGATCAGGATGGCGACCGTGGCGATCGCGCCGCCGAGCGCCAGCGAGCCGACGTCGCCCATGAAGATCTCGGCGGGGTGCGCGTTGTACCAGAGGAAGCCGAGGCTCGCGCCGACCAGCGCGCCGCAGAAGATCGTCAGCTCGCCGGCCGGCGCGAAGCGCACCAGCAGCAGGTATTCGGCGAACACGCGGTGGCCGGTGATGTAGGCCAGCGCGGTGAACGCCGCGGCGGCCACCGCGAACGTGCTGATCGCCAGGCCGTCGAGGCCGTCGGTGAGGTTGACGGCGTTGCTCCACGACGACGAGGAAGAACGCCGCGAACGGCACGTAGAACCAGCCGAGATCCGGAATCAGCTGCTTGAAGAACGGGAAGATCAGCCGCGTGTTGTAGAGGTCCTGCGATCGGCCAGCCACATCAGCACCAGGCCGACGATCAGGCCGACCAGCGACCTGCAGCCCGAACTTGTAGCGGGGCGCCAGCCCGCCCGACGATCGACGCGTGATCTTCAGGTAGTCGTCGAGGAAGCCGATGCCGCCGAACGCCGCCGTCGTCGATCACCGCGATCCACACGTAGACGTTGGTGAGGTCCGCCCACAGCAGCGTCGGCACCAGCGCCGCCGCGAGGATCAGCAGCCCGCCCATCGTCGGCGTGCCGGCCTTGGCGCGGTGCGACTGCGGCCCTTCCTGGCGGATCACCTGGCCGATCTGGAAATCGCGCAGCCGACGAATCAGCCACGGCCCCATCACCAGGCTGATGACGAGCGCCGTCATGCTGGCGGCCGCGGTCCGGAACGTGATGTAGCGGGTCACGTTCAGGACGGAGACCTGCGGGTAGAACGAGATGAGGAGGTGATACAGCATCAGCCGAACACCGCCGTCAGCCGCTCCACGACGAGATCCGTGCGCGTGCCGCGCGATCCCTTGACCAGCACCACGTCGCCGGACGTGACCTGCGCCGCGATCGCCGGCGCGGCGTCCGTGCTGTTGTCGAAGTGCGTCACCGCCGCGCGCAGGCATGCCCGCCGTCGATCGCCGCTTCGCCGAGCGCGCGCGCCGGCTCGCCGCCGATCGTGAACAGCTTCGCGAGCCTGCTGCCGCCGCGGCCGCGCGGCCGCAGTCACGGTGCAGCGATCGCGACAGATCGCCCAGCTCGAGCATCTCGCCGAGCACCGCGATGCGTCGCGCGCGCCCACGATGCGCGCGACATCACCTCGAGCGATCGCATCAGCGCCGACGGGCTCGAGTTGTAGGAGTCGTCGATGACCGTCACGCCCTTCGGCAGCCGCAGCTACGCGCGCCACGGCGGGACGACGGCTTCAGCGTGGCGCGCGCGCTCGACGATGGTGTCGAGATCGACGCCCATCTCGAGCGCCACCGCGGTGGCGCACAGCACGTTCATCAGGTGGCCGCGGCCGAGCAGCGGCACCTTCAGCGATCGCGTCGGCCGGCCGGCGTGACCAGCACCGCGCGCGATCCGTCCAGGCCGAGGTCCTCGACGTCGGCGGCGCGCACGTCGGCGCTGCTCGACTGGTGCCGAACGTGATCGTGCGGCCGGCAAACGCCGGCACGCGCGCCATCACGCGCGCGTCGTCGGCGTTGGCGACGAGCAGCGTGTCGGGCGAGGCGCCTTCCAGGATTTCGGCCTTCGCATCGGCGATCGCATCCGCGGATCCGAAGTAGCCGATGTGGGCCTCACCGACGTTGGTCCACACGCGGACCTCCGGCGTCGCGACGTCGACCAGCGATTCGAATTTCGCCCGCGTGATTCATGCCCAGTTCCATCACCGCCACATCCGCCCCGTGCCTCAGCTCCAGCAGCGAGAGCGGCAACCCGAGGTGGTTGTTCAAGTTCCCGCGCGTTCTTCACCACCCGGAAGCGCGCCCCGATCAGCTCCGCGATCGTGTCCTTCGTCGTCGTCTTGCCGGCGCTGCCGGTGATCGCCACGACCGTCGCGCCCGACTCGCGCCGCACGTCGCGCGCCAGGTCCTGCAGCGCCGGGTCGTATCCGCCACTTCGACCACGAACGGCTCGTTGTCGTCGCCGAGCGTCCACCGGCCGGCTGACCACCAGCACCGACGCGCGCCGCTTGCGACGCGCGCCGCCGCGAAGTCGTGACCGTCGCGCTCGGCGACGATCGCGAAGAACAAATCGCCCGATGCGAGCGTCCGCGAGTCGATCGAGAAGCCCGTCACGTAGCGGTCGTCATCACCGGCAACCAGCCGGCCATTCATCGCCGCGGCGATCGTTCCCGCGGCCAGGGCAATCGCTTCGCCCGCCAACTACATCGCCTTCGATCGCCGTGCCGCCGACGCGCCAGCGCCTCGCGCGCCACCTCGCCGTCGTCGAACGGCAACACCCGATCGCCAATCTGCTGGTACTTCTCGTGGCCCTTGCCGGCGATCAGCACGACGATCACCGGCGCCGGCCATCGCCACGGCGCGCTCGATCGCCTCGGCGCGATCGACCACCGACTCGCACCATCGGCGCGCGCGCCGACGCCTGGCCGCCCGGCGGGAATGCCGCGCTCGAATCTCCTCGATGATGCGCGCCGGATCTTCGGAGCGCGGATTGTCGGACGTGATCACGACGACGTCGCTCAGCCGCGCGGCGACCATGCCCATCAAGCGGCCGCTTCGATGCGATCGCGATCGCCGCCGCAGCCGAACACGGTGATCAGCCGCTTCGCCGACAGCGGGCGCGCGGTCTCGAGCAGGTTGCGCAGCGCATCGTCGGTGTGCGCGTAGTCGACGACCACGGTGACGTCGTCGCCGGGCGACGACACCACTTCGAAGCGGCCCGGCACGCCGGACAGCCCGGCGACGCCGCGTTCGATCGCCTCGATCGGAACGTCGAGCGACACCGCGGTCGCGGTCGCCGCGAGGATGTTGTAGACGTTGGGCCGGCCGACCAGCTTCGAGCGGATGCGCACGGTGCCCTTCGGCGTCATGACGTCGAAGCGCAGGCCCGACAGCGTCAGCTCGATCGGTGCCGGCGTGACGTCGGCGGCTGCGTTGATGCGCGTAGGTGATCGGGCGCCGGCACGATCTCGACGCAGCGCGGGCGCGCGCGGATCGTCGATGTTGATCACGCCGGGCGCGTCGGCCGGCAGCATCTCGAACAGCCGGCGCTTGGCGGCGAAGTACGCCTCCATGTCCTCGTGGAAGTCGAGGTGATCGCGGGTCAGGTTGCTGAAGACGCCGGCCGCGAAGCGCATGCCGTCGACGCGCTTCAGCGACAGGGCGTGCGACGAGACCTCCATCACCGCGGACCGGCACCCGTGCTCGAGCATCTCGCTCAACAAGTGCTGCACGTCGGCGCTTCGGCGTGGTGCGTGGCGGCTTCGCGATCCTCGCCGCCGATGCGGTAGGCGACGGTGCCGAGCATGCCGGCGCGACAGCCCGGCCGCATCGAGGATGGCGGCGAGCAGGTACGCGGTGGTGGTCTTGCCGTTGGTGCCGGTGACGCCGACGACCGGCATGCGGCGGCTCGGGTGATCGAAGAAGCGATCCGCGAGCAGCGCCAGCGCCAGCCGCGCGTCGCGGACGGGATCCAGGGAATCGCGAGCCTTCGGGCCGCGGCGATTCGGAGACGATCGCGGCCGCGCCACGCGCGATCGCCTGCGTCGGCGAACGCGCCGCCGTCGGCCTCAGGCCCTTGAGGGCGACGAACACGGATCCGGCGACGACCCGTCGCGAGTCGTACGCGATCGACGGACACCGGCAGACTGGCCGGTCGTCCGGCCGACGGCCTGCTCGCCGTGCCCGGGCGGCACGACGTCGAGCACGTCGCCGAGCGTCACCGCGGATCTCCACGGCCACCAGCGCGGCGATGAGGCGCGCGCGTCGAGCACGAGCGTGCACGTCGCGCCGGGCTCGAGCGGCGATCCGGGCTCGGGCGACTGTTCGACGACGACGCCGGTGCCTTCGCATCCGCGGCGGTCAGGCCGAGGCGCGCGAGCTCGCGCAGCGCTTCGCGCGCGCTCGTGCCGCGCAGGTCTGGCAGCACGACCACGCCCCTGTCCTCGTCGGTCACCGGCAGCACCCGCGGCACGATCGGCCTCGACGGCTGCTCGGACCGCGCGTTGCGCGGCGGACGATCACCGGTGGCGCCGGGTTGACGGTCGGCGTGACGCCGAGGTGGCGCAGCGCGTCTTCGGCGATGCGCTTGAAGATCGGCGCCGCGATCACGCCGCCGGTGTCGCCGCCGATCGCGCGGCGAGTCGATCATCACGATGACCGTCAGGCGCGGGGAGCGCGACGGCACGAAGCCGACGAACGACACGTTCTGCTGCGATGGCGAGTAGCGGCCGTTGACCAGCTTGTCGGCCGTGCCGGTCTTGCCGGCGACGGTGTAGCTGACCAGCCTTCGCGCGCTTGCCGGTGCCGTCGCTCGACCACCTGTCTCCATGATCGTCGGTCAGCGTCGCCGCGGTCTCCGGCTGGATCGCCGTGCGCACGGCCTTCGGCTTCACCACCGATGCGAACGCCGTCGCGCGTCACCGCGCGCACGACGTGCGGCTCGAACAGCGTGCCGCCGTTGGCGACGACGCTGGCGGCCGCCGCCATCTGCAGCGGCGTGACGCCGATCTGGTAGCCCATCGACACCGACGCCAGCGCGCTGTCGTTCAGCTTCGCGGATCCCACACGATGCCCGGGCTCTCGCCGGGGAAGTCCGGCGAGGTCGGCCGGCCGAAGCCGAAGCGGCGGACGTAGAGGCCCATGCGCTCGGCGCCGACGCGTCAAGCCGACCTTGATCGCGCCGACGTTGCTCGACTTCACGATCACGTCGGTGAACGACAGCGGCGCCGTAGTCGGTGCATGTCGGTGATGACGCGGCCCGAAGCGGATCAGGCCGGCGCTGACGTCGATGATCTCGGTCGGCTTGAACGACGACATCTTCGAGCGCGGCCGAGGCGGTCACGAGCTTGAAGGTCGATCCGGGCTCGTAGAGGTCCTGGACGGCGCGATTGCGCCGGGCGTTCTCCGGCGCGTCGGCGTAGACGTTCGGGTTGAACGTCGGCCAGCTCGCCATCGCGAGGATCTCGCCGGTGTGCGGATCCATGATCACGGCGGTGCCGCCGATCGGCGCGTGCTGCTTCGACGCCGGCACGCAGCTCGCGCTCGACGATGTGCTGCAGTTGCTCGTCGATGGTCAGCTCGATCGGAACCGCCGGCGGTGGGCGAGCGCTCGAGGCGGCTGAAGCCGTGCCGACGCGCGTCGGTCTGCACCAGCAGCTTGCCGTCGCGCCCGCGCACCGTCTTGTCGTAGGTCGCTTCGAGGCCGCCCAGGCCGACGTTGTCGATGCCGACGTAGCCGAGCACGTGCGCGGCAAGCTCGCGATTCGGGTAGAAGCGCTTGCTCTCCTTGCGAGAAGCCGATGCCCTTGAGCTCGAGCGCGGCGACGCGCTTGGCCTGCGGCGGCGTGACGCGGCGCTTCACGTAGACGAAGGCGCGCGAGCCGTGCGCCAACCGATCGACGCAGCTCGTCGCGCGTCTTTGCGGTGCAGTCGTCGAGACGCGCGCAGAGCGCGGCGGCACGGTCTCGGCCGATCGGCGATCTC
Source organism: uncultured Acidobacteriota bacterium (assembly GCA_963707825.1). Classification (GTDB taxonomy): domain Bacteria; phylum Acidobacteriota; class Vicinamibacteria; order Vicinamibacterales; family UBA2999; genus VFZN01. Next base: position 491,607 of record CAVPRP010000007.1, read on the forward strand.
GGTCGGGACCGCGTAGATGGTGTCGGCGTCGACGCTGTAGGCGAGCAGCCGGCCGTTGCGATCGAAGATCTCGCCGCGCTTGGCCGGAACCGTCGACCGTGCTCATCTGCTGCCGCTCGGCGCGCGCGACCAGATCCGTCGTGCTGATCACCTGCAGGACGACCAGGCGCGCCTTCGATCGCCAGCACCCAGAACGCGAAGCACCACCGCGAGCACGCATGAGGCGGCTCTTGAGCGTCGGACGCCAGTCGGGAGTCAGGCTGGTCGGCCACGGCGGTCCTCTTCCTGGTTACCGCGGCGGCGACGACGGACGCGGCCGGCGGCTGCGGCGGCGACCACGCGCTCGAGCACGACGGCGTCGGCCTCGGCCTGGCGCGATCATGCCGAGCCGCTCGCGTGGCCAGCTTCTCGATGCGCTGCGGCGCGCGCAGCGTTTCCATTTCGAGGCGCAGGTGACGGTTGACGTCGCTCTCGGCGGCGCGATCGCGCTGCATCTGCTCGAGGCGGTAGCCGTGGCGCAGCAGCTCGAAGTGCTGCCAGGCCGAGAACAGCAGCACCAGGACCAGCACGCACGCCAATGCCGAGCGACTGCCACAGATCGCGCTGCCGCCGCTCGTCGACCTCGCGCACGATCTGGTTGTTGCGGAAGTCCTTGCGAATTTCGTATTCGAAGGTTCCTGCTCTGTCCATACGCCCTCCCCCTCAATCCGCAGGCCACTCGATCGACGCCGCGCAGCTTGGCGCTGCGCGCGCGCGGGTTGGCCGCCACTTCTGCATCGGCCGCGATCACCGGATGCTTGGTCAGCACCTTCGTCAGCACCTCGCACCCGCCGCGCGTCGTCGCGATGCGACGCGAGCGCGCGCGGAACGTGTGCTTCACGACGCGGTCTTCCAGCGAGTGAAACGCGATCACCGCCATCCGTCCACCTCGGCCTGCAGCCTCGGGCTGCAGCACATCCACTGCCGGCCGATAAACGAATCGAGCCCGTCCAGCTCGCCGTTGACCCAGATGCGAAGCGCCTGGAACGTGCGCGTCGCCGGATCGATCCGCTGCCATCCGCGCGCGGCCACCGCCCGCCGCACGATCTCCGCCAGCCGCGCCGGTGCGTTTCGATGCGGCTCACTGCTGCCGCGCCATCGACGATCGCCCGCGCCACCTGCCGCGACTCGCCGCTCCTCGCCGAACTGATAGATCACGTCGGCGAGCGCCGTCTCGTCGACGTCCGATCGATCACGCTCGGCCGCGGTCTCGCCCTGCGTAGCGGTCCATCCGCATGTCGAGCGGCTCGTCGCGGCGGAAACTGAAGCCGCGTCCTTCGCTCGTCGAGCTGCATCGACGACACGCCGAAGTCCGCGAGCAACGCCCGACACCTGACCGACGCCCTGCGCGTCGAGCACCGCCGCGACTCGCGGTAGTCGGCGTGCACCAGCGTCACGCGATCGCCGAACGGCCGCGAGCGTCTCCCGCGCCAATCGCCAGCGCATCGGTGTCGCGATCGATCCCGATCAGCCGCTCCGCACCGCCCTCGAGCAACATCCGCGCGTGCCCGCCGAGGCCGACCGTGCAGTCGACGAAGATGCCCGCCGCGCTCCGGTTGCAGGAGCGTCCGGACCTCGTCGACGAGAACCGGAACGTGGCGCGGTGCGGCGTCGTCTTCCATCACGCCTGGCCCGCCGCGTCAGTGACCCACCCCATCAACCCGACACCCGCTGGCGTGAACCGGAGGGTCAGATCCCGAAATCCGACAACGCCTTCGCGTCGTCGTCGGTGAACGGTTCCGCCGCGAGCCGCGCGACGAGACCGGTCGTGGTTCCAGACTTCGAGAAAATTCTGCTGGCCAAGCACGTCGACTTCGCCCGTCATCTGACGCGGTATCACGAAGCCGGGGCTGGATGAGCACGCGGCCCTGCGGATCGAGTTCGGCGACTTGTCCGTAAAAATTCACGCGATCGAGAAACGTTGTCGCGCGGGATGGGTGGAGGGGACTCTGCGCGAGCCTGCGCTCGATTTCGATCCAGACCGGCATCGGGTAGATGCGTACAGACTGGCCCCGTCAGGCTCGTCACGAACAGCTCTCGGCCGTGCTCTTCCTGAATCACGGCTCGAAATCCGTTCGGGACCTTGAGCCGGCCCTTATCATCAATTTTCGCCGGCGAGTTGCCCCGGAGCACGCTATTTACTCCACTTCACTCCACAAAAGTCCACTCGGATAGTAGGCGGAGGGCTCTCTTCCTGTCAATTGGGAAGTCAGGCAACTTCTCTAGTTTCTGTTAGTTACGTCTTTGTTTCGCCTCAAAATCGAAAGCTGTCAGATTTTTGGCGCTTTAGGGTTTTTGCCCAGAGCTGGCGATACGGCCTCGCATGCTACGATCCCGGACGCGTTGAGCATCCGAACCGTTCTTGTCTGCGAGACGCAGGTGCCGTTCGTGCGAGGCGGTGCCGAGTTGCTGGTCCGCCAGCTGGTGGACCAACTGCGGGCGCGCGGGTTCGAGACCGACCGCGTCTCCCTGCCGTTCAAGTCGGTACCCGAAAGACGAGATCCTGGCGCACGCCGCGGCGTGGCGACTGCTCGATCTGACCGAGAGCAACGGGCGGCCGGTCGACCTGGTGATCGGCACCAAGTTCCCCAGTTACTTCGCCCGCCACCCACGAAAAGTGAGCTGGCTCGTCCATCAGCACCGGGCCGCCTACGAGCTGGCCGGCACCATCTACAGCGACTTCGGCTACGACGAGCGCGACATCGGGCTGCAGGCACAGCTCCTGTCGCTCGACGAGCAGATGCTCGGTGAGTGCGTGGGGCGCTACACCATCTCGACAACAGTCACCGAGCGGCTGCGCCGCTTCAACGGGCTGGACTCGACGCCCGCTCTATCACCCGCCATTCCTGGCCGATCGGTTGGCGCCGGGCGAGTACGGGCCGTACGTGCTGTCAGTGGCGCGCCTCGAGGGCAACAAGCGCATCGATCTCATCGTGCGGGCGATGGCGCACGTGCCCGAGCCGCTCAGGCTGGTGGTTGTGGGCGACGGCAGTCACCGTCACCTCATCGAACAGGCCGCCGAAGAAGCCGGCGTGACTCACGCGTCCGATTCACGGGAGCGGTGCACGACAACGATTTGGTGACCCTCTACCGCGATGCCCTGGCACTGGTCTACGTGCCGTTCGACGAGGACTACGGTCTCGCTACGCTCGAGGCGTTTCTCGCCGCGAAACCGGTCGTGACCGCCGCCGACTCGGGCGGCACGCTCGAGTTCGTGACCGACGGCACCAATGGCGCTCGTATGCGCGGCCGACCCGCAGGCGATTGGCGCGGCGGTGGCGCGATTGGCCGGCGATCGGGCGCTCGCCGCGCGGCTCGGCGAGGCCGGGCGATCCCTGGCCCTCGGCATCACCTGGGACGCGGTCATCGATCGACTGGTGAGCCATGGCTGACCCGTCGACGATCTCCGTCGTGATTCCCGCCTACAACGAGGCCGCCGTGATCGGCTCGGTGGTCACGGCGCTGCGGCGCCGCGGCGGCGCTGGCATGAAGTCCTCGTCGTCGACGACGGCTCGACGCGATGGCACCGCGACCGCGGCCGCGGCGGCCGGCGCGCGCGTCGTCTCGCATCCCTACAACAAGGGCAACGGTGCCGCGGTGAAGACGCGCGATTCGCGCCGCGACGCAGCGAGTGGATCCGATCGTCGACGGTGACGGCCAGCATCGTCCGCAGGACGCGCGCGGTGGCCGCCCGCCTCGGCGACTTCGATCTCGTGATCGGCGCGCGCGATCCGGCGAGCACGCAGGCCACCGCGGGGCGGCGCCTCGGCAACGCCGTGCTGAACGGCTCGCCAGCTACCTCACCGAGCGGCCCATCCCCGACCTGACGTCGGGCTTCCGCGCGGCGCGGCGCGACTACCTGCTCGAGTTCATCCACCTGCTGCCGAACGGCTTCTCGACGCCGACGACGACGACGCTGGCGTTCATCAAGGCGGGCTACAATGTCGCGTTCGAACCGATCGGCGCGCTGCCGCGTGTGGGCACGTCGAAGATCCGGCTGGCGAGCGACGGCGCGAAGTTTCTGCTGATCTTGCTGAAGGTCATCACCATCTTCAGCCCGCTGCGCATCTTCGCTGCCGGTCAGCGCGCGCGTCGTTCGCGATCGGCGCGGTCTACGGCGCGTGGAATTTCGTCTACCACGCGCGGATTCCCAACGGCGCGGTGCTGCTGCTGATGTTCTCGGTGATGGTGCTTCCTCGTCGGACTCGTCTCGGAGCAGATCTCGACGCTGCGGTTCGAGGGCCGCCGCTCGTAGCGCATGAAAACGCTGGTCCTGATCCCGACCTACAACGAGAAGGACAACATCCCGATCCTGGTGGCGGACCTGATGACGATTCCCGGCGTGTCGGTGATGGTGCTCGACGATCAGTCGCCCGACGGCACCGGCAAGGTCGCCGACGAGCTCGGCGTGCAAGTATCCCGGGCCGCGTCCAGGCGCTGCACCGCACCGGACAGCGCGGGCTGGGCGTGTCGTACCTCGAAGGCTTCCACCGCGCCATCGACAGCGACTGACGACTTCGTCGTGCCAGATGGACGCCGACCTGTCGCACGATCCGAAGTACCTGCCGGCGATGATCGCAGCGGCGGCGGCCGGCGCCGACCTCGTGATCGGCTCGCGCTACCTGCAACGGCATCAGCGTCGTGAACTGGCCGCTGCGCCGCATCATCCTCAGCTCGTTCGCCAACTTCTACATCCGCACGGTCACCGGCCTGCACATGCGCGACATCACCACCGGCTATCGCTGCTGGCGCCGCGACGTCGCTCGCCAAGCTGCCGCTCGATCGCATCGTCTCCGACGGCTACGCGTTCCTGCTCGACGTCACGTTCATGGCCGCCGACGCCGGCCTGCGGATCGTCGAGTCGCCGATCATCTTCATCGAGCGGCGCGATGGGCGCGTCGAAGCTGTCGAGCGGCGTCCTGATCGAGTCGCTGTTCACGCCGTGGAAGCTGATCATGCGGCACGGCCGCATCAAGCCGCGGCCGGTCGGCGGGATCGCAAGTAAGGTGGCGCGCGATGCCCAGGGCCTCAGCGTCTTCTTTCCGGCCTACAACGACGCCGGCACCATCGCCAGCCTGGTGATCACCGCGGTCAAGGTCGCGGCGACGCTGACCGACGACTACGAAGTGCATCGTCATCAACGACGGCAGCCAGGACGACACCGCGCAGATCCTCGACGAGCTGGCGCGGATCTATCCCGGAGCACGTGCGCATCGTCCATCACGAGAAGAATCGCGGCTACGGCGGCGCGCTGCGCACGGGCTTCGCGCACCGCGACGCAAGGACTTGGTCTTCTACACCGACGGCGACGGCGCAGTACGATCCGTCCGAGATGACGCGTGCTGTGGTCGCAGATGACCGACGATGTGGACTGGGTCAACGGCTGGAAGATCAGCCGCTCCGATCCGCTGCACCGCATCATCATCGGCCGCCTCTATCACCACATCGTGAAGATGCTGTTCGGCCTCAAGGTGCGCGACGTCGATTGCGACTTCCGCCTGATGCGGCGGCGCATCTTCGACGTCGTGCATCTCGAGAAGAACAGCGGCGTGATCTGCCTCGAGATGATGAAGAAGTTCCAGGACGCCGGCTTCCGCGTCGCGGAGCATCCGGTGCACCACTACCACCGCGCCTACGGCAAGTCGCAGTTCTTCAACTTCCCGCGCATCTTCCGCACCGCTGCATCGACGTGATGAAGCTGTGGTGGGTGCTGGTGATCCGCCACGAGCACCTCAAGCCGCGCAGCAGGCGCGCGCCGCGTCGGTCGGCTGCGGCAACCCGCGATGAGCTACGCCGACTTCTATCGCGGCCGCCGCGTGATGATCACCGGCGGCCTCGGCTTCATCGGCAGCAACCTCGCGCATCGCCTCGTCGAGCTCGGCGCCGACGTGCTGCTGGTCGATTCGCTGATCCCCGACTACGGCGGCAACCTGTTCAACATCGCCGGCATCGAGGACCGGGTGCACGGTCAACGTCGCCGACGTGCGCCAGGCCAGCACGATGAACTACCTGGTGCAGGGCCGCGAGGTGATCTTCAACCTCGCCGGCCAGGTCAGCCACATCGACAGCATGCGCGATCCGCACACCGACCTCGAGATCAACTGCCGCAGCCAGCTGACGCTGCTCGAGGCGTGCCGCCATCACAATCCGGCGCGCCAAGGTGATCTACGCCAGCACGCGGCAGATCTACGGCAAGCCCGACGAGCTGCCGGTGACCGAGCGTCATCTCGTGCGGCCGACCGACGTCAACGGCATCAACAAGGCCGCCGGCGAGTACTACCACCTCGTCTACAACAACGTCTTCGGCGTGCGCGCCTGCGCGCTGCGGCTGACCAACGTCTACGGCCCGCGCCAGCTGCTGCGCCACAACCGCCAGGGCTTCATCGGCTGGTTCGTCCGCCTCGTGCTCGAGGATCGCGAGATCCAGGTCTTCGGCGACGGCTCGCAGATTCGCGATTTCGTCTACGTCGACGATGCGGTCGAGGCGTTCCTGGCGGCGGGCGCCACCGACGCGGTGAACGGCGAGGCGTTCAACGTCGGCGGCGACGAGCACATCTCGCATCGCGAGCTCGTGAAGATGCTGGTCGAGATCGCCGGCAGCGGCCGCTACACGCTTCGTCGAGTGGCCGGCCGAGAAGAAGGCGATCGACATCGGCAGCTTCTACGCCGACTCGTCGCTCTTCCGGACGCGCACCGGCTGGACGCCGCGGTCGGCATGCGCGAAGGGCTTCGCGCGCACCTTCGACTATTACCGCACAGCACCTGGCGCACTATGTCGAGTGACAGTGTCCGTTTAACGCGCTGACGCCGGGCGAGGACGCCGCGCGACGTGAAGGCCGCGATCGATCGCGTGATCGCGAGCGGCTGGTTCGTGCTCGGCCCCGAGGTCGAGGCGCTTCGAACGCGAGTTCGCGGCCGCGAGCGGCGGCGCCGCACGCGCGTCGGCGTCGGCACCGGCACCGACGCGATCACGCTGATCCTGCGCGCGCTCGACATCGGACCCGGCGACGAAGTGATCACGCCGCCGCTGTCGGCCGCCTACTCCGCGCTGGCGGTGATGATGGCCGGCGCGCGCCCGGTGTTCGCCGACATCGATCCCGGAACGCCTGACGCTCGATCCGCGCCGCCACCGAGGCCGCGATCACGCCGCGCACCCGCGCGATCCTGCCCGTGCACCTCTACGGCCAGCCCGCGGACATGCGGCCGCTCGAGGCGCTCGCGGCGCGGCACAATCTGGCGCTCGTCGAAGACGCCGCGCAGGCGCACCTCGCGACCGCGGACGGACGGCCGGTCGGCACGATCGGCGTCGCGGCCGGCGACGCAGCTTCTATCCGACCAAGAATCTCGGCGCGCTCGGCGACGGCGGCGCGGTGCTGACGCAGCGACGCGCAGCTGGCGGCGCGCGTCAAGCGGTTGCGCAACGGCGGCCAGACCTCGCGCTATCACCACGAGGAAGCCGGCGCGAACAGCCGCCTCGATGAAATGCAGGCGGCGATCCTGCGCGCGCGGCTGCCCTATCTCCGCGGCTGGACCGCGAGGCGCCGCGCGATCGCGGCGCGCTATCGCGCGGCGCTCACCGGCGCGCGCGTCACCGTGCCGCGCGAGTTCGACGCCGGCCACGTCTATCACCTGTTCCCGGTCCTGACCGACGCAGCGCGATCGCGTTCCAGGCCCACATGCTCGGCGAGCGGCGTCGAGACGCTGATTCACTACCCCGTGCCGATTCCGCGGCAGCCGGCGCTCGCGTCCACCACCCCGGCCATGTGCCCGGTCGCCGACCGCGTGTGCGCGCAAGTCGTGTCGTTGCCGATGTATCCGTCGCTGAGCGATGCCGATGTGACGGCCGTCGTCGCGGCGGTCAACGCTTTCACGCCGCACTCCGTTCCGAATTGAGGACCGACTCACCATGCGCATCCTGATCACTGGCGGAGCCGGCTTCATCGGCTCGCATCTCGCCGAGGCGCTGCTCGAGAGCGGCCACGAAGTCTTCGTCCTCGACGATCTGTCGACCGGGTCGCATCGACAACATCGCGCACCTCAAGGGCCACGCCCGGTTCCACTACACCATCGACAGCGTGTTCAACGAGTCGCTGGTCGCCGAGCTCGTCGATCGCGCCGACGGTGGTGTTTCACCTGGCCGCGGCCGTCGGCGTGAAGCTGATCGTCGCAGGAGCCGGTCCACACGATCGAGACCAACGTGCACGGCACCGAGGTGATCCTGCGCCACGCCGCGAAGAAGAAGAAGCTGGTGTTCATCGCCTCGACGTCCGAGGTCTACGGCAAGAGCACCGATGTGCCGTTCCGCGAGACCGCGGACCTGGTGCTCGGCGCGACCACGCGGCATCGCTGGGCCTATGCCTGCAGCAAGGCGCTCGACGAATTCCTGGCGCTGGCGCTACTGGAAGGAGACGGCAGCTGCCGGTCGTCATCGTCCGGTTCTTCAACACCGTCGGACCACGGCAGACCGGCTCAGTACGGCATGGTGGTCCCGACGTTCGTGCGGCAGGCGCTGGCCGGCGAACCGATCACGGTGTTCGGCGACGGCACGCAGTCAGCGCAGCTTCACCTATGTCGGCGACGTGGTCGGCGCGCTGCTGAAGCTGATGGTCGAGCCGAAGGCGATCGGCGAGGTGTTCAACATCGGCAACATCGAGGAAGTGACCATCCACCAGCTGGCCGAGCGGGTGAAGTCGATCACCGGCAGCGCCTCGCCGATCGTCACCATTCCCTACGAGGAGGCCTACGAGGCCGGATTCGAGGACATGCCGCGGCGGGTGCCGGAATCTGTCGAAGGTTCACGCCCTGATCGGCTACGAGCCGGCGGTCGGGCTGGACGAGATCATCCGAAGGGTCGTGGCCAGCCAGCGAGACGTATAATCCGTCTGAAGGTAATTGCCATGCGGATGATTTTCGTCGCCGTACTCTGGGCTGGCGTTCTCCGCGCCTGCCTCCGCGCAGCAGCTCACGCTGACCTTTCACGACGGCCGCGTGACGCTCGACGCCGCCGCGGTGCCGGTCCGCACGATCCTGACGGAATGGGGCCGGCTCGGCGGCACCAAGGTCGTCGGCGCCGAGCGCATCACCGGTGCGCCGCTCACCATCAACCTCGACAACGTCACCGAAGCGCAGGCACTCGAAATGATCCTGCGTAACGTCGCCGGCTACATGGCCGCGCCGCGCAGCGCCGCGGCCGCGTCGGCGCCTCGAGCTACGACCGCATCCTGGTGATGCCGACCAGCGCCGCGGCCGCTTCCGCGGCGGCCAGCACGGCTCGTCCGGGCGCCGGCGGCAACAACGCCAACAACCTTGCGGGCACCCAGCGCGGTGTCCGTGGCGGCGTGCCGCCACCGCAGCCGGCGGAAGAACCCGTGACGCAGGATCCGTCAGACGCCGCCGTCAACGAGCCCGCGTTCACGTTCCCGCAGCAGAATCCCTTCCAGGCGATTGGCCAACCCGGACAAACGGACAACCGGGCCAGCCTGGGCCGTTCGGCACACCGATTCCTCCTGGCTCGCAGGCGCCCGTCGTGCAGTTCGGTCCCGGCACCCCCGGTCAGGCGGTCACGGTCAACCCGACGCAGGAACAGATGCCCGTGATGGCGTTCCCGGCCCCGGCGCCCGCCGGAAACGGGCCCAGCGGCGGCTTCGGCGTGGTCGGTTCGCCAACGCCCGGCATGATCGTGCAGCCAGCGCAGCCTGCGCAACCTGGCGTGCGGCCTCCCGGCGGTCACTAATCGTCAGTCTCGGCCGTCATACAATGACGCGGAGGCGCCACGGTGGCGCGGCCTCGTTCATTCGTACATGGCGGACATCGAACGCTATTACTCCAGACGATCGACGCGGCATCGAGCAGCTTCATCGGCGCACGCTCGGCAACGAAGCGGCCGAGCGCCTGCGTCTGCCTTGGGACTGGGCGCGCCGCAATCCCGCGACCGGCGTCGAGCCGCCGTACTGGGTCGTTCGCGAAGGTCCAACGCTGATCGCCGCGTCCCCGCTGACGCCGGTCCGCGTGTCAGTGCGTGGCGAAGAGGTCGCCGGCACGTGGAGCGCCGGATCCGCTGGTCGTCGCCGAGCGGCAGCGGCAGGGTCTGGGCGGGTCGTTGCTGCGCGCCTGGGATCGCGGCACCGGCGTCGCGCTCGGCGCGGGCTTCTCGGACGCCACGCGGCAACGGCTCGACGAAATGCGCTGGCCGCGGCACGATGCCGCTGCCGTGCCTCGTCAAGCCGATCAGCCGACGCGCGCTTCGCCTGCCGACCTGGCCGGTGGCGATCAATCGCCTGGTCTCGGCGTCGTCGCTGCCGCTCGTGCGCGTCGTGTCGCGCCCCCAGCCGCTCAAGGAAGAAGTCGAAGGTCGTCCGCCGGTTCGACACCCGCGTCGATCGGCTGTGGGAGCGGGTCGGGCCGCTTGCGCTGGCCGTGCGCCGCGACTCGCGCTACCTGAACTGGAAGTTCATCGAGCCGCCGCACGTCCGCTACACGATCGCGCTGCTGCGCCGCGGCGACGAGGTCGAAGGCTACGTCGTCTACCGTCATCTGCGCGAGCCGCAGGGACGCGTCACGCAGATCGTCGACTTGCTGGCCGACCCGTCGGACGAGCGCGGCATCAAGACGCTCGCGCGCTGGGTCGATCGCGAGGCGCGCATGGACGATTCGGACAAGATTCGCTGCTACGTCACCCACGCCGACGTTCCGCCGCGTGCTGCGGCGTCGGGATACTTCGTGGTGAAGTCGGACATCAACCTGACCGTCAAGGTGAACGCGGTGCCCGTGCCGAAGGATTTTATCGAGTCCGCCGACGAGTGGCACTTCACGCTGGGCGACGGCGCGATGGACCATTAGATCAAAGCTGGTACCCATGTCACTCGAACAACAACTCAGCGCCGACATCGCCGCCGCGATGAAGGCCAAGGACACGACGAAGCTCACGGCGCTGCGCATGCTGAAGACCGCGCTCACGAACAAGAGCATCGAGAAGGGCCGCGCGCTCGAGGCCGCGGAGGAGCTGCAGGTCGTGTCGATGCTGGTCAAGCAGCGGCGCGATTCGATCGAGCAGTTCACCAAGGGCAGCCGCCCGGACCTGGCCGACAAGGAGCAGGCGGAGATCGTGGTCCTGGAACCCTATCTGCCGGCCCGCCGCCTCGACGACGAGATTGCCGCGGCGGTCGCGGCGGCGGTGACCGAGACCGGCGCGACCGGGCCGAAGGACATGGGCAAGGTGATGAAGGCGGTGATGGCCGCGCTCGCCGGCAAGACCGTGGACGGCAAGAAGGTCAGCGAGGCCGTGAAGGCAACGGCTGAGCCGCTGACTGAACCGCGATCAGGCTCCGAAACATTTTGCCGGATCGGTCCGTCTATACCTTTGAAAGGCCTAGTCAGCCTCTCACCATCCTCCTCGGGCTCCTGCCGAACGGCAGGAGCCCATTTTTTTGCCCGGCTACGCCTCCGCGGCTGGGACGGCGCTCCCAAGCGGGCGCCGACAGCCCGCATGCTACGCTTCCGGTGCCCGATGCCCGATTCAGCGCCCCGCCTGGCCCGCTCCGCCGGGGTCTTCGGGCTCGCGACCATCACGAGCCGCATTCTCGGCCTGGTCCGCGAGCAGGTCCTCGCCTACTACTTCGGCGCCGGCGACGCGAACGACGCGTTCCGGGTGGCCAGCCGCATCCCCAACCTCGTCCGCGACCTGTTCGCCGAAGGCGCGATGAGCGCGGCGTTCGTGCCGACCTTCACAGGCTACCTGACGCGCGGCGGGCGCGAGCGCTCGTGGCGCGCTCGCCAACTCCGTCATCAACGCGCTGCCGTCGTCACCGGCGTGATCGTCGTGCTCGGCATCATCTTCGCCGAGCCGCTGGTGCGGCTCTTCGCCGGCGAGTTCGCGGAGGTGCCCGGCAAGCTCGAGCTGACCATCTTTCTGACGCGCATCGTCTTGCCCTTCCTCACGCTGGTCGCGATCGCCGCGGTGCTGATGGGGATGCTGAATTCGCTCGGCCACTTCTTCGTGCCCGGCGCTGTCGCCGGCGATGTTCAACGTCGCGAGCATCGTGATGGCGCTGACGCTGATTCCGTTCGCGCCGCCGCTCGGCGTGCCGCCGATCACCATCGTCGCGATCGGGCACGCTGGTCGGCGGCCTCGGGCAGCTCGCGATCCAGTGGCCGCCGCTGCGCACGCGAGGGCTTTCGTTACCGCCCGACCTCGACGTGAGCGATGAAGGGCTGCATCGCGTGCTGTTGCTGATGGGCCCGGGCACGATCGGCATGGCCGCGACGCAGATCAACGTGTTCGTCAACACGATGCTCGCCACCGGCCAAGGCACCGGCGCGGTGTCGTGGCTCGATTTCGCGTTCCGGTTGATGTACCTGCCGATCGGCCTGTTCGGCGTCTCGATCGCGACCGCCGCGACGCCGGCGATGTCGCGGCTGGTGGCGTCGCAGGACTTCGACGCGATGCGCTCGACGCTCGCCCACGCGCATCGGGCTGATGCTGTTCCTGAACGTGCCGGCGACGGTCGGCTTGATCGTGCTGGCCGGCCGATCGTCGCGGTGATCTTCGAGCACGGCAGCTTCACGCCGACCGACACCGTCACCACCGCCGCGGCCCTGCAGTTCTATGCGATCGGCCTGATCGGCTACTCGATCGTCCGGATCGTCTCGCCGACGTTCTACGCGCTCGGCCGCAGCCGCATCCCGGTGATGGTGAGCCGGCTCGGTGCTGGTCAACGTCGTGCTGAACGTCACGCTGGTGCGGGCGCTCGGCTATCGCGGCCTGGCGCTCGGCACGTCGATCACGGCGCTCTCAACGCGCGGCGCAGCTGTTCCTGCTGCGGCGGCGAGATTCACGGCATCGACGGCTCGCGCATCGCGGCGCGCTTCGTCGCGCGTGCTCGCTCGCGTCGGTGGTGATGGGGGTGGTCACGTGGGGCGCGGACCGGATGCTGCTGCAGTGGCTGCCGGGCGACACCTTGCCGATGCAGGTGCTCCGGCTGGCGCTCGTCATCGCGCTGTCGCTCGGCGCGCTGGCGGCGGCCGCCGCGGCCCTTGCGCATTCCCGGAATTCGGCGGAGGCCAGCGCGACCTGGTGCGTCGGCGGTTCAGAAGGATGACCGTGGAAGGACCGCGGCTGGCTCGGCCTGCGACGCCGCGCATCTGGAAGGTCGCGTCGACGCACGTCGTCGTCGACGCCTACACCAACATCTACGCGCCGATGCTGCCGCTGCTGATCCCGCACCTCGACCTGTCGCTGACGACGGCCGGGCACGCTGGCGATGTGCTTCCAGATGGCGAACTCGGTGTCGCAGCTGGCTTCGGCGCGCTCGCCGATCGCTGGCGGCCGCGCGCTGCTGATCATCGGCGGGCCGCTCCTCGCGGTGATCGTCCTCAGCATGATCGGCTGGCGCAGACGTCGCCGCTGATGCTGGGCGTCATCCTCGTGCTCGGCGGACTTGGCGGCGCGGCGTTCCATCCGCCGGCCGCGGCGCTGGTCTATCGCCTCGCCGATCATCGCAAGGGCCTCGCGATGTCGGCGCACCTCTCGGGCGGCTCGCTCGGCTTTGCGCTGGCGCCGCTGCTGTTCGCGCCGTTCATCGCGTACATGGGACTGCAGTGGTCGCCGCTCATCATGATGCCCGGGCCTGCTCGCGCTGTCGTGGACGCTGCGGCAGGTGCCGCCGATGTCGCAGGCCCGCAGCGCACGAGCGTTCGAGCTTGCGCGACGCTGCGGCCTGCGGCGGTGCCGCTGACGCTGCTCTACTTCACGATCGTGCTGCGCACGGCGACGACGTACGGCTTCATGACGTTCACGCCGACGCTGCTGACGCGAGCAGGGCTGTCGATCGGCCAGGCGAGCACGGCCGTGTCGCTGTATCTGTTCGCGAGCGGCATCGGCGGCTTCCTCGGCGGCCCGCTGCCGATCGCTTCGGCGCGCGGCGCGTGATCGTCGGGACGCTGATCGCCTCGGTGCCGTTCATGGCGCTCGCCCCGCCCCTGCCGCCGCTGGGCTTCACGGCGATGCTCGCGATCGGCGGCTTGCTGCTGCAGTCGACGCTGCCGATCAGCGTCACCTTCGCGCAGACGCTTGGCGAAGGCGGCGCGGCCACGGTGTCGTCGCTGATGATGGGATTCGCGTGGGGCATGGGCAGCCTGACGGTGCCGCTCGTCGGCATGGGCGCCGATCGCTTCGGCATCCGCCGCACTGCTGCGGTCGTGGCGTTCATCCCACTGCTGGCGGCCGTGCTCGCGGGCACGCTGCCCGAACACCGACGCAGTCCGAGCCGACGCGGTCGACCGCCGAGCGTCGCAGTGACCGATTCCGACCGTGGCCGCGGCTACGGCACCTCCGTCGCCCTATTCGTTCGGCCCGGCGCCATGACGCCGGCCGTCAAGGTCCTGATCATCACGAACGTCGTGCGCGTTCGTCCTGAACCTGATCGTCCGGCGCATGACGCTGCGGCTGGGCCTGTCACCGCGGCGCGTGTTCGACGGCTTCGCGCTCTGGCAGCCGTTCACCTACATGTTCCTCCACGGCACCGGCGGGTTCGGCCACATGCTGTTCAACATGCTGGCGCTGTGGATGTTCGGCACCGAGCTCGAGCGCACGTGGGGCACGCGCTTCTTCACGAAGTACTACCTGATCACCGGCGTCGGCGCCGCGGCCACCAGCCTGCTGCTGTCGCTGTTCTCGACGACGTCTACTACTCGCTCACCGTCGGCGCGTCGGGCGCCATCTACGGCCTGCTGCTGGCGTACGGCGATGTACTTCCCGCACCGCACCATCTACCTCTATTTCATCTTCCCGATCCCGGCGCGCATCTTCGTGATGATCGTCGGCGCGATCGCGTTCCTCTCGTCGATCGGCGGCCCCGGCGGCGGCGTCGCGCACACCGCGCATCTCGGCGGGCTGCGTCGTCGGCTATCTGTATCTCGAAGGGCCTGCGCGGCGCGGCCGCTGGACGAACTGAAGTACCGCTACCTGCACTGGAAGATGGGACGCGCGCGCAGCAAGTTCGACGTCTACTCAGGCGGCACGTCGGTTCGACGACGACTGGAAGAGCGAGTGGAAGAAACACATTCACTAGAGTCGAAGTTGAAAGTTGAAAGTTCGAAACTTGAGAGTTTCAGGGCTAGAGTTTCAGCTTTCAGCTGTAGCGACGTTACAGCGGCAACGGGCGTTCACGAGACATCTGCGCCGGGCGGAAGCCCGCGTATCGACGCGACGATGTTGGCAGGGAACGAGCCTCGAGCGCGTCGTTGTACTGCGTCGACGATGTTGTTGTAGCGTCTGCCGTCGACGCTCAGTCTCTCCTTGCGGCTGGCATCCGCCGGCCCCGAGGCGCTCGCGGCGCGGGTGCGCGCTGCGACCACGGCTTCGAGCGTGTCGCCCTCGAACTCCACCGCGCCCGTCACGGTATCGACGAGATTCGCGATCAGTCGTGGCGACGCTTCAGTTGCACGGCGACCTGGCGCCAGCCTTTGGTCACCTGGTTGCGGAGGCCAACGAGCCTGCCGTAGGCGCTCATCGCCCACATCGCGACGAGCGCAAGGACGCCGATCGTGACCAGCACACTCATCGCGGACCCTGGTCACTCGCCGAATGTCTTTGTCGTGGAAGTAGCTGTCGGTGCCGTCGAGCCAGTCGTGGCGGATCGGGCTGAAGATGTCCATCTCGAAGGTGTCGTCGATGGCTTCGGCCTGGTGCGGCACCCACGACGGGATGTGCAGCACCTCGCCCTCGCGCACGGTGATCTCCTCGCCGTTGATCAGGAACCGCAAGCCGCCCTGCAGCACGTAGGTCATCTGCTCGCTTTCGTGCGAGTGCATCGGCACGATCGCGCCGCGCTTCAGGTAGATCTGCGTGATCATCTCGCGCTCGCCGGTGATGATCTTGCGCGAGATCATCTCGGTGACCTTCTCGAGCGCGATTTCGTCCCAGCGGTGCAGGCGAACGGCGGGTGAATGGTCATAAGGCGTTTTCCGTCGTGGATTGGCGCGGATTATAGCACCCGGCCGGATGGTATAATTTTCGGCGTCATGAAGGCTTCGACGCTCGCATCCAGCCCGTCGCCGACGGCCCGTGCCGCAGAGGCGCGCGCCCGCGAATGGGACGGCCTGTCGCGCGAGCGATCTGCTCGCGCGCCTACCGCACGATGCTCCTGTCGCGGCGCATCGACGACAAGGAGATCCAGCTCAAGAACCAGAGCCTGATCTTCTTCCAGATCAGCGGCGCCGGCCACGAAGCCGTGCTGACCGCGGCCGGCATGCACCTGCGCGCCGGCTACGACTGGTTCTATCCGTACTATCGCGATCGCGCGCTGTGCCTGACGCTCGGCATGACCCCGCTCGAGATGCTGCTCGCCGCGGTCGGCGCCAAGGACGATCCGAACTCCGGCGGCCGGCAGATGCCGTCGCACTGGGGCCACAAGGCGCTCAACATCCCGTCGCAGGGCAGCCCGACCGGCACGCAGTGCCTGCAGGCCGTCGGCGCCGGCGAAGCCGGCATGATCTACGAGCGCGTCACGGACATCGCCGATCGCGAACGAGCAGTTCCACGCCGACGAGATCACCTACCTGTCGATCGGCGACGGCGCCACCAGCGAAGGCGAGTTCTGGGAGTCGCTGAACACCGCGTGCACGCGCATCGTGCCGGTGCTGTTCTCGTCGAGGACAACGGCTACGCGATCTCGGTGCCGGTCGAAGTGCAGACCCCCGGCGGCGACGTCTCGCGCTGGTCGAGAATCTTCCCGCAACCTCAAGGTGGTGCGCTGCGACGGCACCGACTTCCTCGACAGCTACCGCACGCTCGGCGAGGCGGTCGCCTACGTGCGCCGCGAGCGCAAGCCGGCGTTCGTGCACGCCAAGGTGATTCGCCCGTACTCGCACTCGCTCTCGGACGACGAGCGGCTCTACAAGACGCCGGAGGAGCGCAAGGCCGAAGCGCTGCGCGATCCGCTGACCAAGATGCGCGCGTTCCTGCTCGCCGAAGGCCTCGCCACCGAGGCCGACCTCGACGACGATTGCCGGCGTCGGTCGATCGCGAGATCGCCGACGCCACCGACGCCGCGCTCGAAGGCGCCGAAGCCGTCCGCCGACACCGCCGGCTCGTTCGTGTTCTCGCCGACGTCGATCCCGACGTCGACGGCGTTCGAGACGCCGGCGCAGCCCGAGGGCAAGCCCGACACGATGGTCGCGGCGATCAATCGCACGCTGAAGAGACGAGATGGCGCGCAACCCGCGCATCGTCGTCTTCGGCGAGGACGTCGCCGACGCGAGCAAGGCGAATCGGCGCTGGCCGCAGGTGCCCGGCAAGGGCGGCGTGTTCAAGGTGACGCACGGCCTGCAGAAGGCCTACGGCGCCGATCGCGTCTTCAACTCGCCGCTGGCCGAAGCCAACATCGTCGGCCGCGCCGTCGGCATGGCCACGCGCGGCTTCAAGCCGGTCGTCGAGATCCAGTTCTTCGACTACATCTGGCCGGCGATGATGCAGCTGCAAGGACGAGATGTCGATGCTGCGCTATCGCTCGGGCAACAACTGGTCGTGCCCGATGGTCGTGCGCGTGCCGATCGGCGGCTACCTGCGCGGCGGCGCGCCGTACCACAGCCAGTCGGGCGTCAGCATCTTCGCGCACTGCCCGGGCATCCGCATCGCGTTCCCGTCGAACGCCATCGACGCCGCCGGCCTGCTGCGCACCGCGATTCGCTGCGACGATCCGGTGCTGTACCTCGAGCACAAGCACCTCTATCGCCAGACCTACAACAAGGGCGTCTATCCGGGCGACGACTACATGATCCCGTTCGGCAAGGGCGCGCTGCGCCGCGACGGCACCGACATGGTGGTGCTGACGTGGGGCGCGCTGGTGCAGCGATCGCTGCTCGCGGCCCAGCAGGCGGAGAAGGACGGCATCAGCGTCGCGGTGTTCGACCTGCGCACGATCATGCCCTACGACTGGGACGGCATCGCCGACGCTGGTCAAGCAAGACCAACCGCGTGATCATCGCGCACGAGGACACGCTGACCTGCGGCTTCGGCGCCGAGATCGCCGCGCGCATCGGCGACGAGCTGTTCGACGAGCTCGACGCGCCGGTCAAGCGCGTCGCCGCGATGGATTGCCCGGTCGCCTACTCGCCCGAGCTCGAGGAGCGCATCCTGCCGCAGTCGGCCGACGTGCTGGCGGCGATCAAGGAAACTGCGGCGTACTGATCCGGCAGACGGCAACCGGCAACCGGCAGACGCAAGCCCGAGAGCGGCGGCGCGCGGAGCGCGACATCACACGAGGCCGGCAATGAGAGGCAAGCCAGTGAAGGCACCCACTTTCCTGACTTGCCTCTTTCCTTTTTTTGCCTTTGCCCTTTTGCCTTTTGCCTTCCCAGTTCAGCCTTCTGCGCTTCCCCAGTCCCCCGGCCGCGTCGAGGCTGCTGTCGAGCGTCGATGCGCTGCCGGCGGACCTCATGGGCCGCTTTCGTGAGCCGGCGGGCTGCGAGCGCGTCCCCGACGGTCCTACCTACGTCTTCGATCGCCGCGGGCATTCGGTCCACACCGTCGATCGCGATGGCCGAACAGTGCGGACGCTCGTGGAAATCGGCGGCGAGCCTGGCCGCCTGCTCGAACCGAGCGCCTTCGACGTCGCGCCCGACGGCTCGTTCGCGGTCGCCGATGCGCCGGGCGGACGCGAGCGCATCCAGGTGTTCGGGCCGGCCGGCATTCGAATCGGCGGGTTCACCCGGGCTGGCCGCACCGCGGCGCGCGTGGCGCTCGGATCCTGGTCCTGAGCGGCGTCGGCAGCCTGATCTACACCGGGCCGACGGTCGTCCTCAGCGAGCCCGACACCGGCTGGCTGCTCACCGAATACACGCCGCTCGGCGCGGCCATTCGCAGCATCGGCCGGCTCCGTGCCACCGGCCACGAGGACGACCGCGAACTCCACCTGGCGCTCAACGCCGGCCTTGCCCTGCCCGACGGCGATGGCGGCTTCTTCTTCGTCTTCCTCTCCGGCACGCCGGCCTTCCGCAAATACAGCCCTTCCGGCGAGCTGGTGTTCGAGCGCGTGATACAGGGCCGCGATCTGGACCCGATCGTTGCCGCGCAGCCGCAGCGGTGGCCGCGCCGCACCGTGGATGCGCGCGAGGTGCCGCTGGTGCCGCCCGTCATCCGCACCGCGGCGGTCGATCCGCAGGGCGCGCTCTGGGTGTCGTTCGTCCTGCCTTTCACCTACGTCTTCGACGCCGACGGCGAGAAGGTCCGGACCGTGCAGTTCCGCGCAGGAGGGGTCGTCGCCCCGACCAGCCTGTCCTTTCCAGCGCGGAATCGGCTGCTGGTCACGCCCGGGCTGCCACGAGTTCGCGTTCTGATTGATAGAATCGATCAGTTCAGCTGATGGCGGCCCGGCATGTCTTTCTACTGGTTGCGGCGCTCACCGCCGGGTGCGGAGGACCGGACACGCCGACCTCGCCATCGAACCCCGGTGCCGGCGGGGCGACGTCGTACCCGCCCCGACGATCAGTTGCCCGAGCAACGTCTCGGCGGTGACCACGACGACGACGTCGCAGGTGGCGTATCCGGCGCCGACCGTCTCCGGCGGCCGGACTCCGGTCACGGTGACCTGCACACCCGCTTCCGGGGCAACGTTCCCGCTGGGTTCCACCAGCGTCAGCTGCACCGCTACCGACGCGCTCTCCCGTTCGGCGACCTGCGCCTTCTCGGTGAACGTCGCCCGTGTTCCGACCCTGCAGCGCACCAGCTTCCTGGCCTTCGGCGACAGCGTCACCGCTGGTGAAGTGACCGTGCCCTCCTCCGGTGGCACCGAGCTCCTGGGCACACCGAACTTCAAGCTCGTTGTCATGCCGGCGGCGGCCTACCCGGTGCAGCTGCAGGCGATGCTGCGCAATCGCTATCTCACGCAGGTCAACGCCATCAGCGTCGTGAACTCCGGCGTATCGGGCGAGTACGCGGTCGACAGCGTCAAAAGGTTCTCGCAGGTCATGACCAACGTGCGGCCCGAGGTGGTGCTGCTGCTGGACGGTTACAACGACCTCAACAACTTCGGCTCGAGCGCGATCGGTTCCGCCGCCGCCGCCGTGGAGGCGATGGCCAAGGATGCGCGCAATCGAGGCGCGCGCGTCTACATCGCCAGCCTGACGCCACCCCGCGCGGGCGGCCGCAACGCGATTCCCGCCTCGACCATCGCCACCTACAACGATCGGATGCGCGCCATTGCCGCCGGCGAGAACGCGGTGTTCGTGGATCTGTACCAGGCGCTCGTCAGCAACGTCACCACCTTTGTCGGCGTCGATGGGCTCCACCTCACCGAAGTCGGCTACCAGAAGGTCGCCGAGACGTTCTTCGCCTCCATCCAGGCCACGCTTCAGAACCCCTAGCCGCAGGGCGATGCGACAATGATGGCGGCATGGCCAGCGAGGTCGTCCGCACATCCGGCTTGAGCCGCAGCTTCGACGGTCGTCCGGCGGTGGACGACCTGACGCTCTCCGTGCACGCCGGCGAGGTGCTGTGCCTGCTCGGCCCGAACGGCGCCGGCAAGACCACCACGTTCCGCATGCTCGCGGCGCTGCTGCTGCCTACGCGCGGCGAGGTGATGGTCGCCGGAACTCCGCTGACGCCCGACACCGCGGACCAGGTGCGGGGCCGGGTCGGGCTGCTCACGGAGGCACCCGGGCTATGGGAGCGGCTGACGGTCCGCGCCAATCTCCTCACCTACGCACGCCTGCACGGTGTGCCTGACGAGAACCGGCGCGTGGCGGCCGTCATGCAGGACGTCGGCATCGACGATCGCGCGGACGATCGTGCCGGCGCGCTCTCCAAGGGGCTGAAGCAACGCGTCGCCATTGCCCGCGCCCTGGTGCACGATCCGCCGGTCGTGCTGCTGGACGAGCCCACCTCCGGCCTCGACCCCGCCAACGCGCGGCACGTGCGCGATCTCATCGGACGCTTGCGTGCCGACGGGCGGGCCGTGCTGGTGTCCACGCACAATCTGGCCGAAGCCGAGGACCTCGCCGATCGCATTGCCATCCTCAACACCCGGCTGATCGCATACGACACCCCTCGACGGCTGCGCGAGCAGCGGCGGGGAGCGACCCTGATCATCGACGTCGACGGCGACGCCTCCGCCTGGCAGCGAGGTGGTGAGGCGCACCGGCGCGGCGCTTGTTTCGGCGGATGGCACACGCCTGGTGTTGCAACTGGCGGCGCCGCTCGACGTACCGGACATCGTGTCGGCGCTGGTTGCCGCGGGCGCGCGCGTTTCCCGCGTCGAGCCGCGCGACGCCTCGCTCGAAGACGCGTATCTCGCGCTGGTGCAGGCCGATGCCTAGCCGCTGGGGCCGCATCTCCGCAATCGTCCGCAAGGACGCGGACGAGATCGGGCGTCAGCCTGGCCTGATCCTGCCCGCCGTGGCGATGGTGCTGGGCCTCAGCTTCCCTGCCTTCCTGCTGCTGGTGGTCACGCCTCGCCTGACGGGAGAGTCGCTCGCCGACTCGGAGTTCGCGGAGTCCGCCGCGGCCGCGATGGCCATGCTGCCAGGGTTGAATGCGCTCGATGCCGCCGGCCAGGCCCAGGCCTTCGTGCTGCAGCACTTCCTGATGTTCAGCCTCATCGTGCCGGTGCTGGGATCCTTGTCTCTGGCGGCACAGGCGGTGATTGGCGAGAAACAGGCGCGGGCGCTGGAGCCGCTGCTGGCGACGCCGCTCACCACCGCGGAGTTGCTGGTCGCGAAAGCCGTGGCGCCGTTCGTCCTGTCGATGCTGCTCTTGCTCGCCACTTTCTGCCTCTACCTCGTGGGCATGGCGCTGTGGGGCGAGCCGCGTGTATGGCAGACGATGTTCTGGCCGCGCACGCTGTTGATGTACGGGATGTTGGGACCGCTGGTCTCGTGGACCGCGTTGATGCTGGCTGCCATCGTGTCGTCGCGCGTCAACGACGCGCGCACCGCTCAGCAACTGGGCGCGTTCATCATCCTGCCGATCACCGGGCTGTTCGTCGGGCAGCTCGTCGGGCAATTCCTGCTGGGCATCCCGGCGCTGCTGTTGACAGCGCTCGCCATCGTGCTCGCCAACGTGGCGCTGACGTGGGTCGGCGTGCGGGTGTTCCAGCGCGAGACCATCCTGATGCGCTGGAGGTAGCGGCAAGGTCGCCGGCCAACACCGGCTACTTGCGCCCGTAGGCGGTGCTCGCGGCCAGCCGATCGAAGTGGCTGTAGGCAGCAGCGGTCATTTCGCCGATCACACGGCTGCCCTGCATCGTCCTGGGCCAGATAGGTCGTCATCACCGCCATCGAGAACGGCCGGCCATCGACTGCCACCACGGCCGCTTCGGTGCGCACGCCGTCGAGGCTGCCGGTCTTCGAGTACACCGGCACACGAGCGGGCACCGCGGCACGGATCGATCCCGAGACCAGCGTCAGCATCCCGAGCGCGATGTCGCGGCTCTCCGGCTTGAGCCCTTCGCCGCGCCACAGCAGCTCTGCTACCTTCGCCAGTGACTGCGGGCTGGCGATGTTCTCGTCGCCGCGCTTCACCGCGGCGGCGTCCATCATCAACCGCCGCAACCGGATGTCGCCGAGGCCGAGCGCCGCCATGCGGGCGTTGACCTTCTCCATGCCCACCGCCTTGATGACGATGTTCGTGGAGGAGTTGTCGCTGACCATCATCATCAGCGTCGCGTGATCGCGGAGGGACAGGGACGCGGACGTCAGGTGCTGCAGAATGCCCGAGCCGCCGACGAGCTGGGTGCGGCTGACCGGCGCGGGAGTATCGAGCGCCTGCGTGCCGGCTTCCACCTGCTTCAGCAGCTCGTAGAGCACCGAGAGCTTGATGGCCGATGCGGTCGGGAACACCTCGCGCTCGAGGCGAGCGGCCACGCGTTCGTTGGTGGTCAGGTCCGTGACCACGTAACCCACCACGCCGTCGAGGCTCGTGGCAATCCGCTCCAGACCGCGCGCGAGTTGCGCGGTGAGCTCGGCCTGGAGCGCGCCGGCCTTCGGTCCGGCGGGCGCCGGCGTCTGAGCGCCGGTGGCAGTGGCAAAGAGGGCGATGACCCAGACGAAGCCGACGATGAATGGCCGCATGGCGGGCGGATTATATCCGGTTGGCTGGCCCGCGGCTTGGCGCGATAATCGGGCTTGCCGCACAGGGGGCGGCTCCGCATGACCGGACTCCGGCTGTCCTCATCACGACGGTTCGGGTTTGCCTTCGTCGTCGCGTCGCTGACGGCCGCGGCGTGGCTGCCCGCCCAGCAGGGCGGCGCGCTCTCGCCGGCCGAACAGCAGCGCCGCAAGGACCTCGAACGCGAGCTCCAGTCCATCGCCGTCGTCGAGCGCAAGGTGATGATGCCGATGCGCGACGGCGTGCGTCTGGCCACCGACATCTACCGGCCGAAGAACGCCACGGGCCCGGTGCCGGTCGTGTTCTCGAAGACGCCGTACAACTTCAACTACTGGGATGTCCGCAACCGTGTCCCGGCCGACATGTCCACCGCGTTGATGGTGGTGAAGAAGGGCTACGCCTACGTCGTGCAGAACGAACGCGGGCACTTCTTCTCCGAGGGCAATTACGACATCCTCGGCGCGCCCATCACCGATGGCTACGACGCCATCGACTGGCTGGGCCGGCAGTCGTGGTCCAACGGCAAGGTGGGCACGACCGGCTGTTCATCGACCGCGGAATGGCAGCCGGCGGTGGCGTCGCTTGGGCACCCGGGCTTCGCCGCCATGAACGTGCAGGGGTTCGGCGCCGGCGTGGGGCGCGTGGGCCCGTACTACGAACAGGGCAACTGGTATCGCGGCGGCGCAGTGCAGATGCTGTTCATCGCCTGGCTCTACGGCGAGCAGAACCAGATTCGGCCGCAGTTCGCGATGGAGACCAGCCGCGAAGACCTCGTGGCCGCGTCGCGGCTGTTCGACCTGGCGCCGCAGATGCCGCCGGTGGACTGGGACAAGATGCTGTGGACGCTGCCGATGCAGGACATCCTGAAGTCGGCGGAAGGGCCGAAGGGCATTTTCGCCGACAAGATGGGGGTTCCTACCGGCGGCGCGATGGTCCGGCGGACTCCCAATGACCCGGCCTGGACCAAGGGCGGGCTGTGGCACGACAACATGCCACTGAACGTGCCGGGACTGTGGTTCATGTCCTGGTACGACGTGTCGGTCGGTCCGAACCTCGAGATGTTCAACCACGTCCGGAAGACCGCGAAACCCGGCGTGGCCGAGCAGCAATGGGCCATCATCGCGCCCGTCGCGCACTGCTCCTTCACGCGTGCCACCGAGGACACCATCGTCGGCGAGCGCAGCATGGGCGATGCCCGGCTGGACTACGAGGACATCGTCTACGGCTTCTTCGACAAGTTCCTCAAGGGCGACGCCAACGACGCGGCTCGACACCCTGCCGAAGGTCACCTACTTCACGATGGGCCTCAACAAATGGCAGACCGCCGAGACCTGGCCACCCGCCGGCGCGAAGCCGATCACGTTCTACCTGTCGAGCGGCGGCCGCGCGAACTCGCTCTACGGCGATGGCCGGCTCGACGCCGCCGCGCCCGCCACTGATGCACCGGATGGGTTCGTCTACGATCCGTTGAACCCGGTGACATCGTACGGCGGCAACGTCTGCTGCACCGGCAACGCCATTCAGGCTGGCTCGTTCGACCAGCGCCGGATGGAAGCGCGCAGCGACATCCTGGTCTACACCACCGAGCCCTTCAAGGAGGGCACCGAGGTGAGCGGCCCGATCACGCCGACGCTGTACGTCTCGTCGGATGCGAAGGACACGGACTTCACGGTCAAGGTGCTGGACGTGTATCCCGACGGCCGCGCCTACAACCTGGACGAGTCGATCCAGCGGATGCGCTATCGAGACGGCTATGACAAGCCGCCGGTGTGGATGGAGAAGGACAAGGTCTACAAGGTGGCGCTGCAGCCGCTGACGACCAGCAACTACTTCGCCGCCGGGCACCGGCTGCGCATCGAGGTGTCGAGCAGCAACTTCCCGCGCTTCGATCGCAACCTGAACACCGGCGGGAACAACTACGACGAGAGCAAGCCGGTGGTGGCGCGGAACGTCGTGCACCACTCCGCGCAGTATCCGTCGAGCATCACGATCACGGTGGTGCCGGCGCGTGCCGGCACAACCTCGGCGCGATAGCGATGCGCGTCCGTCAGGTCCGGACGGGCAACACGGCCTGACCGCTCGGCTCTCCGGGAGACGACGCCTCGAAACCGGGCGTCGCTGACGGCCGCCGGTGCCGCGGACCACTGCGCAACTGGCGGTCGGCCGTCACCCTCGCGGCGCCGGTTTGCACTGCGCTCGCGCGCTCAGCGGCCGTGGCGCTCGCGGCCGTCCGGACTGACGGTGCCGCACGGCAGTTGCGGGCCGACGTTGGCCCGCAGACTGTGTGGAGCGACGGCCGATCGGCAACGCGTCAGACAAACACGCAGGAGCGCGCTACGGGCATCGTTCGAGCGCAGCGAAGGCTGCGCGAGCTCCGCCTGCTGAGGAGCCTGGTTCGCCGTCGAAGGCGAATCCGAGCGGCCGACGACCAGTTTGCGGGACTCGACTCCCGGAGGACCGCGACGCCCCTCGTCGCTCGGCCGAGCCGGCAGTCAGGCCGCGCAGCTATTCGTGCGCGACGCCCTTCACGTGCTCGCGCAGCAGGTCGCGGCCGAAATCGCCGGCGAAGTCGCGCCACACGGCGTGCACGTGGTTGCCGTCGTTCTGGGTGTTGTCGTACTCGATCAGGAACGTCGGTCCCTGCACGCGGTAGTAGTGCTTGGCGCCCTTCTCGAGCGGACCGGCCCACGCAAAGCGCACGTTCTGCGGGCCCGCCGCCTTGACCTTGGCCAGTCGATCGGCCGCGAGATCGTCCGCCAGGATCGACGCATACCCTTCGATCAGCTGCATCAGCGCCGCGCGCTGCTCGGTGGTCATCTCGGATCCGGCCAGCCCCGGAGGAGACAACGGGCTGATGTCGACCGTGTTCATCGTCACGATGTCGCCGGGGGCGACGGCGTTGATGACAGCGGTCGCTGCGCCGCGGCTCGTCGAGCGCCATGACCATCGCCCGGCCCAGATCTTCGAGCGGCGCCAGCACGCGCAGCCCCTTCTTCGGGCCGTCCTTCACCTCGGCAGGGTTGGAGCCGGTGAAGGTGGGCGAGGTCGCCACCGCCTTGCCGCCGTCGACGGTGAAGTGGAGCGACAGGTGATGGCCTTCGACGCGCCAGCCCCAGGCGTCCTTCGCTCCGGGCGTGCCGAAGACGGTGAACTGATAGTCCACGGGATCGCGGGCAAAGCGTCCGTCCTTCTCGAGCTCGCGAAGGACGTTTTCCAGTCCGATGATTGCGGTCGCGGTGACGTAGCCGCGCTGGCTGAGGCCAGACTTCAGCAGATCCATCGCGCGCTCACGCTGCGGCGGCGTCATCGCCCGCAGCGCCAGTCCCTTACGCGGGAACATCTCGTTCGGGATGAAGTGCCAGCGCATCCGCTCGTCCGAGGCGAGGGGAAACGTGGCCTGCTGCCGCTGCTCCGGCGTGAGGGCACCCAGGAAACCGTCGGCCGCGGAAGCCATCGCGGCAATCGACCGCTCAGCGGCGATCATCTGCCCGAGAGGCAGGCACGCCAGAATCCCCGCCGCCGCTGCGAGTCGCAATCTCGTCGAGCCCATGGCGCCTGCCTCCTATGTTGGTCTTGAGTCTTGGGTCTTGGGTCTTGGGTCTTGCGGCGTCGGACGTCTCGGTACCGCCGGTTGCCGGTCACCGGTTCTGCCTTCAGCTGCTTCCCCTTCGGCACCGTCTCCATCAACACGGCCACTGCCTTGCGGAGCGCGCGTCCGCCCGGGCCCGCGCCCTTGTAGTGCCCGAGGCGCACCACCACCAGATCGTGCGACGGCACGATCAGCGTCGTCTGGCCGCCGACGCCGCTCATGTAGAACGCGTCCTTCGGGACCGGGAACGTGCTGTCGCCGTTCAGCCAGAAGAAAGCGCCGTAGATGGGCCGGCGATCGGCCTCCCATGCCGGCGCGAGCGTGCTGACGAACTTGACGTAGCCCTCGGGGAGGATGCGCTCGCCGTTCCACACGCCGTCCTGGAGATAGAGATTGGCGATGCGCGCCCAATCGCGGCCCGCGCCCAGCTCGTAGCCCTGGGTGAGGAAGTTGCCGTTGGGATCGGTCTCCATCACCATGTTGCGGACGCCGATCTTGTCGAACAGCGCCTTCTGCGGGAACGCGTGGTACGGCTCCTTCTTCTTGTCGAGCGCCAGCCGGATCAGATAGTTGATCAGCACCGGATCGGTGTTGCGATAGCGGCCCACGGTGTTTGGCGGCCATTCCAGCGGTCGCGTCGCGGCGTACTTGTACGAGTCGATGGTCGCGGTGTAGAGGTAGAGGTGGTCCGGATAGGTGCCGTTCGGATCGAAGTCGGGGTCCTGCGGCGCCTTGATCCGCAACCCGCTCGACATGTGCAGGATGTCGGCGATGCGGATCTTCGCGCGTGCGTCGCCCGGCGTTTGCCACTCTGGAATCGGCGCCGGCTGCCACAGGTCGTAGGCGCCCTGCTTGATCAGCACGCCCATCAGCGTGGCGGTCAGGCTCTTGCCCATCGACCAGCTCTCGAGCGGCGTGGTGGGCGTGATGTTCGGGCCGTACCGTTCGGCGATGATGCGGCCCTTCCATGTGACGACGAACGCGGCGGTGAAGGCGTCGGGATCGAATGCGACGTCCATCGCCTGCTTCAGCTTGGCGGCGTCGAGCTCGGGAGGCAGGGGCGTGGCGGGCAGCCGATCGCCCATCGGCCAGTCCTGGGTCTTCGGATCCGGCAGCGTGCTCTTCACGGCGACCGGCGTGAAGTTGACGTCGGTCTTTCCGATCGGCAGGGCCACGCAGCCCTGACTGCCCAGGTACTTTGCGGTGCGCGTCACACCATTGGGCATCGTGATGTGCACGGCCTTGTTGGCGCGATCGATGACCGGCTTGCCGACCTTGGCGCGCGCCTCGTACGGGCCGGTGAAGTAGCCGACGTGTTCCTGGGCAAAATCGGGATCGAGGCCGGTGATGAAGACAGCGGAGCACATCACCTTGGCGTAACCCGAGGTGTAGTGTTCGAGCGGATCGCCCGGCGGCGGCACGTAAGGGGTGTTCAGTTCGAGCGCCTTGGCTCGATCGATGACGAACTGGCGGGCTGCGTCCTGCGTTTGGGATGCCACTGGCACGAGGGACGTAAGGACGGCGAGCGCAGCCAGCCAAGGACGGTTCATGGCCGGGAAGCTTACCAGACACGCGCCGAGCCTGGGCGGCCGAACTCGGCTGCCTCCGAGTCCGGCGCGCTGGGGGAAAACAGGCCTCAGGCGGCGGCGCTGCGACGCCGGCTCTCGGCGGCGCGACGTTCGCGGTCGGCGATCAGGGCTTCATCACGGCGGTTCCCGACCACCCTGGCCTGACCGCAGGCGCCCAGCAACATTCGTTCGGTGGCCGCTGCGTAACGCTCCGCGATCACCGGATTCCACGGACTGATGTGCCCCAGATCTTCAGCTGCCATAGACAATGCCTTTACCATTGATGCCCCCCTCAACCCCTCTGCACGCCTGCGAGCGCACGTAGCCGCACGAGAGCGGTGGTCGCCGCCTCGGCCTTCGGATCCCCACCTGGGTACTCCCAGATCAAACCGTCCTGATCGTCGACAATGGCCGGGATAGTCACGCCCGATTCGGCGAACCGTAGCGCGGTGCGCGCGGCGGTGCGAATCGACGGATACTGCAGACGAGGCAGCACGACTCCCGGATGGTGAACAACGAGCGACGCAGGCATGAGCAACCTCCCGTGTTAGCCCAAGGCGCCAAGACATGGGCTTCGGCCGACGTCATTGCATGAGGCGTTCCATCCGACGCTGGGGTGGGAAGAGGCCGATTTGGGCCGTGTACGGCCTTGAACGGGGAAACCAGACACCTGAGAGGCAGACTTTCGTCTGCTTAATCCCGGGACTCAGGGCGGGATGCGCGACGGGACGGAAGACAGCAGCCCTGCTCAGCCCTGGGCGTGGGCGGCGCGGTACTCAAAAATGGTAGTCGAGAAGGTTCGGCCGTCCAGTTCCAGATACAGTTCGCGCTCGGTGATGGAGAGCGACAACGAGGAGCGTCGTTCGAGAAGCGCAGCCAGCTCCTCAATGAGGGCCCGGTCGAAGGCGTAGACGGGAATCTCTTTCGCGTTGTGAATACGCTCGCCCGCCCACAGCGCCAGCAGCTGCTGTGGATCACGGTGGGTGTAGACCGCGACCCGTCCGGCCAGCTTGCTGCCCCGATGCACACGGCTCGCATCCGGCAGGCCGACCTCGATCCAGGCGGTCATCCGTCCCGTCAGATCGCGGATCAGCACCGCGGGCTCGTCGCCGGACGCCACGCCCTCCGTCAGCGCGATGCCTTCGGTGTACTCGAGACAGTAGGCGAGCACGCGCGTGAGCATGTACTCCACCGTCTCCGAGGGCTGACGGGCAATGCGAAGCGCCAGGGTCTCGTAGACCCCGCGATCGATGTCGGCCAGCTCGATGTCGAGGTTGTAGATGGTCGCGGTCAGCGCCATCTGCCCGTTCGGTTCTTTCCAGCGGTCATGCGCACGGCGTGCAGTATGTCACCTCGTGTCGCCGGCCGGCACTGCGGCGTTCACCGCCACACGCACCACGCACAGCACGCTCGAGTGCATCGGCGTGCCCATGGCTCGCCACAGCGACGCCATCTCGTCCACCGACGGCGCCCGCAACAGCACTTCCGCCGAGACGTGCGGCAACACGGCGCCCAGTTCGGGGGTGGTCCGCAGAATATCGGAGGCGATCTCCAGCAGGCGGATGCCCTCGAAGCCGCGTTCAGGCGGCGCGTGCGCCGACACCAGCAAATCAACCTCGATCAGGGATTGGGTGGCGCGGCCCGGGTGCGAGCGCCACGTGGCGTCCTCCCGGATCTGCAGCACGAACAGGCTGAGCCCCAGCGCGTACTCCTCCTGGGCGCCCGGATGTCCAATCACCACGCTGGCGTCGGACAACTCGGGCGGCAGGACGCCGGCGATGAGGCCGCGAATGCGATCGACCGCGGCGGCCGCGCTCATATCTCCTCCGTTCCGGGAGAGCTACTGGCCGGGCTTGTACTCGCGCTCGGTGTGCCCCTTCAGCTGATCCCGATAGAAGTACACGTCGCGCAGGTTGCCCGTCGCATAGCGCTCCGCCTGGTCGTTGAAGTGCTTGGACTTCGGATCCGCGTTGAGGCCGCCGGCGGTGACCGCCTTTGCCGACACCGTGTCGCCGAACTCCACCGCGGCCACGAAGCTGTTGCCGCTCGTGCCGTACCACTTCTTGGTTCCCTTGTAGGCCTTGGCGCCGAAGGACGCCAGCGACCCCCATCGCGCGGAGCTGAACGGCACCGGGATGCTGGCCCCGTTGTCGTCGAAGGGCTGCACGATGTCGCCGGTGAGGCGCTGGAAACGGTTGACCTCGCCCCACGGCGTGTCCCACTTGCCGAAGTCGGCCGCCAGCTGATCAGACGCGGCCGCCAGCGCCTCGAGGCGCTGAACCGGCGTGGCCTTGCTCCGCATGAAATCGTAGACCGAGACGCCGGCCTTCGCCGCCTCGGGCGTGGAGCGGCGCCACAATTCTTCGCCCCAGAAGACGGCGAGCGTGTTGGCGGTCGAGTCGGCGCCCCACTTGAAGTCCCACGTCCTGAGCAACGCGACCTGATCCTTCAGGCGCGCCTTCATCGCGTGGCCCGCCGGCAGTTGATCGTAGGCTTTCACCAGCGCCGGAATCAGGCGCGCGAACTCCGGCTGCGAGGGGTCGAACGCGGCGTCGCGCAGGGTGTCCTTGGTCAACCCCATGGCGTTCTCGAGCACCTGCACCGCGTGCACGCCACGCGGGTTCTCGCCGTTGCGATCCATGTACGACGGGTAGTCCTTCTCCTTCGGGCTGTGGGGGCCCGACACCGGAGTACGGCCAGTTGTTGGTGTTCTGAATCCAGCCGTTCGGCGGGTTGAACATGTTCGGGCTCTCGTCCACGGAGTGCACGCCCTGCCACTCGGTGGCCGGGGTGCTGCCATCCACCGGCTTGGTCCAGTCGATCTTCGGATCCTTCTTGGGAACGAAGTTCGCGTGGAAGTAGGCGATGTTGCCCTCGGCGTCGGCAAATACCGTGTTGTTCGACGAATTCGTGTGCAGGTCCATCGTCTCGCGGAAGGCGGCCAGGTTCTTCGCCTTGGTCCGCGAATACGACTGGGTGAGCGCCTTCACCGGCTCTTCCATCAGCCGCACCGACACCCACTTGCCGTTCACCTCGCGGACAACGGGACCGTGGTGGGTGCGATACACCGTGAACTCGCGCTGCGCCATACCGGCGGCCGTCTTGTACGGCACGACGATGCGCTTCATCGTCATGGCGCGTTCTTCGGTGCCGTAGCGATAGAACACCCCGTTGTCCTTCTTCACCACGGTCTCGAGGTACTCGTCGATGTTGTCGGCGCCGCTCGAGGTGTGCATCCAGCCGGCGCGCTCGTTGAAGCCCTGGTAGATGAAGAATTGTCCCCAGGTGATGGCGCCGTAGGCGTTCAGGCCTTCCTCGCTCACCATCTGCGCTTCCTCGCGGAAGAAGAACGACGTGTGCGGGTTGATCCACAGCATCGCCTTGCCGCTCGCGGTCCGCGACGGTCCGACGGCAAACCCGTTCGAGCCGGTGGGTTCGGGAGGCATCGTCACCGCGGGAATCTCGAGTTCGGCCACCTGCGGCTTTGCCGCGCCGCCATAGAACGCCTCGAGCTGGGTCAGCGACACCCGTTCGATGTCGCCGCCGATGCTGCCCTCGCTGAAGCTGAGCGCCATCCATGGCTCGAACTTCTGAATCGCCCGCGGCTTGGTCTGGGGATGCGTGTGCAGGTAGTAGTTCAGGCCATCGGCCCAGGCGTCCATCAGCTGCTTCAGCCAGTCGGGGCTGGTCTGGTACTTCGCCTTCAGGTCGTCCGGGTCGATGAACAACTTCATGCGGAGGTCGCGCCAGATCTCGGCCTCGCCCTCCGCCTCGGCCAGCCGGCCCATGCTGTTCAGGAAGTTCGTTTCGACGCGATTGAAGTCGTCTTCGGCCTGCGCGTAGATCACGCCGAACACCGCGTCCGCGTCGGTCTTGCCGTAGACGTGTGGCACGCCCCAGTCGTCACGGACGATGGTGATGCCCTGCGCGCGCTGCTGCCAGGCAGCCACCTGCGGATCCACCGCGGTTGTGGTCTGCGGCGAGCTGCACGACGCGCTGATGATCAGGGTGAGCAGAAGGACGAGCTTCTTCATGCCGGGATTGTGCCACAGGTGCGCTGTCACCTACCCTGAGGGCATGACGCCCCCTCGCCGGCACATGTCCATGCTGCGGTCGTACACGGCCGCCGATGCACTGACCATCGGCAACGCGGCGTGCGGCACCATCGCCATCTTCTTGTGCCTGGACTTCCTGGCGACGGGGAATCGCTCGTGGCTGTGGGCGGCGTTTGCTCTCCTGCCGATTGCGCTCGTGCTCGACGTGCTCGACGGCTACGTCGCCCGGCTCGATCGGCGACGACAGTCCACGCTGGGAGCGGATCTCGACTCGCTTGCGGACGTGATTTCGTTCGGGGTCGCGCCGGCCGTGATTGGCTACACGCTCGGCCTGCGCGGCGGCTGGGACGTGTTCGTCCTCACGTATTTCGTGGTGTGCGGCGTCAGCCGTCTCGCGCGCTTCAATGCCACCGCGGCTGAACTGGCCGACGAGGTCACCGGAAAAGTGAAGTACTTCGAGGGCACACCCATTCCGACGAGCATCGCGATCGTGGCGCTGCTGTCGATCGCGGTGCTGCAGGGCCGCACGGACGAACGGCTCTGGCTGGGTGTGATGCAGCTCGGACCGGCACTGCTGCATCCGCTGGTGCTGATCTACGGCCTGAGCGGCAGCGCCATGATCAGCGCCACCTTGCGCGTTCCCAAACCGTGATCACGCCGGCGTCACTCGCTGGCTGACGCCATCAACCTCTTCAGCACGGCAACCGCCTCCTCGGCCCGCGCCACAGGGACGAACAGATGGTCGTGGTGAACACCGGCCACGACGTTGCAGCTGATCTGCGCTTCTGCGAGGGCGGCCGAGACGGCGGCCGTGAGCCCCACGGACTGCAGGTCGGAGTGCACGGTCAGCGTAATCCACGCCGCGCTGAACAGGATGGGCCAGCCCAACGCCCGGGCGTCGGCTTCAGCCAGGATCACACTCATCCCTTCCGATTCAAGGAAGGTGGACAGCACGGGCACGCTCGATAAGTCGGTGCCTGGCGGAACGGACGTGAAGACATAGACGCCGGCGTGCAGCGTGGGTTCGATGGTCCTGAGGAGGCGCCTGAGCTCGGACATGACGCTAAGGTAACGCGGTCACGCGCGGGCTCGCGCCACAGGTTCGCGATGCGCGATCAGCCAGGCGACGAACATCAGGCCGAGCACCAGGTCCCACAATCCACCCGCGGCGCCGCGCAGCGGAATCGCGCCCGTCAACCACGCGACTGCCAGGATTGCCACGAACGACAGCTTGCCAAAGGCGCCGATCGCCACGAACAGCCACTCGGGCCGGCGCTGGCGCGCCAGCCACAGGTAGGCGATGCCGAAGCCGAACACCCAGCTGGCAATGATCCACAGGTACAACGGATCGGTGTGGCCGGGCAGGCCGAGCAACTCGCGAGTCGAGCGGTTCGCCGGCACGAAGGTCAGCGCCCCGAGCACGTTGACGACACCGGTTGCAACGAGCGCGCGGCGAAACCAGGGTTCCATTGGGGGAATCGTAGAACCGAAAGGCAAAAGGCAAAAGGCGAAAGGCAGACGGCAGACGGCATCCGGTACCCGGGTCCGGTACCTGGCAGTCGGCTGATGACGGATCGCGCCAGCCTTGAGCCTCGAACCCGGACTGAACCTAGAACCTCAGAACCTCGCCCGCAAGCCTCAAGCCCCAAGACCCAAGACCCAAGACTCAAGACTCAAGACCGCGCCGCCTGCGTCCTCACTCTTCCCGATTCGTGAACCAGCCGTTGACGTCGGCGAAGGACGTCGCCTCGCCGAGGTGGCGGAAGGTGCCGTGTTCGGCGATCTCCCGCGCGGCCTCCATGAATCCGGTCCACGCGGCGCGGGCGAGTGCGCCGCCGACGCTGACGCGCCGCACGCCGAGCGCCGCCAGTTCCGGCACGGTGATGAAGCCCGCTCCCACCAGCACGTTCACTGGCTTTGGCGCCACCGCGTTCACCACGACGGCGATGTCGTTCGCCGTGCGCAGCCCCGGTGCGTAGAGGCAGTCGGCGCCAGCCTCGGCGAAAGCCACCAGCCGGCGCACGGTTTCGGCGAGGTCGGGGCGACCGACGATGAAGCCTTCGGAGCGGGCGGTGAGGAGCACGCCGCTGCCGGTGCGATCGATCGCCTGCCGCGCCGCCCGCACGCGCTCCACCGCGAGGCCGAAGTCGAACAGCGGATCCGCCGGGCGCCCGGTGGAATCCTCGATCGACAGTCCCGCCACCCCGGTCTCGGTGGCACGTGCAACGTTCGCGCCCACGTCCTCGGGCTCCACCGCGAAGCCGCCTTCGAAATCGCCGTTCACCGGCACGCTCACGCTGCCGGCAATGGTGCGGAAGTGCGACAGCGCCTCATCCAACGTGATCCCGTTGTCAGGCCGGCCCTGTGACCAGGCAAAGCCCGAACTGGTCGTCGCCAGTGCGGGAAATCCGAGCTGTGCCAGCAGCCGGGCGCTGCCCGCGTCCCACGGGTTGGGGATCACGAAGCAGCCTGCGAGGTGAAGCTGCCGGAAGACGTGACAGCGATCGTCGGAACCCATGAAGTCAGAATAACAGCGCGGGGCCGGCAGGACTCACCACTTGAACGCGGTGCGGGCAGCCTGGGCCGCGAGATGCTCGCGAAGGGCATCCGCCACATCCACACCGAGGTACGGAATATCCACCCGGTGCGAGCGCTCGCCTGCCCCGGCCGTATCGACGCGGGCCCGCGCCATGGACGCGCGACGATCCAGCGGCGAGGCGTGCGTGCTCACCGCCTGAATTCGATTCACCTTCACCAGCGTCTGGCTTCGTGTCAGCCAGCCGCTGCGGAATGCCACCCACTCGCCGTTCGCGGCCCAACCAAGGTGACGCACATGCTGGCGGGCCGTGATCACCGCCCAGGCGACGAGCGGGACTGCCAGCGCCAGCCCGCGCCAGCCAATCACGACCGTCGCCGCGGCGGTGACGAGCAGCGCCACAAGCAGGGCGGGCTTCACCGCGCGCCCGAACGCCCGAGGGTGGACGGGCTCCCACCTTGCGTCTTCCAGCACGACGCCCGGCAGGATCTCGGCCACGAGCTGCGGCACGCGCTCGACGCCGATGAGCGGAGCGACCCACTCCCGATCGCGCACAGCGCGGCCGGCCTGACCGCCCGCGGTTTCCACCCGCACCGACGCACGGCCGAGGCGACGATGCAGCCAGCCTTGGTCGATCGTGACGGTCTGCACCCGCCGCAACGGGATGGTCGCGGTGACGCGTGTGAGCAGTCCGAAGGTGGCCCGCAGATCGTCACCGCGTCGAGTCAGCCGGAAGTCGTAGAGCCGTAAGAATGCCCACAGCATCGAGATCAGGCGCACGAGTATCAGGAACACCGCAGCGCCGCCGAACGGCCAGGAACAGCCGGCCCACCGGCAGCGGACCGCGGCCGAGAATTGCCGCCACCATCTCGCGGAACAGCCCGCGGGCGTCGACGTTGCCAACGACGAGCCAGCTCCACACGCGGTTGAGGGCACCGGTCTCCCACAGCGTGCCGTAAGCCGCGCCTACCAGGACCATGCCCTTGTTCTCGAGAAAGCCGCAGAGCAGCAGCTCGCGGAGCGGCAGGTGCAGCAGCTGCCTCGTATCGACCTGCAGGCTCTTCGGCCTCGCCCACGTCTACGCCCTCGGCCGCCGGCCCGGTCGGCGCCGGCCGGGCGCGGCCGGCAAACACTCGCGCGCGCATCTCGTCCAGGGCCGCCACCGGCAGCACGCTCATGCGAGCCTCGGGCTCGGAGCCGCCACCGGTTTCCACGCGCACGTCCGCGACGCCGAACGCTCGGTGGAACAGGTTCTGCACCGCATCGAGGTTCTGGATGCGTGCATACGGCAGGTGCCGCACGTTCTTGAACAGGATGCCGGAGCGGATGACGAGCTGGTCCGGCTCGTACTGCAGGCGGAACGACAGGTACCGTGCGATCGAGAGCGCCACGCTCGGCAGCATCAGGACCCACATCCACGTCTCGAGGTTGGGGACGCCGTCGTACCGCCACATCGGCCCGCTGCCACGGCTGCTGGTGACGAACGCCAGCAGCGCCGGGCCGGCAAAGAGCCGCGCGTAGCGAGCCGTGTCGAAGAGGATGGACGCCGGATGCAGCCGCTGCTCAGACGGCGTCATCGACCCGCTCGGCGCGAAGCTCGTCGCGCAGGGCGCGCGCGACCTCGTGCGCCAGCCCAGGCAACGCGACGCGCGCGTGGTTGGTGCCCGCGGTGTAGACGACCAGCGTGCCGAGCCCGTATCGCCGCTCCAGCGGGCCCTGCGACACGTCCGTGTGCTGCACGCGCGACCTCGGCACGTGCGTGACGATCTGCCACAGCACGCCGCGACGTAGTTGCAGGCCATCGCTGTCGAGCTGATATCCGGCGTGCGCGTAGTCCAGCGCGGGCCACCGTTCGGCGGCCCACGCGCCGATGACCAGCGCCGCCAGCCAGCACGCGCCCAGGACGACGCGGGTCCAGGGAGGTCATGAGTCGTTCAGCGCTTCCTGGTGCGCGCGTCCTTCCAGTAACCGAACTCCCGTTCGAAGCAGACGCCCTCGAGGTCGTTGGCCCGCTCCTGGAAATAGCGCTGCGCGTCCTGGATCGCCTGGTTGTAGACGCTGGGCGCAATCTCCTCGAGGACGTAATCGAGGAGGAGTCCCGCCTTCAGGTCGCCAATGTCCTGATCCAGGTTCTCGGCGACGTAGCGTTTGATGGAGGCCAGCAGGTCCCTCCGCGTCTCGTCCTTCAGGGTGATAGCCATCGTCAGTTGTCCAGTGAGATCACCGTGAGCACCACGATGGCCACGAGCAGGATCACCAGCAGCACCTTCCAGATGCTGATCGGGTACTTGCCGGCAATCTTCCCGGTATAGCCGTTGACGATCACCTGGAACGGCTTGGCCCGGTAGTCGTAAACCAACAGCCACAACGGCACCAGCACGTGCTTGAAGGTACGGCCGGAGAAGGTCGGGAAGATGCGGAGGTTCCGGTGCGTGTCGCCCGGCACCTGCGCCGCGCACAGGCGCTCGAGCGCTGCGTGCATCTGCTGCTGCGACTGCTCGGCGGCCTCGATCAGCACCACCTGGTAGTGCTCCACGACGTGGCCGGAGAGAAATGCCGTGTCGTACGGGACGACTTCCTGGGTTGGAAACGGTTCCACCTGCCGCAGCAGATCCATCGGCAGGCCCTGCGTGCCCGGCACCGGGTCGTCGTCGAAGGCGTGATCGATCTCGCCGTGCGCCGGCTCCCAGCGCGTCCGCTGCTCCTGCCGCACGACCCGGTTGCCCTTGCTGTCCTGTCCCTCGACGTTGACGTAGTAGTGATAGCCGGCTTCCGCTTCCCAGGGACAGTGCACGCGGGCGTCGAACGTCCAGTAGGGGATGTAGAGGCTGTGGACGGTGTCGACCATCGCAGTGCGCGCGAGCCGCCCGGGAGCGAACCATTTGCTGCGCCACCAGCCGCGGATGTCGTCGCGCACCTTGTTGCGATCCACCCGGAACGGCAGCACGCCCTGCGGACGGATCGGCGATTTGATCTCCTGGTAGTCCACCAGCGCCGGCGAGCCGCAGAACTCGCAGTTCTGCCCCACCCGATCGGCGCTGAAGACCATCACCGCGCGGCAGCTCTGGCACTGCACGCTGCGAGTGGCCGCCTGCCAGCCGCGTTCCTCCTCCGGCAGCTCGCGCAGCGCCGTCACGAGATCCAGCTCGACGACCTTGCCGGTCTCGCGATCGATGACGTACGGCGACTCGGTGCCGCAGAACGGGCACACCAGTTTCTGCTTGCCCGGGTTCCATTCGGCCTGCGCGCCGCACGCCGGACAGGCGTGCTTCTGGAGGGCGGCGATCTGGTCCGACATGCTCGCGTGACTGTTCGACGTGGTGACGGGCAGCCGCTATTCGGCCATGTAGGCCGCGAGCGCGGCGCGCGAGATGCGCCACGACGAGCCGATCTTCTTGCCCTTCAAGTCCCCGGACTCGAGCACCGCCATCACGTCGGCTTCCGACACGCCCAGGGCTGTAGCGGCGTCCGCCGGTCCCATCAACTCGGGCAGCCCGGTGCCCGCGGCCGCTGCGGCCGCCGCGGGCGCCACCGTCGGCGTGGCCTGCCCGCCGGCAAATCCCTGCTGCACCATCTGCTGCGCCAGACCGAAGCCCACCGCCAATTCCGCCGCCGTCCCCGCGGCCCCGCCGCCACCGCCGGCCTCGAAGCCCTTGCCCATCTGGTACTTCACGAAGTCGTTGAGATTGCCGACCGCCGCCATGCTCGAGCGCTTGTCGATGGCCTGCTCCACTTCGGGCGGCACCGAGACGTTCTCGACGAGGAAGCTGGTGATCTCGAGGCCGTACTTCGCGGTGACGGCCGGGTTGATCAGCGGCAGCAGCGCGTCACCCAGCTCGGTGTAGCGGGCGGCCACGTCCAGCACCGGAATCTTGGCCGAGGCGATCGCGTCGGTGAAGATGCTGACGATGCGCGAGCGCATCGTGTCGGCGAACTCGTCGAGCCGGAAGTTGTGGTCGGAACCGGCGACTTCGCGCAGGAACGTCTTCACGTCCACGATCTTGAAGTCGTAGGTGCCAAAGGCGCGGACCCGGACGATGCCGAAGTCGTTGTCGCGCAGCATCACGGGGTTCGACGTCCCCCACTTGTTGCCGGTGAACAGCCGCGTGACGACGTAATAGACGTCGGCCTTGAACGGCGAGTTGAAGCCGAACGGCCACGACTTGATCTTCGTGAGCACCGGGATGTTGTCGGTGGTCAGGGTGTGCTTGCCGGGCTCGAAGGTGTCGCCGAACTCGCCGAGATAGACGAACTGCGCCATCTGCGATTCGCGGACGATCAGCTGCGCGCCATTCTTGATGGCTTTGTCATCATCCGGAAAACGGTATGACAGCGTGTCGCGCGAGTCCTCGGTCCACTCGATGACCTCGAGCAGCTCGCCCTTGATGAAATCCATCAGCCCCATGGTTAACGCTCCTCTGAACAAGACGAGTCGATTGTAGATCGCGCGTGTTACGGCGTTCTGGAGGCCTGCAGCCAGCGGCCGACGGCGCTCAAGCCGGCGAAGACGAGGCCGCCGACGGAGATGTCCTGAGCGAACGTCGCGTCTCGCATCAGCCCGGCGAAGGTCGCCTCGGTCTGCCGGCGGGCGCGCTCCAGGTTCATCGGCAGGGCCGGGTCCACGGGCTGATCGGAACGATCCGCGCGCTGCAGTTGGTCGATCAGCTTTTCGGCCTGCGACAGGTCGAGCATCGACAGCGGCGAGCCGCAGTGGCCGCATGCGGATGCCTTGGCGAGGTCCACCGGCGCGCCGCAGTTCGAGCAGTTCAGGAACTGCACGGTCTGCCGCAGCTCCTCCAGCTGAGTCGGGGTGAGCGGGCGGACGAAGTCCTTCTCCTTCAGGAACTCGAAGAACGTGATCAGGCGACCGTGGTTGTTCGGGCAGCGCAGGTACTCGAAGCGGGTGTTGCGCTGCATGTCCCTGGTCAGGCGTAGCCGCGCCTGGCAGCGTGGACACTTCGCGAGCTCCGCATCGGTGGCATGCGAGCGTCCGGTGTGATCGCCGATGACACGGAAGAGCGCGAGCGTGGAGGCCGGGGTCAGCGCCAGGCTCTCGCGGGCGTCGAACCAGAACGACTGGCAAGGGACGCACAAGTCGAGCGCCACCGACCGGCCACTGTGGCTGGCCAGAGTGTGCTCGTCCATCGGGTTCGTGCAACGAGGGCAGTTCACGGCCCGTTATTGTGACAAGGCCGCTCCGGAATTGATAGTTGGCCTAGGCGGGCTGGTCCTCCAGCCGGGTCCGTAGCATTGGGTATTCGTTCGATGGTCCGTCCGCGGAGGGCCGGATCCGAAACGGCCTCGCCGCCACCACGCCATCCCATTCGCGAGCAACTGTCTGGTGACGCGGCGGCCCAGCATGCCCGTGGCGCCCACGACGGCCACGGCAGGCCGGCCGTCAGCGCCGTGACTGCTCGTCGGCACAGATGCTCAGCCCTCCTGGAGGGCGTCCGCCGGCGCGAGGGCGAAGTCCAGCAGAATCTCGGTTGGCGGGCCCAGCG
This sequence comes from uncultured Acidobacteriota bacterium, assembly GCA_963707825.1. GTDB lineage: Bacteria > Acidobacteriota > Vicinamibacteria > Vicinamibacterales > UBA2999 > VFZN01. The sequence goes on from CAVPRP010000007.1 coordinate 531,996, forward strand.
GCTGGTTGTCCTGATCGATGCCGGTCACGGCCCTCACCTGATCCTTGAACCAGCGCTCGAACCCGGCCTGCGTGGCGGCGTAGACCTGCCCGGTCTCCGCTGGCTCACCGGACATGTCGGTGACGGCAATCACCCACGGACCGCTCGGCGTGTCCTGCAGGTGCCAGCACTCGCGCAGGATGCCGAAGCGGCGATAGAACGCCTCGGCCTCCTGCCGGCGGCTGCCGGTCAGGTCGGCCGCGAATTGACGCGCCGCGGCCTCCTGGCCTGGCGTCACGGGGAAGGCGCGAACAACCAATGGCATGGGACTGTTCCTTTCGCGCTAGCGACCAGAGGCCTTCGTCCACTGGCCAGTGTCGGTGTACTGCTGGAACCGCACGATCTTCCCGTCGCGCACCTGCCAGACGTGGGCGAACTGCGCGTCCACCGCCGCCCCGGTCGCCCGCCAGGTCCCCGTATAGCGTCCCTCGGAGACGACGGTATCGCCGCCATCAATGATGTTCGTCGGTCGGACGGCAAAGTTGTCGACGTCGCCGATGATGCGCCCGAACACTCCTGCGGCCACGGCCTGGGGTCCGACGTAAGGGTTGCCGTCGGCGTAGACGAAGCCCTCCGCCTCCGTCCATTCGATCGTGGCATCGAACGCCCCGAGCACCGCGGGCACGTCACCACGACCGAACGCGGCGTAAACGTCTTTCACAACGTCGGCGGCTTTCCCCATCGTCTCGCTCCTTGAGAATTGTGGCTGAACGTGCGAGGGACGTGCGAGGGCGAATCATAACCGAGGTTGCAGGGTGCTTGAGAGGCGCTCGTGCCTGCGGCACTCGCCTGGGAGAGCCGGCACTCGCGGCACCTGCCGCTCGTGTAGGGAAGACCTGCCAGCGGTCCCGCCCTACGGCCCGCAGGGCCGCCGTCACAGCCCGAAGGGCTGCCGTTCTCCCTGCTTGACCCGTTCCCCAAAATGAATGACCATTCATTCATTCCGATGCCAGCCACCTCATCGCGCCGTCTGGCGGCCGTCAAACCGCCGCCCATCGCCGACAAACGCGACGCCATCCTCAAGGCCGCGATCAAGGTGTTCGCGCAGAACGGGTTCTTCCAGTCGCAGGTCGCCGACGTCGCCCGGGTCGCCGGCGTCGCCGCCGGCACCGTCTACCTCTACTTCCGCAGCAAGGACGACCTGCTGGTCTCGATCTTCGAGCGGACCATGAAGGACGCCATCGACGAAGGCAAGGCGGCGCTGGCGGGCGTGCCGGATCCCGCGGACCGGCTCCGGCAGATCGCGCGCCTCCATCTCGAACGGGTGGGCCGCGATCGCGACCTCGCCGTGGTCGTGCAGGTGGAGCTGCGCCAGTCGATCAAGTTCATGGAGCGCTTCTCGTCCACGCACCTGCAGGACTATCTCGGCCTCATCCGCCGCACCATTGCCGAGGGCCAGGAGACCGGCGCGTTCCGCCGCGACATCAACGCCAACGTCGCCGCCAAGGTCTTCTTCGGCGCGCTCGACGAGATGGCGACCAACTGGATGCTCAGCCGCCGGAAGTACGCCCTGGCCGGCGACGCCGACGCGGTGGTCGACCTGCTGATTGGAGGCCTGGGCCGATGAGCCACATCAACGTCAGCTCCGTGACGGTGCTCGGCGCCGGCACCATGGGCGCGCAGATCGCGCTGCACTTCGCGAATGTCGGGATTCCGTCGCTGCTCCTCGACCTCACCGCCGATGTGGCCAGGAAGGGACTCGACAAGGCGCGCGCGCTGAAGCCGGATCCGCAGTTCACGCCCGACGCCTACTCGCTGATCACGACCGGCGGCTTCGACACGCACCTGGACCAGATTGCCGCCACCGACTGGGTGATGGAAGCCATTGTCGAGCGGCTGGACATCAAGCAGCAGCTGCTGGCGCGCGTGGACGAGAAGCGCCGGCCCGGCACCATCGTCAGCACGAACACGTCGGGCATCCCGATTGCGGCGCTGGCCGAAGGCCGATCCGACGACTTCCGCCGCCACTGGCTCGGCACGCACTTCTTCAATCCGCCCCGCTACCTTCGCCTGCTGGAGCTGATCCCGACGGCAGAGACCGATCCCGCGGTGATTGCCGCCGTCACACACGTCGGCGACCACCTGCTCGGCAAGGGCGTCGTGGTGGCGAAGGACACGCCGAACTTCATCGGCAATCACATCGCGCTCTACGGCGTCGCGTGCATGCTGCGAGGCGCTCGCCAGCGGCAAGTACACGATCGAGGAGATCGACGCGATCACCGGGCCGGCCATCGGGCGACCGGGGTCCGCGACGTTCCGGACGATGGACATCGCCGGCGTGGACGTGCTGGCGCACGTGATGCGGAACCTGAACGAACGCCTGGCGGACGCCGACGATCGCGCCGCCTTCGCCGTGCCCGCGTTCGTCGATCAGATGATCGCGCGCGGCCAGCTGGGCGAGAAGACGGGCAAGGGTTTCTACAGCGGCGCAAGAACGACCAGGGCGAGACCGAGATCTGGACGCTGGACCTGGAGACGCTGGACTACCGCCCGAAGAAGTCCGCGAAGATCGGGTCGATCGAAGCCGGCAAGTCGATGGACGACCTCGGCGAACGGATCCGGATGCTGTTCGCCAGCAAGGACAAGGCCGGCGAGTTCCTGCGCGAGACGCTGGCGCCGACGCTGGTCTACACGGCGCGGGTCACGCCGGAGATCGCCCACGACATCGACGATGTCGATCGCGTGATGCGGTGGGGGTTTGGCTGGGATCTCGGCCCGTTCGAACTGTTCGACACCCTCGGCGTCCGCGAGGTGATGGCCGCGGCCACCGAGGTGGGCGGGCACTCCATCAGGGGTGGCATCCCGCCGCTCGTGCAGTCGGTGCTCGACGCCAACGCGAACCGCTTCCGCGAGGGCCTGGTCGCGCCGGCGGCGCCGGACCTCCAGATCCTGCGCAGCGCCAGGGATCAGCAGCGCGTGGTGAAGAAGAACGCGGGCGCGAGCCTGGTGGACCTCGGCGACGGCGTGCTCGCCGTCGAGTTCCACTCGAAGATGAACGTCATCGGCGGCGACACCATCGCGATGCTGCAGGCCGGCGTGAAGGAAGCGTCGAAGAACCATCGCGCGCTGGTGATCGGCAACGACGCGGCGACGTTCTCGGCCGGCGCCAACCTCATGCTGGTCCTGCTCGAAGCGCAGGAGGGCAACTTCGACGAGCTGGACCTGATGGTGCGCCAGTTCCAGCAGGCGATGATGCTGCTGCGCTACAGCGCGGTGCCGGTGGTGGTGGCCCCGGGCGGGCTCACGCTTGGCGGCGGCATGGAGATGGTGCTGCACGGCGACCGCGTGCAGGCAGCGGCGGAAACCTACATGGGCCTCGTCGAAGTCGGCGTCGGATTGATCCCGGCCGGCGGCGGCACGAAGGAGATGCTGATTCGCGCGATGGCGGGGCTGCCGACGCCGCAGAGCGATCCGCTGCCCTACGTGCAGAAAGCGTTCGAGACCGTCGCCCTGGCCAAGGTGTCGGCCAGCGGACCCGATGCGGTGCGGCTGGGCTATCTGGCGCGCGACGGACGGCTTCACGATGAACCGCGAGCGCCTGATGGCGGACGCCAAGGCCAAGGCGCTGGAACGGGCGCGCGAGGGCTATCACACGCCGGCGCCACGCACCGCCATTCCCGTCGGCGGCGAGTCGGTGACCGCGGCGCTGAAGCTCGGCGTGCACCTTGCCTGGCGCGCCGGCCGCGCCAGCGACCACGATGCGCTGATCGGGCGCAAGCTCGCGCACATCTTCGGCGGCGGCGCGCTGCCCCATCCGACGACGGTGAGCGAACAGTACCTGCTGGACCTGGAGCGCGAGGCGTTCCTCAGTCTGCTCGGCGAACCGAAGACGCTGCAACGGATTCAGCACACGCTGAAGACCGGCAAGCCGTTGAGGAATTGATGATCGACATTGGTCGCGGCGCGCCCGTCGTGCTCATTCCCGGCCTGCAGGGCCGGTGGGAATGGATGCGGCCCACGGTGGAACTCCTGGCCGAGCATTACCGGGTGATCTCCTACTCGCTGTGCGACGAGCGGAGCAGCCCTTCCACATTCGATGAGGCGCTCGGGTTCGAGAACTATCTCCGCGCAGGTCAGCGACGTGTTGGACCGGGCCGGGCTCCAGCAGGCGACGCTGATCGGCGTCTCCTACGGAGGCCTGATCGCCACCGAGTTCGCGGCGCGTCATCCGGAACGGGTGTCGAACCTGGTGCTGGCGTCGGCGTTGCCGACGGACTGGACGCCGGATGCCCGCGCGCGCTTCTACATGCGCGCGCCCAGGCTGCTGAGCCCGGTGTTCGTGGCCACCTCGCCGATGCGCCTGCAACCGGAAGTGCGAGCCGCGTTCCCTGGGCTTCGTGACCGTCTCCGCTTCATGGTCGGGCATGGGCTGCGCGTCGCTCGCGCGCCGATGTCGGCCGCGAAGATGGCGCGCCGCATCCAGTGGGCCGGCGCCCATCAGTTCGCCGATCCGTCGGCGGTCACTGCGCCGGTGCTGGTCGTGACCGGCGAGCCGGCGCTCGACCGGGTGGTGCCGGTGGAGGTGAGCGAGCGGAACATCGCCCGCCTCAGGGCCGCGCGTCACGTGGTGCTGCCCCGCACCGGACATCTCGGCATCGTCACCAGACCCGACCGGTTCAGGACGGTCGTGGACGACTTCCTGAAACCGAGCGCGTGATGACCATGGACATGATCCGAGAGATACCAGGCCCCGTCGGCCCACTCGAAGCGCGGCTCGACTTGCCGGACGGCGCCCCGCGCGCGGTGGCGGTGTTCGCCCATCCGCACCCGCAGTACGGCGGCACGATGCACACCAAGGCGCTCTATCAGGCGGCGAAGGCCGCGACGCGCATCGGCGCGGCGGCACTGCGCTTCAATTTCCGCGGCGTCGGCCTCAGCGCCGGCACGTTCGATGACGGCGAGGGCGAGAAGGACGATTTCGAGGCCGCCGTGCGATTCGCGGAGGAGCGCTTTCCCGGGCTGCCCATCTGGGCGGCGGGGATGTCATTCGGATCGTGGGTGGCGCTTCGGGTCGGCGCCGCACACCCGCGCGTCTCGGTGCTGCTCGCCATTGCGCCGCCCGTCGGGATCTGACTCGTACGACGAAGTGAAGGCGAGCAGCAAGCCGACGTTCCTCATTCACGGCGAGGAAGACGAGGTGGCGTCGGTGAAGCTGGTGCGCAAGCTGTACGGCGAGTTGTCCGAGCCGAAGGAGCTGGTGGTGATCGAGGGCGCGGATCACGTGTTCGACGGCATGACGTCGCTCGTCGCCGACGCCGTGGAAGACCTGCTCGGAGATTTCGAGACGGGAGTGGCGTGATGCAGGAAGCAGTCATCGTTTCAGCCGTTCGCACCGCCGTCGGCAAGGCGCCGAAGGGCACGCTGAGCGTGATGCGGCCCGACGAGATGGCCGCCGTCGTGATTCGCGAGGCGCTGGCGCGGGCCGGGAGCTTCGACCCGGCGCTGGTGGACGACGTGATTCTCGGCTGCGCGATGCCGGAGGGCGAGCAGGGCCTGAACGTCGCGCGCATCGCCAGCCTTCGCGCCGGTATTCCGGTGGAGGCGTCCGCCGTCACGGTCAACCGCTTCTGCTCGTCCGGGCTGCAGGCCATCGCCTACGGCGCCGAGCGGATCATGCTGGGGCACACCGGCGCGGTGGTCGCCGGCGGCACCGAGTCCATGAGTCTCGTGCCGATGGGCGGCAACAAGATTTCGCCGAACCCGGCGCTGGTCGAGACCTACCCGGACGTCTACCTCACCACCGGTCTGGTCGCTGAGAATCACGCCCGCGAATCGGCCGTCACGCGCGAGGCGCAGGATGCCTTTGCCTACCGCAGCCATCAGCGCGCGGTGGCAGCCATCGAAGCGGGCCGGTTCAAGGACGAGATCGTGCCGCTCACCGTGCGGCTGGCGTCGCCGGCCGGAAACGGTGACGGCAACGGGGGCGGCGCGCTCGCGCCGTCGCTGCGCGAGGTGGTCTTCGACACCGATGAAGGCCCGCGCCGCGACACCTCCGTCGAGGCGCTGGCCAAGCTGAAGCCGGCGTTTCACGTCACAGGCACCGTCACCGCCGGCAACTCGTCGCAGACGAGCGATGGGGCCGCGGCCGTGGTCGTGACTTCCGCTGAACTGGCGAAGGCGCACGGGTTGAAGCCACTCGCGCGCTTCGTCGCCTACGCCACCGCCGGCGTGCCGCCGGAGCTCTTCGGCATCGGCCCGGTGCCGGCGATCAAGAAGGTGCTGAAGATCGCCGGGCTCACGCTCGACCAGATTGATTTGATCGAGCTCAACGAGGCCTTTGCCGCGCAGGCGCTGGCGTGCCTGCGCGAGTTGCCAATCGATCCCGAGCGGGTCAACGTGAACGGCGGCGCGATCGCGCTCGGCCATCCGCTGGGCTGCACCGGCGCCAAGCTCACCGCCACGCTGATCCACGAGATGCACCGCCGCGGCTCGCGCTACGGCATGGTGACGATGTGCGTGGGCGGCGGCATGGGAGCGGCGGGGATCTTCGAGAGGCTTTAGGCTCCAGGCTCGTGAGGCTCTTGAGCTAGGCAGAGGACAATGAGCACGACGACGACAGAAACGACGATGAAGGGCGGATCGTGGCTGATCGAGGAGACCGAGCCCTCGGCGGTGATGACGCCGGAGCGGCTGACCGAGGAGCACCTGCTGATCGGCCAGGCGGCGGCCGAGTTCATCGACGGCGAGGTCCTGCCGTTGATTGATCGGCTCGAGCAGAAGGAATGGGCCCTCAATCGTGAGCTGATCAGGAAGTGCGGCGCGCTGGGCCTGCTCGGCACCAACGTGCCGGAGGCCTATGGCGGCGTCGACCTCGACAAGGTCGCCACGCTGATCGTCTCGGAGCAGGTGTCGCGCTACGCCTCGTTCGGCGCCACGTTCGGCGCGCAGGCGAACCTGACCATCCTGCCGATCTTCATGTTCGGCACCGAGCAGCAGAAGCAGGCGTATCTGCCGCGGCTGATCGCCGGCGAGATCGTCGGCGCCTACTGCCTCAGCGAGTCGGGCTCGGGCTCGGATGCGCTCGGCGCCAAGGCCAAGGCGACCAGGCAGGCCGACGGCAGCTTCGTGCTCTCCGGCGAGAAGATGTGGATCACCAACGGCGGCTTTGCCGACGTGTTCATCATCTTCGCCAAGGTGGACGGCGAGCACTTCACGGCGTTCATCGTCGACAAGGCGTGGCCCGGGGTCTCGACCGGCAAGGAAGAGCACAAGATGGGCCTGCACGGCTCGTCAACCACCCCGGTGATCCTGCAGGACGTGAAGGTGCCGGCCGACGCGGTGCTCGGCGAAATCGGCAAGGGCCACAAGGTGGCCTTCAACGTGCTGAACTTCGGCCGCTTCAAGCTGGGCGCGATGACGTCCGGCGGCGCCAAGAGCGCCCTCGCCGAGGCCGCCAAGTACGCCGCCCAGCGCAAGCAGTTCGGCGTGCCGATCGCGACCTTCGGCGCGATCAAGCACAAGCTCGGCGAGATGACCGCGCGCGAGTACGGCCTCGAGAGCATGATGTATCGGACCGCGGGCCTGATCGACGCGCACATCGCCGCCGCGCCAGACAAGAAGCCGAACGACGCCGCGCCGATGCTGAAGGCGCTGGAGGAGTTCGCCGTCGAGGCATCGATCGCCAAGGTGCTGGGCAGCGAGGTGGTGGACTACATCATCGACGAGAACGTCCAGATTCACGGCGGCAACGGTTTCGTGAAGGACTACCCTGCCCAGGGCCACTACCGCGATGCCCGCGTCAACCGCATCTTCGAGGGCACCAACGAGATCAACCGCCTGCTGATCCCCGGCATGCTGATGAAGAAGGCGCTGAAGGGCGAGCTGGCGCTGATCCCCGCGGCGAAGCAGCTGCAGGACGAGATCATGAGCCCGTCACTGACGCCGCAAGACGAGGGCGACGGCGTGCTGGTGGGCGAACGGCGCGCCTGCGGCGTGTTCAAGAAGGTGGTGCTGCTGGTGGCCGGCACCGCGATGCAGCGCTACGGCGCGAAGCTCGAACAGGAACAGGAAGTCCTCACCTATCTCGCGGACCTGGTGATCGACGCCTACACGTCGGAGAGCGCGGTGCTGCGGGCAATCGCCGCCGCCAGTGGAAGGGCGCCAGATGCCGCGCTCCACGCGGATGCCGCGGCGGTGTTCACCCACGAAGCTGCCGGCCGCGTCGAGCTGAACGCGCGGACCGCCCTCGCGGCGATGGCGGAAGGGGATGTCCTCCGCACGCAACTCGCCGCGCTGCGGCGGCTGCTGAAGGTGACACCGGCGAACACGGTGGCCATGCGCCGCCGGCTGGCCGAGGCCACGGTGGCGAAGGGCGCGTACCTGTTCGCCTAGCCGGTGGACGTCCACGCGGTGGCTGGATACCATACTCGGTATGGTAGTATTGCCGTAGTATGGCAATGGCCAAAGTCACCTATACCCTCGACGACGGCACCGTCGACCTGTTGAAGAGGACCGCCGCGCAGCAGCGGAAGCCGCAGAGCCAGGTGGTCCGCGAGGCGATTGCGGAGTACGCGGCGCGGGCAGAGAGGCTGAGCGAGTCGGAGCGCGACCGCATGCTCCAGGTGCTGGCGAAGGTGCGCGCCACCGCCACCGGCCGTCCGGCCGCCGACGTCGACGAGGAACTGCGTGCCCTGAAGGCGGCGCGCAGGCAGGGCGGCCGCCGTACGAAGACGCCGTGATCATCCACATCGACACCTCGGCGCTGGTGGATGCGCTGACCGGCCCCCGCCGTTCGCTGGACACGCTCATCGGCCTGGTCGAAGCCGAACATCGCATCAACATCTCGGCGCCGGTGCTCTACGAGTGGCTCCGTGGACCGCGCACCCGCGCGGATCTCAGGATTCAGGAAGAGTTGATGCCATCTGGGACGTCGCGGTGTTCGGAGTGGTCGAGGCTCAGCTCGCGGCCAAGCTCTACGCGTCGGTCGCCAGACCACGCGGGCGTGAGATCGATCTGGCCGTGGCCGCGTGCGCGCTGGCGAACCGAGCCGCGCTGTGGACGCTCAATCGCACGGACTTCCACGACCTCGAGGCGCTTCGGCTGATCTGAGCCCAGCCCGCGGGCGCCTATAATCCGCCGCAGGAGCGTGCCATGCGGACCAGACTTGTCCTGCTGATCGTCATCGCCGTCGTCGTGAGCGTCGGGGGGCAGAGTCCGCAGGGTCAGGCGCCGACGGCAGCCTCGGCCCGCGCGCCACGCGACGCCGCCGAGTTCGACGAGCTGTTCCAATCGGTCAAGAACTGGGGGCGGTGGGGCGCCGACGACCAGCTCGGCGCCGCCAACCTCGTCACCGACGCCAAGCGCCGGCAGGCGGCGGCGCTCGTCAAGACCGGACTGACGGTGTCGCTGGCGCACAACCCGATCACCGAGGCCGCCGACGACAACGCGAGCCCGTTCGAGCACACGATGAACCGCGGATTCACCACCGACACCTACCGCGTGTCGTATCACGGCTACGCGCACAGCCACATCGACGCGCTGTGTCACATCCTCTACAAGGATCAGACCTACAACGGCTACGCGAGGGCGGACGTCAACACCGAGAAAGGCTGCACCAAGCTCTCGATCGACACCCTCAAGCAGGGCGTGATCACTCGCGGCATGCTGATCGACATTCCCCGCCTGAAAGGTGTGCCGTTCCTCGAACCGGGCACCGCGGTCTATCCCGAAGACGTGGAAGCCTGGGAAAAGCAGGCCGGCGTGAAGGTCGGCCCGGGCGACGCGCTGATGCTCCGCACCGGCCGATGGGCGCGGCGCGACAAGGTCGGGCCCTGGCCGGTCGGCCGCAACGCCGCCGGGTTCCACGCCTCCATCGCCCCCTGGATGAAGGCGCGCGGCGTGGCGTTCGTCGGCAGCGATGCCGCGTCCGAGGTCACGCCGACGATGGTCGAGGGCGTCACGCTGCCGGTGCATACGCTGCTCATCACGGCCCTCGGCATCCACCTGCTCGACAATCAGGACCTCGAGCGCCTGGCCGACACCGCCGCCAGGTTGAAGCGCTGGGAGTTCATGCTCACCATCAACCCGGTTCCGGTGACTGGCGGCACCGGTTCGCCCCTGAATACCCTCGCTACGTTCTGATCGACGGGCGGTCTACAATGCGCCGCATGAGAAACCTGGTGGCATGCGGCTGTGCCGCGGTCCTGACGGTTGCGGTGTTCGCGCAGGAGCCGGTGGACACGGCCATGGTGGCGAAGATCCGCGCCGAGGGCATGGATCGCGCGAAGGTGCTCGACACGTTCGACCACCTTGCGAACGTCATCGGGCCGAGGCTCACGAACTCGCCGGCGCACAAGCGGGCCGTCGCCTGGACCCAGGACATCCTGCGCGACGTACGGGCTGGCGAACGTCCACGCCGAGCCGTTGGAGTTCGGCCGCGGCTGGACGCTCGAGCGCTTCTCGGTCGAGATGATCGAGCCGCGCTACATGCCGCTCACCGGCTATCCGCAAGGGTGGTCCGCCTCGACGAGCGGCACGATCACCGCCACGCCCGTGTGGCTGCCCGACCCGTCCGCGGCCGCCCTGCAAGGCCCAGGCCGGCAAGCTCCGCGGCGCCATCGTCCTGACCAGCCCGCTGCAGGACTACTTCATCCGCGCGGATCGGCCGCCGGCCGGCGGCGACCTGGTGAGCGACCGGCCCGCGAACCACAGCCGGCGATGCCGCCGGCGGACCTGCTGGCCGGCCTCAAGGCGCGAAGGCGTCGGCGTCACGCTCGAGCCCAACATCGGCGAGCACGGCACCATCTTCGTCACCGGCCGCGACGCCGGCGCCAATGCCATCCCCGCCGTCGTGCTGGTCTCCGAGCACTACAACCTGATGGCGCGGCTGCTGCAGCAGGGCATTCCCGTCAAGCTGTCGGTGAACGTGCAGGCGAGCTTCGACGAATCGGATCCGAACACGCAGAACGTGATCGCCGAGATCCCCGGCACCGATCCCGCCCTCGGCAGCGAAGTCGTGATGGCGGGCGCGCATCTGGACTCGTGGCACTCGGCCACGGGCGCCACCGACAACGCCGACGGCGCCGCCACCGTGATGGAGGCGATGCGCATCCTGAAGACCCTCGGCGTGCGCCCGCGGCGCACGATTCGCATCGCGCTCTGGGCCGGCGAGGAGCAAGGCCTGCTCGGGTCCAAGGCCTGGGTGCAGCAGCACCTGACCGGTGACGCGAACGCTGCCGACCGCGACAAGCTGTCGGTCTACTTCAACTTCGACAACGGGTTCCCGCCGGTCACCGGGTTCTACATGGAAGGCAACGAGCCGGCGCAGCGGATCATGGACGCATGGCTGCGGCCGCTGGCCGATATCGGCGCCACGCTGACCCCATCCGGCGGCATCGGCGCGACCGATCACCTGTCGTTCAAGGCGGTCGGCATCCCGGGCTTCCAGGCCGTGCAGAGCTACTCGAACTACGACGTGCGCACGCACCACACCAACGCCGACTTCGTCGAGCGCATCGACGCCAACGCCCTCAAGCAGGCGTCGGTTGTGACCGCTACGGTGCTCTATCACGCCGCGATGCGCGAACAGAAGTTTCCGCGATGACCCGCGCCCGTGCGGCCGCATTCTGGCCGCGGTCCTTGTGCCGGCGCCCACCGCGCGGGGTCTGGAACGCGCTCGTCAGGGCGCTGCTCTCGCCCCCGGCGACCCGCCGGCAGACATCGGCAGGGTTTGCCCCCAGTGCGCCGGGGCGATAGCATGTCGCCCATGACCACGCGAGCCACACTCGAAACCGATCAGGCCCACCTGCTCCACCCGCTCCACCACCCCTCCGCCTACGCCGCGACGCGCGTGTGGGTGTCCGGCAAGGGCGCGACGATCACCGACTCCACCGGCCGGGAATACATCGACGGGCTGGCCGGGTTGTGGAACGTCAACGTCGGGCACGGCCGCCAGGCGCTCGCCGACGCCGCCCAGAAGCAGATGGCGACCCTGGCGTTCCACTCCGCCTATGCGGGCGGCACCAACGAGCCCGCCATCCGCCTGGCCGAACGGCTGAGCGGGTTGACCTATCCGTCGATCAACACGTTCTTCTTCACCAGCGGCGGCGCCGAGTCGTCCGAGTCGTCGTTCAAGACCGCGCGGTTCTACTGGAAGGCGCTCGGCAAGCCCGACAAGATCAAGGTGATCTCGCGCCATCGCGCCTACCACGGGCTCACGCTCGCGGCGATGAGCGCGACCGGCCTTCCCGCCTTCTGGCCGATGTTCGAGCCGCGCACGCCCGGCTTCCTCCACATCGACGCGCCGGATCCGTATCGCTTCGTCAACACCGACGCGAGCGTCAGCCTCGGCGTGGCCGCGGCCAACAAGCTGGAAGAAGCGATCCTGCGCGAGGGCCCCGATACCGTCGCGGCGTTCATCGCCGAGCCCGTGCAGGGCGCCGGCGGCGTCATCGTTCCGCCGCCCGACTACTTCCCGCGCATCCGCGAGATCTGCACGAAGTACGACGTGCTGCTGATTGCCGACGAGGTGATCACCGGCTTCGGCAGGACGGGCCGCTGGTTCGGCCTCGAACACTACGGCATCGAGCCGGACATCATGCAGTTCGCCAAGGGCATCACCAGCGGCTACATCCCGCTCGGCGGCATCGGCGTGTCGGACACGATCCGCGACGTCATCAACGGCGTGCCGGCGGGCAAGCGCTGGATGCACGCCTTCACCTACTCCGGCCATCCGACCTGCTGCGCGGTGGCACTGGCCAACATCGACATCCTGGAGCGCGAGCAGCTGGTGGCGCGCTCGGCCGCCGGCGGCGCGCGGCTGCTCGACGCGGCTGCGCGACGCTGGAGTCGATGGACTGCGTCGGTCACGTCCGCGGGCAGGGGCTGATGGCAGCGGTGGAAGTGGTGGCCGACAAGTCCACCAAGGCGCTGTTCCCGGCGCCGGTGGGCCTGACGCAGAAGCTGATGGACGCGTTCATGGAGCGCGGGCTCTACACGCGCGCGGTGATGGACTGCATCTGCATCGCGCCGCCGCTCGTCATCACCGATGCCGAGATCGACCGGCTGGTGGACATCGTCGGCGACGCGATCGGCGCGGTTGTGGCCGAGGCGCGGCAACACTCCGCCACCGCCGCGGCACGGTAGCGAAGGCGCGCTGGTTCGCGCGTCCCCGGGCGGCGCAGGTACACACGAAGAGGCTCCAGGTCATGCGACCCGGAGCCTCTTTGTGTCTGTCCCGAGCCGTCACTACTTGTGCGGCTGGTCGAAGTGCGCCTGGATGTTGCCACCATCGATCGGGCGCTCTGAGAGATTCAGGGAGCAACCTCCGGTGATGACGAACGAGGCGCGGTCGTTGGTGCCGGGCTCGCCGCGGTCCTCGAGGATGATGTGGATCGAGGCGGGCAACCCGTTGCACTCACCCACGGCATCCGCCACGATGCGGCTCACATCGGCCGCGGGCGGATTGGGGACGGTCGGCTTCGTGCACGCCACGTTGATGAGCGTGTTCTTCTCCATGTGGAAGTTGTTGCCGCCGGCCCAGTTGATCTCGAGGTTGTTGGCCAGGATGTTGTCGCAGTGAAGGGTGAAGCCGCGCGTGACCTTGATGTCGTCGTCGGTGAACTGGAAGCCTCCTCCGGTGAAGCGACCGCTGGCGAGATCGACGGGCGGGACGCAATCGCCCGAGATCGGATTCGATGGTGTTGGGCGGCAGGCATGCTGGATTCGGGCTGAAGTTGGCGTCCGGCGGCCGTCGAGTTGGCCGCGGCGGTCGGCGCGGTCGGGTTCATCGAAGAGGAAGTGCCCGAGCAGGCAGCCACCAACACCAGCGAGGCCGCCACGGCGGCGCCGGCGAACAGGGGCTTCAACGATTGAAAGGTCATGAAGGTCTCCTAGAGGGTCGGGTTATACGAACGTCGCTCGGAACATAGCAAGTGCTCAGCCACGGATGAACGGCCGTCAGCCAGCTTCGGTAACTGCTAGCGAAACAAAGAGTTACGAAGGCAGATGGGCGTGACACCACGGTCCGCTTGTCTACCTCGTAGATGTCTCTTGTCTGTCCAGCGAAGGCTTTTTGAGACTACGGGAGACGCTGGTTCGCGCGTCCCGCGAGAGCGCAGGTACAAACGAAGAGGCTCCAGGTCGTCCGACCCGGAGCCTCTTTGTGGGCGCGTCCCCTCAGACGAGAGGGTGCAGTTGGTTAGTCTCCGACTCGGTGCACCCGGACACCGTGTTCAGAGCACTTGAAGCTTCGTGACGACCGCAGCTCGCATCGCTGCCCTTGCAAGTGAGTGCGGTGAACAGCTGGCCGCAGGTCGTGAACCGGTCACCCGGCACTGCCGCGGCGGCGGTGCAGGACGCCGCGAACGCGTCCTCGTGGGTCTTCCAGAAGCCAGGCGAGCATGGAGTCCCTTCCGGCGGCGGGGGCGGTGGATCGATACAAGCGGTCCCCGGCGTCGTTAAGGATCTGGGGCGGGGTGCAGACCGGCGTGGTCGGGTTCGGACTGAAGTTGGCTCCGGCGGCCGCCGAGTTTGCCGCGGCCGTCGGTCCGGTCGGGTTCATCGATGAGGAAGTGCCCGAACAGGCAGCCACGAACGCCAGCATTGTCGCCACGGTAGCACCGGCGAGGAGCGGCTTCAGTGATTTCAGGGTCATGGAAAACTCCTTGAGGGGTCGGGGTTGCGGAACGTCGCGCGGAACATAGCAAGAGCACCGCCACGGATCAAGAGGCATTGGCCTGTTCAGGTAACACACGCCTAAACAATGAGTTACGAAGACACGACGAGCGCGGCAGTAAGCCAGTTTGTCTGCCTCAGAGATGTCTTTTGTCTGCCCGGATCCGGACTGAGGAACTACTTGCTGAGGCCCAAACCGCGCAGGGCGGCGCGGGCATCGATCAGCCCGTCGCCATACTCATCGTCTTTTCCGGCCGCTCCGAGATCGCGGGCCGACTGCCGGATCGCGCCTTCGATGGCGCCCGGCGAGCGGATGCCTTGCGAGAAGAGCAGCGCGCCCAGCCCCGCCACGTGCGGAGTGGCCATGGAAGTGCCCTGCATCGGGACGTCGGTGTAGCGGTCGAACCGCGGCAGAATCACGGTGGCCGCCGCGAAGTCGCTGGCCTGCAACCCCACCTGGAAAATCGTGGCGGCGAGTCCCTGCGTGCTGTCGCCGCCCGGAGCGACGATCTCCAGGTGCGCGCCGGTGCTGGAGTAGGGCGCGCGCGTCAGTCGCGGGCCGACTGCGCCGACCGACACCACGCCCGCGAACTCCGGCGCGTAGGCCGCGGGATACTCAACGGGATTGCCCCGCTGCGCCTGGTTGCCGTTCGAGATTGCGACGAACACGCCGCGGCTCACCGCGTACTGGAGCGCTTCACGGGTGATTGGTGACGGCGCCGGACCGCCGAGGCTCAGGTTGATCACCTGGGCCCCGTTGTCGGCCGCGTAGCGGATGGCGTCGGACACCGCGGAGTCGGGGCAGGTGCCGGTCTCGCTCGGATCGACGAAGCCCGGAATACCCAGCGCCGACATCGTGAACTGGATCTCCCAGTAGCCGTAACACCCCTTGAGCGGCATCAGGCGCGCGCGATACGCCATGCCGGCAAACCCGAGGTCGTTGTTCGTGTCCTCGAGCACTGTGCCGGCGATGTGCGTCCCGTGACCCACCATGTCGATCACCGGGCCGGTCCAGAACACGAAATCGCGCCCCGGTAAAATGCGCGCCGGCGCAATGTCGGGATCGGTGGCGACCGGAATGTTCACCGTCTCGATCGCCGACCCGGTCCACAACGGCATCGCGTAGCTGACGTTGGTGGTGTTGACGCCGGTATCGATTACCGCGACGATCACGTCGGACGATCCGCCAGGGTTGATATCCCAGGCACGCGGCATGTTGATCGCGTCGAAGTTCCATTGCCGCGAGTACGACGGATCGTTCGGCGCCGAGTGAATCGGGCGGAGGTAATTCGGCTGCGCCCATTCCACCTCGGGCTGGGCCGCCAGCCGCTCGGCCGCCTGCTCGGCGTTGGGCTCGCCAGGGGTCTCGAGCACCACTGCGTCGCCCACCCATCTGGCGGCCGCGGTGTCCACGGTTCCCCGCAACGTGGAGAGCGCCCGGCTCTCGGCGCGGCCGAACGCGCCGCTCTTGAACTTCACCAGCACTTCGCCCGGCACATATGCCAGGTCGGTGTTCCAGGCGGTCGCGGCACGCTCGACGTCGGCCGGCCCCATGAGGAGATCGAACGCAGGCGCGGGAGCCTGAGCGCGGCCATCGGGACCGCCCACTGCCAACCACGTCGCGGCCATCGCCAGTATGAACAGGACTCGCCTCGCCATGCCCTTTAGCCTAGATCGAAGTGCGGGTGCCATCGCGGCGCCGGACTGAAGCACTAGCGGGCCAACCGGTTGTACTTCGTGAGAATCGCGCGCAGTTGATCGGTCGGCAACGCCGGCACCGTATTCCCGTTGATGCCGACCATCGTCTCCGCGGCGACCAGCGCGTTGACAATGGCCTCTTCGGTGGCCTGGACGGTGGCGTCGAAGAACGGCGTGAGATCGCCGTTCGGCAGCCACGAGATCGCGGTCACGCCGCTCTCGGCCGCCGCGCCCTGGTTCGCGGTCGAGAAGGCAATGAAGATATCGCCGGATCCGTTGGAGGCGGTCCCGCCCAGTCGCGCGATGCCCATCGGCACGCGGCGCGCCAGGCGCTCGAGCTGATGCGGCAGGAGCGGCGCATCGGTCGCCACCACCACGATGATCGAGCCGTCGCGATCCGCCGGCGGACGGCTGCCGCGCATGCGCTCCGCGCCCTGGATCTCGCGGCCGACCGGCACACCGGCAATCGTCAGGCTCTCGCGGGTGCCGTAGTTGGCCTGGACCAGCACGCCAACCACGAACGAGTCGCCGACCCGGCGGCTCGACGTGCCGATGCCGCCCTTGAACCCGTGCGCCACCATCCCGGTGCCGCCGCCGACGTTACCCTCGGCCACGGCGCCGGCGCGCGCGCTGTTCAATGCCTGGAACGCGTGCGCCTTGGTGACGTGCTGACCGATGCCGTCGTTGAGGAACGCATCGGAGGTCTCGCCGACGACCGGCTGGTGCCACGGAATCTCGCGCTTCAGCACCTCGGCGAACCAGCTGTTCACCGCGTCGCGCACCGCGCCCACGGAGTACGTGCCGGTGATCATCACCGGGCCGCCAAGCACGCCGCCCTCGATCACCCACGGCGCGCCGGTCATCTCGCCGAAACCGTTGCCGGCAAACCACCCCGCGAAGACCGGCGCCCAGGTCTTGCCCTTCGGCAGAATCGCCGTGACACCGGTCCGGACCGGGCCCTTCCCCGGCACCAGCGGACCGCTGCCCTCGATGATGGTGGCGTGGCCGACCTCGACTCCGGCGACATCGGTGATGGCGTTCAGGGGGCCGGGCGTCCCGTCGAACGGCACGCCGAGCGCCCGGGCCCGTGGCTTCTGTTGGGCGATCAACGCCGGCGCCAGCAGGGCAACCACGACGCCGGCCGCGGCCACACGCGCGAGTCGTGGGGAGAGCGGCTTCATCTCTGTCTATTTACCGGATCGCGACCAGTGCCAGTAGAACGGCAAGCCCAGCGCCACCAGGCCGAGGCCCGCGAGCGATGCGCCCGGCCGCTCCATCAGCGTGTTCCAGATCAGCGCGAACGAGCCCAGCACGTACAGCGCGGGAATCACGGGGTAGCCCAGCGCGCGATACGGGCGAGGCACGTCGGGCGTCTTGCACCCGCAGCACGAAGATCGCGATGCCGCCGAGCGTGCCGAACAGCACGGACGCGAACGTGACGTAGGTGAACAGCGTCTCGTAGCCGCCGGTGAGCGTGAGGAACACCGACCAGATGCCGGTGACGAGCAGCGCGACGTGCGGCGTGCGGTGGACGGGATGGACGCGCGCGGCGGACGGGAAGAAGCGGCCGGTCCGCGGCCATCGCGAAGCAGACGCGCGACGAGGCGATGACGCCGGCCACGTTACAGCCGAAGGTCGAGATTACGACGCTGGCGGCTACCAGCGCGGCGCCGACCGGGCCGACCAGCGTGGTCACCGCCTTCTCGGCGATCCGCGTCACGCCCGTCATCTCCTCGACCGTCAGCGAGAGCACGTAGGCGAGATTGACGCTCACGTAGATGGCGGTCAGGGCCAGCGTGCCCATAGATCAGCGCGCGAGGCACGGTCCGCGCGGCGTTCCTGATCTCGCCGGCGGCGAACGCGACGTAGTACCAGCCCTCGTAGGTCCACATCACGGCGATCATGATCACGCCGAACGACGCCAGCGGCCGCGCGCTCGAGGGCGGCACGATCGGCAGTCAGCGACGGGGTCGACGCGGTGATACACCAGCGCCAGGATCGGGATGACGACGAGCCCGCCGATCTTGGCCGCCGTCACCACGCTGTTGGTCAGGTTGCCGCTGCGGACGCCGACGTAGTTGATGGCGGTGATCACCACGACCGACGCCGCCGCCACCAGCTGGCCGGCGCTGATGCTCCAGGCGCCCCAGGGCAGCGGCAGGCTCGCCACCACGCGGTCCGTGCCGAGCGCGGGGAAGAAGTAGCTGAAGTACTCCGCGAACCCGATGGCGACGGTGGCGACGCTGCCGGTGAGGATGACCAGCAGACAGGCCCAGCCGAACAGAAATCCCCAGACCGGCCCATAGGCCTCGCTGAGAAAGACATACAGCCCGCCCGAGCGCGGATACATCGATCCCATCTCCGCGTAGGTGAGACCGCCGGCCATCGCCAGCAGCCCGCCCGGCGACCCACGCCGCCAGCACCAGCGACGTGGACGGCAGCTCCTGCAGCATGATGCCGGTCGTCAGGAAGATGCCGGAGCCGATGACGGCGCCAATCACGAAAAGGGTGGCGCCCCAGACTCCGATCGCCCGGTCGAGCTGGGCATCCGCGTCGGGGCCGGCGGAGAGTGGCGGGCCAGGTTGGGTCACGTGCCGCGAACGGTAACACGGACGGGGGCGGGCGGCGATGAATCCAGCGTCCTCTGGTGTATGTTTGTCGCCATGAAACGCAACATCCTCATCGCCCTCGGCATGCTGGCCATCTCCGCCAGCGCCTTCGCGCAGACCAACGACGAGATCATCGAGCGGGC
This sequence comes from uncultured Acidobacteriota bacterium, assembly GCA_963707825.1. Taxonomy (GTDB): domain Bacteria; phylum Acidobacteriota; class Vicinamibacteria; order Vicinamibacterales; family UBA2999; genus VFZN01. The sequence continues at coordinate 551,098 of CAVPRP010000007.1, forward strand.
GCTGGCTGCCGCCCCGCGCCAGGCCAAGGAAGCGGCTACGGTGATCAAGTGGAATGCCGACCAGACCTACGAGACGCTGAAGAAGGGCACCAATCGCCTGGTCTGCTACGACCAGTCCGGTCAGCCCGGCGAGCAGCCGTTCTCCGTGCAGTGCACCACCCTCGGGAATCTGGACCGAGTCGCCCAGAACCGCAAGATCGAGGTCGAACAGGACAAGGCCAAGCGGCAGGCGATGTTCGACGCCGCCGAAAAGGACGGCACCCGCGTCAAGCCGGAATACGGCGCGCCGTGGATCTCGATGAGCGGCGCCGATCGCGCCACCGCTCGCGTGCACACCACCATCGCGGTCCCCGGCGCGACGACGGCGTCGACCGGACTGCCCGACAACAACAAGATGGGCGGCGCCTGGATCATGAACGCGGGCACGACGACCGCGCACATCATGATCCCCGGCTCGTAGCCACACTCTCGCCCCGCACCGACCGAAGAGCGCGGCCGCACCCCGCGCTCGCGCTCTTCGGGTAACATGCCGCGATCCCATGCGCCGAATCCTTGACGCCGTGGAGCGCGTGGTGGTCCTCACGCTCTTCGTCCTGCTCCTGTATCGATTCCTGCAGTCAGCCCAGCAGAACTGGATGACCGTCGTCTACCTGGTGGGCGAGGGGCTGGTCGTGCTGATGCTGCTGCTCCGGCGATCCACCGATCAAATCAGCGTGGCCCCGCGTGACTGGCTGCTGGCCTTCACCGGCACCTTCGCGTCGATGCTGATCTATCCAGCCCGCAGGCTCGACGTGCTGGGACCGCTCGCCGCCCTCCTGCTGCTCGGCGGCATTGCCATCAGCGTGTCGGCCAAGCTCTCGCTCAACCGCAGCTTCGGCATCGTCGCGGCCAATCGGGGCGTCAAGACGGGCGGTCCGTATGCCTACGTGCGCCACCCGATGTATCTCGGTTATTTCCTGAGCCAGGCCGCGATCCTGATCATGAATTTCTCGGCCTGGAACATCCTGGTGCTGTCGATCTGGGCGACCTCCCAGGTGTTGCGCATCCATGCCGAGGAGCGGGTCCTGCTGCGGGACCCTTCCTATTCCGCGCACGCCACCCGCGTCCCTTATCGGCTCGTGCCCTGGATCTACTGATCGGCGCTACGGCAGCAGCGGCCTTTGTCGCCCGGCAGCAGCAGTTGGCGATGCGCCCACCACGGCGCGATGCCGTTGGTCATCACCTGCTCGTGGAAGCTCGCGCAGGTCGAACGCGTTCTCCCCTTGCCGCCCGCACGTCGTCGCGCAGCTTCAGCGCCTGCATCTTCCCCAGGAAGTAGCCGCCATAGGTCGGATCGTAGGTGCCGCGCTCGGCCTCCTGGCGCGCCGCCGGCGGCGGCAGGTGCGCCTTCTGCTCGAACAGCGCCGCCGACTGCTCCACCGTCCACGCCCCGGTGTGCAGCTGGATGCCCGAGATGAGGCGGCAGATCCGCGTCATCGCGTCGCTCAGCTGCGCCATGCGGTAGCGCGGATCGTCGGCGCGGAAGCCCTCGTCCAGCATCATCTGCTCGGCGTAGTGGGCCCAGCCGTCCTGGCCTGACGACGGCTGGGGAAACGGATTGAGCCCGATCCAGATGCGGCGAATCTTGCCCGGGGTCTTGCGCATGAAGACGCTGTGGACGTAGTGCCCCGGCATCACTTCGTGCGACGTCATCACGGTCAGGGACGCGATGTTGAACCGCTGCAGCCAGGCGTCCTGACGGGCGGCGTCCCATTCCGGCCGCGCGTCGGTGATGTAGAAGTAGCTCTTCACCGGCGTCGTCCTCGAGCGGCGGCGACGAGTGCATCGAGGCCAGCCCGAGGTCGAAGGGCGGCGCCGCGGCCACGATCACGCGCTCGGACGCAGGCAGCGATGACCAGGTTCTTCGCGACGACGAACGCCTGCAGTTCGTCCACCGCCTTCTGCGCCGCCGGCACCAGGGCGCCGCGCGCCGGGTGGTTCTTCAGCACGTCCGCCCAGACGTCGAGCGCCGGCCGCTTCGGGTCGACACGCGCCGCCGCGGCCACGAACGCGGCCTCGTTGGTCGCCAGCTCGCGCTCGCCGAGCGCCAGCAGCTGCGCCGCCGGCACGTCGATCAGTTCCTCGGCGCGATAGCGCGCCTCGAGGTTGTCGCGGCCGATGGCGAACGAGCCGTTGGCCGACGGCAGCTTCTCGTTCTCGAACCGGCGACGAAGGCGTCGATCTCGCCGGCCGCGGCCGCTGCCGCTCGCCGTCAGGTCCGCCTTGAGCGCGGCATCGTACAGCCCGGCAAAGGCCAGCGGCACGTCGGCCGGTCAGCATGCCCGACGCGCCTCGGAGCATGCGCACGCCGCGCTCGGCCATCACCTTCGGCGGATAGGCGAGGTTCGCGCCGGGCGGCGGCGAGCAGCGCCGGCACACCCTTCAGCTTCGCGATGATGCGGCGTGCCCGCACCTCGGCCGGCGACGACTCCATCGTCATCAGGTTGTGCACGCCGTCGGACACCGCCGAGCGCGTAGACCATCAGGTTCCTCTGCCAGTTGCGGTTGACGTCGAGCTCCAGCAGCCACGCGTCGATCAGGCCGCCGACGATGCGATGGTCGACGCGCTCGTCGGGGGTCAGCGCCATCGACGGGGATGGTGCCCAGCCGGACTGCGCAGCTGCCTTCAGTCGCGAGATCTCGTCGGCAATGGACTGGGCGCTGAAGTCCTCGAGGCGCTCGTCGTACTGGTGCAGGCCATTGCCGGCCGCGATCGACGGGTGGTGACTGGCGAACTGATCGAGGAACTCGTCGACGAACGCGCTGAACGCCGGCGGCGCCGGCCCGGAAGCCGGCGTCGGGCTGGGGCTCGAACTCGGACTCTGGCTGGAACATGCGCAAAGAACGGCGGCGGTGAGTACCGCTGTGGCCGCGGTCAGCAGGCGACGGACTCGAGCAAACGTAAGGTCGGACGGAGCGTGGAGCATGCGCAGCATGGTAGTGCACCCGGGGGTGCTATAGTCCCGCGCATCGGTCGAGCGATGACGCAACGCGCGAAGTTTTGCCTTTGGCCTTTTGCCTTCTGCCTTGTCCTGACGGTGTCGGCAGCCTCGCCCCTCCCCCAGGACGCCGGCGCCTCCGGCAGCTGGCAGTGGTTGCAGAAGCTCGCGACCACCGCCAGCGTCATGCACACCACGGCGCATCCGGACGACGAGCACGGTGGCCTGCTGGCGCTGCTCAGCCGCGGAGTGGGGGCCCGCGTGTCGCTGCTGACGCTGACGCGCGGCGAGGCCGGCGACAACGCGCTGGGACCACAGCTGTTCGACGGCCTGGGTCTCATTCGTACCGAAGAGCTCGCGGTCTCCGACCAGTACTACGGGGTGGACCGGCAGTACTTCACGTCGGTGGTGGACTATGGCTTCTCCAAGCGACTTGAAGAGGCCTTCGACAAATGGGGCCGCGAGAACGTGCTCCGCGATGTCGTCCGCATCATCCGCACCGAGCGTCCCTTAATCATCGTGTCGCGCTTCCAGGGCAACCAGCGCGACGGGCACGGCAACCACCAGACCGCCGGCCTCCTGACGCAGCACGCATTCGAAGCCGCGGCCGACCCGAAGATGTTTCCGGATCAGATTCAAGCCGGGCTGCGGCCGTGGCGGGCTCGGAAGCTGTTCATCGGCGGCATGCGCGAGGACGAGGACTGGACGGTCCGCGTCAACACCGGACAGTTCAGCCCCTGGCTCGGCGACTCGTTCGACAACATCGCGCGCACTGGCCTCAGCTTCCAGCGTTCGCAGAACGGCGGGCGGCTGACTCTCTCGTCGGGTCCCAACTACGGCTACTACAAGCGCATGGGCGCGGGGTCCACCGCCGGCGCGAAGGAACCGGACTTCTTCGCCGGCATCGACACCACGATCCCCGGCCTGTTCAAGACACTTGGCCGTCCCGAGCCCGCCGGGGCCGCAGCGTTGTTGCAGCCGATAGACGCGGCGGTGCAGGAAGCGATGGCAAGGTTCGACGGCCGCGATCCGTCGGCCATCGTGCCGATGCTCGCGCGTGGCCTGGCCGCCTCCCGCCTGGCGGCGGCGAAGCTGCGGGCCGATCCCGACGCCGCGCTCATCCTCGATCGCAAGATTGAGCAATTTCAGACGGCCATCAGCACGGCGCTCGGGCTCGATCTCATGGCCGTGGCGCAGCCGGTGGGTGCCAAGCCCTCGAGTACCGTCCCGTCGCCGTTCGCGCCTCCGCCACTCCTGGGGCCGGTTGTACCCGGCCAGGAGTTCGAAGTCCAGGTGACGATGAGCAACCGGGGCTCAGTTGCGCTCGAGACCGAGACGGTCACTCTGGACGTCGACCGGGGGTGGACGGTGAGGGAGCCCATCGTCATCGCCGATGGGCCAGTCCCCGCGCGGGCGAGGCCGACACTTGAGCAAAGGCGAGGTCCTCTCGCGCTGGTTCAACGTCACGCTCGCCGCCGACACGCCAATCAGCACGCGCCCCTATTTCTCGCGCGCGTCGCTCCAGGAGTCGCGCTACGACATCTCGGACGCAGACCAGTTCGGCCGGCCGTTCTCCGACGCACCGGCGGAAGCCGTCGTGCGTTACCGCATTGGCGATGTGCCGGTGGAAACGCGCACGGTGGTTCGCCGCCGGGAAGCGAGGCTCCCCTACGGCTTCGTCATGCGCGAGCTGCGGGTGGTCCCCGCCCTGTCGCTCAGGGTCGCGCCGACCACGGCGGTGGTGCCGCTGGCAGCAAGCGCAAAGCGCGTGAGCATCAGTGTGGACCTGCTGAACAACCGCGCCCTGGGCAGCAAGGGCGAGGTCGCGCTGCGGGTGCCGGAGGGATGGACCGTCCAGCCACCGGTGGCGCCGTTCGCATTCGGCCGCGCCGGCGAGCGCGCGTCGTTCCGCTTCACCATCACCATGCCGTCCATCGAGAATCGGTTGTACGACGTGCGGGCGGTTGCTACCTTCGAGGGGCGCGAATTCTCTGAGGGCTTCGAGGAACTCGACTTCCGCGATCTCGAGGCTCGTCACCTCTACCGCCCCTCGACGATCGTCGTGCGCGGCATCGACGTCACCGTCGTGCCGAACCTGAAGGTTGGTTACGTGATGGGCGTCGGCGATCAGGTGCCCCAGGGCATTGCGCAGCTGGGCTACGAGGTCACGTTGCTGGATGAACAGGCGCTGGCGACCTCGGACCTCTCGCAGTTCGATGCGGTGATGACCGGCACGCGCGCCTACGCGGTGCGGGACGATCTGAAGACCTACAATCAACGCCTGCTCGACTACGCGAAGAACGGCGGTCACCTGATCGTGCTCTACAACACCCAGGAGCTGGTGCCGAACCAGTTCGCGCCGTTTCCCGGCGAGCTCACGGCCCGCGCCGAGGAGGTGTCCGAAGAGGACTCGCCGGTCACCATCCTCGCGCCGACCGCACCGATGCTCACCTTCCCCAACCGGATCACGGCGGCCGACTTCGACGGCTGGATCGAACAGCGCGGCTCGAAGTTCTGGAGCGCGTGGGACGCCGCCTACACGCCGGTCATCTCCACCTTCGACAAGGGACAAGCGCCGCAGCAAGGCGGCTGGCTGTGGGCGAAGGTCGGCAAGGGCCACTACACGTACTTCGCCTACGCCTTTCACCGCCAGCTTCCCTACGGCGTGCCCGGTGCCTACCGGCTGCTCGCCAACCTGCTCGCCCTCGGCACGACCGTTCGGTAGGGCCCAGGGTGCCTCTCCGGAAAGACCGCCGGGCGGATCCCTGGTCGGGACGACAACCCGCCCTGGATCCCGCCCGGTCGGATCTCGCGCTATCGCACCGGGCCGAACGCATGTTGCAGATCGAAGTGCGCCACCTTCTGGCCCAACTTCACGCCCGCCTCGACCGAGCCGCGGTAATGCACCCCGCCCCACACGCGCGCGTTGACAATTTCTTCGAGCAGCTGCTCCTCGGTATCGAAGTGCCGTACCGCGGCCAGACTAGAGGTGCCGTGGATATCGACGTTGATCTGGTCCGAATTGCGGAACCAGGCCAGTACTTCCGCCATCGCACCGGTGATCGAGCCGTGGGCCGCCGGGTACTCCGGGTGATTGGGCGTCGGCAGCAACGGACGCCACCCTAATTGTTCGTGAGTCGCCGGGTTGTGGTCGGTATCGAGATCGCCGGGATCGCACGCGGCTGGCCCCAAGCCGTCATTGGTGACGCTACAGGGGTCGATTGCGGTGACCGGCCGCCAGAACAGAAACGCGTACTTCCAGTGCATCACCGCAATCTGGGCGTCGGCGCCGACGATGTTGATCACCGCGAGCCAGCGCGCCGTCTCCAGCACGCCGAGGTTCTTCTCGCTGGCCAGCTCGCGGCCGAGGCGGTTGTATTGGCGGATGACGTTGGCCAACCAGAATTGCGCGGTGGCGATCTGCGAGGAGTTCGGGTTGGTGTTCCCGCCGAAGTCCCTGACTTCCGCGAATTCCTCGATCCACTTCGGGCTCTGCAACGGCGGCGGCGGTGCGGGATGGAACTGATTGACCCCGTGGAGCACGAACGGCGTGACCGATCCGACCCAGGGTGTTTGCGGAGGATCGTAGGGGGGCGTTCGCCGCCATACCCCGGGGCCCGGGGTGTGGACCTCGAGGGAGCTGCTGGATTTCAACGCCATCCGGCCATCGCCCGTTCGCACGCAGATCAGCTGGTTGGCCACCGCGACGCCGACCGACACGCCGTTGCTCTTCGCCGACGGGGGGGCCGAAATCGCGGCCAGCGATTGCTCGTAGTACACGTCCAGCGCCGCCGCATCGGTGGGGAAGTACTGGCGGAGGGTCCGGTATGCCGCGGCAACGACCGCCGCCTCGACGGAGGCGCCGGGAGCAACCTCCGGCTCGAACTGCCGGGCCCGGTGCGCCTTCTTTCCTTCGGGCGCGGGGCACACCACGTCGAACCCGTACGCTTCGTACCCCCCTTCAATGGCGACTGCGGCGTCGTACATCGCCGCTGACACGTATGCCATGTAGATGAGCCCTTCGTTCTGGTAGGCCTTGGGCCAGATGATGTCCTCTGCAATCAGGTTCCATTGCTGTGCGACGTTGACCGCGGACTCGGCGCGGCCGGGACGGGAGACGAGCAGGAACACCACGAGCCCCAGGAGCCAGACGCGAAATGCCGGGCGCGCAGCTGAGCGGCGAATTGATCGCATGAGCTTGACCTCCGGTGAGGGTTCGGTTCAACAATCAGAACCGGACCGGCGTGGATGCTACCCGCCCGACGACCGGCGGCATACTGCGCGCTTCGTGAGTTGTGTGTGATCCGCTAAGCGCCCGCGGGGCATGTAGTTCCGAGCTGGTCTGAGCAGGTTGCCGGGATCGTCGCGCCAGCATCTCGCGGACACTTCTATGTCGTTCGCCACCTTCGGGCCGTTTCAATTCGACGTAACGACGGGGGAGCTGCGACGTTCCGGAATACCCCTCAAGCTGCAACCGCAGCCGGCAAGACTCCTCGGCCTACTCATCGCTCGCGCCGGCGAGCTCGTGACGCGCGAAGAGATTCGCCGCGAGGTATGGAGTGCGGGCACCTTCGTCGATTTCGACCAGGGGGTGAACTTCGGGATCCGGCAGATCCGAACCGCCCTCCACGACAACGCCAGCCGGCCCTGTTACCTCGAAACGTTGCCGCGACGAGGCTATCGCTTCATCGCACCCGTGCAGTACGTCGCGGATCCGCTGGAGAAGGTGCAGGACATGGCGGCTTCGCTGGAGAAGCCACCTGAGGCAGCCGTGCCCGAGCCTCGCCCCATCACCTGGCAGCGGCTGGCCATGGCACCGTTCATCGTTGCTGCCCTCCTCCTGGGCATCGGCGGGACTTTTGGCCACGCGCGCCGCGCGCCCGCCCCTTCACCGGCGAGTTCGAAGGCAAATCAGCAGGTGGAATTGGGACGATTCTTCCTGAACCGGGGCGGGCGCGCCGACACGCTGACGGCTCTGGACCTGTTCCAGGCCGCCCTTCGGGAGGACTCGCGGTCAGCGGCTGCGTATGCCGGCATGGCCGACGCCTACAATCAACTCGCCACCGTTTTCGTCGCTGGGCAGCCTCCCGAGAACGTGCGCCTGCTGGCGCTTCGCGCGGCCACGCAGGCGGTTCGACTCGAATCCCACCCTGGCCCGGGCCTACGCGGCGCTCGGTGACACCACGCTGCACGAGCTCGATTGGTCGCGGGCGGACGCGGCGCTGCGCCGCTCGATCGCCCTGGACCAGACATCCGCGCTGGTGCATCAGACTTATGCGACCTACCTTGTCGCCCAGCGCCGTTTCGACGAGGCGGTCGCCGAAGCGCGGCGCGCCGTCGAGCTCGAGCCGACATCTCTCAGGGCACGGCACGCCCTGGGCTGGATGCTCTATTTCAAGCGTGACTACGCTAACGGCAGTACAGGAGCTCCAAACGACGCTCCAAATGGATCCCGGCTACGCGCGGGGGCGCTGGCGGCTTGGCCAGGTGCTCCTGGTGATGGGTCGCTATGACGAGGCCATCGACGCCTTGCAGACCGCTGTCGCCGACTCGCAGCGAACCCCGGCGGCATTGGGACTGCTGGCGATGGCGTATGGTGCTGCAGGCCGTCGCGCCGACGCCGAGGCGATCCTGAAGGAGCTCGACGATCGTTCACCGACCGAGATCGTTCCGCCCGGCGCAATGGTGCTCGTCTATCTTGGGATCGGCGACACCGATCGCGCCCTCGATGCGCTGGATCGCGTCTATTCCGAACTCGACGGCTATGCGATTTTCGTGGATCCCGACCCGCTCATGGATGCGCTGCGGAGTCAGCCGCGCTACCAGGCGCTCTGCCGCCGGATCCTGCTCGGTGCCGAAGCTCGGCCTGGCTCGGCAAACGGCTCAGCGCGGCTTCGGTGACCGGAGAGATTTGCGCACCAGTGAGCGCCCGGAGTTTTTCGTTTCACCGGGGCAGCTGCCGCTGCCGCGCAAAGGCGCCGTATGCAGCCAGCGACATCGCCAGGAAGGCGAACGAGAACACGATCCCTTCCATTGGACCGGTGAAGAAGATGTAGAGCCAGAGCGCCAGCGACAGCAGCGCCGGGAAGCGGATAGAGCCACATCGTGAACGGCTGCGGGATGTCGGCGCGGTAGCGCCGCAGCAGGATCACCGCCGCGCATTGCCAGATGAAGCGCAGCAGGATCTGCACCTGGATCAGCCAGCTCACCAGCTGCCCCAGCGAGAAGAAGCAGAACGGCAGCGAGATCAGCGTGATCACCACCAGCGACACGTGGGGGAAGTGCTTGGTGGGGTGCACGCTTCGCGAACACCGCGAAGAAGTCGCCGTCGCGCGCCGCCGCGAACGGGATGCGCGAGTAGCCCAGGATGGTGGCGTAGAGCGATGCCGCGGCCACGAACAGGATGAGGCCGGTCATCACCATGCCGGCCAGCCGGCCGGCAGCCGGGTCCGCGAACGTCCGCACGATGAACTCCGAGGCGATGGTCCGCAGCTCGGCCGCTTCCCGCCACGGAATCAGCCCCAGCACGACGATCGTCATCGCCATGTAGAGCGCGGCGACGATGAACGATGGAGATGACGATCGAGCGCGGGACCGTGCGGGTCGGGATCGGTGATCTCCTCGCCGATGTTGCACACCTGGTTGTAGCCGCCGTAGCTGTACATCGCCAGCACCGATGCCGCGCCGAGCGCGGTGGCGAGCGAGCCGTCGAAGGTGTAGGCCTGCGGCGGGAAGTCGAACGCCATCGACGGCGAGAAGGTGAAGAGGCCCACCACGATCACCCAGCCGACGGTGATCAGCACGCCGGCGAGCATCACCACCGCGAGCCGGCCGATCGATTCGATGTCGCGCCACAGCAGCGCGCGCCATCGCCACGCACACCGAAGCCGCCAGCAGGTTGTGCTGCAGCGGGTTCATTGTCGTCCAGACGAATTGCAGGTAGTCGGAGAAGCCCACCGCGCCGCCGGCGATGGACAGCGGCGCAACGAGGATGGTCTGGAAGATGAAGAGGAAGCCCATCAGCCGGCCGAGGCCGAACGGCTGGAATGCCTCGCGCAGGTAAAGATAGCCGCCGCCGCTCCCCGGCAGCGCGGCGCCGAGCTGCGCGTAGACGAGGCCGTCGGCCAGCGCCAGCACCGCACCCGCGAGCCACGCGTAGAGGATGTGCGGGCCGTTCATCGCCTGAATCATGAACGGGATGGTGAGGAACGGCCCCACGCCGACCATGCTGATGATGTTGGTCGCGGTGGCCTGCAAAAGGCCCATACGGCGATCGAGATGCGCCTTCTCCATCGTCAAGGCAAAAGGCAAAAGGCAAAAGGCACAACGAGAACCCTCACAGCTGGAGGACCTCGACCAGATGTGCGGCGGCGTCGCGGTCTGGCACCAGCGGGTTCAGCGCCAGCGCATCGACCAATGCGGCGCGGGTTCCCGTGCGCACGGCGGCGATGGTCGCGCGTTCGAACGCCTTCACCTGCAGCACGAGTTCGCGCACCTGCGGCGGCAGCGCGCCGACGTGCAGGGCGGCAGGGCCATTGCGCGTTCACCACACACGGCGCCTCGATCACATCGTCGTCTTCGAGGTCCGGGATGTTGCCGTGATTGAGAACGTTGAGGGGAATCACCGCGTTCGAATTTCGGACCATCGCCTGAATGGTGTTGAGCGCGATCTTGTCGTAGCCGGTGAGGTGCGCCCACGGCGCGGGAGCGGCCGGGCCACCGAGCCCGCCGGACTCGAACTGCATGTAACCGGCGCTGCGGTCGGCGAGGTAGCGCTCGTAGCGCGCCACGGGGTCCGGCACGCCCCCGGCCAGGTCCGCGAACAGCTCGCGCGTGAGGCGGGCGATGACCGCGCCCCGCGTGTCACCGGCAGCGCGCAGGTTGGCAATCGCGCGCTCCGGCGAGTCGTAATAGAACACGTACTCCGTGGGCAGCAGGCGGAGCTCGCGCAGTCGCGCCGGCAAGAAGAGCGGCGTCCGGTAAACGGCGGCTAACGCCCGTTCGTTCTCCCAGAGCGTGTGGAGTTGCGGCTTCCCGAGCCAGTACACCTCGCGAATGAAGCCGAGATGGTTCAGGCCGACGTAGTCGAAGCGGCACTCCTCCGCTGGCACGCCGAGCGCATGCGCGACTTCCTGGAACACCTCGGTCGGGGTGTCACAGATGCCGACCACGCGCGCCCCGGTTTCCGACGTCAGCGCCTGGGTGACCAGCCCAGCGGGGTTGGTGAAGTTGATGATCCAGGCGTCGGGCGCAAGCTGCATCACCTGCCGCGCGTAGTCGAGCAGCGGCGGAATGGTGCGCACCGCCATTGCGAAACCGCCAGGCCCGACCGTCTCCTGTCCCACGAAACCCAGATCGAGCGCCGCCCGCTCGTCGCGGATGCGCGCCTCCATGCCGCCGGCACGGATGCTGGTGATCACAAACGACGCGCCGTCGATCGCAGGCGCCGACGAGGCGTGCGTGGTCACCCGCGCAGAACCCGAGCGCCGCCGCGCCAGGCCGGCGATCGACCGCCAGGCGATCCTGATCCGGATCGTAGAGCGCAAACTCGTCGATGCCGAGCGCCGCACTGGCAAGGCCGTTCACCAGCAGCGGCACGCGCACCCCGGCGCCACCGATCACGGCAATCTTCATGGTGTGTTCCAGGCTCCAGGCTCAAGACCCAAGACCCAAGACCCAAGACCCAAGACCTAAGACCCCAATCCTCAATCCCCCACCTCCGCGCCCCGCGGCAGCGCGTCGATGCCGCCCGCGGCACGGGTCGAGAGGCTGCCAATGCGCACCCCGGCACGTAGACAAGCGCTCACGTCGCGGCCCTGAACCAGCGCCGCCAGAAACCCGCCGTTGAAGGCGTCGCCAGCACCGGTGGTGTCAACGACCCTGACCGCCGGCGCGGGCACGCGCAGCACCGCGCCATCCACCAGTGCGAAGGCGCCACGGGCACCGTGCTTCACAACCGTGTGACGAGCCATCGTGTGCCAGCGCGCCGTCGCCTGCGTCAGGGTGGAGGCACCGGCATAGAGCCGAGCCTCACTCTCGTTGACGAACACCCAGTCGAGCGCGGCGAGCAGAGCCTTGAAACCACGGCGAGCGGGCAGGTCCTCGTGCCAGCCGAAATCCCACGAGGTGGTGACGCCACGCGCCCTGAGCCTGGTGAGCACACGCAGCCATTCCGGCATCTCGTGCGGCCCAAGGGCGATGTGCACATGGGTCGCGCGAGGCAGCCGGCGCCCGAACTGCTCGAGCGCGCGTGCCTCCAGCCGCTCGTTGACGCCGTCAAAGGTCGCGAAGGCGCGGTCGTGCCGAGTCGAGAGCGCCACCGACACCGCGTGCGGCTCGCCGGCGCGCCGCAGGTTGCGCACGCGTGCGCCCTCGGCCTTCAGACGCTTCACGGCGTCGTCGGCGAGCGCGCTCACCACTTCGACGCGGGCCCCGAGCCGGCATGCTGCAATCGCCGTGATCAAGGTGCCGCCGCCCATCGTCCGGGTGAACCCGCGCGTGCGCAGTTCCTCACCGGGCCGGGGCAGGCGTGGCAGACCGTGGAAGACGAGGTCCTCGAACGCTTCGCCGACGGAGACGAGATCGATCGGCAGTGGAGGGTCCTTGCGGAACGTTACTTCACCGTGAGCGGGTAGGACACCGATTTGGCGGCCGTGGCGGCGGCGCCCATCTTGTAGTCGAAGGTCAGCACTGTCTGCCCCGCCTTCACGGCCTTGAACCGGAACACCTCGACGCCTCCAGCAGCGGTCTTCTCGTAGGCTGGCTCGCCCTGGCGCAGCACCACGCCGCCATCCGTGGCCGGACGCAGCGTCCAGCGGCCACCCGCGGCGCGGTCGGCGGTGAGGCGCGCGGTCATCTCCTGCCCCATGCTCAACGTCACCGGCCAGCCCGAGGCCAGGTCGGTGACCATCGCGGCGGGTTCCCCGGCGCCAAGCGTCACCGGCACCGATGCTCCGGCTGGTGCAGCCGGGGTCAGGCTGCCGGGCGCCAGCGTGTCCGGCTGTGGCGGCGTGTCGGAAACGCGAATCAGGCTCAGCGAATGCGTGGACTCGATGCGCTTCTGCTCGCGATCCAGCAGCCGCAGCTCGGTTTCGCTCACCCGTTCGAAGCTGCGGGCGGATTCGGCCTTCCCGCCGCCATCCAGCCTGATGATCGCCATCGTCCCGTCCGGACCACCCTTGGCCATCGACCACTTGCCCTTCGAGGTCACGGCGCGTTCGCCGTCGTTGCTCATCGAGCCGAGGTAGGTTTCGACCAGTTCGTAGGTTTGAGGTTCACCCGTCTTCGCATCCTGGGTGAGCACCAGTTCGTGACGGATGCCGGCGCAGTCGGCGCAGGGCAGGATGCCCCAGTAGCGGGTCAGTCCCGGTGTGCCGGGAAACGCCGACGGCGGCGGGAGTTCGATGGGTTTGAAGACCGGGTCCTGGGCCGCCGGGGCGGGCGCTTCCTTCGGACCGCCGCAGGCAGCGACAAGGGTCAGAGCTCCGCAGAACGGAAGTACGCGCATCCACGATCGAAACGCCATGATCGCCAATCTTAACCGGCGCCGCACGGCACCGTGGCCTCGGTCGCGCGGCTGACCCCAGCCTGAGGCATGATGGGGCCGATTCTACCGGAGGATTCCATGACATCGATGATGACGGGCCTGGGCGCGACGCTGCTGGCCGCCACCCTGGTCGCCTGTGCCCCGGCGCCGACCGCGCCAGCCACCCCGGCCACGACACCGCGCCAGGACCCGCTGCCCGGGACGAAGCTGTCCGTCGAACAGTTGCGCCAGCAGATGTTCCATGTCAGCGCCGGCCGCCGGATGAAGCCCACTGCGTGGCCCAACGGGGCGCGCGTCGCGGTTGGCCTGTCGTTCGACGTGGACAACGCCACGGCCACGCTCTCGACCGGCACCCTCGACTACGAGGTGATCTCGCGCGGCGAGTACGGCGCCGTGGACGGCGTGCCGCGCCTGCTGCGGATGCTCGAACGGCAGAAGGTGCCGGCCTCGTTCTTCATTCCGGCCGTGAGCGCGGTCTTCCACCCGCAGATGCTGAAGGACATCCAGGCATCGCCACTGGCGCACGAGGTGGCGGTGCACGGCTGGATCCACGAACGCCTGCCGCTGCTGAACGACGAGAAGGAGGAGCAGCGCCTGCTGAACCAGTCGCTCGAGACCCTGACCCAGATGGCCGGCAAGCGGCCGGTGGGCTACCGGGCACCCTCCTGGAAGTTCAGCGGCTGGACGATGGGCCAGGTGAAGGCGGCGGGGTTCCTCTACGACAGCAGCCTGATGGCCAGCGACGATCCATACGAACTGCTGCTCGACGGCCAGCCGACCGGCATCGTCGAACTGCCGATCGAACGGATCCTGGACGACTTCCCTTATTTCGGCGGCAACGCCGACGGCTCGAACCCTTCGCTGAGCGACGTCTACGAGGTGTTCCAGTCGGAGTTCGATGTCGCCTACGAAGAAGGCGGTCTCTACCTGCTGACCATGCACCCCCACCTCACCGGCCACCGTTCGCGCACCGCGATGCTGGAGCGGCTGGTGGCCTACATGAAGGGCAAGCCGGGCGTCTGGTTCGCAACCCACGAGCAGATCGCGCGATACGTCAAGGAAAAGGGATAGATCTGGCGGTGATCCGGGGGTCTCGGTCCCGGCGTTCCTCCCCCGGACGTCCCCGCCGGCTGACTTGTCCGCGGTTGTCTCGCCCGCGGCGGCGCATTCTTTAGTACTATTCGCCATCGTGCATCCAGACCTCGAAGAAACCATCGCCTTCCACGAAGCCGTCATCGCGGAAGGCGGCAAGGCACTCGTCGGCTACCAGCTGCCCAAGATCCTCGCGAACGTCGTCCTGCTGTCGGAGATTCCGACCACTTACGACAAGAAGGAACAGCGTCAGGTCAACTCGGGGAACCTCCTGCTGCGCGGGGTGCCGGGCGTCGGCAAGACGTTCTTCGGGGTGATTCTCGCGGCCATCAGCAACGCCAAGTTCGCGCGCATCCAGGGCCGGGCCGACATGCAGCCGACCGAGGTGGTCGGCTTCCAGATGATCAACCCCGCTACCGGCGAGCTCATCACCGAGTTCGGGCCGCTGGCCGAGGCCGAGGTCATCCTGCTGGACGAGATCAACCGCATCCCGCTCAAGTCGCAGAGCGCGTTCCTCGAAGGCCTGCAGGACCGCACCGTGACGGTGGGCAAGACCACTTACGAGCTGCCGGCCTTCAACTTCGCCATCGCGACCATGAACCCGGTCGAGCTGGGCCAGGGCACGTTCCCGCTCTCCGAAGCGGCCACCGACCGCTTCGCGATGATGGTGAACATCGGCTACCTGCCCGCCGAGGAAGAACGGAAGCTCGTCAACTTCGACTTCAAGCACATCCGGCTTGAACCCGTTGATGGCCAAGGAGCGCATCATCCAGCTCCGCTCCGCCATCACCGAGCACGTCTTCCTGCACGAGCGGCTGGGCGACTACATCCAGCGGCTGGTGGCGGCCACGCGCCCCTACAACCCGGAAACCGACTGGCACATCCACTCGGCGTCCGAGCTGGTGGAAACCGGCGTCGACCTGGGCGCCTCGCCCCGCGCGATCATCTGCTGGGGCCGGCTCGCCAAGGTCTGGGCGCTGCTCGTGCGGCATCGCGACGAGGTGTACCCCGAAGACATCCAGGACCTGTCCCAGTACGTGCTCGGCCACAGGATCTGGCTGGGCCCCCACGCCGCCAGCCACGGGCTGACGACCGACGCGGTGGTGAAGGACGTCATCGAACGGGTGGCGATACCTTAAGTAGGCTTAAGGCTTACGGCTTAAGGCTTAAGGCTCTAACCCAAGCCCCAAGCCCCAAGCCCCAAGACCCAAGACCCAAGACCCAAGACCTAAGACTCAAGACTCAAGACCCAACCCCGAGACCACGCTGTGCGAACGCGAGAGCAGGAAGTCGAGCCTCTCATCAACCTCTCCGAGGTGACCGAGGTCGAACTCCTCATCCTGAAACGGATGCGGGAGTTCACGCCGGGCGAACACTCGAGCATGTTCCATGGAACGGGCTTCGACTTCGTCGGGCTGCGCGACTGGCAGGCCGGCGACCGCTTCGAGTCGATCGACTGGGCGCAGTCGTCGCTGACGAACTTCAGCCCGCTGATCGTGCGCGAGTTCGAGCAGCCGACGACCTCCGGCGTGATCATCACCGCCGATCGCTCGGCCTCGACGCGCTGCGGGATGGACGGTGTGCCGATTGCGGTCACCATCGCGCGCGCCATCGCCACCATCGGGATGTCGGCAGTGTTCTTCCAGGACTCGATCGGCCTGGTCACGTTCGACACGCGCACGAACCAGCTGGGCGCGGTGCGGCCGCGCATCGGCAAGGGCCAGGTGATTCACTGCCTCGAGGCCTACGACCGCGGCGAAGGCCTGCAGGAACTGACGATGGCCGCCAGCCTGAACGCGACGCTGGTGGGCTTCTCGCGCAAGACCTCGCTGGTGCCGGTGGTCTCGGATTTTCTGTTCGAGGACACCGACGCGGTGTTGCACGAGCTGGCCATGGCCAACAACGTGCACGACGTGTTCGTCGCCCTCGTGGACGCGGCGTTTGCGTTCGAGTTGCCGAACGTCTCGGCCGGCTGGATCGAGGCCTTCGACGTGGAAACCGGCCGCACGCGGTTGCTCTCCCGCCGCGAAGCCCGCAACCTGCAGTCCCGCGTCACGGCCTGGCAGGACGATGTGGCGAAGCGGGCGCGGAAGCAGGACCTGGACGTGCTGCGCCTGGGCGTGGACCAGACGAAGTTCGATATCGCGCTCCTCGAGTGGGTGCACGAACGCCGTCTGCGGCGGAAGAAGTGACCGCGTCTTTGACCTTTGCGCTTTGAACTTTCAACGTGAACCCTCCATCTCCTAAGAGTGTCTTCCTGATGAAGCGAACAGCAGCCGTTCTGTTGACCATGATGCTGAGCCCGTTGGTGGCGTTTGCGCAGGCGCCGCCCGCAGGGATGACGAACGTCGAGGTCGAACCCATCACCTGCTGGTGGCGCAGCTCGACGTCGGCGGTGCGTTCGGGCGAGCCGTTCGCCCTGACGCTCACCTGCCAGGTGGTCGAGACCGAAACGACGAAGGTCGTGCCGGATCAGTCGAAGCTCGACTCGTCGGTGGTGCAGCTGCAGCCGTTCGAGGTGATTGGCGGCTCGCACGCGCCGGACATGCGGGTGCCGGGCAAGCGGTTCTTCCAGTACCAGTACAAGCTGCGCCTGATCAACGAAGGCGCGTTCGGCGCCGACGTGGACGTGCCGCAGCTGCAGATCAGCTACCGCATCGAGAGCCAGGTGGCGCGGGGCGAGGCGGTATCGGGCCGCGATTCCAACTACAACCTGCAGCCCATCTCGATCCGCCTGATGTCGATCGTCCCGGAAGACACGATGGACATCCGCGAGGCGCCGGCGGCGGCGTTCCAGGCGGTCGAGGCGCGCGAGTCGCGCGCCGACCTGCTCCGCCTGATCGGCATCCATCCTCTTCGGCCTCGCCGGGGTCGTGCTCCTCGTGATGCTGGTCAACCTGTTCCGGCAGCGCCGCGTCCGCACCACCGTCGAGACCTGGCGCTCGTCGTCGCGGTCGATCGCGGCCAGTGTGCAGCGCGAGCTGTCGGCGGTTCGGCAGCAGAGCCGCGGCGGCTGGGACTCGGAACTGGCGGGACGAGCGCTGGCAGCGACGCGAATTGCCGCCACCCTGGTCAGCGGGCGGGCGATCGCGCAGACACGCGTCAGGGCGGCCACCGTGCCGGTCGACGGGCAGCTGATGATGAAGGGCTGGCTGGGTCGAGCGGGGTCGCTGGTGTCGGGGTCGCTGACGTCGCAGAGCACGACCGACAGTGCGGTCGCCAGCAGCCTCGAGACCTTCACCCGGGCCCGTTACGGCCGCGACCCGAAGCTCGATGGCAGCGCGCTCGACGAGGCGCTCGAGGCGGCGATTGCCGCCGCCGGCCGCACCGCCACCGCGCATTCGTGGCTGACCGAGATGATGAAACGGAAGCCGCGTGACTGAGCAATTTCGCGCGCTCCTGACGGTGTTGCGGGGCTCGTGGGCGGACTGGAACAGCGTCCGCCTGGCGGACCTGCAGTTCGCGCAGGCGGCCAACGCCCGGATGGTCGTGGTGGCCATCATCGGCGTGGCCGTGGCCGTGCTGCTGCTGCGGATCGATGGTGCGCGCCTCGGCCTATCGCGGCCGCGTGGCGCTGCCGGCGCTGGTGGCGTTCGCCACCCCGAGCCGCAGCTCGATCGTGCGTCACGGCGCGCTGTTGCTGGGGCTGGCCGGACTGCCGTTCTTCATCATCGCCCTGGCGGATCCGCGCACCGCGGTGACGCGCGAAGAGGTGTCGTACCCGGGCCGCCGCATCAGCCTGATGATCGACGCCTCGTCCAGCATGCTCACGGCGCTGCCGGCCAACCGCTTCGCGGAGGGCGCGCCGAACAACGCCGCGTTCTTCACCACGGTCGGCGCGGCCCGCTATTTCATCGAGCGCCGCATGAACGGGTCGTACCGCGACCTGATGTCGCTGATCGAGTTCGGCGACGATGCCTATGTGATTACGCCGTTCACGACCGACTACGAGAACATCCTGCTCAGCACCTCGCTGATCGGCGACTGGCAGGAGTTCATGTCGTTCCCGGACCAGGGCACCGTGATCGCCCGCGCGGTGTCGCAGAGCGTGGCGATGTTCGAGTCGTTCAAGTACCTCGACGCCGCCGGCAACCTGATGGTGATCTTCACCGACGGCGCCGACGCCGAAGTGCTGGAGAACGGCAAGTCGGCCTTCGACGTCGTCGAGGACGCGCGCCGCGCGAAGATTCCGATCTACTTCATCAAGGTGGCGCGTGACGTGCCGGGCCGGGTGCAGATTGGCGACGACATCTGGCGCTCGGCCGTGGAACGGACCGGCGGGCATTTCTATCCGGGCGCCGACGAGGGGTCGATCCAGAAAGCGCTCGCCGACATCGACCGCGCCTCGGCCGGCAAGATCGAGTTGAAGCAGTACAGCACCGAGCGGCCGCGATTCTCCCCGTACGCGCTGGCCGCGGCGGCGATGTGGTCGCTGGCGCTGCTGCTGAGGATGACAGTACCGACGTTCCGGACGTTCCCGTGAACGTTGAACCTAGAACCTAGAACCTAGAACCCTAGAACCCTAGAACCTGGCGGTAGCAGGGAGCAGACGATGCGTTCAGCAATCGGATATCTGATAGTGGCCGTCATCCTGGTGGCGGCTGGCGCGGTGTTGTGGCGCGGCAGCGATCTGGAAATGCGGGTGGCCGCGGCCGAGCGCGATCTGGTGACGCTGCGCTACCAGGAAGCCGGGGCGCGCGCGGTGGAGCCGCCGCCGGCGTGGTCGGCCTACCTGCCGGGCGCGGCCAAGACCGTGGAAGACGCACAGAAGCTGAGCGCCACGTCCAAGTACTGGGACGGCGAGTACGCGGAGGTCGCCGCCGATCCGAACGCCAAGCTGCTGGCCGCCAATGCCTCCTATCGGGCGCTGCGCCGCGACGGCGGCAAGTGGCAGGAAGTCGTCGGCCGCCTCGACGGCGTCGTCAAGAGCTACGCCGACGTGCTTCGCGATGATCCCGACAACGCCGAGGCGGCGTTCAACTTCGAGTACGCCACCCGGCTGCGCGCAGTGATTGCGGCCCGTCGCCAGAACATGGCGCCACTCGATGCGATGGCCAGCGGCAACACCATTCACGGCGGCGTCGGCGAGGTGCCGGTGGACGCCGACGCCAAGAAGTTCAAGATGATCGTCCCGATGCGGCCCGACGAGCGGCAGGAAGCCGAGAAGGCCGGCAAGGGCGGCACCCGCGTGCGAAAGGGCTAACACGTCGTGATCAAGTTCGGCGCGCCGCAATACCTCCCGCTCCTCGTCGTCCCTGGCGTGCTGCTGCTGCTGTGGCTGCGCCAGGCCTGGCAGCGGCGTGGAGACGTGGCGGCGCTCCGGCGGCGGCGGCTGATGCCGGTACGCGAGCGGATCCCGTTCCTGGGCGAGTTGCTGTTCTGGCTGTGCCTGCTGCTGGCGCTCGGCCTCACCATCACCGCGGTCGCGCGGCCCCAGACCACCTCGTCGATCATCCGCACCGCCGGCGTGGACCTCATCGTCCTGCAGGACGGCTCGGCGTCGATGCACGTCGGCGACGTCGGCGGGCGGGGCAGCAACCGCTGGAGGCGATCGATGGCCTTCCTGCGCATGCTGGGCGAGTCGCTCCGCTGGGAGGACGATCGCGTGGCGCTCGCGCTGTTCGCCCACATCGCCACGCCGCAGGTGCGGCTGACCAAGGACCCGAACACCTACTTCTTCTTCCTCGATCACCTCGACACCGGGTCCCCCTTCCGCCTCGAAGACGATGGCTCGTGGGACACCAACATCGAGCGCGGCCTCTACTGGGGGCTGCGGCTGCTGGACAAGGACGAGGAGATCAAGGGCAAGTCGGCCAACGCCAAGGCCTTCATCCTGGTCTCCGACGGCCAGGCGTGGAGCGGCGAGGTGGCCAAGTCGCTGCAGCTGGTGCAGGCGCGCGGTCTTCCCGGTGCACGTGGTCGGCGTGGGCACGACGGCGGGCGGCATCATCCCCGATCCGAAGCGCGACGCCTACTCAGGCCGCTGTTCGCTCGATTCTCGACCGGTCGTCGCTCTCGACCATCGCCACGGCCGGCGGCGGGCGCTACTTCGAGCTGGGGCGCGAACCCGATCGCGAGATCGCCAGCGACATCATCGATCTCACCCGCCGGCGCGCCGGCGGCCAGGGCGTCCAGGAGACGTTCAACGATCGTTACCGCGAATTCCTGATGGGCGCGGCTGGGCTCGTCGTCCTTGGCATCCTGTTCCTGCGCGATCAGGCCACGCTGAGCCTGCAGCTGGCGGCGGGTGCCGCCCTCCTCGTCTTCGTCGCGCGGCTGTTCTAACGCGTCCGGCGGGCCAATTCCGCAATCGGCACCGCATGCTACTATCCGCGCGGCGCCCCATGGCAGAGGACTTTTCCTCCGACTCGCCTACCCTTCCACCCTCGGGAGCCGCTGAAGGCCCGCACATCGGCGCCTACGGGCTACGTCACAAGATCGGCGAAGGCGGCATGGGCGAGGTGTGGCTCGCCGAACAGCACCACCCGGTTCGCCGTCGCGTCGCGATCAAGGTGATCAAGCTCGGGATGGACACTCGCGAGGTGGTGGCGCGATTCGAGGCAGAGCGTCAGACCATCGCGATCATGGAACACCCCGGCATCGCGCGGATGCTCGACGCCGGTGTCACCCCGGAAGGCCGGCCGTATTTCGTCATGGAATACGTGGCCGGTCAGACGCTCCTTACCTACTGCGACCGGGTCCGGCTCTCCGTGAGCCAGCGCCTGAGCCTGTTCCTGCTGATCTGCCAGGCGGTCCAGTATGCGCATCAGAAGGCGATCATTCACCGCGACCTCAAGCCGTCGAACGTGCTGATCGGCGAAGTGAACGGCCGCCCCGAGCCCAAGATCATCGACTTCGGCATTGCCAAGGCGGTGGCGAGTCACGCCTCACAGCAGATCGTGGCCACTCAGTACGGGGCGCCGGTCGGCACGCTCGAATACATGAGCCCCGAGCAGGCCGATGGACGCACCGACGACATCGACACCCGCACGGACGTCTACTCGCTGGGCGTCATCTTCTACGAGTTGATGACCGGGGTGCACCCGCTCGATATCGAGACCGCGCACACTGTCGATGAAGTGCGGCGCCGGATTCGTGACCTCGAGCCCAGTCCCCGAGCACCCGCATCCGGCTGGCGTCCGAGGCGGCGAAGATCGCACAGTGCCGCGCCACCACGCCTGGGCAGCTGCCGCAGCTGCTGAAGGGTGATCTCAACGCGATTGCGCTGAAGGCACTGGAGAAGGATCGCAATCGCCGTTACGGTTCGCCGGCCGAACTGGCCGCCGACATCGAGCGTCATCTGCGGCACGAGCCGGTGCTCGCGCATCCACCCTCGCGGCGGTATCGCGTCGCCCGGTTCGCCAGGCGGCATCGCTTTGGCGTGGCCGTCAGCACGATTGCGGCGGCGTCGCTGCTCGCGTTCAGCATCGGCATGGCCCTCCTCGCCAGGGAACTGGCGCGCGAGCGAGATCGCGTCGGGCAGGAATCGGAGATGCGGCTGCAGGTCGTCAGCTTCCTGCAGGAACTGTTCGAGAGCGCGGACCCGGCGCGCACCCAGGGCGTGCAGGTCACCGCCCGCGACCTTCTCGACCGCGGCGCCGAGCGGCTGCAGCAGCTGCCGGCCTCGCAGCCGGAGGTGCGAGCCCAACTCATCGAGACAATGGGCCGCGCCTACGAGGGGCTGGGCCTGTATGCGGATGCCGAGCGACTGCTGCGCGAAGCCATGGCCGTCCGCGAGCAATCGTCGGGCCTGGACGACCGTGGGACGCTCGGCGCCGCGGCCACGCTCGGCCTGGTGCTTGGGCGAATGGGCCGGCATCAGGAGGCGATTGACCTGATCACCCGGGTGATGGCGACCGCTCCTCAGCCCCAAGGCCATGATGACGTGTGGCTCGGAGCGCAGAATACACTCGGCAGTGCCCATACGCGCCTGGGCCATCTCGCCGAAGCGGAGGCGATCCTGAGCGGTGTTGCCGCCTCGGAGCGCGCCGAGCATGGCAGTGCGGACGCGGGCACGTTGAATGCGCTGAACAACCTTTCGATTGTGTTTCGGGCTCAGGGTCGCAACGCCGAAGCCATTTCTCTCGATGAGGAGGTGCTGGCCGCCCGGCGGCGGACCCTCGGCGAGGCGCACCCACGCACGCTGTCGTCGATGAACAATCTGGCATTTAACTACCAGAGGGTTGGCCGGTTCGACGATGCGCGAACGCTCTTGAAACAAGCAATGGCTGCGGCTGAGCCGGTGATGGGCGCGGATCATCCAACCGTCGGCACGATGGTGCACACGCTGGGGGAACTGGAACTGGCGTCCGGGCACTTCGATGAGGCAGTTCGAGTGCTGGCCCGGGCGCGCGTCATTTACCTGAAGCAGCCCGTCAAACCAATATCTGCCGCTGCTCGACTATGAAATGGCGCAAGCGCTGGCCGAACTCGGACGGGCCCCTGAAGCGATTGCCAGTTTGCGCAGTGCGCTGGACGGCGGCTACAAACCAGCTCCGCCCGCGGACGCCGATCCCCATTTCCAGTCGCTACGCCAGTCACCGTCCTTCGTTTCGACAGTCGCCGCAGCACGATGAGGCAGGAGGAGGTGGCCGAGCTGGCACACCGAGCGCGATGATCGAGCTCGTGAACAAGCACGCCACGGAAGGGCCGGGCGCGAACAGCGCTCCGGCCCTTCATCTGTACCGTGTCGCCTTTTGCATTTCCCCCCTTTTGCCATTTGCCATTTTGCCTTCCCGTCTGCCGTCTGCCGGTTGCCGTCTGCCGGGGTATATTTGTTCCCGTGAGACCATACGCCTTGGGCATGGCCCTGCTGGCCATGACTGCCCTCGCCGCCTGTGCGCCGGGCTCCGGGGTCGAGGACTACGGCACCACCATCGCGCAGAACCGCGCGCTGAAGGACGAGAGCTTCCGCTCGTCGCCGGATTCGCCGATCCCTCCGGACAAGCGCAACGTGCTGCTGCCGCTCGCCTACTACGCTGTTGACGAAGCGTTTGCGGTGCCGGCGGAGCTGGAGCTGTCGCAGGATCGCTCACGGCTGAAGATTCCCACCTCCACCGGCAAGCTCCGCGATTACGAGCGCATCGGCACGCTCAGGTTCAGCCTCCAGGGCAAGCCCATGCGACTCACTGCTTTCAGCGAAATCGGCCAACAGGTGTCGCGGCTGTTCGTGCCCTTCGCCGACACCACCAGCGGCGAAGAAACCTACGCCGCCGGGCGCTACATGGAGCTCGATCCGACGGCCACCGGCATCTACGTCATCGACTTCAACGGGGCCTACCACCCGTTCTGCTACTACAACTCCGAGTACGACTGCCCGTTCCCTCCCGCGGAGAACCGGCTGCCGATCCCGATCCGCGCCGGCGAGCGGCTTCCGGCGCCGTCGAACGCGGCACGCTAAGGCCTGGAACCTTAGAACCTAGAACCTAGAACCCTGGAACCTCAGAACCCCAACACCCCGTGCCCCTCCACGCCATCGTGTTCGACTTCGACGGAGTGATTGCCGACAGCGAGCGCCTCCACCTGCGCGCCTACCAGGACGTCCTCACGCCGCGCGGCCTCCCGCTCTCGGAGCGGGACTACTACGACCGCTATCTGGGCTACGACGATGTGGGGGTGGTGCGGACGCTGAGCCAGGATTGCGGCGTGACGCTCGACGAGGGCGAGATGGCGACGTTGATCGCGCGCAAGGGCGAGCGCTACGACGAGCTGGCCGCCGCCGGCGAGATGCTCTATCCCGGTGCAGCCGACTTCATCCGCGCCGCGGCCGCGGTCGTCCCGATTGCGATTGCCTCCGGCGCGCTGACGCACGAGATCGAGGAGATCCTCGAACGCGCGGGACTGCGCCAGCTGTTTCCGGTGATCGTCGGCGCCGACCAGACCGCGCGCAGCAAGCCCCACCCGGAGCCATACGTCACCGCGTTCGCGCGATTGAGGGCGCACTCCGGGCAGCCGCTCGAACCGTGGCGGTCGGTGGCCATCGAGGACTCCAAGTGGGGACTGGTCTCGGCGCGCGGCGCCGACCTGCGGCTGGTGGCGGTCACCAACACCTACAGCGCGGCGGAATTGCGCGAGGAAGCCGAACTCGTCTGCGGCGGCCTGTCGGACCTGACGCTCGACCGACTGGACGCCCTCGTTGCTGATTGACATGGCTCCTGCCCGCACGCTCGCCGAACGGATCGTGGACGCGGCCGACCGGCCCGGACCCGATCTGGCCGCGCCGGCATTCCTGATCGCGCGGCTCGATACCCCCACCTCGATCCCGAGCCGTATCTCGACCGCATCGACGAGATGGGGATCGCCGCGGCGTACCGGATCGCCAGTGACACGGGCCTCGACGCTCCGCTCGGCGCCCGGGTGGATGCGCTCAACAAATACCTGTTCAACGAGCTGGGGTTCACCGGCAACCGCGAGCACTACGACGATCCGCGGAACAGCTGCCTCAACCAGGTGCTCGACAAGAAGACGGGCATCCCGATCTCGCTGGCGCTGATCTACATCGAGGTGGGCCGGCGCGCCGGCGTCCGCGTGGAGGGCGTGAACTTCCCTGGTCACTTCCTGGTGCGCGCGCTGCAGGACTTACATACCGACGATCCGGACGAGGGGCTGATCGTCGACCCGTTCCACGCCGGAGGCATCCTGAACGAGGCCGACTGCCGGGCGCTGCTGCAGAAGCACATGGGCGAGGACACCGCGTACTCGCCGACGCTGCTGGCGCGCGCCACGCGCCGGCAGATCATGGTCCGGATGCTGCTCAACATGAAGCGGCTCTACGTGCGGATGCGATCGTTCCCGCAGGCGCGTCAGGTCACCGACATCCTGCTGGCGCTGCAGCCGACGTCGCTCAACGAGCTGCGCGATCGCGGCCTGCTCGCGTACCACATGAACGACGTGTTTCGCGCGCTGAAGGACCTCGAGCAGTACCTGAAGATGGCGCGGCTGGTGGAGCAGGACGAGGAGCAGCGCAAGGAGACCGAGCAGGTCTGGGACCACGTGAAGACGCTGCGGCGCCGGGCGGCGCAGCTGAATTGATGGCGCCTGCGGTGAGTGGGCGTAGGTCTTGAGCTGAGTCTTGAGTCTTGAGTCTTGAGTCTTGAGTCTTGGGTCTTGAGTCCTGAGCTTGAGCCTAGAGCCTAGAGCCTATCTGGCCGCGACCACCTGAACTGCGACGGGTTCCATCGGCTTACTGGCACGTCCCTCGGACCACGTTGCCAGCAGCGTGCCCACGAGCAGGATCACAACAGACTTCTTCATCGTCCGATCCGGCCCACCGAGGGATGGCGGGCCGGCCTCCAACCGGTTAGTGCTGGAGCGGGCCTTTTCGTTACAGCCGGACGAGGGCGCTCGTGCCCGGGGCACTCGCGTAGGGTGAGATGGCGCTCACTTTCGTTCGCGTCGGAATAGGCGGAAGAGAGCGGGCCAAGCGGTTTCGCCCCACGGCCTGCAGGGCCGCCCACAGCCCGAAGGGCTGCCTGTTGTTCCTACGCCCCGAAGGGGCGCCTCGCCCGCACTCAGGCCGTCATCGACCCGATCTCGCCGTAGAGGTGCGCGGCGGAGATGATGCCGCCGTGGAAGTTGCCGAGGTCGAGCTTCTCGTCGGGGGCGTGGGCGTTCTCGTCGGGCAAGCCGACGCCGAAGAGGACGCACGGCAGGCCGAGTTCCTCCTGGAAGGTGGACACCACCGGAATCGAGCCGCCCTCGCGATTGAAGACCGGGCGCTTGCCGAAGCCCGCCTCGATGGCGCGGCCGGCGGCCTGGACGTAGGGGTTGTCGAACGCCGTCATCCAGGGCTTGCCGCCGTGCATGCGGGTGACCTTCAGTTCCACCGTCTTCGGCGCGACCTTGCGCACCCACTCTTCGAACAGGTCGCCGATCTTCTTGGGGTCCTGGTTCGGCACCAGGCGCATGCTCACCTTGGCCATGGAGACGGCGGGAAGCACGGTCTTCGCGCCTTCGCCCGTGAAACCCGAGAGCAAGCCGTTGACTTCGAATGTCGGCCGCCCCCATGTCCGCTCGAGCGTGGTGTATCCGCTCTCGCCGAACAGCTTCGGGATGCCGAACTCCTGGCGGTACTTCTTCTCGTTGAACGGCAGCTTCGCGAACTCCGCCCGCTCCTCTGGCAGCAGCTCGACGACGTCGTCGTAGAAGTTCGGGATCTTGATCTTGCCGCTCTTGTCCTTGGCCTGGGCCAGCATCTGCGCCAGCACCATCGCGGGATTGGCGACCGCGCCGCCGAACGAGCCGGAGTGCAGGTCGCTCTTCGAGCCGCGAAGGTCGATCTGGAAGTAGGCCAGGCCACGGAGCCCATAGCAGATGGACGGGACGCCGCGATCGAACATCGGCGAGTCGCTGATCACCACCACGTCGGCCTTCAGCAGATCCTTGTGGGCGCGGACGAAGTTGTCCAGGTTCTCGCTGCCGACTTCCTCTTCGCCTTCGATGAGGAACTTCATGTTCACCGGCAGGCGGCCGTTCTGCTTCATGTGGGCTTCGACCGCCTTGAAGTGCATGAAGACCTGGCCCTTGTCATCGGCCGACCCGCGCGCGTAGAGCTCGCCGTCTCGGACCGTCGCCTCGAACGGCGGCGACGTCCACAGGTTGAGCGGATCGACCGGCTGCACGTCGTAGTGGCCGTAGAAGAGGATGGTCGGCGCACCCGGCGCGCCCAGCCATTCGCCGTAGACGACCGGGTGGCCGGGAGTCTCCTCGATGCGGGCGTTCTGCAGGCCGATGCGGGTCATCTCGTCGCGGGTCCACTCGGCGCAGCGGCGCACATCGGCCGCATGGCCGGGCAGCGCGCTGATGCTGGGAATGGCCAGGTACTGCTTCAGCTCGTCTACGTAGCGGTCGCGGTGGACGTGGATGAAGTCGATGACGTTGTTCATAAGGTAAGTGTATGACGGCGGCCCGAAGACGGCAGACGGCAGCCGGCAGACGGCAGACCTGAGGCGACGGAGTCGGGAGTCGGTGAGCCTGCGGCGGCACCGACGCGCCGGTCGTTCGGGCTGCGCTCCGGCCTCAGGGACGCGACGCCAAATCGCGGCGCCCCCGCTTCCTGGCGCCGTCTGTCGTCCGTCTGCCTTTTGCCTTTTGCCTTTTGCCTTTTGGCTTTCCGTCTGCCGGTTGCCGGTTGCCGGTTGCCGGTTCCTTCTGCCTTCTGCCTTCTGCCTTTTGCCTTCTAGCTAACGCTCACCCAGCGGGCTCCATCCCGTTTCGCCAGCCCGTCGTGTTCCAGCTTGACCAGGTGCGCCAGCACGCTCTCGCGGGCCAGCGGGCCGAGCTGCGGGTTGAGACCGGTGTAGATGCGCCCGGTGATGGCGTCCACGGTGTCGAGCCCGGCCTCGAGCGCGGAGAGCACCTGCACTTCGCGGTGATGCCGGTGGGTCAGGTACTGGTCGATGAGCGCCAGCGGATCGTCGATGACCGGGCCATGCGCCGGCAGCACGCGCGACGGTCGCAGCGCCTGCACCCGTCGCAGCGAGCGCAGGTAGGCCGCCAGGTCGCCGCCGTTCGACGCCGGGATGGCCACCGAGTTTCCCAGCTGCATCAGGTCGGCGCCGAAGATCGTCCGCGACTCTTCGTGCCACAGCACCACGTGGTCCGGCGCGTGCCCCGGTGTGTGGACGACTTCGAGCTCGCCCTCGCCGGTCGCGATGCGATCGCCATCGGCGAGCGGCGACCACACCAACGTCTCGATGTCCTGGCCCGGCCATGGCATCTTGCTGAACGCGGCCGACGGCCAGCGCGCCGCCAATGCCGGTGCGCCAGCGGCGTGATCCGGATGCGCATGGGTGACCAGCACCCGCGCGGGCCCCCCGGCGACCGCGGCGGCGATCGCCTCGAGATGCCCGGTCTCGCCGACACCCGCATCGATCAACAGCGGCCGGTCGCCGGGAATCAGGTAGGTCCAGTTGCCGGCGCCGGTGTAGGGCCCCGGATTAGCGGCATGCAGACTGAGAACGTTCACAGGCGGTCTCGTGTGAAGAATCAGGCCGATCGGAGCGAGGCCACGGCCACGCCGACGGCAATGAACATGATGGCCGCGGCACTCAGGTAGGGGGAGGTCATCCCCATGTTGTCGAACAGGAACCCACCCCACGCGGGGCCGACGACACGTCCCAGGCTCGCCAGCGACGAAGCGAGGCCGAGCATGCCACCCTGATCGTCGGCGTGCGTCAACCGCGACACCATCGACGACAACGATGGGCCGTTGAAGCCCATGCCCACGGCCAGCGTCCCGATCGCCACCAGCAGCGTCGGCACGCTCCACGCAAACGGCACCAGGCCGATCCCGATACCGATGATCGCAATCGCGATCGGGATCAACCGCGCCTCGCCGACGCGCTTCACCGCCCTGCCCACCAGCAGGCCCTGCACCACGGCCAGCGTGAAGCCGATGAACGCGAACAGGTAGCCGATGGTGGACATCGTGAAGCCGAACCGGCGCTCGCTGAACAGCGCAAAGGTGGTCTCGAAGCCCGAGAACGCGGCGGTGACAATGAAGTAGAGCGCCAGCAGGAGCAGCAGACGCCGATCCGCCGTCGCCCGGCGCAGCGCTTCCATCCGGCTCAGCGTCGGCCGCGCCGGATTCGCCGATCGCGATTCGGGCAGGAGGAAATACGCCGCGATCAGGTTGGCGCCGCACAGCGCCGAGGCAAACCACATCGGCGCCGACGGCCCAAGATGGCTGAGGATGCCGCCCAGCGCCGGGCCGAAGATGAATCCCAGGCCGAAGGCCGCGCCGACCAGCCCCATCCCCTTCGCGCGATTCTCGGGCGTCGTCACATCGGCGATGTAGGCCTGCGCGGTCGGAATGTTGGCGCCGGCAATCCCGCCGACGATGCGGGCGATGAAGACGAGTGCCAGTGTGTGCGCCAGCGCCAGGACCAGGTAGGACGCGCACGACCCGGCCAACCCCAGGAGGATGATCGGGCGCCGGCCGATCCGATCGGAAATGCGCCCCCACACCGGCGAGAACAGGAACTGCATCAGCGAGAAGCTGGTGCCCAGCAGACCCACCGTGAAGGCGTTGGCGCCGAACGACTCTGCGTAGAAGGGCAGCAGCGGGATGATGATGCCGAACCCCAGCAGGTCGATGAAGACGGTGAGGAAGATGATGACTAAAGGTGACAAGCGGCTGGTGACCTGGTGAACGAATGATCTTAGCGTGGGGAGCGGGCGTGTAGCCAGAGCGACAGCACGGTGTAGTAGACCGGGAACACCAACGATATCGCCGTCCATGGGCCGTCGGTGGCCGGCAGGCGCCAGATCATCACGAGCACCAGGGCGCTCCAGAGTGCGCCGAGGACAAGAGTGAACTCGCGCAGCTGGACCGTTC
Organism: uncultured Acidobacteriota bacterium; assembly: GCA_963707825.1. GTDB lineage: Bacteria > Acidobacteriota > Vicinamibacteria > Vicinamibacterales > UBA2999 > VFZN01. Next base: position 581,051 of record CAVPRP010000007.1, read on the forward strand.
TGGAAGGATAGACGAACCGGATCGGTACGAAGACCAGCGCGGCCAGCACCAGCAGCAACGCCGCGTTCACCGCGGGCGGCAGCCGCCAGACGTAGAGATACAGCGCCACGATGTTCCAGTAGGACGGAAATCCCGTGAAGAAGTGGTCAGTCGTGACGACCTTTGCATCGGCCTGTCCGAAGCCGTAGGCGCTGGCCAGGAGCACGACCGTTCCGACCTCCATCTCCCAGCCGGGAGGCAGCAATCCCGCCTTCCAGAGCAGCAGCACCGGCACGAACACGTACGTCAGGTAATCGACGATGTCGTCGAGGCGGCCACCGTCGTAACCGGGCAGCACCTCCTTCACCCGCAGCGCGCGCGCCAGCCAGCCGTCGGTGGCATCGACGAAGATAGCGGCCGTCAGCGCCAGGAACACGGTACGAAAATCGCCTCGGAACACCGCCTGCGTCGCAAAGAGCGCAAGCACCGCTCCGAGCGCGGTGTAAAAGTGGGCCAGCCAGGCGGGGGACACAGGGGGAACTAGAACCGGCAACCGGCAACCGGCAGTCGGCGGCCGGAAGGGCAGAGTGTCAGGACCCAAGACTCGAGACTCAAGACCCAAGACCCAAGACTGGGCAGGCGTGGTAGGCGCACTCCAGGGAGTCGCCTTAACCCGTAAGCCTCCCTCGAGCCCCAAGCCTCTGTCACAGTCGCCTCTGCGCGTGCGGGAACGACTGCCATACCGGGACGCCGCAGAAATGCGTGCCTTCGGTGCAGCGTGGCGAGACGATCCGGTTGCGGAGCACGCACGGCGGACCGAGGAACTTGCCGAGAATCGGGTGCACGGCCTGCACCTGCTCCACTTCGTCCATCGACGCCAGGTAGATCTCTTCCTGCGCGTTGAAGCAGGTGCGCAGCGTCCACTTGTGCTGCAGCGCGATGAACGGCCCCGATTCCACCATCCGCAGGGCCTTGGCGTTGGGCAGCAGGTACAGCGCGAACTCCAGCGGCACGCCAAGCGCCAGGAGCCGGTTCTTGGCCGTCCACGCGTCGTTGATCGCGCGGTCGTAGACAGCCTGCGCAGCAGGGTTCTGCCGGATCAGGCGCGGCGTGATCACGTCCGGCGTCGCCGTGTCGGCAAACGTCATCATCGGCCGCGACGCCGGCACCATGCGGTGGCGCTGGTCCTGCGAGTCGGCGGTGTGACTGAGGCGCTTCTCGAACACGTAGCTCGGATGATTGAGCGCGCGCATCAGCGGCGAGTGATACGACACGTTCAGCATGTCCACGCGGTAAGGGTTCCGGGCCGGGTTCATCACCCGATCGATCGCCTCCGCATCGTCCATCTCCGCGGCGGTGAGCCCGAAGGTGGCGCGCACGGCTTCGGCCACCACGCCCTCGGCGCCGGCGGACCAGTCGCGCAGCCGCGATACCCGTCCGCCCAGGCGCTGGTCGAATTCGCGCGCGAACGCATCGCCCGAGGCCAGCGGGCGCGGGATCGCGGCCTCTGGCAGGGCCTCGACACCCAGCGTCTCGAGCCCCACCTTGTCGAAGAACATCGGGTCCACCTCGTTGACGAGGTCGACCATGGCACCAATCACCATCTGCGCTTCGTAAGGTGTGTCGCCGGCGTTCATCATCCGGTGCAGGCGGTGCAGCACCAGGCCCGACACGGTGTGCACCATCGACGTGAAGGCGCCAATCGGGATCACGTAGCGCGCCGTCTCGATCGCCTTCTTCTCGGCCTCGCGCTCTACCGCTTTCAGCCGCGCCGGCGTGTTGGTGGGCCGCACATAGCGCAGCTCCTTGAGAATCGCCCAGGCGTCGTCCTTGAGCAGCGCCGAGAGCTCGCTGTAGGCGTCCCACGCCCGCAGGACGGCCAGTTCGTAGACGTCGCGGGCCTCGCCTTCGAGCGGCGGCATGAACGCGCGCGGCTCGTTGAGCTTCACGTAACGCTGGCTCGACTGCTCGGAGTTGTAGAACGGGTAGGCGTGGAGAACGCTCCACACGAACTGGCGCGAGACGTTCTCGAGCCCGAACTCGAAGTGCGCGTGCTGGAAGACGGTGTGGTGGCCGCCCTCGAAGGTCAGGGGGCCGATCGACTCGCGCTGCCGGTCGGTGACTTCGTCGCGGGTGATCACCCGCGGCGAATAACAGGTGCGCGCCGCCGCAATGGCCCCATCATAGGGAGCCTGCGGGGCGCTGAGCAACGTGACGCGGGGCGGTGCCGTCGATAGCGCGAGGGCGGGCATTCGTGTGAAAGTATAAAGTTTCATAGCCTCTCGCACGACAAAGAAGAGCAGGATGCGGCGCCCACCCTCGAATTCGTTCATCGAGGCCGTATCCCGGCTGGGGCGCGACGCCTGGAAGGGTGACCAGCTCGACCAGCTTCTCGCCAGGGCCGCAAGCGTGGCCGCCGACACCGCCGGCGGAGACGCTGCCCTTGTCCTCGAGCGCACCCTCGGCAACCGCCTCACCACCGCGGGCGGAGCCTTTGGCTGGCAGGCCGCCCCGACGGTCCGCGACCTGATCTCCCCAACCATCTGGCATGCGCCCGAAGTGCTCGAGTCGCCGAACGGCGCCGTGCTGATCTCAGACCTCCGCGAGCGCCGGAACGAACCGCCCATTTTTCTCGCCAACGGCTTCCGCTCCGTCGCGGCCGTGCTGATCGGCCATGGCAGCCGGCCCTACGGCGTGCTGGCCGTCTACGCTCGGCGGCCGGACGCATTCGACGCCGACGTCCTGCCGCTACTGTCCACGCTCGCCGCGATGGTCGGGTTGGCGGTCCGGCACGCCCACCTCACCGCCGACCTCGATCGCGAGCGCGACGACCGGTTCCGCCTCGCCTCCCTCGTCGAAGGCAGCGACGATGCCATCGTCAGTGCCACGCTGGACGGCACGATCATCTCGTGGAATCCCGGTGCGGAGCGCCTGTACGGCTATCCCGCCCACGAGATCGTCGGCCGGGACGTCTCGATGCTGGTGCCGGCCGAGCGCACGAGCGATCGGCACTACCTGCTCGAACGCGTCCGCTCGGGCGAGCGCATCCCGGCCTTCGACGCGGTGCACCGCCGCAAGGACGGGTCGCCCGTCACGATCTCGCTCAGCATGTCGCCGATCCACGACCGCCACGGCCAGGTGGTGGCGGTGGCCGGTATCGCCCACGACATCACCGAGACGCGACGGCTCGAGTCGAGCCTGCGGCAGTCGGCGAAGATGGAGGCGGTGGGCCGGCTGGCCGGCGGCCTGGCTCACGACTTCAACAACATGCTGACGGTGATCGACGGCTACAGCGAGCTGGTGCTGATGAAGCTGCCGGCCGACAATCCCGTCCGCAGCCTCGTCGAGGAAATTCACCGGGCCGGCGAACGCGCCGCCGAACTGACCCGGCAGCTCATGGTCTTCAGCCGCAAGTCGATGGTCGAACCGCGCGTGCTGGATCTGAGCGAGGTCGTCCTCGCCGATGTGGACATGCTGAAGCGCGTGATCGGCGAGGACGTCGCGATCGAAACCAGGCTGGCCGGCAACCTCGACCACGTGATGGCCGACCGGGCGCAGTTCGACCAGATGCTCGTGAACCTGGTCATCAACGCCCGCGATGCCATGCCGGATGGCGGCCAGGTGACCATCGAAACCGCCAACGTCACCTTCACCACCGCCCACGGCGTGGTTCCGCGCGAGGTGCCGCCCGGCGCCTACGTGATGCTCGCGGTTTCCGACATCGGCGTCGGCATGAACGCCGAGACCCTCAAGCGGGTGTTCGAGCCGTTCTTCACGACCAAGGGCAGCGGCCGCGGCACCGGCCTCGGCCTGACCATGCTGCAGAACTTCGTGATGCAGAGCGGCGGCTACGTCGGGGTGTACAGCGAGCCCGGCCAAGGCACGACGTTCAAGATCTACCTCCCCACCGTGGCCCTGCCACTGGCCGCGCTCCATGCGCCTCGCTCGGACGAGCCGCCGGCCGGGACCGAAACCATCCTCGTCGTGGAGGACGATGATGCGGTGCGGTTCTTCACGGAGGCGGTCCTGAAGGCCGCCGGGTACGACGTGTTGACGGCGTCGAATGGAATCGAGGCGCTCTCGCTCGCGCGGTCGAGCGCGCACCCGATTCACCTGCTGATGTCGGACGTAGTGATGCCGGTACTCGGCGGCCATGCGCTGGCCGAGCAGTTCCTGGTGCTGCGGCCGGACGCGCGCGTGCTGTTCACTTCGGGGTACACGCCGGAGGCGGTCAGCCGCAAGGGCATCGCGATTCCCGCGGATCAGTTCATGCAGAAACCGTACTCGCCCGCCGGACTGTGCCGGAAGATCCGCGACATCCTCGATCGCTGATCGCCGGCATCCCCACCCCTAGTCGTCGTCTTCGTCGTCGTCTTCCCGCTTGACCTGGTAACGCGAATACTCGTCCAGGAAGGTCAGCGACTCGAACGTGCGCATGCGATCGAAGAACAGCACGCCGTCCAGATGGTCGGTCTCGTGCTGGATGACGCGGGCAGGGAAATTGCGGGCTTCGATCTCGATGCGCTTGCCGTCCCGGTTCAAGGCGCTGACCTTGACGTGCGGCGAGCGCGGGACGCGGCCGCGGATGTCCGGGATGCTGAGGCAGCCTTCCCATCCCTCAATCAGCTCGCTCGACAGCACGGTGATCTCGGGGTTGATGAGCGCGACCGGCTCGCCGTCCCCCTGCCCGTCGGTGTCGAGAATCGCGACGAACACTCGGACGCTCTGATGCACCTGCGGCGCGGCCAGGCCGATGCCCGCGTACTCGTCCATCGTCTCCATCATGTCGTCGATGAGCTTCTGGAAATCGGCGCTGCGAATCTCGTGTTTGTCGACCAGTCGCGTCCGCTGACGGAGGACGGGATGCCCCATCCGGGCCACTTTCAGAATGGACATGTCTCAAGAATCTTATACTGACGCCGATGGCCGACACCTTCCGCTTCTGCCCGGTCTGCGGCTCCCCGCTCGAGCCCCGGATCCTGCGGGTGGGTGAACCGACGCGGCTGGTGTGCACGAGCGGCGCGTGCGGTTTTGTGTTCTACCTCGACCCGAAAGTGGCGGTCGGCACCGTGATCCGCGCGTCCGACGGACGCATCGTCCTCGTGAAGCGCGCGATTGAGCCGGGCTATGGCAAGTGGGTGTTCCCAGGCGGCTACGTGGACCGCGGCGAGGAAGTGATGATGGCGGCGATCCGCGAAGCGAAGGAGGAAGCCGGGCTCGACGTGCACATCGAGCGCTTGATCGGCATCTACTCCTACGCGGGACGCACGCCGATCATCATCGTCTACGCGGCGACGGTGCTCGCCGGCGAGCTGGCCGTGGACGAAGAGGGCCTCGAGGCTCAGTGGTTCGAGCCGTCGGCGATTCCGTGGGAGGACCTCGCGTTCCTGAGTACCAGCGAGGCGCTTCGCGACTTCCTCGGCCATTAGATGCTGGCCATGGCAGAGCCGGTCGGCCGGCACCCTTGCGTCCGATTCGCCCGCCGCTATCATGGTGCCGTTCGCCCCCCACCGTATCGCGCTCCTTTTCCATGACGGATTCTGGAGGGCCCTGCAATGGCGCATTTCCGCATCGTCGTCCTGCTCTTCGGCCTGCTGCTCACCGCGGCCTCTGCGGCTGCCCAGCAGACCGGCACCCTCACCGGCCTCGTGCGCGATCGCGCAGGGCGGCGTGCTCCCCGGTGTGACGGTCACGGTGAGCGGCGAGAGCCTGATTGGCGGCAGTCGGACCAGCGTGACCGGGGAAGCCGGCAGCTACCAGTTCGCGCTGCCGCCCGGCAGCTACACGGTCGCCTTCGAGCTGACCGGCTTCGCCCCGCTCAGGCGCGAGGGGATCATCGTGCAGGTGGCGCGCACGGCGCGCGTCGATGTCGAGCTCGGCGTCGGCAACCTCGCAGGAAACCGTCACCGTCAGCGGTGCGTCGCCGGTCGTCGACGTCTCGTCGACCGTGACCCAGACGAACATCTCGAAGGACCTCTACGAGAACATTCCCACCGGCCGCAATCCGTGGACGATGGCCGGCCTGGTGCCCGGCGTGGTCACCGGGCGTCTCGACGTCGGTGGCACCGAGGGCGCGCAGCAGTACAACATCGAGGCCTTCGGATCGGCCAACAGCCAGAAGTCGTTCAGCATCGACGGCCTCAAGGTGAACTGGGCCGGCGGCGACGGCGGCGCCACGATGATGTATTACGGCTTCGAGATGTACGACGAGTACAACATGCAGACGGCGTCGGGCACCGCCGAGAGCGACGTGTCCGGCGTCTTCATGAACATGGTCACGAAGTCGGGCGGCAACCGCTTCTCGTCGGACAACAACTTCTACTTCATGAACGACGCGCTGCAGGGTTCGAACATCGACGACGACCTGCGGGTGCGGCTCGGCCTGCAGCCGGGACAGGAGACCGGCGCGGCCGGCAACCCGATCGACATCAGCTACGACTGGAGCTCGACGCTCGGCGGCCCGATCGCCCGCGACAAGGCGTGGTTCTTCGGCGCGATCCGGTGGTGGCGGCTGGATCAGTTCCAGATCGGCGCCAGCAATCCCGGACGGCTCGCAGGCCATCGACGACAACCGGATCCGCAACTTCATGGGCAAGGGCACGTGGCAGGCCACGCCGACCATCCGCACGTCGTTTCTCTTCAACAAGAACATCAACGATCGCTTCCATCGCCGCGACGCGCCCTACCTGATCGTCGAGGACAAGGCGACCGTGCTGCAGAACCAGCCGGCGCAGAACTACGTCGCTGCAGTACAACCACGTGGTCGGCCGGCGAATGGTGCTGGACGCGCGCTTCGGCCGCATGTGGGGCGTCTTCCCGGTGCGCTACCAGGCGGAGGTGCAGCCGACGCGACATCGCCATCCGCGACGTCGTGCGCAACACGCGCATCAACGCCGCCGAGACGCAGTCGCTCAACCCGAACGGCCGCTACCAGGGCAACTTCGTCGCCAGCTACTTCCTGGACTCGAAGGGCGCGGGCACGCACGACCTGAAGGGCGGACTGCAGCTCTCCTGGGAGCGGGTCGAGTACGAGCGCATCCGCAACGGCGACATCCTCCTCGAGCTGCAGGACGGGCGCGCGTTCCAGGCGCAGCTCTCGAACACGCCGATCAACTCCGACCATCGCCTGAGCACGTGGGGATTCGTTCGTGCAGGATCGCTGGCTGCTGGGGCGCGCGACCATCAACGCCGGCCTCCGCGTCGACGGGGTGAGCGCCTACCTGCCGGCGCAGACCAGCCCGGCCGGCACCTACGTCGAGGCCCGCAGCTTTCCGGAAGACCGACGTCTTCGACTTCGGGCCGAACCTGGCGCCGCGGCTCGGCGTCTCGTACGACCTGTTCGGGCAACGGCCGCACCGCCCTGAAGGCCTACTACGGGCGCTTCTACAACCAGTTCGGGTCGCAGATCTCGGAGGCCGCCAATCCCAACGCCCTCGTCAACCAGGCGGTGTCGTGGAGCGACACCAACGGGAACCTGGCGGTCGATCCCGGTGAGCTGGGCCTGTTCACCGGCTTCCCGCGCGGCCTGTTCCCGACGGTTGACGGCGGCGCCACCCGCCCCTACAGCCAGGAGTACAACGTCGGCTTCGAGCAGCAACTGGCCGGCAACATGGCGATTGGGGTCAGCTACCACCGCCGCGAACACCGCAACGGCCTCGGCATCCTCGACCACGCCCGCGGCTTCGACGCCTACACGCCGATCGATCGCACCTACGTCGATCCGATCAGCGGTCAGACGCAGGCGATCACCATCTACAACCTGAAGCCGGAGTACATCACCGCTCGCGATCGCTACATCAGCAACGTCGAGTTCCTGGAGAGCAACTACGACGGGGCGCAGTTCGACTTCCAGAAGCGGATGTCGAACCGCTGGCAGATGCTCGCCGGCCTCAGCCTGCAGCAGCATCGCGGCTTCGACCACAGCGGCACCTACACCGGCGTGGACTTCAGCAACCCGAACTCGTCGATCAACCGCTACGACAGCTCGGTGTTCATCGACCTGCCGTGGACCGCCACGGTGTCGGGCACCTATCAGCTCCCCTGGGACATCATGTTCTCCGGCAAGTACACCGCGCGTGCCGGCGACCCGCTGAACCGCACCGCCACCTTCACCGGCCTGACCGCCTCGCAGGCCAGCGAGACCGTCCGCCTCGCCGCGCGCGGCACGGATCGCACCGAAGACGTCACCAAGTTCATCGACCTGCGGTTTGCCAAGCGCTTCCGCATGGGCAGCGCGTCGGTCGAGCCGAACATCGACCTGTTCAACCTCCTCAACGCCAACCACGTCCTGCTGCAGAACGAGCAGATCGGCTCGACGTGGGGACGGCCCACCCGCATCCTGACACCGCGTATCATCCGGTTCGGGGTCACCGCACGTTTTTGAAGAGGACGTTTATGACTGGCACTTCGACCGTCGCATCGGCCTTGTTCGCGGCCGCGATCGCCCTCGGGCTCGCGGCGCCCGTCGATGCCGAGCCGCCGCGCGGCAGCATCACGATCGAACGCATTGCCGACATCAAGTACCCGACGAACCCGGCCTGGTCGCCGGATGGCCAGCGCGTGGCGTTCCTCTGGGACGCGGCGGGAAAGCAGGACCTGTTCGTGGTGGCGCCTGGCGGTAAGCCGGTGCCGCTGACGGACTTCGCGGTCGATCCGGACCTGCTGCAGTCGGACCTGGGCGCGTTCGCGTGGATCTCGAACGACGAGATCCTCTTCGGCCGCTACGGGCAGCTCTGGAAAGTGAGCGCGACGAGCGGCAAGCCGGCGCGGATGCCCGGTGCGCTCGCTGACGCGGGCGCGTTCAGCCTGTCGCCGGATCGCCAGGCGATCGCGTTCATCCGTCGCGGGAACATCTGGCTGGGCAACGTCGCCGCTGGCACCGAGCGCCAGGTGACCAACCTGCCGGAGGGTCTCAGTGCCGGCGTGCCGGTGTTCTCGATGGACGGACGCTGGCTCGCTTTCACCGCCAGTCGCGGCGGCCTCGAGCCCGAGGACCTGCCGTGGAACGGTCCGATGGTCCGCTCGATGGAGACGGTCGCGCGAGAGCGACGCCTTGGCGTGATCGCCGCCCAAGGCGGCGACGTCTATTGGATTCCCACGGTCGGCGCGGTCAGCTTCCCGCAGTTCGCGGCCGACCGCTCGCTCGTCTACTACGAGCTGTCGCCCGACGGGAAAACCAAGGACATCAAGGTGACGACGCGGGACGCGCTGCCGCGGGTGCTCTGGCGCGACCGCGACGATCGGTGGGTGTCGCCGACCAATCGCGACGTGAAGCTGCTCGATCTCGCCGGACGGCAAGCAGATCGCCTTCGTGAGCGATCGCAGCGGCTGGATTCACGTCTACGTGATCCCGATCGATGCGACCTCGGAGACGCAGGCCGTCCAGCTGACTTCCGGCAACTTCGGCATCGGCCTTGGCAGCTGGTCACCGGACAGCCGCCGCCTGGCCTATCACCACAGCGCGCCAGGCAACCAGATGGAACGCTTCATCGACGTGGTGGAGATCGCGACCAGGCGTTCCGAACCGGTCGTGATCGAGCGGGGCGTGAACCTCGATCCGCTGTTCGCGCCCGACGGCCAGTCGCTGGTGTTCCAGCGGACCGACGTGCAGAACTCCCTGGACCTCTACGTCGCCCCGGTTCGCGCCCATGCCACACCGACCAGGCTGAGTGATTCGATGCCGGCTGGCTTGAATCGCGCGGAGATCGTCGCACCAACGGCCGTGTCGTTCCCAAGTCGCTTGGACAAGGCACCCGTACCCGCCACGTTGATGGTGCCGCGCGACATGGACAAGAGCCGGAAGCACCCGGCGATCGTCTGGATTCATGGCTCCGGCTCCGACCAGAATTTCCTCGGCTGGCATCCGGGCAGTTACCGGATGTACTACTCCGCCTCGGTCTACCTGGCCCAGCAGGGCTACGTGGTGATCACGCCGGACTATCGCGGCAGCTCGGGGTACAGCCGCGACTGGGCGACCGGCGTCCACATGGGGCTCGGCGTCTCCGACGCGGCCGACGTGCTCTCCAGCGCCGACTACCTGAAGACGCTGGACTACGTGGATCCCGATCGCATCGGTGTCTGGGGGCTCAGCTACGGCGGCTATCTCACGCTGCAGACGATGACCCAGGACCCGTTGTTGTTCCGCTGCGGCATCAACGTCGCGGGCGTGGTGGACTGGGCGACCTACGGCGCAGGCTACACCACGCCTCGGCTGGGCACGCCCGTAGAGAACCCCGACATCTATCGGGTGTCGGCGCCCATCTATCACATGGACGCGCTCGCCCGCCCGCTGCTGGTGTTGCACGGGACCAACGATCGCAACGTGCAGTTCCGCGATTCGTTGCGGTTGTGGGATGTGTTGCTCAAGCTCGGCAAGCCATTCGAGATGGGTGTCTATCCGGGCGAGATTCACTTCTTCCGCCGCGCGCACATCCTGCGCGACGCCTGGCGCCGCGCCGAAGAGTTCTTCGACAAGCACCTGAAGAACGGCGCGGTGATGACCAGCCAGTAAGCGATGCATGTGGTTGAGCCGCGCGGTGTGGCGCCACCGTTTTTGTCGCTGAGTTCGAACCGACGGCACGCCTTGTGCAGCAGCCAGGGACCGGAGGTTTCCCATGACTTCGCGTCCCCTGGTGCTGACAACGGCGTTCGTCACGTTTCTGTGGATGGGCCTGGCGGCGACAGCCGAGGCGCAGACGCAGACCCGGTTCCCGGGCATGGACCGAAACAACGATGGTCAGATCACGCGCGAGGAATGGCGCGGCTCCGACCGCTCGTTCCAGAACCACGACTGGAACAACGACGGCGTGCTGTCGGGTGAAGAAGTTCGTCCCGGCGCGCAGCGCAACAGCAACTGGGAAACGGCGGATCACGATCCCAATCGCTTCGAGCGAAACATCAGCTGGACCGAGTCCGGCTTCAGCAATCTCGATCACAATCGCGACGGCCGCCTGACCACCAACGAGTGGCACTACGATCTCGAGACGTTCCGGCGGATCGATCGTGACCGCAACAACGCCATCAGCCGGTCGGAGTTCATCGGCGCAGCGTCCAACGATGATCGCGGCGACAACTTCGACGATCTGGACTGGAACAACAACGGCACGGTCGAGCGCTCCGAATGGCACGGCGGCCTTGACGAATTCCGCTGGCTCGATCGCAACAGCGACGGCGTGCTGAGCCGCTACGAAGTCGCCGGCGCCGACAACAGCTTCGACACCTACGACCAGTTCCAGAACTTGGACTACGACCGCGATGGCGCGATCTCGCCCGCGGAGTGGCACTGGTCGCGTAACAGCTTCACCCAACGTGACACGAATCGCGACGGCGTGCTGTCCAGGCGCGAGTTCGACGCCTCCGGCGGGTCACCGGGCAACGCCTCAGGCGCCGGCACGTCGGGCCCCGACAACCAGAGCGTGCGGGTCAACAGCCAGCAGCGCTGGACCGACACCGGCATCATCCTTCGCGCCGGCGATGTGGTCATGCTGAACGCCAGCGGCCAGATTCAGATGAGCAGCGATCCCGACGACACGGCCACGCCCGCCGGCTCGCGGCGCGGGCGCAAGGCACCGGATGCTCCGATCCTGAATCAACTGGCGGGCGGCTTGATCGGCAAGATCGGCGACTACCCGCCGATGTTCATCGGCGACCGCACGCCGGTGACCGCTCCGGTGAGCGGGAGGCTGTATCTCGGCGTCAACGACGATCACCTGCCGGACAATCGCGGTGAGTTCGTGGTGATGGTGGGTGTGCAATCGCGGACGCGGTAATGGCGAGGATGGAGCCGGGAGGGGCACATACCCTCCCGGCTCCTGACAGCGGGTGCCGCATGCGTCCATAATTGAGGCCGTGTGCCATCCCTTGACGCGTCTGGCGGTGCTCCTGCTGATTCCGGTGCTGACCTCCTGCTCTGCTCCGGCCGCCGGAGGCGCCCGGGAGCGGATGTCCGGCTCCTGGGAGCTGCAGTCCAGAACCGTTACGCGCGCGAACGGCGACGCGATCGCGGATCCGGTCCTCGGCGCGCAGCCGATCGGGCGGCTGTTCTACGACGCCAGCGGGCACATGGCACTGCAGATGATGCGACAGGGCCGCCCGCAGGCAATCACCGAGCCGGCCAACCCCGATGATGCGAAGAACGCCCGCGTGGTCCTCGGCTATGACGCGTACTTCGGCACGTTCACGGTGGACGAAACTGCCGGGACTGTGACGCACCACGTCCAGAGCTCGCTCTTTCCCGAGGACCTCGGCAAGGATTTCACGCGCAACTTCCGCCTGAACGGCGACACCTTCGAATTGAGCTTCACCTCGCCTGCCGGGGCGGGCGGCGCGATCACACGCACGCTGGTGTTCCGCCGATCGAAGTGAGCCAGTGAGACCGAACTGCGAGCGTCGCCCCGGAGCTACGGACGCGGTTTCTCCACCCGCGCCGTCCTGATGTAGTCGAGCAGCGGGAAGCGCTCCTTCAGGTAGGCATTCCCCTGCTCGAACAGCGGTCGGCGGCCGCTGATCCCGAACTGGCGCCCAGGCGCGGACGCAGTCGATGACGATGATGCCCTTCGTCGTGTCGAGCCTGACGCGGAACTGATCGGGCGCACGCTCGTCGGCGGCCGCCGCGACTCCCCGCCCACATTTCGGTGCCGCATGACCACCGATTGTACGGCCCTGCCCCTATAATCCGGCGATGCGCGCCGCCTTGCCCCGTCGTCGCCTGGTCGCCCTGTTCATCGGACTGCTGACATTCGGCGCCTGTAAGGCGGGCCCGTCGCCAGGTGCGGCGCGCGGCTGCGGCCACCACCGCGCCCATAGCCACCGTTCCGCACGTGCCGAACGGCTGGTCGTTCTCCCTGGACAAGCCCGCCGCCGTCGGCGACCAGGGCATGGTGGTGACCGATCAGGCGCAGGCTACCGAAGCGGGACTCGCGGTGTTGCGCGATGGCGGCAATGCCGTGGATGCCGCGGTGGCCACCGCCTTCGCGCTCGCCGTGGTATTGCCAAGCGCCGGCAACATTGGCGGCGGCGGATTCCTCGTCGCGTATGTCGACGGGACCGGCCACGCACTCGACTTCCGCGAGACGGCGCCGGCGGCCGGGAGCCGCGACATGTATCTCGACGCCAAGGGCGAGACCGGCGACCGATCGGTGACCGGCCACCTCGCGGCGGGCGTTCCGGGAAGCGTGGCCGGGCTGTGGGCGGCGCATCAGAAGCTCGGCTCCAAGCCGTGGGCGAGTCTCGTCGAGCCGGCGATTCGCCTGGCGGAGGCCGGTTTCGAGGTGGACGCATACGCGGCCGGAGTCATCAAGGCCAAGGCCGAGCAACTGGCCCGCTTCCCCGCGCTCGGCTTCCTTGTATGTGCCCGGCGGCACGCCGCTGGCGGCGGGTACGCGTCTCAAGAACCCGGATCTCGCCCGCACTCTGCGGCGCATCGCCGAGCACGGCCGCGACGGATTCTACAAGGGCGAGACCGCCGACTTGCTCGTCGCCGAGATGAAGCGCGGCAAGGGCATCATCACGGCAAAAGACCTCGAAGGCTATGAGGCGAAGTGGCGCTCGCCGATCGCGTTCCAGTACCGCGGGCACGACGTGATCTCGATGCCACCGCCCTCGTCCGGCGGCATCACGCTCGCCTTGATTGCCGGTCAGCTTGGGCCATACGATCTCGCCGCCCTGGGCTGGCACACGGCCAAGGCCGTGCACGTGCAGGCCGAGAGCATGCGGCGCGCGTTCGCGGTCCGCAACGAGGTGCTCGGGGATCCCGATTTCGTGAAGGTCGATCAAGCGGCACTGCTGTCGCCTGCGTTCAGCGCCGGGCTGCGCGCGACGATCTCCACCGACCGGGCCACTCCTTCACGCGAGGTCTCGGGCCGGCCGGCACGCGGGGAAAGCCGGCAGACGACACACTTCTCCGTGGCCGACAGCCGCGGGAACGCCGTGGCCCTGACCACGACCCTCAACGGCTGGTATGGATCCGCCGTGACGGTAGCCGGCGGCGGATTCCTCCTGAACAACGAGATGGACGACTTCGCCGCGAAGCCGGGGACGCCGAACATGTATGGACTGGTCCAGGGCGAAGCCAACGCCATCGCCCCGGGCAAGCGCATGCTGTCCGCGATGACCCCGACCATCGTCCTGGACAGCGACCATCGTCCGCTGCTCGTGACCGGCGCCAGCGGCGGTCCCTTCATCATCACGACGGTGTTCCAGGCCATCTCCAACCGGCTCGACTACGGTCTCGGGGTTTCGGCGCTGATGCAGGCACCGCGGCTGCATCACCAGCACCTGCCGGATGCGCTCCGGCTGGAGAAGGGCGGCTTCGACGAGGTGGAGGTTCGCGAGCTGCAGCGACTCGGTCACGAGGTGCGGCTGTTTTCACACCCGGAGGATGGCAGCATCGGCGCCACCATCGAACGGCGTGATGGCCGCTGGTACGGTCAGTCCGATCCGCGCATCACGGGGTTGGCGAAAGGATACTGAGACTCCCCGCGCGCAGATGATTAGCCATGCCTGGTTCGAAGGTTCAGGTGGCACCGTCACGGTGTATCGTTGCGGCTTATGACGCCTGTATCCCGTCGGGAGTTCACGATGTCCCTGGTCGGCGGAGTGGCGGCCGGCGCCGCGCTCGGCGGTGAAGCTTCGGCCGGCCCGCAGCAGGCCGGCGGCACGGCCACACCGGCATCCGGCGGGGCAAAATCCGACGCGCTCGCCGCCATCAGCTTGTCCGAGGCCTCCGCCCGCATCCAGGCCCGCTCGGTCACCGCCGTGGAGCTCGTCAACGCCTGCCTCGGGCGCATCGACGTCTACAACCCCAAGGTGAACGCGTTCATCACGGTGATGCGCGAGGCCGCCCTCGCGCAGGCGAGGACGCTCGACGCCGAGCAGCGCGACGGCAAGCTGCGCGGCCCTCTTCACGGGATTCCGATTGCGCTCAAGGACAACATCGACACTGCCGGCGTGCGGACCACCGCCGCGAGCGCGGTGTTCGACGATCGCGTGCCCGCGGAAGACGCCCCGGTCGCCAGCCGGCTGGCGGCAGCCGGCGCCATCGTGGTCGGCAAGGCGAACCTCCACGAGTTCGCGTTCGGTGGCACGTCGGCGACCAGCTATTTCGGCCCGGTGCGGAATCCCTGGGCGCTCGATCGCAATCCGGGCGGGTCGTCCGGCGGTTCCGCGGCAGCGGTCGCCGCCGATCTCTGCTACGCGGCGCTCGGCACCGACACGGGCGGCTCGATCCGGACCCCGGCCTCGGTACTGCAGCGTCGTCGGCTTGAAGCCGACCTATGGTCTCGTGCCGATCCGCGGCATCATCCCGCTGGTGGTCTCGCTCGATCACTGCGGACCGATCACCAGGACGGTGCGCGACGCCGCGATGATGCTGAACGTGATGGCTGGCTACGAGCGGCTGGACATCACCAGTGTCGAGCATCCCGCCGAGGACTACGTCAAGGCACTGGAGCAGCCTGTCACCGGCTTTCGCGTCGGCGTGGCGCGCGGCCCGTTCTTCGACATGCTCGACGCCGACATCGCCTCGGTCGTGGCCGACGCCCTCAAGGTCCTGGCGACACTGACGAAGTCTTCGCTGATCGACACGATGCTGCCGTCCACCCGCGACGTGAACGTCGGCGCCGAGACCTACGCCTATCACGAGGATCTCTTCGAGAAGCAGCCCGGCCGCTACATGATTCCGACGCGCCGCTCGCTGCAGAACGGCGCCAGCGCCAAGGCGGCCGACTACGTGCGCGGACGCTGGCAGCTCGAGCAGCTCCGTCGCACCATCGACGACGCGTTCCAGAAAGTCGATGTGGTGGTGTTACCGACGCGCCGGCGCTCGCCGCGCACGGTGGACGCCGCGATCAAGCGCGAAGAAACCGACATCCCGCGGAACCCGGAGCTCGAGAACACCCAGCCGTTCAACGCCTACGGCATCCCGACGATCTCGATTCCGTGCGGCTTCACGTCAACGGGATTGCCGGTGGGGCTGATGATCGCGGGCCCACGCTTCGCCGAGGGCAAGGTCCTCGCACTCGCCCACGCCTTCGAGCAGGCGACCGACTTCCACAAGAAGAAGCCGCCGATCCGTCCCGACACCCCGGTGCCGCCGCTGGCGACCACCGAGGAGGGGACGGAGAAGAAGAAGTGACGGAAGGGCGGCGCTTCGCGCCGTGGGCGAACAGGCGGCCCTTCGGGCCGTAAGGCGGCCCTGCGGGCCGTAAGGTTTCACGCACGCTGGCTTCGCTTCCTACGCGAGCGCGGAACGCGCGAGCGCCGTCCAACCCTACGCTCGTGCCCGAAGGCACGAGCGCCCACGGTCCCGCCTATTCCTGTTCCGGCTTCCGCACCGTCGGGTACTCGATGCCCAGCTGCTCGAGGTAGGTCTTGTACTTCGTCGGGTCGTAGTAGTACTTCTTCATCTGCTCGCGGTACTTCGCGAGAATCTCGGTGTTCAGATGAATGGCCGGCGGTGTGTCCGCCTTGATGAACGGCACGTACTTCACGTCCTTGGTCTGGACGTTGTTGAAGTAGTCCCAGGCGTTCTTGATGATCTCGGGCTTGGTCAGCAGGTCGAGCACCGTCATGGCCTGCACCTTGGCGCCGGCGACGACGCCCTTGTGCGCGATCGGCGTGGCGCTGGCGATGGCGCTGGACCAGTTGTGGCCGGGAAGGCCAGGAATGTTGGCCGGGTAGCGCAGGGTGACGGTGGGCAGGTTCCACGACACGTCGCCGATGTCGTCCGAACCGCCGCCGTAGTTGTCCTCGAGCTTGACCGGGCCGGTGATCTCGCCGAGCTTGGTGGCCAGGCCATCGACGCGCGCGTTGCCCAGCTCCTTTTGCAGCGCCTTGGCCAGCGTCTGATCCGCCTCGCTCCACTGCGGCAGGCCGACCTTCTGGATGTTGGCGTAAACGGTCTCGGCCACCGGCTTGTTCATGTGCTGGGGATAGCCGGTACCCAGGATGCGTGACGTCCAGGTGGTGTTGGTCATCAGCGCCGCGCCCTCGGCCATCTTGTCGGCGATCTCCCACATCTCCTTGATGTGCGGCTGATCGATCTCGCGCAGGTAGAACCAGATGCTGGCGTTGCGGGGCACCACGTTCGGCTGATCGCCGCCGTTGGTGATCACGTGGTGCGAGCGCTGCGACAGCCGCAGGTGCTCGCGCCGATACTGCCAGCCCGCGCTCATCAGCTCCACGGCGTCGAGCGCCGAGCGGCCGCGCCAGGGCGCGCCGGCCGAGTGCGCGGTCTCGCCCTGGAACGTGTACTCCACCGACACCAGTCCGGTGCCGCCGCCGTCGCCCCATGACACGCCGAGGTTGTTGCCGACGTGCGTGAACAGCACCACGTCCACGTCCTTGAACACGCCGTCGCGGATGTACCACGCCTTGGCGCCGTCCAGTTCCTCGGCGACACCGGGCCAGAGCACCAGCGTGCCCGGCAGCTTGTCGCGCTCCATGATCTTCTTCACCGCCAGCGCCGCGACGATGTTCAGCGGCACGCCGGTGTTGTGGCCTTCACCGTGCCCGGGAGCGCCTTCGACAATCGGATCGCGGTAGGCGACGCCCGGCTTCTGTGACGCCTGCGGAATGCCATCGATGTCGGAGCCCAGGGCGATCACCGGCTTGCCCGAGCCCCAGGTCGCGACCCACGCCGTGGGAATGCCGGCGACGCCGCGCTGCACCTTGAAGCCGAACTTCTCGAGCTGGCCGGTGAGGTACTTCGACGTCTCTTCTTCCTGGAAGCCCAGTTCGCCGAAGCTGAACACCGAGTCGACCATCTCCTGGGCGATCTTGGCCATCTCGTCGACGCCCCGGACCGCTTCCTTCTTGTAGGCTTCAAGCTTGGGATCGGCGTCCTGCGCGAACGCCGGCACCGCCGCGAGCGTCACTGCCATCACCATCACCGTCAGTCGCACACGCATCGTCATCCTCCTCGTTGGCCTCGAGTCCATATAATGACCGAAGACCATGAACCGATCCGGGCAGGATGCACCACGCGACTGGCGAGGCCGACTGCCCGAAGGCGTTCGGCCCTACTTCGAGTCGGCGCCCCTGGCCGCCGCCTGCCTGGGCATTTCGTCCGGCTTCGCCTTTGCGATGATTGGCGCGACGCTGACCACCCGGCTGGCGCAGTACGGAATCCGGAAGAGTACCGTGACGGCGTTTGCGCTCACGTTTCTCGCCTACAACTTCAAGTGGCTGTGGGCGCCGTTCGTCGACACCATCCGCATTCCGCTCCTCGGCCGATTCGGCCAGCGCCGATCGTGGCTGTGGTTCGTCGGCCTGCTGGTCATGGCGGCGGTCACGTTCCTGGGCGCGACCGATCCGGCGACGGCACTGCCGGTGGTGGCGGCCGGAGCGGTGCTGGTCGGATTCGCCGGCGCCACCTACGACATCGTCATCGACGCCTATCGAATCGAGCTGCTCGAGCCACGACAGCTGGGCGTCGGGTCGGGCATGTCGCAGTACGGCTGGCGGATTGGCGCCGCGTCGGCAGGCGCGCTGGCGCTGGTGATCGCCGCGCGATACGGCTGGGCCATCGCGTATGCGGCCTGCGCGCTGTTCGCGCTGCCGGCGATGCTCGTCGGCCTGGTCATGGGCGAACCGGCGCGCCGGCGGCCACCCGCCCCGCCCGCCAGCCTCATGGAAGCCGTGGTGGCCTACTTCAGCCCGCTCGCCGAGTTCCTGCGGCGCAAGGGCGCGGTGGTCGTGCTGATCTTCGTGCTGGTCCACAAGGTCGGCGACACGCTGGCCAACCTCACGCTGCGGCTGCTGTTCGAGGACCTGGGATTCAGCAACGACGAGGTCGCGTTCTACGACGTCGGCGTCGGCTTCATCGCGCTGCTGTCGGGCGTGTTCGCCGGCGGCGCGATGTACGCCAGCCTGGGCATGAAGCGGGCGGTGCTCATCAGCCTGGTGCTGATGGCGGTCTCGAACTTCAGCTTTGCCGCGCTCGCGGCGTACGGGCACAGCAACCTCGGCATGGCGGCCGCGATCGGCTTCGAGAATTTCGCCAGCGGCATCGGCGGGGTCGCGGTGGTGGCCTACCTGTCGGCGCTCTGCAACCTGCGCTTCACCGCGACGCAGTACGCGCCTGCTGTCGGCGCTCGCGAGCATTGCCGGCCGGTTTCTGACCGGCACCACCGCCGGCGCCCTCATCGAGACCATGGGCTACGTCAACTTCTACCTGATGACGACCCTGATCGCGTGTCCCGGCGTGTTCCTCTACTGGTACATGATCCGATCGGGCCTGGCGGACGTCTCGATCGGATCTGCCGGACAAGAGGACTGAGCCGCGCGCGCCGTCCGCTTGACGGCGACACGCGTCTGCCCACGGAACGCGCTCCGGCATGTCGCTAGGGCTGCGCGATGGACCAGATGCCGCGGCCGTGCGTCGCCGCGTACAACCGCTGGTCCGGCCCCAGGTGCAGGTCCATCACCGTCGTGTACGGCAGGTTCGCGCCGAGTCGCGACCACGTCGACCCGCCGTTACTCGACACCACGGTGCCAAGGTCGGTGCCGACCACCAGCTTGCCGCGGCTGATCACGATGTCGTTCACCGGGATGTCCGGCAGGTTGCCGCTGACGTCCAGCCACGACAGCCCGCCGTCGGTGGTCTTCCAGAGGTGACCCAGGCCGGCGCCCGGCCCTTCGGTCCAGCGCCGCGAGAAGCCGTTGAACCCGAGGTATGCGGTGCTGCCGCTCGCATCCGCTGGATCGATGGCGATCGCCGAGATGTAGCGGTTCGGGAGATTCGCGGGCAGCACGAGCTGGTGATACGTGCCGCCGATGTTGGCCGAGACGCCCCGCGCGAAGTCGGTGTTGTTACAGGGTCCGCACCAGGCCGAGTAGACCACGCCGTTCTGCACGGCGATCGCCGTCGTCGAGCGGCCGGCGCCGTTGTCGAACACCGACTGCCACTCCGCGCCGGATTGAATGGCGAAGCCATTGGGGTTCTGCCACAGGTAGCGGCCGCCCGCGATCCAGAAGTGCTTGTTGGCGGAATCGGCGCGGAACGGCGCCGTGAACCGCGGGCTCGGGATCGACGATCGACACGTCCCGAATCGCGCCGGGAGCGCCGTCCGAGCGGCCGCAGGTCTCGGTCAGCCACAGCTCGAGGAACACGTACTCGTCGAGAATCTTGCAGCCGTCGTCCGGGTCGACGATGATGTCGCCGCCATCGCCGCCGAACGGCGACCCCATCTTCCCGGTGCCGGTCAGGTCCTCCGGCAGCAGCAGCGAGCCGCCGTTGTCCTGCAGACCGCCGGCGACCGCGACGCCGCCCGGCACCCGGCCGACGCCGACCGAGTAGTACTGCAGCGTGCGCAGGTTGGCGTTCAGGCTCGCCCAGTCGGTGGCGTGGCCTTCGCGCGTCGACCGGCCCGTTGATCCCGCGCCGGTAGACACCGCCGTCATTGCCGACGTAGACGTAGCCGTTCCCGAAGGCGATCGAGTGCTGATCGGCATGGGTGGTGGGGCTGCACGTGTTGGTGGCGTCGGAGATCGACCAGCACGAGAACTCGAAGTTCCAGTACGGGCCGGTGGCCTGCCACGAGACGCCGCCGTTGCGCGTCTCGAAGATTTCCTCGAGACCGACGTAGACGTGCAGCGCATCGTTCGGATCGACGGCGATCACCTGGTTGTACCAGGCCTGCACGCCCGGCCGATAGCCTTGGTACAACTTCAGCGCCGACCCCGAGCCGGCGAGCTTCTGCGAGTCGGCGATCTTGTTCCACGGACCCATCACGCCCTTGCTCGAGCTGTAGACGCCCGAGAGCGTGGTGTTGGCGGTGTTGGTGTAGCGCACGATCCCCTCGACGGTGGCGTAGAGCTGACTGCCGTCGGCGGAGTAGGCGAACTGCGATCGGCCGACGTTCTGCGGATTGAGCGCGCCTTTCGGATTGACCCTGGCGAAGGACTGTCCGCCGTCGGTCGACAGGTAGAAGCCGTTGTAGGCAGCGCCGCCGCGCCAGGCGCAGTTGGCGATGACGACCTGCCCGCCGGTGTTCGGCTGGATCGCGACGTCGTTGCAGATGTTGTTGTAGGGCGACTGCAGATTCGGGACGCGGCGCGCCGTTCTCGATTGGATCCGGCACCGGATACAGCACCCGTGTCCAGACACCGGCTCGCGGTCGTCGCCGAGTGCTTCCAGACACCGCGCGAGGTCGCCGCGTAGACGCTCGCCACGCCATCGAACTTGAGGCGGTGGATGAACGTGCTCTCGAGCTCGACGCCGCCGACGCGGTTGGCGATCGAGAACGTCCCGGCGGACGCATCCACCAGCCGATAGACCCCGGAACCCACGAAGGCAGTCGCACCGGTGTTGCCCTCGCCCGTGGCCAGCCACAGCGCGCCGTCCGGCGCGACACGGAGGTCGCCGACGGAGAGCGTCGGCAGGCCATCGGTGATCGGCGACCACGTCGTGCCGCCGTTCGACGAGCGAAACACGCCGCCGTCAGCGCCGCCCGCGAAGATTGTCGTGCCCGAGACCGCGAGCCCGGTCACCCGGCCGGAGACCACTCCAGCGCCACCGCTCGAGTTCGAGAACGACCGGATCACGGTAGCGGGGATCGTCCGCGTCGTAGGGCCGGTTCGTGACTTCCGCCCACGTGCCGCTGGCCAGGGCAGCGATGGACAGCGACGTGAACGCGGCCGAATAGGCGCCCGGGCAGGACGAGTCCGGGCGCCAGTCGTGCCTGCGCGTACTCCGCGGCGGCATTGAGCGCCTCGATCGACTCCTCGCCAGGTTCACCAACTTTCGCGAACGCGTGTTCGGCGCGGATCACGTTCTGCGACGGCTCGTGCCGCGCGGAACGTGCCATTCCGGCTATCAGGACCAGCAACAACAGCGCGAGCGCCGAGACCGCGGAGCCGAATCGGACATGTGTCACGGGGGGTCTCCTGGAGGATGACGAGGTGTGGGAGGGGCAGGTTACGTGCGAATCCCGCGGAGTGTCAAACCCGCCCCGGCAACGCCAGCACCGACGCCTTTGAGGTAGGCTGCCGCTGGAGAATCGCGCATGAACCGTAGACGTTTTCTGGGAAGCTCGGCGCTCGGCGGGCGTTGGCCTGGTCGCCAGCCAGGCCGCCTGCGCCCGCGCCGTCGGTCCAGCCCGCCGCCGCGCCGCCGCCGGTGACGGGCAACGAGCCGTTCGAGCTGCACGAGGCGACGATCGACGAGCCTGCAGGAGGCCATGCGCGCCGGGCCGGCGCACCGCGCGCTCCATCACCGAGCTGTACCTGGCGCGCATCGACGCGCTGAACCGCCAGGGGCCGGAGCTGCGGGCGATCATCGAGACCAACCCCGAGGCGCTCGACATCGCCGACCGGCTCGATGCCGAACGCAAGGCCGGCAAGGTCCGCGGCCCGCTGCACGGCATCCCGGTCGCGCTCAAGGACAACATCGACACGCACGATCGGATGACCACCACCGCGGGCTCGCTGGCGCTGGAGGGGTCGATCCCGCCGCGGGACTCGTTCGTCGCGCAGAAGCTGCGCGACGGCCGGGGCGATCCTGCTGGCGAAGGCCAACATGAGCGAGTGGGCCTACTGGCGCGGCATGAATGCCTCGAGCGGATGGAGCGCGCGCGGCGGCCAGTGCCGCAATCCCTATGCGCTGGATCGCACGCCCTGCGGATCGAGCTCCGGCTCCGGATCCGCGGCCTCAGCCAATCTCGCGGCGCGTCACCATCGGCACCGAGACGGGAGGGTCGATCATCTGCCCGTCTTCGATCAACGGCATCGTCGGACTCAAACCGACGGTGGGCCTGTGGAGCCGCGCCGGCATCATCCCGATCTCGCACTCACAGGACTCCGCGGGACCGATGACCCGCACGGTGCGCGACGCCGCCATCCTCCTCGGCGTCGTCTGTGGCGTGGACCCGCGCGATCCCGCCACGTCGGCGAGCGACGGCCGCTTTCACGCCGACTACACGACGTTTCTGGATCCCGCCGGGCTGAAGGGCGCGCGGCTCGGCATCGTCCGGAACATTTCGGGCTTCGACGAGCGCGTCATGACGCTCTTCGATCGCGCCATCGACGACCTGACGGCGGCTGGCGCGGTGATCGTCGATCCCGCGAACCTGCCGAACATGGACTCGGGCAGCGTGTTCCAGGAACTGCCGACGACGGTGCTCAACTACGAGTTCAAGGTGAACATCAACCGCTACTTCGAGAGCCTGGGGCCGACTGCGCCGGTGAAGAGCCTGGCGGAGCTGATCCGCTTCAACGATACGCACCGCGATCGGGAGATGCCGTTCTTCGGTCAGGAGCGCCTGGTCATCTCGGAAGCCACCAGCTCGCTCGACGCGCCCGAGTACCGCAAGGCGGTCGAGACCATTCAGCGCCTGACCCGTGCCGAGGGCATCGATGCGCGTGATGAAGCAGCATCGTCTGGACGCCCTCGTGGCACCGACCGCCAGCCCTGCCTGGCTCACGGACCACATCCGCGGCGACCGCTTCGACGGCGGCGACAGCGCCGGCACCGCGGCGATTGCCGGCTACCCCGACATCACGGTGCCGATGGGCCTGGTCTCGGGCCTGCCGGTGGGCGTCTCGTTCTTCGGACGCGCGTGGAGTGAGCCGACGCTTCTGAGGATCGCCTACGCCTACGAGCAGGCGAGCAAACGCCGTCAGCCGCCGACGTTCCAGGCCACGCTGGGCTGAGACGCGTGACGACTCAGACGCAAGACTCAAGACTCAAGACGCAACACTGCGCCCGGCTCCGGCAGCCCACGTCGTAAGACTCAAGGCTCACGACCTAAGACCCAAGACTCAAGACTCAAGACGTCAGACCCACGACCCCAAGACCCAAGACTCAAGACCTCAGCCACCCAGCCGAAGAGGGCGTCAGCGCACCAACGGCTTGTCGAGCGAGTCCCAGTTGTAGGCAGCGGCCACGCGCGCTTCGATCTCGTTGATCAGCGCGCGACCGCGATCGCCGTTCGTCATGATGGCGATGCCGTACCCCTTGCGGATGTGCCCGACGATGTCGGCCTGGAAGCCCCAGTTGGAACCGCCGTGCGAGAAGTACCAGCCCTCGCCGCGTTGATCGACCGCAAGGCCGACGCCGTAGGGTCCCACGCCGACGGGCGAGGTCATCTCTTTTGCGGAGGCCTGCGACAGCACTGCACCGGCTGGACCTCGCACCGCTGTCTGCACTTCGATGATGAACCGCGCCAGGTCGCTGGCGGTGGTCCACAACCCGGCGGCCGCCTGCTCTGGATACACGTGCCAGGCGACGCTCATCGCACGCCCCTGGCCATCGTGCGCGCGCGACAACTGCGCCGCCACCTCCGGCGGCGGAGGCTGGTCGTACGAGCTGCTGGTCATCTTCAGTGGGCCCAGCACCGTGGCGTCCATGAGCGCCGCGAACGGCTGCTTCGCGATCTCGGTGAGCGCGAGCTGCATCACGGTGAGACCGCCGCCGGAGTACTTGTAGCCCTGGAACGGTGGGCGCGCGAACAGGACCGGACCGAGACTCGAGGGCGCCTGCCCGTTCAGCACCTGGACCACCGTCGGGCGCGGCGCGGCGGGATCGTAGCCAGGGAACCCGAACCCATCGTCGGCGCCCGAGGTGTGGCTGAAGAGCGAGCGCGGCGTGACCGGCCGCCCGCGCGTGTGCGCCGATTCGGGCACCTTCCACGACGTCAGCATGGTGTTGACGTCGGCGTCGAGGTCCAGCCGATGCTCCTGGACCAGGCGCATCGCCGCCATCGCCGTCACCGGCTTGCTGATCGAGGCGGCCTGGAACCGGGTGGAGGTCTCGACCACTCGGCCGGTCGCCACGTCGGCGGTGCCATAGGCCCTGGCCCAGTGCACCTGGAAGTCCTCTCACCACGGCGATGCTGACACCGGGCACCTTGAGCCTCTGCATCACCTGGGCGAGGGTGAGGCTGTCGAATCCCTGGCGATCGGGCACCTGCGGCGCTTCGATGCGCGCGATGATCGCAGCGGTGTCGCCCTGCGCAGAAGGTCGCGATGTCGCGAAGCCGACGGCAAGCGCGAGAGCCGCGAGGGGCCACGCCAGCAGTCGGCGGCGGGGACGGGTGATGCGCATCAATCTGCCTCCATGCTGATGGGCATCCTATACTGAGGGCGCTTCCGAATCATGACCACACGCCGGCACTTCCTGATCACCGCGCCAATCGGTCTGATCGCGGCGACACGGCGGCCTCGGCCCCGCCGCCACGCCATGGAGCATCCGTGGACCGCACAAGCCACCACGCCGATGTCCGACGCCGCACGGGCTGAACTGGCGCCGAACGGCCGGCTTCGTGCAGCGCTCAACTACAGCAACTTCCTGCTGGTGTCGTCACGAACGCCGGAACACACCGGTGTCGCTCCCGACCTGGCGCGCGAACTGGCTCGACGCGCCGGCGCCACTGTCGAATTCATCGGCTACGACAATGCCGGGCTGGCCGCGGATGCCGCCCGCGAACGCGCCTGGGACGTGGCGTTCATCGGCGCCGAACCAGCCCGCGCCGGCGAGATCACCTTCACGCCTGCCTACGTCGAGATCGAGGCCACCTACGTCGTCCCGGCCGGCTCACCGATCCGCTCGATCGACGACGTGGACCGCGAGGGCGTGCGGATCGCGACGTCGGCCCGCGCCGCCTACACGCTGTATCTGCAACGCACGCTCCGTCGCGCGACCGTGGTGGAAGCCGACGGGCTGCAGGGATCGTTCGACCTCTTCACCGGCTCGAAGCTCGAGGTCCTCGCTGGACTGAAGCCGCGGCTCCTGGATGACGTAAAGAAGATTCCGGGAGCGCGCCTGCTGGATGGACGCTTCACGGCGGTGCAGCAGTCGATGGGAGTGCGGAAGGAGCGCGCGGCGGCCGCTGCGTACCTGGCTGCTTTTGCGCAGGAGATCAAGTCGTCGGGAATGCTGGCCGCGCTGATCGAGCGACACGGCGCGACGGGGCTGACGGTGGCGAAGTGACAAAGGGCGCCCCTTCGGGGCGGTAAAGGCATCCTGCGGCCGTAGGAAGACAGGCAACCCTTCGGGTTGTAGGCGGCCCTTCGGGCCGTGGGGCGGGACAGCGTGGTTTCCGTTCCTACGCGAGAGCCGAAGGCTCGAGCGCCTTACGCGAGCGCAAGCGAGCGCCTTCTCCCCCTACGCGAGCGGCAAAGCCGCGAGCGCCCTCTCAGACGTCATCCGGTCTGAACTGCCACGACCTCAGGATCTCTGCCTGTTCCGCCTCGCTCGTCGCCTTCTTGAACCTCGCGCCCGAGCGGCCCTTCACGCGCTGCTCGCACTCTGCCCACGTCGCGTGGCGCATCGGCTTGCCATCGACGACGCTCAGGTACGAAAAGGCTGGGCTCTTCGACTTCGAAGGCCCGGACGAGGACGAGCTACGTTTCGGCACGCTGGTGTCATCCGGTAGATCGAGGATGGCGACTCCGTATTCGAGCAGGGGCCCGTCGTAGAGAGCCACGGGCTTCTGGACCGCAAAGGAATCGGCGATTTCGTCCACCCGCTCGTTCCCGGGAATGCCGATGTGGCCGCGCACGTAGTGCCAGGCGATGGTGCGGGGACCACGAGCTGCAGTGAGGCCGGAGAGCTCTTCCCACAGCTCGCGATTCAGCACTTCGCTACCTGTCGCCGTCTTCCAGCCGCGACGCTTCCAGTTGTGCACCCACTGCTCGATGCCCTGGATGACATACGTCGAGTCGGTGTAGATGGCGACTTTGCCGCTTACCTCTTGCAGCCGCGTCAGCGCCTGGATGGCGCCCGTGAGCTCCATCTTGTTGTTCGTCGTCAGCGCCGCGCCACCGCCCAGCTCGGTGACATGCCCGTCCGGCGTGACGATCACCACTCCCCATCCACCGGGCCCGGGATTGCGCTTCGAGGCTCCGTCGGTGAACACCACGATCTGCTGCTCGCTCATCACTACCGATAGTGTGACCGGTTTGCGCGCTTCGTTCCAGCGGGCTGCCCAGTCGCGCGGGAACATGCTTTGCTGGTAGTTCGCCATGGCCAATCCCAAACACCCGGACTGCCGGGCTCCCTGAACGCGGACCGGGCGACGTGACCACCGTGCTGCTCGACGTGGACGGCACCCTCGTGGACAGCAACGACGCGCACGCCCTGGCGTGGGTGCGCGCTTTCGCCGAGGAGGGCGTCGAGGTGCCTTTCGACGCGGTGCGCCGTCTCATCGGCATGGGCGGCGACAAGTTGATGCCTCGCGTCAGCCCGTTCACCGACGATTCGAAGGAAGGGAAGCGTGTTGCCACGAGGCGACAAGAGATCTTCGCGCGCGAGTTTCTGCCGCGACTCCAGCCCTTCCGCGATGCGGGCCGGCTGGTCGCCGAACTGAAGCGGCGCGGTCTCACCGCCGTCGCCGCCAGCTCGGCGAAGGCCGAGGAACTGCGGCCGCTGCTGCGCATCGCTGAAGCCGAGGCGCTGCTCGACGGCGCAACCTCCAGCAGCGACGCCGACGAATCGAAACCAAGTCCGGACATCATCCACGCCGCGCTGGAGCAGGCGCACGCCGAGGCGAGTAGCGCAGTGATGATTGGCGACACACCGTACGACATTCAGGCAGCGACGGCCGCCGGCGTTCGTTGCATCGCGTTTCGCTGCGGCGGCTGGGGCGATACCGATCTGACGGTGCCGTCGCCCTCTACGACGGACCGTGGGATCTGCTCGCGCGGTTCGACGCGTCGCCGCTGGCAGCGGCCGAACGGCGACCGTCACGGAAGTAACCGGGCGTAGGATGAGCCATCGGGAGGCTCTCCATGTCACGTCTGCTAATTGCTGGTATTACTGCGCGATCGTCGTGACCATGGGCGCGGCCCTCGCCAACGACGTTTCCGTCCGCCCGACCAACACCTGGACCACCGATGGCTGGGTCAACGGGGCGGCGGTCGGCGATGGCGTCGTCTACGTCGCCGGCTCGTTCTCGTCCTTCGGCCCGCGAACCGGTGCGATGGCTGCGATCGATCGGGCGACGAATCTTCCAGTGGATTGGCCGCGATTCACCGGTGGGTCGATTGCCACCATCCTGCCGATCCTGACGGCGGATACATCGTCCAGGGAACTTTTCGTTTCGTCGACGGGCGACCGGTCAACGGGCTGGTTCGACTCACCGCGGGCGGGCAGATCGACCCGGCCTTCCAGTGGGCGCGGACGGAGGGGCTCAGTTCGGCGTTTCTTGCCGGCGATCGGCTGGTCGTGACCGCATCGCTGGCGAACGCAACCGTGAGCGCCATCGTGAATCGGCGAACCGGCCAGATCGTTGCCGGCCCGCTCTCCATGTCGATTCTGGGCGCCGGCACCGGACCGGGCGGAGCGCTGATCGCCCGGGTCGTAATCCCGCCCGCGCAGTCCGGCGTGGTGCAATTGAATGCGACGACGGGCGCGATCGAGCGCGTGATCTACACCCCGCCGGGAGGCACCAACCTTTCCGCGATGGTGGTCGTGGGTACCCAGGCCTTCGTCGCAACCGGCGGCATAACGTCGCCCTCCGGCAACGTGCTGCGAGTGGACCTCGCGTCGGGAGTCGCCACGACTCTAGCGACCGTCAGCGGAACTTCAGCCGGCCGCTTCGTGTTTTACGCCGTCACGAAGATCCTGCCCCACCGTGGACGGCTGTACCTGCAGGGCAGTCTGACGGCGGTTAACGGCACGGCGCTTTCGTTCTCCGAGACCGGGGCCGCCGCCATCGACGCCACGACCGGATCACTGACTCCGTGGCGACGGCCAGCATCATCGTCCAGCATCGACTTGCTGGCTGCCGACGGTGACCGCCTCATCGCCGGCTCAACGTTCGTGACGTCGCCAACCAACCCAGGCGTCGGTGGTCCAGGCTTGATCGCCATCGACGCCGAGACCGGTGCGGACACAGGGTGGCGTCTTTCCGTGCTCGGCGCGTCCTCTTCGGCACGGCCCACGACAGTGATTGTCGAGCCGTCACGTCTGGTGATCGGCGGCGCGTTCGCCGGCATCGGGATCACCAGGCGCGGCGGCCTCGCCGCCATCTCGCTGCCGGACGGCCAGCCAACATCGTGGAATCCCACCGCTGGCTACGTCCAGCTCGTCGCCGTGACTGGCTCACGCGTATTCGCCGCTGAAGGCAACGCCAACCGCGTCACGGAGTACGACGCCAACACCGCAGAGAGAGCAGCCTGGACCGCGGCCACCGCCGGCCCGATTCGGCGCATGACCGTCGC
This sequence comes from uncultured Acidobacteriota bacterium, assembly GCA_963707825.1. Classification (GTDB taxonomy): domain Bacteria; phylum Acidobacteriota; class Vicinamibacteria; order Vicinamibacterales; family UBA2999; genus VFZN01. Next base: position 610,190 of record CAVPRP010000007.1, read on the forward strand.
GGGCAATCGCTTGTTCATCGTCGGACAGTTCACGGCGGTTGACGGCCTGCCACGGAACGGCGCCGCGTCGTTCGACCTCACGACGACGCCGCCAACGCTGGAGGCGTGGACGGCGCCATTCGAGGCGACCGATGTCACCGCCATCCATGTGCTGCCGCAAGCCGTGCTGCTGGGCGGCGCCTTTCCGACTGGCGCCGGCGGTCCGATCCATCGTCTCCTGGCGCTCGACCCAGCCACAGGCGGAACGCTGCCCTGGTTCCCCACCGTCAACGACCGCTTCGGGCAAGGCTACTCGTCGATCGATCTGGCCGTGACCGCCGATCGGATCTTCGTATCCGGCTTCTTCGACACCATCAACGGTCAGCCGCGGCCGCGACTTGCGCTGTTCGATTTCGGGGGACGCTTGTTGCCGTGGCAGGTAGACGACGCGCGCGGGATCTGGTCGAGTGCGCGTTTGACGCTGTTCGAGGACCGCGCCTACCTCTCCGGCGAGTGTTGCGGAAATCCGGTGGGTGTAGCCTTCGATCTCGCATCGGCGCGCCGGACCGGCTGGATTCCGGTCGCTGGGGCCGGCAGCAGTGGCGGCGCGTTTCTCGCGGTGCCCGGCACGGGACTACTTCGCTATGCTTTCTCGAGCGACAGCGACGAGGGCGGCTTCTCGTTCTACCCGCGCATTCCGTCGATTCCATGCGGTGACCGGACTCCGCGGCGTGATCACCGGATCGCAGGTGCAGATTGCGTGGAACGCCGCGCCTGGAGCGGAACGCTATGTGATCGAAGCGGGCTCCGCGCCCGGATTGTCGAACCTGGCGGCGCTCGACACGGGCAGCGCCGCCACGACCTTCACTGCGACGGTGGTCAACGGCCGGTACTACGTCCGTGTCCGAGGCGTGAACGAAGGGGGCGCCGGGCCCGCCTCTACCGATCTCGCGATCGTGGTCGGCGCCGGGGCGTGCGCCGCCGCACCCAACTGCCCACGGCCCTGCAGGCCACCACCGCGGGCTTGAACGCAACACTCGTGTGGCAGGCGCCGCCCACCGGCGAACCGGTCGCTCAGTACGCAGTGGACCTGGTCGGAGGCGCCGGAAGCCCAGATCACCCTGGCTCGAGTCACCGCCACGTCGCTGTCGGCTTCAGGGCCGCCGGGGAACTACGCCGTCGCCGTCCGCGCCGAGAACGGTTGCGGCAGCAGCGCGCCCACACCTGCGGTCACCGTGACGCTGCCCTCGTCGTGAGCGCACCGTTGAGAGGGCTTCGCGCGATTGACCTGGCATCATCTGGAGGCACGGCAATGGCAAGGGTCTGGTTCGACCGTTCACGCCGCGGCGTCATGGCGATGCTGTCGCTCCTGCTCTGCGCCGCGCCAACCTCGGCGCAAACGAAACTGTACATCCTCTTTGCCGGCGACAGCGTCTTCTGTCCGCCGACGGATTGCGAACCGCCACGCGTGCTCGAGATCGACGTAGACGGCCGTCGGCTGCTGGCGAACACTCCCGTGCAGCAATGCCCGCGAGAACACCACTGCCCCCGTGGTCACCGCCGACGGGCGGTATCTCGCATGGATCGGCACGGAGAATCGGAGCACAGCCGGCTCCTACCTGACGGTGTTCGATACCGTGACCCGCGGGGACGCGCCATTGGTCCGGACCAGCGTCAGCGCCTCGACCAGCGCGCTCTTCGCGGATCCTGCGGCGGTCCGGCTGTTCAGCCAGTTCCAGTTCGATTCACCCCTCACCGTCCTCGAGCCGCAGGGCTCGAGGGGATTGGCCGTGCCCTGCACCAGCGCGCAACTCACGGCCCTCAGCGGCGATGGGTCCCGGCTGTTCGTGAAGTGCGGGGCGACCGCGGCGTTCCCGGTGGTGGTTCTCGACAGCGTCACCGGCGCCACCGTGGCCACGGTGCAGGAAGCGGGCTACTACAGCGCCGTGGACGACGAGGGCGCGACTTATTACGCCGCGTCATTGCCCTCCAGCGGGCCGGGCACGGTGCTGTCGCGCTACGACGTGGCCTCCGGACAACTGCTGGCGCGCCGGGTGATCGCCGACGCGACACCCTTCGGGCCGATGGCCGTCGATCCGCGGACCGGGCGGCTCTACCTCGGAGTAACGTCAACGACTCCGGGGATTCGCGTCTTCGAAGGCGACACGCTTGGGGATGTCGCGAATCTGCGAGCGCCGGTGACGCCAGCGCGCCCCTCGTTCGTCATCGACCCGGATCGACCCGCCGCATACGTTGTGTGGAACGCTCCGGTCGGCACGGGTGGGTGGCGGAGCATCATCGCCGTCTACGACACCGTCGGGTTCGCGGTCGTCGCCCAGGCCGAGCTCGGCAACGATTCCCTCGTGAACGGGATGGCCCTCGGTCCGCGCCCGCCGCGGGCGGACAATCTCACGGCGGATGTGACGGGCCGCGTGGTGGCGCTGGCCTGGACGAACCAGGCCACTCGCGCCCTCGCCACGGGCCTCGTGGTCGAAGCCGGGTCGGCGCCGGGCTTGTCCGATCTCGCGCGGCTTCCGATGGCCGCTGGGCAGGTCGCATTGACCGTCCCCGATGTTCCGCCCGGTACTTATTACGTCCGCGTGCGCTCGTTCAACGGCACCGGGTTGGGCGAGGCCTCGAACGAGATCAGCATCGTCATCCGCTGAATCCGATCTCGATCGCCCACGTGCGCGATGACGCCTACTCGTCGCGATTACGCTTCGCGGCGGCGAGATTCTGACGCAATTCGTCGGCACTACGCCGCGGGCCATAACCCGGTGTGCCCGGCTGGATTCGCCAGCTCTCGCTGAGCGGCCCGGCATCGACGACGTCGAATCCAAATTGGTCGAGCAGCGCCGACACCGTCGCCTTCGCCTGCGCATCGTCGCCGGCAATCACCAACCCGCGCCGGTTGGCCGTGCCCGCCGGCTGGCTGTGCGCGGTCAGGTGCGCGGCCTGGATGTGATTGAAGGCCTTCACGACCTTCGACGAGGGTAGATGCGCCTGCAGGAGCTCAGACGAGGTGGAGGACTCGTTGTCCAGTTCGGCGATGTGCCCGTCGCGGTCCGGGTAGTAGTTGTTGGTGTCGATGACGATCTTGCCGGCAAGCGGCGCCACCGGCGTATCGCGGTAGTTCTTGAGCGGCACGGTCACCACGACGATGTCGCCGGCTGTGGCGGCGCCTTTGGGCGTATCCGCGCGCGCGTGCGGTCCGAGCTCCTTGACGAGATCCGCCAGGGTGTCTGGTCCGCGACTGTTGCTGATCACCACGTCGTGTCCCGCCTTCACCGCCAGTCGCGCGACCTGACTGCCGATGTGTCCAGCGCCGATGAGGCCAATCGTCATCTCGTCACTATAGACACTCCACGAGATCAGCGTCCAACTGAGCCGTCTCGCTCGGCGTCGTCAACGCTCCGTCGCGGACGGTGCGATTGGCCCGAGCTCGAGCACGCGCATACGAGCGTCCTCCCAAAGCAGTCGCACGGGCAGAGCCGTGGCGTTCAGAGCGCGCTCGAGAAACCGTGACGATGGTCCGACCGGGAGGTCCTTGAAGACATCAATGACGAGCACCGTTCGTGGCGCCGGCTCGCCCTCCGCGGCTGCGAACAATTCGGGCAGCGTGCGGGCAACCGGCCGCCCGGCATAGACGCCTTCCTCTCGGCCGTTTCTCAACACGATGAAGCGCGTGCGAAGGAATTCGTCCAGCGCCAGCCAGCGATCGACGCGGCCGGCCAGCAGCAGACAGGCGAGCTCGTCGGTGCAGGCCACCCGCTCGGCACGAGCTGCAAGATCGCGGAGCGCCACACTCTCCGGCGCCGCAATCGTCGGGCGCGCGGCGTCGAGGCGTGCCGCGGCCTGCGCCGGACTGCCCCACTGCTCCGCCGCGATGGTCACCACCAGCAGCGCGGCGATCGGCAGGAAACGCCGCGCCGGCACGATCGTGGCGAGGTCGATGGCCAGGGCAACCGTCATCAAGGTGACGGGCACCAGCAGGTAGTTGATGGTGATGCCCGAATCGATCACGCCGAAGAACAGCACCCAACCCGCCCATAACAGATGCGTGAAGCGCTGGGGACCGGTCCACGGCGCGCCCTTGCCGCGGAGGCGCATCACGAACAGGGCCAGCACGCCGATGGTCAGCCCCGGCATGGTCCGGGCGATGTGCGCGAAGAAATCCAGCGGATCCAGCGGCCACTCGATGAGGTTGACGACCTGCCACACGAAAAAGCGCGTGAGCATCGAGGGCGGCTCGCTGGCCGCGGCCGCGACCGGCGTCACCGCGATCGGTGCGGCCACCGGAGGAAGCTGATGGAGCGCGACGAGCGCGAGCTGCGCGGCAACGAGCCCGGTGATCACCGCCACCGCGGATGCCGCCCAGGCGCGCCGTTGCGATCGCGGGCACAACAGCATGGCGGCGATGGGTACGGCGGCAAGCGTGAACGCGAGCTCGTGGGTGCCCCGGGCGAGAAACGACAGCGTGGCGACGCCGGCGAGTGACCACGCGTTGACGCGAGAGGGCTGAGCATCAGCGCCGAGGCGGAAGGCGCGCTCCGGCAGGGAGCGCGTTCGCGCTGGGCCCGAGCGCGCCAGCGCCGCGAGCCAGTGCTCGAAGGGTCAGAAGATAGAGGAGCAGGAACGGAGCGTAGAACCTCGCCGTGGTCGCGACAGCGACGAAAGGCAGCGAAACACTTGTGAGTGCGACAGCGAGCCAGGCGGCGTTCGAGGACGCAACCGTTCGCACCAGCGAGAACAGCGCCACGAGTGCGGCCACCGCCGCGAGGTAGCCGACCGTGCGATAAGTGGGCAGTGACGGCGTGACGATCGCGCCGCCGAGCCAGGCGGCGTAGGAATAGGCCACGCCGCGGTCGTAGAGCAGCCGCGACGGCAGCAGCGGCAGGCCAGACGACTCGATGCCCCTCACGGCGAAGAGCGTGAACTCCTCGTCGGTCGAATACCCGGCCCGCGGCAGCTGCGACGCTGCCAGCGCCAGAACGATCAGGACCGGGACGAGCAGGACCGGTACCCGGTATCCGGTGTCCGGTGTCCGATGTCCGGTATCCGACTTCGCCAAGGCTGCGGCGCGACAAGATCCAGCGGTCGATCGCCGTTCGTGCCGTTTCGTCTGCCGTCTGCCGTCTGCCGTCTGCGGTTCAGTCGTGCAGCCCTTCGGCCTTCCGCTCCGCCGCGGTGATCTTCCCGGCGGCGGCGGCAATGACGTCGGCCTTCGACGGCAGTCCCTGGTAGGGCTTCACGAACTTCGCGACCGCGTCGGCGGTGTTGCCGATTCGCAGCTTCTCCATCAGGAACACGAACTGATCCTCGAGGGTCTTGCCGATGGTGGCGCGCGTCTGGGCCGGCAGCGTCCAGAACTGCTTCTTGAACGGGCCAATCGCCTTCTTGCGCGCCTTGTAGATGAACTGCTCCTCGGTGTCGCTGGCCTTCTTCTCTTCCTGGGCGTTCTCGCGCACCCAGGTGTACATCTCGGCCTTCAGCTCGGCGGGGAACGCGGTGTGGTCGTAGACCATGTTCTGGAAGTTGGTGGCGAGGTGGATCTCGCAGGCGCCCACCTTCGGGAACGCGTCGAACGCCTCGGCCGGCAGCGTCGAGGCGCCGTGCTGCACCGCGCCGCCCAGGCCGTAGCTCTCGCGCGCTACGCGCGACAGCTCCTCGAGCGCCACCAGATCGATCTTCACGTCCATGCGGACCTTGCCGTCCGGTCCGACGAAGCCGCCGTGCGCCGTCCCCGTCTGGACGCTGATCTTGCTGATGCCGATCGCATCCTTGCTGCGCCTGGCGAGCGCCGCCTGGTAGCCGCGCATGAAGGCGTGCAGCTCGTGCACGTCGGAGTTCTTCCCGCCGACTTCGCCGATCTCGCCGCCCACCGACACGGTGACGCCCTTCGGCTCGTGCTGCCGGATGAAGGCGGTGAAGTCCGCCGCCAGCTCGCAGTTCACGGCCTGCTGCTCGTCGAGCGTGGCCTTGTCGAGATCGACCAGTGTGGAGGTGTCGATGTCGATGTTGAAGAAGCCGGCGGCGATTTCCTCGCGGATCAGCGTCTTCAGGGTCTCGACTTCCTTGTCGCGATCCGGGCTGTTGTACTTCTTGGCGTTGGTCTGGACGTGATCGCCCTGCAGGAACAGCGGCCCGTGGAACCCTTCACGCAGCGCCGCCGCCACCATCACCGAGGCGTACTCGGACGGCCGCTGCTCGGTGTAGCCGATCTCGGAGCGGGCGATCTCGATGATGAACGCGCCGGCGTTCAGCCGCTTCGCCGCGCGCATGATGGCGCGCCCCGTGTCGTAGGCCATCGCCCGAACGTTGATCGCCGGCACCGTGAAGCCGCTCACCTCGCCCCGGCCCATCGCCAGGTAGAGGTCGTGGATCGAGGCGAACCGGATGCCGACCGCGGCGCCGGCCTGCAGCAGTTCGTAGCGGGCCTCGCCCTTCTGCTCGGGAGTGGCGCCAAACACCGCGGTGTGGATGAGCGAATCAATCTGATCGGGGGTCATAGGATGCTCGGGGATCAGGGATCAGGGATCAGGGATCAGGGTTCAGGGATCAGTCAGGACTCTGCCAGTACGCTGGGTGATCCTGGGGACGGAATCGAGCCCACTCCGACCGGCGATTCTATCACCGGGAAGGTGAAGCGCTCCACCACCGACTCCCTCAGCGCCGTGGCAATGAACTCGGCCGTGGGGAGCCCGCGCTCGGCGTTCTCGATCTCGGCCGGCCGCGCCCGGGTCACCGGGTGCCGCGGCGTGAACAGGGTACAGCAGTCCTCGTCGGGCAGAATCGAGATCGGATAGGTGCCGAGCCGTTCCGCCTCGGCGGTGATTTCGTCCTTGTCCATGCCGATCAGCGGCCTGAAGAGGGCCATGTTGGTGGCGGCGCCGGTCACGCTCATGTTCTCCAGCGTCTGCGAGGCCACCTGGCCCACCACGTCGCCGGTCACCAGGCCGAGGGCGTCCACCCGGTGCGCCACCCGCTCGGCAATCCGCAACATCAGCCGCCGATACACAATCACCCGCAGCGCGCTCGGCACCGACATCGTCACCTGCCGTTGAATCTCGCCGAACGGCACCAGATGGAGCGTGGCGCTCAGCTGATATCTGGTGAGCGCGCGCACCAGCTGCCGCGCCTTGTCCTGCGACGCGCGCGAGAGGAACGGGTAGCTGTGGAAGTGCACGAAGGTGGCCTTGCAGCCGCGACGCATCATCCGCCAGGCCGCCACCGGCGAGTCGATGCCACCCGACATCAGCGCCACCACGCGGCCGCCCGTGCCCATCGGCAGCCCGCCGGCCGCCGGCTCCTTGCCGAAATGATAGAAGGCCTCGCCCGGCAGGATCTCCACGCCAATGGTGAGCGGCGGATCCTCGAGGTTCACGGCCCAGCCACGCTCCTCCGCCACCCGGGCGCCGATGGCCCGCTCGATTTGCGGTGAGCGCAGCGGGAACTGCTTGTCGGCACGGCGGACTCGCACGCGAAAGCTGGAGGGGTTGCCGGGCGGCAGATCGCGCAGGATGCCAGCGAGAATCGCGTCAACGTCCGGCTCCACGCGGGTGGCGACCGAGAAATTCGCCAGCCCGAAGACATGCCGCAGCCGCTCGCGCACTTCCGCCGCGGTGGATTCGCGGCCGAGCACCACTTCGATGCGGCCCATCGGGACCCGGATCTGCTGCACGCTCAGGCCCGCCAGCGCGCGGTGCAGGTGGCGGATCAGGTGCCGCTGGAACCATGGGCGGTTCTTGCCCTTGAGCGCCAGCTCCTGATAGCGGAGGAGGACGGAAATCATCAAGTCCAGCGTAACCCGGTTAGCGGACGGCATCCGGAATACACTGTTTGTTTCATTTCACGCCGCGGGCCCTCCCGCGTGCGCTCGAGGAGACGATGGGTCAAATGTGGGTGTTGGCGGTGGGCGCTGCCGTGGCTGGCCTGGTACAGGGCATTTCGGGGTTTGCCTTCGCCATGGCGGCGATGTCGATCTGGGTCTGGGGCGTCGATCCCCAGGTGGCGGCGGTGATGGCCGTGTTCGGAGGCCTGACGGGTCAGATCATCTCTGTCCTGCGGGTGCGCCGCGGGTGGCACATCCCGTTGCTGTGGCCGTTCGTGGTGGGTTCGCGCGGTGGGCATCCCGATCGGCACCCGGCTGCTGCCGCTGCTCGACCCCAATCGCTTCAAGCTGGTGCTCGGCGGAATGCTGGTGGTCTGCTGTTCGGCCATGCTGGCCACGTCACGCCTGCCCCGCATCACGACCGGCGGACGGTGGGCGGATGCCGGCGTCGGCCTGCTGGGCGGCATCATGGCGCCGTTGAGCGGCTTCAGCGGCCTGGCGCCGGCGCTGTGGTGCACGCTGCGCGGCTACACCAAGGACGAACACCGCGCGGTCCTGCAGAACTTCAACCTCCTCGTGTTGTCGGCCACCATGGCGTCGCTGGTCTGGAGCGGCCGTGCCAGAGCGGAGCACCTGCCGCAGATGGGCGTCGTGGCGGCCTCGCTGGTGGTGCCGTCGCTGTGGGGCTCGAAGATCTACATCGGCATGAGCCCGACCGCCTTCAGGAACGGCGTGCTGTGGCTGCTGACGTTCGCCGGACTCGTGATGTTGGCCGCAGCCCTGCGCAGCATGATGGGCTGAACGCGCAATCGGTCGTCAGTGGCCTTGCGCTCGTGCCGCGCGCGCCGCCCAGTGGCCCGAGATCACCGCGCTCTCGATCGTGGCCGGCAGGCCGGTGTCGATCCAGTCGCCCGCCAGCAGTAATCCGTTCACCGGCGTCTCGCACGACGGGCGCCGCGGCTGTCCCGGCGCCAGCGAGAACGTGGCATGACGCTCGCGCACCGCGATCGCGTGCGTCAGGGTCGCGCCGGCCGCCCGGGGCAGCGCCGCGGCCACGTCGCGAATGGCGATCTCGACGAGCTCGGCGTTCGTCCTGGACACGATGTCGGCGGCGCCACTGCGCCACCATCGACAGGTGCGACCGCTCGCGGCCGAAGATCAGGCCCTTGTCGAACACCCACTGAAACGCGCGCCCCGGCAGCCCGATCAGCGCTTCATCCAGCACCTGGCGGTCGTACCACAGGTTCACCGTGACGATCGGCGAACTGGCGGTAGCGGCGGCGCGCTCCAGCACATCGCGCATCGAAGGCGGCGGCGTGGCGAACAGCTGCGCCATCGCGAACCACGGCGCGGTGGCAATCACCATGGGCGCGTCGATCGCCTCGCCGCGCACGTCCACACCGACCACGCGATCGCCGCTCACGCCGGACGGACGCCATCGCCTTCGTCCGCACCTCGGAGCCTCGTGCTTCGAGCCACTCGCGCGCCGGCTCGGCGTACAGCTCATCGAGGGGCACGGCGGGCACGACCAGCGATGCGCGCTCCGCGTCCGGGCCGAACATGCGCGAGAGCACTTCGACGAAGGTGACCGCCGCGGCTTCGTCGATCGCCTGATTGAGGGCGCCGAGCGCCAGCGGTTCCCAGAAGAGGCCAACCAGCCTTGGCGCCTGGCCATGCGCCCGCAGCCAGTCGCGCACCGTGACGCGGCTCAGGCTGCGATCCGGAGCGGCGGAGGCGGGGCGGCCGGTAATCACGCTTCCGACGCGCATCACCGACAGTTTCTCGCTCCACGACAGCGCGTCCCAGGCCAGCACGCCCGCCAGCAGGTGCAGCGGCGCAGGCAGCGGCGGCAACTGCAACCGCGACTGCCGCCCGGTCTCCTCCACCATGGTCATGGCCAGCCCGCTCTGGCGGCGAACCCGGTCGGAGGCGCCGATGCGGTGGAGGAACGCGAGCGTCGCGTCGTAGCACCCCATCAGCACGTGCTGACCGTTGTCGAGCTTCTCGCCAGTGGCCGCGTCGCGCACCGCCGAGGCCCGGCCTCCGAGCGTGGGCCGGCCCTCCAGCACCAGCACCCGCGCGCCGTCCTCGACCAGCGCGGTGGCCGCGGCCAGCCCGGCGCAGCCGGCGCCAATGACGATGACGTCGGGGGTCATGTGCGGGGGGCGGGTCCCAGACGCATGCCGGGCATGCCGAAGCGGCTGCGCATGAAGATGCTGATCGCGATGAACGCGCGCGCCGGCTTCGGCACGCGGATCCGTGACGAGAACACGTCGTAGCCGTTCCGCTCGATGCGCTGCAGGATCTCGAAGTAGATGCCGCCCATGATCTCGGCGGCGACCAGCTTGCGGGCGCAGCCGGGCGGCATCGCCTGCCGCGGCCAGCGTGTACTGCTCGCGGGCGCGCTTGCACTCGAAGCGCAGCAGCTGCTGGACGGGAGCGGTGACGACGCCGGCCGCCAGGTCGGCTTCGCTGCAGCCGAAGCGGCGGAGGTCCTCGGCCGGCAGATAGACACGGCCGTGCGACAGATCGTCCTTCACGTCGCGGATGATGTTGGTGATCTGCAGCGCGAGCCCGAGATGCGTCGCATACTCGCGCGCCTGCGGATCGCGGCAGCCGAAGATCTCGATGCACATCACGCCGACGGCCGAAGCCACCCGCTTGCAGTACTCGACCAGCTCGTCGAACGTCTCGTAGCGCGGGTGGTGGAGGTCCATCTCCACGCCGTCCACCAGCTCGTCGAACGGCTCTCGCGACAGGTGGAACCGCTCGACGAAGGGCTGCAGATTACGGCCCTGCGCGGTCTGCGGCGGCTCGCCGCTGAACACACGGGCTACTTCCGCCCGCCACTCCGCCACGCGCAACGTGGCGGTGGCCGCCACCGGCTCTTCATCCACCGCATCGTCGACGGCGCGGCAGAAATCCCAGACCACGCCGATGGCGTGACGCTGCTCGGCCGGGAGCACGACGAACGAGTAGGAGAAGGAGGTATCGCGCGACACGACAAGTCAGCCGAGGGGTTGAGGCGCCCGCCGCCAGGCGAGCGTTCTACACGCTATCACTAATCCGTCGGTGGCGCCGAGGGACGGGCGGGAGGCGAAGACGTCGAAGCGGTGGTGCTCGAGCCGCTCGAGGATGCGCGTGCCGCCGAGCCACGTGGCGCGCAACTCGTAGCGCAGGCGGCCGCCAACGCCGTCGCACACCGCGCCGGCCGCGGTCGAACAGCGCCCGCGTCCGGTGTCCGCAGTCTTCGAGCGCGGCGCGCCAGGCGGGCGTCCAGGCTGCCACGGTCGAGGTCTCGCGGATCGGCGCCGTGCGCGCGCCAGATCTCCTCGGGCACGTACAGGCGTCCGCGCGACCAGTCGATCGCGAGGTCCTGCCAGAAGTTGGTGAGCTGCAACGCGGTGCACACCGCGTCCGACGCGTGGTCGAGCGCATCGGTCCGATAGCCGCTCAGCCGCAGCACGATGCGGCCGACCGGATTGGCCGAACGGCGACAGTAGTCGAGCACGTGCGTCCCAGGTCGCGTAGCGGTTGACGGTGACGTCCTGCTCGAACGCGCTCAGCAGATCGGTGAAGAGCGACTCGGGCAGCTCGAACTTTTCGATGGTGTCGAACAGGGCCGGAAAGATTCCGTCGGGAGTCGGGAGTCGGGAGGCGGGAGTCGGGAGGCGGGAGTCGAGGCAGGAGTCGGGAGTCGGGAGTCGGGAATCGGGAGTCGGTGACGGCCGTCGTCGCGGCGCGGTCGATCAGGCGTTCCCGATACTCGGCGAGCAGGCGCAGCCGCTCGCTCGTCTCCAGTCCCGGTTCGTCGGCGATGTCGTCGGCGGTGCGGGCGAAGGCATACACCGCCGCCACGTGCGGACGAAGACGGCGGGAAGCAGGCGAGAGGCGACCGGGAAGTTCTCGTAGTGCGTGCGGGCCAGCTGCTCGCACGCCGCATACGATGCCTGGAGATTCACGCGGTCGTGGTGAGAGTCACCACTGCGTCTCGTCGACGCCGGCGCGGTGATTCGCGGCGCGCGCCATCGTGAACAGCAGGTCCGAGACGCGATTCAGGTAGATGATGACGACCGGATCGACGGCCTCGTGGCCGATGGCAAGCACCGCGCGCTCGGCGCGCCGGCACACGGCGCGGGCCAGGTGCAGGGCGGCGCCGGCATGGCCGCCGCCCGACAGGATGAAGTGGCGCAGCGCCGGCAGTTCGCCGTCGAGCTGATCGATCCAGCCTTCGAGCCGCGCCACATGCGCCTCGCCAATCGACGATCTTCTCGACTCGCGCGGCGATCTTGTGCGACGGGTCGGCCAGCCGCGCGCCGACCGCGAACAGGTCGCGCTGCATGGTGACGCACATCTCGTCGAGGTCCTGCTCCAGTCCGGCGGCGCGGGCCACGCCGATGCAGGCCTGCAGTTCGTCGACCTCGCCGTAGGCGGTGACGCGGAGATCGGTCTTGCTGACCCGCGTGCCGTCGAAGAGGCTGGTTTCGCCGGAATCGCCGGTCTTCGTATAGATCTTCACGTGAGAGAATTATACGGGTTCGGCCACACGCGCCGGCGCCTCATACCGACGTGGCCACTCGACCGAAGCCGAAACCTGCTCCGCTGCCTGCGCCGTCCGAACGGCAGCGCTTCCGCCGTCACCTGCTGGCCTGGTACCGCGCGCACGGCCGCGACCTGCCGTGGCGCAACACCAGCGACCCGTACCACATCCTCGTCTCGGAGATCATGCTCCAGCAGACGCAGGTCGACCGCGTGCTGCCGAAGTATCACGAGTGGCTGGGCAAGTACCCCAGCTTCGAGGTGCTGGCCGAGGCGCCGCCGAGCGAGGTGCTGGCCACCTGGTATCCGCTCGGCTACAACATCCGCCCGCAGCGGCTGCAGTCGATCGCGCAGCAGGCGGTCGCGAACCACGACGGCCAGCTGCCGTCCGACGCCGAGACGCTGCTGTCGTTCAAGGGCATCGGCGAATACACCGCCGGCGCCATCCGCAGCTTCGCCTTCCGCCAGCGCGCCGCCATCCTCGACACCAACGTCGCGCGCGTGCTGTACCGGGTGTTCGTCGGCAAGGGCGACATCAAGAGCCACGCGATGAAGAAGCGGCTGTGGGCGCTGTCCGAGTCGCTGGTGCCGCACAAGCACGTGTTCGACTTCAACCAGGCGCTGATGGACTTCGGCGCCACGCAGTGCCCGGCGCGCAAGCCGCGCTGCCTGGTGTGCCCGATGAAAAAGTACTGCCGGTCCTATCCGCTGGAGCCGTAAGACGCGGACTCAAGGCAGAAGGCAAAAGGCAGAAGGCAAAAGGGAGACGGCAGACGGCAGACGGCAGACGGCAGACGAGCACGCTATCGCACCTGCGCTGGCGGCGCGACAATGGATGGCCAGTCGCGCGGCGAGGAGCCGCGGGCGGCAGCGACTGAACACACACGGCGATTGGGGAGCGACGCGGCAGGCCGGATGGGAAGGGCGTCGTGTGCCTAAGCCGGGCGGCGCCAGGCGGGCGATGCCGAACGAACGCGCGGCGGCGGCTGAGGACGCACGGCGACTTGGGAGCGACGCGATGGGCGTCAGGTACGAAACGGGGCCGGCGGGCGGGAGGACTGCCCGCGCCAGCTCCGCTCGTTTGCGGAGTGGCGCGGTCAGCGAAGTCGGCAGGCCGAGCGTCCGGTGGTCCCGTTTCGAGCGTCGGCTCCCGGAGCCGGGCGGCGTCAGGCGACGACACGCGTGAGGCTGGCGGCGGCTGTAGGCCTCCGCAGCGGCGGGCGTCAGGCGGTGCGGCGGGACGCCTGAGATGGTCGCGGGCGACGCTGGACAGACGCGCGGCGGCGACTGAGGCCGCCGGCGACTTGGGAGCGACGCGATGGGCGTCAGTACGAAACGGGGCCGGCGGGCGGGAGGACTGCCCGCGCCAGCTCCGCTCGTTTGCGGAGTGGCGCGGTCAGCGAAGTCGGCAGGCCGAGCGTCCGGTGGACCCGTTTCGAGCGTCGGCTCCCGGAGCCGGGCGGCGTCAGGCGACGATGCGCGTGAGGCTGGGACGGCGGTTGGCCTTCACAGCGGCGGGCGTCAGGCGACGCGACAATCGCTTGAAGCTGGAGCGGCATCAGGCGACGGCGCGTGTAAGCCTTCGGGAGCAGCGCGGAAGAGGGACCGCCCTCACTCGGATGTGGCCGACGCCAGCAGCCGCACGAGATCGCGATCCGCCTCGGGGAATGGCAGCGTCGTTAATTCCGCGCGTGGCACCCAGCGCATCTCCTGCCCCATCATCGGCTTCGGCACCCCCTCGAAACCGCAGCGATAGAAATGCAGCTCCACCACTTTCTCAGGGTAGGCGTGCGTCACCTGATGCACGAGCTCGCCGACCTCGGCCACGATGTCGAGCTCCTCGAACAGCTCGCGGCGCAACGCCTCGCCATGCGTCTCGGAGACGTGCACCTTCCCGCCGGGAAACTCCCAGTGCCCCTCGAGATGTGTGCCCGACGGCCGCAGCGTCAACAGGAATGCACCATCGCGTTCGATCACCGCCGCGACGACGACGATCGCGGTCACCAGCGGCCTCGGCGCACGCGGACCGAGGAGCTGCGATGGCGCGCTGACGACGCCGAGGACGAGCGCGTGCGGCACGAGGGTGATCACAATCACAGCGCCGGGGGCACGAACGGCAGCGTGGCGACGACCGCCGGCACCCGCCCCTCGGCCATCGCCACCTGCACGGCCGTCCCGGGATCCACGAAATCGCGGTGCACATAGCCGAGCGCGATGTGCGCGGTCAGCGTCGGCGACCAGGTTACGCTGGTGATGAAACCGATGGCGCGATCACCGGAGTGAATCGGGGTCTTCGCGGCCGGAACCGCGGTCATCGCGCCGCCGGGCAGATCGAGCCGCAGGCCCACCAGCCGGCGCGCCACGCGTCCACCGCCACGCGTGGTCACCCGGACGATGACCTCCTGACCGACGTAGCAGCCTTTGCTGAAGGAGATGGCGCGATCCTCGATGCCGGCTTCGAGCGGGATCGTCTCCTCGGTCATGTCCACGAGAAAACGCGGCACGCCGGCCTCAATCCGAAGCACATCGAGCGTGTCGAGGTCCACCTCCAGGGCCGGACCAAGGTCGCCGTCGAGCCCGTTCTCGGCCAGCACGGCGTCGAGCGCGCCGTAGGCGACCAGACCGGGCACTCCGTATTGGTGATCCGGCACCAGCACCCCGCCGCCGGGTAACACCGGCGTAGACAGGGCCGCCACGCGCGGCGGCCGGGCCCAGCAGATGCACACAGGTCATCTCGGCGCTCACGTCGGTGACCTGTGCGTCCTCCGCGAAAATCAGTCCGTCCAGGCGCGCGGCCAGCGACGCCGCGAGCGGCGCCGGCACGTCCAGCAGCAGCGCGTCGTCGGTCGCCACCACCCACAGGTCGGTGATCATCCGGCCCTGCGGCGTGAGATAGGCGCTGTACACCCGATGCCCCGGCGGCAGCGACAGCACGTCGTTGGTGATCAGCCCCTGCAGCCACGTGGCGCGGTCGGCGCCGGCCAGGCGCAGGACACCTCGATCGCTGCGGCGAACGCGAGGCCAGACCATGGCGAAGCGCGTCGTAACCCTGTGCCGAGAACATGAATTACGATCATAACGATGTCTGGACCTGGCGGCGGTATCGACACCCGGAGGGTGCGGAAGGTGCTGAAACGACTGTTCGTAGTGCTGGCGATGACGGTCGGCTCGGCCGGGGTGGACGCGCAGAACCGCCCGCTGCAGATGCTGACCGAGCCTGGCAGCACCACCTACCTGGTGTTCTTCCGCCAGCGTCCGGTCGGGCGCGAGGAGGTCACCGTCGTTCGCAGTGCCGACGGCTGGACGGTGCGCGGCACCAGTCAGCTGGGAGGCCCGATCGACATCACGACCAGGCGCGCCGAAGTCCGTTACGACGTGGACTGGAAGCCGCTGTCGCTGATCGTCGACAGCATCGCCGGCGGCCAGGACATGCAGCTGCGCGCGACCTTCGCCAACGGCACCGCCAGCAACGAGCTGGTGACGCAGGGCGCGACCACACCCAAGGACATTCCGGTCTCGGCGGACGCGGTGGTCCTGCCCAACACCTTCCTCGGCTCCTACGCCGCTCTCGCGCACCGGTTGCAGGGGCTGAAACCCGGCGCGGAGCTGCCCGGTTACTTCGCGCCGCAGGTCGAAGCGCCGATTCGCGTCGCCGAAACTGCGAGCGAGAAGATCGAGACACCGCGCGAGACCATCGCGGCCACGCGAGTGTTGCTGAAGGTGGTGAACCCGCCCCCGGCCCCTGAACTGGATCTGACTGTGTGGATGGATGCCAACGGCGGCTTGCTGCGGATGAGCATTCCGTCACAGATGCTGGAGCTGGCGCGCGAGGACATCGCGTCGGCCGGCACGCGCACCTCGGCGTTCTCCATCCCCGGTGACGAGCGCGTCGCCATCCCCGCAACCGGATTCATCCTTGCCGGCACGCTCACGAAGTCGGCGGCGGCAACCGGCCAGCTGCCGGCGGTGGTGCTGATCGGCGGCTCGGGCCCCACCGACCGCGACGAGACCGTGTTCGGCATCCCGGTGTTCGGCCATCTCGCTCGAGGGTTGGTGGAGGCCGGCTTCCTGGTGGTGCGCTATGACAAGCGCGGCGTCGGGCAAAGCGGCGGCCGCGTGGAGTCGGTGACGCTCGGCGACTACGCCGAAGACGCCCGCTCGGTCGTGCGCTGGCTCGAGCGCCGGCCCGACGTCGACAAGGATCGCATCGCGATCGTCGGTCACAGCGAGGGCGCGGCGGTGGCGATGCTGCTGGCCTCGCGCGAGAACCGCGTCAAGGCCGCGACGCTCGTGGCCGGCCCCGGCACCACCGGGGCGGAGCTGGTGCTGGAGCAGCAGCGGCACGCGCTGGATCAGCTGAAGCTGGACGCGTCGGAGCGCGCAGCGAAGATTGCGACTGCAGGAACAGATTCACGCCGCCGTGCTGAAGGGCGCCGGCTGGGAAGGCGTGCCCGAAGAAATGCGACGGGCCGCGGACACGCCGTGGTTCCAGAGCCTGCTGACGTTCGACCCGGCGAAGGTGATGAAGGACGTCGATCAGCCGTTGCTGATCGTGCAGGGCGAGCTCGACACGCAGGTCCCGCCGCATCACGCCGACAAGCTGCTGGCGCTGGCGCAGGCGCGCAAGAAGAAGGTGGACGTCCAGATACTGAAGGTGCCGGGGATCAATCACCTGCTGGTGCCGGCCAAGACCGGCGAGGTGAGCGAGTATTCCTCACTCGGTCAGGCCGACGTGCTGCCGGCCGTGCCGGCAGGCATCGGCGCGTGGCTGGCAAAGACGCTCGGCCCCGGGAAGAACCGCTAGTCGCTCCAACTGCGCCGGGCCGGGATCAGAGCCGCTGCCACATCTCCGTGACGCGAGCCTGCAGCCGGCCGGCGGCTTCGGCGTAGGTCTCGCCTTCGGTGAAGAACATCGGTTCGCCGAATTCCACGCTCACCTCGGAACGGCTCCACGGCAGCAGGCCCTTCCAGCGGAACGATCCTTCTCGCGCCCACACCTCGTGGGCACCCTTGATCGCCACCGGCACGATCGGCACGCCGGCGTGCCGCGACAGGATGGTGGCGCCCTTGCGGAAGCGCTTGATCTTGCCGTCGATCGACCGCTCGCCCTCGGGGAACAGCATCAGGATCTTGCCCTGCGCCAGGCCGAACGCGCCCGCCTTCATCGCCGGCACCAGGTTCGAGTCCGGATCCACCGGCACGCAGTTGATCTTGCGCGCCACCCACGCCATCAGCGGCGTCTCGAAGTATTCAACCGCGCCGATGAAGAACAGGTTGGACAGCGTGCGGCGCGGCAGCACTCCGCAGACGAGGAACGCGTCGATGTAGCTCTGGTGGTTCGGGCAGAGCAGATAGGCGCCGTTCTTCGGCAGCCTTTCCAGACCCTACCACTTGGACGCGCGACATCAGCGGCTGCGTCACGCGGGCGAGCCCGAACAGGAACGGCTCGAGGAACGGCCGCTGCTCGAGCAATCCGCTCAGCACGGGGTCGCTCGCGGGCGGTAGATCGCGCAGGATCAGCGACCACGACTCGTCGGTCGCACCCAGACGCGCGCGCCCGCCAGGGCCGTTCGCGCCGGTCTCGTCGGGGCGGACCGCCTCGACCAGTTGCCGCAAGGTGAAGATCTCGTGGACCTTCTCTTCCGGAACGTCCACCGCGAACTGCTGTTCGAGCTCGGTCAGCAGCTCGACGCGCTCCATCGAGTCCAGCCCGAGGTCGAGCTCGAGATTGGAGTTGGGCAGACACGACACGCCTTCGGTGGCACGCCGCTTCACCGCCGTCAGCGCGGCGCTCACATGCGGATCGTCGAGCCACGCGGCGTCTTCGGGCGACGCTTCCACCTGCGGCGCGTCGCCACTCGGCGTCAGCTTCAGCCGGCGGACGATCTCGTGGCGCTTCAGCTTCCCGGTGGTGGTGCGCGGCAGCGGCTCGAACCAGATTTCGTAGCCCAGCACTCGCTTGTACGAGGGCAGGCTGGCGCCCAGCCGTTCCATCTCGTAGCGCAGCATGTCGCCGGCGTTCACGATCTTCCGCTCGCGCAGGACGTCCATGTTGGCGACCAGCACCGCGTAGAGCCGCTCGCCGGCAGGCTTGTCGTCGGTCTCCACCGTCGTCACCGCAATCTCCTGCAGGAACGGCGACTTCCGGTAGTGCGACTCGATCTCCTCGGGATAGAGGTTCTTCCCGTTGGCGAGGATGATGACTTCCTTCTTGCGGCCGGTGATCGTCAGGCGGCCGGCGGCGTCCAGGCGGCCGAGGTCACCGGTCAGGAACCAGCCGTCCTGCATCACCGCGGCGGTGGCGTCGGGCCGGTTGAAGTAGCCCTGCATGATCAGCGGGCCCCGAATCGCCACTTCGCCGTCGGCGCCTTCGCCGGCAGTGGCCTCCGGCGCCAGGATCTTGATCTCGGTGCCAGGCAGCGGGCGGCCCACGGTGTCGATGTGCGCTTCGTGCGGCGTGTTGATGGTGCAGGCGCCGCTCGTTTCGGTCAGGCCGTAGGCCTGGAGGATGGTGAACCCGAGCGAATACAGATCCCGGCCGATGGCCGGATCGAACTTCGATCCGCCGGTCACGAACAAACGCATCTGCGGGCCCATCAGCTGGTGCACCGTGCGGAACAGCGTGGGCCCGAGGTTCACGCCCATGCGGCGGGCGCGGAAGTTCGCCGCCAGCATCGTCTTGAAGATGGTGCCCGCCAGCGCGCCGCGCTTCTCCACCTCGCGCATGATCCGCTCGTGGATCAGGTAGAAGAACTGCGGCACGCACGCGAAGATGGTGACCTGGCGCTCGGACAACGCCCGAACCAGCTCCTGCGAGCTGAGCGTCTCGAGGTAGACGACCCGCGCGCCGACCGCGAACGGCAGCAGCAGGTTGGCGAGCTGCGCCAGCGAGTGGAACAACGGCAGCACGCCCAGCACGCTGTCGTTCTCGGACACGTTCACCACCCCGAACGCCGAGTAGCGCTCGGCGATGAGGTTGGCGTGCGACAGCATCACGCCCTTCGGATCCGAGGTGGTGCCCGAGGTGTAGAGAATCACAGCGGTCGCGCCGCCGTCCAGAATCCGCCCGGCCTCTGCGGCCGCATTGGCATCGGCGTCACTCACCGCCTCGGTGGGCGCATGCACGTCGAGCCGCAACACCTCCGGCAGTTCGGCCAGCGCCTCGGTGGCCGTGGCCGCCAGGCGCTCGCCGGCGAACAGCACGCGGGCGCCGGAGTCCCGGAGGATCGTGGCCACCTGCGCCGCCGAATAGTTGGTGTCGAACGGCACGACGATGGCGCCGCGGGCGAGGATGGCGAGGTAGGCCGCGCACCAATGTGCGTCGTTGTGGGCGAGGATGGCGCAGCGATCGCCGGGCTGAACGCCGGCCGCCGCCAGCCGCGCCGCTCGATTCAGCACGAGCGCGTGCAAATCGCGATAGGTGAAACGATCGAGACCGTCTTTACGCTGGACCTCCACCGCCACCCGATCGCCCATACGGCGGACGGTGTCCTCGAAGACGCTGAACAGGGTCGACACGCTACGGTCACACACTACCATTTCCAGCCATGGCCTGGGAGCGGTGGCTGGTTGGGGACGACCGGGCTCGGCGCAGCCTTGGGGTAGGATCGATAGGTTTCATCTCATGAACAGACGCGTGGCGGCACTGACGTTCGTCGCAGCCCTGGCCTTCGGCGGCGCGACCGTGAGGGCCAGCGGCCAGGATCCGGATCCGGGACAGACACCGCCCGCCGAACCGGCGCAGATCGACATCCCCGACCTGATCCGGATGATTCGCAAGAAGGCTCCGTCCGATCAGCCCCCGCCGGCCTGGGACTATCGCCACCCGATGCTGGCCATTCTGCCGACGTTCAGCTCCAAGCCCTCCACCGGCTTCACCGTCGGCGCACTCGCCAACGTCGCCTTCTACCGCGGTGACCCGGCAACGACGGGCATCTCGTCGGCGTCGGTGGGCGCGACGATCTCCAGCCGCAAGCAGGTGTCGCTGTCGGCGCGGGTGCACATGTTCACGAGCGAGAACCGCTTCAACGTCCAGGGCGACAACCGCTTCCTGTGGACCTCGCAGGACACCTTCGGGCTGGGGCCGGACACGGCACCGGAGGACGCGATCAACGTGCGCTTCGATCACTTCCGCATCTCCGACCTCGGTTACCTCGACGTGTGGCCGCATGTCTACGTGGGCATCGGGCCGTACTTCAACGTGCGCAGCAACATCGAGCCCGGTAAGGATGCCGATGCCGCGTGGGACACCTCGCCCTATGTCGAGTACAGCCGCCTGCACGGCCTGCCCGTGGACTCGCAGACCAGCAGCGGCCTGGCCATGGGCGTGCTGGTGGACACCCGCGACAGCGTGATCAACGCCGGACGCGGGTGGCTGGCGTCGATGACCTACCGTCCCTATTTCGAGGGCCTGGGCAGCGATTCGGCGTGGCAGGAGTTGCTGTTCGACACCCGCACCTACCGTCCCCTGAAGGGCAACCCGCGGCACCGGATCGCCCTGTGGCTGTATGGTGACTTCGTCGTCGCTGGGGTGGCGCCCTATTTCGACCTGCCGTCAACCGGCAACGATGTCTACGGCCGGGCGGGCCGTGGCTACGTCGAGGGCCGCTTCCGCGGCGAGCACCTGGTCTACGGCGAGGTGGAGTATCGCGGCACGCTGATGGCGAACGGGCTGCTCGGCATGGTGGCGTTCGCGAACCTCACGACCGTGAGCGACAAGCAGGCGGGACAATCGCTGTTCGACGATGTCGCACCGGGCACGGGCGTCGGCCTCCGCGTCTCGATGAACAAGCGTTCGCGGACCAACATCTGCATCGACGTGGGCGTGGGCCGCCAGGGATCGAAGGGCCTCTATCTCGGGCTGCAGGAGGTGTTCTGATCATGCATTCGCATATTCCGGGCGGCGCCGCGCTGCTGCGCGATCCTTCGCTCAACAAGGGTACCGCGTTCACCGCGGCCGAGCGGGATCGGCTGGGTCTGCGTGGCCTGCTGCCGCACACGGTCCTGACCCAGGCGCAGCAGGTCGAGAGGGTGCTCGGCAACTTCCGCCGCAAGCCGACGGCCCTGGAGAAGTACATCGATCTCGCCGCGCTGCACGACCGCAACGAGACGCTGTTCTTCCGCGTGCTGACCGATCACCTCGAAGAGATGATGCCCATCATCTATACCCCGACGGTAGGGTTGGCGTGCCAGGAGTACGCGCACATCTTCCAGCGCTCGCGCGGCGTCTTCATCACCGCCGCCGATCGCGGACACGTCGCCGAAGCCCTCGCCCACTGGCCCGAGCGCAATGTGAGGATGATCGTTGTCACCGACGGCGAGCGCATCCTGGGACTGGGCGACCTGGGCGCCAACGGCATGGCGATTCCAATCGGCAAGCTGGCGCTGTATACGGCCGCCGCCGGCATCCCGCCGACGCAGTGCCTGCCGGTGGTCCTGGACGTCGGCACCAACAACCCGGAACTGCTGAGCGATCCGCTCTACATCGGGATCCACGAACGGCGGCTGACCGGCGAGGCCTACGATGCCCTCGTGAGCGAGTTCATCGAGGCCGCGCAGAGGGTGTTCCCCGGCGTCATCGTCCAGTTCGAGGATTTCGCCAATCACAACGCGTTCAAGCTGCTGCACAGGTACCGCGATCGCATGCGCACGTTCAACGACGACATCCAGGGCACGGCGGCCGTCGCCGTGGCGGCCCTGTTGTCGTCGCTGCGCGTGACCGGCACGGCGCTGCCGGACCAACGGCTGCTGTTTGCCGGCGCCGGTGAGGCGGCGACGGGAATTGCCGAACTCGCCGTGGCGGCGATGGTCGCCGAAGGCCTGCCGCTCGACAAGGCGCGGCGGCGCTGCTGGCTGATGGACTCCAAGGGACTGGTCGTGGCCGGCCGCAGCGGACTCGCCGATCACAAGCTGCCCTACGCCCACACCCACCATGAGGTGCCGGACCTGAAAACTGCCGTCGCCACGTTGCGGCCCACCGCCTTGATTGGCGTCGCCGCCACCGGCGGCCTGTTCACCGCGGAAATCGTTCAGTCGATGGCGCTGATCAACGAACGGCCCATCATCTTCGCGCTGTCGAACCCGACCTCGAAGTCGGAGTGCACGGCGGTCGAGGCCTACGAGTGGAGCCAGGGCCGCGCCCTGTTCGCCTCGGGCAGCCCGTTTGGCGCGATGTCCGCCGCGGGGCGCACGTTCGTCCCGCGCCAGGGGAACAACGCCTACATCTTCCCAGGTGTCGGGCTGGGCGTGCTCGCCTCGGGCGCCACCCGCATCACGGACGGGATGTTCCTGGCGGCGGCGCGCGCGCTCGCAGCGTGTGTGTCAGAAGAAGACCTCGAGCAGGGCAGCCTTCTTCCTCCTCTGACAACCGTGCGCTCACTCTCCGCGCGAATTGCGGCGGCGGTGGCCGACGAGGCCTATCTTCAGGGACTGGCGCCAGGGCCACGGCCCGCCGACACGCTGGCATTTGTGACGGCGCAGATGTGGACGCCCGACTACCCCGCGTACGACAAGACTTGAGCGACGGTCGCGGCACGGCGCCAGGCGCCGGACTCCTACGTTCCGCGCTCGACGTCGTCCGGCTGCGGCTCACCGTCCGTCCCTCGATCGTCGCCGACCACATCGTCGTGATCCTGCCGCGGCATCTCCTCGCCCGTGGGCGAGACGATGTCTGGTGCGCCGACATCGCCGGGCACTTCTGACGTCGGTCGTGTTTCCGGCTGCTTTGGGCCTTTCATCGCGAATCTCCTGTTCTGATCGGATCGCACGAGCCGTGCCGGCAGGTGCGCGTGCATCGAAACGCTAGGCCAGCACGTGAAGCGAGGCCGCCTCGATCTGGATCGAGACGCGCGCCTCGGACGGCCAGTCGAAGACCATGTCGTCGATGTGCAGCAGGTCGCCCTGCTCGATCTCCACGGACCGCGCGCGCCAGCAGGTGACGCCCAGGCCGATGTCTCGCTCGGCGGCGCGATGCTGCAGGTGCCGGGCAATCGCATCGCGATGACGTTCGTCCGCCATCACCACTGCAAACTCGCCATCCGTGGGATCGGCGTGCGGGCACAGTTCGAGGTTGGGGCCGATGAACGGAATGTTGAGCACCGCCACCAGCAGGAACTCGCCGGACACCGAGACACCATCCAGAGTCATCGTCCACGGCACGGCCTTGAGGCTCGAGAGTACCTCGGAGTGCATCCGCACGGCGTCGATCAGTTCTTCGCGCTTGGGACGGTCCAGTTCCGGTGGCTGACTCTCGAACGCCCTGATGCTGTGCGCGATGAGGCCGCCGCCGACGCTTTCGATGAACCATCGCTCGCCCCACGGACCGGAGGCGCGACCCAGATCGAAGGGCCGGCGCG
Source organism: uncultured Acidobacteriota bacterium (assembly GCA_963707825.1). Classification (GTDB taxonomy): domain Bacteria; phylum Acidobacteriota; class Vicinamibacteria; order Vicinamibacterales; family UBA2999; genus VFZN01. The sequence goes on from CAVPRP010000007.1 coordinate 633,893, forward strand.
TGCCTGTGGCCCAGGCGGCGACGATCTCGTCCGTCGTGCCGGTGATGTTCATGCTGCGAGCGAGATTATTCGCGGTGCCGTTCGGCAGGATTGCCATCGGCGTGGCCTTACCCGCCATCACACGGGCTGCGGTCGAGACGGTGCCATCGCCACCAGAGGCCACCACCAGGTCCGATTCCGTCTCCAGGATGCGCGTCGCATCGTCACTGGTGCCGACGACGGCCACCACCGCGTGGCCGTGGCGCTCGATGGTCGCCGTCAGGTCGTGGACCGATGTGCCTTCGCCGGCGTCTTCGTTGTGGTACAGCGTGACTCTCAAATGGCAACCTCCAGGGACGACAACCACGACTGTCTGCAATAGTTGGACCCTCGTTTGCACCGAACGCGCCATGCGAATACTCGTGTCGAACGACGACGGCATCTACAGTCCAGGTATCGCGGCGCTCGCGCAGGTCGCGTCGGAGTTTGGCGATGTGCGGGTGGTGGCGCCCGACGTGGAACGCTCGTCCGCGGGCCACTCGATCACCGCCTCGCGGCCGCTGTCGTACCGGCCCACGCTCATCCAGGGGTTGTCGGCCTATCGTGTGAACGGCACGCCGGCCGACTGCGTGGCGCTCGGCGCATATCACTGGGACAAGGTGGACCTGGTTCTGTCGGGCCTCAACATGGGCCTGAACCTCGGCAACTCGATCTGGCACTCGGGCACGGTGGCGGCGGCAAAGCAGGCGGCCCTGCTGGGGATTCGCGGCATCGCGCTCAGCGCGCCGTCAGGCGCGGAGCCCGACTTCGAACCCTATAAGCCGTGGCTTCGCCGTGTGCTGCAGCTGCTGATCCACGAGGTCTCGCTGCCGCTCGTGAACGTCAACCTTCCACGTCATCCGCAGGGGTTGGTGTGGACGCGGGCGTCGGTGCGGAAGTACGACGGCCAGATCGTGCCAACCAAGGACCCGATGGGCCGCGAGCTCTATTGGTTCACCGTGACGCCGCTCGAAGGAGCGGAAGAAGGCACCGATCGGTGGGCGATGGAGCAGGGATGGGTGTCGATAACGCCGCTGCGGCTCGACCTGACCGACGAGACGGATTTGAAGGAGGCGCTGGCGAACCATCCGCTCAATGAAGAGACGGCTCTGGCAGTGTCGCCAGCGAGGTCGTCGCCGGAAGCCGCCGCATCGGTTCGTGAAGACGAGGCGGTGCCCTCTCCGGAAGTGCTGAGCGTCGCCCCTGAGCCGGAGGTTCGGTAGGGCCGAGCCGCCGCTCGTACTTGAAGCACCCGTGTGCCCATATTGGCCAAACCAGAGGCTCTCGCCATCGAGCCGGCTCGACGGCACTAGCAGGCGGTGGTACCCTGTGCGCGCATGTCACTCGACGCGTTGAACCGCAGCCTGGCCCGGGACGTCGCCGAACTCGAGCGAGAAGGACGCGCCAAGGCGCCCGAGCGCGTGATGGTGGGTTACGTGCCCGCCGCCGGCCCGCGCGGGCCCAGGTACCTGCTCCGCGACAGCGCGGGCGAGTACCTGCGCATGAACGCCAACAGCTACCTGTCCTTGTCGCATCACCCGGCGCTGGTGCACGCCGCCGACGAGGTGTCGCGCGTGTTCGGGACCGGCCCGGGCGCGGTGCGGTTCATCGACGGCACCTCTGTCCACCATGTGGCGCTCGAAGAACGGATCGCCGCGTTCACCGGCCGGCCCGCGGCCAAGGCGTTCAACTCGGCCTACACCACCGTGCTCGGCACCGCGATCACGTTGACGGGCCCGGACACCTACTGGATCGGCGACGCGCTCAACCACAACTGCATCATCCGTGCGATGCGCATCGCCAACGTGCCGAGCGAGCGGCGGTCGATCTTCAAGCACAACGACGTCGAGGACCTGGCGCGGCAGCTCGAGAAGGTGCCGGCCGACGTCGGGCGCGTGATCGTGATCTTCGACGGCATCTTCAGCATGCGCGGCGATGCAGTGCCGCTGACCGAGCTGCTGCGCGCGACCGCGAAGCACGAACACCGCTTCCGTGACGGCGTGGTGACGATGATGGACGACTCGCACGGGATCGGCGCCTACGGCGCCACCGGCCGCGGCACCGAGGAGCACGGCGGCGCGCGCGTGGACATCCTGATTGGCACGTTCGGCAAGGCCTTCGGCGTGAACGGCGGCTTCATCGCCGGCAGCCCCGAGCTCGTGGAGGCGGTCCGGCAGAAGTCCGACACCTACATCTACACCAACCCGTTGAGCGCGGCCGACTGTGCGGCGGCGGTTGCCGCCATCGACATCACCGACAGCGCGGAAGGTCTCGAGCGCCTCGCCAACCTGGCGGCGCGCACCCAGCAGTTCAGGCACGGCCTGGATGCGCTGGGGCTGGAGTCCATTCCGGGGCCGCATCCGGTGGTGCCGCTGCTGGTGCGCAGCACCGACAAGGTGAAGGCGATGGTGCGCGGGCTGTTCGACCGGCACATCCTCACCGTCGGTCTCACCTTCCCGGTCGTGCCGCAAGGCGACGAGACCATTCGCTTCCAGATCAACGCGGCCCACACCGACGGCGATATCGCCGAGGTTCTGCAGGCACTCCATGAGCTCACGCGCTAGCCCGGCCGGCGGCGTTCATGGTGGCCGCGTGGCTGTGTGCACTGGCCACATCGCCGGCGTACGCGCAGGAGCCCACACCCACGGCGCCCGAGGCGCCTGCCGCCTCCACAGCGCCGGCCTGGGAATGGACGGCGGCGGCCGCCTTGTATGCCGTGCCCGACGACACCAACTATCTGCAGCCGACGGTGACCGCCGATCGCGGCCTGCTGCACCTTGAAGCCCGCTACAACTACGAGGCGCAGAAAACCTTCTCGGCCTGGGCCGGCATGAACTTCGAGGCGGGCGAGACGGTGACGATGGAATTCACGCCGATGTTCGGCGTGATCACCGGCGACTTCGATGGTGTGGCGCCGGGGTTCCTGCTGACGCTGAGCGCGTGGAAGCTGACGCTCTACAGCGAAGGCCAGTTCGTGTTCGATGCGAGCGACGAGCCGGAGAACTTCTTCTACAACTGGTCCGAGTTCACAATCCAGCCCACGGAGTGGTTCCGGGCGGGGCTGGTCACGCAACGCACACGGGCCTATCAGACCGAGCGCGATATCCAGCGTGGACTGCTCGTCGGCGTGAACTTCTGGAAGGGCTCGTTGACCACGAACGTGTTCGAGCCCTTCTCAGGATCACCGACGGTGGTCGTGCAGTTCGGAGTGGAGTTCTAGGCCGGTATCCGGTGTCCGGTGTCCGGTGTCCGGAACGCTGTTCTACACCCCCGGTTTCGGCGCCGGCTTCGACAACGGCTCGCCGGTCTTGCCGAGGATCACCACCGCGATCTTCGCGGGCTCGGTTGCGCTGTCGTTGGCCGAGGTGCTGTGCACCGACCCCATCGGCTCGAAGAACGACTGCCCGGCCTCGAGCACCTTTGCGGGCTCACCGTTGATCGCCCACCGGATCTTGCCGCTCACCACGTAACCGAACGTCGGCCCGGGATGCTGGTGCGCCGCCGACATCACGCCCGGCGGATAGGTGACTTCGATGATCGTCCCCGTCCAGCCCTCCATGGCGGCGCCAAGCGGATGGGCACCGAGCGGCTTCGACTGCGTGGGCGTTGGCGTCTGGGCATCCAGCTCGGCCGCGGCGGTCCGAATCTCTCCGGTGACGACGGCGCCGGCAATCGCGGTGAGCCCAGCCTGAAGTACGGTTCTGCGATCCATTGGTAAGTCCTCTGGACGCGGATGCTAGCACGCCGGCCCCTACGATAGAATCGCGTGAGTCGTGGAACACGCCCTTCGTGTTCAACGCGTTTCGCTCGCGACGAGGTGGCGCGCCGGTGCCGCCGTCGCTGCCTGGTCCGCGGTATGCCTGTTGATGGCCACGGGCGCGATCGCGACGCACGTCCTGGCCTCCGCGCAGTCTCCAGCTCCGGCCGTGGTCGTCGCCGAGTACGACGGCGTCATCCATCCAATCACCGCCGAGTTCGTCGAGGATGTGATCGCCCGCGCCGATCGCATCGGGGCGGTGGCCATCGTCCTCGTCCTCCGCACGCCGGGCGGACTGCTCGACTCCACGCGCACGATCGTCTCCCGCATCGTCGCATCGCGCGCGCCGGTCGTGGTGTTCATCGCGCCGCCCGGATCGCGCGCCGCCTCGGCCGGGTTCCTGATCACGCTGGCGGCGGACGTGGCCGTGATGGCCCCCGGCACGCACATCGGGGCCGCTCATCCCGTGACGCCAGGAGGCGAGTCGCCCGGCGGCGAGGTGATGTCGCAGAAGATGGCCGCCGACGCCGCGGCTTACGCGCGCACGATCGCCGAGGCCAGACGGCGGAACGCCGCACTCGCCGCCGAGGCAGTCACCGAGAGCCGCGCCTTCACCGACGGCGAAGCGCTGCACGCCGACCCGCCGCTCGTCGACTTCATCGCGCGCGACGTTGACGATCTGCTGCGACAACTGGACGGACGGCCGATCACGCGCTTCGACGGCCGCACGGTCAACCTCGCCACCGCAGGGGCGCGGCTCGAGCGCGTCGAGATGACCTGGCGGCAATCGCTGCTGGGCGCCATCGCCCATCCGCAGATCGCGTACCTGCTGCTCACCCTCGGCATGCTGGGCCTCGTCGTCGAGATGTGGAACCCCGGTGTGGTTCTGCCCGGCGTGGCGGGCGGTGTCTGCCTGCTGCTGGCGTTCTTCGCGTTCCAGGTGCTTCCCGTCAACGTCTCCGGCCTGCTGCTGATCGTGTTCGGGATGGCCCTGCTCGGCGCTGAGCTGATGGTGCCAAGCTTCGGAGTCCTGGGCATCGGCGGCGCGGTCGCGCTGCTTGCCGGCTCGCTGATGGTCACGCGCGACGTGCCCGGTATTCGCGTCGGCTACACCGTGATCCTCCCCGTCGTGACGGCCCTCGTCGTGATCGTCCTCGGGCTTGGGCGGCTGGCCCTGAAGGCGCAACGTCAGCCGTCCCCGGCCGGCACCGACGCGCTGATCGGCGAGGAGGGCCGCGCCCTGACCGCGCTCGCGCCGGCGCACCCTGGCCAGATCAGCGTGCATGGCGAGATCTGGCGGGCCGTGAGCGACCACCCCATCCCCGCGGGACGACGCCTGCGCGTGCGCGCCGCGGCAGGCCTGACGCTGAGCGTCGAGCCTGCGGACGTCGATCCCCCCGATACGCCAGGAGGCACTTCATGATGATTTCTCCTCTGTTGCCGGTTCTGCTGATGGTCCTGCTCTACCTCGTCGGCTCGGTCTACATCCTGAAGGAGTACGAACGCGGCGTGATCTTCCGTCTCGGCAAGCTGCTTCCGCAGCCGAAGGGGCCGGGGGTGGTGTTCGTCTTCCGCCCGCTCGACACCATCGTCAGGGTGAGCCTGCGCACGGCCGTGCACGACGTGCCGCCGCAGGACATCATCACGCGCGACAACGTGTCGGTGAAGGTGAACGCGGTGGTCTATTACCGGGTCGTCGATCCCCGTCGGGCCATCGTCGAGGTCGAGGACTACACCTACGCCACCTCACAGTTGGCGCAGACCACGCTGCGGAGCGTGCTCGGTCAGGCCGAGCTCGACGATCTGCTCGCCTCGCGCGATCGGCTGAACCAGGATCTGCAGCGCATCCTCGATCACCAGACCGATCCCTGGGGCATCAAGGTCTCGGCGGTCGAAGTGAAGCACGTGGATCTGCCCGAGGACATGCGGCGGGCGATGGCGCGTCAGGCCGAAGCCGAGCGCGAGAAACGCTCGAAGATCATCCATGCCGAGGGCGAGCTGATCGCGTCTGAGAAACTGACGCAGGCGGCGGCGATCCTCGGCACCGAGCAGGGCGCGATGACGCTGCGCTATCTTCAGACGCTCAACGAGATCGCGGCGGAGCAGAACTCCACCATTGTCTTCCCGCTGCCGATCGATCTGCTGGGCTCGCTGCTGCGCCGGCCCGCATAGCGGCGGCGCCCGCCTCAGAAGCGCTTGGTGTAGACCACCTTCGCCGCCGTCCGGCGATCGAGGGTGCGGAAGTGCGAGGTGTGCGGATTGAGCGGATCGAGCGGATCATGTGGATCGAGCGAGTCGATCCAATTGTGCGTGTAGACGATGAACACGTCGTTGCCCGGCTTGAGGATCCAACGGAACCGCGCCTGCCAGCCGACGATCTGGCTCACCGAGTCGTACTGCACGTTGTTGACGAGATACATGAACGGGCTGAACTGCGTGTCGGCGACGACGCGAATCAGCCGGTGTCGAAGTCCCCTTCCACCAGCGACACGGTGTTGTACTCGTAGGTGGTGTTGATGCGCAGGCCGGTGCGGGGCCGCAGGTCGAGCCCGAGGGAATACTCGACGCGATCGCCGGAGAAGAACGTGCCCCACTCGACGCGCGGCCGCAGCGCCACCACGCGACGGTTGGCCGTGCTCAGTGACACCGAGTAGCGAATGAAGTCGTAGTCCGTGCCGCCCGGCAGGATCACACCCGGCGCGATCTCGAAGTCCTCGTCGAGGCGCTCGTAGCTGGGACTGACGCTGGTTTCGAGGATGTCGCCGCTGTGCAGTTCGACACGCAGCGGCTCGATGATCAGGTCCATCGACTGCTTGCGGTTGTCGAGGTCAGTGAAGATCTCCGGATCGATACCGAACCCGAGCCGGCGAACGTACGGATGGCGAGTCTTCGGCCGGGGATTCCAGCTGAAGTCCGGGTTATAGCGCCGGTACTCGCGGCGGGGAGTGAACCCGAGCGCGGGATCGTAGTTCTCCTGCACTTCCTGGAAGTCGGCGCTGAGATCCCAGATGTCGTTGGGATACTCGACGCGTGTCCCGAAGGCCGCGCTGTTCCCGGCATCGTTCGCGGTGTTGTTGGCGACCCAGTAGCCGGAGACGTTCAGGTTCTTGTTGCGGCGGAACGTCGCCGTCGCCAGCCGGAAATCCGCGCCGACGGTTTGACGCAACGGCGAGGACTTCTCGGTGTGGCGTCGTCCTGCTGGTGTAGATCGCCCCGAAGTAGGACTGCTGCAGCACGCGCCGCCGCCAGCGGCCAACGAGAAAATCCTCGGCCGGCGCGAACAGGTCGTCGTCTTCCGCCGTACGCACGTACAGCGCGCCGACGTCGTTGCTCCCCGCTTGCCCGGTCATCTTGCCGCCGCCGACGATCGCTTGCGGCTGGCCGTTGACGAGCCCGATGCGGCGGGAGAAGAACGCGGTGACCGGGAAATCGAAGAACGTGGCGCCGTCGAGGAAGAAGCTGCGCTTTTCCGGAAAGAACAGCGGAAAGCGCGTGAGATTGACGAGGCGCTGATCGACCTCGGTCTCCGCGAAGTCGGTGTTGACCGTGCCCACCGCCCGGAGGCTCGGCGTCACGTTGTAGGCCACCTCGCCCCCGATATCGGCGCTGGCATCGTGAGGAATGACCGGAATGCGGCCGGGCGCGTCGGCGACGAAGCCCGACACGTACGGCTTCAGCTCGAACCCTTTGCCGGAGCTCACCTCCCGTAGGCCGGTCAGCAGGCCGGCATTGGCCATGCGGCGCAGCCCCTGGTTACGCTGATACCCCGTCCACATCAGCTCTTCCTGCTTGCGGCGGACCGTGCGCTGGAAGTTGATGCCCCAGGCCGGGGCGTTGGGATCGAACGCGATCGATCGGAAGGGAATGTCGATCTCGATGATCCAGCCGATCTCGCTCTGCCGGACGCGCGCGTTCCAGATGCCGTCCCACTCGCGGTTGTTGGTGCCGCCCGGCCCCATCAGCGCGTCGGCCATCAGCCCGGCGGGGTTCATCTCGAAGAAGTAGCCCGTCTGCTGGTTCAGGAACGTGTCCATGGTCCACATGAACCGATCGTCGGCGCTGAGGAACTCGTCGCGCTTGCTGGTGTTGCCCTGCAGCTTGTCGGGCTCCGAGTCGAAGCAGATCACGCCGATGTACAGGTGGTCCTGGCTGAACGCCACGCGCACTTCGGTCCGTTCGGTCGGCGGGGCGCCGAGGGTCGGATCCTGCTGGATGAACTCGCCGCCGTGCTTGGCGCGCGTCCACACCGGCTCGTCGAGGATGCCGTCGAGCACGACGCGTTCGTCGGGCTGCATGCGCTCGGCTTCCAGGATGCGGCGGCCGGAGGTGAGGGGATCGATGACCTGCGCCAAGGCGCTGGCGGAAGCGAGCAGGACCATGCTCGCGGCGGCAAACAGACGGTACATGAAGAGCTAAGGATACGATACTGGCCCATCCGTTCGAATACTTTACGAGATGGATTGGGAGAAAAGCATCCCGGATAAGGCCTCGAGTGATCCGCGAAGTTAATGGCTCCGCGGATCCGCGCGGCAGTACCATTCAGGACTACCCAGCGAATTGCACCATGCGCAGAGCTCTCCTGTCCCTCGCCTTCGCCCTTCTCTGCCTTTCGACCACTGGTTGGGGCGCGGCTGCGGGCGCGGCCACGGAACCGGGGGCGTTGGCGGTGCTCTCGCTCAACCTGGCGATGCGAGAGGATGTCGATCAGATCGCCGCCGAGTTGACCAGCATTGGCATCGGCCAGACCGACCTGCTCCTGCTGCAGGAGGTCGTACGGCGGGGGGACGGGCCGGACGTGGCGCAACAGCTCGCCGCACGGCTCGGTCTCGCCTCCTCGTACTGCACCGCGTTCACGTTGAGTGACGAGAAGGCCGTGGGGCTGGCGCTCCTGAGCCGGTTTCCCTCACACGACCCGCAGGTCATCGAGCTGAAGCCGATCTCGCTGCGCTTCCGCAGCCGCACTCGCATCGCCCTCGGCGCGACCGTTGAAACGCCGAGAGGGCCGGTTCGCGTCTACAACGTGCACCTCGACACGCGCATCAATCTGGGGCAGCGGCTCGATCAGCTCAGCGCCGTCGCGCGTGAGGCAGAGGCCACCGACGGCCCGACGCTCGTTGGCGGTGACTTCAACACCAACAACAATCTCTGGCTGTTCAATGCGCTGCCGTTGCCGTTCCTCGGCCGCCAGGGCGCCGGGGTGCAGCGCTTCATGGCGGAGAACGGGTTCCGATCGGTGTTTGAGCTGGGCCGCCCCACGCACGACGTTCTGCGCATGCAGCTCGATTGGCTGTTCCTGCGCGGGCTGCACGCGTCGAGCATGTCGATCAAGCCGCTGGCGTTGTCGGATCATCACGCCCTGATGGCCTCGCTCACTCCGGGCGACTGAGGCGGCCCGGCGCGGTCGCCTACTTCAGTCGTCCGTACTTTCGCATCGCCGCCAGCATCCGCTCCACCGGCATCGCGTAGACGCGCACATCGTCGGCGCCAGTCATGGTTTCCGCCGCCAGCAGGGCGTTGGTGATCGCCGCTTCGGTGGCCTGCGCCGTCGCCTGGAAGATCGGTGAGATGCGGTCGTTCGGGAGCATCTTCACGTCCCTCACCGGCACATCGTCGTGCCAGGCGCGGGGATTGGCGGTCGAGAACGCGATGAAGATGTCACCGGAGCTGTTGCCACCGAAGCCGCCCTGGCGGCCGATGCCGAGCGACACGCGCGTGGCCACGCGCTTCAGCTGATGCGGCAGCAGCGGTGCATCGGTCGCCACGATGACGATGATCGATCCCTGTTCCCGCTCGTCGTCCCGCAGCGCGGCCGGGGCGCCGCAGCGCGGCCGAGTGGACCCCTCGGGTAACGGGCCGTCGCCGGCCACGCACGCGGCGAGGTCGGGGATCTCTTCACCGACCGGTACGCCGGCAATCCTCAAGTCGCGGCGCACGCCGTAGTTGCACTGCACCAGCACGCCGATGGTGTAGCCGCCCTGCGCCTCCGGCAGCTTCCGCGACGCCGTACCGATGCCGCCCTTGAAGCCGTGGCACACCATGCCGGTCCCGCCGCCGACGTTGCCCTCTGGCGGCACCCCGCCCTTGGCGCTGTCGAGCGCGGCGAGCACGTGCTCGGTCGTGACGTGGAAGCCGCTGACGTCGTTGAGCGTGCCGTCGTAGGTTTCAGCCACCACCGGCAGCCACCATGGCTGCAGGGCGTTCTTCAGGCCGACCTCCCACCGGATGATCGCGTCGCGGACGATACCGACGCTATGGGTGTTGGTGATGGCGACCGGCCCTTCGAGCAGCCCGCTCTCCTGCACCCACGTGGTGCCGGTCATCTCGCCGTTGCCGTTCAGCGTGAACCACGACGCAAACACCGGGTCGGGGTTGGTCTTGCCGCGCGGATGCACGACGGTGACGCCGGTGCGGACCGGGCCCTTGCCCTGCACCAGCCGCCCGCTGCCTGAGATGAGCGTGGTGTGACCGACTTCGACGCCGGCCACGTCGGTGATGGCATCGAGCGGCCCGGGCGTGCCGCCAATCGGCAGGCCGAGCTCACGCGCGCGGGCCTTCTGCGCGTGCGGCGCCGCCGGCAGCATCATCACCGCGAGTACCGCCGCCACCCACAGGCCCGCCGTCCGTCCCCGACCGTTGCCACGCATCATCGATCCCTCCTGCGGGCTGGTTGTATCAGGGGTGACGGCGCGTCACCAGTCAATTCGATGGGACCGCCTGTTGATGTGCCTGCGAGGGGCGGGGCTATTCGTACCGCAGCGCCTCGATGGGATCCAGGCGTGACGCCCGCATCGCCGGAATCAGCGCGCTGACCAGGCCGACCACCATCAGGATGCCGCTGCACACCAACAGCAGCTCCACCGACAGCGCCATGTGGATGTCCGCCGACCGGCTGGCATCGTCGAGCAGCTCGGACAGGAACGGTTGGGGGCTGAACAGGAACACCAGCAGCCACGACACCGCACGCCGGCAATGCCGCCGGCGAACGCCGTGACCAGGCCCTCGAGCAGGAACTGCAGCAGGATCGACTGCCGCCGCGCGCCGAGCGCCTTGCGGATGCCGATCTCGCGCGTCCGCTCGGTGACCGACACGAACATGATGTTCATCACGCCGATGCCGCCGATGGCCAGGGTCAGCACGCCGATGAACCCGAGCACCAGCTTCAGGCCGGTGACGATGCCGGCGGTGATCTCGGCGGTCTGGGAGGATCCGAACATGCGCAGCGCGCGCTCGTCGCCGGGGTTGAAGTCCGAGCCGCTTGCCGAGAATGGCTTTCACCTGCGCCGTGGCCTGCGCTTCCTTCGTCGCGTCCACCGCCTGGTAGACCATCACCGTGGTGTACTCGGTGTTCCAGAGCTGGCCGGCGGTGGTGTACGGAATGAAGATCGACTCGCGATCCGGCCGCAGGTAGTTCGAGAGCTGCACTTTCTCCTTCTGCACGCCGACGACCTCGAAGGCCATCCCGCCCAGGCGGATGCGCTGCCCCACCGGCGGCGTGTTGCCGAACATCTTCCGCGCCACTTCGCTGCCGATGAACGCCACGCGTCGCTGCAGCCGCAGGTCCTCGGCGTCGGGGAAGCGTCCGGACGCCACCCACTGGCTGCGCATCACGGCGTACTCCGGGGCGACGCCGCGGACCAGATAGGTGCTCTGCTTTGCTTCCCACACCACCGGGAACTCGCGCGTGAACTCGGGGCTCACGAACTTCACGAGCGGCGCTTCGGCCACGGCCAGCACGTCGTCTTCCTTCAGCCGGATGCGCTTGCCGGCCCGCTCGCCGCCGGCCTGCTGGCTGGTCTGGCCCGGCCAGACGATCACCACGCCGTCGCCGAACGCGCCGCGGAACCCGCGCTCGAGCGCGTCTCGGAAGCCGTTGCCGTACGACAGCAACATCACCACCGACACGATGCCCCACGAGATGCCGAGCATCGACAGCGCCGCGCGCGTGCGGTTGCGCGCCAGTCCGGTGAAGGCTTCGCGGACGATTTCGGGAAGAGGGTCATGGGCTGGGGCTTGGGGCTTGGGGCTTGGGGCTGGACTGGCGTCCTGCCAGGCCTACGTCTCGTATCGCAACGCTTCGACCGGCGGCAGCATTGCCGCGCGCCGCGCGGGATAGGTCGACGTCACGACGCCGACGAGCACCAGCGTGGCCAGGGCGATGGCGCCCGACTGCCACGTCATCACCATTCCCTGGAACCGTTCCGGCATCGGCAGCAGGTTCACCAGCGCGCAGAGCCCGAGGGCCACCGCGAAGCCGGCGATGCCGCTGATCATGGTGAGGAAGAACCCCTCGAGGAAGAACTGCCGCTGCACTTCTCGGGTCGTTGCACCGAGCGCCTTGCGGACGCCGATCTCGCGCGTCCGCTCGCGCACGGCCACCAGCATGATGTTCATCACGCCGAGGCCGCCGAGCGCCAGGGTGATGAACCCGACGATGCTGAAGAACCGTTTCATGGTGCCGATCATCCGGCCGAACATCAGGCTCTCGAGCGAGGTGTCCCACACGCTAATCGCGTCGCGGTCCTCGCCGTCGAAGCCCTTGCGCCGCGCCAGCACCTGGCGGACGTCGCGCTCGAGCGGCCAGTCGACGTCCTGGATGCGGCCGGTGCGCGCGTCGAGCACGCGCGGAAGATCGGCGACGACGAACGGCTTCGGCGCCACGATCAGCTGCGACACCGATCCTGGCGGCGCGTCGGCGCGCGGGAAGTCGCGCGCCATCGCCGGGAACGGCACGAACACCTTGTCGTTGTCGGGACCGCTGTAGTTGCTGTCCTGGTTCTTCTTGCGGATCTGGCCGATCACCGTGTACGGCACGCCGTTCAGCTCCACCGTCTGATCGAGCCCGGGCCGCGAGCCGAACAGCTGCGCCCAGGCGTCGGCGCCGATGATGGCGACGCGGCGCACCTGCTCGTCGTCCGCGGCGGCGAAGCTGCGGCCGTGCTCGATGTCGATGGTGCGGATCGCCTGGTACTGCGGCTCGATGCCGTGGACCGAGAGCGAGGCGGCGTTGAAGCGGCTCTTGATGCGAAGGCCGCGATTGATCTCGGCGCTGACGACGGCGACGAGCTGGGCCTCCCGCTCGATGGCGCGGGCGTCCTCGACGGTGAGGAACACGCGACGCCCGGCGCGCTCGCCGCCGGCCTGCATCGAGGTGCGGCCGCCCCAGACGATCGCGATGTTCTTGCCGAGCTCCTCGAGCACGGTCTGGTTGCCGCGCTGGAAACCCTCGCCCGTCGCGGCCAGCACCACCACCGCGATGATGCCCCACAGAATCCCGAACATCGTCAGGAAGCTGCGCAGCTTGTTGGCGCGAAGGTTGTCGAGGGCCTGAGAGAACGCCTCCCGCATGACGGCCTGCCAGACTTAACCGGGCAGGACCACGCGGTCGCCCTGCTTCAGCCCCTCGAGGACCTCGGTCTTCGTGCCGTTGCCGATGCCCAGCTTCACCTTCACGGTGCGGCGGCCCTTTTCGGCGGCGGGGTCGGCGACGTCGACGGAGGCCTGCTTCTGGCTGTCGTAGGTGATCGCGGCCTCGGGGATGATCAGCGCGTCGGCGTGCTCGTCGAGCACGATCTCGGCGTTGGCCGTCATGTTGGCCTTCAGCTCCTGGCCCGGGTTGTCGATCGACACCTCCACCTCGAAGGTGGTGACGTTGTCCTTCTCGACGCCGATCGGCGAGATCTGCGTGACGCGGCCGTGGAAGACCTTGTCCTTGAAGCTTTCGGCGGTGATGCGGGCGGGCAGACCGAGCTTCACCAGGCCGATGTCGGCTTCGTCCACCTTGCCGCGAACGAAGACCTTCTGGATGTCGCCCAGCGTCATCACCAGCGAGGCGTTGGCGCCGAGGTTGAGGATCGACGAGACCGGGCTGCCAATCTCGACGTCGCGCGTCAGCACCGTGCCGCGAATCGGCGCCTTGATGGTGGCGTTGGCCAGTTCCTCGTCGGCGCGCTCGACGGCGGCATCGGCCTGCGCGACCTGGGCGCGAGCCTCGTTGACCTTGGCGCGCCCGATCAGCGACTGCGCCGCGGCGGCGCGCTGCCGGTTCATCGACTGTTCGTAGGTGGTGCGGGCCTGGTCCAGGGTTTCCTGCGACACCAGCTTCTGTTCGTTGAGGGATCGAGCCCGCTCGTAAGCGCTCTTCGCGAACGCCACTTCCGGGGCCTCGGCCTCGACTTCGTACTTGGCCACCTGCGCCTCGGCGGCGGACAGCGCGGCGCGGGCCGCCTCCAGGTTGGCGCGGGCCTCGCGCTGGCGGGCGCGCAGGTTCTCCTTGTCGAGCTCCGCCAGCACCTGTCCGGCTTCGACGTGATGGTCCACGTCAGCCGCCAGGCGCTCGATGATGCCGTTGGCCTTCGACTTGATCTCGACCTTGGTGATCGGCTCGATCTTGCCGGTGGCCACCACCGATCGCACCATCGGCCCGCGCTCCACCGTGGCCAGCCGGGAGGGGTCGATGTTGGTGGACGCGCCGTTGGCGGTGGTGATGCCATAGGCGGTGGCGCCCACGATCCCCAGCGCAACCGCACCAAGCGTCCATTTGCGGGATTTGGTCATGCAAATGGTTTCGACGGAACACCGGACCGTGGGTTCCGTCTGCCGGTCGCCGTCTGCCGGCTGCCGGCTGCCGGCTGCCGGCTCGCGTCCGACGCCGCCGTTCCACCTCGAAGCTGACCCGCCCCACCTTCAGCGTGTCGGCAGGCTGCAGCGGTGTCGGGTCCTCGACGCGGAGGTCGTTGACGTAGGTGCCGTTCGTGCTGCCCAGGTCTTCCACGGTCAGATTGCCGTCGGCCGACAGCGTCAGACGACAGTGCACGCGCGAGACCAGCGGCGCATCGACGATGAACTGGACACCGGCGGCGCGACCGATGGTACGGATATCCCCGGGGAGCAACCGGAACGAGAGAACAGGCTCGGACGAACGAAGCATCCACATACAGCTGGACAGTGTACCAAGGTCGAGGCCGACGGCGAAGCCCTAGCGCCGCTGGGCCATCCACTCGAGCACGAACGGGTTGGTCGCGCGTTCGCGGCCGATGGTGGTGTCGGGGCCGTGGCCGGAATAGACCACCGTCTCGTCCGGGTACTTGAAGAGCGTGGTGGTGATCGCCCGCAGCAGCGTCTCGTAGTCCCCGCCGGGCAAGTCGGTGCGGCCGATCGAGCCGGCGAACAAGGTGTCGCCCACGAACAGCCCTTCGAGCACGCGCGGCGGGCCGGTGCGGTACGCGGCCAGGCAGACGTTGCCTGGACAGTGGCCCGGCGTATGTTCCACGGTGATCTCGTAGTCGCCGAAGCGGCCCCACGGGCCGTCGCCCTGGTAGTAACGATCGACCGGTGGCGGCTGTTCGATGCGCAGTCCGAAGAGCAGCCCCTGCTCCGCGGCGCGCTCGTAGAGCGACTGGTCGGCGGCGTGCAGCCAGATCGGCGCCTTCAGCACGCGCTTCGCCCGCGCCACGCCGGACACGTGATCGACGTGCGCATGCGTCAGCAGGATCGCCACCGTCGTCAATCGCTCGCTCGCGATGGTGGCCAGCAGTTCATCCACCTCGTCGCCGGGATCGATATAGACCGCCTCTCTGGTCCGCTCGCAAGCGAGGACGAAGCCGTTCTTCATGAATGGTGGCGCGGCCGCGGAGAAAGAGAGCATGCTCATAGGATACGATCGCGGTCGTCTTGGGCTTGGGGCTTGGGGCTTGGGGCTTGGGGCTTGGGCCACTCCGACCGCTGGAAGCTACCTATGATCCTTGTTGCCGTTGACGACCTGATGTTCGCGTCGCGCATCTCGACCACGGCAAAGGCTGTGGGCGCCGCGATTCAGTTCACCCGATCAGTCGAGTCGGTGCTGACGGCCGCCAGGGCCGCCACGCCGTCGCTGGTCATCCTCGACCTCAACAGCGCGCGCATGCAGCCGCTTGCCATCGTTGCGGCGCTTCGCAACGACCCGGCACTGGCCGCGGTACCCACCGTGGGCTTCGTCTCGCACGTGGACACCGCCGCCATCGAGGCCGCACGGCAGGCCGGCGTCGGCCGCGTGCTCGCCCGTTCCGCCTTCGTCGATCAGCTTCCTCAGATCCTGGCGCCACCTTGGTGCCGTGACGCCGCCCACTGCCCTCGACGTCGTTCGCGCGCGAATGCGGCTTCAGCCTCACCTGACGCCCAGCCCCCTGCGCGAGTCGCTCGCCACTCGGCGCCACCGCCGGGCGGCGCGTGCTGCTGAAGCTGGAATCGCTGAACCTCACCCACTCGTTCAAGATCCGCGGCGCGTTCAACGCGCTGCTCGCGCTAATCGAGGCCTACCCGGAACCTGCCTCTCGCCCGCGCGTCGTCACCGCCTCCGCCGGCAATCACGGTCGAGCCATGGCCTTTGCCGCAGAGGCGCTCGGCATCGCGCTCGTCGTGTTCACGCCAAAGACCGCGCCCAGGGCAAAGACCGACGCTATCCGCCGTCATGGCGCGACGCTGCATCTGGCGCCGGATTATGACGCCGCGGAACAGCAGGCCCGTGATTTCGCGGTCGAGCACGGCGCGGCCTTCATCTCCCCGTACAACCACCCCGACGTCATCGCCGGCGCCGGGACCATTGGCCTCGAGATCGTGGAGCAATGCCCGGACGTGGGAACGGTCGTCCTTCCGCTCGGCGGGGGTGGGCTGGCCAGCGGTACCGGCCTGGCGCTTCGAGCCGCGGCGCCTCGCGCCCGCCTGGTCGGCGTGGAAGCCGACGCCTCGACGCCGTTCACGACCAGCCTGGCCCGCGGCGCCATCACCACCATCAACGCGGGACCGACGCTCGCGGACGGACTGGCAGGCAATCTCGAGCCGGGCTCGATGACGTTCCCGCTGGTTCAACAAGTGGTCGACGAAGTGGTGACCGTCAGCGAGCGGGCGCTGATTGATGCGATGCGGCGGATGGCCGCCGACGAGCACCTCATCGTGGAAGGCTCCAGCGCGGTCGCGGTGGCCGCGATCGAGGGGCGTCAGGTCGGCGATGCCGCAGGCCCGATTGTCGCGATCGTCTCGGGCGCCAATATCGACCTCGATACGTTCCTGGCCGCGGTTGGTCCAGCGGGGCGATAGGGTCCGTTCGTTACTTGTTCGGGCGCGACGGCCGAATCTCCACGCGGCTGGGCAGGCTGCGCTTCGGATGGTCCAGTAGATCCTCGATCACCTGCGCCACATCGTCCGGGCTCAACTTCCAGGCGTCGCCGTCGGTGACCTGGCGGCCCGAGAAACCTGTCGCGACCGATCCGGGCAGCACGTAGCTGACCCGGATATTGCTGGGCCGCAGCTCCAGCATCAGCGCCTCGCTGAACGCGTTGAGTCCGGCTTTCGACGCGCAGTAGGCGGCTCCCCCGATGAACGGGTTCTTGCTCGCCAGGCTGCTGATGTTGATGATCCAGCCGCCGCCCCGCTTCACCATGTTCGGGATCGCCGCGCTGCAGCAATTGAAGACACCGGTCAGGTTGGTGTCGATGATGCGGCTCCAGTCGTCGCACGACAACTCCGAGATCGGCTCGCCGACGCCGACACCGGCGTTGTTCACGAGCACGTCGATGCCGCCGAAGTGCGCCAGCACCGTCTGCATGGCCAGGTCCACCGCCGAACGGTCGCGCACATCGCATTCCAGGGCGAGGACACGTCCCGGGTCGTCGCACGCCTCGGCCAGCGCATGCGTCGCGCGAGCGACGCCGCTTGCCGTCGTGCCGGTCACCACCACCCGGTGGCCCCTGGCCAGCAGCCGAAGCGCCAGCGCATGGCCGATTCCGCGCGTTCCGCCGGTGATGAGAGTGACCTGTGACATAGGCATACAATCCTACTGTGACCATCGTCGTTCTGGGCGCGGGGGAAATCGGGTCGGCCGTGGCTCGCCAGGTGGCGGTCGCCGACATCGCCGCGCGTGTGGTGCTGGTGGACGAGGCCGGCGCGGTGGCGCGAGGCAAGGCGCTCGACATGGCACAGGCGGCGCCCGTCGATCGGCACTCCACCGCACTCTCGGGCACCGACGACGTGACCGCGGTGGTCGGGGCCGGCATCATCGTGATCGCCGACCGGCATGCGGATGGCGAGTGGTCCGGTGAGGCCGGCCTGGCGCTGCTGAAGCAAGTGGCAGAGCTGAACCAGGTGGCGCCGATTCTGTGCGCCGGCGTGACCCAGAGCGCCCTGATCGACCGCGGCGTGCACGAGCTCGGGATTTCGCGGACCCGGCTGTTCGGCACTGCGCCTGAAGCGTTCCGTGGCGCCGTCATCTCGCTGGTCGCACTCGATGCCGAGGCCGCACCCGGTGACATCGCCGTGATGGTGCTCGGCCGCGCCCCGCGCGAGATCATCGTGCCCTGGGAATCGGCCAGCATCGACGGACGCCGCCTGATCGACGTGCTGACGCCGCCGATGCTGACGCGGATCGAGGATCGCCTGCCGCGCCTGTGGCCTCCTGCCGCCACCGCGCTCGGCAGCGCAGCGGCGCGGGTGATGCGCTCGATGCTGTCGCGGGCTCCGCGCAGCCACATCCTCCAGGTCGTCCTGCCCCGCGACGAACGCGTGTCGGGTCAGTCGGCGATGCTGCCGGCGCGCGTGGAGGCGCGCGGCATTCGCCGCGTCGAGAGCCCGCCGCTGTCGTCGCGCGATCGCGTCCGGCTCGATACGGCACTGTCACACTGACGTCGCCATGCGCCGTTCGCTGATGCTGGTTCTGCTCGGCGGTGCGGTGCTGGGGGCCCAGACACCCGCGCGCATCTCGGCGGCATCGTTCCTCGCCCACGTCAAGGTGCTTGCGGCCGACGAGATGGGCGGGCGCGGCAACGGCACCCCCGGCCTGGAACACGCTGCCGACTACATCGCCAAAGTGTTTCGAGACGCCGGCCTGCGGGGCGGCGGTACGGACGGCGGTTTCTTCCAGGGCTTCGACGCCGAGGTCCGCGTCGAACCGCCCGCGACGTCAACGGTGGTACTGGCCACTCCGGCGGGTGTGCAATCGTTCGTACTGGGCCGCGACTACTACCCGCTGTCGATCCGCGATCGGCTGATGCCGCCGCTCGGCGTGCGAGACGTGCCGGTGGTGTTTGCGGGTTACGGGATCTCGGCGCCGGGCCTCGGCTACGACGACTTCGCCGGCGTCGAGGTGCGCGGCGCCGCGGTGCTGGTGTTCACGCACGAGCCGCAGGAGGGCGACGAGCACAGCCGCTTCGACGGCCGCAGCCTCACCCCAGGCGCGGCGATCTCGGCCAAGGCACGCGAGGCACGCGAGCGCGGGGCGCGCCTGCTGATGGTGGTCGAGGATCCGTCGCACCTCGAGGACCGCACCGTGCGCGGCAGCTGGTGGATGGATCCGCAGAGCGAGGTGATGGGGATGCCCGTCGTGCGGCTGGCGCGCGATCGCCTGACGCGTGCTCTGCCATCCTTCGACCCTGCGCGAATCGGCGAGCTGATCGATCGCACGCTGGTGCCGCAGTCCCGGAAGCTGGACGGCATCTCGGTGAGCTACGACGAGTTGCGCGCGCAGTTCACCGCGCCGCTCCGCAACGTCGTCGGCATCCTTCCCGGCTCCGACCCAGCGCCTCGCCGACGAGGCCATCGTGGTGGGCGCGCACTACGACCACGTCGGCACCGGCGGCCAGTTCTCCGAGGCGCCGGAGTCAACCGGGCAGATTCACAACGGCGCCGACGACAACGCGTCCGGCACCGCGGCGCTCCTCGAGATGGCGCGAATCGCCGGGGCGGCGCACTCGCGCTTCGGCCGGACGATTGTGTTTGCGTCGTTTGCGGGAGAGGAGCTCGGCCTGCGGGGATCGGAGCACTACGTCGCGCAACCGGTGGTGCCGCTCGAGCGAACGATCGCCATGATCAACCTCGACATGATCGGGCGCGCGCGTGGCCGGGTGATGGTGGGCGTGTTCGGCCGCGCGCCGATGCTGTCGTCATTGACCGGCCACATGCGGCCGTGGACGCGCTTGTCGCTGCACGACTTCGCGACCGGCGGCTACGGTCAGGACGAATCGGACGTGGCGCCCTTCGCCACGCACGGTGTGCCGGCAGTGGCGTTCTTCACCGGGTTTCATCCGGACTATCACCGGCCGTCGGACGACTGGCCCCGCATCGACGCGGAGGGCGGCGCCGAGATTGCCCGGCTCGCCCTCAGGCTCGTGGAAGAGCTGTCGCGTCAGAATGCTTCGGCGGGACGGTGAAGCGTGAGCCCGTCGGCGAAATCCTCGAGACGCTTGCGCAGCAGCAATCGTCCGCGGTGCAGGCGCGACTTCAGCGTCTGATCCTTGAGGTTCAGGCGACGGCTGGCTTCCTCGGTGCTCAGCCCCTGCAAGTCGCGCAGGATGACCGGCGTGCGATAGATGGTCGGGAGCGCATCGACCGCCTCGGTCAGCCGCTCGCGCAACTGCTGCCGCAGCATCTGCTCGTCGGCCAGCGCCGACCAGTCAGCGGGATCGTGATGGCGCGGTCCGCCGTGGACGTCGTCAGTGCCGGGGCCGATCGGGATGTCGGCCACCTCGGCCAGCCGTGCCGCACGGGTGTTGCGCAGCCGTGACATCGCGGTGTTGAACGTGATGCGGTAGATCCAGGACGACAGCGCCGCGTCGCCGCGAAACGCATCGATCTTCTGGAACACCTTCATCAGGACGTCCTGCGTCACCTCTTCGGCGTCCTCACGGTTCTTCACGTAGCGGAACGCCAGCTGGAAAATCCGGGACCCATAGGCCTCCGAGAGATCGCCGAGCGCACTGTCGTCGCGCTGGCGCAGCCGTTCCACGAGGAGTCCCTCTGTCATCTGATCGCGCATCGGATTCATCCCTCTTTGGTTCTCGATAGACAAGAACCCCAGACGGCGCGCGGAAATTCCCGCCTGGCGGTCAGCCCGGGCTGGCCGAGCTAAGTCGTAGCAGGAGTGGCGGTTAGCCGCTTCACTTCGCCGCGCGGCAGGGCGGGCGAGCGCCCCGACTCAGGCGAGTGGCGAGGTCGGCTCGCGGTCGAAGACCGCGCAGAACTGGCGGACGATCGCGGCCTCTACTTCGGGAAGGGTCAGGGGCTGGCCCGCGGCGGCCTGCAGCGACGTGACGCCGTGGTCGGCAATGCCGCACGGCACGATCAGGTTGAAGAAGTCGAGGTCGGTGGTCACGTTGAAGGCAAAGCCGTGGCTCGTGATCCAGCGCGAGATGCGCACGCCGATGGCGCCGATCTTCTCGGCGCCGCGCTCGGGGTGCGTGACCCACGCGCCGGACAGCCCCTGGACGCGGCCGGCGGCGACGCCGTAGTCCGCGCAGACGCGAATCATCACCTCTTCGAGATCGCGGACGTAGCGGTGCACGTCGCGCCGATCGGGGTTGAGGTCGATGATCGGATAGCCGACGATCTGCCCGGGACCGTGATAGGTGACGTCACCGCCGCGCCCGGTTTCGAACACCTCGACGCCGAGCGCCGACAGCCGATCCTCGGGCGACGCGAGGATGTGCGAGCGGCCGTCCTTCTTGACGCCGATCGTCAGGACGTGCGGATGCTGCAGCAGCAGCAGCGTGTCGGGAATGCGACCGGCCTTGCGCTCTTCGACCAGCTGGCGCTGCAGCTCGAGCCCGTCCGCGTAGGGGACGAGGCCGAGCCGCCGGACGTCGAGTGCGCGCATGGTCCGCGCGGGTTACACGTTCGACGGATCGAAGTGCTCGATGCTCTTCTTCACGTCGGCCATGAACTGGTCGGCAACCGCGCCGTCGACCAGGCGGTGGTCGTAGCCGAGCGTGAGGTAGCCCATCAACCGGATGCCGATCACGTCGTCGATCACGACCGCGCGCTTCTCGATCGTGCCGACGCCGAGGATCGCGACCTGCGGCTGGTTGATGATCGGCAGGCCGAACTGCGCGCCGAAGTTGCCGGGGTTGGTGATGGTGAAGGTGCCGCCCTGCACTTCTCCGGGATTGAGCTTCTTCGCGCGCGCGCGATCGGCGACGTCCTGGATGGCCCGCGACAGGCCCGAGCGTGTTCTTCTCGCCGGCGCCCTTGACCACCGGCACGATCAGGCCGTTCTCGAGCGCCACGGCGATGCCGAGGTTGATCGTCGCTGCGATAGATGACGTTGTCGCCGTCGATCGACGCGTTGATCATCTTGTGGCGGCGCAGGCAGTCGACCGACGACCTTGGCGATGAACGACGTGAAGGTCAGCTTCGCGCCGGCGCGCTCGTACTCGTCCTTCTTCGCCTTGCGGATCTGATCGACGCGCGAGTAGTTCACCTCGAACACCGAGTAGACGTGCGCCGAGGTGCGCTTGCTGAGCACCATGTGCTCGGCGATCTTCTTGCGCATCACCGACATCGGCTCGACGCGATCCGAGGCCATGCGCATCACCGGTTGCGGCGCGGGCGCGGAAGGTCGCGTCGAGGCGGCGGCCACCGGAGCCGCGGCGCCGGCGCCGCCGGACTCGATGAAGCCAGGATGTCCTCTTGGTGACGCGGCCGCCGATGCCCGATCCCGGGATCCGCGACGATGTCGACGTTGTGTTCCTTGCGCGATGCTCCGCACCAGCGGCGACGACTTGCTGACGATCGCCCGAGGCGCTTTCGGTGCCGCGGTGCCGGGTGCCTGAGCGCCGGGGCCGCCAGTGCGGCGTTCGTCGTCGACGGCGGGCGCCGGAGCGGCACGGTCGCGCCGGTGCGGTCGCACCGTCGGCCTGAGTGCTCGGGCGCCGTCGGCGGCGCGCAGGCGCCGCAGCCGCGGGCTGCCGTCGCGCCGGCTTCGCCTCTCCCGCGGCGCCGATCGTCGCCACGACGCTGTTGACCGGGACCGTCTCGCCTTCCTTCACGGCGATCGCGATCAGCGACGCCGGCGGCCGGCGACGGGATTTCCGCGTCGACCTTGTCGGTGGAGATCTCGAACAGCGGCTCGTCGCGATCGACGGAATCGCCGACCTTCTTGATCCAGCGGACGATGGTGCCTTCGGCGATCGACTCGCCCATCTGCGGCATGACTACGGGTGTGGACATAACGAAGCCTTTGTCTGAGTCTTCGGGTCTTGAGGTCTTGGGTCTTGAGGTCTTGACGGACTTCAAGACCTCAAGGCCCCAAGACCTCAAGACCTCAAATATGTATCGCCGCGCCGTGCGCGGCATGCGCGGCCTCACCCACCGCCTCCGACATCGTCGGGTGCGCGTGGATGGTCTTGACCAGCTCTTCGACCGTGCACTTCCATGCGCAGCGCCATCACCGCTTCGGCCACCAGCTCGGTGGCGCGCGGGCCGATGATGTGCACGCCGAGGATCTCGTCGTACTTCTTCTCGGCGACGATCTTCACGAAGCCGTCGGTCTCGCCGGCCATGCGGGCGCGGGCCAGCGCGCGGAACGGGAACGCTGCCGATGCGCACGTCGTGCCCTTGCTCCTTGGCCTGCGCCTCGGTCAGGCCGACGCTGCCGATCTCGGGCTCGGTGTAGGTGCAGCGCGGCACGTGGTCGTAGTTGATCGGCTGCACGTGCGTGACCGGCGATGCGCTCGGCGAGCACGATGCCTTCCATCGACGAGACGTGCGCGAGCTGGTAGTGCGGCCCGCCCATCGTGATGACGTCGCCGATCGCGGAGATGCCGGGCACGTTGGTCTTGAACAGCGGATCGACGACGATGTAGCCGCGATCCATCTTGATGCCGAGCTTCTCGGCGCCGAGGCCTTCGGTGACCGGACCGCGGCCGGTGGCGACGAGCAGCAGGTCGAAGGTGAGCTTCTGCGACTTGCCGGCGCCGGCTGCTGATCGGCGCCCTGCACTCTCGATGTCGACGCCCTTGGCCGCCGGCCTTCGCGGAGGTGACCTTCGATGCCGGTCATGCACCTTGATGCCGCGCTTCTTGAACGTGCGCTCGAGCTCGGCCGACACCGCTTCGTCTTCGCCGGGCACCAGGCGCGGCAGCAGCTCGATCACCGTGACGTCGCTGCCGTAGCTCTTGAAGATCGACGCGAACTCGACGCCGACCGCGCCGCTGCCCATGATGGCGATCGACTTCGGCACCGACCGGCAGGTGAATCGCCTCGTCGCTGAAGATGATCTTCTTGCGATCGACCTCGATGCCGGGCACGCTGCGCGGCGCTCGAGCCGGTGGCGACGATGATTTCCTTTGTCGCCGTCAGCGCCTGCTTGCCGCCGTCGTGCAGCGTGACCTCGACGCCGAGCCCGCCGGTGAGGCGCGCGGTGCCCTTGATCCAGTCGATCTTGTTCTTCTTGAACAGCATCTCGATGCCGCCGGTGAGGCCCGCGATCATCTTGTCCTTGCGCGCGTGCACGGCCGGCATGTCGATGCCGACGGCGGCGCCGTCGACGCCGGTCAGGCCCCATTCCTTCGCCGCCTGCGCCACCTTCAACGCGTGCGCGTGCTCGAGCAGCGCCTTGGTGGGAATGCAGCCCCAGATCAGGCAGGTGCCGCCGAGCGTCTTCTGCTTCTCGACCACCGCGACCTTGAGGCCCAGCTGCGCGGCGCGAATCGCGGCGACGTATCCGCCCGTGCCCGCGCCAATCACTACGACGTCGTACTCGTTAGCCAAGACCCTGCTCCTTTATCCGTGCGATGCGTTCTGCGTATCGATAGAACAGACAGCCCTTCACTGTCGCTTGGATCGCGGGACAGCGTCAAGACGTCCGTGCCGGGCGGCCGGTCAGGGTTTGGACCGCTTCAGCGACCCGAGCGGCACGAAGCCCGAGATTGGCGGCGGCGGCGCCGGCGCTTCCGGGGTCACGGCCGCCTTCAGCTCACCGTGGTCGAACTTCAGCTGCCAGTACATCTCGGTGAGCTGCGCGAGCTTGCGCGCCTGCCGCCGCACCAGGGCCAGGGCGACGAGCGCCACCACCAGCGAGAACGAGGCGAGTGCCACCGTCATAGGAACGTCCGCTCATCGATCTGAACTTGAGCTCTGAACTTCGACTCGGACTTGTGACTCGAACTGTCACCTTTGAACTTTCAACTTCTAAGCCTTATACTCCCTCCGATGGCCGCTCGGACGCAAGACCGTTCTCGTGATCGACGCCCAGGACTGACGATCGCGCGAGCGCCTGTCGCAGACGCTGCGCGCGCGATTACCGCGTGCATCCGCGCCGCGTCCGGCCGAGGCCGGCGCTGGCGCTGATGGACAAGCGAAGACGTCGACGTCCTCGTCGCCGACGTCGCAGCAGCCGGCGCTCGGCGGCATCGACCTGCTGCAGATCGTCCGCGAGAATTTTCCGCTGATCGAGATCATCATGACCTCCGCCGCGCCCGACGTCGACGGCGCGGTGCGCGCGATCAAGCTCGGCGCCTATCACTTCCTGACCAAGGACGCCGATCCCCGACGTGCTCCGCGTCCTCGTCCGGCACGCCGGCGAGCGCCAGGACCTGCAATCGCCACGTGCTGACGCTGCAGGATGCGGCCGGCGACGCCGGCGACCGCGAGTTCATCACCGGCCCGAGCCCGGCGCTGCAGGACGTGCTCGAGACGGTGCACAAGGTCGCGAAGCTGTCGGCCACGGTGCTGATCCTCGGCGAGAGCGGCACCGGCAAGGAACTGCTGGCGCGGCTGCTGCACCGCGAATCGGCGAATCCCGAGGCGCCGTTCATCGCCGTCAACGTGGCGGCGATTCCGCGCGAGCTGGTCGAGAGCACGCTGTTCGGCCACGAGAAGGGCTCGTTCACCGGCGCGCTGCAGCAGCGCATCGGCAAGTTCGAGCTCGCCAACGGCGGCACGCTGTTCCTCGACGAGATCGGCGATCTGCAAGCTCGACCTGCAGGCCAAGCTGCTGCGCGCGATCCAGGAAGGCGAGGTCGAGCGCGTCGGCGGCATCGCGGCCGATCCGCACGCTCGTTCCGCCTGATCGCGGCGACCAACGTCGACCTCGAGCGCGCCGTGAAGGACGGCTCGTTCCGCGAGGATCTCTATTACCGGCTCAACGTGATCCCGGTGCGGCTGCCGCCGCTGCGCGAGCGCATCGAGGACCTGCCGGTGCTGGCCGACTTCTTCGTCACGCGCTACAGCGCGCGCTTCCACAAGGACGTGCGCGGCATCGCCGAGTCGACGCTGCGGATGCTCTCGCACTACCGGTGGCCGGGCAACATCCGCGAGCTCGAGAACCTGATCGAGCGGCTCGTCGCCATCGTCGATCACGAGTGGATCACCGACGAGGACCTGCCGTTCGAGTTCCACGTCGTCGAGCTCGATCGCACCGCGGTCGGACACGAGCCTGCTCGATCGGGCGCTTGATGACGTTCGAGCGGAACTTCCTGGTGCGCGCGCTCGAGCGGAACGCCTGGAACGTCACGCAGACCGCGCGCTACCTGGGCGTGCCGCTGAGCACGTTGAAGTTCAAGATGGAGCGGCTCGAGATCCGGGAGCTGGCGAGGAAAATGAAGGGGAAATGACGTCCCCCTTGGCGCGGAGCGCGGTTCACCTGGAGATCTGGGGACCAGATCTCCAGGCGCGTCCCTTACTTCTTCGGCAGGACCGCGTCCTTCAGCTGCTTGACGATGCGCGCCTTGACCACGGTCTTGGCGGCGATCTGGATCGGCTGCGCCGGTGGCGGGGTTGCGGCCGGTGCGGGCCTTGCGCTTCTGCACGACCAGCTTGACCATGCCGGGAATCACGAACTCGCCCGATGCGCTTCAGTTCCTTCTCACACAGCGCCGCGAGCTCGTCGAAGAATTCGCGAGACTGCGTGCGCTTGATGTCGAAGCGCTCCGCGAAGTGCGAAAAGAGTTCCGACTTGCCCATCTTCCGGGCGTCTTCCATCGTGTCCCCCCGATTGAGTGTGGCGCGCGCGCGTAAGTTAATTGACCGATGTCCGCCGACCGCGGCACCGCACGCGAACGGCTGCCGGCGCAAAATAGCGGCAAAGCGACGTGCATCCTAACGCCGCCGCTCTGACCTGTCAAACACTGTCGAACATTGCGACCGGGCGATCTTAGCCCATTCCACGCGGCGCGAGTTGTCACATCACGCGAAGAATTGTTCCACGGCGCGGAACGCATGGATGACAGCGAGCTCGCCGCCGGTGCATGATCGGAGCGTGTCCGACATTCCTGCGGCTCTGCTGGAGACCTTCCCCAACCCGCGCCCCGAGCGCGAGTTCACGATCGCCATCGACTGCCCGGAGTTCACGTCGATGTGCCCCAAGACGGGCCTGCCCGACTTTGGCACCATTCGGATCCGTTATGTGCCCGACGCCACGTGTGTCGAACTGAAGTCGCTGAAGTATTACCTGCAGGAGTTCCGCAACCGCGGCATCTTCTACGAAGCCGTGACCAACCAGATCCTCGACGACCTCGTCGCCGCGTGCCAGCCCAGGCGGATGACCGTGGAAGGCGACTTCAGCGCCCGTGGCGGTATCACGACGAAAGTGACGGCGGAGTTTGTAAAGGCATAAGGAACAAGGCAAAAGGCAAAAGACACGGCAGCCGGCAGACGGCATGCCGGTGTATCCGGTACCCGGTGTCCGGGATCCGGCCACGCCCCAAGCCCTCAAGCCCCAAGCCCCAAGCCCCAAGCCCCAAGCCAACCTCAAGACCCAAGACTCAAGACCCAAGACTCAAGACCAAGAGAGCCCCGTGGACCCAGACGACGACCCCGTTGTGGTGCCGATCGAGGAGGTGCTCGATCTGCATGCGTTCGCGCCGCGCGATGTGTTGTCCGTGGTGGACGCGTACCTGCACGCCGCGCGCGACGCCGGGCTGCGCCAGGTGCGGCTGATCCACGGACGCGGCATCGGCGCGCAGCGCGCCGCGGTGCAACGGCTGCTCTCGACACACCCGCTGGTCGTGCGCTACTGGGACGCGCCCGAATCCTCGCTCGGCGCGACGATGGCGATTCTCGCCGAGGGCGGACCGACCGTGTAGGCCTCACCGGCCATTGCGCGCGCAATGGCTTCGACGTGCCGCTGCAGTTCGGTGCCGCGCAGCGAGCGAATCGGCTCGCCCGAAGTCACCGCCGCCGCCACCGTGCGGTAATCGCTCGGCACGCTCCAGTCGATGGTCATCCCGAGCACGTCCTCGATCTGCGCCACCGACACCACGCCGTACTCCGACGCCCGATTGAGCAGCACCCGCAACTGATCCCCCGAGACGCCCGACAGCCGCACCGCGTCGATCAGCCGCTGGAGGTTCCGCAGGCACGGCACGTCGGGGTTGGCCACGAGGACGACCAAATCCGAGGCCTGCAACGCCGCGGCTGTCGCCGGGGTCAGCGTAGACCCCGCATCGACGACAACGAAGGCGTGACTGGCGCGCAAGGCGTGCAGCGTGGCCTCGAGACCTTCGGCATCACGCGCCGAGGGGCGGCCCCATTCGTCGCCGGCCGCCAGCACATCGACGCCGCACGCATGCGATGACAAATAGCCGCTCAACAAGCCGGGGTCGCGCCAGGCCACGCGATCGAGTAAATGCGTCAGGGTATAGCGCGGGCGGACACCGAGATAGAGCGCCACGTCGCCAGGCGCGGCTTTCATGTCAACCAGCACGGTGGGGCGGGCCGTGATCCGTCGCAGCTCCGCGCCCACGTTCACCGTCATGGTCGTGGTGCCCGTACCGCCCTTCGTGCCAAGAAACGTCACCGTCATGCGGGAACCCAGTCGCAACGGCTGTGCCACCCAGCGGTTGGGGCAACCGGCGTGGATTTCACGGCAATTCACGCGCGGGCCGGCACGCGGACAGTTGCAGAAACGTACGCCAGACGCGAAGTTTCGTGGCTGGCTGGACTGAAGAACCGGGCGGGCGCGCGTTTTCCCAACAAATCCTGCAGGGTCGCGCCGTGCGGGTCTGGGCACGAGGCTTGCTCATTCCGGAGCGCTGCCGCCCCCCGGGAGTCACAGACGAATGCCCACGTCACCGTCGTCAAGCACTGACCGGCGTCCCACCGTCGACGAATGGGGCGTCTACGATCCGCAGCAGGCCGGACTGGCCGCGCTCTACACGCGGCTGACCACCGTGCCTGGAACCACGCCGGCCGAGGGGCCGGCCGATGCCGCACGCAACCGGGCCCCCGGCGAACCGCCGCCGCGTGCCCCACGTTGATCTGATTCGCTTCACCTCCCTCGGCCGCGCGCGATGCTGCCGCCCCGCTCGAGCGGGGCGGCGACTTCGCCGCCACCTGGCCGCACGTCGCGCTTGCCCGACGTCGCTCGCACCGTACGTGCTGTCGTCCTGATTCGGCACCACCCTTGCCCTTCTCGCCGTGAACGCAGGTCTGCGATCGCGATCGTCGCGATTCCTGACAGCTGCGGCCGGAGAGGCCGATGGAGAAATTGCCCGGTGGTGTGGCGGCAGGGGCCGTCGTTCACGCCCGCGATGATCGCTGGCGCGTCGCGCACGTGCAACCGCTCGACGCCTGCGAGATGGTCACGCTCGACGGCGACGGCGAGTGGAACCGCGGTCGGCGGACCACGCTGATCACGCCGTTCGACCGGCTGGTTCCCCGAGCGCCGCATCGCGAGCGGCGTCGTCATCGCCGTGCGGCGGTGCGGGCCGCGGCGGCCGCGATCGCGTGCGAACGGCCTGGGCGGGCCGTCTGGGCCGCGGTGGATGGCGCCTTCGACGTGCACGCCTGGCAGCTCGCGCCGGCGCTGGCGGTGGCCGGCGGCGCCTCGCGTGTCCTGCTGGCCGACGCGGTCGGGCTTGGCAAGACCGTTCAGGCCGGGCTGATTCTGGCGGAGCTGTGGCACAGAGGAGTGCTGACTCGCGCGCTCGTGCTCACTCCAGCGTCGCTGCGCACGGCGTGGGCCGCGGAACTTCGCGAGCGGTTCGAC
This sequence comes from uncultured Acidobacteriota bacterium, assembly GCA_963707825.1. Taxonomy (GTDB): domain Bacteria; phylum Acidobacteriota; class Vicinamibacteria; order Vicinamibacterales; family UBA2999; genus VFZN01. The sequence goes on from CAVPRP010000007.1 coordinate 663,397, forward strand.
CTGGACGTCATGGTGATGGACCAGCCCGCGCTGATCGAGCGGCAGCGAACGGGGACCGCGCACCTCAATCCCTGGGCGAGCGTGCCGATCGTCATCTCGTCCATCGATCTGGTGAAGCGCGCCGAGGTGCGGGCGGCGGTCGAGGACGAGCCGCTCGACATGCTGGTGGTGGACGAAGCGCATCACGCGTCGCCCTGGTCGGACCGCGGCGCGGTTGTGGCGCGGCTGGCGGCGCGCGTCCCGTGGGTGGTGCTGGCGTCCGCCACGCCTCACGCGGGAGACACGCGCGCCTATCGCGCGCTGCTCGACCTCGGCCAGATCTCCTCCGCCAGCGAGCCACCGATGCTGGTGTTCCGCCGATCGCACCGCGACGCGGCGCTCACCACGTCACGTGCCACCCACGTCCTGCGCGTCACCCCCACACCCGCGGAGCGGCGGCTGCAGGACGCCGTCGTGGAGTACGGCCGCGTGCTGCTCGGTGGGCCGTTCGGCACGCAGGCGGGCGCGCATCTGGTGGCAGGGGTGCTGGCCCGCCGGGCGACGTCGAGCCCGTTGGCCGCCGCCCGCACGCTGCGGCGCCGGCTGGATGCGCTCGCCAGCGCGGCGCCGGCCATTGACGCGCAGCCGGCGCTTCCGTGGGAAGAGCTCGACGAGGGCGACGGTGTTGACGAGCCGGAGGCCAGGTGGCTGTCGGCTCCGGGTCTGATCAGCGGCGGGAACGAAAGCGATCGCCTGCGAGCCCTCATCGCGCTCGCCGAAGACGCCGCGTCGATGCCGTCCAAGTTCCTCCGATTGGCGCGGCTCCTTTCACGCCTGCGTGAACCGGTCATCGTGTTCAGCGAGTTTCGCGACACGCTCGAAGCCTGCCTCCCTCACGTGCAGGCCGTGACCACGGTCGTGATGCTGCACGGCGGTCTCGACGCGATGGAACGCGGTCGCCTGCTGCGGCGGTTCCTCGATGGATCCGCTACGGTGCTGCTGGCGACGGACGTCGCCGGCGAGGGCCTGAACCTGCAGCGGCGGGCCCGCGTGGTCATCACGCTCGAGTGGCCCTGGAGCCCACAGCGCCTGGAGCAACGGATTGGACGCGTGGATCGTCTCGGGCAGTCCCGCCGGGTGCACGCGTTCCACCTGACCGCAGCCGGCACATTCGAGGAGAACGTGGTGGCCCGTCTGCTCGAACGGAGCGCCCGGGCACGACACGATCTCAATGAAGGCGGCGGGCACACCGAGCTCGAGGTGGCCACAAAGGTGTTTGCCGTGGTGCCGGCGAGCGCCGACGAGGGAGCGGACCGCGACTGCCCGCCTGCGCTCGGCGGTTCAGCCATCGCCGAACGATGGACGCGCCTCGCGGCGGAGGAGGCGGCGCGAGTGACCAACTGGCGCACACTCGCTGCCCGCAGCGGGGCGACGGACGGCGAGACCATCTGGTGCCGTCCGCGTCGCCTCCGCGCCGCACGATCGCTGGCCGTCATCGTCGACGTCGCCTCGCGAACGAGCGCGGGACGAAGGGAGTGGTCGCGCGTCGTCGCGCTTCGCGTCACGTTGACGCGCGGGTGTGCCGACAAGCGGACCTGGGCGCACATGTGCCGGTCGATCGCCCGCGATCCGCGGATCGGCGATGCGGCCATCACCGCCGCCCGGGCCACGGCCTCGTGTGCGAACTGGGCGCCGGTCGTGGCCCGCCTTCAGGCCATTGGTCGCGCTCGGGCCGATCTCCGTCAGCCAGGCGTGCAAGCTTCGCTGTTCGACCGCCGATCCGTCCGGGCCGCCGAGGCGCGCGAAGCAGTGCTCGCGAAGCTGACCGCCCACGCGGAGCGGCAGTCCCGATGGCTGCTCGGCGCCGGCGACGAGCAGCGTCTGGAGACACACGTCGTGGCGCTGCTGCCCATCGAGGACGAGGTCACACGATGATCGCCGGCGTCACGGGCAACATGCTGTCCAGCGGTTTCCTGGCCCGCTACGTTCAGGAAGCGCAGTACGACGTGGCTCCGGAGTTCGACCGTTGGGTTCGCACCACGGTGCGCTGGTGGCAACACACCCGTCAGGTGCTGGGACCCGCTTCTCCGCCGCGCCTGGTGTTCGATGTCGGCGCCCGGCCCCTCCTCGAACTGCTGGGATACAGCGTGGCGCACGTCGAGCCGCAGGCCTGGGGGCACGCCGCGGTCCTCGATGTGAGCGGCGCGCCGGTCGCCGCGCTGCTGAACACGGCGTGGGGTGCGCCGCCATCGGGTGCGTGGCGGCAGGCGCTCCGCTCCAGTCTGGCGGTGCGGCTGCCCTGGGCGTTGGTGTTCACCGGCGACGCGCTCACGGTGGTGGACGGCGCGCGTCCGTGGACGCGCCGTCAGCTGTCTTTCGATCTCGGCCTGGTGTGCCGCGATCGGCTGGCGATGCTGACGCTGTGGACGCTCGCGCACGCCAATGCTCTTCACGCGCGGTCGTCGCCCTCGCGGCTGGCCCAGGCGCTGTCGGCGTCGGATGCGCTCGGCGTCACGGTGTGTTCGGCGCTCGGCGCTGGTGTGCTCGACGCTCTCGGCGAATTCGTGTCCGCCCTCGATGTGCCCGCAGCCGGGCGGCGGCTCGACCCACGCCTGGCGACGCGCGTCTTCGAGCAGTCGCTCACCATCGTTTATCGCCTGCTGTTCCTGCTGTTTGCCGAGGCGCGCCAGCTGGTGCCGATGTGGCACCGCGTCTACCGCGACTCGTACAGTGTCGGCGCGCTGTGCCAGCGGCTGATGGCCGAGCCGCACGCGCGCGGCATCTGGGCCGCGGTGCAGGCGATGTCGCGGCTGGCCCACGCTGGATGCGTCGCCGACGATCTTCGCGTGACGGCGTTCAACGGCCGTCTCTTCGCCCCGGCGCGCACTCCGCTGGCGGAGCAGCGGCGGGTGCCCGACGCCGCCGCGGCACGAGCGGTCCTGTCGCTGGGCACCACGCCCACATCGGAAGGTCGCCGGCCAATCGCCTTCCACGATCTGGGCGTCGAGCAACTGGGCGCGGTCTACGAGCGCGTGCTCGAGTACCAGCCCGTCCGGCAGCTGGGCCGCCTGTCGCTCCAGGCCACGTCAACCGAACGCAAGACGACCGGCAGCTTCTACACGCCGCGCGCGGTCACCGACTTCCTCGTCCGCCGCACGCTTGGCCCGCTGGTCGAGGGGCTTCCAGCGGAGGGGATCCTCAAGCTGCGCGTCATCGATCCGGCGATGGGCAGCGGCGCATTCCTGGTCGCAGCGTGCCGCTATCTCACCGAACGCGCCGAGCAGGCGCTGGTGGCGGAGGGCGAATGGACGCCGGGCGACATCGTCGAAGCGGACCGCGCCGACCTGGCGCGGGCGATTGCCGAGCGCTGTCTCTACGGCATCGATCGCAATCCCACCGCGGTGCAGCTCGCGCGGCTCTCGCTGTGGCTGACGACGCTGGCGGCGAATCGGCCGCTCACGTTCCTGGACCATCACCTTGCTGTCGGCAACAGCCTCATCGGCACGCGACTCTCGAATCTCGGTCAAGGACCTCTCCGCAATCCCTCGAGCCGAGCGCGCCACCGCGATGATGCGCAGCTACCGCTGTTCGGCGCGGACGCGCTGGAAGAGTTTGGGCGGTTCGTGGTTCCGGAACGGCTGCGCCTGTCGGTCGCGCCATCGGTCTCACCTGCCGCGGTGCGCGACAAGGAGCGCCGGCTCGATCGCCTTCTCTCGGATGGAAGTGCCACGGCGCGCTGGACGCGTGCCGCCGACCTCTGGTGCGGCCTGCTGCTCGAAGGCCCTCGCGATCTCGGCGCTGGGCTCTACGACGAACTGCAGCGGTACGTCTCCGGCCAGCCGACGACGCTGCCCGCCCGCCAGTGCGAGGCCAAGGCGTCGCCCGCGATGCAGCAGGCGCAGGTTCATGGCGCCTGTCACTGGGAGTTGTTGTTCCCCGAAGTCTTCCTGCGAGAAGACGGCCACGCGAGGGATGACGCCGGCTTCGATGCGGTACTGGGTAATCCGCCGTGGGAGATGCTGCGAGGAGACACCGGCGATGACGACCGGCGCACAGGAACACGGGAGGACGTGCGCGCGTTGATGCGCTTCATCCGCGGCTCGGGCCACTATCCGCTGCAGGGGCACGGGCACGTGAACCAGTACCAGCTGTTCGCGGAGCGGGCGCTGCAGGCCCTTCGTCCGGGCGGTCGCTTCGGCCTGATCCTGCCCTCGGGCATCCAGACCGACGTCGGCAGCGCCGGGTTGCGCCGCATGCTGCTCGACACCTGCGCCGTCGACACCTGGCTCGGGTTCGAGAACCGCCAGGCGATCTTTCCGATCCATCGCGGGGTGCGATTTGTGGTGCTGGCCGGCAGTCGCGGCGGCTCCGCGCCGGCGGTGCCGATGGCGAGTGGATTGGTGGAGGCCGAGGTGCTCCATCGTCTGCCGGACGATCCACGAACCAGCAATGCTGAGGTTTCAATCGTGCAGGTGCCGCTGGCGATGCTTCATCGCTGGGATCCCGAGCACCTGACGATACCCGCGCTGGCTTCGCCACTCGATGCCGCTGTGGCCTGGCGAGCGCTGACCGCGCCGGCGTTGTCCTCGCCGGATGGCTGGCACGTACGCTTCGGCCGGGAGCTGAACGCCACCGACGACAGCGTGCACTTCGCGAGCGCCCCGAGGGGCACCGGTTCGGAGGTGGACGGCGCTGAACGGACCTTCCATGGCAACCGAAACAAGCCCCGCGTCCTGCTCCCAGTGGTGGACGGCAAGCACCTGCGGCCGTTTGGCGTGGACCTCGCCAGCGTAAGACGAGTCATTGCGCGTGACACCGCCGCGATGGTGCTCGACGGCGCGTCGCGCTTCGAACGCGATCGCGTCGGCTATCGCGATGTGGCGAGCGTATCGAACCGTCTCACCTTGATCGCCGCGCGCCTGCCGGCCGGAGTGGTCTCGACGCACACGGTGTTCTGCGCGAAGACGACTTTCACCGCGGCCGATACCTGGTGCCTGGTCGGGCTGTTGAACAGCCTCATCGCCAACTATCTGGTGAGGCTGCAGATGACGACCCACGTGACCACCGCCCTGATGGCGCGGCTGCCGGTTCCGAGGCCGGCGGCCGGCGGCCCGGGTCACGCGTCGATCGCGTCGCTGGCCGAATCACTGTCGCATCGAGCGTTCGAGGAGGATGCCGAAGACTACGCGCGGCTCAACGCGCTTGCGGCGCACGCCTACGAGGTGACGAAGGACGAATACGCGCACGTGGTGTCCACGTTTCCGCTCCTGCCGGCGGCGCTCCGAGCGCGCTGCGTGGAAGCGTTCGGGCAGTGAAGGGACGGGGTCTTGAGTCTTGAGGGTCTTGAGTCTTGAGTCGTGTGGACGGGCCAGCCCCCAAGACTCAAGGCCTAAGACCTAAGACCTAAGACCTACAACCGGCCTACCTGCGCGACGCGGTCCACGCGCTGATGGCGATCACCACCAGGATGCCGGCGGTGAGGGCGGCCGACGTCCGATCGCCTTCGCGAATGTATCGACTGCAGGCGATGATCACGCGCGTCACCGGCGTCAGCATCAGGATCAGCAGGCCGGCGTAGACCGGCGCTGTGGACCAGTAGGCGTGCGGGCTCCACGCCAGCGCGCCGAGCCCGTAGACCATCAGCGCGGTACTGAGATAGCCGCTGAGGACGAACGCGCGTTCGATCATGGCAGGCGGCTCACCATCACGATGGCGACCAGGAGCAGCACCACGGCCAGCACCATCTTCAGCAGGCGCGGCGGCAGCTGGCGGCCCAGCTTCAGCCCCATGTTCGATCCGATCCGCACGCCGATCACCGCCGATGCCGCAAGGATGGGCAGCAGCAGGCCGCGCCCCAGGTAAATCAGCGCGCCCGATGTGGCGGTGACGCCGATCATGAAGGCGCTCGTCGCGGCGGCCACACGAACGGGCACGCCGCACCACGCGGTCAGCACCGGCACCTTGACCACCCCGCCGCCGATGCCAAGCAGCGTGGACAGGTTGCCGGCGAAGAACGACGTCGCCATCGCGAGCGGCATGCGCTTCACCCGGTAGCTGACGGTCTCGCCCAGCCGCTCGTCCAGGAAACGGCCACCCCACGGTCCGGGATCGATGTCGGCCGGCAGGTTGTTCTTGACGTCGCGCCGCAGGAAGGTCAGCACGCTCATCGACGTCACGACAACGCTGAAGGTGATCATCAGCGCTCGCGGCGTGACCAGCATCGCCGTGATGCTGCCGAGCAGGCCACCGAGCGCGGTCAGCAGTTCGAGCATGAAGCCGAGCCGCATGTTGATCGCGCTGCGCCCGGCAGTGGAGGCGGACAGGGTGTTCGACGTGGCGATGACGGTGGTCAGGCTGACCGCCACGGCTTGCGGCATGGGTACGCCAAGCCCCTGAACGAGGAATGGCACGAGGAAGACGCCGCCCCCCAGGCCCAGCATCCCGCCAAGGACACCGGCCATCATCCCCGCCACTCCGGTGAAGAGGGCGAGAGGGAGCGTGACGTCGGTCAACATCGACAGGCGCTCATGTGCGTGGGTTGCCCGACTCCCAGGCCTTCAGCGCCGCATAGAGCGTGGAGGTGATCGGCACCGGCACGCCGTGCGCCGCCGCCCGCCGCAGCGCCGCGCCCTGCAGCGCCTCGACTTCGATGCGCTTGCCCTGCTCGAGGTCGATCAGCAGCGAGGACCGGGTCGAGCCCGGGATGTTGGCCATGTAGTCCTCGAGCGTCGCGAAGCGATCGGGCGAGATCGTCACGCCCTCGGCGGCGGCGATGGCGGCCACTTCGCGCGAGCAGGCGTAGAACATCTCGCGCACCGCCTCGTGCTTCCAGATGTGACCGATCGGCAGGCGCGCGGCACCGGTGAATCCCGAGAACGGCACGAGGTAGACGAACTTGTCCCAGAGCGGCGTGCGTGCGTCGGGCACCGCGGTGACCTGGATGTCGGCCGGCGCCATCACGTCGGCGATCGCCTGCACCCGCGGCGTCAGGCCACGCGCGCCGAACACCTCGCCGAAAATGATCGAGCGATGCACGCCGGTCTGGACGATGAGCCCGGGCGACTCGAGAGCGGTCGCGAGATAGGTGGTGCCGCCGAGCACGCGCTCGGGCCCCACCATGCGGCCGAGCTGGTCGACGTTGTCCACACCGTTCTGCAGCGTCAGCACGACGGTGTCGGGCCCGAGCAGCGGCGCAATCATCGGATAGGCGGTGTCGTTGTCGTAGGCCTTGACCGCCACCACGACCACATCCACCGCACCGACCCGGGAGGTGTCCGATTCCGCCGGCGCCCGCGCGACGAAACCGCCGAGCGCCGCGCTCCGGATCTCGAGTCCGCGCTCACGGATGGCGTCGCGATGCGCGCCGCGCGCGATAAAGGTGACATCCTGCCCGGCCCGGGCCAATCGAGCCCCGAAATACCCACCCACCGCCCCGGAACCCAGAACTGCGAAGCGCATACGGAGGTAGAGCATACCGTTTTCGCCCGGTGCTAGAATCGGCCCATGGCTGCCCGCCTCACGGCCTACATCGTGGCCTTCATCGTGGGCCTGACGCTGATCGCCGGGCTCATCGTAGGCGCTCAGCGCTCCGACGACGGCCCCGTCGATCTGATCATCGTCAACGGCAAGGTGTTCACCGGCCAGGAATCGCTGGCGGAGGCGGTGGCGGTGCAGGGCAACAAGGTGCTGCGGGTCGGCACCAACCGCGAGATTCAGCGCCTGGCGCGCGCGCAGACCACCGTCATCGACGCGAAGGGCGGCAGCGTCCTCCCCGGCTTCAACGACGCCCACGTCCACATGATGAGCGGCGGGCTCTCACTCGATCAGGTGAGCCTGTCCGAGGCGACGACGCTCGAGTCGGTGAAGGAAACGCTGAAGGCGTGGGCCGACGCGAACCCGACGCACGACTGGATCCGCGGACGCGGCTGGCTGTATGCGCCATTCGGCGACGGCCTGCCGACGCGGCAGATGCTCGACCAGCTGGTGCCCGATCGGCCCGCCTACCTGGTCTCCTACGACGGCCACACCGGCTGGGCCAACACCGCGGCGCTCCACCTTGCCGGTATCACTCGCGCCTCCACCGCCCCGGTCAACGGCACCATCGTCAAGGACACGCATGGCGAGCCGACCGGCGTGCTGAAGGAAGCGGCGATGAGCCTGATGAGCCAGGCGATGCCCGTGCCCTCGCGCGACGACAAGCTGTCGGCGCTGCGCGCGGCGGTCGTCGAAGCGAATCGCGTCGGCATCACCAGCGTGCAGAACGCGGGCGGCTCCGCCGAGGACCTCGGCCTCTACGACGAGCTGCGCAAGCGCGGCGAGCTCACGGTGCGCGTCTACCAGGCACTGACGGTTGATCCCACGGCGACGACCGAGGACCTCGATCAGCTCGACCGCGCCCGCGAACAGTTCCAGGACGATCCGCTGCTCAAGACCGGCGCCGTGAAGCTGATGGCCGATGGCGTGGTCGAAACGCGAACCGCGGCGATGCTCGAGCCGTACGCCCGGCAGCGACGAGCGCGGCGAGCTGCGAGCCTCGGCGGCCGATTTCTCGCGGCTCGTCACCGAGCTGGATGCCCGCGGCTGGCAGGTGATGACCCATGCAATCGGCGACGCCGCGATCCGCGAGGTGCTCGATGCCTACGAGGCGGCGCGCACGGCGAATCCAACACCGGAACGCGGACGCCGGCACCGGATCGAACACATCGAAACGCCGGATCCCGAAGATGTGCCGCGTTTCGGCACGCTGGGCGTCGTCGCCAGCGTGCAGCCCGCACACGGATTGCCGCCCGATCCGGCCGGCCCCTGGGCCTCGAACCTTGGGCCCGAGCGCACCGCCCGCGGCTGGATGTCCGGCAGCCTGGCGAAGGGCGGCGCGCCCCTGGCGTACGGTTCCGACTGGCCGGTGGTGTCGCTCGACCCGCTGCGCGGCATTTTCGTCGCGGTGAACCGCACCATCCTTCGACGGCGAGCCCGAAGGCGGCTGGATGCCCGAGGAGCGCCTGTCGCTGCGCGATGCCATCCGCGCGTTCACCAGCGGCGCGGCGTGGGCGTCGTTCGACGAACTGCGCAAGGGCACCCTCGAGCGCGACATGCTGGCCGACATCGTCATCCTCTCCGCCGATATCTTCGCCCTGCCGCCCGACCGCCTGCTGGAGGCCGAGGTCGTGATGACGATCATGGACGGCAAGGTCGTGTTCCGCCGCGACGCGCCAGAGTCGACCGACCAGTAATTCCACCGGCGGCACGGAACCCTGCCGCCGCTCCGCTCGTCACACCTTCAGTCGATGCGAATCATCCTCGCGGTGTTCGCGGCGTTCATGGCCCTGGTGGTGACGCTGCCTGCCCGCCAGGCTGCCGGCACCGATCTCGACCAGCTCATGGAGCGCGTGCTGGCCCGCCGCGACGAGAACTGGAAGAAGCTGCAGCAGTACGTGCTCGACGAGCGCGAGACGTTCGACCTGGCCGGTCCCGGCGGCGTCAGGCTCTACGGCTTCCGGCGCGACTACACCTGGTTCCTGCGCGAGGGCGTGTTCATCCGCAGCCCGCTCCGCGCCGACGGCGTGACGCTGTCCGAGGATCAGCGGCGCAAGGCCGAAGCCGACTGGCTGCGGAACGAGAAGCGGCGCTCCGAACGCAGGAAGGCCGCCGCTGCCGCGTCAGACGCGCCGGCCACGGACGCGCCATCCGGCACACCGGTCGAGCAGCCCGGCGCGGCCGCACCCGCGCAGCCGCCGAACGACGCCGCCATCTCGGCCAGCTCGATCGAGCCCGCGTTCGTCTCCTACGCCTACTTCCTCCGCTTCAAGTTCGAACCGAATCACTACGCGCTCGTCGGCCGCGAGGACCTGGACGGCCGGCCGGTACTTGAAGATCGAGTACTACCCGACGGCGCTCTTCACTGAGGGGCGGACGCGTCCGAACCGCCGGGCCCGCGACCGGGACGCGGACATCGAGGACAAGATGAACAAGATCTCGATGATCACGCTGTGGGTCGATCGCGATCGTCATCAGATCCTGCAGTACACCTTCGACGACATCGACATGGACTTCCTGCCCGGCCGCTCGATCGCGCGCGTGGACGACGTCCGCGCGACGATGCGCATGGGCCAGCCGTTCCCCGACGTGTGGCTGCCGAAGGACATCGAGATGCACTTCCGCATGGCGCTGGCGGTCGGCCCGGTGGACGCGCGCTATCGCGTCGAGTATCACGACTACCGGCAGGCCGACGTCACCTACAAGATCCGATGAGGCTGCTGGCGCTGATCGTCATCCTGTCCGCGGCCAGTCATGCCAGCGCTGGACCCGCCGCGGCGGCAGGCACGACGCTGCAAGACCAGCAGACAGCCGCGCCGCCCACTCAGGCGGCAGTCGTCGAGTCGGTGATCGTGCATGGCAACCACACCACGCCCACCGACGACGTGCTGGCGATCGCCGGCGCGGTGACCGGGCAGGAGGCCACCGACAGCCTGGTGGCCGACGTGAAGGCTCGGCTGGAGAAGAGCGGCCGCTTTGCCGGCATCGACGTGCGGCGCCGGTTCCTGTCGATCGACGACCCCTCGCGCGTGTTGATCGTCATCGTCGTGAACGAGCGCCCCGGCGTCTCGGAGGACGATCTCATGCCCGGGCCGATGAAGCAGGTGATGGCCAGCGGGATGTGGCTGCCGGTGCTGAACTATCAGGAAGGGTACGGCTTCACCTACGGCGCGCGCTTCAGCTTCGTCGATCTGCTGGGCCCTCGCACCCGTGTCTCGACGCCGCTGACCTGGGGCGGTGAACGTCAGGCGCAGGTGGAGCTCGAGCGCACGTTCACCGGGCACGGGGTGGCGCGCGTGGTGGGCGGCGGCGGCATCACGCGGCGGGAGAACCCGTACTACGAGCTGGGCGATACGCGCGAGACCGTGTGGGGGCGCGTCGAGACCGCGCCGCGGTCGTGGCTGCGCGGCGGCGCGCAGGCGCGCTATGCCAGCGTCTCGTTCGGTGAGATGACCGATGAACCGCTGACAACCATTGGCGCCGACATTGCCCTCGACACGAGACGCGATCCGGCGTTTCCGCGCAATGCCACCTTCGTGTCACTGGGCGTCGAGCGGCTGGCCTTCGATCAGGCGGCGCTGGGTGATCCGGAGGCTGGCACGGGTTCGCTGGCGGCGACGCGCGTCGCGCTCGACGCGCGCGGCTATCTGGGGCTGGTGCGGCAAACGGTGCTGGCCGTGCGCGCGCAGTCGGTGACCGCCTCGCGCGCGCTGCCGCCGTTCGAGCAGCAACTCCTCGGAGGCATGGCGTCGCTACGCGGCTACGACGTCGGCAGCCGGGCGGGAGACAACCTGGCGGCGATGTCGGCGGAGCTGCTGATGCCGATCACCTCGCCGCTCAACCTGGCGCGTCTGGGAGTGAAGGTCTTCGCGGACACCGGCACGGTCTACGCCGCCGGCGCCTCGCTTGCCGATCAGCGATTCCGCTGGGGGTATGGTCTGGGCGCCTTCATCAACGCCACGGTCTTCACGCTGGGCGTGGACGTCGGCTGGCGCGAAGGCGGCGGCACGCCGAACGCGCATGTGCAACTCGGCGTGCGCCTGACGCGCTGAGGACTGGTGAGCCGAGGCGGTTAGGTGACGCGCTTGCGGAACGCCTCGTAGGTCTCGGCGCCGCCACCTTTCATGTACTCCGCGAACTCGGCGCCGACGGTCTCGAGGTTCTTGAGATAGTTCGGATCCTTGTAGGCCTCGCGCATCGACGGCACGAACCCGCGGACCCGCTCCCACACCAGCAGCAGCTCGCGGCCGCTCTGGAAGAACAGCTCCTTGTGGAGGATGCCGCTGGCGATGAACGAGGCGACGAGGTCCCAGTAGGTCACGACCATCCGGTACGACGCGTTCTCGTCGCTGCCGCCGGGCGCGAGCTTCATCAGTTCCTCGTAGCTCTGCACGCCCTTGCACTTGCTGGTGAACCACGCGCGGGCCTGACGCATGCGGTCTTCGCGCCGCATTTCATACAGCCGGAGGATGAGGTTGGCGTCGTCGTAGGTGGGTCGTGGGTGCATAAGCGTCCCTGATGAATTGTATCTGTTGGATGTGTGAATAGGGTGCAACCCTTCGTTAAGATAGGAAGGTTATGAACCCGTGGGACCAGTTTACCGGGGCCAACGCGGGGTATGTCTACGAGTTGTTCGAGCGCTACCAGCGCGATCCCTCGTCGGTCGACGAGGCGACCCGCCGGGCGTTTGCTACCTGGACGCCGCGGTCGAAGATGGCATCATCAGCACCGGTCGCTCGACGTCGGATACCGCCACCGGCGGCACCGCCGAGCTCAAGGCCGGCATCGCCGCCTTCAACCTCGCCGAGTCGATTCGCCGCTTCGGCCACCTGGCCGCGCGACTCGATCCGCTCGGCTTTCACGATCCGATCGGCGATCCGTCGCTGCGCGCCGCAGTCGCACGGCCTCACCACCGACACGCTGAAGCAGTCTGCCGGCCGTCGATCGTCGGCGGCCCGGCCGCCGCACGGCGCGCGCCAACGCGCTTCGACGCCATCGAGCGGCTGCGCGCGATCTACTGCTCGACCACCGGACACGACTACAACCACGTGTTCGTGCCCGACGAGCGCGTGTGGCTGCGCCAGGCGGTCGAGTCGGGGCAGTTCCGGCCGCCCAACGATCCGATCGACGGCCACGAGCTGCTCGACCGCATCACGCAGGTCGAGAACGTTCGAGCGCTTCCTGCACCGCACCTTCCCGGGCAAGACGCGCTTCTCGATCGAGGGCCTCGACATGATGGTCCCGATCCTCGACGAGATCATCACGATGCCGCCGAGGCCGGCGTGCAGCACGTGATGATCGCGATGGCGCATCGCGGCCGCCTGAACGTGCTCGCGCACATCCTGCAGAAGCCGTACTCGCAGATCCTCGCGGAGTTCAAGGATCCGCTGTTCTCGCGGTCGTGCGCGTCGACCTCGGCTGGATGGGCGACGTGAAGTACCACGCCGGCGCCCGCGTCGAGCGTCGCGGCGACGGCCCGACACGCAGGTGTCATCTCGATGCCGCCGAACCCGAGCCACCTCGAGGCGGTGGATCCCGGTGCTGAACGGCATGGCGCGCGCGGCGGCCACCGACGTCGACCAGCCCGGGCGCGCCGCCGCTTCCGACAAGGGCAAGGTGCTCGGCCATCCTGATCCACGGCGACGCGGCGTTCCCCGGCCAGGGCGTCGTCGCCGAGACGCTGAACCTGTCGCGGCTCGCCGGCTACGACGTCGGCGGCATCATCCACATCATCGCCAACAACCAGCTCGGGTTCACGACCGATCCGCGACGAGTCGTTCAGCACCAGCTACGCCAGCGGCCTGGCGCGCGGCTTCAAGATTCCGATCACGCACGTCAACGCCGACGATCCGGTCGCGTGCATCGAGGCGGCGCGGCTGGCCATGGCCTACCGCCAGCGCTTCAAGCTCGATTACCTGATCGATCTCGTCGGCTACCGCCGCTACGGCCACAACGAAGGCGACGAGCCGGCGTTCACGCAGCCGCAGATCTATCAGATCGTCGCCGCGCATCCCGACCGTGCGCGAGCAGTACGCGCGAGCGCTGGTCGAGAGCGGCGCGGTGCCGGCAGCCGACGCCGACGCGCTCGTGCAGCACGCATGGCGGCAGCTCGAACGCGCCTACGCCGGCGGTGAAGCCCGAGCAGGATTTCATTCCGCCGGTGCCGGAGGTGCCGCCGAGCGGCGCCGCGCAGCGTGCGCGCACCGCCGTGCCGCTCGAGCGCGCTGACGCGCCATCAACGACGCGCTGATGAGCGTGCCCGAGGGCTTCACGGTGCATCGCAAGCTCGAACGCGGGCGCGAGCGCCGCAAGGCGATGTTCGCAGTCGCCGACCGAGCGGACGATCGACTGGGCCGCGGCCGAGGAGCTGGCGTTCGCCTCGATCCTCGCCGATGGCGTGCCGATTCGCTTCACCGGCGAGGACGTCGAGCGCGGCACCTTCAGCCATCGCCACGCCGTCTATCACGACGCGGTCACCGGCGAGCGAGCACATCCCGCTGCAGCGCGTTCGCGCAGGCCCGGGCGGCGTTCGAGATCCACAACAGTCCGCTCGTCGGAATACGCCGTGCGTCGGCTTCGAGCTCGGCTACAACCTCCAGGAGCCGGACCGGCTGGTGCTGTGGGAAGCGCAGTACGGCGACTTCATCAACGGCGCGCAGATCATCCTCGACGAGTTCCTCACCTCGGGCCGCGCGAAGTGGGGGATGGCGCCGTCGCTGGTGCTGCTGCTGCCGCACGGCTACGAAGGGCCAGGGCCCCGATCACTCGAGCGCGCGGCTCGAGCGCTTCCTGAACGCGGCCGCCGACACCAACATGCGCATCGCCAACTGCACGACGGCGGCGCAGTACTTCCACCTGCTGCGCCGCCAGGCGCTGCTGCTCACGACCGATCCGCTGCCGCTCGTCGTGATGACGCCGAAGAGCCTGCTGCGCCATCCGATGCACCGCCTCGACGCCGGCGGAGCTGGCCGAGGGCCGCTTCCAGACGGTGATCGACGACGATGCGCATCGCGCAGGCCGGCGAAGGTGCGGCGCCTGGTGCTCTGCAGCGGCAAGGTCCCGTCGACCTGCCGACCAGCGAGGCGCGCAAGGACAACCAGAACGTCGCGCTGACGCGCGTCGAACAGCTCTATCCGTTCCCCGCCGACGCGATTCGCGCCGCGATCGACGGCTATCCGAAGCTGCGCGAAGTGTGCTGGGTCCAGGAAGAGCCGGAGAACATGGGCGCGTGGGAGTTCGTGCGGCCGCTGCTCGAGCAGATCATCGACGGCCGGTAGCCGCTGCGCTACATCGGCCGGTCGCGCAACTCGAGCCCGTCCGAGGGATCGTCGGCCTGGCACGCCGCCAACCAGCGCGCGATTGTCGACCAGGTGTTCGAAGCAGAAGCCCGACGCGCAAGGAACTCGATCGCGTGCTGTCGAAACAGGTGTAAGGACCGGTGTCCGGGTCCGGCTACCGGATATGGAGGCGGATCAGCAGATACGCGTTAGCGGATACGGATACCGGACACCGGATCCCGGATGAAGAGTCGATATGCAGAATATCGTTGTGCCAGAACTGGGCGAGTCGGTCGTCGAAGCGCGCGTCGCGAAGTGGCTGAAGAACGCGGGCGACGCGGTCAGCGGCCGGCGACCCGCTGGTCGAGCTCGAGACCGAGAAGATCGACCTCGAAGTCAGCGCCGATCGCGCCGGCGTGCTGCAGCGCATCAAGCACCAGGAGGGCGCCGACGTGAAGGTCGGCGAGGTGCTCGCGGTGCTCGAGGACAGCGCCGGCGCGGCTGCCGCACCGGCAAGCGGCCGCACCCGCCAAGGCGGCCCCCACGGCCGCCGCCGAAGCGCTTCCGGGTGCCGACATCAGCGCCACGCCGACCGCCCGGAACGTCGCCAGGGCCCACGACGTGAAGATCGAGTCCGTGCCCGCGAGCGGACCTCGCGTGACCAAGCAGGACGTCCTGCGTGCGGCGACGCCCGCCGCGACGCCAGCCGCGCAGCGCCGCGCCCGCGGCAGGCCGCAACGACCAGCAGCCGGCCGCGAAGCCGGCGGCGCCGAAGCCCGCGCCGCGCCCGCGCCGGCGCGCGCAGCGAGACGCGCGAGCGCATGACCAAGCGCCGCGCCACCATCGCCCGGCGCCTGGTCGAGGCGCAGCACACCGCCGCCATGCTCACCACCTTCAACGAGGTGGACATGACCGCGGTGATGGACGCTGCGCGCGCGCCGCAAGGAGGCGCTTCCAGAAGAAGTACGGCGTCGGCCTCGGCATCGCCTCGTTCTTCGTCAAGGCGGCGGTCGGCGCGCTCAAGGCCTTCCCGCCGATCAACGCCGAGATCCAGGGCGACGAGATCGTCTACAAGCACTACTACGACATCGGCATGGCGGTCGGCGCCGAGGGCGGCCTGGTCGTGCCGGTGCTCCGCGACGCCGACGCGATGGCGCTTCGCCGACATCGAGCTGGCGATCCGCGACTTCGCGAAGCGCGCCGGCGACGGCACGCTGACGCTCGACGACCTGAAGGGCGGCACCTTCACCATCACCAACGGCGGCGTCTTCGGCTCGCTGATGAGCACGCCGATCCTGAATCCGCCGCAGGTCGGCATCCTCGGCCTCCACAAGATCGCCGACCGCGCCGTGGTCGGTGAACGGCCAGGTCGTGATCCGCCCGATGATGTACCTGGCCCTCAGCTACGACCACCGCCTGGTCGACGGGCGCGAGGCGGTGCAGTTCCTCGTGAAGATCAAGGACTTCATCGAGGATCCGGCGTGGATGCTGGTCGAAGGATGAGCTGATGGCGCGACTCCGACCGACGCGCCGCCACCCTGCTGTTACGCGCCTGGCGCGGCGGCGATCGCGGCGCGCTCGATCAGCTGCTGCCGGTCGTCTACGACGAGCTGGCGGGCATTGCGCACCGCGCCCTTCGCTCGGAGCGCAACGATCACACCCTGCAGACGCGCGCCCTGGTTCACGAGGCCTACCTGCGCCTCGTCGACGCCGACATCTCGTTCCAGGATCGCGCGCACTTCATGGCCGTCGCCGCCCGCACCATGCGGCGCATCCTGGTCGATCACGCCCGCGCCCGCCGGCGCGACAAGCGCGGCGGCGGGGCGATGCGCATCGACATCGACAAGGTCAACCTGCCGGCGCCGGGCAGCGGCCTCGACATCCTCGACCTGCACGACGCGCTCGAACGCCTCGCGGTCTTCGACCCGCGCAAGTCGTCGGTCGTCGAGCTCCATTTCTTCGGCGGCCTCAGTTACGAGGAGACCGCCGAGGCCCTCGGCGTCTCGCCGGCCACCGTGGATCGCGAGCTGCGCCTGGCCAAGGCGTGGCTGAGAGTCGAACTGGCCCGGCCCCGCGGTGTCCTGACATGACTGGCGAACGCTGGGCCCGCGTGCAGGAGCTGTTCGAGGCGGCCATGCCGCTGCCCGCGGCCGAGCGCCCCGCGCACGTCCGCGCCGCCGCCGACGATGCCGAGATGGCGACGCTGGTGCTGTCGATGCTCGAGGCCGAGCGACAACGACACCGGCGAGATCGAGCGTCGCGGTGGGCGACGCCATCGACAGCGTCACCGCAGCCGCCGCCGGGCCGCTGCGAACAGCGCCTGGGGCCCTATCGCATCGTCTCGGCGATCGGCAGGGCGGCATGGGCACCGTCTACCTGGCCGAGCGCGCCGATGGCGCGTTCGAGCAGCGCGTCGCGATCAAGGTCGTCCGCGGCCTGCTCGATCACGACCGCGTGCGCCGGTTCCGCGCCGAGCGGCAGATCCTGGCGTCGCTCCAGCACCCCAACATCGCCCGGCTGGTCGACGGCGGCACCACCGACGATGGCTGGCCGTACCTGGTGATGGAGTATGTCGAGGGCACCGCGATCGACACCTACGCCCGGGAGCGCGAGCTCACCGTCGTCGAGCGCCTGCACCTGTTCCTGGTCGTCTGCGAGGCCGTGGGACACGCCCATCGCCACCTGATCGTCCACCGCGACATCAAGCCGTCGAACATCATCGTCACTCCCGACGGGACGCCCAAGCTGCTCGACTTCGGCATCGCCAAGCTGCTCGATTCCGAGGATCCGGAGATGTCGGCGCGGACCATGACGGGGATGCGCCTGCTGACCCCGGACTACGCATCTCCCGAGCAGGTGCGGGGCGATGCGGTGACCACGGCAACGGACGTGTATGCCCTGGGCGTGCTGCTGTTCGAGCTGCTGACCGGCAAGCGCCCGCACACGTTCCGGACGCTGACCGCGCAGGAGATCGAGCGCGTCGTGTGCGACACCGACGCGCCGCGTCCCAGCACCATCAGCCCCGGCCTCGCCGAAGACCTCGACATCATCGTCGGCACCGCGCTCAACAAGGACGTCGAGCACCGCTACCTGTCGGTGGAAGCGCTGGTCGAGGATCTGCGCCGCTACCTGGAGGGCCTGCCGATTCACGCGCGGCGCGCCACCTGGTGGTACCGGGCGCGGCGCTTCGCTTCGCGGCACCGGTGGGAAGTGGCGGTGGCCTCGCTGTTCGTGCTGATGCTGATCGGCTTCTCGGTGCTGGTGACGATCCAGGCGGCGCGCGTGGCCCGCGAGCGCGACGTGGCGCAGCAGGAGCGCGACGCGGCGGAACAGGTGTCGTCGTTTCTGGTCGGCCTGTTCGAGGTGTCCGATCCCAGCCGAGCGCGCGGCAACACGGTCACCGCGCGCGAACTGCTCGATCGCGGCGCCGCGCAAGTGGAGTCGGGCCTGACCGAGCAGCCCACCGTGCAGGCGCGGCTGATGGACGCGATTGGCCGCGTCTACCGGCAGCTGGGCCTGTTCGATCAATCCGAGTCGCTGCTGTCGAAGGCGCTGGCGCGACGCGAGGGCGCCGCCGAGGGCCCAAGTGACGCCGTCGCCGACACGCTGCACGAACTGGGCGAAGTGGCGCGCGACAAGGGCGCCTACAAGGACGCCGAGGCGTTCCACCGGCGCGCCCTGGAGATGCGGCGGCAGCTGCACGGCCAGGTCCACGACAAGGTGGCATTCTCGCTCAATGCCCTCGGCCTCGCGCTCGACCAGCAGGCGCGCTACGAGGAATCAGAGAAGATGCTCCGCGCCGCGGTCGCGATGTGGCGACAGGTGCGCTCGCCCGGCGATCTGCAGGTCGCCGTGGCGCTCAACAACCTGGGACAGTCGCTGCGGCGCACGGCCCGGTTGCAGGATGCCGAGGCCGTGTTGCGTCAGGCAGCTGGAAATCCGCCGCGCCGCTTTCAAGACCGCGCATCCGCTGCTGGCCAATTCGCTGATGCAGTACGGGCAGCTGCAGAATCAACTCGGCAACTTCACCGTGGCGGAGCGCTACATGCGCGAGGCGCTGGCGATGCGCCTGGTGGTGTACGGGCCGGACCACTACCAGGTCGGTACCGCCTACAACAACCTGGCGTCGCTGCTGCACGACATGGGCGCCTACGGGAAGGCCGAGCCGATGTATCGCGCCAGCCTTCAGATCGCGATGAAGGTCTACGGCCCGGATCACCCCGAGACCGCGGTGACCATGAACAACTTCGCGTCGCTGCTCGAGGACAAGGGCGATCCGAAGGCCGCGGAGCCGATGTTCCGCACCGCGCTGGCCATCCGCCGCAAGGCGCTCGGCAACGAGCACCCTGCCGTGGCCCGTGGCGAGCACAATCTGGCGCGCGTCCTCGTCACCCTGAACCAGCTGCCGGAGGCCGAGATGCTGCTCGAACATGCCCTCGCCACGCGCCGCAAGACGCTGGGCGCCGAGCACGTCGAGATCGCGGGGAACCTCGGCATGCTGGCCACGGCGCGGCTGAAGGCCGGACGCATCGACGAGGCGATGGCCCTGGCGACCGAGTCGTTGGTGATGGTGCGCAACCTGCTTCCCGCCGATCACCCGTCGGTGGCGACAAGCCTGCTGACGCTCGGCCAGGTGCTGATCGCCGCGGGGCGGCCCGCCGAGGCGGTGCCGCTTGCCGAACAGGCGGTCGCGATTCGTCAGAAGCGAATGTCCGCGGGGCATCGGCAGATTGCCGAAGCGAAGGCCGTCCTCGCCGACGCTACTCGCTGAGGGTCCTCGCGAGCGCCCTGAACACGACCAGGTGTCCGGCCCACGCCGCGAGCACCATCACCGCCGGCAGCAGCACGTAAGGCGCGCGGGTCACGAACGTGTTGATGCGGTCCGGCGTGGATCCGAACGCGGCAAACTGCGGCGTCGACAGCACCGCCACGGTGACGATGTTGGCCAGCAGGAGCAGGCCCGTCACGTTCCACCCGACCACCAGCGATCGCGGCGGGTGCCCGTTGCGCAGCCACATCGCGAGCAGCACCGCGGTGATGCCGGTGATGATGTCGAAGTTGCGGCCGGAGTAGGTCATCTGCTCCGGCATGACGCCGGCCAGGGCGGTCTGGTGCATCAGCAGTTCGAGCGGCAGCCTGAACGCCTGCAGCCCCACGAGGCTGGCCAGCGGCAGGCCGCGCGACAGCCGGTCGCCGATCGACGATCGCGCGATCACCACGCCGAGCACGGCGATGGACACCACCACCAGCACGAACGGCGGCGGGCGCCGCTCCCACTGCCCCAGCACACCGCTCGCGGCGAGCAGAAGGACCAGCGTTATCCAGATCAGTGCTCCGGCGCGAAAACGCGCGCGGATGCCGCGAGCGACGGACGGTGAATCACCGCAGGCGGCGGTGGCACGCCCGAGAGCGGCGTCGGTCCACGCCACGATGCCGGCGGCGATCGCCAAAAGCCGCGGAAGCAGCGGCGACAGTCATCCGCGGGTAGGGGCTGGCACGCGCCGCATCAGCCAGTTCTGATCGCCGCACGGCGATCGTGCCAGGCTCCACGGCATATAGTGCCGCCATGCCGTCTACGGCCGGAGAGGAGCCGGGCCTCGGCCCAGCGATCGCCGAGCGCGACCGGACGCGAGGGCTGCTGATTGCCTTCGAAGGCCCGGAAGGCTCCGGCAAGACCACGCAGCAGCGGCTGCTGAAGACCTGGCTCGAAAGCCAGGGACACGAAGTGGTGTCGCTCGCGCTGGGCCTCGTCTCCCGTGGTGAGGCCGCTGATCAAGGCGCGCAAGCGGCTGCGGGCGCTGTCGGCCGAGGAGTACTCGCTGCTCCACGCGGTGGATTTCCGTCAGCGGCTGGAAACCACGATCCTGCCGGCGCTGTGGGCCGGCAAGACCGTCATCGCCGATCGCTACCTGTTCACGGCGCTGGCCAGGGACGCCGCGCGCGGCCTCGAGATCGACTGGCTGCTGCAGCTGTACGCGCCGCTCGTCTGGCCCGACCTGGTGGTCTACTTCGCCCTCAAGTCAGACGACTCCAGCCGGCGGGTCGCGGCGACCCGTGCGCCGCGCTTCTACGAGTCCGGCCAGGACGTCACCGGCGTCGCCGATCCGCTGGTCAGCTACCGGCAGTTCATCGGCCGGGTGATCACCGAGTACGAGAACCTGTCGCTGATCTTCCGCTTCGTGAAGGTGAAGGCCAATCAGGTGGTCTATCGCCAGCACCAGCAGGTGCGGCAACTGGTCCAGAAAGCAGAGCGCCGTCCCTGGGCGGAGTTCAGCGCCGAGGCCGTGAGCGAATGGCTGTCACGACACACGCACCTGGCCGGCTGATCGCCGTTGACGCTTCGCGCAGCCGCGACGTGGCTGCCGAGGCCGAGGCCATCCTCGACGCGGCTTCGCGCCCGTGGGGTGCCGTGCGCGCATCAGCCGTTGGGACGCCTCCGGCCTGTTCGGCGACCTGCTGATGTCCGATCCCGACGAGTTGATCGTCGCGCCGCGGACGCTGACGCTGCTCTACGCGGCCGACCTGATGTTCCGCCTGCAAGTGGGAGATCCGCCCGGCCGTCGCCGCGGGCCAGGTGGTGATTGCCGCGCCGTACGTCGAGACCGCGGTGGCCGTCGGCGTGGGCGTGGGGTTGCCGGACGCGTGGGTGCGCGAGGTCCTTCGCTTTGCCGATGCGCCGGACACGCGCATCTACGCGCGCGAGCGCAAACCGGCACAGGGATGGAAGACGAAACCGGGGCGCGGCTACGCGGAGTTCTGCGCCGCGCTGCTCGACCGGGCGCCCGCGGGGCTGGCGCGGCGCAAGGCGCGAGCGCGCAGCATCACGTGGCTGGCTGCCGCGGCCAGGGCCAGCGGATCGCCGCGCGGCCGCAAGGCGCTGCAGGCACTGGTCGCGCCGCTACGGACAGACGGCCGGCCGCCGGCGTCTGACCAAGTGCCCTCGCGTCTCGCACACGCACATAGCTGACGCGCGGATTCGGAAAGTTCATCATGATCACCCGCGCGGTCTCGAACTCGTCGTTCGTGAACGGCTTCGAGGGATCCTCCCGCATCGCGTCCGCAATCAGATCGAGCTGCCGGCGCACCTCGACCTGCAGCCATCCCTCGGATTGCCCCTCGTCTGGCTGCCGGGCCGAGTTCGCCGCCTCCTGCAGGACGGCGAAGTACTGCGTGCTGTAGGCCGGCCACGCCATCATCTTGCGCGTCAGCACGTTCTCGTCGTGCCGGGTGGTGATGCCGAAGTCCGGGCGCAGGAACGCGTTGTCTTCGTCCCAGGCGATCAACACGTGCCGCGTGCTGTCCTCGAGGCGATAGAGGTAGAAGTTGTTCATCCCGTCGTAGCCGTTGAACCCGTCGTTCTGCGCGACGAAGTTCTGCACCGCGATGTAGCGGACGAAACGCCGGCAGGTCGAGCCGCGGCTCCAGCACCTGCTCGGCAGCGACGCCGACGCGGTGTCGTTGACGAGGCGGACCAGCTCTTCGATCGGCCCCCACATCTCGCTCGGCGCCTGGCTCTCGTTGCGTCTTGACGTCGAAGCGCGGCTTGTAGGCGTCGAGGTCCGCGCCCAGGTAGTCGAAGCGCCAGGGCAGCCGAGGACGTAGTTGTATTCGAACAGGTAGCCGTCGTTCTGCACGTTGTCGTCGATGCTGCCGAACACGCGGCCCATCATGTCTTGTCGACGGATTCGACCAGGCCGTAGAGCCCGATCAACTGGTTGTTGACGTACAGCGCGGGCGAACGTTTCGCGCGGCGCCGGCATGCCCAGCCGCGCGAAGAACCGCATCGCCGCCGTTTCCTTGACGCCCGGTGCGTCCTGCGTCAGGTTGTCGAGCACGACTGACTTCAGCCCGAGGAACGTGCTGGCCGCTGGAGTAGCGATCGAAGTCGACGCGCAGGCCGGGCTTGGTGCTGCTTCGCGATCCAAGGCCGCGCGAGCGGATGCCGAGTTGCGCGACGGTCTGGCCGTTCCAGGCATATCGGCCGGGTAGTAGGTGTTCTCCTGGAAGTGCTGCCTTCAGCTTCTCCCAGTCCTGCGAGTTGCAGCCAGATATCGACGCGCTGCAGCGCCGCCGGATTGAACAGATCGTCGGCCGACTGGGCCGTGCGCTGGCACGGAGACCGGAGGCCGAGCACGCCACACACCACCGCGAAACGTAGCCGCCCTGAAGCGCAACCGCCGAGTCCTGTTGATCATGCTGGACTCCCCGTAATTACTCCGGTTTCACGCGCGGACCAGCGAGCTGTCGGATCGACGACGACGTGAGCGAGCGATCAGAAGACGATCTGCAGCCGAACCACGCCGGACCAGAACGAGGTCTCGCCGGCCAGCGGCGTTCGCTGGCTGTCTTCGAACGACTCGTGAATCGCGTTGACGACCACCTTCACGTGCTCCATCGGGTACCAGTTCACGCCGACGGTCCAGAGCCGATCGCTGTTCTCGAGCATGTTCTCCGCCCGCGGATTGCGTGCGCGCGGTGCCGTCCTTGCTGGCGCTGCCGAAGCCCAGCTCCTCGTATCGGGCGGCCAGTTCGATCGCCCCGGGGCCGCCACGAATGACCGCCCGACGCATGCTGATGTTCTGATCCTTGTCCTCGACCGGTGACGAACCAGGTGCCGCTGACATACCAGCCGGTGCCGAGCAAGTCGGACAGATCGCGGTTGCGATTGACTCTGCTCCGAGCCGATCCTCGCGCGATCTGAATCCACTCGGCCCGAAGCGAGGTCGGCCCTGGCGTCCAGTCGAGCTCGACGCCGAGACGCTGCCGCCGGCCCTTCACGTACACCGGCTCGAAGAAGTCGTAGCCGTACGGGGTCTCGCCGCGCAGGCTGTTCAGGCCTTCCGGCAGGTTGCCGTTCGTGTAGGCGACGCCCACGCCGCAAGCTGCGGAGCGCGGCATCCTTCCCGACCAGCGGACGCAGGACCGCGCCGGACAGCCGCCCGGCGTAGGTCGGACCGAGCCGCTGGTCCTCACCGGTGTCGAACTGCGGCTCGTCCAGCTTGCCGTTGTCGCCGTCGTCGTCGAAGACGCCGAACTTCGTAGGTCACGCTGCGTGCCGAGGCCGCGGCCGTACACCATCACGCCGCGATCGCGCGCCGGGCGTCAGCTGCGTGGAGATGCGCGAGCGATAGACGAAGTCGAGATCGCTGCGCCGAGGTTCTGCTCGAGACCGAACGGCATCTTGAAGCGGCCGCCGCGCACCGATGCCGCATCGAAGGTGTCCCAGTTGAGGTAGACGTCTTTCCAGTCGGTCCAGTCGACCGTCGCTCGACGAGCTCGCGCTCGATCTCGAAGTCGACATGCTCGGTGAGCTCGCCCTTGAGGCCGAAGCGGAGGACGTTCAGATCGAACAGGTCCTCGTCGACGTCGGGATCGAACCCCCGCCATTCGAAGCGCCATCTTGGCGCGCAGGTCGACGTTGATGTCCTTGCCGAACACGATCGACGGCCGATCGTTCCACACGAAGCCGCGCTTCTGGGTGGATTGCGCCCGGCAGTCCCGGCGCCGAAGGCCAGCGCCAGCATCAGGCCGAACACGAACCGTCGCATCGCGTGCGTCACGATTCGATCTCCGGGCAGGCGAGTGGCGGCGCGCCGGCCTGCGCGCTCAGCTCCTGATAGGCGAGATTCAACTGTTTGCACCGCCGAGACATCATCGATCACCACCGACACCTCGCGGCGGAAGTCGAGGCTGAGCGTCGACAGCGCCGTGCTGCCGAGCACTGCACGCGCCTCGTCGATGATCATCATCTTGCCGTGCGGCGGCGAGCGGCCCGCGCATCGGGTGCTTGCCGAGCACGACTGACGACGATGCCCTCGGCGCGGCGCTCGCGCAGCAGGGCGACGAGTTCCGGGTCCGACAGCTTGTGATCGAGGATGCGGATGCTGCGGCTGCGCGCTGCCGATCAGCGCGCGCATCGTCGGCGCGCGACTCGCTCCGGCCCGACGATCAGCCGGCGGCCGAACGGCCGCCGCGACGGCAGCGGCACGCCGTCGGCGTCGGCCTTGAACAGCGTGCAGCAGGCCCTTCACCACCGCCGCGTCCTGCGTGATCAGCACCGCGTCCCACGTCCGGGTGAAGCACTTGCGCGTCGGATTGAGCGTGGTGATCATCGCCGGTCCCGTCGTCGGCCACCAGGTACTTGGCGTGGTACTTCACGACCGGATCGGCGTAACGCGTTGACGACCGCGCCCATTTCTTCGAGCGCGCCCCACAGCTTCTTCAGCCGCTTCTTGCCGCCCTTGGCGCGCTTGGTCAGCAGCGCCTGCGACTTCGCAGCCGCGCTCGAGCGCCGCCGCCAGCGCGTCGAGCACCTCGAAGTCGTCGCACCGGAACAGCGACAGGATCAGCCGCCGCTTCGCCGCGCCGATCACGCCCAGCAGCGCGGTGCGCCGCTCGGCCGGATCGAGCACCACGATCTCGCGCCGAGCCGCCCGCGGCGCGCGGCTAGCCGCGCTTCGGCGGCGACCAGGAGACATTCTTGATGCCCTTCTTGCCGTCGCCCATCAGCTGCGCGCTCAGGTCTTCGAGCGAATCGGTCGGTTTGAGCGTCGTCAGGTAGTGCACCGTCGCTTCGTCGCCCTGCGACACTTCGCGCGGCTCGAACATGATGCCGTTGACCGCGAACACGTGGTGGACGTGCGCCATCGGGAAATCGCGGCCCTCGGCGACGATCTCGACCATCATCTGCCGCGGCCGCTCGGAGCTGAACACGTTGAGGATCGGGATCATCGCGCAGAGGAACAGCGTGCCGAGGCCCGGCCACGGCAAGCGCGCCGAGCCCCGCCGCCATGCCGAGGCCCATCAGGATGAACAGGATGGTGATGTCGCGCGCGTCTTCGACCGGCGTGCGGAAGCGGATGATGCTGGCCGCGCCGGCGATGCCGAAGGCGCGCGCCACCGAGTTGCCGATGATGATCATCATCAGCGCGCCGGAGATGCACAGCAGCACCTGCGCCTGATCGAGCGCCGGGTTCGGCGGTGCGCTCGTGCGGTACTGTCGATGCACGACGGTGACGAGCATGCCGATCACCGCGGAGGCCACGAGCTTCGCCAGCTCGAAGAGCGGATGGCTGAGACCATTCTGCGCGCTGCGCCGAGACACCGCGTCGGCGAGCGCGCCGCTGCCCTGCGCCGGCCCCTGCAGGCCGAGGTTCGGCCACACCATGCCGACGCCGACCAGCGCGGCGCCGACGATGAGCACCCCGGCCACGGTGAACATGCGATCCCAGTGGACCGAGGCGTCTCGGTCTTCGGCCATCGACGAGCGTGTCACACTTCGAGCACGCGCGTCAGCAGCGAGAGCTCGAGCAGTTCGGTGACCTTCGGCGTTCGGCGAGACCAGCGTGAAGCGCCGATTCAACCGCTGCGCGGACGTGTGCCCGCGCACCAGCGCGCGAATGCCGGCGCTGTCGGCGCGCGGCACGCCGCGCAGATCGATCACGACGTGCCGGTAGCCCTGCCGGAACACGTCCTGGATGCGGCGTTCGAGCTCTTCGGCCGGACCTCCGGCGACGAGCGCTTCCTGCGGCGAAAGCACGAGCCTTGATCCCGGGGCCTGATGTGTGGAAAAGGGCATGTTCTGAGAGTAGTGGCGAACGGTAGCACGTATGGATAAGCTGGGCAAAACAACGTCCCATGACCGAGCGCCTGCCGCGGCTGTCGTTCGCACTCGCACTGGGGACCTGCCTGACAGTGCTCGCGGCGGCGTGTGGCGGCGGCTCTCCGTCGGCGCCGAGCCAGCCGGGACCGATCATAGGCGACCGCACCGCCGAGGTGATCGTCGTCGGCGACATCGGCTGGTGCGGAACGACCGCGACAGGCGCCACAGCCCAGCTGGTCGATCGTCTCTCCGGGTTGCTGCTGCTGGCCGGTGACATCGCCTACCCGAACGGATCGCCCGCCGACTTCCAGAACTGCTTCCATCCCACCTGGGGACACTTCCGCGATCGCTGGCACGCCACGCCCGGCAACCACGATTACCTGACCCCGAATGCCGCCGGCTACTTCAACTACTTCGGCGACGCGGCCGGGAGCGACCGCACCGGCTATTACGCGATGCTCATCGGCGACTGGCAGGTGCTGATGCTGAACTCCAACATCCCGGCGCAACGCAACACCGAGCAGTGGGAGTTCGTCCGCCGCGAGATCGACCTGCAGCGACGTCCGTGCACGCTGGCGGTGTGGCACCATCCGCTCTTCACGTCCGCGCAGAACGGCCCCAATCCCTCGATGCGCGACCTCTACAACCTGCTCGAAGCCGGCGGCGCCGACGTCGTCGTGAACGGCCACGATCACGTCTACGAACGGTTCGCGAAGCAGACCGCGGACGGACGGCCCGCCGACCGCGGAATCCGCGAGTTCGTCGCCGGGACCGGCGGCGCCGAACTGTATCGCTTCATCGACGGTCGCTCCGAATTCCGAAGTGCGCATCGCGCAGTTCGGCGTGTTGCGCCTGGTCCTGCAGCCCACGTCCTATCGCTGGGAGTTCGTCGGCGTGCAGGGCGGCCTGGCCGACTCGGGCAACGAGCCCTGCCACTGACCACAGCTCACCGAGTTGATGGACCGTCAGTCCGGACTCCATCGCTGCGCCGGTCGCGAACCGGCAGGCCGATAGACGGATGATGAGATGGATCTCTCGTCGCTGCCCTGATCCTCGCGCTCGGCGCCGGCCTCGCCGCCCAGCAGCCCGCTCCGCGCGTCCCGCATACAACGCCCCCGCGCCACCCGATGTCGCCAAGGCGCCCGCCGATGCCGTGAAGACGGCGTCGGGCCTGGCGTCGAAGGTGCTGCAGCCCGGAACCGGCACCGCCAAGCCCACGGCCGAGGATTTCGTCACCGTGCACTACACCGGCTGGACTACGGACGGAAAGATGTTCGACAGCTCGTACGCGCGCAACGCGGCGAGCACGTTCCCGGTGAACAAGGTGATCAAGGGCTGGGGCGAAGGCGTGCAGCTGATGACGGTCGGCGAGAAGCGCCGCCTGTGGATTCCGCAGGAGCTCGCCTACGCCGGACAGGCCGGCCGGCCGCAAGGCATGCTGGTGTTCGACGTCGAGCTGATCGAGATCGTGCCGTCGCCGAACACGCCGCCGCCCGACGTGGCGGCGCGTGCCCGGCGATGCGAAGCGCACGGCCTCGGGCCTCGCCTACAAGGTGCTGCGGCCCGGCGCGAAGGCCGGCACCCACCCGACCAAGACCAGCCGCGTGACGGTTCATTACTCGGGCTGGACCACCGACGGCAAGCTGTTCGACAGCTCGCTGATGCGCGGCCAGACCGCCAGCTTCGGCCTGGGTGACGTCATCGAGGGCTGGACCGAGGGGCTGCAGCTGATGGTGCCCGGCGAGAAGACGCGCTTCTGGATTCCGGAACGCCTGGCCTACAAGGGTCAGGGTAACGGGCCGAAGGGCATGCTGGTGTTCGACGTCGAGTTGTTGTCGGCCACGGTCGGCCGCTGAGGACCGTGGCCCGCGCGCGCACGCGGTCGGCCCGCCCTGGGGCAGGCGATCAGACGCGCTGGCGCGACGTCCCCGTGGATCGCGGCGACATCGGCCTGCGCCTCGACCTGGTGCTGCTGCGGCACCTGGGCCACGAGCCCGGCGTCTCGCGCGCGCGCATCCAGAAGTGGATCACCGCGGGCCGCGTCACCGTGAACGGCGCGCCCGCGCCGCGCATCGCCTGGCGCGTCGCCGAGGGCGATACGCTCACGCTCGACGCCCGCGAGATCCGCACCCGCGCCAAGCCTCGCGCCGAGGAGATGCCGCTCGACGTGCTGTTCGAGGACGCGCACCTCATCGCGCTCAACAAGCCGGCGGGGGTGGTCGTGCACCCGTCCTACAAACACACGGCCGGCACGCTGATCAACGCACTGCTGTGGCACGCGGCGCGCTGGCCCTCCGGCGACGCACCGGCGCTCTTGACGCGGCTGGACAAGCTCACCTCCGGCGTGCTGCTCGTCGCCAAGCGGCGCGAAGTGGTGGTGGCGCTGCAGCGCGAGATGAAAGCGGAGCGGATTCAGAAAGACTACCTGGCCGTGGTCCACGGACGGCCCGTGCCGCCACGCGGCACCATCGACCTGGCGCTCGATCGCGACCCGTGGGATCGCCGGAAGGTGACGGTGACCGACCGCGGCGGACAACGCGCGGTGGACGAAGTGGACGAAGTCCTGGGCGGGGAGACTGGCGACGCCGAGCAAGTCGCCGCGCCGTACTCGCTGCTGCGGTGCCGGCTCGTCACCGGGCGCATGCACCAGATCCGCGTGCACCTTGCGCACAAGGGCTGGCCGCTGGTCGGCGACGCCGTCTACGGACGGCGAGATGCCTCTCCGGCATTCCCGCGGCAGGCGCTGCACGCCTGGCGCGTGTCGCTCACACATCCGGTGACGCACGAGCCGCTGACGGTGACGGCGCCGGTGCCGGCCGACCTGCGGGCGCTGATCGATGCGCTGGGATTGCGCGAGCCCGAGTAGCTCGCCTAGAAAAGGACCAACGCCTCGCCACGCGTGGCGACCAGCTCGTCGAACCGCTGAACGATCAGATCGCGGCGCTTCATCATCGCGTTCACCTCTTCGCCCGTGAGCTGCCTGCCCACGGCGCGCGCGACCTCCTCCCTGGCCAGGGTCCGAAGCCGGGCGAGCAGCTCGCGACTGCACCGCGAGATGTTCTCGGGCCGCCGGATCTCGGGCTCCAGTCGAAACGCGCGCGTGAAGTCGAGCATGATCACCCGCCACTGGTTCGTGTAAAGGACGTTACCCCTGTTGCGATCCATGTCGCGCACCAACTCGGTGAACACGTTCATGATCATGCGTTGCTTGACGAGTTCCTGGATGCCGCCGTCCGGCGGCGCCGCGCTGGTGCGCTCGCGCTCTTCCTCGTCCATCATCACGTCGTCCACCCACCACGACAGGGCGCCGCGCTTGCCCGCGTAGCTCCGCTCCACCGTGGCCGGCACCATCTCGGCCAACTGGAGCAGCCGCGCCAGCTCCCACGCCGCGATGTTGTAGCGATACGAGTCCACGAACCGGAGCTCGCCGGCAATCTTCTTGCCCTGCCGGAGGTTGTCGGAGGTGTTCTGCAGGTCCACCGCCTGGAACGAGGCGTCGTGGGTCAGCGAGCCGTCCGACATCTTCAGGCGCAACACGCCGGTGGTGCCCTTGCCAATGGGCTTGGACGAAAGAATTCTTGCGGAGTTCAAGAACGCCAGTTGGCTCTCCACGGGGAGCGACTGGCGGGCGTCGGCAACAGTGCTGCTCGTCGTCAGCACCACCGCCAACGCGGCGGCGACGGCCACGCCGCGGAGCGGCTTCATGAACGGAAAGACGGCGCGGCCGGACCGGGGGTTCCGCTGCACGGCGACAGTGTAGCCGCGTTTCGGCGACTGCGCTTCAGCTGGGCTGGAATCGATGAAGGACGCCGCGGTGATGCGGCAGCGAGGTGGGGTGGCTAGCGCGGACGCTTGGTAATCTTCTGGACAATCGCCTGCGTCCACGCGATCGCGGCGGGCACTCCGGCGATGACCCAGAGGACCGTGGCGGCGGAGGCGACTTCGTGATGACGACGCATGATGGCTCCCCCTGAAAGATAGCACTTTCAGCGGCAGCCGTCCGATCAGCGGATCCAGGCGTCGGGCACCTTGCGGATTCGGACCAGTTCCTCGAGCCGCCGCCACTCGTCGTTCGCCGCCTCCAGTGATCCGACTGCCGACTTCAGGGCACCTTCCGTCACCCGGAACTCGTTGTCCTCCGGCGCCAGGGTGGTCAGCCGCTGGCGCAGGGCCAGGACATCGGCGTTCCGGCGACTCTGCTTCGCTTTGATGGCGTCGGCCTGGTTCCGCCAGTAAGACTCCACGCGCCAGAAAGGCTCCTCGACCGTGGCCTTCTCGGATGCGACGCCGGAATCGGCCGCGGGCGCCGCCAACGGTGCGCCGCCTTCTGAGGCGGGCGTCCCCGGCTCGAGCGCCTTTGGGTCCTTGTCGCCTGCCTTCGCAGCATCCGTTGCAACGGTTGGAGTTGCGGGCGCCGTTGGGTCGGGCTTCAGGGTGTCGTTGGTGAACACCGTCGTGGCGGGAGCGGCTTCGCCCCGCCGCTGTGCTTCTCGTCGGGCCACCTCGCCCAGCGATTGCGCGTCAGCAACGCCAGCCACCAGAATGACGGCAACACACACGGCGGGCAGATTGCGCGGCGACATCACTGCGTCTCACGCCAGCCGGACACCGTGAAAGCCAGCGGCTCCAAGCCACCGTCGTAGGTCAGCTCGAAGTTGCCGCTGACGTTATTGGCCGTCACCAGCGTGCTGACCGAGGTGACGTTCTGGCAGACCACCTGGCCGACCATCGAACCGCTGCCATAGAAGTCGATCTGCTCGCGAACCAGGATGTGGCCCGCGTACTCCATCGCCATGGCGATGTCGCCCGTGATCCTCAGGTCCTTGTTGGTGACGAACTGGATCTGCGATTCCGGTTCGGGTTGCAGGTCGGGATTGCCGGTGACGATGATGTTGCCTTCGGCAATGACACTCAGCGATAGGGCTGGACTCGTGTGGCCGGTGATACTGAAATCAGCTGAACACATAGTAGGTCGCTTCGTTGATGGTGCCGCTGGCGCTGCCAGGGTTGAGCGTCCAATCATGGGCGGAACTGGAATAGACGAGACCAAACTTGCCTTCTCCACCTGGGGGCGTGATGTCCCGGCACGCGCCGCCACTCACACTGGCGTTGCACACCAGGGTCGTGCCTGCGTAGTCCGAGGTGATGCGGCCGTTGGCCTGGAGGAAGTAATCCCCGGTGGTCCTGTAGTTGTACGCCAGGATGTTCGGCACCGGGATCGTCGGCATGCCGCCCGATTCCAGTCCGCCCGGATCCCAACCGCCGGGAGTGGTCAGCGTGCCGGTGGACGTCGCGTCCTTGGCCACGAAGACCGAGTTGTTCTGCACTCTCAGCGTGCCGTTCGCGTGCACGCTGCCCTGCTCACCCAGAATCCGGGTGTTTCCGGCCATCGTGAGATCGCCATTCACGAGCAGCGCCGGCATCTCGATCGGCACCAGCATCTGCTCGAGCGTCGCCTGCGTGCCGCGCGGCCCGAAGCCCGTGGAGCGGATCACCAGACGGCCATTGACGTCGTTGAAACGCCGTCCATCCTCGACGTTGAGCGACGAACCGGCACCCATCGCCGTCAACTCGGTGCTGGTGAAGGGCACGCCACCCTTGAGCGCGGGGTCGTCGTCGTCCAGGAGCCTGACGTCATACGTGTAGGGCGACCCGGCCGTCACCGGCCACGGCGCGGTGCCGCCGAGCAGGTGTGTGACCCGACCGTTGTCGGCATTCACCGACGCGGAGTCGCTGGCCGGGTTCGCGAGCCCGTCAGGTCCGTTGATGAGCGTGGCCAGTGAGTAGACCGGATCGGCTGTCAGTTGCAGGATGATGGCCGCCGTGTGGTTGAGACCCGCCTCCGAGGCCGCGCGAGCGCCAGCGTACAGCTCTTCGTTGTCACCCATCGCGGTTTCGATGCGGCCGCTGGCGAGCAGTGCGATGGCCAGCCCGGACATGACCATCATCAGCAGCAGCGCGGCGATGAGCGCCATGCCGCGCTCGGACGCCGGCTCGGGACGATCTGAAGGAAACCCTGTCATCGTGACCTCACTCGGACTTCGGAACTAAGGGTGTACTCGAGGGGACGGCCCTGGTTGAGATCGTTGAGGCGCGTGCGGACAGTCACCGTGGTGAGAATGAACGCGACGTTCGCGGGGTTCGTGGTGATGTTGCGGCTCGGGTCCCGATAGGTGAATCGCAGGTTGGTGACCAGGCCATCGGCAAGGGTTCGGACCGGAGCGCCGCCATTGGAGTCGCGAATCGTGACGGTGCGATTCACGGCATCGTGGGCGATGATCAGGTCCTCATCGAGCTTCGTTGCACGCTCCGGTAACGCCTCCGACCAGGCCGTTCGCCGGGTTGGCATCCATCTGGATGCGGATGTCGTCCGGCAAGCCGTCGGTGTCGGGGTCGAGGCGAACCGGCATGAATGGCGTCGCCGTGCTCGGGCACGGCGAGTTCCTGATCCGGTACGGGTTGTTCCCGGCCTGGCGCAGATATCGGGTTATTTCCTCGAGCACGAACCGCGCGTCCTGCTGGGCAGCCGCGGACTCCATCTGCGCCCGATACGAGCCCTGCATCTGACCCGCCAGCAGCGTCGCCCCTCCGACGACGAGAATCGTGACGACGAGGCCGACAAGCAGTTCGACGAGCGTGAAACCGCTCTCCGCAGAATGCCGCCCATCACCGGCGCTGGTCACCATGATCGGAGCACCGTTGTCATCGAAAAATCGCCGCCGGCGCTGATGTTCGGATTACTGGGCACGATGCGGATTGTGACGACCCGGAGGCTGGGGTTGGCGCCGGGACCGGCTTGCACGCGCCACCGCCGCGTGTAGCCCGAGTTGGCCGGCGTGTCGAAGTAGTTGGCCACGTTCGACGCCAGGGTATTGCTGCCACTGACCGCGAGCGCCGGATTCGAGAACTGCAACTTCATCAACTCTTCGAACTTGTCCTGCGCCAACCGCGTTGCGGCCGTGGAGTTCCGTCCGATCTGATGCATCCGCAGGCTCACCGCCAGCAGCTGCGCGGTGGCGACGAGTCCGATCGTCAGGACCAGCGTGGCAACCAGGGCCTCGACCAGCGTGAAACCGCGTTCGTTACTCATTGGCGGTCACCGCGATCCGGCCCTGGGCCGAGACGGACACATTGCGCCGGTAGCTTCCGTATGTGACCTCGTAGACGAACGGCAGCGTGCCTCCGGTGACTCCTGTGACCTGCCCACGGGCGCTGATCTGTAGATCCTTGGGATCAAATCCGCCAAAGTTCACGTTGTCAGGCAGATACACAGGGGGCCCATCGTTTTGCAGATGGGTGGTGCATCGATCGCCGGCGTTGTCGACGGTCGGGTCGCCGGTGACTTCGAGCATGCGGAAGGCACCGGCCGCTGGACAGTTGAAGATCACCCGGAATGGCCGGTTATGAGTGATCGCCGATAAGCGTGCCTCGCGGATCTGGCTCGCGACCAACTCCGCCGAGGTGATCACCTTGTTGCGATCCAAAGCGTTGTTCATGGAAGGGATGGCGATCGCGGCTGCAATGCCGATGACGGCCACCGTCATCAATAGTTCGATCAACGTAAACCCGCGGTCATTTCCCATCGCATCCTCGTCCATAGCAAGTACTGGACCGTAGGTCTGCTCTCACGGCAAAAGGCGGACTTGACGGCATTCGAGCGACAATGAAGGCCCAGATCGGCCCCATGGCGTGTACCGAAACTGGTCAAGTCGAGACAGATTCGTAAGGCTTTTCGGCCGATGGCGGCTCGAGCGTGAGGGGGTCGGGCGAAGTCGTCTGACGACGAAGCCGGCCAGCC
Organism: uncultured Acidobacteriota bacterium; assembly: GCA_963707825.1. Classification (GTDB taxonomy): domain Bacteria; phylum Acidobacteriota; class Vicinamibacteria; order Vicinamibacterales; family UBA2999; genus VFZN01. The sequence goes on from CAVPRP010000007.1 coordinate 697,586, forward strand.
GGCCAGCCAGCTACCCCAGCACTTGCATATAATGCCGTCTCGATGTGCTGGGCCGGCTGCGCCCGACACCCACGTTGTTCCCGCTGGAAATCATGATCCATGGTGCTCGTCGCACCCCGCTCTGGGCGGTCCTGAGCGCGGTGTTGTTGTGTTCGTCGCCCGCGTCCGCACAGGTTCCGGAGTTGCCCGAGGTGATCATTCGCGACGCCCATGGTGTCGCGACCATCCGCACCCTCCGCACGCCCTCGCCCATCATCGTTGACGGCCACCTGGAAGAGGCTGTTTACCGCGACGTCAAGCCGTTCGGCGAGTTCGTGCAGCAGGAGCCGTTCGAAGGCCAGCCGGCCACCGAGAAGACCGAAGTCTGGGTGTTCTTCGACGACAAGAACGTGTACGTGTCGGCGCGCCTCTGGGAGACCGCGCCGGAACGCCGGGTCACGAGCGACATGCGCCGTGACTCCAACAACTTGTACAACAACGACCACCTGGCGGTGATGTTCGACACCTTCAACGATGGCCGCAACGCCTTCGGGTTCTCGTCGAACGCGCAGGGCGGGATGTTCGACTGGCAGGTCACCAACGAGCAGCCGAGCAACAACTGGAACGGCCTGTGGAACGTGCGGGCCGCCAACTTCGACGGCGGCTGGACGGTCGAGTTCGTGATCCCGTTCCGATCGATGCGGTTCAAGGAAGGCGCGACCACCTGGGGCATCAACTTCCGCCGGATGGTGCGGTGGCGCAACGAGGTGTCCTATCTGTCGCCGGTGCCGCTGTCGTGGGGCCGGCGCGGCCTGTCGAAGGTGTCGTCCACCGGCCCGATGGTCGGCATCGAACCGCCCAGCAAGCTCCGGAACCTGGACATCAAGCCCTACGCGCTCGGCGCCGACACCAGCAACAAGCTCGCGTCACCGGCGATCGACAACGACCTGGCGGCGGAGTTCGGCGTGGACGCGAAGTGGGGCATCACGCAGTCGCTGTTCGCTGACTTCACCTACAACACCGACTTCGCGCAGGTCGAAGACGACGAAGCACAGGTGAACCTGACGCGCTTCAGCGTGCTGTTCCCGGAGAAGCGCGACTTCTTCCTCGAGGGGCAGGACGTCTTCAACTTCGCCGGCGCGGGATCGGTCCAGGGCGCCGGCCAGATCCCGCTGGCGACGATGAGCACGCCGACGAACAACACCCCGGTCGTATTCTTCAGCCGTCGCATCGGCCTCCAGAACGGCGCGGTGGTGCCGATTCTCGCCGGGGCCCGGATGCTGGGCCGCGGCGACGCGTTCCAGATGGGCGCCATCCACATGCGCACCGAGGAGGGCCTCACGCCCGGCATGCCGGCCACGGACTTCTCGGTGTTCCGCTTCAACAAGGACATCCTGAGCCGCAGCCGCATCGGCGCCATTGCCACTCGGCGTGGACCCGGCATCAAGGGCGACGAGAACTACGCCTACGGCGTGGACGCGACCTTCAACCCGAGCTCGAATCTCTCCATCACCAGCTACTGGGCCGGCACCGAGGACACCGGCGCCCCGGCGGCCACCGATCGTCAGAGCTATCGCGGACAGTTCAACTGGAACGCCGACACGACCGGCTTCCAGGTCGATCACAACTACGTCGGCGCCGGCTTCAACCCCGAGATCGGCTTCCTGCGCCGCACCGCGTTCGCGCACACCTACGGCTCGGCGCGCTACAGCCCGCGGCCGAAGAACTGGAAGGGCGTGCGCAAGGTGTTCTACGAAGGCAGCGTGGACTACTTCGAGAACACCACCGGCACGCCGGAATCGCGGGAGGTCCAGGGCGCGCTGCGCATGGAGTTCACGTCGAGCGACCAGTGGGCGGTCGAGTACCTCAGACCAGTTCGAACGGCTGTTCGCCCCGTTCAGGGTCACGACCGGCGTCGTGGTGCCCGCGGGCGAGTACGACTTCGGTCAGACCCGCGGCATGTTCTCGTTCTCGCCGCAGCGTCCCGTCTCCGGCACGCTGACGCTGACCCGCGGCGGCTTCTACGATGGCACGTTGAACGAGGTGAGCTGGCGCGGCCGGGTGGAGTTCGGCCCGCAGTTCCTGGTGGAGCCGACCGTCTCGCTGAACTACTTCGACACGCCCTACGGCACCGGCGACTCGCACCTGGTGAGCGCGCGCATCACCTACACCCTGACGCCGCGCATGTTCGTGTCGGCGCTGCTGCAATACACGTCGGCCACCGAGCAGGCCAGCACGAACGCCCGCTTCCGCTGGGAATACCAGGCGGGCAGCGAGCTGTTCGTGGTCTATACCGACGGCCGCACCACCGAAGAGAGCGGCTTCCCGCCGCCGCTCCAGAACCGCAGTCTCGTCGTCAAGGTGACGAGGCTGTTTCGGTGGTAGGGAAGAGTTAAAGGTAATCGGGTGATCGGGTGAGCGGGTGAGCGGGTGAGCGGGTGAGCGGGTGAGCGGGTGACGGGTGAGCGGGTGAGCGGGTGAGCGGGTGAGCGCGGCGGGCGATTCGCCGTGGCCACTTCAGAACCCGCTCCAGCCCCGGGCCCCAAGACTCGAGACTCAGGCCAGCCTCAGGCCTCAGGCCCCAGGCCCAAGCCCAAGCCCAAGACCCAAGACCTCTTGACTTGAAACTTTCCGCTCCCCCTTACTCCTCCCCCATGAAGGGATAGTCGAACGCGGTCGGCGGCGCGAAGGTTTCCTTGATGGTCCGCGCCGACACCCAGCGCAGCAGGTTCATCTTCGATCCCGCCTTGTCGTTGGTGCCGCTGGCACGGGCGCCGCCAAAGGGCTGCTGGCCAACCACCGCTCCGGTGGGCTTGTCGTTGATGTAGAAGTTGCCGGCCGCGTTCCGCAGCACGCTCGACGCCTCGCTCACGGCCGCGCGATCGCGCGCGAACACCGAACCGGTCAACGCATACGGCGAGGTGCGATCGACCACCGACAGCGTCTCGCTCCACTTCGCGTCTTCGTACGGGTACACCGACAGCACCGGCCCGAAGATCTCCTCGCACAGCAGGCGATAGCCGGCATCCGAGGTCTCCACCAGCGTCGGCTCGATGAAATAGCCCTCGTCGCCGTGGCAGCCGCCGCCCTGGATGACCTTGGCGTTCTTCTTCGCGTCGTCGAGATAGCCGCTGATCTTCGTGAACGACTTCTCGTCGATCACCGCGCCCATGAAGTTGCGGAAGTCGCGCACGTCGCCGATCTTGATCTGCTGCATCATGCCGACCATCCGATCGCGGATGTCGGCCCACTGCGACCGCGGCACATACATGCGGCTGGCCGCCGAGCACTTCTGGCCCTGGAACTCGAACGCGCCGCGCACCGCCGCCACCGCCACCTCCTGCGGATCGGCCGAGGGGTGCACGACGATGAAGTCCTTGCCGCCGGTTTCGCCGACGAGGCGCGGATAGCTGCGGTACTTGCCGAGGTTCTGTCCGACCCTCTGCCACATGCTGTTGAAGACCGCGGTGCTGCCGGTGAAGTGAATGCCGCCGAGATCGCGGTGATCGATCAGGATGTTCGAGATCTCGATCGGGTCGCCCGGCACGAAATTGATCACGCCCGGCGGCAGACCTGCGGCCTCGAGCAGCTTGTAGGTGTAGTAGTTGGCGAGAATCGCCGTCGCCGCCGGCTTCCACACCACGGTGTTGCCCATCAGCGCCGGCGCGCCCGACAGGTTGCCGCCGATGGCGGTGAAGTTGAACGGCGAGATGGCGTAGATGAAGCCTTCGAGCGGGCGATACTCCATCTGGTTCCAGGTGGAGTGCGAGCTGTCGGGCTGTTCGTTCAGCAGCTCCTGGGCGAACGCGACGTTGAAGCGCCAGAAGTCGACCAGTTCCGACGCCGCGTCGATCTCCGCCTGATACGCCGTCTTCGACTGCCCCAGCATGGTCGCGGCGTTCAGCGTCTGACGCCAGGTGGTGGTGAGCAGCTCCGCGGCGCGGAGGAACACCGCGGCGCGATCCTCGAAGGACCAGCTGGCCCACTCGCGACGCGCCTCGAGCGCGGCGTCCACGGCCTGCCGCACGTGATCGGCGCTGGCCTTGTGCCACGTGCCCAGCACGTGCCCGTGCTTGTGCGGCATCACCACCGAGGCGGTGTTGCCGGTGCGGATCTCCTTGCCGCCGATGATCACCGGGATCTCGATGCGCTCGGCGGCCATCGCCGCGAGCCGCGACTTCAGCTCGGCGCGCTCGGACGAGCCGGGACGATAGGTGAGGTTCGGGTCGTTCTGCGGATGCGGGACCCGGCGGCGGGCGGCAAGGACATCGGTCATGGGTGAACCCTCGTTGAATTCAAAGTGCAACGGTCAGGCGCGCGCGCCCTCGATCTCGACCTTGATCTGGCGCCAGCGGCCCTGGCGGAAGCGCAGCACGGTCAGCACGCACCGCGTGAAGTGCCCCAGCACGATCGCCACCCAGATGTCCGACGCCACCAGCGGCCGCGTGCTCTGGATGAACATGCACATCCCGATCGGCACGGCAATCTGCGACGCCAGGGTGATGAAGAGCGGGCTGCGCGTGTCGCCGGTGCCCTGCAGGCCGCCGGTGTAGGTGAGCGCCACGGTGATGAAGAAGCCCGAGACGGCAAGATATTGCAGCAGCTCCTCTCCCAGAATGGCCACCGACCCGTCGGTGGCGCCGAAGAGCCTGAGGAGGTAGTGCGGGGCGACGACGAAGGCGACACCAACCACCGTTGCCACCCACAACCCGATTCTGCACGCGGCGTGCACGCCCTGGATGGCGCGTTCCGGCTGGTTCGCGCCGAGGTTCTGCCCCGCCACCGTCGCGGCGGCGCCCATCAACCCGACCGACGTCCACGTGATCAACGAAAACAGCTCGGTGTAGCCGATGGCGTAGGCGGCCTGCGCCGCGGCGCTCTGCTCCAGCCCGCCGATGAAGCGCAGCAGCGTGACACCGGCCAGGTTCATCGCAATGCCCTGAACGCCGGTGGGCAGCCCGAAGCGGAAGAGCGAGCGGATGACCATCCAGTCGGGCTGGAAGTCCATGTGCCGCGAGAACTTGACGACCAGCTTGCCCTTGAAGAGCAGGTAGAGCGCGACGAAGCTGACGGTGCTCGAGGCGATGACCGTGCCCATGGCAGAGCCGGTCGTCCCATATTTCGGCACCAGAATCAGGTTGAGGACCAGGTTGAGCATGGTCATCGACACGCCCAGCCGGAGCGGTGTGCGGGCGTCGCCCGCGGCCCGCAGCGCCGAGCTGAGCATGAAGAACAGCAGCATGCCGATGCTGAACATGAAGTTGATGCGCAGGAACGGCAGCGCCTGCGCCTTCACCGCCGGCGCGGCGTTGATCATGTCCAGCAGGTACGGCGCCAGGGCATAGCCGAGCGGACCCATCACCGAGTACATCACCACAGCGGTCAGGAACGCCTGATACACCGTGCGGTTCACCTTCTCGGGCTGGCAGGCGCCGACGAACCGGGCCACCAATACCGCCTGGCCGGTGAACAGCGAGGCCATGAAGACGATGACGACGAGAAAGATCTGCCAGCTGATGCCGATGGCTGCATTAGCGGTGTAACCGATGAGGTTACCCACGAGGATGTGGTCAACGACGCCCTGGAGACCGGCGATCACGTTCTGAACCATGGTGGGCCACGCCAGTTTCCAGACGGCTGGTGCGACGGGGCCTTCGATGAGCGAACGATCGAACGGGTTGGGCTTCTGCTGCGCTGGTGTCGGCGCGTCGGCCATAGGGAGGGGCTATCTCACTTCGGAATGAAGACGAACCCGAATTCTACTCCAGGCCGGGACCGGCAATTTGGCGAAACCGCCGCCGGGTGTCGTCGGTCCCTGCGCAGTTTGGCGTCCCGGACGTGGTGTTTGGGGCAATAGCCGTGTTACCTTACAGAGCCCCGGGCCGTGGTCGTTTGATCGTCCTACGTCCCCTTCCGGCCAGAAGTTGAATGCCCTCAATTCCCGGGTACTGGATCCCAGCCGAAAACGACGTTCCAGAGAGTGGGGCCGCCGGCGTGCTCGCGGCCCTGGAGCGTTGCCATGAACCCGTGTGGGTCGTGGGTGGACTCGACGGAGACGAGTCGCGCCTTGGCGTCGCCTTTGGTGGCCACGTGAGCGCGTCGCCGGTGCCCGGCAGTTATCCGCTCCACGCGCTGCTGCCGCCGGTTCACGCCGAGTGGCTCGGCGACCGCACGTTCTGTGAAGAACACGGGACGCGCTTTGCTTACGTCACGGGCGCGATGGCCACCGGGATTGCTTCGGTGGAGCTGGTGTGCGCGGCCAGCTGCGCCGGGTTCCTGGCGTTCTACGGCGCCGGCGGGCTGAGCCTGGAGCGGGTGGAACGCGATCTCGACACCATCATCGGCCAGCTGTCCGACCGCCCCGACGCCGCCTGGGGATCGAACCTGATTCACTCGCCGGATCAGCCCGCGCTCGAAGACGCCCTCGTGGACGCCTTCCTGCTCCGCGGTGTCAGCCGCATCGAGGCCTCGGCCTTCATGAGCCTGTCGCCCGCCATCGTCCGCTATGCGGCGACGGGCTTGTACTGCGACACCTACGGACGGATTCATCGCCCGAACCGGGTGATGGCGAAGATCAGCCGGCCCGAAGTGGCGCGCCATTTCCTGCAGCCGCCTCCGCCGGCGCTCCTGGCCGAGCTCGCCGCGGCCGGCGCCATCACCGCCGAGGAAGCGCGGCTGGCCGCCCTTCTGCCGGTCGCCGACGATGTGACGTGCGAGGCCGATTCGGGCGGGCACACCGATCGCCGCCCGTTGATGGTGCTGCTGCCCGTCATCCGCGAGCTGCGCGACGAGCTCACCCCTCCCGGAGGCTGGCCGCGGCCCGTGCGGATCGGCGCGGCGGGCAGCCTGGGCGACCCTGCCGCTATTGCGGCGGCGTTCGCGCTGGGCGCCGACTACGTGGTCACCGGTTCGGTGAACCAGGTGGCGATTGAAAGCGGCACGTCGGACAACGCGCGCGCGATGCTGGCGCTGGCCGGACTGGCCGACGTCACCATGGCGCCGGCGGCCGACATGTTCGAGCTGGGCATCGAGGTGCAGGTGCTGCGCCGCGGCACCCTGTTCGCGCAGCGGGCCAAGCGGCTCTACGAGCTCTATCGCGAGTATCCCAGCCTGGACGCGCTGCCGGCCGAGACGCGGCAGAAGCTGGAACGCGAGATCCTGCGCGCCAGCGTGGACGAGATCTGGCGCGAGTGCGAGGTGTTCTGGTCGGGACGGGAGCCCGCGCAGCTCGAACGCGCGGTGCGCGATCCGCATCACCGGATGGCGCTCGTGTTCCGCTGGTATCTCGGGAACTCGAACCGGTGGGCGCGCGAGGGCGCGGCGAACCGTCAACAGGACTATCAAATCTGGTGTGGGCCGGCCATGGGCGCGTTCAACGCCTGGGCGGCTGGCACTCGCCTCGCTGAGGCGTCGGAGCGGACGGTGGCGGGCATCGGCCTCAACCTGCTCGCCGGCGCGGTACGGCTGACGCGAGCGCACCATCTGCGCACGGCCGGCGTTGCACTGCCGGACGCGGCGCTTCAGCATTCACCTCTCCCCGTGGAGTTGCACGCGTGACGGGTTCACCGATTGCCGTCGTCGGTCTCGCCTCGCTGTTGCCCGGCAGCGACGACCTGACCGGATTCTGGAACAGCCTGGTCGAGGCTCGCGACTGCTTCAGCGACGTGCCGGAGCAGCACTGGCGGATCGAGGACTACTTCGATCCGACGCCCCGCGCCAAGGACAAGACCTACGGGCGGCGCGGCGGCTTCATTCCGCCGCAGCCGTTCGACGCGCTGGCCTTCGGGCTGCCGCCGTCGAGCCTGCCGAGCACCGACGTGGCGCAGCTGCTGGCGCTGCTGATCGCGCAGCGCTGCCTGGCGGACGCGGACAACGGCACGCCGCAGCGCTTCGATCGCAAGCGCACCGGCGTCATTCTCGGCGCCGCCGCCACCACCCAGCTCGTCGCGCACATGTCCGGACGGATGGCGCGGCCGATGTGGCGCGAAGGTCTCCGCCGCTCGGGCATGGACGAACGGACCATCGATCGCGCGTGCGACGCGATTGCCGATCAGTTCGTGCCGTGGCAGGAAAGCACCTTCCCCGGCCTGCTCGGTAACGTCATCGCCGGCCGCGTCGCCAACCGTTTCGACCTGGGCGGCACCAACTGCGCGCTCGACGCGGCGTGCGCCAGCTCGCTGGCCGCGTTGTCGATGGCGATGGCCGAACTGCGGAGCGGCCACGCCGACACCATCCTCACCGGCGGTGTCGACGCGCTGAACGACGTGCTGATGTTCCTGTGCTTCTCGCAGACCCCGGCGCTGTCGCTCACCGGCGACTGCCGGCCGTTCAGCGATCAGGCCGACGGCACCATGCTCGGCGAAGGCGTGGCGATGCTGGCGCTTCGCCGCCTCGAGGACGCCGAACGCGACGGGCACCGCATCTACGCCGTGCTGCGCGGCCTGGGCAGCAGCTCGGACGGGCGCGCGAAGAGCGTCTACGCGCCGCGGCCCGAGGGACAGTCGATGGCCCTGCGCCGCACCTACGAGGACGCCGGCTATTCGCCGACGACCGTGGGACTGGTCGAGGCGCACGGCACCGGCACGGTGGCCGGTGACGCCGCCGAGTTCGCGGCGCTGCGCGAGGTGTTCCTCGAAGCCGCGCCGTCGGGAACCCAGTGGTGCGCGCTCGGCTCGGTGAAATCGCAGATTGGCCACACCAAGGCGGCGGCCGGCGCCGCCAGCCTGGTGAAGGCGGTGCTCGCGCTGCATCACCGCACGCTGCCGCCGACCATCAAGGTGCAGCGGCCGAACCCGGCGCTGCAGCTCGAGACCAGCCCGTTCTACCTGAATACCGCGACCCGGCCGTGGTTCCACCTTGCCGATCACCCGCGCCGGGCATCGGTCAGCAGCTTCGGCTTCGGTGGCAGCAACTTCCACGTGACGATGGAGGAGTACACGGGGGCGGCGACGGCGCCGCGCCTGGACGCCTCGTCGGTGCGGTTGCTGCTCGTCTCGGGCAGCGATCCGGCCGCGCTTCGAACCGAAATCTCCGCCTTGCCGGCGACGGCTCGGCACCGCCGCGCAGCTCGCGACGTTCGCCCGCGAGACGCAGGCCAGCTTCTCGCACGATGCGGCCATCCGCGTCGCGCTCGTCGTGCCGGACCTCGGACAGCTGGCCGCGGTCTGCGCCGAGGCCGCGGACCTGCTGAAGGGCTCGGATGCCCACGCCCGTTCCGCGCACTGCGTCGTGCGGCGTGGCGCGGCCGCCGCCGCCAATTCGGTGGCGTTCCTGTTCCCGGGCCAGGGCAGTCAGTACGTCGGGATGGGTCGCGATCTCGCTATCACCTTCCCGGATGCGTTCGAAGCGTGGCAGCGCGCCGTGAGCGCGTTGCCAGTCGCGGACGGCGCCGATCACCTCGGAGAGACGGTGTTTCCGCGCCCGGCCTTCGAGGCCGAGGCGCTGCAGGCCCAGGAGGCGCGGTTGCGCGCCACCAGCGCGGCGCAACCCGCCCTGGCGGCCGCCAGTCTCGCGCAACTCGCGTTGCTCGATCGACTGGGCGTGCGTCCCGCCGCCGCGGCCGGCCACAGCTTTGGTGAACTGGTGGCGCTCCATGCCGCTGGTGTCTTCGACGCCGACACCCTCGTCCGCCTCGCCCGCGCGCGCGGCCTGGCCATGGAAGCGTGCGGCTCGAACGGCGGAGCCAAGGCCGGCGGCCTGGGCAGCATGCTGGCGGTCGCCGGAGACGCCGCGACGGTGCGCGCGATCGTGGACCGCCACGGCGACGCGAACCTGGTGCTCGCGAACGACAATCACCCGAAGCAGGCCGTGACTGAGCGGACCGGTCGAGAGCCTGTCGAAAATCGAAAAGGCGTTGGCCGCGGCGGGGCTCAGCTTCCAGCCGCTGAAGGTCGCGGCGGCATTCCACTCGCCGCTGGTGGCTCCGGCGGCCGCGACATTCGCCGCCGACGTGCGCAAGTCCGCCGTGGCGGCGCCGCGCGTGCCGGTGATTGCCAACGGCACCGCGCAGCCGTATCCCGATCAGCCCGAAGCCATCAAGGCGCAGCTGGCCGGCCAACTGGCCGAGCCGGTGCGTTTCCGCGAAAGCCTCGACGCGCTCTACGCGCAGGGTTGCCGCGTGTTCCTGGAAGTCGGCGCCGGCAGCGTGCTGACGGGCCTGACCGGGAAGTGCCTGGCAGACCGCCCCCATGTGGCGGTCTCGCTCGACGTCGCGTCGCGTCATGGCCTCCGCTCCTGGTGGAGCGCGATCGGCGAGCTCGCCACGCTCGGCCTGCCGCTTCGCTTCGATCAGCTGCACGCCTCGTTCGGCGACACGCTGCCGACTCCCGCGCCGCCCAAGGGTCCCGCTGTGGTGATGGTCGGCGGCGCCAACCTCGGCAAGCCCTATCCGCCCTCGTCTGCCGCATCGGCAGCCCGTGCCGCAGCGCCCGTCGCCGCGGCGCAGCCGGCGGCTGCATCCGTCTCCGCGTCCCGTCCGGCGGCATCCACGCCATCCGGTCCGGCCGCCTCGATGTCCGTGGCCGCGCCTTCGGGCCCGGCTTCGTCCACTGTCACCACTGAGCGCAAGGTGGCGCCGGTCGCCGCCGCGCGACAGCCCGTGGCCGCGCTCCCAACTGCGAAAGATCGAAAGAGCATGTCAGACACTTCCCTGCCCACAGTTCCCGTCGTCATGCGCAGCGACGATATGCGCGCGCAGATCCTCGAGGCCCAGCGGCTCACGCAGCAGGCGCTGCTCGAGAGCTACAGCATGACGCTGCGAGGCCTCGGCGGCGCTGCCGCGAACGTTGCCCCGGCGGCGTTGCAGATGGCCGCGCCCCAGCCGGTCCAGACGATGGTGCTGGCGGCGCCGGCACCGGTCGCGGTCCCGCAGCAGGCTCCCGTGCCGCAGCGGGCTGTCGCCCAGGCTCCCGCACCGCAGGCGGTAGCCGCTCCCCGGCCCGCGCCCGTCCAGGCGCCCGCGCCTCCGCCACCCGCACCGGCACCAGCACCCGCCCCCGCACCAGTCGCGGCGGCACCAGCCGCGGCGCCTGCGCAGGCCTCGGCCGACACCGTGCTGGCGATCATCGCGGAGAAGACCGGCTATCCCGTCGAAGCCCTCGCCGCTGAAATGGATCTCGAGGCCGACCTCGGCATCGACTCGATCAAGCGCGTGGAAATTCTCGCTGCCGTCAACGAACGCGTGCCCGGCCTCGATTCGAGCAAGGTGTCGCCGGCCGACGTCCGGCGCATCAGCGACCTGCTCGCGTTGCTGGAGGGCTCTCCGGCAAACCCTCAGCAGGCCGCGACCCGGTAGCAGATTCCGGGTCAGCGGCCGTCTCTTCCGTCGAGCGCCGGGTTGTCGAGTGGCTGCCGCTCGCCGCCCCAGGCACGGCTTTCCCTGCCCTCGGCTCGTGCCGGACGGTGGGCGTGGCCGGCTCGACTCCGGACGAGACGTCCGCCTTCATCAGCGCGCTCGCGAGTCACGGCGTGGCGTTGTCGCCGGCCGATCCGGCTGACGCCGATCTCGTCGTCCTCACGGATGGCCTCGGCGCCGATGCCGTTCGCGCCGCCTTCACGCATCTCACCGCCCTTGCTTCGCGACCCACGCCACCACGCGTGGTGCTGGGCGTGCTCCGCGACAGCGTGGACACGGCGGGTGTGGCCGGCCTCGTCAAGACCGCTGCGCTCGAGTGGTCCGCCGAGTGGAAGTGCGTCACCGTGGCTGACGGCGTGGAACCGCTCGCGGCCGCGGCCGCGGAGCTTGCGCACGGCGGCGTCGAGCGCGAAGTGCGGCTGGGGCGCCAGCGCGCGATCTGCACCCGCGTGGAAGAGACGATCGGGCGCGTGGTGCGTCCGCTGCCCGAGGGGCCGTGGATTGTCTCTGGCGGCGCCCGTGGCGTCACCGCCACCTGCGGGCTGGCGCTCGCGCAGGCCGGCGCGCGCCGCATCGTGCTGATGGGCCGTACGCCGCTCGAAGACGAGCCGGCCGCGTGCCATGGGATCAACGACGAGGCGTCGCTGAAGCGCGCCCTGATCGGACAGGCCGCCGGCAAGCCGGATCTGCGCGCCATCGGCCGGCAGGTGAGCGCCATCCTGGCGCAGCGCGAGATTCGCGCGACGATTCGCGGCATCGAAGTGGCCGGCGCCGAAGTCCGCTACGAACCAGTAGACGTGGCCGACGCCGCAGAGGTGGGCCGCGCCGTGGCGTCCGCACGCGCCGCGTGGGGCCCGATCCGCGGGCTGGTGCATGGCGCGGGCGTGCTGGCCGACAAGCGCCTGGGCGAGAAGACGCGCGAACAGTTCGAGAGCGTGCTGCGGCCGAAGCTTGATGGCGTGCGCGCGCTGCGTCGACGCCTGCGGCACCGATCCGCTGGAGCACATCTGCTTCTTCTCGTCGGTGGCCGCGCACAGCGGCAATCCCGGACAGTCGGACTACGCCGCCGCCAACGCCACGCTCGATCGGCTGGCGGTGGACGAGCAGGCGCGCCGCGGCGACGCGTGCCACGTGGTCAGCATCGCCTGGGGCCCCTGGGACGGCGGCATGGTCACCGAGTCGCTGGCCAAGCACTTCACCGCGCGCGGCATCAGCCTCATTCCGCAGGCCGAGGGGGCGCAGGCCTTCGTTGCCGAGCTGCGGAGCGGCGTCAGCACGCAGGTGATCATCGGCTGCGGACTCGATCAGATGCGCGACGCGCGGCGCGAGCGGGTGCGCGTGGAAGTGAGCGCGCTCCCAGTCCTGCAGGACCACCGCATCGGCGACGCCGTGGTGCTGCCGATGACGATGGCGCTGGACACCTTGCTTGGCGAGGGCCGGCGCACGCTTGGCCCGGCGTGCGAGCTGCGCGATCTGCAGCTGCTGCAGGGCCTGGTGCTGGCCGACGGTTCCGCTGAGCTCGAGATGCACAGCGATGCCTCGCCATCGGGCCGGGGCGTTGTCAGCACGTTGACGCACACCTCGGGCCGGCCCGCCTATCGCGCGGAGCTGATCTCGATGAACGGCGAACCGCCTCCCGTTCCCGCGCCAGCGGCGGTCAACGGCACCGCGCTGCCGGACGCGTGCCTCCATCCGTATGCGTCGGCGCTGTTCCACGGCCCGGCGTTCCAGGTGATTCGCGAAGTCCTGCACTGCGGCGAGGACACGATCAGCGCGCGCCTGGCGACTGCCGGCGCGATGGGCTGGCCGGCGCAGTGGCAGCTCGATCCCGCGGCGCTCGATGGCGCCCTGCAATTGCTGCGGCTGTGGGGAGTGGCGCAGGACGGGCGCGCCAGCCTGCCGACCGGCATCGGCCGCTGCCGGAGCTGGGCGCCGTGGCCCGATCACGGCGAGGTCGGCTGCACCGTTCAGTGCCGCCGTGACAATGCCTACCGGCTGAGTGGCGATGCGCTGTTCACCGATCTTGCGACGGGCAGTGCGCTGCTCTCGCTCGACGGCATCGTGATGCACGTGCACGCGTCATGACGCCGCCCGTTGCCATCGCCATCGTCGGACGCGGATGCGTGCTGCCGGGCGCGCTCGACCCGGGCGGCTTGTGGACGCGCATCCGCCAGCGCGACGATCTGACCGGTCCGAGCACGCAGGCGATGTGGGGACTGCATCCCGCAGAGGTCTGCGCCGATCCGCGCGAGCCGAGCGCGTGCGCCCGCGGCGGATACGTGAGCGGCTTCGACGCGCTGTGGCGGCCCGATGGCTTCGCGGTCGCGCCGGAACAGCTGGCGCCACTGCCAGTGGGATGGAAGTGGCTGATTCACGCCACGCGCGAGGCGTTGAACGAGGCGTCGTTCGGGATGGACGGCGGCGCGCGCGCCGGCCTCGTCGTCGGCACCCTCGGCTATGCCACGCGCGCACTGGCGGATGTGGCCGCCCGGCGCTGGTGCGGTGATCTGGACGCCGACAGCCCGGCGCTGTCGGGACAGACCGGCGTTCTGCACTGGACCCTGGCTGCGTGCGGCCTCGGTGGCCCGCGGATCGCGCTCGACGCCGCCTGCGCCTCGGGCCTCTACGCCCTGAAGATTGCCTGCGACGCGCTGCAGTCGCGGCGCGCCGACCTGATGATCGCCGCGGGCCTCAACGCCGCGGACGATCTGTTCCTTCACGTCGGCTTCACCGCCCTTGGTGCGCTCAGCCGCACCGGCCGCAGCTCTCCACTCAGCTCGCTCGCCGACGGATTGCTGCCGGCGGAAGGCGCCGCCGTGCTGGCGCTGAAGCGCCTCGATGACGCGGTGGCCGCCGGCGATCGCATCTACGGCGTCGTGCGCGGCGTCGGCCTCAGCAACGACGGCCGCGGGCCCGGGTTGCTGGCGCCCACCACGTCGGGACAGCAGCGCGCGGTGCGCGCCGCGTATGCGACCGCGGGACTGGAACCGGCGAGCGTCGAGTACCTCGAGTGCCACGCCACGGGCACCGCGGTCGGCGACCGCGAGGAGATGCTCAGCCTCCGCGCGGTGTTCGGCGAAGATCATCCGCTGCAACTCGGTTCGCTGAAGGCGCAGCTCGGGCACCTGATTACGGCCAGTGCCGGCGCCGGGATGCTGAAGATCTGCGGCGCCTTCGAGCACGACACGATGCCCGCGGCGCCCCAGGTGAGCATCGAGCATCCGATGGACGCGCTCGCCGGCAGCGCCCTGCTCCTGCCGGCCGCGTCCTCCGAGTGGAAGCCGGGCACCGGTCCGCGGCGTGCGGCGATCAATGCCTTCGGCTTCGGCGGCTGCAACGCGCACGCGGTGATCGATGGTCCCGAAGCCGCGGCGGAGCTGATTCGCAAGCCGCGCGGCCGCGCGAAGAAGAAGCCGCTGCCCGAGCCGCGTCGTCATGCGCTGGCGCTGGTCGCCTGCGAGGTGGCAGTAGGCGCCGCGCGGGACACGACGGCGACCCTTCGTGTGCTGCTCGGCCTGGACGGCCCGACACGGCGCATCAGCGACCTGCAACTGGGCCTGAAAGGCCTGGGCTTCCCGCCGGCGGATCTCCAGCAGACGCTGCCACAACAGCTGATGTTGCTTCGTGCGGCGCAGTCGATGCGCCCGCATCTCGAGGGCCTGGATCGCGACCGCATCGGCGTGTTCGTCGGCACCGACGTCGATCCCGCAGGGGCGCGGCACGGCTGCCGCTGGCGGCTGGAGCAATTCCTCGGACGTCCCTGCCGCGAGGCGGAGCGCGACGCGGTGGTGCCGGCCCTGCAAGCGGCGGGCGTCGTCGGGACGATGCCGAACATGCCGGCGAACCGGCTGAACAGCGCGCTTGATGCGCGTGGGCCGGGCATGGTCGTGAGCGACGGCTTCGCCTCGGGCCGGCAGGCGCTCGAACTGGCGGCCGATGCAATCTCGCGCGGCGAGCTCGACGCCGCGCTGGTTGGCGCCGTGGACGCCAGCGGCGGCGCGTTCGGCGACGACCCGTCGCGGGCCGACACCGCGGTGCTCCTGCTGCTGATGCCTGCGCGCAGCGCCGGCACGCGCGAGGTGCTCGCCACGTTCACTGCGACCAGCGACGATACCCCGACCACCACGCCGACGCTGCCATGGTCCGACGCCGGAGCGGCGCACGAACTACTGCAGCTGACGGTGGCGGCGCTCTGCTGCCGTCACGCGCTCAGTCCCGCGAGCCCTGCGGACCCATGGATTGCGGCGGACCGCCATCTGCGGATGCACGGCTGGGAGATTCGCGCGCCGCGCGTGCAGGGCCTCGCGGAAGAGGCGCCGCGACTTGCCCGAGGCCGCGGCCGACGAGGGGCCGGCCGACGGCAACCGGCTCACGGCAGACGGCAGCCGGCAGGCGGCAGACCGAACGGGCGACGCGCGGCCCGCCTCGGAAGTGGCGTGGGTGTTCACCGGCGCCGCGGCCGCATACCCCGGCGCGGGACGTCAGCTGCTGCGGGCGTTCCCCGAGCTGGGCTCTGCGCTCCGCGCGATGGCGCCACGACTCACGTCGCTCCTCCCCGCGTTGATGGGGCAGAGCACGCTGACGCTCATCGATCAACTGCAGCTGGCGACGATGGTCAGCCAGGCGCACGCGCAGCTGCTGCGCCGCGTCGGCCTCGTCCCCGGCGCGTGCCTCGGGCTGTCGAGCGGCGAGACCAACGCGCTCCTGGCCACCGGCGCATGGACCGACGCCGACGATCTGTTTGCCGACGTCTCGCGCTCCGGCATGTACGACGAGCACCTGGCAGGCGACTACGAAACGCTGCGGGCGGCATGGTCGCTGGACGAAGAGGCGACGCCTGACTGGCGCTGCTACCGCGTGACGCATCCGGTGGACGCGATTCGCTCCGCCCTCGCCACCCGGCCTCGCGTGCGGCTCCTGATCGTCCATCACTCCACCGATGTCGTCATCGGGGGCGAGGACGCGGCCTGCCGCGAGCTGGTGTCGTCACTGGGCGCCCGGGCCGTCCCGATCAATCACGACCTCGTCGTGCACTGCCCCGAACTCGAGCCGTTTGCCGACACGTGGTACCGCGTCCACCACCGGGATACGCAGCCCATCACCACACCGCGGCTCTACGCGAATGCGGTGAACCGATCGTTTGCGCCGACCGCGCACCGCTGCGCCGAGATGCTGACCGAGCAGGCGCGCCACACCGTGATCTTCGACGCGACCGTCAAACAGGCGCACGAGGACGGCATCCGCTGCTTCGTCGAGCTTGGGCCGAGGAACGCCTGCTCGGGATGGATTCGCGAGATTCTCGGCGACGAGGCCCTCGTCGCGTGCGCCGTTGACGGCACGCGCGGCACGATTCGTGAGGCCGCCGAAGCGCTGACGATCGTGGCCGATGCCGGATACGCCGTCGATACGGCATGGTGGAACGCGCAGATGGCCGACCTGCGGCTGCTGCCGCCGTCGGCCGATGCGGCCTCGAGAGCCGCTGACGGCGTCATCCAGCTATCCGGTCACCGCGCGTTGCCGGCATTCGACGCCCCGCCGGCCGCGGTGCTGCGCATGCCGCCGGCGCCCATCCTGGCGCCCGCCCTGCCCGAGCGCCTGCTGCCGGTTGGCGGAGTACCAGCCACGTGGGAAACTGCGGGCTGGGATCAGCAGGACGTGCCCGTGCCCGTGTTCGACACCGCCATGGATATCGCCGCGCTCGTCGCGCTCAGCAACTGCCAGCACGCGCTGTTGCAGGTGCAGGAGCTGGCGATCCGGCACCTGATGGCCACCGGGTCAGATGAAGCGGAGCCCGTGACGTTCGCCGCCACGGCCATTCCCGAAGCGGAGCCCGAAGTGCAGATCGTCGAGGCCGTCGCCATCGACGAGGCCTCGCCCGCCCTCGAGACACCGGGCGTGACGTTCACGCGCGAACAGCTCGAAGTGCACGCCAGCGGCCGCATCTCGGAGATCTTCGGCCCAGCGTTTGCGGCCCAGGACTCGCACCCGCGCCAGGTTCGCATGCCGATGCCGCCGCTGCTGCTGGCCGATCGCGTGGTCGGCCTGCTCGGCGAACCCGCGAGCATGCGCACCGGCACGATCTGGACCGAGACCGACGTGCGCGCCGACTCGTGGTACCTCCACGAGGGCCGGATGCCCACCGGCATCCTCATCGAGTCGGGCCAGGCCGACTTGATGCTCATCAGCTGGCTTGGCGTCGATCTCCACAACCGCGGCGATCGCGTCTATCGCCTGCTCGGCTGCGAGCTGACCTTCCACGGCCAGCTGCCGGCGATCGGCGAGACGCTGCGCTACGAAATCTCCATCGACGGGCACGCGCGGCACGGCGAAGTGGGGCTGTTCTTCTTCCACTACGACTGCAAGTCCGACGGCGACCTGCGCCTCAGCGTGCGCCAGGGCCAGGCCGGGTTCTTCACCGACGAAGAGCTCGACGAGAGCGCCGGCATCCTGTGGAACCCCGCCGACGATGTGCCCGCTCCCGAGGCGCCGCTCGCGGGGCCTCGCCCCGGCGTGACGCCGGCGCCGAGCTACGACGAACGCCAGGTGGCGGCGTTTGCCGAGGGCGACGTGATGAGCGCCTTCGGGCCGGCGTTCCTCCGCTGCGCCAGCCATACCCGCACGCCGCGCATCGCCAACGGCCGTCTTCGCCTGTTCGATCGCGTTGACGAGCTCGATCTGAAGGGTGGTCCGTGGGGCCGCGGCTATCTGCGCGCGACAATGGACGTCACGCCCGATCAGTGGTTCTTCCCCGGCCACTTCTACAACGACCCGTGCATGCCCGGCACCCTGATGTTCGAGGGCTGCCTGCAGACGATGGCGTTCTACGTGGCCGCGCTGGGCTACACCATCGATCGCGACGGCTGGCGTTTCGAGCCGGTGCCGGAGCAGCCGTACCTGTTGCGCTGCCGCGGACAGGTGACGCCGAAGTCCAGCTCGCTGGTCTATGAGGTGTTCGTCAGCGAGCTGCACGATGGCGCCGAGCCGATGCTGGTCGCCGACCTGATGTGCACGGTGGACGGGCTGCGCGCGTTCCACTGCCGGCGCATGGCGCTGCGGCTCGCGCCCGACTCTCCGCTGAGCGCCTACGACCTCTCGCAGATCGCCCCGGACGCCGAGCCGGTGGCCGAATACGACGGCTTCCGCTACGGTCAGGCATCGCTGCTGGCCTGCGCGACCGGCAACCCGGTGGCCGCGTTCGGGCCGCTCTATGCCACGCTGCCGCCGTCGCGCCGCGTGCCGCGGCTGCCGGCGCCGCCGTATCACTTCATCAGCCGCATCAGCTCGCTCAGTCACCCGCCGGGCGGCATGCAGGCTGGGGTCGTCGTCGAAACCGCGTATGACATTCCGGCGGACGCGTGGTACTTCGACGCGCATCCCACCGGCCAGATGCCGTCGTGCGTGCTGATCGAAGCCGCGCTCCAGCCGTGCGGCTGGCTGGCGTCGTACGTCGGGTGCGCCGTGCGCGAGGCCGACGAGGTGTTCTTCCGCAACCTCGATGGCAAGGGCGTGCTGCATCGCGCCGTTCGCGCCGATGACGGCTGCCTGAAGGTGCGCAGCCGCCTCAAGTCGATCTCGCGCGCGGGCGGCATGACGCTGGTGGGCTTCGACGTCGTCTGCACGGTGGGCGACGAGGTGATCTACGAGCTGGGCACGACGTTCGGGTTCTTCCCGAAGGCCGCGCTCGAAGGGCAGACCGGACTGGCCGCCGAGCCGGCCGAGCGTGAGTTCGCCAACACCAGCGCCGAGGCCGACCTGCTCGACCAGCTCGGGCCGCGTGGCCGCGAACGGCTGCCGAAACCGGCGGTCCGGATGTGCGAGCGCGTGACCCATCGCCAGGCCGCAGCCGATGGACGGACGGCGCTCCGCGGCGAGAAGCGTGTTCGTCCCAGCGAGTGGTTCTTCAAGGCGCACTTCTTCCAGGATCCGGTGCAGCCGGGCTCGCTCGGGATCGAAGCGCTCGTGCAGCTGCTGCAGGCCCACCTGCTGCTCGAAGGCGCGGCCGAGGCCGTGCCCGGCGGCGTGTTCGCGGACATGGTGACGCCGGATCCCACGGCCTGGCAGTTCCGCGGCCAGGTGATGCCCGAAGCGGCGCTGGTGTCGCTGACGCTCGACGCGGAGCCGATCGAGAAGAGCGATGGCCGCTGGAGCGTGCGCGCGCAGGGCTCGGTGTGGGTGGACGGCCGCCGCATCTATCAGCTGCGTGGGCTCACGGTGTCGATGGAAGCTTCGGCGACGCCGGTTGGAGGAGGCACCGTTCGCCTCGATCCCGCGGTCGAGCCGTGGTGGAACGATCATCGTCCTACCTATGCCGCCCCGGTGCTGCCGGGCATGGCGGTGCTGAGCCTGGCGATGCAGGCCGCGCCCGATGTGGTGGGGGTTGACGATCTGGTGCTGCGCCGCTGGCTGGTCCTGGACCGACCGGCCACGCTGACCATCGACGCAAACGTCGACGCGATCGCCATCACGGAGGACGGCAAGCCGCTCGCCGAGGGACGGCTCGTTCGCGACGCGGTCAAGCCGCACGCGCCGGAACCGCTGGCGCCACTACACGAGTCCGCGCCGGCGCTCGACGATCCGTACGCCACCGGCGCGATGTTCCACGGCCCCGCCTACCAGCGTGTGACCGAAGGCCGCCGGGATCACACCGGCTGCGACATCTGGGTTCGCATCGACGCCGACGACGCTCGCGAGCGCCTGCCGCACATCGTGCTCGACGCCGGCCTGCACGGCGTTCCGCACGATTCGATGGAGCGCTGGTTCCCGGAAGTGGCCACCGGCCAGATCGCCTATCCCGTTCGCGTCGAGCGGTTCCGCCTGTTTGCCGAGGCGCCGCGCCACGGCGTGTGCGAAGTACGTGTGCGGCCGGCCGGATTCCACGGCAGCTCGCATCGCTTTCCGCGGCTGCACCTGCACCTGCTGCACGAGGGGCTGCTGTGGGCGGAGCTCGTGCTGGTCGAAGCCTGCCTGCCCGCCAGCGGCCTGGGGCAACTGCCTGGCGAGAGCCGCCGCGCGTTCCTGCGCGACGGTCAGTTCGTCGCCGGCGCACGCCTCGGCCACGAAGTGGACGGTACCAGCGCGCTGACGCAGGGCGAGCTCGCGGGCGCCGACTGGCTGCCCGGCACGATCCCGACGGTGTACGGGTTGTCCGATCACGAACCGCTGCCACGGCTGCAGGCGGTGGTGGCGCGCGAGCACGCGGCGGCCCGTGTCCGGCTGCATCCACGCGCGATCGCGGTCGATGGCAACGGACGCGTGCAGGCGGCGGCGCTGCCGCTGCTCGACTATCGCCTGACCGTTGCCGGCGACGACCGGCGGGCGACCGCCAGCGACGCCGTCGCGGCGCGGTTGGACATCGCTGCCGTCGCGGCATGGTGGGAGGCCCAGAGCTGGCAGGCCCGCGTGCCCGCGCTGCGCGCGTTGTTCCTGGCCGCGTGCCGCCAGTTCGTCGGCGGCGTCCGCCTGCTCGACCCGGCCGCGATGGCCGCGGTTGGCAACTCGCCGCTGCTGCTCCTCGCCAATCACCAGGTCGCGGTGGAATCGGTGCTCGCCGGCATGGCGCTGCCGCCCGTACTGGGCCGGCCGCTGCTGACCCTGGCCAAGCAGGAACATCGCGACACGTGGGTGGGACGTCTGGCCGCCGGCCTCAACGACGACCGCCGCGGGCCCGCCATCGTCTACGTCGATCGCGATCGCCAGCAGGACATGCTCGAGCGCCTGGCCGAGATGAGCCACGCGGCCAGGAGCGGCGCCCGATCGTTGATGGTGCACGTCGAAGGCACGCGCGCCGTCCACGGCCGTCAGCCGGTGGCCACCATCAGCGCGGTGTGGGCCGACATGGCCGTCCAGGGGGGACTCACCATCGTGCCGTTGCGGTTCTGCAGCGGGCTGCCCCTCTCCGGCGCCGAGCAGCGCGTCGAGTTCCCGGTCGGCCTCGGCGCGCAGGAACTGGTGCTGGGGCGGCCGCTCGCCGGCGCCGAGCTCGCCGGACTGCCCTTGAACGCCCGGCGCGATCGCATTCTCGCGGGGCTTGCCGAGCTCGAGCCGTACGATCTCGAACCGGAGCCCGATGCCGGCTTCGCCGCTCGTGTTGATCTCGCGCGGCAGCGCTGGTCGCTCGACGAAGTGCGCGCGGTGTTCCTGCTGCTGCAGGCCGAGGCGCAGGCCTGGACCCTCGACGCGCAGGGCCTGCCGACCGAGGCCATGACCGCACGCGACGGCAGCGATCCGTTCTGGGAGTGGTTCGAACAGCACTCCGCCGCGGCCCAGCCGCGATGAGCCTCACCGCCAGCGCACAGTGACCACTTCTCCCGACGCGCGCACGGCCGCCGCCATCTTCGACGTCGATGGCACGATCAGCGCGACGCGGTCCACGACCAGCCTCATCTGGCTTCGTCAGCGTCAAACCTCGGCGTGGCAGCACCGGCGCTGGCTGGCCAGCCTGCTGTGGCGCGCGCCGTACGCCTGGATCGCCGATCAGATCGACCGCGATCGAGCCGATCGCATGGTCTACGCGCAGTTCGCCGGCCTCTCGCGCCGCCGCCTCGAAGACGATGCGGAGCGGTGCTGCGAGGAGGTGCTGCTGCCCACCTGCTTCCCTGACGCGCTGGCCGAAATGGCGGCGCATCGCGAGGCCGGGCGCCGGCTGGTGCTGGTCAGTGGAGGTCTCGATGTGGTGCTGGCGCCGCTGGCGCGGGCGCTCGGCGCGGAGCTGCTGGCGCAACGGCTGGTGACGGAGGGCGATCGCCTCACCGGCCGGCACCTGAGTTACGCCGTGCTGGGCGAGCCGCTCGCGCCGATCAATCAGTCGGAGCGGAAGGCGGCCGCGCTGCGCCGCCACGCCGAAGCCACCGGCATCGACCTCGCGGCGTCATTCGGCTATGGCGACAGCGTCAATGACGTGGCAATGCTCGATGCGGTGGGAACGCCGATCGCGGTGAATCCGGATCGAGGTTTGGCGCGCGTTGCCGAGGAACGTGAGTGGAAGGTCCGGCGCTGGCGCCTGCCAGCGCGGTGACCGGCGCAGTCAGTCGCCGCAGTCTCCGGGATACCGCTGGGACCAGATCGCCAACGGCTTCTTCGTCCGGGGCTGGGCGTGTCCATTCGCCCGCTCGCGCAATCGTGTGTCCTGCTCCCAGGCCACTGGATCCATCCCTCAACAGCCGTGAGGGGATTTCCAGTAGCCGCTCCAGAACTCGCGCCAGCGCGCCGCCAGCGTCGGTAAGCTTGGGCGCGCGTTCGGCCGCGGAGCGTGATCGGTGCTCATGACGCCCATCGTACTCGAACGCCGCGGCGGGTGCCGTAACCCGGCGTTCAGTCACCCAGCAGCGTCAGCAGCTTTGTGGTCAGGGCCGGCCAAGCGAGCCTAGACGTCGAGCTCCTGCGCGTCTTCGGCGCGATCCATGATGAAGCGGAAGCGCGCCGACGCGTCCTTGCCCATCAGCTCGTTGATCACGCGGTCGGTGACGAGCTGATCGGCAATCTGCACCTTCAGCAGCCGCCGGGTCCGCGGGTTGAGCGTGGTTTCCCACAGCACCTTCGGCATCATCTCGCCCAGACCCTTGAAGCGCGTGATCTCCGGCTTGGCGCGGCCGCTCTTCTGCCGCACGATCGAATCCTTCTGCGCATCGTCCAGCGCCCAGAACGTTTCCTTGCCGATGTCGATGCGATAGAGCGGCGGCTGCGCGAGGTAGACGCGCCCGGCTTGAATCAACTGGGGCATGTGGCGATAGAGGAAGGTGAGCAGCAGCGTCGAGATGTGGTGACCGTCGGAATCCGCGTCGGAGAGCAGGATCACCTTGCCGTAACGCATGCGGGTGATGTCGAGGTTCTTGCCGACGCCGCAGCCGAGCGCCGTGACCAGATCGGACAGCTCCTTGTTCTCGAGCACCTTGCCGGTGGACACGCCCTCGGTGTTCAGCACCTTGCCGCGCAGCGGCAGGATCGCCTGCCGCGCGCGATCGCGCCCCTGTTTCGCCGAGCCTCCGGCCGAATCACCTTCGACAATGAACAGCTCGCTGGTGATCGAGCCGGGGTGCGTGCAGTCCGAGAGCTTGCCGGGCAGGTTGACGCGCCCCGACGTCGGACCTTTGCGGACCACTTCCTGCTGCGCCGCGCGGCTGGCCTCGCGGGCGCGGGCCGCCAGGATGATGCGGGCGACGATCGACTCCGCCACCGACTGGTTGTTGTTCAACCAGTGCTCGAGGGCCGGGCGCACCAGGCCATCCACGGCCGAGAGCACTTCGGGGTTGTTCAGGCGATCCTTGGTCTGCCCCTGGAACTGCGGTTCGGCGATGAACACCGAAAGGATGCCGGTCACACCCTCGCGGATGTCGTCGGCAGTGAGCGTGACGCCCTTCGGCGAGAGATTGTGGGTCTCGATGTAGTTGCGCACGGCCTTGCCGAGGCCGGCGCGGTAGCCGGCTTCGTGCGTGCCGCCGGAGCCGGTGGGAATGCCGTTGACGTAGCTGCGCAGGTGCTCGTCGGTGGACTCGGTCCACTGCAGCACGAGCTCGAGCTTGACGCCGTTCTCCTTCTCGAGCGCGAACGGCGCCTCGTGCACCGGCCTGGCCGAGCGCTCGGCCACCACCTTCTTCAGGTAGTCGACGACACCGTCGGCGTGCTGGTAGACGTCCTTCTGCCCGGTGGACTCGTCCTCGAACATCACCTTGACGCCGCGGTGCAGGTAGCTGGCCACTTCCAGCCGCTCGCGGATGGTCGGCGCGTCGAACTCCACCTTCGGGAAGATGATCGGGTCCGGACGGAAGAACACCGTGGTGCCGCTGCCGCGCGCCGCGCCGGTCTTCTTCAGCGGGCCAGCGGGCTTCCCCTGCTTGAAGGTCATCTCCCACTGCGAGCCGTCGCGCCGCACGGTGGCCACGAGCTCGCGCGACAGCGCATTCACCACGCTGGCGCCCACACCGTGAAGTCCGCCGGCCGTCTTGTAGTTGCCGGGGTCGAACTTGCCGCCGGCGTGGAGCACGGTGAAGATGACCTCGAGCGCGCTCTTCTTCGTCTGCGGATGCAGATCGACCGGGATGCCGCGGCCGTCGTCTTCGATCGTCAGCGACGAGCCGTCCTTGTGCAGCGTCACGCGGATGTTCGACGCGTGCCCGTTCATCGCTTCGTCGATCGAGTTGTCGAGGACCTCCCACACCAGATGGTGCAGCCCGGTGGCGCCGACGCCACCGATGTACATGCCGGGGCGCTTGCGAACCGGTTCGAGGCCTTCGAGAACGGTGATGTCTTTGGCGGTGTAGGAAGTGGACAAGGGCGGAATCAGTATAGAAGGCAAAAGGGCAAAGGCAGAAGGCAGAAGACCGGCAGACGGCAGACGGCAGACGGCAGACGGCAGACGCGCGAGCTTACCCGCGCTCGATCGTCCCTCGCTCCTCGTTCCACCGCCACATCGTCGTCGGCGTGGCCGCGGTGGGCGCAGGTCCCGGATACCGGAGACCGGGTACCGGACACCGGTTCAGCGTTCAGATGCACTCCGCCCAGCCAGCGGTCGATGCCGTTGAGACGCACGTGGTCGGCAGCTCCGGCCAGCACGCGCGCCCCGGTTTCGGTGAGGCGCAACGCTGGCGCCGGCCCATCGTCACGCCACCAATCCTCGTGATGCCAGTCGGCAGGCCGATCGCCGTCGGCCTCGAGGAGCGGAGCGACGCCGGTCAGCAGCGGGCGGACATGCGACCACCAGCCAGCATCCCCCATGAAGATCGCTTCTTCGCACTCGTGGTTCGACGCCCTGAACAGTTCGCGCAGCGGCCGTGGTCCATGGGCTGCCGCCGTCAGCGTCTGACGCTCCGTGCGCGAGAGGCCGGTGCCGACCGCGGGAAACTGTTGAAGGTGACGCCGCAGCGCCTTCGTGAGCGTCGGCCAGGCGCCGGGATGCTTGAACGACTGCAGCGCCAAGGGCTCGGGCGCGCGGAACGCGTCCCAGGCCGCGGCGGCCGCAGCGAGCTGCCCCTCGGACACAGCCACGCGCGAAGCAAACCACTGGCTGAGGAGGTCGTCAGGCTGGGCCGCCAGGTAATCGTCGGCGAGAATCGCGGTGACGCGCGCGACGAGCCGGCCGCTGCTCTTGAGTTCGTGCAGGAGGTCGAGCACCTGCAGGACGTGCAGTTGATCGTAGAGGTCGTGCTCGAACCACAGCACGATCTCCTCTCCCGATGCGGCGTCGACGACCGCCTGATCGCGCAGGGTCAGGCCGCGCTCGATGTCGGTGACATCACCCCAGTTGATCGCCAGGAACTCGGCGCGGCAGCGGCGCAGCTCGTTCGGCGACAACCCCGCCGGCACCGGCCCTTCGTGCAGCACATCGTCCCAGGGAATGATCGCCCCCGGCACGCCCAGGTCGTGGAGGCGCGAGAGGAACACGGATCCGTTGGTCACGTGGAGCATGGGTGTGATTCGTGATAGAAGTTCGCTCGTGCGGCCGGCCGTTCTCGGCTTCGGCGTCGCGGCGATCCTGACGATGGGCCTCGTGGGGATAGCGTTGTCGCTCGAACCCGGCCCGCCCCCGCGCTGGACCATCACCAAGCGCGTGTCCGCACACCGCGCGCTGGTGGTGGAGGTGGACACACCCCACCTCGAAGAAGCCGGAACAATCGCGCGGGAGATCGCCGGCCCCGTCCAGCCCCGCTTCACCGAAATCCTGGTGTTCTTCCATCGCCCCGGCGGCCACGAACTACGGCGCCGCGTGCAATGGACCAGGGAACACGGTTACGTGGAGACCGTGTACCCGTAATTGGCGCCGGTGCGGTTCAGCCCCGGCGCCACCGAGGGGTTAGTCCTTCTTGCGCCGCGCCGCGGGACGCTTCGCAGCGCCGGTCGCGCGCTTGGCGGCGGGCCGCTTTGCAGCGGTCTTGCGTCCACGGCCCGGCTTTGCGGCCGGTGGTGCGGGCGGCTGCGGCTCGTCATCCGCATCGTCGCTATCGTCGATGGCCAGCGCGGGCGCCGGCGCGGCGGCCCGGCCGAAGCCGCGTCCACCGATGGTCTCGCGCGTGACGTCCACCGCGCCGCCGCTGATGCGGTTGCCGATGTCGTCATCCGGCAGATCGTCGCGGTGCGCCGGGATGATCGGCTGCTCCTCGTGCAGCTCGGGACCTTCGCCGGTCTCGTCGGGCGTTGCGGACGGCTGTCCACCGGCGAGGATCGACCAGCCATGCGGCACCGAGGCGCGAGGGGTTCCGCCGGCGGCGGCGAACACGCGCAGGCCGCCCTGCCGATCGCGTTCGAGTTTCAGCAGCCCGTCCTTCTGGCAGGCGCGCATCAACTCGGCGATCGAGCCGTACTTCCGCTCGTCGAACGAGGGATCGGCGGCGCGCAGGAACTGCTTGAATTGACGCGGGTACATCGGCCAGCGCGGCTGCGTGGTGGCCTCGGCCAGCACGCGGCGAACGAGCGCCACGCCGTCACCGAGTGAGGCCGCATCGGCCGTGCCGCGACGGCCATCGTCTTCGTGGCTGCGGGGCGGCGGCGGCGGCGGCGCCGCCGCTGATGGGCACCTCGATTGCGGGCGACACGATGGTCGCGTCCACGATCGGCGTGCTGGCCCCGTCCATTGGCAGTTCGGTGGCCATCGGCGCCGGCTCGCTGATCGCGACCGTGTCTCCGGCGCCCTCGACGAGCTCGACCAGCGTGCTGCGGCCCTGGTGCTTCAGCGTGACGAGCCCGTGCTCGGCCAGCTTGTCGGCGAACTCGCGGAAGCTGCCGCAGCCGTAGTCACGTTCCGAGAACGACGAGTCGAGCTGGAGCAGCGTGCTCTTGAGCAGCCCGAGCTGCGGCGTCACTTCGCGATCGGCCAGCAGCTTCAGCGCGCGCTTGACCAGCGCCACCGAGCCGTCGACGTTCTGCGCCGTCGCCGACGACCGCGGACGCTCGCCGCTGCCGCCGCGCTCGCGGTGGTGCGGACGGCGATCGGGCACCGGCACCACGTTCTCGTAGGCGATGAACTCGGTGCAGTTCTTCTGCATCACCTGGCTGGTGAACGCCCGGCCGCCGACCACGAACACCTTGCGGTCGTACTGCTTCAGCTTCTCGACCAGGGTGATGAAGTCGCTGTCGCCGCCGACGATGACGAAGGCGTTGATGTGGGCGTGGGTGAACGCCATTTCGAGCGCGTCGAGCGCCAGGTTGATGTCGGCGCCGTTCTTGTCGCCGCCAGGCGTCATGACGCGCTGCACGAGACGCACGGCGTGGTTGGACATCGCCCGCGCGTAGTCACCGGAACGCTTCCAGTCGCCATAGGCGCACTTGGTGACGATCTCGCCCCGTTCCTTGATGGCTTCGAGCACGGCGCCGATATCGAACTGCAGGCCGAGCGTGGTCTTCACGCCGATCTCGACGTTGTCGAAATCGATGAAGACCGCAATCTTGAGTTTCTGATCTGACATTGGTTCCTAAAACTGGAAATAGATGAAGTCGAGGGAGACGCGGCTTCTCAAGACGAGAATCAGCGTGACCATGACTCCTGCCGCGGCGGCTTGCAGCAGCGCGCGACTGAAACTGGCGGGCCCGATGGCCTCCCAGTACGACTCGGCCGAACGAACGAGGCGCCAGCCCCGTTCCCGTCCCAGCGTCCACAGGTCGTCCACGAACAGCGGCAACCCCCAGGTCGCCGCCAGGACGAACAGATAGACGCCCACCTGACGTTCCATCACCGTGCTCTCGGCCGGAGAGAGCAGCAGCCACCGGCGCAGGAAGTCGGGGTTGGTTTCCCTGAAGAACAACCAGCCCACGAACGCCGCCGATACGGTCAGGAGAATCTGGACGATGGCCAGCGGACCGGGCCATTTCTCGGGCAGCTTCAGCAGCTTCCCGATGCTCCGCGTGACAACCACCAGTGTCCCATGATAAAGGCCCCAAAGCACGTAATTCCAGCTGGCGCCGTGCCACAGGCCCGAAACCAGGAACGTGACCATCAGGTTGGCCTCCCGCTGCAGGGCGCCGGCCCGGTTGCCGCCGAGCGGGATGTAGACGAAGTCCCGGAACCAGCTGGACAGGGAGATGTGCCAGCGGCGCCAGAAGTCGGTCGGGCTGTGCGCGATGTAGGGGTGGTTGAAGTTGAGCACCAGCTCGAACCCGAGCCACCGCGCCGTGCCCCGCGCGATGTCCGAGTAGGCCGAGAAGTCCGCGTAGATCTGCAGGCCGAAGGCGAACACGCCCGCCCACAGCATCTCGAACGACGGATCTTCGTGGCTGAACACCCGGTTGGCGATGATGCCGACGTTGTCGGCGACCACCAGCTTCTTGAAGAAGCCCCAGGCGATCAGCACCAGCGCGTTGCGCGCGCGATCGACGTTCCAGGTGCGCGGCTGCTCGACCTGCACCAGCAGGTTGGTGGCGCGCATGATCGGGCCGGCGACCAGGTGCGGGAAGAACGCGACGAACAGCGCGAAGTCCACGGCGTTGCGCCGCGCGCGCATGTGTCCCCAGTACACCTCCACGGTGTAGCTCAGCGCCTGGAAGGTGTAGAACGAGATGCCGGCCGGCAGCACGAGCTCGAGAATCGGCGGCGACACCGTCAGCCCGAAGCCGGCCAGCACCTCGCGCACGTTCTCGATGAAGAAGTTGTAGTACTTGAAGACGCCGAGCATGCCGAGGTTCACGGCGAGGCTGGCGTAGAGGTAGGCCTTCTTTCGCGCCGGATCGTCCTCCATCCGCTGCCCCGCCCAGTAGTCCACGGTGGTGGAGGCGAGCATCAGGATGACGAACCACGGATGCACCCACCCGTAGAAGATGTAGCTGGCGCCGAGCAGCAGGAGGTTCTGCCCGCGATGCGGCAGCCGCCAGTAGATGGCGACCACGACCAGGAAGAAGACGAAGAAGTCGAAGCTGTGAAAGATCATCGTCCTTCGACGGAGCTCAGGGCTGCCGAGCCTGGGCCGAGGGACGGAACAGCGGATCGAGCCGCTTCCGGAAGATCTCGGTGTAGCGGCGGCGATCGCCGACGTGATCGCCGTCCTCGTAGAGGTCCAGCGTCATCTCGGGGTCGCCGGTGTCGTCGTGGAACATCGCCGCCGTTCGCCTCGAGCCAGGCCTTCAGATCGGCGACGTAGCGGACGAGCGCGGGCGACTGCTCCGGCGGCTTGTTGCCCACCGGCCGGCGCTGCACGCGGACGAAGCACACCGGCAGGCCGTGCTGCTTCGACAGGCTCGAGGATCAGCGGCAGCACCGACGTCGGCAGGTCGCGCTCGAAGTCGGGCTGGCCGGTCGCGTCCGACTGCGCCAGGTCCGCGGCGACGTCGTAGCGAAGGCTGTCCACCGAGAAGATCTGATCGACGTTCCACTCGAACGCCTCGAGCCGCGCCGGGCTCGGGAGCGCGCCAGCGCACCCACCAGCGGCGGATGGCCGGCTCCATCCACGACGTCGCGAGATTGGCTTCGTAGGCGTTGTCGACCACGCGATGCGCCCGGTACCACGCGCCCTTGCCGGTGCGCCGCGACGAGTGCGTCGAGCTCCGGCTCCGACGGCGTCGCCACTTCGTCGAGGGCGCGCCCGTACTGCGCCTCGAGGCGGAACATCGTGTCGGTGAGGTTGGTGTCGCGGAAGAAGATGAACGTCATCCGCGGCTTCACGCCGCTCGCCACCAGCTGGTTCTTGAACGCGAGGTACCACCACGCCGGCCCGGTGGCCGCGTGGTAGAGGAACGAGACGAACTCGTCGCCGGACGTCGAAATGCGACCAAGGTGATTGGGGTCGATGCGCGTCCCCAGCATCGAGTCGCCGATGAACACCCAGCGCGGATTCCCGGCCAGCAGTTCCTCGATCGCCAGTTCGCGGAAGGGTTCGTGCGGCCGGCGGATCTCGAGCGATGGCAGGTAGCCGGGCGACGGCATGCTGCCGACCACCGCGCGATTGATGGGGCGAAGGGACAGCGGTACTACAAGGGCGCCGACTACCAGCACGGCAATCAGGAACCAACCCCAGATGACGGATGAGCCTGCTGGTTCAGGTGTGGAGAACGGCGTTGTCGAGGGGGCCGCAGGGAACGCGGATGACACAGGTTTTGTAAGGAAGACCATCAACCCGCGGGGCTTCACGGGGCCTTCCCAGTATAACTGACCCGGCGCCCCCGGCACGATCGTTGCAAAATGGGCGGCGTGAGGTCACATATGTCCGCATTCCGTCTCGCGAAGTGGTCAGCTGCCCTGGCGTGCGCCGCCTCGACCGTCGTGGCGGCCCAGGATCCCCCGTCGCTGCAGAAGCTGATGGAAACGGGTCAGTACGACGCCGTCGTGGAACGCGCCGCGGAAGGCCGCAGCCAGTCGCCCGAAGACATCTACTCGGCCGCGATGGCCTACCTGAAGATGGGGAACAACGGCGGTGCGACCGCCGAGCTCCGCAGGCTCCAGGATCAGGGCGACGAAAGCTGGAAGCGCGTGGGCGCGTCCGGCGTCGCGATGCTGGAGAACAACGACGGCGAGGCCGTCTCCGCTGGGCGTCAGGCCACCGAGATGTCCGGCGACAACCCGTACACGCACTACCAGCTGGGCATGGCGGCCGCGCGCGCCAACGACTTCGGCACCGCGGCCCGGGCTTTCGAGCGCGCCACCGAGCTGAAACCCGACTTCGCCTACGCCCACTATTACGCCGGGCAGTCGTTCCACAAGGAGCGCAACCTGGAAAAGGCGATGGAGCACTACAAGTACTTCGTGGAGCTGGCGCCGGACTCCCCGGACAAGGTCGCGGTGCAGGGGATCATGCGGACGTTGCGGAAGTAGCTTAGAAGATGTGCCCGAGGCCGAAGTACACCCGACCGCTTCCGACTGAATTCCCGCGCGCTCGAAGTCGTGAGCGTGGTCGCGGGAATGCCGAAGTCGAGCCGCAACAGGCCAATCGGCGAGCTCAGCCGAAGTCCCGCGCCGTAGCCGACCGCCAGGTCGCCGAAGGCAAAGGGCTGACGCTCGCTGAACGTGTTCCCCGCATCCACGAAGACCACTCCCCGGAACCAGCGATAGATCGGGAACCGCAGCTCCTGATTCAGGATCAGCAGTTCGTCTCCGCCGATGACGTCACCGAAGATGTCCCGGGCACCCAGGCCGTTCTCGGCATAGCCCCGCACCGTCGTCGCGCCGCCGGCCTGGAAGCGGTCGGTGGGATTGTCGCCGCCGTAGGTCGTGCCGCCAATCACGCGTGAGGCGAGCACGGTCGGGCCAACGCGCCAGAACGCGTACTGCTGCGCGAGGATCTTCCGGTACGACGTATCGGACCCCAGCCAGCTCGAGGCCTGGTCGAGCGACGCCGACGAGAAGGTGCCGCGCTGGCTGTCCGCGGGGTCGTCGCGCCGGTCGTAGAGACCCGCCAGGGTCAGGCGCGCCACCGTCGTGTCCTGAAACGCGAAGGGATCGTCGGGCGCGGCGTTCGGAATGTAGGTGTGGTTGAACTCGTAGCGGTACCCGTAGGTGATCTCCACGCCCCGCCGCCGGCGCCAGCGCTGTTCCAGGCTGATGCCGCGCAGCTGCTCGACGGCGACCGTCTCACCGTCGAACGTCAGGTCCTCGCTCGACACATACAGGAACAGGCCCGTTCGCAGCGGCAACCCGAAGAAGCTGCCGTTCTGCAGGAAGGTGTTGACGCGCTGGAAGTCGCGCTCGAGCCGCGTCGCCACGCCGGCGGTGATGGCCCGGCCGAACACGTTCTGGTTGCGCACTTCGCCGATCACCCCCGGGTTGAGGGTGAAGCGGCCGACGCGCTCCACGCTGTCGCTCTCCTGATTCTCCCGCTCGCGGTCCACCTGGATGCCATAACGCAGCCGCCACGGCGGGTACTCTTCCACCGTCACGCGCGCCTGCACCGGCTGCACGCCGTCCACCGGATCGCCGATCGGCACCGACTGGATGTCGACCGTCCGGAACACGTTGGTGTCGAACACGCGCTTGCGCGCCAGCGACCATTCCTCGGCGTTCGCCGGCTGTCCAACGCGTAGTCGCAGGGCACGCGTGAGGACGCCTTCGCGTGTGCGGGTGGTGCCGGAGGTGACCACCTCCTTCAGGATCTCCTGCGCGCCTTCGGTGATCGTGAAGTCCACGTCCACGGTCGCCGTGGAGTCGATCGGCACGGCGGTGGCCGCCACCTGGACGCTGTTGAAGCCCTGCGTGCGATAGTGGCGCTCCACGTGTTCGCGGGCGGTGTTCACCGCCGCCAGCGTGTAGGGCTGCTGGGCATTCAGGTTGGCGTTGTCCTTCACCAGCGCCAGCCGTGCCTCGGATACCCCGGTCCAACGCACCTCGCGGATGACCGAGCGCGGGCCCTCCTGGATCGTCACCGGCAGCACCGCGGAACCGTTCTCGAGAACCGGCGCGCCGACCTGCACGTCAGCGGCCAGGTACCCCTCGTTGCTGTAGAAGGTTGTCAGTGTCTCGTCCAGGGCAGCGCGGTCGATCCACCCCCGCACCTCGAGATCGCTCTGGGTCACCACCGCTTCGAGATCCTTGTTGCGAATCGCGGAGTTGCCCGCAAAGCGGATTGCCCGTCGGCTCGACGGCGGCCCGGGGGTGACCGACAGGTGCAGCGTCTTCTCGCCGTTCGAGACCTCCATCTTCCCGGTCACCGCTCCCGAGACGAAGCCTGACGCCAGCAGATGGCGCTGCACGCGCGCCTCGGCATCCTGCACGACGAAACGATCGAACACCGTGCGGCTCCACAGCGCTTGCATGGCGGCGAGCTCGTCCTTCGGCATCACGATGCCGTCGATCTCGATTCTGGTCGCCGGGCCCCGGTTGATCAAGAACGCTACGTCCACGAGGCCGGGCTCGGTTTCGTCGCGCCGCCCGCGGACCCGCGCCTCGTAGTAGCCGCGATCCACGAACATCTTGGTGAGAGCGTCGAGGTCCTTCTGCCAGGTGTAGTACTCGAACGCCTCGCCCTCTTTCACCCGAACCTTCTGGCGCAACTCGGCCTCGGTGAACGGCGCCGGATCGCCAACGAACCGGATGCCCGTGACCCGTTGCACGGGCCGTTCGACCGCGCTGCCCTTGGTCCGACCGGCACCAAGCGTCACCTGATGCCGCAAGCCCAGCCCCAGCGTCGAATCGTCGCGGGAGATGGCGCGCAATTCGAGATTGGGCAGGGGGAAGTAGCTGACGACGTAGGTGGTCTTGCCGTTCTCGCGCAGGTTCTGCGACAGCGTGAACTCGATGTTGTCGCGGAGTCGCTTCGACAGCGTCAGGCGCGTGACGGGGTCGTCGGTGTCCTGCAGCAGGGCGCTCGGATCTTCGCGGAACTCGTCAACGACGACGTCGCCGCGATCGATCCGCAGCGCGTCGAGGCCAAGCTGCCGGCCCGTCACCCCCAGCAGGTCGCTGGAGAGCAGCGTCAGCGCGTTGGCGCCGGACACGCCACCGCCGAACAGCGCCGTGGCAATCTCCTCCTGGGATCCGCCGTTGTCGGACGTGAGCTCGAAGCTGAACTTGTCGGGCGTCCCCTGCAGCGTGAGCGTCACGGTGCCTTGACCGGCGATGGCCGTTTCTGCGGCGATGTCGAGATCCGGCTCCACCCGGCTCAGGTTCGTGAACGAGATCGTGCCGCGGGTGAGCGTGAAGGTGCGGCCGGCCGCGTAGATGGTGCCGCCCTCGCGCAGCGTCGCCTGGCCCGACATGCCGGGCTGCCCCACGGTGCCGACGATCCTGAGCTGGGCGCCGCCGTCGAAGCGCCCGTAGTTGTTGTCCACGCGGATGTCGTCCACGGTGGTCACGGTGACGTTGAGGCGCATGCGAGTCCAGCGCCGATGGCGCCGTCGATGGCCGCACTACCGCCGTGGAGTTGGCGCGCGCGAGCGCCGCCAGGCTGATGGGATCGGTATAGGCGCTCCGCTGCACCCGCACGTCGCCGCTCAGCAGCGGCGTCGCGCCGTTCATGTTGTAGGTGAGCAGCGCATCCACCTCACTGCGCAGCCCGCGCGGGTACTCCACCGCCACGGCCGAGGCCTGCAGGTAGAACTCGCCGGCGCTGATGCTCGTGCCGTCCAGCACGACGCCGCCATCGACTGCCACCTGGCCGCCATTGGCCGAGCCGGTCAGCCCCCGCAGTTCGATGCGATTGCCCGTGAGCGCGATCGGCCCGGTCAGTTCCGAGATGACGATGCGTGGCGACTGGAGGGCGACCTCCACATCCTTCAGCTCGATGCCGCCCGAGAAGGTGGGACTGGCCGTGGTGCCGCCGACGCCGATGTCCACGTCGGCCGAGCCGTCGAAGCCGACGCTCGGCACGAAGGCGGCCAGCACGCGCAGCACCGCCACTCCCTTGAGGGTCAGGTTCAGCGCCGGAGCACTGCCGGTCACATCGACGTCGCCGCCAAGGGTGAGCGCGCTGCCCTCGGCTTCCCAGACGATGTCGCCCATCGAGATCACGCCGTTGTCCACGGTGATGGTGGACGGGCGGCTCTGCTTGACCTCGAGGCCCACCGAGTCGAAGCTGGCTTCGTCCAGCGCGAACGTGCCGACGGCGCGCATCGGGATCGAAGCCGGGGATGGTCGCGCGCCCCTTGCCGGTGAAGGCGCCGCTGGCCCGCGCCGCGTCCACATGACCGCTGATGGCCTCGAGCGTCAGCTCTTCGCCCTTGAGGACGGCATTCAGGTTCAGGTCCGTCAGCACCAGGCCGTCGGCCGCCTGCACGTAGCCGTCGGCGAGATTCACGTTGGAGAACAGGTCGGCGCGGTTGCCCGTCGCGTAGAGGTCCAGCGATACCCAGCCCCGCGTCACTACGCCGGCATCGAAGCCAAAGGCGCTGGCGACGGTCACCATCTCGCTCAATTCGCCGCGGTAGCTGCCCGAGAAGATCGAGTTGGCCCGGCCGGCCCAGACGCCGTGGGCGAGGATGCTGCTGGTACCGAGCGTCGCCGCGAACTCCTTCACCGTCAGTTCGCCGGGAGACCAGGTGATTGCCGTCGGCGACACCATCGTCAGCGGGACCCCCGCGAGTTGCGCATTCACCTGCTGGAGGTTGGCCTCGACCCTGGGCGGCGCGTCGCTGCCGAACGCGCCACTGGCGGTCGCGGTCGCGCTCAGCTGTCCGGCGATGGCGCCAGGCGCGGCGTCGATCAAGGGCGTGAGGCGGGCGAGGTCCAGGCCATTGAACGCCGCCTCGGCGGTGTATTCATACGGCGCGGCCACGCCGACGGTGCCCTTGGCGGACGCACCGAGCGACGGCACCTGGATGTCGAACTTCGCCTGACGATCGGCCAGCGTCAGGTCGAGCATGCCGCCGCCAACGATGTCGCCGGCGAGGCCGCCGCTGATCAGGACAGAGAAGTCGCCATCGCCGACTGGATCGTCGAGCGTGCCGTGGCCGAGGAACTCGCCGCCGACCGACACGCGCGATTCCGCGTCGCCGGCCAGGACGCCGCGCCATGACATCTCGGTGAGGTCGAGCTTCAGCGTGAACGAACGGTCGAAGCCGTAATGGCCGCTGGCGTCCAGTCGGCCCGCATCCTGCCGCGCGCCCAGCCACTGCACCTGCAATCCGTCGCCCTCGACCCGGCCGCGAAACTCGAGGTCCTCGAAGGTGTCGCCGGCGAACACCACCGACGGGCTGACCGCGGTGACGTCAACATAGGGCGCGTCCATGGTGCCGCCGATGGTCGCATCGGTGGTCAGCGCGCCGGCCACGCGATACGCCTCGGGCACCGCCTCCTCCAGCTCGCGCGCGTCGCCGGTGGTGGCGTGCGCGGCGCCGGTCAGCGTGCGGGCGTCGAGATCGATCGTGACCTCGCCAGTGGCCTCGGTCGTGCCGTGGAGGATGGTGAACGGCGCCACCGTCACGACGTGGGTATTTGCATCCACTTCGGCCGTGAGCGCCGAGGCGCCCAGCCCGGGCAGGGCGAGATCGGCAGCGCGAGCGTGCACCGTCGCGCCAGGCGCGCCCACCGTCCCCGATAGTTCGACGTCGGCGTCCAGCGCCCCGGCGATGTCACGCACCGACGCCGGCACGCGGACGCCGTGCGGGGCGAGCGCGCGATCCGCGGCGGCCAGGCTCGCCACCGTCACGCGCAATGGCCCGCCGAGCGTGGATCGTCGGAACTGGTCGTTGTCGATGCGGATGGTGGCGGTGCCGTTCGCCGTGAGGCCGTCGCCACGGAGCGCGTGCTCCACCGTCAGGCGATCGCCGTCGATGTTGGCGTTGATCCGCCCGGCCAGCGGCGTCACGCCCGGCTCGCTGATGGCGGTGGCATCGGCCTTCACCACCAGGACCGCGGCGCGGCCCGCTCGTGTACTGGGCGCTGCCGTCCAGCCGGGTGCCGATCGCCGGCGGATCCAGCTCGTTGACCCGCAGGAACACGCGGGCGTCCACGCCCTGAAAGTTGGCGTTGGCGGTGAACGGCGCGTTGCCGAACGGGACATCGATCGCCGCATTCACCTGCCCGCCGCTGGCCGGCGAGGCGGCGATCCGGTTGGAGGCGAGGCGCTGGCGATCGATCACGAACTCGCCGCTCACGTTCGAGACCACGTTCATCACCAGCGGTCAGCGCGTCGGCATCGACGCGCACGACAGTGTCGAGCGTCTTCAACGGTCCGTTCAACGTGCCCTGGATGCGGACCGTGCCCGACACGGGCATCGGCGGCGGCGCCCAGCTCGCGGCTTGCGCGACGTCAATCGGTCCCTCGAACTCCAGTTCCAGGGACATCGTGTCCAGCACGCGGTTGACGCGGCCGGTGAGCGACAGCGGCCCCATCGAGGTGACGATCGGCAGCTCCTGCATCGAGACGTTGCTGCCGTCGAACGCCAGCCGCGAGTCGATCGGCTCGATGCGGAGCGCGCGCTCGCTGAACTGCACATCGATGCCGCCCTTCACCGCGAACGGTCCGGTCACGCCGTCGAAGACGCGGATCTGGCGATGGTCGAGCGTGGTGTCGATACCGGTGGCCGTCACGCGAATCGGCAGGGTCCGGTCGTCGTAGACGAAGACGAAATCGCGCACGTGCAGGCCGTGGATCTTCAACGAGCGCGGATCCGCGGGCGGCGGCTTGTCGGGATCGGACGCGGGCAGGTTGCTGACGCCGTTGGCGTCGGTGAGCATCTCCACCCGGCCGCCATCCACCTCCACATCGTCCAGGATCAGCCTGCCGGCGTAGGCGGACAGCGGCACGTCGGCGCGCAGGCGCGTGGCCGTGAAGAACGGCTGCGACGCGCCGTGCGCGGCCAGCCGCACGTTCTCCAGCGTCACCGTGCCGGTGACGAGGTTGTAGCGGAAGCTGTCGGAGGTGAGCGTGAGCTGGTAGCGCGATTCGAGCTGGGCGATCACCCAGGTGAACACCCGGGCGCGAATCGGCGGAGCGTGCAGCACCGCGAGCAGGGCCAGAACAACGACGGCCGCACTTGTGGCCCAGATGGCCACTCGTCGTCGCATCGCACCCGGCACTTGTCGATTTTACCGGGGCTTCGCGGCAACCAACTCAGCAAACGGCCAAAAATCGGCGGAAATTCGCTACGGACGGGCCGTGGAGGCTTGGGGTCGCGGGTCCACCTCTGCTAGCATCCGCAGGTGGAGGAACTCTTGATGCGAGTGAAGTCCCTGGTCAGT
This sequence comes from uncultured Acidobacteriota bacterium, assembly GCA_963707825.1. Classification (GTDB taxonomy): domain Bacteria; phylum Acidobacteriota; class Vicinamibacteria; order Vicinamibacterales; family UBA2999; genus VFZN01. Next base: position 735,442 of record CAVPRP010000007.1, read on the forward strand.
GTGGGGCTCGCCGCGGTGCTCGGCGTGATGTCCAGTGCGAGTGGACGCGCGCAGGCGCCGGCAGTGGAGCTCAAGGTGGGAGACGCCGCTCCGGCGTTCTCGCTGCCGGGATCGGATGGCAAGACGCACAGCCTGTCCGATTCAACCGGGAAGAAGGCCGTGATTCTGGCCTGGTTCCCCAAAGCGTTCACCGGTGGGTGAACGGCCGAATGCAAGTCGCTCCGTGAGAGCGGCGAACTGATCCGGCAATACAACGTCGACTACTACATGGTCAGCGTCGACAATCTCGAGGACAACACCAAGTTCTCGCAGATGCACGAAGCCGACTATCCGATTCTCAGCGACGTGAAGAAGGAGATCGCCAACGTGTACGGCGTGCTCGGCCCCGCGGGCGTGGCACGGCGCTGGACCTTCTACATCGCACCCGACGGCAAGATCCTCCACATCGAGAAGACCGTCGCCCCGGCGACCGCCGGACCCGACATGGTGGCAGAAGCTCGCGGAGCTGAAGATCGCCAAGCGGTAAGGCTCGCGTTCGATCGTGACGCAGGGGGCCGGAGCCGATGGTTCCGGCCCTTTGCGCGTACCGCATCCTCGACACTGAAAGCCACCGGCCGCATGAACTTCCGATCCGACAACATCCTGGGCTGCCCCACCGAAGTGCTCGACGCCATGGCGCGCGTCAACGAGACGCCCACCCACCCGTATGGCAACGACCCCGTCACCGCCCGGCTCGACCCGCTGGTGTCGGCGATCTTCGAGCACGAGGCGTGGGTGTTCCCGGTCTCGTCCGGGACCGCCGCCAATGGGCTGGCGCTCGCCGCGATCACGCCGCCGTGGGGCGCGGTGTTCTGCCATCCGCTTGCACACATGCTGCGCGACGAGTGGTGCGCGCCGGAGTTCTTCAGCGGCGGCGCGCGGCTGCTGCCGACCGACGGCGCGCACGCGAAGATCGATCCCGCCGCGCTCGACGCGCGCATCCGCGACACCGTCTACGCGGCCAAACCTGCCACCGTCACCGTGACGCAGGCGACCGAGGCGGGCACCGTCTATCAACTGGACGAGCTTCGCGCGATCACCGACGTGGCGCGGCGCGCCGGCCTGGCCGTGCACATGGACGGCGCGCGGTTCTCGAATGCGCTCGCGACACTGGGTTGCTCGCCGGCGGATCTCACCTGGCGCTCCGGCGTGGACGCCCTGGCGCTGGGCGCGGCAAAGAACGGCACGATGACGGCGGAGGCGGTGGTCGTGTTCCGTCAGGATCTGGCCGAGCAAGTCGCCCATCGGCGCAAGCGCGCCGGCCACGTCTCCGCGAAGATGCGCTTCCTCTCCGTGCAGCTCGAGGCATTCTTCACGAACGATCTGTGGCTGAGGAATGCGCGCGCCGCGAATCTGCGCGCACGACAACTGGCACAAGGGCTCGCCGCATGTCCGGGCGTACGGGTGGTTCAGCCAGTCGAGGCAAACCTGGTGTTCGTGGCGTTCCCGCCGGCGCTGACGACGACGCTGCGCGCGCAGGGCTTCGAGTTCCTGGACTGGCCGTCGCTCGGCGAGGGAGTGGTCCGGCTGGTCTGCGGCTTCTCCACCGCGGAGACTTCGGTGGCGGCGCTGATCGAGGCGGCGGAAGGACTGAGCCTGAAGTCTTAGGTCTTAGGTCTTGGGTCTTGGGTCTTGGGTCTGCCCACAAGACTTAGGGCTCAGGGCTCAGGACTCAGGCCAGACTCAAGACTCAAGACTCAAGACTTAGGGCTCGGGGCCCGGGCCTCAAGCCTCAAGCCTGAGTCGGCTCCCCGTGTCCCACAAGTGGCAGAGCACTTCCAGTTCGAGGCCCTGCTGTTGGCCGGCAGGGACCGGGCGGCGCTTCGTGCTGGTGGAACGCTCCTTGCTCTTCTGTCGGCCATCATGGCGATGGCAACACGCGCGATGCGTTACGGACAGCGGCGGATAACGAGGAAGCTCATCCGATCTTTTCCTTTCCTCGGGGCGGTGGTCGCAGTCGCCACCGTCGCTGCCGTGGCGCGCCGGAAGGGGCTGGCTCGTGGCGTTGTGGATGCGGCCCTCGATTTCACCCCGATCGTCGGGTTCGTCAAGAATGCGCTGGAGGTCGTGCGAGGGCGCGACTTCATCCCCGATCGTACGGTTGCGCGACGAGTTCAGGGCCCAAGCCCTGAACCCGCCGCCAGGCGCACCGACTGAGGTCTCGCGGTTACTCGGGCAGGCCCAGAGCCAGCGCCAGCGACGCCAGCGCCAGTTCCTCGCCCTCGCTCACCTTCTTGATCCCGACGCCGATGAAGCCGCCTTCGCGGGCCGCGCTCGCCGCCGCCCGAGCGACGTCGAGCAGGAATCGGGCATAGTCGTCCGCTTCGCCCGGAGCCTTTCCCACCACCAGCGCCAGGGCTGTCTTGCAGCCATCGACCAGCGCCGCCTGTGCCTCCGCCGGCTTGTTGGGAATCGGCGGCAGCGTCGGCCGCTGCCCCTGCGCGAACCGCGCGGCAATCGTCCTCACGATCTCGCTGGCGGACGATGAGCCGGCCTTGACGGCCTTTCCGGAGGCGTGGGCCTCGTCCGCGATGCCCACCTTGCTGCTGAGGTCCCCGTAGCTGACGGCGAGGCCCGCCATGAACGGCGCCGCCTCGATGCGCTGCCAGTCGGCGGCGGCGAAATCCTTATCGGTAGCCATGAATCACTCCTTTGGCTATACGTGAGACCTCCTACACTACTCGTTCCCCGGGAGCACCGGCAGCGCCACGTCCTGCGGCAGCATCCGCACGAACTGCGCCCGCTGCATCAGCTCGCGGCCCTTGCCGCCGCGACCGGTCACTTCGTACTTGCCGGTACTGATTGTCTGCTCGGCGCCGCGCGAGGTTTCCACCGTCATCAGATCGCGGTCGCCCGTCGAGACGATGGCGCCGATCACGCGGTCCTCGTCGTTGAGCTTGATGAGGATCACGCCGCGGCCGGGGCCGGAGAGGAAGTTGACCTCCTCCACCGAGCACAGCATCGCGCGGGCTTCCTTGGTCGCGGCAATCACCGTCTCTTCGCCGGTTGTCGTCGCGACGCTCACCACTTCGGCGCCGTCGGGCACGCGCGCGTAGCGGCGGCCCGACCGCGTGCTGGGCTCGACGAACCCCGCGAGCGAGAAGCGCAGGCTGTAGCCGTCGCTCGTCACCGCCACGGCGTGCACCGGCGGCGGCTCCGGCTCGCCGTTCGTGGCCTTCGCATCCTCCACGACCCGGCCGATGTCGCCGCTCACCCGCGGATCCATGCTGAACGCGGCGATCACCCGCTCGCCGTCCTTGAACTTGAACAGCTTCTGCACCGGCTCGCCGTAGCCGGTGGATGCCGGCACGTCGACGATGCGGCAGGTGTAGGCCGCGCCGAAGTTCGTGAAGAACACCGCCGTGGCGCGGGTGCTGCCGGCCACCGCCGCCAGCACGCTGTCGCCCTCGCGCAGGCGCGTGGTCGCCGAGGTCCTTCACTTCCTTCTGCCGCTTCACCCAGCCATCGCGCGACACCAGCACGATGTTGTCCTCGTCCACGATGAAGGCGTCGGCCGAGTACTCGACTTCCTCGGCCTCCTCGATCTTCGTGCGGCGGGGATCGTGCTTGGGGTCGCCGTACTTCTTCTGGATGTCGGCCAGCTCGTTCCTGACCAACGTCCAGCGGCTGGTCTCGTCGCCAAGCAGCGCGCCGATCTGCCGCGCGCGCGTGCGCTTGTCGCGGAGCTCGGTCTGGATCACCTGAATTTCGAGCCGTGCCAGGCGATACAGCTTCAGCTCGAGAATCGCGTCGGTCTGCTCGGCGTCGAGCGCGAAGCGCTTGATGATCTTCTCGGCCGCGTCGGCCTTGCCGTCGGATTTGCGGATGATGCGGATGATTTCGTCGAGCGCGTCGAAGATCTTCTCGAAGCCCTCGAGCAGGTGGATGCGCTTCTCCAGCTGCGCCAGCTCGTGCTCCAGGCGGCTGGTCACCACTTCCAGGCGGAAGTGGAGGAAGTGCCAGAGCATCTGCTTCAGGTCGAGGCGCTCGGGACGGCCGACCTCGGGATTCTCGGTCGGCACGAGGCACGTCAGGTTGACGGCGAAGGTGTTCTGCAGCGAGGTGTGCTTGAACAGGTACGCCATCACCAGGTTCTCGTCGGCGCCGCCCTTCAGCTCCAGCTCGATTCGCACATCGTCTGTGGAGAGGTCGCGGACGTCCACCAGGTGCGGCATCTTCCGGCTGAGGACAACGTCGCCGATCTGCTCGACGAGCTGTGCCTTGTTCACGCCGTAGGGCACGCTGGTGATGTAGAGCAGCTTGCTGCCGCGCGAGACCACGCCCATCTCCCAGGTGGCGCGGATGCGGACCGAGCCCGAACCGGTGCGGTAGATCTCCTTCAGCTCGTTGGGCGAGTTCAGGATCTGGCCGCCGGTCGGAAAATCGGGGCCCTTCACCCAGCGGCACAACTGCACCGACGTCAGGTCAGGATCGTCCAGCAGCTTCACCAGCGCGGTGCAGACCTCGTGCAGGTTGTGCGGCGGGATGTTGGTGGCCATGCCCACCGCGATGCCGGTGGCGCCGTTGACCAGCAGGTTCGGGATGCGCGACGGCAGCACCACGGGCTCCTGCCGCGTGCCGTCGTAGTTCGGCCGGAAGTGCACCGTCTCCTGTTCGATCTCCTGCAGCACTTCGTCGGAGACCCGCTGCAGGCGGCACTCGGTGTAGCGCATCGCCGCGGCGGAGTCGCCGTCGAGCGAGCCGAAATTGCCGGAGCCGTCCACCAGCGGATAACGCAGCGAGAACGGCTGCGCCATGCGGACCAGCGTCTCGTAGATCGCCGAATCGCCGTGGGGATGGAAGTTGCCCATTACGTCGCCGACCACCTTGGCGCACTTGCGATGCTTGGCGTCGGCGGTCAGGTTCTGCTGCCACATCGTGTAGAGGATGCGGCGCTGCACCGGCTTCAGGCCGTCACGCACGTCGGGCAGGGCTCGGGAGGTGATCACCGACAGCGCGTAGTTCAGGTACCGCGACTGCGCCGCTTCGTGGAGCGACACCGACGAGCCGTCACCGGACGCGGGCGGTCCGCCGCCGGCAGGAGGCGCGGGCGGGGGAGGCGCCTGGTCGGGCGGCTTGACGGGCGTGTCGTTGTCGTCGAAGAGCGAGGGTTCTTCCGGACGTTTTGCCATTTCGGATGAATCGGGACGGGGTAAAGGATTGTTGCGGCTGGCGGCACCGGACTCGTGCCAGCACCCGAGTCTGCCACATGTGTGCCGGTTCGAAAAGGTGACGCGCCGAGGGCCGCCGCGACTACCATCCTCCCGAGCAGGAACCGGTTCAGAAGGAGGCGCCCGTGAAGAAGACTGTGACGTCGCTCGTCGCGATTATCGCCATGGCCCTGGTCGCAGCCACCGAGTCGTCATTCGCCCAGGATCAGGGCAAGACGGCGGCGGCTGAACTCGAGAAGGACGCGAAGGCGGCGCTGGCCCGACTCTCTGCGACCGCTCCGCTGGCCAAGGGGCTGGCACCACAGGCGTACGCCATCCTGGTGTTCCCCAAGGTTACGAAGGCTGGCCTCGGCGTCGGCGGGCAGTACGGAGAAGGCGCATTGCTCAAGGGCGGGAAGGCTGTCGCTTACTACAAGACGACCGGTGCGTCGTTCGGTCTCCAGGCCGGCGGCCAGCAATACGGCTACGCAATGTTCTTCATGAACGAGAAGGCGGTGGCTCAACTCGACAAGGCCAATGGCTTCGAGGTCGGCGTCGGGCCGAGCGTCGTGATGGTCGATGAGGGGATGGCGAAGACCACGACCACCAACACGCTCAAGGACGACATCTACGCGTTCGTCTTCAGTCAGAAGGGCCTGATGGCCGGTCTCGGCATCCAGGGCAACAAGATCGCCAAAATCACGCCGAAGTAACCGATTCGACGCGCGGCCGCGCCAGGACATGCAGATCCGGGCAAGCGCGGGAACCAACTGCGCACGCAACCCCGGAGAGGAGGGTTCTGGGTTGACGCCAGGTGCCGATATCTCTAGTGGTGTCAGCTCAGCCCACTTCGCCCGCCCCTTCCCGGTGGCAGGGCACGCTGCTGGCCGGACTGCTGGTCTACGTGGTCGCGGTCGGGACGTGGATGCTGACTGGCTTTGGCGGCGCCGCCACGCAGCACTACCTCGGGCTGCTGGCTGACGGACCGGCCTGCCTCGCCGCGGTGGTGATGGCGGGGATGACCAGCCGACAGTTGACGCGCGGGGCGCTCAAGACGGCCTGGTCGTGCATGACGGCCGCACTGGCGTTGTACTTCGCCGGCACGGTCATCGCCGCCGCCTCATGGCTGTTCGACCGCGACCCCTTCCCGGGGCCGGCCGACGTGTTCTTCCTGGCCTTCTACCCGGCGGTCTTCGCAGCGGTCCTGTTCTTCGTCCGGGCACGGGCCATGCGCATACCCTGGGCGCGACTGGCGCTCGACGTCGTCATCCTGGCCGTCGGATTCGGCGCGTCGTTCTGGTTTCTCGCCATCCGGCCAGTCACGGTGCAGGCGGAACTGGACTTCCTGAAGCAGCTGCTCAGCCAGGTCTACCTCGCGCTCAATTGCGCCGTCCTCCTCTCGCTCGGGTTGCTGCTGCTGACAGGACCCGACGGCGCCGGTGGACGACGAGTCCCCCTGCTGCTCCTCCTCGGCTGCACCACGATGACGCTCGCGGACATCGTCTGGGCGCTGGCGAAGGTCGGCGGCGGCTACCTGCCCGGCGGCCTGCAGGACGTCATGTACGTCGCCTGGTATCTGCCGATTGGTGTGGCCGCGCGCGAACAGTTGCGGAGGCCCGCGCCGGCAGTCGTGCCCGCGGTGGACACGCCACCCTCGCTCGTGCACGGGCTGCCGTACGTCGCGGTCCTGATCGCGTTCCTGGTGCTCGTCTACGTGGCGCGCGCCGAGGTCGGCGGGCCGGTGGCGGTGATGACGCTCGTCGCCTTCGTGCTCACGCTGCTCGTGATGGTCCGCCAGGGCACCATGCTGCGCGACGATGCCAGGACCCGCGAGCGGCGGGCCACCGAGATGGTGGAGGCCCGCTATGCCTCGCTCATCGCGAACGCGTCCGACGTCATCCTCATCGTCGGCGAAGACGGCGCGCTGCGGTTCGCCTCGCCCGCATTCGAGCGGACGTTCGGACTGAAACCAGAGGATGGGTCGGGACGCAGCCTCTTCGACTTGTGGAGCGGCGACGACGCCGATCTGCTGAGGGGGTTCATCGCCGAGCTCGCTGCGACGCCTCAGGGCTCGGTCAGTCCGATCGAGCTTCGGCTAGATCGCGCCACGCACCGCTATACGCTGGAGATCGTCGGCAGCAACCTGACCGAGGACCCCGCGGTCCGCGGGCTGGCGTTGAACCTCCGCGACATCAGCGAGCGAAAGGCGCTCGAGCAGCGCCTGTGGGAGCAGGCGTTCCGCGATCCGCTGACGCGGCTGGCCAATCGGAACCTGTTTCGCGATCGGGTCGAGCACGCCATCGGCCTGGCTCGACGCGAGCGGCGCCGCGTGGCGGTGATCTTCCTGGATCTCGACGACTTCAAGAACGTCAACGACACGCTCGGCCACGATGCCGGCGACCGGCTGCTGCAGGCGGTGGCGGACCGGCTGGTCCTCGCGATGCGGACGACGGACACGGTGGCCCGGCTGGCCGGCGACGAGTTCGCGGTCCTGCTCGAGGGAGTCGAGTCGGTCGACGACCTGGAGCGGCCTGCCGCCGCCCTGGTCCAGGCCCTTGGCGCGCCATTCGTGCTCGGCGACTCGGAGATGCGCGTCTCGGCCAGCGTGGGCGTGGCGTTGTGGACGCCAGGCTCGGCCGCCGACGAGCTGTTGAGCAACGCCGACATCGCGATGTATCACGCGAAATCCCTCGGCAAGGGACGCTACGTGGTCTTCGAGCCCCGCATGCAGGAGGCGTTGATGGAGCGACTGCGCCTCGAGGCCGACATCGTGCGCGCGCTGGCCAACGGGGAACTCTTTCTGGAGTATCAGCCGGTGGTCACGCTCGATACGCGGCGACTGCTCGGCGTGGAAGCGCTGCTTCGATGGAACCATCCGATCCGGCACCTGCTGACGCCCGAAGGACTTCATTCAGGTGGCCGAGGAGTCGGGCCACGTCATCGAGCTCGGGCGCTGGGTGCTGCAGCGAGCGTGCGCGGACTGGCAGCGCTGGTGCCGGGAGACGGGCGCGGCGCCGGGCCTGCGAGTGGCCGTGAACGTGTCCGGCCGTCATCTTCAGCAGGGCGACCTGGTCCGGGACGTCGACGCCGCGCTCCGGACATCCGGGCTCGACCCCAGCTGCCTGGTGCTCGAGCTCACCGAGAGCACCATCATGCACAACACGGCCGCGAACCTCGAGCGGCTGCACCAGCTGAAGGGCCTCGGCGTTCGACTTGCCATCGACGACTTCGGCATCGGCTACTCGTCACTGGCGTACCTGCACCGGTTCCCGATCGACATCCTGAAGATCGATCGCTCCTTCGTCAGCCGGCTGGCCGATGGCGAGGGCCCCGAGCTCGCACGTGCGGTCGTCATGCTCGGGCAGACGCTGGGCCTCGACACGGTTGCCGAGGGCATTGAATCCGAGAGCCAGGCGGCGGCGCTGCTCGCGCTGGGGTGCACCGTCGGCCAGGGCTTCCTCTACGCGCGGCCGGGTCCCCTGGCTGAACTCTCGCCCCGCGCGTTCGCCGCCGTGCCGCGCCAGGTCCTTCGCGGATAACCGTGGCGCGACCATCCGGGCCGCCGGCGGCGTCTACGGGCTCCCGCTGTGATCTGCGGTTAGGGCCGCGGCGCGATGACCGGCACCTGCGGGGCCGCAGCGCGCGGCAGCACGCCCGTGAGCCGCGGGTCGTCGTAGACTTCGACCTTCCGGTCGTACGGCGTGAAGCCGGAGCGGATGTAGAAGCCAAGCGCCACCGGCGAGTCGAGCGAACAGGTGTGCAGCCAGACGCGCGTGATCGGACGCGCCCAGGCCCGCGCGATCGCTCGGGTCATCAGCCAGCGTCCCGCCCCGGTGCCGACGATAGCATGCGCGATCCCGAAGAAGGCGATCTCGCACTCGCCCGCCACGCGGAAGTCGAGCTCGAGAAGCCCTTCGTCGCGCCCGTTGAACCCGAGCGCGTGCACCTCCACGCCGGGCGAGCCGATGATCGCCGAGAGATCGGCGTCGGACAGGCCGAGCCGAGAGCTCCAGAGCCAGTCGGTGCCGATCCGGCGGTAGAGGCTCGCGATACCAGTCGAGCGTGGGGTGCTCGACGAGTCGCAGCGTCCAGGGCGCCTCGTCTGGCTCGGAGCGCGGCGCGGGGCGCGCCAACATCTCGAGATAGGTCACCACCGCCGCGAGCTTGCCGGCCGGGATGTCGTGGTAGCCGTCGGGGATGTCCATCGACTAGAGCGTAGGCCAGTCGTGCTGTCGTCGCCAGTGGAATGGGCCGGCGAGCGGAGGAATCAGCGGCCCGGCCCCGCCGTATAATCCGTTCCTGGAGGGGATCACATGGCGTGGACACGTCGCGATTTCGTGAAGGCTTCGGCGCTGGCCATTCCGGCCGCCGCGGTTCCGTCGACGGCGCGCGCGCAGCAGGCAGGCGCGCCCGGCACACCCGCTGCCGCGCCACCCGCGCCGCCGGTGTTCACCCCGCTTCGGCGAAACGTCGGCATCTTCCATCAGCGTGGCGGCACCATCGGCTGGCTGCTCAACAGTGACGGCCTGCTCGTGGTGGACAGCCAGTTCGCCGACACGGCGCCGAACCTGCTGAGCGGGCTCAAGGAGCGCAGCCCGCGCAACATCGACGTCCTCATCAACAGTCATCACCATCCCGATCACACGGGCGGTAATGGCGTGCTGCGGCCGTCGGCGAAGCAGATCGTCGCGCACGCGCGGTCCAAGGAGAACCAGCGGGTCGCCGCCGAGAAGAGCCAGGCGCAGGTGACGCTGCCCGACTTTACGTTCACTGATACGTGGAGCGTCACCCTTGGTGACGAGACGATTCGGGCCAAGCACTGGGGCCCGGCGCATACCGGCGGCGATGCGTCAATTCACTTCGAGCGGGCGAACGTCGTCCACCTTGGCGACCTGCTGAACAACCGCGGCTATCCCAACGTGGACGCGCCAGCCGGGGCGTCCGTGCAGGGCTGGATCCGCGTGCTCGAGCAGATGGCGCCGGCCTATCCCGCAGATGCGTTGTATGTCTACGGGCACGCGGAAGCCGGGTATCCCTACATCGGCACACGGCCCGACCTGCTCTATCAGCGCGACTACTTCACGGCGGTCATCGAATACGTCGGCCCGCGCGCGCAAGGAAGGCCGCTCGCGGGAGGAACTGGCCAAGGTGGAAGTGTTGCCGCGGTTCGAGCATTTCGGCGGCATCAAGGCGCGACTCGGACTGGCGCTCACCATCGCCTTTGACGAATTGGCGCAGGCGGGGTGAGCCTAGTCGGGCAGCATCTTGCCCGGATTCATCAAGTCGTTCGGGTCGAGCGCCTGCTTCAGCGTGCGCATCACGTTGAGCGCTTCGCCGTGCTCGGCCTTCAGGTACTTCATCTTGCCCAGGCCCACACCGTGCTCTCCGGAGCAGGTGCCGCCCATCCGTAGCGCGCGTTCGACCAGGCGCTCGGCGTAGGCCGAGACGCGCGCGATCTCGTCCGGCTGCTCCGGGTCGATCATCAGGATCAGATGGAAGTTGCCATCGCCGGCATGGCCGACGAGTGGCGCGGCCAGGCCGGTGGCGCGCGCGTCCGCCTGCGTCTCGAGGATGCACGGCGCCAGCTGCGAAATCGGCACGCACACATCGGTGGTCATCGCCCGCGCGCCGGGCCGCGAGGCGAGCGTCGCGTAATAGACGTCATGGCGCGCCTGCCACAGCACCGCCCGCGCCTCGGGGGTCGTCGCCCACTCGAATCCCAGGGCGCCGTGCTCGCGGGCGATCTCTTCCACCGTCCGTGCCTGCTCGTCCACCACGCCCTGGCTGGTGCCGTGGAACTCGAAGAACAGCGTCGGCGTCTCGGGATAGCTCGTCTTCGAGAAGCGATTGACGATGGCGAGCTGGGTGTCGTCGATGATCTCCATGCGCGCAACGGGGATGCCCAGCTGAATCGTCTGGATCACCGTGTTAGCGGCGCCCTCCATCGAGGAAAACGGGCACACCGCGGCGGCCACCGCTTCGGGCCGGCCAAAGAGGCGCAGCGTCACCTCGGTGATGACGCCGAGCGTGCCTTCGGAGCCGACGAACAGCCGGGTGAGGTCGTAGCCGGAGGAGGACTTCCGCGCGCGGCTCCCGGTGTGAATCACCCGGCCGTCCGCCAGCACCACCGTCAACCCCAGCACGTTCTCGCGCATCGTCCCGTAGCGGACGGCGGTGGTGCCGGAGGCGCGGGTGGCGGCCATGCCGCCGATCGTGGCGTCGGCGCCGGGGTCGATGGGGAACATCAGCCCGGTGTTCTTCAACTGGGAGTCCAGCGTCTTGCGGGTGATGCCCGCTTCGACCGTGACATCGAGATCGTCCTGGCTGACGCGCAGCACGCGGGTCATGCGGGTGAGGTCGATGCTGACCCCGCCGCGGACGGCGTTGACGTGGCCTTCCATCGAGCTGCCCATGCCGAACGGGATCATCGGCACGCGGTGCTCGGCGCAGGCGGAGACGACGGCGGCGACTTCGTCGGTGGACAGGGGGAAGACCACCGCGTCCGGCCGGGCGGGCGTGTGCCACGACTCGGCGTGACTGTGGTGTTCGCGCACGGCGTCGGTCGTCGAGACCCGGTCGCCGAGCAGTGAGCGGAGCGCGTCGATGATGGCCACGGTCCCGCTATGGTCGCAGATTCTGCAGCAAATTCGGGGACATCGTGCCAGACCCCAATCCGGTAGGCTTGTTTTGACATGTTTTCAAGCAAGACCATCGCATTTCTTAGAAAGCTCAAGAAGAACAACGACCGGGCCTGGTTTCACGCGCATCGGGACGAGTACGAACGGCACGTGCGCGCGCCGATGGTCGAGATCGTCGATCGCCTGGCTCAGGACCTCCGCGGCTTTGCCCCGGAGCTGGTGGCCGACCCGAAGGTTTCGCTGTTCCGGCCATGGCGTGACACTCGCTTCAGTGAGGACAAAGCGCCGCTGAAGACCAACATCGCCGCCGGCTTCCCCAATCGCACACTCGGCCGCATGAACGGCGCCGGGATGTACGTCGAGGTGGCCACCACGTGGGTGTGGATCGGCGGCGGCGTCTACGCTCCTGACAGCGGGCAGCTGCACGCCATTCGCGAGCACATCGCAACCAACCAGCGCGAGTTCGAAGCCATCATCAAGGCGACTGCCTTCAAGAAGCTGGGCGGCCTGAAGGGCGACACGATCTCGCGGGTGCCGCGCGGCTGGCCAAAGGATCACCCCGCCGCGCAGTACCTGATGCACAAGCAGTTCCTCGGCTTCCGCGAGGAGGCGGCGACGTTCGCAGCGCGGCCCGACTTCTACCGTCAGCTGGTGGGGACAATGAAGGCGTTGGCGCCGCTCATCACGTTCCTGAACGCACCCCTGCTGGAGAACTTGCAGATCCAGAAGCGCGCACATATCCTGCACGAATGACGAGGCGTGAATTCGTCGGCGCCGCGACGACGCTCGCCGCAGGTCTGACCAATCGTCAGAGCCTCGCCGCCACGGCTCAGGCCGATTTGATCAAGGGTGTGTTCGCCGCCACCCCGAATGGGCCAGTGGAGCTCATCGCCTATGCTGACCGGACCAGCATCGGGCTGCTGCAGATGTCGTACGGCTCCTTCGAGGACGTTCCGGCCTTCCGCTCGGTGTCCCGCGTCCTCTGCAACCTGCCCAACTGGCGGCCCGAGCTGGTCTGGCTGTCGACGCGAATGGTTTTCAAAGACGAGTACGCCGAACGGCGCATTCTGCCTTTTGCCATCCGGCCGCTCAACATCTCGGCGATCGAACTCCGGATCGGCGACATGGAAGATCCGGCGCGGGTGAAGAAGCTGCTGGGGTATGTCCGGGCCACTGCCAAGAACCCTCCATACCTCTTCATCACGCTGTCGATCGGCGGCGTCACGCGCGACTACATGGCCGAATTGTTGATTACCGACGCCCCGGTGCCGCGATAGATCGCACGACCCGCCTACTCTCGCCGGGCAATCGCAAACAGGATCGCTCCTGCCGCCAGTGCCGCCGCGCCCGCAGACAGCTGTTGCCCCGTGGCACCGAACAGGATGCCGAACGAAACCAGCGACGCCAGCACCGGGATGACCGGCCCCAGCGGAATGACGAACAGCGCCGGTCCCATCTCCTCGGTCGGCTGGCGCCGGCGAAGGACCAGCGTCGAGAGGCAGACGGCGAGATACATCACCAGCCGGGCGACGGCGCTGACCGCGGCCAGGAACACGAACGAGCCGGAGAGCGCCAGCGACAGCGCGACCACGGCGGTGAACAGGATCGCGTTCTCGGGGGTGCGGTACTCCGGGTGCACGCGAGCGAACCACCGCGGCAGGTCACCGTTCTCGGCCAGGGCGAAGAGCGTGCGCGACCCGTTCAGGATCTGGCCCATGTTGTTGCCGGCCATCGATACCGACGAACCGAGCGCCACCATCAGCGCGCCGCCCGCGCCGAGGAACAGCACGGCGCCGTCGGCCAGCGGCGTCCGCGACTGCGCGATTTCGGGCAGCACCCCGGTCGCCACGATCGACGTCAGGGTCATCACGGTGGCGACGATCACCAGCGTCATCACGAACGCGAACGGAACATCGCGCTTGGGGTTGGCGGCCTCGCCGGCGAGCACGCCGGTCACCTCGTATCCGCCGAACGCAAAGATCAGCAGCAGGGCCGCCGCGCCGAACTGCGCCGGCGTCACTTCGGGCATCACCGCCCAACGCGCCGGATCGACGAACCAGATGCCGGCGACGATGAACACGAAGAGGGGAAGGAGCTTGCCGATCGTCAGCGTGTTGACCACCAGCGATGACTGCTTGACGCCGCGGACGTTGATCCAGGTGAGCACCAGGGTCAGGACGGTGATGAGCGCGCTGCGCTGCAGCCCGAGCGCCAGTGAGGGCCAGTAGAACGCCAGCGCCAGGGCGAGGCCATTGGCCACCGACGCCTGGCTGGCCACGCGCGTGAACCACATCATCCAGCCGACTTCGAAGCCGATGAACCGGCCGAAGGCGGCGCGGGCCGGCAGATAGGGACCACCGGTGCGATCGAAGCGGCTGCCCACCTCCGCGAAGCACAGCGCGATGCATAGCGACAGCATGCCCACGGCGAAGAATGCCAGCGGTCCCCACGGCCCGACCAGGCGGGCCACGTCGGCCGGCAGGATGAAGATCGCGGCGCCAATCACCTGATTGACGCCAATCGCCGTCAGGTCCCAGCGCCCCAGGGCGCGTCGCAGATCAGCCACGTTCGCATCTCATCATGTCCATAGTCATTGCCGTTGGTGGGTTGGGGGTGAACGGCGTGTCAACTCGAACCGCGTGGCTTTGGCGGTTCATCAACGGCCAAGCCACCCTGCGTATAGTTCCGGGCGACGGTGGCGCAGAAACAACCGGCGGGCCGTGGATCGTTCGTTGGCGGCGAGATCGAGATCCGTGAAGAGAACGTGATCCTGGCCAAGCGGCGCACGCGCCAGGACGAGGCCGTCCGGGTCGCACACGAACGATTCCCCGGAGAAGTTGAGGCAGTCTTCCTGGCCGACACGATTGCACAGCGCGACGTGATAGCCGTTGTGCAGCGCGGCGACGCGCATCTCGCCTTCGTACATCCCGTCGGGCCACTCGCCCACCGCCCCCGCCTGAGGCACGAACACCAGATCGGCGCCGTTCAGCGCCAGCGCCCGCATGTACTCCGGGAAGTGCCGGTCGTAGCAGATGGCCACGCCGATCTGTCCGGCCTTCGTCCGATAGACCGGCGCGCCCGAGTCGCCGGGCGTGTAGTAGCCCTGCTCGTGGAAGCAGGCGTACTCGGTGATGTGCACCATCCGGGTCACGCCGAGCAGGGTGCCGTCCGCGTCGATGACCGGCGAGCTGTCGAACATGCGATCGCCGTCACGCTCGTAGAGATTGATCACGACGACCACGCCGAGCTCGCGGGCCTTGCGCTGGAACGCCGTCACGGTCGGGCCGTCGATCGGTTCGCCCAGCGAGTGCACGTCGGCCCCTGCGGGCCGCTGTGGATAGAACCATTCGAACGCCAGTTCGGCGAACGCCACCGCCTCGGCGCCGCCGCGGGCGGCCGCCTCGAGGCCGGCCAGGCCGCGTGCGAGGTTCGCGGCCTTGTCGCGAGTGGCGTGCTGTTGCACGAGCGCGATGCGCATCGGGGGACAGTGTAAGGCAGAAGGGAAGAGCCGGTGTCCGGTATCCGGTGTCCGGTACCCGGTACCAGGCAGACGACGTGTATGATGCCCTCTCTGGAGGAGCGTCCGTGACCCGATTGATCCGCGCATCGATGGTGGCCTTTTCACTCGCGGCCGTGGCCGGGCTCGCGCAGCCCCGGGCGCAGGGCGGCCCCACCCCCTACAAGCTCGGTATGTTCCAGCAGGGCGATCGCACCTTCGTCGGGATGGTGCTGAAGGACGAGGTCGTCATCGACCTCAGCCGCACCATTGCCGGCACGCCCTCGACGCTGAAGGCGCTCATCGAGCAGTGGGGACCGCCCACCGCGTCGCGCTTCGCGTCGGTGGCGTCCGACGCCACGTCGAACCCGCCGGCGTCGGCGATGAAGGTGTCGCAGCTGAAACTCCTGCCGCCGATCACCGATCCGAAGGTGCTGCTCAGCACGGCGGTGAACTACCAGGAGCACGCGATGGAGATGCGGAGCACCAGCACGACGGCCGAGAGCGCCGCGGCGGTGGATCCGAAGATCGCGCGCGGCATCCCCGGCTACTGGGAGCGCCGTCCCGGCGACCCTCGCCAGAATCCCTACTTCTTCGTGAAGGCCAACACCGCCATCACCTCGCACGACGGCCCGATCGTCCTGCCGAAGGGACGCACCCAGATCGACTGGGAATGCGAGATGAACATCGTCATCGGCAAGGTGGCCAAGCACGTCTCACGCGACAACGCCGCGGAGTTCATCTTCGGTTACACGCTGATGAACGACGTCTCGGACCGCGGCGGCCGCGCGGACGGGCGCCACGGCTCGGACTGGCAGCTGGGCAAGAGCCACGACACCTTCGCGCCGCTCGGCCCCTACATCGTGCCGCGCGAGTTCGTCGCGAACCCGCAGAAGCTGGCGGTGAAGTTCACCCTGAACGACACCGTGATGCAGGACTCGAACACCGATCGCATGACCCACACCGTCTACGAGCTGGTGGAGTACGCCTCGAACATGATGACGCTGCACCCGGGCGACCTGATCTCGACGGGCAGCCCCGCCGGCGTCGGCACCGCGCGGGCAACGCCGGTGTATTTCAAGGACGGCGACCGCTCGACGTGCACGATCGAGTCGATCGGCACGCTGCGGAACGTGGCGCAGGCGGAAAAGTAACCGGCAGACGGCAGACGGCAGACGGCAGACGGCAGACGGCAGACGAAATCAGAAGGCAAAAGGCAAAAGGCAAAAGGCAAAAGGCAAAACGAAGAGCAGCGGAGACGCGGCGCGCGGCACGATGGCACGGACGAGCCCGGGCAGGTCGTGGACCTCACTTTCTGCCTCTGCCTGCCTTGCCTTTTGTCTCGACTTCGCCGCGATCGCTGCTGTGTCATGATTCCCCATGCCCGCAACGACCCGCTACGTCGGCCTCCTCCTGATGATCATCGGCATCGGCAGCTACGCGCTGACCGGCCGCACCAGCGTCACCGCCCTCATCCCCGCGTTCTTCGGCATCGTCTTCGTCGTCCTGGCTTATGTCGCGCGCAACGAGGCGGCGCGCAGGCACGCGATGCACGTGGCTGTTGCGCTGGCGCTGCTCGGGGCGATCGCCTCGCTGGGGCGCGCCATTCCGGCCGTGATCGGTGGACAACTGACGCGCCCCGCGGTGCTGGCGCAGCTCGTCACGGCAATCGTGATGGGGTTCTACGTGTGGATGGGCGTGCAGTCGTTCATCGCCGCGCGCCGCGCGCGCAAGGGGTAGCGCGCACGCGCCGAGCGCAGACGGCTAGCGCGAGGTGGCGCCGGCCGACATCGCGTAGACCGCCACCGGGCCGCTGAGGCCCTTCACGATCAGCGGCGGCAGCGCGGTGGCGGCCACCAGCCCGCTGACGCGGCTGAAGGTCTCGGCGCACAACAGAATCTGGCCAGGCTCTGCCGTTGCGCACAGCCGCGAGGCCAGGTTCACCGCTTTGCCAATCGCGGTGTAATCCAGCCGATCGTCGCTGCCGATGCTGCCCACCAGCACCTCGCCGGTGGCAATCCCCACGCCCACCGACAACCCGGCCTCGTCGCCCGACAGGCCTTTGAGCGCGCGCTGAATCTCCAGGCCGCACCGTATCCCGTCGAGCGCCATGTCGGGCCCGGTGAAGTGCGCGAACACGGCATCCCCCATGAACTTGTCAACGTCGCCGTGAAACCGCTTCACGAGATCGGCCTGCAGGCTCAGATACCGGTTCAGCACCGCGACGGCTTCCTCCGGGGCCCGCTGTTCAGCGTAGGCGGTGAAGCCACGGATGTCGGCGAACAGCACCGTGATCACCTTGCGCTCCCCCGCCTGCGCGCCGGGGTCGGGCCGGCGCTGGATCATCTCCATGGTCGACGCCGACACGAACTTGGTCATGTCCGCGCGCTCGCGCAGGCCGGCCGTCATCTGATTGAAGGCGCGGGCCAGCTGGCCGATCTCGTCCACCCGGGGAACGTCGAGGCCGCCATCGAAGTTGCCGGCCGCCACCTTCTGGGTGGCGTCCACCAGCTGACCGATGGGCGAGGCGATCGACTTCGCCAGCCACGCGCTGCCGGCAATCCCCAGCGCCGCCGCGACCACACCCAGCAGGATCAAACCGAGCTGGAGGTTGCGGTACGGGGCCAGCGCCTGGTCGCGCGACTGCAGCACGATGATGCGGCGCGGCCCCGGCGGATCGAGCGTGGCCGCCACCGCCTGGAAGCGCTCGCCGGTCAGCGTCAAGGCACGCCCGCCGCTGTCGAGATCGGCGGGCACGTCGGCGCCGTTCTGCCATGCCAGCCGCGTGCGCGGCAGCGAACTACCTTCCACGCTGGCGGGCGACACCACGAGCAGGTCGGCGCCCACCGCATCACGAAGCGAGCTGGCCCACCGGTCGTCAATCGGCGAGGTCGCGAGGACGACGCCGAACACGGTGCCGCCGGATTCGGCGGCGGACGCCACCGCGTGATGGAGGTGCCCGTCGATGGTGACGAAGCCGCGCGCGGGCCGGCCCTCGGCCAGTGGCGCGAGCCAGGTCTGTTCGACGTCCGGCAGCGTGAGCGGCGCAAAGGTGTCGCTGCGCGCCACGACCTGTCCGCGTCCGTCGAGCGCGATCAGCACGCCGTCGTGCCCGTTCCGTTCGCGGTAGTCGCTCAGGAAATCGCGCACCGTGGCGGTGTCCGTCGCCAGCAGCGCCCGCAGTTCCGGGAACGACGCCACCATCTGCGCCATCAGCTGAAGGCGGGAAAATTGCTCGGCTTCGGCGGCGGCCACCGCGCGGCGGCTGCGTTCGAGGTCTTCCGCCAACCGCCCGTCCACGGTCCGGTTTGCCAGCAGACTGACATAGGCCAGCGTGGCGAGGGTGACGCTCACGATGAGCGCGCCGGTCGTCGCAATCAGCCGGGCGCGCAGGGATCGGAAACGCATCTGGGGCAAGGATACCTATAATCCCTCCATGCCTGTGGGCTCGGCCTTTCATGAACGGACGGCGCCGCTCGCCGAAAGCCTCAGCTTTCGCGACTGGGCGGGTTACTACGCGGTCAGCTCCTACGAGACGCACCACGACCACGAGTACAACGCCATCCGCAACGCGTGCGCGGTGATCGACATCTCGCCGCTCTTCAAGTACCGGCTGCATGGCCCGGGCGCCACGCGGCTCGTGAACCGCATCATCACCCGCGACGTCACCAAACTGGCCGTGGGCCAGGTCTGGTACACGCCCTGGTGCGACGAGGACGGCACGGTCATCGACGATGGCACGGTGACACGGGTGGCCGAGGAGACCTATCGGTGGACGGCGGCGCACCCGAACCTGCGCTGGCTGGTGTCGAACGCGAGCGGGCTGGACGTGGAGATCGAGGACATCTCCGAGCAGGTGGCGGCACTGGCGCTGCAGGGGCCGACCTCTCGATCGCTGCTGCAGGCGGTGTGCGCGGCGCCGCTCGACGGCCTGAAGTACTTCCGCGCGATGCCGAACGAGATTGGCGGCGTGCCGGTGGACGTGTCGCGCACCGGCTACACCGGCGATCTCGGCTACGAGATCTGGATGCCGTGGGACCGGGCGCTGGCGGTGTGGGACGCGATTGCCGCCGTGGGCGCGCGCTTCGATCTGCACGCGGCCGGCATGCTGGCGCTGGACGTGGCGCGGGTCGAGGCCGGACTGCTGCTGATCGACGTGGATTTCCAGAGCAGCCGCAAGGCGCTCATCGCAGCGCAGAAGTATTCGCCGTCCGAGCTGGGGCTGGGCCGGCTCGTCGATCTCGCGAAGCCGGCGTTCATCGGCCGGCGCGCGTTGCTGGAAGAGCATCGCCGCGGGCACGCGCGGCAGATCGTGGGCCTGGAGCTGGAGTGGACGGCGGTGGAAGCGCTCTACGAAGCCGTCGGCCTGCCGCCGGCGGTCGCGGCGCAGACGTCCCGCGTCGCCGTTCCGGTCTACAAGGGCAGCACGCAGGTGGGGCGCGCCACGTCCACGACGTGGTCAACGACGCTGAAGAAGATGATTGCGCTGGCGACGATCGACCGGCCGCACTTCGCCGTTGGTTCGCGGGTGGAGATGGAAGTGACGGTGGAAGCGGTGCGCCGCCGCGCGCCGGCGCGGGTGGTGGCGACGCCGTTCTTCAACCCGAAGCGAAAAACAGCGTAACCGGTACCCGGTGTCCGGTGTCCGGTATCCGGACGGATCCGGAATCCGGTTCTACCATGTCCCACGAGCCAGGCGCGCCAACAGCAGCGAGTGCCAGACCCAGATCCAGGCGACGGCGCCGTAGAACGTCAGCATCACGCCCGCTGACGTCGAGCCCGACGCGATGGCGGCGAACGACATCAGAAAACCCAGGCCCGTCACCACGGAATAGGCGGCCCATCCCGGGCGGCCCTCCGCGTGGAAGCGGCGCGCGAACACCAGGCACGCGGCGATCAGGGCGTAGAAGCCGATGCCGCCGAAGACGAAATGCAGCAACCCGTCCCGGCTCATCGACTGCGGATCCGGCGTTCCGGGTGGAAACCCACGCCCGGCGTCGGCGACGAACACGCCACCGCCCAGCAAGCCCACGCCGTACAGCGCAAGCAGGATGGGTCCCCACGTGCCCGCCCGTTGTCCGGCCATCAGACGGCGCATGCCCAACGCACCTGCCAGGACCAGCAGGCCAGACACCAGGAAGTTGCCAATCTGAATCCAGCCAAAGTCACCGTTGCTGAGGAGGCTGAGCGCATGCCGGCGCATGTCGAACCCGTCGCGCGTGAGCGCCTGGCTGAGGCCAACGGCGATGTACAGCGGGCCGGCGGCCACGCCGGCGCGAAGCAGCGCGCGTGTCATGCTGCCGTTGTCCCGTCAGCGGAGGTCAAGTCGGGAACAATGCTAGCGCAACGGTCAGCAGCACCGACGCCAGCAGCGCGCACACCGTGCGGAGGTGATTCCACCGGGTCCAACGCCGGACGTAGGCGGGCCAGAATCGCGCCGCCTCGGGTGAGCCGCCGTCGAGCGCTTCCAGCGCGTTGTTCAGCGGTACGTTCACGATCATGGTGACGCCAAGGACACCGAGGAGGTAGAGCGTCGCGCCCACCGACTCCAGCATCCCGCTCGAGGCCGGTTTCGCCAGCGACGTCACGAGGATCGCGGCGCAAGCAGCGGCGGTTCCGAGGAATACCGACAGGAACAGCGGGTTGATGATCGCGACGTTGATCGCCTGCATCGTGCGGATGCCGCACTCCGCCGGCTGCCGGGCCAGCGCGGTCATCACGAAGCTGGAGAACGCGAACAGCAGCCCGCCGATCAGGCCGCAGCCCACGGCAGCGGCAACCCACAAGGCGAAGAGCACATCGGGCGTCAGCACGGCGATCGGACCTCTGCGGGAGCATCTCGCGCCGGACCGGCCTGGCGCAAGCCCGGCCAGTTGTCTCGGGACCGCTCTCGCGCTACGCTTCCCCACTCTCGAAAGGGGTTCTGATGCATCACGTCACACGCCGCTCCCGACAGGTCTCTGCCTTCGCCGCGCTGATGGCCCTGGCGCTTTCCGCTGGCTGGACCATGACCGGCCGCGCCCAGGCGCCCGCCGGCGTCACCGCCTTCGAAGGGGCCCGGGTCATCGTCGGCGATGGCCGGCCCGCGATCGACAACGCGACGATTGTCGTGAACGGCGGACGCATCGAGCAGATGGGCCCGGCGAGCGGCGTCAAGGTGCCGGCCGGCGCGGCGCGCGTGAGCCTGGCCGGCAAGACCGTGATGCCGACCATCATCGACACCCACACGCATCTCGGCCTGACACGCGAGGACCTGACCCGCGACCTCAAGCAGCGCGCGTACTTCGGCGTCAGCGCCGCGCTCAGCATGGGGCTCGACAAGGGCGACGCGCCGTTCCAGATCCGCGCGCAGACGCCGCCCGGCGCCGCCCGCTATTTCCTGGCCGGACGCGGCATCACCTCGCCGGAACCCGGCCGCACCGACGTGCCGTACTGGGTGACCACCGAGGCCGAGGCGCGCAAGGCCGTCCAGGAGCAGGCCGCGTTGAAGGTGGACTTGATCAAGATCTGGGTGGACGATCGCGACGGCAAGTACAAGAAGCTCTCGCCCGAGCTCTACACGCCGGTCATCGACGAGGCGCACAAGCACAACCTCCGCGTCGCGGCGCACATCTTCAACCTCTCGGACGCGAAGGGACTGCTGAAGGCCGGCATCGACGCCTTCGCCCACGGCATCCGCGACATGGACCTGGACGACGAGCTGCTGGCATTGGTGAAGGCGCGTCCGAACGTGGTGCTGATTCCGAACATGCCCGATCGCGGCGTGGCGGCGGACTACAGCTGGCTGTCGGGCAGCATTCCGGATGCGGAGCTGACGAAGCTTCAGGCCGGCGCCACCGATCGGCCGCAGGCACAGGCGGCGTTCGGCATCCAGGCGCGTAACCTGGCGAAGCTGTCGAAGGCGGGCATGACCATCACCGTGGGCACCGACGGGAACACGCCATGGGCGCCGCACGTGGAGATGGCCGACATGGTGGCCTCGGGCATGACGCCGGCGCAGGTGATCACCTCGGCCACGAAGAACGGCGCGGCGTTCCTGAAGATGACCGACGCCGGCACGATCGAGGTCGGCAAGACGGCCGACTTCCTGGTGCTGGACGCCAACCCGCTGCAGGACATCACCAACACGCGGAAGATCTCCGCGGTGTATCTGAAGGGCGTGGCGGTCGATCGGAAGAACGTGCCCTAGGGAAGGCAGAAGGCAGAAGGCAGAAGGCAAAAACCGGCAGCCGGCAGACGGCAGACGGCAGACGTGACGGGAGTCGGGAGTCGGGAGTCGGGAGTCGGGAGTCGGGAGTCGGGAGTCGGGAGTCGAGTCGGGCTTGCTCGAATCAGCCTTGGCGACGGTGGCCTCAGTTCTCCGCTGTCACCAGCTGCACGCGATCGCCGGTACGAATGGCGCCGGGCGCGGCGACGGCTGCGTAGGCGCCGGCGCACGGAGACAGGGCGCCATCCGCAAGCGGGAGGCGATTGTGCGCGACCAGCGCCTTCAGGATGCCGGTGTCGGCCGGCAGGTCCTCCTGCGCCAGGGTCGTCATCACGCAGCGCGGATCGGGCATCGTCACCTGGACGCGGGCGGTGCCGCCGATCCTGATCTCGCGTCCCACCCACTCGTTCTCGGGAAATCCCGGCGCGGCCGCGCCGATGATCACGTTCATGCGGAACCGGCGCTCGTCGAAGCGGGACTGCGGCTGACGGAGGTTCATCTGCGCCAGCGTGGACGTGGTGAGGAGCGAGACCGGGAAGACATCGAACAGCGCGCCTTCCGGCACCGGCGACGGCGCGCCCAGTTCCGCGAACAGGGCTGAGCCGAGCTTCTGCGGCACCACGGTGTCACGGTGGCCGGACGGGTCGCCGTCCTCTACGTCCGGATGGTACTGATCGATGGTGAAATCCGCCGGCGCCGCGCGCACGAGCGAGACTTCGTGCTTGAAGCTGGCCGACAACAAGCGATCCGCGTTCCCGGCGTCACTCGTGAACGTCGTCCCGTCGAAGAGCGTGATGCGCACGGGCGGAAGCGCGTGACCCAGCCGCGGCGGCTCGACGAACACCGCCTGACAGGCCAGCATCTGCGGAAAGCGGCGGACGCTCTTGGCGCTGACGATCCGTCCCGTCTGCTTGTCGAGCAGCGCAAAGGCACGGTCGCCAAGGAACCCCCGCTCGGTGAGATCGGCCTGCTGCAGCCGCTCCCCGCGCATCGACTTGACCGGGAATCGCCAGATGCCCGTCACCGTGCCTGCCGCTGTGTCGGTTGTCATCGGTACCCCCACGGGGCGGATTCTGCCACAGAGGGGGGCTTGGGAGGCTTGGGGCTTGGGGCTTGGGTCTTGGGTCTTGAGGTCTTGGGTCTTGGGTCTTGGGTTTGGGTCTTGGGTCTTGGGTCGGGGTTCTGCGGTCTGCCGTCGGCCGTTTCCGTCTGCCGTCTGCCGGCTGCCGTCTGCCGTCTGCCGTTCTGCCTTCTGCCTTTTGCCTTTTGCCTTTACAGGGTCCCAAACCACCCGGTGCGGCGGGCTTCTTCAAGCCGCTGCTCCAGGTAGTCCCACAGCGCGGGGCACCCGGCCTTGATGGGCGGGCCGATCCGCGCCACTACCCGGGCGTGCGTGATGCCGTTCTCGCGCCAGCTCTGACCCTCGTTCGCGAGGTTCAACAGCGCCGGCATGGCGCGGTCCACGGCGTGCGCGAAGCGCGCTTCCGGCGTCTCAGCGTCCTCGAACTCCTGCCACAGCTCCAGGAACCGCGCGCCTGTGCGTCGGGCAACATCCCGAAGATGCGCGTCACCGCCACGCGCTCGGCCGCCTTGCGCTCGGCCAGCCCTTCCTCCGCATAGACAATGGTGTCGCCGGTGTCGATCTCGCCAATGTCGTGGACCAGCAGCATGTGCACCACGCGGTCCACGTTGACGGGCGTCGCCGCCAGATGGGCGAGCGACGCCGCGAGCATCGCAATCTGCCAGCTGTGCTCGGCCGAGTTCTCGTAGCGATCGAGACCTAGCGGCCGCGTCTTGCGGGTCACCGCCTTCAGCTTGTCGAGCTCGAGAATGAAGTCGATGAACGGCTGCATCACGGCCGGTAGGCATCCTTCGGATAGGGCTTCCCGAACTTGTTCGTGTGCGGCGCGGCGAGGAACGCGGACTCGTCCAGCACGAGACCCTCGACGGCGGTGGCGGCACCGGACACCGTGACCTCGACGACCACCGGCGAGGCGCGCTCGGAGAGCGCGGTCACTCGATACTTGCCGGGCGGCACCTCCAGGCGCCACGTGCCGTCCTGCCCCGCCACCGTCACGAACGGCGTCGGCGCGACGACCAGGAACGCCGACATCTGCGGATGGATGTTGCAGAACACGTGATGCACGCCGGGTTTCGCAAACACCTGCTGCTTCGACGCCCCCGCGCGATACAGCCCGAGATCGAACGGCTGCGGTGGCGACAGCGAAAACACATTGTGGAAAATCGCATCGTCGTTCGGGAAGATGACGGTGGAGCCGATCGGCACCGCGGCAACGTGCGGCAGGAACGTCTTGTTCTTCTGCTGGAACGTCGCCTTCCCCGGCGTGGCGGGCGCGGGCCGATCCAGCGGCTCCGCGTACACCACCGCCTGTGACGGCTGCGCGCCGCCGCGCGTCTTCCACTCGATGCGGCCGGAGAGGGGTTCGGCAGCCGCGGAGGACGCCCGCGATGAGCGAACGACGGCGAGAGCCAGGGCGCCGACGCGGCTGAATCCGGCAACCGGCAACCGGCAACCGGCAGCCGTAAGCCGTTGCCGCAATCCCTTCCGCCCGTCTGCGCGCCTGCCGTCTGCCGTCTGCCGATCCGTGTTCCTTCACACTAAAACCTCACCACGAACGCCGCATTCACGTGATGATTGTCGCGCTTCACGAGCGCGTTGCCGAGCTGCGTCTCCAGCCATCGATACTCCATCGACACCGCCACTTCCGGCGTGAGATCGAAGATGACGTTGCCGAATGCGCTCTTGTTCTCGTGGCGGGCGCCCAGCGGGACCGTGTCGCGCACCTGATCCAGCCCGACGCCGACGTTGGTCGAGATCTTCGATGTCAGTCCGAGACGCGCCTCCACCCAGCCGCCCTTGGCGGGACGGGCCTGCGCCACGCCGCCGCCGAACTCGGCCGCGTCGTCGGTGTAGAAGAACTCGCCGGCCGTGCCGATGCGGCCGATGCGCGCGTTGAAATCCACGGCGTAGGAACCCGTGGACTGCACTTCGGTGAGCGGCTTGCGCCATCCGTAGCGCCCGGACACACCGACCGTGAACTCGCCCGCCGCGTCGGGATCGCCGGCCGTGTAGTCCGCGCGGCCTTCGAAGGCCGGGCGCTGCGACCGCTCCCCCGCACCAGCCGCCGGCGCGAACGTATAGAAGTTGATCGCGTCGGCCGCCAGCGGTGCGGCGATGCCGCCCTTCAGCGTGATGCCCGCGCCAAGCTTCTGCTCGAGCCGAACCTGCGGCGAACGCAGGTACAGGTTGCCCGATCGAAACAGCAGCGGGAAGCTCTGCGCGGCCAGCGACGTGGGATCCCGCGGCGCCAGCAGGTTCAGATCCTGTCCCACCTGCAGCGCGGTGCGTTCGCTCTCCAGGCGCGCGAAGGCGTAGACCATGCGCGGCAGTCCCATCACCGTGCCGGTCACGAAGCCAGGCACCCCACCCATGAAGTCCGCCACCACCGCGCCGTTGACGGTGAGGCCGCCGACCGGAATCGGGCCGACATTCAGTCCGATCTGGCTCTGCCGCAGTGTGGAGGTGAACGATCCGGGCGTGGTGCCCGGCGGCTCGGGGTCGGTGATATTCGGGTTCTCCAGCCAGTTCGCCGCGCCGCTGTTGCCGACGGTGTTCGACACGATCGCGCCGAACAAACGCACCGGCATCTTCGACCGCGTTTCCACTTTGGTCTGCGACATCTCGTCCATCTGGGTGCGAAGCATTTCCACGCTGGGCGCCGCCTGCTCGGGCTGTGTGCCGCCAACAACTGCGCCGGCCGACACGGTGGCGGATGTCAGCACGCTCGGCGCCGGGGCCAGTCCGGTGCTCGTGCTCGGTGCTGGCGTGGCAACCGCGATGACACCGCGGACGCTGGCCAGCTCGCCGCGGAGCGATGCCACCTCGGCGCGCAGCCTGGCCAGCTCGGTCGCGACCACTTCCAGTTCCTCGCGGCTCACGGCCGCGCTCGCGGTGGCAGGCGCCGGCGTGGGAACATCCGCATCGTTGCCAGACAGCCTCTGCGCAAACACGGGCATGGCAGCGGTGACGATGGCGAGCCAGACGGTGATGGCGGCAGGTTGGCGGATCATCCGGGGATTTTAACGGCAACCGGCAACCGGCAGACCGGCAGACGGAGACCGGACACCGGACACCGGGTACCGGAGACCGGTTCCCGGTTCCCCCAACCCGACCGTCTATAATCCGACCACTTGTGAAATACGACGCCATCGTCATCGGTGGGGGCCACAACGGGCTGACCTGCGCCGCCTACCTCGCGCGCGCCGGTCGCAAGGTGCTGGTGCTCGAACGCCGGCACGTGCTGGGTGGCGCGGCCGTGACCGAGGAAGTGTTCCCCGGGTTCAAATTCTCGGTGTGTTCCTACGTGGTCTCGTTGTTGCGGCCCGAGATCATCCGCGACCTCGACCTGCCGCGCCATGGCATGGAGCTCTTGCCGCTCGACGGAACGCTGACGCCGATGCCGAACGGCGATCACCTGTGGCGCGTCAACGATCACGAGAAGTCACGCCGGGAGATCGCGCGCCATTCCCGCCTCGACGCCGAGGCCTACGACGAGTACGGCCGCGCGATGATCGAGATGGGGCGCTTCGCCAAGCCCATCCTGTCGATGACACCGCCGGACCCCACGTCGCTCGACCCCGCGGCCTGCTCGAACTGCTGTCGATCGGCAAGCGGTTCCGCGGGATGAGCGCGCACGACCGCATCAACCAGGTCCAGCTGCTGACGATGAGCGCGGCGGATTTCCTCGACCAGTGGTTCGAGACCGACGTCCTGAAGGCGACGATGAGCGCGTCGGGCATCATCGGCACGTTCCTCGGCGTGCGATCGCCGGGCACCGCCTACGTGCTGCTGCATCACTACATGGGCGAAATCGACGGCTCGTTCCGCTCGTGGGGCCTGTCGCGCGGCGGCACCGGCGCGGTGTCGAACGCGATCGCCGACGCGGCCCGCCGGTTCGGCGCGGAAATCCGCACCGAAGCGACGGTGACGAAGATTCTCACCCGCAACGGCAAAGCCACCGGCGTGGTGCTCGAGAACGGCGACGAGCTCCATGCCACCACGGTGGTGTCGAGCGTCGATCCCAACCACACGTTCCTGAAGTGGCTGGACGAGAAGGACCTGCCGCCCGACTTCATCACCGCGGTCAAGCGCTACAAGTACCGCGGCTCGTCCGGCAAGGTGAACCTGGCGCTCGACGGGCTGCCGGACTTCACCTGCATGCCGGGGCCGGGACCGCACCTGCGCGGCGCCATCTCCATCTCGCCCAGCGTGAACTACATGGAACGCGCCTACGACGATGCGAAGTACGGGCGATTCTCGCGGCGGCCGTACATGGACATCGTCATTCCGTCGCTGACCGATCCGTCGGTGGCGCCGCCAGGCAAGCACGTCATGTCGTGCTTCGTGCAATACGCGCCCTACGAGCTGAGAACCGCAGACGGCAACCGGGCGCCGGCCGACGAATGGGATCGCCAGCGCGAGGCGTTCGGCGATACGGTGATCGATACCATTGCCGAGTACGCGCCGAACATCCGCGAACGGATTCTCCACCGGCAGGTGCTGACGCCGCTCGACATCGAACGCGACTTCGGGCTCACCGAAGGCAACATCTTCCAGGGTGAGCTGACCCTGGAGCAGCTCTTCTTCCTGCGTCCGGTTCCCGGATGGGCGCAGTACTCCACGCCGGTGCAGCAGTTATACATGTGCGGCTCGGCGACCCATCCCGGGGGCGGCATCATGGGCGCGCCCGGGAAGAACGCGGCGGAGAAAATTCTTGGCAAGTGAAGCGACCGGCAGACGGCAACCGGCAGCCGGCAGACGGTACGACGCCATCGTCATCGGCGGCGGCGTGAATGGCCTCACGTGCGCCGCGGTGCTGGGACAGGCCGGGCTGCGCACGCTGCTGCTCGAACAGCGTGATGCCGTCGGTGGCTGTGCCGCGGAGTACGAGCTGGCGCCTGGCTTCCGCGTGCCGGCGCTGGCACACCGAACCGGTCCCCTCCGTGCCGACGTCGTCGAGCAGCTGCAATTGTCGCAGCATGGCCTGAGGCTGACGCCGCAGCCGATTCGTTACACGGCCCTCTCGCCCGACGGGCGCGCGCTGCCGGTCTTCGCGGACGAGTCGCTGGCAGCCGCGGCAATCCGGGACTGGTCCACGCGCGACGCCGACGCGTGGCCGGACTTCACGCGCTCGCTCGCGCGGCTGGGCCATGTCATCGGCTCGTTGTTCACCCGAATCGCGCCCGACATGGACGATCCGGGCACCCACGATCTGTGGACGGTGATGCGCACGCTGCGCGCCTTCCGGGCGCTGCCGAAGGACGATGCGTGGCGGCTGCTGCGGTGGGGGCCGATGGCGGTGGCGGACCTGGTGAGCGAGTGCCTCGAGACGGAGCTGCTGCGCGCGACGGTGGCCGCCGACGGCCTGCTGGGTGCGATGCTCGGGCCGTGGTCCGCGGGCAGCGGGCTTCAGCTGCTGCTGCACGAAGCGAATGCGTCGGTCGGCGTCGTCGCGCGATGCGGACGTCGTAGGTGGACCGGCGGCCGTGGCCGCGGCACTGCGAGGCGCGGCCGCACGTCATGGTGTGGAGGTGCGAACCGGCGTCACGGTGAAACAGGTGCTGGTCCGCGCGGATCGCGCGGTGGGCGTGGCGCTCGAATCGGGCGAGACGTTCGAGGCGCGCTCGGTGGTGTCCGGGCGTGGATCCGAAGCGCACGTTCCTGTCGCTCTGCGAGGCGGAGCACCTGCCGCCGGAGTTCCTGTGGCGAATCCGGAACCTGCGCGTGCGCGGCACGCTGGCCAAGGTGAATCTCGCGCTGTCGGGGCTGCCGTCGTTTGCGGGCACCACGCGGCAGATGCTGGCCAGCCGCGTGCGAATCGCGCCGGACCTCGAGTATCTCGAGCGCGCCTACGACCACGCGAAGTACG
Source organism: uncultured Acidobacteriota bacterium (assembly GCA_963707825.1). GTDB lineage: Bacteria > Acidobacteriota > Vicinamibacteria > Vicinamibacterales > UBA2999 > VFZN01. Next base: position 764,922 of record CAVPRP010000007.1, read on the forward strand.
GCGAGTGCTCACCACATCCCTGGATCGAGTTTGCCATCCCGTCGATTGCCGATCCGTCACTGGCGCCAGCCGGCGCACACGTGCTGTCGGCGTATGTGCAGTGGATCACGGCAGACGGGGCTGATCCGGCAGACGGCAGCGGCAGACGGCAGCGGTGGGACGGTCTCCGGTACCGGTCTCCGGTGTCCGGTATCCGGCCGGAACGCAAGCCCGGGTCCGATAACGCCGAAGTCCTGAACGCCACGCTCTCCACCCTGGAGCGCTACGCGCCGGGGCTTCGCGCGCTGGTGGTGCAGGCCGATCTCATCACACCGTCGGACATGGAGCGCGGGTGGGGACTCACCGGCGGGCACATCTTCCACGGCGAGCTGTCGCTCGATCAGGCCTTCACGATGCGGCCGCTGCTCGGGTGGGGACGATACCAGACGCCGATCAGCGGACTCTATCTGTGCGGATCGGGGACGCATCCCGGCACCGGGCTCACCGGTGGATCGGGACTGAACGCGGCGCGGGTGATCGCGGAAGCGCTCACCTAGGGGCCTCGAACGCCGCGGTTGGAACCTCCTCCCAATTGCCGGTGTTGAGCGCTCTCATGCCTCGGGTAAGACCGGGTGCTCGCTTCGCGCGTCTATAATTCGTCCGATTACGACGTCGCCGTTCTCCAGTAACGCGTTCGAATCAGACGGGGGCCCGTCATGCCGCGCTTGCTCGCCTTCCTGGTGTCGTTCGGCGCCCTGGTCCACGCGCAGGGCACAGCCGTCCAGGTGCCGTTTCCGGGCGGTGTAACCGGATCAACGTGGGGCAGCGGCCAACCACCCAGTCCGCAAACGCCGTCGCGCGATCGTCGGGCCGACGACATCAAACCAGGAACTGCAACCATCCGCGGCCAGGTCGTGGCAGCCGACTCCGGCGCGCCGCTTCGCCGCGCCCAGATTCGCGTGTTCAACACCGGTGGGCCTGGCGGTGGAGGCATGGCGCAGACCGACGCGCAGGGGCGATTCGAGCTGACGCAATTGCCGGCGGGACGTTACAACATCAGCGCCTCGCGAGCCGGATACGTGACGATGCAGCTCGGCCAGCGCGCGCCGAACCAGCCAGGCACCCCGCTCGAGTTGGCCGATGGCCAGGTGGCCGACAAAGTCGGGTTCGCGCTCGTGCGAGGCGGGGCCATCAGCGGGCGGATCGCCGATGAGTTCGGAGAACCGGTCTCGGGCGCGCAGGTGAACGTTCAGCGTTATGCCTACATGGGTGGCGCCCGCCGTCTCACCGGCGGCGGCGGCGAGGGCGGCTTCGATCGAACGGACGACCTCGGGCAGTTCCGCCTCTACGGTCTCACACCCGGCGAGTACTACGTCACCGCGACGCTGAGGACGATGGAGTTCATGCCCATGAACTCCACGGCCGTCTCACCGCCGATGGATGGCTATGCTCCGACGTATTTCCCGGGCACGCCGTCGATCGCCGACGCACGCCGTGTGACGGTGCGGGCCGGGCAGGACGTCATGAACCTCACGTTTGCCCTCTCCGCGGCGAAGGTGGGACGGATCAGCGGACGGGTCACCACCAGCAGCGGCGCGCCTTATGCCGGCGCGATGCTGATGGTGGCGCCAAGCGGCGACGGGATGATGGGCTTCAATGGCACCGCCGCGCCGATCCGGCCCGACGGGACGTTCCAGACCGCCGGCCTGCCACCCGGCAATTACACCCTCACCGTGCAACCCGCGAATCGCTTCGGCATCCCCGGCGATCAGACCGTCGAAGTCGCGCGCCTCGACGTTCCGGTGAACGGCGACGACGTGCGCGATGTGCTCATCGTCACCGGACGCGGCGGGATCATCCGCGGCCGCGTGGTGACCGACGATGGCTCGGTGCCGACATTCAGTCCGCAGCAGATGCGGGTGATGCCGCAGGCGGAGGATTTCGGACGTCCGATGATGATGGGGATGAATCCGAACACGGTGCGCGAAGACTGGACCTTCGAGGTGTCGGGCCTCATCGATCGCGTGCGGCTGCGTGCGTCAGTGGACGTGCCTGGCGGAGGATGGGCGCTGAAGAGCGCGTTCAGCAACGGCACCGACCTGTCAGACGTTGCAGCGGACATCGGTCCGGGCCAGGTGATCGATGACGTGGAGTTGGTGATCACCAACAAGCTCACTCAGCTTTCCGGGGTGATCTGGACGATCGCAACCAGCCAGTCACCGACGCCTCCGTCGTCATCTTCACCGACAACAAGGCGAGTTGGACTTTCGGGTCGCGGTACCTGCGGACCTCACAGCCGGACACCAACGGCAAGTACACCCTCCGCCTGACACCGGCGGACGGCTACCGCGCGATCGTGGTGCGGGGGTTGGAGGAGGGCCAGGCCTCGGACCCCGACTTCCTCGCGCGCGCGCTCCAGCACGCGACCGCGTTCGAGATCAGTGAGGGCGAGACGAAGACGTTGAATCTGAAGGTGGTGGAGGTGAAGTGGGAACGGTATCCGGTATCCGGTATCCGGTATCCGGTATCCGGTATCCGGTGTCCGGCAGTCGGCAGCCGAGTCCTGGGCGTGTCGGTCGCGGGAAGCGGCGGGCCGAGACGCAACCAACGTTGCATACGAGGCAACCAGCGTTCCAGAGCGGCAGCGGCGTGAAACGACAACACTGGTTGACATTTCGCGAGTGGATTGTTTTGTGACTCGCCGATTTCCATGGCGTTTCGTCTGGCATGCTCGCTGCAGGGGCGATGGCATGTCCTCGACTCACCCACAATCGTTTCGGGCTCTCGACGTCTGGCAGCGGGCGATGGATCTCGTCGACGAGGTCTACACATGCACTCGCGGGTTGCCGCGATCCGAGTTCGACTTGCGTCGGCAGATACGAAAGGCCGCCGTGTCGATTCCTTCGAACATTGCCGAAGGGCATCGCCGCGGGCGTCGGCTCGCCTACCAGAATCACGTCTCGATCGCACTCGGGTCGACCGCGGAGCTCGAGACCGAGATCGAGATCGCCCTTCGCAACGGTCTGCTGGAGGCCGCGAAATGCGAGGCGGCCATCGCCTTGAGTGACCGCGTCAGCGCGATGCTCTTCCGTCTGCATGATTCCCTCGAGCCTGAGCGCGACGGCAATGGACGCCGCTGACCTCAGCTATCGGTTTGAGGGCCATCCGAAGTCACCGGGTTCGGACTCACCGGACACCGGATACCGGACACCGGGTACCCGGCCTGCCGTTACACTGCCCCTCATGAAGGCCGCGCTCTCCGCGCCCTCGGTTGCCCTGCTCTGCGACCGGTCTCGCCGCCGGGCAGACGACGGCTGGGCCGGGCGACGCGCGGCAGCAAGGCGGCGGCGCGCGGACGCCGGCGCGGGCGGGGCGCGTGGACCCGCAGGCCGCCCAGGGCACGGCCGTGCTGCGCGGTCAGGTGGTCGCCGCCGACACCGGCACGCCCATCAGGCGCGCACAGGTCCGCGTCAGCGCCCAGAACGTCCGCGAGGCGCGCATCACCATTACCGATGGCCAGGGACGCTTCGAGATTCGCGACCTGGCCGCGGGCCGCTACACGCTCACCGCCAGCAAGGGCGGCTTCGTCACGCTGCAGTACGGGCAGCGGCGGCCGGGTGAGTCCGGAACGCCGCTCGATCTTGGCGAGGGGCAGGCGCTGGACAAACTGCTGGTAGGTTTGCCGCGCGGCAGCGTGATCGGCGGACGCATCACCGACGAGTTCGGCGAGCCGCTGGTCAACGCCGCCGTCACCGCGCTGCGCTACGCGTTCGTCGGCGGCGCGCGGCGGCTGGTGCCCGCGGGGGCGCGCGACACCACGGACGACCAGGGCGGCTATCGCCTGTTCGGGCTCCCGCCCGGCGACTACCTGGTGAGCGCGACGCTGCGCGCGGCGGAGGTCACCGATCCCGGCAGCGATCTGTCCGGATACGCACCCACCTATTTCCCTGGAACGCCGAGCGCGTCCGATGCCCAGCGCGTGCGCGTCGGGTTGGCGGCGGAAAACGTCAACGTCTCGTTCGGCCTCATCGCCACGCGGCTGGTGCGGATCAGCGGCCAGGTGATCAGCGCCACCGGCGGGCCCGCCGGTGGCGGCATGGTGTCACTCGGCCCCGCTGGCGGCAGCGGCGAACCGGCGATGTTCACGCAGAGCGGAGGCGGTACGCGCGTGGACTCCAATGGTGCGTTCCACATGAACAACATCGCGCCAGGACGCTACACGCTGCAGGCCCGCACCGGCCCGCGCGGTGACGGTGAGTTCGCGCGCCTGGACGTCGCCGTCGGCCGGGAAGACATCGAGGGCGTGACGCTGGTGATGGCGCCGGCGGGATACCTGAGCGGCGCGGTGATCACCGACAGCGGCATGCCGCCGCCCTCGTCGGGCGTGCAGGTGATCGCCCGCCCGGCCTCGCCGGACGCCATGCCAATCGGGCCGGGGGGCTTCGGCGGTCCCACAGGCCGCGTGTCGCCCGAGGGCTACTTCGAGGTCGGCAACATCACCGAGCCGCGCGTCATCCGCGTCACCGTTCCTGAAGGCTGGACTTTGAAGTCGGTGCTCCTCAACAACCAGGACGTCACCGACGTGCCGCTCGACGTACCGCCCGGCCAGCACGTGACCGGCGTGAAGGTGGTGATCACGCAGAAGGCCGGCTCGGTCACCGGCACCGTCACCGACGCACGCAAGCAGCCCGTGCTCGACGCGACGGTGGTGCTGTTCCCCGTGGACCCCGCGCTCAGGGGCTATCTGTCCCGCTTCATCCGCTCGGCACGTCCGAACCAGCAGGGCACGTTCAGCATCACGTCCACTCCGCCCGGCGAGTATCTGGCGGTGGCGGTGCAGGCACTGGAGGACGGCCAGTCCGCCGACCCGGAGTTCCTCGCCTCGATCGAATCCCTCGCCACGCGCGTCACCCTGGAGGACGGCGAGAGCAAGACGATGAATCTGGAGCTGAAGGGGAGGTAGGGCTTGGGTCTTGGGTCTTGAGTCTTGGGGCTTGGGGCTTGGGGCTTGGGGCTCGAAGGTTCTGGGGTTCTAGGTTCTGAGCGCCACGAGCAAAGGACGTCCTGTCCTGTCGGTTCGTTCTGCCTTCTGCCTTTTGCCTTTCCGGCTGCCGTTCTGCCGTCTGCCGGTTGCCGTCTGCCGGTTCCCTGCCGGTTCTGCCTTTTGCCTTTTGCCTTCCTGATCCCGGATCCCTGATCCCTGACTCCCTGCCTTCAGAAGTAATCCAACCGCCAGTACGCCACCTGCTCCGCCGAGAGCGGCGGCAAGGGCAGCGTCCGATCTTTCAGCGGGCGGATCATCAAGACCTCCTGCGTCGGGGTCGTCGTCACTGTCACCTGCGGCGGCTGCAGCGAATGCGGGAACCACGCCCGGATGTGCGGTACGGCTTCACCGGGGTGGCGCGCCAGCATCACCTGCAGCATCGCGCCGACGCGGGCGCCCGGTGGGATCGCGGTCGCCGGCGTCCTCGATCGTCCATGCGCCCTGATACGAGACGCACACCAGGTACGCGGCGGCCTGGTGCCCTTCCTCCGACACGAGGAACTCGACCTCGCGCACGCCCGGTGCCCCGAGGCCCGCGAGCAGCCGGCTCCTGGTGATCCCGTAGCGGATGAAATCCTCGCTTCTCGCCATCGACAGTCGTGTGCCGCTCGCGCGCGTGGCGCTCATCTCGCCGATGAAATGCAGGTCGCGATCGTCGCCGCTCCGCACCAGCGTGGCCGGCGGCCCGCCGTTCTTGCGATCGACGTCGAGACGGCACTCGTTGAGCGGCACCGGCACGAAGTCGAGCCGCTCGTAGAAGGCGGGCGAAATCTCCGAGAACAGCGCCGCGAACTCGTAGCCCTCGGCCTCGGCCGTCTCCATGATGCGCGTCAGCAACTCGCGCGCCGCACCGCGCCCGCGATACGCCGACGCCGTGAACACCGCGCCGATGCCCAGCACGCGCCGGACCCGGCTATCGACGGTGAACGACAGGTCATAACGCTTGGCGCTCGCCACCACGTGCGGGCCATCCTGCAGCGCCACGCGATCGAGATGCGTGGCGCCCCACGCCGTCTTCAGCTGCGCCGCCCAGAACTTGCCATAGCCCTCGCGGCTGAGCCCGTCGTGCCACAGCGGATACGTGTCGTCCAGAATCCGCTCGAGAACCACGCCGATGGCCGGCACGACCTTCAACGACATTTCCGACTTCCCCGATGAAACGCAACAGTCATCACGACCTGCAGAGGGTATCCATGTCCCGCCGCTCGTGGCATGATCGCCCGGTGACGCCCACCGATCTCTGCACTCCCGCCGTCCTCGTCGACAAGGCACGCGCGCTCCGTAACATCGATCGCATGCAGACCGCGGCCACGGCTCGCGGCCTGCGGCTGCGCCCGCACTCCAAGACCCACAAGAGCCCGGTCGTCGCCCGCTGGCAGATCGAGCGCGGCGCCGTCGGCATCTGCTGCGCGAAGATCGGTGAGGCCGAGGTGTTCGCCGACGCCGGGGTGACGAACATCCGCATCCCGTACCCGATCAATCCGGCCAACGCCGATCGCGTTATCGCCCTCGCCCGCCGCACGCATCTCTCGTTCATCGTCGATCACCCTGGCGTGGCGGCGCAGTGGTCCAAGGCGCTGGCGAACGCCGGGCTTACGGTGGACGTGCTGGTGAAGGTCGACGTGGGCTTCCACCGCTGCGGCATCGCGCCGGAGGCGGCGACCGCCGTGCCGTTCATCGCCGCGGTGGCCGCGCTGCCCGGACTTCGCCTGAAGGGATTGCTGTCGCACGCCGGTCAGGCGTATCACGCCTCTTCCGAAGATCATCTCCGCGAGATGGCTGCCGGCGAGGCGGCGACGCTGCGAGCGTTGGCGGCGGCCGCGCGCGCGGCCGGAGTGGCGATCGAGGAATTGAGCGCCGGCGCCACGCCAACCGCCCGATTCTCGATGCAGCAGGACGGCCTCACCGAGTACCGGCCCGGCAACTACGTCTACTTCGATCGCACGCAGATCGGCCTCGGCGCCGCGGCAGCGGACGACTGCGCGCTGACGGTGCTGGCGCGGGTTGTCAGCAAGCCCGTCAGCGGCCGCGTGATCCTCGATTGCGGAAGCAAGACCTTGAGCAGCGACAGCGGGCGGGGGTTCTCGCCGGCGCCGGGCTACGGCGTGGTGATGGGACACGAGGATCTGCTGATCGAGCGCCTCTCCGAGGAGCACGCCACCGTAATAGCGACACGCGGCACGACGACCCTCGAGCCGGGCGATGTTGTGCGGGTGCTGCCGAATCACTCCTGCGTGGTGTCGAATCTGGTGGATCAGGTGTGGCTGCTGGAGGACGACCAGGTGACGGAGCTGCCGGTGGCTGCCCGCGGCCGGATCGCCTGAGGGCTTTGGGTTCTCGGTTCTCGGTTCTAGGTTCTGGGTTCTGGGTTCTGGGTTCTGGGTTCTGGGTTCTGGCTCAAGCCCCAAGCCCCAAGCCTCAAGCCCCAAGCCTCGAGCCTCAATCCCGTGTAACGTGAGGGCGTGATCGAACGGGCGATTCCACGTTCGGGTGAGCGTCTGCCGGTGATTGGCATGGGCACCTGGCAGACATTTGATGTCGGTGCAACCGACTACGCCACGCGCGCGCAGGTGCTGCAACGCTTCGTGGACCTCGGCGGCCGCCTCGTCGACACGTCGCCGATGTACGGACGGTCCGAGAAGGCCATTGGCGCGACGGCGGATGGCCATGGCCTGCACGACCGCCTGTTCTTCGCGACCAAGGTCTGGACGCGCGGCGCGGAAGCGGGCGTGGCACAGATGCACGAGTCGCTGGCGAAGCTCGGCGTGCAGTCCGTCGACTTGATGCAGGTACACAACCTGGTGGACGTGGAAGCTCACCTGGAAACGCTTGCCGAATGGAAGGCGGCTGGACGAGTGCGGTACGTGGGCGTCACGCACTACACCGTGGAGTCGCATCGCCAGCTCGAGCCGTTTCTCGGCCGCGGCATCATCGATTTCGTGCAGTGCAACTACTCGCTGGCGGTCCGAGACGCCGAGTCGCGGCTGCTGCCGCTCGCCGCCGAACACGGCGTGGCGACCCTGATCAACCGCCCGTTCGAGAGTGGCGCGGCGTTCAAGGCCAGCCGTGAGCGCGCTCTGCCCCAGATCGCGCGCGAGCTGGGCTGCGACACCTGGTCGCAGGCGTTCCTGAAATACGTGATCGCCCATCCGGCCGTGACGTGCGTGATTCCGGCGACCGCCAGCCTCGAGCACCTCGAGCAGAACATGGCCGCCGGCACCGGGCGGCTTCCGGACGAGTCCGAACGCCGCGCGCTGGTGGAAGCGTGGGAAAACGCGATTTGATGATCTTGTGAGGTGGTGAGCTGGTGATCTGATCTAGATCTAGAGATCTTTTGATCTGGCCAAACTCCGCTCCCGCGCCCCAAGTCTCAAGACCCAAGACCCAAGACCCAAGACCCAAGACCTAAGACTCAAGACCCAACACCTCCGTCACTGTCTTGTCGCCGTCACCAAGGCCGGATCCAGCCTCCAGGTCTTCTGTGCTCCCGCCGCCACCCACAGCGATCCGTGGGCGACCAGAATGGCTCCGCCACCTTCACCGGTGAAGCGCTGCACGGCCCGGTTCGTCCGCGGATCGATTCGCGTGATCGGCACGCCGGGCGCGCTGATCCACACGGAGCCCTCGCCCGCCGCGATCTCCGCGGGTGCGCCGAGGTCCCCGACCGAAATCGTCGCGATCACCTTGTTCGTCTTGGGATCGACGCGCGACACCGTGGCAGCGCCATGGCCGCTGCCATCACCGCGGTTCAGGGTCCACACGCCGCCCTCACCCACCGCCAGCGGGCCCGGATTCGCGCCCACCTTGATGATCTCGACCACTTCGTTGTTGTGCGGGTTCACGCGGGTCAGCGTGCCGCTCTTGCCGCTCGTCACCCATAGCGCATCCTCGCCGGCAACCACGGCCTCGGCACCGGCCGCCACGTAAGTCTCCGCAACCGGCGCGTTGGTGTCGGGGTCCACGCGCGACAGCACGCCCTTCTGACTGGTGATCACCCACAGGCTGCCGACCGCAACCGCCGTGCGGCCTTCCGCCCCAGCCACCGTCACCGGAACGGTGGCGGAGACGGCCGCCTTGGCGACATCGACGCGTGCGACGCCGGGGCTGCCGCCGCAGAGCGGCACCCAGACGCTGTCGAAGCCGGCGCTCAGCGACGCGCAGGGCGAGGCGCCGGCAGATATCGGCGTCCCCGCGGTGTTGGCCTTCGGATCCAGGCGGGTAATCGTCCCGGTCGCACGGCCCGCCACCCAGATGGCGTCCTCCGTCGCCGTCGCCCCCGCCTCCATCGTCACGGGCAGGACGGCGTCGGGAGTGAGCTGGACGAGGGGAATTTCGGCCGGAGGGCGAGCCGGCACCCCCGCGCCAGGCTGGCCCGGCCCCTGGGCCCGCAACTCGGCCCAGCACGCCCCAAGGACCAGCACGCCGAAAAGCACTTGCCGAATCATGCTCGCGCATCATACTTAACTCCACATGGCGTCATCGATCCCTCGGAGACGTCCGCCAACCGCGTTGGCGCTGGCGGCGGTCGTGATGATCGGCACCGTCCTTCGCGCCGGTCAGGCACCGCCTGCGCCGCCGGGCTCGCCTCAACAGACAACCGCCGCGTCCGCACCGGCGCCGGCTCCAGCCGCGCCGGCCAACGAACTGTTCGAGACCAGGATCCGTCCGCTGCTGGCGGCCAACTGCTACGCGTGTCACGCCGATGCGGCGATGGCCGGGTTGCGGGTGGACTCGCGCGAGGGGTTGCTGCGCGGCGGCGAGAGTGGCCCGGCCCTGGTGCCCGGCGATCCCGAGAAGAGCACGCTCCTGAAGGTGCTGCAACACGCGGAAGGGTTCCCGCGCATGCCCCGCGGGCGCGCCAAGCTGGCAGCCGCGGACATCGAGGCCATCGCGCAGTGGATTCGCGAGGGCGCGGTGTGGCCCGCCTCGGCCACCGAGGCAGCGCCGGCCCCAGCCGCGGCGCACGAGCGCGTCATCACCCCGGAGCAGCGCGCGTTCTGGTCGTTCCAGCCGATTGGCAAGGCCGCCGCGCCTCCCGTGCAGAACAGCGCCTGGCCGCGCACCGACATCGATCGCTTCGTGCTGGCGCGGCTCGAGCGGGACGGCCTCGCGCCCGTGGGAGCCGCCGACAAGGTCACCTTGCTCCGCCGGGCCACGCTCGGCCTGACCGGCGTGCCACCCACACCCGAGGAAGTCGATTCGTTTCTCACCGACACTTCACCCACCGCGTTCGAGACCGTCGTCGATCGATTGCTTGCCTCGCCGCGCTACGGTGAGACATGGGGCCGCATGTGGCTGGACGTCGCGCGCTACGGCGAAGACGACTACCGCAGCCTCGATCCGATGGGCCGCGGCTACAACCCCTATCCGAACGCGCACCTTTATCGCGACTGGGTGATTCGCGCGTTCAACGACGACCTGCCGTACGACCAGTTCGTCACCGCGCAGCTCGCGGCCGATCTGCTGGACGGCCCCGATCGCGTGCGGCACCTGCCCGGCGCTCGGCTTCCTCGGCCTCGGTCCCGTGGTACTACGACAACGGCGCCGTCGAGATCACCAAGGCCGACGAGCGGCACGATCGCGTGGACGCCGTCAGCCGCGGCATGCTCGGCCTGACGGTGGGCTGCGCCCGCTGCCACGATCACAAGTACGACCCGATTCCGACGAAGGACTACTACTCGCTCGGCCGGCGTGTTCTTCAACACCGAGTACCACGAGTATCCGCTGGCGCCGAAGTCGGTCGTCGACGACTACAAGGCCAAGGAGAAAGCAGCTCAAGCTGAAGCGCGAGATGCTCACCGAGTTCATGGCCACCGAGGCGCGCCAGCTCTCGGAGACGCTGGCGTTCCAGTCCGCCACCTACATGAAGGCGGCGTGGCAGGTGACCGGCGAGCCGAAGAAGGACAAGCTGAAGGTCGTCGACACCGAGAAGCTCGATTACGAGCTGTTCGACCGCTGGCTGCTGTTCCTCGAGAAGCGTCCGGTGTTCTACCCGTTCCTCAAGGACTGGCAGGCGCTCGTCGCGCGCGGCGGCACGGCAAAGGAAGCCGGCGAGCTGGCCGTCAAGTTCCAGGACCTGCTGATTGGCGTGATGCTCGAGCAGCGCGAGCTGAAGAAGGAGAACGACATCATCAAGGCGCGGGCGCTGCCGACCAGCAAGCCGAAGGAGCCGGCCAACCTGCCGAACGAGTTCAAGACCAACGACGACTTCTGCCCGGGCTGCGGCCTCGAGCTCCGCAGCATGACCACCGAGCGCACCGCGCTCTGGGGCGATGTCTTCCGCGCCAACCTCGACCCGGACGATGCGCCCGGAAAGCCGGAACGGCCGGGACTGCTGCATTTCTCGGGGTGGGGGCTGGAACAGCGGCTGGGCGGCGATCGCCGCGCCCTGATCGAGGGGCTGCGCAAGGACATCGCGGCGATGGCGAAGGCGCTGCCCACCAAGTACGCCTACGTGCACGGCGTCCGCGAGCTGGAGACCACCACCGACCTGCAGGTGCACCTGCGCGGCAACCCGATGCGCCTGGGCGATTCCGTGCCCCGCGGATTTCTCACCGTCCTCAGCAACCCTGCCGAGCGCGTGACCTTCACGAAGGGCAGCGGACGGCTGGACCTGGCGCGCACCATCGCCTCGCAGCCCGTCGCGCTGCGGGTGATCGTCAACCGCGTGTGGAAGGAACACTTCGGCACCGGGCTCGTGAACACGCCGAGCAACTTCGGCGTGAACGGCGAACGGCCCACGCATCCCGAACTGCTCGACTACCTCGCGCAGTACTTCGTCGATCACGGGCTGTCGATCAAGGCGCTGCATCGCGAGATCATGCGGAGCGCCGTCTATCAGCTGAGCGCGGATCACCAGGCGGCGGCCTTCGCGAAGGACAGCGGCAATCGTCTCTACTGGCGCGCCAACCGTCACCGCATGAGCGCGGAGCAGATTCGCGATTCGGTCCTGTACGTCTCGGGCGCGCTCGACGAGCGCCTCGGCGGTCCGTCGCAGGCGCTCACGCCGCTCGGCGATCGCCGCACCATCTACGGTCGCGTCAGCCGCTACAAGCTGGACGAGTTCCTGCAGCTCTTCGACTTCCCGAGCCCCAGCCAGACCGCCGAGCAGCGCTTCTCGACCAACGTGCCGCTGCAGCGCCTGTTCTTCATGAACAGCGACTTCGTCCAGCAGCACGCCGAGCGTGTCGCCGAACAGGTCGCCGACGAACCGGACGACCCGGCGCGCATCGAGAAGGTGTATCGGCGCCTCTTCGGCCGTTCGCCCACCGCCGATGAAGTGAAGGCCGGTCGCGAGTTCCTGCAGGCCGAAGCGCTGAAACAGCACGACGAGCGGCGCGCGGCCGCGGCGAAGGCGGAGAAGGCGCCGCCCGTCCCGGAACCCGAGCCCGCCGATGCGGCAGCCGAAAGTGGCGCCTCCGAGGTCGACCGCCGCGCCACCCGCCGACGGGATGATGGCGGGCGTGGTACCGGGCGCCAAGGCCAGCGACGACGAGAAGGCGAAGATGCGGCCGGTCACGACGTTCGGCCGCTACGTGAAGATCCTGCTGAGTTCGAACGAGTTCCTGTTCGTGAGCTGACCCATGTCGCACCGATCACAGCCCGCCCGTCACCCGCCGCGAAGCGCTGTGCCGCATCGGCAACGGCTTCGGCATGCTGGCGTTTGCCAGCATGGTCGGCCAGTCGCTGTCCGCCGCCGGCCTCGATCAGAAGGCGGCCATACCCACCGCTGGCGAAGGGCCTGCACCATCCCGCGCGGGCCAAGCACGTCATCTTCCTGTTCATGAACGGCGGGCTGTCGCAGGTCGACAGCTTCGATCCGAAGCCGATGCTCGAGAAGTACCACGGGCAGCCGCTGCCGGGCGGCACCGTGGCCACCGAGCGCAAGACCGGCTCGCTGATGAAGTCGCCGTTCGCGTTCAAGAAGTACGGCAAGAGCGGCCTGGACGTGAGCGAGCTGTTCCCGCTACGTCGGCGGCTGCGCCGACGACATCTGCGTGATCCGCTCGATGCACACCGACATCCCGAATCACGAACCGTCGATGCTGATGATGAACACCGGCCACATCCAGGTGGGCCGGCCGTCGATCGGCTCGTGGCTCACCTACGGCCTCGGCACCGAGAACAAGAACCTGCCGGGCTACGTCGTGCTGTGCCCGGACATGCCGACCACCGTCGGCCCGCCGCTGTGGAACAGCGCGTTCCTGCCGGCGATGCATCAGGGCACCTACATCCCGAGCAAGGTCGAGCGGCCGGACCAGATCGTCGGCAAGGACTTCGATCCGAAGAAGCTCGTCTCCTTCATCAACAACAAGGCGTTCACGCTGCCGGAGCAGCGGCGCGAGCTGGACCTGCTGGCCTCGCTCGATCGGATGCAGCGCGGCAGCGCGCCCGCCGATCCGCAGCTGGAGGCCGCGATCAGCTCGATGGAAGTGGCCTACCGGATGCAGACCGAGGCGCCCGATGTGTTCGACATCCGCAAGGAGAGCCAGGCCACGCTCGAGCTGTACGGGCCGGGCAGCACCGCGCGCGGCTGCCTGATGGCGGTGCGGCTGGTCGAGCGCGGCGTGCGGATGGTGCAGGTCTACTACGCCAAGGGCGATCCGTGGGATGCCCACTCCGACATCCAGCAGCACCGCAAGAACGCCAAGGACTCGGACCAGCCGTTCGCCGCGGTGATCAAGGACCTGAAGTCACGCGGCCTCTTCAAGGACACGCTGGTCGTCTGCGGCTCGGAGTTCGGCCGCACGCCGGTCGTCGAGGTGGGCGGCGATGGCCGGCGCGCAGAGCGGCCGCGATCACAACCCGTTCGGCTTCAGCATGTGGCTGGCCGGCGGCGGCGTGAAGGGCGGGCTCACCTACGGCGCCACCGACGACTTCGGCTTCAAGGCGATCGAGAAGCCGGTGCACGTGCACGACCTGCACGCCACGATCCTGCACCTGATGGGCATCGATCACACGAAGCTCACCTACCAGTACAGCGGCCGCGACTTCCGCCTGACCGACGTGTCGGGCACCGTGCTGCACGACATCATCGCGTAGCCTCACGCTCCGGCGATGAGACGATCCTCGAACGTGTAGTCGACCGGACGCCTGGGCTGCGCCCTGGTACCACGCAAAGCCCTGGCCGAGCGCGGCCTCGAGCGGCGTCGGCGTCACGTCGAGTACGCGGGCCGCCTTCTCCACGAGCGAGGTCCTCGGCGGCAAATCGAGAAAGTCACCGAAGTAAATCGATTCACCGATCAGCTGACCGCCGGCCGCGCGAATCGTGGCGCGCGGAACCGGCACGAAGCTGGGCGCGATCCCGGCAACCCGCGCCAGGGCCTCGACGAACGTTCGCTGCGTCAGCGGCTCGACATGACCGATGTTGAACGCCTCACCCACCGCCTCCGGCACCTCGATCGCGCGGACGCAGGCCGTGGCCACGTCATCGACGAACACCCACTGCGTGGGGGCGCTGCCATCGTCTGGCAGCACGATCGGACGCCCGTCGAACAGCCGGTCCCAGAAGAACTGCTCCCGGTAAAACGGCTGCCGCGGCCCGTGGACAAATGGCGGGCGGAACGTGACGACGGGGAACCCGGAGGCCTGATGCATTCCGAACAGCAGCCGTTCAGCGGACGCCTTGTGCAGCGCGTACGCGTCCGGGACGTCGTCCGGCACGAGGGCATCGCTCTCGCGAAGGCCAAGCCCCGGCGGGTAGGCGGCGATGCTGGACACGAACACGTAACGCTGCAGCCGATCGCCACAGCTTCGCGCGGCGCCCTCCACATGGGTGGCGGGGGTGCCTTTCTCCCAGTCGGTACGCCAGATCGAAGATCGCATCGAACGACTCCCGCCGCAGCAGCTGCGCCACGAGAGGAAGGTCGCCGCGGTCGGCCTGGAGGTTCCTCACCTGGGGCCCGAGGTCGTGGGTCGCGCGACGGTGCAGCACCGTCACGTCATGCCCGCGCTCGAGCAGCCGCTCGACGATTCGTCGTCCCATGAACTGGACGCCGCCGATGACCAGGATCCGCATCAGGCGAATCCTAGCGCAGGCCGGGACATAATCGCCCGCATGCGACGCCTGCTGCCTGTTGTCGTCCTCGTGCTCCTCACCGGCTCGACGGTTCCCGCCGGCACAAACCGCGCCTGGGCCACTCATCGTGGTGGGCGGTGGCGGGACCACGCCGGCCATCGTGGCGAAGGCGCTCGCGCTGGCTGGCGGCCGCGAGGCGCGGGTCGCCGTGCTGCCCCAGGCCTCGGAGCTACCGGAGACGGGCCCTGACTCGGCGAAGATGTGGTTGGAGGCCGGCGCGAAAGAGGCCCGGCCCGTCGCGTTCGACGATCGGGCTGCCGCCCGCGCCGTCATCGGAGGCGCGACGCTCATCTGGATGCCTGGGGGCGATCAGAACAAGTTCATGACGGCCATTGTCGGCACCGGCCTCGACGATCTGATTCGTGAGCGGCACCGGAGCGGCGTGGCCGTTGGCGGCACCAGCGCCGGGGCGGCAATCCTGTCGGAGGCGATGATGACCGGCGAGGCCGACCTCAAGTCGCTCACCACCGGCACCACGGAGCTCGCGAAGGGGCTCGGACTGTGGCCCCAGGTCATCGTCGATCAGCACTTCCTGAAGCGGCAGCGCGGCAACCGGCTGATCAGCGCGGTGCTCGATCACCCGACGCTCGTCGGTGTCGGCATCGACGAGCAGACCGCCGTCATCGTCCGCGGCTCGAGCTTCGAAGTGGTCGGCGCCAGTGCAGTGGTCGTGGTGGATCCACGTCAGGCGAGCAAGGAGCCGGCGATTCAGGGCAAGCCAGTCGCCGCCACCGATCTGCGCCTGTCCGTGCTGCGCGAGGGAATGACGTACCGGTTCAAGTAGCCGGTGACGCGCCACGCGGCCACCTCGGTTAAGCTCTTGCCGTGAAGACCATGCCCTCTCGGCTCGTCGCTCTCGCGGTGTGTCTGTCGTTCCCGGCCTTGATGGCCGCCCAGAGCGCCCGGGCCAAGGTCGCCCCAGGGTCGCCGACCGCCGACAACCTGCCGATCTACGTTGTCGATCCGACGTGGCCGCCGACGCTGCCGAACGACTGGATCCTGGGCGACATCCGCGGCCTCTTCGCCGACGACAACGATCACCTGTGGGTGATCCACATGCCGTCGAGCCTGACCGACCAGGAGATCGGCGCCGCGTCGAAGCCGCCGATTGCCGATTGCTGCTTGCCGGCACCGCCGGTGCTGGAGCTCGATCCCGAGGGCAAGGTGCTGCAGGCCTGGGGTGGGCCCGGCGAGGGCTACACCTGGTTCAACCAGGAGCACGGCATCTACATCGACCACAACGGCTTCGTCTGGATGGGCACGAGCAACGGGATGCACGTGATGAAGTTCACGAAGGACGGCAAGCACGTCATGACGATTGGCGAGCCAGGCGTGAACAAGGGAAGCAACGACCCCGATCACCTGGGTGGCCCCGCGAACTTCTACGTCGAGCCAAAGACCAACGAGCTCTTCATCGCCGACGGCTACATCAACAAGCGCGTGGTGGTGTACGACGCCGCGACCGGCAAGTACCTTCGGCACTGGGGCGCGTACGGCAAGAAGCCCGACGACACGGTGAAGTATCAGTATCCGGTCAAGTTGAACGACCCGCCGCAGCAGTACTCGACGCTGCATGGCCTGGTCGGCACCAAGGACGGGCTGATCTACGTCTCGGACCGCCGCGGCAACCGGATCCAGGTGTTCCGCCAGAACGGCGAGTACCTGATGGAAAAATTCGTGCGGCCGGAAACCGGCGGATCAGGCAGCGGGTTCAGCCTGCAGGTCTCCCGCGATCCGGAGCAGAGCATCCTCTACCTGATGGACGGCACCAACCAGCGCGTCTGGATCCTGAGGCGCAAGGACCTGGCGATCCTCGACCGGTTCGGCAAGCCTGGCCGACAGTCCGGCGAGTTCATCCGCGCGCACATGATCGCGATCGACTCGCAGAACCGCATGTACACCGGCGAAGCCGGCAACGGCCGCCGGATCCAGCGCTGGATTCTGAAGGGAACCCGGCCGGCGGCCAGCGTGAAGCCGCCGGTAACGCAGCAGTAGGATTGGCCGCTCACCAGTCCGCGAGCGCGAGCACCGCCTCGAAGTCGCGGCACGCGAGGTCGGGCGGCTCGGCCAGCGCGTTGAACTGCGCCGCGCTGAAGCTGGTCGTCATCGCCACGACCCGCATGCCGGCAGCCTGCGCCGCGAGGATACCCATCGGGGCGTCCTCGAACACGATGCAGCCCTCCGCCGGTACCTCGAGCTGCCGGCTCGCCTCGACGAACACATCCGGTGCCGGCTTGCCACGCGGCACCTGGTCGCCCCGCACGATGGTGGAGAACGCCGAGGCCAGGCCGACTTCGTTCAGTGTGTGCGCGACGTTCAACTCGGGCGCCGAGGTGGCCATCGCCAGGGCAACGCCCCTGCTAGCCAGCCGATCGAGCAAGGCCGGCAGGCCGGCGACGAGTGCCAGGCGGCCGCGCGACAGTTCCCGATAGAGCGCCTCCTTCTCGTGCTCGTAGGCCTGCCATTCGTCAGGCGCCATCTCGCGGCCGAACAGCAGCGGAAAGATCTCGCTGTTGCGTCGTCCATCCAGCTTGACGCGGTCGGCGGGCGTGAGTGCTGGCAACCGGTGCCGCTCGGCAAACACCGCGAACGCCTCCGCGTGCAGGAACATGTTGTCGACGATGGTGCCGTCGAGATCGAAGATGGTGGCGCGTGGGAGTTCAGCGAAAGGCACGGACCATTGTTGCCCGAAGCCGCGCAGCTCAACCATTCATAGCGCATACCTTGTCGCTCGCGGCCGCGGCGCGGGGTCTGGCGAGCCACTCGAGTCCTGGTTATCGCGGAGCGCCACACGCGGTGTTGCCCGCCGCATCGGTCGCGCAGACGCGATAACTGGCGCCGGCATCCACGCCCGTGGGCCAGTCGGCGCGCCACAGGTACTCGCCATACCACTTCATCGGCACGTCACGGACGCCGCTGGCCGTCGTCCATTCCACGGCCACGCGCGTCCACTCCGTGGCGAGACTCGGACTCTTGTGATCGTGCACGCGAGCGCGAACCACACGGACGCCGGCCGACATCCCCGAGGCCACCAGCGACACTGATGGCGCCGCCGTGTCGGGCTTCAAGCCGCGGCCCGAGAACACGCGTTCGTCGATCGCGGTCTTGTGCTCGCCCTGTCCCTGCACGACGTCCATGCGGCGGTCGCCGTCGAGGTCGGCCAGCGCCAGGCCGAGCGTACCCGGCGTCGGCTCGCCATCGAACACGTCGAGCGCCACCGTGAGCCGTCCCCTGCCGTCGTTGACCAGCAGCCGATCGGGCCCGCTCAGCGAGCCGACGACGAGGTCCGCGTCACCGTCCGCGTCGAAGTCGAGGAACGCCGCCATGTTGTCATCTTCGCCGACGTTGTCCGCGGGTGGCCACCAGGCGGCGGTTGCGTCGCGATAGCGGCCCTTGCCGTCGTTGCGGAACACGTGCTCGCGCCGGCTCGAGCTGTCCTCACCGACGATCTCGCCGTCGTTCATCGTCACCAGGTCGAGAAACCCGTCGCCGTCGAGGTCCATCGCCTCGAACTCGTAGTTGTTCGTGTACTGCGGCATGGCCCGCCCATCGTCCACGAACGTGCCGGCGCCGTCGTTGCGGAAGAGATGGCTGCCGGGGCAGCGCTTGCACGACACCAGCACGTCGAGGTCGAGGTCGTTGTCGACGTCGGCCAGTTCCAGGTCCCACGAGAAACGGACCTTGATGTCGGGCATCCGCGTCTCGGTGACGTCGGTGAAGCGGCCCTTGCCGTCGTTCAGCCACAGCCGGGTGCGGCCGCCGTCGTTCGACATGTTGTTGCCGGGGCCCCAGTCGGCAAGCACCAGGTCCAGGTCGCCATCGCCGTCCACGTCGCCGGGTTCCAGGTCGCCGACGCTGAGGGGCATGGCCGGCAGCTGCGTCGCGGTGACCTCGGCGAAGCGGCCCGCGCCGCGGCCGATAAAGAGTCGGCTCTGCGTCTGGTAGGTGGTGCCCACGACGATGTCCACGACGCCGTCGTTGTCGAGATCGCGGGCCTTGATCACGCGGGCGATGTCCGGCGTGGGGCCAAACACCTGCTGCGTGGCCTCGGTGAATCGAAACCCCGGGCCGGTGTTGAGAAACACCTGATTCGGCTCCGGCGTGCCAGGCGTGGAGTAGTCACCGCCGTTGGCGAACAGCACGTCCGGTCGGCCATCGCCGTTGATGTCGGCGATCTCCACCTTGTTGGTCCAGTATTTCGTGGTGCCGATCGACTCGGACGTGACGTCGAACCACAAGCGGCCGGCCGGCGCTTGCGCTCCGGCAAGTACTTCGCCGCCGCGCACACCCTGAAGTGCCAGGGCCGCGCAGGCCGCGACACCGAACGCGACCAGACGGGGCGCGAAAAACCTGATCACTCGCGCAGTCTATCCGCTTTGGCGGGTACCGCCGAGTACCGGAGACCGGTCAATTCGGCTTCGCCTTCAACACGCCCAGCTGCATCAGCATGCTGGTGAAATCGTAGATGCGCCGCTCCTTCGCCACCAGGCCGCCGCGGAACGTGAAGAAGTAGGCGATGTTCCGTTCAATCCGCTTGCCCGAGCCCGGCATCCCGAAGATGTTGCCGGTGTGCACGGATTTCACCGTCCACACGATCACGGCGCGTGCCGGATCCGCGTCGCTGATGATGGTGTCGTCAACGGCGATGGTCGGGTTGGTAAAGGCCAGGAACAGATCCCGGTACGATTTCTCGACCTGCGTCCGCCCTTTGATGGTGCTGAAGATGGGGCTGACCACCACGCAGTCGTCGGTGTAGCAGGCGCTGAGCGCCGCCACGTCCTGATGCTCCCAGGCGTGCACGAACCGATCGAGGAACGAACGGATCTCGTCGCTGGTCATGGCGGCCCCCTGACAGGAACGGATGGACGGCCTCCATTATCAACGGGATCGCATCCGCCGCCCGCACGTCATCACATCTCCCACGACCGACCCTCGCAAGCAGGCGAAAGGTCGGGTGAGCAACGCGTTCAGCATTCAGATCTAGTCGATAGTCGCCACTTTATGGAGGTTTTTCTCGGTCGTGCCTTCGAACACCTGGAAGGCGATCCGTGCCGCCGTGGTCTTGGGTACCACCTCCTCGCCCCGGTGCAGCATCCGCATCTTCGACAGCGCCGCCCCGAACAGCACGATGAGCGCGGAGTAGTAGACCCAGAGAATCAAGACGACCAGCGAGGCCGCCGCGCCGTAGGTGGACCCGGGCGCCATCGTGGTGAGATACCACGAGATGACATATTTACCGGCGACGAACAGCGCCGCCGTGACGGCACCCGCCTCCCACATGTCGCGCCACTGCAGCTTCACGTCCGGCAGCATCTTGAAGATCGTCGCGAACAGCGTCGTCGCCACCGCCCACGACAGCACCAGGTCCACGCCGGCCGCCATGAACGGCGCGATCGGAATCCACGCCGACGCCCACTTGATCACCGCGACGATGCTCATGCTGATGATGAGGGAGGTGAGCAGCAGGAACCCGATGATGAGGACGACTCCGAGCGAGAGGAGCCGCGTGGTGAGGAAGACGGACAGGCCGCTTCGCGACGGGCGGGCCACCACGCCCCAGAAGTCGTTGAGCGAGGTCTGCATCTGCGCGAACATCGTGGTCGCCCCGAACAGGAGCGTGCCGATGCCGATCACGGTGGGAATCATCCCGCCGTCCTTCATCCGCGAACTGCGCACGGCATCTTCGACTGCCAAGGCGGCCTGCGCGCCGACGAAATCCTTGATCGCGGCGGAGACCTGCCCCCGCGCGGCATCATCGCCGAGCACGATGCCGATGATGGCGACGATGATGATGACGAGCGGGGCAAGGGAGAACAGCGTGTAGAACGCCAGGGCCGCCGCATGCTGGAAGGCGTTGCGCTCCATCCAGATGTTGAAGGCGCCATGCATGATCGGCAGGCTCTTCCGTGCGGCTCGCACCGCCCGGATATTCATGATCATCGATCGCATCCTTGCACCACGCACGGCCTCCGTTGAAGAGCAATCGAGGTGCCAGGCCTCGGGCGGCATTTCGAGGCCAGCCTTGCCATTTGTGGGTAAGCCAGCGGGCCGATCTGGCCGATCCACCCTGCCATGAGCCGCAGCGCGTCTATTTCGTCGCGGCGAGCGTCAGGTCAACCGTGGCGATCGTCTTGTCCCAGCCGAAGGATAGCGTGGCGCTGGAGGTCGTGACGTTGACGAACGCGATCGTGAACTGCTCGACGGACGCGTCCGTCGTCTTCATCGTCATCGGCACGCGCATCACGTCGAACTTCGCGTCGTAGTTGTAGGCACCGTACAGCTTCACCTTCTCGTTGGGATCGTACTTCTCCTGGACCGTCTGGGTGTTCAGCACCAACGTCCAGTTGCCAGGCTTGAGCTCGATGAACACGTTGTAGACGCCCGGGGGCAGCGTTTTGCCGCCCAGTTGCAGCGGCGCCTGGGTGGTGAGCCGCGTGGTGTCGTTCGCGCCCGCGCGCCAGACCGGCCCGCCCTCCGTGATGACTTTGCCGTAGTCGGCTCCGGTCCCGAAGATGTTCGCGCGCCCGCGTAGCAGCGGACGGCTGTAATCCACCACCAGCCACTTGCCGTCACGATACCGCTGACCGGCCTCGGTCTTTTCCCAGCTCCCGCCGAGCTGGACGGCCGCCTGACCGAGGGGCGACGGCGGCAACTTGATGTCGGGGATGGCCTGGGCGAACGACGTGGCGCTCATGACGCAGCACAGGGCCGCGGCCGCAAGCGATTGACTGACACGCATGGGAATCCTCCTGAGGGATGTTGCGGGACACACCCCCCGACTATACCCGCCCCGGCGGCGCCGCGCGGCGAAGGAGACGCGTATACTGCGGCCTTCGAGAGGGGTCCACGATGCGTCGTCCTGCCCGCGCTGCGCACGTTGTCTGGCTCGCACTCGTGCCACTCCTGATGGTGGGGACGCTGGCGCAGGGCCCCGCCGGTGGCGACGCTGAGCCGCTGTTCGAAGCGGCTCGCACGGGCGACCGCTCGTGAAGAGGGCCGCGTCAGCTAGACCCGCCGCGTCACTGCCGCCGGCGATCGCGGTGTCGGCCTCCGAGGATGGCGATGTGGTGGTGGTGCAGGCCGGCCGCGAGTATGTCGAGCTCTCCCGGAACTCGATGGGCGAAGTCATCATGGCAACGCCGGCCATTTCGGACGGTGTCATCGTCGTCCGCACGCTCGGTCACATCTGGGGCATCGGATCGTCGCGACCGATTGAATAGCCTCGTATAATCAGGGACTTCCTTTGGCGCTCCCCCCGGCGCTCACTTCGGCGTCCACGACCTCCTCGCCCCCACCGGCTCCGGCGGGCCGGGCGAGGTGTATCGGGCGAGCCGCACAGCGTTCGCGGCTCTTGTCCTGCCGCCTGGCAGCCGTTTCAGATGAGCCTGCTCGCGAATCGCTACCGTATCGAGAACCTCGTCGGCGAGGGCGGCATGGGCAAGGTCTACCTTGCGCACGACACGGTCCTCGAGCGCAAGGTCGCCATCAAGATGCTGCCGGAGAGCGTGCAGCACGATGCGCACGCCCGCGAGCGGCTGCGTCGCGAGGCGCTGGCCGCCGCCGCGCTCGACCACCCGTTCATCTGCAAGATTCACGAAGTCGGCGAGGACGAGGGCCGCAGCTTCATCGTCATGGAGTTCATCGAGGGCCGCACGCTGAACCGCGTCGCCCGCGACGGTGGCCTGACGCCGCGCCAGCTGCTGGAGTGCGCGCACGAGATCGTGCAGGCGCTGGACGAAGCGCATCGCCGCGGCATCGTGCATCGCGACCTGAAGCCGTCGAACCTGATGCTGACGGTGCACGGGCACGTGAAGGTGCTGGACTTCGGCCTGGCAAAGCAGGTGGACGCGCCGTCGCAACCCGGCGAGGACGCCGCTCACGCAGACGGCGCTGACGACACCGGGCATGGCCGTCGGTACGCCGGCCTACATGTCACCCGAGCAGGTGCTGGGCAGCTCCCTCGACGCGAGCTCCGATGTCTTCTCGCTGGGCACGGTGCTGCACGAGCTGGCCGGCGGCCGTCATCCCGTTCCAGAAGGCCACGGCTCTCGGAGACGATGGCCGCCATCCTTCGCGATCCGCCGGCCTCCACGGTGGGCGACCTGGACATCGTGCCTGGCTTCGGCCAGGTCGTCCACCGCATGCTGGCCAAGTCGTGTTCCGAGCGCTACCAGACGATGGCGCGAGCTGCGGACGGCCCTCGAGACGCTGCGCGACGGTTCGGGCGGCCAGACGCCGTGGTCCGGCACCACGGTCACGCGCTCGAGCCGCACGAGCGCACACCGATGGTGGGCCGCGACGCGGAGCTCGCGGATCTCACCGCGCAGCTGGATCGCATGCTGATGGGCCACGGCGGGTTGGTGCTGCTCGAGCGGCGAGCCCGGCGTCGGCAAGACGCGGCTGGCCCGCGAGGTGCAGCGGCTCGCGCGGGCGCGTGGCTGCCTGACGCTGACCGGCCAGTGCTACGAGCAGGAGGGGGCGCCGCCGTTTGGTCCCTTCGCCGAGACCGTGGAGCAGTCGCTGCGTCTCGTGCCACAGGCCGTGCGGGCGGCGCTGGGCGACCTGGCGCC
Source organism: uncultured Acidobacteriota bacterium (assembly GCA_963707825.1). Taxonomy (GTDB): domain Bacteria; phylum Acidobacteriota; class Vicinamibacteria; order Vicinamibacterales; family UBA2999; genus VFZN01. Next base: position 788,593 of record CAVPRP010000007.1, read on the forward strand.
GGAGGTGGCCACCATGGCGCCGGTGCTTGCGCCGGGTCTTCCGCGACATCCCGGAGGCGCCGGCGGTCCCGTCCGACCAGCGGCGCCGGGTGCTGTTCAACGCCTACCTGGAATACGTCCGCCACGGCACGGAGAAGTCCGCGGTCGTGCATGCTGCTCGACGATCTGCAGTGGGCCGACGAAGCCAGCCTGGAACTGCTGCTGCACATCGCGCCGCACCTGCCGACGATGCGGCTGTTCGTGGTGGGCACTTACCGCGACGCCGATCTCGACACCTATCACCCGTTCACGCGAACGCTGGAGACGTTGCTCCGGCAGCGTTTCGCCTCCGCGTCACCGTCAAGCGGCTGAGCGAGCAGGCCGTCGAGCAGATGCTCGCCACGATGAGCGGGTCGCCGCCGCCATCGTCGTTGGTGCGAGTGGTGCACAGCGAGACCGACGGCAATCCGTTCTTCGTCGAGGAGGTGTATCAGCACCTCGCCGAAGAGGGCACGATCTTCGACGAGGCCGGTCGATGGCGGACCGATCTCAAGGCCGGTCGCATCGACGTGCCGGAGGGCGTGCGGCTGGTAATCTCGCGCCGGCTCGAGCGGCTCGGTGACGACGCGCGGCGGATGCTCGACCGCGGCGGCGGTGATTGGCCGCAGCTTCCCGCTCGACCTGCTGCAGGCCGTCACCGACGTGCCCGGAAGAGGCCGTGATCGACCTGTTCGAGGACGCCCAGAAGGCGCAGCTGTTGCGGGCAGAGCCTGGCCGCGTGGCGCGCTACACGTTCGTGCACGAGCTGATTCGCGGCACGCTGGTGAGCGCGATGGCGCTGCCGCGCCGGCAGCGGCTGCATGCAAAAGTGGCCGACGCCATCGAGGCTCCGCGCGGCGTCCGGGCTCGGACGCGCACCTGTCGATGCTGGCGCACCACCTCTATCAGGCCGGCGCCGCGGTGGATGCCGAGCGGACCTCGGGCGCGCTGCTGAAGGCGATGGCGCGCGCGCAGGCGTCGGGCGCCTTCGAGGAAGTCCTGGCGTTCGTCGAGCAGGTGCGCTCGCTCGACCTGCCGACGGGGCCGCGAGGAACGGGCACGGTCGAGGACACGATGGCCGCGGCGCTGCTCGCCCTGCGGCGGCTCGACGACGCGGTCGCGCCGGCCTCGCGGGCGCTCGACATCTGGATCGGCGCGGCGAACGACGCCGGCATCGCGCGGGCACCTACATCGCGCACGGGCACCTGTGGAGCAACCGCATCGCCCAGGGCATCGAGGCGATGAATCGCGCGCTGGGCGCGCTCTCGCCCGCGGCGGTGCGCGAGCGCGCGACGCTGCAGACACTGTGACGCGGGCTGGGTGCTCTACTCCGGCCGGTTCGAA
>CAVPRP010000008.1:0-255785 GCA_963707825.1 uncultured Acidobacteriota bacterium
CGTACCCGTCCGCCCCGTTCGGCAGCATGCCGTCCGGACCGACCGGCCAGGGTGCGCCGGCAGCGGTTCCGCCGCCGTCGATCCAGCGCGCGGTCCTGCTGATGAGGGTCGGGGCGGCGCTGTCCGTGCTGTCCATCCTCATCACCCTGCTCACCCGGGACAGCCTGCGCAGCCAGGTGACGAGCACCCTGCGCAAGAGCAACGCCGCGCTCAGCGCCTCGCAGGTCGACAGCGCGGTCAGTGTGGCCATCGGGTTCGCCGTCGTCGTCGGCCTGGTCTCGGTCGGCCTCTGGCTGTGGATGGCCTCGGCCAACGGCAAGGGCCGCAGCTGGGCGCGCATCGTCGCGACCGTGTTGGGCGTGCTGTCCGTGCTCTCGCTGCTGTTCAGCGTCGCCCAAGGGGCAAGTATGACGCCACGCTTAACCTGATCGTCAGCCTGGTCAGCCTCGCGCTCGCGGTCGCGATCCTCGTGCTGCTCTGGCGCAAGGAGTCCAGCGCGTACTACGACGCCGTGAAGGCCCAGCAGCGGGTCTGACCCCGAAGAGCACCAGACGAAGCACCGGTACGGCGGTCGTGGCTCCCACGGCCGCCGTACCGCGTGGTGCTGCTAGCGGCCGCGCGGCCGGTCGCCGGGCGGGACATCGCCACGACGGGCATCTCCACCGTGTCGACCCCGACGACCGCGGCCTCGTCGGGCTTGCTCGGCAGCACGGTGGCCACGTAGTCCTTCAGCGCGTCGGTGATCGGGATGTCGTGGCCGACCCGCTCGGACATGTACCACCGGTGCTCCAGCACCTCGTGGAACAGCTCGGCCGCTTCGAGCTTGCGGGCCATCTCCCGCGGCACCGAGCGGACGATGGGCTCGTAGACCCGGGCCAGCCAGTCGTGGGCGACCAGCTCCTCGTCGTCGTTCTGGCGGTCCTGGGCCGCACCGAAGGCGTCGAGGTCGTTCAGCAGCCGCCGGGCCTGGTTCTCCTCGACGTCCAGCCCGGTCAGGCGCAGCAGCCGGCGTGAGTGGTGGCCCGCGTCGACGACCTTGGGCTGGATCTGGATGGTGGAGCCGCCGATGTCGGTGGAGATGGCCAGCTCGTCGACGTCGAACCCCAGCTCGTTCAGGCGCCGGATCCGCTCCTCGACCCGCCACCGGTCGCCCGCCTCGAAGCGCTCCTGCTCGGTGAGCTCGCGCCACAGCGACGCGTAGCGGTCGACGATCAGCTGGGAGATCTCCACCGGGTCGGCGACCTCGTCGAGGAAAACCCCCGGCCGCGAGGTCCATCAGCTCACCGGCGATGTTGACCCGCGCGATGTCGAGGTCGTGCTCGCGCTGGCCGTCCGAGAGCTGGTCGCGGATCTCGCCGGTCTCCGCGTCGACCAGGTACGCCGAGAAGGCGCCGGCGTCGCGCCGGAACAGCGTGTTGGACAGCGAGACGTCGCCCCACCAGAAGCCGGTCAGGTGCAGCCGCACGAGTAGCACCGCGAGGGCGTCGATCAGCCGCTGTGCGGTATCGGGCCGTAGCGTCTGGCTGAACAGCGCGCGGTAGGGCAGCGAGAACTGCAGGTGCCGGGTCAGCAGGCAGGCGTCCAGCTCCTCGCCGTCCGGGGTGGTGCGCCCGCTGATGACGCCGAACGGGACGACGCAGGGCTGGTCCAGCTTCTGCAGGAGCCGCAGCATGTTGTACTCACGCCGGGCCAGGTCGTCCTTGATCTCCTTGACCGCGATGACCCGGCCGGTGACCTTGACGAAGCGGACGATGTGCCGCGAGATCCCGCGTGGCAGGGCCGCGAGCAGGTCCTCGGGCCACTCCCTCCAGGGGAGTCGACCACGGCAGGTCGAGCAGGGCGGGGTCAGGACGGACGGCGGTGATCTCGAGTGCCACGGGACCATCGTGGCACGGCTGGGCGGCCTGACGGCGCGTCGGGAGCCGCCGTCCATGCGCCGTGCGCGCGTCGTCCGCGTCTCGACCACACCAGCCGGACAGCAGGAGGTGGCGGCGCCCTGAGCGGGCGCCGCCACCTCCTGGTCGAGAAGGGGACCGCTCAGTCGCCGATGCGCTGGCCGGTCTCGGTGTTGAACAGGTGCACGTGGCCGTGGTCGGGGACCAGGTTGATGACGCTGCCCTTCTGCGGGGGCGTGCGACCGTCGACGCGGGCCACCACCGGGTGGGCATCGGCGCCCTCACCCGTGGAGCCGTAGATGTAGGCATCGGCGCCGAGCTCCTCGACCACCTCGACGGTGACGGGCAGGCCCGTGCCGTCGGTGGCGATGGTCAGGTCCTCGGGCCGGACCCCCACGGTCGCGACGCTGCCGGCCTGGGTCAGGTGCCCACGCTCGACCGGGTAGGTGCTCGGCGCCGAACTTCACGCCGCCGTCGATGACGGGGACCTCGAGCAGGTTCATGGCCGGGGAGCCGATGAAGCCGGCGACGAAGCGTTGCTCGGGCGGTCGTAGAGCGCGCGCGGGGCGTCGCACTGCTGCAGCAGGCCGTCCTTGAGCACGGCGACCCGGTCGCCCATGGTCATGGCCTCGACCTGGTCGTGGGTGACGTAGACGGTGGTGATGCCGAGGCGCTGCTGGAGCGCGGCGATCTGGGTCGCGGGTCTGCACACGGAGCTTGGCGTCGAGGTTCGACAGCGGCTCGTCCATGAGGAAGACCTGGGGCTGCGCGCACGATCGCGCGGCCCATGGCGACACGCTGGCGCTGGCCGCCGGAGAGCGCCTTCGGCTTGCGGCCGAGAGCGTACTCCTCGAGGTCGAGGAGCTTGGGCGGCCTCACCTGACGCGGCGCTCGATCTCGCGACTTGGCGGCGTCTTGCGGAGCTTGAGCGCGAAGCGCCATGTTGTCGCGCGACCGTCATGTGCGGGTAGAGCGCGTAGTTCTGGAAGACCATCGCGATGTCGCGGGCCTTCGGCGGCACGTTGGTGACGTCGGTCTCGTCGATGTAGATCGCGCCCTCGTCGATCTCTTCGAGACCGGCGAGCATGCGGAGGCTGGTGGACTTGCCGCAGCCGGAGGGGCCGACCAGAACACGAGGAACTCGCCGTCCTCGATCTGAAGGTCGAGCTTGTCGACGGCGGGCCGCTGGTGCCCGGGTAGATGCGCGGGCGCCTTCGCGTAGGTGACTGTGGCCATGAGGGGTCGACCTTCCTCTTCACCGGCAGGAACGTGCCGGACGATCCGTGGTAAAGGGGTGGCGCGCGCCCGGGACGTCGGTGTCGAGGGCGTGAAGGGCAGTGTGACCCATGGACCCCCCTGCGCGCCAGAGGGAGCGCCTCCCGGAATGTCGCCCGTGGTGGACGTCCGGTTGAATGTTGAACGGGGTTGCTGAAACGTGGCCTGCAAGTTCCTGCAAGAAAGTGTCAAACGCCTGCAAGAACGCATCTGATGGGTGGCGCGTCGCGATTCGACATCGCCAACCTCCGCTCGCAGCACCACAACGGCCAGGACCAGGCCCAGCGCCTCGCCGATTTGGCGGGATGGGTCGGGTATACGGCGACCATCGGCAGCGCCGCCACCATCGAGCTGGTCGGCGGTCACCGCGGCACGACGTCGACCCTGACGCCGAGCGCGGGCGACACGCCGGTTACCGCGACGCAGGACCGCACCCTGGCGACGACCACCGTGACGGCGCGCTATACGCGGTTGATTGGACCGCACAACGTCAGAGTCGGCGTGGACGGGCTCCATTTCGACGTCGGGGAACAGTTCGCGATGGGCCTCACCAACCCGGCCTTCAACGCTCCTGGCGATCCGAACTACAACACCGCACTCGCACCGTACGATCTCACCCGAGGCGGCGCCCCTTTCTTGTTCGACGACCGTCGTGACGGCGGGCATCTGGGAACGTTCGCGCAGGCACAACTGCAGTTCGGCGCCCTCGCCATGACGCTTGGGGCGCGGTACGATCGCTACCGTCTGCTCGTCCAGGAGCATCAGCTTCAGCCGCGGGTCGGGGTCGCCTGGGCGCTTCCCGGCAACCGGGGCGTGGCGCGGGCCTCGTACAACCGCAACTTCCAGACTCCCCCGCTCGAGAACCTGCTGCTCTCGAGTTCCCCGGAAGCGGCGGCGCTCGCACCCGACAGCGTGCGCGAAGCGCTCGGCGACACCTATCAGCCAATTCGCTCCGAACGCCAGGACGTCGTCGAGGTGGGTTATCAACGCGGGTTGGGCCGCATTGGCAGCCTCGATATGTCGGTCTACTGGAAGGGCTCGCGCGATCAGCAGGACAACAACAATTTCTTCGACACCGGCATCATCTTCCCGACTACCCTCGCGGCCATCGACGTGCGCGGCGCCGAGGGGCGCCTGGTCATTCCGGAGCGGCGCGGCGTCTCGGGCACCTTGTCGGTGACGACGAGCCGGGCGATTTCGACGCCGCCGTTCACCGGCGGCTTGTTCCTGGGGCAGGACGCAGTCGATCTGCTCAGCGCCGGACCGTTCGCCATCGATCACGACCAGCGACTGAGCATGCACGGCACCGCGCAGTGGCGCGGCATCGCCGGCTGGTGGGCCGGCACTTCGGTGCGCTATGACAGCGGGCTCGTCGCAAATCCTTCCGATCCCGCCGAAGTGGCGCGCGATCCGGATTTCGCGGACTTGCTGCCCTACGTCGATCTGAACGCCAGCGTCCCGCGCGTCCGACCGCGCACGATTCTCGACCTGGTGACCGGCTTCGACGTGCGCCGGCAGACCCGCCGGATCTGGACGCTGCAACTGCAGGTCACCAACCTGACGAACCGCACCGCCCTCTACAACTTCCAATCGGTGTTCGTCGGCACCCGCCTCGTCCAGCCCAGAACGTTCGCGGTTCGCATCCGACGTTTCTTCTGAGCCCTGCTCCCTGACCCCTGCGGTCTCCCAGGGGGCTGTCGTGGGTCTTGAGTCTTGGGTCTTGGGTCTTGGGTCTTGAGGCTGCTTGGGGCTTGAGGCTTGGGGCTTGGGGCTTGGGGCTTGGGGGTATAGACCGGGTTGAGTGTTAACAGAAGTCCGGCAGGATGGTTTACACCAGGGAGATGCCCTGGATGAAAACGCAGACGCTGGACCAACGAGAGCAGTTTATCGACGCGCTCGAGCGTGGCCACTGCTCGATGAGCGAGCTGTGTGCGCGCTTTGGGGTGTCGCGCCCGACCGGCTATAAATGGCTGGCCCGGTAGCGCGCCGGGGGCGCCGCGCTGCGGATCGCACGCGCCGCACCATTGCCCGCACCGCACCGGGGACCCGCAGGAGGCACGGATTCTGGCGGTGCGGCGAGAGTCGGTGGGCGCCCAGAAACTGGTGGCGGTGCTGCACCGCCGGGTATCCAACCGTCGTGTGGCCCGCGCGCAGTCGGTCAACGATCTGCTGGCGCGCCATCAGCTGCTGCCGCCGCACCGGCACCGCCGACGGTGGACGCACCCGGGCAGTGTGCCCCTGACGACGATCGGGCCGAATCAGGTTGGCCGGCCGGGCGAAGGCCAAGTCTTGAGTCTTGGTCTTGCTTGAGCGCGAGGCTCGCGGGGCCGGCTTCAGACACCGGAGACCGGATTCCGGACTGCGGACTGCCGTCTGCGGGTTGCCGTCTGGCGGGTCTGCCGTCTGCCGTCTGCCTTCTGCCTTTTTCCTTCTGCCCTTTTGCCTTTCACCGGTCGCTTTTCACTAATAGGGGGAGGGGGTATATACTGTTCTCACATGAGCCCGCCGACGCGGGCCGTGTTCAGACACATGACGGCCGAGCTTCTTCCTCAAACCGACGAATCTGCCGCGCAGGTGACCCTGCCCGTCGACGGGATGACCTGTGCGGCGTGCCAGTCGCACGTCCAGCGCGCACTCCGCGGCACGCCTGGGGTGAACGAGGCCAGCGTCAACCTGATGATGCACTCGGCCACCATCTCCTACGACCCGCGCGTCCTGACGCCGCAAGCGCTGGTCGAGGCGATCAACGGGACCGGCTACGAGTCGCGCCTGCCGGAGCCCGACGTGGACGCGCTGGCGGAAGACGATGCCCGCGAGCGCTCGCAGCGTGCCGAGTACCACACGTTGCTCCGCAAGTCGCTGGTGGGCATGGCCGCGGGGATCGTGGCGATGGTGCTGTCGATGCCGCTGATGACCGGCGGCGCCCACGGCGCACACGGCTCGTCCGACCCGCTGCAGCGCTGGGTGATGAGCTCCCTCGACCCGGCGCTCCGTGCAGCCTGGCCGGCGCTCTACCGCATCGACCCGCGGCTGCTCGGCTGGGTGCTTCTCGCAATGACGGTCGCCGTCATGTCCTGGGCCGGCCGGCATTTCTATGTCCGCGCGTGGAAGGCGCTGGCCCATCGCACCGCGGACATGAACGTGCTGGTCGCAGTCGGTACCGGAGCAGCCTTCCTCTACTCCGTCACCGCCACCGTCGCTCCACGCGTCTTCACGGACAGCGGCGCCTCGGCCGACGTCTACTACGAAGCCATCATCTTCATCCTGTCGCTGCTGCTGCTCGGCAACGCGCTCGAAGCGCGCGCGAAGACCCACACGATGTCCGCACTACGGCAGTTGGCGCGATTGCAGCCGTCCACTGCCAGGGTCAAGCGGGGTGAAGCCGAAGTGGACGTGCCCATCAGGGACGTGCGGTCCGGCGACATTGTAATCGTGCGCCCCGGCGAGCGCTTCCCGGTGGACGGGCGTGTGCGTACGCGGCGCCGGCGCCGTGGACGAATCGATGCTGACCGGGGAGTCGGTCCCCGTGGACAAGACCGTGGGCGACCGGGTCGTCGGCGCCACCATCAACACGTCAGGCGCGTTCGACATCCAGGCGACGACGGTCGGCGCCCAGAGCGTGCTGGCGCAGGTGATGCGGCTGATGCGCGAGGCCCAGGCGTCGCAGGCGCCGATCCAGCGGCTGGCGGATCGCATCTCCGCCGTGTTCGTGCCAATCGTGATCGGCATCGCGCTGCTGACGTTCGGAGTGTGGTGGATCTCGCTCGAGACGCCGTCCGTGGTCCGGGCGTTGCTGCCCGCGGTGGCGGTGCTGATCATCGCGTGCCCGTGCGCGATGGGCCTGGCGGTGCCGACGGCAGTGATGGTGGCCACTGGACGAGGCGCCGCCGCCGGCCTGTTGATCAAGGGCGGCGAGCCGCTCGAGCGGCTCGCAACCATCGATACCGTGGTGTTCGACAAGACGGGCACGCTGACCGTCGGTGAGCCGCGGGTGATTGAGGTCCTGCCGCTGCCAAACACGGACGAAACGACGCTGTTGTCGCTGGCGGCGGCGGTCGAGCGCCGCTCCGAGCATCCGCTGGCGGCGGCGATCGTGCGTCACGCGGACGGACAGGGGCTCGCGCCGGCTGCAACCTCGATGTTCTCGTCGGTACCCGGGCGCGGCGCCAGGGCCACCGTCGGATTGCGTCATGTGACGGTGGGCAACGCGGCGTTCCTGCAGGACGAAGGCATCGGCGCGGCCCACCTCACGGCCCTGGCCGACGATGCGGCCGGCCGCGGCCTCACTCCGGTGCTGGTCGCGATCGATCGGCGGCCCGCCGGGGTCATCGCTCTGGCCGACACGCTGCGCCCCAATGCCGCCGCCGTGGTGCGGCGGCTCGGCCAGCTGGGCCTCCGGGTGGTGATGCTGAGCGGCGATCGTGCGGCCACGGCCGCGGCCATCGGGCGCGGCGCCGGGATCACCGAGGTGATTGCCGAGGTGTTACCGGCAGGAAAAGTGGAGGCCGTGAGGCGGCTGCAGGCCGAGGGCCGTCAGGTCGCGATGGTTGGCGACGGCATCAACGACGCGCCCGCGCTGGCCCAGGCCAATGTCGGCATGGCGATGGCCTCGGGCACCGACATCGCGTCGGATGCGGCGGACGTCACCCTGATGCGGAGCGACCTCGGCAGCGTGCCGGACGCGATTGTCCTCGCCCGCGCCACCATGCGGACCATGAAGCAGAATCTGTTCTGGGCGCTGGTCTACAACGTCGTCGGCATTCCCGTCGCGGCCGGCGTGCTGTATCCCGCCTTTGGCATCCTGTTGAGCCCCATCATCGCGAGCGCAGCCATGGCCTTCAGTTCCGTCAGCGTGGTCTCGAACAGCCTTCGCCTGAGGCGCGCATGAGCGCGAAACGCCGGACCTCCAAGCCGCCAGTTGGTGCGACGGTCGCGACGCCGCCGATCGGTCACGCCGATCCCGAAGCCCGCGCCAGCAACGTCAGGCGGCTGAAGCGCATCGAAGGCCAGATCCGCGGGCTGCAGCGCATGGTGGAGGACGACCGCTACTGCCCCGACATCATCGCGCAGGTCGCGGCCGTTCAGGAGGCGTTACGAGGGGTGGGCCGACAGCTGCTCCGCCATCACCTGTCGCACTGCGCCACCGACGCCATCCGCAAGGGCCCCGAACACGCGGATCGGACATACGACGAGCTCCTCGAACTCGTCTATCGGCACCTCCGCTGAGGCTACCTGGGCTAGGATGGGCGTGCCGTGTTCACGAACATCCTCTGCCCCGTCGACTTCTCTGAAGACTCGGAGCGCGCGCTCGCGGCCGCACTGGCGCTGGCGCGCTCTACCGGTGGGCACGTCACCATCGTCACCGTTGTCGATCCGCTGCTGAGCGCCGGCGCTGCCGCCGCCGGCGCGAATGCGGCGCTGGACGATCAGACGCAGCAGGAGCTGCGCAGCCTGCTCGAGCGGGCGGCGCCAGGCCTGCCCGCATCCAGCACGGCGGCCGTCGCGGTCCGCGTGGGCAGTCCGTCCGCGGAGATCATGGCGCAGGCCGAGGAGTCCAACGCCGACATCATCGTGATGGGCATGCGGGGCATCGGCGGCGCCGAACGGCTGCTGATGGGCTCCACCAGTGAGCACGTCCTCGGCAAGGCAACGGTGCCAGTGCTGGTGGTGCCGCCCCCGTCGCGTCATTGAGCCCTACAGCCACCAGGCGGCGAGCGCCAGCAGCGCCGCCATTCCCGCCAGCACCGCCAGCGTGAGGCGGCGGAACACGCCGACGCCGATGGCCCCGGCCAGCCCCGCTTTCACGCAGGTGTTGGACAGCAGCCCGACGGCCACCGCGCGCGCCGCAACCTCCACCACCACGCGCTGATCGCTCACACCTCTGGCCATCGACAGCGTCAGTGCGTCGGTGTCGTTCAACCCCAGCACAACCGCCGTCGCCATCAGACCGCTGGATCCGAAACGCTGATCGACGACGTAGACGATGAACAGGACGACCTGGAACAAGAGGGCCATCTGTAGCGCGCTGCGCAATTGCAGCGGATTGGCCGGCGCGTCCAGCGCGCTCGCGCCCGGCCGTGGATGCCAGAATCCTGAGAGGGTCGCCAGCATCCCGACGAAGAACGGCGCCGCGACGTACTGGATCAGTGCCGTCGCCAGAGGTGGACTCAGCACGCTGGCGGCCAGCACCACGCGGAGGTAAATCACGGTGTTCGCGGCCAGCACGCCCAGCGCGAGCGGCACGCCGAGTGCTGGCTGCGCACGACTGAGCCGCGCGAACGACAGCGTCACGCTGGTTGACGACACGAGCCCGCCCAGGAGACCGGCAATCGGATAGCCGCGCGACGCGCCGATTGCCCGCCGGGCGAGATGGCCGGCGAACGTCAGTCCCGAGAAGAACAGGACCAGCAGCCACAACTGGCGCGGGTAGATACCGCCAAACGGCCCGAACGGCCCCGGCGGCAACAGCGGCAGGATCACCACGGCCATCACCGCGAAGCGGAACGCGGCACGCAGTTCGATGAGATCGGTGCGCGCCACCAGATCGTGCAGCCTCGACTTCTCGAGGAGGAGCATCGCGGTCACCGCCACCACGCCGCTGGCAATCTGGATCTGCCCCACGCCGGCCGCGGCGCCCGCGCCGATGACCACCAGGGCCGCGACCTCGGTGGTGGCGTCCACGTCGTGGCGGCTGGCCATGAAATAGCCGATGACCACCAGCAGGCCGGCGGCCGACAGCAGCACGGCGCTCAGGGCCGGGGCGCCCCATGACCAGAGCTGGCCGGACAAGCCGGATAGCGCGCCGAGGAGTGCAAACGTGCGGACGCCCGCAAAGCGCGCGGCGGGGCCTGACGCGTGGCCGGACCACTGGCGCTCGACGCCCACCGCGGCCCCTCCCAGCGTGGCGACGGCAAGGGCCAGGACCGATTCAGTGGGCGGCATCATGGCCAGGGTGCTCGAGCAGGAACACTCGCAGTGACGGGGACGCGACCGATCATGCCGAGTACAAAAACGCGGACGGCTTGCAGCCGTCCGCGAACGAGAGGCGAGACTGTCGCTGCTAGAAGCGATAGAGCAAGCGTGTGAAGAGCCGGCCACCGCTGTAGGGGCGGTTGCCATAGCCCGTCATCAGGCTGGCGAGATAGTCGATACGTGGCGTCCCCGTCGATGGATTGAACCCGACCGGACCGCCGCCCGCGGGATTGGCCGGGTCGTAGTCCAACGTGTTCCAGTCGGTGACGTCGAAGTTCTCGTACCAGTAGCCGACGCCGATGCCGACGGCCTTGCTCACGTAGAACTTGAAGTCCACCGTGAAGCGGCGCCAGTCGTTGGTGACGTTCGGCAGCGGAATGAACTGTCCCGCATCGTCCAGCGAATCGATGCGCGGACCGTAGTAGTTGAAGTTGTTGTCCGAGTCGTTCATCTCGTATCCGACCCGGAGATCCGCCCTGGACTTCAACAGCCCGAGCACGTCCACGTAGCCGGTCACGGTGTTGACCTTCTCGGTGTTGTCCATCGACCAGTCGCGGGCCGGATCGGTCCAGGTCGGGTCGGGCGGTGGGTTGGCGTTGCGCGACTTCTGCGTCGACTCGTACTGGTCCCAGCCATAGGTGAGGCCGAAGTGCACCGCCTCGCTCAGGCTGTAGTCCGCCCCGACCGCCCAGGCGTTCATGTCCTGGCTCAACAGGCCGAAGTGCTCGCGGCCCGCCGGAATCGACTCGTCCGGCAGGTACGTGTCGCGGGTGGTCGTGAACTGGAAGAACACCCCGACCTGGTCGTGCGGGTTGGCGCTGAGGACCAGCATGGCCTTGGTGCGATCGCGGTCCGCCTCGTCGAAGTAGCGGAGGCCGGGCTGCGTTCCGGCAGGCCCTTCCTCGTAGTCGATCTGGGACAGGATGTAGCCATCGCCGCGGCGCTCGCCGGAGTCCACCGACGCGCGCACGCCGACGTAGTTGAACAGCCGCGCGTCATAGGCCGCGCGGTAGGTGTTCTCGCTGACGTCGCTGAAGCCGCGCCCCTCGCGCTCGAACTGCTCGTTGGCGTAGCCGACGCGAAGCGACCCGAAGCCCCTGAGGCCGAAGGTGCCATTGAGGTCGAAGTTCTCGCGCTTGATCTGGAAATACTCCGAGAAGCCCTCCTGGTACGGCGTCACCGGATCGTCCACGAACTCGCCAGGGTTACCGTCGAAGCGCACGTAGTTGCGCCCGTCGAAGTGCGGCGTCTTGTTGTTGTGGTCGTTGTAACGGTAGCGCGCCTGGATCGTGACGAAGCGCAGGTCCCGGCTGTTGAAATTCACCAGCCAGTTGGTGCTGTCAACCGCCGCCTCGGCGGACGACCGCGGCAGCGCGCGCAGCCCTGGGTACTCCGCGAACACCGGCTCGTTGTTGATCGACGAGTTGAGCGTCCACGGCAGCAGCTCCTCGTTCTGGCGCATGAACGTATAGGTGAGATTCCCGTTGATGGTCGTTCGCGGGGTGATCTTGAACATCCCCGTGGTGCCCACCGAGTTCAGGTTGTTGCTGGGCCAGAGCGCCTCCTGCCCGAAGGCAGGGCCGTTACCGTTGCTGTAGGCGCTCGGGTCGTAGGGACCGCTGCGCGGCGCCAGGCCGTTGTTGAAATCGGTGGCACGAATGGGGTTGTCCCACGTCAGCGTCTGGATGTCGTTACTGAAGGAGCTGCCCCAGTAATCGAGCTTCACCATCCCCTTGTCGCCCACCCACTCGGTGTTGGCCTTCAGCTCGTTGTTCCGCTGGTCGATCGGGACCGCCAGTTCGTTGACGTTGTTGAACCCGTAGGACGCCGCCCACGGCATGTTGCCGTTGCGCGACGTGGTCGAGGCGTCGAGCTTGATCGAGAACGCCGGCGAGGAGATGTACCGCACCGTGCCGGCGACGATGTTGCGCCGGACCTGGATGTCCTGCGTCTGCGGGAACAGACCGGTGTTGGCGTAGATCGATCGGTTCGCGAGCGCCTGCGCGACGGTCGAGGAGTTGCAGGTCGCGGGCGGTCCGCCCGGGGCGCACGGCACGCCGACGGCGCTGCCGTCGTTGTTGGCATTGGTCGGCCCCTGGATGCCCTGCCGGATGTCGAGCGGCAGCGTGAACCGTCCCCGCCCGTCCGTGCCCCAGAACGAGTTCGCGTCGTAGATGTAGTTGATCGGAATCGAGTCGAAGACGCCGCTCACCGCGAGCTTGCCGGTGTAGTAGTCGGCCGAGTACCGCGAGTCGCGGTAGCCGATGTTCGACGCCCCGGCGTTGAACCGGTAGCTGTCGGTGTGCTTGGTCCATTCGAGCAGCGTCGACGCGCCCGGGCGCAGGTCGCGGTAGCGCTCGAAGCGGGCTTCGTCGCCGTCGTCGCTGCCGAACCGCACGCCGACGTCCGCGAATCCCTCTAACGGCACGTCCGGCGGTGCCGGCTTGGTGGGCGGCGTCTGGGCCTGGGCCACACTGCCGGAGGCCAGCAGCAACGCCGCAAGGGTCACTACGAGTTGGTTGCGCATCACATGCCTCCCCATCACCGCGTGAAGAACTTACCGCTGGGGTGATTCGACCCGTGCACCTGCTGGTGGCAGTTCGCGCAGGACTTGCCCGTCATCCGGTTGGCATTCCCCGAGTTCTGCAGGCCGTATCCCTCATACACGGTGGGGGGGTGGCGAGAGGTCACGTGACAGCGCTGACATAGGAACGGCATCTTCGCCACGAGCATGCGGTCGTTGTTGCTGCCGTGCGAGTCGTGGCAGGTCGTGCAGCTGTCAACCACCGGGGCGTGCTCCCACAGGAAGGGGCCGCGTTTCTCGGTGTGGCAGCTCGTGCAGCTCTGGTCCACCGTGGTGCCGACCCGGAGCAGCTTGACGTTGGTCGTGCCATGCACGTTGTGGCAGGACGAGCAGGTCATCTTGCCTTCGCGCACCGGCATGTGGTTGAAGCGCTGCTGCTTGTTGGTGACGGTCTGGTGGCACCGCGCGCAGGTCAGCTGCTGCGTCTTCGCGCGCATCAGCGTTGGTCCCTCGGAGGCATGGACGCTGTGACAGTCGATGCACTTGACGTTGCGGTTCTCGTGCTGGCTGCCGTCCCAGAGCGCGTGCTCGCCGCGGTTGTGGCAGGCCTGGCACTGGCCATTGGCGACGTCGGCCTTCACCTTGTTCAACTGGATCGGCTTCACGTTCCCCGGGTCGCTGGCGTGCGCCTCGCCCGGACCGTGACACGACTCGCATCCCTGCTTCGAGGCGGGCGCCATCGCGTTGCCCTTGAAGCCATGCTTGGTGGCCTCGATGGTCTTGTCGTAGTTCTCGTGACAGACCACGCAGGAATCGCTGCCAAGGTAGCCGGGTTGCACTGCCGGTTGCGCGGCAGCGGCGGGTGCGCTGCCGCCGGTGCCGCCGGTGTCTGCGGAGCCGATGCAGCCATCGGGGGCGCGGGTGCCGCGGCTGCTGCGCTGGCGACAGGATCCGACAGCGCCGAGATCCCGACACTCGCTGCCGCCATCACAGTGGCGAGGAACACTGCCCAATCGCCAAAACGTCTCATAGGTCCACTCCCTGCCCGACGCCGCTGCCGAAACTCCGGCACGAACGGCTGTTTAGCGTCTCAAATTGCAAAGGTAGTGCCGACGCATCCGTAATAGTACGGAGCATCCTAGTAGACGAAGGTCGCTGGTGGGAAGAATTACTTTGAGGCTGGCAGCCGCTCGAGCAGTCGGAACTCGTGGCCGCCACGCAGGCGATCGAGCAACTCCACTAGATCGGTGCTCTCGACCTCGCGCCACTCGTCTTCAAGCCCGACAATGGCGTTCGCGGCCGCGGCCGTCTGCGCGTCCGGCGCGCCCGGGAAGCGACGTCTTAGAACCGCCAGCACCTTTTCGCGATCGACCATGACGATTGGCCCGAAGGGAAGGATGGAAAATGCGAAGCGGACTACGTCGCCCGTTCCCGCATCCGACGGTCCCCACAGCCGGTACTGGATACGAGCGACGCGTCCTACTTCACCGAACAACGGAGCAAGCGCGGTGCCAACGGTCCGATGTAAGCCGTCGCCTGTTTCAGGCCTGTTATTGCTGATCACGGCGAGTGATTTACATCAAGGTCACACGGATTGGCCGGAGATCCGTGACGGAACACCGGCGTGCTGACGGGTGGTCGTCAGTCGATCGCGGTGCGGGCGCCGTCGTCGCCGCCCTGATCGGGCAGGCCCAGCTTCTTGATGCGATCGCCGAGTGTCGAGCGCTTGATCTGCAGCAGCTCAGCAGCTTTCGACTTGTTGCCGCCGGCGACCTTCAGCGCCCACGTGATCAGGCCCTGCTCGACGTCCTTGAGCCGCTCCTCGAGCGACACCGACGAGGGGTGCGCATGCGTTTCGATGATGGGTTCGGCGAGCTCGTCGCTGCGATGGAACAGCACGCTGATCGGGACGCAGCCGATCTTCACCGTGTCGCAGGTACAGGTCTGGGCAATCCGCTCGCACGCGTTCTCGAGCTCGCGCACGTTGCCGGGCCACGGATAGCGCAGGAAGGCCTGCAGCACGCCCGGCGACAGCGGACGCACGGGCTGCTCGCGGCGCTGGAAGAAGCGCTTCAGGAAATGGTCCGCCAGCAGCGGGATGTCCTCGCGGCGTTCGCGCAGCGGTGGCAGCGTGATCGGGATGACATTGAGGCGGTAGTAAAGGTCCTCGCGGAACTTCGATTCCGCCACCAGGTGCCGGAGGTCCCGCTTGGTACCAGTAATGGTTCGGACGTCGATGGGAATGGCCCGCGCGGCACCCACCCGCTCGACCACGCGGTTCTGCAGCACCCGGAGCAGCTTCACCTGCACCGACATCGGCACGTCGTCCACGTCGTCGAGGAAGATGGTGCCGCCCTCGGCCGCCTCGAAGCGGCCGGGACGATCCTTGATCGCACCGGTAAAGGCGCCGCGCTCGTGGCCGAACAGCTCGGACTCGATCAGCGTCTCGGCGAAGATGGCGCAGCTGACGGGCACGAACGGGCGACCGCGACGATGGCTGGCCTGGTGAATCAGGTTGGCGATCAACTCCTTGCCGGTGCCGGTCTCGCCGGTGATGAGGATGCTGCTGTCCGAGTCGGCGACCACGCGCACGTAGTCGAACACCGCCCGCATCCGGGGGCTTCGCCCGACCACGACTTGATCGATGGAGAACGGAAGCGCGGGTCCCACGTCAAACGACCACGAGTTCCTCGAAGCCAGGCACTTCGTCGCGAAGCGCCTGCTCCAACCCCATGAATAGCGTCATCGATGCGCTCGGGCAACCCACGCAGTTGCCGCTCATCCGCACAGTCGCCTTGTTGCCGGCGACGTCCACGAGCTCGATGTCGCCGCCGTCACTCTGAATGAACGGCCGGATGCGCGCCACGACGACTTCCACTTGATCTCTGCTGACCATGACTCTTACTTTTCCTGTAACAGTGCCTGCGCGGTCACGAAGCGGGGCTCGATGTCTACCGGCACGTCGCTCAGCTTGTCGATGAGGGCCTTGACCGGCGGCCGGACCACGCCAAGCGTGTCGATCATCGCCCTGGCCTTGGCGTAGCTGCCTTCCGCCTGCAAGCTCATGATTTCACGAGTCAGGGCGGTCACGCCGTCCTTGATCTTGGCCGCATCCACCGAGAAGGTGCCATCCGCTTCCTGCCGGAACCCGCCCTGATCCAGCAGGTAGTTCAACTGAATCGCCTGGCCACGCCCGTGGGCCTCGGTGATGCCGAACCGGATCGAGCGGAACGCCGAGGCCAGGAACGTCGTGTACATGGTCTGCTCGAACTGCTTGGGGAGCTGGCCCTTGTCCACCAGGAATTGCAGGGCAAAGAGACCGGAGATGTCGGCCTTCGCTTCCTCGATGGTGCTGTAGGTGTCCTTCAGTTCCTGGCGCACGGTGCTGACGCGGCCGCCGATCGAGACGTCGTGCGGCCCCAGGCCGTGCATCAGCTCGTGCATCAGGATGTGGGTGAAGAACGCGTCGAAGGCCACGCGCCCCTGGTCGGCCTTCGACAGGGCAATCCGGGAGGTCGGCACCAGCACCTTGTCGAACTTGGCCTGCTGGTTGTTCTTCAGCATCACGCGCTTGCTGCCCTTCTCCCGAATCACGCGCTCGTCGTTGGGCAGGTTGTAGGCGGCAGTCTGCACGCCCCGATTGGCGTCGCCGGACGAGAACACGGTGTTGACCACCGCAATCGGCGCCAGCGCGCCCAGCTTCGGGTTGCGGAGGGCCGGATCGATCGGCAGGTTGTTCTCGATGTCCTGCAGCGCGGCCGAGAACTTCTGCAGCTGTGCGGATTCCGCTTCGTCCTTGACGGTGATGAAGGCCTCGAACGCGGCCTTGTAGTTGAACCACTCGTCCTCGTAGACCTCGTAGGGCCCGATCGTCGGCTCAATCGCGGAGGTCAGCTCCATCCACTTCACGTCACTGGCGTAGTAGTCGTTCGAGACGAACGCTTCGGCCCGGGCCTGGAGGAAGGCCTTGAGGGTGGGGTCGCCCGTCGCCAGGGCGGCCTCGCGCAGATGCGTGGCGGCCATCTCCAGCTCGCCCTGGTATTCCAGGCTGTAGGGCACCGCCGTCAGGCGGCCGTCCGGGCCGCGGCGGATGGTCGTGAAGAAACCGGTCGCGCGGGCACGCTCGGCGGCCGGGAGCCCGGCGATCCACTGCTCCACTTCGCCCTTCGCTGCGCCAGCCGGGTAGAAATTGGCGGCGGGCGGCTTCGCGGGAACGCCGGTCAGAAACGCGGCGTTGTGATCCAGCCGCGTCCACGGCCCCTTGTTCACCACGAAGGCATGCAGCCGCGCGCGGCCCAGGTCTGTCTCGTCGCGGAGCAATTCATACAGCCGCGTCTCGTTGCCGGCCCAGACCTGCTCCAGGAAGATGGCGTCCATCACCTGTGCCGCCTGCACCAGGTGCTTCAGCGCCGTGCGATCGCCGGCCGACAGCGCCGACAGGTCGGCCGTCAGGTCGGTGGGGGCAAACCTCGCGGTCGATCGCTGCAACGTGGCCAGTTCCCCGGTTGCGGCCGGCGCCGCGGCAGCCGGCGGCGTCGCGGGCGCGGGCGGCGCTCCGCTACACGCCGCCAGAATGGTTACGAGCGACGACGTCACGGCACTCCTCATGATGCGCATCTGATTAATGTACCCCTGAGCTGCCTTGCAGCGCAGATGGCTCGGCTCCCAGCCGGCGAATCGCCGTCTCCCACATCGACGCCATGGGCGTAGCGAACAGCAGGTCGGCCTGGACCGGGGCCATCAGCCACGCCGACTCGGCCAGTTCGACGTCCAGCTGACCCGCCCCCCAGCCGGCATAGCCGACGACGATCCGCACCGCGGGATCGGGCGGCTCGCTGAGGGTGCGGCGAATCAGCTCTGGCGAGGCCGACAGGTACACGCCGTCGGTGACTTCGAGTGCCTCGCCGTCCAGGTTCTTGTCGTTCAGGAGGACCCACGCCCGGGTGGGTTCGACAGGCCCGCCCACGAACAGATGCACGTCCGGGCGGATGGGCATCGGCGGTTCGGCGCGAACGACCTCGATGGCCGGCTCGGCCATCTGGCGGTTCATGACCAGACCGAAGGCGCCATGCGGGCCGTACTCGGCCAGCAGAATCACCGACCGGCTGAAGTTCGGGTCCACCATCTGCGGCATGGAGACCAGGAGCACGGGCGCCAGGGTTGGGGCTTCGTCGCTCATGTCCTCATCGTAACTCCGAATCGGCGGGTCAGGCTCCGGGGTCGTCCTCGCGGGCAAGGCGGGCCCGTGCCCAGGCCACCGCATCCTGCACGACCGGGGCGGCCGCGCTGTGCGCCGCGTTCTTCACGCCGTGGCCCGGGCGTTCGAGGACGGCAGCGAGCGAGGGCTCGCCGGTGTTGCCGATGATCAGCGCCAGGTTACGGCGCAGGCGAGCCAGCGAGGTGTGCATCATCGCGCTGCCCTTCACCATGCCGTGCAGCTCTTGATCGGTCCGCTGCCACAACTCGGCCGCGCGGGCGCCGTCACGCGGCCGCGGCTGCCAGGCGGGATCGGCCGTCGTCGGCGGGGCGAGGTTCCACGGACACACCTCCTGGCAGATGTCGCATCCGAACAGGTGATCGTCCACGTGCGGCCGCTGCTCGAGCGGCAGCGGGCCCTCGAGCTCGATGGTCAGGTAGGCGATGCACCTGGTCGCGTCGAGCACGTGCGCGTCCACCAGCGCGCCGGTTGGGCAGGCATCGAGGCACAGGGTGCACGCGCCGCACTGATCGAGGGAGGGCCCGTCGGGCGCAAGGTCGAGGCTGGTGGCCACGCCCGCCAGCAGGATCCACGATCCGATCTCGGGATTGATGACGCAGGCGTTCTTCCCGATCCAGCCGATGCCGGCCTGCGCGGCGTAGACGCGCTCCTGCACGTGGTGCTTGTCCACGAAGATGCCGGCGTCGAACGGGTCGTCCTGCTCCGTCCGCATCCAGGCGACCAGCGCCTCGAGCCGATCGGCGATCACGAGGTGATAGTCGTCGCCCCGCGCGTAGCGCGCGACGCGGACCGCGTCCGCCGCGCGCTCCCGGGCTGTCGTCCCCCGCTCGCGCGCCGCGCCGGGGCCGTCGGTGTTGTAGAGGGTGCCGGTGACAATCACCGAGCGAGCCGAGGGCAGGAACTGACGCACGTCGGCGCGGGTGGCGGCGCTCTTGTGCAGGTAGATCATCTCGCCGGCAAAACCGCTGGCGAGCCACTCGTTCAAGTAGCCCAGTTCGGGGAACGCCGCCGCCGGCGCCACCCCGCACAGGTCGAACCCCAGCTCCTTCGCCCGGGTCTTGATTTCGGCGGAACGAAGCAACCTACCCCTTCTTGACCAACTGACGCAGCACGTACGGCAGGATGCCGCCGTGCGAGAACGCGGTCAGCTCTTCCGGGGTGTCGATACGGACCATCGCAGTGAAGGTCTTCGTCGATCCATCTTCCGCAGTGGCCTTCACGGTGACGGTCGAGCGCGGCTTCAGGCCGGGGCCGGCGCCTTCGATCGCGAACACCTCGCGGCCGGTGAGTCCGAGACCCGCCGCCGTTTCACCGTTGACGAACTGCAGCGGCAGCACGCCCATGTTCACCAGGTTGCTGCGGTGAATCCGCTCGAAGCTCTCGGCGACCACCGCCTTCACGCCCAGCAGCATCGTGCCCTTGGCCGCCCAGTCGCGCGACGAACCGGAGCCGTACTCCTTGCCCGCCAGGATGATGAGCGGCACGCCGGCCTGCTGATAGCGCATCGCCGCGTCGTAGATCGGCATCACTTCGTCGCCCGGCAGGTACTTGGTGACGCCGCCTTCGATGCCCGGCACCATCTGGTTCTTGATGCGCGTGTTCGCGAAGGTGCCGCGCATCATCACCTCGTGGTTGCCGCGTCGTGCGCCGTAGGAGTTGAACTCCTTCGCCGTCACCTTGTGGTCCACGAGATAGTGCCCGGCGGGGCCGTCGGCCTTGATGTTGCCGGCCGGCGAGATGTGATCCGTGGTGATGCTGTCGCCCAGCACGGCCAGCGCCCGCGCGCCAGCCAGATCCGTGAGCGGCGCCGGCGTCATCGACAGGTTCTCGAGGAATGGCGGACGGCGGATGTAGGTCGAGTCGTCTTCCCAGGCAAAACGATCGCCGGTCGGCACCGGCAGCTTCTGCCACCGCTCGTCGCCATCGAACACGCTGGCGTACTGCTGCCGGAACGCATCCGCGGTGACGCTGGTCAGCATCGTCTGCTGAATTTCCTTCTCGGTCGGCCAGACGTCCTTGAGAAACACCGGCTTGCCGTCGCGGCCGGTCCCGAGCGGCTCGGTGGACAGATCCACGTTCATCGATCCGGCAAGGGCGTAGGCGACGACCAGCGGCGGCGAGGCCAGGTAGTTCGCGCGCACCTCCTGCTGGATGCGGCCCTCGAAGTTGCGGTTGCCGCTGAGCACCGAGGCGACGACCAGTCCGCGCTCGCGGATCTCGCTGGACACCTCGTCGGGCAGCGGTCCGCTGTTGCCGATGCAGGTGGTGCAGCCGTAGCCCACCAGGTTGAAGCCAAGCTGATCGAGATAGGTCTGCAGCCCGGCGCGATTCAGGTAGTCGGTGACCACCTTCGAACCGGGCGCCAACGACGTCTTCACCCAGGGCTTGACCTGCAGTCCCTTCTCAATGGCCTTCTTCGCCACGAGACCGGCGCCGATCATCACGCTGGGATTGGAGGTGTTGGTGCAGCTCGTGATCGCCGCGATGACGACCGAGCCGTGCTCCAGCTGTGTCTCCACCGCGACGGCGGCGCCGCCACCCGACGCGGCCACCTTCACGCCCTTCTTCAACTCGTCCAGCGCCCCGGCGAACGCACGCTTGGCGCCGGACAGCGACACGCGGTCCTGCGGGCGACGGGGACCGGCCAGGCTGGGCTCGACGGTGGAGAGATCCATCTCCATCGTTTCGGTGTACACCGCGTCCGGGGTTTCGTCGGTGCGGAACATCCCCTGAGCGCGCGCGTAGGCTTCGACCAGCGCGACCTGCTTCTCGTCGCGGCCGGTCAGCCGGAGATACTCCAGCGTCATCTCGTCGATCGGGAAGATCGCCACCGTGGCGCCGTACTCCGGGCACATGTTGCCAAGGGTCACCCGGTCCGAGATGGTGAGGTGTGCCAGGCCGGGGCCGTAGAACTCCACGAACTTGCCGACGACGCCCTTCTTGCGCAGGTTCTCGGTGATCATCAACACGAGGTCGGTGGCGGTGGCGCCTTCCGGCAGACGGCCGGTGAGCCGGTAGCCCAGCACGGAAGGAATCAGCATCGAGCTCGGCTGCCCGAGCATCGCGGCCTCGGCTTCGATGCCGCCCACGCCCCAGCCCACCACGCCCAGCCCGTTCACCATCGTGGTGTGCGAATCGGTGCCGAACACGGTGTCCGGATACGCGATGGTCACGCCGTCCTGCTCGTCGCGGCAGACCACGCGCGCCAGGTATTCGATGTTCACCTGGTGCACGATGCCGGTCTCGGGCGGCACCACGCGGAAGTTGCGGAAGGCGGTCTGGCCCCAGCGCAGGAACACGTATCGCTCGCGGTTGCGGTGGTACTCGAGGTCGGCGTTCAGCTCCATCGCGTTGGCGGTGCCGAAGTGGTCCACCTGCACCGAGTGGTCGATGACGAGCTCCACCGGCTGCAGCGGGTTCACCTTGTCGGGGTCGCCGCCGAGGGCGACGATACCGTCTCGCATCGCGGCCAGGTCCACCACGCACGGCACGCCGGTGAAGTCCTGCAGCAGGACGCGCGCCGGCATGAAGGACATTTCCTTCTCGCCAATCGTCTTCGGATCCCAGCCGGCCAGGGCGCGGATGTCGTCGGTCTTGACGAACGCGTTGTCCTCGCGGCGCAGCAGGTTCTCGAGCAGGATCTTCAGCGAGTACGGCAGCCGCTCCACATTGGGGAACCCGGCCTTCGCCAGGGCGGGCAGGCTGTAGAAGTGGATGGTCTCCCCGCCAACGGTGAGGGGGGTGCGCGTGGTGAAGGAGTCAAGGCTGGACATGATGATCCCTCGGATCATATCAAGGAAGGGCCGGTCAGGTGCGGGCCTAAGGCAGGGTCTGGAGGAAGGCGCGCGCGACGTCGGCCGGGGCCTGGCGATCGCGATCCACCGCCGCATTCATCAGCCGCATGCGGTCGGCGGTCAAGCGGCCCTCGAGTCCCCGAAGCGCCTCAGCCATCGCCGGCGCGGCGCGGAGCGCGGCCGCGCGGGCGACCGGGACGGCGTCGTATACCGGGAAGTAATGGCGATCATCTTCGAGAACCGCCAGGTGCAGGGCGTCGATGAGCCCGCTCGTGGCATCGCCGGCCGTCACGTCGATCTCGCCGGCGGCCACCGCGCGATAGATCAGGTTCAGATCCATCACGCGCGGCGCCCCCTTGAAGCGCAGCCCGTAGGCCGCGGCCAGGCCCGGGAAGCCATCGGGCCGCTCCAGGAACTCATAGCCGAAGCCGGCCGTCAGCGTCGGCGCCAGTCGCCCGAGATCGCTCACTCGGCCGAGGCCCTGCTCGCGGGCAAGGTCGGCGCGGGTGAGGATCGCGAAGGTGTTGTTGAAACCCAGACGCGGCAGCAGGCTGATGCCGAGCGGCGCGTAGCGCGTCCGCAGGCGCTCGAGGACGGCATCGCTGTCCGAGGATGGCGGTTCGTTGAAGATGGCGGTGAGCGCCGTCCCCGAATACTCCACATAGACGTCGATGTCCCCGCCTACCAGCGCCTCGTGCGCGATGGTCGTACCGCCGAGGTTGAAGCGGCGATCCACCGGCACGCCCGCCCGCTCCAGTTGCTGCGCCACCACTTCCGACAGGACGATCTGCTCGGTGAAGTTCTTCGAGCCCACGACGATGCGAGGGACGCCGGACGCTGGCCACACCGACCATGCACTCACGAGCAGCGCGATCGCGGCCACGACCAGCAGTGCGGGACCGCCGCGACCTCGTCGCCGCCGCGGACTGGACCACCGGCCAAGCCACGCCAGGCCGGCGTCGGCCAGTAACGCAAGTGCCGCGGCCGGCAGTGCTCCCGCGAGGATGACCGTGGAGTTGACCATCGCCAGCCCGCGGAAGATGTAGTCTCCCAATCCGCCGGCGCCGATTGCCGAGGCGATGGTGGCGGTGCCGACGCCGATGACCACCGCCACGCGCAGCCCCGAGAAGATCGCCGGCAACGCCAGCGGCCATTCGACCTGCCACAGCACCTGCCGGCGCGTCATGCCCATCGCGACGGCGCACTCGACCACCGCCTTGTCGATGCCCTGGATGCCGGTGATGGTGCCGCGCAGGATCGGCAGGACCGCATACACCGTGAGGGCCACGAGCGCGGTGCCGGTGCCGATGCCGCCGATGAACGGCAGCGGGATGAGGAAGCCGAACAGCGCCAGGCTGGGAATGGTCTGTGCGAGGTTCGCGAAAGCGACGACCGGTCGTGCCAGCCGGGGGCGATGCGCGGCCACCAGCCCCAGGGGAATCGCGATCGCGGCGGCCAGTGCGCTCGACCACACCACGAGCTGCACGTGTTCGCCCAGCCGGGCGAGGAACTCGGCGCGGTGCTCGACGAGGAACCGCGCGAGCTCGCTAAGCATGGACGCGGGGCCGGGTGTCGAGCAGACCGCGCACGATGGGATCGGTGGAGCGTTCGAGCGCCTGCGGCGTGTCGCAGGCCACCAGGCGGCCTTCGTCCAGAACGGCCACGCGCGCCGCCAGCGCCGCGGCTTCGAGCAGGTCGTGCGTCACCAGCAGCACGGTGCGCGGCGACACGTCCTGCAATCGCAGGAACTCGCGGTGCAGCTCGGCGCGGGTCATCGGGTCGACCGCGCCAAAGGGCTCGTCCATCAGGACAACGGGCGGATCCGCCGCGAGCGCGCGGGCAAGACCGACACGCTGCCGCTGCCCGCCGGAGAGCTCGTCCGGCCAGCGATCGCGGAACGACGCCGGCGGCAGGTCCACCAGCGTCAGCAATTCGTCCACGCGGGAAGCGATGCGTTCCTCCGTCCAGCCGAGCAGCCGCGGCACGGTGGCGATGTTGCCGGCAATCGTGCGATGCGGGAACAAGCCGACGTCCTGCACGACGTAGCCCGTCTGCCGCCGCAAGTCCTCGGCCTGCCACTCGCCCACCGCGCGCCCGCTCACGCGCACCTCACCGCTGCTCGGGGTGAGCATTCGGTTGACGAGGCGCAGCAGCGTCGTCTTGCCGCTGCCGCTCCGTCCCACCAGCGCCACGACTTCACCCGCGCCGACCGTCAGCGACAGCTGCCGCAGAATCGGCGCGGTGCCGCGATGGAACGAGACGTCGCGGAATTCGATCATGGTTCCCAGAAGATCATCGCCGTCACCGAAGGCCAGACCCGCGTCTTCTCCTCGAACTCGACGCCGTCCCGCCGCCACGTCGCCCGGACGTCGCTGCGGACACCCAGCGATCGCCGCTGCCCGTCGCCACCGTGCAGCCACACCCGTACGCCACCGCCCGCATAGTAGATGGTTCCTGTCTCCACCAGGGTGCGCTCGTCGTACAGCTGCCGAAGGTAGCCGGCCCCGCCGGTCACGAACGGCCTCACCCGGCCGGCGATCACCGGTCGCGGCAGTTGCCACGTCGCGCCGACGTCAACCACATACTGCGCCAGTTGCTCGGCATCGAGGGTCACGGCCGACGCCTCGTCGTCCTGCGACAACTCGGTGCGGATCCCCGGCGTGCTGTAGCCGACGCCCAGCTCCACCGACAGGTCCCGCGACAACCCGAAACCAAACCTGAACTCGCCGCCGATGGTGGCATCCACGGACGATTCGGCTCTGAAGTACGTGAACGGCGGCGGACTCGCGCCGAGGCCATTGCCCCGCAGTTCTGCCGTCGCATCACCGATCGGGTAGCTTCCAGCCCAGTTGAACCCTCCTGCGAGCGTCACGTGATTTCGCCGCAACGACGGGCCCTCGTCACCTTGTTGCGCCGCCGCGGGTGCGGCACCGATCGCCATGCCGATGACCGCGGCCAGGACAACTGCCAGCCGCGCCGTCACTTCGGTTCCACCGTGATTTCAACCTCGCCGGAAGATCCCCCCTTGGGGGCCACCGCCATGCGCGGCGCATAGGCCACACGAAAGTCAACGTCCACGTTTCCCGAGAGGAAGCTGTCGATGTCCGCATCGTCGAGCGGTTCGGCCCGGACGATGTGTGGACCCGCGGTGAGCCCGGCGATGACAAAGTCGCCGTTGTCGTTCAGCGTGAAGCCTCCGACGAGCGTGCCGGTGGCTGGGTTGAACGCGACGACGTGCGCGCCAAAGACCCCGCGCCCGTTCTTGATCACGCGACCGCGGATGCTGCCGGTGTCGCCGCGCTGCGGATCGACGCTGTAGAGGTCCGAGACGCCGGCGATGTCGTCCGCCTGCAGCACACGGTCGGCAGTGGCACCAGGAGTCAACGCGATCGGGAACATCACCGAGCCGCTGCCCAGGACACGGCGTCCACCGGTGGCAAGCCGTTCGGTCTCGCCAATCGCGGAGTGGCCCAGACCGACGAGATGTCCGAGCTCGTGAAGAACGACCGACTCCACGTCCACCCGTCCCGCTTCACCGCTGGCCGAGACCGACCAGGGAAACCGCGTGTTGAAGAAGATGTCGGCTTCGACGATCTGCCCGGTCGCCGCATCGAGCAGCAGGCTGGTCGCGCCGAGCACGCGATCGAGATCGGGCCGATCGAGAAACCCCAGCGTGTTCCGGCCGTCGAGCTGGTTCGGCGTCGCCGCCGTCATCCCCTGGAACTCGAACGACAGCGACGTCTCCGGTACCGCCTGCCAGGTGGTGGCCGCGCGCCCCACCGCTGCACGAAAGTCCGCGGCGGTAACGCCTGGGACGTCGCGATCGTTCACGAAGTAGCGCACCGGCCCGGCAGGCCACTTCACGTCCACCGTACGCTCGTCGATCTTGAAACCGAACTTCAGGTACGCGGCGGCAGGCGCCGGTTGGGCCAGCGCCAGCAGCAAGGCGAGGAGCCAGATCAGGCCACGCATCATCGGGCCACCTGTGCGTTCTTCACCGCCGCGCTGAACACCTCTATCGCCAGCGGACGCCGGCTGGGATCGCCCCGCACGATGCGCCCTGCGCCGCCCGCATCCACGAGAGGCGGTACCACCACCAGGCCGCCGCTGCGCGGATCCGTGGTGACGCGATACACGCCCTGCGTGGTCCCGGTGACGATCGGGATCGAGGGGCCGTCCACCTTGAGAAACAGGACGACCTGATCGCCTTCGGCGAACTTCGGCGCACCGGGGATGATGTTGACCATGCCGCCGACCTGACCGCCAGGCACCCGGACCGTGACGCGCTCGCCGAGCCCGCCCTTCAGGTAGTCGATGACGTCGATCGAGACGAGGCTGTCGATGCCGTGCCGATCGGCCGTCCACTGCCCGTGCACTGCCGATACCCGGCCGTGAACGACAGCAGCTGAGCCGTCAACGAGTTCGATGAACGAAAGGGGCTTGATGGTAATGGCCGAGAGCGGTGCGGAAAGCGCCACGAGACAGACGAGGATGAGTCCACGCATCCTCAAAGTGTAACGGGAGATGCGTCCCTCCCCACCCGGAGGCGGTCTATTGACCGGCCGACGTTCGCGCACGGACGCGCTGGACCAGATCGATCACCGCGTCCGCGGCGCGCTCGCTCGCACCGGACCGCCGAGCGCAGCCCTGACCGCAGCGAGATCCTGAACCATCTGATCGCGGCGATTCACGTCGGTGAGCAGGGCCACGGCCTCGTCCGCGACCGCGGCCGGCGTGCAGTCGTCCTGGATCAACTCCCGAACGATTCGGCGGCCGGCGATCAGGTTGACCATCGCGTACATCTCCACCTTCGCGAGCGGCTTTCCCAATCGGTAGGTCATCGGCGACAGCTTGTAGAGCACGACCATCGGCTTGCCGTGCATCGCGGTCTGCACCGTCGCCGTGCCGGACGCGGTGAGCACCAGGTCGCTGACGCTCAGCACGTCATCGGTGCGTCCTTCGACGATGGGCGTCGGAGCGAACGTGCTCGAAGAGCGATGAATCGAGATGTGGCGCTCGGGCGACGATGAACTGGACGCCAGGGACGCGCGCGGCGATGTCGCCGGCGGCCGCGGCGAGGACCGGCGCCAGGCGGGTCAGCTCGTTCGGCCGGCTCCCCGGCAGCAGCGCCACGATCGGGCGGTCCGGCTGAAGTCCGAACTCGCGGGCGAGCGTGGCCTTGTCGGCCGTTGGCGTTGCCAGCTCGAGCAGCGGGTGGCCGACGAAGCGCACCTCTACGCCGGCGGTCCGATACAGCGCCTCTTCGAACGGGAAGATCGACCAGCACGCGATCGACCAGCTCCTTCATCGTCTTCATCCGGCCCGGCCGCCACGCCCAGAGCTGCGGGCTGATGTAGTAGACGATCGGGATGCCAAGCGCCTTGATCGCGCGCATCAGGCGAAAGTTGAAGTCCGGGTAGTCGATCAGCACCAGCACGTCGGGCCGCTGCTCGCGCGCCGCGGTCACGAGCTGCTTGTAGGTGGCCCACGACCGCGGCAGAACCTTCAGAGCCTCGGTGAGCCCGGTGACAGAGAGCCCCCGGAAGTCCGCCACCAGCCGTGCTCCCGCGCTCGCAAGCTGCTCGCCGCCGAGGCCGAACGCCTCCAGCTGTGGATCGCGCGCGCGCAGCGCGTGGACCAGCGCGCCGGCGTACAGGTCGCCCGACGGCTCGCCGCACGAGATCATGACCCTCACTGCTTCTTCAAGTCGGCGGACAGGATGTCGAGCTTGTCGATGGGAATGCGCTCGTAGGTGCCGAATCCGACGCCCTTGAGGCTGCCCACGAACTGATCGGCGTTCCCGACCAGCACCACGGACAGCTGATCGGGACGCACGAACCAGCGCGCCACGCGCTGGATGTCTTCAGGCGACACCTTCAGCACCTGCTCGCGGAACTTCGGCAGGTCCTCGACCGGCAGTTCGTAGAACAGCTGATTGAGTACCTGCGTCGCGAGCTGGTCCGGCATTTCGATCGTCAGCGGGAAGTGGCCAACCGCGTAGTCCTGCGCCGCCGTCGAGCTCGGCTTCGCTCACGCGCTCGCGCTGAAGGCGCGCGAACTCCTCGACGACCACTTTCAACGCCTCCGCGGTGGACGCTGTTTGCGTGTCGGTATCCGCGACGATCGCGCCGGTGAACTTCAACGAGTCCAGATCGGCCGAGGCGCCGTAGGTGAGCTGACGCTGGCTGCGCAGCACCTGCTGCAGCCGGTTCGCGCCCTCGCCGCCCAGGATCTTCACCGCCTGATCGAGCGTCTCGTAGTCGTCGTGCTTGCGCGGAATCGCGAGGTGGCCGACGCGGATCTCGGTCTGCACCGAGTCCGTTCTTGATCGATCACGATCACGCGCTTCGTCGGCTCGGGCGGCGCGATCGGCGCAAAGGGCGGCAGGTCCCCCGGCTTCCAGTCGCCAAAGTACTTCTCGAGGCCGGCCATCGCATCCGCCGAGCTGATGTCGCCGACGACGGCGACCAGGGCGTTGTTGGGAACGAAGAAGCGTCGGTGGAAGTCCACGAAGTCCTCGCGCGTCAGCGACTGCAGCGACTCCGCCGTGCCCGCCCCCGGCATGCCGTAAGGATGGAAGCCGTAGATCAGGCGCTCGATGACCATGCCGGCCACCGACTCCGGATCCTCGGCGGCCACCTTCAGGGCCGACAGCGCCTGCTGCCGCTGGCGCTCGATCTCCGCCTGCGGAACGTCGGGCGGCGCACCACGTCGGCCATAGATCGCCAGCGCGGCGTCGTAGCTCGTCCTTCATGACGATGGTGTTGATGTAGCTGAGGTCGGTGCCCGCGCCGGTGCCGAGGATGCCGCCGAGGAAGTCGATCGTCGTCGGCGATCTGCTCGGCGTTCCGTGCTGCCGGCGCCCTGGTCGAGCAGCGTCGCCGTCAGCATCGCCAGTCCCATCCTGGTCTTCGGATCGTGGGCCGCGCCGGCGCGAACGATCATGCGCACGCTGACCGACGGCTGTTCGTTCTGGCTGACCAGCACGACCTGCAGCCCGTTGGCCAGCTTGCGCATCTCGTACGGCGGGAACGAGACCGGCCGCGGCCGGCAGCGGCCGCGGCGGATTCTCGCGCGGCCATCGACGCAGCTGCGTCTGGCGGCGACGGCCAGCGTCGTCAGCACGGCTGAGCGTGATCAGCGCGGCGGTGACGCAACGTCTGTCATGGCCGCACGCCCGGGCCGTGGCTGCCGCCGCCTCGGCCCCCGCGCGGCATGATGCGCATCACCAGCCGGCCTTCCGGCACGAAGTAGTTCTGCGCGACGCGCTTGCACGTCGTCCTGGGCGACACGTTCTGGAAGGTGTCGAACTCGCCGTCGGCGGTCGCCATGTCCTTCTGCATCACCTCGGCGTGGCCAAGTTGCGACGCCTTCTCCTTGATCGACAGCGCGGCTGACGATGTAGTCGCGCGCGAACTGGTTCTTGGCGCGCTGCAGTTCGCGCTCGGTGATGCCTTCGCGTCTTCAGCTTGTCGAACTCGGCGATCAGCGCCTTCTCGACCTCGTCCGGCGACTTGCCCGGGATTGACGAGCGCCACCGCGTAGAAAAGGTCCGGGCTGCTCGAGGAAGCTGCTGCCTGCCGAACGCGGTCAGCGCCAGCCCGGAGTCGTAGACCAGCTTGCGATAGATGCGCGAGCGTCTGCCCGTCCGACAGCGTCTTCGACATCACGAACATCGGATACGACGTCGGGATGCCCGTTGTACGGCACGTGGTAGCGCGACCACGATGGCCGGCAGCGGCCACGGCTCCTCGAGGGTGACGCGCGTTCCTTGGTGTGCGGCGGCTCCTGCGGGATGTCGCGCGGCACCGGCTTCGCCGCCTTCGGCACGCGGCCGAAGTATTGATTCACCAGGCCGATGGTCGGTGTCGACGTCGAAGTCGCCGACGATCATCATCGTCGCGTTCTCGGGCACGTAATAGGTCTTGTAGAAGTCGCGCACGTCGTCCATGGTGGCGGCGTTCAGATCGTCCATGCTGCCGATGACGGGGTGCTTGTAGGGATGCACGTCGAAGGCGTTGCTCGTAGATCAGCTCGTTCAGCAGGCCGAACGGCGGATTCTCGATGCGCATGCGGCGCTCTTCCTTGACCACTTCGCGCTCGGTGACGAACGTCTTCTGGTCGATGCGCAGCGACGCCATGCGATCGGCTTCCATCCACAGCACCAGCGGCAGGTACTGCGCCGGGATCGTCTGCCAGAACACGGTGGTGTCTTCGTTGGTGTAGGCGTTGGCCTGGCCGCCGACCGACGCGATGATCGAGGTGTGCTGCTCGGGCTCGACGTTGCGCGAGCCCTTGAACATCAGGTGCTCGAAGAAGTGCGCGAAGCCGGTGCGGCCCGGCTTCTCGTTCTTCGAGCCGACGTGATACCAGAGCTCGACGTGCACGATCGGCGTCGAACTTGTCCTGGTGCAGGATCACGACCATGCCGTTCGGCAGCACGCAGGCGCTGGTATTCGAGCTTCGGCGGGCGCACCGCCGCCTGCAGCGGCACTCCACACGCCAGCGCGGCCACCGACGGCCGCGACAGCACCAGCAGCTTCAATCGCCGCATGTTTGATCTTCTATTGTCTCTTCGAGCTTCCTCGAGCCGCTCCTCGAGCGCGCGCAGCTGCTTGCGCATCTCCGGCAGCTTGCGGAACACCACCGACGACCGCGCGCCATTCGCTGTTGTCGATCGCCGGGATAGCCCGAGATGAACGCGTCGGCGTCCACCGAATTGGTGATGCCCGACTGCCCCACGGCCTTGACGCCGATCGCCGATCGTCAGGTGGCCGCCGACGCCCACCTGGCCGCCGAACATCACGGAGTCGCCGACCACGGTGCTGCCGGCGATGCCGACCTGCGCCGCCAGCAGCGACGTTCGTGCCGAGCACGACGCCGTGGCCGATCTGCACCAGGTTGTCGATCTTGGTGCCGGCCTTGATCCGCGTCTCGCCCACCGCCGGCCGATCGATCGTCGTGTTGGCGCCGATCTCGACGTCGTCTTCGATCACGACCGGCGCCGTCTGCGGAATCTTTTCGTGCGTGCCGTCGGGCCGCTGTCGCAAAGCCGTAGCCGTCGCTGCCGATCACCGCGCCGTTCTGCATGATCACGCGCGCGCCGATCGTGCAGCGCTCGCGAATCGAGACGTGCGCGTGCAGGATGCAGTCGGCACCGATCGTGGCGCCGTCGCCGATCACGACGTGGGGATGAACGATGGTACGCGCGCCGATCGGCGCGCCCGAGCCGATCACGGCGTAGGCGCCGACGGACGCGGAGGGATCGACCTGGCGCGGCGTGTCGACCGACGGCCAGCGGATGGACACCGGCGCGGCGGGCGCTCGTCGGGCGCCAGCACCGCGCGGCGCGGGCGAAGCGTCAGATAGGGCGGCGGCTGCGGATGACGGCGCACGGCGCGGTCGACGCCGCCGTTCACAATCACGGCGCTCGCTCCGGTGGTGGCCAGCTTCGTGGGCGTATTTCGGATTGGCGAGAAACGTGAGGTCGCCGGGGCCGGCCTCTTCGATCTTCGCCACGCGGCGAATTTCGATGGCGGCATCGCCCTCGACCGGGCATTCCAAGCGACGAGCCAGCTCGCCGAGCGTCACGAGGTCGAGAATATCACGCGGCGTCGGCGCGCGCCATCTGCTCGACGAAGCGGGCCAGCTTCGGCAGGCGCAGCGGCGCGGCGACCTCGTGAATCCGGCGATAGCGATCGGGCGCTCGGCGCCGAGCGAAAAGGCGTGCCGCAGGTCGGTGAGGGCGGCGTCGGGCTGCGACAGACCATCGCACCTCCGATGCAGCCTCGCCGGACCGCGCCGCGCCACGCCAGGAAGTGGCCGACCACGGTGAAGGTGAAGAGGTAGCCGAAGACGTTCGGGCCCGGGCACCACGCACGAACGGCACCGATGCGATCAACGCCAGGGTGTGAAGCGACCAGCGATTGCGGTGACGGTCCGCATCGCACTTCATGCAGTCCGCGCATGATCAGTCGGCCTGGTCGGCGGCCGGATCCTGATCGTCGGGCACGTGCAGCGTCGCCGCGTCCGCCTCGCGCAAGCTGCCACAGCAGCCGCTGCTCGGCAATGCGCTCGGCGATCCATCGCATCATCTGCGCTCTGCATCCGGCCCAGGAACGTCGTCGGCGCCTCGTAGCTTCTGCGATGCCGCGCCTGCTCGGCTTCCTTGATCTGCTCGTTGAACTTCGCGCGCATCCGCGCGAAGAAGCCCTGCGAGGCACCGCCCTCGACCGGCTCTTCGTCGTCTCCTCGCGCCTCGTAATAGGACTCGAAACGATCGGCGCCGACGGGACGCAGATAGACGTCCATCACTGTTTAGGACGACGAATCCGGCGCGGAGTTCGCGGCAGCTCGGCCGGCACGTCGGGACTGCCGGCCTGCTCCCAGGCGCCGGTGATCATCGCCGCCACCGCGGCTGATCGAGTCGTTCACGCGCTGCTCCAAGCGTCGGCGAGCGCGGCCTTCGCGAACGCGTCGAAGTAGCGCATCGTCGTAGAACTCGCGGCCGGCCGCCGCGCTTTGTCGGCCTCCAGCACGTTCGGCGGCATCGCGGTTGCTGGCGAGCAGCGTCGTCGAACATGAAGTCGCGCGGATTCGATCACCGGCTGCGGCCGCGACGGGCGCGATCTTCAGCTGCGGTCGATTGCGCTCGAACAGCTCGGACTCCCAGCGCGAGTGCAGGCCTGCTGGTCCGTCAGCTGGCCGTCGTAGTTCACCACCGCAGTGCAGCGGCACGTGGCCGTCGGACACGTAGTGCGCGAGGATCGCCGCGTAGAGCACGATGTTGTCGAGCGCGTAGGCCGGCGCGGTTCGGCCGCTTCAGCGACTCGAATTCGCGCTGCAGCTCGCCGTAGAACTCCGCCGTCCGCCACGGCAGCTGTGCCCTGCTCGTCGATGAACGACCTTGCCGAACTTCTGAACCGCGGCGTCGTAGATCGCGCGGCAGCCCCTCGAACGGATACGGACCGAAGGCCTCGTAATCGAGGTCGAGGAAGTGATTCGGCGGCTCGCTCTCCCAGCCGACGTTGCGCCACAGGTCCGGATCGATCGCGCGCTCGACGATGAAGGCGCGCCGCTTTTCGAACAGCGGCTTGCAGCGCGGCCGGCAGCAGCGCGATCATCCGATCGGCGATGAACTTGTGGGCTTCGAAACCCCACGCCAGCGCCGGCGCAGGCAGGGCCAGGCAGAGGACGAGGGCCAGGGCAGCACGCATCCGTCGATTGTACTTCCGCCGTCAGCGCGGGCTACTTCCCGATCTCCACGCCTGAGGACGGACCAGCCGTACGCGCCGGCTGTCGCGTAGCGATAGTCGTTGAGCCAGCAGCCGCGGCGGCGCGGTCGTGCGATCCACTGACCACGAACGGAAAGCGCGACCAGCGCAGGAAGGCGCGCGCGCGCGGCGGCTGTCAGCGCCGCGCTGCGCCTCCGGTTGTTCGAGGCCTTTCGTCCATCGCCGAACCCCGCCGGCCGGAAATGCGGCAACGGATCGAACCAGAGTTGCCCTTCTCGTAGCGATCGCCGACGTCGATCACCACTTCGCGACTGAAACGGATTGACGACCACCGGCGTCACCATGAAGCGCGTGTCCGCGCTGCGCCCGCTCGCGCCAGTCCGTCGCGCACTTCGCGCCGCGCCGACAGATTCGAGCCGAGCATCGCCAGCACGTAGATCGCCGCCAGCGCAACGCCGACCTGCGCCGCGCGGCGCGGCCGCGGCGCGCCCGCTTCTCGCGCGTGACGCCAGCCATACGCCGGCCCCAAGCATCAGGTAGAGCCACGGATCGACGATGTAGAGCGCGTCGCCGTAGAACCAGCGATTCGAGAACGGCATCAACAGCCGGACGCCGTAGCTGTTCGGTGAAGTCCATGAAGACGTGCAGCAGCACGCCGATGAACGACAGCAGCAGGAGCTGACCGAACGACACGTCTGCCGTGTGCCGCTGCCGGCTGCCGGTGCTCTGCCGTCTGCCGTCTGCCGGCTGCCGTATGCCGGTCGTACCCAATCAGCACACGACGCCGGTGAGCGCGATCGGCAGCGTCAGCTGCGCGAGCACGCCGTGCGTCCAGCCGCGGCGAAACGACATCGCGCAGCGTGTCGGTGCGCGAACACGCCGACGTCGATGTCCGGCAGGTTGTTGGCGATGACCAGCGTGCTCATGCCGAGCGCGTGCGCGACGTCCAGGCCGGCACGGCCGAGCGCCATGCCGACCAGCGAATGACAGAGGTTATCCATGGGTGCCGGCTCCGGGTCGGTCCGGGCTGCCGAGTCGATCGGAGTCGTCTGCGTGCCAGATACGCCTGCTGCGCTTCGTCGCGCAGATCCTTCCGCAGCACCTTGCCGACGTTCGACTTCGGCAGTCGTCCTGGAAGACCACCAGCGCGGCACCTTGTAGCCGGTCAGCGACTCGCTTGCAGTGCTGCCGAATCATCGTCCTCCGTCAGCGCCGCGATCCTTGCTTCGTCACGAACGCGACGACGATCTCGCCGCATTCATCGTCCGGGACGCCGACCACCGCGGCATCGTGCACGCCTGGATGCGTCGGCGATCACGGCTTCGACTTCATTCGGATAGACGTTGAAGCCGCTGACCAGGATCATGTCCTTCTTGCGATCGACGATCTGGATGTAGCCGTCCTCGTCCATCTTGCGCGATGTCGCCGGTGGCGAGCCAGCCGTCGCGCAGGACGCGCGCGGTTTCGTCGGGCCGCTGCCAGTAGCCCTGCATCACCTGCGGGCCCTTGACCCACAGCTCGCCGACTTCGCCCACCGGCACGTCACGGCCGTCGTCATCGACGAAGCGGACATCGGTGCCGGGAATCGGCACGCCGATCGCCTCGCGCTTCGGGCGCTGGAACGGATTGAGCGTCGCGACCGGCGAGGTCTCGGTCAGGCCGTAGCCCTGGTAGATCGGCGTCTTCGTCATCGCTTCCCAGCGCTCGCCGATCACCGGCACGAGCGCCATGCCGCCGGCCACCGAGCCGCGCAGCGACCAGTTCGTCCGCTCGCTTGAACCACGCCTCGTGCATCAGGCCCGCGAACAAGCGTGTTGACGCCGGTGAACCAGGTGATCGGTTCGTCCTCCATCACCGTCTTGCAGGTTCGACAGCGGCCGCGGACTCGGGACGAGCACGTTCCGTCCGCCGGCGACGATAGAAGATCATCAGGTTCGCCGTGAACGCGAAGATGTGGTACAGCGGCAGCGCCGTCAGCATCACTTCCTCGCCGAGGCGCAGCAACGGCTTCCACATCTCGAGGCCCTGCATCGATGTTGGCCACGCAGGTTGCCGTGCGTCAGCACCGCGCCCTTCGCCACGCCGGTCGTGCCGCCGGTGTACTGCAGCGCCGCGATGCTGTCGTGATCGAGCGACTGCGCGTAGACGCGCGGATCGGCGCCGGCCGCGATGCGATCGGCGCCGTCGCGACAGCGCCCGGCGCATGGTCGTGTGCGTGAAGGTGAATCGGCGGGATCATCTTCTTCACGTACTTCTGCACCGACGCGCACGAGCAGGCGCTTGAGCGGCGGCAGCAGATCGGAAATCGACGACCACGACCACGGTGCTGATCGACGGTCTTCGGCAGCACCTCGGCGACTTTGGTGGCGAACAGATCGATGACGATCAGTCCGACCGCGCCGCTGTCGGTGAACTGGTGCACCATCTCCGGCGGTGGTGTAGAGCGGATTGGTGTTCACCATCACCAGGCCGGCCTTCAGCGTGCCGAACACCGCGACCGGATAGGCCAGACAGTTCGGCATCTGGATCGCGATGCGATCGCCCGGGCTTGAAGCCGGCGACCTCGCGCAGGTAGACCGCGAACTGATCGGACAGCCGATCGATTTCGGCGAACGTGATGCCGCCCTGCGAGCCATTCGGCAGGCCCAGCGTGAACGCCGTCCTTCGCGGCGAACGTCGCCGACGCATCGCGGATGACCGCGGGCATGTGCGGATACTTCAGCGGACCGGCAGGTCCGGCGCGGTCTGGCGGATGATAGAAGCGCGTCCACGGACGCAGCGGAGGCTGGCCACGAGTTCGGCGGAGCGCAAATAGTCGGAATAGAAAAGCGCGGACGTGGTGGGCAGGCCCAATACGGACACGACAAGACGAATGCGGGCCTGATTCTTGCACAATAAGGCAGAGATGCGACTGACCCGTTTCCTTGGCCTTGTCGCGCTCCTGGCGGCGGCTTCATCCGTCTGCAGCGGCGGCACCGAGTCGCCCACCTCTCCGACCGAGGCAGTTCGACCAGCGACCCATTTTCTACACCGCGCATCGGCGCCAGCGATGGCATCGGCTTCGGCAGCAGCATCGTCTGCGTGCCGTTCGACCGACTGCCAGGACGGCACCGGCTACGTGCAGATCCTGCGGCGCCGGCTTCGCAGGCCGACGGCCGCACCGTCGAGCTACCTCAACTCTCAGCATTCCAGGCGCGGTGCTCAGCACGGCGATCGACGATCTCGCGCGCGACTCGGCAGCCGATCAGCGATCTCGCCGGCAACTTCATCGAACGGCAGGCGCCGTTCGTGCCGACCGGACGACCACGCACGTCACGATCTTCGCCGGCGGCAACGACGCCAACGTCATCGGCCGCGCCGCGCTCGCCGGGCGCGGCGGCAGCGACGTCCGACGGCTACATCGACGCACAGGTCCGGCAATGGGGCACCGATCTCGACGATCTGGTGTCGCGCATCCGCGCCCGCGCGCCGAACGCGCGCATCGTCGCGCTCAACATGATCAACCTGGCTGGCGCGCCGTATCTCGCATCGCGGCCGACGTCGGAGAAGAGCATCATGCAGCGCATCGCCGTCGGGATCTTCCGATCGCGTCAACGCGCTGACCAGCCGCAACGTGCTGGTGGTCGACCTGATGTGCGACGCCCGCCTCTGCATGCCAGCAACTACGCGTCCGACGGCTTCCATCCCGGCGACGCCGGCTATGCGATCTGTCGCGGAACTCGCCTATCCCGCCCTCACGAACGGCGCGGCCAGCACGCCATCCCCGTCCTGCGCGACGCGGACGCTGGTGCCGGGGTTCTAGAGCAGGTCTTAGGTCTTGGCGTCTTAGGCCTTGAGTCTTGGGCTGGGTCTTGGCGTCTTGGCGTCTTGAGGCCAAGTTCGAGCCTCAGGTGCCTGATCGAGCCTGACCCTGGTCAGGGCATTTGCCAGAAGCTGACCGTTCGTTCAAAACTGCCAATTCAGCATTCTGAGTCTCACTTTGCAGTTTTTGACGCGTCAATCTGCAGTTTGGATAGGCTCAAATATTGCAAACTGATATCTCGATCGTGCATACTTGTGCACCATTCAAGCAACACCGCGCTCGCCCTGGTCGCACCGGCCCGGAGTCGAGCGTTCTCATACGGCCGGGCAGCATGGGGACAGACACATCATGGGATCCGCAGCACTCGGCGAGGCAATCAAGGGCATACGCAGTTGGGCCATGAACGAAGGGCGCGTCATCCAGACGCCCGCGCACGGTCAAGGACATCTTTGGCGCGCGCGTGTTCAACGACAAGGTCCAGCAGGCCCGCCTGCCGAAGCCCGCCTACAA
This sequence comes from uncultured Acidobacteriota bacterium, assembly GCA_963707825.1. Classification (GTDB taxonomy): domain Bacteria; phylum Acidobacteriota; class Vicinamibacteria; order Vicinamibacterales; family UBA2999; genus VFZN01. The sequence goes on from CAVPRP010000008.1 coordinate 37,225, forward strand.
GTCGCTGCGCGACACCATCACGCGCGGCAAGCCGCTCGACATCTCGACCGCGGATGCGGTCGCGATCGGCGCTGAAGGACTGGGCGGTCGAAAACGGCGCGTCGCACTTCACGCACTGGTTCCAGCCGCTGACCGGCATCACCGCCGAAAAGCACGACGCGTTCTACGGACCGACCGCCGACGGCCGCGCGCTCGCGGAATTCAGCGGCAAGGAACTGGTCCGCGGCGAGCCGGATGCCTCGAGCTTCCCGTCCGGGCGGCATGCGCAGCACCTTCGAAGCCCGCGGCTACACGGCGTGGGATCCGACCAGCCCGCCGTGGCTGCTGGTGAACAACAACAGCGCGACGCTCGTCATCCCGACCGCGTTCGTCAGCTGGACCGGCGTCGCGCTCGACAAGAAGACGCCGCTGCTCCGCTCGATGGAAGCGCTGTCGGCGCAGGCCGTGCGCGTGCTGAAGCTGTTCGGCTCGACCGCGACCCGCGTCACCGCGACCTGCGGCCCCGAGCAGGAATACTTCCTGATCGACAGCAACTTCTACTTCGCGCGCCCCGACCTGCTCAACGCCGGCCGCACGCTGTTCGGCGCCCGGCCGCCGAAGGGCCAGGAGCTGGAAGATCAGTACTTCGGCTCGATCCCGGAGCGCGTGCTCGCGTTCATGGCCGAAGTCGAAGCCGAGCTCTACAAGGTCGGCGTGCCGATCAAGACGCGCCACAACGAAGTGGCGCCGTCGCAGTACGAAGTCGCGCCGATCTTCGAGAGCGCCAACGTCGCCACCGACCATCAGATGATGACGATGGAGACGCTGAAGCGCGTGGCGCCGAAGTACGGCCTGGCGTGCCTGATGCACGAGAAGCCGTTTGCCGGCGTCAACGGCTCGGGCAAGCACCTGAACTGGAGCATCGGCGACGACCTCGGCAACAACCTGCTGAACCCGGGCGACACGCCGCACGACAACATGCAGTTCCTGTTCTTCTGCACCGCGGTGATTCGCGCGGTGGACGTGTGGCAGGGCCTGCTCCGCATGCAGCATCGCGCACGCCGGCAACGATCATCGCCTCGGCGCGAACGAAGCGCCGCCGGCGATCCTGTCGGTGTTCCTCGGCGACATGCTCACCGACATCTTCGAGCAGGTCGAAAGCGGCGGCGCCAAGAGCACCAAGAGCGGCGGCATGCTCGACATCGGCGTCGCGCGCGCTGCCGCAAGCTGCCGCGCGACGCCGGCGACCGCAACCGCACCTCGCCGTTCGCGTTCACCGGCAACAAGTTCGAGTTCCGCGCCGTCGGCTCGACGCAGAACGTCGGCGCTGCCGGCCACCTGCCTGAACGTCGCCGTCGCCGAATCGCTCGACGCGCTGGCGACCGAGCTCGAAGGCGCGGCTCGCGCAAGGGCGAAAGCGCTCGAGAGACGCCGTCGCGGCGATGCTCAAGGCGACCATCAAGAAGCACAAGCGCATCATCTTCAACGGCAACGGCTACTCGGACGAGTGGCAGAAGGAAGCCGGCAAGCGCGGCCTGCTGAACCTGAAGAACACCGTCGACGCGCTGCCCGAGATCGTCAAGCCCGACGGTGGTCAAGGCGTTCGAGAAGTTCAAGGTCCTGACCGAGGCGCGAACTGCACGCGCGCTACGAGATCAACCTCGAGACCTACAGCAAGACCATCAACATCGAAGCGCAGCTGATGGTGCTGATGGCCAACCGCTACATCCTGCCGGCGGCGCTCGAGTACCAGAAGCACGTCGGGCAGAGCGTCGCGGCGGCGAAGGCCGGCGGCGTGCCGAGCAAGGAAGGCAAGAAGCACCTGGCCAAGGTCGTCAAGCTGGTCGACCGCTTCCGCGCGCAGACCGACAGGCTGGCGAAGCGCGCTGCGATCACGGCGGCTCGTCGGCCGAGAAGCACGCGAAGTACATGCGCGACACCATCGTGCCGGCCATGGCGAAGCTGCGCGAGCTCGGCGATCAGCTCGAGCTGGTCATGCCGCACGAGATCTGGCCGCTGCCGACGTATCGCGAGATGTTGTTCGTGAAGTAACGGAGTACCGGTGTCCGGTACCCGGTTTCCGGTGTCCGAAGGCAGAGATGCTTCGGATTCCCGGCCTTCCGGATACCGGACACCGGATCCCGGATCCCGGCCTGAAGCCCGCCTCCGCAGCCCGATGGGCTGCGGTGGGCTTCGTTTATGATCGGAGGAGCGCCTCATCTTTCCAGAAGGACCATGACCAGACGATTCCTGCTTTTCGCGTTCGCCGCTTTCGTTGCCACCACTGCCGCCGCGTGCGGTGGAGATGATGCGAGCACCATCACCGGCCCGTCCCCCACAGGCGCCGCACCATTCAGCACCACGGACCTCGTCGTTGGCACTGGCGCCGTCGCCAACGCCGGCCAGGCAGTCACTGTGACCTACACGGGATGGCTCTATAGCGACACCGCCGCCGAGAACAAGGGCACGCAGTTCGATGCGAGCTCCACCCCGGTCCGCTTTCAGCTTGGTGCCGGCGTCATCGCCGGCTGGAGCCAGGGCATTCCGGGCATGCGCGTCGGCGGTACCCGCCGCCTCGTGATCCCGCCCGAGCTCGCCTACGGCACGTCGACGCCCGACATCACCCGGATCCCGCGCAACGCCACGCTGCTGTTCGAAGTGACACTCGTTTCAGTGCCCTAGGGTCTTGGGTCTTGGGTCTTGGGTCTTGAGTCTTGGGGCTTGAGTCTGGGCTTGGGGCTTGGGGCTTGGGGCTTAAGAAGTCTTGGGTCTTGGGTCCTGAGTCTTGGCAAGACCTAAGACCTAAGACCTAAGACCTAGGACGCAAGACTTCCCCTGTCATCGTCCCACCCCGATCGACGACACTCGCAGCGCCAGCGTGCGTGTGTCGGTGCCGCCCATGTCCGCGGGGCGCACCGCTTGCGACGTGTGCCACCACAGCTCATTCGTGCCCGCCAGCCACACGCCGGCGGGCACGTTCCATTTGTACGGGCGGCTGCCCTGCCCCATCGGTTGAGACCCGATGTCCATGCCGTTCACGCGCAGCGTGAGTATCGGAGCTTCGGCGTCGCCGCGGCCTACGCCCGCTGCGGCTTCGGCCTCCATCGTCACGGTCACGTCAGTCCGCAGCGCTGAGGACAACAGGACCACCGCATCCGTGCTGGTCCAGCGAAACAGCTGCGCGCCGCGGCCCTCTTCGCCATACCAACCGGTACCGAACACCTCGTCGTCCTCGAGCGACACTGCTTCCTCGCGACGGCCGTGCGCGAACAGTACCGTGAGTGCGGCAGGTGCGGCGCACACCCGTCCGCGCGGGGCGCCGTCGTAGCCAATCAGCCTCGCCAGCACGCGCGGCGCACGGCGCCCCAGGCGAACGGACAGCAGCTCCGTGCGCGCGGGATACGCGGGCAGGTGCACGCGGCGGATCACGCGCGGACCGTTTTCCGGCAGTCCGCCATCCAGCCAGTAATCCGCCGGTGGTGTTTCGCTCCCCGGTCCCGCCATCAGCGCGTCGGTCGCCACCGGCACCTCTCGACCCTCCGGGGTGGCGACCTGCAGTTGCAACGGCAGCGCATCACCAACGATCAACTGCATCTCGGCGCCAATCTGCGGCGGCACCTGCAGCCCCAGTCGGCCGGTGTACTCGAGCCCCGGCAGCTGGCTCCATCGATCCGTGCGCACCGTGGCACATTGCAGTGTTCCAGACGCTTCCGACATGGTGAAGGCCGCCGGCTCCGCGATCGCAAACGCCTCGTCGAAGAGGAGCCCGGTCAGCTCCAGCTGCTGGCGCGCCACTGGTCCGGCGAGCACCATCATCCCGGACGTCACGGCACCCGCCACCGCGCTACCGTCCTGCGCCACCCGCATCACACCCGGTTCCGTCGAGGCCCACGACGCCAGCGCCGAGTCAACCCGCGTATCCTCGGCCACCAACACCATGCGCCGCTCGTCGGTGCGGGCCTCGAGTGCGGACTCCAGTGCGTCCCTGAAGATGCGCGCGTCCTGCCCCGCGAGCGGCCGCGCCCCCATCACCGCGGTCTCAGCCAGCAGCACCGCGCCCAGCGCGCAGGTGATCACTGGCGACCACGCCCGGTGCGCACTCTGCCTCGACACCCAGGTGAGCCCCACCGCCGCCAGTGGCGCGACCGCCCAGATCGCGAAGCGAAACATCTCCGCCTGCCATTCCGACCAGCCAAGCGCCACGATCAGGACCAGCACGCCCGACATCGCGATCGCGCGGCGCCACCAGCGCGCCAGGCCACCGAAGAGCAATCCCACGAGTGCCAGGGCCATGACCAGGTAGGCCAGGCGCATGGTGAGATCGGCCGACACATAGCTGCCGATGGGCATGCGGGGCCGGGAGTCGAATGCCACGACCAGCGCGTCGCGCCACGTGAGCGAGACATCGGGTGCAAGAGACAACGCCCGCGCCTCGGCCGCCATCCACTCGAAGTGCGCGAGGAAAGCCCCGGCGCCGATGACCAACGAGGCCAGGGTCCACGCTCCGCGCGCCGGCCGCTGCGGTGTTCGTCGCAGCGCGGCCAGCACGATCGGCCACGTGACGATCGCCATCCAGTCCCACCACACCGCCAGGCTCCACAACAGGATCGCGGAGAGCGGATTGAACCAGGGGCGGTCCCCCGACACGCGCTGATGCTCGTCGAACGCCGCGCCTGAAGCCAGCCAGACCAGCCCGATCGCGACCACCAGTCCGCCTGCGTGCGTGAGGGCCGCGCCGAAGGAGGCGTCCAATACCAGCGCCAGCGCGATGAAGATGGTCGCCAGCAGGCCGGCGCCGGCGAAGATCGCCACGCCGCTCGCGCCGAGCATCACGATGAAGGCCACCATCCAGCGTGCGGGCGCAGTCACCGTGCCCAACCAGGGCGCGTGCAGTACGGGCTCGAGCAGCACGAGGGCGGCACTGTCTGCCACCGAGTAGATCGGTTGCTCGCCGAGCGGCGAGACCGGAGGCATCAAGGCACGCGGCGCCGTGAGCGCCCACACGGTGACCGCCACCACTGCCACCATCGCCGCCATCGCGAACGGGCGAAGAGACTGCGGATGCGCCATGGTTTGGCGTATTCTACGCTTCCGCGTTGCCGCGAGCGCGCGAACCCGCGCGATGTCATCCCGCACCGGCTTCTGGCTCACCGCGCTGCTGCTGGCAGGCCTGGTCCTGCTGCGCGCGTTTCCGTTCGTGTGGTGGCCCGGCACTCACTTCGACTCCGATCAGGCCGTGGTCGGGCTGATGGCCAAGCACATCAGCGAAGCACGCGCGTTCCCGCTCTTCTACTACGGGCAGAACTACATGCTCGCGGTCGAGGCCTACCTCGCCGCGCCCGTGATGCTCGTCGCCGGGCCCACTGTCACCGCGCTGAAGTCGCCACTGGTCGTCATCAACGTCGTGATCGTGATCCTGCTGCTGCGGATTCTCGTGCGTGATGCGCGCCTGCATCCGATGGTGGCCGCGATTGCGGTGCTGCCGATCGCCTTACCCGCGGCGGGCGTTGCCGCACGCATCACCGAAGCCAACGGCGGCAACGTCGAGCCGTGGCTGTACGTGCTGCTCCTGTGGATCGCGCGTGATCGCCCGTGGTGGCTCGGCGGCATCCTGGGGTTCGGCATGCTGCACCGCGAGTTCGTAGTCTACGGCGCGGTCGCGCTGCTGATCATGGACGCGCTCGAGCGCCCTCACCTCAGGCGCGGTGACGACTCAGGCGGGCGCGGTCGCTAGACGATGGGCGGTGGCCGGCATCGCGTTCGTCGCCGTGCGCAGTGTCGCCAGTGTGCTCCAACCGTTCGCCAACGGCCGGGGACCAGGCACCAGCGGCGACGATCCGGTGCTGTTCGGCACCGCGGTAGACACCATCGGCGGACGCGTGTGCTTCGAGCCCGCGGCGTGGCCGATGCGAGCGGACTTGCTGCTCACCGATCATCTGCCGCGGCTGATCGGCGGCGTGCCGGCGTCCCTGCGCGACTACGGCGTTCTCAGCGGCGTGTTCTCGGGCGTGAACGGGTTGGGATTGTGGGTCGGAACACTCACGCTGGTCGGTCTGGCATCGGGAGCGTGGCACTGGTTCGCCGTGCGCCGGCGCGCGGCCTCGGCCGGCGGCCGGATCGGCTATCGACCCGACAGTGGCCTCTGAAGGCGCGGGGCACCCGCAACGCCGACGCGGCGGCCGGTGAAATGGCGCATATCGGCGGTTATCTCGTGCTCGTCGGCCTCATCTCGACCGTCGTCTACGGCTTTGCCACCTGCAGTGACATCAGGGTGGAGACCATGCGCTACAACCTGCTCGGGGTGCTGATCCCCGTCGGGGCGCTGGTGATGGCGCTGCAGACGTGGCCCCTTCCCGCGGTGCGAGCCGGACTGGGCGCGGCGGTGGCGTTGTGGTGTGCCTTGAACACCGAGGACATCGTCGCGCTCACGCGGGAGTATCGCATCCAACCGCTACTCGATCAGCGACAGGCCGTGGCCGACGACCTCGAGCGTCGCGGCGTGCCGATCTCGTGGTCGCGCTTCAGGAACGCGTATCACATCACCTTCCTGGCCCAGGAACGGGTGCGCGTTTCCGCCAACGAATTCGCCCGGATCCGGTCCTACTTCGACGAAGCCAAACGGGCGCGGGCGCCGGTGCTGGCCGAGCAACCGTGTGCAGACGGTGAAGCTCTGCCGTCAGGAGCGTTCCTCTGTCGGTGACCGCGCACGGTTCCAGCCGAACAAGGAGTGCTGCTCCGGCGTATCCTTCTGTAGCACTCGGAGGATCACAACATGCCCCCTGTCGACGAACCGGCCCGTCTGGCCGCCCTGAGGCGCTATCGGATCCTCGACACCGATCCCGAACAGGCCTTTGACGACCTGACGATGCTGGCGTCGCACATCTGCGGCACGCCGATGGCCCTCATCACGCTGATCGACGAGGATCGGCAGTGGTTCAAGTCCGAGGTCGGGGTCGGCATCCGCCAGACCGAGCGCAGTATCGCCTTCTGCACCCACGCCATCACCCAACCCGGCGTCATGGAAGTTCCAGACGCGCGCGAAGACGACCGCTTCCGCCACAATCCGATGGTCGTCGGCGAACCGCACATCCGCTTCTATGCCGGTGCGCCGCTGATCACGCCCGACGGTCACGGGCTGGGCACGCTGTGCGTAGTGGACGTCAAACCGCGGCGGCTCACCAGCGAACAGACGCAGGCGCTCGAGGCCCTGCGCCGGCAGGCACAAGCGCAGCTCGAACTTCGCTACAACCTGATCGAGTTGGAAGGGGCGCTGGCGGCGCGTGATCGGGCAGAGGTTGAACAGACGGCGCTCGTCGCCAAGCTTCGCAAGTCGCTGGAGAAGGTGGACAAGCTGAGCGCGCTGATGCCCTTTACGTCCACATGCGAGATGAACCTCGTGCTCCCGGCGGTTCCCTCGTCAATTCCAGCCGTGAGTGAAGGCGTGCGGCAACTGCTCGAGAGCAAGGGTTGGACCGACGATGAGCTGATGCCGGTGGAGATGGCTATCGACGAAGCGCTGGCCAACGCCATTCGTCATGGCTGCAAGAACGATGCGACCAAACAGGTCCAGTGCGTGGTGACCACCGACGCCAAAGGCGAGGTCGTGATCGTCGTCCGGGATCCGGGGCCCGGGTTCGACGCGACGTTGGTGCCGAGTCCGCTGGCCGGCGAGAACGTGTTGAAGCCGAGCGGCCGCGGCGTGTTCCTGATCAACCAGTTGATGGACGAAGTGGGCTTCGCCGACGGCGGGCGCGAAGTGCAGATGAAGAAGCGTCGCGCCTGACCTACGGAAGCGACCAGTCGGCGCGCAGCTTGTCGTAGGCCGCCCGCGGCAGCTGGACGAGCACCGGGGACGTGTCCGGATCCAGCCACGCCATGACCGCACGCAGTTCATCGGTTGACATCGCGGTGCAACCCGCCGTGCCCTTGCCACCCTCACCGCCGATGTGCAGGAAGATGCACGACCCGCGCTTCGCGACCGCCGGCGTGTTGTAGTCCACCACCACGCCCCACCGATAGGCTTCGCCGACCTCCCGCATCTTCTCCGAGCTGTTCCAGTCCGGCGTCCGCACCTGCCGGCGATCGACGATCTGGTTGTAGACGCTGGACGTAGAGTCGTCCACGCACTCGATGCCTTCCACGACCGGAAGGTAGGGCACTTTCAGCCACGACGCCTCGGACGCGGGTGCGAACCCGAACGCGCGGCCGAGCGGGAACACACCCGCGGGAGAGCGGCCATCGCCCTCGGCCTTCTGCGGACCGGGCACCGCGGGCGCGGTCAGCGGATCCCATGCGGTACCGTTCTTCCCCACCACGATCGAACCGGCCGCGCCGACCGACCGCCACGGCTGCCCCGCCGCTCCGCGCTCGAAGCGGCGCAGCTCGCCGCGCACGTCGTCCCAACCGGGTGTGATTACCAGCACCATCTGCCGCGCCGAAGCCAGGCGCGCAGGAGCGTCGGCCAGCAGCGATGCCGCGCCAGCCACCAGCATCATGGCCAGGCCACAGAACATGGCACGTACGTGAGAGGTTCGCATGCCCGGATTGTACAGGACCCGGCAGAAGCTGCGCGCAGCGGGCGCAGCGAGGAGCGCACTCCTTGCCAGCGTGATGGAAGGAGCGGGCGCGAACGGCTCATTTCAGTCCGGCACCGTCCGTGCAATGGAGGGCCGTCGTGAAGTCACGGGGGCGCGGAAAAGGACGTGGCAATGACCGAGATGGATCGCATGGAACAGCGGCTGGGCGAGCGCTTCGAGGCGCTGCACCAGCGGATGGAAGTCATGGAGCGGCGGGCGGACCAGCGGTTCGCGGAGATTCGCGTCAAACAGGAGGAAGACATCCAGCTGCTGAAGGCCATGTCCTGCCAGCTGCGCGGCCGGGTCGAGCGGGTGGAACGGCGAGCCGGCCGAGGCGTTACGTAGCCGCCGGCGGTTTCGGCTGCGCCATCGCCGCGACCACCATCTCGTACACCTGATCCCAGGTGTCGGCGCGTGGGCCCGGCAGGTGGCGGTTGGTGGAACTGGTGAACACGATGGTCGGATGACCTTCGCGCCGCAGTTGCTCGACGTTGCGGGGCGCGTCCTCGACGTAGAGATCAGCGCCCACCGCCGACTTGTCCGCGAGGAAGCACAAGTCCCAGTACGGAATGTCGTGGCCATCCAGCCAGTCCACCGTCTGCTGCACCGCGGCGCGGTGGAAGTTCTTGATCAGCAGGCGGTGCGTGATGATGCGGATGCGGACGCCCATGTCCGACAGACGCCGCAGGACCTGCGGCGCCCCGGGCATGGGCTTCAGCACGCGAAAGAGATCCCGCTGCGTGACGGCGAACTGGTGCAGCTTGGGATAGCCGCCGGGGGCCTGCGCCACTCCCCACTCCGGCAGGTCCCAGGTCACTTCCGGGCCGAGCGATTCGGCCGTGACGCCCAGCCACTCGGCGGCGATGGGACGCAGGCCGCCGTAAAAGTCGGCGCATGTGCCGTCCAGGTCCACTCCGAGCACGAAGGGCGTGGGCATGACCATTTGAGTGAGCTGTGCGGTTATTGCGGGAACCGTCCGAGCGCGACCAGCAGGTCCAGGCGCGCCTGACGCACGCGGTCCTCCACCTGCGTCACGGCGGTCTCGAGGTCGCGCGCCGAGCGCTGCGCGTCGATCACTTCGATGTTCGTGGACGCACCGGCCTCGAACGCGACGATCGTGATCTTGAGGACCTCGTTGGCAAACCCCGCCGATTCCCGAGCACTGGCCAGTGCCCGCTCCTGAAATGTCACCGCCGCCTGCGCCGTCCGCACCTCGGCGCGGGCCGTCGAGTGCCAGCCGCTGGACGGTCAACTCGTCTTCCTGCAGGTCCGCTTCGCGTTGCCGGCGAACGCCGCGGCGCTGGCCACCGTCGTAGATCGGCTGGTTCAGCGACAGCGTGAGCCGCCAGGTCCCGGACGGCTGGAACAGCCCCGCGGGACCGACGTACTGCGGGTCGAAGGACACCGACGCCGTCGGCCACCAGTCCTTCGAGCTGTCCTTGACGATGCGCGACGACAGGTCGCGCTGGGCGCTGAACAACCGGTAGTCCGTGCGCTCGCCCAGCCACGACTCCGGGCTCCCCACGGCCGGGACCTCGAACGCCGGTTCGCCGGCGGCATCGACCGGACCATCGGCTTCGAGCAGCACGCCGAGCGCTTCCTGCGCGCGGCGCACGTTGAGGCGATAGGTCTCGAGCAGCGCCTGATCCGAAGACACGATCTGCGACGAGCGCAGCGCGTTCAGCCGGCTGCCGACGCCGCCCTGGAGGCGCCGCTGGTTGTAATCGAGCTGCGCCCGCGATGTCTCCAGCGCGCGTTGCTGCACCTCGACGAGCCGCGCCTGGGTGATGACCGACAGGTAGGCAATCGCCGCCGACACGCCAATCTGCCGTCGCACGTCGGCGGTGTTCAGCCGCGCGACCTCGATCCGATCCATCTGCTGCACCCGCGCGGCCCATTGCGCCGCGGCCAGCACCGGCATCCCGAAGCTCGGCGCGATGGTGGTCTGGTTCTGCGGCTGGACCACGTTCCCGTCGAACCCGCGCGCGGCGTCGAGCGTGCTGTTGATCACCGAGACGTTGACGAACGGCAACGTGGCCGCCCGCACCTGCTGCAGGATGGCCTCGGCTCGCAGCACGTTGGTGGCCGCGATCTGGATGGTGGTGTTCTTCTCCACCGCCCGCGCCACGGCCTGATCGAACGGGAGCGTTTCCACCACCGGCTGGTCCGGCGCCGAAGGCAGGGCCGTTGGTGTCGGCGCCGGAGCCGGCATCGCTGGCGGCGTCTGCGCAAAGCTGGGCGCGGCCAGGGCCAGCGCGAGCGCCAGCACGACGCCGACCGTGACCGGAAGCGACGGCCCCGATGGCTCCGAACCGTCTTCCTCGTCGTGGCCGCGCACCTTGCCGGGCACCAGCGTCCGGATGACGACGTAGAGCACCGGGATGAAGATGATCGAGAGGAGCGTGGAGGCGACCATGCCGCCCGCCACCGCCGTGCCCACCGAGTTCCGGGCGGCGGCGCCGGCGCCGGTGGCCAGCGCCAGCGGCATCACGCCCAGGATGAACGCCATCGAGGTCATGAGAATCGGCCGCAGACGGATGCGCGACGATTCAACCGCGGCGTCCAGGATGGACATCCCCTTCTCGCGCATCTGCTCGGCGAACTCGACGATCAGGATCGAGTTCTTCGCCGCGAGGCCGATCAGCAGCACCAGGCCGACCTGGCAGAAGACGTCGTTGGCCAGCCCGCGAATGAGCTGCGCCGAGAGAGCGCCCAGCACCGCGAGCGGCACGCCCAGCAGGATGATGAACGGCAGCACCCAGCTTTCGTACTGCGCCGCCAGCACCAGGTAGACGAGGATCACCGACAGGCCGAAGATCAGCCCGGCCTGCGAGCCGGCCTTGATCTCTTCGAGCGACTGGCCCGCCCAGGCGAAGTCGAAACCAGGCGGCAGGTTCTGTCGCGCCAGTTCCTGCATGGCCTGCAGCGCCTGGCCCGAACTCTGTCCCGGTGCCGGATTGCCGGTGATCTCGGCGGAGCGGAACAGGTTGAAGTGGCTGATGACCTGCGGCGCCACCGTTTCACGCAACCGGACCACCGTGTCGAGCGGCACCATCTGCCCGTTGTTCGCCCGCGCGTACAGCTGCTTCAGGTCCGACGGGTTGGCGCGGAAGCGCTGATCCGCCTGGGCGTAGACGCGATAGGCGCGGTTGTTGAAGTCGAAGTCGTTCACGTAGGACGAGCCCAGGAACACCTGCAGCGCGTCGGTCACCTCGCGGAGCGGCAATCCCAGGCTGCGGGCCTTGTCGCGATCCAGTTCGACGATCATCTGCGGGTCGTCGGCGCGGAAGCTGCTGAACAGGCCCTGCACCTTGCCGCTCTGGTTGCCGGCGCCCATCAGCCCGAACGTGGCCTGCGCCAGCCCGTTGATGTCGGTGTTGTTGGTCTGGTCCAGCACTTCGAACTGGAACCCGCCGAACACCGAGAGGCCCTGGATGGGCGGCGGCGGGAACGCCACGACGATGGCGCCCGGAATCATGAACAGCGGCCCGCTGACCCGGTTCAGCACCGACCGCAAGGAGTGCTCCGGCCCCTCGCGCTCGACGTATTCCTTCAACCGCACGAAGATCAAGCCGTTGTTCGGCGCCGCGCCCGAGAAACTGAAGCCCATCACCGAGAACGCGGCGGCAATGTCGGGGTCGGCGTAAATGACCTTTTCGGCCTTCTTCGCGATCTCGGTCGTGAATTCCAGCGAGGCCCCGGCCGGCGCCTGCACCACGCAGATGAAGTAGCCTTCGTCCTCTTCCGGCACGAACGCCGACGGCACCACCTGCAGCAGCACGTAGGTGGCGTACAACCCGCCCGCGAACAGCAGCAGCATCGCGTACCGGAAGCGCAGCGCGCCGCGGACCACGCGGACGTAGAAATGCGTGCCGGCATCGATGATGCGGTTGACCAGGGTGAAGAAGCGGCCGTGCGTGTGCGTCTCGCGATCCAGCAGCAGCGCGGCCAGCGCCGGCGTCAGCGTGACGGCGTTGAAGACCGACAGCACCACCGCGAACGCGATGGTGAGCGAGAACTGCTGATAGAGGCGACCGGTCACGCCGGGGAAGAACGCCACCGGCACGAACACCGCCACCAGCACGATGCCGATCACGACCACCGCGCCGAACACTTCGCGCATGGCGTCGATCGCCGCCTGGCGGGCGGACTTCTTGAACTCGGTCATGTGCCGCTCGATGTTCTCGATCACCACGATCGCATCGTCAACGACGATGCCGGTGGCGAGCACGATGCCGAAGAGCGTCAGGGTGTTGATCGAGAAGTCGAACAGCTTGATGAACGCAAAGGTTCCGACCAGCGACACCGGAATGGTGACCGCCGGGATGACCGTGCTGCGCCAGTTCTGGAGGAACAGGAACATCACGATGATCACCAGGACGATGGCCTCGCCCAGCGTCTTCAGCACCTCGATGATCGATTCGCGAACCACGCTGACGTTGTCGAACGCGAGACGCCATTCGAGCCCTGGCGGGAAGCTGGGCTCGAGCCGCGCCATCACCTCCATGACGCCCTGATACACGTCCAGCGCGTTGGCCGAAGGCAGCAGCGTGATGCCCATGCCCGACGCTTCCAGTTCGAGAAAGCGCAGGTTCGCCGAGTACCTGCTCGGCGCCAAGCTCGACGCGGCCGACGTCCTTGACGCGAACCAGGGCCCCGTCCCCACCGGTCTGCACGACGACGTTCTCGAACTCCGAGACTTCGGTCAGCCGGCCGACGGCGCGGACGCTCATCGTGTACTGCTGCCCCGCCTGCGCCGGCTGATCGCCCAGCGCGCCGGCGGCGACCTGCACGTTCTGCTCGCGGAGGGCGTTCAGCACGTCACCGGCGGTGAGCTTGCGCGCCGCCAGCAGGCTGGGATCCAGCCACAGCCGCATCGCGTAGCGGCGTTCGCCGAAGATGATCACGTCGCCGACGCCGGGCACGCGCTTGATCGCGTCGCGGACGAACAAGTCCAGGTAGTTGCTGATGAACTGGTTGGTGTAGCGGTTGTCCTTGCTGAAGAAGCCCAGCCCGCCCATGAAGCCGGCGGTCACCTTCGAGACGATGATGCCGTTCGTGCCGCACGTCCACCGGCATGCGTCCCAGCGCCGAATTGACGCGGTTCTGCACGTCCACGGCGGCCAGGTCCTGATCGCGCGAGATGTCGAACGTCACGCTGATCGTCGACACACCCGAGTTCGTGGACGACGAGGTCATGTAGGTCATGCCCTCGACGCCGTTGATGGCCTGTTCGAGCGGCGTGGTGACCGCGCTCTCCACCGTCTGCGCGTTGGCGCCGGTGTAGAACGCGGTGACGGACACGGCGGGCGGCGCCAGTTCCGGATAGCGGGCGATCGGCAGCGTCGGAATGGCGATCGCGCCGGCGAGAATGATCAGCAGCGAGCAGACCGTCGAGAGGACGGGCCGCTTGATGAAAACGTCCGCGAACATGGTTAGGACGCCTTCTTTTCAGCCGGGGCATTGGCTGCGGGAGCACCGGGAGCGGCCGCTGGCGGCCCGCCGGCCATCACCGGCGCGCCGTCGCCGATCTTCTGGATCCCCGCGGTGATCAGCTGCTCGCCGGCCTTGAGGCCGCCGCGCAGCACGTAGTCGTTGCCGACGAGATCGCCGAGCGTGACGGCCTTCTGGCGCGCCACCGTCATGTCGCCCTGCTTCTCGACGACGTACACGAAGTACTGTCCGTTGATGCGCGTGACCGCGGTCAGCGGCACGGTGAGGCCCGGCTCGGCGCGCCAGATCACCTGGGCGCGCACGAGTTGATCCGAGCGGAACTTGCCCCGGCCGTCCACCAGCGCCACCTTCGCCAGCACCGTCTGCGTCGGGTCCACGCTGGGCGACACGAACGTGATCTTGTTGGTGGCGAGTAACTGGTTGCGATCGTCAACGATGCGAACCGGCAGCCCGACCTTCAGATCGGCCGCCTGCTGCACGGGAACGTTGACGTAGAGCTCGAGCACGTCGTTCTCGTCAACGGTGGTCAGCACCGTGGTCTTGGTCACGCGCTCGCCCTGTGTGACCGGGATGTCGCCGACGGTGCCGCTGGTCGGCGAGGTGACGCGGTAGTAGGACAACTCGGTCTTCTGCTGGCGCAGCTGCTCGTCGAGCGCTTGCAGCGCCGCCTCGGCCGTCCTTTGCGCCGTTTCCGCCTGCGACAAATCGCGCTGGCTCACCGCACCCGCGGCGTAGAGCGTCTTGTTGCGCTCGAGCTCTTGAACGGCGTACTGCAGCTCTGCCGCACGAACCGCGCGCGTGCTCGCGAGCGAAGCGAAACCCGCCTGCTGCGGCGCGGAGTCCACTTCGAACAACACCGCGCCTCGCTGGACGTGCTCGCCCGAACGGACGACGATGCGCGTGAGGAAGCCTTCGACTTGCGGCTGAACCGTGGTGGTGCGCCGGCTCTTCAGCGAGCCGATGTACTCGCTGAGGATCTCGACCGGCTTCTCGGCAAGGGTGAGCGTTTCAACCGGCATCGGCGGCGGTCCGCCACCGGGACCACCAGGCCCGCCGGGCGCCGCGGCGCCATTGCCCCCGCAGGCAGAAACCAGGGTCGAGGCAGCAAGAAAAAGGGCGGCAATACGTGGGGACGTGACAGGCATGATGATTTGGACGCCGCCGCGAGGCCGGACGGTCGTCCGGGACGGGCACGCGTGAACAAGGGATGATAAATGAAGGTTCAGTTATTGTAAAGTAACGACAATGTCTCCGCGGCCCAAGACCGCTTCCGATGCCGCCATCCTCGATGCCGCGGCCCGCCTGCTGGCCCGATCCGGGCCGGCCCGCATGCGTCTTGAAGACGTGGCTCGCGAGGTCGGACTGTCGCCGGCCACGCTGCTGCTGCGCTTCAAGTCGAAGAAGAAGCTGCTGCTCGCGGTCGCCGAACAAGGCATTGCCGGCATGGCCGAGCACTTCCGCGAGCGCCGCCTCAACAGTGCATCACCGCTTCACGCCATCACCGAAGTCTGCGACTGCGTTCGTGAGATGGCTGAAGAACCTCAACAGCTGGCCAACCTGCTCGCGTTCCTCCAGCTCAGCCTCGAAGATGCCGAGTTCCGCGTGTCGGCACGGCGCCACGACGCCACCCTCGAAAAGGAAATGGCGAAGCTGCTCGAAGCCGCCCGTGAAAAGGGCGAGGTGGTGGACTGCTGCACACGAGGGCTGGCGCGCGCAGTGATCGCCATGATGCGCGGATCGCTCCTCACCTGGAGCGCGCTCGGCCAGCACACCCGGCCCGAGCAATGGGTCCGCGCCGACATCGAAACGCTGCTCGGTCCGTACCGCGTCCCCGAAGCACCGCGCGCGACGCACCCGCCCCGCGCCTTTGCCGCCGCGAAGAAGAGCGCCGCCAAGACCCGTCGCCGTCCCAGTCATCGACGGGTCCGCACCCAGTCATGAGCGCGCACGCCGATCTGGTCGGCTTCTCCAGAGGCATGTACAGCAACTGGCTGTGGCACAAGCCGCTGCAACTGGTGGTGGACGCGGGCGAAGGACTGCAGCTCGCACTTGGCAGCAGCGTGTTCGCGCCGTCATGGCTGGCGATCACCCATGGCCACTCGGATCACGTGCTCGGGTTGCCGGGCTTCGTGGCCGCTCGCCGATTCGGCAAGGGCGCGCAGGACAAGCCGCTGACGATCGTCCATCCGATCGGCTCACGCGGTGTCCAGGCGGTGCGCGATCTGCTCGCCACGGCGTACGGTGGCGTCCACTTCCCCATCACGTGGTGCCCGGTGGCGCCCGGCGCCGCGGTGCCGATGGGCAAGGGCCGCACGCTGGAACCGTTCGCCGCGGTGCACACACCGGGCGAGCCGGCGCTCGGCTATCGCGTGGTCGAGACGCGACGACGCTTGAAGCCGGAGTTCGCCGGACTGCCGCAGCGTGAGATCGAAGCCCGCGCCCTCCAGGGGCTGCGCCACACGATGATGGAGGAAACGCGTCACATCGTCTTTGCTCACAGCGGCGACGCGATGGCGGTGGCGGCCGAGGACGTGCGTGGCGCCGATCTCCTGGTGCACGACGCCACCTTCCTGGTGCCCGCCGATCGGCGCGAGCCGATTCACGCGTCCACCGAAGAAGCGCTGGACGTGGCCCGCCGCGCCGGCGTCCGCGAGCTGGTGCTGCAGCATCTCTCGATCCGGTACGAACGGCCGGCGGCGATCGGGGCGCTGCACAAGCAGGTGGCGGCGTCGGGCTATGCAGGACACGCATGGCTGCTGGACGAAGGTGCCCTCGTCAAGCTGGACTAAAATAGAGAGTCTATGTCCACCACTCTGACGCGCGAGGACGTCACGCGCATCGCGGAACTCGCCCGTCTCGAACTCACGCCCGAGGAGCTGGATCTGTTCACCCGGCAGTTGGGCGACATCCTCGGCTACGTGGAGCAGATTCGCGACCTCGACACCTCCGGTGTCACCCCGACCTCGCACGTCCTCAACCTGCCCGTCGAGCGCGACGACGTGATCGTCGAACCGCTGCCGCGCGTGGCGGCGCTGGCCAATGCGCCCGACGCGGCCACCGAGGCCGGCCTCTTCAAAGTGCCACGAGTTCTCTGATGTCCACTCCGATCGAGCAGTCAGCACGCGCCATCGCGCGAGACATCGCCGCCGGCCGCGTCAAGGCGACCGAGGTGTGCGACGCGTTCCTCGCCAGGATTCGCGAGGAAGAGCCCCGCATCGGCGCCTTCAACACGGTGATCCACGAGCGCGCCATGACCGAGGCGCGGGCCGTAGACACCTCGCGCGCCAGCGGGGCGGAAGCCAAGCCGCTGCTCGGCGTGCCGGTCGCGATCAAGGACAACATGTGCACGGCCGGCGTGCCGACCACCGCGTCGTCGCGGGTGCTGCGCGGGTTCGTGCCTCCCTA
Source organism: uncultured Acidobacteriota bacterium (assembly GCA_963707825.1). Lineage (GTDB taxonomy): Bacteria > Acidobacteriota > Vicinamibacteria > Vicinamibacterales > UBA2999 > VFZN01. The sequence goes on from CAVPRP010000008.1 coordinate 54,639, forward strand.
TTCGGCGACGGTGGTGTCGCGCCTTGAAGCCGCCGGCGCGATTGTCGTGGGCAAGACCAACCTCGACGAGTTCGCCATGGGCTCGTCGACCGAGAACTCGTCGAACGGCCCGACTCGCAATCCGTGGGACATCACCCGGACGCCCGGCGGCAGCAGCGGCGGATCCGCTGCCGCGGTGGCCGCGAAGATGGTCCCGGTGTCGCTCGGTTCTGATACCGGTGGTTCGATTCGCCAGCCCGCCGCGCTTTTGCGGCCTCGTCGGCCTGAAGCCGACCTACGGACGCGTGTCCCGCTACGGGCTGCTCGCGTTTGCCTCGTCGCTCGATCAGATCGGCCCGTTCGCCCGCACCGCCGAGGACGCCGCGCAGGTGCTGCAGGTGATCGCGGGCCACGATGCGCACGATGCCACGTCGTCCACCGAACCCGTCCCCGATTACGTGGAGGCCGTAGGCCGCGGCGTGTCGGGGCTTGCGCATCGGCGTGCCGCGTGCGTTCGTGGGTGAAGGCGTGGACGCCGATGTGCAGCAGGCGTTCGCCGCCTCGCTGGATCGCTGGCGCGCTGCCGGCGCCATCATCGTGGACATCGAACTGCCCCACGCCAGGCACGCCATTCCGGTGTACTACCTGATTGCCACGGCCGAGGCCTCGTCAAACCTGGCGCGCTACGACGGCGTCCGTTACGGACACCGCGCGACGCTCGAGAAGGGCGATGGCTTGCAGGCGATGTACGACCGCACCCGGGACGAGGGGTTCGGTCCCGAGGTGAAGCGCCGCATCATGCTCGGCACCTACGTGCTGAGCGCCGGCTACTACGACGCCTACTACCTGAAGGCGCAGCAGGTGCGCACCCTGCTCCGCCAGGATTACGAGCACGGCGTTTGCCGCGTGCGACGTGGTGGCGATGCCGACCACGCCCACTCCCGCCTTCACGTTGGGCGAGAAGACCGACGATCCGATTCAGATGTACTTGAGCGACGTGTTCACCGTCAGCGCGAACCTCACCGGCCTTCCAGCCATCAGCATCCCCGCGGGGCGGAACGGCGCCGGGCTTCCCATCGGCGTCCAGCTCACCGGCCGGATGTTCGACGAGACGACGCTCCTCGCCGCTGCGCACGCGCTCGAGTCGTAAGGTTCGGGGGCGATCAGGCGACGGCGGGCGATTTCCGGAAGATGGCCCACAGCATCAGGCCGAGCAGCACGAAGGGAATCGCCGGCAGGAGCAACGCGAGGATCGTCGAGACCACTCCGATCACGGCGATGGCGGTCAGGACGAGAAGAATGATCGGCAGCGCGGCCGCGCCCAGCGCCAATCCCACGGCGCCCAGGGTGAGCCATACCGGCACCATGATGAGCTTGAGCAGCAGCCGGAACGGCAGCAGCACCACCCAGAGGACGGCCTTCAGGAGAAGAACGACGAAGCCGACAATGGCAACCACCGCCAGGGCGGCAGTGGCGAGCCCACCGAAGACCAGGAGTTCGACCATCTCAATCTGAGAAGACGAACCCCGGTGGGCCCGGGTTCCACCAAACGCGTCAGCGGATGTCGAAGATGGCCTTGAAGTCGGGCAGGTTCCACTCGACGAGGTGCTGCCGGACTTCCTGCATGGCCACGCGCTCGGCCTTGACCTTGCGGGCGCCCGGCGTGCCGGGAGCAGGAGGCACCGCGGCAGGTGCCGGCGTCGCGACGTCGGGCTCGGCCGCGGACAGGCGCGGCTTCGCGCCCCGGCGCAGCTGCTTGGCACGCAGCGCCGCCACGTCGACGAACAAGAAGCGGCTTTCGATCGGCGGCGCCTGCGGATAGGTCACCGTCTCGGGCGCGTTCTCAGGCTGATCGTTCGGGATTTCCGTGTCGGACATAGCCAGTCAGTCTACCACGGCCGCCAGGCGCGCACCCTCCTTATCTGGCAATGAAAAAGGCCCCAACCACCCAGGACACCAGGCTGACGACCAGGGCGCCGAACAGGGCCGCCCAGAACGAGGCCACCGAAAACCCCGGTACCAGGGCTGCGGCCAGGCCGAAAGCGGCCGCATTCACGACGAAATAGAAGAGTCCGAGGGTAACGACCGTCAATGGCAGGGTCAACAGGGTCAGGACCGGCTTGACCACCGCGTTCACGAACCCGAGCACCAGCGCCCCCATGGCCAGAGCGCTGCCCGTCGCGACAGTGACACCGGGCACCAGGTACGCGGCAGCGGCCAGACCGAGGGCGACGACCAGCCAGTGAATGAGAAAAACGACCATGTGTCCTCCTGTTTACTCACCCCGAGCCTAGCACCTTCGCTTGTCGTCTGTGCGTCCGCCACACGAGACGCGACCAGGTCTCGGCCAGGGCCCAGGCCAGCGCGGCGCCCAGACCGACAGCAGCCGGGATATGGACGCGCCACGAGCGTGACGGTGACGGGAGAGCCCGGACAGGACCTGGATGACGATCCCGCCTCTCCGCGACCGGCCGGTCAGCGCGATTCATCGTCGGGCGGGCGTGATGAAGGCGGTCAGCGGCAGCAGCAGCTCCCCGCCTGTGTCCCGAGCCCGAGCATGTACGCGAGCACGACGCCGCCCGACACGAGCAGGACTTCCGACAGGTTCGTGGAGAACAGGAAGCGCAGGAACTTCTGGATGTTCTCGTAGATGCTGCGGCCTTCCTCGATGGCGCCGACGATGGTGGCGAAGTTGTCGTCGAGCAGGACGACATCCGAGACTTCGCGGCTGACATCCGAGCCACGCTGGCCCATCGCCACGCCGACGTCGGACCGTTTCAACGCCGGCGCGTCGTTGACGCCGTCGCCGGTCATCGCGACGATCTCGCCCTGCTGCCTGGAGCGCCTCGACCAGCTGCAGCTTCTGCTCCGGCTGCACGCGCGCGAAGACGTGGACGTCGCGCAGCGCTTCGGCGAGGGCCGGCGTCGAGAACGCTCGCAGATCCTCGCCGGTGAGCACCCGCACGGCGGGAATGCCAATCTGCTGCGCGATGGCCAGCGCGGTCGCGGGATGGTCTCCGGTGATCATCACGACACGGATGCCGGCGGAGCGGGCCTGCGCGATCGGCGTCCGGCACCTCGGGCCGCGGCGGATCCCAGAACAGCACGAGCCCGAGGAGAGTCAACTGCTGCTCCACCGTCGCCCTCGCCCCAGGCGAGCGCCAGCACGCGGAAGCCCTCGCCGCGCGTAGGCCTCGGCCTTCTCGCGCCACGAGTCGCGATCCGCGGGCGAGAGCGCGCATCGTTCGAGCAGCACCTCCGGCGCGCCCTTGAGGTAGCTGACCGCGCCGGGCCGTCTTCGCGCACGGTGACGCGCGTGAACTTCCAGGCGCTGTCGAACGGGCGATCGCGATTCGATCGGATGCGCCGGCGCGCACGGCCGACGACGTCGAGGCCGTGCTCGGCGGCATAGCGCAGCAGTCCGATGTCGAGCGGATCGCCGGCGCCGGTCGCCGGGTCCGCGTCGTTGGCGAGCGACACGGCCTTCAGCGCGCGCGGCAGGTCAGCACGTGTCGATCGAGCGCACGTCCATGCGGTTCTCGCGTGAGCGTGCCGGTCTTGTCGGTGGCGATCACGGTCACCGATCCGAGCGCCTCGACGGCGGACAAGCCGGCGCACGACGGCGCGGCGCTTCGAGCCATGCGTTCGACGCCCAGCGCCAGCGCGACGGTGAGCACGGCAGGCAGCCCCTCGGGGACCGCGGCCACGGCCGGCACCAGTTCGCTGCTGGGCAGACGGACGAGTTGCGCGTCGCGGGCAGCGCGTTTGGTCCCAGGGACTGACGTAACGATGCGGCGTGAACGCCTGAATCTATCGCAGTCGAACGTTCCATCTTCGTGCTAGACAACCGTCGGCGACGAGCGCAGGATGAGTACTGCGGGCTCTGGTCCCTGCCCGCATTCACCTCAGGTCCCCTGACCGTGTCGTACGTGGTGGAGGCCTCCATGGCCGTCAACTGGAATGTTTCGAAGTCAGACCTGCCCGTTGATCTGCTCGCACGCGTGCCGAAGGCGCGCGCGCTCAAAGTCAGCGGGCGCAGCGCGCCATCATTCGAGACGATCGCGCAGCGTGTGCGCGCTGAATATCTGGAAATGCCCGGCCTGAACCTGACGCGCGAGCAGGCGCGCTGCTTGTGGGCGTTGGACGCCGATACGTGCGACCAGGTGCTGGAGTATCTGGTCGATTCGGGCTTTCTTGTGTGCACGCGGCACGACAGCTACGTGCGCGCCGACGCTGGGTAGATGCGTGGCGGGCCAGAAGATGGCCCGCCAGCATCCCGGTATCAAACGAGGTGCGGGCTACGCCGCCACTTCGATGTTGATCGAGCGGGGTTTTGCTTCCTCGCGGAACGGCAAGCGAATGGTCAGCACGCCGTTCTTGAACTCCGCCGCAATCTTCCCTATGTCCACCGTGGTGGGCAACGCGAACGAACGGCTGAAGCTCCCATAGGCGCGCTCGATCCGGTGGAACTGTTCCTTCTTCACCTCCGCGTCGAGCTTCCGCTCGCCACGAATCGTCAGGGTGCTGTTCTCCACGGTCACCGCCACGTCCTCGCGAGCGAGGTCGGGCAGTTCGGCCTTGAGAACCAGTTCCTTCTTCTCGTTCTCGAAGATGTCCACGGCCGGCACCCAGGTGCTGAGCACGCCCTCTTCACGCGGGCCATGCGCGTCGCCAAAGAGGCGGCTCATGCGGTCCTGCAACACCGCCAGGTCACGGAACGGATCCAGTCGAGTCAGAGTCATGTCGAGTTCTCCTTGCGTCGTTGAGCGTTGGTTACTTGGTTTCCGCAAACTCGGCGTCGACCACTTCCGCGTCCTTCACGTCGGGTTCGCCCTGCGGCGCGCCGGATGAAGGGGTCTGCGCCTTGTAGAGCGCTTCAGCCATCGCGTGCGACGCCTTCTGCAGCTCGTCGCCGGCGCGGACCGTCGCGTCCTTGTCATCGCCCTTCACCGCGGTGCGCGCCGCCTCGAGCGCGGCCTCGGTCCGGGAGACGATCCCGGCATCGAGCGACGCCTTGCTCTCGGCCAGGGTCTTCTCCACCGAGTAGATGAGCGCGTCCACCTGGTTGCGGGCGTCGATCGCCTCGCGCCGCGCCTTGTCGTCGGCGGCGTGCGATTCGGCATCCTTCACCATGCGGTCCACTTCGTCCTTCTTCAGGCCGCTCGAACCGCTGATCGTGATGGTCTGTTCCTTGCCGGTGGCCTTGTCCTTCGCCGCCACGTTGACGATGCCGTTGGCGTCGATGTCGAAGGTCACTTCCACCTGCGGCACCCCGCGCGGCGCCGAGGGCAGCCCCACCAGGTGGAACCGTCCGAGCGTCCGGTTGTCGCGCGAGAACTGCCGCTCGCCCTGCAATACGTGCACCTCGACCGAAGTCTGGTTGTCCGCCGCCGTCGAGAAGATCTCGCTCTTCTTCGTCGGGATGGTGGTATTGCGCGGGATGAGCACCGTCATCACGCCGCCAAGCGTCTCGATACCGAGCGAGAGCGGCGTGACGTCCAGCAGGAGGAGGTCCTTGACCTCGCCCGCGAGGACGCCGCCCTGGAGTGCCGCGCCGACGGCGACGACTTCGTCAGGATTGACGCCCTTGTGCGGCTCCTTGCCGAACAATTCCTTGACCACCTGCTGCACCCGCGGCATGCGCGTGGAGCCGCCGACGAGCACCACCTCGTCGATGTCCTTCGCCTGCACGCCCGCATCGGCCAGCGCCTGCTTCACCGGGCCGAGCGTCCGCTGCACGAGCGACTCGACCAGCTTCTCGAGCGTCGCTCGCCCCAGCTTCATCGTCAGGTGCTTGGGTCCGGTCGCATCCGCGGTGATGAACGGCAGGTTGATCTCGGTCTCCATCGCGGACGACAGCTCGATCTTCGCCTTCTCCGCGGCTTCCCTCAGGCGCTGGAGCGCCATCCGGTCCTTGCCGAGATCGATGCCTTCGCTCTTCTTGAACTCGGCGATCAGGTACTCCATCACGGCGTGATCGAAGTCGTCGCCACCCAGGTGCGTGTCGCCATTGGTCGACTTCACTTCGACGACCCCGCCGCCCACTTCGAGAATCGAAATGTCGAACGTGCCGCCACCGAGGTCGTAGACCGCGATGGTTTCGTCCGTCTTCTTGTCCAGCCCGTAGGCCAGCGCCGCGGCGGTCGGCTCGTTGACGATGCGCTGCACGTTGAGCCCGGCAATCTTGCCGGCGTCCTTGGTGGCCTGGCGCTGTGCGTCGTTGAAGTACGCCGGCACGGTGATCACCGCGTCGGTGACCTGCTCGCCCAGGTAGTCCTCGGCCGACCTGCTTCAGCTTCTGCAGCACCATCGCGGAGATCTCCGGCGGCGAGGACCTGCTTGCCGCGCGACGTCAATCCACGCGTCGCCGTTCGGCGACGCGGCCACCTTGTAAGGGACCCGGCGGGCCTCCTCGGAGACCTCGCTGAACTTGCGACCCATGAAGCGCTTGGCGGAGAAGACCGTGTTCTCGGGGTTGGTCACGGCCTGGCGCTTGGCGACCTGGCCGACGAGCCGTTCCCCGTCCTTCGCGATGCCCACCACGGAGGGCGTGGTGCGCGCGCCTTCCTGGTTCACGATGACGGTGGGCTGGCCGTTCTCCATGACCGCCACCACCGAGTTGGTCGTGCCCAGATCGATACCGATGACTTTGCTCTTGGCCATGTGATTTCTGTGTCCTCCAGTCAACGTAGACAAGGATACGAGCCTAGTGAGCGTGTGTCAAGCATGAAATCTTAGCTGTTTAACACTCATCTATGCCGACGCGGGCTGCTGCGTTGATATCTGATCAGCTAATACCAGGGCCTTGCGAGGCCTTGCAATCACGATCCAGCCTGGCCACGGCCGCGTCGCGCGACCGCCGCGATAGAATCGGCTTGATGTCCTATCTGGTGTCCGCTCACGACCCGCCCGACCTGGCGCACGACGTGCGGCGCCTGTTCGAGGACCTCGCCCGCCAACGCCCCGATCGCCGTCCGTTCGTCGCGGGCGAGTGCATCGCCGACGCTGGACGTCCTCGAGACCGAGCACACGCTGGAGATCGTCGTGGACGTCCCCGGCATCAACGCCGACGCGCTGCGGATCATGGTCAAGAACGGGGTGGTGATCATCGTTGGTGAGAAAGAGCGCACCGAGCCGTCGCGGACGACGATGAGCTATCACCTGGTCGAGCGGGACTTCGGGCGCTTCGCGCGTGCCGTCCGCATTCACGCGGCCGTCGACGCGACCAAGACGCGGGCGATCCTGGCGCACGGCGAACTGCGAGTGGTCCTCCCCAAGATCACCGAGCGCCGCGGGCGCGAGATCCTCGTCGCGATTGAAGCGGGCACGCTAAGTGAAGCTGCTCTTCATCGGCGACATTGTCGGCCGTCCCGGCCGCGATCTCATCAAGCGCGGTGTACGGCCGCTGGTCCGCAAGCACCAGGTGGACCTGGTGATTGCCAACGGCGAGAACGCCGCGGCGGGCGCCGGGCTCACGCGCGACAACGCCAACGAGATCTTCAAGGCTGGCGTCCAGGTCATCACCGGCGGCAATCACGTCTGGGACAAGCGCGAAGTGCTCGAGTTCATCGATCAGGAACCGCGCCTGATCCGGCCGGCCAACTATCCGGCCGGCACACCAGGCCGCGGCGCCACGCTGGTGACGCTGCCGGACGGCATCCGCGTCGGCGTGCTCAACGTGATGGGCCGCGTGTTCCTGCTACGCTCGACGATCCGTTCACGGTCGCCGAGCGCGAGATCGCGGCGCTAGCGCGCCGAGGGCGCGCAGATTGTGTTCGTGGATTTCCACGCCGAGACCACGTCCGAGAAGATCGCCCTGTCGTGGTTCCTGGACGGGCGCGTGACCGCGGTGGTCGGCACGCACACCCACGTGCAGACGGCCGACGAGCGCATCCTGCCCGGGGGCACGGCGTGCCTCACCGACGCGGGCATGACCGGGCCGCACGACGGCGTGATCGGGATGGATCGCCAAGGCGTGATCGCGCGCTTCCGCACCGGCATGCCGGCGCGTTTCGAACCGGCGGGGGGCGACCCGCGTCTGAACGGCGTGTTCGTCACCGCCGATCCGGCGACCGGCCGCGCGACCGCCATCGAGCGCCTCAGCATCAGTGGCGCCGAACTGGAACAGCTCACCGAGCAGCAGACCGTCACGACGCCATGAGCCAGCTGCCCTTCGACGATGACGACGTGGTGCCGGCGCCGCCAGCGCGCCAGGACGTGCCAGCGCGCGTACCGCCGAAGCCCAGGTTCCCGTTCGCGCACTCGGTTCTCCGACGTGCCCGCGCCGCCAGCGTCGACCCACGGCGCCCGCTGCCGAACCGCGTGGCAGCCACCGGTGCTCATGCCGCTCCGACGCCCGCTGTACCGGTTGCGGCGGCAGACGAGCCGTCCTGTCGGTGTCCGAGCTCATCGGCGCGACTGCGCGGCGTGATCGAGGAAGCGTTCGCGGAAGTCTGGGTCGAAGGCGAGATCTCGAACGGTCGCGCCTGGAACTCGGGCCATTTCTATTTCACGCTGAAGGACGCCGGCGCGCAGATGAAGGGCGTGATGTTCCGCTCGACGCTGCGCTATCTGAAGTTCAAGCCCGAGGACGGCCTGCACGTGGTGGCGCGCGGCCGCATCAGCGTCTACGAGCCCAAGGGCGAGTATCAGCTGGTCTGCGAGCACATGGAGCCCGTGGGGTTTGGCCCGCTCCAGCTCGCGTTCGAACAACTGAAGAAGAAGCTGGCCGCCGAGGGGCTGTTCGACGAGGCGCGCAAGCGGCCGCTGCCCACGCTGCCCCGCCGCATCGGCATCGTCACGTCCATCGACGGTGCGGCGCTGCGCGACATCGTGCGGGTGCTGCGCCGGCGTTACCCGAACGCCCACCTCGTGATCGCGCCAACGCGCGTGCAGGGCGAGGGTGCCGCGGCGCGACATCGCGCGCGCGATCCGCCTGGTCGCGCGCGTCGATGACGTGGACGTCAGTCATCGTCGGCGCGCGGCGGCGGCTCGCTCGAAGATCTGTGGGCGTTCAACGAAGAAGCCGTCGCCCGCGCCATCGCGGCCTGCCCCCTGCCGGTGATCTCCGCCGTCGGCCACGAGACCGACTTCACCATCGCCGACTTCGCGGCCGACCTGCGCGCGCCGACGCCGTCGGCGGCCGCCGAACTGGTGGTCCGCAAGAAGGACGAGTTCGTCGCGCACATCGATCGCCTCGAGCAACGCCTCGGCGGCGCGGTGCACGGCCGGCTGCGCCGCTACGAGTCCAGGCTGAACGGCTTGCTCGCCAGGCCGGGCTATGCCGGATTCCCGGGCCGCCTGTCGTGGCGCGGCGCGGCACGTCGCCGATCTCTCGTCGGATCTCGCCGCGTGCGCGCGGCAGGGACTGGCCGCACGCGATCGGCGGCACGAGGGCCTCCGTCGCACGCTGGAGCAATTCGATCCGCGCCACCGGCTCGGCCGCATCCGCGCGCAATCTGCTCACGCAGCGGGGGCGGCTCGATGCCGTGCGCCGCGCGACGCCTGCACGCCGCGCAAAGCCGCTTCCGCGGCGCTCGCCGCTCGTCTCGACGGCCTGAGCCCGCTGGCCGTGCTGGGCCGCGGCTATGCGGTGTGCTGGGACGGCGACCGCACGCGGATCGTGCGCGACGCGTCGACCCTCGCGCCCGGCGACGCCATCGCGTGACGCTCGACCGCGGCGAACTGCGCGCACGCGTTTCAGAACGCTAGCGAGGGCGATACAATCGAGACGTCGCCCATGGACCCCACGATCAAGGACTTCGAAGCCGCCATCGCCGAACTCGAGGGCATCGTCAAGAAGCTGGAAGAAGGCGACCTGCCGCTCGAGAAGTCGCTCGAGTTGTACGAGCGCGGCGTGACGCTGTCCCGCTACTGCCACGGCCGCCTCGAAGCCGCCGAACGCCGCATCGAGGTCGCTGAACGAGCGAGGCGAGGCCAAGCCGGCGTCACCCGCGCTCGGCCTCGATCGCGACGACGAGGCGTAGGGCGACGTGACCCTGGCCGACTATCTCGATTCGCGCCGCACGGCGATCGAAGCCGCGCTGGCCTCGGCACTTCCCGCCCCGCCCGCCTGCCCACCGGTCATCTTCGACGCGATGCGCTACTCGCTGCTCGGCGGCGGGAAACGGTTGCGGCCGCTGCTGGTGCTGGCGGCGCTGCGAAGCCGTGCAGGCGCGCGACGGCGCCGCCGCCACGGCCGACGCGATGCCCGCCGCGTGCGCGGTGGAGATGATCCACACCTATTCGCTGATTCACGACGACCTGCCGGCGATGGACGACGACGACCTGCGCCGCGGACGGCCGACGTCGCACGTCGTGCACGGCGAGGGCATGGCGATCCTGGCGGGCGACGGCCTGCAGTCCGAGGCGTTCGCCCTGCTCGCCCGCGTTGCCGGAACGGATGACCCGGCAGTGCAGGCGCGAAAGCTGCGGGCGCTGCTGGTGATCGCCGAAGCCGCCGGCGCGGTCGGGCATGGTGGGCGGCCAGGCACTGGACCTTGCCGCCGATCCCTCGCACGCGCGCCCCGGCCAGAGTGACGCGCTCGCCGCCGATGGACGCGGCGGCCTTGACCGATATGCACGCGCGCAAGACCGGCGCGCTGATTCGTGCGTCGGTGCTGGCCGGCGCCATCATGGGCGGCGCCGACGCCGCCACGCTGGCAGCGCTCGATCGCTACGCGCGCGAGATTGGCCTCGCCTTCCAGATCGTGGACGACATCCTCGACGTCGAGGGCGCGTCCGCGGATGCTCGGCAAGACCGCCGGCAAGGACGCCGCAGCCGGCAAGCCCACCTATGTGGCGCTCTACGGGCTCGACGAATCGAAGTCGCTGGCGGCGCAGTGCCTGGCGCGCGCCGAGGAGGCGCTGGCGGCCGCGGGCCTGCGGGACTCGCATCTCGCCGACATCGCCCGCTGGATCGTCGAGCGACGAACGTGACCACCCGCGATGCGCCTCGACGCCCTGCTGGTGCACAAGGGGCTGGTCGAGTCCCGCGAGAAGGCTCGCGCCCTGATTCTCGCCGGGCAGGTCGACGTCGGCGGGCATGGCGCGCAGAAGGCGGGGACCATGGTGAACGTGGACACCGAGGTCCGCGTGATCGGTCCCGATCATCCCTGGGTCAGCCGCGGCGGACTGAAGCTGGTGCAGGCGCTCGACGCGTTCGGTATCGACGTCACCGGCGCGATGGCGCTTCGACATCGGCGCCTCGACCGGCGGCTTCACCGATGTGCTCCTGCAACGCGGCGCGCGCCATGTCATTGCCCTGGACGTCGGGCACACGCAGCTGCACTGGAAGATCCGCAGCGATCCGCGCGTCACGGTGATCGAAGGCGCCAACGCCCGGCATCTGAGTCCGGGCGATCTGCCCGGACGTCGGCGACGGCGCGAACATCGTCACCATCGACGTGTCGTTCATCTCGCTCGGGCTCATCTTCCCGGTGCTGCCGCCGCTGCTGGCGCCGGGCGCCAGGATCATCGCGCTGGTCAAGCCGCAGTTCGAGGCCGGCCGCAAGGACGTCGGCAAGAAGGGCGTCGTCTCGGATCCCGAGGTGCACGCCCGCGTGGTGGCGTCGGTGACGGCGCTGGCCGCTGACAGTAGGATTGGAGCGTCGCGGGCTGGTGGACTCTCCGATTACCGGCGCGCAAGGCAACAAGGAATTCCTGATGCTGCTCGAGGCCCGCGCATGAGAATCGGCATCGTCGCCAAACCGCAGACTGGCCGAAGCCGCCGACACCATGGCGGCCATCGACAGCCTGGCTGCAGGAGCGGCAGCGTCGACGCGGTGTGGTCGCCGGAATCCGCGGACCTGCTGCCGCCTTCGCGCCGTCTCGCCAGGTGATGGATCGCGACCTGATGCCGGCGTCAGTCGATTTCGTGCTGGTGCTCGGTGGCGACGGCACGCTGCTGGCGATGGCGGATCGCATCGCGGCCGCCGAGCGCGACATCCCGATCCTCGGCGTCAACTTCGGATCGCTGGGCTTCCTCACCGAGATCACGCGGCCGGAGCTCTTCGACTCGCTCCAGGCGCGTGGTCGCGGGCCAGTCCACGCACGACGAGCGCATGATGCTGCGGGCGGTCGTCGCCGGCGGCGGGGTGGCCGATTCCGCCGATCCCGCGCCGCAGATCGATGCGCGCGGGTTCATCGCGCTCAACGACGTGGTGTTCACGCGCCGCGCCCTGTCGCGCATGGTCGAGGTGTCGGTGTGGGTCGGCGATCAGTTCGTCACCACCGTGAAGGCGGACGGGCTGATCATCGCCAGCCCGACGGGGTCCACGGCCTACAACCTGTCGGCGGGCGGGCCGATCGTCCACCCCGCCCTCGACGCGCTCATCATCACGCCGATCGCGCCGCACATGCTGAGCAACCGCCCGATCGTGATTCCCGCCGAACGGGAAGTGCGCGTCGTGCCGGCGGGCACCAACGCCGGCGACGACATCTACGTCACGTTCGATGGTCAGATCCGGATTTCCCCTGCATCCGGAACAGTCCGTGACCATTTCGCGCGCCCCCCGCCCGCTCCGCCTGGTGCGGGCACCCGCGCGCAGCTACTTCGAAGTGCTGCGGCGCAAGCTGAAGTGGAACGAACGCTAATCCCTCGCGTGCATCTCACCGCGCGCGACTGAACGCCAAGTTCGTCGCGAGCCATCCCATCGTCAGGCCGGCGGCCGTGACTCCAGCGCATCGGGCTGCACGAAGTCGCGCTCGTGGGCGCGCACCGTCAGCACCGGGCACGGCGCCCACCGCACGACGCGTTCGGCCACGCTGCCCATCAGGAGGTGCTTCAGGGCGCCGCGGCCATGCGTGCCCATCACGATCAGGTCGATGTTCTCCTGCCTCGCGTACTCGACGATGTCCGTGGCGGCCGCTCCGGCCATGCGCACGACCGGGACCACCGAGAAGGAGGAGCGATCGTCGGCCGTGATCGCCGCCTCGAGCTGGCGGCGTGCCGCGATGTCGAGGCTCTTCTCCACCTGTTCGACCGCGGCGACGGGAACTTCGGCGCCGCCGGCCACCATCACGCTCTCGACGGTGTGCAGCACGTGCAGCCGGGCGCCGAACTGTCGCGCGAAGTGGCGCCCGTACTCGAGCGCCCGTTCCGAGGGTGGTCCGAAATCCGTCGGCACGAGAATGTTCTTGAGGACGATCATGATGACCCTCCGGGCAGGAGAGGCGGACGACGCTGGCACCGCTAGTGATTGCGCCGCTCGCGGAAGTAGCGCACCTGCCACTCCTGGACGTTGCGATTGTGCTGATCCAGGGTGTCGGCGAAGACGTGGGAACCGTCGTTGCGACTGACGAAGTAGAGATGCGCCACCGCCGCCGGCCGGAGCACCGCCTCGATCGACGCCAGCCCGGGCGCGGCGATGGGCCCGGGCGGCAAGCCGGGATAGCGATAGGTGTTGTAGGGTGAATCGAACTGCAGGTCGTCGCGCGAGAGGTTGCCGTCGTACTTGCCGGCCTCCTGCAAGGCGTAGATCACCGTCGGGTCGGCCTGCATCGGCATGCCGATCTTCAGGCGGTTACGGTAGACCGCGGCCACCAGCGGCCGCTCCTCGCGGCGAGCGGTTTCCTTTTCCACCAGCGATGCCAGCGTCACGACCTGCCGTATGGTGAGGCCGGCGGCTTCGGTCTCGGCTTTCATCTGGTCGGTGTAGAGCCGCTTGAACAGCCCGACCATCTGCGACACCAATTCCTCGGCGCTGGTGCCACGCGGCAGCGCGTAGGTCTCGGGGAACAGGTAGCCCTCGAGGGTTTTCGCGGCGGGATCGAGATCGGTCACCTGCGAGGCGCCGGCCCTGGCGGCACGCTCGAAGTCGGCGGCGGCGCCGAAGCCGCGCTCCTCGAAGACCAGCGCCATTTCAGGAATCGTCAGGCCTTCCCTGAACGTGATCAGCCGCTTGTAGACGTCGCCGCGCGCCAGCCGATCGATCACCTCGAGCGACGTGATCGGCCGATCGAAGCGATACTCGCCGGCCTTCAGGTCGCGCGCCCGCCCCGACAGCCACAACGCGGCCCGGAAGGTCAGCGGATCCCGTACCACGCCGGCCTCCGCCAGCCGGGCTCCGATCGCGACGGCGCCCGTGCCCTGCGGGATCTCGACAAATTGTTCGGACGCCTCGAAACCGCGATACGCCTCGTGCACACGTGAGTACACGTAACCCGCCGCCACACCGGCCACGACCAGCAGGAGGACGACAACGAGAAGAAGGCGCTTGACGGTTCGTTTCATCGGGGCACGTAGTCCAGGTAGTCCTGCAGGATGATGGCCGCCGCCATCGCATCGACCTTCTTCTTGCGGGCGCGCCAGTCGCGCTCGCCGCCGGCGGCGAGACGCTGATCGGCTTCGTGACTCGACAGGCGCTCGTCCTGCAGGATGACCCGCAGGCCGGCGCGCGTCTCGAGGGCGCGGGCGAACGCCTCGGCCGCCGCCGTCTGGTGCGTCGGCGAGCCGTCGAGGCGGCGCGGCCACCCGACCACGACGGCGCCCAGTCCGTCGTCGCCGGTCTTCAACTGTTCGACGATCTCGCTGACGAGGCCCAGCGTCTGGGCTTCGGACGGAGGACGTTCGAGCAGGCGCCAGGGCGACGCGAGGGTCCCGGTGGCGTCACTGAGCGCCAACCCGATGCGGCGCGCGCCGTAGTCGATCCCCAGCACCCTCACACCGTCAGTATAAGATGCGCCACGTGCGACGCCTGTGCCTGGCTGTCCTCGCGCTGGCAACGCTCGCGTGCGGATCGCCGCCATCCGCGACTACGCGCAAGCTGATCGTGCTGGCCGTGGACGGCCTCGATCCCGAGATCACCGAACGACTGATCCATGCGGGCCGCGTGCCCCATCTGGCCGAGTTGGCCCGGCGGGCGCGGTGTCGTGCGCGTCACTTCCACGCCCGGCGCCGATTCGTCGTCGGCCTGGGCGTCGTTTGCCACCGGCACCAATCCCGGCAAGCACGGCATCTTCGATTTCGTGATGCCCGATCCGCAGACCGGCCGTCCGTCGGCGCGGCCGCTCACCCTCAAGCCCTCGACGAAATGGCCGGGCGGCTGGTGGTCCGAAGGCGCGGCCTATCGGTCGGTGCGGGTCGGCGATCCGTTCTGGACCCGGCTGGGCCGCGTCGACATCCGCAGCGCCGTGCTGTTTGCGCCGGGCACCTTTCCTCCGGAGCCGATCCGGATGGGCACGTCAGTCGCCGGCACGCCGCTGCCCGACTGGGCCGGCGGCCCCGGTTCCGGCTACACCTGGCTCGCCTCGGACGTGCCGCCTGACCAGGTCGGCCCGACCCGCTACGGAGGACGCGTCGAGCGACTCGCCTTTTCGCGCAACGTGGCCTATGCCACCCTCGTCGGCATCCGCGAGCCGGAGCGCGTCGACCTGCCGTTGACGATCACGTGGAATCCGGAAGCGCGCAGCGCCAACATCGACGTCGGCGGCGCCTCGGCGTATCTCGCCGAAGGGCAACAGAGCCACTGGCTCGAGGTGTCAGTGCGCCTGAACGTCCTCACCAGTGTGCGAGGCCTGGTGCGGCTGCATCTGGTCAAGGCGGGCAACGACGTGCAGCTGTATGTGTCACCGATCCAGTGGCACCCCGAACAGCCGCCGTCGCCGATGTCGTATCCACCCGAGGCGGCGACCACGCTGTTCGATCGGCTCGGCGAATACCGCACGCTTGGCCTGGCCAGAGTCCGCCTGGGCGCTCGCGGACGGCCACCTTTCAGACGAGGACTTTCTGGCGGCGCAGGACGAGACCTTTACCGATCGCGCCGAAGCGCTGATGAACCGCGTCGAGTCCGGTGACTGGGACCTGATCGTCGCCGGCGTGGAGTGCCTGGACAGCACCACGCGGATGATGTGGCGGACGATCGATCCGGGTCACGCCGCCTACGATCCGGCGATCGCCGGCCGGTTCAGTAACGCGATCGATCAGGCCTACCTGAAAGTGGACGAACTGGTCGGACAACTGCGCGAACGGCTTCCCGGCGATGCGGATATCGTCGTGGTCTCGACCTACGGCATGTATACCGCGCGCCACCTGGTGGACCTGAATCGCTGGTTGGCCGACGAGGGTCAGCTGGCGTGGACCACCCGTCCGGCGCCGGTGACGCTGGCGGCCCTCGCCGACGCCAGTCTCTGGAGCGATGCGATCGACTGGTCGCGTACGTCTGCGCGCGCGATGGGGGCGGGCCGCATCTATCTCAATGTCCGCGGCCGCGACCCTCATGGCATCGTCGAGCCTGGCGCGCCGTACGATGCGCTGATCGCGCGGTTTCGCGAGCGGCTCGAAGCGCTCACCGATCCGATGTCCGGCCGGCGAGTGGTCGCCCGCGTGCGCGCCGCGAGCGAAGCGTATGCGGGTCCCCTCACCGGCCAGGCGCCCGATCTGGTCGTGACGTTCTCGCCCGGCTACCGTGCCTCGTGGGACAGCATGCTGGGCGGCATGGCCGATGCGGTGCTCGCGCCCAACACCGAGCGCTGGAGCGCGGAGCACGCGTCGGCGGATGAAGCCACGGTGCCCGGTGTGTGGCTGTCGACCATGCCGCTGACCGGCGACAGCATGTCGGTGATGGACGTCGCGCCCACCGTCCTGCAGTATTTCCGCCGGCCCGTCCCCCCCGACACCGATGGCGTGTCGCGCCTGGCCCCGGCGGGGTCTGGCACGATCGGCTCGAATTCGATGCAGTTTCTGCGTACGTGGGCGGCGCGCGGCGCAATTCGGCCGTAGTGACGCCGAGCCGACCTAACCGCGGGTGAGCGCCAGCACCAGCTCGCGCAGGTAGAAGGCGAGCACCGCGCCGACCCCGACCAGCACGATCATGCGAAACAGCGCCGTGCGTATCCCCAGAGCGCGCTGGGTGATCGTCTGGACCGGCTGCCAGGCCAGGAAGAACACCAGGTAGGACGCCGCCATCCCCATCGGGATGCCGAGCCGCGGGATCAGGATGACCGGCAGGAACGCCAGGATGAACACCCCGCCAAGCCAGGTGCCGAACGTGATCCACAGCAATTCCGCTCGCGACATGGTGACAGGGGCGGGATCTGGTGGCGCGGACATGATCCGATCTTACAATTGCGGCTGATGCGGCGATGGGCCCTGGTGTGCGGAATGGCGATGTGGCTGGCCACGGCCCCGGCGATGTCGCACGGCCAGACCGCGCCGCCCGACGAGGCGAAGGTGATGGCGGCGCGGGCCGCGGAGCGGATCCGCGCGCTGCAGCGGGAAGCCGACGACCTCGCCGCCAAGGCCCGCTCGCTCTTCAACGACTTGCGCAAGCTCGAACTGGATCGCGCCATCGCCCAGCAGCGCGTGACCGAAGCGGAGGCGGCGCTGGCGGCGGTCACCGCACAACGCGACGTGGCCGCGAAGCGCGTCGAGCGCATCGAGGCCGAGCGCGTGGCGAACACCCCGGGCGTCGCCGAGCGCCTCGTCTCCATCTACAAACGCGGCCGCGGCGGCTACGCCCAGCTGCTGCTCTCCAGCGACGACCCGCGCGCGTTCGGCCGCCTGACGCGAGGCGTCGCGGCCATTGCCACGCTGGACCGCGTCCGGGTGGATGCACATCGACGGACCCTGGCCGCCGAACGCAATGCGCTGGCCGACCTGGAAAACCAGCGCACCCAGGTGGCCTCGTCGCAGAAGGCCGCCACCAAGGCCAATCAGGATCTCGAAAAGACCGTCAAGGCGCGCAACAACGCCATCGACGCGATCGACGCCCGGCGCGATCTGGCCGCGAAATACGTGGCCGAACTGCAGGAGGCGCAGGCGGCGCTGCAGCGTCGAGTCGGGGAATTCAGTACCACCACGGTGCCCGAACTGCCGTTCCAGCCCTTCCGTGGCGCCCTGGACTGGCCCACGAAAGGCCCGGTGCTGACGCGCTTCGGCCCCAGCCGGCAAGGCCGCTTCGGCACGGCCATCGTCCGAAACGGTATCGAGATCAAGGCGGCCGAAGGCGCTCCCGCCCGGGCCGTGCATGGCGGAACGGTGGCCTTCGCGGAGCCCTTTGCGGGCTACGGCACCCTCGTCATCGTGGACCACGGCGGCGGCGCCTTCACGATGTATGGCCACCTGGGCGACGTGCGCGTCGGGCGCGGGGACCGGGTGGCGCGCAGCGGCATCATCGGGACGGTCGGGCTGGCACCGGCCGGCGAGTCCTCGCTCTATTTCGAGGTGCGCGTCGACGGCCGCCCCGTCGATCCCCTACAATGGCTCAGGAGTTCACCATGAACCGTCGCGGCCGCTCGATCGTGCTCGCCATCTCGATCCCCATCGTCGTTTTCGCGGCGGTCGGGGGCTTCATGAGCCGCGCCATGGCCGCGCGCGGGGAGAACAGCTACCAGCACCTCCGCATCTTCGAGGATGTCGTCACGCTGATCACGAACAACTACGTCGAAGACGTGGACGTCGACAAGGTGATGCACGGCGCGATGCACGGCCTGGCCGACGGCCTCGACCCGGACACCGCCTATCTCGACACCACCCAGGTCGGACAGTTCGAGAAGAACGAACCGCTGGCTTCCGGTCAGACCGGCATCGAACTGACCCGTCAGTACTACCTGCGCGTGATCGCGACACGCGATGGTTCGCCCGCGGCGCGGGCCGGCCTGCAGCCCGGCGACTACATCCGCGCGATCGACGGCCAGTCCACGCGCGACACCTCGGTGTTCGAAGGCACGCGCCAGCTGCGCGGCAAGCCGGGCACCAAGGTGCGCCTCACCGTGCTCCGCGGCAACGCCGCGGATCCTCACGATCTGGAAGTCGCGCGCGAAGAGCTGTCGGCGCTCCCGGCGAAGGGCCGCATCGCCGCGCCCGGCGCCGGCTACATCCGCGTCGCCGAATTCGGGCGCGCCACGACGGACCAGATCAAGACCGAAGTCGCCAATCTCCAGAAGGCCGGCGCCACTCGCCTGCTGATCGACGTGCGCGGCAACGCGTTCGGCGACGTCGAACAGGGCCTTGCGGCCGCGCGGCTGTTCGTCGCCAGCGGCACGCTTGCCATCCGCCAGGATCGCGGCAAGGAAAAGGAAACCATTGCCGCGGTGAAGGGCGACGGCGCGATCACCCTGCCGGTGCTGGTGCTCACCGACAACGGCACCGCCGGCGCGGCCGAGTTGTTCGCGGGCGCGCTGCAGGGCAACCACCGCGCGCAGATCGTCGGCGAGCGGACCCGCGGGCGTGCCGCGCACCAGAAGCTGGTGAAGCTGCCGGATGGCAGCGGCCTGCTGCTCACCCACATGCTCTATCTCGCCCCTGGTGGCGGCGCCATTCACGAGAAGGGCCTCGTGCCGGACCTGGCCGTCGAGCAGCCGACGGTGGAATTCGGACAGACGCCGCCGACCAACGACCCGATCCTCGAGAAGGCCATTGAAGGCGTCCCCGAGAAGAAGGCGGCCTGAGATTTCGTCTGCTATACTTGGGGTTCGATTGCGTCGCACGATGACGTTATAGGCGCGTAGCTCAGTTGGTTAGAGCGCCTGCTTGACACGCAGGAGGTCGGCAGTTCGAGTCTGCCCGTGCCTACCACATACCGGAACCCCCGGCCCAATCCCGACCCACATGTCCGTCACGATCACGCTTCCAGATGGCTCCCAGCGGCAGGTGGAGCCGGGCACGCCCGTATCCGCCGATCGCCTCCGGCATCTCTCCCCGTCTCGCCGACGCCGCGCTCGCCGCGTTCGTCGACGACAAGATGGTGGACCTCACGTTCCCGCTGACCGCGGACGCGCGCGTGCGGATCGTCACCAACAAGAGCCCCGAAGCGCTCGAGCTCTATCGCCATTCCACGGCCCACCTGCTGGCCGCCGCCGTGACGGCGCTGTTTCCCGGAACGCAGTGCGGCATCGGTCCGCCCATCGACGACGGGTTCTTCTACGACTTCGTCGTCGAGCGGCCGTTCGTGCCCGAGGACCTCGCGGCCATCGAAGCCAAGATGAAGGAGCTCGCGGGCAGCGACTACATCTTCGAGCGCCAGAGGTGGCCTCGTGAGGAAGCGATCGACTTCTTCAAGAAGCGCGGCGAGCCGCTCAAGGTGCAGCTGATCGAGGAGAAGACGGCTGGGCAGTCGGAGGTCTCGGTCTACACGATCAAGGACCAGGACACCTTCGTCGACTTCTGCGTCGGCCCGCACGTGCCGCGCACCGGCAAGCTCAAGGCGTTCAAGCTGACGACGACCTCGAACGCCTACTGGAAGGGCGACGCCAAGAACCAGCCGATGCAGCGCGTCTACGGCACGGCGTTCTTCTCGCAGAAGGAGCTCGACGAGCACGTCACGCGCCTCGAGGAAGCCAAGAAGCGCGATCACCGCAGGGTCGGGCAAGGAGCTGGAGCTCTTCACGTTCCATCCGTTCGCGCCGGGCGCGGGCTTCTGGCTGGGCAAGGGCACGACGCTCTACAACACGCTCGTCGACTACATGCGCGGACGGCTCTTCCCCGCCGGCTACGACGAGGTGAAGACGCCGATCGTCTACAACAAGGCGCTGTGGGAGCAGTCCGGGCACTGGTCGCACTACCGCGAGAACATGTTCCTGGTGAAGTCCGCCAACGGCACGAGATGGGCCTCAAGGCGATGAACTGCCCCGGGCACTACCTGCTGTACTCGAGCGAGAAGCACAGCTACAAGGAGATGCCCATCCGCTTCCACGATCAGACGCCGCTGCATCGCAACGAGGCGTCGGGCGTGCTCGGCGGCTTGACGCGCGTGCGCCAGTTCTCGCAGGACGATGCGCACTGCTTCGTGCATGGAGTCGCAGATTGCCAGCGAGGTCGAAGCCTGCTGCGGCTCATCCAGGGCGTCTACGGCGACTTCGGCCTGAGCTACACCGCCAAGCTGTCAACGCGTCCCGAGAAGTTCATCGGCGAGATCGCGACGTGGGATCACGCCGAGAGCTCGCTGAAGCAGGCGCTCGAGAGCGCCGGGCAGGCCTACACGATCAACGCCGGCGACGGCGCGTTCTACGGGCCGAAGATCGACTTCGACATCACCGACGCCATCGGGCGGAAGTGGCAGTGCGCGACGATTCAGCTCGACTACAACGCCCCGGAGCGCTTCGACCTGACCTATGTCGGGGCGGACAACGCCGAGCATCGGCCGGTGGTGATTCACCGCGCCATTTTCGGCAGTTTCGAGCGGTTCATCGCCATCCTGATCGAGCACTTTGCCGGCGCCTTCCCGCTGTGGCTGGCGCCGGTGCAGGCGACGGTGCTGCCGATTGCCGACCGCCACCTGGACTATGCTCGTCAGGTTCAGGCCCGCCTGGCCGCGGCCGGCATGCGGGTGGTGGTCGACGATCGCCAGGAAAAGGTCAATCTGAAGATTCGCGACGCCCAGCTGCAGAAGGTGCCCTACATGCTGGTGGTCGGCGATCGCGAGGCGTCCGACGGGGCGGTTTCGGTGCGAAGCCGGTCAAAGGGCGACCTGGGCGCCCGGCCGCTGGACCAGTTTCTGACCGATGCGCTTGCCGAGATCGGCCTAAAGCGTTATCCTAGGAGTCTTTGTCGATGATGGAGGATAGCTATCGCCTTCGATCGTATCCGCCCGACCCGTCGTGATGACCGGCTTCGCATCAATGAGCGGATTCGCGTCCGTGAAATCCGCGTCATCGACGACGCGGGACAGCAGCTGGGCATCATGCCGCCGCCCCAGGCTCTGGTGCTTGCGCGACAGAAAGGCCTCGATCTGGTGGAGATCTCGCCCACCGCTGTGCCGCCCGTCTGCCGAATCATGGATTACGGCAAGTATCAGTACCAGGAGCAGAAGCGGGCCCGCGAGGCGAAGCGGCACCAGAAGGTGATCGAGGTCAAGGAAATCAAGTTCCGTCCCAAGGTGGACGAGCACGATTACCAGTTCAAGAAGCACCACATCGAACGCTTCATTGAAGACGGCGACAAGGTCAAGGCGACGATCTTCTTCCGTGGGCGCGAAATGGCGCACCCGGAGATCGGCCACCGCATCCTGATGCGTCTGCATCAAGGACCTGGAAGAAGTGGCGCAGCCGGAAACGATGCCGCGGCAGGAAGGCAACCAGATGCACACCATCCTGACCGGCAAGAAGGGTGGCTCGCCGAAGAAGGCAGCCGCCGAAGGCCGACGGGCGACGAAGCGAACAGTTAACGGACTGAAAGACGGATGCATGAAGCTGAAGACACACCGCGGCGCGGCGAAGCGGTTCAAGAAGACCGGAACCGGCAAGATCGTGCGCGGCGCGGCGTTCAAGCGTCACATCCTCACCAGCAAGACCACGAAGCGGAAGCGCCAGATGCGCGGCACCAAGGTCGTCACCGACGGCGACTCGCCCGAAGATGCATCTGATGCTGCCGTACAAGTAAGACATCAGGCTCGTCAGGCTCTCAGGCTCTAGAGCCTGCTCAAGGTGCGCCGCGGCCTCTCGCGATTGGGGCACTTTCGCCGTGGCACTGCACCAGGTCGCGACAGGTGGTCGCTGACCGAAGTCCGGCTGACACCGGCCCCCAATTTCGCGATTGAAGTTCAGTCATGCCTCGCGTCAAACGTGGCGTAGTCCGTCGTCAGAAGCGCAAGAAGCTCTCGAAACTCACCAAGGGCTATTTCCAGAACAAGAGCAAGCTTTACAAGTTCATGAAAGAGGCGTCCGAAAAAGCGGGCGTCTACGCGTACACCGGCCGCAAGCGCAAGAAGCGCGATTACCGCGGCCTGTGGATCATCCGCATCAACGCCGCCGCGCGCGAAAACGGCCTCTCCTACAGCACGTTCATGCGCGGCCTGAAGAACGCCGGCATCGAGCTCGATCGCAAGAGCCTCGCCGAACTGGCCGCGCGCGAACCGGCGGCCTTCACCGAGATCGTGAAACCGACAAGGCCAAGGCCTCGGCCGCCTGAGACCCGACCGCCGCATCACGCACTGAAATCCGGGCCTCGAGCCACTCGCTCGAGGCCCTTTCTGTATCATCTCGACAATGACCATCGATTCCTCCATCGGACCAGATCGGGCGCGCGAGCGTTTCGCGCCGAGCTGGCCGACGGCCGCACACGGCGCCGAGCTGCAGGCCCTGCGCACCGCTGGGTCGGCCGCAACAACAGCTGGATCGCCGCCTTCATGGAGGCGCTGGCAAGACGCCCCGCCCGGACCAGAAGAAGACGCTCGGCCACGGCGCCAACGAGCTCAAGAAAGAAGTGGAAGCCGCGCTCGCCGAGCGCGAGGCAGCGCTGGCCGCGACGCGGCGTCCGGCGAACGCGGTCGACATCACGCTGCCCGGCCGCGTCCCGCAGCTCGGTGCATCGCCATCCGCTCAGCCTGATTCGCGACGAAGTGATCGAGATCTTCACGCGCCTCGGCTATCAGGTGCTCGAAGGCCCCGAGATCGAAGACGACTACCACAACTTCGAAGCGCTCAACATGCCGGCGGAGCATCCTGCGCGCGACATGCAGGACACGCTCTACCTGGCGAGCCGCTGATGCCGGCGACCTACGAGCCGCCCACCCGCGGGCTCGCGCCGAAGGGTCCGCAGCCGCTGACGCTGCTGCGCACGCACACCAGCGCGATGCAGATCCGGCACATGGAGCAGAACGCATCCGCCGGTGCGGCTGGTGGCGATCGGCCCGGTCTATCGCCGCGACAATCTCGACCTGACGCACACGCCGATGTTCCACCAGGTCGAAGGCCTGGTCGTCGGCCAGGGCGTCACGCTCGCCGACCTCAAGGGCACGCTGACCGCGATGGCCGAAGCGCTCTTCGGCGCGGCACGGCAGCGGCGACGCCGCTCGCGTGTTCCGTCCGAGCTTCTTCCCCTACACCGAACCGAGCGCGGAGGTCGACATCCGCTGCATCAAGTGCAAGGGCTCCGGCTGCGCGATGTGCAAGAAGACCGGCTGGATCGAGATCCTCGGCAGCGGCATGGTGCACCCGGCCGTGTTCGAAGCCGTCGGCTACGACCCGAACGAGGTGACCGGCTTCGCCTTCGGCATGGGCGTCGAGCGCGTCGCGCTGCTCAAGTGGGGCGTCGAGGACATCCGCCTGTTCTACGAAAACGACCTGCGCTTCCTGGAGCAGTTCGGACTATGAAGGTCCCGCTGTCCTGGATCCGTGAGTTCGTCGACGTCGACGCGTCGGCCGAAGAGATCGGCACGCTGATGGGCGTGCGCGGCCTGGCGCTCGAAGGCCTCGAGCCGCACGGGCGACGATGTCGTCATGGATTTCGACGTCACGGCGAATCGGCCCGACTGCATGTCGATGGTCGGCATCGCGCGCGAGATTGCCGGCGTCTACGACCGGCCGTTCACCGAGCCGTCGCGAACGGCTGCGTTCGGCGGTCGCGGCACGACACGGCCTCGTCTGGCGCCCCTGCCGTGCCGATCACCATCGAGGCGCCGGATCTGTGCGGACGCTACGTCGGCGCGATCGCGGACGTCACCGTCGGGCCGTCGCCCGCAGTGGATGCAGGAGCGTCTCACGATGTGCGGCGTGCGTCCGATCAGCAACATCGTCGACATCACCAACTACGTGCTGCTCGAGCTCGGCCAGCCGATGCACGCGTTCGACCTGCGCGAAGCTGCGGGGCCGGCGATCATGGTGCGGCGCGCGCAGCGCCGGCGAGACGATCAAGACGCTCGACGGCAAGACGCGCACGCTCGCCGCGACATGCTGGTGATTGCCGACGCCGAACGCGCCGCAGGCGATCGGCGGCGTGATGGGCGGCGCCGACTCCGAAGTCTCGATCGCGACGACGCGGATCGTGTTCGAGGCGGCGTGGTTCAAGCCCGCGTCGGTGCGCGCCACCAGCAAGCAAGCTGGGACTGCAAGACCGAAGCGTCGATGCGCTTCGAGCGCGGCATCGACATCACGGCGCCCGCCGCGCGATGGCGCGCGCGTGCGAGTTGCTCGAGCAGATCGGCGCCGGCACCGTCGCCGGCACCATTCACCGACGTGTATCCGCGCCGTCCATCAGCCGACGACGCTGTTCCTCGAGCGCGCCGCGCATCGCCGGCCTGCTCGGCATGGACGTGCCGGACGACGCGGTCGAGCGCATCCTGACGTCGCTGGGCTTCCGCGTGAGCGCCGGCGAAGGGCGGGCTGGGACGTGCACCGCTCCGGCATGGCGCGTCGACATGCATCGCCAGGTCGATCTGATCGAGGAGGTCGGGCGTCATTACGGCTTCGAGCATCTGCCGTCACCTTCCCCGGCGTCGAGCAGGCGCCGCCGCCGTCCGATCCGCGCATCGCCCGCGATCGCGCGTGCGCACGCGCGCTGCTCGGCATGGGATTCTCCGAAGCGATCACGCTTCGCGCTTCATCGAAGCGCGGCCGCCGAGCCGTTCCTGGACGGCGACGCGCCGGTGGCGCTCGCCAATCCGCTGTCGGAGAAGTTCGCCGTGATGCGGCCGAGCCTGTTGCCCGGCCTGATCGACGCGCGTCAGCCACAACCGCCGCCATGGCCGTCCCGACATTCGGCTCTTCGAGATCGGCACGCGCTTCTCGCCGCGCGGCGAAACGCGGGCGCGGCGTTGGCGTGGATGGGCCTCGCCACGCCCGATCACTGGAGCGGCAACCGGCGCGACGCCGACTTCTTCGACCTCAAGGGCGTCGTCGAACAACTCGGCGTCGCTGTTCGGCGTCAGCCTGGTGCCGTGACACTTCGACGAGAGACCGATCCGGCGCAGTTCCTCGTGCCCGGGCGCGCCGCCGCGATCTCGTCAACGGCGACAGCGTGGTCGGCGTGCTCGGCCAGTTGCGCCGGCGATCGGCGACGCGCGCGATCTGCCGGCGGCAGCGATGTCGTACGTCGCGGAAATCAATCTCGACGCTGTCACGGCCGCGTCGCCGCTCGAGACCACGCGATTCGCGACGCCACTGCCGCGCTATCCCGTTCGTCGGTCGCGAGACATCGTCGATTCTGGTCGACGAATACCTTGTCTGCGGAAACGGTTCGTGGCACCATTCGATCGGCCGCGCCCGACACGCTGGTGCAGGTTCGCGAGTTCGATCGCTACCAGGGCAAGGGCATTCCGGACGGCAAGGTCAGCCTGTCGTTCCGCCTGACGTTCCAGTCGCCCGAGCGCACGCTCACCGACGACGAGGTGCAAGCGGCCATGCACGGCGCATCGTCGAACTGCTCGCCTCCGAACTCGGCGCGACCCGACGGTAGCTTGCACACGATTGAAACAACATCGCGGGGATCGACAACCCCGCCCGTCAGGCGAAATAGAGGTGCACGTGGCGACGAAGAACGCACCCGGACTCGAGTCGATCGATCGGCTCGAAGAGAAGATCAAGCTGCTCGTCAACACCATCGTCCGCCTCAAGGGCGAACAGACGCGCGTGACCGAAGACAACGGCGGCTGCAAGCGCGAAATCGAAGGCGCTGAAGGCCCGGATGACCGATCGCCGAGAGCGCCGGCGCCGAAGTCACGACCCTCCGCGAGGAACGCGACCTGATCAAGAGCCGCGTCACCGACATGCTCAAGCAACTCGATGGCCTGAATCTGTAAGGTCGGCGTACCGTTCGCACGCACGAACAGCAGCCTGTCTGGGACTGAGGGCGCACATGGCCGAGCCCAAGGTCGTCACCGTCGAGGTCCACGGGCAGCAATACCCCATCAAGACCGAGCTCGATGCCAGCTACGTCCAGGAGCTGGCCGCACTTCGTCGAGGCGCGGCTGGCCAGGCCGCGCTCAGCTCGCCGTCCAGCGACACCGTCGGACTCGCCATCCTGACCGCGCTCAACATCACCGACGAGTTCTTCCGCGCCCGAGACCGCCCTGACCGCGCAGCTCGGGCACGCTGACCGCGCGCGGCCGAGGCCCTCGAGCGCATCGTCGATCAGGCGCTCGCGCTCGCCGACTAAGCCTGCCTTCCGTCGGCTCGCCAGTGCTCGATTCTCGTCGTCGACATATTTCGCCTTTGCTTCGCCAGCAAGCTTGACCGGGTCCCCTGCCGGACCTAAGATCCAGTCTCCTGCTTTGCTCGTGATGGTTTTGGAGGCTCGTCTGAGCCGATGTTTTAACCCAAGCGAGTTGCGACGGCCATGTGGTGTGCATGCCTCCGCGGAGAGGAAGCCTAAAGCGTGGTTTTTACAGCAGCTCCACCTGCTAACGCAGGTTCAGCGATCCTCCCCACACGGCAAAGCGGGACACTTTCTTTGGTGACCGGTAGTCGGAGTCTGGGCGAACACGCCCTGTTGGCGCGAATCCTTGCGCGCCTCCCCCGGCCGTCCGCGCCCGGTCCTCGTTGGACCTGGCGACGATGCGGCGGTGCTGGCGCCGGTGCAGGAACGAACGGCTCGTCGTCACGACCGACGCCGTCGTCGAAGGGGTGCACTTCTCCCGCGCCTGTCTCGACCCCGGCGGACATCGGCCACAAGGCGCTCGCCGTCAATTTGAGCGACCTGGCGGCGATGGGCGCGACGCCGCGATGGGCGCTGCTGTCGCTGGTGCTGCCCGTCCGCTCGTGGCCGCCGACGTCGAAGAGATCGTGGACGGCTTGGCGGCCCTGGCACGATCGGCCGGGGTTTCGGTCGTCGGCGGCAACATCACCCGCACCGCCGGCGCGCTGGTCGTCGACGTCACGGCCGGCGGCGAGGTCGGCCCCGGCGAGTGGCTGACCCGGGGCGGCGCGCGGGCGGGCGACGAGATTGTACGTCAGCGGCTCGATCGGGGCGGGCCGCGGCGGGGTTGGAGATGCTAAGGCACGGCAGACCGGCAGACCAGCGGCAGCGGCGACCAGCGGCAGCAGACGGCTGTATCGCCCGGCATCGGCGGCCGGAGCCGCGAGTGCGACTGGGCATGGCGATGGGCCGGGCGCGCGCGGCGCGGGCGGCGATGGACTCGAGCGACGGCCTGGCCGACGCGGTGCGGCAGGTGGCCGCGGCCAGCGGATGCGGGCGTGCGCATCGACGCGGACGCTGCTTGCCGATCGATCCCGAGCGCGCGGGCCTGGTGGACGGCGCGCGGGATCGATCCCGTCGGCGCCGCGGTGCCGGGCGGCGACGATTACGAGTTGCTGTTCGCGGTGCCGCCAGCGCGGCGGCGGCGCGTTGCGCATCGTGCGCGCGGCACGTCGCCGATCCGCCGCTGACGAAGATCGGCGTTTTCACGCAGGACCCGGCCGCTGTGGCTGGAGCGCGACGGGGGCCGACGTCCCGCTGACCGGAGGGGTTCGAGCACTTCCGGGCATAAGGCCGAATACGAATGCAGATCTCGCAGTCGTTCATCTGGCGCAACGCTCGCGACGCTCGTCGTCGCCATGGTCTTCGTGTTTCTGTACGAAATCGACACGCGCGACTCGCGCTCCGACGCCCGCGAGGCGACGATCGCCGAAACGACCGGTGCTGCCCGCAGGCCGGCGCCCGCTTGCAGTTCTCGGCCACCGCCTATTGCAAGGGCGAGACGACCGCGTCGGGCGTGGGCGTGCGAACCGGCATCGCCGCGGCCGATCCGGCGATGCTGCCGGTCGGCAGCGTCGTCCGGGTCGAGACGCCCAACTCCTCGCTACAGCGGCGTCTGGACGGTGATGGACACCGGTCCCGCCGTGCGCGGCCGAGCGTCGATCTCTATCTGTGGAGCTGCAAGGAAGCGCTGGCAGTTCGGCCGGCGCACCGTGCGCCTGACGGTGCTGCGACTGGGCTGGAATCCCGGAGAACAGCATTCCCGGCATGGTCGATCACGCTCTTCCGGCAGCGCGAGGCCGAATCGAAGAAGCCCGCGCCCCCAGCCTGTGCCCGCGCCAGACGGTCCCCTCGAACAGATAGTCATACATCGCCTGCTCAGGCCGCTCGTCCGAGAGCAGGTTGCCTGACACAATCGCGCCAGCGTCAGCGGCCTGCTGTATTATTCGCCACCTATGCATGCACTGTATGTTGTTGCTCCCCGCCCTGGGCATCCTGGCGATCGCGTATCAGGTACTACAGCGCGTTCCTCTCCACCAAGATCTGGATGCTGGACGATCGCGCGTCAGACTCCAGCCCATACGAAATACGACGGCGCGAACTACTACCCCACCAGCCGCTGGGTGATGTTCGGCCATCACTTCGCGGCCATCACCGGCGCCGGCCCGCTGGTCGGTCCGATGCTGGCGGCGCAGTTCGGCTACGCGCCCGGCTTCATCTGGCTGGTCGCCGGCGTGCTGCCTGGCCGGCGCGGTCCACGACTCGATGATCCTGTGGGCCTCGACCCGGCGCGGCGGCAAGTCGCTCGCCCGACATCGTCAAGCAGGAGATCAGCCCGTTCGCCGGCTTCGTCGCCGCGATCGCCATCCTGTTCATCCTGATCGTCGCGCTCGCCGGCCTCGGCATCACGTTCGTCAACGCCCTGGCCGACAGCGTCTGGGGCACGTTCACCATCGCCATGACCATCCCGCTGGGCATGTTCATGGGCTTCTGGATGTATGTGTGGCGCAAGGGCAGATCACCGAGGCGACGGTGCATCGGCGTGATCGGCCTGCTGCTGGCGGTGGTCGGCGGCGAACCGCTCAACCACTCCACCGGTCTGGTTCGCGAGCCTCTTCCACCTGTCGCGCACCGCAGATCGTCATCGCGCCTCTGCGTCTACGGCTTCGCCGCCTCGATGCTGCCGGTCTGGCTGCTGCTCTCGCCGCGCGGCTACCTGAGCTCGTTCACGAAGATCGGCACCATCTTCCTGCTCGCGATCGGCGTGATCATCGTCAATCCCGAGTTCAAGATGCCGGCGCTCACCGAGTTCGCCGGCGGCGGCGGCCCGATCATCCCGGGCCCGCTGTTCCCGTTCTGCTTCATCACCATCGCCTGCGGCGCCATCTCCGGCTTCCACGCGCTGATCAGCTCCGGCACGACGTCGAAGATGATCGACAAGGAAGCGACATCCGGCCGGTCGGCTACGGCGCGATGCTGATCGAAGGCGTCGTCGGCATCATGGCCCTGATCGCGGCCGCGTCGATGGAGCCCGGCGACTACTTCGCGATCAACGTGCCGCCCGCCCAGTACGCGAACCTGACGTTCCAGGGCGTGCAGATGGTGCCGGTGCACCTCGCCGGCATCGAAGCCGCGGTCGGCGAGACCGTGACCGGCCGCACCGGCGGCGCGGTGTCGCTCGCGGTCGGCATGGCGCAGATCTTCTCGGCGCTGCCCGGGCATGCAGGGCCTGCTCGCCTACTGGTATCACTTCGCGATCATGTTCGAGGCGCTCTTCATCCTGACGACGATCGACTCGGGCACGCGTGTCGGCCGCTTCCTGCTGCAGGAATTCATGGGCCGCGCCTATCGCGCCGTTCGCGCGAACCGACAACTGGCTGCCGGCGCGCTGTTCGCGACGGGCGCTGATGGTGCCGTCGTGGGGGTATTTCATCTACACCGGCGCAGATCAACACCATCTGGCCGATGTTCGGCGTCGCGAACCAGTTGCTGGCGTCGGTCGCGCTCGCCGTGGCCACCACCATCCTGATCAACAGCGGCAAGGTGCGCTACACGTGGGTGACGGTGGCTGCCGCTGGCGTTCCTCGGCACCAACACGCTGTACGGCGGCTACCTGAACATACGGGACAACTACTATCCGCTGGCGACCGGCGCCAATCCCGCCACGCCACGTCGAGGGTTAGATTCTGACGCATCTGCACGATCCTGATGATGGTCTGCGCGGTGGTCATCCTCGCCCAGGCCGTCGCCAAGTGGGTGTCGGTGCTCGGCAACCCCCGCGCGGTGCCGGTCGAGCCCTAGCCTGTCGAGACCGGAGCAGGGACGGGCCGCTCGTCCCCTGCTCCGGGTTTCCCCTCAACTCTGATATTCTTTCGGTGTCCGACTCCCACTCGGACGACCGGCACACCCCCTTCGTGCCGGAGGCCGCTGCGAGACCGCGGCCACGACGTTTTTCGGCAACACAACCGGGGTCTGGTGACCTGCTCATGACGCAGAGGGGAATGGTGCGTGTGCTCGACAGAATCCGCCTGCTGGCGCTGACGATGATCTGCGTGACGGGAGGCGCCGTTCCGGCGCTGGCCCAGTACAGCGTGCCGGAGCCGCCCCCGTTCGGGGAGAAGTATCACATCGAGGCGTCGTACGGCTGGTGGAACGCCGACCCGTCGCTGATCGTCAACTCCGAGTCGCTCGGCATCCTCGGCACCGACGTCGATCTGGTCGACGACCTCGGCATCGAGCAGAACCAGCTCGGCAAGGTGAACGTGGTGCTGCGCCCGGCGATGAAGCACAAGTTCCGCTTCGAGTACCTGCCGATCAAGTACGAAGCCGAGACCACGCTCCAGCGGGAGTTCATCTTCAACGGCCAGCTCTATCGCGTCGGCCTGCCGGTCAACACCGAAGCCACGTTCACGACCTACAGCTTCGGCTACGAGTACGACTTCCTCCACCGTACCCGCGGCTTCGTCGGCGTGCTGCTGGACGCGAAGTACACCGACGTGAACGTGGAGCTCACCAGCCCGATTTCCGATCCGGAATTCACCACAGCCGTCGCCGTGGTTCCCACCATCGGGTTCGTGTCGCGCGGCTACCTGACGAAGAACTTCGCGGTGGGCGGCGAGATCTCGTTCTTCCGCATCCCCGACACCATCAGCGAGGACTACAACGGCAGCTACAACGACTTCGACATCTACGCCACCTACAACTTCACCAAGTACGTGGGCGCCACGACGGGCTATCGGCGGACGACGTGTTCTACGAGGCCGAACGCGACACCGGCGACCTGAAGTTCACGGGGCTCTACATCGTCGGAGTGGTTCGCTTCTGACCCTCGGCTCGCTTCGGTGGTCAGGCGCAGGAACGTGGCGGTCAGTCGCTATGCGCCGGGCTTCCGCGCCAGGCACATCAACGACGTCCGATTGGCATGTTGACTGCGCGGAGGGCCAGCGCCTCCGCGCCGACCACCGCGGTGAGCAGGCCGTTCACCGGCGCCGGCGGCACCGTGATCTCCCCCTCGCCCGACTCGGCCTCCCCGTCGTGCCGCCTCCAGCGGTGCCACACGCGCACCGGCAGCATCATCGGGAACAGGCTGACGTAGGCAAACGTCAGCCGCTCGACCTTCAGCCCCGCCCCCTCGAGCAAGCGTCGCACCGTCCAGGCGTGTAGCGCCGCATTTCTTCCGACAGCACCGAGTGCTTGCCGTGCAGCACTTCGAGCGCCGCGACGTGGAGCACCGCCATGCCACCCGGCTTCAGGACGCGGGCCATCTCGCGCGCGGCGTCAGTCTCCACCTGCCCCGGGAGGCACTGGAACACATCGAACGACGTGACCAGGTCGAACGTTCCGGTGGGAAACGGGATGTCGCTGATGCTCGCCTGCGCGATGCCGTGCCGGCCTGCTCGTGGCGAACTCGGTCCCCGCCACGTCAGATCGAATCCGAACGCCCGTCCGTAAGGCTCGAGCATCTCCAGGTTCGAGCCGGTGCCGCAGCCGCAGTCGAGGATGCGGCCGGCGGGCGTCCGGCGGTGGCGCGCTCGAGGAACGGGCGCAGCGTACTGTCGAAAGCCGCGAAACCAGAAGTGCGATTGTTCGGCGCGCTAGGTCAGTTCGAGTAGTCGGTCCATGCAGGCAGGCGAGCCGACCGATCATGCTACCATACGGCGGACATGCGCTTTCGCGGACTCGTCGAGGCCACGGCCGTCGTGCTCGGCTCCGTTGTGCTCGCCTGCGGTCCTCACCTATCCGTCTTCCGTTCAAGATCAACCGCGTCGGACGGCTCGACACCAACGACGGCCGCTGGAGCATCTGGGTGGTGTCGTGGGTCGCGCACGCGCTGACGACGGATCCGGCCGGCGTCTATCACGCCAACATCTTCTATCCGCAGCCCAACGCGCTCGCCTTCTCCGAGGGCAACATCGTCGAGGGCGCGATCGGCGCGCCGGTCTGGGTGCTGACGAAGAATCCCTACACCACGCACAACGTCGTCTTTCTGTTCTCGTTCGCGCAGTCGTTCGTCGGCGCCTACTACCTGATTCGCCATCTCACCGGCGATCGCCGCGCGGCGGTCGTCGCCGGCATCATGTACGCCTTCTGCCCGTTCGCGTTCGCGCGGCAGGCGCACATCCAGCTGATGTTCACCGGCGTCATTCCGTTCTGCATGCTGGCCTGGCATCGCCTGGTCGATCGCACGTCGGTCGCCGCGCGCGGTGAGCTCGGCGTGGTGCTGTGGCTGCCGGCGCTCGCGTGCGCGTACTACGGCATCTTCGCCGGCCTGATGATGGCCTCGGCACTCTGGTGTCGCCGGCACGCGCGGACTGTGGCGCAGCCGCGAGTACTGGATCGGCGATCGGCCTGGCCGCGTTCGTCTGCGTCGCTCTCATCGTGCCGTTCTTCCTGCCCTACCTGGAGGTGCAGAGGGACACCGGCTTCCAGCGCACCCTGGACGACGCGCGGATGTACTCGGCCAACGCGGGCGCGTGGCTGACCTCGTCGGCGTGGGCGCATCGCTGGTGGCTCTCCTGGATCGAGCCGTTCAACGAGGTGCTGTTCCCCGGCATCGTCTCGCTGGTGCTCGGGTGCGGCCGGGTTCGTGATCGCGCTCCGCAGCCGTCCGGAACGCGAGCTCGTGCTGTTCTACGGCCTGTCCGCGGTTCTCGCGTTCTGGCTGTCGTTCGGGCCGGACGCCGGCCTCTACACGGTGTTCTACAACACGATTCCGGTGTTCTCGTTCCTGCGAGCGCCCGGCCGGATCGGCATCGTGGTGGTGATGTGCCTGGTGGTGTTCGCCGGCGTAGCCGTGCGCGCGTTGCTGCGGGACCGTCCGAGAGCCGGCGTTTGGGCCGCCGTGCTCGCTCTCGTGGCCACGGCCGATCTGTCACAGGCGCCGCTCACCGCGCTGCGCGAAGCGCCGCCGTTGCCAGCCGCCTATCGCACGCTGGCGGTCCAGACGCCGGGCGTGGTCGCCGAGTTCCCGTACTTCTATCAGCGCGGCGATTTCCCTCGGCACGCCATCTACATGCTGAACTCGACCACGCACTGGCTGCCGCTCGTCAACGGCTACAGCGATCACATCCCGCAGGAGTTCCGCGATCAGGTCGTGCCGCTCAGCTCGTTCCCGACCCGCGAGTCGTTCCAGATCCTCGCCAAGGCTCGGCGCGCGCTACGCGGTGTTCCATCTCGACATGTACGACGCCCGATCTCGCGAGCGCCTGATCGAGCGCATCGGCACCTACGGTGCGTATCTCCGCCCGCTCGAGCAGGAAGGCGACGTGTGGCTCTTCGAGATCGTCGGCTTCCCGAACTAGCGTTCTTCACGCTGGCGGCGGTGCTCCACACCTGGCCGCTGGCCAGCGCGCCCGGCACGATGGGCCGCGTCGACAACGCCGACACCGCGCTGAACGCGTGGATCGTGGCGTGGGTCGGCATGACCTTTCCTTCCGCCCCGCTGCAGCTGTTCAACGCGAACATCTTCTATCCCGAGCCGCGCACGCTCGCGTTCTCGGAAGTCATGCTGCCGCAGTCGCTGATGGGCGCGCCGCTCACGTGGGCCGGCTTCGATCCGGTTCTCGTCTACAACCTGCTGGTCATCGCCGGCTTCGCCCTCAGCGGATTCGCAATGGCGTGGGTCGTCTCGCGGTGGACGGGAGACCGCGCCGCCGGCGTGGTGGCCGGACTCGCCTATGCCTTCAACGCCCACACGCTGGTGCGGTTCGGCCACCTGCAGGCGCTGCACGTCCAGTACCTGCCCGTCGCGCTGTTCGCGCTGGACCTCCTGCTGCGCGAGCCCCGGTGGCGCTGGGGCCTGCTGCTCGCCGCGATGTGCGTGCTGCAGGCACTGACGTCGAACTACCTGCTGGTGATGACGGCCATCGCGATGGCCGCGGCCGTCGCCGTGCGCCCGGAGATCTGGCGGGCGCCGCAGTTTCGCGCGCTGGCCGGCGCAGGCGCCCTCGCCGGTGTGCTCCTGGCGCCGTTCCTCTATCCCTACTGGCTGGCGCACACGCAGCAGGGGCTGGGCCGGACGTTCGATGACGTCGTGATGTACTCCGCCACCTGGCGCGACTGGCTCGCCACGGGCGGCACCCTGCACTATCGCGCCTGGAGCCACGACTGGTTCGGCAGCGCCGTCGGCGCTCTTTCCGGGCATCACCGTCACGCTGCTGTCGGCGGCGGCGATCGTTGGCGGAACGGCGTGGCGCGATCCCCGCGCCCGCATGGCGCTGGCCATCGGCGTCGTCGGCCTGGCGTTGTCGTTCGGTGCAAACCTGCCCGGCTATCACGCGCTGTTCGACGTCGTGCCCATCCTCAAAGGCATCCGCGTCGTCTCGCGCTTTGGATGGATGACGCTGTTTGCGTTGCCCATCCTGATGGGATTCACCCTGGCCTCGCTCCGCGCCCGCCGCTCGGGCAACGCCGCGGCAGCACTGGCGGTGATCGCCGGTCTGCTGGTGACGGTCGAGGCGCTGCGCGCGCCGATGGGCTTCACCCACTACGAGGGCATCCCGCGCATCTACGATCGCGTCGCTCAATTGGACGAGGTGGTGCTTGCCGAGGTGCCGTTCCCGCCGCGCGAGGCGATCCAGGACAACGGGCCCAGCGTGCTGTACTCGGCCTGGCACTTGAAGCCGCTGCTGAACGGCTACAGCGGCTTCACCCCGGCGAGCTACTCCATGCACTACCAGGTGATGCAAGGGTTTCCCAGTCCGGACAGCATCAACTCGCTCCGCGCCCTGGGCGTGACGCACATCGTCGTTCACAAGCGGCGCGTGCCTGCCGAGCTGCTCGCGCTTGCAGCCGCGTGCCCCGGGGCTGACGGTCGTGGCCGACGAGGGCGACCAGGTGCTCTACAGCCTCGGCGCCGGAGCGCGGTGATGCGGCGCGGCGCGGCGCTGCTGGCCCTGTTCGTGGCGCTCAGCGTGCTGCACACGTGGCCGCTGGCCAGCGACATTCGGCGGCCTGTCGCGCCTCGACAACGACGACACCGGCCTGAACGTGTTCGTCGTGTCATGGGTCGCGCACGTCCTGCCCGCCGATCCGCTGAATCTCTTCAACGCGCCGATCTTCTTCCCCGAACAGCGCACCCTCGCCTACTCCGAGCACATGCTCGTGCCGTCGCTGATGGGCGCGCCGCTGCTGTGGGCCGGCGTCGATCCCGTCATCGTCTACAACCTGCTGGTGCTCGCCGGCTTCGCGCTCTCGGGCTGGACGATGAGCCTCGTGATGCGCGCGTGGACCGGCAGCACCACGGCCGGCATCGTGTCGGGGATGCTGTTTGCCTTCAACGCGCATCTGCTGACGCGGCTTCCGCATCTACAGGCCCTGCACGTGGAGTTCCTGCCGCTCGCGCTCTACGCCCTCGATCAGGTCCTCGTGCGGACGCGTCGCCTGATGCCTGCCGCGCTCGCCCTCGCGGCCGCGTTCGTTCTGCAGGCGCTGTGCTCGAACTACACGCTGGTCTTCCTCAGCGCCGCGCTCCTCGTCGCCGCGATCGTGCGGCTGCCAGAGTGGATCGCCGACCCGCCATCGCGACAGGGCTCTGGCGCTGGTGGCTGCGGGCGCGCTCGCGATCGTGGCAGTGGCGCCGTTCCTGTGGCCCTACTACGTCGTCAGCCGGGACCAGGGGCTGATCCGCATCGTGGACGAAGTGCGGCTCTACTCGGCAGGTTGGCTGGACTATCTCACCACCGGCGGGCGCCTCCACTACGCGGCGTGGAGCTCGCCCTTCTTCGACGGACGGACGCCGCTGTTCCCAGGCGTGCTTGGCTTCGTGCTGGCGATCGCCGGGCTGGCGCATCGCGAGGTCCGTCAGAACCCGCGCGTTCGGATGATGGTGGCCATTGCCATCGTCGGCGTTGCGCTCTCGTTCGGGCCGGCACTCCCGGGCTACACCTGGCTGCATGCCCACGTGCCGCTGCTCCAGGGCATTCGCGCCGCCGCACGATGGGGCTTCCTGATGCTGACGGCGGTGGCCATGCTCGCCGGGTTCACCGTTGCGGCCTGGCAACGCGCGCGAGGCACGTCAGCCTACTGGCCGGCAGTGGCGCTGGCCATCTTCGGTGTCG
Organism: uncultured Acidobacteriota bacterium; assembly: GCA_963707825.1. Taxonomy (GTDB): domain Bacteria; phylum Acidobacteriota; class Vicinamibacteria; order Vicinamibacterales; family UBA2999; genus VFZN01. Next base: position 91,524 of record CAVPRP010000008.1, read on the forward strand.
TGACGCTCGAGGCGCTGCGCGCGCCGATGGGATTCACGCCCGTCGTGCCCAGTACCCGCCATCTACACCCAGCTCCGCGACAGGACCGGCGCGGTGCTCGTCGAGCTTCCGCTCTATGCGGGACCCAGCGTCAGCGAGAACGCCCGCTATCTCGTGCGCCGCCACGCGCCACTTCCGGCCGCTGGTGAATGGCTACAGCGGCTTCGAGACCGAGGGGTTCAGACAGCGTGCGAATCGATGGCGGGCGTTCCCGGACGCGACGGTCCTCGACGAGATGCAGGCACTCGGCGTGACGCATGTGATGGTGCACGCGCGCGACCTGAACCCGGCGCAGGTGGCTGCCGCGGCCGCGGCTGCGGCGACTGCGGCTGGTCACCGATGACGGGGAACACCGGTTGTACGAGCTGATGCGATGACGAGGGCCGCGCCGCGCTACTTGCCGTAGAGGCGGCGATAGTCTTCGGCGGTCCCGAGAATGCGCTTCACGTAGTTCTGCGTCTCGGGGAACGGGATGTCGTCGATGAACACTTCCTGCGGCATTCCGGGGCGCTCGCGTTGCCAGGCCGCGACGCGGTGATCGCCGGCGTTGTAGGCGGCCAGCGCGAAGTGCACGCCGCCGAACCTCCGGATGCTATCCGCGAAGATGGCGGTGCCCAGCCGGACGTTCGTTTCCGGGTCGGTGAGCTTCGCGGCGGTGTAGCGCGGGATCTTCAGCTTGCGGGCGAACTGCCGGCCCGTCGAGGGCAGCACCTGCATCAGGCCGACGGCGTTGGCCGATGAGCGGATCGCCGGATCGAAGGTGGACTCCTGCGCGGTGAGCGCGGCGACGAGGAACGGATCGAGCCCGCGCGCGGCCGCATGCTTCTGCAGGAGCGGCCAGTAGTCGAGCGGGAACACGACCTTCTGGATCTCCACCGGGAGCGACTCGCCTCCAGCGGCCAGCCACTGCGGATAGGCGCGCTTCATCGCGTTGATGCCGAGGCGCAGGTTGCCCATCCGGTTCTGGACGAGGGCGATGGTGGCGATGAGCGGCGGTGAATCGCCCCACATGCGCTGGGCGTACTGCAGCTCGTTCAGGGCTTCGCGATTGAGGCCGACCGCGATCAACTGCCCGACCCGCCCCGCGGTGGGAAACGTCGTGTGCGGCGGAAGCGGATCCTTCCGGGTGAACTGCGGAACCACTGCGCTCTTCTTGCCTGCCGCCAGCTGCTTCCGCGCCAGCCGGCCGTAGTAGCTGTTGAAGTAGTCGGTGGCCGTGAGCGTGAAGCGATCGTTGGCCAGGACGGTGTTGCCGGCCTCTTCCCACGCGCGCCCGCTCCAGTAGGTCCACGATGGACGGTAATCGGACCGCGGGAACTGCGCGGCGCCGCGATCGAACAGGTTGGCGGCCTCGGCAAACTTGCCCGCGCGATAGGCCCACCAGCCCGAGCGCCAGTAGGCGCGGTCGGTATAGCGCCCGGCCGGATAGCGCTCGATCATGATCCTGAACAACTCGTCGGCGCGTTCATCGTCGTCGGCGACGATGAAGTGGGTGGCGAGGTCGTTCAGCATCTCCTGCGCGAAGGGACTCTCCGGGCGGCTGTCGGCGAAGCTGCGGCCCAGCCGCTCGTACTCGTCCTTTTCTCCCAGCCCCCGCAAGGCGGTGATGTAGTAGAAGTTGGCTTCGTCCGCGTAGGGACCGGCGGTCTGCCCTCTCAGGGGATCGCGCGCCTGCCGGTAGCGTTTCAGCTGCACGTCGGCGGCGGCCATGCGCAGCGAAACCCGATCGCGCTCCGCCCCGGTGGCGCCATCGCGGGCGCGTTCATATGAGGTGCGGGCTGCCTCCCAGCGACGCGCCTGGAAAAGCGCGTCGGCGCGCTTCAATTCGAGCGCGGTCTGCGGTTCGTCCTCGCTCCACGCGTTGAGGCGCGTCAGCGCGCTCTCGGCGATCGACGACTCGATGGAGAGCGGGTACTCGAAATAGACCCGCCGGAAGGCCTCGATCGCCTTGGGCACGTTCCCCGCGGCTTCGGCTGCGGCCGCCAGCCTCGAGAGCACGGCATGCGGAGCGGCGAGCTTTCGCTGCAGCAACTCCTCGTAGACGAGCACGGCCCCGGCAAAGTCCACGCTGGCCTCGAGCGCCTGAGCGCGTCCGATGGCCGCGTCCTCGGGCAGGTGTCCTTCGATGCTGCGTGAGGCCGACGGCGGCAAAAGCGGCCTCGGCTTCAGGATAGCGCCGCAGTTCGAGCAACGCCTTGCCCGTGTAGAAGCGCGCGTAGTCGGCAAGCGGTGTGGACGCCAGCGACCGCTGGCTGAGCAGAGGGAGCGCGGCCGCGGCGTTGCCGTCCTCCTCGAGCAGGCGCACGCCCTTCACGAAGTCGGTGAGCGGTGGCGCCACCGTCGATCCGGTCGGCGGCGCGTACCACAGGGCGTTCAGGTTTCCAGGGACCGGAGGATGCGTGGTCGGCGTGAGCCGAACGGGAGTGACCCCCTCGCCGCTTGGGCCGGAGAGTGCCTGCTGGGCCGGCAGGGTGACACCCCACCCGATCGTCGCCAGCAGAATCGCCGCGGCGGCGAGTACGGGGGGTCGCCTCATCCCGCGGCTCCAGCCTTCCTGGCCACGGGTATCGAGGTGGACGATGCGGCCTTCTGGACGGTCAGCGCCTCGAGGCACTTCGCCGCATGGCGCGACAGGATCTCCAGCGCTTCGGGCCACGGGCTCGGCACGACCTGCTCTCGCCCATCCTCGGTCACGCCGTCACCATAGAGAACGGCCACCACACGTCCGCCGACGACCACGGGCATCGCCAGTCCCATGCGATCGCCTGGAATCTCCTCGAAGCCGGGGCCATCGTTCTGACCGTCGCGGGTGGTGGCGGCGCGAGACGAGGACGCGGCCTGGCCGATGACGCCGGCCTCCGCCACCGTCATGTCGATCGACTTCGGCTGGGAATCGCGGATCCCGAACCCGGACAGGCGCCAGCCGACGATGCGGTCGGCCTTGATGACGACGACGGCGGCACGCGCGGTCTCGCGGGCGGCGGCGAGGGCCAGCGCGTCCAGCACTTCGCTGAGCGACATCGCGCCGTCGAGGCCGCGGATGCTCTCGGCCAGGCGGGTCATGCCGGCGATCTCGAACTCGCGTTCGCTGACGCGCGCGGCGGCAATCGACGAGTGGGTCTCGGCGATCGCGCGGCTTTCGGCGTCGGCGATGGCGGTTCTCAGCGTCTCGTCGAAGCCACGGACCTGCTCGTCGAACCGCTGCTGGGCCTCGGCCAGGTGCCGGGCGGTTTCGGCTTCGACTGCCGACTGCAGCTGCGCATCGAAGCGCTGTTGCGCCTCGGCTTCAACGCGCGCCCGCTCGGCCTCGACCGCGAGACGCACTTCCTCGGCGGTCTGCTGGCGCTGGCTCTCTTCGAACTGGGCGACCTGGTTGTTGAACTCGGCCTGCAGGCGGGCCTCGGCTTCACCGAGTTCCTGGGCGAGGTTGTCCTGGCTGGTGGAAACCAGCTCCGAGACCAGACCCTGAATGGCCTGGTCTACCGACGTGCGAATGCGGTCTTCGAGCGCCATCGTTTCTCTCTGAAAGCAACTACGTAAAGAGGACCGGGGCAGCGGCTGGGATCGCGCTCGTCCGTACTTGTCTCGTCATTATGGAGAGCGAGATCGGCCAAGTCAAGCCGGCACAACGGTCTACGGGCCGGCGCGTGGTCGGGAAACAGGCCTGATCTCGCGGCTCTCGCCCCTGCTCGTTTCGGCGCGATACTGCCGGCTGCGACGCGGTGGGTATCGCCGCGACGTGGCGATGCCGGCGAGCTGGCGGTCGAGTTGAACAGCGGATGGCCTCGACAAGTTATCGGCCGTATCCGGTAGCCGACTCCAGCGAGCGGGAGAAAGAGGTTGGAGCGACTTGGCAGTTGTGGGAAGTCCCGCTCCCTTCCACTGCGGTTCAGTTCACGAGTGGCGTCCCGGCCGCGCCCGGGTGGTAGAATAGAGGTTGCGGAAACGACGGCTCAACCGTGGGGGCGATCTGGCTTCGACGGGGGTGCGGGATCGTGGAACGCGTGCCGAGGACTCCATCTCACCCTCGTAAATCCGTGGTGGAACTTAACGTAACTGCGAACGCAGACTACGCTCTCGCTGCTTAATAACCAGTGAGCGGTCGCCCAGAGAATGCCCGTGGCTCTGGGATGACTGTCATTTAAGCGGGCTGGCTCCGGCGTGCCGCTCTGACGCGCCGGGGTGAGAAACATCGGGGATGGCGGCCGGGGCTTTTGGCTCCGTTTCCAACCGGTCGCGACACGAGAACGGAGACACGCACGTAGTTGGTCTACGACGACGTATTCTCGGACGCGGGTTCAACTCCCGCCGCCTCCACCACTCTTCACTGCGTTCGTCGTGCTGTCGGCAGCGAAGTTAGGCGCGCAAGTCTCGCCTACGGCGCGACTTAGCGGGCACAACTCCCGTATTGCGCCGAAGCTTCTCCTGTTCGGCTCCGCTCGTCTCCAAGGTATCTCCGAAAACTTCGTCGTTTGTGTCTTTGTCCAGTAGCCGGATCGCGTTCACGGTCGCGACCGAAGTGAGGTGCATGTACCGCTGCGTCGTGCTCAGGTCCTTGTGCCCGGCCAGTTCCTGAATCGCTCTGGCCGGCGCCCCGCGCATCGCCAGGTGCGAGCAGAACGAGTGCCGCAGGACATGGAGGCCCTTCGTGCTTCAGCCCGGCCCGCCGTGCCGCCGCCCGGACGATGCACTGGAGCACCTTCTGGGTCAGCGGACGCCCATCGCGTTCATCGAGCACGCGGCGCCGCAAATGCCGGTGCGCTCGTAGTGCCGCACCCAACGCTTTGGTGAGCGGCACGTAGCGCAACCGACCTCCTTTGGTGGAGAACCGCTACTCCATTGGAAGCAGCACGCCGGGGCTGAAAAACGAACACCGATGGGTCGCCGGTGATCTATGTGTCAAGCGCGCGGCTAGGCGGAGGGCGTCGAGTTCATCGACGCAGGCGTGAGCGGCGCAAAGACGCGACGGCGGCGCAGTGGTCTGCTGGCGGTGGACCGCATCACGCATTGCGTCGGACGTCAGGCCTCAGGAGGGCGTTTGAGCCGAGTCACCTCGTCACAGGTGGCTTCACAAATCGCAAGAACTCGAAAGCCTTTCCCGCCGGCAGCGGTTCGGTACACCGGCTCGTCAGCCGCAGTCCTTCACCGTGTGCCGCTCCACGAGTGCGTCAGGTGCGACGAAGTGAAACAGCGACTCGAGCGCTTGCAGACTCCCGTAGGGGCTTGGTGTCACGGCCGGACTCGTTGCGGACGGCAGGTTACCGCATCTAGTCGCCGCTTTGAACCTCCGCCGGTACGCACAGGCAATCCATCATTGAGTGCGCTCTGAGGCGATGCAGTCGGCGGCCTTCCGGCCGCCAGACAGCGCAACTCCCTTTCACCAGCTCGCTGCGCTCAGCTGGTGTTCGTCGGCAGTCGTTTAGTGCAGTCGGCGGCCTTCCGGCCGCCAGACAGCGCAACTCCCCCTATCACTGCTCTTCCCTTCGTCGTGCCGTCGGCCATCGCTTCGCTCGGCCCGATGCAATCTTCACCGGCCCTTCATTGCCTTCGCACGGACTGATGGTTTTGGTTCCGCAGCGACGGAGCGGCTCACAGGCCGAGGCGCCAGTGACATGTCCCCGCGGATTCGCGCCACGTTAGATTGTGAGTCCGCCGTTTGCCTCGTTCGACTTCTGTTCTTGCGACTTTCGTTGTTGCGCCATTACTACGTCTCTGGTATAGCTGTGTTTCACGGCCTGCCGTCCCCTTCGTTTCCTCAACGAAAGAGAGCCTCAATGCGTACCTCGCCGATCGCCGTTGTCGTCGGCTTCGTCGCCATGGTGTTCGTCGCTGGATGCAGTCAGATGGGTCCAAGCATGTCACCGACCGCTCCCACGTCCGCGTCTTCCGTTACGTCCGCCTCATTGGGGAGCGCCGGTACGGCGACGGTCGGACTCCAGTCCAATGCAGCGCAGCCGCCTTTCAACCTGGAGGCGATTCTGCGGGGTGATGGGTTCGGGTTGGTCAAGTTCCGGCAAAACAAGGAGGCGACCCAGAACATCATCGACCTTGACGTGTGGGTTCGGGACCTGCTGCCCGACGCGAACTACAATTTGCAACGGGCGGTCGATACGACGCTGGACGGGATCTGCACAGGCACCAATTGGCTGACCCTCGGTCAAGGGTTAACGCCACAGTCGATCGTCACAGACGCTTCCGGTTCCGGTCGCGCGTCGCTGTGGCGGGATTTATCGTCCCTGGCACCTGGCACCACATTCGACATCCACTTTCGTGTCATCCAAGACGGGACAACGAACATTCCCTTGCGTAGCGATTGCTATCGTTTCGTAGTTCGCGACTAATATCGCGATAGCGACTCGCCCTCTCCCTCGAAGTCGAGGCACGCCTGTCGTTCAAACCGCGATGGGGTGCCACGCTGTTTGGCGGCCTGGCGCAACTGTACCTGCGAAGCGCCGGTCCCGCTCGACCGCAACCTCTTATCCGACCATCGTGGCCGGCCTGCATTTCGTTCGCAAACCCGTGCAGCGCATGATCGTGAACCTGGAGTACGCCCAGGGTAGCGGGGACAACCGGGGTGTCTATCTGAAGCTGGGCTACGCCTGGTGAGTCGGCAAGCTCGTTGAGGCGACGGGCTTGGCTTGCTCGCGCGAGGGCTACCGGCGCAATCCGGCGCTGGATTGAATGAGCGTGTGACCCTCTCCGGCAAGCCGAAGAGCCACACCACCGAAACCGCGTTCAGCCACCACCGCTGGCGCTTTCTGACTTCAGAGGGAGGTGCCAGTCACGATTGGGATGCACGTGGTCGTTGTAGCGCGGATGCTCGAAGCAGTGCATGACGAACATCATGTCGTTCCACGCCGCCGCACGGCGGCGCTTGTGGCGAAGGCCGTAGATCGGGGCGATCTTCCGCGCGGGATGCGCACGGTTGAAGTCCTTGACCGCGAGCAGTTCGCCGGCGAACTCGGAATGCAACTCCCAGTCATCGCCGATGCAGTCGTCCAGATAGCAAAGCACACGAGGCAGCAATCGATCTGGCACCTGCTCGAGGAGCCGAAACGCCTCCATGGTGGACGAATAGAAGTCGAGGTCAAAGGAGACGAAACCAATCGGCGGGACGCCGTCCGCGGCCATCGCGTTTGGAACGGTCTGGGCCACGTCGCCCAGGATCAGTTGGGCGCGCCGCAAGCGGTTTTTCAGCCCCGCGACGTCCATCCGGAACGAACCAGGCTGCCAGATGTAGGGCAGGTCGCGATAATCAACCGGCTTCGGCAGCCCCTCGCCGGTGTCGAAGCCAATGACGTGGCACCGCACCGAGGTCGCTCGTTCCACACGTTCCGCGTATTGCTCCAGCAACACGAGGCCGTTGCCGCCGGCCACACCAACCTCGACGACCGAAATCGCAGGGATGCCGAGCGCCTTCGCCTGGAGCGCGGCCTGCATGACGCCGTAGGCTAACCACGTCCGCTCGAGCTTGTCCCATGCCAGGGCTTCGACAAAGGTCAGCGACACGATGCGCGTCCAGAAGTGTTCGAAGACCCGGCCCGGATGGACCTGCCACGGATGACGAATCGCTCGAGCAAGCTTGCCGACCAGGCTCATGCACGCGCCCGGAGGCCCTTGCGAAGACGACGGGCCAGACCCGACAGGCCCTCTTTTCTGAGGCCCTCGATGATCGACACTGCAAGGCGGCGCACCGGGCCCGGTGCGAAGCTGGCCGCGAGGAGGGCGGGTTGCGGGTGCCCATATGCCGAGCAGCGGGCGAGATGGCGCCGCGCGTGCTTGGCGTACCGGCTTCCGACGGTGTGGTGCTCGTCAAGCAACAGCATCGGCACGGCCACGGCGCGATGCAGATCGGCGAGCCGGCGATCGAGGCGCGTCTTGTGGCGTTCGTAATACGCTCGATCGGCAAAAATGTGCCGCTTCATCACGCGCAACAGAGGACTGCTGGGTTCGTAGCCAACGTCGCTTGGCGTCACGGTGCGCCATCGATGACAGCTGCCCCTCGTGGTAGCGGAGCTTGTAGGTCGGCACGTCGGCAAGCAGCACGTCGTATTGGCGCGAGAGGCGGATAAGATAGTCCAGCTCCTCGAAGACGTACACGAACTCGTTACGAGGACCGATGGCCTCGACGACTTCGCGGCGGAACATCGCGTTGTTCTGAAAGAGCACTATGCGGTCAAGATAGGAATCGAAGATGTTCCCATAGTACACGCGGCGCCCGGCAAGGCTCGGGTCCTCGCGGATGACATTGTCGGGAACCACGCCGGTCTCGAGCAGCGGCATGCTTGCAGGGAACAGCACCTCATAGGTGATCGACCGATCGCGGTATGACGACTCGTGGTATGTCTTGAGGTGATAGCGCTCGCTGTAGCCGCGATCATTGAATCCGGTCACCTCGGCGCTCACCACTGACACGGTGGGGAACTGCTCCAGCAATCGTGTCTCGACTTCCAATGCATAGGGATAGAAGACATCGTCGGAGTCGAGAAAGATGAAATACCTGCCACGCGCATGCTGCATGCCGACGTTGCGAGCATGTCCGGTCCCGCCATTCTGGGTCCACACATAGCGAACCCGATCGCCGTATCGCTTCACCACCTCCTCGGTATCATCGGTCGAACCATCGTCTGCAACGATGATCTCGAAGTCAGTGAACGTTTGCTGCAGAACGCTGTCGATCGCCTCCGAAATCAGGTTCGCGCGATTGTAGGTTGGGATGATGACACTGACGGCGGGCGCCATGATTCGCCGCCAAGTGTACCGCCGCAAGGCCAAAGACGTGACCATCAACCGTCCCCGCTCTCCCAGATAACCGGTTTTGTATCCCGGCGGGCTCGTATACTCCCGGTGACGCCTGTGGTTCACGCCGGTACGCTCCTCGGCAGACTCCGCAGCCGTTGCGCACCGTACCGAACCGACATCCACAAGGAGCAGAGAATGGACGCCAATCAGCTTGCACGTCGTCGCCTGATCCGCTTCCTCGCGGCCAGTCCTCTGCTCTACGGTGCGGGCGTAAGCGCGTCCATCCTGCAGAGCACAATACAGCCCGATCCCCTCATCTCCGGACCCGATGAGGCCATCAACGTGTTCGATTTCGAGGCGGTCGCGCGTGAGCGGTTGCCAATCGCGCATTACGGCTTCCTGGCGACAGGGGTCGAAGATGAGGCCACGCTGCGGGCAAATCGTGAGGGGTTCACCCGCTTTCAGTTGCGGGTCCGCCGGCTGGTGGATGTGCGTGCCATCGACACGTCAATCTCGTTGTTTGGGGGAACGTGGGCGAGTCCGATCATTTTGGCGCCGGTCGGCGCGCAACGAGCATTTCATCCGGACGGAGAACTCGCGTCCGCGCGGGCTGCGGCGTCAGGCAAGCATTTGCAGATGCTTTCGACACAAACATCGTGCGGCGTGGAGGAGGTGATTCGCGCACGCGGCGAGCCCGTGTGGTACCAGCTCTACGCGACGGATCAGTGGAGTGTCACTCAGGGGCTCGTCACGCGGGCGCAAGCCGCTGGCTGCCCAGTGGTCGCCTTGACGGTCGATTCGCAAGGCGGATCGAAGCGCGAGAGTGGCGTGCGTGCGCAACGCCGCGACAGCCGAGAGTGTGCAACGTGCCACCACCCGCCAGACAAGTTGAGCGGATCGAGCGGTATGGGGAGTGCCTCGCCTGACGGCGTGCGAGCGATGTTCCGTGGTCTCGATGTGTCGCAGGTGCGGTCTTTTCAGGCGGCTGGAGCCAATTGGGACTTCGTTAAACGGCTGCGCGACTCGACGACGATGAAAGTGCTCATTAAGGGCATCGTCACCCGGGAGGATGCGGAACTCGCTGTTCAACACGGCGTCGATGGTGTGATTGTGTCCAACCACGGCGGTCGCGCCGAGGAAAGCGGGCGAGGAACGATCGAGAGCCTGGTCGAGGTCATTGATGGTGCGAAGCAGAGAATTCCAGTGATCGTTGATGGTGGTTTCCGTCGCGGCACTGATATTTTCAAAGCGCTGGCACTAGGCGCGAACGCGGTCATGATCGGTCGGCCTTATGTCTGGGGACTCGCTGCGTTCGGCCAACCTGGCGTCGAGGCCGTGCTCGATATTTTGCGTCGGGAGTTGGTGACCGTGATGCGGCAGGCAGGCACCGTCCGGATCGCGGACATCAACCGCTCGTACGTTCTCGACCGACAGCTTCGCGGCTGAGCGCGTTGACCTGGGCGCGGCCATTGATCACGACGCCGACATCCACAGCCGCGGCCGATCGGGTTGCCGTTCAAATCAGCCGCCGCCCTGCCCAGAGGATCGAATTGCGCACTAGCATCCGGTAGGCCGGATGGCGATGGGTCTCGCGCGACGCGCCGGGTTGGATGCAGACCACCCGCGCCGTCGGATGCACGCCCACCCACGCCACCGTGGCGTCGCTGTCGGGCTGCGACGTCTGGAGCACCGGTGTGATCTTCGGCGATTGCCACACGCCCTTGTAGGCCCGCTCGTTGGTCAAGGTGAACGGGGGGACGTGACGCAGGATCGGGTGGCGTCCCGCCGGTGTCACGGCCAGGCTGGCGACGCGCGTGGTCGTCGATCGCCGCACCGCGCCGCGATCGGCGAGGACGAATTGCCCGCCGGTCACCTCTTCGTACCACCACGGCCAATCCTGGTTGTCGCCAAGCGCGTGATGCAGCACGACCAGCCCGCGGCCGGCGTCGAGGGCCTGCCGAACGTCGGTGCGCTGGCTCTCTGAAAAGTTGGTCTGGTCGTTGAGCACGAGCACGTCGTAGCCGGGATGCGGCCGCCCGCCGCTCGGCTCCCACGGATAATCAGCGGGTTCGAGCCGTTCCGTGCCACCGCCCAGCGCACCTGCACCGGGGCCAGGGGCGCCCGGTGGTACTGGAGCTGCGGCGGGCGCGGCCGCGGGCGGCGGCACGGCGGCAGGTGCCGTCGTCGCGGGCGGCGCCGGCGGCAACAGCGCCGCGAAACTGGCCGGCTGATCGATGGCCCAGATCTCCATGCCGATGAACATGGGGTCGAGGAACATGTCCTGGAACGACGGCGGGTATGGCTGGCCGCCGGTCGTGATCTGGACCCACAGTTCGGTCTTGGCGAAGCGCGGGCTCTGGTTGGCTGGTCCCGGAGCCGACGGTACCTGAGTCATGACAACCTCCCGCCGGCCCATAGAATCGCGCTGTGAGACGATCTGCCGATAGGTCGGGATCCTGGCAGACGATGGCCGTGTGCCCGGGTTGCAGGCACACACAGCGGCCGCGCGGCAGCGCCGGGCCGACCCAGGCGACGGCGGGGTTGTTGAATGAGGGGTCGTCCGACGTGAACAGCACCGTCGCCTTGTTCGAGATCCACATGTTGGGGAAAGTCTCGTCCCACGGCAGCTGGAACGGCTCAATCCCCCGGACGATCGGATGGCTGCCGACCGGCGTGATGGTCTGCACGGGAAACTGTTTCAGCCGCGCCGAGGTCTTCACGCCGGGCACGTTGGGGTTGTAGAGATAGCAGCCCAGCACTTCTTCGTTCCACCACTTCCAACCGGGCACGGTGGCCGTGCCGTTGTTGCTGCCGACCGCATGATGGAGGACGACCACACCACCGCCCCCTTCGATATGGCGCTGCATGTTGTCCTGGTCCTTCTTCGGCCACTGCCCGGTGATCCAGTCGTTGGTCACGATGACGTGGGGCGCGTCCGGCGTCCCAACCGGATCGAACGGGTCGGGATGCGGCAGCACGACGGTGTCCAGGTCCTGGAACAGCGGCGACTCGAACATGGCGTACATCTGCAACGGCGAGGTGTGCCCGCCGGTGGCGAACTGCACGCGCAGCCGTCCGCCCTGCTGGGCCGCGCCGGCCGTGGGCACCGCGATGGGCAGCACCGCGGCGGCCAGCGCCGAACCGGCTGTGGAACCGAGGAAATGACGTCGAGACAGTGATGCCATGAAAGTCTCCTGGACGCGTGCATATAAATCGATTATCGATGCGGAATCTACGCCCGCATGGATAGGCCTGTCAATGACTGAGCTTCATCGTCACCGCGAGCGATTCCCTTCGAAAGGGTTACGGTAGACTCCTGCAGACGTGTCCCCCCCGTCGCTCGCTCCCGGCACACGCCTCGGCCCCTACGAGGTCGTTTCTCCGCTCGGCGCCGGGGGCATGGGTGAGGTCTACCGTGCCCGCGATCCCCGCCTGAACCGCGACGTCGCGCTGAAGATCCTGCCGGCCGAGGTCGCGGCGGATCCGTCACGCCGTCAACGGTTCGAGATCGAGGCCCGTGCCGTCGCGGCCCTGAGCCACCCCAATATCGTCGCCGTCTACGACGTCGGCGAGGGCTACATCGTCAGCGAGCTCGTCGACGGCGAGCCGCTGCGCGGCGCCCGGTTCGGCCTGCGGAAGACGCTCGACATCGCCGCCCAGATCGCCAGCGGCCTGGCCGCGGCGCACGCGGCCGGCGTCGTGCACCGCGATCTGAAGCCGGAGAACATCCTGCTGACCAGGGACGGCCGCGCGAAGATCCTCGACTTCGGTCTGGCGCGGATGACGCAGGCATCTGGACATCCCGACATGACCATGCCGGCCCCGTTGACGGGTCCCGGCGTCGTCATGGGCACGGTCGGCTACATGTCGCCGGAGCAGGTGCGCGGACTGGATGCCGATCACCGCAGCGACATCTTCAGCTTCGGCGTGGTGCTGCACGAGATGCTCGGGGGCGCGCGGCCCTTCGAAGGTGAGACAGCGGTGGACACGATGCAGGCCGATCCTGCGGGAGGACGCTCCCGACCTGCCGTCCACCGTGCCCGGCGGCGTGCGGCAGGTGGTGTCGCACTGCCTCGAGAAGGATCCGGCCCACCGCTTCCAGTCGGCGCGAGACCTCGGCTTTGCCTTGCGGGCGCTGGCCCAGGGCGACAGCTCCAGCGGGTCGGCCCCGGCCGTGGAGTCACCGGCTCTGACCGCGTCGCGCACCCGCGCGTGGCTGGCGGCGGGTGTGGCCCTGCTCGCTATCGCCGCCACCGCCTTCATCACCCGGGAAGTCACGCGCGCGCCAGCCCCCACAACGTGGTCGGCCGAGCAGCTGGGGGGACCGGCCTTCGCGTTGCACGCGCGTCGTTCGCCGGATGGCCGGCTCCTGGCGTTCCAGGCGATGGTCGACGGGACGACGCAGGTGGGCGTGATGGATCCTGAATCCGGCAACTGGAACGTGTTGACCCAGTCGCCGCGACGTGGGACTCGTCGAGTATCTGTGCTGGTCACCGGATGGCAGCACCATCTACTTCAGCCGAACGCTGGATGTGCCCATGGGCGTCTTCAGCGTGCCGTTCCTCGGCGGCGAGGAACGCCTGGTGGTCGAGAACGCGGGCCATCCGGCGGCGCTCCCCGACGGCTCCCTGCTCGTCGCTCGCATCAACGAGGAGCGACGCTCGCAGTTGACCCGCGTCTGGCCGGACACCGGACGGATGCAGGCGCTGCCCGTGGATGTGACGTTCGACCCAGGGTACCGACCGTGGATCCGCGTGTCCGCCGACGGCCGGCGCGTGGTGGTGGCCCTGGGAAGCATGTAGGACGCGCCAGGGAAACGGTCGCTGATCGAGGTCGATGTGGCGGCCGGCACAGCCCACCCACTCGAGGTGGAGGGTAACCTCGAGGTCCACGCCGTGGCGTTGTCCGCCGATGGCGCGTCGGCCATCGCCGCCGTGGCCGTCAACGCGCTCACTCGCATCGTGCGCGTCCCGCTGGAGGGCCCCCGCGTGCCGGAGGACCTGTTCACGGTCACTGGCGACGTCTGGGACCTGGACGTGGCCGCCAACGGCGCCGTGGACGTGAACGTGGCGGACCGGCCCGGGGAGGTCGTTCGCTTCGCGCCGGGCGGTGCCGAGATTGCCAGGCTCGCTCGGTTTCCTCGAGCCATCCTCTCGAAGATGGTCGTGGCGCTGCCGGACGGGCGCGACGTGATCGACGCGCGGGTTTCCGGGCGGATGCGCCTGATGGTGATGGCACAGGGCAAGAACCCCGAGCCCCTGCTGAAGACTCAGGAGGAGTCCGCCGCGCCGATGACGGCGGTGGCCGGCAACAGGATTGCGTTTGCCGTCGGACCGGAACCGCGCGAGACGATCGCGCTGGCAGACACCGCCACCGGCCGCATCTCGGGGCGGATCTCGCCGGGCAAGGGCGTCATCCAGACACTGGCGGCGTCGGCTGATGGAGAGACGCTATATTTCACGGCGAGTGGCTCGGTCTGGTCCGTGGCGTCCGCGGGAGGAGAACCGCGCCGCATCTGTCCGGGTCTCTGGGTGCTCGTGCATCCCGCTGGCAGCCTCATCGTGGCCCGAAACGACGGCACGCAGGTGCGCCTGTTCGAGGTCGATATGGAGAACGGAACGGAGCGCGCCATCGCCGTGAATTCCGGCACTCGCTTCCAGTCCATGGGCGGGATCCGCGCTGACGGCATGTTGGCGGCGGCGCTGCTTCCGATCGACTCCTGGTTTCTCCAGCTCGGGCTCGTCGACCTGACATCGGGGCGCACCACTCACCTACCGGGTGACGGGAGCAGCGAGGTGGTGTCGGCGGCCTGGACGCGCGACGGCCAGATCGTCGCGCTTCGCGTGGGCATCAATGCCACGATCTGGACGTTCACCAGGAACGGCCAGTAGGTCCAGGCGTCGAACGCGCCCGCCCGCCCAACCTGGATGCCCGTTTTCGCTCGGCGGAAATGTCAGCTGCTCGGGCTCCGCGCCGCGTGCGTACACATCCAGCACGAACACCTGCTGGAGCGTGAGATCGGATGGGCCATTACGCTCTCTCTCAAAGGCGATCGTCCGTCCGTCGGGCGACCAGTCAGCGTCGAGGTCGGGTCCCGCATAGAACGTCAACCGCCTCTGATTACTGCCGTCCGCGTCGATCACATAAATCTCGCTGTTGCCGTCGCGCGTGCTCTGGAACAGGATCTGCCGCCCATTCGGCGACCAGTCGGGGGCATTCCCCGAGGTGAGCGGACTGAGGTCGGAGCCATCTGCGTTCATCACGTAGATGGTCTCGTTGCCATTGGGCCCGCTCGCGAACGCGATCTGGTGGCCGTTCGGCGACCAGTCCGGCCGGATGTTGCGTGCGGCCGGCTGGTGGGGCGATCTGTTCAACTCCGGTTCCGTCGGCATCGATCATGAACAGTTTCGACGCCGGACCGCCGCTGTCGAACGCGATCCGGTGCCCGTTCGGTGACCAGCTGGGAAAACGGCCCGCCGCCAGCACCGTCTGAACGCCGCTCGCTACATCGATCAGAAAGACGTGGGGCGGCGGAATCGCGACGAGTCCTCCGCGGCCGTCGGGACCGTACTGCGTCCCGTAGAACGCGATCGTCTTCCCGTCCGGCGACCATGTCGCGCCGAGATCGTCAGTGTTGTTGTGAGTCAGTCGCTGCTCTTGGCTGCCGTCGCCGTTCATGATCCAGATTTCGGCGTCCAGGCGGAAATCGGCGAGGTCGCTCTCCCGAAGCTTCGTGAACGCGATCCTCGTTCCGAGGCGCTCTTGCGCCGAGATGGCGATATCCGGAGTCGTGACACCCAGCAACGCAATTGGAATCAGGTGGATGAATATCCTCACGAGGCACCTCGTTCGACGAGATTCGCGGTCGTTCCGCCCAGGTTCACGGTTGCACACATCACGGAGTAATCCGAATCACCTGGCCGACCGCAGCGCTGGTGCCGCGGTTGGTAAGGTAAAGCACGCCGTCAGGCGCCGCGACGATCGAGGTCGGCCTCATGAGCCCGCTGACGACGGTGGTCCGTGAGCCTGCCTGGTACTGCGCGCACACGTCCGGCTGCGTCATATCCGGCACGACGCGGATAACCACGCCGGGGAGCAGCGCCTGAGTCGCTCCAGTCGCATGCTGAAGGACGTATAGATTGCCGTCGTTGTCGAAATCCATGTCGACGATCATCTTGAAGCCACCGATGCAGGCGTCTGTCGTCAGGAACATTTGCGGTGTGTCCCCAAGGACGACCCGGTAGATGTTGGCCTTGCCGGCGACAAACGGCACCCCGGTCAGCTCACTAACGTAGTACGCCCCGTCCGGTCCTTCGACGACCGCTGTCGGGACAGCATCGGTGAGCTGGTCGAATGTGGGCGGTGCCTCGGATTGGCGCGGTGGATCGGAGCCACGGGAGTGGAAGGTCGCCACGTGTGAGAGCTCGCCATTCGCAGCGACGCGATAGAGCGTGTTAGCGCCGGCGTCGGTCACGAGCTGTCCTCCCGGCACTGCGAGCAGGCCATACGGGTTGCTGTCGAAGTATGGGCACGGGCCAGGATCGCCCGCGGGACATCGCTCGTGATCGATGCGGCCGTCCGGATTGTAGGCAGCCTCGAAGGCCGCAATGTCCGCGGTGAATTGCCACGCGCCGCCGGGTGTGACGCGCACGAGTCGCCCAAAGCCTGAGAACTCCGGTTGCAGGTCGCGAAACGCCGGGTCGTTCTCGAGTCCGATGGTCACATGCGCGATGCCGCGACCGAGCATCGCCACGTCCTGCGGACCGATGGCGCGCCCGCCGTCAGCGAGCCTGGCGAGCGACGGCAGGCCGGTGACGATCCGCTCTCGCGTTCCGTGCCAGAGCCGGCTGACCGCGCCTGTGGGACCGTAACACAGCGTCATGCCGCCCGCGACGAAGCAGGGCCCGGGGGCCAGATCGCCAACCTCTGCCCCGCGTCCTGCTTCCGCGACGTATAACGCGCCTTCGGGCCCGAACGCGAGGCCGCGCGGGTTGTCGAGGCCGCACATCACGACGGTGGCGCGCGGATCGGGTGAAGCGGCCGAGGGGAAGTCCGGCACGCAGGGCGCCGCGGCCGCGGTGGCGTGCTCCGTCTGAGAGATAGCGCCTGACAGACCGCGCGCATCGCCCGATGCCACGATGAGTGCGGCGACCGACACGAGAACGAGACCAGTGTTCATGATGTCCTCCGATATTCAAGGGGCCCGGACGATCCAGACCCCGGCGCTCGCCTGGCTGGTGCCAACGACCAGCCTGGTGCCATCGAGCCGAACGTCGCTCAGCGCGAAAGGTATTGCGCTCCTGTTCGCGGGAAGCTGCACCATACCCGTCGAGGCGGACCAGAAGTAAGCGGTGAAGACTCCGCGTGATGTCGTGCTCGTTCCGATCACCTCACCCTGCGTGTTGATGTCAACCGCCGAGCTGTACTGCCCACCCAGCGTCCCGAGCTCGGTCACCGCGCCCGATTCCGACCAGATGACCGCGCGCTGGCATCCATCGACCGCGGGACAGGCAATCGCCACCGTGCCCACCAGATCGCCGCTGTCGTTGGCTCCGTTCACGTTGCCCGGGCGCGTATCGACTTGCTGGACCTGCCACTGGCCACCGGTCAACCTCCAGCGCACCGGCACTTGGGTTTGAGAAACACGTCCGGCGCGGCCGCCGACGATGCTGCCGTCACCCGTGACGGCGAGGGCCGAGGCGGAGCCCCCTGCTTCGAGCGGAGGCAGAAACTCGGTGCAGGACGCTGGCGCGGGGTTCCATACCGCCGCTTGACCGCCGACTCGTCCGACAATGACCTGGCCGTTCGCGCTGATCGCCTGCGTCTCTCCGACATCGCTGTTGCAGCCGAGCAAAGTAGATCCGCCTGCAGCGGGCCAGTAGACCGGGCGGAACGGCATCGACGCTGCGTACCCGGCCACGTTGCCAAACGTGTCGATCCCGCGGGCGGCTGCGCTACCCGGGTAGGGCACCGGAGCGGGCAGCGCACTGATGACCCAGGTGCCGTTCTGCAACCTCCACTGGACGGCATAGAGAAGATCCGCGCGATCAAAGCTGCGGCCGACGATCACCGTGCCGCCGTCGTTGATTCCGTTGGCTTCGGCGGGACCGCCGAGGGAAGGCAGTTTGGTGTAGGTGGCGAACGGCGCCGGGCCTTTCCCAGGCTTCTGGACGCCTGCGGCGCGGCCGACATACTCGGGTCCGAGACCCAGGAGCGGCAGGGCCGCAAAACACCCGATAGCCGTTGCAACTGCGATTCTCGTGCTCATATGACGATCCTTCCGGAAGTGAAGTCGGGTGATCCGTAGCAGGGGTGACCACGTGGATTGTCCAGACCGCGCATCACCACGGTGGCGTTCGGGTCCGCCGCTACGGCGGTTGGGAAATCCTGGACGCACGCGGGATTCCCGGGCACCTGGACGTCACTTGTAGTAGCGGCGAGCATCGACGCGAACAAGACGGCAGTTGCAGCTTTCATGAATCACTGAATATGCGAGAACGCCCCCCGTGCATCCTGATTTCCCCCTGTCGTGCGGGTGATTGGCTAACCGACAGGGAACGTTGCAGTTGCCGGCCGATCTGACTGGCCTTCAACGGGCGTCCGCACTAGACTGAAAGCCCTCAGAGAAGCTTCCGGAGGCATATGGAGACCAAGCCGTCCGCGAGAGTGGTTCGGTTCGGCGTTTTCGAGCTCGATCCAGGCTCCGGTGAGCTTCGCCGGAACGGCCTCAAGATCCGGTTGCCGGAGCAATCGTTCCAGGTCTTGCGGCTGCTGCTCAGCCGCCCCGGTGAAATCGTCACCCGCGATGAGCTTCGCCACGCGCTCTGGACTTCCGATACTTACGTTGACTTCGACGGCGGGCTGAACAGCGCGGTGCGCAAGCTTCGGGAGGCGCTGGACGACTCGGCCGAGAATCCGCGGTTCGTGGTCACGCTGCCTCGACGTGGATACCGGTTCGTGGCACCGGTCGAGGTTCTGGCGACGAACCAGGCGGCCGGCGCGGTGGCGCCCGCGTCAGCACACGAAGCGGACCACCCGCGGCGGTGGCTCGCCGGTGGGTTGCTGGTCGCCGCAACAGTTGCGATCGTGGGCGTCGGTCATGGCGGCGATCCCTCCGCCACGATCAGTTCTCAGAGATTGGTGGCGGTAGGCCCGCGCGCAAATCCAGGCGTGAATGAGAAGGCGTACGAGGCCTACCTCAATGGCGTCGCAGCCATGGGGCTGCAGAAGGCGGATGGATTCGCTCGAGCGGTCGCGTACTTCGAGGAGTGCCGTCAAGCTGCAGCCGGATTTCGCCGAGGGGCACGCTGTCCTCTCGTTGGCGCAGCTCCAGTTGCTGTTCGGCGGACGGTTGTCGCCCCGAGAAGTGGTTCCGAAGGCTGAAGCGGCCGCACGCCGGGCTCTGGAGCTCGACGAGACGGCGGCCCAGGCGCATCGAGTGCTCGGCCAGATCCTAATTCTGTATTACTGGGACCGGGAACAGGCGGAGCGGGAGCATCAGCGCGCCGCCGAACTGGACGCCGCGGCCGGGCGGCCTCGAGCAGCCCTTCCCCCGCCGCTCATCGGATCCGGCAATCTGGCCGAAAGCATTCGCCGGGCGGAGGAAGCGCGGAACCACGACCTGCTTTCCTTTCCGGCCCAGATGAGTGTCGGAGCGGCGTACCGAGCGGCGGGTCAGCACGAACGCGCGATCACCGAGTTCCGCCGTGCGCTGGAGATGGTGCCCGGGCAGCCGCGGGCGCACTTCGCGATCGGCGGGACCTATGTCGCCATGGGTCGCATGGACGAGGCGATCCTCGAGCTCGAAGCCTCGGTGTCCAGGGACTCCAGCAACGCCAGGTTCGAGGCGTACCTCGGATATGCGTACGCCGCCGCAGGGCGGACCGCCGACGCCCAGCGGGTGCTGGCCCGACTCGAGGAGCGGCGACGCAGGCAGTACGTGTCTTCTTTCGGGATCGCGTTGATCTACGACGCGCTCGGCGAGAAGGAGCCGGCGCTGCTGGCGCTGGAACGCGCGTTTCAGGACCGGGCGGTCGAATTCTCGCAAATGAACGAGTATCCGCGCTTCAACAGCATCGTCTCCGACTCCCGCTATGCGGCGGTGATGGCCGGGGTCAATCCTTGAATTTGGCAGCGCCATCCGCCGGATCGAATCGAACCCGCTCCCCCGCCAGCTCGTCGGCGCTCTTGCCCGTGCTAAGATGCGCGCCTCATGAATGACGAGCCGCCGGTCAATGAAAGGGAAACGCGATGGCAGTAATGGTGACCTTCACCCTGAAGACAGATTCCGCGACCTACCAGCGCATCCACGCACAAGCACTTCCAGCTGCGCGCTCGGCCGGTATGCTGTTTCATTCCGCTCGAGAGGTGGGAGGCCAGATCGGAATCGTCGACTTCTGGCCGAGTGAGGATGCATGGCGTGCGTTTTCGACAGGCCCACTCCGGGAAGGAATGAAGGTGGCGGGCATCGCCCCGCCCGACGATCTCGTGATCACGCCCGTACTCAACGCTGACGGGCGGTGAGATCGCCCACGCTCTATTTCACGCCGACGGTCACCCGTACTCATCGCGCCACCGTTCGACCGGACGCACCACGGGACATCTTTGAACGCGACCCACCGGCGACCTGTTTGGCCCGCGCCGCCTGCCTGACCTGAGCGGCACGCGCCGCCCCGCCTACCGCACGGAAAGCGTCGAACATCGTCTCCCACTGAGTCGTGGTCATGCCCAGACGTATCTCTTCCTGCGCCCGCTGCCATGCCGCGTGCGCTTGCGTCACCTGGCGCGTGCCGGCGGGCGTCAGCACGACGCTGCGTTCACGGCCGTCGTCGGTCGGCGCGAAGGCTATCCAGCCATTCTTGTGAAGCATCGCCAGATTGCGCGAGGCCGTGCTCTTGTCGAGGGCGTGCAGGCGGCCCAGCGCTGTCTGGGTGCACGGCTGCTCCTGTGCGATCGACGCCAGCAGCGCGAACTGCGGCGCGTCGATTCCGGCGGCACGCAATCCCCTGTCGTAGACCGACGTCAGCAGCCGGGCCACCCGCCTGGCCGATGCGCACGCGCAGCTCAGGTCGCGAAGCGTCGACGCGTGGGCAGCGGCGCGGCCTGCCTTCATTGACGTTCGCCTTTGGCCGGCGCGGCCAGCAGGCGCCGCAAAGGCGTGAGCGGCGTCAGCGGCGTGTAGGCAAAGTCGGCAAGCTTGGCCTTGCCGAGCGGCAGGGCGTCCATCACCGCCGCGGCCTCTTCAACGGTGTGGGCGTTCAAGATGAACATCACGCCGCGCCCGTCGGCGCGGCCGTACCACTGCTGGATCTTCCCATCGAGGTAAGCGCTGACCGTGTCTCGCACTTCGTCAGGCATGACAGCCGCGAGTGACGCAGGATCGACGCCGGGCTTGATGGTCAGATTTACGAGCACCGCCGTGACCGGTGCCGGCGGAGGCGGGGTTTGCGCTGTTGCCGAGGAGGTCGATACAACGAGCACGGCGACGAACACCGCAGCGAGGCGGCAGATGCGGGATGCAGTCATGGGTCACTCCAGTGGTTGCATATACAACCAATTTGGATATTGGAAGCGTTTCAATCGAATGTCAAGTGCTCATCCTTTGGGAGCGCCTGCGGTAGGATTTGTCAGCCATCGCGAAGGCGTGAACGCCTTCGCCATTCGACAAGGACCCAGACGATGACGAGACCGTTCCTGCTCACGAGCGCCTTGATGGCGCTGGCAGCGCTGCCCGCGGCCGCTCAGGCACCGCAGCCCTCCGCCGGCCCGCAGCCCTATGTCGTGGGCAACCCCGTGGGCCTGCCGATTACGCCGGCACCCGGCACCACCTTCGCGCCGGTCTCGCCGGGCGTGAAGATGTTTGGCGCGCTGTACTCAGCCGAGAGCTGCTCCTACGATCCGGTCCGCAACCTGATCGTCGTGCCCAATCGCGGCGTGCCGCAGAACGTGCAGACCAACAACGCCTGGGTGTCGTTCATCAACCACGATGGCTCGGTCCACACGGCACGGTGGATCGGCGTGCAGAACCCCGGCGAGCAGCGCACCAACAGTCAGCCGCCGCTGGTCCTCAACGAACCGCTGGGAAGCGACATCGAGGGCGGCATCCTCTACATGGCCGACCGAGACGGCGGCACGACCGCGCAGGATCCCACGGTGTCGGTCGTCCGCAAGTTCGACATGAAGACCGGTGCGCCGGCCGGAGAAATCAAGGTCGCCGGCTCGACTGGTTTCAACGACATCGAGGTGGCCGCGGACGGCACCATCTACGCCACCCAGACCGGTGGCGGCGAGGGTGGCCTCGGGCAGTTGTGGAAGATCAACAGGGACGGCGCATCGACGATGATTCTGCAGGGCGCGCCGCTCCGTCAGCCCAATGGCATCGCCTTCGACCCGCAAGGCAACATCGTCGTCGTGCAGATCGGTAACAACGAAGTGCTGACCTTCTCACCAGACATGAAGCTGCTGAAGACCGAGACCGCGGTCCAGCCGGGCAACGACGGGCTGGTGATCATGCCTGATGGCACCAAGTACGTGAGCAGTGTGGTCCAGGGCGGCGTCTCGCGCATCCGGCCTGGCCAGAAGGCCGAGCTCATCGCCGAGAACATCCCCAGCCCGGCGTCGATGTGCTACGACTCGGGCGCCAACCAGCTGGTGATGCCGATGAACGCCAACAACGGGCTGGCTTTCCTGCCGCTCAAATAGGAATCCGCGTTGGACGGGAGGCGGCTGACTAGCGAGTCGGTCGCTTCCCGCTCGATGCCTGCCTGCCTGCTCTGGCGATCATCACTTCCGTGGACTTGACGATCGCCAGGGCATCGTCGCCGCGCCGCAGCTTGAGCGCCCTCGCGGCATCGGCGGTAATCACTGCCGTCAACGACTGATCGCCAACGCGCATGCGGACCTGAGCGAGGAGACCGTCGATCCGGACTTCCTCGATGAACCCGCGCAGGCGATTCCGCGCACTCAGCCCTGCCAGCGACTCGTCGACATCCTCGACGGCCCGGCGCCGGCGCCCCTCCGGCTGTTGCCGCGTCAGTAGCCGGGCGATCTCGTTGTCCGAGATGCGATGGTGCCCGCCTTCGGTGCGGGTCGTCCGCACGTGCCCGGTGTGAACCCAGCGCTTCAGGGTCGAATACGCGACGCCGAGCTGGTCGGCGGCCACTCTCACGGGGTAGAGCGCCATGTAACTCCTTTTCAGCGCTCACAGTACCACTACAGCGCCCGGACTGCGCGCAGCCCGGACTGAACACCGCTCAACGTGGCCGACCACTCAGGCCGTACCTCCGCGTCAGATCCGCCTATTGAGTCGTATTGAAGCGTTTTGCAACTCGTCTCGATTCGATCTACAGTGATCCGCACTGTACGCATGAATCGTCGCGGAACGCGTTCAATCTGCTTTGCCTTGTGGTGTGCTCTCTCAGCCGCGGTCTTGCCCGTACGAGCCCAGACGGGCGCCGGGGAAATCACCGGCGTCGTGAAGGATCCGGCTGGGGCGGCCGTGCCCGGTGCGACCATCACGGTGACGGCGTTGCGGACCAATCTGCAACGGGTCATCGTGTCCACCAAGGAAGGCGTCTACACGGCGGTCAGCCTGGCCCCGGGCGAGTACCGGCTCGACATCCAGCTCGCCGGATTCAAGGCGGTGCGTCGCGAGGGTGTGTTCGTGGCGACGGGCGAAAAGGCGCGCATCGATTTCGAGCTCGAGGTGGGAGGGCTCGAGGAGCAGGTGACAGTCGTCGGCGATGGACCTGTCCTGCGAGCCGAAACCGCGAGCCTTGGGACCGTCGTCGAGCATGAGCAGGTCGTGCAGCTGCCCCTGAACGGCCGCCTCTTCGTCATGTTGGCGACTATTGCACCCGGCGTGGCGTTGCCTCCCAACTCGGTCCTGCCCCGAATCAACGGCGGCCGGCCGCGCACCAACGAATATCTCTTCGACGGCATCTCGGTGCTGCAGCCGGAGCCCGGCCAGGTCGCCTACTACCCAATCGTCGACGCCATCCAGGAGTTCAAGATCGAGAGCAACAGCCCTCCCGCCGAGTTCGGCCGGTTCAACGGCGGCGTGGTCAACCTCACGACCAAGTCGGGGGGCAACGAGGTTCATGGCAACCTGTTCGAGTTCTTCCGGAACGAGCACCTCAACGCGACGAACTACTTCCAGCGGGCGAACCCGACCAAGCCGGAGTACCGCCGGAATCAGTACGGCGGCATGCTCGGCGGACCGGTCGTGAAGAACGGCACGTTCTTCTTCGTGGACTATCAGGGGCAACGTCAGCAGATCGGGCGGGTCATCACCTCGACCGTGCCGACCGAGCTGCAGCGGCAAGGCATCTTCACCGAGCCGATTGCGGGGCGCGTGCCGGTCATCTACGATCCGGCCACAACCGTCGGTTCGAGCCGATCGCCGTTTCCCGGCAACACCATTCCCGGAAGCGCGATGGATCCGGTCTCCCTTTCCCTCCTGGACCGCTATCCGCTGCCGACTTCGTCCGGCACCGCGAACAACTACAGCCGGACCGCGAACGAGATCAACGACCAGGATCAGGGAGACGTGCGTCTCGATCACCGGTTCCGAGCCGGCCGCGACCAGGCGTTCGGGCGCCTGACGTACTTCCACGATCGCGCCATGCCGGTCACCGCGTTTCCGGACGGCGGCGGCGCCATTCCCGCCGGCAGCATCGCCATCGGACCGCAGGACACGAAATCGTGGGCGTTTGCCTCGAACTATCAACACACGTTCTCGGACAGCCTCCTCAACGAGGTGCGGATTGGAGACACGCGCCGCAGCGTCGAACGAACGGCGGCACAGCTGCCGGGACCGGCAGGCACCACGCTGAACATTCCGGGGCTCCCGACCAGCGGGCCGTTCGCCAACACGATGCCGACCTTTGTGCCGAACGGCTACCAACAGCTCGGGTCGCCGATGAACACGCAGTCGGACTTCAACACCAGCGTCACCGAAGTCGCCGATTCGCTGACCTGGCTGAAGGGCCTGCACACGGTGAAGATGGGGCTCGACTTCCGTTGGGAGCGGCTCAACGTCGTTCAGCCGCCGTGGCCGACCGGGACGTTCACGTTCAGCACCGTCGGCAGTGATCTGCCAGGCGTCACGGGCACCGGCAACCCGTTCGCGAGCTTTCTGCTCGGGCAGGTGCAGACTTTCGCGATCGACTTCCAGGATTCGGAAATCCAGGAACGCGCGCACTTCCAGGAGTACTTCATCCAGGACGACTGGAAGGTCTCGGACCGCCTGACGATCAACCCGGGGCTGCGCTATACCCTGAATTTCCCGTCAACCGAGATCAACGGCCAGACCGCCGTCTTCAACCTCGAGACCCGGCAACTCGACTACCCAGGTACCGAGCCGGTCCGGCCCCTCAAGAAGAACAACTTCGGTCCCCGCATCGGCGCGGTGTACCGCATCACCGACAGGACCATCGTCAGCTCGGGATACGGCCTCGTCTGGATCGAAATGGCAGGCATCACGACCCCGTTCACGACGCCGACGTTCCCGTTCCTGCATGAAGTCACACAGCGCACGCTCGACAACATCTCACCCGCGTTCCGGCTGTCCAGCGGCACCACCGTGAGCCCGGTCGACCCGACTCCAACGGCCGGCCTCGGACAGGGCGTGTTCGCGGTCAACGGCGGGCTCGGCTCGGGCTACGCGCAACAGTGGAATGCCTCGGTGCAGCGGGAACTGACCACCAACACGGTCGTCGAGGTGTCGTACCTCGGTTCGAAGATCACGCGGGTTGGCATTCCCGACAGCAACAGCAACCAGTTGACCGAGGAACAACTGGCCATCGGCCCGCCACTGCTCGCGCGCGTGCCGAACCCGTACTTCGGCATCGTCCCGCGGTCGTCTTCGATTGGCGACCCGACGATCACCGTCGCGCAGCTGACGAAGCCGTATCCGGAATACACCGCGGTCAGTCTTTACCGGAACAACGTTGGCGTCACCAACTACCAGGGACTGGCCTTCAGCATTCGCCAGCGGTTGTCGCGCGGACTGACCTACTCGGCGGCTTACACGTATTCGACATTGAAAGACACGGCTTCGTCGGTGTTCGACGCGTCGATCCTCACCGGGCCACTGACCAATGCGGCCGTGGCCGACAGCTTCAATCTGGACCGCGACTACGACTACTCCACTGGGGATATTCCCCACTATTTCGGCGCCTCACTCGTGTGGGACCTGCCGTTTGGCACCGGCCGCGCGAAGCAGCCGGAGGGGTTCGTCGGGATGCTGGTCCGCGACTGGAGCGTGGCGACGGTGATGACGTTCCAGTCGGGCGTCCCGGTGGCGGTGACGCAGGCCAACTCGCTCGGCTATGCGGGCTTCACGACGCAGCGCCCGAACCTCGTTGGCGAGCCGGAGCTGCCTTCGGACGAGCGAACCGAGGCCCGCTGGTTCAACACGGCGGCGTTTGCCACGGCCGACCAGTTCTCACTCGGCAGCGCATCACGAAACCCGGTGCGGGGACCGGCCTACAAGGACGTTGACCTCGCGCTGATGCGGCTGATACCGGCCGGTCGTGGTCGAGCCGTCGAACTGCGCGCGGAAGTGTTCAATCTGCTGAACACCGTGAACTTCGGGGCGCCGGCCGGGCAGCTGGGCGCGGCCGCCTTCGGGACGATCACGTCAGCCCTGGACCCGCGGGTCGTGCAACTCGCCGTGAAGTTCAACTTCTGACCTTCGAGGTGACCGGGTATTGCTTTCCCCGAGCGGACGTCAAAGAATGGCCCATCATGCGCCGCTCGCTGCCCGGATTCGCCGTCATCGCCGCCGTTGCCTGGGTCGTGTGTGCGCCGCTTGCGGCGCGGCAAGGGGCTTCCCCGCCGCCGCCAATCGTCAAGGAGAACGTGACGGTAAAGGTCGGCCCACACACCTTCGTCATTCCCGACAACAACGTCGGCCTGGTGCCGAACGTCGGGATCATCGTCGGGTCGACGGCGACGCTGGTGATCGATCCCGGTCTGGGCCGGCGGAACGGCGAAGCTGTGCTGCGTGAAGTTGCGAAGGTCAGCAAGAACGGCACCCTCTACATCGCGACAACCCACTTCCACGCCGAGCACACGACCGGCTACATCGCGTTTCCGCCAGAGGCACGCTACGTGAACTCCAAGACCCAGGAGGAGGAGTTCGCCAACGGCGGCATGCAGATGGTGAAGATGTTCTCCGGCCGCTCGCCGGCGGTCGCCGACCTGCTCGCCGACGCGGCACGGCGTCCGGCCGCCATCACGTTCGATCGCGACTATGTGCTGTCGCTTGGCGGCGTCGACGTCCGGATGGCGGTGGTCGGGCCCACCCACACGCTCGGCGACACTGGTTTCTTCGTGACCGGCGACAACGTCCTGTTCTCCGGTGACGTCGTGATGAACGAGTCCTTTCTGGCCGCCACCGCGGTCTCGAGCGCGCGCGCGTGGATGGCGGCGTTCGACACGTTCGAGGGGATGAAGCCCACCACGGTCGTGCCGTCGCATGGCGGCGTCGGAACCGGTTCGCTCATCGCCGCCAACCGTGCGTTCGTGGCAGCGGTACAGACCCGCGCCCGCGAGCTCAAAGCGCAAGGCCGCTCCGCCGACGAAGCGGCCACGACCATTCAGCAGGAGCTTCAAGCCGCACATCCGGGCTGGCCGCGCGCCAACGGCATCCTGGCGCTCGCCCGTTCGGCCTTCGCAGAGGCGCCCTGATCGCTGCCGGGCCGTGGTGCTCAGCCGGCAGTTACGGCTTCGCTTTCGCCGTCCACGGCTTGAACGCGCTGTCCAGCCCCTTCATCGGCTCGGCCAGCGCCGGGAAGTGACGCGAGATGACGTCGATCATCGTCGTCTCGTTCACCCAGTCCACGCCCTGCTTCGTGTAGACCTCGGGGCGGAAGTCCTTCGACAGGAACCGGTCGCTCTTCAGCCGGCGCGACGCCATGAGGAGGAAGATCCGGAAGGCCGTGTCGCTGAACCCGAACCCCTTCGGCAGCGGCTCGCACATCAGGCCGACCATCGTGTCCACCTTCTCGAGGTCGTTGTCGTAGACACGGCGGATCTCCTCGCACCACTCGGGCACGTCGCTGATCTCGTCGAAGCTGCGGACCTCGGGCTTGTGGAGCAGACGACGGAACTGGTTGTAGCGGGGCACGCCCCGTTCACGATCGCGCAGGATGTCCACGGTGCCGAGGTCGAAGCGCTCGCCGTTGTCCTGCACCAGGTTCTGCAGCGACTTCGGATAGTTGTGCAGCCGCACCGCGCCCGGATGCGCGATCCCGAGCGAGTAGAAGAGATCCGCCGGGTTGAACCGCGCCAGGACGTCGACGCCGCGGCGTCCCGACAGCGTCAGGCAGCTCGAACCGTTCGAGCTCGCCGCCGGTGGCGGCCGAGCAGAACGTGAAGTGGTCCGGCATCAGCGTGTGCATGCGGTAGACCGACACGAACTCCTCGGTGAGCGAGAACGGCGCGCCGTGATGCTCGGTCGGCGAACCGGGGATGCCACGCAGGAGGTCACTGTCCTCGAGCCCGGGGAAGATCTTCGGGAGCTTCTCGAACAGGCCGAACCAGTTGGCGCGCACGCCGGTGGACGCCACCGGGTTGCGGAATAATCGAGGTCGACCATTCGGCCGTGTGGATCTTCGCGAGCAGCGCCGAGTTGACGAGACGCGCCTGCTGGAACAGCCGCTCGTCGTCCCACAGCGCGTTGTGCTTCTTCAGCTCGTCGCAGATCGCGTTGTGCTCGAGCGCGAACAGCGCGTGCAGGAGGCTCAACCCCACCCAGCCGTTCTCGGTGAAGCCGGTGATCTCCCTGCCGGTGACCGGGTCAACACCCAGCCGTCCGCTGGGACTGACGAGCACCTTGCCCTCGCGTCCGGCACGCAGCGACGCCTGCGTGGACGCCGAGCTGCCGTAGATTGCAGAGCCGTCCCACCAGTGCGTGTTCTCGTTGGTATAGGCCGGAGGACGCGTCGATCCGGCCACCTTCGGCGGGTCGGCCGGCGTCTTCGGCACACGCATCGGCCGCTCGTGCCAGGTGTCGCCGGCGTCGAGCGGAATGTCGTGCGTGAAGGACCAGGCGCCCTTCTTGTGCATGAACCAGTCGTGCACCATGAACTGAATCCAGGCGGCGGCGATCACGTTCAGGAACGTCGCTTCCTGGAATGTCGGTCCGCGTCAGCAGCTCGAGGCTCACCCGACGCGGGCTGGGATTCATCATGTTCGCGGTGTCGGGAAACGTCTCGCTGAGCGGGACGTTGCGTCCGAACCGCATGCCGGCGCAGCCCATGCGTGGACAGCTCAGGTCGTTATAGGTGCCATCACTCGTGCGCGCGTTGCGAGCATCGGCCGGAGCCGGTTCCGACGAGCGTCTCGAGCGGCGGCTCCTCGGTGTCGAGCAGGTTCTTCTCACGCAGCTCGTTCCGATTCTGAAACAGCTTCGGCCCGGCGATGAGATCGGGAAAGTCGTACCACTGCTTCTCGTCTTTGTGTTTCTCTTTGTCGGAAGGTGACATCGGAGAACTCCTGCAGGAACAAGGGCCACGTGAACGCGCCGCCGGCGAGTAAGAGCCGGCAGCGCAGGGCGATGCACACGCTAGTGGCTCCGCGATTGCCGTGTCAACCAGCACGCACGACGAAGAACGACTACCAGCTCAACCGAGCGGTCAGGCAAACTCCGCAACAAGACGTCTCAGTTCGAGCTCCGGTTCGTGGAAGCTGACGACGCGAACGTCTAGACCGATGCCAACCACCTTCTTCAACGCTCGGCGCATTGCACCGTGGATCCAGCTACGCTCGTTGCCGAAGGCGCCGCCGCCAAGCAGGGTCAGCAGCACCACGTTCGAACCCGTTCGGCTGGCGTTCAGAACGGCCGCCCACAACGTCGCCTCGTAGGCACCCTCGAGCACCAGCACCGCGAATCGTTCCCAGTGCCCCGCGCGAACGCTTGAATAGCTCACCGGCAGCGCGGAACAGAACGCCTGCGATACCAGGTGCTCGTCCGGCACATCCGTGACCTGGACGCCACTGTGGATTCCAATGCGAAGCAGGTCACGCACTTCGTCGAGGCCTTTAGAGTCACGAGATTGGAGAACCTGGTCTATCGCTGACAACCCAGCCTGTGTGCAGAGCGCGTACCCGTTGCGCATCTCCCAGAGACGGTGTCCGGTATTCCCGAGTTTCGCGCCAACGTCGCTCAGGCAGTCGATCTGGTGATGCCTGCGTCTGCCCGATCTGGCCATCCACCGGCGCGAAGTAGTTGCGGTACACCGTCGCGGCACCTGCGGAGAGCGCGCACGCCGGCCCCTGAGTGTGATCGTGGGCATACCGTGTGACGCCGTCCTCTGGAGTCAGGTCTGGTCCGGTCATCTCCAGCAGGTTGAACTGGGACGCCACCTGGAACAACGCATGCCGATGCGCGGGATCGCCATGCATCCTCCTTACGTCGCCGTGGACGTTGGAGACCGTGAGGCGGCCTCGCAGCCCTGTCACCAGCTCCGCCGCCGCATCTCGCAGCTCCTTCACCGACGGAGTGCTCAAGTCGCCGACCACGAACGAGCGCCCATTCACTCTCGAGCGCAGCTTCGTCCCGACCACGTTCGAGGTTTGCCCTGGTGTCGTCGTACGATTGCTCGGCGAATCCGAACAACTCCTGGAACCAGTTCGTTGTCATGCCAGCCCCTGCGCGGCCTGCTCGGACTGCCACTGCAGGTGCCGCTCCCACACGTTCGGCCACAAGGCGTCGATACCGGGAATGGCGAGATCGAAACGCTCGCGCAGCACGCGGTCGTACTCCGCCAGGTCCTGCACGATGTGAGTCGTCACCTTGCCGGCGCGGACTTCACGCAAGACGGCGCCACGTAACATGACGAGGCCGTTCGGTAAGAACCGCTCGCACACCGTGGCCTTCACGAAGCTCGACTCGGGCGACGTCTGCAACTCGCGGCACTGCATCCCGAATTGATCGAGCGTGCGCGCCGTCAGCGTGAAATCGAAGCCCGCGGCGCCGCCATACTCGTGGCTGTGGACGCGCCAACGTGGACCATCCCGGGTTACCCGATACTGCAGGAAGCCCTGCGAGTAGGTGCCCGGCTCCAGGGGGAGCGGCGTCAGGAAGCCGTCCCCGAATCCGACGTCCGCAATCCATGGACGGTCGAGCCTGACCAGCAGCACCAGGTGGTTCCCCTGCGCCCGCCATCCGCTGGTGGCACGTCCGACCGCGCCAGACAGGTAGCGGATGTCGAAGCCGAGCGTCTCCAGCACCCGGCCGAACAGACCGTTCATCTCGAAACACCACCCGCCGCGCCGCTCGTCCACGAGCTTGGTGAACGTCGCTTCTGGGTCGAGAGTGATCTGGCGGCCCAGATGGATGTCGAGGTTCTCGTACGGAATCGCCAGCAGGTGGGCCCGATGCAGCGCGCGCAACGTCCCCAAGGTGGCGTCACGCGGGCCGCGGTACCCGATGCGGGCGAAGTAACGGTCGAGCTGCTGGCCGGAGAGCGGAGGCTGCACCCACTCAGAGTAAGGCCTCAGCGCGCTCGTCCGTAAGCCTCCCGACCGCTGTTCGTCCGCGGCACGCCCCAAGACTCAAGACCCAAGCCTCAAGACTCAAGACCCAAGACTCAAAGACCCAAGCCTCAAGACCTCGTCGGCCGGGTCCCACCTGGGCACCGGTCATCTCCAGGAGCGCCCACGGTTCGGTGAAAAGGGACGCTACACTCGTCAGCGGAGCCGAATGAGCCGCATCAACCGCATGAGCCGAACTGTCAAGACCGCATCCGACGGCAGCGCGCCGGTCGCGAGCGTGAAGAACTACATCACGCCAAGCGGCCTGCAGCGGCTCAAGGACGAACACCAGTTTCTGCTCGTCAGAGAGCGGCCGGCCGTGACGAAGGTCGTCGCCTGGGCCGCCAGCAACGGCGATCGCAGCGAGAACGCCGATTACCAGTACGGCAAGCGGCGGCTCCGCCAGATCGACAAGCGGATTCACTATCTGACGAAGCGAATCGATGCCGCGGAGGTGGTCGACCCCGAGGCTCCGCGGCCTGGGCGGGCGGCGATGCGGGTCTTCTTCGGCGCGACCGTGCGCTATGCCAATGCCGCCGGCACGGAGCGGGTGGTGAGCATCGTCGGTGCCGACGAGGTCGATCTCGACCGCAACCACATCAGCTGGGTCTCGCCGCTGGGGCGCGCGTTGATGAAGGCCAGCCCTGGCGACAGCGTGGATCTTCATGCGCCGGGCGGCACGGAGGAACTGCAGATCCTGGAAGTGCGTTACGAGCGCATTCCCGTGGAGCCGTTCCGCGAACCACCTGGGGCCGAGTCCGCGCCGAAGGAGCGCTTAGGCGACGGCTAGTCTCGGCGTCTCCGATACGCCCGTGACGGACACGTGGATGACCACAGTACCAGGAGATCCGGCCACGCCTGGCGACGCGGCCGGATCCACCCTGCCTACTTGCCCATCGGCCACCACCCGAGCCACGGTTGTCCCGGGCTCCACGCGGCGCTCCAGGCACGGCCATCGAGACCGATCGTGAAGACGTCCATGAAGTCAGGCCGCCGTGACGCCACCGTCACGAGAGTGCCGTGAGCGGACTTGCCGCCATTGAGATTCCACCAGCCATGCCACCCGTCGGCAAAGGCCGGTTCCCACGCCGCGGTGTAGATGGTGTTGTCGGTGCCCACCACGAAGATGTCGAGCTTGTTCGTGCTGCGTGAGACGGCGCTGACCGGCGCGCCCGGCCGTCCCATGCCACCCTGGATGTGCCACCAGCCGTGCCACCCGTCGGCGAACGCCGGCTCCCACGCGGCGGACAGCACCTTGCCTCCGGTGTCGGTGGCGAAGATGTCGAGGTGATCGGTGCTGCGGCACACGGCGCCGACGTACGCGCCCTGCGGGAACGCCGCCGCCTTGATGCGCCACCAGCCATGCCAGCCATCGGCAAAGACCGGCTCCCACGCCGCGGTGTAGCAACCGCCGTCGGTGCCGATCACGAAGATGTCGAGCTTGTTCGTACTGCGCGACACCGCCGTGACCGGCGCACCCGGTCGCGCCATGCCGCCGCGAATGTGCCACCAACCGTGCCACCCATCGGCGAACCCCGGCTCCCAGGCGGCGCTCAGCACGCGGCCGGTGCGGTCGGTTGCGAAGATGTCGAGGTGATCCTGACTTCGCACCACCGCGTTGATCATCGCGCCCGGCGGGAACACCGCGTTGCCGATGCGCCACCAGCCGCGCCACCCCTGCCCCGGCGCCCACGCGCAGGTGTAGGCACCACCATCGGTGCCGACCACGAACACGTCGAGGAAGTCCTTGCGGCGCGACACCGCGGTGACCGCCGCGCCGGCCGCCGCCCGGCCGCCGAGCAGTCCCCACCAGCCTTCCCACCAGCTGACCATCGCCGGCTCCCACGCCGCGGTGAGCGTGCTGCCCGCGCCGTCGCACACGAACACGTCCAGGTGATCGGTGCTGCGACTGACGACGTTGCACATCGACGGCTGGCTGGTGCGCATCGACGTCAGGCCCCACCCGAAGTGACGCTTGGTCGAGCCGCACATCGCCCAGGTATTGGCACGCATCAGACACTGGACGCCCGCCGCGCCGGCGCAATTCTCGCAGTTCGCATTCGGCTCGCCGAAGCGGCCCCAGCTCCCGCCGCAGTTGCAGCCGCTCGACGCGTACTCGTCCGGCGCCTGGAAGATGTGGCCGCTCTCGTGCGCGAAGACACGATCGATGTTGTCAGGGCCCCAGCCATCGTTGGCGTAGTCCATGATGATGCGCGGTCCGCCAATCGAGGCGTACGCGAAGTGGTCCACCGGATACCCCTTCACGAAGAAGACGCAGTAGGTCCAGTTGGTGTGCAGGTTGGTGCGGAGTGACGTGATGTAGTCCGACACGCCGTTCCAGTTCGCCTGGAACCCCAGAGCGGCCACCGCCGGATCGCGGAAGCGGGCCTCGTTGTCCGCGGCCGGCGCGTTCGGCTGGGTGGTGATGTTCACCACGCGCACATCGAACGAGAAGCTGACGCCGGCCCAGGGGTTGAAGTTCGCAAGAAAGGCCGCACCGGCCTGTACTTCGGCAACTACCTTGGTCTGCTCGGCGGCGGTGAACCGCGTCGCCGCGGTGGGCCCGTTGACGATGACCACGCCGAGCGCGACGCTGCCCATCAGGAAATCGCTGGTGCCGGGGGCGCCCGCGGCGCCCGCCTCGCGGGACGCTGGCTCGGGTGCGCCGGCGCACCCCGGCATGTCCCACAGTTCGCCCTCGCGCGGCCGGGTGGGCTTGTACCCGGGCTGACTGCGCAGGCGCATGGCTTCGACGCCGAACCGCTCCGTCTCGGTCAATTCCTGGAGTACGGCCTCGGAGACATCGGGCGCCGCGGCTACTCCCCGCGCACGCACGCCCGGCGCGCTGGCCCTGATTTCGACGCGGTCTCCGAATCGCAGCAGCACCCGCGTCCCCTCGCTCTCCCGCTCTGCCGCCGCAGCAGACCGCTCGGCGACAGCGGCGCCTGGCGCGGGGAGCGCACCGACCGCTTCATGGATGACGAGAATCTCATCGAACCCCAGGTCTTGTGCCATAGATACCTCCGTTCCGAGTCACGCGTATTCGGTCATGCGTCCGCCACGAGACTGGCGCCGCGACCGAATGGCCCCACAGTTGGCGTGAGGGAGCGTTCCGTCAGCCCGAAGTTCCCATCGTTCGGGAACCTCCGATTGAACAGCGAGCGGATGGACGCTCCACGCACGTCAGCTGAGGGGTTAGTGCGCTCAGGGGGGTGAGCGTTTCAGGCAGACGTTCAGGGTTGTTTCTTGACGGGAGGCCCGGGCGGCTGAAACCCGGGCGCATCCCACGACAAGCCGTCGCCGCTGCGCGACTTGTCCTTGCTGGCCTGCTGCACACTCCAGCCTTCGACGAAGAGCCGCTCTTCCGGGCGTAGGCCAGCCAGCACGTCCGGAGGCACATTCTGCTCGTAGACACCCGCGACATCGGGGGACTTGCGAAGCGCCGTCAGCGCCTGCTCGTCAACCTCGAGGACGACAATGCGCGGACGGAGCAGTGTGAGGACACGGTATGCGCTCTGCAATCGCCCCACCTGCTCGGAGGCAGACGCCTCTGGCAGCAGGACGAGGACAGGCCTGCTCTGACTCACGGTACCCTCCTGGATTCTTGCGGTCGCATCGGCGGGGCGCTGATCCGTTGGCGCTGCCGCGGGGCTGCCGGCGCGGACGGCCGACTCACCTGGTGCCAGACGCATGGCCGTGACTAACACTGCCAGCAGCCCAGCCGTAACGGCGCTCGCGATGGCGAGAAGGATCCTGCGTGACATCGCCTGCCACCAGCCACTCTTCGGAAGAGGCATATCCTCACACAGACAGAAGACGAACACCAGCCACGAATTCCTCGCGTTCGCCCTCACGTCACTTCCATTCGTCCCAGCCTTCAGTAATTGCCGGCGCACTGCTTGCCGTTGAATTACTGCCAGCGGTCCGTCTACACGCTGTGGGAGCAAGCTGCTTGACATCCAATTGCCGGAGTTGTTAATAAGCGACTCCCCCCGGCCCATCTGGAATTCGATACCTCGCAACGACTTGCCGTCCTTGGGAGTACACGATGCCGAAGCCGTTCGTCCCGCTCACGCTCGCCCAGTTCCGCGACATGCTGGCGCGTTTCCCGTTTTCACGGGCGGTCAGCGTGGTTCACATGCACCACACCTGGCGGCCGAACCGGGCACAGTACAAAGGACTGGCCTCGATCGACGCGATGCACGAGTTCCACACGAAGGAACGCGGCTTCAGCGACATCGCGCAGCACATCACGATCGCGCCGGACGGCACGATCTGGACGGGCAGGAACTGGAACAAGGCGCCGGCCAGCGCCACGGGCCACAACGGCAGCGAGCAGTCGGGCCCGTTCATGTTCGAGATGATCGGCGACTTCGACACCGGCCAGGACCCGTTCGACGATCCGCAACGCAGTACGGTGCTGGAGGTCATCGCGGCGGTCCAGGGCCGCTTCCGCCTGCCGCCCGACGCGTTGCGCTTCCATCGCCAGATGGCACAGAAGTCGTGTCCGGGGACTGGCATCGACCTGGATGAGGTGGTCGAAGCCGTGCGGCGATTGCATGGCACGAGGGAGATGACCAGAAGCGTCGGCGAGGGCGGGCCCTTCTCGCCCGCGCACCGCGACGACGAATTGACCGGCGTGCAGCGCACGCAGATCGCCGGCGCCATCGACGTCCTCCTGACGGACACCTCCCCCGCCGAAGCGGCTGCCGCGACCGAGCTGCCGGAGTCCGAAGAGGCCGTCGTGTTTCGAGGGACCGGTCAGATCACCAGTGCGGCCGCGCGCGGCGTGGAAGTCACGGCGGCCGATCTCATGGCCCTCCGCCCGCACGTCGTCAATCTGAACGAAGGCATGCTCACCGAGAGCGGCACCTTCTCCACGCTGCCGGAAGATGTCGAGCGGATCTTCGGCGAGGACATGGAGAAGGCCTTTGCCGATCCCACCGCGTTCGGCATGCCGCCGCGGGACGCAAATGAACCCTTCCGGATCATGATCTGGGCCCACGGCGGACTGATCTCCGAACAGAGCGGGCTGGCGATCGCCACCAAGCACCTGCAGTTCTGGAAGGCGAACGGCATCTATCCGATCTATTTCGTGTGGGAAACCGGTCTCATGCAGACGCTGGGGCAGCTGCTGCGCAGCCTGGGCAGCGGGGGCCGGGACGCACGGAACTTCTTCTCCGACACCGTCACCGACCCGCTCATCGAGACGACGCTGCGCGCGGTGGGCGCCGAGAAGATCTGGTCGGGAATGAAGCGCAACGCCGAGCTGGGGAGCACGCCACAAGGCGGCGCCACCAGGACCGCCGTGGAGCTGAAGAAGTTCTGCGATCGGCATGCCGGCGTAGTGCGGCTGTATGCGGCCGGGCACAGCGCCGGCGCGATCTTCCACGCCCACTTCCTCCCCGTGGCGTTCGGCGCCGGCCTGCCCGACATCGAGCAACTGCACCTGCTCGCGCCGGCGATCCGCGTCGACGCGTTCAAGTCGCAGCTGATGCCGCTGGTCGGGGGCCACATCAAGCACCTGGCCCTGTTCACGATGGTCAAGGACCAGGAGCTCGACGACGACTGCGCGAAGGTCTATCGCAAGTCGCTGCTGTACCTGATCCGGTTCTCGTTCGAGAAGGACGAGAAAGCGGAGATTCTCGGGCTGGAGGAGTCGCTGCGCCGCGACCGCGACGTGGCGCGGCTGTTTGGCCTCGGCGGCGCCCCCTCGGCGTTTGCCGACGTCGTCTTCTCGCCGTCGGTCGGCAACGATGGCGGCCACGCCTCCCGTTCGATCACGCACGGCGGATTCGACGATGACGCGCCGACGATGAATAGCGTCGCGCTGAGGCTGCTGGGCCTGCAGACCAAGAGCGAGTTGAAGCGGGGGTATCCGGAAACGGGACGAGCGCCCTTCGACGACCCATGGACGGCCCCGGAGATCGAGGAGCTCCGGCGATCGTTCGCGGCGGCCTTCGGCGGAGCGGCCGCCCCATCGAGTGCGCCGTCAACAGCTGGCGCTGTCCCGATGCCCGGCCCCGCGTCCGGTCCCATGATCGTCACGCCGTCGCGCACCAGCACCAGACGGGCGTTGTGCATTGGCATCGATCGCTACCCGGTCCGGCCGCTGGCGGGCTGCGTGGCCGATGCGCGGCTGTGGGCAAAGACGCTGGGCGCGCTCGGCTTCGAATGCACGCTCACGCTCGACGAAGCGGCGACCTACAGCAACATCGTCGCCGAGCTCGAGCAGCTCGTGAAGTCAGCGCGGCCGGGAGACTCAATTGTCTGGCAATATGCCGGACACGGAACGCAGGTCCCCGACGTCAACGGCGACGAAGCCGACGGCGACTCACCGGGTCAGGACGAGGCGATCTGTCCGATCGACCTCCAGGCAGGACGCATGGTCACCGACGACGAGATCGGCGCGATCATCCAGCAACTGCAGCCTGGCGTCGCCTTCACGATGATGATGGACTGCTGCCATTCCGGCACGCTGAACCGCTTCGGCGTGGGCGACCCTGCCGGCGCCAGTGGCATCCGCGACGAACGCGCCCGATTTCTGCCGCTCACCGTGGAGCTGAAGCAGGCTTACCTCCAGTTCGCCTCATCGTCCTCGCGCAGCGCGCGATCGCTGACCCGTTCGCGGTCCCGCGCGGCGCTTCAGGACACCAGCGAGGTCCTGTTCACCGCGTGCCTCTCCACCGAGGTGGCGTTCGAATCCAATGGGCAGGGAGAATTCACGCTTCGGGCGACGCAACTGCTGAGCGATCGAGGCGGCGCGATGACGAACGACGAGTTCGTCACCGCCGTGATCAGCGCCTTTGGCTCCGGGCGCCGGCAGACGCCGACGATCACCTGCGCCGCGCCCCTTCGGGCCCGGCAGGTCTTCCAGGCCTTCGACGTCGGGCCGTCACGAGGCGGGCTCGATGCCGGGCGGAGTGTAGACTCCTCCGCCACCCGGATCGCGCGGGCAGCCAATGCGCTCGAAATGGCGGCTCGCGAGCTGCGACAGGTGTGAGCCGTGCCCGAGAACAAACCGGATGCTACGGCAGCCGCCGCGCAGACACAGGAACCGGCGCCGGACGCAGCCTCCCCGCCGGTGGCGCCGCCGGCCACAAACGATCAGTTCGTCATCGCGCCGGGGGCGACGGTGGCGAACTGCGCCGCCCCCTTCGAGCGGCGGGCTCGCGAACCCGTCTACCGGCCGCTCAAGATCTTCACGCTCGATCCGAGCATCTCCCGGCTGGACGGAGCGGTCGCCACGTTGCAGGTGCCGTACGAGCCGCTGCAGCCGGGACCGCGCGGGTCGGTCTTCGAGGTCGACAACGACGATGGCTATCAGCGCAATCAGCGGGTCGATCTCGACGACCCGCTGATCGTCATGAGCAGCGGGCTCGACCCGACGCCATCGGACCCGCGGTTCCACCAGCAGATGGTCTATGCCGTCGCCAGCTCCGTCTACGCGGTGTTTCGGACCGCCCTGGGACGGCAGATCGCCTGGAAGTTTCCGCCGCGGCCCGGCGACCAGGAAGCACGGCTCCTGCTTCGGCCTCACGCGCTGAAGGGGACGCCCAACGCGTTCTACGACCCGGCCACCGGATCGATCGCCTTTGGATACTTTCAGGCGGCGCCGATGTCGAAAGGCAGGAACCTGCCCGGCAGCTGGGTGTTCACCTGTCTGTCGCACGACATCATCGCCCACGAAGTCAGTCACGCACTGCTGGACACGCTCCGGACCCACTTCACGCTGCCCACCAATCCAGACGTCGCGGCCTTTCACGAAGCGCTGGCCGACCTGGTGGCGGTCTTTCAGCACTTCAGTTATCGCGACGTGCTGGAGCGCGCGATTGCGAAGTCCAGGGGCAACCTGCAGCTGGCGCCGCTGCTGACGGAGATCGCCTGGCAGTTCAGCGAGACACAGCAGAACAGCCACTATGGGCAGTCGCTGCGGAGCGCCCTGGGCACGATGCGGCAACCGACGGCGGGCACGTCTGGCGATACGGCAACCAGCGGTGAGGTGCGCGCGGCCGGTCCCATCTATGGCGAAGAGGTCGAACCGCACGCCCTCGGCTCGGTCCTCGTCGCCGCCATCTTCGAGGCGTTCACGACGGTCTACAACCGGAAGGCGGACCGCTACGTTCGGCTCGCCACCGGCGGATCCGGAATCCTCCCGCCGGGAGAGCTGGCGCCACAGTTGCTGACGTTCCTTGCCGATCAGGCAGCCAGCCTGGCGTCAAACTTCCTGTCCATCTGCATCCGCGCCGTAGACTACTGCCCTCCTGTCGACCTGCTGTTCGGCGAGTATCTGCGGGCGCTGATCACGGCCGACTACGCCCTGGTGCCCGACGACCCGTGGATGTACCGCGAGGCGTTGGTCGATGCGTTCCGGGTGCGCGGCATCTTCCCCACGGACGTGCCGAACCTCTCGGAGGACGCGCTCCTGTGGCACGGTCCAAGCGAGATGCTGCCGGCGTGCGCCGAGTTGAGCTTCGCGGAGCTTCGATTCCGCGGCGACCCGTCGGCGCCGGCCGGCCCGAAGGAACTGCAACGGCAGGCCCATGCCCTCGGGACCTTCATGACCCGCAGCGGCCGACCATCGATGTTCGGACTCGTCACCAGTGCCGAGGCCGAGCGCGACGGGCTGACCGTCGGAAAGCCCACCGTGCAATCAATCCGAACCACCAGGCGCGTCGGACCGGCGGGACAGATCGTCTTCGACGTCGTCGCCGAGGTGACACAGTCACGCACGGTGCGGACGGCCAAGGGCGTCCTCTTTGAGTTCTTCGGTGGCTCGACGGTTGTGCTCGATCCAGAGGGTAAGGTCCGCTACATCATCGTCAAGAATGTGGGGAGCCAGACCCGCGAGGACCGGCAGCGCCGGTTCATGACCTCCACTCCGGGGCGCGCGCTGTGGATGCAGCGGTCCGGCCAAATGAAGCCACGTGACCAGCTGTTTCGACTGCTGCACGATGCGAAGTCGCCGGACGCCTGACCGGCGGCTGAACGGAGAATTACTGGAGGCTCGACGTGGCTGATGATCATCTCGACGGGTTCGCGGAATTTCCATTCACGCACGGCGGAATCACCCACCGGGTCTTCTATCTTGGCGAGGGCCCGCCGGTGCTCGTCACGCACGAGCTCCCCGGGCTCACTCCAGCCGCCTTGCGCTTCGGCCGCCGTCTGGCCGCGAAGGGATTCTGCGTCTATCTGCCGCTGCTCTTCGGCGAGCCGGGGCAGAACGACGGGTTGGGCAGCCTTCGTCAGCTCTGCATCTCACGTGAGTTCGCCAAGCTCGCCGCCGGCGTGTCCGCGCCGATCGTCGATTGGCTGCGCGGGCTCGCGATCGAACTGAGCACCCGTCACGGGCACTCGTCGGTAGGGGCCATCGGCATGTGCCTGACCGGCGCGTTCGTCATTCCGTTGATCCTGGAGCGGTGCGTGGTGGCTCCGGTGGCAGCCCAGCCCGGGGCGCCGTTCTCGGGCTGGTTCAAAGCCATCGGCATCGGCCGCGGCCCGTGGATGTCGCAGATGAACATCTCGGATGCCGATCTGCATGCTGCCGCTGTTCGGGCCAGCACCGACGGCATCTCGCTGTTCGCGGTTCGCTTTGAAAAGGATCGCATCTGCCCTGCCGAACGACTGGACCGGCTGCAGACCGTGTTCGGCTCAGCCAGCTCGTGCGGCGCGAGCTGAAAGGCGGAGTTTCCTGCGGCCGCCGCACGCGACACTGACCGGCGAGTACGAACGCGCGCCCGATCTGCCGAACAGAGGCAGACGCGGCTGCTGTTCGCCGAAGTCGTGGAGTTCCTCAGCTCGCGACTGCACCCTAAGCGGTGAGGACCAGGTCCTCGGGTAGAGCCTTCGACTGGAACGTCATCGTCCGGGTCACTTCCGCCAGCTGGCCGACTTGATCGGCAATGTCGAGCAGCTGGATGCCGACTGCGCGGACATGATGGGACTGCGTCCACAGGTCGTTCATCTCGCTGATTGCCTTGTCGATCGTCTGCTGGTTCCGGGCGCCGCTCTCGATGGCCGCCTGCAGCACGCGCGCGCCTCTGGAGAATGCGGCGCAGCTGTCGCGCGAGTTGCCGTTGATGCTCACGAGGCCCGCAAACGAGAACGGGTCGGGCCCATCAAGTAAGGCCCTCTCGCGGACCACCATCTCGGGGTGTCCCTCGGCCCTGAGGCGATCGGCCGCCAGGCGTCCCAGGTCCTGAGTCGAGGCGTTGGGTTTTGCCATCGCCACCGCCCATAGCGGCTCGTAAATGCTTCGCCGCAATCGGGCGTCGGTGCGGGCTCGCGATCCCTCCATCCACGGCATCGCTGCCGCGAGCGCGCCCGCGTAACCTTCCGGCGTCATCGCCGCGAGCCGCGGCAGGGCCGATCGCATCACCGCATTCGGGACGACGATCTGCATCGTCACCTGCGCGTCGCGGCCCAGTGCCTTGCTCATGCGCGCGCGGACCTCCGGCAGACTGACTTCGCTCACGGCGCCCCAGATCGCCGCCATGTCGAGCCACTGCTCGAGCTCGATCGGCGACAGCTTCTTCTGGTTCGCCAGCCAGCCGACGTGCATGCCGAAGCTGAAGTCGCTGACGAGCGGCTCCTTGGCGTAGCTCTTCATGTCGGCCTTGAGATCGACGTTCCACTCGAAAGAGTCGCCCGCCCAGCTGCCCTTGTAGCCGCGTGCGCCGAGATAGCTCTGCTGCACGCGCCCGTCGAGGTCCCGGCGCTCGACGCGTCGCAGCTGCTTGAAGTCCTTGCCGCCGATGGTGGCCCACTTGCCGAAGGCCAGCGTGAAGCCCCAGCTGTGCTCGCTGGTGATGGTGCGTTGGTTCAAGTACGACTCGAGCACGAGGCCTGGCTGCTTCTTGACGAGGCCTTCCGTGAGCGGCAGGGTGGTTCCACGCACGATGTCGGCATGGAACTCGGCGACGGCTGCCTTGTCGAGCGTCACCTGCAGCAGGTTGACGCGCTCGTCGATGCGGGCGTACTCGTAGGCGAAGCTCAGCGCGATCCGCGCGCGGGCCACGTCCTTGATCAGGTTGGCCGCGGTCGCCTCGACTTCCGCCACTCGCGCGGCAAGCGATTCGAGCGTCGCCACCGCCGGCTGGAGCCCCAGGCGCTCCATCAGGGCCAACGCGATGCGGCGCTCGGCCGGGCTCAGGGCCTCCAGTGACGCTTTTTGCAGCAGCGCCTTCACTTCGGCGAGCCGACCGCCAATCACGCTGTCTACCAGGCCGCCGAGCAGCTTCTCGACCCCCCTCTCGTCCGCGAACCCCACTGAGATGCCGGCATCCACCGAGGGGGCGATGCGATTCGACCGGGCCTTGCGCATGCCCGCCCGCCAGGTCTTGGCGGACACCCGCGACAGGGCGATCACGAAGTCGTCTTCGACCGTCACCTCGGCGGTGACGCTGGCGCCGGCCTTGAACGACAGCATGATGGGGACGGTGGTGCCGAGCAGCTTTGACAGCGTGCCGATCTGGCCCGTGAACACGTCCGACCAGGTGACGGTGACGGCGGCGCGGATGGTTCCGCTGCGACGGAACGCCAATGCTTCGCCAGGCTCGAGGCTCTCGACGTGGTCGCGATTCGTGATGAACCGTGGCTTGACGATGTCGGCCAGGAAGGCCTCGCGGGTTGGCTGATCCGGGTCGTGCCGCCGATAGTCGGCAAACACGACGGTGAGATCGGCCGCGCCTTCGAGGCCGAGAACATTGCCGACGCTCGCCTGCCCCACCGCCTTGACGCCGGCCTCGGCTCGCAGCTTGAACCACGCGCCGTCGAGCACCACCTGCGGCGGTAGCTTTCCGTCCGCGATCGCCGCGCCCTCCTTCTGCAGGATCCCGTCTTCGTCGATATCAGTCGGGTCGTTGAGGACGGCGATCGTGAACTTGCCGCGCGGGTTGATGGCCAGACTCCCCTCCGCGC
This sequence comes from uncultured Acidobacteriota bacterium, assembly GCA_963707825.1. Taxonomy (GTDB): domain Bacteria; phylum Acidobacteriota; class Vicinamibacteria; order Vicinamibacterales; family UBA2999; genus VFZN01. Next base: position 134,766 of record CAVPRP010000008.1, read on the forward strand.
CGCCGAAGGACAGATTGGGCGCCAGGCCGATCTCGATGGGACTCGGATCGACGGAGGCGGAGCCAATCGGCGCCAGCGAAATCAGCGCCTTGGCATCGTCGAGATTCTTGAACTGCCAGCCAGTCATGCGAATCGCCTCCCTGGCCTGTTGGTGAGATCAGCCTTCCGTCACCTTGTAGTAGAGGAAGCCGCCCGCTTTGGACTTCGCCAGCGTCTTCCGCAGCTCGAGATGGTTGGTCGGCTTGCCGTCCAGCAGCTCGCCCATGTGCACCACGAAGCCGAGCACGTCCTGGAGCGGATTGCCGAGATCGAGGTCGAACTCTGCGTAGGTATGGGGCGAGTCCACCGGCGGAACCGCGATGACCATCTGCAGCGACGGGCCACCCTCACCGCGGAAGCTCAGGAGCTCGCTGAACCCCTGCTTCTCCTGGATGCTGTCCAACAGGCGCCCGTGGATCTTCGCCGCGGGCTTCCCTTCGCGAAAAAACGGCTTCTTCGGATCGCGCGCCAGGTCCTCGACGCGCTTCAACATGGCACGGTCCACTTTCATGTAGGCACGGTCGTTGAAGACCATGAAGACGTCCTTCACCTGATCGATGAGCATGTCACCTGCGGTCGGACGAACGCGGAGGCTGGCCAGCAGATTCAGAAGGCAGGCCCGCCGTCGTGGGCCGGCGGTCGCGGTCGGCCACCCAGTCGGTGCCCATCCGTCCGTCGACCTTGGACGCATCGAGCACCCGCTGGATCTGCGCATCGCAGTCCGTCAGGTCCACTTCCAGGTCGCGAACGTCGAGCATCACAGGCACGTCGAATTCCGCGTGCCCATCCTGCTTGATTTCGATATTGATGTTCCTCGTCGGAGTTGCCGCTTCCTCGATGGCCACGCGGAGCGCGTAGAGCCCTTCCGGGAGCGAGTCCGGATCCTGCCCGCGAAGGATGATGTCGCCATCTTCCACCGAGACTCTCAGCTTGAACTCGTTCAGGCCCCAGCCCTTGACTCGCGCGATACGGCGCATGCGTTCGGCGGTCGCGCTACCCCGCGGATTGATCTGAAAGCCGACCGTGCGCTCGATCGGATCGCGCTCATCGAACTCGATGCCGTCCGGCGTTTGCTTCACGACCTTGAAGCGCGCGCCAGTCTGCCGTTTGAAGCGCACCTTGATGAACTCGTTCATACCGCCTCGTCCCGCCGGTCTCGCTGATGTCGGCGAAGAAGTGCCGAATAAGAACACAGCGTCAGGGGACTGTCAACTTACAAGGCACGCCTGTTATATCTACACAGCTGAGTTGGATTACGGGTAACCCAATTAGTGATATACCTTCCGTCGCTCACCTACACGCGGGGCCGGACAAGGAGCGCCATGGCATTCGACGCGATCTTCGAGCCGCTCACATTCCGCAATCTCACGATCAAGAACCGCATCCTCAGGTCGAACGTCTCTGGTCGCTTCGACCAGTACGACGGCTCCGGCACACAGGCGCGCATCAACTGGGAGACGAAGTTCGCGCGCGGCGGCGTTGGCGCGATCGTGTCGTCGTTCGTCCCGGTGCAGCTGCGCGGCCGCATCGTGCCGAATTACGCGATGATCGACCACGACCGGCACGTGCCGTTCTGGCGGGCGGTCGGCGATGCCGTCCATGCGTTCGACTGCAAGTTCATTCTGCAGCTCAGCCACGGTGGCCGTCAGCGCGACATCGCCGGGATCGAGTTCCCCACGGGGCTCAGTTCCACCGACAAGGACGACCCGACCCATGGCTTCCGCTGCGAGCGGATGACGCTGCCGCAGATTCAGGAGACGGTGCAGGCGTTCGCCGAGGGCGCGCGCCGCGCCCGCGAAGCCGGGCTCGACGGGGTCGAGCTGCATGGCGCGAACGGGTATCTGATCACCCAGTTTCTCAGCTCCGCGATCAACGACCGCAAGGACGAATACGGCGGCTCACTCGAGAACCGCGCCCGGTTCGTGCTCGACATCGTCCGCGCGATCAGGACGCGCGTCGGCAACGACTTCCACCTCCAGATGAAGATCAGCGCCAGCGATCACAACGACGCGGTCGCCTTCTTCGGTAAAGGCCCTTCGGGGAACACCATCTCGGACGCCGTGCAGGTCTCTCGCTGGCTGGTTGATGCCGGCGTTGACGCCATCCACGTCTCGGTCGGCAGCTTCTTCCCGCATCCGAGAAATCCGGCCGGTGTCGATCTACCGGTCGAGGATCTCGCGAAGACCTATGACGCGCTGATCTCCGGTGGCGAGTCGGCCTTCCGCACCTACCTCCTGTTCAGGAATCTTCCCGAGCTGGCGCGCCGGCAGTGGAACGAGGCGGCGCCGCCGCCCGACCAGATCGAGGGGCAGAACCTGCCCGACGCACGGCTGGTGAAGGAGGCCGTCGCCGTGCCGGTCATCTGCACCGGCGGTTTCCAGACCGCCTCGGTGATCGCCGCCGCCCTGGCGCGGAAAGACTGCGATGCGGTCAGCATTGCCAGGCCGCTGATCGCCAACAACGATCTGGTCGAGATCTTCCGTCGCGGCCAGGATCGCGCCGACCGGCCGTGCACCTACTGCAACCGCTGCCTCGCCAACGTCGTCAAGAACCCGCTCGGCTGCTACGAAGAGGCCCGCTACCCCTCGCGCGAGGCGATGCTCGCCGAGATCATGAGCGTGTTCGATCCTCCGGCTTTCGCCTGAGGGCGCGTCCATCTCATCTGGAGGTTTCATGCCGGATCTGCTGACCGAACGCCTCGGCGAGCTGTTCAAGAGCCGTCCCTGGTACAAGCTGCCGCGGCTCTTCGCCATGCTGAAGCTCGTCGAGATCCGCGACGAACTGCCGGGAGAAGAACCTGCACGACACCGAAGAGCCGCCGCTCGAGGAGAAGGAGGTGCCGGCGGATCTCGATCCGGCGCTGCGCGAGGCGCGGAGCACCGACGGCTCGTTCAACGACCTGCACGTGCCCGAAGATGGGCGCGGCAGGCTGCCGTTTCGGACGCAACGTGCCGCTCCAGCACACGTTCCCGGACACGCCGAACCTGCTGGTCCCCAGCCCGAGGCACGTCAGCCGCGAGCTGATGACGCGCGACCAGTTTCAGCCGGCGACCATCCTGAACCTGCTGGCCGCATCGTGGATCCAGTTCATGGTGCACGACTGGTTCGTGCACGATCGCTCGAAGACCGAGCGCATCGACATCCCGATCGGCGCCGGCGACGACTGGGGCGCGCCGAGCATGCAGGTGCCGCGCTCGGTGCCCGACACGGCGCCGGCTGGCTCGACGCGGCCGCCGGCCTACGCCAATCTCAACAGCCACTGGTGGGACTCGTCGCAGATCTACGGCTGCGGCGACGACATGGCCGCGAAGCTGCGCACGCACAGCGCCGGCAAGCTGCGGATCGAGCCGACCGGCCTGCTGCCGATCGATCCCGACACCGGCGTGCAATTCGCCGGCTTCAGCGACAACTGGTGGATCGGCCTGGCCATGCTCCACACGCTCTTCACGCTGGAGCACAACTACATCTGCGATCTGCTCGCTCACGATCACCCGGACTGGAACGACGACCAGCTGTTTCGCAAGGCCAAGCTGATCAACGCCGCCGTGATGGCGAAGATCCACACGGTCGAGTGGACGCCGGCGATCCTGCCGCACCCGATCATCAAGCTGGCGATGAACGTCAACTGGTCCGGCCTGGTCGGCGAAGACCGCCAGGAGCTGGCTGAGCTCGTCGACGACCAGCGAACTGCTCGGCGGCATCGTCGGCTCGGAGGCCGATCATCACGGCGCGCCGTATTCGCTGACCGAGGAGTTCGTCGCGGTCTATCGCATGCATCCGCTGATGCCGGACGACTACGCGTTCCACTCGTCCGTGACCGGCCGGCTGCTCGAGAAGCGCGATCTCAACGAAATCGCCGGCCGCCGCACGCCGGCGATCGCCGAACGGCTGACGATGCCGGACCTGTTCTACTCGTTCGGCACGTGCCACCCGGGCGCGGTCACGCTGCACAACTATCCGCGGCACCTCCAGAACCTCACCCGCGACGACGGCGAGCACCTCGATCTGGCGGCGGTGGACATCCTGCAGAGACCGCGAGCGCGGCGTGCCGCGCTACAACCAGTTCCGCCGTCTGCTGAACAAGGACGCCGTCAAGTCGTTCGACGAGCTGACCGACAATCCGGAATGGCGGCGGCAGCTCAAGACCGTCTACAACGGCGACCTCGAGAGCGTCGACCTGATGACCGGGCTCTACGCGGAGCCGTTGCCGGAGAACTTCGGCTTCAGCGAGACGGCGTTCCGCGTCTTCATCCTGATGGCCTCGCGGCGCCTGAAGAGCGATCGGTTCTTCACCGACGACTTCAAGCCCGAGGTCTACACCGAGTTCGGCATCGAGTACATCCGCAAGAACACGATGCTGCACGTCCTGCGGCGTCACTATCCGCAGCTCGGGCCGGCGCTCGAAGGCGTGACGAATGCCTTCGCTCCATGGAAGAAGCTGACGGGACCGCCGGCCGATCCCGCAACGACTTGACCCGGAGGTTCGACACGTCATGCCACATCGATCGCTCGTGATGGCCATGGCCGTTCTGGTCTGCCTGCTCGCGGTACGGATCGCCGCGGTCGGACAGGCCCAACCCACGACGTTCACCGACATCGCCGAGCACTTCAGCTATGGCTCGGTCGGCGCCGAAGAGCGCGCCGGCCTCCCCTACTGGATCTGGCGCGTGCTGCCGATCGTGTTCGCCGACAAGCTGCCGAACCGCCCGGGTACGGGCTACGAGCGGCTGGGATTCATCAATGGCGGCGCGCCGCACGGCCGGCCGATCGGCACCTCGTTCCTTCCCGGACGCGTGGGACTCGTCGGCCTGAACTGCGCCACCTGCCATGCCGGCACGATCCGGAACGCACCCGGCGAACAGCGCCGCGTCGTCCTCGGGATGCCGGCGAACCAGATGGACCTGCAGGGCTACGCCCGTTTCCTGACGGCCTGTGCCAATGACCCGCGTTTCACGCCGTCAACGCTGATCGAGGCCATCGAGAAGGAGAACCCGGAGTTCGGATGGTTCGAGAGCCTGATCTATCGCTTCATCGCCATCCCGCGCACGCGCAAGGGCATTCTCGAGCGGGCCACGGAGAACTCCTGGTTCGACGCCCGGCCCCCACAGGGGCCCGGCCGGGTGGACACCTTCAACCCTTACAAGGTGCTCTTGAAATTCGACATGCAGAACGACCGCTCGGTCGGCACCGTCGATCTGCCCTCGTTGTGGAACCAGCAGATCCGGCGCGACCTCTGGCTGCACTGGGACGGGAACAACAACTCGGTCGAGGAGCGCAACAAGAGCGCCGCGATCGGCGCCGGCGCGACGCCCGATTCGCTGGATCTGGCGGCGATGAAGCGGATCGAGGAGTGGATCGTGGACCTGAAGGCGCCGGCGTATCCCACCGAGCGCATCGACGCCGCCAAGGCGGCTCGAGGCGCCGCGGCGTATCAACGCGAGTGTGCCGGGTGTCACGAGGTCGGCGGCGCCACAACCGGCCAGGTGACACCGCTGGCCGAGGTCGGGACGGATCGCGAGCGGCTGGATTCGTTCACCGCCGCGCTGGCAACCGGGATGAACACCATCGGCGAAGGCAAGCCGTGGAAGTTCTCGCACTTCCGGAAGACAGACGGCTACGCCAACATGCCACTGGACGGTATCTGGCTGAGGGCGCCGTACCTGCACAACGGCTCGGTACCCACCCTGCGCGCGCTGTTGTTCCCCGAGACCCGCCCGGCCGAGTTCTATCGGGCCTACGACGTCTACGACTGGACGAACGTCGGATTCATCTCGAGTGGTCCTGAAGCCGCGCGCGAGGGTGTGCTGTTCTCCACCCGCGAACGAGGCAACGGCAACGGCGGCCACTTGTATGGCGCCTCGCTCGACGCGGACGCAAAGGACGCGCTGATCGAATACCTCAAGACCAAGTGATCGCACCTCCAGGAGAGCGATGATGCCGAACAGCCGAAGCCTCGCGCAGGAAGTGATCGGCCCCGACGAGGCGGCCGTCACCTCCGAGTTCATCGCCTTCCTCGAAGCGGCCAGCAAGCGTCGCCATCCGGAGGGTCCCATCCGGCGATTCAACCAGGGGCGCGCCGCCGGTTGCGTGGAGGCCGAGTTCATCGTCACGACCGGGCTGCCAGCGGCACTGCGCGTGGGATTGTTCGCGACGCCGGGCACCTATCGTGCGTTCATCAGGTTCGCGAACGCCTCGTCGCACAACGACCGCGAGAAGGACGTGCGCGGGATGTCGATCTCGATTGCCGACGTCCCCGGCGAGAACCTGACGCCGGGTTCGAGGAAACAGGATTTCGTACTCAACAGCCATCCGGTCATGGTCGCGCCAGATGCGAAGGAGTTCATGGCCTTCCTCGAGGCGAACGAGGCCGGAGGCCTGCGGCGGATCCTCTACTTTGCCGCGCATCCGGCGCTGGCGCGCATCGGCCTGGCCGCGCAACAGCATCATTCGTGTCACCTCGACATCCCCTACTGGAGCGCGACGCCCTACTTGTTCGGATCCGGCCGCGCGGTGAAGTACATCGTCCGGCCGCGGTCGAACAGCCCCAGCCCGATGCCTTCGCCGCTCACCGACAATTACCTCGCCGAGGCGCTCCGCAAGCGCCTCGACGCGGCCGACGCGACGTTCGACTTCCTCGTCCAGTTCCAGGTGGATGCGGACCGCATGCCGATCGAAGACGCGACCGTCGAATGGAAGGAAGAGGATTCGCCTTATGTCGCGGTGGCAAGCATTCGCATCCCGCGGCAGCAGGTCGCGGCGCCCGACACCAGCGCATGCGAGGCGTCCGCGTTCGATCCATGGCATTCACTGGTCGAGCACCGCCCGCTCGGCAGCTTGAACCGTGCGCGCCGGGCGATTTACCCGGCGCTCAGTGAATTCCGGCGGCGGTGAGGGTAACGGCCGTCGCTAACTGATGGGCTGGCGCCCGATCGTGCGGCTCCTGCGTTGACACACCCAAAGCCCCACTGTAACCTGCGGCACCTAGCCAGCCTCGTTCCCCCGCGAGGCTCTCGATACGGGTCTGTCGAACCGCAACAGGAGTACCCATGCCAACACAGCTGCCGGCCGGACCCTATCGCACGCTGCGGACCGCCGAAGGCACGGAGTTTCCCTATTACGTGATTCCCTTCGACAAGGACGGCACGTGCGAAGGCCCCCAGACCCGCGCCGATCTCCTGTCGCACGCCCAGGATTACAGCGACATTTTCGTGTTCTCGCATGGCTGGAACAACGACTGGACGGTCGCCACCAAGCGCTACGAGCACTTCATCAACGGCTTCATCGACCTGCGGCGCCGTCACAACCTGCCCGTTCCGCCCAATTACAAGCCGGTGCTGGTGGGGATCTTCTGGCCCAGCCAGGCGCTCGCGTGGTTCGAGAAGGAAGCCGGACCCGATATCGCGGGAACGGATCCAGCCGCCCAGGACGCTGCCACCGCCGACACCGCCGCGACGCTGCGCGACATTGCGACGGCGCTGCCGCCGGCTTCGCGGGCGCGCTTCCACGAACTGGCGCAGGCATCGGAGCTCAACGCCGCGGAGGCTCGCGAGCTCGCCGTCCTGCTGGCGTCGATCGCGCGCGGCGATGAAGAGGCCGGCACCCAGGCGGCGCCAACCGCTGACGATCTGCTCGCAGCCGCAAACGCCTTCGCCACTCCCGAGCCGGACTGGGACGCCGTCACGCCGGTGGGCGGTGCTGGCGCGGCGGAAGCTGCGCAGGCGGCCGGCGCCATCGACGTGCTCAAGAAGCTCGACCCACGCAACCTCGTCAAGCCGTTCACCGTCTGGCAGATGAAGGACCGGGCCGGCGTGGTGGGCGCCCACGGCGTCGCGCCGCTTGTCGCCGATCTGCTCAACGCGTCCGCCACCGCACGCGTGCACTTGCTCGGCCATTCCTTCGGCTGCAAGGTCGTGATGACCGCGCTCTGTCGCCTGCCGGACGGGCTGCGCCCGGTGGAGTCGGTGCTGCTGCTCCAGCCCGCGGTGTCGATGTATTCCTTCGCCGATCCGGTGCCCGAGCGCAACGTCCCAGGCGGATTCCGGATCGGCCTGAAGCGGTCGCGCCGTCCGATCGTGTCCACGTACAGCGCCCAGGACTCGGCGCTTCATGACGGCTTCCACCTGGCCGTGCGGCGGCACGATGACCTCGGTGAGCTGCAGGCGGCCGGTGACGGCGTCCCCAGCAAATTCGGCGCGCTCGGCGGCTTCGGGCCGCTCGCCGCTGGCGCGACCATCGAGCAGATTCGCCTCCCCGTCACGGTGTACACGTTCGGGACCACCGGCGGCATCATCGGGATGGAGAGCACCGGATTCATCACCGGGCACGGCGACATCAGCAACGAAGCCACCTGGTGGCTCTGGTACTCGCTCGCCACCGCGCACCTCCGCGATTAGCCGCCAGGGCCGGGAGAACGGGAATGGCGGAGTCACTCAAGCGGCAATACGACATCGTGGCGCTCCGCGTCGCGATGAACCCCAGCAGCCGTGAGGACATCACCTTCACGCTGCAGGCGAAGGTCAACGACGTTCTGTCCGACCTGCAATCGTGGAACACGACGGTCACCGCGCTGGGAGTCGATTCCCACAGCGGACAACGTCCAACCCAGCGCGTGCTGGAGCGGCCGGAACTGCCCGGCCGCATGCTGTCGTTCATTCGGAACTATTACCAGACCGATTCGCGCGGCAAGCGGCCGCTCTGGGTGCACATGGTCGCCCCGTACGGGTCGCTGCGATTCGTGGCGTGGGAGCGAGTGCTCGGACGCGCGCTGGGCGTGCCAATCTTGATGCTGCCCGACTTCCTGTTTCCACCGCCGCTCGACACCGAGGAGGAGCTCGAAGTCCTGGTCTGCGGCAGCGCCCCCCTCGGACACGAGCACTGGTCGGTGCTCGACGCCATGCGCACGACGGTCCGGCGCATCTCCAACGCCGTCGACCGGAAAGTCCACCTGCACGTCTTCACGGATCAGGCCATCTACGACACGCTGCTGCGTGAATGGACCGGCCTGCCCGGTTTTGCCGAGCAGGTGACGATGCACGACCCGGCGACCGCGCGCCCCTTCGCCGACGAAGCTGATGAACCGCACGAGACCAGCCCGTACGCGCTGCGCTCGCCGTGGCTCGGCTGGATGGCCGAGAAGCTCAAGGGCCACTCCGTGGACGTGGCGCACTTCATCTGCCACGGCTACCTCTCGGGCGGACGCGGCTCGCTGCTCTTCGCGCAGTCGCCGCTCGGCCGTACCGACCGCTACCTGGCCGCTCCAGTGCGGTCCCCCCAACTGCATTCGTTCCTCACGACCATGGGCGCGTGGGCAAGCAGTTTCGTGTCGGTGCCGGACAACCTCTCCGAACTCGGGTTGCGAGCCGTGATTGACGACATCGCCGAGACGCGGCCGGGGCCGTTGGTGATGAACACGACCGTCGCCGACCCCACGGGCGAGGCCCTGGCCGAGGCGTTCGGGTTTCTCTTCGGCCGCTCCCGTCGCAGCCCGCCGGCCTCCGAAGCGCTGTGCCTCTACTGCCAGCCGTACCTTGACCCTTCGGCTGACGAGATGGCCGATACCAGCCGGATGCGCCGCCGCTCGGCCGCACCGCCCGTGGAGATGCCGAACGTCGTTCGAAACCCGGCCCAGCTCACGGCGGCCAGTCTGGCGGAGGAAGAATCGCCCCTCGAGAACGTGTACGCCGGCAGACCGCGAGTATCGGGACTGGTGGCGTCTACGGCACGCTTCGCCGAAGACGTTCAATTGAAGTACCAGCAGCTGGCGCGAGACGAGGTGGCTTCGCCCGAGCAGTGCGACCACGACGCGAAGCTGGCGAAGTCCACCCTGGAGCGCCTCACCCAGTACGTCGCCAATCGCGCGACGTCGGGCGAGCCGGAGTAGCGCATGACGAGAACCGTTCTCTCGATCGACCCGCTCGGCACACCCGGCGCCAACGGTACCGAACTGACCATCGTCAAGGTGGTGCGCGCGCCGTGGATCGTGCCCGATCAAGGCAAGGCCCACGCGTTGCAGCTGGCTGCCTCGACGCTGCCGGCCTGGCACGAGCCGCACGCCGTCCGGTTGCGCGGCCAATGCGTCCGCGACGCGCTTGCCAAGCATCCGGGCGTCGCCCGCATGCTCGACCTGTTACCTGGGCAGACCGACGTCACGCCGTTGTACTTGATTCTCAGTGAAGGCGAGGTGGAGCTGATCGGCTGGGAGACGCTCTGCGATCAGACCGACGCCTTCCTCTCACTCGACCAGGACCAGCGCTTCCCGATCGGGCGGATCGTCGAGCCGAGCCACGACGAGGCACGCGCGCCATCCTCGCTGCGGCTGCCGATTCGGCTGATGGCGATCATCTCCGCCATCGGCGCCGACGGCCGTCCGGAGTGGGAACATCTCTTCGACGCGGTGAAGACCGCCCGGGCGTCGGGGTTGGAGATGCAATTCCGGGTTCTGGTCGGCGACCCGGCCTTGCGCAGCCTGGTCGATCAAGCCGTCAAGGACCCAGGCAACGCCGATTGGTTGTCGGTGTCGCACATCGATGCCAAGGGCTCCGAGGTGGTGCAGGCGATCTCGCAGTGGAAGCCGCAGATCGTCCACGTGTTCTGCCACGGCGATGCCGAGGACACCGATCAGTGGCTGGAGCTGGCGACCGAGGTCGACTACCTGCAGGGCGCGACCAAGGGGTCGACCATCGTCCGGGCTTCGCAGCTCGCCCGGATGGTCGACCTCCTGCCCAACCCGTGGCTGCTCACGCTCAATGCCTGCGACACCGGGCGTGCGGCCACCACCATCAACTCGATGGCGCATCGCATGGTGCGGGCCGGCTTCCCCGCCGCGGTCGCGATGCTCGAACCGGTCAACGAGAACGACGCACACACGGTTACCAGGGCGTTCTACGGCCGCATGTTCCAGTTGCTCGAACAGGTATCCACGACCCTGAAGACAGCCGAAGAAGCGCCGTTCGAGTGGCTCCGGCCGATGTCGGCGGTGCGCGAGGCGCTCGTCGAGGATCATGGCGCCGACCCGACTTCGGCGCGCGAGTGGTCCTTGCCAGTGCTCTACGTGCGAGGCGTGGCGCCATTCTATTTCCGCAAGCCAATCGCCAACGTGTCGCCGCACGAGGCCGAAGAGTACAAGAAGCGCGCCGCCATCGTCGCGCAGTGGCTCGCCGGTCCGGGCGCGTCCCAGCCCGTCGAGGTGCGGCAGGGCGCCATTGCGGCCGCGCTCCACGATCTGCCCCGTCCCTTCTGGCCCGAGGTGGACGGCACGTGGTCTCCCGAGGCAGTGGCGCCGCCTGCCGCCCCACCGGTCGTGCCGCAGGCGACGGTGGTCGAAGGCGGGCACTGATGGCCGACGAGTTCGATGGCGAACTGCCCGATGCCAAGCTGCGCGCCGACGCGTGGTGCGGTGAAGGTGCCCTCGGCGAGCCGGCGAGCGATGCGGCGCGATGGAGCCTGCGGTCGCCGACCAGCTACAAAGGAAGGTCCCTGGCGCCCGAGCCGGTGGACCCCGCGAACTGGCGGCATCCCGACGTCGGTTGGGGCGTCGTGTTGCCCGATCGCGACAACGTCCCGGCACCCGAGAAGGCGCGCGGTGATGACGCCCCCGATCCGATCCGGCAGCTCATTGCCGACCGCGGCAATGCACCGGTGTTCCGATATCGCGCCGACATCGGCGACGGCCAGCTGCGCTCCTACGACGCACAGGGGAACGGCTACAACCTGAGCTTCGCGGGCGACCGCGGGCTCGGCGCGGGGAAGATCCCCCGCTACCTGTTGATCGTGGCCTCGCCGGCCGACGTCCCTTGGAGTGCGCAACTCCGCATGCAGCTCGACGCCTGCATCGGACGCCTCGACCTCGACGATGCCGGCCTGGCCAATTACGTCCGGGCATTGAGAGACGACTGGAAGGACGCGAAACGCGATACCACCCGCCCGCTCGTGTGGGCGGTGGACCACGGTTACCCGGACATCACCCGCCTGATGCGCAAGGTCATCGCCGAGAAAGTGGCGGCCAAACTCACCGCCGACGCCGAGTTCGACATGAAGGACGGCGTCCTCATGGACGGGCAGGCCACCGGCGATGCGCTCGCCACGGCCATGGCCATGCGGAGGCCGGCATTCGTCCTCACCTCGAGCCACGGCGCAACGTTCCCACTGAACGACACCGCGACCATGGCGGCGCAGCTCGGCCTGCTCGTGGATGTGAAGAAGGCCGTGACCCCTGCCGCGCACATCGCGACCGAAGCGGCGTACGGCGCCATCTGGTACGCGCATGCCTGCTGCTCGGTGGGCAGCGACGGCGTCTCCCAGTTCAAAGGGCTCGTGCAGGCGGGCACCACGCTCTCGGACACGCTGCTCGCAGTGGAGAAATGCGGGCCAATGACGGGACCATTGTCCCGCCGGCTGCTCGGGTCCGAGACACCGGTGCGCGCCTTCGTCGGCCACGTGGAACCGACCTTCAACTGGACGTTGCGAGCGCCCGACACCGGACAGGCCATCGCACACCACATCGTGGACAGCCTCTACAACCAGTTGCACCTGGCGGCGCGCCCACCGGTCGGCCTGGCGATGACCACCTACTACTCGAGCGTCGGCGGACTGCTGAAGGACCACCTGCAGGAAGTGGACGGCGGTCAACCGGCACGTGGCCGGGGCGTTGGATCGAGCGCTACGGGCAAAGCTGGTCGCGCTCGATCGCCTGGCAACGGTGATCCTCGGGGATCCGACGGTGGCCTTGCCTCGGGCAGTGTGAGTCATTAGACACGTGATCCCCACACCGCGGCCATCTGCGCGCCGTGAACGGCGGCAGATGACCGCCCAGCAAGCGGTGTCGGTCTAGAGAGCGCCCGACTTCCAGGGGCCCGAGATCGCAAAGGTGATCCCCGGGCTCTGGATGTTGACGAACAGCCAGTCGCCGTCCGGGCTGTAGCAGGCGCCTGCGAACTCGCTGCCGCTGAAGTCGCCCACCAGCCCATTGCGTTCGCCGTTCAGGTGCACGGTGTTCTTGATGAACGGGAAGATCTCGCCGTCGACCGTCAGGCCGTGGACGAATTCCTCGCCGCTGCCGTCCTCGCAGAGCACCAACCCACCGCGCGGGCTGACACAGATGTTGTCGGGCGCGTTGAGCACCTCCGCTCCAGGAGACTGGAACAGCAGCGACAGCGTCTCGGTGGACGGTTCGTAGACCCACACCTGCCCCTGCCCGCCAGGCACCTGCGCCGACGGCCCGCCGCCGCTCGTGGAGACGATGTAGATGCGGCCGTGTCCGTACCAGCACCCTTCAAGACGGGCAAAGCGCGCGCCGCCCTGACTGAGCCCCTGATTGAAGACAAAGGTGCCGGCGATCGCGGTCGCCTGATCCGGGGTAGCGATGGGCACCCATTCCACCTGATAGACCACGCCGGCCGTCTGCCCCCAGCGCGTGTCGTACTGGCTGGCGCCGCGGATCTTCAACATCTCGAGCGCGCCGCCCTCGTGCAGCAGGCCGGGCCGCGTCGGGCGGAACCGGTAGAACCCCGAATTCGCGCCTGAGTCCTCGGTTTCGTACACGTAACCGGTGGCCGGATCGACAGCCACGGCTTCGTGCGAGAAGCGGCCCATCTCGCGGATCGGCTCCGGATCCCCCTGCCCGTCAGCGGGGACTTCGAAGATATAGCCGTGGGGCCGACCGGCGGTCTGCACGACCGTCTCCTCACACGTCAGCCACGAGCCCCACGGTGTCAGGCCGCCGGCACAGTTGCGGACCGTGCCGCCGAGGCTGGCATAGCCGCCAAGGAACTCACCCTTGCGGGAGTCGAACTCGAGCGTGGTCGTGCCGCCGAGAGCATACCGGTCGTACGGATTGGACGTCATCGTCGTGACGAGCGAGGACGATTCGCCGAGCTCGTGGTTGCGCACCAGCCGCACCTTCCCCGGTCCGGCGGAGAACGCGGCCATGCCGTCGTGCGCGCCTGGCGTGAGGCCACCGTTGAGGGAATCACCGGTCCAGCTCAAGGACAGGTAGCGGAACCCGCGCGGCAACTGCAGCAGCGGGAGGCCAGTAGTCTCGTCGCGCGTGTCGAACAACGGGCCATATCCCTCGGTCTGACCTCGGCGAACGCCCTGGCCCTGGCCCGACGCCGTCCTGGCCACCAGTGCCTGCAGTGGAATCGACGCCGCGGCGCCTGCAACGAATGTCTGCTTGAGGAACCCACGGCGGCCGAGGCCGCTGCTGTTGCTGTGTGATGTCATTCCCAGTCACTCCTGATGCGTGCGGAGGCTACGTGCCACCGACCGCACCAGTGTGCCGAGCGAACACGACAGCTCCGCGAACGTCGGACGACAGTCGTGCAACGTTGTGGGCGAGCTGAACAGATCAGGTGGTGTGGCGTGACTCCATCACTGCAACCGGAAGGCATCGGTGTCTGTGTTAGCGTTGCCCAACGCCATGGGCGACAACCATCGCTACCTGATCGGCCTCTGTCGAGCTGCGGGCGGCGCGATCATCTTTGGGCTGCCCCTGCTGATGACGATGGAGATGTGGTGGCTCGGCTTCACCATCGACCGCACGAAGCTCCTGCTGCTGGTCTTGCTGCTGATGCCGGTGCTGACCGCCCTGTCCTATCACGCGGGCTTCGAGCCGACCTTCGAGTGGCGTGACGATGTGCTGGACGCCTTCGTCGCCTATGGCGTCGGCTTCGGCGCCTCGGTGCTTATGCTGCTGCTCCTCGGCCTCGTCACGATGGACACCGCGGTCTCCGATGCGGTCGGCAAAGTCACGGTCCAGGCCGTGCCCGCGAGCTTCGGAGCTATGCTGGGACGCACCCTGCTCGGCGGCGAACGCGTGGACGAGGATCAGCGCCGGGCCGACACCTACGGCGGTGAACTGTTTCTGATGGCGGCCGGCGCGCTCTTCCTGTCCTTCAGCATCGCGCCAACTGACGAGATCACCCACATCTCGACGAGTCTCTCGACGTGGGGCATCATCCTGCTGGCCGTCGTGTCGCTCGTGCAGATGCACGGATTCGTCTACGCGGTGGAGTTCCACGGCCAGCACTCCCGTCCGGATCAGGCGACGGTGGCCGGAGAGTTCGTGCGCCTGACGGTCGTCGGCTATGCGATGGTGCTCGTGATCAGTGCCTACGTGCTGTGGACGTTCGGGCGAACCGATGGATTGGCGCCGCTCGAATCGGTGCGCGCCACCGTGGTCCTCGGGTTTCCCGCATCGATCGGCGCGGCTGCCGCCAGGTTGATCCTCTGATGTCGCCCCGCCGTCCGCGCAGGATTCCGCCCATCGAGTGGATCGCCGGGAGCATCAGCGTGGTGATTGTCCTCGGCACGATCGTTTACCTCGTGTCCGAGGCGGTCCAGGTCACTTCGGAGGGTCCGATGCTGAGCGCGCAGGTGCGCCAGGTTCGCGCCATCGGACCCACGTTCGTCGTCGATGTCGAAGTCCGTAACCAGAGTCGCGCCGCCGCGGCCGAGGTGCATATTGCCGGCGAGGCTCGGTCGCCTGACGGCACGAAGCGGGAAGGACGCGCGATTGTCGACTTCGTGCCCGGCTTGTCGACGCGACATGTGAGCCTGCTGTTCGATCTCGATCCTGGAAAGAACCCCGACGTTCGAATCGTCGGCTACGCCCAACCCTGAGGCGCCGCGCTCCGCGCGCCTGGCCCAGCGTCAGCGAGTGTCGCGGCAAGCGACCCTCACCACCCTCGCATGCCTTCGGCCAGGCCCGCGGGCAACCCCGGGACCGGAGCGGCAAGATCCGACGCACGCGCTTCGCGGTACGGCCGAATCACCTGCTGCCGCGAACCGCTCCATCTCCTCCATCTGCGGACTGCACTGCAGCAGCAGCAGATCCACGCCGGCGTCCTCGAACGCCTGCACCTGCGCGATCACCTGCTCGGGCGTGCCGACCAGTCCGGACCGCAGGCCGCGGTTCGACACCGAGTAGTCCTCCAGCGAGACCCGCTGTTCGAGCTGCGTGTTGGCAATCCACTGCTGGTAGTTGCCGTAGCCCGCGGCCGACTGCTTCACGTCGGTGATCCGGTCCAGCTCGCGCCGCGCCTCGCGTTCCGAGTCGCGCACGATGGCGTAGGCGGCGACGCCGAAGGTCATCGGCGGCTGACCAGTACGGTCCCGGCGGCGCTGTCATGTCCGCGACGCGGCGGGCGATGTCGCTCCGGCGGATCGCCGTGCATCACGTAGGCGTCGCACAGGTCCGGCGATCAGATCCTTCGCCGCCTCGGACTCGCCGCCGGCGTAGATCGTCGGCCGCGGCCGGCTCACCGGCTTCGGCTCGAGCACCGCGTCCTGCGATGCGGTAGTACTTCCCCTCGTGACGAGAACTGGCTTCTGCTGCCACACGCCGTCGACCACCGACAGCCACTCGGCCGTGCGCGCGTAGCGGTCGTCGTGCTGATCGAAGTGCACGCCGTACTGCTTCGCCTCGTCGTCCCACCACGACGACACGACGTTGAGCGACAGCCGCCCGCCGCTGATGTGGTCGATGTTGGCGGCCTGCTTGGCGAGCAGCGCCGGCTCGTGGAACGT
This sequence comes from uncultured Acidobacteriota bacterium, assembly GCA_963707825.1. Taxonomy (GTDB): domain Bacteria; phylum Acidobacteriota; class Vicinamibacteria; order Vicinamibacterales; family UBA2999; genus VFZN01. The sequence continues at coordinate 151,329 of CAVPRP010000008.1, forward strand.
CGGCCGCACCGCGACCATCAGCTCGAGCGTCGAGGTGACCGCCGCCAGCGACGCGGCCGTGGACCACGCATCGAGCGACGGCGCGTCCACGCCCTTGATGTCGTTGAGGTTCAGCTCCGCGATGAGCGTGAGGTCGTAGCCCCACTCCTCGCTCCGCTGCGCCAGCGTCTTCACGTACTCCCACGTCGGCGCCATCCGCTCGTCGTCGACGTTGCGCAGCCAGCCGCCGAAGACCGGCAGCCAGTATCCGAATCGCATCAGCGCACCTCTCCCTCGAGATAATCGACCAGCCGCGGCGAACGGGTCGAAGCCGACCACTCGCGGCGCGTCGGCGACGAAGTTCGACAGCGCGTTGATGTCGTAGTAGTACCGCTGGCCGTCGCGGTCGTCGATGATGTACTCGACGCCGCCGACGTCGATGCGGCCGCGGCGCATGATGCGCTCGACGTCGCGCGATCACCTCGGCCGGCGGCGTGACGCCCTCGACGCGCAGGTTGTTCTTCGGCGCATCCGCCGGCGCACGCCGCCCGGTCCAGCTCCACGCCGTCGGTGGTCTGGCAGATGTCGGCCGGGCACAGGTTGAAGCTGTCGCCGGTGCTGTAGACGTTGATGGCGTACAGATACTGGCCGCCGAGCACTTCGACGCGGGTGATGTGTCCGTCGCGGGCCGGGATGAACTCCTGCACCAGCGCGGTCTGGTCGACGCCGAGGTCGATGCGACCCTCGTCAACCGCCCGCTGCAGATCCTCCGGCGCATCGAACCGGACAATGCCGGCGCCGCTGCCGCCGATGTTGGCCTTCACCACCACCGGGAACCGCAGCCCCTCCGCCGCGGCGGGCGCCTGCGGCGGCGTGGTTGATCACCCGCGCCGCCGGAAACGGCAGGCCGAGCGACTTGCAGCAGCGACAGCTGCAGCGCCTTCGACGTCTCGACGCGGAACGCCGTGGAGGCCGTTGACGACCCGCACGCCGAGCTGCTCGAGATGCGCCAGATAGTTGAGCGTGTAGAGGATGCTGTGACCCCGGCCGCGCAGGTACGCGGACGGACTCATCCGGTTGAAGACGAGGCCGTACTGGCTACCGTCGCCGTTCGTGGCGTCGTAGCGAGTGACGCCCGGCGTGGAGCCGCACGTAGGCCGTGCCTCGGCGATCGAGTTCGGCAAACAGCGGCCGGAACCAGTCCGGGTGCTCGTAGTAGATGCCGATTGGTCGCGGGGACGTCATGGATGATTCCTTCGGGCTTGGGGCTTGGGGCTTGTGCCCGTCTGCGTTCTGCCGTCTGCGTTCTGCCTTCTGCCTTCTGCCTTTTGCCTTCTGCCTTTTCGCCTTTTGCCTTGATGTTTGGAGGTGCGGGAGGGATTCGAACCCTCGGATAACGGCTTTGCAGGCCGCCGCGTTAGCCACTTCGCCACCGCACCTAGTCGGACCCTCTACGGGGACACATTCAGCGTCCACGCGGACGCCACACGCGCTGGGGGGAAACAGACTTCGTCGTTGCAGGCCTGGTACCTCAGCACCGCTGGCACGCTGCGCATGCCACCAGGCGTGTCGGCAGCCACCGCCAGCGTGACCGAGATGTCGAACACCGGTCCGAGCACCAGCAGCGCCTCGGGCCGTCCGGTCTGCTTCAGTTCCGCCGGCGAGGGATAGCTGACCGATGCCACCGTGACGCCGGCCGGGGCATCAACCGTCAGCACAGTCGGAATCAGCAGCGGATCGTTCGGCTGGTGCGCCTGCACGTGAACCCCGGCCGGCAGCTCCACTCGAAGACTGACGATGGTGGTAGAGCCCGCGGCGAGCGTCACCTCGGGCGTCGAGGCCACGAGCGTCGCGCGAGGCCGGTTGCCTTGTGCCATCGCGGGACCAACTGTGGCGAGCAGCATGATGATCGGCAAGCACGCGCGTCGCAGCCGCTCCGTCATCGCGATCCCGCCTTTTCGGTGAGCAAACGCTCGACCGTCGCCGTGATCTCGTGCTCGGCCTTCGTGTAGAACTCACCGCTGCCCGGGCTCGGGAAGCCGGCGTGCACCGCCCTCACACGACCGTCACGGCCCAGGATGAACGTGGTCGGGAAGGCGTTGAGGTTCTCGGCCTGCGGGACCTTCTCGTTCAGCTCATCGGGCTCACCCGGCAGCAGCACCGTGTAGTCGAGCCCATACGTCGCGATGAACGCCCGCAGGCGCGTCGGGTTGGCCAACTGGTCCGCTTCCTCGAAAGAGAGCGTGACGATCTCCAATCCCTTCGCGCGGTATTTCCGATAGAGCGCGCCCAGGAACGGCGCTTCGTCGTGGCAATTCGGGCACCAGCTGCCGCTGATGTTCACCAGCACCACCTTTCCCTGAAACTTCGGATCCGACTGGCTCACCGTGCGGCCCTCGAGATCTGGAAAGCTGAACCGGAACGGTTCGGACGCGTCCTTCATGCGCGTGTGCAGTGCCGGGTCGGTTGGCGTGCCGATCGCCGCGGCACCCGGTGCGGCGGCACGGGCCGCGCTCAGCGCCGGTTGGCCGTTCTGCGAAAGGGAGAGCGTCCCGTCGGCGTTCGCCGTCACCTCGAGCCGCAAGGGCCGGGCGCCGGAGAAGTGTCCGAGGACGAACCGGCCGTCGCGGAATGCGCCGGTCAGCGTGCCGGTGTCGCCGTCCACCCGAAGGATGGTCGCGTCAACCTGATCGCCCTTCTGGACGGCGATGAAGCGCCAGGCCGCCTCACCCTTGTTGCTCTTCGCCTGCACCACCCACGTGCCGTCGATGGATGGTGCGTTTCCGGAGCGCGGCGCGGCCGTGGCCGACGCCCGGACAGCGCGGAACGGCAATGGCTCGCCGCGCGCCCGCCGGTACTCCCCCGTCAGGGTGCCCTGGTCGATGGTCGTCCGCAGGGTCGAGGCGTACTGCTCGAATCGGAACGAGACTGCGGCCGTCTTCGGTGGCGACCGAGGTCGATGTAATGCGGCGATCGCCGTTGAAGAACGAGCCCTTCAGCGCGGCGCCTTCGCCGACGATCTCGAAGGGAAACGGCACCTCGACGCCGTTGACGATCACAATCGCATCCCAGCGGCCGGCCAGAGTCGCCGCCGGCTGGGCCGTGGCCATGGCAGGCCATCAGGGCCCATTGCCCCACCAGGATCGTCATTGCCATCCGTTGTCTGCTCTTCGCTGCTGTCATTGCCAGCTCCTTGCTGTGGTCGAAGGTTCGCGTGAAAAACGAAAAAGGCCCGGAAAGCTGAAAAGCCTTCCGGGCCTGGACTGCGAAAACCTGTTCGTGCGCGGGTGAAACTTTAGGCGGGCACGATCCACGAAGACACAGCGCGGCTGTCGGAGGCTTCTGCTCCGCAGCAACAACACGCGCAGGTCTGGACCGCGAACACGATGACGTGGTTATCCCACGTCGGCGGCGAGGCTGTCAACCCCGGCCTTGAACGCCCCCTCATCGGTGCTGCTGTAATACGGCAGTGCAGGTCAGCCGCGCGAAGGTGCCCGGCATCTTCTTCCCTTCGCCCTCGCCCATCAGGAACAGGGTGTTGTCGCTGCCAAACGTGACGCCTTCGCCCTGCGGCTCGCCGAGCGACGCCAGCACGACGTGTCCGGCCTCGCGCCATTGCCCCGACAGCAGGTCGGCCGTCCGATAGAAGCTCAGCGAGCCGGCGGTGCGGAGCACCGTCCACTGCCCGTCAGGCGAGACGGCGCCGTCGGTCACGCGGTCAGGGCGGGCCGGCGGCTTCGCGTCGCGCGGACCGCCAACCCGCTCGAGGCGCATCGTGCGGCTCCGGAATCGCAGATCGGCCGGGAATCGGTAGAAGGACACGGGACCGGTGTCGCCCTTCGTCACGATGTGCAGCCGCCCGTCAGGCGTCACCAGGAGCGCCTCCGCATCGTGCGGCCCGTCTGGATACGACGCGTGGAACACCCCATCGACTTGTGCGGTTCCACTCGACGCAACCGGCTCCGGCACTCGATAAATCGTGATCGAGCGGCGCTGCGCGTTGTTGTCGCCAATGTCCGCCACATAGATGCACGACCCCGCCGGGCATGGCCCCACCGCAATCGCCTCCCAATCCTCAACCGCCGCGCCGGTCAATTGCACGCGACCGGTGACGGCGCCGTGCGCGTCGAGCGCGAAGACCACCGCTCCGCCCGAGTCGTTGTGCGACCAGAGGCGTCCGGGTGTCTGGCGGCTGGCGGCCAGGCCGCTGCCTTCTGGAAGTTCGGCGACTCGTCACCGTCGGTCCGGCAGCCGTGCACTGGGGTGCGGCCGGCAGCTCCGCGGCCGACGCTCATGGCTGCGGCCAGCATCAACGCGATCGCGGCCACCACGCGCGCGGATGGCGACGCCGCCGGCTCGATTCGCTCCACGCTCGACACCCTGCATGTCATCCACCTTACCTCGCCAGGCGTGAAGCGAAAGCTGAAACGTGTCAACGGCTGTGCTCGAGGCAGGTAATAGAATCAGCTGAGCGTTCATGGATATTCGACATCTCCTCGCGATAGCAGCGCTGGCGTGCGGGACCACCGCGCTCGGACAGCAGCAGCCGGCGCTGGACGAACTGCCGGCGACGGCAACGGCCAGGCTCGCGAGCAGTCTGGATGCGGCGCGACCGCACCCCAGCCATGTGTGGCGCGACACGCCGCCCACCAACGCCGACGGCACGATGAACGCCTACATCGAGATTGCGCGGGGTGATCGGCGCAAGTGGGAGTTCGACATCAACGCCAACGCACGGGCCATCGACCGAATGATCCCGGAGGACGTCGGCGGCTATCCCGTCAACTACGGCTTCGTGCCGCAGACGATCTCCTACGACGGCGACCCGTTCGACGCCCTGGTCCTCGGGCCGCCATTGGCGGGCGGCACGATGGTCCGCGGAGTGGTCGTCGGCCTGATGCACATGGAGGACGAAAAAGGGCTGGACTCGAAGGTCGTCTGTCGGCGACGGGCCCTGACGGACGGCCGCTTCACGCGCTCACAGCGGACGACGAGCGAGTGATCGGAGACTACTTCAATCGCTATAAGCGGCACGATCCCAAGGCGTTTTCCAGGGTGCCGGGGTGGGGATCGGTGGCCCAGGGCCATCAGTACGTCGCGACGACCCATGCGTTCTTCAAACAGTGCCGGTCGCGGGCCGGTCAACCGTGCCGCGTGGCACCGTGAGCGCGGCACCGCCATTGCCATCCCCGCAATCGATGCCCCTGACTGACGAGCCTGACGCGCCGAAGGCATCCGCACGAGAGCTGGTCGCGGTCTTCGTGCTCTTCTCGGTCCTGACCGTTCTGTTCACGGCCCCGCAAGCCTTTCACCTGGGGTCGCAGGTCGGCCCACACTACGACGCCCTGTTCGGCATCTGGCGGGTGGCCTGGATCGCGCACCAGTTGCCGCGCGACCCGGCGCATCTGTTCGACGCGAACATCTTCACTCCTGAAACCCACACGCTGACGTTCTCGGACGCGATCCCGCTCCTCGGCTTCGCCGCCGCGCCGGGCATCTGGCTCGGCATGTCGCCGGTCGTCGCCTACAACCTGCTGGTCCTGCTCTCGTTCCCTGCGAGTGGCGTCGCGATGTACCTGCTGGCCCGGGCGCTCACCGGATCGCGGCTCTCGGCGCTGGTCGCCGGAACGTTCTTCGCGTTTCAGCCCTACCGGATTGCTCACTTCGCGCAGATCGAACTGCTCTGGACCTGCTGGATTCCGCTCGCGTTCCTGGCGCTGCATCGGGTGACACGAGCGCCTTCACCGCGGGCGGGTGTATCGCTGGGGCTCGCGGTCGTGGGGCAGATCGGGACGTGCCTTTACTACGGGGTGTACCTCTTGACGGCGCTCCCGGTACTGTTCGCCTTCGCCCTCGTCAGACGCCCCGCGCCGCGATTCTCTTCGGTGTGGCAGCCCCTCTTCATCGCGGCAGCTATCATCCTGGTGTGCTGCGGCCCGTATGTCGCGATGTACCTGGGTGGCTACGATGCGCTTCGCGAACGGTCCCAGGGCGAGCTCGCAACGTGGAGCCCCACCCTTCAGAACTACCTCGGCACGACGCCGACGAGTCTGCTGTATCGGACGCAGCCGGCGACGATCGGCCCGTTCGAAGGTGTGATGTTCCCGGGTGTGGCGGCCGTCGGGCTCGCGGTGATTGGAATCGCGCGCGCCAGGTGGCGGGAGACCATCGCCTATCTCGTGCTGCTGATCGTGTGCGTGGACCTGTCCCTGGGTGCCAACGGCTTTCTCTACTCACCGCTGAGCACTGTGCTGAGTCCTTACCAGGGGCTTCGCGCGCCGGGGCGGATGTTCGTGATGGTGTCGGCGTGTCTGGCGGTGCTCGTGGCGCACGGCGTCCGCGCGCTCGTGGACAGTGGCGGCAGAAGGGGCATCGCACTGACCTCGGCGCTCGTCGGCGTGGTCCTGGTCGAGGGTCTCGCGGTTCCACAGCCGCTCAATACACTGCCCGAAGGGCCCGAACGAGTTTACGCGTGGCTGGCACACCAACCGCCATCCGTGGTCATGGAATGGCCGCTACCGAAGCCGAACTTCGCTCGGCATCACGCACGAGCCCGAGTACATGTACTTCTCGACCCGCCACTGGCAGCAACTCGTCAATGGTTACAGCGGGCGCTATCCCGACAGCTACCTCGAATTTCTCCACGGCGTCGCACGCTTTCCGGATGACCGGGCCATGGCTTGGCTCCGCCGGCGCGGGGTCCGATACGTGCTGATCCGTCGTGACGCGGATCCGGTTGCCTACGACGCCGCCATGGAGGCGGCAGGGCGCGATGGACGGCTGATGGTCGTGATGCGTGAGCGGTGGGGCCAGACCGAGACGATGGTGTACCAGGTTCCGGGCGTGTAGGAAGGCGCAGCTGATCCGCGTCTAGCGATCCGGCCGGAGCACGAGATCGTAACGGAATGACGGCACCGGCCCGCCGGGGCTCAGGTTCGGGAACGCCGACGACTCGGACCAGCCGCGGTCGCGACTGAACCCACCTTTCTCCAGCACGTGCTGCGATGCGATGTGATCCGGATGGCAGAGCGCATACACCCGCGGCACGCCGAGCCGCCGGCAGAGATCGACCATGGCTCGGAGCGCCTCCGTCGCATAGCCGTAGCCCCACACGTCCTTCGCGAGGACGTACCCCGTCGATGGTTCGTCTAGCCGATCGAATCCGAGGCCAGTGCCTCCAAGCAGACGGCCGTCGGAGCGCGACCGAATCAGGTACGGGCCGGCCGGCGAGCGCTCCCATTCCGCCGCGCTGAGCGCGATGAACCCCTGGGTGTCAGCCAGCGATCGATGCCGCGGCCACCCCACGTAGCGCGTGACGTCGGGATCGCTGGCGTAGCGCTCGAAGATCGCTTCCGCATCCGTAGCGGCCGGGACCGTCAGCGGTCAACCGGGGCGTCTGTAGCAGGCGGGGCGCCCGTTCCATGTCCACTCCTCCGCCGCAGCAGTATACCGACGGGCGGGTCCGCTCATCCGCGCGTGAACACCGTCACGCCTGCTCGACCAGTGGCAGCAACCGCGAGTCCTCCAGTGCGGCCACGCGATGCCCCATGCCGGCAAGGTAGTCCTGGTTGGAAGCGAACTCGAGGAACGACGCCACGCTCGATTGGCGAACCAGCAGAGCCGCGTCCCAGCGCTCGTCAGGCGGTCCAATCAGGAAGTTCCCGCCCTGGCCGAAGAACAGCACCTCGCCTCCCGATCGCTGCAGGTGCGGAAGCGTGTGGTCCATGTATCGACGATAGGCGGCCTCACCGGAGATGGGCGATTCCGGTGCCAGCTCCGGTGTGGCCGAATAGTCCGCCACCGGGCGGAAGCGCAGCAGGTTGAGCATCACCACACTGCCGCCGATGCCGCGGGAGAAGAACTCGCGGCCGGACTCTCTGAGTGGGTTCGAGATACTTCGGAGCAGGCGTCATAGGTGGATCATGGCGGATGTCCTGCGGCTGTCAGTCTTCGACGATCACACCCAGCAGCCGGTCCTCGCGCGACAGCCGGACCGTGAAATACCGCTCTCCTTCCGGGGTGCGCGCTCGATACCACGCCAGGCGGGCCAGGTTGGGGTCCAGATTGAAGTGGCCTGCCCTACCTGCTCTCCGCCGAGCGATTCAAGGGCGGCGGTCGGTGGCAGCGCCGCCGCGATGCGCTCGCGAACCGGCGGCGGCAGTCGCGCGGCCAGACCCGGCGCGGCCTCGTGCTCCACGCCGGCGCCAATCGACGTCAAAGCCGCCCGCACCCGCGCCGTCTCGGCGGCGTCGGCGCCGGATGCCGGCGCAAGGCTGTGAACGTCCACGCCCGGCACGTACATCCCCGCGATGCGCTTGCTCATCGCGTCGATGCCAAATCCACCGTCGTCGAGGTTGGCCAGCATGATCACGGTGAGGCGATCGTCGGTGTAGCGGCGAATGACCGCGGAGTGGCCCGTCACCGTGGTCCCCCAGTGCGCGCCGAATCGATGACCGTTGAAGGTGTCGAGGAACCATCCCAGACCGTGTGCGACGGTGCGGCCGTTCGTCAATCGGACGGGCGTGGTCATCGCGGCCACACTGTCCGCCCGAAGCAGTCGTCCCTCCGTGATGGCCAGGTCCCACGTCGCGAAATCCCGGACATTCATCAGGATGCCGCCGTTCGCCGCAATGATCTGCGGTCGCAGGGACTCTCCGTGCCGGTAGTCACCGTCCTTGAACAGATACCCGTCGGCGCGATTCGGGACGACCTCGCTGGGCGACTTGAATCGGGCCGAGCGAAGTCCAAGCGGCGTGAAGATCCGGGTGCGGACGAACTCGGGATAGGAGAGACCCGAAGCGTGTTCCACCACTATGCCCAGAAGCGGAAAGGCGTTGGTGTACTTCCACTGCTCGCCCGGCGGAAAGTCGAGGGGCTGCTTCCCGATTAGCTCGACGAACTCGCCGGCGGTGTACTCGCGGCGATAGGAGAAGCCGATGTTGCCGGTGTCGAAATCGGCGAGGCCGGCCGTGTGCGTCAGCACATGGCGGACGGTGATACCCGCCCACGATGGCGGACAGGGCGCGACGTAACTCGAGATCGGATCGTCGAGCTTCACCTTGCCATCCTCGACCAGCAGCAACACGGCATTGGCCGCGAACTGCTTGCTGATCGACCCGATCTCGAACACCGTTTCCGCTGTGACCGGCACCCTCAGCTCCAGGCTCGCGGCACCGTAGCCCTCGGACTTGAGAATGCGGCCGTCCTTGATCACCGCGAGTGATACGCCGGGAAGATGACGCGGACCGAGCTGCGATCGGACGTAGTCGTCGACAGGATCGGCGGCGGCGGTTGCGGAAACGCAGACGATAGCGCCGACAAGGACCAGGATCTGCCGCGCGGCCCGCATGGCCACATCCTAGCGTGCGGCCAGGGGCCGCCGGCGACTTACTTTCCGCACTTCGGCGACACCATCGTCAGCGACGACACTTCGAGCAGGTTGGTCTGATACGCCCTGGACTCCGGTCGCTCGGGAAGGTTCGTCTCGCTGGCGCTGGGATTGATTGCGCGATCCGCCGGCGACGCCCCTTCCGACGGCTGCGGTGCGATGGTACCGGCGACCTTCACCTTGTGGTTCAGGTGTGTAGACAAATCCATGGACGGGCTGGGCAGCAGCAGATAGCGCGCCTTTGGATCCGTCTGCTCCGTCTTTCCGCCACCTGCCGCCGTAACCGACTCCGTCTGCCCTTCGACCTGCGTCAGGACATACTCGGCGCCGGCCGGCGCCTTTTCGGTTGGCGCCCCGGTTGGTGAAGGCGGAGCCGCGGTACTCCACCGCTCCAGGCAACCCGTCACCGTGACCGATGCGACGACGCCCGCAACGGGTTTCCCGGCCTGCGATGACTGCGGCGTTCCTGACGAGGTTTGCGCAAGAAGCGAAGTGCCGGCCACAAAGGCGAACGCACCACCTGACATGAGAAAGCGTCTGCTCATGCCACTTCGAGAATGCACAAATCGGTCCGTCCCTCTCGAACGCGCCCAAAACCAGACAGCCGGACCATGTGCTAAATTCTTGGCGCCGCAACCTGTTGCGTAGCGCCCGTCATGCTGACGGCGTCCGGATTGAGACTTATGCCCACACACCTGCGCACCCTCACGGTTACACTCCTGCTGCTCCAAGCCGCTGCCACCGCGTCGGCCCAGGGCCGCGCCGTCCTGCCTCCGGTGCCCACGCCAACCGACGTGAAGCCTGGCAGCATCACCTGTGACGAGTGCCCGTACCCCTACCCGAGCAAGTACCTCGACATCAGCGTCTACGACCAGGACGTCCGCATCGCCTACATGGACGTGGCGCCGCAAGGCACGCCCAACGGCCACACGGTGCTGCTGCTGCACGGCAACAACTTCGGCGGCTTCTACTTCAAGGCGATCATCGACGGCCTGACGAAGGAAGGCTTCCGCGTCATCACCCCCGACCAGATTGGCTACGGCCGGTCGTCGAAGCCGATTGCGCCGTTCAACTTCAATTCGCAGGCCCGCAACACCTGGCGCATCCTGCAGCACGAGAAGATCGAGAAGGCGATGGTGATCGGACACTCGATGGGCGGGATGCTCGCCGCACGCTTCGCGACACAGTTCCCGAAGTCAGTGGAGCGGATCGTGATCTACAACCCAATCGGACTGACCGACGGGCGCTTCGAGCGGCCGATGACACCGATTGACGAATCGTATGAACAGACCCTGAAGACCGACTATCAGAGCACGCGCGCCGGGCTCAGCCGCTACGTCGCGCACAACCCCGGCGCCTGGAACCAGGAGTTCGAGACCTACACGCGCATCCGCTATTCCTGGACGCTCAGCGCCGACTGGCCGCGTCTGGCCATGGTGCAGGCCCTGATCGGCCAGATGCTCTACGCCGACCCGGTCGTCTACGACTGGGCGCACATCCAGGTGCCGACGCTCGCGTTCGGCGGCGCCGAAGACATGCTGCTCGGCCCGGCGAAGAACTTCCAGGACCGGATGGACTTCCTGGCCAAGAGCGTCCCCAATGGTAACGGCCGCCTGCTGCTGATCCCGGGCCTCGGCCATGTGCCGCACCTCGAGGCGCCCGACAAGGTGATGCCGCCGCTGGTGGCGTTCCTCAAGGAAGGACTGACCGCCAAGTAGTCGAAGCGGCCACGGCTGCGCGCCAGGATCACCTGGCGCGGCAGTCGGGGCTGGCGCCCCCACCCTTGCGGAGGAAGTCCACGTAGTAGGCGGCGTACTCGCTCGCCTGCTTGCGGTCGTCGTCCGATGCGAGCAGCGATCCGACATCCCGCGTCCAATCGACCGCGCACTCCGCGGCGGTTCGGTCGCTGGCGACGCAGGCGCGAAACCCACCGAAGGCCCGGCGGTAGCTATCGAACTCGGCGCGAGACATCACGGCGCCGTGACCGGGCACCGCGATGGTGAACGGCGTGGCCCACACCTCGTCCAGCGCTGCCTGCCAGCGCGCGGGACAGGCGGTCTCGAAGAACGGCGCCGGCAGCGTCACCAGATCGCCGATCACCGCCACGCGCGTCGCCTCGTCAAACAGCCACAGGTCGGCGTCGGTCACCGCGTCGGCATCGACCCGGGCGGAGACAGTGCGGCCAGCAAGCGTCAGCGGGCCGGACTTCTCGACGGGCACGTCGGCTCGAAGTCCATCGGAGTTCTCCATCGTCGCCAGGAACAGTGCCGTCTCCTCCTGCCGGACGGCCGAGGTCTTTGGATCGGCCGCCCGTTCCTTCGCGGCGGCAAGGTTGCGAACCAGGAATCCGCCAGGAACGAGCGTCCGCTCGACGGCGCGAGTGGTGTAGACGCGGGCCTCCGGGTAGGCTGCCTTGATCCGGCGGTTACCGCTCGAGTGGTCCAGGTGCCAATGCGTATTGACGATGGCCACGACCGGCAGGCGCCTGCTCTGCGCGAAGGCGATGATGGCGTCGCTGTGCCATGGATGACGCCCGGTATCGACGACGATCAAGCCGGCCGGTCCCACCATCATGACGGTGTTTCCATCGGGTCCGCGATCCGGCAACATCGCGCCCGGCAGCAGATAGGTGTCCTTCGCGATCTCGCGCGCAGGTGGCGCGACGGGCAGGCTCGGCGCCGCTTGCGACAGGGCCAGGGTGAGCACCAATAACAGGGTCCGCATAGTGGCGGCCAGCGTAGCAGCGGTCGAGGCCGACTGATGCCGCGCCAGCGATTTCGGCTGGGACTACTGGAGGGACCGCCCGGCCTCGCCGCGGGACGACTGTTCAGAGACGCGGTCGCGACCGAGCCCTCCTACCAACCGCCTCGCGACGTCATTGCGCCGGTGCTCGCCTGGTGGACCAGTCGTCCACTTGCTTTCCCAAGTTCGAACCGAACTCGAATTGCGCGGCCCATGCAGCGGCGGCGCTCTAGCGCTGGCTGGTCTTCGCCGCGGCCATCGCCTTCGTGATCGCGTCCACCGTCAACTGCGTGCGCAGGTCAACGATGCGCTTCGCCATCGCGAGGGTCTTGTCCAGGGGCATCAGATCGGCGCCGTTGATGGTGGTCTTGCCCGCCTTCTTCCGCTCTTCGAGGCGCACCGTCTTCGGATCGCTCAGCATCATGAGCGCGTCGATGCTGAACTCCTCGTGGATGTTGTCGGAGCCCGAACTGGCCTCGAACTCCATCTTCTCGGGCACGCCGTTGGCCTGCACGAACTTCCGCACCGACGGATAGTCGTAGTACTCGGGAATGAAGAAGAAGCGCGCGGGGGTGCCCTGGAAGCGCGCGGTCAGCTTTGTCGCGACGTTCTTCATGCCCGTCTGGTTCCCGCCGCTGTCGCCCATCAGGATGACGTTGGTGAAGCCCATGGACTTGAGGCTGAGCGCCATGTCGGTGAGGACCGGCTTCGTAGGTCTCCGGCGAAAGGAAGACGCTGCCGGGCGCCACGCGGTCCGAGTCGGGCCGCCCCGGCTCCAGCGTGACGATGGGCGCGACCAGCGCGTTGCCGAGCTTGCGGGCAATCGCCTCGCCCATCACCTTCAGCACGTAGTTGTGCTTGCCGGTCGCCAGGTGGGGGCCGTTCGACTCGACGCCGCCGGTCAGGATCAACGCGGTGGTCTTGCCGCCTTTGATGGCGTCGCGCACCTCCATCCAGGTGAGCTCTTCCATCCACACGCTGTCCATCGCGGGAATGGGTCGTGGCGCGCTCATCTCCGCCTGACGCCGCGCCGCCGCGGCGGCCTGCTGTTCAGGCGTCATCGGCGGGCGCTGCCCGGCCGGCGGCTGCGCCGCGGCCACCGTTGCCATCGCCAACACACCCATCACCGTAAGAGACGTGAGATATCGCATGGGTGGAGGATACCATCGAGGCACATGCTGGCGGCCCTGCGTGCCCTGCCTCGCACCGTGTGGCTGATCGGCCTCATCAGCCTGGTCAACGACAGCGCCAGCGAGATGACCTACCCGCTGATCCCGCTCTACTTGTCGTCCGTCCTGATGGCCGGCCCACGCGCGCTGGGCATCATCGAGGGGCTGGCCGAAGCCACGGCCAGCCTGCTGAAGCTGTTCTCCGGAGTGATCGTCGATCGGACACGACGGGCGCGGCCGTGGGTGATCGTCGGCTACTTGCTTGCCGGAGTGGGACGTCCACTGATGGCGCTTGCCAGCAGCTGGCCATGGCTGCTGGCCATCCGGTTCGCGGATCGCGTGGGCAAGGGAGTCCGCAGCTCACCCCGCGATGCGCTGCTGGCCGGCAGCGTGGACGCGGAACACCGCGGCCTGGCTTTCGGGCTCCATCGCGCCATGGACAACGCCGGCGCGGTGATCGGTCCCGTGACGGCCTCACTGCTGCTCGCGTGGCACCTGCCGCTCCGCGAGATCTTTCTTTGGTCGGCCATTCCCGGCGCGTTGTGCCTGGCCCTGGCGTTCATGATCCAGGAGGCGCCGGCAACAGCACGTTCGGCGTCAGCCATTCGATTGGCGGCTGCGAGATCTGCCGCCCACCTTCCAACGCTACCTTGCGGTCGTCGCGCTCTTCACCTTGGGGAACTCGTCGAACATGTTCCTGCTGCTCAGGGCCCGCGCACTCGGGGTGCCCGATGCGCAGATTCCGTTGCTGTGGGCGGCAGTGTCCGCGGTGGCGATGCTGTTCTCGACGCCGCTGTCGGCGCTATCGGACCGCGTCGGCCGGGTGCGGTTGCTGGTGGGAGGCTACACGGCCTACGGCCTCTTCTACCTCGGGCTCGGCGCGATCGACCATGGCGGGCCGTGGCTGTTCGCACTGTTCGGGTTCTACGGCGTGTTCATGGCCGCCACCGAGGGCGTGGAGAAGGCGCTGGTCGCCGACCTCGCTCCCGCGAGCCGCCGAGGCACGGCGTTTGGCTGGTTCAACCTGACGACCGGCGCCGTGCTGTTGCCCGCGTCGGTGAGCTTCGGCTGGCTCTACGACGCCGTCACTCCACTCGCGGCGTTTGCGTTCTCCGGCAGCTGCGCGTTGCTTGCCGCGCTACTGCTGTGGCGCTGGGTGGGTGTGGAGCCGACATTTGGACGCCGTCGAGACTTCCCGTCGGTAGACTATCGCCATGCCCACCACCTACGACGCCATCGTCATTGGCACGGGCCAGGCCGGTCCATCGCTTGCCGCTCGACTGGCCCAGTCCGGCCGCAAGACGGCGGTCCTCGAACGGCTGCGCTTCGGCGGCACGTGCGTGAACGTCGGCTGCATCCCCACCAAGTCCATGGTGGCGAGCGCGCGAGCCATCCACATGGCCCGCCGCGGTGACGAGTTCGGCTTCACGACCGGTGGCGCGGTGCAGGTGAACATGGCGCGCGTCAAGGCCCGCAAGGACGACATCGTCCGGCAGTCCTCGCAAGGCGTCGAGGAATGGATGCGCAAGACCGCCAACATCACCGTCTACGACGGCCACGGCCGCTTCACCAGCGCGAACACGGTATCGGTGAACGGCGACGTGCTGCAGGCCGGGCAGATCTTCATCAACGTCGGCGCGCGTGCCAACGTCCCTGATTTCTCCGGAGGGCCAGCCGGTGCCAATCCTCACCAACACCGGCATCCTGGAGCTGGACACGCTGCCGGAGCACCTGCTCGTCGTCGGCGGCAGCTACATCGGCCTCGAGTTCGCGCAGATGTACCGCCGCTTCGGCAGTCGCGTGACCGTGATCGAGAAGAGCGATCGCCCGATCGCGCGCGAAGACGACGACGTGTCGGCGACGGTCCGCTCGGTGCTGGAAGCGGAGGGGGTCGAGTTCCGTCTCTCGGCGACCTGCATCGGGCTGCGCTCCACGCCGACCGGCGTGTCGGCCTCGGTGGACTGCACGGACGGCGCGCCGTCGCTCGATGGCAGCCACGTGCTGGTGGCTGTCGGGCGCCGCCCGAACACCGACGACCTTGGGCTCGAGGCGGCGGGCATCGCCGTGGACGCAAAGGGCTTCATCACCGTGGACGATGAGTGCCGTACGAACGTGCCCGGCGTGTGGGCGCTTGGCGAATGCAATGGCCATGGCGCGTTCACCCACACCGCCTACAACGACTACGAGGTGGTGGCGGCCAATGTCCTGGACGGCAAGCCGCGACGCATCAGCCAGCGCATTCCCTGTTACGCCTTGTATGTCGATCCGGCGGTGGGCCGCGTCGGCATGACTACGGAGGAGGCGCGAGCCTCAGGACGACGGGTGCTGGTTGGCTCGTCGTCCGATGACCAAGGTGTCCAGAGCGAGGGAGATGAGTGAGACGCAGGGCTTCATGCGCGCGCTGGTCGATGCCGACACCGAGCGACTGCTCGGCGCCGTCGTGTTCAGCGCGGGCGGCGACGAGATCGTCCACTCGCTGCTGGACGTCATGTACGCGGACGCCCCGTACACCACGATCGCGCGCGCGATGCACATCCACCCGACGATCAGCGAGCTGATTCCGACGATGCTGCAGGACTTGAAGCCGCTCTGAGGCTTGGGGCTCGAGGCTTGGGGCTTGGGGCTTGGGGCTTGGGCTTGGGCTTGAGGCTCAGCGGCTGAACCCGCGATCGCGCGCGAAGACAATCGCCTGCGCGCGTGACCACACGCCCAGCTTGTCGAAGAGGTTCGAGGCGTGATTGCGGACCGTCTTCTCGCTGATCTCCAGGCGCTCGGCGATGTCGGTGTTGCTCAAGCCCTCGGCGATCAGCGCCAGCACCTGACGCTCGCGCGCCGACAACGCCGCGAACACCGAATCGGCGGCGCACGTCCTTCTGCTCGAGGAACGCAAGCACCGCTTCGCGGAACCGCTGCCAGGCTGGCTCGTGCTCGAGCAGGATGTGGTTGCGCGAATCGAGCTCGACGAACTCGGCGCCCGGGATGCCGCTGGCCAGGAGACGTCCTTCGTCGATCGGCACGACCTCGTCGTTCCGCGCGTGCAGAACCAGCGTCGGCGTGCGCACCTTGCGGCAGCAGCGCCTCGATGTCCATGTCGCCCCGCGCCTCCAGCAGCGCCGCCGCGACCTCGCCCGTGGTGGTCTTCAGGCATAGGTCGTTGAACCACTCCAGCTGCTCGTGGGTGCCGCCTGGAATGAAACGCGACGTGAACACCTGCCGGAACGTCGGATTGTCGCTTGCCCCAGGCCACGCGCGCCAGCTCGACCATGGCGCGGAACGCCGCCTGGGTGGCGGGCGTCCCGCGCTTGTAGCGCGCCGTGGACGTAGCCGCCGTACAGGATCAGCCGCGCGACGCGCTCCGGATGGCGAACCGCATAGTGGATGCAGGTCGCCGCGCCCTGCGAGATGCCGAGCAGCGTCACCGGCCCGGCGGGCTCGGCGGCGTCGATGACCGCCTCGAGATCCGCAGCCCATTGATCCAGCGTTCAGGGCGCCTCCCTGCCATTCGCTCATGCCGCAGCCGCGCTCGTCGTAGCGGACGAAGCGGCATGTCCCGAGAAGAACTGAATCCAGTGCTTCCAGACCGGGCTTTCCCACTCGTACTCGAGGTGGGTGAGCCAGTTGGCCGCCTTGACGACGACCGGGCCGCTGCCCGACTCGGCCCAGGCCAGGCGGGTGCCGTCCGACGCCCGCGACGTAGCGAACGTGCTGCCGGAGCTTCATGCGAGCGATCGTCATCGCCGACCGGGACATTTGTCTCACATCCAGGGCCGCGAATCGTAGGCCAACCGGGACAAAGCGCCGATGGCGGCGGGCGGACCGGCGGCGCATTCTCGTCGGCAGCCAAAGGAGGCCGCCGTGCTCAAACGCCTGCTGTTCTTCGCCTACGGTGTCACCGCGTATCTGATCTTCCTCGGCCACGTTCCTCTACGCGATCGCGTTCGTGGGCGGGTTCGTCGTGCCGAGCCGCCTCGACGGTCCATTGCAGACGAGCATCGCCGGTCGCGCTGGCGATCGACGCGCTGCTGCTCACGATCTTTGCCGTCCAGCACAGCGTGATGGCACGGCCGTGGTTCAAGGAACGGTGGACGCAGATCGTGCCGTGGGCGATCGAGCGCTCCACCTACGTGCTGTGCGCCAGCCTGGCGCTGCTGCTGCTCTTCTGGCAGTGGCGGCCGATCGGCATGCCCATCTGGTCGGTGGAGAACAGCGCTGGCGCGGGCGGCGCTGTGGACGCTGTTCGCCGGCGGATGGGCCACGGTCCTCGTCGTGACGTTCCTCATCAACCACTTCGACCTGTTCGGTCTGCGGCAGGTGTGGCTGCCGCTGATCGGCAAGCCGTATACGCGGGTGTCGTTCCGCACGCCGCTTCCCTACCGCTTCGTGCGGCATCCGCTGTATCTCGGCTTCCTGCTGGCGTTCTGGATGACGCCGACGATGACGCTGGCGCACCTCGTGTTTGCGCTCGCCACTACGGCCTACATCGTGCTGGCGATCCAGTTCGAGGAGCACGATCTCATCGCCGAGCACGGCGCCTCGTACGAGGAGTATCGGCGCACCGTGCCGATGCTGCTGCCCTGGCGCACACGGGCGCGGGCCACGTCCACTTCACCCATTTCATCGGAGGCGTTATGACGATCACGCGAATGATGGTTCATGCCGGTCTGGCCCTCGCGGGGGCACTGTCGCCGACCTATCCCCAGCTCGCAGCGGCGCAGGACACTCCAGTGCAGGCGTCGTCGCACCATGGAGGGGCGGGGGAACGGAAAGGCTCACCCGGTGGCCTGATCGAGGTGGTGCGCGCCTCGACCGACCGCTTCCATGACGTAGCGGTGGCAGAGGCCGAGGGGTACTCACTGCTCTTCGGGTGTGTGAGCGGGCCTGACTATGGCGCCATGGGGCTGCATTACGTCAACCTGTCACTGGTGGGTGACGGCAACGTCGATCCGACGAGGCCGGAGATTGTCATCTACGAACCGCAGCCCGATGGCCGATTGAAGCTCGTCGGTGCCGACTTCCTGGTGTTCGCGGAATCCTGGCACGCGACTCACGCCGACACGCCGCAGCTGATGGGACAACTGATGCACCTGTTCGAGAGCCCGAACAGGTTCGGACTGCCGGCCTTCTACACGCTGCACGTCTGGGCCTGGAAGAGCAACCCGAATGGCGCGTTCGTCAACTGGCACCCGCACGTGTCGTGCGACGCGTTCGGGCCGACTCCATAGCCCACTCCGCAGCCGGGCGCCGCGCTCGGCCAACCCCGGCCGTCAGATCGGGCCGCGATGGTGATAGTCTCCGCTCAGGGAGCACACACCATGGGCGACAAGGGCGGCAAGAAGGACAAGGAAAAGAACAAGCAGCAGCACGACAAGAAGCACAAGGAAGAGGAGCAGCGGAAGCAGGCGAAAACACCCCGTCCTCAGTAACGGCGGCGAGGGTCGCATGGACCGTGGCCTCACACGCGCCGCCCGTTATCTATGGGCGGCGCCAATCACGTTCGTCGGCATCGCCATCGCCATCGCGGCCTGGCCCCGCGCGCATGTTGCGCTCGTGGATGGCGTGATCGAAGTGCAAGGCCCGTGGCTGCGCTTGGCGTTACGTCATCTCGTCCCCCTGCGCGGCGGCGCGGCGGCCATCACCTTCGGCCACGTCGTCCTCGCGCGCGACCAGGCGTCGCTCGACTTCACCCGTGCGCACGAGCGCGTGCACGTCCGCCAGTACGAACGCTGGGGCGCGCTGTTCGTCCCGGCCTACCTGACGGCCGGATTGTGGGCGGCGCTACGCGGTGGTCACGCCTACTTCGACAATCCGTTCGAGCGCGAAGCGTACGACGCCGAGTAGCGCGGCTGACAAACCGTGAACGCCTTCATCGCCTCCGTCTTCCTCGGCATCATCGGCGCTGGTTACGTCATGTACGGACGGCGGGCGCACAACCCGGTGGCGCTGGTCGCCGGGGTTCTGCTGTGCGTGTTCCCGTACTTCGTCGACACCTTCACCTGGACGATGGTGATTGGGGCGGTGCTGCTCGCCCTGCCGTTCGTGATCGACCTGTGAACCGCGCGACGCGCTTGTCGGGATCCTGAGTCGTGGGGCCATCCATTCGCCCACAGGTGTATTCCATGGCACGACCCGTCAGTGGATGATCGTCAGGTTTCCGTTTCCCCAGCCTGACGGCAGTCGCGCTCTGGGAGGAATCGCACTCGATGTCACCGATCTTCAGAGCGCACAGCGGCGGCTGACCGAGAGCGAGCGGCTCTACCGCCATCTTGTCGAGAGCGCACAAGGACTCATCTGCACCCACGACATGGACGGCTGGCTGCTGACCGTCAATCAGGCGGCGCTGACGTCGATCGGCCTGTCGGCCGACGCCTTGATCGGCACCAACCTGCGCGACCTGCTGACCGACGAGTCGCGCCCTCTGTTCGATCACTATCTGGAGCGCATGGCCCGCGACGGGACCGCGTCGGGAATGATGTTCGTGCGCGCCAGCAGCGGCCGTGAGCTGGCGTGGAAGTATCACAACGTCACGGTGGCGGAACCCGGCCAGGCCCCGTACGTCCTCGGGCACGCGCAGGACGTGAGCGAGCTTCGCGAGGCGCAGGAACGCCTGACACAGCTGGCCATGACCGACGACCTCACAGGACTCCACAACCGGAGAGGGTTCCTCGCCAACGGGGCGAAGATGTTGTCTGACGCGGTCAGGCTCGACAAGGCGACGGCGGTCATCTACGTTGACATCGACGGACTGAAGCGGGTCAACGACTCGTTCGGGCACGAGGCGGGCACCACCTTGATCCTCGGCGCCGCCGACGTGCTGAAGAACAGCTTCCGGGCCGCGGATGTCCTGGCGCGGATCGGCGGGGACGAGTTCGTCGCGCTCGCCACCGTGTCACAGCCCGACGTCGACACGATCACCAACCGGCTGAAATGGCATCTCGACAAGTTCAACGCGACGGCCGGCCTGCCCTACCACCTGGCGCTCAGCATCGGGATGGCTCACATGGAGCCCGGCAGCGCGAAGTCGCTCGAGGATCTCGTCCGCGAAGCCGACGCGATCATGTACGAGCACAAGCGGCGGCTGCCGCGAAGCCGCTGACACCTTGGTCGGCGATCCGGAGCAGCTCGCGTCAGAAGATCGGCTGCCGGTTCTGCAGCCGCATCCACCCGCTGGCAATCCGGTAGATGGCCCAGATGCCGAGGACGAAGAGCCCGACGATCCAGATGGCGAAGCCCACCAGGACAATCGCCAGCAGCAGGCCGGTGAAGAAGATCAGGCAGGCCCACAACATCGCGAACCAGAACGTGCGGATCTGCCACGTGAAGTGGGACTCGAGCCACGTGCCGCGTGCCTCACCGCGCTTCACGTAGTTGATGATCACGGCGATGATCGACGGCCAGCCAAACACGAACGATCCCACGATCGTGGACGCGCCGAACGCGCCAATCGCCAGCCCGAGCGCGTGCAGCGCGTAGGTGACCTGGGTGACCGTGATCAGTGACGGGTCTGGGTCCCGGTAGACAGTCGCGTCGGCCATCGTCTCCCTCCGTGAGGCGACCCACCGCCTCAGCTCGTTGCATAGATCATACGAACGGCGCGCCGATCCGTTCGAAATGGGACGCAGCGGTCAGTGCCCGAAGATCTGTCGCGACACGATCAGGCCGAGCCAGCCGGCGACGAAGCCACCGACGACGGTGGCGAACGCGTTCAGCAGCGCCGGACCGTTCGATCCGGCCTGCAGCAGGCTTGAGGTCTCGTAGTTGAAGCTGGAGTAGGTGGTCAGGCCGCCCACGAACCCGACGGTGAGGGCGCTGCGCACGGTGGGCGACCAGGACAGGGCGAAGGCCGTGTGCATGATCACCGCGATCAGGAAGCAACCGGCCAGGTTCACCACGAGCGTGCCGTACGGGAACGCCGTCCCGAACCGTTGTGCGGCCCAGACCGCGACGAGGTAGCGCGTGCCGGTACCGGCCGCACCCGCCAGACAGATCCAGAACAGCCGTTCCATCCGCGTCCTCTCCTCTAGCGTTGGGCGCGGCGGGACGGCCCGGAAACGAACCTATCCGGCCGCGGGCACACTCAGAATCAGGCGGCACCCGCCGCCATCCAGGGCCTTCGCCTCCAGGCTGCCACCCTGCACCATCGCGATGCGCCGAGCCGCGGCCAGCAGCACTGCCCCGCTGCGCCCGGCCGGATGTTCGGCCCAGTCACCCTCGAACAAGCGGGCCAGCGTCGGCGCCGGCAGTCGTATCGCCGTCTGCACCACTTCCAGCGCGCACGACGAGGCATCGGGTCTCGGCGCGACGCGGGCGATCAGCCGGACCGCATCGGCGCGCGCCTCGATCATCGCGCGCATCGCGTGCAGCATGCCACCCACCGCGACCATCAGCAGCGCATCGTCGCCGAACACCATTACCGGTTCGGCCGGGAGTTCGAAGGCCGGTGACGCGCCGGTGATCCGGTGCTCGGGTTCGAGGGCCTTGGCCACATTCGCCAGCACCTCGCCCAGGTTCAGCTGATCGAGCGCCGGCAGCGGGTCGCTCTGCAGGACCGCGACCGATTGGGCCAGCCAGCGGGCGCGCACCGCTTCGGCCTTTGCCAGTTCCACCGCCATCCGCTCGGCCAGTGGACGTCCGCTCGTCGGCAGGCCGGCGAGCGCGTCGCAGATGGCGTCCACCGATTGCGCCAGCGCCGCGGTCACCGGTGCCAGCGTGCGATCGGACACGCTGCCGGTCGCGCGCGGATCCGCGGCCACGGCGGCGCGGATGTCGGGGCGATCGGGCGGCCGAGCCTCGGCCCGGGGACGCGCCAGGGTTTCTACGTAGTGGGGCTCGGCTCGCATCCGGTAGCTCGGTGGCAAGCCCTCACGCGAGGGCCGGGGCTCCAGCACGACGTCGGATTCGTCCGGCGTGTCCTCGGGTTCGACGTCGGTGTCCGGCGTGGAGCCGGCACGACGACCGAGAGACGCGCGACGAGCCGGAGTGAGAAACGACGGAATGAATGCGTGCGAATCGGACAAGGGGGGAACCTCTCCAATACGAATGACGCGCCTAGTCTACTGCATGAGCCGGCACAGGCGCTCCAGTAGACTACGGACTTGGCCGCGACCGGCACGCGACTCCACGTCCCTTCGAAAGACACCACGATCGCCGCGATCGCGCTCCTGGCCATCTCCGCGCACCTCGCGCTGCGCTGGACCGGGCCGTACGGCGCGTGGTTCGGCAGCGTGGACCCCACGCAGGTTCCACTCCTGCTCGCCCTTGTCATCGGCGGCCTCCCTCTCGTCGCCGGGCTCGCCGCCCGTCTGGTGCGCCGGGAGTTCAGCTCCGACCTCCTCGCCGGCATCTCGATCGTCACCGCGGTGATCCTCGGCGAGTACCTCGCCGGCACGCTGGTCGTGCTGATGCTCTCCGGCGGGCAGGCGCTGGAGACGTACGCGGTGCGCAGCGCCTCGTCCGCGCTGGAGGCGCTGGCGAAACGCATGCCGTCGCGGGCGCATCGGCGCGTGGACGGCACGACCGCCGACGTACGTCCTCGACGACATCGTCGCCGGGCGACCTGCTGGTGGTGTTCCCGCACGAGACCTGCCCCGTCGACGGCATCGTGGTCGAAGGCCGCAGCACCATGGACGAGTCGTATCTGACCGGCGAGCCGTATCGTGCTGTCGAAGGCGACGGGCTCGGCGGTGCTCTCGGGCGCCATCAACGGCGACGGCGCCCTGACGATCCGCGCCGAGCAGGCGCGCCGTCGATTCGCGCTACGCCAAGATCATGCAGGTGATGCGCGACTCGGAGCAGCGGCGGCCGCGGCTGCGGCGGCTCGGCGATCAGCTCGGCGCCGTCTACACGCCGCTCGCGGTCGTCATCGCGGTGGCGGCGTGGGTCATCAGCGGCGACGCCGCTGCGGTTCCTGGCGGTGCTGGTGGTCGCGACGCCGTGCCCGCTGCTGATCGCCATTCCGGTCGCGATCATCGGCTCCGTCTCGCTGGCGGCCCGGCGCGGCATCGTCATCAAGGATCCGGCCGTCCTCGAGAAGATCGACACCTGCCGGACGGCGATCTTCGACAAGACGGGCACGCTCACCTACGGCCAGCCGCGACTGGTCAACGTGCTGCCGGCCGACGGGCACACGCGCGACAGCGTCGTGGCGCTCGTGGCCAGCCTCGAGCGGTACTCGCGGCACCCGCTGGCTGCGGCGGTGGTGAAGCGGCCCGGTCGGCCGGGCTCCACCTGCAGGACGCCACGGAAGTGAGCGAACGGCCCGGCCAGGGACTGACGGGCGTCATCGACGGCGTGCGGGTCCAGGTCACCAGCCGCGCCGAACTGGCGCGCCTTGCTCCGGCCGGCGCCATGGCGGCGCCGGCAGCGGCCGCGGGCCTGGAGTGCGTGGTGCTGATCGACGGCCGGTACGCCGCCACGTTCCGGTTCCGCGACGAGCCGCGGGCCGAGGGCCGCTCGTTCGTCCGGCACCTGAACACCCGGCACCGCTTCGACCGCGTGCTGCTGGTCTCGGGCGACCGCGAGAGCGAGGTGCGCTACCTCGCCGAGGAGGTCGGCATCAACGAGGTGCACGCCAGGCAGAGCCCCGAGCAGAAGCTGGCGCTGGTCCGCGACGAGACCGCCAGGGCCAATACCGTCTACATCGGCGACGGCATCAACGACGCGCCGGCGCTGACCGCCGCGACCGTCGGCGTCGCCTTCGGCCAGGCCAGCGACGTCACGGCCGAGGCGGCCGGCGCGGTCATCCTGGACAGCTCGCTGGAACGCGTCGATGAGCTGCTCCACATCGGCCGGCGGATGCGGCGGATTGCGCTGCAGAGCGCGATCGGCGGCATGGCGCTGAGCGTGATCGGCATGCTGGCGGCCGCCGCGGGCTACCTGCCGCCGGTGGCCGGCGCCGTGGCGCAGGAGGTCATCGACGTGCTCGCGGTGCTGAATGCGCTGCGGGCAGCGTGGCCCCCGAAGGTCCTGCGCGACTACTGAGGCTCAGTGACGGAACCAGCCCGACATCGTCAGCCACACCTCGCTGGCGCCCCGCTCCATCACCCGCAACGCATTGTCTGGCCCGCCCAGCAGGTACATCACCGCGAAGATCGCGACGGAGACCGGAATCAACGTCATCATGCTGTCGCGCGACGTGCCACCAATACGCATGGGGTCCTTTCAGTCCTGCGGTGCCGCGTTCGAGTTGCGCCCAGGAGCCGCATACCCGCCGGCACTGCGAATGACGAGGTCCGGCCGCGAGGTGGTGATCTCCACCGTGCGCCACGCGCCGTCGTGCCGGCCGTTCGTCGAGGTGTAGGTGACGAGGAAGCGGCGTCGCAGATCGTCCACGACCCGCCGGTAGTGCTCCGGAAGCTGCGACACGTCCTCCGGGAAGTAGGCGGCGCCGCCAGAGGCGGCGGCGACGCTGCATCATGCCCTCGCGATCGACCTTCGCGCCGAGGCCGATCGCATAGACGGTGGTGTCGGTCTCGCGCACCTGGGTCAGCACGTCCTGCAGCGTGTGAGCGCTGCCGGGCGCGGTGCCGGGATTGTTCTCGTCACGGCCGTCGGTGAGCACGACCACGGCGCGCGGCCGGCCTGCTGACGCAGGAACGCCATCGAATCGAAGAGCGCGTCCCACAGCGCCGTCCCGCCCAGCGCCTGATGCGAGGCAATGCCGTCCAGCGTCAGCTGGCGCCTCGTGGTCAGCTCGTGCTCGACCACCACGCGGTCCGAGAACTGCACCAGCGCCAGCGGGTCAGTCGGCCGGAGCGCCTCCACGAACGTCGTCGCCGCGGCCTTCACCGCTTCCAGCGAGGGGCGCATGCTGCCGCTGGCGTCCATCGCCATCACGATCGACATCGGTGCGTTGGCTTCCTGGAACGACTCGATCTTCTGCGCCACGCCGTCTTCGAGCACGGTCAGAGTCCGCGGCCGACAGCGCGCTGGTCGCAGCGCTGTCGCCGGCGACGCTGAACTCCAGCGTCGGGCGGATGGGCGGCGGCGACGGCGCGATGTAGCCCGGCCGCGCCTTCACCGTATAGTCCGGCCCGGCTCACGGCCAGGCGGATGCTGCGGTAGGCGCCGTTCATCTCCTGATTGGTCGGGGTATAGGTGATGACGTAGCGGCTGTAGGTCTCGGTCGCGATCATGCCGTGCACATCGGGCAACTCGGTCACGCGCAGCGGGAAGAATGCGCGGCCCCCCATCTGCTTGGCGACGCGCCGCAGCAGGTCCTCGCCCCTCAACGAGATGCCGGCAATGCCGCCGATGCCGACCACGTAGACCGTGGCCTGAATCCGCTGGAGCGCCTTGAAGGCCTCGTCGATCTTGGTCTGGCTGTGCTCGTCGTAACCGTCGGTGACCAGAATCACGACCTGACGTCCCTCGGCCCGCGCGAAGTAGTCGGGCAACGAGGCCAGCGCGTCGAGGATGGCGGTGCCGCCGGTCGGCCTTGATGCCGGCAATGGCGTCGGCGATCGTGGCGGCGTCGTTGGTCGGGCCGGTCACGCGACTCGATCTTGAGGCGGAACGGCGCCACCACCACCATGTCGCCGTCGCGAAGCTTCGACGCCAGCCGGCTGGCGGTGGCGCGGACCATGTCGATGCGCCGAGACATGCTCTGCGAGCCGTCGACCAGGAGCGTGAAGGTGGTCGGCAGCGTCTGCAGCTGCACCAGGTCGAGGGTTTGCGGGGCGTCGTCTTCGAACAGCGAGAAGATGCTCCGCGCGTCAGGTTCGAGATGTAGCGGCCGGCCTGGTCGGTGACCGTCGCTTCCACCAGCACGGACGAGACCTGCGCCTCTTCGATGACCTCGAGCGAGGCCAGCGAGACCCGGTCCTCGACCACGCCGCCGTGGCCGTCGTCCACTTCGGCGCGAATCACGCGCGGCTCGTAGGGATTGAGATCGTCCCACTCCGTCACGTAGGGCGGACCGTCGACGTCCTGCCCCGAGCAGCGTGTCGTCGACGTAGAAGCGCACCGGCACCACGCCGCCGGGAACCGGGGTGACCACCTGCGCGACGACGCGAACCACGCCGGGCACGCCGGTGCGGCCCAGAGGCGAGGTGATGCGGATGCTGGTAGCCGGCGTCTGCGCCGTGGTGGGCATCGCAGATGCCCACGAGAGGACGGCGGCCATCAGGACCGCAGCGCCGAACGCGGACGGAAGGCACGGCTGGTCCTAGCCCGGCACCAGCGACTCGCCGTGCTCGTCGACGAAGTAGCTGTCGCACGCCGCCTTCAGCAGCGGGCCGGTGAGGATGCCGGGTTGGCCCAGGTAGTCGGCCGAGCGACAGCGCCTGATCGATCAGGTCGCGCGGATGGCAGCCGCGCAGGGGGATGCCGCGGCCGGTACAGGTCTGCAGCAGGTGATCGACCACCGCCTCTTCGTAGGACACGCCGCTGGTCGCGCAGCAGCGCTCGAAGATCTTCTTGAAGTCGGCGACCGTCGGGTTCTCGGCGAACACCTTGTAGTGAATGCGGCGGAGGAACGCTTCGTCCACCAGTTCGGACGGCCTGATGTTGGTGGCGAACACGACCAGCATGACGAACGGCACCGGCAGCTTCTGACCGGTCTGCAGCGTCAGGTAGTCGATGCGGCTCTCGAGCGGCGTGATCCAGCGGTTCAGGAGCTCGACCGGCGAGCGCCTGCTGCCGGCCGAAGTCGTCGATGACGAGCACGCCGCCGTTGGCCGTCATCTGCACCGGCGCCTAGTAGAACTTCGACGATCGGGCTGTAGGCGAGTCGAGCGAGGCAAGGTCAGCTCACCGCCGACGGTCAGCAGCGGCCGCCGGCAGCGCATCCAGCGCTTGTCGGGATTGTCGCCGGTGTCGATGCTGGCGCTCGTGTCCGGCCATGGCAGGGCCTCGTGCACGACCGGGTCGAAGACCTGGATGATCTGGCCGTCGGTCTCGATCGCGTGCGGGATGGCGATGTCGCCGTCGAGCATGTTGCGGATGGCCTGCGCGATGACCGTCTTGCCGTTGCCGGGCGGGCCGTAGACGAACAGCGAGTGTGCGCCGTTGACGGCCGGACCGAGCTGATCGAGCACGCGTTCGCTGAGCACCAGGTCGCCGAACGCCTGGCGCACGCGCTCGCGCGTCGCCGCCTGCGGCGATCGCGGCCGCGAACGTCTGCATGTGCGCCTCGTACTGGGCGAACGGCACCGGCGCGACGCCGACGTAGTGGTTCTGCTCGAGGAACAGCAGCGCGCGCTGCCGGCCGGCGTCGGTGATGCGATAGACGAACGCCGGCCCGCCCAGCAGGCCGCCGCCGATCACCTCGCCCAGGTGCAGCTGCTTCAGGTGCTCGCAGGATCGGCTCGATCGCCGAGTACTGCAGACCGAGGCGGCGTCCGAGCGCCGCGCCGGTGAGCTCGCCGGAGAAGTGCAGCGTCTTGAGAATCAGCTGCTCGATCAGGTCGAACGACAGCCCGGTTTCCTCGAGCGTGTGCGGCGCCACGCGGATAGGACGAATGGGAGCCGCTATGAGTCACAGATGCCGGCATCAGCGGGACTCCGGAGAAGTGTGGACCGTGGCGCCGGCCTGATGCGCCGCCTTGGCCTGGCGGCAGATCGGTGATCGCCTCCCGCGTGCGCCCTTCGGCCATGCGCGACGGTGCAGAGGTTCTCCAGCGCATACCCGGCGTCGGGTCGAGCCGCACCGCGGCCTCGAATCGCGCGCGCGCCTCGGCGCGATGGCCCAGCTGAACAGCAGCGTGCCCAGCGTGTTCTGCGCGACCGGCCACTCGGGCGCGAGGCTCACCGCCCGGTAGGCGTGCGCCAGGCCGGCGCCGGGTTGCCCCAGTCGCGCCACAGCCGCGCCAGCGCGTCGTGGACCGCCGCGTCCGGGCCGTTCAGCGCGAGGCTGCGCGCCAGATAGTCGTACGCGCGGTCGAGGATGCCAATCGCGCGGTACGCCGGCCACCTGCATGTGGTGGCCGGCCGTCGGCGCGAGCAGCAGCCGGACCAGCGCCTCCCGCAGCTCGCGGATTCGTGGCCTCGACCGCCGACATCGAGCCCGGTCGTCGGGACGCCACGTTGCTGATGGTCGTGCCCTTGAGCGGGTTCTTCGCCTTGGACGCGCGCGACGACACCAGCCGCGGACCGCCGAGGTCCACGGCCGGCGTGCCCTGGGTGACGAAGCGGTCAGCCATGCGTCCGCGCCGCCCGACGCGCAGGCTCCCGCCCACAACTGCCGCCATCACCACGATCATCAATCGCGCGCTGTCGCACAGGCCTGCTCCTACGCGCCCTTGCTCATGCGATCGCTGCGACGCTTGAAGTAGAGCAGCAGCAGCACGCCACCCAGACCACGTACATTCCGATTTGCCACGTTTCCACGACATCCTCCTTTGGTGAGCACACGTTGACCACACCGCGACAGCGACACGAGCTACTGCGCCGCCAGTCGCCCCACACGAACTGCCGGAAGATCCGCATCATCGACGGTCCGAGCACGACCAGGTAGAACGCCGGGAACAGGCAGAACACCAGCGGGAACAGCAGCTTGACGCCGAGCTTCGCCGCCTTCTCCTCGGCGCGCTGACGCCGCTTGGTGCGCGACGTCTCGGCGTGCGTGCGCAGCGCCTGACCGATGCTCGTGCCGAACCGATCGGTCTGAATCAGCATCGCCACCAGCGAGCGCACGTCGTCGACCTTGGTGCGCTCGGCGAAGTTCTTGAACGCCTCGATGCGCGGCTTGCCGGCGCGCGTCTCGGCCGAGATCATCTCGAGTTCGCGGGCGAGCGCCGGGTACGGCATCGCCAGTTCCTCGGCGACGCGGTTCAGCGCCTGGTCGATGCCGGAGCCCGACTCGATGCAGACGATCAGCAGGTCGATCGCGTCCGGCAGGCCGTTCTGAATCTCGCTTCGGCGCGCCTCGATGGCCCGGCCCAGCCAGAGGTTCGGCACGTAGTAACGCAAGCGCCGCGGCGAAGAGCGCGAACAATCAGCGTGACGCCGTGCCGAAGCCGAAGACGACCAGGCCGAACACCGCGATCGGCAGCGACGATCTGCGCCAGAGCGAACAGCGTCGCCGGCCACGGGCCGTGATAGCCGGCGCCGCGCCATCATCCGCTCGATGCGGCCCATCTCCTTCGGCGACTTCGGCACGAACGAGCGCAGCCGCCGCGCCAGCGGCGACGCGTCGTCGCCGACCAGCGACGCCGGCGCATCGGCCAGGTGACCGGCTCGCCGGCCAGCGTCGCGCAGCCGGCGCTGCGCGAACTGCGGATCGGTGCAGCAACCAGACCGCCGAGCCCGGCGGCCACCGCGACCGACAGGAAGATCGACCGACGATCGGCAAGCAGCAGTTGGAGGTCCATGGCTAGTACTCGATCTCGCACCATGCGGGAGATGATGATCGTCCCGATGATCTGCAGCACCACCGCCAGCGATCACGCAGTGCGCACGCCCATCGGATCCTCCCAGAGCACCCGCATGAAGTTCGGCGACAGCAGGAAGAGCATGCCGGCCAGCACCGGCGGCAGCCACGACAGCACCCAGGCGCTGATGCGGCCGTGCGCCGAGATGACGCGAATCTGCCGCTTCACCTTGAAGCGCTCGCGCATCACGCTCGCGAGGTTGTCGAGCACTTCGGACAGGTTGCCGCCCGACTCGCGCTGCGTCAGCACCGCGGTGACGAAGAACCGCGCGTCGAGCACCGGCACGCGCCGCGCCATCGCGCGCATCGCCTCCGGCAGCGACATGCCGAAGTTCTGCTCGTCGTAGAGCCGCTGGAACTCGGCGCCCGACCGGCGCCGGAATCTCGTCGGCCACCATGCCGAGGCCGGTCGTCAACGCGTGACCGGCGCGCAGCGCCCGCGCGATCAGGTCGATCGCTTCGGGAAACTGCTCCTCGAACGTCTGCAGCCGCTTCGTGCGCTTGCGCCGCACGTAGAGGAGCGGCAGCAGCGCGCGGCGAGCAGCCCGACGACGACCGCCGCGAACCACAGCTCGTGAGCATCCAGCAGCCCGACGGCGCCGGCCAGCGCCGCCACGACGCATCGTCAGCACGAAGCGTGCCGACGGTGATCTTCAGTCCCGGCTTCGATCGACCAGCTGCTGGAGCGGCCGCGACATCCGATCCGCCGCGTGCAGGAGGCGGTCGAGCAACGGAATCGCGCTCAGCCGCTCCGGCGCCGCTCGACGCACGGTCATCGGCGGTCTTGATCTTGCACGTCCGCAGCCGGCCGACCGCTGTGCGACGTCTCGGCCTGCCTCCGGCCGGACGATCGAACAGCCAGTAGGCGCCGAGGACGACGCCGAGCGCGATCGGCAAACGTCGCGATCGCAAACGTCATGACGTCACCCCTCTACTCCACCACCATGCGGTGCTCGAACAGTTCCGGCGACATCTTGAAGCCGGCGGTCACCAGCTGCTGCGCGCACTTCGGCCGGATGCCGGTCGCGCGGAACACGCCGCTGACCTTGCCGTCCGGCGACAGCCCGTCTGCATCGAACAGGTAGATGTCCTGCATGGTGATGACGTCCTGCTCCATGCCGGTGATCTCGGAGATCGGCGGTGACGCGGCGATGGCCGTCGGACAGACGCGTCAGCTGCACGACCAGGTGGACGGCCGAGGCGACCTGCTGCCGCACGGCCTTGTCGGGAATGTTCAGGTTGGCCATCGCCACCATCGTGTCGAGACGATACAGCGCGTCGCGCGGGCTGTTGGCGTGGATGGTCGTCAAGCTGCCGTCGTGACCGGTGTTCATCGCCTGCAGCATGTCGAGCGCTTCTTCGCCACGGACCTCGCCGACGACGATGCGATCGGGGCGCATGCGCAGGGCGTTGATCACGAGCTGCCGCTGCTTGACCGCGCCCTTGCCTTCGATGTTCGGCGGGCCGCGTCTCGAGCCGCACCACGTGCCGCTGCCGCAGCACCAGTTCGGCGGCGTCCTCGATCGTCACGATGCGCTCGCGATCCGAGATGAAGCTGGAGAGCACGTTGAGGAACGTCGTCTTGCCGGCGCCGGTGCCGCCCGACACGAGGATGTTCAGCCGCGCGCCGACCGCGGCCTTCAGGAAGTCGAGCATCGGCTGCGTCAGCGACAGCCGCTCGACCAGGTCCTGCGGCGCCGAGCCGGTCGGTGCGGAAACGGCGGATCGAGAGCACCGGACCGTCGAGCGCCAGCGGCGGAATGATCGCGTTGACACGCGAGCCGTCGGCAAGCCGCGCGTCCACCATCGGGCTCGATTCGTCGATGCGGCGGCCGACCGAGCTGACGATGCGCTCGATGATCCGCAGCAGGTGCTGATCGTCCTTGAACACCAGGTCGGTCTGCTTCGAGCTTGCCTTCGCGCTCGACGTAGATCTGGTCGCAGCGGTTGACCAGGATGTCCGAGATCGTCGGATCGGCGAGCAGCGCCTCGAGCGGCCCGAGGCCGAACAGCTCGTTGAAGACGTCGGTGATGAGCGCTTCGCGCTCGAACAGGCTGAGCGGCATGCTGCTCTTCTCGGCGTCGAGCAGCCCGATGATCAGGCCGCGGATCTCGGGCTCGGCCTGCGCGCGGCCGACCGGTTCAGCCGATCGAGATTCAGGCGGTTCAGCAGCGCGCGGTGAATGCGCTCCTTGAGCTCCTGGTAGTGCGGCTGGCGAACGTCCACCGCGCCTGTTCGCGGATCGACGACTGCGTGCTCATCAATGACATGATCGTTCCTTTACCCCGAGAGCTCACCGCCGGCCGCCCAGCCGGCCGAACAACCCGGCCTTCGCGGCTTCCTTCGGCTTGGCGGGCAGACCCGCCGACGTCTCGCGCGAACTCTTCGAACGAGTCGGCGAGCCGGCTGTGACTTCTGCACGATCAGCGGCTCGCCGCGATTGAGCGCCCCGACCGAGGTCCGGTAGTCGCTGGGAAACAGGTACTTGACCGGCCCGCCGAGCACGCGCTCGACATCGGCCTGGCGAGATGTCCGCCTGCGGATCGAAGCGGCTGATCGCCAGCTTGACGCGATCGGTGCCACACCGCTGCCGCAGCGTGGCTGGCGATGCGCGTCGCGCTGCGCAGCGTCGCCAGTTCCTGGTTGGCGACCACGATGATCGTGCGACGCCGCGTCGAGCGCCTCGACCACCGTCGCGTCGGCTCGCGGGCAGTCGAGCACGACGTAGCGATACACCGTCGACGCGAACTCGATCAGGCGGCGGACGCGCTCGCGTCGACCGCGCCCTGGATGGCACGGTTCGACGAGGCGAGCAGATCCGGGCCGGCCTTGGTCGGCGTGACCAGGCCCTTGAAATAGGTTTCGTCGAGGCGATGGATGTTCTCGAGCGCGTCGAGCACCGAGAAGCGCGGCTCGACGCCGAAGAACACCGAGGCGTCGCCGTGCGCGAGGTGCAGGTCCATCACCAGCGTCGGCTCGCCCGACGCCGCGCGCAGCGCGGTCGCGAGGTTGACCGCGACCGTCGTGCTGCCGACGCCGCCCTTGGCGCCGAGGATCGCGAATCGTGCGGCCCATCGGCGGCTTGGCGACCGCGCGCGCGACGCGGCGGATGGCGGCGATCGAGTTCGTCGAGCGACAGCGGCTCGGCCACCCACTCGTTGACGCCCATGCGCATCGCCTCGAGCATCTCGGCCGGATCGAGCGCGCGCGCGACGATCACGACGCCGGTGCTGGGGAACTGGCGCTTCGCCTGGGCGATCTCCCGCGGCAGGCGCGGCAGCGACGCGAATGTCGATCACGAACGCGTCCGGGCCCTTCGAGCCCGGCGGATGGATCGTCTCGAGGTCCGCGAGGGCCACGGACGTGGCGCGGAAGCCGCGCTCGCGCAACCCCGTCAGGAGCTCGCGATCGTCCGAGCCGACGACGGTCACGGCAATCGGCACAATCGGTTACCTCACCAACGCAATGCTGACGACGAACGCAGTCGCCAGGCGTACTGCCGGTGCCGCGCCCGGCGCGAGGGCTCGGATAGGTCATGAGGTACCCGATCACGTCGTTGCCCTGCATGCTGTCGATGAAGAACCCGAGGACCTTGGCGATGGTGATGTCGTGCGGCCACTGGCGTGCCCGGCGTTGATAAGCGTCGGGATCGAAGACGGGAATGGCGACCAGCCGCGGGCTGATCGTGCAAGTGCCGCGCCTGCATGCAGCCGCCCTCGATGCCGCCGACGCCGGCGCCATCGAGATTCGGGTTCCAGCTGGCGCCCGGATCCAGGGCGATCAGGTCGGCCATGCCCTGGCTCGTCGGCCCGATCATGTTGCCGGGCTCCACCGTCATCACCGTGCCGGGACCAATCACCGTGGGATTGCACGTCGCAATGTTGTCGCGGTAGTTGCTGCCACCTCCCTGCGCCCGGCGTGACCACGACCGGGTAGAACCAGCCCGGCGAGACGCGATCCTGCGGGTTGCCAGTCTTCAGGACGAGACGCCGACCGTAATCGCCGCCGCCCAGACCGACCGACGTCCTGGTGAAGCCGGTGCCGTTCGGCCCGTACTGGCCGCCCGGCGCGTCTGGCAATTCGTAATAGTCGGCCGGCGTCAGCAGCGCGCCGCGATTGTTGCCGTTCTGTCGTAGCGCTCGAAGGTGTCGTCATCGCTCTACCCGGCGGGGCCCAGGTCATTGCGGCGTTCGATCCACTTGTCGGGAATGGCGAACGGCTTGACGCAGTCGGTGGAATCGCCGAACAGCACTTCCGCGGTCGCGGTGGCCCGCACGCCCTGGTTCGTGCGACGCCGACGAGCCGGCCGAAGAACGTCGGCAGCGGGTTCGCCGCCGGCGCGCTGGTTGCGGAACACGATCGACGCGAATGCAGGCATTCGAGCCCGCACCGGCGAGCCGGGCGGGCAGGCCGGGAACGTGACGTCGGCGGCGCGTGATGTCGGGCGGCGCGCCCCAGATCTGGTTCTGCGCGGCCACGTCGAGCGCGCTCTGCCGCGCCAGCGCCTGATTGTTCAAGTCGACGAAGCCCATGCGAGATCGCGCCGGCCATCGCCGCCGGCATCGGCGGCGTTCTGCGCCTGGCGGCGCGCCACCCACATCACGCCGTAGTCGATGACGAAGGCGCTGAACGCGATCAGGCCGACCAGCGCGATCGCCACCTGGACCAACACGGCGCCACGTTCCGACCTCGCGCGCGTACTCTGGTTGTCGCCATGTCCTGTCTCCTGGCTGTTCTCGACGGCTATCGTACCGCGGCGGACGCTTCACGGCGCCGGGCGGCACGGTGACCGGCCGCGGCGCGGCGCCCTGCCCTTCCGGTCCATCCTCCATGCCTGGCGGCTTCGGCTTGCCTTGTCGCCGGCGGGATCGATGAACTCTTCGGGCCGCGTCGGCAGCGGCGGCACTTCGTCGGGATCCAGCGGCCGCACCAGGCGCGGCGTGATGAGCACCATCAGCTCGGTCTGCTCGGCGCGTTCGGCCTTGCTCTTGAACAGGTTGCCGATGATCGGCAGCTTGCTGAGGAGCGGAATCGCCTGGCGGTCGGTCTGCGAGATGTTGTTCATCAGGCCGGCGATCGCGAACGACTGGCCGTCGCGCAGCTCGACGTCGGTCTCGGCGCGCCGCGTGTTCAGCGCCGGAATGCGGAAGCCGGACAGGATGATGCCGTTGTTGAAGTCGAGCGTGCTGACTTCCGGTCGCAGCTTCAGGCGGATCACGTCGCCGGCAATGGTCGGCCTGAAGGTCAGCCGGATGCCGAATTCCTTGTAGACGCACGCTGACCTGTGCCGGTCGACGCCCTGGACGACCGGGATCGGAATCTCGCCGCCGGCGAGGAAGCTGGCCTCTTCGCCGTTGTAGGCAATCAGGTTCGGCTCGGCCAGGCTCTGCAGGAAGCCGCGGCCCTGCAGCGCCTTCAGCACGCCGCCGATGCCTTCTTCGCGATTGAAGAAGAACAGGTTGAGGAAGTCGGTGAACAGCAGATCGCGACGCTGCCGCCGGCGTGCCACGCGCGCTGCCGCCCTCGTCGAAGTCCGGTCCCGCGAATTGCTGCGTCGTGCTCCGCGAGGTGAAGGCCGTGCGCGTCGCGAACAGGGTGAGCCCGCCTGCAGCAACGCGTTGCGATTGACTTCGGCGAACCGCACCTGCAGCATCACCTGCTTGCTCGGCGAGCCGCCGGGCAGCTGCAGCATGTTGACGACGCCGCCTTGGGCAACGCCGCCTTCGACACTTCGGCGGCGCGCAGCATCACTTCGTTGTTCGAGACCGAGCCCGACAGGATGACCGCGTCGTCGGTGACGCCGACGTTGATGTTCTCGCCGCGGGAACAGCTGCTGCAGGTTCTGCTGCAGCGTGCTGACGCCGCTATCGACGACGACGTCGTAGTGCTTGCGCACGGCGTCGCCCCAGATGATCAGGCTGACGGTGCCGGCGCCCTTGCCGTCGACCAGCACCTCGCGCGGCTTCACGACCACCGCGTCGGCGATCGCCGGATTGGTGACGGCGATGCGGGTGATGTCGAAGTCGGTGATGCAGCACGGTCGATCGGCCGGCGGTGAGCAGCACGCGCTCCACCGGGTCTCCGCCCTGCTGCGCCCCGAGCGGCGCGCCGGCCAGGCCGGCCACGATGACTGCGAGCAGGCCGGCTCGAAGAGCCGCCGACCATCGGACAGACGTCATTTGACAACCTCGTTCGAGCGCTTGGCGGCGCGAATCGTTTCAACGGAGTAAATGGACGGGCGGCCGGCGGGGCCACCGGCTGGCGGAGGCTCGACGACGCGGCGGACGCCCTGCACGACGCGGGTGACCGGCGGCGGCATCGGGCGCGCCCATCAGCGACGCCATGCGCGTGCCCTTGGTCTCGGTGGTCGCCGTGTCGAGCGGGTTGCGCAGCGTCAGCATGATCTGGCCCTCGCGAGGACGCCAGCGCGATGCGTTCGGCGTCTTCCGGCGTCACCAGCAGCGTGACCACGGTGCTCGGAACCGGCTTGCCGTCCTTGGCTTGATCCTGGTCGTACTTCGTGCCGGCGGTCAGCACTTGCACGTTGCTCACGACCACGCGCGACATGCTCTGCTTCGCGATTCGGCCAGCGTCACCACGAGGTCGACGCGCGTGCCGGGCACGACGAAGCCGGCGACGCCGATCACTTCGTTCACCTTGACGGAAATGGCGCGCATGCCGGCCGCAATCGTCGGCGGCAGGCCGGCGCCGGCCTCGAGCGGCGCGACCTTCGACGAGGTGAGCGGCTCGTTCTCGACCACCGGCGCGATCAGGCCGCGGTTCACGACTTCTTCGACCTTGCTGTAGCCGCCGGCCACCGGGCTGCCCGCCGGCCAGGCCACCAGCTTGACGTCGCTGGCGCCAGACATCGTGCCCGACCGGCAGCGCCTTCGCGGCCACCGCGACGTAGTAGCTCTTCACCTCGACCTCGCGCACCGGGATGCGCTGCACGGCGCTGTAGACGAAGAACGCGGCCACGCCGGCGACGAGCACGGAGAGCAGGAAGACGAGCAGGGTGCGGTTCGTTCGGTTCATGACATCTCCGTGACTAAGTGCCCGACCTGGCGCCGCATGGTCGAGCGCGCGGTCAGCGTGACGGTCGCCGCGCGGTCGGGCCACCCACCAGCCTCATGATCGGCGCGACGAATTGCAGCGTGTAGACGTGAGTGACGGTGACCTGCACCGCGGGCCACAGGGTGCCGGCCGGTCCAGGCACCGTACGTCCCGACCGCGGCGGCGTTCGCGACCACACCCGCGGGGCAGCGCGTTGGCGACGTACGCCTGGACCCGGGCCTGTCGCGTCTCGCTGCCGTGTAGCCGGGCAAGCTCGCGACGCGCGCGCCCTCGACGGCGGCGTTCGTGAGCACGACATACCGCTGGAACAGAAACCCGAAATCGACGATGCCGAACACCAGCAGCAGCAGGAGGGGCGTGACGATCGCCATCTCGATGAGTTCGGCCCCATGCTCCGAGCGCAACAGCGCGAGTCGCATCAGATGTCGCCATAACGTCACCACCAGACCCACCATGATTGGAAGGGCGTACGGGAAGGCGCAGGCCGGTTCCCGCTTCGAGCGTCAGGTCGGGCAACGGCTTGATGCCCGACCACCGACCAGAACCTCAGGAGCGCGCCGATGTTCTTCAGGGCCGTGCGCAGGTAGCCGCGCCACAGCGCGACGCCGACGGCCAGCACGCCGCCGGCGACGGCGCCGAAGAGCGCCACCTGCAGCACCGGCTGCCAACCGATCCAGACGCCGAGCGCGGCCATCAGCTTGACGTCGCCGGCGCCCATCGCGCCGAGCGCAAAGAACGGGAAGAACACCAGCAGCCCCGCCAGCAATCCGAGGCAAGGGCCGCGGCGGCACGCCGCTGCCCGCCGGCGCCAGGCCGTGAAACAGGAGTCCCGCCGCCAGAGGCGCTGAACGTGAGCAGGTTTGGAATGCGAGCGCTGCGAAGATCCGTGAGCACAGGCAAGAGCGCCAATGACAAGTGCGGTGACTTCAGCCATGCTCATGAGCCACTCGGAGTCAGGCGTTTCCCAGATTCCCTGGGTCTGGGCGTCCCAGCTCCCGATACGCCGCAGCCGATGCCGGCGTGATGGCCGGCCACACCGCGACGCCAGACGATCCCGATGCCGGCCGTCAGGCAGGGCGTACTCGATGACGTCCTGCCCCGCTCGTCCGAATCAGCCGCTATCAGGCGGCCATACATCATCTCAGTCGAGTCGAAACACCGGAGTGAGCTCCCCGGGGCTTCGTCCGCGGACTCGTCTTACGCGCTAGGCAGGGTGCGCACCGCGTGTCGATGTGCCGTAGACACCGCGGTGCCGATCGCGGAATCGTCGGAATCACCGCGATGCGATGCCGGCTGCCAGCAGGGCGTACTCGATCACGTCCTGCCCTTGCTCTTCAACCACCAGTCGTTTCAGAAGGTTCTTCATGATCCGAGACCCGGGGAATGGTCGGGGTCGCAGGTGTCACCCTAAGAACCCGGTAGACGCGCGCTAGCTAGGAGCCCGGAAGAGCGCGCACCTGGGTGTTGATGTTGCCGTAGACGCCATTGAGCGCCGCGCCGATCAGCGGCACGGTTGGGATCAGTACGACCGCGATGCCGGCCGCGAGCAGGGCGTATTCGATCACGTCCTGCCCTTTGTCTTCCATTACCAGTCGTCGCATCAGTTCAGTCATCACATCACCTCACGAGAAAGACCCGGGGAAAAAACCTCCCCGGGTTCTGGTATCCCCGCTGCCTAGGAGCCCGGAAGAGCGCGCACCTGGGTGTTGATGTTCCCGTAGACGCCGTTGAGCGCCGCGCCGATCAGCGGCACCGTCGGAATCAGCACGATGGCGATGCCGGCGGCCAGCAGGGCGTACTCGATGACGTCCTGACCCTGCTCTTCAACCACCAGACGCTTCAGAAGGTTCTTCATGTTCCAGACTCCAGAATTGGGGGGGTGCTGACAATTCCGCAATCGACGCCCCCAAGACGTCTTTGCGGGTTTCCACGACGACATGTCCAAGGTGCGGTTAGCGTCGCGCACACCCGGACGCACCAGACAATAGCAATCGCAGGGCCATGGTCTGGACACGCGTCATTGACGTCAGCGTAAACTACTGAATCGTAAGCACTTACCAGTCGCTGACGAGGGCGCGAAGCGGTCGAAAATCGGAGACGGCGCCGCCCTGGAAAGTCCGCGATTCCGCAGACTGTCATCCGCAATCCGAAGTACTAATCCGCCTGGGCGTCACGAATCGCCTCCACCGCCAACGGGAAACGCACTCTATTACTTTTTTGGTAGGTAGGGAAGCAATTCAAACAGCCCGGCTGGGTGCAAGAACGTCCCCGACCACCAGCTCTGCGCGGGCGGCCTCACCAGCCGCCAGCTCGACGATTGCAAACGCCGACCACGACAGCACCAGCCGCCGCGGCACGACCGCCGAGCGACACTTCACGACCACACCCGGCGCGAGTCACGCAGACGACGTCAATCGGGAATCGCATGCCGAAGGTGTGCACGCCCTGCGACGGTGCAATCACCAGACCGCTTCCGGGAGGGAGCGTGTCGTGCCCGAGCAGTCCCTCGCGGCGCGTCGCCGAGTCGCCCGCCAGGCTGAAAGCCGTGCCGAGCAGCACGCCGCTGCGTTCGATACGCAGCGCGAAGGGAGCGCCGTCGAGGACGCTGGCGAGGAAGTGAGCCACGACCCGAGGCTATCGGATGACAGGGACTTGCAGCACGTACGGCACGGGCTGGCCGTCCTTCAGCGCCGGGCGGAACTGCCAGGCTTTGGCGGCCGCCACGATCATCCGGTCGTTCAGTGACGCGTCGCTGGAGCGCAGGCGCACCTGCACCACCCGCCCCTGCTCGTCCACCATCACCTCGATGTGCGAGTCGCTGGCCGGGCTGTCGGGCTTCGGCTCCGACGGCATCTGCGGATACACGAAGGCCGGCGGCTCGACGCCGGCGTCCTGCCGCGAGTAGACACGCGGCAAAGTGGCCCTCACATCCACCTGGTCCATCGTGGTCGGCACGTCACCGTAGCCACCTGAGGACGCTGCGCTGCGGGGGCCGGGGGTTCCGTGCTCGGTGCCGACAGGCGCCGGAGTGTTCGATGGCGGAGGAGGACGACGTGCCGCGGCCGCCGCCCGGCTTGCGGCGGACCGAACGCCCGGGGGTGTGGCATCGGCCGCCGCCGGCGCGCTGTCGCCAGATGGCGCGAACGCGCGCTTGAGCGAGTCGAACGCGGTATCGAGAAACGACTTGGACTCGGTCGCAGGCGTCTCGCCAACAAGAGCGGGCTCCGTCTTGGGCGTCGTCACCATCCCCACTACCAGCGTTCCCGCCGCCACGAGCAGCACGACCGCCGCCACGATCCCAAGTGGGCGCAACACCTTGCCCAGGCTGAAGCGGGACTCGGCGGGCGGTTGGTCGGGCACCGGCGCGTCCTGCACGTCGGTGCGCAAACGCTGAATGGCCGCCTGAGCCTCGTGGGCGGCGGCAGCTTCGATGCCCCGCGCGGCCAGCCGCGCGATCTCGAGTTGCGCGCTTGCGGCTGGTGAACCAGCTCAGATCGAAGCGCGGCGGCGCCCCGGCGCCCGTCGGCGCGGGGAGTTCCGAGGGCGCCTCGTCCTCGGCGTCAACCAGCGCACGAAGCTCGGCGGGTGCGTCCTGTCCGTGAATCAGGATGCCGAGCAAGCCGAGGACGGTGAGTGACGGACCGGGCCGGCTGGACGCTGGCGCAGGGATGAGGTGGACGGTACCCTCGGTGGAGATGACGCATTCATCCAGCAAGAGCGGCTTGGCAGCGCTTTCGGCGGCCTGATGAGCTGCGCGGGCCAGCTCAACCGCTTCCTGCCAGGCAATGGGTACCCCCAACTGGAGAATACGAGCGACGGATATTGAAGTCGCAGACATATCCGAGTTCCTTTTACATCGACGCGTAGCAAGTGTACATCACGGTACGTTGGCTACAGTTACCAGCACTCTTCTCGACTGACTCAGCGGCGACGCATGACCCGCACCGTGACCGTGAACGCGCCCTGGTTATCACTCAATTCGTCGTCATTCACGCTGAGCATCAACTCACCGCCCTGCCCGGGCGGCGACAACGGTCCCGTCATGTTGCCAATCGCAAATGGCGGCCCGTTGCCGACGCGGCCGATCAACGCGCCGGCCAGCGCCTGCGGCAACGGTGCCCCGGGCGCGAAGCGCCCGCGCATCGAGCCGGCGGTGCCGGCTTTGTCTTCTCCATCGCCGGACAGTACGACTTCGCCGCTCGACTCGAACTGCACCTGAGCACCGCGCGCGAGCACCAGGCCCGTGGAGACCCAACGCTGGTTCGCAGCGACGCGGATGGCGCCGGACGGCGCGGCAGTCGGTGCAGATGCGGTGGCAGGCTGCGGATAGTTGCCGAAGTACATCCGGCGGACTTCACTCATGCGTGCCCGGCGCTCGTTCCCGGAGGTGGGCTTGAACGACACCACGCGGGGCTCGTTGGGCGTGTCCGATCCTTCCCCGCCCTCGATGTTCACCAGGCGCCCGCGGATGATCTCGCCGGTCGTCAGCACCAGCACGTGCTCGCCGCCGCGGGCCGCCTCGAGCTCCGCCGCCGGCAGATTCTCCGCCGAGCCCCCGACTTCGAAGAGCAGCACGTCGTCGAGAACCGCGCGACGCTGATCGTTCTGCGTGACGCGCACGTAGATCTGGTTGTTCTGCCGGCTCCACGCCTCGAAGCGTCCAGAGAACCGGCTGTTGTCGCGTTTCACCACCGTGACCTGTTCCTGGGCAACTGCTGGGAACGACATCAGCAGCGCGCAACACGCGGCAACGGCGAGAGTCTGGATACGCATACGCCTCTTATCGGCCGATCGTCACGACCGCATGAAGCCGACATCACGCGTCGCGAAATTGCTGAGATTGGGAAAGGCCCAGGCCAGTTCGCCCGGGGTGGCGCCGAACCATCGCCCGAGCGTGGCGCCGAACTGGACCGAGCCGATGGTCGGAATCCAGACGCCCCGGTTGCTGGCATCCTGGTCTCCGCCGAGCACGAAGTCCGGCATGGCGCCGTAGATCCCGCCCTGCACCGCGCCGCCGAGCACGATCTGATGACTCCCCCACGCGTGGTCGGTGCCGGTGCCGTTGGTCTGGGTGGTGCGATTGAACTCCGACTGGGTGAAGGTGGTGACGTTGCCGGCCAGCCCCAGATCCAGCGTCGCCAGCGCAAACGCCGACACGGCCTGCGACAGGTCGCGGAGCAGGTTGGCGTGCGTGCCCATCTGCGCGCTGTGAGTGTCGAAGCCGCCGGCCGAGCAGAAGAACACCTGGCGGCCGGGACCCATCTGCGAGCGGACACGAATCAGCCGCGCCACTTCGCGGAGCTGGTTGCCGAGCGACGTGCCAGGGAAAGCCGTGGTGGTCGCCGGCAGGCTGCCATTGGCCTGCAGGGTGTCGGCCAGCTGCAGGCCGTCGGCGAACGCCTGGTTGGCGGCCTCGCGTACGGGGTTGCCGCCGTCCATCAACACCATCGCGTTCACCGCCTGGCGACGGGCATCCGCCGCGGAGGGCGGCCAGAAGCTCATGCCGTTCAACCCAAGGCTGGCCCCGGGAGGAATGACGTTGCTGCGCACGTCGGCGCCTTCCAGAAAGATCGCTGGCGACGAGACCGAGACCGCGGCAAGCGAATCGGTGGCGCCGAAGAGATCGAGCAGTCGACCGCCCCACCCGGTGAACTGCGTGGAGGAGCCGGTCTGCGCCTGGGTGGTCTGATCCGAATGCGAGAACAGGTTCGGGGGCGCCTGGTTGCCCGCCTGGTACATGGCCTTGGTCAACGGGCGGTTGAGCGCGCCGGAGTTGAGCACGAACGCCAGGTAACCAGCGTTGTAGATCGGCACCAGTTCGGTCAACGACGGATGGAGGCCGAACGTGGCGCCGCCCGGACCTGGAACCGGCAGCAGCGTGTTGGCGGCGAGCGCCACGCCGGCAGTGCCGCCGCGCGCCGTTGAGTAGGCGGTGTAGTTGTCCGCCGGGACAATCAGGTTGTTGGCGTCGTTGCCGCCGAACATGTAGACGCAGACGAGCGCCTTGTAATCGGTGACGCGGCTCTGGGCCTCGACGTCGCGGACGAAGAACTGGCGCGCCGGCTGGACGCCGAGGCTGGTGAGCCCCAGCGCCGCCAGGCGGGCGCTCATCTTCAGAAAGTTGCGGCGGGCGGGAACGTTGTGCGAGTGACCCATGATTCTGCTCCTATTGCACCGTGACGGCCTGCCAGCCTGTGAAGCTGCTGTTGCCACAGATGTTCTCCGACCGGACGCGAACCTCGTATCGGCCGGGGCCCACTGGACTGGAGATGGTCGTCGCCGTGACCGGGAACAGCCCCAGCGCGGTCGTGGTGTTGTTGGGATTGCGCAGCCGGGCCTCGACCGTATAGCGCGTCGGCGTGGTGCCCGAGGGGGGCGCCAGCCAGTAGGCCGCCGCCACTCGCCCGGTGGCGTTGAACGAGAAGGACACCGGCGTGCCTGGCGTCGAGCAGCTGGCGAGCGGGAACGTCAGCGTGACGCTGTTCGACGATCCGCTGGTGCCGGCGCCGTTGGTCGCGCGCACGGTGAACGAGTAGGTGCCCGGCGGCACGGTGTCGTAGCTCCAGGTGTCGGTCACCGGCATCGGGAGGCTCGTCAGGCGCGCGCCGTTCTGGCTGACGTCCACCACGATGCCCAGCGGCTCACCGCCGCCAAACGTGTTGCGCCACTTGAGGACCAGCGACGAGTTCTTGCCGTAGGCCGACAGTGAGTTGGGCGCGGTCGGTCCGGCCGGCGTCCCCACATACAGCCGAATCTCGCTCGACGGCCGGCTGACGGCGGCGCCCGCCACGGTGCGCAGGCGGATGTAGTACGAGCCCGGCGGCGCGGAGAACGTGAACGCGGGCTGGGTGCTGTTGATCGGAATGGTCGCCAGCACTTCACCCGGGCGCACGCCGCCTTCGAGCACATAACCCGTGGGCGCGGGGCCGATGAGCGGCGCTCGCCAGCTCAAAGAGATCGTGGTGCCCGCGAGACCCGACACCGCCAAACCGGTCGGCGGCTGGACCGCGCTGGCGCTGGCCACCGAGGTATCCGAGTAGACCAGGTTCTCGCTGGAGATCGCCGCCAGGTAGAGCGCGCCACGGGCGCGCTCGCGCATCCCGCCGGCCGAGGTGTCGGTGATGGCGTTGGTCGCCGCGACAATCAGATCGCGCAGTTCGGCTGGACATTCGCCCGAACATCAGGTTCTGGTTCACCGCTTCGACGAGCGCGGCGGGATCGGCGGCCAGCGCCTGATACACC
Organism: uncultured Acidobacteriota bacterium; assembly: GCA_963707825.1. Lineage (GTDB taxonomy): Bacteria > Acidobacteriota > Vicinamibacteria > Vicinamibacterales > UBA2999 > VFZN01. The sequence continues at coordinate 195,290 of CAVPRP010000008.1, forward strand.
GGCGTCACCGCCGTCATCGGGAAGCTGCTGGTGTACCAGCTCGTAGAGGATGCCGTAGATGAAGTTCGCGCGCTGGATCGCCAGCGCCGGCGGGTAGATCCCGAACTCCGGCCCATAGAGGGCGGTATTACCCGGCAACGCGCCGAGCAGGTTGTAGAAGCTGAACACCGTCGTCGGGGTCAGCACGAGCTGCGAGAGATTGGCGAAGTTCCACTGCACGCCTCCCGGGTTGGTGACCGGGATGCCGAGCGCACGGCTGAGGCCGAGGATGGTGAGGATCGGATCCTTCAGCCGGCCGTCGGTGACGGTGAAGGTGCGCGCTTCGGGATCGGTGAGGATCGCGTTCAGTGTCGCGCGCAGGTCGCCGCCGGTCGCGGCGAACACCGTCGAGACGCGCTGGACGTAGTTGGGACTGGGATTGCTCGTCACCAGCGATCGGATCAAGCGCGACGAGATGAACGGCGCCACGTTGGGGTGCTGCATGACGCTGTTGAGGACGCCGTCCAGATCGGCCGTCAGCGCCGCGGTGGTGTTGGCCGTGGCCGGCAGCACCACGCCGCCCAGCAGCACTTTCTGCCCGAGGTCGTGATAGCGAGGCGCCGGCGGGGTGCCGGTCGTCATCGCCGGCACCATGTCCACGAGGTAGTTGTCGGTGTTGTTGAGGCGCGAGAACGTCCAGCCGGTGAGCGCGCGGGCGTACTCGACCAGCGTCGCCTGGGTGTAGGTCGGAACGGGCTGGCCGGCGCCATTCAGCTTCACGGTGCCATTGGGGTTGAGCTCCCACAGGCCAATCGAGAAGAGCTGCAGCATCTCGCGGGCAAGGTTCTCGTTGGGCACGGTCGTCGTGGAGCCGTTCGGGCACGTCGTCGTGTTGCGCGTGCAGCGGCTGTACGCCATGTCCAGGTACTTGCCCATCGTCGGACTGAGCACGATGTCGCGGAGCAGCGTGCGGTAGTTGCCGAAGGCGTTGCGCGAGAGCAGCCGCACCCACGGCGCCAGCTCCGTGCCGCTGCCGTTCTTGTTGGCCGAGACCACGAAGATCTGGCTGAGGGCGAACATCATGCGCTGGCGCAACTGGTCCTGGCCGCCGGCCATGTTGAGGAGCAGGAGATCGCGAACGTCGTTGACGTCCGGATCGTCCGGCATCGGGCTCTCGGCCATCGCGAACTGGTTGTTCAGCCATTGGTCGTAGCCGGAGGTGAGAACGAGATCGACATCGGCCGCGGTGGGCCCAAAAGTGGACTGCTCCAGCAGGTGCGCGGCAGTCTGCCGGGTGGTGGCCTGGCGCGCATGCGTCGGGATGTGCCATAGCAAGACAAGCGCGATCAGAAGTGCAAGGGCGGAGCGTCCGGAGCGTCGGGCACTTGCCGGCGCGTCAGCGCCGTTTCTGCGGGGTTTCCCGCGGAAATTCGATGCGGTCATGGGGTCTGGTCCCTGTCCTTGGCGGCGCTGAGAGCCGCGAATCTGACAAGGCCTGTGGCAGGAGTTGTGCCACGGGGGAAGGGATCAGGGATCAGGGAATGGAATCTGGTGATCGTCGTGAGCTGGTGACCGGATGATCTGAGGATCTGGCGATCTGGGGATTCTCGGGATCTTCGGAAGGCGCGCCCAGTCTCCACTCAGGCCTCGAGGCCCAAGACCCAAGACCCAAGACCCAAGACCCAAGACCCAAGACTCAAGACCTCAAGCCTCAAGCCCCAAGCCCCAAGCCTACTTGTAATACTGCGCATACATGCCGCGGCGGAAGAGCCAGCCGCCGAGGGGACCGAGCCAGTTCAGGACGTGGTGCATGTAGCCCAGATCCATCAGCTCGATCAGGTTGCCGTCGCAGTCGCGCGCGAAGAAGAACGTGTGCCCGCGCGGCGACTTCTCGGGCGTGCTGACGATGTCCACGCCCTTGGAGACGAGGTAGTCGTGCCACTTCTGCGTGTTGCGCACGTTCAGCGAGAAGTGCGTCTGCCCCACCTGGTTCCAGGGAATGCTCACCGGCGGCTGCTGTGGATCGAAATGGAAGATCTCGAGCACCGCCCCGCCGGGCACACGGATCCAGCCGATCTTGCACTTCGGCGCGGGCGCGTCCACGCCGAAGAACGCGCGCACGCGCTCCGGCGGCGTATCGGCCACGCCGACGAGTGGACAACCGAAGACGTCCCAGTAGAACTTCACGAAGGTGTTGAAGTCACGAACGGTGATTCCGACGTGACTGAAGGAGCGGGCGCGCATTCACTGATAGTAGTGGGTCTTGAGTCTTGGGTCTTGGGTCTTGAGTCTTGAGGCTTGGGGCTTGGGGCTTGGGGCTTGGGGCTTGGGGGCGTCTGCCGTCTGCCGTCTGCCGGTGCTGCCGTCTGCCTTGCCTTGCCGTCTGCCGCGGTTACCTCATCCCCAGCCGCTGAAGTCCCCACACCACCACCATGGCCGCGGTCATGGCCCACGCCGCCGAACGGAAGCGCCGGACCATGAACACCGCGACGAGGGTGCCGGCATACCAGCTGACGCGCGCGTTGACCTGCCCGTGATCGAGGATCAGCCCATTGGCGATGATCGCCGCGAGCACCGCCGGAGCAATCAGGCGCAGGGTGCGCTCCACTCGCGTCGGGATCGCCATCCCCTGCCCCACCATCGCGATCGCCGAGACGCGAATCAGGTAGGTGCCGATGCCGGCGAGCACGAACTGCCAGCCGACGTTCATCGGCGGCCTCGACGATCGACCATGGCCGCGACCAGCACACCGGCGGCGGCGCCGATCACCGTGTTGAGCCCGTGCGGCACCCACGCCGTGGCGATGGTCATCCCTGCGCCGACCACTGCCGCGACAATCCCCGGCCGGTCGATGAGCGACGGGACCAGCAGGACGACGAACACCAGCGGCACGGTGAAGGCGATGTCGATGCTCGCCGGGATCGATCCGCCCAGCGTGATGCCGATGATGGTGCCCAGCCACCAGACCACGCCCACTCCCAGCCCCACGGCAAAGTAGTACCAGCGCCGATCGTCAGGATGGGGATGAGTTGTGAAGTAGTGCAGCGACAGCGCCGCGGCCTGATCGGTCATCAGGTACGGCAGGCCGAACCGCCAGCGCGATGGAAAGTCCTTGAACGCCGGCGCGAGCGCGATCGAATACAGCGCGAAGCGCACGTTGACGACCAGCCCCGCCGCCACCACCACCGCCCACGACGCGTGGCTCTCGATCAGCGACAGCATCGTCAACTGCGCCGCTCCGGCGAACACGGTCCACGAGGCCGAGGCGCCGACCCATGGATCGATGCCGGCGGCGGTGACGCCGACGCCGTACGCGAGGCCGAACGGAAACGTCGCCACGGACATCGGCACCGAGGCCTGGAGCCCGGCCCTCAACCCGGCTCGCGCCTCGGGCGACAGGGTCATGCGCGGCCGCTCGCCCGTCATGCGCCGAGGTCGGTGTCGCTGAGGTGATCGGCCACGCGCAGCGCCTGCGCGACGATCGTGAGCGCGGGATTGACGGCGGCCGACGAGGGGAAGAACGACGCGTCCACCACGAACAGATTGTCCACGTCGTGGGCGCGGCAGTAGGGATCGAGCACCGAGGCCGAGGGGTCGGTGCCGAAGCACAGGGTGCCGCACTGGTGCGTGGTGTTCCGCGCCTGATGCGAATGCGCAATCACCTTCCAGAATCCCAGCCGCCGCAGGATGCGCCGCGTTTCGTACACCAGCTGCTCGTGCGCGGTGACGTTGTTCGGCTGGTAGTGCAGGCGGATGCGGCCCTGCGCGTCCAGCATCACGCGGTTCTCCGGCGTGGGCAGGTCCTCCGACATCACCAGCCAGTCCACGCCGCGCGACACCCACGCCTCGTAGGCGCCCAGCGGAATGCCCGGGACAATGGTGTCGCCGACGACCTTGGCCATCACGCCGTGCGTCCGGCCCTGCGACTGGATGTGGCCCAGCGGGAAGCGCGAGTGCGGACCGCGGAAGTAGTAGTCGTTGATGGCGACCGTCTTCTGGAACACCGTGTCGTTGCGGCGGAACGGATTGAACCCCTGCATCATCGTCGCGAGGTGCGCCATGTAGCGCCGGCCGACCAGGCCGGACGAATTGGCAAGGCCCTCGGGCTGCGTGTCGGTGGCCGAGCGCAGCAGCAGTGCCGCCGAGTTCGCGGCGCCGCACGACACCACGAACCACCGCGCGCCGATCGTGACGACTTCCCCGCCGCGCTCCACTTCCACCGCCGCCAGCTGCCGGCCGGTGCCGTCGGTGATCAGACGGCGGGCCCACGCGCCGGTCCACATCGTGACGTTCGGATACTGCAGCGCGGGCCTGACGCAGCAGACGTCGGCGTCGCTCTTCGCCCCCAGCTTGCACGGGAACGAGTTGCAGGTGTTGCACAGCACGCAGCCGCCGTCCTCGCCGGGCCTGAGCAGGCCGAGCGGAAGCGGCGATGGATGCAGTCCCTGCCGGCGCAGATCGTCCACGATGGCCTGCATGCCGGCGGCGTGCGGCACTGCGGGGTGCGGAAACGGACCGCGCGCCGGCTCGGTTGGATCGATGCCGGCTTCACCGCGCACTCCGTACAACCGCTCCGCTCGCTCGTAGTACGGCGCCAGCGTGTCGTAGTCGATCGGCCAGGCCGGCGAGATGCCGTCGATGTGCTCGAGGGCGCCGAAGTCCTCGCGCCGGAGCCGGTAGAGCACGCTGCCCCAGAACTTGGTGTTTCCACCGACGCCGTAGTGGGTGTACGGCTGGAACGATTGCCCGTGCTGATCGGTCCACTCCTCGGTCGTGCGGTAGCGGAGATCCTTCCAGACCGCCGCGGGGCTCCAGTTGTCGTCCTCGCTCTGCACCACCTCGCCGCGTTCCAGCACGAGGATCCGCGCGCCGGTCTTCGCCAGGGCGTGCATCATCGTGCCGCCACCCGCGCCGGTCCCGACAATGACGATGTCGTAGTGCGAGCTGGTCTTCATCGCTGGCCGAGGCTCGCGTAGATCTGGTCCATCAGGTGCTGATCCTCGATGGCGCGCTCGAGGCTCATCTCCGGCGCGGCGCCGTCGCGGATGGCGCGGACGAAGTCGCGATACATCGCCTGGTAGCCGCGGATGTCGCGGAACCCCGGGAACAGCAGGCGCGTGCCCTGGCGGCCGCGGACCAGCACGAAGCCACCGTTCGACTCGAAGGTGATGATGCCCTCGCGCCCATAGAGCTTCGAGACGCGCAGGCCCTTCAGCAGCGACGGAATCTCACGCGAGTAGTAGAGCGAGCCGACCGCGTGGTTGTCGTACTGGAACGCCACCATCATGCTCTTGGCGCGGCGGTCGGGGCCGTCACGGGATACCGACGGACGAAAGCCGCGCGCCGAGACAATCGCCGGGCCGAGGCTGCCGGCCAGGTGCAGCCAGTGGATGCCTTCTTCGAAGAACGCGTCACCGCCGGCCATGGCCTCGTCGTTGCGCCAGTCGTCCGCCTTCTTCAGGCGGTGCGCGATGGTCGTGAAGTGGGCGAACACCATTTCGCCGATGGTGCCGTTCGGCGACCAGCGAACGCAGGCTGACGGCGAGCGGCTTGTAGTGATCGTTCTCGCCAACCAGCACGACGCGGCCGGCGCGGTTGCGCGCCTCCACCACCGTCTGATAGTCGGCCATCGTCAGGTAGGCCGGCTTCTCCACCAGCACGTGCTTGCCGGCGTCGAGCGCGCGCAGCGTCAGGTCGAGGTGGTAGGCCGGAGGCACCGCGATGACCACCGCCTCGACGGCCGGGTCGGCGATCGCCGACAGGTAGTCGCCGTAGGTGGCCACGCCGCCGAAGCGCTTGCTGTAGGTCTCGGCCCGGGCCAGGTCGCGGCTGGCGTAGCGGGTGGCGACGACCTTGGGCCCCAGGGCCCGGAGCTGGCGGCTGTGTACGTCCGTGATGAAGCCGCACCCAAGGAATGCGACGTGGAGGGGACCTGACATGCGGTGGATGAGGGCCGGCCCGCGGCGGGACGACGTTGAATTGAATTATACCGGTTCGGCTGAGCTCCGAGAGCCCTGCGCTATCATCGCCGGGATTCCGAGGAGGACCGCGCATGGAACGTAAGACCGCCGCCGATTTCGACCCTGAACTGCTCATCCTGTTCGACGCCTACGTGCACGGCGCGGTGGACCGCCGCGGTTTCCTGGACAAGGCCCGGAAGTTCGCGGTGGGCGGCGTCACCGCGGCGATGCTCCTCGACGCGCTGAACCCCAAGTTCGCCGAAGCCCAGCAGGTGAAGAAGGACGATCCCCGCATCAAGGCCGACTACCTGGAGTACGACTCACCGCAGGGCAACGGCAAGATGAAGGGATACCTGGTGCGCCCCGCCAACGCCACCGGCAAGCTGCCGGGCGTCGTCGTGGTCCACGAGAACCGCGGGCTCAACCCGCACATCGAGGACATCGCCCGGCGCCTGGCCCTCGACAACTTCGTGGCGTTTGCGCCCGACGCACTCACGCCGCTCGGCGGCTACCCCGCCGCCGGCGAGGACGAGGCCCGCACGCTGTTCGGCAAGCTCGATCAGGCCAAGACGCGCGAAGACATGGTGGCCGCGGCCGGCTTCCTCAAGGCGCGTCCCGAGTGCACCGGCCGCATCGGCGCGGTCGGCTTCTGCTACGGCGGCGGCATCGCCAACATGCTGGCCACCCGCATCCCCGACCTGGGCGGCGCGGTGCCGTTCTACGGCAGCGCACCGACCGCCGAGGAGGCCGCGCGCATCAAGTCGCCGCTCCTCATCCACTACGCCGGCACCGACGAGCGCATCAACGCGATGTGGCCGGCGTACGAGACCGCGCTGAAGGCCGCCAACGTGAAGTACGCGATGCACATGTACGCGGGCGCGCAGCACGGGTTCAACAACGACACCACCCCTCGCTACGACGAGGCCGCCGCCAAGCTCGCCTGGCAGCGCACGATCGAGTTCTTCAACACGAACCTCAGGAAGTAGGGGGACCGGTTCCGGTACCCGGTGTCCGGTATCCGGTGTCCGACGGGTACCGGAAACCGGACACCGGAGACCGGCTCCCCGCTTTTCCTGTAAGCTCTCGGCACCCCTCCGGAAAGTGACTCCCATGCCGCTCAAGGCACTGGGCAGGCCGATGGCGTGTGCCTGCCTCATGGTTGCGTGCTGGTTTTCCCCGGTGTCCGCGCAGCCGAACGACGGCGCGGGCCGGATCAAGGCCGTCGCCGGATCCGCGGTCATCGTCCGAGCCGGGAATTCCAGTCCGGCGCGGGTGGGGGAACTCGTCTACCAGTCGGACACGCTCCGCACCGGCACCGACGGCCAGCTGGCGGTGACGCTGCGGGACGAGACGCGGCTGTCGATGGGGCCCAACACCGAGATCTCCCTCGCGGCCTTCACGTTCGCCCCAGCCGAAGGACAGCTGTCGATGGTTCTCCGCATCGCGCGCGGCGCCTTGTCTTATGTTTCCGGACGCATTGCCAGGCTGATGCCAGAGGCCGTGCGGCTCGAGACGCCGACCTCGGTGATCGGCGTGCGTGGCACGCACGCCTTGATCAGGGTGGAGGCGCCATGACCCGCGCCCTTCGCACGCTCGTGCCGCTGACCCTGGTGATCGCCACCGGGTGCGGTCCCACGCCGCCACCTCAGGCACCGGAGCCGAGGCCGCGCGATCTCGTCGTGCTGGCGCCGGGTCCCGAGACCGCGGAGGTCGGTCGTCTGGTGGTGACCACGCCCGCTGGTTCAGTGGAACTGACCCGGGCTCGCGAAAGCACGTTGGTGCCCAGCGGCGGCGCCCCCGGCGCGGTGGTCGTGCTCTCGGACGACGAGATCCAGCGGGTGTTCGGCGCCGCTCTCGCGGTGATGCCGCCGGCGACCCAGCACTTCAATCTGTACTTCGAACTCGGCAGCGATCAGCTCACCGCGGAGTCGCAGGCGATGGTGGCGGATGTGACCGCCCAGGTGCGCGGCCGCATCGCCATCGATGTCACCGTGATCGGCCATACCGACACCACGGGCGACACCACTTCGAACGCCGCGCTCGGGCTGCGGCGCGCGACGTTGATTCGCGACCTGCTGATCCAGGCTGGGCTCGACGGCACGGTGATTGACGTGCGCTCCCACGGCGAATCGGACCCGGTCGTGCCCACCCCCGACAACACTGCCGAAGCAAGGAATCGGCGCGTCGAAGTGACAATCCGCTGACGCCGGGATGATGTCGCTGTCACGCTCGTTCATCAGCCTGCTGGGGCCCGGTCTGGCCATTGCCCTGGCCATCTGGCGTCCGTCAATCCTGGGCGAGGCCGATCTCCGGATCTACGACGCGCTGGTGCGCGCCGATGACGCCGTTACCGACACCGGCTCGCGCGCGGTGGTGGTGGCGATCGACGAAACCAGTCTGGCGCGCGCCGGACAATGGCCGTGGCCACGCGCGGTGCTGGCGACGCTGGTCGATCAGCTTCATGCGCTCGGCGCCTCGGTCGTGGCGCTGGATCTGCTGTTGCCGGAAGCGGAACGCGGCGCGGCGGCCACCGATCATGCGCTGGCGGGAGCCCTGGCCAAGGGACCGGCCGTCACCGCCTACGCGTTCCTGTTCGATCAGCCGGCCCCGGCCGACGCGTGCACGCAGCATCCACTGGCGCTGGTCGAACGCCAGCGCGGCGATGCGCCGCCAAGCGCCGGCCTGCTGACCGCCACGAGCGGTATTTGCACGGTGAGCGATCTGGTCCGTGCCGCAGGCGGTTCGGGGTTCATCAATGCCGGCCGCGACCCGGACGGACTGCTGCGGCGCGCGCCGATGCTGCTGCGCTTTGGTGACCGGGTCTATCCGTCGCTGGGCCTGGCCGCGGCCCGGCGCGCACTTGGCGGCGGGCCGGTCGTGCTCGACGCTCGAAGTGACGGCTCGATGATGATGACCGTGGCATCGCGCCCGGTGTCGCTGGACGCCCAGGGCCGGCTGCTGCTGCGCCTGCCCCCCGCGGCGCGACGGCCCGCGCCGATCTCGGCGGCAGACGTGCTGGACGGCCGCGTCCCGCGCGAACAGATCCGCGGCCGCGTCGTCTTCGTCGGCACCACTGCCCTGGGGCTTGGCGATGTCGTGATGACCGCCGTCGATCGAGCCCTGCCTGGGGTCGTCGTTCATCAGGCGGTGGCCGACACCCTGCTCGGCGGCGCCGCCTACGAACGCCCCGAGTTCGCGGCGCTCGAGGAGATCGCGGCCAGCGCGTTCTTCGCCCTGGCGACTGCCGTGCTCGTCGCGCGCACCGGGTTGCTGGTCGGCGCGATCGGCAGCCTGATTGCCGGGGTCGTGGCGTGGCGGGCGTGCGGCTGGCTGCTCTCCGCGCAGGGCCTGTGGGTCTCGCCGTTGTACCCGCTGGCGGCGATGGCCATCACCATCGCCGCTGAAGGCTTCTTCGCGATTGTTCACGAACGGCGCCGCGCCGATCGCGAGCGGCGGAAACGCGGGGACGCGCAGCGCCTGATCGTGCAGTCGCTGACCACGCTCACCGAGACGCGCGACCTCGATACCGGCCGGCACGCGCGCCGGACGCAGGAGTACACCCGCACACTCGCCACCGCCCTGGCCCGTTTCCCGCGCCACAAGGCGCACCTGACCAGGGAACGCATCGACTTGATCGCCACGCTCGCGCCTCTTCACGACATCGGCAAGGTCGGGGTGCCCGACGCGGTGCTGCGCAAGCCCGGCGCGCTCACCGCCGAGGAGCACAACGAAATGCGGCGCCACCCCGATCTCGGACACAACAGCCTGCTGCGGGCCGAATCGCTGGCCGGCGTGCACGATGACGAAGTGATTGGCCTGGCGAAGGAGATCGTGCACACCCATCACGAGCGCTGGGATGGCGCGGGCTATCCGCAGGGGCTGCGTGGGGAGGAGATTCCTGTTTCCGGCCGCCTGGTCGCGCTCGTCGATGCCTACGACGCCCTGGTGGTCCAGCGCGCATATCGACCCGCGGTGTCGCACGAGGCCGCGGTCGAAGCCATCGCCAGCGGCCGTGGCCAGCACTTCGATCCGGATGTGGTGGATGCATTTCTCACCGTGCAGGAACAGTTTCGGAAGCTCGACCTCCGGCACTCGATCGACGGTTCCTGATGTCGTCCCACCGGCCCGGCTTTCGGTTACCATCCGCCGATGCCATCCGTCCGCCCTGCAGGTGCCGCCGACATGGTTGCGGTCCGCGCCCTGATCGAAGAGTACTGCCGCTGGATCGACCTCGACCTCACGTTCCAGGAGATCGAGGCGGAACTCGACGGCCTGCCGGGCGACTACGCGCCGCCCGGAGGCATCCTGCTGGTGGGCTTCATCGACGATCGCCTGGAAGGGATTGTGGCCTGCCGACAGTGGTCGGCGGACATCTGCGAGATGAAGCGCCTCTACGTCCGGCCGAGCGGACGCGGCAGCGGGCTGGCGCGCGCGCTCGTCACCACGCTTCTCTCCGCGGCCGCGGCGCAGGGTTACCGCCAGATCTATCTCGACACCCTGCCGATGATGGGCGCCGCACAGGGCATGTACGAGTCGCTCGGCTTCCGCGACATCGCGCCGTATTACGACACGCCGATTGCGGGCACCCGGTTCATGGCCCGAATGATTGGGCCCGGCGCCTGAGTCCCCGGGCCGACGTCCTGTAGAATTGATCCTGCTCATGCGCCGCATTACGAGAGCCCTGGCACTTCTGCTGCTGGCGCTGGCCACCGCCACCAACACCTGGGGCCAGGGGTCGGGGCCGGCGCCCTCGCTCACCCTCCTGTCGCGCGAGGGCCGGCGTGCCATCCCCATCACGGTCATCAACAATCAGGACTACATCGCGGTCGACGATCTGGCGGGACCATTCGGCACGACGTCGCGCGAAGCCGCGGGCGGCCTGACGATTACGGCCCGGGGCCGGACCCTCATCCTCACCGCCGATCAGAACCTGGTCTCCGCCGCCGGCCGGCTGGTGTCGCTGCCCGCTCCGGCCGTGAAACGCGACACCCGCTGGCTCGTGCCGCTCGATTTCCTGCCGCGGGCACTGGGGCCGGTCCTCGATCAGCGACTCGATCTGCGCCGTCCGACCCGACTGCTGGTGATGGGCGACCTCCGCGTCCCGCGCATCGTCACGCGCGTCGACAGCGGCAGCGCGAACGCGTCGGTGACGTTCGAGATTTCGCCGGTGACGCCGGCGAAGGTGAGCGCCGAAGCGGGACGGCTGGTCGTGCAGTTCGATGCCGACGCGCTCGACCTGCTGATCCCGACGGTGCCGCAGCAGCCGTTCATCGCCTCGATCGCGCCCGGTGAGGGCAGCACCGTGGTGATCGCGACCGGGGCGCGCTACGGCGCCTATCGGTCGTCATCCTCGCAGGCCGACGCCAGTTCCTCGCGCCTGACCATCGACCTCCTGCCCAGTCACCAGCGAGCTGGCCGGCGCCGTCCCGCCGCCGGCGCTGCCGGTGGACATCCGTCCGTCGGTGACGCCCACGCCCTCGACCGGCTTGCGGACCGTGGTCATCGATCCCGGTCACGGTGGCGACGAACTTGGCGCGCAAGGACCGCGCGGCACGCTCGAGAAGGACGTCACGCTCGCGGTGTCGCGCCGGTTGCGCACGCTGATCGAAAGCCGCCTCGGCCTGCGGGTGTTCCTCACGCGCGAAGACGACCGCGTCGTCCCGCACGACGATCGGTCGGCGTTCGCCAACAACCATCAGGCCGACGTCTTCCTCAGCATCCACGCCAACGCGGCCGTGCGGCCCTTCATCAAGGGCGCCGAGGTCTATTACCTGAGCGTCGAACGCGCCGACGCCGAGGCGCGCAAGCGCGCCGATGACGCCGGCCATCACGCTGCCGGCGCTTGGCGGCGGCACGCGGACCATCGATCTGATCCTGTGGGAGACGGCGCAGGCCCGGTTCCTCGAACAGTCGTCACAGCTGGCCGGGCTGGTCGAAGAAGCGTCTGCGCGCCCGAGTCGAGATGAGCCCGCGCGCGGTGCAGCAGGCGCCGTTCCGCGTGCTGGTCGGCGCCAACATGCCGGCGGCGCTGGTCGAGATCGGCTACCTGTCGAACCCCGAGCAGGAGCAGCAGCTGTTGTCGGCGGCGTATCAGGACAAGATTGCGGAGTCGCTGCTCGACGCGCTCATCAAGTTCCGCACCCTGCTGGACCGCACGGCCCCGTGACCATCCGTCGCGTGCTCATGGGAGTGGCCGTGCTCGTGGCGGCCGCGGCGTTCGGCTGGCTGGTGATGACCGGGCTCGGACGCCTGCTGCGCGCTCCAGCGGCGCCCCCGGCCGAGCCGGTTGTCGAAACGCCGCCGTCGCGCCCGCGCCAGGCGCAGTCACCGACGGACCGAAGATCAAGGCCACGCTGTTCTTCGCCTCCGAGGACGGGCAGCGGCTGATTGGCGTCCAGCAGGACGTGCCGCTCGCCGAAGGCACCGTGGCGCAGGCGCGCGCGCTGATCGAAGCGCAGCTCTCGGTCCCCGCGCCGGCTCCGCTACTCATCGACGGTGCCCCAGGGCACCACGCTCCGCGGCCTCTATGTCTCGGACCGCTTCGAGGTCTTCGTCGATCTCGACGCCACGGTCCGCGACCAAGCACCCCGGCGGTTCGATGCAGGAGCTCCTCACCGTCTACAGCGTGGTCAACACGCTCACTGGTCAACCTGCCGACGATGACCGAAGTGCAGATCCTGATCGACGGACAGGAAGCCGATACGCTCGCGGGTCATGTGGACTTGCGTCGGCCGTTGCGGAAGAATGAAGGGCTGATCGTCGTCCGAACCCAAATCCCGAGCCCCCCATGATTCGACAGTACGACCGCGCTCCCGGCGATCTCCGCCCCACCACAGATCACCCCGCACTACCTGCTCCACGCCGAAGGTTCGGTGCTCATCGAGGTCGGCCAGCACGAAGGTCATCTGCACCGCCAGCGTCGAAGATCGCGTGCCGCCGTTCCTGCGCGGCACCGGCAAGGGCTGGGTGACGGCGGAATACGGCATGCTGCCGCGCGCCACCAACACGCGCACCACGCGCGAAGCGTCGCAGCGGCAAGGTCGGCGGCCGCACGATGGAGATCCAGCGGCTGATCGGCCGCTCGATGCGGACCGTCGTGCGCCTGCAACGAGCTCGGCGAGCGGACGGTGTGGCTCGACTGCGACGTGATCCAGGCCGACGGCGGCACCCGCACCGCGTCCATCACCGGCGCGTTCGTCGCGCTGGTGCTGGCGCTCGATCGGCTGAAGAAGAACGAGGTGCTGCGCACCATCCCGATCAGCGACTACGTCGCCGCCACCAGCGTCGGCATCGTCGGCGGCATGCCGCTGCTCGACCTGGCCTACGAAGAGGATTCGAAGGCCGACGTCGACATGAACATCGTCAAGACCGGCGATGGCCGCTTCATCGAAGTGCAGGGCACTGCCGAGTCCGAGCCCTTCAGCCGCGACGCGCTCGGCGGTCTGCTGGACCTTGCCGACGCCGGCATCGCGCAGCTGATCGAGAAGCAGCGCGCCATCGTCGGGCCCATCCTGGGCCGATGACGCTGCTCGTCGCGACCACGAACCCGGGCAAGCTGCGCGAGATTCTGCCGCTGCTGGCGCGGCACGCCGAGCGCGTCTCGTGACGCTGGCCGACCTGCCGCCGATTGCCGGAGCCCGAGGAGAGCGGCGCCACCTTCTGGGAGAACGCGCGGCTGAAGGCGCTCGCCTACTCGCGCGCCTCGGGGCTGCCAACCGTGGCCGAGGACTCGGGGCTGGTGATCGACGCGCTGGCCGGAGCACCCGGCGTGCACTCGGCGCGATTCCTCGGCGCCGACGCTTCCTATCCCGACCGGTTCGCCGAGATCTTCAGACGGCTCGGTGACGTGCCCGGGGCTCCGCACACCGCGCGGTTCGTGACGGCGCTGGCGGTGGCCGACGGCGGGGCTCTGGTCTTCGAGACCGAGACGCGCATCGAAGGCGTGCTGGCTCCGGCGCCGGCCGGGGCGCACGGCTTCGGCTACGACCCGATCTTCCTCTACCCGCCGTTCGGCAAGACCACCGGCGAGCTCACGCTCCACCAGAAGGCCGCGGTGTCGCATCGCGCACGGGCGTTCCGCGACCTGCGGCGGGCACTGCTTTCGAGCTGAACGGACCGTCTCGCGCGGCCACCCCTTTCGCTATACTGGCGGCCCAGGTATGCAGCAGGAGGAGCGCTCCGATCGTAGTCGCGCCGCCTTGCTGGAGGCCGCGCTCGCCCTGTTCTCGAGCCAGGGCTATCGGGCCACCAGTGTCCGCGACATCGCGGAGCGCGCCGGCGTGTCCACCGGCAGCGTCTACCACCACTTCCGCGACAAGGAAGCCATCTTCCAGACGCTGCTCGATCACTTCCGCGTCGCCACGGGCCAGCCGGACTTCCCGTTGCTGCGAGTGTTGGAGGACGGCGCGTTTCCAGACAACCTGCTGGCCGTCGGCGCCGCGGCGCAGGAGACCGTCGCCCGCTGGCGGCCCTACATCGCGCTGATCTACGTCGATGTCGTGGAGTTCGAAGGCGCGCACATCCACCGCTTCTACTCGGACATGGCGACGATGTTCGAGCAGTTCCTGATTCGCCGCCAGGATCTCGACATCCCGTCGCGGCTGCGCGAGGGCATTCCGGCCGCGGCGGCGATGATGCTGACCACGCGCATCTTCATCTACTACTTCGTGGTGGAGATATTGTTCGGTGTGCCGAATCACTTCGGCATGAGCCGCGACGATGCGACGCGCATCATCGCCGACGTCCTCTCCGGCGGCATCGCGCGGCGCGACCGGTGAGCTGAGGCGTCAGGACGGCCGCAGCCGCTGCAACGCGCGCAGTTCGTGCTCGAGCGTCTGGTCCATGCCCTCGGCCAGCGATCGCGCCGTGAATCCCAGCTCACGCATGGCCTTCTCGTTCGACCCCAGGTAGGAGGTGCCGGCGATCACGCGCAGCGCCTCGGGCGTCAGGCCCGGCGGCAGGTCGATCGCTTTTTGCACCACGGTCATCAGGGCCGCCATGCCCCGCATCAGCCGCGGGCCGGGATGCAGCAGCGGCCGCGGGACCTTGGCCAGCTGCGCCACCAGATCGAACGCGTCCTCGAAGGTGTGGCGCGGGCCCGTGATGATGTAGGTCTCGCTGGAGTTGCCCCGCTCCATGGCCAGCAGATGACCGCGCGCGGTGTCTTCCACGTGCGCCCAGCAGAAGGCAGTGCGCGCGCGGCGTGATCGGCAGCCGCTTGCGCAGCAGGTCCACCAGCGCGGTGTGCATTCCGCTGGTGTCGCCCGGGCCGTAGATGAGGCCGGGCATCACGATGATCAGCGGCAGGCCCTCCGCCATCATCGGCAGCGCCACTTCGTAGTGCGCCCGCCACTTGGTGCGGTCGTAATGACTGAGGTGCGGGCCGTCGTAGCGGTACGACTCGTCGGGCATCGCGCCGCGCGTGTCCGAGAACACCGCGACCGTGCTGGTGTAGATGCCGCGCGGAATCCCCATCTCGCGCATGGTCTCGAGCACGTGGCGCGTGCCGTCGACGTTGGTGCGCTCGGCCTCGGCCGGGTCGACACCCACCTTGTACCAGGCGGCGCAGTGGAACACGCCGTCAACGCCGGTCATCGGCGCGCGCAGGCTCTCGCGGTCGGTGATGTCGCCCTGATGAATCTGCACGCCGAGGGTGCGGAGCAGCGACGCCTTGGCCGGATCGCGGACCAGGGCCACCGCCTGATGGCCTCGGCTGATCAGCTGCTTCGTGAGCTCTCCACCGAGAAAGCCGGTCGCTCCGGTCACGAAGTAGCGCGCCATGTCTGCATCAGCTTATACCGCCGGGAATCAGCTACCATCTAACTCATGCGGCCACTTCCCGTCTCGTTGTGCATTCTCGTTCTCGCGCTCGCGGCGCCACTGGTCGCCGACACCAAGTTCGTTGACACCTTCAAGGCGCCGGATGCGGCGAACATCACGCTTCATCGGCCAGAAGGTGGCCGCCCTGGTGGTCAGCAACGACATGGGGCTGCGCGAATCGGCGGAAACGCAGCTGGCGAGCGAACTGAGCGCGCGCGGCATGCGGGGTGTCGCCGCGTTCCGCATCGTGCCGGTGCCGGAGACCAGGAACGTCGCGAAGGTCCGCGAGTTCCTCGAGAAGTCTGAGGCCCAGGCCGTCGTGGTGCTCAGGCCCGTCAGCCTCACCAGCGAGCGCGCCGAAACGATGCCGGTGATGTGGAACAGCGGCTACTACGGCGGGCTCTACGACTACTGGGGGTACGGCTGGGGCGCGGTCTACGAGTTCGGGCCGCCGCGCATCGACACCGTCCTGGTCACCGAGACCCTCGTCTACAGCGTGCCGACCAGCAAGCTGGTGTGGGCCGCAGTGACGCGCACGAAGAACCCGAAGGAGGCGCAGACCTACGTGAAGGACCTCGTGAAGGACACCGTCAAGGAAATGAAGAAACAGGGCCTCCTCGGCGGCCGCTGACGCCGGTCGGGTACAATAGCGGTTCAGGGTCGGGGCGTGGCTCAGCCTGGTAGAGCGCCCGCTTTGGGAGCGGGATGTCGCTGGTTCGAATCCAGTCGCCCCGACCAGTTATTCCGGTACCCGGTCTCCGGTGTCCGGTACCCGGTATCCGGTGCCGGTGTCCGACTCCGACTCCTCGACATCCCGACTCCCGACTCCCGACTCCCGTCTGCGCCGCCTGCCGCCTTCCCCAAAGTCGACGATGTCACGTAGACTCGTCGCCCTATGTCCTCGAAGGTTCTTCTCCCCTGCTGCCTCCTCGCGGTCCTGCTGACCGCGTCGCTCTCGGCGAGCGTCGTCGTGCCCGCCGAAATCAACGCGCTCGTTGCCGATGCCCAGGCGATCGTCCACGGCCGTGTCGTCCACCTGCAAGGCCGCGCCAGCGGTGATGGTCTCGGCATCGAGACGCTGGTGACGATCGAGGCCGAGTCGTACCTGAAGGGCGATCTCGGCCGCGACGTCACGTTCGTGGTGGTCGGCGGTCAGTTCGGGCGCTATCGCAGCGTCGTCTCCGGCGCGCCGCAATTTGCCGAAGGCCAGGAGGTCGTGCTGTTCCTCGGCGCGAAGGCACCGGCCCTGCCCCACGTCATCAGGATGAGCCAGGGTGCCTTCCGGGTTTCGGTGGACTCGCGCACCGGTGCGCGGACGATTCGCCGGCAACCGCTGGCCGGTCAGGCGGCAACGTGGCAGAAGGTCCAGCGCGGCAAGGGCCCCGCCGATGGGCTGTCGCTGCAGGCGTTCGGGGCCCTGGTCCGCACCGCGATGGAGAAGGGCCGATGAGGCGCCGGCTCCTGGTTCGCGCCTGCGCCACACTGCTGTTCGTCATTGCCGGACTGCAGACGGGCGAGGCCTATCTGCGCCAGTCCTACCTGGTCGGCGATCAGCGGGTGCTGGTGACGTGGGCCGAGCGGCGCATCGACTACTTCGTCTCCGACCGCGGCGTCGACGGCGTCAGCGTAGACGCCTTCGAATCGGCGCTGCAGCGCGCGACTGCGTCCTGGCAGGCGGCCCCTGGTTCCGCCATCACCTTTCGCTACGCCGGACGGACGGCGGCGCGGCCGCTCGATCTCGACGGCCGCAACACCGTCGGCTTCGTCAGTCGCGCCGACCTCGACGGCGTCCTCGGTGTCACGGCCACGATTACCGACCTGATCTCAGGCGAGGTGGTCGAGTCCGACATGTTCCTGAACGCGGCGTACGACTGGTCGGTGGCCGGCGCGGGCGAAGAAGGGCGATTCGACGTCGAGTCCATCGCGCTCCACGAGTTCGGCCACATGCTCGGCCTCAACCACTCGGCCCTCGGCTACTTCGAGGTCACCGACACCGAGGCGCGGCTCGCCGCCGCCGAAGCCGTGATGTTCCCCTACGCGTTCGATCCCGGCAGCACCGCCGGCCGTCAGCTCAAGGCCGACGACATCGCGGGCGTGGCGGAGATTTACCCAGAGAGCAATCACGCCGCCGGCACCGCCAGCATCCGCGCTCACGTCCAGCTCGACGGCCGAGACGTGTTCGGCGCCCACGTGATGGCATTCAATCCGCTCACCGGTCTGATGGTCGCCGGCTTCGTGCTCGAGAACGGCGTGGTCACAGTCACCGGTCTCCAACCAGGTCCGTATGTCCTCAGGCTGGAACCCGTGGACGACGATGACGTCAGCAGTTACTTCGACGACCTGCCACCGGTGGACGTCGGCTTCAAGAACAAGTTCGTCGATCGTCTGGTTTACGCCGAGAGCGGCACCACCGCGGGCCCCGTCGAGATCACGCTGGAGGCCAAGTGAGCGCGCCCGGCTCTTTCTCGCGCATGTGTCGTGTGGCCTTCGTGGTTGCAGCCGCGGCCGTACCCACGGCGGCCTCGGCCCAAGCGGCCCCCGACGTCCACGTCAGGCCGCCGACGGTGGAGGTGAGCGCCGGCATCGGCTATGTGGGGCAGGCGGATTCCGGCACCCGCGACGCGACCATGACCGCGAACGGACTTGGCTCGGTCGATCCGGTCACGTTCTTCCGCGCCAGCGGCAAGACGAAATCCGGGCCGGTTGGCGTGGGAAGCGTCGGCATCAACCTCACGCGCAGCATCGGGGTGGAAGGCGGCTTCCAATACAGCCGTCCCAGCCTCAGCGTCGAGCTCGACGAGGACGTGGAGGACACGCCGTCGATCAGCATCGATGGTGCGGCGTTCGAGCAATACGTCGCCGAGGGCAACCTGGTCTATCACTTCAACGGCGCGAGAATCGATGAGACGCGCACCGTGCCGTTCGTCCTCGCTGGCGCCGGCGTGATCCGGCAGAACGCCGACGACGGGACGTCCGAAACCGGCACCATCTATCAGGCGGGGTTGGGCTTCAAGTGGTTCTCGAAGATCGCCCAGAGCGGCCGCGCGCACGGCGTGGGCATGCGCCTCGATGTGCGTTACGTCTTCAGGGATGGCGGATTCGACTTCGAACAGGATCAGCAGCGTTCGCTGCTCGTGTTCACCGCGACCGCGCTCTTCGGTTTCTAGCTGCGGGCAGCCATCACGGGTGGCTGCCCAGCTCCAGCGTCATCTCGATCATCGTCCGGCGGAAACCCCGCCGGGCGAATAGTCGTTGGGCTGCAGCATTCCGCTCCGCGGTGCACAGCACGATCCGCGGTTGTCCTCGCGCGCGCAGCCACGAGATGATCGCGTTCAGCAGCGCCTCGCCTATGCCCTGACCGCGGTCGCCCGGGGCCACCACCAGGTCGTGCAGAAAGCCGCATTCATCCCGGAGGTCCTTCCACGACAACGGCTCGATACCCGCGTAGGCGTAGCCGAGGACGCGAGCATCCTGCTCCGCCACCAGCACCGCGACATCGTCGTGCGCGAGCTGGGTGCCCAGGAACCACGCATAGCCGCCCTCCGGATCGTCCCCAGGCGGCAGGAAGCGATCGGCATCGTAGGCGTAATGGTCCCGCATGAGCAGGCCGCCGAGGCGGCCAACGGCCTGCAGATCGTCTGGAGTGGCGGGACGGATGGTGAACGCGCGTGCGGACGTCATGCCCGCAGGATAGCAAGAGGCACGCGCCGCTAGCGCCCGAAGATGATGCGTTCGCGTTGTAACAGCGCGGTGACGAGGCGCAGCAGCAGCGCGGCCGCGATCACCGTCGCCAGCGCCGCCGCGGCGAACATCCGGAGATCCGGGGCCTTGCCGCCGAGCACATCCGTCAGCAGCAGATGCTGGCCGAGGATCGGCACTGGATACATCCACGGCTCGCTGGCGATGGGATAGACCGAGCTGAGCAAGCCGGGCAGCATCGGCACCATCATCAGGAAGCCCATGTAGCTCTGCGCCTCCTTGAACGAGCGGGCGAACGTCGCCAGGTAGGTCTGAATCGCGGTGGACAGCAGGCAGAGCGGCAGCACCGCGGCGAGCAGGCCGACCACCTGCGGCGGTCCCAGCCGGAAGCGGATGCCCAGGTCCTGCAACGGGATCATCCGCAACAGGATCAGGCACAGCGTGGTCGTGATGCACACGCTCACCATCGCCGAGGCGGTGGCGGCCAGCCACTTCCCGGAGGCGATCGCCGCCCGTGGCGCAGGGTTGACCAGCAGCGGCTCCAGCGAGCCGCGCTCGCGCTCGCCCGCGGTGGAGTCGGTGGCGATCTGCATCCCGCCGGTGAACGCCGCCAGGACGATGAACAACGGGATGAAGTTGAGGATGACGGCGGCGCGCTGCTGGGCGCTCGAGACCTCCACCTCCTCCACGCGGAGCGGGGTCACGACGGCCGGGCTCACCCCACGCGCGATCATCCGCATCGCGGCCACCTCGCTGCTGTAGCGTTCGAGCAGCCGCAGCACCCGCCGCACTTTCGGGCGCGAGGAGTTGCGCGAGCCGTCGGACACCACGCGCAGCTCGATCGGCTTCGACGCGCGGAACGACGAAGCGTAGTCCCTGGGGATGACCACGACGACGTCCTCGGTCCGATCGCGCACGGCTTTCTCGGCATCGAGCCGGTCCGGCCACGACCGTCACGCCTGCCTGCTGCCGCAGCCACTCGATCAGCGTCGGCGCGTGTTCGAGGCCAACGACCGGAATCTGGACGTCCTCGACCTCGCGCTGCCGGTCGGCAATCCCGTTCATCAGCACGCCCACGAGGACCGGGCCGAACAGCGAGCCGAACAGCACCGAGTAGATGGCACGGCGGTCGCGAAAGGCGTCGCGCAGTTCCTTCCGCATCACTACCCAGGCCTGGGTCAGCGTGCGGCTCATGGTTCCACCACGCGCTCGAGACCCGCCAGAGCCACGAAGGCGTCCTCGAGGTTCGTGTGTCCGGTCCGCTGGCGCAGCGCATCCGGACTGCCGGAAGCAACGATGCGCCCATGGGCAATGACGATGATGTTGTCGCAGAGCGCCGAGACTTCCTGCATGACGTGGCTGGAAAAGACCACCGTCCGCCCTTCGCCACGCAGGCGGCGGATAATCTCGCGGACCGCGCGCGTGCTCATCACGTCCAGGCCGTTGGTCGGCTCGTCGAGCAGCACGTTGCGCGGGTTGTGCACCAGGGCCCGCGCCAGCGCCACCTTGGTCCGCTCGCCGTGCGAGAAGCCGGCCGTCCGCCGGTCGGCAATGCCGGCCATGTCCAGCAGCTGCAGCAGTTCGTCGGTGCGCGATCGCAGGGCTGTTCCGGACACGCCCTGCAGCTCGCCGTAGTAATGGATGTGCTCGCGTGGAGTCAGCCGCGGGTAGAGGCCAGACACATCCGGCAGGACCCCAAGCCGTGACTGCGCGCCCTGCGGATCCGCCACGGCGTCGATGTCGTCGATGTGAATGCGCCCGGCATCCGGCCGCATCAACGCGTAGAGCATGCGCAGCGTGGTGGTCTTCCCCGCGCCGTTCGGGCCGAGCAGGCCGGTGACGGCGCCATCGGGCGCCACGAAGCTCACATCATCAACTGCCGTGACCGAGCCGAACTGCTTGCGAAGTCCTTCGACCCGAATCACTTCGCGGTCCCCCCCGTGACGCCCGGATCCGGACCGGCGGGCGTCAGGAAGAACGGCGGCCGCTTCAATGACGCCACGCACGAGGTGTCGAGCCCATCGACGCTGCCACGCGCGATGAAGGCGGCGATCAGGCGCTGGCCGCAACCCGTCCCCAGCACCCCGTGCCCGGTGGCCGGCGCGGTGACGTGCAGGGCCCGGCTGAGGTGAGCGGACACCTCGGCGCCCCACGTCGGCGGCGTGACCGGATCGACATCGCCCGAAAGCACGAGAGCCGGTACGTCCGAGCGCACGGGCTCGTAGTACGACGCCGCGATCGGACCGGCGGGCCAGAACTCACATGGCTTCATTCGCGACGTCAGCAGATGCCGCGCGAACACCGTGCCGGCGGTTTCCCGCTCTGCGTCGCCTGGGCCGATCCGGGGCACGTCCTCCGCGCAGATCACCGACAGCTGCATCCCGGTGCTCATGTTCTCGCCGGCGGATTCACCGAGGGTGGCGAGCGCGAGGAGGCCCTGAAAGTCGTTGCCTTCGGCCCGGACCAGCAGTTCCGGCACCATCGACGCGGTCATTGGCGAATACAGGGCCCCGGTGACGAGGCCTGCGAGCAGTTCGGCATTCACCCGGAGGTCCTCCGCCGCGCCGGTCCTCGGGTGCGTCACGCTGACGACGACCGGATCGGTCTCCAGCCGGGCGAAGAGCGCGCGGACGCGCTCGGCCAGCCGTGGATACTGGCCGCCGCATGACGCGCTGGCCGCGCAGTCCGCGATCAGGCGATCCAGCGCGCGCTGCGCGTCGCGGGCGAAGTAGAGCGGCAGCCGCATGTCGGGCGGCGCCACGCCGTCCAGCACGATGGCGCGCACGTGGTCGCCGTGCTGGCGCAGGTAGACAAGGCCCGCACGCGTACCGTAGGACCCGCCGTAGATGTTGATCCGGTCGTAGCCGAGGAAGCGACGGACGTCATCGAGATCGTCCATCGCGATGGGCGTGGTGTAGAAGCGCGTGTCGGCGTCGTAGCCGGCCAGGCAGCTCCTCAGGCGCGTCAGCCCGATGGCATCGGACTCGTTCAGCGAGGTCAGCGTGTCGCCATCCGGAGTGCATTCCAGGCCGTTCGAGTCACCGGTGCCACGCTGATCGACGAGCACGACGTCGCGGGTGGCCTGCACGCGCCGGAACGCGCCGCGGACATCACCGGCCATCCGCGCCGCTCCCTGCCCGGGTCCCCCGGCCAGGAAGAACAAGGGATCGGGCCGGGGATTGTTGCTGAGGGCCGGCAGCACGACAATCTTCAGCGCGATCTTCCGGCCCTGCCCCGCCAGCCGATCCTCGAAGACATCGAAGCGGCCGCAAAAGGCGTCGGTTGGCCCCTCGTCAATCGTGCAGGGCCGCAGACGATCGGTCGCAGACGGCGACCCGGCGCCGCACGCGATGCCAGCACCGGCGAGCGCCAGGGCGCATGCCAGGTGCCAGGCCCGCAGGAAGACGTGAGAACGAGAAACGCGCACGAACCGTGATTGTACCCGTTAGCCCTGCCGCATCACCGTCGGGGTCGCCAGTCTACGCTTCGTAGTACAGTCCGCCGACCCCTTGTCGGTTCGTTGAGGAGGAGACCTGATGCAGCTTCGATTTCCTGGCTCGCTGGCGTTTGCGCCGGTGCTCGTAGCCACCGTTCTGGGATTGAGTGTCACCGCCGGCGGCCAGGCCCCGGCCCCGCGCCCGCCCGCCAGCCCGGCCCCGGCCCCAGTCACGGCCCCAGACCCGCTGGCGGGCCTCAGCTTCCGTAACATCGGCCCGTCGACCATGGGCGGCCGAATCGATGATCTGGCCGTCCAGGAATCGAATCCGGCGGTGTTCTATGTCGGCTCCGCGACGGGCGGCCTGTGGCGCACCACCAACAACGGCACGACGTGGGATGTGCTGTTCGACGACCTCGACGACGTCGTATCGATTGGCGACATCGCCATCGCCCCGAACGACGCGAACACGGTGTGGGTCGGCAGCGGCGAGAACAACAACCGCCAGAGCACGTCGTGGGGAAACGGCGTCTACAAGTCCACGGACGCCGGCCAGACCTGGAAGCACATGGGGCTGGCGGCCAGCCGTTCGATCGCCCGCGTCATCGTCGACCCGGTTGACCACGACGTGGTCTACGTGGCGGCGCTCGGCAGCGTGTTCGGGCCCAGCCGCGACCGCGGCGTCTACAAGACCACCGACGGCGGCCTCACCTGGACCAACATCCTGTTCGTGAACGAGGACACCGGCGCCACCGAGCTCGTGATGGACCCCTCGAACAACAAGGTGCTCTACGCCGCCACGTATCAGCGCCGTCGCGCCACCTGGGGATTCAACGGCGGCGGGCCGGGCAGCGCCATTCACAAGTCCTCGGATGGCGGCCGCACCTGGACCAAGCTCACGACCGGCATTCCCGAAGGACCGCTCGGCCGCATCGGCCTCGACGTCTACCGCGCCAATCCCAACATCGTTTACGCGCGCGTCGAGCACGCGAAAGAGAGCGGCGTCTATCGCTCCGACAACGCGGGGCAGACGTGGAGGAAGATGTCGGACACCAATCCGCGCCCGATGTACTTCAGCCAGATCCGCATCGACCCCACCAATGATCTGCGCATCTACGTGCTCGGCGTCGAGCTCCACATCTCCGATGACGGGGGCAAGACCTTCATCGCCAACGGCGCGATGCACTCGGATCACCACGCGATGTGGATCAATCCGGCCAATCCCAATCACATCCTCGATGGCAACGACGGCGGCGTCGGCATCAGCTATGACAAGGGCGCCAACTGGGAGGCCTTCACCAACATGGACCTCGGCCAGTTCTACCACGTGACCTACGACATGCAGACGCCGTATCACGTCTGCGGCGGGCTGCAGGACAACTACACGTGGTGCGGCCCGAGCCAGGTCCGCAGCCGCACCGGCATCGGCATCGACGATTGGCGCTCCATCCAGGGCGGCGACGGCTTCGAGGCGCAGATGGATCCGCGCGACGGGCGCACCGTCTACGCCGAATCGCAGGACGGCAACATCGTCCGCATCGATCGGCTGACCAACGAGCGGAAGTCGATTCGCCCGGTGGCGGCCAAGGGCGAGCCGCCGCTGCGATGGAACTGGAACACGCCGATCGTGCTGTCCGCGCACAACCCGGACACGCTGTATGTGGGCGCCAACAAGGTGTTCAAGTCGCCCGACCGCGGCCAGACGTGGACCGCGATCAGCCCCGACCTCACCCAGAACACGGACCGTGAGGGTCTGTCGTTGATGGGCGTCGCCGCCAAGGACATCACCATCGCCAAGAACGACGGCGTCCAGTCCTACGGCAACCTCGTGCAGCTGTCGGAGTCGCCGCGCCAGGCGGGCGTGCTCTACGCCGGCGCCGACGACGGCCAGGTCTACATGACCAAGGACGATGGCAAGAACTGGACGAACATCACAGCCAAGTTCCCGGGGGTACCGAAAGACTCGTATGTCTCGCGCCTGACGCCGTCCACGCACGACCCGAACACGGTCTATGCCACGTTCGACAATCACCGCAACGACGACTATGGCACCTACGTCTATGCCAGCGCCGATGGCGGCAGCAACTTCCGCTCGATCGGCGAGGGCATCCCGAAGGGCCACACCATCACGTCGTTCGTCGAGGATCCGCAGAACCCCAGCGTGGTGTATGCGGGCAGCGAGTTCGGGCTGTTCGTCAGCCGCGACCGGGGCGGCCAGTGGCAGCGCTTCCGCAGCGGCCTGCCGACCGTGCCGATCCACGAGATCGTGTTCCACCCGCGCGATCACGACATGATCGTTGCGACCCACGGCCGCAGCATCTGGATCCTGGACGATGCCACGCCGGTGCGGCAGCTGTCCGAGGCGATGAAGTCGCCAGTGCACCTGTTCGACATCCGCCCGGCAACCCAGTTCAACCAGGGCAACGATCGGGGCTTCCTGGCCGACAAGGGCTTCTGGGGCAAGAATCCCCCGTACGGGGCGCCGATCAGCTACTACCTCGCCGCAGCCAGCACCGACGTGATGCTGCGCATCCTGGACGCTCAGGGCACGGTGGTGCGGGAGTTGTCCGGTGACGCGACCAAGGACGCCGGCAAGGTGGGCGTCAACCGTGTCTACTGGGATCTGCGGCACCAGCCGTTGCCGGCGCCGCGCACACCGCAGCCCGGGGGCGGCGGTGGAGGCGGATTCGGCGGCGGCGGACTGAACGGCCCCAACGTGCTGCCCGGTGAGTATCGCGTGACGCTGCTCGTCGGCGGCAAGGAGGTGGCGACGAAGACGGTCCGCGTCACCGGCGACGCCGCGGTGCCGATGACCGATGCCGATCGCAAGGTCTGGCACGACACCTCGATGTCGCTGCACGACATGCAGCGCGTGGTGAACGACACCGCCGACGCGGTGACCACGCTGAACGGCCAGGTTGAACAAGCGGAAGCGTTGCTGAAGACGGCCGCCAACGCCCCGCCCGCGGCAAAGGGCGCGATCGAGGACGCCTCGAAGCGGATTGCCGACCTGCGTCGCCGGCTGGGCATCGGCCAGACGGGCGGCGGAGGCGGCGGCGGTGGCGGTCAGCAGAACGTCCGCCAGCAGATCGGTCAGCTGAAGGGACAGGTCATGGGCTCGACGTCGCTACCCACCGGGATGCAGATCCGAAGCACCGCCGAAGCGCGCGAGGATCTGATGAAGGCCGTGCAGGACACCAACGACCTCATCGCCGCGGTGCCGCAGCTGTACGACAAGCTGGGCGCAAGCGGCTTGAAGCCGACCGCACTGACGACGATAGCGCTTAAGTAACCGGTTCTCGTTCTGGGTTCTAAGGTTCTGGAGCGAACCTTAGAACCCCAACCAGAACCTAGAACCCTCCCCCTCCCCAGAAAGTCCCCGCAATTCACATGCGGGAGACCAAAGACCTCCCACGCGCAGACCAATGAGCGGCGCCCTGCCGCGCGACGCCACGAGAGCCAGACGATAACGGATGCCGGTGCCATCTGTATTTCCTCAGTAATTCGGCGCCACAGCTCTTAACACCTTCACACCGCTTCACATCAATTCGATAAGCCGTCCATCGAGGCATGGGCGTTGCTCTGGCTTGCTGCGCCTGGCTTTATGCCGGCGTGCGGAACTTCCTTGTCTCCCAGGAGTCGACTCAGTGAAACGAACCCTCGCGCGCGTCGTGAAGGTGGTGCTCGTCGATCATGATTGCGGCCGGCGCATCGGCGCGGCTGCTTCAGGCGCAGCTGCCGCAAAGTGTTGGCATGTGGTTGTCGAGAGGCGCGGTTGCCGACCCCCGCATCGGCGCGGCCGCGGTGACACTCGACGACGGGCGCACGCTGGTCGCTGGCGGACAGACTCGCGGATGGCAGCGTCACCGACGGCGTGGCCGTCTACGATCCGGTGGCGAACTCCACGACGATGGCCGGGCAGCTGTTCGCGCCACGCTTGAACGCGTCGGCCACGTTGCTGGCCGACGGACGCGTGCTGATCACGGGCGGCCTGGTCGGCGGCGTGCCGAGCGCCGACGTGGAGATTTTCGATCTCGGCGGCTGGAACCTCCGCGTTTGCCGCGACGATGGCCGCGCCCCGTGCCTGGCACGCCTCGGCGCGGCTCTTCGACGACACGGTGTTGATCGTCGGCGGCGCGACGACCGACGGGGCCGCGCTGTCGTCCGCCGAGATCTTCGACCCCGAGACGAGCAGCATCTACCCGGCAGGCGAGATGACCACGGCGCGCGTGGGCGCTTCGGCGACGGCCACGATCGATCACCGCGTACTGATCGCCGGCGGCTTCAATGGCACGCAGGACCTCGCGACGGCGGAGATCTACGACGCCTCCACGAGCGCCTTCACGATGGTCCCGACGCAGATGGCAGCAGCTCGCTCCGGCCACACCGCCGTGCTGCTGCCGCACAATGGCGGCGTGCTGCTGGCCGGCGGCACTGCCGCGGGCGCCGTGGTCGCGACGAGCGATCTGTTCGTGCCGGCGATCTTCCCGGACCCGTACTCCTGGGGCATGGGCAGCTTCGCGCCGACTGGCGCGCTGACCATGCCGCGCGCCTTTGCCGTTGGCGGTCCGCTCGGCGACAACGGCTTCGCCTACGTCGCCGGCGGCGGCTCGGCGGACGCCGAGGCGTATCGATTTGCCACGATCAAGACGGACAAGGACGATTACTACCCCGGGCGAGCCGGCCGTCATCACCGGGTCGGGATGGCAACCAGGCGAAGAGGTCTCTCTCATCTTTCAGGAGGATCCGGCTGTTCACGACGACTACCGGCTGTCGGTGACGGCTGATTCGCAACGGCGATATCTACTGGGACCAGTGGGCGCCGGATGGCACGACCTGGGCGTCCGCTTCTATCTCACGGCGCAGGACTCGCGATCGCACGTGCAGATGACGTTCACGGATGCCCGACAGTTCACGGCGGTGATCACGCCGACCGCCGCCCAACCGAACGTCCGAAGGTTTACACCTTGACCGTGACCAACACCAGCTCGGCTGGTGAGACGTTCGATTGCGTAGCCATCACGATTCCCCCCAACACGGCACTGCCAAATGCATTGAGCGTCGTCGCCACCGACCCCGGATCACTTGTCCGCTCATGGAGCGCTCCGATCACCTCGGGTGGCGCGATTGAGACGACTCGATCCGGCGGCGCTAACCCCAACTCGCTCGATCCTGGTGGCACCATTGCCATCACGTTCACCACCACCGCGACGAACACCGCCCTGAAGACGTGGACGGTGAACGCCTATTCGGGCACCAACTGCACCAGCGCCCCCGCACAGCATCCAGACCGGGTTCACACAGCCAACCGTGACCATTGACGGTACGGCGCCGACTGTCACGATCAACCAGACCGCCGGCCAGGCCGATCCGACCAGCGCCTCGCCGATCAACTTCACCGTGGTGTTCAGCGACCCCGTCTCCAACTTCGTGACGGGCGATGTCACCCTCGGAGGGACCGCCGGCGCAACGACGGGCACGGTCACCGGCAGCGGGACCACCTACAACGTCGCGGTCAGCGGCATGACGGGCAGCGGCACCGTGACCGCATCGCTCGCCGCGGGCATCGCCAGTGATGCGGCCGGGAATCTCAGCACCGCGTCGAGCAGCGGCGACAACACGGTGACCTACGACGTCGGCGCGCCCACCGTGACCATCAACCAGGCCGCCGGCCAGGCCGATCCCACCAACGCGTCGCCGATCGCGTTCACCGTGGTGTTCAGTGAAGCGGTGGCGAACTTCGCTACCGGCGACGTCACCCTCGGCGGGACCGCCGGCGCAACAACCGCCACCGTCACCGGCAGCGGGACGACCTACAACGTGGCCGTAGCGGGCATGACTGGAACCGGCACCGTGACGGCGTCGGTGGCAGCCGGTGTCGCCACCGACACGGCAGGGAACGGCAACGCGGCCTCCAGCAGCACCGACAACACCGTGACCTACGACGTCACGCCACCGGTCGTGACCTCCATCACCAGGAGCGGCGCCTCGCCGACCAACCTGACGGCGGTGGGTTGGACCGTTGAGTTCAGCAGGAACGTGACCGGGGTCACCGCGGCGGACTTCGCCGCCGCCTCGAGCGGTCTCAGCGGCACGCCCGGTATTACCGGTGTCAGCGGCCGTTGACGGCAATACCTATACGGTCGTCGCCTCGACCGGAGGCGGCACGGAACCCTCGGCCTCAACCTCGTCGATGACGATTCGATCGTCGACGCGGTGGGCAACCGTCTGGTGGCACCGGCGCTGGCAACGGCAGCTTCACGGGGCAGGTCTATTCCATCGATCGGACGCTGACGCCGACCATCACTGCCGCCAACAAGGCCTACGACGGCAACAACACCGCCACCATTGTGACGCGCGGCTTCACCAGCGCGCTCACGGTGTCGGCCGATGTCACCGTGACCGGTGGTACGGCCACGTTCGCCGATGCGAATGCCGGTATCGGCAAGACGGTCACGGCGACCGGTCTCGGCTCTGTCGGGCGCCGACGCGGCGCAGTTCGTCCTGAGCTCGACGCACGGCGACGACCACCGCGGACATCTCCAAGGTCAATGCCACGGTCGTCGGTGACCGGCTTCAGCGGCGTCTACGACGCCTCGGCTCATGGCGCCACCGGCACTGCCACCGGCATCGGCGGCGCGGACCTGAGTGCGGCCTGAACCTCGGCGCCAGCTTCACCAACGTGCCTGGCGGAACCGCACACTGGACCTTCAGCGGCGGCGCCAACTACAACGACCAGAGCGGCGACGTGGCCATCACCATCACACCGGCCACGGCCACCATCGTGGTCAACGGCTACACCGGCGTGTATGACGCGGCCCCCCACGGCGCCAGCGTCGGGCTCGGCCGTCGGTGTCGGCGGCGCCGACTTGGGCGCCTCGGTGACGCTCGGCACCGAGACCTTCACGAACGTGCCCGGCGGTACGGTGAACTGGAGTTTCGCGAATCCGAACTACGTCGAGCCAGAGCGGCACGGCGAACATCGTCATCAACAAGGCCGTCGCCACCGTCAACGTGACCGGCTACACCGGCACCTACGACGCCGCGGCCCACGGGGCCACCGGCACGGCCACCGGCGTCGGCGGCGTCGACCTCGCCGCCGGCCTCAACCTCGGCGCCACCTTCACCGACGTCCCCGGCGGCACCGCCAACTGGACCTTCACCGGCGGCACCAACTACACCGACCAGAGCGGCACCGTCGCCATCGTCATCAACAAGGCCGACGCCACGGTCGCGGTCAACGGCTACACCGGCACCTACGACGCGGCGGCCCACGGCGCCACCGGCACCGCCACCGGCGTCGGCGGCGTGGACCTGAGCGCCAGTCTGAACCTCGGCGCCACGCTTCACCGACGTCCCCGGCGGCACGGCGCACTGGACCTTCACCGGCGGCACCAACTACAACGACCAGAGCGGCACCGCCGCCATCGTCATCAACAAGGCCGACGCCACCGTCACGGTCAACGGCTACACCGGCACCTACGACGCGGCGGCCCACGGGGCGACCGGCACCGCCACCGGCGTCGGCGGCGTGGACCTCGGCCGCCGGCCTCGAACCTCGGCGCCAGCTTCACCGACGTCCCCGGCGGCACGGCCCACTGGACCTTCACCGGCGGCACCAACTACAACGACCAGAACGGCGACGTCGCCATCGTCATCACCAAGGCCGCGGCCACCGTCACGGTCAACGGCTACACCGGCACCTACGACGGCGCCGCCCACGGCGCCACCGGCACGGCCACCGGCGTCGGCGGCGTGGACCTCGGCGCCGGCCTCAACCTCGGCGCCAGCTTCACCGACGTCCCCGGCGGCACGGCGCACTGGACCTTCACCGGCGGCACCAACTACAACGACCAGAGCGGCAACGCCGCCATCGTCATCAACAAGGCCGACGGCCACCGTCACGGTCAACGGCTACACCGGCACCTACGACGCCGCGGCCCACGGCGCGACCGGCACGGCCACCGGCGTCGGCGGCGTCGGACCTGGCGCCGGCCTCAACCTCGGCGCCAGCTTCACCGACGTCCCCGGCGGCACCGCCCACTGGACCTTCACCGGCGGCACCAACTACACCGACCAGAGCGGCGACGTCGCCATCGTCATCAACAAGGCCGCGGCGACGGTCACCGTCAACGGCTACACCGGCACCTACGACGCGGCGGCCCACGGCGCCACCGGCACCGCCACCGGCGTCGGCGGCGTCGACCTCGCGCGCCGGCCTCAACCTCGGCGCCACTTCACCGACGTCCCCGGCGGCACCGCCAACTGGACCTTCACCGGCGGCACCAACTACACCGACCAGAGCGGCACCGCCGCCATCGTCATCACCGGCGAGGCCGCTGGCAACGGTCACGGCGCCACACGGCGCGGCACACGGCACGACGAGGGCGCCACCCACGGCGGCGTCGGTCACGCTAACCTCGGTGCCACCTTACATCCCGGTGGCACCGCCACTGGACCTCAACTTCAGCCGCCGGCACCACCGTGATCATCACCACCGCCACCGCGCAACGTCGCGGCTACACGGTCTACGACGCCGGCCCACGGCGCCAGCGGCACGGCGACCGGCGTCAACCGGGCCACCGCCGACGGGCTCGGTCACCCTCAGCGGAGAAACGTTACAATGCCCGGCGGCACGGCGACTGGAGCCTGGCCGAACATCAGCCAGACCGGTTCGGCGGCGATGTGATTACCGCCAGTCCGCTGACGGTCAGCGCCACCAACGGAACCGAAGGCTCGACCGCACGATACCGCCACGGTCCGCCGACCGACAACCAGATCCCAGGGACGTGTTCACGGCGGCCATCGGTACAGCCACGTTCAACACCAAGAACGTGCGGCTCGCTCAAGACCGGTGTCAGGTCACCGGCATCGCGGTCAACCGGACGAACGGCCGGGAACTACTCGGCCAGACACCAGGCCGCGAGCACCACGACGCCGCCATCACCCAGCGCGGGCTGACCGTCACCGGCATCACCGCCAACAACAAGCCGTTCGACGGCAACACCACCGCGACGCTGAATCTCACCGGCGCCAACCTCGTGGGCAAGATTCCCACGGACAGCCTGACGCTGATCACCGCCGGCGCGGTCGGGACGTTCAGTTCGTCCGCGGTCGGCACCTGGCCGGTGTCGATTTCCGGACTCACCTTGTCGGGCGCGGATCAGGGCGAACTATTCGCTGACCCAGCCCTCGACCACCGCCAGCATCACCGCCTGGAGCGTGAACGGCTTCCTCGCGCCGGTCGGCGTCACCAACACGCTACGCGGGGACGCCGCCGGCGGTACCGGCTCATCTGGAACACCATCAAGGGCGGACAGACCGTGCCGCTCAAGTTCAACCTGTTCACCGGCCGCCGGCGGCACCGAACTCATCAACGTCACCGACGTGCTCGGCTTCAGCCTGGCGGCGCTGACCTGCTCCACCGGCGCGGAGGACCCGGTCGAACCGGACTTCGTCACCACCGGCGCCACCGTGCTGCGCTACAGCGGCGGGCAGTTCATCCAGAACTGGGACTACGCCGAAGGGCGCGAACAAGTGCTACCGCGTCACGATGACCGCGCGCGACGGCTCGCTGCTGAGCGCGTTCTTCAAGACGAAGTAGGTCGAAGGAACGCAGGTGGAGAAGCCGAGAACCCGGCCGGCTCTAACCTCAGAATCTGCAGCAACCGGGTCACCTTCATCACGAAGGCCCGGTTGCGCAGTCCGGTGCCGTTCGGGCGGGTGTCGTGCTCGTCGGTCCAGACCAGGAAGAACTCGCTGCCCGGGATGTACTCCCAGCGGTAGCGGATGTTGCTGCTGAAGGTGTCGTCGGCCGAGCCGTACTGGAGCAGCGCGCTCAGGAACATCCGCGGCGAAAACGCGTAGTCGCTGCGGGCGCGGTACAGCTGGGTGGTGAACTGCGCCGTAGGGCAGATCGATCCGGTTGATCGACACGCTCGGCTCCACCGAGAACTGCTTCAAGATCGCATACCGCGCGGTGCTGAGCGTCAGCGCGGTCAGCGTGCCGTCGTAGAACTCGCCGGCCTGCAGCGCGATGGTGCCGCTGAAGCGGCGCTGCTGCCCGATTGCGTAGGACACCGTGGCGTCGCGGAAGTTGTAGCCGCCGGCCGGAATGAACACGCCGCCGCCGACGTTGAACGGCACGAACAGCGCCTCGTAGTTGTCGGTGGCCTCCACCGTCACCTGATCGCTCGATTCGAACTCGGTATTGAAGCGGACGTTCTGGGTCCGCGTCTCCACCGCGCCGTTGCCGTTGACGAAGTAGTCGAGCGTTCCCTCGAGGGTGAACTTGCGCACCGACTCGATGTTCCTGGGCCGCGGACTGAAGCGCAGCGACAGGAAACTCTTCTCGAAGTTGGTCCGCCGCAGGAAGCCGACCTCGGGATTGAAGGCCGCGCCGACCTTGGTGAACTCGCCGCGAACGCCGTAGCGGTCCGGCACCCACTCGGCGCGCGCCTGATAGCTCTCGTTGTCGCCGTCCAGGCCCTCCGTATCGGTGCGCGCGTAGTAGGCGCCGGCGGCGACGTTCTGGTAGAAGGAAAAGGCGCCATCGACACCGTAGGCCTGGTTGCTGCCCGGCAGGGCCGCGCTGGCGCCAATCGATCGATTGGTGAAGATCGCGCCGATGGTGGAGCGGCGCAGGATGTCGCGCTTCACCCGCAGCACGGTGAAGTTCGTCGGCTCGGTGCGCGAGAAGTCCTCGTCGCCGGACTGGATGTTGACGGCGCCGATGCCCCAGCTGCCGACCTTGCCGGTGAGACGCCCGCCGACGTCAATCGGAATCACCCGGCCGCGATTGAGGCCGATCCGCCGGCTGTAGAACAACGTCGGCGTGTCGGAGCCGGTCTGGCTGAACCCGCCGCCGGCGCCGCCGCGGGCGAAGTCGAAATTGCCGCGCCCCTCGAGGAAGAAGTCGCGCTTCTCGGGCAGGAACAGGCTGAACCGGGTGAGGTTCACCTGCTGCTCGTCCACCTCGACCTGCGCGAAGTCGGTGTTCACCGTCAGGTCGGCGGTGACGTTGGCGGTCACGCCGTACTTGAAGTCGCCGCCGAACTCCGCGTCGAGGTCGCCGCTCACCGGCGGGACCCGCAGGTTGTCGGTCGTCGCGCGGCCGAGCGCGTACGGCTTGACCTCCATGTTGCGCGACGCCGGCGGCAGGTCCAGGCCCACCAGCGTGCCGTACGACGACACGCGGTTGAGGGCCATCGGACCGGCCAGGTTCTGAGGCACGGGGCTCAGGTAGTCCCATTCGTTCTTGCGGCGGATCGAGCGCCGCATCTGGAATCCCCACACCATGTTGGTGCCCGAGGTGTAGCGGATCGACTTGAACGGGATGGCGATCTCCAGCGTCCAGCCGCCCTCGAAGCGGCCCGTTCGGGTGATCCACACCGGGTTCCAGTCGGTGTTGGGCGAGCCTTCATCGACCACCGAATAGTCGGAGAAACCGCCCAGCGGGTTCGCGTAGAACATGAAGCCGCTGCGCCGGTCGTAGAAGGTGTCGAACGCCACGCCGATGTGGTCGTTGTTCCGCATCTGGTTGGTGTCGCGCCGCAGCTCGTTGGCCACCCACTGTTCCGGCGGCGCCGAATCGTGGACCCGCGCCGACACGTAGATGTTGCGATCGTCGTAGGTGATCCAGACGTCGGTGCGCTCGGAGGCCAGGTCGCCGTTCCGCGGGACGACCTGGATGAAGTCGCCGAATGGCTCGTTGTCGACATAGACCCGCTCGTCGAGGCGGCCATCGTGGACGAACGGCTCGGTCAGCTTGATCGCGCGGACGGTCGGCCGCCGCTCGGCGTCGCGGGTGATGCTGGCAGGGGCGATGGGAGGCGGCGAGCCGTCCAGCTGTTCCGTCGCCGGCGGGGCCTGCGCCGCGTCCTGCGCCGGCGACACCTCCGCCGCCGCGGCGGCGTGAAGCACGGGCTGGGCAGCGCCCGCCGTGGCGCACACGAGTAGCGCGGTGAGACGGGCGATGTGGCGGATCACGAACGGCTCTAGCGGCCGCCAGCCTGACGGCCGGTCTTGATCATCTCATCCGCTGCCGCGCCCTGCCCGAGCAGTCCGAGGAAGCCCTCCTTGACGCGCTGCTGCACGTCGGCCGGGCTGGCGGTCAGCATGTTCGGGAGCTTGGCGCGCTTCGACTCCACCAGCACTTTCTGCGTGCCAGCTTCACCAGCGGCGCGGTCGCCGCCGAGCGCCTGGGTGAGGCTGCCGATGCCGCAGGCGAGGACGCTGAACCCCTTGAGGTCGGCAATCTGGCCGGCCGCCGCCACGGCGCCCGGATCCTCGACCATCAGCATCGCGATGACGTCGCCCTTGGTGTTGGTCGGCGACCAGACGTTGGCCTTGGCTTCCTGGAAGAAACCGATTGCCGTCTTCGCCTCCTCCACCGAGCGGATGTGCGGCAGCGTGACGCCGTCGGCGCCGGCCGCGAGGACTTCCTTGACGCGCGCCCGGGTCACCTCCACGCCGTCACGCTCGATGGTCGGGATGCGCACCAGCAGCGACTTGCGCGGGCCCACGGCGGCTTTGCTGCGCAGTCCCTCGGCCAGGGTCTTCACGGCCGCGATGTCGTAACTGCCTTCGAGGTTGAGGAACACGAAGTCGAGCAGCGGATTGGCGGCCAGCTTCTCGGCGCCCTCACGCGTGTAGATCGCCTTCGGCGGCGGCTGCCCGCGCTCGAACCGCTGCGGGTTCTCGTTCGGCACGAACACGCCGAACACCGGCTTGCCGGCCGTCCAGAGGTCCAGCACGGCGTGGCGCGACGACTGGGCGCGGGCCGGCACGGTGGGAATGACGAAGGAGACGGCCGCCAGCAGGGCGACCGTCCGCAGCACGCGGTTGATTCGAATCATGGGGTCTGGTTCGCCTCGGGATCGCCGCTCAGCGCTAACACGTGATGCACTGGTGATTGTTCTTCGCGCCCAGCCTTCGAGCAGCTTGATGGTTTCGGGATACGGCTGCGTGCGCTGCACGGGGCCGTTGGCCATGTCGACGGTCGTGTTGCCTTCGCGATTGACGCGCATCACGTCGGCGCCCTTCGAGACCAGGTAGTTGATGCACTCGTTGTCGCCGCGCGACGCGCAGAGGTGCAGCGGCGTGTTGCCTTCGTGATCGGCGGCGTTGACGTCGGCGCCCAGTCTCCTCGACGAGGTACTTGATCGCCGGCAGGAAGCCGGTCGGCGCGTAGCGATGCGAGTTGGCGGCGAAGCCTTCGCCGTAGCCGACGCCGGTCGCGGCATGCAGCGGCAGGATCGCCGGGACCGCCATACGGAATCGGCGGCAGGCCCGACGTGTCCTGCATCTGTCGCGTCGCCTTCACCGGTGAACGGCCGGCCCGCCGGCTTGATGGTGCCGATGTGCGGATCGGCGCCGTTCGCGACGAGCAGCTTCATCGCCGCGACGTCGCTCGCATACGCGGCGCGGAAGAACGGCGTCGCGCCGCTTCGTCGAAGCCGGCGTAATCGGAGTTGTAGGCCTGGTACCAGACCTTGCGCGCGACGCGCGCGTTCGGGTCGGCGCCCTTCGCGAGCAGCGCCTGCATCAGACTCGAGATACGTCGCCTTCTGCTGCTGATACGCCTTCGGGCTCGGGTAGAGCGACTTCGGCGCCCACTGGATGTTCAGCACCGCGAACAGCGGCGCCACGCCGTTGAACGCCGCCGCGTTCGGATTCGCGCCGCGCTCGAGCAGCATCATCGCCAGATCGAAGTGGCCGTTGATGATCGCCATCAGCAGCGGGCTGGTCTTGTCGCCGGCGTTCACCTGGTTGATGTCGGCGCCGCCATCGAGCAGCGCCTTCGCCGTGTCGGTGTATCCCTGGCGCGCCGCGAACAGCAGCGCGGTCAGGCCGCCCTGCGAGCTGATCAGCTCGTTGTAGCGATACGCGCGGGTCGCGCCGGCGACATCGGCCGGGCGGTTGCGCGGCGGGGCGCGCGGCGTTGCCGCCTGCGCCGCGCAGCATCGCTTCTTCTTCAGGCGCGGTCAGCGCGAACAGATCGACGACCTTGGTCGTGACCTTGTGATCGGCGCCCGCGCGAGCAGCAGCTTCACCGCGTCGGTGCGATTGAAGCCGGCGGCGAAGATCAGCGGCGTCTCGCCCTTCGCGCCGTCCTTCGCGTTGATGTCGGCGCCGTTCTCGATCAGCGACGTGATCGACTTGGTGTCGCCGGCCGCGGCCGCGATCATCAGCGGCGTCGTGCCGTTCGCCGTCACCGCCTTGGCATCCGCGCCGGCGGCGAGCAGCGCCGCGACGACGTCGGAGTAGCCGCCCTTGGCCGCGAGATACAGCGGCGTGTAGGCGCCGAGGCGCGTCGTCGCGCGCACGTTGGCGCCGGCGTAGATCAGCATCTGCGCCATCTCGGCGTCGCCCTTGATCGCCGCCCAGTGCAGCGCGGTCGTGCCGTCGCCCTGCGCTTCGTTGACGTCGAGGCCCTTCTTGAGCAGCGCGCGCACGGCTTCGCGATCGCCGTTCATCGCCGCGTCGGCAATCGGCGCGCGTCCGCCGCATTGACGCGCAACGCGAATGCGCGACGCCGCCAAGCGAGAGCAACTGCGCATCGAGACTCGAGATGACTCGCGCAGCGTCTGTGCATCGTCGCCTACTCCGCCGCCGCGGTCGTCGCCTGCACCGCTGATCGAGATCCATCGCGCCCGTGCTGTCGCCGAACGACGTCGAGGTCGTCGACGCCGAGCCCTGCAGCGCCGACAGCATCGCGTTGGCCATCGGCGTGCCGTCGGCCGCCTTGATGTGCAGGCCGCCCTTGAGCGCGCCGCCGGCCTTGCCGGCGAAGAACAGCGGGCAGCGCTTGTGATTGTGGATGTTCGAGTCGCCCATCGGCGATCCGTA
Source organism: uncultured Acidobacteriota bacterium (assembly GCA_963707825.1). Classification (GTDB taxonomy): domain Bacteria; phylum Acidobacteriota; class Vicinamibacteria; order Vicinamibacterales; family UBA2999; genus VFZN01. The sequence continues at coordinate 233,033 of CAVPRP010000008.1, forward strand.
GACCACCAGCGTGTTGTCGAGCAGGTTGCTGTCGCCGTCCGGCGTGTCCTTCAGCTTCTTCAGGAAATACGGCAGCATGCCGACGTGGTAGCGGTTGATCTTCGCGAAGTCGAGGATGCGATCCTCGCGATCGCCGTGGTGCGACGCCGGGTGGAAGCCGGTGTTGACGCCGCTGTTCGGGTAGACGCGGCTCGACGCGTCGCGGCCCATCTTGAACGAGAACACGCGCGTGGTGTCCGACGCGAACGCCACCGCCTGCAGGTCGAACATCAGCTTGACGTGCTCGTCGAACGAGTCGGGCACGCCGACCGGCGCGGTCGGGAATCTCGCGCGGCTCGCCGCTCTTGTTGTAGGCCTCGACCTTCTGGATGCGGCGCTCGATCTCGCGCACTTCATCGAGATAGTTGGCGAGGCGCGCGCGATCGGCGGCGCCGAGCTCGCGGTTCAGGCGATTCGAGCTGCGCGCTGATCAAGTCGAGGATGCTCTTGTCTTCGGCGCGCCGCTCGGCGCGCTCCTCCGGCGTGGCGCCGACGCCGAACAGCTGATCGAACGCCAGCGCGCGGATCGCGAATCATCGGCAGCGGCTGATCCTTGTCGGCCCAGCTGATCGTGTCGGTGTAGACGCAGGAGTAGCCGTAGGAGCAGCCGCCCGCCTGGTCGACGTTCTCGATGCACAGCTGCATCGACGGAATCGGCGTCTCCTGGCCGAACTTCTGCGCGTAGATCTGATCGAGCGAGACGCCGGCGCGCACGTCGGAGCCCTGCGTCTGCCGCGGATGCGACTGCGTCAGGAACACCGCGCTCGAGCGGAAGTGATCGCCGCCGATTTCCGGCAGCTCGAACGCTTCGGCGTTGCGCACGTCGGTGTTGCTGACGATCGTCAGGTAGTCGCGGAACGGCTCGAGCGGCGCGAGGCTGCGTCGGCGACAGGTCGAAGCCCGTGCCGACCGCCGCCGGCGACCACAGGTTCTTCTGCAGGCCGAACTTGGTCGCGCCCGCCGAGCCGTGCACCATTTCGATGGCGGCCAGCCGCACCTTGCCGGCCGCGCGTCTTGGCGAACGCGGTGCGCGCCGGCACCATCGCTTCGAGCATCGGCAACGCCATCGTCACACCCAGGCCGCGCAGCACCGTGCGGCGGGAAATGTGCTTCTTGGTGATGAACATGCGGTCGCTCTCCTCTACGGTCTGCTACCGCCTGCTACCGTCGGTTGCCGTCGTCGTTCCACCGGGGCGACGCGCCCCATGCGGAAGGCGGCGCTGTTGGCGACGCCGAGATGAATGCCGAGAACCGGTAGTTCTTCGCCTTCGCGTCGCGCGACGATCTGCGCGAATCGCCGGCATGTCGTAGTACTCGACGCGGCGGCCGAGCGCGTAGGTCATCAGGCTCTCGGTGAAGCTGAGCATGAAGACGTCCTGGTGCTTCAGCAGCGCGTTGCGCAGCGCGATCGGGCCGTCGAGCTTGGTGCCGTCGTAGAGGTCGCCGACCGGATCGACCGGCGACGCCGTTGTCCGGATGCGCCACACGCCGGTGACGTCGAAATTCTCGAGCGCCAGGCCGAGCGGATCGATCACGCGGTGGCACGAGTTGCACGCCGGGTTCTTGCGGTGCTCTCCATGCGCTCGCGCGTCGACAGCGTCTTGCCGTCTTCGACCGCCTTGGTCTCTTCGAGCAGCGGCACGTTGGGCGGCGGCGGCGGCGGCGGCGAGCCGAGCAGCACTTCCATCACCCACTTGCCGCGCAGCACCGGCGAGGTGCGATCGGCGATCGAGGTCAGCAGCAGCACGCTGCCCTGGCCGAGCACGCCGCGGCGGTTCGCGTCGGCGATCGTCACGCGGCGGAACTCGTCGCCGAGGATGTTCGGGATGCCGTAGTGCTTGGCGAGCCGCTCGTTGACGAACGTGTGATCGGCGGTCAGCAGATCGGTGACCGGCGCGATCCTCGCGAATCAGGCTGTCGACGAACAGCTCGGTCTCGCGCACCATCGCCTGCGACAGCGTCGTGTCCCAGTACGGAATAGAAGTGGTGATCGGGACGGACCTTGTCGACGTCCTGCAGGCGCAGCCACTGCGACGCGAAGCGCGTCGCCAGCGCTTCCGAGCGCGGATCGGCGAGCAGCCGCTTCACCTGCTTGTCGAAGACCGACCGGCGTGCGCAGCGTGCCCGCCGACGCGACCTTCAGCAGCTCCGCATCCGGCATCGAGCCCCAGAGGAAGAACGACAGCCGCGAGGCGAGATCGTGATCGCTGATGCGATAGCGTCTGCCCGGCCTTCAGCGCCGACGGCGTCTGCTCGATGCGGAACAGGAACCGCGGGCTGGCGAGAATCGCCTGCACCGCCAGGCGGATGCCGCTCTCGAAGTCGCCCTGCTTCCGGCCCGCTCGTAGAACGACATCAGGTCCTTGAGGTCGTCGGCCGGCACCGGTGCCGCGATAGGCCTGCGACGCCAGCTTGCGGACGATGTCGGCGGCGCAGGCCGACTCCTCGGGCGCAGTCGTGGGGCGGCAGGTAAAGATCTTGCGGCGGCTCTCGCGTGTCGGACACGCCGGTCACGCTCGAGCGGACCGCTGACGGTGAAGTCGCGCAGGTGCGGCAGCGCCGTGGTGCCGAACACTTCGCCGATGTTGGTGTCGGCCAGCGTGTGCTCGATCGGCATGATCAGGTCGTCGGCCGGGCCGTCGAAGCGCTGCACGAACGCCGCCGACACGCGATGCTGGCCGGCCTTGATGTGGACCTTCGGCGTCTGCATCGTCAGGCCGTTCGGGTCCTGCTCGTTCATGCGCGGGTTGATGTCCATCAACGCCACGCGCTCGCCGTCGATCGAGACTTCGATCTGCTCGCCGCGATAGGGGCCGCCGAACAGATCGCCGGTCGGGCCCATGTGCAGCATGATCTTGAACAGGTATTCGCCGTCGGCCGGGAACACGTGCAGCACCGACAGGCCGCCGCGCGTGCCGAGCGGCGCGCCTTCGACGTGGCGCATCTGCGACGCGGTGCGCGGCACCTTCCAGGTCGTCGAGGTCGGCGACGCATTGCGATCGCCAACGGCGAGGCGGCTGATCTGGCTGGCCGCGCGCAGGTAGCCTTCCATCAACGTCGACGAGATGCGTCTGCGAGTCGGCGATGTTGTCGAAGCCGTCGCTGAGCGTGTCGGCGGGCAGGAAGGCGTTGACGTCGACGTCGACCGCCGAGCAGGTCCTTCACCGCGCGCTGGTACTCGGCGCGATTGAGGCGCTGCGACGGACGCCAGCCCGGGATTCGGGATTGAGCGCGGCCGCGCGATCGATGCGCGTCTCGAACGCGTCGACGAGCGCCGTCGATCGTCGCCGGCATCGGGACGCTTCGCGCCGACCGGCGGCATCATGCCCGGCGCGCAGCCGGCGAATCATCCGCTCGACGGTGTCGGCGTGATCGGCGACCGTCGCGGCATCGAAGGACTGGAACGACAGACCGCTCGTCCGGTCCTTGTTGCGATCGTTGTGGCAGCCGACGCAGTACCTGCTTGACGAGCGCGTTCTGCTCGGCCGCGCGTCATCGCCGTCGGCGGCGCGGCATGCGATGCCGCGGGCGCGGCGCGGCAGGCCCGGCCGCGGCGTCGCTGCGCGGCCAGCCGTCTCGCCGCAGCGACCGGCGCGCACCGGAGTCGGCGGCTGACGCGACGCGACGGCGACCGCGCCGGCGAGCATGCGCCAGCATGCGGTGGAGCGCGTCTGCTTCATGCGCATCAACACGAGACGCACTTGTGGTTGTTCTTCGAGCCGAGCTTCTCGAGCAGCTTCAGCGCTTCGGGCCACGGCTGGACGCGCTGCACCGGACCGTTCGCCATGTCGGCGACGGTCTGCCCTTCGCGATTGACCTTCGTCACGTCGGCGCCCTTCGAGACGAGATAGAGGATGCTCTCGACGTCGCCGCGCGCCGCGGCGTGATGCAGCGCCGTGTTGCCGTCGTGATCGACGGCGTTGACGTCGGCGCCGGCCACTTCGATCATGTACTTGATGCCGGGCAGGAAGCCCGCCGGCGAGTGAATGTGCGAGTTGGCGGCGAAGCCTTCGCCGAAGCCGACGCCGGCGGCCGCCTGCAGCGGCGTGACTGCCGGGGCCACCGACCGGAATCGGCGGCAGGCCCGACACGTCCTTCGACGTTCGCGCGCGCGCCGGCGTCGCCGAGCGCGGCGCGGCCCGCCGGGCGCATCGTCGGAGATGTTGGGATCGGCGCCGTGCTCGACCAGCAGCTTCATCGCCGGCACGTCGCCGGCGAAGGCGGCGCGCCAGAACGGCGTCGCGCCGATCTCGTCGACGCCGGCGAGATCGAAGTTGTATTCCGAGTACCACACCTTCTTGGTGCAGGCGCTCGTTCGGGTCGGCGCCCTTGTCGAGCAGCGCCTTCATGAAGTCGAGATAGGTGATCTGCTGCTGGTTGAACGCGCGCGGCTGCGGATAGAGCGCGCGCGGCGCCCACGTGCACGTTCAGCGCGGCGTAGAGCGGCGTCACGCCGTTGTCGGACGCGGCGTTCGGATTGGCGCCCTGGTCGAGCAGCCACTTCGCGAGATCGAAGTGGCCGTTGATCGCGGCGATCAGCATCGGGCTGGTCTTGTCGCCGACGCTGATCTGATTGACGTCCGCGCCGGCGTCGACGAGCGTCTTCACCGCGTCGACGTAGCCGCTGCGCGCCGCGAGCATCAGCGCGCGTGTGGCCGCCCTGCGTGCCGATCAGCTCGTTGTAGAAGATACGGACGCTCGATGCCGGGCTTGCCGCCGCCGGACCGCCGCGGCCGCCACCACCGCCGCCGCCAGCCGCGGCTGCGCCGCCGCCGGCGCCTGCGCTCCGGGCGCCACGACCTGGCCGTTGCGGCCCGTGCCGTTGCCGCCGGCCTGGTTGCCGCTGCCCGATGCTGCCGCGAGGAATTCCTGCTTCGGCGCCGCTCAAGTTGCCGACGTTATTCACCTTCGACGTCGCCTTGACGTCCGCGCCGGCCTTGAGCAGCGCCTTGATCGCGTCAACGCGATTGATCGCCGCGGCAAACATCAGCGGCGTCTGGCCGAACGGTCTTTTCCTTGGCTTCGATCTCGGCGCCATTCTCGACCAGCGTCGTCACCGCCTGCGGGTTGCCGGACTGCGGCCGCCAGCATCAGCGGCGTCGTGCCGATGCGCGTTCGCCGCCTTCGCATCGGCGCCGCCGGCGAGCGAGCGCCGCGATCACGGTCGGCGTTGCCCCTGCTCGGCCGCCATCATCAGCGGCGTGTAGCCGCCGAGGCGCGTCGTCGCCTTCACGTTGGCGCCGGCGAAGAGCAGCATCTGCGTGAGCTCGGCGTCGCCGTTCCGCGCCGCCCAGTGCAGCGCGGTCATGCCGTCGCCCTGCGCCGCGTTGACGTCGGCGCCGCTCTTCAGCAGCGTCTTGACGGCCTCGCGGTCGCGCGCCATGGCGCGGCCTCGGCGACCGGCGCGGCGCCTGCAGCCGCGAGCAAGCGCCAGCTGCAGACGCATCAGCGCCGCGAGCCGTGCCCAGAATCTCCGCCTGCGAACAGCCGAGCCTCTGACGCATCACGTGCTCCTACTCCTGCTGCCGCGCCGTCGTCTCCGGCGCGCTCTTCAATTCGAAGCGCGCCCGTGCTGTCGCCGAACGTCTTCACGTCGCTCGAGGCCCGATGTCCTGCATCACCGAGAGGAACACGTTGGCCATCGGCGTGCCGTCGGCCGCCTTCAGGTGCAGGTTGCCGCTTCAGCGCGCCGCCGGCCTTGCCGGCGAGGAACAGCGGGCAGCGCTTGTGGTTGTGCACGTTCGAGTTGCCCATCGGCGATCCGTAGATCACCAGCGTGTTGTCGAGCAGGTTGCTCGTCGCCGTCCGGCGTGTCCTTCAGCTTCTTCGAGGAAGTACGGCACCATGCTGACGTGGTAGCGGTTGATCTTCATGAAGTCGGTGACGCGATCTTCGCGCTCGCCGTGGTGCGACGCCGGGTGGAACGCGCTGCGCACGCCGCTCTCGGGATAGACGCGCGCCGAGCCGTCGCGGCCCATCTTGAACGAGAACACGCGCGTCGTGTCCGACGCGAACGCCAGCACCTGCAGGTCGAACATCAGCTTGACGTGCTCGGCGAAGTCATCGGGCACGCCGACCGGCGCGTCCGGCAGCTCGCGCACTTCGCCGCTGCTGTTCTGCGCTTCGATCTTCTGGATGCGGCGCTCGATCTCGCGAATCGTCGTCGAGGTACTGGCTCAGGCGGGCGCGATCCGACGGCGCCGAGGTCCTTGCTGAGGCGCGACACTTCGCGCGGTGACCCAGTCGAGGATGCTCTTGTCGGCTGCGGCGGCTCTGCGCGCGCTCGGCCGGCGTGGCGCCGACGCCGAACAGCGAATCGAACACCGCGCGCGGGTCGCGAATCATCGGCAGCGGCTGCGTCGGGCGTCGCCCAGCTGATCGCTGTCGGTGTAGACGCAGCTGTAACCGTAGGCGCAGCCGCCGGACTGATCGACCGTTCTCGATGCGACAGCTGCATCGACGGAATCGCCGTGTCCTGCCCGAACTTCTGCGCATAGAGCTGATCGAGCGACGTGCCGGCGAGCACGTCGGAGCCCTGCGTCTTCTTGGGATGCGACTGCGTCAGGAACACCGCGCTCGAGCGGAAGTGATCGGCGCCGATTTCCGGCAGCGAGAACGCTTCGGCGTTGCGGACGTCGGTGTTGCTGACGATCGTCAGGTAGTCGCGGAACGGCTCGAGCGACGACGAGCGCGCCCGGGCTCAGGTCGAACGCGGTGCCCGACTTCCGCCGGCGACCACAGGTTCTTGCTGAGGCCGAACTGCGGTGGCGCCGGCCGAGCCGTGCACCATCTCGATCGCCGACAGGCGCACCTTCTTCGCGCCGCCGCGGTCTTCGCGAACGCGGTCGCGGCAGGCGCCATCGCCTCGAGGACCGGCAGCGCCATCGTGACGCCCAGGCCGCGCAGGATCGTGCGGCGGGACATGTGCTTCTTGGTGATGAACTCCATTGCGTCTCTCCTCAATCCGGTATCCGGTATCCGGCTATCCGGTATCCGCTCTGCCGCTTCTGACCGACTTCCGCCGTTCTACCGCTGCGCCACTTCGGTGGTCGTCTGCCGCCTCCGCGCGCCCCATCTGGAACGCGCGGCTGTTCACCACTCCCAGCGACGAACGCCGAGAAGCGGTTGTCGTCCTTGGCCGCGTCGCGGACGATCTTGCGAATCGCGGGCATGTCGAAATACTCGACGCGGCGGCCGAGGCCGTAGGTCATCAGGCTCTCGGTGAAGCTGAGGAAGAACATGTCCTGGTGCTTCAGCAGCGCGGCGCGCAGGCCCGTTCGGGCCGTCCATCTTGGTGCCGTCGTAGAGATCGCCGACCGGATCGACCGTGGCGCCGTTGTCGCGGAATGCGCCACGGCCGGTGACGTCGAAGTTCTCGAGCGCCAGGCCGAGCGGATCGATCACGCGGTGGCACGAGTTGCACTGCGGGTTGGCGCGATGCTGCTCCATGCGCTGGCGCGTCGTCAGCAGCTTCGCGTCGCCGGCACTCGGCCTTGGTCTCGTCGAGCGACGGCACGTTCGGCGGCGGCGCCGGCGGCGGCGAGCCGAGCAGCACTTCCATGATCCACTTGCCGCGCAGCACCGGCGAGGTGCGATCGGCGACCGAGGTCAGCGCCAGGATGCTGCCCTGGCCGAGCAGGCCGCGGCGGTTCTCGTCGGCGAGCGTGACGCGCCGGAAATCCGGGCCGTTGACGTTCGGGATGCCGTAGTGCCGCGCGACGCGCTCGTTCACGAACGTGTAGTCGGCGGTGATCAGGTCGAGGATGCTGCGATCCTCGCGGACGATGCTGTCGAAGAAGCAGCTCGGTTTCGCGCTTCAGCGCTTCGCCGAGCTTGTAGTCGTAGTACGGGAACAGCAGCGCGTCCGGATAGATCTTCTCGAGGTCCTGCAGGCGCAGCCACTGCGAGCCGAAGCGCGTCGACGAGCGCTTCGGACTTCGGATCGGCCAGCATGCGCTTGACCTGCGCGTCGAGCACCGCCGGCGTGCCGCAGCGTGCCGCGCTGCGCGACCTTCAGCAGCTCCTCGTCCGGACCCGCGCCCCAGATGAAGAACGACAGGCGCGTCGCGAGATCGAGATCGGTGATGCGGTAGTTCTGCCCGGCGCGCACCGTCGCCGGCGCTTCCTCGAGGCGGAACAGGAAGCGCGGGCTGGCCAGGATCGCCTGCAGCGCCATGCGGATGCCTGACTTCGAAGTCGCCCTCCTTGCGGCCCTGCGCGTAGAACTTCATCAGCTTCGTCCACGTCGTCCGCGGTCACCGGGCCGCGATAGGCCTGGCGGCGAGACGCTTGCGGATGATGCTCGTTCGCGCACGTCGCCTCTTCGGCCGGCTGCGTCGGCCGGCAGGTGAAGATGCGGTGGCGGCTCGGCGTTTCGGAGATGCCGGTCACCTTGAACGGGCCGCTGACCGCGAACTCGCGGAGGTGCGGCAGCGTGGTGATGCCGAAGCCGCAGCCGATCTGCGAGTCGGCCAGCGTGTGATCGATCGGCGGCATCAGGTCGTCGACCGGCGCGTCGAAGCGCTGCACGAACGCGGCCGACAGGCGCTGCGTGCCGGCCTTGCACGTGAGATCCGCGGCGTGACGATGTTCATGCCGTTCGGATCGGCTTCGCTCATGCGCGGGTTGATCTCGAGCACCGCGACGCGCTCGCCGTCGATCGACACTTCAATCAGCTCGCCCTTGACGCGTGCTGCCGAACAGCTGTCCGGTCGGGATCGAGTGCAGCTGCATGCGGAAGCTGTAGTCGCCGTCCGCCGGGAAGGTGTGCATCACCGCGATGCCGCCGCGCGTGCCGAACGGCGCGCCTTCGACGTGCTGCATCTGCGAACCGGTGCGCGGAACCTTGTAGGTGGACTCGGACGGCGCGGCGTTCGGATCGCCCACCGCCAGCGCGCTGATGCGGCTCGCCGCGCGCAGGTAGCCTTCCATCAACGTCGCCGAGAAGGTCTGCGCATCGGCGACGTTGTCGAAGCCGTCGCTGATCGTGTCGGGCGGCAGGAAGGCGTTGACGTCGACGTCGAGATCCAGCAGGTCGCGCACCGCGCGGGTGTACTCGGCGCGATTGAGGCGCTGGAACGGACGACGGCCGGGATTCGGATTGAGCGCGGCCGCGCGATCGAGCCGCGTTTCCATCGACGAGGCAAGGTCCGTCAGCAGCTTCGCGTCCGGGCGCCTGGCGCCAGCCGGCGGCATCATGCCGGCGCGCAGCTTGCGAATCATTTTCTCGGCGACTTCGGCGTGCTCGGTGGCGGCGCCGGTGTCGAACGACGCCAGCGTGAGGCCGCCTGCCTTGGCGCGATCGTTATGGCACCCCACGCAGGACCGCTTCATCAGCGCGTTCTGCTCGGCCACCGGTGAGGTTGCCGGGGCGTGCGCGGCCGCCATCGTCGGCGCACCGGCCGGGCCGGCTGGGGCTTGAGGCGTCGCCGTGGCAGTCGGTTGCGCCTTTGCCGGAGACTGCGACAATGGAGCGTCGGCCGCGAGCAGGGTCAGTCCCGCACAAACGGCTCCCAACACGGCTAGCGTGGAGCTGGTCCTAGGGCGCATCATTCCAATCGGAGTATACGGCCGATACCGAAATAGGATTGTCAGTATTTGTCACTTCGCTGACAGGGCATAAATCGGTCGCTATCAATACGTTGAAGTCATCTGATGCCCCCATTTGGAGACCCCCGATGAACCCCGTTTCCGCCCGCTTCTTTGCCAGCGCCGCGCAGTTCCGTCGATGGCTGGAACGCCAGCACGGGACCGAGCGCGAGCTGTGGATCGGCTTCCGCAAGAAGGGGGTCGAACCGGCGGGCCTGGACTACATCACCGCTATCGAGGTCGCGCTGTGTTTCGGATGGATTGACGGCATCCGTAAGTCTCTCGACGCCACCAGTTACGTCAACCGGTTCACGCCGCGGAAAGTCGGCAGCGTCTGGAGTCAGATCAATATCGCGAGGGTTGAAGCCCTCACCGCCCGGGGCGAGATGCATCAAAGCGGGCTGGACGCCTACGCAAAGCGCGACCCGGCAAAGTCGGGTATCTACTCGTTCGAGCAGCGGCCCCAGTCGTTCCCGCCCGATCTGGAGCGCCGATTCAGGACCGCCAAGGGAGCCTGGACCCACTTCAACGCGCAACCGCCCGGCTACCGCCGGCTGGCGATCTGGTGGGTGTCGAGCGCCAAACGCGAGGAGACACGCCTCCGCCGGCTGAGCCAACTGATCGAGGTGTCCGGCCAGGGCATGCGCGTCGGCGCGCTCTTTGGTCAGACCGGCGCGGTGCCAACCCCCTCGCCGCAGAAGGCGAAGCCGAAAGCGAAGGCGAACACGAAGGCCGGGGCCCCGAAGCCGAGGACCACCATACGAACCGCCAGCCCCCGCTCGCCCAAGAAGCCCCGACGATGACGATGAGGATCGGCGTGGATCTGGGCGGCACCAAAATCGAGGCGATGGCGATGGACGCGACCGGCCTCGAGTGCGGTCGCGTGCGGGTGGCCACGCCCCGCCACGACTACGACGGCACGGTGGCGGCGATTGTTCAATTGGTAGGCCAACTCGAGCAGCGCCACGGCGTGGCGTCGGTTGGCGTCGGCATGCCCGGGATCGTCTCGCCGGCGACCGGACTGGTAAAGAACGCGAACTCCACGTGGCTCAACGGCCGGACGTTCGATCGGGATCTGGAGCGCGCGCTGAGCCGCCCGGTGCGGGTGGCGAACGACGCCAACTGCTTCGCGCTGTCCGAGGCCGTTGACGGCGCTGCCGCGGGCGCGGGCATCGTCTTCGGCGTGATCGCCGGCACCGGTGTCGGCGGCGGCATCGTGGTGAACGGCAGACTGCTGGAGGGCGCGCATCACATCGCGGGCGAATGGGGCCACAACCCACTGCCCTGGCCGCGGGACGATGAGCGGCCGGGCGCAGCCTGCTATTGCGGCCGACGCGGTTGCATCGAGACGTTCCTCTCAGGCCCGGGTCTGGCCAGCGACTACGCCGCACTATCCGGGGCGACGCTGGATGCGCATGGAATCGCTGCGGCGGCCGCGGCTGGTGAATCGGCCGCGGTCGATGCCATGGCGCGCTACGTCGACCGGATGGCGCGGGCGCTGGCCAGCATCATCAACGTCATCGATCCGGATGTGATTGTCCTGGGCGGCGGTCTGTCGAACATCGATGCCGTTCACGCCGGCGTCCCGTCACGGTGGAGCGAGTACGTCTTCTCCGACGAAGTGCATACACGCCTCGTCAAGGCGCGGCACGGCGACTCCAGCGGGGTGCGGGGCGCGGCCCGTCTGTGGTGAGCGGCTACTTCAACGCGGTCACTTGCTGAAGCTCGCCGAGGTTGCCGTGGGACTCTATCGGATTTCGAGGTTGTAGACCGCCACCGGCCACACCTGTCGGCCCTTGCGGCTGGCAAGCGGCCCCGGTGGCCGTGGATCCGATGGATCGACGGGCGTCACCCCAAGGCTTCGCAGCCCGATCTGATTGAAGCCGCGACGAAACAATTTGCCAGTCGCGGTTGCGGGAATGGTGATCACGGCCGTGGACGCATCTGGCACGCCCGCCTTGAACCGGCCGACTTCGACGCCGTTGACCTCGAGCGCGATCTCCGCGACGACGGGCGGCTCTTCGAATCGTGTGCGCGACCGGATCGAGATCGTCACCTCGCCACCCGCCAGGTCGAGCGGCACGGCCAGCAGCGCCGGGCTGCCGCCAATCCACCACGCCGGTCCCCAGTCGTCGCCGCCCGGCACGTCCCACCCCGACAGCAGGTACTTCTCCGCCGTGCGATCGAACACGAGCGAGAACGTCGCGCGCGGCGTTTCCGGCGAGAGCACGTCGTACTTGTCAACCGGGACACCTTCGCGCCACGCAAACCACACGTTCGCCGGAAAGGCGAAGGGATACCAGTACGGCGATCGCGTCTGCAGTTCCGCCTGCTGACGGACGATGCGGCCAAAGCTGACGGGCTCGTCCTTGGGCAGCATCCCGGCGGTGTACTGAACCATCAGCAGGTGATTCCACCAGATCGCGCCGGCCAGCGCCGGCGCCAGCGCGAGCAGCGGCCGCCGCAGCACGAACTCGATCACCAGCGCGAGCCCGGGCGCCAGCATCACCAACGCACTGGAGAAGCGCCGGCCGCCGAACGACCAGCCGCCCGCCCAGTCGAGCGTGGCGCCATTCACCCACGCGGTGAGGAACAGGATGACCAGCGCTGACGCGGCCCATCGCCACGAGCGCCGCAGGTACGCGAACGTGCCGACCACCGCCACGTAGGCGACCGGGGTCCACGACAAGAAGCCGTGCCACGACGAGAACAGCGTATCGAGCCAGCGGGAACGCAGCGGGCTGAAGTAGCCGCCCTGCCCGAGCAGGTGGTACTCGTAGCGGGTGAACAGCACATAGCTATGACCGAGCTGCAACAGGATCCACGGCAGCGCGCCTAGAAACGCCCACCCGGCCAGCGTCAGCGCTCGCCGCACACGTTCGCCGGGCGGCGTGCCGGTCGCACTCAGCACCAGCAGCGCCGGATAGAGCGCGAAGAGCGACTCCTGCGAACGTGCCAGGAACGCCAGCCCGATGAGCGTCCCCAGGATCAGGCTCTGGCGGACGGTCGCGCCTGGTGGCACCCAGCGCGCCGCGCACGCGACGAACAGCGCGACGAACCCGAACGACGCGGCATGCGTCATCGACGGCTCGTAGACCATGTACCAGTAGAGCGGCGTCGCCGCGAAGATCAGCAGCGTCGCCAGGAACGCCGCGAGCCGCGAGAACTCGCGCCGTAGATGGAGGTGGAGCGCCAGCAGGCCGGCGGCACCGATCGCGAACGACGACAGCAGCGCCGAGCGCACGTAGGGAAGGCCCAGCCCAATCGTCGCCGGATCGGCGGGCGGCGGCCACGCGCCCGCGGCGCGTCCGAGGCCGTCGACGATCGCGACGATCAGGTAGAGCGGCAGCCACAGCAGGCTTGGCCCGACGGGCACGACGTGGTTGGGACGCGGTGGCTGGCCCAGCGCCGCGAACTCGGCGGCCACGTCGAGGTCTCGATCGAAGATCACGCTGCGCAGCTGCGTGAAATAGGTGACGCCGTCGGTAGTGATGCCGTGGGCGTCCGCCATCTGCACACCCAGCGCGTACAACAGGGTCAGGGCCAGCGCGTGCACGTCGGCGGTCTCGCGCACGTAGGCGGCCCACGGCACGCCGTGGCGGCGCGCCCGGCCGACCGACGCGAGCGCCAGCACGGGCAGACCCGACAGGACGATGATCCAGGGAGAAGGCCGTGCGGGCAACGACAGCAAGACGCCCAGCCAGAGAACGATGAACGCTGGCAGCACCGTCCCCGATGATACATTGAGGCCCGTCGCGCTCAGATCCTCAGATCGCGGCCTCGCCATCTCAGATCGCCAGATCACGACATCGCGAGATCACCAGATTGGCTGTCTTTTACTTCCTATATCCCTGCCCCCTGATCACCTGCCCCGGCCTGGCGTCGGTGATCGCGCCATTCGACACGACGGCCTTGCCGTTCACCAGCACGTGCAGGATGCCTTCGGAGTAGTGATTGGGTTCGGTGTAGGTGGATCGATCGCGCACCTTGCCCAGGTCGAAGATCGTGATGTCGGCCTTGAAGCCGGGACGCAGAATGCCGCGATCCGGAATCCCCATGCGCGACGCCGGGCGCGAGGTGAACCGCCGAATCGCGTCCTCGAGCGTGATCAGCTTCTCGTCGCGCACGTACGTGCCGAGGATCTTCGTGAACGATCCCCACGCGCGCGGGTGCGACTTCGACACCGACAACGGCCCGTCCTCGGCGCGCGCGCCAGAGTCCGTGCCGATGGCGATCAGCGGATGCGCCAGCGCCGTCCGCACATCGTCCTCACGCATGATCGAGATGATGACGGACGACTCGGCGCGATCGGCGATGACCAGGTCCATCACCGCGTCACGCGGGTCCTTGCCCATCTCCTTGCCGATCTCCGCGAGCGTCTTGCCTTCCCATTTGCGCAGGGAGGGATCGAGCACCGACGACAGCAGCACGCCGCCCGCCCCGCCCGATCCGTACCACTGGTTCTCCCAGTCCTTCGGATTGGGATCTTCCATGTCGCGCTTGACCTTTTCGCGCTGGGCCGGGTCCTTCAGGCGCTGCAGCATCGGCTCGGTGCCGCCTTCGCGTACCCATAGCGGCAGGCAGGCGTCGAGCCCGTTCGAGGCGCGGTCGTAGGGATAGATGTTGGCCGAGACGTCCAGGCCGCGCGCCCGCGCCGCTTCGATGTGCCGGAGAATCTCCGGCATCCGGCCCCAGTTGGCGCGATAAGCGGTCTTGAGGTGCCACACTTCGGTCGGGATGTGGGCCCGCTCGGCCACCGCGAACGCCTCGTCCAGCGAGGCGATGATCTGGTTCGACTCCGAGCGCTGGTGAGTCAGATAGCGTCCGCCCTGCTCGGCGGCAACCTTGGCGAGCTCGACGATCTCGTCCGTGCTGGCGAACCGATCCGGCACGTACTGGAGCGAGGTGCTGACCCCCAGGGCGCCCTGCTCCATGGCCTGGCGCACGAGCGTCTTCATCTGCTCGAGCTCGTCGGCGGTGGCGGCGCGCTGCGAATCGCCGATCACATACGACCGCAGTCCACCGGCGCCGACAAAGGTGCCGAGGTTCAGCGCCGGCTTCGAGCGCGTCTCCAGGCGGGTGAAGTATTCGCCGAGGGTTCGGAAATCGAGCGTGACCTTGAACGAGTCGAACTGCGCTTTCGCCTCGGCGGCAAGGCGATCGTTGATCGGGGCGATGGAGCTCCCCTCTCCGGTGATCTCGGTTGTCACGCCCTGCGTGATCTTCGAGGCAGCCCGGCTGTCGGCCAGCACGTTGAACTCGGACTGTCCGAGCATGTCGATGAAACCCGGCGCGACGTAGGCGCCCGCGGCGTCGAGCCGGGTCGCCGTCGTGCGGCCGCCAAGCTTGCCGATCGCGGTGATCTGGTCACCGACGATGCCGACGTCACCCTCGAACCAGGGGGCGCCGGTGCCGTCGACCAACCGACCGCCGGTGATGACCACATCGAACTCGCTGCTCCGCGCCGGCGCGGAGGGCTGTGGCGGGGTCGCGGTGCAGGCAGCCGCGAAGACCGAGGCAACGACAAGGGCTCTTCTCACGGCGGAGATTGTACAATCGGACCCTCATGCCCCGTGCTGCGCGCCTCTGGCCGGTCCTGGCCTGCCTGGTTACCGGCGCCGCGCTCTATGTCAGCCGGGGCGTCCTCGACGCGGCCCTGGTCAATGGGCACGGCGTGCGGGTCGCGTTCCTGCCGCCGTGGGAATCGTTCGTCGGCTTTCTCCTGCTGGGCGGCGTCGGCCTGGTCCTCGTCAACTGGCTCAATCAGCCGCGCGGCTCCACGGTGGCGCGGGCGCCGCTGGCGGCACTCGTGATGCCGCTCGTCGCGCTCGGCGTGCTGTTGCTGCCGTTCACGCCCGTTCTTCCAGACCGCTGGCCGGTGCTGCAGACGCTGGCCGGCCCGATGGGCGGGCTGGTGTGGCTGGTCGTGCTCGGTCTGCTGGTGTGGGTGTGGTGGCAGCACCGGCTGGTGTCGATGGCCTGGTTCGCGCGCCGCAGTGTCACGCAACTGACGGTGATGATCGGTCTCGCCACCGCGCTGGTCAGCGGCAGCGCCGCGCTTCGATTGACCGGCACCGTGCTCTTCCCTGCCGGCGACGAGCCGCACTACCTGGTCATCGCGCAGAGCCTGTGGCGGGACGGCGACTTCAAGATCGAGAACAACCACCAGCGCGGCGACTATCGCGAGTACTTCAGCCGCGACCTGGAGCCGCATTACCTCACCCGCGGCGCGGACGGCGAGATCTACTCCATCCACCCCGTGGGGCTGCCGATCCTGCTGGCGCCGATCTACGGGCTGGGCGGCTATACCGGTGTGCTGCTGGCGCTGATCGCCATGGCGTCGCTGGCCGCAGCCCTGATGTGGCGGTGGGTCGTCGGCGTGTTGAATGCGCCTGGCGCGGCCACCTTCGCGTGGGGCGTCGTCGCCTGCTCGGCGCCGTACCTGTTCAACACGTTCACGGTCTATCCCGAGATCGCCGCGGCCCTCGCCGTGATGATCGCGCTGACGACCAGGAACCCGATCGTCGCCGGCGTCGCCTGCGGTGTCCTCCCCTGGCTGAGCACCAAGTACGCGCCGATGTCGGCAGTGCTGCTGGTCACTGCTCCGGAACTACTGAAGTGGACGGTGCCGTCGTTATCGGCGCTCGCGAAGCGGGTGGTGCCGTACGGTGCCCTGCTGCTGGCGTGGTTCACGTTCTTCTATGTCATCTGGGGCTCGCCGCTGCCGCAGGCGCCCTACGGCGCGATGGTGCAGACCACGCCGTTCAACCTGATCTTCGGCGCACCGGGCCTGCTGTTCGATCAGGAGTACGGGCTGCTGCCGTACGCGCCGGCGTACATCCTGGCGATCACCGGCCTGATCGCGCTGTGGCGCGCCGGCGGCGAGCGGCGACTGCTCGCCGTCCGCGTGGTGCTGGTGTTCGGCGCGCTGCTCGGCACGGTTGGCGCGTTCCGGATCTGGTGGGGCGGTTCGGCGGCGCCGGCCCGGCCGCTCGCGTCGGGGCTGCTGGTGCTGGCGCTGCCGATTGCCGCGGCCTTTGCCGCCGCGCCGCAGGCCTCGGCACGGCGCGCGGCGCAGCACCTGCTGCTGTGGATAGGCGTCGGCATCGCCGTCACCTTGACGTTCGCGCAAGAAGGTTTGCTGATCGCGAACGGGCGTGACGGCACGTCGAGCCTGCTCGAGTGGTGGTCGCCGCGCTGGGAACTGTGGACGCTGGCGCCGAGCTTCATCTTTCACGAGGCGCCCACCGCGCTGCTGCAGTCGGCGGCCTGGCTGCTGATCGCGGCAATCGCGGCCGCCGTGCTGTCGCGCACGCGCGCGTCTCGCCCGGCCACCGCGGCGCTCGCGGCATGCGGCGTGTTCGGCGCCGCGCTGGCGGCCGCGGCCCTGGTCCTTCCGGTGCTTCCTCACGATCCGCCGATGCCGCGCGTGAACCTCGAGGCGCGAGCGCGGCTCGCGGCCCTCGATAGCTTCGATACGCGCGCGCTGCCCGCGGCGCTGATCTTCGATCCTCTGCGCAAGACCAGCGCTGCCGAGATCCTCCCCACGCTCACGCTCGTCGTGCGGCCAGGGTTGCGGCCCGATCCGCAGCCGATCCGCGTGTTGCACAACGGGCGCTTCTCGCTGCCGGCCGGGGATTATCAGGTGGACGCCGATTTCGGCCCCAGCGGACTGGCCGCCGCCGACGCACTCTCGCTTCAAGTCGGACGCGTCGGCTCGCCGCTCCTGGCGTGGACGGTGCCCGCGGCCGCGCCGGCGCTGCGCGAGACGTTCCACTTGCCGGTGGACGCCAGCTTCATCGGCTTCCGTGGCTCCCGCGCGCTCGAGCAGGGCCTCCAGTCGCTCACCATCACGCCGCTGGCCGTCATGAACGCCGGCGAACGCGTCCACTCGCCGACGGTGCTGGGTGCCGCGCAGTACGGCCCGATGATGGTGCTGCTGCACGACGACAAAGTGAATCCGGAGCCGACCGGATTCTGGGTGCTCGGCCAACGCCCCACCGTGCTCAGCGTTTCGTCAGCGCCAGGCGCCAGCAGCCCGGTGGTCCTGCGAATCCGCAGCGGCGTCGATGACAACCAGGTGACGCTCCGCACGCGCGGCTGGGAGCGCACGATCACGCTGGCGGCGGACGCGCCGCAGGACGTCGAGCTGCCGGCGGCCCACCACGGGGTGATCGAGCTGACGCTGCTGGCGAGTCGCGGCTTCATGCCGACGGACCGCAATCCAGCCGTGCGCGATCGCCGCTTCCTGGGTGTCTGGGTCGAGGTGCCGCAGTAGACTGGCAGTATGTCGATCGCCGATCTCCGCCGCGAGTATCGCAACCATTTCCTCACCGAACAGGACGCCGCCGCCGACCCGCTGACCCAGTTCACGCACTGGTTCGAGGAGGCGCAGCGGTCCGAGTTGCTGGATGCCAACGCGATGACGCTGGCGACGGTGTCGGCCACCGGCGAGCCCTCGGCCCGCACCGTGCTGCTCAAGGGCGTGGACGATCTCGGCTTCGTGTTCTTCACCAACTACGAGAGCGCCAAGGCCCGGGACCTGGCTGAGAACCCGCGCGCCTGCCTGCTGTTCTTCTGGGCCGAGCTCGAACGGCAGGTGCGGATCACCGGCGCGGTCTCGCGCGTCTCGCGCGAGGAGTCGTCGGCCTATTTCCGCTCGCGCCCGCGCGAGAGCCAGATCGGCGCCTGGGTGTCGCCGCAAAGCCGCACCATTCCGAATCGCGGCGTGCTGGAAGAGAACTTCGAGTCGCTGACCGCGCAGTACGACGGCGACGATGTGCCGGTGCCACCGTTCTGGGGCGGCTACCGTGTCACGCCCGAGCGCATCGAGTTCTGGCAGGGTCGCCCCAGCCGCCTGCACGATCGACTGCTCTACACGAGCACGGCGACGGGATGGACCAGGGTGAGGCTGGCACCCTAGGGGTTCTGGGGTTCTGGGGTTCTGGGGTTCTGGGGTTCTGGGGCTTGGTCTGGGGTCTTGGGGTTCTACGGTTCAATTGGCGACTCAGGCGAGCTACTGTGCGATCTGTCGTCCAGGATTTCGCGGACGGTCAGGGGGGCGACCCGTTATGGGCCAGTTGTTTTCCTTAGAACTCGAGAACCCCACTCCCCACCTTCACCGCCTGCCCGCCCACCTGCACCCGGGTGATGTCCGTGGGGCCGCCAGCAGTGATTCGCATGTGGATGCGGCTCGGGCGACCCATCTTCACGCCCTGCAGGCTGACCATGCCGTGCCAGGCCGACTCGTGAACAAGACGATGGGTGACCAGGTAGCAGCCGAGCGGCCCGCTGGCGCCGCCCGTCGCGGCGTCCTCGGCCACGCCCAGGTCCGGCGCAAACATCCGCGAGTAGACGGTCACGTCGCTGCCGTACGGCTCCACCGCGAACAGGAACACCGCGTTGTGCCCGCCGGGAAACGCGCTGCGGAGCGCGCGCATCGCGCGCAGGTCCGGTTCGGCGGCATCCACCGCCGCGCGCGAGGACAGCGGCACGTAGATGAACGGCACACCGCACGATATCTCCTCCACGGGCAGGCCCCGCGAATCCAGCATCGACGTCACGCAGCCGATCGACTGGAGGATGTCGGCGACCGGCGACGCGGGAGGGCGCACCTCCGGCGTCTTCTGGTCCATCCAGGCGAACTCGAGCCGCGATCCAGCTCCAGTTCAGCTCCACCGTCGTCGGTCCGACGCCGAGGCCGAACACGAACTGCTCCGCGCCGACCGCAATCTTGCCGGAGTCCGCCAGCGCGAACGTGCTGCCGATCGTCGGGTGTCCCGCCATCGGGAGCTCCGCGCCCGGTGTGAAGATGCGCATCCGGATGTCCGTGCCTGGCGTCTCGGCCGGCAGCAGGAACGTCGACTCGGAAAAGTTCATCTCGCGGGTGATCGCCTGCATCTGTTCCGCCGACAGCCCTTCCGCGTCGGTGAACACCGCCAGCTGATTGCCCTCGAAGGGCTGGTTCGTGAACACGTCGTAGTGCAGGTACTGTCGCATGTGCTTCACCCCATCCGGGCCGGCTGCCACTGCAGGCCCAGGCTCATCAACCGATCCAGCAGCTGGCCGTAGCTCAAGCCCGCGTGAAGCGCCGACTCCGCGAAGTCCTCGCCCTGCGCCAGCTGCGGATTGGGATTCGCCTCGATCACGAACAGTTTGCCATCGTCACGCATCCGCAGGTCGAGGCGGGCGTAGCCGGTGAGGTCCAGCGCTCGATAGGCGCGCTTGGCGAGGTGCTGCACCTGCAGCGCGACTTCGGGCGGCAGCGCCGCCTGGGCGGTGGCGATGCCGTGCTTCTTCTGGTACGCCACGCTCCACTTCACCCGCTCGGTGGCGATGTGCCAGCTGTTCTCGCCCATCTGCGCGAACGACATCTCCCACACCGGAAACACTTGCAGACGCTGGTTGCCCATCACGCCGACGTACAGCTCGCGGCCGTCGATGTACTGCTCGACGATGGCCGCCGTGCCGATCGACTGATGGATGAACTGCACGCGCTTCGCCAGCTGCTCTTCGTTGGCCACCACCGACGCCTGCGAGATGCCGATCGACGACTCGTAGGTCGGCGACTTCACGATCAGCGGGAACTTCAGCTTCTTCGGCACCGACGGCTTGCGGTTGAGCGGCACCACCGTGAAGTCCGGCACCGGCACGCGGTGATAGGCGAACAGCTTCTTCGCCAGCGACTTGTCCCGCGCCAGGGTCAGGCCGCGCGGGTTGCAGCCGGTGTAGGGCAGCCGCAGCAGTTCGAGATAGCTGACGACGTTCTGATCGAAGACGCCGATGTCGGCAAACGCCTCCATCAGGTTGAAGACAATGTCGGGCTTGAACTCCTCGACGTTCTGACGGATCGGCGTCAGGTCGTCGTGGACGCCGATCACCCGCAGCTCGTAGCCGCCCGCGCGGAGCGTCGAGACGACGTCCCATTCCATCTTCCACGGCGCATTTTCGATGTCGCCGGGCGGCGGCGCCTCGGGGGGGACCAGGTCCTTGTGCACCAGCACCAACACGCGACGAATCGTCATAGGGCAATCCTGTGGCGTCCGCTGTGCAGGTAGTTCATCACCTGCACCGTCAGCAGCACCGTGAACTCCTGGCGCGCCTGATCCTCGGGTATCGCCATGCGTAGTTTCAATTCCCGGCTCCGGGCAATCATGTCTTCGATGACCTTGTCGATCGTGTATTGATAAATTCCCGTCCACTCGGCGACGAGCCGGCGCACGGCGCGCCGGTGGCGCTGGATGAAATGCGCCGCCGTCGGCCGATCGTGATGCTCGGGCGCATCGGAGAACAACCGCCGCAGATCGCGATCGTAGAACGCCGGGTGATCCACTCCGTAGTGGCGTCGCTTGCGTCGATAGTACGCGCGCAGGGTTTCGCGATGGCCGCGGAGCGGTTCGACTTCGTCGCCCGTCGCCACCTTCGGCGCCTTACCCGCCAGCGACTGCATCAACTCGTCCATGTACTCGAGCTTCTTGATTGCCGGCCAGCCCGCATAGCGTTGCTGCCAGTTCGACTGCGGCGTCAGCCACAGCGCGAACGTCTCGGCAAAGTCCTCGTCGGGATGGCTCTGCGCGTACCAGGGATCGAGGTGCAGGACGAAGCTCTTGCTATACGGCTTCGGCGCGTAGAACTCCGGATACGCCTCCGACGACTTGCCGAACAGCGCGCGCCGTTGCCGCCGCAGGCGCAGCTTGTAGGCGTTGTCGACCACGTGGCCGGCTTCGTGACGCAGGATGCGCATGCACCACTCGTGCTCGCCGCCTTCCACGGCCAGCATCTGCGCCTGCTCGAGTTTCTCGAGACGCGGGTGCGCCAGGTAGAACGGCACCGCCATCGAGGCATGCCCGTCCGCGGTGAACCACTCGCTGGCCAGATAGAAGTGAATCGGAAAATCGAGACCGCGCGCCAGCAGCTCGGTGCGGAGCTGCGCCAGGCGCGTCTCCATCACCGTTCCCGCGAGGGAGAGCGGCAGGTCCGACATGCGCAGATCGAGCAGCTGTTCGTCCGGCAGCTCGGCCCAGTTGGCGGGGATCGCCTCTCGCCCTGCCATGCGTCAGGGGAGGATTGACGCGATGGGGACGGCGGCCGTCTGCACCCGCTCGGTGCGCCAGGCCACCAGCATGCGGTCGCCGAGACGGACCATGTGCGGCACTCCGGTGGCGCGCCCGCTCACGGCTTTCGTGATCACGACCGGCACGCCGGGGGCGCGGCCCGCCGACACCCGCCGGACGAGCACTTCGCCCTGGCCTTCACCGCGCCGCTCCAGCCAGCTGACAATGGCGCTGCCGTCTTCCATCAGTCGTCACGTCGGGCCAGCCCACCGGCCGCCCGTCGTCGATCACAATGGGCGATCCGAACGTGGCGCCGGCGTCGTCGGAGAACGCCATCTTCAGCCGCGGCGTGTCCTTCGCGGCCGTGAACCAGGCGACCGCCACGCGTTCGCCACGAGCCGCCACGGCTGGACCGTTGGTGGGACAACCCGGGATGTGCCAGCCGTCGCTGAACACGGGAGCCGGGGCGGTCCACTCCCCTTTCACGCGACGGACGATCGAGATGTCGCGAATGTCGCCAGGCAGATGATCGCGATAGACCGCGATCGGGCCCTGGCTGGTCTCGGCGATGTCGGTCATGCAGCACGAGCACACGTCGGCGTCGACGACCTTCTGGCCCTTCACCGAGCCGTCAGGCGCGAAGGACACGGCCGCTAGCGTCTTGATGTGTTCCGCGTCGTCGTGGCCGTGCGACGTGCCGTCGTCCGGCGCCAGCGGCGTCAGGTAGATGGCATCGGTGCCCTGCGGTGTGGGAGAGAACGTGAGGAACCCGGCATAGTCGGCGACGTTCTTCATGCCGTCCTCGAAGATCGTGGACCAGGTGGCGCCATCGTCGGTGGACCGGGCGACGCGGATGCCGTAGCCGTAGGAGCCTTCCTTACGCCCGGTATTGACGAGCCAGTGCGCGAGCAGCGAACCGTCAGGCATCGCCGCGATCGACGGATGGTCGGCCCAATTGACGAACCAGTTGTTGCCGCGGGCGATGTCGCGCGGCGCGTTCCAGGCGCGGCCGTCGAAGCGCGAGAACTTCAGCGCCTGGGCGCCCTCGCCCGACGGCTCGATCCACACGGCCA
>CAVPRP010000009.1:0-763950 GCA_963707825.1 uncultured Acidobacteriota bacterium
CGGGCCCCCAAACGGGCAAAGGGCTGCGATTCAACTCGATCGAGGATTTAGTCGCGCGTCCTGCCATACGGCGCGACGAGCTGGCGACGCTGGCGGAAATCGGCGCGTTGAACGCGTTCGGGCACGACCGCCGCAGCGCGTTGTGGCAGATCGAGCGGGCGGCGCGGCCGGGGAGCTGTTCGCGGGGCAGGACGTCGAGGACACGCCGGCGGCGGCAGCGGACGCTCGCCCGGGTGCCGCGGCTCCGGCGCGGTCGCCGCTGCAGGCGATGACGGCATCTGAGCGGCTGATGTCGGATTA
Source organism: uncultured Acidobacteriota bacterium (assembly GCA_963707825.1). Taxonomy (GTDB): domain Bacteria; phylum Acidobacteriota; class Vicinamibacteria; order Vicinamibacterales; family UBA2999; genus VFZN01. The sequence goes on from CAVPRP010000009.1 coordinate 301, forward strand.
TTCGGGCAGCGGGCTGACGATCGGTCCGCATCCGCTCGCGCTGAGGCGCATGGAGCTGGCCCTGCGCGGCATCCTGCGCGCGATCAATCTGCCGCGCGGCCGGCACGGGCGGCGTGTTCGTGTCGCCGGCGCGGTCATCACCCGGCAGCGCCCGGGCACCGCCAAAGGATTCGTCTTCCTCACGCTCGAAGACGAAACGGGCATCGCCAACATCATCGTCCGGCCGGACCTGTTCACCGCCGAGCGCTCGGCCATCGTCGGTGCGCCGTATCTGATGGTCGAAGGGATTCTGCAGATCCAGGAAGGCGTGACGTCGGTCAAAGCCGAGCGTGTAGTCTCGCTCGCCGATGCCGGACCAGAGCCGCAGTCGCATGATTTCCGCTAAGTCGGCGGCGTGGTTAGTCGGCGGCGTGGCTTCCGGCTTCAGCCGGAAGGATGCGTGAGGCGATCAATAGATTCACGACAGCCACAGCCTTCCGGCTAAAGCCGGAAGCCACGTAATTGTTGACCGATCCGCTGACTGCCGCATGCCGCATGCCGCCGCCGACCGCGCCCCCGCCGTCCTGCTGAGCTCCGTGGCCCACCGCTTGCACTCTTTCTGACAGGAAGAGCTCGGCACCAGCTCAGCCGAGTGATGCGCGAGAGAGGGGAGCGTATTTGTGCGGAGGGGCACGTCCGGGCAGTTGATCGGGGTAGTGGTCGCGGCCACGGCGCTAGTGGCCGGTTGCCGGGCACCCATTCGGTCCACGCCGAACAAACCGCCGAGCCAGGCGCAAATCGCTGAGTTATGGCGCGAACCTGAGCCGAACCGCGATCTCTTCTGGGGCGTCGGAGGTCGGGGGCTGGCGCCCAATCCGAAGGCGACCTACACGGTCACCGAAGTGAAACGCGGCGGCTTCAGCCGTGGCTACACCGTGACCGACCCCAAGGGCCATGAATGGAGCGCGAAGTTCCCGCCCGAGGCCTCGACCGAAGTGGTCACGTCGCGCCTCCTGTGGGGCATCGGCTACCGCCGGCCGCCCGTCTATTACCTCGCCGAGTGGCAGGCTCACAAGGCGACCTCGCCGAATCCGCAGCTGCCGGCGCGGTTCCGTGAGCACGCGCCCGATTTCCACGGTCTCGAGACCGGCGGCACCTGGTCGTACTACGAGAATCCATTCATCGGCACGCGGCAGCTGAATGGTTTGCTGACGGTGCATGCGATGCTCGGCAACTCCGACCTGAAGGACGGGCAGAACGCGCTCTACATGTTCAAGGAGCCGGTCGAAGGGGCCCGGCAGTGGTTCGTCGCGCGCGACCTCGGGCAGACGTTCGGGCGGAGCGGCGCCCTCGACCCGCCGCGCGGCAATCCCGACGTCTTCGACAAGACCGGCTTCATCACCGGCGTCGAGAACGGCGTCGTCCGCTTCGACTACAACGGCCGGCACAAGGTGCTGTTCGACAAGATCACGCCGGCCGACGTCCGCTGGGTGTGCCAGCGGCTGTCGGCGCTCAGCGACGCGCAACTGCACGACGCCTTTCGCGCCGGCGGCTACCCGCAGGCCACGGCCGACCGTTTCATCTCGAGGCTCCGGCACAGAATCGCCGAGGGCGCTCAGCTGAAGGATTGACAGATTGACGAGATTGAAGAGATTGACGAGATTGCGCACGGCTGTCCGTCTTGCGCTGTTGCTGCTGCTGTTCGCCGTTCCCGCTGCCCTGCTGCCCAATCCCAGGATCCACGCGATCCCGCAGCGCAGGCCGGCATCGAGCGCACGCAGCGCGGCGACACCGACAACCATCCGCCGCACCCGCTGCACGAGATCGACGATGCGATGATCCGCCTGCCGCTGGCCGCGCTGCTCGGCACGGTGCTCGCGCTGCGGCCGCGCCGCCGCGGCACGCCGGAGCGGCAGCCGGCCGTCGTCCAGACGCAGATCATCCTCGCGGTCGTCGGCGCGCTGATCATGCTCGTCGTCGGCGCCAGCCTGGCGCGCGCCTTCGGCATCGTCGGCGCCGCCAACCTGATTCGCTATCGATCGAAGATCGACGACCCGAAAGACGCCGTCGTGATGCTGTGCGCGCTGGCCGTCGGGCTCGCGTCCGGCGTCGGCCTCTACGGCTCTGGCGATTCGGCACGCGTCTTCATCGTGCTTCTGCCTGTGGATCATCGAGGGCTTCGAGCCGCAGACGCGCGTCTTCGAGCTGAACGATCAAGATGGGCGAGAAGACCGCCGAGCGCTGCGGCCGAAGATCGAGGAAGTGCTGCGCCGCTACAAGGCCCGCTACGAGCTGCGCACCGCCGCGGAAGACACGTGTCCTACATGGTGACCACGCCGAAGTCGCTCCGCACCGACCGCGTGTCGAACGCGCTCGATGGAGCTCGCGCCCGAGACCAAGGGCGCGGTCGAGTGGAACGAAAAACAGAAAGACAAGATCCCGAAGTGACGCCGTGAAACTCATCGTCCAGCCCGACGCCGGCGTCGTCGCCGGTCGTGCAGGCGATCAAGCGCGCGAAGAAGACGATCGACATCTTCATCTTCCGCTTCGATCGCGCCGAGGTGGAGAAGGCGCTCGGCGGCCGCCGTGGCGCGCGGCGTGAAGGTGCGGGCGCTCATCGCCCACACCAACCGCGGCGGCGAGAAGCGCGCCTGCGCAAGCTCGAGCAGCGGCTGCTCGCGCCGGCGTCACTCGTGTGCACGCACGCGCCGACGACCTGCTTCGCTATCACGCCAAGATTCATGGTCGCCGACGACGATGCTGCACCTGTTCGGCTTCAACTTCACCAAGCTCGACATCGACAAGAGCCGCAGCTTCGCGATCGCGACGCGCGACGCAAGACGGTCGTCGAGGCGGCGAAGCTGTTCGAAGCCGACTTCACGCGGCAGCCGTATTCGCCGGCGCAACGTCGCATCTGGTCGTCAGTCCCGAGAACTGCGCGCAAGATGCTGACCGCGTTCATCGCCGGCGCGAAGAAGGAGCTCGCGATCTACGACGCGAAGGTGCAGGATCCGGCGATCATCAAGCTGCTCCAGGAGCGCGCCGCGAAGGGCGTGACGGTCCGCGTCATCGGCAAGATGAAGGGCAAGCGATCCGGGCATCGACGAACGGCGTGCCGGCGCATGCGCCTGCACGTCCGCGCCATCGTCCGCGACGGCACGGCGGCGTTCGTCGGCAGCCAGAGCCTGCGCAAGGCTGAGCTCGAGAACCGGCGCGAGGTCGGACTCATCGTCAACAACCCGGGCGTCGCCCGGAAGATCATGCAGGTCTTCGAGGCCGATTGGCTGAAGACGCTGAGCAAGTCCGAAGTGAAGGAAGTGAAGGAGGCCGCTGAGAACGGCAAGTCCGACAAGGACAAGAGCAAGGAAAAGGAGAAAGAGAAGGAGGCCCGGGAAACCGAGAAGGTCTAGTTCCCGCCTATTCGCGCTTGCGACGCGCGATCACCCGAATCGATCACCTTTCCCGTGCGCGACACGGCGTTGAAGTACATCTCGTCGCCGTCGATTTCCACCGCCAGGAACGCCTGTTCCGTCGCGTTGGCCGCGTCGCTGAAGCCGGTGTCCTTGTCGAGGTTTCCCTTGCGCAGCTGGCCGCTCGACCCGACCACGAAGTGGACGATGCCGTGCTGCGGCTTGACGCGTTCGTAGACGTGGTCGTGTCCAGCGAAGACCACGCTGACGCCGTGCTTGATGAACATCGGCTCCAGCGCTTTCCGCTTGGGCAAGATCCGAGCCGTGCCGCCCGCCGGACGAGTAGAGCGGGTGGTGGAAATAGGGAATCTTCCAGTCGTCGCCGGAATTGTCTAGCTCCTGTTCCGCCCACTGCAGCTGCTTCGGGTCGAGATACGGCGACTCGAGCGCGAAGAATCGTACGCTCTGCTTCGGCGCCTTGAACGTGTAGTAGGTGCGGCCGCCCATGTTGAACGGCTCGTAGTTGCTCTGCTGGCGCGAATCGTGGTTGCCGAGCGAGGCGTAGAACTTCACGCCGCCGTCGAGCAGCGCCTTGTAGGGCTTCTCGAACTTGTTGAGGAAGTCTTTCGGACCGTTCCCGCCATAGAGGTTGTCGCCGACTGTCAGCATCAGCGTGAACGGGAACTGCGCCCGCACGCGCGCCATCTGCTCGCCGAGCTGATACTGCTCGCGCTTGCCGGTGCCGAAGTCTCCCATGACCCCGAACTTGAGCGAGTCGGGCTTGTTCGGCAGCGTCAGCGGCAGCGGGGCCGGCGTTGCTGCCGGCGCCTGCGTCGCTGCCTGTCCGGCGGCCGGGGAAACCTCTGCCGCGGCATCGGCGAGCAGCCAGGCGCTGAGCAGGCAGACGGAAAGAGCGAGTCCGGGTCGGTGACGCACGCGGCGCATCGAATGCAGAGGGCCTGTTACCTGGGAATCGCCGCGTCCATGAAATCGACCACGAGCTGTGCGTGGACGTCGAGCAGGATGAGGCGATTGCCGATGAAGCGATACTCCACGTCCTCGGGCAGCCTCGGGAGCTCGGCGAGTACCGGCGCAGGCATCGTGGTCAGCGGCACGCCGTCGGGATAGCGGCCGTTCACCTGCAGCTTCACCTTGCCGGGATTGTCTTCCATGATCGACTGCCGCGCGCCCGCGCCGTCGGGACCGCTGAGGCCACGGCCGATCTGGCGCCGGAGATAGGCCCGTGTCTCGGGCGGGAGCATGTCGCCCTGCTTCGCCCGCGGACGCGCCTCCGCGAGCAGCCTGCTCAAGGCCCTGGCGTGGGCATCGACCTGTTGCGGGGTGGCGTGTTCCGGGCTCGGCGGCAGCGTCGCTTCGAGCTTCTTGTGCAGGGCCACGTAATCCTCGACCCGCTTGAGGAACTGCACGCTCGTGAGCGCGTCGGCATTCACGCGCGCCGGTTGCCCGGGCGCGGGTGGGGGAGCGGCGGGTGGCTTGCCGGTCTGCGGCGCAACGGCCATCCCGGAGGCCACCGAGAGCGCGAATGCGAGCACGCGGATCATCAGTTCCGGTAATTCCCGAACTGGAGCGCCACGCCGAAATCGTGCTCGCGCAGGACCCGAATCGCTTCCTGCAGCTCGTCCTTCGAGCCCGAGGACACGCGGACCTGGTCGGCCATGATCGCGGCCTGCACCTTCTTCATCTTGCGGTCCTTGAGGAACTGCACGATGGCCTTGGCGGCCTCCGTCGGAATGCCCTGCTGCAGGCTGATGACGCGCTTCACCGTGTCGTTGGCCGCGCGCTCCACCTCGCCCGGCGTCAGGTTCTTGGTCGGCACGCCGCGGCGCACCATGCGCGTCTGAATGATCTCCCAGAGCGCGTTGAGCTTGAACTCGTCGTCAGCCACGATGGTGATCGTGTTTTCAGTGCGGTTCAGGTCCACGGACGCGCGCGAGCCCTTGAAGTCGTAGCGCTGCGCCACTTCCTTCTTCGCCTGGTTGACCGCGTTGTCGACCTCCTGGAGATCGACACCTGACGTGATGTCGAACGACGCTTGGTTCGCCATCTCAGCTGGCGGCGGTTCTCAGGTTGCGCAGCGCCCGTCCCACGCGGAGAGAGTGCTCAAAAATGGCGCCGACGCGAATGCCGCCCGGCAGCCGGTGACGGCCCACCGCCCCCAGGCCGGCCGAGGCGATGCACCCGCAGTTGGAGCAGTCGGGCGTGCCGCCGAACTGGCATGGCGAAATCAGCCGCTTGAAATCAGCGGAAATGCAGGTCGTCGTCTGCGCGAAGATGCAGTCGTCCGGCCCCTTGGGCGGCTCGCTGTAGACCTCGATCATGCCCTTCGGCATCTTCAACTTCGGATAGCGGGACCGCAGCGCCATCAAGGCGGCCACGACGCGCTGGCGGTCTTCAGGCTGCAGGCGCTCTGGCGACTCCTCGCCGACCTGGGGTGTGTACAAGCTCACCCACAACTGCCGCACGTTCGGGTTGGCCGACCAGAAATCGAGGAACTGATCGATGTAGCCGTCGCGCTGCACCTGCTGCCGGGTCACCGTGCAGTGCACGGTGATCTGATGCCCATCGATGTGCTTCAGAATCCGGTCGTAGGTGGCGGGCTTGCGCCGCTCGTCGTGCTCCGGCTGGAGACCGTCGATGGACACCACCATCTGCAGGCGCGGGATCGACGCCCATTCGATCGGAATCGTCCTGACCGCGCTGGTGACCACCTGTGAATAGATACCGCGCTTGGCAAGCCGCGGGAGGATTTCGTTGAGCTCTCGAAACCGGACGAGCGGTTCGCCGCCGACGATCGAGACGTGAAGGGGCCGGTGGGCATCGATGAGTTCCATGAACTTATCGATGAGCTCCTGGCCCTTGTAATCGCTGACCTGGCGCAGCGTGACGCCGCCGCCGAGATGTTCGTCGCCGTACGCATAGCAACCTGGGCAGCGCAGGGGGCACTCGCGGGTGATTTCGACTGAGAGCGAGGGACGGTACCCCTGCAGTATCCGTCCCCAAGCAGTGATAATGCCTTCCACGGGCCGACTATATCATCGGTACTGCTGAACCGGAGTCGCCGCCACTGGGTTAAGTGCTTGCAGAGCTCTGCTTTAGCGTCTGCATCAGCTTGCGTGAAGCGATCCGGAATGGTTCAATGGGAGTGCACCCATAACGCAGGTTGACAGGCCGCACAGCTATCAAGACAGGTTGTGCCGCCGGAGGCATGTTTCCACCGATGTCCGATCGCGTCGATTCGAACAGCCGCAACATCCTGAACCGCCGTTCGTTCCTCGGTCTAGGGGCCGCCGCCACCGCTGCAGCCCTGGTCCCGGGCCGTGCGCAGGCCGCCGTTGCCGCGGCGCCGGGGAGGCGCGACCGGACGCTCTCCTTCTTTCACACCCACACGGGTGAGCGGCTGAAGCTGGCCTATTGCTGCGAGGGCGAATACCAGCCCGAAGCGCTGGCGCAGCTCAATCACCTGCTCCGCGACTTCCGCGTCAACGAAGAGAAGCCGATCGATCCCCAGCTGTTCGATCTGCTCCACGAGCTGGGCGGGACGCTCGAGACCGATCAGCCGTATCACATCATCTCGGGGTATCGCTCACCTCAGACGAACGCGTTGCTGCGCGAGCGCGGCGGCAGCCACACCGGCGTCGCCAGCCAGAGCCTGCACATGGTGGGGAAGGCCATCGACATCCGCCTGCCCGGCGTGACGCTCGATCACCTGCGCAGCGCGGCGGCGTCGCTGAAGCGCGGCGGCGTCGGCTTCTACCCGTCCTCGAACTTCGTGCACGTCGACACCGGGCGCGTGCGTTACTGGTAGCGCCGGGTGGCTACGGGCGTCCTGTCTGCATTACTTGATTGCGGGCGGGGCCCCACCCCCGCCCGCTCGCGTGGGGCCCCACCCCCACGCGAAGATCCGGCCTCCGGCCGGTTGCTGCTGAGAGGCAGCACAGAGTCCCTCCGGACGTCCGCGCTCTCCCCGCGAACGGCGAACCGCGAACCCGCGATATTCTCAGGGTAATGATTGAGAAGCGCCGATCGAAGATCCAGGGCTGGGGCGTGTTCGCGACCGAGCCGATTTCCAAGAACAAACGCATCATCGACTACGCTGGCGAGAAGGTCCGCAACTCGGTCAGCCTCGAGCGCGAGATCCGCTATCTGAAGCGCGGCCACATCTGGTGCTTCAAGCTCAATCGCCTCTACGTCCGCGACGCCGCCGTCGGCGGCAACATCGCCCGCTACATCAATCACGCCTGCAAGCCGAACTGCTACACGCAGATCGTCGGCGAGACCATCTGGATCATCGCCGCCAGGAACATCCAGCCGGGTGAGGAGTTGACCTACGACTATTCCACCGACGGCGAGGCGTCGATCCAGTGCCGCTGCCGTCCCGGCTGCACGACGAAGCTGTGAGGATAGCTATCAGCCATCAGCTATCAGCTCACACATGAACATCTTCTACCTGCACGGCTTCGCCTCCTCGGCGCGGTCTTCGAAAGCCACCTTCTTCGCCGGGAAACTGCGCGAGCACGGCGTCGAGCTGCACACGCCGGACCTCAACGAACCCGACTTCTCGACGCTCACCATCACGCGGATGGTCGATCAGGTGGGAAAGGCGATCGAGGGGCTGTCCGGGCCGATCGTCCTCATCGGATCCAGCCTCGGGGCATTCGTCGCCGTGCAGGTCGCGCTGAAGCATCCGGCGCGGGTCGACCGCATGGTACTCCTGGCGCCCGCGCTGGATTTTGGCGGCAATCGGCTGCGCAGTCTCGGCGATACCGGGATCGAGGAGTGGAAGCGCACGGGCAAGCTCGCTGTCTTTCACTACGCGTACGGACGGGTGCTGCCCGTGCACTACGAGCTCTATGCCGACGCGCGCCGCCAGAACTGCGTCGATGCAGCGCTGGCCATGCCGATCCAGGTTTTCCAGGGGCGGAGCGACGAGGCGGTCGATCCGGACGTCGTCGAGCGCTGGTCGCGCGCCCGGGCGAACGTCGAGCTGCATATGCTCGACGACGACCATCAGCTCACGGCAAGCGTGGGTTATATCTGGGAAGAGATGAAACGCTTTCTGGCTCTATAAAGTCACCAGCAGATTCCCGTGTATTCCGCCGGGATGTCGTCCTTCTGCACGTTCAGCCTGAACAAGTCGATGACCGTCTGATCGGAGCGGGTGCGCGTCAACGCCTCGGCGAACTCCGGCGAGCCATTGCCGACCACGATGACCTCGGATTTCTCGATGACCTCGTCGATCGACTCGCTGAGCAGCGACGAGAGGTGCGGGATCTGCTTGTTGATGTATTCCTTGTTCGCACCCACCAGCCGCGCAATCGACACGTTCCGGTCGTAGATGCGCAGCGAGTAGCCCTTGCCGAGCAAAGCCTCGGCGAGGATCACGATCGGGCTCTCGCGCAGATCGTCGGTGCCTGCCTTGAAGCTGAACCCGAGCAGGCCGACCCGCTTCTTGCCGGTCTCGACCACCATGTCGATGGCGTGCTTGATCTGCAGTTCGTTGCTGCCGAGGATCGCCTGGATCACCGGCATCTCCAGGTCCATTTCCCTGGCGCGATACTGCATCGCGCGCACGTCCTTCGGCAGGCACGACCCGCCGAACGCGAAGCCCGGTTTCATGTAATACGACGACAGGTTCAGCTTCTCGTCGCGGCAGAAGATGTCCATCACCTCGTGGCTGTCGATGTCCAGCCGCTTGCACAGGTTGCCCACCTCGTTGGCGAAGCACACCTTGAGCGCGTGCCACGTGTTGCTGGCGTACTTGATCATCTCGGCGGTGCGGATGCTGGTGTTCACGAGCGGCGCCTCGACCTTGCGGTAGAGCGCTTCGGTGGGCTGCGCGTCCGACTTGTAGTTGTGGCCGACCAGCGTCATCGGCGGCTGGCGGAAGTCCTTGATCGCCGTCCCCTCGCGCAGGAACTCGGGATTCACCGTGACGCCGAACCCGGTCCCGTACTTCTTGCCCGAAGTCTTCTCCAGCGCCGGGATCACCACCTCGTGCGTCGTCCCCGGCAGCACGGTGCTGCGTACGACGACGACGTGGTAGCCGGGCTTGTTTGCGAGCGCCTGGCCAATCTGCTCGCAGACGCGCGCCAGGTAGGACAGGTCCAGACTGCCGTTGCGGCGGCTTGGCGTGCCGACGCAGATCAGCGACAGGTCGGTCGCGTCGACGGCGTCCTGCGTACTCGTCGTCGCCCGCAGCCGGCCGTTGGCCGCGTTGTCGCGAATCAGTTCGTCCAGCCCTTTCTCCACGATCGGGCTGCGCCCTTCGTTGACGCTCGCCACCTTGTCCGGATTGACGTCGACGCCGACGACGGTGTGGCCATCGGCCGCAAACGACGCCGCCGACACGGTGCCGACGTATCCCAGACCGAATACGGAAACGTTCATTGTCAGATGCTCCCTACGAAGGAATGGGGACCGCCACGTTGTCGGCGTGGCTCACCGGGAAAAGGCGCGTGTCCCCTCTGGCGACGCGCGCCAGCGCGTCCTCGAAATCCTGGGCGACCGCCGACCAGTCGTACTTCTCGACGACGAGACGTCGTGCGGCGCTCTCGATACGGGTGCGCGCCGCATCGTCGCGAATCAGCCGGATGACCGCCGCGGCGAACGCCGCGGGCTCGTCGGCGATGACGATGTCGGCGCCGTCGGTCACCGGCAGGCCTTCGGCGCCGATGGTGGTGGAGACGACGGCCTTGCCCAGGCCCATCGCCTCGAAGATCTTCAGCCGCGTGCCGCCGCCGATGCGCAGCGGCACGACGTAGACGCTGCCGGCCGCGACGTGCGGCCTGACGTCGTCCACGCTGCCCGTGACCTCGACGCCGTGCTGCTCGGCGAGCTTGCGCACGGCGGGCGTCGGCGCGCGTCCGATGATGCTGAGCGTCGCTCCGGGTTCCGCCTGGCGGACGAGCGGCAGGATGTCGCGGACGAAATAGAGCATGCCGTCTTCGTTCGGCAGCCAGTCCATCGACCCGGTGAAGACGAGGTGCGCGCGCCGCGCCGGCGTGGCGGATAGGGGACTGAAGTACTGCGTGTCGACGCCCGTCTGCACGACGTGCAACGGCGCGGGCAGTGCGCCAGGATAGAGGCGCTCGAACGTATCGCGGTCGGCCTCCGACACGGCAAGCACGAGATCGAAATGCGCGAGCGCGTCGCGCTCGAAGCGCAGCATGCGCCGCCACTGCTGGCCGAGCAGCTGGCGCGCGAGCGGGTTGGTCGCCGTCTCGGCGTGCCGGCGCCAGATCTCCGCCTCCACGTTGTGGGTGAAGAGGATGGCGGGGCACGGCAGCTGGCGCGGCATGTTCACCAGCGGCGGCAGGAAATCGCAGACGACCGCATCGAAGCGGCCTGTCCGCAGCAGTTCCCGCACGCGTCCGGCATAGTCGGCCGAGCGGTACTTGGCCACCGCATAGGGCACCGGATCGACGACGTAGCGGGCCGCGTCCGCGTAGAAGCGCAGCGTGCCTTTCGCCGGATCGGTGCGAGGCACCGTTTGCAGCCGCTGGCACACCTCGGACATGCCGGCCCGGTGCTCCTCGCTCTGCGCGGGGTCGGAGAAACACAGGTAGGTGATGTCGTGGCGCGCCGCGAGGTTCCGCATCAGGTGCCAGGTGCGGAGCTTGCCGCCCTTGTCGAGTGGCAGCAGCAGGCCGGCGTTCAGCCAGAGAATTTTCACGGTCGCTCTCCTAGGCGGTGGCCTGCAGCGCGTCGTGCGGCAGTGGCGAGCCCTTCACGTCGGGCAGCGTCTGCACGCCGCCGCCATCGATGAACGTCCGATACCAGAGCTCGAGGTTGAGCAGGCTCCAGATCGCATCGGCACCTTGTGCGGCACCGCTGCGATGCGCCGCGAGGAGCCGCTCGACCTCGCCGGCATCGACGATGCCGCGCTGGCGGGCGCGCGAGTCGAGCAGGACGTCGCGGGCCATGTCGTTCCACCCGCTGCGCATCCAGAGGCCGAACGGCACCGGGAAGCCCATTTTCGGCCGCGACAGGATCTCGGGGGGCAGAATGGAGCGCACCGCCTGGCGGAGGATCCACTTCGTCGTGAACCCGCGCAGCTTGAGCCGCGGTGGCAGGGCCGCCGCGAATTCGACCAGCTTGTGGTCGAGGAAGGGCACGCGGCTCTCGATCGACGCGGCCATGCTCATCTGGTCCTGCTTCATCAACAGCTCGACCAGATACGTCTTGATGTCTGCGTAGAGCAGGCGGTCGAGCGTGGTGCTGCGGCCGTTCGGCGCATCGAAATACTGGCGCGACGGTCCGTAGACGTCCTGCGGCGCGGCGCCCGCGAATCGCGGCGACAGCAGCGTGCGCTGGCGGGCCAGGCCGATGGCGGCGAAGTTGTCGAAGAACATCGCCTCCGGCGTGCGCTCCATGGCGACGAACGACCGGCTCGCGTAGCGGCGCATCGCCCGCGGCAGCCGCGGCACCACCGTGCCGGCGATCCAGGCGCGGACCGGATGCGGTACGACGCTGTAGGCGCCGCCGGCGCGCCAGTTGACGAGCGCCCTCGGATACTTGCCGTAGCCGGCGAGCAGCTCGTCGCTGCCTTCGCCGGTGAGGACGACCTTGACGTGCTGGCGGGCGAGCTCGGACACGAAATAGAGCGGCACGCTCGAGGGGTGTGCGATCGGCTCGTCCTCGTGCCAGATCAAGCGGGGCAGCGCGCCGAAAAAGTCGTGATCGTCGATGACGATCTCGTGCGCGTCGGCCTTGATCGCCGTCGACACCTGCCGGGCGTAATCGAGCTCGCTGTAGGCGCGCTGCTTGAACGCCACCGAGAAGGTCTGCAGCGGCCGATCGATCATGCCAGCCATCAGCGCCGCAATCGCGCTGCTGTCGAGACCGCCGGAGAGGAACATGCCGAGGGGCACGTCAGCCATCAGCCGGATGCGCACCGCCTCTTCCAGCCGGGCGCGGAACTGCTGCACGGCGTCCTGCTCGGAGAGCTGTGCGAGGCTCTCGTCGCCGCGACCGGCCGGCACATCCCAGTACTCGCGGGTCGTGACCGTGCCGTTCTCGAAGACGAGCGTGTGGCCGGGCAGAAGCCGGTGAATGCCCTTGAACAGCGTCCCGGCGCCCGAGAGGTAGCGGGTGCTGAGCAGCTCGGGCAGCCGCGCCTCGTCGGCCTCGGCGCGAATCAGTCCGCTCTCGAGGACCGACTTGATCTCCGACCCGAACAGCAGCCGGGTGCCGGCTATCGCCCAGTAGAGCGGCTTGACGCCGAGGCGATCGCGGGCGAGCAGCAGACGGCGGCGCGGGGCGTCCCAGATGGCGAAGGCGAACATGCCGCGCAGGTGCTCGACGCAGGCGTCGCCCCACTGCTCGTAGGCGTGGACGATCGTTTCCGTGTCGGATCGCGTGCGATAGCGGTGGCCGGCCGCCTCGAGACCGGGCCGGACGTCGGCGTGGTTGTAGATCTCGCCGTTGAAGACGATCCAGATGGTGCCGTCCTCGTTCGAGAGCGGCTGGTGCCCGGCGGCCAGATCGACGATGCTCAGCCGGCGGTGGCCGAGCGCCGCCTGGTCATCGACGAACTCACCGGCATCGTCCGGGCCGCGATGCGCGATGACGTCGCGCATCCGCGCCACCCGCTGCCCGGCATCGGGCGCGAGTCGATCCGATGCGACCATCCCGCTGATTCCACACATGATCTCGTTACCTGGTCACCTGCGCCGCTGCCCTACCGCCAGAGGCCCACAGTGCTGTTCCACGCCATGGGCGACACCGGCATCCACCAGCGGATTGTCGAGCCTCAGCATCGGGAAGCCCTCCAGGATGGCTTGAAAGGCCAGAAACGTGACGCCGGTCGAAACCACGATGCGACGGATCGCCCGGACATCTACCGGTGCCACGTTGTGTCCGCCTTCGGCCAGACAGCACACGTCGTACTCGCGCGCGGCCGCAGCGTGCGTGTCGGGACGAACGTTCGTCCGGTGTCCGTACGGAAAGGCGAACAACGAGACCGGCCGGCCCAATTCATGCTCGATCCGCTCGCGTGAGCCGCGCAGTTCGTTACGGCCCTCGGCGAGTGCGACTGCGCCCATGTCGGCGTGGCTGCATGTGTGCGAGCCAATCTCGAAACCGTTCGCGGCCAGCTCCCGCACGTCGTCCCACGACATGTGCTCCTGCGGCGGCCGCCGCTGCGCGACATCGTGCGGAAATGGCACGGCGCTGCCGATCATGTCAGTCGAGACGAAAAAGCAAGCCGGCAGGCCCAGCGACCGCAGGATCGGCGCGGCGACCGTTGCGTTATCGCGGTACCCATCATCGAAGGTAATCGCCACCAGGCGTCGCGCCGAACCTCGGGCGGTTACGGCGGCGACGCCCTCCGACAGCGAGACCACGTCGTAGTGCGCTTTCAGATGCCGCATCTGTTCGCTGAAAGCGGCGGGACCGACAGTCGAACAGTCGTCCGCGGGCTCCTTCACCTGGTGATACGTCAGCACCGTCAAACGACTTCGTTGCCGCCGCCGGTCGACGGCGTTGCGCACGGCCGGAAATCGCGAGGCCAGAAACCCGTGCATGAGTGCGGCCTTGACGGTACGCTTCATGCCACCTCCCGCTCCCGCTCCGCTCCACTCCGGGCCGCGAGCTCGCGGAGATACAGCGTCTCGAACTCGTGCACCATCCGGTCGAACGAGTACTGCTCCTCGATTCGCCGGCGGGCGGTCTGCCCCATCTGCATGGCGCGGTCGGGATGGTCGAGGATGTCGATTACTGCGGCGGCCAGGTGCGCGGCATCACCGGGCGGCACCAGCCGGCCGGTGCGTCCGTCCTCGACGAGCTCGGGAATGCCCCCGACGCTGGAGGCGACGACCGGCAAGCCGGACATCATCGCCTCGACGATCGCATTTGGGAACGCTTCCGATCGCGAGGGCAGGACGAATACGTCGGCATCCGCGAGAACTGCCGGGACATCATCGCGATGCCCCAGAAACCTGACTCGATCGGCGATCTGGTTGGTCCTGGCCCGTGCCTCGAGCTCAGCACGGCAGGGGCCATCGCCGACGATGAGGATCTCGGCCTGAGGATGACGCGCCACGATGAGAGGGGCCGCGTCGAGCAGCACGTCAACGCGCTTTTCCTCGCGCAGGCAGGCCACCATGGCAATCGTGCGCGGGTGCAACGCGTACTCCCGCTTCGCAAAGAGCGTGGCGTCGATGCCGTTGGGGATCACTACGATCTTCTCTGCGGCCACACCCTCGAGGCGAAGGCGTTCGGCAGCAGCCTGCGAATTGGCCACCACCCGGTGCGCGGCGGTGTAGGCGTACTTCTGCAGACGCTGCTGCGCCGGCGTCTCGACCAATCCACGCCGGCTGCCGATACGCACCGGCACCGACGCCAGCATGCCGCCGGGAAGGCCGAAGATGTTCGAATAGAGCTCGCACGTCTGCAGAATTGCGATCTCTTTCGCGCGACACCATTGGGCGAACGCCAACAGCTGTTTGTAGGTGGCGGGCTTCGTGAAGCCGTGAATCGGAAAGACGGCCACCGGTTCGGCGAGGACGGACACTCGGGGGAACCAGACGCCGACCGCATGAAAGCACACGGGATGCACACGGAAACGCCGGCGGTCGAGTCGTGCCAGCAACTCGACCATCTGCCGCTGAGTTCCGCCGGCGATGAAGCGGTCGACAAAGATCGCGACCGGAACGGGGCCTGACTTCATCGCATCCTCACGACGCGACGCGGGTCTGGAGGGCGCGATGCACCAGTTCCGTCCCGGCAGGACGGTCGAGATACTGGCGATGCCATAACTCGAAGATCACCAGCGCCCACAGACGAAGCGTGTGATCGCGTCGTCCGGTGACATGTTCGGCGAGTATTCGTTCGACGAATCGCGGCTCGAAGTAGCCTCGCTCGCGCGCGCGCGCCGACAGCAGGACGTCCGAGAAGAAGTCGCGAAGATTGTTCCGGAACCACGAGCCTACCGGAACCGCGAAGCCCTGCTTGCGGCGCGTCAGAACTTCCTGGGGCAGCCACTTGGCGGCCGCCTCCTTCAAGATGTGCTTCCGACGGCCGTTGCGCACCTTCAAGTCGGCCGGCAGGCGCGCGGAGAAATCGACGACTTCGTTGTCGAGCAGCGGCACACGTGACTCGATCGAATGGGCCATGCTCATGCGATCGACCTTGGTGAGAATGTCCTCGGGCAAGTAGGTCTCGAAATCGAAGCGCATCATCTGCGCCGCCCATGGCAGGTGGCCGAACCGGCCGAAGTGGGTACGGAGCCGCGCTTCGGCATCCGTCGCTCCCAGCTGTCGCCGGACGTCGCCGGTCAGCAGCGCGTCCTTCTCGTCACGCTGGAAATATCCGATCTCGTCCAGGAACCGGCCGCGCGCGTCACGCGAGACGCGGCGCAGGAAGTTCTTGCCAGTCACGCCGTGGGGCAGCAGCGGCCAGATCATCGACGCGACCGCCTTCGCCCCTGGAGGCGCCCAGCGATCGAACGCAGCGACTCGCGGATGAGGAAAATAGTGATCGTAGCCACCGAACAGTTCGTCGCCGCCGTCGCCTGACAGCACGACGGTGACGTGGCGGCTGGCCAGCTGCGACACATACCAGGTCGGGATTGCCGACGAGTCGCCGAATGGCTCGTCGAAATGCGAGACGAGGTCGTCGATGATGGCCAGCGCGTCCGGCTTGACCACGAACTCGTGGTGGTCAGTCGCGAAGTGCCGAGCGACGACCCGGGCATGTTGCAGCTCATCGAACTGCGGCTCGTCGAAGCCGATCGAGAACGTCTTGACGGGTCTCGACGTCGCCCGCGCCATGAGACCGACAACCACGCTCGAGTCGATGCCGCCCGACAGGAACGCACCCAACGGCACATCGCTCATGAGGTGCGATCGCACTGCGTCGTCCAGGACTGTCCGCAGCTGTTCGGAGGCCTCTTCGTCCGATGCGGGAATCACCTCGTCTGCCGAAACCGCCCAGAACGGCCGGACCTGCGCGCTGCCATTCTGCCAGCGGAGGAGATTTCCGGGCGGCAGCTTTCGCACAGCCCGGAAGATCGAGCCGTCGCGCGGCGTGTACAAATACGACAGATAGTGGTCGAGTGCCTCGACATCCAAGGCGGGCCCTTCCTCCAAGACGGCGAGAATGGCCTTGATCTCCGAGCCGAAATACAGCCGCTCAGGCCGGCAGGTGTAGTACAGCGGCTTGATTCCGACCCGGTCCCTGGCGAGCAGCAGCGTTGCTGCGCGACTGTCCCACACGGCGATCGCGAACATGCCGCGGAGACGAACGAATGCGCCTTCACCCCACTCTTCGTATGCGTGGACGATTGTTTCAGTGTCGCTCGAGGTGTAGAAGCGGTGTCCACGGCTCTCGAGTTCGCGGCGGAGAGCAGCGTAGTTGTAGATCTCGCCGTTGAAAACCACCCAGACTGTCCGGTCTTCGTTGTGAATCGGCTGGTGTCCGGTGGCGAGATCGATGATCGACAGCCGACGCATGCCGAGACCCACGCCAGCGTCCGCGTGCACGCCTTCATCGTCCGGTCCGCGGTGCCGGATCGCTGCACACATGGCGCGCAGCGTCGCTTCATCCCGATGTGCCTCATCCGAGCCTGCCTTCGAGGCACTTCCCGGCTGTCGATCTGCGAACCCTGCAATTCCACACATAGAGACTTACCCAGCCTGCTTGAAGGAAGCACCGCAAAGCGCGAGCAACGAAGTCTCATCCAGATGCAAGGTCTCAGCCGCGGACGACTGCTGGATGTTGAAGGCTCCCAGGCCCGTCCAGAGGATGCGCCGCACCTGCACAGCTAGCACTGAGAGCGGAGTGCCCGATTCCGACAACCGGATGACACAGAATCGCGCGTCCGTGGCGAACTCGGCCCCGCCAAACCGGACACGGTACAGGTCCCGACCGCGCGACGGGCTGGGTTCGTCCGGCCAGGCGAGAAGAACTAGCAGCGAGGTGTTTTCGACGTTCACCAGGGCAACCTCGCGCGCGAAGCCGTCCCCGGGTTGCTGATGGGCGAGCCATGCCACGTCCAGCCGGGCTCGAACTGGAGACGCTGTTATCACCGTCAAAATCGACACGGGAGCCGCGGCGCGTTGCGTGTGCCGAACGGTCGGCGCCGGCACGACATGCCCATAGACCGGAGCTACCCACCCGTATCCGGTGGGATCGGCAAAGAAGAGTTCCTGGTCCTCCGCGGTCGACGCGATTGCTGCAGAAGTGCCCGTGGGATGGACGGCATGGATCGACGCCTTCTGAGTAGGGGGATCCATGGTCCAGGAGGGATCGATGTGCCAGTAGGTCTGCAGCTGATGCGTTCCCTCGCCGTGGAGACGATCGGCCACCAGCCAGAGGTCGGGCGTTCGTACAACGACACGGCGATGTTCGAGGGGGGCGTAGGCCGCGTGCGACGCTTCGACGAAATCGAATGCGGGCGTCGTCCTCCACAACGTGAGACTCGCGTCGGCCCGAGAGCGCCAGTGGAAAGGGCCTGCCGGCACCGACTGGGGTCGTCCATCCACCACCAGCGTGTTGTGCATCGCACTCGCCCGAAAACGGTCACGAATCTCGGCGTTCATCGTGTACGTCGCGGTGCCTGGATCGACGAGCAGCGGCAGCCCATTCACGCTGAGGACGATTGAGAGCGCGTCGGCGTGCGCGTGACCGCCGTTCAGGAACCCGTGCCGGCCGACATCGACTATGGCCTGGCCGTTGGCGGAACGCAGCACGGCGTAGCCCGTATCGCGAAAGATGGTCGAGTGCGGGCGTTCGTCGGTCGCGGTGAGGTGACGCGCCGACTCGCCGCAGAACCAATACGTTTCCTCAGTCGGAGCGCTGACCGCCAGTTCTGGCCGGCCCAGGAGTGCGGCGGAGACCGCCAGCGACGAGGACACATCGTCGGCGCCGCGGGCGCAGATCGGAAAGAGTTGCCCGCCGTCATCGTCTCCGATCGTCGGGAGACGTCCATCGTCGCTGGCGATGCCGCGGCAGAACCCCGCCAGTCTCGTCGCGACCTCGATCAGCTCGCATTCGACGGGGTCGCCGGCCTGCCGCGCTACCGCAAGCGCCAGCAGATAGAAGTCCAGCGCATAGCGGTGGTAATGCGGGGACAGTTCAGCATGCCCGCCGTCGCGATGCACCTGTGCCCGCGACTCGCGCAACAACACCTGCCGGCCGAGCACCTTCCACGCCTCGGCTCGCGCGAATTCCGGGAAGACGGTGCCGGCGACATACAACGCGAGAGCCTCGCCAAGAAGGTGTGTGTTCGGGCTGAAGTAGCGTGAGAGGTGCCGGCGGATGTGTTCGAGCTGCCGGTCGAGGGCGAGCAGAAGATCCACCATCCATGACGCGTTCACGTCGTGCAGCGGCGCGAACAGGTGAATGGCCCAGATCCATGAAAGGCTGCGGAACGCCAGCTCGAGCATGCTCGCCCAATTGATGCCCGTCAGCGGCGGATTGGCGGCCAGCCAGCTCTCGAGTTCGTCGATCGCACGCGCCGCGTACCGTGGGTCGTTCGACAGCCACGCGGCGCGCCCAAGCTTCAGCCAGTGCTGATGGCGGTTGAGCTCCCAGACGATCTTGTGATCGCCAGACCGCGGATCGAGATAGGGCACCGCGGCCCAGAAATCGGCCGGAGATCGGCGGCGGTGGACCGGATCGAACTGCCAGTCGATCCGCTCGCCATCCCGTGCAAAAGAAAGGCTTTTATACCCGAGCAGGTCGTAGTGGCCGTCGAGGATCGGTCTGGCTAACGACTCCGCATCCTCGCGGGCGTTCGGAAACGCCATGTTGATGGAGGAGACCAGCCCGCTCCGGCCAGCCGCGTGAATCAGGAACAATTGTCGACGCGTATTGAAGTGCGCTCGCAATGCTTCCCCGGCGCGCACCCAGTCGCGCCGTCGTAGCGCGACACACGCCTCCCGTATTTCCGGCACCGGCAGAAGGCGCTCGGCAAGATCCGATCGGTTCCATCGCTGGGAGCGATTGAAGAGTGTTCGCTCCTGGAGGACGCACAACCTTTCTGTTGCCCTGAACGCAAGCTCACCCGCAGACACGCGTGCAAGTCGGTTGAGCTTGTGGGTCAGCAGACGTCCGCTCCTTCTCCCTGGGAGGTTCATTCGCGTCAGATTGCTGAGGTGCAAGATGCACGCCTCAGCTTCACAGAGCACGGTCCAAGAATCGAGCCGATGTCGATTTCACTTCACAAAACAGGGATTTCGCGATCCCGCTCTCGGGCTCACCAGCCGGCTGGCTCGATCCGCCTGCCGAATGTGGGTAGCAAGATGGTCAGGAAAGGAAGGTGGGTTCCCTCATCTCCCCTCCAAACCGTTCAGTGAAGGGCATTTTGATTGCTAGAGGTTCTTGATCGCGTCACTTGTCCACTCGAGTCGGGTTTGTCGGGTCAGGTCCGCCATAGGAGAGAGCCGTCATGATTCACTCGTACGCACAGACTAACCTCCAGCTGTACCGGCAAATGGAGACTCAGGGTTATGCGGCTGACGATCTTGCGCTGATGCGTAAGGCCTACGACCTGACGATGCGGCTGACGGCAGCCTCGTTTCGCGGGTCTGGCAAGCCTTTGCTGGCACACCTGGTGGGAACGGCGAGCATCCTGGTGGCGCTGCGGCAGCCCATTGTCATCGTCACCGCGGGACTGCTGCACGCGGCGTACGCACTCGGCGACTTCGGAGACGGCCGCTACGGGATCACCGCCGCAAAAAGAGAGCGCGTTCGGCTCGCCGTCGGTGAACGGATCGAAGATCTCGTGAATCGATACACCACCTTCGACTGGAACAAGCAAACCATCCCCCTGATTCGTCAGCGGGTCGGCGATTTGAGTGCGATCGAATGTGATGTCCTCGTCATCAGGCTGGCGAACGAACTGGAAGACCATCTCGATTACGGCGTGTTGTATTGCGGAAACGGCGACAAGCGGCGCGACTACATCCGCTCACCGTTGAACCAGTCGGTAGAGATGGCCAGGCAGCTTGGCTTCGGGGAGCTCGCCGAAGAATTGGACCGGGCGTTTCGGGAGACGCTCGCCGCGGACGTGCCGATCGCGCTGCGTACTCCCAACGACTACACGTACGTGCAGCCGCCCGAGTCGCTTGCACCGAAAACGAAGGTCGCCGCGCGGCAGTTTCTGGACCACCGCCCGAAGCTGGCCCGGGTGATTCATCCACTCGCCTCGCTTGTCGGACTGCGGAGCTGAGGCGGGGGCACACGGACGAGCGCGTTAGGAATCGAGACGGTTCAGGGTCTCCGGACGGGGTGGCAACCCGACTGCCGCCTCATCTGTATCTCAATATTACTCATCAGTATTCAGCCACTCTTTTGCCAAAAACTCTCTAAGTTAGCTTACCTAAAAGAGTTAGTGGCTGCGAACGTCGCTGGGCCGTGTAAATCTTGGCTCAGGTAGCGTATCATCCACCAACACATCGGTCAGCGACTCGTGTGGAGCTGCCAAAACACGCCGGTTTTTGAGGAGGCAGGATTCTTGCCTAGCCTCAATTAACCGGCACCCCCCAAATCAAGCTCCCCCTTTAGCTTCGTGATGTCGACGCTTGCCGTCGCTGTCGCGCGGGTCCGTGCCGGCTTGCAGTG
Organism: uncultured Acidobacteriota bacterium; assembly: GCA_963707825.1. Classification (GTDB taxonomy): domain Bacteria; phylum Acidobacteriota; class Vicinamibacteria; order Vicinamibacterales; family UBA2999; genus VFZN01. Next base: position 21,276 of record CAVPRP010000009.1, read on the forward strand.
CTGCGACTTCCTTCTGGACAACATCGAACGGTTTTGGGGGTTACATGAGAGTACGTGTGTGTCGCTACGTCAGGACCTGGTCCGCAAACGCGTATCGCCGGTCCATCACGAGGCGGACGAAAATCCTGACGGCATTCCTGATGGTCAGCCTGGCCGCCGTGATGCCGGCAGCTGCCCAGGCCATAGCGGCAAACACGCTGCCTGGAACCATTGAAGCGGAAGACTATGACGCCGGGGGAAACGGGTCGGGCTACTACGACACGAGCGGCGGTAATTCTGGCGGCGCCTACCGCGCTGGCGACGTCGACATCGAGTGGTGCGCCGAAGGCACCTACGACATTGGCTGGACGAAGGCCGGCGAGTGGCTGAATTACACGGTGTCGGTCGGTGCGGCCGGTTCGTACAACCTCGATTTGCGGGTCTCATCCACACGCGGCGGCACCATTCGCGTTGAATTCAACGGCGTTGACAAGACGGGCTCGATTTCCGTTCCCGTCACCGGCGATTGGCAATCATGGACAACGGTTCGGAAAACCGTTGCCCTCGCTGCCGGTACGCAGGTCATGCGCGTCGTGTTCGAGACGGGCAGCACCAATCTGAACTCGATCAGCGTGGCTGGCGGAGGCGGCGGCGGATCGGGCACTGCCGCTCCATACGGCGGCAGCAGATGGGGAATCCCGGGCAAAGTCGAAGCTGAGAATTACGACATGGGCGGTCAGGGTGTCGGCTATTACGATGCCACCGGCGGAAACAGCGGCGGTGTCTATCGGTCTGGCGACGTCGACATTGCCCAGACGCCGAGTGGCGGCTACACCATCGGGTGGACCAGCGACGGTGAGTGGCTGCGATACAGCGTTCAAGTGAGTGCCGACGGCACGTACACGCTGGTTGCGAGAGTGGCGTCCGCATGGCAGCGGCGGCACTTTCCACGTCGAGTTCGACGGGGTCGACAAGAGCGGCCCGATGCGTATCCCCGACACCGGCGGATGGCAGACCTATCAGGACCTTCCTGTCACCGTCAGCCTCGCTGCCGGCGCCCAGTCGATGGCCATCGTCTTCGATTCGGTCGGGTGGACCGGCGCAGTCGGCAACATCTCATACCTCGACTTCGCTAGCGCTGCGTCAGTTCCCGACCCGGCTCCGAGCGGCGGCAACGGCGGCAGGCTTCGTGTCCTGACCTGGAACCTGGCGTTCAGCGACCGAGCCGGCGTCTGGGCCCAGGCGGTAGAGATCGCGGGATCCGGCGCGCACGTCGCTCTGCTGCAGGAAGCGTCGAAATGGAACGAGGATATCTCGGTGACGATGGCGCAGTACCTCACTGCCCTGACTGGTGTGCAGTGGACCAGCCAGTGGGCCTCGCATTCCGGACGGTACTCACCGAACGAAGGCACACTGATCGTAACGCGCCTCCCGGTGGTCTCGCAGGGTTCGAGAACGGCCTACGACCGTGGTTTCGCTCGCATGGCCGTCAGCGTGGGCGGTGTGGCGGTGAACCTGTTCAGCGCGCATCTCGACTGGTACGACACAGGGATGCGGTCGGCGCAGCTGGACTACGTCATGTCGTATGCTCGCGATATGGGTGGTCCGCGGATCGTCGGCGGCGACTGGAACGCATGGTGGGGCGAGTGGTGGGTGCTGCATATGCTGTCGGAGTATACCGACACGTGGACGTCCGTGACCGGCAGCACCGAGAACGGCTATACGCTGAACGGCGCCGTGCGCTTCGATTATCTGTTCGGATCAGTGGAGCAGAACTGGCGTCTCACACCCACGGCCGTCTGGGTTCAGGACTCATCTAGGTCTTTCCGACCATGCTGCGGTGGTGGCCGAGTACACGGTTCGGTAGACGTTCACCCGAGTTGAAACGGCGAAGCCCCAAGCGAGTTCAGACCGTGCTCGCTGGGGCTTCGTAGCTTCAAGATTACCGACCGGTTCCCCGCATCACTCGTGCATCTCCGGCGGTAGAGGCAATGGCGGTTCAGCGAAGGCGGGCACCCGGACGGCCGCGGCGGCTGCCTGCTGCCGTATCGCGACTCCCGGCTCCTCAGGCGGTCGCCGGGCACGAGCCTTCGCGAGCGTTCGGGCGAAATATCGCCGCACCCGCGCCCATGCGTAGCTGAACAGGTACCACGCGTGGGTTTCGTGCTCGAACGCTTTCACGGTGCGACCCGTCAGGTAGCTCCAGACCGCCGCGCCAGTCTCTTCTGCCGCCTGACGGAAGACAAACAACGGTACGTCGAGCCACGAGATGATCCCTTTGTTTCCGGGGACTGAATCGAGCAGAGCCGCGGCGGGCATCATCGCGTGGTACTGCGCGTTCCGGCGGTACCACATGCGGTGGTAGGACTTGGCGACGCGCTCTTCCGGGACAGTAGTCGCGGCAGCCATCGCCGGATCGTAGACGCCGTGGTAGCCAGCCTCCCACATCCGGAACTGCAGCTCGTAGTCCTGACAGCGCCGGAATTCAGGCGCAAACAGGCCGACACGCTCGAGTGCTGACTTACGGACGGCGAAATTCGCCGTCAGCAGGCACAGCCGGTGTTCTTTGCCAAGGATGAGCTGGCGCTCGCCGTAATCCACGACGGCGAGCGGTCCCCAGTGCTGTTTCGTGAGCCATGCCGGGGGCGGCGTCTGCCACCGTGGCAGCACTGGCCCGCCGACGAAGGCAGCCGCCGGATGCTCCGAAAAAGTGCGGAGGGTTGCCGACAACCAGTTCGCCGCCACCTCGGTGTCGTCGTCCGTAATGGCGACGAGCGCTGCTCGCGAGTTCAGGATGCCGCAGTTACGCCCGTGCGAGACACCGGGCCGGACCTCGCGAAAGGCGCGCAACTGGGGATGGGCGCGTCCGAGCCGGCGAATCGCGTCCGGCGTGCCGTCGGACGAATTGTTGTCGACGACGATGACCTCGTACCTGGCGGGATCGAGATCCTGTTTGAACAGTGCCGGCAGCGTCGCCTCGAGCTCCGCAGCCCGATTGTGGGTGCTGATGACCACCGAGATCTCTGGCGGCCGCTCGATCCCGGTCGCAGTGGCGCCTTCGGTGACGGAACCTTCTACCGGGTTGGATAAGGTCGAGCTCAGATGCGAACCAGATGTGAGATCCATTCAGTCGGAGTTCATCGTGTGCAAGATTTGGCGCATGTCCGTTGGCGAGAGGTACCGCTCGTGCATTGGGCGAAATTCGCGGTCCGAGCCCCCCACTGCCTCCCCGGAAAAGGTACACCTGGTGCGAGTGTGGGCAATCTTTTTCAACTTGGATAACTCATCGGCGTCAGCGCGGTCCGGCGCCTGTTCAGCTTGTTCGGGCCCCCCCGCTTTCCTAGAATGAGGTTGCTCCCCTTTTTCCGCTGCGTCCAGGAGAACTTTTGATGTCGCTCTCGGTGTGCCGATCTGCGGCCCTGCATGGGTTCGCGGTCCTGCTGATCTGTCTCATACCCGTCAAGTGCTTCGCGCAACCAACAGTTCCGAGTGGATTTGAAGACAGCTCTGTCGCGGTGGTGCCGTACCCCACCGCACTGGCGTTCGTTCCCGATGGCCGCCTCCTGATCGCGGCGATGCAGGGGCAGATCTACGTCTGGCAGAACGGGTCTCTCGTGCCGGATGCGGCTCTCGACCTGGCTGGCAGGGTGTGCGCGTATCGGGAACGCGGGCTCGTCGGTCTCGCCGTCGACCCGGAGTTCACGTTCAATCATTTCGTGTACGTGAGCTATAGCTTCGACAAGTACGGGACCTGCGACGCCGAACAGGAAGTTAGCTCCGGTGGGCAGAGTCTCACGTTTCCAGCTCGGCGACGACAACCGGATCGATCCCGACAGCGAGGAGATCCTCCTGGACAACGTCCCGTCGGTCATCGGCGTTCACAACCTGAACGACGTCCGGTTCGGGCCGGATGGCTACCTGTACGTCACGGTTGGTGACAGCGGGTGCGATTATGCCGGCGACAGCGGCTGTTTCGACACCAATGATGCCGCGCGTGATCTCAACACCTTGGTCGGGAAGGTGCTTCGCATCACGCGGAACGGCGATGTGCCGCCGGATAACCCTTTCAACGGCTCTGGCTCTGTCACGTGCGCCACAATCGGCTACGGGCCGCCGGGCTCGACGTGCCGGGAGATTTTTGCAACGGGGCTGCGCAATCCGTGGCGTCTCGCCTTCGATCCGAATACGTCGGCGGCGCGGTTCTTCATCAACGATGTCGGTCAGGACACATGGGAAGAAGTCAACGAGGGACGCGCCGGCGCCGACTATGGCTGGAACCACCGAGAGGGGTTCTGCGCGAACAGCTCAAAGACCGACTGCGCTCCGACGGCGCCGGAGGGGCTCACCAACCCGGTGTTCGCCTACGACCGCAGCGAGGGGTGTTCGGCGATCACCGGCGGAGCCTTCGTGCCGAACGGCGCCTGGCCGCCGGACTACGATGGCAGTTACCTGTTCGGAGACTACGTGTGCGGGAAGATCTTTCGGTTTGTCCCGCTGGCGGACGGCGGCTTCACCGTTGACACGTTCGCATCGGATTTCGGCGGCAGCAGCATCGTCGACATGGCGTTCGGGCCTTCGGACGCCGGCACCGCGCTTTACTATCTGACCCACCGCAACGACGGCGAGCTTCGACGCATCACCTTCATAAGCACGAGCAATCGCCATCCGAACGCGATCATGTCGGCGTCGCCGCAGTTCGGCCCGTCACCCCTCGAGGTCATCTTCGATGGCACGGCGAGCTTCGATCCGGACAACGACGAGTTGAGCCGTGTCTGGGATTTCGGTGATGGCTCGCCACCGGAGAGCGGTCCTACTGCGGCCCACACCTACACGGGGTCGCGCGCGTACACGGCGACTCTGACCGTCCGCGATCCGGCAGGCGCCACGTCGTCGGCGACTTTACGCATCGATGCCGGCAACGATCCGCCCGATCCGGTGATTGAAGCACCGCTGGCTTCCCACACCTTCGCTGTCGGCGACACGATTGTCCTGCGCGGCAGTGCCACGGATCCTGAGGACGGAGCGATCACGAATGCGTTTCTGACCTGGCGCGTCATCCTGCACCACAATACCCACGTCCACGGCTTCCTTCCCGCGACGACCGGCAACAACCTCACGTTCGTGGCACCTGCGCCGGAGAATCTGGAAGCTGCAGCGAACTCGTATCTGGAGATTCAGCTGACCGCTACCGATTCACGAGGTGCGACGAAGACGGTGACGCAATCGCTGCTGCCGCGGTTCGTCCGTCTCGATTTCACGACGGACCCCGAGGGTGCATGGCTCCGCATCGACAACGCCACGGTCGAGACGCCGTTCTCGGTAATGTCATGGGCCAACTTCGGGGTCACCGTCGAAGCGCTGTCCCAGACGGGCGCTGATGGTTCGACGCTCGCCTTCGGATCGTGGTCTGATGGCGGTCCCACAACCCACACGATTGTCACCCCAGCAGTGCCCGCTTCATACACGGCTCGATTCACAGCCGAAGGAGTCCTCGAACTCCCGTACACCGGCACACCTGTTTCAGTGCCGGGGGTGCTGGAATTGGAGAACTTCGACAATGGCGCTGCGGGCGTGGCCTATGAGGACACGTCCGCCGGCAACAGCGGTGGGGAATACCGGTCGACCGACGTCGACATTGCGGCGTCCGCAGATTCCGGTGGCGGGTATGTCGTTGGCTGGAGCGAGGCTGGCGAGTGGCTGGCCTACTCCGCCACGGTCGAGGCAGCGGGCAGCTACGATCTGGAATTCCGCGTGGCATCGGCCGGGCCCGGCGGCACGTTCCACCTCGAGGTGAACGGCGAGGACGTGACCGGCGCCATCACGGTGCCTGACACCGGAGACTGGCAGGCCTGGACGACGATCAGGCGCCAGGCCGTCAATCTCTCGGCCGGGCCCCAGGTGTGGCGGCTAGTCATGGACTCGGTCGGCGCGACCGGCGCCGTGGGTAACTTCAATTGGCTTCGCGTGGTCTCGTCGGCTCCTCCTGGCGCGCATTCGGAACCGTGGACCGGCTCACCCGTCGTGCTGCCAGGTGTCATTCAGGCCGAGAACTTCGATATCGGTGGGCCGAACGTGGCCTATGCGGACTCGTCACCGGGGAACGCCGGCGGTCAGTACCGCACCAGCGACGATGCCGACATCGCCATCGCCGCAGATGCCGGTAACGGCTACACGCTCGGATGGACGGTGCCTGGTGAATGGCTGAACTATTCGGTCAGCGTCGAGGCTGCCGGCGATTACGACCTGGAGTTCCGTATCGCCTCGGATGGGCCCGGAGGCGTTTTCCACCTCGAGGTGGACGGTGTCGACAAGACCGGCCCCATCACCATTCCCGACACTGGAGGCTGGCAGTCATGGACAACGATTCGTCGAGCCGGCGTCGCCCTGTCCGCGGGCACGCAAGTGTGGCGGTTGGTCATGGATTCGACCCGCGGAACCGGAGCGATTGGCAACATCAACTCGATCAACGTCAAGCCCTCGACAGCGACGTCAGGGTCGACGCCTTACACTGGGGCGCCCATCGCCTTGCCTGGTGTGATCCAGGCGGAGAACTTCGACGAGGGGCCGGCGGGCGTGGCCTACAGCGACACGACCTCGGAGAACAGCGGTGGAGAATACCGGTCGACCGGCGTTGACATCGCGGGAGCCGCCGATTCCGGCGGCGGTTACGTTGTCGGCTGGACCGACGCAGGCGAGTGGCTGGCGTATACGGTCGACGTTGGCGCTGCGGGCACGTATGACATCGAGGTGCGGGTTGCCTCGAACGGAACCGGCGGAACGTTCCACATCGAAGCCAATGGCATCGATGTCACCGGGTCCCTGAGCGTCCCGACTACGGCGGGGTGGCAGTCATGGAGCACGGTTCGCCGTGCCGGCGTTTCGCTGGATGCCGGGACACAAATCTGGCGATTGGTGTTCGATGCCAACGGTGAAACCGGGTCCGTCGGCAACATCAACTGGATCGCGGTGGCGGCTTCGTCCACGGCGTCGCCACCCACCACCACTCCATTCGGCGGCACCCCGGCGAGCATTCCCGGCCTTGTCGAAGCGGAGAACTTCGATGAAGGCGAGAGCGGCGCAGCCTACTGGGACTACGACACGGCCAACATCGGCGGCCTGTACCGTCCCGCCAGTGCCGTTGATATCGGCCGGGTCACGGATGGGAGCGGCTACACAATCGGGTGGACAAGCGCTGGCGAGTGGCTGACCTACACCGTCAACGTCTCCGCCGCCGGCACCTACGATATCGAGATACGAGGCGCATCGAATGGACCCGGTGGGACGTTTCACCTCGAAGTCGACGGAGTGAACAAGACCGGTCCTCTCGCCATCCCGGATACCGGAGGCTGGCAGTCCTGGGTAACTGTCGGCAGCCGTGGGGTGCCGTTGAATGCGGGACGCCAGGTCTGGAGAGTAGTCCTCGATTCGGTCGGTCCGACCGGTGTGGTCGGGAACCTCGACTGGATCCGAGCCACGGAGACCGCCGCGGCGTCGGCCGGTCTCTCGCGCGGGCCCTATGTTCAGCAGATGACACCGACTGATGTCGTCGTCGCCTGGGCGACGCGAGTGCCGGGTCCTGGCGAAGTGCGTTTTGCTCCGGAAGGCGGCGGCAGCCTTCAGGCGGTAGCGGCGGTGGTGCGTACGATCTCGTCGTCGACGTCAGGTTTGCCGTTCGACGTCTATCAGCATGAAACGCGCTTGACGGGCCTCTCGCCGTCGTCTCGTTACACGTACGACGTCTTCATGGCGGGGAACGACGTCACCATCGATCAGCAGACGTTCACGACGGCACCACCGGCGGGAACCGGCACCGTGCGATTTGTCGCCTTCGGCGACAGCGGTGTTGGCTCCATTGCTCAGCGTCAAGTGGCGGCAGGACTCGCGACGGAAAGCTTCGACCTGGCGATTCACACCGGGGATGTGGCTTACGGGAGTACTGAAGGGATTGGCGCAGGAGATTATTCGACGTTCGATGCGTGGGTGTTCGATATCTATCGGGCATGGCTGCCCGTGAAGCCGTTCTTTCCATCGATCGGCAACCACGACGACGAGTTCGACAATGCGCGTGCGTATCGCGACGTGTTCGTCCTGCCGGTCAACGGCGCGACAGGCGCCTATCCGGATCACGCCGAGCGCTATTACAGCTACGATTACGGTCCCGTGCACTTCGTCGTGCTCGACACCGAGTTGGCCTTTCAGGACCCCGCGCGGCGGGCCGAGCAGATCGCCTGGCTCGAGGCCGATCTGGCGTCGACATCACAGCCGTGGCGGGTCGCGTACTTTCACCGGCCGCCCTTCAATGCGGGGTTCCAGCACGGGTCTGCGCTCGACGTACGCGACGCGTTTGTACCGGTTTTCGAGAAACATGGCGTTCAACTGGTGATCTCCGGACACGAACACGGATACCAACGTTCCGTTCCGATTCGCCAGTACCTCACAGGCGGACCGCCGATCGTCTACGTCGTCACCGGGGGCGGCGGCGCTCCACTCTACGACCTCGGGTCCGAAGCCTGGACTGCAGCCAGCGCGGCAGTGCATCACTATGTGCGCGTATCGGTCAGTGGCTGCTCGCTGACCGGAGAGGCCGTGCGGACGGACGGAGAGGTGATCGACAGCTTCGCGGTCAATCGCTGCGCGATGTCGAGTCTGCCAGCGCGCACCACGGACATTGCATCTGACCTCACCAATGGCATGCCGGCGGGCCCCCCAAGTCAGCGCTGATGAACCGGAACGACGCGGGCATCAGTGTTGCCGAAAGCGCAGAGCCCACCCTCTATTTCCGAAGTGAATGGGACGCGTTTGCCCGGGATCGGCACAGACAGTCGGTCGCGCGGGATGCAGTCGCCGGGCTCACCGTTCACCGCGTGCTCGACATCGGCTGCGGCGCCGGCCAGCAACTCCGGCCCTTCGTCGAGGCGCACGGCACGTTCGGCGTCGGTCTCGATCCGTCAGAGGATGCCGGCAAGATCGGTCGCGAGCTGTTCACGACAGAGCAGCCGGGCGCTCACGTCGTCTTTCTTCGCGGCGCCGCGGAGCGACTTCCGTTCGCCGAGTCACGTTTCGACCTGATCATCTGCCGCCTCGCACTGCCGTACACCGACAACAGGCTGGCGCTCGCCGAGATGGCTCGCGTGCTGCGGCCGGAGGGCGCGCTGCTGCTGAAGTTCCACCACGCGCGTTATTACACGTTGAAACTGCGGCAGGCGCTGGCTGCTGGCATGGCGAAATCGGCCCTGCATGCTTGCCGGGTGCTCGGCGCCGGCGCTCTCTACCACGGGACCGGACGGCAACCTCGCGGCCGGCTCAGCGGCGGCGAAACCTTTCAGACACTCTGGCTGTTGCGGCGTGAACTGCGCGTCCACGGTCTCCACATCCGGCGGTTGCTCGCGGATTCGGTGGCGGCGACGCCCAGTCTGCTCATCGTCCGCGGCGAAGGTAGCGATCAACGGTGAGAAGCGGCGCGCTCACAGTTGCTTACGGCCTGGCGACTTCTTGCCATTCCCGATGGTGGTGAGGACAAACACACGCCGGTCGGAGGTCTGAGGAATCTCACGAACCATTTCGGCGGGGATGAGAACCTTGCCTGCAAACGCCGGGATTCGCTCATATCCCTTGCTCGCCAGGAAAACCCGTCGTTCGCCGAAGTGTCTGCGCCGGGAAGAAATCGACTCGCCGCGTACGTAGAGCACGTCGTCGGGCCCGGCGATCGCGGCGATCTGCGCAATCGTTTCCCGGTATGCCCCTTCGAATGGCGGTGTGCGTGTATCACCTGGTAATGGATAGACAGGGCGTAAGCGCAACGATCATCGGCCTCGAGCCCACAGCCGTGCCCGTTCGACGCCGCTGATCATCAGTAGCAACAATCCGACTGTAGAGAAGCCAGGTAGCGCGGGAGAAACACCGCCTTTACGAAGCTGGCGGTGTAGGTCAGCGTCGCCGGCAGCAGCGCCCAGGACAGCACCAGCGCGAACTGGAAGGCGAGCTCCTGTTTCCGGCCGCCTACGGCACTGTTCGATGCAGCACGCGCCATGTCGCTAAAGCCGACCAGAGCACGATCGGCGTCAGCACCAAGGTGAAAAGCCAGACTCGTGATGGCGCAAGAGACGGAACGTCGGCTCATCGCAGATGGACGACAAATGCACGACGAACCGTTTGCCGGGCGGCAGGATCCAGAAATTACTTTCCCAGCTTTGGCGGACTGCCACGACGTAGCTGATCCAGGGGAGGAGCAGGGCAACGGGCAGGCACACCTGTGCGAATCGACGGCGCCTTTCCTCGCCAGCCTCCGTCAGGAGAACGCTTGCTGCCTGCGCAATTAGCAGGAGCACAACGAAATAGTGGGTGTAGAGGGCCACTGTTGTGACTGCGACGTACCAGCCACGCCTGCGCAACGCGAACGTGTACATGGAAGCGGCCGCAAGACAGGCGACCATGCTGTACATGCGCGCTTCAACGGCGTAGTACGTGAGCATGGGATTGACCGCGAACAGCCCCGGTACACAGCGGCCCGCGGTGGCGCGATTCTGCCGACATCGACCATGTAGCGCCAGACGATGACGAGGGTCAGGGCGAAGAACAGCACCGAGAGCGAGCGCATCGCCATCTCGGATGTGCCGGCTACTCCCATCCAGGCGTGAAGGATCAGATAGTAGAGAGGCGGGTTGAAATCGCGTGCTCGTCAGCGGCAGCAGAGCGCTGCCCTTCGAGGCCAGCGCCCACGAGAAGGCCTCATCACACCACAGCCCCTCGGTGAAGAACTTGACGTTTGTCGCATCGGTGAAAACGGACATCTCATCACACTCCGCCGACGTTGCCGCGCATCGTCGGCGGCGGTGAAGTTCTTTTTCCAGCGACGCAATCTGCGCAGCCGCGATGACCGAAGGCGTCGGTGATCGGACCGTTCAGCCATACGTCGCGCACGTAATACGCGGCGTTGATCAGCGGCGATCGACGCACGTGCTGGTACGGACGCGGAGGGAAAGGCTTTGCGGATCGTTGCAGATAGTCGGGAAACTGCCGCTCCCACTCATGCTTGATCGAAAAACCGAGCGACCTGATCTTTGCCGTCACCGGATCACGGTGGACGATGTGCATCGGGCGGCTCCGGATCGAACCCGAACGGCGCATATAGGAAGAGGACGCCGCCCGGACGCAGGGCGTCACGCATGCTCTTCACCGCCTGCAGCGGGTCGGGCACGTGCTCGAGAACGTCGAAGCACGTGATGACGTCGTAGCCTCGGTTCGGCAGCGTCTCGTGTTTCAGGTCGATCGCGCGGACGGCGATTCCCCGCCGTTCGACATCGCCACGTGGCAAAGTTGCGGAGCGGGTCGGCCACGTCGGCAAGCGTGACGCGAAATCCTTGCAGGCCGAAGACCAGCGCATTGGACCCGATACCAGAACCGAAATCGAGAAAGTCCCGGCCGGGAGTCTCGCGGCCATGTCGGCGCAGACGAGCGATCGGTGGTGGATCGAATCGGTCGAATGCCACGCGATCTGCTCGAACAACTCTGCGCGCGATTCGTTGTAGAACCGCACGACCTGGCTCGCATCGGACGAATCGGCCACCATCCGGTTCCATTCCTCCTTCATTTCCGCTCCCGACCTGTCGACACGCCGATCCGACTTCGTGCACGCTGAGGCCGAGGTATTCAGCAGCTTCGCGAACGAGCGTCGCGCGGACGTCGCCGGTCTCGGGTGCCAGCGCTCCGCGCCATCGGTCTTCGTTCTGTATCATCGGACTGGCAGTTGCTTCCGTGTCCATCTCTGCTCCTCGCCTACAACAAGGCCGCGGTCGGCCGCGGCCCGTCGATGATGTGCCGCGACAGCGATTTGAGATAGCGCTCACGGTCCGCGCTGCGCAGACCGATTGCGCAGAACGTCAGGATGTAGAGCAGTCCCGACGGCTGCGCCCTGCGCCGATGATCGCCACCAGAGAGCCGGCGGTGCATGAACGACCGGAAGTCGGTCGCGAGCATCAGCGCCGGCACGCTGGCGATCATCGTCGGCAAACATACATCGACCGCGAACGCGCGCACCGGCACACCGACGAGCCGCGAGGCGACCGGCATGATGATGCCGACGTTCAGCAGGATGTACGGAACGGCCGTGCCAAGGGCCACGCCCGTCAGACCATATCTGGTCACCAGGAGCACGCTCAGCGCGACATTGGCGCTGATGTCGATGAGCGAGGCGATCGCGACGAGACGCTGGCGCCCCGCCGCCAGCAGGATGTTCCCGGCCGGGCCTTGTGCGACCGCGACGATGCCGAACATCGCCAGCACGTAGAGCGGCAGGATGCTCGAGCGAACCCCGGGCCCATCCAGGATTCCACCAGCGGTCGAGCGAACGCGATCAGGCAGAGCGTGATGCCGGTCACGATCGCGAGGGAGATGCGCGTGCCGTCGATGAGTGTCATCCGCAGTGCGTCGACCTCCTCACGCTCGTGAAAGCGCACGAGGACCGGGAAGAGCAGCCCGGTGAACTGCCCGCACAATTGGCGCTGGTAATCCGCCAGCCGCAGCGCCACGGTATAAAGCGCCACCGAAGTGGTTCCCAGGTACGCGCCGATGATCAGATTGTCGGCGTTGGTTCCGACGTGGATCGACGATGCTGATGAGGAACAGGTACATGCTGAATGCGGTGACTTCGCGCACCTGTCTGGCGCTGAACCGGAAGGGCGACAGACGCAAGCCCGGGAAGGTGAGTTTCGCCGCCCACGCGTACGGGACGTAACTGAGTACTCCGATCGCAGACGTCACGGCGACCATCGTGACAAGGCCATAGCCCGTCCGCAGCACGAGGTATGTCGCGGCCGCCTGGGCGAGCGCCACTGCGATCGCGATCGATCCGGTCAACGCAAAACGCTGCCGGGCTGTCGTGATGGCGCCGAACACGCTCATCGGAAAGGCCAGCGCCAGCCGTGCTCCGATGAGAATCACGACCCAGCGGGCGGTGTTGATCTCTGCGGCGGACAGATTCGGAAACCGAGGGATCGACGACAGACGGCCAGTACGCCGATGGCCGCGACGGCTAATCACGGCAATGCGCGGTGTACACGACAAGGAACGTGCTGAGGATCTCGTTGACCGCCGTCCTCGTCTCCGCGCGCGTCCGCCTGCGTCACCTGGCGAACCAGTCCGTTGCCGTAGCCGAGATCGAGCAGCTGGAGGTATGCCGTCATCGAGGCGGCGAGCATCCACAAACCGTATTCAGCGGTGCCGAGATGGCGCATCGTGAACGGCATCAGGAAGATGCCGATCACGATGTTGACGAGGAGAAGAAGGTATTTCGTGAGCGTGCCGGTGAGAAGATTACGGGCCGGATGCTCCATCGAGCGGCTCACCGAGGAACTACGGCGCAATCCGGATCCAGTTGAGGTTGCCGATGGCTCCGGTCGGCCCGACGGCATCCATGACGAGCACGGACGACATGAACGCCGGCCGGAAGCGAGACGCCGGTCTTGCTGATCGTCGTCCACGCCTGCCACCCCGACGTGTTCGGGATGACCAGCGGTCCCGTCTTGTCGACGCCATCGACTTCGATATGGAACGTGCCACCGCCGCCGTTGGCGGCGACCCGCACCTGGACGGTATACACGCCGGCCGACGCGATGTTGACCGTGTAGTTCAGCCACTCGCCGGGTGCGGTCCAGCCGAGGTAGTAGCCCCCGCCGGTGTCAGTGCTCGCTTTGAGGTCGACGTCGGTCGGGCGATACGCTCCGCCGTCATTTCCTGCCGTGGTATCCCAGTAGGCGACACCCAGGGCTCCCTGATCGAAGTTCTCGAGTTCGATCAGGCCCGGCATCGCCATTGGCGTGCCGCTGAACGGAGCAGACGTCGGTGGCGGTGCACTGCCTGCGGTGACGACGCGGAACCAGTTGAAGTTGGCGACGGCGCCGCTCGGCCCGATGGCGTCCATGACGAGCCGGATGACTTGAGTTCCGGCACTCAAGGACGACGCCGGTCTTGCGCACCGTCATCCATGTCTGCCAGCCGCCGGTAGTCGGGATGGAGATCGGACCGGACTTGTCTGACACCGCCGATGTCGACGTGGAACGTTCCGCCGGTGCCGTTCGAGGCGACCCGGAACTCCATGTCGTAGGTTCCCGGCCGTGGCGACGTTCACCGTGTAGTTCACCCACTCTCCGCCGTCGACCCAGCCGATCACATAACCCGCCGCCGGTGTCGGCAGCCGCGGCCAGGTCGACGTCGGTCGCGCGATATTGCCCGCCGGCGTTACCGGGCGACGTATCGACGAACGCGACACCTGCGCCGCCGTTGTCGAAGTTCTCCGCCTCGACGGTCCCCGGCAGCGATACCGGGGTGCCGTTGAACGGCGTGGATGTCGCTGGCGGTGTGCCGCCTGCGGTGACGACGCGGAACCAATTGAAGTTGGCGACGGCGCCGCTCGGCCCCACCGCATCCATGACGAGCCGGATGATTTGAGTTCCGGCGCTCAGGGCAATGCCCGTCTTGCGCACCGTCATCCACGTCTGCCACCCGCCGGTATTCGGGATGGAGATCGGACCGGACTTGTCTACACCGCCGATGTCGACGTGGAATGTTCCGCCGGTGCCGCTTGACGCGACGCGGAATTCCATGTCGTAGGTTCCGGCCGTCGCGACGTTCACCGTGTAGTTCACCCACTCCCCGCCGTCGACCCAGCCGATCACATAACCGCCGCCGGTGTCTGCAGCCGTCGCCAGGTCGACGTCGGTCGCGCGATATTGCCCGCCGGCGTTCCCGGGCGACGTATCGACGAACGCGACACCGGCGCCGCCGTTGTCGAAGTTCTCAGCCTCGACGGTGCCCGGCAACGCCATCGGCGTGCCACTGAACGGCTGTCGACCCCGGCGGGGCACTTCCCGGAGTGACGACGCGGAACCAGTTGAAATTGCCGACGCTGCCGCTCGGCCCGACGGCGTCCATGACGAGCCGGATGATTTGAGTTCCGGCGCTCAGAGCAATGCCCGTCTTGCGCACCGTCGTCCACGTCTGCCACCCGCCGGTATCGGGATCGGCGATCGAACCGGACTTGTTGACACCGCCGATCTCGACGTGGAATGTTCCGCCGGTGCCGTCCGCGGCGACGCGGAATTCCATGTCGTAGGTTCCGGCTGCGCTGACGTTCACGGTGTAGTTCACCCACTCACCACTGTCTCACCCAGCCGACCACATATCCGCCGCCGGTGTCCTGCGCCGCGGTCACGTCGACGTCGGTGGCGCGATACTGGCCGCCGGCGTTGCCCGCCGTCGTATCGACGTAGGCGACGCCAGCGGCGCCGTTGTCGAAGTTTTCGGCCTCGACGTTCCCGGGCAACGACACCGGCGTGCCGCAGGAAGGGCCCACTCCCGCCGCCGGGGCCCGCGGCGGTCCTGAACGACCAGAAGCCGGACCCCGCCGCCAGCGACGGCTTGGCGTCGGTGGCATAGGTCCGCGACACGACCCGCCAGTAGTAGATCGTGTTGGGCTGTAGCGCCTGCGCAGGCATGCAGGTATACGTCTCGGGTGGATTCGCATCCACCTGCGCGTTGACCCGCACCGGCGCCATGGTGTCCGGCGACGTGCCGAGGTAAACATCGAACGATGTCGCGAACGGCGCACGTTTCCATTCGAGTCTGGTGTCCGTCGGAACATTGATCACGCCGTCGGCAGGACTGACCTGAGTCGGGGGATAGGGAGGCTGCTGCTGGAGAGGACCGTAGTTGACGCTGTCTTTCCACATGTCGTCGAACCGCTGGCGATAGGCTGAGTAAATCAGCGGTTTCGCGGCGGGTGTCATGAAATAGTTGTGATCGCGTTCCCAGCCGCTGGCTAAGTTCGACGACGCATTCAGCGCGACGTTCGAGGTGATTATCCCCTTGATGTGCGTCAGACCCTGGTGCAGACGCTGTTTCACCGGGATACCGGCGGCGATCAGCCGGTCCACCAGGGCCCCCATCTGCCAGAATTCCGGCCACACGGCGTTGCGATACTGTGTGGGCTCGGTGATCACTCGCACGGGAACGCCGGCCGTCTGCTTGCGAATCAGGGCGTCGACGACATCCGACACGGTGATCCGGTAGAACATCACGTCGACACCGCGCGTCTCACGGTCGATTTCCCCGATGATCGCGGAGTTCAGCTCCGGCCCCTGACTCCAGATCATTCCCGGGATGTTGGTCGGGTAATCGGGCTCCTGGCGTCCGCGCGGGATCGTCATCGCCGTAGTCCAGGGGGTCCCGGTCTCGAGCACGTAGGCGTCCGCCCAGTCCTTGAAGTATTCGGTGTCGACCCAGTACTGGTCGAACTTGGTGCGGAAGGCGTTGACGATGGCGGGATCGTCGGTGAACATCGCCGCTTCGTCTTTGAAATCGCTGGCCGACCAGGGCTTGAGTTCGTAGACGGTGTAGTTCGCCGATCCGAACTCGACCATCCCCTGACCGGCGAAGATCATCGCCTTCCAGTGATTGATCTCGGGATACCACGTCGGGTTGTAGCGCAAGCGAATCGGAATACCGGCCTTGGCGAGTAGTTCGAACGAGACGCGGGTGTCGGGGTCGGTTTCAAAAATGGCGTTGCGATCCCCGAGAACCCGCACCGGAACCTTGTCGATCGTGAATTTGTTGATCAGCGTCTGGACGATCTCCCCATCGCCCAGAATCCAGATGCCCACGTCGATGCGGACGCGTTCGTTGCGGATCTTCTGAAGCAGAACAGCCTGCGCATCACTTACCGCGGGGAAGAACTGATCTGCTCCTGCGCTGCTGCGGTGGTGGTGCCGAAGACGTCCAGCACCAACAATGCGGCGGCGGCCGCAGCGATCATCCGGCGGCGGGGCGCCAGGCGATTTGCCCAATCTGTGAAGCGATTGTCCATTTTTGTCCCGCACGACGGTTCCGCCGAGCTGCCGCTGCCCATCAGCGACGCGCGCCGTTGTGCTCCACGCCACAGTTCTGCAAACCAAGTTCCGTGCCGTGGTTTGTTAGACGGTCCGCTTTAGTGGGCAGTTCGCCTCGTCCACCGTTTGCCTGCGTAGGTCCGCACGAAACGTAGCAGCTCGACAGTTGAGTGCGACCTATCGCGGGAGCGGAATTGCCGGTAGCCTGTTGCGATGTAGCTGAGCACGTGGCGGAGCTGGTTGGCGTAGAAAAACGGGTCCTCCCGCAACACGAGCGATCTCAGACACAGATAGGCGTTGCGTGGCACATCGAGATAAACGAAGGCCGGCGTACCGAACAGGGTGACGATGCCCGGCGGCTCCGACATCGGACCGAGGTCCGCCGGCACCAGTTCGCGCAGGCGCATCAGCGCGCAATGATGACCGTGCCCTCTGTGCCACCGCCGGTGATACTCGCGCGTCAGTCGATCGGCGGTGACGTCGGCGTGCACGACGATCGCGGGGTCGTACAGACCGCGCATGCCCGCTCGCCACATCCGCAACTGCAGGTCATGATCTTCGGTCGAGCCGATTCCATCTCCGGTTCGACCAAGCGCCGGGGTGAATCCCCCCACTTGCGCGAAGACGGCGCGTCGATACGCGATGTTCGCGCCAACGAGGCACACCGCCCGGTCCGCTCCGACAGACTGCAAGGCATCGCCGTAGTCCTGCAGCGCCAGCGGCGACCAGTGCGCGGTGCTGAGCCATCGTGGTGCCGGCGCCAGCCATTCCGGCAGCACCCGGCCGCCGATGTAATCGACGGCGGGATGCGCGGTGAAACCGCGGCGGAACTGCAGCAGCCAGTCCGGCGCGACGCGCACGTCATCATCGGTGAAGGCCAGGATCTCTCCGCGGGCCAGCGTCAGGCCGGTGTTCAAGGCATGGCTCTTCCCCTGCCGGCCTTCGAACACGTATCTGATCCGATCCGGGCTGGCGGCGGCCATCTCCGCGACCACTCCCGCGGTGTCGTCGGAAGAGTTGTTGTCGATGACGATCACTTCGTAGCGCACCTCGCCGGTCTGCCCGAGCAGCGCCGCCAGCGCCGTCCGCAGGCGCGGGGCGCGATTGTAGGTGCTGATCAGGACGGACACCTCGATCATGCTCGCGCTCGCGTCATGCGCCACCGTTACAGAAGGGCGGCAGTGTTCTCCGCTGCCAGCAGGCGCCGCCGTTTGCTCGCGATGGTGCAGCCAGTACTCGGCCAGTATCCCCAGGTACTCGATCAGCTTCAGTTCTTCGATCAACAGCGCCAGCGCGTCGGTGCGCCCGGCCCGGCCCAGCCAGCGACCGCGTCTGCTGCAGAAGCTCGCGATAGACGAATCGGGGCACGCGCGCGATCCGAGGGACGCGCCCCAGGTCCAGATTCGAGGTACACCGCATCATCCATTCGCGCGATTGTTCGACCGTGCCAGTAGAACCAGCGCCGGAAGTAGGCGCGCTGCAATCGAGAGGCGGGCACGAAGTGCCGCACGGCTACGTTGGGATCGTAGATGCCTGAGTACAGCCCTGAACGATACAGTCGGACGCAGAGCTCGTGGTCCTCTCCGGCGATCAGGCTGTTATCCACCTTGCCCAAATCCGTACGCCACCCGCCGACTCGCTCGATGGCGTCACGGCGAATCGCCAGGTTCGCGCCGATCGGCAGGCGGCGGACGCCGAACGATTCGGCGTCGTAGCGGACGACGTCGTCGCCGTAGTCGATCAGTGCCAGCGGCCCCCAGATGTCGCGGGCGACCGTGGTGAGGAGCTCCGGCGGCGGCGGCACTTCCCAGCGCGGCAGCACCTTCCCGAAGACGAAGACGATGTCCGGCGTGCGGAAGCGATCGACCATCCGCACCAGCCAGTCGTCAGCGGGCAGAACATCATCGTCGGTGAGGGCGAGAACATCACCGCGGGCCAGCGTCAGGCCGCGATTGAGCGCGAAGCTCTTGCCCTGGGAGCGCTCCAGCGCAGAACGAATCGGCCAGCGGCTGTGCTGCGCGGCGCGAGCGATGACTGACGTCGTCTCGTCGGTCGAATTGTTGTCGATGACGACGACATCGACCTCGCAGTCGGGCGGGCTGGCCGCGGCGCTCAATGCAGCGAGGGTCTGCTCGAGCAGCCGCGCGCGGTTATAGGTGCAGATCAGAACTGATACGGACTTGGGAAATGCCATGAGGCCTGTCCGGCAAGCGTCGCGTGCTTCGGTTGGATGCTGCTGGCGGCGTCCGCGGGCGCCGGCAGACCGATCAGTTCGTAGAGGAGCGCCACGGCACGGTCGGTGGCAGTGCCGGGACGATAAAAGAGATCGGCCGCCGTCCGTTGCCGGGCCGCCGACAGCACGCCTGGTTCACGCAGCGATCGGACCACCGCGGCGGCGGCCGTCGCTGCACCGTCCGCCAGGGTTGCTGCCGCGCGCAGTCGTTCGACCTTGTCCGGGCTGATCGCCGCGTGACGGATCAACCCGGGACAGTCGATGATGACCACCGGACGATCGAGCAGCATGTACTCGAAGGCGATGGAGCTGTGGTCGCTCACCATCACGTCGGCGGCGGCGAGATATGGACAGCCATCCGGTTCGCGAACGACGCGAACCCGCGGGTGGGATGCGTAACGGGCGAGCCGTGCGGACCAGTCGACGCCACCGGCCCCGCGCTGGCCGCGATCGTACGAGCGATCGTGCAGCTTGACGAGCACTTGCAGCCCTTCGGCGGCCAGGCGATCGATCAGCTCTTCGCCGGCCGTGTTGAGAGAGGCGTACGGAGACCACGTCGGTGCATAGATGACCGTCGGCACCCCGGGATTCAATCCGAGGGCGCGGGCGATCGCGTGCCGATCGAGCGAACCATCCACCAGGCAGTCGACTTTCGGGTATCCAACCAGCGCCGCCTGCGGACCGTCTGGCGCCACGAGACCGGCGCTCACATAACGGTCGCGGCGATCGGCGTTGACGAACATCAGGCAGTCGAAGGCAGCGATCGTGGGCGCCAGGTCGAGGGGGGTATCCAGGTTGTACTTTCCCGCGACGCCATGGAACAGATGGATCCGGCGGGTGCGGCGGTGCAGCCAGGTCATGTCCCAGAAATCCGTATTGGCGAAGGCGTCGACTTTCATCCACGCCGCCTTCCCCGGAGAGATCACGTTTTCCGTGATGCCGAACGTCTTGTAGAGATCCCTCGGGCGCCAGACCTCGCCCTTCGCCGTGAACCACAGCTCGAGGCGACCGTCGTTCGCCAGGCGCTGGTACAAGGGCCGGAGGACGACGAAGCTCATCGGTGAGGCGGCTTCGAAGAGAATGCGGGCTCGCGGCGAGTGCCGGCGCGACAGCCGATCGTCCAAGGCGTGGAGATTGGACACCAGATCGCGACGCGCCCGTCGGTACACCGTGTCCTGCACGAGCGACGGCTCCGACGCCGGACGCGGGCCGCTCAACGCAACCTCAGGGACGTGGCGGTGACTACCTGTACACCGAATTCGTCGCGACGAAGTTGCCCCCGGACGTTCTGCTCGGTGCGCCGATAGAACCCCTGGACGTTGACCCATCGCGTGGCACGGTATCCGAGAAGCCCGCCAGCGAAGAGCGACCTGAGTTTGTCCTGCGTCGGCTCAATCGGTTGGTTGTCGAATCGAGTGACGCTTCCCTCGACATACGCACGATTGCGCCAGAAGGGCACACGCAGAACGCCCTGCCACTGCTCGTTCGGGAACGTGCCGCCGAAGCCGTAAGACGGCACGAACGTTCTCTCGTACGAAGCGATGAGCAGCGTCCGGCGATCGCGGCGAGTGACCGCCGCCCGCACCGCCGGACCGGTGTGCGGGTCCTGCGTGGCGCTGGCGGTGACGTGGGAGACTCCGGCGAAACCAGACAGGACGACTTGCCGGCTCGCGTGGAATGCCACGGTCATCGTCGTCGTATGAATGAAAAAGCGGTCCTCTCCATCCGCGAGCACGGCCCTGGTGATCTCGTAGTCGCCGCCGATCGTGACCGTCGGTGAGATCGCCTGTGACAAAGAGGCCGTAACGTCGTGAGAGTAACCACCGGCGAGAGGAGGCGCTGCCGGCGGGCGGTCGAACGAGTCGAAGGACACGAGGTCGTGCGAGTAACTCGAATGGAGCGTGGTGCGACGGGACAGGAGCACGTCCACTCCGCCGCCGATCGCGTTACTGAGGGAGCCGAGACGGTAAAACGGCACGCCCGAAATCATCAAGCCAGCGGTCGTGGAGGCGTGCGTCAGATTCTCCTGACCGAACAACGTCGCGCGGCGGCTGAGGCGATGGCGAAAATGAGCGCCGACCTGATGGTCGGAGCTGTTGAGCTCGCGAAGATCCTGATACAGCAGGAACGAACCGTCGTACCCGGTGCCGAAGTTCGTCCGCCGCCCGCCGTAGTCGAGCCTCGCGCGTGACGTCACCGGCATTCCGGAGTCGCGCGGCGGACTGTCGGGAACCGCCAGCAGCAGCACGTTGGAGTCGTGGCATCGCGCCCACTCCGATTGACGGCGTGAAGACCCAGCCGGGCGTGGCCGCCTCTTCCGCAGTCACCATCGCCTGGGCCCCGGTCACACTTTGTGCCCGTGTCCAGTCCGCGGCGCCGAGGAGGAGCGCCGCCACTGCGCCGCCGCGCAGTAGCATTCGGGCTCGGTGGGATCTCTTGTGTCTCGGCAACCGTAATTCCGAATCTGCTTCGAGAGAAAAAAACTTCCCACCGCAAGGGAGCAAGCAGGGTGCCACAGCCGAACAGTTCGGTATTTGCCAGGTTCGCCCAGCCACGCCGTCGCGACTGCGACATCGTCAGTGGGTAGCAGAACGCACAATGTGGCCCTTCTGCTTCCGATCGCGCTGGATGTTGCCGTTCTGCTTCCGAACTGGCTTGAATCCAAGTTTTACAATCTTTTCGGACGGGCGTGTCCGGGAAACGTTCGCGGCCAGGACACATTCATCAGCTACCCCCCGGGAAGATTTCAATGCAAATGAAGCCCCGGGTCAACTTCTCCGAATTCCACGTGCGCGAGCCGGCTTCCCGCAGTGTAAATGGTACAAACTGCTGAGTTCTGTTTTACGTCAGATTTCTGGATCGCCCGCGCTAAAGGCAAATAACTGCTGTCTTTCCAACGGGTTAGGCATTGGACCCGGTCTTGCGGGCCTATCCCCGGTCCGCACACCTGCGCTGCGACATCCCACTCATTCAACCGGAGGATCGTAGGAATGCCCTCGTACAAGCACATCTCCGTCCTGGCTAGATCCGTCTTCTTGCTTCTGCTCATCTCAGCTTCTCTTCCTGCCCCTTCAGCCGCGGCGACGCTGAGAGTGTGTGCGAACGGGTGCACCTACCAGGACCTGCAGTCCGCCCTCAACGCGGCGCAGCCAGGCGATGTGATTCTTCTTCGCGCGGGCGAGACGTTCGTGGGCAACTTCTCGCTGCCCGCCAAGAACAGCGCTTCGAGCGCGTACATCACCATCCGCTCCGATGCGCGCGGACGCGTCTCTGCCTCCCGCGGGGACCCGGCTGGTGCCCGATAACCAACCGGGAGGCAATACGTCGCGGGGCGTGCTCGCCAGGCTGGTTGGACGCGGCGGGGGGTGGAAGACGACGCCGGTGATCGACGGCGGGGCCGGGCGCTCACCATTACCTGTTGCAGTTTCTCGAAATCGACGGTGTGAATCAGGAGGGGTGGGAGACGCTCATCGAGCTCGGACATAACACATCGGCACAGACCTCAGTCGATCAGGCACCCTGGGATCTCGTGCTCGATCGCGTTTTCGTCCACGGCCACGAGGCGAAAGGGCAGAAACGGTGCATCGCGCTGAACGGCCGCAGCGTGACGGTGCAGAACAGCTACATCAGCGACTGCAAGAACTTCGAATACGACGCGCAAGCCATTGCCGTATTCAATGCGCCAGGGCCCATCAGGATTGTCAACAATTACATCGAGGGAAGCGGCGAGAACATCCTGTTCGGCGGCGGCGATCCGCGGATCTACGGGCTCGTTCCGAGTGACATCGAGATCCTCCGCAACCACATCACAAAGCCGACGTCGTGGCGCGAGCCAATCCTGAGCACGCCCACGCCGACATCGATTGGCGCGCTTCCCGGCGCCGGCCAACTCAGCGGCGGGACGCACTATTTCCGCATCGTCGCCGTGCTGGAAATTGCCACGGACATCGGACTCTCCGGGCCGTCGGCCGAGATTTCCGCCTCGGTGCCGGACGGCTCAGCGGTCTCGCTGGCGTGGAACGCCGTGCCGGGTGCGGATCGCTACCGCATTTATGAGGGCACGTCCTCTTACGGACAGGAGCGCTATTTCGAGACTGCCGGCGCGCAGACGTCCGTCATCTTCACCGGCGATGGGCTGCAATGGGGAACGCCACCGGCATACCGGCCGCGTCTGGTGTGTCAAGAACCTGCTCGAATTCAAGAACGCGCAGCGCGTGGTCGTCGACGGCAACGTCTTCGAACATATATGGCCGCACGCGCAGACCGGCTACGCGATCCTCCTGACTCCCCGAAACCAAGAGTACACCGCACCCTGGAGCGCGGTTCGTGACATCACGCTGAGCCAACAACGTGCTGCGCCACATGTCGGGCGGCATCGGTATCCTCGGCGAGGACGACGAGGCGTCCAGCGAGCGTACCGAACGGATCACGATTCGCAACAACCTGGTCTATGACATGTCGGGACAGTGGGGAGGCGATTCACATTTCCTGGTGATGACCAGGTCGCCCCTGAACGTGAAGATCGACCACAACACGATCATCCACGATGGGGTCGTGGTCCTCGTCGACGATGGCCAGAGCTATGGCTTCGAGTTCACGAACAACGTGACGCCGCACAATATCTACGGCATCTTCGGCGAGTGGCGCCGGCACCGGAACGGATGCCATGGCCGCGTATTTTCCCGACGGGATCGTCCGGCGGAATGCCTTCGGGGGTGGACCGGCGGGCCAGTACCCGGCCGACAATTTCTTTCCTTCGTTGTCGACGTTTTACGCGCAGTTCGTCGATGCCGGCGCGCGTGATTACCGCCTGGTGTCCGGCAGCAGCTTCGCCGGCGCGGCAACTGACGGACGTAACCTCGGCGTCGACTTCGACGAGCTGAGTCGCGCAATGCAGGGCGCTGACAATTCCGGCGACCCTGCTCCGACTCCTGCCCCGGACCCGCCTCCGAGCGGCGGTGCTTTCGGTGGTTCGCCGGTATCGCTTCCAGGGGTGCTCCAGGCGGAGAACTTCGACGAGGGAGGCAGTGGCGTTGCCTACGCAGATACGACATCGGGAAACGAGGGCGGCGAGCTTCGGGCCACGGACGTCGATATCGAGAGCACGGCCGACGCCGGCGGCGGTTACAACGTCGGGTGGATAAGCGCCAGGCGAGTGGCTCAGCTACACGGTCAACGTCGTCACGGCCGGCTCGTACACGCGTCGAATTCAGGGTCGCGTCGCCCGGCGAGGGAGCCACCTTTCATCTCGAGGTGGACGGCGTCAACACGACAGGGACCGCTGACCGTGCCCAACACCGGCGGATGGCAGAACTGGGCCACGGTCACGAAGACGGGCGTGTCGCTCAGTGCAGGTCAACAGCGATGGCGTCTCGTGTTCGACACGCGGCGCCTCGGGCGGCGGCCCGGTCGGGAACTTCAACTATCTTCGGGTCTCCGCCGCCGGAAGCGGTGGCGGTTCCGCATCGTCACCGTTCGGCGGCGCGGCGCGCTCGCTTCCCGGCACCCTGCAGGCTGAAGACTTCGACGAAGGTGGCCCTGGCGTTGCTTACGTCGACATGTCGGGCGGCAATTCCGGCGGTGAGTACCGGTCGACAGATGTCGATCTTGCCGCGCGCGTGGGACACCGGGAGGCGGCTTTTGCGTCGGCTGGACCGAGGCGTGGTGAGTCGCTGAGCTACTCGGTGAACGTCGCCACGTCATCGCTCTACGACATCGAGATCCGGGTTGCCTCGAGCGGTCGAGCGGGCACGTTTCACATTGAGTCGAACGGAGTGGATATAACGGGACCGTTGACCGTTCCCGACACTGGCGACTGGCAGACATGGACGACGTTGCGGCGGACTGCTGTGCCGCTCCAGGCCGGCGGCGCAGGTGCTGCGTGTCGTGATGGACAGCTCAGGGCCGAACGGCACGGTCGGGAACATCAACTGGATCCGCGTTTCACCTGCCGCGACTTCAGGGAGCGGCAGGGACATCATCTTGTATGCATCGAGCGTGACGACAATCGCCGGCCGGTGGAATCGCGTGCCGTCGTGGAGCGGCGCAGGCGGCGAGAAGATGCAGAGCGCCGAAGAAGGATGGTCGACGACCGACGCGCCGCTCGCTTCGCCATCGGACTACTTCGAGGCAGAGTTCGTACCCGAGGTGAACCGCGCGTATCGAATCTGGCTGCGGCTGCGCGGCGGTGGCGATTCGCTGTCCAGCGATTCGGTCTGGGTGCAGTTCTCGGGCTCGGTCGACAGTGACGGCGCTCCCCTCTATCGCATCGGTTCCACCGCGGCGCTGCTCGTCAACCTTGCAGCGTGCAGCGACTGCGGCATCTCTTTCTGGGGATGGCGTAATACGACGTGGTGGCTCGATTATCAGAATACGGTCGTCCGCTTCACGTCATCGGCTCCGCAACGAATACGGATACAGACGCGGGAAGATGGGGTGGAGGTCGACCAGATCGTGCTCAGTCCGGTGACCTACTTCAACGAGGCGCCGGGATCCCTCACGGACGACTCGGTGGTTGTCCCGAGATAACGAATATGCGGCAGCGACGGATCGCCGGCGATCGCCGTTCGATCGGCGAACGAATGCCTCATGGAAGAAGCGCTGCAGTCACCGGGCGCCGACACGAATGACGGTCCTGCAGCTTGGCCCGGTGCCGCCGCCGCACGGTGGCGTGCAGACCAACCTGATAGCGATTCGGCAGCATCTCCGCCGTTACGGGGTACGGGCGCCGGTAATCAACCTCACGCGTCACCGGCGGGAACCGGTTGACGACGTGTTCTATCCGCGCACCGCCGTCGAAGTGGTCAAGCTACTGATTACGACGCCCGCTGACGTGCTGCATCTGCACATCGGTGGCCGTCTACCGGCGCGTTTGCTGGCCCTGTGTCTGGTCTGCACGCTGATCCCGAGACGGCGAGTCGTCTTGACATTCCATTCTGGCGGGTACCCGTCGGAAGGAGGAGCGCGGAACGCCAAGCCCTGGTCGATCAGAGGCCTCATCTTGCAGCGACTGGATGCGGTGATCGCCGTCAATCAGGACCTGGCGGCGCTCTTCCGCGCCTTGGGCGTCGCGCCCTCGCGGGTCAGAGTGATCGTGCCGTATGCGCCCGTCGCTCTGCCCGCCGACGTCGTCCTGCCCGAGGCCATCGGGCAGTTCAAAGCCTCACACCGGCCGTTACTCACCGTTGTCGGTGGTCTGGAAAAAGAATACGACCTCCCCACGCCAATCGGGGCGCATCGACTCGATTCGCGAGGAATTTCCTGAGGCAGGCCTGCTCATCATCGGGTCCGGAAGCATCGAGTCGGAGATACGCGGGTTTCGTCAGCAGGTCCCGCAATTCCGCCACATCCTGATGTGCGGCGACGTTCCCCATGCACAGACGTTGAAGACGGTGGCCGACAGCGACGTCTTCTTGCGGACGACTCTTTACGACGGCGACTCGATTTCCGTTCGCGAGGCTCTCCACGCGGGCACTCCGGTAATCGCCACCGATAACCGAATGCGGCCGCCGGGAGTGCACCTGGTGCCGGTTTCTGACCCTGCCGCACTCGCTGCTGCAGTCGCTCGCGTTGTTCGACAGTCGTGTCGCCGAACAGGGACACACCTCGAGGCTCGGAGTCCGCCTCCGACGCTCCGCTCGAGCGAGGTGCTCGACCTGTACTCGGAATTACTTGGCCGTGACGTTCGGGGGGAAGCGGCCGAACGGCTGGCGGGGGGCCTGGGATCCCGATCAGGATCGACAACCGTGTAGTGGGGTTGATGGCGCATCTTACCGCCATCGGTTAGCGTGGTGCCGTGCCTGACCACGCTCGCCTTCGGACAGCGTCCGCAATAAGGTGAACACATGCAGATGCGATGGATAACTGCTGCCATCGTGACCTGCCTCGCCGTTCTCATCGGCAGCCAGGCGGATGCCGCGATCATCTCCGTGCGGCCAGGAGCCGACCTGCAGAGCGCATTGGACGCGGCTCAGCCGGGCGATGAAATCGTGCTGACGCCGGGCGGTCGCTATGTTGGCCAGTTCAGGCTCCCGCGGAAGCCATTCGGGTCCGTGATCACCATTCGCTCCTCCGCTGTCCTGCCGGCGCGCCGGATTACGCCGGCCGACGCGGCGCTGCTGCCGTCGATTGCGTCGGGAGTCGCGGCGGAAGCGATGCTCGCTGAGGGTGCTGTCGAACTGGCGCCTGGACGGCCTGAAGTTCGAGTCGAACTCCGGCGGCGAGGGAACGATCATCGTCTTGCAGGACGCGAGCAACGTCACCATGGATCGGCTGTTGATCGTCGCCGGCGTGGAGGGACAGAAGCGGGCAATCACGGGTAATGGCAGGCAGATCACCCTGACCCGCTCTTACATCGCGAACTGCTGGCGGACTGGTCAGGACTCGCAGGCCTTCGCGGCATGGGATGGATCGGGACCTTATACTATCAGCGACAATTACCTGGAGGCGGCGAGTGAGAACGTCCTGTTCGGCGGAGCCGATAGCACAGCGGCCGACCGGATCCCCGCAGACATCCTCGTCGAGGGGAATCACTTCTCGAAACAGGCGAGCTGGAAGGGTACGCCCAAGGTCGTCAAGAACCTGTTCGAGCTCAAGGCCGCCCGCCGGGCCACCATTCGCAACAATCTCTTCGAGCGGAACTGGACGGACGGCCAATCGGGCACCGCCATTCTGTTCACGGTGCGGAATCAGGATGGCCGCGCTCCCATGGACGGTCGTGGAGGACGTCCTTTTCGAGCGCAATGTCATCACGGGATACCGAGGGTGTGTTCGCGATTTCCGGGTTCGATGACGAACACCCTTCCGGCAGGACGACGCGCATCACCGTGCGGAGAAATCTGGCGGTGGCCAGCGGCAACTTCCTGCTCACCGGGGGGGAGGTTGGCACGTTGACGATCGACCACAACACCGTCGATCAGCAGGGCACGTTCGCGGTGCTCTTCAAAGGTGACGTCTGGACCGCCGGCGCTCTCTCGGCGTCCCGCGCGGTTTGCGGTGGAGACGCTCACTATCACGAACAATCTGGCGAACCACGGGCTCTACGGCGTATTTGGTGAAGACGGCGGGATCGGGACGCCGGGATTGATTGCCGTGACCGGTTCGTACTACTGGACGAATAACGTGCTGGCGGGCAGCGCCGCCCGCGAGTACCAGTACCCCGCCGTGACTTGGAAACCGGCGAGCTCCGAACACCGGGCGCAGTTCAACGCCGACTACTCCCTTCGCCCAGGGAGCAGCTACCGGAAGGCGGCGACCGACGGTCAGGATCTCGGATGGAGCGGAGGCCTCGCGGTCACCCCCACCGCCGATCGAACGAGGACGAGTCCTCCGTGCGCAGGTGCTCGCTCCAGGACCGGCTGTGTGCCGGACCGGTGACCTGACGACAAGGTTCTCGAAAGTGCGTCGCCAACAAGGAAAGGACATGCTCCGCCAGTCATCTGGCGTCTTGGTAATCCGCTGACAATCCTGTAAGTCTCCGGCGTCGGTCGGATCGCAAAAGGTGCGGTTCGGCCGTTTGATTGAGGTTTGTGCGATCGCTTCCCAGGGCACTCGACTTGCACAACCACCGTCGTCTCCAACCGGAAAGGAACCCCAGGTGGCAAGTAGGCGGCGGATGTCTGCGCGGGTGGTCACGGGTGTGACTGCTCTCGTATCGGTATTGGCCGGTGCATCGACGAGCGCAGCGGCGACGCTGACCGTGAACAGCGGCGGGAACCTTCAGGGCGCTCTCGATACGGCCGCGCCTGGCGACACGATCGTCGTGGCCGCGGGCGCGCGGTTCACGGGGCCATTCCGTCTTCCGGTTAAACCGGCGGGCGCGGTCATCACCATTCGATCGTCGGCAACCGTCCCCTCGCGCCGTATCAGGCCTGACGACGCCGCGTTACTGCCGACGATTGTCTCGTCCACCGTCGAGCCGGCGCTGAGCGGCACCGGAACGTCGAACTGGAGGCTGGACGGGCTGCGGTTCGAAGCGAACGCCTACGGCGAAGGGACGGTGATTGCGCTGTCGGACGTCGCCAACATCACGCTCGACCGCCTGCTGATCCTCGGCGGCCCCACCGGGCAGAAACGCGGGGTGATGGGGAATGGCCGCCAGGTGACGCTGACGCGATCGCACATCGCCAATATCTGGTGGCCCGGCGTCGATTCACAGGCCTTCTGCGCGTGGGACGGGGCTGGCCCCTACACGATCACCGACAACTATCTCGAAGCAGCGAGCGAGAACGTGATGTTTGGCGGTGCGGACAGCGCCTCCGCCGAGCGCATTCCGTCCGACATCACCATCACCGGCAACCACTTCTCGAAACAGGTCGGCTGGCGCGGCCAGTCACGCAACGTCAAGAACCTGTTGGAATTCAAGTCGGCGAGACGAGTCGTGGTGCGGCAGAACCTCTTCGAGCACAACTGGACGGATGGCCAGGCCGGTACCGCGATCCTGTTCACGCCGCGCAATCAGGACGGCCGGGCGCCGTGGTCAGTGGTCGAAGACGTGCTCTTCGAGAACAACGTCATCCGCGACACCGAGGGTGTGTTCAGCGTCTCCGGACGCGACGACGAGAAGGCATCGGCGCAAACGACGGCGATCACGATCCGCAACAACCTCGCCGTGGCCAGCGGCCGGTTCCTGCTGATTGGCAACGAAGTGGGCACGCTGACGATCGACCACAATACAATCGAACAGGGCGCCAACTTCGCCACGATCTTTCCCGGCGACGTGATGGAGCCCGGCGCGGCGAACACGCGCCCGGCGCAGTACGCGGTGGCATCGCTGAAGATCACCAACAACCTCGCCAACCACGGTGAGTACGGTGTTTGGGGCGAGGGCTTCGGCGTCGGGACGGCCGCCTTCTCGCTGACCCGCAGCTACGTCTGGACGAACAACGTACTGGCGGGCGGCGCAGGCAATACCTATCCACCGGTCACGTGGCTGCCCTCGGTGGCGGAACATCGACAGAATTTCAATGCCGATTACACGCTTGTCACATCGAGCAAGTATCGCGCCGCCGGCAACGATGGAAAGGATCTCGGCGTGCTGGGGTCGCTGCCGACCGCCGTCTGGCCCCCGGCTGCGGCGGGCACTCCGCGGGTTTACTGAGTCCGTTGCCAGGGGGGCACCCAGCCCCAATCGAGGAACGGTCAGCTATCCAGATCGACGTCGGTAATCTGCCACTTTCGCATGTCGGTGAGCGCGTGCTCGCCTTTTTCCGAGAGGGCGAGCGCCACGAACGGCTGGGACTCACGTTCGACGAACCCAGCCCGACGGAGCTCGCCGGCGAACGCAGAGTCGGCGAGCGTGTGAATCTGAACGGCGCGGCAGCCGATTTCGCGGAAGACATCCACCATCGCCAGGACCATGGGGGCGCCCCGATCCTCGATCGTCCAGTCGAGCTTCTGGATCCATGCGTATCCGCTCGGTTCCGGACCGCGCACAAGCGCGACCGCTTTCCCATCCGCGCCGTTCGCCACGACCCAATGGTCCAGCGCAGTTGGGTATCCTTTGAGGCGTCTGCGGTAGAGATCGAGACTGTGGAGGCCGCGGATTCGATCCGACGCGCCCAGCGGCGGGTCGATTGCGCCCAAGAGGAAGTGCTCGGCCGCGTGCTGCGTCGCGTGAAAGCGAGCTGCCCCGAGCCTCCGCTGGCGCAGGCGCAGATACGTGCGAACGGCCAGGTTGGAGGCGATCCGTCCTCCGCTGATCGGCAGGACGAAGCGCGAGATGTGCCCGACGACCCGGGCGCCAGCCCCGGTCAGCACGTTCGCCCCACGAGACGTCGTTTCTGTGTAGAGGAAGTCGATGTCACCCTCCCTCCTCGAATCCGCGACGTACTTGTCGAACAGCGCCCGCGCCGGAACATGGGTTCGATAGTCCTTGGCGACCATGATGTTGACGATGAGGCCGCCGAGGAGCGTGTCGCTTCCTGCCATAAAGCGATGGGGAAACCGCGCGGCGTGCATCACGACGCGACCGGCCTGGTCGGTGCCGATCCACGCTTTCGCTCCTTCGGCGACCGCCGCCGGATAGGCGCGCGCAAAGAATTCTGCGTGGTCGGCGCGCTCATGCTCGGCGAAGAGCTGTTCGAGCGCGGGTCGATACAGGAGGGGATTGACGCACGAGATCTCAGGGAGTGGCAGCGAGGACTGTGCGGTTGCCGCCATGGATCCCATTAGGAGCGGGCGATGGAATGGACGACGGTCGCGACCACCCGGGCGAGGCTGCCCCTCAGCGCGCTGGGCTCGAGCACCCACTCGTCGCCGACGTAAAGTTCTTCCTTGGTAAAGTACCGCTTGAACGCCGATATTCCCCGAAGTGGATCGGAGCCGTCGCTGACAGGCGACGTGATTCCGCCCAGGTCGAAGAACGTCGCGCCGTACTGCCTGGCCCACCGCAGCAGATCCCAGACGAGCGCATATGTCTGTGACACGCGAATCTCGCTGTCGCGCGACGTCGCGCCGGCGCTGTACTCCGCATGGTTGCCGTGGTGCAGTCCGTGGACGAAGGCGAGCAGCGATTCAGGCCCCGTGCGGTCGCTTCGGAACAGCCCGACGACGCGAGACAGCTGCGGGTAGCGCGCGGAAAAGCGCAGCAGGGACGGCCAATCCTCCCGTTCGGTCTCTCCGCCAGTGCGAGCGAACGCCTCGGTCAGCAGCCCTTGCATACGTTCGACGTACTCGAGCGTGTCGACTGGCCGGACTTCCAGTGGGAACCGGCTGATCGCTCTGATGTTGCTGCGTGCCGTCTTGTGCAGCGATGCCAGGATGGCATCTTCATCCGGGCGGAGGTCGACGACCGCCGTCCTGCTGTATCCGCGCCGGTCGGCGTTCTTGGTGAACCCGGCCCGGCCGAGATGCGCCTCGATGTCGCCCTGTACGGTGACGTCTTCGGAGAAGACCCCCACGTACGTCCGCAGGTACTCGTGGCAGGTGCCGGCTGACGTCAGCGAGCGCCCCAATCGCGGCCGCACGCGCCTGACTGCTCCTGATGCCCTCGCCGAAGCGCTCGACGCGCAGCAGGGTGTGTCCGGGCAATGCCTGGCTGCGCCGCCGTTGCGCGGCGAAACCGCCGCAGGCGGCGCCGGATGTCTGACGAATGATGAAGAAGAGCGGGCCGGGATCGGGTTCGAGCTCGGCGTGGGCTACGCGGTGCTGGAAGGGCAGCATGAACCCGGCATCAACGAGCTCACGCTCCCAACCCTCCGCTGCCGCGCCTGGTGCGAGCGCCACTTCGACCCGGTGGTCGCCATATGTGAAGTGCATAGGTTCCATTACCGGAGGAACGAGAAAGCGCGTCGGGCCGCAGTCAGTGACTCGTGTAAGACCTGTCGCGGTCAAGCACACGGCCTCCGGGTGATAATCCGGGTAGGGAAAACGCGGTATCGAAAAACGCCCGGTCGGCTGATCGAACTGTGCGACATGCACGTAATCCGGTCTGGTGGTGACTGCACCCGTCAAGCCCGCCCGGTCGAGGATATCCATATCGCGGGGGCTGTAGTCCCCGTTTGGATAAGCGAATATCGGCAGCGGCCGAGCCACCTGCTTCTGGATGCTGCGCCAGGACTCGGGGATCTGCCAGGCTGCATCCGCATCGGTGGTGCGGGGCAATATCGGATGAGTCACGGTGTGAGGCGCGAACGCTACGCCTTGGCGTTCGAGCCGGCGCGCATCGTCCCATGTCATCGCCGCGTAGCGGGCGGGCGCGGTCGCGGGCATCTCGAGATCGGCTTCTCTCAAGAGCGCGTCGATGAACAGTGCCCGGGCCGCCTCGGAGAGGCCGGTGAGGTCCTCGGAGAGCGCCATCGCGGTGCGCGAACGGTTCACGCCGTCACCAAGCTCGAGGTGGACGGTCACATCCGGGGTTCGTACCGAGAGCCTGCGCGCCCGCGTCGCGGAAATGGCGTACTCGATACGATCCCACCACAACCAGCAGGTGCCATCGAGAAAACCCGTGGTCGCGAACACCGTCACCGGTATGTCGAACGCCGCGAAGATGGGCGCCGCCACTTCCGCGAAATCGCAATAGCCGTCATCGACTGTGAAGACCAGCGATCCCGGCGGGAATCCGGATCCGTCGCCAAGACGGCGGCACGCCTCTTCGAGCGAGAACACCTTGTAGCGCTCCCGCCGCAACCGTTCGAACAGCCTGCGGAGCGGTGCTGCTTCATGGCCCGCGAGGTCCACTTCCGGCATCGCGAACCTGTGCAGGACGAAGATCGAGACCCGCTGCCGGGAAAGCGACAGCCACAGAGGGGTCAGATATCGCGAGCTGAGGACTCCCTGTATGGCCTTCTTGGTCGCGACGAATCCGCGGTAGCGCGCGTCCGGCAGCATGTGGTTAGGGTGCAGCTGGGGCGCGGCGCCTGGCGAACTCCGCGCGAAGGCGATCGACCTGCCGTAAGAGAGCAGGGAAGAGCCGCAGCGCGAGCACCACCGCCTTGAGCTTCCAGGTGCGATAGTAGGCATGCGCGGCAGATGCGTTCTGCAACGCGACCGCGAAGTCCCCGCGGCTCAACGCGAGCCGCGCCTGAAGGTGAGCGAGCTCGGCGGCGATTCGCATACGCGTCGTCGCGAGCGCGTCGCGTTGCGGATCGGTGAGATCCGGGCGCCCGGCGGTCTTGTCGAGCACGCGCAACACGCCTTCCAGCAGACGGACCGGTTCCGCCGTGAGGCTCTCGGCGTGAACGCGATGATGCACGAGGAGTTTGCGGTGGTAGCCGACCCGCGCCCCTGACTTCGTCAGCCGAAGATAGAGATCGAAGTCTTCCGAGTAGTTGCCAATCGCGGGGTCGAACAGCCCGGCATCCAGCACCGCCTGCCGACGCACGACGACCGCTGAAGTGCCGATGGTGCAGTCCTGACGGATGAGGCTGTCGAAGGTCGCCTCGCCGTGCGATGGCATCGCCGACATCAACGTTCCGATGACCTGCCCCGACCCCTCGAGAAACCAGCTGGCATTGCAGTAGACCAGCGCGACGTCCGCATGGCGCTCGACGTAGGCCATCTGTTCGCCGAGAAACGTGCGATCCCAGTAATCGTCGGCGTCCAGAAACGCGACGTATTCGCCTCCCGCGGCCATGATGCCGGTGTTGCGGGCAACGCCGGGGCCGCCGTTCGCTTCACGCCGGAGATATCTCACGCGCTCGCCGAATCGGCTCAGCACGCGCTCGAGTTCCTCGGAGTCCGGCGAGGCGTCGTTGATGACGATGATCTCGACGAGACCGTAGGTCTGTGCCACCACCGAGTCGAGCGCCTGCGCAATGTATCGGGCGGCGCGATAGGCAGGGATGATCACGCTCACCAGTCCGCCGTTCCGCTGCCGGTCCGATTCGCGCCACCGCGCCGTCGACACTTCGTGCTGTCTCTGCACAACAGCTCCTTACTGTGCTCGCTCGAAGACGAATTCGTTGCAGCCGAGACCGACGCCCCCACTCTTCAGCCGGCGCAACGAGAAGCCGCGGGCGCGGTAGAAATCGAAAATCTCATCAGGCGTTGCGGTTTCGTACGGATACCCGCCGACCCAATCGACGATGTCGTACCACATGCTCATGCCGCGCCGCCGCTTGTAGTCGGTCCACCATCGCACGTACTCGGCCTCGGCCGGTCGGCCGCGGAGCACGGCCCCGAGAAGGCGCTTCGCTTCGCCTGGCACGGTGACGGCAATCGCGAAGGGTGTTCGCGCCAGTCGCGGCAGCCCGTTGTAGATCCGCTTGATCGGCGCCAGCGGCGACTCTGTGTGCCGGTGTCGTTGTAAATGGCGATGAAGAGGCGGCCGCCCGGTTTCACGGGCGCGATCACGTTCTGGAGGGCATCCCACATCTGCCCGGTGTGGTGGAGGACGCCCCAGGAGTAGACGATATCGAAAGTTCCGAGCGCCGCGAGAGCGTCCCGATCGAGCACCGATCGGCGCTGGATCGTCCACGAGGGATCGCCCGGAAAGTATCGCCGCGCCAGCTCTCCTGTGCAGGCGACCGATTGCGGGTCGTAGTCGAAGGAGGTCACGCGAGTCCCAAGCCGACGGGCGGCAAGGCTGGACAGCCCGCTGCCCGATCCGACGTCCAGAAAGCTCAACCCGTCGAGCCGCTCCATCTCCAGCATCGCCTGCAGCGCTCGTTCGGCCGCAGCGATTCGCGGCTCGTCGAGAACGGCCAGGAAGCGTGTCCAGTTATCGCCGAACTCGAATCGTTCACCTTGTGCAACCTCTCGAGCGTGGCCATCCGCCGTCGCGGTCAGAGGAGCGGTTACGGTTGCGTGATGCGTCATCCTGATCGTCCTGGGTCCTTGAGCAGGGTCGCCGCGGCGCGCCCGGACTCCGAAATCGCCCCGGACGCAGTTGTTGTGCCAGTTTGGGTGTCCCGCCCCGGCACACGCGCGGTTCTGATCCGTGCGGCGAGATATCCCGCGGCGAACGCCACGTCAAAGGACCGGTTTGCGGCGTCCGTGCGACGGCCGGCGACCAGACAGCGTAGAGCCATCATGGGGCTCCTGAGGAGCCGACCCAAGAAATGCCGAACGTCCAATCGTTCCGACATCTGTGCTTGCGTGATGCCGGACCAGAAGAACCAGCGCCAGTAATAGCGGAAACTCACGCGCTCGGCGGGAACCCAGTGCTGCACGCGCAGTTCAGGGCGATACTCGCAACGGAGCCCGGAGGCGACCGCGCGTTGACAGAGATCGTGATCCTCGCCACAGAGCAGGGTGCCGCGCCGTCGTCCAAGATGCGGGGCGAAGCCGCCGAGTGAGGCGAGAACGCTCGCCCGGATCGCCATGTTGGCCCCGAGGGCGGTCCGTGTGCCCAGCTCCTGCGTCTCGCCATAATGCAGGAGCGCCAGCGGCGACGACATCGGGCCGTACTGTCCGTTCTCCTCGAACCGCAGCCACGACGGCGCGGGGCGTTCCCAGTTCGGATCGACCCGCCCTCCCACCAGGGCGACGGGTGATTCGCTGAAGATTTTCCGGATTGTCGCGATCCAGTCGGAGGCGACGAGCACCTCGTCGTCGGTCAGCGCGAGGATGGCACCGTGAGCCCTGGCTATCCCCGTGTTCAGGGCCGGGCTCTTACCCGGCGTCGATTCGACGAGACCGACGAGCGGCACGGGAAATGTCGCCGCTGCCTGAACGATGACCGCACCGGTCGCATCGGTGCTGCCGTTGTCGACGACGATCACCTCATCGCCCGGCAGATAGTCCTGTTCGCGCAGCCGATCGAGTGTGGCCCGGAGCAGCGCTGCACGGTTATACGTCGCGATGACGACACTGACGGTCGGCATCGTCAACCTCGCGGACTGATCGGCCGCGGCCAATCGAAGTGGCCGCGACGAGCTGATGACCATCGATTCTGGACGAATCCGCCGAACCACAGCACGCGCATGCAGGCGGCGACGACTTGCGCCGGATTGGCGCGAACGGTGGCGCCGAAAGCCGCCCACAGATCGCGCGCGAGCTGCCGCCACAAGTAGCGCGGGACGCCCAGCAGCCGCGCGCGTGACGATGGATACGTCCGTTCCAGCCCGGCGACGATGGCGCCGTTGTCGTAGAACCAGCGCGCGAAGTATCCCAGCCGCAGGCGGCAGGCCGGGACGTGATGGCCGACCCACGCGCCCGGCTCGTAAACGCCCCTGAACCCCGCCGCCAGCATGCGGAGCGCGAACTCATGGTCCTCGCCGGTGCGCAACGTGCCGCCCAGTTTCCCGAGATCCGGATTCCATCCGCCGATGTGCTCGATGACGGAGCGCCGTACCGCCATGTTCGCCCCGATCGGCATGATCTCTTCGTGAACGCCTTGGCTCAACAGTTGACGCCAGGGGCCGCCATCGGGAATCGCCAGCACGCCGTGGAGGGCGTCAGACATCCAGTGCGGCGGGGGAACTTCCCACAATGGGAAAATCCGGCCCACCGCATAGTCAGCGCCCGTCTCTGCAAACGCCCGCACGAATGCCTGCACCCAACCCCTGCCCGGGACGACATCGTCGTCGGTCAGCAGCAGCAGTTCTCCCCGGGCGTGCTTCAGCGCGCTGTTCAGCGCGTGGGATTTTCCGGGCTTCGCTTCGTAGAGGTAGACAACGCCGGGCAGGACGGCCGCCGCCTCGGCCACGACTTCACGAGTGTGATCCGACGAGCCGTTGTCGACGATCAACACTTCGACAGCGCCGTCTTCGAGCTCCTGGGTGCCGAGCGCAGCAAGCGTTCGCTTGAGCAGTGCGGCGCGATCACGCGTGGCGATGACTACGCTGACCATCAGGCGGCACGAAGGGTCGAAGGTTTGCCGAGCGACGCGGCACCCAGGGAGGTGTACCGCTCTGTGATATTGCGGAGCGCGAGGGCAAGTCCGAGCACCAGGTACAGAGTCCAGTAATACGCCACCGAAGCGAACATGCTGGCCACCAGCCACCCGACCAGACTGGCGACCAATGCCGCTGCGAAGAGCTCCAGCGTCCCCCTTCCCTCACCGGCGGCGGGAAGTCGGTGGCCGGTCTTGTGGAGACGCGCCTTGGTACGACGGAGCCGGGCGCCGGCAACCACGGCCGCGGCGAAACCGCTGCCGACGATGAAAGCGAACACGACGAGCCCGATGGTTCCCATCTCGGCGGCAACCTGCAGAACCGCGTTATGAGTCTCGCGCCATGCCTCCTCGCGCTCGTCAGTCTTGTAGTTCTCGAACTGACCGGCACCCACTCCGATGAGCGGGTTCTCCCGGTAGGTCTGGTAGGCTTCGCGCATGGCGCGCTTGCGCGCTTCTCGCGAACCGGTTGGATCCGTCTCGGGATTGAGGATGCTCGACATGCGATCCGAGAACGACTGCGGCAGCAACGGGACCGCGACCAGACTGGCCACGACGAGCAACGCCGCGACGCCCGGCCGCAGTCGCCGGAGCTGATACAGGAAAACGAGCAGCATCGCCGCAAGTCCCACCGTCCCGCCCCGGCTCTTACTAAAGACGATCGCCAGGGCGATCGCCGGAACACCGAGCACTGCCAACGCACGCATGACCGTAGTACCGACCCCAAGGGCCACGACAATCGCCAGCGGAAGGAAGGCGACCATGTTCAGCGCCATGTCGTTCGGGTTCCCGAACAGCCCCCCGACAGCTCCGGTG
This sequence comes from uncultured Acidobacteriota bacterium, assembly GCA_963707825.1. Taxonomy (GTDB): domain Bacteria; phylum Acidobacteriota; class Vicinamibacteria; order Vicinamibacterales; family UBA2999; genus VFZN01. The sequence goes on from CAVPRP010000009.1 coordinate 59,458, forward strand.
ACGCGGCCCCCCTCGACCAGGTTGACACCGCGCGCGTAGTCGAAGACGGCACGGAGGGCGATGTAGGAAGTGCCGATCACGATGATGTTGATCGTCGATTCGAGACGCCGCCGCGTCGTCACCGTGTTCACGAGAACGGCGAAAATCAGCATGACTTTGCTGAATACCTCGGTGAACACGGAAACAGAGCCGCCAGGCCAGGTCGAGAATGGCGCCGTCGCCAGCATCAGAAAACCGAACGCGAGCACGGCAGCCAGCGTCGCCGAGGTCGTGAGGATCGTGGCACCGCGGTTGGCCCGGCCGATCACGAGTGCAACCAACGCCAGCGTGCCCGTGATATCCGCCAAATGGAGCGGCGCGAGGAACGGGAGCGTGTCCTGCGGTCGCAGGAACAGGACGACCAGAAACGCCATCAGCGCCGAAAACGCGACGCGATCGTATCGTTCGCCACGCCGATCGTCCGGCTCGCTGGCGCCTGCCAGCAGTTCGCCCCGACGGACGAAGGTTCTTCGAACAGGAGTGCCACCGAAAGCCAGACGTTCCATGGACGACTCGACGTTGACCAGCCAGCCGTTAATGCCCACTCGGAGGGTATCGACCCGCGGTCTCGTCTGATTCAAACCGGGCACCTGGACGTGAGAGCGGCCGTTCACAAATTGGGTATATGGCTACCTAGCGCCAGACCTGGCGACCCAGGCAAACACGCACCAAAGCTTCCACGGCGGTGTAGTTCATGAGCACGAAGATATAGGCGACACGGGCGGCACGCCGCACCGGTCTGCGCGAAGCTCCCGCCGGGCCGGCTTCGTCCTCGCGGCGGGAAGGCTCGATTGTCCCAGTGTTTACGGCCATCGCACGTTATCCCCCTCACAGGCGCGTCCCCCCGGTGGTTTGCGGAACACCCTCTGCAGCGACGGCGTCTGCTTGGGAAACCTGAGTGTCACCGCTCGTCGGGGTGGAAGCCGGCGAGCTCTTGCATTCGAGCCACGCGCCGAATGCCGCCAGTCCATAGAAGCCCAACTGCAGTATCAGTGCCACAGTGAAGGGCCATCTGCGGGGAGCTAACACGATAGAAGAAATGAGCAAGCCCAACAGCGCCCAGGCAACGACGAGACGTCCCAACTTGTGCGAGACGTACTGCACCCACACTGGATTGAGGAAGGGAAACAGCAGCGCTGGCTCTTCTACGAGGATTTGATAGTTGCCGGCGAGCGTACGAATCTTCCGTGCGGATTCAGCCGCGGCGTTGGGCACCACCCAATCGAACGCCTGCGCGCGCTCCTCGAAGACGATGCGGTACCCACGCAGCACCGCTCGCATTGGTGCCAGCACATCGTCGAGGAGCGTCCCGGGCGGCAGCGGGCGCCACAGCGAGTGGCGAAGGGCGTATATCGCCCCGGTGGCGCCCAGCGTCGAGCGCACGCGGCTCTCGTGACGCCGCAGCCACTTCTCGTAGCGCCAATACAGTCCGACACTTTCACCGATCGATGAGGCGGAATCCGCCCAGTCCCGTTCGCAATTGAGTATCAGTTCACCCGTGGCGCCGCCCACGCGCCGATCGTCGAAGTTCGACGCGAGCGCAGCGATCGCGTGTGGTCCGAAGCGCTGCCTCGCGTCCGCGAAGACCAGAATTTCGCCACTCGCGGCGGCCACGCCGGCGTTCAGCGCTGCCGCCTTGCCGCCGGGGGCAACCTCGATCAAGCGAATGCGCTCGGCGAACGCGGACAGCACGGTGGCGGTCCCGTCCGTCGATCCGTCCGATGCGACAATGATCTCGAGCGGCCCCCGGTAATGCTGTTCGAGCAGGTTCTCGATGCGTCCGGGGAGTCGCGCTGCCTCGTTGCGCGCCGCGATGATGACCGAAATGCTCGGCCAGTCCGACGTCTCGGACAACGCGCGCCTCCGCACGGGTTCGCCGGCGACTCGCGACCACAACAGCAAGAGCGCCGGATAACCCGCGTAGACGTAGGCGATGAGCAGCAGCGATCCCCAGAAGATCGTCTCCATACCGGGCAGTTCTATGGAGCGCCGACGATCGCCTGAGTCGGCGCCGGTCCTCGCGCGCCAAGCTTGAACACGTGTGGTGCCGATTCCCGGATGGCGTTGCGTGTGTCGACGATCAGACTCGCTTCGGCAACGATGCCCTGATAGTCGAACGCCCGGTGATCGGTGGCGATCACGACACAGTCGTAGCGTCCGAACAGGCCGGGCGCCAACTCGACACTCTTGAGCGTCGTCTTGCCCGACCACTCGCGCGCGTGAACCTCGGGCACGTAAGGATCGACGTACGACACCTCCGCGCCCTTGGCCTGGAGCAGGCCCATCAGGTCCAGAGCCGGTGACTCGCGCATGTCGTCGATGTCACGCTTGTAGGCCACCCCGGCGATCAGAATCTTCGCGCCGTTGATCGACTTGCGCCGGGTGTTCAGCGCGTCGCCAACCTTCTCCGCGACGTAATGCGGCATCGAGCCGTTGATGTGGCCGGCAAGCTCGATGAAGCGGGGATCGAAGCCACTCTGCTTTGCCTTCCACGACAGATAGAACGGGTCGATGGGGATGCAGTGGCCACCGAGCCCGGGGCCGGGATAAAAGGCCATGAACCCGAATGGCTTGGTCTTCGCCGCCTCGACCACTTCCCAGATGTCGAGGTTCATGCGGTCGCACATGAGCGCGAGCTCGTTGACAAGGCCGATGTTCACGGCCCGGAAGGTGTTCTCGAGGAGCTTGACCATTTCCGCGACGCGCGTCGAGCTGACTGGAACCACCGTATCCACGGCACAGCTATAGAGCGCCGTCGCCAGCTTCAGGCACTCCGGTGTGACGCCACCCACGACTTTCGGAACGTTCTTCGTGTGGAACGTGGCGTTACCGGGATCGACGCGTTCCGGCGAGAAGGCCAGATAGACGTCTTCGCCGATCGTCAGTCCGGTAGCCTCGAGAATCGGCTGCACCACTTCGTCGGTCGTACCCGGGTAGGTGGTCGATTCAAGGCAGATGAGCATCCCTGGATGAAGATGCGCTGCGATCGACTGAACCGCGGAGACGATGTACGACATGTCCGGATCTCGAGTCTTGCGTAAGGGTGTCGGGACGCAGATGTTGATGGTGTCGAGCTGACTGACTACCGAAAAGTCTGTCGTCGCATCCAGCGTGCCGGCGGCGCGGAGCCTGGCGACCTCGGCATCAGGCACATCAGGAATGTAGGAACTGCCGCCGGTGATGCAGGCGACCTTCCGTTCGTCGAGGTCGATTCCGGTGGTGTGGAGACCGGCATCAGCGAATTCGACCGCTAACGGAAGGCCGACGTATCCCAGCCCGACGACTCCGGCACGAGCGCGTCGCTTCTGTATTTTCTCGAGAAGAGATCCTGAAATCGTTGCCACTATCGTTCTCCTGTCACTGGCCGAGTGCGCTTCGGCATGCTGATCTCAGCTTATGCCAAGTATTCGTCGCAGCCATCCGCGTGTCTCGGGCCCAGGTGAGGGCGCAAACCGCATCGGCGCCGGCGCAGGGGACAATGGCGATACTCGTGACTCGGCCGGACGCGGCGCTGCGGCGCGCTGCTGTGAGCGGCGCAGCCGCATCTGCTCTTCGAGCACCCGCCGCTGCTCGACCAGCTGTCGCTCGCGCTGGGCGACCGCGCGTTCACGCTCGGCGAGCGCCGACGCACCATCGGCACCGTCCGGCGCCGTGCGGGCGGCGCGGTCCTGCGCAACCGGACGCGGCGCCGCCTGAGCCGGCGCCGGCATCGAGGACGTGCCCGGAACTGGGGCGGGCATCGGTGTCGGCGGTGCTGCACGCCACAGCATCACGCCCGTGAGCTCGAGTTCGGCGATCACTTCGCGAATCAGGACCGCGTCGATGGTGCGGCGTTCCTCGGCATAACCAAACACCAGGGCCGCCTCGCAGATGACGTTGATCAGGCGGGGCAGACCGCCGCTCCGCCGGTAGACTTCCTCCGCGGCGTCGCGAGGAAAAGTGAGCGGCTCACCGAGGGCGGCGTGGGCCAGCCGGGCGTTGATGTAGGTCGCGGTATCGTGCGCATCGAGCGGCCGCAAGTGGTAACTGACGGCGATGCGCTGTCGCAACTGCTCGAGACCGGGCAGCGCGAGTGTCTGCCGCAAGTTCGGCTGGCCGGCCAGCACGATCTGCAACAGTTTGGACTTCTCGGTTTCCAGGTTCGAGAGCAGCCGGATCTCTTCGAGCGCGGCCGGCGACAGGTTCTGCGCTTCGTCGACGACCAGCAGGGCGCGTTTGTCCTGCTGCCGCTGCTCGACGAGAAACTGCCCGAGGTCGTGGAGCAGCTGGGGTTTGGTCTTTCCAGCGGTCTCGAGGCCGAAGTCCAGGAGAATCGCCTCGAGCAATTCACGGGGATCGAGCGTCGTATTGACCAGCCGCGCGACCACAATCCGCTCATCCAGGCGGCGCAGGAGGCTCTGCAGCAGCGTAGTCTTGCCCGCGCCGATCTCGCCGGTGATCACGATGAATCCCGCGCGACTCTCGATGCCGTAGCGCAGGGAATCCAGCGTCTCACGGTGGGCGTGGCCAAGGTAGAGATAGTCCGGGTCCGGACTGAGAGCGAACGGCCGCTCGCGGAGGTTGTAAAAGCGCTCGTACATCAGTGTCGTCCTCGTCGGAGCAGGTGCACGGGGCTCGGGCTGGCGACGGACGTGTGATCGCACGAGCGTGTCAGATCGCCCACGGCGGCCCTGATTGCCGGAAACACCTGGACGGTCGCGCGCCGGTAGTCGGCCGGCGTGTCGATCTCGATCCAGGGAAGTCCGCGGGTACCGATCGCGTAGAGGGACGCCTCACGGGCGAACTCGCGAAACGCCCGCGGCGCCCACTCGCGAACGGAGCCGGCACCAACGAACTGGTCCAGTATGCGTACCAGGCGTGCCGCCCCGCTCGCGCTGAACTTGACGATGCCGACGTTCTCGCCGTCCACCTCACCCGCGGGCAGATCCTTGCGGATATCCACGACCCGTCCCGCGCGAACCTTGACCTTCATCTCTTCCTCGCCGAACGGCGCGTCGCCGCTCGCCGGGTACGAGACCAGCAGCGCGTCTGGATGCCGCGCCGTGAGCAGGTCCATGAGCATGTCGGGGTCGAACAGGACGTCGCAGTTCAGCAGCACGAACCCGTGAGCCAACAGGCCGCGTGACAGCCAGAGAGAGTACAGACTGTTGGTCTCCGCGAATCGCGAGTTCTCGATGAAACGCACCCCCGCTGGGCAGCTGCGCCGCACGTGGTCCGCTTCGAAGCCGACGACGACCACGATGTCGTCGACACCACAGGCGCGCAGCGCCCCGATCTGAAGGTCGATGAGCGCGGTGCCATCGAACGGCGCAAGACACTTTGGCCGGACGATATCGCTTCCCGCGAGCCTGGTGCCGCAACCTGCGGCGAGTATCACGCCAATCACAGTTTTCCCCTCAGGCGGCCTCTAGTGCGGACCACCTAGCGATGCTGCGCAATTTGCCGAGATACCGCGCCCGGTCCTCCCGGCCGATGGCGACGCCAATGAACACCATGACGTAGATCAGCCCGCAGACCGCTCCCTGTGCGACGGCACCCACGAGCGAGACGGACGCCGGATCGCGCATCACGGCGAGAGCCCCCAGCACCACCGCCGCGGGCCACACCGCCGGCCAGACGGCGCGGCTGACGAACGCCGCCACCGACATGCCGACGCGCCGGCACGCCATCGGCGCCAGGATGGCGGTGGCGCGAATCGAGAGCGCAATCAAGGTCGCGCACGCCACGCCGAGCAGGCCGTGGGTGCGGACCAGAATCACGCTGAGAACCAGGTTGGTGACGGCGCTGGCGATGTTCGTCAGTGCGAGCAGACGATGGTAGCCGCCGCCCTGGAGGACGGTGCCCGACGTCCAGGCGCCGACGCGCATGATCACGACCATGGCGAGGACCTGCACCACCGGTGCCGCCGTCTGGAATTCCTGGCCGGTCCAGCCAATCACCACCGGATAGGCGAGCAGCGCCAGCGCGCCGGCCGACGGGATCACCATCGCCAGCGACAGGCGGGTGCCATGGACGAGGACGTCTTTCAGCCGAGCGGCCCGTTGACCGGTGTCGCAGTCCACGACAATGGGGAAGAGCACCTCGCCGAGCTGGTTCGTCAGCCGGTGAATGATGTAGGTCAGCCGCTGCGCCACCGTCCAGATCGCGACGGCTCCCATGCTCAGGGCCGCGGCAATGACGATGGGATCGGTCGCGTAATTCAGCTTGTTCGCGGCGTCGTTGAGCAACATGTAGACGCTGAAGCCGGTCACCTCGCGCAGGCGGCGCATGCGGAACAGGGACGGGCGGATACGCAGCGGTGGAAAGACCCGATAGGCATTGCTGCGATAGGCGATGTAACTGAGCACCCGCACCGCCGTCGTCGCGGCGACCAGCTCGATGAGCCCACCGCCCGCCATGAGAACCGCGGCGTTCACCGCGGCGACGGTGATCGCCACGATGGTGCCGACGACGCTGTTCAGATACGTGCGTTGAAATCCGTTGACGAGCGCGCCAAAGATCGCGAACGGCAGGCCGAGCGTGAACTGCAGACTCACCAGCAGCAGCACGAGGCCGCCGGTGCGCGCCTGCGCCGGGCTCAAGTCGAACATCGCACCGAGGTGATAGGCGATGGTCGCGAGCACCGCCAGCGCCGCGAGGCCGATGGCGCCGTAGACGAACACCAGCGTGCTGGCGATCTCGTTGATCGCCGTTCCGTTCTTCAGCGCCCGGTTGTGGGCGACGAACCGCTCCATCGCCGCGCCGTAACCGAGCTCGAGCACGGGAAAATAGGCGACGATTGATGTCGCCAGCATCCACAGGCCGTATTCCGACGCGCCCAGGTGACGGGTGTTGAAGGGCAGCATCAGCAGGCCGAGCACGATCTCGATGGTCAGCGTGACGTAGCGTCCGGACACGTTGAACGCCACCGTTCTGGCCTGATCGGCGTCCTGCCACACGACGTCGCCGCGAACGCGAGTGATCATCGTGCGCCTTTCGACAACAGCACGACCTTGACGGTGTCGAACAGGATCGTGAGGTCGAATGCGAGCGACAGATGCTTGACGTAATACAGGTCGTAGCGCAGCTTCTCGAGCGCATCGTCCATCGAGGCCGCGTAGCGGTAACGCACCTGCGCCCAGCCGGTAATGCCGGGCTTGACGGCATGGCGCTGGTCGTACCAGGGAATCTGGGCCGAGAGCTGCGAGACGAAGAAGGGACGCTCCGGCCGGGGCCCGACGAAACTCATGTCGCCGCGGAGCACGTTCCATAGCTGCGGCAGTTCATCGAGTCGCGTCTGGCGGATGAAGCGGCCGACACGGGTGACCCGATCGTCGACCGCCCCCGCCCAGATGGGCACGCCCGTTTCGGCATCCTTCCGCATGGAGCGGAACTTGTACAAGGTGAACACTCGGCCGTTCTCGCCGACGCGTTCCTGCCGGTAGAGGACCGGGGCCCCCGACTCCAGCCAGACCGCCAGCGCTGTCAGCAGCATCAACGGCGACGCCAACACGACGCCGGCCATGGCCAGCAGCACGTCGAACACGCGCTTGGTCTGACGCGTCAGACGTGATGCGCGGAACCCGTCTGAGAAGATCAGCCAGCTGGGACGGAGATCTTCGACCAGGAGCTTGCCGGTGAGACGTTCGTAGAGCGCATTCACATCCTCGACACGAACACCGCGCATCTTCATCTCGAGCAGCTCGCGGGCCGGCAGATGTCCGCGCCGATCGTTCAGCGCGACCACGATCAGATCGACGTTCCCGGCCGCAACCACTGCCGCGATGTCCGCCGACGTTCCCACGACGCGCGGGTTGACCACCGACTCGCCCATGCGTGCCGGGTCGTCGTCGATGAACCCGACGACCTGGTAGGGAAAATCCTGCTGCGCCAGAACTTGGCGGACCACCGTGCGCGCCGCCGCGTCGGTGCCAATGATGAGCATCCGCTCGCCGAACGAGTGCAGCCGCGTAATGTGGTTGAACGCCACGCGCCACACCAGGATGCCGGCCAGACACGTCATCGCCGCGGGCAGTAACACCCCATCGCCGATCGCCAGGCTGGGGAGCGCCAGGTAGACCAGCCCGATCAGAATAAGCGCGGTGCCCCCGGCCTGGACGAGGCGGATGAAGACTTCGCGCGTCGAGCGCACGACTGTGAGGTTGTAGAGGTCGTTGTAGTACAGACAGAGCAGACAAAGAGCAGCAACGACACTTCCCTTGCCCGCGGCGGTGGCCAGATCGTCGCCGGGCGGTCCGAGGCGCGCGACGAGGGCCATCGATGCCAAAATGACGAGCAATTCGCCGGTGAAAACCGTCACATGCCCTTGCGACACGTACCGATTGAATACCCTCAGGGTCACGACGGTGACTCTGCCAGCGGCGTGGGCGCGTAGCGATAGGCCTCGGTGTGGCTTTCGACTTGGTTGACAACGATCCCCAGGAGCCGCTGGCGGTCGAGGCCCGCCAGCGCGCTTTCGACTGCCGGTCGAGGGGTCACGCCGGCGCAAACGACCAGCAGGATCCCGTCGGCCAGGCGCGCCAGCACATGGGCGTCTGCGAGTGTCACGGGAGGGGAGTCGACGACGATCCGATCGAAGCGCGATCGCAGGGTCTCGAAGAGGCGCTGCATCGCGTGCGACGAGACCAGCTCCACCGAGCGCGCGGCCGCCGACCCGGCCGCGAGGACGTAGACGTGATCGTCCGGGAGCTTCACCAAGGCCTCGTCGAGTGTCGCCGTTCCGAGCAAGACTTCCGACAGCCCCGGTCCGGGCGGCAGCCCGAACATCGACGCGAGCACAGGTCGCCGCAAATCAGCCTCGACGAGCACGACGCGCCGCTGGAACTCGCGGGCGATGGTCAGCGCAAGGTTGGCGCTGGTCGTGGTTTTTCCTTCCCCGAGGCGGGGGCTGGTGACCGTCAGCAGCTGGATACGCCGGCCGTGGTCGGCAGCCTCCACACGCATGTGCAGCAGGCGGTACTGTTCGGCGGCGGCGGACTCCGGCTCATGAAGGACCACGAACAGCGGGCTCATCTTGGTGTCGGCTGGGTCGACCGTCCGCCGCACCCGCGTTTCCGCTACCGGTACTGTGTCGCGGACACCGTGAGACCTCACCGTCGGCGCCGGAGCCGGTTCGTCCGGAGGTGGCAGCGTCGCAGTCTGGCCCGGCTGAGTCCAGGTCAGCCTCCCCTCGCGTTCAGCCCTCTCGAGCGCCCGTTGCATTCCACTCATATCTACCTCACCTGTCTTCCGCTTTGAGGTGACTGTCGACGGTCACGCGACTCTGTCCAGGCGGGGAATCTCGGCGAGCACCGGCACGTCGAATTCCTCCTGCAGCGAACGCGCATCGCGGATCGACCGGTCGAGATACTCACGCACGACGGCCGCGCCGAGACCGAGCGCTAGCGCGAGGGCCAACGAGAGGAGGATGAGCTTTCCGCGGTTCGGGCTCTCGGGACTCTGTGGCAATCCCGCCGCCGTCAGGACGCTGAAACGCTCGCCTCCACGACTGCGGGCCAGCTGCTCCTGGCTCGCGGCTGTCGTATGGCGCTCCGAGAGCTGCTTGTAGTTCTCGCGCTCCAGCTCGTGCTCGCGCTGCGTCCCCGCGAGCTCCTGCTCCGCCATCGGAGCGGCATCGACACGCTGCTGATAGCGGTTGATGTCGCCCTGCAACTGCGCTTGACCCCGCTGCAGTTCGCGAATGCGCAGCTGCAGCAGGTTGCGCTCGGCGATGCGCTGCTGATAAGCGGGATCGGTGGCAAGCTGCTCTTGTCGCGAGGCGGCAGGCAGGTTGCCTGCGGCGGCGACCTCGGCCCGCGCCGCCTTGACTTCCTCTTCGAGTATCAGCACTTCCGGATGCTTGGCGGTGTACTGCGCTTTCGCGACAGCGAGCGCGCGCTGCGCCGTGGCGAGACGCTGCTGTGGTGTGGCCGGCGCCGAACCCGCCGGTGAGGGCGCGGAGTACTGGCCTTGTTCCGCGGCCTGAATCTCGCGGTTGAGCAGCGTCAGCTGATCTTGCGCGGTGCGCAGCGCACTCGTCGTCGTTTCCAGCTGCTGTCGCAATCCGGTCACCGTCTGCAGATTGGCCGATGTCTGCTCCGGCAGGCTGCCCATGTGCCGTTCTTTGACCGTGCGCATCCGCGCTTCGAGATCGACGATGCGCTGCTGACTGGCGCGCAGTTGCGCCTGCAGGAACTCCGCAGCACCCTCCGCCTGCGCCTCGATCATCCGCGAGTGTTCGTTCACGAACACGTCGGCCAGGCGGACGGCGACTCGTCGGGTCCGTTCTGGTTCACCGTCGCGATAGATGATCTCGAACGCGTTCAGCGCCGGTCCGCCTTCGGTGGCAGCGATCGGCTTCTGCGGCTCCACGGTGATCCGGCTGTTGAGGTCCCGTGCCGCCTGCTCGACGGAACCGCCATTCGCGAGCTGCTCTTCGCGAACGACGCGTTCGAGCACCGCCGGGCTGCGGAGCTGCTGCGACAGCGCCCGCAGGCGCTCCTCGCGGCCAAGCACGCCGCGGCCGGCGATCAGATCCGGCGCGACCGCCGGCGCCTGCACGCCGATGACGGTGCTCGAGCGGTAGACCGCCGGCCACACCAGCGCCAGCGTGACCCCCAGCGCGGCGCACACGCCGAAGGTGACCAGCGCCCACCACTTGCGCCGGTTCAACATCTGTAGGTATTCGATCGGATGGATGCGTCGTTCACTCATGGACTCGACCTATTCGTGGTTGTGCAAGATGGCGTCCAGACCCCAGCACTAACGTCAGGGAACGATGACGATGTCGCCCGGCTGCAGGTACAACGGCTTGCCTTCGCCTTTCACCGCGTCCCGGTAGTTGAACTTGATGATTTGCACGCCGGACGCCGTCGGACGCCGGATCGTGATGTTCTTCGTGTTCGCGAAGTCCTTGAACCCGCCGGCGACCGCCAGCGCTTCAAGAACAGACAGCTTGCCCTTGATCGGTACCGGACCTGGCCGTGCCACTTCGCCCATGACCGAGACGCTCTGCGGCTCGAACTCCACCACAATGACCGTGACGACCGGATTCGTGATGTATTCCTTCAGCGAGGTCGTGATCGAATCCCGCAGCGCGACCGGCGTGCGCCCGGCAGCGGCCACGTCGCCGACGAGTGGCACGGTAATCTTTCCGTCGGGTCGGATCTGCAGCGTCTGCGAGATCTGAGGGTCCTTGTAAACCTCGATCCGCAGCTTGTCGCCGGGCACCAGTCGGTAGTCGGCGGCCGTGGCGTTGGCCTCGGCGTTGGCCGCTGCCGCGGACCGCGCCGCAGGCTCGGGGGTGCTGTTTTGAGCGGCCAGCGAACCGGCTGCGAGCGCGAGCATCACCGTGAGTGGAACCAATGTCAGCTTCATATGCCTGCCTCGCTATCGAGCGTTGGACGTGTTGCCGCCGGTTCTGTGCGGTGGAACCTTCCCGGCACGCGCGGATCGGCGGATGGTCTCCGGATCGGCGCCGTGTGTCGGGCAGCATGCCGTGGCCACCTCGATGGCGACAGGAATCGCGAACTCGTAGTTGCTGAACCGGGCAAGCAGTCGATCGACAACGTGCATCGAGCTCTGCAGATCCGCATCGAGCAGCACCAGGGAGAGCTCCCCTTTGTCCCGTTCCGCGAGCAGATCGGTTTCGCGCACCTCCCGGCCGATGAGGCGCGCCACTTGGCGGAGCGCGACTTGCGGATCGACGTTGGCCGCCGTGTCGATCGGCTTGGCTTGGATGAGCACCAGCGTCAGGAAGTTCTGCGAGCGAAGCGCTCGCTTCAACTCGTTGCTGAATACGAAGTCGAAGGCGTCCGGCGTCAACCCTCCGAAGTCCTCTTCTGCGTTGGGGTCCCTGGTCACGAGGCTTTGTCGAGTTCAGCGTCTTTGATCTTGTACAGCAGCGCTTTGTAGCTGATGCCGAGGATTTCCGCCGCTTCCCGGCGGTTCCAACGCGTCTGCTGCAGGGTGCGCGCGAGGAGCTCGCGCTCCGCGTCGCGTGCGGCACGCCGTCCGATGTCTTTCAGCGTCCCTCTGACGGCCGACTCGGCTGGCGTGCTGGCGCGTGCTGGGTCGGAGGGAACCGGCACCGCGGCTTGGGGAAGAGCGACCGGGCTGAGGGTGCCGCGCAGCACAGGAATCGGTTCCGGCGGCGCGTTTCTGCGGGCGATCGCCTCGGCCAGCTCGTTCTGAATCGGCACGTCGCTACCGAGAATCACGATGCGCTTGACGTAGTTCTCGAGTTCACGCACGTTGCCCGGCCACCAATACTCCGAGAACAGCCGCATCGTCTCGGCAGCCGGCGTGTAAATCGGCTTGTTGTAGTGCTCGGAGTATTGCTTGACGAAGAACTCGGTCAACGCCGGTAGCTCGTCGGTACGATGTCGCAATGGCGGCAGCGTGATGCAGACGACGTTCAACCGGAAGAACAGATCCTCTCGAAACTGACCGTCCGCAACCGCCACCTCGAGGTCGCGGTTGGTCGCTGCCACAATCCGCACGTCCACCCGCACATCTTCCCGGCCACCGAGCCGGGCAAACTCCCCATCCTGGAGCACCTGGAGCAGCTTCGACTGCAGGCTGCCCGGGATCTCGCCGATTTCATCGAGCAGCATCGTCCCGCGGTTCGCGAACTCGAACTTGCCGGGCTTCTGCTGGAGGGCGCCGGTAAAGGCGCCGCGCTCGAACCCGAACAACTCGGACTCGAGCAGCTCAAGAGGGATGGCGGCACAATTCACCTTGACAAAGGGGCGTTCTCGCCGTGCCGACGCCGTATGGATGCCGCGCGCCACCAATTCCTTTCCGGTGCCGCTCTCTCCACGGATCAAGACCGTGACGTCTGTATCGGCGACGCGACTGATCAGGCCCATGACCTCGCGCATCTGCTCGCTCTTGCCGATCAATACTCCGGGCGTGCGGCGGATGCGAGTCGACTCAGTCTGACAGTCCACTGACATCACGGATCCACCGGGCACGCTGACAGATGCGCTGCGCACGCTGCCAAGTCAGCAAGCGTGGTGCCAATGGCGGTAACTATTTCACATTGTTAGGAATTCCTGTTGCACAATGGGGACTGCTCGGTGCAACAGGCGGCCGAAGGGTAATCACTTTCCCTTATTCAGCACGCGAGTTCACACCCGGCTGATGCCACACTCTTTGATCTTGTTCAGCAGAGTCTTGTAACTCACGCCCAGGAGCAAAGCGGCCTTGCGGCGGTTCCAATGGACCTGGCGAAGCGTCTGCTCGATCGCCGCACGCTCGGCCTTGATCGATGCCGCCTTGGCGACCGCCGCGAGAGAACCGCCCGTCCCATCGTTCGTCTCGGGCAGTTCGTGGCCAGATTCTTCAGAGTCCGGCTCAGCAGATGGATTGAACGGCACGCTGGCCGCCACCGGTCCCGCGATCGACACGTCGACGGCGGCCGCGATCGCGGCTGCCGCCGCTACCGCGGGGGTCCCCGTGCGCTGCAGGTTGCGCTGGATCTCGCGAATCACGAGCTGCTCATCCTGGAGCACCACCATGCGCTTGATCATGTTCTCGAGCTCTCGGATGTTGCCGGGCCAGTCGTACGTCATGAACAGGTCACGCAACTCCTCGGAAATGTTCCGTGGCGGGCGCTTGTACTTGTTGGAGTAGCGTGCCAGAAAGTATTCCGTCAGCATCGGAATCTCATCGCGTCGATGCCGCAGCGACGGGACGACCAGCTCGATGACCTTGAGCCGATAGTAAAGGTCTTCGCGGAACTCGCCGCTCGACAACATCATCTCGAGGTCGCGGTTGGTGGCAGCGACGACCCGGACGTCGATCTGGACGCGCTTGTTGCTGCCCAGCTTGGTGAATTCCGCATCCTGTAGAACATGAAGCAGCTTCGCCTGAAGGGCCGGCTTCATCTCGCCGATTTCATCGAGCATCATCGTTCCGCCGTCCGCCTGCTCAAACTTGCCGATGCGGGTCGTGGCCGCGCCCGTGAAGGCGCCGCGCTCGTGGCCGAACAATTCGCTCTCGAGAAGATCAACGGGCAGGGCGGCGCAATTCACCTTGACGAACGGTCGATTGTGCCGCGTGGACCGCTGATGAATTGCCCGGGCGACAAGTTCTTTTCCGACCCCGCTCTCCCCCCTGATCAGCACGGTGACGTCGCTGTCCGCCACCTGCTCGATTACGGTGGCGATGCTGCGCATCTTTTCGCTGTTGCCCCAGACAACCTGGTCCTCGTCGTCGCTGAGCTGCTGGCGCAGCTCGCTGAGCTCCGAGACCAGGCGGGTCTTCTCGATCGCGTTCTTGATCGCGACATCCAGCGCGATTTCGCCCAGACCCTCCGGGTCGTCGGGTTTGACAACGTAATCCGCGGCGCCCGATCGGACGGCCTCGACAATCGTCGAGACCTGGTTCCTGCCCGAGAGCATGATCACCTGGGCTTCCGGGCGTGACGCCCTGACTGCGCGCAGCGTGGCGAGGCCGTCCAGCCCCGGCATCATGACGTCGAGCAGCACCACGTCGGGGGGATCCATCTGCTTCATGGCCGCGAGGAGTTCGTCGCCCCTGGTGTAGCACCGGGCCTCATAGCCCCGCAACGAAAGAAAAGTTCGGAGATACGCGGCGAACCCTGAGTCGTCGTCTACGATTGCAATGTAAGGCTTTCTCATCTATATCCTGCGAACACCTCGCCGGAGAAGCAGTTGCCTCGCTCGACGAGCGCCTCCCACTGGCACTGGGATTCAAGAGGCGTACCCCAAATGAGTTCCAAGGTAGGCACCTTGCCCAACATCGGCAAATATTTTCCTCCGTTCCACCCGGCTGCCTTCCGAATCCATCGGTTTGCCCGCTTCGACCGGTCTGTGGCGGCCTCGGCGTGGCACCACACTTGCCCAAAATGGGCCAGCAGCCGGTGTGGCCGGCTTGTCCGGCTCAAGGATAAAGGGATCTCGAAGGGATCACAAATGGCGCGGCTTGATGCCCTGGTGGGTTCGGCCTTGATCGGCGTGGGTCTGGCAACGAGGCGAGTGGGTCGAGCGCCCCCCGGTTGCGACTGGCCCTGGCAGCTGAACGTGAAAGCCGGGCTCATCCGCCAGGCAATACGATGACTGCCGATGTTCGCGTTGCCGGCAGGGGCGCGCGGATACTTCCCTCGTGGCCGTCGATGATGCGTCGGGCGATCGCGAGGCTCAGGCCGCAGCCGCCGCGCCACTCATCGAAGACCCCTGCCGCCGATCCGTCAGCGGCTTCCACCATGTCAATCTGATCGGCATCGGCCACGGCAATTCGGACGGCGCGACGCCCGGAATCGCTGCCCTGGGGCCGGACCCGCACGACGAGGCGGTCGGAGCTGACGACCTCGCGGCGAAGGGCGCCAAGCACGGAGGCGAGCGCGTTTCTCAGGCGAACCGGATCCCCCTGCACACGAGCGGCATCGTCGATGACGTCGACGACGATCGGAATTTCACGATCCGGGATCGGCGGCAGGCTCGCGATCGCCTCGCTGAGCAATGCGCTCACCAGCACGCTCCCTCGATTCAACGTCACAGTGCCGGCCTCGAGGTTGGACAGATCAGCCATCTCGGCGATGAGTGCCGAGAGCCTGCCGCACGACTTCTCGGTCTCTTCGAGCAGCCGGCGCTGCTCGGGACTGAGCGGCCCCGCGCGATCTTTCAGCAACATCCGGACATAACCGGCAAGGACCGTAATCGGGGTGCGGAACTCGTGGACTGAAAGGGAGAGCAAGCGATGCCACTTGGGATCGGTCGGGCCGGCAGCCATTGCGGCATTCTATACCGCTGTCGCATTAGGCTTGGACGCGGCGATTCCTGTAAGATGCTGTTTATGCCGCGGAAACGGCTGATCTCATGCTGATCAGAAAAGGATCTGATCTCCCCGCGTCGGAGATTACGGGCGAGAAAACATACCTCGCACGAAGCGAATTCATTCGTCGCGCCGCCGGCGCCGTGCTGGGCGTCGCCGCGGCGCCGCTCTTGGCCGTCTGCGCGGACGATGCCGTCGCTAACGCTGAGCCTGCCGCCGCGCAGACTCCGCTTGAGAATGTGAAGCCGAAGGTTGTCACCAGCGACGAGCCGCTGAATACGGTCGAACAGATCACCACGTACAACAACTTCTACGAGTTCGGCACCGGGAAGAACGATCCCGCGCGCTATGCCGGCTTGATGAAGACGTCGCCGTGGACGGTCAAGATCGATGGCTTGTGCGACAAGCCGGCGACCTATCATCTCGAGGATTTGATCAAGCCGATCCAGCTGGAGGAGCGGATCTACCGTCTGCGGTGCGTCGAAGCGTGGTCGATGGTGATCCCGTGGGTCGGCATTCCGCTCAGCGCCGTCCTCAAGCGAGCCGAGCCGCAGGGCAAGGCCACCTATGTCGCGTTCACGACCTTGACCCGGCCATCCGAGATGCCAGGCCAGCGTGTCGGCTCCTTGGAGTGGCCGTATATCGAGGGGCTGCGGATGGACGAAGCGATGCATCCGCTCACCATTCTCGCCGTCGGCCTCTACGGCAAGTCGCTGATGAACCAGAACGGCGCGCCTGTCCGGCTCGTCGTGCCCTGGAAGTACGGATTCAAGAGCATCAAGTCGATCGTGCAGATTCGCTTCGTCGACAGACAGCCGCGCACCTCCTGGAGCATTGCCAATCCCAGCGAGTATGGCTTCTATTCCAACGTCAACCCGACCGTCGATCATCCCCGCTGGAGTCAGGCGCGCGAGAAGCGGCTGCCATCTCTGTTCGCCTCTTACAAGACACAGATGTTCAACGGCTACGGCGACCAGGTGGCATCGATGTACGCGGGAATGGACCTCAAGAAGTTCTACTGAGTCCGAATCTGTGAACGGGACCGGAGATTGCGGACCGATTGAAGCGAAGTGCGGAATGGTGATCGTCGAGGCGGTTGACGGAATCCTCGATAACCCTCACCCGTTGACGGCACCCCTGGGTGCATCCCCGGTCAGCATTCCTCGCTTCCCGATCGATCCACCCTGCACAGTCGCCTGGCCGCGATGCGCCGCCTCCTGAAGCCCCTTGTCTTTCTCCTCTGCCTCGTCCCCCTGGCTGGTCTCGTCTTCATTGTCCTGACCGGCCGCACGAGTGCGAATCCGGCGGAAGACATCCAGCTGACTACGGGCATCTGGGCGTTCCGTTTCCTGCTGGCCGGCCTCGCCATTACCCCGATACGGCGGCTGACCGGCTGGAACGCCGTCATCAAGTACCGCCGGATGCTGGGGTTGTTCGCGTTTTTCTATGCGGCCGTTCATCTGACCAGTTACCTGTTGTTCGACCAGCTCGTGATGGAAGAGGGGGTGGCCGGCCGCGTCGCTGCCGATATCGTAAAACGGCCCTTTATTACCGCGGGCATGACGGCGTTCCTGTTGATGATCCCTCTCGCGTTGACTTCCACGAAAGGATGGATCAGGCGACTGGGCCGGCGGTGGCAGCGGCTGCACCGGCTCGTGTACGTCAGCGCTGGAGCAGCGGCGCTGCATTTCGTCTGGAAAGTGAAAGTCGCGGTGGGCGAGCCGGTTTACTACGCCGTGTTTCTCGCCGTACTCCTGGGACTCAGGCTGGCCTGGTGGTTGCCGCGGCGGCCTCGGGTGACGCGGCCCGCCGCATCCTCGCAGTCACCGCGCGCGGGAGTCTGAGCGTTTTCGGAGGACGACCACCAGACCAGAACGCAGCGGCGCCAGCGCGGCCCCCGCGATGACCCGGATGTAGAGCAGCTCCAGCAGGACCACCGGTCCGAGCATCTGCAGCGTCGCCGAGCTGCTCACGTACTGCACCATGACGACATCGAAGCCGCAGCGATCGGCGAGGCGGCGAATCGCTTTCGCCGTGTTCATGCGGTAGTGAGTCGGAAAAACGTCTGCCTCCGCCCGGTCTTCCAGCAGTCGGATGAGAACCTTCTTCAGGCGATCCGGCATCGCCGTTGCGATCCGGGTGCCCCAGTGGTGGTAATTCGGCGTGTGAAAGACGAAGGTGCCGTTCGCCGTCAGGACCCTGTGCACCTCCGCGAGCACGTCGGCCGGTTCGGCGAGATGTTCGACCACCATGTTGGCGCTGACGACCTCGCACGAGGCGTCCGCGAACGGCAGGCGGGTCAGATCGCCGAACACCCGGCGCGTGATGCCGGCGTGGCCACGCAGCCCCGCCCAATCGAGATCGATTCCGGTCACCGTGCGGCAGGAGGCAATCGCTTCCTGCTCCTCGCGTTGCATCCAGTCCGCGAACACCTGATGGCCACAGCCCATGTCCAGCCATCGTGCCTCGGGTCGGAGCACCGAACACAGGGCCTCGTAGTATGCGTACTGCGAGCTCCGGAGAGTCGGGACGATCAGCCGTTCGGCCTTGGCGTAGAACTCGTAGGCTGCAGATCGGATGCTAGCGTTCATCGTCTCGGACGGCCGAGGTGCAACGGCTGTACCGGGCCTGATGCTGAGTCGGCTTAGACGCGCCGGTCGGCTCCGATGCTGTCCCATTCGCCCCCGGATCGCGCCCGTTCAGTGGAAAAAGCAGGCGTCGTCCCGGGACATGCCAGTAGGCTGGGATCATGCACAAACCTATCAAGTACGTCGAGAAGGGATTGACTTACGCCGCCAAGGGGGCCTGGGTCGCTTTCGATGCCTTGAACAGCATCAAGCCCGGAAACACTTTCATCCCGAAGTGGTCCGATATCCCGCTGCAGAAGTCCTGGCAGAAAGTGAAGCCGCCGCTCGGCTGGCCGCGCGAGACCGACTCGCTGTGCCCGGTCTGCGTGCGTGAGGCGCGCCAGGAGATTCTCGACGGCAAGCGCGATTACAAGGTCCTGCTGAACGAGAAGATCGGGGAGATCAAGGCCCAGATCATCGAGCGCGACGGCAAGATCCTGATGGTGAAGGATTGCCCGGTGCACGGCCACTTCGAGGACGTGATGGCCATGGACCCGGCCTTCTTCAAGCACCTCGAGGAAGCGTTCCCGGGCAGCGACATCCGCTCCCACAACGACGAGAAGCTCCACAATCACGGCAGCAGCACCATCAAGTACGGCCGCGGCTCGGTCCTCACGGTCGACCTGACCAACCGCTGCAACATGATGTGCGACCCGTGCTTCATGGACGCCAACCAGGTCGGCTTCGTGCACGAGCTGTCCTGGGAAGACATCCAGACGCTGCTCGACAACGCCATCACGCTCAAGCCGAAGCGCCAGATGTCGGTGCAGTTCTCGGGCGGCGAACCGACGATGTCGCCGTACTTCCTGGATGCGGTGCGTTACGCCAAGAAGGTCGGCTACAACTCCGTGCAGGCGGCGACCAACGGCATCGAGTTCGCGAAGAGCCCTGAGTTCGCGAAGGCCGCCTTCGAAGCGGGCTTGCGCTACGCCTACCTGCAGTTCGACGGTATCGGCAACGCCGCCAACTCGCACCGCCTGGTCGGCAACCTGTTCGACGTCAAGCTGCGCGCCATCGAGAACCTCTGGTCGGCGGGCGTCGACATCGTCCCGGTCGTGACCATCGTCAACGGCGTCAACAACGAGCAGGTCGGCCGGATCATCCAGTTCGCGCTGGATAATCCCCGCAAGATCAATTTCCTGTCGTTCCAGCCGGTGTCGTTCACCGGCCGCGACGAAGAGGTCACCGCGGAGCGCCGCGCCGCGCAGCGCTACACGCTGTCGCACCTGGCGCACGACGTGAAGAACCAGATGAACATCGGCGAGCCGGTCCGCGACTGGTTCCCGATCTCGTTCATGGGCACCTTCACCGACTGGGCCGATCTGGTGCACGGGCCGACCGCGGAGTGGGGCAACCTGACCTGTGGCTGTCATCCCAACTGCGGCATCGGCATGGCGGTGATGATCGACAAGGAGACCAAGGAGGCGGTGCCGTTCACAGCGTTCGTCCAGGCCGACACGCTGGCGAAGGACCTTCGCAGGGTCAACGACGCGGCTCGAGGGAGATTCTTGTCCGTCGTCGGCATGGCGCTCGCGCTGATGAAGAACTACGACCCGTTCAAGGCGCCGACGCACTTCAAGCTGACCGATCTGATGAAGAAGTTCGACAAGACCTTCGGTGCGTCCGGGCACAACTACGGCAAGGTCACGGCGGACCGCACCAAGGACGACATCCAGATGCGCCGCGCCGATCGCTGGAACTTCCTCTTCATCGCCGGGATGTGGTTCCAGGACCTGTTCAACTACGACTTCCGCCGCACCGAGCGCTGCATCATCCCCTACGCCACCCAGGAAGGGGAGATCTCGTTCTGCGCCTACAACACCGGCATCGGCTGGCGGAACATCATCGAGAAGATGCACATGACGGCGACGCTCACCAAGTGGTACGAGGAGCACGGCCGCCACGAGATCTTCGCCGGCAACAAGCACGTGCCGCTGAACTCGACGGACCACCGCCTGGTGCTCGATGCGGAAGCAGTGGCCGTCGGCAAGCAGACGGATCTGGACGACGCCGGGATCGCCAAGACGGCGCGCGAAGAGAAACTGCGGGCGCGGGCCGAAGCGAAGAAGAAGACGGATCCCGAGACGGCGCAGATGGAAGCCCTCTATCGCCAGCACGTTCTCAAGGAGCAGGCGACGATCCAGATCCAGGGCCTCGGCGGCGCGAAGAAGAAGTCCGACGTGCAGGAAGTGCTGCACAAGCCGCAGCAGTAGGACTTCGACTGTCCGGGCTCGGGATTCGGGGCTCGGACTCGGTATTCGGGATAGTTGAGCGGCGGGGGTGAATACTCCCGCCGTTTTCTTGTGCGCGAGCTTCCAATCGCCTGACGAGCCTCCGAGTCCCGAGCGCCCGAGCCCCGAACCGCGAACCCGCGAGCCCGCGAGCCCGCGACCGACCGACTATCATCACTCCCGGAGGTTCGCATGGCGATGTCCCGCCGGCAGTTCTGCGAGGGCGTGGTGATCGGTGGCGCGCTCGGCGGCGTGGCCCCGGCGGAGGCGCGTGGAGAAGTGGCATCCGCGCAGGCCGCACCCGCGGCGTCCGCCCCACACCTCGGCAACCTGTATCCCTTCGTGCAGGGACAAGCCGATCGCTCGACCTTCGAGCTCTCGTTCCTGCGCAACGAATTCAAGGATCTTCGCGCCTGGCAGCGTACGGCCCGGGCGCGGGTGTTCGATCACCTGTTCTATGTACCGCCGAAGGTCGAGGCGAAGCCGGAGCTGATTCGCCGGACCGATCGCGGCGGCTACGTCGAGGAGTACCTGACGTTCCAGACCACGCCCGATTTGCGGATCCCGGCCTACGTGCTGCTGCCGAAGCAGGCGCGGGTCAGGGCGCCTGCAATCCTCGTCCTCCACAGCCACGACGGCATCTACCTCTGGGGCAAGGAAAAGGTCGTCGCCCTCGAGCAGGAGCATCCCTCTCTGGCGACGTTCAAGCAGCAGCGCTACGGCGGCAAGAGCATCGCCTCGGAGCTGGCGCGGAGTGGTTACGTGACGATGGCGATTGACATGTTCTATTGGGGCGAGCGGCGGCTGCTGCGAGAAGACGACCCGGCGTCCTATCGCGAGCGGCCGGTCACGATGAGCGACGCGGACATTCGCGCGTTCAACCAGCGCGCGTCACAGGACGAATCGCTGGTCGGCCGCAGCCTGTTCACCGCCGGCATCACCTGGCCGGGCGTGATCCTGTGGGACGACATCAGGGCGCTCGACTACCTGGCGTCGCGCCCGGAAGTGGACGCGACGCGGCTGGGGTGTGTCGGCCTCTCGGTTGGCGGATATCGCAGCTACCTGCTGGCAGCGCTCGACGATCGCATCAAGGCGGCGGTCGACGTCGGGTGGATGACGTCGTTCGGCGCGCAGATCAGGCAGCACGTGACCAACACGATCGGCCTGTCGTTCCACATCAACGGCCTCTACCGCTATCTCGACTTTCCCGATCTCGCCGCGCTTGCCGCGCCGCGCGCGCTGATGGTGATCAACGGCTCGAGGGATGCTCTGTTTGCGCTCGACGGCGTCAAGGCGGCCTTCGACAAGATCGGCCGGCTGTACGCCAAGGCTGGCAGCCCCGATCGCGTACGCTGCCGGATCTTCGACGCCCCGCACGAGTTCAACCTCGAGATGCAGGCGGAGGCGTGGGAGTGGCTGGGCAGGTGGGTCTAATCAACTTCCAACCTCCAACTCCCAACTTCCAAAGGGGAGCCGCTCCCACAACGGGGTGGAAGACGCTGCAAATCAGCCGACTTGGTGGCCTCTGCCCAGTTGTTCGCATGGCTCTCTTTGGGAGTTGGAAGTTGGAACTTGGAACTTGACGCCTGCTACAACTTCAACTTTCTGATCCAGACGTTTCGGTACCGGACAGGATTGGAGTGATCCTGCAGTGTGAGCGGCAGTTCGGCTGGGTGGGCCGTGTACTTCGGCTCTGTGCGGTGGGCGGTGGCGCCCACGAGCTCCTTGCGATGCTGGGCGAGCACGCCGTTCCAGAAAACGGTCACGAACGCCGGTTTCACCAGCTTGTCCCCCTCGAAGCGCGGCGCCTCGAAGATGATGTCGTAGGCCTGCCATTCCCCGGGCGGGCGCGGTGCGCTGACGAGCGGCGGCCACTGGCCATAGAGCGACCCGGCGCCACCGTCGGAGTAGGTGCGGTTGTTGTACATGTCGAGCACCTGCACCTCGTAGCGGCCCATCAGGATCACGCCGCTGTTGCCGCGACCCTGGCTGGTGCCTGAGACGACCGAGGGCGTCGCCCATTCGATGTGCAGCTGCACGTCGCCGAAGCTCTCGCGCGTGAACATCGAGCCACTCTTGGCGCCGGTCTCGAAGTAGCCGTCCCGCACCGGCCATTTCGTGTCGACCGCTTCGCCATTCGCTCCGCGCTGCGCCCACTTCGAGAGGTCCTTGCCGTCGAAGAGGACGATCGCGTCCGACGGCGCGGCGCCGGGCGTTGCGCCTGGCACGACGAGCGGCGGCGCCGGCCGGTTCACATCGTGAACCCGCCACGTCTGCCCGGGAATCGTCGGCGTGTCCTCGTATCCCAGTTCGCCGGGCTTCGTCGTCTGCGCAGCCGGCGGAGGAGCCGCAGGCGCCTGGGGCGCGCCGCTTTGATCGGCACTCCAGGGTGCTGCCCGCACCGCGACGGCCGTCAGCGTCAGCGCCGAGAGGGCGGCGAGGATTGCCGCGCGACGAACGCCGGGAGTGAGGGCGCTGGTCTCGGAAGATGGAAGCGTCGGCATGGTGCGGTCCTCCGTGATGGTCGACGCCACCGACCTGGACACCAACGGCGTGCTCTCGAAGGACGAGTGGGCCTATTACCGCGCGGCGCTCGACTCGGAGAACGGCATGCTGGCGATTCGCCTCGGCGGGTCTGGCGACATGAGCGACACGGCGATCCGCTGGAAGTATCAGCGCACGGTGCCGCAGCTGCCCTCGCCGCTGCTCTATGGCGGGGTGCTCTACATGATCAACGACAACGGCATCGTCACCACGCTGAACCCCGAGACCGGCGCGATGATCAAGCAGGGTCGCCTCACGGGCGCGCCGGGGCCGCACTTCGCGTCACCGGTGGCGGCTGACGGCCACATCTTCTTCACCAGCGAGGCCGGGGCCGTGGTGGTGGTGGCCCCTGGTGGCGACATCACGCCCAAGGCGATCAACGACCTCGGCGAGGACACTTACGCCACGCCGGCGTTTGCCGACGGCCGCATTTACGTCCGCACGACGGCGGCGCTCTACGCGTTCGGAGAGCCCTGAGCCAGGTCGAGGCGGCGCTTTCGCGCCGTAGGGTGGTAAGGCGGCGCTTCGCGCCGTAAGGCCTCGGCCCTCGTCGTGAGGGCCACCCGCATCACGACTCTCAGGGCGGGCGCGGTCTGCGCGCGGCGCTCGTGTAGGATGCGTGCACACCAGCCGCACGGAGAGCCTTCCCCATGGTCACGCCTCGCACGCTTCTGACGCTCGGACTCGGCCTGCTGACGCTCGGTCCAACCGTGTTCTCGCAGGCGCCGGCCCCGTCCGGCAGCGCCGCCGAGCCGATGCGCGGGTTCACGCCCGCGCGCGCCGCCAGTGAGCGGACCACCGAACAAGCGATGCAGTCGATGCCGTCGGCCGAGCGAATCACCGAGTGGCATCGCTACTTCACCTCGGTCCCGCACCCCGCGACGTCGCCCCGCACGAAGGCGATTGCCGAGCGCATTGCGCAGGCGTGGCGCGAGCAGGGCCTCGAGGACGTCGCCATCCACCGCTACGACGTGCTGTCGTCGAACCCGCGCCAGGTCCGGGTCGAGATGGTGTCGCCGCGCCGCTACGTGCCGACGCTCGAGGAGGACCCCTATCCCGAGGATCCGGACACGAAACACAAGGACATCAGTCACGCCTGGCTGTCGTTCTCGGCCTCTGGTGACGTCACCGCGCCGGTCGTGTATGCCAACAGCGGCAACCCCGAAGACTACGACCGGCTGCGCGCGAACGGCATCGATCCGCGCGGCAAGATCGTCATCGTCCGTTATTCCAATCCCTACAGCTATCGCGGCTTCAAGGCGCTGACCGCGCAGCGTGAAGGCGCGGCCGGCATCATCGTCTACTCGGATCCGGCGGAGGACGGCTTCACGCGCGGCGCAGTGTTCCCGAAGGGCCCCTATGGCCCGGACAGCCATTTCCAGCGCGGCGGCATTGCCTACGACTACATCGTGCCCGGCGATCCGCTCACCCCGGGTTGGGCATCGACGCCCGGAGCGAAGCGGATCGCAAAGGAAGACGCGGTGTCGGTGCCGACCATCATGGGCGTGCCGATGTCGTGGCGCGACGCGCAGCCGATCCTGGAGAGCCTCGGCGGCCCACCCGCGCCGAAGGAATGGCAGGGCGCCCTCAAGATTCAGTACCGCCTCGGCGGCGAGGCCCGCGTGCGCATGAAGGTGGACATGCGGACCGATGTGCAGCCGAACTGGGTGGTGGAGGCGCGCCTTCGCGGCAGCGAGCGCCCCGACGAGTGGATCGCCCTTGGCAATCATCACGACGCCTGGGTGTTCGGCGGCGTGGACCCGAGCAGCGGCACCTCGACGATGATGGAGACGACCCGGGTGCTGGGCGAGATGGCCAAGCGCGGCCAGCGCCCCCGCCGCACGCTCATCTTCTGCGCGTGGGACGGCGAGGAGGTCACGCTCACCGGCTCGACCGAGTGGGGAGAGCAGTTCGCGTCGGACCTGCGCACGAAGCTGGTGGCGTATCTGAACGTGGACTCCTCCGCCTCCGGCCCCAACCTCAAAGCCTCGGCGGTCGGCTCGCTGGCCCCGCTGATGGTGGACGTCGCCCGCGATCTGCGCGATCCCTCTGGCGTCTCGCTCTACGATGCATGGCGGAAGCCGTTGGACCCGGAAGACGGCCCGCCAGAAGGCACGATGCCTGACCAATCGCTGGTCACGACCCGCATCGGCAGCGGATCGGATCACACGGTCTTCCTGAACTTCCTGGCCCGGCCGGTCATCGACATGACCTTCGACGGACCGTATGGCGTGTATCACTCCGCCTACGACAGCCACTACTGGGTGAAGACGATCGGCGATCCCGGCTTTCGCTACCACACGTTGATGTCGCAGTTGTGGGGCACGCTGGCCCTTCGCCTGGCCAATGCCGACGTCTTGCCCTACGCGCTGGACGAACAGGCCGCGAGCCTTCGCGAGTTCGTCCGGGCCCTGGACAAGATTCCGAACCTCAGCGGCAACCTGGATACCGGCCCGCTCGTGACGCGCACGCGCGCGCTTCGCGCCGCGGCGCGGCGCCTGGATCACCGCGTGACCACGGCACTCGCCGCCGGCACCCTGGCGCCCGATGCCGCCAACCAGTTGAACCAGGACCTGCTGACATTCGAGGCGAACTGGGCCCATCCGGAAGGCATCCCGGGACGGCCGTGGTTCAAGCACCTGCTCTACGCTCCTCGCTACACCTATGCCGCGATGACGCTGCCGGGCATCACCGAAGCCGCCGAGCGCGGCGACTGGCCCGCGGCACGGCAGCAGGCGTCGCTGGTTGAAGCCGCGATCACGAAGAACGAAGCGCTGCTGTCGGCGGCAGCCGATCGACTGGCGCCTTCGGCCCCTGCCGACACGTTGGAGTCGAGGCTGCGAGCCATTCGCGACCGGGTGGACGGGCGCATGGCTGTCTACGTCGAGCATCTCCGCACCGGCGAGCAGATCGCGATTGACGCCGACGCCGACTACGAAACCTTCAGCGTCATCAAGATCCCGATCATGGCCACCGTGCTGGACCAGGTCCGGCAGGGCAAGCTCCGGCTCGATCAGCGCGTGGAGATGCGCGCCGAACAGCGGCGCATTCCTTCCGGCGTCCTCTACGCGCTCGAACCCGGCCTGCAACCCACGGTGAAGGACCTGCTCACGCTGATGACCATCATCAGCGACAACCAGGCCACCGACGCCCTGGCCGATCTCGTGGGCCGTGACGCGGTCACCGCCTACATGGCAAGCCTGGGCCTCGGCCGCACCCGTCTCCGGTTTTCGGATCTCGACTGGGATCGGCTCTGGCTGTCGACGCTCGATCCGGCATGGGCCGGGGCGTCGGGCGACAAGACCGTGGAGTTCCCGTTCGACAAATACTCATCGACCGCGGTCGGCGAGGCGTTCCGTCACGTGATCGAAGACACCGGTTTGTACTTCGGCAAGAGCACCGCGCGCGAGACCGGGCGGCTATTTGCGAAGATGGGCAGGGGCGAGCTGGTCTCCAAGGAGTCGAGCGACGTTGATGATCGACATCCTGAAGAAGCAGCAGGTGAACGACCGCCTGCCACGCTATCTCGGCGACGGCGTGACCATCGCCCACAAGACCGGTGACGGACAACCCTGGGTCGCCAACGACGCCGGCATTGTCTGGGTAAAGGGCGAGCCGATTGTGATCGTGGTGTTCGCGGGGCACCACCGCGGATCGAGCGAGGAACTGCGTGTGGCCGAGGGACGCATCGCCGCGGAAGTGGTCCATCACTACGGGGGTGAGGTGGACGCGGCGGGGCTCAGGGAACGGTGAGGGAAGCCATCTCGTGAGCTGGTGATTTCGTGAGCTGGTGATCTGAGGATTCGAGGATCTGAGGATCTGAGGATCTGACGATCGCTGTCAACGCAGCTGGCGCTCCCCCAGAGCTCGTGCGAACGACTCGGGGTCGTCGGGTGACACGACCAGGGTGAGCGAGGGGAATCGCAGCACCACCGTTCGCTCTGAGTCCGTGACGTAGGCCTGGTAGGCGCCAAGCCGCGCATTGCGGTACCGTCCGGTGATCGCGAACAGACCGCCGTTGCCAAAGGTGCGGAGCGAGCGCGCCATGACGCCGCGCTCCACGGTTGCCGATTGCAGGGCCGCCAGGGGCCAGCGGCTTGTCCATCCCAGGCGTGCCACTTCGAGGTCCGTATCGGTGATCGTGTAGCCCCGCACGGTGCACACGAGCGGCACCAGTAGCACGGCCAGCAACAGCCAGCCAATCAATCGTCCGTTCACCAGTTGATACACCGTCGGTACGCCGACGACGAAGCAGCCGATGGCGGTGGAGGTCCACAGGCCCTTCCCCCATGGCGCGCCGAACGATGTCACGGGCTTACGCGCTCATACCGCGCGCTTACCGCCAGCGTTTCGTCCCCATCCGGCGCGACATTGAACATCGTCATGGTCCAGCTCGAGGCTGACGCTTCGAGCCGCGTGCGCCAACTCCAGTCCGGGGAGTCAACCCCTGTGGGATACACGCCCCGCACGTCGATGGCGAGACCTTCGTCCAGCGAGCCCGTGCTGATCAGCATGCGCGCGCCGTTGTGCCAGCTGTCGATCCACACCACCGTGACGAGGCCTGGCGCGGGCTCGAAACCGATCAGCATCTCTCCCGCCTGTGCCTTGCCGCGATCGCTCCAGGTGTAGTCGATGCGCACGAACCGCCCGCCCAGCAGCGGGGTCACGACGGCATCGGACGGTGAGTCGCCGTCGAAGCTCGGATCGCCGCGCAGGGAGTAGGTGGCACGCCAGGCCCCGGTCAGCCCGCACCAGGTTTCAAGTGACATGGCCGTCATCTTATCCGCAGTGCTCTTCGCGCCGTGCTACTCGCTGCGGAGGGTGCGGACGGGGTCCACGCGTGTGGCGCGATAGGCCGGCAACAGCGTGGCCGCCACGCCTACCAGGATGACCACGCCCGCCACCGCGCCGAGCGTGCCCGGATCGTGTTCGGTGACGCCGTAGAGCAGGGTCGTCAACACCCGGCCCAGAGCCGCCGCCAGCAACAGTCCCAGCGCGACTCCGGTCACGGTAGGCTTCAAACCCTCGAGCATGACCATGCGGACGACCACCGTTGATCGCGCGCCGAGCGCCATGCGGATGCCGATCTCGCGGACCCGCTGCCGAACGGCGAACGCCAGCACGCTGTAGATGCCAATGGACGCCAACAGCAGCGCGAGTCCGGCAAAACCTGCCAGCAGCCACATCGCGAAGCGGCGCTGCCCCAGCGATTCCTCCACCACGGCGTCCATGGTCATGATGTCGAGCACCGGCTGTTCGGCATCCACCGCGCGGACAGCGCCGATCACGGCGCGCGCGAGATTGTTCGGCGGCACAGCCGTGCGAATCACCAGCGTGGTGTTGCTGAATCCCAGCTGCACCGTCGGCAGGTAGATCGTCGGCTCCGGCTCCCGACCGTCCAGCTGCTCGACGCGCACCTCTCCGCACCACGCCAACCACCTCGCGGGGCTCGTTCGACATCAAACCGAGCGTGATGTGCTGACCGATCGGGTTCCGGCCTGGCCAGAACCGCGCCGCTGTCTGCTCACTGACAATGGCGGCCAACGGGCGGTTCGGCTCCCCGTCCTGCTCGCCGAAATCGCGGCCGTTGACCAGCGGAATATCCGCGGTGCTGAAGTAGCCGGGCGCGCTGATGCGGACGGCGACCACCGGCTGCTCCGATTGCTGCACGACAGGCATCCCTTCCACGGCGACCGGCTGCGACGACCCCCCCTGCAGGGGCAGCGTATCCACCGACGATGCGGACACCACACCGGGGAGCGCGCGGACGTTCTGGAGCACACGATCGAAGAACCTGACTCGATCCGCGATCTCCGGGTACTTCGCCTCTGGCACGTCGATCGTCGCCGTAAGCATGCTGCGCGGATCGAAACCGGGGTCGAGCGCCCGCAGTCCCGCCATGCTGCGCACGAGCAGCCCAGCCCCGACGAGCAGCATCAGGGCGAGTGCCACCTCGGAGACGACCAGCAGTTGACGGACCCGCCCATCACCGCCAGACGAACTACCGCGCTCGGCGCCTTGCTTGAGCACGGTGTTGGCGTCGCGCTTTGTGAACTGCCAGGCCGGCGCGGCGGCGGCCGTCAGGCCGGTAAGGATGGAGGCGGCGAGCGTGAACGCCAGGACGGAGCCGTCCACCGTGACGTCGGCCACGCGCGGCAACTGCGTTCCGAACAGCGCGACCAGCACCCGTACGCCGTAGACGCCGGTCAGCAGGCCGGCGAGCCCGCCGCACAGGCCCAGCAGCAGCCCCTCCACCGCCAACTGCTGGATCACGCGGGCACGACTGGCGCCAAGAGCAGTGCGCACTGCAATCTCCTTGGCGCGGCCATGCGTCCGCACCAGCAACAGGTTCGCAAGGTTGGCGCACGCAATCAGCAGCACCAGTCCCACGGCGCCGAGCAGCAGGAGCAGCGACGGCCGCACGTCGCCGACCAGGTCCTCGTGAAGGGGCAGCACCCGGGCGCCCCAGTCCTTGTTCGCTTCCGGATACTGCTGCTCCAGTCGCCTCGAGATCATCGTGAGGTCGGCCTGGGCCTGCTCGACCGACACGCCAGGCGCGAGACGCGCAATCGCCAGGTAATTGTGATTCTCCCTGGTGGCGCGCTCCTCGTCACTCCATGCCAGCGGCACCCACAGTTGCACCCTGCTCACAAAAGCGGTTGCCTGTGGCGCCACGCCGACGATGGTATGGGGCTCGCCGTCGAGCATGATCTTCTGTCCCAGTACCGTGGGTTGCGCACCGAAGCGATTGCGCCACGTCCCTTCGCTGAGGATGACCGTACGCTCGCCGCCGGCTCGATCCTCTTCGGCGGTGAAGGTGCGGCCGATGATCGGCTGCATGCGGAGGATCGGCAGCATTGCCGCGGAGGCGCGGGCGGTCAAGAGCGCGTCGGGCTCGCCCTGGCCGGTGAGCGTTCGCGGCCGGTTGCCGTAGATGGCCATGCTCTCGAACGAGCGGCTCTGCTCCTGCCAGTCGAGGAAGTTGGCCGGCGACAGCGGGAACACCTGCTGACCCGCGAACAGCGGTGGCGGCGTGTGCCACAGCCTCATCAACCGATCGGATTCCTGGAACGGCAGCGGCCGCAGCATCACGGCGTTCACCATCGTGAACACCGCGGTGTTGACGCCGATGCCGAGACCGAGAATGACGACGGCCGGGAGCGTGAAGCCGGGCGTCTTGAGCAGCCCGCGGACGCCGTGGCGGACGTCGCGTCCCAGCGTCTCGATCAGCGGGATACCGCGCCGGTCGCGGTGGGCCTCCTTGGTCTGCTCGATGCCGCCAAGCGCGATCAGCGCCTGCCGCCGCGCCTCGCCGGCCGTCATGCCGGCGCGGAGGTTGTCGTCGATATGCAGCTGCAGATGGCTTTCGAGTTCCTCGGTGAACTCGCGCTCACCCCGCGAACGGCGGAAGAGCGCCGCAACACGGACCGTCCAGGCACGAAGGTGCTTCAGCATGAGGCCTCCGTGCCGGTGCGGGCATTGTTCGGGATCAGCGATTGGTGGGCGCGAGGAAACGCGTCATGATCGCGGCGACTTCCTCCCACTGCCGGGTGTCGCGCTCCAGCTGCCGCTGTCCGGCCTTCGTGAGGGCGTAGAACCGGGCTTTGCGGTTGTTCTCGGAGACACCCCAGGATGCGGAGATCAGCCCTTCCTGCTCCAGCTTGAGCAGCGCGGGATACAACGTGCCGTAGTTGATGTTCAGGCGCCCGTCGCTGGTCTGCTCGATGCGGCGCGCGATCCCGTAGCCGTGCAGGCTGCCCATGGTGAGCAGCGTGCGGAGCACCATCAGGGACAACGTGCCCTGCCACACCGGATTCTTGTCCTGAGGGCTCATGTCTCTCGCTCCCGTACACCATAACGTCTACTCCTATTGGATTGCAATAGGAGTAGACGTCAGTGGTGAGGGAAAGGTTGCCAGGCGACTAGCGCCGGGCTGCAGTGGTCGGGGCGCCGACCACGTCTTCGATCACGAAGGCTTCGAGCTTCGGCTCCCGTTTGCGGCTGCCCACGACGACAATCGTGTAGCTCTTCCCCGCTTCGAGGCGGATGTTCGGCAGCGTCGTCACCGGGGTGACGTCGTTGTGCGTGCGCACTTCCAGCGCACCGCTGAACGGGTTCACCTCGTCGTAGTCGGACACGGACTGGAAGTCCACGCCGCCGAGCAGTTCGTCGGCCTGCCCCTGCGCGAAGATGTCGATCTCGCTGGTCTCGGCCGCGGCGTTCACGACGCGGACGCGGGCGTGATCGGCGCTCGGCCGTTCGTGCCGATCTTCGACCACTCGCAGCATCGCAGGGTTACCGTCCTCGCCCGGCAGGGCGAAGATCGTGTAGTAGTCGCCGTCGTCCAGGCCTTCGCTGTTGCTGGCCAGCGCCTGATTGCCCGAGCCGCTGGTGCCGCGGGCGACGGAGCGTTCGGCCTTACCGCGCGTTCCTTCGGGTCTGGGGTCGTTGTGCGTGGCCGCCGCCACGGCAGTCCCGGCGCGATAGATGTTGAAGTTGTAGCGCTGCCCGTCCAGTTCCTTGTACGGGGTCACGTCCTTGAAACTCACCTTGTCGAACACCTGGTTGTCGTCGGCATAGACGTCCACCGACGCGCCGGCGGGAATCGCATGCACCACGCGCACCAGTGCGGTATCGCGCTTCTCGGCGACCGCGGCTGGGGGCGCGCTGCTCTGTCCTGCTGGCGTGGTCGTGGTCACGGGCGCGTTACGCTCCGAGTCGTGCGAGCACGCGGCGACGAACACGATCGGAAGCGCGAGGCAGATTGCGCGAGCGGCGGCGTTAGGTCCCATGAGTCTCTCCAGGTTTGTTGTCATCACCTCGAGGAGTTCGTTCCTCCCCACGCCCTTGGTGCAGTGCAAGCCACGGGCCACGGCTACCTCGGCCGGGAGTCGATCCGCGCATGAGTTCGGCACCGTGCGAGGTGGGCGTATGATGGGCCCGGAGATCAGCGCCATGGAGATCACCAGCACCACGATGGAAGCTCAGGCGATCGTCGAACCTCATGACTCGCCTGACGAGCCGGATCCCTCAACCGCCGAGCCCGATGACGCGGCAGTCGACGATCCTGCCGACGACTCTGACCTTCGATCGCTTGATGTGACCGCCGGCGAACCGGACTGAGCCGCGGCCCGCCGCGTTCGGCTGACCGTCGGCTGGCGGGCGGTGTGGGCGTGCCTACTCAGGCAGCGTGTGTCTTGCGGGTGCCGTTCTTTTTCTTCGCCGCGGCTTTCTTCCCCCGCCGTGGCGCCGGCTTGCTGGCCGCTTTCTTCGCGCTCTTTGCTGCCGACGTCGCTGCCAGGCTCTCCTTCAACCGCGCCACGAGGTCGACCACGTTGGTCTGCACCGGCTTGCGGCCCGTGGGACGGCGAGGCGTGGCGCCCTTGTCCTTGCTTTCGATCACCTTCATCAGCGCCTGCACGTAGTCGTCGCGATAGCGGCCTGGTTCCCAGGTATCGGCCATTCCCTCGATCAGCTGAGAGGCGAGCGTCAGCTCGCGGGCTGCGAGCTTCTGTCGCGACGGCGCCTCGGGCAGCGACACGAGATCCTCAGGAAATCGCATCGTCTGCACGATGAGGCGGCCGTCCACGGACAGGAGCGCGGCGAGATGCTGCCGCTGCCGCATCACGTATTTGGCGATGCCGGCGCGGCCGCTCTTCGCCAGCGCCTCGGCAAGTAGCGCGTAGGAGTGCTCGGCGCCCTTGGCCGCAGTGGCCACGTACGGGGTGTCCCAGTAGCGCACGTCGATGGCGTCCAGCGGCACGAACGCCAGGATGTCGATGCTGCGGCTGCGCTCCAGCGCCGCGGTCTTGAAGTCGTCTTCGGTGACGGCGACGAAGCGTCCGGGTTCAATCTCGTACCCCTTCACCAGGTCCGCCCACGCAACCGCGTGACCGTCCTTCTGACAGACGCGCTCCATGCTGATCGGAGACAGGTCGGTCCGGTGCAACAACCGGAAGCGCGGGGTGTGATCGCGAGCGGCCACGTGCAGCTCGACCGGGATGTTGACGAGGCCGAAGTTCACCAGACCCTTCCAGAGTGAGCGTGCCATCCCCGATGCTGGAGCAAGATCGATTCCCTTCCGCCGATGTCACCAGCTCTGCCCGATCGCGCGGCTGGGTAAGCGGGTGCCCATTCTGGGTGGGCGGCGCCTCGGCCGTTGTGCTCCAAGGCTGGAACGCACCATGCAAGCCCAAGTGCTGCCGTTGAACATCATCCGCGCGACCTATCGTCTGCAGCTCGAACCTCGGTTTGGCTTCGAGCCGGCGGCCGCGCTCGTGCCATACCTGGCCGAGCTCGGCATTTCGCATGCCTACACCTCGCCGGTGTTCGAAGCGGTGGCTGGCAGCCGCCATGGCTACGACATCAGCAATCCGGCGGCAGTGCGCGAAGCGTTGGGCGGGATGGAGGGCTGGCGCCGCTTCGTGGGCGCGTTGCATCGACTTGGCCTCGGGCTGGTCGCCGACATCGTTCCCAATCATCTCGCCCTGGAAGGCAACGCCTGGTGGAACGACCTGCTCGAACATGGCAGCGACAGCGCGTACTTCCATTACTTCGACCTCGACTCCGGAGGCGAGACCGGCGATACCCAGTCCGGGCATGTGCTGTTCATCCCGGTGCTCGGAGAGCCGTATGGCGAGGAACTCGACGCCGGCCGCCTGCAACTGGTGGTGGAGAACGGACGTCTGCGGCTCGCCTATGGCACGCATCGCTTCCCCCTTTCCGCGGCGTCGGTGGCCTCGATTCGAGAAGAAAAGGCAGCAGCGTCGCCATCGGAGGACGAGCCAGGCGACCTGGCCACGGCCATCAATCGCGACCGCTCACGGTTGCACGATCTGCTCGAACGGCAGCACTACCGGCTCACGTGGTGGCGACTCGCCCGGGACGAGAGCCCGTACCGGCGCTTCTTCGACGTGAACGGACTGGTGGGCGTGCGCGTGGACCAGGAGGACGTGTTCGCGGCGGTGCACCGCTTGATCCTGGAGTGGTGCCGCGACGGCAGCGTCCAGGGCCTCCGAGTCGACCACGTCGATGGACTCACCGACCCGGCACAGTATCTCGAGCGGCTGCGATCCCAGGCCCCCGACCAGTGGATCGTCGTGGAGAAAATTCTCGCCGCCGGACGAAATCCTTCCGTCCTGGCCGGTGGACGGCACCACCGGCTACGAGTTCGGCGCCCTGGTCACGCGGCTGTTGATGGCGCCTGAAGCCGAAGAGCCGATGACCGCGGCATACCAGGAGTTCACCGGCCTGACCGACAGCTTCGAAGAGGTGGTGGACGATGCCCGACATGAAGTGCTCGGGCACTGGCTCTCGGGCGATGCCAAACGCGTGGCGCTCGTGCTGCATCGGCTGTGCCTGAGGGACATCCGGCTTCGCGACTTCTCAATTCGCGACGCCACCACGCTGGTGGAGGAACTGGCCGCAAGCGCGCGCGTCTATCGCACCTATGTCTCGGCCCAGGGGCCCTCCCCAATCGACACCGCGGTGCTCGACGCGCTGTTTGCGAGCGTGCAGCAACGCCGGCCGGATGTGCCGGCGCCGCTACTGAGTTTTGCGTCGCGCCTCTTCGCCACCGGCGGCGAAGACGGTGAGGGCCGCGAGTTCGTCGCCTCGTTCCAGCAACTCTGCACGGCCGTCGCGGCCAAGGCGGTCGAGGACACCGCGTTCTACCGCTATCACCGCTGCCTGGCGCTGAACGAGGTGGGGGCCGACCCCGGGCAGTTCTCCACGGACCCCGCCGCGTTCCATCGGTCGATGCAGGCGTGGCAGCTGCAACATCCGCGAGGCATGCGCAGCACGGCCACGCACGACTCCAAACGCGGGGAGGACGTGCGGGCCAGGCTCACGGTGCTCACCGAGGCGTCAGACACCTGGATCGCGCTGGCCCGGCGATGGGCCGAGCGGTCGGATGCGCATCGCATCGATGGCCAGCCGGATCGGAACTTCGAGTACTACCTCTATCAGACACTCGCCGGGGCGTGGCCGCTGTCGCGCGACCGCGCCCACACGCACGCAGAAAAAGCCGCGCGCGAATCGAAGGTGTTCACCGACTGGCTGACGCCGTCGGAGGAGTACGAACGCGCGGTCCATCATTTCGTAGACGGGCTGTATGACGATGCGGTCTTCATCGAGGAGCTGGGGGCATTCGTGGAAACGCTGCACCCGGCAGACTGGACGAAGGCGTTGTCGCAGCTGCTGCTGAAGTTGACCGTGCCTGGTGTGCCCGACATCTATCAGGGCTCGGAGCTATGGCAGCTGGCGCTGACCGACCCCGACAACCGGGCCGCCGTGGACTTCGACTCGAGGCGGCTGTTGCTGGACGAATGCGCCACGCTGCCGGCCGCGGCCGTCCTGGCGCGCATGGACGAAGGGCTGCCGAAGTTATGGACGCTGGCGCGTACGCTGGCCCTGCGGGCACGCCACCCAGACCTGGATCCCGCAGCGGCCTACCTGCCGCTCGAGGTGCGAGGCCCGCGCGCCGAACATGTCGTCGCCTTCCAGCGCGGCTCCGCCCTCGCCGTGGTCGTGCCGATCCGGACGCTGGACACGGACTGGCACGACACCCGCGTCGTGCTGCCCGCCGGCTCGTGGAGCCACGTGTTGGGCGAGGCTGCGCTCGACGGCGGGGAGTGCCTGGTGCAGGCGCTCTTTCACCACTTCCCTGTCGCCTTACTGGAACGGAGCGCAGCATGACCACGATTGACGGACCGCTCGGCGCCGCCTGGACGCCGGAGGGCACACACTTCCGCGTCTACTCCAGCCAGGCCACTGGCGTGGAGCTCTGCCTGTTCGACGACGCCGACCACGAGACGCGGCTGCCGATGCGGGCCGAAGCCGGATTCGTGTGGCAGCTGTTGGTGCCAGGTGTGGCGCCAGGCCAGGCCTACGGGTTCCGCGTGCACGGCCCTTACGATCCCGCGCGCGGGCTCCGCTGCAATCCGGCCAAGCTGCTGGCCGACCCCTATGCCAAGGCGATATCCCGGGAGATCAAGTGGAGCCCGGCGATGTTCTCGTATCCGCTGGGGGGCGATCCGATGGAGCTCGACCAGCAGGACAGCGCCTCCAGCGCGCCACGATCGTTCGTCGTCGACACCTCGTTCGACTGGGGCGACGACCGCGGGCCGCGGCATGCCCCCGAGCGCACCGTAATCTACGAGTTGCACGTCAAGGGCTTCACCCAGCTCCACCCTGGCGTGCCGCCGGAACTCCGCGGCACGTATGCCGGGCTCGCCGAGCCGGCGGCCCTCGAGGCGATCCGCGGGCTGGGCGTCACGACCGTGGAGCTGATGCCGGTGCAGCAGTTCGCGCACGAGCCGCACCTGCTCGAAAAGGGCGCCCGCAACTACTGGGGCTACCACACCTACGGCTACTTCGCGCCGCACGCCGAGTACGCCTCCGCCGACGAGCGCGGTGGCCAGGTGCGCGAGTTCAAGTCGATGGTCAAGGCGCTGCATGGCGCCGGGCTGGAGGTGGTGCTGGACGTGGTCTACAACCACACCGCCGAGGGCAACCACCTGGGACCGACGCTGAACTTCAAGGGCCTCGACAATCCGGCCTACTACCATCTCGTGCCAGACGATCCACGGCACTACATGGACTACACCGGCACCGGCAACAGCGTAAACCTCCGCCATCCGTACGCGCTGCAGATGGTGATGGACTCGCTGCGCTACTGGGTCACGGAGATGCACATCGACGGCTTCCGGTTCGACCTGGCGGCCACACTGGCACGCGGCGTCCATACCGTGGACACCTGGTCCGCGTTCTTCGCCACCATCCACCAGGACCCGGTGTTGCAGGGCGTGAAGCTGATCGCCGAGCCGTGGGACACCGGCACCAACGGCTATCAGACGGGCAACTTCCCGTACCACTGGTCCGAGTGGAACGACAAGTATCGCGAGAGCATTCGCACGCTGTGGCGGAGCGGGCCGGGCGGGCTGCCCGATGTGGCGAGCCGCATCACCGGCAGCGCGGACCTGTTCCAGGGCAGCGGCCGCGGACCGAGCGCCAGCATCAACTACATCGCCAGCCACGATGGTTTGACGCTGCGCGACCTGGCGGTGACGGCGCCGCGGACTGGAGTCGCTGGAGCCGGACGCGGCCCGCACCCATGCGCGTCAGCGCATGGAGCGGAACCTCCTGGCCACCCTGCTGCTGTCGATGGGCACGCCGATGCTGACTGCGGGCGACGAGTGGGGGCGCACGCAGCACGGCCACGACAACCCGTACGACCAGGACAACGAAACGTCGTGGCTCGATTGGGATGCCGTCGATCCCGCGCTGCTGGCGCTGACGCGACAGCTGATTGCGCTGCGCCACACCGTGCCGTGGCTGATGGAAGACGAGTGGCCAGGCGGCGGCCTGCAGCTCCGCTGGCTGCGCGAGGACGGCACCGAGATGACCAACGGCGACTGGGAACAGCCGCGCGCGCATCTCGCGCTCGTCGGCAGGCGCGGTGACGCCGACGCGGCGCTGCTGTTGAACGCCGGCGACCGGCCGATGCGCTTCGTGATTCCGGTCTCCGACGTCGGGCCGTGGCAGGTGATGGTGAACACGGCGTGCGGCCGAGACGAGGCCACGCTGGTTCCGGCAGAGGGCCTCGAAGTGGACGCCTACGCGATGGTTCTGATGATGCCGGCGGCTGCCGGAGGCGCGGCCTGATGGCGTCGCGGCGCTATCCGATCGGCGCCGAGCTGCTGACGCCCGACCACGCGTCGTTCCGCGTGTGGGCGCCGGAGGCCGCGGGCCTGACCGTCGAGGTCGACGGCGTGCCGACGCCGATGCACCGCGAGGCCGATGGCTACTTCACGGCCGAACTGCCGGCGCGATCGGGCGCCCGGTACGGGTTCCGTTTTCCCGATGACCCGCGCCTCTACCCGGACCCGGCTTCGCGCTGGCAGCCGGAGGGCCCGGAGGAACCATCCGCGCTCGCCGATTCGTCGTCTTTCGAATGGCACGACGCGGCGTGGGAAGGGGTCGCGCTTCCCGGCCAGGTGCTCTACGAAATCCACGTCGGTACGTTCACGGCCGATGGCACGTGGCGGGCGGCGGAGGCGCGCCTGCCACAGCTGCGCGAGCTGGGCGTCACGGTGATTCAGATGATGCCGGTCGCCGAGTTCGCCGGCGACTTCGGCTGGGGATACGACGGGGTGCAGTGGTTCGCGCCGATGCACACCTACGGTAGTCCCGGCGGACCTGCAGCACTTCGTCGACACCGCTCATCAGCTCGGACTCGGAGTCATCCTCGACGTCGTCTACAACCACCTCGGTCCGTCGGGCAACTTCCTGCCGCGGTTCTCGCCCCACTACTTCACCGAGCGCCACAAGAACGAATGGGGGACGGCGCTGAACTTCGATGACGAGCAGGCCCACGGCATGCGCGAGCTGGTCCTGACCAACGTCGAGTACTGGATCCGCGACTTTCACGTCGACGGCTTCCGGCTGGACGCCGCCCAGCAGCTCTTCGACAGTTCGTCCGAGCACATCGTCACCGCCATTGCGCGGGTGGCACGAGACGCCGCGGCGCCAAGGCGGGTGATGGTGATCGCCGAGCACGAACCGCAACACGCGCGGCTGATGCGGCCGGCGACGGACGGCGGCTACGGGCTGGATGGCCTCTTCAACGAGGACTTCCACCACTCCACGCGGGTGACGCTGACCGGCATTCGCGATGCGTACCTCTCCGACTACACCGGCAGCAGCCGCGAGTGGCTGGCCCTCGTCCAGTCGGGCTTCCTCTTCCAGGGGCAGTACTACCCGTGGCAGTCGGCGCCGCGCGGCGCCCCGGCCCTCGATCGCCCTTCGCATCAGTTCGTCGCCTTCATCGAGAACCACGACCAGGTCGCGAATCTGGCATCAGGCCGCCGGCTGATCGAGGTCACCAGCCCGTCGTGGTGGCGGGCGATGACCGCGTTCCTGCTGCTCGGCCCGTGGACGCCGTTACTGTTCCAGGGTCAGGAGTGGGGATCGCGGGTGCCGTTCCGTTACTTCGCCGACCACGGCCCGGACCTGCAGCAGATGGTTCACGTCGGCCGGCAGGAGTTCACCGGCCAGTTCGTGCGAGCGGCATCCTTTCATGACGCCGAGGCCACCGCGGGCGCCTCCATCGGCCGCCCGGTGTTCGAGGCGTGCCGGCCGTTCGGTGACGTCCCGGTCGAGCTCGAGCCGTACTGGCAGATGCACCGTGACCTGTTGCGGCTGCGGCACAACGATCCGTCACTCGGTCAACATGCCGTGCGGCTCCTCGGCGCCACGCTCGGTGACCGGTCACTGGCGCTGCGCTTTACGGGCAGCGAGCCGCACGATGATCGGCTGCTGATCCTGAACCTCTCTCCGGACCTGAACATCGCTGCCACGAGCGAGCCGCTGTGCGCGCCACCCGAGTCGTGCGCGTGGTCCGTCCTGTGGTGTTCCGAGGATCCACGGTATGGCGGCGCGGGTCTGGGTGCCTGCGCCCCGCCCAAGGTCGTCGTGGCGACAGGCCACGCGGCCACCGTTTTTCACCCGGTCCCTGCTGACACATGACCACACGCGCCCTGCTGCTCCTGAAGAAACACCCGGCCACGCATCAAGACGGTGACGCGCCGCTCGAATGGCTCGTGACCAACGGACTCGGCGGCTACGCGTCGGGCAGCGTTGACGGCCCGCCGACGCGCCGTTTTCACGGACTGCTGGTGGCCGCGCACCCGGCACCGGTGGGGCGCGTGCTCCTCCTCCACGCTCTCCAGGAGGTGGTCGAACTGCCGGATGGCCGGACCGGCTGCCTGCGGCCGAGCCGCGAAGGGGAGTCTGCCGCCAATCGGGCGCATGGACTTCTGCATCCAGGCGGGCCTGCCTCAATGGACCTTCGAACTGCAGGAAGGCGCGTTCATCGAGCAGTCGGTGATGATGCCGAACGGACAGAACACGGTGCACCTGCGCTATCGCCTCACCGGCTCGGTGCCGTCGGTGACGCTGCGGCTGAAGCCGTGGCTCGACTTCCGGCCGCACGAGGGCTTGTTGACGCCGGAACAGTCGCGGTCCTACGTCAGTGCCGACGTGGCGCCCGCCGGCTACGAGTTCAAGCGCGCGGACGATCCGCTGGTGCTGCGCCTGCAGGTGACGGGGGCCGACGCCTCGGCGCTTGCGGCCACGCCCGATGAGTGGAACCTCGTGCCCTATGCCGTCGAGGAAGACCGCGGCTACGAACACCTGGGCTCCATGCATTCACCCGGAACCGTGTCGGTGACGTTGACGGAAGGCACAGACGTGTTCCTGTCGGCCAGCACCGAAACGTGGGAGCAGGTCGCCGCGTTGTCCCCGGCGGCAGCGTTCGAGTTGGAATTGACGAGGCGCGAACGGCTGCTCGCGTCCAGTGACGAGGCGCTCCAGCTGCCAGAGACGTTCCTGCTCCCTCTCGCCGCCGATCAGTTCATTGTCAGGCCCGCCACTCGCGTGCGGGACGAAGCGCAGGCGCGTGCCGTCGGCGCCGACGCGCGAACGGTGATCGCCGGCTACCACTGGTTCACCGACTGGGGCCGCGACACCATGATCAGCCTGGAAGGGCTGGCGCTCGTCACCGGCAGGCATCACGAAGCACGAGACATCCTCCGCACCTTCGGTCTGCACGTGCGGAACGGGTTGATACCCAATCTGTTCCCTGAAGGGGAACGCGAAGGGCTGTATCACACCGCCGATGCCACGATGTGGTTCTTCCATGCCCTGCACCGCTACGACACGGTGACCGGCGATCGATCCCTGGTGGACGAGCTGCTGCCCGCACTCGAGGAGATCGTGCAGCGACACCGCGAGGGCACGCTGTTCAACATTCATGTGGATGCCGACGGCCTGCTCACCCAGGGTGCCGACGGCGTGCAGCTGACGTGGATGGACGCGCTGGTCGACGGCTGGGTCGTGACGCCCCGGCGCGGCAAGCCCGTCGAGATCAACGCGCTGTGGCACAACGCGCTCGTCCTGCTCGCCTCGTGGATGGTGAGGGCGGGGCGCGGCGTGCTGGCCGAGGACATCGCGCGCGAGGCCCACCGCTGCCGCGAGTCGTTCAATGCGCGGTTCTGGAATGCCTCGCGGCAGCGTCTCTACGATGTGGTCGATGGCGAGCGTGGGGACGATGACGCGTGCCGGCCGAACCAGGTCGTGGCACTGGCGGTGACCCACTCCCCGCTCAAGCGGGACTACTGGGAGCCGGTCCTGAACAGCGTCGCGTCTGAACTTCTGACGCCGGTCGGACTGCGCACGCTCTCGCCCGCTCACCCCGACTACAAGCGGCGCTACTTCGGGGACCTGCGCATCGCGCGATGCTGCCTATCACCAGGGGACGGTATGGCCATGGCTGATCGGATCGTTCATCGACGCGTGGCTGGCGGTGCATCCCGACGATGCGGAGGGCGCACGCACACTGCTCTCGCCGCTGCTGGCCCACGTGACTTCGGCGGCGACCATGGGATCGATCAGCGAGATCTTCGACGCGGAGGCGCCGTTCACGGCACGAGGCTGCGTGGCACAAGCGTGGAGCGTGGCGGAGGTGTCGAGGGCTTTGGTGAAACTGGCCGGCCACAAGAAGGCGCCGGCGGGCGACACAGCCGGTACATGACAACGGGCGACGCTTGAGCGGCGGGGGATGCCACTCGAGCGACGCCCTGCTGCCGACCGTGGTGACGGGGGACGTCACCCTGGGGCTACGAGCAGGTCTTCGAAACCACCTTGACGTTGCTCACGTTCAGCGTGGGCATCGAAGCCGGGGCCATCGAACCGCCGCTGGTGGCGGAACCGGTCGCACCCGTCGTGCCCGCCGTGCCGGTCGCGCCCGTCGCACCCGTGCCAGCCGTGCCGGCCGTGCTACCGGGGGTCGTCGAACCGGTGCTGGTCATGCTGCCGGCGTTCGACTCCATCGTGCCCGTGACTTCGACTTTCTGGTTCACGTACTCGCTGAGCCTGACCGTCGATCCGGCCTTCAGCATCAGCGTGCTGTGCGCGCCGGTGGCGGGCGACGCACTGGTGCTACCCGTGGCGCCGGTCGCGCCGGTCGCACCGGCCGCGCCGGCCGCCGAGCTGCTCGAGCCGGTCTCGATCTTCGTCAGCATGAACTGGCCGCCGCCCGCCATGCTGCCGCTGGCGCCCGCCGTGCCGGTGGGCGTGCCGGCCGGAGTGCCAGCCGGAGTGCCGGCCGTGGCGCTGGGGGTGGTAGCACCCGAGCCCATCGAGCCACTGGCGCTCGCTGGCACCACGCAGCCGGTGAGCGTCATGGTCCTGCCGGTCTGCGCACTTGGCGTGGTCTGCGTCGTGGGCGTGGTGTCGTGGGCGTGGTCGGCGAGGTCGACGGCGTGGACGGAGTCTGAGCCGTGACTGTGAGTCCCGCGATGGCGAATGCACCGCAGGCAGCGAAGATGGTCTTGTTCATAACGATCTGCCTCCTCTGCCTGGCGAAGGCGCCTTGCGATCGCCGGCTGCCGGTCACATGTGCAGGATTCGCGCCATCCGGATTAGCGCCACTTTCAGTTCCGCGATGGCTGCCGGCGAAGGACTGCGGGCAGGAACTCCACCAAGTGAGTAAGACAAGGGAGCAATCTGTGCATCAAAAATGACCGCCAGTTCAACACTGGCCTGCGCCCTGTGCCTGACACTGATTTGC
Source organism: uncultured Acidobacteriota bacterium (assembly GCA_963707825.1). GTDB lineage: Bacteria > Acidobacteriota > Vicinamibacteria > Vicinamibacterales > UBA2999 > VFZN01. Next base: position 102,306 of record CAVPRP010000009.1, read on the forward strand.
GGCCAGGCAAGTCTGGTTGCAACTCACGGACGGCGTGGATCGTTCGCCGAAGTGTCGGGCTGGCTTCCCGAGCCAGGCTCGGCTATCGCGCGGTGGCGCTCTGCCAGGATCCCCGACGGCGTGATCGATGCCACCGCCGTTCGCAGCTTGTTCTTCCAGCCGCTGACGATGTCACCGTCGCCGCGCATCATCGCGTCGAACCCGATTCTGGCGACATCGGCGGGATCGTCCTTGGTGGACTGGCCGACGGCCGTGTCCGTCATGCCGGCGCGCTCGAAGAAATCGGTTTCCGTGGCGCCGGGCATCAGGCAGGTGACGGTGACGTTGGTGCCCTTCAGTTCGGCGCGCAGCGCGAACGAGAACGAATCGATGAACGCCTTGCTGGCGTTGTAGACCGCGGCATAGGTGCCGGGAACGAAGCCGGCGATGGATCCCGTGATGAGGATTCGACCTTCGTTTCGTCACCGCATGGCGCGGCCGACGCGCTGAATCAGGTCCAGCGTGCCGGTGACGTTGGTGTCGATGACGTGTCTGATGGCGCCGAATTCCTGATCCAGAAAGGCACCACCTAGTCCGTGCCCGGCGTTGGCCAGCAGCAGGTCCACCGGGCGCCCGCCGATGGCATCGCAGAGACGGTCGAGACCTTCAAGCGTCGCCAGATCCGCTTCCACCGGCTCGACGGCGACGCTTTCCTGCCTCAGGTCCTCCGCGGCGCGATGGATGGCGGCTTCGTCCGCGGCGATGATGAGGTCGAAGCCGTGCCCGGCACATTGCCGGGCCAGTTCATATCCGATTCCGGACGAGGCGCCCGTAACTACGGCGAGCGGCCGGTGCGCTGTTGCCATTGGTCTTCCTCCCCGGTCAGATCACGACGGCGACCTACCCGCCCATCGCCCTGGCACTCCCTTCACCCGAAGACTGCAAGAAGCAATCCGCGCGAAGAAGTCGTCAGGGCAACGCGGCGAGGAACTTGACCAGCGTGTGCGGGTCGACCGGCTTGGTGAAGTGGTGGTTGAAGCCGGCGGCGATGGCGCGAGAGCGATCGGCCTCCTGACCCAGGCCGGAGAGCGCGACCAGATGGAGCGTGGCGGGCGCGATGCCACGCAGCCGCTCGGCCACGTCGTAGCCGCTGAGGCCGGGCATGCCGATGTCGAGGATCGCGACCTCGGGCTTGAACTCGGCGGCGGCAGCAATGGCGCCGGGCCCATCAGGCACCGTCTTGACGGTGTGGCCTTCCTGACCCAATACGAAGCTCAGCATCTCGCGGGCGTCGGCGTTGTCGTCGGCGACGAGAATGCGCCGCCGCTTTCTCGGTTCGGTGGCGTCGGCGGGATCGCGCCGCGGCGCGGCCGGCTGCTTCGTCGGATCGAGCGGCAACGTCACGACGAACTCGCTACCGGTGCCGGGGCCATCGCTGCGCGCCTCCACACTGCCGCCGTGCAGCAGCACGAGGCTGCGCACCAGGGTCAAGCCGACACCCAGCCCGCCGCGCGTGCGTTCCAGCGATCGATCGCCCTGCACGAACAGGTCGAAAATTCGCGGCAGCGCGTCAGCAGCAATGCCGATGCCGCTGTCACGGACCCTGATGCGCACCGCATCCGGCGCCTCGGGGTGTTCGCCGGTGGTCTCGGCGACCAACCAGATATGTCCGCGGGACGGGGTGAACTTGACGGCGTTGTTGACGAGGTTCACCAGCACCTGGGCCAGCCGCACGGGATCGGCGTCAAGCCTCACGGTCTCGTCGGGCAGGGACACGGTGATGTCCTGGCCGGCGGCATCAACAATGGGCTGGCAGAGATCGACCGCCGCCGAGACCACATTCTTCAGATCGACGACCTCTCGACGCAGTTCGACTTTCCCTTGCGTGATGCGCGAGACGTCGAGCAGATCGTCGACAATCCGTACCATGTGCGTCAGCTGCCGGTCGAGCACCTGGCGCGCCTTGGTGGTCTGTCCGTTGTCGTCGCCCGCGCGCCGCAGGATCTCCACCGCGAAGCGCATCGGGGCCAGCGGATTGCGGAGCTCGTGGGCGAGGATGCCCAGGAACTCGTCCTTCCGCCGGTCCACGCGGCGCAGCGTCTCGGCATCGAGCTTCAGCGCCTCGGCCTGCCGGCGCTCGGTCACATCGTCGATGCTGAGCAGCACCAGCGGCGCACGACCGTGGCGGGAGATGCCGCGGGCGTTCATGATCAGGGTCCGCTCGCCCTGGTCCTTCACGACCCGGACGATCTCGAAGTTCTCGAGCGTGGCGCCGCCGAGCACGGCCTTCAGCGCCCGCCGCACGTCCGCGGTCTTCCAGATCCCGCCGCACATCTCCTCGAACGGTTGCCCTTCGACTTGCTCCGCCGTCACACCGCACAACTGAAAGAACGCTTCGTTGGCCATGCCGACGCGGAGCGATTCATCGAGCACGACCAGCGGCTCGCGCACGGCCTGGACGATGGCGACGGCGTAGTCGCGCGCCTCGAGCACCTCCAGCGCGTGCTTGACCAGATCGACGTCAACGGCCACCACCGTCGCGCCGTCGATGACGCCCTGGGCCGTCAGGTAGGGCTGCACGCGCAGCAGCCACCAGCGGCCGTCCCGATCGGTCAGTTCCTGCTCGCGGCCGCGGCCGGTATCGATCGCGATGCCGGGCCAGCTGACGAATGGTGTCGTTGTCGAGGCGGGTGTTGATGTGGTCCACCGAGCGGCCGACGTCTGATGGATAGAGGTTGAGCGCGGCCTGGGCGGCCGGCGTCAGCCGGCGGACGCGGAGCTCGCGATCCACGACCACCATCGCCAGGCCGGCGCTCTCGATGAAATTCGAGAGATCGGTGGTCATCGACGCCAGCTCGGTGTTGCGTTGCTGCAGCTGCTCGTTGACCGTGGTCAGCTCCTCGTTGGAGGACTGCAGCTCCTCCTTCATCGTCTCGAGCTCTTCGTTGGTGCTCTGCAGTTCCTCGTTGCTCGACAGCATCTCCTCGTGAGCGCCGCGCAGTTCCTGGGTCGGCGGACTCCTGTTGATCGACGATCGACTGCAGGTACTCGCGCGTCGAGCTGAGTTCCTGGCGTAACCGCTCGATCTCGTCGTCCAGTTCGGAGCGGTCGAGGGGCCGCGGCGGGGAGCGGCGACCCCTCGCCGGCCGCCGCATCTGCGGTTGCGGTTCGAAGATGACCAGCAGCCGATCATCGGTGACGTTCGGGACCGTAATCGGCATGACGCGCAGCGTGAAGGTGCGTTCGACGCCGTCTTCGTCGACCCGCAGCCCCGTGGCGCACCACTGGCAGCTCCCGTGGTTCTGGCCTCGGTGAGCGCCTTGCGGAAGTCGAGGAACAACCCCTCCTTCACCAGCCGCATCAGGTTGGTCGTCGGCTGTCCGGCCGGCATTTCCAGGTAGGGTGTGGTGCGGCCGCGGAACTGCTGGATTTCGAACTCCTGGTTCACCAGCACGCTGGGCGGCGCATAGCGACCGAGGATCAGTCGATCGGCTTCGCGCTGGAAAGTCCAGTGCCTGCGGCGAACGAGGCATCGCACGGTTGACGCGCCGGCGCGCCCTGAACCAGACTCCTGGCGCATCATCCGGATCAGCGGCTGATAGGTGATGTCCTTGCGCCGAAAGATTCGGTGCGCCTGGCTGAACAGATCGAACAGATCGAGCGATTGTCCCACGCTCTCGGCGATGCCAAGGATGAGAAACCCACCGGGATTGAGCGCGAAGTGAAACACCGGCAACAGCCGTTGCTGCAGCGGTGGCGACATGTAGATCATCACGTTGCGGCAGGTGATCAGATCGACGCGCGAGAACGGCGGATCGACGGTGATGTTCTGCCGTGCGAACACGCAGAGATCGCGCAGGGCGCGCTGCACGCGATATCCACCGGCTTCCTTCACGAAAAACCGCGCCAGCCGGGTGGGACTGACTTCGGCCTCGATGCTCTCGGAATAGAGTCCGGCGCGGGCGCGATCGAGCGCCGCGGGATCGCCCATGTCGGTGCCGAACACCTGCAGCGGCAGGCGTTGCTGGACTTCGTCCATGTATTCGAGGAGCAGGATCGCGACCGAGTATGCCTCCTGCCCGGTCGAGCACCCCGGGACCCACACCCGAATGGGCTCGATCTTGCGCTTGCGGGCGAAGATCTCGGGGAACACCGCGCGCTTCATCTCGGCGAACACCTCGGCGTCGCGGAAGAAGCTGGTGACGTTGATCAGCACGTCGCGATAGAGCGCTTCTGCCTCGGATTGATCCTGCTCGACGAGCTCGGCGTATTCCGAAGGCGACCGGATGCCGTGGAGCAGCATGCGCCGCGCCGTTCGGCGGCGGATGGTGGTATCACGATACTGGCTGAAGTCCACTCCAGAGGTCGTGTGCAGCGCGCCGATCACCCGGTGAAACTGGTCGGCGTGCGTGTGCGTCTGGTCGAGCGCTTCGACGACCGTGCCATTCACATAAGGGTGCTGCGCCAGCGCCGCCAGATGCGCCGCGATCTGATCGGGCGTCAGCACCATGTCCACGGCGTCGGTGGCCACCGCGCTTTGCGGCATCCCCTGATGCTGCGCGCTGCGCGGATCCTGCGCGAAGGTCAGCCCCCCCGCCGCCTTGATTTCGGCAAGGCCCAGCGAGCCGTCCGAACCGGTGCCCGACAGCACCACCCCCACCGCGTGACCACCCTGCACCTGCGCCAGCGATCGGAAGAAGTGATCGACCGGGTAATGCGGCAGGCGCGAGTCGGGCCGTGCGGTGACCGAGAGCACGCCGTCGGCAATCGCGACATCAGTGTTCGGCTTGATGACGTAGACGTGGTTGCGCTCCACCTTTACGCCGTGGGTCGCATCGACGACGGTCATCGCGGTGTGCGACCGCAACAATTCCGTCAGATGGCTCTGAGCCGACGGGTCGAGGTGCTGGATCACCACCAGCGCTAAACCTGGTTCAGCAGGGAGCGCCTCCAGCAATGCGTTCAGCGCGGTCAGTCCACCAGCCGAGGCACCGATGCCGACAATGGGGAATGGCTTCTCGGGTTCCCTCACGGGTCGAGTATATGCGCGAGCCATCGCAGTGAGGACAGTCGCGAGACTCACTTTCGAAAAAGTTGAAACAGCACGGCTGGCTCGCGGCGCGGATGGCATCCGTACTGCGGGGAACCGTCGATGTGAAATCCCCTGCACGGCTGTCGGACCAGCTGGAAGTTGGAACCGAGATGAAAGCCATCGGCGGTAATGACGGCGGCCTGAGTGGCGGAGCCCTCGCCGCGGTCCTGCTCGCCGCCGCGATCCCAACCGTAGATGCCACGGCGACCGTCGTCGCCCTTCCGGCGATGGTGCGTGATCTACACGTGGGCTGGCTGGCACAGCAGTGGCTGTTGAACGCCAGCACCCTCGCCCTGGCCAGCCTCCTGTTGCCGGCTGGCATGTTCGGGGACCGCTACGGCCGGCGTCGAGCGCTGCGCATCGGCCTCGGCCTCATCATCGCCAGCGCGCTACTGGCAGCGACGTCCCGCAACGTGGCGTGGCTGATGCTCGCTCGCGCATCGCTGGGAGCCGGCGGCGCGTGCGTACTGCCGGCGACCATCGCGCTCGTACGCGACGGCAGCCGCGGCAGCGAATCGCGCACCGAGGGATTTGGGCGCCTGGTGGGATGGGTGGGATTTGGCAGCGCGCTGGCGCCACTGCTAGCGGGAGCCTTGATCGACGTCGCGTCCTGGCGAGCCATCTTTGTGCTGGCGGCGGCACCGGCGGCCGTGGCGTTGTGGCTGTCGTCACGCCTGTCAGAGCAGCGCGCGGACGTCGCCCCCTCCCTGCTGGTCGCCGGGGCGCTCGCCGGCGGCGTAGCGCTCACCGCTATCACGTTTGCCGCGATCCATGCGTCCGCTCTCGGCTTCAACCCGAGCACCGGCATCGCGGTGGCAATCGCGCTGGCCGCCGCGACTTTGGCATGGCGGGCATTTCACCATCTGCCGGACGTGGCCGCCATCTCTCGCAATTGGCTGGCCGGCAACGCCGCGACGTTCGTGCTCTATTTCGGATTAATCGGTCTCACCTACCTGCTGACGACCTTTGCGCAAACGACGGCAGGCTGGTCGGCCACACGCGCCGCCACCGTGGCGCTGCCTACCACGCTCGCGATGTGGCTGCTGTCGCCTTCGCTCGGCGCGCTGGCTCACCGTTTCGGCACCCGCGTCGTGATCGCCGCTGCCGCCACGCTCGCGGGGTTCGGGCTGGCCTGGATCGCTCTGGCCGTGGGCGAAACGTTGTCGGGGTGGGACGTCGCGCCCGGGGCCGCCCTGTTCGGCGCGGCGGTGGCGCTGGCTGCGGCGCCGCTGACGGACGCCGCCGTGACGTCGGTCTCGAGCAGCCGGGCCGGACTGGCATCGGCAGTCAATCACGCGGTGGTCCGCATTGCCGGCCTCAGCGCAATCATCACCCTCGGCGCGGTCGCCTCGGCCGGCGCCGACGAGTTCACGCCGTCACGGCTGCGGGCCGCTCTCCTCGTCGCCGCGGTCGTCGTGGGAGTTGGCGGTGTCGCTCTGGTTGGGCTGTTCAAGGATCAGGAAGCCGGAGGCGCGACGAGCGCTACCGAAAACAGCAGAGCGGAAGAGTGAATTCCATGTCGGCGATTTTCACGCCGCGCCCGACCCCGAACGGCCGCGAGACCTACGTCCGGGTCCGCAGCATCCGTTCGAGGCGCTTCGCGATAGCCCGGAGGTCCGCCACGAACGCCGCCATGGCTGTGCGGCGCGCCTCTTCATCCGGCGCGCGGAGAATCGACGAGGGATGCACTGTGACCGTGACATTCGGCGCCAGTGGCGACGGGAACCAGGTGCCGCGATCCTTCAGGATTCGAATACCCGGACCGATCACGGCGCGCGCCGCCGTCGCACCCAAAGCGACCAGCACCATGGGACGTACCGTCGCGATCTCCTCTTCCAGCCAGAACCGGCAGGCCATCACCTCCGCGGTGTTCGGCTTCATATGGAGACGGCGCTTGCCGCGCGGCTCAGACTTGAAGTGCTTGACGGCGTTGGTCACGTATCTGGGCACGTCAGTCAGTCCAGCGGCGTCGAGCGCCTCCGACAGCACACGGCCGGCCGGTCCGACGAACGGCAGCCCTTCCCGGTCTTCGACATCGCCGGGCTGCTCGCCGACCAGCATCAAGCCGACACCCACGTCGCCGGCGCCGAAGACGGTCTGGGTAGCGGTTTGCCAGAGCGGGCATCGACGGCACGTGGCGGAATCGCGCCTGGCAGCGCGCAGTCGACGGCGTCGGGCTGCCTCACCATCCTCTCGGCTCGTCACGCTGTGCGCCCTCCCGCTCAGGCTCGCAGGACCTTCTGGAGCATCGCGGGGTCGACCGGCTTGACCATGTGCCCGTCGAAGCCGGCTGCTTTGGTCTTACGGCGATCCTCGGCCTGCCCCCATCCCGTCTGCGCGAACACCCGCATCGCGCGGCCCCAGGGCTGCTGCGCGGATCCGGCGACACACCTCGTAGCCATTCAGCTTGGGCATGCCGATGTCCAGCAGAACCACTTCGGGACGGAAGCGCTCGGCGACGTCGTATGCCGCCTCACCGTCAACCGCGGTTTCCACCACATGTCCCTGTTGCCGCAGCAATTGAGCGAGCGCGCCCACGTTGTCTTCGTTGTCGTCCACTACGAGGACGCGACGCGGTGTCTGATGCAACTCGAGCGTGCCGCTTGTGTTGAGCGGCGTGTCCACGACCGCCGCAGGCGGCGCGAGCGGCAGCCGGATGATAAACCGGCTGCCACAATCCCTTCCCTCACTTCGCACCTCAACGGACCCGCCATGCAGGTTGACCAGTCCGCGGACCAGCGCCAGGCCGAGACCGAGACCGCCGGCGGCACGATCCAGGGGCGGCGTCACCTGCGAGAACTTCTCGAACAATCGAGGCAGGAACGGCGCGGGGATGCCGATGCCGGTATCACGCACTTCCAACTCGACGCGCGAACCCTCGACCCGCACCGTGACGTCGATGCGCCCACCGGGCGGGGTGTACTTGCAGGCGTTCAGCAGCAGGTTGGCCACCACCTGGGTCAACCTCGTCTGGTCCCCGACCACGATCACCGGGACCGGCGGCAGGTGAAGCGTCAGGGTGTGGCGCGCGCGATCGAGAGCCGCCCGGCCAGTCTCCACGGCCTGGTGGACGACGTCGACGACATCCACCCGCTCCTCGCGGAGCGTCAGCTTGTCGGCGGTGATGCGGCTCACATCCAGCAGATCGTCGATGAGGCGCACCATGTGCTGCAATTGGCGGGCGATGATGTCGTGGGCCTGACCCTTCGCGGAGCTCGGCGCATCCGCCTGCTTGAGGATTTCGATGCCGGTACGGATCGGCGCCAACGGGTTGCGCAGCTCGTGCGCCAGCGTGGCGAGGAACTCGTCCTTGCGGCGGTCGGCTTCGCGGAGCCGCTCCTGGCTGCGCTGCAGCTCCTCGTTCGCCGCGGCCAGCTCGCGGGTGCGCGCGACGACCCGCGCTTCGAGATCCTCGAGCAGGTGCTGCCGCTGCTGATGCAGGCTTTGCATGCCCGCCGCGCCTCGCCACAGCGCCACCGTCACGACCAGCGCAAACCCGACGGTCACGATGGCCGACGACAAGCCGTGGTCGATCACGCCGTCGAGCCAAACCTGGACGCGCCCCAACACCATCGGCAGGGCAAAGGCAGCGACCAGCAGCCGCGGGGCCAACACAGCGTCGGCATGGGCGTCGCGCAGACGCGCCACCGCCTGCGACGAGCAGGTCAACACACCCGCACTGCTGGTTGCCAGCAGCAGGATCGTGAGCGCTGCCATGCCAGGGAAGCGGGGTTCGTCGATCAAGCGGCTGACGTCGAACGACACGGCCACCAGCCCCAGCCAGCTCATCGCCAGGGCCGCGCCAGCCGCCAGCCGCACCAGACCGGGGCCCCACCGGCCCGGCCACGTCAGCGCGCCGAGCGCGGTCCCGAGCAGCACGAAGCACGCCGCGGTGACGGCCGACATGCGGCCCGCGTAGCGGTTCGGAGGCCACGAGAAGTCAAAGCCGAGCCAGGACTCCACCCCGAGGCGCAAGTCGGTGCCGTATTCGAAGAGGGTCAAGACCGGCAGTACCAAGGCAAGACCGGCGAGCACGCGGACGGCAAGACGCCGTCCGCGGTGGTCGGCGCCGCGCACACTGGCGAGCGCGAGGCCCACGCCGACGCATACGAAACCGAAGGCCGTGGACGGCACCATCAGCCGCCATCCAGTCACGACGCTGGCAGCGCGGGTGGCACCCAGGTCCCAGCCGATCAGAACGAGCAGGCCCGCGATAGCGGTCGCCGAGCCTGCGAAAAGCGTAAGGGAGCCCGACACCTGCGCGACTGTCGTGCTCGCGGGTGCGGGGTCGCCCTTCACATGCCGCTCAGGCGAGTGGCCGTATCCGGCCGCTCACTGCTCCAATCGGCATCGTCGGTCATCGAGAGTCCCAACACTGTTCCCAGCGCGACCACCGCAGCGCCAACAGCCAAGGGATTTTCTTCGACCCAACGGGTCATTTGCTGACCAAGGTCTTTGCCCCGGTCCGCGTACTCGCCAGCCATGCGCTGAGCCTGCCGCCCAAGTCGCTGAGCCGAGGCCCCGAGCTCCCGCGCCGAGGCACCGTATTCAAGCGACTCCGTCGCCGGACGCGTTGACGCCAGCTGGCGGCTGATCAAGTAGTAGCCGACCACGCCGGCCACGAATGCGCCTTGAGCCTGACGGTTGGCCAGCACGCCCGATCTCCTGTCGTCCTGCCGTGTTCGGGGCACCGCCGCCGGACGCGGGCGACGCGACATCAGGCTCCGAGCCACCAACCACGCGACTCCCGAGGCGACGAGTGCCGCGCCCATCGGGTTCTGTTGCGCGGTCGAGACGGCACGAGTGCCTGACGTTCTCGCCTGCGCCGCAGCGCGCCGGGCAGTTTCATTGGCCGTGTTGATGGCGCGCTTGCCCTGCACGGTGGCGGTGTTCAGCGCGCGCTTGCCCACCTCGCTCGCGGTGTCCGCTACGCGCTTACCAATTTCGCTGGCGGTGTCCGCCGCGCGCTTGCCCGCTACGCTGGCGCTGTCGACCGCGCCTTTGGCGGTGTTCACCGCCCCCTTGAGTTTTTCGACTGCCGCTTCTCGCACCGAGTCCTTTGCCTGCTGCACGAGATTGCTCGGATTCAGGCGTTCCTGAATTTCTTCGATCGTCCCGCTCATGTTGTCGCGGGTCCTCTCGATGTTGGCCTTGATGATGTCGGTTTCTACCTGGTTTGATTCTTCAGCCATTGCGCCGTCTCCTTTAGCGAATCGACAGTCTCGACTGGGGTCACCGTCCGGCGCTTGAGGGCGGCGCGACCGCTTGCCGCCAGCACGCCACCGGTGACGGCGAAGACGGCCGCTACGATCAAGGCAGATAGCCACCCTTGCAGCCCCAGCTGCACGAGCCCCATGATGAGAGCCGCGGTCGCGGCCAGCAGCGCCACGTGGGCCAGCACCCCGCCGGCAGCAATGAGCGCCGAATCGCGCGCGAACGCCGAGGCACGCTCGGTTATCTCGGCGCGGGCCAGAGCAGCCTCTTGCCGGATGAGCGTGGAAGTGTCCTGCGACAGCTCCTGGAAGAGCTCGCCAAGGGACCGTTCTACCCGATCGCCGTTTGCCATGGTGTATTCCTCTCGTGCGCGAACGCTCAGACGCCCACGCTCGACGCCGACAAGTCCTTCAGGGAGTCAGTGGCCTCACGAAGCGCGGCCGCGCCCTCGCCCGTCGCCGCGTCCTTCAGCAACTGCGACACGCCGAGACCGACGATGAATGCGGCGCCCACGAACAACATCGGGCGTTGCCTCGCAAACCGGGCCACGCGCTCGGCCAGTTCCGCCGGATCCGCGTCGCGTACCTGGTCGGCGACGACGTGCAACCGTGACCCGGCCGCATTGACGACATTCGCGAGCGGCTCGCTATGACCGCGCAACTCATCGCTCAGCCGCCGCACGGCATCTGCCATGCCGACGATGCCTTCCGCGGCCCGCGTTTTCGAGTCCTCGACCTGGCCGGACACGCCGGCCCTGATGCCGCGAATAACGCGCGATGCGGCCTTGTGCGGAATGCTGTTCGTCGACATGGCGTCCTCTATCCTCCGGTAATGAACGATTGTTCCACTTACTACTTGCTCGAGGTCGAACCCAGCTTCGCTTGTACGTCCTGGGCCATCTTCAGATGCTCGCGGAGCGTCGGCAACTGCTTGCCGGCCCAGGCCTTCAGTTCGGCGTCATCGCCGTCGCGCGACTGCCGCTCGAAGAGTTCGACGTCGGTCTGATGGTCCTTGACCATCTCCTCCATGTAGGCGCGATCGAACGCGGCACCCGAGAGCTTGCCGAGCCGATCGGTCAGCGCCTTCGCATCGCTGTCGTTGGCCTTGGTGTCGATCGACTTCGATTTCGCGAGCGACAACAGTTCGGAGTTCGCCTTGCCGTGATCCTTGACCATCCGCTGCGCGAAGGCCTTCACGTCGCTGTTGGTGGCCTTGCCGGAGGCCAGCTTGCCGACCTCCACTTCCGTGTGCCCGCCGCCAGCCGCCTTCATCACAAAGCTGCTATCGGTAGCCGACGCGGTCTTGCCGGAGGTCCCTCGCGCCTGGTGTTCGCCAGGGCGCGGCGTTTCGCCGGATGGGGTGGACCCCGGCCGCGTTGTCGGTGGCGGCGTCTGACCGGGGGTGGGCGTGGTCTGGCCCCACACCTGCGCGGTGGCGCCGAATGCGATGGTTGTGCTGGCCAGCAGGGCTATTGCGATCTTCGAATGCATCTTTCCTCCTCCTGCGGGCGAATTGGCCCCGTCATGCAATCAGCAGTGCAACTCGCAGGCCAAGGGATTCCGCGGGATCAAGGAAGGATGGAGGCCCCCGTGTGCGTCGAGCCCGCCAAGGTGTGCAAGCCGCTACTCATCCGAGCCGCCAGCCCTACAGCGAGGCTGCGGCTCGCTGCTCCATCCGCTCGCAGTTGTCGCAATGACCGCAGGCAGGGACCACCGCTTCGTCGTCCTCGAAATACTCCAGCAGTTTGTGCCAGCGGCAGAGTGCCGTTTGACAGTAGATCGTCATCTGTCGCAACTTCTCGACATCCGCCGCACGGAGCGCGTCGTAGGTGGCGGTGAGGCTGCTGACGTCGACCCCGGTCTCACCGGTCGCCTGGAGCCGTCCGTCGGGCGCGGCACGCACCAGCCCGGCATCCTGCAACGCGTTGACGATCACATGGGCCTTACGCACCGAGACGCCAATCTGCTCGGCGAGCGCCGGTAGCGTGATGCCCCGCGCGGCAGTCCGCCCGAGCGCGGCGATCGCGTGCTCGATCGCGGCGCTGCGCGGGTACTTGGTGTGCTGGAAGAACTGATGCGTGCGGGCGTCATCTTTCCCCCACAGGATCACGCACCGGGCCGGATTGCCGTCGCGCCCGCCTCGTCCCGCCTCCTGGTAGTAGGCCTCGAGCGATCCGGGCATGTTGTAGTGAACGACGAAGCGGATGTCCGCCTTGTCGATACCCATGCCGAAGGCGTTGGTCGCCACCATGATGCGGCGCTCGCCGTTCATGAACCGTTCCTGGGCGCGGCGGCGAGACGAGGCAGAGAGCCGGCCGTGATAGATCTCCGCTTCGGCTCCGAGGCCGATGAGACGGCGATACACGGTCTCGGCGTTGCGGACCGTGGACGCGTAGACAATGCCGGCCCCGGGTTCCTCGGAGATCAAGCGGTACCAGCTGATCCAGCTTGTCGCCGTCACCCGACGCGGGACGCACCTCGTGGAACAGGTTTGACCGGTAGATCCCGTGGTTGAAGACCGCGGCGCTCCTCAGGCCGAGTTGCTCGCGGATGTCATCGAGCGTGCGACGCGAGGCGGTGGCCGTCAGCGCCAGCACCGGAGGCCGCCCGACCGACTCGATGGCGCGACGCAACCCGAGATATGCCGGCCTGAAGTCGTGGCCCCACTGCGAGATGCAGTGCGCCTCGTCGATCACGATCAGATCGATCGCCACGCCCTTCAAGGTGCGCTGGAACTCCGCGGCGTTCATGCGCTCCGGCGTCGTCAACAAGAACTCGAGACGCTCGCGCGCGACATCGTCGATCACCCCCGCCTGCTCGCGCGCGGTTCGAGTGCTATCGAGCTGCGAGGCATCGAGGCCGAGCCCGCCGAGTTTGTCCACTTGATCTTTGATCAACGAGATCAATGGCGATACGACCAGCGTCACCCCGGGCAGGTGAAGCGCCGGAAGTTGATAACACAGCGACTTGCCGGCGCCGGTCGGCATCACCACTACGGTGTCGCGACCGGACATCACCGAGCGGATCGCATCCTCCTGGCCTGGCCGGAAGCCGTCGAGTCCGAATACGTTCTGCAGCGTGTGCCGCACGGCATCCATGGCGGGGAGCTCCTGTCTTCTCCTCACGTCAGCAAGAGAGGGACCACGTCGGGGCAACGGCGATCAGCGGGCGAGAGACGAAGGCCGATCAATCGGGGCGGGCAGCGAGCCGGCCGGCCACGATGATGTGGCTGGCGGCAACAGAAGAGCGGCGACCGGCGCCCGAGCCCCCGGCGATAACCGCGCACATCCGGCGCGATGCTCGACCGAGGGCCCGGGTCCCGCCTGCCCCCTCAGTTCACTCAAGCGATGGGTAGACCCACGCTTGTGAGCTGAGGGATCATACCGGGTTGCGGCCCTGGATCACGCGGATCAGGATCACCGCAACCGCGAGCACCAGCAGGATGTGAATGAAACCACCCAGGGTGTACGAGCTGACCATCCCCAGCAGCCAGAGCACAATCAGCACGACGAGAATCGTATTCAGCATAGAAGTTGCCTCCTCGGGCAAACGGAGTGACCGCTCACGTTCACATGTTCGACTGACCGGTCATGCCGCGCGCCTGCTCGGCCGCCGAGTTGATCATCTGGCTGGCCGTGGTTTCCGCCGCCTCGGTGGCGCGATCCACGCTCGCCTGAAGGTTGTCGAGGTCCACGCCAGCGCGATCCGCGAGGTCGCGCACGTGACGGGCTACCGCTTCGCGCAGCGTTCCCATCGACTCGCCCAGGTCTTCGCGCAGTTCCACGCCGGCCTTCGGCGCAAACAACAGCGCCACGCCCGCGCCGACCACGGCGCCGGCCATCAGCCCCATCGTGAAACCCGTTCCTGCTTCGCGTTCTCGTTGATACATGTCGCTCTCCTCTTGCTGAGTGCGGGCGCGATCCCGGCGCGCCCACGATTGTTCGGTCACACCGTTCGAGCGACGCCGCCGCCAGCGCGCCAGGGGTCCGCCGTCAACCGCGATCGCGGTTGAAGCGGGATCGCGCACTGCCGCATCCGACCCACCACGGCCGCGCGCATCAGCGCCGGCCGAATCGACACGGCGAAGGCGACGAAGACGAGGACGGTCTCGGTGACGTTGCCGGCTAGGAACATGCGCACCTCGCCGGTGCTATGAGCACCTTCCGTGCCAGCCGGCCCCACGGGCGAGCCAGCCTGCCGGCCGGGGAAGAGGGAAGCGACTTACCTGTTAATGGAACGCTACTGCCCGGTCGAAGCAGAGCCTTGGCGGGGGCGGGCGTCGAGGAGGCGGCGGATCTCGAGCACGAGCGCATCCGGCTCGCACGGCTTGACGATGATGGAGTCGAAGCCGCTTCGGCGGGCTTCGTCCAGTTGAGTCGAATGCGAGTGGCCGGTCGAGGCAATCAGCGGAATACCTCGCGTGGCTTCATGCGCGCGCAACTCCCGGGCGACTTCGTAGCCGGTGAGGCCGGGCATCTCGAGGTCCATGACGACGATATCCGGAAGATGCGTGGCGGCCGCCAGCAACGCCTGGCTGCCGTCGGCCGCGGTCAGGACTTCGAAACCAGACGCCCGAAGGTAGACCTCCCACACGTCGAGAGCATCAGGATAGTCGTCTACGATCAGTACTGTAGAGATAGCAGGCATTGGTATAGTGGACTTGATTCTTGCACGCGTCCCCGTTGCGCGGCGCATCAATGCACATGCCATCTCCAGAAAAGCCGATGACCGACGCCGAACGGGTACTCAATTTGCTGATCCACGACGTCCGGACGCCACTTGGCGTGGCGCATGGCTACCTGCGTTTGATTCGAGAGCAACGACTCACAACCCCCGACGACCGCGAGCGCGCCCTGGCGAGCACGCAGCAGGCGCTCGGCCGAATCTCGCGGCTGTGCGAGGAGGCCAGCGGCTTCCTCGCCGAGCCGACCGGCATCGCGCCGGTGCGCGCGAGCGTGGCGCCGCTGCTGGACCGCGTGGCGGCGCAGTTACGCGAACACGGCGTAACAGCTACACTCCCCGCCATCCCCGGCCCCCTCACGATGGCCGTCGGCGCGGGCGTGGATCGGCTGGCCGAAGCCGTAAGCACGGTTCTTCGGGCGATGGCCCGAAACGCTCCAGACGGTGTCCGCGTCGAAACCAGTGGCGCGGAGCTGAGGTTCATCACCGCCGCCGATAGCCGCGGGGGGCACTTCGACCCCTGGCGCGGACACGGCCTGGCCGTTCCGCTGGCTTGCCGGCTCATCGCGAGCGTCGGCGGCCGCGTCGGCGACGCCGCAGGCGTACCTGCGATTGCATTTCCCGTGGAGATGGCACCCGAATGACCGCACGGCTGGCGATAGTTGACGACGACCCGGCGTTCACCGACTTCCTGCAGACGTTGTTGCGCACGCAGGGCTACGCCGTGGATGTGTACAACAGCGGCACGGCGCTGCTCGAGGGACTGCGGGCCGGCGCGGCGCCGAACGTGGTGCTGCTCGACGTCCTGATGCCCGATCTCGACGGCATCGAGACGCTGCGGGCCATTCGCAGCGCCCATCCGGCGGCGCAGGTGATCATGTTGTCGGGCCGCCAGGCGCCGGCGACGATCGTGGAAGCGGTGCGCCTGGGCGCCGCCGACTACGTGTTGAAGCCCGGCGATCCCGACGGCGTCGGTGAGGCCGCGCTGGAATCCGCCATTCGCAATGCGCTCGAACGCGAGTCGCTCAGCGCGGAGGTGGCTCGACTGGGCGCGCAGATGGCCGAGGACCCCCAGGGCGCGCAGCCGTGCTGGAGCTCGGGCCCGGCGATGCTGCCCGTGATGGCGATGGTCGAGCGCGTGGCGGACAGCGATGTCGGCGTCCTGCTGCGCGGCGAAAGCGGCGTCGGCAAGGAAGTGATCGCTCGCGAGCTCCACCGCCGCTCCGGCCGCCGGACCAAGACGTTCGTCAAGGTGAACTGCGCCGCGCTGCCGGCGGATCTGCTCGAGAGCGAACTGTTCGGCCACGAACGGGGCGCCTTCACCGGCGCCGGCAACACCCGCATCGGCAAGTTCGAATTCGCGCAGCACGGCACGATCATGCTGGACGAAATCGGCGAGATGCCGGCGGCGCTACAGGCCAAGCTGCTGCACGTCCTGCAGGACCGCGAGTTCACGCGCCTCGGCAGCAACCGGCCCATCGAGGTGGACGTGCGGGTGCTGGCCGCGACCAACCGCGATCTCGAAGCCATGATGCGCGCGGGCACCTTCCGCGAGGATCTCTACTATCGGTTGCAGGTCATCGAGCTGCGCGTGCCGGCACTGCGCGAGCGCCGCGAGGAAATCCCGGCGCTGGTGGAGTTCTTCCTCGCCAAGTACGCGAGCGTCTACCGCCGGCCGCCGGTGCGGCCGAGCCGCGTGCTGATCGAGGCGTTGATGGACTACGCGTGGCCGGGCAATATCCGCGAGCTCGAGAACATGATGAAGCGGTTCGTGGTGCTTCAGGAGGAACACCTGATCCTCACCGAGCTGTTGCGCCTGCGCCAGGCCGGCGTCGCCGGAGGCTCACCGCTGCCTGCTCCGGCCGCGACGCCACCGCCAGCTCCAGCTCCCTTACCGCCGGCTTATGTCGCTCCGGCTGCGGCCCCGGTGGCTCCGGCCGCCGCGGCACCGCCGCCTGCCCCCGTGGCCGCGCCGGTTGCCGCGCCGAGCGATGCGGCCATCGAGACAACGGCGGACTCCGATCTCGAAGGCGCCGATGAAGCCGTGGAGAGCGATGGCAGCGAAGGCGTGAACCTGCAGGCCCTCGCCCGCACGGCTGCCATGCGGGCGGAACGGGAAGCCATCGACCAGGCACTGGCCCGCTTCCGTTGGAACCGCCGCAAGGCAGCCGCATACCTGAACGTGAGCTACAAGACGCTGCTCAACAAGATGAAGGAGTGCGGGATCAGCGACTCAGGTTCTTCTTGACGCTCTCCACCGTCTCGTTGACCTTGCGTTCGACGGTGCCGGTCTTCTCGCGCACCGTGCCGGCGACCTGATCCGCAACGCCTTCGGCCTCGAGATCGGCGTCGCCGGTCCACTCACCGACCTTTTCCTTGACGACGCCCTTCCCCTTCTCGATCTTTCCGGCGGCTTCGTCTTTGTTGATCATCGCGGTCTCTCCTCGGATTGGTCGTGATTGACCACTCTCACGAGGAGCACGAACCGTGCCACCGGTTGCCGCTGAGGTGAGCAATCAGGCGGGCGCGGCGCCAGGCTGCGGCGGAAAATCAAGCACGAACGTCGTGCCCACGCCCTCGACTGATTGGACGCACGACCGATCCACCCATCGCGTCCATGCACTCCCGTACGATCGACAGGCCCAGCCCCATGCCCTGAGCGCCGAGCTCGACGTCGAGGTGCGCATGCACGCGCACGAACTGATCGAAGATCACCGCCACCTTCGAGGCGGGGATGCCGATGCCGTTGTCACGCACGCAGACCCGCGGCCGCGGCGCGGTGGCATCGCATTCCACGTACACCACCCGCGACGGCTTCGCCGGGTCGCTGTACTTCACCGCGTTGGCGAGCAGGTTCATCATCACCAGTTCCAGCCGGCCGGCATCGACCACCAGCGCGGGCAGGTGCTCGTCGATTACGAACGACACGCCGCGACTCTGGGCCATGTCCGACAGCTGCGTGGCCATGTCGCGCACCAGCGCCGTGAGTTCGACGTGCTGTTCGTTCGGCGCGTGGTCGGGACGCGAGAGGCGCGCCAGCCGCTCGAGCATGCCGGCAACCTCGCCCAACCGGCCGACGTTGCGATCGAGCGTGTCTCGGAGGCGGAGGGCGTCGGTGTCGCCCTCCGGCAACGGCAGCACGCGGGTCAGCACCTGCAGCACGCCAAGGGGCTGGCGAATCTCGTGGCTCACCAGCCGGCTGAAGTTGCGGAGCTGCGCATTCTGCCGCTCGATGGTCTCGGTGTAGCGGGTGATGAATGCGTCCACCGTCTTCTGCATCAGCACGCGAACCGCCTGCTGCGCCCGGCTGAGGACCTGCACCACGGCCGACGCGTCGCCGCCCTCGCCGAGCGCGGCCACCTCGCGCGCGAAGAACTCGTCGAGGATCTCGCTGAAGATCTGGTACTCGCGCAGCACCTGGTGCACCGAGGCGCGCTGATCGAACCGCAGCAGGCCCAGTTCGGCAGCTTTCGCCATCACCACCGTATCCGCAGCAATGGCCTGATCGTTCGGCGCGCGGAGGTAGGCAGCGATCTGGTTGATCAACTCCGGGATGTGATCGAGCAGCTGGTGCGAGGGAAACACCTGGCGCGCTTCCACCTCGAGCAGCTGATCGAGCCGTTCGAGCCACACGGCGGCAAGCACCGAGTGATTCGACGACAACGAACGGGCGAAGTGCTCGACGGTGTCCACGTACTGTTCAGCTGGCATCGGCGTAAGGAAGGGCCTTACAGAGTGTAATACCGACGACGGGTGGCGAGCATCTTGCTTTGATCGTGGGCAAGGAGCAGACATGCCCAACCCAATGGATCCATCACAGCCGCAGCGTCCGGAGTACCCGAAGTCCCCGGAACAGCCGGTCGTCCCGCCGGACGATCCGAACCGGCCCGATGTGGAGCGTGAACCGAACATCGATCCACCGCCCACGGCCCCGCCCATGGAGGCGCCGTCGGAAAAGCCGGTGATTACCGAACCGCCGTCGCCGCGCGCGCAGCCGGCGGCGCTGCAGACCGACTTCCCCGGCTTGTCGTCGTTTGCCTGGATTGCCGCCGTGGTGATCTCTGTCGCGACGCTGCCGGCGCAACAGGCCCCCGACAACGTCACCGTGCAGCTGCGCAACGGCCAGATCGTTCGCGGCGCACTCGAGGATCTCGAGGGCGGCACGCTCTACGTGCGCGTGACCCGCGACGATCAACGGCGCCTGCCGATCGGCGAAGTGGCGCTGATTGATCGCGTCGGCGGCGCCAGCGGGCTCCCCGAAACGGAGTTGCGCGAGGCGCGCCATCCCGAACATGTCGCCTTTCTCACCACCGGCGGCAGCGTCACCGGCAAGCTGGTGGACATCGCCGGCGGAGCGGGGTCGGCCGCGGGTGAAGAAAACAAGGAACGCCGCTTCATCTTCCAGCTGCCCGACGGGTCGCAGCGGAGCGTCCCCGGCAAGGACGTCGGTCGCGTCTATCTCGGCTCCTACGCGCTGCAGGGCGAAGCGACGGCCGCGCCGGCGGCCCAGCCGACTCAGGCAGGCGCCGTCCGGGTACCGGCCAACGGCCAGTGGATCCCCACTCCCTACCGCGTCCGTCGGGGCCAGCGGCTCGGCTTCAACGTCAGCGGCCAGGTTCGTCTCTCGGTCAATCCCGAGGATGTGGCATCGCCCGCGGGCGGCTCGCGCATGGCCCCAGAAGCCCCGGTGCCGAACGCCCCCGCCGGCGCCTTGATCGGACGCATCGGCGAGGACGGCGGTCCGTTTGCGATCGGTAACCTGCCCGAGGTTCAAATGCCCGGCGCGGGCCTGCTTTACCTGAGCGTCAACGACGGCGAACGTTCCGACAACAGCGGTGAGTTCATGGTCCTGATCGACCCGCGCAACAGCCGGCGGTAGCCGCGCCCCCATGATTGGCACCGCGGTGCCCACAAGAGCCCGCGGTGCCGCACCCGTTCCTTCGCTGCCCCCACAACTCCCGCTCCCTCATGCCGTCGCTCATGGAACAAGTCATGCAGCACACATTCGCGATCCGTGGCGCGACCCGCGCCAGCACCCGCCCCGACAAGGAGAAAACAATGGCCGAAATGAATACGTTGATGGATGCCCTCGTGGACGAAGTCCGCGACCTCTACCACGCCGAGAAGCAGCTCGTGAAGGCGTTGCCGAAGATGGCGAAGGCGGCGAACAGTGACGAGTTGCGCGAGGCGATCGAGTCGCACCTGTCGGAGACCGAGAACCACGTGGGCAGGCTGGAGCAGGTGTTCGAACTGCTCGAAGAGAAGCCCCGCGCGAAGCCCTGCGCCGGCATGGCCGGCATCATCGAAGAAGGGGCCGACGCGTTGAAGGAAGACGCCGAGCCGGCTGTGCTCGACGCCATGATCATCGCCGCGGCGCAGCGCGCCGAGCACTACGAGATGGCCGCCTATGGTACTGCGGCGGCGTGGGCCGAGGGCCTGGGCCTCAGTGAAGTGGCCGAGCTGCTGCGCGACACGCTCGATGAGGAGAAGGCCGCTGACGAGAAGCTGTCCGCGATCGCCGAAGCGGGCATCAACGACGCCGCCAGCGCCGGCGCCGAGGATGAAGAGCAAGACGATGAGGACGAAGCGGACGATGAAGACGAGGACGAGGACGAGGACGAAGACGCCGAGGAAGAGGGCGACTCGAACGCATAAGTCAGCCTCCGCCTCAGCCCCTCTCGTTGTCGTTCGCCCAGGACGCCGGGTTCGTGCCCCCCGGATCGGCGTCGAACCGGTAGTCCGCTGGAGGAAGTTGCCATGCACGCTGCATCAGCTCACGCTCAACCAAACGTCTCTGACGCTGAACGCATACTCACCGTCCTGACCGGGCTCGGCGCGCTGGCGCTGGCCGCTGAACTACCACGCGCACGCGGTGCGCTGGCGGCGATCTCCGGCGCGCTGATGGCTCGCGGCGCCACCGGCTACTGCCCGGCCTACGCCGCGGCCGGCATGCCGGCCCGCGCGCTGCCGGCATC
This sequence comes from uncultured Acidobacteriota bacterium, assembly GCA_963707825.1. Classification (GTDB taxonomy): domain Bacteria; phylum Acidobacteriota; class Vicinamibacteria; order Vicinamibacterales; family UBA2999; genus VFZN01. The sequence continues at coordinate 123,245 of CAVPRP010000009.1, forward strand.
GTCGTCAACCCGCCGGGCCCTGGGCGGGTCCAGCGGGGCGCACCTTCGAGCGGCCACCACGATCGCGCAGCCGGTCGAAACCGTCTACGCCTTCTGGCGCAACCTCGATCACCTGTCGATGGCGCTGCCGTCGAGCATCACCATCGAGCGCCTCGACGATCGCCGTTCGCGCTGGGTGCTGGCGCCGGCCAAGGGGTCCACTCCAGCGCTGGCGGCGTGGACCGCCGAGATCATCAACGAGGTACCCGAGCGGGTGATCGCCTGGCGCACCGTGGGCGAGTCCGACATCGTCAGCGCGGGCAGCGTGCAGTTCAAGGAGGCGCCCGGCGGGCAGGGTACGGAGCTGTCGGTTCACATGCAGTACTCCCCGCCCTTTGGCCGCCTCGGCGCGGGTCTCGCCGGCCTGTTCGGCCGCGGCGCCGATCGGGTCGTCACCCAGTGCCTCCGCGACATCAAGCGCTATCTGGAACTGGGCCGGCAGGTCACCCTCCGGGCCAACGCCACCTCTTACACGGAGGCCTGAGATGAAAGCAGTGTGTTGGTACGGAGCGCACGACGTGCGCGTCAAGGACGTGCCCGATCCTTGGATTGAAGACGCTGAAGACGTCATCCTGCGCGTCCGCTTGACCGCGATTTGCGGCTCGGACCTGCACATCTACGGCGGGTTCATCCCGGGCATGAAGCGCGGCGACATCCTGGGTCACGAGTTCCTGGGCGAGGTCGTCGAGCTCGGGCCCGCGGTCAAGAACCTGGCGGTGGGCGATCGCGTGGTGGTGCCGTTCGCGATCGCCTGCGGCCGCTGCGTGTCGTGCCGCCGCGACCTGTGGTCGCTCTGCGACAATTCCAACCCGAACGCCGGCACGCTCGAAACCTTGTACGGCTCCAGCGGCTCTGGCTTGTTCGGCTACTCGCATCTGTACGGCGGCTACTCAGGGGGACAGGCCGAATACGTCCGGGTGCCGTTCGCCGACATCGGGCCGCTGCGGGTGCCGCCGCACATCACCGACGAACAGGCGCTGTTCCTCTCCGACATCCTGCCGACCGGCTATATGGCTGCCGAGAATTGCGAGCTGCGCGCCGGCGACGTCGTCGCCGTGTGGGGCGCGGGACCGGTTGGGCAGTTCGCGATTCGATCGGCGTTCCTGCTCGGCGCGTCGCGGGTGATCGCGATCGATCGGATCGCGGCGCGGCTGGCGATGGCCGAAGCGGCAGGCGCCGAAACCATCGACTTCATGACCGACCCCGTGCACGACACGCTGATGGACCTGACCGGCGGCCGTGGGCCCGACGCCTGCATCGACGCCGTGGGCCTCGAGGCCCACGGCACCGGGTCGTTCGGCGCCCGCTATGATCGCGTCAAGCAGGCGATGTGGATGACCACCGATCGCCTCGAGGCGCTGCGACAGGCCATCCACGCGTGCCGCAAGGGCGGAGTGGTGTCGATTCCAGGCGTCTACGGCGGCTATCTCGACAAGGTGCCGATGGGCGCCGCGTTCGCCAAGGGCCTGTCGCTGCGGATGGGACAGACCCACGTGCACCGCTACATGGCGCCGCTGCTGGCGCACATCGAAGCGGGGACCATCGATCCCACCGTCGTGATCAGCCACCGCGCCGCGCTCAGCGACGCGGCCGACGCCTACGACACGTTCCTGAAAAAGGAAGACGCCTGCACCAAGGTGGTGCTGCGTCCCTGAACCGGACTCCTCAGGACGGGGCGGCGACGGAGCGCTCGTTGTTCCGTGTGGCCGCCCGCTCGCTGAGCACGATCGCCGAACGCACGGGGGCGGGCAACCGCAGTTCCGCCCCGCGCCTCGGCACAATCGCGTCGGACGCCTGCTCGCCAGTGCCGTCCGGCAGGGCGCGGTTCACCCATCCCATGACGCTCGAGAACAGGTTCGGCGCCATCGCCGCAATCCGTGCGATCTGCCGGACGGTGAACGGCACCACCACCTCGGCCTGGCCTCGACGCGCGCCGGCTAGAATCAGGCGCGCGGCGCGCTCAGCGCCCATCGAGATACCGGGCAGGCCGCTGGCCAGCGCGAAGGCGGCGAACTCCTTCTGCACGTCGCCCCTGAAGCGCGCGTTGAGGTGCGAGCCGGTGCGCATCAAGCCCGGGTAGACCGTGGACACGGTCACGCCGTGGCCACGCAGCTCCTGTGACAGTACCGCCGAGAGGCCGGCCTGCGCGAACTTGCTGGCGCAGTAGGCCGAGAGGTGTGGCACGGCCAGCCTGGCGCCGATCGAGCAGATGTTGACCACCTTCGCGTCACGCCTGACCAGCAGATGTGGCAGCGCGGCGCTGGTCATGTGGATCATCCCCCAGAAGTGCACGTCCATCGTCGCGCGCAGATCATCAACGCTGGTGCAGCCGGCCGGGGCGCTGACGATGATGCCGGCGTTGTTGATCAACACGTCGAGCCGCGTGAAATGCGCCACGGTGGAGGCCACCGCGCGCGCGCAGTCCGCGGGTACGCGGACGTCGCCAGGGACAACCAGTACGCGCTGCCGTGGCGACACGCTCTCGGCGGCGCGCGCGAGCTCGTCCTCGTCACGCGCCATCAGCGCAACCCGCGCGCCCTCGGCCGCGAGCTGGCGCGCCATCACCAGGCCCAGGCCCCGCGAGCCGCCGGTGATCAGCACCACCTTGCCGGCAAACGAGTAGCGCGGAGGTCGGGTCCTCGCTATCGCGAGAAGGCCAAGCGCGGTGGCGCCCAGCATGAGTCCGGGGAGAGACGTGCGGGCCACGGTCGTCGTCCTTTCTGATTGGTCAAGATGGGAGCTCTCAGGCTGCCGTCGTCTGCGCCCCGAGCAGGCTGAGCACCTCGCCGCTGGTGCAGTTCGCGTCGCTGACGCGAATCCCCTCGGACACCAGGTTCTGCGCCAGCGATCTGGTGAAGGCGTGAATCGCGCCCCTGGTCGCGGAGCTATCCAGGGTTTGGTGCCTGCCCTCGGGCCCGGTGCTCGATCCGAGGTTGATGATGGCCCCGCCTTTCCCCATATGCGGCACCGCCGCACGCGTCATATGGAGGTAGGCGTGGATGTTCGTTCGGAATCTCCGGTCCGACTGCTCGTCGTCGATGCCGGTGCTGTCCTTCGGATGAACCTGACACGCTGCGTTGTTCACCAGAATGTCCAGGCGACCGTAACACTCGAGGGTATCGGCGACCACTTTGTCGCAAAACGCGGGTTCGTTGACATCGCCTGGGCACAACTGGCACGGCTGTCCTTCCTCGCCGACCAGAGCAGCGGTGATCTCGGCGTCGTTCTGCTGGCCAGGGCGATACACGATCATCATGCTGGCGCCTTCACGCGCGAGCCGCACCGCCGTGGCTCGGCCGATGCCCGAGTCGCCGCCGGTAATGATCGCCACCTTGCCACTCAACCTGTCGGCGCCGTGCTCATCATCGGTCGAGGTCTGCTGATCTTGGGTGGCTCGGGTTCTCATCTCGCTCATGGGTTGACGGCTCATGAACGTCTTGAAAGCAGCAAACGTGCCCGATGCCGCGGAAACTGTGTGACTTTCGGCGGTTTCGGCAAGTTGGCAATCCCTTTGCTTTAGAGAAGTGCGGGCCGGTGCTACCAAGCACTGGCCCAGGAACTCCGCACCACCAAGCCCCGTAAGTGCCCACCACCACCCCGGGGAAATCGGTTCGCCGATTTCCCCGGCGCGTCCTTCCTCCACATGAGCAACGCGTCGGCGGCACGACTTCTGCTCTGCATCAATGCGTATAACGGCTCGGCTTACTCGTTGGAGGCACAGATTCATGGTCAACCGGATTGCATTTACTACCGCGGCGGCGCTCGTCGCACTGGTGCTCACAGCGGCGCCCGCGCACGCGGACTGGCTATTCACCCCGTACCTGGGCGTCACCTTCGGCGGCGACACCAATGGACAGAACGTTACCTACGGCGCGTCCTTCGGCTGGATGGGTGCGGGCGTCATCGGCTTTGAAGTAGATGGCGCGTTCGCGCCCGATTTGTTCGATGAGGACGATGGCCTGGAACTGGCGATTCAGGACAGCAATGCCACGACGCTAATGGGCAACCTGATCATCGGCGCGCCTCTCGGCCCGGTGCGCCCGTATGTGTCTGGTGGCGCAGGGCTGATTCGTACCCGCGTCGCCGACGCCGAGGAGTTCTTCGACATCGACGACAACAGCTTCGGCGTGAACGTGGGCGCCGGGGTGATGGGGTTCGTCAGCAACAACGTCGGCCTGCGCGGTGACATTCGCTACTTCCGCAGCGTTCAGGACAGCAACGGCAGCAGCGATATCGACCTGGACTTCGGCACCTTCGACTTCTGGCGCGGCACCTTTGGCGTCACCTTCCGTTTCTAACGGTCAACCCTCACCGTGGAGATCGCATTGACACTCCGACGACGCTTTCCTGCTCTGTGTCTGACCGTGGCCCTCGCCGGGCCCGCCGTGCTCGGCACCGTGGCCTGCGGCAAGTCCGTCGGCAACACCATCGACGACGCCACCATCACGGGACGCGTGAAGACGTCGATGCTGAACGACCCGGACGTCGCCGGCCTGAAAATTGACGTGGATACCTTCAAGGGGGTGGTCACGCTCTCCGGCGCCGTCAAGTCGCAGATGGAAGCCACCAAGGCGATCGACATCGCGCGTAAGACGCCAGGCGTCTCAGACGTGAAGTCCACGCTTCAGGTCAACCCCTAGCCTCGGCAGTTCTGAATCCGGCTCGGGCAGGTCGGCGCTGATTCTCGTCCTTAGGGCGAGCGGTGCCTCTGCCGGCCGGATTCGTCAGGTACGAACCTGAATTGCTCACATTCGACCCCATCGGGGCCCTACGCCGGAGCTGGAAGCTCTCCCTTACTGGCGAGCATCTTGCTACTGCCGAGACGAAGAGTCGAAGGAGACACATTGTGATGAATCTGATGTCGTGGTTTGTGCAGGGACAGTGTTTACGGCATGCCGAGCCGATGTTCGATCGCGACGAAACTGGCGCGATTTTTCGTTGCCCTCACTGTCTGCACACGTGGCCCCGCTTCCAGAGCGTGGCGGCAGTCGGTTCGACGCCGGTACCGGGCGCGACGCCCGTTCCCGGAACCGTCCGGGTGCGCCAGCCTCACGTGAAAGAAACCCCTCTCGTGCGCCGCCCGAATATCGTCGCCACCTTGGGCCTCGTAACCGGGACTATCTGAGGCAGTCGCCATCCAGCGGGAGGGATGGAGGCACCGTTCCGACAACTCCGGATCGGCAGTGGCACGTGCCCTGCACTTGATTGGGATGGAGGACTCAACCATGAGGTATCGCATCCTGCAACAGTTCGTCTTCGTTGGCACGCTCGCGAGCGTGGCGGCCTGCGGCCGCAGTGATACCGTCCCGCCTGCGCGGGACACCGATCGCGCGCCAGTTCCTGCTAATCGTCCGGCCGAGGTTCCCCGCGAACGCGCGGAACCGGGGGCCACGGGTACTGCCGGTGAGCGCGCGGGTGAAGCCGCCCGCGACTCGAGCAGCCGGGCTGGAGCCGCGGTCGAGACGGCCGACATCAAGCTGGCGCTAGCTACGGCCGAAGGCCTCGATGCCGGTGGCATCAATGTGGACACCGATCACAAGACCAAGACAGTCACGCTGAAGGGCACCGTGCCGACCACCGATCAGCGTGTGAAGGCCGAGGTGGTGGCACAGCGCGAGGCCGTAGGCTATCGCGTCAACAACCAGCTTGTCGTGCGCGCCGCACGATAAGGAGTGACGCGGCTCTGGCCCGTCTAAGGAGACCCCCATGAAGTACGGCGTCGCATGGCTGCTCGGAGTGCCGTTGTCGTTGATTGTGCTGTGGTTTGCCGCCAACCAGGTCGGTTGCGGATTCTAGAGGAGCTGGACATGACCGCGAAGAAGACCGTCGATGTCACGCCAGAAACGGGAACCGGCCGCGCACAACCCGGTGACGTGCTGGGGATCGAAGAGCGTGGCGAGCGAACCCACCTGGGCGAGACCCGCAAGGATGAGGACGAGCGTCGCGAAGACGCGGAAGAGGCGGTAGCCGACCGCACCGAGCGGAAGCAGGACCGCTAGCGTATGACCGCCGTGCTGATCAGCGGGTTCGTCCTGTTCGTGGCCGGTCTGGCAGGCGCGGTGAACGCCTGCCTGGCCGGCGCGAACGATCGCGACACCAACACGGCCGCGCTGTCGGGGCTGCTTTTCGCAATGGGCCTCACCCTCCTTGCGGTGGGAGCCGCGAAGCGCGGTTACCACCGGCGGCCGCTGGGCGCGCCACCAGGCGATATGGACCCAGAAAAGGCCACGTTACCTACGCCGCAGGACGAAGCCCGCCCTCACTGAGGCAATCATTCACCCGTCATATGTAACCAAGTAGTTACCCGGCGTCGGTTGGCAGTTGCCTCGAGGGCCAACGCCGACGCGCCCGCGGTGGTGCACCGTTGGTTTGGGCAAGAAGCGACCGGTTGGCTGGAAGGAAAATGCAAGTCGATTCCGCAGCAGGCAGGACACGACGCCGTCGGAGGGTCGACGGCGGGTTGGCAGCGCCGCTGTCAGCGCGATGCCCGTGTGCGCCGCAAGATCGGCTCCCCGTTTACGCTCTCGTAGTCGTAGGTCATGCGAAACGTGGATGGGCCGAACATCTTCACGTTGGCGGTGGATTGCAACGACACCGGCAGCACCTGTTGCTTGTGTACCCGGCGGTAGGTCCACTCCACGTCCACACGCGAGATCCAGAACGACGGGCTCTTGGCGAGCTGACCTTTCACGCTGACGAGGTCGCGGGTGGCCGGCTGCATGAACAGGTCGCCAACCACCAGGTGGCGGCTCTTCTCTTTCGGCCGCAGCGGCAGTCGCAGCAGGCCCGACTGTTCCATTTGCGCCTCGCCGCACTCATAGTTGTCGGCGGGTGCCGCCGGCGTCCCCCGCCGCCTCCTCACCACGTCCTGCTCGGCCTGCAATGCGGCGCGAAGCACCTTGTTGCGAATCTGCTCGGATCCTCCCTCGGCCAGCACCGTGATCGTGAGGATGCCATCGCGATCGAGCGTCGTCCGCACTTCCATCCAACCCTGCCGGCCGGTCTTCCGGTTCTCGGCTTCAAGCCGGCGAATGGCGGAGTACGGAATCGAGGGCAACAGGTCAGGCGTCTCTTCAGCGCAGGTCGAGGCGGCATCCGCAGAGGCGGATGTGGCCATGACCAACAGCATCACAATCAGCGGCACAAGATGAGGACTCATCCTGTTCTTCCTCCCGGTCCTTCACACTGCACGGCGTATGCCACGCGTCAATGGCCGAGGTTGGATCCCGGCGTCATTGAACTATCCTTTGGGTCTTCCCAATGACGGTCGCACGACGATTCCCCTATCTGGTTGCGCTGATTGCGGTGGTGACGGCAGCGGGTGTGCGCTACGCCCTCTCTCCGGTCCTGCATGATGACGTCCCGTACCTCACGTTCTTCGCCGCGGTGATGACCGCGGCCTGGTACGGCGGCTTTCGCGAAGGCATGGTGGCCACGCTATTCAGCGGCGCGGCGGCCGTGGTGCTGTTCGTCAAGCCATCGTGGCTGGAAGCCGGCGTGGACTTCCCCAACATGGTTGCGCTGGCGCTGTTCGGGCTCAGCGGTTGGCTAATCAGCGAGATGTCGGGGCAGTTACACGAAGCTCGATACGGCGAGCGTCTGGAAACCGAACGCCTGCAGACGACATTGCACTCGATCGGTGATGGCGTGATCGTCACCGAAGCCGAGGGCAAGGTGACCATGGTGAATCCCGTCGCCGAGCGGCTGACCGGGTGGACCACGGCCGAGGCACGATGGCCGTGCGCTCACCGAGATTTTCACCATCGTGAATGAGACCTCTCGTCAACCGGTGGACAACCCGGCGTTGCGCGCCCTGCGCGATGGCACCATCGTCGGCCTGGCCAACCACACCGTACTCGTCGGCAAGGGCGGCGAGGAGTGCCCGATCGACGACAGCGCGGCGCCGATTCGCGATCGCGATGGTCGCATCAGCGGCAGTGTGCTGGTGTTCCGCGACGTATCGGAGCGGCGGCAGGCCGAGTCCGCCTTGCGCGCCAGCGAGCAGGAATTGACCGACTTCTTCGAGAGTGCGACGGTCGGGCTGCAGTGGGTCTCGGCCGACGGTTTGATCCGGCGAGCCAATCAGGCCGAGCTGGATCTGCTCGGCTACAGCGCGCCCGAGTACGTCGGCCACCATGTCTCCGAGTTCAACGACGACCCGAACGCCATCGGGGACCTGCTGGCGCGTCTGCGTGCCGGCGAAGTCCTGCACAACTCGCCACTCAGCCTTCGCTGCCGCGACGGCGCGATCAAGTACACCCTCGTAAGCGCCAGCGGCCGTTGGCAGGACGGCGTCCTGGTCGAGAGCCGCTGGTTCGTGATGGACATCACCGACCGCCGCCGCGCCGACGAAGTGCGCGGATTGCTGGCCGCGGTGGTCGAGAGCACCGAGGACGCGGTCATCACCAAGGCGCTTGACGGGCGCATCCTCTCATGGAACGCCGGCGCCGAGGCGATGTTCGGCTACTCCCCCGACGAGGCGGTCGGCCGCCACGTCAATCTGATCGTTCCCGACCACCTGCGCCCGCTGGAGCAGGAGTTCCTGGCACAAGTCGCCAGGGCCGAGCGGGTGATGCCCGTCGAGACGCTGCGCGTCGCCCGCGGCGGCGAAGTGCTGGACGTCTCGCTGACCATCTCGCCGGTCCGCGATACGAACGGGCGCATCATCGGCGCCTCGTCAATTGCCCGCGACATCAGGGGCCGAAAGGCGCTCGAGGAGTCGCTTCGCGAAAGCGATCGGCGCAAGGACGAGTTCCTGGCCGTGCTGGCCCACGAGCTGCGCAATCCGCTGGCGCCGATTCGCAACGGCGTCGCCGCGCTGCGTCTCGCGCTGCCGGACGACAAGCGCATCCGCTCTACCGGAGACATCATCGAGCGCCAGGTCAGGCAGATGGCGCGATTGCTCGACGACCTGCTCGACGTCTCGCGCATCACGCACAACAAGCTGGACCTGCGCAAGGAGACGCTGACGCTGCGCAGCGTGCTGGACTCTGCGCAGGAGACGTGCCGACCCGTGGTCGAGGCGGCGGCGCAGTCGATTTCCATCACCATGCCGGCCGCGCCGATTCGCCTGCATGCGGATCCAGTGCGGCTGGCGCAGGTCTTCTCCAATCTGATCAGCAACGCCTCGAAGTACTCACACCAGGGCGCCATCATCCGCATCACCGCGGAGCTTCGTAGCGGCGAGATCGTCGTCGTCGTGTCCGACGACGGCATCGGGATTCAACCGGAGGCCCTGCCGTCGATTTTCGAGATGTTCTCGCAGGCGACCCAGGCACGCACCCGGGCTCAGGGCGGCATCGGCATCGGGCTGTCGCTGGTTCGTGGACTGGTGGAGTTGCACGGCGGCCGCGTCTCGGCTCGAAGCGAAGGCATCGGACGAGGCAGCGCCTTCGAGGTGCGGCTGCCGGCCGGCATCCCCGCCGGCAAGCCGGCGCTGAACGACCACCCGTCCGCAACCGAGCGTCCCTTGAATCGCCGGGTGCTGATTGCCGACGACAATCGCGATGGCGCCGAGAGCCTGGCGCTGGTGATGACGGTGTTCGGCTGCGAGGTGCGGACGGCCTATGACGGCGCCTCGGCGGTGCGGGCGGCCGAATCGTTCCAGCCCGAGGTGGTCTTCCTCGACCTCGGGATGCCGGGCATGGACGGCTTCGAGGCGGCGCGCCGCATTCGCAGCCTGCCGGGCGGAGATGCCACGGTGCTGATCGCGCTCACCGGATGGGGCCAGGATCGCGACCGTCAGCGCACGTCGGAGGCCGGGTTCGACGCGCATCTGGTGAAGCCCGTGGACCCGCTGTCGATGCGCAGCTTCCTGGACCAGCTGCCCGTGCCTCGCTGAGCACGAGTTCAGGTTGCGCCGGCGGATCGATTTTCGCGTGTGTTCCCGCATGGCTTCGCGTTCAACCTCCGGGCCCCAGCTTCGCATCGGCTGCTCGGGCTGGAACTATGCCTCATGGAAAGGCCGCTTCTACCCTGAAGGCCTGCGCGTTGCGGATTGGCTGAACTACTACACCAGCCGATTCGACACAGTGGAGGTGAACAACACCTTTTACCGTTTACCGTCCCCTGGCACCTTCGCCGACTGGCGAGACGCCACGCCAGACAGCTTCATCATGGCGGTGAAGGCCAGCCGGTACCTCACGCACCTGAAGCGCTTGCGGGATCCCGAGGAACCGGTGCAGCGGTTCTTCGATCACGCCTCGTGCCTCGGCCGGCGGCTGGGACCGGTGCTCTTTCAGTTGCCCGCCAACTTCACGCGCAACCTGCCGCGCCTCGAGGGACTCCTCCGGCTGCTCCCGGGCTGGATTCGAGTGAACGACGACCAGGCGACCCATCCGGTCGCGCACGTGATGGAATTCCGCGACCCCTCATGGTACGTGGACGACACCTTCGCGCTGCTCGCCGAGCACGGGGTGTCCCTCTGCCTCCACGACAAGAGCGGCTCCGCCATCGAGGAGCCGGCCGTCGGCCCGATGGTCTACGTGCGATTTCACGGATCGAGCGGCCGCTATTACGGCAGCTACTCGGCGGCGGCACTCGAGCGCTGGGCGAACCGGCTGGTCGGTGACTGGAAGGCGGGGCGGGACGTTTATGCCTACTTCAACAACGATCCGGAGGCGGTGGCGACCATGAATGCGAGCGATCTGCGCGCCCGGGTCCACGAGCTGATGTGAGCGATCCCAAGCCTCAAGCCCCAAGCCTCACGCCTCGAAGTCCACGTTCTCCGTCAGCCGCGTGCCATCGCGCTCGAACATGGTGGCCAGGCGATCGATGCGCCGCGCCGCTTCTTCGAGATCCGATACGCCCAGCGTGACATTCAGGAGGTCGATGTACCACGGCAGCTTGATCGGCTCGGTGACATAGCGCGCCACGATGGCTCGCGCGATCGGCAGCGTCGTGCCTTTCGAGTCGTCGTGCACATCGCGATTACCGGCGGCGAGCAGCTTGGCGTACTCCTCGGCCAGCAGCCGCGCGAACAGCGCCGTCGAGAACGGATCGCCGGCGCGCACACCCACGGCGTCGTCGGTGGCGGTCAACGCCGCGCGCTTGTGCAGCCACTCCCACAGGATGCTCAGGCGAATCTCGCCCGTCGCCATGTCTTCCATCAAGTACAGCACATCGTCGTTGCCGAAGAAGTCGGCGGGCTTCAGCGCGGCCGCCTGCATGCCCTGGAGAAAGGCGTTGCCGTACTGCAGGCCCACGCTCAGCAGATCGCGCGCCCCGCGCACCGTGAGCGGCGCGGGCTCGATCGTCGTCAGCGCTTCTGCGTCGGATGCGGTGTAGCCGAGAGGCGGAAAGGGTCGCCCGAGCTGGTTGTCCTGCCCCGCCCGCTCCCACACCGGCCGGACGATGTGGACCATCTTCCAGTGCGCCACCCACTTGCCGCTGGCGCCCTCGCGCTGCTCCCGTTCGGCGCCGGCCAAGGCGCGCGCCATCCCGGCCTGCACGCCGGCCGCCGAGCCCACCGGGATGTTCGGTTCCATCCCGCCCTGCCAGAGCGCGCACTGTCCGGCGTGATCCGGCGTGTTCACGGCTCGGCGGACGCGATCCTCGTAGTGCCGCATGTAGCCGTAGGTCATGGTGATGGCATCGATGTTCGGGTTCACGAACGAGGGGTCCCAGGCCATCGCGTCCGACACGCTATTGATGTAGTCCCAGCGGCCGGTGTTGAAGCCGACGAAGCGCGGCCCGAGCGCCGCGCGGATCTCCATCAACTGAAAGCACGCCTCCACCTGCTCGACCAGCACGTAGGCCTTGATGCTGCCCACCGGCAGCGACAGGTGGCCTTCCAGCGCCGCGAGGATGTCGTGCCACAACGCGGCTTCCTCGGCGGTCTGGATCTTCGGCAGGTAGAGCACGATCGACGACCCGGCGGCGGCCAGTCCCTCGTGGTTGTTGACCACGTAGAGCACCACATCGACGATGGAGGCCGAGAAGCCGTGGCCGTCGGCGCGGCGCACGTGACGATCGTCCAGGTGCAAACCGCGCGCGCGGAAGATCTTCGTGGTCACGTCGAGCTGCGACTGCCAGTCGTCCACGATCGACCGTCCAAGGAAGCCGGTGGCCCAGGTGTTCATCTCCCCGGCGACGCGCTCGGCAGTACGGAGGAAGACCGGCTCGCGGTGGATGGCCAGCTTCAGGTTGCGCTGGTTGTCGAGCGACATCGAGTCCAGCTGCCCGAGCGCATCCTCACCGTCGAACATCCAGCCATCCGCGCCCGATAGCAGCGCGTAGGCAACGTTGCGAAGGCTCTGCTCCAGCGTGGCACGCGGCCGGGCGGCGGGGCCGGTGCCCTGGATCCACTGGCGCTGCAAATCACCTGGAATGGCGCTGCCGGTGAAACGGCCGGCGCGGGCGTCCTCGACGCGGATGGCGGTGCGGGCGATCACCGAGGACGGATCCAGGAAGGCAATCCGCTCGCCACTGGCGGCACGGGCGGCACGGCGGTCGACCCGGCCGCGCATCACGGCCTGGCGGTCGTCGTCGAGGGATGCAACGGCGTGAAGGGCGGCGATGGCGGCGGGGGTGAAGATGTCGGCGTAGTCGGTCGTAGCGGAGCGGCGGATCTCGAGCGGCGAAAACGGCATGCTGTGTTTGGTATCACAAAAACGATCCATCATGGGCGCGCAAACGTGGCCCACGTCCTCCTGAGCCTGATATTCATCCTGTCACGCGTGGCGCTGGCCTTGGCCGGACTGCGGTTCTCGTTCAGTCTCGACTGGATGTGGATGGCCGATCCGCTTGACCTACGCGATCGGTTGGCGGAAACCCTCTACTACTTCCACGCGTTTCCGCCGGGCATGAACCTGGTGACCGGCCTGCTGCTGAAAGCCGCGCCTGAAGACCCGGGCCACGCGGCTCACATCCTGTTCGCGGCGACGGGCCTGGTTCTCGTGAACCTGCTCTTCGCGCTCGGCCAGCGGGTGGGTTTGTCGAAACGGGTGGCCTTCATAGTGGCGGCAGCGTTTGCGGCGCTGCCCGCTGAGATCTATTTCGAGCATCTCTACCTCTACGAGCTGCCGATCACGACGTTTCTCTGCCTGGCGGCGGTGCTGTTCCATCGAGCGATGCGTATGGCGTCCACCTCGGCCTGGCTGGCGTTCTTCACCATCTGTGCGGTGATCGGCGTGACGCGCAGCACGTTTCACTTGATCTGGTTCGTGGCGATGGCGGCGCTGGCGCTGTGGTTCACGAAACCGGGCGCGCGCCGGAACGTGGTGCTCGCGACCCTCGCGCCGCTGCTCGTGCTGGTCGGCGTGTACGGGAAGAACCTCGCGCTCTTCGGCGAGTTCGCCGCCTCGACCTTCGGGCCGGCCAGTTTCCACCTCGTGACGGTGGATCGCCTGCCGCTCGCGGAACGCGACCAGTGGATTGCCGAGGGCAGGCTCTCGCCCTTTGCCGCCGTCAGCGCCTACGCGCCGCCGCGCGACTACCTGCCGTACTTCGGGACGAGCGAGCACGCCGGGGTGGCCGCCGCAGCTCACCCGCCTCGAGCATCCGTCCGTGAAGGCGGCGAATTTCAACCACTGGTTCCTTCTCGAGGTGCATTCTGCGCGCCGGCCAGGACGTGCTCCACTACCTGCGCGCCAGGCCCTGGGGCTATGTCCGGAACGTGACTGCCGGCCTGCGCGACTTGTTCCGCCCCTCGACCGAGTGGCATCCCCGCACCGGCACCGATCGGTCCCCCCACGCGCAGCATCGGCAGGTGCTCGGCGCCTACGAACGCGGGTATAACGGTGTGGTCCACCGCTTCCCCATCGCTCCCTTCGGGTTGTACGTGTTTCTGCCGCTCGTAGGGCTCTGGGGGCTATGGCAGGCCGTCAGCCTGGTGCGGCGCGGGGGCCCCGACGACCGGGCGAAGGGCGCCCTGCTGCTCTTCTGTCTGTTCCAGATCCTGTACGTGGTTGCCGCCAGCAGCATGCTGACGTTCCTGGAGGAATCACGTTATCGCTTCCAGGTGGAGCCGATGATCTGGCTGGTAACGACTCTGTGTGTGACGACCGTATATGGACATCTATTTGATCGACGGCACCTATGAGCTGTTCCGGCACTACTTCGCGGTGCCCTCCGCCCGCGATCGCGACGGCCGCGAGGTGGGTGCCGTGCGCGGAGTGGTGACCTCACTGCTCGGCATGATGACGGCGGGGACCACTCACATCGGTGTGGCGACCGATCACGTGATCGAGTCGTTCCGCAATCAGATGTGGCCCGGCTACAAGACCGGAGAGGGCATCGAGCCGGACCTGCTGGCGCAGTTCCCGCTGCTCGAAGACACGCTCTACGCGCTGGGCGTCGCGGTATGGCCGATGGTGGAATACGAGGCCGACGATGCGCTGGCCTCCGCGGCGGCAAAAGCGGCGGCCGATCCGCGCGTGGAGCGCGTGCTGATCTGCACGCCGGACAAGGACCTGGCGCAGTGCGTCCGCGGCACGCGCATCGTGCAGATGGATCGTCGCGCCCGCACCACGCGGGACGAAGCCGGCGTGATCGCGAAGTTTGGCGTGCCACCGGCGTCCATCCCCGATTACCTGGCGCTCGTGGGCGACAGCGCCGACGGGTTCCCCGGGCTCCCTGGATGGGGCGCCAAGTCCGCGGCGGCGGTGCTGGCGAAGTTCGGACACCTGGAGGCCATTCCCACCGATTCGGCCACATGGGGCGTGAACGCGTCCAGGCCCTCGGTCCTGGCCGCCACCCTGCAGCGCGAGCGCGAGAAGGCGCTCCTGTTTCGCGACCTGGCCACCCTGAGGGCCGACGTGGCGCTGTTCGACAACGTGGACGAACTGCGGTGGAAGGGCCCGACGCCGGCCTTTGCCGAGTTCGGCGAGCGATTCGACAGGGCGGCGAGGGGGGACTCAGGGACTGGGCCCAGGGCCTAGGACTTGGGTCTTAGGTCTTACGTCTTGAGCCTGTCTCGAGTGTCGGGACCACAGGACCCAGGACTCAGGACCCAAGACCCAAGACCCAAGACTCAAGACTCAAGACTCAGGACGCTCTCCCGGCCTCGCCCCGGTTCCGATACAGCCTCGGCTCGGCGACTTCCGCCATGCGCGAAACGTTCAGGTGGCCGCCGAGGAATTCGTTCAGCCGCGCGGCTTCGGCGGCCGGGTTCGCCAGCACGCCGGCGTAGGGTAGGCGGAGGGTCGAGAAACACGACCGCTGCGACAGGAAGCGGTCCACGCGGCCGAGGTGCTCGGTGTAAAGCGCGCGCATGCGGTCGTCGGCGGCGCCGCGTGATCCTCGCCGCGCGCGTCGAGCATCTTGTTCTGCGACGCGACGATCTCGTTGAGATCGCGCCGCATGAAGATCACCTGGTAGTCGTAGGACTCCGGCAGGTAGGTGAGCAGAAACGAGATGATCTTCACGGCCTTGCCGCGGGCGTCGGCCGAGCCAGGCCGTGTCGCCGCCGCGTGCTCAGCGTCCTTCACCGGCTCGAGCTCGTAGTAGCCGTTCGGATTGCTGTCGTCGGCGGCGCGCACGCCGTCGGTGACGACGGGCATCCCGCCGGCCTCGAGCATCCGCATCGCCATCGACGTCCCCGATCGCGGCAGGCCCGAGACGACGACGATCGGCTTGCCGCGATCGCAGGCGGCGGAGGAACGACTGAACCATCCGGATGTGCTGCCTTGGCCTTGTGACGCTTCTAGCCTGGCGCAGGCTACAGTGTCGGCGAGGTTTCCACCGCCTTGCGCTGCCGCCCTCTCTGGCTCACGCTCACGCTCGCGGGGTGCTGCTCCTGGCGGTCGCCAGCGCCGGCCTCAGCATACATCGGCCCGGGCGCCGGCTTCGCGCTGGTGTCCTCGGCGTTCGTGCTCGTCACGACGGTCGTCGTCGGTGCTCTTCACGCTGCTGGCGTGGCCGTTCCGCGCGCGCGTGGCGCGCTGATCACGCGGCACGACGCCGCCGAAAGCCGCGATCGCGCGCCTCATCGTCGTCGGCTTCGACGGCCAGGACCCGAAGCTCACCGACCAGTTCATGCGCGAGGGCCTGCTGCCCAACTTCAGCGCGCTGGCCGCCGCAGGGCTGCTATCGGCGGCTGACGACGACGTTCCCGGCGGTGTCGCCGGTGGCCTGGTCGTCGTTCAGCACCGGCATCGCACCCGGCGCGGCACAACATCTTCGACTTCCTCGATCGCGATCGGCGGACCTATCTGCCGATGCTGTCGTCGACGCGCATCGGCAAGGTCGAGCGCGTTCTGCAAGCTTGGCCGCTACCGGATTCCGCTGCCGGCGCCCGGAGCTGCGCTGCTGCGCAAGTCGAAGCCGTTCTGGACGATCCTCGGCGAGCATCGCATCTGGAGCACCGTGCTGCGCGTGCCGATCACGTTCCCGCCCGACCGCTTCTACGGCGCGGAGCTGAGCGCGATGTGCGTGCCCGATCTGCTCGGCACGCAGGGCACGTTCCTGCTCTTCACGACGCGCCCGCCGGCCGAGGCGTTCAAGGAAGGCGGCGCTGCGCAAGCCGCGTGTCGCTCGACCGGCGATCGCATCGACACCGCGCTCGAAGGGCCCGGAGAACACGTTCGCTCGACGGCAATCCGCCGCTCGACGCTGCCGCTCCGCGTGCAGCTCGATCGCGCCGGCCAGCAGGCGCGACGTCGAGCATCGGCGACACCGCGATGACGCTGACGCCGGGCACGCTGAGCGACTGGGTGTCGCTCTGCGTTCTCGGCGCTGCCGGGCGTGACGCGTCAAGGGCCTCACGCGCCTGCTCGTCACCGAGATGGACGAGCACTTCTCGCTCTACGTGTCGCCGATCAACCTCGATCCCGACGCGCCGGCGATGCCGATCTCGCATCCGTCCGTACTACGCGACCTATCTCGCGAAGAAGCATCGGCCCGTATCGCGACGCTCGGCCTGGCCGAGGACACCTGGGCGCTCAACGAAGGCGTCACCGACGACGGGACGTTCCTGCAGCAGACCTACGACATCGATCGCGAGCGCGAGACGATGTTCTTCGCCGCGCTCGATCGGCTGCGCGCGCGGCAGCGCTCGTCTGCGTGTTCGACGCCACCGATCGCATCCAGCACATGTTCTGGCGCGACATCGACGCCGGCGCACCCGGCCGCGCCGCGGCCGCGAGACCGTCGCGCGCAAGGCAACGCCATCCGCGATCTCTATCGGCACAACGACGCGCTGGTCGGCCGCGTGCGCGACGCAGCTGCGGCGACGGCGACGTGCTGATGGTGCATCTCGGATCACGGCTTCAGCTCGTTCCGCCGCGGCGTCAACCTGAATCAGTGGCTGCTGCGCGAGGGCTATCTGGCGCTCAAGCCCGGCGCCGACGGCCGCGCCGAGTGGCTGCGCGACGTGGACTGGTCGCGCGACGCGCGCCTACGCGCTCGGGCCTCACCGGGCATGTTCCTGAACCTCGAAGGGCCGCGAGGCGCAGGGCATCGTCGAGCCCGGGCGCCGAGGCCGTCGCGCTCAAGACAGGAGATCGCCGCGCAAGCTGCGCGGCCTGCGCGACGACGAGACGGTCGGCGATCGGCGTCAACGAGGCGTTCGACACCGCGGCGCTCTACAGCGGGCCCTATCTCGAGAACGCGCCCGACTTCGTCATCGGCTACAACGCCGGCTATCGCACGTCGTGGGACTGCGCGACGCGGCGTCGTCGCCGGGCCCGGTGTTCGAGGACAACCGCAAGCCGTGGAGCGGCGATCACTGCATCGATCCGCGGCTCGTGCCCGGCGTGTTCTTCTGCAACCGGCACGATCGACGCACGAGGAACCCGTCGCTCGATCGACATCGCGCCGACGGCGCTGCGGCTGTTCGGCATCGAGCCGCCGCGCGCACATGGACGGCCGGCCGCTGTGCGGGGCTCGCGTGAGACGCGTCCGCGCCACGCCGCGACTTGTCCTGCGCCGCGCTCGCGGCTGATCGCTCGTCGCGGCCGGCGTCGTGCAGCGGCAAGCCGCGCGTCGCACCGGCCGCAAGGTCATCGTGCTCGGCTTCGACGGCCTCGACTACGACCTCACGCGCGACGATGATCGACAGCGGCCGGCTGCCAGGCTTCGCGCGGCTCGCCGGCAGCGGCGGCTTCGCGCCGCTCGGCACGACGATCCCGCCGCAGAGTCCCGGTCGCCTGGTCGACGTTCATCACCGGCCTCGATCCCGGCGGCGCACGGCATCTTCGACTTCATCCACCGCGATCCGAAGACGATGCTGCCGTACCTGTCGACGACGAGGACCGAGGCGCGCGGCGCGCACGATCGGACTCGGGCAAGTGGCAGCTCCCGCTGTCGAGCGGCACGCGTGGAGCTGCTGCGCCGCGGCCAGCCGTTCTGGGACGTGCTCGAAGCGCGCGGCGTGCCGACGACCATCATCCGCATGCCGGCGAACTTTCCGCCGTCCGGCACGGCCACGCGCGAGCTGAGCGGCATGGGCACGCCGGACCTTCTCGGCACCTACGGCACGTTCGCGTTCTACACGTCCGAGCCGTTCGCGTTCGCCGGCCAGACGCTGTCGGGCGGCGTCGTGCACGCCGGTCGAAGTCGCGCGACGGCGTGGTGCAGGCCGCGCTCGACGGGCCCGACAACCCGTTCCTGACGACGCCCGAGAAGGTCGCGGCCGACGTTCACCGCGTACCTCGACCGCGACAGCCGGCACGTGAAGCTCGTCGTCGGGAGCGAGGAGCGGCTGCTGGCGGTCGGCGAGTGGAGCGACTGGGTGCCGGTCGAGCTTCCCGCTGGCGCCGACGCAGTCGCTGCACCGGCGAGGTCCGCTTCTACCTGAAGGCGCTCGATCCGTTCTTCGAGCTGTACGCCAGCCCGGTCAACATCGATCCGCTCGACCCGGCGATGCCGGTCTCGCACCCGGCCGCGTACGCCGCCGAGCTGGCGCGAGGCGACCGGCCGCTTCTACACGCAGGGCATGCCCGAGGACACCAAGGCGCTGAAGACCGACGTGCTGACCGACGCCGAGTTCCTCGCCCAGGCGCGGATCGCCGGCGACGAGAACCGGCGGCAGTACCGCTACGTCCTCGATCGCTTCACCGGACGGCCTGCTCTTCTACTACTTCGGCAACGTCGATCAGGTCTCGCACATGATGTGGCGCGCGCGCGATCCGGGGCATCCGGCCTACGACGCCGGCCACCGACGCGCCGAACGCGGCACGTCGATCGAGGAGCTCTATCGAGGGGCTCGACGCCGTCGTCAGCGACACGCTCGCGCAGGCTCGGCCCGGACGACCTGCTGGTCGTGATGTCGGATCACGGCTTCACGTCGTGGCGCCGCGCGTTCCACCTGAACAGCTGGCTGCGCGACAACGGCTACCTGACGCGTGCTCGATCCGAATCTGCGCGGACGACCCGGGACTCTTCGCCAACGTGGACTGGTCGCGCACGCGCGCCTACGCGCTCGGGCTGAACGGGCTCTACGTGAACGTCAAGGGCCGCGAGAAGGACGGCATCGTCGAACCGGCCGACGCGCGAGGCGCTGGCGAACGAGATTGCGGCGCAAGCTGCTCGCCGCCGTCGATCCGGCAGACCGGGCAGCGCCGCGATCACCAAGGTGTATCGCCGCGAGCAGGTCTATCACCTGGCGCTGGCAACGAAGACATCGCGCCCGACCTGATCGTCGGCTACGCCAAGGGCACGCGCGGGTCGGACGAATCGGCGCTGGGCGGGCTGCCGCGCGAGGTGTTCGTCGACAACACCAGCGCGTGGAGCGGCGATCACTGCATGGATCACGAGACGGTGCCGGGCATCCTGCTCACCAGCCGGCCGCTGAAGCGGCCGGCGCCGATCCATCCAGGACGCTGGCGGCCGCGATTCTCGCCGAGTTCGGCGTCGACGGCTTCCCCCATCGCAGCAGCAGCGAGGAGCGCTGACATGTTCGGACCACGCATCAAGCTGGACAAGGCGCTGCTGGCCAAGGTGAAGCGCTACGCCGACCTCGCCGGCTATTCGTCGGTGGACGAGTTCGTGACGCACGTCACTCGAGAAGGAGCTGGCGAAGCTCGACGGGTCCGACTCGGAGGAGGAGATCAAGAAGAAGCTGAAGGGGCTTGGCTACATTTCCTGAGCGCGCGCTGGCGGCGGTGAACGCCGCGGCGACGTGGGCGTTCGACGCGGCCTTTGCGCTGCTGGCCATGGTGCCGCCGCTCGTCAGGCCTGGTGGTCGTGTCGCTGCTGACCGCCGTCGTGATGCTGCTCGTCGTGCGCGCGGACGTCCGAATCAGCGCGCGCATGGCGGACGACGAAGCGCGCGCATTCACGCCGGCCTGTTCGAGATTCGCCTGTTCAACGACGATCTGCGCGCGATGCTGCGCGCGCTCGGCGACGCTGCTGCGCGCACAACGCTCGTCTACCTGCGGCTGTCGCTGGTGCCGCTGCTGTGGATGGCGATTCCGCTGGTCATCGTCATCGCGCAGCTACAGGCGTTCTATGGGTACGCAGGGCTGGTGCCCGGCGAAGCGGTGCTGCTGAAGGCCGAGATGGAGAGTGCCGCGAGCGGTGCCATGTCTCCCGGAGCAACGCCCGCACCCGTGCTGGAAACGCCGCCGGAGATTCGCGTCGAGACCGGCGCGGTCCAGCTCGCCGGATCGACTGAAGTGTTGTGGCGCATCGTACCGACATCAACCGGCGACTTCACGGTGACGGTGCGCGCCGGAGACTACGCGGCCACCAAGACCGTGCATGTGTCCAACACCATCGCGCGACGGTCGCCGCTGCGGGTGGCGCATGGAGTGCTCGACGTGCTGCTCTACCCCTCGGAGCCGCTGCTGGACGCGAGCGGTCCGGTGCAAGCCATCTCGCTGCCCTACCCGGAGCCTGGTCTCGACGTCCTCGGATTCCACGTGCACTGGCTGATCGTGTTCATGGTGGTGTCGACTGCCGGCGCCTTCGCCCTCGCGAAACGGTTGGGCGTCACGTTGTAGACGCGGTGTCCGGTACCCGGGGTCCGGTGTCCGGAAACCGGAAACCGGAAACCGGATCCCGAATCCCCGATCCCTGTCTTCCTAACTCCTCGGTCTCTCAAAGACCACCTTGCCGTCGAACACCGTCGTCTGGACAACGACGTCGCCAGGTTTGGCCGGGGGCTTTGCGAGGATGTCCGATGCCAGCACGACGAGATCGGCGAGCATGCCCGGCGCGATCGTGCCCTTGCGCTGATCGTCGAAGGACGCGAACGCCGGCCAGATCGTGTAGCCCTTCAGCGCGTCCTGGATCGACATCGCCTGGGCGGGCCCGCGCGGCTGGCTGAGACGCGTCGAGGCCAGCCAGATGCCCTGCCCCGCCTCGAGCGGCGCCACCGGCCAGTCGCTGCCGAATGTGATGCGGCCGCCCGCGGCCCGGATCCGCTGCCAGGCCCAGGCGCGCGAGGCGCGCTCGGGACCGATGTTGTCCGGCCACGGGCCCGCGGGTTTCGCCGAGTTCATGTCGCCCAGCACCACGTGCATCGGCTGCTGCGAGGCGATCACGCCGAGGGCGGCAAAGCGCGGGATGTCGGCTTCGGCAACCGCCTCGATGTGCTCCAGGCGATGACGGCGACCGCGCGGCGGCGCTGGATTCACCTTGGCGGCGTGCTCGAAGGCGTCGAGCGACATGCGGATGGCGCGATCGCCGATGGCGTGAATCTGCACCTGCCAGCCGCGCTTGTCGAACATGGTGACGATCCGGGTGAGCTCCTCGGGCGAGAGGTTGGGCGCGCCCGCGCTGGTGGTGTTGGTGTACGGCGCCAGCATCGCCGCGGTTCGGCTCTCGATCACGCCGTCGGCGAACATCTTGACGATGCCGGTGCGCACCGTGGGATCGTCGCCAAACCGCTTCCACGTTTCATCCATGCGATCGACATCGGCTTCGGTCGTCGCCGACGTGGCCGAGGTCGCCAGGTAGGTCCGCACCTGCAGATCGCCGGCGATGCGAGCTTGATCGAACAGGTCCATCTCCTCGAGGCTGCCCCCGGCGTTCTGGACGCTGGTGATGCCGTACTGCAGCGCGTGCGCCACCGCGGCCTTGAGCGCGGCACGCCGGTCGTCGTCCGTGCGCTTGGGCACGACCGGGTCGATGAGGCGGGCCGCCGCTTCCTTCAGGTGCCCGGTGGGCTCTCCGGTTTTCGGATCCTTGACGATGACGCCGTTCGGCGGGTTGGGCGTGTCCCTGGTAATGCCGGCAAGCGCCAGCACCTTCGAGTTCACCCAGATGCTATGGCCGTCGTAGCAGGTCATCACCGCCGGGCGGTCCGGCACAATCTCGTCGAGCTGTGCCTTGGTCGGACTGCCGCCTGGGAACGGCGAGTAGAGCCAGCCCCGGCCCTTTACCCACGCGTCGGCCGGCTTCTTCGCCGCGAACGAGCTGATGGCGGCCTGCACCTCGCGAAGCGTGGTGAGCCCGGCCAGGTCCACGTCGCCCAGCGACAGGCCTCCCGACAGGAAATGCACGTGCGAGTCGTTGAAACCCGGAGCCACCGTCGCGCCGTGCGCGTCGATGACACGTGTCTCCGGGCCGCGAAGATCCGACAGTTCGGCGTCCGAGCCGACCCGCAGGATGGTGTTGCCCTTCACCGCCACGGCCTGCGCCACGGTGCCGGACTCGTCCGCGGTGAAGACGCGGCCGTTGACAATCATCAGATCCGCGACCTGCGCGGTGGCCGCCGGCGACGAGCCGCCCGGCGCCTGCCCGGGCTGCGTCTGACACGCCGAGAGCATCACCGCGGCCAGCGCCGCCATAAACCGATGCGAATTGTGCGAGAGCGTTCTCATTTTGCTTGTGCCTTGTGGGTCTTGGGTCTTGGGTCTTGAGTCTTGGGTCTTGGGTCTTGGGGCTTGGGTCTTGAGTCTTGAGTCTGGAGTCGGAGTCTGCGGCGCCGGATACCGGATACCGGACACCGGGTGCCGGTCTGCCGTCTGCCGTCTGCCGTCTGCCGGTTGCCGGTTCCCTATTCCTCCACCACCGGCAACACCACGTGCGACGCATGGGTGCCATCGTGATGAATGCGAATCGTGGCGCGCTGACGTCGCCCCGAGGTCGTCTCCAGGTCTCCGGTGTGGAGGTTACGCGAGAAGTTCGGGAAGAAGCTGGTCGAGATCTGCAGACGCACGCGGTGCCCGCGCTTGAACTGGTTGCTGGTGATCAGGTGGTCGAGCCTCAGTTCGTAGATCGTCCCCGGCGTCAGAAGCTGCCGCCCCTTCGTCCATGTCGCGGTAGCTGGCGCGCAGCACGTCCAGGCCGGGGCTCATCAGGTTGTAGGCGGTGCCGTCGGGCCCGACGTCGAGCAGGCGGGCCCAGATGTCGGTGTCGCGGCAGTCACACGACACGAACAGCCGCGCGGTGATCGGGCCGGTGATCTCGGTGTCGCGAGCGAGCGGCTCGGAGTCGAAGCTGAGCACGTCGGCGCGTTCCGCCAGCGCGCGGTAGTCGTGCGCTCCGGCAGACTGGTGCGGATTGATCACCGGATTGTCCGGGTCGGAGGCAATCTGGCTGGCCTTCGCGCCCGCCGCGGGCCGCGTTTCGACCAGCGTGCCTCGATTGGCCGGCCCGCTTCGGGCGGGCGCGAGGAAGTACGACCGTGGCCTGGCCGGCGGCGGCCACGCGTACGACGTCTTCCACTCGTTCGCGCCCATGACGAAGTAACGCACCGACGGGCCAAGGGACGAAGGCGCGCCCTTGCCGCGCACGTGCTGGTCCATCCAATCGAGCACCACGTTGTCGTAATCGATGGCAGCGGCCGCGCCGAACTCACGGTCGCCGGACTTGGTTCGCGCCGTGGCGTCCGAGCCGTGCACCCAGGGCCCGATCAGCAACGCGGTCCGGTCCGCCTTCCCGCCGCGCGCCTTCACCAGCCCCTCGAAGTTCGTGGTCGCGCCCTCTGGGCCGTAGTTGTCGTCGTGCCACGCCGACAGGTTGAGCACGGCGGCGTTGGTCCGCGCGTACTTGCCGCGAAGCTCGGCGAAATCCCAGAACGGATCCTCCGGCGGATGGCGCAGCCAGTCGTAGTAGTACGGCGCCACGTCGCCGCAGCTCCTCGAGTTGATCGAGCGGCAGCGTGCCGAGCATCTTGTCCTCGATCGCGGCAAGGGCGGCGCGCGCTTCGGCGCCGGTCTTCGGACCCGGCAGGTTCTGCTTCACGCGAACGTCGGGCGCGATGTTCTGCCAGATCCAGTGGATCCAGGACATGTCCCACACGCCCCACGTGAAGAAGAAGTTCTGGGGCGTCGAGAACGTCATCGCCGGCACCATCGCCTTGAGGTGCGGCGGCGACTCCATCGCCGCCAGCCACTGCACCGCGCCCGGGTAGGACAGTCCGAACGTGCCGACGTTGCCGTCGGACCACGGTTGCTGCGCCGCCCACTCGATGGTGTCGAAGCCGTCACGCCCTTCGTTTTCGTAGGGCCGGAACTCGCCGTCGGAGCGGTATCGCCCGCGCACGTCCTGCACCACCACCGCATAGCCGCGTTCGACCGCTCGCGTGAACGTCGTCTCGTCGTCGAGCGTGTCGCCGGCGCCGTACGGGGTGCGATAGACCAGCGTCGGGAAGCGGCCCTCGCGACCCGGTCGCAGCACTATCGCTCGAAGCACCACGCCGTCGCGCATCGGCACGGCGACGTCCGTCTCGAGGACGTTGCCGCTGACTTGCGGCGCCGGCGCACAGCCACCGAGCGCAACGAGAACGGTCACCGCGCACGCGACAACGACAGGAGCGATCGATCGGGCCATGACTGGGGCTGGAACCGGTGGCGGGAGTATACTGCGCCGGTGCCATGACCGAGCCGACGAGCCCGCGCCTAAGCGGCTATCGGCGTGTGCTGCCGAACGGCCTGGTCGTTGCCTCGGCTGAGCCCGTACACGCCCCCCAACTGGACGCGCTCCAGCGCGTGGTGTTCCCCACCCTGGCCGACGAGGAGCGCTTCAAGGCGAAGCACTACGTGAAGCACCTGGAATTGTTTCCGGAGGGACAGTTCGTCGGGCTCGACGGCGATCGCGTGGTGGCCGCCACCGCCACCATCCGCATGCACTTCGACTTCGCGCACCTGGATCACACCTTCGCGGACGTCATCCAGGGCGGCTGGCTCACCTCGCACGAACCGGACGGTCCGTGGCTCTACGGCGCCGACATCGGCGTCCATCCGGACTATCGCGGCAGGGGCCTCGCCCAGGCGCTCTACGCGGCGCGCCAGGAGCTGGTCTGGAGGCTGGGGTTGCGCGGGCAGGTCACGGCCGGCATGATGAGCGGTTACGGCGCGGTGAAGGATCGCATGACCGCCGAGGCGTACTATGAGGGGCTCGTTGCCGGGCGAATCAACGATCCGACGCTCTCGATGCAGCAGAAAGTGGGATTCGAGTTCCGGGCGCTCTTGAAGGACTACCTGCAGGACCCGGTCTGCGACAATTACAGCGTGCTCATCGTGCTCGACGCGGCGAAGGACGTGCCCGGCGCCGTCCGGCCGACCACGACCGGCCCATCAGTGAAGGAGCAAAGGTAATGGCTGCGATCCAGTTGAAGACGGAAGTTCCCGGCCCCCGCAGCCGCGCGACCCTCGCGCGGCGGGCCTCGGCGGTCCCGAATGGTCTCGGCAAGGCGACCGAGGTCGTGGTGGAACGCGCCGAGGGGGCGCTCGTCCACGACGTGGACGGCAACACCTTCCTCGACTTCGTCGGCGGCATCGGCGCGCTGGCGGTCGGACACTGCCCGCCGTCCGTGGTGCAGGCGGTGCAGGCACAGGCGGCGTCGCTCATCCACATGGGTTCGCTGGTCGGCACCTACGAGTCCTACGTGCGGCTGTGCGAGCTGCTGAACGAAGTCACGCCGGGCGCGTTCCCGAAGAAGACGCTGCTCGCCAACACCGGCGCCGAGGCCGTGGAGAACGCGGTGAAGGCGGCGCGCGCCTACACCCGGCGGCCGGGCGTCATCTGCTTCGAGGGCGGCTACCACGGGCGCACGCTGCTGACGCTGAGCCTCACCAGCAAGTACAGCCTGTTCAAGAAGACCATGGGCCCGTTCGCGTCGGACATCGTGCGGCTGCCGATGCCGAACGCCTATCGCACCCCGCGCGGCACCACCGCGGAGCAGGGGCTCGACTGGGGCATCCAGCAGCTCGAACACGCCTTCACCGCGCAGGTCGATGCCAGCGAGGTGGCCGCCATCATCATCGAGCCGGTGCAGGGCGAAGGCGGGTTCGTGCCGGTGCCGCCGCGCTTCCTCCGCCGCATCCGCGAGCTGTGCGATCAGCACGGCATCGTGATGATTGCCGACGAAGTGCAGTGCGGCTTTGCCCGCACCGGCAAGCTGTTCGCGCTCGAGCACTACGGCATCGCCGCCGACATCATCGTCACCGCCAAGTCACTGGGCGCGGGGATGCCGATCAGCGCCACCACCGGCCGCGCCGAGATCATGGATGCCACGCATACCGGCGGGATGGGCGGCACCTATGGCGGCAACCCGGTCACCTGCGTGGCGGCGATCGCGGCCATCGAGATGATGCGCCAGCCGGCGTTCCTGGCCCGGGCCGAGCGCATCGGCACGATGCTGCGCGAGACGCTCGACGGCTGGAAGGCGCGTCATCCGATCATCGGGGACGTCCGCGGCCTCGGTTCGATGATGCTGATCGAGCTGGTGAAGGATCGCGAGACCAAGGAGCCGGCGCCGGACGAGACGCTGGCCATCATCAAGGCCGCGTTCCAGAAGGGCGTGATCGCGATGCGCGCCGGCCTCTTCACCAACGGCATCCGGTTCCTGCCGCCGCTGACGATCACCGACGATCAACTTCTCGAAGGGCTTGACGTCATCGAACAGGCGCTGGCGGAAGTGGAAGCCAAAGCCGGGCTCGCCAACCGCCTGCAGCCGGCGTAAGCGGGCTCTCGATCGCCGCGCATGGGTGTGACGAGCGCCGAAACGATCTTTCGGAACGGAGTGCTCTGGACCGGGCGCGATGACCCGGAGGGTGCGACGGCCCTGGCCGTCGCCGCCGGGCGCATCGTCGCGGTCGGCTCCGATCACGACGTCCTGAACCTGCGGGGATCCGACACCCGGGTCGTCGATCTGGGCGGGCAGACGCTGCTCCCCGGGTTCGTTGACGCGCACGCCCACATCTGGAAGATCGGCCATCTGCTCACGACGCTGCTCGACGTGCGCGGCGCCAGCAGCGTGGCCGATCTCGCCGTTCGGCTGAAGGCTCGGGCGCGTGCGATGCCTGCCGGCGCCTGGCTCTATGGGCGCGGCTATAACGAGGCGAAGTTCGCGGACGGGCGAGGCCCGACGCGGACCGACCTCGACGCCGTGACCATCGACCGGCCCGTGGTGCTGATGCGGACCTGCGCGCACATCATCGCCTGCAACAGCCGCGCGCTGGAACTGGCGGGCATCGGTGCCGACACCGCGCCGCCGCCCGGTGGCGAAATCGACCACGACGAGCGTGGCCAGCCAACCGGCGTGCTGCGCGAAACCGCCATCGGTCTGGTGCTGCGCCACGTACCGCAGCCCACCGCCGACGAGTACGCGGCCATGATCACCGCCGCCATGCGGCATCAGCTGTCGCTCGGCATCACCAGCACCAACGATGCCGGCGTGATTCCGGAACTGGCCGATGTCTACAGGCGGATGGACGCGGACCAGCGTCTGCCGGCACGCATCAACGTCATGGCGCTGGGCATGATCGACGGCGGCGGCCCGCTGCCGCTCCCCGCCGGGCGGCACGTCTCGGATCGTCTGCGGATCGATACCATCAAGTTCTTCGCCGATGGCGGCCTGAGCGGCGCTACGGCAGCGCTCGGCGTCCCGTACCGGCACGCCGACACGCGCGGCGTGCTGCGCCTGGAGGCGGAGGAGTTTCTGTCGCTCGCACGCACGGCGCACGACAACGGCTGGCGCATCGCCACGCATGCGATTGGCGACCGCGCCATCGAACAGGTCCTGCGAGTGTATGAAGCGCTGCCGCCCAGGGGCGTCCGTCACCGCATCGAGCACCTGGGGCTGCCGACGCCGGATCAGCTGGGTCGTGCCGCCCGGATTGGCGTCATCGCCGCGCCGCAGACCATCTTCGTACGAGAGCTGGGGCTGAACTTCCGCCGCTATCTGCCCGATGCGCTGTTTGCGCACGTCTATCCGGTCAGGGCGATGCTGGACGCGGGCCTCACCGTCGCGCTGTCGTCCGATGCGCCGGTGGTGGAGAACGATTCCCCGTTAGCCGGAATGCAGGCGGCCATGCTCCGCCTCGACGCCGAAGGACAGCCGGTGGCGGCAGACGAAGCCATCACGCTGGACGAAGCGCTCGACGGCTACACCCGCGCCGGCGCCATCGCCTCGGGCGACGACACAGAGCGCGGCTGCCTGCGCGTGGGCATGCTCGCCGATCTGGCGACGCTGTCGGGCAACATCCGGACGACACCACCCGAAGCGCTCACCACGATGCGCGTGACCGGCACCTGGGTCGCCGGGCACCAGGCTTACGCCGGCTGAGCCCTCGATCGGGAACTACAGCCGCGGCAGCGCCTTCCTGGTAATCGCCTTGACGTTTTCCGCGGCCTTCGGTCCCTTCGGCATGCTCACTCTCAGCACCAGCGCCCCTTTGCCCACGAACAAATCCGTGGACCCATCGGCGTCGAGATTCAGGAACGCGCCGGTCCCGAACTCCGGCGCGGCCACCGGGCTCGGTCCGCCGTTGCGCTTTTTCCAGTAGCCCAGGTCCCCCTCGTTCAGTCGGACCTCAATCCAGGCCGGTTCTTTCGCCGGCGTGTACTCGCAGGAGACGTCACCGGCCTTGATATCGCCGGGCTTGGGCTTGCCCGTCAGAGGACCAACAATCTGCGTGAGCTCGGCGACGGTGATGAGCCCACACGGGTCGGGCACCGTCCCTACTGTGGCAGCGAGCAGGGAGACGCACGCGCACACCGCGACGACCGTGGGGATTTTCATTGGACCTGCAGCATAGCCCAAGAGCGCTAGCGCCCCTGCGGCCGCACGGCCCGCCCTGCCCGGCTGCCCGTCATCTGGCCGCCCTTCAGCGTCACCTGCCCGTTCACGATTACCGCCGACACGCCCTCGGCATACTGGTGCGGCTTCTCGAACGTGGCGCGGTCGATGATGGTTGCTGGATTGAAGACGACAACGTCGGCCTTCAGGCCCGGCCGGATGAGGCCGCGGTCGCGCATCCCGATCCGTTGCGCTGGAAACGACGACATCTTGCGGACCGCCTGCTCGAGCGTCAGCACGTGCTTCTCACGGACATACAGGCCGAGCACCCGCGCGAAGGTGCCATAGGCTCGCGGATGGGGCACGGCCTTTCCGAAGGTGGGGATGCCCGGCGCCGCGTCCGACGCGATCATCGTCGCGGGGTGCTGCATGATGCGCACGAGATCGTCTTCGTTGATTGCGTGGTAGATGGCGCTGCAGCCGCCCTTCTCGACGATCTCGACGACGAGCTCTGCCGCGCGCGGGATGGTGACGGGGCGACCGCGATCGCGGAGCACCTGCGCGAGGCTCTTCCCGGCCAGGCTGGGATCCCACGCGCACGCCGCGAGGACGACGTTCGCGGGATCGCCGCCGCCACGGTCGTTCTCGATGGACGAGACGATGGCGGCCAGCACCTTGCCGCGGAAGGTCTCGTCGCGCAGCTGCTTCAGGATCTGTTCCCGTCCGCCTTCCTGCGCCCACTGCGGCACCAGGCCTCCCTGGATGGAGGTGCTCGATGCGGTGTAGGGATACTGATCGATGGTGACGTCCACGCCGCGGGCGCGGGCCTCGTCCACCAGGCGCAGCGTGTCCACGCTCTTGCCCCAGTTCACCTTGCCGATGATCTTGTGATGCGTCACCTGGGTCGGCAGGCCGCCCCGCTCGCCGATGGCGATGGTGTCGCGGACGCTGTCCAGCACGTGCGCGGCCTCGTCGCGCATGTGCGACTGGTGAATCCCACCGAGCTCGCCGGCGACGCGCGCCAGCTCCACCACTTCATCGAGCGGGGCGTAGTTGCCCGGCACGTAGAACAAGCCGGTGCTCAGCCCGACCGCGCCTTCGCGCATGCCGGTGCGGACGAGATCCTTCATGCGCTGGAGCTCCTCGGGCGTCGCGGCGCGATTCGCATCGCCCATCACGGCGTGCCGCACCGAGCCGTGCCCGATGAACGCACCGACATTGATCGCCGGCTTGGCGGCGAGCGCCTTCTCGAGATACGCGCCGACCTCCACCGAGCCGCCGCCATCCGGCGCGCCGATCACCGTCGTCACGCCCTGGCGGACGTCGTTCTCGGCGGCCGGGTTGCCGATGATGTCCTGGCCGCCGTCGTAGGGCTCCACGTGTGCATGCACGTCAACGAAGCCGGGGGAGACCACGAGGCCCTGCGCGTCGATGATGGTGGCTGCTCCAGCGTCGAGCCGAGGCGCCACGGCGGTGATGGTGTCGCCCTTGATCCCGACGTCGGCGACGAACCACGGGCTGCCGGTGCCGTCCACCACTCGCCCGCCGCGGATGACGAGATCGAAGGTGCCGCCCTGTGACCAGGCTGGAAGCTGCCAGGTGAGGGCAGCGACGGCGGCGATGAACCCGGAGACGAAGACCGATCGAATGCGCATGCGTGAATCGTATACCCGGGAACGCCGTATACTTCGGCTCCTCATGACGTTCACCTATCAGCAGCACATCGACGGCGCCTGGACGGGCGCGGCCTCCGGCGGCACCTGGGACGTGATCAACCCCGCGACCGAAGAGGTCGTGCGGACGGTGCCGTTTGGCGGGCGCGAGGATTGCCGCGCTGCCATCGAGGCCGCCGCGCGGGCCTTCCCCGTCTGGTCCCGGCGCACGGCATACGAGCGCGGCGCCATCCTGCAGCGAGCGGCGGCGCGGATGCGCGAGCTGGCCGACGACCTGGCGCGCACGACGGTGCTGGAATCGGGCAAGCCGTTCGCGCAGGCGCGCGGCGAGTGGATGGTGAGCGCGGACCTGTTCGACTGGTTCGCCGAAGAGGGCAAACGCGCGTATGGGCGGACGATTCCGTCACGCGTC
This sequence comes from uncultured Acidobacteriota bacterium, assembly GCA_963707825.1. Taxonomy (GTDB): domain Bacteria; phylum Acidobacteriota; class Vicinamibacteria; order Vicinamibacterales; family UBA2999; genus VFZN01. The sequence continues at coordinate 154,221 of CAVPRP010000009.1, forward strand.
GCGACGAAGCGGCTGACCGTCCTGCGCCAGCCGCTGGGGGTGGTCGGCGTGATTACCGCCTGGAACTTCCCCGCCTACAACCCGGCGCGGGCCTGGGCCGCGGCCCTGGCCGCAGGCTGCACCGTGGTCGCCCGCGCGTCGGAGTTCACGCCGCTCACGGCGATGGACATGACGGCGCTGCTCGTCGAGGCGGGTCTGCCCGCAGGCGTGCTGAACCTGGTGAACGGCGACCCCGCGTCGATGGGCCAGGAGATGCTCGATCACCCGGCGCTTCGCAAGATCAGCTTCACCGGCAGCGTGCGGGTCGGCAAGCTCCTGATGGACGGCGCGTCGCGGACCGTGACGCGGCTGTCGCTGGAACTGGGTGGCAACGCGCCGGTGATCGTGCTGCCCGATGTCGATCTCGAAGCGGTGACGGCCGGGGCCGTGACCAGCAAGTTCCGCAACGGCGGGCAGGTGTGCGTAGCGCCGCAGCGGTTCCTGGTCCAGCGCAGCGTGGCCGAGGCGTTCGCGGAGCGCGTGGCCAGTCGCGCGTCCCGATTGCGGCTGGGCAGCGGGCTCGATCCCGAGGTGCAGGTCGGGCCGCTGATCAACGCCCGCCAGCGCGACCGGGTCGCGGCACTCGTCACCGGCGCCGCGCGCGGCGGCGTCAACGTGATGGCCGGCGGTCAGGCGCCAGCGAACCTGCCGCGCGGCTACTTCTTCGAACCGACCGTGCTCTCCGGTGTCACGCCGGAGATGCCGGTGTTCGAGGAAGAGATCTTCGGGCCGGTGATGCCGATCATCACGTTCGATGAACTGGACGAGGCGATCGCGCTCGCCAACCGCACGCCGTATGGGCTGGCCGCTTACGTGTGGACCAACAATCTTGCCGCGTCGGTCAAGGCCAGCGAGGGGCTGGAATTCGGCATCGTCGGCGTCAACGAGTGGGCGCCCCACGCCACCGAGGGGCCGTTTGGCGGCTGGAAGCAGAGCGGCGTCGGCCACGAGAGCGGCAGCGAGGGGTTGTCGGAGTATCTGGAAACGAAGCTGATCGGCGTCGGCGGGCTGACCTAGCGCGTCGCCATCGCCAGTTCGGCTCGGGTCTCTCGACGACTCACGGCAGCCAGTCATGCTGCCGAAGGCCTCGCCGCATTCCGGACCGGTCGGTCGGCCGGTCAACCATGCCGGCGGCATCACAAGCACTCAGGCAAACTCGCCCTGCCTTCGATGGGGCTCAAACATGCCGCGTGGGGACCGCCGGCACGGTTGTCGGCATCGCGAACGGCCGACCTCCAACGGTCCGGCCTGCACCGACGCCTTCGTCAGCTGCGTGACGCTGCCCGTCGCAACTTGCCGAAGAAAGCCGCTCGCCTGACGACCGGTCTGGTGGCAAGCGAGACCGTCGACGCATCGCTCGGCCGCGCATCGGCAGCCCTCACATGAAGAAGGCGTCGGCGTACGACAGACCGTTGGAGGTTGGCCGACTCAAGATGCCGACAACTGCGGCGACGGGGAGCACTCGGCATGTTTGAGCGGGGCGAAGGAACGCGAGTTTGCCCAGGCGCTTGATCGACCGTCGGCGCAGTTGACCGGCCAACCGACCGGTCTGGCGGACGCCGATGCCTTCTTCAGCCTATGGGCTGCGCGTCGCCAGTCGGCGTGCGGCGTCTGGCTTTAGTCGATCGAACCCACCGCAGCGTCGATGGCGCCGTGCAGACGGTCGGCGATGATCTCCAGGTGCGACTCCTCGACGATGAACGGCGGCGCCAGCAGGATGTGGTCGCCGCTCCGGCCGTCGATGGTGCCGCCCATCGGGTACGTCATCAACCCGCGCGCCATGCACTCGCGCTTCACCCTGGCGTGGAGCCGGGCGTCTGGGTCGAAGGGGGTCTTGCGGTCCCGGTCCTTCACCAGTTCAATCGCCCAGAACAGCCCGCGCCCGCGGATGTCGCCGACGTGCGGGTGATGTTCGAAGCGCTCCTGCATCATCCTCTTGAACAGCCGGCCCTTCAGCCGCACGTTCATCAGCAGCCCGTCACGCTCGATCACCTGCTGCACGGCCAGCGCCGCGGCACACGCCACGGGGTGTCCGAGATAGGTGTGCCCGTGCTGGAAGAACCCGCTGCCGCGTGACAGCGCCGAGACCACGGCCTCGTGTGCCAGCACGGCGCCAATCGGCTGGAAGCCGCCGCCGAGGCCCTTGGCGATCGTCATCAGGTCCGGGATGATGCCCTCCTGCTCGGAGGCGTGCAAGGTGCCGGTCCGCCCCATGCCGCACATCACCTCGTCGAGAATCAGCAGCACGCCGTGGCGGTCGCAGATCTCACGCACCGCCCTGAAGTAGCCCGGCGGCGCGGTGGTCGCCCCCTGGGTTGCGCCACCGACGGTTTCGGCGACGAACGCGATCACGCGCTTCGGTCCGCACGCCTCGATCGCCGTCTCCAGCTCGGTGGCCAGCCGCGCGCCGTAGGCCTCTGGCGTCTCGTCGGCGCGCTGGTCGCGATACGCGTAACACGGCGACACGTGCTGGACGTCGATCAGTAACGGCGCGTAGAGCCGGCGCCGCGGCTCGTTGCCCCCGACCGCCAGCGCGCCCAGCGTGTTGCCGTGATAGCTCTGCCGCCGCGCGATGAAGAGGCTGCGCTCCGGCTCCCCGATCTCGACGAAGTATTGCCGCGCCAGCTTCAGCGCCGCCTCGATCGCCTCCGACCCGCCGCTCACGAAGTAGACGCGATTCACGCCGGGCGGCGCGGTCCGCGCCAGCTGTTCGGCCAGCGCCTCCGCCGGTTCAGACGTGAAGAAACTGGTGTGAGCATAGGCCACGCGATCGATCTGCGCGTGCATCGCCGCGCGCACGTCGGGATCGCCATGCCCGAGGCACGAGACCGCCGCCCCGCCGCAGGCGTCGATGTATTGCATCCCCGACGCGTCGGTGACGAAGACCCCGTCGGCACTGGCGGCAACCGGGGGCGTGACATGCAGATGGCGATGGATGATATGGGGCATCGAAACACGTTGATGATACGCCGTGCCGACGGGACTACAATGCGCCACATCATGAGCAGCACGGATCGGCAGCTTGGCATGGGCGCCGCAATCACGCGGCGCGACTTCCTGAACGGCGTGGCAGTCGGAGTGGGCGGCGCGATGGTTTCCAGCGGCCTGCCCGGAGATCTCGGCGCCCTGCTCGCCCAGGGGGCTCCCTATCCGCCGGCGCTCACCGGCCTGCGCGGGTCGCACCAGGGCTCGTTCGAGGTGCTGCACGCGCTGCGGGACAGCGCGTTCTGGACCAAGGCCGGTGCCGCCTCAGGACACGCGGGAAGAGTATGACCTCGTGGTCGTCGGCGCCGGCATCAGCGGCCTTGCCGCGGCGCACTATTTCAAGCAGGCGCGGCCCGACGCGCGCATTCTGATCCTCGACAACCACGACGACTTCGGCGGCCACGCCAAGCGCAACGAGTTCTCGCACGAGGGCCGCACCTACATCGGCTACGGCGGCACCCAGTCGATCGACAGCCCGCAGCCGTACAGCAAGGTGGCCAAGGACCTGATCACCGAGCTCGGCATCGACGTCGCCCGCTACGCCAAGGTGCTGGACTCGGGGCTCTACAAGTCGCTCGGCCTCCGCCCCTCGATGTTCTTCAACAAGGAAGCGTTCGGCACCGACCGCCTGGTAGTTGGCGACGTCCGCGACGAGGCATTCATCAAGGCCGCGCCGCTCACTCCCGCGGTCGCGCGCGACCTGAAGCGGTTGCAGACCGAATCGTTCGATCCGATGCCCGGTCTGTCGTCGTCGGAGAAGAAGGCGCGCCTCGCGCGTATCAGCTACACCACCTTTGTCACGACGATGTGGAAGCTCGATCCCGGCGTGCTGTGGCCCTATCAGGCGCGAACGCATGGCCTGTTCGGCGTCGGCGTGGACGGTGTCCCGGCACAGGACGCGTTCGCGTTGGGCCTGCCTGGCTTCCAGGGCATGGGGCTCGACGACAAGCCGGGCCCGGGCCAGAACTTCGACTCGATGGGCACCGAGGAAGGGGAGAACTACTACTTCCACTTCCCCGACGGCAACGCCTCGGTCGCGCGGCTGCTGGTGCGTCGTCTGATCCCCGGCGCCATCCCCGGTTCCACCATGGACGATGTGGTGACGGCGAAGGCGGATTACGGCAAGCTGGACACTGCCGGCTCCGCGGTTCGCATCCGCCTGAGCGCGCCGGTGCTGCGCGTGCGCCATACCGGACCGGCCACTGGTGATCGTCGCGTGGAGATCGCCTACCAGCAGAACGGCGTGCTGAAGAGCGTGACCGCGCGCTCGACCGTGCTCGCCTGCTGGCACACGGTGATCCCGGCGCTCTGTCCGGAGCTGCCGGCCGCGCAGAAGACCGCGCTGGACTACGCCATCAAGGTGCCGCTCGTCTACACCAACGTCTTCATCCGGCAGTGGACGGCCTTCCAGAAGCTCGGCATCCAGCGGGTGTCGATGCCCGGCATGTTTCACACGTCAGCAAACCTCGACTTCCCGGTCAGCCTCGGCACCTACAAGCACCAGACCGACCCGACGCAGCCCATCGTGCTGCACCTGAGCAAGGCCGCGTGCAAACCAGGTCTTCCGACGCGCGCGCAGCATCGCGCCGGTCGCGCCGAGTTGTTGTCCACCTCGTTCGAGACCATCGAGCGCGGCATCCGCGACTCACTCGGCCGCGCGCTCGGCGGCGGCGGGTTCGACCCCGCGCGCGACATCCTCGGCATCACCGTCAACCGCTGGCCGCACGGCTACGCCTACCAGTACAACTCGCTCGAGGACGAGTTCTGGGTGAACGGCGGCGAACAGCCCTGCGCCGTCGCCCGCAAGCCTTTCGGGCGCATCGCCATCGCCAATGCCGACGCCGCGGCCTATTCGTATACGGATGCGGCGATCGATCACGGCCACCGGGCAGTGGAAGAACTGTTGAAGGCGTAAGGACCGGCAGACCGGCAACCGGCAGACGGCAGACGGCAGGCCAGGCCAAGACTCAAGACCCAAGACCCAAGACCCAAGACTCAAGACCGCTAGAGGCAGAAGGGCAGACACTGGTGGAACCCCCGGCCCGGATTCCCCGCACGCTGGGGCTCACCGATCTCGTCCTCCTCGGCACGGTCGCCATCGTCAACGTCAACGTGGTCCCGCCGGTGGGCGGGTTCGGCCGCGCGACGCTTGGCGCTGTGGCTGCTCGCGTGGCTGGCCTTCTTCGTCCCCGAGGCGATTGCGGTGCTCGCCCTGTCGAAGCGCTATCCCGGCGAGGGCGGGGTCTACCTGTGGGCGCGCGAGCATTTCGGCGGGCTGCACGGGTTCATCTCCGGCTGGTGCTACTGGACCAACAGCCTGTTCTACGTGCCGGTGCTGCTGGTCTATCTCGCCGGCGTGCTGGCATTCGCCGGCGGCGATCGCACGGCCGGTCTGGTGGACAATCCCTGGTTCGTCGGCGGCGTCGCCTTCGGCTGGCTGGCACTCATCACCGCGGCCAACATCCGCGGCATGGGCGTCGGCAAGTGGATCAACAACATCGGCGGCGCGGGCGGCATGGCCACCGTGGTGCTGGTCGCCATCGCCGCCGCGGTCGCGCGCTGGACCGGCACCGCGACCTCGCCGGTACTGGTGCAGGGCACCGCCTTCGACATGGCCGGCGCGCTCGGCGTGATGTGCTTCGCGTTCATCGGCATCGAGCTCGCCTCGACGATGTCGGACGAGATCCGGCACCCGGCGCGGGACGTGCCGCGATCGATCGTGATCACCGGCGTGATCGCGCTGGTCGCGTACCTGCTGGTGGCCGACGCGCTGATCGCGCTGGTGCCTCCGGGCGAGCTCGGCGCCATTCAGGGCGTGATGCAGGCCGTGCAACAGGGCGCTGCTGCCGCCGGCGCCAGCTGGCTGGTGGCCCCGATTGCGATCGTGATGGCGCTGTCGGTCGGCGGTTCGGCGTCGGCCTGGTTTGCCGGGCCGTCGCGCATTCCGTTCGTCGCCGGCCTGGATCGCGCGCTGCCGGCCGCGCTGGGGCGGGTGCACCCTCGCTGGGGCTCACCTTACGTGGCGCTGCTGACCTGCGGCGTGATCTCGGCGGCGCTGACCGCGTTGTCGCTCGCGGGATCGACGGTGGCCGAGGCGTATCAGGTGCTGCTGCGGGCGGCCGTGGTGCTGAACCTGGTGCCGTTCGTCTACGTGTTCCTGGCCTTGATGACGCTGGATACGGCCCGTGGTTTCGAGCGCGTGGCCGGAGCCGTCGGCGCCGTGGTCACGGCAGCGGGGATCGTCGCGGTGTTCCTGCCAACCGGTGACGTCGGCAACGTGTGGATCTTCGAGATGAAGATGGCCCTTGGCGTGGGCGTGCCGATCGGCGTCGGGCTGTGGTTGTACTGGCGGGCGCGGCAGGGGTGAACCTCGACGCCAGTTCAAGACACTCAACAGATCAACAGCTCAGTTCATCAGATCAAGACATCACGACTTCACCAGCTATCTACTTCTTGCCCGGCGTGATCACTTGTCCCGGCCGGGCTCCTGTCGCCTGAGGCTCTTCCCACACGCGGATGCCGTTCACCCAGGTGCCGCGGATCCCCGACGACAGCTTGAACGGCTCGTCGAAGGTGCTGTTGTCGATCACGGTCGCGGGATCGAACAGGACCAGGTCGGCCCACATGCCCGGCTTGATGGCGCCGCGATCGGCGAGCTTGAGGCGGGCCGCCGGCATCGTCGTCATCTTGCGGACCGCGTCCTCGAGCGTCAGCCATTTCTTCTCGCGGACGAAGCGGCCGAGCACGCGCGGGAACGTGCCGGCTCCCCGTGGATGGCGGACGCCGATGCCGCCATCGCTCGCCACCATCGTGTACGGCCACTGATAGAAGGCGCGGATGTCCTCCTCGATCATCGCCGTGCACACGACCCCGGCGCCGCCGTCCTTGACGATCTGGATGAACTGTTCGACCGGCGTGACCCCGCGCGATGCCGCCACCGCCGCCAGCGTTTTGAACTCGTACTCGGGGTGGGCGGCGTGCCGGGTGATCAGCACGTGCGCGGCGCCTCCCACGTCATCGAGCCCCCGGGCCACGTCCACCGGATCGTCGTAGCGCTTGCTGGGAATCAGCACCGTGATGGTGGACGACCAGGCGTCGTAGGGATAGGCGTCCGCGGTTACGTCCAGCCCCCGGGCGCGCGCCTCGTCAAACAGCTTCAGCGCCTCCGCGGCCTTGCCCCACACACCAGCAGTGCCCAGCTTCAGGTGCGTGTTCTGGACCGGCAGCTTTGCCTGCTCGGCGATGGTAATCACCTCGCGCATGGCGTCGAACGCCTTGTCGGCTTCGTCGCGCACGTGCGAGATGTAGAAGCCGCCCTGGCGCGCGGCCGCGCGGGCCATCGCCACCACTTCGTCCGTCGCGGAGTAGCTGCCGACCTCGTACTCGAGGCCGGACGACAACGCCACGGCGCCTTCCTGCATCCCCTGCCCCACGTACTCCGTCATCCGCGCCACTTCATCGGGACGGGCGACGCGCTTGTAGTCCTTCCCCATCACCAGCTCGCGGATGGTGGCATGCCCCACGGCGGTCATCACATTGACGGCCGGCGGCTCGCGCCGCAGCTTGTCGAGATAGCCGGCAATAGGCCACGGCGAGCTGCCGTCCTGTCCGACGACGAGCGTGGTGATGCCCTGCGAGATTTGCGTGGCCGCGATCGGCTCGGTGAGCAATCCCTCCGTGGAGTGGTTGTGCGTGTCGATGAAGCCCGGCGCCAGTACCAGGCCCTGCGCGTCCACCACGCGATCGCCGCTCGACGGCGTGATCGCGCCTACCTCGGTGATGCGGCCGTCCACGACACGTACCGCGGCCCGGCGCGCCGGCGCACCGGTGCCGTCGACGACCTGCGCGTTGGTGATGACGAACGAGGCGCGCTCCTGGGCGCGGGCGGCGCCGCCCGGTTGCAGCAACGCGATCGCGGCGCAGACCAGGGCGAGACAGCCGCTCCGTGCAATACGGACGCGGTCAGCGGGCTTCGAGTGTGTCGGCAAGACGGGCAATCTCCTCGAGCGCGCGGCCAAATCGGTCGAGCGCCTGTTCCAGGCGTGTGACTTCTCGGGCGACCGCTGCCGCGTCGCCGAGGCGAATCGATTCGGCCAGGCCCGGCAGTGGCTGGCCTTCGTACAACGAGTAGATGTTCCACCCGTAAATCACGTGACGATACCACCGCGTGGCGGGCGGCTCGGATTCATCGAGCAATTGCTGCTCGAGATGCATCAGCGCGTCGTTCAGCGGACGGAGGCGAGCGGGATCGCTCGCGGCACTCGATTCCGGGCGGGCGAGACGCGCTTCGATGGCGGCGGCCCGACGAGCCGCATCGCCGGCCATGGCGCGAGCTTTCGACAGGTCCAGCGCGACCCGCTGGCGGCCGTTGTCGTCCACCGCCCACGTGCTCGCGGTGTCGATGAACTCCTGCATCTTCTGCGCGTAGTAGGAATAGCGGAACGGCAGCACCTCGGTCGAGGCCAGCCGCATCACCGTCAGCCCGAGCACGCGGGCCAGTGTCTGGCCGACCTTGAATCCCGGATCGACGTGCTTCTCGACGTACTGCCGTGTGTCGTAGTTCGAATGATACGGCCCGTAACTGCCCTCGAAGTCGAACTCCATCTGCATGGTCGGCAGGCCGAGGAAGTCCTGGAACGCGACGAAGTCGGCGCCGCTGCCGAGCGCGGCCAGGTCCACCTCGAACCCGTCCTGCCCGCGCCGGCGGCGTTCGGCTGGCTGGCGCTGCCATTCGGTGGCGCGCCACTCGTCGTAGACCGAGCCCTTGCCATCGTAGTGCGGCACGTCGCGCGTCACCTGCACGAGGAAGTCCCGCAGCGACGGCGTGCCGCCACCGTCGAACCGTCCGCGCATCGACAGATCGGTGTTGATGTAGACGATGGCCTTCTCGCGCAGCTCTTTTTGCAGCGCCTCGGCGTACTCGGTCGAGCCGATCAGCCCGAACTCCTCCGCGTCCCAGAACGCGAAGACGATCGTGCGCTCCGGGGTCCACCCCGATCGGGCGAGCGCGGCCAGGCCGCGCGCCACCTCGAACGTCGGGCTGAGTCCGGTGCCCGGGTCCATGCCGCCGAAGCTCCACGCGTCGTGATGCGTGCCCAGGACAATCCAACGGTCGGGGTCGCGGCCGGTGATCTTGCCGATGATGTTGCGAATGGGGCGGCGCCCGGCGTCCATCTGCACGTCGAGCTTGACCGTGACCGGCCCGGGGCCCAGGTGATACGTGAACGGCAAGGCACCCTGGAAGCCGGAGCCCGAGGGAACCACGGGGCCGCCCAACTTCGACAGGATCTTTGCGGCCTCGCGCCACGGCAGTACGACGGCGGGAATCTTCGGCAGGGTCGGTGCCGTTGCTGGATCGAGCGCCGGCGCATCGGGCGTCGCGCCGACGCCGGGCGTGAGCGGATCGCCGTGCCAGAACCAGCTGTACTTGCCGTTGCCGCTCTGCGACTGGAAGTCGGCGCGCCACGGCCCGTCCGGCCACGTCGCTCCGCGCGCGAACCCGTCATCGGCAGGGTCGGAGTAGATGATGATGCCGGCCGCGCCGGCCTGCTCCGCGGTGTGGAGCTTCACCGCGCGATGACTGCGGGCGTAGCGTGCGATGACGACCTTCCCGCGCACGTCGATGCCGGCCGCGGCCAGCCGCGCGTAGTCCGGCGGAAGACCGTAGTTCGCGTAGACCACCGGGCCGGTCACGGTTCCGGACGCGGAATAGGCCACGAACGCCGGACCGAGTTCCGGGTCGGCGCTATCGGGATCCCGTGCCAGGACCGGCTCGCGCACGGTCAACGACGCAGGCTCGGGCGACACGATGTCCACCTTGATCGAACGTGGGGTCGAGAGCTGGACGAGGTACTCGCGCACTTCGGTCTGCAGGCCCGCCTGTTCAAGCGCTTTCCGCACGCGTTCCGCCACTTCCATCGACCGCGGCGAGCCGGCGATGTGCGGGTGCTCGGTCACCTGCTTGTGAATGGCGCTGATCGACTCGGTCGACACGCCGTTCAGGAAACGCTCCTCCATCGCCTGCGCCGCCGGAGAGCGCGGGGGCGTGGCCGCGGCGAGCATGGGCGCAACCGGCGCGGAAGCCGCCGGCGTCGGCGGCGACTGGCGGGCGACGATCGGCAGCAGCAACCGCGAGGGATGCGCCGCGTCGTGCAGGATCGTCTGGGTGGCCGGCACGCCCGCGGGATCCTCGCCGAACACGCCACCGGTATTCAGATTGCGATCGAAGCGCGGAAAGTTGCTGCTCGACACCTCCAGCCGGATGCGATGCCCGGCGCGGAACAGGTTCGAAGTCGCGCCCAGGTCGATCGTCACCTCGGTCGGCTCGCCCGGCGTCAGCAGCGACGGCGTGGTCTTGCCGTTGCGATAGCGGGCGCGGAGGATGCCGTCGGCCAGCGCGCGTGCCGTGCCGTCGGGGAACACGTCCACCAGCGTGCCGGTGAAGTCGGTGTCCCGAGCCGTGGACTGAATCCACAGCGTCAGCGCCAGGGGCCCGGTCACCTCCACGTCTTCCGTCAACGCCGGCGTCTGGTAGACCAGCACGTCCTTGCGCTGTTCCACCTCGCGCCGATCCATCGGCGTGCGCGAGTAGCCGCCACTGGCGCCGGTCGGCACCGGATCCTTCGGGTCGTAGACGAACTGGTCGGCGGGCTCGCCCGCCGGCGGCATCGGTTCCAGCCGGCCGTCGCCCGACACCGTCACCGCCCGTCCGGCGCTCCGCAGGTAGAACGGTGTGGTGCGGGCGCGAGCCAACGGCCATTCCTGCTCGTCGCGCCACCGGTTCTCGCCCATCACGAACAGGCGGATGGGCGCTGTATCCACCGGCGGCGCGGTCGCCGCCCTTCAACCAGTGGTCGAACCAGCCGATCATCGCTTCGTCGGACTCGAAGCCACCGTCGGCGCCGAAGTCGACCTCGCCGATCTTCGTGGACGCGCGGGTCGGGCGCGCGTGGGTCCAGGGGCCCACCACCAGCCGCTGGTAGCGCCGCGCGGTCTCGTTGGCGGCGTGCTCGCGCAGTCCCGTGAAGTTGCGCAGGGTGCCGGTCAGCAGCGTGTCGTACCAGCCGGTGAGGTGGAAGGCCGGCACCTCGAAGCGATCGTGCAGGCTCTCGATGTCGCCCGGCGCCCAGTACGCGTCGGCGTCGGGGTGCGACAGCATCTGGCGGTAGCCTGGCGCAAAGCGTTCCAGGTCGAACTCGTTGAACGACTTCAGCGGCAGGTGCCACAGCCATGTGGACCGGAGTTGCGCCGACTGGGCCGGAGCTGAGGCCGATGGGGCCGTCGCGATCGACGGCGGGAGTCAGGACACGCCGGCGGACGTCCATGGCCTGCCCGAGGTTCCAGCCGAGCCCGTCGCTCAGGTAGAACGCACCGCCCTGGAACACCATGTCGTGACGCCGGCTATAGGACGAGGCGGGAAACAGCGCCACGAGCGCCGGCGGACGCCGGGTGGCGGCCTCCAACTGAGTGGTGGCGAGATAGCTGCCGCCGAACATCCCCACCTTCCCGTTCACTCCGGGCAGGGCCGCGGCCCACTGCACCGAGTCGTAGCCATCGTCGGCCTCGTCGTGCGGGACGGCGACCCCGTCGGAGGTATAGCGGCCGCGGGTGTCCTGAACCACGACCACATAGCCACGCGCGGCAATCGCGCTGAACCGGCGGGCCGCGTCGCGATCGTTCTTCGAATAGGGCGTGCGCTGCAGCAGGGCCGGCCACGAACGGTCCCCAGACGGGCGGTAGACGTCGGCCCGCAGCAGCACGCCGTCACGCATGCGACCTGGCACGTTCTTCTCGAGGCGGACGCCGGTCGCCAGGGTCTCCTGACCCGCGCCCCCCGCCGCCAGCCAGCCGGCGGAGGCCAGCAGCAGGACGACTCCCAGGGAAAGGGTGGCAAACCAGGTCATCTCTCGGCGGAAGGGATGGGGGGGCATGCGTTTCGGGACGGTAGCCCTCCCATCGCCCACTGTCAACGACCCACTGGTCCCGGGGATTCAACCCATCACTCCTCCCAATCGCCGACCAGGCGTTCGGAAATGCACGTTGACTCCTGCGACACCCCGGCCGGATAATTCGCCCATCCGGAAACGGGTCCGTCATACGTGCGTACTGCGTGTGACTGTCCTTGAACGGTGTCGTTGGCGCCAGCGGCTGGCGCTTATGTCTTTTCTTGGAGGAAACCCAATGCGGCGTTGCTTAGTTTTTCTATGCACGATCGTCGCGCTCGGAGCCATACCCTGGACCACCTCGGCCCAGCAGACGACTGGTAGCATCCGCGGCGTCATCACCGATGAATCGGGCGCCGTCCTGCCCGGTGTCACCGTCACCCTGAAGGGACGCGCCGTCCCCGGCACTCCCACCACCGTCAGCAACGAAACCGGCGTCTACCGGTTCCCGAACCTCACACCCGGCACCTACGACATCTCTGCGGAGTTGGCCGGCTTCACGACGACCGCGCAGACCGGCATCCCGGTGGCGCTCGGCGGCACGGCCGAAGTCAACGTCCAGATGAAGCTGAGCACCCAGTCCGAGACCATCACGGTGACGGCGGAGTCGCCGGTGGTGGATGCGACCAGCACCGAAGTGTCCACGAACTACTCGCGTGAGTGGGTCGAGAACGCCCCGGTTCCCCGTTTCTCGTTCTTCGACCTGATCAACGCTGCACCAGGCGTCAGCGCCGCGACCTCGACGAGCTCGCGGTCGCAGTCGTTCGGGTCGGCGACCAACGAGAACCTCTACCTGATCGACGGCACGGACTTCACCGCGCCGCTGAGCGGCGCGGCGTGGCCGTGGCCGAACACCGATGCGATCGAGGAAATCCAGGTGCTGTCGCTGGGCGCGCCCGCCGATTACGGCAACCTGGGAGGCGCGGTGTTCAACGTGGTGACCCGCCAGGGCAGCAACGCCTTCCATGGCGATGGCAACTTCTACTTCCAGGACCAGAACCTGACCGGTCGGAACACCGACGACGCCATGGACGGTGGCCTGCCCTACAACCGCGACGAGTACAAGGACACCACCTGGCAGCTCGGCGGGCCGGTCGTGCGCGACAAGTTCTGGTTCTTTGGTTCCTACCAGTACCAGCGCGACTACGCGTCGCAGCCCGGCACCGACCCGACCCAGCCGGCGAAGTTCACCGCGAAGCGCTACTTCTTCAAGTTGAACTACCAGATCAACCAGGACAACCGGCTGCAGTTCCAGCAGCACGACGACTTCTACCGCATTCCCGGCCGGGCGAGCGCGACCACGGCGCCCAGCACCATTTCGGTGGAGAACGGCCACAACCCGTCGCCCGGGTTCCTCTGGTCGTCGGTCCTCAGCCCGACGACGGTGGTCGAGGCCCGTTACTCCGGCTTCTACGGCGTGGATCACGGCGATCCACTCGACGGTGGCCCACGCGTGGCGCGGCGCTACAACGACCTCGACACCGGCCAGATTACCGGCGGCATCTACTCGTGGTACGACGGCAAGAGCCAGAAGACCAGCTTCTCCGGCCGGGTCACCAAGTATGCCGACTCGTTCATGGGCGGCAGCCACGACTTCAAGGTGGGCGTCCAGTACAACAGCGGCCTGGGCGAGTACACCTACGGACTGAACGACTACATCTACACCTACGGCTCGACTCCGGCCTACGGCTACACCCAGGTGCCGTACACGCAGGGCGGCCGCATGAAGGCCATCGGCATCTATGCCGACGACACCTATCAGCTCGGGCGGGCGACCCTGAATCTGGGGCTGCGCTACGACGACAGCAAGGCCTACTTCGCGGAGCAGGATATCCTCGATGCGAGCGGCAACCCCACCGGCCAGAAGTCGCGCGCCGTGGACGAGGTCTTCCGGTGGCAGGTGCTGTCGCCCCGCCTGGGTGTCACCTTCAAGCTGACCGACAGCGGCTCGTCAGCTGGTCAAGGCCCACTACGGCCGCTACTACCGGGGCATCGTGACCGGCGAGTTCGACAACACCACGCCGTCGATCAGCCCGAGGTACACGTTCGACGGCACCTTACAACTCCGCGGGCGTCCCGCAGGGCAAGGAGCTGTTCTCAGACACCTCGCAGCTGACCGTGGATCCGGATCTGAAGAACCCCTACACCGACCAGTACATCCTGGCCTGGGAACAGCAGGCTGGCGCGGACGTCGGATTCTCAGTGAGCTACGTCCACAAGGAGAGCGAGAGGCAGACCGCGTTCCCCGACATCGGCGGCACTTACCGGCTGGTGCCCTTCACCTCACCGGCGGGCGTCAACATCAGCGAGGTGTATCAGCTGACGAGCGGCGCCTCATCGCGCCTGTTCCAGTTGCGGAACGACGACCGGATGCACTCGAAGTACAACGGCGTTGCGTTCGAAGTGAAGAAGCGGATGTCACACCGCTGGCAGGCCAACTTCGGCCTCACGCTGTCGAAGTCGGAGGGCCGCCTCGGCTCGAGCTCGGCGCGCTCGACGCCGTTGACCACCCAGACCAGCACCGCTGGCATCTTCGGTCAGAATCTGAACGACTTCATCAACAGCGACGGCCGGCTGCAAAGCGATCGCCCAGTCGTCCTGAAAACCCAGTTCGTCTACCAGATGGGCTGGGGATTGTTGGCCTCGTTCAACTTCCAGAGCCAGAGCGGCAAGCCGATCATCGAAGAGGCCCGCCTCTCGAGCGCCGTCACCGGCATCCCCGGCACCAACCGCGCGGTCGCCAATTTCGTGGACGGCGAGCTGCGCACCGACACCTGGACGACCCTGGACGCGCGCCTCGAAAAGGCCTTCAACCTGGGCGGCTCGAGGGAACTGGCCGCCTTCGGTGACTTCCTGAACCTGTTCAACAGCGACGCCAACGAGAGTGTGCTCGACCGTCGTCCCGGCAACGTGAACTACCTCGTGCCATCCCGCTTCATCGCCCCGCGGCGACTGATGCTGGGCGCGAAGATTCGGTTCTAGGACGAGAAGGCAAAAGGCAAAAGGCAAAAGGCAAAAGAACGGCAGACGGCAACCGGCAGTCGGCAGACGTAGAGCCTGAAGCCTGAAGACAGAGACGCCCGGGGTTGCGACATACGCGGCCCCGGGCGATTCTCTGTACGGAAGGCAAAAAGGAAAAGGCAAAAGGCAGAAGGACCGGCAGCCGGCAGACGGAGGCAGAAGGCACAACGGCGGCCGACAGCTGGCCCTGGCCGCAAGCCCCAAGACTCAAGACCCAAGACCCAAGACCCAAGACCCAAGCTTCAGCGCAAGCCCCAAGACCTAAGCCCTACTTGAGCGCCTCCAACTGCTGTCGTGCGGGCGCGAACTGTGGGTCGATCTCCAGCGCGCGGCGGAAGGCGGTCTCGGCTTCGGCGCGTTTGTTCTGTCGCGCCAGGGCCAGGCCGAGGTTGAAGGCATACTGCGCGTTCGTGCCGTCGCGCGTGTTGGCTTCACGAAACGCCTGCTCGCCGGCCGCGAGGTCGCCGTTCCCCGCGAGAATCATCCCCAGCGAGTTCCAGTACGACGCGGTGCCCGGATCGAGCTGCACCGCTTCGCGAAGCAGCCGCGCCGCGTCGGCCGCGCGGCCGAGGTCGCGGTACAGCTCGCCCAGCTTCACCCGCACCAGTGCATCCTTCGGGGCCAGCTGCGCCACGCGCTCGTAGGCGCGCACGGCGGCGACCGGGTCGTCCATCCGCCGCGCCACGTCGCCTTCGCGCTCGATCAGCCGCGGGTCATCGGGCGCCACCTTCAAGCCGCGCCGCACCGCCTCGAGCGCCAGGTTCGGCTTGCCATCCGCCAGATGCACTTCGGCCAGGCCGATGTAGGCGGCGGTGTAGGCCGGCAGCTTCTGCAACGCCCCTTCGTAGTGCGTCGCCGCCTCGCGCCAGCGCTTGAGGCCGACCAGCGCGCGCGCAGCGTAGTAGTGCGCCTCGAAGCTGTCGATGCCCCTCGCAAACAGCTGCTGGAACCCGGCGTAGCTGGCGGCGAACCGGCCTTCGCGCAGGTTGACCAGCCCCTCGCGCATCAGCGTGTTGACGATCTGGTACTCCTCGATCTTGTCCTTCGGATCGGCGCCGGACGCACGAGATGCCGCCGGTCCGGACGAACTGACGTAACCAAGCGCGCCCAGCTTCTCGAGCAGATCGGCGGGGACCGAGGCGGCGGCCGGCCCGGTGTCGCGCAGCAGGGCCTGCTCTTCACGGAGGCGCTGCTCGATGCCCGATCGATACGCGCGGGCGCGTTGCGGCTCCTTGTCGATCAGGTTCTGCCGCTCGTGGGGGTCCTGTCCCAGGTCGTACAACTCCGGACGCGGCGCGAGGATGTACTTCCATTGGCCGTCGCGGACCGCGCGCAGGTCGCTCCATCCGTAATGGACCAGCGGCACCAGCGACTCGGCAAACGTCGGCTCCTCGTCCTGCGGCGTGCCACGTAGCGCCCCGGCCAGCGATCGACCGGACACCTTCGGCGTCTTCGCCGCCAGCCCGAGCAGGTCGAGCACGGTCGGCATGACGTCAACGTTGCGCGTCACCGCCTTCAGCCTGGTGCCGGGCCTAATCCCGGGCCCGCGCATCAGCAGCGGCACGGCGAGCGTGGACTCGTAGACGAAGAAGCCGTGCACCGCTTCCTTGTGCTCGTCGAGGCCCTCGCCGTGATCGGACGTGACGATGAGGAGCGTGTCGTCGCGAAGCTTTGCCGACGCCAGGGCCGCGTCGAGCCGGCCCACCAGTTCGTCGGACCACGCCACTTCCCCGTCGTAGGGACGTCCGGCGTACTTCGTCGCGTATGGCTCCGGCGGTTCGTAGGGATCGTGCGGATCGTATAGATGGACCCACGCAAACCGCCGGTCCGCACCCGCGGCACCCAGCCACGCCGTCGCCTCCGCCACCGTGGCGTCGCCGCGCTTCTGAATCGTGTTGAGGAAGCGGGCATCGTCCTCGCCGATGTCGAACTTGTCCGAGTAGTCGGCGAACCCGCGCGCCAGCCCGGACTGCCGCGACAGGACGATCGACGAGACGAACGCCGCGGTCTTGAACCCGTTCTGCTGGAGGATCTCCGCCAGCACCGGCACCTTGCCGCCGAGCGGCGGCGAGACGTTGTCACGAATGCCATGCTCGGCCGGATAGAGCCCGGTGAAGAGCGAAATGTGGGACGGCCGCGTCAGCGGCACGTGCACCGAAGCGTGTTCGGCCATCGCGCCTTCCGAGGCCAGGCGATCCAGGTTCGGCGTCGCGACCGTCGTGTTGCCATAGACGCCGAGACGATCGGCCCGCAGCGTGTCGATGGTGACGATCACCACGTGCTTCGGCACGCGAGCCGCGGCGGGCGGGCCGGACGGCGCCGACGAGCCGCACGCGGCGACGCTCAGGAGGACAGCCACCACCGCGGCCGCAAGCAGGGGGACGCGGCTGGCGGCTCGGCTTGCGTCTTGAGTCTTGGGTCTTGGGTCTTGGGGCTGTGCCGGCTGCCGGCTGCCGGCTGCCGTTTTGCCTTCTGCCTTGTGCCTTTTGCCTTCTGTCTTCCGTCTGCCGTCTGCCGCCTGCCGTCTGCCGATACTCACTGCCTCCCCCCAGCCAGCCGTTCGGCGCGCTGCCCGGCCGCGACGTGACGCTGTGCCTCGGCCTCGCGCCCCAGCCGCGAGTAGACATCGGCCAGCACGTAATGGCCGAGCGGCGCCATCGCGGGGTCTGGCGCGGAGGCGAGTCCCTTCACGGCGGCCTGTTCGGCCTCTTTCAAATCACCGGCGTCGAGCGCTGCCTTGGCGAGGTACAGGTAACCGGTGCCGAAGTCCGGCTTCTTCTCGACGGCGGCGCGATAGTGAGCCAGCGCCTCTCCCGCGCGTCCCGTCTTCGACAGCAGCTTCGCAAGGTTGAACTCCGGCTGGAACAGCTTCGGGCTGCGGGCGATCTCGGCTTCGTACGCGGCCATCGCGGCCGGCAGGTTTTCGCGGACCTCGTACACCAGGCCGAGATCGTAATGCGCCATGGCCTGGTCGCCCTTGGCCGCAATCGCCTCGGTCAGCGCCTTCTCCGCCGCATCGAACTGCTTGAGTTCGATGCGCGCTTCGCCCAGCTTCACGAGAAAGGCCGCGCGATCGGCGTCGAGCGTCAGTCCTTTCTCGAGGAGGGCCGCTGCCTCGGCGAACTGGCCCTTCTCCATCGACAACTCCGCCAGCTGATACAGCGGCTTGGCACCGCGGGGATTCAGCTGCATCACCCGTTCGAACCCGGCCCGCGCCTCGTCGTCTTTGCCGGCGGTGCGATAGGCGAGCGCCAGGCTCCACGCCGCGCCCTCGTGCTCGGGATCGACGGCGAGCGCTCGCTGATAGGCCGCAATCGCGTCCGCCGGACGGCCGGCCTTGGTGTGCATGTTGCCGAGCATGGTGAACGCTTCGATCACTTCCGGATCGGCGGCGAGCACTTCGCGCACCTTCGCAATGCCGTCATCGAGCTTGCCATCGACGGAATCCTGGGCGGCGCGCTTCAGCAGGTTGTAGAGACCGATCTTGTCCTTGGGATCGCCGCGCGGCTTGTCGGCCATCGCCGCGCGCGTGACGCCGGAGGCGACGTAGCCAAGCGCGCGCAGTTGCTGCTCGACGGCCGGATCCACCGCGCGTGGCTGCTGCGGCACCGCCTGCGCCGCGGTCTTGCCGGCCATGTCGCGCAGGCCCCGTTCGAGCGCGTCGGCCATGCGCGGGTTCTCGGCGGAGAGGTCCTTCAACTCGCCGGGATCGGCCTGGATGTCGTAGAGCTCTCGACGTGGCGCGGCGATGAACTTGAAGCGGCCGTCGCGCACCGCGGTCAATTCGCTCCACCCGTAGTGATAACGCGGATACCAGGTCTCGCTGAACGCCAGCAGGTCCAGCGGCTCGCCGCGCCCCATCGGCACCAGGCTCGTCCCCTGCACGGCGGCCGGCACCTCCGCCCCTACGAGATCCAGGATCGTCGGCATCACATCCACGATGCGCACCTGCTCGCGCACCGCGCGCGCCGGGACGTCTGGACCGGCGACGATCAGCGGAATCCGAACCGCTGCGTCGTAGACGAAAAAGCCGTGCTGCTGCTCGCCGTGCTCGCCCAGCATCTCACCGTGATCGCCGACCACGACGACGATGGTGGAAGCCAGCCGTCCACTGGCCTCGAGGGACGCCAGCAGGCGGCCGACCTGCGCGTCGGTGGCCGCGACCTCGCCGTCGTAGGCTCCTTGCGCCGTCGCGGGAAATTGCGAGCGATAGGGTTCCGGCGGTTCGTACGGTCCGTGCGGATCGTAAAGGTGCACCCACGCGAAGAACGGTTGGGTGGTGTCCTTCTCGAGCCACGCCAGCGCGTGATCGACCACCTCGCGGCCCGGCCGCTGGGCCGCATCGAGGCCGCCGGCCATCTCGAATTTCGACAAGTCGAACTGGTCGAAGTACTCGCTGAACCCCTGCGCGATGCCCCAGCGCCGGTCCAATACGAACGCGCCGACGAATCCACCGGTCCGGTAGCCGCGCGGCTGCAGCACCTCGGCCAGCGTGGTCAGCGAGTCGTCCAGGTAGAACGCGCCGTTGTCGCGCACGCCGTGGAAGGCGGGGAACGTGCCCGTCATCAGCGAGCTGTGCGCGGGCAGGGTGAGCGGCACCACCGTCGCCGCCTGTTCGAAGCGCAGGCCGCGCGCCGCCAGCGCGTCGAGCACCGGCGTCGCCGCCGCCTTGTAGCCGTAGCTGCCGAGTCGATCGGCTCGCAGAGTATCGATACTGATGAGGAGGACCGACTTGGCCCCCGAGGCGCGTCCCCCCACCCATCCACGCTGCGCGGCGTACCAGACCGCCGCAAGCGCCGCCACCATCACGGCGGCGGCAATCACCTTCCGCATGGCGTTATCGTATCAACCGGGTCGGGCGCTGTCGCGTTCGGGCACCGCATTTCGGGGCATGATGATCGGAAACGCCATGGCGACACGACGCGGGCCGTCCGTTTGGGGGCGACGATGCGCGGCAGCCGCGCTTGCTGCGATGGTGGCCTGGCCCCTGGGAGCCCAGGGACCGCTGCCCCCTGCCGTGGTTGCTGTCCGGGAACCCCTCGACGCCGCCCCCGACCGCGAGCGGCAGATGGACGGCGTGCTCGGAGATCTGTTCCCGGGCGTGACCATTCAGCCCCTGCCGGGAATCGGCCGACGCCCCGAAGGGCTCAACCTCTCGTTCGCCGAGGCCTTCGAGATCTACCGGGGGAACAGGGTAGCGTTGCAGACGCTCCGTGACCGCGAGTGCGCGGGCATCAGGGGTGCGACCTGTGGCGACAACCTGCCAGTACGCGCGCGGAAGGTGCTCGATTATCACGACCAGCTCGCCAGCCAGACGCTCACCCAACTTGCCGAGGGTATCCGCCAGTCCGCCGCAGCCGGTCGGACAACGGTCGTGTTCGCCAGCAGCGGCCTTCCCTTCCGGGTCGCGCCCCTCCGTGGGCTCGACGCGGTTCGCAACGCCCTGCGCGAGTCCCGGGCAACGTTGATTGTCCTGGACGTGAACGCCGAAGGGCGGGCCCTCGAGGGGCTCAAGCGGCTGGTGGACGCGGTTCGCGCCGAGCGCTTCGTCACCACTCCTGACGATCGTTCGAAGTTGCGCGTCCGGCTGAACGACCTGGTGGCGATCGAAGACAGCCGCCGGGCCCAGTCGGCCAGCGTTCCGTCGGCGCCTTCGGCCACCAAACCTGCGCCGGCCTTCATGAAGACCGCGATTCAACATGCGATCGCGTTCGCCGCCCAGAGCGCATCGCTCGTGGCCGACGAGCACTACGTGCAGGAAGTGAAGGTGCGTCCCTCGATGAGCGCCCTCTCCCCCGGTTCGTCGGCCGGAATCACCATCGAACGGCGCGTCCTCGAGTCGGAAGTCGCGCTGATTCATGTCGTGGACGGGGAACTCTGGCTGCTCGCTCGCGATGTCTTGCAGGTGGACGGGAAGCCCTTGCCCGACGCCGATCGCGTCCGGCTGCCTTCCGTGCACCCATCCTCGACCCCGGAAGCCCTGCGGCTGTTCGAGCGGATCGCGCAGCAAGGGTCGCGGTTCAATATCGGCGTCATCCCGCGCACGCTCAACACCCCGACCCTGGCGATGTGGCTGCTGACGCCCGCGATCAGCCCCCGGTTCGAATTCAAGCGCGCCGGCGCCGAGACGATCGACGGCAACCCGTGCGACGTGATCGAATTTCGCGAGCGAACCGCGCCCTATCTGTTCGTCGTGGCTGATCGGCCCACCCCGGTCGGCGGCCGCTTCTGGGTGGAGCGTCGCCGCGGAGCGGTCGTGAAGACCGAACTGTTGCTGCCGGCGCAATCGGTGGAGTGGAGCCCATCGCGGGCCAGGCTGATCGTGACCTACGTCCGGGACGCGGCGTTGTCGGCCTGGGTGCCGCGCACCATGACGGAACGCTACGACTCGCCGACGTTGAAGCAGTTCGTCATCACCGAGTCCACCTACGCGAACTACCGCCAGTTCACCACCAGCGGCCGCATCGTCAAATAACACGTCCCATCAGGTCGCCTGTCGCAGCATCAGCAGGCCGACGGCGAGCAGGACCATGCCCAGGCTGACGCGCAGCAGGGCCTGAGGCACGCGCGATCCGACGGCCGCGCCGGCAACGGCCGCGGGAACGGAACCGACGAGCAGATCGCGGAGCAGCCCGCCATCGACCTGGCTGATGGCCAGGTGCCCGATGCCAGCGCAGAGAGCCAACGGGATGGCGTGCGCGATGTCGGTCGCGACCAGCCGCGAGGGTGTGAGCCTGGTGGGATAGAGATGATAGAGGAAGACGGCGCCCAGCGCTCCGGCGCCGACCGAGGTGAGCGTGACCAGCGTCCCCAGGGCGATGCCGGCCGCGACGGTCAACATCCCTTCCCATCGCCAGGTCCCGTCCCGTACGCGACAGCGGCCGCGCCGCGAGTGGACGGCCGCGCAAGGGAGCGAGGCAGCACCAGGCTGAGCGCGGTGATGCAGACCGCGATCGCAATCGCGATCTTCACGAACGTCACGCTCGCCTCGTCCATCGGGTGACGCGCCATCCACATCACGGTGAGGATCGACGCCGGCAGGCTCCCGGTCCATAAGCGCCTCACCACCAGCCAGTCGATCAGGCCCTGGCGCACGTGCAAGCCCGACACCGCGATCTTGGTGATGGCGGCAAACCACAGATCCGTGCCCACGGCCGTGAGCGGAGCGGTGCCGAACACGAGCAGCAGGATCGGCGTCATCAGCGCGCCGCCACCCACTCCCGTCATACCGACGACGAAGCCCGTGAGGGCGCCGGCGGCCACGCGCATCGGGTCCATGGCTCAGGAAACGACGGCCAGGATCTGCTCGACGCACTCGTCCACGGTCCGGCCCGTGGTGCGGACGTGCAGCTCGGGATGCTCCGGCGGCTCGTAGGGGCTGTCGATGCCGGTGAAGTTCGGCAGCGCGCCCGCGCGCGCCTTCGCGTACAGCCCCTTGGGGTCGCGGCGCTCGCACTCGTCGAGCGGCGTGTCCACGAACACCTCGATGAACTCTCCCTCCGCGAACAGCGCCGCGCGCCAGCTCGCGCTCGGCGCGGAACGGCGAGATGAACGCCACCAGCACGATCAGGCCGGCATCCACCATCAGCCGCGCCACTTCGGCGACGCGACGGATGTTCTCGGCGCGATCGGCCTCGGTGAAGCCGAGGTCGCGATTCAAGCCGTGGCGGATGTTGTCGCCATCGAGCAGGTAGGTGTGCCGGCCGGCGGCGAACAGCCGCTGCTCGAGCCGGTTGGCGATCGACGACTTGCCCGGATCCCGACAGCCCGGTGAACCACACGCAGCGCGGCTGCTGCTGCTTCTGCAGCGCGCGCGCGGAGCGGTTGACCTCGAGCGCCTGCCAGTGCACGTTCGAGGCCCGGCGCAGCGCGAAGTCGATCATGCCCCGCGCCCACCGTCTCGAAGGTGAGCGGGTCGATCAGGATGAAGCCGCCGAGCGTCCGGTTCACGGCGTAGGGCTCGAACGCGAGCGGCTGCGCAGTCGACAGATTGACGACGCCGATCTCGTTCAGGGCCAGCGTCTTCGCCGCCAGGTGCGCGTCGCTCTCGATGTCGACGCGATGCTTGATCGCGGTCACCGAGGCGCGCACCTCCTTGGCGTGCGTCTTCAGCAGGTACGACGCGCCCGGGAATCAGGGCGTGCTCGCCCATCCACAGCAGCCGTGGCCTCGAACTGATCGGCCACCTGCGGCGGCTCCGCCGCGGCGGCGATGACATCGCCGCGGCTCGACGTCCACTTCGTCGGTCAGCGTCAGCGTGATCGAGTCGCCGGCCTCGGCGCGGCTGCGCGTCCCGTCCAGGGTGACGATGGCGTCGACCTGGGTTTCAACGCCGGACGGCAGCACCCGCACCCGATCGCCGGGGTGCACCGCGCCCGATGCAGACGCGTCCGGCAAGCGCCGCGGAAGTCCGGGCCCGGTCGGTTGACCACTGGATCGGCATCCGGAACGCGCCGGCCGACGGCGGGCCCGACACTTCGACGTTCTCGAGGTAGCTCATCACGGTCGGCCCGTCGTACCACGGCATGCGCGGGCTCGGCGCCCGTCAGATGATCGCCTTCGAGCGCCGAGATCGGGATCGGCCGCACGGCCGTCACCCCGCACTGAGCCGCGAACGCGGCGTACTCGTCGACGATGGCGTCGAAGACCTGCTGGCCGTAGTCCACCAGGTCCATCTTGTTCACGGCCAGCAGCACGTGCCGGATCCCCATCATCGCGACGATGCGGGTGTGGCGGCGGGTCTGCGGCAGCACGCCCTTGCGCGCGTCGATCAGGATGATGGCGAGGTCCGCGGTCGACGCGCCGGTCGCCATGTTGCGCGTGTACTGCTCGTGACCGGGCGTGTCGGCGACGATGAACCGTCGCGGCGGCGGTGGCGAAGAAGCGATAGGCGACGTCGATGGTGATGCCCTGCTCGCGCTCGGCCTGCAGGCCATCGACGAGCAGCGCGAAATCGAGGCGCGCGCCCTGCGTGCCGAACCGGCGCGAGTCGGCTTCGAGCGCGCGCAGCTGATCCTCGAAGACCGCGCCGCGACTCGTACAGCAGCCGTCCGATCAGCGTCGACTTGCCATCGTCCACGCTGCCGCAGGTGATCAGGCGAAGCAGGGCCGCGCTCAGAAGTAGCCCTCCCGCTTCTTCTTCTCCATCGAGGACGGGCTGGTCGCTGTCGATCAGCCGCCCCTGACGCTCGGAGACCGCGGCGGCCGCCGTCTCGGCGACGATCTCGGCGACGGTCGTGGCCGGGCTCTCGATGGCGCCGCTCAGCGGATAGCAGCCAAGGGTGCGGAACCGCACGAGCCGGCGCTGCGGCTGCTCGCCCGCGAGCAGCGGGAACCGTTCGTCGTCGACCATGATCAACGTGCCGTCGCGGTCCACGACCGGGCGCTCCTCGGCAAAGTAGAGCGGAACGATCGGGATGGGCTCGCGTTCGATGTAGCGCCAGATGTCGAGCTCGGTCCAGTTCGAGAGCGGGAAGACGCGAATGCTCTCGCCGGGATGAATCCGCAGGTTGTAGATCGCCCACAGCTCGGGGCGCTGCGCCTTCGGATCCCAGCGGTGGCCCTGCGAGCGGAACGAGCAGATCCGCTCCTTGGCGCGCGAGGCTTCCTCGTCGCGGCGCGCGCCGCCGAAGATGACGTCGAAGCGATGCGCGTCGAGCGCCTGCCGCAGCGCCTCGGTCTTCATCACGTCGGTGTAGTAGCTGGAGCCGTGGGTGAAGGGCGTGACGCCCGCGGCCAGGCCCTCGGCGTTGGTGTGGACGATGAGACGCGCATGCCGGCTTCGCGGACCATGCGCTCGCGGTGCGCGTACATGTCCTTGAACTTCCAGGTGGTGTCGACGTGGAGCAGCGGAAACGGCAGCGGGCGCCGGGTGGAACGCCTTGCGCGCCAGGTGCAGCAGCACCGACGAGTCCTTGCCGATCGAGTACAGCAGCACCGGGCGCTCGCCCGCCGCCACGCGCCTCGCGCAGGATCTCGATGCTCTCCGATTCCAGGGCGTCCAGCGCCATCAGCGTTTCATCATGGCACAGGCACGTTGAGCGCCGCGACCCGGCATATCATCGCTGTTGGCCCGTGACCATCATTCGTCGCTTCGTCCTCGCCGCTCTGGCGGCCGCGATCGCCTCGGGCGGTTGCCGGCCTGCGCCAACACCAGCCCCGGCACCGGCGCGCGCGAACATCCTGCTGGTCACGCTCGACACCTTTCGCGCGGATCGCGCTCGGCCGCGGGTTCACGCCGGCGCTCGACCGGCTGGCGGCGCAAGGCCTGCGCTTCACCGAGGCGCGCAGCGTGGTACCGCTCACCCTGCCCGCGCACGCCTCGATCATGACCGGCCAGTGGCCACCGGCGCATGGCCTGCGCCTGAACGGTTCGCCGCGACTGGACGGCGCCGCCACCCTGGCGACGCAGTTGAAGCAGGCCGGCTATCAGACGCGCGCGGTGGTCGGTGCCTTCGTGCTGGATCGGCGATTCGGTCTCGATGCCGGCTTCGACCAGTACGACGATCGCATCGCGCGTGATCCGCGGGCCACCGATGTTCTGCAGGCGGAACGGCCGGCGTCGGCGGTCGCCGGCACCGCGCTAGCGCAGCTCGATCGGATCAGCGCCGATGCGCCGTGGCTGCTGTGGGTGCACTTCTACGACGCGCACGCGCCGTATACGCCACCGGACGATGCGCGGCAGCGCGCCGGCGGCGATGCCTACAACGGTGAGATCGCGTATGTGGACGCGCAGGTGGAGCGGCTGCTGGCCGCGATCGAGCGACGCGCGGATGCCGCCCGGACGGCGGTCGTCGTGGTTGGCGATCATGGTGAGAGCCTTGGCGCGCACGGCGAGCCGACGCACGGCATGCTGCTGTTCGAGCCGGCGCTGCGGGTGCCACTGATCGTGCGCGCCCCAGGGGTGGCCCCGGCCGAGCGGGCCGATGCCGCGAGCCTGGTGGATATCGCGCCGACGGTGATGGCGCTCGCTGGCGTGAGCGCCGCGGCGACGCCTGGCCGCAGCCTGCTTGCACTGCCCGTCGACCGACATCGAGACCTACGCGGAGAGCGAGTATCCGACGGTCGCCGCCTGGACGCCGGTGCGGGCGCTGATTCGCGAGCGCTGGAAGCTGGTCGCATCGAGCACGCCGAAGCTGTTCGACCTCTCGACCGACCCGGGCGAGCTGTCCGACGTGTCGGCGACGAAAGCTCCCACGACCAGGGCGATGACTGCCCGCCTGGCCGAGATCAGGCGCCCCTCAACCGGCGCTCGCGCCGGAGGCGCCCCGGTTGTGTCGGCGGAAACAGCGGCGCGCTTGCAGTCCCTCGGCTACGTGGCGCCGAGCCCCGCAACGGTGCCCGACACCGGCGGCGTCGATGCCGCCACGGCAATGGATGCGTGGGCTTCGTTCGAAGCCGCGCTCGCCGAGGTCACTGCCGGCGACGCGGCCAGGGCGCTGCCGGCGCTGTCGAAGCTGACTGCGCGCTATCCGGGCTCGCCGATCTTCGCGTCCACCTACGCTCGGGCGCTGGCGTCAGCGGGACGTGGACGAGACGCGCTGGCCCGGTTGCGGGCTGCCGTCAAGCAGTGGCCTGGCGACTGGTCGCTCTACCACGAGCTCGCGGTCGTCGCGCGCGATCTGGGCGAGGCCGACGAGGCACGGCGCGCGGAAGACGCCGCACTGGCGCTCCGTCCGGACGAACCGTCCGCCCTGAACGGACGCGGTCTGCTGCTGGCCGATGCCGGCCGGCACGATGACGCGGCACGCGCGTTCGACCACGCGGCCAGGCAGGACCCGACCAACGGCGTGTATTTCGCCAACCTCGGTAATTCGCGGCGGGCCCTTGGTGACCTCGATGGCGCGGCGGTCGCTTACCAGACGGCACTCGACCGCGCCCCTGATCTCGGCGATGCGCTCAACGGGCTCGGCGTGGTGCTGGTCCAGCAGCGGCGGGCAGCCGACGCCGTGCCGTGGCTCGAACGCGCGGCGCAGGACCCAGGGTTCGTCGAGGCGCAGCTGAACCTGGGCATCGCCCTGCAAGAGTCGGGAAACGTCCCGCGCGCGGTGACGCAGTATCGGAAGGTGTTGTCGACGCCAGGCCCCTTCGCGCGCGAGCGCGAAGCGGCGCGCACCCTGCTTGGCAACCTGGAGCGCCGATGACGCGCGCGCTTCTGGCTGATCGGCCTGGTGGCCGGTCTCTCCGCGTGCACGCCGGCACCGCCCCCCGAACCGGCGCAGAAGCGTGCTGCTCGTCACCATCGACACGCTGCGTGCCGATCACGTCGGCGCTTACGGCGCCACAACAGCGCGCACGCCGGCGCTCGACACCCTGGCGCGCGAAGGCGCGCGGTTCGATCGCGCGTGGGCGCCGGCCCCGATTACCCTGCCGTCGCACGCCAGCCTGCTGTCGGGCCGATATCCGCCAGGTCACGGCGCCCGACACAACGGGATGGCGATGCAGGCCGTCCCGACGCTGGCCACCACGTTCAAGGCGGCCGGCTTCGCGACCGCGGCATTCGTGTCGGCCTTCCCTCTCGACAAGCGCTTCGGGCTCACCCGCGGCTTCGATCACTACGACGATGAACTGCCGCGCGGGACGGACGGCCGGCCGTTGAACGAACGGCCCGGCGCCGACACCGTGTCCCGGGCGCTCACGTGGCTGCAGGCCCACGGCGACGAGCGGTTCTTTCTCTGGGTTCACGTCTTCGAGCCCCACGCGCCGTACGGCACACCCGGCTCGGGCGCGCCGGTCGCAGGCGCGCTACGACGACGACATCGCCGTCGCGGATCGCGAGTTGGGAAGACTCCTCGCGGCGCTCGGCGGCCGGGCGGCCACTCACGCTCGTGATCGGCGCCAGCGATCACGGCGAGGCCTTCGGCGAGCACGGCGAAATCGGGCACAGCATCTTCGTCTACGACACGACACTGCGGGTACCGCTGGTCATGCGTGGCCCCGGCGTGCGCGCCGGGTACCGTCGTGCCGGGCGACGTGTCGCTGGTGGACCTGGCTCCGACGCTTCGCGCGCTCACGGGCACGCCGGCGATGGAAGGGGACGGGCTGTCGCTGACCCCGGCACTTGCGGGCGGCACCCTGCCTGCGCGGCAGCTCTACGCCGAGTCGTACGCGCCGCTCCTCGACTTCGGATGGGCCGGCCTGCGGGCGGTGCGGGAAGGGCCGTGGAAGTACATCGCCGCCCCGCGGGCCGAGCTGTACGACATCTCGCGCGATCCCGGGGAGTCGGCCAACCGGATCGGCGAGAATCCCGAGCTCG
This sequence comes from uncultured Acidobacteriota bacterium, assembly GCA_963707825.1. Classification (GTDB taxonomy): domain Bacteria; phylum Acidobacteriota; class Vicinamibacteria; order Vicinamibacterales; family UBA2999; genus VFZN01. Next base: position 182,463 of record CAVPRP010000009.1, read on the forward strand.
AGGCCCGCCTGGACGGAGACGCCAGGCAGCGCAGCCCTGCCGAGCCGGGCGCTTCCCCGGCCATGGCGCCGGAGGCCGTCGCGCGGCTTCAGAGCCTGGGGTATCTCAGCGGCTCCGCACGTCCCGGGAGTGCGACAACCCGGCCGGATCCCAAGGATCGGATTACGGTGGCGTCGCGCCTGGCCACGGTCACCTCGGGCGAGGTGCGCGGCGACGAGCTGATTGCCACCCTCGAGGCCGTGCTCCGCGACGACCCGCCCAATCCGCAGGCGCACCTCCGACTGGGCTTTGCGGAGATCGAGCGCGGGCGATGTGCGCAGGCCGAGCCGCACCTGCGGGCCGCGCTCGATGCCGGCATGCCGTCGGCCGATGCCGGCCTGGGGTTGGCCGCCTGTTTCGGGCAGGCCGGCAACCTGACGGCCGCCCGCGAGGCGCTGCTGGCGGCGCGCCGAGCCGAGCCCGGCAACCCGGTGGTTGCCGCCAACCTGGGGATCCTGGAACTCGCCCAGGGGCGCGTGGGGCCGGCCATCGCCGAACTGCGCACCGCCCTGGCCGCCGAGCCCGGGCTGCTGGAGGCGCGGTTCGCGCTGGCCCGCGCGCTGGCCCGGTCGGGCGACCGCGAGGGGCGGCGGCCGAAGCCAACACCCTGCTGGGCCAGTTGCCGCCGGGCGCGCCACAACGCGCAGAAGTGCGGCGTTTGCTCGACGCCCTCCGCTAGGCGCTGGCCCCGTCTGGGGCGATTCATCTGGGACGAACGGTCAAAACTGCGCAATTTCTGCGCAACTTCTTTCGATTCATGGCCTTACGGGCAGGGACAGCGCCTTGACAGGAGGGGGTCTGTAGTGTTCAGCTTCTTAATTGTTGTTCTGTTGTTGATTGTTGTTACTTCCCAAGGAGAGCTTCTATGTCAACGATGCGGCGAGCCGTGTGGCTCCTGGCGTTGTTCCTACTCACCAGCGTCTCGGCATCGGCGCAGCAGACGACCGGCACCATTGTCGGTCGCGTGCTCGATGACCAGGGCGCGGCCATTCCCGGCGCCACGGTCATCGCCTCGAGTGCCTCGACCGGCTTCACGCGCGAAGCGATCTCGCGATGCCGAAGGCGTCTACCGCCTGAACGCGCTGCCGGTCGGCCGCTACGACCTGACGGTCGAGCTCGCCGGCTTCAGCCAGCGTCGAACGCAAGGACGTCGTCGTCAACGTCGGCCAGACGATCACGCTCGACTTCACGCTGCAAGCGTGGCGACCGTCGCGGAGACGATCACCGTCACCGCCGCAGGCGCCGCTGATCGAGTCGTCGGTGTCGTCGGTCGGCGGCGTCGTCGACATCGGCCGCATCGAGAGCATTCCGCTCAACGGCCGCCAGTTCGCGAACCTCGCCGCGACGCTGCCCGGCGTCGGCCTCGGCAACCACTCCGATCCGACCAAGAGCACGCAGTACTCGCCGCAGATCAACGGCGGCAACGGCCGCAACGTGAACTACCAGATCGACGGCGGCGACAACAACGACGACACCGTCGGCGGCCTGCTGCAGCTGTTCCCGCTCGAGGCGATCCAGGAATTCAACTTCGTCACCTCGCGCGTCGAAGGCCGAGAACGGCCGCAGCAACGGCGGCGTGATGAACATCGTCACCAAGAGCGGCACCAACAACGCTCCGCGGCAGCTTCTTCACGCTGTTCCGCGACGATTCGATGAACGCGAAGACGACCACCGAGAAGAACAACAACAGCGACAAGCAGGACTACCGCCGCTACCAGTACGGCGGCAGCTTCGGCGGCCCGATCGTCAAGGACAAGGTCGCACTACTTCGGCGCGGTCGAGCGCACGCAGCAGGACACCTTCCAGGTCGGTGTCAACACGAGGGTCTGTTCCCGGCGCAAGACGGCACCTACGCCACGCCGTATCGCGAGACGCTGCTGAACGTGAAGGTGACCGCCAACATCACCCCGAGCCAGTACCTGTCGGTTCGCTACGGCCGCAACCAGAACTCGCAGCCGTACGGCGCCGACGTCGAACCGCGCGCCGAGCAACTGGGGCGACAGCACCAACGACGTTCAACTCGATCAACCTGAACCACAACTGGGTGCTCGGCGGCACCAAGCTGAACGAGTTCATCTTCCAGTACGCCGACTTCGCCGAACGACATCACGGCGCGCAGCCACGATCCCTACCAGATCTTCCCGAACGGCGTGGCCGTCGGGCAGAGCCCGAACACGCCGCAGACCACGCGAGCAGAAGAAGTGGCAGTTCCGCGACGACTTCTCGTGGCACCTCACCGGCAAGGGCGGCGTCGGCCACGACTTCAAGACCGGCGTGAACTTCATCAACGAGCCGACGCCTGTACATCAGTTCAACACGCGGCAAGGGCGTCGTGCAGTACACCCACCTGACCGACAACGTCGAACGGACCGATTTCGACGGTCACCCTCAACGACGGCGACGCGTCGGCCAACATCCCGCTGAAGCAGTACGCGTTCTTCGTCCAGGACGACTGGGCGGTGAACGACAAGCTGACGCTGAACGTCGGCCTGCGCTACGACCTGATCGACGGCTACCAGTTCGACCAGTCGAAGAACCCGAACTTCGTCAAGATGCAGGACGCCGGCCGCGCCGGGCAGCTCACCGGCATCAAGGGCCTGGAGAACTTCGGCCAGGATCCCGAAGGACGACACCAACAACTGGCAGCCGCGCCTCGGGCTTCGCCTACGACGTGCGCGGCAACGGCAAGGACGTGATCCGCGGCGGCTGGGGCATCTACATGGACATGGCCTACACCAACTCGAACGCGCTGTTCGCGGCCAGCGACGCCACCGGCAAGGGCTTCGGCGCCGTGCTGTCGGTCGACAACCAGCCGGGCATTCGCAACCCGGACGGCACGCTTCTACCAGGCCGGCCAGCCGCTGTCGAACATCGCGAGCCAGAACCAGTCGAATCCGAACGCGCTGCCGCTGTTCGGCCAGTTCACCGATCCGCGCCTGCAGATGCCGTACACGCGGCAGACCTCGCTCGGCTGGTCGCACGAGCTGTCGCCGAGCACCGTGTTCACGGCCGACTTCGTCCGCGCCGACGGCCGCGACCTCAACGTCCGGCCGCGCATCAACACGCGCATCATCCCGAACGGCGCCGCGCGTGCTGGCGTTCCTGAACCTCGCTGCCCAACGCGATCGGCACGCGGCCGGCGATCAGCCGCGGCGAGAGCGAAGTACACCGCGCTCATCACCGGCGTCAAGCGCCGCATGACGAACAACATCGATTTCGCGGTCACCTACACGCTGGCCGAAGCGCGCAGCCAGATCGGCACGGCGTCCGACGAGCTGAACGCCAACCTGCTGCAGGACGCCGACGCTGCTGTACGACGACCCGCGCGTCTACGGCCCGACGTCGCGCACCGATGCGCGGCACTCGGGCTCGCTCGTCGATGGTCTGGCTGGTGAAGGGCTTCACCATCGCGCCGACCTACTTCTACCGTTCGCCGCTGCCGGTGCAGACCATCACGGGCGTCGACGCCAACCTCAACGGCGAGAACAACGACCTGCCGGAGCGCGCCTACCAGTTCACGGACGTCGGCCAGGCGCCGGAGGACATCGGCGCGTGCGAGACCTGGAACTGCAGCCGCGGCGCGTGGCGCACGCAGATGAACCTGCGCGTCTCGCATGGCTTCGGCCTGGGCGGGCAGCGCGCGCATCGAGGCGATTGCCGAGGTGTTCAACCTGCTGAACGCCAAGAACCCGAACTTCACCATCGTCAACAACCAGACGAGCGCGCTGTTCATGCAGCCCGACGCGTTCGCGGGTGACTTCCAGCAGCGCGAACAGCGCGTCGGCCAGATCGGCTTCCGCTTCTCGTTCTAGTCCGGATCGACGACTCGACCGAGTCTGACAGGGGCGCGGTGACCGACCGGTTACCGCGCCCTTCGTCTGTACGGCCGGCTTCTGGCGCGGTAGGGGTATGGCCGCGCTTTGGCGCGGGAGGCCGGCTTTCGCCGGTAGGATGCAAGGCCGCGCCGCAGGCGCGCCCTCCGAGGCTCGCCCCGTCTTACCTACGCGCCGAAGGCGCGCCTCACGGGCTCCCCGGTTGACCGAGACAGGGTTCCGGAGGATGCTGGACCACGGTCCTGTTGATGCCGCCCCCACCCGCCACGGCGCCGCTGTCACGCTTCCTCACTTTCGATCGTGACGCCTGGGCCAAACTCCGAGACAGCACGCCGATGACGCTCTCCGAGGACGACCTGGACGCGCTGCGGGGCCTCAACGAGAAGCTGTCACTGCAGGAAGTCGCGGAGATCTACCTGCCGTTGTCGCGGCTGCTGAACCTGCACGTCCTGGCGGCGCAGTCGCTCTATCGCGCCTCGCAGACCTTCCTCGGCAACCAGGCGGAGAAGGTGCCGTTCATCATCGGCCTGGCCGGCAGCGTCGCCGTCGGCAAGAGCACGACCGCGCGCGTGCTGCAAGCACTGCTCTCGCGCTGGCCCAATCACCCGTCGGTGGCGCTGATCACGACGGACGGATTTCTCTTCCCCAACGCGGTGCTGGAAGCCCGTGGCCTGATGCACCGGAAAGGCTTTCCCGAGAGCTACGATCGGGCCGCCCTGGTCCGCTTCCTGGCGGATCTCAAGGCCGGCTATCCCGAAGTGCACGCCCCCGTCTATTCACACCAGCGCTACGACATCGTCCCTGGCGCGGCGCAGACGGTGCGGCACCCCGACGTCGTGATCGTCGAGGGCCTGAACGTGCTGCAGGCGCCGCCGGCCAGCTACACCGAGAACCAGCTGTTCGCGTCCGACTTCTTCGACTACTCGCTCTACGTCGACGCCCGCGAGCGCGACATCGAGTCGTGGTACGTCGAGCGCTTCCTGCGGCTGCGCGATACGGTGTTCCAGGATCCCCTGTCGTATTTCCATCGCTACGCCGACGTCAGCGAAGACGAGGCGCGGACGATCGCCGCGGACATCTGGGCTCGCATCAACGGCGTGAACCTGCGCGAGAACATCCTGCCGACGCGGATGCGCGCGCACCTGATCCTGCAGAAGGGCGCCGACCATCGCGTGGAACGCGTGCAGCTGCGCCGCGTCTGAAACCGCGTCACCCGCAGGTAATCGAGGACGACCATGGCGCTTTTGATTCCGGTGCTGAGGGCGGTGCTGCCGCACCTCGGCACGATCCTGTCGGCGGCGTCGCCGGCGTTCTCGTCGCGCACCGCCGATCCGGAGATCGCCGAACTGCGCGCGGCCGTGTCCCGGAACGCCGCCCACACCAAGGAGCTGGCAGAGCAGCTCGAGCGCACGGTGACCGCGCTCGACGAGACCGCGCGCGTTGCCGAAGCGCGCCTGCGCCTGGCCCTGTGGATGGCCGGCGGCGCCCTGGCGCTGGCCGCCGTGGCGCTGGTGCTGGCGATCGTCGCGTTCAGCCGCTAATCCGCCGATTTCAGTAGATGCCGGGGTCGGCGTCCGACGGCCATCGGTGTGGGGCCGAGGGTTCTCGGGCAGCTCGATGGCAGCTAGCGGAAGAGCCGGGCGAGCGGCAGGCTGAATCCCGGCAGCAATGGCGTCGTCAACAACCGATCGGCGCGCTCGTGCGCCACCTTGGGGAAATCGCCACCCGGCGCCCGGCGATAGACGGTCACGTCGCAGGCCTTCGGATCGATCACCCAGTATTCCCTCACGCCGCCGCGATCGAAGAGGTCTCTCTTGATGCCCAGATCCCGCTTGCGGGTGCCGGGCGACAGGATCTCGACGACCAGCGCTGGTGCGCCCTGGATGTTCGGCTCCGTGAGAATTTCCAGCTGATCGCCCGCCACGAACACCAGGTCGGGTTCAACCACGTCCCAAGGGGAGAAGACGGTGTCGAGCGGTGAGAGCAACACCTGACCGACGTCGGACCGCTCTTCCAGAAAATTGGCGATCGCCAGATACAGCCGGCCCAATAGTTTCTGGTGCCGCAACACGGGCGAAGGCGTCACGTAGTGCGCCCCATCAATGAGCTCGTGCCGCATCCCGTCGTCAGGGAATCGCACGAAGTCGTCGTAGGTGAGGCGCGTATCGCGGTGAGCGGTCGGCATGGCGTTCTCCCCGTCCACGAGTCGATCTTACACCTCGTCACGGCGCAACTTAGAGCGAGAGGCATGCCACGCCGTGACGCGGTGATCGAGCGTGGACGAGCGGCGAACGCCGCAGAAAGTTTCGTTTTGAAGCCTGCGCTGATTGCAGTAATTGCGGACTGCTGCTGGCGGCCAAGCCTGGCGTTATAGTCGGACCATGGCCGAGAACAACGCCGACGTGGATCGCCTCAACGCCGTGGGCGTGCTCACCCGCCGCGAAATCGAAGCTCGCATCCTTGCTCCCGTCGTGAACGCGCTCGGTCAGGAGTTCGGGCGCGAGCGTGTGATCGAGATCGTGCGCGACGTCATCGTCGGGCTGGCGCGGGAGCAGGGCCGGGCAATGGCCGAGGCGCGACAGGATGCGTCACTCTCGAGTTTTGCCGCCACGCTGGAACCCTGGACCCGCGACGGAGCGCTGGCGATGACGGTGCGAGCACAGTCGGATGACGAGCTGGCGTTCGACGTCACCCGCTGCCGCTACGCCGAGATGTATCGTGCGCTCGGCATCCCTGAGCTGGGGGCGGTGCTGTCCTGTAATCGTGATGCGGCGCTGATTGAAGGCTTCAATCCCGAGGTCCACTTCAGCCGGACGCAGACGATCATGGGCGGCGCCAGCCACTGTGATTTCCGTTACCGCAAATCGCGCTGACCCGGTCGCGTTTGCGCTATCATCGGGCCGCCTGCCTGGGTCGCCGGAGGACTCACATGTTCCGCGCCAGGATCTTCCCGCTCGTCGGCGTTGCCGCAGCCGTGGCGCTCTCCGTGTTGCCCGCCGGTGCCGACCAGCGGGGCGGACACCGTGACGGCGGAAGCGGCCAGCCGCAGGCGACTCCCCCACCCGATACCGGACGCCACGCGGTGCCACGGCCCGTTGACGGTGGCCCGGCTGCCGGTGGCGCCGGTCGTGATGTCGTCGTGATGACGCCGGGCGTCGGCGCGCAGCACTACCGACCTCCGTATGCCTACCCGGGTCCCGTCTACGGCCCGTACCGCCACCCCGTCTATAACTCGTTCCGCGGCCCGACCTACGGCCCGTACCCCGGTCCCGTCTACGGTTCGCCGTACCGCTACTCGCATCCGTACTACGCGTTCCGGCCGCACACGACGCTCGGCATCGGGTTCTACGCAGGGTTCGCGGTACCGTTCCCGAGTTTTGCCTACGGAGGCTTCTCTCCCTACTACGGCGGCGCGTACGGGTATCCCGCGCCCTACCCGGTGCCGTATCCGGTGCCCTATCCCTCGCCGTACCCGTCGACCGGCTATCCCGCCTACAACTCGTCCGGATATCCCCCGATTGGTAGTCCGGGGCAGGTTCCGCCGCCGGGCGGCATCACGATGGTGCCGGGGTCCACGGCTCCAGGGACGGTGGCCTACGGAGGCGTCAGCATCGAGGTGACGCCCAGGGACGCGGAGGTGTGGGTCGATGGCGGTTACGCCGGACGCGCGGACGACTTCGGTCCGCAGGACCGGCCGCTGACGCTGGCGACCGGCGTGCATCGCGTCGAACTGCGCGCGCCGGGCTATCAGCCGCTCGCGTTCGACGTCAACGTCGCGGCTGGGTATGTGGTGCCGTTCCAGGGAGTCCTGCAACCGCAGCCGTAATCGCGCGCCGACGGATGCGCCCCGCGGCCGGGGACCATCCGGAACACGTATAATCCGGGCACGCCCGGGGTGGCATTCGACCCCTCCCGGCGCGTCCTGGAGGATTCGTGATGACGAAGCATGTGAAGGGACGCCGGCAGCTGATGACCGGCCTGGGTGTGACTGCGACTGCCGTGGCACTGGGCGCGGCATCGATCGACGCGCAGTCGCCGGCCGGCACGTTCGCGCCCGCCCGCCACGAGCCCGACGAGTGGATGGGGAAGCTGCCCGGCAAGCACCGGGTCGTCCTCGACGTCACGTCGCCTGCCGGAATCCCCGATGCCATCCGCTTCACCGGCAATCTCTTCACCGGCAACAAGACCGGCTACGGCGTGGACGAGGCGGACGTGGCCATCATCATGGTGCTGCGACACTCCGCCACGGCCTATGGCTACACCGACGCCATCTGGTCGAAGTACGGCAAGTCGATGGCCAGCGGTGGCGACCCCGCCGCGCCGCCGCCGACAACTAACAGTTTCAACACCGGCGATCGCATGCAGCTGGCGGATCTCGCCAAGCGGGGCGTGCGCTTCATGGTCTGCGGCACCGCCAGCCGCGGACTGTCGCGCCGCATCGCCGGCCAGACGGCCGATGCGGATGCGGTCTTGAAGGAAATGGAAGCCAACCTCATTCCGAGCGCGCGCCTCGTCGCGGCGGGCGTGGTGGGTGTGACCCACGCGCAGGAGTACGGCTTCAGCCTGTTGTTCGTCGGATAAGGCGCCTCCTTCGCGGTCAGTGACGGGAGGGCGCCGCGCGCCAGCCGTCGTGTGATTTGTGCCTCATGTGAACCCGATGTCTCCGAGGAGTTGTCCATGCATGACACCAGCACGCACCCCCGTCGCGGCTTCCTCGCCGGATTGTTCGGCGTGGCGGCAGCCGCCAGTCTGCCCTCCGTCGCGGCCGCACAAGTTGGTGGCGGCGACGCCTGGATCAAGGAAGTGCCGGGGAAATACCGGTGCTTCTTCGACTGCCCGCAGCACATGAACGGCTTCGGGCTGTTGCACGTCCTCAACTATCTGTCGACCTACGCGGCCACCGGCGCCGCCGCCGGCCAGGCCGGCGCGGTGAGCTCGTTCTACAGCGTCGGCTCCGCCTCCAGCATCGGCCTTGGATTCAACGACGCGATGTGGGCGAAGTACGGGCTCGGTGAATACCTGGGGCTGAAGGATGCGAGCGGGAAGCCGTACACGCGGAACGTGTTCGCCAGTCCGACCAAGGAAGATGGCCACCTGCTGACCCAGCGGATTCAGATGCCCCTGATCCCGATGGCTGGCGAGGCCATGACGGGCCTGGCGATTCCCAACCTGCAGAAGATGGGCACCAAGTTCCTGCTGTGCGACAACGCGCTCGGCTTGTGGACGCTGGAACTCGAAGCCAAGGGCAAGGGCGCCGCGGCGGCGATCGGCAAGGACCTGCGCGCCAACCTGCTGCCCGGTGTCACGATCGTGCCGGCGATGGTCATCGCGATCCAGCAGGCGCAGGCCGCGGGCATTTCGTACAACAGGCAGTGACGATTCGTTCGTCCGTGGTTTCGATGGTCAAGGAGGCAGCATGAAGAAGTCGATCGGCGTACTCGCGGTCCTGGCGCTCGCCAGCCCGTGGATGGCCGCCGCCCAAACACCCACCGCCGAGGCGCAGATCACCGAGGCCGTCTCGATCCTGCCCGACGATCTGCGCGCCGGGGCCACCGTGGTCACCTACGACGCGACCACCGGCGAACGCAAGGTGCTCCGGCAGGGCACGAACTTCCTCGAGTGCCAGCCGAAGATGGCCGACGGATTCGAGCGCTGCTACCACAAGGCGTTCGGGCCGCGCCGCGATCTCGAGGCCAAGCTCACCGCGCAGAAGAAGTCCGAGAAGGAAGTCAGCGAGGCCGTCGCCGCCGCGCAGAAGGCCGGGACCCTTCCAGCGCCGCCGCCGGGGATGATGTCCTACCGCGGCTACGACAAGCGCGATCGCATCCAGAACCTCTGGGTCTGGTCGCAGCCCAACGCGACGCCGGAGCAGATTGGCGTCTCGACCACCAGCCAGCGCGACAACGCGCTCGAAGGGCACGGGCTGCCCTGGATGATGCTGCCCGGCACCCCGGGCTCGCACATCATGATCCCGATCAACCCGACGCCCAAGACCTCGTCGATCACCGACGAAGCGGCAGATGAAATCACCCAGGCGACGCTGCCGTTGCCGGAGGACCTGCGCGCGGGCGCGGCGGTCTACAAGTACGATCCGAAGACCGGCGATCGCATCGCGCTGCGCCCGGGCACCAACGCCCTCGAGTGCATGCCACGCGGGGCGGACGGCTTCACCTGGTGCTACAACAAGGTCAGCGCGCCCCGCCGCGACATGTCAGCCAAGCTCAGGGCGCAGGGCGCGGACGACAAGGCGATCCAACTCGCGGTCGAGGAGGCCACCAAGGCCGGGACCCTCAAGCCGACGCCGTTCGGCACGATGTCGTACCGGCTCTATGGCAAGCGCGATCGCATCCAGTTGCTGTGGGTCCTGTCGGTGCCGGGCGCCACGCCGGACACGATCGGCGTGACGACGGCAAGCGCGCGTGAGGACGCGCTGGAACTGCGCGGGACGCCGTGGCTGATGCTGCCCGGAACACCCGGAGCGCACATCATGATCCCGATCAACAAGTAGGCGGTCCGGTCTGGCATTACGCGCTTCTGCTCCATTGGTCGAGACGCGGCTCGTGCACGCGCACGGTCTCGCGTCGCTCGTCACCCTGCTCGTCTCGGCCACCTTCGGGATCATCGTTTCGCTGCAATTGCTGATGCCCGATCTCGGGCAGGACGTGGCGTGGCTCGGCTGGGGCCGGCTGCGCTACGCCCATACGCAGGGCATCATGCTGGGTTGGCTGGGGAACGCGTTCCTCGCGTTCCTCTACCACGGCGTCCCGCTCCTCACCGGCCAACCCGTCACCAGCCGCCGCCTCGGCCTCTGGCTGTTCGGGCTGTGGAACTTCGCGGTGATGCTGCCCGGATGGATCCTGGTGCTCTCCGGCGTCAGCCAGCCGCTCGAGTGGGCCGAGTTCCCGCTCGTGGTGGACGTCTTCGTCATGGTGGGGATGGTGATGGCCGCGGTGCAGTTCCTGCCGTCGTTCTTCACCCGCGGGCTGGAATCGCTCTACGTCTCCAGCTGGTACATCCTCGGCGGCCTGGTGTTCACCATGCTCGCCTACCCGATGGGCAACATCGTGCCCGAGTTGATCCCCGGCGCCAGCGGCGCGGCCTTCAGCGGGCTCTGGATTCACGATGCGATCGGATTGTTCGTCACGCCGCTCGCGCTCGCGGTCATCTACTTCGTCATCCCGGCGTCCACCGGCCGGCCGATCTACAGCCACTTCCTGTCGATGCTGGGGTTCTGGCTGCTGTTCTTCCTGTATCCGCTGAACGGCACGCACCACTACGTGTTCTCCGTGATTCCGATGGCGGCGCAGATCGGCGCGATCACGGCCTCGACCCTGCTGGGCGTGGACGTGATCATCGTCATCACCAACCTGTTCCTGTCGCTGCGCGGCGCCGGCTATGTCGCGCGCGATCCCGCGCTGCGATTCGTCGCCACCGGCACGCTGTTCTACTTCATCGTCAGCATGCAGGGCGCCGCGCAGGCGCAGATGGCCGTGAATCAGGCGGTGCACTTCACCGACTGGGTGATCGGCCACTCGCACCTGGCGATGCTCGGCTTCGCCACGTTCTCGGCGGCCGGCGGGCTGGTCCACGTGTGGCAACGCATCCCGTGGGCGCGCTACAACGCGCGCGCCATCGAGTGGTCCTACTGGCTGCTGGTCGTGGGCCTGGTGGTGATGGTGTCGGACCTGACCATTGCCGGCCTGGTCCAGGGACAGCTGTGGACCTCGGGCGCGCCGTGGATCGAGTCGGTGAAGGCGACGCGGCCGTACTGGATCGTGCGCTCGCTGTCGGCGATTCCGCTGGCCGCCGGCTTCATCTCGCTGCTGGCAGGCCTCACCACCGGCCCTCGCGGCGCCGGCCTGCACGCCATCGATTCCCGCATCGGCGCGGAGCCCGTGCCGGCGATCGCGCCCGGCCTCGCCACTCCCGTGGAGGTCGCATGAGCGCCCAGCCACAGCGTGCGCTGCGCATGGCCTACGTAGTGGCGAGCGTCGCCGGCGTCGCGTTCTTCGTGATGTCGGTCGTGCTCCTGGGGGTGTGGCCCAAGCGCGTGCTCGACGAGCAGACCCGGCTGATGTCGCCGGAGAAGCCGCTCGGGCTGAGTGCCAGCGCCCGGCGCGGGCGCGCCATCTACAGCCGCGAAGGCTGCGCCTACTGCCACACCCAGCAGATTCGCTACCTGCACTCCGACATGCAGCGGTTCGGCGCCCCGACGCTGGCCTGGGAGACGCGCCTCGACTACCCGCACCTGTGGGGCACGCGGCGCATCGGGCCCGACCTGACGCGGGCCGGCGGTACGCGCGCCAGCGACTGGCAATACACGCACCTGTTCTCGCCGCGCGCCGTGGTCCCCGATTCGGTGATGCCGCCGTATCGCGCGTTGTTCGACGGCTCGCCCGATCGCCCCCGTCAGGAAGCCCTCGATCTCGTCACCTACCTCGACACGCTGGGGCGGGCGCGCGAACTGGCCGGCCCGGAGGGCGAGGCCCACGCGCGCGAGGCCTGCAACTGCCCCGATGACGAGATGGCGCAGATGGCGTTCGGAGCGCCGCTGAACGCGAGCGCCTCACGCACCCGCCGGACACACGAAGCGCCGGCGCTGCCGCCGGCCAACGACCTGGCGCGCGGGCAACAGCTTTACGCGCGCCACTGCGCGACGTGTCACGGCGCGAGTGGCGAAGGGAGACGGACCGGGCGGGACCGCCCTGCTGCCCGTCCCTACCAACCTGGCGGCCCACGACTACTCGCTGACCCGATTGTCCGACGTGCTCTGGAACGGCGTGGACGGCACCGCGATGCCCGCGTGGCGGGCCCACGCCGCGGAGGATCGGGCGGCGATTGCGCAGGCGGTGCGGGCGCTGCGGGCCCGCGACGTCGCCGAACCAGCGTTGCCCGAGCACCTGCTCGAAATCGGCCAGCGCGTCTACGCCGCCAACTGTCAGCAGTGCCACGGCGAGCGCGGCGACGGCAGCGGAACGGCTGCTCAGTCGCTGCCGGTGGCGCCGGTCAGCTTCAGGCGGCAACGGCCGACCTTGCCCGAGAGCCTGCGCGTGCTGCGGAACGGCATCGAGGGCACGTCCATGGCGCCATGGACGTCGCGCCTGTCGGACGCGGAGCTCGTCGCGGTGGCACACTATGTACGGAGCTTCTATGCGGGCGAGGCCGCCCCGGGAGACACCGGCCGATGATCACCGACCTCATCGTTCTGGCCTCCGTGCTGTTCACGGTGGCGTTCATCGCCGCGTGGGCCGTGTCACCGGCCCTGCGTGCCTGGATCGAGCGGCCGAAGCACCGCTTCCACGATCAGACGACCGGCTACGACCGGTCGCAGCAGCGTGACGCCGAGGCCCGGCAGGAGCAGGTGTCGTGACCGATCTCGAGCCTCGCCCGGACTCCGGGGGATTCACCGTCGTCATTGCGGTCTCGCTGGTCGTTGGCGCGCTGGTCGTCGGCGCCGCGCTCTACGGCGTGCCCGGAGCGTCGCCGTTGCGCCCGCGCACCGCGGAAGGTGATGCGCCCGCGCGCGTGGTGCCGGCCAACGCTACCGAGGAGTACGGCCGGCGGCTGATTGCCCACACCGCCGAACTGCTCGGCCAGGATCATCTGGATCCGGAGCGACGCTACATCAACAGCCGGCTGAACTGCGGCTCGTGCCATCTGGCCACGGGCACCGAGCCCGGGACGCTCACGCTGCTCCAGACCGACGAGCACTACCCGCGCTTCTCGGGCCGCGCCGGCACCCAGACCGACATCGAGGATCGCATCAACGAGTGCATGACGCGCAGCATGAACGGCAAGCCGCTGCCGATGGACAGCCCCGAGATGATGGCAATGGCCGCCTACCTCCGGTCGCTCGGCTCGCAGTACGACGCGATGGGCGCGTCGCTCAAGAAAGCCGAGGAGCCGGCGCCGTTCAAGACCCCGGCGCGGGCCGCCGACCTAGCCAAGGGGCAGGAGGTCTACGGGACGCGCTGCGCGCAGTGCCATGGCAACGACGGCCTGGGACTGCTGGCCACGACCAGCCGCAGCCAGGGGTACCTGTTCCCGCCGCTGTGGGGACCGGACAGCTTCAACACCGGCGCCGGCATGCACCGCGTTCTGACCGCCGCGCGCTTCATCAAGGCGCGCATGCCGCTTGGCCAGGCAACGCTCACGGACGAAGAGGCGTTCGACGTCTCGGCGTTCATCAACTCCCAGCCGCGGCCGGCGATGGCAAATCTCGAGCACGACTATCCGGACAAGGCCACCAAGCCGGTGGACAATCCCTACGGGCCTTACGCCGACGACTTCAGCGAGGAGCAGCACCGGTTCGGGCCGTTCCAGCCGATCGAGGAACACTACAAGGCGCTGAAGAAGACGAAGTAGCGACGGTCGTCAGCGCTTCGCCGCGTGGCGGCGGGTGCCGCCCGCCGCAGCGGGCCGGCTTCTGCGGGCGGGCGATGAACGCGGTGGCGTGTCCCGGGCCGGTGCGCCCGTCGCGATCCACGCCTCCAGCACCGGCAGCATCCTGAACAATCCCTCGCGGACCGCGGCCACGTGCCGCGAGCCGATTCGTTCGGCGAGCGCTGCCTCGTAGAACGCCAGCACGTCGTGCCCGTGGGTATATGCCGCCGCGCCGGCCACGGTGAGGCGCACCAGCCGTGCCCGCCCATCCGCGGGATCGATCACCAGCTCCACGAACTTCAGCCGCTCCAACTCGCGCAGCGCCTGCCCCACCGCCTGCTTACTGACATCGACCCGCCGGGCGAGCTCGGTCGGCCTGACGCCGTCGCGCGAGAGGTGCGGCAGCAGCCGCACCAGCGCCGGGGTCAGCAGCCGCCGGCCGGCTTCGCGGTTCACCTCGGCCTGGGCCACCTCGTCGAGCAGGCGGGCGCACTCGAACAGCAGCGGCCCGAGGCCGGAGGACGACGGCGGCTGGCTCGACGGCGAGGCGAGGCGGGGCACGCGCCGATCATTCCCGAGGCTCTGGTAATTAGTCAAGCCATATTGACCTATTCAATCAAGCATGATTGACTATCGGCCATGAGCACGCCCGAGTGGCTGGACCGCGCCGGCTGGCCCTACCCGCCGCGTTTCGTCGCGCTTCCCGAGGGCCGTCTGCACTACGTGGACGAAGGGACGGGCGACACGGTGGTGCTGGTGCACGGCACCCCGACCTGGAGCTACGAGTGGCGTCACGTGATCGCCGCGCTGAAGGACACGCACCGGATGATCGCCGTCGATCATCTGGGCTTCGGCCTGTCGGATCGACCTACCGGCGCCGGCTACTCGCCGGAGGACCACGCGCGGCGGTTCCGCGACGCGATGGCGCACCTCGCGCCAGCTGATCCGATCACGCTGGTGGTGCACGACTTCGGCGGTCCCATCGCGCTCGACTGGGCGCTCGATCATGCCGCCCGCCTGGCGCGCGTGGTGGTGGTCAATTCATGGATGTGGTCGTTCGACGACGACCCGTCGATGCGGCGAAAGGCGGCGATGATCGGCGGGGCGCTCGGCCGTTGGCTCTATCGCCGGCTGAACGTGTCGCAGCGGCTGATCATGCCATCCGCCTACGGTGATCGCCGCCGCCTCACGCCGGCCATCCACGAGCAGTATCTGCGGCTGTTCCCCGATCCCGATTCGCGCGAACGGGTGCTGTTCGCGCTGGCAAAGTCGCTGCTGGGCTCCAGCGTGTTCTTCGATCGGCTCTGGCAACGGCGAGACCGGCTGGCCGGCGTGCCGGTGCATCTCCTCTGGGGCATGCGCGACACCGCGTTTCCACCGTCCGTTCTCGAACGCTGGCAGCGGGTCCTGCCCCACGCACACACCACCCGCATCGACGCGGCCGGGCACTGGCCCCACGAGGAAGAGCCGGAGGCCTTCGTGCGGGCCCTGCGGCGTGTCTGGACAACCGACGGCGGATAGGCGCACACTGTGAATTGCCAAAGGCGCGCTTAACCCGCGCCACGGGGGACCCACCGGTGGGGCGCATCCAGGATTCACCTGGTAGAGGACTTCAAACCTCGAGCCCGTCAGCTAACCTCGTCGGCAGTTTTGGAGGCTTTCTGTCCAGCGCCGTTCCCCATCGCGCTCTCTTTCCCCTCACGCTCGCAGCCGTCGGCATCGTTTACGGAGACATCGGCACCAGTCCTCTGTATGCGATGCGCGAGTGCTTCTTCGGCTCGCATTCCGTGCCGCCGACGCACGACAACGTGCTCGGTGTCCTCTCGCTGATCGTCTACGCACTGGTGATGGTCATCTCGATCAAGTACATCGCGCTCGTGATGCGCGCCGACAATCACGGGGAGGGCGGCATCCTCGCGCTTGCGGCGTTGCTGCCGGCGCGCCCCAACACCGGCGCGCCGCCGCCGATGCTGGTGCTGCTCGGGCTGTTCGGCGCCGCCCTGCTCTACGGGGACGGCATGATCACGCCCGCGATCACGGTGCTGAGCGCGGTGGAGGGCATGAAGGTCATCACGCCGCTCTTCGAGCCCTACATCGTGCCGGTCACCCTGGGCATCCTCGTCGGGGTCTTCGGCATCCAGCGGCACGGCACCGCCAGGGTGGGCCGGCTGTTCGGGCCGGTGATGGTGGTCTGGTTCTTCACCATCGCGGCGCTTGGCTTCAGCGAGATGATGGCCGCCCCCGAAGTGCTCGGCGCCCTCGATCCACGCCATGCCGTGACCTTCTTCGCCGAGCACGGTCTGCACGGCGTGGCGGTGATGGGCGCGGTGTTCCTGGTGGTGACCGGAGGCGAAGCTCTCTATGCCGACATGGGTCACTTCGGCAAGAAGCCGATCCGCGTCGCGTGGTTCTCGCTGGTGTTGCCTGCCCTGCTGATCAACTACTTCGGGCAAGGCGCGCTGCTGCTGACGACACCGGGCGCCGCCGAGAACCCGTTCTTCCTGCTCGCGCCCGAATGGGCGGTGCTGCCGCTGGTGGCGCTCGCCACCGCCGCCGCGATCATCGCATCGCAGGCGCTGATCTCAGGCGTGTTCTCGCTCACGCGCCAGGCGATTCAGCTCGGCTACTGCCCGCGCCTCGACATCGACCACACCTCGTCCGCCGAGATCGGCCAGGTCTACGTGCCGCAGGCCAACTGGGCGCTGATGATCAGCACGATGGCCATCGTCATCGGCTTCGGCTCGTCGAGCGCGCTGGCTGCCGCCTACGGCATCGCGGTCACGCTGACGATGGTGATCACCGCGGTGTTGCTGCACGTGGTCGCCATCGAGCGGTGGGGCTGGCCCCGCCCGGTGGTGTTTGCGGTCACCGGCGTGTTCCTGACCATCGACCTGGCGTTCTTCGGCGCCAACGCGCTGAAGATCACCCACGGCGGCTGGCTGCCGCTGGTGATTGGGGCCGCCCTGTTCACGATGATGACGACCTGGAAGACCGGCCGGCGCATTGTCGCCGAGCGCCTGACCTCGCGGGCCATCCCGATTTCGGCGTTCCTGGAGAGCGTCGAGCGGAAGCACCCGGCCCGGGTGTCGGGCACGGCGGTGTTCATGACCGCCCAGCCGCGCGGCACGCCGCCGGCGCTGGCGCACAACCTGCACCACAACAAGGTGCTGCACGAACGCGTGCTCACGCTGCTGGTGACGACCATGCCGGTGCCGTACGTGGAAGACGCCGATCGGCTGACGGTGCAACCACTGGGCCTCGGCGTGTTCGCGGTGACGATGCGATACGGCTTCATGGAGGACGTGGACGTGCCCAACGATCTCCAGCGGTATGCTCCGGCCGGCCTGGTGCCGGAGGACGACACCACCTACTTCCTCGGCCGCGAGACGCTGCTCGTGACCGCGGCGCCCGGCATGGCCAAGTGGCGCGAGCAGCTCTTCGTGCTGATGGCGCGCAACGCCGGCCGGGCCGCCGGCTTCTTCCGGCTGCCGCCGGAGCGGGTCGTCGAACTCGGCGTCCAGGTCGAACTGTAGCCGCAGGTAGCATAGGCGCGTGCCGCTGAACCTCACTGACGGCGATTCAAGCCTGCTCCACGGCGAGGCGGGCGCCACGGCGGCGGCGGCGATGCAGGTGCTCGCGGCGTTCTCGCGTGCCGTCGGCGCCGAGCGGCTGCTGGACATCTCGCGGGCGCACATCGACGGCTGTCTCTATCACGGCCAGGCCAGCCTGGACTTCGCCGAGCGGCTGACCGCGGGAGGCGGCCGCGTCCGGGTGCCCACCACGCTGAACGTCGGCTCGATAGACCTGATCCATCCGGAGCTGATCCGCTTGTCGCCGGCGCAGGCGGCGCCCGGGAAGCGGCTGATGCAGGCGCACCTGGCGCTCGGGTGCGAGCCCTCGTTCACGTGCGCGCCCTATCAAACGCGCTTCCGTCCGGTCGTTCGGCGAACAGATCGCATGGGGCGAGTCGAACGCGATCGTGTTCGCGAATTCGGTGATCGGCGCGCGCACCAACCGCTACGGCGACTTCATCGATCTGTGCTGCGCGCTCACCGGCCGGGCGCCGGCATGGGGGCTGCACCTCGACGGGCCTCGCCGGGGACAACTGCTGTTCCGGCTGCAAGGCTTCGGCGACTCGCCCACGCCCACCGACGCGCTGTTCGTCGCGATCGGCCTGATCATCGGTTCGCGGAGCGGCGATCGCATTCCCGTGATCGAAGGGTTGCCGATGCCGCTCCACGAGGACCAGCTGAAAGGCATGGGCGCGGCCGCGGCCTCGTCCGGCTCGGTCGCCCTCTTTCATGCGGTCGGCATCACCCGGAGGCGCCGACGCTGGGCGACGCGCTCGGTGGCGGCACGCCCGACGACACGCAGGTCATCACCCCGGCGGATGTGGCACGCGCGCTGGAATCGCTCTCCACGGTCCCCGCCGGAACCGCGATCACGGCGGTCTGCCTCGGCACGCCGCACTTCTCGCTGGAGGAATGGGATCGGCTGCTGCCGCTCTTGAGGGCCGAGGCGCCGTCACGCGGCATTCCCGTCTACGTCAACACCGGCCGGGCGACACTGCGGCAGCTGGAACTGGATGGGCGCATCGACGGCGCACGCGAGCTCGGTGTGATCCCGGTGGTGGACACCTGCACCTACCTCACGCCCATCCTCGAGCGGCTCGATGGCGCGGTGATGACCAACTCCGGCAAGTGGGCGCACTACGCGCCCGGCAACATCGGCGTGCAGGTGGCGTTCGGCTCGCTCGAAGACTGTGTCCGGTCCGCCGCGGAAGGCCGCGTCACCCGGGTGGCGACATGAGGCGCGAGGCGCAGTCACTGGCCCGCGGCGAGGCCGAGGGCCCGGCGCTCGTGCTCTCGGAGCCGCTCAGTTTCTGGGGCGGCATCGACGTGGACACCGGCGCGATCATCGACCACTCGCACCCGCAGCGGGGACTGAATGTGGCCGGCCGCGTGCTGGTGATGCCCGGCGGGCGCGGGTCGTCGTCTTCGTCCGCGGTGCTGGCGGAGGTCATTCGGCTGGGCACCGGGCCCGTCGCGATCGTTCTGGCCACGCCGGATCCCATCCTGACGGTGGGCGCCATTGTTGCCGCGTTCCTGTACGGACTGAGTTGCCCGATCGCGGTGTGTGACATCGACGGCATCGCGTCAGGGGACCGGCTCCGCGTTCGCGCCGCTGACGTGGGACCCGCTGACGTGACCGTGCTGGAGGGATGACGGCCGCGACCGGCCGAGCGCCGGTGGACCGAGGTCCCACTCGCGACCGTCAGTCCCCCGGAGGACGCCGGTCGAGCGGCTTCAGCGACACCGTGAAGCTGACCGGCACCCGCGCCGGGTTGAAGCACACCCGATCGTCGCAGGCCTGGTACTCCAACGCGCCGGTGATGGTCACCGACGACATCGCGGCCAGCTGCTTTTGCGCCTCGGGCGTGGCCAGCAGCGTGACCTCGCGGGTGAGGCGGAACGGCTTCGCATAGACCTCCACGCGCTCGTCCAGCGGCTTGAAGTGATAGATCTCCGACGACGGGTAGGCCGTCGCCTGCGCGCGCAGCCACGGCTGCGGATCGATGGTCAGCTGCACCACCTGGTAGTCGTGCTTCCCCGGCGCGTACAGATGCATCGTCGGGCGCGGCGTCACGTTGACGACGATCGCCATGCGCGAGCCTGGCGCGGCCACGCTGTCGCTGATGGACGCGGTGAGCGACAGGTGCGGGGTGCTGGCCGTCATCGGCGCCGGCCGGAAGATCCACGCCCTGAGCGGCGAGGATGGTCGCCGGTGGTGAAGCGCTCCTGGTATGCCTGCTCGAAGAAGCGTGCGACGACCACGCCCTGGCGATCGACGATGAACGTGCCCGGGTGCGGCACGCCGTAGAACCGGGACTTCGGGTCCATGGTCTCGTTGAGCAGCCCGTAGCGCTTGATGATCGCGGACCCCGGGTCGGAGATCAGCGGGAACGTGATCCCGCGCGAGGCGGCGAAGGCCTTCAGCGTGTCGGGCGCGTCGTAGCTGATGGCGACGAGGGTCAGCCCCTGCTTCCGGATGTCGTCATACCGGCTTTGCAGCTCCACGAGCTGCGTCTTGCAGTACGGTCACCAGTCCGACGGAACGGAAGAAGACGAGCATGGCGCCTTTGGCGCCGAGCGACGACTGGAGGGTATGGGCGACGCCGAACTGGTCGGTGCCGGAGAACGGCAGGCACCGCGGCACCGACCTGCGGGCCGATCGTCGAGGTGTCTACCTGGGCCGGCTGCTGCCGTGCGCCGGGGACCGCAACGCACACCGAGACCGCGAGCGCCGCGGCGAGGACCAGAGGTCGCAACACGAGTGATGCCTTTCTCCACCGCGGACAGGGCATCCGGCCGCGACTGTCGATGAGATGCCGGTAGAGCGCCGGCGGTGTCCGTCACCGCCGGCGCCACGGTTCAGCGCAGCTGCGCGGCGCGCCCCTTGAGCGTCTCGGCCATCGCGCGCATGCGCGACTGATCGCGCCCGGTGGCAGTCGCCGCGTCGCGCTCGAGCTCACCGGCCAGGGTCACCAGTTCGGCCGCGGCCGGGGCCGCGCCGCGGTCGCTGCTGCGAATGCGATCGGCGCGGTCCAGCGTCGACGAAATGGCGCTCGCCCGGGCGTCCGGGATCGCCTTGCTGCGCTTCAGCTGATCGAGATAGGCGCGGGCCACGACCACCGACGAAGGCCAGGTGACCTTCGGCTGCTGCTGCGAGTTGAACTCCTCCCACCGCACCAGCGCCGCGGCGTCGAGCTCGTTCTGCGACAGGTACTGGCTCGGCAGCAGGCGGAAGATGTCGATGCCGCGGGCAATCTCGGCGCCGTAGAGGAAGCCGTTGTAGTAGTAGGTGGACCAGTAGCCGCCCGACATCAGGTTGGCAGCGTCCACCGGTCCGCGATCGAAGATACGCGATCTCAACCGGGTTCGCCGAATCGGTGAAGTCGAAGATCGACACGCCGCCCTGGTACCACGACTGCACCATGATGTCGCGCCCCGGCACCGGAATCAGCGAGCCGTTGTGCGCGACGCAGTTCTCCTGGTCGGTCTGCGGCGCCGGCATCTTGTAGTAGCCCTTGAACTGCAGCTTCTTGTCGACGATGTCGAAGATCGCGTCGGCGCCCCAGGTGATGGGATCGGTGGCGCGGCAGCGCGGCCGCGCGCCGCCGCCCCACTCGTCGGTGAACACCACCTTGGTGCCGTCGTTGTTGAACGTCGCCGAGTGCCAGTACGCAGAAGCCCTTGTCGACGACGTGGTCGAGCCGCTTCGGGTTCATCGGGTCGGAGATGTCCATCAGCAGGCCGTTGCCCGAGCAGGCGCCGGCGGCAAGGCCGATGGTCGGGTAGACCGTGATGTCGTGGCACTGGTTGGTCATGCGCGAGGTCTGCGTGCCCTCGCCGTGGTTGCCGCCCTGCCACAGGCCCGCGAGGTTACCGGTCTTCTCGTCCATGAAGATGCGGGGACGGTTGACGATCTTCGCGTTCTGGGGCGCGCCGAGCGGCACCTCGATCACGTCGATGCTGAAGAGCGCGGTGTTCGGATCCTCTTTCGGGTCGAGGCCCGAGCAGCCCTCGAGCTCCTCGCCCGGACGCACCGAGCTGGTGCCGGACCCATAGACGAACAGGTGCGACGGGTTCTTCGGATCGGGCACCAGCGTGTGGGTGTGCGAGCCGCGGCACGTCTGCACGGCCGCCACCTGGCGCGGCTTGCGGAGGTCGCTGATGTCGAAGATGCGGACGCCGCGGAAGCGATCCTTGCTGACCGTCTCGGTCACGCCCTGCAGGCCGCAGTCGAGGCGCCCGCGCGTCTGTTCCACCGACATGAACAGCAGGTTGCCCCACACCGAGACGTCACCCTGCCCGCCGGGGCAGACGATCGAGGTCATCAGGCGCGGTTTGCGGACGTTCTCGACGTCGTAGATGTTGAAGCCGTGATAGTTGCCGACCACCACGTGAGTGCCGAAGAAGGCGAGGTCGGAGTTCGTGAAGCCCGAGCCGCGCGGCGGCGGAGGGGGCGGCGTGCCTGGCTCCGGCGTGGGCTCGGGGGGCGCGCCCGGCGCGCGCTCGGGCGGCGTCGGCGACCCGGCCGGGGCTTCCGGATCGAAGAACCCCTCGGGCTTCGGCATGTTCGCCAGCAACTCCATGTTCATGCGCCGCAGTGCCCGCGTCGCGGAGCCCGGCCTTGAGGCCGATGCGGGGATCCTTGGGGTTCGGCGGCGCCTGCTGGGCGCTCGTCAATCCGACGACCGAGGCCACACCCACACTGATCGCAAAGATGGTGAAACGGTTGAGCTTCATCGATCGGTCTCCTGAAACGAGTCGGGCGGATTGTACTCTGGTGGGCTTGAGGCTTGGGGCTTGGGGCTTGGGGCTTGGGGCTTGGGGCTTAGGACGTCTTGGGGCTTGGGGTCTTGGGTCTTGGGTCTTGGGTCTTGCGGTCTCCGGCTCCGGTCCCCGTCTGCCGTCTGCCGTGCTCTGCCTTTTGCCTTTTGCCTTTTGCCATCTGCCATCGGGTACCGGATCCCGGATACCGGATGCCGGATCCCGGTCAGTAGGTTTTTCCCCGCTGCCTTGCGATGTCGAACTTCGCGGTGTCGGCAATCGCCATCACCGCCATGACGCCGGCCTGCAGCGGGTCGGTGACGACCAGGTCTGCGGCTTCGCGCACGCTGCCGACCATGTTCAGCGAGATGACGAGCAGCCCCTGCCGCCGGATTTCGCGCACCGCCTCGGCGATCTCGCCGCCCATGATCGCGCCGGCCAGCACCAGGATCTTCGCGCGCGGCAGGCGGGCCACCGCATGGACCGCCGCGGCCAGGGCCTGTTCGCCCACCAGCGGAATCGTGTCCACCGAGATCCGCTCGCCGCGGATGTTGTGCCGATCGGCTTCGCTGATCGCGCCCACCGCCACCTGCCCCACCTGCGCGCCACCGCCGATGATGATCACGCGCTTGCCGTAGATGGACAGCAGCGACGGCTCGAGCGTCACCCGGTGCACCAGCGGCAGCGCGGTGAGGTCGCGCACCAGCGCCCCGAGATCGGCGCCGTCGCCGACCTCGATGGTCATCGTGGCGCGGCCGCCGGCAGCCGTCAGCGTCTGGATGCCCGAGATGTTCGCGTCGTGCGCGGCGAACACCGCCGCCACTCGCGACAGCACGCCGGGCACATCGTCGGCTTCGAGCAGCAGCGTGCGCGCCGGATCGGGCATGGTCACTCGGTGATGACGAAGGCGGAGAGGCCCGATTCGGCGATCGGCTTGCCGTCGCGCTGCGCGGTCACCGCCCAGAAGTAGGTGCCGAACGGCAGGTCCAGCCCCTCCGGCCATGCCAGCGTCGTGGCCGTGAGCCCCGACTGCTCGAACACCTTCACGTCGACTTCGTTCCACACGTGCAGCGTGTAGCCTTCGACGTTCTTGACCGCGGTCCACGTGAAGCGGGCCGGCCGCGGGCCCACCGAATCGCGACGGGGCTCCAGGTGATCGATGTCCTGTGGCTTGGCTTGTGCCGCTGCTGGCCGCTCCGCTTTCCGCGACGGGGTTCGGCGCGGCGCCGCAGGCCACGGCCATCGAGACGCACAGGATGGCGGCCCACCAGGAGCCGTGGCACTTCGCCGGAGACACCGAGAGTCCACGAGTGATCACCAACAAAGCTTAGCACCTGCGGAGGCTCTGGTAGACTGCCGCGCATGAGAACCGGCGTCCTTGCTCTGATCCTGCTGCTTGCCTCGCACGCTCCCGCTTTTGCCACGTGGTCGGTCATCGCGCTCGACGCCCGCACCGGCCAGGTGATCATCGCCTCGGCGACCTGCGTCCGCCAGAGCGGCTTTCCGGAACGAAAGCCGAATGGCGCGCGCGACCTGATGGACGTGCAGGCGGTGATCGTCCCCGGCGTCGGTGTGGCCGCCTGTCAGTCGGGGGTGGACAACACGCGTGACAATCAGATGCTCGTCTACAACGAATTGAAGAAGGGCACGCCGCCGCCGCAGATCCTCGAACTGCTGAAGGAGCAGGAGGCCGCGCGCAAGCCCGAGAACCAGATGGAACGGCGCCAGTTCGGCATCCTCGCCATGCCGAACGGCGGCACCATCACCGCGCGCAACAACCGCGCCGGCTTCAACGGGACCGGCAACTCGCAGTCGTCGCTCTACTTCGGCGGCCAGGTCGGTCCGGACATCTTCTACCAGGTGCAGGGCAATACCCTGCTCGGCGATGCGGTGATGCACCAGGCCGCGTTGGCCTTCACCCGCGCCACCGGCACGCTGGCCGACCGCGTGATGGCCGCGATGGAAGCCGCCGACGCCAATGGCGGCGACCATCGCTGCAACTGCGGAGCGAACCCGATGGAGTTCGTCCCCTGCGACAACAAGACCGCGCACGTCGCCTACATCGCCATCGCCGAGAAGACCGATCAGCCCGGCGTGACGCACAACGATGGGAAGTACTACGCCTACATCAGCGTGACCGACGACAACATCAAGGCGGGCGAGAGCGGCAATCCGGTGAAGACGCTGCGGCTTCGTTACAACACCTGGGTGCGCTCGGGCTCGCCGCGCCTGCCAGAGCCAGGAGCAACGCTCTACCAGCCGAAGAGCTGAGGAACCCAATGACCACCACCTCATTCGCCGTCACCGGCATGACCTGCGGCAACTGTGAACGTCACGTGCGCCAGGCCGCCGAAAAGGTGACCGGAGTCGCCAGCGTGGTCGTCGATCGGCCGGGCAATCGCGCCACCGTGTCGTTCGACCCGGCGCAGACATCGCCGGAGGCCATCGCCGCCGCCATCACCGCCGCCGGGTACGACACCACCGTGTCGAGCGGCGGCGCCAGCGGCAGCTGGTGAACGGCTCGCGATGCGACCGGTCGATCTCAGCCCGATCAGCGCCGACGAGCAGATTCAGCGGCCGTTCGACCTCTTCCTCATCTTCGTTGGCGCGAACATCGTCGCCACCACGCTGCAGGTGGGCGCCAGCCTGCCGGCGACCTTCTCGCTGTCGGCCGCCGTGACGGTGATTGCCGTGGGCGCCGTCGGCGGGGCGCTCTTGACCGCCGCGCTGGCGCCGATCGGGACGCGGCTGCGCGTGCCGTCCATCGTCGCCGTCGAGGGCGGCGCTGGGGTTGTCGGGCGCGCAGACGCTGGCGCTGCTGCTGTTCGTCACGAACTTCGCGTGGATTGCGCTCAACAACGTGATTGCCGCCTCGATCACGGCACGGTTGACGAACCTCGGCACGCCTGCGGCGTGGGCCGTCGGGCTCGGCCTCGCGGCCACGCTGATCGTGCTCGGCGGCCCGCGGGCCGCGGCGCTCGTCGATCGCGTCGCCGTGCCGATCCTGCTGCTCTCGGGCGCGGTGTTCACCGTGGCCTGCTGGCGCGCACCCACGCCGTCGTGGCCGGACGGCCCGGTGCCACCGGCCGACATCGTGCGAGGCCTCGACATCGTGGCCGGGTATCAGGTGTCGTGGCTACTGATGTTCGCCGACTATCCCCGATACGTGCGTTCGGCCCGCGCCGCGGGCGTCGCGGTGTTCGCCGGGCTCGCGCTGACCGCCTTGTGGTTCATGCCGCTCGGGCTGATCGCCGCGGCGCTGGCGCACTCGGCAGATCCGGGCGACATGGTGTTTTCGCTGGGCCTCGGCTGGTGGGGCGCGACGCTGCTGGCGCTGGCGGCGCTCACCACGAACTTCGTCAACATCTACATGTCCGCGCTGGCGCTGAAGAGCCTGCGGCCGGCGCTCGGCGACAGCGTGGTGATCTGGCTGATCGGCGGCATCGGTGCCGCGCTCGGGCTGATGTCCAGCGCCTGGCTCGAGCAGTTCGCGTCGTTCACCCTGGTCCTGGCCGGGTCGCTGGTGCCCATTGGCGGCATCCTGCTCGCCCACTACTTCGTGCTGCGGCGCCCCGTGAACGTGGCGGACCTGTACGACAAGTCCGGCCCCTACGCCACGCATCGCGGCTGGTCCATCGCCGGCGTCTCGGCGTGGGTCGTGGGCGCGGGGGTGTTCTACGCCGCAGGGAGCATCGGGGCGACGCTGCCCAGCCTCGCCGCGTCGATCCTCGTGTACGCCGCGATCACCCGGCTGCTCGAACGCAGGCGCTAGCGCAGCAGGCGATCGAGCGCGTCGGCGGCGCTGGAGGCACCCCGCTCCGCCGCGACCACCGCCCCCACCTCGCGGGCGCGCGCGGCAAAGTGCTCGTCAACCAGCAGGGCGCCGAGCGCCCGCTCGACCGCCGGCACCGTGTAGCGCGTTGGATACACCGTGCGAGAGATGCCCAGCCGCTCCACCCGATGCGCGTTATCCGGCTGATCGTGCGCGTGCGGCACCACCAGCGTGGGCCGGCCCGCGCAGCAGGGCCTGGTGCAGCGTGCCGGCGCCGCCCTGGTGAACAATCGCCGCCGCCCGCGGGAACAGCGTCGCGTGCGGCGCATAGTCCACCGCCAGCACGTCCGGCCCGGTGGCGCGCGGGCGATTGCGGGCATGGCGACCGACCAGCAGCACCGCCCTTCGCGAGAGGCGGCGGGCCGCTTCGGCGCTGACGTCGTAGAACGATCCCGCGGCCTCGACCGCCGACGTGCCCAGCGTGAACACGATTGGCGGGTCGCCTTCAGCGAGGAAACGTTCGAGTTCCGCTGAGGCCTCTGGTGTGGCGGCGCCGTTGAACAGAATCGCGCCCGCCACCACGGTGTGCGCGGGCCAGTCGGGCTGCGGGTCGGCCAGCACGCGCGAGAACAGCGCCAGGACCAGCTGCGGCGAGTGCTGCCCTGCCAGCACCGGATTCGGACCTTCGGCCAGGCCCAGGGCGACGCGGAAACGCTGCACCGGCGCCACCCATCGCCGCGTGATGCGATCCGACAGCCAGCCAAAGGCGCGGCTTGCCGCCCGCGATCGCACCAGCAGCGGGTGCAGCCACGGCGCGGGCGGCGGCACCATCGGATCCGAGACCGAGAAGAAGGAAAGCGGCGCCAGGACCGAGGACGCCCACGGCAGCTGCCGCTTTTGCGCCAGGATTGGGCCCACCAGCGAGGCCGGGTGCGTCACGATCAGATCGGCGCCTTCCGCGGCCGCGGCGAGATCGTCGTAGCTCGCCTGCAGCTGCGGCACCAGCAACTCCGTGAAGAGCGTCTCCGGGCCGCGAGCCGAATCCATGATCCGCGCGGTCAGTGCCGCATCGTCGGGGTCGAGGTCGGGGCGGACGGCCGCGAACGCCAGGCCCTCGCGCTCGACGGACTCGCGGAAGATGCCAGGCATCGCGAGCACCGGATGATGGCCGCGCCGTTGCAGTTCCAGGCCAAGGCCGATGTAGGGATTGACGTCGCCGAACGATCCGAAAGTCGTGATGACGATGCGCGACATGAGGCCAGTACATTACACGGGCCGGGAGCGTGTGCCCCCGGCCCGGTGGTGCAAAGCGACGTCGCGCGTCAGAGCGCCGTGGACAGTGTCGCCGGCTTCAGCGCCGCCGCCACGTTGGTGAGCGCCTTCTCGAGCGTCTTGCGCGAGGTGCCGATGTTCATGCGCACGTGGTTCTCGCCGCCCTTGCCGTAGCCGGCGCCCTGGTTCATGTGCACCTTGGCGTACTTCACCAGCCAGCGCTCGAGCATCTGCTCGGGCTTGAGCATCGGCTCGTTGGCGGGCTTCGACTGGTTGTAGCGCCTCGGCCAGCGCCTTGGTGTTGATCTTCTCGGCGAGGTCCGTCATGTTGAGCCACATCAAGTAGGTGCCCTGCGCCTTGCTGTAGGTCTTCACCATCGGGATGTTCTTCTTGATGAAGTCCAGCGCGAACTCGTGGTTGCCGTCCACGTAGTCGACGGCCTGCACCAGCCAGTCCTCGCCCGACGGCGTATACGCGCCCTGGTTGGCGACGATGCCCAGCGTGTTCAGCTCGGCGCGGTGGTTGACCTTGATGCGGGCAAGGTAGTCCGGGTTGGTCGTATAGAACCAGGCGATCTTGTGAGCGGCCAGGCCGAACGACTTGCTCGCCGCCTTGAACGTGATGCTGTTGTTCACCACGTCCTTGTTGGACAGGCTCGCAAACGGCGTGTACTTCTGCCCCTTGGTCACCCAGTCGCAGTGGATCTCGTCAGCCAGCACGACGACGCGGTGCTTCAGGCAGATTTCGCCGATGCGCAGCAGGTCTTCGGCGCTCCAGCAGTTGCCGGTCGGGTTCTGCGGGTTGCACAGGATGAACGAGTTGGTGTCGACGCTGATCTGCTTCTCGAACGCCTCGAAGTCCATCTGGAAGGTGCCGTTGACGAGCTTGAGCGGCACTTCCTCGGCGAGCGTCTGGGTGGCGGTGAGGTCGCCGTAGAAGCCGTTGTACGTCGGCGTCTGCAGCAGCACCTTGGTGCCCTTGGGCGAGAACGTCTTGAGGGTGGCAATCAGCCCCGGGTGGACGCCCATCGTGATCACCATCTGCGACGGCTCGAAGGTGACGCCGTAGTGGCGCTTGTTCCAGCTGACGATGTTCTCGGTGAACGACGCGGGCAGGTCGAGATAGCCCCAGTTTTCGTGGAGCAGACGCTCCTGCAGAGCCTTGGTGATGGACGGCGCCGCCTTGAAGTCGATATCGGCGATGCCCATGCCGACCTCGACGCTGTTGGGACCGTAGATGCGAATCTGCTGGTCGTACTTCACCGAGTTCGTGCCGAACCGGTTGTACGGAGTGTCGAAGTCGTACTTCCCACCCGCGCCCTGCGCGAGCGCGCCTGTGGACCCCGCGAACGGGGCAGCCGCGAGAGGGGCGCCAGCGCCAGCCGCACCCGCGGCCAGTGCCGTCAAACCCGCGTTTCTCAGAAACGATCGTCGGTTCAGGCCTTCGTGCTGTGGCATACGCTGGGGCTCCCTGATGTCTATGACACCCATCTGACGGGGACATACTACACCTGCACGTCGCGCATGTAACGAATTGTTGTCAACGGCCGAGCCCGAGAGGCGGGGGGCCGGAGCGAGGGTGGGAAACCGTACAGCACTCTCTCCTTCGCGCGGGGGGCGGGCGAAGAGAGAGAGGCAGGCGCCCCGGAAGCCGGCGCGCCGACGGCCAGCCGCGTCAGGCCTGGGCGGGCGTACCGAAGCTGGCGATGGCCTCGGCTTCCGTGTCGAAGTTCTCGAACACCGTCACCAGGCGAGTGATGGCCAGCAAGTCCTTGATGCGGTCGGTCGTCTGCGCCAGCTTCACCGTGCCGCCCGCCTTGCGGACCTTCGAGTAGCACGACACGACGTCGCCAAGGCCGCTGCTGTCCATGTAGTTCATGTGGCCAAGGTTGAGCACGAAGTTCATGTGGCCTTCGGTCAGCAGCCGCGCCACGCGCTCGGCCAGAATGCCGCCATCAGTCGACGTGAGCCGGCCTACCAGGTCCATCACGACGACGCCTTGCACTTCTCGGTGATTCAGTTCCATAAGGGGCTGACGATAGCAGAGTTTGAAGCGAGCGCTGTTCAAAAACGAACAACGGGCGAAATTCCGAGGAGATTTCCGCCCGTCGGCGCCCAAAGGGGCGCCGACGGGAAGAGGGCTGAGCTAACGAAGCCGGGCGGCCCGGGCCTTGAGTGTGTCGGCGAGCGCCTTCAGACGCATCTGATCGCGGCCCGACGCCGCAGCGGCGTCGGTCTCCAGCTGCGTCGCCAGGGTGCCGAGTTGATCGGCCGCGGCGCTGGCGCCGCGATCTTTCGGCGAGCGCATCTGCTCGGCCCGGTCCATGGCCGTGACTACGGCCGCCGCCCGCTCCGGCAGGATACCCCTGGTGCGATTGAGCTGATCGACGTAGGCCTTGGCCACGACCGCAGTCGCCGGCCAGGTCACCTTGGGCTGCTGCTGCGGATTGAACTCCTCGTGCCGCACGAGCATCGCGGCGTCGATCTCGTTCTGCGACAGGTAGTTGCTCGGCAGCAGGCGGAAGATGTCGATGCCGCGCGCGATTTCCGAGGCGTAGATGTTGCCGTTGTACCAGTAGGTGGACCAGTAACCGCCGGTGATGAGGTCCTTGGCGTCGAGCGGACCGCGGTCGAAGAACGCCACTTCGACCGGCGTGGCCGAGTCGGTGAAGTCGAACACCGACAGGCCGCCCTGATACCAGCCCTGCACCATGAGGTCGCGGCCCGGGATCGGAATCAGCGAGCCGTTGTGCGCCACGCAGTTCTCCTGGTCGGTCTGCGGCGCGGGCATCTTGTAGTAGCCCTTGAACTGCAGCTTCTTGTCGACGATGTCGAAGATCGCGTCAGCGCCCCAGTTCGGCAGGTCGGTCGCGCGGCAGCGCGGCCGCGTGCCACCGCCCCACTCGTCGGTGAAGATCACCTTGGTGCCATCGTTGTTGAACGTGGCCGAGTGCCAGTAGGCGAAGTTCTTGTCGTTCACCGCATCGAGCCGCTTGGGCTCCACCGGGTTCGAGATGTCCATCAGGATGCCGTTGCCCGAGCACGCGCCCGCGGCCAGCCCCACTTCGGGGAACACCGTGATGTCGTGGCACTGGTTGGTCCGGCTGGTGCTTTGCGTGCCGGGGCCGTGATCGCCGCCTTTCCAGAGTCCGGCGATGTTCCCGGTCTCGTCGGCGAAGATGCGCGGCCGGCTGATGATCTTCGCGGTCTGCGGCGCGGCGATCGGCACTTCGATCACGTCGATGCTGAAGAGGGCGGTGTTGCCGTCCTTCTCCGGCTCCTCGCCCGAGCAGCCGTCGAGCTCTTCACCCGACCGCACCGAGCCGGTGCCCGAGCCGTAGATGTAGATC
Organism: uncultured Acidobacteriota bacterium; assembly: GCA_963707825.1. GTDB lineage: Bacteria > Acidobacteriota > Vicinamibacteria > Vicinamibacterales > UBA2999 > VFZN01. The sequence continues at coordinate 213,445 of CAVPRP010000009.1, forward strand.
CGCGACTTGTCGTTCTTGTCCGGCACCAGCGTGTGGGTGTGCGAGCCGCGGCAGGTCTGGACCGCCGCCACCTGGCGGGGCTTGCGCATGTCGCTGATGTCGAAGATGCGGACGCCGCGGAAGCGTTCCTTGCTCACGGTGTCGCCGACGCCCTGCACGCCGCAATCGATGCGGCCGCGGGTCTGCTCCACCGACATGAACAGCAGGTTGCCCCACACCGAGACGTCACCCTGCCCGCCGGGGCAGACCACCGAGGCAATCAGCTGCGGCTTCTTCGGGTTCTCGACGTCGTAGGTATTGAAGCCATGGAAGTTGCCGACCCACATGTGGGTGCCGGCAAACGCCATGTCGGAGTTCGCGAAGTCGAGACCGCCGGGCCCGCGAGGCGGCGCCGGCTTCGCGCCATCGGCCGAAGCGACGGGCGCGCCAGGCGCCGCGGTGGCAGCGGGAGCCGCCGGTGCGGCCGGTGCCGCGTCGGCGGCCGGCGGCGGCGTCCCCGGTGCCCGCTCGGGCGAGGACGGGTCGCCGGCGGGCTTCTTCGGATCGAAGAACCCATCGGGACGCGGCATCGTCGCCGTCAATTCCATGTTGCGCGCGGCCGTACCCGCATCTCGCAGCCCCGGCTTGAGGCCTATCCGCGGATCCTTGGGATCGGCCGGCGCCTGTTGCGCCGCTCCCACCAGCACCACACCGCCCAGCAGGGCGGCGACAGTCCACACGCGTGTCGTCACAGACTTCATTTCAGCTCCTTCAGCAACGCACCCATCCGATCGATCTCCATCTGCTGATCGGCTTCGACGTCCGACGCGAACGCGAAGATATCGCTGTCCTGCCCCGCTCCGGGCGAGGCGAACAGATCCCGCACCATCGTCAGCGCGCCGCCGTGGTGCCGGATCATGCCTTCCAGGAACAGCCGATCGAACTGCACGCCGTGAGCGGCGGTCAGCTGCTCCATCTGCTCCGGTGACAGCATCCCCGGCATCAGCACGGCGTCGTGCTGGTGATGCGCGTGGGGGTCCGGCAGCGTCTGGCCGCGCGACTTCAGCCACACCTGCATCATCTGGATTTCATCGAGCTGCGAGACCTCGATGCGCTTGGCCAGCAACTTCATGTCGTCGCGGCTCGTGCGGGTCGGCAGCAGCGCGGCCATCTCGATGGCCTGCTGGTGGTGCCCGATCATGCCCTGCATGAACTTGACGTCGGCGGGCGTGAACTGGACCTTGGAGAGGTCGGTGGAGTCGGCCACGCTCATCGTGCGTCCGTCCTGCCCGGGCGCGCCCGGCTGAATCAGTCCGGGGCTGCCGGCGGCAGGGCTCGATGGCGTGGCGGGTGCCGCGCCGGCCACGGGGCTGGCGCTGCGACAGGCGGCGCCTGCGGCCACGAGCAGGCAAAGGGCCGTGATGCGAAGAATATGGGTCGGCATCGGTACTCTACAGAGTATCGCGATACGGGCGGCCCTGGGCAGCCCCTTGCTCGGCCGGTCGCCGCGCGTCCACCGCCCTGGGGTGAGCGGTGGGACGCGCGCGATTCCGAGTGCCTAGAGGCCGGGGCCGGGAGGGGTGCGCCCGCCGCGCGGCTGCGGCGGGTTCTTGAGCAGGCGGTACTGGCTGATGCCCGCATTCACCTTGAATTCGATGCCCATGCGCCCAATCTCGGCGGTCGCCCTGGACGGATCGCCGGTGACGCCCGAGTCCTTGGCGCCGCCCCACGGCAGGATCTGCGCCTTGCGCACGCCGGCCGGGTAGACGTGAAGCATCTGCGAGGTGTCGCTGATCCCCGCATGGCTGCCGACGACGTCATCGTCGTATCCGAAGGCGGCCATCAGCCACGCCCGGTAGTTGTCGCGGCCGACGTTGTAGTAGTCGGTCAGGCCATAGACCCTGGTGCCGGCCTGGGCCCACTCCTCGTTCAGCTTGGCGGCCACTGCCGTCATCCCGGCCTGGTTGCCGCCGCTGTCGCCGATGAACAGGATCTCGGTGAAGCCGTGCGCCTTGAGGCTCCGCGCCGCGGCGTCGAGCAGCATGTCGTAGGCCGGCGACGGCAGGGTGATCGCGCCCTGGTTCTGGCGATCGGGATCACCCTCGGGCACGTACTGGATGACCGGCGCCACCAGCGCGTTTCCCAACCGGCGCGCCATCACGTTGGCGGCGTGAGTGACGACGTAATTGTGCTTGCCGAGAACCATGTGGTACCCGTTCTTCTCGGTACCTCCGGTGGGGATGATGACCGTGGTCTTCCCCGCCTTCAGCGCGTCGCGCGTTTCTTCCCACGTCAGTTCGTCGATGAAGACGGTGTCAGGAGCGTGCGTCGGCGTCTTGCTCGCCGGAGCGGTCTCCACGGTGGGACGGCGTGGGCCTGCTGGCGGCGCTGGACGTGGGCCGCGGGCGCCACCGCCGGCCCCGGCGGGAGGGGCGGGCAACGGCCGGCACGGGCGGCTCGGCGCCACTCAGCATCCGCTTGTACTGCGCCAGCGCCAGGTCCATCTTGATCTGCAGGAGCTGGCGGCCGATCTCGGGCGAAGACTTCGCCTGGTTGTTGCCGCTGACGCCGTTGTTCTCGTAGTCGTTGCCGACGAGTCGATCGCGGCGGATGTGCTGCGGCGCCACGAACAGCAACTCGGAGGTGTCGAGGATGTTGGCGTGGTTGCCCACCTGGGCCTCGGGCACGCCGAGGAACCTTCGCCGCCATCACTTCCTGATCGTGATGCGCCTTGGTGTAGTAGTCGTCCACCCAGTAGGCGGTGGCGCTGCCCTTCCACAGGGTGTTCAGCTGCTCGGCCGCGGTGCGCATGCCGGTGCGGTTGCCGCCCGATTCACCCAGGAACACGACCTTGGTGAAGCCGCCGGCCTTGAGGCTGCGCCCGGCGTTGACCAGCAGATCGACAAAGCGTTCTTCGGGGAGTGTGATCGTGCCGGGCTTCCCCATGTGGCCGCCCACCGTCTCCCAGCTGCCCTCCGGCACATAGGTGACGACCGGCGCGACCAGCGTGCGGCCCATGCCGCGGGCAATCTTGTCGGCGGTGTAGGTCATGACGAACTTGTGCTCGCCATCGACCATGTGCGGTCCCTTCTGTTCGGTGCCCGCGGTGCCGATGATGACAGTGGTCCACCCGTCCTTGATCAGGTCGCGGGTCTCGGCCCAGGTGAGCTCTTCGAGCATCACGGTGTCGGGCGGTTTGCCGGAGGGCGCGGTGGCGGGCGCATCGGCGGGACGCTGCGCGGCCACGGTCATCGTGGTCAACAGGCAGGCGCCGAGAAAAGCTGACGGGACGCGGTAATTCATGGGCAAGTCTCCGGATTTGACCCGACAAGAGTACACGAAGGGAGGGGAACCGGCAGACGGCAACCGGCAGACGGCAGACGGCAGACGGCAGACGGGAGACGGGAGACGGGAGTCGGGAGTCGGGAGTCGGGAGTCGGGAGTCGGGAGACCTTTTATCGGCAGCGCGGTCGTCTGGTTGCTAGGACGAGGGCGTGACGAGCACGATCTCGTCAACGACGATGGACCAGAGCAGGCCCGAGGAGCTCACCATCAAGTTGTACTGACGCGGGATCGTCCTCGAAGTTGAACGTGCCTTCGCCGACGCCGCGTTGGTCAACGACTTCCTGCAACGGGCGGCCGCTGACCGCGCTGTGCACGGTGAGATGGAACACGCCGTCGGGCCGACCCGGCTCGGGACGCGTTGCCCAGCGGATGCGGAACTTGCCGGAGTTGCTGACGAATCCAATGGTGTGATCGCCGCTGCCTTCCCACGCGCCGACCTGCTGCGGAATGCCGATCGGCGCGCGTGGCGGCGTCGTGGATCGACGACAGTCAACCCCGAGGGCGACTAAAGTCGCGACCGAGACGTACCACCACAACTTTCGACGCGTCATCAGCACAGAAATCAACGATAGCCTATCGGCGCATGAGGTGGAGCACTGTATAGTTCTCATCCAGGAGGCGCCTCCCCCCTTTGAGCGCACCACTTCCGGTTCGAGGTCCGTACTGCGTCGCCGTCGTGCAGGCGGCGCCAGTCGCGTTCGATGTCGAGCGCACGCTGCAGAAACTTGGTGACCTGACCGCCGATGCCGGACGGCGCGGCGCGCATCTCGCGCTGTTCCCCGAGGCGTTCGTCGCCGGCTATCCACGCGGCCTCGATTTCGGCGCGGTCGTCGGCTCGCGCACCGCGGAGGGCCGCGAGCAGTTCCGCCGTCACTGGGAGAGCGCCATCGACGTGCCCGGCCCGCACGTCGATCGGATGGCCGGACTCGCCCGCGCCAATCGCGCGCACCTGGTCGTCGGCGTCGTCGAGCGCAGCGGCGGCACGCTGTACTGCACCGTGGTCTTCCTCGGCTCGGATGGGCGTTATCTCGGCAAGCATCGCAAGCTGATGCCGACCGCGTCCGAGCGCCTGGTCTGGGGCTTTGGCGACGGCTCGACGCTCACCGTCGCGGACACCGACATCGGCCGCATCGGCGCGGTGATCTGCTGGGAGAACTACATGCCGCTGCTCCGCGCGGCGATGTACGCCAAGGGTGTGGAGATTTACTGCGCGCCTACCGCCGACGCGCGAGCCACCTGGCTGCCGAGCATGCGGCACATCGCGCAGGAAGGCCGCTGCTTCGTGCTCTCGGCCAACCAGTTCGCCCGCCGCAAGGACTATCCCAGCGACTACCCGACCGAGTTCGGCGACGATCCGCAGACGGTGATCTCGCGCGGCGGCAGCTGCATCATCGGCCCGCTCGGCGAGGTGCTGGCCGGGCCCGACTTCAGCGGCGAGACCATCCTGACCGCGGAAATCGATCTGCACGACATCGCCCGCGCGCGGATGGATTTCGACGCCGTCGGCCATTACGCACGGCCGGACGTCTTTCAGCTGATCGTCGACGAGTCGAGCCGCACACCGGTCACGTTCCACAGCGGACAGCGGCCACCCGGGGCGATGCCGAACCCGCGCGACGTGGATCGCCGTGCCGGCTCGCGGCCGCCGGGCCGCTAGCCGCGCTGCTTGCGGTAGGAGTTCTTCAAGGCGATCTTCCCGCCCTGCAGCGTGAAGACGTCGCAGCCGTTCACCTCGATTCTGGTGCCGTCCTTCGTCGTGCCGGTGAACGTCCATTCCGAGACCGCGCGATCACCGGCGACGAAGTGCGCCGGGTGGTTCCACCGGGCGTCGGCGTAGGTGTCGAAGACCGCGGCATAGGCCCGGCGCACCGCATCGCGGCCGACGTGCCGCGTCCCGTTGACATCCTTGCCCGCTGCGGTCTCGAACGCGCACTCGGGCGCCATGCAGGCCATCAAGCCGTCCACGTCGTGCGCGTTCCACGCCGCGGCGAACCGATCGAGCATCGTCAGAGTGGCGGCGTGCGACCCCGGTTCGTCGAAGGACGCCCGAAGTCGCTTCGCCGCGAGCGTCGCCACCAGGCCCACCACGGCCCCGGCCAGCAGTTGTCTTCTCTTCATCGGCGCATGTTGCCATAGACTCCACGTCGATGGCTCATCGCGAACGGCATCGCACCGACCGCGTAGGATGGCTGCGCGCCGCCGTGCTCGGCGCCAACGACGGCATCGTCTCGACGGCCAGCCTGGTGGTCGGCGTCGCCGCGTCCGGCGCGGCGCGTGGCGAGGTGCTGGTGGCCGGCGCCGCGGGCCTGGTCGCCGGGGCGCTCTCGATGGCCGCCGGTGAATACGTGTCCGTCAGCTCACAGGCCGATACGGAAGGGGCCGATCTCGCTCGGGAGCGGATGGAGCTGGCGGCGGACGGGCCGGCCGAGGAGGACGAGCTGACCGCGATCTACGTGGCGCGCGGCCTCGATGCGGAGCTCGCCCGCCAGGTGGCGCACCAGTTGATGGCGCACGACGCGCTCGGGGCGCACGCGCGCGACGAGCTCGGGATCACAGAGGAACTGGCGGCGCGCCCGCTGCAGGCGGCGATGGCGTCGGCGGCCACCTTCGCCGTCGGTGCGGCCCTGCCGATCGCGGTGGTCCTGCTGATGCCGGCGGCGGCGGTGGTGGCCGTGGTGTCGGGTTCGTCGCTGGTCCTGCTCGCTGCGCTCGGCGCAATCGCGGCCGGTGTTGGCGGCGCCTCGCCGCTGGTCGGCGCGACGCGCGTGGCCTTCTGGGGCGCGCTGGCGATGGCGGCCACGGCTGCTGTTGGCGCGCTCTTCGGGACGGCTGGGGGCTGACGGAGGCGGCTTGGGGCGGAGGGCCGTCTTGAGTCTTGAGTCTTGAGTCTTGAGTCTTGAGTCTTGAGGCTTGAGGCTTGAGGCTTGGGGCTTGGGGCCTAAGGATCGTCTTGGGTTCTGGGGTTCTTGGGTTCTCGGGGTTCTGGGGTTCTGGGGTTCTCGGGTTTCGGTCTCAGGCTCCAGTTCGCTGAAGATCGAAAGATCAGGCGTTCTCAAGATTGAAGATCTCAAGCTCACGAGCTCACGAGATCACGAGATCACGAGATTCAGTCTTCCCGTTCCCTGATCCCTGATCCCTGATCCCTGATCCCTATTCCTTCAGCCCCAGCCGCAAGGCCCGATGATGCAGATTGCTGCGGTGCAGGCCGAGTTCGCGGGCGGCGGCGGCCCAGTTCCCGTCGTGGCGGCGGACCGCGTCGAGAATCGCTTCGCGCTCGAAACGCTCGACTCGTTCACCGAGTGAACCTCCACCGGCCTGCGGGTCCGCGGTCGCGGCCCCGCCCGCCGTCGGCGCCATGCCCTCGACCGGACGCACGTCGAGGTGCGAGGCATCCACCTCGGTCACTTGCGCGCGATCCCGTCCGAACGACGCGCGCAGCACTCCGCGACCGACGATGTTCTCCAGCTCGCGGACGTTGCCGGGCCAGTCGCTCGAACCAAGCAGCCGCATCGCGCCGGCGTTGAACCGCACTCCCACCAGCCCGAGCCGTCGCGCGGCAGCGTCGGCGAAGTGCGCCGCCAGCACCGGTGTGTCCTCCGGCCGATCGCGCAGCGCCGGGACGTGCAGCGGAAAAGCCGCCAGGCGGTGATACAGATCCGCGCGGAATCGCCCGGCAGCCACCTCGCGCTCGAGGTCGCGATTGGTCGCCGCGATCACCCGCACGTTCACCCGGTGCGTCCGGTCGGACCCAACGCGCTGAATCTCGCCGTACTGCAGCACGCGCAGCAGCTTGGGCTGGATCTCGAGCGACAGCTCACCCACTTCATCGAGGAACAGCGTGCCGCCGTCGGCCACCTCGAACTTACCCGCGCGATCGCGCGTCGCGCCGGTGAACGCGCCCATCACGTGACCGAACAGTTCGCTCTCGGCAATCGACAACGGCAGCGCCGCGCAGTTCACGTGGATCATCGCCTCGTCTGCGCGCGACGAACCCGAGTGAACGTGGTGCGCCACCAGTTCCTTGCCGACGCCGGTTTCGCCGGTGATGAGCACCGACAGGTCGGAGGCCGCGACCAGCGCAATCTCGCGGCGCAGTTTGACGACCGCGGCACTGGTGCCGAGGATCGCGCCGCCGCTCGACTCGGCGGCGGTGCGAAGGAGCTCCTTCGCCACTTGTCCGCGATGCACGGCCCGTCGTTCGAGGGCCTCGATGAGCGACGTCGTGCGAAGCGCCGCGCCGGCCAGCGCGCCGAGAGTGGCCAGCACGCGCGGATCGAGCTCGTCGAACTGGTGCGGCTCGAGCGCGTCGGCCGTCAGCGCGCCGACCACCTCGCCGCCTTCGGTGAGGGCGCAGCCGAGACACGCGTGCACCTTGTGCAGCGGCCCCGGCGCCGCTTCAATCACGCCGTCGAACGGATCGGGCAAGGCGCTGTCGTTCGGAAACCGCACCGGTTCGGCCGAGCGCAGGATGACGTCGAGCCGCGGGTGCTCCCGCGGCGCATAGCGCCGGCCGAGCGCGGCAGCGGTCAGTCCATAGCCGGCCATCGGCACCAGCTCGCCGCCCTCCAGCCGCAGCAGACACGCGGCATCGCAGGGAATCAGCCGGCGGACCCCGGCGATCAGCCGCGCATATCGGTCCGACGCGGCCAGTGACGCGGTCAGATCGCGGGCGATGTCGAGCAGGACTTCGAGCGACCTCGACTGTTGTGATTCCGGCAACATGGTTGTCTGTTTAATAACTTCAGAACGTTGTGCCGATCATAACACCGGCTGCAAGTTGTTGATTCGAATAGGCCAGGAAGTGCGGCATCGATACTGCTCTGTTCAAGGGCAGGAGCCATGATGAACCCCGCCGCCACCACCACCCTTGCCGAACTGGCCGTCACGCACCCGGCCGCCGCCCGCGTCTTCTATCGCCATCGTCTGGATTTCTGCTGTGGAGGGAGACGCCCGCTGGAACAAGCCTGCCGCGAGCGCGACATCGACCCGCAGGCCATCCTCGACGCGATCGAGGCGGAGAACCCGATGGTCGGCGAGCGCATCCGCTGGGAGCAGGCCCCTCTCGACGTGCTGGTGGCGCACATCGTGGAGACCTATCACCGCCGGCTGCGACTCGCCCTGCCCGACCTGGTCGCGATGGCGCGCAAGGTGGAAGGGCGACACGGCGCCAAGCCGGAGTGTCCCACCGGCCTCACCGCGCACCTGGAGGCGATGTACGCCTCGGTCCTCGATCACCTGCGCAAGGAAGAACAGATCCTGTTTCCGCTGATCGTGGCCGGCATGGGCTGGCGCGCGTCGGCGCCGGTGCGCGTGATGGAGCTCGAGCACGAGCATCACGGCGACGACCTGCAGGGAATCCGTCGCCTGACCAACGACCTCACCGCTCCGCCGAGCGCCTGCCCGACCTGGCGCGCGCTCTACCTGGGGCTGCAGCAACTCGAGGAGGAGCTGATGGAACACATCCACCTGGAAAACAACGTGCTGTTCCGCCGCGCGCTGAACGCCTAGTTCGCCGATCCATCTCAATCGTTCTCATTCGTCCTCATTCCCGTATTCGTCCTCATTCGACTCATCGAGGTTCACGTCATCATGCTGACCCTTTCCGACGACGACGATGTCGCACCCCGGCACGGGCGCCTGTGGGTGCTGTTCGGTCTCACGCTGTTCGCGGCGTTCTTCATCCTCGGCTTCTTCGGCCGCGATGTCTATCGACAGGCGCCGCCGATTCCCGCGCAAGTCACCACGGCCGATGGCCGCGTGCTGATGACGCGCGACGACATCCTGACGGGGCAGCAGGTGTGGCAATCCACCGGCGGCCAGCAGCTCGGCTCGATCTGGGGCCACGGCGCGTACCAGGCGCCGGACTGGTCGGCCGACTGGCTCCACCGCGAGGCCACCGAGATGCTGGGGATCTGGGCCGAGGCCGAGGGCGTGGCAAGCTTCGACGCTCTCGACGCTTCCAGCCAGGCGGTGCTGCGCGATCGACTCGTGCGCGAGATGCGCGGCACGCAAATGGACCTGGCCAGCGAGATCGTGGTCGTCTCGACGGATCGCGCCGAAGCAATGCGGCGCACGGCCGTGCACTACGACAGCCTCTACGGCGGCGACGAGGCGCTCGCGACGCTGCGCGAGGCCTATGCCATGCAGCGCGTGGTCGTGCCCGATGCCGAGCGACGCAAGGCGCTCACCGCGTTCTTCTTCTGGACCAGTTGGGCGTCAACGACGAATCGCCCCGGGCAGGAGGTGACCTATACCAACAACTGGCCGCACGAACCACTGGTGAACAACCACCCGACCAGCGCCAACATCCTGTGGTCGATGGTCAGCGTGGTGCTGTTGCTGGCGGGCGTGGGCGGCCTCGTGTGGTGGCGCGCCTTCCGCGGCGACGACGAGCCTCGCGTGCAGGCGCCGGCCACCGACCCGTTCGGCGCGGTGACGCCGACGCCGTCGATGCGCGCGCTGGCGAAATACGTGGCCGTGGTGGTCGCGCTGTTCTGCGTGCAGGTCGTGCTCGGCGCGGTGACCGCGCACTACACGGTCGAGGGCCAGTCGTTCTTCGGGATTCCGCTCGCGGAGTACCTGCCCTACAGCCTGACGCGCACCTGGCACATCCAGACGGCGATGTTCTGGATTGCCACCGCCTTCCTCGCCGCCGGCCTGTTCCTCGCGCCCGTTGTCGGGGGCAGGGAGCCGCGCTTCCAGCGCCTGGGCGTCAACATCCTGTTCGGCGCGTTGCTCGTGGTGGTGGTCGGTTCGCTGGCCGGTGAATACTTCGCCATCCATCAGCGGCTTGGCTTGAACCAGTCGTTCTGGTTCGGCCACCAGGGCTATGAGTACGTCGAGCTCGGCCGCTTCTGGCAGATCGCGCTCTTCTCGGGACTGATCATCTGGCTGGCGCTGATGCTGCGCGCGCTGGCACCCGCGCTGGCGAGACACGACGGTTCGCGCTCGCTCGTGTGGATGTTCGCCGCGGCCTCGACCGCCGTCGGCCTGATGTATGGCGCCGGCTTCTTCTTCTCCGCGCGGACGCACCTGACGGTGATGGAGTACTGGCGCTGGTGGGTCGTGCACCTGTGGGTCGAAGGCTTCTTCGAGGTGTTCGCCACCGCCGCGCTCGCGCTGATCTTCGCGCGCCTCGGCCTGGTGCAGAAGCAGCACGCCGGAGCCGCGGTCATTGCATCAAGCGCGCTCTTCCTGTTCGCCGGCATCCCCGGGACGTTCCACCACCTGTACTTCTCGGGCACGCCCACCTCGATCATGGCGGTCGGCGCCACGTTCAGCGCCCTGGAAGTGATTCCGCTGGTGTTGATCGGGCTCGAGGCGTGGAACACCAGCCGCATGCAGCACGCCGCGCCGTGGATGCAGCGCTACCGCTGGCCGATCCGCTTCTTCGTCGGCGTCTCGTTCTGGAACCTGGTGGGCGCCGGCGTCTTCGGCTTCCTCATCAATCCGCCGGTCGCGCTCTACTACATGCAGGGGCTGAACACCACGCCGGTGCACGCGCACACGGCCCTGTTCGGCGTCTACGGCTTGCTCTCGCTCGGGCTCATCGTGCTGATTGCGCGGCTCCTGACCCTCGGGCATGCGTGGCGCGAGCGCCCTCTCGCGGTAGGATTCTGGTGTATGAACATCGGGCTCAGCCTGATGGTCGGGATCAGCCTGCTGCCGATCGGCCTGCTGCAGGCCTGGGCCAGCGTCGAGCACGGGCTGTGGTTCGCCCGCAGCGCCGACTTCATGCAGCAGCCGCTGATCGAGAATCTCCGCTGGCTGCGGATTATCGGCGACACGGTGTTCCTCGTCGGCGTCGGCGCGTTCACCTGGTTCATGACCGGGCTCGTCTTCGGCTGGAGCTACGAGCCCGCCGGCGCCCGCAACGCCGCGCCCGCCGGGGCCGCGCCACGCTCGATCTGAGAGTTACGTTAATGAGCACCGTCACCTTCTTCCCGTTGTTCACCCGTCGCGCTGCCGTCATGGCTGCGGGGGTGCTGTTGACAGGCGGGCTGGCACAGGCCCAGCCCGCCCCCATGTCCGCGTCCGGTGCCGACACGTCGGTGGCGCTGCGTGAGGCCGTCGATCGCAATCCGGATCCCGGCATCGTCGAGATCGATCTGGAAGCGCGCGTCGCCGAGGTCGAGGTGGAGGCCGGGCTGAAGGTGAAGGCGTGGACCTACGACGGCGGCCTGCCCGGGCCGCTGATTCGCACCAAGGTGGGCGACCGGCTGATCGTCCACTTCAAGAACCAGTCTGCCGGAGGCCACCACCATCCACTGGCACGGCGTGCGCGTGCCGATCGAGATGGACGGCGTCCCCGGCATCTCACAACCCGAGATGAAGACCGGGCGACGTGTTCACCTACGACTTCGTGGTGCGCGATGCCGGACTCTTCTGGTATCACCCGCACGTGATGTCGGCCGCGCAGGTGGGCTTCGGCCTCTACGGCGCCTTGCAGGTGGACGATCCGGACGACGCGGTCGGCGTGGCCGACCAGCTGACGCTGGTCCTGAGCGACATCGGCTTCGACAAGTTCGGCGCGCTCGAGCCCGCCGAGAGCGGCGGCCCCGCGGGCCAGGTGTTCGGCCGCGAGGGGCAGTACGTGCTCGTCAACGGCAGGCGCAAGCCGACGATCCGGATGCGCGCGGGCGCGCCGCAACGGTGGCGGATCGTCAACACCGCCAAGAGCCGCTTCTTCCTCCTCGACATGGATGGCCAGCCATTCACCACCATCGGCGTGGACGGCGGCCTGCAGGAAGAACCGGTCACGAGCAGCACGCTGCTCATCACGACGGGCGAGCGCGTCGACGTGATCCTCGCGCCCACCGGCAAGCCAGGCAGCACGATGGTCGTGCGCGCGATGCTCTACAACCGCGGCTATGGCAGCGTGCAGTACCGCGACGTCGAGGAGCTGTTGACGATTCAGTTCACCGACGAGGCACCGCTGCCGGCGAAGAAGCTGCCCGCCATCCATCGGACCATCGTGCCGCCCAGCACCGCCGGCGCGACGCGCGTGCCCGTGGTCCTGACGCTGCCGCCGGCCGGTCAGGACGGCAAGTCGGAGTTCCGTGTCAACGGCGTGCCCTACTGGGAAGCGGCGCCGTTCACGGCTGCCCTGGGCGAGACCCAGATCTGGGACATCAAGAACGACACCGACTGGGATCACCCGTTTCACCTGCACGGCTACTTCTTCATCGCGCTGGACGAGAAGGATCAGCCGATCCGCCCGCTGGCCTGGAAGGACACCGTCAACATCCCGATGAAGACCACCGCGCGGTTCCTCGATCCTGTTCGATGAGCGCCCGGGCGAATGGATGTTCCACTGCCACATCCTCGACCACGCGGAGGGCGGGCTGATGGGTACCGTGCAAGTGGGTCCGCCGTCGGGGAAGACGCACACGCATCCGAAGCCTCGTTAGCAGGGCCTGGGGCTTGGGGCTTGGGGCTTGGGGCTTGGAGCGCGGAGCCGCAAGCCTTAAGCCCCGAGCCTCAAGATTTCGCCGCCCCCTGCCGCCCGTTCGATCCAGCCGCGCATGTCGGCGCGGCGGGCCACGCCGGACTGCTGGAAGGCGATCCGCCCGTTCATCAGCACGACGAAGTTCGGGATGCCCTGCACGCCGTACCGGGCCGCGAGCTCGGGATGACGGTCGGTGTCCACCTTCAGCACCACGACGCGACCGGCCATGTCGGCCGCCACGCCCGCCACCTCGGGCGCTGCCATCCGGCACGGGCCGCACCACGCCGCCCAGAAATCCACCAGCACCGGCACCCGCGCGTGCTGGACGATGTCGTCGAACAGCGCGGGGTCTGCGTCGATGGGTGCGGAAGGCGGCGGCAGCGCGGTCTTGCAGGCGCCGCAGCGCGCCTCATCCGCCACGCGATCCGTGGGCACGCGATTCTTCCGCCCGCACGATGGGCACGTTCGCAGCATCAGGCTCCTCCCCTCCTCACTATTGAGATGCAGGAATTCGCCATCTGGTAACGCCTTGGGGTCACTCGAGTGGGGATGCCCCCGACGGCGCCGCGATCTGGAAGGCGTTCAGCGTGAGGGCCACCATCGTGTAGTAGCCGATCAGCGCCACCAGCTCCACCAGCGGCCGCACGCCCAGTTCCGCGACGGCCGCCTTGTAGAGATCGTCGGGCACCCGTCCGGTGCTGACGAGAGCGGCGCTGAAGTCGAAGATCGCTCGCGACGCCCCATCGTCGAAGGACGGCGGCCGCTTCTCGCGAATCGCGTCGATGACCGCGTCCGGCACGCCCGCGCGCGTGGCCTCGGCGGCGTGAATCGCCCATTCGTACTGCGCGGTCCAGTGGCGCGCCACCACCAGGATGGCCAGTTCCGAGTGATGGGGCGGCAGCTTCGTGTCGTAGCGCACGAACTCGCCGAGCTTCTGCGCCCTCGCCGCCAGGTCGGGACTGTGCAACCAGACCAGCACGTTGGCAGGCACGGAGCCGCGCCGCCCGGCCACGGTTTGCGCGTACACGGCGCGCTGTTCCGGCTTCATGTCGTCCAGTGTCGGCAAGGCAAGTCGAACCATTGGCATCTCCCCAATTCAACGAAGGCGAAGGCGGTGCACGGAAAGCTCGGCGGGGGTGCCGGCGGCGGACGGAACGGCGACCGACCCGGATGGGTCCGGACCGCCGGTAATCAGAGACACTTCATCGCCGGACACCGCCAGCGCGATGGGACCGGCGGCCGCGTCGAAGCGGGTATCGTAAGGCGTCGCCCGCCGCACCCGGCGGCTGTTGGCGGTCAGTTCGAGGCGCACCACCCGACGGGACCCGTCGGCATCGGTCTGCAGGCCGACCAGGCCGCCGCGATACCGGCGCAACCGCTCGAAGCCTGACAGTGAGATGTCCTTCGGGGAACCCAGCGCGGTGACCGTCTTGCTGGCCAGGTCCACACGCGAGATGCCATCGCGAGCCGCCACGAACACCACGTTCTCGCCAGAGGCGGTCACGCTGGTTGCCCCCTCCAGGTTGAGCGGCATCAGCGCCTCGGGCGTGGAACTGCCGGGCCGAAGGCGCAGCAGCCTTCCACCACGGTCCAGCACCAGCACGGCGCCGCCATCGGTGACCGTCAGATCCACGGGCCACAGCGGCAGCAGGTCGCCGACCAGCGGCACGGCCGCCAGAGGTCGGCCCGACACCAGCTGCAGCCGATGCAGCGCCGCGGCGCTGCCGTTCTCGCTGGCGCTGACCACCCACAGATCGCCGCGCCGCGTGTCGATGTCCAGCGCCCGCACGTTGAAGAAGCCCGCGGACTCGGCGCGAACCAGGTCGACGGCGTGGTCCAGGCCGACGCCGACCACGCGCAGCTTGCGGCCGTCGCGATCGCCGTAGACGAACCGATGAGACACGGCGTCGTACGCCAGCCCGGCCGCGACGAAACGCTCCGCGCTGAAGCGCAGGGTTTCGTTCGCGCCGAACGGCTCGGCGGCTGGCGAGGTTCCCGGCGAGCCGCTCGCTGGGGCGCCGGTGTTGGCTGTCGGACCCGGCGGCGGGCGTGGCTGCCGGCTCGGCCGTTCGCCCGCGCGTCGGCTTGCCGGTCGCTGCTGCAGCTGCCGTCACGGGCTTCGCCGGCTCGCCCGCGTTGACGCGGGCGACAATGGCCTCGGTCTCGGGCCAGGCGTCCAGCGCCCGCATCCGCTCGAGATCGGGATGAGTGTCGGCCTCGGTGCGCACACCGCGCTCCGCGAGCCGCCGGATCATGACCAGTGCGTCGTGCGGCCGGCCACTGCGGCTCTGGGCGCGCGCCAGCAGGAACATCAGGTCCGAATCGTCCTTCGGGCCGCGTTGCACGGCCCGCCACGCCAGGTCCTGCGCGTGTTCGACCTCACCGGCTTCCAGGGCGCTTTCCACCATCTGGCGACACTCGCGCCAGTCGGTGCAATCAGGGGCGCGAGGGGACTGGCCGTTCGCGGATGCGCCCGGCAGCATCAGGGCCGCACCAATCACGAACACGAGAGCGCCGAACGACATCTCTCTTCATCCTTCCCGATCCGGGTGCTCGACCGCAAACGCCCGCAAAGTGCAGAGTCAACAGTAAGGGGCTGCTTCGACGATGCCGGGAGGCGGCACAGCGCGGTGGAGGCAGGCACTCGCTCCGGCGGAAGCCCTCACGCCGGCGACGCCGAGAACGAAGGTGCGGGAGATCGCCGATCGCTCGTGACCTCCCGCGACCCGGACTACTGCATGCGCGTCTTCAGTTCCTCGTCGATCGCGTTCAGGAACTCGTCGGTGGTCAGATACGGATGATCCTCGCGGATCAGAATCGCCAGGTCCTTCGTCATCCGGCCGGATTCGACCACGTCCACGCACACCTTTTCGAGCGTCTCGGCGAACTGCACCACGTCCGGCGTGTCGTCGAAGCGTGCCGCGGTACTGCAGGCCGCGGGTCCACGCGTAGATCGAGGCGATCGGATTGGTCGAGGTCGGCTTGCCCTGCTGGTGCATCCGGTAGTGCCGCGTCACCGTGCCGTGCGCCGCCTCCGCCTCCACCGACTTGCCGTCCGGCGACATCAGCACCGACGTCATCAGCCCGAGCGAGCCGTAGCCCTGCGCCACGGTGTCGGACTGCACGTCGCCGTCGTAGTTCTTGCAGGCCCACAGGTAGCCGCCGCTCCACTTCAGGTTGGCGGCCACCATGTCGTCGATCAGCCGGTGCTCGTAGGTCAGCCCCTTGGCGTCGAACTGGGTCTTGAACTCGGCGTCGAAGACGCGCTGGAAGGTGTTCTTGAAGCGTGCCGTCGTAGACCTTCAGGATGGTGTTCTTGGTCGACAGGTAGACCGGGTAGTCGCGGCCCAGCGCGTAGGTGAAGCAGGCGCGCGCGAAGCCCTCGATCGAGGCGTCGAGGTTGAACATGCCCAGCGCGACGCCGCCGCCCTTGGTCTTGATCACTTCGCGCTCGATCGGCCTCGCCGCCGCCCTCGGGCGTCCAGCTGAGGGTGACGGTGCCGGCGCCCGGGAAGTGGAAGTCCTGGGCGCGGTACTGGTCGCCGAACCCGTGGCGGGCGACGACGACCGGCTTGTCCCAGTGCGCGACCAGGCGCGGCACGTTGCGGCAGATGATCGGCTCGCGGAAGATCGTGCCGTCGAGGATGTTGCGGATGGTGCCGTTCGGCGACCGCCACATCTGCTTGAGGCCGAACTCCTTGACGCGGGCCTCGTCGGGGGTGATGGTGGCGCACTTCACGGCGACGCCGTACTTCTCGGTCGCCTTGGCCGAGTCGATGGTGATCTGGTCGTCGGTCGCGTCGCGCGACTCGATGCCGAGGTCGAAGTACTTCAGGTCGATGTCGAGATACGGGAGGATGAGCTTCTCGCGGATCTTCTGCCAGATGATGCGCGTCATCTCGTCGCCGTCCATCTCGACGACGGGATTCTTCACCTTGATCTTGGCCACTCGTGGTGCTCCTTCAATCAGCTGCCGGGCCCGCCAGCCGCGCCGGGGCGCTGGCAGGGACCGCGATGTTCGGTCCGGAATAAACAGCGAATTATAGCGCGGGCCGTACAAAACGAAAGGCGGCGGCCCGGTATACCCGGACCGTCGCCCTTCCCGCACAGACCTGCCGGGGGAGCCGGCAGGTGACCGCCCTAGGGCGGTCGTAGTGCGACTTGAGTTCGTGCACCGCTGTCCTAGTAGCAAGAAGAGCGCCAGGAGGGATTCGCCGCAATTCGGCCGTGCCCGGCCAGTGACGGGCATGCTCGATGGGAGCACACTTCCTCTGACATCGGGACAAAAGTCACCTGACAGTCAGTCCTCGGGCTGGCGCTGCTACGGGCAATGGAGCGGTTCGCAGCAGCCCGATCGCTCGCGCGTGATCCCAGACGTAGAGATAGGTCGTGCGGCCCGGCAGTCTGGCCGCGGGCGCGCAGTGCTCGGTCTCGCCCAGGTCGAGGCCGAACAGCACCGGGCCGTTGTGATCGATCCCGTTGCGGGTGAAATCCATCGCCGGCATCGATCGCGCGGTGCCGACGCGGCCGCCGATCAGCACCAGCGCCGGTGGCAGATTCGCGGCCGCCACCCGGGTGAATGGATCCATGCGCTCGCGAATGACGCGCTGTTCGATGACGACGTTCCTGGTGAACGAGAACGGCATCAGCGCCACGCTGAAGACAGTCAGCGCGAACAGCAGCCGTTGGTGGCCCGATCAGCGCCGCGGGCACCCGGGCGGAACAGATGGCCGGCGACGAACACCACCAGGAACAGGAAGATTTCGTAGTGGAAGCGCGGGCCGTACTGATTGCCGCCGCGCTCGACGTAGAAGTAGAGCGTCGCCACCATCAGCACGGGCATCCAGTCCAGCGCCCCGCGCCGTAGCTCGCGGTCGCCGCGCGACAGATAGAACACATAGGCGATGATCATCACCGGCGGGGTCCACAGCAGGTGGCGCAACAAGTGCGTCGACAGGATGTCGGCGCCGCGCAGCACGAAGCCCTCCCTGAACCACAGCGACACCGTCAGCGGTGTGGTCGTCAGCGTCCATGGATTCCCTGACAGCGCGGTGTTGTAGGCCATCAGCACCAGCACCCATGGCAGGCCGCCGAGCGCCACCAGCGCGAGCGCGCGGACGCGCGCCACTCCAGGCCTGATGAGCCACAGCACGATGGGAATCGCGCACACCACACCGGTGAAATAGCGCGCCAGCACCGCCCAGCCAATCAGCGCGCCCACCGCGAGCGGGACCCACACGGGCCCGCGATCGTTCCGTGCGGCCAGCCAGGCGGCGGCCAGGAGCAGGGCGCCGCAGAACGTGTGCGAGAAGTAGGAGGCGGCGTTGAAGAGGAAGAACGGCGAGACGAGCACCAGCATCGCCGCCAGCACGCCCGCACGCGGGCTGTACAACCGCGTCCCCAGGGCCCAGAGCAATACCGCGGTCAGCGTACCCAGCAACGGGTTCAACAGCCACGCCGGAACATGCGAGCATCAACGCCAGCGCGAGGGCCAGCGGCCAGCCCGGAGGAAAGCTGCCGAACGTACGGCCGGGTTCCTGAATCACGTAGTTCGTCGCGAAGATCTCGGGCGACGGCGTGGCCGGGTTCCAGAGCCGCCCGGCTGCCAGGGTCTCCGCTTGATACAGGTAGGCGTACTCGTCACCCGAGTTCGGAAAGTTCAGGAGGACGAACTGGTTGATGGCGACGAGGGTCAGGGTCAGGAGCGGTCCGCCCACCAGAAAGACCAGCGGACGATGCGCATGAAGCCAGTCGGCGCCTGCAGCGCGCCGAGCTACAGCCGCTGGAGGCGGTCAATTCGAGGCGCCGGGTTCGGTAGGGTCTGATTCATGGCTCCCGCTGACGTCGAGCCACTGTGCGGCCGACGCACGGTGAGTCGCGGGCGCTCGACAAGCTCAGCCGTGACAGAATTCTACTCTGGCTTCATCGCCTCGGGCACCTGGCTGGCTCGCTGGACCGCGACGCGGTGCAGACGCCGTCGTTGACGAACGCGGGGCTTCGAGGCGGACCACGCCTGCGGCGCCGCAGCCGCCCACGGACCATCGCCGGATTGCGCCGGCCGTCAGCGATCGCCTGCGTGTCGTCATGCCGCCGTCGTCTCCCGCGAAAGGCCTCGTGATAACGTCGAGGCCGCAGATTTCCCACCATCCTATGACGAACCCGTTCCGCTCCCTGGCCGTGGCTGTCGGTGTCTCGATCGCGATCGCGATCTCCGCCAGTTCGTGCGCGTCAACGGCCTCGACGCTCCCTGCCGCTTCGGCCACGCCCCCGCCGGCCGGCGCGCCGGCGACGGCGCCCCGAACGACCGGGCGCGAGCAGTGGCTCGAGATGTTCGCGCGCGGCTACTTCCCCGGCCGCAGCGGACAGATGTTCGTGATCCCGCGTGAAGGCGACATCATCACCGATCGCGATCCGCTGTACGGGTTCATGCACGGCTCGCCCTGGGAGTACGACGTCCACATCCCCGTGCTGCTGCACGGCGCGCCATTCGTGAAGCCCGGCGAGCATCGCGACGCCGTGGTGCAGCAGGACGTCGCGCCGACGCTCGCCGCGCTCATCGGCGCGGCGCCGCCGCCCACGATGCTCGGACGCGTGCTGCGCGAGGGCGCTCGACACCGCCACTCGGCCCCGCGTCGTCGTGCTGGTCGTGCTCGACGCCATGCGCGCCGACTACTTCGACAGTACGCCGGCGTGATGCCGACACTGTCACGCCTGCGGCGAGAGGGCGCCTGGTTCTCGAACGCGCGCGTCAACTACCTGCCGACGCTGACCAGCGTGGGCCATGCCACGATCGGCACCGGCACCGACCCGCGCTTCCACGGCCTGGCGGCGAACAACCTGTTCAACCGGGTGACGCAGAAGCCGCAACCGGCCTACGCCGACCTCGACCCGAACGAGCTGATGGCACTGACGCTGGGCGATGTGTGGAACCTCACCACCGACGGACGGGCGATCATCGTCGGGCAGGGCGGCGCCATCCGTGCCACCGCAGGACTGGTCGGCCGCGGCGCGTGCCTGGTGAACGGCCGGCGCGTGATCGCGTCGAGCTACAACCCGCGCGATGCCGGATGGGAAACCAACCCGAAGTGCTACACGATGCCCGACTACCTGAAGGCGGTGAACGGCGCCAGCTTCTGGAAGGAAGCCGGCGGCAAGTGGATGGGGCACGACATCGCCAACGGCAACTCATTCCGCGCGTCGAGCCTGTTCCAACGCTTCGAGGGCGAGGCGCTGGCGGCGATCGCCACCAATGAAGCGTTCGGCGCCGACGACATCACCGACCTGCTGATGATCAACATGAAGGGCCCCGACTACGTGAGCCATGCCTACGGTCCGGACGCGCCGGAGATGAAGGAAGAGATGGCGGAACTGGATCGCCAGATGACGCGGCTGCTCGAGATCATCGACAAGAAGGCGGGTCCGAACGGGCGCTGCTGGCGATCACCGCCGATCACGGCATGCCCGGCGAGCCGGCTGCCGGACGGCGCCACTACATCGACGAGATCGCCCAGCGGATTCACGCCCGTTTCGACCCGGTGGACAAGAAGGTCGTCACTTATTACGGCGACGCCGCTAACAACCAGATCTACATCGACACCGCGCGCCTGCAGACGCTGGGCTTCTCGTTGAAGGACGTGGCGACGATGCTGGAGGGCGAGCCGTACCTGGTGGCCGCCTTCACCGAAGACGAGGTCCGCGCGGCGCAGGCCAATTGCCGGGCATTTCAAGGCGCTGAGCCGTTCCGTCGCTCGCACGTCACATTACCGGGTGTGGCAATGCCTACCTGGCTGGAATTCGTCGTTCGGCTACGCGGTATACCTGACGGCGGTCGCCTGGTCTGACCGACGGTTTCGACCGGCCCGCGTGCCGCGCGCTGACGGTCCTGGGCGCGAGCCTGGCCGTGGGCATCTCGTGGCCGCAGATCGAGGCCGGTCCGGCCCCCGTTCCCGCTGGTGGCGTGGGTGGCGGTTCCGGGCCTCTTCGTGCTGGCGCACCTACCGGGTGTCCGGGGCGTTCTTCGTTACCCCCAATCTCCCGCTCGAGCGCGGCTGCTGCGCCTGGATGCCACGACCCTGATCGACACGGGCCTGCTGCGTGCGTACAGCGGCGTCAAGGCGATGCGATCGACCTTCGAGCTGCTCTACCTGCTGGTGTACGCGATGGTGCCGGTGGGCGCGGCCGTGCTGGCCGTTGGGGGTCCAGCCGACTGGCTGCCGCGCTACTGGGCGGTCGTCTTCGCCGCCGAGCTGACGTGTTACGCCACGCTGCCGTGGCTGCAGACGCGTCCGCCGCGGACCATCGAGGCCGCACCGGCGCCGGCGTCGGTGGACGCGTTACGTCAGCTGAACCTGGCGGTGCTGGAGCACGGCAGCATCCAGGTGAACACCCTGCCCAGCGCGCATGCCGCCGGCGCGATCGCCGTGGCGCTCGTGATCGTGGAGGCGCTGCCGGCATCGGCGGCGTGTTCCTCGCGATCGCCGTCGGCATCACCGTGGCCACCGTCCTCGGCCGTTATCACTACCTGGTGGATGCGGTGCTTGGCGTCGCGGTGGCTGCCGTGGCGTGGCTCGTGGTGGGATGGGGGTAGGGAGTCAGGGAGCAGGGAGCAGGGAGCGGGGAGCCCGGAGCGGGGATTGACGCGGCTCTGTCTGCCGTCTGCCGGTTGCCGTGCCGGCCCTGTCCCCGGACACCGGATACCGGACACCGGCCCTACGCCACCGCCAGCAGCTTGACGTTCGGGTTCTCGCGTTCGGTGTACTGCAGCTCCCAGTCCGACTGGAACAGCAGCACGCGGCGCTCGTCGCGATCGACGCAGTCCAGCACGCCCTGCGGGAGGCGCATCTGGTGACCCGCCGGATGCTCGACCCAGCGCGCGGCGACGTGCGGCAGCTTGTCCACCTGGCACTCGACGCCGTACTCGTTGCGCATCCGCGCTTCGACGATGTCGAACTGCAGCGCGCCGACGACCCCGAGGATCGGCTCGCGCGTGCCGTCGATCGGAAACAGGACCTGCATCAGCCCTTCTTCCTCGAGCTGGCGGATCCTTCGTCGAACTGCTTGAACGTGACGTCGCGAGCCGCAGCGACGCCGAAGTACTCCGCCGGGAAGCGCGGGATGCGGCGGAACTGCACCGGCGCGCCGGCATAGAGCGTGTCGCCGATCGCGAAGCAGTCCGGGGTTGACCAGGCCGACCACGTCGCCGGGATACGCCGTCTCGACCGTCTCGCGCTCGCGCGCCGAAGAAGCGGCTGGGCGCGCGACAGGCGCACCGTCTCGCCCGAGCGCGCGCGTTGATGACCACCATGTCCTTCGTCGAACACGCCCGAGCAGACGCGCAGGAACGCCACGCGGTCGCGGTGCCGCGGGTCCATGTTCGCCTGGATCTTGAAGACGAAGCCGGTGAAGTCGGTCGGCCGGCCGGATCGACGACGCCGTGATCGCTGTCGCGCGGCGCGCGGCGGCGGCGCCAGTTCGACCAGCGCGTCGAGGAACGGCTCGACGCCGAAGTTCGACAGCGCGCTGCCGAAGAAGACCGGCGTCTGCCGGCCGTCGCGGAACGCCTCGAGATCGAAGCGCGTCCCGGCGCCGTCAGCAGGTGCGACGTCCTCGAGCAGCTCGGTGCTGCCACGCTCCTCGCCGATCAGGTCCTCCAGCTTCGGGTCGTCGGCGCTGCCGACGTCCACCGGCGCGCGGTCGCGCGCCGCTCGCTCGCGCTCGAAGAGACAGGACGTGCTGCTGCTGCAGATCGTAGACGCCGTGGAAGCGATCGCCGTTGCCGATCGGCCAGTTCATCGGCACGGCGGGACGCCGAGCACGCGCTCGATCTCGTCGAGCAGCTCGAGCGGATCGCGCGCCGGCAGGTCGAGCTTGTTGATGAAGGTGAGGATCGGCAGGCGCCGCAGCTGGCAGACCTCGAACAGCTTGCGCGTCTGCGGCTCGATGCCCTTGGCGGCGTCGATCACCATCACCACGCCGTCGACGGCGAGCAGCGTGCGGTAGGTGTCCTCGCTGAAGTCCTGGTGGCCCGGCGTGTCGAGCAGCGTGAGGTGACGGTCGACCGAGATCGAACTCGAGCGCCGTCGAGGTGATCGAGATGCCGCGCTCGCGCTCGATCTCCATCCAGTCCGAGACGGCGTGCCGCTCGGTCTTGCGGCCGCGGACCGCGCCGGCCAGCTCGATCGCGCCGGCGTAGAGCAGGAGCTTCTCGGTCAGCGTGGTCTTGCCGGCGTCCGGGTGCGAGATGATGGCGAAGGTGCGGCGTTTCGCCACCTCGCGCGCGATGGCTTCTGAGGTCTGTCCTGCGGTCACGAACCTATGACAATATCAGGAGTTCGGGTCCGGATGGTATATTAGAGTCAGCATGCGTCCGATTTGCCGACGTCAGTTCGTGGCCACGCTGGCCGCCGCCGTGCCTGTTCTCGCAAGTGCGCGCCCGCTGCTGGCGGCGAGCCGCGACGCGCGGGCCCTCGACTTCGTCCACACCCACACCGGCGAAAAACTCTCGGTGGAATACGCTCTGGGCGACCGCTACCTGCCCGACGCGCTCGACACGCGTCAACCACTTCCTGCGCGACTTCCGCACCGGCGACGAGCACGTCATCGATCGCGGCCTGCTCGACCTGCTGCACAACCTCGCCCGCCTCACCGAGACCAGGAAACCGTTCCAGGTCATTTCCGGCTATCGCTCGCCCAAGACCAACGCCATGCTCCGCCGCGCCAGTGAAGGCGTGGCCGGCCGCAGCCTTCACATGCAGGGCCAGGCGATCGACATCCGCCTCGCCGATATCCCGCTCGGCAAGCTCCGCGCCGCCGCCCTCGTGACCGGCCGCGGCGGCGTCGGCTACTACCCCGCCTCGGATTTCGTGCACGTCGATACCGGCCGCGTCGGCACTGGTAGGCAGCCGACAAGGACGAGCGGAGGCGGCGGCTTCGGCAGTCTTGAGTCTTGAGGCTTGGGCGGTCTTGGGGCTTTCGCCTTGTGGCTGCCCTTCCGCCTTCTGCCTTCTGCCTTCTGCCTTCTGCCTTCTGCCTTCTGCCTTTTGCCTTTGCCTTCAGTAGTTCCACTGCACCTGGAACCCCACTCGATTCGCGTCGCGCGTCGTTGAATAGGGGAACAGGCTGGTGCGCGTGCGTTCGAACGTGCGCGTGTAGATCATGGTCAGCTCGAGCTCCGTCCAGCGCGCGAGTTCCAGGCCGAAGTCCACTTCGTTGATGTGCTCGCGCGGCGCGTTGCGCGCGAACTTGCGGGCGCCGTCGTAGTACCTGCCAGCGGACGAACGGGAACAACGCGCGCGGCCCGTCGGCCCGGCGATAGTTCACCTGCACGTAGCCGCCATTCAGCGACTTGCTGTCGATGGTGCGATAGTCCTCGCTGAGCTCGGGACCGCGGCCGACATTCCACTCGGCCTCGACGCCGATCGGTTGCGGATACCAGACCGCCGTCAGGGCCACGCGTTCGTCGGTCACGCCGTCGGCTGGAGCGGTGGGCGTGAACGTCGCGCCGTCCGTGGTGATCGCCTGGGTCGAGGTGACGTACTTGCCGTAGTAGCCCTGCGCGCCGACCTCGAAGAACTGGCCGCTCGACAGCTTGAACGGATACGCCCATCGCGCGAGCACGTGCGGATCGCCGTTCTGATCCGATCGATTCAGGCCCTGGCCGGAGTAAAGACCCGACCGCCACCGACCCGTAATCGCCCGACCCCTTGAGGCCCAGGCTGACCAGGTCGCGATAGCGCTGACGCACCGCCGGCGACGCCCACATCAGGTACATCCCGTAGTCGCGCTCCCCTTCGACCGCGGAGTTGATCGCGTCGGCACGCTCGAACGGGGCACGATTCTGGCTGGACTGCATGTTGACCCAGCCGTACGGCACTTTCGACTGGCCGAGGCGGACCCGGAACGCCTTCTCCTTGTCGAGATTCACGTCGGCATAGAGATCGCGCATCTGCAGCGAGTAGTCGGCGGCGCCGGTCGAGGCATTGAAGTCGGCCTGCGCATACAACGCGAGGTGCTCGGAGACGTCCCCGCTCATGACGAAGCGGCCGCGGCGCATGACGAACGATTCGTTCTCGTTCACCGATCGATCCGCCGGCACTTCGAGGTCCGGGCCCTCGCCCTGCGCCACTTCGGAGAAGCGGAACTGCGCGTAGCCGCGCATGCCCAGGCGCTCGTACCACTTGTTGCTGAGCGCTTTCTTCACGGCGACTTCGGGATCCTGTTTCGCCAGCTGCGTCTCCACCGCCTGCAAACGGCCGCTGAGCGCCTGTTCCGTGGCGGTCGGCGCCTGCGTGGCCGGATTCCGGAATCTTGACCGCGACTGCGGTGCCCGCCTGCGACACCGAGCCGGCGACCGGAGGAGCGCCGGTCTCGGGCGCTTCGGCCGACACGCGCAGCTCGTCGTATTCCTCGGCGGTGATGGAGCCGCGGTCGCGCAGGATGCGCAGCAGCCTCAGCATCGTCTCGTTCGAGGCGTGGGCGTTGGTGGCAGGGAGGAACAAGCCCGCGGCGGTGCAGGCTGCCAGGCAAGCGGAACGGAGCGTGATGGATCGCGGCACGGGAGAAAGTGTCGCAAGCACAGATGACACGTCCGTTACACCCGTGTTTCATGTGCGTTACATTCCCGTGATGTGTGTCAGCGGGCTACTTGTGCCAGACGTCCGCGATCGACGGGTCCTTCTCGAACACCGAGCGCGCATACGGGCACAACGGCATCAGCTTGGTGCCGGTCTCCCGGGCCCAGGCCACCGCCGCATCCACCAGCGCCCGGCCCGCACCGGTGCCGCGGGCGTGGGGCGACACGGCGGTGTGATCCAGGATGACCAGTGCCTCCCCCGCCCGCGAATACGTCAATTCGCCGAGCAGCCGGCCCTCCTCCTCGACGGTGAATCGCCCATGGGCCCCGGACTCGGTGTGATGCACAGTGGTCATCCCTCAATGTAAAGTACAGGCCCCTCGATAATGAATCCCTTGCCAGTGAGATCCGCGGCCGTCGCTCTTGCCCTCGCCATCCTCGCAGGGCTGACGGCCTGCCGGACCGGCTCCCCTGCCCCGGCCCTGGTCGACGACACGCGGTTGGCCATGGGCTCGGAGTTGCGGATCGCGGTGTGGACCGACCAGGAAGCGGCGGCGCGCGCGGCGATCGCCGCGGCGTTCGTGGAGTTCGATCGACTGGAAGGCGCGCTCAGCGTCTGGCGCGCCGAGAGCGATGTGCAGCGGCTGAATGCGGCGGCCGGAGCCGATGCCGTGGCCGTTGGACCGGACATGCTGGCCGTCCTGGAGGCCGCACACGAGGCCAGCCGCGAGACGAACGGCGCGTTCGACATCACCTTTGGCGCGCTCAGCGACATCTGGCGCTTCGACCACGATCAGGACAACCGCGTGCCGTCAGCCGAAGAGATCGCGGCGCGGCTGCCGCTGATCGATCACGCGGCAGTGGTCACCGACCGCGCCGCCGGCACCGCCCGCATCACCCGACCGGGCGTGAAGGTGCACCTCGGCGGCATCGGCAAGGGGTACGCGGTGGACCGCGCGGCCGCGCTCCTGCGCGCCGCCGGGTTCAACGACTTCGCCTTGCAGGCGGGCGGCGACCTCTATGCCTCGGGCCGCCGGGGCGACCGCCCCTGGCGCATGGGACTGAACGATCCGCGCGGCGCGGGCGGCGAGAGCTTCGCGACCATCGAGCTCCACAACGAGACGTTCTCGACGTCCGGCGACTACGAGCGCTTCTTCCTGAAGGACGGCGTGCGCTACCACCACATCCTCGACCCACGAACCGGGCAGCCCGCCCGTCTGTGCCGCAGCGTCACCATCGTGGCCGCCAGCGCGCTTCAGGCCGACTGGCTCTCGACCGGCGTGTTCATCATGGGACCGGACGAGGGGATGGCGCTCGTCGAGCGTTTGGCGGGCGTGGAAGCGGTGATCGTGACGGCCGACAACGAAGTGAAGATCTCCAGCGGACTACGCGGTCGTCTGACACTGGAACGCCAGCCGACGCGATAGAGAGGTCTTGGGGTCTTGGTGAGTCTTGGGTCTTGAGTCTTGAGTCTTGAGTCTTGGGTCTGAGCCTAGAGGCTTGGGGCCTTGGGGCTTGGGGCTTGGGGCTTGGGGCCCCACGTGAAACGGCCAGGGTGGGTCCGTCACTATCGTTGTGATGACCGACGCCCTCTCCGGTCCGGGTACCGGACACCGGACACCGGATACCGGCTCTTCAGTGACAGATCGTCAGGCCGCGATCCACGGCATTGCCGGCAACGTCCAGGAACTCCCACTCGTAGTGCGAGGGCTCCAATTTCAGGCGGAGAACGCCGTGCGACTGGATGACGAGCTCGGAGCTGGCTGCCGCCCGGCCGCGGGAATAGAGCGGCGCGCCGCCCGTGCCGGCGATGAACTGCCGGATGCCTCGGTTCGGGTCGGGCCGCTGGTTGGCGTCCATGGGCGCGAATCGCTCGTAGAGGTGGTCGTGGCCGGCCAGCAGGACGTCCGCGCCATTCTGGTAGAGCAGATCGAAGACGTCGCGCAGCCAGGGATTGGGGCCGTTCTGGCCGGAACTGTCAAACGGGTGATGGACCGCCGCCAGGGTGCAGCGGGTCGGGTCGGTGCGGAGCTGGTTCTCGACCCAGGTGTACTGCTCCGACCCCCGGCCCAGCGGCACCGACGAGTTCAGCATCAGCACCTTCCAGGCGGCGGCGTTGAACGCGTAGAACCCGCGGCGGCCCTGACCGGCGCGGTCGCCAAAGTAGGTGAAATATCCCTCACCGTTCGGCTGGCCGTAGTCGTGGTTGCCGGGCAGCGCCTTCATCCGCGAGCCCAACCGTCCGAAGTCGGGGTCGAAGCAGCGCTTGAACTCGTCGACCGAGCCGGTCATATAGGCCAAATCCCCAAGCATCAGGACGTCGCCGCCCAGGCTGCCCAGGAGCCGTCCGATCTGGGCCATGCCGGTGGACCCGCACCAGCCGGTATCGCCGATCGC
Organism: uncultured Acidobacteriota bacterium; assembly: GCA_963707825.1. Classification (GTDB taxonomy): domain Bacteria; phylum Acidobacteriota; class Vicinamibacteria; order Vicinamibacterales; family UBA2999; genus VFZN01. The sequence goes on from CAVPRP010000009.1 coordinate 241,185, forward strand.
ATTGATCGTCGCGGTGCCGTTGCCAATTGGAATGGTCGGAGGTTGGGGATTGACGGGAGGGGAAGTCGGATCACCGCTGGGCAAGCCAGCGGACGGGCCACTCACTGCGGTCAGGCGTGCCCGACTGGGAAGCAACCGATGGCGAGGTCGGCGAACCACCGCACCAGGACGATGCGAGAGCACACCCAACCACAAATGTCACACCGAGCGTCCGGGGGGAGCAGGGGAACAAGTAAATAGAACCTCTGTGGCCCTGCTGGTCGTAGGACGTTCGACCGAAAGGCTGATGTAAGGTAGATTTTAGATCATGAGACGCCCCACAGCAATGATTGTTATGCTCCTGGTGCTCTCGGTCATCCCGGCCACGGGATGGACGCAAACGCCCGACGAGCTCTTCGACGGCCATGTCCTCCAGCGCGTGGATCTGCGGCTCCATTCCGCCGACTGGGAGAAGCTGAAGGCGGACTTCCTCGAGAACACCTACTACCCCGCCGATCTCATCTGGAACGGCGTCACCGTCAGGAACATCGGCATCCGTTCACGCGGCCATGGCTCGCGCAGCGGCAACAAGCCCGGCCTCCGCGTCGACTTCGATCACTATTCGACCGACCTGCAGTTTCTCGGTCTGAAGTCGCTGGTGCTCGACAACCTGACGCAGGACCAGTCCGGCATCCACGAGACCGTCACGATGGCGCTGTTCTGGCGCCTTGGCATTCCCGCGCCGCGCGAGGCCCATGCCCGGCTCTACGTGAACAACGAATACGCCGGGCTCTATGTCATCGTCGAATCGGTAGACAAGCGGTTGCTGGCCCGTGTCTTCGGCGCCATCGACGAGGACACGCAGAACGACGGCTTCCTGTTCGAGTTCAACTGGGAGAACGAGTGGCACCTCGAGCACCTCGGCGACGAGCTCGGCCCCTACAAGGAGCGCTTCGACGCCAAGACCCATGAGTCGAAGAGCGACGAGGAGAAGTACCGCCCGATCGAAGAGCTGGTGCGGCTGGTGAACGAGACCCGCGAGGATCGGCTGATCGAAACGATCAGTCCACTCCTCGACGTGCCGGCATTCATCCGCTACGTCGCCGCCCAGAATTTCGTCGCCGAAATCGACGGCGTGCTCGGCACCTGGGGCGTGAACAACTTCTATCTCTATCGCCTCGAGAACCGCACCCAACACGTCTTCATCGCCTGGGACGATGACGTGACGTTCTGGGGGCCGACCTTCCCCACCAACGAAGGCCACGATGCGAACGTGCTGATGAACAAGCTGATGCGGCTCCCCGAGTACAAGGCGATGTACCTGGCGGAACTGCAGCACGCCATGGACAGCGCGTCCGAGCCGATCGGCGACGCCACGTGGATGGAGGCCGAGATCCGGCGCCAGCTGGACATGATCGACGAGGCGATGCGCGAGGATCAGCACAAGCCGTACGAAAACGGACTGTTCGACAACGGGCGCGCGCTGATGAGCGCGTTCACGAAGGATCGCATCGCCTTCGTCCGTTGCGAGATGGAGCGCGGCCCGAGAACCGGATGTGAGTCGGTGATCGGCGCGGCCTCTGTCCCGGCAAGGGTGACGAAGCCGCAGTAAGGGACAGGAACGGTGGCGCGCGCCTGGCTTCCGGGCGCGCCCGCCTAGATCGGCCTGAGCGGCAGGACCTTCAGCTTCTTCGCCTGGTAATCCAGGATGCGCCAGTGCGGGCACTTCTGCTCGTCCGCATACAGCCGCTCGCAGTCGTCGCAGCGGACGCACTCGGTCACCAGGATCTTCCCGCCCTGAATCGCGCCCCACTCGCAGGTCTTCTGGCACAGCCGGCAGGTGCTGCACTCGGACCACCGCTTGATCTTGAAGATGGTGAGGTTCGAGATGATGCCGAGCGTCGCGCCTACCGGGCACAGGAACCGGCAGTAGGCGTTCCGCACGAACACGCTGGCCACGAGCAACACCCCGACGCCGATCCACATCGGCGTGGTTCCCACCAGCGTGAACATCCAGAACGGCTCGACGAAGCGGTAGATCGTGATGTCCTTGGTGACCAGGAAGTAGACCAGCACGCCGCCGAGCAGCGCGAACTTGATCCACGCCGCGCGCAGTTCGATCGCCCGCGGCACCTCGAAGCGCAGGCGCGCCGGCAGCACCGCGTCCATCAGCTGCGTCAGCGCGCCGAACGCGCACACCCGCCCGCAGTAGAAGCGGCCGAACAGCACGGTCGTCACCACGGTGACACCGGCCAGCAGGTACCACGTGAGCGTGGAGCGGAACAGCGGCAGGTCCGCCTGCATCAGGCGGAACACGTCCGTGATCGAGATCAGGCTGCTCTTGTAGAACCCCATGTACGCCACGGAGGCGACGAGCGTCGCGTACTTGAGAGGGATGCTCTTGCGGCGAAAGCTGATGTAGGCGAAGGTGAAGAAGACGACCAGCGCGACCAGGTCCGGGAGTTGTGGCCGCAGGACGTCGGCGAAGGTCTCGACCGGGGCCTCATCGAAGCCCCAGGGATCCACCTCCGGCTGAATCACTGCTGCTTCACCGACGCCGGGTTCAGGAACTGACGGGCCATGGCGCGCGAGCTGTCGCGGATGGCGCGCACGGCGCTATTCATCGTGATGCTGGCCCGCGAGACCATATCAACGTCCTGCCCGAGCTTGAACGGATCGCGCACGCTCTTGCCCTTGAACTGCGCGACGAACGCGGCCGGCTGCACCGAGAAATATCCGTACGGCTCGGAGTCGTAGTCGAGCACGACGCCAGTGATGATGCCGGTGAGATCCAGGCCGATCAGGAAGTGGATGGCGCCGTGATAGCCGCGCTCCTGCGGCACGAGATCGGTGGACCAGAACGCATAGCCGATCGGCTGCGCGTCGGGCTTGGTCTTCGGGTCAACGGCGTAGGCCTTGAAGTGGAGCGGCGTGCCCTCGAGCGGCGAGAACGCCACCGCCTGGGGGAACAGCTTCTTCAGATGAGCGTCCGGTTTGGGATTGGTGAAGATGCGATCCGCGGCCCAGGCCACCGATACGGTGGCAACCACGAGCCCGATGGCCAGCAACGTTCTCACGATACGTCTCCGATTGCTCCGGACGGGAGCTGCTCGAGCCGTACCCGCAGGTAGGCCACGCCCATGAGCAGCACCATCAATTTTCCGCCGCCCGTCATGCCGTTGGCGCAACTCAGGCGAACTTCTTCTCCCGGCGCCGCCTCGAACTCGAGGGTCGTGCCGAACAGGGTGTTGTGAGCTTTTACCACATGAGGGCCCGGAGCGATATCCTGCGCGAAGGATTTCCCGTACGACAGGTTGTCCAGCCGCTCGCCGTCCAGCCATAGCCGGATCGGGCGGTCCTGCACGTCGTCGGGTTGCGATCGCGTGATCAGCAGTCGGGCACTCATGAATCGGCTGGTTCCCGTTCCAAGCGTACCAGCAGATAGGTGGCATGCAGCCACATCATGAGAAACCATCCGGCGCGCGGAAACCCGTTGCCGCAGCGGACGCGCGCGTGCTCGGCGGGATGCAGCTCGAGTTCGATGGTCCGCGAGAACAACGTGTTGAAGGCCCGAACCTTGTGCGGCCCCGGCTTGAGCTCGCGTGTGATCGAATTGCCGTAGCGGACCTTCCCCCACGGCTCGTCGTCCACGAATATGTAGATCTGGCGGTCGGCAAAGATGTCCCCATCGTACCGCGAGATGGTGAGCTGCGCATCCTTGGTGGCGGTGGGTTCGGGCGGCGACGGTTGGTCCGGTCCGTGAAAGGCCCGCACCAGCACCGAGAGATCGGATGTGTCGATCACCGGCTGGGTATCGCGCGGCACGTCGAGCGCCGGCGATAACACGGGCGGGTCTTCGAGCGTGACTTGGGAGCGCCGGGGACCCCAGTGGAAGCGCGCCATCGGCCCAGCATACGCCGAAGTTCCGCTAGAATGCGCGCGTGTCTCGACGCTTGTTGGCCCTCTCGTTCATGGCTGCGCTGGCCGTCGGCGCGTCCCCCGCGGCGCAGCCTGGCGCGGTCGTTCGACATCCTCATCCGTAACGGGCTCCTGGTCGATGGGACCGGTGCAGCCGGCGTCGTCACGAGCGTCGGTATTCGCGGCGGCCGTATCGCCGAGATTGGCGCGCTGACCGGCGCAACCGCGCCCGAGACGATCGACGCCAACGGGCTGGTGATCGCGCCCGGCTTCATCGACGTCCACACGCACGTGGACGAGATTGCCACGCAGCCGGCCATCCCCCACTTCGTCCGCATGGGTGTGACGACGGTCGTCGCCGGCAATTGCGGCGGGTCGGCGGCCGATGTGGCGAAAGGGTTTGCCGAGGTGGAAGCCGCGAAGCCGGCCATCAACTACGCCACGCTCGTCGGCCACAACACCGTGCGCCGCGAGGTGATGGGCACCGTCAACCGTCAGGCCACGCCGGAGGAACTGACGAGGATGGAGGCGCTGGTGGACAAGGCCATGCGCGACGGTGCCGTGGGCTTCTCCACCGGGCTGCAGTACGTGCCCGGCACCTATGCCGAGACCGGTGAGATCGTGGCGCTGGCGCGCGCTGCCGCCCGGCGGGGCGGCGTCTATGCCACGCACATGCGCAACGAGGGGACGACGCTCGAAGAGGCCGTGGGCGAGGCCATCAACATCGCCGAGCAGGCGCAGTGCCCGCTGGAGATTTCACATCTGAAGGTGGACGCGCCGAGCCGATGGGGCGCGAGCGCGAAGGCGCTGGCGATGATCGACGCCGCGCGGGCGCGGGGGGTGCGCGTCAACGCCGATCAGTACCTCTATGACGCTGCCAGCTCGAACCTCGGCATCCGTTTTCCCTCGTGGGTGCTCGAGGGCGGCCAGGAGAAGATCGACGAGCGGCTGGATGACGATGCGACGTGGGCGAAGATCCGGGCCGAGATGCGCGAGTTGATTCGCGAGCGCGGGCTCGAGGACTACGACTTCGCGCGCATCGCCGAGTACCGCACCGACCGCTCGCTGAACGGGCTGACGATTCCGCAGGCGTCACAGAAGGTGCTGGGGGCCGCGGATCTCGCGACGCAGCAGGAGATGATGCGCAAGATGCTGCGCGCCGGCGGGGCGTCGATGGTCTATCACTTCATGTCGGACGACGACCTCACGCGCATCCTCAAGCACCCGATGGTGTCGATCGCGTCGGATTCGGGGCTGAACACCTTCGGCGAAGGCGTGCCGCACCCGCGCGGCTATGGCAACGCGGTGCGTGTGCTGGGACGCTATGTGCGGGAGCAGAAGGTGATCACGCTGGAGGAGGCGATCCGGAAGATGACGTCACTCCCGGCGGATCAGTTCGCGTTCGCGGATCGCGGGCGGCTGGCGGCGGGCAAGGCGGCCGACGTCGTGGTGTTCGACGCGGGCACCGTGGGCGATCGCGCGACGTATGCGGAGCCGCATCAGTATCCGACCGGCATCGTGCACGTGCTGGTCAACGGCGTCGTCGTCGTCCGCGGCGGGACGCAGACCGACGCCCGTCCCGGCCAGGTGCTGAGGCATCGTTAGGGTCTGGCACGATCGGTCGAAATTCGCGGCAGTTTCTGCGCACCTGCCAGAAACACCGTCATTTCGGCCGGTCTCGTGCCAGACCCCGCTCATCAGGCGCCGGGGGCGCGGTACTTGCCGGTCTTCTTCGCCGCGGCATCCACCTCTTTCGCCGAGAGCAGCGGCGTCGTCGTCGCCGTGACCAGGCCCGAGGCATTCACGGCCATCACTCCGGCAAGCGCGCTCGGGACGTCCGGGAAGTCGCAGATGACAACAGCGTCGGCATCCCCATGGGCAAAGTAGAAGCACTCGACCTTTCCACCCAGTGACTTGACGAGCGCGCGGGCGGCGGCCTCGCGCTTGCTGCCGCCTTCCTTCATGACTCCGCGAACGCCTTCCGCGGTGTAGCTGGCCTTGAGCAGATACTTCGGCATGGAACCTCCTGGGGGGACGAGAAACCGCCGTGACGTCGCGTGAGGGAGGGCGGCGCAACCCGCACGCGTGAAGCCTCAGCAGTATAGAGGTGGTCAGCTGTCAAATCGCGGAATTTACGATCGTTCGGAGGCGCGCGGCGCGACGGCTGGCAGATGGAGGCCCACCGCTCCGGCCATGGCGGCACGGTCCAGGACCTCCGCGGCCGTCCAACCCGCCGCTCGCAGTTCGCGGACGCCGGTCGCGCCATCGGACTTGCTCAACTTCTCCGTCGGCGACTTCATCACCAGCGGATGATGCGCGAAACGGGGCGGCCGGTCGCGGCCAAGCAAGCGCGCCAGTTGAATCTGACGCCCGGTGGACGCCAGCAGGTCTTGTCCGCGGATGACGTCGGTGATGCCCTGTTCCATGTCGTCCACCACCACGGCAAGCTGGTAGGTCCAGTTGCCGAGTCGATCCCGAATCAGCAGATCGCCGCACTGCTCCGCGGGATCCTGCGACTGCGGTCCGAGCAGGCGATCCTCGAAGTGTTCCGTCGCGGGCTCCAGCCGCACGCGCCACCCGAGCCCGTCATCCAACCCCAGGCCGCGATGCCGGCACGTGTTGGGGTAGCGCCGTTCGCCATCGGCCCCCGCGGGCACCTGCTGGAGTTCAGCCCGTGTGCACGAGCAGCCGTAGACCAGGCCCTGCCGCACGAGGACGTCGAGCGCGGCCCGATACAGCGGGTCGCGGTCGCTCTGCTTCACCACCGGCCCGCCGGCCTCGAAGCCGAGCCACGCCAGGTCCTCGACGATGGCCGCCTCGAAGGCCGGGCGGCTGCGCTGCCGATCGTGATCCTCGATGCGCAGGCGGACACTGCCACCGTCGGCCTCGGCCAGGCCCCAGACATAGAGCGCGTTGACCACGTGGCCCAGGTGAAGGAGCCCGGTGGGCGCCGGCGCGAACCTGGTGAGCACGCAGCATGGTGCTACAACTGGGGCCTGGCACGATCGCCCGTTTTTTGATGCAGTTTCTGCCATCCCCGCTCGATCCCATTCCCCGACCGCTCGACCTCCCGCCGCTGCCGGCCGGCCGATCCAGCGGACCCCAGGCACCCCCTCGCCCGTAAACTGATGCAGACATGACCGTCGTCAGCCTGGTGTTCCTGGTCGTTTGCATCTTCGGCGCCTTCGCCTACGGGTCGGCGACGCTGATGGCGCTGCGCCAGGCCACCCCGGTCTGGTCGGTGGACCCCGACGGCCGCCCCTGCCCGCAAACCTCCGTGGACGGCGTCAGCCTGACGATGTTCGTCGCCTGCACGATCTGGTTCGCCTTGAACTCGTGGGCGGAGTTCACCTTCATCGTCTTCGACGGGCGACGGATGAGCGCCGCCGAAGTGGCGGTCATCGCCCTCGCCTTCCTGTTTCCGCCGCTCATCATGCATCTCGTCTACCGGGAGACGCGCACCCGGGAAGACGGCGTGGCGGTCGCCCGCACCTGGCGCTGGCCGCTGGCCGTGATGTACGTCGCCAGCCCGGCGATCGGCGTGGCCGTGCTCGGCAGCATCTTCGGCTGGTGGCCGCGTCCCGTGGCGTTTGGCCGCTTCATCGGCTCCACGTTCGGCATCCTGTTCACGATTTCCAGCGTCTACTCCACGCTGGTGATCGTGCGGCGCCGGCCGAGGAGAAAGACGACCGCCCAGCGGCGCATGAGCAACGCCATGCTGGTGCTGTTCTTCATCGTGACGGCGATCTTCATCAGCGTCGCGTTGCTGAACGAGAGCAGCATCCTGATCGAGATCTTCGATCGCGTCACGCGAGCCACGCCCATCTTCTTCCTGATCGTCGCGGTGTACTTCGAGAACCGTTTCGAGTTCTACGATCTCGTGATCAAGCGCGGCGTGATGCTGGTTGCGACCATCGTCGCACTCGGACTGGTGTTCGCCATCGTCCAGCCGCTGATGGATCAACTGCCGCCGGGACCGGCGCGGCCCTGGCTGGCGGCGATGCTGCTGGTGCCGGTGGCGATGGCGCTGCCCTGGCTCTCCCGTTCGCTCTCGAGCAGCCTCGACCACTTGTGGTTCGGCCGCGAGTTCACGCCGGTGGAAGCCGTCAAGCACCTGCTCGGCGCGATGCAGCCCGCGACCGGCGAAGAGACCCTCATCGTCGAAGCCGAGCGCCGTCTCGCCGAGATTTTCAGCACGGCGATCAGTATCCGGCTGGACGACGAACCGCTCGCCACCGCGGCGATCAGCGTGGAGGCGGCGACCCCATCCGGAGCGCGGGTGCGGTTCGTGGTGAGCGGCGATCCCACGGAGCGTCGGCTGCTGAGCGAAGATCTGCAGATGCTGCGCTCGCTGGGCGGGGTGTTCGGCTTCATGCTCGAAACGATGCGCCTGCAGCAGAAGCGGCAGGAGCAGGAGCAACGTCGCGCAGGAGCTGCGGCTCCAGACCAGTCGATCGGAGCTGAAGGCGCTGCGGGCGCAGATCAATCCGCACTTCCTGTTCAACGCGCTCAACGCGATCGCCTCGCTGATTCACACCGATCCCGGTCGTGCCGACGAGGCGGTCGAGCAACTGGCCGAGGTGTTCCGCTACACGCTGCGGCGATCGGATTCGGAGTGGGCGCCGCTCGATCAGGAGCTGACGTTCGCGCGCGCCTATCTCGACGTCGAGCAGGCCCGCTTCGGCCAGCGCCTCACGTGCACCATCGAGTCCGATCACCTATCGCCGGTGCCTCAGGTGCCGTCGATGCTGCTGCAGACACTGATCGAGAACGCGGTCAAGCACGGCGTCTCGCAGACCCGCGGACCTGGTCGCATCGACGTGATCGTGCGGACGCTTGCCGATCAGGTGACCGTCGAGGTGCGCGACACCGGGCCGGGGCCGGGCGCTGCACACGTGCTGCCGCGTGACGGCGAGGGCTTCGGCCTGCGCAGCGTGCGCGAGCGGCTGACGGGACACTTCGGCGACCGGGCGTCGCCTCGAATTGACGCGCGACGAGGCGGCCGGGGTGACCATGGCGCGCATCGCCATGCCGCTCGTGCGGGTGGCCGCATGATCCGCGCCGTCATCGTGGACGACGAGCCGCCGGCGCGCGTGCGCATGCGCCAGCTGCTGAACGAAGCCGGTGACGTGTCGGTGGTCGGCGAAGCCGGCAACGCCGATCGAAGCGCGCGAGCTGATCCGGGACACCGGCCGGACCTGCTGTTTCTCGACATCGAGATGCCGGAAGTGCGCGGCACGACGCTCGCCGCATCGCTGCCGGAGCCGCGGCCGTTCGTCGTCTTCGCCACCGCCTTCGATCGCTACGCGCTCGATGCGTTCGCCGTCGATGCGACCGACTATCTGCTGAAGCCGGTGACGCCGCGCCAAGCTGGCGTCCACGCTCGAGCGCGTTCGCGATCCGCCTCGCACCATCGCAGCGATACCGAGCGCGACATCGCCGCGGCGTCGGCGGTGCAAGCCGACATGTGGCCCGGCTCGCTGCCCGCCGATTCCGGGCTTCGACTGCGCGGCCGCGTCACTGCCGGCGCGCGGCGTCGGCGGCGACTTCTACGATGCCTTCGCGCTGCAGGACGATCACCTGGGGTCTGCTCCTCGGCGACGTCTCGGGCAAGGGCGTCGCCGCGGGGCTGGTCGCCATCAGCCGTGCAGGCGCGCGTCAAGACGGCGGCCCGGCACGCGCAGCTCGCGCCGACCGACTCTGGCCGGCGGTTGAACGCGATCGTCTTCGCCTCGACACGAGGGCCAGCGCTACGCGACGATCGATCTACGCCGACGCTCGATGCGGCGGCACGGCGGATGCGACGTGGTCAACGCCGGCCATCCCGGCAGCGTTGCTGTTGTCCGGCCGCGGACGGCGATCAGCTGGAGTTGGCGTCGACGGGTCCGGCACTCGGTCTGATGGACGTCGCCCGGTTCGCCGCACCGACATCAGCGTGCCGCCTGGCAGTATCCTCGTGGCCTACACCGACGGCGTGATCGAGGCGCTCGACGGCAGCGACGACGAGTTCGGCGACGAACGGGTCGCGGCGCTGGTCGACGGCCTTCGGCACGCCCGCGGCCGCCACGCTCTGTGCGGCGCGTCCTCGACGGAGTCCGGCGCCACCGCGGCGCACGCCAGCATCAGGACGATGTGACGGCGCTGGTCGTCAAGGGGACCGACAGATGATCCGAACGCTGCTCGTGGACGATGAGCAGCCGGCGCGCGAGCGGCTGCGGCAGCTGCTCTCGGCGCATCCCGACGTGGAGATCGTCGGCGAGGCCGAGGACGGCGTGCAGGCGGTGGAGCGGATCGCCGAGCGTCGCGCCGGACGTCGTCCTGCTCGACATCCAGATGCCCGGCGCAGCGGGCTCGATGTCGCCGCCTCGCTCGGGCAGCCGCGCCCGTTCGTGATCTTCTGCACGGCCTTCGATCAATACGCGGTGGATGCCTTCGAGCTGTCCGCCATCGACTACCTGCTGAAGCCGGTGAACCGCGCTCGCCTGGCAGCGGCGCTCGAGCGCGTCCGGCAGAAGCCGTCGGTGCGCGATCAGCGAACGCGGGCTCGATCGTCTCGTCGCGAGCGAGAGGGCCTGACGCCGACGCGCTTCCTCGCGCGCCGGGGCACTCGCTTTCGCGTCGTGCCACGCGCCGACGTCGTCGCCTTCACGTTCGACGACGGCGTCACGCACCTGTTGACGGCGACCGAGCAGCTCTCGATGCAGCCGACGCTGGCGGCGCTGGCCCGGCGGCTCGACGAGCGAACACTTCTTCCAGGTCTCGCGAACCGCGATCGTGCAGTCTCGATGCGCGTGCGCGAAGCGCAGACCGTTTCCGGACGGCACCGGCGAAGATCGCTGCTGGCCAACGGCCAGACCGTGCCGGTCGCCCGCCGCCGCTGGAGTCCTGATGGAGCAGCTCGAACGAGAGCCTGATCGCATCCTACAATTCTCCCCATGACCCGCCGAGAGCTGATGGCGCTGGCCACGCGGCTGGGCGCTACGGCCGCGGCGGCGCCGCCTGATCCGCACGACTTCCCTGTTTGCGCAGGCCGCCGGCCGCGAATTCACTGGGGCAAGGATGCGCTCATCCGCCGTCGCACGCGCCCGCCCGATTACGAAACACCGGTCGCGCTGCTCGATTCGCTTCATCACGCCGATCGAGCAGTTCTACGTGCGGTCGCACCTGCCGGTGCCGACCGCTCGATGGCGCAACGTGGACGCTGACGGTCGACGGCGAGGTCACCACGCCGCTGTCGTTGAGCGTGACCGACCTGCGAGACGCTGCCGGCGGTCACCATCACCGTGACGCTCGAGTGCGCCGGCAACGGCCGTGCGTTCTTCGAACCCGGCGGTGGCCGGCATCCAGTGGAAGAAGGGCGCGGTCGGCACGGCGCGATGGACCGGCGCGCGGCTGTCCGACGTGCTCAAGAAGGCCGGCGCGAAGAGCTCGGCTCGCTTCGTCGACATGCACGGCGCGCGACCAGCCGCTCGGCACGATGCCCGCGTTCGTGCGCCAGGTGCCGATGGACAAGGCGATGCACCCCGACACGATGATCGCGTACGAGATGAACGGCCAGCCGATTCCTCGCCGTCCACGGCTTTCCGCTTCGCGCCATCGTGCCCGGATGGGAAGGCGCGTATGCGGTGAAGTGGCTGACCACGCTGCACGTCTCGCCAAGGACGACCGACAGCTTCTGGGTGGCGACCGGCTATCGCTATCCGATGAAGCGCGTGGCGCCAGGCGCCGCCGTCGATGCCAAGGACATGGCGCCGCTCACCGGCCTGGTCGTGAAGTCGCTCATCACGACACCGACTCGAGGGCGCCACGTTCGGCCCCGGGAAGATTCCGGTCGCCGGCTTCGCGTGGGCCGGCGAAACCGACATCGCGTCGGTCGACATCTCGACCGACAGCGGCGCGACGTGGAAGCCGGCGCGCCTGATCGGCGAGTAGGCAGCCCTACACCTGGCGGCGCTTCGAGTACACGTTCGAGGCGACGCAGTCCGAGTCGTACCTGATCCTCTCGCGCGCCACCGACGTCAAGGGCGACGTGCAGCCGGCGGTGTCGCACTGGAATCCGTCGGGGTATCTGTGGAACCAGTACGACAGCGTGCGAGTGGAGGTGAAGTAGTGGTGCGGCGAGACGTCGCGATGCCGCGCCAGCGCCCGCTGCGCGTCGCGGTGGGGGTGGTGGCAATCCTGCTGAACGTGCTCGTGGCCGGCCTGTCCGCGCAGGCGCCCGCGGCTGGCAGCGCCGCGTCAGAGTTGCCCGATGGGGCCGGCGCGGAGGTCTTGCGAGCCCGCTGCATGAGTTGTCACGGCAGCGATCTCATCACGTCACAGAAGCTGAACGAAGCCGGGTGGGGGCGCGAGATCGACAAGATGGTGCGGTGGGGCGCGACGGTCGGCGAGGCCGATCGGCCGGCGCTGCTCGGCTACCTCTCCACTCATTTCGCGCCGGTTCCGGTCGCCTCGCATGGCCGCGCGGCGGAGGGCGAGACGGTCTTCAAGCGCGCCTGCCTGATGTGCCACGGCGCGGATCTCACGGAACAACAGCGGCTCTCGCCGACGGGCTGGACCCGCGAGGTCGAGAAGATGATGCGCTGGGGCGCAGTGGTCAGCGACGCCGAGAAGCCGGCGCTGGTGGATTTCCTCTCCAGGCACTATCCCGCGCGCTGACATGGGGTTGGGGCCCTGGCGGACGTGATCGACGCGCTCTACGCGCTCCTCGTGATGTTCACGCTGCTGTGGCTGGCCTCGTTGTGGTTCGCCAACGCCAGCATCGTCGACATCTGGTGGGGCCCGGCGTTCGTCGTTGCCCTGGCCGCTTACCTGCAGTTTGACCTGCCCGCAGCACCCTCGAGGATGGCTGGTCCTCGGCGCCACGGCCGTGTGGGCGCTGCGCCTGGCGTGGCACATCGGCCAACGCAACGTCGGGCACGGCGAGGACCCACGCTACCGGGCCTGGCGCGACGAGCACGGACGCCATTGGTGGTGGCGCAGCTACTTCCAGGTGTTCGTCCTGCAGGCGGTCATCGCCTGGCTGGTCTCGAGCCCGCTCTACTTCGCCGCCCAAGGCGATGCGGCATTTCCGTCCGCCGCTCGACCTCCTCGGTTCTCTCCTGTTCGTCGCCGGGCTGCTATTCGAAGCTATCGGCGATGCGCAACTCGCCGCGTTCAAGCGTGACACCGGCAGCCGAGGGCGCGTGATGGACCGCGGGCTGTGGCGCTACTCACGTCATCCCAACTATTTCGGCGAGGCGCTGCTCTGGTGGGGACTGGGGGCGATCGGTGCCAGTGCACCGAGTGGCTGGATGGGCCTGGCCGGCCCGGCGTTGATGACGTTCCTGCTGCTCCGTGTTTCCGGCGTCGCGATGCTCGAGCGCGGGCTGGTGAAGACCCGCCCGGGCTATGTCGACTATGTCGCCCGCACGTCCGCGTTCGTGCCGTGGTGGCCGCGGTGAGCCAGTCAGGCTCAGGGTTCAGGGTTCAGGCTCTAGGCTCTAGGCTCTACGCCGGCACCGTTACCACCAGCGCTTCGGGAGGACGCTCGCTGAGGCGACGATAGCCGTGCGGCTGAGAGGCGTCGAAGTAGATCGAATCACCCGCGGCGAGCACATGCTCATCCCCCGCGACCACGATGCCGATTTTGCCGCGCAGCAGGTAGAGGAACTCCGCGCCCGCATGCTCGTGCAGGCGCGGGCGGGCCGCGGCCTGCCGGAACCGCACGCAATAGGCGTTCATCAGCCGTTCGGTCGCCGCGAAGTCGAGGCACTCGAACTCCCACGCCACCTCTCGCCCGCCCAGCCGTTCGAGGAACGACTTCCGATCGCGGCGCGGACGATGCCGAGCGCCCGCGGCGGCGTCGCGGTGCTGAAGAAGTGGTCGAGACCCACTCCGTAGACGAGGGCGACGCGCAGCAGCGTCGGGAGCGTCGGGACCATCTTGTCGCGCTCGAGCTTCGACAGCAGCCCCGGCGACAGGCCGGTGTGGCGGCCGAGCGCCACGAGGCCGAGCTTGCGCTTGAGCCGCAGGCCGCGGAGCTCTCGCCGATTCCGTACGACTGGAGGCCCCGGGCGAGCGTCGGTGTCAGCATTTTCCTGTCAGGCAAAACAATTATCCTATCGCGCCGCCACAGTCAAACCATCTTCGGCGTCACCGCGATCCGCCGCACCCTGCCTCGGCGGGCCGGCGTCCTACCCCACAGCATCGGAACTCATTCACGGAGACATCGCATGAAGACACTGAAGACTCTCGTGTTCGGCGCCGCGGTTGCGGCGCTCTCGCTTTCGGCTGGCACGGTCACTCGCGCCCAGGGCAGGGACATCGTCGACACGGCGGTGGCCGCCGGTCAGTTCAAGACGCTGGCGGCGGCGCTCAAGGCGGCCGGCCTGGTCGAGACGCTGAAGGGCGCGGGCCCGTTCACGGTGTTCGCGCCGACCGACGAGGCGTTCGCCAAGCTGCCGAAGGGCACCGTCGAGGAGCTGCTGAAGCCGGAGAACAAGGCCAAGCTGACCGCGATCCTCACCTATCACGTCGTGCCCGGCAAGGTCATGGCCGCCGACGTCGTCAAGGTGAAGGACGCCAAGACCGTGCAGGGCGGCTCGATCAAGGTGTCGACGCGATGGGCGGCAAGGTGATGGTCGACAAGGCGCACGTGGTGAAGACCGACATCGCCGCGTCGAACGGCGTGATCCACGTGATCGACAGCGTGCTGATGCCGAAGTAAGCCGGACGCGAGGACATTCATCCGGTTCATCGCTCACGTCGGCGAACGGGAGCGGGCCGGATCGGCCCGCTCCCGCGTTTTCTGTGCACTACAATTCCGGATATGCCGGTCGCCCGCCCCCTCCTCCGTCGAACTCAGCCGCGCGCGCGAGCGCTCGACGCGTGGGTGCGCGAGTTGATGCAGTGGCACTTCAGTCCGGAAACCGGCTGCCCGTTCTGGCTGCAGTGGGCCGAGAAGGCCGGCTGGGATCCTCGCCGCGAGGTCCGCGCCTACGACGACCTCGACAAGTTCGGCCTGTTCCAGGACGAATGGCTGCGCGGCGGTCCGTGCGCGCCGCTGGGTGCCGCGCGCCTATGCCGGACCACCCGATCTACACCTTCGAAACCGGCGGCAGCACCGGCGTGCCGAAGTCGCGCATCAACATCGACGACTTCCGCATCGACTACGAGCTGTACAGCAAGACGCTGCCCGACGACAACTTCCCGAAGGGCGCCGACTGGCTGGAGATCGGCCCGAGCGGTCCGCGCCGACTGCGCCTCGCCATCGAGCACCTCGCGCAGCATCGCGGCGGCATCTGCTTCATGGTCGATCTCGATCCGCGCTGGGTGATCAAGCTGATCAAGATGGGCGAGATGGAGATGATGGAGCTCTACAAGCGCCACGTGATCGATCAGGCGCTGACGCTGCTCAAGGCGCACGACACCATCAAGTGCCTGTTCACCACGCCGAAGCTGCTCGAAGCGCTGTGCGAGCGCATCTCGCTGAAGAAGGCCGGCATCACCGGCGTCTTCTGCGGCGGCACCGAGATGACGCCGCAGTTCCATCGCTTCGCGGTCGAGGAGCTGATGGAAGGCGCGTACTTCGCGCCGACCTACGGCAACACGCTGATGGGCCTGGCCGGGCACAAGCCGCCCGAGCCCGGAGACAACTGGGCGATCATCTATTACCCGCCCGCGCCGCGCGCGATGATCGAGGTCGTCGATCCCGACGATCCGAGCGAAGCTGGTCGAGTACGGCAAGACCGGCCGCATGCGCCTGACGACGCTCACCAAGGAGTTCTTCATGCCGCGCTTCCTCGAGCGCGACGAGTGCGAGCGTGAAGCCGCCGTGCGAGCAGTATCCGTGGGACGGCGTCCGGAACGTCGGCCGTTCTCGCGGTTCCAGAAAGCCGTGGTCGAGGGCGTTTACTGATGCTGCACCTGCCAATTCTGCGCTGGGGCGTGCCGTACCGCAGCGTCGACGCACGTGGTGACGCCGCACTTCCGCACGCGCGAGCCGTTCGTGTCGATGAGCCAGGCCAACGTCGGCCTGATTCGCCGCGACCTGCTGACGCAGCAGGCCGACGCGCGCGCGCGATTGGCGGCGATTCCGGTCGCCGATCTCGTCGCGATGGCCGCACGCGCCGCCGAGCATTTCCTGAACGACACGCTGCCGCTCGATCCGAGAGCAGCGGTCACGGCCAGACGCCGCAGGAATACGTCGAGCAGGTGTCGGCGACGACCGGCATGCCGTTCAGCAACGTGCGCCGCAACATGCTGAAGGTGCACGGCGTGCTGAGCCAGGTCGACGAAGTGCTGGCCGGCCTGACGCGCGGCCTCGATTTGTCGGTGCTCGATGCCGGCATACGGCGACGGTCGACGGCCAGATGCTCAGCTTCTTCCCGCGCACCGATGCGCTCGGCGTCGTGCTGCCGAGCAACTCGCCCGGCGTGCATTCGCTGTGGGCGCCGGCCACGGTGCTTGAAGATGCCGCTGGTGCTCAAGCCGGGCAGCGCCGAGCCGTGGACGCCGCTCCGCATCATCAACGCCTGGGTCGAAGGCCGGCGTGCCGGCCGACGCGTTCGGCTACTACCCGACCGATCACGCCGGCGGCAACGAGATCCTGCGCTCGACCGGCCGCGGCATGGTGTTCGGCGATGTCGGCTCGACCAAGCGCTGGAAGGCCGACGGCGCGTCGAAGTGCACGGCCCCGGCTACAGCAAGGTCGTGATCGGACCGGACGTCGCGGACGACTGGGAGCAATACATCGACGTCATCGCCGAGTCGATGTCGAACAACGGCGGCCGCTCGTGCGTGAACGCGTCGGGCGTGTGGGTCACGAAGCACGCGGACGCGATCGCCGAGGCGCTGGCGACCGACTGGCGGCGGTCACGCCGCGCGCCGCCGACGATCCCGAGGCGGTGCTCGCGCCGTTCGCGGATCCGGACACCGCCAAGCGCATCTCGGCGACGATCGATCAGGACTTGACGCCGGCCGAAGCCGTCGACGGCACACCGGCCCGCGACGTCTCCGCCAGCGTTCGCGGATCCGACCGCGTCGTCGAGCGCTCACGGCGGCACGTATCTGCTGCCGACGGTGATTCGCTGCGACGCCAACCATCCGCTCGCCAATCGCGAGTTCCTGTTCCCCTTCGCCAGCGTCGTCGAGGTGCCGGCCGAGGCTCTGCCGGCGTGCCTTGGAGTCTCGCTCGTCGTCACCTGCATCTCGAACGATCCGGCGTTTCGCGCGCGCTTCGTCGCGTCGCCGCACGTCGATCGCCTGAACTTCGGCGGCATCTCGACGACGCAGATCGGGTGGGACCAACCGCACGAGGGCAACCTGTTCGAGCATCTGTACGCGCGCCGCGCGATTCAGCGGCTGGCGTGACCGTGAACGGCGTCTTCACACCAGTAGCTCCCTGATGCGTCTGCTCCTGCTCACCGCCGGCGCCGCCTCGATGTACTGCGGCAGCTGCCTGCGCGACAACGCGCTGGCCGCGGAGCTGATGCGGCGGGGACACGACGTCACGCTGCTGCCCTTCTACACGCCGACGCTGACCGACGAAGAGAACGTCAGCCGCCAGCAGCGCGTGTTCTTCGGCGGCATCAGCGTCTATCTCGAACAGCACCTGTCGTTGTTCCGTCATACCCCGGCGCTGCTCGATCGCCTGTGGGATGCACCGCGGGTGATCAAGGCGTTCACGAGCGGATCGATCGCCGTGGATCCGGCCGTGCTCGGCGCGATGACGGTGTCGACGCTGCGCGGCGAGGACGGCCACCAGCGCAAGGAGATCGAGAAGCTGCTCGACTGGCTCGCCGACGAGCCCAGGCCGGACGTGGTCAACATCCCCTACACGTTGCTGATCACCCTCGCGCGACCGCTGAAGCGCGCGCTGCGGCGTGCCGATCGTCGTCACGCTCCAGGGCGAAGACCTGTTCCTCGACGGACTGCCCGAGCCGTTCCGTCAACAGGCTCTCGATCTGATTCGCGCCGAAGTGGCGAACGTCGACCTGTTCGTCGCGGTCAGCGAGTACTACGCCGACTTCATGCGCGACTACCTGGACATTCCGCACACAAGATGCGGGTGGTGCCGCTGGGGGTCTCGCCTCCGCGAGGGGCCACCGGCGCCGCTCGCGCGCGCGCCATTCACGATCGGTTACTTCGCGCGCATCGCGCCCGAGAAGGGTCTGCACAATCTCGCCGAGGCCTATCGCATCCTGCGGCACGAGCGCGGCCTGCCGCCGTCGCGGCTGCGGGCTGCGGGCTTCTGCGGCCCGGACCAGCAGGGCTATCTGGACGGCGTGCGGCGCGGCCTGCGCGTCGCGGGCCTCGATAGTGAATTCGAGTACGCAGGGTCGCCGGATCGCCAGGGCAAGTACGCGTTCCTGCGCGAGCTCGACGTGTTCTCGGTGCCCAGCCCTTATCACGAGCCGAAGGGGCTCTATCTGCTCGAGGCGATGGCGGCGGGTTGCCGGTCGTGCGCCCACTCACGGCGCGTTGCCGGAGGTCGTCCACGCCACCGGCGGCGGAGTGCTTGCGGCCTCGGCCGAGCCGGCGGCCATCGCCGACGCGATTGCTCGAGCTGTGGAGCGACCCAGAGGGCCGCCGACCTCGGGCGTCGCGGCCGGGCCAGCGTCAGCAGCGACTTCACCGTCACGCACATGGCCGAACGCGTAGAAGCGGTTTATCGTGAAGCGGTAAGCTGATCCCGATCCCTGATCCCTGATCCCTGACTCCTGATCCCTGATATCCCGCCCTTATCCCGTGCTCACCCTGTCATCCATCGCCAAGACCTACCCCACGCCCGCGGGACCGCTGCGCGTCCTCGACGGCGTGGACCTGACGCTGGGCACGGGCGAAGCGGCCGTGATCACCGGGCCGTCTGGCTCCGGCAAGAGCACGCTGCTCTACATCGCCGGAGGCCTCGAGTCGCCAAGCTCCGGCACCGTGGACCTCGATGGGACCAATCCGTACGGGCTGTCGCCGGACGCGCTCGCGACGTTCCGCAATCACGAGGTCGGCTTCGTGTTCCAGGATCACTGCCTGCTGCCGCAGTGCACGGTGCTCGAGAACGTTCTCGTGCCGACGCTCGTCGGCGAGCCGGACCGCGACGCGCCGGATCGCGCGCGCGTGCTGCTGACGGCGGTCGGCCTCGAGCCCCGCACGCATCATCGCCCGGCCCAGCTCTCCGGCGGCGAAAAGCAGCGCGCCGCCATCGCGCGCGCGCTCGTTCGCAGCCGCGGCTGCTGCTGTGCGACGAGCCGACCGGCAACCTCGACGCGCACACCGCGGAGACCGTCGCCGATGTGCTGCTCCGTCTCCAGAGCCAGCAGCACACTACGCTTCTCGTCGTCACCCACAGCACGGCCCTGGCGGCCCGCTTCGGTCGGCGGCTGGCGATGGCCGACGGGCGTATCCGGGAGGCGTGACGTGTCCATGACGCGCGCCTCGCTGTGGCACTACCGCGCGCTGCACGTGCTGGTCGCAGCTGGCGTGGCGGTGGCGGTGGCCGTCCTGGCCGGCGCCCTGCTCGTTGGCGTCTCAGTCCGCGCCAGCCTGCGCGAGCTCGCCTTGCAGCGCCTCGGCGCCACCGACCTGGCGGTATCCACACTCACCAGCTTCAGCCAGCGGCTGGGGGACGGCATGGTCGTCGCCGCTCCGGACACCGTGCGCGCCACCGTCGGCCTGATCGCGGTGCCGGGCACCGTCACGCACACCGCGTCGGGCCGGGTCGCCGCGCGCGTGCAGATCTACGGCATCGACGATGCGTTCTGGGCGTTCCACAGCGTGGCGCACGTGCCGCTGTCTGGACGCGAGTCGGCACTCAGTGAAAGCCTCGCCTCGGAGCTCGGCGCCGCGAACGGCGATGCGCTGGTGCTGCGCGTGAGCGGACCGAAGGACATCCCGCTCGGCACGCTGCAGGGGCGACGAGATGACGGGGGCACCCGCATCCGCGTCACGCTGACCCGGACGCTCGCCGCCGATCGTCTGGGCGAGTTCTCGCTGGTGCCGGGCCAGGCGCCAATGCCAGTGGTGTTCGTGCCGCTCAGCCTGCTGCAGCGCGAGTTGACATTGAATGGGCGCGTCAACACCATCCTGGTGCAACAGACCTCGCGTGAGGGCGCGCCGAACGCGTCGATCGCGCCGGTCGAAGCGGTTCAGCGCGCGTGGCTGGCCAGCGCCACGCTGCCGGATCACGGTCTTCGCATCCGGCGGGTCCCTGGCGATCGCGTGATGGCGCTCGAAGGACTGGGCGGCTACATCAGCCCGGACATCGGCGAGCGCGTGCTCGACACGCTGGCACGGCTGCAGCGTCCCGGCGTGCCGGCGCTGACCTACGTCGCCAATGGCATCCGCATCGGCGACCGCGAGACGCCCTACTCGACCGTCACGGCGATCGACATCGACGGCTACAGCCGCCTGTCGGTGCCGGTGGGCCCGCCGGCCCCTGGCGCGGACGCGATCAGCGAGGGCGACCCGCAGGTGCGAGGCTCGCTGCAGGTCAACGTCGGACGCGGCGGCGTGCGAGTGGGCCGCGTGCAGGTGACGGAGGCCGAACGCAGTCGCCCCGCCGCTGAGAGAGCCCCCACGAAGTCGCGGACGCCGGACGCCGCCGATCCGCCGCGGGACGGTCCGATCTGGCTGAACGAATGGGCCGCCGACGATCTGGACGCGCGCATCGGCGACACCGTCCACCTGGAGTACTTCGTGTGGACGGACGAGGGCGGGCTGGATACACGCCGCGCGTCGTTCTTCATGCAGGGCGTGCTGCCGATGATGCGCATTGGCGGCGACCGCACGCTCACGCCCGACTATCCCGGCATCACCGATGCTCCCGATCTCGGCGCCTGGGATCCGCCATTCCCGGTGGATCTGTCGAAGGTGCGCCCCAAGGACGAGGACTACTGGGACCAGTGGCGCGGTGCGCCGAAGGCCTTCGTGCCGGTCGACACGGGACAGCGCTTGTGGGGCTCGCGCTTCGGCAACATCTCGTCGATCCGCTTCGCGCTACGTGACGCCGACGCGGTGGCCGCCGCGGTTCGGGCGCAGATGAACAGCCAGGTGGTGGTGCGTCCCGTCCGGCAGGAAGCCGTGGCCGCCGCCGAGGGCACCACCGACTTCGGCGAGTACTTCCTCTACTTCAGCGCGTTCCTCGTCGCCTCGGCTCTCCTCATCGCGTACCTCTTCTTCGCGCTGAGCCTCGAGCAACGGGCTCGCGAAGTGGGGCTGCTCGCCGCGGTCGGCTTCACCGCGCGCCAGGTGCGCCGTGTCTTCCTGCGCGAGGCCATTCTCATCACGGCAGCCGGCGTCATCGTTGGCCTGGCCGGCGCCGTCGGATACGCGGCGCTGATCATGCACGGCCTGCGCACGTGGTGGGTGGACGCCGTGGGCACGACCGCGCTGACGTTGCACGTGGACCCGGCGGCGCTGGTGGCGGGAGCGCTCGGCGCCAACGCCGCCGCCCTGCTGGCATTGTGGCTGGGGACGCGAGCACTGGCGAAACGATCACCGCGCTCGCTGCTGCTCGGGGCCACGCCCGAGTCGCCCGCTCGCACCACGCGTACCACGGCCATCCTCGGTATCGCGTTTGCCATGGTCGCCGCGGCACTGATCGCGGCGGTGCGAAGCGGGATGCTCGAGGCCACGGGCGGGTTCTTCGGCGCTGGCGGCGCGCTCCTGGTCTCGGGGCTCCTGCTCGCTCGGGCTCGCTTGCTGGCCGGCGCGGATGGTGGCCATGCGCGGCGTCGCGTCGGCGGGGTCTGGGCACTCGGCCAGAGCCACACCGCGTGGCGGCCAACGCGCACGGTCCTCACGCTCTCGCTGATTGCGTTCGCCACGTTCGTGCTCGTCAGCGTCGTCGCTTTCCGGCGAGACGGTGCGATGACGTCGCTCGAACCTGCTGGCGGCACGGGCGGGTTTGCCCTCATGGCCGAATCGGCCCTGCCATTGATGCACGATCCGAACACGCCCGCGGGCCGCGCGGCGATGGGCCTCGATGCCGGCAACGCCCTCGACGGCACCCGCATGACCCGCGTGCGATTGCGGCCGGGCGACGAAGCCAGTTGCCTCAGCCTCTATCAGCCACAAAATCCGCGCATCGTCGGTGTGAACCCCGCAGAGCTCGCGGGACGCTTTCGATTTGCCGATACCGGCGCCTCGGCGGCGGGGGCATCGCCGTGGACGCTGCTGGACCAGACGCTCGAGGACGGCGCCGTCCCGGCGATTGCCGACCAGACCACCCTGACTTACGTCTTTCACCTCGCGGTCGGGGACGTGTTCGAGTTCGCACCCGACGGCATCACGCCGATCCGCTTCCGCATCGTTGCGTCGCTGGCCGACAGCGTGCTGCAATCGGAGTTAATCATCGGCGAGGCGCCGTTCGTGAAGCTGTTCCCACGGCAGGAAGGCTATCGCGTGTGGTTGATTGAATCGCCGGAGCCACGGGCGGTGGAGGTGGCGGCGTTCATCGAGGACCGCCTGGCGGACTCCGGCGTTGACGCGGTGGACACTCGCGTGCGGCTGGCGTCCTATCACCGCGTGGAGAACACCTATCTCGCCACGTTCCAGGCCCTGGGTGCTCTGGGCTTGCTGCTCGGGACGCTCGGCGTGGGCGCGGTGCTGGCGCGCAACGTGCTCGAACGGCAGCGCGAATGGGGTCTGCTGCGTGCGGTCGGATTCGCGCGCAGCCATCTGACCACGATGGTACTCGCCGAGAGCGCGGCGCTGGTCGGCGGCGGCGTGCTAATCGGCACGGTCTCCGCAGCGCTGGCCGTCGCGCCAGCGATTGCCGAACGCGGACAGACGCTTCCGTACGCTGCGCTGGCTGTCGTACTCGGAGCGGTCGTGCTGGCCGGACTCGCCTCGTCCGTGTTCGCGCTCGGGGTAGCCACCAGGGTGACGGTGGTGGAGGCGATCAAGGGGGAGTAAGGCGAAAGGCAGAAGGCAGAAGGCAGAAGGCAGAAGGCAGACGGCAGACGGCAGACGGCAGACGGCAGACGGCAGACGGCAGACGGCAGACGATGAAGGATGTCATACAGCGAACGCTGACAACCGCGATGCTCTCTGTCGCCATGACCGCGAGCACTGTGGCGCAGGCGCCGTCGTGGCCGCAGTGGCGGGGCGGGGCGCGCGATGGCGTGGCCACATTCGACGCCCCTCGCGTCTGGCCAGCCTCGCTCACGAAGGTGTGGGAGGCGCAGGTGGGCGTTGGCCATTCCTCTCCGGTCATCGCCAGCGGCAAGGTGGTGGTGCACACCCGAGAAGGGGCGCGCGAAGTCGTGCGGGCGTTCGATCTCGTCACCGGCAAGCGGCTGTGGCAGGACGCCTACGATGCGCCGTATCAGATCAATCCCGCGGCGCAGATGCACGGGCCCGGACCGAAGTCCACGCCGGCCATCGGTGGCGGCCGCGTCTTCACGCTCGGTATCAGCGGCGTGCTCTCGGCCTTCGACCTCGCGACCGGCAAGGTGCTGTGGCGCACGCCGGCCGCGCAACCGCCGCCAATCTACGGCACGGCCACGTCCCCGCTCGTCGACGGCGATCGGATCATCGCGTTCATGGGCGGTCACGACAAGGGCGCGTTCACGGCGTTCGACGCGGCGACCGGGGCGGTGCGATGGCGCTGGACCGGGGACGGCCCTGGCTACGGGTCTCCAGTGCTGGCCGAGCTTGGCGGGACCAGGCAGTTCGTCACGCCGTCGCAGAATCGCCTGGTCGGAATCAGCGCCGCCGACGGCGCACTGCTCTGGCAGGTGCCGCTTCGGACGAGCTTCGACCAGAACTCGGTGACGCCGCTGGTGGTAAACGGTCTTGTCATCTCGTCCGGCCTCGAAACACCGACCATCGCCTATCGAGTGTCGCGCGCTGCCTCTGGCTGGCAGGCTCAGGAGGCGTGGAGGAACGAGCAGGTGTCCCTGTACATGAGCTCGCCGGCCGCGACCGCACAGGCGATCATCGCGCTTTCGCATCGCAACCGGGGGCAGTTCGTCGCGCTCGACCCGGCGACCGGCAAGATGCTCTGGAGCACGCGAGGCCGCGAAGGCGACAATGCGTCCATCATCCGGGCGGGCGAGTGGCTGCTGCTCTCGACCACCAACAGCGAGCTGATCATCGCGCGAGCGCTTCCGTCGAGGCTGGAAGAGGTGAAGCGCTACGCGGTGGCCGACTCCCCGACCTGGGCGCATCCCGCGGTGGCCGGCCGCACGATCGTCGTAAAGGACGCCGAGCGACTCATCGTATGGAGGGTGGAGGGCTGAACACGTGCGACGTCTCCTGATGCTGTCATTCGCGGCCATCGTTTCCGGCTCGGCCATGCTGTCGGCGAACTGGCCCGCGTGGCGCGGACCCACCGCGGACGGCGTGAGCCCCGAGATCAACCTGCCGGTTCGATGGAGCCCCACCGAGAATGTCGCCTGGAAGCTGGCCCTGCCGCAGTGGAGCGGCGCGACCCCGATCATCTGGGACGACACGATTTTCCTGAACGTCGCCGAAGCCGATGGGCACAACCTCTCCCTGTGGGCCGTGCGCCGCACGACCGGCGAAGTGATGTGGAAGCGTCACCTCAGCGAGGGCAACCACAAGGAGCGCAAGCAGAACATGTCGTCGCCGTCGCCGGTGACCGACGGTACGCGCGTGTGGGTGTCGACCGGGACCGGCTTCATCCGCGCGTTCGATTTCAGCGGCAAGGAACTCTGGATGCGCGATATCCAGAAGGACTACGGACGCTTCGGGCTGAACTGGGGCTACGCCAACTCGCCGCTGCTGCTCGATGGCGACCTCATCGTGCCGGTGCTGCACGGCATGAAGACGGATGACCCGTCTTACCTGCTGCGCATCGACGGCGCCACGGGACAGACGAAGTGGAGGGTGGAACGGCCGAACCGCGCGATTCGCGAGTCACCCGACGCCTACACCACGCCGGCGCTGGTGCGCATCGGCAAGAGCGCGGAGATCGTCATCACCGGCGCGGATGTCGTCACCGGTCACGACCCGGCCACCGGCAAGGAGCTGTGGCGCGCCGACGGGCTGAACCCGAACAACGATCCGGCGTATCGCATCGTCGCGTCGCCGGTGGTGCACGGCGACATCGTGATTGCGCCGAGCCGGGAACGCCCCATCCTGGCGATTCGCGCCGGTGGCCGCGGCGACGTCACCACGTCGCACAAACTGTGGGAATTCGGGAACGGCCCCGACGTGCCAACGCCCGTCACCGACGGCACCCACTTGTATGTGATCACGGACCGTGGAGTGGTGTATTGCCTGGATCTGAAGACCGGCAAGACCATCTACGGCCCGCAACGGCTCGAGCCCGGCACCTACAGCTCGTCTCCGGTGCTGGCCGACGGCAAGATCTACATCGCCAGCGAGGACGGCATCTTCAGCGTCTTCCGCGCGGGGCCGAAGTTCGAGCTGCTGGCCGCCAACAAGATGGAGGACTACACGCTCAGCTCCGTCGCCATCAAGGACGGACAACTGTTCCTGCGCACCGCCGGCTGGCTGTGGGCCGTCGGAAAGGCTTCAGGCTCTGGGCTCTAGGCTTGTGGCCGGAAGTACAGCACCATCCCCGCGCCGGCCGCGGCCATCAGCACACCCGCGAAGAACAACGGGTTGACGGCGGACTTGGGCGGATGCATGGCCATGGTCGTGAGCACGTTGATCACGGGTGCCCCGCCGAACACGATCGGCATCACGTAGGTCGGCAGCCCACCGGCACGGAACGCGAAGATGATGCAGACGGCGCCGATCGCGCCCAATGCTCCGGCCAGCGTCGCGGTCATGGTCCCGCTGGTGTTGAAGTTGCGAAGCTCACCCTGGGAAGACAACGCTACCAGGGGCACCACGACACCGATCAGGAAATACGCGACGCCGACGCAGAGCAACGCCCGCAACGGGTTACCCAGTTCGAGCTGGCCCTTGTGCAGCGACGCGCCATACAACCCCCACGACAACGCCGCTCCGAACGCGAGCATGATCCACGACATGAAGAATCCTTTCAGAAGGCCCGGGCCACACGCGACGCGCGGGTAGCACCACGCGGAATACTGCCACGGTGACGGCGTGGCCGTCTTGCGGAAACTGCAGGCTGAACGACGACGGCACCGACCGACCAGCCGGTTGCCGAAGTCGCTGAAGAAAGCCCCGCCACCCGCCGGCCGCTCGGTCCGCCGGTCAACCGCAGCTTCGGGTTTCACAAGCACCCGGCCAACTCGCCAGACTTCGCAGCGCTCAGACAGGCCGCGAGGCGCCCTGCGCAGCGGTTGTCGGCAACGCAGGCGGCGGCCTCAACGGCCCGTCGGATGGCGGGACTTCCTCCAGCGACGGCGAGGCTCCAATACTCCGCATGTCCGGCGTTGCGCGGGCGTCCATGCGCGAGGGCGGCGCGGGCGGCGACTGGCAGACGTGGCGGGTGGCCGTGCGTCCGCAACCGCGGCGGCGCACCGGCTGGCGCTGTTGACGGAAGCGGCGGTTGCGCAGCGCTCGTGAGCCAGCGTCGCGGTTGACCGCACCCGCCGATCGCCGGGCGCTGGCCCGCGTCCCTCTAGAACCGCAGCCGCAGCCCCAACTGCATCTGCCTGGCCGACGTCACCGTGTTGCGGATGCGGCCGAAGTTGCCGACCACCGGCTCGCCGTCGGCCGCGCCGGCGAACGCGATCAGGTTCGGGATGCCGAAGTTCGCGCGGTTGAACAGGTTGAACACCTCGATGCGCAGTTCGAGGCGGCTGTCCGAGCCGCCGATCGGCACGCGGTTGTCCTTCGAGAACGCCAGATCCACGGTGCGCAGGTCCGGGCCGGTCAGATCGCCGCGGCCGGTGTCGCCGAAGGTGCCGGCCGGCTGCAAGCACGAACGCCTGCGGATTGAACCACTGCGCCGGATCGCCGGTCACCGCGTTGTCTGGCGCCGAAGCCAGGCGCATAGCTCGGCCCGATCGCGGCCGATGCCGGGGCCGAGCGAGGGCTGCCACTGCGAGCGCGAGCGGTTGTTCTGCACGAACACCGTCAGCGGGTAGCCGCTCCGCAGCGTCGCGATGCCGGCCACGCGCCAGCCGGACAGCAGCGCGCCGACTGACGCCGGTCAGGTCGCGACCCCACGGCAGGTCCCACGTCGCGTTCATCACCCAGTTGTGCTCGGCGTTGAAGTCCGACGGTCCACGGTTGTAATCGGGGATGTATTCAGGAAACGCCGACGTCGTGCCGTTGGTCGCGTCGGAGAAGAACGTGGAGGCCTGCGTCGTGTCTTCGGAGTCGGCCCACGTGTAGGACGACTGGAACGACACGCCGTTCGACCAGCGCCGGCGCAGCATCGACGATGAGCGCGCGGTACCACGAGTCGCCATCCGAGCTCTTCAGCTCGATGGTGGTCCAGGCCGTGTTCTGCCGCGGCGCGCCGACCGGGAAGAACGGCAGACCATCCGCGCCGGCGACCGGCGCGGCGGTGTTGACGTCGTTGCTGCGCATCAGGTGCGTGCCGCGCGACCCGGCATAGCCCAGCGTCAGCGCGGTGCTGCCCCAGAACTCGCGCTGCACGTTCACGTTCCACACGTGCACGGACGGCGTCTCCACGTCCCACTGCACGGGCCGGATCGACAGGCCCGACGTGCGCTCGAACGGCGGGTTCGGGAAGGTCGGGGTCTGATAGACCACTCGTGGCGTCTGCGGCGGGTTGGTCACCGTGACGATCAGGTTCTGCGAGCTGTTGGTGGCGTAGTAGAGCCCGTAGCCGCCGCGAACCGCGGTGCTGCCATTACCGAACACGTCCCACGCCGCCCCAAGCCGCGGCGAGAAGTTGTTGTAGTCGGCGTCCTCGTAGAGACGGCCGGTCGTTGCCGTGCGATCGGTCAGGTTCACGAGCGCCGAATCGCGGCCCTCCTGATCGATCGGCATCGTCATGAACTCCTAGCGCAGGCCGGCAGTCAGCGTCACCCGCGGATGGACGCCGGAATTCGTCCTGCAGGTAGGCGCCAGCCAGCCAGAACGGCCAGTCGCGCATCGAACGTCGCCTCGGGCGTGAGGCCGATGAAGCTGGTGGCGCGATTCTCCATGAACGCGCGCAGGTTGGCGAAGGAATAGGTGCCGAGGCTGAACGTCGGGTTGACCATGTCCTGCTGGTAGTGCTCGGCCAGTCCGCCCGCCTTCACCAGGTGGCGCCCGCGGGTCCATGCGGAGTCGGCCTGCAGGCTGAGCACCTGCTGCAGGAAGCGCACGTCGGCGGAGCTCTGCGTGCCGAAGCGCTGCAGGCCGCCGACATCGATGTTGCCGATGAACTCGCGCCCGGCACGAACGGCGGCAGCGCGGTGTTGGCTTCGACTGTCTGGCCGACGCGCGTGCGGCTGTAGCCGACGCGGATACGTGCTGAACAGGTTCGACGACAGCGCCTGCCGGTACTCGCCGGTGAAGAACTGGTTGCGCGACACGAAGTCGCGCGGGAACTGCGGATAGTCGAGCGGCAGCCGCTGGTCGGCATCGTCGAGGGTGTAGCGGGCGAAGAGCTGCGCTGCCGGGCGCGAGGTTGTAGTCGACGCGGCCCTGCACGAAATCCTGGTCGAGCGTCTGATCGAACTGGAAGCTGTAGAGCGCGGTGCCGTCGCCGAGGTTGGTGCCGTTGGGCAGCGGATACTCGTTCAGGTACGGCGCCACCGCCGGGTTGACGCCGACGTTCAGGAACTGGCCAGGGTTGGCCGGATCCGGCAGCAGGCCGCGGCGGGCATTCTCGTCGGGCACGCTGGAGGTGATCGTCCGGCCCAGGTTCTCGCGCAGCCCTTCATAGCCGAAGAAGTAGAACAGCTTGTCCTGCTTCACCGGGCCGCCGATCGTGCCGCCGAACTGGTTGCGGGTGAACGGCGGCTTGTCGCCGACGTCGAAGTAGTTCTTCGCGTCGAGCGCGTCGTTGCGATGGAACTCGAAGGCGGTGCCGCGAATGACGTTGCCGCCTGCCTTCGTGAACACGTTCACCTGGCCGCCGCTCATGCGGCCGAACTCCGCGCTGTAGGCGTTGGTCTCGACGCGGAACTCCTGCACGGTATCCATCCCCAGCGCCGTCCCGGCGGCGCTGCCGGCGGGGCCGTTGGTCATGTCGTTCAGCAGCGTGCCGTCGAGCAGGTAGACGTTGGCTCGCGGGTCCTGCCCGTTGACGCTCATGCCGAGCCCGTGCGCCACCACCGAGCCGCCGTCGCGATGCGGAAAGGGCACCACGCCGGGCTGCAGGTAGGCGAGGTCGGTGTAGTTGCGGCCGTTCAGCGGCAACTGTTCGATGGCCCGCGCGTCGACCAGGTAGCTCAGCTCGCCGGCACGGGTGTTCACGGTGGGCGTGTCCGCGGTGACCGTGACCGCTTCCGCGAGGCCGCCCACCTCCATCGTGAGGTCGACGGCCACGTTCTGCGCAATGCTCAGCGTGATCCCCCGGCGCACCAGGGAGCGAAAGCCGGACAGCTCCGCCCGCAGTTCGTAATCGCCGGCCGGCAGCGATGGCAGCGCATAGCGCCCCGCGGTGTCCGATGTGGTCTGTCGCTCGAAGCCGGTGTCCACCCGCCTGGCCGTGACCGCGACCCCCGGCAGCACGGCCCCGCTGGCATCCTGCACGCGTCCCGAGAGATTCGCGGTGGTCTGGGCAGCTCCGGTCAACGGCACGCCGATGAGGAACGTAAGCAGGAGGAACTTGATTCGCGACGTCAGCATAGTGGTGTCTCGGTATACTACGCGCGACTTGGGGTGGTTGTTGCCTGGGCGGACAGGCTCGACTGCCGGCTGCCGGCTGCCGTCTGCCGTTTTCTCGAGGTGCCATGCCCCGTCTGACTCCACTGCAGTGGCTCATCTGCGCTATCGCGGCACTCGGGTTTGCGTTCGACATCTACGAAGTCCTGATGGCGCCGCTCGTCGTCGGGCCGGCCATTGGCGAGCTGACCGGCTTCAAGCCCGGAACACCGGACTTCAACTTCTGGGTAGGCATGTTCTTCTGGGTGCCGGCCCTGGTCGGAGGCGCCTTCGGTCTGCTGGGCGGTTATCTCACCGACCGCTTCGGACGCCGGCGCGTGCTGGTGTGGAGCATCCTGCTCTACGCGTTCTCGGCCATGGCGGCCGGCTACTCGACCAGCATCACGATGCTGCTGTTCCTGCGCTCCACCACCTACATCGGCGTGTTCGTGGAGTTCGTCGCCGCGGTCGCCTGGGTCGCGGAGATCTTCGACGATCCGAAGCAGCGCGAGGCCGCGCTCGGCTACACGCAGGCGTTCTCGTCGATCGGCGGGCTGATGGTGACCGGCGCCTACGCGATTGCGGTCACCTACTCGCAGCACTTCCCGGAGATTGCCGGCAGCCACGCGCCGTGGCGCTACACGCTGATCTCCGGCGTCATCCCGGCGCTGCCGCTGATCCTCATTCGCCCCTTCCTGCCAGAGTCGCCGGCATGGCACGCGAAGAAAGCCGCGGGCACGCTGAAGCGCCCGTCACTCGCCGCGATCTTCACCCCGCAGCTGCGACGCACCACCATCGTCACCACGATCATGTTCGCGTGCGCTTACGGCGCCGCCTTCGGCGCCATCCAGCAGATGCCGCGCATCGTGCCCGGACTCCCGGAGGTGCGGACGCTGGCGCCGCCGCAGCAACAGCAGACGGCGGCGGGCGTCCAGGCGTATCAGGAAGTGGGCGGGCTGGTCGGACGCTTCGCGCTCGCTTTCCTCGCGCTGCGCATCGTCTCGCGCCAGAAGTTGATTCGGATGTTCCAGATGCCTGGATTGATCGTCCTGCCGCTGGTCTTTGCCTATGCGGCCAACACCAGCCTCGACCTCACTCGCTGGGGCATGTTCCTCGCCGGGTTCTTCACCGTGGCACAGTTCAGTTTCTGGGGGAACTACCTGCCGCGCGTCTATCCAACGCATTTGCGCGGCACGGGCGAGGGCTTTGCCGCCAATATCGGCGGGCGCATGCTCGGCACCGGCTTCGCGTTCGTGACGACGCAGCTGGTGAACGTGATGCCGGGGTCGTCGCCGCAGATGAAGCTGTCGTACGCCGCCGCCGCGGTGGCCGTGTTCGTCTATGGTGCGGGGCTGGCCAGCTCGTACCTGCTGCCCGAGCCTCGAGGCGCCGAGCTCCCCGAATAGAACCGGCCGATCAATCCTGTGCGGCGCCGGTGAACCGATCCTCTTCGTCCGCGAAGAGAACGTTGAAGCTGGTCAGCGAGCCGTAACAGCCGGTGATGTAGCTCTGGATCTTCACCTTCTGGTCGTCCGGAAGATCGGAGGCATTCACCTGCTGTTCGAGCGTGCGCAGACGGTTGCGCAGCATCACGACCTTGTGGAAGAACGTCTCGATCGGCCAGGTCTTTTCCTGCAGGCCAGGCTTGCCTGGCCGCAGGACGAGCTCTCCGCCTCGCCACTTCTCCGCCGGGGCCGCGGGCGTGAGGCCGGTCTCCTCGCGGATGACGCGGCGAAGCAGGCTCTCGAGATCGCTGGTCGTAGTGTCGTGACTCATGGGTGGATAGCGCCTTTCGCGCTCGCTGACGAGCGGCCAGACTTCGGAACGCGTCGCCTCGGAACGTGGCGACACTGGCCGGCCGGCTCCCGTGTCGTTTCGGGTACCGGACACCGGATACCGGGTACCGGTCGCCGTCTCCGTTCTGTCTGCCGTCTGCCGGCTGCCGTCTGCCGTTCCTGTTCTGTCTGCCCGTTGCCGGCTGCCGTCTGCCGTTCCTCTTGGCCCGCCTCGGTAGTTGTGTTCGCTACCGCAGTAGTCGCAGCGCGCCCGGATGGGCTGGCCCTGGCCGTCCACCACGATCACGGTGTGCATCCGGTCTTCGTGACATTGCCGGCAATGGTCTTCCACTGCCTGTCCGGCACGATACGCGCGCATCACGAAATTCTACATCCCGGGTGATTCCACGCCGGTTGCATTCGCGCTTACCATGGTCGGCATGACGTCGCACTTGCTGACTGCCGCCGGCTTTGGCCTGGCGCTGACGATGGCCCTGCACGCGCAGGCGCCGGCCACACCGGAATCCAGGGCCGTGGCGTACCTGGCGAAAGAAGTGTCGGCGACGCAAACCGCCAGCGGGTGCGCGTCATGTCATCACAACGGCGACGCCGCGCGCGCGCTGTTCATGGCCGGCGCCCGCGGCCACGACACCGCCGAGGCGCTGAAGAGTACGCTCACCTTCCTCAACGCCCCCGGCGGCTGGAACGCGAACAAGACCCATCACGGCGAGGCCGATCTCGGCCTGGCACGGCTGCAGTTTGCGGCGGCGCTCGCCGCGGCCGGCGAGAAGGACCTCAACCCGAGCCCCGCCCTGCTGGAGGCCGCGAAGCTGTTGATCGCGGATCAGAAGGCCGACGGATCGTGGGCGCCGGTTGAAACCGCGGGCCTGGGCTCCCCCATCACTTACGGCACCACCGTCGCCACCTGGGTGGCACGCACCACGCTCATCTCCTCCGGGCGGCAGCCCGACGACTTCGCGGTCGCGCAGACCGACCGCTACCTGCGCACCGTCGAGATCACCAACGTGTTCGATGCGGCCGGAGTATTGCTGGGACTCGGTGTGACCTCCGACGTGATGGCCGACAAGCAGCGTGCCGCGTGCCTGGGAACCATCAGGCGCGCGCAGCAGGAGAGCGGCGGCTGGGGGCCCGATGCGGACTCGCCCGCCACGGTGTTCGACACCGCGCTGGTCATGCTGGCGCTGCATCAACTGGAGAGCGATCCGCGTCTGGCGCGCTCCACGTATCGCGTCGAGGAATTGCGCGACGCGCTCGGGAAGGGCCGCGCCTATCTCGCGGCCCAGCAGCAACCCGACGGCAGCTGGCCTGAGACCGTGCGGCCCGGCGCCAAGCCAAGCGCCGCCCTTCGACTCTCGACCACCGGTTGGGCGCTGGTGGCGCTCCTGGGAGGCCCGAAGTAGATGAACCGCCGGGAACTCCTGCGACTCCTCGGCCTGGCACCGCTCGCCTCGGGCCTGTCGCCACTCGGCGATGTCGCAGGCTCGTCCCAGAAGGGCCAGGCGCCAAGGGCGTTCACCGGCGCACCGGACGTCGATCTCGAACTCACCGCGGCGCGGAGCGAAATGAATCTGCTGCCCGGCGCTCCCACGCGCGTATGGCGCTTCACGGGCAAAGTGCAACACGGGCCCGAATCGGCGCTGCAGGTGATTCCCGGATCGTACCTCGGCCCGGTCATTCGCCTGCGACGCGGCCAGAAGGTGCGGATTCGCTTCAGGAACAGTCTCGCCGAGCCGTCGATCGTGCACTGGCACGGGCTGGATGTGCCTGAATCCGCCGACGGTCATCCGCGGCTGGCCGTTGCCGGCGGCCGCGAGTACGTTTACGAGTTCGAGGTCCTGAACCGCGCCGGCACCTACTGGTATCACCCGCATCCCCACATGCGGGCAGGTGCGCAGGTCTATCAGGGACTCGCCGGGCTGCTGATCGTGTCGGACGAGGAAGAGGACGCGCTCGGACTGCCGTCGGGATCGGCCGAACTGCTGTGCGTGCTCCAGGACCGCCGCATCGACGCGGACAATCAGTTCGTCTACGCCGGCGCGGCCGCTGCGCCAGGCCGGGGCCGCGGAGGCGGTCCGAGCCGCAACATGGCCGAGATGATGCAGACGATCAACGGCTGGCTGGGTGACCGCGTGCTCGTCAACGGCCAGGTGCAGCCGGCCATCGACGTGGACCGGCGCAGCTACCGCCTGCGTCTCGTGAACGGTTCGAACGCGCGCATCTACAAAGTTGCCTGGAGCGACGAACTGCCGATCACGCTGATCGGCGGGCAGGGTGGGTTGTTCGAACGGGCCCGGGCAACGCCAACGTTGACACTGGCGCCGGGTCAGCGCGCGGATGTCCTGCTGGATTTGACGGATCGGCCGGCGGGCAGCGAGCTGCAACTGCGCAGCCTCGCCTTCCCCGCCGAGGCCGTCGGGCACGTCGGCATGATGGACAGCGCCGGCCCGATGCCGCAGGGCGCGCCGATCACGGTGATGACGTTGCGGGTCTCGAGCACCACCGGACCGCGCGTTCAATTACCAGAACGGCTCTGCACGCCCCCCGATGTGTGGCGACCGCAGCCCGACGCCCCCGTGCGTCGTGTGCCGCTTACGTTCTTGCAGATGAACTGGCTGCTCGCCGGCCGTACCTTCGACAGGGACACCGTGAACCCGGATGAGACCGTCGATCCTGGTGCCACCCAGGTGTGGGAGTTCCAGAATCAGCCCAACGCCATGGGCATGAGCATGGCCCATCCCGTCCACCTGCACGGTCCGCAGTTCCGCGTGCTCTCGCGTAGCGGCGCGGACGGCAATCCCCTGCTCGCCGGCATCGTCGATTCGGCCGCGGACGATACGGTGCTGGTGCTGCCGGGCGAGACCGTCCGCATCCAGGTGACGTTCTCGCGCTTCCCTGGACTGTACCTGTATCACTGCCACATCCTCGAGCACGAGGACATGGGGATGATGCGCAACTTCAGGATTTCGACGCCGGCTTGATGGCCCGCTGCGTGGCCTTGGGCAGCTTTGCCAGCACGTGCGCGTAGGCCTCCTCGATTAACGGCGTCAGTTCGCGCACCGGCAGCGTATCGAAGCGGTCCAGTGCCACCCACTTCGCGCGGGCGAGATACGGCGCCGGCCGCACGCCGTCGCGCTCCACCAGCTCGGCAAACCGCTCGGCGTCGCACTTGAACGACAAGGCCGGCGCATCGGACCTGGTCTCGGTGCACGCCACGCAGAACATCTTGCCGCCCACCTTGAACACCAGATCGGCACCCCACTGAATCTGCTCGGTGGCGCCGGGCATCGACAGGCAGAGTTCACGAAGCCGTTCGAGCGTCATGGTGGATCCTCTCCGGTCAGGCGCGGCACGCGTCAGCCAGTCTCGGCCGCTCGTGAACACACCCCGCGCCGGTTGTTGGATACTACCCAAACGGAGGGTGATCGAAACCTTCCCGGTCGGCTCACCCGAGGAAATGGTGACGTAAACCTACCAGCGTCCGCTCGCGCCACCGCCACCCGAACGACCGCCGCCGAAGCCCGAGGAACCCGACGATCCCGAACTGCCCCTGGAGCCGGACGATCGCCCGGTCGCCGCGCCGCCCCACACCCATTTCCCGTCCTGCCCAGGCGTGGCCTTGCCCCGGGCGCCAGCGGCGTATCCGGGCTTTCGTCCCATGCGAATGCCCAGGACCACAACGGCGCTTCCGACGATGCACAGCACAGCCGTCTGGAGGGGGGTGAGGATCAGGAGCGACATGACCATCGGCAGGCCGGTGAAGATCAACCCGAATACGGTTGGCATGATCGTGCGCGCGCCAATCCCGGTCCCGGCGACGATCGCGCCGACGCCAACGAACAGCGCCAGGAACCCCGTCATGATCCAGCTGGCCGCCGCGGGATTGGCCGCGCGTTCCAGCGCCGCGCGTTCCTCCGCGGTCACCACCTGATTGCGAGTGATGATGTCGGCCACCCGTCGCGTGCCCGAGACGATACCGGCGCCGTAGTCGTTCTCCCGGAACGACGGCAGGAAGTTGGCGCGAATCACTTCGCCCGCAAGACCATCGGGCAGCACGCCCTCGAGACCATAACCCACCTCGATCCGCATTTCGCGCTGACCGGGCGCCACCAGGATCAGCACGCCGTTGTCCTTGCCGCGCCGGCCGATGCCCCATTCGGCGAACAACCGGTTGGCATACTCCTCCACGCTCATGCCGTCGAGGGTGGCCACGGTGGCCACTGCGACCTGCGCGGTGGTGTCCTGTTCCAATTTCTCGAGCAGGGCGGTGAGCGTCGCTGCCTGCTCCTCGCTCAGGACCTCGGCAAAGTCGTTGACCGCGCCGCGCGGCGTTGGAAAGTCCGCGTGCAGCACCGCGACGCACACCGCGAGGGTCGCGAATGCGGCGAGAGGTCGTCTCCAAGGTGAGGTCACCGGCACATCCTAACAGCCCGCGCGCACCCTGATCGACCTGATCCCTGATCCCTGATCCCTGATCCCTGATCCCTGATCCCTCCCGATGCTACACTTCGCCGTGGACCTGGTCGTCGGGGGCGTGTTCGTCCTCGTGTATCTCGGGATGATCCTCGGCGAGTTCCCGGGATTGAAGCTGGATCGCACCGGCATCGCCCTGCTCGGCGCCATCGCACTGATCGCGTCGGGCCGCATCTCGCTGCAGGACGCCTGGAACGCCATCGACGTTGCCACGATCGCCCTGCTCCTGGGCCTGATGGTGATCTCCGCGCAGTTTCGGCTGGGCGGCTTCTACACCGTGGTGACCCGGCGTCTGGGCGCCGCCGATCACAGGCCCCCACAGCTGCTGGCGCTGGTCGTCCTCACCGCCGGTGTGCTCTCCGCCATCCTCGCCAACGACATCGTCTGCCTGGCAATGGCGCCCGTGCTGCTGGAACTGTGCGCGCGGCGCGGCCTCGACCCGGTGCCGTTCCTGCTGGCGCTGGCCTGCGGTTCGAACGTCGGGTCCGCCGGCACCCTGATTGGCAACCCGCAGAACATGCTGATCGGCGAAGTGCTCGACCTCTCGTTCACCCGGTATCTGTGGGAGGGCGGTGTCCCGGCCCTGATCGGGCTCGGCGTGGTGTGGGCCGTCCTGCAGCTGGCGTATCGCGAGCGCTGGCATCGCAGCACTCCGCTGCCGGTGGTGGACGTGACCCCGTACGATCACTGGCAGACGATGAAGGGCATGGCGGTGGTGGCGGTGGTGATGGCGGCCTTCCTGTTCAGCAGCGCCCCCCGCGAGGTGGTGGCGCTCGCCGCCGCCGGCGTCCTGCTCGCATCGCGCGAGATGGCCTCCCGCGAGATGCTGGGGCTGGTGGACTGGCACCTGCTGGTGCTCTTCGCCGGATTGTTCGTGGTCAACGCCGCGGTGCAGCAGTCCGGTCTGCTCGGTGGCGTGTTCATGGCGTTCCGCATGGCCCATCTCGATCTCGCCAACCCCGCGGTGTTGTTTGGCGTCACCACCGTGCTCTCGAACGTCGTCTCGAATGTGCCGGCGGTGATGCTGCTATTGCCGGTGGCATCGCACCCTCTTGCTGGCGCGGTACTCGCGCTGGCTTCGACGCTGGCCGGCAACCTGTTCATCGTCGGCAGCATCGCCAACATCATCGTCGTAGACCAGTCGCGGCGGCTCGGTGTGGAGATCGGCTGGAAGACCCACGCACGGGTCGGCGTGCCGATTACGATCGCTACGCTCGCGGTAGCGGCGGCATGGCTGGCGCTCGTCGGCTAGCTCCGATCTCTGGGCCGTAGTACCATCGGCCATGGTCACTCTGCTCCTGCTGACGTGGCTGCAGGTCGCCCCCACGCAGCCTGCTCCGTCCACTCCGCCACCTGCACCAGCGCGGACCCAGCCCGCTCGCCCGAAGGCACAGACCCCGCCGCCCGCGGCCGGCACCACCGTCAACTTCACCGTCACCGACGGTGTCGGCGCGGTGCTCGAAGGCGTCACCGTGAGCCTGGTCGGCGTCGCCGATCGCCAGGGCCAGACCACGGCCGAGGGTCGCCTGCGGATGCTGAACGTACCCGCCGGCACGCACCGGGTCCGGTTCGAGCGCGAGGGGTTCTACACCTTCGAGAAGGAACTCGATCTGGCGCACCGGGATGGCCGCGCCGGCGATGATCGTCACGTTGAACGCGGCGCCTCCGCCGCCGCCCCCGCCGCCCCCGCCGCCGGCCGAGCCGGTGAAGAGTGACCTGAGTCTGCCGCCGCCGTCGGCGCCGAAGTCGATGGCGCTGCTCGACTACATCGAGCGCAACTTCATCTCCAGCAAGGAAGCGCACAAGGAGAACCTCGTCGGCTGCAGCGGCGTCGGGCAGTCGGTGCTGTGGCAGGTGCGCGAGGCGTGGGCCGATCGCCAGCACCCCTCCGCGGACGCAATGATGTACGTCATCGGCGGCGAGGGCTCGCTGCGGATGGACAACAAGGACGTCAGCCTGGCCGCCGGCAGCTTCGCGGTGGTGCCGAGGGGCACGAGCTACGGCTTCACCCGCCGGGGCCGAAACCCGCTGATCGTGCTGGCGTTCCTTGCCGGAGCCCCCTGCGCCGGGAACTGACCCCGCGGCTCGCGCGAGCCGAGGAGGCGTGCGCTCGAGCACCTCAGCGGTCGCGTTTTGCGATACGCTGAAGTGCTCCCAGGTATGTCAGACGCGAATATCAAGGCGGATCCGACCCCGCAAGACTTCATCCGAGAGATCGTCAGCGCCGATGTCGCCGCCGGAAAGAACGGCGGCCGCGTCGTCACCCGCTTTCCTCCCGAACCGAACGGCTATCTGCACATCGGCCACGCCAAGGCCATCTGCGTGGACTTCGGCGTCGCCGCGGACTTCGGCGGCGTCTGCAATCTCCGCTTCGACGACACCAACCCAGTGAAGGAAGACGTCGAGTACGTCGATTCCATCAAGGACGATGTGCGGTGGCTGGGGTTCGACTGGGGGGATCGCGAATTCTATGCGTCGGACTACTACGAGCAGCTCTATCAGTTCGCCGAGCGCCTGATTCAGAAGGGCGCCGCCTACGTCGATTCGCTGACCGCCGACGAAATCCGCGAGCACCGCGGCACGCTGACCGAACCCGGCCAGGATTCGCCGTACCGCACCCGCGGCGTGGACGAGAACCTGGACCTGTTCCGCCGCATGCGCGCCGGCGAGTTCGCGGATGGCACCCACGTGCTGCGGGCGAAGACCGACATGGCCGCGCTCAACATCACGATGCGCGACCCGGTGCTGTACCGCATCCGCCACGCGCATCATCACCGCACCGGCGATGCGTGGTGCATCTATCCGATGTACGACTACGCGCACCCGCTGTCCGATGCGATTGAGGGGGTGACCCACTCGCTCTGCACCCTCGAATACGTGGACCACCGTCCGCTCTACGACTGGTGCATCGAGCAGGCCGAGACCGAGCACCAGCCGAAGCAGTACGAGTTCGCGCGGCTCAACCTGAACTACACGGTGATGAGCAAGCGCAAGCTGCTGCAGCTGGTCGCCCAGAAGCACGTGAGCGGCTGGGACGACCCGCGCATGCCCACCATCTCGGGGCTGCGCCGCCGCGGCTTCACCCCGGAATCGATCCGCGACTTCTGCACGCGCGTCGGCGTGGCGAAGAAGGAGAACGTGATCGACATGGGCCTGCTCGAGCACTGCGTGCGCGAGGATCTCAACCGGCGGGCGCCGCGCGCGATGGCGGTGCTGCGTCCGCTGAAGCTGGTGCTCACCAACTACCCCGAGGGTCAGGTGGAGCACATGGACGTCGTCAACCACCCCGATGACCCGGCGGCCGGCACGCGCAAGGTGGCGTTCTCGCGCGAGATTTTCGTCGAGCGCGACGACTTCATGGAAGATCCGCCGAAGAAGTTCTTCCGGCTGGCCCCGGGCCGCGAGGTGCGGCTGCGCAACGCCTACCTGGTCACCTGCACGGACGTCGTGAAGAACGCCGCCGGCGAGATCGTCGAGCTGCGCGGCACCTACGATCCGGCCACCCGCGGCGGCGATGCCCCGGACGGCCGCAAGGTCAAGGCCACGCTCCACTGGGTGTCGGCGGCGCACGCCGCCACCGCCACGGTACGGCTCTACGATCGGCTGTTCACGGTGGAAGATCCGGATGGCACCGCTTCGAAGACCGGCGTCGAGTTCACCAGCTCTGATCAACCCCGCGTCGTTCGAGGCGCTCACCGACTGCCGGCTCGAGCCGATGCTGGCCGCCGCGGCGCCGGGTACGCGCTACCAGTTCGAGCGCCTGGGATACTTCTGCGCCGACCTCGATTCGCGGCCCGACGCGCCGGTCTTCAACCGCACCGTGTCGCTCAAGGATGCGTGGGCCCGGGCGACCGCCCGCGACACCGCCTAACGGCGCGGACGCCACTCACCAGAGGCCAGGGACCCTATGCGCGTCGCGATTGTCGGGGGACCCGGCGTCGGCAAGAGCACGCTGGTGCGCCAGCTCGCCGACCTCTACCACAACGGATCGTACGGCGAAGGCGAGAAGGGCGTCTGGCACCCGCGGGTCCTCGAGGACATCGCCGCCGGCCGCAACCCGATTGGCGTCACCGAGTACTTCGCGCGGCTCTACGACGCCAACTACCGTGACGCCGCCGCTCACGACACGGCGGGCCGGGTGATCTTCTTCGAAGGCGCGCGGATGACGCTCGAGGCCCACATCCCCGAATACCCGGCCGCCTATCACGACGCGCTGCGCCGGGTCGCCGGCGATGGGCGAGGCGTGGCGGCCCGATCGGATCATCGTGCTCACCTCGAGCCGCGCCACCATCGAGCGTCAGATCATCATGCGCAATCGCTCGCACGAGGGCGTCGAGAACATGGTGCGCCGCTTCCAGCTGATCGACGACGAGTTCCGCCGCCTGGCGCCGCTCGACCCCACCGCGGTGCTGATCGACCGCGACGGCCGCGAGTTTCACGAGCGGTTCGATCTGCTGGAGATCATCCGCATGGCCGGCTTGCCGATGTTCAACGAGATTCCGTACGTGCAGCGTTAGGGTCGCGGCACCCCGCCGCTACTTCGTCTCGTCCCAGATCACCTGCGCGTCGGCGCGCACGCGGTCCGGGTTCGGCTTCGCATAGTTGGTGTAGGCCGCCGGCGTCGCCCAGGTCGTCACCACGTCGTCCACGGTCTTGCCGGCCTTCTTGGCGTCCTGCACGAACTTCACGAACTCGGCGAGGAACTCCGACTGGGTCTTCATGTCGGCTGGCGTGGTCGTGGTCGGATTGTGGCCGTTGATGATGGTGTCCACGTTCGGCACCGCCGCCGCCTTCGTCAGCGTCGCCGCGTAGCGCGATGCCGCTGCCGCCGTTGTTCTTGTCCATGATCGGCAGGTCGCGCGTGTGGAACGCGTCACCGGCGTGCATCGTCCGCAGCGCCCTGAACACGACGAACGCGTCGCCGCCGGTGTGGGCGGCGCCGAAGTAGTAGAGATCGATCTGATCGGCGCCCTTGCCGATCGTCATCGTGTCCTTGAAGGTCTTGGTCGGCAGGCCACGGCCGTTGTTCTGCTGGAAGATGCTCGGACCGGGTGGCGGCGCCGCGAGCCCGGTGACCGGGCGCATCGCCTCCATGTTCGACTTGGTCATTTCCTGGACGACGATTTCCACGGTCGCCGGGAACTCGACGTTGCCGCTGACGTGATCGCCGTGCGTGTGGGTGTTGATGATCCTCGTCACCGGCTTGTCGGTGACCTTCTTGATCTGCTCGAGGAGCGGCTGTCCCCAACCGGGGTTCTTCGTGTCAACGACGGTGACGCCCTCGCGTGCCGATGAACACGGCCGAGTTACCGCCGCCGCCCTTCATCACGTAGAGGTTGTCCTTCAACTTCTCGACTTCGACCACGCGCGGCGCCGGCGGCGCGGCCGGCTGCTGATATGCCGCCACGCTCATCGAGAACACGCCGGCGGCCAGCACGCCGCCCAGGGTCAAGAGTCTCGTCATGGTTCGCCCTCCCATCGCACGGAGCCTACCACGCCGTCGGCCCCTCGTCCCCGACGACGGAGTGCCCGAGGGTGCCGCTATAATGCGCGTTCTTGCCGCGCCCCACCCTCCGTCGCACCCTCACGCTCCGCGATCTCGTCGTCTACGGGCTGCTGTTCATCGGGCCGCTGGCGCCGGTGGGCGTATTCGGCGTGCTGGAGGCGCGCACCAACGGCGCCGTCGCCCTCGTCTACGTGCTGGCGACCATTGCGATGGCGTTCACCGCCTGGTCGTATGCCGAGATGTCGCGGGTGGTGCCGCACGCCGGTTCGGTGTTCGCGTACGCCTCCGAGGGTCTGGGCCGCCCGGCCGGGTTCCTCGCCGGCTGGCTGGCCATGCTGGACTACCTGCTGATCCCGTCGGTCGCCTACCTGTTCTCGGGCATCGCCCTGCATGCCCTGGTGCCTTCGGTGCCGGCGTGGATCTTCACGGTGGTCGCCTTCGCCGCGACGACGGCGCTCAACCTGGTCGGCGTGCGGCGTGGCCGCTCGCGTCGGCACGATCGTGCTGATGGTCGAGATCGCGGTCTTCTTCGTCTTCGTGGTCATGGCGCTGATGGCGCTGGCCTCGACCGGGCCGGTACGCCCGGTGCTCTCGCCGCTCGTCGGACTGGGGACCTTCGCGCCGTCCGTGGTGGTGGGCGCCATCTCGGTCGCCGTGCTCTCGTATCTGGGCTTCGATGCGATTGCCGGATTCGCGGAAGAGAACGCCGGCGATCCGCGCGACGTGGGGCGCGCCATCCTGTTCTGCCTGGTCGTGGCCGGCGTCCTGTTCGTGACGCAGACGTATCTGGCCAGCCTGCTGAGCCAGATGGCGCCGGCGGATCTCGCCGCGCATCCCGAGCGGCAGGGCACCGCGTTCTACGACATCACGCGGGCGGCGCTGGCGCCCTGGCTGGCCACGGTGATCGCGGTGACCAAGGCGATCGGCCCGGCGTTCGCCGCGATGACCGGACAGGCCGCGGCCGCCCGCCTGCTGTTCGGCATGGCGCGCGACGGCCGCCTGCCGCGGGCCCTCGCCTCGGTCGATGCCAGGCACGGGGTGCCGCGGGCCTCGCTGATGACGGCCGCGCTGCTGACGCTGGCGGTTTCGGTGTGGGCGGCGCGGCGGCCCGATGGCCTCGACGTGCTCGTCTCGATCGTGGACGTCGGCGCGCTTGGCGCCTTCACGCTGCTCCATGCCTCGGTGGTGGGATACTTCCCGGCTCAGCGGCGCGGCGTGGTGCGCGTGGCACACTACGTCGTGCCGGTGCTCGGCGCCGCGGTCACGCTGTGGGTGATTGCCGAGGCCAGCCCGCTGGCCCAGATGGTCGGCGGACTGTGGACCGCCGCCGCGCTGGTCATCCTCGCCGTGGGACGCGGACGGCCGGCTTCAGAGGTGTTGCCATGACTCACGTGATTCGGCCGGCCACCGTGGACGACGTCCCGCACATCGTTCACCACCGCGAGCAGATGTTCCGCGAGATGGGCACGGAGTGTGACTATGCGCGGATGGCCGAGGAGTGCTCGGCGTGGTATCTGAACGCGGTGCCAGCCGGCACCTATCGCGGCTGGATGATCGAAGACCACACCGCGG
This sequence comes from uncultured Acidobacteriota bacterium, assembly GCA_963707825.1. GTDB lineage: Bacteria > Acidobacteriota > Vicinamibacteria > Vicinamibacterales > UBA2999 > VFZN01. Next base: position 284,079 of record CAVPRP010000009.1, read on the forward strand.
GCGCCGGTGCAGGGCGAGATGACCGGGGTGGTCGGCGGCGGCGGGCTGATCGTCATGCCGTGGTCGCCGGGGCCACTCCGCTTCGATCCCCGCATGGCGTTCGTCTACAACGTCTACGTCGAGCCCGCGCATCGCGGCCGGGAGCTGGCCCGTCGCCTGATGGACGCCATGCACGCGTGGTGCCGCTCCGCCGGTGTCGAGCGGCTGGCGCTGAACGCCACGGCCGCGGGCGAGCGCGTCTACACCAGCCTCGGCTACGCCGTCACGCCGGAGCCGATGATGCGACTGGATCTGTGACTCCACCTACGGCGGGTAGCGCGCGCGGGTTCACTACCAGGCCTCGAACAACGCGTCGATCGCCAGAGCGAAGTCTGGAAGCAGAGGAGTGCGAGGGTTGCGCCGGTATCGCAGCACAGCACTTCCGCTTCCTCCAGCGCGCCAGCATTCGACCGACGGAACACCGCAACCCGGCGGGCCTTCGGATCGACCATCCAGTACTCGCGCACGCCCACCCGATCGAACAACTGCCGCTTTGACGCCCTCATCGCGACGACGGGTGCTCGGGAAAGCACCTCGACCAGCAGCGCGGGAGCGCCTTGCACATTGGCCTCGGTGAGGATGGCCTGCTGATCGCCCGCCACGAACAGCAGGTCTGGCTCGACCACGTCGTAGTTGGACATCACGACATCGAGGGGCGACAGGAAACGCGGCCCTGGTGCCGCCGCGTCGCCAGGTGGGTCGCCGATGGCCAGATACAGCCGGCCCACCAGGTCCTGGTGTCCAGGGTTCGGCGAGGCGGTCACGTAGTGCACCCCGTCGATAATCTCGTGCCGCATCCCATCGTCTGGGAACAGCAGGAAGTCGGCGTACGTGAGCCGCCGATCCTCAGCCGCCATCTGTTCCATGGGGTCCTCCCCCGGCATCCGCGCATCATACCGTCGTCCGCCTCGGAAGACGATGCGAACGGCGGGCCACTTTAGTTCGGGCCGAAATCAACCGACTGGACCGCGAGGAATAGCAGATTCGGCGGCCCGTGGACGCTGGGCGCGTCGCAGATTCAGCGACGTCCCGGAACAGCAATCAGGCGTCGGTGCGCGCGATTGCCGCGTCGACAGGCGTCGGCGACAGCACCCGCACGAGATCCGCAGGAGCCAGTGCCACCAGGAACCCGCGCCTGCCGCCGTTGATGTGGATGCGCGGCAGCTCGAGGATGCTGCGTTCGACATAGACCGGCAGCGCCTTCCGAGTGCCGAAGGGCGAGGTGCCGCCGACCTGGTAGCCGGTGTGACGCTCGGCCACCACCGGGTCGCACGGCGCCACCATCTTCGCGCCAATCTGGCGCGCCAGGTTCTTCGTCGAGACCTCGCGGTCGCCGTGCATCAGGACGATCAGCGGCTGCTTCCGATCGTCCTGCATCACCAGCGTCTTGATCACCGTGTGCTCGTCCACGCCCAGCTCTCGTGCCGAGACGCGCGTGCCCCCTCGCGCCTCGTAGCGATACGCATGCTCGGTGAAGGGCACGGAGTGCTGGCGCAACACGCGGATGGCAGGCGTGACGGCAACCGACATTCCTCGAATTGTAAGACGGCCGCCTCGTGATACCGTCCTCCCAGATTGGAGGCCCCATGAAGAGCTCGATCTGGTTCGGCGCGGCGCTGGCTGGCACGCTGGCATTGGGTGTCGCGGCGCCACCGTCGCTGGTGGCGCAGTCGCAAGGCACCACACCCCAGACGGGCCCCAGCAATCCCTCGCGCGCCGAAGTCGTGCAGATGATGAAGGACATCTCGAACTGGGGCCGATGGGGCAAGGACGATGAGATCGGCACCTTCAACCTGATTACGCCGGCCGTCCGCAAGGCGGCGGTGGCGCTCGTCAAGGAAGGGCTCTCCGTGTCGCTGGCCCACACGCTCGACAAGGAGAAGCTGGCCGACAACCCGACTCCTTTCAAACAGGAGTTCTTCGTCGGCGCAAACGGGAAGATGTCCTCGACTGCCGCGATGGACGTCATCTCGTCCACCTATCACGCCACCACCACCACCCACATGGACTCGCTCTGCCACTACATCTTCGAGGGCAAGACCTACAACGGCTGGGAGATTGAGAAGTATCACCAGGCCACGCCGACGCGCGAAGGCTTCGGCGAGGGCCCGGGCTGCATGAAGAACAGCATCCTCGGGTTCAAGAACGGCCTGATGACCCGCGGTGTGCTGATCGACCTGCCGCTGATGAAGGGCGTGAAGTGGCTCGAGCCGGGCACGCCCGTGACGATCGCCGACCTCGAGGCATGGGAGAAGTTCAGCGGCATCCGCATCGGCAGCGGCGACGCGCTGTTCCTGCGCACCGGCCGCTTCGCCCGCCGCAAGGAACTCGGCCCGTGGCCCTCGGCGCAGCAGTCGGCCGGCTTCCACGTGTCGGTGATGCCGTGGTTCAAGCAGCGCGACGTGGCGCTGATCAGCAGCGACTCGGTGCAGGACGTGCAGCCGTCGAACATCGAGGGCTTCCCGCGGCCGATTCACATGCTGGCCATCAACTCGCTGGGCATGCCGATGATCGACGTCGCCGATCTCGAAGAGGTCGCGCCGATTGCCGCCCGCCTGAAGCGGTGGACGTTCCTGCTGACCGTCACCGCGCTGCCCGCCCCTGGCGGCTCGGGATCGCCGGTGAACCCGACGGCGACGTTCTGACGGAAGCGCGGCGACTGAGCTCCGGCGCTATTCCGCGCGCAGCGCCTCGAGCGGGTTCACTCGCGCCGCGCGCAGCGCCGGGATGGCGCTCGCCGCCACGCTGACGGCGAGCAACGCCGCCGCCTACCGCCGCGTAGGTCCACGGATCGCCTGGCGTCACCTCGTAGAGCACGACTGCTCATCAGGCGCGTCAGGCCCAGGGCGCAGACAACGCCGACGGCAAGGCCGACGAGCGGCCAGCGTCAGGCCCTGCCGCAGCACCATGCCGACCACCTGCCCGCGATCGGCGCCAATCGCCAGCCGGATGCCGATCTCGTGCGTGCGCCGCGCCACCAGATACGGCGAGCACGCCGTAGAGGCCGACCGCGGCCAGCAGCAGCGCCATCACCGCAAACGTGCCGAGCAGGAACCCGGTGAGCCGCGGCGTCGCGAGCGACGGTCGCCACCACATCGCGCATCGGCCGCACGTTCGCGACGGGCAGCTGTTGGATCGAGGCTGCGGATCTCCGAGCGAATGGGCCCGGCCAGCCGCATCGGATCGCCGGCGGTGCGCACCACGATGAAGGCGTTGCGGACGAGATTGCCGCCGGTGGCGACGTGCCACTGGCTGTGCGGGATGTAGAACTTCTCCTTCACCAGTCCGGTGACGCCGTTGTGCCGCTCGTCGGCGACGATGCCGACGACTGTGGCCCACGGATTCTTCATGCTGCCGACGCGAAGCCGTCCGCCCACGGCGTTGCCGTCCTCGGAAGTACTGCCGCGCCAGCGTCTCGTTGACCACCGCGACCGGCTGCGACTCGCTGGTGTCCGCGGCGGTGAACCAGCGGCCGCGCACCAGCCGCGTGCCCATGGCCTCGAACGCGCCGTCCGAGACGATCTGCCAGTCGCCCTTGGCGTTGGCGCCGGGGCGTTCCTCGTAGCCTTCGATGTCGAGCCCGTAGTCGCCGATCGTCGTCGCCAGCGGCAGCACCCGCACGACACCGGCCGATTCGACGCCGGGCAGCGGCGCGAACGCGTTCGATCAGCTCGCGATAGAAGATCACGACCTTCTCCGGGCGTGTCGTAGCGCGCGGTGGGACGCGAGAGACGCATCGTGAGCACGCGCTGCGGGATCGAAGCCCGAGATCGATGCGGCCAAGCGCCGAGAGGCTGCGCATCATCAAGCCCGCGCCGACGATCAGGATGACGGCCAGCGCCACCTCCGGCGACCACCAGCGCGGAGCGCAGGCGCTGACGTCCTCCACCGAGCGTGGCCTGCTGACTGCCTTCGCGCAGCGCATCCGATGAGGTTGACTCGCAGCGTGCGCAGCGCCGGCAGCAGACCGAACAGCAGCGTCGTGACGACGCCGAGCACGAGCGCGAAGACCACGACCGGTGCCGTCGAGCGTCACCGGCGCCAGCGGCGGAAGGCTGGTCGGATCGAGCGCAGATCAACGTCCGCAGCCCGGCGGCGGCCACGGCCAGCCCGATGACCGCGCCGCCCATCGCCAGCAGCAGGCTTTCGGTGAAGAGCTGCCGCACCAGCCGCGACGGCCCGGCGCCGATGGCGGTGCGCAGGGCCATCTCGCGCAGGCGCGCGTCGCCGCGGACGAGCAGCAGGTTCGCGACGTTCGAGCACGCAATCAGCAGCAGGAACGCGACCGCGCCGCTCAGGATCCACAACGCCGGCCGCACGCCGCCCCGGATCTCCTGGTCGAGGCGGCACCGCAAAGGCGCTGAATTGCATCGGCACCGGGTACAGTCCCGCCTCGGTCCAGCGGTTCGTCAGCGCGCGTAGCTCCTCGGTGGCGGACTGCGCCGTCTGTCCGGGCGCCAGCACGCGCGGCACCGTAGTAGCCATGGCTGCCGCGCTCGCAGTCTGCGACATGTCGAACTGAATCGGCACGCCACAGTTCGCGTGGGCTCGGCCGCGTCCTCGGTGAAGTCGGTTGGCAGCCGGAAGCCATCCGGCATCACGCCGACCACTTCGCACGGGCACATCGTTGAGCGAGCACCTTGCGCCCGATGATCCCGGCGTCGCCGCCGTAGCGGGTCTGCCAGAGCCGGTAACCGAGGACGACCACCGGCGCGCCGTTCGGCACGTCCTCCTCGGGCCGGATCGTCCGGCCCAGCACCGGCGTGGCGCCAAGCACGTCGAACGTGTTCGCGGTGACGAGCCCGACGCCGACGCGGACCGGATCGCCGTCGCCGGTGAGGTTCTGCTGCCCGGTCGCCCACGCCGCCACGGCGCGTCAGCGTGCTGGCTCTGCGTGCGGTAGTCCACGACTTCCTGGTTGGACAGCCAGGTCTTGTCGAAGCCCACCCACCGGCTCCAGATCAGCACGCGGCGATCCGGTTCGGCATACGGCAGCGGCGCCAGCAGCACGGCGCGGACGACGCTGAAGATCGCCGATGTCGCGCCGATGCCCAGGGCCAGCGTGATGAGCGCGGCGACCGTGAACCCCGGGCTCCGTCGCAAGGCCGCGCAGGCCGGTCCTCAGATCCTGCAGGAGGGTGTCCATGCGTTGGTTGGACGGACCTGGCGCCCCGAAGGTTGGTATCATCGGCGCCATGCCGTCGGCTACCGCCCCACTGCTTTCGTCCCTCGTTCGCGCCCAGATGTCGTCGCCCTCGCCCATCCGCCAGATCATGAAGATGGCCGAGCGGCAGAACATCCTGGCGATGGGTCTCGACCCCGATGAGGTGATTTCGTTCGGCGGCGGCTGGGTGAATCACGAGGCGCCGGAGGAGTTCCGGAAGGCGTATCAGGAAGTCGTCAACGACCCGGCGCTGTTCCACAAGAGCGGCGGCTACACCGCGACCCTCGGCGACCTCGAGTGCCGCGAGCAGATCGCGCTGTTCGAGGCGACGCTGTTCGGCGTGCCGCGGCTGGGACCCGAGCACATCGCGCGTCGGCATGGGCAGCACGCAACTGACGCACGACCTGTTCCGGACGCTGCGTCGATCCCGGCGACACGGTGCTGCTGCTCGATCCGACCTACGCCAACTACGAGGGGCAGCTCGCCTTCGCCGCGCCCGGCGTGCGCATCGTCCGGCTGCCGGTGATCGACGCCGGCGACGTGGGCGTACCTGCCGGACACGCGATCCGGAGGGCGTGGCGCGCGAGTTCGGACGGCTGTTCGACCGCCACAAGCCGCGTCTCGTGCTGTTCGGCGCGCCCGACAACCCGACCAGCCAGATCGTGCCGCAGGCGCTGGCCGAGGTGATGCTGGAGCGGACCCGCGACGCCGGCGCCTGGCTCGCCATCGACTTCGCCTACAAGTGCCAGTACTTCTCGCCGTACCCGGCGTACTACAGCTGGTCGCCCGCGGATCACCCGCACGTCATCGGCATCCACTCGAACTCGAAGTGGGCGCGCGGACTCGGGCCGGCGGCTCGGCTGGATTGAAGCGGCGCCCGGCGTGATCGAAGCCATCGAGCGCGTGCAGCAGTGCAGCATCCTGTGCCCCGACACGCTCGAGCAGATGACGATGGCCCGCTACCTGAAGGTGGCAATCCCGAGCGGGTCCCTCCAGCGCTACGTGGACTCTGCCAACGCGCTCTACAAGAAAGCCGCGACAGGTGACGCTCGACGCCGTGGACACCTATCTCCATCGCCCGCGGCTCGTGCCACGCGGCGGGCTCTACACGGTCGTGGATGTCGGCCGCGACGCCGAGGCGTTCGTGCCCGAGGCGCTGAAGGCCACCGGCGTGCTGGTCGTACCCGGCCGCGGCTTCGGCCCGTCGATCACCAATGGCGTCCGCATCTCGTTCGGTCCGCTCGTCCACGACACGGCGAAGATCACCGAGGGCATCAAGCGTCTCGGCCGGCTTCATGACATAGCAGGCGTGGGACAGCGCAATCGAGTGTCCGTCGTTATCCGCGGTCGAACGGAATCCCGACATAGCCAGGGTCCTGTTCGGGCCGCAGGAGCATCCCGGTGAACATGAAACGGATGGTCAGGCGGTTGTCGGTGCGCGTGATCTCGATCGGCTGACGATGGCGGACGTGCCAGTCGTAGAGTTCGGTGAAGACACCGGGACCGATCTCGCAGAAGTCCGGATACTTCTGGTTGGCGCGCAGGAACAACCCGAACTGCCGCCTGATCTCGACGATCACCCCGTCGCTCAGCGACGGCCCGATCAGTCCGTCCCGCAGCAGTTTCCGGATCTCGCCCATCTCCTGCGCGATGTCGTGCAGCGCCTGCGCAGTGACCGCCTCGGGCGATTGCGCCTCGCCCGCCCCACTCTCGGCCGCCAGGCCAGTCATCTCGCCGGACGCTGTCGCCGACAGCGCCCCCAACGCGCCCACTGTCACCAGTTCTCGTCGAGTCACGGAGGCCCCCTTTCGTCTTGAGTCTTGGGTCTTGGGTCTTGAGTCTTGGTCTTGGGTCTTGAGGCTTGAGGCTTGGGGCTTGAGGCTTGGGGCTTGGGCTCGCGCCTTGAGCCTCTTGCCTTCTGCCTTCTGCCTTCTGCCTTCTGCCTTTTGCCTTTTGCCTTTTGCCTTGAGCCGTCTGCCGTCTGCCGTCTGCCGGTTGCCGATTCCCTCCTCTATGACTACACCGTCCCGGGTCTGGTCGGGACGAACGCCTGGTCCTGGCCGTCCCAGCAATCTGATCTCCTTCCCAACCGGGGCCGCGTCGTTACCGTCAGATACAGGTTGAGGCGCCATGATCACAGACTTCCGCTACGCACTCCGCACCCTGCTCCACGCACCGGCGTTCTCGCTGGTGGTCGTGCTGACGCTCGGCCTCGGCATCGGCGCCAATACGGCCATCTTCTCGCTGATGGATCAGCTCCTGCTGCGGCTGCTACCGGTGGTGCGCCCCGAAGAACTGGTCCAGCTCGACGGTCCCGGCCCCTTCAACGGACGGACGCAGAACGATCGGACGTTCTCGTATCCGATGTATCAGGACCTCCGCGACGGCAACGACGTGTTCACTGGCCTCATCGCCCGCGCCCCGGCGTCGGCCAACCTGGTCGAGTCCGGTCAGGCCGAGCGGGTGACCGTGGAGATGATCTCGGGCAACACGTTCGAGGTGCTGGGCGTGCGGCCCGTGCTCGGGCGTGCCCTCACTCCTGATGACGATCGGGTGCGCGCCGGTCATCCGGTGGTCATGCTGAGTCATGCCTACTGGACGCGGCGGTTTGCCGGCCGTTCCGGGATCCTGAACCAGACCCTGACCATCAACACCACGACGATGACCGTGATTGGCGTCGCGCCGCCAGGATTTGCCGGGGTGGTGGCTCTGGAGACGCCGGACGTGTTCGTGCCGCTGATGATGAAGGCGCAAATCACGCCGACGTGGGACGACCTCGACAACCGTCGCTCGCGCTGGGTGAACATGGTTGGGCGGCTGAAGCCCGGGCTGTCGGTCGATGCCGCACGGGCGCGGGTCGATGTGCTCTACAAGCAGATCAACGCCGCCGAGCTGGAGTCGGTCCCGGAATTCGCTGCTGCCAGCGCGCTCTTCAAGGAGCGCTTCCGCGCCAAGAGCATTGCGGCGTTGCCCGCCGGCCGCGGTCTGTCGGGCATGCGCGGCGGGTTCAGCACGCCAATCGCGGTCCTGATGGGCATGGTCGGCCTCGTGTTGCTGATTGCCTGCGCTAACGTCGCCAACCTGCTGATCGCGCGCGCGGCGGCACGGCAGAAGGAGATGGGCGTCCGGCTGGCGCTCGGCGCCAGCCGCGGGCGCATCATGCGTCAGACGTTGTTCGAAAGCCTGCTGCTATCGCTGGCGGGCGGCATCGTGGGGCTGGTGCTGTCGATCTGGCTCGGGGAGTTGCTGGTCGGGCTGTTGCCATCGGGAGGCTCTGCCGAGGCGCTCTCGACAACGCCCGACCTCCGCGTCGGGCTGTTCACACTCGCGGTCTCCGTCCTCACCGCCGTCGTCTTCGGCCTGGCGCCGGCGCTGCAGTCCTCGCGTCCCGACATGAACCAGACGTTGCGCGAGGAAGCGGGCTCGCTCGCCGGCAGTGCGTCGCACGCGCGGCTGCGCAAGAGCCTGGTGGTGGCGCAGGTGGCGGTGTCGATGCTGCTGGTCGCGGGCGCGGGCTTGTTCGCGCGCAGTCTCTACAACCTGAAGCACCTCAGCCCCGGCTTCGACGCCACGGCGCTGGTGTCCTTCGCGGTGAGCCCGGAGCTGGCCGGGTACGACCAGACCCGCATCAAGCGCTTCTACCAAACGCTGCAGCAGGAGTTGCAGGGGCTTCCTGGCGTGCGTGGCGCGACAATGGCCGCCGAGCCGGTGCTCACCGACAGCGTTTCGAGTCGCACCGTACAGGTGCAGGGCTACGAGACGAAGCCTGACGAGAACATGAATCCGTGGACCAACGAAGTGGCGCCGGACCACTTCCGCACGATGGGGATGCCGCTCGTCCTCGGCCGCGAGTTCACCGAGCGAGACGCCGAAGGCGCGCCGCTCGTCGGCATCGTCAACGAAACCTTCGCGCGCTACTACTTCGGCACCGAGAATCCGATTGGCCGCCGTTTCGGCTGGCGCGTGCTGAACAATCCGGGCGCGATCGAAATCGTCGGAGTGGTGAAGGACTCGCTGCACGGCGGCATGCGCGAGGGGACGACGCCGGACAACGAGATCCGCCGATTCGTCTACACCCCGCTCCAGCAGGGCGCCGAGCTCACCGGCATGACCGTCTACGTGCGCGCCACGCCCCAGGGCGCGGACGGGCTGGTGGACCGGATCCGCGAGACGGTTCGCCGCATCGACGCCGCGCTGCCGGTCTACAACGTGACGACGATGGAGAACACGATCGACGAGGCGATGTTCACCGAACGCATGCTCGCGGTGCTGTCGGCCGCGTTCGGACTGCTGGCGACATTGCTGGCGGCCGTCGGCCTCTACGGACTGATGTCCTACACCGTGGCGCGGCGCACGAGAGAGATCGGCATTCGCATGGCCCTCGGGGCGGAACGTGGCACGGTCGTCTGGCTGGTGCTGCGCGAAGTCGCTATCCTCACCGGCCTGGGCATCGTCATTGGCGTGCCGGCGGCGCTTGGATTGTCGCGGCTGGTGGCGTCGCAGCTGTTCGGCCTCTCGGCCACGGATCCGATCACGCTGCTGGTGGCCGCCGTCACGCTGGCCGTTGTCGGCGCCGCCGCCGGCTACCTTCCGGCACGACGCGCCGCGGACGTGGAACCGGTCACGGCGCTCAGGACCTCCTAGGCATCAGGGATCAGGGATCAGATCGGGATCAGGGATCAGGGATCGGGGATCAGGGTTTCGAACTTTGAACTACCCTTGTGCGATGCGGACCCTGGGGTTTCTGTCGGTCTTCCTCGTGTGTGCAGCAGCGGCGTGGGCGCAGACGTCATCGCCACCAGCGGGGGTGTCACTGGATGTCGCCACCGGCCGAGCGGCGGTGGTGTTCGACCTGCGCTATCACCTCACGCTGAATGTGCCGAAGGCGCTGGCCGAGCCCATCACCGGCACCAATCGCATCACGTTCGACCTGCGCAGCAACACCCAGCCGCTGGTCATCGACTTCGAGACCAGCCGCGATCACGTGAAGACGGTGCAGGCCAATGGCGCCGACGCGGCGTTCGAATACCTGAACGGGCACATCATCGTGCCCAGCACCTCGCTCAAGACCGGCCGAAACGAGGTCGTCGTCACGTTCAACGCCGGCGACGCCTCGCTCAATCGCAGCGCGGACTTCATGTACGCGCTGTTCGTGCCGGCGCGGGCGCGGCAGGCGATCCCGGTGTTCGATCAGCCGGACATGAAAGCGCGCTGGACGCTGGACCTGACCTACCCGTCCGAGTGGAAGGCGGCGAGCAATGGACTCCAATCGCCGACGGCGGTCGTCCGCGGTACGACACCCGCGGCGGGCCCCGTCCGGCCACCCGCCACCAACGGCGCCCTGGCGTCGGCAAACGGCACGACCTCGGTGACCTTCGCCGAGACCGAGCCGCTCTCCACCTACCTGTTCTCCTTCGTCGTCGGCGACTTCAAGGTCGAGACCGCCACGCGCCACGGCCGCACCTTCCGCATGTTCCACCGCGAGACCGACGCCGCCAAGGTGACCCGCAACAAGGAGGCAATCTTCGACCTCCACGCTGCGGCCATCGCCTTCATGGAGCACTACACGGGCATCCCCTACGCGTTCGGCAAGTTCGACTTCGTGCTGATCCCCGCCTTCCAGTTCGGCGGCATGGAGCACGCCGGGAAGATCCTCTACAACGCGTCGGGGCTGCTGCTGGACGAGTCCGCGACGCAGAACCAGCTGCTCGGCCGCGCCTCGGTGATCTCGCACGAGACCGCGCACATGTGGTTCGGCGACCTGGTGACGATGCGATGGTTCAACGATGTGTGGATGAAGGAAGTCTTCGCCAACTTCATGGCGGCGAAGATCGTGAACCCGTCCTTCCCCACCGTGAACCACGAGCTCCGGTTCCTGCTGTCGAATTACCCCGCGGCCTACGAAGTGGATCGCACCGCCTGGCGCAAACCCGATCCGGCAGCAACTCGACAACCTCAACGAGGCGGGCAGCCTCTACGGCGCGATCATCTATCAGAAGGCGCCGGTGATCATGCGGCACCTCGAGGCGTTGCTCGGCGAGGAATCGTTCCGCGACGGCTTGCGCGAGTACCTGAACGCGCACAAGTTCGGCAACGCCACGTGGAACGACCTGATCGAGGTGCTGGACCGCCGCACGCCCGCCGACCTGCGGGCGTGGAGCAAGGTGTGGGTTGAACAGCCGGGTCGTCCGACGATCACGACCAAGCTGGAGGTCGCCGACGGCAAGATCATCCGGCTGGCCTTCGAGCAGAGCGACCCGATGAAGCGCGGCATGATCTGGCCGCAGCAATTGCGCGTGGTCCACGGCGTCGCATCGGGAGCACATACGATTGCGGGTAGCGCTCGACGGCGCCATCGCCGAGCCGAAAGAAGCCGTCGGCAAACCCGCTCCCGCGTTCGTGCTGGCGAATGGTGAGGGCTGGGCCTACGGCGACATCGTGCCCGATCCGGCGTCACTCGCGTACCTGACGCGGTCGCTACCGGACATCGCCGATCCGCTCACGAGGGGCAGCGCCTGGGTCACGCTCTGGGACGGCGTGCTCGACGGCCGCGTGGCCCCGTCGGCGTTCATGGATCTCGCCACCGCGGCGCTGCCGAAGGAAACCGACGAGCAGATGACGTCGCGGGTGCTGAGCTATGCGGGCAATGCGTGGTGGCGATTCCTGCCGGCGGCAGAACGAACCGAGCGCGCCGCCACATTCGAGAAGGTGCTGCGCGACGGCCTGGACCACGCCGGGACGGCGAGTCAGAAGGCCGCGTGGTTCGGCGCGCTGCGCAACGTGTCGCTGACGGCGCCGACGGTGGAGTGGTTGCGGAAGGTGTGGGCCAAGACCGAGACGGTGCCGGGCCTGCCATTGGCGGAAGCCGACTACACGACCCTCGCGCTGGAGCTGGCGGTCCGCGAGGTGGACGGCTGGAAAGCCATTCTTGCGGAGCAGCTCACCCGCATCGAGAACCCCGATCGCAAGGGGCGCTTTCAGTTCGTGATGCCCGCGCTCTCCGCGGACCCGGCCGAGCGCGACGAGTGGTTCCGCTCGCTCGCCGACGTCAACAACCGGCGGCGGGAGCCGTGGGTCCTGGAAGGCCTCAACTACCTGCATCACCCGCTTCGAGCCAGGGCGTCCACCGGCTACGTGACGCCGAGTCTCGAGATGCTATGGGAGATCCAGAAGACGGGCGATATCTTCTTCCCGAAGCGCTGGCTCGATTCGATCCTCGGCGGACACAACTCCCCCGAAGTGGCGGCGATGGTCCGCCAGTTCCTGGCGTCACTGCCCGCGAACTATCCGGAGCGGTTGAAGAACATCACGCTGCAGTCGGCGGATGAGCTGTTCCGCGCCGAAGCCGTGCTGAAGCGTTGAGGTTGCGACGGACGCGGGCGAAGCCCGCGCCCGTCAAGCTCGACTACTTCGGCGCGCACTCGCCGGCCACGGGCCGGATGCCGGTCGCCTTGATCTCGACCAGCGCGCCGGCTTTCGTCGCGTTCTGGAGGTTCTCAAAGGTGCCGTCCACCTGCACGCGTCGATTGATGTGCTTCATCAACGTGTCGTCGTCGATGCCATTGACGTCGTACATCGCGCTAGTCGTTCCGCTGGTTCCAACCGCGCCACTCGGCGGAGCGGCCAGGGCGCCTGGCGCCATGCCCTTCACCATCTTGGTGCTGGTCAGAATGAAGTCTTCGCCAATGCCGACCTTCTCGGCAACATTTGACTTCCTCCCTGGCACATCGTTCTCACGCATCAGGCAGCCTTCGACCGTCACGGGCACGGCCCCGGTCGGAGCTGGCTGGGCTGTGGTTGCGGGTGGTGGAGTCTGAGCGGGTGGCGGAGTCTGGGCCGCCACCGAAACCGTGAGCGCGAGCGCCCCGGCCAGGGTCGCGGGGATGAGGTACTGTTTCATGTAATTTCTCCTCGTACGGGGCATGGTTTGCTCGATTTTGGGGGTTGCTTTTCTAGAGCTGCAAATACCAGGCCGGGCCGAAGAGGTAAGCAATGGGTTGGTTATGGCAGTGCTCTCCTCAACCTGTTCCATCGCGGTGGCTCGAGGCGCGCCAGTCGCGAGGAACCGCTCATGAGTTGGGCGTGTGCAGTGCCACATGCGGTAATCTGCGGAGCCTATGACACGCACTGTTGTGCTTCTCGTCGCCGCGCTCCTCGGGCTCCTCCCTGGAGCGGCGCATGCGCAGTCTCCCGCGATCACCATCAAGGCCCGGCGCGTCATCGACGGGATTGGCGGCATCGTCGACAACGCCGTCGTCACGGTCCGCGATGGGAAAATCGTCAGCGTCGGACCGGCGTCCGGTCCGGTGACGATCGATCTGGGCGAGGCCACGCTGCTGCCGGGCTTCATCGACACCCATGTCCACATCGACTGGCACTTCGACGCAAAGGGCCGCTATCACACCGGTCCTGAGCCACCGGAGCAGAACGCGCTCTATTCCTCGGAGAACGCCTACGTCACGCTGATGGCGGGGTTCACGACGGTGCAAAGCGTCGGCTCGCCGCGCGACAAGGTGCTGCGCGAGGCGATTGCCCGCGGCGTGCTGCCGGGGCCGCGCCTGCTGTCGTCGCTCGGCCAGATCAGCAATCCGAAGCTGACGCCGGAACAGATTCGCGAGCAGGTGCGCGAACGCAAGGCGGACGGCGCCGACCTCGTGAAGATTTTCGCTTCCGCCAGCATCCGTGAGGGCGGCGTGCCGACGCTGTCGCAGGAGCAGGTGGACGCGGCGTGCGGCGAGGCAAAGGCACAGGGCCTGCGGTCGATGGTGCACGCGCACAGTCCGGAGTCGATGATGCGCGCGGCCCGCGCCGGCTGCACGGTGGTGGAGCACGGCGGCCTGGCCACCCCGGAGGCGCTGAAGATGCTCGCCGACCGCGGCGTCTACTTCGATCCGAACATCGGGCTGGTGACTCAGAACTACCTCGAGAACCGCGCCCGCTTCGACGGCATCGGCAACTACAACGCCGAGGGCTTCGCCGCGATGGAGAAGGCGCTCGGCCAGAAGGACGCGATGTTCACCGCCGCGTTGAAGACGCCTGGGCTGAAGATCGTGATGGGCACCGACGCGGTGGCCGGCGCGCACGGTCAGAACATGCGCGAGGTGCTGGAGCGCGTGAAGTCGGGGCAGCCCATTGCCGACGCGATCAAATCGCTGACGTCGATCTCGGCCGAGTCCATGGGGCTGGGCAAGGAGATCGGCACGATCGCGCCGGGGTTCGCGGCGGATCTGGTCGCCGTCACCGGCAACCCGCTCACCGACGCGGCCGCGCTTCGCCGCGTGGCGTTCGTGATGAAGGGCGGGAAGGTGTTTCGGGGAGTGACGCCGTAAGGAGGCGCGCTCTTCGAGCGCGTAGGGACAGAACGGCCGCTCGGGTAGGCCGAACCGGCAGAGGAGATCGCGTTGAGCCGCGGCGCTCGCCAGACCGGTCGGTGTGCCGGTCACGCGCGCCGCTGGCAGGCAAGGCACTCTGGCCAACTCGCCTGGCACCAGCGCTCAAACAAGGCCGAGTGGCCACCAGCAGCACGCGTGTCGGAGCTTGGAGTCGGCACACGTCCAACGGTCTGGCAAGCGCCACGGCCCACCGCTAAGCGCCCTCGCGGCACCGGACACCGGATACCGGACACCGGATACCGGATACCGGATACCGGATACCGGATACCGGTCCTTAGACGACGTTCAGCTCGCCGCTCTTCACGGCCCCGGCAAACCGATCCAGTGCGAACGGTGTGAGATCGAACTTCGGATCGTGACCGGTCATCACGTCCGCGAGGATGCGACCCGCGGCCGGTGCGTGCTGAAAGCCGTGTCCGCTGAATCCGGCGATGGTGTAGAAGCCGGCGACGTCCGATGACGGGCCGATGATCGCGTTGTGGTCCGGCGTCATCTCGTAGAGACCGGCCCATGCGTGCGAGACGGCGGCGTCGGCCATGGCGGGCAGGCGACGAATCGCCACTTCGGTGACCTTCGGCAGGAAGTCCCATCGCACGGTCGTGTCGAAGCCTGGCGTCTCGTCCGGGTCGCCCATCCCGAACAGCAGGCCGGGGCCTTCACGATGGAAGTAGAACGTGGTCTCGAAGTCGATGACGAGGACCCTCGAGCGCGGCATGCGGCCAGTCCATTCAGGCGCGTCCCAGGATCCACCGCGCTCGGGAGTGGCGATGAAGATGTGGCGGCGCTCCGGTTCGACCGGCACGTCCACGCCGAGGTAGCGCCCGATCCCCTTGGCCCACGGACCGGCCGCGTTCACGAGCACCGGCGTACTGATGTTGCCCTTCGAGGTTTGCACCTCGGCCACGCGACCTTCGGCGAGGCGGACACCCGTCACTTCGGTTTCGCGCACGATCTCCACGCCTCGAGCCTGCGCGCCCTTGGCAAACCCCATCGTGACGCCGTTGGGATCGGCCACGCCGTCGGCCGCGCAATACGCGGCCCCGCGAATGCCCGCCACGTCGATGCCCGGCGAGATGCGCGCCGCATCCTCCGGCGACAGCCACTGGACGTCCACGCCCATGCTGCGCTGCAGCGCCATGTTCTTCTCGAACGCGGCCACGTTGGCGGCCTTCGAGACGAGGAAGAGATAGCCGTCCTGGTGAAAGTCGATCGGGGTGCCGACGCGCGCCTCGAAGTCGGCCATCATCGCAATCGATTCGATCGACAGGCTGATGTTGGCGGGGTTGGAGAACTGGTGGCGCACGCCACCGGCGTTCTTGCCGGTTGACCCGGTGGCCAGCTGCGCCTCGCGCTCGATGAGGACGACGTTGGTGACGCCGCGTTGAGCGAGGTGCCAGGCGAGGCTGCATCCCATGCAGCCGCCACCGGCGATGACGACATCAGCCGTTGTGCGCATCAGATGATTGTACGCCGAGCGCCTTCCGCCTTTTGCCTTCTGCCTTTTGCCTTCTGCCTTCTGCCTTCCTAGGGCTGCCGGTAGATCCGCCCGCCCTTCATCACCATCTTCACCTTTCGCAGCGCGGCAATGTCGGCGGTCGGGTCGCCTTCGACGGCGATGAGATCGGCCATGAGGCCCTCGCGGACGCGGCCGACACGGTTCTCCTGGTGGAAGTACGTCGCGTTACCGGAAGTGGCTGCCACGGTCACCGCCATCGGCGTCATGCCCCAGTTCACCATCAGCTCCAGTTCACGCACGTTGTCGCCGTGCGGGTAGACGCCGACGTCGCCGCCAAAGCAGATCTTCACGCCCGCGTCGAGCGCGGCCTTGAACGTGACGCGCTTCTTCGCGAGGCGTTCCGGCTCGGGCTGCTCGCCTTTCTTCCAGCCGGCGTACTGGGCGGTCGCATCGGGCGCGCCGATGACCGGGCAGTAGGCGACGCCCTTCTCGACCATCAACTTCCAGACCTCGGGCGTGCCTTCGTCGCCGTGCTCGATCGTCTCCACGCCGCCGACGATGGCGCGGCGCATGCCTTCGGGCGTGGAGGCATGGGCGACCACGGGGCGTCCGCTGCTCTTCGCCGCCTCGACGATGGCGGTGATTTCGTTCACGGTGAACGTGGGTCGCGTCTCTCCGTTCGGGCCCCAGCGGTAGTCCGCGTAAATCTTGATGAGGTCCACGCCGTGGCCCATCTGATTGCGCGCCACGCGGGTGACGCCTTCGACACCGTCGGCTTCGTCGGCGCCCTGCGGCACGGTGAATTCCGAGGCGAAGCCTTTCGGTCCGTAGCTGCCCGTGGCCACCATCGCCGGGCCAGCCACCAGCATGCGCGGCCCGGGAATCAGCCCCTCGTCGATCGCGCGCTTCAGTCCCACGTCCGCATATGCGGCGCCTTCGGTACCGAGGTCGCGTACCGTGGTGACGCCCGCCATCAACGTGCGCTCCGCATGCGTGACCGCGCGCGCCACGCGATAGGCCAGCGGCTCCTTCAGCACCTGGTCGTTCCAGGTCGTCTCGTTGTAAGGATGCAGCAGCAGATGCGAGTGGCCGTCGACGAGGCCCGGCATCAAGGTGAGACCAGCCAGCCGCGTCTCTCGCGCTCCGGCGGGCCTGGTGACTGACGCGGCCGGTCCCGCGGCGACAATCCGTTCACCGGCCACGACCACGGCCCAGCCACGCTGCATGCGTTCGCCGTCGAACACCGCATCGGGCACCAGCACCACGGCTGCAGGAGCGCCGGCCGAAGCCCCCGGCTGCGCGGTCTGTGCGTCGACGGCGATCGGAGCGGCACCGCCGGCGGCAACGAGCGCGACCAGCATCAGCAATCCAGCGGCGTATCGGGTCATGGTGGCGCAGTATACTGCCGCCACCTTTCCCGGCGGCACACGCGCTGGAGGCGAGGGTCCCACACACCATGCCGACGCCCACTTCTGAACCTTCGTCTGCCGCGGCCAGAGGTTCCGGCCTGGGCCCTCGCGTCGGCGCCGCTGTGGCCATCGCCATTGGCGTGGCCGTGGCCCTGCGGCTGATGGGCGGGGCAACGCCAACGCCCGAGGTGACCAGTCCCAGCGTGGTGAATGCGCCCGATCCGGCGACGGTCGACCCAGCGCGATGGCTGGCGGCGTTTCCGCTCGAGCCGCTGGAGGCGCCCGTCAGCGTCGGCAACACCCCAACCGCCCGCGCCCTGAACACCGCGCTCGAACCATATCGGAAGGGCGACTACGTGGCCGCCGCAACGGCGCTGGACGGCTTCCTGCTCGATCACCCGGGCGACCCGGTGGCGACGCTCTACCTGGGCATCTCGCGCCTCTTCATGGACGAGCCGCAGAACGCGTTGGAGATCCTGCGCGGCATGCCGGGCAGCGCATCCGAGCAGGTGATGGTCGAGTCCGAGTGGTATTCGGTGGTGGGCGCGGCGCGGCTGCGCGACCCGTCTGCCGCCGAGGGCGAAGCGCGCACGCTGTGCGAGCGAAAAGGGCCCGCGAGCGCCAGAGCCTGTGCCGCCCTGGAGCGGCTGGGAACTGGAAGGCAAAAGGCAAACTAAAGGCTAAACGCTGGTTTCTGCCTTCTGCCTTCTGCCTTGTGCCTTCCGCTTCCGGACTATAATTTTGGGCTGTCGTCCGCAGAAGTTCCGGCGGATGCGCTTCGATTATGAGGTCCATGTCCATGCCGTCCCGGTCACTCTTCCGACGCCTGATCGTCCTCGCCGCCTTCCTGGCGGCGCTGGCGGCTCAAGGCCAGTCTTCTTTCGCCCTCCTCAGCGCCCAGGGTGACGCGAACGCGGTGGTGCCGCCGGCCGCGTTCAAGGAGCTGAAATGGCGGAGCGTCGGTGCCACGCGCGGCGGCCGCGTCACGGCCTATTCGGGCGTCCGGCAGCAGCCCCACACGTTCTACTTCGGCGGGGTCGGCGGCGGCGTGTGGAAGACCGAGGACGCCGGCATCTCGTGGGAGCCGGTCAGCGACGGGCAGATGGCGACCGGCTCGATCGGCTCGATCGACGTGGCGCCGTCGAACCCCAACCACGTGTGGGTGGGCACGGGCAGCGCGGCGATCCGCTCGAACGTGATCATCGGCCGCGGCGTCTACAGCTCGACCGATGCCGGCAAGACGTGGCAGTTCAAGGGACTGAAAGAGTCCGGCCAGATCGGCGGCATCAAGGTCCATCCCTCCAACACCAACACGGTGTGGCTGGCGGCGCTCGGCTCGCCCTTTGGCCCGAACGACGAACGCGGCGTGTTCAAGACCACCGACGGTGGGACGACCTGGAAGAAGACGCTGTTCATCAACAACGAGACCGGCGCGCGCGACATCGAGGTGGACTGGGAGAATCCCGACATCCTCTACGTGGCGGCCTACCGCGGCTTCCGCAAAGGCTGGGACATCATCAGCGGCGGCCCCGCGTCGCGAGGGCGGCATCTACAAGTCCACCGACGGCGGCGAGACCTGGAAGCACATGACCGCCGGCCTGCCCGACGACCTGATCGGCAAGATCGACATCGACATCGCGCGCAGCAACCCGAAGGTGCTCTACGCGATGGTCGAAGCGCTCGGCAACAAGGGCGGGCTCTACCGCTCGAGCGACGCCGGAGAATCGTGGACGCTGGTGAACAGCAGCCAGCGCCTGCGCGCGCGGCCGTTCTACTTCCACTACGTCACCGTCAATCCCAAGAACGAGAACGAAGTCTGGGTGAACGAACTGAGCCTCCAGAAGAGCGTGGACGGCGGCAAGACGTTCACCTCGGTGGAGACGCCGCACGGCGACAACCACGGCATGTGGTTCAACCCGGACAACCCGAGCATCATCCTGCAGGTGAACGACGGCGGCGCCAACGTCAGCCTGAACAGCGGCAAGAGCTGGTCGTCGATCCTGAACCAGCCGACGGCCGAGTACTACATGGTGGCGGTGGACGAGCAGTACCCCTATCGCCTCTACATGCCGCAGCAGGACAACAGCACGGTGATCATCCCGAGCGTGCCGCCGGTGTCGTGGGGGTTCGAGCATCCCGCGCAGGCGTGGCAGCAGGCCTCGGGCTGCGAGACCGGCCAGATCTGGCCGAAGCCGGACGGCAAGGTGGTGTGGGGCGCGTGCAAGGGTGAAGTGGGCCGCTACAACACCACCACCGGCCAGGAGAAGCACTACTGGGTCTACCCGCAGAACCGCTACGGCCACGACCCGGACGACATCAAGTTCCGCTTCCCCCGCCAGACCGTCGTCTATGTGTCGCCGCACGACTCGCGGGTCATCTACCAGGCGTCGCACGTGCTGCACCGGTCGACGGACGAGGGCATCCTGTGGGACATCATCAGCCCCGACCTGACGGCGCATGAAGCGGAATACCAGATCGTCTCGGGCAATCCGATCACCCGCGACGTCACCGGTGAAGAGGTCTACTCCGCCATCTACTCGATGATCGAGTCGCGCCTCGAGCGCGGGGTGATCTGGGTGGGCGCGAACGACGGCCCGGTGCAGCGTGACGCGCGACAACGGCAAGACGTGGAAGAACGTCACGCCGCCGGGTCTCGTGGGTGCGCGCATCCAGACCGTGGAAGACTCGCCGCACGCGCAAGGGCCGCGCCTACATCGCCGCCTATCGCTTCATGCGCGAGCACGACCTGAAGCCCTACATCTACCGCACGGACGACTACGGCGCCACCTGGACGCTGCTGACCGACGGCAAGAACGGCATCCCCGCCGACTACCCGACGCGCGTCGTCCGCGAGGATCCGAAACAGCCCGGCCTGCTCTACGCCGGCACGGAGTTCGGGTTCTTCGTCTCGTTCAACGCCGGCAAGAACTGGCAGCCGCTGCAGCAGAACCTGCCGGTGACGCCGATCACCGACATCAAGGTTCACCGCAACGACCTCGTCATCTCGACCATGGGCCGGTCGGCGTGGATCATGGACAACGTGACGCCGCTGCAGCAGCTGGCGGCGATCGTCAGTGGCACGCGTCCGGCGGCCACCGCGCAGGGCGCGCAGGCCTCCACGGGTCCGGTCCCCTCCGCGCTCGCGCTCTCGGTGGTGCAGCCGCGCTTCTCGCTGGCGTCGCTCTACGGTCAGGCAGCGGCAACGGCGGCCCCGCCTCCGGCCGCCGCCGGCGCGATGCCGGCGACGCTGATCTTCACACCGCGCGAAGCCATTCGCTATCCGCAATAGCGCCGCAGCCGGCGTCGCCCGACGCGCCGGAGTATCCCGGCACCAGCGCGCAAATCGACGTCTACTTCCAGACGGCGCCGCAGCGCCGACACCAAGGTGGAGATCACCGACGCGCGCGGCCAGGTACTGCGCGCCTTCGCGGTGCTGCCCGCGGGTGGTGCGCCAGGTGGCGGTCAGGAGATGCGCGGGCCATTCCGTCGCGGCGGCGGCAGCTCGCCGGGCCTCAAGCCCGAAGCCGGCATGCAGCGGCTGACGTGGGATCTGCGCTACCCCGGGGTATGGGCGCCAAACGCGCCGGACGGCGGCCCGGGCGGACCGCTGGTGCCCCCGGGCAAGTACCTGGTGAAGCTGACCGCGGGCGGGCAGACCACCACGCGCACGCTCGAAGTGAAGTCGGATCCGCGCATCGCGGCGGACGGCGTCACCGACGGCGACCTGTCGGAGCAGGTGAAGCTGCAGCTGAGCGTGCGCGACGCGATGAGCGACGCGCGCAAGCTCCAGGTGAACATCGAGGAAGCCATGAAGAAGGCGGGCGTGAAACCCGTCCCCCCCGCCGGCCCAGGCGCGACGCCGGCGTCGACGAAGTACGATCATCCGCTGCAGCAGCTCTGGGCGCAGGTGGTCGACAACCCCCGGCATCTACACGCAGGGCATGCTGATCGATCAGCTGAGCAACGTGCAGCGGATGATCAGCCAGGCCGATCAGAAGATCGGCAAGGACGCCTACGATCGCTTCTCCGATCTGCAGCAGGAACTGGCCAAGCTGCAGGCGGAGTTTGCGAAGATGGCGAAGTAGGCCGCGCTTCGGCGCGTAGGGAAAGACAGGGCCGGCTTCGCCGGTAGGACGGATAGGGGCCGCCAGGACGCCATGAGGCTTGGGGCTTGGGGCTGAGTCTTGAGTCGTGCAAGGGCTGGCCGCGCCTTCGGCGCGGTAGGAAAGACGGCCGGCTTCGCCGGTGGGGACGTCAGCTGACGCGTACAGCCTCTCTCTTACCCGCCGCAGGCGCGCCTACCGAACGTCGTGAGGCCTGTCCTCCCACCGAGCGCAGCGAGGCCCCTTGCCAGTCCTACGAGCCGGAGGCTCGCCTACCGCGCCGAAGGCGCGGCCTTGCTCGCCTACGCGCCGAAGGCGCGCCTACGAAAGCTTCCAGAACTCTCCGACGAAGCCGTGGCGTGCGAAGATTTCCGCCGCTTCGGTCGCAGCGGCGCGTTGCCAATCGGGATCGCATCGCGTCGCGTACCACTCCGCTCCAAGGCCGTAGACCTGTTGCGGCGTGCCGACGGCGCCGCGTTGCCGACCGGTGGAACGCAGCCACGACTCGAGTTCGCCTTCCGACCGGAAGGCGCGGATGTTGGCTCAGGTGAACCCGATGTCATCCCAGAAGCGCGCGGCCGGCACCAGCACGATGGCGTGCGCTGCGGCCAGCGACCGCTCTCACCGGTCGATCGATTTCAGTCATGGCGGTGCCCGGATGCCGAAATCCGGGTACCGGATACCGGATCCCGGATCACCGGATCCCGTCCCCTCACTTCTTCGCTTCCACCGGACGCGACGGCGTCTCGAGCAGCAGCTGGTAGAACTCCAGATCCAGCCATCGCCCGAATTTGTAGCCGGCGTGCCGGATCGTGCCGCAGGCCTGGAAGCCCATGTCGACGTGCAGCCGGCGGCTCGCGTCATTGCTCGCCTCGATGCCGGCCACGATGTTGTGGTACTCCTGCTCGCGGGCACGCGCCACGATCGCCGCGATCAGGGCCCGGCCGAGCCCCTGGCCGCGATGATCCTTGTGGACGTAGACCGAGTGCTCGACCGAATACCGATACGCCGGCCAGGCGCGGAATGTCCCATAGCTGGCAAAGCCCAGCAGGGCTCCGGCCTCGTCCACCGCGCCAATCACCGGAAAGCGGCCGGCCTCCTTGGCCGCGAACCAGGCGTCCATCGACTCGGGAGGGCGCGGCTCGTAGTCCCAGAGAGCCGTCGAGTTGACGATCGCCTCGTTCAGGATGGCGAGGATCTCGCCGGCATGCGCGCGCGTGCAGTCGATCAGTCGCATGATCACCCCCGCAGGACCGCGGTCAGCTGCAGCCGTTCGTCCGCCCCCGGCGCCAACCCGAAGGTGCGGTACAGCGCGTTGGCGGCAACGTTGTCCGGCGCGACCTCGACGTGAACGGCGCGGCATCCGCGGCGCCGGCAGTCCTCGAGCAGGGCCACGAGTCCTGCGCGCGCCACGCCCTGCCGTCGAAAGGCCTGCTTCACGAACAGATCGTCGATGTAACCCAGCAAGCCGCCGAACTCCATCGCAAACCGCACGGCGAGCACCACATGTCCGGCAGGCGCGCCATCGACCTCCAGCAGCCACACCGTCCCGCGCGACGAGTCCTCCAGCAGATCGCCAAAGGCTTGCGCGGCCCACGCTCGATCGAGCGGATAAGACGATTCCCCGTAGAACTCGGCCATCAGATCGAGCAACGTGGGCATGTCGGCGGCGGTTGCCTGACGCACGGTGGTCACAGCGAGACCTTCGCACCCTGTTCGATCAGCAGTTGCTTCAGCACCGATCGATGGCAATGCTGTTCGTCCTCGCAATAACAGCCGACCGAGAGGTTCGCGGTGTGCGAGAGTGCCGCGAGCAGCGCCACGGCATGTGCCGCGTCCGGCGCGGCCATCTCCGCGCGGTACTTCTTCGTGAACCTCGCCCACGCTGCCGGGGTCGTCGCGCCCTGCCCCAACTTCATCGTTTCAACGGACGGAGCCAGGTTGGGGAACCAGACGTCGTACCAGTCGTCGGCGGAGAACCTGGTCTTCGGCACACCGCGCGGCGGACGACGAACGGTGCCGACCCGGGTGCCTTCGCCAGGCACGCGGGGAGAGCCGAGACGGACGATGCGCACGCTCATGATCCACTCTCACTGCGGCGTTTCAGCCCCGCAGCCTCCATCGCGATGTAGCGGTTGGTGATCCCGCTCGTCAAGCGCCCGAGCAGCTTACCGAACACGCCGTCGTAGGCGAGCGACAGAGTGACCCGGCTGCCCCTGGCGGTGGGTTCGATCCGGTGACGTCCGGTCACGTGAATGCCAGGCCCCACCGATTCCCAGGTGAAGCTGAGCCCAGGGTCCACCGCGGTCACGGTCCACACCGCGGGCGGGAACTTCGGCTGGCGCACCAGAGCGCGTTGACCCACGGCCAGCGGGCCTTCGCCCCAGCGCTTGATGCCGCGGATGCTGGCGGTCCATTCGTGCCAGCGCTCGACGCCGCTCATGATCGGCCAGACCCGCGACGGCGGCGCGTCGATCTCGATGTCGTGACTGAACTGCATCATCCCTTTCGCGCCGTCCAGGCGGCGTGTCCCGCACCCGCGGCGATCAGCAGCCACGATGCCAGTGGAACCATCAGAAACGCCGGCGTGGACCTGGTCCAGCGCGTCGCGGCGAAGGTGTACATGATCAGCGACGCCATCGTGATCAGCAGCACCAATACCTGCATCGTTGGGCGTGCGGTCGTGGCCCACGAGCTCGATGACCTGTCGGCCACCAGGAGCGCGGCGAAGGGCGAGGCCACCCACAAGAGAAACATGACGAGCAGCACGCGCGGGGCGTTCTGTCCCACCCACAGCGTCAGCCCCACTGAGCCGCAGCCGCCGATCACGGCCAACGCCGATGGCCACCTGCTCGTACGCATGGTGCCGCTGATTCTGCCACACGAGTCGCCGGCCTGATGCGAGCCAACTAGCAGCTGTTCGCCAGCTCGCAGGCCGCCGGCTTGCGCATCGTCCACGTGCCTCTGCTGCACGACCCACTGCCGATTGGGGTGCTCACTGCGAGCACGCCCTGCCCGGTCCCGGTGAACGAGGACGAGGCGGCAGTGAACGAGCCCGACAGGCTTGCCGCCGGACCGGCCGCGCCGCTGAATGTCATGGACGCCAGGCCGAGGCTGCCGGCCGCACGGCGATCGACGGCCATGCCTTGCGCCGTGCCTGCCATCAGCACGGGCCCAAGAGAACTGTCCGCGGTGATCAGCCGGAGCTCGACGTTGCCGTCCTCTGGCGTCGTGGACCGCGCCACCCAGGCGACGCCGTCGCGACCGAGCGTGACGAACGAGAGGATCGAGACACCGGCGAATGTCCCGGCACCCGTGCAGCCTTCGAGCGATACGGTCTGACCATCGACGACCGGGGTGACGGACGCCGACGCGACCAGAACGTAGGCGCCAGGTTCCACGGCCGGGCCCGAGCCGCCAGCGAAGCTCGGACTGGACGGCGTGTCGACGCCGTCGCCACAGCCTAGCGCGCAGGCGATGGTGACGAGCGCCAGAACGCCCGCCGACGCGTTGACGTTCGGGAGGCAGCGCTCAGGCATCGGCGGGCTCCGCCGGTGGCAGCAACAGCTTCAGCCCTTCATGAGACGCTACGAATCCAAGACGCTGGTAGAAGCGGATGGCGTCAACCCGCGACTTGTCAGAGGTGAGTTGCACCACTTGGCACCGGCGTTCGCGAGCGCGTGCGATCGCCCATTCCATCAGCTGGCGCCCCACGCCGCCGGATCGGACCTCCGCGGCGATGCGGACCCCTTCGATGAGCGCGCGCCAACTGCCGCGATGGGTGATGCCGGGAATGAACGTCATCTGCAGCACGCCAACCACGGCATGCGTGTTGGTCTCCACCACGATGAGCTCGTTGTTGGGATCGCGCGCAATGGCGTCGAAGGCGGCGTAGTAGACATCCGGCAACGGCGTGGTGACCTGCTCTCGCCTCGCGCCCAGACGATCGTCGGCGAGCAGCCGGACAATGGCGGGCAGGTCGTCACGGATCGCGTTTCGGAAGCTGACCTGTGGTGTGCTCGTGCCGTGCGCGTACACCCAGCACTCTCTGCCCGACGCCAGTGGCGCCGTCAGCCGCACGTACGAGAACACACGTTCGTAGCCGTCGATGCGGGCGAGCTCATCGTCAGTGACCTCGAACACCGTGCCGGCGACGCGGCTCACCTTGTTTCGGGTGGCAAGCACGTTGTCGTGGTGCGCCTTGCCCAGGCTGGCCGCCACGTCCGGGTCGTCGATTCTCACTTTCGCGGGCTCGAAGCCGACGAGCTCGTCGCGGTGGCCATCGAGCCGACGGCCGAGCGTCGCAAGCTGCACGTCTTCCTGCTGCAGAGTGCCATACGAGAACAGCAGCGGCATAGGGCCGGATTCTGCCACAGAAGGCTCACCTCACGGACGCATCTGGGCCCGCCGACCGCGCCGCGGTCAGAGACCGAGGACGAACACCGGAGCTGCCGCCACCAGCGCGGCACCGACCTGCATCGTCAGCACAGCCAGCGCTTGCCTGGTCGCGGACGGCAGCCACCTGATGGCGAAGAACCCGATGATCGGGATCTGCCCGGCCATCAGCAGCTGCCAGAGATGCGCGGCGGTGCCCTCGTCGGGTTCGCGAACGATGCCGTTGACTGCCAGGTAGCCGATGACGATTGCGAACGCGATCGTGGACATCGTCAGCGGCAGGAACGCACTCGGATGTTTGAGTAGTGTCGAGAAGTTCATGTCTCGCCTCCTAATCGTTCACGGAACCGTAATGCACTCGAGATCCTTGCTGACGACGACGGGCCCCTTGTAAGTGGCGGACACTTCGCGAACGCTGGCTGGCAGATCCGACAGACTGAACGTGTCAGCCGCTGCCTCGAGACGCGGAGCCTTCGTGAAGTGGCCGAGCACCAGCGTCTTCGCATTGGCCGCGGTCGCCACTTCGCCCACGGTTCTCGGCGCGGCGTGCAGCCCCTGCTGGGTCGCCGACGCCAGCGGCGACAGCACCAGGTGCATCACCAGCACGTCGGCGTCGCGGGCGAAATTGGCGAAGCCGGCGGTCTTGCCGTTCTGATCCGAGCTGAAGACGATCGCCCGGTTGCCGACGTCGATGCGGTAGGCAATCGCGGGCGCATTACCGTGCGCCACTGGCAACGCGGTAACGCGCAGCGTGCCGGTGCTCAACACGCTCACGGGTTGCGTGCTCGCCGCATCGAGCTCCGAGATCTCGAGGGACACGCCGGCACCGGGTCCGCCAACCGTCCCCGAGAGGACCTGGAACGCGCCGGTGGAGCCGTCGAAGAGCCGGCGCAGGAACAGCCGGATCCCGGGGAAGGCGTCATTGCCGGACGGGCCGGCGATCGGCAGCGGCTGCTTGCGGGCACGTTCGCTCAGCCACAACAGCGCGGGCAGATCGGCCACGTGATCCGGATGGAGGTGGCTGACGGCGACGAGCGACAGCGACGCCAGTTCCGCGCCGGATTCGCCGAACCTCAAGAAGGCGCCACCACCGGCATCCACCATCACCGCCGCGCGTCCGTCCACCCACACCAGATAGCTGGTCGAGGCGCGATCGGAGCCGGCGAAAGGCCCGCCCGACCCCAGCACCTGCACACCAAGCGCCGCCGTTCGACACGCGTTCTGTGCGTGCGCCTGATCGGCGATCAGCAGCAGGCACGCCCATACGGCGACGTTGCGAAGACGCGAGGCAGAGGCCATCACTCCAGCACCTCGTAGTGTCGCACCACCCGGTCGTAATCCACCATCATCGCCGCCGCTGCCTCGGGCACCACCGCAGCTTCGACGTTCGCGCCGGCGAAGGCGCGAATCGCCTCGAAGGACGTCCAGCGCGTGACGATCAGGAACTCCACGCCCTCGGGAACGTCGCGGCGAAGGATCGACGCATCGATGAAGCCGGGCAGCCGCCGCATCGCCGGGAACGTCGCGCCGCGCAAGTGCTGCAGGTAGGCGTCCGCGTGCTCTCGGTGGGCGACGCCTCGCCATTGCCGGGATGTCATGCACGCACCTCAATCGGCGTGAAGTCCGAGAACAACTGCGACGCTTCCGGCACCTCCGTCACCGGTACGTAATCGCACACCGCGCCGAAGGCTTCCCACATCTTCAGCACCGTGGGATGACCATGCGCCGCCTTGATGGCGTCGGCCGACACCCACTCGAACACCTCCAGGATGGTGCCGTCCGCGGCCTCCATCGTAATCGGCGCGCGATCGGTGGCGAAGCCGATACCCCGCAGTGTGGCAACGTGGTCCCGGATCAGTCCCGGAGCGCCTCCTGCTGTCCGGCCTTGGCGCGATAACAGGCAATGACGATGCGGCTCATGAAGTCTCCGTGACGGAAGGTGGGGTCAGGTAGCGATTCGGCACATTGGTCAACGCCGGCACAGTGCGGCCGGCGGCAGACAGCATCAACGTGATGTTGTCGTAGATGTCGTGCTCGCGGCGATGCATCTGCGGCAACAGGCCGAGTTGGGCGTACGAGATCGGCGTGACATCGAAGCACGTCGTCTCCCACTCGAACCCTTCGCCCCAGGTGATACCGGCCAGGCGCACGTCGGTGCGGGCGCCCGAATCGAGCAGCAGACTGAGGATGGCTCGAGAGCGATTGGCATGAGAGTTCACGGTGTGAAACAACGGTGTCTGCCCATTGAGGCCGTTCTCGTCCACCGCGGCCCGGGCATCGACGTCGGCGCCGTGGTCGAGCAGCACGCGGGCGGCCCGAAGGTGGCCGAACTCCGCGGCCACGTGCAGCAACGACGCGCCTTTCAGCGGCGTGAACGCACTGGCCATCGTCGTGCGATGCGTCAGGAGCGCCGGCGTCTGCCGGATCGCGCGCTCCAGCGCCTCGGCATCGTCGAGCAGCACGGGTGCGATCGCGGCATCGTCCAGGGTGGCGCCGGCCTCGAGCAGCACGCGAAGGCAGTCCGCAAACCTGTCCGACCGCGTGTACATCTCCGTGAGCCAGGTGACGGGCGACTTGTCGCGAACGGGCAACCGGGGGGCGAGGCCGCCTTCGATCAGCGCACGGAGTTGCTCGACCGAATGCAACTCGATCGCCGCCAGTAGTTCGTCGTCCGCATTCGCCATCGGCAGGGTGGTCACAGGCGACCCGCTCGGGCGAATGCTGCCACAGACCGCGATATGAGGCATTTTTGTGGCTCAGCTTGACATGTGACCATATGGTCACATAAATTCCAAATCATCAACATGGACGACGTTTTCAGGGCACTGGCCGACCCGACCCGCCGACGTTTGCTGGATGAGTTGTTCGAGCAGGACGGACAGACGCTGACCTCGCTCGAGCAGCGCCTCCCGATGACCCGCTTCGGTGTGATGAAGCACCTGCGGATCCTCGAAGAGGCGGGGCTGGTCGTCACCAAGCGCCGTGGACGCGAGAAGCTCCACTTCCTGAATGCCGTCCCGATCAGGCTCGTCCACGACCGCTGGGTGAGCAAGTACGCGGAACCGTGGGCCGCCGGACTCAGCGACCTCAAACACGAACTGGAGAGAACGATGGAGAAGGTATTCGAGATCTATATCAAGACCACCCCCGAGCGGCTGTGGGAGGCAATCGTCAACCCCGAGCAGCGCGAAAAGTACAACTTCGGCGCCGGGGTGTGGGGCGAGCTGAAGCCGGGCGCGAAGTACACGATGAGCGCGCGAAACGGCACGGTGATGCTGGGCGAGGGCGAGATCCTCGAAGTGGATCCGCCACGGCGGCTGGTGCAGACGATGGTGGCGCTGTGGAGCGACGACGTGAAGCGCGAAGGCCCGTCGCGAATCACCTGGGAGATCGAGCCGGTCCGCGATTCGTGCCGGCTGACCGTCACGCACGATCGGCTGCGCGAGGGCGCGAACGATCAGCTCTACGGCGGCTGGCCGATGATCCTGTCCGGGCTGAAGACGTGGCTCGAAACGGGCGAACTGCTGACGACGCCGGGATCGATTACGTACGTGACGGCGTAGGGGCGGGGGACTCTAGGGTCTTGGGTCTTGGGTCTTGGGTCTTGGGTCTTGGGTCTTGAGGCTTGGGTCTCGCGGCTTGGGGTTCGAGCCCAGGGCCGGGCCAAGCCCGGAGCCTCAGGCCTTGCGTTTCGCGGACACGCGGCGGAGCACGGATGCGCTGTTCAACTCGCGCAGCGCATCCTTCCCCACCCATCGCGCCGTTTCATCGTCGGAGGCGGCAAGTCGTTGAGACGTCGCCACCGTCGCCTTGTGCAGCGCGGCGTTGCGCTTGCCCGTGGCACGCAGCGCCATGTTCACCGCCTTCTTCACGTAAAGGCGTTCGTCGGTGGCGGCGCGTTCAATGAGCGCCAGCCCCTTCAGGAATGGCTGGTCCGCAGAGGTCTTGTCGTGCACGGTGAGGCCCCACAGCAGCGCGAAGGCGGCGCGCTTCTGGTACTCGTCCTTGCGACCTGCCCACTGAGTCACTTTCCGCCACGCATGCGGCGTGCGGTCGAACAGCGCGAAGCAGACGGTGTCGCAGACCGCCCAGTTGTCGAAGCCGCGGCACCATTGGTCCATCTGCGCCGCGGTGACCGCCTTTGGATCGTCCACGTAGGCGGCCAGCATGCGGGCCTCCAGCCACTCGCTCTCCCACAACGCCTGCGCCAGCGCGTGATCACGTCCGAGTTGCTTCGCCAGCGCCTGAATCTTCCCCATCGTCACGCCCAGCGCGCGCTCGGTGGGGATGGCAAAGCGCGCCAGTCCATCGCGATGCGCCTTTGTGCCATTCCGCTTCAGCCAGGCGATCGCGGGTTGAGGATCGGGAGGAGGCATTGTGGGTTCGACGGTTCTCGGTTCCAGGGTTCGGGGTTCAGGGTTTCGTCGTGGTGGCGAGCGGGCCGACGGTGACCTTCCCTTGCGTGTTGGCTAGCGGCCCCAGTTCCGCGGCAACGCCTCGCGCGATCGCGGCGGTTTCGCTGCCGGCCTGGAAGCACGTGAAGTCGGGCCGGTCGCGCCACGCGAGAGGGCCGCACAGGCGGACCTTGGCGTTGATCGCGGCGTCGTGGACGATGTTGATCGCGCGCTCGTAGTCGGGCTGTCCCTGCCGGTAGCCGGTGAAGTTCGCGAGGTCGCCGCTGGCGGCGAAGATGGCGGTGACGCCGGGGACTTTCGCGATCTCCGCGGCGTTCTTCAATCCTTCCAGGGTCTCGATCATCAGGATGAGGACGAGGTTGTCGTTCACCGTGTTGCGATAGCCGCCGGGGACCGTGCCCCACATCGTCGAGTCGAAGGCCTGCCCTCCGCCGTTGCTGCGGCGGCCGAGCGGTGGGAAATACGCCCAGTTCACGGCGTCCTTGGCTTCCTGCACGGTGTCCACGGTGGGCACCACCAGCACCATGGCTCCGGCATCGAGCGCGTGCTGAATCTCGCGTTCGTCGGTGTAGGCCACGCGGACGCCTGGGACCGCCTTCGCGGTCGGGCACGTGCGCCACATGCGAGCCACCGCCTGCCAGTCGCGCTGATCGTGCTGCATCTCGGTCCAGATGAAGTCGTAGCCGGCGTTGGCCATGGCGCAGTAGGTGCTCGGGTCGGTCGCGGCAAAGAGCGTCCCGCCGGTGACCTTGCCGCCCTGCTGCAGCTTCACCTTCACCGGATTCCATAACCCGGCGTTGGCCGGCGGATTGAAAGCGGTGCCGTACTTCCACGTGGCCGGATCGAAGGGCCCGGCATTGGTGGAAAACGGCGGCGCGGTATCCCTGGCCTTGCTGTCGGCGCCGGCCGGGGCGGCCAGCGGAAAGCTCGCCGTGCCTGGCGCGGCGTTCCCGGCATAGGGATCGGCGGTCGGCGCCGGTGTCTGCGAGCCCGGCGCGGGTGCCGGTGCGGGCGCTTGCGCCGCAGGCGCCTGAGCGTGAGCGCCGGACATCAGTTGCAGCAGCCCAAGGGCGCCTGCCAGTGTGGTTCCGAGAACGAGCTGTCTCATGACGGTCCTCCCGTGCGCGCCGAGTGTAACAGGGACCGTGGCGGCCAGCCCTTGGGTATTGGGACTTGGGGCTTGGGGCGTCGCGGGTCGGCGGGGTCGCGGGTCGGCGTCGAGGGCAGGTTCACGAACGGCCCCTCGCGCGCCGAGACGTGTCCGTTTAGCGCCGGGCAGCGGCGTGGCGGCTGCCAGACCGTTGCGGCGGCCGAGTACAGTGATGGCCGGCACACGCGCCGCAGGCGCCACGACGCCGCCGCGCTACTTCTTCGCCGGGTTCTCGACCGGGTAGTCCTTTCGCGACCACTCCTCGAACGAGCCGTCGTAGAGCAACACCTTGAGCCCGAGCGTGCGCGCGGCCAGAATCACCTGCGTTGCCTGCTGGCCGATGTGGCAGTAGGCGACGACCGTGTCGCCCGGCTCGACGCCCGCGTCCGCGAACAGCTTCTGCAACTCCGCCGCGGGTTTCAGGCGGTTTGCCTGGTCAACGGTGTCGTTGAACGGCACGCTCCCCGCCCCCTGGATGTGTCCCGTCTTGTGCGGCGCGGTCGGCCCGCCGCCGGTCTGCGCGCCGCTGTAGAACCCCGTATTCCGCCCATCGACGATCGCGATGTTCGTGCTCGCGAGGTTCGCCTTCACGAACTCCGCGTCCACGACGATCGGCCGCAGGGTCAGCGGCGACAGCGTGCCCGTGCGCTCCGCGGGCAGCTCGGTTGAGAGCGGCTTTCCAGCCTTCACCCAGGCCTCGAGGCCGCCATCGAGCAGGGACGACTGCTCGCCCAGCCCGGCATAGTCGAGCGTGAACATCACGCGCGCCGTCGGCGACACCAACGGGTTCTCGCGCCCGAAGTAGACGACGATGCGCGACTGGGTGGAGATGCCGGCCGCGGCCAGCCTCTGCTGCAGGGTGTCGGCCGGCAGCATCTGCAGCGTGAGCCCGCCGGCCGAGCGGTCGGTGACCGCCAGGTCCTGATAGTTGAGGTATCGCGCGCCGGGGATGTGTCCGGCGTCGTACTCGGGTCGTGGTCCCACGTGCAGCAGCACGAGGTCGCGGTCCTGGAGGTGTTCCGCCAGCCAGGCCGGCTGCACCAGCACGCGGTCGCGCGTCGAGGGTGTCTGGGCGTGAAGGCTCCCGGCCGCCAGGAGCAAAGCGAGGACGATGGTCTTGTAGTTCATCGACAGGAGACTCGCAGTAGTCCTGTCGAATGTCAACAGGAGGATCGCCGATTCGGGGGACGGGTGTGGGACGGCGTCGGACTGCTAGCGTGCCGGCGGCACGAGCGCGACGCGGAAGCCGATGAAGCCGCGGCGGGCGCCGGGATCGGCGGCGCCGCGCGCCGTGGTGCGCACCATGCCGCGCCGCATCGCCGAAGTGGCCGCCGCGCATCACCCACAGCGCGTCGGCCTCGAGGTTGGCGCGATCGTCGCGTCGGATCGTAGGGATACGGCTGATAGGGACTGCGCGTCCACTCCCACACGTTGCCGCTCATGTCCGAGCAGGCCGATACGGGCACTCGGGGCACGGCGAACTGCCGACCGGCGTGGTGCCGGCGCGGTCGAAGTTGGCGCGGTCGCGGCGCGGCTGATCGCCCCACGGATAGATCCGCCCATCGCGGCCGCGCGCCGCCTTCTCCCACTGGGCTTCGCTGGGCAGCGCGCACGCGCCAGCCCGTCGCGCAGGCGACTGCGATCAGGCCGCGAGGCGTCGCGGCGATGCCTTCAGCGTGCGCCTCGAGCCATCGGCAGTAGGCCAGCGCGTCGGGCCACGTCACGAACGTGACCGGATGATCGGGCGGCCCGCGATCAGCGTCCGTCGATCGGCCGTCCAGTCCGGTCGCCTGCGACGAACGCGGCGAACTGCGCGACGGTGACTTCGTGTGCGGGCGATGAAGAACGCCGGCAGGTCGACCGTGCCTCGCCGTGCGGTCGGCGACCAGCGCTCGTTGTCGAAGGCCAGCGGATCGCCGGCCGGATCCGCGCCCATCGAGGAACGGCCCGGCGGGAATCTCGACGAAGTCCGGCAGTCGTCGTCGGCCGCCTGCGGCAGCTGCGGCGGACTGGCCGGCGCGGTCGATGCGATCGGCGGCGGCCGCACCCCGGCGAGCCCGAACGCGGCACGACGCCACAGCGCCAGCGAGGGTCCGTCGTTCGCGTCACCGGCGATCGCCGACGCCTTCTCCGCACGCGAACCCCCAGCCGTGACGGCAGGCGCGCGCGTAGAGGTCGGGCTCGGGCATCTCGAGCAGGTTCGGCCGCCCTCGCGCAGCAGCAGCCGCAGGTCGAGCGGCGCGCGGATTGGCGCGTGGCCGGCGTCGCCGCAGTCGAGCAGGTTGACGCAGCCGGCCTGGAAGCGGGCCTCGCAGGCGCGGGAGAAGCAACGCGAGCGCGCGATCCGGATCGGCGGGGACGAGCCGTCCCTTCCGGGTAGTGCCGGCCCAGCTCGTTGCACGCCCAGCCGGAGTTGTCGCCGCAGTACGACGCTCTCGATGTCGCAGCAGGCGCGCGCACGCCTGCGCTCGATTCTCGGCGCACGCCTGCTGCCAGAACGGCAGCGCGTCGCCGCGGTGCAGGCCGTCGGTGGCGCCGTGCGCGGTCATCGCGCGAAGAACACGACCCACGCCGCCATGTGCGCGAGGTTGGCGCGGCCGAGCGGACCCGTCGAGGCCGAGCCGTGCTCAGGATCGGGCGCGTCGCCGATGGCGCGCGACGGCACGGTCGATCGCACGGCACGCCAGGTTCAGCAGCGGCACGCACAGCAGCTTGTCGTAGAAGGTCGGCGCGCCGAGGGCGCCGAGCAGCGAATAGAGCGCGAACACGCCGAGGCCGTAGAGCACGCCGAAGATCGCGCGGCCGAGCGGCGTTCGCGGCGAGGTGGACGGATCGGTGACCAGCAGGTGCAGGCCGAGGAAGACCGCCGACGGGATCTCGGAGTCGAGGAAGTACGGCACGCCGGTCATCGTCGAGTAGAGCGCACTCGCCCGAACAGCGTCGCGGCCGCCGACGCCGTCGACCGGCGTGATCGAGAAGAAGTACATGACGACCAGGCCGACCAGGAACAGCGACCAGGTAGATGTGCGGCCCGAGGCTGAACGTGGTGGCGATCTCCTGCCCCCACGTCAGGTGGGTCGTGCCGGTGGCGATCAGCACCAGCGAGAACAGCGCCAGCGTGAACGCCGACGGGTTGAAGATGTGGACCCGCCGGCCGTCGCGCTGCCAGCGCACGAACTCCTTGCCGAGGAAGCCGACCGCGACCAGCAGGAACTGCAGGTAGAACCAGTCGTCGCAGGAACCACAGGAACAGGTTGGTGCTGAAGACGATCGGAAACGGTCCGAAGCCGAGCGCGTAGGGCTGGCGCCGCGACCACGGCGAGCAGCATGTCGAAGGCGTAGGCGAACACGCAACTGCGCGAGCGAGCAGCGGCGCGTAGTCGTAGACCGGCGGCCAGTACCAGCCCCAGTAGGCGTAGACGCCGAGATGGCAGAGGCCTGGATGTAATGCTGCGGGCGCGGCGGCGCGACAGGTCGATCCGCGGCGCCGCCGTTCCCCACGGCTCCGCACGGCGATGGCGGCCTGCCAGGCCAGCAGTAAGATCGCGCCGCGCCCCAGAACGACCACGCCAGCGGCTCGCTGGGCTGTCGCGGCAGCCGCGGCAGCAGGCGCCGATGAGGGCCAGCAGATGGCCGGACCGGTCAGTGCACCAGCGGCGAACGCCACTGAGTACCCTTCACGTTGCCGTGCCTTGCACGCGGATCCGGGGTGCACGACCGGCGGACTCGCATCCCGGTCGCTCGCAGGCGGCGTTGCGTGCGAGCGCTTTGCGTTCTACGGTGCCTCGGCATTGTACCCACCGGGTTGACAATGCGCCGGCCGTCCGACAGCATCCTTGCCCGGCATTTCCCGAGGATCGGCGTGTCCCTTCGCCACACCGAGGTGCCCATGAGAACTGGACCTTCACGGGAAATGGGCGGCTCCCGCCCTGGTCGGTGTGCTGGCGGTGTCGATCGGCCTGGCGATCGCGGGCCTGACCGGGGAGCGCGCAACAAAAGGGCGACTGGCCCGCCATCACCGGCGGCGACACCTCGACCCGCTATTCGCCGCTCGATCAGATCAACGCGTCGAACTTCAACACCCTCAAGGTGGCGTGGGAGTGGACGCGGCGAGGTGCCCGGCGTCGAGCTCGGCGAGATCAACGGCCGCGGCGCTGCCGATCTACGTGGACGGCATGCTGCTACACCGTCTCCGGCCCGCGCCGCACGGTGGTCGGCATGGACCCGGCCACCGGCAAGACGATGTGGACGTTCCAGGAACCGGTGACGCCGCGCCACGAGTACTCGATGCGCTCGAACCACGGCAAGGGCGTGGCCTACACGCGCATCAACGGCCGCGGCGTGGTCCTCGTCACGACGCCGGGTTCTTCCTGCACGCGCTGGACGCCAAGACCGGCCAGCCGATCGAGGGCTGGGGCGGCGCGCGTGCCGGTGCGCCGGCTTCCCGAAGTCCGGCTCGGTCGACATGCTGAAGGACCTGATCGCCGACTGGGAGCCGTGGACGCACGTCGAAGCAGACGTACGACGCCGGCGAAGGGCCTGCCGCTCGAGCTCGGCTACATCACCACCTCGTCGCCGCCGATCGTCGTCAACGACGTGCTCGATCGTCGGCAACTCGGCCGAGCAGGGCTACAACCAGACGCGCGTCGAGAACGTCCCCGGCGACATCCTCGGCCTACGACGTCGAAGACCGGCAAGTTCCTGTGGAAGTTCCACGTGATTCCGCGGCCGGGCGAGTTCGGCCACGAGACGTGGGAGAACGACGCGTGGAAGTGGACCGGCGACGTGTCGTCGTGGGCGCCGATGTCGGCGGACCCGGCGCGCGGCCTCGTCTACATCCCGACCAACGGCGCGACCATCGACTACTTCGGCGGCTTCCGGCCGGGCGACAACCTGTTCAGCACCAGCGCTGATCGCGCTGGACGTCAAGACCGGCAAGCGCGTCTGGCACCACCAGCTGGTGAAGCACGACATCTGGAACTACGACACGCCGACCGCG
This sequence comes from uncultured Acidobacteriota bacterium, assembly GCA_963707825.1. Classification (GTDB taxonomy): domain Bacteria; phylum Acidobacteriota; class Vicinamibacteria; order Vicinamibacterales; family UBA2999; genus VFZN01. The sequence continues at coordinate 320,601 of CAVPRP010000009.1, forward strand.
CCGATGCTGCTGGACGTGAACGTCGACGGCCGGCGCATCCCGGGCCTGTTCCAGTCACCAAGCAGTCGTGGGTCTACTCGTTCAACCGCCAGACCGGCGAGCCGATCTGGCCGATCGAGATGCGGCCGGCGCCGCAGTCGCAGGTGCCGACCGAGAAGCTGTCGCAAGTCGCAGCCCTTCGTCGACCAAGCCGGCGCCGTACGACCTGCAGGGGCGCACGGAAGTCACGCTGATCGACTACACGCCGGAGATCAAGAAGCTGGCGCTCGAGCGCGCGCAGAAGCGTCGACCTGCTGGCGCCGCTCTTCGCGCCGCCGCGCCATCGCGGCAACGCCGAGGGCAAGGGCCCGGCCAACATCTGCCCGGGCGGCGGCGGCGGCGCCAACATCACCGGTCCGCCGGCAGCCGACCCGGCCAGCCGGCATAATCTTCATCGCGTCGACCAGCGGCTGCTCGCCGACCCTGCTGGCGCCGGCCATCGAGACGCGACACGACAAGATGACCGGCAAGACGCTGGCGAGTGGGCGACCGCACGCGGCCAGAAGCCCGCCGGCGCCAAGCCGATGCCAACGATCCCGCTGCTCGGCATCCCGGACCTCTTCAAGGGCCCGTTCGGCCGCATCGTCGCGATCGACATGAACACCGGCGAGCACCTGTGGATGATTCCGCACGGCGACATGGACGCGAAGCACCAGGAGGCGTTCCGCAACAACCCGCTGCTGAAGGGCGTGACCAGTCGACACCAACTGGGGCCGCCGCGGCCACGCCGGCACTGGCGGCGACCTCGACGCTGCTGCTGGCCACGGGCCAGACCGCCGACAACCAGCCGCACCTGTTCGCGCATCGACAAGAAGACCGGCAAGCGCGTCGGCTCGGTGGCGACGACGCGGCTCGGCGCGGTACGGCCTGATGACCTACCTGCACCAGGGCAAGCAGTACATCGTCGTGCCGATCGAACGGCGGCGTGATTTGACAATCAGCCGCACTGCCAGCATCATCAGCGCCCCCCACACGCGTTGACTCGCGCATTCGCCATTTCCCAGGCTGATGCGATCTACCTGAAGCGAGGTCTCCAATGGTGTGCAGGCAAGTCGGACGCGCAGCAGCGATCTACGTGTGTGTTGTCATCGGTATCGCCGGACTGTCGCCCGCAGCCGTGGCGGCGCAGATCGGCAGCGGCATCGCCGGCGTCGTCCGCGACTCGTCAGGCGCCGTGCTGCCGGGCGTGACGGTGGAGGCGGCGAGCCCCGTGCTCATCGAGGGCACGCGCACGCACCGTCACCGACAGCAACGGGCGTACCAGATCATCGATCTGCGGCCCGGCGACTACACGGTGACCTTCACGCTCGCCGGCTTCCAGACCGGTGAAGCGCGAAGGCATCCGCCTCTCCGCGGCGTTCACGGCCACGGTGAACGCCGAGCTGCGGTCGGCCAGCTCGAGGAGATCGATCACGGTCACCGGCGAATCGCCGCTCGTCGACGTGCGCAACTCGGTGTCGCAGTCGGTGATGAGCCGCGAGATGCTCGACACGATCCCGACCGGGAAGGATCCGTTCGCGGTCGGCCAGCTGATTCCGGGCGTCACCACCAACACGCCGGATGTCGGCGGCACGCAGATCATGCAGCAGCCGACGCTGCAGGTGCACGGCTCGTCGAACAACGACAACGTGTTCATGGTCGACAACGTGCAGATCCAGCACATCGGCTTCGGCGGCAACCAGACCGGCTTCTACTTCAACGACGGGCTGATGGACGAGATCAGCTACCAGACCAGCTCGCTGCCGGCGGAGGCGCCGGTCGGCGGCGTGCAGATCAACATGATTCCCGCGCGACGGCGGCAACCAGTTCCACGGCGGCATCTTCGCGACCGGCGCCAACGAGAGCATGCAGAGCAACAACCTGGACGACGAGCTCGAGGCGCTCGGGCTTCACGGCGCAGAACCGCGTCAAGAGCGTCTACGACGTCAACGCTCACCTTCGGCGGGCCGATCGTGCACGAATCGGCTCTGGTTCTTCAGCACGTTCCGCCGCTGGTCCGCCAACAACTACCTCGGCAACACGTTCAACTCGACCGGCGCGCAGGCTGTCGACGACCAGCGCATTCACGGACGGCACGCTCCGCCTGACCACTGCAGGTCGACGCCGCGCAACAAGTTCACCGTGCACTACGATCGCAGCATCAAGTGGCGCGGCCATCGGCCGAACAACTGGATCACGGCGAACATCAACGAGCCGATCTCGTCGGTGGTGCAGACGACCGGGCTCAACTACATCGGCCAGGCCAAGTGGAGCTCGCCGATCTCGAACCGGCTGCTGACCGAGGTCTCGGTGTTCACGATGCCGGTGAACTACAACCTGTCGTTCCAGCCGGACGCGGCTCCGAACGCGATCGCGACCTTCGACCAGATCCAGTCGGTCTTCCGCGGCGTCTCGCCGCGCCAGGACATCAACACCGCGCGGATGTACACCTACGCCGGCTTCGTGTCGTACGTCACCGGCGCGCACAACATCAAGACCGGCGTGCAGGTGCGCACCGGCGAGTCGCAGGAGCTGTTCGAGACGCGCGGCGACATCGTGCAGATCGTGAAGAACGGCGTGCCGCAAGTCGGTGCGGCTCGTCAACAACCCGAGCGGCCACAAGGAGTCGGGCGTCAACACCGGCGTCTACGTCCAGGACTCGTGGACGCATCGGCCGCGTGACGATCAATCCCGGCCTGCGCTACGAGCGCTTCGTGATGTCGATTCCGGCGCAGAGCGCCGGCGCCGGCACCTGGGTGCCGGCGCGCGACTTCGCCGAGCAGGAGAACATCGTCAACTGGAACACGTTCTCGCCGCGGTTCGGCCTCGTCGTGGGACATCTGTCGGCGACGGCCGCACGGCGCATGAAGGCGGGCCTGAGCCGCTACGACCGCCTGGCCGGCGTCACGCTCGTCCAGCCGCTCAACCAGAAGAACATCGCGTTCCAGACCTGTCCCTGGGCCGACACCAACAACGATCTGCGCGCCCAGAACGACGAGATCGCGCTTCGACCGCTGCAGCGGCTCGCTGCAGCCGAGCCTCGGCTTCGTCGACCCCGATCTGAAGCGCCCGTACCAGTGGGAATACAACGCGTCGGTGCAGCGTCAGATCGGCAGCCGCACGTCGGTGATGGTCGGCCTACTTCGGCCGCCGGTTCTGGGACCTCTACACGACGGTGAACGACGCGGTGCCGTCCGAGCGCCTACTCGCCGGTGACGATCACCAACCCGCTGACCAACGAGCCGCTGACGGTCTACAACCAGGATCCGGCGACGCGCGGCCAGGTGCGCAACGTGCTCGAAGACGATTCCCGACCTGACGCAGCGCTACAACGGCGTCGAGTTCCAGTTCAACACGCGCCTGACCAAGGCGACGGTCTTCGGCGGCTTCACCATCGGCAACAGACTACGGCGACCAGGACAGCGGCGACCTGAACAACCCGAACGTCCGCATCAACAACCACGGCGACATCGGCTTCGACTCGCCGTACCAGATTCGCGGCGGCTTCAGCTACACGCATGCCGGCCGACGTGCAGCTGTCGGGATCGCTGCGCTCGGCCGTCCGGACTGCCGCAGACGCGCACCTACGTGGTGACCACGGCGCAGGTGCCGGGCCTGACGCAGGTGACGCAGAACGTCCAGGTGGCCGAACGCGGCGAGTATCCGCTATCCGTGGGTGAACCTGCTGGACCTGCGCCTGGCGAAGTCGTTCCGCCGTCGGCGGCACGCGCTTCGAGCCGACGCGTCGATCTCTTCAACGTCTTCAACAACAACGCCGTGACCAACGCCGTGCAGACCTCGGCACGTCGCTCGGCCGGCCGTCGGCGATCGTGATGGGGCGGCTGCTGCGGCTCGGCGGCCGGATCACGTTCTAGATCGCAGTGAGGCTGTCACATGCGTCGGATCGCTCACGTTCGCGATCGTTCGCTGTTCGCGCTGATCGCTGGTCGCCTGCCGTGTGCGGCGGCCTTCGCTATCGCGCGACGTGCGGGCGCAGGACAGCCATCACGGTCCGCGCCGCACGCGTCCTCGACGGCAAGGGCGGGTCGCTGCAGAACGCCACCGTCGAGAGTCGCGCGGCGGCACGATCGTCACGGTCGATCAGCGCACCGGGCCGGTCACCTACGACCTCGGCGACGTCGACGCTGCTGCCGGGACTGATCGACGTGCACGTCCACATCGGCTATCACTTCGGCAAGGACGGCCGGGCGCAGAACCAGGGCGAGACGCCGGCGGAGATGGCGCTCTACGCCGCCGAGAACGCCTGGATGACGCTGATCAACGGCTTCACCACCGTGCAGAGCGTCGGCGCGGCGGGCGACAAGGAGCTGCGCGATGCCATCGCGCGCGGCGTGCTGCCCGGCCCGCGCATCCTCGTCGTCGCTCGGCTCGATGAACGAGCACACCGGCGACGCCGAGCAGATGCGCGCCTACGTGCGCAAGCAGAAGGCCGAGGGCGCCGACTTCATCAAGATCTTCGCGTCGAAGAGCATCCGCGACGGCGGCGCGCAGACGATGACCGACGAGCAGCTGCAGGCGGCGTGCGGCGAGGCCAAGGCGCAGGGCCTGCGGACGCTGGTGCACGCGCAGAGCGACGGCTCGGCGATGGCGGCCGCGAAGGCCGGCTGCACCCAGGTCGAGCACGGCGCGTTCGTCGGCCGACGACGGCCTGAAGTACATGGCCGAGCACGGCGTCTACTTCGATCCCAACATCGGCCTCGTGCTGCAGAACTACATCGAGAACAAGGCGAAGTACCTCGGCATCGGCAACTACAACGAGGAGGGCTTCGCCTTCATGGAGAAGGCGGTGCCGACCAACTACCCGATGTTCAAGCGGGCGCTCGGCGTCGAAGGTGAAGATGCCGATGGGCACCGACGCCGTGGCCGGCGCGCACGGCCAGAACGCGCGCGAGATCGTCACCCGCGTCAAGGAAGGCGGCCAGAGCCCGATGGACGCCATCATCAGCGCGACGTCGCTCGCCGCCGAGTCGATGGGCCTGGACCAGCAGATCGGCGCGCTCGCGCCGGCCTGCAGGCCGACATCGTCGCCGTGGAGGGCAATCCGCTGCAGGACATCACGGCGCGTCCGCCGCGTGCTGTTCGTGATGAGGAACGGCGCGCGTCTACAAGAACGCCCCTGCCGCGGCCATCAAGTGAGGCGGACCATGGTGCCAGGCCGTCAGGTGTGCGCCTTGGTGTTCGCGGTCGCGCTGACGGGCGCGGTCCGCACGCAGCCGGCGATCCAGGAGTGGCCGGTCTATGGCAGCGATGCGGGCGGGACCAAGTTCTCGCCGCTGGCCGACATCGACCGCAGCAACGTCGCCAGCCTCGTCGCAAGCGTGGGAATGGACGCCGGGCGACGCGCCGATGGAGGCGTTCGGCACGCGGCCCGGGAATTTCCAGAACACGCCGCTGATGATCGACAACGTGCTCTACGTGAGCACACCCTACAACCGCGTGGTTGCGCTCGAGGCCGAGTCCGGACGCGAGCTGTGGGCCTTCGACCCGCACGCCTACGAGGACGGCCAGCCACCAAACGGCACTGGATTCGTGCATCGCGGCCTCGCCGCGTGGCGCGACGGCGGCAAGCTGCGCATCTTCCTGAACTCGCGCTACCGGCTCATCTGCCTGGACGCCGCGACCGGGAAGCCGGTGGCCAGCTTCGGCAACAACGGCAGCATCGACCTCAGCGTCGGCCTGATCTGGCCGATCGAAAAGAAGCACTACACGCAGACCTCGCCGCCCGTGGTGTTCGGGGACCTGATCATCCTCGGCAATGGCGTCGGCGATCGACTGGTCTACAAGAACGACCCGCCCGGCGACATCCGCGCGTTTCACGCCCGCACTGGCAAACAGGTGTGGAGCTTCCACACCATCCCCCAGCGGGGCGAAGAAGGGCACGAGACCTGGGCCGAGGGCTCGACGCGCTACACCGGGCACACCAACGCGTGGGCGCCGATGACGCTGGATGCCGCGCGCGGGCTGCTCTACGTGCCGGTCGGCACGCCGAGCAACGATTTCTTCGGCGGCCGCCGGATTGGCGCCGGTCTCTTCGGTGAATCGCTGGTGTGCCTCGATGCCACCACCGGCAAGCGGAAGTGGCACTACCAGCTTGCGCACCACGGCATCTGGGATTACGACCCGCCATCGCCGCCGAACCTGGTGACCATCACCGTCGGCGGCCGGCGCATCGATGCCGTGGTCCAGCTCACCAAGCAGGGATTCGCATTCGTCTTCGATCGGGTCACCGGTGCGCCGGTCTGGCCGATCGAGGAACGCCCGGTGCCGGCCAGCGACGTCGCCGGCGAGCAGGCCTGGCCGACGCAGCCCTTTCCCACCACTCCACCCGCCTTCACCGAGCAGGGCGTGACGCTGGAGGATGCGTTCGACCTCACCCCCGAGTTGAAGGCCGCGGCACAGGCCGGCATGCAGAAATACCGCATGGGACCGGTCTACACGCCACCATCCACACAGGGCACGCTGATGCGGCCCGGCGTGATTGGGGGCGCCAACTGGGGCGGGGCGGCGTTCGACGCCGAGTCAGGCTTGCTGTTCGTGAAGACCACCAACCAGGCCAGCCTGGCCCGCGTGGTCGCGTCGAATCGCTCACCGTCGAACCCTCGCGCATCGGAAGTGGACGCGGATTTCGTCGGTGACCTCGGCGGCTCCACCGATTTCGTGCCGCCGGGGCAGGACGCCGACGGCAAGCCCCTGCCGCCGCTCCCACTTCTGAAACCGCCGTACGGCCACGTCGTCGCCATCAATCTGAACGAAGGCCGGATCGCGTGGCGCGTGCCGTTCGGCGACAACCAGATGATGCGCAGCCATCCGGCGCTGAAAGGCGTCGCGCTGCCCGAGCAACTAGGGGCTCCCGGTGCCGCGGGAGTGCTGGCCACCAGGGGCGGGCTGGTGTTCGTCGGCGGCAACGACACCGCTCTGCACGCCCTCGACTCATCCACGGGCAAGACACTGTGGCGCGTGCCAACAGCCAGACGCGTGACCGGCAATCCGATGACCTATCGCGCCCGGAACGGCCGTCAGTACGTGGTGGTGGCGACCAGCACAGGGTCCGACGCCGCGCTCGTTGCCTTCGCGCTGCCCTCGACGCGCACGCCGTAGCTCTCGGGGGATGGCGGGCGGCGTTCACCGCGCCCGTCGCGCGTCGCTGGGGCTACAATTCGCGCATGTGCGATTTCGGCCAGCACCACCACGACGCCTCGGACTCCCCTGCACCGCGGCCATTCGGCTTCCTCGTTGACGTGCCGGAGATCCGCGAGTTGATCGCCGAGACGCGGCGCTTGACGGACGAGCTGCCAGACGTCGCCACCCGGGTCGCCGCGCTGAAACCGGCCTTCGCGAAACTGCTGGCGGCCACGGGATGGCTGCCGGAGGAATACGCCTCACCGGATCTGTCGAGCGGCATGGGCGGCGGCATCGGGCAGTACGCGCTCTACCGGGCCGAGGACGGCTCGCTGACGCTGTTCTCGCTGGTCATTCCGGCGGGGGCGGAGACGCCGGTCCACGATCATCTCGCCTGGGGCCTCATCGGCGTCTATCGCGGACGGCAGGACGAAACCGTCTACCGCCGCCTGGACGACGGCGACAGCGACACGGTCGCGCAGCTCGAGGTTTCAAAGCGCCAGACGATGGAGACGGGCGAGTTCTATTCGCTGATTCCGCCTCGCGATGACATCCACTACGTGAAGACCGTGTCCGACGTGCCGTCGATCTCGATTCACCTGCTGGCCAACGACACCGCGTGCGTGTGGCGCCACCGCTTCGACCCGGCGGCCGGCACGGTGCGGGCGTTTCGTTCCGGCTACAGCAACGCGCCGTGCCCGGAGGACGCGAAGACGTAGCGAGGCCGTGTGCTCAAGACGCGCGCGACAACAAGTAGTGCAGCGCGAATCGGCGCTTGCCGGCGCGGGTCTTTTCGGGCCTGAAGAGTCGCACCGAACCAGCGATGGCCAACCTGGCAAACGGCCCTTCCAGGTCGGTCACCCACTTGCCCACCAGCAGGTCCTCGTCTACGCGCCTGGCTTCCCGAGCCGCCGACGTGAAGTTGGCCGAGGTGAAGTGCCGGGTTACGGCCGGAGGCAGCAGACCACGGCCGGCCGCCGTGACCTCGAGGCGGCTCTCCACTGGCCCGCGCGAGCCGGCGCTGAACGTGAGGTGGGCGACGCCTCGCGACTGTTGCGCGTGCACGACGTCCATGCGCCAGGTGCCCAGCAGCTGTTGACGCGTCGGTTCCTTCGCGATTTGCATCATCGCCGCGTGGTCGTCAACCCCGGCCTGCGCGTAGCCATAGCGGCGAATCAATGGCCCCGTCCAGCCGCGATGACCGTCCGGGAAGGCGCCGGCGTACCCGCGGTAGAGAATCACGTCGTCAGTGACCGCTTTCATCACGTCATAGAAGATGTGTTCGAACACCGGGTCGGTGTAGTGGAGGATGATGTACCGCCCCGGCACGAGGTCGTTGACCGGCTGCTCGATGGTCATCTCCTCGAGCAGGTGCTTCACCAGGACGCGTCCGTCCAGATACTGCGTCTCGCCCAGGCAGCGGCCCTTCTGCATCCAGAATCGCTTCGCGTAGCCGGTGGACAGGCGGGCGGCCGCCTCTCCTAGCGGCAGCCCCTTGGGCAGAAAACCCTTCCAGCGCGCGTCGTTGAAGATCTCGCGCCGCACCGGGTCGATCTGGTGCTGACCCGTGTTGATGAACCGTTCGAGGCTCAGCGTCGTGGCGTTCCTGAAGAGCGCGTCGAGCTCCGAATCCGTCGCATCGACCAGCGTGTCCACCTCGAACATGGTCCGCCTCCTGTACACAAACGCGGACATCATAGCGCCGAACTTCCAGCTCCGCGGTGCGACCCACGGCAGCGGGAGTACAATCTTCGAACCACAGCATTCGTGAGCTCAATGACCAAACCAATCTGCGACACCATCCTCGACACCATCGGCGACACGCCGCTCGTCCGCATCAACCGTCTCACGAAGGGCGTGGTGAAGGCCGACGTACTGGCGAAGGTGGAAACCTTCAACCCGGGCAATTCGATCAAGGACCGCATGGCCCTGAAGATGATCGAGGACGCCGAGCGCGACGGACGCCTGAAACCGGGCGGCACCATCATCGAGGGCACCTCGGGCAACACCGGCATGGGCCTGGCGATTGCCGCGGTCGTCAAGGGCTACAAGTGCATCTTCACGACGACCGACAAGCAGTCGAAGGAAAAGGTGGACGCCCTTCGCGCTTTCGGCGCCGACGTGATCGTCTGCCCCACCGATGTGGACCCCGAGGACCCGCGCTCCTACTATTCGGTGTCGTCGCGCCTCGAGCGTGAGACGCCGAACAGCTGGAAGGCCAACCAGTACGACAACCCCTCGAACGCGCAGGCGCACTACGAGCAGACCGGTCCGGAGATCTGGAAGCAGACCGGCGGCGCCATCGATCACCTGGTGGTCGGCGTCGGCACGGGCGGCACCATCTGCGGCGTCGGCAAGTTCCTGAAGGAACAGAAGCCATCGGTGAAGGTGTGGGGCATCGACACCTATGGTTCGGTCTTCAAGAAGTACAAGGAGACCGGCATCTTCGACAAGAACGAGATCTACCCCTACATCACCGAAGGCATCGGCGAGGACTTCCTCCCCAAGAACGTGGACTTCTCGGTGATCGATCACTTCGAGAAGGTGACCGACCGCGATGCCGCGATCATGACCAGCCGGATCGCGCGCGAGGAGGGGATCTTCGCCGGCAACTCCGCCGGCTCGGCAATGGCAGGCCTGATGCAGCTGGCCGACCGCTTCAAGGAAGGCGAGACCGTGGTGGTGATCTTCCACGACCACGGCACCCGCTACCTGGGCAAGATGTACAACCCCGAGTGGATGCGCGACAAGGGCTTCCTCGATCGCACCGGCCTCACGGCCAAGGACCTCGTCGCGGACCGCAAGAAGGCCAGGCTGACGACCATCGCTTGCCACGAAACGGTGTCGCAGGCCGCCAACCTGATGACCGAGCACGCCTACTCGCAGATCCCGGTGACCGCCGCCGGCCGCCTGGTGGGGACCGTCAGCGAAAGCTTCCTCTACGACGCCATCGTCAAGGAGCCGGAGCTGTTGAAGGGGCCGGTCGAAGCAATCATGCAGCCGGCGCTCCCCTTCGCGGACATCTCCACCGGCGTAGAGGCGCTGGCCGGGATGCTGACGGCGCAGAGTCCCGCGGTGCTGGTGCGCGACTTCAAGAGCGACGAGACCTACATCATCACGCGCTGGGACGTGATTCGGGCCCTGAGTTAAGAAAAGGCAGAAGGCAGAAGGCAGAAGGCAAAAGGCCGGGAGCACAGAGACGCATCGTGAAGACGCTGATTCTAAGCATGGTGTTGGTGGCAACTGCGGCCGCGCCCGCGTGGGCGCAGGAGACGCAGACCGAACGCGAAGCGGCGAAGGACGTCCTGCAAAAGATGGCGACGCTCGAGACGTCGCTCGATGTGCCGGCGATGGTGGCGCGACTGTCGGCGACCAGCGCCCGCCGCGACGGCGTGGCGGCGCGGGCGAAGCAGTTGATGGAGACGGAGTTCCTGGCACTGTCCGATGACATCTGCACGCATCCCGAGGTCGGCTACAAGGAGACGCGTTCGGTCGAGAAGCTCGCCGAGGCGCTGCGAAAGCACAACTTCAGCGTGGAAGTGGGCGTCGGCGGCTTCGACACCGCCTTCCTCGCCCGCTATCGCGGCGGCAGCGGCAAGCCGAACATGGGCGTGGTCGTCGAGTACGACGCCCTGCGCGGCACCAACGGCGCGTTCCATGGCGACCAGCACTGCTCGCAGGGCCCGATCGGCATCGCCGCGGCGGTGGCCATCGCCGAATTCCTGGCGAAGGAGAAGCTGCCCGGCACCGTCACCGTATTCGGTACGCCCGCGGAGGAATTGCTCGAGCCTTCCGCCAAGACCACGATGCACCGGAATCACACGTTCGACGGGATGGACGTGATTGTCCGGAGTCATGCGAGCACGGTCACCTCACGACCGGCGCCGGGCTTCGGGACGTGCTGCCTGAACATCGACGGCGTGAAGTACACCTTCAGCGGCGCGCCCGCGCACCAGATGACGGCGTGGAATGGCCGCAACGCGTTGACCGCGGTGATGAAGCTGTTCGACAACATCGACAGCGTCCGCAGCAACCTCCGTCCCGAAGCGCGCATCCAGGGCGTCATCACCGAAGGCGGCACCGCTCCGAACGTCGTGCCGGATCGGGCCCAGGCCGACTTCTACATCCGCTATCCCGACGAGGTGTATCTGAAGCAGGTGCGCGAGTTCGTGGACAACGCGGCCAGGGGTGCGGCGCTGGCCACCGGCACCAAGGTGAAGATCGACAACTACGGCAGCAACCGCGACGGCATCTCGGTGGCGACGCTCGGCGAGCTGGCGTTCACTTACATGAAGCAATACGGCGCCGGCAAGGTGCAGGACGCGCCGGGCAAGCCGCAGGGCTTCGAGGAAAGCGGCAGCGTGTCGCGCGACATCCCCGGCATCGGCTTCGCCGCCTACACGTCGGACTGGCCAAATCACACCTACGAGATGGAACAGGACAACCTGAAGCCCGTCGGACACAACGGCTTCATCGTGCAGACCCAGGCCATGGCCGCGCTCCTCCACGACTTCGCTACCGACGCCGGCTACCGCGCGGCGGTCGAGAAGGAGTTCGCGAGCATCAAGGCGCTGTTCAACGAGTACCTGCAGTCGCTCGAGAAGACTTATCAGGTGCCGAAAGTCACGGAGCCAAAGTGATGATTGCGTACCATCGGCGGATGTTCGCGTTCGACCACTGGGCCAACAACGTCTCCCTCGACGCTGTTGAGCCAGTCGCCCAGAAGGCGCCCGCGTCGATGGCCTGGCTCAACCACATCCTCGGAGCCAAGTGCATCTGGCTGGCGCGCGTCACGGGCACGCCGCCGCCGTTCGGTGTGAACCCCACGTTCAGCCCGGCCGAGCTGCGCGCGCAGTTCGCGCAGGTTCACGAAGGCTGGACGAGTTTTCTCGCCGCGCAGCGCGAACAGGACGTCGTGCGGGTGATTGAGTACCTGAACTTGAAGGGCGATCCCTTCAGCAGTCCGCTTGGCGACATCCTCGCGCACCTGCCGGTGCACGGGCAGCATCATCGCGGCCAGGTCAATGCGGATCTGCGCGCCGCCGGACTGGCGCCGCCGGTCATCGACTTCATCCACGCGTCACGGACCGGCGCGATCGGCTAGGAGTGCGTCGCGGAACGGTGCTCCGCGAAACGCGTCAGCTTGCCGACTCTACCGGCCGAGCGCGACGATCGGCGAAATCCGCGCGGCACGGCGGGCCGGGATGTAGCTGGCAACGACCGCGGCGCCAAGCAGCACCAGCGGCGCCACGACGAACGTCAGCGGGTCCAGCCCGTTGATGTTGAAGAGCAGGCCCCGCATCGCCTGCGACACCCACACCGCGCCGATCAGCCCCAGCACGACGCCGATCGCCGCCAGCCGCAGGCCCTGCCCCACCACCAGCCGCACCACCGCCTCGGGGGATGCGCCCATCGCCACGCGCACGCCGATCTCCTGGGTGCGCTGCGAGACGGTGTAGGCCATCACGCCGTAGACCCCGACTATCGCCAGCGCCGCCGCGATGGCGGCAAAGAGCGTGAGCAGCACCATCTGCAGCCGCGGCTGGGCCACGCTGTTCGACATCGCGCGCTCCATGGTACGCAGGTTGACGAGCGGCTGATTGGCGTCGATCTCGCGGATGGCGAGCCGCACCGAGCCGGCAAGCGCGGCGGGGTCGGCTGAGGTGCGCACGACCAGCGAGGTGTTGCGATACATGCCGGCGAGAATCGGATCCGGGAACTGCAGGTAGGGCACGAACATCTCGGCCTTCGCACCGGCTTCGAACGACTGCTTCACGTCCCCGACGACGCCGACAACCTCCATCGTCGGAAAGTCTGGTGAGGGCTCGGTGCCGAGCTGCATCCGCTGTCCGAGCGGGTTGATGTCCGGAAAGAATTGCCGGGCCATGCTCTCGTTGATCACCACCACCGCCGGCGAGCCCTGACGATCGCGTTCGTCCAGCAGCCGGCCCTGCCGCAGCGGGACGCCGAGCGTGTCCAGATAGCCGGGGCTGACCGCGCGATACCCCGCCATGATGTAGTCGTCCGGCCCACGCGGCGGCTTCGCGGCGCGGTTGAAGTGAATCGTCGAGCCGCTGCCGTTCATCGGCAGCATGGTGGTGATGGCCGCGTTGCGGACGCCGGGCAGCTGCGCGGATACGTGCGGTCAGGCGCTCGACCATCGCGCTCCGCGCCACGTCATCCTGATAGGCCGCCGGCGAAAACGGCAGATCAACGACCAGCAGATTGCTGGCGTCGAAACCAGGCGACACTGTCGTCAGTGCCGCGAAGCTGCGCAGCAGGAGGCCCGCGCCAACCAGCAGCACCAGCGCCAGTCCCACTTCCGCAACGACCAGCGCGCCGCGCAGCTGCCGGTGACGCACGCTGCCGGACGCGCTGCCGCGCCCGTCCTCGTTGAGCGATTCGCGGAGGTCCACGCGCGTGGCCTGCAGCGCGGGCACGAGGCCAAAGACGATGCCGGTGATCACGGCCAGGACCATCGCGAACACCGCGACCGGCCACTCCACGCCAATCAGGTAGGCGCGCGGGAGGCCGGCCACCGCGGGACCGGTGAGCAGCGAAACGCCCCACGACGCCACCAGCAGACCAACAGCGGCGCCGACGCTCGACAGCACCACGCTCTCGACAACCAGCTGGCGGACGAGGCGCCCGCGTCCGGCTCCGACCGCGGTGCGGATGGCCATCTCCTTCTGGCGGCCTACAGCCCGCGCCAGCAGCAGGTTGGCCACGTTGGCGCAGGCGATGAGCAGCACCAGCGCGACCGCGCCCAGCAGGAGGAGCAGCGCCGGTCTCACGTTCTGCACCACCTGATCCTGCAGCGGCGTCACCATGGCGCGCACGTTGCGATTCGATTCAGGGAACTCCTGCTCGAGTGCGAGCGAGATGCTCTGCAGCTCGGAACGCGCCGCCTCCAGCGACACGTCGGAACGGAGGCGCGCGACCGGAAAGATCCCCGGGTGCCAGCCGCGATCCTCCGGCAAGGCCGCCGCCCACGGGCCGAAGGGCACATAGAGGTCGGCGGGCTGGAACAACTCGAAGCGTGCCGGCAGCACGCCGATGACGGTGTAGGGCTGGTTGTCGAGCAGCAGGCGCTGGCCCAGCGCGCCACCCTGAGGATAGCGACGCCGCGCAAACCCATCCGCGAGCAGCACGACGCCCTCGGCGCCGGGTTTGTCATCGCGTTCGTCAAAGCCCCGCCCTTCGGACGGGGTGACACCGAGGACCGGCAGCAGCGTCGCGCTGATCATCTTGGCCGCGACACGTTCGGGCTCGCTGCCGCCGCTGATGGTCAGGCTGGTCGCGCGCACGGCGCCGACGCCGGTGAACGACTGACTCCGCGCGCGCCAGTCGTCGTAGTTGTAGCGCGTGGCGGACACGGTCGGGAACTGCGGCGTCTGCTCGGTGAGGACCACCACGCGGGAGGGGTCCTCGTAAGGGAGCGCCTGGAGCAGGACGGCGTTGACGACGGTGAAGACAGCGGTGTTCGCGCCGATGCCCAGCGCCAGCGTAAGGACGGCGACCAGCGTGAAGCCGGGCCGCGTGCGGAGGTTGCGAAGCGCGATGCGCACGTCCTGCATCGGTCGATCGTAGCGGAAGGCGGCTGCACCAGCTAGAGGAAGGGATGAACGGAGTGATGGTTAGGGCTTGGGGCTTGGGTCTTGGTCTTGAGTCTTGGGGGCTTGAGGGTTGAGCGCCTACAGTCGGCCAACGCGTCCTGGTCACACTGGACGACTCAGCGCGCCCCGGTTTGCCCCTCGGCTGCCCCGCGAACGGGCCACATCGCGCCGACCACCGTCGACCAGCCGGTCACCTGACTTCCGGCCGCGCTGTGCGTCTGGGCCAACTCGCCGCGAACTCCCCGGCTCGAACAGGCCAGTCTTCGCCGTCAGTCAGGTGTCGGAATGCTGAATCGGCTGGTCGCCAACGTGTTCGGCCCGACGCGGCCCGTTCGCGTTTGCCGAGGACAGTCACTCAAGCCCCAAGCCCTCAACACCCAAGACCCAAGACCCAAGACCCAAGACCTCAAGACCCAAGCCTCAAGTCCCGAGCCCCAAGCCCCTAAACCAGCTCCCGCCCTCGCGTCTCCGGTCCGAGCCACAGCAGAATCAGCACCGCCACACCGGCCGTGGCGATGCACTGAAGCATGGCCATGCGCAGATCGGTGCCGCCATCCTGCATCGCTCCGATCAGATACGGCGCATACGACCCGATGCCGACGCCGACGTGATACGAGAACCCCGTGCCGACGCCGCGCGCGTCGGTGGGAAATCGCTCCGACAGGTAGCCGGGCACGATCCCCCAGGCGCCTGACGCACAGAAGCCGATGAGCCACGCCCCCAGCAGCAGCCCGCCGCTCGTGGTGGAGAACAGATAGACCGGCGCCGCCAGCAGCCCCAGCACCACGCCCAACGTGGCCGCGCCTCGCCGTCCGCCCCATCGTTCCGAGAGAGCGCCCAGGGCCACCGAGCCGATCA
This sequence comes from uncultured Acidobacteriota bacterium, assembly GCA_963707825.1. GTDB lineage: Bacteria > Acidobacteriota > Vicinamibacteria > Vicinamibacterales > UBA2999 > VFZN01. The sequence continues at coordinate 336,233 of CAVPRP010000009.1, forward strand.
AGCCTCCGGCATTGAGCAACAGCAGGAACGCCAGCGGCTGCAGCTTCAACTGCGTCAGCAGCGTGGGATACCAGAACGTCGTGCTCTGATACATCGAGACGAAGCCGCCCATCAGCAGCGAGGTGTGCAGCGTCACCCAAATCAGATCACGATCGAAAAGGCGGGCCAGCGACAGCCGTTGCGCCACGCCCTGAGCACGGAGCTCACGCTGCCGCTCGAGCCACACCGGACTCTCGGGCACGCGCCGCATCATGGCGAAGATCATCAGGCCCGGCCCCACGCCTGCCCACAGCATCAGCCGCCACGCCCATTCAGGCCGATCGCTGATCAGCGGATACCCGAGCTGATAGACGAGCGATGACAACAGGAACCCGGCCGAATAGCCACCCTGCAGAATGCCCGAGGCAACGCCGCGAAGCTTGGCCGGCCAGTGTTCCAGCGCCAGCGGCATCCCCGCCGCCCACATTCCGCCCATTCCGATGCCGAACAGACCGCGGAATGCGAAGAGCATCACGTAGGTGGTCGACAGGCCGCTCAGGAACGCGAACACCGTGTACCACCCGATCGAGAACAGGATCGGCCCCTTACGGCCGTAGCGATCGGCCAGCGTGCCCGCGCCGATGCCGCCGACGACGCGGAACAGCAGCGTCACTGTGCCGAGCAGCCCGGCCAGCGCGCGGTTCACCGAAAAGCTTTGCTGGATGTCGATGAGGACGAAGGTGAGGATCGTGAAGTCGAACGAATCGAGCGTCCACGCCGTGAAGGTGGTCAGAAACGTCTTCCACTGCTGGGCACTCACCTGCCGATACCATGGCACTTCCGCCTGATCCGTCATCCGCGCCGTCTCCTGTCCGCCAGGGGTCGCCCCCGCCGTTCACGCTGCGTCATTGCACGAGCGCCCCAGTGTACTCGGGTAGAATCCCGCCATGACGCCCTGGCGGCTGCTGCTTGCGTTTATTGCCCTCACCTATACGGGTTTTGGATTCGTCTTCCTCTTCTATCCAAGCGAAATGGCCGCCATCGTCGGCATCGCGTTCCCCACCACCAGTCCGCGCACCGACTTCCGCGCGATGTACGGTGGCCTCGAGATCGGCATTGGCGTGTTCCTGCTGATCTGCGCCATGCGCCGCGAGTTCGTCCGCGTCGGGCTCTTCGCCAGCGCCTGCGCCCTGGTGGCGATGGCCACGTCCCGCTCCGTCGGCCTGATGCTCGACGGCATGAGCCTCATGCAGGCGGCGATCGCGACATCCGAATGGGTGGGCGGCATCGCGGCCACGTGGGGCGCGGTGATGGCCACGCCCGAACGAGACTCGGTGCCCGCGCCCTTCGAAGACCCCACGCCCGATCCACCCACGTTTCCGCCCGCGGCCTAGGCCCCACATGCGTTCTTCCGTTTCCGCCCTGCTCGTCGTCGTTCGCCGCCGCCTCGGCCGGCGCCCAATCGCCCAGGACACATCGCCTGGAGGCCACGCCTGCCACGGTGGCGTACGGCTACTACTGGTCCGAGGCGAAGCCGGTGCTGCGTATCGCCTCGGGCGATATCCTGGACGTGGACACGCTACTCACCTCCACGCCGGATCGCCTCGAGAAGGCCGGTGTGAAGCCCGATGACGTGCAAGCCTCGCTGCGCGGGATCGTCAGCGCGGTGACGGATCGAGGCCCGGGCGGGCACATCCTCACCGGGCCCGTCTTCGTCGAAGGCGCCGCCCCGGGCGACGCGCTCGAGGTGAAGGTGCTGTCGATCGATCTGCCGATCGCCTACGGCTACAACGGCTGCAATGGGTTCGTGCGTGAAAACTGCGAGCAGGGCCGTGTCATGGCCATCATCCCGCTCGACCGCCAGCGCATGATCGGGGTCTTCAGGCCCGGCATCGAGATTCCGCTGAAGCCGTTCTTCGGCAGCATGGGCGTGGCGCCGCCGCCCGCCGCCGGACGCGTCAACAGCAGCCCGCCGGGCATTCATGCGGGCAACCTCGACAACAAGGAACTGGTGGCCGGCACCACGCTGTGGATTCCCGTGCACGTGCCCGGGGCACTGTTCGAGATCGGCGACGGGCATGCCGCACAGGGTGACGGCGAGGTCGATCAGACCGCCATCGAAACTTCACTGCGCGGACGCGTGCAGCTGACGGTCCGCAAGGGCATGACCCTGAAGTGGCCGCGCGCGGAGACCGCCACCGACTACATCAGCATGGGCACCGACGTGGACCTCACGGCCGCCACGAAGATTGCGATTCAGGAGATGATCGACTTTCTGGTCGAGACCAGGCACCTCGACAAGCACACCGCCTACCAGCTGACCAGCGTCGCCGGCGACGTGGCCATCACACAGCTGGTGGACGGGACGATGGGCGTGCACGTCAAGATGCCGAAGGCCATCTTCAAGTGAGGTTCGACGCGTTGACACGAAAGGTAAGGCCACGAACCATCCTGATCGGCGCTCGCGCTCGGCGGCCTGTTGGGCGGATGCTCGCAGCCGGCGCCGCCGGCACCGGTCGCGCAACAGACCGCGCCGAAGGATGCACAGCACCAGGGCATCACCGAGCCGCACGGCGATCACTCCGCACACCACGGCGGGATGGTGCTGATGAACGGCGACGTGCATTACGAGGTCGTCCTCGATCCGGCGGGCCGCTACGAGCTGTGGTTGAGCGACGCGGTGCGGACCGAATTGCCGGCGTCGATTGCCTCGAACGTCACCGTCACCGTCTCGCGTCCCAATGCGGAGCCCGAGATGCTGCGGCTGGCGGTGGACGAGGCCGGCGAGAGTTGGACGGGCACCGGCAAGCCGGTCACCGGCGACGCGGTGATGGTGAAGGTCAACTACGATCTGCGCGGCGAGCCCGCACGAAGTGGAGATCCCCTTCGTGCCGGCCAAACGCTAGCGCTTCTACTTCCGGAGGTCCCATGCGTCGTGTCGGCCGCGCCGTGACGCTCGTCCTGGTCCTGCTCGTCGCCACGATCGGCGCCCAGGCGCCGTCCGCTCCGCCGGGGATCGACGCCTTCGCCGAGCGGGTCCGCACCGCATTCGACGTCCCCGGCATCAGTCTGGCCATCGTCAAGGACGACAAGGTGGTGGTGACGAAGGGCTACGGCGTCCGCAAGCTGGGCGCACCGGAGCCAGTGGACGCCGGCACGCTGTTCGGCATCGCCTCGAACACGAAGGTCTTCACGGCGACGGCCCTCGGCCTGCTGGTCGAAGAGGGCAAGATCGAATGGGACGCGCCGGTCGTGCGCTATCTGCCCTGGTTCCAGCTGTCCGACCCGTATGTCACGCGCGAGATGACGGTGCGCGATCTGCTGGTCCACCGCAGCGGCCTCGGCCTCGGCGCCGGCGACCTGCTGTGGTGGCCGCCGTCCACTTACACCCGTCGAGAAGTGGCGGACCGCCTGCGCTTCCTGCCGCTGGCCACCAGCTTCCGCAGCGCCTATGCCTACGACAACGTGCTCTACCTGGTCGCGGGCCAGGTGATCGAAGCCGTCGGCGGCATGTCGTGGGAGGACTTCATCCGCACCCGCATCCTGGCGCGCGTCGGGATGACGACCAGCCACCCTCGCTTCGACACCGCCGTCAACGGCGGCAATGTCGCCACGCCGCACGCGCGCATCGACGAGCGCGTCCGCGTGATTCAGCCGTTCGCCAGCGACAACACCAATCCGGCTGGCGGCATCCTGTCGAACGCCACCGACATGGCGTCGTGGATGCGCGTGCTGCTGCGGCGCGGCCAGCTGGCCGACGGCAGCCGCCTCTTCTCCGAGCGCACGTGGCGCAACCTGTCAACGCTGGTCACGCCGATGCCGAACCCCGATCCGCCCGCGGAGCTCGCGCCGATGGCGTCGTTCGTCTCGGGCTATGCGCTGGGGCTGAACGTGCGGGAGTACCGCGGCCACCTCGTGCTGACGCACACGGGGGGACTGCCGGGCCTCGTCTCGCGGGTGCTGCTCGTGCCCGACATCGGGCTCGGGGTGTCGGTGCTGACCAACCAGGAGTCGGGCGAGGCCTTCAACGCCCTCGCCTACTACGTGGTCGATCAGTATCTTGGTGGGACAGACATCGACTGGGTGGCGCAGTACAACATCGTGCGTGGGCGTGCCCTGGCTGGCGTGGCGGACGCCGAACTGAAGAGCGCGCAGGCCCGGGCTGCCGCCTCGACACCGTCGCTCCCACTCGCCCGCTACGCCGGCACCTACACCGACCAGTGGTACGGCGACATCCAGATTGACGAGGCTGGCGGCAAGCTGTCGATCCGCTTCACGAAGACCCCGGCGCTGACGGGCACGCTGGAACACTGGCAGCACGACACGTTCGTGGCCCGCTGGACCGATCGAGAGTTGCGCGCGGATGCCTTCGTCACCTTCGCGTTGAAGCCGGACGGCTCGATCGAGCGGGCCCGGATGGAGGCCGTCTCGCCGGCGACGGACTTCAGCTTCGACTTTCAGGATCTGCTGTTGGTGCCAAAGAAGAAGTAGGGCCTGCCGCGCGGCCGAGGGCAGCGCTAGCCGAGGCGCACGGTGGCGGTGGCGCCGTCTGCGCGGACATCGCAGCCGTAGGCCTTCGATAGCCGCGTGAAGTCCGCCAGGATACGTTCGGCGTCGGCCGCGATGGGCACGACCGGGGTGCCGCGGTCGTAGACGGGGCGGTCCATTCCCAGCGTCACCGGCTGGAGCGTGATGCCGGTCAGCCGGCCGCTGTCCCAGGTGAGCCGGGGCACGATCGTCTCCCACAACTGACGTCCGCCCCTCAACGGGATCTTGTCCACCACCGCGCTCGGTGGCGTGTTGAGCGGCTCCAGGCCATAGGCTTCGTACGAGTCGGCACCGAGCGCCTCGAAGGTGTGGTACTGGAAGAAGAAATCACCGAGCCCGTAGAAGACCGGCTTGCCCTTGTAGATCTCCATCCCCGCCATGTAGTGGCTGCCGTGGATGGCGAACACGTCCGCGCCGGCGTCGATGGCGGCATGCGCCAGTTTCGGCAGGAACGGGTCCGGGGTGGTGAGGTCCTTGTAGATCTCGTGCGCGTGAATGGAGGCCACGACGATGCGAGCCGAGGCACGAGCAGTGGCAATCGCCTCGGCAATCCGCTTCACGTCGGCCGGATGCGGGTCGCTCAGCAGGTCCGCCGTCGGGCCTTCGACAAACGCGCTCCCCATGAACGTCACGCCCGGCGGCACCGGGAACGCCGCGCCGCTGAACTGCACGGGCGCCAGGGCGGTGCTCGCGCCCGCGATCGCGTCGAGCATCCCCTTGGTCACCTGATACTTCCGGACCAGCCGCACGGTGTTGGTGCCCGGCACCCCGGGATAGTCGCCGCGCGCCCACACCGCGGGCGCATGCGGGGCCACGGTGGACGCGCAGCCGACGAGCGCCACTCGTCCGCCCGGCGTATCGAAGTAGCGCGGCTCCGCCGCCTGCTGCAGGTTCACGCCCGTGCCCGCCGGCACGATGCCCACGCGATCGAGATGGGCGATGGTGGCGGCCACGCCGCCGGTGCCGTAGTCCAGCGTGTGGTTGTTCGCCGTGCCCATCATGTCGAAGCCGAGCCAGCGCAGTTCGTCGGCCATATGCGGGCGGACCACCGAGCTGAGGCTGCGGCCGGCCGCGGAGGGCACCCCTTCGCTCCGCGCGGCAATCACCAATTCGCAATTGCCGATGGTGCAGTCCGCCTCCGTCAGCAGCGCGCGCACCGCGGCAAAGGCCGGTTCGGTGAGGCCGGAGACCCGTCGCGTGAGAATGACGTCGCCGGTCAGCACCATCGACAGCGCGGTGCGTGTCTGCGCCACCGCGCGGCTGGTGCGCGAGGCCACGGCCGCACCGGCGATCGCGCCACTCGAATAACGCAGGAACGACCGTCGATCCACCAGGCCTCTCAGTCCTTGTCGTCGAGGTGGAAGCGGTGCAGCACGTGCGTCGCAATCGGCGCCAGCACCAGGCCGACGGTGGCGATGAACACCACGCCGCAGTAGAGGGCATACGCGCCGGCAAACAGCTTGGCGGTGTCGTTGTCGAGCGGATCCACCGGCCCCATCCCGCCGAGCAGCATCGAGGCGTTCATGAACGCGTCAACCCAGGACATCGGCGCCAGCCAGTGATAACCGACCATGCCGGCCGCCAGCGACACCGCCAGCGCGATCGCGGCGATGCCCGCGTTCTGCGCCAGGTGCGATCGAAATCGCCGGCGCAGTTCCTCGGCGGTGAGCTTCTCGGGCGCCCGCCTACTCATAGCGCAGCGAGTCGATGGGATCGAGCTGCGAGGCGCGGCGCGCCGGGTAGTAGCCGAACGCCACGCCCACGAACGCGGCGATGGCGAACGCCATGGCCACGGTCGAGGCCGAGACGTCGGTCGGCCACTCGAGCAGCGGCCGTGAGGCCCGCGCGCCGTGGCGATGCCGGCGATCACGCCCAGCGATGCCGCCGATCAGGCTCATCACCACCGCTTCGACCAGGAACTGCACGCAGCACGTCGCGCCGCCGGGCGCCGACCGCCAGCCGCAGGCCGATCTCCTTGGTCCGCTCGGTGACCGACACCAGCATGATGTTCATGATGCCGATGCCGCCGACGATGAGCGAGATGGCGGCGATGCTGGCGAGGAGCGCGGTCATCGTGCTGCCGGCGCGCGACGAGCGTGCTCGACATCTCCTGCAGCGTCACCTCGTCGAGCTTGGGCATGTTGGCCAGCGCGAACGCCGCCACCTCGGTGTAGAGGCCCTTGGTCACGTTCGCGCGCCGCCTGGCGTCTTCACCGCGAAGTCGTCCGCCGACGCCGACGCGTGCCCGGCCCCTGCAGCCCGCCGAGCCCGACGCGCGCGTCGGCCACCTGCCGGCGCTCTTCGCGTGCCGCTGCCGCAGCAGCGCGGTGATCTCCGTCGCCGACGCGGGTGGCGTCGCCCGCCTGCTCCACCGCCACGGTGATGGTGTGCAGGTGCCTGATGTTCAACAGCGTCTGCCCAGCGCGGTCAGCGAGATGAAGACGGTCTCGTCCTGATCCGAATCGACGGTGCGCATCGACGCCGACCACGGTGAAGGTGCGGATCGCCAATCGTCACGGTCTCGCCTTCGGCGTCGACGCCTTCGCCGAACAGCTCGGCCGCCGCCGATCTTCCCCAGCACCGCGACATCGTCCCGCGCGGGGAACTCGCCTTCGAGGAAGGTCCAGCCGTGGATCGTCGCGCCAGCGCCGGCTCGGTGCCGCGGACCTGACCGAAGAACTGCCGGTGCGGCGCCTTCGACCCAGGTGCGCGTGCGGACGCCGGACGCGGCCGTCTGCACGCCGTCGAGCTCGCGGATCGCGTCGCCGTCCTCGCGCGTGAGCGTCGTGGCGGAGCCGAGGCCGGTGGCGATGTTCATGGTCTCGCCGCCGCGGGTGAAGTTGCCGGCGCTCACCTGGACGATGCTCGTGCCGGCCGATCTTCAGCGTCCGCTCCACCGAGGCGCGGGCGCCGTTGCCGAGCGCCACCATCGCGATGACCGCGGCCACGCCGATGATCACGCCGAGCGTGGTGAGGGCGGTGCGAAGCCGGTTGCGGCCGAGCGCCTCCAGCGCGATCTGGGTGCAGACGATGAGGCGGAGCAGCATATGAATGGGGCGGACGCGTGAACCAGGCGCGCTACTCGCGCCGCAGCGCCACGATCGGATCGAGCAGCGACGGCGCGCTTGGCCGGGTACCAGCCGAAGAAGACGCCGACGGCGCCGGCGACGCCGAAGGCCAGGAGCACCGACACCGGCGAGACCACCGTGGCCCAGTTGAGGGTGCGCGCGATCAGCGACCGCGGCGATGATGCCGAGGATGACGCCGACCACGCCGCCGGCCAGGCTGATGGTGACGGCTTCGATCAGGAACTGCCGCATCACGTCGCGGCCGCGGGCGCCGACCGCCAGGCGCAGGCCGATCTCGCGCGTCCGCTCGGTGACCGACAGCAGCGTGATGTTCATGATGCCGATGCCGCCGACGAGCAGCGACACCGCGGCCACCGCCGCCAGCAGCCAGCGCATGGTGCGGCTGGCACGCTCGAGGGTGCTGGCGAGCTGTTCGAGCGTGACCTTCTCGAGCTCGCGCGACGTTGCCGGCGACGGCCGGGCGACGCTCGGCGGCAGGCCGCCGGTGGTCAGCGCCTTGGTGGCCTGCGTCAGCATCGTGAAGTCGTCCGGCCTGATTGTCGCCGATGCCGTGACGCTGCCGCAGCAGCGCCGTGATGTCGCGCGCCAGCGTCGTGACCTCGCCGGACGAGGCCGCGGTGATCGTGATGTCGTTCAGCTTCGTCAGGTTCAGCAGCCGGTGCGTGGTGGTGTACGGCATGTAGACCGCGTCGAACTCGTCGTCGCCGGGCGCCGGGCTGCACCACCCAGGTGGAGCTCGTCACCACGCCGACCACCTCGAACGGCTGGTTCCACAGCGTCACTTCCTGGCCGACGGGCTTGTCGTCCGGCGCCGAACAGCTTCTCGGCGACGACCTGGCCGAGGACCATCACCTGCGCGGCGTTGTCCTGCTCGCGGCTCGTGAAGAAGCGGCCGCCGAGCAGCGTCCAGGTGCGCTTGATGACGAGCAGCTCGACGTCGGTGCCGTGCATGCGGGTGAACCAGCGCTTGTCGCCGAGGTGAACCCGCGCGTTCTCGTGCACGCCGCCGGCGACGTACTGCACGCCGCGCAGCGTCCGGATGGCTTCGGCATCGGCGAACGAGAGCGTGGCCGCGGAGCCGAGCCCGGCCTCGAGATCGCCCAGCCGCTGCCACGCCAGCGGGTGATCGTGCTTCTCCATCGGATCGTCTTCGGGATGGAAGGCACGAGGGCGACGTCATCGGCACGGCCGGTACCCGGTGGCCGGTACCGCGTGAACCCGGCGTCCGACGGCCGACGAGACCGGCACCGGAGACGTCGGACACCGGACGCCGGTTCCTGCGCAGCTCCGGCAGCTCGGCAACGTCAGCGTGTCGCGCGCGTCGCCCTGGCGCGACGGCTTCGCCGGTGTCCTCCATCTTCGGCTTCCAGTTGCCGGCGCGCGACGGTCAGCTGATTGAGGCCGGCGGCTCGCACCTGCTGCTCGATCGAGCGCTGCGCGCCGGCGCCGACCGCCATCATCGCCAGCACCGTGGCGACGCCGACCATCGATGCCGAGCATCGTGAGGCCGGTCTGCAGCCGGTTGCGGGTGAGCGCCTTGAGGGCGATGTCAACGACGGGTGGGATGGCTGAGCCAGCGTGCTTGATCATGCGTGCAGGTCCGATCGGCGTCGACTTTGCCGTCGCGGAAATCGATGGTGCGCGAGCCCCAGGCGGCGATGTCGCGCTCGTGGGTGATGACCACAATGGTGATGCCGCGCTCGGCGCGCAGGCGGCGAACATCTCCATCACTTCGTGGCTGGTCGTGGTGTCGAGGTTGCCGGTCGGTTCGTCGGCCAGCAGCACCGACGGCTCGTTGACCAGCGCGCGGGCAATCGCCACGCGCTGCTGCTGCCCGCCCGACAACTGGTTGGGATGATGCTCGTCGCGATCGGTCAGCCCGACCGCAGCGAGCGCCGCCATCGCCCGCTTCGCGCCGCTCCGCCGCCTTCACCACGCCCTGCGCGGGTGTAGAGCAGCGGCAGCTCGACGTTCTCGACCGCCGAGGTGCGGGCCAGCAGGTTGAAGCCCTGGAAGACGAACCCGATGCGTCTCGTTGCGCACGCGCGCCAGTTCGTCCGGCGGCAGCGTGCGACACGTCGCGTCCGTCCAGTCAGGTAGTGCCCGCGCGTCGGCCGATCGAGGCAGCCGAGGATGTGCATGAAGGTGGACTTGCCCGAGCCCGACGGGCCCCACGACCGTGACGAACTCGCCGGCCGTCGATGCCGAGCGTGACGCCGCGCAGCGCGTGGACCACGTGGTCGCCCACGTGGTACTCCTTCTCCAGGTCCGGACCGCAATCATGGTGGGCGTGTCTCGCGAAGTCGGAAGCGGCGAGTGCCCGGCTGATCCGGTCGCCCGTCGCCGGCACTAGTTGGTCGTCGCGGCCGCCGGCGGAATCTTGCCCGGCGATAGGCGTAGGCCATGCGTCGCCACGACGCCTTCTCGGCGCCCGCCATCCCGTAGACCTTGCCGGCGCCCTCGATCACGTAGTACTCGTTGGCCGCGTGCGCGCGGCCGCCGAGCCGGCGCCGCCGCCGACGATCGGCACGCCCTTGAACGGCGAGATCTTCTCGCCGACTTCGCCGTTGCCGAACATGTACGCCGGCCAGTAGCCGCCCGCCGCGGCGCCGCCGCCGCCGATGCCCCAGTCGGCCGCGCAGCTGCGCCATGCTGGATGTTCATCACCTCGTAGGCGCGCTTCATCGCGCGGCCGATGTCGTTGTCGCGAGTTCATCTTGGCCCACGGCACGTCGCCGATCAGCTTGACCTCGACGTCCTTGTAGCCGTTCTTGTCGAGCTGCGCGCGCAGCTTCTTGACGATGTCCGGGCCCGTTCATGTTGGGCACGTAGCGGAAGTTGTGCTTCGAGGTGATCTTGTTGGGCAGGATGGCGCCGGCGCCGCCCGCATACATGTTGCCGCCCCAGATGCCGTCCAGGTTGAACGACGTGCCGTAAGCGCTGCGTCTTCAGCATCGTGTAGGGGTCGTCCGACATGAAGCGCGCGACGCCGAGGTTCTCGGCCGCCACCTTCAGGTCGGTGTTCTGCGCCGCGGCCTTGCAGCTCGCGTCCTGCTTCTGCGATCGGCGGCATGCCGTCGAAGAAGCCGTCGATCTGCGGCGTGTTGCCGTCGTCCGAGACCAGCGAGGCCAGCATCTTGATGTGGCGCCAGGCCGGGCTGTCGACGCCGCGCTTGTTGCTGCCGTGGATGTCCGACACGGTCGGCCCGCGGCCCCACGACGTGCCGCTGGTGGTCAGCTCGACGTAGACGCAGCCTTCCGAGCCGCCGCCGTAGCCGCCGCCGCCGCTCGGCGACTGGCCGCCGAAGAGCAGCATCGCGTCGGCGCCCTCGAGCAGCTCGGGGTGATCCTTGACGAACTTGCGCAGGCCGATGTCCATGCGCTCCTCGTCACCCTCGGCGACGAAGATCAGGTTGACCGGCAGCTTGCCGTGCACCGCCTTGATGGCGCGGAAGGCGTTCAGCTGCGACATCTGCGGGCCCTTGGAGTTGGTGGCGCCGCGGCCGATCAGCACCTTCTTGAAGGGCGCCTGCTCGACCAGCCGCGCCTCGAAGGGCGGGTGCTGCCACGCGTCGGGCTGCGTGACCGGCATGGTGTCGTACATCCAGTAGATCGAGCAGCGTCTTCTCGGCGCCCTCGTCGCACTTGGCGTAGACCACCGGGTTGGCGGGCGAGCCGTACTCGGTGACGCCCGACGTCGAAGACCTGCGTCTGCTGGCAGCCGAGCTCGTCGAAGAAGCCCTTCACCATCTCGGCGCGACTCGGGAATGCCTTCGCCGGAGTTCGAGATGCTCGGCTGCTGGATCCACTTCTGCAGGTTCTCGACGTGCTCATCGATGTTCTCGTCGATGTGCGCGAACACCTTCTGCAGTTCGGGCGGCACCTGGCTCATGTCCGGCTGGATCTCGGTGTCGCCCTGGGGACGGACTCCCAGCTTCGCGGCCGTGGCGGGCTTGGGCGCATCGGAGGCCGGCGGCGCCGGCTGCGAACACCCGGCCGACAAGGCCATCACCATCCCGAACGTGCACAGTCGACGCATCGTCAATCTCCTTCAAAACAAAGAAACGGTGTCCGGCATCCGGGCCCGAGTCTCCGACGGATTGGAGACAGCACCGAAGTTGTGGATACCTAGAGCGGGCATCAGACCGGATACCGGAGACCGGACAACGGAAACCGGTGATTGGGTTCTACAGGTTCTCAGTCGCTGGGTCAACAGTGCTCTAATGCTCCGAGTGAAGCGAGGAGCCGAAAAATGGATCATATGCGCCGCAATGATGCTGATCGCAGGTTGCGCGGCGCCGGCGCCGCCGGTTGATCCCGCCGTCGGGCTGACGGCCGTTGCATCGCGTTACATCTCGCTGGCGCAGGATCTGGCTCGGCATGACCCGTCGTTGATCGACCACTGGCTGACCGAGCCACCGGCGCCTGCCGGCGCGCGCCGGCCCGTGTTCAACATCGGCCGCGACATCGACGCGCTGGTCGCCGAGAGCGAGCGCGCGGTGCTCGCCAGCTCGGGCACCTCGCGCGTCCGGGCGGCCCACTTGCACGCGCAACTGAAGGCGCTGTCGCTGGCCGCACGCCGCCTGCTCGGCGAGTCGCTGCCCTTCGATGCCGAGGCCACTCTCGGCCTGGGCATCAATGCCGAGCGGGCCGATCTGGAGCAGGTGGTGCGCGCGCGCGAGGCGCTCGAAGTCGAGCTACCTGGCACGGGTACGCTCGCAGAGCGGGTGTCGGCATTCCGCCGCCGCTTCGTGGTGCCGGAGGCGCGGCGCGAAACGGTGATGCGGCTGGCGCTCGACCAGTGCCGCGCCGCTGCCGCCCCTTCGATGCCGCTGCCCGCCGACGAGTCGATCGACCTGGCCTTCGTCGCGGGCCTGCCCTGGGATGCGCACGCACGCTACATCGGCCGCCACCAGACCCGCATCGAGGTGAACGCCAGCCGGCCGCTGGATCTCGCTCGTGCCCTGCGCCTTGCCTGTCACGAAGGCTACGCCGGACATCACGCGCAGTACATCTGGACGAGCGACGAGCTCGTGAGCGCTCGCGGTTGGCAGGAATACGCACTGGTCCCAGGCTTCGGTCCGGATCTGGTGCTGGCCGAAGGCGCCGCCGAGGCCGGAGCCGATCTCGCCATGCCCTACGAGCGGCGCGTCGCGGTGTACCGCGATCATCTGGCCCCGGCGGCTGGCCTGAAGGTTGCCGACGTCGATCGCCTGGCACGGGTCGAAGTTCACCTCACGGCCATCGAGCAACTGATTGGCGACATCGCGCGCGACTACCTGGACAACCAGATCAACACGAGCGACGCCATCGACCGCCTCTCCCGTGAGGCGCTGGTGGCCGATCCCGAGGGTTTCGTGATGTTCATCGAACGACGCCGGACCCGGGTGCTCGCCTATTCCGCGGGCCGCCGCGCGGTGCTGGGCGACCTGGGCAGCCGGCGACTGGCCGGGATGCGCGACCTGCTGCTGGGCACGCTTGAGCCGCGCGAGCAAGGCCAGTAGAGTGAAGCGCATGACCTGGTCCCGCATGTCGTCGTACGCCGCCCTCGTCGTGGTGGCCATTGTCGTGATGGGCGTGATCTCGGCGACGCAGCAGGCAACCGAGACACCCAAGCACGCCTACATCCTGGTGCAGGCCGACATCAGCAACCCGGAGCGCTACGCCGAGTACGCCAAGCTGGCGCCGGATATCGTGACGAAGTACGGAGGGCGCTACCTGGCCCGCGCCGGCCGCACCCTGACACTCGAGGGACCACCCGCGCGCAGCCGCGTCGTCGTCATCGAGTTCCCGAGCCTCGACGCAGCGCAGCGGTTCTACAACTCGCCGGAGTACACCGCCGCGCGCAAGCTGCGCGAAGGCTCGGCCACCGCACAGTTCGTCGTCGTCGAGGCGCTGTAGCGTGCCGCCCAAGATCCGCCCCTTCGCGCTGGCTCTCGCGGTCTCGGTGCTCGTCTTTGCGGCCGCGTCGCTCGAGCCCTACTTCGCCGGCGACGTCAACCTGGCGCGCGTTATCCAGGCCATGTCCCCCGGCACCGAGTGGGCTTCGGCCGTCACCAGCCTCGCCACCGCCCCCACGAAGTACATCGTGATGGCGGCCGCCGTGATCCTCGCGTGGCGGCTGGGTGGATGGAAGGGCGCCATCATCGCGATTGGCGCGATCGCGATCGAGCAGACCGGCGCCGAAGCGACCAAGCTGATTGCCAAGCGGCCCACGGCCCTCGGCCGATTTGATCGCGGTCGTCGGCAAGCCCTCCGGCTTCAGCTTCCCGTCCACGTTCACCACCTTTATCGCCGTCACCTTCGGCACCGTCTGGCTGCTGGCGCGGCGGTCCCGGCAGAACCTGGCACCGGTGGTTGCCTCCGTCACCGCGATGGTCATTGTCCTCGGCTGGGGTGCGCGGATCGTCCTGGGTGCGCACTGGCCGAGCGACGTCGTGCTGACGACGCTCGTGTGCATGACGTGGCTGTGGGCCACGGTTCTCGCGGTAGACCCACGCGGGTGATAGCTCCGCCTCCCCACGTGACCAGCACGCCGTCGCGCCCTTCGCTGGCCAGACTGATGCGTCGCTCGCTGCTCGTGTGCCTGCTGCTGGCGCTCGCCCGCGTGGCCGCCGCTCATCCGGCACCGTTCTCCTACCTGGATCTCTCACTCGACGCGCAAGGTGCGCACGGGTCCGTCATCCTGCACGACTTCGATGTCGCGCACGACCTGGCCATCGAGCCGCCCGATCGCCTGCTGGACCCCACCGTTGCCGCCGGCATCCGCGCCCGGCTCGAGTCGCTCGCCGCGGAGCGCCTCCACTTGACGATGGACGGCGAGGTGAGGGCGTTGCGGTGGACGGCACTGGATGTGGACGTGGACCGCTTCGCGCTGCGGTTGTCGTTCGATGCCGGCGCGCGGCCGGCCAGGGTGGACATTCGGACGGTGATGTTTCCGTACGACCCCGTGCACCAGACGTTCGTGAACATCTACGAAGATGGCGCGCTCAAGCAGCAGAGCATCCTGACGGCGGACGCGCCCTCACTGAGCTACTACGCGGGCACCACGCAGGGCCGAGCGGCGCTGATCCGCACGTTTGTCGCGTCGGGCATCGAGCACATCCTGATCGGCCCCGATCACGTGCTCTTCCTGGTCGGCCTGTTGCTGCTCGGCGGCCGGGTCCGGCACCTGGCGCTGATCGTCACGGCCTTCACGATCGGGCACAGCATCACGCTCTCGCTCGCGGCGCTCGATGTCGTCAATCCGCCGGCGCGGTTCATCGAACCGCTGATTGCGTTGACGATCGTGGTGGTAGGCGCCGACAACCTGTTCGTGCTGCACGACCGGCAGCGCTGGGGCCAGAGCGCCGCGGCATCGCCGCCGCGCGACGCGCGACCGTTGTTCGCCGGCTTCTTCGGCCTGGTGCACGGCTTCGGCTTCGCCACGGTGCTGCGTGAGTTCGGCCTGCCGAAGGACGCGCTGGTGTGGTCGCTGGTGTCGTTCAACGCCGGCGTCGAGATCGGCCAGCTGCTGATCGTGGTGGTGGCCGCAGGCGCCCTGGCGCTGGCCGGGCGCAACCGCCCGTCGGTGGCGACGGCAATGGCGCGATGGGGATCGGTCGCAGTGATCCTGGCGGGCACCTACTGGTTCGTCGAGCGCCTCTTCTTCAATCCGAGGTAACGGCGAGCATCCGGTACCCGGTGTCCGGTATCCGGTATCCGGGCGGAGCGGGAGTCGGGAGTCGGGAGTCGGGAGTCGGCTAGAGCCTAGAGCCCAAAGCCTGGAGCCTGCGCCCCCAAGCCCCAAGCCCCAAGCCCCAAGACCCAAGACTCAAGACTCAAGACTCAAGACCCAAGTTCTACTTCTTTACGCTCTCGAGCACCCTCTCGAGCGCGAGCTGCGGCGACAGCGTCGGCTTGTCGTAGATGTTCCAGCCGGTGAAGACCGCGATCAGGTCGAGCTCGGGCACGACGATGGCGAGCTGTCCGCCGTAGCCGATCGCGGCATAGGCATAGCGGCCCTCGGCGGTGTGCGGCAGCAGCCACCACTGGTAGCCGTACTTGCGGTTCTTCGGCGGGTTGATGCTGGTCGCGATGAGCGGGCGCGTCGAGGCCGCCGCCCAACCCTCCGGCAGGACGCGCTTGCCGTCCCACATGCCGTCGCGCAGGTAGAGATACGCGAACTTCGCCAGGTCACGCGGCGTCAGGTAGAGCCCGCCTTCGGTGTCGGCCAGGCCTTTCGGCGTCTGCTTCCAGTAGAAGCGGTCGATCCCGATCGGGGTGAAGAGGTGCTCGCGCGCGTAGTCGTGCGCCTCGCGGCCCGTGGTCTTCTTGATCAGATACGACAGCATCTCGGTGGCGCCGCTGTTGTAGACGAACGTCTGGCCGGGATCGGCGGCCATCGGCTGGTCGAGCACGAACTGAATCCAGTCCTCGCTCTTCTCCATCCCGGCGGCGCTGTTCGCCGGGTCGGTGTAGGTGATGGTGGACTCGTCCCACTTGATGCCGGTGGTCATCGTCAGGACGTGCTCCAGCGTCATGGCGTCCCATTTGTCCCGGTCGCTCTTGAAGCGGAAGTCCGAGAAGTACGGCGCCATCTTCACCTGCACGCCGGGAATCTCGCCGCGGCCGATGGCGATGCCGACGAGCGCCGAGGTCACGCTCTTGCTCACCGACTGCATGGTGTGGAGATCGCCGTCGCGGTAGGGATGCCAGTCCGGGTCGTAGTAGTTGTAGGGACCGCGGGTCTGATCCGGTTGCCCGGCGAACAACGCCTTGTAGTCGTGCGTATAGCTGCGCTCGAACACCAGCCGTCCGTGACGGATGACCAGCATGCTGTCGATGTAGCCATGGCCGCCAGCCGCGAACTCGGCGTCGAGCCTCGCGAGCACGCCCGCGTCCAGTCCTTCGGCGTCGGGTGTGGTCATGGTCCAGTTCTTCGTGGGCCACGGCGTGGCTTGCGGCGAGGCAGCGGGGACGGGAGCGGACGGCGTGCCGCAGGCAGCGGCAAGCAGCGTGACGCAGACAGTGAGACTGACCGGCAGGGCTCGACGCATCACACTGAGGCTCCTTGTTCGGATGAGTTGCGGCATCGTAGCACTACCGCATCGGCATGCTAGGATTTGCCGCATGACACGCATCGTCGCCCTCGGCTCCATCATCGTCGCCGGCACGCTGGCCATGGCTGCCGTGCCATATGCCGCGGAGCAGCCGGCTGCCGGCCCCAATGTCGCGCAGATCGAAAAGGTGAAGGACAACCTGTATGTGATTACGGGTGGCGGCGGCAACACCGCGGCCTTTGTCACCGCCACCGGCGTGGTGCTGGTGGACACCAAGCTCGCCAACTGGGGACAGGCGATCCTGGACAAGGTGAAGACCGTCACCGACAAGCCGGTGACCCACATCATCAACACCCACACCCATGGCGACCACGTCGGCAGCAACGAGTTCTTCCCCGCCAGCGTGGAGATCGTGGCGCAGCAGAACACGGCCACGAACATGATGAAGATGGACGTCTTCAAGGATCCGGCGAAGAAGCACGGCCTGGCCGACAAGACCTTCACCGACAAGATGACGGTGCTCGGCGGCAACGACGCCATCGATCTCTACTACTTCGGCGCGGCGCACACCAACGGCGATGCGTTCGTGGTGTTCCGCAACCTGCGGGTGATGCACTCCGGCGATGCGTTCTCCGGACTGGGCACGCCGTTGATGGACACCAACAATGGCGGTTCCGGTCTGGCCTATCCCGAGACGCTCGCCAAGGCCGCCGCCGGCATCAAGGGCGTGGACACGGTTATTCCCGGCCACAGCGCGGTCACCACCTGGCAGACGTTCGTGGATTTCGGGGAGTTCATGAAGAGCTTCGTCGGCTCGGTGACGGCGTCAGCCAAGAGCGGCCAGACGGCAGATGCGGCGGTGACCGCGTTCGTGCCGGCCGAGAAGTTCAAGTCCTACGACATCACCCGCGCCAGGGCGAACGTGGACGTGATCTACAAGGAGCTTGGGAAGTAGCGGGTGTGAAGGCGTTGCGACAGCAGCGCGCCGCACAGTCCAGCCGCGATCACGCCACTGAGGTGCGCGCTCAGCACGTGCGCGGGCTCGGAGAAGTGACAGAACAACCGCCAGCCGGCGTCGGCCATCAGGCCGGCGCCGAGCCCGCCGAGCAGACCGGTCAGCGCCGGCCGCGTCGGATAGGCGCGCGCGGCCAGCACCGCCGCCAGCACCGCGCCAGGCAGCGCGGTCGCCAACGATCCGGCCAGGCACATCGCGCCGACGATTGCCCAGCCATTGCGAAGCGCGATCGGGCTGGCGCCGTAGGTGGTGAACGTCACGACGATGACGAGGGCGATCGGCGCCAGCAGCCACAGGGCCAGCGGCACGCGCGACCACGTCCGCCCGGGCACGGCCTCGCGCAGCGCGGCTGCCACCAGTACCACGCCGGCGATCGACTGCAGCAGCGACCAGCCCCACGCCTGCGCCCATCCCAGCCTTGCCATGTCGACGCGCAGATCGAACCACCACGGTGCCGCGACCAGCGCCAGCAGCGCGAACGGCGCGAGCATCAGCGCGCGGGCGAAGGGAGGCGGCAGCGGCCGCACGGCAGCGTAGTCGGCCGCCAGCCTCACGCGGAGCGCCGCCGGCAGGTGCGTGTCCGTTCGGTCCGTCATCGGCATGTCCATCGCTGCTCCATCACTCCGCTCGATCACCGGTCAGTCTCCGTCGTCATGCGATCGTCCCGAACGCGGCCACCGCCAGGACCGTCACGATCGCCACGAGGGGCACCTTCTCCGCCGGACGGAGCCAGCAGTTCGCGCAGCCGCCTCATCCCACGACTGGATCGTAGCTTCGCCGCGCTTCCCGCGATGCCAAGCTGCGCGCCAATCTCGTGAAAGCTGAGGCCCCACACGTGGTGCGCCACGACCGCCTGCCGCTGGCCGGCGGGCACCTGGCCCAGGGCCCGGTCGAGGTCCGCGGCCGCCGCGTACGACTCGGCCTCGGCTCGCACCGCCGGTTGGCAGATCGGCGATGTCCACGTCGCTCACCGGCCGGCGACTGGCGCGCCGCAGTTCCATCAGCCAGCAGTGGCGGGCGATGGCCATCACCCACGGCACGACCGGGTAGGCCGGGTCGTAGCTCCGCCGCGCCCGGTGCATCTGCAGGAACGTCTCCTGCAATACGTCCTCCGCGCGCGCCGCGTCGCGGATCCGCCCGGCGAGAAAACGGCGCACCGCGGGCGCCACGAGCCCGTAGAGCTCGTCGAACGCCTCGAAGCGGCCCGCCTGATAGCTCGCCATCAGGGCGCGCAGGGCCTGATCGTCCGGAGACGCGTTCATCGCATCAGCCATGGATATGCCGGGATCGGGTGAATGGTATCAGGCGGCAGGGGTGATACTTCGAGGCCGGTCCCGGCAAATCCCCAGTCATGTTCACCCTGCTCCATCAGACGTTCAGTTTGGCCGTCGCGGCCCTCATGGCGCTTGCCGCGGCCGTGATCCCCTTGTGGTCCGTGCAGGTGGGCTCGACCGCCTCGACCACTGCCCCGCCAGCGTTGTTGAAGATGGCGGAGGCCGAGCGGGCGTTCTCGAAACGCGCCACCGACGCCACGCCGCGCGAGGCGTTCATCGAGTTCTTCGCGGACGAGTCGGTGAGCTTCCAACCGGAGCCCGGAAGCGCGCGCGAACGGCTGCGCAAGCAGCCGGCACCGCCGCCCGGCGCTCGCGGCCTTTCAGTGGGAGCCGCGGACCGGTGACATCGCCGCGAGCGGCGACCTGGGCTACCTCACGGGGCCTGTGCGACATCCACAGCCCGACGGCAGCATCCGGCACGGCTGCTACTTCTCGGTGTGGAAGAAGCAGGCGGATGGGACCTTCAAGGTGATTCTCGACATCGGTATTCGCCCACCTGGGGAAGTGCCGTTCGCGCCAGGGTTCGTGCGGTCGCCGGCTCAGGCCGCGGGCAAGCCCGCCTCGTCGCGACCCGACGCCGAGCGCACGCTGCTCGATGCCGACAAGATATTCAGCGCGGCACTGGCGTCGAAGGGCGCGGCCGAGGCCTTCCGCTCGGTGCTGCACAGCGGCGCCCGCCTCCATCGCAACGGAGTGCTGCCGCTGACCTCGCGCGACGCGGCGGTGGCGTGGCTGTCGTCGAACGTGACGACGATGACCAGCGAACCGATGAAGAGCGAGACTGGCGCGTCCGGTGACCTGGGCTACACCTGGGGCAAGGCCGTCGTCACCGGCGCAGACGGCAAGGCCACGCCGGGATACTACGTGCGAGTGTGGACGATGGGCCCCGGTGGACGTTGGCAGCTGGTCGCGGACATCACGCCGGCGTAGGGGCGGGGGGACGGAGCCGTCTTAAGTCTTGAGTCTTGGGTCTTGGGTCTTGAGGGCTTGGGGCTGGGCTTGGGGCTTGAGGCGGCGCGGGCTCGAGGCTTCAGGCTTCGAGGTTCTCGGTTCTAAGGTTCTAGGTTCTAGGTTCTAGGTTGAGCCCGAGGCCCTCGTACGCGGCGAAGGCGCGCCTATCCCCGCCCGTTCGCGAACGGCAGCAGGATCGCGTTGATGAAGCCGTGCGTCGGCGTCGGCACGCCCGATTCGCGGCCCATGCGGGCGATGGCGCCGCTCAGCCACGGCAACTCCAGGCGACGGCCGCGCTCGAGATCCTCCAGCATCGACGACTTTGACCCCGGGGGGAAGTTGCGCACCATCTCCTGTGTGCCCTCGACCAGTCCGTCGGGGAACGTGATGCCGCGCGCGCGGCCCACGGCCATGGCTTCGTCGAGCGCCGCATCCATCATCGCCAGCAGCTCCGGGTGCTCACGGATGGTCCCCATCGCGGAGCGCGTCGCCGAGGTCATGCCGCTCCACGTGCCCAGCCGCACGAACTTCACCCACAGCTCGGTGTCGATGCCGGGCGTCAAGTCGGCGACGAATCCCGCGCGGCGGCCAGCCTCCTGGAACGCCTGCAACCGTGGCGACAGCCGACCGTCCGCTTCCCCGAACACCAGCCGGTCGGCGACGGTGTGACGGATGTGCCCCGGCTCGTCCACCACCGCGACGATATAGGCGACGCCGCCGGCAACGTGATCGGCGCCCACGTGCTTGCCGACCATGTCCACCGCCTCGACGCCGTTCTGCAGCGTGAGGATCACGGTGTCGGGCCCGATGAGCGGCGCGAGCGAGGGGATGGCCGCATCGACGTCATAGAGCTTGACGGTGAGCAGCACCACATCCACCGGACCGATGGAGGCGGAGTCGTTCGTGGCCTTCACCGGAATGGCGATGTTGCCCTTGGGGCTGGTGATCCGCAACCCCTGCTCCTGAAGGGCCGCCAGGTGAGAGCCGCGCGCGATGAACGTGACATCTTCGCCGGCGGCGGCCAGTCGTCCGCCGAAATAACCGCCAACCGCGCCGGTGCCGAATACTGCGATACGCATAGGGATAAGGGAGAAAAGGATCAGGGCGAAGGGTTAGGACTCAGGGTTCGGGGATCAGGGTTCAGGATGCGGGACCAGAAGCCATTCTCAGGACTCAAGACTCAAGACCCAAGACTCAAGACCCAAGACCCGCTCTTTACGCCCCCACCCGTATCGCGTCCAGCGCAACCACCGGCTCGTCGCCAAGCACCGTCGCGCTGTGCACCGCGCCGCGGGGGATTTCAACCCAGTCGCCGGGGCCCAGCACGACGAGATGGCCGCCCACCACCAGTCGGAAGCGGCCGGAGATCACCGCATCGATCTTGTGCACGCCGTGCGTGTGATCCGGGAACAGCGTGCCGGGCTCGTAGGTGTAGCGCGCGACGCGATAGCCCATGGCTTCGAGCCGGGCCCGCAACGCGCTCTCAGACACCGGCCCCTCGAGAGCCGCATTCCATCGTCTCACTGGCATAGGAACTTGGTCCGGTACCCGGTATCCGGTGTCCGGTATCCGGTGTCCGGTATCCGATATCCGGTGTCCGTCATCACCTGCCGGTTTCCGGTTGTTCGTTCGTCCGTCTGCCGTCTGCCGGTTGCCGTCTGCCGGGATTTTTGCCTTTTGCCTTTTGCCTTTTGCCTTTTCCTTACGCTCCCGCGCCCGCGGGGTCGGAGGGCATCCCGGGCATGTTGCCGGCGGCCAGTTCCTGATCGATCATCAGCAGCCCGACGCCGGTGTTGCCCGCGAGGCGGATGCGGCCGAGGACGGCGCGCGCCGCGGCTTCCTCTTCCATCTGCTCGGTGACGAACCACTGCAGCATGATCGTCGCGGGGCGATCCTTGGCCTTTTCGGCCATCGCATACAGGTCGTTGATCGAGGCCGTGACCTCCTGCTCGTTCTTCATCACGTGGGCGCACAGCGCTTCGGCGTTCGGCCACTCCATCGGCGGCGCGTCCACCGCGGGCAGCTGCACCTTCTGATCGCGCTCGACCAGGTGGTCGATGATCCGCTGCGCGTGCATCAGCTCGTCGGACGACTGCTGCCGCATCCACTTCGAGAAGCCCGGCAGATCGTGCTCGGCGAGCCAGATCGACATGGCCAGGTATTCGTGGGAGGCGCGGAACTCGAGCGTCAGGTGCGCGTTCAGTCCCTTGAGCAGGTCTGGGGTCATCGAGAAATCCTTGTGATCAGGCCGAGCGGCGGCGCGCCAGCTCGAAGGTGAGTCCGCCCAGCAGGACGAACAGTCCAGTGCCGGTCATCGCGAGCGGCAGCTGGTCGTGGCCGCCGAAGTACACGCCCGCGGCCATCGACACCACGGCGCCTATGGCGCACGCGACGACCAGACCGAACGACGGTTTCTCCGCGGATGCCATATGCGACTGATTGTACTAGCGGCGAATGCGATCGGCCAACTGGCCCACGGCCAGCGCATAGGCGTGGGCGCAGTTGTAGCCGAGGAGCGTGTCGTAGTTGGAATAGACGAGAAACGCCCGCTTGCCGGCCGGCAGCAACGACGCCGTCCGGTCCACCTTGGGCAGGGCGCGCCCCTCGACCGTCCGGACGCCCAGCTTCTGCCACTCCGCAAGCGGCCGCGGCTCGCTCATCTCGCGTTCGGCGCGGCAGCCGGTGGCCCGCAGGGCCACCTTCTCGAGCAGCGCGTCGGCGCCGCCGGGCGGCAGCTTCACCTCGCGTCCCCACGTCTGGTCGGTCTGCCAGCCGTAGGCCTTCAGATAGTTGGCGATCGAGGCGAGCACGTCCGGCGTGGAGCGCCAGATGTCGCGATCGCCGTCGCCGTCGAAGTCTTCGGCGTGCTTCAAGTAGCTGGAGGGCATGAACTGGGTCTGCCCCATCGCGCCGGCCCACGAGCCCTTCATGACGGCGAGCTCGATGTCGCCGCGATCGACGATCTGGAGAGCGTTCATCAGCTCATCCTTGAAGAACGCGCCGCGCCGGCCTTCCCACGCCAGCGTGGCGAGGGCCTGCACCACCGGGCGCACGCCGCTGAAGCGCCCGAAGTTCGATTCCAGCCCCCAGATCGCCACCAGCACGCGCGGCTGCACGCCGTAGCGCGCGTTGATCTTCGTGAGGGTCGCGCGCTCCGCGGCGGCCCGTTCGTTGGCGGTCTTGACGAATTTCGGGGTGAGCCGTCGGCGGACATACTCGTCCACCGTCTGGACGGATTCCGCCTGGGAGCGATCGCGCTGCACGACCACCTCGAGTGGTTCCAGGCCATCGAGTGCCTTGGCCACGGTGTCCGCGGTGATACCGCGATCGATGGCCTCGTGCTTCACATCCTCGAGCCAGGTGGAGAACTCAGGCCGCGCGGGCTCCTGTGCCTGGACAACGGCCAGTCCGCAAATCACAAGGAGGGCGATGACAGCGCACGGGGACATTGTACGCTCCGCCGCGAATCTGGCGATCTGGTGATGTGGTGAGGTGGTGATCTGGATCTAGTGAACTGAGGATCTCGAGATCTGGCGATCCCGAGATCCTCGACGTGTGCAGGCTCTTGAACGTTGAACGCCGCGCGCTACAGCGACGTCCCTGCCGCGCCGTCCACGAACATCCCCTGCCCGGAGATGTAGCTGGCCTTCTCCGAGGCCAGGAAGACCACCAGGTTGGCGAACTCCTCGGGATCGCCGAGACGGCCCAGTGGAATCGACGCCACCGAGGCCTTGCGCACGTCCTCGATGGCCTTGCCGCTGCGCGTCGCGTTGGCCTGATCCAGCTCGGCGATCCGTTCCGTTGAAATCCGGCCCGGCGCGATCACGTTCACGAGGATGCCGTGCGGCGCCAACTCCTGCGACATCGTCTTGGCAAGTCCCCACACGCCGGCGCGGAAGGCATTCGACAGCACCAGGTTCGGAATCGGCTGCTTGATCGACGACGAGGCAATCGTCAGCACCCGGCCGTAGCCGGCCTTCTTCATCTCCGGCACCGCCGCATGGACGATGCGGACGAAGCTCATGAGGTTCTGCTCGAACGCCTGCGCCCACTGCGGTTCGGTGACCGCCGTGAACGGGCCGGCCGGCGGTCCGCCGGCGTTGTGCACCAGGACTTCCAGCCCGCCATAGCGCCGCGACGGCCGCGCCGACCAGGCGCTCGGCTTCGGCGGCGTTGCTGACGTCGGCGGTCAGCGCTTCGACGCGCGCGCCGGTGTCCTTGCGAATCTGTTCGGCCGCCGCCTGGATGCGTGCCTCATCGCGGCTGCAGATCACCAGGTCGCAGCCTTCCTGCGCGAGCCCGCGCGCGCAGGCGTATCCCAGTCCACGGCTGGCCGCGAGCACGAGGGCGCGGCGCCCCTTCAATCCGAGGTTCATGAGCGAAGGTCCAATCTCCGGAGAATGTCGTCGAGGTCGGCCAGCGTCTCCGCATCGACTGGCGCAAAGGGTGCCCGGGCGCGCGGCGTCGCGATGGCGCCCCGGCGGTGATAGATGTGCTTGCGGATGGCGAGGTTGATCCGCGGCTGGTTCTCGAAGCGGATGAGCGGCAGGTACTTGTAGAACACGCCGGTCGCGCCGTCGATGTCGCCCGCGGTGTAACGAGTGTAGATGTCGACCAGGATCTCCGGGTAGCCGAACCCGGTCATGGTGCCGTGCGCGCCGTGACGCAACTCCTCGAGGAACATCATGCCCGCCGAGGCCGCCCAGCACGCGGATGTCCGGGTTGGCGGCGCGCACCTGGCTCACCTTCATCGGCGAGGGCTCGTCCTCGAGCTTCAGGTAGCGGCATCGCGGCGACGCCGCGCCGATCCGCGCGATCACCTCAACGCTCATCAGGATGCCGCCCACCGACGGCGGGAAGTCCTGCACCACGACCGGGATGTCGATCGCCTCGGCCACCGCGAGGTAGTGACGCTCGAGCGCGGCATCGTTGGCCCGCGCCAGCTTCGGCGGCGCCACCATCACGGCGCGCGCGCCCAGTTCCTGGGCGCGGCGGCTGTAGGCGATGCAGCCGTCGGTGCCGGCGTGGGTGGTGCCGACGCAAATCGGAAAGCCGCTGCCCGCCGCCTCCACCGTAGTGGCAATGACGCGGTCGCGCTCGCCTTCGGTCAGCTTGTCGGCCTCGCCGAGCACGCCGAGGATGGTCATGCCGTGCACGCCCTTGTCGCGCGTGAACACGGTGAGCCGCTTCAGGCTGTCGATGTCGAGCGAACCATCGTCGGCGAACGGAGTGGGAGTGATGTTGTAGACGCCAGTGAGGAAGTCGGTCATGTCAGCAGCTGACAACGATACCGCAGTTGCCGCGCGTGGCGAGAGCTGGTACCGGGCCGGCGCCCCACAACGCGCCGGCGATGGGACGCCCGGCATCGACCTCCATGTCGGGCCGTTGGAAGCGTCCGTAGCCCGGCGCACCGACGACCTGGCCGTCCTGGTAGACCGGTACTCCCCGCACCATCGTGGTGATCACCGCGCCCTTCATCTTGAAGCCGTCCCACAGCCGCATGTTGGCGCGCGACTTCGTCAGCGCCGTCGCCGCCTTGAAGCGCCACGCCCGCTTCATGTCAACGATGGTGAAGTCGGCGTCCGACCCCACGGTCATGCGGCCTTTGTTCGGCAGGCGGAAGACGTGCGCGGGATTCTCCGAGCACACCGCCACGACCTGCGGCAGCGTGATGCGCCGCTGGCTGACGGCGGTCAGCATCAACGGCACGAAGGTCTCCAGCCCGGCGATGCCGGGCGGCGCCTGGAAGATATCGTCGCCGAAGCGCTCCTTGTCCTCGGCCAGGAAGGGCGAGTGATCGGTACCGACGTACTCGATCAGCCCACCCTGGATCGCCCACCACAACTCGTCGCGCATCGTCGCGGACCGGAGCGGCGGATTGCACTTCGCGTACGGGCCCAGCTTGTCGAGCGCCTCCATCGTGAAGAACAGGTACGGCGTGCAGGTCTCGACGGCGACGTTCAGCCCGCGCAACCGGGCATCGGCAGCCAGGCGCGCCGACATCGGGCTCGAGCAATGGACGATGCCGATGGGGAGCGGCTTCTCGGCCGCGCGCGCCAGCACCACGGCGACGGAGACTTCCTCGCAGGCCGCGGGCCGGCTCTCCGCATGGGCCCGGCCTTTCGTCTGCCCGAGTCCTTCGAGGCGGGCCCGGAGCGGGCCGTACATCCCGGGCTCCTCGCAGTGAAAGCAGTGCCGGAGGCGCGTCAGGCGCACCGCGTCCATCACGGAGCGCAGGTCGTCGTGACGGCACCACAGGCCATGGAACTCGTCTTCGCGCCCGGCGGGAGGCGGTTGCAGGAACGTCTTGAACGCGATGGCTCCGGCCTCGGCCTGCTCGACGATCGAGTCGAGGTTGTCCTTGCCGGCGCCGCCGTACAGGGCGTAATCGATGTGCGCCTGCGGGGCCATCGCTTCGACGCGCGTGCGCAGGTTCTTCGCGGAGTTGGTCGGTACCTTCGAGATCGGCATCTCGAAGAGCGTGGTGATGCCGCCTGCGGCAGCGGCCGACGTGCCCGAGGCAAAGTCCTCGCGTGCCTCGCCGCCGGGGTGCCTGGTGTGCACGTGCGGATCGATCACCCCGGGCAGGATGTGCAGGCCCTTGGCGACGTAGGTCTGTTCGGCGACCACGGTATCGCCCGCGGATCGGATGGCGGCAATCTTCCCGTCGCGCACGCAGACGATCGACGGATGCTCGCGTCCAGCGGAGACAATCGTGCCGCCGATGATGGCCAGGTCGAAGGTCTCTTCAGCCACTGCCCGTCATAGTAGCCGAGGCCGGCGCGGATGGAGCCGCCGGCCTGGCAGGTGTCACGCTATTGCGCGGTGGGATGCGAGTCCGGGAACTTGTCGACGCGGTTCAGCACCGGCTTGAGGGTGCGGAGATAGGTGTAGATCGCACCGAGGTCTTCGCGGGTCATGCCCGCATACTGCTTCCACGGCATGGCGGTGTTCTGGCGCTGCTCCGCGTCGGTCAGCACGTGATCGTCCGGCGCCTCGAAGGCCTTGAACTTGCTCACGAACTGCTCCTCGGTCCACTGGCCGATGCCGGAGTCGGCGTCGGGCGTGATGTTGGCGCTGCGCACCCGGTAGCCCTGCTCGCCCGCGAACTGGAAGCCACCCGCGAAGTCCATCCCCGGAAGCTTCTGGCCGCGGTCGTCAATCTTCGTGTGGCACTCGGCGCAGCTGGCGGCCGTCACCACGTACTTGCCGTAGGCGACGCGATCCTCCGGCGAGGGCCGGACACCGGGAGTCGCCGCCGTGGGGATGATGTTGACGATGAGGTTCATCGGGAAGTCCAGCGACCGCGCAGGCACCTGATGGTCGATGCGCGACAGCGTCCTCACGTAGGCGAGGATGGCCTGGACGTCGTCGGAGGCCAGCTGCCCGTAGTTCGTGTAGGGCATCAGCGGGAACATGGCGCGGCCGTCCCTGGCGACGCCGGTCGTGACCGCGCGCACCAGTTCGCCGTCGCTGTACTCGCCGATCCCGGCGGGCGTGATGTTGGACGCATACAGGGTGCCGGGCACGCCGGAGTTGGGCGTGTCGAACCTCTCGCCGCCCTGCCCGAAGGTGCCGGGCTTCAGCGGGCCGGCGAACTTCGTCCAGTCGCGTTCCGAGTGGCAGTCCACGCAGACCGCGACGTGCTGCGCCAGGTAGGCTCCGCGCGCCACGACCTCCGGAGAAGTTGGCAGCGTCACGGCCTGGGCCGGCGGCACCTCGGGGAATCGATTGATGAAGTAAAGGAAACCGGCGCCGGCAATCACGAGCACCAGTAGCAGCAGCACACCGACGACTTTGAGGAGGAGACGCATAGGGAGACCGCATTGTAGACCGGACTCGCGTCCGCGCTACACACGCCCGCTGCGTCAACAACCATTCGTCGTTGACGCGGGTGGCGAGCGACGGCGCGTGGCTCTGTAACGCGCGGCTGGGGTCGGCTGAGGGCGGCGGAGCGAGCGGCGGGTGGCAGACCGTTGGAGTGCTGCCGCTTCGGGATCCGACAAACCCGGCGTCCGCTCGCCACTTGGCCTGTTTGAGCGCGCCGATGCAGGGCGAGTTGGCCTCAGCGTTCGGTCAAGCGGACGTTGGGTTTGACCGGCAGCACGACCGGTCTGACAGCCCGCCGCTCGCTTCGCCGCTCAGCTGCACGCCGCATCAGCCGGAGGGCAGCGCGTTGCGCCGCAGTCGTGATCCTGGCAGTCGCGTGTTCAGCCTAGCGGGCAGTCCGCTGCTCGATGCGGCGCTGCAGGCCGCCCAGCTGATCGCCGATGGCCGCCAACTCCCCTCGCGCGGCGTCCAGCCGCTGGCGCTCGGCGCGCACGAAGCGCGTGTAGGGCAGCACCGCATCCTGGATGCGCGACACGCTGCGGTCCACCTCGCGATCGAACTGCGCGGTCAGCGACGCCACCAGCTCCCGCCGCATCGTCTCGATCCGGGCGCGCATCGTCGACTTGGCCTGGGCCCGGCGCACCGGGATGACGAAGAGCCCGATCACCGCAATGGCGCCCGCGGCCAGGATGCCGGTGACATCGGCGAAGGTGGTGGTCGCCAGCGCCGTGACCGCGGCGCCAAGCCCCAGCGCCCCTACTTCGGCCAACGCGGTCCCGGCCACGGCCATCCGCACCGATTCGGCCATCGCGTCGGACTCCCGCGCGTGGTCGTAGCCGCCAAGCGTCCGCTCCGCCGCGCGACCCACCGTCTCCAGCAACCGCGCACGGTCGTATTCGAAGCGGCTGTCGACGGCGCCCGTCAGCCGCTCGGCGTGAGCCATCCGCCTGGATTCGATGCGCGTCATCACCCCCTGCCACTGGCGCAGGTCGCTTGCCACCATCCAGTCCACGATGTCCATCACCTGCCGCTCGACCAGGGCCGGCATGTCCTGAATCACGTCGCGGGTGAACTCTGACTTCAGCCGGCTCTTGTTCAGCAGGTCGAACACCCGCCCGAGCCGCAGCGTGTCGTCGAAGAAGGCTACCCCTCGTCGCTCGAAGTCGTGGAGAACGTTGTCCACCGACGACAACCGGTGACGGAACTCCCGGGCCATGTCCTCGCGATAGAGCGCGAGCTGCCGCTCGATGTCGTCGATTGCCAGCAGGTCGTCCTGCAGCAGGGCGAGCTCCGATTGGGCGGCTGCGAGATGCCGGTCGGCAAGGCGCCGCCCTACGCCAATCGGGTTGAGCAGCTTCAGCCGCAGCCGCTCGCGTTCGTCGAGCGTCGTCGTCATGAACTGTTCGAGCGCGCCAAACGACTCCGCGCCGGGCATCGGCTGCCCTGACAGCTTGGCGCGAAGCGCCAGGCGGGCCGACAGCGGGAAGATCGAGGGCTCGACCCCGAGCAAGGCCGATGCGCTCTGCCGGACGAACGTGAGCACGCTGTCCAGGTCCGCGGCGGTCTCGAGGATGTCCACCTTGTTGATGACGATGATGATCTTCTTGCCCCATTCGCGGATCACCTCGAGGAAGCCGCGCTCCGTTTCGGTGAACGGGCGATCGGCCGAGGTGACGAACAGCACGAAGTCGGCACGCGGCACGAAGTCGGTGGTGATCGCCTCGTGCTCCCGGAAGATCGCGTTGGTGCCCGGCGTGTCGACGATGTGGATTTCGCGGAGCATCTCGACCGGCGCGGCCATGGTGTCCACCGAGGCCGTGGACGAGACGTGGGCGACTGCCGGCCCGTGCACCAGCACGTGCACCCGCGTGGTGGTGGGGGTGGCGCCTTCCTCCAGCACCCGCTGACCAATCAGCGCGTTGATGAACGTGCTCTTTCCGGAATTGAACTCGCCGACGACCACCAGCAGGAAGAGCTCGTCGAGGCGGCGGACCGACTGGGCCAGCGCGTCCTGATCGGCGGCCTCCGCCCCGGCGCTCGCCAGCGCGCGCTGCAGGCGGCCGAGGCACTCGCGCTCGTCGGCCAGCAGCGCGTCATCATCCGGGGTCAGGATGCGGGAAATCATGCCCTGACACTAACGCAGGCGGCGCCCTGGCGCCTATTCGGTGCGCAGCGCCGTCATCGGGTCGACCCGCATGGCGCGACGGGCGGGCACGAAGTTGGCGATGGCCGCGGCGGCAAGCAGCGTGAGCATCGCCGCGAGCCAGGCCATCGGGTCCATCGGGGTGATGCCGTAGAGCAAGCCGCTCAGTGTGAACGCGGCGGCGGCCGCCAGCACTCCGCCGATCACGACCCCAATTCCGGCGAGGCCGAAGCCCTGCCGCATCACCATGCCGAGGACGCTGCCGGTTTGCGCGCCGAGCGCGATGCGAAGCGCCGATCTCCTTCGTGCGGCGAGCGACCGAGAACGCGATGACCCCGTAGAGGCCGATCGCCGCCAGCAACGTGCCGAGCGCACCAAACGCCGTCGCCAGCGTCGCGCCGACGCGCGCGGGCATCAGGCTCGATCGCCAGGTTCTGCTCCATCGTCGAGTCGCCCATGAAGACGAGGCCCGGCTCCATCGTTCAGCAGCTCGCGACGAATCACTGACGAGCAATTCGCCGGCGTCGCCAGCGGTGCGGGCCATGAGGTAGTTGTAGCGGGCCGGGCGCTGCTCCGACGCGAAGTACACCAGTGGCGACGGCCGCTCGAGCACGCCGTGCATCTTGTGGTTCGAGACCACGCCGACGATGCGGTATGTGATTGCCGGTGGTGACAGCGCGGAACGTGTGGCCCACCGCGCTCTCGTTCGGCCAGTAGCGGCGGGCCATGGTCTCGTTGATCAGCGCGACCAGCGGCGCACCGGCGCGATCGGTGCCGTCGACATCGCGGCCGTCGAGGACGCGCAGCCCCAGCGTCGGCACGTAACCGGCCGAGACCGAGACGTTCTCGATGGTCTCGCCGCGCTGCCCTTCCGCGTAGGTGCGATTGTCGACGCGGAGTTCCTGCTGGTTGAAGTTGAACTGGAACGGCAGCCGTCGGCGACGCGGTGGCGGCCGACACCACGCCCGGCATCGCGCGGACCCGCGTCAATGCCTCGCGCCCAGAACTGCGCGCCGCGCTCGGGCGTGTAGCGGACCATGTCGGTGTCGAACGAGATGAGCGCGAGGCCGCTGGGTGGGAAAGCCGACGTCGGCGCGCTGCGATTCGGCAAGGCTGCGCAGCAGCAGCCCCGCGACCACCAGCAAGCACGGCGGTGAACGCCACCTGCGTGACGACGAGGACGTCGCGCAAGGCGAACCGCCGGGTGCCGACGCGCCCGGCTGGTGCTTCACCGCGCAGATCGGCAACCAGGTTGGGCGACGAAGCCTTCAACGCGGGCAGCAGGCTGGCAAGGACGCCGCTGAGCGCCTGAGGCAGCCACGGCAAAGGCCAGGACGCGCGCAGTCGATGCCGAGATCGAGCGAGATCTCGCACCGGCAGCGGCAACTTGATGGCCAGCAGCGACCGGATCACGATCCACGCGAAAGCAATCGATGCAGCCGCACCGAGCAGCCCCAGCACCAGGCCTTCGACGAGCAGCTGGCGCATCAGACGCGCCGCGGCTGGCGCCAATCGCGAGGCGGACGCTGATTTCGCGTCGGCGCGCAGAGGCACGCGCCAGCAGCATGCCGGCGACGTTCGCGCAGGCGATGAGGAGCACGAGACCCGACCACCGACATCAACCCGGCCGCGCCCATCGACATGATGCCGCTCGCCTGCGGCACCAGCAGCCGCACCTCGGTGGTCGGCACGGCCGACATCCGCCGATCCTTGTTGGTCTGCGGATTCGCGTCGGCAAGCTGGCGTCCGATGAGCGAGACGTTCGCGTGCGCCTGCTCAGGGGTCACGCCGGGCTTCAGCCGGCCCTTCACGAACATCCAGCGCATGCCGCGGCGTTCGAGCTGCGTGCGCCCGAGGTCGACGGCACGACATCGTGATGCCGAACGGCTCCACTTCGTCGACGTGCGCCATCGGCAGCCACAGATCCGGCGCGACCAGCGGCACCACGCCGCGGAAGTCCGGGCGGGTCACGCCGACGATCGTGTACGGCAAGCCCGCGCAGCGTGAGCGTCTTGTCCGAGATCGCCGCAGTCGCGCCGCCGAACTCCGCTGCCACATCCGATGCGAGATCACCACGACGCGCGTCGCCCCCGCATCATCGTCCGTAGGCACGCAGCAGTCGGCCAAGATGCGGCTGAGACGCCCAGCATCGTGAAGTGATTGCGGTGACGACCTGCCCACCACGAGCCGCGATCGCTCGCCAAGCGCCAGCGGCGCGCAGCATCGGGCTGTAGCCGAGTCATGTCGGCGAAGACGGTGTTCTGCGCCTTGAGATCGGTGAAATCGGGGAATGACGAGGTGGCGTATTCGTCGCCATCGCCGCTGGTCGTGAAGATGTCGACCAGCGTGGATGGGGCCGAGACCGGCAGCGGCCTGAAGAGCAGCGAATCGACCAGCGAGAACATCGCGGTGTTGACGCCGACGCCGAGCCCGAGCGAGAGCATCGCGACGAGCGGAGAACCCCGGGCTGCGCCGCAGCCACCGGAACGCGTATCGGATGTCCTTCAACATAGCGCCTCCTCCGCCTTAGACGCAGAGGGGCGGGGGAAGTTCGGGGTCCGGGTTCTAGGGTTCTGGGGTTCTAGGTTCTAGGTTCTAGCGGTCTAGCTGCCTGACCCTCTTCGCCCGAGCCGGCCACGGCTCGGCGGACGAGGCCCTGCGGCATCACGCCGGGCGAGCCAGACGAGGCATGCGGTTGACGCGGCCGTTGACGTACGACCGGAGTGGCCATTCATGACCGCGTCATAGCCCTGCGCGCGCCACGTCGTCGGCGCTCCAGCCACAACACGCCGGGCATCTGGCTCACCTTGTCGCGCGTGCCGGTGACGTCGTGGAATTCGCTGTAGGTGAAGCCGGGACAGACCGCGCGGACGTGGACGCCATTCGCGCTCGTGCTCGGCGTGCAGCGATTCGGAGAAGCGGATCACGAACGCCTTCGACGCGCGCGTAGAGCGTGTGGCCGGCGGGCGCCGGCAGCATGGCCGGCGAGCGACGCGATGTTGATGATGCGGCCCCACTTCGCGCTCGATCATGCCGGGCAGCAGGCGATGCGTGAGCTCGCAGCACGGCGGTGACCATCACCTGCAGGAAGCGCGTCGTGATCGCGCCCACGGACGTCTGCACGTAGCTGCCCGGGAACGCCGTAGCCGGCGTTGTTGACCAGCACATCGACGGCCAGCCCGCGCCGATGCCAGCTCCGCGGCCAGTCTGGCGCGAGGCGTCCGGCTCCGCGAGGTCGGCGACGATGACGCGTGCGCTGCGACGCCATGCCGCTGCCGGAGCTCGGCGGCGAGCGGCCTCGAGCCGATCGTCGCGCCGCGCCGTCAGCACCAGGCGATAGCCCGCGCGGCCAGCACTTCCGCGAACGCCTGCCGATGCCGGACGATGCGCCGGTGACCAGCGCCGTCTGCGCCCAGGCCTTCCTTCATGCATGCACTGTCAAGTATAGGTATCGATGCGGCGACTGGAGCGTCTCCATGCGCACTGCTTCGATGTCCTGCTGCTCTTCGCGTCGTCGGCGTCCGACGCTCGACCGCCTGCATCAACAGCACCACGCTGTCAAGGTGAAGCCCGATGGCAGCGGCACCGTCGAACAGACGACGCTCGTGAACACCGGCGGCGCTGAAGGGCATGATGCGCGGGCATGACGCCAGCCCGGCCAGCCGGGCGGCGGCGATGAACGAAGGCCGATCTCGAAGCGCACGGCCGAACGCATGGGCAAGGGCGTGCGCCTGGTCTCGACCGAGCCGGTCAAGGGCGAGCGGCTTCGAAGGCTCGAAGGCGATCTTCGCCTTCGACGACATCAACCAAGGTGCAGGTCAGCCAGGATCCGAGCATGAGCGGCAGCTCCGACGGCATGATGGTGGCGCCGCCGCAGCCGCCCGAGAGACCCGGTGAAGTTCACGCTGACGCAGAAGCCGGCGGCACGTCGACGCTGACGGTCGCAGTTCCAGCGACAAGCCCGGCGCCGGCGTCAACGACCGAGAAGCCGCCAGGGCGGCCGCCGACATGCCGGACCTGACCAACCCGATGATCATGAACATGGTCAAGACGATGTTCGACGGCTTCAAGATCGCCATCGACCTCGAGGTGCGTCGGCTCGATCGTCAAGACCAACGCCGAGTACGTCGACGGGCTCGCGCGTGACGCTGCTCGAAATGGACATGGCGGCGCTGTTCGCCGACGAGGCGAAGCTGAAGGCGCTGCAGGGCAAGATCGGCCCCGGCGCCGTCGCTGACGCGAAGTGAAGCCCTACCTGAAGGACATCAAGGGCATCAAGATCGACGGCCCGACAGTGACGGTGGAGTTCAAGTAGACGATATCTGGCGATGTGGTGACTTGGTGAGCTGGCGATCTGGATCGCAGATCGTCAGATCTGTCGATCGATCTCAGATCACCACATCACCAGATCACAGATTCAGCGAGCTCTAACTCAGGCGAAGCAGATCACCCGGCCGTCGGTCGAGCCGATGACGATTCGGCCGGAGGCGAGGGCCGGCGAGCTGGTCAGCGCGCCGCCGTCGTCGTGTTGCCACACCACTTTCCCGCTCGCGAGATCGAGCGCGTAGAGCCGGCCGTCGTTCGATCCGACGAAGACGCGGCCGCCGGCGATCGCCGGCGACGAGTCGATGCGCGCGCGCGTCATGTAGGTCCAGCGCGCCTTGCCCGTCGCCGCGTCGAGCGCGTGCACCATGCGATCGCGCCCGCCGAGCACCACCGTCCCGTCGATCACCGCGGCGGACGAGTAGAACGGAAACTTGCGATCGGGGTGCTCGTAGCGCCACTTCACCTTGCGCGTCTTGCCGAGATCGAGCGCGAGCACCTGGTTGTCGAACGTGCCGAAGTAGGCGACGTTGTCGACGATACGCGACCGACGCGCCGGTGTAGGCGGTCGCCGAGGTCGGCGAACGCTTCCTTGCCGTCTTGACGCGGACCGCGTGGAAGACCTCGTCGCAGCCGGCGAAGTGCGCGACGCCGTTCACGACGCACGGCGTGCCGTGCACGTAGTTCTCGGTCGCGAACGACCACCGCTGCTTGCCGTCGGCGGCGTCCAGCGCCGTAGAGCGAGCCGTCGTACGAGCCGATCAGCAGCAGTGTCGCCGACGACGACCGGCGACGACTTGATTTCGGATTGCGTCTTGAAGGTCCAGACCGCCTTGCCGTCGGCGACGTTGACCGCGTGGACGACGCCGTCGAGATCGCCGACGAAGACGCGGCCGCCGGCGACCGCCGGCGACGACTCGCCGATCGACTCGCCCGCCTTGTAGCGCCAGCGCAGCTTGCCGTCGGCAAGGCCGATGGCGATCAGCTCGCCGGTCGCGGTGCCGACGTAGACCACACCGTCGACAATCGCCGGCGACGAGTCGAAGGCTTCGCCGCCTTCCCAGGTCCACGCGAGCTTCGGCTGCGGCGGCGATGGTGGTCGCCGAGACGCCGGTCAGCGACGGCGTGCCGCGAAACTGCGGCCACGCGTCGCGCGCGGCCGTGCCGCGCGGTCGCCCTGCGCGCGCAGCCACGGCGCCGGCGCCAGGCCGGCGGCGGCAAGGGTCAGGAGAAACTCGCGGCGCCGCATCCGGTGTCTACTGTCCCCCAGCGCTCGGCTTCTTGAACTGCGCCCCTTCTGCAGCGCGTAGAGCTGGTTGCGGTTCATCACGAACAGCGTGCCGTTGGCGGGCACCGACGGTCGCGTAGACGGAGCTGCCCATGTTCTGCTCCGAGATCACCTTGAAGGTCTTGCCGTGCTCGAGCACCACGATGTCGCCGTCTTCGTCGCCGAGGTAGATCTTGTCGTCGATGAGCATCGGCGAGCCCCAGATCGCGGCGAACATGTCGTGCGTCCAGTACGGCTTGCCGGTCTTGAGATCGAGGCAGTGCAGGAAGCCGCTGAAGTCGGCGAGGTAGATCAGGCCGTCCTTGATCGCCGCGGTCGAGATCGAGCGGCGGATCTTGTCGAAGTGCCAGATCGTCCCGTCTGCGTGATGTCGCCGCGCTTGGTCGCGTCGATCGCATAGGCGTGGCCGACGCCCTCGCCGTGTTCCGGATCCTGGCCGTTCGAGATGTAGACGACGTTCTCGAAGATCACCGGCGTGCTGATCACCTCGTTGCGGGTCTTCGGCCAGACCGAGTCCTTCGGGATTGGTGTCGAACTCCCACAGCTTCTTGCCGGTCAGCGCCTCGTAGCCGCGCACCCAGCCGTCGCCCTGCGCGTGCACCACCTGCATCACGCCGCCGATGTCGCCGACCGACGGCGTCGACCACTGCCCGTGCAGGATGCGATCGCCGACCGAGTTGTCCTCCCACACCAGCTTGCCGGTCGCGCGGTCGATCGCGATGATCGCCGGCGCCTTCGGCGACGGGATGTTGACGTGGCTTTCGTCCTGGCCGTTCGACGTGCTGCACGTAGAGCAGGTTCTGGTCGACCACCGGCGAGCAGTTGGAGAGGTTGTGCGGGAACGATCCGACCTCTTCCATCATGTCGAACATCCAGATGATGTCGAGGTCGTTCTTGCCGGTCAGCTTCTCGTCCTTGTAGGGGCCGTCGTTCTCGCTGTCGTGGAAGCCCTTCGACGTCGGCGGCGATGATCTGGCCGCGGTTCGACGTGAAGTAGGCGATGCCGTCGATGATCAGCGGCGAGCTGGCGATGCCCTGGTACGGCCAGTCGTTGGCGCGGCCCGACGACAGCTTCTCGAACGTCGCCTGCCACAGGAACTCGCCGGTGGCTTCGCGGAACGCCATCACCACGCCGCGATCGCCGCGGCTGCTTCGGATCGCGGGCCAGCCTCGTTGTTGGTGCCGATCATCACGACGCCGCTGGCGACCGTGGGATTGCCGTACGACTGCGAGCCGAGCTCGGCGACCCACTTCACGTTCTTGCCGGTCTTGACGTCCCACGTCGGTCGGCAGGCCCTTCATCGACGACACCATGTTGCGGCACGGCGTGCCACCCCACATCGGCCAGTCGGCGGACAGGGCCACGGACGTCGCGGCGATGAAGAAGAGCGTGAGGATATTGCGCATACAGACCTGATCCCTGTTCCCTGAACCCTGATCCTGACCCTACTGATTCTTATAAACCTTGACGTTGTCGAAATAGACGTCCGAAATCCCGTCGCCGTAGATGCCGGGGCTGCCCATCGCGGTGGGGGATCGTGTCGATCTTCTCGATGGTCCACGCCGCGGGCTCGGCGTCGCCGGCCGGCCACACCTTGCCGCGCACCCGCGTCTGGCCGTTCGGCTGATTGTCGACGCGCAGCTTCATGCGATACCACTTGTCGGGATCCCACTTGAACGGCACGCGCACCGTCATCTCATCGGCGGCCTGCCACGGCTGCAGCTCGAGCTTCTGGCCGTTGCCGAACAGCACGAGGCCGTAGCGCTCGTTGATGAGGCCGACGTCGCCGCGCTGACGCCGCTGCTCGCGGCCGCGCACGTCGGCCTCGATCGTGTAGCCCGACCAGGTCGGCCGGCCCAATGAGCACCTTGGCGCGGCGGCCCGACGGTTTCGTCGCGCGGCCGCACCAGCACCTTGCCGACGCCCTCGACCGTGCGCTGGAACAGCTTGCCCGGCGCGCCCGTCCACCACGACGGCGGCGCTTCGCCACCAGGGTTCTCGAAGTCGAAGCTCCACGGCAGCGGCGCCACCACGCGCACGCGCGCCATGCCGCTGACGCGCGCCGACCGTCGCCTTGACGAAGCCCGCTCGAGTTGCCGTCGCCGGCGGTGAACACGCCCTTCGCATCGACGGCGCCGCTTCAGCTGATCGACCGACCACTGCGTTGCCGGCGGGCTCCTCGCGAATGAAGTTGCCCTTCGCATCGAACAGCCGGAGCGTGAAGGTCTGCTTGCCGCCGGGCGCGACCAGCGTGTCGTACGGGAACACCTGCACCGAGGCGGCCGGCTCGGAGGATCGCGGCATCACGGTCGGCGCAGGACCGGCTCGCGCCGGCCTTCCGCTTGCCGATCGCGTAGAGGTCGCATCCATCGACGTCACGTAGACGCGGCCATCGGCCACGATCGGCGACGCGACGATCGCTTCAGGGCGTCTGCGCGTGCCGAGCACGTCCTCGTCGAGCACCTCGACACCGGTCGCCGACGGCTTCAGGATGAAGAACTTGCCGT
Organism: uncultured Acidobacteriota bacterium; assembly: GCA_963707825.1. Lineage (GTDB taxonomy): Bacteria > Acidobacteriota > Vicinamibacteria > Vicinamibacterales > UBA2999 > VFZN01. The sequence continues at coordinate 374,282 of CAVPRP010000009.1, forward strand.
TCTCGGTGCCGACGTAGAGCTTGCCGTCGGCCAGCAGCGGCGAGCCCTTCTGCAACGTGCCGAGCGTCTTGTCCCACAGCCGCGCGCCGGTCTTCAGGTCGAACGCGCCGACGATGGCGCTGTTGTCCACGGTGTAGAGGCGCTCGTCGTCCATCACCGGCGACGCGAACGTCGGCAGGAAGCCGTGCGTCTTCCACTTGAACGCGTCGGCCGTCAGCACGCCGGTCTTCGTCGCATCGACCGCGGCGATCATGCCCATCTCCGTGGTGTCCATGTTCTCTTCGCCGTGCGTGATGTAGGCGACGTTGTCGCGGACGAGGGCGCTGTTGAGGATGGCGCGCTTGCTGACCTCCATCGACCAGATCTTCTCGCCGGTGTTGACCTTGCAGCGCGTGATACGCGCCGTCGGTGCCGCCGACGATCAGCGCGCGCGTGCCGGTCGGATGGTCGACGACGACCGGCGTCGAGTAGTTGGTGTCGTAGTGACGGGATCTGCGGCGAGCTGATCCACACCGTCTGCCCGGTGCGCTTGTCGAACGCGAAGTAGCGATTGCCGGTGCGATTGAGATCGCCCCACGCCAGGACCAGCGCGTTGAGGATGACCTTGTCGCCATCGACGATCGGCGAGGTGGTGCGGCCGCCGTGCGTCGTGACGGCGCCGTAGTCCTCGGGCAGCGAGCGATCCCACAGCAGCTTGCCGTCCGGCGACACGCAGAACAGCTGCGCGCCGACCGTGAACACGTAGATGTTGCCGGTCTCCGGATCGACGGCGGGCGAGGCCCACGCGGCGCGGTGCTGCGGCACGTCGCTGAGGTAAAGGCTGAAGCGGTGCTCCCAGACCAGCTTGCCGGTGTCGGCGTCGAGCGCGACCAGCCGTTCCTGGGTGTGGCCGAGGTCACCGACCACCGTGTTGAGGTAGATGCGATTGCCGAACGCGACCGGCGACGACCGGCTGCCGATCGGCATCTCGCCACGCCAGGTTCTCGCCCTGAGGCGACCACTTCGCGGGCAGGTCGGTTTCGGTGGAACGTCCGTCGCGCGACGGGCCGCGCCATTCGGGCCAGTTCGAGGCGTTCGTCCCGACGATCGTCCCGGCGACAAGGGCTGCAGTGAGCAGCCACCGATGCAACGTAGTGGTAGGCATGGTTGGCGGACCGAGTATGAACCGGTTACGTGCCACTCGTCATCGTCGTTTACGCACGAGCCATCATCCCTGGGGCCGGACGCGACCGGGATTTCCAACGCCGGGGAACGACGTTCGGCCCCGGCCGGCTCGTTCAGCCCGGACGTCCACGATTGTCCCATCCTGCTACACGTCCGTCGGCTCTGCCGCGGCGCTGTGCGGCTGCTCCGCCGCCATCAGCCACGCCACCAGCGAGTAACGCTCGCCCTGCTCCACCGTCGTCACTTCGTGCAGTAAAGACGACGGGAACGCCACGAGCGTGCCTGCTTCCGGCCACACATCGAGTCCGTCCTCTTCGCCGTCCACGAGCTCGTGGAGTCGGAGGGCGCCGCCCGAGAACTCGGCGCTGGCGTGGCCTTCACCGCTGTTGACGAACACGACCACCGACACGGCACGCCGGTGCAAGCCCAGCGCGTCGGCATGGCCGCTGGCATCGCGGTGAGTGCGATAGAACGCCCCAGCTGGATAGCGGAGCGCCGCGAGGCCGTTGCACCGCTCGAGCGGTTGCTGGCACCAGCGCTCCAACTCGCCGCGCAGGCGTTCGAGGCGTTCGAGCACAGCCTCTTCCAGCGCGTCCGCCAACGTGACGTCCCATGCCCGCCGCACCTCGGCGCTGAGCGTCAACCCGTCCCTGCTGACATCCAGGACCTCGGCGGGATCACCCGGATCGTCGGCGATGGCCTGGCGGATCTGCCGCAGCAGCGCGTCATCGAGGAACGCTTCCTGGACGAAGAGACCAAGGTGCGTGAAGTCGCGCGGGCGCATCAGCCGCGACGCCGTCCCCTCGTCATGTGAGCGTCTCCATGACCCAGCGACACTCGACGTGGACCAGCCCCTTGCGTTCGGTGCCGCGCTGATAGAGCACCGACGTGCCCGCCTCGGTAGAAAACGACAGCGCCGGCTCCTGGAGATCGAGGATCCCGAGCTCGTTCCACAGGCACGTCGACACGTGATAGTCACCCGCCAGCAGGGTATCCGCCGGAATCCTGACGTCGGCGCGCACCAACGCCGGCCCCTCCGGCAGCTGCAGCCCAACATCGTCGAGATTCGAGGTGAAGACCTGCACGCCATCCGCGGAGAGCACGCTGATGCCGAGGCGAGTGCTGGCCGATCCCGCCGGCAGGCGCACCTGCATGCGCACGACGATCGGATCGGTGACGCGCGGACGCGGCGCCGGCCGGCCGATGATGTCGATGAGCTCGGCGTCGAGCACGACCGGGCCTGGACCGGGCGATGCTGCAACGTAGCGAGTGCGTCCGTCTCCAGCGAGGTACCGGCTGACCACGGCGCGGGGCTCGCCCTGAAACACCAGGCGGCCGCGATCCAGCAACAGGGCGCTTGTGCACAGCCGCTGCACCGCGGCCATGTTGTGGCTGACGAAGAGCACGGTGCGTCCGCCGCGCGCCACCTCGGCGATCTTGCCCAGGCACTTCTGCTGGAAGCGGGCGTCACCGATCGCCAGCACCTCGTCCACGATCAGAATCTCGGGCTCGAGGTGCGCGGCCACGCCGAACGCCAGCCGCACATACATGCCGCTGGAGTAGTACTTCACGGGGGTGTCGATGAAGCCATCAACCTCGGCGAAGGCGACGATGGCATCGAACTTCCGCAGAATGTCTTCGCGGGTCATGCCGAGAATCGCGCCGTTCAGCATGACGTTGTCGCGGCCGGTCAGGTCGGGATGGAAGCCGGTCCCCACTTCGAGCAGGGAGCCGACGCGCCCGCGCACCTCCGCGCGGCCTTCGGTCGGGGCGGTAATCCGCGACAGAATCTTCAGCAGCGTCGACTTGCCCGCTCCGTTGCCGCCGATCACGCCGACGACCTCGCCCGCGGCCACTTCGAACGACAGCTCGCGCAGCGCCCACAATGTCTGCGCGTCCTCGGGATCGGCGGCGCCGGTCACGGCGCGTACGGCGGCCCACATGTTCTCGACGATGCGATCGCGCAGCTGGGCCGATGGCCGCCGGCCCAGCTGATAGCGCTTGCCCAGCTGGGAGACGCGGATCACCGGGGCCGCACTAGAGGACATCGGCGAACACCCGCTCCATGCGCCGGAAATAGCGGAGGCTCAACCACATTGTCAGGGCCACCGCTGCAGTGGACGCCACCACCATTTCCAGGGTCGGCGCCGGCGTACCGGCGAGCACCCATCGAAACCCGTCCACCACTGTGGTCATCGGGTTGAGCGCATAGAACCAACGCCAGCGTTCGGGGACCAGCGAACTGGGATAGGCCACCGGGGTGGCGAACAGGCCGAACTGGATGAGAAACGGCACCACGAAGCTGACGTCGCGGTACTTCACGTTCAGCGCCGACAGCCAGATGCTTGCCGCTCCAGCGAACACGATGCCGAGCAGGGCAAAAGCCGGCAACGTGAGGATGGCCCACCCTGGCGCAATGCCGTACCAGGCCATGATCAGCGCGAGCATCACCGTCGACACCGCGGCGTCCACGAGCGGGACGATGACGGCGGCGAGCGGCACGATGAGGCGGGGGAAATACACTTTCGCCAGCAGGCTCTGGCTGCTCACCAGCGAGCCAGCACCCTGCGCCAGTGCGGCCGCGAAATAGGTCCAGGGCACGAGCCCCGCATAGCTGAAGACGGGATAGGGGGCGCCGTCCGAGGGCACCCCGGCCAGCAGTCCGAACACCATCGTGAACAACACCATTGTCGAGAACGGCTGCAGGATCGCCCCGGCGACGCCGAGCGCCATCTGCCGGTATCGGACTCGCAGATCGCGCCAGACGATGAAGTACAGCACTTCGCGGTACGCCCACACATCGGCCCAGGTGGAGCCGGTGCCTTCCGGCGCGATGACTGTGGTGGTGCCGTTGGCGTGCGTCATGCGGTCTTCACGATCAGGATCGTGACGACCACAGGGTACTGCGGATTGGGCACGTCCGGTTCGACCGCGGGCCTGTGCCCGGTACCGACGAGCCTAGCCGGCCGGCCCGTCGGTCGGGGGCATCGGGGGAGGACGGCGGAACGCGGGCGGGGGTGCCTCCGACGACGAGGTGAGCACACTGCGAACGATGAATGCGCCACCGAGGATCGCGATGGCGCCGCCGATGCCAATCCCCGTGGTCACGTCGCCGCCGGCAACGGCGATGATGGTCATCAACGCCAGCCCGAAGCCGACCACGATGATGCCGACCGAGAACGAGCGGCCGCGAACGGCCCCGTTGTCACGCATCCGGTGCGATTCGGCCAGGATCGGGTTCATTTCCGGAGGCATGATGCCGCGCTCGATCATCGCCACGCGCTCGCGGTGCACCAGCTCCAGCATCTTCGCGCGGTGCCGCAGGCCGGCCAGGACAACGATGACGCCGGTGACCATCACCGCGATCGGCAGGAGAAAGAACAGAACAAGCTCGTCGGAATCCATGCGGGGCTACTCCCTCTTGATGGAAGGCTTAGACTTGGCCCTGCGGTGAATTGTTTCAACCGCCTTCGCCGCTCCAGCGGCGTTGGCACGCGAGGCTGAAACAATTCGCCGCTCTGGCCGCTCCAATGATGTCGGAAATGAACTCGACCTCCGAGCACGAGCTCGTTGAGCGGTGCCGCGAGGGCGACGAGCAGGCGTTTCGGGAACTGGTGGAGCGGTACAAGGGGCTGGTCTTCGCCCTGGTGGCGCGCAGCATCAGCGACCCGGGGCGCGCCGAGGACATGGCGCAGGAGGTGTTCCTGCGGGTGCACCGCGGGCTGCCCTACTTCCGCGGCGAGTCGCGGTTGTCGACGTGGATCTATCGGGTGGCGGTGAACCTGCTCATGGCGGAACCGCGGCCCGTGCCGACCGAGCCGCTCGAAGGGACCGGCGACGGCCCGCCGCGCGAGTTCGGGGCCGCGGATCGGTCGTTCGAAGAGCTGGCACTGCGGGACCGAATGGAGAAGGCCCTGCGCCGCCTGCCGGTGAACTACCGCGTGCTCATTCATGGCCACTACATGAAGGGACTGCGGTACGAGGAACTGGCCGAGGCGCTGGACCTGCCGATGGGAACGGTGAAGACGCACCTGCACCGCGCGAAGCGGCAGTTGCGGCATCTGCTCGAGACGGAGTTTCGCTGACGTGACCTGCCATCAGCTGGACGAACTGATCGAGGCGATCGCCGAGGGCGAGCGCCCACCCGCCGAGGCCGAGGCGCACATCGCCACGTGCGCGCGCTGCACCGCGAGCCTGACGCTGGCGCGCGCGCTCGACCGTACGTTGATGGCGCGGGAACTACCGTTGCCGCCGCAGGGGTTCACCGCGCGGGTGATGCAGCAGGTGGGTCAGGAGCGGTGGCGCACCGAGCAGATCGTCGATATCGGGTTCAACATCGCGATCGCGATCGGCGTCGGCCTGATTGCGATGGGCAGCGTCGCGCTGGCGTTCTCGTTCGGCTGGCTCACCGTGGACCGGCCGACGATCGAGGCGCTGGGGACCGCGGTGCAGCCCTGGTTGTCGCGCCTGGCCGACGACCTGCGCACCGTGGTGCTGGCGGCGATGCTCCTCACCTCGGCGCTCGCGTTGTGGTGGTGGGTCGAAGGCGAGTCCTCGCTCTGACCGCGCGGCTTCCCCCTGAGCGCGCGCAAGCGGTGGCCCGGCGCGGATGCGCTACCATGCGCTCGTGCGTCCCTTCCTGAAGTGGGCGGGCGGCAAGCGGCAGCTGTTGCCGCAGTTGCGTCGCTTCTACCCTCCGCGCTTCGCCACCTATCACGAGCCCTTTCTCGGCAGCGGCGCCGTCTTCTTCGATCTCGTGGGCCGCGGCGATCTCGCCGCGCGCGGCGCGGTGCTGACCGACGAGAACCCGGACCTGATCGGCTGCTATCTGCGGGTCCGTGATTCGGTGGACCAGGTGATTGGCCGGCTCGAGCGGCTGGAGCGCGGTCACACGAGTGGCGGCGCCGATCACTACTTGCGCGTGCGCGACGAGCGCTTCAACCCTCGTCGTGAGGCGTGGCGGAAGGCAGGCGGATCGCTCGACGCCTATGGGCCCGACCTCGCCGCGATGCTGATCTACCTGAATCGCACCGGCTACAACGGGCTGTTCCGCGTCAACCAGTCGGGCGGCTTCAACGTCCCGCCGGGCCGCTACCTGAAGCCGCGCATCACCGATGCCGATCTGCTCCGGCAAGTCTCGGCGACGCTGGCCGCCCCTGGCGTGCGTTTGTCATTGGGATCGTTCGAGACGGTGGTGGATCGTGCCGCCGCCGGCGACTTCGTTTATTTCGACCCGCCCTACGCACCGTTGTCGCCGACCGCAAACTTCCGCTCCTATACCTCGCGGGGGTTCAGCGATGCCGACCAGTCGCGCCTGCAACAGGTGGCCGTGACGCTGGCTGAGCGCGGGGTCACCGTACTGTTGAGTAATTCGACGGCGCCGGTCGTGCTCGAGTTGTTCGAAGCCGATGGCGCGGCCAGGGCGGCGGGCCTGCGGGCCGTCCGAGTTCCCGCGCGCCGCGCGATCAACACCCGAGCGGATCGCCGAGGTGTCGTGGAAGAGCTGCTGGTGACAAACGTGGCGGTTCCAAGCTCATCGCTGAAGGGGCAACGCGAGGCGACTACGCCGGTCGAGCTTTGAGCTCAACCGGGCAGGACCGTGTGACTCGTAATTTTTGAACTGGGACTGCCGATTCTTATGCGCCCGGCAACCAGACGAGCTGGACGCAGGACGGACAGGCGTAGGCGAGGCGCAGATCCCCGACGAACGAGATGAACCCGCCCTCGGCCGTAGTGGCACAGGACGGACAAATCGCCCGGGCGCGGCTCTCGAGCGTCGAGATGCGCAGGGGCCGGCCCGTCTGCGGGTCGGGAATGGTGGCCGGGGCTTCGGTATGGCGGACCAGCGTCGGCTCCCCCGACCCATTCAGCTCGGAGGTGAAGAGGCCGAAATAGGGATCGACGTTCAAAGCTAGTGAAGACATGACAACGGCCGATGGTAGCACGCAGGGTAGGACACCGCAATCTATTGGGGTTCTTCGCGCGCCCCGCCAGACGTCACGGGAAAGTGACGAACCATGCTACGCTGGCTTACGAGGTTCCAGCCCACCCATTAGCGAAAGTGGCGGAACTGGCAGACGCGCCGGACTTAGGATCCGGTAGCCGCAAGGCTATGGGGGTTCGACTCCCCCCTTTCGCACCACCCGCCTCCGCTCGCGCGAATGCGCGAGCTTCAGCGCGGCAAGGCTGCCAGTGACCGTGACAGCTGCACGTACTTGTTCTTTTTCACCACACACCCAACCCCAACACGCATGAAGACGGAACTGGTAGACGTCAGCGAGACTCGTAAGAATCTCGTCGTAGAAATCCCCACGGACAAGGTCGACGCCGAGATCACCCGTGTGACGACCCGATACAGCAAGCAGGCCCGCCTGCCCGGCTTCCGGCCCGGCAAGGTGCCCGCCAAGGTGGTGCTGCAGCGCTTCAAGGGCCAGATCCTCCAGGATGCCGCCGAGCACCTGGTCGGCCACGCCGTCCAGGACGCCCTGGCCGAGCACGGCGTCCAGCCGGTCGAGCAGCCCAGCATCCAGGACCTCAGCGTCCACGAGGGCCAGCCGCTCAAGTTCACCGCCACCTTCGACGTGGTGCCGGCCTTCGACCCGGGTGACCTCTCCGAGATCGAGCTGCGGAAGCAGCCGGTCGTCGTGGACGAGGACGCCGTCAACCAGGCGCTGGAACGCCTGCGCGAGCGAGCGGCCCGGTTCGAGCCGGTGGACGGCACCGCCGTCGAGGCGGGGCACACGGTCGTCATTGACCTGGTGCGCCAGAGCACCGACAAGGACGGCACCAAGGCGCCGGAGGACAAGCACCAGCAGGCCTCCATCGAGATGGGCGCCGCCACCAACCCTCCGGGCTTCGACGAGCAGGTGATCGGGATGTCGGTGGGCGAGACGAAATCGTTCACGCTGACCTACCCGAATGACTATTCCGATGCCGCCCTTGCTGGCAGCACACTCGAATGCACGGTGACCGTGCACGAGATCAAGCGCCGCGTGGTGCCCGCCCTGGACGACGAATTCGCCAAGGATCTGGGCGAATTCGAGTCGCTCGAGGCCCTTCGCACGCGGGTTCGCGGCGATCTCGAGGCCGAGGCCACCGAGTCGGCCGATCGCCAGGTTCGCACCGACTTGATGAAAAAGCTGGCCGAGCGCGTGCCTTTTGCAGTGCCGCCCACCCTCATCGACCACGAGGTGGAACGCCGCATGCAGGACTTCGCGCGGCGCCTGATGGATCAGCGGATCGACCCGCGCCAGGTGAACATCGACTGGGCGGCGTTCCGGCAGGGCCAGCAGGATCCGGCCACCGAATCGGTGAAATCGGCCATGGCGCTGGACGAAATCGCCAAGCGCGAGGCGCTGACGGTCACCGAAGACGACCTCGCCGCCGAACTCGACCGCTACGCGGAAGGCACCGGCCGGTCGGCGGCCTCGATCCGGGCGCGGCTCGAGCAGGACGGCGAGCTGCCTCGCCTGGCGGCCGGCCTCCGGCGCGAAAAGGCCGTCACCTGGGCCTTGGGTAAAGCTAAGATCGTGTCGATATAGGGATCAGGGTTCAGTCAGGGATCAGGGGTCAGGAAGACACGCATGCGATACGGAGCGGCTAACAACACGCTGGTGCCGATGGTGGTCGAGCAGACCAACCGCGGCGAGCGCGCGTACGACATCTTTTCGCGTCTGCTGAAGGACAACATCATCTTCATCGGCACGCCCGTGGACGACAACGTCGCCAACCTGGCGATTGCACAGATGCTGTTCCTGGAAGCCGAGGATCCGGACAAGGACATCACGCTGTACATCAACAGCCCGGGTGGCTCGATCACGGCCGGTTTCGCCATCTACGACACGATGCAGTTCATCCGTCCGGACGTGCAGACCTTCTGCATCGGCCAGGCGGCGTCGATCGCGGCCGTGCTGCTGGCGGCGGGCACCAAGGGCAAGCGCTTCTCCCTCCCCAACTCGCGCATCCTGATCCACCAGCCGTGGATGAGCGGGCTCGGCGGCCAGGCCACCGACATCGACCTCGCGGCGAAGGAAATCCTGCGCATGCGCGAGCGGATCAACGAGATCCTGGTGAAGCACACCGGGCAGGACGCCAAGCGCATTCAGGACGACACGGAACGCGACTACATCATGTCGGCGGACCAGGGGAAAGAGTACGGGATTATTGACGATGTCATTCGGAAACGGGTGTAATCTAGGGGTGCTGGCCCAATGGTGAAGAAGAACGGCGACGGCGGCGAAATCCTGCGCTGCTCGTTCTGTAACAAGGATCAGAACGACGTCAGGAAGCTCATTGCCGGCCCCACCGTGTTCATCTGTGATGAATGCGTTGAGGTGTGCAACGACATCATTGCGGACGACAACAAGTTCGACAATCGCGGCACCCGCACGTCGCTGCCGAGCCCGCCCGAAATCAAGAAGTTCCTCGACGAGTACGTCATCGGCCAGGAACTCACCAAGAAGAAGCTGGCCGTCGCGGTCTACAACCACTACAAGCGGCTGGAGATCCAGAAGCAGCCGCGCAGCCGCAACGACGTCGAGCTCTCCAAGTCGAACATCCTGCTGATCGGGCCGACCGGCACCGGCAAGACGCTGCTCGCGCAGACGCTCGCCAAGCTGCTGTCGGTCCCCTTCACGATCGTCGATGCCACCACGCTCACCGAGGCCGGCTACGTCGGCGAGGACGTGGAGAACATCATCCTCAAGCTGCTGCAGGCGGCCGGGGGCGACATCGAGAAGTGCCAGCAGGGCATCGTCTACATCGACGAGATCGACAAGATCGGGCGCAAGGACGAGAACCCCTCCATCACCCGCGACGTGTCGGGCGAGGGCGTGCAGCAGGCGCTGCTGAAGATCCTGGAAGGCACGGTGGCCAATGTGCCGCCCCAGGGCGGGCGCAAGCACCCGCACCAGGAGTTCTTCCAGATCGACACCACCAACATCCTCTTCATCTGCGGCGGCGCCTTCGTCGGCCTCGAGAAGGTGATTGAACGCCGCGTCGGCCGCAAGTCGATGGGCTTCAAGGCCGACATCAAGTCGCAGAAGTCGCGCGACCTCGGCGCGGTGCTCGAACAGCTCGAGCCGCAGGATCTGATCCGCTTCGGGCTGATTCCCGAGTTCGTCGGCCGCCTGCCGGTCACCGGCACGCTTCACGAGCTCGATAAGCCGGCCCTGGTCCAGATCCTCACCCAGCCCCGAAATGCGATCACCCGGCAGTATCAGAAGCTGTTCGAGTACGAGAACGTCAAGCTGCGGTTCACCGACGACGCGGTCGAGGCGATCGCCGAGATGGCGCTCGAACGCAAGATCGGCGCGCGCGGCCTGCGCATGATCATCGAGGACCTGATGCTGGACCTGATGTATCAGATGCCGGGCCAGAAGAAGTCCCGCGAATGCGTCATCACCCGCGAGATGGTGATGACCAAGAACACGGGCCTCGAAGTGATCGAAAAGGCCGGATAACGCGACAGCTGGCAGGCGGCCGCCGGCAGGACTGCTGCCACGGCCGCGCCTGCCGAGGCTTGAGTCCTGACGTCCTGGGTCTCGAGTCCTGTGGATGGGGCGGCGCCCCATCCCGGTTCCTGAGTCCTGATTTCCTGGTTACGGATCCCTGTCTACCTGCTATGACCGAAGTCTACGAAACGCTCCCCATCGTTCCGCTGCGCGACGTCGTCGTCTTTCCGCACATGATGATGCCGTTCGTGATCGGCCGGCCCTCGTCGATTCGCGCGCTCGAGCACGCGCTGGCGAAGGACAAGCGGGTGTTCCTGGCGGCGCAGCACGACGCGTCCACCGACGACCCCAAGGCCGAGGACATCTACACGATGGGCGCCGTCGCCAACGTGGTGCAGAGCCTCAAGCTGCCCGACGGCAACATCAAGGTGCTGGTCGAAGGCGTCGACCGCGCGCGCGTCATCGAGTGGAAGGACGACAAGGGCTTCTACCGCGTCGTCGTCAAGGTCCTGCAGAAGTCGAAGGACCAGGCCGGTGACGTCGAGCAGACGATGAGCAAGGTGGTGTCGCTGTTCGAGCAGTACGTCAAGCTGTCGAACAACCTGCACTACGACGCGATGATCGCCGCGGTCCGGGTCGACGACCCGGGCAAGCTGGCCGACACGATTGCCGCCCACCTGCTGGTCGGCGTCGACGAGAAGCAGAACCTGCTCGAGATCGTCTCGCCGCTCGAACGCCTCAACCGCATCGCCAGCATCCTCGAAGCCGAAGTCGACAAGCTGCAGGTCGACCGCCGCATCCAGTCTCGCGTGAAGAAGCAGATGGAGAAGGCGCAGAAGGAGTACTACCTCAACGAGAAGATGAAGGCGATCCAGAAGGAACTGGGCCGCAAGGACGAGAAGGGCAACGAGATCGAGGAGCTGCGCAAGAAGATCGACCAGTCGCGCATGCCCAAGGACACCGAGGAGAAGGCCGTCCAGGAGCTCAAGCGCCTGGAATCGATGCCCCCGATGTCGGCGGAAGCGACCGTGTCGCGCAACTATCTCGACTGGCTGATCGCGGTGCCGTGGCACAAGAAGACCAAGGAGAACCGCGATCTCAAGAACGCCGAAGTGGTGCTCAACGAGGACCACTACGGGCTGGAGAAGATCAAGGATCGCATCCTCGAGTTCCTCGCCGTCCGCGCGCTGGTGAAGAAGCCGAAGGCCACCATCCTCACCTTCGTCGGCCCTCCGGGTGTCGGCAAGACCTCGCTGGCCAAGTCGATCGCGCGGGCGATGAACCGCAAGTTCGTGCGGCTGTCGCTCGGCGGCGTGCGTGACGAGGCCGAGATCCGCGGCCACCGCCGCACCTACATCGGCGCATTCCCGGGCCAGATCATCCAGATGATGAAGAAGGCGGGTTCGATGAACCCGGTCTTCCTGCTCGACGAAGTCGACAAGATGTCGATGGACTTCCGCGGCGACCCGTCGGCCGCCCTGCTGGAAGTGCTCGACCCCGAGCAGAACAACGCGTTCCTCGATCACTACCTCGACGTCGAGTACGACCTCTCCAACGTCATGTTCCTGTGCACGGCCAACGTGCTGCACACCATCCCGCAGGCGCTGCGCGACCGCATGGAAGTGCTGCAGCTGGCCGGTTACACCGAGCAGGAGAAGGTGGAGATCGCCCGGCGCTTCCTGGTGCCGAAGGCGGTCGAGGGCAACGGCCTCACCGACAAGAACATCACCTTCGAGATCGACGCCCTGCAGGCCATCATCCAGCGCTATACGCGCGAGGCCGGCGTGCGCAACCTCGAGCGCGAAGTGAACTCGGTCTGCCGCAAGGTCGCCCGCAAGGTGGTCAACGACGGCGCCGGCACCTTCGACAACATCACGCCGGAGAAGGTCACCGAGTTCCTGGGTGTGCCGCGCTACCGTCCGACGGTCGCGGAGGAGCAGAACGAGATCGGCATCGCCACCGGCCTCGCCTGGACCGAAGTCGGCGGCGAAATCCTGATTACCGAAGCGACGCTGATGCCCGGCCGCGGCAAGCTGACCCTCACCGGCAAGCTCGGTGACGTGATGCAGGAGTCGGCGCAGGCGGCGATGAGCTTCGTGCGCTCGCGCGCCGAGGAGTTCGGCATCCAGAAGGACTTCAACCGCAAGGTGGACGTCCACGTGCACATCCCCGAAGGCGCCATCCCGAAGGATGGACCGTCGGCCGGCATCACGCTGGCGACCTCGTTGATCTCGGCACTGGCCCGCATTCCCGCCCGCCGCGACGTCGCGATGACCGGCGAGATCACGCTGCGCGGCAAGGTCCTGCCGATCGGTGGCTTGAAGGAGAAGATCCTGGCCGCCCACCGCGCCGGCGTGAAGACGATCATCGTGCCCAAGGACAACGAGAAGGACCTGGCCGATATCCCGAAGAACGTCCTGGACGGCCTGAACGTGCACCTGGTCGGCACGATGGACGAAGTGCTGAAGATCGCGCTCGAAGGCCCGCTCACGCCGCTGCCGCCGTCCGCCGACACCGGCGACATCGGCGACCCGGCCGAAGCGACCACGCACTAAGAGTGGCGTTACTGGACAAGGCAAAAGGCACAAGGCCAAAGGCAAAAGAAGACAGGCGGGCAGGCGCAGGTTCTGCCTTCTGCCTTTTGCCTTCTGCCTTCTCGCTTCTGCCTTCTGCCTTAGCGCTCCTGGGGATGCGTTCGTGAAAGCCACGAGCGGCGGCGCCGTCTCGGCCGCCTTCGTGACGAGCGCCGCCGAAGCCAAGGGCTTCCCGAAAGAGAGCCTGCCGGAGCTGGCCATGGTCGGCCGCTCGAATGTCGGCAAGTCGAGCCTGATCAACGCCCTGGTCCGCCAGACGCTGGCCCGAACGAGCGCCGCGCCCGGCAAGACACGGCTCGCCAACTTCTATCGCGTGCAGGCCGGCGGCAAGCCACCCTTTTTCCTGGTGGACCTGCCCGGTTACGGCTACGCGCGCGGCGGTGACTCGGCCCGGGCGGCCTTCGATCAACTGGCCGGGGACTACTTTTCGGCCGGCCGCGGCGTCACGCTGCTGCTGGTGGACAGCCGCCATCCGGGGCTGGACGCCGACATCAGGGCGTGGACCTGGCTGGTCGATCACGGCGTGGACTGCCACGTCGTCGCCACGAAAGTGGACAAGCTGACGCAATCCGAACGGAAGCGTCATGTCGGAGAACTGGAGCGCAGGTACTCAGGTTCGGTGACGCCCGTCTCGGCGCTCACCGGCGAAGGACTGGAAGCACTGTGGACACTGATCGCAAGACTGCTACGGCAGCCGCCCCCAACGGCATAGCCACCGCCGAACCCGCCGTCATCGACCTCACCACCCTCAAGGAACTGAGCGTCGCCGAGCTGACCAAGGTGGCGCGGGATCTCGACATCCCCCACGCCACCGGCCTGCGCAAGCAGGAGCTCATCTTCGAGATCCTGCGCGGCAAAGCGGCCAAGGTGGGGATGATCTTCTCGGAGGGCGTGCTCGAGGTGCTGCCCGATGGCTTCGGCTTCCTGCGGGCGCCGGACTACAACTACCTGGCCGGCCCGGACGACATCTACGTCTCGCCCTCGCAGATCCGCAAGTTCGACCTGCACACCGGCGACACCGTCTCGGGGCAGGTGCGGGCTCCCAAGGAAGGCGAACGCTATTTCGCGCTGATCAAGGTCGAGGCGATCAACTTCGAGGCCCCCAACCGCGGGCGCGAGCGCGTCTTCTTCGAGAACCTCACGCCGCTCTACCCCCAGGAACACATCCGCCTCGAGGCCGACCCCGACAACATGTCGACGCGGGTCCTCGACATGATGACCCCGCTCGGCAAGGGTCAGCGCGGGCTGATCGTCGCGCCGCCCCGCACCGGCAAGACGATGCTGATGCAGTCGATCGCCAACGCGATCACCATCAACCACCCGGAGGTCTACCTGATCGTGCTGCTGATCGACGAGCGGCCCGAGGAAGTGACCGACATGCAGCGCTCGGTGAAGGGCGAAGTGGTCGCTTCGACCTTCGACGAACCGGCCCAGCGCCACGTCCAGGTCGCCGAGATGGTGATCGAGAAGGCCAAGCGCCTGGTCGAGTGCCGCAAGGACGTGGTGATCCTGCTCGACTCGATCACCCGCCTGGCGCGCGCCTACAACACGGTGGCGCCGACCTCCGGCAAGATCCTGTCGGGCGGCGTGGACAGCAATGCCCTGCAGCGCCCGAAGCGCTTCTTCGGCGCCGCGCGCAACATCGAACAGGGCGGCTCGCTGACCATTGTCGCGACGGCGCTGGTCGACACCGGCTCGCGCATGGACGAAGTGATCTTCGAGGAGTTCAAGGGCACCGGCAATATGGAGGTGCACCTCGACCGCAAGCTCGCCGACCGCCGGGTGTTCCCCGCCATCGACATCATCAAGAGCGGCACCCGCAAGGAGGAGATGCTGCTGTCGAAGGACGACCTGCAGCGCGTCTACGTGCTGCGGCGCGTGCTGACGCCGCTGTCGCCGACCGAGGCGATGGAACTGCTGCTGTCGAAGATGGGCAAGACCAAGAGCAACGCCGAATTCATGGCCGCCATGCAGAAATAGGCGCCCGGTGTGGCGGCGGCCGGGACCTGCGACCGGCCAGCCCCTCCTCGCCGCCGTTGGCGGCACTCCTGCCCTAGCGTTGTCATAGACGGTGATTGACTTGCTGTAGCGACCTCGCTATCGTCACTCCCTCACCTGGGGGAGGACCCATGGCTCACGTCTCGATGACGGTCAACGGCAAGGTGCGCAAGGGCGACGTCGAGCCACGCGTATTGCTCGTCCACTTCCTGCGCGAGCAGTTGCTGCTGACCGGCACGCACGTCGGATGCGACACCAGTCAGTGCGGCGCGTGCACGGTGCTCGTGGACGGGCGCAGCGCCAAATCCTGCACCATCTTCGCGATCCAGGCCGACGGCACCTCGATCACCACGATCGAAGGCCTTGCCGCCAAGGACGGCCAGCTGCACCCGCTGCAGGAGGGCTTCTGGGAGGAACACGGCCTCCAGTGCGGCTACTGCACGCCCGGCATGATCATGTCGGCGGTCAACCTCCTGAACGAGACGCCAACAGCCCACCGAGCAGCAGATCCGCGAGGGCATCTCGGGCAACTTCTGCCGCTGTACCGGCTACCAGCACATCGTCAACGCTATCCAGCACGCTGCGAACAAGGGGTGACCCCATGGCCGGCTCTCCCGTACTGCCCAAGCTCGTAGGCGAGCGCGTGAAACGTCGCGAGGATCCGCGTTTGATCCAGGGACGCGCCACGTACGTGGACGACATCAAGGTGGCCGGCATGCGCCACCTGGCCTTCAAGCGCAGCGACGTCGCGCACGGACGCATCCGCTCGATCGACACCAGCGCCGCGGAGGCGATGGAAGGCGTCGAGGCGGTGTTCACCGGCGCGGGCATCGCGGAGCTGCTGGCGCCCATGCCGATCGGCACGCCCTTCCCGTCCCCACCGCATCGCGCCGTGGCGACCGACGTCGTCCGCTACGCCGGCGAGCCGGTGGCGGTGGTGGTGGCCAGCGACCGCTACACGGCGCGCGATGCCGCGGACGCCATCGTCGTGGATATCGACCCGCTGCCCGCGGTGGTCGATCCCGAACTGGCGATGACCGGGCAGCCGACGGTGATTCACCCCGACTTCGCCAACAACCTGGCGGTGGCCCTGGTACCGAGCGGCACCGGCGTCGGTGCCGACGGCACGGTCGACGACACCGCCATCAACAAGGCGTTCGCGGCGGCCGAGGTGGTCGTCTCGCAGCGCATGATGAACCAGCGGCTGGTGCCGAACGCGATGGAGCCGCGCGGCGTGGTGGCGCACTTCGAGCCGGGCAAGGGCTCGATGACGATCTGGTCGTCCACCCAGAATCCCGCACATCCTGCGGACGATGATCGCGGCGATGCTGGGTCTCGGCCAGGACCAGGTCCGGGCCATCGCGCCGGAAGTCGGCGGCGGCTTCGGCGCCAAGATCAACATCTACGGCGAGGAGTACGTGGCGGCCGCGGTCTCGAAGGCGCTCGGCCTTCCGGTCAAGTGGATCGAGGATCGATCGGAAGCCTTCGTCGCCACCACCCACGGCCGCGACATCCTCGGCTACGTGGACGTCGCGGCGAAACGCGACGGCAAAGTACTCGGGCTGAAGCTCAGGCTGATTGCCGACATCGGCGCCTACAACATGCTGCTCACGGCGGCCATTCCGACGCTCACCATGTTGATGGCCAACGGCACCTACGACATCCCGGCCATTCGCACGACGCTGACCGAGGTCTTTACCAACAAGACCCCCACCGACGCCTACCGCGGCGCCGGCCGCCCCGAGGCGACCTACTTCGTCGAGCGCGCCATGGACATGCTGGCGCACGAGCTGAAGATGGATCCCGCCGAGCTGCGGCGGCGCAACTTCATCGGCGCGGACCAGTTCCCTTACCAGACGCAGATGGGAGCCGTCTACGATTCCGGCGACTATCAGAAAGCGCTCGACCTCGCGCTGGAGGCCTCCAACTGGAAGGGGTTGGTCGCGGAGCGCGACGCCGCGCGGAAAGACGGGCGCCTCGTCGGCCTCGGGCTGGCGATGTACGTCGAGGTCTGCGGCCTCGGTCCTTCGTCCTCGCTCCCGACCGGCGGCTGGGAACATTCACAGGTCACGATCGAGCGCGACGGCCGCATCAGTGCCACGACCGGCGCGTCTCCTCACGGCCAGGGTAACGAGACGACATTCGCTCAGATGCTGGGCGACCAGTTCGGCGTACCGATCGACCACATCACCATCCATCACGGCGACACCGGGGTCGTCAAACAGGGGATCGGCACGTTCGGCAGCCGCTCGCAGGCTGTTGGCGGAACGGCACTCCACCTGGCCGGCGGCAAGGTGAAGGCCAAGATGGCGAAGTTCGCTGCTGCCCTGCTCGAGGCGCACGAGGACGACATCGTCTTCGAGAACGGGCGAGTCGGGGTGAAGGGCGCGCCGGCATCCGCCAAGACGTTTGCCGAGGTCGCCGGCTACGCCTATGTGCCGGTGCCGTTGCCACCCGGTCTCGATCCTGGCTTGAGCGAAGAGGCATTCTTCGAGCCCGCCAACAACACCTATCCCTTCGGCTGTCACATCACGATGCTCGAGATCGATCGCGAGACCGGCGAGCCGAAGCTGCTGAAGGTCGTTGCCGTCGACGATGCCGGGCACCTGATCAACCCGCTGATCGTCGAAGGGCAGATCCACGGCGGCCTGGCCCAGGGCATCGGCCAGGCGATGATCGAAGAGGCGGTCTACAACGACGACGGCCAGCTGATGACCGGGTCGTTCATGGACTACGCGATGCCGCGGGCCACCGATTTCCCCCGCTTCGAGCTGCACGCCACCGTCACGCCGACGCCGGTCAACCCGCTCGGCGCCAAGGGCGTCGGCGAAGCCGGCACGCTCGGCGCGACGCCGAGCATCGTCAACGCGGCGGTGGACGCTCTCTCCGTGTTCGGCGTGAAACACATCGACATGATGCTGCGGCCCGAGAAGCTGTGGCGCCTCATCAACGGAGGCCAGGCATGATCCCCTCGGCATTCGACTACGCCCGCGCCACCTCGCTGGACGATGCCCTGGCACGCATGCAGGCCGCGGACGGGGCCGGCAAGCTGATCGCCGGCGGGCACAGCCTGGTGCCGCTGATGAAGCTGC
This sequence comes from uncultured Acidobacteriota bacterium, assembly GCA_963707825.1. Taxonomy (GTDB): domain Bacteria; phylum Acidobacteriota; class Vicinamibacteria; order Vicinamibacterales; family UBA2999; genus VFZN01. The sequence goes on from CAVPRP010000009.1 coordinate 392,582, forward strand.
GCCTCAGCGAGCCGCAGTTGCTGATCGACATCAGCCGAGTCGCCGAGCTGAGCGGCATCCGCGAGCGGGACGGCAAGGTCGTGATCGGCGCCTGCACCGTGCATCACGACGTCGCGACCTCGGCGCTCCTGCGCGAGCGGTGCCCTGCCATCGCCGAGGCGGCCGGCGTCGATTGGCGATCCGCAGGTGCGCAATCGCGGCACGATTGGCGGCAGCGTCGCGCACGCGGATCCGTCGGCCGACATGCCGGCGGTGCTGATCGCACTCGATGCCGAGTTCCACCTGAAGGGGCCGAAGGGCTGGCGGATGGTGAAGGCGAGCGACTTCTTCGAGGACCTGTTCACGGTGGATATGGCCGCCGACGAGATCCTCGTCAACGTGCAGTTCGCGACGGCGCGAACCGCCGCGTACGCCAAGCTTCAGCAGCGCGCGTCCCACTATGCGATCGTCGGCGTCGCCGTGGCGCTCCAGATGGACGGTGGGAAGATTGCGGCGGCACGCATCGGCCTGACGGGGGCCGGTTCCCACGCCCGCCGGTTGCCGAAGGTGGAGGAAGCGCTCGCGGGCCACGCCCCGGCGTCCAGCGAGGTCGAGCGCGCGCTCCAGGCGGCCGGGCAGGACCTCGGCGACCTCAACGCCGACATCCACGCCAGCGCGGATTATCGGCGGGCGATGATCCCGGTGTTCGCGCGACGCGCCTTGCACGCCGCCGCGGCTCGCGCGTAATCAGTACTTCGCCAGCTTGCCTTGCAGGCAGGTGATGAACAGGTCCAGCATCATCTTCGAGACACCGCCGATCAGCCGCTGACCGAGGCGCGCGATCGCGCCACCGGTCTGCACCGTGGCCGAGATGTCCACGATGGTGGCGGCGCCCTCGGGACGGAGCGTGATGATCGAGGTGCCCTTGACGAAGCCGGGCCGCCCCTGCCCTTCCGCCACCAGCCGGTACGACGTCTGCGGCACCTGGTCGGTCAACGTCACGGTGCCCTCGTAGGTGCCGGTGATCGCCGCCAGCGCCACCTTGAGCCGGACGCGGAAGCTGTTCTCGCCGGCAGGCTCGAACTTGTCGCATCCCGGGATGCAGTCTGAAATCACGGCGGGATCCATCAGCAGGGTCCAGACGCGATCGGGCGGAGCGTCGAACGTGTAGGTGCCGGAGATTTCCATTCAGCCTCACTGCCTCAGCGAGTTCAAGTGTACGGTCAGCTCCGCGAGATTCGACAGCGTGCGCGCGGGCAGGAAGTGGTCCACGTAGGGCAAGGCCGCCTGCAGTCCACGTGTGAGGGGCGCGTAGTCGAGGGTGCCGATGAGCGGGTTGAGCCAAATCAGGCGATGACAGCTCCGCTGCAGCCGTCTGACCTGGTCGGCAAGGAGAGCCGGATCGCCGCGGTCCCAGCCGTCGGAGATGATCAGCACGACCGGGCCGCCGCCAAGCGCGCGTCGCCGCCATCGCTGGTGCAGCTGGCGCAGGGCCTCGCCGATGCGGGTCCCCCCGGACCAGTCCGGCACGGCACGGGACGCGTCCGACACCGCCCGATCGAGGCTCCTGGCGCGCAACGCGCCGGTGACACGGGTGAGCCGGGTGGCGAAGACGAACGCCTCGACCCGGCGATGGCGCCGCTCGATGGCATGGGCGAAGTGCAGCAGCATCCGCGAGTAGCGATCCATCGAGCCACTGACGTCGCACAGCACCACCAGCGGACGCGGGTGACTGCGACGCCGGCGTCGCGGCAACTCGAAGATGTCGCCCCCGGTGTGGACGCTGCGGGCGAGCGCGCGCCGAAGGTCCACGCGCGGCCCATGCCCGGGCACCCAACGGCGCGTGCGGCGTTCGCCGGGCGTCCATTCGAGGCGGTCCATCACGGCCCGCGCCAGTGCCATCTCCTCGGCCGAGAACTCGGCGAAGTCCTTGTGCGCCAGCGTCTCGGCGGCGCTCCAGGTCTGCAGCGCTCCGCGTCGCTGGACCGGTGTTCGCGTCGCCAACGACCGCTGAGGCCATCGCGAGGGCTGCCGCTGCCTCCTCCGGCGCGATCCGGACGCGGCTCATCAGGCCGGCCGCTTGGCAGCGGGCAGACCCTCGCCGTGCACCCGCCAGAACGCGTCGAAGGCCCGGTCGAACACGGCAAGGTCCTCGTGCCGGTGCACGAGGAGGGCGCGGCAGGTGTGGTACACGTCCTCGCGCGCCGCCAGGTTCACGTGCGGCAGGGCCTCCGCGATGTCGAGCAGCCGCCCGACGTGCACCTCGAGGCCGAGGGCCCGCAGCAAGCGGCCGAACACGAGCAGGTTGTCGAGGAGGGCCGCCATCGCGATCACCCGCTGATCGTCAACCGATCGACGCGGTATGCCTGGACACGGCGCGCGCGACGAGGCCCACCAGGGCGTCGCCGCGCATCGCGTCGATGTCGTCCTTGGACTTGAGCGCCACGCCCAGCGTCGCTTCCACGGCGTCCGCGTCGAGCGCGTCGCGGTCGAGCGCCGCCAGCGCGGCCACCCAGTCCAGCGTCTCGGACACACCCGGCAGCTTGTACAGCTCCGCGGTCCGCAGCTCCTGCACCAGCGCCGTCACCTGGGCTGCCAGCCGCGCCGACGCGTGCGGCACGCGGGCCTTGACGATCGCCAGCTCCTTTTCGAAGGCGGGATACTCAATCCACTGGTAGAGACATCGCCGCTTCAGCGCGTCGTGCACCTCGCGCGTGCGGTTCGAGGTGAGGATCACGAGCGGCGGCATGGCGGCGCGGATCGTTCCGATCTCCGGGATCGTGATCTGGAACTCCGCCAGCAGCTCGAGCAGGTAGCCCTCGAACTCCTCGTCGGCCCGGTCGATCTCGTCGATCAGCAGCACCGCGGGGCGCGTCCGGGCCGGGTCGATGGCCTGGAGCAGCGGTCGCTTGATGAGGAACGCGTCGCTGTACAGCTCGCGACGAGCGCCGTCGCGGCTCAGCGCCCCGGCGGCCTCGAGGATGCGCAACTCCACCAGTTGCCGCGCGTAGTCCCACTCGTAGACCGCGTGACTGATGTCCAGCCCCTCGTAGCATTGCAGCCGGATCAGATCGGCGCCAACCACCGCGGCGACGGCACTGGCGAGCGCCGTCTTCCCGACTCCGGCTTCGCCCTCGAGGAACAACGGCCGCCCGAGCCGCATGGCCAGGAAGATCGACACCGCCAGGCCATGGTCGGCGACGTATTGCTCGGCGGCAAGGCGCTGCTGCAGGTCCTGAACGGAGCCGCTGAACAACATGCGGGACAGCATACGCTGAAGGCGCGTTCCGCTCCATCGGAGCTGTCGGCACCTACTGATTGCTGGCCGCGCCAACTTCCACGAACGCCACGCCGTTTCTGGTCGTTATCCGGGTGCCGAAGGGCTTCGACAGCCGCTCGACGTCCGCGAGAATCTTGTCGCCCAGCGCGCCTTCCGCCAGCATCGGGCGGCCGCGCGCCGTGCGGCTGCCGCCAAATCCCAGCGTGATCGGATGGAGCGACAGCTCTCGCAGGTGGTGCCCATCGAACCGCGGCACCGCGACCATCGCCTCCCAGATCAGCCGGTCGGCGGGGAACCCGGCCTGGTCGTTCTGATAGCGCCGGTCGTTGAAGTCCGCGACGTGGGCGTCCGCCCCGAGGTCGTAGGTTTCGTAGTTCTCGCTCGGCAGGCGCAGCAGCGTCTCGTTCTGGAAGATGAAGTCGCCGAGGCTGTAGAGGATCGGCTTGCCTTTGTAGATCTCGACGCCGCGCAGCACATGCGGGCCGTGCCCGGCGAAGACGTCGGCGCCGGCGTCCACCATGGCGCGGGCGAACGTCACCAGGAACTGCGCCGGCACGAGGCGGTCGATGTGGCCCTCGTGCGCATGGATGGTGACCAACGTCAGGTCCGCCATCCTCGAGGCGTTCCGGACCACCGCGGCAATCTCGTCCAGGTCCTCCTTCAGCGGCTCGGTCCTCATCCCGGGTTGGTCGCCGACCACGAATCGCCGGCCGAAGAAGTTCAGCGTGTCGCCGTCGGCGGGCGGCTGCCCGTTGATGTCTCCCATCACCTGCCGCAGCTGCGCGAAGCGCTCGCGCGTGACGACGTAGGTGGTGGTGAAGCGGAGCGGGTTCAGCCCAGGCCGCGCCGGCATGTCGCCGCGGGTGCGCCCGGCGCGCGAGTGATCGGGGAACGTCGAGGCGACCGAGATCAGCGCAATGCGGCCCTTCGGCGTTTCAAGGAACTTTGCCTCGCGCGCCTCGGCAAGACTCTGCCCCACGCCGGCCTGCACCAGCCCGGCCTCGGCCACGTACTTGGTGGTGAGGTTCATGCCCAGCGCGCCGTAGTCACCGGAGTGATTGTTGGCGCGCGACACCATGTCGAAGCCGGCCCACACGAGGTCCTTCACCAGCGCCGGCTCGGCCCGCATGTAGGTGCCGCCGCTCTCGTTCATCGCGTAGGGTTCGTAATCGTGGAACAGCATCTCCAGGTTGGTGAACGACGCGTCGGCGCCGCGAATCAAGGCGATGAGGCGCGTGAACGCAGGTTCCTGGTAGAGCGCAATGGGCCGCGTGATGATCGAGTCGCCGGCGAGGGCCAGCGAGAGCGCCGCCGGCGGTGTTTGCGCCTGAGGCGTCGCCAACAGCACCCCGACACCGACGAGAGCAAGTGCGGAAAGTCGCGTGGCCTGCGTCATGCGGGGCATGCTGGCCGACGCCGGGCGCCACGTCAAGGCCCTGCCGGGCGACATAATGGAAGCCATGCGACATTCCCTTCTGATGGCCCTGGCGGTGGTGACGGTGCTCGGTGCGGCGGCCGTGGCGCAGGGGCCCGGCATGCGCGGCACCCGCGTCGCGCCCGGCGAGGCCTGCCCGGCCGGCACCACCGAAGTGCGGCCCGGCTCGTGCCAGGCGCCTGATGCGCCGGCGCCCAGCATTCTCGACTACCGCCCCAAGTCCACGCTGGTGACGCCGCAGCATCCGGTCCCGAAGGCCAAATTTCCCGCGATCGACGTCCACGGACATCCTGGCGATCTCACCTCCGCGGATGCGATCGCGCGGATCGTGGCGGAGATGGACAAGCTGAACCTGCGGATCATGCTGGTGGCCGAGAACGTCTCCGGAGATCGGCTGACCCGCACGCTGCAGGCGCTGGCGGCGAGTCCGCACAAGGAGCGCTTCCGCGTGATGGCGGGCGTGGACTTTCGCAACGTCGGGCCCGGCTGGGGCGCCAAGGCCGCCACTCAGCTGGAGGCCGACGTCAAGGCGGGTGCGGTGGGCGTCGGCGAGATCGCGAAATCATTCGGCCTCAACACCCGGAAGCCGGACGGCAGCCGGCTGAAGGTGGACGACCCCGAGCTCGATCCGCTGTGGGCGGCGTTCGCGCGCCTCGACGTCCCGGTCTTCATTCACACCGCGGAGCCGCAGGAGTTCTTCGAGAAGCTCGACTACACCAACGAGCGCTGGCTCGAGCTCTCGCTCTTCCCCAACCGCCGCAACAACCAGCCGGGACAGGTGACCTTCGAGGAGCTGATGACGGAGCGCAACAACGTGTTCCGCAAGCACCCGAAGACGCGCTTCATCGCCGCGCACTTCGGCTGGCACGCCAACGATCTGGCGCGCGCCGCGAAGATGCTGGACGACTTTCCGAACGTCACGGTCGAAGTCGGCGCGATCCTCTACGACCTCGGCCGTCAGCCGCGCGCCGCGCACGACTTCTTCGTCAAGTATCAGGACCGGATCATGTTCGGCAAGGATTCGTTCCAGCCGGACGAGTATCCCTATTACTGGCGCGTGTTCGAGACGAACGACGAGTACTTCGACTACTACCGCGACTATCACGCGTTCTGGAAGCTGTACGGGATGGGGCTGCCCGACGTCGTGCTGAAGAAGCTGTACTACCAGAACGCGCTGAAGGTAGTGAAAGGGCTCCCGCAGGCCGGGTGGCCGTAGGGAGCCCCGGGTTCAGGCTCTAGGCTCTAGGCTCTAGGTTCTAGGTTCTAGGTTCTAGGTTCTAGGTTCTAGGTTCTGGGTTCTAGGTTCTGGCCCAAGACCCAAGACTCAAGACCTCGGCCCTCAGAGCCCTCAAGCCCTCAAGCCCCGAGCCTCTCTTCACCGTTCCCTCGCCTGCGACGTCGACGGCTGCGGCGCCGCCGTTGCGAGGGCCATCGCCGCCCACGCGGTGCCGGCCGTCGAGATGAACTGATCGCGGCCGTACGGGAAGCCGCTTTCGAAGTACGGCTGCAGCCAGATCGAACGCGTCTGCACGTGCCACGTGCCGTCGGCCGCCTGGGTCTTCAGCAGGTAGTCGATGCCTTTCTGGAAGGCGGGCTCCGCGGGTGACATCTTCGCCGCCGTCGCCAGCGCGAACAGCGCCTGCCCGGTGGCGTAGGCATCGGACGGCATGCCCGGCAGCTGGTTCCAGCCACCATCGGGCCGCTGCATCGCCAGCAGCGCGCGTGCTGCACGGCTGGCGCTTGGTGATCCGTCGCCCGCCCAGGCCAGGGCCAGTGCGTGGAACGCGCGGTCCTGCGTCGTCTGCGGCGTGGCGTTTTCCAGCCACTCCACAGCGCGCGCGATCGCCTTCGCTGTCGTCGCCTCTCCGCCTTCCGGGGTGTAGTGCTTGAGCGCGTAGATGCACACCGCCGCGGACTGGAACTCGCCGGCGTTCATCGGCGGACGACGGCTCTCGTTGCCCGACCAGTTCCCCGCCGGCGTCTGCTGCGACTTGATGAAGCGCACGGCGGCATCGGTGTAGGCACTCGGCGGCACTCCGTTCATGCCGAAGTCCACCAGCTCCCAGGCCGTGCTCGGCGCGCTGACGACAGAGAAGTCCATCAGGCGTTCGGGCGACGGCATCATCGATTGCGGCAGCTGTGGAATCTCCTGCGGCGCACGGAGACCGCGGCTGCGGGCATAGCCCGCGACCGCCGACGGCAGGTCCTGCGAGTGGCACGAGTTGCACCCGCCGATGCGAATGAAGTTGTAACTCTGCTTTTCGGTCATGCGGAGCGCCTGCTCGACGGCATCGGGGATGCTGCGAGCGGCGGCCTGCGGCCCGTGTGCCGCCATGGCCGACGCCGCGGGGGGCACCGTGCCGCCGAGCAGACGCGCGACCTCCGTGTCACCGCGCTTGCTCGCGAGGTCGAGTGCGGTCTCGTCGTAGTCGGCCTTGAAGCTGGTGTCGGCGCCCTTCGCCAGCAGCGCTTTCACCGCGCCGGCCGGCATCGTGTCCGAGCTCGCGGCCAGCATCAGCGCCGAATACCCACGGGAGTTCCGCACGTTCACCTCGGCCCCGTGCTCGAGCAGCAGGCGGATGGTCTCCTCGTTCCCGGCGGTGGCGGCGTTGCCGAGCGACGTCTCGTTGCGCTTCGTGCGCGCGCGCGCGTCGGCGCCGTGATCGAGGAGGAACCGGATGGCGGCAGGATTGCCATCAGCGGCGGCCAGCACCAGCGCGGTCTCTCCCGCGCCATTCGGCACATCCACCCGCGCCTTGGCGTCGACCAGGAGCTGCATCGCTTCGAGGTCGCCTCGGCCGGCAGCGGCCATCAGCGGCGTGCGGCCGTTGGCGATCGGGATGTTCGGATCGGCGCCGGCCGCGATCAGCACCCGCATCACCGCATGTCCGCTGCCCATCGAGGCCGCCTGATAGAGCGGCGTGCGGCCTTCCACCTGCCGGTGGTTGACGGTTGCGCCACGCGCCAGCAGCAGGCGCACCTTCGCTTCGTCGTCAATCGCCCAGAACAGCGGCGTCGATCCGCGGCGGTTCTTCGCGTTGACGTCGGCTCCGGCATCGAGCAGCAGGGTGACGACTTCCACGCTGCCGTACCCGGCGGCGTGATGCAGCGGCGTGGACCCGCCGGGATCCGCCGCCTTCAACAGGTCGGGATTGGCATTGATCGCCGGTTCGGCCTTGGCACGGGACCCGGAGCGCACGGCCGCGAGCAGCGTGGCCAGGCGCGGATCGATCGGCCGCGGCGGCGCTTCCTCCGCCACATCGTTGCGGAAATCCGCGCCCTGATCGATCCACGCCCGGATGACGTTGATCTCCTCGGCCAGCAGCGCACCGGTCGGCGGCATCTGCATGCCGCCGTCACCATTCACGAGGCGATGAATCAGCTTGCTCTCGCCGCTCTTGCCGGGCACGATGACCGGCCCGTAGTCGCCGCCACGCAGCGCGTTCTGCCGGAGGTCGAGCCTGAGGCCCGACTGCTGCACTTCGGGGCCGTGACACCCGTAGCAGTTCTGCGACAGCAGCGGCTTGACGTCCTTCTCGTAGTCCACCTTGGCCGAAGGACCCTGGGGGGAGGGAGTCTGCGCGGCAACGGGCAGCAGCAGCACCGACGACACCAGCAACGCCGAGAGCGTCTTCTTCATCGCTTCTCCTCTGTGTCTTGCCGATACGCGTGACGCGGGTCACGACCTGGAGCGGCCGAACGGGCACGAACGCCGTGTCTCGTGCTCGCGACGTGGCTATCTCCCGGTATGTGTAGTAACGGCTGCCGATGGGATTTCGAACAACTGGACCTTACGCCTCTGCGTTATGGCCGTCGAGGGACAAATGAACCCCCTGAGTCTGTGGCACAAAGGTCCGGCTGGAAGCCATCTCAGCCGCTGGCCGGTGCCGCGGTCGCGCTCTGTTAACATCCCCGATTCACAGGAGGCTCCCCATGTACATCGTCCGCGAAACGTTCACGGCAAGGCCCGGGAAGGCATCGTCGCTCGCGAAGCTGCTCAAGCAGGTCATGACGCAGATGACCACCCTGAAGACGCGTGTCCTCACCGACTACATCGCGGCCTTCAACACGGTGGTGGTGGAGGTCGAAACGGACGACCTGGGGGCGTTCGATCGCGCGATGGCCGAGTACGCCACGCGGACCGACATGCAGGAGATGATGAAGGGCTACACGGACATGTACATCACCGGCAAGCGCGAGGTCTATCGGGTGGTATAGGTATTCCGCTAACAGGTAGCCCGCTACCCACCGGCGCTGGTCGGAATTTTGCAGTCGGGTGGCTCATGCCTCAGACAGCCAAAGACCTCATGACCGCCGACCCGCAGTGCTGCACCGCGGACCAGACCTTGAACGACGTCGCCAGGATGATGATGGAGTGCGACTGCGGCGAAATCCCCGTGGTCGACGCACAGAAGAAACTGATCGGCGTGGTGACCGACCGCGACATCGTCTGCCGGGTCGTGGCCGCCGGGAAGAATCCCTCGGCCGTGACGGCGCAGGACGCCATGACGCACCCGGTCACTTCGGTTGCGCTCGAGAGCTCGCTGGACGCCGTGCTGGCGCGGATGGAGGAGCACCAGATCCGACGCGTGCCGGTGGTGGACGCCGAGGGCTGTGTCTGCGGGATCATTTCGCAGGCCGACGTCGCCCGGAAGGCCGAGGAGCAGGAAACAGGCGAGCTCGTCCGCGCCGTGTCCCGCTGACGCGCATCGTGTTCCGCTTCACGCGCGTCGTGTGGCGGATCGCGGCGGCGTGCCGCTGAACCAAAGAAAAAGCCGGGCCCGCACGTGTGCGGCGCCCGGCTGCAGTCCGTCGTTCGAGGTTCGGATCGAACCTAGAACCTAGAACCTCGAACTCTGAGCACCGTGGCTCTACTGCCCCGGCTTGCGCGGCGCCATCGTGCGCTCGGTGGACGGCGGGCACCAGGCCCTTCGCGCGCATGTAGGCGGCGCCGGTGCCGTACATCTCGTTGTTGTGCGACGTGAGGCCGGCGACGATCGAGCCGCGCGCCACTTCGTTCTGTCCCTGCTTCACCATTTCGGCGACGTTCGCGTCGGTGATGCCCTTGACCGCATCGTCGCAGAAGGCGTACGCGTCGTTGATCGCCTTCACGAACTCTGCCTTGGTCTTCAGCAGTTCCTCCAGGTTCTTGCCCTGGTTGGGGTTGGCAACGCCCTTCAGCGCGGCGCAGGACCCGTACATGCTGTTGGCAGCGTGGGCGAAGAGCTGGCCGAAGGCGCGCGAATCCGGGTGTGGCTTGTAGCCGTAGTCGGCTTCGGGCATCTTCTCGGCCATCTCGGTGAGATTGCGCTTCACGCCGTCATAGGCGCGGGTGATGCCCTGGGCGAGAGTGATCTTCTGGGGCGGTCCGCCCATCTGCGCGAAGGCGGGCGACGCCGACAGGAGAACAATCGAGGCGAGTGCGAGAGAACGTGTCATCGGGTTTTCAGCTCCTTGGCCGGAAGACGGCTCATGGACTGTAGCCGACACACGCAGGTCTTTTCAAGGCCACCGCCGAGCTTGCTCACCACCGGTCAGCGCCCACCTCTGCACCGTGCTATAACTGGACAGATCCCCTATGGCCTCACGACGCACACCATCGTCCTCCAGCCGCATTGTCAAAGTCGGCCTCACGCAGATGGCGTGCGGCGACGATCCGGTGGCCAACCTGGACAACCAGGTCCGCCTGGCCGAGCGCGCGATGAAGTCCGGCGCGCGCATCGTCTGCACGCAGGAGCTGTTTCGATCGCAGTACTTCTGCCAGGTGGAAGACCACCGGTTCTTCGACCTGGCCGAGACCATTCCCGGCCCCTCCACCGAGGCGCTGTCGGCGGTGGCGCGCAAATACAATGCGGTCGTGGTCGCCTCGCTGTTCGAGAAGCGCGCGGCCGGGCTCTATCACAACACCGCGGTCGTCATCGACGCGGACGGATCGATCATGGGCATCTATCGCAAGATGCACATCCCCGACGATCCGCTGTTCTACGAGAAGTTCTACTTCACGCCGGGCGACACCGGCTTCCGCGCGTGGCACACCTCGCAGGGCACGATCGGCGTGCTGATCTGCTGGGATCAGTGGTTCCCTGAAGGGGCGCGCCTCACGGCGCTGCAGGGCGCCGAGATTCTCTTCTATCCCACCGCCATCGGCTGGCATCCGTCGGAGAAGAAGCAGTACGGCAAGGCGCAGCACGACTCGTGGGAGCTGATTCAGCGCAGCCACGCCGTGGCGAACGGCTGCTACGTGTGCGCGCCCAACCGCATCGGCCTGGAGATCATCCGCGACGGCAAGGGCAAGCCGGTGAACAAGGACGGCATCCAGTTCTGGGGCCAGTCGTTCGTCGCCTCGCCCGACGGCCAGATCGTCAAGCGCGCGCCAGTGGACGGCGAATCCATGGTGCTGGTGGACTGCGACCTCGCGAAGGTCGAGTTCAGCCGGACGCACTGGCCGTTCCTGCGCGATCGCCGGATCGACGCGTACGGCGACCTGACGCGGCGGTTTAGCGACTGAACGGGGCGGGCTTGAGTCTTGGGTCTTGAGTCTTGAGTCTTGGGTCTTGAGTCTTAGGGCTTGGGGCTTGGGGCTGGACGGGCTTGAGGAAAGATCCCAAGATCGCGAGATCTCACAGATCACCAGATCACCAGATCACCAGATCCAGATCACCAGATCACCACCTCACGAGATCACGAGATTCCATGGCCTCCCCCCTCCGCACGCCAAAGTCTCTCGGTTACAGTTTCCCGCCCGAGTGGGCGCGCCATAGCGGCACCTGGATCAGCTGGCCGCGCCCTGAGGGCATCTCGTTTCCCGCGCGCTACCGTGACTCCATCGAGGACGTGATCCGCGTCATCGCCACGATCGCGCAGTTCGAGCGGGTGCACCTGAACGTCCCCAACGCCAACTACCGGCACATCGTCCGTGACGTGCTCGAAGTCCGCGGCGTGCCCCTGCGCCGCATCCAATTCCACGAGATCCCGACGAACGAGTGCTGGACCCGCGACCATGGTCCGGCGTTCGTGCTCCGCACGCGGCGCGGCCGCACCGAGGCGGCGGTGGTGGACTGGGGCTTCAACGCCTGGGGCGGCAAGTACCCGCCGTTCGACGCCGACGATGCGGTCCCGACGCGGGTCGCTGAAGGCCTCGACCTCCCCGTGTTCTATCCGGGCATCGTCATGGAGGGCGGCGCCGTGGATTTCAACGGCGAAGGCACCGTCCTCACGACCACGTCGTGCCTGCTCAACAAGAACCGCAACCCGACGTTGTCACGCGCCCAGGTCGAGCAGTACCTGAAGGACTACTACGGCCAGGAGCACGTCGTCTGGCTCGGTGACGGCATCGAGGGCGACGACACCGACGGGCACGTGGACGACCTCGCCCGCTTCGTCGACGCGCGCACCATCGTCATCGGCATCGAAGACGACGTCAGCGATGCCAACCACCAGGTGCTGCAGGAGAACCGCCGGAAGCTGGCGCGCGCCCGCGATGCGCAGGGCCGGCCGTTCGAGATCGTGGAACTGCCGATGCCTCGGCCGGTGAGCTACGACGGACAGCGCCTGCCGGCCACCTACATGAACTTCTATTTCGTCAACGGGGCGCTGCTCGTGCCGACGTTCGGCCAGGCCGCGCGCGACCGCCGGGCGCTGTCGATCCTGCAGCGCCTGATGCCGAAGCGGCGGGTCGTGGGAGTGGATTGCCGCGCGCTCATCTGGGGCCTCGGCGCGATTCATTGCCTGACGCAGCAGCAGCCGCGATGGTGAGCGGCGCGTTACCAGCCATCTGCATTCTCGGGATGCATCGGAGCGGCACGTCGTTTCGACGCCGCCCTTCGCTCGCTCGTGCCGCCGCAGCCGGGCGACACCGCACGAGCGACGCCGCGAAGGACGACCACGCTACGGGCGCTGCCTACTCAGTCCTGACCCGTTGCGGCTTCAGCGCATGAAGCCGGACAAGAGCGAGCCCAGCGCGCCTTCGAGCGCGTCGCCATCAGGGGCCTTGCCCTGGGGCGTGATCTGGTTCACCAGGGTCGCCAGGCAGCCGTCGGGCAATCCGCCACGTGGCTACAGGCCGTGAGCCGATTCGGTATCGAGCACCTGCAGCGTCCGGGCGTAGAGCGCATCCGCTTCCTCAGCGGTGTTGGCGATCGCCGTCACGCCGAGCTTGCCGAACTCCGAGACGGCTCCGATCAGATGGAACAGGACGCCGCTCTCGGTGCGATGGCTGTAGTGCAGCCGGCTCTCGGTGACGATGTCGAGGAGATCCTCAGGGACAAGGGCTCGGTAGTGATCGGAACGAAGGTTGTCGGTGGCGCGGTAGAACTTCGGGCGGCCGCCGAGCGACATGAACTGACCGGTGGTGGCATCGAGCTGTCCGCCGGTCAGGAAGCTCAGCGCCAGGAACGGATGGGTGGTGCCCAGCAGCCGCAGGTTGATCTCGAGCGCCGCCAGGTTCCAACGCTCGTCCGGCCGTTGACGATAGGCCAGGAAATCGACGCCGAAGCGCGAGACCACGCCTTTCGACGCCAGCACCTCGCTGATGCGGTCCGCCATCTCCGACATCGCCTGCCGGTAGTCATCGTGGGCCGGGAAGCGGCAGCCGAGGTAGGTCTGGCCCTGCGGACCGCCGAGAATCTGATCGTGCGTGGAAATGCGCATCGACTCGCCCCGAGGGGTGGTGCGCAGCTGCACCGACGGTGAATGTTTCTCGGCCGCTTCGACGTACTCCTCGACCACTCCGCCCATCCGCTTCAGTTCGTCGAAGTACGACTCTTCGGTCACGGTCGGCGTCGGCAACACGATCGACGACAGCGCCGCCGAGATGTCGCCGGTGGACGACTCGGGATAGGTGACGACGGCATTGCCCTCGCCCGAGAAGCTGTCGTTCAATTTGACGATAGCTCGGCGGATGCCGGGACGGCAGCGGCGCAGTTCCACCATGGCCTTGGCGACGTCGTGCTCGTCGTGGATATCCTCGAACCCCGCAGGCAGCGGCACGCCCGCTTCGCGGAACACCTCGCCGGCTGCCGGACTTGGTACCGTAGTGGCGCAAGTCGGGGTCGAGGCCGTTCAGCGGAATGCCGAGCAGCACCGCGAGCTTGCGCTCGAGCGGCGTCGAGTTGAACACCGTCAGGTAGGCCCGCAATTCGTTCGGCACCGCATCGCGAATGCGCTGCACCAGGCGGGGACGTTCGATGATTTTCTGCGTGAGCGGGCGCGGCGAAGCGTCGTGACAGCACAGCATCGTCAGGCGCGCGCGAGCGTGCGCCGCCGGCACGCCGGCCAGCAGGTTCAGGTAGTAGTCGAGGATCATCGGGTGAACCGGCTGCGAGGTCACATAGACCACGTGCGCGCGCGGATTGCGCAGCCGAATCAACAGGAACAGCAGCCGCTCCTCGTAGTAGGCGGCGCCGGACAGCTTGCTCAGCTCGCCCTGATCCAGCGTCAACGACGGCACGACCACCGAGGTGCAGTGGCTGTCGTCGGCGGCGGTCAGCGCATCCCAGACCTCCGTCAGCCGCGGCTTCAGCGCGCTGAAGGCCTCCAGTTCCTGTTCGAGCGTGAGGTCGGCGGCGAACGGAGGCTTCGGAATCATGCGGCGCCGGCTCAGCGAGAGGGTAAGGCGACGTGCTGCGGACTGTAGACCAGGGGAAGATCCCGCTCGTCGAAGCCGGGGTCGAGGCCAAGCGATTCCGCGCGACGGCGGACCTCGCGGTAGAGCGCGAAGCGGACTGGCGCCATCAGCGTATAGCTGGACGTGAGGTGCAGGTGGAGATCGTTGGCGTCATCCTCGATGGGCTGGGTGAGCGCGGCGAGGCGCTCGGCCACCCACTGTTCGTTCACGCCGCCACGCGCGCGCTTCTTCTCCAGCAGCCCGATCTGGCGATGGCGATTGACGATCTCGGGATGGTGATTGACGCCGAGAATGCGCGGGATGGCCTCGTTCGATCGGGGTGACACCTCGACCATCGTCACCGCGTCGCCCGGCGTACCGTCGTCGTCGCACTCGGTGGCCAGCAGCGAGACTCCGGGCGGCGGCGGCCCCAGCGGCACGAGATCGTAGAGGCGATTGTCGAGGACGGGGAACCGTTCGCCGTCGGCAAGGGTCCGTGCGAACGGCGCGAACCACGGATGGTCCTGTCCCTCGGAGCGTAGGACGTTCTGACGGATGCCGGTGCTCTTGCCGCCCTTTTCCGAGCCGCGCAGCACCGCATCGGCAATGCCCAGCCACCGGCACATCACCCCGAAGGTGTGACAGACAGCGAAGAGCGATGCGTCCGGGTCGGCGTGAATCGCGTCGAACAACCCGAAGAGCGGCGTTTCCCACGCCGGGTCCTCGACGATGCCCTGAGAGCCTTCGCGGCCGTCGTTCAGCGCCGGGTCGAGATGACCGGGACCGCCGGTACCAATGTAGATGGCATGCCGGCCGCCTGGGGCCTCGGGCAGCGCGTGGCCTCGGCGCACGTCGTAGGAGATGACCCGAACGCTCAGTCCGGTGCGCGTGAGGTGCGTGCGCAGATCGCAGACCGCGTTCTGGACGATGTCTACGAGCGCCTCGTGCCCCAGGTTGGGCCAGCCGTGGTGCATGTCGAGCATGGCCACGTCGATGACCCGCGGCTCGGCAGGCGGCGGCTCTCCGCCGCGTTCGACGCGCGCAAAGCGGAATCCGCCAGCCTCGACACGGGTCGGGCAGTCGGTCAGGCAGACGTTGGCGCCGTGGAGCGCACGATGAGCACAATCGAAGGGCATGGTATCGACCCCGCGCCGGGGTTGCCGTCCATTATCCCGCAATAACCTGCGGGCCGAGCCATGCCCTTCCGGTCTAGAAGCGGTAGCTGACGCCTCCGCCGAAGGTCCCGAGATTACGGCCGCGGTCGAGGCGGTAATACTTCGCGTCGAGATCCAGCGACAGGGCGTTGAACACCCGGAAGCTGGCGCCGATGCCTGCCGTGCCGGCCAGGCCGACGTGCGAGGTGGAGTCGTCGAAGTCCAGCCCTGGAATAGTGTTGCCAGGCCGACCGCCAAGATTCAGCGATTCGGTCGAGAGCCGGAAGGTCTCTTCGGTCCGCGACACGCCGAAACCGCCGCTGACATAGGGCTGGAAGCGATCGCTGCGGGACGGGATCAGGAACCGGAGACCAGCCGTGGACAACAGCGTGTGGCCGTCCGTCTCTACGCGAAGGTTGGTCGGGAAGGTGAGAATCGGCAGGTTCTGCCCGAGGTCGAACACGCGGTTGCGGTGACCGATCAGGCCGCCGACGCGGCCGATGCCGAGTTCACGGCCGTCGGCGGCGGCAAGCAGGCGGTCGTCGAAGCGATCCGCCGCCCCGAGCGCGCCGACGACGTCCACGTCGAACGAGAAGAACTTCGAGAAGCGGTAGCCGAAGGAACCTCCCAGCGACAGATCTCCGTCGATCGCGCCGGCCGTGGCGCCGGCCCCGAACGACACGCGGAAGTTCTGGTCCTGGGCGTGCGCGAGAGCGGGAAGTAGCAGCAGGGCGAGCGCCAGGAACGCGGCGCGAATGCGAGTAGTGGGTGTCATACGAGGCCTGTCCATTCAATGAGACACGAATTACGGGGCCGGGATTGCCCTGGCCATCTCGACCGTGGCGTTCCTCTGGCCGAGATGGCTGTCCGTTCCTGTCGGCGTGATCATCGGCTGGCTGGGGCTGGCCTGGGCCGCCGGGCGGTGAAACTGCTCCGGGACGGGCGCCGCGACGACTGACGGAGCCTGATATACTTGGTTGTTACGTCAACGGCCGGTAAGTGGACAGTGCGCGGGCATCTCCCTGAGCCGACGTCCCGGATCCGGCAACCAAGGACCAAGACCATGAAATCAGGCATTCATCCCGAGTATCACGCGGTCACCGCTCACTGCGCCTGCGGCGCGACGTGGGAGACCCACTCGACGAAGAAGGACCTCCACCTCGACATCTGCTCCAACTGCCACCCGTTCTTCACCGGCCGGCAGAAGATGCTCGACACCGAGGGCCGCGTCGATCGCTTCAACAAGAAGTTCGGCGCCCAGACCGTCGAGCAGCGCCGCACCGCGGCCGCTGCCGCCAAGGAAGCCAAGGCCAAGAAGGCTCCTGCCAAGAAGGCCAACTAGCCCCGCCGCCGCTCAGGCGTCGGGCTTCGCGTTCAACATTTCGGGCTCCGGCCACAAGCTGGAGCCCGACGTGTTTCTGGACAGTTTCCGTTCAATTCGCCGCAGGCGGTGCTCCGCCTCGTCGCGGCGCCGGCCGATCGGCTGGTCGCTCAGCAGCTGACGCGCGTGCGTGTGCGCCGTCTCGAGATCGCGGGCGCGATGCTCGTGGAAGATCGCCAGCGCCTCGCGCGCCTCGCGGCGGAGCTGCGCTGGACAGCGCGGCAGCTCCGCCAGCTGCTGCCAGGCCGCGGCCGCCTCCTTCACGCGTCCCGCCCGGCGGCGGCACCATGCCAGGCGACGCAGCGCCTCGCCGCAGGTTTCCGGATCGCGGCCCACGCGGTTCAGCAGCTCGATGCTCCGCACATACGCCGCCTCGGCATCGTCCCATCGACCGCCCTTGTCGTAGACCCGCGCCAGGCCGAGGCACTCGTAGGCGTCGCGCGTGGCGCCGGGTCCGCGCTCGATCAGCGTGAGCGCGCGCGCCATCACCAGCGCCAGCGACACCAGGTCCAGGCGGTTGTGCTCCAGCACGGCTTCGAGCGGCCGCGCATCGCCGTCGCGGACGAACTGGAAGTAGCGCGCGGGAATCTCGAAGCCCGGCACGTCGCCGACGCGATGGACCCCGGCCAGCAGGCGTTCGAGCGTGCCCAGCGAGCAGCTGGCCTCGGCGCCGCCGTCGATCGTGCCGCGCGCGCGCCACAGCCGCCGCGCGGGGTGCAGCATGTCCACGTGCGCCATGCCCTCGAGCGGGAACGGCACCCGGTGGAACAGGTAGCGCGTCTCGATCAGCGGCACGTCGAACGACTTGCCGTTGAAGGTGACGATGGCGCCGCGAGCCGCGGCCCAGGCCGCCACTTCCGACAGCAGCGTCGGCTCGTGTTCGTAGCCGGGCAGCAGGAACTGCCGCAGCGAAACCCCGTCGCGATCGATGGTGGCGCAACCGACCAGAAACGCCTGCGTGCCCGCGCCGCCAGCCAGCCCCGTGGTCTCGAGGTCGAGAAACCACAAAGACTGCCGCGAGTCGGGGGATGGTCGGCGGAGTCGGGAGTCGGGAGTCGGGAGTCGGGAGTCGGGAGATCCGAGCCGAGTCGGGAGTCGGCCGCTGGGGCGAAAGCAGGCCGCGTGGCCAGCAGATCTCTGGCCTCGTGCGCGTCGAGCAGCGTCTCGACCACGTCGCCGATTCGCACGCGCCCGTACATCTCCGAGGCGCGCGTAGTGACGATCGACGAGGATGATCGCACCGTTCGCGCTGGTCGCCACGGATCCACCAAGGACCGCCGCCGCCGTGGCCATCGCGTCCAGACGCGAGCGGCGCTGGGGCCGGGCGGAGCGGTGCGGATGGCGCGAACGTGCCGTCGGACCGAAGCTCCGGCGCCAGGCGAGGCACTGCCCCGCCACCGCCCACAATCCCGCGCAGTCGATCGGTGAGTGTAGACACGGCTAGAAGGGAACGTCGTCTTCGGCGGCGACGGACGGGAGTGAAGCAACAGGCTCATCTCCTGCCGCAAGCGCCTCGCCGCTGTCCGCCGTCAAGGTGGGCCTGACGAGATGCTGCAACAGGCGCAGGGCCACGGTCTTGGCCAGCGGTCCAGTCTGGCCGATCGGCCCGACACAGGTCGGGCAACCGTTCTCGCAGTCGCAGCCCTGGATGAGGGCGCGAGTTCGGGCGAGCAACTCGTCGTGCATGCCGTAGAGCGGCGCGCTGAAGCCGATGCCGCCGGGATACGCGTCGTAGACGAAGATCCGCGGCGCGTCCTGGCCGGCCACCGCGTCTGGCGTCACCTCGTCGCCGGCGTTCACCGACAGCCCGATGTCGCGCTGGTCGCACATCAGCAGCAGCTGGGCCACGTTCTTCATCGCGAACGCCAGGCCGCGAATGCCGTCGCGCCGATCGTCCACGGCATAGGGCAGCGTCGAGAGGATGTGTGCGGGCACCTCCAGCCAGTAGGCGGTGGTGTGCATCTGCTGTTCGGGAAGGTCCAGCTCACCCGACCCGACGTTCTCGTTGGTGTGGAACTTGATCTTCTTGAACCCGACGACACGCGAGACGACATGGACTTCGCCGTGGTGCGCAATCGCGGCATCGTCGCTGGCGAAGCAGTCGAGAATCGTCACCTTCGTGTAGTCGATGGCGTCGGTGTAGTAGTCGCAGTCCACCGATCGCACGTAGGCCTTGCGTCCTTCGAAGTCCAGCTTCTCCACCTGGAACAGCCGGCCTTCGATGATGTAGATGGCCTTCGGATGCAGCATCGTGAGCGCGCTGGTGAAGTCGGTCTCCGCAATCACCTTCGGCTCGCCCGTCTGATCGACGACGACGAAGTTGTCGGAGGACACCGACCGCAGGCTCACCGCGTCCGCCGGGTACGACTCGCTGGTCCAGTTCCACTGGCCGGTGCTGTCGTCGTCTGGGTCGCCGCCCGAGCGATGCACGAGGCCGGCTTCCTGCAGCACGCCGAGC
This sequence comes from uncultured Acidobacteriota bacterium, assembly GCA_963707825.1. Classification (GTDB taxonomy): domain Bacteria; phylum Acidobacteriota; class Vicinamibacteria; order Vicinamibacterales; family UBA2999; genus VFZN01. The sequence goes on from CAVPRP010000009.1 coordinate 411,873, forward strand.
ACTTCCTGCACGTCCACCCGGCCGTACTGCTCGCCGGCGGTGAAGGGCAGCTCGAACGCGGCGCACTTGACGTGATTCACCAGGATGTTCAGGTTGTCCGGATTGATCAGCGCGTGCTCGGGCGAGGCGTCGAAGAAATAGGACGGATGCCGCACCACGAACTGATCCACCGGCGCGCTCGACGCCACCATCACCGCCGCCGACCGCGCGGCGCGGCGGCCGGCGCGTCCCGCCCGCTGCCAGGTGGCGGCAATCGTGCCCGGGTAGCCGGCCATGATCGACACGTCCAGCGCCCCGATGTCGATGCCCAGTTCGAGCGCGTTGGTCGAGACCACGCCGCGCACCAGGCCCTCACGCAATCCCTTCTCGATCTCGCGGCGTCGCAGCGGCAGGTAGCCGCCGCGGTAGCCGCGGATCTTTTCGGGCATGCCCGGCACGTCCTCGAAATCGTCCTTCAGGTAGGTGGTGAGGATCTCGGTCGCCAGGCGGCTCTGCGCGAACAGGATCACCTGCAGGTTGCGGCGCAGGAACTCGCCCGCGACGCGGCGTGATTCGTTCAGGCACGAGCGGCGAATCCCCAGCTCGCGATTGACGATCGGCGGGTTCACGAACACGAAGAACTTCTCGCCGCGGGGCGCGCCGCTCCTCTCGATCAGCGTAAACGGTCGCTCGGCCAGCCGCTCGGCCAGCTCCGCGGGGTTGGCGATCGTCGCCGACGAGCAGATGAACTGCGGATCCGATCCGTAGTGGCGGCACACGCGCTGCAGCCGCCGCAGCACGTTCGTCAGGTGGCTGCCGAACACGCCGCGATACGCGTGCAGCTCGTCGATGATGATGTAGCGCAGGTTCTCGAACAGCTTCGCCCACTTCGGGTGATGCGGCAGGATGCCGGCGTGCAGCATGTCGGGATTACTGAGCACGACATGGGCGCGCGTGCGGATGGTGCGGCGCGCGTCCTGCGGCGTGTCGCCGTCGTAGGTGTGCACGCCGACGTCCTCGCCGCCGGCCTCGCTGATCTTGCCGGCGAGCTCGTGCAACTCCGCCATCTGGTCCTGCGCCAGCGCCTTGGTCGGGAACAGATAGAGCGCGCGCGTGGCCGGGTTCTTCAGCACCGCGTCGAGCACCGGCAGGTTGTAGCACAGCGTCTTGCCCGACGCCGTCGGCGTGGTGACGACGATGTTGCGGCCGGCGGCGACGTGGGCGAAGGCCTCGGCTTGATGGGTGTAGAGCTGGGTCGCGCCGCGCGAGGCCAGCGCCTCCACGAGCCGCGGATCCAGCCCGTCCGGGAACGGCGCGAACGTGGCGGGCGTGGCCGGGATCCGGCGCACCGCCGTGACCACCCCGTCTGGGGTGTCCGGACGATCGACGGCCGAACCAGGAGCCAGCACCTGCAGGGCGCCTTGCAGCGCCACTTCCTTGCGCTCCTGGGTCCGGATGGCTGGGACCTGAGATGTTGACTGCGCCGCCATGGGTAGAACTGTGTAGACGATGCTACACGAAAACTTGGCGAAAGGAGCACTGGCGTTCGGCCTCGGCGGCTCCTATTGACATTCCAAAGGTCGAAGCGTATTCCTATGCAATGGCCAAAGGAGAGCCGCCGCCCCGGACCGATGTGCTTCAGGGCACGCTGGACCTGATGATCCTGACCTCCCTCGAAGCGATGGGGCCGCTCCACGGCTACGGCATCGCACGGCGCATCGAGCAGGTGAGCGACTCGGCGCTCCGGCTGAACGAGGGGACGGTGTACACGGCGCTGACGCGTCTCCAGCACCAGGGATCGATCTCCGCGTCGTGGGGAACCTCTGAGAACAACCGGCGCGCGCGGTTCTACGCCATCACCGCGGCCGGGCGGCGGCAGCTGCAGGTGGAGACCAGGAACTGGGAGCGCATCACGGGCGCGATGACACGGCTCCTTCGCCTGGTGGAGGAGCCATGAGCGCCATCGAGCGGCTGCGGGCGCTCGCGGGACGGCTCGGAATGCGGCTTTCGAGGCGACGCGTGGTCGATGACGTCACCGAGGAGCTGGAGTCGCACCTGGAGTTGCTGACCGAGCGCTACATCAGCGAGGGCCTCGAGCCCGACCAGGCGGCCGTGGCGGCGCGGCGTCAGCTCGGCAACACGACGCGCGTCCGTGAGGACGTTTACACCATGAACGGCGTGGCCTGGCTCGACGCCGTCGCAGCGGATCTCCGCTACGCCTGCCGCAACCTCGCGCAGCGCCCGGGCTTCGCGCTGGCCGCGATCGTGACCGTCGCCCTCGGCATCGGCGCGACCACCGCCATCTTCAGCGCCGTCCACGCAGTGCTGCTCAAGCCGCTGCCGTTCGCCGACGCCGACCGGATCTACAGCGCGGAGATCGTGATTCCCGAACGGCGCGAGCAGATCCCCAGCGTGCCGGCATCGATACAGACCTACCTGGTGTGGCGAACGATCGATTCGGCGTTCTCCGGCATGTCGGCGCTGCGCGCCTGGGAGATCAACCTCACGGGCGATGGCGAACCCGAACGCCTCGGTGGCGCCCGGGTCTCGGCAAACTTCTTCTCGTTCCTCGGCGTGACCATCCCACGCGGCCGCGACTTCGGCCCCGAAGAAGAGCAGGCCGGCAACGATCGCGTGGTCGTCATCAGCGACGCGCTGTGGCGTCGTCGATACGGCGCCGACCCGGCGCTCGTCGGCCGTGCCATCCTGATCAACGGCGAGAGCCACCAGGTGGTCGGCATTGCACCGCCATCGCTGCGGGTGCCGACCGGCAACCAGCTGCACCCGCTGGTGCCGTTCGCCTCGCGGATTGATGTCTGGCGCCCCATCGCGCCGACCGCGGGGGAACTGAGGAACGAAAGCTGGGATCACGGAGTGCTCGTCAGGCTGGCGCCGGAGCAGCACCTCGAGATCGGGCGCCAGCAGCTCGAGGCTTCGCTGAACGCGCTGGTCGCGACCCAGCTCCCGAACATCAAGACCGCCCCATTCGTTCAGCTGGTGCCGATCCGCGAGATATTTGCGGCGAGGATCCGCGCCCGCCTCCTCATGGTGCTCGGGGCCGCCGTGCTCCTGCTGTTGACGGCGTGCGCCGCGATCGCGAACCTGCTGCTCGCGCGGGTGATCACGCGCGGGCACGAGTTCGCGACACGGCTTGCGCTCGGCGCGAGCCGCGCACGTCTGGTCAGCCTGACGCTGAGCGAGGCGGCGATCCTGACGCTCGCCGGCGGTAGTATCGGCGTGGCCATCGCCGCCCTGGGCACGCGCGGGCTCGCCGCCTACGGTCCCGAGGACGTGCGAGTGGCCGATCCGGGCGTGAGCATCCCGATGTTGGCCTTTGCCATCGCGGCCAGTGTCGTTACCACACTGGCCTGCGGCATCTACCCGGCGTGGCGGGCGTCACGATCGGATCCCGCGGTCACGCTCCAGGAGGCAGGGCGCACCTCGTTCGGTGGGCGCAGGGCGGGCCGGTTGCAGCGGGTACTGGTCGGAGCCGAGATGGCGCTGGCGACCGCCCTGCTGGTCTCGGCGGGACTTCTGCTTCACAGCTTCGCGCACCTGATGCGGGCCGATCGCGGGTATGCCATCGACCACGTGATCACGGCGGATTTGTCGCTGTTCGGCGATCGCTACGCCGAGTCGGCTCGCCGGATCGCGTTCTATCGGGACCTCGCCGAACGGATCCGCGCACTGGCCGGTGTCTCCGCGGCGGGGATGATCAGCGACCTTCCGGCGGTCGCGTCATCGACCGGCGCCAGCCGCACGATTCTCCTGCCGAGCGACCCGCTGTTCGAGCAGGTCGTCATGGAGCGGCCCATCGCCGCAATCCGCAGCGTCACGTCGGGATACTTCGCCGCAAGTGGCACCGCGCTCAGGGCCGGCCGATTTCTCAACGACGAGGAAGCCGAGCTGACGGCCGTGATCAGCGAATCACTGACGCGTCGCCTGTGGCCCGCCGAGGAACCTCCGGCGGCGGTGGGTCGCCAGATCCGGCAGGGGAACACGAAGTCGCCGCTCATCACGATCGTCGGCGTGGTGCAGGACGCGCGGCCCGGCGCCCTTGATCGGGAGCCGCTGCCGATCGTCTACCGCCCCCACACGCAGTGGGCCAGCGGCCCGATGACCCTGGTGGCACGGATCGCCGGAGGACCCGACAGTGCTGGCCCAGAGCGTCCGGTCCACGATTCGAAGCATGGACGCCGATCTGCCGATTCTGTCGGTGCGCATGATGAGCGATGTCGTCTCGTCCACCGTCGACGAGCGGCGGTTCCAGATGGCGCTCACGTCGATCTTCGCATTGCTCTCCCTGCTGCTCGGCGCCGTCGGACTGTACGGCGTCGTCAACTACGCCGTCGCCTCGAGCAGCCGCGACATCGGACTGCGCGTGGCCCTTGGCGCCGGGCGCGATGACGTGATCCGCTGGGTGGTTTCCCAGGGCATGGCGCCGGCGCTGGTCGGGCTGATCGTCGGCCTGAGCGGCGCGATCGCGATCGCGAGGTCGCTGCGCAGCCTGCTGTTCGAGGTGGCGCCAGCCGATCCCCTGGTGATCGCCACGGTCTCCGCGGTGCTGTTGCTGACCGCGGGCGTGGCCTGCGCGCTGCCGGCGCGCCGCGCGGCACGTCTCGATGCCGTCGAGGCGCTCAGGCTCGGGTAGCGCCGCGGCCGTGTTACGGGACCGGCTCCAGCTCGGTCGAGAAGATGCGCTCGCCGGCAAGGTTCACGAGCCCGACCGTCAAGACACGGGTTCGCGGGTCGGCGTCGATCTGACCGAAGAACTGCAGCCCGACGCTGGGCCAGCGATTGGGCGCGAGATCCGCGGGCACGCCGGAGTAGCGCACCTCCGGACCAAAGGTGGCGTCGAGCGGTGGCGGCGCGAACGTGCCGGCGTGCGCCGGGCCGGCCACGAACTCCCAGAACGGATCGAAGTCCACGCCCTTCGCCCGCGCCGGGTCGTAGTGATGCGCCGCGCAGTAGTGCACGTCCGCGGTGATCCACACCACGTTCCTGACCTTGCGATCCTTCAGCGCCTTCAGCAGTCCGGCGATCTCCAGTTCACGTCCGAGCGGCGGGCCGGCGTCGGCATTCGCGACCGATTCATGGAACCCAGGTTGATGGGCGACGATGAGCGCGAGCGGCATGTCGGCGGCCACGATCTTCCACGTCGCCTTGGATTCCGTCAGCGCGTCGGCCAGCCATCGCGCTTGCTCCGATCCCAGGAACGCGGTCTCCGCGCTCATCGACGGTCTGCACGTTCGGGTTGTTCGCGCCGCGGTAGGTGCGCATGTCGAGGGCGAACACCTCGACGAGCGGACCGAAGGGGATCGTCCGGTAGATGCGCGAGTCGGCGCCAGGCCCGGAAGCCAGCGGATAGTGTTCGAGGAACGCCTGTCGCGCCCGGGCGGCAAGCACCGAGACCCGCTTCTCCTCGTACGGCGCCTGTGCGCCCAGCACCTGCGTCGGATACCAGTTGTCGCGAACCTCGTGGTCGTCCCACATCGCGACCAGCCCGACCTCTGCCGCGAAGCGCCGATAGTGCTCGTCGAGGCGGTTGTAGAGATGCGCGCCGCGGAACTCGTCGAGCGTCTCCGCCACTTTCGACTTGGCCGGCGTCACCAGGTTCCGCCACACGGTGCCATCGTCGAGTGCCACGGTTTCGCGCAGCGGCTGATCGGCGTAGATGGTGTCGCCGACGTTGAGGAACAGGTCGGGCTTCGCGAGACGCATCGTCTCGAACAGACGCATGCCGCCGCGCGAGGTGTCGATGCCCCAGCCCTGCCCGCAGGTGTCCGCCGACCACGCCAGCCGCACCGGACGGCCCGAGCCTGGCGCAGTGCGGAACTTCCCCACCTCCGGCGCGCTGACGATGCGCGGGTCGGAGGCGTCCTCGAAGCGGACCCGGTAGAAGATGTCCTGGCCCGCCGGCAGCTCACCCAGGGCCGCGCGCGCGGTGAGCCCGGTCTCCGGCGTCGCGATCGAGCCGGTCACCCGTCGGGCATTGGTGAACGACTCCGTCGTCGCGTATTCGACGGTGATGCGGGACGGCCGATCGACGTGCGCCCACACCACCGCCTTGCCTGGCGTAGGATCTCCGGCCGCCACACCGTAGTCGATGCGCGGCCGAACCCGATCCGACGTGATGACCGCCGGCGCCTGCCCGGCCCAGACGCGGACCGGTACCGCCGCGGCGGCAAGTCCGCTGACACTACGGTGCAGGAAGGAACGGCGGTTCATCGAGAAACCAGAACACTCAGAACCTCACCCGAACCCCTAGAACCTACTAGAACCTCTAGAAGCTGTACTTAATCGCCAGCTGCACGATGCGCCCGTCTTCGGCGGTCGTGATCTGCCCGAAGTTCGCGGCCCCCAGCGTGCCGACCGGCTGGCCGAAGCGTTCCTGGTTCCACAGGTTGAACGATTCGATCCGGATCTGGATCCGCTGGCTGGTGGCGAAGTGGAAGTTCTTGAAGATCGACAGGTCCGTGCGCTGGAAGCCAGGGCCGCGGACGGTGTTGCGCCCGACATCGCCCGGGCGCTCGCCGGTCTCGCGCCAGGGTGCGCGTGTTGAAGCAGCTGGTGTCGAAGTACTGCGCCGTCGTCTTCGGGCCGTTGTTCGGGTCGCAGGTGACGTCGGGCCGCCAGGTCTGGTAGCGGATATCGAGCACCGCGCCGCGATTGATGCTGAGCGGGAAGCCGGTCTGCGCCTGGTAGATGCCGTTCAGCTGCCAGCCGCCGGCGATCAGCCGCACCGCGGCGGCCTTGTCCTCCAGCCGCGGCAGCTCGTAGCCGAAACTGAGGACGAAGCGGTGGCGCGCGTCGAACAGCGCGGGGCCCTTCTCGTACTCGAGCGCCGCTCGATGCTGGCCTCGTCGCCCTGGACGACCGGCAGCACCGGCCGCGCCTCGCCGCCGATGTTGAGGCCGGACACGTGGTCGGTGGCTTTGCCCAGCGTGTACGAGGCCAGGAAGTTCACGCCCGTGGTCGGCAGCATGCGCAGGCTGGTCTGCATCGAGTCGTACCACGACTGCGCCGCGGAGAAGGTGGGACGCACCAGCGCGAACGCGGGCATGATCCGGGCGCCCTGGGTCGTCTGGCCCGGGACGTAGACACCCGGGTTCACCTCCATGAAGATCGGCAGCCCGTGTCCCCGCGATCCGACGTACGCCACCTCGGCACCGAGCGTCGCGCCAATCTGCCGCTGGACGCCGACGTTGAAGTGATAGGCGTACGGCGAGTCGAACTCGTCGCCCCAGCCGATGATGGTGAGGGCGGGCGGGAATGGATTCGGCGGCCCGGCGACCGACCGCAGCGGGTCGGCAATCGGGATCAGCGTGGGATTGGCGGTCGGCGCATTCAATTCCACCAGCGGCGTGAATGGCGGCGACAGCACGCCGCTCTGGAAGAAGTCGCCCTGCCCCGCCAGCGCGTCGTAGAACACCCCGAAGGCCGAGCGGATGCTGGTCTTGCCGTCGCCGAACGGATCCCACGCCACCGAGAAGCGGGGCGCGAAGTTGTTCTTGTCGGTCGGCACCACGCCGCGCGGCACGCCCGCATCGCCCGGATAGACGAGCCCGGCCGGCGCCGCCGGATAGACCGTCGACTGCACGCCGGTGTGGAACGCGGTGATGGCGTCGTTGACGTCCACGAATGGCGTGGGTAGCTCGTAGCGCAGGCCAAGGTTCACGGTGAGGTGCGAGTTGACCCGGAACTCGTCCTGAACGTAGCCGGCGAACAGCCAGCCATAGCCGTCCTGAATCGTCTGCGTCGTCGTGGCGCGGGTCTGCGCCGCGAATCCGAGCAGGAAGTCCGCGGCGGCGTTGCCGGTGATGCCGCCGCTGAAGGTCAGGTCACCGTTGGGCCGATTCGGATTCGGGATGTTCATCGCTTCGCGGCGGATGTCCACGCCGCCCTTGAGCGAATGTTGGCCCTTGATCCAGGTCGTGTCGTTGGCCAGCTGCCAGACATGGTTGACGCGGCTGACGAACGGCTGCTGCGGATCGCCCAGCGCCGAGGTGCCGCCGCCGAAAAAGCCGGTCACGGCGAACGAGGGCAGGCCGGCGGCCGCTGGATTGGTGTTGGCCAGGTTGATGCCGTAGGTGCGCGGATCGAGCCCGCTAGGTCACCGCCGGCGTGGCGGTGATCCGATTGATCGAGAAGCGGGACTGGTTGATCACGTTCGAGCTGATCACGTTGTTGTACGAGACCATGAAGTCCTGCAGGGTCGCCAGGGCCTTCTGATCGACCGCGGCAATCACCCGCGGCGTGGTGCGCTCGGTGTCGCTCCGCATGTAGCGGCCGAGAAACGACTGGTTGCCCGAGAGCTGGTAGTCGAACCGCATCGCCGAACTGATCGCGCACGTCGTTCACCGTGGGCGACACGACGTAGCGGTTGCCGGATGAGTTCGGCAGCGGCACGAAGTCGTTCAGCAGCTGCTGCGTGGCCGCGGCCAGCCGGTTGGTGGGGATGATGTTGCCGGGGAACGGCAGGCCGGTGAGCGGATCGCGGATCGCCGCGGCCGTCGCCGAGAAGTCGCCGCTGCGCTGGGCTTCCGACAGCACGATGACGTTGTTGGTGATGCCGGTGTCGTTGCGGAACCCCTCGTAGTAACCGAAGCCGAACAGCTTGTTCTTCACCAGCGGGCCGCCGAGCGGCGCCGCCGAACTGGTTCTGCTTCAGCTCGGGCTTCGGCTTGATCCGGGGCCGCGAAGTAAGTTGCGCGCCTGCAGCGCGTCGTCGCGGTTGAACTCCCACAGCGCGCCCGACAGCGTGTTGGTGCCGGACTTGGTCACGACGTTGACGACCGACCCGGCGTTGCGCCCGTACTCGGCACCGAACGCGTGCGTCAGGATCTTGAACTCCTCAATCGCGTCGGGCGGCGGCCGCAGCACGAAGCCGGTGTTGAAGGTGTCGTTGTTGGTGGCGCCGTCCATCAGGAAGTTGTTGGACTGGTTGCGCATGCCGTTGACGTTGAAGCCGCCGGTGGCGTTGCCGAAGCCGCCTGGCGTGGCGTCGCCGTTCTGGCCGCCGAGGCCGACCGGAGGCGCGACCACACCGGGGATGAGGGTGCCGAGCTGGGTGAAGTTGCGGCCGTTCAGCGGCAGGTCCACGACCTTCTGCTCGTCGACGACGATGCCGCGGGTGGCGTTGGCGGTCTCGACCAGGGTGGCCTGCGCGGTGACCGTGACCGACTCGGTGAGCTGGCCGACCTCGAGGTCGAACACCACGCGCGCGGTCTCGGTCACCGTCACGCGCACGCGTTCGCGCACCGCGCTGCGGAAGCCGGACAGGCTGGCCTTCACGTTGTACTCACCAGGCTGCAGCAGCGGGATGGTGAACCCGCCGTCCGCGCCGCTGATCGCGGTGCGGATGGCACCGGTGCCGGCGTTGGTGGCCTCGATGGTCACGCCCGGGCAGTACCGCACCCGAGGTGTCCTGCACGATGCCGTTGATCTGGCCGGTGGCCTGGGCCATCGCCACGACGGGGAGCAGCAGCAGCAACGACAGAATCGCACTGCCAATCGGAAACCAACGTCTCATCGCCCGACCTCCTTGGACCGTAACCGCAGCTTAGATGACAACGACGGCCGCCATGCGGCGCAGCCGTAACAAGCGCCCGCCTACGCGGGCGCTGCTTCGTGCACCACGGCCTCGGCCAGTTCGGCCGTGCCGTGCCGGCCGCCCAGGTCGGGCGTCCGGATTTCCCCCTTCGCCAGCACCCGTTCGAGGGCGCCGACGATTCGATCGTGCAGGTCGCGATGACCGAGATGGTCCAGCATCAGGGCCCCGGCCCAGATCGCGCCAATCGGGTTCGCGATGCCCTTGCCGGCGATGTCCGGCGCCGAGCCGTGAATCGGCTCGAACATCGACGGATGGCGCCGCTCGGGATTGAGGTTCGCGCCCGGCGCCACCCCCAGGCTGCCCGACACCGCGGCGCCAAGGTCGGTGAGGATGTCGCCGAACAGGTTGGACGCCACCATCACGTCGAGCGTTTGCGGGTGCGTCACCATGCGGGCCGCCAGCGCATCCACGTGATACTTCCTCATCGTCACGTCCGGGAACTCGGCGGCCACCTGGTCCGCCACTTCGTCCCACAGCACCATCGAATGCTGCAGGGCGTTCGACTTGGTGGCGCTCGCCAGCAGCTTGCGCGGCCGCGATTGCGCCTGCCTGAAGGCAAAACGCAACACCCGCTCGATGCCCATGCGGGTGAAGACGCCCGTCTGCTCCGCCACTTCGTGCGGCGTGCCGCGATGCACACGGCCGCCCACGCCCGCGTACTCGCCTTCGCTGTTCTCGCGGACGCAGACCATGTCGATGTCAGCAGACGTGCGGCCGGCGAGCGGGCAGGAGACACCCGGCATCAGCCGCATCGGCCGCAGGTTCACGTACTGCTCGAAGCGCTGGCGGATGGGGAGGATCAGCTCCCACACCGACACGTGATCCGGCACCGACGGATGGCCGATGGCGCCGAGGTAGATGGCGTCTGCGCCGTGGAGTTGCTCCAGCGCGTCGGCGGCCATCATCCGGCCGGTCTCGCGGTAGAAGTCGCATCCCCACGGGTACTCCACGTGCTCGAGCGTGATGCCCGCACGGCGAGTCACCGCGTCCAGCACGCGCAGCGCCGCGGGCGTCACTTCCTGGCCGATGCCGTCACCAGGGATGACGGCGATGCGATGGCGTGTTTCAGGCATCGGTTACATCCCCGGAGGAGTGAAGCGGCCGTCGGCCGCCAGCCAGCCGCCGTCGGCGTAGATGATGGTGCCGGTGATGTAACTGGCCGCGTCGGTCAGCAGGAACACCGTCGGCCCCGCCATCTCGCTCGGCTGCGCCCAGCGGTTCAAGGCGTTCTTCATCGCGTAGGCCTTGTACCACTCGGCATTGGCCTTGATCGGCGCGGTCAGCGGCGTCTCCACGACGCCGGGCCCGACCGCGTTCACCCGAACCCCCTGCGTGCCCCACTCCACCGCCGCGGTCTTTGCGAGCTGCAGGATGCCGGCCTTCGTCATCGAGTAGACCGACTGCCCGGGCTCGGTGACGATGGAGCGGATCGAGGAGAAGAGCACGATGCTGCCCGACTTCTGCGCGGTCATGATCTTGCCCGACACCATCAACGCGGCGAAGTTGCCGCGCAGGTTCAGGTTGACCACCTTGTCGAACTCCGCCAGCGAGTACTTGAGAATGGGCTTGCGGACGTTGATGGCGGGCGTGCAGACCAGCCCGTCGAGCTTGCCGCGCCGCTCGGCGAGACCCGACAGGCCCGCTTCGATCTGCGCGTCGTCACCGAGATCCATCACGCCCGATTCGGCGGAACCGCCGGCGGACTTGATCCGCTCGGCCACCGCCGCCGCACTTGCCGCGCTGAGGTCGAAGCAGGCCACGTGCGCGCCCTGCGCGGCCGCCGCCAGGGCGACACTCTCGCCGATGCCGCTGCCCGCGCCGACCACTGCGACCGTCTTGCCGTCCAGCCTGAACATGTCCGCTGCCATCGAGATCGCTCCTCGGAATCGTCTGTCTTGCGCTCGCGTTGTCAGACGTGCTGCCGCACCGCCGCTCGCGGACTCACGGCGAGCATGACGCCAAGCCCCGCCACGGCCGCCACCAGCCCGATCAACGCCGGGCTCAGCATGCCGAGTCCCCTGCCTGCCGTGGTCACCTGCACCGCCACCACCGTCCCGACACCGAGCACCATGGCGACAATGGCGTGACGCGTCCCGATCGACGGCAGGTAGAGGCCGCCGAGAATCGGGACGAACAGGCTCACCCCGAGCAGCGTGTAGAAGATCGTCAATGCGCCAATCACCGTTGGTGAGACGATGGCCAGCGCGGTGCCGAGGGCGCCGGCCACCACGGTCGTCGCGCGGGCCACGCGCAGCACCTGCTGTTCATCGGCCGCCCGGTTCATGAACCGCTTGTACAGGTCCTGCGACAGCGACGTGGTCAGCATGAACAGCACGGCATCGGCCGCGCTCAACTCCGCCGAGAACACCGCCGCCAGCCCCAGCGTCCCCACCGCGAGCGGCAGTCCGTGCATGAGGATCATCGGCAGCGCCTGATCGGGCGACTCCAGCGCCGGGAAGCGCACGCGGGCAATCATGCCCAGTACGACCGGAATGATTGCGTAGAGCAACAGTCCCAGTGCGTTCAGGCCGACACCCCATCGCACCGCCTTGTCGTCTCGGGCCGCATAGAGCTTCTGCAGAATGCCAGGCGAGACGATGAACGCGGGACCGAGGAGCGCGAGATAGACGATGCCCGAGCCACCGCCTGCCCAGAAGTTCCAGTAGTCATCGTGCGGAACGGGCATCGACGTCACCGCCGACCAGCCACCGACCGCCGACAACGCCAGCGGCAGCGCCACGGCGAAGCCCGCCATCTTGACGCTGAGCTGCACCATGTTGACCCAGGCGCCGCCCTTCAGCCCTCCGGCTGACGAGTAGATGGTGATCAAGGCGCCGCCAATCGTGCAGCCCACCCACTTCGGGGCGCCCGCGACGACGGACAGGATCGAGGACATCGCGATCAACTGGCCGGCCAGAATCGCGAGCGACCCGAACCAGAGCAGCAGCGCGACCATGCCGCGGACGCTCGCGTTGTAGCGCAACTCCAGGTAGTCGCCGACCGTGCGCAGGTCGTGCCTGGCGGCCACCCGGCGCATGGCGGGGCCGATCCAGAGCGCGAGAACGATCGAGCCCGCCGCGGCGCTTCCCACCCACCACCAGGCGGCGAGGCCATCGCGGTATCCCAGCGCGGTCGCGCCCACCGTGGACCCGGCGCCGATGTTGGCCGCGAGCAGCGTCGAGAACAACAGCCCCGGCCCGAGCGCACGGCCGGCCACGAAGAAATCGCGGGCGCCTTTCACCTGCCGCCCGATGACGAGTCCCAGCGCGAGCAGTCCGACCGAGTAGAGCAGGAGCAGGACGAGCGAGAGGTTCACGTGGCGGCTACTTCTTCAGATCCCGGGCCGCCGGGAGGTTCGGAATGCCGGTCGCCTCGGTGGCGCCGCGCACGATGGCGCGCGCCATCACGTCGGCCGCCAGCGCGCCGATCTGCGTGATGTCCACGTCACCCGCCCACTGGCCCGTCGCCAGCGAGAACACCGTGTCGCCGTCGCCCATGGTGTGCGACGGGAAGATCGCTCGCGCGAACCCATCGTCGGCCATCAGCGCCATGCGGCTGACCTGCGCCTTGGTGAGCCGGGCATTGGTCGCCACCAACCCGATGGTGGTGTTCTCCGCGGCCCGCGGGCGCGGGCCTGTCTGTCCGGAGCGCAGCAGCGTCCGGGCATCCGCGAACGTACCGTCGGGATTCCGCACGCCCGCCACCACCTTGCCGGTGTCGGGATCGATGATGTCACCCACCGCGTTCACGGCGACGATGGCGCCCACGGTGAGGCCGCTGGGCAAGGTGATGCTGTAGCTGCCGAGCCCGGACTTCATCGAGCGGTTGGGGCCGCCGCTCTTGCCGACCGTGGCGCCAGCGCCGGCGCCGATGGTGCCTTCCGACACGGGCGCGGTCGAGGCGCCTTCCGCGGCGCGGTAGCCGCAGTCCGCGGTCGGTCGAATCTTCGGGTTGCCACCCACCGGCAGGTCGAACAGGATGGCCGCCGGCACGATCGGCACCTTGGCAATGCGCACGTCCCAGCCCATGTTGTGCTCCTCGAGCCAGCGCACCGTTCCGGTCGCGGCCTCGAGGCCGAACGCGCTGCCACCGGCCAGCACCACGGCGTTGACCTTGTCCACCATGTTGCCGGGATCGAGCAGGTCCGTCTCACGCGTGCCCGGCGCGCCGCCGCGCTGCGACACGCCGCCGACCGCGCCTTCGCCGTCCACCACGATCACGGTGCAGCCGGTCGGGCGTTCGGTGAGCGTGTGATGGCCGACCTTCAGGCCGGCGACGGCAGTGATCGTGCGATTGACTGTGGGTGCGGGCGTCTGGCCATGGACGACGGCCGCGGCGAGCAGGCAGAGCAGACCCAGAGCGGTGAGGGGACGTCGCATGCCCGGCATGATAGCGGAGAGCGGTCCGCGTGCGCCATCGAGCCCGCGAATAGGATCGATGTCAGGGCCAGCAGCCGAGGGCTCGCCGCACCGCCACCAGCTGGCCCAGGTGATAGGCGTTGTGATCGGCCACCAGCAGCACCGCGCGAAGGTAGGTCTGCTGTCCCTTGCCGGTCGGGACGATCGCGAAGAGATCCACCGCGTCGCTGATCAGCTGCTTTAGTTTTTCGCGATCGGCGGTGAAATCCGCCACGCTGGCGTCCCAGGCTTCGGGGCTCGGCGGCTCGGGGCGGCGCGGCCAGTAGTCGTCCGGAAAGGTGAGCACGTGTTCGTATCGCGCGTTCACGCAGAAATCGAGGAGGTCCTTCTGGGCCAGGCGCAGGTGCTCGAGCAACTGCCACGGTGAGTGCTCGAATCCCGCGGCCTGCACGCCGCGCAGTTCCACCGGCAGGCCATGGACAGCCTTGTCGAAACCGGCGTGCGCCTCCTCCCAGTCGAGCAGGCGCACAAGATGTGCGCGCAGCGGGTCGGCCGGCATCTTCTTCGCCATACGGCCATTATGCCAATGCCGATGCACAATGGCGCATGGCGAAGACGAGTCAGTTCAGGTGGTGGATGCACGCGGGAGCGGTCGCGGCTGTTCTCGCGACGGTCGGGGTGCACGCGGCAGGCCAGCAGGCGAAGCCGGCGACGACCCTACAGGTGAACCTCAAGATCGGTGGGGCCAGCTACACGGCAAGCGGCCCTGGCGAGTGCATTCACTCCACGGAGGGCGGACTCTACGAGACGCCCGGCACGCAGTGGGGCGCGCGCCGCACCGACGGCAACCAGAACGTCAACTTCACGATGTGGCGCCTCAGCGGTAAGGGCGACAGCGTCACGCTGTTCGTGACGGCCGGCGGCAAGACCCACAAGGTCAACACGGTACCGGTGGGACCGCCCTCCAACCGCGCCGGCTCTGGCACCGCCACGTTCGAGGCCCGAGGCGCCGGCGGCGTGTTCACGCTCGACTTGCGCGCCGATACCGGCGCCGTGATCACCGGTCAGATGATCTGCTCCGGCTTCACCAAGCCCGAGGACAACGGCGAGTAGGATGAGCAGCGTGACCCATCTGGCCCCCGCCCTCGTTGACCGCGTTCTGCTCGAAGTGGAACGCGCCTCGGACGAAATCGTGGACTTCACGTCCGAGATGATCCGCATCCCCACGGTGAACCCACCGGGGGAGCACTACGAGGATTGCGCGCGCTATATCGGCGACACGCTGAAGCGGCTGCACTTCGACATCGAGTACTTCGCCGCCGAGGGCCGGCCCGAGCACACCGCACGCTATCCGCGGCTGAACGTCGTCGGCACGCGGAATGGTCTTCGCCCGCGGCCGACGGTGCACCTGAACGGTCACTTCGACGTCGTGCCGGCAGGTGAAGGCTGGACGCTCGAGCCGTTTGGCGGCATCGTCCGCGACGGCAAGGTCTACGGGCGGGGCTCGTGCGACATGAAGGCCGGCATCGCCGCGGCCGCCTTTGCGTCGGAGGCCATTCGCCGCGCCGGCGTGCCGGTGCCAGGGACGATCGAGGTGAGCGGCACGGTGGACGAAGAAAGCGGCGGCTTTGCCGGCGTCGCGTGGCTGGCGGAACACGGGCGGCTGTCGTCCACCCGCACCGACTACTGCATCATCCCCGAGCCGTTGAACGTGGACCGCGTGTGCGTGGGGCACCGCGGCGTCTACTGGTTCGAGGTCGCCGCTCGCGGCCACATCGCGCACGGCAGCATGCCGTTCCTGGGGGTGAGCGCCATCGACGGCATGGGCCAGCTGCTGCAGATCATCCGCGAGGAACTGATGCCGGTGCTGGCCTCGCGCCGCACCGAGGTGCCCGTCGTCCCGGACCTCGCGCGCCAGGCCACCCTCAACATCAACGGCATCTTCGGCGGCCAGCCGGTGGACGGCATCCAGACGCCGTGCGTGGCCGACGTGTGCCGAGCGGTGTTCGATCGCCGCTTTCTTCTCGAAGAAGGCTTCGACGCCACGCGCCGCGAGGTGGAGGACGTGCTGGCGCGCGTCCGCGCCCGCGTGCCGCGCGTCGAGTATCTGCTGAAGGACCTGATGGTGGTCCACCCCACGCGCACGCCAGACGACTCGCCGGTGATCGCCGCGATCGAAGCGGGCGTCAGCCGCGTGCTGGGCCGGACCGCGACGCGCGTGGCCAGCCCGGGCACCTACGATCACAAGCACGTGGCGCGGATCGCCGGCGTGCCGCACTGCGTGGCCTACGGCCCTGGCGAATTGGAACAGGCGCATCAGCCCGACGAGTACTGCCGCGTGGACGACCTGGTGAACTCGACCAAGGTGCTGGCACTGGCAATTCTGCAGCTGACCGAGGCGTGAGCCAACCACCGTCTCCGGCTACAACGACTTCAGGTACTCGACGAGCTGCAACCTTCTGACCGTCCGTGAGCCCCAGCGCAAAGGCCTGGTTGTAGTGCTCGACCACGGCTCGCAGGTTGGCGAAGCGGCCGTCATGGTAGAAGCCGCCCGTGCTGCCGGGCAGATAGCCCTGCGAGCGGGGTCGTCCGGTAGCGCCGGTCTGGCGACCGCGAGGCCTGGAAGTCGTCGATGCCGATCTCCGCTGGCGTGTGCATGTTCCATCCGGGTTCGGTGAAGAGCGGCGGCACGTGACACGACGCGCAGCCAGCCGCGCCGTTGAACACGGCCTTGCCCTGTTCGGCCAACGCCGGATCGAAGCTGCCGTGCGAGGGCCTCGGCGCCGGAATCGACAGCTGGTAGAACTGCAGCGCGGGTAGCTTGGACGTGACGAGGTCCGGGTCGTGGCGCACGTTCCCGAATCCCGCGCGAGCCGCCACCGGGAACTGCACCGGATCGTCCAACCGCGAGTCCACGAACGTGCCCTGACCGTGCATCTCGAGGTTGGCGACGAACGCGTTCCAGTGCGAGATACCGCCCCACCCCGTGTAGGTCGTGCAGGTTGACGCCGGCCAGCCCGAACGCCGCCGGAATCAGGGTGGCCGAGCTGCGGCCGTCGGGCCGGAACGCCTTGCCGTCGAGGAAGAGTTGCGCGTCGAACTTCCCGGGGCCCCAGCTCTTGAGCACCGTGCGAACCGTGTCCTGATCGGTTTGCAGGAGCTCGGCCACCGTCGCTGAGATCCGGCGCCAGCGCGACGATGGCGCCGACGTTCAGATCGCGATTGGGCCAGCCGTCGAGCCGACGCCCCACACCGGGCGCAAACGAATCGTCGACCGTCGAATGACAGAACGCGCATTGGATGCCGACGGATCTGAGCCGTCCGTCGGCGCCGCGAAATCCTTTCACCCCGACGACCGCATTGGCATCGAGGAGGGCGAGCGTGACGGCTGGATCATCGAGGTCGATGCGGCCGTGGCGGACAGCCTGGAGGACGTTCGCCGGTAACGCCTCGACGTCCACCTTGAGACCCACGGCCAGCGCTGTCCTCGGGCTCACGCCAGGACCGACGCCGCCCTGCGCCGCGCCGGCGATGGCCTGATGCAGCTTGAGCGTGTCACCCCAGAACACCTCGTCGCCGAAGGTGTCGTAGCGAAAGATCTGCCGGCCACGCTCGAAGAGTCCTTCCGCGTGGTCACGGATCACACGGTCGAACGTCGGCGGCGGCGCGGCATTCTGGGCCCGGCTGGCGGTGGTCAGGACGAGCCCGACACACGCCAGCGACAGAAGAGCGGTCATCGGTGTGCGCATCACATCCCCCTTTGGTTCAATGCAGCTGGAGCGACGACACGAAGGGGCTGCTGTGCGCTCGGCGCCGCCAGCAGGGCCATGGGCCCCACGTATCATCGCGTTGTCTCCCTGCCCATGAGAGTGGGCAGGGAGCCGAAAGGTGACAACGGCTCTGGTGGGAACCTTTTGACCCTCGCGGCACTCTATTGAGATGAGGAGTCGATGAGCCTACAGATGTCGGACGAAGATCTCGTGCAGGCGGTGCGTGGCGGGAACCACGCGTGCTTCGAGGTGTTGATGCGGCGCTACAACCAGCGCCTGTATCGCGTGGCTCGATCGATCATCCACAACGACGACGAGGCCGAGGACGTGATGCAGCAGGCCTACATCAATGCCTACCTGCACCTGGGGCAGTTCGAGGACCGCGCCAAGTTCTCGACCTGGCTCACCCGCATCACCATTCACGAAGCGCTGAGCCGGGTCAGGAAAGCGGGCCGCATGCTGCAGCTCGAGGATCGCGGAGAAGGAGAGGAATCCGTGGCGGATCGAATCACGTCACCGGGTCAGGACCCGGAGCAGGCGGCCTACAGCGGGGAGCTGGCGAGGGAGATCGAAGGCGCGGTGGCCGAGCTGCCCGATGTCGTTCCGCGGGGTGTTCATGCTGCGCGACGTCGAGGGCCTGAGCACCCTCGAGACCGCCGAGTGCCTGGGCCTGAACGAGGACACGGTCAAGACACGCCTGCACCGCGCCAGGGCGATGCTGCGGCGCGAACTGACCGCCCGCATGGGCGACGCGGCGGCCACCGCGTTCCAGTTCCACGCCCCGCGGTGCGATCGAGTGGTGATGGCGGTGTGCTCGCGGCTTGCGCGGTTGGAAGCCACGACCACGTAGACACGGCCCAAGGTAGCGGCCATCGCTCGGCGCGGCGCCGATGCTAGCCGCGCACTTCCTCGAAGGCGGGCAACCGATCGCGCACGGCGTCGAAGTCGTGATCGCGCGGCAGGCGCCAGCGCGTGAAGGGCCCGATCTCGGCGAGCGGCCGTTCGAGATGGCGGTTCGCCGTCTCGGAGTCGCCGCGCATCGCATACAGCGCCGCCATGTAGTAGCGCGTATAGGGATCGTCGGAGCCGCCGGCCAGCCGCTGGTCGAAGAGCTGCACGGCTCGCTCGAAATAGCCCAGCGCGTTCTCCTGATCGCCCTTGCGCTGATAGGCCGCGGCCAGCTTCTGCGACAGTTCGATCATGGTCCGCTCGCGCAGCGCGTGATCGCTCATCGCGACGATAGTCGAGCTCCCGCCGGTATTCACGAATCGCCTCGTCGTAGTGCCCGCGCCGGTAGAAGACATAGCCCAGTCGTGACCGGGCGCCCACCACCAGCAGTCCCTGCGTTCCCGACATCGCCTGTTCCTGCAGGAGCACGGCGGCACGGGCCACGCGTTCGGCCTCGTCCAGATCGTCCCGCAGGGCGAACAGCAGCGACAACTGCAGGTGGGTATAGCCGGCATCGGGGTTGAGCTCCAGCGCGCGCCGGAAGTGGGTGATCGCCAGGTCGACGTCGCCCTTGCCCATCCAGTAGTGGCGCGCCAGGTTCGAGTGTGCCTCGGCGTTGTCGGGCGCCAGCCGCAGGCCCTCGTGCATCTCGGCGATGCCTTCGTCCATCCGGCCAAGATCCGCCAGCGTCTCGCCGAGCCGGACGTGGGCTTCGCCCGAATTCGGCCGCAGCGCGACTGCCTGCTGCAGCAGGTCCAGGCTGCGCTGCAACAACTCGGGCAGGCTCTCGAAGTAGCCCTTCAGGTCGAGCGCGCTGCCGAGGGCGATCATCGCCTGGACGTAGCCAGGCGCGATCGCCAGCGCCTGTTCGAACAGGCTGATGGCGCGATCCACCGATTCGCGCGAGGCCAGCCGCAGGTTGAGCATGCCCCGCGAATAGGCCTCGAACGCCTCCACCGACACGTCGGTGTCATCCTCGATTGCGTGGCGTTCCGCCGAGCCCATCTCGTGGGCCATGCCGGAGCGTGCCAGTTCCTGCACCAGCTGATCCTGCAGCTCGAATATCTGGTCGATGGTGCCATCGAGCTTCACCGTAGCGGCGGACTCGTTGGTCGTCACGTCGACGACCTGTCCGGTGATGCGCACGCGATCGCGAATCCGCTGGTATCCGCCGGCAACGACGAAGCTCGCTCCGAGCCGGCGGCCCAGTTCCATCGACTGCCGATCGTCGGCCGGGCGGGAGCCGGAGGGCAAGTTGCGCTGCAGGTCGAACACGTGCTCGCGCGGGATGACCACCAGGCCGCCAACCTTCGCGAAGTCGGCGGTCAGCGATTCCGCGATGCCCTGGCCGATCCACTCATCCGAGGGATCGCCCGTGATGTTCGTGAACGTGAGGACTGCCACCGATCGCGCCATCGGCTTCGCCGGCCCCGGCATCGGGCCGGGCAGGCCCGCGGCCGGATCGGAGAAATCGATCGGGCCGCGCCAGGCGGAGGATCCGGCAAACGGCTGATCGCGCAGGCGTCGCCGCGCGTTGGCCAGATCGACGTAGAACTCGCGCGCCGACTGGTAACGGAACGCCGGGTCCTTCTCCAGCGCCTTGCGGACGATCGACTCGGCTTCGGCGGGGACGCTGTAGCTGTAGCGCCCAATCGCTTCGGGCTCGCGGTTCAGGATGCGATCGGCGACGTCGGCCATCGACTCGCCGGCGAACGGCAGCCGTCCCGTCAGCATCTCGTAGAGGACCACGCCCAGCGAGAACAGATCGGCGCGGTGATCCACTTCCCCGCCACGCAGCTGTTCGGGCGGCATGTAGTTGAGCGTGCCCACCACCATGCCGGCCATCGTCAGCGACGCCTCGGTGGCGAAGCCATCGCGCGAGGGGATGGCCTTGGCCAGGCCGAAGTCGAGCACCTTCACCAGCTGCCGGGCCGTGATCATCAGGTTGCCGCTCTTGATATCGCGGTGGACGATGCCCAGCGCGTGCGCTTCGTCCAGCGCGTCGGCGACCTGCATGGCGATGTCGAGGCTGTCGGGGACCGCGAGCGGTCCCCGCGCGATGCGGGTCGACAGCAGCTCGCCTTCGACGAACTCCATGGCGATGAAGATGCCCTGCTCGTGTTCGACCAGGTCGTAGGCCACGGCGATGTGGGGCGAGCGCAGGCGCGCCGCCACCTGCGCCTCGCGCACCAGCCGGGTCCGGGCGTCGGCGTTCATGTCGAGCGAGGGCGCGAGGAATTTCAGCGCCACCTGACGGCCCAGGCGCGTGTCTTCTGCCAGGTACCACCTGACCCATGCCACCGCTACCCAGGCGGCTGATCACGCGGTACTGGAGGATGGAGGTTCCGGGAAGGTCTGCGCCGTGAGGCACCTTTACATTATAGTTCGCTGGCATATGGCGACACTCGTCCGACGGCTCGGGCTCTGGAGTTCCATCGGTCTGGTGATCGGCATCACGATTGGCGGCGGCATTTTCCGGACACCGGCCAGCATCGCCGCGCGCGTGCCCGACCCGATGATCATGATGGGCGTCTGGGTGCTCGGAGGCATCATCGTCCTCTGCGGCGCGCTCGCCTTTGCCGAGCTGTCCGCCGCCATGCCCGAGACCGGCGGCATGTATGTCTATTTGCGCGAGGGCTGGGGGCGCCCCTCGGCCTTCCTTTACGGATGGGCTCAACTGGTGCTGATCCGCGCCTCCGCGCTCGGCGGCATCTCGTCGGTGTTCGGCGAGTATTTTCTGCGGACCTTTGGCATCGACCCGCTCCTCCATCCGGCGTGGGCCGATTATCTGGCTGCCGGGGCCATCGTCTTCGCGGCGGTCACCAACATCGTCGGCGTCCGCCTCGGCGCCTTGTTTGCCGGTATTTCAACTATTACGAAGTTCGGCGCGCTGGCGTTCCTTGTGCTGGCGCTCGTTCCTGCTCGGCAGCGGAGCTGGTGCCAGCTTCACCAACATGGCCTCCACCGGCGCGGCCGTCAATCCCGGGCTGTTCGGCCTGGCGCTGATCTCCGTGATGTGGGCCTACGACGGCTTCGCCGACCTCACCTTCGCCAGCGGCGAAGTCACCGACCCGCAGCGCAATCTCCCCCGCGCCATCATCTTCGGCACCGTCGCCATCATCGCCATCTACCTGCTCGCGAATGCCGCCTACCTGTATGTGACGCCGATTGGCCAGCTGCAGAACTCCAAGCTGATTGCCGCCGACACCCTGAGCGCCATCTTCGGGCAGGTCGGCGTCTCGTTCATCGCGGTGGTCGTGATGATCTCGACCTTCGGCTCGCTGATGGGCAGCATGCTGGCGTCGCCGCGCATCTTCTTCGCGATGGCCGACGACAAGCTGTTCTTCAAGCCGATTGCCGCGGTGCACCCGAAATGGAACACGCCGTACGTGGCCATTGGCCTGGCGGCGGTGCTGGGCGTGGCGATGGTGATGACGCAGACCTTCGAGCAGCTCACCGACACGTTCGTGCTGGCGATGTGGCCGTTCTACGCGCTCAGCGTCGCGGCGCTCTACCGCCTGCGCAAGTCGCATCCGCATCTGCAGCGCCCCTACAAGGTGGTGGGGTACCCCGTGCGTGCCGGCAATCTTCATCGCCGCCGCGTGCTACCTGGTGGTGAACGCGCTCATCACCGACCCGAAGTGGACGTCAATCACCTTCGCGGTGGTGCTCGCGGGCCTGCCGGTGTACTACCTGTGGTTCAGCGGCGGGACCAAGGTCGCGGCGCCACAGGCGGGCAGCGCTAGAACGCCTTCGATTGACACCCGTCGACGACGACGGTGGTGCCGCTCACCCAGCTGGCGCGCGACGAGGAGAGGAACGCGATGACGTTGCCCACTTCCTCTGGCGCGCCGAAGCGGCCGAACGGCAGCTCGCGCCCGACGAAGTCGGCGATGCCATTCGGGTCTTCCTGCTGGCGCTTCCACCACGATCCGCCCTCGAACAGGATCGAACCAGGCGCGACGCCGACGACGCGAATTTGATCCTTCGCGAGCTGCTGCGCCAGCGACTTGGTGAGGCTGATTTCGGCGGCCTTCACCACGTTGTAGGTCATCCGGCCGCCGGCTTCGCGGCCGTAGATCGACGAGACGACCACGATGACGCCGCCGCCACGATGGCGCATGTGCGGCACGGCCAGCTGCGAGCAGCGGATCGCCGGAAACAGGGTGTTGTCGAAGGCCTCGCGCCAGTCGGCGTCGCTCGTCTGCTCGAGTGATCCGCCGCGGCCGAGGCCGACGTTGTTCACCAGCACGTCGATGCCGCCGCACTCGACGATCGCGGTTTCCATCAGGTGGTCCACGCCGTCCGGCGTGGAGACGTCACACGCCACCGGCACCACTTTCGAGCCGCGGCCCCACCGCGAGCGCAGCTTGTCGGCCGCCTTGTTCAGCGCCTCGCAGCCCGCGCGCCGCCATCACCACCGTGCAGCCCTCGCCGGCCAGCGCCTGGGCCGTCGCAAATCCCAATCCCCGGCTCGCGCCGGTGATCACCGCTACCTTGCCGCTCAGTCCGAGATCCATCGCCCGTTACCGCCTGTTGGTCAGATCGTTCAGCCGCCAGTCGAACTCGTGAAACTCCATCTTGAAGCGGTTCTCTTCCAGGAACTCCGCTTCCGATCGCACCACCAGCGGCGCGATGATCGCCAGCACCGACCGCTCGAGCGGGCTGCGGCTCGCGAACACCGGCGCCGCCTTGTCGGCAAAGCTCTCGATGAACGCCGCCTCGCGCCACGAGAACATCGGGTTCACGCTGAGGATGCCGTTCTGCCTGTCAACGAACACCATCTCGCGGCGGTCGACCACTTCCTGCGTTGCCGCCGTTCAACTGCGTCCTCGATGCGCTCCGCCGAGAACGCTTCGCTCTTCAGGCGGCCGCCGCCGAGGGCGCCGCGGCCGAGCGCCAGCACCGCCCGCGCATCGCCGAACGGCACGATGATGTCCTTCTCGATCTGGTCGAGCGTCACCGTGCGCCCGGCGGCCCGGAACGTCCTGCGCTCGAAGGCCCCGGGAATCTGCCGGATGCTGCCCGCCGGGAACGACGTGCTGCGCCGCTGGATCGGATAGTTGTCGATCACCGTCTGCAGCACGAACGCGTTGTAGGCGTTCAGCCAGAACGCGAGTTTCTGGTTGCGGTCGGCGGACTCGGGCAGCGTCGCGCCCGCCAGCGACGCCACGTAGCGATCGAACCGCGGGCGTTCCTGCTTGAGGGCCTGGTAGTAGACCAGCCCGTCGCGAACGTAGATGTCGAGGACCGTGTCGAAGGCGCGGTGCAGGGCATCGACCGACGGCGGCGGTGGATCCTGGGCCTTGAGGCCGGCGACGAGCATGCAGGCAACGAGCGAGGCCAGTGCGAGGTGTTTCATGGGAATGCAGAGAGAAAGGAAACGAGCGCCGCGTTGAAGGGCTCGGGTTGTTCGAGATTGGCCAGGTGGCCCGCGCCGGGAATGATCTCCAGCCTGGATCCGGGAATGGCCTCGGCCAGCTTGCGCGACTCCTCCACCGGCGTCAGTTCGTCTTCGGCTCCCACCACGATCAGCGCGGGCACCCGCAGGGCCGCGACGATGCTGGTCGAGTCGGGACGTTCCATCATCCGGACGATGGCGCCGCGGATGGCGTCGGGCGATTGCTGCTTGATGAGGCGACGCACGGTGGACTCGACCGTGGCGTTGCTCTCGCGCGTGGTCGCGCCCAGCAGCTTGGGCATCATCTCTCGCGCCACGCCGGAGGCGCCTTCGCGTTCGACCAGCGCCAGCATGCTGCGGCGATTCGAGCGCCCCTCGAGCGTATCGGCACCGGCCCGAGTGTCGGCGAGGACTACGCCGCTCACCAGGTGGGGCGCAAGGCGGATCGTCGCGAACGTCGCATAGCCGCCCATCGAGCAGCCGCCGAGCACCGCGTGCTCGACCTTCAGTTCGGCCAGCAGATCGATCACATCCTTCGCGTAGTCGTCCATCGTCGGCGACCCGCCATCCGGATCGGTGGTCCCGCCGAACCCGCGCAGGTCGGGCGTAATCAGACGCCAGCCCCGTGGGATGCTGCGGATCTGCGGCTCCCACATGTTCGCGCCCAGCGGAAAGGCATGCAGCAGAACGATGGTGCGGAGTTCGGAGGCGCCGGGGACTGAGTCGAGATAGGCGATGGTTCGGGAGCCGACGTGACAGTACTGCCTGGTCATGGGGTGGGTGCGGCAATTGTATATCGCAGCCGCCGGCCATCCGGGGCCGTTCTGGCACCGTGGCTGGTCACCGCCGGCGTGCCGGCTGCGGCGCGGTCCAGCGCGTCCGTCACCAATGCATTGACCGGCGGCATCCACCGACGCAAGGTGCGGCCATGAGAACCCTCTCCACCCTGCCCATCCTGCTGGCTGTCCTCGTTCACGCTGCCCCCGCGGCCGCGGGCTCTCTCACCACCGGCGAGCGGCAGCGCCTGCTCGCCCATCTCGAGATGACCGAGCACTGGCTGTCAACCGAGGTGGACGGCTTGTCGGCCGCTCAACTGACTTTTCGTCCCTCGCCCAACACCTGGTCCATCAAGGACGTCGTCGAACACCTGGCGATTGCCGAGCCGCAGTACTGGCAACAGGTGCAGGCCTCGCTGAAGACCCCGGTCACGCCCGGCTACAAACCGGAAGCGACTGACGCCGGCATCCTCTGGTATGGCATCGACCGGACCGAGCGGACGACCACCGGCGACGCGCGGGTACCGGACGGCCGCTTCAAGACGGCGGCGGAAGCCCTGGCCTCGTTCACCACCCTGCGCGCGGCGATGCTGACGCTGGCGCGCGAGTCGCAGGACGACTTCCGCGGGCGCAAGCTCATCGAGGGCAACATGGACGTCTACCAGTGGTTCCTGATGATCTCCACGCACGCGCAGCGGCACATCCTGCAGATTCAGGAGATTAAGGGAGACAAGGGGTATCCAAAGAATTGAGAGCTGGTGAGCTGGTGAGCTGGTGATCTTGGGATCTGATCTGGAGATCTTGGGATCGTCAGATCTATCTCAGGATCTTTAGACCTCGATCGCGGCTTTGAGTCGCTTCACGTGCTCGCGGAAGGTGTATTCCGGATCCTCGGCACGGCGCTGGAGGTAGTCCGCGAGGCGCAGCTGATCGCGCAGGGGATGGCCGGCCAGCAGTCGAGCTGCCTGGGCCTGCTCGCGGGCGGCGATCTCCCGGGCCGCGGCGATCACGCGCGGGCAATCCGCCAACGTCACGAACACGACACCGTCCTCGTCGGCAAACACCGCATCCTCGCGCGTCACCGTGGTCGGGCCGCAGGTCGCCGCCTCGAGCGCGGTGACGTGCCGCCGCCGCAGCTCGAGCGGGCCGTTTGGCGCGGTGCCCCGCGACCAGACCGGGATGCCGATGGCGCGAATCGCCGCGCTGTCGCGGTGAACGCCGTCCACGATGATCGCCGCCAGGCCGCTGACGTGCGCCTCCCCGGCAACCAGATCGCCGATACAGCCTTCGTCGAGCCGTCCGTTGTTGTCGATGACCAGGATGTCCCCGCTCACCGCCAGAGAGATCGCTTCCAGGAAGGTGTCGGTGCTGCCGGCGTGGACCGCGGGCGCCACCCGCCCCGCCGCGCGCAGTTGAGGTCGAATGGGCAGCAGTCCCGGGCGGCCCAGCCGTACCGGCAGCTGCAACTGCATGCACGCATCGGCGATGAACGGAGTGGTCCAGTCGAAGCCGTCGAGGCCAGAGAGAGGCGTGGACATGGTTTTTCAAGTCTACGGCAGACCGGCAGACTGCAGAGTCGGGAGTCGGGAGTCGGGAGTCGGGAAGAACCCGGAACCCTAGAACCCAGAACCCTAGAGACCCAAGACCCAAGACCTAAAGCCTAGAGCCTAGAGCCTAGAGCCTAGAGCCTGGACCTAGCTCCCCGCCGCCCGAATCGTCTCGAGCACCTGGTCTCCCAGGTCCTCCGCCTTCCTCGCGCCGACACCGTAGACGTGGCGCAGAGCCTCTGCGGTCTGCGGTTTCTGCCGCGCGAGCTCGCGCAGCGTGGTGTCGTGGAAGATGACATACGGCGGAACCCCGCGCTCTCGGGCCACGCGCAGCCGCAACTCGCGTAGCGATTCGAACAGCTCGCGATCGACGCCTTCCCACGACTCGGCTTCCACGCGCGAGCGCCGGGGAGCACGGCCCTTCTCGGGCTTGCGCTGACGGGCCAGCGACAGGCCGCTCGACGCGGCCGGGTCCTTCAGCAGCGCGGCGCCGTCGGCCGACAGGTGCAGCACCGGGTATTGGTCGCCGGCCTGCTGGAGCAGCCCGTGCGCGATCAGCTGATCGAGATAGCCGCGCATCTCGTCGATCGAAATGTCCTTCAGCAACCCGAACACCGAGAGCGTGTCGTGGCCGCGGGTCTTCACCTGCTCGCTGGCATGCCCGCGCAGAATGCTGCCGACGTGCGCGGCGCCGAACCGCTGCCCCACCCGCGCGACGCACGACAGGATCTTGCGCGCCAGCGTGATCGGATCGGACACCGTCTCGAGCTCGCCGAGGCAGTAGTCGCACGCCCCGCAATCGTCCTTGGTGTAGACCTCGCCGAAGTAGCTCACCAGCCGCTTGTGGCGGCAGCCGACGCTGGCGGCATAGCGCTCGATGTCGCGCAGCAGCGCCTGGCGCGCCTCGGTCAGCTCGCCGTTCTTGTTGAGGAGCTCGCGCCATCGCAGGAAGTCGCCCGACGAGACGATCAGCACGCACTCGGCTTCGAGCCCGTCGCGGCCGGCGCGGCCGGCCTCCTGCTGATAGTGCTCCAGCGATTGGGGGCCGCCGGCATGAATCACGAAGCGCACATCGGATCGATCGATGCCCATCCCGAACGCGACGGTGGCGACGACGATGTCCACCGACTCGTTGAGGAAGGCATCCTGGTTGCGGTGCCGCTCTTCGTCCGCGAGCCCGGCGTGGTAGGGCCTGACGCGAAAGCCTTCGTCCTTGAGCCATTCCGACAGGTCGTCCACGTCGCGACGCGTCGGGCAATAGATGATGCCGGCTTCGCCGCGGTGACGCGACAGCACCTGCAGCAGCTGCGTCTTCAACGAAGCGCGCGGCAGCACCCGGTACAACAGGTTCGGCCGATCGAACGAGCCGACCAGCGTGACGGCCTCGCGCAGGCCCAGCTGCGACACGATGTCCTGCCGCACCCGCCCGGTGGCGGTGGCGGTGTAGGCATGGAAGCTCACCTGCGGCATCGCCGCGCGCAGTGCCCCGAGCTGGCGGTACTCCGGCCGGAAGTCGTGCCCCCAGTGGCTGATGCAGTGGGCCTCGTCGATCGCGACGAAGCTGAGCGGGCAGGTGGCCTGCAGCCACGACATCCAGCCGCCGCCCTCGCCGGCAATCCGTTCCGGCGCGACGTAGAGCAGGCGATATCGGCCTTCGCGCAGCCCGGTCATCACCGTCGCCCGTGCCTCCGGCGCCATGGCGCTGTTCAAGTAGGCCGCAGGCACGCCGTTGGCGACGAGCGTGTCCACCTGATCCTTCATCAGCGAGATCAGCGGCGAGATCACCAGCGCCAGCCCGTCGCGCACCAGCGCCGGCGCCTGGAAGCACAGCGACTTGCCGCCGCCGGTGGGCAGCACCAGCAGCGAGTCGCGCCCCTGGACGACGGCGTCCATGGCTTCGCGCTGGAGCGGGCGGAAGCTGGTGTAGCCCCAGTAGCGTTCGAGCAGGGAGGGAAGGGGGTCGGGCACGGAACGGGAATCTGTTGATCTTGTGAGGTGGTGAGCTAGTGATCTGGGATGGTGATCTGGCGATCTGAAGATCGATCTTTTGATCTATCTGGTGATCTATCTCGTGATCTGGTGACTTCAGTCGAAACGAAGAAAGGCCGGGGTGAAGCCCCGGCCTTCTTCATCTGTCGTACCGGTCGTGCCTGCCATCTCGCCGCGCCGAAGCGGCGCCGTGGAGGCGGGTGTTGGCGGCTAGGCGCAGCCGCTGGTCGTGCCGCAGTTGCTGCACTTGTAGCACGAGCCGCTGCGCACCATGATCGAACCGCAGGTCGTGCACGGCGGCGCGTCCTCCTGGTTCTGCATCGCGGCGAACGGCGTGCCGCTCGGGACGATGGCGCGGGTGGCGGTGACGGTGGCGGTCACCGTTTCGGCGCTGCCGACTTTCGGCGCCGGAATCTCCAGCGCCGCCTGCGGCTTGCTCTCGGCCTCGTCGCGATTGTTGACGCCGGCGCGGAACTGCGCCTCCGGCGACAGGAACTTCGACGCCATCCAGCGGAAGATGTAGTCGACGATCGACTTGGCGAAGCGGACGTCGGGGTTCTTGGTCATGCCCGACGGCTCGAACCGCACGTGGCTGAACTTGTCCACCAGCGCCTGCAGCGGCACGCCGTACTGCAGCGCGTAGCTGATGGCCTGGGCGAAGGCGTCGGCAAAGCCCGAGATGGTCGAGCCTTCCTTGGCCATGACCAGGAAGATCTCGCCCGGCATCCCGTCCTCGAACAGGCCCACCGTGATGTAGCCCTCGTGACCCGAGATGTCGAACTTGTGGGTGATGGCCTGCCGCTCGTCGGGCAGCTTGCGGCGCTGCGGCGCGCGGGCCGCCAGCGCCTGGGCGACGGCCGCGTCCACCAGTTCCTTCGGCGCGACGGCGGCAGTCGCCTTCGCATCGCGGGAGGTGTTGAGCGGCTGCGTGCGCTTGGAACCGTCGCGGTAGATCGAGACCGCCTTGGCGCCGAGACGCCAGGTTTCGAGGTAGGCCTGCTCGATGTCCTCGACCGTGGCGTCCTTGGGGACGTTCACCGTCTTGCTGATGGCGCCCGAGATGAACGGCTGCGTCGCGCCCATCATCTTGATGTGGCCCATGTAGTGGATGGACCGTTCGCCGCGGGCCGCCTTGAAGGCGCAGTCGAACACCGGCAGGTCGCGGTCCAGCAGGTGCGGCGCGCCCTCGATGGTCTCGTGCTCGTCGATGTGCTTGATGATGTCGTCAATCTGCGTCGCGGTGTAGCCCAGGCGCTTGAGCGCCATGGGAACCGTCTGGTTGACGATCTTCATCATCCCGCCGCCGACCAGCTTCTTGTACTTGACGAGCGCGATGTCCGGCTCGACGCCGGTGGTGTCGCAGTCCATCATGAAGCCGATGGTGCCGGTCGGCGCCAGCACGGTGGCCTGCGCGTTGCGGTAGCCGAAGTCCTCGCCGAGCTCCACCGCATCGTCCCAGGCCTGCTTGGCGGCGTTGTGGAGATCGGTGGGGACGTACTTCGGATTGATGGTGTCCTTGACCGCGTCGCGGTGCTTGCGCATGACGCGCAGGAACGGCTGGCGGTTGTCGTCGTAGCCGGCGAACGGCCCGCCGTGATCGCGCGCCACCCGCGCCGACTGGGCGTAGGCTTCACCGGTCATCACCGCGGTGATGGCGCCGGCGTAGGCGCGGCCCGAATCGCTGTCGTAGGGCAGCCCGCGCGACATCAGCAGCGCGCCGAGGTTGGCGTAGCCCAGTCCGAGCGGACGGAAGGCGTGGCTGTTCTTCTCGATCGGCTTGGTCGGGTAGCTCGAGTTGTCGACCAGGATTTCCTGCGCCGTGATCAGCGTGCGGCACGCGGCGCGGAACGACTCGACGTCGAACTCACCGTCGGCGGCGACGAACTTCATCAGGTTGATCGACGCCAGGTTGCAGGCCGAGTCGTCGAGGAACATGTACTCGGAGCACGGGTTGCTGGCGTTGATGCGCGCCGTGTTCGGGCAGGTGTGCCACTCGTTGACGGTGGTGTCGAACTGCATGCCCGGATCGCCGCACACCCAGGTGCCCTCGGCAATCAGCCGCATCAGGTCGCGGGCCACGATAGGTGTCCATCGGTCTCGCTGGTGGTGACCGACTTGGTCTGCCACACCCCATCGTCGAGCACCGCGCGCATGAACTCGTCGCTGGCGCGGACCGAGTTGTTCGAGTTCTGGAAGAACACCGAGCCGTAGGCCGTGCCGGTGAACGAGCCGTCGTAGCCGGCATCGATCAGCGCCCAGGCCTTCTTCTCTTCCTCGACCTTGCAGTTGATGAAGTCGACGATGTCGGGATGCTCGGCGTTGAGGATGACCATCTTCGCGGCGCGGCGCGTCTTGCCGCCCGACTTGATGACGCCGGCGAACGCGTCGAAGCCCTTCATGAACGAGACCGGGCCGGACGCGGTGCCGCCGCCGGCCAGCAGCTCGCGCGCCGAGCGGATGTTGGACAGGTTGCTGCCCGTGCCGGAGCCGTACTTGAACAGCATGCCCTCGGTCTTGGCGAGGGTGAGGATCGACTCCATGGTGTCGTCCACGGAGTTGATGAAGCAGGCCGAGCACTGCGGCGCCTTCTCGAACCCGCAGTTGAACCACACCGGGCTGTTGAACGCCGCCTTCTGCTCGACGAGCAGGTGCTTGAGATCGTCGCTGAACGCCAGCAGCGCGTCTTCGGAGGCGAAGTACTTCTGCTTGCGGGCCCACCCGGTGATGGTGTCCACCACGCGGCCAATCAGCTGCTTGACCGAACGTTCGCGCTCCGGCGACCCGACATGGCCGCGGAAGTACTTGGAGACCACGATGTTGGTCGCCTGCTGCGACCACGCCTTCGGCATCTCCACGCCTCGTTGCTCGAACACAACGGCGCCCTTCTCGTTGCCGATGACGGCGTCGCGAAGCTCCCATTCAACCTGATCGAACGGGTCTTGTCCGGCGGTGGTGAAAAACCGCGGGAACTCCAGTCCGGGAGCGGTCGCCGCACGCGCGCCCTGGCGCGCCGTATCCGTATTCTCGTTGTGAACCGACGACCCGACCGTCTGCTGTCCGGCAGCGGCCGCCGACAGCTTCTGAGCACCGTCCTGCATGCTCCCTCCAAACCCAAGCGAGGACACCCGCCCCTGGGGGACGTCTCTCGCGAAAAATAATTCTTTAATCGGCTGGTTGCGCGCGCGTGTCGTTTTGTGCAGTCGTGCTCATGGCTACCGGCTCGATCGTGTTCGTGACATTGGCCGCTGGGATGGGCCGCCGCCGCGAACCTCGTTCTCGCGCGCGACGCTCAATATGCGCCCCCGCCTACCTGTTGTCAAGAGCCGTAAACCACAAGATGTTGCGTGTGTCTTTTAGGTCGAACGCTAAATATCGACATTTCCGGCAGAAAACATGACCTTCGCCATATTTTCGCACGACAACCTTTTTTCCGCAATGTTTCCGGAACTGCCTAACGGACCAGAACGGCCGCCATCGCGCTCGCCTTGTCCGCGAGTTTTCCGGCATAGACGAGGTTGCGCGCCTTCAAGGCGTCCTCGGATTGCTGCACGAACCGGCGCGCGGCGTCGAACTCGGTGCGGCCGTCGGAGTTCAGCGTGGCGGCGTTCACCCGGGCCAGATCGCGCGACACCCGTGCCAGCAGGGCGCGGATCGAGGCCTCGGTCTTAGCCTCGGTGCCAGGCACCGGGGTCAGGGTGAGCGCCGGAGGACGCGGCGCCGGAGGGCCTTCGGTGGTCACTGGCCCGGGCGCCGGAGGTGGCGCCACAGGCTTGGGTTGAGGGCGGACGGGCACCGACGGCTCGGCCAACGGCGGAGCTTCGACCAGCGGCGGCGCTTCGGGCTCGGCGTAGGTCGCGACGACGCGCGGCGGCGCGGGGGGCGGCGCCAGCACGGGCAGCTCGGGTTCGACAACCGGGACCTGGGCCCGCGCGGAGCACCCGGCTCCGCACGCGCACAACACCAGCACGACGGCCAGGGGGTGCAGTCGCATGCAGTACTCCGATCCTATCGCGCGCGAGGCAGTTTGATCACGAATGTTGTACCCGTTCCGACCGTCGATTCAACGTCGATGTCGCCGTTGTGCAACTGAACCGTGCGGAAGACCAGGGACAGGCCGATGCCACTGCCCCGCTTCTTGGTCGTGAAGTACAGGTCGAAGATGCGGGCGAGGTTCTCCGGGGCAATGCCGTCGCCGGTGTCGGAGACGCGCACCTCGACCCGTCCGTCGCGCGAGAGCCCGCAGGCGATGCGAAGCTTCCCCCCCTTCGGCATGGCCTGGACGGCGTTCTGCGCCAGGTTCAGCAGCGCCTGCCGCAGCAGCGGCTCGTCGCCCTCGACCGCCAGGACGGCGTCCTGACAGGCGTTCTCGCAGGTCACGCCGGTGTGCTCGGCTTCCGGCCCAACGGCGTCGCACACGCTCGTCACCAGGGCGCGGACCTTGACCGGCGCCAGCGACACGTCTTCGGGGCGCACGAACTTCAGGAAGCCCTGCACCACATCGTCGAGCCGGCGAATCTCCGTGCCGATGACCTCGGCATGACGAGCGGCCGAGCGGGGCTCGGGTGACGCCAGCTTCTGCTTCAGCAACTCGAGATGAATGGTCATCGCATTCAGCGGGTTCTTCACTTCGTGTGCGACGCCCGCGGTGAGCCGGCCGAGCGAGGCGACGCGGCGGGTGAGGTCGGCCAGCTGCGCGCGCTTCGGCCCATCGCCCACCGCCAGCTGCAGTTGCGCCGAGACCTGGTCGAAGACGTCACCCAGATCGCGGAACTCCTCGTCGCGAAGGTCGAGCGGCTTGTCCAGCTCGCCGCGCCCGAGGCGCGTCAGGCCGCTGGTGATGACGTGAATCGGGCGGAGCACGACCTGCGCCAGCAGCATCGCCACGCTGACCGCGATGATGAACGCCAGCCCCACCGCCAGCCCGGCGGGGACGAGCGAGCGATCGAGCTCCTGGCGAATCAGGATCGTCGACAACCCGATGCAGATCTCGCCGAACGGCTCGTCGCCAAGCGACAGCGGCTGGCGCCACTCGAGCGTGCGCCCCTCGGTGTAGACCGCCCGCACCTGATCGTAGCCGGTCGCCGCGACCAGCCGCGGCAGATCCTCGCCGGCCGGCAGCGTGCGGCCCACCTGCGACGGGTCGTTCGACGCGATCACCGTCCGCGTGCGATCGACAATCGCGGCGTAGAGGACCTCGGGCGAATACATCGCGGATTCGAGCGCGGAGAGCACCGTGGGACTGGAGCGGATGTCCTGATAGGCCGTCTCGCGGCTGACCAGCACGTCGCGGGTCTGGTGGAAGATGCCGGTCGAGACCAGTTCGGCTCGTAAGGTCGCCTGCTCGAGCAGCACCCGCACCAGCGTGCCAATCTGCAGCAGGCTGAGCGCGACGACAATCAGCACGACAATGGTCGTGATGCCGAGCACCTGCTTCTGCTTGATCGAGAGCGGCATGATCGGATCAGGCCCGTGGCTTCGAGGCCCCGCGGACGTCGGCGGAACGGAAGCGGCTGCGAGTGACGACGGCGTGCACAGAGGCTACCGGGGCACCCGCAGGGGCAGCGTCACGCGCGACTCATTCGTCTGCGCAAGCACGCTCATCTCGCCATCGACCAGCGCCGTCCGCTGGTAGGCGGGCAGGATCACCATCCCGCGCATGGACGGTGACGCCGGATCGATCAGGCGGTGCAGCACCGGGCTGCCGGCGCCGGCGGCTCCGCGGTGCAGCGAGGCTGCCACGGTCCGCGGCGGGAATTCGTAGGACAGGCGTCCCGACACCGGGTCGTAGTCGAATCGCACGCGCAGCGAGGCGCCGGGGTCGGTGGCGGTCGCCTCGAACGACACCGCACCGGGAACCGCGCCGTTCACCAGCGGCGGCGTGGTGGGCGCCGCGCGCCGGGGCGCGCCGCCTGCTCGTAGGCGAACGCCAGCGACAACAGCCGCGCGTCGCTCCAGGCCGGCCCCAGCATCTCGAAACCGATCGGCACACCATCGGTGGTGAAACCGGCCGGCATCGCCATCGCCGGGAAGCCGGTGCTGGCGCTCAGCTGACAGGTGGTGCCCCGCTGCGTCTCCTCCACCACCACCGGGCGGCGCCGGAGAGTCGGATAGGCGAGCGCCTCGACCCGATGCTCGTCGAACGCGGCGTTGACCATGGCGGCCAGCGCCTGGCGGCGGGCCTGCGACCTGACGAATCTCCTCGGGATCGGGCACCGCCGCGTTCCGCAGCTTGAACGTGGCCTCGAGAGCGGCATGAAAATCTCCGCGGTCCAGGATGTCCTGCAGCGACTTCACCGGCGCGTTCGGGAACTGCGCCAGGTAGCGCATCAGGTCGGTCTTGAATTCGAGGTTGATCAGGCTCGATCGGTCCACGACTTCGTCCAGGCCGGGAATGGTGACGTCGACGATCTCCGCGCCCTGTGCCTTCATCTCGTCGAGCGCTTTCCGCACGATGCCCGACACTTCGGCGTCTTCCGGCGCGGCACCGAACAGGTTCTTCAGCACCCCGATGCGCGTGCCCTTGAGGGCGCCGGCCGACAAGCCGTCGCGGAAGCTCTTGGGGCGGCGATCGCGGCCGCCGGCGGTGATCGCGTCGGCAGGGTCGTCACCCACCGTGGCATCGAGCAGCAGCGCCAGGTCGGTGACCGTGCGTGCCAGCGGACCGCCGATGTCCTGCGTGTGCGACAACGGAATGATGCCGGTGCGGCTCGACAACCCGAGGGTGCCGCGCAGGCCGAACAGGTTGTTGTTGGCGGCAGGGATGCGGATCGACCCGCAGGTGTCGCTCGCCATTCCTCCCATCGCGAAGCTCGCCGCCACCGCGGCGGCGGTGCCGCCGCTCGAGCCACCGGGCGTGCGAGCGAGATCGTAGGGGTTGCGCGTCTGCCCGCCGAGCGAGCTGATGGTGATGATGCCGGCGGCCAGTTCGTGAAGGTTGGTCTTGCCGAGGATCACCGCGCCCGCGGCGCGAAGCTTCGCCACCTGCACGGCGTCGCGCCCGGGCCTGAATCCGGCAAGCGCCACCGAACCGCCGGTGGTCGGCATGTCGGCGGTCTCGTAGTTGTCCTTGATGACGAGGGGAATGCCGTGCAGCGGACCGCGCGGCCCGCGTTCGCGGCGCTCGCGATCGAGCGCGTCGGCGTCCTCGAGCGCGCGGGGGTTGAGCGCAATCAGCGCGTTGATCGCCGGCCCCTGCTTGTCGTAGGCGGTGATGCGCGCGAGGTGCGCCGCGGCGATCTCGCGAGCCGTGGTGCGCCCCGCCGTCATCTCGGCCTGCAAGTCGAGGATGGTTCGCTCGACCACCTCCACGCTCTTGGCCGGCGACGACGCGGACGAAGCGGCAGGGGCGCCGCGCTGCGCCGTCGGCGTCACCTGGAGGACCAGCGAAATCGCACCAGCCACGGCAATCCCACAGACGACTCGCGCGCCGGAAGTCACCAGCCCGCTAGCCGCCTTGTGCGACATGCCCTTCGCCCTTCATCCGGTTCAACTTGTTGTGCAGCGTCTTCAGGCTGATCCCGAGCATATCGGCGGCCCGGGTCTTGTTGCCGCCCGCGGCCTCCAGCGTCGCCAGGATCAACTTCTGCTCGGCCTCGTCCACGGTCATGCCAGGCACCAGCGTAATGCCAGCTGGTGCGGGGGCGCTAGCCCGCACCGCGCCCAGCGGCGGCAGGTGCTCGGGCTCGATGTAGTCCCCGCGAGCGAGAATCGTCGCCCGCTCGATCACGTTGCGCAGCTCGCGCACGTTCCCCGGCCAGTCGTAGTCGGAGAGCATGCGCATCGCTTCCGGGGTCAGGGCATTGACCGTGCGGTGGTCACGGATGTTGAACTCGTCGATGAACGCCTGGATCAGCAGCGGCAGGTCCTGCTTGCGATCGCGCAGCGGCGGTAGTTCCAGCGAGAACACGTTGAGCCGGTAGTATAGGTCCTCGCGCAGCCGCCCGTCGCGCAGCGCGAGCTCGGGCTTGACGTTGGTCGCGGCGATGACCCGCACATCGACTTCCTGCTCGACGCGCCCGCCGAGACGCCGGAAGCGCCGCTCCTGCAGTACGCGCAGCAGCTTGACCTGCGTGCCGGGCGCCATCTCGGCGATCTCGTCGAGGAACAGCGTCCCGCGGTCGGCAAGCTCGAAGCAGCCGGCGCGCCGATCCATGGCTCCGGTGAAGGCGCCCTTCTCGTGCCCGAAGATCTCGCTTTCCAGCAGCGTCTCGGGGATGGCCGCGCAGTTGAGGCCGACGAAGGGCGCATCGGCCCTCGGGCTCAACTGATGGATCGTTTGTGCCACCAGCTCCTTGCCGGTGCCTGATTCGCCGAGGATCAGGATCGAGGCCGGCGTCGGCGCCGCCTGCTCGATCACCCGATAGATCGCGCGCATCACCGGGCTGTGGCCGATGATGCGGCCAAAGCGCCCGCGATCGGTCAGTTGCCGCCGCAGCGCCTGATTCTCGCGCTTCTGCGCGTTCAGTTCCGTGAGCCGATCGAGCAGCCGCCGGAGACGCTGCGGGTCCACGGGCTTGCTCAGGTAGTCCTCGGCGCCGGCCTTCACCGCCTCGACCGCGGTATCCACCGTGCCCTGCGCGGTCAGGAGGATCACCTTGACGTTGTCCATGTCCTCGCGGATGGCGCGCAGCAGCTCGAGCCCGTTCATCCGCGGCATGATCAGGTCGGACACGATGATCGTCGGGCGGAACTCGGTAATCCGCTCCAGGGCCTCGGCCCCGTCACCGGCTTCGTCGGCCGCGTAGCCCCACGAACGGACGAGCTCGGCCAACCCGCTCCGGGTTGACTCCTCGTCCTCGACGATCAGCACGCGCTCGGCGTTGGTCCGCGTCACCTGGCTCACAGGGTACGAGTGTACCATCCCTACAACGGATGATCGCCCGTCGTCAGTGGGAATCGATCGGGGAGGTCGTGCTCTGCTCGGGGCTCCCCACGCAGCTGGCGCTGACGGGGGCGGCTCGCCTGGCTGGCGTGTCGCCGCTGGAGCCGGATGGCCGGCTCTCGCTCGCGTTCATCGCCACGGTCTCGCTGGGCGATACCGTCCTGCTGGCAGCGCTCGTCGGCTGGCTGCTGAGGCGGCGCGGCGAAACCGTTCGTGAGGTACTCGGCGGCCACCGACCGCAGGGCCGCGAGCTTCTCATCGGGCTGCTGCTCGTCCCGTTGCTGCTCGTCTTCATCTCCTCGACGCTGCTGCTGCTGCGCACGCTGTCGCCCCAGTTGCGCAACGTCCCCGACAATCCGCTCGAGGCGATGGCCCGCACACTAGGCGGCGCGGCCGTGCTGATGGTCGTGTCCATCGTCGCGGGGGGCGTGCGCGAAGAGCTGCAGCGCGCGTTCCTGCTCCACCGCTTTCGCACCGATCTCGGCGGGCCGATGGCCGGACTGATCCTGACGAGCGTCGGCTTCGGGCTCGGCCACGTCGTCCAGGGCTGGGACGCGATGATCGTGACCGGTCTGCTCGGCGCCTTCTGGGGCCTCGTCTATCTGTCACGCGGCAGCATCACTGCCGGCGTGGTCAGCCATGGCCTCACCAATGCGGCGCAGGTGGTGATCTCGTACCTGCAGCGGACGGTCTGACGAGGACCACCCTACGGCGCGATCAGGATCACCGGCGTGCGCCGGCGCAGATCGCTCAACCAGTCCGCGATCAGGTCCTGCCGCCGGTCGTCCATCGCGAAGCGCTGCTGCAGATACGCCTCGACGCGCAGATCGTCGCGAATCCAGGCCCGCAGACGCCGCTCGGCGAAGCCGCCGTCGCGGAGCACACGGGCGAGCCCGTCCTCTCCCCCCGCCACGGCGCGCGCCGCCGCCAGCCGTTGGTCGATGCGCTCGGCGGTGGGCTCGGGGGGATCGTAGCGATCGACCTCCCGCAGCATCAGCTCGCGGTCCACCAGCCGCTGCACGACCTCCGCGTCGACCGCCGCGCCTTCAACCAGGCCGAGCGCCAGTGCCGTGCGGGCGTCGGACAACGTGACCGTCCGCCCGGCGACGATCGCCAGCGTGCGGTCCACCAGCTCGGGCGCCTGGCCGATGATCATCGACACGAGCAGCACGGATGTCAGCATCAGAAGGCCTGGCCCAGCGAGATGTGGAAGATCGAGCCGCGCTCACGGGTGCCATCCGGCAGCACGCGCGGGTTCACCTTGAAGCCGAGGTCCACGCGTAGCGGCCCAATCGGCGACCGATAGCGCACACCGAAGCCAGTTGCCACCCGCACCTCACCGATCTCGATGTCGCTGGCGAGCGGGAACACGTTGCCGGCGTCCACGAAGCCGACCAGGCCCAGCCCCTTCCAGTACGGCGCGCGTAGTTCGGCGTTCAGCACCAGCAACCCGTTCCCGCCCTGGGGGAAGCCCTGCGGGTCCAGCGTCTCGACGGTGCCCAGGCGATCGAGCGCGAAGCCGCGCACGGTGGAATCGCCGCCGGCAAAGAAGCGCTCGCTCGCGGGCACCTCTTCAAGGACGTCAACGATGGGCTCGCCGTTCTCGTCGAGGACCGGTTGGCCGTTCTCGTCAACCCGGGGCAGGTCTCGCGGATAGCCGCGGGCCAGGCCGAGGCGGGCGCCACCGACCACGACGAATCGCGAGCCGGGCAGGTGGCGATAGACGAAGCCCTGCAGGAAGGTCTTGCCGAAGCCCACTTCCGAGCCGTAGGCGCGCGCCGCCACCGAGGTGTCGAAGCCGACCACCGTGCCCCGCTGGGGATCGAGCACGTCATCGCGCGAGTCGCGCAGCAAACCGCCCGAGAACGTGGACAGCCGCACCTGCGGGAACAACCGGTCGATCAGCAGCCGGTCTTCGGGGGCGATCTGCTCGTCGAACAGCTCCGTGTAATCGTTGGTGTAGCGCACGGTCGCCGTCAGACCGGCCGCGAAGCGCCTGGCGTAGTCGGCGCGGACGCCACGGCGATCGAAGTTGAAACTGGCGCGGATGCCCCGCTCGAGGAAGGCGGTGAACTGCGCGTCACCGGGCCGGCCAAAGGCGCGCGGCTCACGGAACGTGCCGGTCACCCGATAGTCGTTGAACCCATAACCCCCGGTGTCGGTGGGGTCGGTGTTGTCGATCTCCGGATCGCGCGGGCGCAGCGACACGCGTGAGAAGAAGCTCAGGGTGCGATTCTTCCCCCACAGGTTGCGCCGGCTGATCTCGAAGAAGCCGCGCGGCGCCACCTCGATCCGCTCCTCGGCCACGCCGCCGTCCTGCCCCTGGCGCAGACGACGCCCGACCTCGATACCACCGCCATAGCTGATGCCGGTGGCGGGCGCCTCCTCCACCGTGACGAGGATGTCGCGCAGCGCCGATCCGGTTCGCGGCAGGTCCGAGATGCGCACGCGGCGGAACAGCCCAAGCTGGCTGATTCGCTGCTGGCTCTCGGTAATCGCCTCCGCGCCAAGCGGGTCACCGGGCCCAATCCGCATCTCGCGCCGGATGATGTCGGCGTTCGTGCGCGTGTTGCCGGTGATCAACACGCGGTCCACCCGGGACTGCTCGCCTTCACGGATCGTCCAGGCCACGCTGGCGCGGCGATTGTCGTCGGCAAATGACACCGCCGGCGTAATCGCCACGGCAAGATAGCCCTGGTTGCGATAGGTGCGGCTGAGCGCATCGCGATCCGCGGCGAGCAGCGGCCGGTAGAACGGCCGGCCAGGCTGCAGTCCCAGCACGGGCTGCAGCTTCTCTTCGGGGACACCCTGCGCGCCCTGGATGCTCACGGTATCCACCGTGGTCTGCGGTCCCTCGACGATGGTGAAGCGGACGTCAACGGGGCGAAAGCGAACACTGTCGCCGGTCTCTGGCAGCACTTCGACCGAGGGCTTCACCGCGACGCGCTCGTAGCCCCGCACTCGGTACAACTCTTCGATCGCCGTGGTGATGGCCGACACCCGCGCATCCGCGAAGGGATCGCCCCGGTTCAGTTTCAGGAGCGATTCGATTTCGGCGCTGGGCAGCGTCGCATTGCCGCCGATCGACACGTTATTGATGTGGTGCAGCGGGCCGCGCGTCACAGTGAAGGTCAGCAGCAGCTCGCCGTTCCGCTCGCTGCGCGTATACGGCGCCTGAGCGGCGCGATAGCCGCGCTCGCGCAGGTAGGCCTCGATGTTCCGGCTCGCGTCCTCGAGCAGGTCCTCGTCTACAGAGCGCTCCTCGCGCACCGGCACCAGCGATTCGAGCGAGCCGCCAGGCACGGGATCGCCGGCATACACCAGGCGGACCCGCAGGCCGGCGTCCACCGCTACTTCGACCGTCGCGGTGTGGGTCTCCTCGGAGAACGTCGTGCTCTCGCGGACCGCCGCGGCGTAGAAGCCCTGGCCGCGCAGATCGCTTTCGTAGCTGAGCAGCCGCTCCAGCAGCTCGACGCGGTCGTAGACGCGGCCCGCTTGAAGCTGCAAGCGTTCCACGATCTTTGCAACCGGCTCGGTGGGCGTCCCGGTAATCGATGAGGAGGCGATGGTCGTGCGTGGCCCCGGATTGACCTGGAGCGTCAGCGTGGAGGTTCCCTGCGAGGTGCCCGGTTCGAGGAGCGGTGAGACCTCGACCGCCCGATAGCCGTGATCGCGATACAACGCGCCCACGGCCGCCGCCAGTTCCGGCGCCCTGGTCGCGGCCATCTCGCCGCCGAACCGCTCATCGATCACCGACCGCACCGCGGAGCCGGGCAGGTCCCCTCCTCCGGTTACCGTGACCCGCGTAACCACCCGGATGGGTCGCAGCACCCAGCGCAGCTGGACGCCGTCGTTAACGCGCGTTGCCATCGCGCGCACATCATCGTAACGGCCGAGGCCCACCAGGTGATCGATGGTGTCGCGGACCGCTTCGAGCGAGAGGGGTTCGCCGATGCGCGTTTCCACCAGTTCGATGACGCCTGGGTCAACGCTGCTGCCCTCGGTCGTTTCCACCGCCACGTCGGTGACGAGCCTGCCGATCAGCGGGTCGAGCGATTGCGCCTGAGCCGCGGTGGCCGCGGTGGTGACGAGCGCCGTCACCAGGGCGATCACCAGCCGCATCAGAAGGTGTGCCTCTTGCGCATCTCGAGCGCGTAGGTGCGATCCTCGTTCTGCGACAGCACCCACGCCAGCGATTCGCTCTGGTCGAACTCCAGCAGGATGATCTCGTCACGGGTGGAGGACGAGAGGCTGCGCGCATAGGTCAGGTAGATGCGATCCGAAATGCGCTTGCCGATGGTGACGCGCGCCGAAGGATTGACGTTCAGGCGCGCCGACTGCTGATAGGGGTCGACCAGCAGCGGGGTGATCTGGAAGGAGTCCACCCCAAACGTCTCCTGGACCACCTTCCCGACCTCGGCCGACAGCGTGCCGGTGAGGGCGCGCGTGGCGCGGGCCTCGAGCAGGCGCTGCT
This sequence comes from uncultured Acidobacteriota bacterium, assembly GCA_963707825.1. GTDB lineage: Bacteria > Acidobacteriota > Vicinamibacteria > Vicinamibacterales > UBA2999 > VFZN01. The sequence continues at coordinate 453,609 of CAVPRP010000009.1, forward strand.
GCCGCTCGTTGGGCCGCTGCTGCGCGGCCAGCTCGAAGTCGCCACTCGGCCCGGAATCGCTGAACAGCATCGTCAGGATGTCGAGCGGCGGCAAGGGCGGATCCGACGTGAACTCCGGCTGCAGCCGTTCGGTGGTCCCGGCCAGGCGCAGCGTGACCCGATAAGTCTGCTGTGGCACGCGCACGCGCGTTTCGGCCTCGATGTCGAAGAACGGCTGGATGCGATCGGGGTTGGTGAAGTCCAGCGTGCCGCGGGTGACGAGATAACGGCGGCCCTCGAATCGCGCCTCTCCACGCTCGATGTCGGCGCGGCCCAGCACGAGCGGCCGTTCGTACGTGCCACGCAGGTTGACGTCGGCGCTGGCGACGATCCGAGCCTGATCGTTCTCGATGCGCAGGCTCGACGGGGCGATCAGCCGCACGTCATAGCTCAATTGATTGGGCGCGGCTTCCGACAGGGCGCCTTCGATGGCCGGAATGGCATTGCCTCGTCCGGAGAAGTTGAACAGCCCGCCCGAGGTGTCGAATGGCCGGGTCCAGGTAGCGCTCTTCACGGTGACGAGGCCGCTCAGCACCAGCGCCGTGCTGGGTCCGCGCAGCGCGAGGTTCGCGTCCACGACCGAGCGCATGCCTTCGGGGAACCGGAGCCGCATGTCGGTGCCGGTGGCGGAGACGTCGTATTCGCTGAGCGCGTAGCCGTTCAGCCCGACGCGTCCCGCGAAGCGGACCGGCCCGCCCGCCAGCCGGGCGCTGAGCCCGTCGAGCTGCACGCCCGTTGCCGTGAACGTGACGATGCCGTTCAGCGCTTCGAGCGCGTGCGGCACACCGAAGTGGCGGAGGCGTCCGTCGGAGAGCAGCGCCGTGCCGGAGACCACCGGCGCCTCGACCGTGCCCGTCAACCGCGCGGCCACCTCGGCGCGCCCGGAGCTGCGCACGTCCGGCGCGAAGCCCTGCAGCACCGCCAGGTTCGCCGCACCGTTGGCGGTGAGGGCCAGCGCCTGCTTCGGAACGTCCACCGTCCCCGCGAGATCGAGCTCGGTGTCCTCGCCCACCAGGCGCAAAGCGTCCACCTGCAGCACCTGGCGATCCACGCTCATCCGGATATTGCCGGCGTTCTTCAGCTCGTAGTCGAAGAAGCGCAGAGCGACGTCTTCGACCTCGACATCAACGCGCAAGGCGTCCGGGTTGTAGAGCTCGCCGACCACGCGGATCGTGCCGCTGGCCACGGCCGACGTGAACGGCGACAGCTGCGGCTGGAACGCGCGCACGTAGGGATCGAGGGACGTGTCGGTGATGCGGAACGACAGTTCCGCGTCCATTTCGTCGGTCAGCGCGATGCGGCCCGTGCCCGACGCGGCCAGGCGGTTGGACGCGACCTCCATCTCGTAGACGAGCACGGTCCCCTGCACCGACATGCGGCCCGACACTTCGCCCACGCCTTCGTCACCGTAGAACAGGTCGCGGACGCCGAACTTGACGTCGTAGCGCGGCTGGTTGAACGTGCCGCTGCCGCTGGCCGAGAAATCAAAGAGCCCGGTGAAGCCCGGCCCGCTCGACATCGCCGCCACCGCCAGCGTCTCGACCGCCATGCCCCGGCCGTCGGCGTTGAACGAGTAGGCGCCGTTCCAGCCGATGTAGGCGGCCCCCGTGACGGTGGTGCCGCCCTTCAGGACCGTGAGGCCGTCGAGGCGCACGCCCGCGCCCTCGAAGCGCAGCGCCGCCTCACCCTCGGCGAACGGCTCGCCATAGGCGGTGCCCTGCCGGATCGCCAGCCGGCCGAAGCCAAACGGCTGCGTGTACTGGCCGTACAGGTGGAAGTCGCCGGACACCAGGCCTTGCACGTCGTAGTCCTCGAGATCGAACGCCCCGAGGAAGTCGGCCACCGTGCGATTGGTCACGCGCACGCGGGCGTCGATCTCCTCGCCGCCGTCCTTGCGCGGATAGCCGAGCGAGAACTGGCCGGTGACGTCGATCTCCGAGAAACCGTCGCGCAGCACGGCGCGGCTGACGTTGGCGTAGCTGTTCTCGACGACGAAGTCGGCGTCCACCGCGCCCCAGGTCACTCCCCACGCGTGCAGCTTGTCGCCGACGAAGCGGCCCTCGATGCGCGGCCGGCTGAACGCCCCCAGCATCACGCCGTCGAAACGGCCGACGCCGTCGATCGGGATGGCCATCGTCGAGGCGCCGAATGTCGTCATGATGCCGGCCAGGAGACGATCACTCTCCTGCCAGTTCGTGCTGGTGACGCGGAAGGGAATCTTCGACCGATCGCCCCAGGCGGTGGCGCCCTCGAAGGCGACGTAGGTGTCGGTCGTGGCCATTTCGCTCGGCTCGAGCCAGATCGCCCGCGGATCGAAGCGATAGGTGATGTGTCCGCCAATCCCGACGGGCTGGAGAGGACGATTGTTGCTGAACGGGCCCTGGACGAGCGCTCGCCCCAGGGCTTCGTCTGCGGCTTCTGCCGGCAACCGCGCGCCGATGACGCTCGACTCCTGGCGGCGGCACAATCGTGACGTCGCCGTCGCCGACGCGCTGGGCCCACTTGCCATTCGGCCAGTCCACCAGGTTGCGGCCCGAGGCCCGGCCCGCGACACGCAGACCTTGGGTCTGGAGCAGGTTGGTCAGCGCCAGCACGTCAACGTCGGTGTACTCGACGTCGAAGCGCGAACGGATGGGTTCCGAAGGTTTACCGAGGGGCGCCATGCGGTACTTGAACGAGGTGTGCCCGCCGTAGAAGCCGGAGGTGGCGCGCGTCACCTCCAGCCGATCGGGCACCCAGATCAGGTCGCCTTCGAGGTTCGGAAAACGGAACTGGTTGACGCCGGCTTCGTCGCTGTAGAACGAGCCCTTCAGCTCGCGCCCGCCCTTGAACATGTGGAACGTGCCGGTGAAGTCACCGACGCCGTGCAGCGTGAACGTGTCTCCCGCGAAGAAGATGGGGCGCATCTCGGGGAACTGGATCTTCGATTTCACCTGGTAGATCTGCTCGGGCCAGCGGGCGATGTCGACGACCCCGGTGACGTCGCTGACCGAGCCGTCGGTGATGAGGTGCATCCGCTCGAACACCACCTGCCCGTTGACGACCTTGAACGTGGCGCCCATGCTGGCGGTCATCGGCCGGTAGTTCTGGATGGTCAGGGTGCTGTTCGAGAAGCGCAGGCCGCCGCGATACTCGATCAACTTGGCGACGTTGACGTCGAGGTTGCGCGTCACCGCGCTCCAGTTCGAGCCGAAGTCGCGATATACGAACTCGCCTCGCCGCGCGCGCACGTACTGGATCGTGGTGACGACCGGCGATGGCCCGGTGCGGGGCGGGCGCGGCGGACCAGTGACACGGGGAAAGGTCTGGCGGCCATCCGGGAAGCTCTCGACGACCATCCGCCAGTCGCTCATCTCGATGCTGTCGAGCAGCACCTCGCGGTGGAACAAGGCGCCCCACGTGAGCGACACCTCGACGCGCTTGGCCACGAGCCAGGGATCTTCGCCGGGTCGCATGCCATCGACGACCAGGTCCTCGATGACGAACCGTCCGCGTCCGAGCTGCACGCCGAGCCGGCCGATGTGCAGACCGCGGTCGAGCCAGTTGCCGCCGGCCCGCTCAGCGCGCGCCTTCAGGGCCGGGCCGAGATCCACGCTCACGACGCTGACGAGCGCCACCGCCAGGGTGACCGCGACCACGATGGTGATCGCTCGCGAGTAGCGGTAGACCGCGGCGGCCCACTTCTTCACCGGCTCACTCCACGGTGACCAGCAGCGTGCCCGCCTCGACCGACTGGCCTTCGGCCACCTTGATGGACTTCACCCGGCCGGCTCGCGAGGCGCGCAGTTCGTTCTCCATCTTCATCGCTTCGATGACCACCAGGCCCTGGCGCGGCTCGACGGCGTCACCGGCCCCGACCAGCAGGCGGACGATCTTGCCGGGCATTGGCGCGATCACGTGCTGCGGACCCGAGCCCTGCGCGCCCGTCTCGCCGGCACGACGGCCGAAGCGCGAGACCAGCGCCGCCGGCAGGGTCTGTCCGTCGAGCGAAACGTCGAAGCCCGCGCCGCCAGGCTTCGCGACCACGGTGACGTCCACGCTGCGGGTAGCGCCGTCACCTTCGCGGAGCAGCAGCGACAGCGACTGGCGGCCGACCGCCCGGTGATCCACCTGGAACACGCGATCGTCCACCGAGACGTCCAGCCGATCGTCGCCTGTGGACACGCGCACGGTCCTCACCTTGCCGCCGATCTCCAGTTCGAACTGCACGTGTAACGTCCTCGCCTGAGTGTCCGGCCTAGCGCAACGCGCCGGCGCGGGCCGACTGCTGCCAGCGGCTGCTGGCCGCGGGCGTCTCCGCCGCCGAAACGGCCGCCGCGGTGAGTTGACGGATCGCCACGGCAATGGCGCCCACCACCGCATGGTCCTCGCTCGCCGGATCGAGCGGCTGCCCGTTGCGCGCGGCAAGCTTGCGATCCAGGAACGTGGTGTCGAAGCGCCCGGCCTTGAAGTCCTGGTCCTCGAGAATCCAGCGGAAGAACGGAATCGTCGTGCGGATGCCGCGCACCTCGTACTCCGCCAGCGCCCGCTTCATGCGAGCGAGAGCCTCGGGACGATCCTCGGCCCACGTGATCAGCTTCGAAATCATCGGGTCGTAGTAAATCGGCACCTCGCCGCCCTCGTAGAGCCCGCTGTCGTCGCGGATGCCCGGTCCCTGCGGCACCCGCAGGCCGTGGATGCGGCCGGGTGACGGCATGAAGCCGGTGTCGGGATCCTCCGCATAGATGCGGCACTCGACCGCGTGACACCGCGGCACCAGCATCGCCGCCGGATCGATCGTCAGACGCTCGCCGCGCGCGATGCGGATCTGCCACTGCACGAGGTCTACGCCCGACACCTGTTCCGTGATCGGGTGCTCCACCTGCAGGCGGGTGTTCATCTCGAGGAAGTAGAACGATCCGTCCTCGTCGAGCAGGAACTCGATGGTCCCGGCGTTGGTGTAGCCGGCCCGCTTGGCCACCGCCGCCGCGGCCGACGTCATCTGGTGGCGCAGCTCGGGCGAGACCGCCAGCGACGGGCTCTCCTCGACGACTTTCTGATGGCGGCGCTGAATCGAGCATTCGCGCTCGACGAAGGGGACGACGGTGCCGAAGTGGTCGCCGAGCAGCTGCACCTCGATGTGGCGCGGCGCCATGATCCGGCGTTCGAGGTAAACCGCGGAATCGCCAAACGCCGACCCGGCCTCCGAACGCGCGGCGCGCAGCGCGCCCGGCAGGTCGGCGGGCTGCGACACCATGCGCATGCCCTTGCCGCCGCCGCCGGCCACGGCCTTCAGCATCAGCGGATAGCCGATGCCTTCCGCGATCGCCAGAACTTCGTGGTCGGAAACGGCATCGCTCAGGGGGGATTCGGTGCCAGGCACGACCGGCACGCCGGCCGCGATCGCCACTTGCCGGGCCGCGGTCTTGCTGCCCATCAGCGTGATGGCTTCCGGGGACGGGCCGATGAAAGTGAGGCCCGCGGCGCGGCACGCGGCGGCGAAATCCTCGTTCTCCGCCAGGAATCCGTAACCGGGATGCACCGCGTCGGCGCCCGACTGGCGGGCCACGTCGATGATGCGATCGATGCGCAGGTAGCTCTCGCGCGGCGGGTTGGGACCGACGGAGTAGGCCTCGTCCGCCATCCGGACGTGGAGCGCCGCCCGATCGCAATCCGAGTAGACCGCTACACTCGACAACCCCATGTCGCGACAGGCGCGGATGACTCGGACGGCAATCTCGCCGCGGTTCGCGATCAGAATCTTTTTCATCGGCCAGAAACTCTTCTGATTCTAGCACTTAGATACGCAAGGGCTGCCCGCAGCCGGGCTTGCATTCCGCCCGGATCGTGATGAGATCGGGGGCATGGCCGCGTCCGCGCGCGAGGAGCCTTCTCTTCCGCGTTGCCGCACCACCGCCCTCGCCCCCAGCGGGCTGCTCCTGGCCACGCTTCTGGCGAGTGGGTGCGGCGAGCAGCTCGGTAGCGCCGCACCGCAGGACCGACACCAGGAAGCCCGCCAGATGATCGAGAGCCAGATTCGGGGACGCGGAGTGCGCGACGAACGCGTGCTCGAAGCGATGCGACGCGTGCCACGGCACGAGTTCGTGCCCGCCGACCAGCAACAGGTCGCGTACGGCGATCACGCTCTGCCGATCGGCTATGGCCAGACCATCTCGCAGCCCTACATCGTCGGGTTCATGACCGAGGCCCTGATGCTGACGGAGTCGGACGTGGTGCTCGAGATTGGCGCGGGCTCGGGCTACCAGGCCGCCATCCTGGCCGAGCTCGCACGCGAGGTCTATTCAATCGAGCTCGTCCCGGCACTGGCCGAGCGGGCACGGCAAACGCTCGCTCGCCTTGGATATCGCAACGTGCAGGTACGCGCCGGGGACGGCTACCAGGGGTGGCCGGAGCACGCCCCGTTCTCGCGCATCATCATCACCGCGGCGCCCGAGGAGATCCCGCAGGCCCTCGTCGACCAGCTGGCCGTGGGCGGACGAATGATTCTGCCCGTCGGCCCGGCCGCGGGCGATCAGGAACTCGTCATCGTCACGAAGTCCGAGGAGGGCATCGCGACCGTCCGCAGCCTGCCGGTCAGGTTCGTGCCGATGGTGAAGCCGCCGGGGTAATGACATGACAGTGGCCATCGGCGACGAGCAGGCCGCGGTCCTCGCGTGGCTCTCCGATCCGGCCAGCTATCCAGGCCGGCCGGCGGTCGAGCGCATTGACACGCACAGCGCCAGCGTGTTCCTCGCCGGCTCGCGCGCATACAAGGTGAAGCGAGCGATCCGTTACTCGTTCCTCGATTACTCGACGCTGGAACTGCGGCGTCGCGCCTGTGAAGTCGAGCTTCGGCTCAACCGGCGCACGGCGCCGCGGTTGTACGTGGACGTCGTGGCGGTGACTCGCGGCGCCAACGGCCGGCTGGCGTTCGGCGGTGAGGGCGCCGCCATCGAGTGGGTGGTGGTGATGGAGCGCTTTCCTCAGGATCGGCTGCTCGACCGCCTCGCCATGGCTGGCGGCATTTCCGGCCGCCTGGCCTTGCAGCTCGCGGATCGCATCGCGGCATTCCACGCACGAGGCGGCACCCGCGCCACAGCGCGGCGGTGCCGACGCCATGCGCGCGGTCGTGGACGACAACGCCCGGGCGTTCGAAGCCGCGGGAGCGCTGATCGACCTGGCCGCGGCGCGAGCCGTGACCACGATGTGCGAACGCGCCATCGATGCCGGGCGAGCCGTGCTGGATCGGCGACGCGCGGGCGGATCCGTGCGGCAGTGCCATGGCGATCTGCACTTGCGGAACATCGTGCTGCTCGACGGCGAGCCGACGCTGTTCGACGCCATCGAATTCAACGACGACTTCGCCTGCATCGATGTCTGGTACGACGTCGCGTTCATGCTGATGGATCTGCTGGCACGCGGTCTCGCGGCCCAGGCGAACATCGTCATGAACCAGTACCTGTTCCGGACCGGCGATCTCGACGGGCTGCGGTTGCTGCCGCTGTTCCTGGGCTGCCGGGCGGCAGTGCGGGCCAAGACCAGTCTGGCCAGCGCGGCGATCGAGACCGACGATGCAGCCCGACAGGACTATGTCGCTCGAACGGGCGAGTACCTGTCGCTCGCCACGCAGGTCCTCGCTCCGGTCCCGCCACAGCTGATTGCGATCGGAGGATTGTCGGGGTCGGGCAAGTCCACGCTGGCGGCTGCACTCGCGCCCGGCACCGGCGGGCCGCCCGGGGCGGTCGTGCTGCGCAGCGACGTCATGCGAAAGGCCCTCTTCCATCTCAGTCCCGATCAGCGGCTGGGCCCGGACGGCTACACCGTCGCGGCGACGCAGGGTGTCTATCGCGCGCTGTTCATGAGGGCGAGCGACGTGCTGGCGGCAGGCGGCAGCGTCGTGATCGACGCGACGTTCCTCGCTGCCGACTGGCGGCGGGAGGTCGCCCTTCTCGCCGCAGCGGCCGCCGTTCCATTCACCGGGGTGTGGCTCGACGCGCCAACGCCGACGCTGACCGACCGCCTCCGCCAGCGGCAGCACGACGTCTCGGACGCCACCGTGGAGGTCCTCGAGCGCCAGCAGGCGGCCGATGCCGGCGAGATCACGTGGCTGCGGCTCGACGCCACGCAGGCGTCCGGCGATCTCGCCGCGCTGGTTCGGGAGGAGATCCGCCGGGCGGGTGGTCGACCCCCTGATAACCTGGCGGCATTCCGGCAGCCCGGTCCGTTGCCCGCGGACCAGACGACCAGAAACTGCGGCAGTGCGCCCAAATCACGCTAGTATCGCGTGGAACGCCCCTTGCCTCTGGGTCTGGTGGCGGGACCGCCATCGCTGCCATTTCTCGGCTACGTCGAATCGCGGCAGGCAAACGAACGGAGGGTGTGGAGATGTTATCCGCGCGGATAGTGGAGCTGATTCAGAACCACGCCCCGCAACTGACGTCGGCGGTGCTGACCGAACTGATGGCGAACGACCGGACGCCCTCGTTCCACAAACTGCCGCTACGCGATCTGGAGGCCCGGATCTTCCGGATCCACAACCACCTCGGCGACTGGATCAGCGCCGCCAACGAGCGCGTGGCACAGGAGGAGTTCGAATACTGGGGACGACAGCGGCACTCGCAGGGTGTGCCGCTCAGTGAGGTCGTCTACGCGGTGATTCTGCTGAAGCGTCAGCTGAGCCGGTACATCCGCGACAACGGCCTGATCGAGTCGTCGTTCCCCCGCGTGGACAGCGACACCATGCTGCCGGTGCACATGCAGGGCTTGCAGGAGCTGAACGGCATGATCAGCGAGTTCTTCGACATGGCCCTCTACAACCTGGCGCGCGGTTACGAGGCCGAGGCAAAGCGGAGCACGGTGGAGTAAGCCGGACGGGGTCCGGTACCCCGGGGCCGGTCTACAGCGGAATATTCCCGTGCTTCTTCGGCGGGTTCTTGTCGCGCTTGCCTTCGAGCGTCGCGAGCGCCTGGATCAGCTTCCGGCGCGTGGTGCGCGGGAGGATGACCTCGTCCACGAAGCCCTTTTCTGCCGCGACGTAAGGGTTGGCGAACTTCTCGCGGAACTCCGCCACCTTCTGTTGCCGCATCGCCGCCGGATCCGCCGCCTTCTCGATCTCGCGCTTGTAGAGGATGTTGACCGCGCCGTCGGCCCCCATCACCGCAATTTCGGCCGTCGGCCACGCGTAGTTGAAGTCGGTGCGAATGTGCTTGCTGGACATCACGCAGTAGGCCCCGCCGTACGCCTTGCGCGTGATGACGGTGACCTTCGGCACCGTGGCCTCGGCGAAGGCATACAGCAGCTTGGCGCCGTGCCGGATGATGCCGCCGTACTCCTGCACGGTGCCGGGCAGGAACCCGGGCACGTCCTCGAAGGTGACGAGCGGGATGTTGAAGGCATCGCAGAACCGCACGAACCGCGCCGCCTTGACCGAGGCATCGATGTCCAGCGTGCCGGCCAGATACGCGGGCTGATTGGCGACAATGCCGACCGGGCGCCCGCCGAGCCGGGCGAACCCGACCACGATGTTCTTCGCGTAGTGCTGGTGCACCTCGAGGAAGTAGCCCTCGTCGGCGATCGTGTGGATCAGATCCAGCATGTCGTAGGGCTGGTTCGGCGAGGCCGGCACCAGCTGGTCGAGTGACGGCGTCCTCGCGATCCAGCGCGATCGTCGCTGGCCTTGCGCGGCGCATCGTCAAGGTTGTTCCCGGGCAGGAACGACAGCAGCTCGCGGATCAGCGCCAGGCATTCGCGATCGTCTTCCACGGCGAAGTGGGCGACGCCGCTCTTCTCGTTGTGCGTCATCGCGCCGCCGAGCGCTTCCTTGGTCACGTCCTCGTGCGTCACCGTGCGGATGACGTCGGGACCGGTGACGAACATGTAGCTCGACTCCTTGACCATGATGGTGAAGTCGGTGATGGCGGGCGAGTACACCGCGCCGCCGGCGCACGGGCCCATGATCGCGGAGATTTGCGGGACCACTCCGGAGGCGAGCGTATTGCGCAGGAAGATGTCGGCGTAGCCGCCGAGCGAGACCACCCCTTCCTGGATGCGCGCGCCGCCGGAATCGTTCAGGCCGACGATCGGCGCGCCGTTCCGCACGGCCATGTCCATCACCTTGCAGATCTTGGCGGCGTTGGTCTCGGACAGCGAGCCGCCGAAGACGGTGAAGTCCTGCGCGAAGCCGTAGACGACCCGGCCGAACACGCGACCGTGCCCGGTGACCACGCCGTCGCCGGGGATCACCTGCTTGTCCATCCCGAAGTCGCGGCAGCGATGGGTGACCAGCTTGTCCACCTCCTCGAACGTGCCGGGATCGAACAACAACTCCATCCGCTCGCGCGCGGTCAGCTTGCCGGCATCGTGCTGCTTCGCCAGCCGTTCCACACCGCCGCCCTCTTCGGCGCGGCGTTCGAGATCACGAAGTCGTTCGATGGGGTCCATGCTAGGCCGCGACGCAGGGGTTGCTGAGCGTGCCCACGCCCTCGACTTTCACCATCACGCGATCGCCCGGCTGCAGCGGGCCGACTCCCGAGGGCGTGCCGGTCGTCACCACATCGCCGGGCCGCAGGGTCATGAAGCGCGTGAGGTGCTCGATGAGGTACGGCACCGGGAAGATCAGCTGGTTGGTATTGGAGTTGTGCCGGCGCTCGCCGTTCACCCAGCCCTCGACCGCCAGGTTCGACGGATCGAGCCCGACCGCGATGCAGGGACCGAGCGGCGCGAAGGTGTCGAAGCCCTTGGCGCGCGAGTACTGCACGTCCTTCACCTGCAGCTCGCGGGCGGTGACGTCGCACAGGCAGGTGACGCCCAGCACATAGTTCATCGCCTCGGCCGCGGACACACGGGAGGCGGTGCGGCCGATGACCACGGCCATCTCGGCCTCGTGCTCGATGCGCCCGGCCCAGGCCGGCAGGCGAATCGACTCGTCGGGGCCGACCACGGCAGTCGACGGCTTGAGGAACACCAGCGGCTCCTCCGGCAGCTTCTTGTTCATCTCGGCCGCGTGGTCCTTGTAGTTGAGCCCGATCGCCACCACGATCGACGGCCGCACGGGCGCCAGCCACGATAGCTTCTCGTTGGCGCCAATTTCCTTGCCCGGCCAGTAGTCGCCGTAGATGTCGCCGCCCAACCAGTAGAAGACGCTGTCGCGTTCGAGTACGTAACAGCCACCCATGCCTTGCCTTGCGCGGTAGATGCGGTCCATAGAGGGTTCTGGGGTTCTGAGGTTCTGAGGTTCTAGGTTCTAGGGTTCCCGGTTACGGAGTGCGGCTGCTGTCTTCCACCCGGTTCGACTGGCCGCTGACGTTTTGCGGCGAGGCGTTGTCCACTGCCACAACGGCATACACGTAGAGAACGCCGGGGGTGGCCGTCTGGTCACGATACGTGGTTTCGCGGATTGGGGTCGGGGTCAGCGCCTGCAGTGTGCCACCTGGCGCGGTCCCTCGCAACACGATATAGCCGGCCAGGTCGGCCTCGCTGTTCGGTTCCCAGATCAGGTTGATCACGCCCACGCCGGCAATCGCGGCCAGTTGCTTCGGCGGCGCCGGCGGGAACGTGTCGACCGGCGTCACACACGCGGGCGCGGAGGCGCGGCCCACCGTAACCGTGCCGGTCACGACGTCGACCGGGCGCACCGCGAAGCAGCGTTCCTCGCCGTAGCGGACCGCGCCGGGAATCGCAAACGTCGTGGTGCCGAGGGGCTGCGTGGTCAGCGTCGTCGGCAGGGCGAGCGCGTACGGGTCCGGCGACGGGGCGGCGATCTTCGGTACCTCGGTCACGTGATAGCCGGTGGGACTGGGCGGTGGCAGCAACGGCTTTGCCGGCAGCAGCGTCGGATCGACCGCGGTCGTCGACGCCACGTGCCCATTCGACGATGGCTCCCAGGTCAGGGTCATACCGGTCTCGGTGTACTCGAGACGCAGCCCCACGGGAGGTTCGCTCGCGTCGCCAACCGGCACCGACAGCACCGCGGTCGGCGTGCTGGCGCGGCCGCGAGGGGCAACCGCAACGAGAAAATAATGCCGGCGCAACGCCCCGGCCGCCGGCCCGACGATCGGTCCAGTCAGCGGTTCGACATCGTCTGGCACCGGCAGTGGTCGAGGACCCGGCCGCGGCGGCAGGATGGTGGCAGCGCGAAGCTCGGGCGTCAGCGTTTCCCGCACCACCGCAACGGCGCCTTGCGCAAACCCCGTCGGCGCAGGGAATGCCGGAACCGGCGCGCCCTCAGGCCCGCCCGGCGGGGGCGCCACGGGCACGTGCACCGGATAGGTGCCGATCTTCTCGGCCGCGTCCGTGATGTCTGGACCGCCGGGAGGAATGATCGAGGTGACGGCGTAGAGCTCGATTGCCGACACGTCCGCCGGCGACTGGCCGCTGACATTGGCCGACGGCACCGTGAACCAGACGTAGACGTCGTCGCCGAAGCGCCCGGCCTGCGGATTGGCGGGCGGCGCCGGCACGCGCGAGAGCGGCGGCAGCGGCGGACCTTTCTTGCCACAGGCGGCAAGCAGGCCCACGCAGACGAGCAGCAGGAAGAGGACACGCGGTCCCCGCAGTGACGGCTTCACAGAATGTAACGCGACAGGTCTTCGTTCCGCACGATGTCCGCGAGCATCCTGCGCACGTAGTCGGCGTCAATGGTAATCGATCGGCCGGTGAGCTCGGGCGCATCGAAGGAGATCTCGTCGAGGAGCCGCTCCATGATCGTGTGCAGCCGGCGGGCGCCGATGTTCTCGGTCTGCTCGTTGACGCGCGCGGCGAACTCGGCGACCAGCGCGATGGCCTCGTTGGTGAACGTCAGCGTCACGCCCTCGGTCGCCATCAGCGCGGTGTACTGCTTGATCAGGGCGCTGCGGGGCTCGGTGAGGATGCGGACGAACTCGGCCTGGCCGAGCGCGTCGAGCTCGACGCGGATCGGGAAGCGGCCCTGAAGTTCCGGAATCAGGTCCGACGGCTTCGAGACGTGGAAGGCGCCGGCGGCGATGAACAGAATGTGATCGGTGCGCACCATGCCGTGCTTGGTGTTGACGGTGGTGCCTTCGACGATCGGCAGGATGTCGCGCTGCACGCCTTCGCGGCTGACGTCCGGGCCCTGTGAGCCCTCGCGTCCCGCCACCTTGTCGATCTCGTCAACGAAGATGATGCCCGACTCCTCCACTCGCTTGACGGCGGTGCGGGACACCGAGTCCATGTCCACGAGCTTCTGCTGCTCGTCGGCGCGCAGCCGTTCCTTGGCCTCGGGCACCGGCACGCGCTTCCGCTTCGATCGGCCCTGGAAGAAACCGGGCATCATCTCCTTCAGATTGAGGCCGACCTCTTCGATCGACGAGCCCTGGATGATCTCGAGCGAGGGGACGCCGCGGTCCTGCACCTCGATCTCGACGACGCGTTCATCCAGCCGTCCGGACCGCAGCTGTTCGCGCATGCGCTCGCGCGTCGCCTGCTGCGCGTCGCGGGCCACCGACGGATCCTCGTCAGGCGCGGACGGCCGCGGCGGCAGCAGCAGATCCAGCAGCCGCTCCTCCGCGGCCTGCTCGGCCTTCAACGCCACGTCCTTCAGCTGTTCCTCGCGAACCATGTCCACCGCGAGCTCGACCAGGTCACGCACCATCGACTCGACATCGCGGCCGACGTAGCCGACCTCGGTGAACTTCGAGGCTTCGACCTTGATGAAGGGCGACTGCGCCAGCTTCGCCAACCGGCGCGCGATCTCGGTCTTGCCGACGCCGGTCGGCCCGATCATCAGGATGTTCTTCGGCGCCACATCGTCGGCCAGTTCGGGCGGCAGCTTCTGCCGGCGCAGGCGGTTGCGCAGCGCGATGGCCACGGCGCGTTTGGCCTTGGCCTGTCCGACCACGTACTTGTCCAGTTCGGCGACGATCTCTCGAGGCGTCAGGCTGTCGACGGCGCTGGCGGAGCGTTCAGGAAGGGGAATCACAGCTCTTCGAAGGTCAGGTTGGCGTTGGTGTAGATGCAGATCTCGGCGGCCACGCGCATCGATTCTTCGGCGATCGCCCGGGCGTCGAGGGTGGTGTTGCGCGACAGTGCCTTGGCGGCGGCCTGGGCGAACGCGCCGCCGGAACCAATCCCGACGATGCCTTCATCCGGCTCGATCAGATCGCCGGTACCCGACAGCAGGAACATCGACTTGGTGTCGGCCACGATCAGCATTGCTTCGAGCCGCCGCAGGGCCCGGTCGGTGCGCCAGTCCTTCGCCAGTTCCACCGCGGATCGTTCGAGGTTGCCGCGGAACTGTTCGAGCTTCGATTCGAAGCGCGAGAACAACGCGAAGGAATCGGCGGCCGATCCCGCGAAGCCGGCCAGCACCTTGTCGCCGTACAGGCGACGAATCTTGCGCGCGCCCTGCTTGACGATGGTCGTGCCAAGCGTGACCTGGCCATCACCGGCGAGCACCGTGCGATTGTCGCGACGAACAGCCAGGATGGTGGTGGCGTGGAATGCGGGGAACGTGGATGTCATGCCCTCTCGCTAGTCTCTCACGAGGACAGGGAGGCGGGGCAACGGAGGACAGTTGCGTCGCACCGCGCGAACTTCAGGCCTGAATTCGCGCGCACGCGCGTGGCAGGCCGCTTGCAGAATGCAGTCGCGCCTGCCGAGTGTTCGAGGTTTCGTCATGACGTCATTCATCCCTGCGGCGCTCGTGGCGGCCGCGCTGGGAGTTGGATTCCCGGCGTTCGCTCACGCCCAGGTTCCGATTCCGGAGTCCAGCCCCCCGGCCGAGGCCCCGGTCAAGATCAGCATCCCCGAACCGGCACCCAGCACCGTCTCCACTCCAGGCTCAGCGGTAGAGCGCGTGGACGCGCCAGCTGAGACCAATGAACAGCGTGGAGGTGGTGGTGGCGGCCGGGGTGGCAGCGGCGGCGGTAACCGCGGCGGCAGCGGTGGCTCGTCGCGCGGTGGCGGCGTCAACAGTGGAAACGCCGGTGGGCGCGGCGGCTATCCGGGCGGCGGTTATGGTTATCCTGGCGGCGGCTCGCGCTACGCGGGCTGGTGGGGCCCGTCAGCGGTTTACATGGCGCGTCCCTACTACTACGACCCGTTCTGGGTGAGCGGCGCGTTCGGATGGAGCCCGATGTTCTACGCACCGTGGTCGCTGATGTGGGCCACCGGTGGCTACGGACCGTATCCCGGCTGGGGTTACGGCTCGACGACGTTCAACACCGGCGCGTTGAGGCTCAAGATGAAACCGCGCGAGGCCCAGGTGTTCGTCGACGGCTTCCTCGCCGGCACCGTTGACGAGTTCGACGGCGTGTTCCAGTCCCTGCGCCTCGCACCGGGCGGACACAAGATCGAAGTGCGGATGGATGGCTTCGAGACGGTCACGCTCGATGTGCACATCCAGCCGGATCGCACGATGACGATTACTCAGGGAATGAAGGCGAATCCCTGACGCCTCCCCCTATGCCTGATGCTTCCTGGAGAACCACCAGTAGAGGGGCAGGCCAAGCGCGATGACCAGCAGGCCGGCGGCCGAGGGACCAAACGGCTGGCCGGTCGTCATCGGTGTCACGAGGTCCGTCCACAGCGCGTTCAGCACAATCAACAGGCTGACGACGGCGAAGATTGCGGGCGCAATCGGGTAACCGAGCGCCGTGAAGGGCCGTGGTGCGTTCGGTTCGCGGCTGCGCAGGACGAACAACGTGGTCACCGCCACGCCGGCGAACAGCACGACGGTGAATCCGGTATAGGTCGTGAGCGCGTTGGCTCCACCGGACAGCACCAGGAGCGTTGACCAGATTCCCTGCGCCACGATCGCATTGGCCGGAGTGCGGTAGGTCGGGTGAATCGCGGCGGCGCGTTCGAAAAATACCCCGTCGCGCGCCATCGCGTAATAGACGCGCGGCCCCGCGAAGGTGTTGCCGCTGATGCCGGCCAGCAATCCGATAATCGAGACCACGCCCATGATGTTGCCGGCCGCGGTACCGAGCAGCCGATCGGCGACGATATCGAGCACGCTGCCCTTGACCTTGGCCAGTTCGTCGATCGGAATCACGTAGATGTAGAGCACGTTGAGGAAGACGTAGATCGCGGTGACCGCCAGCGTGCCGATGGCCAGCGCCTTCGCGACGTTCTTTCCCGGGTCGCGCACTTCCTCCGCGACATACGTGGCCGCGTTCCAGCCCGAATACGTGAACATGATCGGGATGAACGCGAACAGCCAGGCGCTCGGCGCAACCGGCGCGACCGCCTGCGTGAGGTTGGCGGTCGAACCGGTGCCGAAGCTGAATCCCAGGATGATGAACATCAGGAACGCACCGACCTTGAGCGCCGCCAGGATGTTGCTCACGAGAGTGCCCGGCCCGACGCCGCGCAGATGCACGAACGACATCAGCCAGATCGCCGAAACCGCGACGATGGTCTGCGGGGACACCGTCAGCGGGATATACGGCAGCGGCAGCACGAAGTAAGCAGAGTCAATCGACGCCCACGGGATGAATCGGCCGATGTAGAACGCCAGCACGATGGCATTCGCGGCGATGGCACCGGTGAACCCCGCGACAAACGACGTCCAGCCGGTGAGGAAGCCCGCCAGCCGGCCGTACGCCGCGTTCAGGTAGACATATTCGCCGCCCGCACGCGGGCGCACCGACGCCAGTTCGGCGTAGGCCATGGCGCCGGCAAAGGCGAGCGCGCCCCCGGCGAGCCAGGCCCCGATGAACCAGACCGCATTGGGGACGCCGGCGGCAATGACCGGGGACAGGAAGAGTATTCCCCCGCCGATAACGTTGGAGACGATGATGGCCGCGGCGTCGTACGGACCGAGGCGGCGCTCGAGGGCTGGCGGAGCGGAGGCCATGCGCGCGAGTATACGCGGAGGCGCGCGCTTTTATGACCGCCGAACGTGAATGGAATCGATTAGTGCGTGAGTAACTGACGCTGAATGGGATATTCAGCGAGCTTCGACCAGGTCTGCGATCCCTGTTTCAGGAAGAGTTCGACCTTCGCGTCCACGAACTGGCTGTTCTGCAGCAACTGCAGCCGGGGTTGCTCGCCGGTGTAACCGAGCTGCGATTGCAGGACCAGTTCCTTGGTGACTTCACCCGGAGCCAGGCCTTCGCGCGGCACGCCGATCGTGAAGTGCTCGCCCCACATTTCCATTTCACCGACGCGCCGGAAGATCGCGTTGACCTGGACGGAACGGACCTGGTCGCTCGACTTGTTCCGCAGCTTCAGCGAGACGCTCGGCACCAGCTTGTTCTTGCCCGACACGATGCCGGCGTCGAACCAGCCGGTGACCACGTCGACGGGCTCGAGCGTCGTGACGGGATCCACCTCTTTGCGGCAGCCGCCGCCGGCCACCGTGGTCAAGGCGACGGCAAGAAGCAGGGCAATGCGGGAGGGGCGCATGGCGGTCATGACGTTGTTAAGTGTATGACACCACGCCGCGGCAATTGTTCCGGCGGGCCCGGACGGGCCCGCCACTGGTGGCTAGAACTCGCCGATCCGGACGCGCTTGCGCGCTTCGTCCTTGTCGATGCGGCCGGTGCGGTATTCCTTCAAGTCGGCGCCGCGAATACGGAGCAGCACGGTCACCACTTCTTCGTAGGGGTCCTGCGGCGCCAGGGTGTCGCGCTGCTCGTTGTCGCGCGCCGCCACGGTGAGCCACTCGTCGTTGCCAATCGTCATCGGCGCGCTGAAGTCGATCATCGCGTCGATCAACGCACGCTGCACTGCCTCGGTGTAGACCCGGTTGGTGTCCATCAGCCACGGCGTATCGCCGGACGGCGCGGGCGGCGGCGGAGCGGCGCCCTGCGGCGCGCCGTCGGGCCGCATCACCGCCGTCGACACGTTGCCGCCGGTGACATTGCCAGTGCTCGCCGGCATCGCGCCGCCCTGCGGGCGGTTCACCGGCGCCAGCGGCGAGGCCTGCGCCTCGAGTCGCGCGATCGCCGACTCGAGCGACTGCCGCGCGGCCGGGTTGGTCTCGGTCTGGATGTGACGCCGCAGTTCGGCGATGGCGTTCTTGGTGCTGGTGTCGTCCTGCTGCAGCATCATGCGCAGGCTCCACATCATGCTCTGGCGCAGCATCGGCACCGAGACGTCGAAGAAGATCCCGTATCCGTCGAGATAGACGCCGCGGGCCTGGGCGTTGCCCGCGAGCAGGAACATCTCGGGCGCCAGGGTCCGCAGTTCGCGGTTCAGGCGCTGCGCGCCGAACTCGACGGCGCGCGCCAGGGCGCCCTCCATCACATAGATCTGATGGCGCAACTCGGACCGGTCGGCCGCGCGCGCTGCAGGCGCCGCCTCCTGCGCCCACACCGGCGTGGCGCAGGCTAGCCCGGTCACCATCACACAACCCAACACCTTCGTCACCATTGCTCGTAACTCCATGCACTCAGGCGTCATCGATGCGTCATTGCGGCGGCGGCTGCGCCGACACTCGCATGATGTAGTCGAGCATCTGCCGCTGCCGTGCGATTTCCGCGCCGGCCCGCCCTTCGAACTGCCCGAACCCCTGGTTGATGCGGACCAGGTCCGAGCGCCGCTGCACTTCCAGGTCGCGATTGAACTGCGTGAGGCGGAGCGCCAGCTGCTGCTGCTGCCGCTGCTCGCTCTCCTCGATCAGCTGGGCCACCCGCTGCATCGGCACGTCGGTCCCCTTCATGTTCGACGCGTTCACCGGCGCCGCGGTCGTGCGGGCAGCGCGGATTTCGTCGCGGAGCGTCGACTCGAGCGCAGCCAGAGCTGGCCGCCAGTCGCCGTCCGCCGACGTGGAAACGGGGGTCACCGGCGTCGCCGCGGGCGCGGCCTGCGGTGTCTGCCGCTCCATCCACCCGGTGGTGACCACCAGCCCGTCTGCGTTGTAGCGGATCTGCACATTGGCGATGGCCAGCCCGGCGGCCATCACCAGCACCGCCGCCGCGGCCTGCGCCCAGGCCGGCACGTCGGGTAGATGCCAGCCATGTGCCGGGCGAAGCAGCGGCGCGGGGGCCGGGCTCTCGTCCCTCACCCGAGGCACGATCGAAAACCCAAGCTCGGCCTCGGGCGGCACCCATCCGGCCAGCTCTTGCCGAACACCGGAGAGGCCGCCGACCTCGGCGGTGCAGATCGCGCACACCCGGAGGTGTTCGTCGACCCGGCGTCGCGTCAGCTCGTCGAGCTCGTCGTAGAGATACGCGACGAGCTGCTCTTTGTCGTCACACTGAAACAACTCGTTCATGATGCTTTCTCGCTCGCGCGCCCGCGCGTCATGCCCCGCGACTCGAGATCCCGGCGGAGCACACTCAGTCCCTGATACAACCGCGTCTTCACGGTACTCAACGGGCAGCCCTGAAGATCCGCGATCTCCTGGAACGTGAGCCCGTGGTACTCCTTCAAGATGATGGCCGTGCGCTGTTCTTCGGGCAGGTGTTGCATGGCAATGGCCACCGTCTCACTCAGTTGCTTGCGGGCAACCAGATCCTCGATGGATTCGACCGGGCCCTGGTCGGCCGCAAGTTCAATGATGTCGATGCCCTCCGGCGCCGCGACCACCGGCGTCCGCTTCTGACGGCGGATCCAGTCGCGGCAGAGGTTGAGGGCAATCCGGTAGAGCCAGGACGAGAACTTCGCCTGCCCCTTGAATCCGGGCAGCGCGCGAAAGGCCCGGAGAAAGGTTTCCTGGCACACGTCCCGTGCGTCTTCGTCACGGCCAATCACCCGGTATGCCAGGGCGTAGATCGGCCGCTCCCAGCGGAGGATCAGCTGGTTGAAGCTGTCGTGGTCGCCCGCTACCGAGCGCGCCACGAGCTCTTCGTCTGTCGACGCCATGAAGGGGAGCACCCGGGTCTCTCTGCTCTATCCATTGTGTAAGACGGTGGGCCCCGGCCGAAAGTCGGTCGTGGCGGTCGAATCGTTCACGCCGGACGAAAAAACGGGTAAACTAGCGGACACAGAGACACTTAGTGGCCACAAATTTCCCGAACGACGAGATCTTTCTAACCACGGAAGAGGTCCTGGAGTATCTCCAGGTCAATCTGCGTACCGTGTACCGGCTGATCAAGGCCGGGAAGATTCCCGCCGTACGGGTCGGACGTCAGTGGCGATTCCGCAAGCGCGATATCGACGCGTGGCTCGACTCGCAGCGGCCCCGCAGCGACCGCCCCACTGCCGTCGCGATGGACAAGCCGCAGGGCCGCGCCGGGCGCCCCCGCATCCTGGTCGTCGACGATGAAGCAAGCATCCGCGAGTTGCTGTCGAAGACGCTGGCCCTTGCCGAATACGAAGTGGACACCGCTCCGGACGGACGCGCCGGTGTCGAGCGCCTGCGACTGGGACATTACGACCTGCTCATCGCCGACTTGAAGATGCCGGGCATGGACGGCCTGTCGCTCATCCGCGAGGCCAAGCGCTTCAAGGGCGATCTGCCAGTCATCATCATCACCGGCTTCTCCACCGAGTCGAGCGCCATCGAGGCGGTCAACCTCGGCGTCGCCGGCTATCTCACCAAGCCGTTCCGCGTCCCGCAGGTCCTCGCGGCGGCGGCGAAGGCCCTCGGCGAGTAGTGATCCAGCTTCAGACCCTAACCAAGACATTCGGCGAGCGGGTTCTCCTCGAGAACGTCACCTGGCAGATCGGCGATCGCGATCGCGTCGGCCTGTGCGGTCCGAACGGCGCCGGCAAGACCACGCTGCTCAAGATGCTGGCCGGGCTCGAGGAGCCCGACTCTGGCGTCGTCCAGAAACCGAATGGCCTGACGCTCGGGTACCTGCCGCAGGACGGACTCACCCATCGCGGCCGCACCATCGTCGACGAGGCGAACCAGGCGCTGAAGCCGCTCCTCGACATGAAGGCCGAGATGCACGACCTCGAGGAGCGCCTCTCGGACGCGCAGGTCCCGGAGTCGGAGCACGAGGCGATTCTCATCCGCTACTCCGAGCTGCAGGACCGTTTCCGGATGGCGGACGGCTACCAGATGGAGCTGCGGGTCGGCACCGTGCTGAACGGGCTCGGCTTCGAGTCGGCGTCGTTCACGGACATGGCCGAGCACCTGTCCGGCGGATGGCAGATGCGGCTTGCCCTGGCCAAGCTGCTGCTGAGCGCGCCGGATCTGCTGCTCCTCGACGAACCGACCAATCACCTCGATCTCGACGCCCGCAACTGGCTCGAAGAGTTCCTCACCTCCTATCCGCACTCGGTCATCGTCGTCTCGCACGACCGCTACTTCCTCGACGCCGTCGTCACGCGGATTGCCGACCTGTCGCTCAAGACGATCACCGACTATCACTGCAATTACTCGAAGTATCTGGTCGAGCGCGACGCGCGGCTGGATCGGCTGCGCGAGGCCAAGCGGCGGCAGGACGAGGAGATCGAACGCGTCCAGGCATTCATCGATCGCTTCCGCTACCAGGCGACCAAGGCGGCGCAGGTGCAGAGCCGCATCAAGATGCTCGAGAAGGTCGAGCGGCTGGACGTGCCGCCCGAGCGCAAGCGCATCCGGTTCCAGTTCCCGGCCTCCGCCAAGAGCGGCCGCATCGTGCTGGAGTTGAAGCACGCCCGCAAGACCTACGGCGACAAGGTGGTGCTGAAGTCGGTGGACCTCCACGTGGAGCGCGGCGACCGCATCGCGCTCGTCGGGCACAACGGCGCCGGCAAGTCCACGCTAATGCGCATGCTGTCGGGCGCCGAAGCGCCGGATGCCGGCGAACGGATCGAAGGCCACCAGGTGGTGATGCAGTACTTCGCACAGGACGAGGCGACGAAGCTGAACCCGACGCTCACCGTCTACGAGACGCTGGCGGCCGGCTCGCCGAACACGATGATTCCCGCGATCCGCAATATCCTCGGCGGCTTCCTGTTTTCCGGCGACGACATCTACAAGAAGGCTGCCGTGCTGTCGGGCGGTGAACGCACCCGCCTGGCGGTGGCGCGCATGCTGCTCCACCCGTCGAATACGCTGCTGCTGGACGAACCTACCAATCACCTCGACATCGACTCGAAGGAAGTGCTGCTCGAAGCGCTGGCCGACTACGGCGGCACGCTGATCTTCGTCTCGCACGATCGCTACTTCGTCGATCGGCTGGCGACGAAAGTGATCGATGTCGGCGGTGGCCAGGCTGTGCTCTATCCCGGCGGGTATGAAGCGTTCCTGTGGAAGCAGCGGCAGGAAGCCGCCGGCCCTGCAGCCGCAAGCGCACGCGCGGCGCCTCCGGCCGCCGCCACGACGAGCGGCGCCAAGCCGGCCGATGCGCCTCGACATCCTGCCAATGCGCCGCGGCCGGCTGCCAAGACCGTCAGCGCGAAACCTGAAGCGCCAGCCGCGCCGCCGCAGAACTACGCCGCCAAGAAGCGCGACGATGCCGAGCAACGCAAGAAGGACAAGGCGCGCAAGGCGCTGCAGACCCGAATCAGCGAGCTCGAGACGCGGATCGCCGACACCGAACAGGCGATCAAGACGCTGGAAGCAAAGATGTCTGCCCCGGGGTTCTACGGCCAGCACGACGCTTCGAAACCGGTGCTCGACGAGCATCAATCCCTGATGTGGAAGGTCGGGGAACTGCTCGGCCAATGGGAGATGTTGACCGCCGAGCTCGAACAAAATCGTTAGTTTCTAACGATTTTGTAATCTAAGCTCGAGTGCGCGATAATCCAAATTCTGTAATCGCAAGCACTTAGAGCGTTCGAGAAGCCCTCCATAGGGGGCACGGCGTTTGCCAGTAACGGGATCGGCATGCCTACGGTCAAAGCCCCAGCGGTGTCTGCCGCCTCTGTCTCGGCGGAGTTCTTTCGCTGCCTGGTCTCCAACATGCGGAGCGGGGTGCTGGCGATCGATCGTGCCGGCAACCTGGTGCTGCTGAACGCCGAGGCGCGGCGCCTGTTCCGGTTGCCCGAGGCCGACTACTCCGGGCAGCGCTGTGAACTGGTGTTGGCCGAGCACGCCGACATCCTGCGGGTCTTGAGCGGCGTATTCGACCGGCCGAGCCTGCCGAGCCGTGCCGAAATCCGGATGAAGTCCACCGACACGGTCGTGGGCTATAGCCTGTCGCTGGTCCAGAGCGAAGCGGGTGAGGTGATCGGCGCGGCGATGTTCTTCAAGGACCTCACCTACGTCGAGCAGATGGAAGAGCGCGAGCGCCTGCGCGATCGCCTGGCCGCGGTGGGCGAAATGGCGGCGGTGATGGCGCACGAGATCAAGAACCCGCTGGCGGGCATCGAGGTGCTGGCCGGACTGGTCCGCCGCAAGACACCGGACAACCCCGACGCGCAAGCGCTGGTCGCCGACATCATCAGCGAAGCGAAGATGGCCAACGCCATCGTCCAGGAGGTGCTGGACTTCGTGCGGCCGGTGCGTCTGCAGGTCGAACACACTGCCGTGGCCGACGCGCTCGCCAGCGCGATTACGCTGGCCGACGGACACGCCCGTCGCGGGGCGGTGCAGGTGCAGATGTCGGTGCCACAGGAGCTGCCCCGGATCCGCGCCGATCGACACCAGCTGACACAGGTGTTCGCGAACCTGATCATCAACGCGTATCAGGCGCTCGAAGGTAAGGGCGACGTCCAGATCGTCGTCACCGAGGCACACACCGCCGACGAGGGGGCGCTGGTGCCCGACACCCAGCATCCGGTGCCGAGCGTGGTGATTGACGTGGTCGACAACGGTCCCGGCATCCCGGCGGACCGCGTCGAGAAGATCTTCCAGCCCTTCTTCACGACCAAGCCCCAGGGGTCGGGCCTGGGCCTGGCCATCGTGCGCAAGATCGTGGACGCTCACGAAGGCCGTATCGACCTGGCCGCGGGCGACTTCGGCGGCACGCGCTTCCGCGTGACGCTGCCGATCGAGCCGGCGCACTAACCGCAAGGACGACGAGGACGACGATGGCACGGATTCTGGTGGCGGACGATCACGACGCGCTGCGACGCGGCCTGGCGCTGGCGCTTTCGGCCGCCGGCCACGAGGTGGAAGAAGCCTCGAACGGCAACGCCGCGCTCGAACGCCTGCACGAGAGCTACTTCGACGTCGTGGTCAGCGACCTCAAGATGGGCGGCTCGGACGGGCTCGACGTGCTGCGCACGACCAAGTCGCTGCACCCGACGGTGTCGGTGATCCTGATGACCGCGTTCGGCACGGTGAACACCGCCGTCGAGGCGATGAAGAGCGGCGCGTTCGACTACGTGCAGAAGCCGTTCGAGATCGAGGAGATGGAGGTGAAGATCGAGAAGGCGCTGGAACTGAAGCGCCTGCGCCACGAGCTCGACTACCTTCGCAACGAGCAGCAGGGCAGCTACGAGTTCGAGAAGATCGTCGGCAACAGCGCCGCCCTGCAGCGCGTGCTGACGGTGGTCCGCAAGGTGGCGAAGAGCAACTCCACGGTGCTGATCCACGGCGAAACCGGCACCGGCAAGGAGCTGATTGCCGGCGCCATCCACCACAACTCGCTGCGGTCGGCCCGCAACTTCGTCAAGGTGAACTGCGCCGCCCTGCAGGAGAACCTGCTCGAATCCGAGCTGTTCGGCCACGAAAAGGGCGCGTTCACCGGCGCCGATCGCCAGCGCATCGGCCGCTTCGAGCAGGCCGACGGCGGCACGCTGTTCCTCGATGAGATCGGCGACATGAGCCCCAGCACGCAGGCCAAGATCCTGCGCGTGCTGCAGGAGCACGAGTTCGAGCGCCTCGGCGGCACCCGCACCATCCGCGTCGACGTGCGGCTGATCGCCGCCACCAACCGTGACCTGCCGTCGATGGTGGCCGCTGGCTCGTTCCGCGAGGACCTCTACTACCGGTTGAACGTGGTCTCGGTGCAGACGCCGCCGCTCCGCGAGCGCAAGGAAGACATCCTGGCCCTGGCCGGCTCGTTCCTGCGGCGATTCGGCAACGAGTTGAAGAAGCGCCTGGACGGGCTCGACTCCGACGCACAGAAGCTGCTGATGCGCTACAACTGGCCGGGCAACATCCGCGAGCTGGAGAACGCCATCGAGCGCGCGGCGCTGCTGGCCGAGCACGCCGTGGTCACGGCCGACGATCTCCGGCTGGGCGATTCGGCGCAGGGTTCGGGCATGGGCCGCGAGTCCGCAGTGGTGCGCATCCCGCCAACCGGCATCGCGCTCGAAGAAGTGGAGCGGCAGGCGCTCACCGAAGCGCTGAAGATGGCGAACTGGGTGCAGAAGGATGCGGCCGATCTGCTGAGCATCAGCCCGCGCGTGATGAACTACAAGATCAAGACGCTGGCGATCGAGATGCCGAAGCGCCGGATCACGGTCGCGAGCTGAGAGTCAGGCGGCGCTCGCGCCGTCGCGCGATCGAGGCCAGCCTCGCTCGGGAGGCGCCGCCTACCGCGGCTCGTCGTCAGGGGGCGCTGCGGACTTCTTCGCTCGCGGGTGCGCCTTGCGGTAGACCTCCATCAGCTGCCTCGTGTTGACGTGCGTGTAGCGCTCGGTGGTGCTGATGCGCGCGTGCCCGAGCAGTTCCTGAATCCCTCGCAGGTCGGCGCCGCGCTGCAGCAGGTGGGTCGCGAACGAGTGCCGGAGCGCGTGCGGGCTGATGCCGAGCCGGGTGCTGCATTTGGCGACGTACTTTCGCAGCAGGCGATCGACACTGCGCCCGGTGATGCGGCCCCCTCGCGCGTTGATGAACAGCGGCTCCTGATCGCGACGACGGCTGTGAGCGCGGACCCGTGCCGCGCGGGCGGCCCGGCTGCCGGGTTCGGGAGCGCGGCCCGCCGCGCCGGTCTGGACGCCGATCACGATCTGTCCGCGCGCCTGTATCCAGCTGCGGATGGCGTCGCCCGCCGAGTGGTTGAACGGCACCACCCGCTCCTTACCGCCCTTGCCGAGCACCCGCACGAGCCGCGCGTGCAGGTCCACGTCCTCGAGGTCCACACCCACCACTTCGCTCAATCGAAGTCCGGAGGCGTAGAACAACTCGAACATCGCCCGGTCGCGGCGGCCGAGCGGCGTGCCGACATCGATGGCGTCGAGCAGCGCCGTGATCTCGATCTCGGAGAGATGGACCGGGATCGTCTTGTCGAGTCTGGGCGCCACGGCGGCAAGCGTCGGATCGCCCTCCATGACGTCCTCGCGGCGCAGGTAGTGCACGAACGCGCGCACGCCCGACAGCTTGCGCGCCACCGTCGTGCGGGCCTGTCCAGCCCGGTTGAGCGAGGCCATCCACGCGCGCATGCTGGCGCCGTCCAGGTCCGCGGTCTGCAGCTGAGAGATCTTGCGGCCGCAGTCGGCGGCACGCCACGCCAGGTACTGCGCGACGTCGGAGTCGTAGGCGCGCACGGTATGCGGCGAGACGTTGCGATTGAGTTCGAGGAAGGCGAGGAACGCCTTCAGGTGATCGCGAAGGTTCTCGGGCTCGTCCGGCGGGTCGCCTCGCGACAGCAGGCCCCTCCGTCGCGCGGCGAGACCGTGACGCGTGATGGGGGCCATGGGCGTTACCGGGCGCTCAGCGCGGCGTCGCCGAGCCAATCCTGCAGCGCGGCCAGCGCGCGCTCGGCCACCAGCGCCTTCTTGCGGGCCTTGTCGCGCGGCGGATTCGGCAGCGGCTCCATGATGCCGTGCGTGATGTTGCTCGGCTGATAGTGCGCCGGATCGGCGTGCGATACGTAATAGGCCAGTGCGCCCATGGCCGTCGTGCGAGGCAGCGTGCGCGGCGCCTCGCCCCGCGCCACGGCGGCCGCGTTGATGCCGGCCAGCAGGCCCGAGGCGGCTGACTCGACGTAGCCTTCGACACCGGACACTTGCCCGGCGAAGAACAGGTCCGGGCGCATCCGCGTCTGCCATGTCGGCAGCAGCACCTTCGGTCCGCAGATGTAGGTGTTGCGGTGCACCATGCCGAACCGCACGAACTCCGCCTGCTCGAGCCCGGGCACCATGCGCAGCACGCGGGCCTGATCGGCCCACTTGATCTGCGTCTGGAAGCCGACCAGGCTGAAGTGGTCGCCGGCCAGGGTGTCCTGCCGCAGTTGCACGGCGGCGTACGGGAAGCGTCCCGTGCGCGGGTCCGTCAGTCCGACCGGCTTCATCGGCCCGAAGCGCAGCGTGTCGCGCCCGCGATGCGCCATCACCTCGATCGGAAGGCACCCCTCGAAGAAGTTGGCCTTGTCGAAGTCGTGCACCGTCGCCGATTCGGCCGCGGCCAGCGCGTCGTAGAACGCGTCGTACTCGGCCTTGGTGAACGGGCAGTTCAGGTAGTCGCCCTCAGGCTCGGTGAGCACGGGCGGCACGAACGCCGGTTGGCCGTCGGCGCCGATCACCGCGGACGGGTCGTCGGGCGACGGCTTGGTCCAGACGTTCCGGTCCCAGCGCGAGGCGCGGAACACCTTCGTCATGTCGATGGAGTCGGCGAGCACGATCGGGCTGATCGCGTCGTAGAACGACAGATGCTCGTCGCCCACCAGCCGCTGGATGTCGGCGGACAGCGCGTCGGAGGTGAGCGGGCCGGTGGCCACGATCACCGGCGACCACCCGCTCTCCGGGGTCGGCACGTGGTTCACTTCCTCGCGCGACACGGTGATCCGTGGATGCGCCTGGACGGCCGCGGTCATCAGGTTGGAGAAGACGTGGCGGTCCACCGCGAGCGCGGCGCCGGCCGGCACGCGCGCTTCGTCGGCGACGCGCATGACCAGCGATCCGAGCCGCCGCATTTCTTCCTTGAGCAGGCCGACGGCGTTATCGAGCTTGTCGCCGCGGAACGAGTTGCTGCACACCAGCTCCGCCAGCCCATCGGTCTGGTGGACGGCGGTCTTCACCACCGGACGCATCTCGTGCACGACCACATCGACGCCGCGTTCAGCGGCCTGCCAGGCAGCCTCGCACCCGGCCAACCCCCCGCCGACGATGTGGATCATGAGGCGGCGCGAGCCTTCTTCCGTGCGCGCGCCGGCGCGGCCTTGGCCTTGGGAGCGGCCTTGCGTCCTCGCGAGGTTTTCGACTTCGAGCTGCCCGCGCGTGCCTGCAACAGCTCGCGCGCCTGGTCCATGCTCAGCGATTCGGGGGCCAGCCCCTTCGGCAGCGACGCGTTGGTGGTGCCGTCGGTGACGTACGGACCGTAGCGGCCGTCGAGGACGCGGACGGCTTCGCCGCTGTCGGGATGCTTGCCGAGCGCCTTCAGTTCCTTCGGCGCGGCGCGCTGACGACGCATCGACTTCTTCGGCTGCGCCAGCAGCTCGCGGGCTCGTTCGAGCGAAATCACATAGACGTCGTCGGTCGGCTCGAGCGAGCGGAACTCGGTCCCGTGCTTCACATAGGGTCCGAAGCGGCCCACGTTGGCGACGATCGCCTCGCCGTCGTCGGCGGTGCCGAGATCGCGCGGCAACGACAACAGCTTCAGCGCGTCGGCCAGTGTGATGGTGTCTTCGCTGAAGTCGCGGCCGAGCGACGCGCGTCGCGGCTTCTCGTCCGAGCCGCGTTCCGGGGTCTCGCCCAGCTGCACGTAGGCGCCGAAGCGGCCCAGCATCACGTAGACCTGCTGACCGGTGGCCGGATCGGCACCGAGCGCCTTGGGCCCCTGTGCCTTGGCCTTCAACAGCGCGGTGGCCTTCTCGATGGTCAGATCCGCGGGCGCGAGATCGTCGGGCAGTGACGCGCGCGGACCTTCGTCGGTCGATTCGCCCAGCTGCAGGAACGGGCCGTAGCGTCCGACGCGGACGCGCACCGGCAGGCCGCTCTCGGGATCGGTGCCGACGAGGAACACCGGATAGTCGATCGACTGGCCCTTCTCTTCGACCAGGTTCTCCAGCCCGTGGTGCTTGCCGTCGCCGCGATAGAACTGCTGGATGAAGTCGAGCCAGTCGCGTTCGCCGTTGGAGATCTGGTCGAGGGTCGACTCCATCTCCGCGGTGAACCCGAGGTCGACATAGTCGCCGAAGTGCTCGCGCAGCAGCCGCGTGACCGCGAACGCGGTGAAGCTCGGCACCAGCGCCTTGCCCTGCCGCGACACATAGCCACGCCGCTGAATGGTCGCCACCGTCGGCGCATACGTGGAAGGCCGGCCGATGCCTTCCTCTTCGAGACGCTTCACGAGCGATGCTTCAGTGAAGCGTGCCGGCGGCGAGGTCTCATGACCCTTGGTCTCGACCTTGACCGCAATCACCTTGGCGTCGAGCTGATCGGGCGCCTGCACCAGATCGCCCACCGCCAGCTTCGGCAGCAGGGTTTCCTGCTCGTCGAGCTCGGCCGCCGGATCGTCGCTGCCTTCGACGTAGGCGCGCAGATAGCCGGGGAACTCGATGGCCTTGCCGCTGGCCGTGAATACGCCTTCGTCGCCCGCGGCGGTGCGGCCGGTGATTTCAATGGTCGTGCGGAGCAGACGCGCTTCGGCCATCTGTGACGCAATCGCGCGCTTCCAGATGAGATCGTAAATCCGCAGCTCGTCGCCCTCGAGGATCCGCTCGAGCGCCTGCGGCGTGCGGCGGAAGTCTGTTGGGCGGATGGCTTCGTGCGCTTCCTGGGCGTTGCGCACCTTGGTCTGATACTGGCGCGGGCCCTTGTAATACGTCGGCCCGTACATCTCCGACACGGCCTGCCCCGCTTCACCCAGCGCTTTGTCGCTCAGCGTCGTCGAGTCGGTTCGGTGATAGGAGATGAGACCTTCGAGATCACCACCGCCGATGTCGATGCCCTGGAACAACCGCTGCGCGACCTGCATCGTGCGCTCGGCCGAGAACCCGAACTTGCGGTTGGCGTCCTGGGTCAGCGTGGAGGTGGTGAAAGGCGGCGCCGGGCGCTGCGTGAACGGCTTCTCTTCGACCGAGGTCACCTTCCACGGCAGCGCGCGCATCAGCGCCTCGCGCAGCGTGTTGGTTTCTTCGGCATTCTTCAGGTGCCGCACCTTGCTGCCGGTGGGTTTGCCCTGCGCGTCGAAATCCTTGCCGGTGGCCAGGCGCTCGCCCGACAGCTTGGCCAGCGTCGCGACGAAGTCACGACCGTCGGCGCGCAGCGTGGCGTCGATGTCCCAGTACGACGCGGAGCGAAACGCGATGCGTTCCTCTTCGCGCTCGACGATCAGGCGCACGGCCACGCTCTGCACGCGGCCGGCGCTGAGTCCGGTCTGAACCTTCTTCCACAGCACCGGCGACAGCGTGTAGCCGTAGAGCCGATCGAGGATGCGGCGGCTCTCCTGCGCGCGGACGAGGTTCTGGTCCACCTGCTCGTGCGCTTCCGCCAGGGCATGTCGAATCGCTTCTTCGGTGATCTCGTGGAAGACAATCCGTCGCACCTTGACCTTGGGCTTGAGGATCTCCTGCAGGTGCCAGCTGATCGATTCCCCTTCGCGATCGGGGTCCGTCGCCAGAATCACTTCCGAGGCATCCTTCAGCGCGGCCTTCAGAGCGGTGACGTATTTTTTCTTGTCGGCGGGGACCACGTAGTACGGCTTGAACTCGCCGTCGGTGTCCACGCCAAGCCGTCCCCACGACTTGCCCTTGATCTCCTTGGGTACATCGGCGGCCGATTCGGGCAGGTCGCGCACGTGGCCGTAGCTGGCCTCGACGTGGTAGTCCTTCCCCAGGAAGCGGGCCAGTGTCCGGGCTTTGGCCGGAGATTCGACGATGACAAGAGGCTTCGGCATTTCGGTTCTACTGAACAGACTACGTTAGCATGCGGCTTCGAACCCGCAGGAATCTGGCGGATCCAATGCGCTGAATTTCGCCGGCCAGTTCCAGCTGCAGGAGCCTGGCCAGCACCGCCGCGGTCGGCTCGCCGGTTTCTCTGGCGACGTCATCCACTGTGAATTCAACACTTTCCAGCGATTCGGCAGGCCCAAGACCAATCGGGGGCCGGTCGGCGTCCCAACCCATCTCGAGGAGAATATCGTCCGCGGACTCCACGAGCTTTGCCCCATCACGGATTAACAGGTGCCCGCCACGGTTGCGGTGGCCGGCAATCCGCCCCGGCAGCACCATCACGTCCTTGCCTTGCTCCAAGGCCGCGGACGCGGTGATGAGCGCGCCGCTCTTCTCCGGCGCCTCGACCACGACCACCGCGTCGGCAAGACCGCTGACCAGCCGGTTCCTCCGTGGGAAACAGCCACGACTGGGGCATCGTCGCCGGCGGATACTCGGAGACCACCGCGCCGGTGGCGGCAATTTCGTCCGCCAGCGCCTCGTGCTCGGGCGGATAGAGGCGGTCGAGGCCCGAACCCAGCACCGCGATGGTGCAGCCGCCAGCGTCCAACGTGGCGCGATGCGCGACGCTGTCGATGCCGCGCGCGAGTCCACTGACCACTACCACGCCGGCGCGCGCGAGCCCCTCGGCGACCCGGCGGGCGTTGTCGAGGCCGTCACGGGAGGCGGCGCGCGATCCCACGACAGCAATGGACCGGGTGGACCATTCCGGCAGGCGTTCGGGGTGACCCAGGACCCAGAGCCGTTCGGGAGGTGAGGGAATGGAACCGAGGCGTGACGGGAACAACGATTCGCCGAGGGTGACGCAGAGATGGGACATGCCGGCTCTCCCGCCGGCGCCCGTGACCTGCGACAGCCTACACCCGAATCCTCGCGACCGGGCAAGGCAAATCGCTTGCTGGCCTCCTGACCTGTCGCTATAGTGACCAGAGAGAGCCATGCCTGCCCGTCACCTGACGTTTGCAATCGTCTTCCTCCTGTTTGCGGCGAATCCGTCGTGGGCCGATCAACGGGGGCCGGCGAAAGAGCAGGTCGAGTTCGGCGTCCAGGTGGCGCAGCGCGGCCTCTGGCGTGAGGCGATTTACCGCTGGGAACGCGCCACCCAGCTGGATCCCACTTACGCCGCCGCGTTCAACAACCTCGCGGTGGCTTATGAGCAGAACGGACAGTTGGACAAGGCGCGCGCGGCCTACGACAAGGCCATCGCGCTCGAGCCCAACAATCAGCTCATCAAGCAGAACTACGACCTCTTCAAGGAACTCAATGACCGAGCGGCTCAGAAAGACGGTCGCCAGCCTTAGTCTGGTCCTTGCCTGTGTTGGCGCACAGACGGCGTGCGGTGGCAGTGGCTCCGTTGAAATCCCGATCGAGACTCCGATCGCGCCCAAGCTCGACATCACGCCGTTCCAGCGTGTGTACGTCGCCGGCTTCCTGGCCGGCGCCGGCGATGACGTGGACGCGAACATGGAGACGGTGCGGCTGATTCGCAGCCAGCTCCGAAGCAAGAACATCCTGCGCGTGGTCGATGCCGACACACTGCCGCTGGCCGAGCGGGCGCTGCAGGAAGTCGGCAGCTTGCCGGCCGACACCGCGCCTCCGGCGGAACCGCCACCGACCGACCACCGCCGCCTCAAGCCGAACCCGTGGCGAGCCCGCGCGATGGCCAGCTGTCCGCGACGGATGCGCCAGAGGCCCAGGACGGGCAGCTCCCTCCGATGAAGGAGGAGCGGGATCTCGAGCACTACGCGAAGGTCTTCACGGACACGGAATACTGGAAGAAAGTCGGCGAGGAACACGAGCAGGCGCTGATCGTCACCGGCTCGGTGCTGTTCGTGCCGCATGCCCGATCGGGCTTCGTGCAGCGCGAACAGGAAGTCTACGACTCGTTCGGCCGCCGGCAGGTGGTCCCGGTGCGCACCTACATGGAGCGCAAGGGCTACATCCTGCGCCCGACGTTCGTGTTCATCGATGGACGCACCGGCGAGCAGCTGTATAGCGAATCGTTCCGCGAGGAAATCCTCTACAACGCCAACCAGCAGACCCCGGCGCTGTCCTCGTATTTCGAGCTGATGGACCGCCTGCTGCCGACCTTCCTGAACACCCTGAGCGCGCAGAAGATTCGCGGCAACCGGGTGCTGATCAAATAGGCGCGCGCTTCGCGCGCGTAGGACCAGGCGAGGGCGCGCCCTTCGGGCGCGTAGGCACGGGCGCTGGGCCGACGGCGCACCGGTGCGTAGCGCAGGGCGGGCGCTGACGCCGCGCAACGTAGGACGGGTGGCGAACGGGCCCCTACCGAGCGCGCGAGGCCTCTCGGCCTTACCGACGGCGAAGGCGACGGCCGCGCCTACCGAGCCCCGAAGGGGCGAGGCCCTTACGGAGGGCGGCGCCCGACGTCCCCACCGCCGCCGAAGGCGGCGGCCTTCCTCGCCCCTCCCCGTCCGTGCTACACTTTGGGGTTCCTGCGCCTTGTCGAAAGTCGACCGGGGCGCGCCCATTCAAGCGGAGAAGAACCGTGTTTGCGATTATCAAGGCCTCCGGCCACCAGTTCCGCGTCGAGCCCGGCGCCATCATTTCCGTCGATGGCCACACCGGCCAGGCCGGCGACGCCGTTTCGTTCGACCAGGTCCTGCTCGTCGGCAAGGACGCGGGCGAGGTGCTCACCGGCGCCCCCTTCGTCACCGGCGCCGTGGTCACGGGCGTGATCGACCGCACCGACAAGAGCAAGAAAGTCCGCGTGTTCAAGAAGAAGCGCCGCAAGCAGTACCGCCGGACCGCCGGCCACCGCAGCCTGCTGACCCGCGTGCGCATCACCGAGATTCAGGCGTAGAACCATGGCTACAAAAAAGGGACAGGGCAGTTCACGTAACGGGCGCGACTCCAATTCGCAGCGCCTGGGCGTCAAGCGTTTCGAAGGCAACGTCGTCACCGGCGGTTCGATTCTGGTGCGCCAGCGCGGTCGCAAGTACAAGCCCGGCCTGAACGTCGGCCTCGGCAAGGACGACACGCTGTTTGCCAAGATCGACGGCGTCGTCAAGTTCGAGGATCACGGCTCGCGCGGCCGCTTCATCTCGATTCAGCCGCAGCCGGTCGTCGAGTAGCATCACGATTCGTTCAAGGGACACGACGGTCACGACGCGCGCGCCGGGCTTCTTCGGAAGGCCCCGACGAATGGCGCCATCGTGAGCTTCGTGTCCTTTGTCTTTTTGAGGCCAGGCGAAGGCGCTGACGAAAAGCTCCATTCACGTGAACTGCGGGGTTAAGCACGATGTTCGTCGACGAAGCCGACATTCACGTTAAGGCCGGCGACGGCGGCCGCGGTTGCATGAGCTTCCGACGAGAGAAGTTCGTGCCGCGCGGCGGCCCGGATGGCGGCGACGGCGGCAAGGGCGGCTCCGTGTACCTCGTCGCCGACCCCCATCGCAACACGCTCGTCCACTTCCGCTTCAATCCCGACTTCGAGGCCCAGCGCGGCGGCGGCGGCGAAGGCTCGAACCGCCACGGCCGCAACGGCAAGGATCTGGACGTGAAGGTCCCCGTCGGCACGACCGTGCTGGTGCGCGATCCCGAAACCGGTGACTTCTCCGAGCTCGCGGACCTCACCGAAGAGGGCCAGCGCGTGGTGGTGGCCAAGGGTGGCCGCGGCGGGCTCGGCAACGCCCACTTCGCCACGTCCACCAATCGCGCGCCGCGCAAGGTGCAGCCCGGCGAACCCGGGACCGAAGCCCAGCTCCAGCTGAAACTGAAGCTGCTGGCGGACGTCGGCCTGGTCGGCTTCCCGAATGCCGGCAAGAGCACGCTGATTTCGCGCATCTCGGCGGCCAAGCCGAAGATCGCGAACTACCCGTTCACCACGCTCACTCCGCACCTGGGCGTCGTGTCGCTCACCGACGATCGCAGCTTCGTCGTCGCCGACGTGCCCGGCATCATCGAGGGCGCCCACTCGGGCCACGGGCTCGGCCACCAGTTCCTGCGTCACATCGAGCGCACCAAAGTGCTGGTCCACCTGGTGGACGTCTCCAGCGAATCGGGGCGCGACCCGGTCGAGGACTTCGACACCATCCGTCACGAGCTCGAGCTGTACGACAAGTCGATGCTGAAGAAGCCCCAGGTGGTGGTCGCCACCAAGCTCGACGCGGTGGACGACGAGACGCGGGTGACCGCGGTGCAGAAGCGCGCGAAGAAGCTGAAGCTGCCATTTTTCAAGATCTCCGCCGTGACCGGCGAAGGCCTGCCGGCGCTCCTCGAAGCGCTGTGGGTGCCGATTGCGGAGGGGCGTCTGGCCGAGCGCGAGCTACTGGCCGCGGCCCGCGCCGAGGACTCGCCCGAGGCATGACCGGCGCCCGCGTCGGCGTCCTCGGCGGCACGTTCAATCCCATTCATCTGGGCCACCTCGCGGCAGCCCGCGCGGCTCAGGCCACACTGGCCCTGGACCGGCTGCTGTTCGTCCCGTCCCACGCGCCGCCACATCGACCTGACAGCGTGCTCGCATCCGGTTATCATCGTCTGCAGATGACCGCGCTGGCCGTGGCCGACGTGCCAGGCTGGCAGGCGTCCGATGTCGAGCTGGTCCGTGGTGGGCCGTCGTATACCTACGACACGCTCATCGCGCTCGGGACCGCCGAGCCCGCATCGCAGTTTTTCTTTGTGACAGGAGCCGATGCGTTTGCGGATATTGCAACGTGGCGTCACTACCCTGACCTGCTGGAGCTTGCGCACTTCGTGGTGATCGCGCGCACGGGCACGTCGTTCGACCACCTCCGGTCGCGCCTCCCCGCCCTGGCCCCGCGCATGGTCCCTTGCGAGACGACCCCCGCATCGACGCTTGGCGCGGCGTCATCGCCCTCGATTTTCCTGATCAACGCCGCCACGCCCGACGTGTCGTCCACCGAGATCCGCCGCCGCGTCGCGGCCGGCGAGCCTCTCGCCGGCCTGGTGCCCGATCAGGTCGCGACCTACATCGCCGACCATCACCTGTATGTCTGAACGCCCGCGCCTCGCACCCCGAGCTGCTTGCCGTTGCCCTGGAGCCTGTATTGCATGACCCAGCCTAGCCCTCGCCCAACTCGCGCACGCAAGACCGCCACGAAGACCGCCAAGACGACGAAGACGGCGGCCAAGACCGCGGCCAAAACGGCGGCGACCCGCCGGCCCAAGCTGCCGAAGTCCATCCAGACCGCGCTCGACGCGGCCTCGGGCCGCAAGGCCCTGGAGA
Source organism: uncultured Acidobacteriota bacterium (assembly GCA_963707825.1). Taxonomy (GTDB): domain Bacteria; phylum Acidobacteriota; class Vicinamibacteria; order Vicinamibacterales; family UBA2999; genus VFZN01. The sequence continues at coordinate 489,405 of CAVPRP010000009.1, forward strand.
TGGTGGTCCTGGATCTGCGCAAGAGCGACGCGTTCACGGACTTCTTCGTGATCGCCACGGGCGCGAACTCGCGGCAGGTGCAGGCGATTGCCGATGCGGTGGAACAGGCGCTCAAGGCGCAGGGCTCGCGGCCCGCGTACGTGGAAGGCTACCGCAGCGCGGAGTGGATACTGCTCGACTACTTCGACTTCGTCGTGCACGTCTTCTCGCCTTCGGCCCGCACGTTCTACGGGCTCGAGCGCCTGTGGGGCACCGCCAAGCCAATCGCCATCGACGAGGACACGCCGGAGTAATCCCGCGCGGCGTCACCCGTGACGCTGCGCACCGTCGTCAACCGCGCGCTGGCGCGGATCTTCGCGCCGCCCTGCGCCGCCTGCGGCGGCGCCATCCCTCACCCGCTCGACGGCGCCGTGTGCGACGCCTGCTGGGCCGCCCTCCTCACCTTCACCGCACCGCTCTGCTTCGGATGCGGCGACCCGTTGCCCCCGTGGCGCCAGACGGCACGCGCTCACGGTCGATGTCCGCGCTGCCGCAGGCGATCGCGCCCGCTCTCGCGCCAGGCCTCGGTCGGCCCGTACGAGGGCACGCTGCGCGCGGTGGTCCATGCCCTGAAATACGATCGGCGACGTTCGGCGGCCGCGCCGCTGTCGGCGCTGATGGCAGCAGCGGGTCGCGGCCTGCTCGAGGACGCCGACGCGGTGGTGCCCGTGCCGCTGCATCCGCGGCGCGAGTGGAGCCGCGGCTTCAATCAAGCCGACCTGTTGGCCGCGGGCCTCGCCAGGCCCGTGCATCGCCTGCTCTCGCGTGTGCGGTCCACGCCGCCACAGGTCGCTCTTCCGGCCGCTCAGCGCCACCGCAACGTTCGAGAGGCGTTCGCCCTCAACCGCCGCGAGGCAAGGCGTGTCGCGGCGCATCCGGGCGGCCGCCACGCAAGCGCCACCCTCGACGGGTTGGTGCTCGTGCTGGTGGACGATGTGGCGACGACCGGCGCGACGCTCGAGGCATGCGCGCGGGTGCTGCTGGAAGGGGCGCCGCGGAGGTGCGGGCCCTTACGGCTGCGCGAGTCGTGACCGGACCGCGCTGACCACCGCCGCGCTGACGGCGTCCTTGTCCTGCTGCCCGTCGATCAGCACCCAACCAGGCGCCTGGGCCTGGCGCTGATAGCTGGCTCGCACCCTGGACAATAGCGGCAGATCGCGCTCGAACTTGTCGCGCGCGGCCTGCTTGCGCTGCAACGAGGCCTCCGGCGGGATGTCCAGCACCAGCGTCAGCGAAGGCTGCGGCAGGTGGCGCTGCACCTCGAGCAGCCACGCCGGATCCAGCCCCTGCGCCTCGCCATAGGCGACGCTGGATGCCAGGTAGCGATCGCAGATGACCACCGCACCGGCCGCGATCCATTCCAGCATCTGCGGGCGGAACTCGTAGCGGTTGGCGATGTAGAGCAGCTGCAGCGTGTCGGCCTCGTAGTGCCGCTCGCCCTGCAGCGCCTTGCCAATCTCGGCGCCGATCGCGGTGGGATATTCCGGAAACGACAGGAACTCCACGCCGTCGTCCTTCGGCGCGCAAGAAGGCCGCGAGCCGCTCGGCCTGAGTCTGTTTGCCGCTCTGATCCAGGCCCTCGAAGGCCAGCACGTGTCCCAGCATGTCGGGCTGGGCTTGACCACTCACTGAGCTCTCGAGGGCCAGCATGTCGTCCAGCGTCTGACGCCGCCGCGTCACACGCCAGGTCGTGCCTTCGGTGAGCACTTCGGGCGGCAGCGGCCGCCGCAGGTAGTTCGAGCCCATCGCCGCCGCATACGCGCCGCTGTCGCGGACGACGACCAGGTCGCCGACCTCCACCGGCGGCAGCTCGCGATCGCGGGCGAAGGAATCGGTGCTCTCGCAGATCGGTCCGACGACGTCCACGGCGACGGGCGCGCCGGGCCGCGGCCGCACCGGCTCGATGCGGTGGAACGCGCCGTAGAGCGCGGGCCGCATCAGCTCGGTCATGCCGGCGTCGAGCACGACGAAGCGCCGCGCTCCTGGGAACTGCTTCACGTCGACCACGCGGGTGAGCAGCACGCCGGCGGCGCCGACCAGCACTCGCCCCGGCTCGATGGCGAGCTTCAGTCCCGAACCGCCCGCCGCGCGAACGATGCGCGCGCACATAGTCCGTCGGATCCGGGGCAACGCCGCCGTCGTAGGCAGATGCCCAGGCCGCCGCCGAAGTCGAGGTGCTCGATCGCGATGCCGGCATCCCGCAGCTCCGCCGCCAGCCGCACCACGGCCTCGGCGGCGCGCTCCAGCGGGTCGAGCGCGGTGATCTGCGAGCCGATGTGGACGTGGATGCCCACGGCCTTCAGCGACGCGGCGCGAGGCGATCTCCCTGAACAGCGCCGGGGCGACGTCGATCGGCACGCCGAACTTGTTCGACTTGAGGCCCGTGGAGATGTGGGGGTGGCTCTGCGCATCGATGTCGGGGTTGACGCGCAGGGCGACCCGCGCCACGGCGCCGCGGTCGCGCGGCCAGGCGGGCCAGCCGTTCGAGCTCGCCGGGCGATTCGACGTTGATCGCCAGCAGGTTCAGCGCCACGGCGCGCTCCAGTTCGCCCGGCGCTCTTGCCGACCCCGGTGAACACGATCTCGGCCGGGGTGAAGCCGCAGCGAAGCGCGACGTCCACTTCGCCCATGGAGTTGGCATCGGCGCGCGCTGCCGAGGGCGCGCACCAGCCGCACGATGGCCAGCGACGAATTCGCCTTCATCGCGTAGTGGATGGCGTGCGGAGCGTCGCCAAAGGCGGCGTCCAGCTGCCGGTAGGCCGCCTGGATGGCGTCCGCCCCGTAGACGTAGGCCGGGGTGCCGACGGTGGCGGCAATCTGTTCGAGGGTGGCGGCGTCGGCCGGCGACGCGGCCGGGACTGCCGGCAGGGGAGGAAGGGCGCTCATCGACCCGCGATCATAGCGCGAAGGCGCAGCCGGGCGCCCCGGGGTTTCGTGGTATTCTGGCCCCGCCTGCCGGGGCACCTAATCCGCGCCTCATGTCAGATTCTTCTCCGGTTCCCACCGACGCCATCGACACGCTGATTCAGCAGTGCCTTGCCGGCGATCAGCAGGCCTGGGAGCAGATCGTCCGTCAGCACCGGCGGAAGGTCTTCAACATCGCCTACAAGTTCACCGGCAAGCACGACGAGGCCGAGGACCTCACGCAGGACATCTTCCTCAAGATCTTCAAGTCGCTGCACACCTTCGACCGGCGCGCCAACTTCCAGACGTGGCTGGTCAGCGTGTCGCGGAACCTGTGCATCGACCACTACCGGAGCGTCCGGAAAGAGCGCGAGACGATCGACCGCGACGTGGACGCGGGCGAGTTGATGCCGGCGGCGATCACGCCGAGCGCCTACGCCGAACTCGAAACCCGCGGCCGCGTCGAACTGCTGCGCCGCGCCATGGCCGAGCTGCAGCCGACGCTGCGCAACGCCGTCATGCTGCGCGATATCCAGGAACTGACCTACCAGGAAATCGCCGACAAGCTCCACCTGCCAGAAGGCACCGTGAAATCCCGCATCAACCGGGGACGCACCGAACTGGCCCGCCAGATCCAGCGGCTGCGCGACGAACTCGAAGGGGTACGAGGATGAACCTCACGACCGACCGAACCGAAGACGTGGCCATCGTCCGCATTGGCGAGACCCGCATGATGTATCCGCTGCTGCAGGACTTCTCCGGCGCGGTCACCGGCTTGCTCGCCGCGGGCGATCGCAAGGTGCTGATTGATCTGTCGAAGGTCACCTACGTGGACTCGGCCACCATCGGCTGCCTGATGGATCTCTACCGCCAGACCACCACCGCGGGCGGCGTGCTGCGGCTGGCCGGCGTGCAGAAGCGGGTCGAGACCATGCTGACCATGACCGGGGCGCACAACTTCCTGAAGATGTTCCCGGACGAAGCGAGCGCGGTGCAAAGCTTCGGGGCGTGAATCATGCGTAGCATCAAGACAACCACCGGCGTCGACATTCAGCTCGACGGCGATCTGCTCGCCATCCTCGAAGCCCTGTTCCACGAGGTCACCGCCAAGGTCCTCGACGGGGGCAGCTTCGAGGAGATGAATCGCGAGATCAACCACCTGGTGTCACAGCTGTCGGACGAGGAGCTGCGTGCCTATCTCGTCGAGAGCCTCTTCCTCAACCAGGTGAAGTACGAGAACGACCGGCTCGAAAGCTACATGAAGAAGCTGGCGAAGACCGAGCCGAAAGCCTAGCGAACCGGAAGCTCGGCCAAGCCTGAGGCCTAGAGCCTGAACCATGTCAGAGAACTACCTCGCCACCCGCTTCACCTGCTCCTGGCCGCACTCCATCGCCGTCATGCTCTGCGACGGCCGCATCGTCTGCGGCTGCGCGGATCCGTACGCCAAGCGCGTGCTGGGCGATGTGCGGACGTCCACGGTGGCCGAGATCTGGACCGGGCCGACGGCCACCCAGCTGCGCGAGGACCTGAACACCGGGCGGCTCGTCGTTTTGCGGGGACTGCCCGCTCAAGCTGCCGCTCGCGCCGGACGAGGCCATCCCGCAGCGCGACGTGAACGTCGGGCCGCTTCCGGGCCGCATGTACATCGAGTGCACGGCCGCCTGCAACATCTCGTGCTTCCAGTCGTGCTGCGCGCCGGAGACCGGCATCACGCGCACGCGGCAGGCCGGCATGCTCGACTGGGACGTGTTCACGCAAGGCGGTGGACGAAGCCGGGCCGACGCTCGGCCGCATCGACTTCTTCAACTACGGCGAGGCGTTCCTGCACAAGCGCGCCGTCGAGATGTGCGAGTACATCAAGAGCAAGTTCCCGCACATTTATCTCTACACCAGCACCAACGGATTGGCCCTGACCGAGGAGAAGGCGCGTCGCCTGGTCCACTCGGGCATCGACGAAGTGACCTTCTCGATCGATGGCTCGTCGCAGGACACCTACGTGAAGTACCGGCAGCGCGGCAATTTCGACAAGGCGCTGGCCAACCTGCGGGCGATGGCCGACGAGAAGCGAGAAGAGCGGCCGCGACGTGCCGCACCTGAACTGGCGCTACATCCTCTTCAACTGGAACGATTCGGACGAGGAGATGAACCGCGCGCGACAACTCGCGGCGGAGGCCGGCGTCGATCGCCTGTGCTGGGAACTGACCGACCACCCGGAAGACTCGTACTCGCGCCGGTTTGCCGCCGGGTCGCCGGATCATCAGCGCATCGTCAACGAAGTGTGGGACATGAGCGGCCTCGGGAACGCGATTCCCGGCACCACGCCGCGCGCGCAGATCGACGTGCGCACGCTGATCCCGGGCTTCCCGCTCCGCGCCAGGGCGGCGCAGCCGGTCAAGGTGAAGACGCGCGTGAAGAATCTCTCGGGTCGGCCGTTCCGCGCGCAGGCCAGCTATGGCCGCCGTCTCGTGCGCCTCGGCGCGCAGCTGATGTCCGAGGACGGCACCATGCTGAACCGCGACCACGCGCGCGCCTGGCTGCCCGGTGACATCCCACCGGGCGGGTCGGCCGACATCGAGATCGAAGTCCCCGCCCCCGAACGGCCCGGCCGCTACGCGCTGAAGTTCGACCTGGTCAGCGAAGGCATCGACTGGTTCGAGAAGTGCGGCTCGCCGACGACGACCAAGCCGCTCGTCGTGCGCTAACCGCTACGGTTCCAGCGACGCCGTATAGGCCGCGATCGCGATCATGTCGTCGATCGTGAGCTGCAGCACGGCGCCTTTCATCAGCCTCGACCACGGCCCGCGGCGCGCGCCGTGCTTGATGTCCCACAACTGGCGGACCGTGTAGCTGGGCGACCTGCCGGCGAGTCCCGGCACCGGGCCAATGCCCTTCAGGTCCTCGCCGTGGCACACGCTGCAGGCCTCGCGGCCGTAGACGCCGGCCTGGACCAACGCCTTCCCCTTGGCGATGCTGCCTTCGGGCACATAAGCGACGAAGCCCGAGGCGCCGTCGCGCAGCTCGGTCCGCCCCAGGTCCTCCGGCATCTCGACGATGCGCTGGCCGAGCGGCTCGGTGCCGGACGTGGGCACGTGCATCCAGCCGGCGATGCGCGTCTGGGGCACTTCCTTCGCCTCGACCACCCGCACCCACTTCTTGAACGGGAACGACGCGAAGTACTCCGCCGCGGACCGCACCTCGTCGTCGCTTGCGGCCTTCGCGTCGACGATCATCGCGGCCGGCGGGCCCATCTTCGGCTCGCTGCTCTTGCGCGCGCCGCTCTTGAAGTCGGCCATCTGCCGGATGATGTACTCCGCCGGCAGACCCGCCAGCGACGCGTTCTCCGGACGGCCCTGGCCGTTCGTCAGGTGACAGAAGCCGCAGGCCCGCATCTCGGGCTTGCGCCCGTTCGCCACCGCGGCAGGCATCGGCGGATGACCGGCGGGATGCCAGTCGGGCGGATTGAACGCATCACGCGTCTGCGCGACGGTGAACGACGCCTCGCTCCCCGGCACGCGCTTCGGCGCGGTGTCCGCCGCCGGGGCTGCCGGAGCCGCAGGCCCGGCCGAACCCGCTGGTGCTGGGGTGTTCACGGTGAACGCCCACGGCGGCGGCACCGGCGTCCCCTGTGCCGCAATCCCCACCACCGACGCCGCCATCAGTATCAATCCAGCTGCGATTCTCATAAGCCCCACCAGATCTCCACATCCCAGATCGTCAGATCAATCGATCGCCAGATCAGATCACCACTTCACCAGATCACGACGTCATCAAATTCGGGACCTACTCTGTCACTATCGGCGCCATGCAGTCCTTGGCGTCCACGACGATTGGCATCCACCCCGACACGTCCGGCTGCCCCGCCATCGGCATCACCGGCGACAGTGCGGCGGCATTGAAGGCCGTGCCGCCAAGCGCGCCGGCGCGCGCCGCCAGGGCCTGGCGGAACACGCCGAATTCGGGCATCTCGAAGACGATGAAGTAGACCTGACGCGTCGCGCCCGGTTTCGAGTCGCGCCGATAGCCCATGCAGCGCGGGGTGACTCGCGCGCGATCGAGTCCGGCGGTGCGCGCCATCGCCATCAGTTCGTCGGTTGGCACGCTGATGCCGCGCAGTTCCTCGGCCAGCACGAGCGCGATGCCCGGATTGAGCGGGGTGCTGAGCGATTCACCCGCTCGCGTGAAGACCTGCCGGAACAGCCGCAGCGGCATCTCCGGCGGCGGCGTCAGCGCCACCACCGCGCGGTCGCCCTCGGCGGCGGCATCCGTGGCCAGGGTCCATTGCGCCAGGTGTTCGCCCCTCACCGTGAACGGCTCGGCCCGGGCGTCGTCCAGCGAGCGCATGAAGAGCACGGCCACACCCGCCAGCAGCAGGAGCGCGATGCCAATCTTGATGGGCAAAGGGGTACGACGGGGCTTGGGCATCGCGAAGCTATTCTACCGGCCCGCCAGACGATGCCAACGCTTGGCGCCGCTCGCCCGTCCAATCCATCCATGACAGCCCTGATTGCGGCGTTGCGACAGCTCCGTCAGCACCCGACCTTCGCGCTCGTCACGGTGCTGGTCCTCGGCCTCGGCACCGGCGCCGCCACCACGGTCTTCACGGTGGTGGATTCGGTCGTGCTCACGCCCCTGCCGTATCGGGAGCCCGATCGCCTGGTGACCATCTGGGACACCAACAGCCAGCAGGCGCTCAGCCACGACCCGATCTCGCCGGTGAACTTCATGGACCAGCGGGACCTGCCGGTGTTCGAGGACGCGGCAGCCTGGTGGCGCCCCGGGATCAACCTCACGGATCCAGGGATGGACCCGGTGCGCGTGAACACCATCGAGACCAGCGGCAATTTGTTCCGTGTTCTTGGTGTCTCGCCGCAGCTGGGCGAGGGTTTCCCCGATCAGGGACCGCTCTTCGCGCGCGGCGAGCTGATTGCGGTAATCAGCGATCGGCTCTGGCGGAACCGCTATGCCGCCGACCCCACGGTGATCGGCCGGCCGCTGCTCCTGAACGGCACTCCCTACATCGTCGCGGGCGTGATGCCTCCGGGGTTCCAGTACCCGGACGATGTGGACGTGTGGCAGCGGCTGCAGTGGGACATGACCCAGCACAGCCGGAAGGCTCACTTCATGGAGGCGGTGGCCCGCCTGAAGGCCGACGCCACGATCGAGCAGGCGCAGGGCGCGGTCGATGCGCTGTGGACCCGCCTCGAGGTCGACTTCGGCAACACCCGCGACAGCCCCGGCACCGGCTGGGGATCGCGCCTGGTGCCGCTCCTCGACGAACAGCTGGGGTACTACCGTCCCGCGCTGATGGTCCTGTTCGGGGCCGTGGCGCTCCTGCTCGTGATCGGCATCCTGAACGTGGCCTCGCTGCTGCTCACGCGGGCACTGTCGCGCGAGCGCGAGATGGCGGTCCGGGTGGCGCTCGGCGCCTCACCGCGGCAGCTCGTGAAGCAGCTGATGGCCGAAAGCCTGGTCCTGTCTGCGGCCGGCGCCGCCCTGGGGCTCGCGGCCGCTGCGGCGGCACTCCCCCTCATCGTGCGGCTGATGCCCGTGGACATCCCCCGGCTGAACGAAGCCAGCGTCGACATCCGTGCGCTCGCGCTCGGCCTCGTGGTCGTCACGGTGACCACCGTCTTCTTCGGCGTGCTGCCCGCGGTGATCCTGCTGAAACGGTCGATGACCTCCGACCTGAAGTCGGGCGAACGCGGAAGCTCTCGAGGCGCGCGCCAGGTGTACTCGCTGCTCGTCACCGCCGAGGTCGCGTTTGCGTGCGCGCTACTGGTCAGCTCGGTGCTGCTCGTGCGCACCGTGCGCCACATGATGGACACGCCGATGGGCGTGCAGGCCGAGGAGGTGCTGGTGACCACCGTGCAGGTGACGCCCGCCGCCGTGCCGCGCGGCACATCGCCTCGGCAGGCGTGGGCCGACGTCGGCACCACGCACGAGGCAATCCTCGACGCGATCCGTCGGCAGCCCGGCGTGCAGTTCGCCGGCGCCAGCAATTTCCTGCCGCTCGAAATCGGCTGGCGCAATCCGTTCCTGCTCCAGGGACAACCCATGCCCGCCCGCCCTGACGATGCGTCACAGGCGCAGCTCCACAGCGTGAGCGACGGCTATTTCGAAGCGATGGGGGCGGAAGTCGAATCCGGCCGCGACGTTCACGGCGTTCGACGGCGCCGACGCGTCGGGCGTGGTGGTAGTCAACGAAAGCTTTGCTCGCCGGTACCTTCCGGAGGGGCGATCCGTGGGTACCGTCATCAAGCTCGGCGCCAGCGGCATCGGCCCGCTCGGCGTGAACCTCAAGGCGTCTGCCTCGCAGACGCACGAAGGCTTCCCCTACGAAGTGATCGGAGTGGTGAAGGACCTGCGTAACGTGCCGCTCGGACAGGTCGTGGAACCGGCCATCTACACGTCCACGAGGCAGTTTCCATTCTCCGAGGTCTTCATCGCGGTGCGGGCGACCGACCGCGCGGCGGCGCTCTCGGCGATTCGGGAGGGGCTGCGAGAGGCCGCGCCGCAGGTGCCGATGGCCGCCGCACGCACCTGGGGAGAACGCTTCGCGGCGCGTTCCGCGGAGCCCCGCCTGCTGATGAGCGTGCTGCTGTTCTTCGGCGGGCTGGCGGCCCTGCTCGCGGCGCTGGGCGTCTACGGGCTGTTCTCGTGGGCGGTGGCGCTTCGCACACGCGAGCTCGCGATCAGGCTCACGCTCGGCGCCCGTCCGCTGGCGGTGGGCGGCCTGGTGCTGCGCCAGAGCGCGGTGCTCGTGGGGGTAGGCCTGGTGGCCGGCATTGGCCTGGTGCAACTGGCGCACACCGCGTTGACACGGGTGCTCTACGGCGTCTCTCCGGGCGATCTCGGCTCGACCGCAGCCGCCGCGGCCCTGCTGCTCGCCGCGGCGATCGGCGCCTGTCTGCCGCCGGCCATTCGCGCGATGCGGGTGAATCCGGTCGAAGGTCTCCGCGCCGAATAAGTCGGGGCAGCTACCGCGTGTCTGACGCTGAAGCGAATCAGGGGCTTAGTAAGTATCGAAGACGCGCTGGAGTTCCTTCAGCTCGCGCGACTGCGTGAGCGCCAGCATCAACAGGACGCGCGCCTTGTTGGGCGAGAGGTCGCGCGCGACGACCGCCGGAAGTCCCTCGACCGGATCGCCGACGATGCGTCCGCCCGGTACGTGCGAGGCAACGACGACGGCGAGACCGGCCGCGGCGGCGCGCTTCACGGCTTCGCGCGCACCGGCGCTCATCCTGCCGCCGGCAAAGCCAGCCACCACCACGCCGGACGGCTTCGTCGCAATCACGCCGTCCATCAGTGCTGCATCGAAGCCCGGATAGTCGGTGAGGATCGCCACCTCGGGTAGGTGTCTTCACGCCGCTCACATCGAATGCGGACTGGGCCGTGTGCGGCCGCAGGCTCGCCCGGTAGAACACCACGCCGTCCGGATCGACGAAGCCGAGGTAGCCGAGCTCGGGCGATCGGAACGTCTCGACCCGGCGATTGTCCGTCTTCCACACATCGCGGGCCGAGGCGATGTGCTCGTTGAGGGCGACGAGCACGCCCTTCCCCACCGCGTCTGGCGAGATCGCCACGCGCACGGCGTTCAGCAGGTTCGCCGGGCCGTCGGCCGAGATCTCGTTGGCCGATCGCATCGAGCCGGTCACCACGACCGGGCGCGTGTCCTTCACGGTGAGGTGCAGGAAGAACGAGGTGTCCTCCAGCGTGTCGGTGCCATGCGTGATGACGATGCCGCGGAGGTCGCGGTCGTCGCGGAACAGCGTATTGATCCGGTTCGCGAGGGTCAGCCAGTGGGCCGGCGTGATCTGCGACGAGCCGACGCGCGTCACCTCCTCGACGGTGATGGCCGCGTGGTCGAGCAGCTGCGGCACGGCGGCCACCAGCGTGTTGCCATCCTGCATCGACGCGCCGACCCGGCTGGCGATGGTGCCGCCGGTGGTGAGAATGGTCACCCGCGGCTTCGTCGCGGTCTGCGCCGACAACGTCAGCGTGAGCGCCAGCACACCGAGCGCGGTCCACCGGACGCGGCGGCCTGTCGATAGGTTGGTCACTCGGACACGCTCGGCGCGAAGTCCGGCTTCGTCTCGCGCAGGATGCCCAGGATGGCCTCGCGGCTCACCGGCGAGAGATGCGCATACCTGGAATCGCGAACGGCGCCGGTAAGGATGCTGTGCATACGTCGATACACCGCCTGCTTGAGGGCCGCGGGCAACCCGTCGAAGGCCGGGCTGTAGATCATGTAGCTGCAGGGGTAACGCATCAGCCGCTGCTCGAGATCGAACTGGCCGAGGGAACGGCCCTTTCGGTCGTGCGGCGTTCGCGCGGCGAGGTACTCCGCCAGTCCGGGGCGGGGCGTCACGGTGAGTGCCAGCGGCGCCTCGCCGACGAACAGCAGGTAGTCCGCCAGTTCCTCCACCCGGCTCCGCATGCCGGCCGCCTGTGGATCCAGCCGACCTGCCGCGGCCACCACGCGCGCTTCCCAGTTGAGGCGCGTCAGCAGGTTCATGGCGTGCATCTGATGATCGAACATCATCAGCGAGGTGATGTCGCTCAGCTCCGATGGATAGCGCCGCGTCTGCGACGGCTGGTCAATCCACTCGGTGAACACGTGGTTCGAGAACAGCGCGGGTCCAGAGGTCGGGTGCTCGGCAACGGTAATGTTGCCCAGGTTGCCGAGCTGAATGTATGCCGGCGCGGTGGCGTCGGCGGTGACGAACCAGCCGCCCCATCGGTCGGTGTGCGGCGTGTGGTGATTCACGGTGAAGCTGCCGAGGCGCGGAATCACGCCGCCGTCGCTGCGCACCATGTTGCTCCGGTCGATCACGCCGGGCACCTCCAGCGTGCTCAACGAAATGTGACAGGTAAGGCATTCGGTCCGTCGCGAGATGGTGGCGCGTCCCTCTGCGTTCTGATCAACGGTGTAGAACTGGATGCCCTGCTGGGCGTCCTGCGCCGCGATCTCCAGCATCGGCGCGCCGGCAATGTACCCGACGACCACCTGGTCGCTGAAGTAGAGGGCGCGGGGATTGGCGGGGCCGGTGAGATCGCGCTGCACCCCGGTCTTCGAGAAGACCAGGATCTGCGATTCGAGCGGCACGCCCAGCGCCTCGAGCACCGATCGCAGATAACCGACGCGTGGGTCACGCGACAGCGACTGCTGGCCCGCGGTGATGGCGCGATTGAGCAGCGCCACCCGATCGGACGAAGGCCGCGCGACGTAGTCGATCGCCGGATGCTCGTCGATGGTGCCGACAAAGGCCGCCCCCGCCTGGCCGGACGACCGCGCGCTGGCGACGATGGCCAGTGCCAGGGTCGCCGCTGCCGCGGCCAGCCGCCCACGCCTCACGCCATTCATTGACTGATCCTACCCTGCCTCACCCCGAAGCCTGGGGACCTGCTGAAAGGCGCGCGCCGCGCATCTGCTTCAAGAGCACGGCGGCCAGCAGCCACGACAGCACGATGGTGTAGGCCGCCGTTGTCGATCCGCTGAACGAGAAGGGATTGGTTGCTCCCGGTACGGCCGCGGGGATGATGTCGGTCGTGTTGTTCACCGAGGCGTGCATCAGCATCACGAGCAGGAGGCTGCCATCGGTCTTCCAGTACAGCCAGGCCATCGCCACCGATATCGCGGTCACGTGAAGCAGGTAGATGGGGAACGACTGGCCATCGCTACCGGTGCCAGGTATGAAGAAGAGCGGCAGGTGCCAGAGCGCCCAGATGATGCCGAGCACGACGCTGGCGCCACCGAGGCCGAGGCCCTCCGCCAGCCTGGGCAAGGCGTATCCGCGCCAGCCCACTTCTTCGCCCGCCTGCACCCACGTGGACACCAGGATCGCGCCCAGCATCAGCGGCCAGGGTGTGTCGCCGAAGACCGGCCACGCGCCGAGCACGGCACGGTGCAGCACGGCAGCCGTCAGCTTGATGACCGCGAGGTATGTGACCGCGAACAGGTAGAACCGCCCGGCCACCTGCCATCGGCCGATCCGGGACAGCAGCCTCGCCACGCCTTCGCGGCCATCCTGCAAGGCGGTCAGGCCAATCGCCACCAGTGCGGGGGCGAAGACGCCGAGCAGGAAGATCGGCCCGCCGAGACCGAACAGCAGCGGCTGGCGACCGCCCCACCGCGCCGAGGCCAGCCACGCCGACCAGGTCACCACGAAGGTGAGTAGAACGAACCCGGTCAGGCCCGCAGCCGGCGACCAGGGCTTCATGCACCCTCAGCCGCGCACAACAGCGCTGTTCATCTCGCGACGCCTTTCACCGCTACTCGGCGGTCGTCGGATCGATCGTCGTCATGATCTGCGAGATTTTGTCGGCCGGGAAGCCGCCACGGCGGGCATGCTCGAGCAGCATCTCTTCGTCGGGCGCGCGGTAGACGCAGAAGATCTGGTCGCCGGTGACGTAGCTATGCACCCATTGGATCTGCGGGCCCAGCTCGTTGAGGACGCTGCACGACTTCTGCGAAATGCCCTGCAGTTGGGCGGGCGTCAGCTTGCCGGCGCCTGGGATGTTTCGCTCGATCAGATATTGAGGCATGAAGGGGAGCTCCTGTGAATGTGTCTGGGGAGGGACAGCCGAGCGGATTGTGCCATAGGTCAGCACACGAGCGCGGGGCGGCGGTCACCTCAACTCGGCCTTGCTGAACAAGTCCAGCATCTCCTGCTCGGCGGGCGGCTGCAGCACAGAGCGGGCGGCGAACTCCCCGGCCTGAGGATAGGACGTCGCGCGGATCCGCTCGGCGGCTGACGAGAGGTCGTAGGCCGTGCGCTGCAGCTGGAGGTCGGATCCGAGCAGCAGCCAATAGGCGCCGGGCTCGCCGAACGGCATCCCGACGCTGCCGGCATTCACCACCCGAACCGACCCGACCATCCGATCGAACTGCATGTGCGTGTGCCCGCACACCACGACGTCGGCCCCGGCCGCCTCGAAAAGTGGGGCCAGGCGCTCCTCGGCCGTCAGCCGCGTGAAGATGGGAGTGTCACTCTGTGGCGTGGCATGGCAGAACAGCACGCGCCCAAGGGTTTCGGTCTCGATCGTCAGCGTTGCCGGCCACTCGCCGATCAGCGACAGTGCCTCAGCGTCCAACTGGCTGGCCACCCAGCGCATCGCGGGCAGATAGAGTTCCGGAACGCCGACCACCGCATCGCCGGCGGCCAGCGCCAGAGTGTCGCGATCGCCATTGCCGCGGATGAACCGCGTGGGCAGATCCAGCGCGCGAAGGCAGGCGAGCGATTCCGCGCACATCGGACCAGGGCAGACGTCCCCGCCGACGACGACGAGATCAACGCCGGCGCGACGGACGTCCTCGAGCACTGCCTCCAGTGCCGGCAGATTACCGTGGATGTCGTACAACGCCGCTATTCGCATCGGGCACCTCTGACGATCGCGGCTGGCCTCGATGTCCACTCAGCCATCATCGCCTCGTTGAGGATATCGCGAGCCTAGAACGATCCGAACGTCGAGCCCAGCACCAGCACGACCGACAGGGCAATCAGCGGAATCGCCACCGACACCACGAAGATGTCGAGGTGATGGCCTCCGACACCAGCACGTTGGCCGAGACTCCCGCCAGCGCTGCCTGCACCGCGGCAAATCCCACCAGCGAGGCGACCACTGCGCCGTAGCCGATCTCCGAGGCGGTGTTGAAGATCGGCAGCATCGAGCTGAAGGTCCCCTGATTCAGCGAGCCGCGAAGATCGCTCCAACGCGACCAGTGCAAGACGATGGCGGTGAGGATGGCCAACGAGAGCGAGCCGACGAGCGCAGCCGCTGCTGACAAGCGCTGACGTGCCGCGAACACGCGCGGGCGCTGTTACTTCTTCGCGGCGATCCTCTTCACGCGAGCCATCACCAGCTTGCGAAGGAGCGCGTCTGACAGCGGTTTCTCGATGGTGAAGCGCAACGTGCCCTTGCCGCTGGTGTCGTAGTCCTGCAGTGCTGGATCGTTCGCCACACCGTAGATTGCGCAGTGATGCGCCGCGGCGCCGAACCAGATGAGCCCCTTGCCATTCAGCCTGAACGAGGGGATCTGATAGCTGATGCACTCCTCCGCCTCCGGCGCGGCGGCGCGGATGACCCGCCGCACGCGCTCGAGCGCGGCGCGCTGCGCCGACGGTAGACCGGCGAAGTACTGATCGATCGTCGTGAGCTTCGTTGCGGCCTTGGGCTTCGCTGCGGCCTTCGGCTTCGCCTTGCTTGCGGCCCGGGCCTTCACCGTCGCCGTGGTCTTGCCCTTGGTTCTGACCGCTGCGGTTGGTTTTGACGCTGCCTTCGCAGGTGTCTGACGCTTTGCGTTCATGGCTCGGTGACTCGGGTGCGGGTTATCGTGAATGCCGGGACCGGCGCAAGAGTTCGAGGTACTTGTCGCGAGGCTCTGCGGTCCAGCCGTTGATGCCGTGGCGCGGCAGCCAGACAAGGTGCACGTAGGCAGCACCGAGAAGCGGCACCATCAGCACCGCGAATGCCCATGCCCGGCCGGCTGTCGCCGACAGCGCGACCGTGACCGCGACGACAATCAGCACCTTCAGCAGGCGGCGCGGGCGAGGCTTGTGCTCCTCGAAGCGGCCAAACAGGATGCTGCCGATGGCGAAGATGGTCATCACCACGGCGACGTCGAACCAGAGAGTGTCGGTGGACCACATAGGGCTTGGGGCTTGGGGCTTGGGGCTTGGGGCTTGAGGCTTGAGCTTGGGTCTTGGGTCTTGGGTCTTGAGCCTGAAGCCTGGAGCCTGAATTTTGCCACAACCCGGCCGGCCCGTAAGGCCGCCACCCGGCTCGGGAAAATCCTCGCTTCTGTCACGTCGGCGCGCGGACGGCCCAGCGGAGCTTTGCGGCGGAGGCGCGGCGGTTCGACCACGTTTCCGCCTTGCCGGACCTGACCACACTGTTCGCGGCAGTGGAGTAAACCCCGCTCCGGACGCCGGACTGGAACGCCTTCTTCACTCGCCGATCCTCACCCGAATGGAACGTGAGGATCACCACCCGGCCTCCCGGCGCCAGACACCGCGGTAACGACTGCAGGAGCGCGTCGAGCGCCGCGAACTCGTCGTTCACCTCGATGCGCAGTGCCTGGAAGGTGCGTCGCACCGACATCTTCACTTCCGCTTTCGGCAAGTGAGGCATCGCGGCGGTCAGCCCGGTGCGAACCAGTCGCTCGAACGCATGCGTGGTCGTGACCGGCTGCTGCTTCAGGAGCCGCGCGATGAACAACGCCTGAGGCTCGTCGGCATTGGCGGTGAGGATGGCCGCCAGATCCGCCTCGCTCAAACGCGCGAGGAGCTCAGACGCCGGTTCGCCGGCCTGGGGGTTCATGCGGAGGTCGAGGGGACCGACGCCCTTGTAACTGAATCCCCGCGACGGCGTGTCGTGCTGCATCGACGACACACCCAGGTCCGCCAGGACGATGTCGGCGCTGCCGATTCCCTCCGCTGCCAGGACCTCAGGCAATGCCGCGAAGCTGTGGTGCCGGGTGACGAACTGGTCGGCACCGAAGCCCTCGGCGCGGAGCCGGGCTTCGGCGCGCGGCAGTTCCAGCGGATCCACATCCAGGCCAATCAACCGTCCGCCGGGCTGCAGCGCCTCGAGGATCGCTCGCGCATGGCCGCCGCCGCCAAGCGTGCAATCCACGGCTACCTCGCCCGGACGCGGCCGGAGATGCTGCAGGACCTCGGCGGTCATGATCGGCCGATGAACGCCGGGCACCCGCGCGCTGGACGACCCGCGCGGCAGGGCGCCTGCCACGCTCATTCCGGATCTCCCGCGAACGTGAAGAACGTCACCGGCGTCGGGACACCGCCAAGACTTCGATAGAAATCCAGCGCATGCGTGTCCTCGTTGTCGGCCGGCACGAACACGACGCCGATGCCCTCGGCCGTAGCTGCGACATCGCAGCGCCGTCATCAGCGCGCGACCGATCCCCTGTCGTTGCACGTCAGCCCGGACGGCGATGTCGTAGACGAACAGTTCGGACGATTCGGAAGTCGTCATCGGAATGGCGTGGGCCGTGACGCCGCCCACGAGCTGGTCATTGACGAATGCGGCCATCGCCCAGAACTCGGGCCGGTTCAGGAGCTGATCGATGTAGCTGTCGCCGAGCGGCTCGCTCGGTTCCTCGAACACCTCGGCCATCAGCGAGAACAGGCGCCGCGCCATCTCGGTATCCTCTGGCGTCAATCGCGCCGTGCGCAGATCAGCGGTCAGTCGTTCCGGCATCTGGCTCGGACATCCCATCGCGCAATGCCGCCAGCAGCGCATGGCCCACTGCCCATCGTCCGAGGCCGCTCTCGGAGTTGATGTGACCGGCGGCGCCGACGTTGACGAATGAACTGCCCCAGGCGTTGGCGTAAACACGGGCCTGCGCCAGGCTGATGTAGATGTCGTTCGTGCTGGCCACGACAATGCTGGGGAACGGCAGCGGATCGAGCGGTACTGGAGAGAACCCGATCGGACCTCGAGGGTAATTGGGGCCGTCGGGATCGCTCGGGGCGACGAGCAGGGCCCCGCGCACCCGTGCCAGAGCCTCGGGCGTCGCGGCGCGTGCCCAGTGCGCGACGAGCGCGCAGGACGAGCTGTGGGCGACGAGCGCCAAAGGGTCCTTCCTGTCCGCGATCGCGGCCGACAGGGTACGCACCCAGTCCGCGATGCGCGGCGTGTCCCAGTCCGCCTGCATCACCCGCCGGCACGAGGAGTCTTCACGCTCCCAGTAGCTCTGCCAGTGTTCGGGGCCCGAGTTGCCCAGGCCGGGCAGGATCAGAGTTGTCACAATGGCCAGTCTACTCATAACTCGCCACGGGCCAGCCTCAACGGCGACGAGCCCCAAGCCACCGCGGGACCGTTGACGAGTAGTGCTGCCACGCCTCGCCTTGCGTTCGCAGCAGGAAGGGCTCCTCGTTGAGCACGACACGCAGATGGAACGCGATCGCGATCATGACGGCATAGCTGCCGAGCGCCAAGGACCGGA
Source organism: uncultured Acidobacteriota bacterium (assembly GCA_963707825.1). GTDB lineage: Bacteria > Acidobacteriota > Vicinamibacteria > Vicinamibacterales > UBA2999 > VFZN01. Next base: position 507,316 of record CAVPRP010000009.1, read on the forward strand.
AGCCGATTGCCCAGCCCAGCAGGATGAGCAGGACTGCCACGTACATCGGATTGCGTGAGTAACGGTACAGCCCGGTGACCACCAGCGCCTTCGGCGGCGTCCACGGCGCCAGCGTGCCTCGACCGGCTCGATAGAACTCCACCACGCACCACAGTAGGCACACGATGCCGACGCAGAGTGGAAGGAGGCCGACGGGGTTCGAAAACGTGTCGAGGCCGCCGGGTGCGACGAGCGCCAACGGAATCAGGAACGCGACCATTCCCGGCAGGGCCAGGAAGGCGAGGATGGCTTTAGGGAGCAGCGCGTTCATCGGCTCAACTCTTCCTCCCGCCGTCAGCCATCCTTGTGCTGCAGTGCATGCTCGATGCGCGTGTCCGGGACGAACCAGATGATCGCGGCACAGGCGTAGATCACCTGAGCCATCCACGACGTCGCCCCCCAGAAGGTGGACGCAATCGCCGCGAGATAGAGCAGCGGCGACAGCTTGCCTTTCCAGTCGCGGCCGACGGCGCTCCTCAGAATCGAGGCAGGGCCTTCGGCGCCGATGATCGCCTGCTGCAGCACGTAGTAGGCGATCGCCGCCATCAGCAGGACCAGGCCATACAGCGCCGAGGGCATCGGGGCGAAGTGATTCTCGCCCATCCAGCCGGTGGTGAAGGGGAACAGCGACAACCAGAACAGCAGATGGAGATTCGCCCACAGCACCGGCGCCGTCACCCTGGTGCAGGCGTGCAGCATGTGGTGATGGTTGTTCCAGTAGATGCCGACGTAGAGGAAGCTCAACACGTAGCTGAGGAACACCGGCACCAGCGGCATCAACGACTCGAGCGTCTCGCCGTGCGGCACCTTCAGCTCCAGCACCATGATGGTGATGATGATGGCGATGACGCCATCGCTGAAGGCCTCCAATCGATTCTTTCCCAACGGCTCGTTCTCCAGTCTGAGGGTTGATTGAAGAGGCTTCGACCGCCCGCGGCCTGCGACGCGTCGAGGCTGAGCGCCTTCTTCATGCAAACGGCAGACGAAGGGCACAAGGTGCGGTCATCGTGCGCCGATTCTACCGGACACCGGCCGAGCTCTTATCGCTCTTGCTCGCTGCAGCCAGAAATTCGAGCATCGCGTAGTTGAACGAGTCGGGATTCTGCCGAGGCGAGGCATGACCTGCCCACGCGATGGTGACGCGCTGCGCCTGTGGCAGCACGCGCCCGACTTCTTCCGTGACCAGCTTGTGCAGCTCGTCCGTTTCAACGCCCTTGACGATCAGGACCGGCATGGCGAGCCGGCCGACATCGCTGCGCGAGAGATTCGGAAACGGATCGGACGAGGAGGTCAGTGCCTGGAAGAATCGCGCGTTCGCCATGATCGCGGTCCGGTTCTCCGGCGGCAGTTTCTTGAAGGCCCCGGCCCCATCGAACGAGTCGATCAGAAGCCGCATGGCGCCCTCGACGTCGCCCTTCGCAAACGCCTGCCCGGCGGGCTCGTGCACGGTGGACAGGAGCTGCTGATAGAGGGCCGCGCCACGCGGGTCGCCGGTGACCCACTGATCCACGGGCGGTTCCGCCAGCACGAGACTGCGCACCATCTCGGGATGTTTGACGGCGAAAGCCAGGGCGGTGAAGGCGCCGTACGACGTGCCGACAAGGTGAGCCGAGGGCAGCCCGAGTTGTGCCATCAGCCCGGCGAGATCCTCGGCGTCCACGAGCGCGGAATGGCTGGTGCCGGAAATCGGATTGTCGTTTGGAAAGTGATAGCGGCGGCTATATGAGATGACGCGGTGATGGGGCTTCAGCACCAGCATCTGCGGCGCCCACGCGCGATAGTCGCTCTCGTCGCCGTGGAGCAGGACCACAGGGTCGCCCTGCCCCGCTTCGATGTAGTGCAATTCCACACCGTTGACGACCACCCGCGTCGGCGCATCGGCACGCGCGGCCGTCCGGCCGGAACAGGACGACGCCAGCACCCCGAGCAGCAGGATCGTCGTCCGGAGCCATCTGCCTGGGCACGTGGGCATGGTGCAGTCTAGCGCCATGTCTCGTGCGGCAGCCGGGCCATTCCCGGTCTCGCGAGGTCGAGCATCAACGGCAGCCCGCCCTGCGTTAGGCTATAAGCCATGCGCCGGTCCCCAGTTTTCGTGATCGTGTTGTGTCTTGTCGTCGTCGTCGTTCGCCCCCTTGCGCGCCCAGGACGATGTGAACGCGAAGATGAAGGAGTGGTCCCAGGCCCTTGGTGTGGAGTGCACGCATTGCCACCTCGACGGGCAATGGGACCTGGCCTACCTGCCGACGTTCGATATTGCCTACCGCATGTCGAAGATGGTGACCGACCTGAACGCAGGCGCGCTCAAGAGCTACGGCGGCGTCACCTGCAACACCTGCCACCAGGGCACACTCAGCCCGCCGAAGATCACCCAGGAGCAGTGGGAGCGCGACGCGAAGCGCTATGAGTCCGCCTTCAACGGCGACAGTTCACTCGCGCTGCAGATGGGCGTCTTCACTGCTTCGCTCGGGGTCGGCTGCTCGTTCTGCCACGACCCGGAGAACTGGGGCTCGGACGCCAACCCGAAGAAGACGGTGGGCCGCCGCATGCGCGGCATGGTCGGTGGCCTCAACAAGCACTTCGCCGGCGTCAAGAACCCGGAGATCGGGTGCATGGCCTGTCATCAGGGGAAGGTGAAGCCGGCGCGGTGAGGGGGACAGGCTGTGGGTTCTAGGTCTCTAGGCTCTGGGTTCTAGGTTCTAGGTTCTGAGGTTCTAGGTTCTAGGTTCTGCCCGGCTCCGCAGGCAACGGGACGCCCCGTCGCCTGCGGTCGAGCGCGATGTTCGCGGTTCAAGCCCAAGCCTCAAGCCCCCGTCACTGTTTCCTCGCGAGCGCCGCCATCCGCTTCTGAAGCTCCGCGAGCTGCGCCTGCAGCGACTCGAGGCTGTCGCCCTTGGAGCCGCCGTCCCCCGTGATCGGCTCGATCGGGGTGATGCGCGGGCCACCGGTGAAGGGGCCCGGCCCCGGATTCAGCGTGAACGCTCCGGACTGGTTGGCGTTGTCACGCCAGAAGCCGCTCAGGGAAGAATTGAGCGTCACCTGGGTGTGCAGGCCGTTGCCAAACGGGAAGATGGTGGTGAATCCCAGCCAGATGGTGCCATCGGCCTGCAGCATCGCCGACCCGTACACCGGCAGGCGCGGATTGCCGCCGCACTGCTCCTCGTAGCCGATCAGCTGATAGAACGAGCCTTGCTGGATCACGTTGACGTTGACGACGCTGCAGAAATCAGCGAGACGCCAGCGGAACGTGCCGAGGGATTGCGCGTTGGCGGGAGCGGCTGCGAACAAAACGGCCGCAAGGGTGCACGAAAACAGGAAACGCCTCATCAGGACCTCAGTTCTGCGCTCAATGGGAGCGCGGGCGGCAGTATAGCCGCTCGACTATTCGCGGTCGTGCCTCCGCGCTCGCTTAAGCCCCGCTGGTTCTCGACCGTTGAGACCTCCGGGCTGGGGGAATGTACGCGCCGGAAAACTTTCTCCGACTCAACTGTGAAGGCGTGCGGTGCATGCGACAATACGTGCCGTTCCGCATACCCCGACACCCATGCCCGACTCGCTCGAGCACGATGACGAACAGCGGCGCGTTCGCGATCTCGAAGAGCGTTTCTTCGACTTGTCGATCGATCTCCTCTGCTTCCTCGACTTCAGCGGTCACTTCAAGCGCCTGAATCCGGCGTGGGAGGCAACGCTCGGCTTCACGCGCCAGGAGCTGATGTCGAAGCCGTTCATCGAGTTCGTTCACCCGGACGACCGCGAGCGCACTCTCAATCAGAACCGGACGGTCCGGGGCGGCGGGCAGGCGCGCCATTTCGAGAACCGCTACCTGTGCAAGGACGGGTCGTACCGCTGGCTGCTGTGGAACGCCACGCCGGACACCGATCGGCGCGTGATCTATTCGGTGGCGCGCGACATCACGTCCCGTAAGCAAGTCGAAGACGAGCGCGATCGGCTGCTGGCCGAGCTCCAGGCAGCCCTCGCTGAGGTCAAGACGCTCCGTGCCTTCCTCCCCATCTGCGCCTACTGCAAGAACGTCCGCGACGACGAGAACTACTGGCACTCGGTCGAGGTCTACGTCTCAACGCACACCAACACGCGGTTCAGCCACGGCATCTGCCCGTCGTGCTATGCGAAGGTCGTGGAGCCCGACCTGCAACGGGAGCGGGAGCGCTAGCTGGCGACCCGTCTCACGTTTTGCCCTTTTTCTTCCGCCCCAGCCCATCTTTGAGTAGATTTAGCCCATGTTCAGGACTCCCATCTTCCTCCTGGGCGCAGCGGCCCTCTCGGTTTCCCTGCCGCTGGCCGCCCAGGCGCCTCCGCCGCTCGCCTTCACCGCGCGGACCGTTGATACGGGCCTTCGTGGCGGCTACCAGAGCGTCATCGCGGATCTGAACAAGGACGGCCGGCCTGACATCATCGCCGTGGCCACCGGCATGAAGGAGGTGCCCTGGTACGAGAACCCGGGCGCGGCCGACGGCACCTGGACGAAGCACGTGATGGTGACGGGCGTGAACGCCCCAATCAACGCCGCCGTCTACGACACCGATGCCGACGGCATCCCCGAAGTGGCGCTGGCCGCCGACTTCGCCACCGTCTACGGCAAGAGCGCCGGCACGCTCTCCCTGCTATCGCACAAGGGCGACCCCACCGGTCCGTGGGACATGAAGGAAATCGATCGCACACCCACGGCGCACCGCGTGCGCTGGGTGGATGTGGACGGCAAGGGCAAGGTGCTGGTCAACGCGCCGCTCATCGGGGCGAACTCCGTCGCGCCGGATTACAAGGACAAGGTCGGCATCTTCTATTACCGCGGTCCCGACTGGAAGCGCCAGAGCCTGACCGACGCCGACTCCGGCGTCATTCACGGCCTGTGGGTGATGCCCTGGAACAACTCGAAATTCGAGGCGTTACTGAGCGCCAGCTTCAACGGGGTGTTCGCGCATCAGTTCCAGAACGGCAGCTGGACCCGCACCAAGGTCGTGGACGGCGATCCCGGCGCCTGGCCGCAGAGCGGCACCAGCGACATCGCACCTGGCCGCGTCGGCAAGGGCGGACGCTACCTGGCCACCATCGAACCGTGGCACGGCAACAAGGTGGCGGTTTACCTGCCGAACGGCAACTCCTGGGCGCGCCAGGTGATCGACGAAACCATCACTGATGGCCACACGCTGGTGACCGGCGACTTCAACAACGACGGCACCGACGAGTTCATCGTCGGCGAGCGGGCCGGCAAGCGCAGCATCTATCTCTATCGCGCCAGCAACCCGAAGGGCGACGCCTGGACGCGCGAGGTACTCGACGATGGCGGCATGGCTGGAGCGGGCTGCGCGATTGCAGACATGAACGCGGACAAGAAGATGGACGTCGTGTGCATCGGCACGGCGACGGCGAATTTGAAGGTGTACGAGAACGCGGGGAAATGAACGGCAGACGGCTGAGGCTTAGGCCTGCCATCGATTCCCTGCTTCCTGATCCTAGTTCCTGATCCCTGATCCCTGATCCCTGATCCCTGATCCCTGATCCCTGTTCCCTTGGAGGACCTCTACATGAATCGGAGTTTCAAACGCTGGGGCCTGCGGGCGGCCCCGCTGGCGCTGTTCGTGGCGGCCGCGGTGCTGCCGCTGGCCGGGCAGAGCGCCGCACCCGCGGCAACGGGGACCAAGGCCGGAGAGTGGCCGACCTACGGCGGCGACCTCGCCAGCACGCGTTACTCGCCGCTCGATCAGGTGAACGCGACGAACTTCGACAAGCTGGAAGTGGCGTGGCGCTTCAAGACCGAGAACCTCGGTCCGCGCCCCGAGTTCCAGTTCCAGGCCACGCCGCTGATGGTGAAGGGCACGCTCTACTTCACCGCCGGCGCGCGCCGCACGGCCGTGGCCGTCAACGCCGCCACCGGCGAGCTGAAGTGGATGCACAACATCGACGAGGGCCCGCGCGCGGCGGCCGCCCCCCGGCAGCTGTCGGGCCGTGGCCTGTCGTACTGGAGCGACGGCACGGAAGAGCGGATTCTCTATGTGACCGTCGGCTACCAGCTCGTCGCCCTCGACGCGAAGTCGGGTAAGCCGGTTTCCTCCTTCGGCAAGGACGGCATCGTCGACCTGAAGCTGGAGATGGACCAGGAGATGGACCTCGTCACCGGCGAGGTCGGCCTCCACGCCGCGCCGGTCGTGGTGAAGAACACCATCATCGTCGGCGCCGCGCACATGGAAGGCGGCGCACCCAAGAGCAAGACCAACCAGAAGGGCTTCGTCCGCGGCTTCGATGTCAAAACCGGCAAGCGGCTGTGGATCTTCAAGACCATCCCGTCGCCCGGCGAGTTCGGCAACGAGACCTGGGAGAAGGACTCCTGGAGCTACAGCGGTAACACCGGCGTCTGGGCGCAGATGAGCGTGGACGAGGAGCTGGGCCTGGTCTACATGCCCGTTGAATTGCCGACCGGCGACTACTACGGCGGCCATCGGCCCGGGAACAGCCTGTTCAGCGAGAGCCTGGTGGCGGTGGACCTCACCACCGGCAAACGCAAGTGGCACTACCAGCTGACGCACCACGGCATCTGGGATCACGACATCCCGTGCGCGCCGATCCTGGCCGACCTGAACATCAACGGCAAGGTCGTCAAGGCCGTGGCGCAGGCGACCAAGCAGGGCTGGGTCTACGTGTTCGATCGCGCCACCGGTCAGCCGGTGTGGCCGATCGAAGAGCGCCCGGTCGAGAAGGGTGATGTCCCCGGTGAGAACTATTCGCCGACGCAGCCGTTCGTCAGCAAGCCGCCACCCTTCGAGCGGCAGGGTGTCGCCATCGACGACCTGATCGACTTCACGCCGGAACTGCGCGCCGAGGCCGTGAAGCTGGTGTCGCGCTACAAGATCGGTCCGATGTTCACGCCGCCGGTGGTGAGCAAGTGGGAAGGCCCGCTGGCGACGCTGATGCTGCCGAACGTCACCGGTGGCGCCAACTGGCAGGGCGGTTCACTCGATCCCGAGACCAACATCTTCTACATCTTCTCCAACACCAACGTGGCGGCGCTCGGCCTGGCGCCCGGTGACGGCCAGAAGTCCGACATGCTCTACGTCCGCGGCTTCGCCTCCGACCCGGCCGACAAGAGCGGCCGTCCGGCGTTCCCCAACACTACCGTGCAAGGGCTGCCGCTGATCAAGCCGCCCTACGGACGGATCACCGCGCTCGACCTGAACAAGGGCACGCTGGCGTGGCAGATCGCCCACGGCGACACGCCGGACAACATCAAGAACAGCCCGGCGCTGAAGGGCGTCACGATTCCGCGCACGGGTCGCCAGGGCCGCATCGGCGTGCTCACCACCAAGACGCTGGTGATTGCCGGCGAAGGCGGCATGGTGACGACGCCGAAGGGACAGGGCGCCATGCTGCGCGCCTACGACAAGGCGACCGGCGCCGACGTCGGCGCGGTCTACATGCCGGCGCCGCAGACGGGCTCGCCGATGACCTACCTGCTGAACGGTCAGCAGTACATCACCGTCTCGGTGAGCGCGCCGGGGTTCCCGGGCGAGCTGATCGCATATCGGTTGGGGAAGTAGGGTTCTGGGTTCTAGCGTTCTAGGTTCTGGGTTCTGGCTGCCGTCATCGGATCGGCAGCCAGACCGTCGTCTTCACAGCGTGCTGCCCGGCCGCCATTAGAGCGCAGACGATTGCGGGCAGGCGTCTCATGCGGGTGCGGCTGGAGAACTACTTCTTCGGCAGCTCGAACACGTAGAGCGTGTGGCCGCTGGCGGGCGGCTGAATTTCCGGAGCGATGGTCTGCGGCACCAGGCGCGGGCTGCCACCGCCGACGCCGGTGGTCACCGCGACGTACTGCTTACCGTTGGCCGTGAACGACACCGGGTAGCCCTGCACCGCGGTGTTGAGGCGCGTCTCCCAGAGCACTTCGCCGGTGCGCACGTCCAGCGCGCGGAAGTAGCGTCGAGAGATCGCCGATGAACGTGAGCCCGCCGCCCGTGGTCAGCGCTGCCGTCAGGTACGGCGCCCGCTGATCGCGCGTCCACACCTGGCGCAGGGTCTTCACGTCGTAGGCCGCGAGCTTGCCGATGTTGCCGTCCGAGCCCGGCATCTCGAAGAAGCGACGGCCGGCGGCGGTGCCGCCCGATCCCTCCTTCAACTCGACCTGACGGGCGGCAATCTCCATGCACGACTGCGTCAGCGGAATCACCAGCAGCCCCTCGCCGGGGTGATAGCTCATCGCCTGCCAGTTGTGCCCGCCTTCGGTGCTCGGGCACGAGCTGATCCACTCGTCCAGCTTCTGGTTCTTGATGTCGTCGCGATACTCGGGCACACCGGTCTCGGGATCGATGCGCGTGAACACGTTCTGGAACACGGTCTCGCGATGGCCCATGAAGCGGCCGGTGCGGCGATCCAGCTTCCACAGGATCCCGGCCTTGCCGATATTGAACACCACCTTGTCCTGGCCGATGTCGACCAGGACTCGCTCGAAGACCTCGTCGTGATCCAGCGTCTCGGACGGGATGTGCTGATAGTGCCAGGCCAGCGTGCCGTCCTTGCCGCGGAGCGCGACGGTGGACGCGCCGTAGAGCGCGGCGTCCTTGATCGAGGTGCCGCGGCTGGCCGGCATCCACGGCTTGGCCTGCGCGACGCCCCAGTAGGTGAGGTCGAGGTCGGGATCGTAGCTGCCGACAATCCACGTCTCGCCGCCCTGCCGCATCATGTCGGGCAGGGTGCCCCACGTGTCGCCGCCGGGCTCGCCCGTGTGGGCGATGGTGTAGAACTTCCAGACCTGCTTGCCGGTGACGGCGTCGTAGGCGCTGATCATGCAGCGCTCTTCGCGGTAGCGGTCGCACCCCTGCAGGCCCTGCACCACCAACCCCTTGATGACGATCGGCCCGGAGGTGTTGGAGAAGCCCTTGGTGCGATCGGCGATGGTCGTCGTCCAGATCAGCTTTCCGGTGCGCGCGTCGAGCGCCACCAGGCGCGCGTCGGTCGTCGCGAGGAAGACCTTGTCCTGGTAGATCGCGATGTTGCGCATCGAGCCGAAGCCGATGGCCTGGTTCGGGCCGACCTGGTTCTCCCAGATCAGATCGCCGGTCGCGGCGTCCAGTGCCTGCACCATGTTCATCGTGTTCGCGAGGTACATGATGCCGTTGTGCACGAGCGGGTTGGTCTGGTTGGCGCCGCCTTCGTTCATCGACCACGACCACGCCAGGCGCAGGTCCTTGACGTTGGCGCGGGTGATTTCGGTGAGCGGGCTGTGGCTCCACGCCTGGTAGTTGCGGCGGGCCATCAACCAGTCGCCGGCCGGCGGCGTGCGGAGCATCTCGTCGGTGACCGGCACGTAGTTCGGCACCTCGCCCTGCACGCTGTGTCCGCGCGACGGCGGGGGCCCCTGCGGCCGCGCGGCGGCCTGGACTCCAGCGCCCGCGGCGAGTGCGGCGGCGCCGCCCGGAGCCGGATTGATCACGCTGGCGGTGGCCACGCCCGTCGCCACCGAACCAATGACGGCGCTGGTCGTCGCGGTCAGCGGCTGCGCGCCTGCTGCCGCACCGTTGGCGGCGAGCAGATAGGCGGTGACGTTCAAGTATTCTTCCGCGCCGAGCGTGCCAGCGGCGCCAGGCGGCATCGTGCTCTGGATGGTCTGGAACAACTCGGCGGCCGTCTTCGCGCGCCAGGCGCTCATGAAGTTCGCGCCGGCGAGCGGCGCGGCTTCGTTACGGCCCTGGAGATCGGCCAGGTGACAGCCCGCGCAGCGCGCGCCATACAAAGTGCGCCCGGCCGAGACCTGCGCCGCAGTGAACACCGGCGGGCCCGCAGGCGCCTGTGCCCCGCACGTACCGGCGCCGGAGTCGCGCTCAGAGTGAGACCTAAGCCGAGCGCCACCATTCCGATGGGAAGAAGTCTCGTCACGGTTTTCATCGCCTCAGGGTCTTGGGGTCTTGGGTCTTGAGTCTTGAGTCTTGAGTCTTGGGGCTTGGGGCTTGGGGCTTGGGGCTTGGGGCTTGAGCCGTCTGCCGGTTGCCGTCTGCCGCTTGCCTAGGTCTTCCCGAGCAACCATCCCCACAAGTTGCCGTCCGGCGCCTTCTCGCTGTGCAGCTGCACATAGAGCCGGCCCTTCTCCAGGTCTTCCACTTGCGCGGCGCTCAACTCCAGCGTGCCGCTCAGCTCACCGCTCGTGCCCGTGGCGTTCACGGTCAGGTCGAAGATCGCCTCGCCGCGCATGCCGCGGGTTGGACTGCGATGCAGGCGCGCCACCGTCGCGGGCGTCTTCAGCCCGGTGAACTTCCCCGCCAGCACCAGCGTCCGGCCCTTCAACGTCCCCGTCACCGAGCCGCTGCCGGCAATGGTACTCGCCATCGTCAGGTCGATTGGGACGGTGGAGAGACGCGCCTGGAACGTGCGGGCGGCGCCAGATTGCGCAGTGATCAGAGTCGGCGCGGCCGTGAGGGCGGCAAAGGCGACTAGCGAGCAGAAAGCTCGTCGGTGCATGGGGGGAATTCTAGTTCAGGTGCGATGGGTGCGGAAGCAGAGCGGTCATGGTGGGGTGAGGGTCACCCAAGACTCAAGACCCAGGACCCCAGACTAAGCTCGACGCCCCCAGGAGCCCCAGCCGCCGTCCCTGTTGTCTACTTCCTCAGGCTGAGTGGCAGTGCCGCGCCGCCAATCGCCAGCGCAAGCAGGCCGCCCAGCACCGGCAGGCCATAGCCATTGGTCAGGTAGCTGTACTGGAACATCACGCCGCTGGCGAAGTGGAAGTTCAGCACCATCAGCACGGCGAGCGTCGCCGCGACGCGGGTGTATCCGCCCAGCAGGAACGCGACGGCCACCGCGAACTCTCCCAGCGGCACGAGCCGAGCGAGGATCTCGACACCGGGCAACAGCAGCTGCAGGTAGGGGCGGTTGAGCGGGCCCGCGGACTGCAGCCACTCGGTGAGACGGCTCGAGAGGACCGCGCTGCTGGTGAACCAGCCGATCTTGCCGATCGCTTCGAACAGAAAGAACACGCCCAGGCACAAGCGCAACACAACCAGCCCGTAGGCCTGACGCTTCCCCACTAACCCCTCAATTCACTTCCGCTGATTGCGCCGTCCGCCCGAACTCCCGTGACTTGTGTCGGTTTCGAGCGGATCAGCGAACCGTCGGATTGACCACCCAAGAGAGCTGAGCGGCTATTGCTTCTGCTGCGGCGAACTCGTCGTGGGCTTGGCCGCCTTGGTCAGGTCCTGGCTGTCCACGGAGTATTCGGTGAAGGGCTGGTACATCTCGTCCCAGCTCTGTTCGCACCAGTACACCTCGAGGTGCGGAGCCGGGTTCCACTTGTTCTTCGGCGAGTTGTCGTAGAAGCCGATGCCCGAGATCTTGCTGCCCGCGGGAATCTTCAGCGGCTCGGCCAGCTCGTAGTTGAACTGCCAGTTGAAGTCGAACTTCGGCACGTTGAGAATCGTCTGCTCGCGGCCGTCGGGATAGGTGATCACCCACTTCAGGCTCTTGCCGCGCAGGTGCATGTGCGGCGACATCGCGTAGAGCGTGATGTCTTCGGTCACCGGCGTGATGCCCGTGAGGCTCCAGTTCTCGACGTAGGGCGGGATGTTCGGCGTGGTGCGCGTGCGGCGCGTGCTGCTCGGGTCCGCCTTGTATTCAATCTCCTGGCCTTCCGCGCGGTAAAGCGACAGCCCGCCCTTGGTGGTGGCCAGCGGATCGCCCGCCTGGCGGATCAGCACTTCGTGCGTCACCGGCACCTTGTTGAACCAGATGCCCAGCTCGCGTCCGATCCTTCTCGGGCTTGCCGGTCGGGTTGTAGTGCATCTGCCAGTTGATGTACTTGCCGGCGGGAATGCGCTTGCCGACGTCGGCGCGATGCCGATCGAGGCCGCGGCCCGGCACCCACGACAGCAGCTTGCTCGATCCGGGCAGGCCGCCGTCCGTCGACGGGAGGCCGTGCGAACCGCGGTCGCCAATCACCTTGCCGTCCGGTCCGACAATGCGGCCGTCCTGACGATCGTCGAGCCTTCGGGAATATCGACGAAGAAGATGCCGGCGTGGTGCAGCACCTGCCGTTGCTCGGCTGCAGCTCCACGATCTTCGGCGAACCGATCTTCGGTGAACGGCACCTTCGAGTAGAACATCTGGACGCCGAGCTCGCCTTCGGCGGGAATGTCGAACTCGACCGGCATCTCGAGGATGTAGTCCGGCTCCTTGCCGTAGGTCCACCCGGTGGCGAACGTCGGCGTCGGCGGCATGTCGGCGGCGTTGCCCTTCGGCGCGCCGCGCGTCCACCCACGCCACGATGGTCTCGATCTGCTGTTCTGCGAGAGGCTGATGTCGTTGCGCATCGGCAGCGTCTCGCGCATGTCCGCGCCCCACGGCGGCATCTCGCGCGACACGACCTTGCTCTTGATGGCGCTTGCGCCCACGGCCGCACCTGCTCGTAGGAGAGCAGCGACATCGGCGCCACTTCGCCTGGCGCGATGGCACGATCGCGCACTTGTCGAACATGATCGGCGCGACGTCCTTGGCGAACGTGGGCGCGTCTGGCGCGGCGGCCGGCGCCGCGGTCTGCACGGTGGAGGACGCGGTCTGCACGGTCGAGATCGATGCCGCGGTGAGGACGACGCCGGCGAACAGAGCGACCACGCGCTTCATATGACCCTCCGAGGACAGTGGACCGGGGCCCGACGGCTCGGGCCGGAATGCCGACCAAATACTAGCCTATTTCGGGGCGCTCGCGCGCGCAGGCCGGCAGGGCCTCGACCACCGAGGTCACGTTGAGCCGGGACGTCGGCGTGGTCCTTGATGAGCAGCCCCCGGACCACGACGGTCTTGTCCTTCATCGTCGGCAGGTTGAACTCGCCGACGCCAATCAGCTGAAAGCTGAGTTCTTCCAGCCGGCGCCGTGGTCGGCAGCTCCTCTTTCGGCGGCGGCGTTGGCAATGCTCGGCACCGGCTCGGAGGCGGCAACCAGCATCCAGGTGCCCGGACTCTGCTCGCGCAGGCAGCCGGTGACCGACGACGATGTCCACCTTCTTCGAGGCAGGCTGCGCGACCGCCAGCGCCGCCAATCCAAGGACCAGACCGAGGGCACCGACCAGAGAGGTTCGCATGGGGCCGCTATGATAACCGACGTGCTGGTCCGATGGGGCGCCGTCCCGCTGGTCGTGCTGGGGCTGTGGCTCGCGACTGCCGCACGTCCCTCGGCCCACGATGCTCGAACGGACGCGGGTTCACCTCGCCTTCGCCGCCGGACGGCTCGTTCACGCTCGACGTCGCCAACGATCCGAGTGGCTGCTGCTGCGGCTCGAGCCATTCCTCGTGGACTATCCAGACCTCCCGGTGAGGCCCGAAGGCACACGGCTGCCCCCGGCCGACCGCGACGCTCCGCCTCGCCGCCCTCGCCCCCGTCATGGTCGATCGCATCGTCCTCTACGTGGACGGGCGCGAAGTGCGGCCCGCCTCGGTCGTGTACGAGCCGCCGGCGGCTCCCACCGAGCCAGACGGCACGCCGATGGCGGCGCACTATCGCCTTCAGGGCAGGATGGGCGCGGACGCGCGCATGCTGCGGTGGTTCTACGGCATCGTCGGCGGATCCGTTATCCGCTCGACAATTCGCCAGAGCCGATGGCCAGGTCTACACCGAGTGGATCGACGGCACGGCGTGGAGCCGGCCGATCGACCTCACGGGCCAGTTCACCCCGCCGTCGCGGTGGACGGTGATCCGGCAGTACGTCGCCCTGGGCTACACGCACATCCTGCCGAAGGGCGTCGATCACATCCTGTTCGTGATCGGCCTGTTCCTGCTGAGCCCGCGCCTGCGAACGATGCTGACTGCAGGTGACCGCGTTCACGGTGGCGCACTCGATCACGCTGGGCCTCTCGATCTACGGCATCGTCGTCGCTGCCGCCGCGCGTCGTCGAGCCGTTGATCGCGCTCTCGATTGCGTATGTCGCGATCGAGAACCTGATCACGCGCGAGCTGCATGCGTGGCGGATCGCGCGTCGTGTTCCTGTTCGGGCTGCTGCACGGGCTGGGATTCGCCGGCGTGCTGCGCGAGCTGGGGCTGCCGCGCGGGGAATTCCTCACGGCGCTCCTGTCCTTCAATCTGGGCGTCGAGTTCGGGCAGGTGTCGGTCATCGCGGCGGCCGCGCTCGTCACCGCGCCGTTCGTGAAAGGCGAACTGTTACCGGCGCCGCGTGGTGGTACCCGCATCGCTGGCGATCGCGGCGGTCGGGATCTACTGGACCGTCACGCGCGTGATGGCGAGATAAGGCGAGCCCTTCGGGCCGTAGGAACGGACAGGCGGCGCCTTCGGCGCCGTAGGAGGCGCGCCTCCGGCGCGTAGGAGCGGCAGCCTCACGTTGTCAGCCGGACGCGAGGGCTGCAGGCGAACGGGGTGCGTCGCACGCGCACCGTCGAGGCCAGCCGTGCCGGACTCCGACACACGGACCGAAGGCAGAGACGCGGCGTTGTTTGAGCCTCGTGATCGCTGGCGAGTTCGCCCAAGTGCTTGAAGGGGCCGAAGGGAGTGTGACCGGCTGGCCGAGCCGGTGTGCGAGTGACGCACACCGGTCGACAGCGCCTTCGTCCTGCCTGAAATCCAGTCGCAGGCCTACGCGGCGAAGCCGCGCCTACCCGAGCGCAAGCGAGGCCACGCGAACCTTACCGCGAGCCGCTGGCCTGGACGAACTTCTGCAACCGCTGCCCGTAGGTATCAGCCGCGTAGACCGCGCCCTGCGAGTCGACGACGATGCCGTGGACCCAGTCGAACTGTCCGGGCCCGAGTCCCTGCGAGCCCCAGGTGGCCACCAGCTTGCCGTCGGACAACTGCATCTTGTGCACGCGCTCCAGCGCGTGGTCGGCGATGTAGGCGAAGCCATCGGTCGCCCTTGCGCGAGATGCCGATGTCCCAGGGGTTCCAGCCCTCGTTCTTGATCTCGCGAAGGTAGAGGAGGTTCTTGTCGAACACCTGCACGCGCTTGTTCTCGCGGTCGATGATGTAGAGGTTCTCCTGCGCGTCCACGGCGAGCTTGTGCGGCAGCACCCATTCGCCGTTGCCGGTGCCCTTGTCGGCCGGGCCGCCGGCGCCCTTCGCCACCTGCTTCAGGAGCGTCCCGTTCTTGTCGAACAGCAGCACGCGGTTGTTGCCGTAGCCATCGGTGACGATGATGTTGCCGTTCTTCAGCACGGCGATGCCAGACGGCAGATCGAAGTGCTTGGCGTCGGTGCCCTTCTCGCCGGTGGTCCCGAGCTGCATCAGGACCTTGTCCATCTTCGGACTCAGCTTGACGATGCGATGCGCGTCGCGCTCGATGATGTAGACGTTGCCGTCCCAGTCCACGGTCCCGGAGTGCTGCCACGACGGGTTGATGGTCTTGCCGTTGATCTCCTGATCGCCGCCTGACATCACCATCGTGCCCTTGGTGTCGAACACCATCACCGGCTTGGGTCCGCGATTGAAGACGTAGATCAGATCCTGCTGGCTGATGGCCAGGCCCGAGATGCCTGGCTGGTTCGTGGGGCCGGCATTCGGCGTCGCGGCCGCGCGCTGACCACCCTGGGCGCGCCGGGCCGCGGCCTGCGCATCGCGTTCCGCGGGCGGCGGCGGCGCGTCCTTGAGTCCGAAGAACATCCCTGCCGGCAGCGTCGGCCAGTTCGGCACGAGCCGGTAGCCGCCATCGCCCTGGGCAAGGGTAGTGAGCGGCAGTGCCGCGAGAACGAGGGCCGTCAGGGCCACGCGCTTGATCATGTGGGAACTCCTATTTCGTCTGCTTGCGCCACCAGGGGTTGCCGAAGTTCGTGAACGGTCCGCCATCCACCGACAGCGTCGTCGCCACCCGGTAGTTGAAGGGCGACATGGTCCGCACGGCTTCCTTCAGCTGGACCTTCTGTCCGTGCGCGACGAAGGTATCGCTGGTGAAGAGGATGTTGTAGATCCCGCCGAGGTCGCCGGCCACGGTGGCCTTCGACGAATACGAGAAGCCGCGGCTGTCGGTCACCTGCTTGGTGATGCTCTTGGCGTCCCTGTCGTACACCATACGTTCCTTGATGGTGAACGCGCCGGCAGGCCCTTCGGCTTTCGTTTCAGCGTCGTAGGTGGTGGCGTCCACCTTCGTGTAGACCGTGGTGCCCGTGACCGGGCCGGCCGGACCGATGGGACTCTCGGGGACGTTCCACTCGAAGTCCCACGCACCAGGGAAGTAGTCGTCGAAGTTGAAGACCGGCACCGGGTCGGTGGACTCGGTGGGGCGGCCGAGCACCGGCATCTGTCCCTTGGGCAGCGGCGCCTGCGGTTGCGGTGCGGGCGGCTGCTGCGCCGCCGCCGCGCCGGCGGAGACGAGGAGACAGGCCGCCACGAAGAGTCGCTTCATGGCGGCACAGTCTACAGAGAAAACGCCAAAGGCAGAAGGCATATGTACCGGCAGACGGCAGACGGCAGACGGCAGACGGCAGACGGCAGACGGCAGACCGGCAGACGAACGCTCGCCTACTTGCGGCCGGCCTGGATGTCCGCGGCGACCTTCTGGACCTCGTCCATCACGCGCAACAGGTTGCCGCTCCAGATCTTGCTGATCTGTTCCTCGGTGTAGCCGCGGCGCACGAGCTCGAGCGTGACGTTGAACGTCTCGTCGGCGCCGTTCCAGCCCTTCACGCCGCCGCCGCCATCGAAGTCGGACGAGATGCCGACGTGGTCGATGCCGATCTTCTTCACCAGGTAGTCGATGTGGTCCACGAAGTCCGACACCGTGGCCATCGGCGGCGGCGGAAACTGCTGGTCGAGCTCCGCCATGCGGCGCCGGAACTCGTTGCGCGTGGCGTCGGCCTGGCTCTGCGGGCCGCCCTGCAGTCCCATCTCGAGCCGCAGCTTGGTAATGGCCGCGGAGCGCTCCGCCGAATCGGGGGCCTTGATCTTGACGTAGCTGTCGAAGGCCACCGTCTGGATGACGCCGCCGTTCTTCTTGAGCGCCAGCAACTGTTCGTCATCCATGTTGCGGCTGTGATCGGCCACCGCGCGGGCGGCCGAGTGCGAGGCGATGACCGGCGCGCGCGACAGCGCAATCGCCTGGAGGTTCGCCTGCTTGGAGGGATGGGACACGTCCACCATGATCCCCCACTTGTTCATCTCGATGATCACCTGCCGGCCCATCTCGCTCAGGCCGTTGTGCATCCACTGGCCGTCGCGCTCACCGGTGTTCGAATCGGCGAACTGGCTGTGGCCGTTGTGGGCGAGCGACATGTAGCGGCCGCCGCGATCGTAGAACTCCTTCACCCGCGACACATCGGTGCCGAGCGGGTAGGCATTCTCGACGCCGATGAGCGCCACCTTCCTGCCGCTGGCGGCGATGCGGCGCACATCGGCGGCGGTCAGCGCCAGGCCGATCTTGTCCGGCGCAATCTCCTCGGTCAGCCGGTGAATGGCGGTGAACTTCTCCACCGCCTGCGCGTAGGCCTTGTCGTAGCCTTCCTGCGTCAGAGCCCCCTGCCCCACATAGACGATGAAGAACGACGCGTCGAGCCCGCCCTCGACCATCTTGGGGATGTTGACCTGGTTGTCGAGCCGCTGGGTGTAGTTGCGCTCCTTCGTGAAGTCGCGCGGGTTGATGTCGTTGTGCGTATCCATCGCGATCACCCGATCGTGGATGGCGCGCGCCCTGGCCACCATCGCGGGGTCGGGCGTCTGCGCGGAAACCACCGGCCCGAACAACGCAACCGCAGCGGCCAGGAAGAGGGCTGAGAGACAGGACAGAATACGCAAGCGTGGCATGAAGACTCCCTAGTTTTCGGGAGTGTATCACCCGGTCCCGGTTTGCTTCGGCCAGCACCAAGCGCGCCTCGACCGGCGCGCGTTTGAACGGACTACCGACAATCAGTCGCGCCAACTTGCGGACAAAAAAAGGGCCGCGTGAGACACGCGGCCCGGCGATTGGAGGTGCGACGAAAGAGAGAGCCTAGTGGGCGCGCGCAGTGGCCGGCACGCCGAAGACCGATTCCTCGGGAGCCAGGTCCGGTGCTTCGACCAGGGACCAGGCCTCGCGGTCGGCCAGGATCGCCCGGCCGAGTTCGGTGTGCAGCGCGTGACCGGCACGGTGCGCCACGACGTGGCCGACGACGGGATAGCCGACCAGGGCCAGGTCACCGACGACGTCGAGGATCTTGTGACGCACGAACTCGTCGTCGAAGCGCAGGGCGTTCAGCACGCCGGTGTCGCCGATGACGATGGCGTTCTCGAGCGAGCCGCCGAGCGCCAGGCCCTGCTGGCGCAGCCACTCCACTTCCTTCAGGAAGCCGAAGGTGCGCGCCGAGGCGATGTGCTCGCTGAAGCTCTGCTCGGTGATGCGCTCGGTGCGCGTCTGGTGCTGGAGCAGCGGATGGTCGAAGCTGATGGTGTAGCTGACCTTGAAGTGATCCGAGGGATACATCGCGATGCGCTTGTCGCCGCTGGCAATCTGCACCGGCTTGAGCATCTTCAGATACTTGCGAGCCGGTCCGAGCCTCTTGACGCCGGCTTCCTGCAGCAGGATACAGGAACGGCGCGCTGCTGCCGTCCATGATCGGCACTTCGCGCTGATTGAGCTCGACGACGACGTTGTCGATGCCGGCGGCCACGAGCGCGGCGAGCAGGTGCTCGACGGTTTCAACCGTGGCGCCGTCGCGGCCGAGCACCGTGGCGTACTGCACGCCCGACACGTGTTCGACGGACGCCGGAATCTCGACGCCCAGGTCGGTGCGACGGAACCGGATACCGGTGTCGGCCGCCGCGGGCTTGAGCGTGAGCGTCACCTTCTGGCCGGAGTGGAGTCCGATGCCGGCGCATGAAATCTGACGTTTGATGGTCTGTTGAACGTCCATTCGCCTCTGGAGTCGCTTTTCGACGCCCGGTAAGGAAGCAAAGTCGATGCCGCGTGAAACGAGCCTCTCTAATCGCGACAAGTGCTTGCTAATCAGCACTTACCAGCCGCCGACACAGTGAGAGAGCACGGGCAACTGTGTAAAGCGAGCCACAGCCAATGAGCCTGAACTGTGTCAATTCTGCCACAGTCGCCGAATTCTCCTCGATATCGACCGACTGCCTGCGCGAGATTGCTCACCCCTTCACGACGGACTCAATCTGACCAATTCCGGGTGGCATTCCGCAGTTCTGTCAGGGCTTCAGCACCGCCGCCAGAAACGCCCCGGTCGCCGAGTCCGGCGTCCGCGCCACCTGTTCGGGCGTGCCCTGCGCGACCATGCGGCCGCCGCCAGACCCGCCCTCCGGGCCCGAGATCGATCAAGCCAGTCCGCCGACTTGATCACGTCGAGGTTGTGCTCGATGACGACGATCGTGTTGCCCTGATCAACGAGCCGCATCAGCACATCGAGCAGCTTGCGGACGTCCTCGAAGTGCAGCCCCGTCGTCGGCTCGTCGAGGATGTAGAGCGTGCGGCCGGTGCCGCGCTTCGACAGCTCGCGCGACAGCTTCACGCGCTGCGCCTCACCGCCGCGACAACGTCGTCGCCGACTGGCCGAGCGTGATGTAGCCGAGGCCCACGCTCTGCAGCGTGCGCAGCTTGGTCGCCATCGGCGGGAAGTTCTCGAGCAGCGGCAGCGCCTGGTCGACCGTCAGTTCGAGCACGTCGGCGATCGACTTGCCGCGGTACTTCATCGTCGAGCGTCTCGCGGTTGTAGCGCCGCCCCTTGCACTGCTCGCACGTCACGTAGACGTTCGGCAGGAAGTGCATCTCGATGGCGATGACGCCGTCGCCCTGGCACGCCTCGCAGCGGCCGCCCTTGACGTTGAACGAGAAGCGGCCCGGCTTGAAGCCGCGCGCGCGCGCTTCCGGGACCATCGCGAACAGCTCGCGGATGAAGGTGAAGAGGCTGGTGTAGGTGGCCGGATTCGATCGCGGCGTGCGGCCGATCGGCGACTGATCGATCTCGATCACCTTGTCGATCAGGTTGATGCCCTCGATCGTGTCGTGCGCGCCCGGCTCGTCGGCGGCGCGGTAGAACTCCCGCGCCAGCGACTTGTAGAGGATGTCGTTGACGAGCGTGCTCTTGCCCGATCCGCTGACGCCGGTCACGGCGACGAGGCGGCCGAGCGGAATCTTGACGTCGATGTCCTTGAGGTTGTTGGCGCGCGCGCCCGGATGACGATCTCGCCCTGCTTGGCCTTGCGCCGCGTCTTCGGCGTCTCGATCTGGCGGTGGCCGCCCAGATACGCGCCGGTCAGCGAGCCGGTGCCATTCCCGGCCAGCTCCGCCGGCGTGCCCTGGAAGATCACCTGGCCGCCGAGGTCGCCGGCGCCGGGACCAAGGTCGACGACGTAGTCCGCCAGCGCGGATCGTTTCCTCGTCGTGCTCGACCACCACCACCGTGTTGCCGAGGTCGCGCAGGCGCCGCAGCGTCGACAGCAGCTTGCGGTTGTCGCGCTGGTGCAGGCCGATCGACGGTTCGTCCAGCACGTAGAGCACGCCGGTGAGGTTCGAGCCGATCTGCGTCGCCAGCCGGATGCGCTGCCCTTCGCCGCCGGACAGCGTCGCGGCCGAGCGCGCCGAGCGTGAGATAGCCGACGCCGACGTCGTTCAGGAAGCGCAGGCGGTCGCGAATCTCCTTGAGGATGCGCGTCGCGATGATCGCCTCGCGATCGTGCAGCTCGAGCGCATCGAACAACGCCAGCGCTTCGGAGATCGGCAGGTTGACGTAGTCGGCGATCGTCTTGCCCTTGAGCGTGACGCCCAGGCTCTCCGGGCGCAGGCGGTTGCCGTGGCAGACCGGGCATTCGCGGAGCGCGCGATACGGATCGAGCTCCTCCTGCACGGCCCACGAACCTTCTTCGAACCGCCGGCGCAGGTTCGGAATCACGCCTTCGAAGTCGCGGCCGAACGGATCCGGCTCGTCGGCTTTCTTCTTCTTCGCGGTCTTCGCCGTGGTCGCGCGCCCGGCCTTCTTCGTGCGCCTCGTCGTCGGCGGTGCGGGCCGGCGGGCCGAACAGGATCAGGTCGCGCTGTTTCTTCGGCAGCTTCGCGAACGGCGTCTTCGGCTCGATGCCGTAGTACGACGCAATCGCGGCGATCGCCTCGCCCACGAGCGCCGCGTCGCCCTTGCCCCACGGCGCGATCGCGCCTGCGACAGCGACAGCGATTCGTCGGGGACGATGCGCAGCGGATCGAAGTCCCAGGTCGCGCCCAGGCCCTGGCACGACGGGCAGGCGCCGTGCGGCGAGTTGAACGAGAACGCGCGCGGCGACATCTCCGGCACGCTGATGCCGCAGACGACGCACGCGAGCTTGCGCGAGAACAGGCGGTCGCCGCCATCGAGCGAATTGATCACCACCACGTCGTCGGCCAGCTGCAGCGCCACTTCGACCGACTCGCCGAGCCGCCGCTCGATGCCGCTGCGGACGATCAGCCGGTCGATGACGATGTCGATGTTGTGGTTGCGGCGGCGATCGAGCGCGATGTCTTCCTCGAGCGAGCGCAGCTGGCCGTCGATGCGCGCCTTGGTGAAGCCGCGCGCGCGCAGCGCCTGCAGCTCCTTCTTGAACTCGCCCTTGCGGCCGCGGACGATCGGCGCCATCACGTTGATGCGCGTGTCCTGCGGGTAGGTCATCACCAGGTCGACGATGCGCTCGAGCGACTGCGAGGTGATCTCGCGGCCGCAGTTCGGGCAGTGCGGCACGCCGATGTTGGCGAAGAGCAGGCGCAGGTAGTCGTAGATCTCGGTGACGGTGCCGACGGTCGAGCGCGGATTCGAGCCGGTGGTCTTCTGCTCGATCGAGATCGCCGGCGACAGACCCTCGATCAGGTCGACGTCGGGCTTTTCCATCTGCTCGAGGAACTGCCGCGCGTAGGCGGACAGCGACTCGACGTAGCGGCGCTGCCCTTCGGCGTACAGCGTGTCGAACGCGAGCGACGACTTCCCCGAGCCCGACAGGCCGGTGATGACCACGAGCTTGTCGCGCGGGATGTCGACGTCGATGTCCTTCAGGTTGTGGACGCGAGCGCCTCGAACGGAGATCCAGTTGTGCGGCATGGGGGTACTGCGGGCGTTCAGGTGAACACCCCAATCCCCAATTGTATGCGTCTGACGGGGCCTGGCACGATACCGCCAATTCGCGGCAATTTCTGCGACGACGGCCGAAACTGCCGAATCGCGGCTATCGTGCCAGGCCTTGCGCAGCTTGCTGTGCTTGTAGCCGTAGAAGGCGTAGAGGAGCAGGCCGATGACGAGCCAGATGCCGAAGCGTTCCCACGCCTGGTTCGGCAGCCCGACCATGATGAACAGGCAGGCCACGACGCCGAGCGGGGCAATGACCCACACGAACGGCACCTTGAACGGACGGGCGCGGTTCGGGCTCCTTGACGCGCAGCACCAGCACGCCGGCGCAGACCAGCGCGAACGCGAACAGCGTCCCGACGTTGGTCAGGTCGTAGGTTTCAGCGGCATCGCCAATCATCGACGCCAGCGCGACGAGGACGCCGGTGATCAGCGTCGCCGTGTACGGGATGCGGGTCTTCGGATCGATGCGCGCGACCCACTCCGGCAGCAGGCCGTCGCGCGCCATCGAGAAGAAGATGCGCGGCTGGCCGTATTGAAACACCAGCAGCACCGCCGACATCGAGATCGCGGCGCCGAACGCGACGATCGCGCCGACGCCGGAGTAGCCGGTCAATCTCGAGCGCGCGCGCCAGCGGGTCGGCCACGCCGAGTTCGGTGTACGGCACCATGCCGGTGATCACGGCGCCGACGATCACGTAGATGACCGTGCAGACCGCCAGGCCGCCGAGGATGCCGATCGGCAGGTTGCGCTGCGGGTTGCTGCGTCTCTTCCGCCGCCGTCGAGATGGCGTCGAAGCCGATGTAGGCGAAGAACACGATCGCCGCGCCCTGATGGATGCCGGTGAATCCGTTCGGCGCGAACGGCGTGTAGTTGGCGGGGTTGATGTTCATCATGCCGACGCCGATGAACAGCGCGAGCACGACCAGCTTGATCACGACCATGATCGTGTTGGCGGTGGCGCTCTCGCGCGCGCCGCGCAGCAGCAGCCAGGTGATCAGCATCACGATGCGCGAACGCCGGCAGGTTGATCAGGATCGGGAATGCCGAGGAAGTGCGGCGCGGTGTTCAGCAGGTTGTGCACGTCGGGATTCGAGCTGAGGAGCGCGGTGCGATAGCCGGTCGTGAGGACCACACCGGCAGGTCGATGCCGACGCTGCGCACGCAGCGAGTTGAAATAGTCGCCCCACGAGATCGCGACGGCGACGTTGCCGACGGCGTACTCGAGCATCAGGTCCCAGCCGATGATCCACGCGACCAGCTCGCCGAGCGTCGCGTACGAGTAGGCGTAGGCGCTGCCGGCCTGCGGAATCATCGCCGCGAGCTCGGCGTAGCAGAGCGCGGCCAGCGCGCAGGCGCCGCCGAGCAGGATGAACGAGAACACCAGCGCCGGGCCCGCGGCGTAGCGGATGACGGTGCCGTCCGGCGCCACCTGCCCTGCCGCCGCGGTGCCGATCGCGCCGAAGATGCCGGCGCCGATCACCGCGCCGATCGCCAGCATGACCAGATCGCCCGCGCCGAGGACGCGCTTCAGCGATCGCGCCTCGTCGGTCGACGACGAGATCCGCGATGGGTTTTCGCGCAAACAGTTGGGACATGTCCGGCCGAGTGTAGCCGAAGAGTCAGCGCAGCCCGAAGCCGTAAAGGGTGTCGTTCGAGGTGACGAACAGCGCGCCGTCGCCCGAGAATGCGAGCCCGACGAGACCCGGTGCCGAGAGCACCAATTCGCGCGGACGACCGGGCCGCAGCGCATAGACACCGCTCGAACCCGCGAGCGCTTCGACCACGTGCAGGACGCCGTTGGCGTCGAACGCCAGTCCTTGCGGACGGCCGAACACCCAGTCGAGCACTTCGACGCGGCCGCTCTCGTCGACGCGCCGCAGGAGATCGTAGGTGGAGAGCGTCGGCGCCGAGACATAGAGCCAGCCGTCCGGCCCCATCGCCAGGTGAAACGCGGCCATGCTGCCGGGAAGCGTCGTCACCGTTTCGGTGCGGCCCTTCGAATCGATGCGGAAGATCGTGCCCGATCGATCGCCGACGAACAGGCTGCCGTCGGGCGCGAACGCCAGCCCCGTGGCGATGCCCAGGTCCGAGCCAATCACCTCGTACTGCCCGTCATCGTGCACGCGGTAGACGCGGCCCTCGAAGCGGCTGGATACGTACAGCTTTCCGTCGGGACCGAACGCCATCGAGGTGGCGTTGACCAGGCCGTGCACGAACGGCTCGCGCACGCCCGAGAGCGGCGTGACCCGGAACACCGAGACCGCGGCCTGCTGGCCGCGCGATCCTGAATAGGTGACGTAGACCGCTCCAGTCGCATCGACGACCGGGTTGTCCACCTGGTGGAGGCCGGTGGCAAGCACGCGGCCGATGTGCGCATAGAGCGTGGCGCCGGGCGCCCACGACACCTTCACGGGCGTGTCGTCACCTTCGACGCCGTCCGGAACGACCACCGCCATGCGATCCGGGGACGCGAACGAGATGCGCGCCGGCACGCCGCCGATCGTCACATCGTCAGCCAGCGCCGTCGGCGTCGGGAAGCCGTCGCCATATACCCAGAGCCGGCCGCCATGCACTACGCGGAAGGGCTCGAGGTTGGTCAGCACGGGCACAGATCAGGTCTCGTCCAGTTCCAGGTTCCAGTACAGGTAGTCGCGCCAGCTGTCCGGAGCCTGCCGCAGACCGATGGTGATGCGAATCGCGGGGGCCGCATTCGGCCGGCGCGGGGGGCGCACCAGGGCCATCCTCGCTTCGTGCGGGGTGCGGCCGCCTTTGCGACGGTTACATGTTACGCAACACGTGACGATGTTCTCCCAGTCTTTGCGGCCGCCCTGAGACACCGGCACCACGTGGTCGAAGGTGAGCTCGGGTGTAGGCAGGACGCGGGCGCAGGTACTGGCAGGTGTACTCGTCACGGGCGTAGATGTTGGCCCGCGAAAACGGGACGTAGTCGAACCGCTGCTTGATGCGCACGTAGCGGAGCAAACGGATGACCGACGGCATTTTGAAGGAAAACGACACAGCGCGGATTTCGCGGTCGTGATGCGCAATGATCTCGACCTTGCCCTGGCACCACAGCGTGACCGCCTTCTGCCAGTGAACCACCTTGAGGGGTTCGAACGTCGCGTTGAGGAGGAGCGTTTGCTCCATGATGTCGCTCTGCCTGTGTATTCTGCCCGTCTTGACCCGGTTCTGTCAAGCGACAGAATCTCGTAAAGCGATGTACGACAACTAGTTACGGGATTCCATGAATCGTCGGTGGACCACGAGACAGGTTCTGCCGATATGTAAAGTGATACGCATGTCGGCCGGCTCTCGCTCTGTGCTGTTCGTCGTCTTGCTGCTGGCTACAGCCGCGCTGACTGCGGGATGCGCCTCGTCCGGGGCCGTGCCCAGACCCTTCCCTGTCCCTGGTGGTGCAGAGACCGCGCCACCCGGGCCGGCGCCGCCAAACCCCTCAGGCACTCGGCCCACCGAAGCCGAACCGTTGCCGCCGATCGGAGACGCGGAGGCGCTCGCTGTCGCAAGCACCGCACTCTCACTGCGCGGAGCGCCCTACCGGAATGGCGGCACGACGCCCGAGGGCTTCGACTGCAGTGGATTCGTGCAGTACGTCTACCGCCTGCACGGCGTCGCGGTGCCCCGCGAAACGCGCGAGCAGTTCCGCCTGGGACGCAGCTTGAAGCGGGACGCGTTGGTCCCCGGTGACCTGGTCTTCTTCACCACCGTCGCGCCCGGCGCCTCGCACGTCGGCATTGTCATCGGGCCGGATCAGTTCGTCCACGCGCCGAGCGAACGCGGCGTGGTCCGTGTGGAGCGTCTGTCTGCCGAATACTGGAACCGGCGGTACGTCGGGGCCCGGCGTCCGCGCTGACCTTGAGCCGATCCGTGTGAACCTGATACGCTGACCGTGTAATTCCTGCTCGCCTGGCGGTCCGATCGTGTCCGCTTTCGCGAAAAGCCCGCCCCGCCTCGACATTTCGCGTGGTACCCCGCTTGCAATGGATGGATCAGGCGAGCGGATCGCCAGGAGTCGTCTACACCCCCTATGCCGTCCCTTCGTTTCCGCTACTCTCCTCAGCTCCTCTGGGCCCTCGCAGTGGTCGGCGCCCTCGTGCAGGGCTCCGTCCTCGGCGCCTCGCAGTGGGCCGTCCATTCGGTGATGACGGGGCTGCCGGCGCGCGGCGAGTTGAAGGGGCTGGAGCAGACCGCGCAGGCCACGGTCATCTACGACGCCTCGGACAAGCCGGCCTTCTCGATCTTCCAGGAACAGCGTCGCGACGTGCCGCTGGCCGACATCTCGCCTCACCTGATCCAGGCGATCGTGTCGATCGAGGATCAGCGCTTTTACGATCACAACGGGGTCGACCTGGTCCGCATCCTTGGCGCCAGTCTCGCCAACATCCGGCAGGGCCGCATGGCGCAGGGCGGCAGCACGCTCACGCAGCAACTCGCGCGACAGAGTTTCCTCACGCTGGACAAGACCTTCACGCGGAAGATCCAGGAAGCGCTGCTCGCGATCCGCATCGAGAACGAGTACACGAAGGATCAGATCCTCGAGCTCTACCTCAACAAGATGTACTTCGGCGCCGGCCTGTACGGCGCGGAAGCGGCCGCGCTCGGCTATTTCGGCAAGTCGGCTCGCGATCTCACCGTGGACGAAGCCGCGCTGATTGCGGGACTGGTGAAGTCGCCGTCGACGATGGCGCCGACGGTTAACCTCGAGCGCGCGGTGGCCCGTCGCAACATCGTGCTCCGCACCATGCACGACAACGGCATGATCGACGAGGCCACGCTGGCCAAGGCGCGCGACGCCAAGGTCTACTTGAAGGACGGACTCCGCGTCGAGGAGCCCTACGGCCAGTACTTCAAGGAGCACGTGCGCGTGGCGCTGGTCGAACAGTTCGGCCGCGAACGCGTCTACGAAGGCGGCCTCAAGGTCTACACCACCATCGACCTGAACATGCAGAAGGCCGCGGAAGCCGCGGTGGCCGCGTCGCTGAAGGATCTGGACGCGCGGCGTGCCGCGGCGCTGAAGGCGCGGAAGCGCGCCGCCGAGGACGACCCAGGCAGGCTGCAGGCGGCACTGGTGGCGATGGACCCGACCACGGGACAGGTGCGCGCGCTGGTCGGCGGCCGCAACTTCGCCGACAGCCACTTCAATCGCGTCACCCAGGCTCGTCGTCAACCGGGCTCGGCGTTCAAGCCGTTCGTCTACGCGGCCGCGCTCGAAGCCGGTTACACGCCGGCCAGCCTGATCACCGAGCTCGACCAGCCGGTGGATCTCCCCGACGGTGCGTGGACCCCCGACGACGAGCACACGACCGGCGGCGAGATCACCATGCGGTCGGCGCTGCGCACGTCCAGCAACAAGGCCGCGGTGCGGATGATCGAGGAGATCGGGATTCCGTCTGCCGTCTCCTACGCGAAGAAGCTCGGCATGGGCGACGTGCCCGGCGTGCCGTCGCTGGCGCTGGGTTCCGGCGAGGTCACGCTGCTCGATCTCACCGCCGCCTACGGCACCTTCGCCGCGGGTGGCATGCTGAACACGCCGATCCTGATCCGGCGCGTCGAGGATGCGGAAGGCACGGTCATCTTCTCGAGCCGAGCCGCACGCCGAACAGGCGGTCACGCCGCAGACCGCGTTCCTGATGGCCTCGATGCTGGCCGACGTGATCAACTCGGGCACGGCGTGGAAGGCGCGACAGCTCGGCTTCAAGCTGCCTGCCGGCGGCAAGACGGGCACGACGAACGACTACCACGACGCGTGGTTCGTCGGCTTCACGCCGTCGCTCGTCAGCGGCGTCTGGGTGGGGCTCGATACGCCCGCGCCGATCCTCCCTGGCAACGCCTATGCGGCCGACGTCGCCGTGCCGCTGTGGGCGGAGTTCATGAAGTCCGCCACCGCCGACGCCAAGGCCGAGTGGATACCAACACCCCAGCAACATCGTCTCGGTGAGCGTCTGCCGGCTGTCGGGCAAGCGCCCCGCTTCCGGCTGCGACTCCGCGCAGGTCACCCTGCCGGATGGATCCACCACCGAGCGATCGATGATCTCCAGCGAGTATTTCGTGCGCGGGACGGAGCCCACCGACACGTGCCATCTGCACGTCGGACGCTCGCTCCTCGCCAAGATGGGCGACTGGTTCCGCGACGCGCCGTCGGCCGAACGGCACTCCGCGATCGATGCGGCACCTGCCGCCAGCGCGCCGGCGGCCGAGGAGCACGCGGAGGCGGCGGCCGAAACAAAGGCCGCGCCCGAGGAGCCAAAGAAGAAGCGCGGCTTCTGGTCCCGCGTGTTCGGGCGCGGCGACAAGGACGAGGACAAGAAGAAGGACGAAGAGAAGAAGCCAAAACCGTAGCGGGCTACCCGCCGCCCATTCGCCGCAGCACGATTTGCTGTCGCCGCAGCAGGCGCCTGGTCGGGTGTCCGGGACTCAGCTCGCGAGGATTGATGATCGCGCCGGCCAACAGCGCCGATTCCTCACGCGACAACTCCGCGGCGCTCTTGCCGAAGTAGGCGCGCGCCGCCGCTTCGCAGCCGAAGATGCCGTCGCCCCACTCGATCATGTTCAGGTAGATCTCGAGAATCCGGCGCTTGCTGAGGCTGGCCTCGAGCCGCCGCGTGATGAACAGCTCGCGCAGCTTGCGCACCGGAATGCGCGACGGCGACAGGTAGAGGTTCTTCGCCAGCTGCTGGGTGATGGTGCTGGCGCCGCGCGTGAAGCGGCCATCTTCCCAGTTGCGTTCGAGCGAGGCCTTGATCTCGTCGAAGTCGATGCCGTCGTGATCGAAGAACGCGGCGTCCTCCGCGACGATCACCGCGCGCTTCAGGTGCGGAGAGATCTGCCCGTAGGGCACCCAGCGGTTGCGGATGCTGAACTTGCGCTTCTGCGCCTCCGCCTCCCGCACCCGCAGTTCCATGAACGCCGTGGTCTGCGGGTTCTCCTTCGCAAGCACCCGGACGTCTGGCAGGGTCAGGTATACGTAGATGATGTAGCCGAAGGCAAAGGCTGCCGCAGCCAGCAGGCCACGCCGAAAACGCCGCACCTCGACATTATCGCCTACTAGCCTTCGACCACGACCTTCACGCGTTCGCCGGCTTCGGGCTGCTCGAACACTTCGTGGCCGTTCATGATCGCCAGCGTCGCGGCGTTGGTGATGCCCGCCCGGCGCGCTGGGCGATCGACTGCCACGAGTCGCCCGGCTTGACGGTGTAGTAGGACAGGCGGTTCGGCCGCACCTGCGAGGCCTCCTGCGCACTCAGCTCGCGGAACGTCTTCAGCGCCGGGCCGATCTCGCGGTCCACCTGGCCGAACTCGCCTTCGGGCGCGAAGCCGGCAAAGACGTAGACCTGGCGGCCCATCGCCACGTGCGCGGCGCGCATCACCACCTTGCCCACGCCGCTCAGCGATCCCCGATACACACCGATGTGCGCATCGAGGCCGCTCAGCGTGTCGTGCGAGCCATCGATCACCGAGTAGCCGGCGCGGCCGCATCGCGTCGATGGCCACCTGGTCGATGTCACGGCCGCGAGGCTGCTCCACCTGCTGCAGCAGCATGAAATGCTTCGTCCCCGGCTCGCGGGCCATCACCTGCTCCGCCGTGTTCGCCACTTCCCAGCCGTCGGGGAATTCGAGGGCGATGCGCATCAGCGGATGCAGGAACGCGTTGCCGCGGACGATTCCCTGCTCGAGGCTGTCGCCAACGACCACGCCGTCGATCGCGCGCGAGAAGTCCTCCTCGTTCGTCGTTGTCGCCTTGTCGGACGCGAACTTCGCGACGACGGGCGTCGCTACGCCGACACGCGAGGCGGGATCCGGGTGCGTCGACAGCCAGTTCGGGACACCGCGCTCGCTGGTGGCGCTCGACGCGGGCCAGCGTGGAGAGGAATCGCGGCACCGCCGCCGGATCCCAGCCGTTCGCGGAGGCGTACTCCATGCCCAGCCGGTCCGACTCGAGCTCGTCGTCGCGGCCGTACTTGAGGAAGAGCACGCCGAGGCCCATCGACGAGAGGTCCTGGAAAGGAGCGGCCTGGGGCACGAAGATGCTGAGCACCGCGAGGCCGATGCCGCCGGCCGCCTGGCGCGAGTACTGCTGCGAAGCATGACGCGCGGTGACGTGGCCGATCTCGTGACCGAGCACGCCCGCCAGTTCCGCCTCGTCTTCGAGATACGGCAGGATGCCGCGCGTGATGTAGACGTAGCCGCCCGGTACCGCAAAGGCGTTGATGGCCGGGCTGTCGACGACCGTGAACGTCCACGGCAGGTTGGGCCGATGCGACTGCCGCGCCAGCCGCATGCCGATGTCCGACACGTAGCGCTGCAGTTCCTGGTCGTCGTAGACGCCCATCTCGCGCCGAATCTCGGCGTCCGCCTGCTGACCGATGGCGAGCTCCTCGGCCTCGCTCATGAGGCTGAGTTCCTTCTTGCCGGAGACGGGATTGGTGGCGCAGGCCACGGAGACGACGAGGACGATGACGGCAAGCGTCAGGCGGCGCATGACTGGCACCTCGGGAATGAGGACACGCGATCGATACGTGAGCCGCGACTGCAACGCCCATGCCACGGGCGCGAGGGCTGGAATGTGGCCGGAATCGGCCCGTAGCCGCCGTCGCGCGACCGTTGCTGCCATCTGGCGGAGACAGCGAAACGGGCTCTAGGCTTGGGGCTCTGGGGCTTGGGCTCTGCCGGATACCGGATGCCGGATCCGGATCCCGATCCCGACTCAGTTCCTGCTCCCTGATCCCTGATCCCTTCCCTACAAAGCATCCACCGTGTCGTCGGCGAGCAGGCCCACGGCCGTCAGCTGGGTCCGAAGCAGCGCGATCACCGCGGCCGGCGCCGGGCGAAGCGGCGGACGCGGGTCGCCGGTTTCGAATCCCACCAGCGTCAGCGCCGCCTTCAACGCGGGCACGCCGTGCTGAGCGCCGATCGCTCGCGCCAGGGGCATCAGGCGGGCCTGCAGCGCCCGCGCCTCGGCGAAGTGGCCCTCGGTGACGAGCGCGCGTAGCGTCGCGCATTCGTCCGGCAACAGCCCCGAGAGCGCGAGCACGCCGCCGTGCACGCCGAGCGCCAGCGCCGAGTAGAACGACGTCGCCGATCCACACAGCACCACGAAGTCGGCGCCGGCGGACGCGGCCAGGTAGTCTCCCAGCAACTGCATGTCGTTGCCGCTCTCCTTGATGCCGGCAATGTTCGGGTGCTGGCACAGGAGGCCGACGGCGTCGGCCTGAAGGGTGACGCCGGTGTAGACGCTCACGTTGTAGAGGAGCACCGGCACCGGTGAGGCATCGGCCACCGCCGTGTAGTGCCTCACGAACGCGTCGGTCGTCATCATGTTCTTGTAGAACGACGGCGTCCGCACCATCACCGCGCTCACGCCGAGCGCCGCGGCGCGGCGGCAGGCGGCAATCGTCGCGCGCGTGGACTCGCGGGCGGCGCCTGCGAGCAGCGGCCGGTCCGAGGGCACCACGTCGCGCACGGCTCCGATCAGCCGGTCGGACTCATCGTCTTCGAGTTGCGGTGACTCGCCGTTGGAGCCCAGCACCACGAGGCCGGTGAGCGGCGTCTTCAGCAGGCGCTGCGCGTTGCGGGCAAGCGCGCCCGGATCCACGTCGCCTTCGGGCGTGAACGGCGTGACGAGAGGGTGGAAGAGTCCGGTGAATCTCATGATGTGGTGACCTGATGATCTGGTGATCTGGAATCTTAACTGGTGACCAGGTGATCTTAGCTGGTGATCGGGTGATCTGGAGAGCGTTCGCCAACGGGCCGAGGCCGCACCACCGGTCTGTCTGGCGAGGCGCGGCGGTCGCTCGGGCGGCGTTGCAGGACGAGGTTCGTGACCAGCGTGACGACGAAAATCGCGAGGGCAGGGCTAGCCGTCCACGGAAAGCGGGACAGTTCGTTCACATCCGCCGCCTCGTGCAGCATCGTCCCCCACGTCGGCACCGTGTCGGGAAAGCCCAGACCCACATACGACAGCGCCGCCTCCGCCAGGATGAACGCCGGCAGCAGCAGGCTCGCCTGAACCGCGATGTGCCCAACGCACGCCGGCAGCAGGTGGCGCCAGAGGATCGCCGCGCGGCTGGCGCCGAGCGAGCGCGCCGCCAGCACGTACTCGCGTTCCCGCTCGCGGGCCACGATCGCGCGCACGCCACGGGCAACGAAGGGCCAACCGACGAGCGGAAAGATCGCGGCCATCAGCAGGAACACAGTCGCTGGCGACAGAACCAACGGCAGCACGGCGCGCAGTACGAGCACGACGTAAAGCACGGGCAGCACCAGCACGAAGTCAGACACGCGCATCACCGCGTCGTCAATCCAGCCGCCACGCGAGGCGGCCCAGCCCCCCACCAGCCCGCCCAGGGCCGCCGCCAGCACGACCGACAGCAGGCCGATGCCAAGGGAGATGCGGGCGCCGGCGAGCAGGCGCGACAGCACGTCGCGGCTCGATTTGTCCGCGCCCAACAGGAAAACCGGGTCGGTGCGCGAGCTGCGCCACGGCAGGGCCACTGTTCTGCGTCCGATCTTCCGAGAACCGCTCTTCGAGCAGGCTCTCGATGATCAACGGATACACGGCCAGGCCTTCAGAGAGACGCGGCGGCATCGGCGGCGCGTGCCGATAGCCGCGGAACGTGGCGCCCGGATCGTACGGGGCAAGCCACGGCGCCGCCACGGCGACCGCGGTCAGCGCGAGGAGCAGCACGGCCGCGCGCCTCGCCATCAGCGGGACTCCCTGACCCGCGGGTCGATGGCGGCATGCAGGACGTCAGTAATGAAGGTGGCCGCCGCGAGACAGGCGGCGCCCGCCGCAGCGGTTCCGGCGACAAGGTAGATGTCGCGAGCACTGAGCCCGTCCACCATCAGACGGCCCAATCCCGGCCAGGCGGTGACGACTTCGACGACGAACGAGCCGCTGAAGAGGGAGCCGACCATCACGCCGTAAAGCCCGAGGATGGGACCGAGCGACGCGGGCCACGCATGCCGCAGCAGCGCGTCCCGCGGAGCGACACCGCGTGCCAGCGTGGCCCGAAGGAAGGGCTCGTGCGAGACGTCGGCCAGTGATTGTGATTGGAGCCGTTCGAGGGTCGCCGCCAGGGGCAGGGCCAGCGCCAGCGCGGGCACCGGCAGGTGCGTCGACACGTTCACGAACCACGCGCCAACCGGTAAGACCACCGATGGAGGTCATGCCGCTGACCGGAAACCATCCGGTCTTCACGGCGAGCAGGACCAGCACCAGCGCACCGATCAGCGGCGGCGTGGAGAGCAGCAGCATCGACACCGCGCGCGCCAACCGCGATCCGACCCCGTCCTTGTGGGTGGCCGTGTAGACGCCAAGGGGCAGGCCGATCAAGGTGGCCAGGATCAGCGCGGCAGAGGCCAGGATGGCCGTGTTCGCAGCCCGGTCGCGCACCAGGTCGGACACCGGGCGCGAATAAACGATCGACTCGCCGAAATCCAGCCGCGCCGCGCGCCCCAGCCAGACGACGTAGTGTTCGAGAATGGGGCGATTCAGGCCAAGCCGCTCACGTTCGGCCTGCCGTCTGCCGGAGTCGGCGAACGGGCCTTCCTGAATGGTCGCGTCGCCGGGCGCCAGGCGGGTGAGCAGGAACGCGCCCGACGCCACGCCCCACACCAGCAACAGCGCGAGGAGTAGTCGGCGAACGCAGTAGGTCACCACTCGTGGAGCATTCTACGGCGTCACCGCAATGGTGTCGGCGGACCAGAGCAATTGCGGCCGCAGCACGGAGGGGGTCAGGTTCAGCGTGCGGGACGAGACGCCCATGTAAAGTCGCGGCGCCACGAAGTACAGCGCCGGCACCTGCTCCCCGAACACTCGCTGCACCTCGGCGAACAGGCGCCGCCGCTCGGCCTGATCCAGGGTCGCGGTCTGTTGCGCCATCAGGCTGTCAATCTCCTTTTCCCACGGTGTGGCGGGGGCGGCCTGGGCCATGTTCCAGACGTGAGCGGCGCCGGAGCTGAGCCAGAAGTCCCGCGAGATGGCCGGGTCCAGGTCGGTGGCGGCGTAGTTGAAGAGAATCGATTCGAAGTCGCCGCGCAGCATGCGGTCGATCAAGGCATTGGTTTCGAGCGGCACCACGTCCACCGCCACGCCTACCTTGCGCAGCTCGTCCCGCAGCATCGCCGACTCGCGCTCCATCACCTGATTGCCGCGATACGTCAGCAGCGTGAAACGTGCCTCGGTTCCGTGCTCGTCCTCGAGCCACTCGTCGGCGTCGCGGTTGGTGAGCCCGATTTCCGCCAGTTTGGCGCGCGCCTGATCGACGGAATAGGGATAACGCGGCACGTTGGGCGAGAACCACTCCTTGTTGCCGGGGGTCACGGGCCCCCACACCGGCACCGCGGCGCCCAGGTAGATGGCGTCGGCAAAGGCCTCGCGGTCGATCGCATGCGAGATTGCCTGACGGAACTCGCGCCGGGTGATCCACGCCCGGCGGGGGTCCTTGGCCCAATGCCGGTCTCGCAGGTTCAGGAAGAACACGTCGGGGTCGGTGGTCACGCCCAGCTCGATCAGCGACACGCGCTTCTGATCCACCAGCGGCCGCAGCGTGGCGATGTCCTCCGGGCGGAGCGCGTACTGGAACATGTCGGCCTGGCCGCCTTGCAGGCGTAACAGCTCCACGCTCTGGTCCGGGACGATCTCCATGACCACTTCATCCAGGTACGGCAGCGCCTTGCCATCATCGGCCTTGCGCCAGTAATTGGGGTTGCGCGCGAAGACCAGGCGCTGGCCGGCGTCGTAACGGACCAGCTGGAACGGCCCCATGCCGGCCATATCGCCCGGCGGCGTGGCGGCGTTCCACGACTGCGCAAAATTTCCCGCGCTCAGCGCCCCTTCCAGCTTGTGGCGCGGAAGGATCGGCAGGTTGTCCAGCAACCGCAGGCCGGGGCCGAACGGCGCCGGGTATTCCAGCCGGATGGTGCGCGCATCTGGCGCGCTCACCTTGATCTGCTGGCCGTTTATCTCGAGGGCGGACGCCAGCACGCTCCCGGCCTTCTCGTCCTGTAGTGCGCGGAACGTGAACAGCACGTCCTCGGTGGTGAACGGCGTGCCGTCGGACCACCGCAGGCCCTCGCGCAGCTTCAGGGTGAAGACGGTGCCGCCCGGGGCGGTCTCGAAGGTCTCCGCCAGCCACGGCTCCAGTTGCTGGGTGGCGCGGTTGATGCGAACGAGCTTGGCCTGTGTCAGGTGCGAGATGACGTCGGTGACGCTGCTGCCCGAGGCCAGCCGATTGAACGAGCGCGGCTCGCTGCGCTGGGTCACGGTGAGGCGGCCGCCGCGTTGCGGCTTCTGTTCCACCCGCGGTGGTAGACCGCCGGCGTTCTTTGAGGCCGGTGATGTCGTTCCAGACGAGGTAGCCGGTACCGGCGATAGCGGCGATGAGCAGAAGCGTCAGCAGTGTGCGCGGTTGTCGGTTCACTTTTTAACCGGGTGGCCAATATCTTGGCCGGTCTGAAAACTGCACACGATCGTGAATTCGTTGGGAATGTGTGCAACTTCTGCGATCTGTGGTTCGGCAACCTCGCCGAAGGGCCAATCTCTTGGCCAGCGGGCCTTCTCCGGCCCAGCAGGAAGTCACCCGCATCGTAAACCACCAACTCTCGCTGGCGCAATGACTTAGGACCCGATCGGGGCGGCACGGTTCAGTCTGGCACCGCCTTCGCTACTAGAGAGTGCGGAGGTTTGCAAGACATGGACATGGCGACTTTCTCAACGAGCTATCTGCCGACGACCGGATTCCAGCCGCAGTTGGGCCGCAGCGTGACCATCGACCAGGCCGCAGGCCTGCTGGGCGTGTCGCGCCGCACCGTCTACTACCGGATTCGCGAAGGGCGTCTGCAGACGGTCCGCACGCTCGGCGGATCGCAACGAGTCCTCATGACCTCCCTCGACGCGCTGCGTAGCTTCAATTGAACACCCACGACGTTCTCCCTGTCAGCCACGTTCGTCTTACCAAGGAAACCAACATGACTCTGCAGCCGACTGACGCGATTCACACCGCCCCCCAGGGCGTGTCTCGGTCGACATGGCAGTGTGCGTTCTCGTTCGTGCTTGCGCTCACCCTGATGTTCGCCTCGACCGCGGTCGATGCGGCCCCCGGCGGCGCACGCCTCTCGTCGGACCTCCAGGCGCGGGTCGCGGCTGGCCGGAGCGACGCCGTGGACGTCATCGTCAATGGGACTCCCGACCGCATCAAGGCACTGGCCCGCCGTCACGGCCTGACCGTCAAGAAGGCGCTCAGCACCGGCGCGGTGCTGACGGCTTCGGGATCGGCGCTGGCGGCACTGGCCGCGGACGCCGAAGTCGACTCGGTCTCGGCAGACGCCACCGTGCAGTCGCAGGCCATCACGACCCAGACGACCGGTGCCGAGGCGGCGTGGTCCGGCCTCATCCCCCAGCTCGGCGTGACCAGCGGCCGTGGCGTCGGCGTCGCGATCATCGATTCCGGCATCGCGTCGCATCCGGCGCTGGCCGGCCGTGTGGTCGTGAACCTGGACTTCACCGATGAGGGCGGGCGCGGCGGCGACCGTTACGGACACGGCACCCACATCGCCGGCATCGTGGCGGCGAAGTCCAACCGGAACGGCGTCGAAGGCGCGGAGACCGGCATGGCGCCGGGGGCGCACCTGCTGAACCTCAAGGTGCTGGGCGCCGACGGTTCGGGCAAGGCGAGCGACGTGATCGAGGCCATCGACTGGGCGATTGCGAACAAGAGCCGCTACGCCATCCGCGTGCTGAACCTGTCGCTCGGCATGGCGCCGACGCAGAGCTACCGCGACGATCCGCTGTGCCAGGCGGTGGAGCGCGCGGCGCGGGCCGGGCTGGTGGTGGTGGCATCGGCGGGCAATTTCGGGCAGACCGAGGACGGCCGCACGGTACTCGGCAG
This sequence comes from uncultured Acidobacteriota bacterium, assembly GCA_963707825.1. Classification (GTDB taxonomy): domain Bacteria; phylum Acidobacteriota; class Vicinamibacteria; order Vicinamibacterales; family UBA2999; genus VFZN01. The sequence continues at coordinate 544,265 of CAVPRP010000009.1, forward strand.
CGTGACCTCCCCCGGTATCTCGCCCTTCGCCATCACCGTCGGTGCGCTGCGGACGCAGGGCACGGTGGACCCGAGCGACGACACGGTGGCGCCGTGGAGCTCGCGTGGGCCGACCAACGTGGATCACATCGTCAAGCCCGACCTGGTCGCGCCCGGCAGCCGCATCGTCTCGACGGCGGCGGCGGGTGGCGCACTGATGAGCCAGTTCCCTGACCGTCTGGTGGATGGTCCCGGCGCGAACGACTACTTCGCGATGAGCGGGACCAGCATGTCGGCGGCGGTGGTGAGTGGTGCGGTGGCGCTGCTGCTGGAGTCGAAGCCGGCGCTGTCGCCGCTCCTGGTGAAGCTGGCGTTGCAGGGCAGCGCGGAATTCATGCCGAATGAGGGGCTGGTTGCGGGCGGCGCCGGTCGCCTGCGGCTCGAGGGAGTCCTGACCGGTCAGGTGGCCCCTCGTTCCTACGGTCATGAGGAGTTCTGGCGGACCTGACTTACGCTCATCTCGCTCCGGCCAGACCATCATCTGGGCTGATAGCCGGCTTGTCGCAACACCATCATCTGGGGCAACACCATCATCTGGGGCGACTCCATCATCTGGGGCAACTCCATCATCTGGGGCAGACTCCATCATCTGGGGCAGACTCCATCATCTGGGGCAACACCATCATCTGGGCGCAACTCCATCATCTGGGGCGACTCCATCATCTGGGGCAACTCCATCATCTGGGGCAACTCCATCATCTGGGCCGACTAGGCCTATCCGATTAGGGCTATCCGTTAAGGTCTAAAGGAGTTAGCATCATGAACCGACTCATTATCTGGGGCGAGTAGGCCCACAACCCGCTAAGGCGGGAAAGCCCCTGGAAAATTGGTTTCAGGGGCCTCAGAGCAACTCGATGAACCTACCGGTTCGCGGTCAGATTTATGTCGCCAGCGTTGCTGCCCTAGGCTTAATTGCCATCGGCATCTGCATCGCGACTCTGTACGAGACTCCCGTGAGTTCGGAGTGGTTCTTTTTAGCGCTACTGACCCTTCTGACAGGTTCCTTCACCGTCGCCGTCCCCGGACTGCCCGCCCGTATCTCCGTCTCGGAGACATTCGTCTTCACGTCCGTCTTGCTCTTCGGTACTTCCGCAGGGACACTGACGGTCGCCCTAGACACGCTCGTCGCAACTCTTGCCGCAAAGCGTAAAGCGCCGCAGGCCCCGCTCAAACTCCTGTTCAACTTAGCCTCCGCTGCGCTGTCTATATGGATAGCGGGAACTGTCTTCTACGCGATCTCTGGGCTGCAGCCACTTTCGATCGCGTCCGCCCCGCTCCCTAAGATCTTGGGACCGTTGGTGGCGATGACTTCCATCTACTTCGTTCTGAACAGTGCTTTGGTTGCGGGCGCCCTTTCGTTCGAAAAGGGGCAGCCCCCGTTTCAGATTTGGCGTCGCAACTTTCTCTGGCTATCAGTTAACTACTTTGGCGGTGCCTCAGTCGCCGCCCTCTTGGTGGCCTACACGAAGACGGTTGACCTGACGGCTTTCAGCATCATCGTGCCCTTAGTAGTCATCTCGTACTTGACCTACAAGTTCTCACTAGGCCGGGTCGATGATGCCAACAAGCACGTAGACGAGATGAAGCGCCTCCACCTGTCAACGATCGAGACTCTAGCCACCGCGATCGACGCCAAGGACCAGGTCACACACGGGCACATTCGGCGAGTGCAACAACACACCCTAGGACTGGCCCGTGCCGTTGGTGTCAACGATCCCGTTCAACTGAGCGCGATCGAGGCTGCAGCGCTGTTACACGACCTCGGGAAGCTGGTGGTTCCAGAACATATCCTCAACAAGCCTGGCAAACTGACTGTTGGGGAGTTTGAGCGTATGAAACTCCATGCCGGAGTCGGCGCCGATATTCTGTCTTCGATCAAGTTCCCGTATCCCGTAGTGCCCATCGTCCGGCATCATCATGAAAATTGGGACGGAACTGGCTATCCAGACGGCCTGAAGGGCACGCAGATTCCCCTAGGGGCTCGCATCTTGTCAGTGGTCGACTGCTTCGACGCCTTAACTTCAGACCGACCATATCGGCCGCGCCTGCCGGATGAAGAAGCCATCGCGATTCTAATGGCCCGCCGTGGCGTCATGTACGATCCGCTCGTAGTGGATACCTTTATCGCCGTAAAGGATCGGCTCGCAGAGCATTACATTCGAAGTGTTGCGGTCGACGGCCCTCAGATCGTACCGACGCAAGATCGGAAAATCGATACCAACGAGTTGATACCCACGCTGGATTCGGATCTAAGCAGCGCCCTCAAGACAATATTGGCTTCGATCCGCGAAGAACTGAGTGCCAGCCTGGTTATCGCCTTTCTTAAGGATCCGATCAAAGACGACATCTTTGTCGCTGATATCGTAGGACCGGAAGCTCATCGTATACGTCCCTTCCGACTTGCTATCGGATCGAGAGTGACCGGTTGGGTCGTCGCTAATGCCAGGCGCATCGCGAACGCTGATTGCCAGCTTGAACTCGAGAACGTCTTCAAAGATTCGCGCGTTTGTCTGTCGGTGCCGGTGCTATCGGCCGGTAACGTAGCTGGTGCACTCACTCTCTTCTCCGCGCCAGGCCAAACGTTTGATGACGCAGCGATTGACTTCGTCGAGAGAGTGGCCAAGAGTTTTGAAGCTCCCCCGTTGAAGGACTTGATCGCGCGCGAACAGTCCGTTCGACCTACTGCAACTGCAAAGCATCCCACCGTGCATTGAGATGGCTGAGACCTGGGTCTCACTCGCAGATTCTGGAAAGATAGGGCAAGCACTCTCGGCTCTTGCACAGCTGCGGAAGGCACGCCAACTCTCCCCCGACGAAATCGTTGGTGAAGCCGAACTCCTAGATGTTGCGTCTTCCAGCGACCTTTCGGTGGATAGAGCAGACGCAGTCTTGCGGCGTGGCGACCTCCGAAAGGATCTAGGCGCGAGGGCCCTTGCGGTAACTGGATCCCACCACTTCAGGATGTCGCGTATTGAAGAGGGCCATCGTGTCTTCGAGAAGAGCAAGGCTCTAGCAAGAGAGTCAAGAGACAGGGTGGCAGCGGCAAAGGTTCACGTAGCCTGTCTCGGAGCGATCACGGCATGGGTCGGCCCCGATGCCGCCGTTCCACAAGGTACAACCCACTCGTGCACTAGTCGGTGCCGCCGGACGCTCCGACTTGGCGATCCAGGTTCGGCTTATCCTCGCTGAGATCGAAGCCAAACGAGGCGCAATCAGACGTGCAAAGTGGCATCTTGAGCTCGCAGGCGGCTTGCTCTCAAGATTCGACAACTCCGTCCTGTCCGCCGATCATCTTCTCAAGAGCGCAACCGTAGCCTTGTTGGCATCTGACCTTGCCAGCGCAAAGCTGCTATGCCGCAAAGCGCTGACGGCAGCGGTCTCCTGCGGTTCGACATCAGTCGAGGTGGTTGCTCGGGCGAATCTGGCTCACGCGTTGATGTCATCGGGAGAGCCGACAGAGTCTGAGTCTCAGCTAAGAGCAGCTCTTCGAATCTGCCGCAGCGGTGGAGGCGCCGAACTGGGCATTCTCGATGGCCTAGCGTTACACGCCCTAGAGTTTGGTACGGAAACATCGGCAGCAGAACCGATGAGGATTGCATCTGAGCTCTCACAGAAGCTCGAGGGCGGCTACTCATACTACGGGCTGTGGCATCTCCTCACCCGCGTCAAGTGGCTTCTGCAGCGCAACCGCGCCGCGGAAGCCGCCAGCCTCGCACAGGAGACACTGCCGCGCGTCGAGCGCATGGCGGATCGCAACCTGTTCGAGCGGATGCAACTCGCCGCCGCCGAAGCGCTCGGCGCCAGCGGACGACCGATCGACGGCGCCGCCCTCCTCGCCCGGACCATGCGCGAGAACCCCGATCCGTCGCTGGAACTGGTTGCCGAAGCCTCGCGCGTCGCCGGCTGCCTCGCCACCGACGACCGCGACGCCGCCCGCGCCCACTTCGCACGAGCGATGCGCATCTTCCGCGCCATCGGGCAGCGCACTGCGTGCGCCGACGTCCAGCGCCGCGCCGGCCTCGATGGCACGCTCATCGTCGAGACCACGCGGGCCGCAGCCCCAGGGCGGGTCATCGAAGCCTCGGCGGCGGTCACGCTCCTCGCCGCGCACCCACCCTTGCTCGGCATGGAAGTGCTCGACCTCCTGGCCGACGCGCGCGCCTGCAATCACGCGGTCCTCGTCGAGGAAGACGCCACCGGCGTGCGGCGCGTGATCACCGCCCGGCCCGATTCCGCCTCGGACCTCACCACCGCCCGCTCGCCCCAAGGCACCGGCATCCCGCTCGGCACGCTCGGCGAGCGCTCCTACGAAGTCCTGGTCGCGCCGTCCGCCAGTCCCACGGCGCGTGCTACGGTCATCGCCGTCGAGCGAATGGCCCACGCCTCGGTCACGCTCACCGCCATGCGCCGCGACGAACGCGAGCGGACCTCGCTCTGGCCGGAGCAGTCGCCGGAGGAGCAACTCGGCCTGGTCTGCGCCTCGGAAGCCATGGTCGAACTGGTGAAGACCACACGACGCGTCGCCCCGAGCAATGTCACCGTCCTCATCACTGGCGAAACCGGCGCCGGCAAGGAAGTGATCGCCCGCGCCCTGCATCAGGCGAGCGGCCGGCAGAGCCACGCCTTCATGCCGTTCAACTGCACCACGGTGCCGCGCGAGATGCTCGACGCCCAGCTGTTCGGCTATCGCCGCGGCTCGTTCACCGGCGCCGCGGAGGAATTCAGCGGCCTCATCCGCGCCGCCGAAGGCGGCACCTTGTTCCTCGACGAGATTGGCGAGATGCCGACGGAGCTGCAGCCCAAGCTGCTGCGCTTCCTCGAGTCCGGCGAAATCCTGCCGCTCGGCGAAACCCGCCCGATCCGTGTGGACGTCCGCATTGTCGCCGCGACCAACGCCGATCTCGATCAACTGGTCAACGAGGGCCGCTTCCGCGAGGATCTCTTCTACCGGCTGAATGTCGTCCGGCTGCGGGTGCCGCCGCTGCGCGAACGCCGCGAGGAGGTGCCGCTGCTGGTCCAGGCCCACCTCGAGCGCGTGGCGCGCGAAACCCAGCGCGATCCGATCCGCGTGTCCGAAGAAGCGATGGAGTATCTGTCGCTCTATCACTGGCCCGGCAATGCGCGCCAACTGGCCAACGAGCTGCGACGGCTCTCCGCGCTGGCGGAGCCCGGCGCCCTGGTGATGCCCGAGCACCTGTCACCAGAGATTGCCAGCAGCAGGCCCCCGGCCGCGGCCGCACGGGCCTTGAATGGATCAGAGCTGCTGGTCCGGACCGATCAGCCGCTGTCCGCCGCCACCGAGCACGTCGAACGGGTGTTGATCGCGCAGGCGCTCGATCAGTGCCAGGGCAATCTCGAGCGCGCCGCCCAGGTACTGGGCCTGTCGCGCAAGGGACTCTTCCTGAAGCGGCAGCGGCTGGGCTTGTACTAGTCCAGGCGCCGCTGCACGCGAGGCGCGGCTAGGTGACCTTGATTTCGCGCACCCACTGCGCGTTGTCTTCACGGCCGCTCGCCAGCCGTGTCTTGCGTTCGTCCTCGGTCGGCTGAATCACGCCCTTCGCATCAATCGCACGCGACACCACGGTGTGGTTGCCCGGAGTGAGATCCTTCACGTTCAGCGACCACAGCACCCACGCGTACTTGCCGCGGCGGTCGTCGATGCGGGCGCGCTGCCAGGCGCCGCCGTCAACCTGCACCTCGACGTGTTCGATCGGCGTCTGCCCGCCCCAGGCCGGCCCCGAGATGCGATAGTCCCAGCCGGCCCCCGCCTTGCGGCGGGTGATGCGCGCGACCACCGACTTCATGTTGGTCTTGCTGATCGACTGGTCGAGCCACACCGGCCCCTCGGGAGAATCCACCGCGCGCAGGCTCAGGTAGTTGCGCGCCATGTGCTGCCCTTCGTAGCGGCGATCGATCACCTCGATGCGCGACAGCCACTTCACCTGGGTCATGCCGTACCAGCCGGGCAGGATCAACCGCAGCGGGAACCCGTTCTTGGCCGGCAGCGGCTTACCGTTCAGATGGAACGCCAGCATCGCCTCGGGATTGAGCGCGTCCTGCACGTAGACGCTGCGGCCATGCGGCGCGACGAACTCGCGGTTCCCCGCCTGCCACTTCTTCTCCTTCTCCGGATCCGCGCCCAGGAACACCACCTCGCGCGCCTCCGCCTGGATGCCGCACTCCTTCAGCAGCGGCGCCAGCGGCACGCCCGTCCACACGCCGTTGCTCAGCAGGCCGGCCATGCGGGTGGGGCGATTGGAATTGCCGGAGCACTCCAGCGTGACCGCTTCGTCTCGCTTGCCTGCCCGCGCCATCACCTGCGCCAGCGTCAGCTCCATCGGCTTGTCGACGAGGCCGCCAATCCGCAGCCGGAACGCGGCCGCGTCCACTTGCGGCGTGGTCGTCTGGTGAAAGGCGTAGAAGTCCTCGTTGGGCGTGGCCCATGAGGTCAGTGTTCGCAGGTCGTAGCAGCGCACGGTGGGGCTCGCCGGCTGCGCCTCGATCTTGAAGTCGTCGGTGTAATCGGTGAAGGTGACCGGTTCCTCGCCGTCCTGCAGCGCCCATACGTGCGAGGGAAGTCCGAGGGCGGCCAGCGCCGCGGCAGTGGCCTGAACGAATTCGCGTCTGTTGGTCATTGGGCTCGATAACTCACGATCGGCATGTCGATCATCGTGCGCAGGCCCGGGGCCACGCGCAGCATCTGGGGAACGGCATTCACCGCGATCGAGGCGGTGGCGACGTCACCATGAATCCCGCCGCTCACGCGCTGCGTGATGCGGGGAGATCCTTCGATGGTGACGGCGTCGTAACACTCTGGCGCGCCCAGGTAGGCCTCCATGTGCAGCGTGATCACGGCCTCGCCCTTGCGATAGCCGATGCCGTCCTGGACGATGCCGCACACGTAGCCGGGATCGACGGCCATCAGCTCGCCTTCAACTGCAGTGGTCGCCATCTTCGGCGTGATCTCGTCGGTGATCTTGTCGAGCCGCCAGTTGAGCGCCGTCGCGATCATCGTGATCGATTCGGCCAGGCCGACGTGGCGCACCGAGCCATCCTTCACCTTCTGCGGCGAACTGCGCGATGGTCAATCCCGCGCCGATCTTCTGCTGGAACGGCAGGCGGCGGATGCGGGCGTCCTGCACGCGGTCCACGCGCACCCGGTCGATCGCGCTCGCACGCCCCGCTCAGCATCACCGGCAGGGCGTCCATCGCGAAGCCGGGATTGACCCCGGTGCCGAGCACTGCCACCTTTGCCTTCTTCGCCATCACATCGATCTGCCGCGCGAGCGTGCGGTTCTCGCCCGACGGGATACGACAGTTCCTCGGTGGTCGAAACGAGCGGCGTCTTCAGCTTCAGCACGGTCTCGATCGCCGGCAGGGCCTTCTTCAACGAGGACGTCGTGCACATCACCACCACGTCGGGCGCGGCCTGCGTGATGCCGCCCACCGCGTCGTTGGTCACCCTGATCCGCAGCTTCTTGTCGAGGCCGATCACCTGCCCGACGTCCAGGCCCACCTTGTTGCGGTCGGTGTCCACGGCGCCCACGAGCGAAAAGCCCTTGCGGGCGACGAGTTGCCGCGACACTGCCGACCCGATGGGGCCGAGTCCGATACACGAGCACGCGGATGGGCATGATGAACCCGGCGATTATATGCGGCAGGCCCGCGCGGGGGGACGAGTGTAGGATCAGCAGCGGAACGGACACGATGGGACTTCGACGGAAGGTGTGGCTGGCGGCCGCGGCCATGGCATTCATGCGCCGGTGTGCAGGCACCGGCATCACTCGGCGCGCAGGCTGGCGAAGGCCTCGCGCCGGACACGGCCAGCTACAGCATCGACGCCACGCTCGACGCCACCGCGCGCACGCTCACCGGGCGCGAAGTCATCACCTGGCGCAATCCCGGGGGCATCCCCGCCTATTCGATCCGCCTGCACCTGTATTGGAACGCATGGCGGAACACCGACTCCACCTGGATCTCGCAGCTGAAGCTGGCCGGCAAGGCGAAGGACGCGTTGGATCGGCCGGCCGCCGACTTTGGATAGCAGGAGATCACCGAGCTGCGGCTGATGAACCCGATGGCTCGTCAGGCCCGGATCTGCTGCCAGGCTTCCGCTTCATCCAGCCGAGCGATCAGAACCCCGACGACCGCTCGCTCGCCGCGGCCGACCTGCCGAACGCGGTTGCTCCTGGTCAATCCATCCAGTTGCGGGTCGCCTGGAAGGCGCAGGTGCCCCGGACCTTCGCGAGGACCGGCGGGATCGGCAACTACTTCTTCGTCGCTCAGTGGTTCCCGAAGCTCGGTGTCTTCGAAGGAGACGGCTGGAGCGCGCAGCAGTTCTTCGCCAACACGGAGTTCTACGCCGACTTCGGACGCTACGACGTCCGCCTGACCGTGCCCCCAGGGCTGGGTCGTCGGCGCCACCGGCCGGCGAAGAGTCGCGCACCGATGACGGCGCCACCACCATCCATCGCTACGACACAGGACGATGTGCACGACTTCGCCTGGACGACGAGCCCGGACTTCGTCGAGAAGCGACGCAGCAGTTCCAGCACCCGACGCTGCCGCCGGTGACGATGAGGCTGCTGATTGCAGCCGGAGCATCGCGGGCAGGCGGATCGTCACTTCGCGGCGACGGCAGCAGCGCTGAAGTACTACGGCGAGTGGTTTGGCGCCTATCCCTTCCCGCAGATCACCATCGTCGATCCGGCGTGGCAAAGCGATAGCGGTGGCATGGAGTACCCGACGCTCTTCACCGCCGGCACGAGCTGGCTGTCGCCGCGCCAATCGAACGATCCCGAAGCCGTCACCGTGCACGAGGCCGGCCACCAGTTCTGGTACAGCATCGTCGCCAGCAACGAAGTGACGTCGGCGTGGATGGACGAAGGCCTCAACACGTTCTCGGACTCCCGCGTCCAGTCGGTGGCGTTCACGCCGAACTACCTGGTCCAGCGGTTCTTCGGCGGATTCATCCCCTGGCAGTTTCGCGACATTCCGCTGTCGCGCGCGACCGATGACAACTACCTGGACTCCTATCGCCGGGTGGCCGATCGCGATTCCAATCTCGACGCCCAGCTACGATGTACTGGCCGGGGTCACCACCGGCATCACCTACAGCAAGACGGCGCTGTGGCTGCACACGCTCGAGCGCTACCTTGGTGGGAGCGGTTGCAGCGCGTGATGTCCATCTACTTCCAGCGCTTCCGCTTCAAGCACCCGCAGCCCAGCGACTTCTTCGAGATCGTGAGCGCGGAGAGCGGGCGTGACATGACCTGGTTCTTCGACCAGGTCTTCGACAGCTCGAACATGTTCGACTACGCCGCCGAACGGCTGGAGAGCACCGCTGTCACCTCGCGCGGATTCCGCGAGCCATCGCCTGGGGCGCCCCTCGACGTACGAGGAAAAGACGAACGACGCCCTGTTCCGCACCACGGTCGTGGTCCGTCGCCTGGGTGAGGCCAGTTCCCGGTAGACGTGCTCGATTACCTTCGAGAACGGCGAACAGGTGCGCGAGAGCTGGGACGGCCGGGCCGTTGGCAGCCATACATGTACGAGAAGCCCACCCGCGCCGTGTCGGTGCAGGTGGATCCCGAACGCGTGCTGCTGCTGGACGTGAACTACACGAACAACAGCATCACCCTCCGCCCGCAGGCGGCCGAAGCGGCTGACCACTGGACGCTGCAGTGGCTGGTATGGGCGCAGGATCTCTTGATGAACTATTCGTTCTTCGTGTGATGCGCGGCTGACCCCAAGACCGCAAGATGATCGACGCGTTCACGGAAGGACTCGGACGGGTGCGGCGCGCGCCGTGGGTGGTCGTCGGCGCTGTGGCTCTCGACGCTGGTCGTGGCCTTGCCGCGGCGCTGGTGCTGCACGGCCTGATCGCCGGCCATCTCGGCGACAGCCTGATGGCCGACACCGCCGCGCGGGGAGCGAACTACGACTGGTGGAACGAGTTCCTCGTGCAGGCGTCCGGCATCGGACAGACCTTCGTGCCCGCGATCATCGGCTTCGCGGCGGTGCTGGACAACCTGAGCCGCCTGGCGGACAACCGCTCGCTGGCACCGGCGCTGGCGGGCCTCGTGGGCATGCAGATTGTGCTGTCGCTGTTCCTGGCCGGCGGCGTGCTCGAGCGGCTGGCACGCGATCGCGCGCTTGGGCCGGCAGCGTTCTTTTCCGCCTGCGGCGTATGGTTCGTGCGCTTCGTGCGGCTGGGCATCGTGGCAGCGTTGGTCTACTGGCTGCTCTTCGCGCGGCTCCATCCATGGCTCTTCGACACGGTGTATCCGCTCTCGACTCACGAGCTCACAGTCGAGCGGACGGCGTTCGCGGTGCGGGTGGCGCTGTATCTGGTGTTCACGGCGCTCGTCTGCGGGGTCAACATCCTGTTCGACTACGCGAAGATTCGCGCCGTCGTGGAAGATCGGCGGAGCATGCTGGGCGCGTTGGCGGCCGGCACGCGATTCGTCGTGCGGCACCCCGCGAAAACGCTCGCCCTCTACGCCATGAACGTCGGCGTCTATCTGCTGGTGGTCGGCATCTACTATCTGGTCGCGCCCGGCGCGTCGGCGGGCGTGCTGGCGTTTGCGCTCGGACAGCTCTACATCGTCCTGCGGGTGATGGTGCGGCTGCAGTTTGCGGCGTCGCAGACCGCGCTCTTCCAGCAGAAGCTGGCGCACGCCGGATACGTGGCCCGGCCGCTGCCCACCTGGCCCGATTCGCCCGCGGCCGAAGCCATCCGCCCCTGACGCGAGTTAGATCATCTCCAGGCCGGGCGCGCGCGTGGCGGCTTCCTTCAGCTTCTGGCGCGCCTCCACCGCGGATGCGCGCAGCAGCGGATCCGGATCGCGAGTCCACTCGTCCAGGAGCTGCGCGAACTTCGCCAGCTGCAGCTCGCCAATCGTGTACGCCGCACACGAACGCAGCCATGGGTCGGCGCTGCTGGTCAGCACTTCGACGGCTTCTTCGCGGCCGCCCAGCTGCGATCCGAGCAGCTGGTTCGCGCGCTCGATGCGGGCCGGGATGTCCACGTCGCGGTCGATGACCGGCATCAGCACTGCGCGGATCTCCGGCGGCAGGATGGTGTCGATGAACTCCAGCGCGTTGTCGTGCACCACCGGATCACGGGACTGCAGCCCGACGTAGGCGCTGTGCAGGTCGTGGCTGGGATAGAGCATCTTCAGGAGACGGAAAATGCGTTCCGTTTCCTTCTCCATCGACTCCTGCAGGCCCTGCCGCACCGGATCGGACGAGTCCGACAGCGTGCGGGCGAGCGTACCCATCACCTGGTAGGAACGGTAGTGGCCGAGAATCTCCGCGGCCAGCACCGACTCGACGATCTTGCGGTCCACCGGTCGCTCTGGATGGATCTGGCCCAGCTTGTTGAGCGCGGCGATGCAGCGGTAGCGCAGCACGACGTCCCGATCGAGCACGCTCTCGGTGAGGACGTTCTGCGCTCCGCGCGTGCCGATCGCCAGCAGCACGTCCGGCACTTCGCGGCGGACGTCCAGCTGGCATGTCGGCGTCCACCAGGAAGTCGCGCAGGGTGCCGACGATGCGATCGCCAAACGAGGCGAGGGCCTGCACCGCCGCGGGCACCAGGGCGGACTGGTCCATGCGCTCGATGATGCGGCCGACGAAGATGCGCTTCTTCAGCTGCGCCGTGGCCGAGAACGCGGCCTTGGCCACCTCCAGATCCTCGTCCTGCAACAGCTGACGCAGCTCTCGATCGAAGAGATCGGGAAGGAAGCCGATCAGGCGTGCGGCCTCCAGCCGCGTGCGCTGTCCCTCCGGCCCCGACTCTTCCGCCATCTTCGACAGCATCAGCCGCGCCGCGTCAGCGTTCTGCGCGCGGCCAGGTCGCGCCAGGAAGGCCACCATCGACGCCCTGATCGAGAAGTCCTCGAAATCACCCACCGACTCGATGCTGGCCAGCGGGTCGACGTTGCCGTGCTCGGTCAGATAGAGCAGCGCCTCGGTCCGCACTTCGAGGTCGGGGTCGTGCAGCATCTGCTGCACCTGTTCCTTCACGCCCAGATCATCGGCGCGCGACAGCAGGGCGAGCGCCCGCCGCCTGACCTCCGGCATCGGGTGCTTCAGCAGCCCCCGCACGGCGGGGTGCACCTTGCGATCGTGGGCCATCTCGAACAGGCTGAGCGCGTAAACGATCTCGCCGGTGTCCCCCGACAGCCGGGCGGTGAGCATCTCCGACGCCATGCGCTCGAGCACTGGCGCGGAGCCGCGTTCGGCGTCGAGGCGATGCTGGTGAATGCTGTCCTGGAGGTTCTCGACGTATTCGCGGCGCGCCACCGAGGCGGCGGCCATCCAGCCGCCGAGCAGCAGGAGGCACACCCACGCCATGTTGACGGGGCTCCAGCCGAGGACGGTTGCGAAGATGAGAACGATCATGCCGCCAAGGCCGTCGCCCATGCGGTAGACCACCGTGTCGATGAACGACTTGACGACGAAGGTCTGGTTCACGGGCACCGGCAGATACAGCAGCTCCACGGTCGCCTTGTCGATGGAATAGCGCAGCACCTGGTCGCTCGCCCGGAGCATGGTCGCGGCGAGGAGGGTGCCGGTGGCCAGCACGCCGACGGAGGTGAAGGTGAGGGCGACCGGCACGATGAACAGCGTCATGCCGATGCCGAGCCGGCGCAGCACGCGGCTGGTGAGCAGCAGCTGCAGCGCGAGCGATACCATCCCGGCGACCATGTTGAAGGTCCCGAAAAACATGGCCAGCTCTTCCGTGTCGGGAATCGCGGCTTTGGCGATGGCCTTGAACTGCCAGGCTTCGACGGTGGTCGCCAGCGAGGCGAGCAGGATCACAGCAGCAATCGCTTTGAGATAGCGCGAGCCGGCGATCACCTCCAGGGCGGCCAGTACGCCTCCCCCACCTTCGCTACCAGCCGGGCCGTCCCCGTTGACCTGCTTCGGCCGAAAACGCCAGATCAGGACGACGAGCCCGGCGCTCACCACCTGGGTTAGCGCCGTCAGCAGCAGCATGGCCTCGGTGCCGTAGCGGCCCACGGCCACGCGCGTCATCAGGCCGCCGACGATCCACCCCAGGATGGCGCCGCTGCCGACCAGCCCGAACGCCCGCTTGGCTTCCCGGGTGGTGAGGACGAAGTTGGCCAGCGTCCAGACCTGGGCCGGGATCAGCACCGAGAGCACGCCGACCCAGACGTAGATCAGGAGGAACAGGGCCGGGCTCTCGCCACCCGGGAGCGTGGACCACCACCAGAACCCCAGGGCCGACGCGCCAAACCCCAGGAGGCTGGCGACCTGGAGGTTCCGCAGGTTGAGCCGCTCGCCGGCCCGGATGTAGACCGAGGCCACCACGCCCACGATCAGCGCGATGGCAATGTCCACATAGGGCAGATCGACCGCTTGGTAGCGCTCCAGGAACAGGGCGTCCCGCGCCGATTTGCTGGCCACCGAGCCCGCCATGGTCAGGAACAGGTAGGCAAAGAGGGGCAACGCGCGCCGAAGCTCGCGGGCGTTCATACCAAGGAGCCGTTGCAGGTTCAGCACCATTCCAGCGGGGCAGGAAGATGGGAGTTTACCTTAGGGTAAGATTCCCGCGTGTTCGCCCGCCTGATCCGCCCGATCGTCCAGCTCCGGGATGGTGAAAGCACCACCGTTCTGCTGATGTTCCTCTACTCGTTCCTGGCGATGGCCGGGTACAACATGATCAAGCCGGTCACCCGCGGCTTGTTCATCGAGAAGCTGGGCGCCGAGAACCTGCCTTGGATCCAGTTCGGGGCGGGCATCGTCATCGGCTTCATCATGCAGGGCTACACCCGGACCATCGCGCTGGCGCCGCGCCGCTGGATGATTCCGATCACGCTCACGGGCATCGTGGTGGCGATGAGCGCGTTCTGGGGGCTGTTCGGCCAGTACCCCACCAGCCGCGTGGTCGCCGTGGCCTTTTACCTGTACGGCTCGATCATCGGCATTCTGCTCATCAGTCAGTTCTGGACGCTGGCCAACGACGTCTACGACCCGCGCCAGGCGAAGCGGATCTTCGGGTTCATCGGCGCGGGCGCCAGCCTGGGCGGTTTCGCCGGCGCGACGATGACTTCGACGTTTGTCGAGCGGATCGGCACGAACTCCGTGCTCCTGGTCAGCGCGATCACTCTTGCGGTGTGCACGACGATCGTGGCGGCGATTATCCGCAAGGAGCCGGCTGCCGGCCAAAGTGACGCCAGCAAGACAGGTGAGGAAGGCGGGGTGAGCGGCTCGGAGGCGATTCGCCTGCTGCGGTCGTCCCGCCATCTGCAGACCATCGCCATGGTCATCGGCTTTGCGGCGATCGGCGCGGCCATCATCGAGCAGCAGCTCAACATGGCGGCAGCCGCGCAGAAAGGCTCCACCAACGTCGGCGCCGTCACCGCGTTCCTGTCGCAGGTCGGCGCCTACACCTCTCTCATCGGCTTCGTCATCCAGATCACGCTGACCAGCCGGATCCACCGCGTACCTCGGCATCGGCTTCGCGCTCCTGATCATCCCCGTCGTGGACTCTGCGACCGGGCTCCTGATGCTGACCTCCGGCGCGCTCTGGACCTCCGGCCTGGCCCGGGTGATGGACACCTCGCTCCGCTACACGGTGGACAAGACGACGCGGGAGATCCTGTTCCTGCCGCTGCCGGTGGACATCAAGTACCAGGCGAAGCCGTTCATCGACGTCACGGTGGACCGCATCGCCAAGGGAATCGGTGCGCTGATGCTGCTGGTCCTGGTTCAGCCGTGGGGCCTGGCCCTCAGCTGGCCGCAACTGAGCTTCGCCAGCATCACGATGATGGCAATCTGGGGCGCGTTCGCCCTGAATGCCCGCCGCGAGTACCTGAAGGCGTTCCGACGCAGCATCGAGCAGCAGGACGTGCGTCCGGCCGAGGTCCGGCTCGATACGGCGGATCTCTCGTCGATTGAGACGCTGCTCACCGAGCTCTCTCACCCCGAACCGCGGCGCGTGCTCTACGCCATCGACATGCTCGAGGCGCTGGACAAGCGGCAGCTGGTGACGCCGCTCCTGCTGCACCATCAGTCGGCTGACGTGCGCACCCGGGCGCTGCGCGTCGCGCGCTACACGAACCGCGATCGCGCCGACCACTGGCTGCCAGGCGTGGAACGCGCGCTCGGCGACGAAGACGGTGAAGTGCGGCTGGCCGCGGCGCGTGCGCTGGCCACGCTCCGCGGCGAGGCCGCCGTGGACGTGATGCGCCCGTATCTCGATCACGCCGATCCAAACCTGGTGGTCACGGCCGCGGCCGCGCTCGCGTCGAGCGAGCTGCCGTCGGATGTGGACCGCGCCGAGGACACGTTCAAGCGCCTGAGCGCCGACAGCAGCGAAGCCGCCGCGGAGCGGCGGCGCCAGGTGGCGCGGGCACTGGGCCTCGTCGCCAATCCGCGCTTCCGGCCGCTGCTGGTGCCGCTGATGTACGACGACAACTACTTCGTCGCGCGCGCGGCGGTGAACAGCGCCGGCACCATCGGCGGCGACGACTTCCTGTATGTGCCGACGCTGGTGACGCTGATGCGGAACCGCCGGTTGAAGGAGCCGGTCCGCAAGGTCCTGGTGGGCTACGGCGAGGCCGTGGTGCCGACCCTGGCCTACTTCATGGCCGACCACGAGGAGGACATCTGGGTCCGGCGCCACGTGCCGTCCACGCTGGCGCGGATTCCGTCGGAGGCGTCGGTCAAGGCGCTGCTGGGAGCGCTCGATGCGGAGGACGGCTTCCTGCGCTACAAGGCAGTGGCCGCCCTCGAACACCTTCGCCTCGACCACCCGGCCGTGACGATCGATGCGGCCGCCGTCGAGAAGCACGTGCTCGTCGAGGCGGGACGGGCGTTCAACGCGCTGACGCTGTATACGAACCTGTTCGTGCTCGGCGGTGTCAACCCAGGGTCGCTGCTGGCCCGTGCGCTCGAAGAGCGTCGCCGGAGGGCCACGGACCGTGTGTTCCGGCTGCTCGGGCTCGTTTACTCCCCATCCGACATCGCGGCGGTGTCGGTGGCGCTGCGGACCACCGAAGGCCGGCAACGGTCCGGAGCGCTCGAGCTCCTGGACAACATGCTCAAAGGCGAAGTGCGGCGGCGGGTGATGCTGCTCGTCGAGGACATGCCGGCCGACGAGCGCGTGCGCAAGGGGAACGTCATCTACAAGACGCGGCCACGTGACCTCGAGGACACGGTTGCGCAGCTGGTGCACGACGACAACCAGGTGGTGGCCTCGGCCGCCATCCTGCTGATCGAGGAGCGCAAGCTGTGGTCGCTGGCTGACGACCTCGAGCACGTGCTTGGGCATCGCGACGTGCGGCACTGGCTGGTGTTCGAGGCGGCATCGTGGGCGCTCGCCGCGTCACGCATGCCCGAAGAACGGCGTCGTCAGCTGTGGCAGGAGCCGCTGCCGGCGGTGGTGCTCGTCGATCGGCTGCGCCGCCTGCCACTTTTCGACTTCACCTCGGTGGACGAGCTGTTCCGGGTCGTCGAGCTCGGCCAGCAGGTGCGCCACGAGACGGGCCGCCAGATCTACGAGCGCGGCGCATCGGCGGGCACGCTGCAGTTCATCCTCGACGGGCGGGTTGCGGCGACGGGCCGCGACGGAGAGCAGGTGCTCGACGCGCCCGCTCCGCTCGCGTTCCAGGAGATTCTGGAAGGCCACCCGATGCGCGGCAGCGTGCGCGCGCTCGAGCCAACCATCAGCTTGTCGATTACGGCGGAGCATTTCCTGTCGCTGCTGGCTGAGAACGTGGAGCTGGCGGAAGGCATCATGCGGTGGATCATCGACACCCAGGGCGATCTGCAGGAACGCGTGCTGCAGCACGGCGAGCTGTCGCCCGAGGTTCAGCGCAAGGTGGCCGAGGGACTCCAGCCGGTGGACCGCGTGCTGATGCTGCAGGCCAGCCCGCTGCTCTCGCAGGCGACGGCCGCCCAGCTCCTGCGCCTCGCGGCGTGCGCGCGGCCGCTGATGTTGAAGGCGGGCACCGATCCGCTGTCGGGCATCTCCGAGCCGTCGATGCTGATCGTCCTCACTGGCACTGTCACCGTCACCACCACCAGCGGCCGTGTCTCGACCGCGGATTCCGGCGATGTGATCGGGATGTATCAAACGCTCAGTGGGAAGCCTTTGCCGGCCACGCTGGTGGCGGCGACCAACGGCACCGCCCTCCGCTTCAACCGCCCGGACGTCTTCGACGTGCTGGCGGACGAAACCGCGCTGCTGCAGGCTATCTTCGCCGGCCTGCTGCACGCCTCGGCCGCCAGGCCGCGCGAGCCGGCGGCGGCCTGACGAAAACGGGTAGCGGCTACCCTTCAGGCGCGCTGCTCCGGAACAAACTACCCAGGCTCGGGCGGTCAGAACGGCTGCCCGAGCCTCTCCCATCGCAATCTCCTCACACCTTTCGCGAAATCTGATCGATTGGCGCACCGCCAGCGCGCCGACACCAGCAGGCACTTCCCTTGCACAACGAGCAGGTGTCTGCTCGGTGCCGGGGCGAGGAGGTCGAGCCGGGCCCATCGAAAGGACTCGCCATGACCGATCGTCTTCGCCGCTCCGCGGCGTGTGCCCTGTTCTCGGTGTGCGTGTTGGCTGGAATACGAGGCGTACGGGCCGATCAATCCGCGACCGGGACCGCCACCCCCTCCGGCTTGTCCGCCGACGTCGTGGTCGAACGCACGACGGTGGATCGGGACGGCGCGGTCGTCGCCCGGATGCCAAAGGTGCGTTACCGCCTCACCGAACGTCGCGGGCCTCGTGGCGCCTCTACCGAGATCGCCTTTCAGAACACACCACCCTTCCCAGGCCGCGGGCCGCTGAAGGACCCCAGCGCTGGCTTCAGGGTGCTGGTGAACGACCGCGACGGCATCACGGTGGTGGATCCGACCGGGAGGGTTGTTCCGACGAACAGCACCCGCGCAGATGGAATCGAGACCGCAGCGGCAGTGCCCGCTGGCGCCACTACCATCGCCAACGGCGCACCGCAGGACGAGAGTTCAACGGGGCTCGGTCTCGAGCGATCCGGCGTCGCGCGGCGGCGGGCGCTCGTGGCGCGATTCGGTTCGCCTGTCGGCCGGTTGGGCGACCGCGAGCGATTCGTGCGGAACGAGGCCGACACCTTCGAGGAAGTGCTGGTCGATCCCGACACCGCCCTGCCGAGGGAGATCAACACCATGCGGGCCGGCCGCCTGGTGCAGCGGTCGTCGCTGTCCTACGCCACGCTGCCGGATGGCCGCTTCTATTGCTCGTCCCAGCGCGACGAGGTGCTCGCCGATCCAGGCGACGAGAGCGGTGCGCTCAACGTGACGACCACCACGTACACGGTGGTGACGGGCGGTGCCCGGTGATCGGCGCGGCGACGATGCGCCGGCTGGTTCTGAGCGTCGTGGTCGTGTCGGTCTGCGCAGCGTCCTCGGGCGTAGCCGCTGCCCAGGATGTGCCGACGGTGTTCATTCATGGCCTGGCAAGCGGCGCGGACGCCTGGCGCGACACCGCCACACGACTTGAACAGCAGCTTCGAATCACGGCGTACGCCGCAAACCTGGATTGGCGCGACTGGTACGAGAACCAGGGGCGGACCCTCCAGTCCGGTGGCGCCGGACTCCCGGCGTCGACTGTTGCCGTGGGGCACAGCAACGGAGGGGTTGTCGCGCGCGAGTGGAGCAAGTGGCGGCCCCTACGAAGCATCGTCACGCTTGGTACTCCCCACCAAGGTGCACTCCTGGCGTCTCGTGCGCTATACGTGCTGGGAGTCAACCAGCAGATCTTTGGATCGGTCAACTTCCTCATCAGCATCCTTGGCGGCGCACCGAACGAGTTCACGTGGATGTGGCCATTCGTCGCCGTGCATCTCGGTGGCGTGGCCTCGATAACCTCCATGAGCGTCGTCGAACTCGCGGCAACCCTCGGCGTCGCCACGGGTGTGCCGGTGCTCGGTCAGATGGATCCAGGCTCGGCGTATCTCAGCCAGCTGAATAGCCCACCCAACCTGGCACGCGAGGCCAACGCGGTGGCGCAGCGTGTGGGATTGGTGTTCGTGGCCCGCGACTACTGGAGGGCTGGAATCGCCGTCGCAGTTCGACCCGAGTGGCAGGATTCCGTAGCACAAACAACCCAGACGGCGATCGTCGTCTTTGACGCTGCGGCTGCATACCTTCGCTCGACCTACCCGCCCTGGAACAGTACCGCGCAGACGTTGCTCAATGTGTTCCAGGACGCCGCGGCAAAGCTGCGGCAACTCGACCAGTCATGGTGCTGGGCCGTTACGAATGACTCGAGCTGCGCGATCTCACACGATGGCGTCGTCGCCACGCCGGCGCAGTTCTTCCCCGGCGGCGTCAACCTGGGCTTCTATGGTCCCGCACACGTCCGGGAGATCGCGTCCTCGCCGGACATCCTTCGCGACGTTTTCACGAACGTCCTTCGGGTACAGCTCCGGACTGGCGGTTCGTCCTCGACGCCGACGGCCCCGAACGGGCCGGGGTCATGGTCACTGGTCGCGGGGCAACGATTGCTTCCCGATCGTGATCTGGCATCTCCGAGCGGTACCTATGTCCTCCGCTATCAGTCGGACGGCAACCTCGTGATCTACCAGCGGGGCGGAGGGCCGGTGTGGGCTGCCAGCACAGAGGGACAACCAGCCGGACATGTGGAGATGCAGGGCGACGGCAATCTGGTGATGTACAACGCGTTCGGCCAGCCGGTCTGGGCATCGGGCACCTGGGGCTTCCCCGGCGCCTTCGCCAGCATTCTCGACGACGGGCACCTCGTCATCATCGATGGAACTGGCGTCCCGATCTGGTGGAGCGGAGGCGAGTAATGGCGCCGTCCATCGGCCTGGCGTTGGTCTGCCTTCTCTGCGTGGCGAATGGCTTCACTCAGCCGGCCCCCACCAGGGATCCGACCGTCAGGCCGGTTTGGCGCACCACCCAGGCCACGGTTGGCACGCCGGCGATTGGTGGGAACGACGTGTTCGCTCTCACCGCTGATCATCAACTCCTGAAGGTCTCACTCGACGATGGCAGTGAGCTGTGGCGGGTGAAGACCGGCGAGGAAGGCACGACCTATGGCCATGCAATCGCAGTCACCTCGTCGTCTGTCCTGGTGGGCGAGTACGATCTCGTCGCTTTCGATCGCATCACGGGCCGCCGGCTGTGGACATTCGTCCCGCGAGACGGCTACGCGCCGGGCCCTTACCTGGGCGATGTGCACCGTGAACACATCGCGCTGACGGGATCCGCGTCGGGACACGTCTATGCTCTCAACGTCCGCACAGGACGGGTCGAATGGACTGCAGTCGTGGATCCGGAGCAAGAGAGCACCGTCTACGCCCCGCGCGTCGATGGCCGCCAGGTGATCGCGGGCTTTACTCACCACAGTGCGCCCACTCGAGGAGGGCTCGTGGCGCTGGACCTCACCGATGGTCGCGAGCGCTGGCGCTTCGCATTCCCACCTC
Source organism: uncultured Acidobacteriota bacterium (assembly GCA_963707825.1). Taxonomy (GTDB): domain Bacteria; phylum Acidobacteriota; class Vicinamibacteria; order Vicinamibacterales; family UBA2999; genus VFZN01. The sequence goes on from CAVPRP010000009.1 coordinate 564,757, forward strand.
AGACCGCCTCCACGCACCTGGCCGGCGGGCCCGTCGTCGCAGGAGACGTCGTCGTCGCAGCGAGCGGTGACGGCCGCGTGTGGGCGGTCGACCGACAGTCAGGCGAGTTGCGCTGGACTCTGCCGGCTATCACTGGGGATTTGGACAGCATCGTTCCAGCAGGTGGGCAGGACCAGCGGCCCTTGACCACTTCCGGTTCGACGCTCCTGGTCGGATCAACCACTGGATACGTAGTCGCCTACGACATGGGCGACCAACGCGAGATCTGGCGATTTCCCGGAGGGCGCCTAGGGTCCACTGCATTCGCGATGGCGGCGGCCAACGGAGTGGCGTTCGTGCCTTACGTGTCCGGCTTCCTCGTCGCTCTTGATGTGGCCACAGGAGCGCAACGCTGGCGGACCAACGACTGGCAACAAGGGTTCATCTGGCCGCCGGCTCTCGCCGGGCACCTCGCCGTGGCCAGTTCCCGGCAGGGCCTGTGGGCCCTGCGCATTCACTCGGAGGATGAGCCATGAACCGTTGGAGGAGCTACATGCTGGCGATTGCCGCGTCTGCATCCGCTTGCGGCAGTCCGACGTCGCCATCCATGACCACGATGCCGGGTGCGGCCCGGGCACGGGCGACGTGGGAGGGCACGCTCACGAGAGCCGGCGCGTCAGCAACGATCTCGCTGACGTTGGACGAGCCGCCACCCGCCACTCCCAATGCGTTTCTGCTCGGCGCCTTCAAGGCCGTCTATCCGTCGGTCACATACGAGGGCACCGCGGCGGCCTTTACCGATCGAGACGAATGGAGCCTCAACCTCATGCCTTCTGCAAACCGGCCGTGTTCCGTCCCACTGACGACCGTGCACGGGACCACCGTGGCGGTCGTGACGGTCACGGCCAACCACATGTCAGGCGAAGCGACGTTGGTGGAATGCGAGGGCCGCACAACGTGGGCAGCCGAATTCATCAGGCGTTAGCGCTCGGATTGCTGTTGCTGGGCGCCCATCCAGCTTGGCGCGCAGCCGGCATCGGGGCCGCGGGCAGCGGGCAATCCCGCCGCGCCAGAATCGGCCTCGGCGCACTCGTTGGTATGACCGTCACAACGGACGACAACGCGTTGAACGATCCAGCGACTCTCGACGTCTCGGTCAACGGTGACATCCCGCTCTCGAACCACTGGCGTCTGCGTGCGGAGGTTGGCCGCGCCCGCTGGACCATTCGCGGGAACGAGGGGCTTCCGGATCCTCTTCCACCGGAACGAATCGGACTCGACGCGCGCCACCGTCGCAGCCATCTTGCAGACAAACTCGCCGGCGGGTTGGTACGTAGGTGGCGGGGTGGGACTCTACCATTGGACTGCCGAACTGAGCCCGGTGCCTCGCCCGACGCGTCCCGGTTTTCATTTTCTGGGAGGGACAGAACTCCCTCTCGGACAGAGCGGTCTCGCGCTCCGGTTCGAAGGCCAGGGACAAGCTGTCGGCGGCCCGCAGGCGTCACCTGCGGGCACACTGACGCGACCCGCAGAATCGGAAGAAGAGATCACCCGTGTGTTCTCGCCGTGGCCTCTCAACTTCTCTGTGGCGGTGGGCGTGGCATGGCGCTTCTAATCGTCGAGGCTGAGGAAGGCGAACAATGACGGGGACTGATCGGGTTGCTGTCCACTTGCCTGCGCTGATGCTCACGGGGACCGATGGCCGGATGACAGGGGAGGCGACTTGATCGAATGTGAAGGCCGCACGACGTGGGCGGCCGAGTTCGTCAGGCGATAGCGACATGACAGCAGCGTGGACCGGCCACGTGTTTCTCTCGAGCGAGCCCGCCACTATGGCCGCGTGTCGCCGATCGCAGGCACAACCAGGCCCGGCAGCTCGATCTCGAAAACGGTCTCCAGTCCTGGCGTGCTGCGCACGCCGACGCGGCCGCCGTGACGCTCCACGATCGCCTTGACGATCGACAGCCCGAGGCCAGAGCCGGTGTCGGTTCGCGACGGGTCGGCCTTGTAGAACCGGTCGAACACGTGCGGCAGGTGCTCGGCGGGAATTCCGCCGCCGGTGTCGGCGACACGCAGCCACACGCGGCCATCGCGCGCTTCGCCCGCCACGGTGATGCGACCGCCGCGCGGCGTGTGCCGCAGCGCGTTCGACGCCAGGTTCTGCAGCGCCTGCTCGAGGCGCCGCGGATCGGCGATTACCGTCAGCTCTTCATCCGCCAGCCGCACATCGATCGTCACGCCCTTCTCGCGCGCGGCCTGCTCGTGCCGGGCGACGACGCGATCGAACAGCTCGGAGATCGGCACCTCCTCGGTGACCAGCGTCATGCCCGACGCCTCGTAGCGCGCGAGATCCAGCAGATCGCCAACCAGCCGCTCGATGCGCTCGACCTCCTCCTGGATGATGCGCACGTAGCGCTGGCCGTCCGGTGACGGCGGCCCGAACTGCGGCAGGCCGAGGGTCTCCGAGTAGCCGCGAATCGCCGTCAGCGGCGTCATCAGCTCGTGCGAGACGTCGGCCAGCAGCTGACGCCGCGCGCGGTCGGCTTCCGCCAGCTGCGTCTGCCGCGCGCCCAGGTCGTCCGCCATCCGGTTGAAGGCGTGCGCCACGGCCGCGACCTCGTCGCCACCGGCGGCCGGCGCCCGCGCGTGCAGATCGCCTTCGCCAAAACGCCGCGCGGCTTCCTCGAGCGCTCGAAGCTGGGCGTGCGCGGGCCTGAACACCAGCAAGGCCGCCACACCGATGCCGCCCACCAATAGCAGCAGGCTGCCCACCGCGAGCCACGGTCCCAGTTCCTGTGTGATGCGGCGAACTCCCACCACCGGCGACACGAACACCACCGCCAGCGTCTGCCCCTGCGCGCGCACGGGAGCAATGGCTAGCCGTCGGCGCGCGAACATCGGCGGCGCCCCGGGTGGGCCCGGCGGCGGTCCGAACCCGTCGTCTGGAGGCGGGCGGCGCAGGTCGTCGGCAGGCACGCCAGGTCGACCATCCCCCTCGCGTGGCGACGGCCGTGGCTCGCCTGGCGGCGGGCTGAACTGCCCCTGAGGATTGTCAGGCCGTCGCCGCGGCAGCGGACCGCCGTCGTTCGGGGGCCTGACACCGAAGCCCCCGCCTCGACGCGGTCCCCGCGCCCTGAAATCCGCGAAGCGCAGCAGACCGGGCGGCACATCCACCCCAGGCGGCCCAATCACCGCACCATCCGGAAACACGACGAACGCCGGGCGATGAAACTCCGAGAGCCGCGACGTGGCGTATTGCTTGAGATCGATGGACGGGTTCTTCGCCAGCTCCGACTCGAACTCCGCGGCGACCAGGTCGGCGAAGTCCTGCCCCATGCGTTCGGGCTGGCCGCCTTCCGTCTGCACGGCAATCCACACGAAGGACGCCGCCTGCGCCGCCAGCATCACCGCCAGCAGGACGATGAAGCCCAGGCCGATGCGCCAGTAGAGACTCCGGTACCAACGGCGTTCAGACATCGGCGAACTTGTAACCACTGCCCCAGATGGTCAGCACCAGCGCCGGGTCCGCGGGTTCGATCTCGACCCGCCTCCGCAGCCGCTTGACCAGCGTATCGACGCTGCGAGGCGTCACATAGGTGTGGTCCGGCCACACCCTCGACAGCAGCGCCTCGCGGCTGAACACGATGCCCGGATGCGACGCCAGCAGGTGCAGCAACCGGAACTCCTGCGCGGTGAGCTCCACGTCTTCCCCGCGCACCCGCACGCGTCGCCGCGCCGGATCGATCTCGATGCCGTGCACGGTGACGGGACGCTCGGACGTGGCCACCGGCTCCCCCGCTCCCGCCGCCGCGGTGGCGGCCGCGGCCGCCGCAATCTGCGATGCGCGCGGCCGCCGAAGCAACGCGCGCACGCGTGCCACCAGCTCGCGCACGCCGAACGGCTTCGCGAGGTAGTCGTCCGCGCCGCTCTCCAGGCCCAGCACCTTGTCGCTCTCCTCGCGCCGCGCCGTGAGCATCAGTACCGGCGCATCTTGATTGGGACCCGACCGCCGCAACGCGCGGCAAATCGAGATGCCGTCGATGCCCGGGAGCATCAGGTCGAGCAACACCAGGTCGAAGGCCTCGGTGGTGACACGGTCGAGCCCCTCGCGGCCATCGCCCACGGCAGAGGTCTGCAACCCCTCCAGGCCGAGGTGCAGGACAATCAAATCGCGGATATTGACGTCGTCTTCGACGATGAGTACGTGGGGCATGTGGAAGCCGGAAGCGCGGTCTGGCGTATGGATTGGTACTACATACGACGGCGAGCGGCGCGGCGGAGACGCGCTGCCACAGATTTTTCACAGCCGGGCCATGGCGTCGCCATCACAATCCCGTCTCATAGGGCAGGGAGCTCAAGGAGAATCATCATGACGACCATGCTTCGAACGACAGCCATTGTCAGCATCCTCGCGGTGTCCGGCCTGGCGCTGGCCACCACCTTCGCCCAGGACGGCCCGCCGCCGGGCGAGCCCGGCGCGCACCGCAGGGGCCCCGGACCTGGCGGCCCCGATGGATTCGGCGGCCCGGGCGGCCCCGGTGGCCCGATGGGCCTGCTTGGTGAGTTCGGTCCCGGCCTTCGCGCCCTGGAGCTGACCGACGCACAGCGCGAGCAGATCCGCGGCATCGCCAAGACGCACGAAGCCGAGTTCCGCGAGATCGGCGATCGGCTGCGCACGGCGCACGAGAGCGTGAACGCGCTCGTCACCGCCGATACCGTGGACGAGGCGGCGATTCGAGCCAGGAGCGGTGAGCTGTCCGCCGTCGAGGCCGATGCCGCCGTGATGCGCGCCCGGGTCCACCAGGAGGTCTTCAGCGTGCTGACCGCCGAGCAGCAGGCGAAGGCCAAGGAGCTGCGGGCGCAGATGCAGGAGCGCTCGAAGCAGCGGATGGAGTACCGCAAGGAACGCCGTCCCGGTCACGAGAACCGCTTCTGACCGCTCATGAGCGCGTTGTGAGGGGTTAGTCCCGTTCCACTGATGGTTCTGCCCGTTCATCGCCCCACGTCCGCCCCCCGGGCGGGCGTGGGGTACGATGGCTGTGAACCATCCACCACATGCGCCGATTCCTTCTCATCATCTCGCTCATCCTGATCGTCACCGGTGCGGGCACCGCACAGGTCCGTCCCATCTACAACCGCGGCGCCGCCGGGCTCACGCTCCTGCTCGGCCGGCTCCAGACCACCGCCAGCGCCCTTCACACCGGCGCCCACCCCGACGACGAGGACTCGGCGCTGATCGCGACGCTGGCGCGCGCCGAGCACGCCCGAGTGGCGTACCTGTCCCTCAATCGCGGTGAAGGCGGCCAGAACATCATCGGCACCGAGCTGTTCGAAGCGCTCGGCGTCATCCGCACCGAGGAGCTGCTGCAGGCCCGCCGCCTGGATGGCGGCGAGCAGTTCTTCACCCGGACCATGGACTACGGCTTCTCGAAGACGCTCGAAGAAGCCGGCACGAAGTGGGGCCGCCGCGAGGTGCTGGGCGACATGGTCCGCATCATCCGGCAGTACCGCCCGCTGGTCGTCGCGGCACGCTTCAGCGGCACGCCCGCGGACGGGCACGGTCAGCATCAGCTCTCCGGCGCACTCACGCCGGTGGCATTTGCCGCCGCCGCGGATCCCGCGCAGTTCCCCGAGCAACTGGAAGAAGGGCTGCGGCCGTGGCAGGCGAAGAAGCTGTACGTGGGACAGCTCTTCCGCCCCGATCCGGCGGCGCCGGCCACCACGCAGATCGCCACGGGTCGTGTCGACCCGGTGATCGGACGCTCGTACTCGGAGGTGGCGTCGGAAGGCCGCAGTCAGCACAAGTCACAGGAGATGGGTGGCATCGAGCTGCTCGGACCACAGCGATCGGCGCTGCGGCTGGTGAACAACCGCGCCGCCGGCGCGGGCAGCAACGAAACCAGCCTGTTCGATGGCATCGACACCTCGGTGCCCGGCCTGGCCGCCCTGGCCGGCTTACCGGCCGGCGCCTTGAAGGCCGAGCTCGCGGCGATGGACGCCGCCGCCAAGGAAGCCGCGCGGACCTACGACGCACGCACGCCTGCCGCCATCGTCCCGGCACTCGCGCGGGGGCTCACGGCCACGCGGGCCGCTCGCACCGCGGCGAAGGGGCTGACCGCCGCGACGCCGGACGCGCGCGCCGAAGCCGACTTCCTGCTCGCTTTCAAGGAACGCGACTTCGTCGAGGCCCTGGCCTCGGCGGCGGGCATCACGCTCGACCCGCTGGCCAACGCCGAGACCGTGACGCCCGGTGACGAGCTGTCCGTTGACGTGCGGGCGTTCCTCGACACGACCGACGGCATCACGCTGGGCAAGCCGCTGGTGACCGGTCCCGCAGGCTGGACCATCGCCGAGATGCCCAGACCCGACGACAACGACGCGGACAATCCTTTCGCCCGGTTCTTCCGCGAGACGGCGACCATGTCGACGTCGTTCCGTGCGCAGGCCCCGGCCAATGCACCGCTCACACAGCCGTACTGGCTGGCGCAGCCGCGCAAGGGCGATCTGTTCGACTGGCCTGCGGGATCGCCCAAGGGCGCGCCCTTTGCCGGGCCGCTCCTCTCGGCGTCGCTGCCGGTGCAGTTGGCGGGCGTGTCGTTCGAGCTGACACGGCCGGTCGAGTATCGCTTTGCCGATCGGGTGCGCGGTGAGATCCGCCGCAACGTCGAAGTGGTGCCGGCCCTCACCGTCGGCCTCGACTCGCGGCTGCTGGTGGTGCCCTCTGGAGCGGCGCCGCAGCAGCGCACCATGGTGGTCCGGGTCGCGAGCCAGTCACGCCAGCCAGTGAGCGGGACGTTGTCGCTGACCGCGCCGGCGGGCTGGACCGCCACCCCCGCCGCAGCGCCATTCACGCTGAAGCCCGGCGAGCGCACCGCCGCCTCGTTCACGCTGAACGCGCCCTCCCCCGTGCCGGTGGGCACGGTGGACGTGGGCGTGCGCGCCACCGTCGGCGCCGCCAGCTACACGCAGGACCTGCAGACCATCGCTTACCCCCACATCCAGACGCACCGGCTCTACGCGCCGGCCCTGGCGCGGGTGCGCGCCTTCGACGTGAAGGTGGCGCCGGTGACGGTGGGCTACATCATGGGCAGCGGCGATCAGGTGCCTGACGCCATTCGCCGCATGGGCGTGCCGGTCACGCTGATCGACAGCGAGATGCTGTCCACCGGCGACCTCTCGCGCTTCGACACGATCGTCGTCGGCGTGCGGGCGTCGGAGGCGCGGCCGGATTTCGTGGCCAACACACTGCGGCTGCGCCAGTACATGGAGCGCGGCGGCACGATGGTGGTCCAGTACCAGCAAGGCGACTACGCGCAACGCGGGCTGGCGCCGTTTCCCGGCGTCATCGGGGCGCGGGTGACGGACGAGACCGCGACGGTCCGCATCCTGCAGCCGTCGCATCCGCGCTTCCAGTTCCCGAACGCGATCGTGCCGGGTGACTTCGCCGACTGGGTGCAGGAGCGCAATCTCTACGCGTTCTCGAAGTTCGATCCGCAGTACACGCCGCTGCTCGAGTCCGGCGACCGCGAACGAGGACGTGAACCGCGGTGGTGAACTCTACGCGGACATCGGCAAGGGACGCTACATCTACACTTCGTACGCGTGGTTCCGCCAGCTTCCGGCGGGTGTGCCTGGCGCGTATCGATTGTTCGCGAACCTGTTGAGCCTGTCGAAGGCTCCGCGGTGAGACGGGGCGGCCCGGTGGCCCGCAGGGTGGCTACCGGGCCCGCAGCAATCGCAGCCCGTTCAGGGTGACAGCCACGGTGGCGCCGGTGTCGGCGACGACTGCCAGCCACAACGGCGAGGCACCCATCGCGGCCGAGACCAGGAACGCCAGCTTGGTGAAGAGCGCCAGCGCCACGTTCTGACGGATGACGGCCATCGCCCGCCGGGCGTGCGCGCCGGCAAACCGCCCACCATCCGCATTGGCGCCCGGCATCAGAATCACATCGCGACTGGTGAGCGTGGCCGACGGATCGGCGGCCGCGCGCTCGAGCGGCAGCCCGCCCTTGAACAACACGCCGCGCCGCGCCGCGGAGGTCAGCGCCGCGACGACCGTGACCGGCGTCGAGATCACCAGCGCGCACGGGCAGGCGAGCACGAGGAAGATCAGCCCGCGATAGAACCACGTCGCCCCACTGGCCGTCGAAGAGCGGCGGCACAGCACGACGAGCGCAGCGCGCGACGGTGACGACCGGCGTGTAGATCGCGGCGAACGTCTCGATCCAGCGCTCGACCGGCGCCGATTCGTGGCCGCTGTCGTCGCCCCAGCCGGGCTCGTGGCCGACGAGCGTCGCTGACCGCGATGGCGCGCGCGCTCGATGCTCCACGCTTCCATCAGGTGCGCGATCGCAAACAGGAACGCGACCGCGGCCGCTTCCGCCCATTGCCCGATCGCCGCCGCGCCGATCGCCGACAGGCAGACCAGCACGTGCATGTCGAGCCGGGCGAAGCGCAGCGACGTCAATGGCGCGCGGCATCATCGGCCACAGGCCGGCGAGCGATGGCCGACGCCGTAGGCGATCGCCGCGGAGACGGATGATGCGCGTGGCCGGCATGCTCGCCGTGCGGCCGAACACCGCCTTCGCTCCAGCGAGTCGGCGTAGAGGCCGTCGATGATCCAGCCGACCGCCAGCATCAGCGCCGCTGGCGACCGCCCACCAGTTGGCGCGGTCGTGACGTGATGATCGTGTGCGCGTGATGGTCGTCGCCGACCAGTCGCCGGCCTCGTGCGAGTGGGCGGCCAGGCCCGGTGCGCGCAACCGCGTCGAGAGATCGTCGGCGGCAGGAAGCACCGTCGGGATTGAAGGAGACGTCGACGCGGCGGCCGACGAGATCGAAATTGAGGTCGAGTCGATGCCGGGCACCGGCCAGCGCGTGGCGGATCAGCGCCGCTTCATCGGCGCAGTCCATGCCCGCGACGTGCAAGCGGAACGTCAGCTCAGAGCTAGGGCTTGGACTGCGGCAAGCACTTCCTCGGCGTGGCCGTCGACCTTCACGCCGTCCCAGCGCTTCACGACCTTGCCGTCGGGGCCGATCAGGTAGGTGTGCGCGCCACGCCCATGTACTTCTTGCCGTACATCGACTTCTCCTGCCACACGCCGTACTTCTCCATCACCGCGTGATCTTCGTCGGCGAGCAGCGGGAACGTCAGGCCGTACTTCTCGGCGAACTTCGCCTTGCTCTCCGAGTCGAGCACGCTCATGCCGAGCACCGCCGCCTTGCTCTTCTTGAACTTCGGCAGGTTGTCCTGGAACGCGCAGGACTCCTTGGTGCAGCCGGGCGTGTCGTCCTTCGGATAGAAGTAGAGGACGACGGGCTGGCCGGCGTAGTCGGCGAGCGAGTGCTTCTTGCCTTCCTGATCCGGCAGCGAGAACGCGGGGGCCTTCTTTCCGGGTTCGATGAGAGCTCATTGTTGTGCTAGTCGTGCGAACTGTCGCTGCGGGTCGAAACGGCACGGCGGCGTGCGCGCGTCGCGGTTCGGCGCCGCCTTCGACCTTGTGCGCGGCCACGTCGACGCGTGATCGCCGCGGCATAGCCGTAGCGCACTTCGCCCTTGCGGCCGATCTTCTGGAACTTGTGGCCGCGATCGATCAGGTCGTGTCGAGCAGCGCGCGCGGGAAGCGATCTTCGATCTCGATGCGCTCGCCGTTGTCGAGCGGATCGGCGGGATCGCGGCCGGGCAGGAATCGCGGCGCTTCGATCGCCGCCTGCGCGCCCAGCTTGCCGTCGATCACGCCGGTGATGATGTTGTAGACCGACAGCGGAATCCACGCGTTGCCGGCGCAGCCCACCGCCAGCTTCGGCACTTCTTCGCCCGACGCCTTCTTCTCGAACACCAGCGTCGGCACGCTCGACGTGCGACGATCGCATCAGCGGCACGCAGGCTGCCGTAGGCGCCCGGCGTCATGCGGTTCGATCGCAGGTGGTTGTTGTAGAGGAAGCCGAGCCCCTTCGACACGTAGAACGTGCCGCCCCAGGTGCTCAGCGTCTGCGTGACGGCGATCATGTTGCCGTCGGCATCGGCCACCGCGAACGACGTCGTGCCGGTGCTGATGCGCGGCGTCGGCGCGGTCGGCGTCGACCGGCGCATCGTCCGGCGGCGTGCGCTCGTAGCGCGACGCCTTCTTCGCATCGATCTTCGCAAACAGCTTCTTCGCGTGCTCGTCGGTCAGGTGCTCCTCGAACTCCACCGGCCAGCGCTCCGGATCGGCGACGCGGCGCAGCGGATCGCGCACCTTCCACGCTTCGATCAGGTAGTGGAAGTAGTCGGGATCCGTCGAGGCGCGCGCGCCCGGCTTCGGCTGGTAGTTCTCGAGCACGTGCAGCGACTCGAACAGCTGGATGCCGGTCGAGAGCGGCGGCCCGCCCGCATAGAGCGTGTGGCCGCGATAGTGACCGGCCACCGGCGCGCGCTCGATCGCGCGATACTGCGCGAGGTCGGCGTAGGTGAGGATGCCGCCGTTCTCTTCCATGTCGGCGGCGATCTTCTTCGCGATCTCGCCCTGTAGAACGCGTCGGCGCCGCCCTTCTGGATGGCGCGCAGCGTGTTCGCGTAGTCCTTGTTGAAGAAGCGATCGCCCGGGCGCGGCACCTTGCCGTCCGGCAGGTAGATCTTCTCCGCCTCCGGCCACTTCTCGAGGAAGCGGCGGCCTTCGGCAATGCTCGACGGCAGGCCTTCGTCGAGGATGAAGCCGTCGTCGGCCAGCGCGATCGCCGGCGCGACCAGATCTTCCCACTTCACCTTGCCGCTGCCGTAGTTGCGATAGAGGTAGTCGAGACCGGCGACCACGCCGGGAATGTTCGCCGCCGCGGGACCGTCGGCGACGATGCGGCCGTCCTGCACCATCGCCGGGTTGTCCGGCGTCGCCTTGATCGGCGTCATGTCCTTGTAGTCGATCGTCGTCGGCTTCTTCATGCCCTTCAGGTAGAGCACCGCCGATCCATCGCCGCCGACGCCCGAGGCTTCGGGCTCGACGACGCCGAGCGCGAACGACACGGCGATCATCGCGTCGACGACGTTGCCGCCTTTTTCGAAGGCGAGGCGGCCGGCTTCCGACGCCAGCGGATGGCCCGACACGACGACCGCGCCGTTCGAGGTGACGACCGGCTTGATCAGCGGCTGCTGCCGCGACCATCTCGTCGATCGACCGTTTCGAGATCGCGCTTCGTTCTTCGCCGCCGTGGCGCGCGGACGGAACTTGTCGCGCGCGCTCGCCCACTGCTGCCGCGGTCGGGCCCGTCGAGTAGTAGAGCGACTTCAACGTCGTCCCACACGCGATCGAACATCGCGGTGAACAGCGCCGGCGACGGCGCGATCTCGGCGGCGATGTCGCCGCCGTCTTCGTGCACGGGCAGCGGCGCGGCGACGCGCCACAACTGGAACGCCGCGTTCAGCGCGAACAGCGGCGGCGCTTCCAGTTCGTTGCGCAGCGGGTTGCCGTTGTAGACCGGCTGCGGATCGGGAAGGCCGGACACGAGCAGCGTCTTGCCGTCCGGCGACCACGCCGGCGCGCCGCCCGCGCGCGAGACGAGCTGCGGCTGCGCGGCCGGCTTCGCGCGCGGCATCGGATCTTCGGTCGCCTTCCGGACGCGGCGGCTCCGACGGTCGCGACCCACACCGAGCCGATGCCTTCGCGCACCGCGTAGAACGCGAGCGCGATGTTGTCCGGCGCCCACGACGGATACGCCTCGTTGCCGCGCACGCGCGTGATGCGAGTCGCGCGCAGCGGCTTGCCGTCGGTGCCGGCCGACTGCACCGACGACGTCGACCGGCTTCGGCGGGCGCGGCGCCGAGCGGAATCGGCTTGCTCGATCGCGCGCCGGCGGCACCGGCATCCACCACAGGTCGAGATCGTCTTCGGAGTCGCGCTCCGAGATGAACGCGACCTTGCGTGCCGTCGGGCGACACGCGCGGATAGGTTTCGCTGTCCGCGGTTTCGGTGAGCGGCAGCGGCGCCTGCCACGCTCTCGGATCCGGACACCGGCGGCGCCATGTAGAGGTCGCACTGACAGGCTCGGATCGCCGTTGCGGCCCGCCGGCGGCGCGCGTCGCGATGCGCGAACACCAGCCGGCCGTCGGCGGTCCACGACGGCCATCGCTCGTCGCCCGGCATCGTCGTGCACCGCCACCGGCGACCAGCGCGACGCCGTTCTTGATCGAGACGACGAAGATGTCGAAGCCGTCGCCCGATCGGCGGCGTAGGCGAGGCGGGTGCCATCGGGCGACCACGCCGGCTCACGCTCGATCGCGACGCCGGAGTCCGCCGCGGACAACGCGCTTCGGCTGCTTGCCGTCCGGCGTCATCGTCCAGATGCGATCGAGATACGAGACGGCGATGCGCTTGCCATCCGGCGCCCACGCCGGCTCCTGCACGCCGGTGTGCGCGGCTGCGCGCCACCGCCGGCCTGCAGCGCCAGCATGAGGCCGATCACACCGGCGGTCTTCCGAGCGACGGACATGCTCACTCCCTCTAACCCCACAGCCACTTCAGTTCTGCATTCCGTCGGATCGGATTCCATCGTTCGCGCCCGTCCGCTCGGACCAGCGATCGGATGGACGCGTCACTCAAGCGACCTGCGGAACTAGCGGACGGCCTCGATGATGGAACGGGCCGAGATGCCGTAGTGATCCACCAGTTCGTCGGGCTTGCCGCTGCGCGGAATCTCGCGCACCGCGAGGTGCGTGACGGTGAGGCCGGCCGGTGCCACGGCCCGCGCGACCGCGTCGCCGATGCCTCCAGCCAGGTAGTGATCCTCCACCGTGATCAGGCGTCCGGTCTCCCGCCCCGCGGCGACGAGCGACGCCGCGTCGATCGGCTGGATCGAGTAGAGGTCGATCACGCGAATGGCGATGCCTTCCGCCTTCAGCGCGTCGTAGGCCTTGAGCGCCTCGAACAGCGTGACGCCGGCGCCGATCACCGTCGCCTTGTCGTCGGCGCTCTGGCGCAGCACCTTCAGCCCGCCGATCGGGAAGGTCTCGTCGTTCTTGTAGATGACCGGCGTCTTCGGGCGCGAGGTGCGCATGTAGATCGGACCGTGATGTTTGCGCCATCTCGCCGATGCAGCTGCTCGGTGCTGACCGCGTCGCACGGATATAGCACCGTGAAATTCGGCTGCGCCGTCGTCAGGGCGAAATCCTCGAGCGCCATCTGCGACGGGCCGTCCTCGCCGATCGACACGCCGGCGTGCGAGCCGGCCAGCTTGATGTTGACGCCGCTGATCGCGGCCATGCGGATGAAGTCCGCCGCGCGGGTGAAGAACGCCGCGAACGTGGACGGGAACGGCACCGCGCCGCGCGCCGCCAGCCCCATCGCCGCGCCGACCATCACCTGCTCGGCGATGAAGCACTGGTAGAAGCGCTCCGGGTGCGCGGCTTCGAAGCGTTCGCTGAAGGTGGAGTTCTTGACGTCGGCGTCGAGCGCCACGACGCGGGAGTCCACCGTGCCGAGCCGGGCGATGCCGGTGCCGTAGGCTTCACGGGTGGCGACCATGTCGCCCAGCTTGTAGGACGGGGCAGACAGCGCCGCGGGAGCCTCGGCTTTCGGCGCCGCGGGCGGCGCCGCGATGGCGGGAGTCGGCTTCGTCTCGGGCTGGAGTTGCGCTTCGAGCTCGGCGTAGGCCGCGGTGGCCTGCTCGGCGGTCAGCGCCTTGCCGTGCCAGTTGGGCTTGCCGGCGGTCAGCGCCAGGCCCTGGCCCTTCAGCGTGCGCGCGAGGATGACGGTCGGCCGTCCCTTGGTGACGCGCGCTTCGGCATAGGCGGCGACGATCTGGACCATGTCGTGACCGTCGATGACGATCGCGTGCCAGCCGAACCCCTGCCAGCGGGCCCGGTGCGTGTCCATGTCGTGTCCGAGCTCCGTGGCTCGGCTCTGCCCAAGCCCGTTGACGTCGACGATCGCGCAGAGGGAGTCCAGCTTGTGGAGGTGCGCCACGGACGCGGCTTCCCACACCGAGCCTTCGGCCGTCTCGCCGTCGCCCATCAGGCACGTAGGTGCGATAGTCCGAGCCGATGCGGCGCGCGTTCAGCGCGGTGCCGATCGACGCGCACAGGCCCTGGCCGAGTGATCCGGTGGCCACGTCCACGAACGGCAGCCGCGGCGTGGGGTGACCTTCGAGATCCGAGGTGAACAGGCGCAGGTCGGTGAGTTGCTCGCGGGGGATGAAGCCCGCTTCCGACCACATCGCGTACAGCAACGGCGCCGCGTGACCCTTCGACATCACGAGGCGATCGGCCAGGGGATGCTGCGGGTGAGCGGGGTCGAAGCGCATCTCGGCGAAGAACAGCGCCGCCATCAAGTCCGCCGCCGACATGCAGGTCGTCGGGTGGCCACTGGCCGAGGCCGTGGTGGCGCGAATGGACTCGATGCGGAGCCGCGTGGCGATGTTTCTGAGATTCGGGAGCAGAGATGCGTCAACAGCCAACCGGAGACCCTCCAGAGATGGGAACAGAACGCCAAAGTTTATCAGAGCGGGTCGAGGCTTGCCGCGCCGAAGCGCCCCTTCAGAATGGCAGGCCGAGCGGAGGCAGGCCGCTATAATGACCAGATGTTCGTGTTGCGCTACCTGTACGTCTTGGCCCTGGGTGTCTGGCTGGGGGGGATGGCGGTGGCAGGACTGGTGGCGGCTCCCACGATTTTCAGCGTCCTCGAGGCGTGGAACCCCGTGGAAGGCCGGGTACTTGCCGGGCAGGTCTTTGGCGCCATTCTGGCGAAGCTCCACCTCATCTTCTACGCGGCCGCGGTGGTCATGCTCTTGACCCTGACAATCCGTCGGCTGCTCGGGCCCAAGCCGGTGGCCTACGGCATTCGCGCCTCGATCATCATGTTGATGTTCCTGATGGTGCTCGCCTCGGGTTTGGGCATCAGCCCGCGCGTCGAAGCCATGCAGCGCGAGATCGGCGGCTCCGTCGCCGCGCTCCCCACCACCGACCCTCGCCGGGCCTCGTTCTATCAGTTGCACGGCATCTCGAACCTGCTGCTGAGCGCCACCGCGGTCGGCGCGCTGCTACTGGTCTTCTGGGAGTCACGGGAGGGCGGACGTGCGCAGGCTTGAGGCTGATGCCTTGAGCCTCGGGTCTTGGGTCTTGGGTCCTGAGTCTTGAGTCTGATGAGCCTGAAGCCCGATCCTGAGCCCCGATCCCTGATCCCCTGATCCCTGATCCCTGATCCCTGATCCCTACCCTGAACCCCTTATGTCTCAGACCCTCACGCTCATTCCTGGCGATGGCATCGGACCCGAAGTCACTGGCGCCGTAGTCCGAATCCTGGCTGCCACCGGCTTCACCCCCGAATGGGAAACCTTCTCCGCCGGCGCCGGAGCGGTGAAGGAACACGGCACGACGCTGCCGCAGGCACTGCTCGATTCGATGACGCGCAACAAGGTGGCGCTGAAGGGACCCATCGGGACGCCCGTCGGCAAGGGCTTCACCAGCGTCAACGTCGGCCTGCGCAAGGCGCTCGACCTCTACGCCAACCTGCGGCCCGTCTGGAACCTGCCGTCGGTGCCCTCTCGCTTCTCCGGCGTCGACCTGGTCATCGTCCGCGAGAACACCGAGGACCTGTACGCCGGCCTCGAGCACGTGGTCGTGCCGGGCGTCGTCGAGAGCCTGAAGATCATCACCGCGGTCGCGTCGACGCGCATCGCGGAGTTTGCGTTCGAGTACGCGCGACGCCACAAGCGCAAGACCGTGACGGCGATCCACAAGGCCAACATCATGAAGCTCAGCGACGGCCTGTTCCTCGAGTGCGCCGCACGGTGTCGACGCGACTACCCCGACATGGAGTTCGACGACATCATCGTGGACGCGGCCTGCATGCACCTCGTGATGCACCCCGAACGGCTCGACGTGCTGCTGCTGCCCAATCTCTACGGCGACATCGTGTCCGACCTGTGCGCCGGGCTGGTCGGCGGGCTGGGCGTGGTGCCGGCCGCGAACCTGGGGCTGAACGGCGTCGGGGTGTTCGAGGCCGTGCATGGCACCGCGCCGGACATCGCCGGCAAGAACATGGCCAACCCCACGGCGCTGCTGCTGTCGGCGGTGCTGATGCTGCAGCACCTGCAGGAAGACGCCAGGGCGGAATCGATCATGACGGCGCTCTGCGAGGTGCTCGCCTCCGGCACGTCACGCCGGATCTCGGCGGCACGGCCACCACGTCCTTTGCCGACGCCATCTGCCGCGCCATCGAGCGAGGATGACGCGGCCCACCACTCGGGGCTATCATCGGGGCCGCGCCGATCGATGACATCACCGAAGCCGTCCTCGCCCGCGACGAAGTCGCCAGGTATCTCGAAGGCAGCCACGGCCTGAGCGGCGACAGGCCCGCGCGCGCAGTCGATCGAGTACCTCGACGAATTGCGGACGACGCAGCGCTACGAGCTGTATCGCGCGCTGGAGTATCCGCTCTACCCGATCCTCCGCAAGATCGAGCGCGTCGCCGAGAACACGGAGTTCGCCACGACCGCCACGACGAACGGCCGCGTGGTGTACGCCTCGAACCACCGCAGCCACACCGACTACCTCGTCGAGCCGCTGGTCCTGGACGATGCCGGGCATCCGGCCGCCGATCATCGCCGCGGGCATCAACCTGTTCGGCGGGCCGCTGGGCCTGATTCACAAGCACGTCACCGGTGCGCTGCCAATCCGCCGCAACACCAAGGATCCCGCCTACCTGATCACGCTGAAGGCCTACGTTGGCGAGCTGCTGCACACGCACGACCTGTTCTTCTACCCGGAAGGCGGCCGCAGCTACAGCGGCGAGCTGAAGCCGCCGAAGACCGGACTGTTGAGCGCGTGCCTCGATGCGCAACGTGCCGGGCTTGACGCTCGTGCCGGTGGCGGTCGCCTACGACCTGGTGCTCGAGGATCACGTCCTGGCGCGGCAGAAGGTCAAGCGCCGCCAGCGCGCGTTCAGCCGCGAGCTCGCCGAGATGGTGCGCTACGCGGTCGGCTATCGCAGCCGCGCGTTCGTCACGTTCGGCCGGCCGATCCCGCTCGACGGATACGACGGCGAATCACGGCAGCTCGGTGCTGGATCTCGCGCACCTGGTGCAGCGCGAAATCGGCCGGCTCTACAAGGTGCTGCCGACGGCGGTGCTGGCGGCGGCGATGCCGCCGTCGATATCGCGCGCGCCGATCTCACGGATCGCATCACGGCGATGCTCGACACGCTTGCGCGCCACGGGCGCCAACCTCGGCGTGCACTCGGCCGCCGAGGTACTGGCGGAGGCCACCGAACCGCTCGAGACCCGCGGCATCATCGTCGCCGAAGACGGATCGATACCGCGTCCGCGATCGCAACGTCCTGCGCTATTACGCGCCGCACGATCGCAGCACCTGCTCACGCCCGCCGGCGCGACGCACTAGCGTGAGGTTCGTCGTCCGATGATCGGCGCCACTTCGAAGGCCTTGTTCCATTCGCTCGCGCAGGTCGAGACGCTGAAGCGGCTCGCCTCTCGCTACGGCATGCGCCAGGGCGGCTTCGCCCGCCGCTTCATCGCCGGCGAGTCCGTCGAGGAGGCAATCAGTGCGGTCGGCGATCTGCCCGGCCGCGGCCTGCGGTTGACGCTCGACTACCTCGGCGAGAGCGTCGCCAGCTTCGACGAAGCCGACGCCGCTGCCCAGCGAGTACACGCGCATCCTCAACGCCATCGTGCAGTCGGGCATCGAGCGCAACGTCTCGCTGAAGCTCACCCAGCTCGGACTCGACGTCGACCGGGCGACCGCCGTCGACAACATGCGGCGCATCCTGGAGCCGGCCGACCGGCACGGCTTCTTCGTGCGCATCGACATGGAGAATTCGCCGTACACCGATCGCACGCTGCAGGTGCTCGAGACCCTGTGGCAGCAGGGCCATCGCAGCCTCGGCACGGTCATCCAGTCGTGCCTGATCCGATCGCCGCGGGACGTCGCGACCTTGAACGCGATGGGCGTGCGCGTCCGCCTGGTGAAGGGCGCCTACAAGGAACCCAAGACCGTGGCGTTCCAGGACAAGTCGCGAGGTGGACGCGGCGTTCGTCGAACTGATGCGCGAGCTACTCGACCATGGCCACTTCCCCGCCATCGCCACGCACGACCCGGCGATGATCGAGGCGACCAAGCGGTACGCGGCGGAGAAGGGCTACGCGAAGGATCGCTTCGAGTTCCAGATGCTCTACGGCATCCGCCGCGACCTGCAGACGTCGCTGGTGGCCGACGGCTACGGCGTGCGCGTCTACGTGCCGTTCGGCAAGCAGTGGTTCCCGTATTTCATGCGCCGCCTTGGCGAGCGGCCGGCGAACGTGGCGTTCGTGCTGCGCGGCATCGTCCTCGACCGGCAGCACGAGAGTTAACCGGTCCCGCCAGCGGTCCACTGCCGCGCCAGCGCCACAAGGGCGTCTCGACAGGCAAGCACGCTGGCGGCGTCCACCCACTCCTCCACGCCGTGCAGCCCCGCGCCGGTGGGGCCGAACAGCAGCGACGGAATGCCCGCGTCGCCCAGCACCGACGCATCGGTCCAGAAGCTCATCCCGATCGGCTCGGCTGCCGCCGGCGACGCGTGCTGCATCGCCTTCACCAGCGGATGCGATGCCGGCAATCTCGTACGGGGAGCGAGCGAACATCGGCCGGCTGGCGGCCCTGAACGAGACGTCGGCGTCCGACAGGCGCGTCGAGGAGGCCGGCCACTTCCCGCGCCGCGCTGCCTGGCGCCTCTCCCGGAATCGTGCGGCGCTCCATCTGGAGGTGGCAGCGATCGGGATAGCTAGCTCAGCTCGCGCCCGCCGTGGATGAGCGACGCGTGCAGTGACGCGGTGCCGAGGAGCGGATGCGGACCGCGCGATTGGAGCGTGCGATCGAGGGCGTCCAGTTCCGTCAGCACGCGCCCCATCAGGCGGATGGCGTCGCGGCCGTCCGCGGGGCGGCTGCCGTGCGCGGCCACGCCTTCGGTTTCAATCTCCACCCACTCGAAGCCCTTGTGCGCGATGGCAATCCGCAGGTCGGTCGGCTCGGTGACCACCGCCGCCGTCCGCCCTCCAGCGCGTGACCAGCGCGTCGGCACCGATGCTGGCGTGCTCTTCGTCCACCACGCACGCGACGATTAGCTGGCCGGCGTCCAGCCCGCCGCCGTGCTTCAGCGACGCGGGCGACGTCCACCATCGCGGCCACACCGCTCTTCATGTCCTGCGAGCCGCGCCCGTAGACGCGCCCGTCGCGTTCGACGGGGTCGAACGGCCGCGTCATGCCGGCGACACCGACGGTGTCGATGTGACCACAGAGCATCAGCGAGCGACCGGGGACGCGGCCATCGAGCACACCCACCACGTTCGGCCGGCCGTCGGCGACTTCCTGAACGTGTCGACGGCCAGGCCCATCGCGCGCAGGTGCTTCGGCCAGCGCCCGCGCCACGGCGGACTTCGCCGGCGGCGCCGGGCACCAGCGACGGGTTCACCGAATCGATCGCGACGAGGGTCTTCAGCAGGTCGACGACGGGATCCATCGGGGACGCGGTCCTCCTACTTCATCGGCGAGTAGTCGGTGGCCTCCAGGAACACCGAGTCCACCTTGGTGACGATGGGGCCGTTCAGCTGCGACTCGCTCGCCACCTTCTTCCACTCGGGATCGTTGCGGAAGGCGTCCCAGCTGGCCTTTGCCGCGTCGCGGCTCTGGTGCGCCAGCAGATAGACCAGCGTGTTCTGCGAGAGCGGCGCGTCGGTAGGTGCGAGATAGACGACATTCGTCATCCCGTGCTTCTGGAAGATGCGCAGCGTGTGGTTGCGAAAGCGCGCGTGCAGGTCCGCGAGCTTGCCCTCCGGCGCGGTGTAGGTGCGCAGTTCGTAGACTTTCGGTCCGGCCTGCGCCTGCACCACACCGAGGTGAGGACCGGCGAACACGCCCGCGGCAAACACGCCGACCAGCAGCATCAGGTTGCGCATGCCGCGTAGCTTGCCACACTCCGCGACCGTCTGCCCATGGGCCCGCCATCGCCTTCCACCCTGATGTGCCTCACGGCATCGCCGCGAATGTCACCGTGTAAGCTCATGGTGTGGAGAGCACCGCGGGGACGACTGATTCCGCGCACATCGCGGCGGAAGCGACGCGCATCGCGCAGCATGTTCGCGAGCGCGGCGGACGGGCGCTGGCCGTTGGCGGCTTCGTGCGCGATCAACTGCTGGGGCGGCGGTCCAAGGACCTCGACATGGAGGTGTTCGGCATCGCCCAGGAGCAGTTGCCGGCGGTGCTGAAGGAGCTCGGCCGCGTCGAGCCCATCGGGCAGGCGTTCCCTGTCTTCAAGCTGGGCGCGGTGGACGTGGCGCTGCCGCGGCGAGAGTCGAAGATCGGCCGCGGGCACAAGGGCTTTGCCGTCGAAGGCGACCCGTTCATGTCGGTCGAGGAGGCGGCGCGCCGGCGCGATTTCACCATCAACGCGGTGGCGTGGGACCCGCTCACCGGCGAGTACCTGGACCCGTTCAACGGGCGCGCGGACCTCGAGGCGCGAGTGTTGCGCGTGGTCGATGCGGATCGGTTCGCGGACGATTCGCTGCGGGTGCTGCGCGCCCTGCAGTTCGCCGCCCGGTTCGGACTCACGCTCGAGCCAGCATCGTTCGCCATCTGCCGCGCGATCGCGCTGGACGATCTGCCCGCGGAACGCGTCTGGGGCGAGTTCGAGAAGCTGCTGCTGGTGGCCGAGCGCCCGTCAATCGGCTTCGCCCTCGCGCGCGAGCTGGGCGTGATCGAGCAGCTGCTGCCCGAGATGGTGCCGCTCTACACCTGCCCGCAGGATCCGGAGTGGCATCCCGAAGGCGACGTCTGGACGCACACGCTGATGGTGATCGACGAGGCGCGGCGCCGCAACGCCGACCTTGCGCGGCCGCAGCTCGCCATCATCATGCTTGGCGCGGTGTGCCACGACCTCGGCAAACCGCAGACCACGATTCATGTGGACGGCCGCGTCAAGTCACCAGGGCACGAGGCGGCCGGCGTGGAGCCGGCCACGCGGATCCTGGATCGGCTGAACATCAACACCCTGGACGGCATCGACGTCCGCATGCAGGTACTGGGCATTGTCGCGGAGCACCTGCGGCCGAGCGCGTTTCACAAGGCGCAGCAGACGTTGAAGGACGGGGCGTTCCGCCGCCTCGCGCAGCGCGTGGACCTGGAGCTGCTCACCCGGTTCGCGCGCGCGGACTGTCACGGCCGCGCGGGCACGTTCGATTGCTCGGCGATGGACTGGTTCATCGAGCGCGCCCGCACGCTGGGTGTGGAGCATCGGCCGCCGTCACCGATCCTGATGGGGCGCCACCTGCTGGAGATGGGGCTGACGCCCGGGCCGCGGATGGGCGAGATCCTGAAGGCCGTGTACGAGCAGCAATTGGATGGCGCGGTGACGACGATCGACGAAGCGCAGGCCGCCGCGCGCGTAGTAATCGGCGGCCAGGCGTACCGCGTCTCGGCGTCGAGACGCGCTGACGCCATCGCTCGGCCGCGTCAGCCCCGCCGTGACGTCGACGCAGCTCGAGCCGCGCGCTAGCGCCCGACGCTCTCCGCGACGTACTTCGCGAACGCCTCGGGCGCGACGTTGCCGCCGCTCACCATCGCGACCACGGCCTTCGCACCCTTCGTGTCACCCAGTCCCAGCATGACAGCCGCGGTGGTCGCCGCGCCGCTCGGTTCCACCACCAGCCGGGCATGACGGAACAGCCACGCCACCGCCTCGGCGATCGCCGAGTCGGGCACCGTGACGAACTCGTCCACGAACTCGCGCGCGTGGGCGAAGGTGACGTCACCGGCACGAATGGTCAGCAGGCCATCGGCGATCGAGCCGGTCTTCGGCAGCGACACCGGCTCACCCGCCGCAATCGCGGTCTTCATCGTCGGCGCGCCTTCGGGTTCCACGCCGATGATCCGCACCGAGGGCTTCGACAGCTTCACCGCCGCCGCGACGCCGGAGAGCAGGCCGCCGCCGCCGATCGGCAGGTAGATGGCGCCCACCTCGGGGCACTGCTCCAGAATCTCCAGGCCGGCGGTTCCCTGCCCGGCGATGATCTGCTCGTGATCGAATGGCGGAATCACCGTGAATCCGCGCTCGGACGCCAGCTGCAGCGCGCGCGTGTGGCGATCCGTGGACGTGGTGCCCGCGAACTCGACGTCGGCGCCATACGACAGCGCCCCTTCCACCTTCACCTTTGGCGCGGTGGTCGGCATCACGATCACCGCGGGCGCGCCGAGCAGTTGCGCGGCCATCGCCACGGCCTGGCCGTGATTGCCCGAGGAGTAGGTGATCACGCCGCGTGTCAGCTGCTCCGGCGTGAGTTGCGAAATCATGTTGTAGGCGCCGCGGATCTTGAACGCACCCATCGGCTGCAGGGACTCGGCCTTCAGATAGAGCCGGGAGCCGGGAGCCGGGAGTCGGGAGTCGGAAGAGGACGGCCCGGCGGCATTCGGCTGTGACGCCGGCTGCGGAAACGGAACCTCGAACAGCGGTGTGACCCGCGCGGCGGGCGTGATGCGCTCGCGCGCGGCCTTGATGTCGTTCAGTGTGACCAGTCCCACGATTCCAGCGCTCCAGTCTTCTGCCTTCTGCCTTTTGCCTTTTGCCTTTTGCTTCTACTTCCGCGCGTTGGCGAACTGGTCGCCGTCGTTGTACTTCGGCATCTCGGGCGCGGCAGCAATCTGCCACGCGAGTTGCGCCAGCACCTTCAGGTCGTCGACGGCGCCGCTGAAATCCCACGACGGATCGTACTGGTCGGTCGGCTGGTGATAGTCCTTGCCGTTGTAGTCTTCCTGCTTCTGCAGCAGCGCCGCGGCGGTTCGGGCCGGTGAACTCCTTTGGCTCGGAGATCGACAGCGCCGGCACCCCGAGCTTGGCGAACGGGAAGTGGTCCGACCGGAAGAAATATCCCCGCTCGGGGTGGAGGTCCTTCCCGAGCGTGCGGCCGCGCTGCTTCAGGATGGCCTCGAGCATCGGCCCCAGCGACGAGCGGTCCGAGCCGAGCTGCACCATGTCTCTGGTCGGCCCCAGGTAGTTGAGACCATCGACGTTGAGGTTCGCCGCCATCTGCGCGGGCGGCATCGGCGGGTGCGAGACGAAGTACTCCGATCCGAGCAGCCCCGACTCCTCCGCCGTGACGAAGACGAACAGCATCGAGCGGCCGGGCTTCTGCGGCGCGCGCGCCATCGCGCGGGCCAGCTCGATCAGCGCCGGCGCACCCCGACGCGTTGTCATACGCGCCGTTGAAGATCCGGTCCGCGTCCTTGGCATCGCCCGGCTGCGGATCGCGGATGCCGAAGTGGTCCCAATGCGACGTGAAGACGATGGCCTGCTGGTCGTTGGTTCCGGCAAGCTTCGCGACGACGTTCGAGGCGGTCTTGCGGGCCGAGCGCTGCTGCAAGGTGGCCGCGGCGCGGACACCGAGGTTCACCGCCTTGAAGCCGCGCGCCGACGCCGACTTGCGGAGCGCGTCCAGGTCCTTGCCGCCGCGTTTGGCGAGGTCGCGGGCGGCGCTCTCGGTCATCCAGGCCTTGATGCCAAGCGCCGGTGTCCCCGCTTCGGGCGGCAGCGAGTACTGCGTGCCGCTCCACGAGCTCTGGACCACCTGCCACGGATAGGTGGCCGATTCGTCGGTGTGGATGAGCAGCGCCCCGGCCGCGCCCTGGCGAGCGGCCTCCTCGTACTTGTAGGTCCAGCGTCCGTAATACGTGAGGGCGGGGCCGCCGAACAGCGTTGGTTCATCGGCGGGCGCGGGCGGATCGTTGACCATGATCATCACCCACTTGCCCTTCACGTCGACGCCGGCGTAGTCGTTCCACTTCAGCTCCGGCGCGTTGACGCCGTAGCCGACGAACACCACGTCGCCCTGCACCTGGACCCGGGCGCTCTCGAGGCCCGAGAACGCCACGACGTCCTGGAAATAGCGATAGGTGTTGCCCGGAACGCTCAGCGCGAAGGTCCGCTCCACGGTCGACTCGACGATCGGTACCTGCTGAAAGAAGGTGCCGTTGTCCCCGGCGGGCTGAAGGCCGAGCGCCGCCATCTGGGTGGCGAGATACTCCTCCGCCAGCTTGCCGCCGCGCGTCGACGGTGCACGTCCTTCGAACAGGTCCGACGACAGCATCCGGAGGTGCGCGGTCAGCGAGGCGGCGTTGATCTCGTTCTCCGCGGGTCCGGCGGCCGGAGCGGTGGCCGGCGGCGCCGGTGCCGGCGCGCACGAGACGAGGAGAACGGAAATAACGAGCGCGGCTGGGAGTCGCATAGCGAAAGCATAGCAGGGAGGCACCAGGCGCGGCGCAGACAGAGACACCGGCGCTCCGCGTAGGACGGATAGGCCGCTGCGGCGGTGGGACGGATAGGCGCGACGGGCACTGATGACGAAGCCGCGTCGCGTAGGAGGGATCAGGCCGATGATCCGCTGAACCTCCCTACCGAGGCGCGCAAGCGCCGAGGCCTCCCCGTCAGCTCCGCGCGTTCCGGAACTCTTCGAGCAGCCGGGCCACGTTCCCCGACACGCTGCGCAACGACGGGTTCCATCCCTGCGACCGCGCCCGCCCGCTCCGTATCTTCTGATCGAGCGCCAGCGCGTCGGCGTACGACCCCATCTTCGAGCGCGCTTCTTCGATCGGCACGTGCCGGACATCGGGCCGCTGCGACAGATGGTTGGCCACCGCCTCGACGATGTCGTTGACGGTCTCGTCCGCTTCGTCGTTCGCGAAGTAGACACCGGAGGCCTCGGCGCTCTCCGCCAGCCGCACGTAGAGCTCGCCGAGGTCGCGATCGTAGACGCAGGGCCAGTGATTGGTCCCGGGACCGATCACCCGAACCAGGCCGTTCAGCGCATTCTTCAGCAGGTCCGACACGATGCCGCGACGCCCGCCGTACACCACTCCCGGCCGGACGATGATCGTCCGCAGGCTCATCGTGACGGCGTCCTTCACCAGCTGCTCGTGCGGCACGCGCCACGCCGAAATCTCCATCGGCACCAGGGGCGCGCTCTCGTCCACCGGCTCGGGCGCGGGGCCCAGCACATAGATTCCCGAGGTGTAGATGAAGATCTTCGCCGAACCGGTCTCGCTGATGGCGGGCAGCACCTGATCGAGGAACTGCCGATCGAGCGCGGGGCCGCGGGGCGAGTCTTCGAGCGCCGTGTGCATCACCACGTCGGACTCGAGCACCGCCGCCATGTAGCGCTTGGGCGTGTCCAACGCGGCCAGCAGGCCCGTGGCGCCCCTCGCGGTGAGGGCTTCAACCTTCTCCGGGTCGCGCGCGATCGCGGTCACCTGATGACCCGCGCGGATCGCCGCTTCGAGCACCGCTGAGCCCACGTAACCCGTCCCGCCAGTCAAGAACACACGCAACGGCATGAAGACCTTTCAAGCCAATGGCAGCGTCAGATATCCCAGACGCGGCCGCTATCGAAACACGTGATCAGTCCATCCTCGCTCACTTTGAGCACCGGACCAAAACGGCTCGCGGCAATCGCGGCCGTCGTCCGCGCGCCCTCGGCCACGCCGCTCCCTTCGCCCTGTGCCGCCAGTGGATGGCGCAGAATGGCACCCACCGCCAGCAGCTGGCCCGACGGGTCGCAGACCATCGCGCCGTCGAGCGTCGCCAGCGCCGCCAGGACCGTCGCATCGAGGTCGGTGACGGTGCGGCCCGCCAGCACGTGCAGCAGGTGGCGCCGCGACGGCGTATCCGGATCCTGCGCTCGCCGACCGGCTCCACGTCCAGCCGATCCTCGACGGCCACCAGCTCGCCCAGGGTCTCGAGCGGACGGCGGAGCACGACGAAGAGCGCGCCCTGACGGGCGTCCGACAGGTCCAGCGCGGTCTGGAACAGCCGCCGGGCCAGCGACTCCGACCCGACCGCCGCCTCCCACATCTGATACTTCGCCGTCAGGTCCAGCAGGTGCCAGTCGGCGTTCCTGAAGGCGAACACCTGCTCCCCCTGGGCGAAGACCTTGATCTCGCGCTGCGGGCTGAGCACCACCGCCACGTGCCCGCCCGACAGGGTGGCGCGAGCGTGCGGATGTACGCCTCCGCGCAGGGCACCTTCAGCGGATCGGCGCCCGCCGAAGCGGTCGCCCAACGGTCCATGTCCACGATGTCGAGGAGCCGGCCGTCGCGGGCGACCAGGAACACCGTGCGAATGCCGTCGGCGAGGCGGAAGAAGCTCTTGATCGAGGTCAGCGCGCCAGTGTACTGCGGCCCCATGGTCCCGGCGCCTTCCGCGGCAACCGGATCCTCGTCGGTGCCAAGCAGCAGCACACCGGTGGAAATCGGCTGGTTCTCGTAGGTCGAGAGGGCCGCGACGCGCAGGATCTCGATGACCTCGGCGACGCGGTCGGGCGCGACCACCGTCGGCCCGGGTGCGTAGACCGCCGGATCGAAGAACGCACCGACGTAGCGATCCTCGATCGCGCCGCGGAACAGCCCGCCCTGCTCGATCATCGCCTGCGGCTTGAGGATGGCGTGGAAGCGCGCCGACAACACCAGGCCGATGGCGCGCGCGAACCGCACCTCGTTCTCGGTGAACGGGCGCGACCGCGGCACGCGCAGCACATAGCGATTGCCGAACCAGCGGACCACCAGCGCTCCGGGATCGCCGGTCGGCTCGATCGCCAGCCGGCCATCGGACGAGGGCGAGGGCACGGCTTCGGACTCGAGCGTCGCACGCTCGAAGAACCGCCGCAGCGCACGCTGCAGGAACGTATCGTAGTGGGCGCCGACCACCAGAGCGGGCGGAAGCCGTGACGTATCCACGTGGGACAGATGATACTAAACGTGCTTTGACCACGCTGATCGATGTGTTCCGCTCGCTGGAAGGGCGGCGCGGAGAGTTCGTCATTCATGATGATGGCTACCGGGTGCGGCGCTTTTCCTACGCGCAGGTCACTGCCGCGGCCCGCGGCTTCGCCGCGCGGCTGGCGGCCGCCGGGGTCCAGCGCGGCGACACGGTTCTGCTCTGGGGCGAGAACTGCGCGGAGTGGCTGGCGTGCTACTGGGGCGCGGTCATCGCCGGCGTCGTGGTCGTGCCGATCGACTACCGGTCGTCGGCCGCCTTCGCCCGTAAGGTCGCGGGCATCGTCAAGGCCAGGGTCGCGCTGGCGGGCGCCGAGGTGGAACACGAGGCGGCGCATCCTCACGCCGCCGGCACCCCGGCCATGGACTTCAGCCCCGGCGTCCCGCTGTGGTCGTTCGCGGACTTCGACTGGAAAGCCGACGGCCCGCTGCCCGCGCTCACCATCACCCGTGACGACATCGCGCAGATCGTGTTCACCTCCGGCGCCACGGCCGAGCCCAAGGGCGTGGTGATCCGCCACAAGAATCTGCTCGCGAACATGGTGCCGGTTGCCACCGAGGTCGCGAAGTACAAGACATACGCGCGTCCGTTCCTGCCGCTCCGCTTCCTGAACCTGCTGCCGCTCAGCCACATGTTCGGGCAGTCGATGGCGACCAACATCCCGCCGCTCGTCGACGGCACGGTCGTCTTCATGCGCAGCTTCAACCCGCACGACATCGTCACGCCGCGTGCGGGAGTGGCGCATCTCGGTCATCGTCTGCGTGCCGAAGATCCTCGACGTGCTGCGCGAGCACGCGGTGCGCGTCGATCGCGACCGCCGCCGATCCGCCAAAGGGGCTGTCGATTCCGGCGCGCTGGTGGCGCTACCGATCGATTCACCGCATGTTCGGCGCGAAGTTCTGGGCCTTCGTCGTCGGCGCCGCGCCGCTCGGACCCGAGCTCGAGGATTTCTGGAAGCGCCTCGGCTTCGTCGTGATCCAGGGCTACGGCCTCACCGAAACCGCGCCGATCGTCACGCTTGAACCACCCGTTCAAGACCAACACCGGATCGGTGGGCACGCCGATCGCCGGCGTGGAGGTGAAGATCGCCGAGGACGGCGAGATCCTCGTGCGCGGCGAGAACGTGACGACGGGGTATTACGAGCCGGCAGACGGCAGCCGGCAGACGGCAGACGCCGGCCGGGAGACGGGAGTCGCCGACTCCCGACTGCCGACTCCCGACTCCCGTGAGGGATCGCGTCTGCGCGACGCCGAGGGCTGGCTACACACCGGCGACATCGGCGAGCTCGATGCGCAGGGTCGGCTGTTCATTCGCGGCCGCAAGAAGGAGATGATCGTCACGCCGGAAGGGCTCAACGTCTTTCCCGACGATGTGGAGCGGGCGCTGGAGGGGCAGGCGGGCGTGGTGGAGTCGGCGGTGGTGGGGCATCGCGAGGCGGGCCGCACCGAGGAGCGCGTCCACGCGGTGCTGGTGCTCGAGCCGGACATCGATCCCGAACGCGGTGGTCGCCTCGGCCAACGCGCGGCTGGCCGATCATCAGCGCGTGCGCGGTTTCTCGCTGTGGACCACCGGACCGCTGCCGCGCACCGAAGGCACGCGCAAGCTGAAGCGCGCGGCGATCCGGCAGTGGGTGGATGCGGGCGGCAGCCCCGGGCCGCGCCAATCAGCGGCGATGCGATTGCAATCCGTGCTCGCACGATTCGCCGCGGGCCGGGCCAGCTCCGGCGAGCACATCGCTCGAGGGGCTGGGCCTGAGCTCGCTGGAGCGCGTCGAGCTGATGGTCGCGCTCGAGGACCAGTTCCAGACGCGCATCGACGAGACCAAGTTCGCCGGGGCGCGGACGCTCGACGATTTGCGCGCGCTGCTCGAGACCGGCGCCGACCGAGGCCGAGGTCGCCGAGCCGGTGGACTTCCCGTCGTGGAATCGGACGCGCCCGGTCGGCTGGATCCGCCGCGCTCAGCCAGGCCACGTGGATCCTGCCGCTGGCGCGGATCTTCGCGTGGGTCCGCGTCAGCGGGCTCGAACACCTCGACGGACCTCGACGGTCCGGTCGTGTTCGCCTCGAATCACCAGAGCCATTTCGACGTGCCGGTGATCCTGGCGGCGATGCCCGGCGCATGGCGCGCGACGATCGCGCCGGCGATGGCCAAGGAGTTCTTCAAGGCGCATTTCTTCCCCGAGCAGCACTCGACGCGGCCAGGTGATCACCAACCGGCTCAACTATTACCTCTCGGCGTTCTTCTTCAACACCTTTCCGTTGCCGCAGCGCGAAGCCGGCGCGCGGCAGACGCTGCGCTACATCGGCGAGGTCACCGGCGACGGCTTCTCGGTGCTGATCTTTCCGGAAGGCGTGCGGTCGGACAGCGGCGAGATTCGGCCGTTCCGCGGCGGCATCGGCATGATTGCCTCGCGGCTGCAGACTACCGGTCGTCCCGGTGCGGATGGACGGAGTCGATCGCGTGCTCCACACCACCTGGAAAATGGCCGACCCGGCCGCTGTTCGGTGACCTTCGGGGCGCCGATGCGTCTGACGGGCGACGATTACGCGGCTCTGGCCCGGCAGGTGGAGGAAGCGGTACGCGATTTGCCTACGGCGCCCGCAACGTGACACAATGTCGGTGCTCTCAGCTCGCAGCCCCGCAGCATTCAGCTGGCGGACGGGTCTCTGGCTGATACCTGAAAGCCGACAGCAGTCCTGAATGAGCAAAGACGATCTGATTGATATGCAGGGCACGGTGGTCGCGGTGCACAGCGGTGGTCTGTACCGCGTGCAGGTAGACGCCGGCCACGAAGTGCTGGCCCAGCTGAGCGGACGTATGCGGCGGTTTCGCATCAAGGTGGTGCCGGGCGACCGTGTCACCGTCGGCATCTCACCCTACGATCCGCAGCGCGGCATCATCACCTTCCGCGCCCGCTAGCTCGAAATACGCACTTGAATTCACAGTCCTACATCTTCACGACGCGCCGCGCCGCCGGGGCGCGGTCGGGTGGCGGCCGCGGCGGCGCCGCGGACGCGCCGGCCTCGATACTCGCCGCGGCCACCGACGCCGCCGCCGGATCTCGCCGTGGGAGACCGTCGATGCCGACGCGGCCGCCGCTGCCGTTCGACTCGCTGACGCTGCGACCAGCGGCTCGCCGCCGGTCTCGCCGACCTCGGCTTCGACGGCACGCGACCGGTGCAGGGCGCGGTGATTCCGCTCGCGCTCGACGGCCACGACGTCGTGGCCTGCGCCGAGACCGGCACCGGCAAGACGCTGGCCTTTGCGCGCGCCGATCCTGCAGCGGCTGCTCAGCGAAGCAGCCGCGGCTACGGCGATCCGGCGCGCGAGGCCTACACGCGCGCGCTGATCCTCGCGCCGACGCGCGAGCTGGCGGTGCAGATCGAGGACACGCTGGTCGGGCCTCACCTATCACTCGCCGGTGTACCATCGGCGCCGGTGTTCGGCGGCGTGGAAATGGGCCCGCAGGAACGCGCGCTCAAGGCCGGCGTCGACATCGTCGTCGCCACCCCGGGCCGCCTGATGGATCACATGCGGCACGCAACGCCGACTTCGTGCGCGTGCAGGTGCTGGTGCTCGACGAAGCCGATCGCATGATGGACATGGGCTTCTGGCCCGACGTCCAGAAGATCATGTCGGCGATGCCGCCGGATCGGCAGACGCTGCTGTTCTCGGCGACGCTGCCCGGCGAGATCCTGCGGATGGCGCACGGAGATGCTGCGCGCGCCGCGTTACGTGCAGGTCGGCACCGCGCGGCGCGGCGCGGACGATCGATCACAGATCGGCAGACCGTCGAAGGCGGCGACAAGATCGACTGGCTGGCGCACGTTCGTCAAGCAGCGACGCCGACCGGCCCCGTGCTGGTGTTCGTGCGGACGAAGATCGACGCCGATCGGGTGACGCGGCACCTGCAGGCGCCAAGAGCATCCG
Source organism: uncultured Acidobacteriota bacterium (assembly GCA_963707825.1). Taxonomy (GTDB): domain Bacteria; phylum Acidobacteriota; class Vicinamibacteria; order Vicinamibacterales; family UBA2999; genus VFZN01. Next base: position 595,439 of record CAVPRP010000009.1, read on the forward strand.
GGCGGCGGCGCTGCACGCCGATCGCTCGCAGCAGGAACGGATGGCGGCGGTCGAAGGGTTCCGCTCCGGGAAGCACCCGGTGCTGGTGGCCACCGACATCGCCGCGCGCGGCCTCGACATCGAAGGCATCGCGCACGTCGTCAATTTCGAAGTGCCGGATACCGCCGGACACCTACGTCCACCGCGTCGGCCGCACGGGGCGCTCGGGCGCCTCCGGCCATGCGGTGACGCTGGTGTCGCCGGACGAGGAGCGCAACTGGCGCTCGGTTGAACAATCGGTGGGATTTGATGTCCTCTGAACTGTCCCCGGTCGAGAAATTCCAGAGCTGCCGCTGGCGCAAGCCGGCCGATGACGGCCTCCCCGATCACTGCGGTCATCGCGACGTCCTGCCAATGGCCGGTGACGCCGGATTCAGTGCCGATTCGTGGTGCGGCGACTGCGCCTACTACAAGGCGAAGCGCATCACCCGCAAGCGCGAAGACGAGCCCGCTCGCGACGACTATCGCTGGTAAGGGAAGAACAAGGCAGAAGGCAGAAGGCAAAAAGGCAGAACGCTGCGAGCCAGCTGTCTGCCTTGGTTTTGCCTTTAGCCTTTTGCCTTTTGCCTTCTAGTCGGAGAACTCCCGCGCTAGTTCGATCCACTCCCCCCGCGGCGCCAGGCTCTGATACGCGCGCCAGTGCGTGCGTGCATCCATCGGACGGCCCATCTTCTCCAGCGTCACCGCCAGATAGAAGTGCGCGTCGGCGTAGCCGGCGTTCAGCCCCAGCGCCTCGCGGTAGCACGCCTCGGCATCGACGTAGCTGCCGTGATCGTGGTGGATGTTACCCAGGTTGAAGAACGCCTCGAAATAGGTGGGGTCGAGCCCGATGGCACGCTCGTAGAGGGCCTGCGCCTCGGCAAGTTCGTCCTTGGCGTAGCGGATGTTGGCGAGGTTGATGATGGCGGCGACCAGCTCGGGATCGTGCTCGAGGGCGCGGCGATAGGCCATCGCCGCCTCCTCCGTCTGCTCGGCGGTGCCATCGTCGAGGAGCGACGCCATCAGGAAGTACTGCTCGGCGGTGCTGCGAGCCCGGTCCGAGGGTGAGCCCTGGACGACGCTGCGCGTCGCCAGCGACGCCTCGATCTGTCCGCGAGGCGAGATCTGCTGCGCGACATCCTGGCTGTGCGTGCGGCTGCGCGGCCGCAGCTCGATGATGCGCGCCTGGTGGGCGTCGAGCCGGAAATCGAACGCCAGCTGGCCGGAACGGGCCGCCTGCATGTCCCGCAGCAGGGCGCGGAACGCGCCGCCCTGCTGCATCGCGGTGTGCAGCTGCCGCAGCGTGGTGAGATCGCTGAAGCCGTACCAGGTGCCGGCGTCGTTGCGCACCACCGGCGTGATGAAGCCCCACTTCTGCAGGTAGCGCAAGTGATCCTCGCGCAGCAGCGGGTACATCGCCAGCACGTCTTTCTGGCTGTAGTGCTGTGCGCGGCGATCCTGCAGGTCCGGCAGCCCCGCCACCCGGCAGAACTCGCCTTCGCCGATCACACGGATGCTGTCCGGCCGCTCCGCATTCAACTGCGCGACTCGCCGCAGCTTCTGCGCATGCCCGCTGTGATCCTCCGCCAGTGCCTCGGCGGTCGGGACGCCGTGCGGATAGGTGTCCGCGCCCACGACCACCGACGTCGTGTGCGGGGTGATGTCCTCGCCGCAGGTGCCGCCCAGCCGCTCCACCGTGCTGCGCGCGTCCTTGCGGCCAAGCGACCACAGCCGGCCGATGAAGACCAGCGTCTCGCCCTTGAACGCGAGATCAGCGGGTGTGTCGAACGGAAGCTGAGACATCCTCGAACTCGACCACGATGGTGCAGAATCGACGCGATGTCAACGCGCCAGGGCGTCGGCAAGCACGCGCGCGGAAACGGCACGCGCTTCGGCGCCGCCGCTGACGGCACTCAGGATCGCGTCGCTCGCGCCCGGCGGTACGTCCGCGTTCAAGGCGGCAGGTGACGCCGGCGTGGTCTGCAGCATCTGCCCGATCAGTTCGGGCAGCGACGCCGCGCGAACGGCAGCCGTCCCGTGGTCATCTGATACGCGAGCACGCCGATCGTGAACACGTCGGCGCGCGGATCGGGTGCGCGTCCCATCAGCACTTCGGGCGCCACGTAGGGCAGCTCCTGCTCGCTCGCTTCCTGCCCGCGCAGCTCCTGCTCGCGCATCGTCGCCAGCACGTCCTGCACCGACGTGATGCCGGCCGTGGACATCACGATCCGCTCATGCGCCGTCTTCGGTGGTGAGACGGATCATGTCGGGGTTGACGCCGCCGATGTACCCGCCGCGGCGCGTTGAGCGCGGCCACGGCGTCGAGCGCCTGGGCCATCAGGTGCTGGACGCGGCTCCACGGAAACGGCGACTGCTCGGCCATCGCCTGGCGCAGGCTCGGGCCGTCGATCAGGTCGGTGACGACGAACACGCTGCGATCGTCCTCGCCGAAGTCGCGGACGTGCAGGAGGCTCGGGTGCGACGATCTGCAGCGTGCGCGCCTCGAGCAGGAACCGCGCGCGGACGGCGTCCCAGTGCGGCTGGTCCTCGCGCTTCAGCACGCGGATCGCGACCGGCACGCCAAGCGCGCGATGCGTGCCCTGATAGACCAGGCTGCCGAGCCGGCCGCGGCCGAGCAGCGCGCCGAGCTCGTAGCGCGACAGCAACCCGGTATCGGCCGTCACGGCCGGCGGCTGGGTGGCGCCCACCGCCTGCTCGAACGCCGCCGCAAACGCCTCGATCGACGGCCAGCGCTCGGCCGGCTCCTTCGCCAGCGCCTTCATCACCACATCGTCGAGGCTGGGCGGCAGCGGCTGCGGCGCTCGGCGGGCTCGACCGGCCGGTCCGTCAGCGACCTGGTGCAGCAGCGTCGCCTGATCGGCGGCATCGAACGGCCGGCACGCCGGTCAGCATCTCGTAGGCGATGACGCCGAGCGCGTAGACGTCGGTCGCCGCGGTGATCGCGTCGCCGCGCATCTGCTCCGGCGCGGCATAGGCCATCGTGCCGAGGAACAGATTCGGGATCGGTCAGGCGGGTCTCGTCGCTCGTCGCCTTGATCGACGGCGAGGCCGAAGTCGATCACCTTGTAGACGCGCTCGCCCGATTCGTAGCGGTGCGCGACGATGTTGGCGGGCTTGAGATCGCGATGGGTGATGCCGCGATCGTGCGCCAGCTGCAGCGCCGCGGCGACTCGCGTCAGGATCGCGGCCACGCGCGCCGGCGCCATCGGCGCCTCGAGCTCAGATCTCGTCGCCGCAGGCTCGGCCCGCTCAGCAGCTCCATCACCATGTAGGGCTGGCCGGGACGCATCGACGCCGAAGTCGAGAATGCCGACGATGTTCGGGATGGCGGAGCTGGGCGCAGGCGCGGCTCTCGCGCAGGAAGCGCTCGCGCGAGCTCCGGCGGCGCATCGTCGGCGCGACTGCATCACCTTGATCGCCACTTCGTCGCCGAGGCGCACGCGGCGCGCGCGATAGACCTGCCCCATGCCGCCGGCGCCGAGCGGGCCAGGATCTCGTAGCGATCGTCGATCGGTGCCGGTAGCGAGCATGCGGGCGATGGCTAAACGGTATCTGGTATCCGGCGCCGGCGTCCAGACGGCAGCCGAGCCAGACTAGCCGCCAGCCAGCCAGCCAGCTCAGACGCGAGACGCAGACGTGCGCGAGCTCCGTCCGCCTGATCGAGCAGGTGCTCGAACCACAGGTTCGACAACTTCTCCTGGACGCTGTTCTGCCGCAGCCGCGCCTGCAGGTTGTCGAAGTCGACGCGGTCGAGCTCCTGGTCCTGGTTGTAGCAGGAGAAGATGAACTCTTCGCGGCCGGTGTCCGGATCGACGTGGCGCTGCAGGCACTGCGCGCACACTTCCTTCATCATGCACTGCATCGGCGAGTTGATGCTGCCGATGCCGACGTGCTTCGGATCGAGATACGGCTGCAGCACGCCGTGACGCGCCAGGCGCACGGCGTTCATCATGCGATCGGAGCCGATCGCGATGATGCGCGTCACGTCCTTCAGCGGCACGCGTCTGCTCGCCGAGCCTGCCCTTCCGCATACGCGACCATCGCCTGGACGATGTTGCCGCGGAAGTGGTGATCCTGCGGGCGATGCGGCTCGATCTCGTCGCCCATGTCGCTCGCCCAGATCACCTGGTCGGTGCCCGCCTCGATGTCCTCGCGCTTGAAGAGGTCGGCGCCGTTCTTGTAGCCGGCGAAATAGAGCACGCGGTTGCCCTGCGCCTTGAGCGCCTTGGCGATCGAGAACAGCACGGCGTTGCCGAGGCCGCCGCCGGCGAGCAGCACCGCCGACTTCTCGGGGATCTCGGTCGGCGTTCCGGTCGGCCCCATCACGACGACCGGCTCGCCCGGCTTGCAGATACGCGCACAGCCGGCTCGAGACGCCCATCTCGAGCGTGATCAGCGACAGCAGGCCCTTCTCGGCGATCGACCCACGCGCCGGTCAGCGCGATGCCTTCCATCAGCATCGACGCGACGTGATCGTCGACGCGCACGTGCGGGCTGAGGCGCTCGAAGTTCTGCAGGCGATAGAACTGGCCGGGATGGAAATGCCGCGCCGCCGCGGGCGCGCGCACGATCACTTCGACGATCGTCGGCGTCAGCCGCACGACGCGCTCGACGCGCGCCAGCAGCTGATCGTCGAGCTGCGCGACCAGCGCCTGCCACGCCGCTTCGCGCGCCGGCTGCTGCCGCCGGATCGAGCGCCGCGATCTCGTCGGCGAACAGCGCCACGACGTGCGGATAGCCGTGCTTCGCCGAGGCCATCGCCTTGACGACGTTGCCGTTGTAGCGCGGATGGTTGTCGCCGTAGTAGGTGACGAACTTGCCGCCGGTGTCGTGCGACGTGAAGAAGCCGTTCGCGATCCGGCTCGAGCGCGAAGCTGCCGTCGCGCCTGCTTCGACCGCGCGTGAAGCCCTGGAAGAACTTCTGCTTGCTGTCGAGCGCGAACGTGCCCGGGATGTTCCTTCTCGTAGGTGACGTTCGGCGACCGTGCCCGCGGCGACCAGCACGGTGCGCGCCGGCAGCTCGATGCGGCGTCGCCGTCGGCGTCGGGCGCGTGAACACCATCGCCGCGACGTGGCCGAACTCATCCGGGATCGCTTCGACCGGATTCATGTTCTCGGCGAACGGAGATGCCTTCCTGCGAGCGCCTAGCGCGACTTCCTCGTGATTGAGGCGATAGGCCGGCGCGTCCTGCAGGCGCTTGCGATAGGCCAGCGTGACGCCGCCCCAGCCGCGAATCAGCGTCGATGAAGTTCGGCGCCTCGCCGGCCGCCGTCGCGCGCGCGCGCTCGGCCCGCACGGCGCGGCCGTGGTCGCAGGAACTCGTCGAGGATGCCGTGCTCTTCGGCGTCCATCATGCCCGCGCACGCGCGCTTCGCCGAGGTCGCGCGACCAGCGCGTCGTAGCGATCGAGCGTCTTCTCGACCTGAATCGGGTAATAGGCCATCAGCTCGGTGGCGGTATCGACGCCGGTCAGGCCGCCGCCGATCACCACCGCCGGCAGCCGCACCTGCAGGTTCGACAGCGCGTCCTTCTTGAACGCGCCGGTCAGCTGCAGCGCCATCAGGAAGTCGCTGGCCTTGCGGATGCCGCGAATCAGGTTGTTCTTGATGTCGATGATCGTCGGCCGGCCGGCGCCGGCGGCGATCGCCACGTGATCGATGCCGCAGCGCCCACGCTTCGTCGATCGGCAGCGCGCCGCCGAAGCGCACGCCGCCGTAGATCTTGCAGCTTGTCGCGGCGCGCCAGCGTCAGGTGGATCAGCGTCAGGAAGTTCTTGTCCCAGCGGACGGTGATGCCGTACTCGGAGACGCCGCCGAAGCCTTCGAGCACGCGCTCGTCGAGCGGGCGATAGATCTCGCTCCAGTCGCGAATCGGGCGCGGCGGCATCGGCCGTGCGCGCCGGTGATGTCGTCGGGCAGCGGCTCGATCTTCAGGCCGTCGATCGCGACGACGCCGAAGCCTTCGTTCAGCAGGTAATGCGACAGCGTGTAGCCGGCCGGACCGAGGCCGACGACGAGCACGTTCTTGCCGTTGTAGCGCAGCGCGTACGGGCCGCTGGACGTTGAGCGGATTCCAGCGCGTCAGCAGGCCGTAGATCTCGACGCCCCACGGCATGTTGAGCACGTCGGTGAGGACGCCGGTCTCGATCTGCGGAATGTTGACCGGTTCCTGCTTCTGGTAGATGCAGGCCTTCATGCAGTCGTTGCAGATGCGATGACCGGTGCCCGGGCACATCGGGTTGTCGACGGTGACGATCGCCAGCGCGCCGATCGCGTCGCCGCGCTTGCGCACCGTGTGCATCTCCGAGATCTTCTCGTCGAGCGGGCAGCCGGCGCAGCGGAATGCCGAGCGGGTTGGTCGGCGACCTTGCCTTCCTTGTCGCGGATGCCCTTCGAGCAGGTGTCCTTGTCGCGCTCGTGGCAGAGCACGCAGTAGTGGATCTCGCTCAGCACCTCGCGGCGCGTGTAGCGGTTGTCGGTGAGCTCGAAGCCCTCGCGGCGGCGCAGCTTCTCGTCGGGCCCGACGATCTCTTCGGGCAGCGCCGGATCGGGCCGCTGCATCTGGACCAGGTGGTCGTAGTCGAGGTTCTCGGGGAAGCGGAACACCACCCAGCCGCGATAGCGCGGATCGTGGACGTGCGCGGCGCACCAGCGCTTCAGCGATTCGATCTCGCCGGCGACGGCGGCCTTGTCGGTCGCCTCGCGCATCGAGCAGCGAGCAGCTCGTCACGATCGAGCAGCGCGCAGCCCGCGTCGTGGCCAGCGTCGAGCTCGCGACGGCTCGAGCTGTCGCGCGCCAGCCGTCGATCGCGCTCGACGAGCGCGTGATCCTCGGCGGTCGCCGCGACGTGCGCGCCGCCCTTCAGCAGCGGCAGCGCGCGGCGGCGGACGAAGTCGATCTTGAAGCGGAACAGGACGTCGTAGGCGCGCGTCGCCGCCACCAGCGCGTCGGCGTCGGCGCCGACGCCGAACAGCGCGCTGACGAAGCGGCTGACGTGCGGCGCCATCGCGACGACGATGTTGCCGCGCGCGACGGCGCCGAGCGACTCCGGCACGTCGCGATACTGCGTCCCACTGCGGCCCACAGCTCGGGCTCGGTCGCCTTGACCTGGTCGACAAAGCGGTCGTAGAGCTCGCGCAGGCGCGCCGGCCGATGCAGGTCGGCGAAGGTGAATCCGGCGACACCCAGCGCGCGTATTCTGGTGACATGGACAACTGATCAATTATAGCTCTGCGACGTCGATCCGGTGCCACCGCTCGACGGGCTCGGACTCGCTCAGGGCGTCGCCGTGCTGGTACGATCCGACACCGGTACGCAGCATGACCATCAAGCTGAACGGCGATCCGCACGAACTTCCGGGACCGCTCAGCGTCAGCGACGCTGCTCGCAGCAGCTCGAGATCGATGCCCGGCGCGTCGCCGTCGAACTGAACCTCGCCGTCGTCAAGAAGGCGGCCTACGATTCCTCGGTGATCAACGACGGCGACGAAGTCGAAATCGTCAACTTCGTCGGCGGCGGCGTAGAGATTCCGACATGACCGATTCGCGTTCGTCATCGCCGGCCGCGACGTTTCGCCTCGCGGCTGATCGTCGGCACCGGCAAATATCCCTCGCACGCGATCATGCAGGCTGCGCACGAGGCGTCGGGCGCCGACATGGTCGACCGTGGCGGTGCGGCGCGTCGACATCTCGCGCAAGACCGAGTCGCTGCTCGACTACATCGACACCGTCGAAGATCTTCCTGCTGCCGAACACCGCCGCGTGCTACACCGCGGACGACGCGATCCGCACGGCGCGGCTGGGCCGCGAAGCCGGGCATGTCGAACTGGGTGAAGCTCGAAGTGATCGGCGACGAGCAGACGCTGTTCCCCGACAACGAAGGGCTGCTCGAAGCGACCCGCGTGCTGGTCAAGGAAGGCTTCATCGTGCTGCCCTACACGAACGACGACCCGGTGATGTGCCGCAAGCTGGCGGACGCCGGCGCCGCGGCGGTGATGCCGCTCGGCGCGCCGATCGGATCGGGCCTCGGCATCCAGAATCCCAACAACATCCGCATCATCAAGGAACAGGCGCAGGGTGCCGGTGATCGTCGATGCCGGCGTCGGCACCGCGTCGGACGCGGCGGTGGCGATGGAACTCGGCGCCGACGGCGTGCTGATGAACACCGCGATCGCCGGCGCGCAGGATCCGGTGGCGATGGCGCGGGCGATGAAGCTGGCGGTTGAAGCCGGGCGCCTGGCATTCCTGGCCGGTCGCATTCCCGAGGAAGATCGTACGCGACCGCGAGCAGCCCGCTCGAGGGGATCGTCGGGCGGTGAAAGTTGTCCGCACGGTCTCCGAAGCGGACCTGGTACGCCTGAAGACCGCGCGTCACGACGCTGACCGCCGCTACAACGAGGCGCTGACCGCGCTCGACGCCGCAATCCTCGCGCTGCCGGCGGTGCCGGCGCGCCCATCCGGGCCGGACGAAGCACAGGTCACGCCACTCAACGAACGCTGGGAGATCACGCGCGCGCTGCCGTCGCCTGGCGGCTGGCGCGGGCGGGTGGCGCGTTTCGTCTTCGGTCTCATCCGCCCGGCCCTCGATCAGCAGCAGGCGTTCAACGCCGCGGTCGTCGATCACGTGAACCGCAACATCGCGCCGCAACGCGCGCAGCCGGAAGTGCTGGCAGCCACCATCGACCTGCTGCGCCAGCACATCGACCAGGTGTTGGCGTTCGAGTCGCGCCTGATCATGTTCCTGCAGCAGCTGACGCCGTTCGTGGACACCAAAGACTACGAGTTCAACGGTCTCGCCACGCGCATCTCAGAGGACGTCGCCGAGGCCCACGACCAGCTGACGCATACCGTGCGCGGCCTGGCCGCGGCGTTGAGCGGCGTGTCGGACGATGTGCTGAAGCGATGGGAACGCTACGAGGGCCTGCGCACCTCGCTGGCGACGATGCAGATGACGGTGCAGGCGCTGAAGCGAGAGCTATCGCGAGGGGCAGGTGCGGACCCCTCCCCGGCATTGCATCAGCCCGCTGCCGAGGGTGGCCGGCCGCACGTGAGCGCCCCGTCGCACGCGCTGTCGTCCTCGCCCCTGGCCAGCCACAAGTACGTCGCCTTCGAGGATCTATTCCGCGGCGACCGCGAGCTGATCCGCACGCGGCAGGAAGATTACGTGCGGCTGTTCGCCCATCGGCAGGACGTGCTCGACGTCGGCTGTGGCCGCGGTGAGTTCCTGCAGGCCCTGGCCGAGCGCGGCGTTCGCGCGCGCGGCATCGATCTCAATCACGAGATGGTCGAGCAGTGCCGCGCCTCGGGCCTGGACGTCACCGAGGCCGACGCGCTGTCGTACCTCCGCGGCCTCGGGGATGGCGCCCTGGGAGGACTGATCGCGGCGCAGGTCGTGGAGCATCTCGAGCCGGACTATCTGCTCGCCTTCCTGGACGAAGCGTTCCGCGTGCTGTCCCCAGGTTCGCCGATCGCGCTCGAGACCATCAACGTCGCCTCGTGGTCGGCTTTTTTCACCAGTTACATCCGCGACCTCACGCACGTACGCCCGATCCATCCCGACACGCTCAAGTTTGTCGTCGTGGCCTCGGGTTTTCTGGATGCCGAGATTCAGCTGCGGGCGCCACTGCCGGAAGGCGAGAAGCTGGCTGCCGCGCCGGCGGCGGCACGCGCAGTGGACATGCGGGTCACCGGCGACGAGGGGCGCGCGCTGGTGGCGCTGGCCGATACGTTCGATCGCAACATGGAGCGACTGAACGCGCAGCTCTACGCCCCTCTCGACTATGCGGTGGTGGCGTGGAAACGCTGACCCGCCGCCGCCCCGCCTGCTGATCGCGCCGAATGAACCTACCCCTGGGAATCCTCACGCGCGCACTGGTCATCGCCTCGATGCTCCTGGCCGTGGCCGCCGGGCTGCGGCCACTGGGCGCTCAGCCAGCGGTGCTGGTCAGCTTGACCCTGGTCTTCCTGGGCGCAGCGGTGGGTGCCCGCATCCGCTTCGCCATCACCGCCTCGATCGTCCTGCTCTTCGCCTACGTCGCTTACGGTGTGGTGCGGCTGATCGGCGGCCCGGCGCTGGCCGGCATGCCCTACTGGCTGGCCGCGTTCGCCGGCCTGGTGATCGGCGGCGTGCCGTGGGGGCGGTGGCAGGCTGGCGACGGCTGGCGCGTGCCACTCGCCTGGTGGGCCACCACGGTGGCCGTCACCTGGCCGTTGGTGGCCGCGCGTGAACTGCACTACTCCATGGCCCCGTCGTTGGCCGCCGGGCCCATCATCACCACTGCGTTGATCCAGATGTCGGTTGCCCTCTGGATGGATCGGCTGCTGGCCTCACGGCGCCAGCTTCGCGAGATGCGGGCGGAGCCGTTGAGCATCCCGCGCTGGGCGGCGCCGTTGCTGGTCTCGGCGCTCGTCACCGGGGGCGCGGCGCTCTATCAGCACTTCGTCAACCTGTCGTGGCTGAGTGGCGAGCCGTGGATCTCGCTGCAGCGCTCGGTCGGCTTGATGGGCGATGCCAACCCGATGGGCGTGGCGACGGCGCTGTGGGCGCCGCTGGCGTGGGCGATGCTGGCTGCCGGCGGCTTGACTGGCGCCCTGATCGGCGCGCCGCTCGCGATCGGGTTGTGGCTGGCCGCCTGGGTATCCGGGGCGCGGACCACGATCATCCTGATGGCGGCAGGCATCGCCGGCATCGCACTGATGTGGGCGGTGGCGCGCGGGGTCACGCGCCGGACGATGGCGCTCACCGTCGTCGTGGCCACGCTGATGGTGGCCCTGGTCAGCGCCATCGCCGCCTCGCAGGCGCCGGCAGGCACACCCGTGGGACGGCTCGTCGCTGCCCTGCCGAAGGGCGCGCCGCACCTGATGGCCTACGAGCTGTTCTGGCGCCGCGATGGTTATGGCCTGGCGGCGATTGCGGCGATCAACGAGCACCCGTTCACCGGCGTGGGGATCGGACGCTTTGCGTCGCAGGCGCCGGCGTACTACCAGCGCCTCACGGGCACCGTCATCCCGCCCGACAACGCACAGAACCTGTGGCGCCAGACGCTGGCGGAACAAGGGCTGCTGGGCTTCCTGCCGATTCTGTGGCTGACGATGCTGACGATCCGGGCGCTGCTGTCGAGCACCAGCGGCGGCGAGGAACTGATCCTGCGCGTGATGCTCGCCGGCATGGGTGCGGCGCTGCTGTTCGGCTATCCGGTGCAGGATGCGGCGATCGCGGCGACGCTCGGCACGCTCGTGGCCGCGGTCGGTCGCGCGCGGGCCGACGGAATCTAACCCCTCAGCCGGCCTGATCGAGCAGGCTCGCAAACGCCTCGCGGTCGGGCAGCCGCGGCAGCACCTGCCAGGGCTGGTGCGCGGCGAGCTCCTCGAGCGAGTGCGTGTTGGTCGCCACCGCCAGCACCGGCACGCCGATGGCGTGCGCGCCCTCGATATCGTGCGGCGTGTCGCCAATCACCAGCGCTTCCGATGCCCGCAGCCCGGGCAGGCGCGCCTGCGCCATCTGCAGGGCGCGGCGCACGATGTTGGCGCGGGGCTCCACCCGGTTCGAGAACGAGCCGAGCAGCGGCGCGCCGCTGTCGCCCCACGATCCCGCCACCGAAGCGTCGGCGGCGCGGAAGAAATCGCTCAGCCCGTAGTGCCGCAGTTTCGCCGTGCCGCCGCCAATCGTGTTGCCGGTGACGAGCCACGAAATGGTCTGCGGCCGCTCGCCGCGCAGCCATTCGAGCAGCGGCACGACGTTGTCGAGCACGCGGCCTTCACGGAGCGGCAGTGCGTCCGCCAGTTCCTGCTCGTATCCCTGCACCAGCCGAGACGCCGCGGTCTGTTCGGGAGGACCGGGCATGTCGCTGGCCGAGGTGTGACCGAGCAGCCAGGCGGCAATCTGATGATCGGTGAGGCCGTCGGGGCGCACCGTTGGAAACGCGCGGCCGCCCGTGGCCTGCGCATAGGCGCGCTCCCACGCAATCATGCCCGCGCGCCCGGTGACGAGCAGCGTGCCATCGATGTCCCAGAAGATCGCGCGAGTCGGTAGTTTGATTGGAGGAGCCATGGGGAGGCTTGAGGCTGGAGTTGAAGTGAGGATCAGGGTGCGAGCACGAACCTCGACACCCTGACGGGCTCAACTCGAATGCATCGGGGATTACAGACCGAAGATCTTGTCGCTCTTCACGCCCTTGAGGGCGTTGCGCGTGTCGACGATCAGCGGGAACGACGCGACAATGCTCGGGTAGTCGAACACCTTGTGATCGGTGACGATCACCGCGCAGTCGGCGCCCGCCTTGATGGCGCTGTCCATCGACACGCTCTTCATCTGGTGCGGGCCGTGCTTGAATTCCGGCACGTAGGGGTCGGTGTAGGTGACCGTCGCGCCGCGTGCGCATCAGCAGCTCGATCACGTCGAGCGCCGGCGACTCGCGCACGTCGTTGACGTCGCGCTTGTAGGCGACGCCGAGCACGTGCACGCGCGAGCCGTTCAGCGACTTCTTCTGGGAGTTGAGCGCTTCGATGACGCGCTGCACGACGAATTCGGGCATCGCGCCGTTGACGACGCCGGCGAGCTCGATGAAGCGCGCCTCGAAGTTGAACTGCTTCGCCTTCCACGACAGGTAGAACGGGATCGATCGGGATGCAGTGGCCGCCCAGGCCCGGGCCCGGGTAGAACGGCATGAAGCCGAACGGCTTGGTCTTGGCGGCGTCGATCACTTCCCACACGTCGAGGCCCATGCGGTGGCACATCAGCGCCAGCTCGTTGACCAGGCCGATGTTGACGGCGCGGAAGGTGTTCTCGAGCAGCTTCACCATCTCGGCGACGCGCGTGCGAGCTCACCGGGACGACCGTGTCCATCACCTGGCCGTAGAACGCGACCGCGACGTCGGTGCTGTCTCGTTGATGCCGCCGACGACCTTCGGGATGTTCTTGGTCTGATAGTGCGGGTTGCCCGGGATCGACGCGCTCGGGCGAGAACGCCAGGTAGAAGTCGCGGCCGGCCTTGAGGCCCTTCGCCTCCAGGATCGGCTGCACCACTTCGTCGGTCGTGCCCGGATAGGTGGTCGACTCGAGGATGATCAGCTGCCCCTTGCGCAGCACCGCGGCCGTCGTCTCGACCGCCTGGACGACGTAGGTCATGTCGGGGTCCTTGGTCTTGCGGAGCGGCGTCGGCACGCAGATGTCGATGATGTCGGCCTCGCCCAGCGCTGCGGGATCGGTGGTCGCGATCGAACATGCCGCTCTTCACCACCTCGGCCAGGTGCTCGGACGAGACGTCCGGGATGTAGCTGCGGCCCGCCATCAGCTCGCCGACCTTGCGCGTCGTCGACGTCGAAGCCGATCGACGCCGAAGCCGGCGCGCGCGAACTCCACCGCCAGCGGCAGGCCGACGTAGCCGAGCCCGATGATGCCGGCCACCGCTTCTCGTGCTTCAATTCGCTTCTTCAGTCCATCGCGGATCTCGAGTCCTTCAAGATTCTAGAGTTCTAGGGTTCTGATCCGTATCGGGCGTTAGGTGCGCGGCCGATAGTGGGCGGCAATCTGCTCGACGACGACCTGCTGCTGCGTCGCGTCAGTTCGGGATAGATCGGCAGCGCCAGCGACTTCATTGGCCGCCGCTTCCGCCACCGGGAAGGCGCCCTGCTTGTAACCGAGGCTGGCGAAGCACTCCTGCAGGTGGAACGGCACCGGGTAGTAGATCTCGGTGCCGACGCCGGCGGCATCGAGATGCGCGCGCAGCTCGTCGCGCTCGGCGACGCGGATCACGAACTGGTTGTAGATGTGATACCGGTCGGGCCGCTCGACGGGCAGCTGCACCGTTCCGACGAGGCCGGCGTCGGCGAACAACTGGCGGTAGCGGGCCGCGTTGGCGCGACGGCCTTCGCTCCAGCCGGCCAGGTGCGGCAGCTTCACGCGCAGCACCGCGGCCTGGATCGCATCGAGGCGGAAGTTGCCGCCGATCGGTCTTGTGGTAAGTACTTCGGCTCCATGCCGTGGTTGCGGATCAGCCGGACCTTGTGCGCGAGCTCGTCGTCGTTGGTGGTGACGAGGCCGGCGTCGCCGAAGCCGCCGAGGTTCTTGCTCGGGAAGAACGAGAAGCAGCCGAGCGCGCCGATGCCGCCGACCTTGCCGCCGTGATCACTGGCGCCGATGGCCTGCGCCGCGTCCTCGATCACCGCGAGGCCGCACTCGATCCGCCAGCGTCGAGCATCGGCGCCATGTCGGCGCGTCTGGCCGAACAGGTGCACCGGCATGATCGCCTTGGTGCGCGGCGTGATGGCTCGAGCGGCGGCGACGACGTCGATGTTGAAGGTGTCGGGCTCGATGTCGACCAGCACCGGCTTCGCGCCGACGCGGGCGACGCAGCCGGCGGTGGCGAAGAACGAGATACGTGCGGTGATGACTTCGTCGCCGGGGCCGATGCCGAGGGCCATCAGGGCGGCGAGCAGCGCGTCGGTGCCGGACGACACGCCGATGGCGTGCCGGACGTCCACGACGGCGGCGACTTCGCGCTCGAAGGCCTCGACTTCGGGGCCGCTGATGAAGCGCTGGCTGTCGCAGACGCGAGTCACGGCGTCGAGCAGCGGTTGCCGAAGCGGGAGGTATTGGGCTTGCAGGTCGAGCAGAGGAACAGTCACAAACATCTGATCGTAGTCGGTCGGGGCGGTCCGGCGCAACAAACGGGGCCTGGCACGATCGGCCCGAATATGCAGCAGTTTCTGCCAACTGGCGCGGCGAGCCAGCGGCCCGCAGACCCGTCGGGTGGCCGGTCACCAGCCGCAGCCGTCCGCACAAGCGCTTGGGCCAACTCGCCCGCCTGACGCTGGGCTCGAACAGGCCTGGTGCTGCACGGCTGCGGCCGGTGTCGGATCATGAAACGGCCACCCGCCAACGGTCTGCGGTCCGCCGGTTCGCCGCGCGTATCCCACCAACCGGGGCCTGGCACGATCTCCCGGAATTTGCAGCAGTTTCTGCCACTCAGAAGCCCCCCGCGTTTGCCGCCGCGGCCAGCGAGCGGCGATGATAGCCAGCAATGACCGATATCGACGTGGCCGTCATCGGCGGAGGCGTGGCGGGCCTCGCCAGCGCTCTCGCTATCGCCGAAACCGGGCGGTCGGTGTGCCTCCTCGAGCAGCACCCGCGCCTCGGCCACGAGACCAGCACGCGCAACAGCGGCGTCATTCACGCCGGCATCTACTACCCCACCGACTCGATCAAGGCTGCCCTGTGCGTCGAGGGCCGCGAGCGGCTCTACGACTTTGCCGCGCGCCACGAGGTTCCCCACTCCCGCTGCGGCAAGTTCATCGTCGCCGCCTCCGCGGCCGAGATTCCCGCGCTCGAAGCCCTCGCGGCGCGCTCGGCTGCCAACGGCGTGCCGGTCGAGATGGTCGATCGCGCCTACCTCACCGCTCGCGAGCCGCACGTCGCCGGCGTGGCAGCGCTGTGGTCGCCGACGTCGGGCCGGATCGAACCCGAAACCTACGTCCGCGTGCTCACGCGCCTGTGCGAGGCCGCGGGCGTGGCGGTGCTGCGAGCCGCGAAGCTGACGGACGCCCGCCCCGCCGGCGATCGCATCGAAGTGATCACCCCGCACGAGTCCATTCACGCCACCACCGTCGTCAATGCCGCCGGACTCTACGCCGATGACGTCAGCCGGATGCTCGGCGGTCAGTCGTTCACGATCTACCCGTGCCGCGGGGAGTACGCGGAGCTCGCGCCAGGGAGCCGGTATCTCGTGAACGGGATGGTCTACCCCGTCCCCCATACGCCGGGACACAGCCTCGGCGTGCATCTCACGAAGACGACGTGGGGCACGGTGCTGCTGGGACCGACGATCCGCTATCAGGACGGCAAGGACGACTACGAGCGCGATCGCCTACCGCTCGAGGCCTTCGTGGACGAGACGCGGGCGCTGCTGCCGGAGATCACGCTCGCGGATCTGCAGCCCGGCAGCTCGGGCATCCGCGCCAAGCTATGCCCGCCGGATGAGCCGTTCGCCGATTTCCTGATTGCGCGCGACCCGATAAACCCGCGCGTCGTACAGGTGGCAGGCATCGATTCTCCGGGGCTCACCTCGTCACTGGCGATCGGAGCCAGGGTAGCGACGATCGTGGGAATGGGGGACCGATAAACGCCTCCGCCGTAAGTGGCGCCGCGCACATTCGAACCGCATCCCATGCAGTCGAGACCGGACCCGGCTGAATTACACTAACCCGCGATGAACTGGCTTCAGCGCGCGAGGATCTTGCTCTCGAAGGCACAGCGGGCAACGCCTTTGCCGGCGGGTCCCAACGTGCTGGACACCTACTGCCTCAAACCTCCGCAGCCGCAGAATGCCGTCGACATCTTCGACGGCCTATGGGCCTCCCGATTTCCGCCGCCACTCGACGCTGTTGCCGCCGGTTCTGCGCTGCTCTTCGAAGATGTGCGGCTCGCCTGGGCGATGGATCGGATCGGAGGTGTAAAGGGCGCTCGTGTGCTGGAGCTTGGCCCGCTCGAGGGTGGCCACACCTACATGCTCGATCGCCGTGGCGCCGCCGACATCCTGTCGATCGAGGCGAACACCCGCGCCTACTTGAAGTGCCTGATTGCGAAGGAGCTGCTGGGCATGCCAGCCAGCCGATTCATGTGCGGTGATTTCGTCGCGTATCTGCAATCAACGACCGAACATTTCGACTTTGTCGTCGCGTCCGGCGTCCTGTACCACATGGCCAAGCCGGTTGAGCTGATCGCCAGGCTGGCCGCCGTGAGTGATGCGGTGTTCCTGTGGACGCATTACTACGACCGCGATTTGTTGGCGGCACGAACAGCAACGGCCCATCGCGTCGTGGCGCCGGAACTGGTCGTGACCGAAGGGTTCCAGCATCATCACTACCGGCACGAGTACCGCGCCGCGCTGAAACACCAGGGCTTCTGCGGCGGCAGCCGTCCCTACGCAAACTGGCTGACGAGGGACGACATCATCGGGGCGTTGCGCCAGTTTGGCTTCACCTCGATCGAGATCAGCCACGAACAGAACGACCATCCCAACGGCCCGGCCTTTTGCGTGCTCGCCACGCGCTAACGCCGTAACTGCGCCCCCAGAACCCGGGCTCCTGCGATCTGCCCGGATCAGCCAGTCGCCTTGCGCTTCAGCACCACACGCGCCGCCAGCGACGTGTAATACGTCAGCGGCCCGCAGCGCACCACGCCAACCCGAGCAATATCCACGCGTTCGGCGTGGGGAGCCAGCAACGCCTCGAGGCTCTGCTGCGTGAAGAAATTCAGATGCGTTGCCTCCAGCAGGTGCCATGGCACCACGCCGTGCCGAAAGCCGCGCGGAATCGACGACATGTCCGGCACCGTGATGAACAGACACTCGCGGGCCAGGCGGACCAGTTCGGCCACGGCAGCCGCGGGATCGGGCATGTGCTCCAGCACCTCGCAGCAGGTGACGCTGGCGAAGTGCCCATCCGGAAACGGCGCGGGCCCGGCGCCATCGTAGAGCGTGACGAACGGCGCGGCCGCAGGCAGCAGGTGCTGGTGAATCTGCGGGCGATCCAGTTCCAGGCCGAAGATCTCCCGGCCTTCAGCCCTCAGCGCTCGAACCAGCGCGCCACCGCCGCAGCCGAAGTCGAGAAGTGGTTGCGGCACGGTCCGCGCGATCGCAAGGCTCTCGCCGAGCACCTCGTGCACCGGCGGGCCGGAGGCGTAGATGTGACCGCGGTGATAGAGCTGCGACGTCTCGCGCAGCGCCTCGTAGGCGGGCGCGGGACCGGCCGGCACGTTCAGTGTGGCCAGCGCGCGGCCGTCGGCCTCCAGAGTGATGTCGCAGCCCACTTCCGGCAGCACCCACTCCACTATCGCTCCGCTGAAGCCCGTGCCGTCTTTCGTGGAGGCAAACACATCCGGGCGGGTTATGCGAAACGCATGCGTGGCGGCGGCCGCAGCCCCGTTGACACGAAGCGACAGGGCCTGGCTGAACGAGGACAGGTCGGGCGCCCAGCCGGCGACCGAGAGCACGCGATCGGCATGCACGATCACGTGGTCCACGTGTCCGGCGGCGATCGCCGTCCGCACGCTCACTTCGCCCGGGAGCGGCGCGCGCCCGTATCCAAGCCGGTAGAGAGCCGCGCGCAGCAGTCGTTCAATCACGGCGATGGGCCCGCGCCTATTTTCCCAATCGCACGAAGCGATACTTGAAGCAGGCGCGGAAATACGTGAACGGGTCGCGCCAGAAACTGACTTTCTTGCCTTCCTTGAACGAGCGCGACGAGTAGTTCACCGGAATCTCGATCGGGATGTAGCCGGCGCGCACCAGCTTGCCGACCAACTCCCAGTCGAAGTCGAAGCGATTCGACTCGAACGTCAGGTCGTGCAGGCAATCGCGGCGGAACACCTTGTACATCGTGAACGGATCGCGCAGGCGCTGACCGTAGACCACGTTGAAGAGGCCGGTGAAGAACAGGTGCCCGAGGTTCATCACCTGGCTGACGAACACCTGGTCGGTGAAGTGCCGCATCTTCCAGGTCTTGCCGTCCATGCCGTGACGCGCGCCGAGGACGAATGCGGCGCGATAGGCGCGGAGCGGCTCGAGCAGGATCTCGTAGTCGTTGAGGTCGTACTCGAGGTCGGCGTCCTGGATCAGGATGAAGTCGCCGGTCGCGGCCTTCAGTCCGGTGCGCACGCCGTGCCCCTTGCCGCGCGGGCGCTCCTCGTAGATCACTTTCACGCCCGGACGGCCCTCGAACTTGCGGACCTCGTCTCGAGTGCCGTCGGTGGAGTTGCTCTCGACGATCACGAACTCCATCTCGACGCCAGGAATCTGCTTTGCCGTCAGCTGCGTCGCGACATCGGCAAAGGTGTTCCGCTCGTTGAAGACCGGCATGATCACCGAAAGCTTCGCCTGCCGTCGATCCACCGGTCCTTCAGGGGCCTTGTGCGCCAGAACGTCGATGCCGCTTGCCACCACGGTGACGCTCTGCCGCAGCAGCGCGTTCGGCAGCATCGCCTTCGCCAATTTGCCAAGCGGAGAGACGACGGGCACCGGGAAGCGCTCGAAGTGCGCGATCACGTAGCCGGGGCTGAGCGTCTTGCGCCCTCGATCAATCCGCACCTGGTCGAAGCCGGCGCGCACGAGCAGCGATTCGAGCGTGCGGCTGTCGAAATAGAACAAGTGCTCGGCCTTGAACTCCATCCAGCTCTGCTTCATGAGCCGGGCCGACCAGCTGTCGAGCGACGGAATGGCCACGAACAGCGTGCCGTCCGGGGCCAGCAACTGCCACGCGCGCGCCACGACCGCCAGCGGATCGCGCGTGTGCTCGATCACGTCCGCGAACACGCAGACGTCGAAGGTGCCTTCGCGGAGCGGCGCGGACTCCACCGTGCCCTGCACCACCACGTCCTGGCCGAGCCGCGCGTTGGCGCGGGCCACCGAGGCCGAAGCATACTCCACGCCCGTGATGTCGTAGCCCCGCTCGCGCGCCTCGATCAGCATGTTGCCGAGGCCGCTGCCAATCTCCAGCAGCTTCTTACCCTTGCGGGCCTCAGGCGTCCAGCCGCGATAGGCCTCCACCCGGTCCAGATATCCGGCGGCGGTCGCGCGCTTCAGCGCGTTCACTTCCTTCTCGAACGCATCTGCCGCGGCCTTGCCGGTCGGCGCGGTGCCGAGGAAGTAGGTGTCGGTGTAGATCGCGGCGAGCTGCGCGTCCGAAGGCTGGGGATTGCGCATCAACAGCGAGCACCCGTCGCAGCGGACGATGGGGCTGAGATCGTGCGTGAACTGGTAAACCAGGTGTGGATGGCCGCAGAGGGGGCAGGCGGGCAGCCGCGGCTGCTCCGGTGACGGCGCGGTCGATGACATGAGCCTTGCTAGTGTAGCAAGGGGTGCCCGACAACGGGTGATTCCCTGGCGATGGCCTGTTACCAGGACGCAGCGCTCGCGCGCGAGGGGTACAATCTTCGACGTGCTCGAGCATCAGTGGAGACTGTGGATTCCGCGCCTCGTCGTGGCGTTCATGGCAGGCGCAATCCCGGCCCTCGGCACCATCGCGCCGACGCTGCTGGACGCGCCTCCGCACAGTCTCGAGATCGTGATGGCCACCGACACCGGCGGGACGCTGCAGGTGTTCTACGACCGCGGTAATGGAATATCGGAGGCGGACAGCGTGACCGCGCCGCTCGCGCCATCGACCGAGGCACACACCTATCAGCTGCCCCTTGCCCTTCGGCAGCTATCGGCTGCTCCGCATCGACCCCAACGTTCGTGCGGGCCGCTACGAACTGCGGAGCATTCGCATCCTGAGCGGCGGTGGGTACGAAGCCGCACGCATTCCCCTTGACGAGATCCGTGCCGCGGCCCAGGTGTCGCTGGCGCCAGCCGGCGGCGGTAGCGTCGCCATCGTGACGACCCCCGATGCCAACGACCCGCAAGTGGTGTACCAACCGCCGCGCGCGCTGGTGCTGGCGCCGGACCGCACCGATCTTCGCCACGCCGTTATGTGGGGCAGCGTCACAGCGCTTGCAGTGCTCCTTCTAGTGGTCGTGCTGGATCGCGCCAGCGGCCTGGTCGGCGCCCTTGCGACAATTGTTCCCTTCACGAACCGACGCCCGTATGCAGCCGTATTCCTGGCCGGGATCCTTGGCACCGTCGTGGCCACCTATCCCCTGCTGCTCGGGCGCAGTCTCGTCTCACCGGGAAACGGTCCCGCCGCCATGTTGTACGACCAATCGCCGTTTGGCCCCGGCACCGCCGACCGGCAGACTGAGTTCATACGAGGCGCCGATATCGGCGCGATGATGTGGGCGATCCTGCCGTACACGATGGTGCAACGGGAAGCGATCGCGTACGGCGAGTTCCCGCTGTGGAACCGCTACAACACCATCGGCGAGCCGCTATGGGGTCAGGCGCAGACGTTTTTCCTCGATCCGTTTCACCTGGCGTCGCTGGCCATTCCCGATCCCAGCATCGCGATGGACCTCCGCTTCATTGTCGGCCGGGTCGTGTTCGCGGTTGGTTCTGGACTGGCCGTGGCGGCAGTGACCGGAAACGGTCTGGCGGCCGTGCTGATCGCTCTGTTGGCCCCGTTCGTCGGCCACTTCACCGCGCGCTTCAATCACCCCGCCTACTTCTCGATCATCTACGCCCCCTGGATCCTGTGGGCCTACGCGCGCCTCAGCGCCGTCACCGTACTCGGCGATCGAGCCCGGGCTGGCGCCTTTCTCGCGTTGGCGACCTGGCTGCAACTGGTGGGCAGCACCCCGAAGGAAGGCGTGATTGCTCTCGTCGCCGCACACGCCGCGGGCATGCTCGGATTGCTCGCCGCTCCCGGCGCGTGGAGGGACAAGCTGGGCCGAGTCGACTTTGCGTTGCTTGGCGGCGTCACGGCGATGCTCGCCGGCGCGCCGCACTGGTGGGTGTTTCTCGACACGCTCAGCCGCTCGTGGACTCTGTATGACACGCCGATCCTCCAGTTCGCGTCGTGGCCGCAGACCGTCAGTTATGTGCTGGGTGGCGCCGCACCTGGTCCGACTCTCACGGGCGCAAACACCCTGGCAGTGATGGCCGCCCTGTGCGCGGTCTGCTACCCGATCCGCCTGGCGCGCTCGGGTATCGGCCTGGGCGCGCTCCTTGGGTGCGCCGGCATCGCCGCCGTCGCCTACGGCTGGGTGCCCGCGGAGCTCCTGATGAAGCTCCCCCTGCTACCCAACATCCACCACATCGCCGACACATTCCTGGCGGCCAGCCTGGCGCCGATGCTCCTGGTTGCCGGTGTTGGCGTAGCCGCGGCCCTGGACGAAGCGACGCTCGGCGCACCCTTTCGCCTGGCGCTGGGTGTGGCAGCGGCCACCGGGCTGTGCGCTACGGTCGTGACCGGCAGCGCCTTCGAGATGACCACCACCGTCGCCGTGGGCGCGGTCGTTGGGGCAGCGGTGGCGTTGTTGAGCCTGCCCTTCATCTCGGGCCGACTGCTGCCGAGCGGCGCCCTGACGCTGGTGCTCGCGGCGATGACGGCGCTGTTCACGAACGGGCTTCAGCTCGAAACCGGCGTCGGCGCCGTCGATGCCCTGCTGATCCAGCCGCGCCCGCGCGCCGACCTCGACGCAACGACGCCAGCGCTCGCCAGTCTGCCCAGGGGTGCTGACGTCGAGCCGTATCGGGTGGCGCCCCTCGGCTCCGTCCTGTTCGCGGGCACCCAGGCCTTGTGGCACCTCGAGGGCATCGGCGGGCCCGACGCGCTCCGGCTCCCTGCCATCGAGTCACTGAGCGACGCCGCCGGGGTTGAGCGAATGGAGATGGGATGGTGGACGCACTTGGAGCCCTCGACCCTGCCTCTCGCGAGTCAGTATCTGGACATGCTCAACGTGCGCTACATGGTGGCGCGCACCGACATGGTCCCGGACCGAGCGCATGTACTGCCCATGAACGGTCCGGACCTGGTGCGGGTGGTCGCCCGGCCTTCTGCATGGCCTCGCGCGTTCTTCACCACTGGCGTCGCGCGGCACCGCGGTCCGGTGGCCTTCTCTGCGATGCTGCGGTCGTCCACTGGTCCTTTTTCGTCAGTTGACGAGCAAGATGTGTCAGCCGTGGCGGCAGTAGCCTCCTTGCCAGCCACCGGGACGGTGGTCTCAGCCACCGACTATGCCCTGACACCCAATTCGACATCCTTCAGCGTACGAGCGTCCAGTGCTGGACTCGCCGTGCTCTCGGAGGCGTTCGTCGAACACGACTTCCAGGCCACACTCAATGGCGAGCCCGTCCCGTATTTGCGGGTGAATCACGCACTCAAGGGCGTCTTCGTGCCGGCTGCCGGCGACTGGACCGTGCGCTTTGTCTACCGCCCGCAGCACTGGACCCAATCGTGGGTTGTTGCCGCCGTGGGCCTCGTGGCGTTCCTCGCACTGCTGCTGGCAAAGCCTTTGCTCAGATAACCTTCGGGAGCCCCGGCGGGCTCTCGAGATGTGCCGCTCTGGGACGCCGAGGCGTCCGCGGATCACAAAAAGGTAATCATGCTTGGGGCGTGGCTTCGTTCGGGTCTTGTTGCGGTCCTGGTCACAGGTGTGGCCACCAGTGCGTTCGCACAGCCCTCGATCACGGCTCCTGCAATGGGCCAGGTGTTCAAGGCCGGGCCCGACTACGCCACCGACGTTCTTCAGGACCCCTGGGACTTCTCGAACCACGCCGACGTCAGCCCCAATCCCGACGAATTCGGGGGCTGGGCCACGAACCCGGCCAACCTCTGGAACGCCAACGGCACAGGCCCGACGTTCATCAACACGGCCATTGGGCGGTTCGTCGGCCAGGCTGCGGGCGACAACCAGTTGATGATGCTCTACCGCGGCGATGCCATTGCCCTCAACCCGGGGCGCACGGGACTCACCCATCCGATCGAGACGGCGAAGTACCGCAAGCTCGCCGTGAAGATGAAGGTGATTGGCGCGCCGGCCAACCAGCAGTTGGTGGCGTACTGGTTCCACGATTCGTACGCGGCGACGAACTACCTGAACCGCGCCGGCGGCATCGTGCTGCCGACGATGATCCCCGCCGGCACCTCCGAACAGATTTACGTGTTCGACCTGACGCAGGCGGGCAGCGGCGGCAGCCAGCTTGTCGCGGCTTGCGGCGGTGGGGGGGCATGCACGGGCACGCCCGCGGCCTATGCAGCTGAAACCCTGGTGCGCGGGCTCCGGCTCGACCCGACGTCGTCGTTCGCATCGCAGGGAATCGAGATCGACTGGGTGCGGCTCACCGCGTCGAACAGCCAGGCGCCGGCAGCGCTGATGACGGTCAACCTGAACAGCTGCGCGTCGTTCTCGTCGCTGATGATCTCCGATGCCGCCGGCGTGAACTACGTCGTCACTGACTCGACCGGTAACAACAACCAGCGCGAATTCAATTACGGCGTGCTCCCGCCTGGCAGCTACTCGCTGCGCGCGGTGTGCGGCAACGGTACCTCGGCCGCTTCGACGTTCGAGATCAACACGCCGCCTGCCGTCACCGTGATCGATCCCGACATGACGGGCGACCCGGGCAGCGACTACGCCGCTCTCTCCCGCGGCGGCGACCGCTGGGACTTCGAGCAAGCCAGCGACGTGGCCTCCGTCTCGAACGTCTCGGTGACCGCGGGTGTGTGTGGTGGCGGCGGATGCGGCCTCGTGCCCAGCGACCGCCCCGGCGCGACACCAGGCAGCAAGATGCTGCGTGCCTCGAGCACCGGCACCACGCCGTCGCAACTGGGCGACCCCGCGCTCGAGTTCCTGAACGGCGCGATTCCGCCGCTGAGCGGCACGCGTCACGAGTACGTCACGTTCTCGCTGCGGTTGCACCGCCCTTACGACATCGGCACCGGCTCGGTCACGCGCATCCTGTGGGGCTCCCAATCGTTCGCCGACGCCAGCGTCATGACGCAGACGCAGGACATGCGGGTGTGGCCCGGCTTCAACCAGTACACGATCGACCTCGCGTCGCTCACCGCCGCCAATGGCGGGATCGAGCACGACTGCCCGATCTGCCCCACGACGCCGTGGCCGTCGCGCAGCATCCGCTTCTTCCGCATCGATCCGCATGAGTTCGGCGACACCGCCACCGGCTTTGACATCGACGACGTGTCGCTGACGGCGCCGGATGAAGTGGCCCTGGGTCAGCAGTTCGCCGTGCGCTACAGCTTCACCGATGCCGACACCGCCGGCAGCACCTACGAGTCGCGCATCTATATCGAGACCTATCCGCAGCGCGCGGGCCGCGCGCTGCTGCACACCGCGTCTGGCGTAAGCCCGAACGCCGTGCTGCAGTACCAGTTCGATCCGGTCGCGAAGGCCGTGCCGCCGGGCCGCTACGTCATCTACACCGAGGTCGTCGAAACCAACGGCGGGGTGCAGCAAGTCAGCGGCGCCTATGCGACGGGCCCAATCGTGGTTTACTCCACGACCGGGACCAGCCCGCAGCTGACGCTCGCCTCGCCCGCGCCTGGGCAGATGGTGCCGTTCCCGTTCACGCTGAACGGCTGCGCGTTCGACCAGGGCGCCAGCACCGGCGGCATCAACATGAACGATGTGGCCGTCTACGCAGTGGCCGGCGCCGGCGTCCAGGGATACGCCGCCGGGACGACGCTGGCCCTTGGCTTCGGCGGCGGGCTTGGCACGCTGCAGTTCGCGCCGCTCAGCGGCAGCCCGGTGACTTGTGACGCGGTCGCGAATCCCGCGTCCGCCGTATCGCAATGCGGGCTTCCGTGTGGTCGATGTCGGTCTCACTCAAGGGCCCTGGACGCTGAAGGTGTTCGCACGATCGACATTGACCGGTCAGCTGTCGTCGCTCGGTGACGTCCCCATTCAGGTGACGCAGTCCACGCTGCCGCCGCAGAACTTCCAGGCGACGGGCAGCGGCAACACCGTGACCGTCTCGTTCCAGGCACCGGCGGGCGGGCCGGCCGTAAGCGGATTCGCCATTGACGGGTCGTGGAACCCGGGCTTCAGTCCGGCGTCCTTCACCGTGATCGTACCGGCCGCGGGCACCTACTCCGGGTCACTCGCGAACGGCACGTACTACCTGCGGGTTCGCAGCCTCGCGGTCGGCGGCGCGCCGGGCATGTCATCGGAGACACGCACGGTCACGCTCGGACCAGCGCCGGTCGCTCTGCCGGGCGACGCCCTCGCTGTCACCCGCTCAGGTTGCCGCGAATCCAGTCACCTTGAGCTGGTCGCCGGGAGCCGGGGGCACGCCCAGCAGCTATACCGTGTACGCGGGCACCAGCCCGGGCGCCTCGAACCTGGCCGTCGCCCCGATGGGTGGCGCCACCTCGATCACCGCCGTCGCGCCGGTCGGCACGCCGATCTACGTGCGCGTCGTGGCGACCAACGCGTCCGGTTCCGCCACCTCGAACGAGGTGCAGTTCACGGTCGCGGCGCCAGCCGTACCCGGCGTTCCGACGCTGTCGCCCGCATCGGTCAGCGGCGGCAACGTCACACTCTCGTGGGCCCCGCCCGCATCGGGCGGTTCGCCCACCAGCTACTTGATCCAGGCGCGGCTGCCCGGGTCGGCGGCGGTGATTGCCGCGCTGCCGGTGACCGGCACGTCGGTCACGGTGCCCGCGGGAGCGGGCACCTATCTCGTCACCATCGCCGCCATCAACGGCGCGGGCTCGAGCGCGGAGTCGAATCAGATCACCGTCGTCGTTCCCTGATCGCGCTCTGTCATAATGCTGTTCGTCTGCCCGCATGAAGGTTGAATCCGTCACCGCCCTCGCCCTTCCCGACATCAAGGTCGTTCGCTTCGCACGCTTCCACGACAGTCGCGGCTACTTCGCCGAGCCGTTCCGCCGCGGCGATTTCGACCAGCACCCCGATCTGTCGTTCCTGCGCGGCGTGTCGCTGCCACAGATGAACGAAAGCTGGTCGAGGGCCGGCGTGGTGCGCGGGCTGCACTTCCAGTGGAATCCGTACATGGGCAAGCTCGTGCGCTGCGTGCACGGGCGCCTGGTGGATCTGTTCCTCGACATCCGTCTTGGCTCGCCGACGTTCGGCAAGATTGCCGCACACGACATGTCGGCGCCGAGCGATGCGCCCAGCGGAGAGTGGATCTGGCTGCCACCCGGCTTCGCGCATGGCGTCTTCTTCACGATGGAGTCGCGTATCGAGTATCTGTGCAGCGGCGAGTACAACCCGGCCTGTGAAGCCGGGCTGTCTCCAGTCACTGGCGATCTCGACTGGTCGCTGTGCGACGCGCGTCTGAAGGGCGAGTTCGATGCGCTGATCGCGAATGGCGCCGTGCTCAGCGACAAGGACCGCCAGGGACTGTCGTTGACCGCGTGGGCGGCCGACCCCCGCGCGCAGCACTTCAGGTACGGCTCGCTCTAACCTCGCCGCCCCGCCTGCGGATCGACCCGATAGTCCACCTCTGTCCGGCTCAGGTTCGGGTTGTAGTAGGGATCCTCGTCCAGGCGCGTCCCCCACCTGCGGCGCAGGTGTGCGCTCTCCTCGGGCGTCAATTGCCGCTGCGAAATTCCGCCGGATTCGTGATGCGTCAGCCGCGCGTACGGCGTGAAGACGACGCGCAACCCGGCCTCGCAGACGCGCAGCCCGTAATCCAGATCGGCCGCGGGCCCGGTCAGCGCCTCGTCAAAGCCGCCCACGCGTTCCCACACCTCGCGCCTGGTCATCAGGCACACCGCGCTCACGGCGCTGTAGTTGCGAATGCAGTTCGCGCCCGAGTAGTAGCCCACGGTCTCCGGCGCAAACCCCTGGAAGGGCCGGCCGAACACGCCGTTGACTCCGGCCAGCAGCCCGATGTTCTGCAGCGATCCGTGCGCGTAATACAGCTTGGCGCCGACCGCGCCGACGCCCGGCTGAATCGACAATTCCAGCATCGCTTCCAGCCACTCCGGCGTCAGCGGCTCCACATCGTCGTGCAGTACGAGGATGTGAGCACCCTCGGTGGCGCGAACGCCCTGGTTCAGCCAGGCGGGAAGGCGGAACTCGCCGTCGGCCTTCAGGCCCCTCATGCGAAGGTGTCCTTTCGGCAGCTGTGGCACTTCCCCGGATGAAGACACCAGCAGCAGATCCACATGAGGATAGGCAGTGTTCGTGGCGATCGCCTCCAGCGTGCGCCTGGCCAGAGGCCCGTGCGGATCCCGGGTCGGCATGACAATCGACACGACCGGCGAACCCGTGATGCGGTACTTCATCCGGTAGAGGCCGGCCGGTCCGGCGTCGAGCACCTCACCCGCTACACCGGTGCGATCGAGATGATCCTGCAGCGCGCGGGCGCCGGCCCCGTGCGCGGTCGGCTTTCGATCGCCGGCGAGGGCGGTGGACTCCGGCACCTTGCGCCAGTGGTACAGCACGTCCGGAATGTGATGGATGCGATTGGTCTGCTCCATCACCCGCAGCATCAGGTCGTAGTCCTGCGAGAAGTCAAAGGCGCTTCGGAATCCGCCCACCTGCTCCATCAACGATCGGCGGATGACCAGCAGGTGGCACGCATACATCGACGAGCGGAACAGGTCGGGCGACCAGTCGGGCTTGAAGTAGGCGTCGCAACGCGTTCCGTCCAGCTCCAGCTTGTCTTCGTCCGAATAGAGGACGTCGGCGTCGCGCCCGGCGCCGTTCAAGTGCTCCACCATGCGGTGCAAGGCATGCGGCATCAAGGCATCGTCGTGATCGAGCAACGCGACGTAGGTGCCAGTGGCGCGCGACAGCGCCAGGTTCGAGGCGGCCGAGGTGCCGCCGTTTTTCGCAGCGTGCGTGACCACGATGCGGCGGTCGCGGGCGGCGATGGTCCGCAGGGCAGCCACCGTTTCCTCTCTGGTGGAACCATCGTCGGCCAGGCTCCACTGCCAATGCGGATAGGTCTGCTCGAGCACGGAATCAGCGCAGGCCAGCAGCCACCGCGGATCGGTGTTGTAGACAGCGGTGAGAATCGTGATCTGCGGCTGCACCGGCCAGGCCGCGGACACGCGCCGCATGCGCTCGAGCGCGGCCCGATCGGGCGTATGCGTCTCGCACCAGGCGACGTAGCCGTCGCGATTGCCGTCCACCGCCGCAGTAGCCTGGATCCGGCCAAGCGCCGAGCGCAGCCCGTGCACGCGCGCGTGCCCGGCGAGGGTCCGCAGCAGGCGGATCCGGTCGGCCCGTGGGCGCGCCTGGAATGCGCGCCAGGCCTTCAGCACACTGCGCATCCCTTCATTCTGGTGCAGAAAACCTGCGTGCTACAATTGGACTTTCTCTGTCGCGAGAATGCCGCTCACTCCCACCGCGACGATCCTCGTTCTGAATTACAACGGCCGCAAGCACCTCGAAGGCTGTTTGCCCTCGCTCGCCCAGCTCGATTATCCGCAACGCCTCGGTGACGGTGGTGGACAACGGGTCCACCGATGGTTCGCTGGAGTATCTCCGTCGGGCGCACCCGGGCGTGGGAGTGCTGGCGCTCGGGAGCAATCGCGGTTTCGCACCGGCCTACAACATCGCGGTGCGGCAGAGCGCGAGCGACGTGGTGGTGCTGCTGAACAACGACACCCGCGTCGAGCCGGCATGGTTGTCGTCGCTGGTCGACGTGCTCGAACGCCACGACGCCGCGGCCGCGGCGTCGTGCATGCTCGATTGGGATGGCCGTCACATCGACTTCGTGGGTGGGCTGCCCACCTTCGTGGGACATGCGTGGCAGGTGGATCATGGCCGGCCGGTTGGCCGAGCCTACGCCGAGCAGCCGCTGCTCTTCGGCTGCGGCGGATCGCTCGCCATCAAGCGCGAGGCCTTTCTCGAGGTCGGCGGCTTCGATGACGACTACTTCGTCTACTTCGAGGACCTCGATCTCGGCTGGCGCATGACGCTGGCGGGGTTGCCCACCGTGCTGGCGCCCGACGCCATCACCTATCATCGCCTGCACGGCACCGCGAGCGGCTGGGGTGCCACGCTGCGCCTGCGCGTCTACGAGCGCAACGCGCTGTTCACGCTCTACAAGAACTACGGCGACGAAGCCCTGGCCCGCGTCCTGCCCGCGGCTGTGACGCTGACGCTGGCGCGCGCCCTCGCGGGCGCCAAATTGGATGGCGAGGCCGTTCGTTTCGGCCACACCGCTCCCGATCGGCTGCATCTGCCGTCACCGGTCATCGCGACGATGCTGGCGCTCGAGGACTTCGCCCGGGCCTTGCCGGCCTTGAAGGACAAGCGGCGCCACGTGCAGGCCTCTCGCAAGATTTCAGACGAAGAACTGTTCCGGCTGTTCCCGGAGCCGCTGAAGCTGCACCATGCGGGCGACGCGTATCAGGATGCTGCGCAGGCGCTCATTCACGACCTGCGCATCGACGAGTTGTTCGGGCTCCGGACCACGCGGAGCATCAGCCTCGCCGGCGCTGCATCGCTGGCGACTGAACACGAAAGCGCGCTGGCCGCGGGCACGCCGTCTGGCAAACCGCTGGTGTCGGTCGTGGTGCTGACCGCGAGCGGCGCCGCCCACCTGCCGGAGTGTCTCGACTCGCTGCGGCAGCACGCCTGGCCCGCCGACCGCACGGAGGTGATCGTCGTGGACAACGGTTCCGCCGAGGATCCCACCACCGTCGCCCGCGCCCACTACCCCGGCGTGCGGGTGGTGCGCACGGGGAAGAACCTGGGTTTCTCCGGCGGCAACAACGCCGGCGCGCGGGTCGCCACCGGCGACTGGCTGGTATTCCTGAACGACGACACCAGGGTCGAAACCGATTGGCTGAACGCGATGATGGACGTGGCGGACCGCCGCAAGGCCGCGTCGGTTGGTGCGTTCATCGTGGACTGGGCAGGCGAGCGGGTGGACTTCGCCGGAGGGCTGGTCAACTTCGAAGGCCGCGGCTTCGCGCAGGGTTACGATCTGCCGGTCGAGGACGTCGTGCTCGAAGAACGTCCACTGCTGTTCGGATGCGGCGCCGCGGTGCTGTTTCGCCGCGATGTCTTCGAAGCCAGCGGCGGCTGGGACGAGCCGACGTTTGCCTACTACGAGGATGTCGAGTTCGGATGGCGGCTGTGGATGCTCGGCCATGAGGTCTGGTTCGCGCCGAAGGCCGTGGTGCATCACAAACATCACGGCACCTCCGGTAGCGAGAGCCCCGCGCGCGTTCGCGCCTTCGAGCGCAATGCCCTGCGAATGATCTATTCGCTGCTCGAGGAAACCACGCTGCAGCAGGTGCTGCCGGCCGCGCTGCTGCTCGCCACCGACCGCGTGCTGCTCACCACACCGTTCAGCCGCGCCAACGACGGCGTCATCGAGCCGCGGCCGTGGCAGGGGATGGCCCGACGCCTCCACCCGCGCGTGGTGAAGGCGCGGCTGCTGCACGCGCTCAGCGTCCGCGGCGCCCGGCGTCAGTTCGGCACGTTCAGGAACCTGCGGCTGGTGGGCGCGCGGGGCATCGCCGGCGCCGCGCTCGATGTCGCGCGCGGCGTGCGCGACGGCGCGAACTCCACGGGCGCGCGGGCAACCTACCTCATCGAGCACACGGGGCCGACCACCGGTCTCGAAGGCCGACAGGAGTGGCTGCCAACGCCAACGGTGGCTCGGCTGATGGGACTCCTCGACTTCGTGGCGATGCTCCCGGAGCTCAGCGAGCGCCGCGCGCGCCTGCAAGGTCAGCGACGCCGTTCCGATCGCGAGATCGTCGAACGCTTCGGCGCCAACTGGACCAACGCGGTCCCGTCCGAGCGGCTGGACCTGCACATGGCGCTGCACGACGCAATGCTCGATGTGCTGCGCGTGAAGCCCTAGAAAGGCAGAAGGCAGAAGGCAGAAGGCACAAGCCCCAGGCCCCAAGGCCCCAAGCCCCAAGACCTAAGACCCAAGACCCAAGCCCCAAGACCTAAGACCCAAGTCCCTGTCCCCGTCCCTACGTCTGCCGTCTGCCGGTTGCCGTTGCCGGTTTACGCGTCCGAGTCTCTTCCACAGCGAGCTGTGATCGAGCAGCGCGCTGATTTCGTCGGGCGTGCGGACTCGGAGCGCTTGCACGGCGGACCGGGCGCGCCAGGCTTCGCTCATTCCGCGCACGGCGTCCCACTTCGCGCGGACGAAGCTCCAGCCGCGTCCGCGCGCGGTGAACCACACCAGCAACAGCGGCCATGTGAACAGGTGCAGCGGTAGATAGCGCCACAGCAGCGGCGCCGGCATGTTCTTCAGGAACAGCCACTCCAGGTTGCGATGGCCGTGATACACGGCGAAGTCGCTGCCCACGCCGGAACTGGCCGATCCCAGGTGATGCACCACCGCACCGGCGACGTAGTGGCACGGCCGCCCCGCGAGTTGCAGCCGGAAGCCGAGATCGACGTCTTCCACGTAGCAGAAGAATCGCTCGTCGAGCCCTCCCATGCGAACCCAGTCGTCACGGCGGTAGAGCGCCGCGGCGGCACAGGCGGCGAATACCGGCCCGCTGCGACCGGCCTCGGGCACGTCCCGCTCCGGGCGGTCGTGCGCGTGCCGCCACACCAGGCCGCTGACGTGGCACACATCGCCGACACCGTCCAGCTGCCCGGGCTTGCCGTCCAGCATCAGGCGCGAGGCAAACGACCCGGCCTCGGGGTGGGCCTCGGCCGCGGCCAGCAGGGCGGCCAGCCAGCCCGGCTCGGGAAACGCATCCGGATTGAGGAGCGCGATGAGATCGCTATGAGGAAGCAGCGCGACGCCGCGGTTGTTGGCGGCGGCAAATCCGAGATTGCTACCGAGCCGCCACGACGCGCACGGGAATGGACCATCCGGCGGTGGACTGCTCGATCGCCCGGCACGTGCCATCCGAGCTGGCGTTGTCGATGATGACGACTTCGTCAGGCGGCCGCGTCTGCGCCGCCACGGCGGCGAGCGCCCGGCCGATGTAGGCCGCGGCGTTGTAGCTGACGATGACGAGGCCGACCGTCATGGGGGGCCGGACCGCGCGCCCGTCAGGGGTGCGCGACCGCGCCCATCGTGGCCTGCTGACGCGCGACGCGGTC
Source organism: uncultured Acidobacteriota bacterium (assembly GCA_963707825.1). GTDB lineage: Bacteria > Acidobacteriota > Vicinamibacteria > Vicinamibacterales > UBA2999 > VFZN01. The sequence goes on from CAVPRP010000009.1 coordinate 627,879, forward strand.
GAGGTCGGCGTCCACCATCATGTGCACGAGCTTCTTGAAGTCCACCGACGGCTCCCAGCCGAGCACGGTCTTGCGCCTTGGCCGGATCGCCGATCAGGTGATCGACTTCCGCCGGGCGCAGGAAGCGGGGATCGATGCGGACATACTTCTGCCAGTCGAGGCCGACGTGGCTGAACGCTTCCTGCACGAGGTCCTTCACCGAGTGCGCCTCGCCGGTCGCGACGACGTAGTCGTCCGGCGTGCTCCTGCTGCAGCATCAGCCACATCGCGCGCACGTAGTCGCCGGCAAAGCCCCAGTCGCGGCAGGCGTCGAGGTTGCCGAGCGCCAGCTGGTCGGCCAGCCCCAGCTTGATGCGGGCGACGCCGTCGGTGACCTTGCGGGTGACGAACTCGATGCCCGCGGCGCGGCGACTCGTGATTGAACAGGATGCCGGAGCAGGCGAACAGGTCGTAGCTCTCGCGGTAGTTGACGGTGATGTAGTGGCCGAACACCTTCGACACGCCGTACGGGCTGCGCGGGTAGAACGGCGTCATCTCGGTCTGCGGCACTTCGCGCACGCGGCCGTACATCTCGCTCGACGAGGCCTGGTAGAACCGGATCTTCGGGTTCACGCGGCGGATCGGCTTCGAGCGCGCGGGTCACGCCCTGCGAGTTGAACTCGCCGGTCAGCATCGGCTGATCCCACGACGCCGGCACGAACGACATCGCCGCCAGGTTGTAGAACTCGTGCGGGTCGGACTGTTCGACGGCCTTGATCAGCGAGAGCTGATCGAGCAGGTCGGCCTGCAGCAGCGTGATCCGATCGAGCAGGTGCTCGATGCGCCACACGTTGGGCGCGCTCAGGCGGCGGCACGACGCCGAACACTTCGTAGCCCTTGTCGAGCAGCAGTTCGGCGAGATACGACCCGTCCTGGCCGGTGATTCCGGTGATCAGTGCACGCTTTGACATAACAGCCCTAAACGATACTGCGAGGGACGGAAGCGAGGCAAATCGAGGGGGAACCGGGAGCCGGTGTCCGGTACCGGTGTCCGGTTTCCGGCTGCCGTCTGCCGGTTGCCGGTGCCGGTTCTTAGATCGAAAACCCCGCGGCCTGCGCGTCGTCGTGGAACATCTTCACGGTCTCGAGCGAGTAGTCGGAGAGGTCCTTGTTCCGCAGCGACAGCTTCTTGAGGATGTCGTTGGTCACGGTGATGATGTGGCAGCCGATGTCGTGCGCCTGGAACACGTTCAGCAGCTCGCGCGGGCTGGCCCAGATGAGCTCGGCCTTGGGCTCGGCTTTCATGATTTCCAGCGCCGCCTTCATGTGCGGCACCGGGTCGCGGCCCGTGTCGGCAATGCGGCCGGCGAACACCGAGATGTTCGACGGCGCGCCGCCCTTGAGGGCGTCGGTCACGGCCTGCACCTGCTGCGAGCGTCATCAGCGCGGTGACGTTCAGCTTCACTCCGGCGTGCGACAGGCGGTTGACCAGGTCGTAGGCAGGCTCTCGCCGGGTGTTGGTGACCGGGATCTTCACGTAGACATGCTCGCCCCACGTGGCGATCTCGCGCGCCTGGCGCTCCATGTCGGCGAACTCGTCGGAGAAGACCTCGAACGAGATCGGGCGATCCGGAATCGCGGCGACCACCTCCCTGGCGAAGGCGCGGTAGTCGGTGAGGCCGGCCTTCCGCATCAGCGTCGGGTTGGTCGTGAAGCCCTTGATGTGCGGCTCGCGGTACATCGCGAGCATGCCGGCGAGTTCCGCGCCGTCGGCGAAGATCTTGGTTCTGAGGTCGGTCAATGTTCATGTCAATCAGCGTGTCAGCAGCCAGTCGACGGCCTCGGCCAGCGACCCGACGCGCGCATCCGGCTCGTGAGGGATCCTCTCATCGTACCCGTAATCGACGAGGATTGTCACACCGCATCCGGCTGCGCGGCCGGCCTCGATGTCGCGCCACCGATCGCCAATCATCACGCTCGCCGGCCAGGTCGTAGGCGGGCGTTCGGAGCAGGAGCCCGGGCCTGGGTTTGCGGCAATCGCACCCGTCGCGCATCGTCGTGCGGGCAGACACGGATGTCGTCCAGGCCCAGCTCGGCCTTCATGTGGGCGTGGATGGCGTCCACCGTTGCCTGTGTCGTCGCGCCGCGCGCGATGTCGGGCTGGTTGGTGACGACCACCACCGCGTATCCCGCGCCCCGGAGGCGCAGAATTGCCTCGGCTGCGCCCGGCAGGATCTCCACTTCCTCGACCGTCGCCGGCGGGTACGGCTTGCCCTCCCGCACCACGGCGCGGTTGATCACGCCGTCACGATCGAGAAACGCCGCTCGCGGTAGGGTCATCGGATCGGTCCACGCCGTCAGCGCGTGGACTCCCACTTCGTGGCGTTGGCCTTCAGCTTGGGATGCGACACCAGCAGGTGCCAGACCACCGCCTGGAACGCTTCGCTGTGCGGCGTCACGGTGTCGGGGTTCACCGTCGGCACGATGACGCAGGCGTCCGCGACCGTCGCCGTATACCCGCCGTCACGGCCGACGACGCCGACAATCGAGGCGTCGCTCTCGCGGGCATACTGCAGCGCCTTGACCAGGTTGGGGCTGATGTTCTTCTCGAGGCTGCCGCCGCCCACCGAGAACACGAACACGCCGTCTTCCTTGCGCAGCCGGCTGCCCTTCAGCCACGCGACGAACACCGTCTCCCAGCCTTCGTCGTTCGTGCGCGCGGTCAGTTCCGATACGTTGTCGGTGGGCGCGTAGGCCTCGAAGCCGGCGAGCTTGCGGAAGTCGTTGACCGCGTGACCGCAGTTGCCGGCGCTGCCGCCGACGCCGAGGAAGAACAGCCGGCCGCCTCGCGCGCGCACGGCGGCGAGGACGTCCGCCATCTTCTCGATCGCGGCATGGTCGATCTGCTGGAGGATCGTCGCGGCTTCGGCGAGGTGCTGCTCGGTATAGCTCATGATTCCTTCGATCGGCGCCGCAGGTACGCATCCGTGTCGGCGATGCCCTCCGGCGATCCTATTTCATAGAACCGGTTGGTCACTTCATAGCCCGTCAAATCGCCGGCGGACAGCAGGTCCTGATAAACGCGGGCCAGATCGAGCGGTTCGCCGTCAGGATAGGGCGCGAACGCGCCGGCCTTCAGCACGCCCAGGCCCCAGTCGATGTGGCGCATCGCCGGCGTACGGGTCTTCTTCTCGTAGCGGAGGATGCGGCCGTCGGCGAACTCGACGTTGCTGGTGTCGTACAACCCCTCGTTCCGGTACACGGTCATCAGGCCGGCGCGCCCGCTCTGCCGGAACGCCCGCTCGACGTCGGCGAAATCGCATTCCAGGTATGAGTCGCCGTACATGACGAAGAACGCCTCGCCCAGGTGCGGAAGCGCACGGCGCAGCGCGCCGCCGGTACCGAGCAGCACGGGACCGTCGTGCACGTAGCTGAACCGCAGGTTCCATCGGCTCCCGTCGCCGAGCGCCTCTTCGATCTGATTCGCGCGATAGCCGACCAGCCAGACGACGTCGGTGATGCGCTGGGCCTGCAGCATCTCGGCCTGGTGCTCGGCAAACGGCCGCCCCGCGATCTCGACCAGCGCCTTCGGGATCGTCTCGGTGATGGGCCGCAGCCTGGTGGCCAGTCCGCCGGCGAGAATCGCAACCGGCAGGCTCACGACAGCAGGACCTTGGTGCCTTCGAAGTCGAACCGGAAGCGCACTTCTTCGAGCCCGGCCCTGGCCATCGCCTGACGGACGCGGCGATGATCCTCGGAGTAGAACAGCAGGAAGCCGCCGCCGCCGGCGCCGACCAGCTTGCCGCCGATGGCGCCGTTCTTCAGCGCCAGTTCGTACCACTCGTCGATGTGCGGGTTGCTCATGCCGCCGGAGCGCCGCTTCTTCTGCTCCCACTGCTCGTGCATCAGCGCGCCAAAGCCCGGCGTGTCGCCCTTCATCAGCGAGTCGCGCGAGCGCAGGCCGAGTTCCTTCACGTCAGTGCAGGTTCTGCAGCATCGTCGCGTCGTGCGTCTCGCTTCGCTTCTTCTGGTCGGCGAGGATGCTGCCGGCGCTGCGCGAGAACCCGGTGAAGAACAGCAGCAGGTTGTCCTCGAGGTTGAAGAGCGCGTCCATCGGAATCTTCAACGGCTCGGCCTTGACGGTGCCGTCGGGATTGAACGAGAAGCAGGTGAGGCCGCCGTAGGCCGCGATGTACTGATCCTGCTTGCCGACCGGCTCGCCCAGGCGATTGATCTCGATGTCGCAGGCCAGCTCGGCCAGCTCGTTCGGATGCAGGAGCCGCTTCCGGTGCGCGTAGAGCGCCTTCAGCAGCGCGGTGGTGAAGCTGCCGGACGAGCCGAGGCCGGTGCCCGCCGGGATGTCGGCCAGCGTGGTGATCTCGATCTGCGGCGTCCGGAAGTCGAGCTGCTTCAGCGCCTCGCGAATCAGTCGGTGCTGCACGTCGTCGATGCGTTCGACGTGCTCGAGATGCGAGTACTTGAGGAAGATGCCCGGCACGAAGGGGCGCATCACCGTGACGTAGACGTACTTGTCGATGGCCGCGGCGACCAGGAACCCGCCGTGGTCCTGGTAGTAGGACGGCAGGTCGGTGCCGCCGCCGCCCAGCGTGATGCGCAACGGGCTGCGGGTGATGATCATCGTCGGGAGTCGGGAGTCGGGAGTCGGGAGCCGGACAGGTAGCCGCTCCGGCGATAGATGGCCTCGACCACTTCGAGCGCGGCTTTCGCTTCGGCCAAGCCCGGGTTCGGCTCGCGCCCCTGGCGGATGTCCTCGACGAACTCCGCGAACTCGATCGACCACGACTGGTCCGCCGCGGGGATACTCCCAGCTCGTGGTTTCGGGCGGTCCCATCTCGGGCAGCATCCGGTACCAGGTGATGCGCTCCACGCCGTAGCTGCCGCCGAGGCCGTCGAGCGCCAGCTTGCCGTCGCGCCCGTAGATCTCGAACGAGAACAGGTTCTTCCACTCGCTGCAGCTGACGTGGAGGAAGGCGCACTGGCCGCCCTCGGTGCGCAGCGTCATGAAGGCGTTGTCGTCGACCGGCATGTCCCAGAAGTAGGTGGCGGCAAACCCGTCGATCGACGCGAATGGCCCGAGGAACCAGCGCGAGAGGTCGATCAGGTGCACGCCCTGGTCGATCAGTTCGCCGCCGCCGGACAGCTCGGGATTGGCGCGCCACTCCTTGTCGTAGCCCACCCGTCCACCGTGACCGTAGCGGCCGCGGATGAACATCAGCGGGCCGAGTGCGCCGCTGCTGACGATCTCGTGGGCCTTCTGCAGCGCCGGGTGATACCGGTGGTTGAAGCCGACGCGCACGCGCACGTCGCGGGCGCGCGCCGACGCGAGCAGCGGACCGACTTCGGCGACATCGCGGCCGGCCGGCTTCTCGACGATGACGTGCTTGCCGGCGTCGATGGCCGCCTGCGTGACCGACGCCAGGGCGTCGTTGGTGGTCGCGACGACCACGATGTCTACGTCCGCGCGAGTGACGGCGTCCTGCCATCGCGGCACCGCGACGGGTGCGGGCTTGTCGGCGGCTCGGCCCGGCGCCGTTCGCGCCAGCGCCTCGGCCCTGGAGAGGTCGAGGTCGGCGCAGGCAACGAGGTGCCCGCCGGGCAAGGCCGCGGCGCGCTTCCGCCCGATCAACCCGCAACCGACAATCGCAACGCCGAGACTCATTTCTCTCCCCAGGTCTTGCCGCGGTCCTTCGGGACGATGCGGCGCAGGGTGTAGATGTCGGAGGCATCGAGATCCCCGCGATGCTGCTGCAGGGTGTCCCAGGCATCCCATGGCGCCGATAACAGCCGGCCGGTGATGCCGTCGCTGGCCGCCGAGCCGAGGTACACCGCAAGCGCGGCGCCGACCTCGAGGGGCGTGGTGCCGCCGTCGGCCGTCTTTTTCATGCGCTCGTAGAAGCCTTCGCCCACCGCCTCCGGCGCCCGCCGCCAGCAGCTGGTCCATCATCCGCGTGTTCAGCGCGCCAGGGGCGATGCTGTTGACGTCGATGCCGTCTTCCTTCACGTCCAGCGCCACGCTCTCGGCCAGCCGCACGATGGCCGCCTTCGAGGCGGCGTACGCGGTGATACGCGGCAGCGGATTGGTGGCGCCGCCACCCGAGAGCTGCACCACCTTGCCGTATTGCTGCTTCCTGAAGTGCGGTAGCACGGCACGCAGCGGCAGCACCGAGCCGTTGATGTTGATGTCCATCGCGCGGGTCCACTCGGACCAGTCCACCTCGTCGATGCCGCCCATCGGGCCGTAGACGCCGGCGTTGTTGACGAGCACCTGGAAGGCCTCCAGTTGCGCGATGGTCGCAGCGACCAGTGCCTCGACGTCGGCGGGGTCCGAGACGTCGGCGCGCATCGCCAGCACGCGCTGATCGGGGCGGGCCAGCGCCGCCACCTCGTCGCGCGCCCGCTCCAGCAGCGCCTCGTCGCGCGCGCACAGCATCACGCTGGCGCCCGCCTGGACGTAGGCGCGGGCAATCGCGAGTCCCAGCCCCTGGTTGGCACCGGTGATGAGCGCGGAGCGGCCGGCGAGCGAGAACGGCATCATGATCCAGCCCCCACGGAAATCAGGGTGAAACGCGGATCGGCACCGGCCGTGGCGGCGAGAAAGCGGTTGGCGTCGAGCACGACCGGAGACGCCATCCGCGTTGCCAGGGCGGCGAGATCCGCCTTGCGATACTCCGGCCACTCGGTGGCGACGACCAGCGCATCGGCGCCGGTCGCCGCGTCCTCGGGCGTGGCGCTGCGATGCGCGGCGGCGAGGTCCGCCGGCAGTTCGGGCACGGCGGGATCGTGAACGCGGACGGTGGCGCCCTGCTCCAGCAGCCAGCGGCACAACTCGACCGCGGTCGAACGCCGCAGCGTGTCGGTGCCAGGCTTGTAGGTCAGCCCCCACACCGCGACGGTGCGGCCCTTCACCGATCCGAGCAGCGACGCCAGACGGCGGCGCGGCCAATTGCGATGTTCGCGATTGGACGACTCCACGCCGTCCATCAGCGGCGTCGGCCGATCGGTGGCGTGCCCCAGCGCCTTCAGGAACACAACGTCGCGCGCCAGCGTGCCGCCTGCGAAGGCCGCGCCCGGCCCCAGGTAGGCGTAGGGGCCGATCCGCTTCTCGGTCTTCAGGCCGCGCTCCACTTCCTTCGCGTCCGCGCCCGACTGTTCGCAGAGCGCCGCGATCTCGTTGATGAACGTGACCGAGGTGGCGAGGAACGCGTTGATCGCGTGCTTGGTCATCTCCGCCGACTCCACCGACATCCATTCCAGGCGGTCGGTGATGGGGGCAAAGAGCGCGGTGAGGCGCGCGCGATCGTCAGCCGTGCGAGCGCCGAGGATCACGCGGTCTGGCTTGGTGAACACCTCGATCGCCTTACCCAGCCGCAGATTCTCCGGCGAGCAGGCAAACGACACGCGGCGCGTGCCGGCGACCGTGGCCCACGCCCGCTCGAGGCGCGCCATGCTGCCGACCGGGAGCTGCGACGAACTGAGCACGATCGCGCCGTCCTCGAGGTGCGGAAACGCGGCGGTGACGTGATTCACCACATAGTCCACGTCCGCGCGGTCCTCATCGTCCACGGGCGTGTCGAACGCCACCCAGACGATGTCGGCGCCGGCGACCGCGGCGGCAATATCCGTGGTGAAGCGCAGCCGGCCGGCGGCAGTGCCGGCAGCCACCAGCTCCGCCAGGCCGGGCTCGCCGATCGGCGGGCGGCCGGTGTTGAGTCCGGCAACCGCGGCCGCGTCGGGGTCGAAGCCGACGACGTCGTGACCGGCGGCGGCGAGGCACGCGGCGGTGACCGAGCCGAGGTGCCAGCACCCCAGGACCGCGACCTTCATGCGCGCGCCTCGAGCAGCTCCGGATTCTTCTGCAGGTACTCGAGCGTGCGGATGATGCCGTCGCGAATCGTCAGCTTCGGGGTCCAGCCCAGGCCGCGCATCTTCGCGTTGTCCAGGAAGATGAACGGGTTGTCGCCGATCCAGCCGCGATCGCCGCCGGTGTATTCCATCGCCGGCGTGAGGCCGAGGCGTTCGCAGATCCAGCCGATCGAGTCGTTCACCTCGACGTACTCGTTGGTGCCGAGGTTGTAGACCTCGATGGTGCGGCGCGTCTTCTCCATCGCCAGGAGCATCGCGTCGAGACAGTCGCCGATGTAGAGGTACGACTTGCGCTGCTTGCCGTTGCCGAGCACGCTGAGGCGGGTGGGATCCTTGCGGAGGTTCCGGTAGAAGTCGAAGACGTGGCCGTGGGTGTAGCGCTCGCCGAGAATCGAGACGAAGCGGAAGATGCAGCCTTCGAAGCCGAAGCCGCTGCCGTAGGCCGCGATCAGCCCCTCGCCCGCCAGCTTGGAGGCGCCGTAGAGCGATGTCTGCACCGGGAACGGCGCGTCTTCCGGCGTCGGGAACACGTGCGCCTCGCCGTAGACCGATCCCGTCGAGGAGAACGCGATCCGCTTGATGCCGTTGGCGCGCATCGCTTCGAGCACGTGAAACGTGGCGATGGTGTTCTGCTCGAGATCCCTCTTCGGATGCTCGGTGCCGAAGCGCACGTCGGCATTCGCGGCGAGGTGGAACACCACGTCGCGCCCGGCCATGGCGCGCGTGAGAGCCGGCAGATCGAGCGTGTCGCCCTCGATCAGCTTGAAGCGGGGATGAGCGAGGGCCGCGGCGACGAACTCGCGCTGGCCGGTGGAGAAATTATCGAAGGCCACCACGTCGTGGCCATCGGCCAGGAGGCGATCGACGAGAGAGCTTCCGATGAAACCGGCGCCGCCGGTGACGAAGGCATGCATGGTGTCCGACAGGCAGTATCGCCTCGGTCGTGGGCGATCCGGAATGCCACGATAGTCTACCCCAGCTCGAGAGCTCTCGACCCCTGAAGTAGACTAGGGCCTCAGCACGGGAGCCGTACCAAGGCATGGTCACAGTTTGCACAATCGTCGCCAGGAACTACCTTCCACATGCGCGGGTGTTGGCGACGTCCTTCAGGGATCACCACCCCGACGGCGAATGCCTGGTGCTGCTCATCGACGACGAAGCGAGAGAGTTGGATGCCAGCGACGAGCCGTTCCAGTGTCTGCGACTGAGTGAGATCGGGCTTTCGAGCGCGGAGATCGGAAGTCTTGCGGCCATCTATGACGTGACCGAGCTGGCGACCGCGGTGAAGCCGCCGCTGCTGCGGTTCCTGCTCGCGGCGGGGCGCGATCACGCCATCTATCTCGATCCAGACATCCAGGTGTTCAGTTCCCTCGAGGACGTGGCCACCCTGGCGCGTCAGCATCAGATCGTGATCACTCCGCACACGATGGTGCCGATTCCCCGCGACAACCGGACCATCACTTCCCGGCAGATCCTCAGTTCCGGCGTCTACAACCTCGGCTTCATCGCCGTCGGCGAACGGGCACCCGAATTCCTCGACTGGTGGTGGAGCAACACCCGCCGCGAGGCGTTGTCGGACATCACGCGGATGATGTTCACGGACCAGCGGTGGATCGACCTTGTGCCGTGCCTGTTCGAACACCACATTCTCAAGGAGCCCGGCTACAACGTCGCCTACTGGAATCTCCACGGCCGCACCATCACTCACGATGGCGACCGCTACCACGTCAACGGTCACCCGCTCCGGTTCTTCCACTTCAGCGGCTACGACCACCGGAAGCCTTACCTCCTCAGCAAGCACCAGAGCGAGACACCACGCATCCTGCTCAGTGAACGTCCGGACGTTGCCGAGGTCTGTCGCGTGTACCACGAGGCACTCGTGGCGAACGGCATCGAGGAGACGCCGCGCCTTGATTATGGATGGGAAGTCTTGCCGTCAGGCCTCAAGCTCGACAAGCGAATTCGGCGCCTGTATCGGGAGGCCCTCGTCGGGCACGAGGATGACGAGCTGACCGCTCCGCCCAACCCCTTCGACACCTCCGATCCCGGCGCGTTCGTGGAATGGCTGAACCAACCGGCACCGGGAGGGCCACGCCTGGTGTCCCGGTTCCTGCTCGCGATCTACAACGACCGGCCCGACCTCCAGCGCGCGTTCCCAAATCTGTTCAGCGGCGATGCGGAGCAGTACGTGAGCTGGATCCGACGGGATGGCGTCGTCCAGGAGAAGATTCCGCCGGCGCTGCTGCCCACCACCCTGGAGCGGTCCGCTCACACCTTCGCCGCCGAGTCGGAGTTGAAGCCCGGCGCGAATGTCGCGGGGTACCTGAGCGCCGAACTGGGAATCGGGGAAGCGGCCAGGTTGCTCATCACCTCGCTCGAGCAGGCTGGGGTGCCCCACTCCACCTATCTTTACGAGGGGACCCCCAGCCGGAAGCGTCATCCGTTCGTCGCGACGGGCGACGGGCGCGCCGAATACGACATCAACATCGTCAGTGTGAATGCCGATCGTACTCACGATTTTGCCGCGGAGGTCGGTCAGCAGTTCTTCAAAGGGCGCCATACCGCCGGCTATTGGTTCTGGGAGCTCGAGACGCTGCCGGAGATCATGCACAGCGGTTTCGCCTACGTGGATGAGGTGTGGACGGCAAGCCGCTTCGTGCAGAAGGCCATTGCCGCCGCCAACCAGCGGCCGGTGTTCACCATTCCATTGCCGATGTCGGTGCCGATCTGCGATCCGTCGATCACACGCGCGCAGCTCGGCATCCCTGAACGATTCTGCTTTCTGTTCATGTTCGACTTCTTCAGCGTCATGGAGCGGAAGAATCCGCTCGGGCTGGTGAATGCGTTCGTCCGCGCGTTCAAGCCAAACGAGGGTCCGGTGCTGGTGATCAAATGCATCAACGGACACCAGCGGCTGAACCACCTGGAGCGCCTGCGCGCCGCGGTCCAGGATCGCGAGGACATCGTCCTGATCGACGGCTATTACGGCGGGGCGCAGAAGAATGCCCTGATGAGCCTGTGCGACTGCTACGTTTCGCTTCACCGGTCAGAGGGCCTTGGCCTCACGATGGCGGAGGCGATGGGCCTGGGCAAGCCGGTCATCGCGACGGCGTACTCTGGGAACCTGGACTTCATGACGACGATGAACTCCTACCTCGTCGACTACGTCACCGGATCGGTGCCGCCGGGTTGTGAGCCTTATCCGATCGGCACCCCGTGGGCCGAACCCGACCTCGATGCGGCCGCGGAGGCGATGCGTCTCGTGTTCGAACAACCCGCGGAGGCGGCGCAGCGCGGCCTCCGCGCCCGGCACGACATGACGACCCGCCACGGCGTGGAAGCCGTCGCACCGATCACCGCCGCGCGTCTGGAGGCCATCCGGGCCGGCAGACGGGCTCGAATGGCGGTGACGCCCCCCCCGGCGGCGACGCCCCCGCCAATCGACGCAGTGCCTGCCCTGACCAGGGCCGCCGACTTGCTCACACCAGCGGTCGGCCTGCCGGTGACCGCCCGCCTTCGAGGTCTCCGACTCCCTCTCCAGCGGTGGCTGCTGCGCGCCCTTCGGCCGTACTGGTGGCAGCAGCGGCAACTCCAGACCCTCCTGGTGGAGAGCATTCACGAGGTCAATGCCGCCCGCGCTGCAGAAGCCGCTGCCAATCGCACGGAGGCTTTCAATCATCTGGACAACGTCGATACGCGGCTGAGGGAGGTGGAACAGCGCCTGGCCGCCACCACTCGCGACATGTCCAGGCAGGAGCGCGAGACTCGGTCGGCCGTGCTCGACACGGATTGCCGGCTCGCGGCACTGCAGAACTCCGCTCATCAGCAGGCCACGGTCGTCGAGGCGGCCCTGGCTGACACCCGCGCGCAAATCGAGGTGTTCCGGCGCACCGCTCCGGGCGCTCTAGGGGCGACGGTCCAGCGCCTCGAGGCCTCGGCCGGCACGTTCCAGCAGAATGCGTCAGCGCACCTTGCGGCCCTGACCGACATCCTCGCGAGGGTCGAGCGCGAGGTCCACGATCTCACGCACGAACTGCGCGCCGTGCCGTACATGGCCAACCCCGCTCGCTTCCTCATCAGGGACGCCGCCGGCCAGCAAACCCTCGGGTATGACGAGGCGCCTTCCGAAGAAGCAGACGTGTATCCGGGCTTCGAGGATGTCTTTCGCGGCAGCGAGGAACTGATTCGAGAGATGGCGGCGAGTTACGTGCCGCTCCTGCGCGATCACGGTCCGGTGCTGGACATCGGCTGTGGACGGGGCGAGTTGCTGGGGCTGCTGCGAGACGCGGGAATCGAGGCGCGGGGGGTCGACACGGACGCCGGCATGGTGCGCCGCTGTCGGGCTCAGGGGCTCGACGTCCTCGAAGGGGATGGCCTCGACCATCTCGAAGGAGTGCCCGAAGGCTCGTTGGGCGCCATCAACGCGACCCAGGTCATCGAGCACCTGCCGTACCGATCGGCTCCTGGCCTTCCTTCGGCTGAGCCATTCACGGTTGAAGCCCGGAGGTCTGTTGATCGTCGAAACCGTGAACCCGCACTCGATCGCCGCCTTCAAGACCTTCTGGACGGACCTGACACACAAGGCTCCGATCTTCCCGGAGGTCGCGTTGGTCCTGTGTTGGCTGCAGCGATTTCGCAGCGCACGAGTCGTCTTCCTGAACGGATCGGGACAACTCGACGCGGACCGTGCCCGCTGCGGCCAGTACGCGGTGGTGGCAACCCGGTAGGCCGAGCCGGCTGTCCCGTTGGCCTAGGAGACGCCTCGCACGGTTCTGGCCATCTCGTTGTGGATCGCGACCTCGGGGTCCTCGACGGCCACCGCGTTCACGATGCCGCGTGTACCCAGCAGCGACGCCGAACGCACTTCGAAGAGCGCCTCGCTGAGCATCGCCCGGAGGCAGGCGAGATTGGGCCCCCAGTAGTTCGTCGGGTCGTTGTTGAGCGACCGGCCGGCGTAGAACTGCATCAAGGGAACGTTGCCGAGTTCCTGCGAGATCGACGACAGCGGCACGCTCCGGCCATCGGACAGCAGGAAGGCGTTGTCGATGACATGCGACTCCAGGCACAACCGTCCCTTGGCCACCGACCGGACCCGGTGCAGCGCCTCGATGGGATCCGGCAAGTGGTAGATGAGCCCCAGGAACAGCACGATGTCGAAGCGACCGAGCGTCTCGGCCGAGAGGTCGTAGATGTTCGCGTGCACGAACTGCGCGCGAGAGCCGAGCAGGTCGGCGCAGACCCGGAAGCCAGTGGCGGTATCGGGGACGTAGTCGACCGACACCACCTCGGCGCCGCGCCGCTCGAGTTCGAAGGTGAAGAAGCCGTCACGGGCTCCCAGGTCGAGCACGCGGAGGCCGGAGCAGTCCTGAGGAAGGTCCAGGAGCGCCAATACCTCGCGGGCGGGGTTCGTGCCGGGGGTCACGAGACCGGGCCGCAACTCGATTCTGGTGATACCAGTGCTGGACCGTCGCCAGCTTGCGGCGGACCGCGTCATCGTCAAGGTGATCCAGTGGTCGCATGGCCATTTTCCATTGAATGATACAGCGCCAGGGCCTCGGCGACGTCGCCGTCGAACATCTTGCGGCCCCCGCTGAGGACGCAGGCGCGCGTGCAAATCTCCTGCACCGATGCCGCCGAATGCGAGACGAATACCAGGGTGCGGCCCTGGTCGATGAAGTGCATCATGGTCTGGCGGCACTTGGCCTGGAACGCCGCGTCGCCGACCGCGAAGATCTCGTCGAGCAGCAGCACCTCGGGATCCAGGTGCGCGGCCACCGCGAAGGCCAGCCGCATGACCATACCGGACGAATAGTTCTTGATCGGCTCGTCGATGAACTGCGCGATCTCCGAGTAGTCCACCACCGCGTCGTAGATGCGATCGACATCGGCGCGGCTCAGACCGTAGACCGAGGCGTTCAGGTAGACGTTTTCGCGGCCGGACAGTTCGGGATGGAAGCCGACGCCCAGTTCGATCATCGTCCCGATCTTGGCTCCCCGACGCACCAGCACGCGGCCCGAGGTCGGCCGGTGGATGCCGGCGATCAGCTTCAGCAGCGTGCTCTTTCCCGATCCGTTCCGCCCCACCAGGCCAACGGCCTCGCCGCGGCCCACGGTGAGCGACACGTCGCGAAGCGCCCAGAAGTCCTCGACCCGCGGCCGATACCGCTGGTAGATCAAGCCCAGCATCCTGGTCTTCAGGGCGTAGGCGCGGTTGTGATGGATGTCGAATCGCTTGGAGACCTGCTCGGCGACGATCACGGCATCCATGTCAGACCAGCTCCGGCATGCTCGCCTCATAGGCCAGGAACACGCTCAGCCCGCACACGAACGCCCCGGCGGCGTAGACCGAAGCGACGATCCAGATCGCCGGGTCGGGCCAGGTGTCGTAGTAGAAGATGTCCTGATAGGCGCGGATATACGACGTCATCGGCGACAGCAGCGCCACCTCGCGAAACTGTTCGGGCACCATCGTCGGCTCGTAGATGATCGGCGTCAGCCAGAAGCCGATGCTGAGGCCCACCTCCACCAGGTGCTTGATGTCCCTGAACGCCGCCGATGCGGTCGAGAGCGCCAGCGTCAGCCCGGTGATGAACAGCACCTGCAGCAGCAGGAATACCGGGAACAGCAGCATCTGCGGCGTCGGCGCGACGCGGTAGACGAACAACACAATCGGGAAGAACACCACGATGCTGAGGAGGTACTGGACCAGATGAAACAGCACCGCCGAGAACGGCAGCACCACGCGGGGAAACACCACGCTGCGCAGCAACGACCCCTGCCCGGACACCGCTTCGGTGGCGCTCATCACGGCGCCGGCGAAGAAGTTCCACGACAGCAGGCCAATCAGGATGAAGAGCGCGAAGCGCGGCGTCGGCAGCTTCATCACGTAGGTGAAGGCCAGTGTGTAGACGCCGATCATCATCAGCGGGTTCAGCAGCGACCACGCGAACCCGAGCAGCGAGCGCTGATATTTGAGCTTCAAATCCTTGGCGACAATGTTCCACAGCAGGTGACGGTAGTCCAGCGTGCGGCCCAGGGATCCCGCCATGGAACCCACCTCTTCGCCCTGCACCACCAGTTCCTGCCCGCCGAACTGCTCGCGGATTCTCGCCGCCTGGTACTGGCGGAACTTCAGGCCAACGACGGCGCGCCACAATACGCCGGACAAGCACAGCAGCGCCGGCTGGATCGCCACCGCCTGACGCGAGACCCCCTCGTCGATGCCGAGCCACGAGGCGGCCGACAGCGCGAGCGCGGCGCCAGCGATGGCGCCAACTCCCAGGCGGACCGGCCACATCGTCTGGCCATCGAGGCGATAGAGCTTGAGGATGGTGCTCAACCCTGATTGCAGCAGGAGGATGACAGAACAGCACCGGGGCGGCCGCGGTCATGAAGTGCAGCGCCTCGTCGGCGCCGAACCGCAACTGGTAGGCCAGTGCCATCGCCAGGGTGCCGAGCGCCAGGTCCACGAACATCGGTCGCGCCCCGATTCGCCAGCGCGAAGGGTCCATCATTGCGGCAGCCCGGCTGATCTCATCTTGTCCATTCTAGCGAGTCTTGAGGGAGGCGTGGCCGAAGCGCCAGGCGAAGGCGCGTCCCTCAAACGAAACAGCCCCCGGAGCCGAAGCCCGAGGGCTTTCAATTGAGAGGTCGTCGTCGAGGGTTACGGAACGGTGACGACCTGCAGCGGCGACGCGACGCTCGAGCCGCAGGCGTTGGTGGCGACCACGCTCAACGAGTAGCTGCCCGATCCCACCGTGCCGAACATCGAGCGGCCAGTGGTAGCGAAGCTGCCGATGAAGGTGCCGGACACGTTCAGCACGTATCCCGACGGCGCGGGTCCGCTGGTGGGCGAATCCCACACCACGAACACCGTGCTGCCGACGCGGTAGCCGAGGAAGTTTGCCGGCGCCTGCGGCACGCCCGAGCACGCGCCCGGGAAGGTCAGTGTCACCGGGTTCGATGCGGGGCTCGCACCACCGGCGTTGGTCGCGCGGAGGCGGAGGGTGTAGGTGCCCGGCGGCACGCCGGCGAAGCTGAAGCTGTCGGACAGGCCCAGCGGGATCGAGGTCGCAAGCGACCCGGTCACGTCGAGCACCAGTCCGGTGGCCGCACCGCCGCCGAACGTGTTCTTCCACGCGAGGCCGAGCCCGTCGCCATTGACCAGGCCCAGGAGGTTGGCCGGAGCCGACGGCGCCACCGGCACGTTCACGTGCAGACGAATCTCGTTCGACGCCGGGCTCTTGTCCGCGCCCAGCTGCCCGTGCATGCGGATGAAGAACGATCCCGACGGCGCCACGAACGTGAAGATGTTCGACGCGCTCCCGGTCGGGATGCTGGCGAGCACCTCCCCGGGGGCCAGGCCGCCCTCGAGGAAGAAGATCGATGCCTGTGGTCCCACGGTCAACGTGTCCCACCGCAGCGTGACCGTGCTGCCGGAGACGGCGTCGACGCGGAAGTTGAAGGGCGGCTGCACCGTGGTCGGCGCCGCCACCGACAGCGTGACAGTGGCGACGTTGCTCGGTCCAGAGGCGTTGACGGCCTGATAGGTGAACGCGTCAGCACCCACGAACGGCCAGGTGGGGGTGTAGATGAATCCACCGTCGGCGCCAAGCGCCAGCGTGCCGTGCGCGGGGCCGGCCACGACCGCCGCGGTCATCGCGCCGCCGCCATTGGTGTTGTCGTTGGCGAGCACGCCGGGCCCGGTGATCGTGAGCGCGGTGTAGAAGGCGGTGGCGAAGGCGTCGTTCACCGCCGTCGGCGCAATCGGGCCGCCGGCGTCGTCGTTCAGAATCGTGCCCACGCCCTGCGCGTCGCCGATGACGGCGTTGAGGGGGTTGGACAGGTTGACCGATGAACGTCTCGTGGGGCTCGCCCGTGACGTCGCCGTTCACCGCGACGTTGACCGGCATCGAGGTCGTCCCCGGCGGGAAGATCAGCTGACCGGCAGTGCTCTGGTAGTCCTCGGAAGCGAGCGCCGTACCATCAGCGGTGGCGAACGACACCCGATGCTCCGCGGCGCTCGGATGGGCCAGGGTCACCGTGAAGCCGAAATTCGTGGTGCCGGCGTTGCCTTCGGTTGTGGTGACGCTGTTGATCGAGAAGGACGGAACGGGGTCCGGGGTCAGATAGCTCTCCACCACCCGTGTGGTGTTGGCGGCCCCGGTTCCTGGATTAGTGACCTGTGCCAGGGTGCCCAGACCACGCGTGGCGAAGCCGGCCCAGATGTCGGCGATATCGGCCGCGGTGCCACCGCCGGCGTTGGCCGCTGCGATGATCGCGTCACGAGCCTGTAGCATCGTCGGCCCGGTCGGATCGAGCTTCATGCCGTCGGTGACGAATTGGAGCATGCGCTGATTGCCCAGGGCGTGGCCCAGGCGCTTGACGAAGCGCGCGCGGACCTCCCACAACATGCCGGCCCAGACCTCGCCGATGTTGTGCACCTGATCGAATTGCGCTGAACCGATGGGGCCGCGTGGATAGGCGCCATCGGTGAGGTCGGCCTGGGTCGAGTCGATATCGCCGAACGTCAGCGGGCTGTGCGGCCGGCCGTTGAGACCGGTGACAGCGCGCGGCGCATAAGGAAAGCGCCGGATGCCGTAGTAGTAGTTGTCCAGGTACGTGGGGCCACTAACCTGCTTTGGTCGCCCATCCGCCAATGGTGTACAGGCCATCGGCGTCCTCGTTCTCCCCGATGGAAAGCAACGAACGGGCGTAGAAGTCCGACCAGCCCTCGCCCAAGCCACCGGACATGTTCGTGCTGAGGCCGCTGCCGTTGGCGTGCAGGCGGTTTGACAGCCCGTGCGTGAGCTCGTGGAAGATGACGTCCTGATCGAGGCCGCCCGAACGATCCGGGGCCGGGCCGTCCCAGATATACATCTGCATCTGCCCCGGGGTGCCGTCGACCCCCGTCGTAAAGTTGGCATTGTTGGTGCCCGACGAGTCCTGCCCTTCGGCGCTCACGCGGTCGGCGCCAAGCCCCCCTCGTCCGAAGTTGTCGTTCTGGAAGTTACGCGCCGCTTCGGTGAAGCCGAGCAGGTAAGCGGCATCGTGATAGCGGTTCACCCAGTAGAACATGTTGGTGACGTCGCCGTTCTGATAGGCGGCGGTGAACGGCGAGTCGGCGTCGGGGTTGTAGGCGAAGTCGAACACGCGTGCGGCTCCCGTCACCGGCGCGTCCACGCCGTTGATGCCATCGCGGTCGACGCCGGCAATCGTGTTGTTCCCGGCGGTGGTGTTGCCGCCGTCGGTGATCCACCCGAGGTTGTTGAAGGTGCTGCAGGCCTCGTTGCCAATCAGCGTGACCATCGTGCGCGCCACCGTCGGTGCCTGGTAGCCCGAACCGGGCAGAGCCGGCGTGGGCGAGGACGGCGCCGGGCTGTCGCTGGTGTAGACGTTGTAGGTCGCCGACTGCGACTGGTACGCGGTCATGTTCTTCCGGAACAGCAGCACGCCCTTCTCGGCGTCGACCACCGTGAAGAAGGCATCGGGATCGCCCCAGATTTCGGTGGCCCAGGCCAGCCGCACCACGCCGGGCGCCAGCTGAAAGTAGACCTGCCACGCCACGGCATCGTTGGCCATCGAACCGCGCGCGAAGGTGACCTTGCGGCCGTCCTGCTCGATCGCCTTCTGCGTGAGCGAGCGTTCGGCAACGTTCCAGCCCACGCTGGCGGCGGCCAGGGCAACGGCCTGGCCCGCGCTGACGCCGGGCTCGGTCGAGAGCGCCGACGCGTCGGTGACCGTGGCCAGGGCGCCGGTCGTCCGGGCCAGCTCGCCCTTGGCGGTGAAGCCGCCACGAATGACACCCTGGAAGACGGGGATGCCGTTGATCTTCTGTTCGAGCTCGGCCCAGCCCATGTTCCCGGCGGGATTCATGTAGTCGGCGACCGGCTGCAGTTCCCCGATGTCGGAGGCGGCGAGGCCGTACGCATCGGCATGGGCGGTGACGAAGCCACGCAGCGCCGCCACGCGATCGCCCGACGGGGGCGTGAGGAAGCCGCTGCCTGGCGCCGCGCTCACCACCTCGACGACGTTCACGCCCGCCTGCCGCTCGATGGCGATGCCCTTGTAGGCGGCCTCGAGTCCGACCAAGCCGGCGATGCGATCCGCCGCGAGGTCGGCCGTGAGATCGGGAGGCGGTGCCACGCTAGAGATGAACTCGGCCAGCGCTTCGTTCCCGGCCAGTCGCGGGTCCTGCTTGAACAGCCTCAAATCGAAGTTCGGGTATGCGTCGAGCTCGGCCATCGTCAGGATCGAGCGATCGCCGGGCTGGGCGAAGGTCGCCATCGTCGCGAACATTGCCGCAAGCAGCGCGATGACAGGCAACGCCCGTCTGTGACGGCGGCGCACCGGCGCGGGTTTCGGATGCGGTTCGCGATGTCTGTGGGAAAGCAACCTACTCATGGGTGAGCGCGATCACGGCGCGATAGGCGCTGGCGTCGGTCGAACGGCCGTTCTCCGGATAGGGATCCAGACGCTCGAGAACGATCCGCAGGCCGCGGACGATTGTGTCCTTCGCGGTCCTGGCGTTCAGATGCAGCTGCACGGTTTCGGGTTCACCGTGTTCGGGCGAGACCCGCAGCTCGATCGTCGCGTCACCCTCCCATACGCACTGGACGCCCTTCGGACATCGCGAGTCTTCGACCACACGCACGAAGGTGAAGGTCGCCTTGGAGCCAGCGTCGGCAGTCGGCGTCCCGATTGGCAGCTCGAGGGAGGTCGCCGCGAGAGTCACCAGGATCGGGATGAGGGCCAGCACCCTCCCATTGTCGGTCATTCGGTGCGGATCGGCGCGGCGCGGCGGAAGAAGGACGCCGCCGATGGGCTGGTCATCGGCGGCATCGGTGACGGCACCAACCGGGGCCCGCTACGGCACCGTGACGGTAATCGGAGCGGTGGCGGGACCGTTGCCGCACGGGTTGGCGGCCACGACATTGATGGTGTAGGAACCGGGGCCGACTGTGCCGCTCAGTCCGCGTCCAGCCGTGCCGAAGCTCCCCACAAACGAGCCGCTGACATTCAGGATGAACGCCGTGGGCGCCGGTCCGCTCGCGGCCGGGTCCCACGTCACGAAAATCGTGCTGCCGTCTCGGTAGGCGAGCAGGTTGGCGGGCGCTTGCGGCACGCCGGAGCAGGCCCCCGGGAAGGTCAGGGTGATCGGGTTCGATGAAGGGCTGGCACCCGCGCCGTTCAGGGCTCGCAGGCTGAGGGTGTAGGTCCCCGGCGGCACACCCGCAAAGGTGAAGGCGTCTGTCGCCCCCAGCGGAATGGTCGTGGCGAGTGCGCCGCTAACGTCAAGGACCACGTTGGTCGGCGCTCCGCCGGCAAAGGTGTTCTTCCAGGCGAGCGCGATGAAGTTGCCGTTGACCGTCCCCAACAGGTTGGCGGGGGCCGATGGCGGCTGCGGCACGTTCACGAAAATTCGGATCTCGTTTGACGCCAGGCTCCTGCCGGCGCCTGAGATCGTGTGCATGCGGACGTGGAACGCTCCGGTCGGCGCGACGAACGTGTAGATAGGCGCGGCGCTGCCAGTCGGGATGCTGGCCAGCACCTCGCCAGGATTCACGCCGCCTTCCAGCTGATAACCAGTGGGCGCGACACCCGTCGCCGGCGGTGTCCACCGCAAGGTGACGACGTTGCCGGCGATCGATGCGGCATACAGGCCGGTCGGAGGCTCGGGGCCGGTCGGCGCCGAGCCGCAGGTGTAGATGCGGAAGTTGTCAACGGCCCAGCCAAGCGATCCCACCGAAACGTCCGTACCCACGCGGAACCGGAACCGAACCGCCTGCCCCGCCAGCGAGGCAAGGTTGAGCCGTGTCCCGGTGTAGCCGAAGCTCGATCGAACGAAGCCGGCCCGCGTCCCGATCGGGTTACCGGTAGCCAGGGTGCCGTTGTAGGCCTGGCCCCCATCGATCAGGGGGCCTGCGTCCACCCAGGTGCGTGCCATTCGTGCTGTACTCGAGCACGCCGCCGTCGTAGTAGAAGGTGCTGCCCTGGTGCTCGAACTCAAACGCGTGATCGAACGAGAGCCGTGCCGCACCAGGCAGCACGACGGCGTTGGTCATGGCCACTCGGTGATCGGAGGTCGTACCAACGTCCTCGCCGTAGACGCTACGGGTGCCGTCTTTGGCGAAGTCGCCGATGATTTCCCAGTTGTTGACAGACGTTGACGAAGGCGTCCAATTGGCGCCGCCGGACTCGAAGCCGTCGGCGAAGATCGGCGTCGGCGCACCGCCCGTTGGACAGAAGGTGGCCGGAGGAGGAGTTGCGCCGGCACACGGCCACGGGTTCGCCATCTCGACCGCCAACAGCGCCGTCGCCACCTGGGCGCAGTCCGCGCTGGTGATGCCCAACGTGCCGATCAGGTCGCTGCACGACTGGTTCAGTGCCTGGGCATTGTCGGCGAAGCCCGATCCCGATGTCAGGTAGGTGGTGAGCGCCCGATACTGAACCTTCGCCGCCTTGGCAAGCCCGATACCAGTGACGGTGCGGCCGTTGTACGTGCCTCCATCCACCATCAGGGCATATCCATGGTTCGGCACCCCGCTGTTGCTGTGCACGCCGCCGCTGTCGGCCGAATCCGATGTCCAGGCATCACTGCGGCACACGAACTGGCCCGTGTCGCTCAGCTTGCCGGGGTCCCCGAAAAGCGTCGGCGTCATCATGTGCCGGATGGCGCCGATGGACAGATCCTCGGCCAGTTGCCAGCGCACGCCGGGGCCGTCGTTGCCGACACCGTTGGTGAGATCCATCGTCTCGCCGAAGATGTCCGAAAACGACTCGTTGAGCGCGCCTGACTGGTTGTAATAGAGCAGGTTGGCCGAGCGTTCCGTGACCGCGTGGCTCAACTCGTGCGCCACCACATCGTCGGCCGACGCAAAGCCCTCGCCGTAGACCATCTGGGTGCCGTTCCAGAACGCATTCTGGTAGGGAGTGCCGGGCGCGGAGGGGTGGCGATACCGTACCGACGAGCCCAGCTGGCCTCCGGCGTTGTCGAAGCTGTCGCGGCTGTGATTGATGAAAAAGTAATCGTAGGTCTGCCCCGCGAAGTCGTACGCCTGGTTGGCATCGGTAATGCCGATCGGCGCGCCTCCCTCCGAACGGACCAGCGTACCCGGAAGCGTCGAACCGAAGGCCGACATCGTAGACCGAGCGACTTTTCGCCTCGGCAAGCTGGCTGAACGTGAGAAGGATGCCGCCGGTATGCGCGTCCACCCAGATGTACTGACGCAGTTCCTCACCGCTCGCCTCGATGAACCAGGCGAGCCGCGTGGGAAACGTACCCTCGTCCAGCATGCCGCGGTTGAAGACTTCCAGCCGCGGACTGCTGAACCGTGCGTCACCGGCCAGATCGCCCCGGTATTTCGCAATCAGCGTCTGCGCCTGCTCGAGGGCTCCCGCCGGGCCAATGCTGGGTGTGAGCAGCACCGCCACGTCCTTCAAGGTCCGCCCGTTTGCCGCAACGACGCGGTTGCCTCTGAGGTGCACGATCAGTTCGCCAGCCGTGACCGGTACACCGTCGCGCACCTGCTGCAGCCTGACATGCTCCTGGCCCAGCGCGTCCGGGCGCGACCGGCCCATTGGCCGAACATCAGCCCGATTGGTCAGGCCGAACGGCTCGCCGTAGAGATCCGCAAAAGCGAGCGCACGGGTTTCGGCAGCTGTGCCCGCAGCTCCAGGCAGCAGGAGGCCATCGCCGTTCCTGGTTGCGAATGTCACCAGACCATCCTTGGCGGAGCGTGAGCGGATGGCCAGGCCCTGGCCGGGTTCCGACAGGCTTGGAATGGATGGGACGGCTGATTGAGGCTCCTGCCCATTCACGCCGACTAGTCCTGCCGCAGCCAGGGTGCCGGTCAGAAGCAACGCCGACACGGTGCGTCGAATGCGTGACATCGAAATTCTCCAGGGCCCACGTCGTGGACAACAATCTGCCTGAGGGACTTGAAGCCGCGACCGAGCGTATGCCAACTCGGAGGCCGACACAAGGCGAGACGCGCTCTTATCAACCCGACGATCGGTCGCGAGTGACGAGGCGCGTCAGGAAGCGGGCAATCAACCCCAGGGCCACGACCGGGCTCGCGAGGCGCGCCGCCACGCCCCCGTGCTTCCAGTAGTAGCGGAACGCGCTGCGATGGAAGGCCCGCAGCGACCGCATTGGCGCGTGACGACTCGCTCGGGCGGTCAGGTGCACCGCCTCGGCGACCGGCGCGTACAGGGTGAGCCAGCCCGCGTCGGCGGCCCGCTTGCAGAAGTCTGCGTCCTCCCAGTAGAGGAAGAACCCCTCGTCGAACCCGCGCACCTGGTCGAACGCCTCGCGGCGGATCAGCGTGAAGGCACCACTGACCCAGTCCACGGGCACGATGCCGTCGGCCGGCGCCGCCTTCAGATTCCTGCGCGACAGGGGATTGTCCGGCGCCACCCGTGACAGCCACGACGTCCTGCCTCCGAGCGCCGTCGTGATGTCGGGAAACAGGCGTGCCGAGTGCTGCAGCGCACCGTTCCCTTCTCGAATCAATCCACCGACGACGCCCGCGTCCGGATGCGCGGCCAGCACCTCGCTCAACGGCGCCACCACCGGCGCCGCGATCTGGCAATCCGGGTTGAGTAGCAGCAGCGGCCCAGGACCAGCATGCCGCGCGGCGTAGTTGACGCCCGCGGCGAAGCCGGGATTCTCTCGTCGCGGCAGGTAGGTGACGCGGGGGAACGCCGCGGTCAGGCCGCGGCCTCGGGCTTCGTCGGCCGCGTGATCGACGACCACGACGGGAACGTCAGGTTCGTGCGCGGCGAGCGACGCCAGGCACTGCTCGAGTTCCGCGTAAGCGCGATAGCCGACGATGACGACCGTGGCGGTCATGCGGGCAGCCGCGACAGGTAGCGCGCGACCGCGTCCTCCCATCGGGGCATGATCACGCCGGCGCCGGCCAGTTTCTCGTTCGACAACACCGCAAACTGCGGCCGCGGCGCCTTCATCACCACGTCGGTCACCGAGGTCGGCACGATCAGCGATTCATCGAGGCCCAGCGTCCTGGCCACCGCCTGCCCCACGCCGAGCCAGGTCGTGGCGCCGCTGTTGACGCAGTGATACACCCCGTGCTCGGCGCGGCGCTCCAGCAACTGCCAGGTTGCCTCGGCGACATCGATCACGAAGCTTGGGGACACGGTGCGATCGTGGAACAGGTTCATCGGCCGGCCCGCGCGGAGCGCGGCCACCACGCGATCGATCGTGGAGCGGCCGAGCGAACCGCCGAACAGGCTCTCGACGCGCAGCACATAGTGGCGGTGACAGTCGCGTGCCATCCACTCGCCCACCAGCTTCGACTGCGCGTAGACGCTTTGCGGCTCCGGCGGATCGGCTTCGGTCCACGCGCGATCCTCGCGCCCGGCAAACACGAAGTCGGTGCTGTAGTGCACGAAGACGGCGCCCGCCTCCTGCGCCGCCCTTGCCAGAATGCCCGGGGCCAGCCCGTTGATTGCGAACGCCACCGGCTGCTGCTGTTGCGCGCCGTCCACGTCGTTGAACGCCGCGCAGTTGACGATCAGCGACGGCGACAGGCGCGCCACCGCGCTTTCGACCGCGACGGCATCGGTGATGTCCAGGTCGCGCCGGTTCAGCGCATGCACAGTCGCCGCGCGGCCGAAGCGTTCGACGATCGCGCGGCCGAGCTGGCCATCGGCACCCACCACCAGCACGATCGGTGTCGCAGAGGTCATCGTTATGCGCTCCAGGCGTCGCTCACGGCGTCGATCACGCGTGCCTGATCGTCGTCGGTCAGCTGATAGAAGATCGGCAGGCGCACCAGCCGATCGCACACGCTCTCGGTGACAGGGAACTGCCCGTCACGCCCGCCCAGGCGTCGTCCCATTTCGGAGAGGTGCAGCGGCAGGTAGTGGAAGACGGCCAGAATCAGCTGCGCGCGCAGCGATGCCAGCAGGCGCGTGCGCGCCTCGAGCGTCGGCATCAGCACATAGAAGATGTGCGCGGGATGGCCGCAGTGCTCGGGGACGATCGGCATCCGCACGCCGGCGGCCGCGGCGCGGGGAGCCAGCGCCTCGAAGTAACGGCTCCACAGCGCGTGGCGGCGGCGCTGAATCTGCTCGTGCGATTCGAGCTGCGCCAGAAGGTAGGCCGCCAGGATGTCGGATGGCAGGTAGCTCGAGCCCACGTCGCACCAGGTGTACTTGTCCACCTGGCCGCGGTAGAAGCGCGTGCGATTGGTGCCCTTCTCGCGGATCACCTCGGCCCGCTCGACGTGGCGCACGTCGTTGATCATCAGCGCCCCGCCTTCGCCGCACGACAGGTTCTTGGTGTCGTGGAAGCTGAGCGTGGCGAAGGCCCCGAAGGTGCCCAGCTGGCGGCCCTTGTAGGTGCCGAACAGACCGTGCGCGTTGTCCTCGATGACCACCAGCCCATGCCGGTCGGCGATCGCCATGATGGTGTCCATCTCGCAGGCGACACCGGCATAGTGCACCAGCAGGATGGCCCGCGTGCGAGGGGTGATGGCCGCCTCGATGGCACGACTCGTCGATATTCAGGGTGTCGGGCCTGATGTCCACGAACACCGGCCGCGCGCCGCGCAGGACCAGGGCGTTGACCGTGGACACGAACGTGAACGGCGGCACGATCACCTCGTCGCCCTCGCGCAGGTCCAGCAGCAGCGCCGACATCTCGAGCGCGTGGGTGCACGACGTGGTGAGCAGCGCCTTCGGCGAGCCGGTCAGCCGTTCCAGCCACTCGTGACAGGCTTTCGTGAACGGGCCGTCGCCGTGGATCGGCCCTTCGGCAATCGCGCGCGTCACATACTCGGCCTCGCGCCCGGTGACGGCGGCGCGGTTGAACGGAATCGGGTTCACCGTCGTCGCTCCTTGACGGCGGCCCGCGTCTCGCGGTCCACCTCACGCTGCCGGATGGCGTCGCGCTTGTCGTGCGCCTGCTTGCCCTTGGCCAGCGCGATGGAGACCTTGACGCGGCCGTTCTTGAAGTAGAGCCGCGTCGGCACCAGCGTCAGTCCCTTCTCCACGGTCTTGCCAATCAGCTTGCGGATCTCGTACTTGTGCAGCAGCAGACGCCGCTTGCGCTTGGGATCGTGATCGACGTAGCCGCGATGCGAGTACGGGTTGATGTGGACGTTGTGCAGCCACACCTCGCCGCGATCGACCTGGGCGTAGCTGTCGCGGAGGTTGGCCCGCCCCTCGCGGATCCCCTTCACCTCGGTGCCGAGCAGGGCGATGCCCGCCTCGAAGGTTTCGAGGATGTGGTAATCGTGAAACGCCTTCCGGTTGTCGGCAATCAGCGTGTCTTCGGCGTCGTCTTTCGGCCTGGCCATCAGCCCCTCAACTCACGTGACTGGGGCGTCCTGGCCTCGGCCAGACGGGCCGCCAGCTGAATCGCCGACACCATGCTGCCGTGATCGGCGACGCCGCGCCCGGCGATGTCGAACGCCGTGCCGTGATCCACCGAGGTGCGGATGATGGGCAGGCCGACCGTGACGTTCACCGCGTCTCCGAATGCGAGCAGCTTCACTGGTATCAATCCCTGATCGTGGTAGCAGGCGACCACCGCATCGAACTCGCCGCGCGTGGCGCGCACGAAGATGGTATCGGCGGGGAACGGGCCGCTCGCCTCCACACCTTGAGCCCGCGCCGCGGCCACCGCGGGCCGAAGGACGGCATCTTCCTCGGTCCCCAGCAGGCCGGCTTCGCCGGCGTGCGGGTTCAACCCCGCCAGGGCGACCCGAGGCGCGGCAACGCCGAGACCCACCAGCCACTCCGACGTCATGCGGATGGTGCGCGCCACGTCGGCGGTGGTCAGCAGGCGCGGCACGTCGGCCAGTGGCACGTGCACGGTGGCCAGCGTCACGCAAAGAGCGCGGCGATCACCATGCGCCGCCGCGTAGAACAGCATCCGCACATGTTCAACGCCGCACAGGTGCGCCAGCAGATCGGTGTGACCCTTCCACGGTAAGCCGGCCAGCGCGAAGGCCCGCTTGCTGAGCGGCGCGGTGGCGATGGCGTCGACCTGACCCTGCCTGGCGGCCTCGACCGCCCGCAGCAGCGTGTCATACGCCGCGCGGCCCCCGGCGGCGCTGTCTTCGCCGGGATGGATGCCGTCCAGGCTGGCGGGCTCGAACACGACCGGCTCGCACACGGCCAGCACGCGTGGATCGACACGGGCCTTCTCGGCGATTTCAGGACCGATGCCGGCCGGGTCGCCCACGGTGATGCCGACACGCACGCGGCGCATCTCGTAAGTATCGCTCAGGGCGGCCCTGGAGCTAGATCTGCATCGACAGCCACTCGGTGACCACTTTGGCACCGGCGTTGCGATCCAGCGCGAAGAGCGCGCGGTCGACGGCGCCGAAGGCCGAGCGGGCGCGGTCGCCGACGAAGTTCTGCGCGATGGCGTGGAGGTCGCCGGCCACCACCGGGTTGGCGAGCACGCGCGGGTCGGCGCCGCTGTTGATGGCTTCGATGTCGCGCAGCATCGAGGCGGTGAGGCGCAGGATCACGGCGAGGTCCTCGCGCGTCCGCTCCTTCTTCGACGGCCCGCCGACCACCGCGGCGGCAATCTGCAGCCGGCCCTGTGCGTCAACGCGGCCGGAGGTCTGCTGCAACAGCAGCAGCGCGGTTTCGCGCAGCACCGACACGTCGGTGGATCCCAGCTGCAGCGCCTGCCCGACGCTGCCGTCGGCCAGCGCCGACAGCGCCCGGGCGTCGCTCTCGGTGAAGTCGTGGTCGCGGACGAGCAGCGTCGACACTTCCTCCGCGGTCAGCCGGCCGAAGCGCAGCGCCATGGCGCGCGAGCGCACGGTGCCGAGCAAGGACGCCGGGCACGGCGGTGGTGAGGATGAAGACGGTGGCGGGCGGCGGTTCTTCGAGCGACTTCAGCAGCGCGTTCTGCGACGCCACTTCCAGTGTCTCGGCCTCGCGGACCAGCACCACGCGGCGCTTGCCCTCGAACGGCCGGTAGGAGGTCCGCGACAGGACCTCGCGGATCACGTCGATCTTGATCGAGGCCTTGTCGTCCGGTTCGATGGCGATGACGTCAACGTGGATGCCGCGTGCGATGCGCTCGCAGGCGCGGCATTCGCCGCAGGCGTCCATGCCCAGCGTCGCCTGGGCGGGATCGCCAGGATACGTGGGCTCGATCGCGCCGGCCGGTTGCACGGGCGTCAGACAGTTGAGGGTCTGCGCCGTGGCAACCGCCGCGCGCCACTTGCCCACCCCCGACGGCCCCGTGAAGAGGAGCGTGGGGGGCAACGTTCCCCGTCCAATCGCGCGCGAGAGCAGCGCGGTCAGCCGCCGGTGACCGGCGAGGGAACGAAAAGGCATGGGGGAATGATACTGCTCAGTCTAGGTCGAGGTGCGCCGCACGCTCTCGGCGCGCGGACCCTTCGGCCCTTCGCCCACTTCGAACTCGACCCTGTCGCCTTCACGCAGGTTGTCGATCCCCTCACCGTAGACGGCGCTCTGGTGGAAGAAGTATTCCTTGCCCGCGTCGTCCTTGATGAAACCGAAGCCCTTGTCCACCCGAAGCGTTCGAATCGATCCTGTCATCGTCACCTCCAATATGCGCTGGCATTGTACTAGCGGGTTCGCGTGTGCCGGCGTCACGCGAAGACGGCCCCACGCCGCCGACTCTCGGCACGCCAAACCTGTTGATCGTGGAAGAGGATTGGCGGGGTGGACGGGACTCGAACCCGCGGCCTCCGGCGTGACAGGCCGGCGTTCTAACCAACTGAACTACCACCCCTCCCTGGGAGGGAAAGAGAATCTGTTGATCTTGTGATCTGATGATCTGGTGATCTGATCGGGATCTTGCGATCGGGCGAGGTCAGTTCCAGCGCGGTGTCAGGGCGCCCAGGTCAGCAGAAAATCAACGCTTCATTACATCACAAGTTCGGACGGCAGTCACCAACTCACATCCAGGGCCGTCGAACCGTTGCTCGGGAACTGGTGGGCGGTACAGGGCTCGAACCTGTGACAGCCGGCGTGTAAAGCCGGTGCTCTACCAACTGAGCTAACCGCCCTCTACCCCCCGGCAAAGGATCTAATTCTAGTCAGTCGCCGTCCAAATCGTCAATATTGACGAGATGCCAGACAGCAACCGCCTCATTGTGGCCATCACCGGCGCCTCGGGGTCGATCTTCGGCATCCGGGTGCTGGAACTGCTGCAGAAGACCGGCATCGAGGCCCACCTGGTCATCAGCAAGTGGGGCGCGCGGACCCTGCTCCACGAGACGTCCACCACCCTCAAGGACGTGCAGGCGCTGGCCCACACCGTTTACAACAGCAACGACGAGGGCGCGGCCATCTCGAGCGGCTCGTTCCGCACCATGGGCATGCTGGTGGTGCCGTGCAGCGCCCGCTCGGTGGCCTCGATTGCTCACGGGCTCGGCGACTCGCTGGTTCACCGCGCCGCCGACGTGATCCTGAAGGAGCGGCGCCGGCTCGTGCTGGCCGTGCGCGAGGCGCCGCTCAGCGAGATTCACCTCGAGAACATGCTGAAGCTGTCGCGCATGGGCGTCGTCATCTGCCCGCCGATGCCGGCGTTCTACACGAAGCCGGCGAGCCTCGACGACCTCGTCACCTACACCGCGGTCCGGCTGCTGGACCAGTTCGACATCCACATCGACGTGCCGCGATGGGACGGGGTGATGGGGGGCGCCGGCAGACGGCAGACGGCAGACGGCAGACGGCGAGTAGGCGCCAGCGTCAAAAGGCCAGGCAAAGGCAAAAGGCGGAAGGCAAAACGGCAGACGGGGGCGTTTCGGCCTACCGCGCGCAGCGCGGCCTACCGAGCCGAAGGCTCGGCGCCGTCTCCTACCGAGCCCGAAGGGCGAGGCCTAAAAGAGAATTTTCGCGGCGAGCAGCGCGAATCCCGCCACCAGCCCGGCAATCGTGTGGTGCTCGCGGTTCCGCAGCGCGCGCTCGATCGAGAAGGTCCGCGTCATCGGCGCCATGCGCTTCTCGACGTAGGCGTCGTAGGCATCGCCGAACTTCTCGCGCAGGTGCGCTTCCTCGCTGCGGCGCGCGGCCGACAACGTCAACCCCAGGTAGATCCCGATGATCGCCGCGACGACCAGGTTGGTGGAGGCGATCGCCAGCCCGATGCCAATCAGCGACGAACCCATGTAGAGCGGATGCCGCACGTAACGGTACGGGCCCGAGGCTGTCACCTCGAGGCTCTTCTCGAGATGGCCCGCCGCCCACAGCCGCAGCAGTTCGCCGCTGGCGGCAATCACCGCGCCCGCAGCCCAGGTGTTCCACGCCGGTCGGGCGAGCCACAGGACGAACGCCGCAAGGGCAAAGCCCAGGGCCACGCGAAACCGGGTCAGGAACCGCCTCACGAAGATCGCCTCTCCTTCGCCAGCCGCCGCCCGACGGCCTGGATCACCTCGTCCAGCGAGATGTCGTTGATGCACGGCGCGCCGATCAGGCACTGCCGCTTGTGGTGACACTGGCACTGCCCCGCCCGCGAGATCACCTCGTCCTCCGGATCCCAGGGTCCGTTCCGCTCGGGGCGAGTCGGCCCGAACAGCCCGACGATGGGCGCGCCCATCGCGGCGGCAATATGCAGCGGCCCGGTATCGCCGGAGACGACCAGCGCCGCTCCGCGCACCAATGCGGCGAGGTCGGCAATCTCCGTCGGTGGCGCGATGCGGGCCGCGCCGCCGGAGCTGGCGACGATCTCCTCGGCCAATGCGCGCTCCGAAGGCCCCCACGTGATGAACGAGGCCAGGCCGAACCGATGCAGCAGCGTTTCGGCGAGTGCGCCAAAGCGCTCCGGCGGCCAGCGTTTGTTCGGCCACGCCGCCCCGGGGTTCAGCACCGCGTAGCGCGCGGGTCCCACGGCGTCGTGCACCGCGGCGCTCAGTGCCGGCGACGGCTCCGCGGAGAGCGGCAGCGTGAACGGCGACACCGGGGCACCGAGATGCGCGGCCATCGCCAGGTTCTTCTGAATGATGTGCGGCGCCTCGGGCGGCGTCACGGCCTCGGTATAGAGCCGCGCGGCATGCGGCTCGCGCAGGTGCCCGGGCGCGAAGCCGATCACACGCCTGGCACCGGACACCCGGGCCCATGCCGCCGACTTGATCAATCCCTGCAGGTCGAGCGCAACGTCGTAGTGTTGACGCCGCAGGTAGAAGGCCGCCTTCAGGTAGCCCAGGCCGCTGGCGAACACGACGTCACCGCCGCGCGTACCGTTCTCGCGCGCCCGCACGATGATCCGGCGGCGCAGCCCGTCCACCATCCCCAACACCGCCGCGTACGACTCCTCGACCAGCCAGTCGATCTCGGCCGACGGATCGTGCCGCCGGATCGCCGACAGCACCGGCACCGCGTGGACGATGTCGCCCAGTGCGCTCAGCCTGACGATGAGGATGCGGGTGGACAAGGGAATAGCTTACGGGATTCGCGGATCTGGGATCCAGGGTTCCAGGCGTCCGGCAGACGGCAGACGGCAGACGGCAGACGGCAGACGATCGTCTACCGACCCAACCGCTTGACGAGGTCGCTGGTCGAATGGTCCTTCGGGTCGCCGACGATGGCGATGCGGCCGCCGTAGGCGCGGACGGTGTCTCGCTCGGGGACGGTGTCCAGTGTGTAGTCGGTGCCCTTGCAGTGGACGTCCGGCTTCAGCAGCTCGAGCAGCGGCGTGACCGTGGGTTCGGGGAAGATCACGACGTAATCCACGGCGCGCAATGCGGCGACGAGCTCCGCGCGATCGGCCGCCGGCATCACCGGCCGCGCCGGCCCCTTCGAGGCCCGCACCGACTCGTCGTCGTTGACCGCCACGATCAGGCAATCCGCCTCCTGGCGGGCCGCCTCGAGGTAGCGCACATGACCCACGTGCAGCAGATCGAAGGCGCCGTTGGCGAACGCGAAGCGGAGCCCGCGCTCGCGCCCGTGACCGACGCGCACGACCAACTCGTCTCGCGTCAGCACCTCACCCACGAACGCCTCCCAGCCGGTGCAGCCACCGATCGATGACCCGCACGGCGATGCGGGTGCCGCAGACGCTGATGCCCACCGTCAGCCATGCCAGGATCAACATCATCACGGAAAACGGATCCTCGATTGGCAGCACGCGCTGCAGTGCGGCCATCGCGACCAGTCCGGCACCGGCACCGGCGACAATGCGCGCCGCGACGTTGACGCCGAAATGCGCCCAGTCCCAGCGGTACAGCCCCATCGCGAACAGTCCCACCACCACGCAGGCGACCGCCGCCGACAACTCCGGCGGCGAGGCCGTACTCCCGTTCCGCAACAGTGCCACCGCAACGGTGAGCGCCAGTACCACGGTGATGCCGTCCAGAATCACCCACAACATCTGCCGCTTGTAGAGCAGCTCGCCCGGCAGGGTGAACCCCCACGCCGAGGCCGGTCCGTCCGGCTCGGTGCCTTCGGGATAGACGCGAACCCGCGACAGCACGGCACCGAACAGGGCCAGGCCCAGCACCAGGATGGCGACCGCGAACATCGCGTACGAGAACCCGACGTTGTAGAGCAGGTAGGCGATCACGCCGGCAGCCGCCGAGATGACCCACAGCATGAGAACGGCGGTCGTCTCGCTCAGCCCGATCGCAACCAGCCGGTGCGAGGCGTGATCGCGTCCGCCCTGGCTGATCGCGCGGCCCGAGAAGTAGCGCGCCACCGACACCAGCGTGGTGTCGAAGATTGGCAGCGCCAGCGCCATCACCGGGAAGACGAAGATCGAGAAGACGCTCTTCGAATAGGCCTCGCCATTGGTGAGGTTGAGCGCCGCCAGCGCGAAGCCGATCGTGAAGCTGCCGCCGTCGCCCATGAAAATCGACGCGCGCGGGAAGTTGAACACCAGGAAGCCCAGGACCGCGCCGATGAAGACCGCGCTCGCCAGCACGCCCTCGATGTTCCCGGTCTGGTGAAACAGCAGCAGCCGCGACACGCCGGCGATGACCGCGGTGCCTGCGGCCAGCCCGTTCATGTTGTCGAGCAGGTTCATGGCATTGGTGATCGCCACGACCCAGAACACGACAATGCCCATGTCGAGCCACCAGGCGAACGCGCTGTTGAAGTGGAAGTCGGCGGCATAGAGCAGCAGGCCGCCGACGAGCTGCAGCACGATCTTCGTCTGAGGCCGGATGTCGGTCGCATCATCGACCAGCCCGGTGACGAACATGACCCCGGTGAGCACGAGCAGCGCGCCCATGAAAGGCGACCAGGGCACGTGCCACAGCAAGCCGATGGCGAATCCCGCGAAGATGCCGACGCCGCCGTAGAGGGCGGTGGGCTCGCGGTGCCAGCGGTCGGGGCGGGGCGGCGCGAGCCATCCACGACCCCGCGCGGCTTGCCGGATCAGCCAGGTCGCCGTCGCGGCCACGAGAAACGTCTGCGCGACGACCAGCGCGAGTTCGGCACCGCTCGGCACAGTCGTCAGCGGCTCCTGAGCGCGCGGACCAGTTCCGCGGCCCGGACGGTGGCGGTGCCCCGCTTCATCACGACCAGCCCGCCGGCCACGTTCGCCAGGCGCGCGGCATCCTCCATGGACGCGCCGGCCGCGAGCGCCAGCGTCAGCGTGGCCATCACGGTGTCGCCCGCCCCGGTGACGTCGGCAATCTGATCGGACCCGAAAATCGGGATGTGCACGGTCTTCCGCCCGGGCTCGAACACCGCCATCCCGCGGCTGCCGCGCGTGACGATCACGGCCTGCATGCGGGTGCGCTGCAGGATGCGCCGTCCGGCGCGCTCGAGCACCGGCAGGTGATCGTCGATGCGCACGCCCAGCGCCTGCTCCACTTCCGATTCGTTCGGCGCGCACGCGGTCAGCCCGCGATAGCGCGTCAGCGCGTAGCGCGAGTCCACCAGCACCGGCACGCCGCGGCGCTTGACGCGATCGGCGACGTCCTTGGCCAGCGCCGGCGTCACCAGCCCCGAGCCATAGTCGGAGATCAACACCGCATCCGCGTCACGGACGGCGACGATGGCCGCGCGCGCGAGGGCGGCGCGCTCCGCGTCGGTCACGGGGCGGGCCGACAGGCGATCGATCCGCACCACCTGCTGCTTGGCGGAGTGAATGCCGCCGGCGAGAATGCGCGTCTTGACGGGCGTGCGAAAGCCGGCGGGACGCACCAGCCCGCGGCGATCGACGCGCGCCGGCAGCGCCTGCTGCACCCGCCGGCCCGGCTCGTCGCGGCCGACCAGCGACACCAGCCGCACATGGCCGCCGAGCGCGGCGACGTTGCTGGCGGCATTCCCGGCGCCGCCCGGCACCATCTCGGTCGAGTCGTATTCGAGGATCAGGACCGGAGCCTCTCGCGAGACGCGGGCCACGCGACCGTAGACGTACTCGTCCGCAATCAGGTCGCCGATCACGACCACCCGCGCGCCCGAAAACTTCCGCGTTATCTCGATCATCAGATCCCTACCGCGCGGTAGCGCGTCCTACCGAGCGAAGCGAGGCCGGTGTGCAACATGTCGCTTACCGGAGGCCTTTTCTCAACACGAACGCGGTCGCGGCCATCAGGTTATCGCAGATGGCTTCGACCCGCTGATCGGCCGGCGCGCGTCGCTTCCTGGTCCAATCCGTGGCCGGTGCGCAGCAGCACCGCGCGCATGCCGGCGGCGTGCCCCATCTGCACGTCGCGCCAGTGATCGCCGATGACCCACGACTGCTGAAGGTCCAGCCCGTGCCGCGCTGCCGCCTCGAGCGGCATCGCCACGCCCGGCTTCCGGCAGTCGCACGGCGTGGACAACCCCGGCACCACCGACTCGGGATGATGCGGGCAGTAGAACCAGTCATCGATGGTCGCCCCGCCACGTGCCAGGCGATCGGCCATGCGCCGGTGCGTCTCGAGCACGAACGTCTCGGTCATCAGGCCCCGCGCGATTCCGCCCTGGTTGGTGACGACGATGATCGCGAATCCGGCGCGGCGCAGCAGGCGAATCGCATCCGCGGCGTACGGGTAGATGTGCAGCGTCGCCAGGTCCGTCAGGTACCCGACATCGTCGTTGATGGTGCCGTCACGATCGAGGAACACTGCCGGCCGACCGCGAGCGCCTGTCATGTTCGTGCTCATGAGGGTCGGACGATCGCCATGGTGGCCGAGGCCACGGCGTCGGCGGCGACGCCGGTCATGCACCGGTGATCGATCGGGCATTCGCGCAGCATGCACGGGCGGCACCAGACGTCGGTGGCGAGGATGCGCGGCGGCACCGCGCCCGGTCCGTTGACGAGCGGCGCGGTGCGGTGCTCGTTGGTGGCGCCGAACACGGCCACCACCGGCGCGCCGACGGCGCCCGCCAGGTGCATCGCGCCGGAGTCGTTCGAGACCACCGCCGATGCGCCCGCCAGCACCGCGGTCAGTTCCGCGAGCGAGGTGCGGCCGCTCAAGTCGATCACCGGCTCGGGACGCGCGCCGCCCGCCTCACGAGTGATGGCCCGGCATGTCGCGGCATCGGCACGGCTGCCCACCAGCACGACCGCCTGGCCGCTTTTGGCCAGCGTCACTGCCAACTCGGCAAAGCGGGACGGCGGCCACTGCTTGGCCGATCCGTAAGCCGCGCCGGGGCCAGCACCACATAGGGACGCGCCGTAATCGGATTGGCGGTGCCCTGGGGCACGTGGACACGCGCATAGGCCGGACCGTTCTCGATCCCGAGCGCCGCGACCAACGCCTGGTAATAGCCAGCCTGGTGCCCGGCGCCGCGGGGCTTTGGCGCGGACCTCGTGAGTAGCCGCCCGCGGCAGATCGGTGGCCAGGCCCCAGCGCTCGGCGATCCCCGCGCGATGCACGACATACGCCGAGGCCCATGAGTTCGGTAACAACACCGCGGTATCGAAGCCACCGCCCGCGAGCGCGGTCACGTCCTGACGCCAGGTCTTCAGCGCTGCCAGCCCGCCGCGCCCCGGCAAGGTGAGCACGGCCTCAACGCCCGGCACCATGGTAAAGAGCGACGCCACCGACGGCGCGCGCCGCCACCGTGAGCCGCGCCTTCGCGAAATGCCGGCGGATGTCGGCGATGGCCGGCAGCGCCATCACGGCGTCGCCCAGCCAGTTCGGTGACAGCACGACCAGGTTCATTGCTGCGCCGCCGGGAACATGCCCTTGGAGGCCGGCGCGGGTGCGTCGCGCCAGCGCCGATGCATCCACAGCCACAGGTCGGGATGGCGCCGCACGTACATTTCCAGCACGTCGGTGCAGCGCTGCGTGAACGCTCGAATCGCCTCGGGGCCCTCGCCGTGTGGCGGTTCGACGGGAGGCTCGTACACGAACTTGAATCGACCGCCCGGCAGCGGCAGCGCGAACACCGGCATCACCGGCGCGCCGGTCCGCAGCGCCAGCGCCGCCAGCGTCGAGGTGGTCGCCGCGGGACGCTCGAAGAAGTTCACCCAGATCGCATCGGGGCTGTGCATGTGCTGATCGATCAGCATCGCCACGCCGTGACCGCCCGCCAAAGTCTTCAACACGCGCCGCACCGCGCCCTGGCGATAGATGCAGTGATTCCCGGTCACGCCCCGCATCGATTCGAGCAAGGTCGTTCAGCCGCGGATTGTCCAGCGCGCGGGCCAGCACGCCGATCGGTTCGAAGCGTAACCGTGATGGATGGCGTGCAGTTCCCAGAAGCCGAAGTGCCCGGTGAAGAACAGCACGCCTTTGCCCTTGAGCATAGGCAAGACGCACCCGGTCGTCACCTTCAATCTCGACCAGGGCCGCGCGCTGGGCGTCGGTGCGCGCGCTGAAGCGCAGCAGTTCGAGCAGCACCCGGCCGAAGTGGCGGAACGTCCGACGGGCAATCGCGCGCCGCTCGGCATCGCTGCGCTTCGGGAAGCACTCCTTCAGGTTGCTCAGTGCCACCCGCCGGTGCGGCCGGTCGATGCCGTAGAAGATCATCCCCAGCGCCGCACCCCAGACGCGAATCACCGCGTCGGGCAGCACGCACGCCACGGCTCGCACCATCGCCACCAGGCTGTACTCGATGGCGTGCCTCACGACGGTCTTCCCCCGTCTGCCGTCTGCCGGCTGCCGGCTGCCGTGATCACCGCCGCCACGCTGTCGAACAACACATCAGGGGGATCAAAGCGCAGCGGTCAGCGGCACGCGGTACAACGCGAACGGGCAAGCGCCCGCGTCTTCGAACCGCACCGCATCCTTGTCGGTGGTGAGCACGGCCTCGGCGCCGGTTTCGATCACCGCACTCGCGATGCGCGCGATGTCACGCACGGAAAAAGCGTGGTGATCGCCGAACAACACCTCACCGGCCACAACATACCCCGCTGCCGTCACGTCCTCGACAAACCGCCGCGGGTTGGCGATGCCGCACGCGACCACGACCCGGGCGCCGGAGGACAACACGAGGCTTGAGCTTGGGGCTCGAGGTCCGGTCTGGGTCTCGCGTCTTGGGTCTTGGGCCTTGGGCCTGGAGCTCGAGATCGAGACTCGGCGATGCCGGACCGACGAGGCAAGGCTCGCCCAGCACGCTCTCCGCACCACAGGCGAGTCCGACACCGAGCGCCCAGCCCTCGGAGACCGCGGCGCCTGCGGTCGCGCCCATCACCACCAGCACATGCGCGCGAGCGGCGGCGTCCCTCGGCTCGCGCAGCCGCCCGTGCGGAACCACGCGGCCGCCGCCGATCTCTCCGGGTGTGGTGACCAGCACGTCCAGATCCCGCGCCAGATTGAAATGCTGAAACCCATCGTCCATCAGGTGCACGGTCGCGCCGAGGCGTCGCTCGGCGAGCACGCCAGCGAGGTGACGATCCGGGCACACACAGACGATGGCGCCGGGCACTGCGCGGGCCAGCATCAACGGCTCGTCGCCCGATCGGCCGAGCCCCGCCCGAAGGCTATGACCGTCCGACACCACCACCACGCCGGGCAGGTCGTCGCGGCGGCGATAGCCGCGGCTGAGGATCGCCGGGCGCTCGCCCTGCTCGACCAGCCATGCGGCGAGCGCGGCCACCACGGGGACTCTTGCCGGTGCCGCCCATCGAGAGGTTGCCGACGCTGATGACCGGACGGGCCAGCCGACGACGGCGGTCCGGGTGTCGCTCGAACGAGCGGCGCCGCCAGCGCGCAATTTCGCCGTAGAGGAAATCAAGCAAGGGGTCTGAACGGGACGACGTTGGACGGTGAGGCCGGCTGCACCAGCGCTTCGATCACCGTCATCGTCTTGTCCTTCGCTCCGCGATTGGCTTCGACCAGCGCCCGCGCCGCCGCGCCGAGGCGCGCCCGGCGCACCGGGTCGCCCATCAGCGTCGAGCAACACCTCTTCGAGCTGCCCTTCATCGTCCAGGCGAACAGCCGCGCCCGCTGCTGACGAAGGCCTCCGCGATCTCGAGGAAGTTCTCCATGTGCGGGCCGAACACGATCGGCTTGCCGAACACCGCCGGCTCGAGCACGTTGTGGCCGCCGGTGGCCACCAGACTGCCGCCGACAAACACCACCGTGCCGATCTGGTAGATCGTGGCCAGTTCGCCGATCGTGTCGACCACGATGATGTCGACGCGCGGCTCGGCGTCGATGGCGAGCTCCGTGCGGCGGGCGATCTTCCAGCCCTCGTTGCGGCACAGCTGCGTCAACCTCTGCAAAGCGTTCGGGATGGCGCGGCGCCAGCACCAGCAGCGTCGTGGGCGAGGTGGCGCGCACGCGGCGAAACGCTCTGAGCACCGCAGGCTTCCTCGCCCTTCATGGTGCTGCCGGCGACGATCACCGGACGCGAGGGCGGCAGCCGGAAATAGCGCAGCACGCGGTCGCGCGCTGCGGAGCGGTCCCGAATTGTCCAGCGAGTCGAACTTCAGCGATGCCGGTGACCACCACGCGTCGCGGGATCGGCGCCGAGCTCGATGAAGCGGCGCGCCGATTCGTCGCTTTGCACGCAGAAGCGATCGATGTCCTGCGAGCACCCGTCGCATGATCGGCCGGATCATCCGGTAGCGCGGGAACGAGCGCGTCGACAGCCGCCCGTTGACGACCGCGGTCTTGATCCCGCGGGCGCGGCACTCGCGCAGCACGGATCGGCCAGATTTCGGTCTCCATCATCAGGAACAGCCGGGGCCTCACCAGGTCGAGCGTTCGGCGGACGAACACGGCGAGGTCGAACGGGAAATAGAACACCGCGTCCACGTTCGGCACGCTGCGCCGGGCCAGCTGCTGCCCGGCCATCGTGGTCGTCGACAGGAAGATGCGGAGGTTGGGATACCGCTGCCGGAGCGCGGCGATCAGGGGCCGCGCCGTCAGCACCTCGCCGACCGAGACCGCGTGAATCCAGATCGATTCGTCGCCGTCGATGTTGAAGGACACGGGCAGATAGCCCATCCTCTGGCCGAGGCTGCCGACGTATTTCCTGTAGCGGAGGGCCTGGTAGAGGAACCACGGCGAGGCGATCACGAAGACCACCAGCACGAGGACGCTGTAAAGGGTATACATTAAAGGACTTACGTCCCTGCGAGTATATCGCTTCAAACCGGGTGCCCGCAAGGCGGGCGGCCTGTGTAAAATGAGCCGTTTATCCGGAGGACTGATACATGTCACTGAAGGTCGGCATCAACGGATTCGGCCGCATCGGACGCAACATCATGCGCGCGGCCCTCGGCCACGCGGACATCGACTTCGTGGCGGTGAACGACATCACCGACGCCAAGACGCTGGCACACCTGCTGAAGTACGACTCGGTGCTCGGCAACCTCTCCGCCACAATCGAGGCGCGCGAGGGCGCGATCGCCGTCAACGGCGACGAGTTCAAGGTCCTCTCGGTGAAGGATCCGGCCGAGCTGCCCTGGAAGGACCTCGGCGTCGACGTGGTGTTCGAGTGCACCGGCAAGTTCACCAAGCGCGACGACGCGGCCAAGCACCTGGCGGCGGGCGCGAAGAAGGTCATCATTACGGCACCGGCGACCAACCCCGACGTGACGGTGGTGCTGGGCGTCAACGACGAGGCCTACGACAAGGCCAAGCACCACATCATCTCGAACGCGTCGTGCACCACCAACTGCCTCGCGCCGGTGGCCAGGGTCATCCACGAGAATTTCGGGATCAAGAAGGGCTGGATGACCACCGTCCACGCCTACACGAACGACCAGAACCTGCTGGACCTGCCGCACAAGGACCTGCGCCGCGCGCGCGCCGCCGCGATGTCGATCATTCCGACGACGACGGGCGCCGCCAAGGCCGTGGCCGAGGTGCTGCCGGCGCTGAAGGGCCGGCTCGACGGTATCGCCATGCGCGTGCCCACGCCGAACGTGTCGGTGGTGGACCTCGTCTGCATCACCGAGAAGCCGGTCACGGCGGACGAGGTGAACGCGGCGCTCAAGGCCGCCGCCGACGGCCCGATGAAGGGCATCCTGCAGTTCTCGACCGACCCGCTCGTGTCGATCGACTTCCGCGGCAACCCGCATTCCTCGATCGTCGACGCCGCCTACACCAAGGTGCTGGACGGCGACTTCCTGAAGGTGATGGCCTGGTACGACAACGAGTGGGGCTACTCGAACCGCTGCGTGGATCTGCTGAGAAGGCTCTAGGCTTCAGGCCTTGGGCTTCAGGCGTGGGCCACCAAATCCAATGACGAAGTACTCGATCCGCGACCTCGACATCGCCGGCAAGCGCCTGTTCCTCAGGGTGGACTTCAACGTCCCACTGAAGGGCGGGCGCATCACCGACGACACGCGCATCACTTCGGCGCTGCCGACCGTCCGCTATGCGCTCGACGCGGGCGCCACGGTCATCCTTGCCTCGCACCTGGGCCGCCCCAAGGGCAAGCCCACTGCCGAGTTCAGCCTGAAGCCGGTGGCCGATCACCTGGCGTCGCTGCTCGGCCGCCCGGTCACCTTCGCCAGCGACTGCATCGGGCCCGCGGCCAGGGAAGCCGTGGACGCGGCGCATGCCGCCGGGCGGATCGAAGCTGGTGCTGCTCGAGAACCTGCGCTTCCACGGCGAAGAGGAAAAGAACGACCCCGGCTTTGCCGCCGCGCTTGCGGCGTTGGCCGATGTCTACGTGGACGATGCGTTCGGCGCGTCGCACCGGGCCCACGCCTCCGTGGCGGGGATGGTTCAGTTGATGCCGGCGGCCGGCGCCGGGCTGCTGATGGAAAAGGAACTCACCTACCTGGGCATGGCGCTGGGCGATCCCGAACGGCCATTCGTGGCTGTGATCGGCGGCGCCAAGGTCTCGGACAAGATCGAGGTCATCGAGAGCATGCTGGCGCGCGTCGATCGCCTGCTCATCGGCGGCGCGATGGCCTACACGTTCTTCAAGGCGCTCGGGATGCCGGTGGGACGATCGCTGGTCGAGGACGAGAAGCTCGACGCGGCCCGCGACATCATGGCGCACGCGAAGGCGCGCGGTGTGCAGTTGCAACTGCCCGTCGATCACGTTGTCGCCGAGACGATCGATGCCAACGCCGCCACCGCTGTGCTGACGGTCAACGACCCCGCGATCGGCAACCGGATGGGACTCGACATCGGACCCGCGACCGCGCACGTCTTCGCCGACCTGCTGAGGGACGCGCAGACCGTGGTGTGGAACGGCCCGATGGGCGTGTTCGAGCTGGCGCCGTTCGCCTCCGGCACGATGGCTGTGGCGCACGCCTGCGCCGAAGGTCGAAGGCACGACGATCATCGGCGGCGGCGACTCGGTGGCTGCGATCAACGCCGCCGGCCTGGCGGCGAAGATGACCCACATCTCCACCGGCGGCGGGGCCTCGCTCGAGTTCCTCGGCGGACAAACGCTGCCGGGCGTAGCGGCGCTGCCGGACAAGTGAGTTCAGGTGACCTCCATGCGCCAGCCCCTCATCGCCGGTAACTGGAAGATGTTCAAGACCGTTCGCGAGTCGGTGACCTTCGTCACCGACCTCCGCGAGCGCGTGCGCGACATCACCGGCGTGGACGTGGTCGTCGCGCCCACCGCACCGGCGCTCCACGCGGTGGCGGCGGCGCTCGACGGATCGGCGATCGGGGTGGCGGCACAGAACATCCACTGGGAACGGGAGGGCGCATTCACCGGCGAGCTCAGCGCCCAGATGGTGCGCGAGGCCGGCGCCGGGTGGGTCCTGATTGGCCACTCCGAACGGCGTACGCTGTTCGGTGAGACGGACGAGAGCGTCAACCGAAAGGTCCGTGCCGCCCTCACCGCTACGCTCACGCCGATCGTCTGCATTGGCGAAACTCTGCAGCAGCGCGAGGCCAACGAGACGCTGCCGGTGCTCGACCGGCAGATCAAGGCCGGGCTCGACGGCGTGACCGGCAGCGAGCTCGCGGCCATGGTCGTGGCCTACGAGCCGGTGTGGGCAATCGGCACCGGGCGCACCGCCACCCCGGAGCAGGCGCAGGATGCGCACGCGCACATCCGCTCGCGGCTCACGCAGTGGTTCGGACCGGATGCGGCGTTTCGGTGCCGGGTGCTGTACGGCGGCAGCGTCAAGGCCGACAACACGGCCGCGCTGATGGCCAAGCCAGACGTAGACGGCGCGCTCGTCGGCGGCGCCAGCCTCGATGCCGACAGCTTCGTGAAGATCGTCGAACGCAGCCGCGGCTGATTTTCTCTCGCCCCGGCTCCGCGGCTAGTTGGTCGCGGTCCTGGCCTCGGCGTCCATCTGCGCGATGAAGGTTTCGGCTTCGGCGATGGACGACTCGAGATCGACGACCAGGGCATCGACGTTGGTCCGCAGCGCCACCAGTTCCTTGTCGAGGGCGCCGATCGCTGAGGCGTTGAGATTGTGCTTGAGGAACAGCACGCGATCGCGCAGCGGCTGCAGCACCGGGTCAACTCGCTTCTCGGCCTTCTCCATCGCGGCGATCACTCCCTGCGCGCGCCGCCTGGTCTCGCGCAGCTCCCGCTCGCTCTCGGCGCGCAGCGCCCGATCGCTGTACTGACCGAGCTCTTTCTCCCATTCCTTGAACAGATCGGAAGCGACGTCCTTCACCGACTTCACCTTGTCGTGAATCTTCTTCGCGCGATCCTCGCTCCGCTCCAGTTGCTTGTTGAGGTCGTTGTACTTGTCCTCGAGGCTGCTGCCCTCGGTCTCCACTACGCTCTTGAAGCGATCGAGCGCGGAGCGGAACTCCTCCTTGCCCTCCTGCTGCGCCTCGCGGGCCTCACGCACGCGCTTGACCAGGATGTCGCGCTTCTCCATCCCGAACTTCTTCATCGTCTTGTAGTAGAGCGAGTCGCAGGCCGGTAGCACGGCTGCGGATCCGGCCAGTACGAGGACGAGCCCGAGGCGAGAAAGCGTCGCGTGCCGCATGATGACGACAAGGCTAGCACGCACCGGCTCGACCGGCCCCGTGGCCTGCGGTCGTGCTATGTCCCGGCCCGCGAATTGGGCCGGGACACAGGCGGCTACTTCCGAGCGCGGAACGTGTTGACGTAGACGTCGTCGGCGATCTTGCGGCCCTGATCGATGCCGGCCGTCTTGTCGAAGGCCCAGTGGATGCCGAGATAGATGCGGCTCTGCCCGTTCTCTTCTTCGGCCTGGGACAGCGTCTTGAACGAGCGCGGCAGGAGCGGACGGACGACGCCGTCGCTGCCGCGCGTCTCGCCGTTCAGTTCGTCAGACACCATCGTGAACGGAATGTCGTCGGTGCGGTAGATGTTGCGCAGCATCTGGAACAGCGCCCCGCCAAAGGTGGCATGCCCGGACGGATAGGCGGGGAACGGCGGCGTGAAGTTCGGCCCGTTCAGGTTGCTGGCCGGCGCGCCGAGAGGCGTGAACGTCGGGTCGCCGGCAGT
Source organism: uncultured Acidobacteriota bacterium (assembly GCA_963707825.1). Classification (GTDB taxonomy): domain Bacteria; phylum Acidobacteriota; class Vicinamibacteria; order Vicinamibacterales; family UBA2999; genus VFZN01. Next base: position 671,442 of record CAVPRP010000009.1, read on the forward strand.
GCGGGCATTGCCATCACCCTTGCCCGACGGGCCGGTGCCCGGGTCGGACTCGCGGATGCCGGTGATGGGCCGCCAGAGTTGATAGTAGTACTTCGATTCCCAGACCGCGATGCCCGAGTCGGCCATGGCGATGTTCACCAGGGCGAGCATCTTCGCCATCTCGACCATGTCGGCGCCGCGCAGTTCGGCGATCGCCACCGCAATCTGGTTGTAGAAGCGGACCGGCGCGCACAGGCTCGGTGTGCCGTCGTAGGCCCAGTAGATGCCGATCATCGTCTGATCGGTCGGTGCGTTCGGTCTTGGTGGTGATGCCGTCCCCACCCAGGCGCTGAACCTCGGCATAGGCGGCCGGCGTACTCCGGCGTGTGCAGGTTGGGCGGCGGCGGCACGCGGTACTGGCGGCCGGACTTGATCACGAGCGGTGTGACGTCTCCCCAGTGCGCGCCGAGCGCGATCGGAATCTGGCTGATCGGATCCTGCCGCCACTGACCGGGTTCAGTGCCGGTGAAGAAGCCGACCCCGAGCGTAGGCTCGATATAGTTCGAACCATCGTTGGCCTTCATCTTCAGGATAGCTGCGGCGGCAAGCGCCCCGGTCTGTTGGCCCAGTGTCCTTCGCCGCTCCCTCGGGGATGCGGGCAAGGTCTTCTGCCAGGACTTGGTCGCAGTGGGCCTTCTGGGACGGAAACAGGACGACCAGCGTGTCGTGCGCGGCACGCGCGACAGCGGCGTCTATCGACGCGTCTTCCGCGACGTCCGGGATTCCGCTGAAACCGATGTCGCGATGGGTGATCGAGTTGATCGCGTCGTAAATTGCGATGTGCACGATCGCCATCGCGCGGCTGGAGCGGCCTGGGCCCAGTTGCTCGCCGAACACGCGAGATTCACCGGCCGCCACGGGCGTGTGGTCGAGGCCGCTGGTATCGATCGCCACCCGATTCCAGTGATGGAGCATGTCGCCCGAGACGGGCGCGGTGGACGGTTTGGCTGGTGCTGATGGCCAGCCCACGCAAGCCAATCGTGGGCGGTGCGGGCTGGATGTGCGGTCCCCAGAACTGACCGAATCGATCGTTGGGGCCCTGGGCGTTGGTGATGGCCACGAGGCTGAGGCAGACAATGAGCGCTGCAAACGGACGTACAGAACGAACCATTTCTGAAGGTCTCCTTCGCGTGGAACCGGAGAATGCGGACGGTAGACTTCTGGTGTCGGGGGACACGAGGTCCCTTGCAGGATCGACGCCAAATCCAAGCAGGGCCGAGCTTCTCTCGGAAGCTCCTCCGTCTGACGGCGGCTGTGATGCATCGGATGAATACTCAGCTTTTGGCAATACTTGCGATCGGCACGGACCTTGGCTGGAGTACGCTCGCGTCATGCAGATCGGGATGATCGGACTGGGCCGCATGGGCGGCAACATGGTGCGCAGGCTGATGCGTGGCGGGCACGACGTCGTGGTGTTCGATCGCAGCGCCGAGGCCGTCTCGGCGTTGGCCGGCGAGGGCGCGGTTGGAGCGATGTCACTGGACGAGTTCGCGCGCGCGCTACGGCCGCCGCGCGTGGCCTGGGTGATGGTGCCTGCCGGAACCCCGACCGACGCGGTTATCGCCGACCTGTCGGCAAGCTTCGAGCCAGGCGATGTCGTCATCGACGGCGGCAACTCGCACTACAAGGACGATGTGCGTCGTGCGGCGATGCTGGGTGAACGCAACATCGCCTATGTAGACGTGGGCACCAGCGGCGGGCTGTGGGGGCTGACGCGCGGCTACTGTCTGATGATCGGTGGCGACAAGCAGATCTTTACGCGGCTCGAACCGATCTTCCGCACGCTCGCGCCAGATGCTGCGCCGCCCGCCACGTCTGCCGACGCCGCCAGCGACACCGCCCCCCGCGGCTACCTGCACTGCGGCCCCGCCGGCGCGGGCCACTTCGTGAAGATGGTGCACAACGGCATCGAGTACGGGCTGATGCAGGCCTATGCGGAGGGCCTGGACGTGCTGCGCCACGCGGGGTCGCTCAATCAGCCACCGGGATTCGAACTATGACTTCAAGCTGGACGACATCACCGAGGTCTGGCGGCACGGCAGCGTCATCGAGTCGTGGCTGCTGGATCTCACGGCATCGGCGTTGAAGGAACAACCGGACCTCGCCGGCTTCTCCGGCATCGTCCAGGACTCGGGCGAGGGCCGCTGGACGATCGAGGCGGCGATCGACGAGGCGGTGCCCGTGCCGGTGCTCGCGGCGTCGCTTTTCGCCCGCTTCCGCTCGCGTCAGGCGCCGAGCTTCGCCGACAAACTGCTGTCGGCCATGCGCTTCAAGTTCGGCGGCCACGTGGAGCCGCACGCGTGATCGCGCCGCCGACCACGATGGTCATCTTCGGCGCGACGGGCGACCTGGCCGCGCGGAAGTTGCTGCCGGCGCTCTACAACCTGGCCGTCCGAGGGGCGCTGCCCGAGGCGTTCGCGGTGGTCGGTGTGGGCCGCAAGCCGATGACCGACGAGGCTTACCGCGAGAAGCTGCGCCACGACGTGGAGGAGTTCGGCCCCGATCCGATCGACGAGGCGGTGTGGAACGCGCTCGTGCCTCGGATGTTTTTTGTGTTCGAGCCGCTGGACTCGCCGGCCAGCTTTCAGTCGCTTGGTCACCGGCTGATGGCGATCGAGGGCGATGCCTCCACAGCCCGTGGCCGGGTCTATTACTTCGCGACGCCTCCGGATGCCGTGGCCGGAATCGCCAGTGGACTTGGCGCCGCCGGACTGCTGACGGAAGCACCGGACCGGCCGCGCCGGGTGGTCGTCGAGAAACCATTCGGCTACGACCTGGCGTCGGCGAAGGCGCTCAACGAGCAGCTGCGCACGGTGCTCGCCGAGCACCAGATCTACCGGATCGATCACTATCTCGGGAAGGAGACCGTCCAGAACCTGATGGCGTTCCGCTTCGCCAACGGGATCTTCGAGCCGGTGTGGAATCGCCGCTACGTTGACCACGTGCAGATCACCGTCGCCGAGACCGTGGGCGTGGAGGATCGCGGCGGATACTACGACGAGGCTGGCGCGCTGCGCGACATGGTCCAGAACCACCTGTTCCAGCTGCTCGCGCTCACTGCCATGGAGCCGCCCATCTCGTTCCGGGCCGATGACGTGCGGGACGAACGGGTGCGGGTTCTTCACGCGCTGCACTTGTGTTCGAACGACGAGGTGCGGCGCCGGGTCGTCCGCGGGCAGTATGCCGCCGGCAGGTCCGGGGATCAATCCGTCGCGGCATACCGCGACGAGCCGCACGTCTCGAACAGCTCCACGACCGAAACCTTCGTCGCGCTCAAGCTGCTGATCGACAACTGGCGGTGGGCCGATGTGCCGTTCTACCTGCGCACCGGCAAGCGGCTGCCGACGCGCGTGTCCGAGATCTCGGTGCAGTTCCGGCGCCCGCCAATGAAGCTGTTCCAGAGCGTGACGGCGGAGACCGCCGAGCCCAACGTGCTGGTCATTCGCATCCAGCCCGGCGAGGGGATCTCGCTGCGTTTCCAGGCCAAGGTGCCCGGCACGCCGGTGCGGCTGGGAACCGTGGACATGGCGTTCGATTACGCCGACTACTTCGCCAGCACGCCGGCCACCGGCTACGAGACGCTGCTGTTCGACTGTATGTCTGGGGATCCGACGCTGTTTCACCGCGCCGACATGGTGGAGGCAGGATGGGAAGTCGTCGAACCCATTCTCAAAATGATCGAGGCTTCACCCAAGGCGTTGCTGCAGGAGTATCCGGCTGGCAGCTGGGGCCCCTCCGCTGCTGACGCGCTGCTCGAGCGCGAGGGCCGGTCGTGGCGCAACACCGATGCGTTTCCGCCGTCACCAGGACCGAACGGGCCGACCGGGCCGGTCTAGCGCTCAGGGGCGGGCGTCAGCCGGCGGCGGCGACGAAACGCTCGATCGCCGAGTGGATCTCGGCCGCATTCACCCTGAAGTGCGACGCGTGCCACAGCACCGCGCCGTGGTGCACCAGCAGCACCTGTGGCGACTCGTGACGGATACCGAAGCGCTTCGTGATGGCTTCGGACACCTCGCGCTGGGCCCGCACGCTGACGACGTAGAGAGGCAGCGGCAGCGCCGCACGCTCGATCAGATCGTCGATCTCTTCCGAGGCCTGCGCACTCACCCCGCAGGTGGGGCTGTGCTTGAAGATGACGATGGGTTCCGACGCCGCGCGCACGAGGGCGGCGTCGAGGTCGGGCAGATCTCGCAACGGTGTCATGTCGGGATGGTGCCTCAGTTCGCGAACGCCGCAATCCCGGTCTGCGCGCGGCCGAGGATCAGGGCGTGGACGTCGTGCGTGCCCTCGTAGGTGTTCACCACTTCGAGATTCACCAGGTGGCGGATCACGCCGAACTCGTCGACGATGCCGTTGCCGCCCATCATGTCGCGGGCCAGGCGCGCGATGTCGAGCGCCTTGCCGCAGGAGTTGCGCTTCAGCATCGACGTGATCTCCGGCGCCGCCGTGCCCTCGTCCTTCATGCGGCCGAGCCGCAGGCAGCCGCTGCAGGCCGAGCGCGATCTCGGTCTGCATGTCGGCGAGCTTCTTCTGGATCAGCTGATTCGCCGCCAGCGGCCGGCCGAACTGCTTGCGCTCGAGCACGTAGTCGCGCGCGCGAGCCAGCAGTCCTCGGCCGCGCCCAGCGCGCCCCAGGCAGATGCCGTAGCGCGCGCTGTTGAGGCACGTGAACGGGCCCTTCAGGCCGCGCACCTCGGGAAACGCGTTCTCCTCGGGACAGAACACGTTGTCCATCACGACTTCGCCGGTGATGCTGGTGCGCAGGCCGACCTTGCCGTGCATCGGCGGCGCGCTCAGTCCCTTCATGCCCTTGTCGAGGATGAAGCCGCGAATCTCGTCCTCGTCGTCCTTGGCCCAGACGATGAAGACGTCGGCGATCGGGCTGTTGCGTGATCCACGACTTGGTGCCGGTGAGCGCGTAGCCGCCGTCGACCTTCTTCGCGCGCGTCGTCATGCCGCCCGGATCCGAGCCGGAGTTGGGTTCGGTCAGGCCGAAGCAGCCGATCCACTCGCCGGTGGCCAGCTTCGGCAGGAACTTCTGCTTCTGCGCCTCGGTGCCGAACTCGTTGATCGGCACCATCACCAGCGATCCCTGCACGCTCATCATCGAGCGGAAGCCCGAGTCGACGCGCTCGACCTCGCGCGCGACCAGGCCGTAGCTGACGTAGCCCATCCCGGCGCCGCCGTACTGCTTCGGGAATGACGATGCCGAGCAGGTCGAGCGCGCCCATCTCGCGGAAGATCGACGGATCGGTGCTTCTCGTGCCGGAACATCTCGAGCACGCGCGGCGCCAGCTTGTCCTGGCAGTAGGCGCGCGCCGTGTCGCGCACCATCCGCTCTTCGTGGGTCAGTTGCTGCTCGAGGAGGAGCGGGTCGCTCCAGTTGAATCGGGTCTCGGATTTGGTGATCGCCACCTCCCGATCATGCCAGCAACGGCGTGCGAATGGGAAGCAAAGCCGTGGCGGGCTCTCAGGACCGTGAGCGCCGGCTCCAGAGCACCAGCACCAGCACCGCCGCCCCGCCCACGGCCGCCCAGGTGGTCTGATCCCACTGCGAGGTGAGGTTCAGCACCTGGTTCCATCGCTGCTGCGCCGAGGTGGTCAGCGACGCGAGGAGGCCGTACTCGACGATGTTCTGCGCAATGACCACCATGTCCCTCCACCTCGAATACCGGGTCTCACGGCACCGGCTGGCACGGAGTGTAACCCGACCCGGGCTCGACAGAATGGCGCGGCTGGCGCTTGCGCGTGCCTCGCTCGTGGTCAAACCATGATCGGCTATGTCGTCGGCGCCGTGCTCGCACCGTTGGTGTCGGTTTCGCCAGGCTGACCGGTTTGGACCGCGACGGCGCCTTCTACCCCACGGTGCTCTGGTCGTCGCCTCGTACACGTGCTGTTTGCGGTGATGGGCGGCTCGCTGCGGGCGCTGGCGCTGGAAACGATGGTGATGGGCGTATTCACGGTGTGCCGTGGCGGGCCTGAGATACAGCGTGTGGCTGACCGTGCCGGCCTCGCGGCGCACGGGATGTTCGATTTCGTTCACGCCCACGTCATCGACAACCCCGGCGTCCCGGAGTGGTGGCCGGCGTTCTGCGGGGCCTACGACGTCGTCGCCGCCGCCGCGTTGGCGTGGCTCTCCCGGGGCCGGAAAACGTGAGGCGACGCGCTCGCCGCCCTGGCGCGCCGATGCCTACTTGGGCGGCGCGGCGTGTTTGGCTCCGCGCCGGCGGATGAGCGCGACTTCGGCAGCCCTGCGCACCGTCGGGCTGCCATCCGTCGTCAACTGCGACAGCGCGGCCTCGGCGCCCGCATCGCCGACGAACCCGGCCACCGTGGCCATGCGCTCGCGCACGATCGGGTCGGAGTGCTGCAGGAAGGGCGTGAGCGCCGACGGCTGCGCCGCGCCGACTTCCACGAGGTAGTCGATCGCCTGATTCGCCGTATCGGGATCGACCAGCGCCTGGACGAGGCGATCGATGTAGGGCCGACGCGCAGCCGCAAGGGCGAACGCCATGGCCGCGGCCACCTCCTCATCGCGTTCCTCGGTCAGCAGGCGTTCGAGGGCCACCGCGTCGGCCTCGGGAATCCCGCCCAGCCTGGCGATGCCTTCATACGCATAGCGGCGGTGCGCGTCGCTCTTCGAGAACCGTTCCTCCGCGAACAGGTTTGCCGAGGAGCGGTGCGCGATGCGGGCGAGCGCTTCGAGCGCGGTGCGCCCGGCGGTGCCGCCGCGGTAATAGTCGAGTTGCTGCTGCAGGGCGACCAGGGCGCGCGCCTCGCGGATCTCGCCGACCGCACGCATCGCCGCAAGGCGGACGGGCAGATCCGGATCGACGATCCGGCCGATCAACTGATCGCCGGCCTTGGTGACCTGCAGCCGTCCGAGCGCCCGCACGGCCGCGAGCCGCACCGAGCCTGACGGGTCCGCGAGCGAGTAGGTCAACTCGTCGCCGACTCGCTGGTCTACCGGCGGCGTCATCACCACACCCAGCGCGTAGGCTGCGTCGCGGCGTTCGGTGGACCAGTCGTCCGCAAGCGCCTTCACGAGATTGGTGACCAGCGCGGGCGGCACCGGCCAAGGGGTGACCCGATAGCGGGTCCATTCGAACGCATCCTCGGCGCTGCCGACGCGTTCCTTGGGCGGCGGTTCGACGTAGATGGCGAGGATCGCCGCGATGGCGTCGCTGCGGATGTCGCGCTCGGGATCGGCGACCAGCAGGCTGAGCGGCTCCAGGGCTTCGGGGCCGAGGGCCGACAACGCCTTCAGCGCCGCACGGCGCACCTTGGGCTCGGCGCTGTTCACATCCATGGCGAGCGCGGCCGATGGTCTGAGCCTCCTGGTCCCGGGACGCTGCCAAGACCGCGGGCGCCATTACGACGACCACAAGTGCCACCGACATGAAGCCGCCGCCAGGACTGAACTGCGTGCATCAGAACCGCCATGTCATGAATGCGCTGATCGGCAGCGACACGCGGCTGCCGGTGTCGTTGATCCCTTCGAGACCGGTGCCGGGCAGGATCGGCGCAGGGCTCAGCTTCGGCTGATACCGCAGCCCAATCTCGGCGCCAATCGCAACCGTGTCCGAGAGGTCGCGGCTGATGCCGGTATCGCCGCCGAAGATGAACATCGTCGACTCCTCGAAGTAGTCGAAATCGTTCAACGACAGCCCCAGCTTCGAGCACCCTGACCGTGGCCCCCACCCGGTCGTGGAACCGGATGCCGCCCACGCCGGCGACATAGGTGCGGGTCGGTCCCTCGGGAAGGAAGTAGTAGCGGACGCCGCCTTCGACGTCGAAGGCCGAGGTGTTGCTGAAGCGCGTGTAGAGCGGGTAGCCGCCAACCGATCCCGTCACCCGCTCGGTGGCGTTCATCTTGTTGTAGGCAAACGTGACGAACGCTTCCTTGTTGAAGTCGAGCCCCATATTGCCCATCACCCGGACCCGCAGCGCGTCGCTGAAGTGGTTGGCGTAGCTCTGCTCGACGAAGACGGCCGGCGTGCCGTTGATGTTGCCGGCCGCTTCGGTGATGACGTTACCGCCGAGCCCGAAGCCTGTGCCGATGGCGAGGGAAACCGAGCGCGTGTTCTCCATCCCCTGCGCCCCCGCGGTTGAGGGCCACAGCCCGGCGGTCAGGGCGGCCGCCACGATCATGGAACGATATCGCGACAATCTGGACTCCGTTCGAGAGAGACAAATAAGGGGTCGGCACCCAACCAAGGCCCCGAAATGGAACGTCAGGGCGGAAGGCAAGACCCGGGCACAACTTCGCGGTGCTGCCCGGAAATTCACTATACGTCTCGAACGCAGATGAATCAATGGCTGCGCCTATAATCGCCGACACCGCCGAACGCGGAAGGCACGAACCACCATGAGCACAGCCACGACTCGAATTGACGCGCGCGAGGGCCCGGCCCCGGACCGCCGCGTCATCCTTGCCTGCGGGATTCTCCTCCTTGCCTGTCTCGGCACGGTCTACGCCTGGAGCTACTTCACCAGGCAACTCGGCGAAACCTACGGCTGGAACAAGATGCAGATTGGCGGCGTCTTCAGTCTCGCCGTCGCCGGCCTCGGCTTGTCTGCCGCCTACACCGGCCCGCTCGTCGCGTCGATCGGTTCGCGCAAATTGATGATGCGCTCCGCGGCCTTCTTCGTCACCGGCTACCTCGTTACCGCCCTCGGCCTGTTTCTCGCGGGGGCCGGTACGTTCGGCGCGGTGACGCCGGTACCGCCGGCAGTTTCGCCAGCTGGGCCACCCTCGGCATCGTCGGCCTCGGCTACGGCGTCATCAGCGGCATCGGCCTGGGCACCGGTTACGTGACCGGCGTCACCACGATCGCCGGGTGGTTCCCCGACAAGAAGGGCTTCGCCACGGGGATGGTCGTGATGGGCTTCGGCATGGGCGGCTTCATCATGAGCAAGGTCTTCGCGCCTCTTGCGATGGACGTCGCCAACCAGAACCTCCCCCTGGCTTTCCTGCTGATGGCGCTGGCCTACCTGCTGATCATGCCGCTCGCGTGCCGGGGCATCTTCAGCCCCAGCTTCGCCTCCAACAACGGCAAGGCCGCCACCGTCGCCGAAACCGTCGAGCACGAGGCCGTCGGTCCAGTACAAGCTCTGGGTCGTCTGTTTCCTCTACAGCCTTGCCGGCCTCGGCACCATCAGCCTCCTCGCGCCGTTGATGCAGATGATCGCCAAGGCAGACGACGCGTCGCTGACGCCGACCGAACTCATCGCCATCGGGGGCACGCTCGTGGCGGCGGCCTCCGTTGGCAACAGCCTGGGTCGCCTCTTCTGGGCGTGGATCTCCGACATCATCGGCCGCGTGAACGCCTTCATCGCGCTACTCACCTCGGCTGGCGTAGTCTTCCTGGTCCTGCCGCAGGTCTCCAACCCGGTTCTTTACGGGGTGCTGCTCGCCTACACCGTCGCCTCCTACGGTGGCGGATTCGGCACCATCCCGTCGCTGATCAGCGACCTCTATGGCCCCAAACGCATGTCACAGATCCATGGCCGGATACTCACCGGCTGGGCGACAGCCGGGCTGATCTCACCGCCAGTCTTCGGCATGCTGATGGATACGCGCCCGGAGCAGGCCGCCACCTACGCCTTCTACAGCTGCGCCACGGTGCTCTTCCTCTCGGCGGCGCTGGTGACCACCTTCAAGCCGTTGCACCTGAAGACCACCGCGATTCCCGCCATCGCTCACGCCGCTGACGAAGCGATCTAGCGGCGGGCTGACTGGCCGTCAGCGGATCGTGACCTCCACCGAGACGGCGGCGGTACGAGGTGCGCCGAAGTGGGTCCCGCTGAACGGGTTGCCAAAGTTGTACGCGTAGGCGCGGTCGAACAGGTTCAGCAGCGACCCTCGCAGCAACACGCGCAGGCGGTCCGACTCGGCCAGCGGCAGCGCCGCGACGAGCGAGACGAGGAAGCGCGGCTTCACCCGGCCGCGTTCGAAATCCACGAGCTCGGCCCCCGGGCGCTCCTCCAGTTCCCCTCGTCGTCGTCGCGCTGGATCGGTGTGCCGCTCTAGTAACGCGCCGCGGCCGAGGCCGTGAACCCTGAGCGTGCGTGCATCCACGTTGCCCCGCCGGCCAGCACTGCACGCTGGTCGTGGTCCGGCAGGAACTCCACGCCGGGACCGATGAACGCAATCTCGTCCTCGAGGAACAAGCCGCCCGTGATTGGGCCGGTCTGGATCACCTTGCTGATCTAGGCGCTGGCATAGCCCGACCAAACCTGCCATCTCGGGACTTCGACCCGAATGTCCATGCCCTGGGCACGGCCCTCTGCCACTGCGTTCGGGAAGATCACGGTCGTTCCGAAGAACACGTTCGGGTCCGCCATTCCCGCCCCTCGCGCCTCCAAGAGGCCGCATCAAGCCGCCACCGCCGAAAACGGTGCTCGATGCCGGTCTCGAAAGCCCACTGCCGTTCCGGCTCCAGGTCCGCGCCGCCGTCGGCGTCATCGGATGCGAAGGGTGACAGCTCGCGCGCCTGCTCGGACGAAGAGAGCAACAGGTTCTCCGGTTGCGGCGGCTGGAAGAATCGGCTGACAGACGCGCGGAGCACGGTCGCACTGGCCAGTTGGAACGAGACCACACGAGGGCTCCACTGGCGGCGGCGGTCGAGCAGCAGCGTGCTCGCATCGAAGCGCACGCCGACGCCTACCGTCAGGCGCGGACCGGCCTGCCACGTATCCTGCAGGTAGATCGACCAGAGACTGGGCGTGGCGCGGTCGGCAAACTGAAAGGGCTGGTCCGGGTCGTGCTCCAGCATCGCTGAGGCCTGCATCTTCGCCTGCCTCCGAGTCGGTCACGGCAAAGGCGAACTCCTCATCGAGCGACAGGGCCCGTCCTTCGGCGCCAGCCTTAAGCAGGTGGGCGCCCCGTTGGTGGGACATGCTCGCGACGAATACCGGGATGCCGTCACGTACAGGAAGCCGTCATCGACTCCCCGCGTGTGCAGCAGACCGTTGTCCTCGGTCGCCCACCCGGGCAGCGTGGCGATCGCATCCTGCAGGGAACGCCCGCGCACGCGCACCGGCACCTCGGGGACTCGTCCGCCAGGTCGCCCTATACGGCGCGCGATCAGCGACCGCTCTGGCGAATCGTCACCTTGTGCTTGGTCGCGTTGCCCTGTCCCTGGACGATGACAACCCCTTCGCGGGCCGCCTTACGGCGATTTGGAGCCAGTTTCACGTCGAACTCGGAGATCCTGGGGGTGGCCGTCATCCAGCGCACCGTGGACTTGGCAGTGTAGGAACACGCATCTGGTCCCGTGGGATAACTGACCAGGACGAAGAACTCTCCCCCTCCCGCAGGGAAGGTGAACGGACCGGGTTCGGGCGTGGCATTGCATACCACGGCGGCCTGCAGCTTCGAGCGAACGCTGGGTTTCGACGATTTCCTGGCGGCCTTGGGCACAGTTCACTCCCTGATCTGAGGAACTTCGAGTCACCGGTTAGGCAGACGCCTCGCCGGAACCGGGAGGAGTGTGTACCGGGTTCGTGGCACCGGTCAACTGTCGCCTGCCGCACTGAGGGCACGCCGCGCATGGCCCCTGGCCTTCAGCGCGCCGCCGTGACACGGTCGCCGCAGCGTCGAGCGATGCGAGGATTGCTTTGGTAGAGGGCGCACCAACAGAAAAGGCCCCGGATACCGGGGCCTTTCTTGGTTGGTGCGGAAGGGGGGACTCGAACCCCCACGGTATTGCTACCGCCAGCCCCTCAAGCTGGTGCGTCTGCCAATTCCGCCACTTCCGCATCTTACGACGACGACCGGGATATTTTGGCAGGTCCCAGTCGCTGCTGGCATCAGGCGTCGGCCTTGTTTTGCCTTCCGCCTTCTGCCTTTTGCCTTCTGCTTCCGTTACCCCTGCGGCGGCTTCGCCCCGCTGGTCGGCGGAGGCGTGGTCGTCGCGGGCTGTGCCGGTGCGGCTTCCGGAGCTGCCGGAGCCGGGGTGGTCGTCGCCGGGGCCGGGGTCGGGACCGGAAGGGCCGCGGCCGGAGGCGGCGTTGGTGCGGCCACGCCGCCGACCACCGAGCCCGGGCCACGCTGGCCCCAGGTCGTCAGGACCAGCGACAGCACCACGAAGAGAGCCGCCAGAATCGACGTCGCCCGCGTCAGGAGCGTCGCTCCCGCCCGCGCGCCGAACGCCGCCTGGCTGCCGCCACCGCCGAACGCGTTGGCGATGTCGCCTCCCTTGCCCTGCTGAAGCAGGATTGAGCCAATCAGGGAAAGGCAGACCAGCACGTAGATCCCGGCAATCAGGTAGTAAAGCATGTCATCCCACACGGCCCGCCCACAGGGGCGGACGGCAAACCAAAACTATAGCACGGCACCCCCGATTCCGTCGCCGTGGTGACGGCGGCGCCCTGCCGCGGGGTAGCATGACCACCGGGGGACGAAAGGCCCTCCACACGAATGAGGCGACCAGGATCGGAACGGTTCGGCGAACTGCTCTTCTACGGGGTGCTGATCCTCGTCGGCTATCTCGCGTACCTGGTGACCGCGCCGTTCCTGGCGTCGCTGGCGTGGGCGGCCATTTTCGCCCTCACCCTCAGCCCGCTGCACCGCCGACTGTCCGCTCCCATCGGCAACACGCGCGCCGCATTGGTCACCACGCTGGCCGCCGCCGTCCTGATCGTCGGCCCGCTGGCCACCCTCATCTCGATGCTCGCCGGCGAGGTGCCGGAACTGGTCGATTTCGCCCAGACCCTGCCCGCACAGGCCACGCCCGAACGCGTGCAGACGATCTGGGACAACCTGCGGCACCGAATCCCGATCACCTTGCCCGATGATCCCACTCGAGCTCATCAGACAGGGCGCGCAGTCGGTGGCGGCTTTCGTCGCCCCGCGCGTCGGCGGCGTGGTCGCCAACCTCCTCGGGATGATCGGCAGCATCTTCGTCATGCTGTTCGCGATGTTCTTCCTGCTGCGCGACAGCGATCGGGTCGTGGACATGCTCCGGCGAGTGCTGCCGTTCCCGACGGCCGAACGCGAGCAGTTGATGAAGGAGACCCACGACCTGGTGATTGCCTCGGTCGGCGCCGGTCTCGCCGTCGCCGCCGTTCAGGGCGTGATCGGCGGCATCACGTTCTGGGCGATGGGACTGGGCGCCCCGGCGGCGTGGACCGTGGCGATTGGCATCTGCTCGCTGATCCCGGTGGTCGGCGCCACGCTGGTCTGGGTACCGGTGGCGCTGTGGTGGTTGCTGTCCGGCGAGGTCGGCAAGGCGATCATCCTCACCGGCATCGGCGCCGGCGTGATCGGCATGGTGGACAACATCCTGCGCCCGGCGCTGCTGAGCGGACGGGCGTCGGTGAACGGCCTGGTGGTGTTCATCGGCCTGCTGGGCGGCGGCTCGGCGTTCGGCTTCGTCGGGCTGGTCGTCGGACCGATCGTCCTGGTGACGGCCGGCACGCTGATCAACGCGCTCACCCGGCGCCATCAGCAAGTGGTGACGCCGGATGAACTCCCGGTGAAATGAACGCGGGATCGTACGGCGCCAGGGCCCTTCAGGCCCGCCGCGCAACGAGCAGCGTGATGTCGTCGAACTGCGGCGCACCGCCGGCGAAGCCGTCGATCGACGCCATCAACCGCTCGATCATCACCGCCGCGGGCTGATCCGCCGACGGCGCGCAGGCACTCCACCAGCCGCGCCTCGCCGAATTCCTCTTCGTCCGCGTTCTGCGCGTCGGTGACGCCGTCGGAGAACAGCACCAGCGTGTCGCCCGGCTCGAGTCTCAGGTTCACCTCTCCGTACGGCAGGAGCAGCGGCAGCAGGCCCAGCGGCGTGCCGGTGGACGCCGAGCGTCACGGTCTCGCCGTTGGCGCGCAGGATCAGCGTGTCCACGTGCCCGGCGCCGACGAAGCGGATGGCGCCGGTGCGCGGCTCGAGATCGACGAGCGCGGCGGTGACGTACTTCTCCGGCGCCGTCGAGGCGAACAGCAGGTCGCTCGCCAGTCCCGCCAGCGCGGGCAACGAGTCGGTCCGTCCCAGCAAGGCCCGCAGCGTCGCCTGCATGTTGCTCATCACCAGCGACGCCGGCAGGCCCTTCCCCGCCACGTCCGCCACGCACAGCAGCAGGCGCGCGTCGCCGCCGCTGCCGACCGGCGATGCGCATCGTAGTAGTCGCCGCCGCACTGACGCGCCGGGCGGTTGCGGGCGGCGAGATCGTAGCCGGCGATCGCCGGCATCGACGGCGGGAACAGGTCCGCCTGGATGCGGGCGGCGAGCTTCATCTCGCTTTCGAGCTTGGCGCGCGCCACCTCCACTTCCTGGTGCAGCGCCAGCAACCGCTCGCGCTCGCGCGCCGCCTGCATCGTGCGCTCGAACAGCCGGGCGTTCTCGATCGCGGTCGCGGTCTGCAGCGCCAGCGTGTTCAGCAGCTTCAGCTCGGCGGCCGTGTAGGCCATCGGCAGCGTGCTGCCGAGCGCGATGACGCCGATCACGCGCTCGCCGACCTTCAGCGGCGCGGCAGATCAGCGCCTTGACGCCGGTGTCGTTCCGTGCATGCCGGCGCGGATCGAGGTCCACGTCGTTGACGATCTCGCCGACGCCGGTCTGGGCGATCGTGCCGATGATGCCGTGACCGCGCGCGGAATCCCGGGAGGTGCGGCATCTCGTCGCCGAAGCCGGCCACCGACGTCAGCGCGCCGCTGGCCTCGTCGAGCAGCATGATCGCGCCGTCGGTGGCGACGATCAGCTGCCGCGCCTCCTGCAGCGTCAGGCTGGCCACGCGCTCGACGTCGAGCAGCGCGGCGAGCTTCTCGGAGAAGCTGTAGATCAGGTTGATCTCGCGATAGAGGTGCAGCACCTCGGAGCCGAGCGCCTTGCGCTCGATCTCCTTCGTCACCAGGTGATCGAGCAGCGTCGCGACCGCGCCGCGCCCGTGCGCGTCCCCGAGACCCACCCGAGCGCTGGCGTCGTCGTGCGCGACCGCGATGACGCTGGCTCGTGCCGCTCGCTCCGCGTCGCCGTGCAGCAGCGTGCCGTCGACGTCCTCGATCGCCACACCGGCGCCCGAGCGCCGCCGACGAGCGCGTCGACCAGCGCCCGCGCCTCCGTGCGATCGCCCGATCACCTGCTTGAGACCGACGCGGCGTCATCGGCGCCTCACAGACCGAGCACGTCGCGGGCCTTCGTCGAGCAAGCGCGTCGGGATCGAACGGCTTGGTCATGTAGAGGTCGGCGCCCGACCTCCTGGCCCTTCTGCCGATCGAACTCCTGCCCCTTGGCGGTCAGCAGCACGATGTAGACCTCGGTCAGGCCGAGCATCGTGCTTGGCGCGCTGGCAGACGTCGAAGCCGCTCAGCTTCGGCATCATCACGTCGAGGAACACCAGGTTCGGCTTCACCGACTCGATCGTCGCCAGCGCCTCTTCGCCGTTGCGCGCCGTGCAGCAGCTCGACGCCTTCGTCTTCGAGCTCCTCCAGCGTCTGCTGGATCAGCGTGCGAAGGTGCGCTTCGTCGTCGACGATCAGAATCGTCCGGCTCACGGGGGCTGCCTCATTGATAGACGAGGAAGAGGACGTTCTCGAGGCCCTTCTCGAAGCGGAGCATCCGCACGCTGTCCGGCTGCGCGGACGACACGGAGTTGAGCATGATGATGTCGGGCTGCAGCGCCATCGCCTTCTCGACGAGGTCGACGTCGCGCGCCTCGGACGACGCTGTAGCCGCGCGTGGTCAGCACGTCGGCTGAGGGTCTTGACCGTCGACGCGTCTTCGTCGACGACCAGGCACGTGCTTGTGCGACTTTCTTCTGCTCGATCAGCGTGCCGACTTCGCGGAACAGCAGATCGGTGTCGATCGGCTTGGTCAGATAGCGATCGACGCCGAGGCGGATACCCGCGCTCGCGATCCTGCACGATCGACAGGATCACGATCGGAATGTCCATCGTCGCCGGATCGTTCTTCAGCACCGCGGCGACGTCGAAGCCGTTCATCTCCGGCATCATCACGTCGAGCACGACCAGGTCGGGCCGCTCGCGCCGCACCTCGGCGATCGCGTCGCGGCCGTTGACGGCGACGCTCACGTGGTAGCCGGCCTCGGTGAATTCCTGCGTCAGCAGCTCGCGGATGTTCGGCTCGTCGTCCACGACCAGCATGCGCGGCATCCGCTCGGCCGTGCGCGGCGTGGTGACGACGACCTGATCGCGCAGCTGGCGGATGAGGGCGGCGAGCTCCACCGGGGTGCCGCCCGCGCCAGGTCGCCGACCACCGCGTCTGGCACGCGGCAGCGAGAACGAGAACGTGCTGCCCTTGCCCGAGCTCGCTCTCCACCCAGACGCGGCCGCCGTGATGCTCGACGATCTCGCGGCAGATCGGCAGACCCAGGCCGGTGCCTTTCGGCTTGTCGGTGAGCGTGTCGCCGACCTGCTTGAAGCGCTCGAACACCTTGGGCTGATCCGCCGGCGCGATGCCCATGCCGGTGTCGACGACGCTCACGACGATCTCGCCGCCGCGCCGCGCGGCGCGGCAGGTGACCGAGCCGGCGTCGGTGAACTTCACCGCATTCGAGATCAGGTTGATGACGACCTGGATCAGGCGGTCGCGATCGCCGGTGACCACGGGCAGGTCGGGTGCGACATCGGTGACGAGCCGCAGTCCCTTCTGCTCGAACAGCGAGGCCGTGGCGGCCGTCGCGCGATCGATGATCTCGGCCACCGACGTCGGCTCCATGTGCCATTCGAGCTTGCCGGCCTCGATCTTGGCGAGGTCGAGCACGTCGTCGATCAGCTTGGTCAGTCGCTCGCCTTCGCTGACCACGACCTTCAGGTTGTCTTCCACCTGCTGCATCGTCTGCGACGACCTTGCTGGTCGTCGGTCGGGACCAGCGGGAAGATGCGATCGTCGAGGCGCTTCTTGATGATCTTGGCGAAGCCGAGCACCGAGGTCAGCGGCGTGCGCAGTTCGTGGCTCACCGTCGAGAGGAACGCGCTCTTGGCGGCGTCGGCCTCTTCGGCCGCGGCGCGGGCCCGCTGCGCTTCCTCGAACAGGCGGCGGATCTCGTGCTCCTGCTCGTTCAGCTGCCGGTAGGCGGCGGCGTTGTCGAGCGCGATCGCGGTGTACGACGCCAGGCTCTGCATCACGTTGAGGTGATGCTCGGTGTAGGCGTTCTTCTCGAAGCTCTGGATGGTGATGAGCCCGAGCACGCGGTCCTTGACATCAGCGGCAGGTAGATGATCGACTGCGGCGGCTTCGACATCGTGCCGTCCTCGAGCGGGCGGCTCTGCTCGTCGTAGCGGCTGACGTATTTCCCGTACTCGGCTGCGAGGTCGTTGATGAAGACCGGCTGGCGGTGGTCGATGCACCAGACCGGCAGCTGGTTGCGGTCGCTGGTGTCGCGCGTGTACGGCGCGTAGCGCTTGCCCTTCTCGATCGCGAGGCGGTACTCGATCTCCTGCCGGTCGGGATGGTAGAGCCCGACGCCGAACACGTCCGCGTCGGCGAGCTGGTTGACGCGCTCGTAGAGCTTGCCGAAGATCGTTTCGAAGTCGAGCGACGACGGTGATCTCGCGGCCGATGTCGCTCAGCAGCTCGATGTTCTTCTTGCCCTCGCTCTTCGGACTTGCGCCAGCGCCTCGGCGGCCTCGGCGCGGAGCTCGCGCCTCGGCAATCTGCGAGCGCTCGCGCTCCTTGCCGATCACGCGCCGCCGCTGCATGCGGGCGGCGATCAACGTGAGCAGCCCGACGAGCAGAAGGTAGCCCGCATACGCCCACCACGTGCGATACCACGGCGGCAGGATGGCAAAGGCGTAGATCGCCTCCTGCGCTCACCTGCCCGGCAAGATTGCGCGCCCGCACGCGGAACGTGAAGTCGCCGAACCCGAGGTTGGTGTAGTCGCGCCGCGCTTCACTGGTCCATGCCGACCAGTCTGGGTCGAGGCCGTCGAGCCGCGTCTGGAACTCGGTCGCCGATTCAGCCGGGAACTGCGGCGCGGCGAACTGAAATCGCAAGGCGTTGTCGGCGGACGCCAGTCGCGGCGTCTCGGACGAGGTCGCGAGGCCACCGTACAGCAGCCGATCGCGGTTGACGGTAATCCGCCGCATGATCGGCGTGGGCGGCGGCTCCATCGGCCGGGCGCGGTGGTTGTCGAAACGCAGGACTTGAAGTCCGACCGGGATCCACACCGTGCCATCGGCCTCGGCAAGGAGCGACGTCGGTGACCCGAACGGAAGGAACCGGGCAAACGCCGCGGTGTCGCGGCTCCACCCGCCGTCGGCCGTGTGGCGCATCACCACGATTTCCTTGCCGAAGTTCACATACAGCAACCCGTCCGGTCCCTGGATCAGGCCGAATCCCAGGTCGCGCATGTCGGTGCCGATACCGTCGAACTCCGAGACCCGCACGAACCGGTTTGCGGCCTCGTCGAACTGAAATACCCCGAGGCCCTTGGTGATCGCGCCAAAGTATGGCTCGCCATCGACCGCCTGCACCGAGACGAAGCCGGTGGAGATGCCATCGGCTTCACCGAATCGATCGACCATGGCCGTCGGGCGTAGGGCCGGTAAAGGCGCCGGCCGGTCGGACCAGCGCACCCGGATCACGCCGGTGGCCTGTGTGCCGGCCCACAGCGAGCCGTCGGGCCTCTCGTGGAGCGTGCGAATCTGTTCAGTGACGCCTGGGATCCGACCCTCGTCCACCCACTCGCCGTTGACCTGCCGGAACGAGGTCAGCCCGTCGAACAGCCCCACCCACACGCGAGCGGGATCCACGGTCGAGCGCTGCAGCACCGCGGCCCTGAGCGACCCGTCCGGGGGCGCCTTGACCGGCACGATTTTCTCCCCGTCGATGCGATAGAGGCCCGTGGATCCTGCGAGCAAGAGCGTACCTGGATCGCCGGGCGCTGCGCCGGGAATCGAGGCAAACCACCACGCCTGATCGCGCATGCCGTTCACGGGGACGAACCTCGCCGGCGTCGTCGCGGTTGCGGGTCGCAGCACAAAGACGCCGTTGCCGGTGGCGATGTAGAGCCGGCCGTCGTGACGGTGCAGCCGCTGCGGGCCACCGATCACGCCGTCGGTCGGGTCGAAGAAAGAGATCGGCGAGGGCGTCTCGACGCGGACGATGCCCCCCATGCCGAGCCACAAGCCGGAGTCGCGATCGACAAACGGGTAATAGACCGTATCGGAGGGCAAGCCCTGCGCCCGGCTCAGCACCTGCAGCCGGCGACCGTCGCGGTCGATGAGAACGGCGCCAGACTGCGTCGTGGTCAGCACGATGTTGCCGTCGGGCATCACCAGGCCGCGATACAGACTGCCGCGAATCAGGTCGTCGACCTCGGTGCGAAACGGCGTGAGCCCGGTCCCGTCGTACAGGAACAGCCCTTCGGTTCGCGAGCCGAGCAGCAGCCGCCGCTGGTCGTAGCGCAGAACGACCGGATACGGCTCGGCCCCAAACACCGTGGTGCCCGGCAGGATGCGGAACACCCCGTTGTCGAGCACCGTGAGGCCCATGTCCGGCTGCGACACGTGCAACAGGCCATCGACCACCGACGATCGGTTGAATCGCGCGGCCGGCTTCCAGACGCGCATCGCGTTGTCGGCGTAGCGGAAGATCGCCGAATCCGTCTGGAAATAGACTCCGTCCGCCAGCGCGAAGGTGCGCCAGACGTCGCCGTAGCGCTGCGCCTCGGCGGGAATCTTGTCGTGCAGCGACACGAAGGCGAGCGTGCCCGCGGCATCGGGGGCCAGGTAGCCCAGATCGCTGACGCTGCCGACATAAATTCGCCCGTCGGCGGCAATGGCCAGGGAGCGCACCGTTTGCCTCAACGGCGTCTCGATCAGGCGCCACGTGGTGCCGTCGAATTCGAGCACGCCGCCGCCGCTGCCGACGTAAATCACGCCCCGGGCGTCCTGCACGAAGGCCCAGTTCTGGGCGCCGCCGCCGTACTCGCTGGGAGGATAGAGACGGCTCAGGGGCCGTCCTTCTTCCGCGTGGCGCGTGGCCGGAGATGCGACCGGAGAGGGGCTGGGCTGGGCCGCAGGCAGCTCCTGCATCACCGCCTGTCCAGTCGTGCAGATGATGACGCCGCACACGCAGAGCAGGTGGACCAAGGGTCGCATCCGGTAAGGAGCCGTCAAGGTGGGCTGATTCTATAGCAGCACAGCCGTGGTTCGCCGCATGCGTCGCCTTCTGCTATCCTCGCGCGATGCGCACCCTTGGTTTTGCCCTCGTTATCTTCGGCCTGACGGTCACGTCTCCCGGGGCGCAGACCTCGGCCCCCGCCGTCGCCGCACCGCAAGCCGCACCTGCGGCGCCGCCCAATCTGATTCAGCAGGTGCGTGCGGTGATCGCCAAGGGCGACCTTGCCGGTGCCGAAGCCGTCGCCACAGCGTACCGCAAGGAGAAGGGGGCGACGCCGGAGTTCCTGGAGGCGTACTCGTGGCTCGGGCGCGGCGCGCTCGCGGCGAAGAAACTCGACCAGGCCGAGCAGTACGCGCTGAATGCCTACGACCTGTGCACCGACGCGTTGAAGACGCGAAAAATGGACGATGAGCCGCGGCTGCCGATCGCGATCGGGGCGGCGATCGAAGTGCGCGGGCAGGTGCTGGCCGAGCGGGGCAACCGATCGGAGGCGGTCTACTTCCTCCGCAAGGAAGCCGACCTCTACAAGGACACGTCGATCCTCCAGCGCATCAACAAGAACATCAACCTGCTGAGCCTCGAAGGTGAGCCGGCGTTCGAGGTGGCCTCCAGCGAGTCGCTGGCTGGCACCGCCCCGACGCTCGCCAGCCTCAAAGGCAAGCCGGTCGTCCTGTTCCTGTGGGCCCACTGGTGCCCGGACTGCAAGGCCGTGGGCCCCTTCCTCGAAGAGCTCCAGAAAACCTACGCCAGCTCCGGCCTCACCATCCTGGCGCCCACGCAGCGGTACGGGTACGTCGCCTCGCGCAAGCCCGCGGCCGCGGCCGAGGAAACCGCCTACATCAAGGCGATCCGCCAGCAGCACTATCCGTGGCTGTCGGACAGCATGGTGCCGGTGAGCGGCGAGATTTTCACCCGCTACGGCGTCTCGACCACTCCCACCCTGGTCTTCATCAATCGCGACGGCACAGTGAAGCTGTATCACCCCGGGCAGATGACGAAGGCGGAGCTCGAGCCGGTGATCAAGTCGATCGTCGCCACAGGTGGGTCGGCCAGATAGATGAGAACTCGTGACGTGGTGATCTCGTGACCTTGCGATCTAGGATCTGGCGATCTCGAGATCTGGAGATCGTGAGATCAGGAGATCTGAAGATCAGGAGTTTAGATCACCAGCTCACCAGATCAAGGCGTCAACCGATGACGTCTCGGCCGTTCCCTGCGGTCTATCTTCGTCTCAGCTGTTCTCGTCGCTCGCGCAGCAGTTTCTGGATCTGCGGTGACGGCTTCAGCTTCAGGGCCCGGTCGATGGTCGCGAGGGCCTTTTCGGTGTCGCCCTCGACGGCATAGGCCATCGACAGGCTGTTGAGGGCTTCGATGTTGTCGGGGGCCATCGCCACCGCTTGCTCCAGCCGCTGCACCGCCTCGCGGCCGCGTCCCATCTGCAGCAGCACGCTGCCCATGTTGCCCAGGGCCGCCCCGTAGGTCGGGTTGAGTGCGAGGGCCCGCTCGTACTCGGCAATCGCCGGGTCGAACTGTCCGGCCATCGCCAGCCCGGTGCCGAGATTGTAGTGGGCCACCGCCGAGTCGGGGCGCACCTTCGCCGACGCCGCGAAGTGCCGCACAGCGTCGGCTGGCCGGCCCGAGCCGAGATACAGCAGCGCCAGGTCGTCGTGGAGTTCGTAATCGTCGGGCGAGACGGTCAGCATCGTCTCGTAGCCGATGATGTCCTCGGCCGTCATCTTGGCGGTGATCTCGCCGTTCATGCGTTCCCGATCGGCCGGGTTGGTGGTCAGCAACTGGAACCAGAGATCGCCCATCTCGTCCTTCGATCGCTGGCCCCACAGCACGCGTCGCGGCGGCACCTCCGGGTTGCGAATGTTCTCCGGCGAGTTGTCGTAGGTGTACTCCATCGACAGCCGCGTGCCCTTCGGCAGCGGCATCGGCTCGACCAGGCGATAGACGTGCTGCCAGCGGAAGTCCCAGTCGCGGATGTGCATGACGCGGCGCGAGGTCCCATCGGGAAACGTGGCCGTGCCGATGATCTCCTTCGCCCGGTAGTGCGCGTGCGGCTGGATCGCCAGCATCTCGGCATCGACCGGAAGCGTGTAGGCATCGCGGATCACATAGCGGCTGTCGCCGGCCGGGATGTCGATGCCCTGCGAACCCAGCCTCAAGATGCTGGGCGTGCGGGTCGGCGGCGTCTTGCTGAAGTACAGGCCGATCACCGGCCGCACTTCCTCCACTGCACCCGACGGCTGCATGTGGAGCTGGACAACGAGATCGCTGCCGGGCTCGAGCGTCCAGGCCAGGTTCGGCGCCACCAGCGGCGCCACTTGCCCCGGGGTCCAGCCCAGAAAATGCCCGTCCGGATACTCGGCCGAGCGCGGCATCAATCCGTCGTAGCCCGGGAGCGGATCCTGCGCGTCCAGCTGCCTCGAGGCCGCGGTGCGATCGACGCGAATGTTCGCGTGGTGCACCACGCGCGCGTTGCCCGGGTGGAACTCGATGCCGCGCACATAGGTGCGCTCGGACACCGGCAGCGGGATCGCGAAGATGCGGAACGCGTCGTTCGGCGTAGCGGACAGCGTGAACGACTCCGGCGGCGTGACGATCAGATCGGGCGTGCCAAGCAGCCAGCCATCGGAGAACGTCGGCAACGCCGGCGTCTCGGCAGCGTTTCCCTCGGGCGTCTCCGCCGCCACCCACGACTCGATCATCGCCAGTTCGGTGTCGGTCAGCACCCGCTGGCCTTCGAAGCGGCCGATGCCAGGCTCGACGTTCCAGGGCGGCATGAAGCGGCGCTTGGTCACCTGCACAATCTGCGTGGCACGCTGCCGCACCTCGCGATAGGACGTCAGGCTGAAGGGGCCGGGCCCGCCCGGGCGGTGGCACGGCGTGCAGGCTTCGAAGATCAGCGGCGCTACGTCTCGGGAAAAGACAGGTGCGGTGTGCGCCACGGACAGGGCCGCGCTTCGCGCGGTAGGGATTGGGGCCGCGCTTCGCGCGGTGGGCGCGCCTGGCGGCGCGTAGGAAAACAGGGTGGGGGGCGCGCGCTGCGCGCGGTAAGGACGGACGATGCCAGCAGTGCCGCGACGATCAAAAGCGCGGCTCTCACTTGAGGAGGTCCGAGAGAATGCAGCCCACCGCGCGCGTGGTCCTGGGTTCGATCGCGCGCCCGGCCAGGAGGTTGGTCAGGGCCTGGTCAAGATCCCGCGTGGTCGGCGCCGGACGATCGCGGCCGAAGTCCACGTAGCGATCGTCGACGCGTCCGCGGTAGGCCACTTCCCCACCCGCGGTAATCACCGCGACCTCCGGCGTGACCGTCACCGCGGTGTGCTTCACCAGTTCCGCGCGCGTGTCGCGGGCGATCGGCAAATCGAAGCCGAACTGCGCCGCATGCGCCCGAATCTTGTCCGGCGTGTCGCCCGGCACCGGATACACCAACCAGAACTGAATGCCGCGATCGCGATAGGCGGCCGCGAGCCGCTGGATCTCGGGAGCGTAGCGATTGGAAATGGGACAGTCGGTGGTCGTGAACACCAGCACGTGCGCGCGTGTTCCGGCGGGCAGGGCCACGGGATCGACGCTGCGGCCGTCCAGGTCGAACACACCGCGGACAGCTTCGGCCTGCAGTGGGCCGGACAGCATCAGCACGGCCAGGACGACCCGCACGACGGACATGCTGCAATCAGTATAGGACTCTCTGAGGGCCTCGCGCTGCGGGCTCGGTACGATGGAAGGCCGGGCCTTCGGCCCGGTAGGCCGCGCTTCGCGCGGTAGGACGGTTCTTCAACCGGCGGACCCGCCCCCTACGCTTCGCGTCAGCGAGGCGGCCTACGCGGCGCCAGCCGCGCCCACAAAAAAGGCGGCTCCCCGAAGGAAGCCGCCTCTTTGTCTGTGTGCGCCGGACGACGTCTGCCGTCTGCCGGTTGCCGTCTGCCGGCTACGTTCCTACCAGGTCATATCCACGCCGACGCGGATGATGCGGCCCTGGAGGACGACCGACGGCTGCTTGTAGGCCGCGGCGCCGTACTGGACGGTCGCCACTGCCGAGTAATCGTCGGAGTTCAGCGCGTTGAAGAAGTCGATCTTCGGCAGAATGCCGACGCCGCCGAACCGGAGCTTCTTGCTGGCCGAGAAATCCACCTGGTTGATGCGCGGCGTGTATTCAGTCTCGGGCGCCACCAGCGGAATCTGGATGTTGGCCTGGCCCACGTCGCGCAGCGCCTGGGCGAGCGCGGCCGGGATGCCGGGGGTTGTCGGCGTCACCTGCCAGAAGGTCGACTGGCCGTTCGGACGGTCGAAGCCCGTGCCGGCGGTGAAGCCGCCGTAGGCCTGGGCCGCCGTGCCTTCCAGGTAGCCATTGAGGCTCTGCCACGCGCCGCTCACCGTGATCCCCCACACCGTCGGGTAGACCACCGTGGCCTTGAACTGCTTCTGCCACGGGATGCCGCTGTCGGCCTGGTTGCAGTAGAGCGAGCGGTTCGGGTCGCTGGCCGCGGACACGCAGACGTCGTTGATCGAGCGCTCGATGTTGAAGCCGCCGAAGGCACGGATGCCGCCGCGGACCCGGGCGTTGAAGTTGAAGTCCATCCCGTTGTAGTTGCGCTTCATGTCGCTGCTGGTGCTGTCGATGTTGGCGACCTGACCGCGGAACTGGGGCTTGATGACCCACGCTGGAATGGTGCTGCCGTCGAGCGGGCTCGTCACGTCGTAGCGGTTGTAGCTATCGGCGTTCAGCAGCGAGTTCAGGCGCAGCGTGATGTCCTTGAAGTCGATGCGGTAGTACTCCGCCGCCAGCGACAGGCCGGTGACCAACTCGTGGGTGATGCCGGCGTTGAAGGCCATCGAGTACGGGCGCTCCAGGTTGGGATCGAACTGCGCCAGCGACCGGACCCCGAAGTTGGCCGGCAGGTTGGCGAAGTTGATTTCGCAGCCCGTCGTCAGGAAGGCGCAGCCACGCTCGCCCTGCGCGATGTCGTCGCCGTTGGTATCGGTCCACGGCAGCACCTGGGTCGTCAGCGCGGTCGGGTTGTAGAGCTGAGCGAAGCCGGTCGAGGCGGCCGTCATGAACTTGTTGAAGCCGGCGCGAATCGCGGTCTTGCCGTTGCCCGAGATGTCGTAAATCGCCGACAGGCGGGGCGAGAAGTCGGACCAGGTCGGGAGCGTGATGTCGTCGTACGGCGCCACGTTGGCGAACCGGCCGACAAAGCCCTCCTGCCCGATGATGGTCTGCTTGTTGTAGTCGTAGCGCAGGCCGTAGTTCAGGGTCAGGCGATTGAGGTTCCAGGAATCCTGGAGATAGAGGCCGATGTTGGCGTCCAGGTCCTCGCGGACGCGCAGCGGGGTGTTGAGCACCGTGACCTGGGTCGGCACGCCGTTGTTGTAGGTCTGATAGAGATCGGCGTTGGCGTTGTTGTAGCGCGGATACTTGCCGAACTGGTAGGCAAAGCCGCCCTTGATGTTGTGCGTGCCGGTGACGTACGACAGCGCCGCCTGGGCGTTGTAACGGTCCGGATAGTTGCCCAGCTGCGCGCCCGACGCGTTCCACAGCAGTTCCGTGCTCAGGTCGTTCTTGCGCGCATTGCGGTACCAGGCGTCGGTGCCACGCTCGGCCAGGATCCCGGGCTGATACAGGTTGTCGTAGCGCTCACGATTGAACGAGAACCCGCTCTCGAACAGCAGCTTCGACGACAGCGTCGAGGTGTACTTCAACGAGCCGGTGGCGAAGGTCGGGGTGTTCCAGATGACCGACGCGGTGTTCGCATCGGTGTTCGAGCCCATCGCATGACCGCGCTTGCGCATCGCGCGATCCATGTAGGCGGCGATCTTGTTGCGATCGGACACCTGCCACGTCAGGCGGACCACCGGGTTGTCCATCTTCTCGTCGGAAATGCCCTGTTCGCAACCCGAGCCGGACTGCTTGCAAGCCGCGAATGTGGTGGGAACGTTGGAGCCCAGCGGGATGCTGTAGGTGTTGGCGATCGGGCGGTCGTAACGGGCCTTGCGGAACGCGCCAAAGAACCACAGCTTGTTCTTGACGATCGGCCCGCCCTGCTCGATGTTCCACTCGTAGAAGTTGTCGATCTTGTCGACCGCGCTGACGCCGAGCGCCCGCAGGTCGTCGGTGAGGTTGTCGCCCTGCCACGCTGCCGGCGACTTGAATGCCTTGAACCCGCCGCGGAACTGGTTGCCGCCGTCCTTCGGAATCAGGTTCATGTTGACGCCGCCGGTCAGCGTCTCGGCGTTGCCGCCGGCCGTCTGATACACGGCTTCCTGCGTCATCGCCTCGTTGTGGTACGCCAGCACCGCGCCGTCGCCCATCAGGCCGTTGGTCATCAGGCCGTCCACCAGGGTCACGGTCTGGGCGCCGCCCTGACCGCGCACCGCGAAATAGGCCTGCTGCATCGCGCGCGAGCCGCCCACGTCCGGTGTGGTCAGCGTGACGCCGACGACCAGCTGTCCCAGGCCCTGCACCGTGCCCGCCGTGGGCACCGCGCTCGAGCACTTCGCGCGTCAGCACCTGCTGCTTGGTGTTGCTCTGGACGTCAACCACGGGGGAAGCGCCGGAAACCGTGACGCTTTCCTGCAGCGTGCCCACCGTCAGGTCGATGTTGACCGTGGCGGTGAAGTTCGCGGCGAGTTCGAAGCCTTCGCGAACCTGGGTGTTGAACCCGGTGAGCTCGTACTTGAGGGTGTAGATGCCGGGCCGCAGGTCGACGATGCGGTAGGCGCCGTTGGTGTCGGTGACACCAGTGCGCACGCCCTCGATGAGAGCGGGGCTCGCGGCTTCCACGGTCACACCCGGCATCACGGCGCCAGAGGTGTCTCGGACAATTCCAGTAATGACACTCTGTGCCCAAGCTGCGGACGGCAGCGCGGCGATGCACGCCAACGCAAACGTCACAGCAAGAATGCTGCGTTTCACTGTCATTCGCGCCTCCTGATACTTGCCAACAACAATACCGGGTGCAGGCTTGCCGAAGGCGCCGCCACGCGCCCCCCTACACACCGGCTGAACTGGCAAAGACTACGCATGTCGTGGAACAGAGTCAAACAAACTCGCGCGATGCGCCCTGCAACATTCACGCCACGCAAGAGGCGCATGGCCTCATCGATTCGGGAATCGCGGGCAGCGCGCGCCGGTTACGATGATTCATCATGCCGGGCGCCGCCCTCTTCGTCGTCGCGATGGCGGTGCGACTGCTGCATCTCTGGGCGATCCGCGATACCGACTTTTTCACGGTATTGATGGGCGACGCTCGGGCATACGACCTGTGGGCTCAGCGCCTCGCCGCCGGCGACTGGATCGGCACCGACGTGTTCTACCAGGCGCCCCTGTATCCCTATTTCCTGGGTGGGCTCTACGCGGCCTTCGGACGCGATTTACTCATGGTTCGCCTGATCCAGGCGATGGTTGGCTCGGCCGCCGTCGTCCTGCTGGCCGCGGCTGGAGAACGGCTGTTCTCGCGGCGCGTGGGAGTGGCCGCCGGCCTGGCGCTGGCCCTGTACGCGCCCGCCATCTTCTTCGACGCCCTGCTCCAGAAGTCGGTGCTCGACGTCTTCTTCATCTGCCTGTCGATCTGGGTAATCAGTCGCCTGGTGGACCGGCCCCGAAGCGCGCCGCTGTGGCTGGGCCTGGGGGCGGCCATGGGCGCCCTGAGCCTGACCCGGGAGAACGCCCTCGTCCTGGTCGCGGTGGCCGCCGTCTGGAGCCTGACCGTTGGATTCGGCAGGAACACAAGGGTTTCGGAACAACCGGCCGGATCCACAATCCCGGATTCCGGATCGGGGGGGCGCGCCTTTCTGGCATTCGTCCTCGGTCTGACGGTCGTCCTGCTGCCGGTCGCCGCTCGCAACTACGCGGTCACCGGGGGCTTCTATCTCACCACCTCGCAGTTCGGACCGAACTTCTACATCGGGAACAACCCGGTGGCCGATGGCACCTACATGTCGCTTCGCCCCGGGCGAGGCGCCCCGGAGTTCGAACGCCAGGACGCGACGGAACTGGCGGAACGCGCGCGGCAGCGATCGCTCACGCCAGGCGAGGTGTCGTCCTACTGGACCGAGCAGGCCCTGGCCTACATCACCAGCCAGCCGGCAGACTGGCTGGCGCTCGTCGGCCGCAAGTTTGCGCTGCTCTGGAACCGCGGCGAGATGCTGGACACAGAGAGCCAGGAGAGCTACGGGGACATCTCACCGGTCCTGGGCGTCCTCGGCGTGATCGGCCATTTCGGCGTCGTCGTGCCACTGGCGCTCGTCGGCCTGATCGGCGCCTGGCCCGATCGCCGCCGGCTGTGGCCATTCTTCGCCCTCTTCGCCGCCTATGCGGCGAGCGTCGTGCTCTTCTATGTGTTCGCGCGCTACCGTTTTCCGCTGGTTCCGTTCCTTCTGCTGCTGGCGGCCAATGGTGTCTTCCTCGCACCGCGGCTGATCGCCGCGGCATCTCCCGCGCGTCGCGCCACGCTCGGCTTCGTCGTCGCGATGGTCGCCGTGGCAGTGAACTGGCCGATGCTGTCGTCCACGCGGATGCGCGCGATCACCGAGACGAACCTGGGCACCGCCCTGCACGACGCGTCTCGCTACGACAAAGCGGTCGAGCACTACCGGAAGGCCGCGGCGCTGCAGCCCGATTACGCGCCCGCCTACAACAACCTCGGCGTCACGCTCCGCGCACAGGGCCGGGTGGATGACGCGATTCAGGCGTATCAGGAAGGGCTGAAACTGCGCGAGGCGTACGCCGATCTCCACTTCAACCTCGCCAACGCGCTCATGGAGCAGAACCGGGCCGACGAAGCCGCTGGTCACCTGCGTGCGGCGCTGGCCGGCGGACGGGAGGCGAGCGGGGGGCAGGACTCTGCCGGCGCGCACAACAACCTCGGGATGGCGCTGGCCTCCAAGGGGCAGTACGCCGAAGCCGCCGCGGAATTCCGCGCCGCGATCAGCGCCGAGCCGAGCTCGGTGCTGGCGTACCGGAACCTGGGCAACGTGCTGTCGTCGATGGGGCGGGGCGAAGAGGCGCTGGCGGCGTTCGAGCGCGCGGTGGCCTTGAACCCGACCGACGCCCAAGCCAACTACGACCTCGGCAGCCTGCTGCTCGAAACAGGCCGATTCGAAGAGGCCGCGACCATGCTCCGCGCCTCGCTGGCGGCGGACCCGAAGTCGGCCGAGACCCTGAACAACCTCGGGATCGCGCTGGCGTCGCAAGGCAACATCCGCGAAGCCGTCACCCTCTTCGAGCGCGCCCTCGCGATCAAGCCGGACTTCCCCGACGCTCAGCGCAACCTCGCCACCGCGCGCCAGGCGCTCGGCACGAGCGGGAAGTAGAACGGGGGCCGGTGTCCGGTGTCCGGTCCCCGGTGTCCGGTATCCGGTATCCGTTCAAATCTGAAGATCCTCCGATCGTCAGATCAGATCTGCAGATCACCAGATCACCAGATCACCACGTCAACCAATCTTCGTTGTTCGTACAAAAAAAATCCCGGAGGCAGTCAGGCGCCACTGCCCCCGGGAAACGAGGAGATCAAAACGCGGGCGCGACCGCTCAGGCCGCGCCCGGCCATCGTTTTACCAGCGCACCACCGCACCGAGGCCGTAGAGACGGCCCTGCATGATGCTGTTGGGCGCCAGGTAGGTGGCGGCCAGTGCGTTGGTCGAGACGTAGCTGATGATCGCGTCGGAGTTGTTCACGTTGAACACCTCGAACGTCGGGATGACGCTGAGACGGTTGAACTTGAAGGTCCGAGAGACCTTGAAGTCGAGCTGTGTGATGCGTTCGCCGAGTGAAGCGTTCTCGGCCACGAGATTGAACGTCATGCTCGGTTGGTTGAACACCGTGGCCGGCAGGATGATCTCCCCGGCCGGGCAGGGCGACGGGCAGTTCGCGGGATAGCGCGTGGTGCCGCGCGTCGCGGTCATGCGCCGGCTGCTGATCGAGGGGTTCTGCGGCGACGGCACGTTCGACTGGAACGCGGCGCTGACGGTAAGGCCCCAGCCGACCGGCAGCGAAGCCGACAGCTTGCCCGTCTGCCGATACGGGATGTCGATCGCCGTCTCGTCGCACAGCCGCTCGGTGTTGTAGATCGGCGCGGCAATGCTCGCCGATATCGAGACGTAGTTCGGGTCGTCCGGTGCGGTGCAGAACTTCTCGCGCTGGCGTTCGATCGAGAAGCCGCCGAACACCTGGGCGCCCGCGTACGGCCGTACCTGAACTCCATGTTGAACGCCTCGTATTTGCGTTCGCGCTCGGGATCGAAGGTGTCGAGGTATGGCGACGGGTCGCGACTGGGCGGCCGCGCTGCGCGCGTATGCCGTGAACGGGTCGCCGGTCAGCGGGTCGTAGAGCGTGTACGGGGTGTAGTCGGCTGACGACCAGTTCTGGTTGAGGCTGACCGTCAGGTCCTGGAAGCTGCCGATGTACCAGCTGCCCCGCCACCGACAGGTTGGGCAGCAACTCGTGCTGGATTTCAAGGCCGTTTTCGAGGTTCCAGGTGCGCGGATAGTCGCCGTAGGTGGCCAGCGCCGCGATGCCGAAGTTCGACGGCAACGCCGCGAAGTTGATCTCGCAACCGGCGTGCCCGCGGTTCCGTAGTTGCAGCCGCGTTCGCCCTGGGCGATGTCGTCGCCGTTGACGTCTCGCCACTGCAGCGTCGCCGTCTGACTGAGCAGCGGGTTGTAGTTGCGAGGCGATACCCGTCGTCCTCGCCAGGTTGTAGCGGTTGAGCGAGTACTTGAGCGCCGTCTTGCCGTTGCCGAACAGGTCGTAGACCAGCGCCAGGCGTGGCGCGAAGTCGTTCCAGTTCGGCAGGTTCTCGATCGCGCTCGAAGTTACGCTCGGGCACGAACCGGCCGGCCGGCGATTCTGCCGCCAGCACCTGGGCCTTCAGCTTCTCGTAGCGCAGGCCGGCGTTCACGGTGAGGCGATTGATCGTCCACGAATCCTGGACATAGAAGCCCATGTCGTAGTTCAGGCGCTCGCCATAGGTCAGCGGCGTGTTGCGAATCAGCACGCTGTCGGGCACGGTGAACGGTACGCCGGTCGTGGTGCTGCGATACTGCTGGACGAGGTCGGCGTTCGCATCGCGCGTGTGCGTGTACGAGCCCCATGTGCTCTGCATACCGAACTTGATGCTGTGCTGACCGAGCAGATAGGTCGCCGATCCGGAGACGGCGTATCGGGCGGGGCTCTCCGTCAGCCTCGAGGTGGGCGCGATGTTGGTGTTGCCGAGGTCGAGGTCGTTACGGGACGCCTTCGCGAACCAGGCGGCCGTGCCGCGCGGCTCCTCGACACCGTCCTGGTAGCTGTTGGTGTAGTACTCGAGATTGCTCGACCAGCCGGCCTCGAGGAACAGCTTGCTGGTCAGCGGCGACGACCATTTCACCGTGGTCGTGTGATACGCCGGCGAGAACCACTGCCACGACGCGGTCTCGGGATCGACCAGGCTCTGCATGTCGTGGCCGCGGTACTTGTCGATTTCGTCGAAGTAGGCCGAGATCTTGTTCCGCGGTGACACCTGCCAGGTCAAGCGCGCCATGCCGCTCCTGATGTACTGGTCGTCCACCCCCGGGCTGCCATCGTCGAAGAAGGTGTTGGCAATGAAGTTGTTCACCGAGAAGTAACGCGCCGCGGTGAAGAACCACAGCTTGTCCTTCATGATCGGGCCGCCGAGGGCGAAGGTGTAGTCGATGATGCGGTCGGTGGCGTTGGCGGCCGCGCAGGCCACGGTCGATGTGCCGCTGCGTGAGGTTGTCCGACTGCCAGTCGCCCGGCCGCGACGCCATCTTGAAGTCGCCGCTGAAGCGGTTGCCGCCTTCGCGCGGAATCATGTTCAGGCGCACGCCGCCGGCGACGGTATCGGCGCCGATGCCCGCCGTCTGGTAGCTGACTTCCTGGTTCATCGCGTCGTTGAAGTAGCTCTGGATGGCGCCGTCGGACTGCAGACCGTTGACCATCAGGCCGTCGACGAGCACCGTGATGTTGGCCGCGGTCATGCCGTGGGTGGACATGTAGGTCTGCTGCATCGCGCGCGCGCCGCCGGTGTCGGGGAGGCTGAGATTGATGCCGACCACGAGCTGCGCCATGCCCTGAATGCTGCGGCCCGACGGGATGACGTCGATGGCCTCGCGATCCAGCGTCGAGGTGTGCGCCGCGGTCGTGACGTCCACCACCGGCGAGGAGCCGGTCACCGTGACCGTTTCTTCGAGCGACCCGACCGCGAGGTCGGCGTTGATCGTGGCCGTGAACTCTGCCGCGATGCGCACTTCACGCCGGTAGGTATTGAACCCGGGCATGACGAACGACACCACGTAGATGCCAGGTCGGAGATCGGAGATGCGGTAAGACCCGTCTCCATCCGTAACTGCCGACTTTACTTTCTCGATGAGAACGTCGCTCGCGGCTTCGACGGTCACGCCCGGAAGAACCGCACCCGACGTGTCTTTTACCGAACCGACGATGGCGCTCTGTGCGTAAGCCATCGCTGGTGCCAACACCATGAGCAGCCCTGCCAGGCTGATCATGGAGAACACACGTGTTCTCTCTCTGCCCTTGCCTCTCGTCATCGCGCCTCCTGCTGGTCAAACAACCGCACGGGATAATTGCGATAACTTCTCGACACGCAGGCAAGGGCAGGAATGAAGTGGGGATTCACCCGCGCCTACGCGATATGCGGCGAAATGTAACGCGTTGTCACGGAGGTGTCAATGCGCATTGCGAACGAGAAATGGCAATGCCGCGATAAGGACCGGTGTAGGCTGGCTGCATGGGCGCCGATCTGGACCTCGAGCTGGACCGTGATGGCGTGACGCCGCCACCTCCACCGCGCGCGCCGGACTCGTTACGAAAGTGGTTGATTCTCGGCGTGGTCACGCTGGCGATTGCCGGCGGCGCCTTCGCGCGCTGGTGGACCCTGCGCAGCCACGACGACACCCCGCCGGCAGCGCCGGCGACGGCTAGCGCACCGACAGCCCCAGGCACGGCCGCGCCAGCCACTCCCCTCCCGCCGCTCGAGGCGATGGACCCATTCCTGCGCGGGCTCCTCGGCACGCTCTCGTCGCGGCCGGAGCTGGCGCGATGGCTCGCCACCGACGGCTTGATTCAGCAGATGGCGGTCGGGATTGACCGCGTGTCGCGCGGAAGCTCGCCTTCAGCAGATCTCAAGGTATTGGCGCCAGCGTCTGCATTCAAGGTCGAGGGCCGCGGCTTCACCCGCACGATCGATCCCGCCAGCTTCCATCGCTACGACGGCATTGCCGAGACCGTGGCGAGTATCGACCCGGCGGCGGCGGCGAATGTCTACCGTACGATTCGACCACGGCTGGGCGAGGCCTACACCAG
This sequence comes from uncultured Acidobacteriota bacterium, assembly GCA_963707825.1. Taxonomy (GTDB): domain Bacteria; phylum Acidobacteriota; class Vicinamibacteria; order Vicinamibacterales; family UBA2999; genus VFZN01. The sequence continues at coordinate 704,908 of CAVPRP010000009.1, forward strand.
CCTCGGCCGCACCAACTCCGAGGTTGACGTGGCGGTGCAGCAGGCGCTCGAGGTGCTGATCAACACACCGATTCCCGCGGCGACCATCCGGCTCAACGAGGGCAAGGGCGCGACCTGGGTATTCGCCGACCCGGCCCTGGAATCGCTCGACCCGGCGCAGAAGCAATTGCTCCGCATGGGGCCCGAGAACGCCCGCAAGATCATCGACATGCTCAAACAACTCCAGCAGCACCTTCGCCAGTGACGTCCACTCGTTCCGAACGCCAGAAAACACGGCTCGACATCCTGCACGCCGAGCGCGATCTCCTCGTCGTCAACAAGCCCGCGGGGCTGCTCACCATTCCATCGGCGCCGGGACGCGCCGACCATGAAGACACGCTGCTCGGGCGCGTGAAGGAGTACGCGAAGCACAAGCGGGGCCGGCAGGCATATGCCGGCATGCTGCACCGGCTGGATCGCGGCACGTCAGGGGCGCTGGCCGTGGCGCTCAGCCCGGCCGCGCACCGCGCCGGCCGGCTGATGTTCAAGTCCCACGAATTCGATCGCACGTATCTGGCCATCGTCGACGGCATCCCCGAGTACGACGAAGGCACGATCGATCGGCCGGTGGCCTCGGAGTATCGCGACGGCCGTCGCGACGCCACGTGGGGCACTGAATTACTGGAGGCCTGCACCCACTACCGTGTGCTGGATCACTACGGCTCCCGCGCGGCACTCGTGGAACTGGTACTCGAGACCGGCCGCCAGCATCAGATCCGGATTCACATGGCGTCGATCGGAAATCCGGTGATGGGCGACCGGGTCTACGGCCCCAAACACGACAGCGCGCGATCCACCGACCGGCCCTTGCTGCACGCGTGGCGACTGGGTTTTCCGCATCCGCTCCTCGGCCACCATATCGAGGTGGAGGCGCGCCCACCGCACGACTTCAGGAAAGCGATGAAGCGGCTCGCGGGTCCGATGCGGTAGGACCGGTCTCCGGTACCCGGTGTCCGGTACCCGAAGACCAGACCCAAGACCCAAGACTTAAGACGCAAGACCCAAGACCTCGAGCCTCAAGCCTGGAGCGACGTCTTCACGGCTGCGGATTGAGGGCCGTGATCGGGTCGATGCGAAGCGCGCGACGCGCCGGGCCCAGCGTCGCCGCGAGGGCGGCCGCAGAGAGCAGCGACAACGCGACGACGTAGCTGAGGGGATCGCTGACGGACACCCCGAAGAGCAGGGATTCGAGGGCGCGGCCCAGACCCCACGCGCCGGCCACGCCGAGCGCCAGACCGGCCATCACCGGCCGGATGCCTTCACCCATCACCAACCTGACGACGTCACGCGGTGAGGCGCCGAGCGACAGGCGCACGCCGATCTCGTGCGTGCGCTGCGCCACCAGGTAGCTGACGACGCCGTAGACACCGAGGCTGGCGAGCAGGCACGCGAGGATCGCGAAGAGGCCGATCAGCCCGGCGCGCAGACGCGGCTCGGCCACCGCGCGCGACAGCACCTGATCGAGCGATCGGACCTGGTAGAGCGGCACCGAGGCATCCATCTGCCGCAGTTCCGCGCGGGCCGCGGCCGGCAGCCCTTCGACGGGACCGGCGGCCCGGACGACCAGGGTCATCGTGTGATACGAGGGCTGCTGCGCGTGCGGCGTGTAGAACATCGGCACGCCTTCTTCGTCCAGCCCGAGATGCCGGACGTCGCCAACGATGCCGACGACCTCTCGCGATCCGGGCCCACCCCACGTCTGCTGCTCCGCCGGCGGGATGCCGCTGTTGAACGTGATGCGGCGGCCGACCGGGTCTTCGCCGGGCCAGTAGCGTCGCGCCATGGCCTCGCTGATCAGGACCACGCGCGGCGCCCCTTCCACGTCACGCGGTTCGAACAGCCGGCCGCGCACCAGCGGGATGCCCATCGCCTTGAAATACCCGGGCGTGACGGAGCGAGCCTGCGGCGATTCGCCCTGGCCATCGGGCCGGGGATGATCCTCGATCTGCACGCCACGGCTGTCGTAATTGCCGCTGAGCGGCAGGATGTTGACGGCACCGGTGGCGACCACGCCCGGCAGGGTGTCGATGCGCGACTGCAGCCGTTCGTAGAACGGGATCTGCTCGCCCTCGGCGTAGGTGGCCACCGGCAGCGACACGTCCATCGCCACGACCGAGGCCGGCGAGAAGCCGGTGGGCACCTGTTGCAACGCCCAGACGCTGCGCACGAGCAGCGTGGCGCCAACGAGCAGGATCACCGCGAGCGATACCTGGACGGCGATGAACACCTGACGAGCGCCGCGACGGACCAGGCCGGAGGGCTGCCGGCCCCCTTCTTTCAGCGTGTCGTGCAGGGCATCCTGCGACAGCTGCAGCGCCGGGATCAGGCCGAAGACCAGCGCCGAGGCGGCGGCCACCGCGGTGACAAAGGCGAGCACGCCGGCGTCCATGCCGGCGTCGGCGGCCCTGGGTATGGCCTCGGCACCGAACACGCCGAACGCCGAGGTCGCCCACCAGCCAATGCCCACGCCGGCGACGGCGCCGAGCACGCTGATCACGAAGCTCTCGGTGAGGAGTTGCGCGACGAGACGTCCGCGCGACGCACCAAGCGCGGTGCGGACGGCAAACTCCCGTTGCCGCGATGCCCCAGCGGCGAGGAGCAGATTCGCCAGGTTGGCGCACGCGATCAGCAGCACGAGACCGACCGCCACCGACAGAAGTATCAGGCTCTGTCGGGCGTCGCTGACGGTGGCTTCGTGCAGCGGCAGCAGCCGCACACCCTGGCCGTGGTTGCTGTCCTGGAACTGCTGCTCGAGGCGGGCGGCGATGGTCTCGAGCTCGGCGCGTGCGCTGGTGATCGACCGCGCCAGGCGCCAGCCGGCCGACGGCGCGAATGAAGTGCCCGCCGCGGTTCGGTGAAGCAGGGTTGAACCTGAAAGGGACGAACACGTCCGCGGACCGATCGGGGTTGATCTCGACGTGCCGATACGAAGCGGGCAGCACGCCGATGACGGTCGCCGGCTGCGCGTTCAGCAGGATCTGGGTGCCCAGCACCGCCGGACTGCCGCCGAACCGCCGCTGCCAGAAGCCGTCGCTCAACAGCACCACCGGCGGAGCGTCCGGCTGGTCGTCCTCCGCGCTGATGGTGCGGCCCAACGCCGGAGCAACTCCGAGCGTCGGGAAGAAACCGTGCGTGACGCTCACGCCGCCGACGCGTTCGGCGTCGCCTGCCGAACCGGCGACGGTGAACGAACCGACGTAGCCATGCGCGCCCATCGAAGCGAACGCGCGGGTTTCACGCTCGAAATCCAGGTAATCGGCCGGTGCGAGGTTCCCGACTTCGTTGTCATCGGCGTCGAACCCGAGGACGCGGACCAGCGCTTCGGGCGCGGCATACGGCAGGGGGCGCAGCAGGACGGCCTGGACCAGGCTGAAGATGGCGGCGTTGACGCCGATGCCGAGGGCCAGGGTGCCGATGGCGACCAGGGCAAAGCCGGGCCGTTCGACCAGACGTCGCAGCGCGAAGCGGACCATCATCGCCAGATTCGACGGCGAGGCCGGGGGGAAGGTTGTCGCGAGGCCGAGCCTGCAGGGCCGAGCCTTCGGCTCGGCAGGGGAAGAGGCCAAGCCTTCGGCTCGGTTACGCCGCGCTACGCGCGGTAGGAAGCCCCCCGACGCCCGCCAGGTGCGCCCCGTCTCCTACGCGCCGAAGGCGCGCCCTGCTACAGTGTGCGGATGTCAGACACTGCTCAGCTCAACGAGTTCGGCCAACCCATCGGCGCCCGCCTGCCAGGGTGGACGGCGCCGCCCGAGCCGCCGAAGATCGCGGTTCACGGCCGCTTTTGCTCGGTGCAGCCGCTCACCCTCGCCGACGCGCCGGCCCTGTGGGATGCCTACCAGCGCGACGCCGATGGCCGCAACTGGACCTACCTCCCGTATGGGCCCTACGGCGATTTCGAGCCGTTCGAGCAGTGGATCGCGCAGTCGATCGCCAGCCACGACCCGCAGTTCTACGTCGTGAACGTGCACGACGAGTCGGCGGACGCCGGGCAGGGTGGCGTCCCCGCCGGCGTCGCAGCCTACCTGAGAATCACGCCGGCCATGGGCGTCATCGAGGTGGGCCACATCCACTTCTCGCCCCTGTTGCAGCACACTCCGGCGGCGACCGAGGCGATGTACCTGATGATGCGCCGGGTGTTCGAGCTCGGCTATCGACGCTACGAGTGGAAGTGCGACACGCTGAACGCGCCGTCACGGCGCGCGGCCCAGCGCCTGGGCTTCTCCTACGAGGGCATCTTCCGTCAGGCCATCGTCACCAAGGGACGGAACCGCGATACCGCGTGGTACGCCTGCATCGACCAGGAATGGCCGGCGCTGGACGCGGCCTATCAGCACTGGCTGGCACCCTCGAACTTCGACGAGCAGGGGCGGCAGCGCGAGTCGCTGTCGTCACTGACCGACCCGATTCTCGTCGCGCGCGGATAGGGCCGATGGCGGCGCGCCACCGTTTGATATCATTTGCGCCTTCCTGAACGGAGCCCCAATGCCCTCGAGCCGAACCCTGCTACTCGTGTCCCTGGTCTGTCTGACGGCCGCCTGCTCGCCCGCGGCGCCGCCGGCCGCCGAAGCGCCCCGTGCCCCCTTCTCGGTCGTGGAAGCCACGATTCCCGAGATGCAGGCGGCCATGAAGGAAGGGCGCACCACGTCGCGCGAGATCGTCACGCAGTACCTGACGCGCATCGCCATGTATGAAGACGCCATCAACGCCGTCATCGCCGTCAACCACAAGGCGCTGGAGCAGGCCGACGCCCTCGACCGCGAGCGCGCGTCCGGCAAGGTGCGCGGCCCGCTGCACGGCATCCCGATCGCGCTGAAGGACAACATCAACACCTCGTTCATGCCGACCACCGGCGGGGCGCTGGCCTTCGTCGGCCTGGTGCCGCCCTACGACGCGACCCTGACGAAGAACCTTCTCGACGCCGGCGCCATCATCATCGCCAAGACCCAGCTCTCCGAGCTGGCCAACTGGGTGGCCGCCGGCATGCCGGGCAACTACAACGGCCTGAACGGCTACGGGTTCAACCCGTACGATCCGCGTCGCGACCCGCGCGGCCCGGCGCCGGCCGGCACAGCGGCCGCACGTGGTCCTCGCGGTCCCGGTGCCGGTGGCCCCGGCGGCGGCGGTCCCGCGCGCTTCGACGATGGCCGTCCCGCGCTGGGGACCGGCGGCTCGAGTTCCGGAACCGGCACGGCGTCGAATTTCTGGGCGGGGAACGTCGGCTCGGAGACCTCGGGCTCCATCCTCAGCCCCTCGAACCAGAACATGCTGGTCGGCATCAAGCCCACCGTCGGCCGCATCAGCCGTTACGGCGTCATCCCGATTACCGCCGACCAGGACACGGCCGGCCCGATGGCGAAGAACGTCACCGACGCCGCGATCATGCTGGGCGCGCTCGAGAGCGCGGCGCCGGATCCGAACGACGCCGCCACCTCCACCTGCCCCGTGCCGCCCAATCGCGACTACACGGTGCACCTGAAGGCCGATGCCCTGAAGGGCGCGCGCATCGGGATTCCGCGAGCCAACTTCTACGATGAGCTCACGGTGCCCGGCGAGAAGGAACCGCGGGGCGGACTGAACCCCGATCAGCGGAAGGCCATGGACGAGGCCATCGCGATCCTCAAGCAGGCGGGGGCGGAGATCGTGGACGCCGACATCCCCAGCATCATCGATCCCGATCCGGCGAAGAATTTCCTGGTCTGGGGCACCTGCTCCGGCCCGAACGACGTGCACGGCAAGGACGCCAACTGCTCGTCGTCGCTCAAGTACGGGATGAAGCGCGACTTCAACGCGTGGCTGGCGTCGCTGGGCGACAAAGCGCCGGTGAAGACGCTCACCGAGCTCCGGGAGTGGAACCGGGCGCACGCCAACATGGGAGCGATCAAGTACCAGCAGGCGAACCTCGACGTGTCGGACGAAGTGGACCTCGCGCGCGATCGCGCCAAGTGGGAGGCCGACCGCAAGAAGGACATCTTCCTCGGCGCCACGCACGGCATCGACGAAGCGCTGCAGGCGCACAAGCTGGACGCGCTGCTGTTCCCGGGCGCCAGCGGCGCGGGGATTGCCGCCAAGCCGGGCTACCCGACCGTGATCGTGCCGTTTGCGACGGTGCCGAACGCGCCCCCGAACCGGCCGTTCCCGGAGGGCTTCAACGCCAAGCCGGCGCCCTACGGCGTCAGCTTCACGGGCACGGCGTGCAGTGAGAGCCGTCTGATCGAGCTGGCGTACGCGTTCGAACAGGTCACCAAGCGCCGCGTACCCCCGACCAGCGCGCCGTAAGAACCAGGCCGACGCGAACCCGTCGTTGTGGTGTTCGACCTCGTGGACTACCATCGTCGCCATGCGCAGTCCACGAGGCGTCAGCCTCGGCTCCCCCCTTATCCTGCTCACACTGCTCTCCGTCGGTTGCGCAGCCCCGATGCAACGCGCAGGGGTCGTCAAGCCGATTCCCGGTGCCGAGGCCGCGGCACAGCAGCCCGCGCCACGTAACGCCGCGGCGTCCCGTCCCGCCGTCGGCGTGGCCTTTGGTGGCGGCAGCGCCCGCGGCATCGCCCACGTCGGCGTCATCCGCTGGTTCGAGGAGCACCGCATTCCCATCGACGTCGCGGCCGGCACCAGCATGGGCGGCCTGATCGGCGGCTCGTTCGCCAGCGGCATGGACGCGGACGAACTCGAAGCGATGCTGAACGGTCTCGACTGGGATGCGATTTTTGGTTCCTCGACCTTCGCCTTCAAGAACATCCGCCGCAAGAACGACGCGCGCGCTTATCCGTCCCGCCTCGAGTTCGGGATCAAGGGCGGCATCGTCCCGCCGACCTCGCTGAACAACGGCGAGCAGGTGGAGCTGCTGCTCGGGAAAATCGCGGGGCCGTACTACGACCTCAAGACCTTCGACGACCTGCCGACGCCGTTCCGCGCCGTGGCCGTCGATCTCGTCACCGCCACCGAGGTGGTGTTGACCCAGGGCTCGTTGGCGCAGGCCATGCGCGCCACGATGTCGCTGCCGCTGATCTTCCCGCCGGTGGAGGTGGACGGACGCATCCTGGTCGATGGCGGCGCCATGAACAACGTGCCCGCCGACGTGGTGAAGAGGATGGGCGCGGACCGCGTGGTCGCCGTCAGCGTCGGCGAGCTGGGAGACGCCGAGGGCGTCAGCTACACGCTGCTTGGCCTCGCCGGGGCAACCATCGACGCGATGATGCGCGCCTCGACCAAGGAGTCGATCGCCAGCGCCGACGTGATCATCAACGTGCCGATCAAGGAGTTCGGGTTGCTCGACTGGCGGCGCAGCCCGGAGCTGATCGCCACGGGCTACAAGGCCGCCGAGGCGATGCGCGACCAGTTGCTGCCGATGGCGGTGAGCGAGGCGGACTACGAACAGTGGAAGAAGTCACGGCAAAGCCGCCGCCTCACCGCCCTGCCGGTGCCGGCGTTCGTCACGGTGGAGGGCTTCAGCCGCGACGACACCCGGCGCCTCGACACGCTGCTCGCGAAGCATGTGGGCGTCCCCTTCAACATCGAAACCATCCAGCTCGATCTCGCCGAGCTCTCCGGCCTCGACCGCTACGAGACCATCACCTGGCACATCGTCACGAATGCCGCGGGTGATCGCGGGCTGCTGATCCGGGGGCGGACGAAGCCGTACGCGCCGCCGTTTCTCATGCTCGGGGTGAATCTCGAGAACACCACGTCGAGTGACTTCCGCATCACCATGACCGGCCGCTACCTGGCGTTCGGCGTGCTCGGCTCCGGATCGGAGCTGCGCGTGGACGGAACGCTCGGGTCCGACCCGCTGGCGTGGATCGAGCTCTATCAGCCGGTGCGATCGAGCCCGCTGTTCGTCGCTCCTTATGCCGGTATCGGCAAGACGGCCACGGACTTCGTCCAAGACGATGCCGTGATCGCCAGGTACGGGCAAACCTACAGCCGGATCGGCCTGAACCTCGGCTCCAATCTCGGACGCCAGAGCGACATCCGCCTCGGGGCCTACATCGGCCGCGTCGATGCCGAGGTCGACGTGGGCGACCCGGGGCTGCCGGATCTCAAAGGCAAGGAGACGGTGAGCGAACTGGTGTGGCGTTTCGACAGCCAGGACAGCCCCGCGGTGCCGTCGCTCGGCACGTATTCGAACGTGCGTCTGAGCTACGTGTTCGACAGCCCCGATGTGTCGGCCGATTTTCCGACCACGCGTTCAAGCGTCGGGCTGACGCAGCTGTCCGGCCGCGGCACCCGGTTCTGGAGCCTCAGCGAGAAGCACCGGGTCTTTGCCGTGGGTGGCCTCGGCACGTCGTTCGATGACAGCCCGCTCGCGACCAACCAGTTCACGATGGGCTCGGCGTTCCGGCTGGGCGCCTATGGCGCCGGCGAGCTTCGCGGCGATCACTACTACGCCGCGACCGGCGGCTATCTTCGACAGCTGGGCCGCCTGCCCGACTTCATGGGCGGGCCGGTGTTTGCCGGGCTCTGGCTGGAGAATGGCGACGCGTTCAACGACTGGACGGACGCCAGGTGGCGCACCAACGCCAGCACCGGCGTGATCATGGATACGCTGCTCGGGCCGGTGATCGTGGCGGGCTCGTACGGCTTCGATGGCCGGTGGCGCACCTACTTCGGAGTGGGACGCATCTTCCGCTGAGTCGCTAACGCGGGAATTGGGACGCCTTCAATCCTCGGAGTCGAACGTTCGCTAGGAACGGACAAGGTGCCACGTTGCCAAGCAACGGGCACCTTGTTGAGTTCTAAAGCCTAGAGCCTGAAGCCTGAAGCCTGCTAGTTCGGCACCTGCAGCTCCGGCATCGGCGGAGCGGAGAACAGCCGGCGGGTTGGCGGCGCCAGCATGCGCGCCCAGCGTTCCGCGCGCGAGACGCGGGCGCTGTCGGTGGCGATGCCGGTGTTGGCGTACATCTGCCGATAGAGCTTCGACACCAGCACGAACGCCAGCCGCGACTTCAGTGACTTGACGCACTTGGCGATCGCTGCCAGATCTTCGGCAGGCTGTAGAACTCGTCCCACACGCCCTGCGTGCGGTCGCGGATTTCGTTCGCCGCCATCAACGGGTGCGGCGAGTAGACCTTCGGGCGCACGGCCTGCGGGATCAGCCAGTGCCGCGTCAGCGGAATGCCGTCGATGCGCGTGTCGTCGGCGGCCATCTCGCGCTCCCAGCGTCTCGAAGTCCAGCGGTGCCCGGGAACGGCGTCAGCATCACGAACTGCGCGAGGGTGATGTTGGCCTTCTGCGCCAGCGCCGCGGTGGCGTCGAAGGTGGCCGGCGTGTCGCTCGGCAACCCGAAGATGAACGAGCCGAGCACGTGCACGCCGTGCTGTCGGAACACCTGCAGCCGTTCGGCCAGCGCGTCGCCGTGCAGGTTGAAGTCCTTGTAGACGTCCTTCAGCCCCTCGGGCGTCACCGACTCGATGCCGACCAGCGCGCCGCTGACTGGCGCGCCGCATCGCGTCGAGGAACTCGGGATCCTCGGCCGCTTCCATGGTGATCTGGGTGAAGAACACCATGTCGCGCGGCAGCTTCTCCATGCGCGACCATCAGCTCGAAGCGTTCGTCGCGAATCGCCTTCAGCCGGTCGTAGCCGGACTTGTCGGCGCGGCGATCCGCCATGCTTCAGGTCGTTCAGCGTGACCGGATAGAAGTTGTCGTCGGCCAGCGCGATGAAGCGGAAACCCATGCGCCGCAGCTCGACGATTTCCTCGATCACCGCATCGGTGGCGCGCACGCGCGGCTTCTGGCCGTCGGTCCGCCACACCGAGCAGAACGAGCAGTGCTTCGGGCAGCCGCGCACGGTCTGCACCGAGGCCGACATGTAGCGATCGTCGCGGCAGCAGATCCCAGCGGGCCTTCGACAGCATCGCTCGCCGTCGATCCGGCCGCCTTCGTAGATGCGCTGCGGCGTGCCCGTGGGCACAGTCGTCGATGACGCGGCCGCCACACCATGTCGCCGTCGCCCTTGACGACGGTCGTGCGCGCCGCCGAGCTCGTCGGATTCTTCGGGAAAGAGCGTCGCGTGGATGCCGCCGAAGACGACGTGGGCGCCGCGGGCGCTTCACCAGCGCGGCCGACTTCGTAACCGCGCAGGGCATTGCCGCTGTGGATGCCGATCCCCATGACATCGCCGGCCGCGATGGCGTCGATGTCGAGGGGTTCGAGCGTTTCGTCAGTAATGACCGGGATCGCCATAGGACGCCGGTGTGGCGGACGCCAGCACGTAAAGCCAGCGAGGGGTGATGACGGCCACTCCGAACGCGAGATGGCTCGGATTGACCAAGTGCACACGCATCCGAACACTCTACTTGTTCGGTGGCAACCCCGTCTATGAAACTACGCCTGTCCGCCGTCTTCTTCCTGATCGTTTTCGTCGGGCAGGACCTCGTCACCCCACGGATTGGCCTGGGGCCCAGGGACAATTCCGGCGATATCGGGGTCCTCGCCAGACGTACGCGAGCCAGACGCCCGGCGCACCTTGGCTTCCTCGCGACGCGCCGTCTTCTGCTGATGCCGTTCGGCACGGGCGCGTTCGCGCTCGCGCTTTCCGCGGCCCATTGGTCCTCGTACGGCCATGTTCCTCCTCGTGTTGCCTGACGACTGTCGGTGTTACCAGCGGGGCTCGCGCCGGCGATTACCGCCGCCACCACCGCCGTATCCACCGCCACCGCCACGGCGATCGCCGCCGCCGCCACCCTCACCGAAACCACCGGTGCGGGGCGCCTTGGGACGCGCTTCGTTGATGGCGAGCGTGCGGCCGCCAAGCTGGGTGTTGTTGAGCTGGTCGATCGCCTTCTGCGCACCCTCATCGGATGTCATCTCGACGAACGCAAAGCCGCGGGCGCGGCCAGTCATCTGGTCACGCATCACCGTGACCGTTTCCACCGTATCGACCTGGCTGAAGAGATCGTGCAATTCGTCTTCAGTCGTCTGAAACGGCAGGTTCCCCACAAACAGCTTGCGTCCCATCGCTACTCCCACTCTGGACACCAGTACTCAAAAGAAAAAGGGAGCCCAGAAATGAGGGCCCCCCTTTCCGGTGTCTCGGATTTCCTGTCATTACGTTAGCACTATTCGCTGCCGGACGCTAACGTGCCTCTGCTGTAGGATCGCCCCATGTTCGACTGGCGGGAAGTGTCCCAACGACGTGGGATCGCGGCCACGTTGACGGTGCTCGCCGGCCTCTCCATCCTGGCGCCGTTGCGCCCCGCCGCGAGCCCGGAAACCTCGGTCGGACTGTGCCTGATCGCCGGCGCGATCCTCGAGTGGGTGCACGGCCAGCGGCGCCCCACCGCCGCCGAACGGCTGTCGGCGTGGCGAGAAGGCGCCGTGACGTTGCTGATGGCGGGGCTGCTCCTCGGCGCGCCGCTCCTCAGCGGCAACGCCCTGGTCATCTTCCTCGCCGTCTCCTTCATCGTCGAAGGCGTGCGCCACCTGACTCGCGGGCTGAAGCGGCGGGGCCCCAGCCAGCCCCGGCGCCTGTCCGCCGGCGCCCTCGACCTGGTAGTCGGCGTCGTGCTGCTGCTGTTCCTGCGCGCCAACGCCGCCGTGGTCTGGACCGTCGCGGCGGCCGGCGCGTTCCGGCTGTTCTTCGCGGCGGGCCGGATCGCCCGCGCTCGCGTGCTGACGAGCGACGTCGCCGGCGATTCGCTGATCGAGGACCTGCAGCTGCACGACGTCCCCGAGCTGAAGGCTCTTGGCGACACGCTCGAGCTCGAGGCCGCGGCCCGCGCCCCCGTGGACCGTGGCTGGGTGACGGCGTTCCTGGCCACGCTGCTGGCCATTCACTCCGGCCGCATGGGCGGCGGACTGTCGCTCAGCAGCCTGCTCGGCCCGGTCGCGGCGGTGCTCGGCGACGTGGTCGTCGCCTTGCTGTTCACGATGGGCGCGGCGCTGCCGTTCCACCTGACGCTGCAGCGACTGAGCCACCCGTTCGAACGGCGGGCGTGGCGCTGGCTGGTGACGCGGACGCCAACGTCGCGGCGCGATCGCGTCGTGTGCGGCAGCGTGCGCACCGTGCTGATGTCGCGCCTGCGCTCTGAAATGCAGTGGCAGCTGGCCCGCCTGTCGCTGCCCGCTGCGGTGGGTCGCGGCGTCCGGATCGGGCTGCCGTTTGCCGCAATCATCGCGGCGACCGTCCCGATGTGGGGCATGAGCTGGTACTTCGACACGGAGAACTGGGCGGCCGGTCTCTACAACTCGTGGGCGGAGACCCGCACCGACGATTGGCGCGAGGCCATGGTGCGCGCCGTCACGGCGTCGGAGCGTCAGGCCGGGCGGGTCGTCGACTTCAGCGTGACGCCGCCGGGCCTGGGCGAAGCCTTCTCGTTCATCGTCATTGGCGACACCGGCGAAGGCGATGCCTCGCAGCACGTGCTGCGCGACCAGCTGCTGTCGGTCGCCTCGCGCGAGGAGGTGCGGTTCGTCGTGGTGTCGTCCGACGTCGTCTATCCGACCGGCGCGATGCGCGACTACGAAGCGAAGTTCTGGCTGCCGTTCAAGGGCGTGACCAAGCCGGTGTTCGCCATCCCCGGCAACCACGACTGGTACGACGCTCTCGAGGGCTTCAACGCCACGTTCCTGACGGCCAGCGCCGCCAGGGCCGCGATGGCCGCGCGCGTGAACGCCGACCTCAAGATCAGCACCACCACCGAGGGACGCATCGGCGATCTGGTCGCGGAGGCCGCGAGGCTGCGACGCGAGTACGACGTCCCCACCGGATTCCAGCGCGCGCCCTTCTTCGATATCCAGACCGACACCTTCGCCCTGCTCGCCGTTGATACGGGCGTGGTCAAACGCGTGGACGATGAGCAGTTGGTGTGGCTGGAGCAGGCGCTGGCCCGCGCCCGCGGCAAGACGATTCTGGCGGTGGTCGGACATCCCTTCTACGCCGGCGGGATGGATTTGCGTCCCGGCCACGAGGATTTCCAGAAGCTGTACGACCTTCTGCAGGCGCACGACGTGTCCGTCGTGATGGCCGGCGACACCCACGACCTCGAACACTACCTCGAGCCCACCTCCAGTGGCCGCGTGATACAGCACGTGGTGAACGGCGGCGGCGGCGCATACCTGAGCTTTGGATCCGCGCTCGCGTGGCCGGCGCAGCCCGCGCTCGGCAACTGGGCGTACTACCCCTCGTCCGCCGCGGCCATCGCCAAGATCGACGCCCAGACGCCGTGGTGGAAGCGGCCCGCCTGGTGGTGGACGCGGAGCTTCGGCGCGTGGCCCTTCTCTGCCGAGTGGCTGTCGGCGGCCTTCGACTACAACACCGCGCCCTTCTTTCAGAGCTTCGTCGAGGTGCGCGTCGAACCCCGGCGCCTGACCATGCATCCCTATGGCCCGCATGGCCGGTTGCGGTGGTCCGACCTCTCCGCGTCGAGCGGCGCGCGTCCGGCCGGGGTGGGGCCCGACGATCCGGTGGAGTGGTCGGTCGATCGGCAGCGATAGAATGCACGTCGGTGTTCTGGCTGCTCCCCCTGCACGTCGTCGGCCTGTTCCTGGCGACCGGACTGTCCATCTGGGCAGCGGTCATCGCCCGAAGCCGCCGCGCCGTGCCCGGCAGCAATTCGTTCGGATGGCTGATGCTGGCGGTGGCGCACTGGTGCCTGATCAGCGCCCTCCATGCCCTCGTCACCGAAACCGATGCCCGCATCGCCCTCAACAAGGTGCAGTTCCTCTCGGTCGGCAGCATCGGCGTGCTGTGGCTCTGGTTCGCCAGCGGCTATGCCCGCATCGCCTGGCCTTCCCGTCCCGGCGTCCGCGCAGCCCTGTGGCTGATCCCCATCACGACCATCGTCCTTGCCATCACGAACGAGGCGCACGGCCTCATCTGGACCGACATCACGCTGAACGAGACCCCGTGGGGAGAGCGGCTCGTGTACACACCGGGGAGGTGGTTCTGGGTGCACGTGGTGTTCACCTATGTGCTCGTGGCCATCGGGTCGTGGATGCTCGCGGTCGGCGTGAGCACATTTCCCCCGCCGTACCGGCCGCAGTTCTGGGCCGTGATCGTCGGCGTGATGATGCCGGTGGCCAGCAACCTGACGTTCCTGACGCAGTGGCGGGCCCGCGGCGGGTTCGACATCACGCCGCTCGCGTTCGCCGTATCGGGCCTGTGCTTCACCTGGGGCCTCTATCGCTATCGCCTGTTCGGCCTGGTGCCGGTCGCGCGCGACATGGTCGTGGACAGCATGGAAGACGGCGTGATGGTGCTCGACGGCGACCGCCGCATCGTCGACCTGAACGCCGCGTCGGAGCGCTACACCAGCTGCACGGCGACGTGCGTCGGCCGCGAGATCGGCGAGGCCGTGCCGTGGTGGAACGACGCCGCGGCCGAAGCGCGGGCCTCGTCCGACAGCCCCGCCGTCGTGCGAACCGAGCCGGGGCCACGCTTCTTCGAGGTGCGGATCGCGCCGGTGCGCGATCGCACCCGCCACTTCACCGGCTGGCTCGTGGTGATCCGCGACATCTCCTCCCGCCGGCGCGCCGAGGCCGAACGCTACGCGCTCGAGCGCCGGGTGCAGGAACAGCAGAAGTCCGAGAGCCTCACCGTGTTCGCCGCCGGCGTCGCCCACGACTTCAACAACCTGCTGACTGGCATCCTCGGCAACGCCGACCTGCTCGCGATGCAGGCGCCGCCCGACTCCAGCCAGCGCCGCACGGCCGAAGCCATCGTCATCGGATCGCAGCGAGCCGCCGATCTGGTGTCGAAGATGCTGGCCTATGCGGGCGAAGGCCGGGTGGTGTCCGAGCGCGTCGATCTCGACACCCTGACACGCGAGATGGTGGACGTGCTCGAGGCCTCGGTGACCAGGCACTGCACGCTGGTCTACAAGAGTCCCGGGCCCGCTGCCGCTGGTCGACACCGATCCGACGCAGATTCGGCAGGTCGTCTTGAACCTGATCATCAACGCGACCGAGGCCGTGGACGAAGGCGGCCTGGTGACGGTGGCCACCGGTCAGGAGATGCTGGATCGCGAGTCGCTGGCGCGGATGACGTTCGGCGCCGACGTGGATGCCGGCCCGTACGTGTTCGTGGACGTCGTGGACAACGGCCACGGCATCAGCGACGAAACGCTGTCGCGCATGTTCGACCCGTTCTTCTCGACCAAGGATCAAGGCCGGGGACTCGGCCTGGCGGCGGTGCGCGGCATCGTGCGCAGCCACCAGGCGGCGCTGCGCGTCAGCTCGGCGCCGGGTCAGGGCACGCGCTTCCGCGTCTGGCTGTCGCTCATGCCTGGCCGTCAGTCGCGTTCAGCCACGAACTGATCTCGTCCAGCCGCCGCACGCGCGGACAGTCGACGTGCGTCGTAGAGGTCGGCCACGTCGTACAGCACCGCGCCGGCCAGACCCGCCTGCCGCGCTCCGGCCACGTCCACGTGATAGAGGTCGCCGACGTGCACCGTGCGCTCGGCGACGGCGCCCGACTCGGCGAGCGCCAGGTGAAACAGCCGCGGATCCGGCTTCTCGACGCCCCACTCGTGCGAATCGAGGACCGCATCGAACCACTGCGTCAGATCCAGCCGATCGAACAGATGACGCAGCCGGCCGTTGGCGTTCGACACCACCACCAGCCTCAGTCCACGCTCGCGAAACGCGCGCAGAGCGGGAACCACGTCCGCTTCGACGTGCTCCCAGAGGTTGTGCGCCTGGTGATACTCGCGGAGCGAGGCGAGCGCCACATCGGTCGCCTCCGACAGCGGCACCCCGACCTGGTCGAGGATGAGGTTGAAGTACATCCAGCCGCGCTTCCGGTCGTCGGTGGCGCCGATCACGGAAGCCTCGTCGAGCGCGCGCATCGCGTGCGGTTCGGCCGCGGCCAGCCGGGCTGCGTCCACCATCACGCCGGCCTCGGCCAGTGCCGCGCTGACGCGGGTCCAGGACGGGTGCACCAGCACGCCGCCGGCATCGAGAAACAGGGTATCAATCATGTGGTGATGTGGTGATGTGGTGATGTGGTGATCTGAGGATCTCGAGATCTGAAGATCTGGATCGATCTCGAGACCCAGGACCCAAGACTCAAGACCCAAGCCTCAAGACCCCAGGCTCAGCCCCAAGCCCCAAGCCGACTATAATCCCCCCGTGAGGGATCCACTGCACACCAGTTCGCAGTCGTCCGCGATGCTGGGGCCGCTCGAGCTGCGAGTGCTCGAGGAGCTCTGGGCGCGCGAGGCTACCGCCACGGTGCGCGATCTGCTGCCGGCGTTCCCCGGCGTCGCCTACACCACGCTGATGACGACGGCGGATCGGCTGTTCCGGAAGGGGCTGCTGACGCGGCAGAAGATGGGGCGCGCGTTTGGCTATGCCGCGCGCTGGAGCCGCACCGACACCGAAGCTCGCCTTGCCAGCTCCGCGCTCGCCACGCTGTTCCCCGGCGATGCGGTCTCGATGCGTCCGCTGATCTCGCTGTTCGTGGACGAAGTCAGCCGCCGCGATGCCTCGATGCTCGACGAGCTCGAAAGCCTGATCCGCCTCAAGAAGGATGAAGAGCGATGACGCTGGGCTTCTTCGCGCGCGCGATCGTCCAGGTGCTGGCGGCACATGCGGTCGTCTCCACCGTCGCCAGTCTGATCGTGCTCGCCGCCTGGCGCCGCGTCGCATCGGACTCCGTCAGCCCGGCCTCCACTACGTCGCGCCGGCTCTTCCACCTGCGCATGGCGCCGGCTGTTGCGGCGACGGTAGCTTGCCTGGGTCGGCATTCCGATCGCGTTCTCCCTCTGGGAATCGGCCGGCAAAGTCGAACGTGTGGGACCGGTGGCGCTGGCGCTCGCGGTTGCCGGTGCGGCGCTGATCGCCTCCAGCTTCTGGCGTCTGACGATGGCGCTGCGAGAGACACAGCGGATCCACCGATCGTTGGTGGACGCCACGCGCGCGTCGTTGCCCGCCTCGCCGCTTCCGGCATTCGTCATCGACTCGCGCTTCCCCATCGTCGCGCTGGTGGGTTTGTTCGTATCGCGGCTGTTCGTGGCGCGCACGGTGGTGGACGCCTGCGATGCCGGAGAGTTGCGCGCGGTCGTCGCGCACGAGCAGGCGCACGCGGGCGCCCGCGACAACCTGAGGCGCCTGCTGATGGCCGGCGCTCCAGACGCACTGGCGTGGCTGCCGGTGGGTGCGGGCATGATGCGCGAATGGGGAGCGATGGCGGAGCTTGCCGCGGACGAAACCGCCGTGAGCCACTCCCCCGACCGCTTGAATCTGGCCTCGGCGCTGGTGAAGGTGGCGCGCCTCGCCACCACACCGCCCGCCGCCCTGCCCGCCAGCACGCTGTATCGCGGTGAGCCGATTGCCGAGCGCGTCCACCGGCTGCTCGAGGCACCGGCGCGGCCGGCGTCCGCGCCCGCGTCGCGTTGGTCACCGCACGTGCCGATCGCGCTCGTGATCGTCACCGCCCCGCTGTGGCTGCGCGCGGCGTATGCCGCGATCGAAGAGCTGCTGAAGATCGGGCTCTAGCCTCGCCCTCCTTTATCTACGACGGCTGGTAGTAGATCCGTCCCCTTCCTATAGTGGCGAGGATGATCCGCCTCGCCGCTCGCGTGCTGTGCTGTCTGCTCTTCCCGTTCTCGCTCACCACGGACGCCGAGGCCAATGGGCTGCAAGGGCTGATCACCGACGCATCCGGGCGTCCCATTGAAAAGGCGCGAGTCGTCGTGATGACGTCGCAGCGCGCCGTGGTGGCGACCGTCGACACCGGCGCGGACGGACGGTTTGCGCTGCCCGCGATCGAGCCTGGCTCGTATCTGGTCGTGGCCCGGGCGCCCGGCCTGGACGAACGGCAGGCAGGTGTTGACGTGACCGCCGGGGCAACGGCCAGCATCGAGATGGCGCTCGACGTGGCCGGCATCCGCGAAACGGTGTCAGTCACGGCATCTCCGGGCTCCGTCGTCGAGACCTCGCACACCGCGCAGGCCGTCAACGTCATCTCCGCCGACGACCTGCAGGTCCGCGTCCACACCGTGGTCGCCGAAGCGTTCAACGAAGAGACCGGCGTCAACCTTCAGCGCACCAGTCCGACGATGGCCGGCGTGTTCGTGCGCGGGCTGACGGGCAACAAGGTGAACGTGTTCGTGGACGGCGTGCGCTACTCGAACTCGGCCCAGCGCGGCGGCGTCAATACCTTCCTCGACCTGATCGATCCCGCGTATCTCGAAGGCATCGAAGTGCTGCGCGGCCCGAACAGCGCGGAGTACGGCAGCGACGCCCTCGGCGGCAGCGTGCAGTTCCTGTCGCAGGTCCCCTTGCTCAACACCGGCACCGGCACACGGCTCGGCGGACAGCTCGACGTGCGCGGATCGACGGGTCACCAGGGTGGCGGCGGCACCGTGTCCGGATCGGTCTCGCGGTCGAAGGTCGGCATCTTCGGCACGTTCGCCGGACAGTCGGTGGGCGACATCCGGCCGGGTGACGGCGTCGACTCACACGCCTCGGTCACGCGCTTTTTCGATCTGCCGTCCGACATGCTCTACGACGACCGCCTGCCCGACACCGGGTTCTCGCAGATCGGCGGCATGGCGAAGTTCAACTGGACGCCCGACGCCAGCACGCAGATTGTGTCCAGTTACATGGGCACCCGGCAGGATGGCGGCAACCGGTGGGACCAGTTGCTCGGTGGCGACGGCAACCTGATCTCCGAGCTCAACGACCTGACCCTCGACCTCTTCTACGTCCGGCTCGCGCGTCAGCTGAGTGGACCGTTCGACCACATGGAAGTCACCTACTCGCTCAACTCGCAGCGCGAGGAGCGCGTGAACCAGGGCGGCAACGGCAACCCGACGGCAACGATCGGCCACGAGCCCGAGCGCACCACCGCGAATGGTGTCCAGGGTAACGTGTTCAAGCAGGTGTCGGCGCGTCAGACGCTGCGCATCGGCGGTGAGATGTACTTCGAGGGGCTGACCTCCGACGCGTTCAACGTCAACCCCACCACTGGCGCGGTCTCACCGCGGCGGCCGCGCGTGCCGAGCGGCGCTTCGTATCGGAACGGCGGCATTTACGCGCAGACAGGCTATGACGCCATCCCCGACCGCCTGCAACTGGTCGGCGCGGTGCGCTGGGGCGGCGTCCATTACGAGGCGCATGCCTCTGACGCACCGGTCGTCAACGGTCAGCCGCTGTGGCCGGACGACGAGATGTCGGCCTCGGCGTGGACCTACCGGGTCGGCGCCGTGGCGTCGGTCACCGACAACTGGTCGGTGGCCACGAATTTCGCCCGCGGCTATCGCGCGCCGCACATGACCGACGTCGGCACGCTCGGACTGACCGGCTCTGGCTTCGAGGTGTCGTCGGCTGACGTCGAAGGGCGCGGCGCCACCGTCGGCTCGACGTCGGGCGTTGACGCGGTGTCCACTGGAGACGCGGTGAGCGACCTCGAGCCGGAGTCCAGCCTCTCGTGGGACGGCGCGGTGCGCTATCGCGATCGCCGGGTGCGCGGCAGCTTCTCGGTGTTCGTCAACAACGTGCACGACAACATTCAGAAGCCGGCGCTGATTCTGCCGCAGGGCGCGGTGGGCACGTTCCTCGGCACCGAGGTGATCACCGCGCAGAACGCCAACGGTGTGGTGTTCGTCGCCGCCACGCCGTCGGCGGTGCTGGTGCGCGACAACTTCGACAACGCGCGGATCTGGGGCGTCGAGGCCGAAGGTGAAGTGCAGGTGATGCCCACCCTGACGCTGAACGCGATCTACACCTACATCAACGCACGCGACACCGCGACGGACCTGCCGCCCAACATCGAGGGCGGCACGCCGGCGCCGAACTTCTACCTGATGGCGCGATTCGCGCCGACTTCGGGCCGGTGGTGGGTGCAGCCGTACCTGCGCATCGCGGCCGACCAGCCGAACCTGTCGTCGCTCGACCTCAGCGACCGCCGCACCGGCGCGGATCGCTCGCGGGCGAGCATCCGCAGCTTCTTCCTGAACGGCGCCACGGCTCGCGGCTGGGTGTCGGCGGGACCGGACGGCGCTCGCGGCACGGCCGACGACATCCTGGACGTCACCGGCGAAACGCTGGCGCAGATCCAGAACCGCGTGCTCGGCACCGCCAACAACGCGCCGCTGTTCACGCAGGTGGACGGCTACGCCACGCTGGGCGTGCGCGGCGGCATCGGCGCGGGCCGTCACCGGCTGACGGTGGACGTCGAGAACCTCACCGACGAGAACTACCGCGGGATCAGCTGGGGCGTGGACGCGCCCGGCGTCGGCGTCAACGTCCGCTACAGCCTGCGCTTCTAGGCTTCGCGCGAAGGGTGACGGGCGTCCGATGAGACCGGGCGCCAGTGCCGAGGAGTGCCAGGGTCGGGCGGTTCAGTCTCCCAGCGCGTCCACCAACGCGTCCACGTCGCGCTGGTCGTTGTACACGTGCGGCGCGACGCGAATGGCGCTGCCGCGCAGCGACACGAGGACCTTCCGTTCCCGCAGCCGGTCGCCGACCACGCTGATGTCCGTGCCGGCGGGAGCCCGCATCCCGAACAGGTGGGCTCCCCGATAGCGCGGATCCTCCACCTGATAGCCGAGCTCCCCGACGCGCGCCACGAGATCGCGAGTGAGCGCCGCGCAGTACTCCTGAATCCGCGCCGGCTGCCAGTCGAGCACCTGCTCCAGGGCGGCCACGGCCATCGGCGTCAGGGCGAAGTTGCTCCGCTCGCCCACGTCGTACCGCACGGCGCCGGGTTGATAGTCGTCGCGATAGTTCACCAGCTCCTTGAAGTTCTCGCTGCCGGCGCGGCCGATCCACGTCTCCTCCAGCGGCTCGCCCTCGTCGAAGCGCGGCCCGAGATAGGCAAAGCCCAGCGAGTAGGGGCCCATCAGCCACTTGTAGGCAGCGCAGATCAGCGCATCGGGCTTGATCGCTGCCACGTCGAACGGCATGGCGCCCACGGACTGGGTGCCGTCCACCACCAGCGCTGCACCCACCTCGCGGGCGCGTGCGCCGATCGCCTCGAGATCGAACTTCGTGCCGTCGGTCCAGTGCACGTGACCGAGGGCCACGATGGCGGTCCGCGCGTCGATGGCCTCGAGCACACGCTCGTTCCACCCTCGCCCGCGCCCTTCGGCCTGCGTCCGGCGGATGCACGGTACGCAGCTCCGCGTCGCGGCCCCGGGTCAGCCGGCGCCACGCGTGGACGTTGGCCGGAAACTGCTCGTGCGTGACGACGATGTTCTGGCCGGCGGCGACGGGCAGGTTGCGCGCGGCAATCGCGAGGCCGTAGGAGGCCGAGGGGATGATGGCCACGCGCGATGGATCGGGCGCGTTGATCAGCCGCGCGAAGAGCGCGCGCGCCCGGTCGGATTCGGTGAAGAAGTCGGCCGGCAACAGCCGCGACGGCACACGCTTGCGCGCCACGCCCGCCACGCCCGCGGCTTCGACCGCGGTGGAAAGCGGCGACATGTAGGCGCAGTTCAGGTAGTGCTCGTCGTCTGGCAGCGAGAAATTCGACTTCTGGCAGGGCAGCATCCAGCCATTCTAGCGGCCTGGACGATGCCGACGCCGAATCCTGATGGACGGGCCGTGGGCCCGGTGTTGGGGCGGCCCGCTATACTGATCGTCTCCGATGGAGAAGATCATCGTTCACGCCAAGTTCCACACCGGCCATCGGCAGCCGGGCTATCCGGGCGTATGCCGCTTCGTGCATGGCCACACCTGGCGCGGCACGGTCACGATCGCCACCGAAGAGTTCCCGCGCGACGAGCTCGACATGTCGCTGGATTTCGGCCATCTCAAGAAGATCATGCGCGACCTGGATCACAAGATGCTGGTCACCGCGCACGACGCCACGTTCATGGACCCGTCGCTGTTCGAGCCGGAAGGCATCGTGGTGCTGCAGGGCAAGGGGCCGAGCGTGGAGAACGTCGCCCTCTATGTGTTCGACAAGGTCGTTGAGACGATTCGCGCGAAGTTCCCCGGCCGCGGCCTCGACTATCGCATCGAAGTGACGATCCAGGAGACCGAGAACAACTTCTTCGTGGTCGAGAAGCACGCGGTCGTGTAGCCACCCGCGGTCGCGCGCCTCCACCGCGGCATTCCACCAGCGAGGCGTGCTTCTTGGAAGGCGCACCCAGCGTCCAGATCGCCGCCGCCGCGAACGCCCCGTCGGCCGCCAGACCGCTCGGTGCAGCGCACGCCCAGTCTTCCACGGTCAGGTCGCGCGTGAACCGGCGGCGCGGCTGCCGGTCCAGGCCTCCGGGAGCCGACGCTCGAAACCGGCGCACCGCGCGCTCGGATCGCCGCCTGTCACTGAACGCGCCATCCTCACTCGTAGCGGAGCGCCTTCATCGGATCGATCTTGGACGCCCGCAGCGCCGGTAGATAGCCGGCCATCAGCGTGACCATCGCCAGCACCACCGTGGCGCCGGCGATCACGCCGGGATCGTAGCCCTTGATCTCGAACAGCATCGACTGCGCCGCCTGCCCGATGGCCGCCGCCGCGACCAGGCCGATCAGGCCGCCAATCACCGCCATCACCGCCACCTGTTTCAGCACCATCCCGCGCACGAGGGCGCCGTCCGCGCCGAGCGCCATCCGCAGGCCGAACTCGCGCGTCCGCTGCGCCACGGTGTAGGCCAGCACGCCGTAGAGGCCGACCGACGCCAGCAGCGTCGCCAGCAGCGGCGAAGCCGCTGGAGAACACGCTGATCATCCGATCGATGAACACGTTCTCCTTGATCTGCATCTCCATCGTCTTCAGGTCGTCCACCGGCAGGTTCGGATCGAGCGCCTTCACCACGCCGGGAATGGCGGTGAGCAGCTGCTCCGGTTCCATCTCGGTCCGCACGTAGAAGTTGCCGAAGCCGAGGCTCTCCTGCTGCCGGTACGGCGTGAAGTACTGCGCCACCACCGCGAGCTTCACCTCGCTGTACTTGGCGTCCTGCACCACGCCGATGATCTCGATGTCGAGCGGGCCTTCCGCGCCCTCGCGGATCCGCTTGCCGACCGCGTCTTGACCGAGGTTGAACTTGCGCGTGAACGCCTCGTTGACGATCGCCACCTTTGCCGCGCCGAGGGCGTCGGCGCGCGTGAACTCGCGCCCGCGCATCAGCGGCATCCCCATCGTGCGGAAGAAGCCCGGCCCGACGCTGTTGTAGGCCGCCGAGGTGTTGGTGTCCGGCGCCGCCTCGAAGCCCTCCACCGCGACGGTGTTGTTCCAGTTGTCGCCGGCAAGCATCGGGATCATCGAGAACACCGTGCTCGACACGCCGGGCAGCGCCGCGATTCTGTCCTCAATCGCCTCGAACAGCGCGCGGGAGCGTGGGGTGTCGTAGCCGTTCAGCGACGGTGACACCGCAAACACCAGCAGGTGATCGGTCTTCATGCCGAGGTTGGCCTTGCTGACGTTCAGCAGGCTCATCGCGAACAGCCCCGCCGGCACCAGCAGCGCCATCGACATCGCGATCTGCACCGTGGCCAGCGTGGCGCGGAACCGCTTCGCCGCCTTGGCGCCGGACGGCTGCCCCGCCTGGTTCTTGAGGGTCGTCGCCAGTTCGGGATTGGTGCTGTGCAGCGCCGGGAACAGGCCGAACAGCAGCCCCGTGCTCACCGCCAGCAGGCCCGCGAATCCCAGCATGCGCGGATCCAGCTTGAAGGTCACGAGCGACAATGCCTCCGCCGGCATGAACGTGCCGATCAGGTCCAGCGTCCACTTCGCGACGAGCACGCCGCCCACGGCACCCATCACGGCCAGCAGCACCGACTCGGTGAGCAGTTGCCGCACCAGCTGCCAGCGGCTGGCTCCGATCGACAGCCGCACCGCCATCTCGGCGGCCCGGCCGGTGCCGCGGACCAACAGCAGGTTGGCGATGTTGGTGCAGGCGATGAGCAGCACCGTGCCGGTGACCGCGAACAGGATCAGCAGCGGCGCGCTGGCCTCGCGGTGGACCTGGCTCTGACCGCGCGCGCCCGGCTCCAGCGACACGGTTTTCGACGTGAACCGCGCCATGGTCTGCTCGCTCATCCCCTTCTGCAGCGGCGCCTCGACCTCGTTGATGATCGAGCGATAGGGCCCGTTCAGCGCCACCCGCGCCTGATCCACGGTCACGCCCGGCTTGAGGCGCCCGAACAGATAGGCCCAGTACTGGCGGCGGTTCTCGAAGCCGGGGCCCTGCGTCCCCGTGAGCATCTGGCCGCGCATGGTGATCGGCACGAACACCGCCGGATGGACGCCGAGCGTCGTACCTTCGAAGCCTGCCGGGCTGACACCGATGATCGTGAAGGCATGACCGTTGACGATCAGCGACTGCCCGACAGCGTCCGGGGCCTCCTGAAAGCGGCGGCGCCAGTAGTCGTGACTGATGACGGCCAGGTAACTCGTGCCAGGCGTCTTGTCATCGTCCGGGGTGAACAGCCGGCCGGCGGCCGGCGTGATGCCCAGCACCGGGAAGTAGCTGCCCGACACGATGACACCGCGCGCCGACTCGGTCTGGCCGTTGTAGGAGAGGTTGGTGTTGATGATGCGATGCGCGGCGAGGCCGACGAAGCTGTCCTGCACACGCTCCAGGTCGCGGAACATGGGATAGCTGAACGTCTCCTCGCAGGTGCCCGCCTGATTACACTGCGTGCCCCCGGGTTTCGGTCCGGGCGCGCTCAGGTTGACCAGTTCGTGCGGCGCCGGCACCGGCAGCGGCTGCATGAGGATCTGGTCGAACAGCGAGAAGATCGCCGAATTGGCGCCAATCCCCAGCGCCAGCGACAGGATGGCCACGAGGCTCACGAACGGCGTTCGGGCCAGGGTCCGGAAGGCGAGCCGCACATTGCGCATGTCGGTATGAGACGAGTTCTGGCGGCAAGAAGTTGTCGGACGCGTCTGCCGGTTGCCGGTTCCGGTCTGCCGGTTGCCGGCTCCGGATGCCGTCTGCCGGTTGCCGATCTCTAAGATCCCCCTATGTGCCGCAACATCAAGACACTGTTCAACTTCGATCCACCGGCCACCGACGAGGAGGTCCGCGCGGCGTCGCTGCAGTTCGTCCGCAAGCTGAGCGGTTTCACGGCGCCCTCGCGCGCCAACGAGGCCGCCTTCAACCAGGCCGTCGAGGACGTCACCGCCGTGGCGCGGCGGCTGATCGACTCGCTCTCCACCACGGCCGCGCCGCGCGACCGTGAAGTGGAGGCAATGAAGGCACGGGAACGCAGCGCGCAGCGGTTCGGCAGCTAGCGCTTCTTCGCGTGCAGCGCAAACGCTCCGCCTTGCGGATCCGTGCACTGCAGAATCCAGTCGCCGCCGGGAACTTCCATCGGGCCGTTCACCACCGCGCCGCCGTTGGCCTTGACGCGAGCGGCCGCGGCGTCGGCCCCGTCCACCTTGAAGTAGATCAACCAGGCGGTCGGCAGGTTCGCCATGTCGTCCACCTTGTTCATCATCCCGCCCATCGACTGGGTGCTGCGGCCGAACATCCGATAGACGCCCATCGGCCCCATGTCCATCGACTCGGTCGCCTTCCAGCCGAAGAGCTCGCCGTAGAACGACATCGCGGCGGCGCTGTCGGTCGTGTACAGCTCGTGCCACGACGCGTCGCCGTCCTGCGGCGGGCCTTCAGGGGACTGCGGCGCCGAGGACGGCTCGTAGATCGAGAACGCCGCCCCTTGCGGATCCTTCAGGACCTGCATGCGGCCGACGTCGGGCACGGTGATGACCGGCGATACCGTGCTGCCGCCCAGGCGCGTGGCGTGCGAGGCGGCCGCTTCCAGTTTGTCGACGCCGATGTACATCAGCCAGTGCGGCGGGACGTTGTGCTTCTTCAAGTCGTCGGGCAGCGTCATCAGTCCGCCCACCGGGACGCCATCACTCCGCGTCCACATCGAGTAGGGCATGCCGGCGCCATCGAACGGCGTCGTCGTCCAACCCACGACCGGCTTGTAGAACTTCTCGGCCGCGGCCATGTCGGTCGTCATGAGTTCGTACCAGAGGGGTCGTCCCAGAACGGAATCCGCGCTCATTGAATCCTCCTGTCAGTCAGCCCATGTGGCACGCATGGAGCACGGAGAGTCTGCCACACCCGCGTGACGTCGAATGAGAGAGGCAGCACGGCTGCTGCAGGGTCATGTGGCGAGTGTTGGGACCAGCCGCGGCCCAGCCCGGCCGAGGCGGCTGCGATATGCTTGCCGGATGCGTCGCATCTCTGTCTTTGCGCTCGCGCTGGGACTGCTCGCGTCGGCCGCGGTGACGACCGTCGGCATGCATGCGGAGCCCGCGCCCCAGACTCCTGCCGCCGCCGCGCCGCCCGCCGAACAAGTGACCGGCTACATCTGCCCGATGCACCCGGACGTCGTCGAATCCGCGCCTGGCAAGTGCCCGCGCTGCGGCATGACGCTGGTGCCCGGCAACCCCCTCGGCACCGCCAACTACCGGCTCGCGGTCGAGACGGCGCCAGGCGTGGTGAAGGAAGGGCAGAAGACGAAGTTCCGTTTTCACGTCGAGGACCCGGTCACCCGCAAGAAGGTCACCGACTACGCCATCGTCCACGACATGCCGTATCACCTGTTCGTGGTCAGCCGCGATACCAGCGTGTTCATGCACGAGCACCCACGCCCGGATCCCGATGGCGTGTACGCGATCGAGCTCACGCTGCCGAAAGCCGGCCATTACGTCCTGATCTCCGACTTCTTCCCGATCGGCGGCAGCGGCCAGGTGTTGATGACGCCGATCGTCACCGCGGGGTTCGAGGGTGACGTCGTGTCCTCGGTGCCGACCCTGTCCATGGACGACGCGTGGACCAAACGGGAGGGCGGCGTCGCCGTCGATTTCAGGATCGCGCCTAGCAACCTCGTGGCATCGGCGGATCTCGACCTGCCGCTGCACTTCGTGGATCAGGCCACGGGCGAGCCGGTGAAGAACCTCGAACGCTATCTCGGCGCGTTTGCGCACGCGCTGATCGTGAACGAAGAGCTGACCGAGTACATCCACGCGCACCCCGAAGAGACGCTCGAGGGCACGGACATCAAGAGCGGCGGCGGTCCCGACGTGGTGTTCCACACGCTGTTCCCGAAGGGCGGCCGCTACAAGGCGTGGGTGCAGTTCCAGCGCGGCGGCAAGCTGTCCACGGTGTCGTTCACGTTCAAGGTGTTGCGCCCGGGCGAGACCGTCAGCGGGCAGTGAGGGAGGGACCGGGATCCGGTACCCGGTATCCGGTGTCCGGCCTCGAAGACTGCGGCCGGCCGTCACGCCGGGCCGACTTGGGAGCGACGCGATGGGCGTCAGACGAACCGGGTCGGCGACGGCGAGGAGTGCACGCGCCAGCTCGCCCGTTTGCGGAGTGGCGCGTTCAGCGTGAGGCGGCAATCCGAGGCGGCGCCGATTCGGTTTCGAGCGTCGCTCCCCGGAGGCCCGGCGTGACGGCCGGTCCGCGAACCTTCAGGGCGCCGGCTTAGCGGACGACGCCGCGGCGGGCGCGGATGGAGTAGCCGAGGCTGCGGTCCACCGAGACGCGGATCGACCGGTATTTCCCGTCACCTGGAGTCGTCGGGGTGTAGCCAATCATGTATTGCGCGTTCAGTTCCTCGGCGATGCGCGAGGTGGCCGGCCCAATGTCCGCGCTGGACGACACGATCTCCGCATAGCCGCCGCTTTGCGCTGACAGTTCGCGGAACACCTGCGGGTTGATTCGCGTCGAGGCGCGATCGTTGGGCGAGTCAACGGCAATGCCGTAGAGGAACACGTCGCCGCGCCCGAGCCGCTGCTTCAGATCGATCACCGCGATGTCGCTGGCGGTGTCGGCGCCGTCGGACACCAGGATGATCGCCGCACGCGGGTTGCGGCGGTCTTCGAAGAGCGGCAGCGCCGAATTGACCGCGTCATAAATGGCCGTGCCGCCGGTGGGCCGCACGCCCTCGAGCGCCTCGCGCAGCCGGCCGCGATCCGTGGTCCAACCCAGCAGCACGCGCGACTCGTGGTTGAAGACCAGCAGCGCCGCTTCATCCTCGGGCTTCAGCAGATCGTCCGCGAACGCCAGTAGCGCGTTCCGCGCATCGTCCATGCGCGGGCCCCGCATGCTGTCGCTGATGTCGAGCACCAGCGCCAGGCTGACCGGCACGCGTTCGTGCGCGAACTGGGTGATCGGCTGCACGCTGCCGGCTTCGGCGACGTTGAAGTCGTCCTGTCCGAGCGAGGTGACGAGCCGACCGGTTCCATCGCGGACCGTCACCGTCGTCGGCACGAGCTCGGCGTCGATGCGGAAGATGTCGTTGGAGATGACTGGCCGAGGCCTGACGCGCTGCACGGGCGGGCGGGGGTTGGCGCCCTGGCCGTGGGCCAGCCGCGGCCAGCCGGCGGCAGCCAGGGCCGCGCCAGCGCCCAGCGTGTCGATGATGAACCGCCGACGTGTCGCCATCGTTCCTGTGATTCTACCCCTCAGCTCACTTGGGTTGACTGAGGGGTTAGAAGGTTGCGGCCTGGGGCGGGACGCGCACCAGACGCAGACGGGGTTGCGACTTGACGGCGGCGTCGCCGGCGTTGGCGATGTAGGTGGTCATCACCAGCCTGGTGCCGCGCGGCAGCGTCACGGCGTCGGTGTAGACGTAGGGCGACGGCCAGTCGTTGCGATAGTCGCGAAGCCACAGCAATGGCCGGACACCGCCACCGGGAAGAAACGCGGTGAGTTCGAGCGACGCCGCTCCGGGCCCCAGTTCCGGCCAGATGGCGTAGATGGCGGTGGTCTCGTCCAGCACCAGCTCGCCGCGCGTGCGGGTTGGCGCCGCGCCCGCGGGCAGTTCGAGGGCGGCGGCCTGCATCGACAGTCCCGCCGGCCACGCCGCTGGCGCCCTGCTCGCCCAGGTAGAAGCCGACCTCGCTGGTGTCGGTCGTGGCCTCGTCGGTGCCGCGATACCCGATCTCGACGGAGAGCTTCGCGTTCGCCGGCAGCGTGAACGCCACGCCCTCGGGCAGGTGCATGCTCGTGCCCCACGGCGTCCACGAGAACAGCCAGCGATTGGTGCCCGTCTCGTAGACCGCGGCGTAACGCACGACCCGGCGGTCACCGGGCTTGAACGCCAGCCCGTGCACGCGCTGCTCGGTCTTGAACGGCGTGGTGATCTCGAAGCGCTGCACGGAGTCGGCGGCGCCGGCCGTCACGGCATGAGCGGCAGAGGGCTGGACGACGACGTCGGGGTTGCCGTGCTCCCACATCGCGCTGGTGGCCGCGAACACCGGCGGCTGCTGCTCTTCCTCGAGCGTCTGTCCGCTGGGCGCGCCGCCGTCCACCCACGCCACCAGCAGGTCCCACTCGCCTTGCGTCAGGCTGGGATCGTTCTGGAAGCGGCCGTAACCGGCCACCGCGCTCCACGGCGGCATGTGACGCGTGAGAATCTCTTCGCGGATCGCCGCGGCCCACGGGCGCGCCTCGGCGAACGAGGCAAACGACATCGAGATGTTGTTGGGCGAGTGGCAGCTGAAGCAGCGCCGCTGCAGGATCGGCGCGATGTCCTTCTTCCAGAGCAGCGTGGTGGTGATGCGGGGATGCGTCTCGACCGCGCCTGTCGTCGCCCACGCCGCCAGGCCCAATACCGCGGCGCCGGCCAGCACCGGCGCCATCACCTTGAAGAACGGTCGGGGCGGCATCAGCTGAGTATGAACAGAGAGCCGGTTCCGGGGTTCAAGGTTCTCAGGTGTCCGGGTTCTGAGTTCGACCGAACTCGGCCACTCGAGAACCGGAGAACCTAGAACCCGAGAACCCGAGAACTCTACTTCGTCACTACGAACGTCACGTCGTGCGTCGTGCCGATGGCGCCGTCCGAGGCCAGGCAGCGGAGCACGTAGGTGCCGGGCTGGCTGAAGGTCACGACGGTGTCGATCTTCCCGTCCTCCGGGATCGTCGGCGAGATCCAGCGCGGGGCCCACGGCGAGTTCGCACCGGCGCGCGTGTCTTCCCACACCTTGGTCTGCTCGGGCGTGAACGTGGCGGTATTGGCGCCGCGGTAGACGTACCAGGAGACGCGAAGGCCGGCCTGGCTGCCTACCGTGAGGGCGACGGGCGCCCGCTGCGACGGGTGCACGCCGGCGACAGGCCGATTGAAGAACTCCTCGGAGCGCGAGCCCGGACCAAACCGCGGCCGCGGCTGCCCATCGTCGAACGCCCAGGCGTTCAGGGTCACCGGCTCGCCGACCTTGACGTTACGGGTCGGGCCACTGTCCACCTTCAGCGTCGGCGCGGTGTTCTTGCGCATCGCCGGCGAGCTCACGCCCGCGCCCAGCGCGCCCTGTTCGGAGGCCTGCACCAGGTCGTCCACGAACGAATCGGGCCGCAGCGTCGCGAACGCGCGCTCGGTCTTGCCGTTCGCGGTGATCGTCCACACCAGTTCCTTGTCGCCCCAGTCCTTGGGCACGCTTGACCTTGAACACGAAACGATTGCGGCGCGGATAGAAGTGCGTCGGCTGCCCCTGGTCCGGCGCGCCTGGTGAGAAGCTGTTGTTCGGACCGACCGGGACGTCGAGCTCCTCCACCCAGTTCCGGTTCATGTAGCCGAAGAGCATGTTGAACGACCCGTCCGGGTTGCTCTCCCAGCCTTCGAACGCCGGCGAGATGTTCTGCCCCTTCAGGTACGTCGGCGTCTGCGCGCCACTCTCGACGCCCGCCATCGCCACCGCGACGAGCACCATCCCAATCAAACCAACACGCTTCATTCTCGATAGCCCCTCTGGAAAGGCAAAAGGCAGAAGGCACAAGGCAAAAACCGGAGCCCTTGCCTGCTGCCTTCGGGTGAACCCTGTTTTCCTTCTGCCTTTAGCCTTCTGCCTTCTGCCTTTTGCCTTGTCTGCCGTCTGCCGGTTGCCGTCTGCCGGTCTTACCGTTCCGGCTGCGGCTGCTGCGTGGTTGTCGCCTTCGGCGGCGGCGGCACGCCGCACAGCGGGCAGTCGATGAAGTAGTCGTTCTTCTTCATCTTCCGCTTCTCGCGCCGCGCGGCCATCTCCTCCTGGAACTGCTCTTCGGTCAGGCCGACGCTCTGGCCCAGGTCGATGAACATGTTCGCGATGGAGCGGTTGCCCGAGCCCTGCCAGTTACGCGGATCCGGGATGTTCTTGTTCTTCTCGGTGTTGTCCATGTAGCCGGTGATGTGGAGGATGGCGCCCTTGGGCAAGCAGCGGCGCGTAGTCGTCGTCGTATTCGTACTGGCGAACCCAGTTGTGGTCGTAACCCGAGCAGGTGAGCGTCTGGATGTTGATGCCCCAGATGTACTCGAGGCACATCCGCGCGCCCGGCGCGTGCAGGTGCGGCTCGAAGGTGACAACCTTCATCGGCCGCTCGAGCACGAGGTAGGCGTGCAGCTGCTGGTTGGCTTCGTTGGGCTTGATGTCGATGTCCAGGCCGTTGCCGAGCGCGCGCAGCGTGCTGCGGTAGACGGGCTTGTAGCCCTTCGGGTGCAGCTTGAACCCGAAGCGCAGGCGCGACTTGGTGTCGCGGCCGTTCGAGTGCAGGTGCGTCGACTCGTAGATGATGCTGGAGTTCGCCTTCAGCAGCCGGCCCGCGGCCGGGTCGAACACGTCGGCGTTGCGGCCCACTTCATGCACCGGCCATCCGCCGAGCCCGGTGCTCTCGGGCAATTCACCGTTCTCTTCGATCACCGCGGTTGACCAGATCAGGTGGTGGTAGACATAACGCTGTCCCACCGTGTGACGGCCGTCGTCGTCCGGCTTGATGTCGTTGACTTCCTTGATCTCGACGGCGGCAACGTAGCGATCTTCGTCGATCGGGATCTTGGTCGGCTCGAGGTCGCCCCACCAGTCGGGCGCGTTGCCCTTCACCACGATCTCCGGGCCGTCCACGATCAGGTCCGGCTCGCCGATGGCCCACGACGCCTCGTCGGGCCATTGAATCGGCGCCGGCATGTCGGCGGCGTTGCCGCGCGGCGCGCCCGCTTCCACCCATTGCGCGATCTTCGCCAGTTCCTCGTCGGACAGCGACGGATCGTGCTTGTACTGCTGGATGCCGATGTTCTTCTCCACGTACCACGGCGGCATGGCGCCGGCCTTGTCGCGGATCGCGGTGCGCTGGCGGATGGAACGCGCCCAGGGCCGCACTTCTTCGTAGGTGATGAGCGACATCGGCGCCACCTGGTTCGGGCGGTGGCAGTTCTGACAGCTGCGCTGCAGGATCGGGGCGATGTCCCGGGTAAAGGTCACGGCCGGCGCAGTGGCGGCGGTCGCGGGAGCGGCCTGTTGCGCGCCAACGGCCAGCGGCGCGACGAGACCGACGATGGCGGCGCCGAGCGCTGCCAGACCCAGCGTCAGGCCCCAGCCAGACCTCTGCGAAGCATTCATAGTGGACTCTCCGTGGATCGCAAGACGAACCGGTTGCTTTGCCAAGGCAAAGGTATCGGTTCCGCGGACCGAAATGTCAACGAATGTATCCCGCAAGCTCTAGTGCGTCATCGCGTATAGCAAAGTGTTCACGCCGAACGCGTAACCGTTGACGGAAAAGGCGTAGAAATAGTTCGGATCGTCGCCCTCGCGCTCCCACGAATCGCCGATGTCGGTGTTGTGGGTCATCAGCACCATGATGCGGTCCGACTTGTCGACGATGGCGCGCGCGTGAGGAATCGCGCTGTCGGCGCCGCGCTCCGACGTCGAGCCGCCAACGCCACCCCAGAAGTTGATCGACGGAATCTGCGGCACCTTCTCGATCTGGAACTGGGCGCGGAACAGCGGGTGCGACAGCGGCAGGTCGATCATCCGGTATTCGCTCGGCGGCAGGACGCGTTCGATCTGCCCTTTCCAGAACTCCCACGCGTAGCTGCCCCAGAAGTCATCGGCCCACAGGAAGCCGCCCTTCTTCAGGTAGTCGCGCAGGTGGGCCGACTCCTCCTCGTCGAAGTAGGCGGCGCCGGGCTCGGTGGCCATCACGAACGGGCACATGAACAGCTCGGGATCGGTGGGCCGGACCACCAGGTGGCGCGGCTCGTGCGCGTCATCGAAGCTGACGTGCGTCTTGGTCAGTTCCGACAGCCGGATCGAGAAGTTGATGTCGGCGCGCGGAAAGTCCACGCTCCATCCGCCGCCGTCACCGCCGCGCGAGCCGCGGAACGCACAGGCGGCAAAAGTGGAACGCGCCGTCGAAGCTCTCCGGCGTGGCGAGCGGAATGGTGCCGCCGAAGCGTCCGCCTCGACGGCCCTGCGCGGCTGCCAGCGATCCGGCAACCGCCAGCGCCAGGACCAATGCGACGAGCCAGCGGCGGATCATGGCGCGGTGGCCGGGGTCGGGCGGCGCTTGGTCGCCAGGAAATCAAACACCTTCGACAGGTTGGGCATGACGACGTCCAGGTGTGTCCCACCGGGTACCTCGATGTAGGTGACGTCCATGCCGAGCTTTTTCATCTCAGCCACCATCGCGCGCGATCCGTTCACGCTGACGGTGTTGTCCCGGTCG
Source organism: uncultured Acidobacteriota bacterium (assembly GCA_963707825.1). GTDB lineage: Bacteria > Acidobacteriota > Vicinamibacteria > Vicinamibacterales > UBA2999 > VFZN01. The sequence continues at coordinate 738,276 of CAVPRP010000009.1, forward strand.
CCGTGCACGACCATCTGCGGGATGTCCTTCATGCGCGCCGCGGTCGCGGGCGCCCCGATTCCCGAGAACGCCGCCAGCGCCGCCCACATCTCCGGGTACTTGGCGCCGAGCGCCCAGGTGCCGATCGCGCCCATCGAATGGCCGATCAGATAAATGCGGCCGGGGTCCACGTTGTAGTCGGCGCGCATCCGCCGGATCACTTCCAGCACGTCTCGCTCGCTGTACTCGCGGCGTTCGGCATCGGCCTGGTCGGACACCATCAGCCGCGAGCCATAGAAGCCGTCAACCCGGAAGCCGAGCGGCGCTGCCATCAGGAAGCCGTGCTGTTCGGCCAGCTTCGGCGCCACGCGCCCGTAGCCGTCGAAGAACGAGTCCTCGTTGACGCCCAGGCCGTGCAGCGCGATCACCAGCGGCGTCGCCGTGCGCGCGTTGTAGCTCGCCGGCACCAGCACGCGATAGGGCATGATCTCGTTCGCGCCCGCCAGCAGGTAGTGCCGCTCGAAATCGCCGGTGCGACCGCTGAACGGATCGCGCCCACCCGCCGCCTGCGCACCGATCGCCTCGGCCGCCTGCAACTCGCGGCCGAGATCGAATCCCCCCATTTCCACGAGGCCGCGATCGACCTTGCGCATGAAGTCCAGCGGGTAGGTGATGTCGGCGCGTACCGCCTCCGGCGCCTTCGCGGCGGCGGCCGCGAGCGCCGCCGCGCGCGCGGCCAGCCCGCGCTGCACCGCAACGCGGAGCGTGACCAGGCCCAGCGAGCGCTCGCCCTGCGTGAGCGCGACCGACAGCTCGTACGGGCCGTCCACGGCCCGAGCCAGGTCGAGATCCATGACGAGGGGTGATTCACGCAGGTCGCGCGGCACCGGGCCCTGCTCGCCGAGCGCCAGGGTTTCGGGCGTGCCGGACGGCTGCGCCAGCAGCGGCCGCAACGCCACCGTGGCGGTGATCGGCGTCGTCAATTCGATGGCCGGCGCGTAGATCTGCTCGAGCCGGACGGTGAACGGGCGGGCGGAATCCGCGAAGACGCGTTCGGCGCGCAGCACCAGCGAGTGACGGAAGTCCTCGACGTCGGTCCAGTCGCGGCCATCGAGCAGCGTCGTCCCCTTGGCCAGCAGGCGGCGCACCTCGCCGTTCCGTCCCAGGCGCAAGGCTTCGGTGATCTCTTTGTCGAGCGCGTCGAGCCGCACCTTCAGGTCGCCCTCAGGCTGGGCCGCGGTCCGGGCAGCGTTGTAGCGGACGCGCAGCACCGCCAGGTTCGGGAGCGCCTGCGCCATCGCCCAGGCCGGAAGCAGGACGAGCAGCAGGGCCCCGACGGCAGCGGCCGGACGGAGGCGGGGACGGGCCATTCGGGGAAGATAGCACGCGAGATGCAGCGCGGCCTTATACTTGACCGCCGGGATACCCTCCCTCCAGGAGACAACAGATGCGGACACTCACTCGCGCGCTCACCGTCCTCACCCTGGTCGCGGCGTTCGCGGCCGTTACCGCCGCTCAGGCCGTCAACGTGACCGGCACGTGGACTTTCACCGTCGAGACCGGGCAAGGCAGCGGCACCCCGACGATCACTTTCAAGCAGGATGGCGAGAAGCTGACCGGGCATTACAGCAGCCAGACGCTGGGCGAGGCCGACTTGACCGGCACCGTCAAGGGCGCGGCGATCCAGTTCGCCTTCAACGCGAGCGTGCAGGGCCAGCAGATCGATGTCGTCTACGCCGGTACCGTGGACGGCGGGACGATGAAGGGGACAGTCAACATGGCCGGCGGTCAGCTCTCGGGCACGTTCACCGGGAAGAAACAGTAAGGTTGGCGGCTCCGCCCGACCGTCTGCTCTCGAAGCGTCAACTCAATCGAGCCTTGCTCGCGCGGCAGCTCCTGCTGGCCCGCGAGCCGGTGACGCCGGTCGCCGCGATCGAGCGCCTGGCCGGCCTGCAGGCGCAGCAGGCGCGGCCGCCGTTCATCGGTCTGTGGAGCCGCCTCGCCCGCTTCACGCGCGAGGACCTGCTGAAGGTGCTGCACGCGCGCACGGTGATTCGCGTCACCGCGATGCGCGGCACGCTGCACCTGATCTCCGCGCGCGACTATCTCGGCTGGCGGGGACCGCTCCAGCCGGCGCTGGACCGCGGCATCAGCAGCATCGTCGGGGCCGCCCTCGCCGAGCTCGACATGGCGGGCGCCGAGCGCGCCACACGCCAGCTGCTCGAGCGCGCGCCGGCCACCTTCGACGCCATCCGCGATCACCTGGCGCCGTCCTTTCCCCAGGCCAACGTCCGCCACGTGGCCTATGCCATCCGCATGACGCTGCCCCTGGTGCAGGTTCCGGAGCGCGAGACCGAGTGGGGCTTTCCCGGTGCGGCGGACTTTGCGCTTGCCGACGCCTGGCTGCGCAAGAAAGTCTCGGCCACGGCCTCGTCGCCGAGGGACCTGATGCGGCGATACCTTGCGGCCTTCGGGCCGGCGAGCGTGACCGATGCACAAACGTGGTCCGGCCTCACCAAGCTGGGTCCGGTGTTCGAGGAGCTGCGCCCCACGCTGGTGACGTTCCAGGATGAACGCAAGCGCGAGCTGTTCGACCTGCCTGATGCGCCAAGGCCGGACGCCGACACGCCGGCGCCGGTCCGGTTTCTTCCCGAATTCGACAATCTGATCCTCGGGCACCAGGATCGGACCCGGGTGATCAGCGAGGAGCACCGGCTGCGCATCACCTCGCCCAATCTGCTCGTCCCCGCCACGCTGCTGGTGGACGGCATGGTCGCCGGCGTCTGGGCGATTGAGCGGAAGAAGCGCGAGGCGACGCTGGTGATCGAGCCGTTCGTCACCATTCCGGTGAAGCGGAAGTCCGAACTGCGCGAAGAAGCCGAGCGGCTGCTCGTCTTCTCGGAGCAGGAAGTGACCTCTCACGCCGTCAAGTTCAAGGCTTGACCGGCGGGGGTCGTCACTCGACGACCACCGCGGTGCCACGGATCCCGGCAAGAGGTCCTTGAAGACCTCCTCTCTTCTGCGGAAACCGGTTCCTATAGTACGCTTGGGGGCTGGAGGACTGACGTGATCCGACCCCTCGCATCCCTGCTCGCCGTGGCTCTCGGCCTGGCCGTTGTTTCGGTGGGCGCCGAACAGGCGGCTACCCGCAAAGCTCTCATGAATCCCGCTGGGCTGACCGCCCAGGCCCCCGCCGCCTACAAGGTGAAGTTCGACACCAGCGTCGGGGAGTTCGTCATCCAGGTCACGCGCGACTGGGCGCCGCACGGCGCCGACCGTTTCTTCAATCTCGTGAAGAACGGCTTCTACGACGACGCCCGGTTCTTCCGCGCCATCCCGAACTTCATGGTGCAGTTCGGCATCCACGCCGACCCCGCGGTGTCGGCGGTGTGGCGCAACGCGCAGATTCCCGTGGACGCGGTGAAGCAGTCGAACAAGCGCGGCTTCATCACCTACGCGATGGGCGCGTCGCCGTCCACGCGGACCACGCAGGTATTCATCAATTTCCGCAGTAACGCCAACCTCGACGCGATGGGCTTTGCGCCATTCGGCGAAGTGGTGACGGGCATGGACATCGTCGACAAGATCAACACGATGTACGGAGAGGGCGCGCCGCGCGGCAAGGGACCCGATCAGGGTCGTGTTCAGGCGGAAGGCAATGCCTACCTGCTCAAGAGCTTCCCGAAGCTGGACTACATCAAGAAGGCAACGGTCGAGCCGTAAGCGGCTTCACCTCTGCTATTACCGGGCCAAAAAGGCCGGGCTTTGCACACTCTTTGTGCGGCCCGGCCGACTTTCCTTGCAGACGCGCGCACCGGCGCGTAAGGTGAACGGCGAGTTACGTTGAGTCGTCATCGTCGAGACGTCCCCCGCGTTCCCGACCCGGGCAAGGACGCATCCGAGCATCAGCACGTGGGAGAGGCGCGTACTTCGACAGAAGAGCCTGCCGATCGACACGCGGCTGACGCCGCGCGGCGCCGCGCCGATCACACCTTCGCGGCCGCCTTCCACGCCAGTCCCGTTGCCAGCGTCATCAGCGACGTCGCGACCGATCGCATTCTGCACATCAACGCCGCCATGCTGTCCCTGCTGGGCGCGAGCGACGCCGATACCTTAGGCGGCAGCGCCGGCGCGTTGCCGCTCTGGGACTCGGAAGACCAGCATCGCGAATTGACGGAACGCGTGCTGGCCGGACGGCACGTGAACAACGTCGAGGTCCTGCTGCACCGGCGCGATCACTCGACCCGCACCGTCCTGCTCTCGATCGAGCTGGTGCCCCCTTCCGATCCCGGCGAAGGGCACGCCGTGATCACGATGGCGGTGGACATCACCGAGCGGCGAGCGCTCGAGGAACAGTTCCGCCAGTCGCAGAAGATCGAAGCCGTGGGCCGGCTCGCCGGCGGCGTCGCCCACGACTTCAACAACCTGCTGACGGTGATCATCGGCTACAACGAGTCGCTCGACTTCGACGATGCGCTCGGCGAGAGCGCGCGGGTGGCCGTGCAGCAGATCAAGCTGGCCAGCGAGCGCGCGACGGTGTTGACGCGGCAGCTGCTCGCCTTCAGCCGACGGCAGGTGCTGCAGCCGCAGACGCTGGACCTGCGCGACGTCACGCAGCAGGTGGCGCCGATGCTGCGCCGCCTGATGGGCGAGGACGTGGAGCTGGTCACGCGGTGGGGCGACCGGTCCGCGGTGGTTCGCGCCGACCCCGGACAGATCGAGCAGGTGCTGATGAACCTGGCGGTCAACGCGCGCGACGCGATGCCGCAGGGCGGGCGGCTCACCGTCGAGATCGGCGCGTCCGACCTGGATGCGGCCTTCGTCGCAACACACCCTTACGTCGTCGCTGGCCCGTACGTCACGCTGACGGTATCGGACACCGGCACCGGCATGCCTCCCGAGACCAAGGCCCGCATCTTCGAGCCGTTTTTCACCACCAAGCCGCAGGGGCAAGGCACCGGCCTCGGCCTGGCGATGGTCTACGGCATCGTCAAGCAGAGTGACGGCTACATCTGGGTGGACAGCGAGCCCGGCGCCGGTGCCACGTTCCGCATCGTGCTGCCGGAGGCGCGGTCGCGCGCGCAGGAGCGGGCGCCGGTCACGACCTCGAGCACGCCCGGCGGTCACGAGACAGTGCTGGTGGTCGAAGACGAAGACGCGCTGCGCGAGCTGGATCGGCAGGTGCTGATGCGTTACGGCTATCGCGTGCTGAACGCTCGCTCCGGCCCCGACGCGGTGGCCACCGTCAAGGCCCACCCGGGCGCGATTCACCTGCTGCTGACCGACGTCGTGATGCCGACGATGAGCGGCCGCGAGCTGGCCGACATCCTCCAGGCGATGCAGCCGGCGATGAAAGTGCTCTATATGTCGGGCTACACCGCGGACACCGTGGTGCGGCACGGGGTGTCCGAGGCGACGATGGCGTTCATCCAGAAGCCGATGTCACCACCAGCACTCGCGCGCAAGGTGCGCGAGGTGTTGGACAGTAAGTAGCCGGGATCCGGTACCCGGGGTCCGGCAACCGGCAACCGGCAGACGCGAAGGCAGAAGGCAAAAGGGAGAACGGCAGAACGAGCCCGGGCACCCCCACTAGTCGAATCGGGGTTGCCCGGATTGAGCGATGGCGCCAAGCCGTTCCTGCCACGCGTGCTGCTGAAACAATCCCAGGAAGAGTTGCGCCTCATCGACCAGCGTAAGGTCGCCCGCGGCGACGCCGAGTTGGCCGAGCAGCATGTGGGCCCGTGGGTCTTCTGCGTCGATGTGCCCAACCATCTCCAACGCCACATCGCGCGCCGTCCTGAAGTCGCCCGCTCGCGCAGCGGCGAGCGCGTGCGCCAGGTACAACTCGGATCGCGCCTGCGCGGTTGCCTTCTGGATCGCCCACACCGCGGTCACCATCTCCGGCGTCGTGAACTGCTCGGTTCCCATGCAGGTGACGATCGTGCAGCGCGGACATCGATCCAGGGTCCACAGCGAGATGCCGGCCTGTTCGCAGCTCCGCAGCAGATCGCAGAAACCGGTGGCGGAGACGACCATCACCCCGCCTCGCATCCGATCAAACTCGGTTCGGCAGTAGTCTGCAGCCCTGAACGCGCTGCTGAACACCAGCAGGCAGTGCCCATCGGGCAGGACCAGCGTCTTCTTGCCGCCGGCACCGTCGGCTGGTATGAAGAAGTGCCGTTCGCTCGACCGACCGGACTCGGCGGAGTTGAGATCGGCTTGAATGCGGTCTCGGCGCTCCTCGAACTCGGAGCTCGACTCCTGCTCGACCAGATCCGACGGCAGCGTGCGCGACGGGATCTCGCGGAGCAGCGTGTAGTCGGGGAGCCCGACTGGCTTCTTCCTGCCAAGCAGCCAATTCAGCATTAAACCCTCGACCTATTTCCGTACTGGACCCCGAATCCCGAATACCGGACACCGGACACCGGTCTTCAGAGATTTTCCTGGATGAACCGCGGGCTGAGGTGGACGTCGAACTGCACTAGCGGTTCGTCGCCGGTGTTGCGGAAGCTGTGGATCTCCCCCGCCTTGATCACGAGCACGTCGCCCGCGCCAGCCTCGAACTCCTGCCCGTTCACCACCCAGACGCCGTGGCCGCTCTGGATGAACTGAATCTCGTCGTAGGGATGACGGTGCGGCCCGGGACCGCTGCCCGGCTTGCCGTTGAAGAGAAAGACCGAGACGGTAGTGTCACCGTGGTCGGCGCCGACGAAGCGGTGGGAACTGCCGGTGAATGGCAGCGCCTCGTGTCGTGTGCGATACATGAAACCTCCTCAAGGCGCTCGTGCCTGCGGCACTCGCGTAGGGTGAGATGGCGCTCACGTCGTTCGCGTAGGGAAGGGCACGACAGCGGGATAAGCCGGTTCTCCCCACCTCCCGCAAGGCCGCCCACAGCCCGAAGGGCTGCCTGTTGTTGCCTACGCCCCGCAGGGCGCCTCTTAAGCCGGCCAGCTGGCGGCCGGCTTTCCGGTGAACGCCCACATGATGAAGTCGGTGATCGGTGGCTCGCCGCCGATCTCGCGGAGTCGGGTGGCGATCTGGCCGCGATGATGGGTGCTGTGCGACGGAATCTGCAACATGGTTTCGACCAGCGTCACCGGGCACGGCGCCCGGCCCAGACCCTGTTCGACGATCGCGGCCCACGGCAGCGGGAACGTCTCTTCGAGCCGATCAGAATCGAGCGCCTCGACAAACGGCAGCACCGCGTCGTGATACTCGAGGCCCCAGCGCATGCGCGCCATGGCATTGGGAAATACCGGCGTCGACGGATCGAACTCGTCGCCCTGCCAACCCTGCAGGTAGACCCGCTGCACGAGATGAATGTGCGCGAACCGCTCCTGAATCGTCGCGTCGGTGGTCGCGACGGTCGACGCCAACACGGCGCTCCACATGGTCGCGTCCGCCCAGGCCTGGTGCCGGTACAGATCCACAACGGTGTCCCGGTAGCTCATGACCTCCTACTCTATTACCGCGGGCGGCGATCGGGTATCCGGGTTCCGGTCTCCGGGTTCCGGACACCGGGTACCGGATACCGGGTACCGGACACCGTGCCTCTCTGCCTTCTGCCTTATCCCTTCACCAGTTCCCCAATCGTCATCCGGTGGCCATCCGGCGTGGCCAGCGCAAACTCCCGAAGACCCCACGGCTTGTTCTCGGGCTTCGACCGAATCAGCGCGCCCCGCGCGGCGATCTCTTCGTAATACGCGTCCACGCCGTCCACCAACACGTGCACGAAGTACGAGTGATCGCCCAGCGCACTCGCCGGCATCGCGTCCGTGCACTCGCCGAGCATCACCTTGAAGGCGCCGAGCGACAGGAAGCTCCAGCCATCGGCGTCGATCGGGTCGCGGGTGAAGCCAAGCACGTTGACGTAGTGGTCGGTGGCCACCGCCAGGTTGCGGACAGCAAGCACCGAGCGGGTCTGAATGACGCGAGGCATGCGTTCTCCGGTCAGCGGCCCTGGGCCGTGTAATCGCGCGCTTCCTTCAGCGCCGGTTGGCGCGTGCCGCCCGTCGCCACCTCGAGTAACGCCTGATAGAAGGTGCGAGCCGTGGCTGGATCGCCCTGCTCCCTGGCCGCGCGGGCAGCGCCGAGCAGTCCGTTGAAGCGCTTCGGGTAGAGCTCCAGGGAGCGCTGGTAGGCGTCGAGGGCCTCTCCCGGCTGCTTCTGCTCCATGAGCAGATCGCCCAGGAGCTCGTGCGCGGGAATGCGTGGGTCCCGGCGTCACCGCATGCTTGGGCGTTGCGGTCTCGAGGTCCGCGGCTTCACTCATCATCACGAGGCTCGCGCCGTGCCGTCCCTCGGCGTGAGCCAGCCAGGCGCTCAGCTCGAGGTGCAGCATCTGGATGTTCCGCGCAAACAGCTCCTCGCCGCTCTTCCGGGTGGCAGCCTCGAGTGCCTCGAGACGTTCGCTCGCCGCCTTGGCGTCGGGAAGCCGGCCCACATGGGACGCGCCCATTCCGCGGGCGAACTGAGCGATAGCTTCCGCCCAGGCAAATCGGTCCCACTCGAGGCCGGCAGGCTGGCGCGGCACGATGCCGGCGGCCTCGTCCCACGCGTGTCGCTCCAGCACGTCGCGGGCCGTGGTGGACGCCAGGTGGAATGCGGTCTTGAAGGTGGGTTCGAGGCGCGGCGTGTTGCGCAGCCGCAGCAACTGGGCGGCGGCGTCCTGATCCGCGCCCTTCTGCAGGTCGGCGTAGACGAGGTATTCGATCGCGTGCGGGAACTCGTCCCACACGAACTCGCCGCGCGCGCCTGCCGGATGCTCCAGGGCCGCGTCCGCCGCCCGCAGGTTGCCCTGGATCACCGCGTCCCAGTCCCCCAGCCGGGTGTAGATGTGCGTCGGCATGTGGAGCGCATGCGGATTGCGCGGCGCCACCACGTCGTACTTCCGCGTGATCTCGAGCGACTCCCGCTCGCGGCCCGGCACGTCGTTCGCGTGAACGAGATAGTGCATCGCGCCGGGATGATCCGGATACCGGGTGTAGACCTTGAGCAGGATCTCGGCGGCACGGTCGGCGTGCGCGCGAGAAATCGTGTCCGAGGGCGTCGTCGCCAGGTGCGCCATCGCGTAGAACGTCGCCGCTTCCGGGTCGTCGGGGAAGGCGGCGTACACCTTCGCCATCGCCTGCTCCCACCGGCCGATGCGCAGCCAGTAGTCGGAAGACGATGGCTCGAGGAAGAACGCTTCAGCCGTGGCCACGAACAGCCGCTCGCGCTCGGTCGGTGGTTGCAGCGCCATCGCCTTCTGCACGGCGTTCCAGCCCTCTTGACGCGCTTCGAGCGACGGTCGCGTTGGCCACAGCGGCTGGAATAGCGTCATCGCGATCCCCCACTGCGCCATCGCGCAGCGCGGATCGGTAGTCGCCACCTGCTGAAACGCTTCGCGCGCCTGCGGATAGGTCATGTGGTGCAGGAGGGCCACCGCGCGATTGAACTCGGTCCGGGCCGCGGCGGAACAGCTGACCGGAAAATCGACAGAGCCCAGATCGTGGCCGGCATGAGGCTGAACCGGCTGCGCGCTGACGCCGGCGGTGGCGCCGACCAGGGCGAGCGTCACGAGGCCCGCTGTAAGTCGCGAGTAGGGCATCGAAGCGGGGATTTTGCCACAAACGAGAACCGCTAGTCCGTAAGGCTCAGCCGTAACTGAAAGCCCGTCTGTTCCGCACCCAGCGAGCGGCGTTACGTCTCACTCGCGTGAGCGCACGGCCCACCGCAGCTTCGCGGACGATGCCCGGGGATTCGCATACCGCTCCTCCATCGTTGGACGTTCGACCTCGTCGTTCACAGAGGCGTAGACACCCTCGCGCATCCCAGCCTGGAATGACTTCTTCACGCGGCGATCCTCGCCGGAGTGAAACGTCAGGAACGCCACGCGTCCACCCGGCGCCAGGCACTGCGGCAGCGATCGCAGCAGCGCGTCGAGCACGCCGAACTCGTCGTTCACGGCGATGCGCAGCGCCTGGAACGTCCGGCGAATCGACATCGCCACTTCTTCTTCTGTCACACGAGGCATCGCGGCGATCAGCCCGTTGCGCACCAGGCGCTCCAGATCCCCAGTCGTCTCGAGCGGCCTGCCCTTCAGCACGCGGGCGACAATCGCCGCGTGCGGCTCGTCCGCGTTCTCCTCGAGGAGAATACGGAGCTTCTCCTCACTCAGGTGCGCGACCAGCGCCGACGCCGGCTGGCCGTGCGACGGGTTCATGCGCATGTCGAGCGGGCCCGTGCCCTTGTAGGTGAATCCGCGCTCGGGGTTGTCCAGCTGCATCGACGACACGCCGAGGTCCGCGAGAATCACGTCCGCCGCCGGAATCCCTTCGGCAGCCAGCACCTGCGGCAGACCGGCGAAGTTGCGGCGATGGGTGACGAACACGTCGGGGCCGAAACCCGCGACGCGAAGGCGCGCCTCGGTGCGCGGCAACTCGATCGGATCGACGTCGAGACCGACCAGGCGTCCGCCAGGCAATACGCGTTGCAGGATGGCCTGCGCGTGGCCGCCACCACCGAGGGTGCAATCCACCGCGATGTTGCCAGGTGTGGGAGCCAGCGCGTGCAGCACCTCGTCCACCATGATCGGCCGATGCATGCCGGCCGGCGTGCGGCCCGAGGCCACGACTTTCTGCACCTCCGACGCATAGCGGTCGGGGTTCAGCTCCTTGTACTTGTCCTGAAACCGGCGCGGGTTCCTGCCCGGATAGCGCGGGCGCCGCACGTGCGGAGCACTCATCCCGCGCATCGTACTCGGTTGCGAGGTGGCTGACAGGTCAGCCGTTCGCGGCTACGCCTGGTGAACGTCCACGTTCGCGTACCTCGGCAAGTCACCGCACGTTGCATCCGTGCGGCGTCCGCTCGACACGGACTTCGGAAGCACCTAGAGATTCGGGTGCTGCTCGTGCCAGGTCGTCGCCTGCTCGTAGGCATGCGCGATGCGGCACAGCATCGGCTCCGACAGGCGGCGCCCTGCGAACTGGATGCTGAGCGGCAGGCCGGCGGCGGTGAAACCGGACGGCAGGCAGATGGCCGGTGTGCCGGCGAGATCCATCGGGGCCGGGAACTCGCGGTTGCGCGGCGACGCCTTGTCCCACGCGTCCATGAAGGCGGCAAACGGACCGATCTGCAGGTCGCGCGTGATCGGCCAGGCCGGCGCGCCGCCGGAGGGGCACGCGAGCGCGTCCACCGACTGCAGCAGCGTGTTGAACCCGGCGGTGATCCGCGCCCGAATCTTCTTGGCGCCAGCGAGCTGTGCCGCGGTCCAGCCCGAGCCGATCTGCAGCACTTCGCGGAAGTAGGGCCCGTACTCGTCGGCACGGGAGGGATAGTTCGCCTTGTGCGCCACCGCGGCTTCGGAGCTGGCCAGCGTGAACCACGCGGTTCCCATATCCGCCAGGTCCGGCATCCGCACCTCGACGATGCGCGCGCCGAGGCCGGCGAGCACTTTCAACGCCTCCTCGATCGACGACGCCTGCTCCGCGTCGATGCCGGCGAGGTGGTACTTGCGGTCGATGCCGATGCGCAATCCCTTCACGCCGCCACCGAGCTCGGCCAGCGTGCTCGAAACGGCATCGCTGAGCGAGGTGAGGTCCTGTGGATCGTGGCCCGCTATAGCGTCATACATCACGGCGACGTCGCCCACGGTTCGCGCCATCGGCCCGACGTGATCCAGTGATTCGGCCAGCGGCAGCACGCCGTAGCGGCTCACGCGGCCGTAGGTGGGCTTCAACCCGACGAGTCCATTCGCGCCCGAGGGAAAACGGATCGATCCGCCGGTGTCCGTGCCGATCGCCGCATAGCAGAGACCCGCGGCGGTGGCGACGCCCGACCCGCTGGACGACGCCCCGGGCCACTTCGTCGCGTCCCATGGATTGACGGGAATGCCCATGTCCGGGTGATAGCCGGCCATCGCGCCTTCGGTGAGATTCAGCTTGCCGAGGATCACCGCGCCCGCGGTCCGCAGCTTGGCGACCACCGTGCCGTCCACATCCGGCACGAAGTTCTTCAGCACCGGCGTTCCGCCCATCGTCGGCACGCCCTTCGTGTAGCAGAGGTCTTTCACCGCCACGGGTATGCCGTGCAGTGGTCCGCGATATCGCCCGGCCGCGATCTCCCGCTCGGCCGCGCGAGCGTCGGCGAGGGCCTGCGAGGCCATCACCGTGGCGTAGCTCTTGAGGCGCGAGTCGAACTTGCCGATGCGCCCGAGCATGCGCTCGGTGACCATGACCGGTGAGATTTGCCGCGCGGCGATGCGCCGCCCGATCTCCTGCAGACTCAGGTAGTGCAGCGCTTCGGGTGCCGCTGACGGAACCACCGGGAGGGCCCCAGCCGCGGAAGCCTGAGTCAGGCTACCTGGCGCCGGTGTCGGGCCACTGCACGCGCCGAGCGGCGCGAGCGCGCCCGCGCCGAACAACGCCAGCGCCTGGCGTCGCGAAATCAGATGTTCGTCGGCGCCAGGCACTGTTGTCAGCTCTTCTCGATCAGCATCGTGATCGGATCGACGACCCCGTGCGCCTGCTTCGCGGCCGCGATCTCGGGCGAGGTCAGCGCGGCCTGCATCGCGGCCATGTCGTGAACATCGACGCCGACAGCCACCGTTTTGCCGCCATCGGGGCTGACATAGTCCACGACGTTGGTCCCCCACGACGCGAACGCCGCGACACGCTCCGCGTGCTTGCTGGCCCAGTGTGCGGGATCGGTGACGGCGTGGGTAAAGACGACTTTGGGCATGACGGCTCCTCGGGAGGTGAGGTGTTGCCGGCCGCTGCGACCTTCGCCATCGGCCGGGTGAGCGGTGATTCTACACGCGCTCCGCGTTCATTGCGTGGACACCTTCCGGGCGGGCTGCCATGCCGGCGTCCCCTCTTCCCACTGGTTGTCGGTCAGCTGCTGGACGTCCGTGCCGTCGGCGCGCATCACGAAGATCTCGCCATATGGCTGCGGCGCGTCGGTGTAGGTCGCCTCGTCCTTGAATCCCATGCGGGTCGACGCGAACAGGATCTGGGTGCCATCGGGCGACCAGGCCATATGCGCGTCGTTGCCCTTGCTGCGCGTCAACCGCCTGACGTCCGGTGCCGTCCGGCTTGACGGTGTAGATCTCGTAGTCGCCTTCGTCCTGCCTGGAGAACATGATCAGATCGCCGCGCGGCGACCACAGCGGGAAATTGTCGTAGCCGCCGGCGATCGACGTCACCTGCCTGGTGTCGATGTCCATGATGCGCAGGCCTTCGCCGTCCGGCCCGAACGTGCGATAGACGAAGCGGTGTCCGTCCGGCGCCATCGACGGGAAGCCGTTGTTGTTCGGCCCGCTCGTCAGCTCGCGAAAGCCGGTGCCGTCGGCATTGACGATGGCCACCTGCGCGCCGCCCTCGGCCCGATCCTCCGGCTTGAGGAACAGGCCGAGGAATCCGTTGAAGAACGCGTTGAACGTGCCGATGCCGAAGATCAGGCGCTCGCCGTCCGGCGACCACTGCGGCCCGAGCACGTTGCGCGCCGGATCGCGATACACGATCGTGGACGTCGTGCTGCCCACCTCGGCCACCGCCAGGCCGGCGCCCATCGCGTTCTCGGCCGGCCCGACGAAGGCGAACCGATCGCCCATCGGACTGAACGACGGTCCGCCGCTCGTCAGCGTCAACTCGTACTTCGGAAGACGGCTGTAGGTCTTCACCCACGGCTTGCGGTCGAACGGGATCCGCTTGTGGAAGGCGACCAGCGTGCCATCCGGCGACCATGCCGCGGCGCGGATGTCGCCGGCCGGGCCGCGCGTGCCGTTCGAGTAGTGAATGCCGCGCGCGTCGCCGTCGCGGCGGATGAACGCGACGACATCATCGGCCAGCAGCGCCGGATTCAGCTTCACGCCGCCGCCCACCGGCAGATCGACCATCGCGCTGGTCTTGATGTCCACGGCGACGATGCGGGTGTCCTCCGGGTGCTGAGGCGACGGGCGGCGATTGTCCAGCGTCTGCTCGGCCGTCATGCAGTCGGCGACGATCTCCATGCTGTCAGCGGACCAGCGGGGACTGCCGCAGAACTCGCCGTGCGGGGTCAGGCGCTTCAACCCCGTCCCATCCGGATGGACGATGTAGAGATCGACGAGGTGGAGATGCTCCCATCGCCCGTGCGCGAAGGGCAGGTTGCTTTCGCGGTCGGACGAGAAGGCAATCCACTGGCCGTCCGGGGACCATGCCGGGCGGAAATCGCCGCCCTCACCCAGGGTCAATGTCTTCGCCCGCCTCGTCAGAAGATCCATCGTCCAGAGGTCCGCGTTACCCGAGGCGCGGGTGCTGACAAACACCAGCTGCTTGCCATCGGGAGAGAACGCGGCCTGATCGTCGAACGCCGTGCTGTCGGTGAGGCGCTCGAGGCCGGTGCCGTCGGGACGGGCGCGGAAGATGTCGGCGGAACCGTTGCGCTCGGAAGTGAAGACGAGCGACTTGCCGTCCGGGGCCCACGCGGGGTTGTAGTCGGTGCTCGCGGCCGTGAACAGCGGACGTTCGTGGCTGCCATCGGCCGCGGCCAGGAACAAGCCGATCTGGCCGGGCTGCGGAAACACCCGCGTCATCACGATCTTCTGCGGGACCGGACGCTGCGCCAGGGCGAGGCCGGAGAGCGAAGCGATGGCGACGGCGGAGGCGGCAAAGAGACCGGCGCGCATGGTGTGGCTCCTCTTCGGCCATCATACCGGCAGACGGCAACCGGCAGACGGCAGACGCCGCAAGACCCAAGACTCAAGACTCAAGACCCACCCCCTGCACCGCCAGGGAGGCAGTTGCCTCTTCACTCGTGGCGTTCGCCAATCTCGTAAAGGCCCACACTGTGAGGACGGCAACGCCTATCGCGGCAACCGCGAGCCACACGAACGCTTCATCAACGCCCGTCGTCCACACCAGTTGCGTCGCGCCGCCCGGGGCCTGCCACTCGGCCTGGCCGTGCAGCAGCAGGTCGAGGTTCGAGTAGAGATTGCCCGCGGTGTGCAGCACCACGGCGGGCCACACCGAGTTCGTGAGCGCGGTCACCACGCCGTAGATCGCGGCCACCGCGACGTAGTACGGCCAGAGGACCAGCGTGAAGTCCAGGTGCGCCACCGCGAACATCGTCCCCGTGATCAGGATGGCTACGGCAAGACCCAGATGTCGCTCGAGGGGTCCTTGCATGTAGCCGCGGAACGCCGCTTCCTCGATCAACCCGGCGACCGGCGCCGCCATCAGCAGAAGCGACCACACGGTAGTGCTGGGAACATTTGAGAGATCGGGCAGTTGCTGGACCGGCAGTGCCACCAGGCGATTCGCCACGCGCAGCGCCAACACCAGCCACACGATGCCGATGCCGCCGGCGAGAAGCGCCCATACCCACACGCGGCCGGCGACGCGGTTGGCGCGAAGGCTGTGGCGCCGAATGGCGCGGGAGTAATCAGGTGGCCCCGCGCCGCCGAGGTAACGCCAGAAGCCCCAGAGGTAGATGGCGACGACAGGAACCGCCCACGGCACGCCGGCGCCGTAGCGCAGGTTGGCGGCGAAGAGCACGTTTCGCGGGATTGTCCCGGCGAGCATCACCAGCATGCCGCCGCCAATGGCCTGAAGAACACTGGGCATGGCTGGCTCGGATCAGCACGCCGGATCGCGCGTGCCCTGATCGCCCTCGACGAGCGCTGCCAGTTTGTCGAGTGACATTCGCCAGCCCGTTTCGTTGTCGGCCGGCGACAAGCCAGGCGGCAACTGATCGTGAACGGCGAGGATCATCGGTCCCACCGTCGGCATCTGCGAGGGCGAACGTGATCGTCATCTCGCCACGCATCGCGGGATCGGCGGTTTCGAATTCAAGCACCTGCTCGACCTGCTCGTTCGGCACGAGCTTTACGAAGCGGCCGTGGTAGGTATCGGTGTGCGCGGTGGTCTTGCCGGTTTCGGTTGGTTCGTCGTAGGTGAGGGAAATGCGGAACGCGCCGCCTTCGCGCGGGTCGAAGGCGTGCACGTGGCTGGTCATGCCGTCCGGCACCATCCACGTGGTGACGGCACGCGCATCGAGCAGCGCATCGTACACCCGCTCGCGGGGCGCCATCACCCGACGACGAATGCGGGTTGCACTCACGCGCGCACGCTAACACGTGCGGTTAGAGGGGGGCAATATCCACCGGCAGGCGGCAACCGGCAGACGGCGGGCAGACGGGCAGGCCCAAGACCCAAGACTCAAGACTCAAGACGGCAGCGACCGAGCGCCGCGGTCCGGCATCCGCTGTCCTGTATCCGCTCAGGCGAGGGCGAAGGCAGCCTCGCTGTCGCCGAAGCTCTGCAGGTCGTCGTGTCCGAGCGAGTGCAGCAGGCTGAGCATCACGTTCGACAGCGGCGTGCCGTTCTTCGCCTTGAGGTGCACGCCGCCCTTGATCGCGCCGCCGGCGTGGCCGGCGATCAGGAACGGCACGCGCTTGTGATTGTGCTGGTTGGGATTGCCCATCGGCGAGCCGTAGATCACGACGCGAATTATCCAGCATCGGTGCCGTCGCCGTCCGGCGTTTCTTTCAGCTGCTTCAGGAGATACGGCAGCATGCTGACGTGATACGCGTTGATCTTCGCCAGCTCGCGCACGCGTTCCGGCTTTTCGGCGTGGTGCGACACGATGTGGAACGCGCCGGTCGAGCCGCTTTCCTTGATAGACGCGATTCGAGCCGTCGCGGCCGAGCTTGAACGAGAAGACGCGCGTGATGTCCGATCGGAACGCCAGCATCTGCAGGTCGAACATCAGCTTGACGTGATCGGCGAACGAATCCGGAACGCCTCGCGGCGCCATCGGCAGCTCGCGCGGCTCGCCGCTGTCGTTGCGCTTCTCGACCGCCTGGATGCGGCGCTCGATCTCGCGGACGTTGTCGAGATAATCGGTGAGGCGGACGCGATCGGCGGCGCCGAGCGTGCGCTCGAGCGCGCTTCGACGGATTCGCGCACCCAGTCGAGGATGCTGAGGTCTTCCTGCCGCCGTTCGCGCCGCCCCGTCGGGCGATCCGCATCCCGAGCACGCCGAACATCTGATCGAAGACGACGCGCGGATCGCGAATCATCGGCAGCGGCTTGGTCGGCGACGCCCAGCTGATCGTGTCGGTGTAGACGCACGAGTAGCCGTAGCCGCAGCCGCCGGACTGATCGACGTTCTCGATGCACAGCTGCATCGACGGCAATCGGCGTGTCCTGGCCGAATCGCTGCGCGTGCAGCTGATCCAGCGAGATGCCGCACTCGACGTCGGCGCCTTCGGTCCGCTTCGGATACGTCTGCGTCAGATAGGTCGCGCTCGATCGGAAGTGATCGCCGCCGATCTCGCGCGCGTCGGTCGGATCGGCGCTCGGCACGTCGGTGTTGCTGACGATGGTGAGGTGATCGCGAAGCGGCTCGAGCGGCTTGAGGCTCGTCGGCGTCAGATCGAAGTCACGACCGGTCGTCGCCGGCGCCCACAGGTTCTGCTGACACGCCGTAGATCGAGCTGCCGGCCGCGCCGTGCACCTTCTCGATGCAGACGAGCCGCGGCGGCACGGTAGCGGTCGCGCCGGCGCGCCGAAGCGCTTCGGCGGCGCCGGAATCATGGCGTCGAGGAAGGGCAGCGCGACGGTCGCGCCCATCCCCTTCAACACCGCACGCCGCGACAGGTGCTTCCCGGTCAGGAACACGGCCAAGGCTTACCCCTTCTTCTTCTTCAGCTTCTCGCCGGTCCACTTCACCGGACCCATGTTGGTCATCATCTCGCCGGTCATCGTGCCGTCCTCCTGCAGCGTGACGACGATCGGCTTGGGTGCGGGGGCGGCGTGAGCTTCGTGACCGGCGCCAGGTTCGGCGGCGGCATGCGCGGCGGCGGGATCGGGCGCGGCGGCAGCCTCGGCGTCGGTCTTCACGCCGACGAGCGTCAGCGTGCGGTCGACCAGCTCGCCCTTGAGCGGCGTGTCGCGCCCCATCATCATCATCGTCGCCGTGACCTTGTTGCCTTCGGTCGGTTCGATGACGAGCGCGATCTGGTGGCTCATCGCCTCGATGTTCCAGGTGCCGGCGAAGTCGGCGGTGGTGACGCGGGCTTCTCCTGTGCCGAGGCGCCGGCGGCGAGCGCGAGCACGATGGCGAGTGCCGAAATGGTCTTCAACATGTCCTACTGGCCTCCATGAAGGGTGCGCAAGAGATTCGGCGCGAGCACGTGGAACACCAGGACCAGCGCGAGGGCGATGGCGGCGATGATGAGGAGCCAGGGTGTCGCGCGGCGTCGCATGTGGAGGCAGCGTAGCGGGCGCCGGCTGAACCCACCCTGAACGCCTGTGACTAGGCGGGGACGAACGGAGGGACGCGCGGGCAGGTCGGCAGATAACACTGAAGCTTCGCGAAGGAGACGGGCGCACGTGCCCGTCAGTCACGCCGTGCCTCCGGGAGCCCACGCTCGAAACCGGACCAGCGACGCCTCGGATTGCCGCCTGACGCCGAACGCGCCACTCCGCAATAAGCGGAGCTGGCGCGTGCACTCCTCGTCGTCGCTAGTCCGCTTTGGTACTGACGCTCGTCGCGTGGCTCCCAAGTCGGCACCGCGTGACCGCCGGTCACGCGCGCCGCCGCATGATCGGTCTCGCTGGCGTGCGGCGCGCGACGATGCGGAAACCGGCGCGGCGGAAAGTCGAGACAAAGCCTGTGCTGGACGCGCTCGGTGATACCGCGGCATCGACTGGATACGCTTCGACTGCAGGTGCCTTCGCGCGCATTGCGGTCTTCACGGCAGCGGCAACGAGCGCCGACGTGATGCCTTTCCGCCGATAGCCCTTGCGCACATAGAGGCACGAGATCGACCACACCGGCACATCGTCCACGCGCGCGAGACGCCATGTGCGGTCGAGCCACGGCACCGCGTCACGCGGGGTGATCTGGCACCAGCCAACGGCCAGGTCGCCGGCGAACGCGAGCAGACCCGGCGGCGGGCCGCGGCGCACGACCTGGCGGAAGTCGGCCTTGTTCTCCTCGCCCGGCCGTTTGGTATAGGCGCTGCCGATCCGCGGATACATGCACCAGCACCCGCCGCACGCGCCATTCTTCCCGAACAAGTCCTCGAGCGCCGGCCACAACTCTGGGGTGAGCGGACGGATGATGAGTTTCAGGCTCCCGGCTTTCTTCTCCATGTCGGGCTCACTTGCTTCGCGGGACGACGGGATTCTTCCGGGCGTCGCACCCGGCGACCGCTGCGCGACTTCACCGCGGTCAACCGCCAGGAAACCGATAGCAGGTCACGCAACGCGGCTGCATCAAGGTGGGAGTGCCAGCCGCGCCAGCACTATGGGATAGGGGCGGATAGCAATCCAGTGACGATAGCATCTCCGGCGCAACTCCTCCCGACAGCGTCTGCGATCGTCGATCGCCATTCTGACGACCAGCGTGCCGGCGTTCAGCCGACGGATGTGCCGCCAGGCCGGCCATGAAACATCCGCCCAGCTTGAGCACCGGGGATCCGTCGTATTTCGTTGTGGCTTCGACCTCGGGAAAACGACAGTCCGATATCGCGGACGATGGCAAAGGGCTCGGCTGGCGGAGACGCCTTCGACATTCGCTCACACTACCGCCCCCGGTTACTCGCGCGGTCCCGCCGCATGCCCCACGCCTTTGGACCGCCGCGGCCCAGTGTCGTGGTCTCGGCGACCGCGAACCCGAAGCGTTCGTAGAAGGCCAGGTTCCGCTCGTTGCTCGTTTCGAGGAAGCACGGGACGTCGTCCCGATCGGCACGCGCCAGGCCATCCTTTATGAGGGCCGAGCCCGCGCCCTTCCCTGGAGTTCGGGATCGACGCCGACAATCATCAAGTGCCAGTGCGGCTCGGGGACGTGTCTGGCGTGGATCTTCCCCATGATGTCGTTGGCGACCGCGAACTTGGCGAGAGGCGCGGAAGCCGACGCGGAACGGCACGCCGAGGAGGCCGCACAGCATCATCCTGCTGACGGTGGCATTGCCGCCCGGCGGCAGCCAAAGGGCCGCGGCCTTGCCGCCGTGCAACTGCGTGATGCGTCCAAAGCGAAGGCCGTAGGTCAGTGGAACGCGGTTCAACACGTTCAACGAATACGCGCGGTGCTGCGAGTCCGGAAATATCCACGCGAACATCGGGTCGTCGTCAAAGGCACGCGTCAGCGTGGTGGTGGCGGTGTCGAGCAGGTCCCAACGCAGTGGTTCGATGCTGTTCACCTGGAACTCTCGATCTGGGTGTGGCTCGGTCTGTCTACCGCGAGCACGTATCTGGCGCACCAGATCAGCAGCGCCACGTGTGCCAGGCAGGCCGGCCAGAGTGCCACTCCGTTCATGGCTTCGGCCAACCCACCGTAGGCGAGGAGCGCGGCACCCAACGCGTTGTAGACGGTCAGCCCGCCGGCCAGTCCCACGGGCCCGCTCAGGCTGCGATTCCTGTCCAGCCAACACGTCAGCCCAAGGGACAGCAACGCCGCGCCCGCAATTCTTCCCAGCAACACTGCGACGGGCGATTCAAGGCCCGCCCCCAGCAGCAGCTGCGCGAGGAATGACGGCGCGGCCAGCAGCGATACGCCCGTGGCGAACTCGAGGACCGCAGTGACGGTCAACAGTTTCTTCATGTTCGTATGGACCCGGCTGGCGCAAGTATGCCCGAACACCCGCACCCGGCGGGGCCGGCACGATCGGGTTCAAAACGTGGCAGTCTGCGCGGCGGCTGCACCGGCCCGTGCGAACGCCGGTTCGCAGAATCTGCGCTGTTTCGGCCCCGATCGTGCCAGGCCCCAGTTTCAGTTATTGACTCGTCGTCCGCGAGGGAATCACCGGCAGGATGATCCGCGACGGATGCTGCGCATCGTGATAGATCGAGTTGTCGGCGACTCTCCAGCGCCGGTTCTGGTTCAGCGGCTCGCCGGTGTTCGGATTGACGTCGAAGCGCGGGAAGTTGCTGCTCGAGATGTCCAGGCGGATGCGGTGACCGCGCCGGAACACCAGCGACGTCGGATACATCTCGATTGTGAATTCGGCCGCGCGTCGCCATCCAGCAGCTTCGCCGTCTTCAGCGACTCGCGATACCGCGCGCGAACGATGCTGTCGCCGATGTTCAGGTCCACGCCGGCGGGATAGTCGCGGTTCGGCGGATAGACATCGACCAGCTTGGCGGTGAAGTCGGTGTCCGGCGCGTTCGAGCGGCCCACAGCTTCACCACCAGCCGGCCCGTCACCTCCATATCCTGCTGCAGCGGCGCCGTCTGAAACACCACCACGTCGTGCCGCGCGGAAAGCGGCAGCGTGTCCTTGCACAGCCAGTGTTCCCGATAGCACCGCTGATCCTGCGCGCCTCTCTGCATCAGCACACCTTCGACGACACGTTGCCGCCAATCGTCGGCACCGGATTCTTCGGATCGAACGATAGGTCGTCGGCGTAGCCGTCGCCGCCGGCTTCTCGGGCGACAGCGTGCCATCGCCATGCAGGTAGTACGGCGTGTAGACCGTGCGCGCGAGCGGCCACTCGTGCTCCTCGCGCCAGGCGCCACCGACAAAGAGCCGTCCCTCCGCGGTCTTGTGCGCGTCGCCGCCGCCCATCACGAAGATACGCACCGGCGGCTCGCGGTCCACGCCGTTCTGGAGGCCCTGCAGCCAGCGATCGAACCACCGCAGACGAAGCGCGTTCATGTCCAGGGCCGCCGCAGGACCGAACTCGGCGATCCCGAGAAGCTCTGGAGCCTGGCCGCCATGCGTCCACGGACCGACAATCAGCCGCTGCAGGCTCTTCTTCGCTTTCGACAACTCGACATAGTTGAGGTTCGCGACCTGTGTGCCCCACGAGTCGTACCAGCCGGTGACGTGATACGACGGCACGTCCTGGTACTCGGCGAGGTGATCGACGACGCTCGATCCCATGCTGGTCCAGAAGTCGTCGTTGTCGCCGTGGCTCATGGCTTCAATCAGCCAGTTCTCATAGTCCGGCGCAAATTTGAGCGGCGTGGTCCCGGGCCGCAGCGGCAGCGCCATCGCGTAGTCCCGCATGCGCGTGCCCAGCTCCTCCAGGGCAGGAATCGCCGTCGGGGCTGACGCGGCCCGGGCGGCGGCCAGCGCGCCGTTGGGCGCTGGCGAGAGCCCGGTGGCCGCGGCACGTGGCCCGTGGCGTTGCCCAAAGTGAAGATCCAGTTCAGCCAGCGCAACTCGAACGCACCGTTGTGACGAACGCCGAACTGTCCGGCGTTGCTCATCGCGTCCACCGGCACCATGGCGGCGAGGCTGGAGCGTTCGTGATGCCGATCGCGTGCTGCGTCGCGCCGGCGTACGACGTACCCACGGTGCCGACCTTGCCGTTCGACCACGGCTGTTGCGGCGATCCACTTCAGCAGGTCGGCGCCATCCGGGCCGTCGTCTCGAATCGGCCGCCACGTGCCTTCCGATCGGTATCGGCCGCGCACGTCCTGCATCACGACGACGTAGCCACGCGGGACGAAGTAGCTGTTCAATACCTCCGCGATGCTGTCTTTGTTGTAGACCGTGCGCTCGACGATGGTCGGAAATCGACCCGAAGCTACGCTGCCACCACGCCCCGGCGCATACACGTCCGTCGCCAGGGTCACGCCGTCCCGCGCCGCCACCATGACGTTGCGGGTGGCGACGATCTCGTAGGGGTCACCGACCTGAGTGCGAGCCTGGCCGACATGGCCCCCGAACGCCGAGCACGCGACGGCGACGATGGTCACGCCGACGCAGACCGACGCTCGTTTGCTGATCGTCATGCTTGTCTCCGATTCAAATGATCGTCATCGCAGCTGGGCGTATTCCTTCCTGGGCTTGCTGAAGGATCGGGATGTCGGGGTCGGCGTCTTTCCACAGGGTGAGGAAGTCCTGGTAGGCAGCCGTGGCTTTGGCCATGTCTCCCAACCGACGAACGCTCTGCCCAGTTGCAGGTGCGCCAGTGCGCCGATGGGATCCGCGCCGACGATGCCGCGATGATCGAGAATCTTCTGAAACTCGGCGGTCGCTTCGGCATACCGGTGTGCGGCCAGGAACGCCTCGCCGCGCACATAGGCCGAGTGCAGACCGCCGAGATAGAAATTGAAGTTGAGGCCGTTCACCGCCAGCTCATAGGGCAGGGCGATTTGCAGCCGCTCCACGCTGTCTGTGGGCTTCCCGCGCTCCAGAGCCGATAACGCGCGAAGAACCGGTACGTACGTAAACTTGGCGAACGTATCTTCCGGGAAGCGCCTTTCCAGATCATCGGCAAGCGGTTGCGATCGAGGAACGTCTCCCGAAAGGGCCAGGGCAAGGCCGGCGGCGTATTCGACATCCCGGCCGTTCGAAAATGCCAGCGCCGCCGTGGCGTTCTTTTTTGCTTCGGCCGCATTCCCGCACACGGCTTCCCACACCGCTCGTGCGGCCTGGTAACTCGCGGCCGCCTCGCGTCCGCCTTCTTGCCGGGCCAGATCGATGGCGCGGCTGGATGACTGCCGGGCCAGTGTCAGCCGGCCGGAACGAGCCAGAGCGAGAGCCTCCGCGTTCGCCACCGGGTGTTCGGTCCCATGCTTGCCCTTGGCCAGAGCCACCATTCGATCCATCTGATCCTTGTCACCCTTCAAGACCGCGATGTTGTATCGGATCATCAGGAGATCAGGAGCCTCCAGCTTGCGTTCGGTGGCTCGTTGAAGCGCATCCGCTCGGCTTCTTCGAAACGGTCCAGGAAAAAATTGCTGGACGCAAGGTCGCCATACCCGAATAAAAAGTCGGGATCAGCCGCGATTGCTTTTTGGGATGCCTCGATCGCTCTTTCGAATCGGCCTGTCCCATGGGTGGAAAGGCCCCCCAGCAAACCGTCGGGATTTGGTTGCGACCCCGCGGATACGTCTGAAGCCACAACTCGAGGGTTTGGTACGCCTTTTCCAGATTTCCCGTCACCTGCCGATCGTAGGTAAACGTCGATGAAGAATCTCTCCCGATCGCTGACGCGATCCCGCAATTGCTAGGCTTTGGTCGTGCTCTCGGCGGACAGGACGGACTCTCCAATGGCGCTGTACGAAAGCCCCAGATTCGCGTACGCCATCGCGAATTTGGGGTCGATTTCGACGGCGCGCTTGAAAAACGGTATAGCCGCGGCAGTTCCCGGAGAGCAGGATCACCTTCATCCCGGTGCTGTAGGCTTTCAGGGCTTCGAGTGATGGTGTCGTCGCCTCGGCGAGCGGCGTCGAGTGCTTTTCGACCGTGCGCGAGCGATTCGCCGACTCGGGTTCTGAAGTCGACTGGCGATCTGACTCAGGGCGTTCAGGACGTCTTCTTTCCTCGCCGCCTGCACCTGCTCCTCATCGAGGATGTCTCCGGTGTTGCAGTTCCTTGCGCGTAACCCCAATACGTACTGGCTTCCGAGGCTGGCGATCGAGCCTTCCAGGACGATGGCGCTTGCCGTTCGCTCGCAGATTTCCTGAGCGAGCTCCGGAGTCAGCCGCGCCTCTTTCGGCTGGCCCATCAGCGCCAGCTGTCTGCTGGACCTGCCTGTCCGAGACGAGGCTGAGGAACGGCGACTGTTCAAGCTGTATCGACAATCCCTGGCGCAGCGTCTCGTCAAACACCGGGTCGCCCGTCGTGTTGTCGAAATCGGCGAGGACAATCGTGTCCTTGTCGGTGAGTGTGTGGTGGGCGGTGAAAGTAGAAGTAACCCGCGACGAGGAACGCCAGCACAGCCGCGGCAGCAGGAACGATCACCTTCCAGCGTTTGGCGATGGCGGCTGTGGCTGCCGGGCTTCGCACTCGTTGTCACCCGCGTCAACCGCCGCAGGTCGACGACCAGTTCACGTGCGGTCTGATAGCGTTCGGCGGGATCTTTTTCGAGGGCCTTCTCGACCACATTCCTCAGGTCCGCGGGCAGGTCCAGCGACGATTCCGCCAAGTGGCGGCGCCGGCCGGCTGATCAGCGCCTGCAGCCGTTCCAGATCGGTCGCGCCTTCAAACGGCCGCCGGCCCGCGAGCAGCTCGTACAGGACGACGCCGAATGAGAAGATGTCGCTGCGCGCGTCCACCGGCTGGCCCGCCGCCTGCTCCGGCGACATGTAGGCGATGGTCCCCACGATCATGCCGGGTCGCGTGTGCCCTGCCGAAAGCGTTCGGGTCACCGCCAGGCTGTCCGTGGCTTCCCAGAGTTTGGCCAGACCGAAATCCGCGAGCTTGGCGTAGCCGTTTTTCGCAACCAGGATGTTCTCGGGCTTGATGTCCCGGTGGACGATGCCGGCGGCGTGTGCGGCGGCAAGGCCGTCGGCCACGCCTGTCAGCAGCTCGATAATCTGTCGCCACGTGCGCTTCGTGGCCTGAGCCCAGTCCTTGAGCGTGCCGCCGTCGACGAACTCGGTGACCAGATACTGACGGCCATCGACCTCCCCAACGTCGTAGACCGTCACGATGTGCGGGTGGTTCAACGAGGATGCGGTCTGCGCTTCGCGCTGAAAACGGCGGCGAGCGGCAGCGTCGGCCAGGTCGTCGGACAGCAACTTGATGGCGACCGGCCGATTCAACTTCGTGTCGAGCGCGCGGTAGACGACGCCCATGCCGCCCGCGCCGAGGGGGGCCTGAACCTGATACCCGCCGATTCGATGGCCAACTGGTATCGACGGATCGCCGCGCTCTGGGGTCATGGGCATGATGGTCGCGCGATTATATGCGCCCGCCTCCGAGTGCCAGCAGGAGCCCACAAACGCCACCGGGCCCACCACCACCATCGACATGCCCCACCTCATCGTCA
>CAVPRP010000010.1:0-57178 GCA_963707825.1 uncultured Acidobacteriota bacterium
GCGGCCGCGCGGCGGGTCTGCGCGCCAACGTCGCCGGTCGCGCCGAACGCAAACGGTGGAATGCAGAGCAGGTGGAAGGGCTCCGACTTGTCGAGCGACCACAATCCCCGCATCGCGCCCTGCAACTCGGGCGCGGAGACGAGGTCGTCGGTCAGTTGGCCCGCGCCATCCGCATCCGGCCCGGCGATGCGCGCAATCAGCGCATCGCGGCCGCCGTTCTCGAAGAACTGCTGCACCGCGTAGGTCAACGGATGGTCGAACGACAGCGCGCCGAACTCGCGCTTGAACTCCGCGATGCCACGGACGCGCACCGGAGTGTCAATGGGGCCTTTGGCAGCCGACCCAACGAAGGCGGTGGCACTCATGGCCCCGACTATAGCCCGGCTTCCGAAGCGTGAGACGCTAAGGCAGTCATGGCGTCCATTCAGCTCGACCATGTACAGAAGCGATTCGGTGGGCGCAACGTCGTGCGTGACTTCACGCTCGACATCGCCGACGGCGAGTTGCTGGTGCTGGTCGGGCCATCGGGCAGCGGCAAGAGCACGGTGCTGCGACTGATCGCCGGGCTCGAGTCACCAGACGAGGGTCGCATCCACATTGGCGGCGACGATGTGACCGCCGAGCCGCCTCAGCGCCGAGACCTCGCGATGGTGTTCCAGCACTACGCTCTGTATCCACACATGACCGTGCGCGACAACCTGCTGTTTCGGTCTGCGGACCAGGCACGTGCCGGACGCCGAGGCGGCCGCGCGTGTGGACGGCGTGGCGCGATCGCTTGGTATCGACGCGCTCCTCGATCGCCGCCCCGCTCAGCTGTCCGGCGGCGAGCGCCAACGCGTTGCTCTCGGACGGGCGGTGGTCCGCGAGCCTCGTGCGCTTCCTGCTCGACGAACCGCTGTCGAACCTCGATCCGCGGCTGCGCGGTTCGACCCGGGCGGTTGGCACTCCTCCACCGTCGTCTGGGGGCGACGATGGTGTACGTCACGCACGATCAGGAGGAGGCAATGACGCTCGGCAGTCGCGTGGCGGTGATGCAGGAGGGCGCACTCGTGCAGGTGGCGCCGCCCATGCAGCTGTACACCGTTCGCCGCGAACCAGTTCGTCGGCGAGTTCATGGGCAGTCCTGCCATGAACCTGATCGAGTGCACCACCTCGCAGCGGGACGGCACGGCGATCCTGACGCGCGGGTCACTCAGGGTCCCCGCACCCTCGATCGCCGGTCCCCTCCCGGGCTCGGTGCTCCTGGGCGTCCGTCCGCAGGACATCGCTGTTGGCGCGCCAGACGGCAGCGCCGCCTGTCGCCTGGTCGAGGTCGTGGAGTCGCTCGGAAGCGCGTCGCTGCTGCACGTGGCTGTCGAGGGCATCGCGCCTCAACTGATTCGCGTGCTGGTCCCGGATGAATCGTCCGTTCCCAGGGAGGCACGCATTGCGCTTCGCGTTCGGCCCGACCGGCTGCACCTCTTCGACAGCAAGACCGGCCAGCGGCTGCAGTGACCATGGCCACCGTGATCTCGCGCAGTCGTATCGCGCTGTTCAGCCTGGTAGTGACCGCCGCCGCATGTGCCTCGCGTGACGCGCCGGACCGGCTGACGATCGCGACCAGCGCGCTTGGCCGGGAGGGGACGCTCGTGCGGCAGCAGGTGGCCCGCTTTGCCGCCCTTCATCCGGAAATGGCGATTGAGGTCAGATCGGCGCCAGACGAGGCCGACACCAGGCACCAACTCTACGTCCACTGGCTGAATGCGTACGCCACCGAACCTGACGTGCTGCAGTTGGATGTGGTGTGGACCGCGGAGTTCGCTGCCGCGGGCTGGATCCTGCCGCTGGATTCGTTTCAGCCTGACACCGGGGCGTTCTTTCCCGCATCAATCGCCGCCAACACGTGGAACGGACGGCTGTTCGCGCTGCCGTGGTTCATCGATGTCGGCATGCTGTACTGGCGCACCGATCTGGCAACCGGCGCCCCGACCGACTTCGCGACCCTGTCGAATGAAGCCGCTCAACCTGGGCCGCCTTCCGGATTCGTGTGGCAGGGCGCTCGTTACGAAGGCCTCGTCACCGTCTTCCTCGAACACCTCGGAGGTTTCGGTGGCCGCATTCTCGATGACAACGGCCGGGTAGTCGTAGACAGCGAGCCCGCCGTCCGCGCCCTGACGTACATGCGCGACAGCATTCATCGGAACGGATCCGTGCCCGGCGACGTGCTGTCGTGGCAGGAGGAGCACACGCGCTTTGCGTTCCAGAATGGCCGGGCCCGGTTCATGCGCAACTGGCCCTACGCCGTGCCGCTCCTGAACGATCCGTCGCAGTCCGCGGTGGCGGGACGGTTCGCGGTGGCGCCGATGCCCGCGGCCCCTGGTGGGACATCCACGGCCGCGCTCGGCGGTTCGCAACTAGCCGTGAACGCGCACAGCCGGCAGCCAGGCCAGGCCTGGGCGCTGATCTCGTTCCTGCTGGAGCCGGCGCAGATGATCGAGCGCGCGCGGGTGGTCGGCCAGTACCCCAGCCGCCCGGCCCTGTACGACGACACGGACCTGCAGGCGGCGCTGCCGATTCCCGCAGCGGATGCGCGCGCGATTGTCGATCGAGCCGTGCCGCGTCCGGTGACGCCGGTGTACAGCGAGTTGTCCGGCATCCTGCAGGTGCAGCTGCATCGTGCGCTGACCGAGCAGGTCGAACCGAGGGAAGCGCTGTCGCTCGCCGCTGCCGAGATGCGCGCGGTGCTGGCGCGGGCGGGCTTGGACGAGGAGGGCCGGCCGTGACGGGAGGCCGCCCACAGGAGCCCTGGCGCTCCGCCGAGACGCGCGCGGCCTGGCTGTTCATGGCACCGGCGCTCGTCATCGTGGCAGTGGTCGCGCTCGTGCCGATCGCGTGGACCGCATGGGAGTCGTTCCACCTCCACGACTTGCGGATGCCCTGGCTGGGACGCCCATTCATCGGTCTCGCCAACTACGCGGAGGCACTGGCGGACCCGCGCTTCCTGGAAGCCTCGGCGCACACCGCCGTTTTCGTCGTCCTCACTGTCTCCCTGGAGTTGATGTGCGGCATGGCGCTCGCGCTGGCCCTGAACCAATCGACCAGGGGACGCGGGATGCTCCGCGCCGCCGCGATCCTGCCGTGGGCGCTGCCGACGGTGGTCGTGGCCCTGCTGTGGCGATTCGCGTTCGAGGGCCCACAGGATGTCGCCAGCCTTGCCCTGATGCGGCTGCGGATCGTGGACGGACCGGTGTTGTGGTTTGCTGGCGCCGTCACCGCGTGGGTTCCGATCATCACGGCCGACGTCTGGCGAATGACGCCGTTCGTCGCGTTGCTGCTCCTCGCGGGACTCCAGCAGATCGATCCGGCCCTGTACAGAGCCGCGCGCATGGACGGCGCCGGCCGCTGGCGGCAGTTCCGTGCGATCACGCTGCCCCTGCTGGTGCCCGCGCTGCTGGTGGCCACGCTGTTCCGCTCCTTGGACGCAATCCGCGTCTTCGATCTCGTGTTCGTGCTCACCGCCGGCGGACCAGGCACCGCCACCGAGCCGCTCTCGCTGTTTGCCTTCTCGGCGATGATGCGCCATCTCCGCTTCGGTTATGGGTCCGGCGTCTCGATGATCATGTTCATCGCCGCCTTCCTGGGCGCGCTGGCACTGATCAGGCTGATTGGCACCAGCCGCCTCGAACGGGAGCAAGCATGACTCGCCAGCGCCTGACCAATGCGCTGATTGCCGCGGGAGTGCTGCTGATCGCGCTGGTTCCGCTGGCCGTGGCGCTGATGGCGTCGCTGACGCCAGACGCGCGGCTATTCGATATCCAGGCCGAGCAGGCGACGCAACTGACGACCGACCATTACCGCGCGCTCTTCGCCGAGCGGGCATTCTGGATCCCGATTCGCAACTCGCTGATCGTCGCCATCGCCACCACCGTGCTGGCGCTAGTGCTCGGCACACCCTGTGCTTATGCGCTCGCTCGCTGGCGGTTCCGCGGCCGCAGCGCGGTGCTCGCGTTGATCCTGGCGATGTCGATGTTTCCGCAGATCGCGATCGTGCCGTCGTTGTTCCTGCTGCTGCGCGCGATCGGATTGATTGACAGCTACCCAGGGCTGGTACTTCCGTACCTGACATTTGCGATGCCCCTCGCGGTCTGGTTCCTGGTCACCGTGTTCAGGCAGTTGCCGGTGGAGATCGAAGAGGCCGCCATGATGGACGGCGCCTCGCGGTTCACGGTGTTCCGTCGCATCGCCCTGCCGCTGGCGGCGCCGGGCCTGGCGACGACGGGATTGCTGACGTTCCTTTATTGCTGGAACGAGTTCCTGTTCGCGCTGACGTTCACGCTCGGGCCGGAACGGCAAACGGTGCCGGTAGCGATCGCCCTGTTCCGCGGCCAGTATCAAGTGCCCTGGGGTGAGGTGCTGGCCGCCGCCCTCGTCGCCACCACGCCTATCGCCATCCTCGTTCTGATCGCTCAGCGTCGCCTGGTGAGCGGCCTCACCTCAGGGGCCATCAAGGGCTGACGTCCTCATCGAATTTCTTCGCGCTTGATCAAAGCCCCCAGAAAGCTGAACAATGTGCCGCCGCAATACCCGCAGGCGATGGCCGATGCCGGTCTGGAGGGGGTTGTGCCAGTCGAGGCCGTCATCGGCAAGGACGGCACCGTGACCGCGGTCCGGGTCGTGAGCGCCCAGGTGCATCCGGAATTTGCGCGCGCCGCGGAAAATGCCGTGCGCGAATGGAAGTTCAGCCCTACCCTATTGAATGGCGTTGCCGTCGAGGTCCGGATGACCGTCTCGGTGCGCTTCAGCCTGACCGACTAACACCAACCTGTCTTCCAGACCGATCGCGCGACGCCCATGAAACCAGCCGCCCTGTCCGTTGCCCTGCTCGCCCTGTGTTCTCTTCTCGTCACCGCGCAATCACGATCGCTGCGCCCGGACACATCGATCGCCTGCTCGATGTGTCCCGAGTGGAACAAGGACCTCGCCCCGGCGAAGGTCTTTGGCAACACCTATAGCGTCGGGATGGACGGGCTGTCGACGCTGCTGGTCACCTCGCCCGCGGGGCACGTGTTGCTGGACGCGGCACTGCCGCAATCGGCACCGTTCATCGATCAGCACATTCGCGCGCTGGGCTTCAAGACGGAGGACATCAAGCTGATCCTCGTGTCTCACGGGCACTACGATCACGCGGGCGGCGTCGCCGCGCTGCAGCGGGTCAGCGGCGCGCGGGTCGCGGCCAGTCCCTCCACCGCCGCGGCGCTGCGGGCCGGCGTCAACACTCCGGACGACCCGCAAGTGGGGTTTGGCCCGAAGGAGAACGTGTTCCCACCGGTGGCCACGGTCCAGGAACTGAAGGACGGCGAAGTGGTGCGGGTCGGCGATATCGCCATCACGGTCCACCACATCCCCGGGCACGCTCCCGGCAGCACCGCCTACACGTGGAAGAGCTGCGAAGGCGCCGCCTGCAAGAGCGTGGCGTACGTGGACAGCGTCACGCCGGTCTCGGCGGACGGTTTCCGCTTCAGCGGTGATGCCAAGTACCCATCGCGGGTGGACTCGTTCCGCAGCAGTCTCGCCAAGGTCGCGGCACTGCCCTGCGACATCCTGAAGGCGCCGCACCCCAGCGCCTCGGTCGGCAAGACCTGCGTCACGTATGCGGCGAACGGCACCGCTCTCCTCGACAAGCGTCTCGCCGAAGAAGCCAAGAGCCGCTGATGCGGCGGCCACGACTGTGGCGTTGAATCGCGGCTGCAGCTACCGCGAACAGATCGGACCAGCGCAGGCGGGACGCTCGGTGCGCGAGCACCTGGTGTCTCGCTACGCCCACTCGTCCGCATCCAACTGGGACGCGCGCCTGAGCGCGGGCCAGGTGGATCTCGATGGCGCCGTAGCCAGCGGCGACGAGCAACTCGAGCCCGGGCAACACCTTACCTGGCAGCGGCCACCCTGGGACGAGCCCGACGTCCCGCTGCACTTCGATGTCATCCACGCGGACGCCTCGGTGCTCGCCGTCAGCAAACCCAGTGGGCTCCCGACGATGCCGGCTGGTGGATTCCTGGAGCACACCCTCCTGGCGCTGGTCCACGCCAGTTATCCAGAGGCGCATCCGCTGCATCGCCTCGGGCGCTTCACGTCGGGGCTCGTGCTGTTCGCGCGCACACCGGCGGCGGCATCGACGCTCGGCAAGGCGTGGCGTGCCCACGAAGTCGTCAAGGATTATCGCGCGCTGGTCAGCGGCGAGCCGTCGTGGGACGAACTGACAATCGCGATGGGCATCGGGCCGGTGCCGCACCCGAGACTAGGTACCGTGTTCGCGGCGAGTGAAGACGGCAAGCCGGCACTCAGCACGGTCGTGGTGATCGCGCGGCGCGATGGAACCGCGTTATGCGATGTGCGCATCGCGACCGGTCGCCCGCATCAGATCCGGATTCATCTGGCGTTCAGCGGACACCCGTTGGTTGGTGATCCGTTGTACGGCGCCGGTGGTCAGCCTCTTGCACAGGCGCCGGCGCTGCCAGGTGATGGCGGCTACCTGCTCCACGCGCACCGCCTGCGATGCGCACATCCCGATGGCCACGGTGTGCTGGATCTGGAGGCTCCACCTCCTAGACCGCTAGAACCCTAGAACCCCAGCCCCCGGCGGTTCAGACCGCCTAGCGGGCGCCCGGCGTCAGCGCAGGAATCGCGTCAGGCGATCGCGCTCTCGCTCCATGGCCTGTGCGAACGCGCGCCCCTTCGGAGCCGAACCCGCGGTGTATCCACTCGAGATTTCCAACTGCCCATCCTTGGCGCGAGACGTTCGCCCATCCGATGACCGCGTCGCGCCACAGCAGCGGCAGCGCGTAGTAGCCGAGCTTGCGCTTCTTCGCGGGCGTGTAGGCCTCGAACCGATACGCCCAGCCCCAGAACGCCTCGAACCGCCGGCGATCCCACACCACGGGGTCGAATGGCGCGAGGAGCCGCACCTCATCGTCCAACTCCGGGGCCGACAGCGATAGATCCTCGGGCCAGTAGTACTCCACGCCGTCCACCTTCGCGTGCCGCAACCGCTGTTTGGCCCGCCCCAGCGCGGTCTTGACGGCGGACTCCCACTGCGGCACGGCGAGGCGCATCCGATTGCTCAGCCACGACAAGGTCGCGGACGGAATTGGCGCGTACTTGCCAAGCAGGACGTCGAACAATGCGTCGAGGCGTGCCCGCCGTTCCGCCGGTGCCAACGCGAGCGCTTCGTGCTGCTGCGGCGCGTAGACGCGGATGCCGCCCTCGCGTGAGACCACGCGCAGCAGTCCCCGATAGTGGAGATGATCGAGCAGATGGGTAGTGGCGCTCGACGAACCGCCCCAGTAGTTCTTCACCGATCCGTGCGAGAAGAAGGCGTCGACTTCGCGCGGGTGAACGCGCCCACGTTCGCGGACGAAGTCCAGCACCGCCGCCGCCTTCTTCGGCCCCGGAGACGGCCAGCGCCCGAAGCCGCCGCGCGGATGCATCAGCGAGTAGACGTCGCGGGACAGGAACCCGTAGTTGACGAAGAAGTCTTCCTCGATGTCGAGCGAAGCGTAGTGCCGCTCCAGGTCACCCGCGCGATAACCCGGCACCCGGTGGCGCAGCGTCAGGTCCTGTGCTCGCGCCGGCGCTCGGATGGGATCGGCCTGCACGAATCCCAGACGGTGCACGGCCAGGCCAAGCGGCACCGGTTCGAACAGGCTGCTGGCGATCGCGATCCGTCGCAGTGTGCGTAGCGTGGGTATCATGACGTGTGCCCACCTTCATCAGGCAGGTCGACATCGACGCGCCAGTGTCGGTGGTGTTCGGCTTCCACGAACGCGACGACGCGCTGCGCCTCCTGAGCCCGGCATTTCCGCCGGTGCGCGTGGTCCGCCGATCGGGAGGCATTCAGCGTGGCGCCGAAGTGGAACTCCGGGTCGCCGGTATTATCCACTGGCTGGCCCGCCATACCGAGTACGAGTCGCAGCGGCTGTTCGTGGACGAACAGGTTCGTGGGCCGTTCCGGCGCTGGGTCCATCGTCACGAGTTCCAGGCGCTTGGCGATCGGACGCGGTTGACCGATCGAGTGTCGTACGAGCTGCCCGGGGGCGCTGTCGTCAACGCGCTCGCGCGGTTCGCTGTGGAGGTCGGGCTGGGCCGGATGTTCGCTCATCGCCATCGCGTCACGAAACGGTCCTGCGAATCGCGCCCAACCTCATCCGGTTTGCTTTCCCGACTGACATCCTAGGAGCCCCCTTCGTGAAGTCGACGCCGTTCCCCTCTGGCCGCGCCATGAACGACGTGGCCGGCGAGGTACTCAACGTCACCCTGTACGCTGCATTACGTTCAGCATGCCATTCGCGATGTTCAAGGGGACGTTCACCATGGACGAACTGGTGACCGCAGGCTTGTGGGAGCGGCTCGACGCCGCGCCGGCGTCGAACCTGCCGACGGCCGCGGCAACGGCCGACACGGGCCGTGATTTGATGATGGAGGCCGAGGATCTTCGCACCGACGTCACCGCCGGGATCGTCGAACGTCAGGCGATGGAGAGCTTCACCACGGGCGCGTGGCGTCCCGGCAGTCTGGCGGCGGATCCCCTCGGCATGGGAGAGCACGAACTCGCGAAGACCTGCTGGGCCGCGGCGCCGTGGTCTTGGCCACGGGCCCGCACCGTCTGCGCTTCACCATCGTCGGCACGCATCCCGACGCGGTCCCGGCGTTCATGGTCGGCATCGACGCCGTGCGACTCCAACGCCTGCTCTGAGTTTATTGAATCGGAGCGCCGCCCGGAGTCTGCGACAGCCCGTTGGTGTCGGCAATAACCGCGTTGTCGCCGAAGATTGTCCCGGAGACGCCCACCCGGTACGTGCATCGTTCCCGTTGATCCCAGCGCAGTCGGCGCCGCTGTGGCGTAGAACGTGCTCGTCAGGTCGGTCCCGACCACGCCGTTGCAGGCGTCGCTGGGCCATGTCACGCCGTCGGTCCCGGCGGCGAGGGTCACGACGTATCCGCTCTTCTCCACTGAAACAGCTCCGCCCAGATCCGGGCTGATGAACGGCGGCCCGCCGGCCGCAGGCGGCTGCGCCAGGTCCATCAGCGACGAGGCGTAGGCGCCCGATGCGCAGGTGGTGGAATACGCCTGTTGGCTGCTGGCAATGGCGCGCAGCGACGCGACGGCCGACGCCTGGTTTCCGGACCGCCGAGCCGCCAGCAGCCCAGGGACGGCAATTGCCGCGATGATCCCGATGATTGCCACGACGATGAGCAGTTCGATGAGCGTAAAGCCAGATTCGTTGCGACGCGCCATGTGCGCAGGGCCTCCTGAACCCTGTTCCGTTCGCACAGGTCTATATCAAGAACCGAGCCAATGGATGAGCATGCCACGACGTGCAATTACGGGCAGGAAAACGACAATGACACCGCTTTAGAGTGACACTAAATGACAGGACCGGTGACGAACCCTGCCATCGATGTGGGGTCTGGCACGATCGGAGGCAGGCAGAAACGAAAAGCGCCCCGGGGTTAACCGGGGCGCTTCGTCATCGAAAGGATTACCGGCCGTGCCCGGCCTTGACTAGCAGGACACGCACTTGTGGTTGTTCACCGCGCCGAGCTGACTCGAGCAGCTTGATCGTCTCGGGGTAGGGCTGCGTGCGCTGGACCGGGCCGTTGGCCATGTCGACCGTGGTGCGGCCTTCGCGATCGACGGCCTTGACGTTGGCGCCCTTCGACACCAGGTACAGGATCATCTCGTTGTCGCCGCGCGAGGCGGCGTGGTGCAGCGCGGTCTTGCCTTCGTGATCGACGGCGTTGACGTCGGCGCCGAGCTCCTCGACCAGGTACTGCACCGCGGCCAGCATGCCGGTCGGCGCGAAGCGATGCGAGTTGGCGGCGAAGCCTTCGCCGTAGCCGACGCCGGAGGCCGCCTGCAGCGGCGTCACCGACGGACCGCCGAGCGGCACCGGCGGCAGCCCCGACACTGTCCTTCGACTTCGCGCTGTTCGCCGTCGCCGAGACGCGGCGCGCCCCGCCGGCTTCATGGTCGGGATGTTGGGATCGGCGCCGTAGCGACGCCAGCAGCTTCATCGCGTCGACGTCGCTGGCGTAGGCGGCGCGCCAGAACACGGTGGCGCCAATCTCGTCGACGCCGGACAGGTCGAAGCTGTAGCCCGAGTACCACACCTTCTTCCGCAGGCGCGCGTTGACGTCGGCGCCCTTGTCGAGCAGCACCTTCATGAAGTCGAGATAGCTCAGTCTTCTGCTGCACGTACGCCGCGGCTGCGGATAGAGCGCCTTCGGCGCCCACTGCGACGTTCAGCACGGCGTAGAGCGGCGTGACGCCGTTGTCGGCTGGCCCAGTTCACGTCGGCGCCGCGATCGATGCAGCGAGCTTCGCGAGGTCGAAGTGGCCGTTGACCAGCGCGATCAGGAGCGGGCTGGTCTTGTCGCTCTCGGCCACCTGGTTGACGTCGGCGCCGGCGTCGAGCAGCGCGTCGGCGGATTCCACGAACCCGTGGCGCACGGCGAACAGCAGCGGCGTGAAGCCGCCCTGCCCGCCGACCAGTTCGTTCAGCTGGAATTGCCGATCGACGCCAGGCACCTGGGGCGGACGACGAGCGCGGCGTTGCCGCCACCGCCGGCGCTGCAGCTGCGGCCGGAGCCGCCGCGGGTGCGCCAGGCGCACCGGAGGCCGAGCACCAGCAGGCGCGCCGGCCGCGGCCGGAGCGCCGGGACCGGCCTGCTGCCCTTCACGCGGGGGTTGACCCGGCACCGGCGGGTTGCCGCCGAAGCCCAGGCCGCCGCCGCGCGTGAGCGCGCTGAGATCGACGACCTTGGTGGCCACCTTCACGTCGGCGCCACGGCTCGCCAGGAGCTTGATGACCTCGGCGCGGTTGGCCGAGGCCGCGAACATCAGCGGCGTCTGGCCCGCGCACCGACGTCGTTGCGCGTTGACGTCGACGCCGGCGTCGAGCAGCGCGCGTCACGGTCTCGGTGCTGCCGGACGCCGCCGCCACCATCAGCGGCGTCGTGCCCGTGGCGGTGGCCGGCCTTGAGATCGCGCGCCCGCCTTCACCAGCACGTGAATCGCGCCTGCCTTGACCCTGGCTGGCTCGCCAGGATACAGCGGCGTGTACGCGCCGATGCGCGTGGTCGCCTTCACGTTGGCGCCCGCGTAGACCAGCATCTGCGCCAGCTCGACGTCGCCGTTCATCGCCGCCCAGTGCAGCGCGGTCATGCCGTCGCCCTGCGCCGCGTTGACGTCGGTCGCGTGCTTCAGCAGCGCCTTCACGGCCTCGCGATCGCCGCGCTGCGCGGCATCCGCGACCGGCCGACGCGCCGCCTCGGCGCGCGTCTGAGTCTGGCCGGCGTCCGGCACCGGTGCCAGCCGCCTGCATGATTCCGGAGAGGCACAGCGCGCCCGCGAAGCTCGCGAGCGTGCCCGTCACCAGCCGTGTGCGCACCATCTGCTGTCTCCTCACGCCTGTGCCGCCACCGTGGTCGTCCGGGCGCGTGTTCAGATCGAACGCCGCGGTGCTGTCGCCGAACGTCTTCAAGTCGTCCAGGCCGAGCATCGTGCGCGACCGTCAGCATCACGTTGGCCATCGGCGTGCCGTCGGCGGCGCGCAGGTGCAGGCCGCCCTTGAGCGCGCCGCCGGCGTGACCGGCGAGGAACAGCGGGCAGCGCTTGTGGTTGTGCACGTTCGAGTTGCCCATCGGCGATCCGTAGAGGAGCAGCGTGTTGTCGAGCAGCGTCGCGTCTCGCCGTCCGGCGTGTTCTTCAGCTTGTCCAGGAAGTACGGAATCATGCTGACGTGGTACTTGTTGATCTTCGCGAACTCGGTGATGCGATCGTCGCGGTCCTGGTGATGCGACGCCGAGTGGAACGCGGCCTTGTAGCCGCTCTCCGGGTAGACGCGGTTGGACGCGTCGCGACCCAGCTTGAACGCGAAGACGCGCGTGGTGTCCGACGCGAAGGCCAGCGCCTGCAGGTCGAACATCAGCTTGACGTGCTCTTCGAACGAGTCCGGCACGCCGATCGGCGCGCCCGGCAGCTCGCGCGGCTCGCCGTTGCTGTTGGCGGCCTCGACCTGCTGGATGCGGCGCTCGATCTCGCGGACGTCATCGAGGTAGTCGGCCAGGCGCGCGCGGTCGGCGGCGCCGAGGTTCTTGTTCAGGCGCGCCACCGCGGTGCCGAGCCAGTCGAGGATGCTCTTGTCCTCGCCGCGGCGCTCCTTGCGTTCGCCGGGCGTGGCGCCGACGCCGAACAACTGATCGAAGACGGTGCGCGGGTCGCGCATCATCGGCAGCGGCTGATCCGGCGCCGCCCAGCTGATCGAGTCGGTGTAGGTGCACGAGTAGCCGTAGGAGCAGCCGCCGGCCTGGTCGACGTTCTCGATGCACAGCTGCATCGACGGGATCGCCGTGTCCTGGCCGTTGCGCTGCGCGAACAGCTGGTCGAGCGAGGTGCCGACGTAGACGTCGCGAGCCCTGCGTCTGCTTGGGATGCATCTGCGTCAGGAACACCGCGCTCGAGCGGAAGTGATCGCCGCCGATTTCCGGCGCGGTGAACGCCTCGGCGTTCCGCACGTCGGTGTTGCTGACGATCGTGATGTGGTCGCGGAACGGCTTCGAGCGGGCTGAGGCTGCTCGGCGACAGGTCGAAGTCGCGGCCCGACCGCGGCGGGCGCCCACATGTTCTTCTTGATGCCGAACGCGGTGCTGCCGGCCGAGCCGTGCACCATTTCGATGGCGGCGAAGCGGACCTCGCCGCGCAGCGGCCTGCGCCGAGCGCGCGCGCCGGGCACCATCGCCTCGAGGAACGGCAGCGCCATCGTGACGCCGACGCCCTTGCAGGATCGGTGCGGCGGGACAGGTGCTTCTTCGTGAGATACATCGTCGTCTCCTGGAAACGGGCTAGCGGACGGCCTTGTCCATATCGTTGCGCACGTCTTCGGCGCGCTGCGCGCGTCGGACGCACGCCCATCTTGAAGGCCGGGCTGTTGACCACGCCCAGCACGAACGCCGACATCTTGTTGATTCTTCTTCGCCGCGTCGCGGACGATCGCGCGAATCATCGGCATGTCGGTGTATTCGACGCGGCGGCCGAGCGCGTAGGTCAGCAGGCTCTCGGTGAAGCCGGTCAGGAACATGTCCTGGTGCTTGAGCAGCGCCGCGCGCAGGCCCGCGGGGCCTTCCATCCGGGTGCCGTCGTAGAGCTCGCCGACCGACGTCCACCGGGACTTCGTTGTCCTTGATGCGCCACGCGCCGGTGACGTCGAAGTTGTCGAGCGCCAGGCCGAGCGGATCGATCACGCGGTGGCACGAGTTGCAGCTCGGGTTGTTGCGGTGCTGCTCCATGCGCTCGCGCGTCGACAGCATCTTGCCGCCGTCGTTCGCCTTCACCGAATCGTCGAGCGCCGGCACGTTGGGCGGCGGCGGCGGCGGCGGCGAGCGCCAGCA
The DNA here is from genome assembly GCA_963707825.1 of uncultured Acidobacteriota bacterium. Classification (GTDB taxonomy): domain Bacteria; phylum Acidobacteriota; class Vicinamibacteria; order Vicinamibacterales; family UBA2999; genus VFZN01. The sequence goes on from CAVPRP010000010.1 coordinate 13,426, forward strand.
GCACTTCCATCACCCACTTGCCGCGCTGCACCGGCGAGGTGCGATCGGCCACCGAGGTCAGCGTCAGGATGCTGCCCTGCCCGAGCAGGCCGCGGCGATACGCGCGGCAGCGTGCACGCGCTGGAACGCGTTGCCGGTGACGTTCGGGATGCCGTAGTGAATCGCCAGCCGCTCGTTGACGAACGAGTAGTCGGCGGTCAGCAGATCGAGCACGCTGCGATCCTCGCGGACGATGCGATCGAAGAAGAGCTCGGTCTCCTTCTTCATCGCCGCGCCAGCGTGTCGTCGTACTGCGGATACAGCAGGTAGTCGGGGATGATCTTGTCGAGGTCCTGCAGGCGGAGCCACTGCGACGCGAAGCGGTCGACAGCGCGCGCGAGCGCGCGTCGGCGAGCATGCGGCGTGACCTGCTTCTCGAAACCGACTGCGGTGCGCAGCGAGCCGAGTGCTGGCGGCGCGAAGCAGTTCGGCATCCGGCACCGTGCCCCACAGGAAGAACGACAGGCGCGAGGCCACGTCGTGTCCGACACGCGGTAGGCCCGGGTCGTTGCCGCCGCCGGCTGCTGTCTCGACGCGGAACAGGAAGCGCGGGCTCATCAGGATCGACTGCAGCGCCATGCGGATGCCGGCCTCGAAGCCGCCCTTCTCACGCCCCTGCTCGTAGAACTTCATCGCGTCCTGCAGGTCCTCGGCCGTCGGCTCGCCACGGTAAGGCCTGCGTCGGTGAGACTTCTTGACGATCGACAGCGCGCAGGATTCTTCTTCGGCCGTCGACGTCGGCCGGCAGGAGAAGATCTTCGCGCGGCTCGGCGTGTCGGAGACGCCGGTCACCTCGAGTCGGCCCCACCACGACGGAAGTCGCGCAGGTGCGGCAGCATGGTGACGCCCAAGCTGATGCTGACGTCGGCCAGCGTGTTCTCGAGCGGCATCAGCAGGTCGTCGATCGGGCCTTCGATGCTTTTGACGAACGCCGCCGACACGCGCTGCGGACCGGCCTTGACGTGAATCGGCCGGCGTCGTGATCTCGAGGGGTTCTGGGATCGGTCTCGCTCATCCGCGTGTTGAGCGTCAGCAGCGCGACGCGCTCGCCGTTGATCGAGAACTTCGACCTGCTCGTTGAGGTCGTAGCACCGTCATCGAGTTGCGGCCGACGAGCCCGCCGAGCGGCTCGTAGTGCAGCGATCGTCTTGAACGACGTAGTGGCCGTCGGCCGGGAACGTGTGCACCACCGAGATGCCGCCGCGCGTGCCCATCGGCGCGCCTTCGACCGGCGCATCTGCGACGCCGGCGCGGCAATCTTGTAGGTGACCGACGTCGCCGCTGGCGTTGCGGTCGCCGACCGCGAGGCGGCTGATCTGGCTGGCCGCGCGCAGGTAGCCGTCCATCAACGTCGGCGAGAAGCGTCTGCGACGTCGGCGACGTTGTCGAAGCCGGCGCTGATCGTGTCGGGCGGCAGGTAGGTCGCGACGTCGACGTCGACGGTCGAGCAGATCCTTCACCGCCGCTGCGTACTCGGCGCGGTTCAGGCGCTGGAACGGACGCGAGCCGGGATTCGGGTTGAGCGCGGCCAGCGTGTCCATCCGCGTCTCGAGCGAGGTCGCGAGCGCCTGCGATCACGGCGGCATCGGGCCGCTTGGCGCCGGCGGGCGGCATCATGCCGGCGCGCAGCTTGCGGATCATCTTCTCGGAGACGTCGATGTTCGACTCGGGCTTCGCCGGCGTCGTAGCCGGCCAGCGAAAGGCCGCCGGCCTTGCCGCGTTCGCTATGGCACGTCGCGCAGTACTGCCCGATCAGCGCCGTCTGCTCGGCAGCGGTCATGCCTGTGGGCGCCACGACCGGGTGCGATGTCGCCGGCTTCGGAGCAGCGGGGCGAGTGGCCGCCACGGGGGCGGTCTGCGCTCGCGCTGGAGCGGACGATGACCCCGGTGCGGCCGCAGGGCGAACCGGCGTGCCTTGGGCGACGAGAGCGGCACCGCAGACTGCAGTGGCCAGACCCGCCAACAGGACCTTTCTCATGCTGCTCAACTCCCCGTCCGAGACTGATGGCGCTGACAGCACGCACCGTCCCAGAGACGATCATTATGGGTCGTATCAGGCCAGGGTGTCGATAGATTGTTGTCTTGACTTGTCACCCGATGTCATTGCCAGAGCGGCACTTGGGCGACTTGCCCCCGACCGGAAGCCGCGTGAGCGGCTGAGCCGGCCGAGGGCGATGGAAACGATGCGCGGCCGGCACCAGCCGGGACGGCTCGCGCCCTTACTGACGAGGCGGCGGGCTGATCATGATGTGGGCCCCACCCGTGCCAGGGTCCATCAACCATGGGGCGCCCGGGCCGGCAGGCCGGGTGGCCAGGCCGGTGGTCTCCCCCGTGGCGAACGGGACGTAGATCACCCAGCGGGTCGAAGCGCCCTCGACCTTGCCGGTGGCGTCTACCGACTTGCCGGTCATCACATAGAGCATCCGCGGCTCCTTCGGCATCGTCAGCTTGCCGGCTTTGATCTCGTCGAAGCGGGTCTGGTCACGAACCTTGTCGTCGGTGATCCCCTTCGCGGTCATCTCGCGCCCGCGCGCCATGAACGGGTCCAGATCCTTGTGGTAGCAGGCCACGCTGAATCCCTCGGCCGCCGGGTTGTCGGCCAGGCAGACGAGGTCGTTCGTTCCGGGACGGAGGGGGACGACGCTGCCGCCGACAAAGCCCAGCACCGCCGCGCCGGCCCGCCGATCTTCCGGAGCCGCCATCACAGCCTGTGCAATCTGCGAGTCTTTCGGCACGTCCTGCGCAGCCGCCGGGGCCACGCTCACCATCGTCATCAACAACCAACCAGCTTTCCGCATCGGTCGAACCCTCCGCCGCTCATGATACGCGGAACCAGCGGTCCCCAATCGGGCTCTAATGAAGCATGGCCTCTCTTCCGTTCCCCGAACTCGACCTGACTCCCGCCACCGACCCCGCTCCCGCTTCCATCGTCCTGGGGGGTGGCTGTTTCTGGTGTACCGAAGCGGTGTTCCTGTCGCTCGACGGCGTCCTGGGCGTGCGCTCGGGATATGCCGGCGGGACCGCCGCCACCGCGAATTACCAGGCGGTTTGCAGCGGTTCAACCGACCATGCCGAGGTGATTGAGGTCGCCTACGACCCGTCGCGGATCACGCTCGGGCGCATCCTGCAGGTGTTCTTCGATGTGGCGCACGACCCCACCCAGCTGAACCGGCAGGGCCACGACATGGGCCGCCAGTATCGCTCGGCCATCTTCTACCGGACGCCGGAGCAGCGGCGCGTGGCCGAGGCGTACATCGCTCAACTCAACCGCGCACGCGCATTCGATTCGCCGATCGTCACCACGCTGGAGCCTCTCGAGGCGTTCTACGAGGCTGAGGGGTACCACCAGAACTACGCGGCCAGGAATCCGGGCCAGCCGTATATCCAGTTCAGCACCGTGCCGAAGATGGCCAAGCTGCGCGATTCGTTCGCGCCGCTGCTGAAGCGTGGTGAGGGCAGCTAGCGCAGCAGCCGGTCGCGAATCTCCGGCGGCGGCAGTTCGCAGGCGTTGGACTGCCCCGCCAGGCGGTGCCGGAGAGCGGCGATGATGCGGTAGCCGAAGTCGCGGATCGGCAAGGGCACCCAGAGAAGCACCTGCGCGGCCTTCCACGGCCACGGCAGCCGGGCGGCAATCTTCAGCGATGCGGTGGAGCGGAGGTAGACCTGATCGCCTTCGATCAGGACCAGGCTGCGCGCCGCCTCGCGCGTGAGCCCTCGCTTCGCGAGGGCTTCCTGCGCCTGCGGCCACTGCGATGGGGCGAAGCGGAAGTAGGCGTCGCGGTCGCGCTTCGCAATGAACCGGACCGACCCCTCGCAGAACCCGCAGGTGCCGTCGAAGAGCACGACTCCGTGCGTGGGGTCGATCATCGGTCCGCCCTCAGCCTCGGTGCGAGGCGCCGCGGTCAGCGGAGCGCCACGCGCACGCCGACGCGGAACGAGCGCGGCCATCCCACCAGCCGGATCGGCGTGCGGCCGGCGTCGTAGACCTCGTCGAAGATGTTCTCGCCGGAGATGAAGCCGACCAGGCTGTGCGTGATCGCACGACTCACCTGCACGTCCATCACGCCGTAGGCGCCCAGCACGAACGTATTCAGGTCGTCGTCGAACTGCTCGCCGCTGAAGCGCACCTGCGTGGCGAAGGTGGCGATGCGGGGCTCGGTCCACGTCAGGCCGAAGCCGCCCTGCCACTCCGGCACCTGCGGCACCTGATTGCCCTCGATCGCGGGCGTCGCCACCGAACCCCGGTAGTGGCTCGACGTGTAGACCACCTGACCGTTGAGGCTGAGCGTCGGCGTGAACCGGGCGTCCATCTCCATCTCCACGCCCGTGGCGCGGATCTCGTCTGAATTGCGGCGTTCGCGCGTGATCTGCGTGGGCGTAGTCGACAACGTGATGTTGGAGATGGCGCCGTCGAGCGTGTTGAAGAACGAGGTCACGCGCGCGGAGACCTTGTCCCACGACGCGAGCACGCCGCCTTCGACGCCGGTGAGCGTTTCCGGTTCGAGCAGCGGATTGGGGTTGGTCACCACGTTGCCGACGCGAAAGCCACGGTGCAATTCATTCAGCGACGGCGGGCGGTTGGCGTGATACACCGCGCCCTGGAGTGCGTACGCGCCCAGTTTCCAGGCCACCGCCGCGCGCGGGCTGAAGAACGTCACCGACTGATCAGGCAGCGCGGTGTCGGTGGGCTCGGAGGTCCACCAATCGACGCGACCACCGAGGTCGAACGTCAAGTTGTCGAATACGGGAATACTGGCGCGCGAGAACAGCCCCGTGGTGTGCTCGGTCCCGCCGGCGAAGAACGGCCCGGTCTGCACGTTCGTGACCGAGTAGCGGAGCTCCTCGACGGTGGATTCGGTGCGGTGAAAGTCGCCGCCGGCAATCAGCGTCACGCGGCCAATCGGACGGGTCCATTGCCCGCCGACGGTGCCGAAGCTGGTATCGGTTGTCTGCTCGGTCGTCAGGCGCTCGGTCGTACGGTCGGCGCTGACGGCCGTGAACGTCTGGTAGTAGTCCTGGCTGCTGCCGGCGGCTTGCGCCTGCCAGATACCGCCCGCGAAATTGCCGCCGGTGGTGCCCGAGATCTGCTGCCAGTCGGTGGTATTGACCTGTTGCGGCGTGCCGTTGCCGCGTTCCTCGTTGTAGAGGGCGCCCTTCAGCCACGCGTGCCACGTTCCTGCCTGCTTGCCGGCGTTGACGAAGCCTGTCTGGTAGTCGCTGTCGGCGCGCGTGTCGATTGGGCCACGAGCTTCGGGCGCCACGGTGTAGGCGCCATCCGTCGTGGTGCCTTCGAAGGCCCCCGACGCGGCCCAGCCATGCTTCTCCACGCCACCGAACAGCGAGCCGCGGAACGTGTCGAACGATCCGCCTTCGATGGCGGCGCGGGCACGGGTGCGGTCGGGCGAGAACGTCAGGACCTGGATGACACCGCCCAACGCGTCGGAGCCATAGAGATCGCCGGTCGCGCCGCGCACGACCTCGACGCGATCGACCGCCGCCTGCGGAATGCGGTTCCAGTAGACCCAGCTGCCGAACGGGTCGTTCAACGGCACGCCGTCGGACAGCACCAGCGTGCGGCTGGCGCCCGAGCCCGACACGCCGCGCAGAGTGACGCCCTGGGTTGTGGGATTGGCGACGCGCGACGAGTTGCGGCGGAACAGATTGAAGCCAGGCGTCGAGCGCAGCACGTCGTCGAGCGCGCCGGCCGCCGAATTGGCGAGCTCCGCGGAAGTGATGACGGTCGAGCTCGCGGCGCTCGGCAGGCGTTCCGCGCCACGCGTCGCGGTGACCACCACCGAATCGGAGAAGCTGGCCGGTCGCAGCACGACCGTGATGCCGGGCTCGACGGACGCGACCTCGGTCGGCGCGAAACCCGGCGCGGTGACGCGCAGGCGTGACGATGCCGGTGTCGATCGGGAACGAGCCGTCGGCGCCCGCGGTGATGGTCGTGGTGCGGCCGTCCGCCGTACGCGCGATCACCTGGGCGCCGGCAACCGCCAGGCCCGAGACGTCAACGACGGTGCCGCTGGGTGTAGTGGCGGACTGCGCAAACGCCGGTCCGGCCCTCAGCACGAGCACAAGCAACATGAGGAACGCGAAGCACGAACGTCGGAACATGGGAGTAAACTCTACACCAACGGCCTGGGCGTCACCGCTCGTCCGGCGCTGACGCTTCAACGTTCACCCCCTTGTCCCTTGAGCACGAAGAACCCACCCGATAAGACGCCAGGCCCGGCGCCCTCCCCCGCTCCTGCCGGTCAGGAAGACGCGGTGTTCCTCGAGGGCCCTCAGTCCCGGACGCGCGAGCTCCTCATGCTGCTGCGCGCGGGGCGCGATTTCCTGCGCGGGTTTCGCACGCTGCACTTCGTCGGTCCGTGCGTCACGGTGTTCGGGTCGGCGCGCTTCAAGGAGGACCACCCGTATTACGACCTGGCCAGGCGAGTGGGCGGCGGGCTGGTGCGCCTCGGCTTCACGGTGATGACCGGCGGCGGTCCAGGGGTAATGGAGGCGGCGAATCGCGGCGCCCGCGAAGCGGGCGGCGGATCGGTGGGCTGCAATATCGAGCTGCCCTTCGAGCAGTTCCCCAATCGCTATCTGGACAAGTGGGTGGTGTGCCACTACTTCTTCGTCCGCAAGGTGCTGCTGCTGAAGTACTCCTACGCCTTCGTCGTGCTGCCCGGCGGGTTCGGCACACTCGACGAGCTCACCGAGGCGCTGACGCTGATCCAGACGTCGAAGATCGCCCAGTTCCCGGTGGTGCTGATGGGCGTGGACTACTGGAAGCCGTTCCTCGACATGTGCCAGCGCATGATCGAGGCGGGGACGATTTCGGCGCACGACCTGGACCTGATGCTGGTCACCGACTCGGTGGACGACGCGATGGCTCACATCAATCAGCGCGCCGTGGTGAAGTTCGGGCTTACCCGCAGCCGCCGGCCGAAGCCGTCGATCCTGCTCGGCGAGGGCCGCGGCCGCCGTGCCACGCCGGCCGCACCCACCACAGCGCCGCGCCCGTAAGGGCCGAGACTCGCCCCAACACCAGTGCGATGGCCGCCGCAGAAGCGGGGCGTCCGGCGCGCTCGGAAGCGTGTGCGCCCGGGCGGGGCACGGCTGCACGCTTGTGCAAGCGGCGTGATGTACCCTTGAGGTGATGCGGCTTGCCAGGTTCGCGGTCGCGTGCGTCAGCCCCACCGTCGGCGCCGTCCACGCCAACCGTACACGTGTCGTCGAGTTGGCGCGGGCGATGGCCCGCGAGCAGGTCACGCTCGCCGCCTTCCCCGAACAGGTCATCGGCGGATATCCGCCAGAGGACTTGGTCCAGTGGCGCGGTTTCCTCGACGGGCAGCGACGCTCGCTCGACGCGTTCGCCGCCGAAACAGCGGATCTCGCCACGGTCTTCGTGCTGGGCGTGGCGGTCGCGGTCGGCAGCCGCCTGTTCAACTGCGCCGCGGTGGTCCATCGCGGACGCGTGCTCGGCCTGGTGCCGAAGGAAAAGCTCCCCACCTACAACGTCTTCTACGAGGGCCGGACCTTCTCGCGTGGCGGCCGCGGGCTGTCACTCGACGCCGACGGCATCCCGCTCGGCGACTTCGTCTTCGGCTTCGACTTCGGCACGGTGGCCGCTGAGGTGTGCGAGGACGCGTGGTCGCCCGATGGCCCGATGCGCCGGCGCTCGTTCTCCGGCGCGGAGGTGGTGGTCAACGTCTCGGCTTCGCCGTATCGGATGGGGATCGACTCGACCAGGCGCGAGATGCTGGCGACGCGCTCGGGCGATTGCCAGTCCGTCCTTCTCTACGCCAACGCCGTCGGCGGCCAGGACGGCCTGGTCTACGACGGCGGCGGGTTCGTGTTCCAGAACGGCCGCCGCGTGCTGGATGCGCCGCGGTTTGCCGAGGGCTGGTGGTCCACGGTGGTGGATCTCGATCGCACGCGCCGCCTTCGCGTCGAGAACACGACCTGGCGCGTCGATGGCGACGAGTTCCTGCTGGCCAACGGCCGCGTGCCGGTCATCACCAGCACCGCCTCGACCGGCGACCGAACGAAGCTGGACTACCCCGCACCCGAAGGCGGCAGCTTCTTCCTGCCCGCCAACGGCGTGCCGGACGCGGATCCCCGCGATCGCGCGCTCGACGATCTGTTCGAGGCGCTGGCGCTCGGCATCAAGAGCTACTACGAGAAGACCGGCGCGTTCCGTTCGCTCGGGATAGCGCTCTCAGGTGGCCGCGATTCCATGCTGACGCTCCTCGTCGCGTGGCGTGCCGCGCAGCTGATGACCGCGACGCCGGTGCGCATCGACGCCTTCTACATGCCCAGCCGCCACTCGCAGGACCCGACGCGCGAGGCCGCGGAGCTCCTCGCCCGCGAGTTGTCGGTGACGCTGCAGGTGGTGCCGATCGACGAGGCCACCGACCGCGAGGTGGAGGTGGTGACCCGCATGCTCGAGGGGCAGCCGCCGACCGAGCTGACCCGCCAGAATATCCAGGCCCGCCTGCGCGGGCAGCGGATGTGGAACTGGGCGAACAGCTCCGGCGCGCTGTTCCTGCAGACCGGCGACATGAGCGAGAAGGCGGTCGGCTACACCACCATGGGCGGCGACCTCGAGGGCGCGCTGTCGGTGATCGCCAACGTCCCGAAGACGGTCGTCGTCGCCCTGCTGGAGCGGCTGCAGATCCGCTTCAAGTTCGGAGGCATTGCCGCTACGCTGGCGACCGAGCCAGGTCCGGAACTGGCCGACGCGCAGGAAGCCGAACGCGAGCTGATGCCGTTCCCGGTGCTCGACGCCTGCCTCCAGCTCTACGCCGGCGAGAAGATGTCCTCCGACGAGATGGCCGTGGCGCTGCAAAGCCTTTTTCCCGATTACGATGCCGAGCGGCTGAGGGCCTGGGCGCTCCGCTTCACGCGGCTGTTCACGCAGTCGATCTACAAGTGGGTGCAGTCGCCGCTCTCCCTGCATGTCGGGTCGCTCGATCTGGATCGCGAGCGCGCGTTGCAGATGCCGGTGGTGCAGAACACCGAGTGGCAGGACCAATAGCCCGACAGCTCACTCGCATGGATGGCGGCATCCACGGATTGATTGCGGACGTATGACGTCGATCCCCTCGCTCGACGACGAGCGCGTGGCACCGTACCGGTGGGTGGCGGACCCACGACGGCTGGAGGCGGAGGGGCTGTTCGTCGCCGAGGGCCGGCTTGTGGTGCCGCAGCTGCTGGCCGCCTCGGCACGGCCTGGCCGCTGGTTCAACGCGGCCCACTCGGTCCTCGTCTCGCCGTCCGCGCTCGAGCACATGCAATCGCAACTCGAGCCGTATCCACAAGGTGCCGGTCTTCGTCGTGCCGCAGCCGGTGATGAACGACCTCGTCGGCTTCAACATCCATCGCGGATGCCTGGCGCTCGGCCGCCGGCCGGTGACGCCGGCGCTGGATGCGATGGACCTCGGCGCGGCAACGCGGGTGATCGTGCTCGAGGGCGTGAACAACCCGGACAACATCGGCGGCATCTTCCGAAGCGCCGCCGCGTTCGACGCGGACCTCGTGGCGCTGGGGCCGGCCTGTGCCGACCCGCTCTATCGCAAGTCGATCCGGACCTCGATTGGCGCCACGCTCGATGTGCCCTATGCCCAGGCTGAGCCGTGGCCGCAGGCGCTGGACCAGCTGAAGAGTGCAGGGTTCCGCGTGATTGCACTCGCCACTGCGGCGACGGCAACGCCGCTGCGGGAGATCAGCGCCACCCATGAGCGCATTGCCCTGCTGGCCGGCGCGGAGGGCACCGGGCTGTCGGACATCGCGCTTGCCGCCGCGGACGAGTGCGTGAGGATTCCGATGTCCGGGCGCGTGGACTCGCTGAACGTCGGCACCGCGCTCGCCATCGCTCTGTACCATGTAAGCTTGAAGTGACCCGTGAATCCCGAGAACGAAGCCGCACTTCTGAACTTCATCATCGACCGCCTCCAGATCGAGAACGACTGGTTCGAAGGACGCGGCCGCGGCTTCACGTGGTGGGCCGGCGCGCTTGCGCAGCGCCTCGACCTGAGCCCGCCGCGCGATCTGCACGGCGTCCAGGTGACCACGCTGCACATCGAGACCGACCTGCTGTCGGACGTCACGCCGACCAACGCCACCTGGCAGCGTCTCGCCTCGCTCAATCGATTCGCGACGCTCAGTGCCTATGTCTTCGACACCAACACGCGGACGGTGCGCTTGCACGCATCGGTGGCGCTGACGGCCGACAACTGGCCGATGGCGCGCGCCCTCGCCCTGCACGCCGCCGCTCTGCAGGTGGCGGACGCGCACGCCGAAGCGGCTGAACTGGCCAAGGCGTTCGGCGCCACGGTCCACGCCACCAGACATCCGTTAGGCGGCCGGCGCGAGCAGCCGGACGAGATGCTCGGCGTGGTGGAGGTGTATCAACAGCGCGGGCAGGATCCGTCGCCGTTCTCGACCGAGGAACTGGCGCAGCTGGTGCACGTCGAACCGCGCCCGTGGCTGATGGCCGCGAACGAGCCCGAGCGCCTGATCGCTGACCTGGAATTTGCTGCCGGCCAGCCCGCGCGCCTGGAACTGGACGCCAGCGTGGTGCATCCAGCGCTCGGCTCGGGCCTGCAGGTGCGCTTGCTGATTCCGGTCGAGGCCGATGCCGCCATCGCCCAGCGGCTGAACGCCAACGAGACCGTCCACGCCGACGCCCATCAGTTGGGCGCGTGGTGCGTGGATGACGAGCGCGGCCTCGGCTACACCCAGTTCATCCCGTCCGCCGCATATGCGCCGGAGCTGAGCCGCGCGCTCGTGTACCACGCGGCAGGCCGCAACGAATGGGCAAGGGAATTACTGTTTCCCCAATAGAGATCGTCTATTGAATCTGGTGATCTCGTGATGTGGTGATCTCGCGATCGATCGTCAGGATCGGTCTGATCGGTTGATCTATCGAACGATCTGTTGATCTTCCCAGTCGAGCGACGGGGTTACTCGCCTTTTCCAGCCCCGCTTAAAGCAGCTCGCGTCTCGTCCTCAGAAACGTCTAGGTGATGCGAATCGAAGCGTTACAGGCGCTCACCAAGGACGTACCAGGAGATCACGAAGGAAAGAGCGGCCGTCGTGACCAGCATCACAGCGACGAAGCTTGCTTGCACCCACACAGAGACGGTCGGGCGAAATCGACGGACGATGTAGAGGCCCAGGACCACGCAGAGGAGCCATGCGATCTCGCCCAGAGGTGAGACGAGCGCGCTCCAGACCAGCGCAAGACAAGCTGTTGCCAGTAGCGATGCGGTTGCTCCAGACAGGACAGCCCGAGCTAGCGAATCGGTGGCAGATACTGGCTGCTGCAGGCTCGTCACGACGGGCAGGCTCCTTACTCCAGATCATCAGATCGATCGACCGATCCCCAGATCAACCGATCCAGATCTCGAAGATCACCACATCACCAGATCACGAAATCTCCCCCGCTCGCCTAGTCTTCCCAATCGAGCGAGCGCCCAACCGCCTTCTTCCACCCCGCATACAGCCGCTCGCGCGTGGCATTGGCATCGACGGACCGAACTCGCGATCGAGCGCCCAGTTCTGCCGCACATCGTCCAGGCCGTCCCAGTAGCCCACGGCCAGGCCCGCGAGATAGGCGGCGCCAAGCGCCGTCGTCTCGCCCACCACCGGCCGCCGCACCGGCACGTTCAGCAGATCGGACTGGAACTGCAGCAACGTGGCGTTGGCCGCGGCGCCGCCATCCACCTTCAGCGTCGTGAGCGGCAGGCCCGATTCGAGCTGCATCACTTCGAGCACGTCGCGCGTCTGGTAGGCCATCGCGTCCACGGCGGCGCGAGCGATGTGCGCCATCTTCGTGTTGCGCGTCAGGCCGACGATGACCCCGCGGGCGCGCGGATCCCAGTAGGGCGCGCCAAGGCCGACGAAGGCCGGCACCAGGTAGACGCCGTCGGTGTCGGGCACCTCGCCCATCAGCTTCTCGACGTCGGCCGAGGCCTGGATCGCCCGCAAGCCGTCGCGCAGCCACTGCACCGCCGCGCCCGCGACGAAGACCGAGCCCTCGAGCGCATACGTGGTGACTCCGCCGATCGCGCCAGGCGATGGTCGTGACCAATCCCTTTTCCGACGGCACGGGCTTGTCGCCGGTGTTCAGCAGCATGAAGCAGCCGGTGCCGTAGGTGTTCTTCGCGGTTCCCGGTTCGAAGCAGGCCTGTCCGAACAGCGCCGCCTGCTGGTCGCCGGCGTTGCCCGCGATCGGGAACGCTGCGCCGAGCAGCTCCGGGAGCGTCTCGCCGTAGACCTCGCTCGACGAGCGCACTTCGGGCAGCATCGCGCGCGGCACGTCGAGCAGCGCCAGCAGTTCGTCGTCCCACTGCTGCGTGTGGATGTTGAAGAGCAGCGTGCGGCTGGCGTTGCTGACGTCGGTGACGTGCTGCTTGCCGCCCGTCAGCCGCCAGATCAGGAAGCGTGTCGACGGTGCCGAACAGGATCTCGCCGCGGGCAGCGCGCGCGCGCAGGCCATCGAACGAGTCGAGCAGGTGCTTGATCTTGGTGCCGGAGAAATAGGCATCGACGACCAGTCCGGTCTTCTTGCGGAACGTCGGCTCGTGACCGTCGGCCTTCAGCCGATCGCAGATCGGCGCGGTCACGCGGCTCTGCCAGACGATGGCGTTGGCGATCGGCTTGCCGGTGGCCTTCTCCCACAGGATCGTCGTCTCGCGCTGATTGGTGACGCCGATGGCGGCGAGGTCGGCGGCGGTGATGCCGGCCCTGGCCAGCACTTCGCGCGCCGTCTGCAGCTGGGTGGACCAGATCGCCTCCGGATCGTGCTCGACGTGGCCGGGGCCCGGGAAGATCTGCGGGAACTCCTGCTGGGCCGGGCGACCACTCGCCCGCCGCGATCGAAGACGATGCTGCGGCTCGAGGTCGTGCCTTGATCGAGAGCGAGGATGAAGCGGCTCATGCGCCGCACCTCCGCCGGCAGCGAGCGGCCGATGCAACACGTCGTAGAGTCACCGCGCCGAGAATCGCGCCGATGCACGGGCCGACGATCGGCACCCACCACCAGCCGTTGCCGGCCGTGAACACGCCGCCGCCCCATCCCGCCACCGCGGTGAACAGCCGCGGCCCGAAGTCGCGCGCCGGGTTGATCGCGTAGCCGGCGTTGAAGCCGAACGCGACGCCGATGGCCACGACCAGCAGCGCCGACGAGCGGCGGCTGCAGCCAGGCCGGCGGGCCGATGTTTCGTTGATCGGTGACCGCCAGCACGCCGGCCATCAGCAGCACCGTGCCGACGATCTGATCGACGAAACCGCCGCCGATCGAGAGGAACGATTGCGGATAGGTGGCGAAGATGCCGGCGGTGCCCGCCGCGCCCTGCACCAGGCGCACGCCGCCGTCGAACGCCGTCCAGCGCCTCGCGGTAGGTGAAGAACACCACCGCCGACGCGACGAAGGCGCCGGCGATCTGCGCGAGCGCGTAGATGGGCACCTTCTGCCAGGGGAAACCACGACGGACGGCGAGCGCGACGGTGACCGCCGGATTGAGGTGCGCGCCCGACACGCCGGCCGCGGCGTAGATGCCGAGCATCACGCCAAGTCCCCAGCCGATGTTGATGGCCAGGTACGACCCGTTGGCGTTCTTGCTGAGGACCGATTGCGCCACCACGCCGACGCCGAACACCAGGATCATGAACGTGCCGAAGAATTCCGCCGCAGCCTCTCTGAGCATGGGGCGGATTATGGATCAGGCGGGCGCCGCTTACTTCGCCTTCAGCACGATGATGTGCTGCCAGGGCAGCACGTCGATCACCTTGTCGATGGCGTAGCCGTCGGCGCCCAGCTCCTGCCGCACCTGCTCCACGCTCATCTTGTGCACCTCCAGGATCGGCACGCGCGGATCCTCCTTGCGGAATTCGACCAGCACCAGCCGGCCGTCGGGCTTGAGAGCCTCACGCAGCTTCCGCACGAACACCTGCGGCGGCGGCAGCTCGTGATACACGTCCACCATCAACGCCAGATCGATGGAGGCTGGCGGCAGCGCGGATCGTCCACCGCGCCCAGCACGGGCACCACGTTGTTGATGCCTTCGCTGTTCACCCGGCGCATGAGGAGGCTGAGCATGCCGACCTGGATGTCGGTGGCGAAGACGCTTCCCGGTTGGTCCCACTTTGCGCGCCATGCGGACGGTGTAATAGCCCGAGCCGGCGCCGATGTCGGCCACCACCATGCCGGGCGCGAGCTCCAGCGCCTCGAGCGCGCGCGACGGCGCCTCTTCCGACTCCCGCTCCGGGCGCTCGAGCCACGCCGCGCCGCCGACGCCCATCACCGGCGCGATGACGCGGCCGCTGACCGGATGCCGCTGCTGCGCCGAGAGCGCGGCCACCAGGACCAGCACCAGCACGACCGACAGGCCCGCGACTCTTCGCATATGATCAAACTCCCGATCGTAATGACGCTGACTGCCCGCGCGGCGTACCGCGAAGACGCTGCAGACCTCGCCCGAATCTACAACGAAGGCATCGAGGATCGCCTCGGAACCTTCGAGACGCGCCCTGCGTACCGCCGACGACGTCACCCGCTGGTTCGACGGCCGCCATCCCATCGTGGTCGTGCAGGACGCGGCGGGCGAAATCGTGGCGTTCGCATCCACATCATCCTACCGTTCGCGCGAGTGCTACGACGGCATCGCCGAGTTCTCGGTCTATGTCGCGACGCGCCCACCGCGGGCAGGGCGCCGGCCGAGTGGCGATGGACGCGTTGATCGCCGAGGCCTCCCGGGCCGGCTTCTGGAAACTCGTCTCACGCATCTTCATCGAAAACACCGCCAGCCGGCGGCTGATGGCCTCGCTCGGATTCCGCGAGGTCGGCATCTACGAAAAGCACGCCCAACTCGACGGCGTGTGGCGTGACGTCGTCATCGTCGAGCGGCTGATTCCCGAGAACCAGCGCTGATGCTCCACGCCATTCAAACCTGGGCCGCCGAACTGGGCGGCGTCGGCCTGTTCGTGATCGCCGCGCTCGACTCGTCGTTCCTGTCGTTCCCACAAGTCAACGACCTGCTGATCATCTACCTCAGCACGAAGTATCCGGAGCGCATGCCCTACTACGCCAGCATGACGACGGCGGGATCGCTGGTCGGCTGCTTCATGCTGTACGCGGTGGCGCGGAAGGGTGGCGAGGTCTTCCTGCGCAAGCGGTTCAGCGCGGCCCGCGTCGATCGCGGCATGGCGCTCTACCAGCGGTTCGGCCTGCTGGCAGTGGTCGTGCCGTCGCTGCTGCCGCCGCCGACGCCGTTCAAGATCTTCGTGCTGATGGCGGGCGCCGCCGCGGTGGCGCCCTGGCGCTTCGGCCTGGCCGTTGTCATCGGGCGCGGCATCCGGTATTTCGGCCAGGGCTACCTGGCGGTGCGCTACGGCGAGCGGGCCGTCGAGATGGTCAAGGCCAACGGCACCGAGGCCGGCATCGGTCTCGCCGTGCTCGCCCTGGCGATTGGCTTGATCTACTACCTGGTCAAGCGTCAGGGCTCCCAGCCGAGGCGCTCGGGCAAGTCGCCGGGCTCGAACGGCTGATACGCGTAGTAGGTCCGGGCGTAGTCGAAGACGATCTTGCGGACCACCAGGGCGCGCGCCGTCCCCTCGAAGTCGGTTTGCACCGGCAGCCAGACGCCGTCGATCCGACGACGGGTGAAGACCGCCGTCGTTCCCTTGTGGAGCCTGCCGATCAGGCCGAAGCCGAACGACACGTCGGTGACGGCCTTGGCTTCGACGTGCATCACCTCGTACTCGAATTCGTGCACCCAGACGCGTCCGGCAAACGCGCTGGCAATGCGGCCCTCGCGCGAGCGCGGCTCGGTGTGGGCTTTCGGGGTGAAGGTGATGATGATGGCCGGCTGCCCTTCCCGCGTATCGCGTCCGGCGATGGCGAAGTCGAACATGTCGAGCGCTTCGCGGGCGCGCGCTTCGTCCTTGAGCCGCTCCTCCTGGCGCCTTGCGAAGGCGAAGCAGTCGATCCGAGTTGCCTTCGCGCGCCATCCGGCGTTCCCAGTCCGCGAGCCGCTCCCGATAGGCCCGGTCCTGTTCGTGTATCTCCTCGGCTGTCAGCGGGCGGCCGGCGCGTTCGACCAGCCGCTTGTAGGTGAGCTCGTCATTCGGGTGCGGGTAGACCTCGTAGACCATTTCCGGTCCGGTCCCCATCGCGCCAAACGGATTGAGGCGCACCTCGGTCGACCGCTCGCGGTACGAGTAGCGGCTTTGAATGAGGTCGTTGCTGGCCAGGCGCTTCTGCACCTCGCCAAAGAAGCGGGCCTGATCGGGCAACGGCGCCGATGGTTGGGCACCAAGGCCCGTCGCCACCATCGCACTGAACAGGGTCGCGGACAGCCAACGCGCCGACGCCATACGATAATGATGGCGTACTCGCCATCCCATGGTCGATTCCTACCCGGAGCGTATCGTCCACGTGCTCACCGTCCGCCAGGATGACCCGGCGGTGCGGGCACGGCTGGACGGCTATAGACGGCTGCTGAATCCCGAGGAAGTGACGCGCGAAGCGCGGTTCCATTTCGAGGCCGACAAGGAGCGCTTCGTCATCGGCCGGACGCTGGCGCGGCTGCAACTGTCGCGCTTTCTGGGCGGCGATCCCGCGGCAGTGGCGGTTCGTCACCAACGAACACGGACGGCCCGAGCTGGTCGCGCCACCGGGCCCGCGGACCGTGGGGTTCAACGTGTCGCACACCCACGGCCTGATCGCCTGCGCCATCACCTCCGACCGGGACGTCGGCGTCGACGTCGAGTGGGTCGACCGCACGCTCACCCACGACATCGCCGACCGCTTCTTCGCGCCGCGCGAGGTCGCCGATCTGCGGGCGCTGCCGCGACGACGATCAGAAGCGCGTGTTCTTCGACTACTGGACGCTGAAAGAGGCGTACATCAAGGCGCGCGGCATCGGCCTGGCGCTGCCGCTCGGCGACTTCGCGTTCACGCTGGCGCCGCCCAGGCGCCGACCATCGCCTTCGATCCGGTGAGATCTCGATGACGATCCGGACGACCTGGCAGTTCGTGCAGAGCTGGCCGACGCCCGCGCATCGGCTTGCCGTCGCCGTCCGGCGCGCGCCCGGACTGCGATCGTGCGACGTGCGCATCGAGAGCGTCGTGCCCGAGGTGCACGGGTGAAGCTCTGGGCGATCAGCGACCTGCACGTCGGCTACGAGGAGAATCGGCGCGCAGTGGAGGCGCTCGCCGGCTCACCCCGACGACTGGCTGATCGTCGCCGGCGACACCGGCGACACGCCGGCGCATCTGGACTTCGTGCTCCGCACGCTGACGCCTCGCTTCGAGCAGCTGATCTGGGTGCCGGGCAATCACGATCTGTGGACACCGCGCGCGCTCGCCGCCGGACCAGCGCGGCGTGGCGCACTACGAGCGGCTGGTCGCGCTCTGCCGCCGCTACGGCGTGCTCACACCGGAAGACGCCTATGCCCGCTGGCCCGGCGACGGACCGACCGCGCGCCATCGTCCCGCTGTTCCTGCTCTTCGACTACTCGTTCGCGCCGGACGGCGTGTCGCGCGCGACAGCGCGGTCAGCTGGGCGGCGGAGTCGGGCGTGCGCTCGGCCGACGAGGATCTGCTCGCGCCCGATCCGTACCGACAGCCGCGCAGGCGTGGTGTCACCGCGCGCGTCCGAGCCGCGCGAGCCCGGCTGGCATCGCTGCCGCCGGACGTCAGGCTGATTCTGGTCGAATCACTTCCCGCTGCGCGCGCGATCTCGCGGTGCTGCCGCGCATCCCGCGCTTCTCGATCTGGTGCGGGACGACGCAGACCGACGACTGGCACCGCCGCTTCAACGTGGAAGCGGTGGTCTACGGCCACCTGCACCTGCGCTCGTCACGCACGATCGACGACGTGCGGTTCGACGAGGTGTCGCTGGGATATCCGAAGCAGTGGAACCAGAGCGCGGGTCGAAGCACTACTTGAGGCGGATCCTCTGCAGAGATCAGCGATTCGTGGATCAGGGATCAGCGATCAGGGATCAGGGTCTCGTGGCACTCGGCTAGATCTGCTTCAGCCGCTCGGCCGCGGCTGCGAGCGTCTCGTCCTTCTTCGCAAAGCAGAATCGCAGCACCGGGCCGCCGGTGTCCTTGTAGAGGAACGCCGACACGGGAATCGACGCCACGCCGTGCTCGACGATCAGCCGATGCGCGATCGTCCTTGTCGCTCTCCTTCGAGATCGCCGAGTAGTCGAACAACTGGAAGTAGGTGCCCTCGCAGGCAGCGGCGGAAGCGCGATCCGGCGGTGAGCTGCAGGAACAGATCGCGCTTCTGCTGGTAGAACGCCGGCAGGTCGTTGGCGTCCGGATCCTTGCGCACGAACTCCGCGAAGGCGATCTGCGACGGCGTGTGCACGGTGAAGGTGACGAACTGGTGCACGCGCGTCACTTCGGCGATCAGCGGCTGCGGCGCCGACGCAGTAGCCGACCTTCCAGCCGGTGGTGTGGAACGTCTTGCCGAACGAGCTGATCACGACCGCGCGCGACCGCAGCTCCGGGATAGCGCAGCAGGCTCTCGTGACGGCGGCCGTCGAAGATGATGTGCTCGTAGACCTCGTCGCCGATCAGGATGATGTCGGTGCCGTCGACGATCGACGCGAGCTGGCGCATGTCGTCCGCCGACCACATCGTGCCGGTCGGATTGTGCGGCGTGTTGACCAGGATCAGCGCGCGTGCGCGGCGTGATCGCGCGCCGCACCTCATCCCAGTTCACCGAGTAATCGGGATAGCGCAGGCTGACGAACACCGGCGTGCCGCCGCTCAGGCGGATCACCGGCACGTACGAGTCGTAGCACGGCTCGAACAGCACGACCTCGTCGCCCGGCTGCACGAACGTGGTCAGCGTGGCGTAGAGGCCGGCGGTCGCGCCCGAGGTGACGACCACCTCGGTGACCGGATCGTACGTCGGCGCCGTAGCAGCTGCTCGACCTTGGCGGCGATCGCCTCGCGCAGCGCCAGCACGCCCGGCATCGGCGCGTACTGGTTGTGGCCGTCGCGCATCGCCTTGGCCACCGCCTCGACCAGCGCCGGATCGCAGTCGAAGTCCGGAAAGCCCTGCGACAGGTTGATGCGCCTTGTGCTCGTTGGCGAGGCGGGTCTCACCGCAGAAGATGCTGATCCCGATGTCGGGCAGCTTCGAGGCCACGGGAACGGTCGATGGTCATGACGTCGCATGTCATTCTGACACTTCCGCTGCCGTGCGATACAATCCCCGCATGATTTTCTTCCTGTCCCTGCTGCTCGGCCGTCCAGAGCCGCTCCCGGCGGCTATGCGCGGCCCGAGCTGCTCGTCGACACCGCGTGGCTGGCGCAGCACCTGCGCCGACGCCAACATCCGGGTCGTCGACATCCGCCCGCGCGGCTATGGCGACGGGCACATCCCCGAGCGCGGTGTTGGCTCGACAACAACTGGATCCGCAATCCCAAGGCGCCGCCCGACTTCCTGCCGACGCCGCAGGAGTTCGAGGCGCTGATGTCCAGGCTGGGCATCGTCCGAACACACGCGCGTGATCGCCTACGACGAGCGCGGCGGCATCTACGCGGCGCGCCTGTGGTGGATCCTCAACTACTACGGCCACTCGAACGTCGCGCTGCTCGACGGCGGCTGGACGAAGTGGACGGCGGAACAGCGCGCGACCAACGACGGCCGACGCCGACACCGGCCGCGGCGCCGTTCAAGGTGAAGCCGGGCACCGTGAAGGTCGCGACCGCCGAGCGACGTGAAGGCGGCGATCAACAAGCCCGGCGTGAAGCTGGTCGACGCGCGCACCCAGGGCGAGATCGACGGCAAGGACCTGCGCAACATCAAGCGCGGCGGCTTCATCGAGTCGTCGGTGCCCGTCTACTGGGAAGACACGCTCGACCCGACGACGCAAGGCCTTCAAGCCCGCCGCGGAGATCACGAAGCTGTATCGCGACAAGGGCATCACCGCCGCCGACAACGTCACGTCTACTGCCAGGTCGGCATGCGCGCCTCGCACGACCTCTTCACGCTGGCGCTGATCGGCCACGACCTCACCAAGCTGCGCAACTACTACGGCGCGTGGGAGGAGGAATGGGGACAATCGGGATGACGACCGCCGATCAAGACGAAGCAGACGTTGAATGGGTTCGAGCCATTCGCGCAGAGGCATGCCGCAACGCTGAATCACCCTATGACCCGTCAACGCAAGCGTCTATCGCGCGAGGCTTTATTGACCGCCGCTCGTCGTCTCCTCGTCGTCGCGCCCTCTCACTGCAGGCCGGCTCGACGCCGGCTGCGCGCCCGCACCGGCATGGTGGTGTCGCAGAACGACATCGCCTCCGAAGTCGGATTCCAGGTCATCAAGAGCGGCGGCAACGCCATCGACGCCGCGGTGGCCACGGCCTTTGCGCTGGCCGTCACGCATCCCACCGCCGGCAACATCGGCGGCGGCGGCTTCATCGTCTATCGCGCCGGCGAGCGGGCGAGCCGACCTCGTATCGATTTCCGCGAGGCGGCGCCGGCCGGCGCCATCGCCGAGATGTGGCTGAAGGACGGCAAGTACGACTTCGACCTCGCACCACAACAGCCATCGCTCGGTCGGCGTGCCCGGCACCGTGGCCGGGCTGCACCTGGCGTGGAAGGAACAGGGCTCGAAGCCGTGGAAGGACCTGGTCGCGCCGGCGGTCGACGCTGGCACGCGACGGCTTCGAGGTCAGCGCATGGCCTGGCCCGCTCGCTGGCCGCGATGCTCGCGACCGACGATTTCAAGAAGTATCCGGCCTCGATGGCGCAGTTCTCGAAGAACGGCAAGCCCGTACGAAGCCGGCGACATCCTGAAGCAGCCCGATCTCGCGAAGACGCTGACGCGCATCGCCGACCAGGGCCCGGCCGGGTTCTACGAGGGCGAAACGGCCGCGCTGATCGAGAAGGAGATGAAGGCCAACGGCGGCCTGATCACCCGCGACGATCTCAAGGAGTACCAGGCCGAAGAAGCGCGGCGTCGATCAAGGGCACCTATCGCGGCTACGAGATCATCGGCATGCCGCCGCCCAGCTCCGGCGGCATCGCCGTGTCGCAGATGCTGAACGTGCTCGAAGGCTACGATCTCAAGGCCAACGGCTACGGCTCGGCGAAGAACATCCACCTGATCGCCGAGTCGATGCGCCGCGCCTTTGCCGATCGCGCGCAGCTACCTGGGCGATCCGGACTTCGTCACCGACATGCCGGTGGCGACGCTGATCTCGAAGGAGTACGCGGCGACGCTGCGCAAGACGATCAACCCGAACAAGGCGTCGAAGTCGTCGCCGACGTCGTTCACCTGGCCCACCGAATCGCAGGAGACGACGCACCTGTCGATCGTCGACGCCAAGCGCAACGCCGTGTCGATGACCTACACGCTCGAATACGGCTACGGCTCGCGCATCGTCGTGCCCGGCGCCGGCTTCCTGCTGAACAACGAGATGGGCGACTTCAACGCCGGGCCCGGCCTGACCGACGACCACGGGCTGATCGGCACGCCGCCGAACCTCGCGCAGGCCGGCAAGCGCATGCTGTCGAGCATGTCGCCGACGATCGTGGCCAAGGACGGCCAGTTGTTCATGGTGACCGGCACGCCCGGCGGCCGCACCATCATCAACACGGTGCTGATGACGATCCTCAACGTGATCGACTTCGGCATGAACGCGCAGGAAGCGGTGGACGCCGGCCGCATGCATCACCAGTGGCTGCCGGATCGGCTGTCAGCGTGGAGCGCTATCGGCTTCTCCGCCGACACCATCAAGACGCTGCAGGCGATGGGCCACACCGTGACCGAAGGCGGCGGCCAGGGCGCGGCCGAGGTGATCGTGTTCAATCAGAAGGACAACATGCTGGAGGGCGGCGTGGATCGGCGCGCGCCCGACGGCGGAGCGGCGGGCAAGTAGGCCGGCCTACTTGTTCACGTACTCGAAGCCGAAGCGGCCCTTGACGCACAGGTTGCCGTGAGTCACCTCACTCTCGAAGGGTGAGGTGACCTTCACGATCTGCTGATCCTGCACGTGCACGGTGAGCGTGCAGCCGACGCCGCAATACGGACAGGTGGTGTCGGTCACCGACTGCTCCTCCGGCTTCCACTCCCCCGCCTTCCGCAAGTCGTACTCATGGCTCGCCATCAGCGCGCCGGTCGGGCACACCGCGATGCAGTTGCCGCAGTAGACGCACGCCGAGTCCGGCAGCACGACATCGAACTCGGTGGAAATGTGCGCGTCGAACCCGCGCCCCGCCACGGCAATCGCGAAGGTGTGCTGCGCGTCGGTGCCGCAGGCCTCGACGCATTTGTAGCAGAGCACGCACTTCGAGTAGTCGCGCACGTAGAGGTCGTTGTCGATGCGCGTGGGCTGGGCCACGGTCGCCGGTGCCGCGCCAAAGCGCGACGGGTCGGCACCGTATTCGCGCATCAGCGGCTCCAGCGACGGAGCCGTGGACAGATCGACGGACGATCCGAGCAGTTCCAGGACCAGCTTGCGCGACAGATCAACCCGCGGTGATCGCGTGCGGATCGACATCCCTGGCTCGACCTTGCGCGAGCAGGCCGGCGCCAGGACGCGGGCGCCCTCCACTTCCACCACGCACACCCGGCAGGCATTGACCGGCGTGAGGGTATCGAGAAAGCACAGCGTCGGTATGTCGGCGCCGGCGGCGCGGCAGGCATCGAGGATCGTCGCGCCGGCGGGCGCCTCGACGGCAGCGCCGTCAATGGTCAGCGCCACCATCGGCACCGGCGCCGCCACCGGGCGCAGCGGGATGATGGTGGCCGGCGGCGGCATTCGAAACCACACGGGCTCGGGATTCATCAGCGGTGCTCCACGCGAACAAGGCCAAGCTTCAGCGCCGATTCGATCGCCGTCGAGGCCGTCTGGCCGAGGCCGCAAATCGACGCATCCTTCATCGCCACCGCGAGCTCGGCATGCACGGCAGCCGCGGTGGACGCCTGCCCATTGGCGCCGGACGCCAGCATGGCCTCGAGCAACTCCCCCTGCCGCACCGTGCCCACGCGGCACGGGCACGCACTGGCCGCACGACTCGTGGCGGAAGAACGCAGCCATCCGCGTCAGCGCGTCACCGATGTCGGCGGTCTCGTCGAACACCATCACCACGCCAGACCCCAGCGTAGTGCCCGCGGCACGAGCCGCTTCGAACGTGAGCGGCATCGACAGCTGCGCGGGCCCGACGAACGACCCGGCGGCGCCGCCGAGCAGTACCGCCTGCACTTGCCGGCCGCCAGGCACGCCGCCCGCGAGGTCGATCAGTTGCTGCAGCGTCGCGCCGAACGGCACTTCGTAGAGGCCCGGGCGCTCGACGTGGCCCGACAGGCAGAACAGCCGGGGGCCGGCGGAGTCGGGCGTGCCGATCCGAGCCCACGCCGCCCCGCCCTCGCGGAGGATGTCGAGGACGTTGACCAGCGTCTCCACGTTGTTGGCGACGGTTGGCTTGCCGAATACGCCAATCTCCGCCGGAAACGGCGGCTTCGACCGCGGCTCACCACGCTTGCCTTCAATCGAGTTGAAGAGCGCCGTCTCCTCGCCGCAGATGTAGGCGCCGCCACCGCGGCGGATCTCGATGTCGAAGCCCTCGCCCGATCCCATGACGTCGTGACCGAGCAGCCCGGCGGCCCGCGCCGCCACGATGGCGTCGCGCATCCGCGCCTCGCCCAGCGGGTATTCGCCACGGATGTAGAGGAAGCCGTAACGGCTCGAGGTCGCCAGGCCGCAGATGGTCATCGCCTCGATCACCGCGAACGGATCGCTTTCGAGCAGCACGCGATCCTTGAAGGTGCCTGGCTCGCTCTCGTCCGCGTTGCAGACCACGTAGTGCGGCATCGCCGCCTGGCGGCGCGACCGCGTCCCACTTGCGGGCGGTCGGGAACGCTGCGCCGCCACGGCCCAGCAGCCGCGAGGCGCCCACTTCGGCGATCACGCCCTCGGGACCGAGCTCGATGGCCCGGGCCAGCGCCTGATAGCCGCCAGCCGCGCGATAGCTTTCCAGGCTGGCCGGGTCGGTCTTCCCTGACACGCGCCAGCAACCGGGCCGGACCGGTGCCGCCGACGATGCGCAGGACCGGCTCGGGCGGGTCGTCATCCAAGGCGCGCAACAAGGCATCGGCATCGCGCTACGGGCGCGACCACGAATCGGTCGGCCACAGGGCCGGCGCGCAACACCAGCGCGGCGGATCCGGCGTCGCACTGCCCCAGGCACGGCGATCGCTGCCAGGCGACATCGCTCGCCTGAGAGTGTGCGGCGTCACCATCACTGGTTGCGGCCTGCGTGGACGCAGGGCTGCCACCATGGAGCGGCGGCCCCAACCGGGACTCGAGCTCGCGGCACAAGCGCTCGGCGCCGTGCAGCCGGCAGGCGATGTCGTCGCAGACGTGCGCCACGGCGCTCGGGCGCGGCTCCGCGGCCAGCAGGTGATAGAACGTGAGCACGCCCCAGGCCTCGGCGGGCGGGACCGACAGACGACGGCAGATGTAGTTCATCGCCCCGCGCGAGATCCATCCGACGCGATCCTGGACGGCGTGGAAGGCAGGAAGCAGCAGGTGCCGATCGCCCGTAATGCTGCGGCCGCCGGCCGCCGTGCGTCCGTCACGCGCGATGTCCCGCGCCGCGCCGTCCCAGCTGGACTCCGGGGGGCCGAGCCGCGCATCCACCGCCGCGCGCTCGATCGCAGTCGGCTCTCCGCCGATGATGTGCAGGTCCACCTTGGGGCCAATCTAGCACGGCCAAGGCGTCGCGCGGTTCAACGCGCCGGTACGACCGGTGGCAGGTAGCGCCCTGCTCTCGCCAGGTACGGCAGGTAGGCGAGACTGTTGACGTAATAGCGATCGGCGTCGCCAAAGAACACTCCGTCGCTACCGGTGACGAGCTGCCCCTGCACGCGCGCCAGCAGCCGATCGCGCTCACGCGGCTCCGAGAGGGCGAAGGCGAACATGGCGTTCGCCAGCGGATGATCGTCGGCGCCCAGCACATCGCCGGTCAGCGATCTCTCGACGGCGAGACCTTGCCCCGCGTTGAGGTGCTGCCGAACGTACGGCTCGAGGCAGCGACTCAGAAATGTGCCGGCGCGAGCCTCGCCGAACCACACCAGGTCGGTCGCGACACGCCAGGGCACGCGCACCGCGTCCCAGCTGGAGCGTCCACCGTCGGCGCCTTCAGGCGACCAGCGCTCCGCCGACCACCACCGCACCCAGTCGGGCACGGCGCCACTCGATCCGGCTGCTCGAGCACACGGCCTCCAGCA
The DNA here is from genome assembly GCA_963707825.1 of uncultured Acidobacteriota bacterium. Taxonomy (GTDB): domain Bacteria; phylum Acidobacteriota; class Vicinamibacteria; order Vicinamibacterales; family UBA2999; genus VFZN01. The sequence continues at coordinate 38,727 of CAVPRP010000010.1, forward strand.
CGTCGTAGGCGCTCGACGCCAGCCGCGACCAGCGCTCGTCACCCGTCGCTCGATAGAACAGCCGATACGACGCCGGCGCGAGATAGGAGGGGTTCAGCACCAGGCCGCGGCCTTCCGCGCGTTGATCCGCCCACACCCCCGGCAGCAGGAACGGCACCAGGGTTTCGTCGGCCGCCACCGCGTGATCGGCGAGATCCAGCAGCATCGCGCGAGCCGAGCCGCCATAGCCAGGCAGGCCCGCGGTGGACGGCGCGTGCCAGCGGTCCTCGGCAATCAGCAAGGCCAATGCGACGTCGGCGTCGGCATCCGTCGCGACGTTCCAATCGACGACATGGCCCCCGTCCTCCGGCGACCAATGCCACCCCAGCAGCGACGCGCCCTCGCGGCCCGTGCGCGCGAGGTGGGTTCGTGTCCAGGACCACACCCGATCGAATGTCGGCTGATCGTCCATCCACGCCGCTCGCAGCAGCGTGTAGGCCTGTCCTTCTGACACCGTGTCGCCGCCGTGCTCGGGCCGGACCACGCGGCCGTCCGCGGTGACGAAGCGGGCGCGGTATCCCTCCCACGAGCGCCGCAGCAACTCGCGATCGGGAGAGACCGCGCGACACCCGGTGACGGCGACGAGCGCTGCCACGAGTGCCATCCGCCAGGCGGCAGTGATCACGGCTGGGGCATCGCGACGTGCTTGAAGCGCAGCCCGAACGAGAACCGTCCGCCGTTGTAGACCCGCGAGCGGACCAGCAGGCCATCGGCCACGACGCTGACGCCGTTGGAGAGCTCGTAGCTGAGGCCGGCGCGACCGGTGTGGTAGCGCTCGCCCCGGTCGTCGGCGCCGAACAGGTAGGTCGCCGACAGCCAGCGCTCGCGGTCGCCGAAGAAGCGCGGTGTCGCCAGCCATCCCCGCCACTCCGCGCCCACGTCGTTGCGCCAGAATGCTGACGGGGTGAAATAACTCAGGCGCTCGGCCTTGTAGCTGAGGAACTCGGACGACAACAGAACACGCAGTTCGTTCGAGCCGCGCAGCACCCGCTCGGAAGCAGCCACCCGCATGGTGTCGCGCTGGTTGCCGTCGCTGAGGTTGCTGCGAGCACTCGAGGCCTGCAACAGGAAGTCGGTGTTCGGGCTCCATCGCACGCCGGCGGTCGGGCCGACGCCACTGATGCCTTCGGCCAGCGTCACGCCATTCTCGAGCAGCAGCGATCGCTCGAAGCTGCCAGTCAGGCGAAGGGTGGCATGCGCGCGCCACGTGAGGCCGGCATCGCCGAACCACTGCCCACCCGCGGTGTCGAGGGTGCGGTAGGCCAGCGACCCGTTGACCGCCAACGCCGCCAGCGGCGAGGTGACGAACTGACCGCCCACGTGATTGCCGCGCCAGACTGCGGTTGCCGACATCCGCCATCGAGGGGCCGCCGAACACGCGCACGCGCGTGCCATAGCCGAGGCCCAGGTCGTCGGACACGCCTGCCCCGCTGTCGACCAGGTCGAGCAACTGCCGGCGCTCGATGGCGTCGGCCGACTGCGCGACGGCGAACAGGTCCACGCTCGCCGCCCGTCGCCGCTCGATCCGGTCGGCCGCGGTGAGCGACACATCGTTCGGCGTGGCGCTGGCGGCAATCGCGCTGAACGCGTCCCGCGCCTGCGAGGCGTCGCCGAGGTGATCGAGCGCCTGGGCACGCTCGATCTGCGCCTCGACGTTGTCGGGCTCGAGCGCCAGCCAGGCGTCGTAACGCCGCACGGCGTCGGACCAGTGGCCACGATAGTACGCGCGCTTGGCGTCCAGTTCCGCAACCACCACAGGCGACCGCAGATCGCTCTCACACAGCCGTTCGTAGCGGGCAAGGGACTCGCCGTAGGCGCCTCGCCATCCCTCGATGCGCGCCTGCTGACGACGAGCCTCGAGATCGCGGGGGGCACGCGCCAGGTAGCTGTCGAACGCGTCCACCGCGTCCTTGTAACGGCCGCTCGCCGCCAACAGCTCGGCCTTCAGCTTCAGCGCGGCAGGCAACTCCGGCCGCGCGGCCACCAATTCGTCGATCACCCGCAGAGCCTGCGGCAGATCGTTGAGGGCGGCATACAACCGCGCCCGCGCCACCGCGGCCGCGGCCTGCTGCGGCTCGTTTGCCAGGATCGCCTCGACCCACCCCAACGCGCGTCGGGCGGCGGGGTCGCCGGACGATCGCGTCAGCCCGGCGAGCATCTCGGCCATCCCGATGCGCGCTGACGGCTCGTTTGCAAAGCGCGTCTCGAAGCGGCCTAGCAGCGCGACCAGTTCCGTGGACGAACCGTGGCGGCTGACAATCTCCACCTTCACGAACCACGCGCCCGTCCGGCCATCGTCGGCAAGCAGCGCGGCGTCGGCTGCCGCGAGCGCCGTGGCCTCGTCGCGGGTCGCCCAGGCGGTGACCGCCAGCCGTTCCTGCAGCGGCGCGTCACCGGGGAATCGCGCGGTGGCAGCGGTCAGGATGCGCATCAGTTCGTCACCGCTCCGCTGGGCCTCGGCCCACGCGAGATACCAGTCGGGACTGGCATCGGATCGCCCCGTCAGCGCTTCGAAGTCGGTGCGCGCGGCGCCAGGGCCCTCGAGCGACGCCAGGAGCTCGGCGCGGAGCAGCAGGCCGTCAACGGGCAGCGCGACGCGCGAACGTAGCAGCACAGCGGCGTCTGCCGCGCGACCGGCACCACGCAGGCTGCGAGCGGCCAGGACGGCATCGGTCTCCGAGAGCGCGGCGAAATCCGAGCCCAGGGCGTCGAGCGCGCGCGCAAACTGACCGGCGGCGAAGTAGGCGCGCGCCAGGGCGCTCCTGGCGCCGGATTGCGGATGGGTCTGGGCGAGCGATCTGAGTGCGTCGAGCGATGCGTCGGTCGGGGCCTGACGGTAGCGCCACTCGGCCATGACGGATTTCCCAGTGCGCCTCGAACGGACGACGCGCGCGAATCGCCGCCAGCGTGGAAATCGCCTCGTCCCAGCGGCCCTGCTCCGCCAGCGCGGTGGACAAGCCGTCGAGGGCACGAACATGCGCGGGTTGATCGACGAGGACGCTGCGGAAGGCCCGCTCGGCGTCGGCGGGTCGGGCCAGGGCGAGGGCGATTTCCCCTCGGGTGAGGACACCGCTGACGGCGTTTATTGTTTCGACGTCTCGCAGGAGACGCTCGGCCTCGTCGCGATGACCGAGCCGCACCAGCCACACCGCGCGGCGGGCGTTCACGTCGGCCCAGGCCGGCGACGAGACGATCGGCAGTCGTGCGGCGGCCGTGAGCGCCGCGGACACGCCATCGCTGGCGGCCACCGCGTCGAGCCACGCCAGGCTGGCAGCCGGAGCTGGCACCAGCGGCTCCAGGACCGCGCGGGCTTCGGCGGGCCGGCCCAGGTTCAGCAGCGCGCGTCCCTCGACAGCCGCGCTTCTCTCACCGACGATGTCGTCGCCGCCGAGCGCATGCGCGAGCGACAGTGCCTGCTCGTAGCGCCCGCTTTCGAGTGCGAGCTCCGCCAGGGTGATCTGGTTCTCCACTTCGCTGGACGCGCTCCACGCGCGCTCGGCCAACGCCCACGCGCCTTCGCTGTCGCCCAGGGCGCGCAGCACTTCGATGAGGGCGGCGGTGGCCCGAGCCTCGCCGGGATCCTCGTTGACCACGGCCCGAAGAATCGGCGCGGCCTCGGCGCGAGCACCGGTCCAGTGCAGCAGCACCCCCAGTTGTTCCCGATTGCGAATGGGGCTGCCGGGTGTGGCAACCGGTCGCGCCAGCATCAGCGCTCGATCGAATGCGCCTTCGGCAATCGCCCGCTCGACAGCTCGGGAGATCCACAGCGCCCGATCGGGACAGTCCACTGGCCGCGTCGAGACGGCATCGATGAACACGCCGCTCTCCGGCATTCGCTCCAGCAGGGACAGCGGCTCGACGGCGCACGGGCGCTGCGCCAGTACGCGCAACTGCTGCGCGCGGATGTCGTCCAACGTGAGCGCCGGCGCCGTCGCGCTCCGCACCTGGGGAGTTGGTGCGGGCGCGAGGGCACGGGCACGGCTCTCGACCCAGTCGCCTCGACTGGACCAGAGCGCTGGGGGGATGTCGGACCATGCGCGCGCGGCGCGCGCCTTGTCTCCAGCGAGCTCGAGGGCGAGCGCCCACTGGGCGAGGTCCTGCGGTTCGGCGCCGACCATCGTGGACGCGGACTTGAAGGCCTCGGCCGCCTGAAGGTGCCGTCCGCTGCGAAGGTGGTTTTCGGCCAGGCGGCGTGACCACAAGGCCGACGTCGGCTCGAGGGCACGGCCCTCCTCCACCAGTCGCGCGACCTGTGCCTCGTCACCCCTCGCGGCCAACAGACCGACGAGGCCGTCACGAACGTTGCGCTCACGCGGGTTGGCGGCCAGCACGCGCGCGCCGATGGCCGTCGCGTCGGGCTGCCCTGCAAGCCGCGCGGCCCAGAAGTACTCCACCAACAGGGCACCCGACAGCGGCTGAATGCGGTCGGCATCGCGGAAGTGCGCCGCCGCCGCATCCGCCCGTCCCTGATCCCGCGCGGTGCGTGCGAGCCCCACCATTGCCGCAACCTTGGTGCGGGCCGGATCGGATTGCGCCTGCATCACACCCGCCGAGGCGATCGAGAGCGCCAGCGCGAACCCCGCCGAGAGCGGCCGTCGCGTCATTGCTCGTCTCCCTCGTAGTCCAGCCCCTGCAGCTCCTGTCGATAGATGCGCTCGGCCTCGACGAAGCGGCCGGCATCGCGAAGCGCCTGGGCCAGCCGCAGCCGCGCCTCGGTATCGCCGGGCGCCGAGGACACGATGCGCTCGAGCGCGCACCACCTGGAGGGCGACGTCGTGCCGGCGCTGGGCCACGTCAGCGACCCGCTCCAGCACGCGGCGGCTCACCCGATCGCGGGCGAGCACGGACTGCGCGACATCGGGAAAGCGGGCGTCGAGCACGAGCGCGTCCGCCGACTCGTTCATGGCGACGACGTCCCGGTTCTCCACGTAGAACACGCCGATCTCGCCGAACACCAGCAACGCGAGCATCACGACGATACGGCGACTCATGACACCACCTCCGGTGCCAGCTGGTGCCGCAGGCCCACCACGCTGGTATGTCCATCGATCCGCAATCCAACATGCCAGGTGCGATAGGCGGAGACCGGGCTGTGCACCGGACTGACGCGGACGACGGTGGCGGGACTGCTCCACTCGCCAGCCGGCCCGCGAAGGATCACGCGAATCACGCTGCCCGGCTTCACCGGCGACGGCGCGATCAGGCTGAGGCCACTGTCGCTGAGGTCGCGCGTCGTCGCGAGGAACTCGCCGGCCGGGTGCTGGATCCGCACCGGCAGGAAGGCATCCTGACGGGAAGCGCGCGCGTGCAGGCTGCCGCTGACGCGGCCCGCGAGGGCCTTGGCCACTCGGATGGGCCACGACGGCTGCGAGAGGCGCGCGAAGATCTCGGGGACCGTCATGTTGTAGAGCGCGTCGGCCAGGCGGTCGATGGTCTCAGGCGAGAGCTCCTCGAACTTCAGGCCATAGCCAATCCAGCCACTCTGCTCGCGGCCATGCATCGACATCACGCGGGCGTCGCACTCGAGGGCGCGCGGGCCCAGGTGCAGGCGCAGCTTCAGGCTTCGGCCGACGGCGAGGGGGCCCGGCCACAGCAGGGTGCAGCCGCCTTCGGACAGATCGAGCGAGACGGCGAGGCGCCCGTTGGTCGGCACGTCGAGCAACTCGATTGGCACCGACGAGCGAAAGCGCACCGATTGCCGCTTCTGCGCCGGGCGGGAGGCAAAGCCAACCACGACGAGCATCAGGGCGAGGTTGTAGAGCGCCCAGAACGTGGCGATGCCGGCGCCGACGATGTCTTCGGTCACGCCGAAGCCGAGCCCGAGCGTGCTCCACACCAGCGACGTCACGGTCATCGCGATCAGCACGTACTGCGGCAGGACCGCGCGCTCCTGGCCGCTCTCACCGCCTCGTTTGCTGGTCACCACGAACGTGCCGGCACGTCGTCCGAAAGCGAATCGCTTCGCCGCCGACAGCAGCGTGTAGAAATTCGCCATGTTGAAGATCTCGTCCATGACGATGCGACCGGTGCCGCGGCTGAGGAGCTTGTAGGAGCCGACCAGCGACACCAGGTGCGCGGCGTAGACCATCACGAACGTGCGATCGAAGTTCGCGATCGGAAACTGGCCGGTGAACAGGATCAGCGGCGGCGCGGCGTAGAACACGATCTTCGCGAAGCCGATCGTCCAGTGATACATCGAGGCGAAGTAGCAGATGCGCTGCGCCACGCTCAGGCCGGCGCAGGTGAGCGGATTCAGCAGCCGGATGATCTTGAGGTTGCCTTCGGCCCAGCGCAGCCGCTGCGAGCTGTAGCTGGAGAAGTCCATCGGCGCCAGGCCGGTGACCAGCATCTCGTTGAGGTAGATCGACTTCCAGCCCTCGGCCTGCAACGCCAGCGCGGTGTGCATGTCCTCGGTGATGGTGCCCGTCAGCAGTCCGCCGTGAGGACGCAGGGCGCTGCGGCGCAGCACCGCACCGGTGCCGCAGAAGAAGCTGGCGTTCCAGTGATCCTTGCCCGGCATGACGAGATTGAAGAAGACGTCCTGCTCGCCGTACATCCGCCGGCTGCGCCAGCTGACCCGGTGCTGCAGCGAGTCGAGGTTGTGGTACCGCTGCGGCACCTGCACGATGGCGACGGCCGGATCGGCGAAGAACCCCAGGGTGCGTTCGAGATAGTCGGCACGCGGGACGTGATCGGCGTCGAATGTGGCAATCACGTCGCCGGAAGTCTGGCGGAACGCGTTGTTCCAGTTTCCAGCCTTGGCGTGTTCGTTGTTCTCTCGCGTCAGGTACTCGCACCCGAGTTCGGCGCAGAGCGCCTTCACTTCGGCCCGGCGCCCATCGTCCAGGACGAAGGTGCGGTGCGGGTAGCGCATGTTGATGGCGCCGCGAACGGTCTGCCGCAGCAGGTCCACGTCTTCGTTGAACGTCGTGACGAAGACGTCCACCGTCACCCCGGCCAGCACCGGCGGCACCTCGCGGCCGCGGAGTTCCCAGATCTGGAAGTAGTAGAAGACCAGGGAGAAGAAGCCGTGGATCTCGGCCAGGTAGACGGTCAGCGAGAAGACCAGCGCGTCCTGGTTGATCGTGTAGAGGCCTCGGTAGACGAGGTAGCCGAGATAGATGGCAATCGCCAGGAGCGCCACCACTTTTCGGATGACGCGTCTGACGGGCGAATCAAGGTATGTAAGCGTCCGGTCGGCGTTCATGACGTTAGTGTCATATTGAATGCTCTCAATAGACACCAAGTCAACATATTTTGCTCTCTTGACTACCTTATGCGTCTCTAAAGTCACCCAAACTGCGCAGTTCGAATGCCGCAGCGATACCGGGCCGCGGCCCAGCAGGGCCTGCGGTTCTGCGCAGTTATGTGCGGCTTCGGGAAACGGTGAGGGTCAGAGGACGGGTGCCGCCGGGACGATCTTTTCCAGGCGAATGGCGGTGGCCTTGAACTCGGCGGTTCCGGCCTTGGGATCCTGCGCGTCGATGGTCAGCTGATTGGTCTGCACTTCCTCGGGGAAGTGGAACGTCATGAACGCCAGTCCGGGCCGCAGCGACGGGTCGATGTGCACGGGCGCGACCACGGCGCCGCGCCGCGAGACGATGCGCACCAGGTCGTGGGCGTCGAGCCCGTAGCTCGCGGCATCCTCGGGGGAGAGGTCGAGCGTCTCGCCTCGCCGCGTCGGCGACGCGTAGGCGCCGGTCTGCACGCCGGTGTTGTACTCGGCGAGCCTCCGGCCGGTGGTGAGCCGCAGCGGGAACTCGGCGGTCAACGCGTCGGCCGGCTCCTGATGGGCAATGGCGTGGAACGGCGCGCGCGGCCCCTTCAACGGACGCTCCCAGAGACGGCTGTGGAGGAACACCTCGCCCGGATGGGTTTCGTCGTAGCACGGCCAGCGCAGGCCGCGATGTTCCTCGAGGCGCGCGTAGCTCATGCCGGCGTGCATCGGCGAGAGCGATCGCAGTTCGTTCCACACGGCCTCGGCGTCGGGTGGGCCCCAGTCGTGTCCCATGGCGCGAGCCAGGTCGAAGATGATGGCGAGGTCTTCGCGCGCCTCGCCGGGAGGGTCCAGCGTGCGCCGGCAGCGCTGCACGCGACGCTCGCTGGAGGTGACCGTGCCCTCCGACTCGAACGCGCCGGCCGCCGCCGGGAACACCACGTCGGCGATTGCCGCGGTATCGGTGAGGAAGAGATCCTGCACGATCAGCGTGTCGAGCATGCGGAGCAGCTTCGTCGCGTGATGCTGGTCGGCTTCGGACTGGATCGGGTTCTCGCCGATGACGTACACCGCTTTCAGCTCGCCGCGTTCCATCGCGTCGAACATCGCCGAGAGGTGCCATCCGCGCTTCGGCGGCACGGGCACACCCCAGGCGCGTTCGAACTTCGGCCGCACCCTGTCGTCCTCGACATGCTGGAAACCCGGCAGGCGATCGGGCAGCGCGCCCATGTCGCCGCCGCCCTGGACGTTGTTCTGCCCGCGCAGCGGATTGATGCCGCTGCCCCACCGCCCCACGTGCCCGGTAAGCAGCGCAAGGTTGATGAGCGACAGGACGTTGTCAACGGCGTAGTGATGTTCGGTGATGCCCAGCGTCCAGCACAGCATCGCGCGCGGCGCGGTGGCGTAGGTGTGAGCCATCTCGCGGATCACCCGCGCCGGCACGCCGGTGACCTGTTCGGCGCGCTCGAGCGTCCACTCGTTCACGGAGTCGCGATACGCCTCGAACCCTTCGGTCGCATGAGCGATGAACCCCTCGTTCGCCAGACCGGCCGCGATGATCTCGCGCCCCACCGCGTTCGCAAGGGCAATGTCGGTGCCGACGTCCAGTCCCACCCAGGTATCCGCCCACTCCGCGGAGGTCGTGCGCCGCGGATCGATGGTGAACAGGTGGGCGCCGTGCTTCAAGCCCTTCAGCAGGTGATGGAAGAAGATCGGATGTGTCTCGCGCGCATTGGATCCCCAGAGGAGGATGCAGTCGGTCTCCTCGATCTCCTGATACGAGCTCGTGCCGCCGCCCATCCCGAACACCGTCGCCAGACCGGCGACGCTCGGCGCGTGTCAAGTGCGGTTGCAGCTGTCGATGTTGTTCGATCCCATCACCACGCGAGCGAACTTCTGCGCGGCGAAGTTCATCTCGTTGGTGCTCTTCGAACAGCTGAACAAGCCGAACGCCTGGCCGCCGTGGGAGTCGTGGGCGGCCCGCAGGCTGGCGGCCGCCTTCCGCAACGCTTCGTCCCACGTCGCCGGGCGGAGCGCGCCGCCCCGGGTGTCACGGACGTACGGGTGCGTAATCCGCTTCATTGGGGAAATGTAGCACGCTCCTGCGGCTCGGGCTCGACCCAGTTCTCCATGGGAATCGAGAGCAGCATGTAGCGCTTCCGCAGCTCCACCACATGCGCGGGGAGCTCGCGGACCGGAATCTCCCCCGCGCGGCAACGATCGCGCAGCTTGCGGATTTCGATCCGGTAGAGATCGTTGATCTGCTCGCGAAGACGAGGCGGTTGGGTGTCGGCAGCCGGCGCCAGTCCGTGCCGGCTCAGCTCGTCCAGCACCTCGGGCCGATAGCGTGGCATGCGCGTCAGCGCCTCACGCACGAGAGCCGTGCCGCGGCGGCACGAATCGTCTGCCGCGGGCCGTCGGCAACCGACATGGTGTCGGCGCGGAGGTAGGCGGCACACGCCGCCGGCACATCCTTCAGGCGATCCGCGGTCAGGGCCAGGCCGATCGTCCCGCGGGCCCCGCGGCCTGCGGCGGCCGCGCGCTCGAAGGCGGCGCGCGCTTCCGTAAAGCGGTCCACCTCCAGCCAGAGCTCCCCTTCCACTTCGTCGAAAGGCAAGGGCCACAGCCTCGTCTGTGCGCCGAGCGCCAGCGACGTCGCAAGATCGCGGCCGAGCGCAAGGTAGACCTGCATCTCGTCGCGCTCGTCCTGCGCGGCCGCCACCGCCGCGCGCAGCACCGCTTCGGCATACGACGCCAGTTGCACGGTGAGCGAGGTCGGGCGTGCCGGAGATGCGAAGCGCCTCGAGGCGCTTCAACACCTGATTGATGCCGCCAAGCTGATTGGGCGCGCCGGCCACCGAGGCCAGGCGCCGCGCTTCGAGCCACCCTTCCAGGGCAACCGACGCGACCGCCAGTTCGCGGCAGTTCGTCTCCAGTCCGACGGCGCGTGAACAGCAGCGCCCGGGCTGCGGCATCGTCCATCCGCTGCAGTTCGTCGGCCGCCCGCTGCAAGGTCGTGCGAACCTCGGCGGGCTCGCACGACACCGTCTGCGCCTGGGCCACGCTCGCGCCGGCCAGCAGGCAGCCGAGCACCAGCGCCGAGACGATCCGGCCGGCGGTCGCGGCCGGGCCACGCCACAGCGTTGACACGAAGCGCGCAATCACTTCGACGGTCGTGGCTTCGTCCTGCAGGTGCGGGCCGTGCCCGCAGTCCGACAGCAGGCGCGTCTCGCAGCGGCCCGACACGCCGCGCGACACGCGGCGCAGTTGCAGCAGCGTGCCGTACTCGTCATGTTCGCCCTGCAGCGCCAGGACCGGCACGCGCACGCGGGGCAGGCGGATGGCGGCATCCATCGGCTCGAAGCCCGGGGCCAGCCAGGCGTTGTTCCACAGCCAGAACGCCTCGTCCACATTGCCGCCGTGATAGCGCTCGAGACGCGAGCGCAAGTCACCGGATACGAACGCGTCACGCGCATGCCGGATGCTGGACACGGTGCGCTCCTCGTTCATCACGTGGGCACCGATCGTGACGACGCCGCGCAGCATCGGCGGCTGGTGCGACGCATAGTTGAGCGCCACGGTACCGCCGTCGCTGTGGCCGATCAGCAGGCAGGCGCCGATCCCGGCCGCGTCGAGCACTTCGGGCAATATCTGATCGCCTTCGATCTCCATGTAGCGTGTGCCAGGCGGCCGCGGCCATCCGTCGGACTTGCCGTAACCGGTGCGGTCGTAGGCAAAGCCACGCAGGCCGACGCGCGCGGCACAGCGCCTCCGGGAAAGCCTCGCCACAACTCCACGCAACCCAGGCCCTCGTGCAGGAACACGAGCACGGGCGCGAAGGGATCACCATCGGCGCCGATCTGCGCGCCCAGCCATCGGCCGCGCAGGCGGCGATCCCGCAGCCGGATGTCGATGTCCGGGTTCGCGTCCGGCACCGCTCAGCCCACCGGCACTTGCGTGACCGCCACCCTGGTGGCCGGGTCGAGGACCACGCCCGACGCCAGCCCCCGTGCCTCGATCGTGAACCCGCGCAACCCGACAGCGTGTTCGGGCGGCGGAGGTGCGCCGGCCCCAGCCCACGTGTTCAGGCCGAGATGATGGTGATAGTCGCCCGCCGCCACGAACAGCGCGCCCGGATAGCGTCGCAGCGTCGGCGTGAAGCCAATGCTGTTGCAGTAGAGCGCTTCGGCCTGCTGAAGGTCGGGGACGTGGAGATGCACGTGGCCGATGCGGGTGCCGGCGTCGAGTCCCGTCCACGGCTGCTCGGCGCCAGCTTCGCGCGGCGACATCGTTCAGGTCCAGCGGCTCGGTGGCCATCGCGACTTCCGTGCCCTCGAATCGCCAGGTGTCGCGTGGTCGATCGCGATAGATCTCGATCCCCAGGCCATCGGGATCGTCCAGATACAGCGCCTCGCTCACCAGATGATCGGACGCGCCCGTCAGCGGCCACTCCCGGTCCGCCAGGCGACGAAGTGACCGGCCGAGCGCGGCGCGATCCGGCACCAGAATGGCAATGTGATAAAGCCCGCTCGATCGGCGCGGCCTGGGTATCGCGCCCGGAATCTGCTCGAGCCGCAGCAGCACGTCAGCCGGATTCGCGCCCAGCGCGGCGGCGGTCCCGGACTGGCGGTGCACACGGAAGCCCAGTACCTCGGTGTAGAACGCCAGCGAGCGATCCAGACTGGAGACCGCGAGGCTGACCTCCCCGATCCTGGCGTCTGGCGGCAGCAGGGCCATGCTGGTTATTGTACGCGCCGCCGGCGCTGGAATGGCCAGGCGAACTCGAACCGCACAGTCGCGGTGACGGCGATGGCGCCGAGCATCTTGTTACGGCGCAGGGTGAGACTGACGATGCCGAGCAGGAAGCCGCTGACGAGGACCAGGTGCAGCAGGCCCCTGACCAGGGTGCGGACTGGCTCCCCGTGCTCCTGGGGCTCGCGCATACGCTTACGGCGCGGCGCAGACGAAGCTTGCGGCCTCGTCGATGCTGCCCGTGCCCCGATACCGGGCCACCTGTGGATGCGGGCAGAGCGGGCGCGTGCGCACCGTCTTGCCCTCGACCACGCGGGACGCCTGCACCGAGCCGGGCGCGACTCCCTTCTCCACCCACGACTCGAGCACCGGCAGCATCGCGAAGGTGTTCGGCCCCGGGCCGCCGCCGCAGTGATGCATGCCCGGCACGAAGTAGGTCCGAACGAAGGCATCGGCGGTGGACTGTCCGCCCACCGTGCGGACGACGCGCTCGTAGTAGTCGAGAGTGCCCAGCGCGCTGATGCCGGGATCGGACCAGCCGTGATACATCAGCAGCTTCCCGCCGCTCTTCGCGAACGGGCGCAGGTCGGCGTCGAGCGGGCTGAGGATCTCGGTCATCGTGCGCATGCGCGGCAGGTCGCGCGCGACGTCGAACTGGCGCCAGCCGTAGCCGGGGTCGTCGTTCTCGAGCGCCAGGAACTGGAAGTTGAAGTCCATCAGCCCGTAGCCCGATGGCAGTCGCGTTCCCGTGTAGGCGAGCGAGCCGCTCTCCTGCGGCGCCGGCGGCGTCTGCCCCGCGATCCACTGCGTCCACCCGGTGGCCCCGCCTTCATGGCCCGGAGGGAATCCGTGCGCGTAGATTTGACCGTCCGGCGTCTTCACTCCGCGATAGATCTGCGCCACCGTCGCGACCTGGCCCGGCGTCAGGCAGCCATCGGTCGCCGCACCGCGACACACCAGCGACGAAGGGTCGAAACGGCAGGGCCGTGGATCGCTGACCAGTCCGTCTTCCAATCCGTCGGCTTTGTCGCACGCCGCCAGGCTGGCCTTGGACACCAGCTCGATGGCCGACGGCGTCAGGTACGCGTCGGGCGACGCCAGCATCCGCTGATACACGACCGCGCGGCCCACCTGCATTGGTGTGCCAGTCGCGGGGTGCCCTCCGATCACGCCGTCGAAATCGTCTGGATAGCGCTGCACTTCCATCAGCGCCTGGCGGCCGCCGTTCGAGCATCCTTCGAAGTAGGCGTACTTGGGCGGGGCGCCGTAGAAGGAGGCGGTCAGCGCCTTGGTGGCCACGGTGCTGACGTGCGTGCCCCGATAGCCGTAGTCGATCTCCTTCGCGCGATTGCTCGCCCAGTCGGGCTCGCTGGCACGGTGGCCGGTGTCGGTGGTGGCGGTGGCATAGCCACGGGCCAGGCCGGGATCGAGCTTGGCCAGGCTGCCGCCGAGCCCGCCGACGCCGAGGAACAGGAACTTGCCGTTCCAGCTCTCCGGCAATCCCAACTGGAAGTTCACGGTGTTGCCGGTGGAGGCCGCATGGCCGTCCACCTGGCAGAAGCGCGGACGCCCCTCCGCGGCATCGACCATCGCCGCTGCGGTGATGGTCGTCCCCGGAGGCGCCTTGGCCTGGATCGCGGCGACGTCACACGCCACCGACTCCGCGACGACAGCAGTACCGCCGGCGGCATGCATCGTCAACGCCGCGGCCACGGCCGCAACACCCGCGAACGCGCGGCTCATCGCGGCACGCTCACGGCCTGGCTCCCTTGGCTGCCATCGACTTCTTGATGGCGGCAACCGTCACGTCGGTCCGGAACTTCACGATCTTGCGGCCGTTCTCGATCGTCTTCTCGATGGGATCGAGCGGCACGCCGTTGATCACGAACTTCCCGGCCTTCTTCCGCTCCGGCATGCGGATGCCGTCGGTGGTCACGGTCGCGATGATCGAGGTGATGTAGTAGTCGTCGTGATAGCCCTCGAGCTTCTCGTGGATGCCGAGCTGCTCTTCCTCGAACTTCTCGACGTCCGCGTAGTTGTAGTACTCGGGGATGAAGTGCACGTAGCCCTGGCCCTTCCACTCGGCGTTGAGCGTGGTGGCCACCTCCTGCATGCCCTTCAGGTTGCCGCCGCTGTCGCCCATCATCACGACGTCGGTGAAGCCCTGCGAGCGGAGGCTGGTGGCGATGTCGGACAGCACGGCACGGAACGTCGCCTGCGACAGCACCACCGTGCCTGGCGACAGGTTCGGCCGCGCCGGGTTGCCGGGCTCGAGCGTGACAATCGGTGCGACCAGCGCGTTGCCCAGGGCGCGGGCAATCGACTCGCCCTGCGCCTTCAGCACGTTGTTGTGCTTGCCGGTCGTGAGATACGGACCGTTCTCCTCGATGCCTCCCGTCAGTACCAGGGCCGTGGTCTTCCCCGCCTTCAGCAGGTCGCGCACTTCGAGCATCGTCAGGTCTTCGATCCAGACGCTGTCGTGCATGTCGATCGGCCGCGGCATGTCGGCCACTTCGACTCTTGGCGCGGTGTTGACCGAAGCGGTGGGACGCGGCGGCTGGCCGCCGGCGGGAGGCGGCGTCTGGGCCAGAGCAGCGGAAGCGGTGCAGACGGTGAGGACCGTCGCGATCGAGACACGAAAGATCATGGGTTTCCCTCGGAGTAACGGCGAATGGCGGGCATTGTAACCCTTTACACGCGAGGGGCGTCCGGGCCAGAGTGCCAGAGGAGGACCGCATGGCCATTGCACGAGTCACCGAGATCACCGCCAGCTCAAAGAAGAGCTTCGACGACGCCGTCGAGAAGGGTGTCGCGCGGGCGAACAAGACGCTGAAGAACGTCCAGGGCGCCTGGGTTCAGGACATGAAGGTCAAGGTCGACAAGGGGAAGATCGCGGAGTACCGCGTCAACATGAAGGTGACGTTCGTTCTCGAAGACTGAACGCCTGCGCACGTCATCGCTTCGTTGCGCGCTTCAACGGGACCAGAGGTCCGCGTGCAGCAGACCCTGGCTGGCGCCAATCCTCGTTCGCAGGACGAAACCGGCGCGACGCAGGCTGCTGTCGGGCGGCGTCACCCGCCGCGCCGAGATGCCGGTCGCCAGGCGGAAGAACGCGTACATCGCGGTGTGAATCGCCAGCGCCCTCCAGCGCCTCCAGCCACGGTCGGGCACCGTGAAATCGGAGACGACCCAGCGCGCATCATGCGTGGTCCATCGCGCCACGTGCGACACCACCGCGTCCAGTTCTGCCGGCGTGAAGCAGTCGAGAAAGAAATGGCTGGCCACCGCATCGAACGTGTCGGCCGGCCACGACAGATCGCGGATGTCGCCGTGGACGAAGTCCACGCGCGACACTGCACGCACCGTGTCGTGCCAGATCGCGCTCCACCAGCGCCAGCATCTGCTCGCTGCTGTCGACCAGTGTCAATCGCGCTTCGGCGTTCTGTTCGAGCAGCGCACGCACGAAACGCCCGCGGCCTGGTCCCAGCACCAGCACACGACGCGCGGTGGACAACTGACCGATGAAGCGGAGTGCGGCACCGTTGCAACAGCGGCCCGGCGGCGACACCTTCCATCCAACGGTAGTGAGGCGCCAGGCGATCGAAGCCCACTGGTGGCCCGACCCGCTCAGCGGGGCGGTTCCACCAGGCCCACGCGCCAATGGCCCCAACGGCATAGCAGACGACGTCCCAGGGATCGCCGACGGAGGCGCGTCGGAGCATGGGGCCGGCCCATTCCAGCAGCGCCGACCAGCCGATGAGATGCGCGATGACCTCGCCGGCCGTAGGCGGCCCGGCCTCGCGCCACCCCAGCTGGTCGTGCAGCCACAGCACCAGCGGCAGCGCGCACGGAATCAGCCAGAGATCGTTGGCGTGGCCGCGCAGGAACGCCGAGTTGACGTGCGGCCGCACCAGCCAGCGATTGAGACCGTAGGAAGCGGACCCCAGCCAGAAGGCGGCGTCCCGGTAGAACACGTAGGGCCTTAGAGCAGCCACAGGATGAGGCCTCCGGCGCATGCACCGCAGGCGACCCGCCAGAGCATCGTGATCACAGACGATCATCATAGGGGGCGGAGGCGGTCGCCCTCAAGCAGGACGGCAGGCGCGTCGACGTGACAAACGAATACAACGACGGCTTGGCCATGCGGCCGGGCTTTCGCCTACAATGCGTCAGATCGACAGCCGGAGCAGGTGCGCCGTCCGTTGCGCGCCCACCGGTTGGTCAAGGAGGAGTTTTCGACATGTCACGCCCGAATACCGACAGTCGCCGCGCCGGAACGATGGTGCTGTCCGCGGCTGCCTTGGGTCTCATCATCGCCATCGCCGTGCCCAGCGCCCAGCAGCCGCCACCCGCCCCCGCGCAGGGGGCCAAGCCTGCCGCACCCGCGACTCCGGTGCCCTGCCGCACCCGCGACTCCAGGTGCCCCTGCGGCACCTGCCGCCCCTGGCGCACCCGCCGCGCCGGCAGCCGCGCCACAGAAACCGCTCGTGCCCGTCGTCGCCAGCACGCTCGCCGCCAAGCCGGACGCCTTCTACGGCGAGAACGTCACGATGATGGCCATCGTCGACCAGACGCTTTCCCCGGTCGCGTTCTCGGTGGACCAGGACAAGACGAAGAGCACCGGCAAGGACGTGCTCGTCCTCGCGCCGCGCCTCAACGAACCGGTCGAGCTGAACACCTACGTCACCGTGATCGGTGAGGTCGTCAAGTTCGACGCCAACAACGCCAAGGTGAAGGATCGGCTCACCGGGTTCTCGCCCGACGCGATCGCGAAGTTCAACGGCAAGCCGACGATCATCGCGACCTCGGTCATCAATGCGGCGATGAACGACGTGGCGCGCCGCCTGCCGCCGAAGATGACGACCGAAGAGGAAGCCTTCCAGAAGGTGATGCAGAAGGTCGGCGCCGCCAACGGCTCGTTCCGCGCCATCATCGAGAAGTCGGACGTCGCCGGCGCCAAGGAGCAGGCCGTCGCGCTGAAGGCCGCCTTCACGACCACCGAGATGTTCTTCAAGCCGCACGCCAAGGCCGACGCCATCGGCTGGGCCCAGGACGCGCGCAAGGCCGCGGAGGCCATCGAACTGTCGGCCACGGCCGGCAAGTGGGACGAAGTGAAGGCGACGACCGCAAACCTCGGCAAGATGTGCCAGACCTGCCACACCGCGTATCGCGAGCGCTACGACGACGGCTCGTTCCGCGCCAAGCTGGGACCGGCGCCGCCCCCCACCAAGGGCGGAAATTAACGGACTCGAACCGCAGGTTCGAACGTTCAACGTTCACAGTTCAGAACTGGATTCAACCCGAGGGCGATCGAGATGAAGAAGACTTTGCTTGGCGTGGGAGCGATGGTGATCGCCGGCGGCATGTTCGCCGCGGCGCAGCAGGGCCGGCCGGCGCCGGATCCGCGTTCGATGGGTGGCGGCGACTGCGCGCAGAACCCCTACAACTGCAAGGACGCGGTGAATCCCCTGCCGAAGGCCGAGACGGTCTGGCTGGAAGAGATGACGTGGATGGACGTGCGCGACGCGATGGCGGCGGGCAAGACCACGGTGATCATCCCGACCGGCGGCTTCGAGCCGAATGGCCCGTGGCTGGTGCTCGGCAAGCACAACTACGTGCTGCAGGCCAACTGCGACGCCATCGCCCGCAAGATGGGCAACGCCCTGTGCGCGCCGACGATCAAGCACGTGCCCGAGGGCGACATCAACCCGCCCACCGGTCACATGACCTCGCCCGGCACCATCACGATGCGTGAGGACACCTTCCGCGCGATTCTCACCGACACCGCGGAGTCGCTCCAGGCGCACGGCTTCAAGCAGATCTTCTTCATCGGCGACAGCGGCGGCAACCAGGCCGGCCAGCGCGCGGTGGCCGAAGCGCTGAACGCGAAGTGGGCCGGCAAGGCCCTCATCGCGCACATCCAGGAGTACTACGACTACGCGTCGGTCGCGGCCTACATGGAGACCAAGGGCCTCAAGGACGGCAAGTCGGACAACATGCACGACGACCCGATCATCACGCTGAACATGTACGTGGATGACCCGAAGTCGGTGCGGTTCGACGAGCGCGTGAAGGCGGGCAAGGCCACGATCAACGGCGTCGACATCTCGAACAAGGCGAAGAACGCCGAGTGGGCAAAGATGATCGTCGCGTTCCGCGCCGAGAAGACGGTCGAGGCCATCAACAAGGCCATCGCCAACAAGGGCACGCTGCCGGCTGCCCCGCGCCGCCGGCCGGGGGCGTAAGGGCAAGGCAGAAGGCAGAAGGCTAAAGGCAAAAGAGAAGCGCCCGATAACCTGAACGCCGACCGCCGCTGCCAGAATCACATCGCAAGAGAAACGCCGGGGCTTCGGTCCCGGCGTTTTTCTTTTTAGCGGATCATCTGGTCGGCTGACGGCCAGGCCTCTGCCGCGTCCCGCGCCGAATCTCTCCGTCCCGAATTTTC
>CAVPRP010000011.1:0-699018 GCA_963707825.1 uncultured Acidobacteriota bacterium
GTAGCGCCTTGAGAACCCGCAGGTCGTTTTAGTAGCTTGTTGTGGTGAGCCGAGGCAATAATCCGCCGCATGACCCTCCGCGCGCTTGCCGCTCTCGCCGTTGCCGCGACCACTGCACTGTTTTCACCATCTTTGCCGGTGAGCTCATCGCGCAGGCGCCGCCCCCTCTCTTCGGTGATTCGGCCATCGACGTGCCCGTCATGGCCGGCGACGGGCCGACCGTCACCCGCGCCCGCACGACCTCGGCCCGCTTCGATCTGCTCGCCGCCGCGCTCGCTGCCGGATTCCGCCGGCGACCGCGCGCCGGCCTTCACGTTGAACCTCTTCGCGGACGTCGCCTACTCGGTGGAGTACCAACGTTTCGAGCGGGACGACTTCGGCCATCAGTGCTGGGTCGGGCGGATCATCGGCGATCCATTGAGCACGGTGACGCTGACCTGGAAGGGCGACGTACTGTCGGGCGGCGTCCAGGTGCGCGACGCCCTCTATCGCGTCCGCAGCGCCGACGGTCGAACGCTGATCGAGCAGCTCGATCCGGGTAGCTTTGGCGAGGAGCGGCCGCCGCTGATTCCCCCAGGCGGCACCATCGAGGCACCGCTCGCCGACGAGCCGTCGCAACTGGCCGCGGGCGAGGTCGTCGACGTGGCCGTCTTCTACACGGCGGCAGCGCGTGCGGGCGAAGGCGGCCAGGCCGCCATCGAGGCGCTCATCGCGCGGGGCATCTCGGACTCGAACACCACGTATGCGCGCAGCAACGTCCAGGCGACCATGCGGCTTGTGGGCATGGGAGAACTCGCGGGGTTCGTCGAGAGCGCGACGGAGATGAGCACCGATCTCAGGGCGTTCACGTCGCATGCGACGGTGGCGGCCGCCCGCAATTCCACCGAGGCCGACCTGATGCACCTGGTGGTGGCCAACCCCTCCGGCAATGCCTGCGGCATCGGCTGGCTGGGACCGAATGCGAGCTATGCGCACGCCGTCACCGCCCGGCAGTGCTATTCGCAGTTCACCTTCACGCATGAAACCGGCCACAACTTCGGCAACCACCATGCGCCCGAAGACGGCGCCAGCGGGGGATTCCGTCCCTACAGCTACGGCTACAAGAATTGTGGCGCGGGCCCGTTCCGCACGGTGATGGCCTATGCGTGCACCAACGGCGCCAATGCCGGTCGTATCCTCAACCTGTCGAATCCCGCGGTGGGCAACAACAGCTTGCCGACCGGCACGGCGTCGCAGAACAACGCGCTGTCGCAGAGCGAAGCGTTCCCCATCGTCCAGGGCTTCCGCGCCGGCGCGCCATCGGCCGTGCCCGGCGTGCCGCAGAACGTCCAGGCGACGGTGGTGGGCAACACGATCAGCGTCTCGTGGCAGCCGCCCCCGGGATCGGCCGTGTGGACCTACCTCGTGCAGGCCGGCACCGCGCCGGGCGCGTCGAACGTCTACAGCGGCGGGGTGGGTCCGATCACCTCGGTCTCGTCACCAATCTCGAACGGAACGTATTACATCCGGGTGGCCGCCCAGAACCTGGCCGGTACCGGACCTGCGTCAGCCGACATCGTGGCGCAGGTCGGCTCGCCGCCAGGGCCGCCGCAGAACGCGGTGGCGACGGCTTCGGCCGGTGTGATCACGCTGTCGTGGAACCCGCCGGCTTCCGGCGGCGCGGTATCCACCTACATCGTCCAGGCGGGCACTGCCAGCGGAGCCGCGAACGTGTTCAACGGCGCGGTGGGCGCTGGCATCGTGGTCAGCGGCGCTGTCTCTCCGGCACGTACTTCTTGCGCGTCCTCGCGCAAGGCGCGGGTGGCACCAGCGCCCCATCGAACGAGGCCACCGTGTCGGTTGGCCCCGCGTGCACTCCGCCATCGGCACCGGCGCTCAGCGGCAGCCGCAGCGGCAATGTCGTCACCATCGCGTGGTCCACTCCGCCTGGCGGACCGGTGACCGGCTACACCGTGATTGCCGGATCCGCCGCCGGTGCGAGCAACGTGTTCAATGGCAGCGTCGGCCTGACGAACACGGTGTCAGCGTCTGTGGCCAGCGGACCGTACTTCATCCGCGTGGTCGCCAATGCCGGCTGCGGGTCGAGCGCGGCATCGAACGAGGTCCTGGTCAGCGTGCCTTAGCCACCGGACCGACAGCAGCGCAGCTGCGCTGCACGCCCTACCGGATGCCGGCCCATAGGGCACGCTCGGCCGATCGAGGATCGTCCACCGCCTCGGAACTGCAGCTGAAGCGCATGGTCGTCCTGCGATTGAGATCGTAAGGCGGCCAATCGCAACGCCCGCGCGAGGCGAACGCCGACCCAGGCCGCGTGCATGGTGTCGGCGAGTGGCTGTGGTGGATCCGTTCCCCACAGCAGGTCGGTGTGATTGCGCAGCGTGTCGAACACGAACGGGATCTCGAGCGCATGGCACGCACCGAGGCGCCCGTCGAACTGCGGCGAGCGCCAGGCGAATTCGTACATGTAGGTGGACGCGGCGTGGGTGGCATGCGCGTCGGCCAGGCGAATGGCGGGGACGCGCCAGAACCAGTCGGTCTGGATGGCCGCGAGCAGGTCGCCGGCAGTGGCGCCCGGGCGTGCCGATCGGTACGCAGCGAGCGCGGGTTCGATTGGAAGCCCGTAGGCGGCAGTGGCGCCGGTGAGAGCCGGCTCGGTGATGAGATCGATGGCGCCCGTGGTCGCCAGGAACAATCGATGCTCGTCGGTGTTCGTGCCGACCATCAGGTCCACGTCCGCGCCGGCCCCGGCCGCGATGCGATCGATCGGTCGGGCAGGGATGACGTCCCCGTCGATCACTGGCTGCCACGGCATCATGCTGAGCGGCAATTCCGGACCCCAGCGTTCCGGGTCGGGGCGCGCGCCGAGATCGGCCTCCAATTCGGTCTGGGCCGCCAGCAGTCGATCGAGTGGGCACGGCGGCGATTGCCTCTCGGCTAACCCCGACCCCAAGACGCTCGGCAAGCCGCTGTCCGACGAGCTCAGCGGAGTCGATCGAGAGAACGTGATGAGCCGCGCCGCTCTGGGCGATGGCGCGCCGGAACAGGCCAGCGGCGCAAGGCATGGCCAGCAGCGTGCCGACGCTCATCGCCCCGGCTGACTCGCCGAAGATGGTGACGTTGCCGGGATTGCCGCCGAAGGCGCCGATGTTGTCTCGCACCCACGCCAGCGCGGCAACCTGGTCGAGCAAGCCGCGATTGGCGTTTCCTCGACCGAGATACAGGAACCCATCGATGCCGACCCGGTAGTTGATGGTCACGCAGACGATGCCATCACGGGCGAAGTGGCTGCCGTCATACCAGGGCGACGCACCGGTGCCGTGATACGCGTACATCCCGCCGGGGATCCACACCATCACCGGCGCATCGGACCCGGTCGCGGGCGCCCAGATGTTGAGGACCAGGCAGTCCTCGCCCTGTCCACCGAGTTCCGGTGGCAGCAGCGTGGCGATGTGCGGGGGATACTGCGGCTGGGGGAACTTCGGGCCGTAGGAGAGCGCGTCGCGCACGCCGCTCCAGGGCTGAACAGGTCGTGGGGGCTGAAGCCGATTGGCGCCGAATGGCGGAGCCGCGTAGGGAATGCCCTTGAAGCTGGCCACACCATCAGCAACGCTGCCGCGGACTTCGCCGTAGCGAGTCTCGATGACGGCGTTCATGTGATACCTCGCTTACCGGGGACCACTCCAATCGTAACGCCGGTTGGCTTGGTTTGGCGAATCGCCACCCGTCCGGACGCCCATCGCCGCGGCCGCAAACGCCCACTGATCCGCCCGCTCCGCGATCAGCTTGTCGGTCGGCCGATACCCGTGCGAGCCGGCCATCTCCACGCGAATCAGCACCGGCTGGTCGCAGCGCCTGCGCCGCCTGCAGCGCCGCCGCGAACTTGAACGAGTGGCTGGGCACGACGCGGTCGTCGTGATCGGCGGTGGTGACGAGCGTCGCCGGATAGCAGGTGCCCGGCGTGACGTTGTGCAGCGGCGAATACTTGATCAGGAACGGGAACTGCTCGGGGATCTGACGCCGATCCGTATTCGGTCGACCCAGAAGCCGGCCGCCGGTGAAGCGATCGTAGCGCAGCATGTCCATCACGCCGACGGCGGGCAGCGCCACGGCGAAGAGATCCGGCCGCTGGTTCCATCGACCGCGCCCACCAGCAGGCCGCCGTTCGATCCGCCCATCACGCCGAGCGTCGCGGCGACGTGTATCTCTCGCGCACCAGGTGCTCGGCGACGGCGATGAAGTCGTCGAAGACGTTCTGCTTCTTCTCGAGCATGCCGGCCTTGTGCCAGGCCTCGCCGTACTCGGCGCCGCCGCGCAGGTTGACGCGTCACCAACACGCCGCCCAGCTCGAGCCACGCCGGCACGTCGGCTCGATACGTCGGCAGCACGCTGATCGAGAAGCCGCCGTATCCGTAGAGCATCGTCGGGTTGCTGCCGTCGCGCGGCAGGCCCTTCTTCGCGGTCATGAAGAACGGCACGCGCGTGCCGTCCTTCGACGTCGCGAACATCGCGCTGCGTTTCGAACTGGCGTCGCATCGACGGGCGGGTCGGCGCCTCGAACGGCGTGCGTGCCTGCGCCTCGAGATCGTAGCGATAGACCGTGGACGGCGTCAGCGGCGAGCTGAACAGGTACCAGACGTCCGGCGCGTCCTCGCGGCCCGTCGAGGCCGGCCACCGCGCCGATGCCCGGCAGCGCGATCGTCGCCCTCGGTCTGCGCCGTCGAGCGCGAACATCCTGCAGCCGGCTCTGCACGTCGACCAGATACTGCGACGACGATGCGGCCGCCGACGAGCGCGACGTATTCGATCGCGTGCGGCTGCTCGGCAACCACGGTCTTCCACGCCGATCGCGCTCGGCGATGCTCGAGGTCGATCGCGATGATGCGGCGATTCGGCGCGTCCTTGTCGGAGCGCAGATAGAGCACCGGTCCGGCAGTTGCCAATCGGCGTGTATTCGGCATCGACGGTTTCGACAATCGGCTGCACCGGCGCCGAGATGTCTGGCGCGACCGGCGTTGCCGAGGTCGATGTAGTGCAGCTGGTTGTTGTTGTCGGCGCCTTCGGCCATGCGGATGAACAGGTAGCGGCCGTCTTCGGTGACCGGTCCGTTGACGATCCAGCCGGGATGATCCTGGCGCTGGTAGATCAGGACGTCGTCCGCTTGCGGCGTGCCGACGCGATGGTAGTAGATCGCCTGGCCCGAGAGCGCCGCTTCGAGCACCTTGTGCTTCGGCGGCTCGGGATAGCGCGAGTAGAAGAAGCCTCTTCGCGTCGTTCGTCCACGACAGATCCGAGAAGCGCATCCAGGGACATCGTCCGCGAGATCCTCGCCGGTCGCGAAGTCGCGCACGCGATCGTCTCCCAGTCGGCGCCGCCCTTCGCGACAGCGCATAGGCGAAGCAGCCTCGCATCGGGCGATGGCGCGTACTGCGCCAGCGAGATCGAGCCGTCCGGCGAGAGCGTGTTCGGATCGAGCACGAGCGACGGCGGATCGCAGATGCCGGCGCGCATGTAGATCGGCGCCTGGCGCTGCAGGCCGCTGTTCTTCGCGTAGAACAGCCGGCCGCTTTCGATCGACCGGCAGGCTGATGCGCGGGTAGTTCCACAGCTCGGTGAGCCGATCGGTGAAGTGCTGCGCGCAGCGGCAGCGTCGTCGAGGTACGCCTCGGTGACCGCGTTCTGCGCGGCCACCCATGCGGCGAGTGGCCGGGCGTCGAGATCCTCCATCCAGCGATAGGGATCGGGCACCGGGGTGCCGGTAGTCGTCGACGACGTCGCCCCTGGGCGTAGTTGGGTAGGTCATCAACGGGATCTTCGATCTGCGGCGGCTCGTGCGCTGGCGCGGCCGCGGCCGGCAGCCTTATTTCGCGCGCGCGACGTCCACCACGACGTCGTAGTAGAAGCGCACGAAGCGCTGGAACTCGGTCTCGAGGATGCGTTCCTGATCGCTGTGCGCCCAGAAGCCCTTCGGCCCGTCCTCGATGTCGGTGGCCGGGCCGATGCCGTAGCACTGCATGCCCTTGGCGCGCAGGTACGCCATGTCGGTCGCGCCGGTGATCATCGTCGGCAGCGTGACGCGTTGTAGTGCTTCGTGATGTTGTTCTCGAGCGCCCGGAACACGTCGGAGTCGAGCTTCGCCGGCGGCGCGTTCGGGCCGCGTGTCGCGCGCGGCCCAGGCTGACCTCGACGGCCGGATCGTTGATCGACCTTGCGCACCATGCTCGAGGAACTGGTCGGGATCCTCGATCCGGCGTGGTCCGGACGTCGATCGTCGCCTTCACTTCGGACGGGATCACGTTGATGCGGTAGCCGGCGGTGATCATCGTCGGCGAGATCGACGTGCGCAGCATCGACGCGTAGGATCGGCACTTCCTTGCGGAAGTAGGCGTCGGCCGGCCCGGAGACTTTCGGATCCGGACTGAGCACGTCGCGGTAGCGCTCGGCTTCTTCAGGCGTGGAGATCCGTCGCCAGCCGCTTGAAGTAGGCGGCGTGGTCTCGTTCAGCCTGATCGGCGGCATCCAGGTCGCCGCGGCGGCCACCGCCGCGGAGAGGTGCGTGAGCGCGTTGTTCTCCAGCGGAATCGAGCCGTGTCCGGCCGGCCCGCGCGCGGTGAGCTCGATGGCGCGCGGAATCTTCTCGGTCGTCGCGACCGAGGCGTACTTCACCACGCCGCCGATGCGCGTGACGCCGCCGCCCTCGGCGTAGGCAGTACTCGGCGTCGATGGCGTCGAAGTGCTCGTTGGCCATGAACAGGATGCCGACGCGCGACGTGCCTTCCTCGCCGGCCTCGACGAGGAAGATCACGTCGCGATCGAGCGCCACCTTCTCGCGCTTCAGCCGCAGCATCGTCATCAGGCCTGCCGCGACGTCGTGCTTGTCGTCGACGGCGCCGCGGCCGTAGACGTAGCCGCCGTCGCGCGTGGCGCTGAACGGCGGGAAGGTCCACTTCTTCGGGTCCACGTTCACCGTGTCGGTGTGCGCCATGATCAGCAGCGGCCGCTTGGCTGCCGCTGCCCTTCAGGCGCGCGACGAGGTTGGGCCGGTTCGGCTCGAGGGTGAAGATCTGGACCGGGATGCCCTCGCGCTCGAGCGCCTCCTTCAGGTAGTTGACGACGCCGGTCTCGTTGCCGGGCGGGTCGGTCGAGTCGATGCGCAGCACCGCCTGGTAGTGCCGCATCACTTCGTCTTCATTCGCGGTCGCCGGCGCCTGGGCGGCGAGCGTCGCCGTCGTCAGGAGCAGCAGTCCCGACGTGCGCAGAAACTGCATCAAATTCGAGCCGATCGTGCCAGACCCCATCATCGTGCCCGAGCCACTTCAACGACGGCGTCGTAAGCAAAGCGCACGAAGCGGTAGAGCTCGCTCTCGACAATGCGCTCCTGGTCGCTGTGGGCGCCGAAGCCCTTCGGCCCGTCCTCGACGTCCAGTGCCGGGCCGATCCCGTAGCACTGCATCCCCTTCTGCCGCAGGTACGACATGTCGGTCGCGCCCGTGCTCATCGTCGGCAGCGTGATCGCTTCGTAGTGCTTGGTGATCATCGACTCCAGCGCCTTGAACGCCTCGGAATCCAGCCTGGCGGTCGGCGTCGGCGGACGGTTGGCCGAGTTCGCGTTGGCGTATTCGACGGTGATCTGCGGATCGTTCACCGCCTGGCGGACCAGCTCCAGGAACTTCGCGGGATCTTCATCCGGCACCTGACGCACATCGATGTTGGCCGTCGCTTCCGACGGAATCACGTTCGAGCGATACCCGCCCTGGATGATCGTCGGCGACAGCGACGTGCGGAGCATCGACCAGTGCCGCGGCTCGTTCTTCCGCAGGTACTGCTGCGCCGGGCCGGCCACCGCCGGATCGGGGCTGAGCGCGTCGCGGTAGCGGGCGGCTTCCTCCGGCGTCGAGACCTGCGCCAGGCGCTTGAAATAGGTGGCCGTCGTCTCGTTGAGCCGCGTCGGCGGCGTCCACTGCGCGATCGCCCCCACGGCCTCGCCCAGGTGGGCGACCGCGTTGTCTTCGAGCGGCACCGAGCCGTGGCCGGCCGTCCCCTTGGACGTGATCTTGATGGCGCGGGGGATCTTCTCCACCGTCTGGATCGACGCGAACTTCACCTTGCCGCCCACGCGCGTCACGTTGCCGCCCTCGGCAAAGCAGTATTCGGCGTCGATCGCGTCGAAGTGCTGGTTGGCCATGAACTGGATGCCGATGCGCGTGGCGCCTTCCTCGCCGCCTTCCGCCAGGAAGATGACGTCGCGATCGAGCGCGACGTTGTTGCGCTTCAGCAGCAGCATCGTCATCAGCGCGCCGACGAGGTTGTCCTTGTCGTCCACCGTGCCGCGCCCGTAGATGAAGCCGTCCTTGCGTTCGGCGCTGAACGGCGGATAGGTCCACTTCTTCGCGTCCACGTTCACCGTGTCGGTGTGGCCCAGGATCAGCAGCGGCTTCTTCTTGCCGTTGCCCTTCAGGCGCGCGACGACGTTCGGCCGGTTCGCCTCGAGGGCGAACAACTCGACCGGAATGCCTTCCTTCTCGAGCACCTGTTTGAGGTAGTCGGCCACCGGCTTCTCGCCGCCAGGAGGAGTGCCCGGCGGGTCGGTGGTGTCCATCCGGACCATCGCCTGGAAGTGACGAAGCGTCTCTTCCTCCACCGCGGTCCAGTTCGGCTCGGACCTGGTCTGGGCAGCCGAGAGCGAGGTGGCGAGCAGCACGAGAAGCAGGCATGTCTTGCGCATGGCGCGGATGTTACCAAAAGGCGCGCCCGATCGCTCAAGGTCGCATCACAACGGTAGACGAAGCCTGTCGAGTAAAGTGTTGCCCACCATGACCAGTCGGGTTCCTGCCGCCATCCTGCTGCTGACCACAATCTTCGGGACCGGATCGCATGCGCAGCAGGCCGCGCCATTCGCCATCGACGAAGCAACCATCCCTGGTGTGCATGCCGCGATGGGTGACGGACGGCTCACTTGCCGGGGCCTGGTCGAGCAGTACCTGCGCCGCATCGCCGCCTACGACAAGACCGGGCCGGCCATCAACGCCATCATCATCACCAACCCGCGCGCGCTCGACGAGGCCGACGATCTCGATCGGCGGTTCAAGCAGTCCGGCCTCACCGGACCGCTGCACTGCGTGCCGATGATCGTGAAGGACAACTTCGAGACGATCGGCCTCCAGAGCGCCAATGGCTCGCTCGCGCTCGAGGGCTTTGTCTCGCCGAAGGACGCGTTCCAGGTGAAGCGCGTGAAGGAGGCCGGCGCGCTGGTGCTGGCGAAGTCGAACATGGCCGAGTGGGCGTTCACGCCCTACGAGACCGTCAGCTCGATCCTGCCGGGCTACACCAAGAATCCCTACGCCCTCGACCGCGTCACGGCCGGCTCGAGCGGCGGCACGGCCGCGTCGGTCGCCGCCAACTTCGGGTTGATTGGCCTGGGCAGCGACACCGGCAACTCGATTCGCGGCCCGTCGTCGCACCAGGCGCTCGTCGGGCTCCGCTCGACGATGGGGCTGACGAGCCGCGCCGGGGTGATGCCGCTGAACCTGCAGGCCGATATCGCCGGACCGATTGGCCGCACCGTGACCGATGTCGCCGCCGTGTTCCAGGCCATCGTCGGCGAGGATCCGGACGACCCGGCCACGGCCGCCGCGCGAGGGCGGCCGCGTGAGAACTACGCCCAGGCGCTGCAACGCGACGGGTTGAAGGGAGCGCGCATCGGGGTGCTGCGCCAGGCCTACGAGCGGAGCACCGCGGGACCGCAACCGGCCGGCGGCAGCGCGCCGCGCGACACCACCGATCCCGAGGTGGCGCAGCGTGTTCATGAAGGCGGTGGCCGATCTGCAGGCGGCCGGCGCGATCATCGTGGACCCCGCGACCGTCGAGGGCCTCGACGCGATCCGGCGGCCGCAGGGCACCGGCCCGTGCATGGGCTTCAAGTACGACATCAATCGCTACTTCGCGTCGCACGGCGATCGCATCCCGATGAAGAGCCTGACCGAAGTGGTCGCGTCCGGACGCTTCCATCCATCCGTGCGGCGTCAGTCTGGAACAGACCGAGCAGGGCCCGGAGAATGGTCCGGAGACGCCCGCCTGTCAGGGGGAAGTGGCGTATCGCGAACAGGTCCGCGCCGCCGTCCTGAAGACGATGGATGCCCTGAAGCTGGATGCGTTCGTGTATCCCACGTGGAGCAATCCGCCGCGACTGATCGGCGATCTCAACTCGCCGCACGGCGACAACAGCCAGTTCTTCTCGCCGACCACGGGATTCCCGGCGATACAGGTGCCGATGGGCTACACCCGCGGTGGATCGCTGCCGGCGGGGATCACGTTCTTCGGCCGCGCGTGGGCCGAAGCGACGCTCATCAAGCTGGCGTACGCCTACGAGCAGGCGACCCACCACCGGCATGCGCCAGCCAGCGCGCCGCCGCTCCGCTAGGCTCGGCCCGTCAGTCCGGGAGCTGACGCGCCCTGGCGCGAGCGTCGTTCACCGTACCAGGTGCAGCTCGGTCTGACGTCGGAGCACCCAGGCCATGACCCCATCGGGCCGCACTTCGGCTTCTTCCTCGAGGGCCATGCGCACCTTCTGGCCGTTCCACTCGGCCACCGGCGTCGTCACCTGCAGTTCGGTCGAGAACCACATGTTCGCAAGCACGGGAACGTCGCCTCGGCCAGGCACGCCCTCCTGGTAATCCCACAACCCGATCAGCGGTCCCGCCGCGTGGCCGTGATCGCCGATCGGATGCGAGTACATCGTGCCGTCGAGTCCTTCTTTCGTCATCTGGCCCAGCACCTCGCGCAACACCTGATTACCGCTCTTCCCGGGCGCGGTCTTCTCCATCAGGATGTCCTGCAGCCGGTTCGCGCGGGTGAGCGCCTTGGTCAGCCCCGCAGGGGCATCGGTCTCGCCATCCTTGAGCACGTACGCCATGTGCTGGGTGTCGGTGTTGAGGCCCATCGCGGTGATGCCGAAGTCGCAGTGCAGCACGTCGCCGCGCTGGATCACCGGGTTGTCGCCGAGCTTGTCCTCGTCAACGCCGATGCGCTGGATCTCGATTGAGGGCTGGAACCACGTGCCGAGCCCCATGTCGTTGACACGCTGGCGCATCCACCACACCACATCCTCACTGGTCGTCACGCCCGGCGTGATCACCAGGTTCGAGAACGCGGCCGAGATCACCTCGTGGACCAGCGCCTGGAGACGCCGGTAGACGGGCGCCATGCTGGGCACGCGCAGCGCGAGGTAGTCGATGGCCAGCCTGGGGTTGCGGACCACGCGGCCTTCGAGCTCGGGACCGAGGGCCGCCTTCATCTGTTCCCATTCACCGACCGTGAGGCCGTCGGCGAAGTTGTGGTCAGCGGAGATGTTGAGGGCGATCGACTTGGGGTTTCGCTCGCGCACCAGCTTCGCGAACAGCCGCCACTGGTCCATGCCCCACAGCTCGGCCTTCTGCGCCGTGGACGTGCTTTGCTCGGCGCGGTACACCTCATACAAGCCGCCCTGAGAAGTGCCGCCGAGCGCGAGGCGCTCGACCCCACGCTGAGGGCCGCGGTCGAAGAAGATGTAGATGGAACGGCGCCGCGCCGCAAAGGTGCTGGCCGACACCAGGCCGCGGAACACCGGGTCCTCGTTGTACTCGCGCATGGTGACGACCCACATGTCGACGCCGTGCGCCCGCATGACCGCAGGCAGGTTGACCTCCAGTCGCTCCTTGAGCCACGCCTGCTGCACGGCGGCCTGCTGGCGCAGCGTGCCGAACGGGCGCGCCGACGAATACGGCCCAGTCTCCTGGGCAGCGCTCACTCCGGCGAACGAGCTGATCCCGATCACCAGGCAGACGAGACGAACAATCGGCAGCGGAACAGATGACATGAGCGGTCTCCTCGTTTGTCGCGGACGAGTGATTGTAGCGAGGTAAGCCCGGTCCAGCTGAACCTTGGCAAGTCGATGCCGAGTCTCCCTGAGAGCCTGGCGTTTGAACCCTCGTTCCGTCGGGGTCAAATTCCGGAGCAGCCCGGAGCAGATTGATGTAGAGTCCGCCTGCGCGAGCCTCGGCATCCCACCGCCCCCTCGGAGCTCGCTTCGACGACCTCACCGCGATCGGGAGTTCCAGCACAGCGGCAGATGCTGGACCCCCGGGTGATTAGGGGCTACCCGGCGTCTTTCTCTTACTGGTAATCCCCCGACGGCGCGTAATTGGTACTTCGCCTCACCAGACGCAAGGTATCGGTGCGGCACCGGGAGACAGGGCGGGGCTCGGGGGTCCCCCCGGAATACCGGAGGTGCGCGACTCGCACGAAAAGGAGAAAACGTCCGATTTCCTGAGAAATTGCCGCCACCCTGGTTGGCAGGACAACTGCAGAGTTGCTGGCAAACGCCCAGGGCACGGTACTGGAGCCTGCCAGCGGCGACGATGACGGTTGACGAATGAGACACAGAGTTTCTGCTTTGGTCATGGCGCTTTGCCTGTGTGCGGTTCGCGTGTCGGCTCAGACGCCCCAGGAGTGGCAGCCCGCCCCTCCCATGCCCGACGCCTTCGACTGGATTCAGCTCACCTCTGGTGAGTGGTTGAAGGGCGAGCTCATAGCGATGTACGACGGATCGCTGGAGTTCGACAGCGACGAGCTCGACAACCTGAAGCTCGACTGGGATGACGTCCGTCAGGTACGAACGAGTCGTATTGTTCAGGTGCGCTTCCGCGATCGGGACGAGCCGGTGATCGGCAAGCTCCTCATGGAGGGCGACAGCGTCCGCTTTCCCGGCGCGACCGATCAGGTGTTCACCAAGGCGGCGCTGATGTCGATCGCCGCGGGCGAGCCGAGGGAGGCGAACTACTGGTCGGGCAATGCCACGTTCGGCTTCAATTTGCGACGCGGCAACTCGGAGCAGGTCGAGGCCAACACCCTCGCGAACGCCAAGCGGCGCACCGTCGGCACCCGCGTCAGCCTCGACTACGTCGCGAACTACAACGTGACCGACGATCTGACCGTGACCAACAATCAGCGCGTCAACGGCGCCCTCGACTGGTTCGTCACGCCACGGCTGTTCGTGCGGCCGGCGGTCGTGGAGTACTACCGCGACCCGTTCCAGAACTTCGCCCACCGGTGGACGATCGGCGCGGCGGTGGGCTATCAACTGGTGGACACCTCCCGGGTCAGCTGGGAGTTCAACGTCGGCCCCTCTTATCAGCACACGATTTTCAACAGCGTCGTGGCGGGGGAGTCGGACACGGAGAGCACTGGGGCGCTCGCGGCCGGCACCACCTACACGCACGAGCTCACCGGTGATATCGACTACACCTTCGATTACCGACTGCTGTTCGTGAAGCCGGAGTCCGGTCGCTATACGCATCACTTCATTACCGGCTTGTCGATCGACGCCTTCGGCCCGCTCGATCTCGACGTATCCTTCGTCTGGGACCGCGTCCAGGAACCGCGCCCGGAGTCGTCGGGCCTGGTCCCGAAGAAAGACGACTATCGGCTGATCTTCGGCTTCGGCTTCGATTTCTAGTCCAGGAAAGGGGGTCGCCATGTCGCCTCGGCCGTCGGTTCGACCCTGGTTGCTCGCGGAGGGCTTGTGCTGGGCGTTCGCGCTCGTCGCGCTGTCTGCGTGGGCGACCCTTCATCTGGGCAATGCCGCGGCTGCCCGGCACGAGCTCAATCGCTTCGCGGTGCTCGAGGCCGCCTCCCAGATGACGACCGGCGCACCGGACACGAGCCTGTGGTCGCCGGCCCGTGTCAAAGCCTGGCACGCGGCCGTGACCGACCCATCCCCGGCTCCACTCGGGGTGCTGCGGATTCCGAAGCTCCGCCTCGAAGCCCCACTCCTCGAGGGCAGCGCCGACGCGACCCTGGATCGCGGGCTGGGTCACATCGAAGACACCGCGCCGCTCGGCACGCCTGGCAACGCCGGTATTGCCGGTCACCGGGACGGCTTCTTCCGCGTCCTGAAGGACATCGCGGAAGGCGACTCGATCGAACTGCAGACGCTCGCCGGGAAGGAGACCTATCGGGTGGAGCGGATCTGGATCGTCGGGCCCGACGACGTCTCGGTGCTCGACCCGACGCCGTCGCGTTCGCTGACGCTGGTCACCTGCTACCCGTTCTATTTCGTTGGTTCGGCGCCGCAACGATTCATCGTCCGGGCCGTGAGCATCGGCAACACCCAACCCTGAAGGAGGCCCACCGACTTACTCCGGCTCAGTGAACCAGGCTTCGGGCCTTACGCCCAGGCCTTCCGAACGAGGAAGAAAGAGGAGGCTCTCATGTCGTTGACGATTCACCGTACGTTGTTCGCGTTTGGCGTGCTCGCGTGCCTGAGTGGCACCGCGTCGGCACAGAGCACCACGACGTCCACGGAAACCAAGAAGTTCGAGGTCATCGCCATCGATGGCAACCAGCTCGTGGTCAAGCTGCCGGAAGGCACCAGGGAGATCACGGTTCCGAACGACTTCCGCTTCACCGTGAACGGTCAGGCGCTCACGCTGCAGCAGCTGAAGCCCGGCATGGCCGGAACGGCCACCATCACCACGACCACCAAGTCAACGCCCGTCACCGTCACCGAAGTGAAGAATGGCACGGTCGAACACTCCGCCGCGACGACCATCATCGTTCGCACCGACGAGGGGTTCAGGTCGTTCTCACAGGGCGAAATCGACAAGCGCGGCGTCAAGATCTACCGCGCCGGCAAGCCCGCGAACGTGTCTGATTTCCGTCCTGGTGACAAGATCAGCGCGGTGATCGTCACGTCGATGCCGCCGAAGGTGGTCAGCCAGCAGGAAGTCAACGCCCAGCTCGCGGCGAGCGGCGGCGCGCCGGCAGGAGCCGCTCGGCCACCTGCCGCCCCTGCGGCGGCGGCCTCGGGAGGCTCGAGTGCCTCGGCAGGCGGCGCGGCCGCACGTCCAGCAGGCGCATCCGCCGCACCGGCCGCTCCGGCCGCTCCGGCCGCAGCGGGGACATCCGGCGCATCTGCGCGCCGTTCGCTGCCCAAGACTGCCAGCCCGCTGCCCCTGCTCGGGCTGCTTGGCGGCATCTCGCTGCTCGCGGGCAGCGG
Source organism: uncultured Acidobacteriota bacterium (assembly GCA_963707825.1). Classification (GTDB taxonomy): domain Bacteria; phylum Acidobacteriota; class Vicinamibacteria; order Vicinamibacterales; family UBA2999; genus VFZN01. The sequence continues at coordinate 15,032 of CAVPRP010000011.1, forward strand.
ACTCACCATTCGGCGCCGCTTCACCCGCCGATAGCGCTCACGGCTCCGTGCCGCGCTCGCCTTGGCGAGCGCGGCCTCAGCCGACGCTTCGATCGCCTCACCAGGACGTCGCCCATGCTTAGCCGGTGCCCCCGAGCGGTTCTCGTCGCCACCATCTGCATCATCGAGCCCTGATGGACCTGCATCTGCCCGACGCGCTGGACATCCTCGAACGGACTCCGCAGACCGTGCGTACGCTTCTCAGTGGCCTCACGCCCGGGTGGACGGACGCGGTCGAGGGGCCCGACACCTGGAGCCCGTACGTCATCGTCGGACACCTCATTCACGGCGAGCGCACGGACTGGATCCCGCGGGCCCGGATCATCCTCGAGCAGGGCGCCGATCGACGGTTCACGCCGTACGATCGCTTTGCGCAGTTTCGTGAAAGCGCGGGCAAACCGTTGGCGGAGCTGCTGGACGAGTTCGCGCATCTGCGCGCCGTGAACGTGGCAATCCTCCGCGAGTGGAACCTGTCGGACGCACAACTCGCCCTGACCGGGGAGCACCCGGAGTTCGGCGCGGTGACGCTCAGGCAACTGCTCGCCACGTGGGTGGCGCACGATCTCTCACACCTGGCGCAGGTGACGCGCGTGATGGCGAAACAGTATCGCGACGCGGTCGGGCCGTGGCGGGCGTACCTGCCGATCATGGATCGATAAGCAGGCCCCACACGGGCTGGGCTGCTGTACAGTCTGGGCCTGGTTGACCCCACCATGCGACCCAAGCCCATGACCGACATCGACAAGCGCAACCTGATCGCCCAGTGGTCGTTCGACGCTCGTCCCGTTCTGCTTCGCTTCCACCTCTGGCTGGAGGACGTCGAGGTGGAACGTTCGCAGGTGCTGGCAGTGTCCGACCACGCGTTCGCGCCGCGTGGCATCGCGCGCTGCCTGGCGATGGCTTCCGCGGCTACCGCGCTCGGCACGCGTCTGTTCGGCGGATTCGGCGAAGGGGCGGGCCGAGACAAGGTCTCCTACAACCAGGCGAAGAAGGCCGCGGACGCAATCAGCGCCTACGTGATGAGTGAAGGGCTCTGGCACCTGACACGGAGCCTGCCCGAGAACCACGCCATCATGGTGTCGCTCGGCGAGGGGCTGATGCCGAAGGCCGGCGAGACGCCCGAGATGGGGGCCAACCCGCTGCTCGGATTCGGCCGCGTCTATGCGCGCCCCGAAGTGGCGAGCATCGTTGACCGGCGTATCCGCCGGCTGCTGAACGAACCCGGCCACACGTTCGAACAGTTCCACGACTGGCTGCAGCGGCGTGGGATCACCTTGTGGGGCGCCGCCGTCGACACGCTCGAAAACACGTCGCGGTTCGCGGAAGGGAAGCTCACCGGCCCGATGGCCGTGTTCCACCTGTTCAACTCGCCGCTGGTCCTGTCGCGTCCCTACGAGTCGTACATGGGCTGCCTGACCGTGCCGCGGCGAGTGGCCGAAGCCGCCGACCGCGCGTCGCTGCTGCTCGATTACCGCACGCCGCGAGCGCAAGTCGTCCAGGCCGTCGAGGCCGCGTACCCCGGCGTGCGTCGCGAGCACATCCATGTGTGGACCTTGCGGGGAAAGAGCCGCCTGGCGCGCCTTGGAGCGCTGTGGCAGGAGTGGACCGAACTCGGTGTGCACCTGGTCGATGACGGATGGAAGACGCCGTCCGGGTTCGCCGTGTTCACCGACTCCGGCACCTATGCGCCGACCTTCCTCGTCGGCAGCTGGACGGACGCCGACGGCGCGACGCACGTGTTTCTGTGCGACGGCTATGCCGCCACCGCCGAGGCCATGCAGGCCGCCAGCCTCTCCGAAGTACTCGACGTGGACTGCTCGATGGCGCTCTTCTCACCCACCTTCGACCAGCCGTGCCACGTCGAGGCGAAGCTGATGCAACTCGACCCGGACTGCCCGGACTTCAAGCGCAGCGTCTCGGCGCTGCTGGGCGGCCGCAACGTTGAAGCTGGGAAAGTTCAGTCGTACGCCGACGCAATTCGCGACGCCACCGCGTCCAATCTTCCGCTCAATCGCCCGGCCCTTCGCCCGGGCGACTTCCTGCCGCAGAAGCAGTGGCAGGTGCTCGCCTCAGCGGCGTACATCTGCGACGATCCGTACACCGGCTCGGCTGGCGTGGAGCAGATCAGCGACGGCGTCTATCGCGTCACGACGCGGCTGGCGACGCGCAAGGCGTCGAGCCACATCGCGTTCACGTTCAGGCTGATGGAGCCGCTGGAGACCGCGAAGCACGTCTTCAGCCCGTTGCTGGTTCGATTCATGTCGGGCGTGGATCACACCACGCGACCGGTGAAGATCTCGGACTCCGGCCGGATCCGCAACGAGCTCCAGACGATGCTCTCGCAGGCGCTGGAGTACGACGGCGACACGGTGCGCGTCCACTTCGATCGTCTCGACGAACAGGTGGTCCCGCGCGAGAAGCAGGAGATCATCCGCGAGGTGCTGACCTGGTACCGGGCGAACCATCCGGTCTGGTTCGCCTGGCTGGACATCGCTTAGCGGCGGGGTCTACTTCGGCTCGGGAATCGGTTTCCCGGTGAGGTCAACGAACGTGACGTTGGTGAATGCCGCCAACTGGTCCTTCACCTTGGTGTAGTCGCCGACGATCACGACCACCGAGTTCTCGGAGCCAAGCAGCATTTCGGCGCCGGTCTTCACGCCTTCGGCCGACGGCTGGGAGATCTGGCGCTGAAAGTTCTCGGGATAGTCCCTGGGCAGCCCGAAGGTGTTCACGGTGTTGATGGTGCCGGCGAAGCCCGCCTGCGTGGCGTTCTGCAGCAGGAACACACCGCGCGAGTACTGCTTGGCGTCCGACAAGCTCCTCGGCCTCGGGACCGCCGGCGCGAAGCTTCTCGATCTCGGCATAGATCTCCTTGATCGTCGCGCCCGTCACCTCGTTGCGAACGTCCGCCATCGCGCGATAGAGGCCGCCTTCCGCCATCGCCTGAAACACCGACCCCGGTGAGTAGGTGTAGCCCTTCTCCTCGCGGATGTTGCGGACCAGCCGCGAATCGAATGCAGCGCCGTAGATCTGATTCGCCAGTTGCAGCGTGTACCACCGCTCGTCGTCACGTCGGATCGAGAAGTTGCCGACCGAGATCGACGACTGGACGCTGTTGGGCCGCTGCACGAAGACCAATCGCCGTCCGGACAGCGTCGGCAGGACCGGCGCCTTGGGTGCCGGCACGGTGCCTCTCGCCCAGCTGCCGAACGCCTGCTCCGCGGCCGCAAACACCGCGTCGGGCGCGGCATCGCCCACCACGATCAGGAACGCCTGGTTCGGACGGTAGTAGGTCTTGTGGTACTCGACGAGCGAGTTACGGTCGATGGCCGGCAGCGTCTCCGGCGTGACGCCGGTGCGCGCGTAGGGGTGCTCGCCGAACAGCGACTCCCGGAACAGCTTGTTGGCGACGAACTGCGGCGACGCGAACTGCGCCTGCAGTTGCTGCGCGGTGTTCGACTTGATCAGATCGACTTCGGCTTGCGGGAACGTCGGATTGCGCACGACGTCGGCCAGCACCGCCAGCAACTGCGGCAGCGTCTCGGCCAGCCCGCGCATCTGGAACGAGGTCGAGTCCTGCCCAGCGGCCCCAGACAGCGTGGCTCCCATCGCGAAGACCTCGCGCTTCAGCTGCTCGCTGGATCGCGTGGTGGTCCCTTCCTGGGCTGCTTCGGCCACCAGCTGCGCAAGGCCGGCCTTGTTCGCCGGATCGACGGCCAGCCCCGCCTTCACCGTGAGGATTGCCGACAGCTTCGGGACGCTGCCGTAGCGGACGGCGACAACGCGAAGGCCGTTCGGCAAAGTGCGCTCGACACGCGGTGGCGGCGCGAACGGTTTCTCGGCGCCTACTTCCGGCTTGGGCAGGGCCTGAGCGCCCGCGTCGGCGGACGTCGCGAGCATCGCTGCCATCGCCAGGCCGAGCGACGGTCGAAGCATCCGGCGGATCATCGGCCACCTCCCTGCGCCGACTTGGGCGCCGGCCGGCTGTCGATCGACGTGCGGTTGGCTGGCACCAGCCACCGCGCCGCGGCCGCCTTCACATCGTCCACGGTGATCTTCTCGACCTCGTCGAGAATCGTGTTGATCCGTCCGGGGTCGTCGTCGAACAACGCGAAGACGCCGAGCAGGTTGGCCCGGCCGAAGCGCGGCATCATGCCGCCGTCGAGCTCGTCGAGGAACGACGAGCGGATGGTCTTCTTCGCCTGCTCGAGCTCAGCGGGGGAGATGCCTTTCTCTCTCACGTCGGCCAGCACCGTCTCGATGCCGGTCAGCACCTGGTCGGCCGTCTTGCCATCCAGGTAGTCCACGCGCATGGTGTAGAGCATCGGGCCCTTCATGTCCCAGTTGCTGCCCAGGAAGTTGAAGCCGCCCGTGGTGGACATCGCCAGCCGATCCTCGCGCACCAGCTTGCGATGCATCCGCGCGCTGTCGTCGCTGTTCAGCAGCGGGTCGAGCACGCTCAGGGCGTAGAAGTCCTTGGACATCCGTGCCGGCAGGTGCCAGGCCACCGCCATCGCCGGCGTGCGGGCCAGCTTGTCCTGCCGCACCGACTGCTTGACCGCGGTTTGTGGCGGCTCCGAGACATCTGCGGGAGGCGGCAGCGCCTGGCGCGGAATCGAGGCGAAATGCCGCTCGGCCAGATCGCCTCACTTCGGCGGCGGTCGTGTCGCCCACCACCACCAGCACGGCATTGTTTGGCGCGTAATAGGTCTTGAAGAAGGTGCGAACGTCGTCGAGCGTCGCGGCTTCGAGCTCGGAGAGGTCGCCGTAGAAGTTGTGCGCGTTGTGCCAGTTGGTGTTCGCGCGCTCCCAGATTTCAAGCCACTCGAAGGCGGCGTGCGGCTGGTTGAGGACGTTCACGCGAACCTCCTCGCTCACCACGTTCTGCTGGTTCTTCAGGTTCTCGGCGCTGACGTCGAGCGATCGCATGCGATCGGCCTCGAGCCAGATCGCGCGCTCGAGCGCGTTCACCGGGAGCGCCTGGAAGTAGTTGGTGTAATCGAACCGCGTCGAGCCGTTGACGATGCCGCCCGCCTCCTGCATCAGCGAGACGTGCTCCATCTTCTTCACCTGCGCCGACCCCTGGAACATCATGTGCTCGAAGAGGTGCGCAAACCCGGTGCGGCCTTTCGGTTCCACGCGGAAACCGATGTTGTAGATGACCTCTACCAGTGCGACGGGGGCGGAGTGGTCCTCGCTGACCACCACCTTGAGCCCGTTCGGCAGCGTGAAATAGTCCACCGGCACCTTGAAGCCCTGCGCCGACGCCGGCAGGATGCCGATCGTCAACGCCATCATCACCAGTAGTCCGAAGCGGCCTTTGCGCATCTGGGTCACCATGTCCTCGGGTTATTCTTGCCCGGACAGGTAGACGAAGGGAACGGCCCAACGGTTTCGTCGAGCCGCAGCGGCTCAACTGCGGTGGTGAGAGGTGGGACGGCCACCGGATACCGGATTCCGGATACCGGACACCGGACACCGGTTATTGATCAGGCGCCAGCGGGAGGCGCAAAGCGGTAGCACCAGGCCTCGCCCTCGAGCACGGTCTCGCCGTCCTGCCGGCTGACCCGTACCGCCAGGTGCGACACCGGCTTGGTGCCATGGACCGCCAGCACCTCGGCGTGCGCGGTGATCGTGTCGCCGATGAACACCGGAGCAGTGAACTTCCAGTTCTGGCTCAGGAACACCGAGCCGGGCCCGGGCATGTCCATCGCGACCAACGCATGCAGCAAGCCCGTCGTCAGCCCGCCCTGGACGACCAGGCGGCCGAACTTGGTCTGCGCGGCGAACGCCTCGTCGAAGTGGAGCGGGTTGAAGTCGCCGGAGATCTCCGAGTACTTGCGAACGTGTTCGGCGGTGAGCGTGAGCTGTCTGGTGGCGGACTGGCCAACGTGCAGAGTCATACCGGCTGTTCCTCCTGAGCGAGCGCGTTCAGCGCCTTTACTTCGTCGGCCATGGCCTCGGCGAGCTGCTTGTGCAGCAGGCGCGCCTGGTCCAGCGTCCAGTCGAACGAGGCGACGCGATCCGTCACCTCGAAAATCGCCGCCGTTCGTCGATCGCGATCAGCAGCATAAGCGGCGAGCGCTGCGTCACCGCCGGTGGCGACCGCGCGCGCCAGGTACTCCGCGTCGATCAGCGCGTCGGTGATGCCGTGGGCGGTGAGCGGATCCTTGAAGTAGCCGGCGTCACCAACCAGCGCCCAGCCCGGACCGGCGGAGCGCCGCAGGAATCCTGGCTGGCCCGGCGTTCCCTTCAAGCCGCCGACGAGCGTCGCCTGCGGCAACCTGACGGCGATGTCGGGCGCCACTTCCGACAGCACCTGACGATAGCCGCGATCGATATCGCCGCGAAAGACCTCCCCGAAACGGCTCGTGGGTACCGACGCAAAGATGCACGTCAGCCCGTCGTTGGTGGGAATAGCGCCGGCGCTCAGCCCCGGCCTGTAGTACCAGCGATAGCCATCGACGGGCACGCCGGACCAGTAGCCGAAGACGTTGGCGGCGGAGGACGATCCGGTCCTGGCGACCGTCGCGCCGACCAGGCGCGCCACCAGCGAGCGAAGGCCGTCCGCGCCAACGACGAGGCCCGCGCCGAGCCGCGCCGTGCCCGATCCGGTTTGCGCGACGATGCCACGCACGCGTCCGTCGTGGGTCCACAACAGATCGACCAGCGTGGCGCCGTAGGCGAACGCCACGCCGGCCTCCATCGCCGTGTTCGCAATCGCGCGGTCCAGCACCGTCCGCCGTGGCGCGTACAGCCCGTCGATGCCGTCGCGCGACTTGACCGGTACCCGTACGACGTCGTCCCCGTAGATGAAGGTCGCGGCTTTCACCGCGGGCGTGCCCGCCGCGATCACCCGGGGCAGGACGTTCCAGCGGGCGAGTTGCAGGACGCCGCCCCGCATCAGCGCATGCGTGGACAGGGTGTCGGCGCCGTACTGGCCGCGATCGAGCACCAGGACGCGAAGACCGAGCCGTGCCAGCAGCAGCGCGGTGCCGGCGCCGGCCGGCCGCGCGCCAATCACGATGACGTCGTAGTCTCCTGATAGATCTGTTTCCGGACTCACGAGGCTGCTCCTAATGGGATGTGTGGTCGGTTTCTGGCCCGTCTGAGGTATCCAGTCAGGTGTTCGCTCAACGCCATCGCGTCGGCACCGACGCCGTCGATGAAGCTCGAGTTGCGGCGCCGCAGGAAGTGGAGGCCAATCACGTAGAGCCCGCTCACCGGCGTGACGCCGCCACTGTGGCGAATCTCACCGCGTCCGTCGAATACGGGCAGCTTCAGCCACGGGTACTGGCGCCGGAATCCCGTCGCCCAGAGCACGGTGCGGATGCCCGCTCGCGTGAGGTCGATCTCGGTCTCCGCGTCCACGAACCTCAGACAGTGAGGCTCGAAAATCTCGGCGGCATCCGCCTCGAGCCCCTGCACCCGGACGAACGTGTCGATGCGATGCAGCAGGCTCGCCAGCTTGATGTCCGCGGCCGCCGTCGTGGCCACGAGATCGTCGGCGAAGCGTGCGACACCGCCTTGCACGTCGACAAGCCGGCCCACGACCCGCACGCCGCGCGCCTGCAGCATCGAGAGATCGATCGTCACGTGGTCGGGATGACCGACGAGTTGCAGCGACGGCTGCTCGCGCGAGATCTCGACGTCGTAGACATGATCGACGGTCTCGTCGAACACGCCCATGCGGTCGAGCCACCACAGGATGTCGCGGCCTCGGTATCGCCTCGGCAATCGGGTATGGTGTCCAACCGCAATAGTGACGTCCCGGCCCGCGCGATTCAGCTCGTCCGCGAGCTGGATACCGGACGCCGATGCGCCCACCACCAGCACGCCGCCCTGCGGCAGCTGCTCGGGCATCCTGTAATCCGTGGGCACCAGGTGCCCGATCCCGTTCGGCATGCGCGCCGCCACACCCGGGACCGCTGGACGGTCGGCGTAGCCCGTGGCCACCACGACGGTCGTGGCCATCCAGTCGCCGCCGGTCGTCTCGACGCGGAACTCGTCGTCTGCGCGGGTGATTGCGCGCACCTCGACCCCGCTCCGCACGGGCGCGGCGAACGACGCCGCGTAGCGTTCGAAATAGGCGACGACCTCGGGCATCGTCATGTAGCCGTCCGGATCGGGGCCGTCGTAGTGAAAGCCCGGGAGCCGGCTTTGCCAGTTCGGTGTGAGCAAGCGCAGGGAGTTCCAGCGCTCGCTCCGCCACCGTTCGGCGACGCGTCCCCGCTCCAGGACGAGGTGGTCGACGCCGCGGTCGGTGAGGCAGCGGCTCATCGCCAGGCCGGCCTGGCCGGCGCCGATCACGACACACTCGACGTGGTGCATGGCTTTACTCGGCGTTGATGCTGATCTCGACCGGCACGGCGTTGGTGATGATGTCGAACACCGCGGACCGGGCGCGGGACTGCTCGACGATCTGGCGCAGCTTCTCCGCGGGCGCGTCGCCCTTGATGGTGAAGGTCGCGCGGATCTTCTCGTAGCCGTTGCGCACCTCGCCCGAGAGGCCGAGGATGCCGCGCAGGTCCATGTCGCCTTCCACCGTCGATTCGACTTCGGTGAGCTTCACTCCGCGCGCGGCGGCGATGTTGGCGATGCCGCCGGTGATGCAGGCGGCGAGGCCGTAGAGCACGATCTCGACCGGCAGTGGCGCGTTGTCGCCGCCCACGAGGACGGCGGGGTGATCCGCCTCGAGCGTGAACGTGCGCTTGTGCGCGTGCTCGGTGCCGGCGCCGTAGAACGATTCGACGGTGCCGCGGCTGTGCGTGCCGGAGACCCAACGGTTCGTGGCACGGAACTGGAACTTCGCCAGGGGCGGGTTGCCCCTGACGGCGTCGATGGTGGCAAACAGCGTCGGCGTGTCGACGCCGTTGAGCGGGCCGCGCGACTTGCTGACTTCCTGGACTGCGGTCTGTGACATGTGAAATCTCCTCTACCCGGTTAATCGACATCGGGAGGAGAAGCCCGCCACGGGACCGCAGAATATTCGGTGTTCGGGGAGAGGATGAGCGACGCGGCTCGAGCTGGACGCGGGCAGCGCTTCCGGCGCGAGGGATGCCCGGCGCGAGCCTGCGAATCACTCCCCGAGCAGGTCGTTCCGCACCGTGCGGTGCAGGAAGAGGCGGGCCTTCTGCCAGTTGCGTTCGACGGTTCGCTCCGACACGCCCTTCATCGCCGCGATCTCCGGCACCGTGAACCCGCAGAAGAACTTCAGGTCCACGATGGCGGCAAGCAGCGGCTCCACCGCGGACAGTTCGTCGAGCGCGGTCCCGAGCGCCGTCAACTCGGCGCCGTCGGCGACCGATTCGGCCACATCGGTGTTGATCGTCGTCAGCTCGAACAGGCCGCCGCGCTTCTGTGCCTGCCGGCCGCGCGCGTAGTCGATGATCAGGCCGCGCATCACCCTGGCGGCATAGGCCATGAACCGCCGCTGGTCTGGAAACCGCTCGGGATCGTGCTTCGACAGGTCGAGGTAGGCCTCGTGGAGCAGGCTGGTGGCGCCGAGCGACACGCCCCACCCCTGGCGGGCCAGCTCGCGGCGCGCGATGCGATGGAGCTCGGCGTACAGGGTGGTGAACAGCGACTCGGCGGCCGCGGGCTCGCCACGCTCGGTCGCGTCGATGAGAGCCGAAAGCGACTGTTCCATGCCGACGGCGACGAGTCTACCCCAGGATGTCCCGGCCGTTCGTGTTGGACGCGGGCAGCTATAATCCGCCTGCGTCGTCCACGCTGAAGGTGCCAATGACCAGACGTCCCCTGCCGCTCGTCGCGTTCGCCGTGTCTCGTCGTCGTCGTCGGTGGCCGCGCTTGCGGTGCAGGGGCCAGCCGCGGCGCCGGACTGGAAGGCGCTCGAAGACGAGAACCTGCGCCACTATCAGGCGCTGATCAAGTTCGACACCAGCGCCAGCGAACGGGCGGCCGCCGAGTATCTCAAGCAGGTGCTCGACCAGAACGGCATCCCGGCCCAGATTCTCTTCAAGGATCCCGCCCGCCCCAACGTTCTGGCGCGCCTGAAGGGCACCGGCCGCAAGCGCCCGCTGCTGCTGATGGGTCACATCGACACGGTGACGGTTGACGCCACGAAGTGGCGCTTCCCGCCGTTCAGCGCCACCCGCGACGGCGGCTACGTCTACGGACGCGGCGCGATCGACGACAAGGACAACCTCGCCGCGGCCCTGATGACGATGGTGCTGCTGAAGCGGCAGAACGTGCCGCTCGACCGCGACGTGATCTTTCTTGCCGAGTCGGGGGAGGAAGGCGCCTCGAACCTCGGCATCGGCTACATGATGGCCGAGCACTATCCGGAGATTGACGCTGAGTACTGCATCGCGGAAGGCGGCGACGAGGTTCGTGAGGGCGGAGAGGTACGATACGCCACGATCCAGACCACCGAGAAAGTCGTGCGCGGCGTGGAGCTCGTTGCCCACGGCATCTCCGGACACGGGTCGGTACCGCTCAAGTCCAACGCGATCGCCCGCCTCGGAACGGCAGTGGGCCGCTTCACGACCTGGCAGCCCGAGATCAGGATCGATGAAACCACCGGCACCTACTTCCGGCGGCTGGCCATGCTGGCGTCGCCCGAGCAGGCGAAGCAGTATCGCGATGTGATTTCGCCGGACCCGAAGGTGGCCAATGCCGCGGCGGACTGGCTGTGGGAGCACGAGCCCCGCCATGCCTCGATGGTTCGCACCTCGGTCTCACCGAACATCTTCACCGGCGGCTACCGCTCGAACGTGATTCCGTCCGAGGCCAAGGCGCGCCTCGACGTGCGGATGGTGCCGGGTGAGAACGCCGCGGCGCTGCTCGAGCAGATCAGGAAGGCCATCAACGATCCCGAGGTTGACGTGCAGTTCACGGGCGGCGGCGAGCGCCCGGTGACGCCGGCGACGCGCATCGACTCCGAGCTGTTCAAGACCGCCGAGGCCGCGGTCAGCACCGTTTACAAGGTGACCACCGTTCCCTCGATGAGCACCTTTGGCACCGACATGTGGCCGCTCCGCGCGAGGGGCATGCAGTGCGTTGGCATCGGCTCGGCGATCGACATCGAGGACCAGAGCAAGGGCTTCGGGATGCACAGCGACCAGGAGCGCCTGCTCGAGAGCGAGCTGCAGCGCTTCGTGCGGTTCAACTGGGAACTTGTGACCGGGCTCGCACGCGCCCGGTGAGGTGAGCGTCATGCCCGTGGACCGCCGAAACTTTCTGAAGAGCACCGTCGCTGGACTCGCGGTCATTCCGGCGATGCGACCGTCCGTATCGGCCCGGACCACGACCGCCCCAGGTGACGAGGATCCGCTCGGGGTCCGCGACGAGTTCCCGATCACGAAGACCCACGCCTTCCTCAACAACTGCGCGATCTCACCGCTCTGCCGGTCCGGGCGCGACGCCGCGGTCGCCTACCTCGACGAAAAGCTGCTCGACCCCTTCCCGGAGCCCGACCCGAAGGCGCTGCTCCGGTTGCGCGAACGGAAGGAGAGCGTGCGCCGGAAGTTCGCCGGCCTGTTCGGCGTGAACCCCAGGGAAGTGGGTCTCGTCCAGTCCACCAGTGCCGGTGAAAACATCGTCGCGCGCGGGCTGAAGCTGAAGGCCGGCGACAATGTCGTCATCGATGACCTGCATTTCGAGACCAGCTTCCTGCTGTATCGCGAACTCGAGAAGGAGCTGGGCATCGAGCTCCGCGTCGTTCCGCACCACGACGGCGCCACCCGCCTGGCCGATTTCGATGCTGCCTGCAACGCCCGCACCAGGCTCGTCTCGGTGTCGTGGGTCTCGAACCGCAACGGCTATCGCCAGAACCTCAAGGGGCTGGCCGAGATCGCGCACGCGCGCGGCGCCTACCTGTATGCGGATGCGATCCAGGCGATCGGGGTGTTCGACACGAACTTCAAGGACGAAGGCGTGGACTTCCTCACCTGTGGTGGCTACAAGTGGCTCTACGCCAACTTCGGCGTGGCACCGTTCTACGTGCGCGAGGAGCTGCTGGACCGCATCCCGTCGGATCGCTACGGACATCTCCAGATCATCAGCGAGACGCCGGAGCACGGCTACAAGCTCCAGGCGACCGCCGCGAAGTACCAGGTACGCGGCGGTGGCCTACACGTCGGTCGCACAGCTCGACGCCTCGCTGAGCTTGATCGCGCGGGTCGGCCTGCCCCGCATCGAGACGCAGGGCGTCGGTCTGGCTCGCGAGCTCTGGCAAGGCCTGTCCGACCTTGGCTTCACGCTGTTCACGCCGAAGGACAACGCCTCGCCGATCGTCACCGTCCGCCACGGCCGGGATGCTGCCGATCTGAAGAAGCGCCTGGCCAGGGAAAACATCGTGGTCCTGTTCAGGGAGAACGACGAGTTCATCCGGGTTGGCGTTGGCTTCTACAACAATCGCACCGAGGTCCAGCGCTTCCTCGGGATCATGGCCGCCGTGGCCTAAGGCAGTCATCGCCTGATGAACATCCGTCAGTCGCTGTCGGTGGTGCTGCTGATGTGGGCCGTGGCCGAGGCGTACGTCGCCGCGTCACGCCCGCGGGAGAGCGATCCCAGCGCCGCTCCCATCCTGCGCGTGTTGACCTACAACATCCATCACGGCGAAGGTCTGGACGGACGACTGGATCTGGCTCGGACGGCCGCGATCGTCAGCAGCGCGGCCCCCGATCTGGTCGCCCTGCAGGAAGTCGATCGGGGCACGAGGCGCACCGGCGGCCAGGATCAAGTCGCGGAACTGGAGCGGCTCACCGGCATGCACGCCGTCTTCGGCAAGGCGATGGACTATCAGGGCGGCGCCTATGGCGTGGCGGTGTTGTCACGCTCGCCGATTCGGCGTGTCAGCAACCGGCGGCTGCCGGGCTCACCGGACCGCGAGCCGCGCACCGCGCTCAGCGTGGACGTGGACGCGCGGGCGCCCGTCGGCCGCGTGCAGTTCACCACCACTCATCTCGATCAGGGCCGAGACCTGATGGATCAAGTGGCGCAGGCGAGCTATCTCGCGAACGCCTCCGCTCCAGGGCCGGAGCACACCAGCATCCTTGCGGGCGACCTGAACACCCGCCCCGACACCCGGACGATGCAGATTCTGGCGAGGCGATGGACGGACATGTTCATCGATCCACCGCCGGAGCCCGGCGGCCGGCCTCGCCGCCGGATCGACTACGTGATGGTCCGGCAGTCGGCGTCGTGGCGCACCGTCGAATCGCGATACCTCGACGCGCCGCTCGCGTCCGATCATCAGCCGGTGCTCGTCGTGCTCGAGTGGATCGGGAACACCGCAGGCCGGCGCAGCGCTTCCCGCTGACAGGGAGGCGCGGCAGACGGCGACGGCAGACTGGCGCGCGGGTGCTTCAGCGAACGGCGGCCGTCTTGAACACCCTTGCCAGAGTCGCCACGCCCGTCTCGATCCGCTCGGGCGGCACGGTGACGAACGACAGCCGCAGCGTGTCCGCGCGCGGCGCCTGGGCGAAGAACGGCGCGCCCGGGACGTACGCCACGCCCGCCTCCACCGCCTGGGGCAGCAGCGCCGTCGCGTCGAGACCGTGCGCGAGCTCGAGCCAGAAGAACATGCCGCCCACCGGCTGACGCCACGTGGCGAGGCCGGTCATGTGTCGCTCGAGCGCCGCCGCCATCGCATCGCGGTGCGTCTTGTACCGGGCGCGGATTGCGGCGACGTGCGCGTCGAGCATGCCGCTCTTCAGCACCTCGTGGACGATGCGCTGGTTGAAGATCGCGGTGTGCAGGTCGGCGGCCTGCTTCGCCTGCAGCAGCTTGGGGAACACCGCCGGCGGCGCCACCACGTAGCCGAGCCGCAGGCCCGGCGCCAGCACCTTCGAGAACGAACCGAGGTAGAGCACGCCTTCGGGCCAGCGCGAGGCCAGCGAGAGCGGTGGCGGTGTGTCGTACCAAAGGTCGCCGTAGGGGTTGTCCTCGACCAGCGGCAGGCCGGCGCGTTGCGCTTCGCCGACGAGCGCCTCGCGCCGCGCTTCGCTGTAAACGTGCCCGCGCGGGTTCTGGAAATTCGGCAGGACATACGCAAAGCGTGCTCCCGCGGCGGCGGCGGCGAGCGCGTCGGGCTGCGGCCCTTCGGCGTCCGAGGCCAGCCCCTCGAGCCTCGGCTCGTACGGCGTGAACGCCTGCACGGCGCCGAGATAGGTCGGCGTCTCGACCAGGACGCGCGCGTCCGCGTCGATCAGGACCTTCGCCGCGAGGTCGAGACCCTGCTGCGAGCCGTTGGTGATCAGCACCTGCGAGGCCGAGACCGTCATGCCCTGGTGCGCGGCGAGGTACTGCGCCACCCATTCGCGCAGCGGCTCGTAGCCTTCGCTGGCGGCGTACTGCATGGCCTCGCGCGGCGCGTCGCGCAGCACGCGGGCGGTGGCGTCGCGCATCGCCTCGACGGGAAACGTGTCGGCCGATGGCAGCCCGCCGGCCATCGACGTGATGCCCGGCCGCTCGGTGATCTTGAGGAGATCGCGGATGACCGAGGGATTCATGCGGGCGGCGCGGCGCGCCAGGGTGAAGGGCGAGGCGGTGGTGGTGGACGGCATACGACCTCACGATCATACCCGCGGAGCCCACCGGACGAGCTGGTATCATCCCGCAGCCTGATGTCCGAGAGCTGGCGCGTCACTCTGCTGCTGGGGCTCGTCTGCTTCGTGGCCTATCTCGTACGCGCCGACGTGGCCGTGGCGCAGGAGCGCATGGTCCCCGCCCTCGGCCTGACCATGGCCTCGATGGGGGCAATCACGGCCTGGGGATTCCAGTTGCCGTACGCGCTGTTCCAGGTACCCGGTGGGATGTTCGGCGAGCGGTTCGGCGTTCGCGCCGCGCTCGCCCTCACGCTGCTGGCGTGCAGCGCTTCGTCCTTCATCACCGGCTTGCTGCCGGAGGGTGACGCGGCGGTGGGGACGCTCATCGGCACGCGCGTGCTGCTCGGGACCGCGCAGGCCGCGGTGTTCCCGGTGGCCGCCATGGCGGTGATGACCTACGTGCCGGTGGGCGAGCGGGTGCGCGCCACGTCCGTTTACATCGCCCTGTCGGCGCTCGGCGCCGCCGCCGCGCCGCTCGTGATGGCGCCGGTGATGGAGCATTTCGGCTGGCGCGGGGTCTTCGTGTTGAGCGGCAGCCTGGCGGTGGCCGCGACGTTGCTCTGGCTGCTGCTCATGCCCGCCGGGACGCGGCACCCGGAGTTGGGCCGCACGCCCATCAGCCGTGGCGCGCGGCGCGAGGCCATGCTCATCGTCGGCGATGCTCGCCTGGTGCGGTTGTCGCTCGCCTACCTGCTGCACTCCGCCACCTGGTTCGTGTTCGTGTTCTGGTTCTTCAGGTACCTCACCGAGGGGCGCGGCTTCACCGTGCTGGCGAGCGGCGTCTGGGGGAGCCTGCCAAGCATGACCGGGGTGATGTTGGCGCCGCTGATCGGCGTGGGCGCCGACCGTCTGGGACGACGCATCGGCTCGGCCCGCGCGCGCCGCCGCGTTGCGGTCGGCTGCCTGCTGACCTCGGCGACCTGCGTCGCGATGGGCGCCACACTGCCGAGCGCCTACCTGGCCATTGCCGCGCTCAGCCTGTCATCGGGTTGCCTCAATGGCGCGGAGGCGCCCTTCTTCATGACCGCCACCGCGATTGGCGCCGCGAGTCCCGGATCAGCGGCCGGCTTCCTCAACTTGTTCGGGAATCTCGGAGGCGTGCTGTCGATCTGGCTCGTGCCGCGGATGTCCGACGCGTGGGGGTGGAACGGCACGCTCGCCTTCTGGTCGGGCGCATGCCTGGTGGCGGCGCTCCTCTTCCTCACCGTGCCCGTGAACGAGGCGCCGGCGGTCGTGCCTGCCTAGCGCCGTTCACGTCCTCGAGTGGGCCTCACGCGAGATGCCGGGCGAGCACTGATCGGATGTCCTCGGGCCACGCGGCCGACTCGCGCCGGTTCGTGTCAAAACACACCTCGATGGCCTTCTGCGTCGCGCAGTGCGTCATCGAATCCGCCTCGTAGAGCCGGAGCTCGTAGCCAAAGCTCTTGTGACCGACCCTGGTGACCGCCCCGGTCACCAGCACCAGTTGCCCGGCCGTGAGCTCGTGATGGAAGTCGATGGTGAGCGTCGCGACGACGCTGCCAAGACCGCGCGAACGCAGATCGGTGAGCGAGACGCCGGCCTGGCCGAGTATCTGCCAGCCGGCGTCGTCGAAGAACGCAGCGTAGTGACGAACGTTCAGGTGCCCGTACGCATCGCAATGCGCGGGCATCACGATGGTCCGGTACAGCTCGAACCACTGACCGGGCATGTCGCGCGCTTACGCTCCGCGCGTCTCCCTGGTGGTGGCGCTGATCTGCAGGTCGTACCCGTTCGGCGTGGTCGTGTGATAGCTCTTGTACGCCGAGGTGTGAATCTCCCCGCGCCCGCCGGTGTCTTCGCGCGCCGTCAAGCCGCGTTTGTCGAGCTCGGCTTTCACCTGGTCGGGATCAAAGCCGGCGATGCCGAACGAGATGTGCCCGATCGAGGCGCGCCGCGGCGCCGGAGTGGCCGAGGGAGCGCCGCCGGGACTTCTTCCGCGACGAATGATGATCTCGCCGATGTCGCCAATCTTGCACTGGCTCTGGCTGCCCTCGTCTTGCCCGGGCGTCCAGCCGAGGAGCGCCGTGTAGAACGCGACGGTCTCCTTGTAGTTCGACACCTCGAACGAGATGTGATCGAGCCACACGGTCTTCCAGCTCGTTGAGGCAAACGGCGCCGGCGCCGAGGTCTTGCCGCTGGCGGGTCCCTGCCGGCGGTTCTTGCGGTTGCCGTTGCTGATCTGCAGATCGAAGCCGTCGGGATCCTTCACATGGAAGCTCTGGAAGTCGCCGTGGTTGTCGGCGACCGGCGTCAGTCCGCGCTTCTTCAGCTCGGCTTCCACCGTCTTCGCGTCCCACGGCTCGATGCCCCAGCAGAATCCGTCGAACGCCGCCAGGCGCGGCGCGCGCGGACCGCCAGGGCCTCCGGCCCCGGGAGCACCCGCGCCCGCGGCGGGCGCGGCGGCAGCCGGCGGCGCTGGAGGCGCGACGTATCCACCGCGAACAGCCAAGCCGCCCCAGTCGCCGATGTCGAGCATCGCCTGCTTGCCGTCGTCGCTGCGAATGGTCCAGTTCATCAGCGCCTGGTAGTAGGCGGCTTCCTTCGCGTAGTCGGCGGCCTGGCAGGACAGGTGATCGAGCAGCACGGTCTTCCATCCCGTAGCCGCGAACGGCAGCTTCGCCGGCGTCGGGTCGCACTCGGGAGTGCCGGCCTTGGCGCCGCCACACTGTCCCTGCGCAAAGGCCGATGCCGGCCGCAGGGCGGCAGCCACACCAAGCGCCTGCAGCAACTGGCGGCGTGAGAGCCGGCCGCGATCGAACTCGTTCAGCAGCGTTCCTGAAATCTGTATGCATATGGCCATCCTCCGAAATACCCGCCCGCGGGAACGATGAGCGTGGAGTATGCGCCAGTGCTTCACGCGAGACAACTGTTCCTCGCAAGCCAGCCGCCGCTGTCGCCGCCTGTCCTGAGCCGGCGGCTATAATCCGCTTCGTCCTTCATGCCCTCCGCTGCCGGCCCTCGCCCTGGCGCGACCCTCATCACCGGCCTGCCTGCGGCGCTGGTGGTGTGGCTTGCCGCCGCCATCGTGGTCGCCTATCTCGGCGGCTGGTTCGGCCTGACCCTGGTGCCTGCGTTTGTCGCCGTGAGTGCTTTCGCGGTGACAGCCGTGGCGTGGGTCAGCCTCCCACCCGACGGCCGCCCCGGTGAGCTTTCGGGTTCGACCTGGTGGTGGGCCGTCGTTGTGGCCGCGAGTCTGGTGGGGCTGTTCGCCGCGGCGTGGCCCTCGCTGCTTCCTCCGGGCGGCGCGTCGGATCTCACCCATCATCTGATGCTGGTGGACGTGCTCGATCGCTCCCGGCACCTCGTGGACGGGGCCGCCGCTGAGGCGGCGCTCGGGGAGATGGCGCACTACACGCCAGGGCTGCACCTGCTGATCGTCGTCGCCGGCTCGCTCCTTGGAGTGGAGGCGTATCGAGCCGCGTACCCGCTGCTGGCGTTGACGGTCGCGCTGAAGGCCGGGTTCGTGTTCCTGATCGCGCTGGACGCAGTGGCCGGCGTGCGTGGACGCGTCGCCCGATCGCCATCGCGGCCGTGGGGCTGGTGCTGTTCGCGCCGCACGCCTACAGCGTCGATGGGTTCCTGCAGGCGGGCTTCTACGCGCAGGTAGCGTCGGAGCTGTTCGTCGTGGCGGGCTGGTGGGCGCTGGGGCGGTGGTGGATGGCTCCTCACCGCGCGTGGATGGGGTTCATCGGGCTGATGGGCGCCGCGGTGTTCCTCGTCTGGCCGATCTGGATCGGGCCGCTGATGGTGGCCGTCGCGATGGCGATCCTGATGAAACGCGAGTTGCCGATGACGACTCGCGCGACGTCGATGCTGATGGCGACGCTGCCGTTCGTCGCCGTGGCCGCGCTGCACTTGTCGCAGCACGCCGCCTGGGTGCGGATGGCGGGCACGAGCGGCGCCGTGCCGGCGTTCGTGGTGGGACCCACCGTTGTCGTGCTGATCGTGCTCGCGATGGCCGGGCTCGTCACCTCTCTGAAACGACAGACCGCGCGGGTCACCCTCTGGTTCCTCATGGGGGTGGTCCTTCAGGCCGCCGCTCTCTATGTGCTCGCGCGCTGGCGCGGAGCCGAGACGCCGTATATGGCGATGAAGATGATCTATCTCGCGGTGTATCCCGTCGCGATCGTTGCCGGCGCCGGATTGGGTGCGGTGCTCGCGCGGGTTCCTGGCCGCTCGGCGGCCGGCGCCTGGGTGGCCGCGCTCGTGGTGCTGGGGATCGGCCTGCGCGCGGCGACGGCAGTACCGGTGCCGCCGTCGATCGTATCTGCCGATCTCGATGCCGCTGGCCGCTGGGCGCGCGCGAACCTGCGCGCGGCGTGCGTCGACTACGTGGTGCGCGATGCGGAGCAGGCCTACTGGCTGCACCTGGCCGTGATGGGGCAGCCGCGGTCGTCGCCGCGCACGGCCGACCTCGACAGCTACACCGCGAACCGCGCCGTCGGCCGATGGATCGAAGGCACAGCGCTGCCGTATGCCATCGCGCGGCGCGAGCTGCTGCCGGGCGAAGTGCTGCGCACCGCCGAGGTCATCCACACGTTTGGGACCGCGGTAATCATCAAGCGCCTCGACGCGGGGTGTTGATACGCGCCCAAGCCCGCAAGCCCCAAGCCTCAGCCAAGACTCAAGACCCAAGACTCAAGACCCAAGACTCCCCGTCCCCAGATTGAGCGATACTCCTGCCATGTCCATCTCCGCCTCGGCCCGGCTCAGGCTCACCGGAGCGTTCCTGATGATGCTCCTGGTGAGCGGTGCACAGACCATGACCCAGGAGCGCAGCCAGTTCACGCCCGACTACGATCCGCGCGCCAGCCTGCGTGCGCATCGGCCGGCGGTGCCCGGCAGCCGCGCCCTGGTCACCTCCGCCCATCCGCTGGCGTCGATGGCGGGCATGGAGGTGCTGATGAAGGGCGGCAACGCCTTTGACGCCGCCGTCGCGGTGGCGGCGACGCTGAACCTGGTCGAGCCGCAGAGCTCCGGGTTCGGCGGCAACGGCTTCATGACGGTGTACGACAAGAAGAGCGGCAAGGTGCTGTCGCTCAGCATGGCGGGGCCGGCGCCGATGGGCATCAAGCCCGCCGAGATGACGCCCGAGCTCCTCGATCGCGGCATCAAGGCCGGCATCGTCCCGGGCAATGTCGGCGGGTTGCTCACCGCGCTGGAGCGCTTCGGCACCAGGTCCGTCGCCGACGTGCTGGCCACGGCGATTGGCTACGCAGAGCGCGGCGTGCCGATCAACTCGAACCTGGTGTCGTCGATCCGCAGCACCCGTGACTACTTCGCCAAGGTTCCGAGCAGCGCCGCCGTGTTCCTGCCGGGCGGACAGGTGCCGAAGGAAGGCGATCTCTTCCGCATGCCGGATCTCGCGCGCACCTTCCGCAAGCTGGTCGAGGCCGAGGCCCAGGCGCTCGAAGGCCGGCAAGCCTCGCGCGGCCGCCATCCGCGCCGCCTACGATCGCTTCTACACCGGCGACATCGCCGCCGAGATCGCCGAGTTCGCGCGGGCGAACGGCGGCGTGATCACCAGGGAAGACATCGCGTCGTTCCGAGCCGAGTGGCAGGAGCCGCTGCACGTCACCTATCGCGGCCACGACGTCTACAGCAACCCCTCGACCTCGCGCGGCGGGTTCGAGGTGGCGATGCAGCTGAACCTGATCGAGTCGTTCGACGTCAAGAGCATGGGCGCGGGGTCGGCCGCGGCCACACACCTGATGGCCGAAGCGATCAAGGTGGCCAAGGCGGACATCTACCGCTACGTCGCCGATCCCAGGACTTTCGCGGTGCCGCAGGCCGGCATGCTCTCCAAGGAGTACGCCGCGACGCGGCGTGCGTTGATCGATCCGGCGCGCGCCGGCGGCTATCCCGCCGCCGGCTCACCAGCGGGGGCGCCGACCTCGCAGGTGGCGCGCGGCCGGGTGCTGGCGGAGCGCTACGTCCCCAGCTACGACACGACCAGCTTCTCGATCGTGGATCCCGATGGCAACGCCGTCGCCTGCACCCCCACGCTCGGCGGCAACTTCGGCAACATGGTGGTGATGGGCGGCACGGGATTGCTGCTGAACAACGGCATGCGTCTCGGCTCCACGTCGCCGTACCCC
This sequence comes from uncultured Acidobacteriota bacterium, assembly GCA_963707825.1. GTDB lineage: Bacteria > Acidobacteriota > Vicinamibacteria > Vicinamibacterales > UBA2999 > VFZN01. The sequence continues at coordinate 35,763 of CAVPRP010000011.1, forward strand.
GACAACCCGAACTACGTCGCGCCCGGGCGAATTCCGATCCTCAACAACTCGCCGGTGATCGTGATGAAGGACGGCAAGCTGAAGATGATCTACGGCACACCGGGTGGCGAGACGATCGGGCAGACCGAGTTCCAGGTGCTGGTGAACGTGATCGACTTCGGCATGGGCATCCAGGAAGCGATCGAAGCACCGCGTTTCCGCGTCGATGCCGATCCGAGCTTCTACAAGCCGGGGCGGCCCTCACGCTGGCGATCGAAGCGCGCCTCCCCAAGCCGGTGCTGGACGGCTTGAAAGGGATGGGCCACACGCTGGAGATGCTGCCGTCCTTCACCGCCGGCGTCGGCGGCGCGCAGGGCATCCTGTTCAATCTCGACGCGGGAACGATGACCGCCGGCGCCGACCCGCGCCGCGCCGGCTACGCGATCGGCTGGTAGGGGAGCGGGGGTGTCGGGGTTCAGGGATCGGGAGTCGGGAGTCGGGAGTCGGGAGTCGGAACCTCATCGCAGCGAAAGCCCCAAGCCCGTCAAGCCCCAAGCCCCAAGCCCCAAGCCCCAAGACCTCAAGACCCAAGACCCAAGACTCAAGACTCACGACCGACGCGCCTCAGGTCTTTCCTTACTCGTCGCAACCCACGCGTCCATCGCCGCGCTTTTGACGTGACGCGCGCGCAGGGTGTCGAGCACGACGGTGCGGACACGGGTCTGCTGCTCGGGCGTGAGCGCGTCGAGCGCGGCGCGGTTGCTGGTGCCGAGGATGACCGGCCAGAAGTCCTCCGCCGAGGCCAGCGGCATGTCCCATCGTTCGTGCGCGATCTCGGGGCGCGGCAGGCCGGCCTGGGCGAAGACGGCGTTGATCTTGTCGGGTGTATCGAGGCGGCCGGCATGACTCTTCGGCGACAGGGCGGAATTCTCGCGCAGCACCGCTTCCCAGAACAGCGCTTCGCCGGGCGCGAGCACCTGCTCGCCCCACGAGGTGATGGCGATCACGCCGCCTGGCGCCAGCCACGACCACGCGCGGGTCAGCAGGCCCGCCATGTCGTCCACGAAGAACAGTCCGAATACCGAGATGACGGCGTCGAACGAGGCCACGGGGAATTGCAGGCTCTCGACGGCGGCGCGTTCGAACGTGACGTGGCGATATCCCGCGGCCGACGCTTTCGCTCGAGCCCGTTCGAGCAGCGCGTCGGTGATGTCGATGCCCACCACGCTCCCCGCCGCTGCCACGGCTTCCGCCGCCGGCAGCGCCGATGCCCCGGTGCCGCAGCAGAGATCCAGCACCCGCGCGCCAGGTCTCAGCTGCAGCCGATCCACCGTCGCCTGTCCGAAGTGCGACCAGAACGGCAGGTCGTCGAAACGATCGGCCGCGGAGGTGTACGTCGCGGCGACGTTCAGGTGGTCACTGTGCATGGAGAAGCGCTTCTGTCATGGGGCCGCTCGTGCCGAAGCGACAACCGCCGCGCGGCCACCCGCACCGGACTCCGGACCCCGGACACCGGATACCGGACACCGGATACCGGACACCGGATCCCGGATCCCCCTACCCCGGCTCCTTATCCCCCAATACCCCCGAGCCGCCCTTGTACTTGACGTCCTGCAATTGCACGCGGATGCCGTCGGGGTCGGTGAAGTACAGCTCCTTCGTCTCGCCGCGCAGTCGGATGTTGCCTTTGATGCCTCGCTCGGTGAGCTGCTTCAACACCGCGTCGGCGTCGAAGTTCTCGATTCCCAGGCACAGGTGATCGATCCGGCTGGCGGTGGCGTTGGCCGGGAGCGGATAGATGCCGAGGAAGCCGGCGCCGCAGTTCAGGTTGATGCCCGGGTCCTGACGCGTGAGGATCGGCAGCCCGAAGAGGTCCTGGTAGAACGCCACCGATTTCTGGACGTCCGGGACGAAGACGCTGACGTGATTGAACGAGGCGACCTTCCCGACAGGCGCTGCCGCGGTCGGGGACGTCGCGGCAACGAGCAGCGCCAGGGCGCCAAGCAGTTCGCGGCGCGACAGGCGCCCGTTCTCGTATTGATGCAGCAACTGATCGAGTTGTTGGCTCATCTGCAGCGACCTCATCCTGAAAACAGCCAGAACCCGCAGAACCCCCTGGAGCCCGCTACACTACCACCCTCCGGCCGAGGCGATTCCCCAGGGACTTGCCATTCCCGCGCCGTCGAGTAGAATCCAGCCAGGGAACTCGGATCACGCTCGGAGGCATGCATGAGTGGCCGAAGGTTGACGAGACTGTTGCCGGCAGGTTTCCTCGCGTTCGGGGCTCTCCTCGGGAGTAGCGGCGTCGCGCTGGCGGCCGACGAACCGGCCAAGGCCGTGACGTTCTCCAAGGACGTGGCCCCCATCTTCCAGGCCAAGTGCCAGTCCTGCCATCAGCCCGAGTCCATCGCGCCGATGTCGCTCATCACCTACAAGGAATCGCGGCCGTGGGCGCGCTCCATCAAGGACCGTGTCATGCGGCGGCAGATGCCACCCTGGCACATCGACCAGTCGGTCGGCGTCACCAGGTTCAAGAACGACATCTCGCTGTCCGATCAGCAGATCGACACCATCGTTCGCTGGGTCGATGCGGGCGCGCCGGAGGGCGATCCGAAGGATCTTCCACCCGCCAAGCCGCTGGTCACCGACAACGAGTGGCAGGCGGTGAAGGACGGGTTCGGCCCGCCCGACATGGTCATCAAGTCGACCGAATACAAGATGCCGGCCAAGAACCAGGACGTCTGGTACCGGCCGATGACCGACATCCCCATCACCGAACCCCGCTGGGTGAGGATGGTGGAGATCAGGCCCACGAACCTGAAGGGCCGGAAGATCGTGCATCACTCGATCGCGTATCTCGTGCTCAATGACGACCCAGACGCCGTCAACACCGGAACCGCCACCGGCCCGACCGGGCCGACGAGCCGCGAGGACCTGGTCAATCGTCGGCCGCAGTTGATGGAATGGGCCATCGGCAAGGGCTACGACGTGTTCCGGCCGGACACCGGCAAGCTGATCGTCCCGGGCGAGAAGATTTCATGGGACCAGCACCTGCACGCCGTCGGCGAAGAGATCACCGCCGGCTCCGAGATCGGCCTGTGGTTCTACCCGAAGGGGCAGGAACCCAAGAAGCGCAGCTATCTGATCGGGTTCACCGGGCTCCGGACGCGCGGGTTCCTCGACATCCCGCCGAACTCGGTCGCGCACACCGAGGGCTACACGGTGCTCAAGGAGAACACGCTGATCACCAACTTCCAGCCGCACTTCCATTTGCGCGGCAAGGCAATGGAGGTGGAGGCCATCAAGCCGGACGGCAGCCGCGAGATCATCAGCTACGTCGGGCGATTCAACTTCAACTGGATGACCAATTACATCTACGAGGATGACGCGTCGCCGGTCTTCCCGAAGGGTACCGTCATCCACGTCAGCGCGTGGTACGACAACACGAAGAACAACCCCGATAATCCCGATCCGGATCAGTGGGTGGGCTACGGCGATCGCACGGTGGACGAAATGGCCCACGCGTGGATGAACGTCGTCTACCTGACCGACGACGAGTACAACGCGCTGCTCGCGGAGCGGAAACGCAAGGCCCCGGCAACGCACGATCGAACGACAGCGCTGACGGAATCGCCGATGGGCTATGTGCGCGGGGTGATGGCGAATCGACGCCTGGCGGTGAAGGTCTGGGCGGCGGTAATTCTGGTGGGCGCGGCAGTGGTCTCGGCGCAGCAGCGGCTGCCGAGCGAGCCGCCGCGTCAGTTCGGGTCGAGCGTGACCGGCGCCTTCGAGGGCTGGTTCGACGATGCCGACGGGACGCATAACTTTCTCGTCGGCTACCTCAATCGGAACATGTCTCAGGCCGTTGACGTCCCCATCGGCCCCGCAAATCGCATCGAGCCCGGCGGCCCCGACATGGGCCAGCCGGCGTACTTCCAGCCAGGCCGCAGGACGGGCATGTTCGTCGTCCGCGTGCCGAAGGACTTCACCCCGCAGCAACGGCTTACGTGGACCATTGTCGTCAACGGGCAGTCCACCGTGATTCCGCTGCGACTGCACCCCGACTACAACGTCAGCCCCTTCCGTGATGAAGCGGTCGGCAACACGCCGCCCATCGTGCGGTTCGAGGAGAAGGGGCCGCCGGTGCAGGGACCGGGCATGACGCTCGACCGCGCCCCGACGCGCACCACGGCGCTCGGCTCGCCGCTCGCCCTGCCGGTCTGGGTGTCGGACGATGCGAAGTACTCGAGCGGATCGAACGCGCCCCTGCAGAAGGTGCCTCCGCCAGTGGAGCTGACGTGGTCGAAGTACCGTGGGCCGGGCGCGGTCACCTTCGATGAGGCCACCCCCAAGGTGGAGGTGCTGGCCGGCGGCGCCGTGAACACGCCGTTCAGCGGAAAAGCCGCGGCCAGCGCGCGGTTCAGCGTCCCGGGCGAGTACGTGCTGCATCTGGTGGCCAACGATTTCTCCGGAGAAGGCGGCGGTGGGGAAGTGTGCTGCTGGACCACCGGACTGGTGAAGGTGACCGTCACGCCCTGAGGCCGCGATCGATCGACCGGCGCCGTGCAGGGGCTTTCGGATACACTCCGATCCACCCCCGCCGTACTGCATGCCCATCACCGATCTCGAATCTGCTGCGGCCAGGGTGCGGCGCCGCCTGGTGCCGTTCCTCTTCCTCTGCTACATCTTCGCGTATCTCGATCGCATCAACGTCGGCTTCGCGGCGCTGCAGATGAACGCCGCCCTCGGATTCTCGTCAGCTGTCTACGGCTTCGGCGCCGGCATCTTCTTCGTCAGCTACACCGCCTTCGAGATCCCCAGCAACATCATCCTCGCGCGCGTCGGCGCCCGGCGATGGATCGCGCGAATCATGATTACGTGGGGGCTGATCTCGGCCTGCATGATGTTCGTTCACGATGCGAAGACCTTCTACGCGTTGCGCTTTCTCCTGGGCGCGGCGGAAGCGGGCTTCTTCCCCGGCATCATCTACTACCTCACGCGCTGGGTGCCCGCCCGCGAGCGCGCCCGGACCATCGCGCACGTTCATGACCGCCACCGTCACCGCGGGTATCGTCGGGGGGCCGATCTCGGGTGCGTTGCTGTCGCTCGATGGCACGAGCGGCCTCGCCGGCTGGCAGTGGATGTTCCTGCTGGAGGGCATCCCGGCCGCGCTCCTCGGCGTGGTGGTCCTGTTCGCGCTCGACGAGTCGCCGTCGGATGCGACCTGGCTGTCGGCGGCCGAGCGATACGCCCTGGTGTCGCAGCTCGACGCAAGAAGGACGCGCAACCGGTGATGGGCGCGTGCACCGCGTGGGCGACGCGCTGAAGCATCGCTGGCTGTGGGTGCTGGCGCTCGTGTACTTCGTGGTGCCGGTGGCGCTCTACGGGTTCGGCTTCTTCCTGCCGCAGATCCTGCAGGCGGCGTTCAAGGGCACGCCGTTCCAGATCGGGTTGCTGAGCGCCATTCCGTATCTGTTCGGTGCGGCCGGCATGGTCGTCGCCGCGCGTCACTCCGATCGCACCGGCGAGCGGCGATGGCACGTGGCGCTGGCCGCGGGGCTGAGCGGCGCGGCCTTCATCGCCACCGCGTTCGTGTCGGGTCTCGTGCCGTCGCTGGTGCTGCTGTCGATCGCGATGCTGGGGGTGACCTCGATGCTCGGCCCGTTCTGGACGCTGGCCACGTCGTTCGTGCATGGCGCCGGCGCGGCCGCGGGCATTGCGCTGATCAACTCGGTCGGCAACATCGGCGGCTTCGTCGGACCATACGGCATCGGCTACCTGCGGGACGCGACGAACAGCTTCTCTGCCGGCCTGATCGCGATTGGCGGGATCGTGATGCTCGGCGGTGCGCTGGTGCTGGCGGTCCCGCGGGGCCTGGCACGATCCCCTCGAAATTGACGCAGATCCTGCCAGGCCCATCGACAGGCTGCAATCGCGGTGCTACCGTTGTGGCGTTACTGCTACAGGAGGCTGGTTATGGTTCGCCACGTCCGTCTGCCGATCATCTTCCTCCTTGCGGCCCTGGCCGGTGCCTGCGGCACGCCACCGCCGAGCGCGAGCGATCAGAAGATCGCCCAGCTTCAGAAAGAACTCGACGCCGCCAAACAGCAAGCCGCGGAGTCTGCCAGCTCGGCAGCACCAGGCCAGGCCGCGCCGCCAGTACCTTCCGCCGCAGCTACGCCGCCCCCCGCCAGTGACCTGGTGGATCGGTCTGCCGCGGCGTCGGAACAGGCCGATCGGGCGTTGAGCGAGCAGAAAGCGGCCGCAGCCCGCCAGGCGGACGAGAACGCCGAGCTTCGCCGCCAGATGGAGGAGATGAAGCCGCGCGAGTTCACGCTGCCGTCCGGCACCAGGATTCCTGTCCGCACGACGGCGGAGATTTCGACCAAGACCGCCAGTAACGGATCGGTGTTCGAGGGATTGCTCGAGCGCGATCTCGTAGTCGACGACACCGTCCTCGCCAAGAAGGGGTCGCATGTCAGCTGTGTCGTGGTGACGAGCGACCCGGGCGGCAAGGTCAAGGGCGTCGCCAGCATCTCGGTGGCCGCGAAGTCCATCGCCGGCGTCAACGGCAACACCATCGCCGTTCGGACCTCCAGCCACAGCGTGACCGCGAAGAGCACCACCGGCAAGGACGTCAAGCGCACCGGTATTGCCACGGGCGCCGGAGCGGTCATCGGTGCGATCGCCGGCGGCGGCAAGGGCGCGGCCATCGGCGCCGGTGTCGGCGCGGGGGCAGGCGTAGGAGCGACCATGGCGACGCGCGGCGACGCGGCCGTCATTCCGACCGAGACGCTGATCGAATTCGCGCTCTCCGCACCGTCTACCATCGTCCTGAGGAAGTAGGAGCCAGTGATGCGCAGGTGGCAATTCGTCGGGGTTGCGTTGCTGGTCTTGCTGCCGGCGGTGAGCCGCGCCGCGGACTTACGCCCCCAGCAGGAACCTCGCGGCGTCACCCAGCAAATCTCAGCGGTGTCGGGTGAGGTGGAAGAAGTGGACCGCACCGGGCGTACGGTCACGCTTCGCGTCGGCAACACCATCCAGGCTCCGATCTACGCGGGACCCGATATGCCGGTCTTCGATCAGCTCAGCCGGGGTGACGTGGTGACCATTCGCTACTACGACGCGCTGATCGTCGAGGTGACGCCCGGCGCGCGCATGGCGCCGCCCAAGGACACCACCGCGGAGGCGCAGGCGGCACTGAACCGGTCGGATGCCCTGGTGTTGCAGCAGATGTCGTACGTCGTGACGGTGGACTCGGTGGACGAGACGACCGGGATGGTGACATACCACGGCGTGGACAACCGCCGTGTGCAGCGCCTGGCGCAGCATCGCAACCTGATTGCCGGCTTGAAGCCGGGCGACGTGGTCACGCTCCGCCAGACTCGCGCGCAGGCGGCGTCGATCGAAAAGAAGCGCTGACCGGACCATCATAAAGACATGTCAGCCATCGTCTCGGTGAAGGTGTTCAACGCGGAAGGGCAGCTCGTCGGTCCGGTGGACGTGCCGCGGATCGAGAAGACCGACGCCGAGTGGCGCGCGCTGCTGACGCCGGAGCAATTCGCGGTGGCCCGTGCGCAGGGCACCGAGCGGCCGTTCTGCGGGACGCTCCTCGACAACAAGAGCCACGGCGTCTACGCCTGCGTCTGCTGCGGCCTGCCGCTCTTCGCGTCGAACGCGAAGTTCGATTCGGGCACCGGGTGGCCCAGTTTCTTCCAGCCGGTCTCGGACGAGAATGTGGCCACGAAACCGGATCGCAGCCACGGCGTGCTGCGCGTGGAAATCATGTGCGCGCGGTGCGACGGCCATCTCGGTCACGTCTTCCCCGACGGCCCGCCCCCGACCTACCGCCGCCACTGCGTGAACTCCGAGTCGCTCACGTTCGTGGACGTGGAAGATCTCAAGTCGCTGGCCGATCCCGCAGCACCTTGAGCCGGCTCTAGGCTCTAGGCTTTAGGCTCAAGGCTCTAGGCTCAAGGCCCAAGACTCAAGACCCAAGACCCAAGACCCAAGACTCAAGACATCCCCCAAGCCCCAAGCCCTCAAAGGTGCCGTCGAACGCCGAGCACCGTGACGCCGGCCATCAACCATGGCGCGTAGTCCATGAACAGGCCGCGATAGTAGCCGAAGGAGAGGAAGACCAGGCCGTCTGTGGACCAGCTGCCGAGCAGCGTGAAACGGACGGCGCTGACAACCCAGGTCGCGAGCACCCATAGCAGCGGGATGGCAATCACGGCCACGCCGGTCTGGCGCCACGCCTCGGCCGCATCACGGGGCGCGTGCGCATCATTCGCGCCACCATCACGCGACACCACCAACGGCGCGAGCCACCAGACCAGCGCCGCAAACGCCACCCATCGCCCTCGCTCGGGGAGGTGCGCGGTGATCCACCACGGGGCGCCGCCGCCATAGGCCGACACGGCCACTCCGTCCAGCGCCAGCTGCAGCACCGCGTCCACGACGAGCGCCGCCAGCGTGGCGGTCAGGAAAGCAGTGGCATGGTCGCGGACGCGCTCTGGCGTGGGGGACACGCGAGGCATCGTACACCGCTCGAACCACGAGAATGAGGAGCGTGCGGCGGCTCCGCGGCAGATTGGAGCTACGCCCGGCCGTACTTCCAGTTCCTCGACTTGCCCTCGGCCACCCACTCCAGGGTCGTCGCCAGACGACGCTCGCGCGTCGGTTCGGTCTTGGCGTCGATGATCCATTCGATGTACTCGCGCCGGTGGCTGGGCGGCAGCTTCTCGAAGCCGGCCTTGGCGCGGGCATCCCTCGCCAGGGCGGCCTTCAAATCGTCGGGGACCTTTACGGGAGGCTTCGGCTTCTTGACCGGCTTCGGGACCACGGTGCCGTCCGCGATCCGCTTCGCCGCCGCCTTGACCAGCGCGCCGAGGACGCGGGGGGACGGCAGCTCCTTGACGCTGGTGATGTGCCGCAGCCGCGAAGAGTCCACCTCGGGCGTCGTGCTCGCGGCGTCCTTCTCCGGCTCACGCGTCCACAACACCAGGGCACAGTGCGCCTTGAACGCGGCGATCATGCACAGGAGCTTGCTCTGGTAGACGAACGCGGGCGACCCCCACTTGATGGTTTCCTCGGCTCCCGGGCAGGCGTCCCGGACGACGGCGCGGAGGTGGTGGAGGATGGGGCGGGCGAAGGGCGCGGCTTTGGCGATGTAGGCGTCGATGCGCGGGTCGGTGGCCATGGTCTCCCCTGAACAAGGCCATTGTAGAGGCGCAACCATCCGGTCGCCTATTGATACCGCGCCACCCGCGGTCGGAGGGGCGTCGAATGCCGGCCGCCAGGCGCCCGAAACGGTGCCGGTGCTCGCAGCTGCCCGGACCTGCGCACGATAGTATGGCCGCGGCTGGCTGCCGGCAGAGAGGAGCATCGCATGACCGCGTTGTCGCGAGGAATGATGATCGGCTGCCGGCATCTATCAGGTGCGAGGGTTCTCACTCGCGGTCAGCGCGCAGGATTTTCGCGGTCGTGACCACCTGGCCGGTGTGACGCGAGGCATGCTCGGCCGCGTGGAACAGCAGGCCGAGCACGTTCGAGGGTAGTTGCGCGCGACCGACGCCGCGGAAATCGAGGAGCGCGGCTTCGGGCGTCGCGGCCAGTTGCGCGAGCGCCCGATCGACACCCGACCGCCAGGCAGCCAGCAGGCTGGCCGCGGGGGGTGGCGCGTCACCAGGCGCGCGCTCCGAGACCAGGGCGGTCTTCTGCGCGGGGCTGAGCGTCTCGCCGCGAGCGTAGGTCAGCAGCCGATCCGTCGCGCCCACGAGATGGCGCAGGTGAAAGCCGATCGAAGCTGCGCCCTGGTGCTCCACCCACAACAGGTTCGCCGACAGATCGTGGACCGCAGCCTCGCAGTCCTCGATCGACATCATGAATGCGTGCGCCGCAGGCTGAAGCAGCGCGGAGATATTGGCCACCGGGCCGCGCAGCCAGGGTTCGGGTTGAGGAGTGCTCATCCATGGATCCTGACACAGCGCGCGTCCGGTATGGGTGAAGCGAAACCCGATTAGACGATGACGGAACGGGCGCGGAGCAGCGGGACCGCCAGGCTGGCATCGCCGGTGACGCTCAGCCGTTCACCGATCTGGTCTGGCGACAGCACGTTGAAGAGCAGGCGCCACGCCGTGTCGGCCGAGGTGCGTATCACGCACGCGGGCGCCGAGGTTTCGCCGGCGTGGACTCTCCAGCCGTTGTCCCCGGCGACGATCGACCAGGTGCCAGTGGTGTCGCCTGTCACGTCGAACTGCACCGCGGTCCCCGCCGGTGCCACCACGCCGGCATATGCGGGCGGCCATGCGCACACTGCGATCTCGAGCAGTGGCGTCATCCACCGAGGTTGCAGCAACGCCTGCGGCGCGCCCGACCGCGTCCCGAATCTGCATCTGGTGATGCCAGCGCTCGGTGTACTCGCGACCGGTATCCATCCAGTTCTCCGACTCGTCTTCGCCGGCCCAGCTCACCGGAAAGATCGAGCGGCCATGGAGCGGGAGCGAGGTGACCAGTGACGTCACCCACGCGCCGGTCACCTCGAGCAGATCCACGATCAGGCGCGGGCTGAGGCGCTGCGCGAACTCGACACCGCCGGCGTTGACGCCGTTGATGAACCGCAGCAAGTCCGCCGCCGACGTGATCGGCGTGTCCAACGGCAGGACGTGGCCGTCGCGGTAGACGGCGATCTTCCTCAGGTCGCCGTCCAGCAGGTGAGCCGCGACATCGCGGACGAGCCAGCGGCCCGCAACGGTCGGCCGCTGCCAATCGTCCGCCGACAAGGCACGGAGCAGCGCCAGCAATTCGGTAAGCAGCGGGCCGAACAGCGCCGCCGTGTCTATCGGTGTCATCGCGGCCAGGCTAGGGCCTGGCCTTCTTCTTCTCGAGGTACGCCGCCCGCAGCGCGGTCACGAGCCGCTCGTCCACGAGTCCCGGAGGATTGCCGGCGTAGGTCAGCGACTTGTCCTGGCGGAACTTGTCCACGGCGGCGATCGCCTCAGCGTCGTACTGCCCGAAGTCGCGCTGGTAGTCGGTGGCCAGCCGCCGCGCCTCGGTCTGTGCCTTCTCGAAGGCGGCGGGGTCGGTCTTGCGAAGCTCCTGGATCTGCTGCGTGTTCACGGTCGGCGCATCGGGGAACGCCGCGAGCGTTGGCCGCCAGTAGCCGACGGCGTGCAGCATCCGCTTCAGTTCGATGACGTCCGGCCCTTCGATGCGCGAGAAGGTGCGATAGCCGAGGCGGCGCTGCGTGGTGTAGTAGATGCGCTTCATCTCGCCGACCGGGTCGGCATGCTCGCCGACCTCGATCGCGAGCGTGATGTGATCGTTGCCGCGGCCTGGATCGTTCGGATCCGCCACCTTGATTGCGGCAGACTGCAGGTTGCCCCAGCGCCGATCGCCGCCCTTCGCGTACCCCGCCTCGAGCGCCAGGATCATGCGCTCGCCGAGCGGCATTCCCGTGCCCTCGGTGGACTCGAACGTGCGCGCCACGGCCTCCACCACCTCCGGACCGACCATGATGTTCGCCTGCACCGTGTAGTTCACGCCCTGCCGGCTGCCGGCCCAGTCGCCGTTGCCCTTGCCGGTGTGCGCGGCGGAGCGGCCCTTCATGTCGATCATCCCCAGCTGCCGCGACTCACGCGCCTCGTCGTCTTTCAGGAGTTGCGCGATGGCGGCGCTGGGCTCCACGCCCTGCGCCATCAGGTCGAGCCCGCGCACGCCGTACTCCACCATCGTCGATGCCTGCGTGCACACGGCGCCGATGCCGGCGCGCGCCCATGGCACTGCGCGGCCGACGAACGGCACGCGGGTGGTCACTGCGGCGCCGGACTGGCCGGTGGCCGGATCGATGGCGCACAGCGAGAATGTCGAGTACTGCGGCTGGCCTTCCTCGTTGATGGTCACGCCATCGGGAGCGCGAAGCTGCGCGAACGCGACCGTGGGCAGCGCGCATGAGGCGACAAGGGCGAAGGCGAATGCGGACGCGAGAGCGGGGATAAAAGGCCGGGTCATGGCGCCTCCATTATGGGTGGCCTATCGTGCCAGGCCCCGAAGGTGTCGGTCGAAGTACTGAACCAGCTTGCGATAGAAGTACACCGCGTAGTGCTCGCGCGCGCTCCAGGCGTGCGTGGCTGCCGGCGCGGTGGCGAGGTCGAAGTCCTTGCCGAGCAGCATCAGACGCTCCGCCAGCGCCATCGTGGTGCGGAACGGCACCACGTCGTCCATCACGCCGTGGATGATCAGCAGGTGATCGCGGAGGCCCTCGCCGAGGCCCAGGGCCGAACCTCGAACGAAGGCGTCGGGGTGCGTGTCCGGCGAGCGCGTGATTGCCACATCATCCGGCCCGAACGCGTGCGGGTCCACTGCCGGCGCGCCAGCGACACCCGCTGCGAACAGCCCCGGCTTCTTCAGCAGCGCATAGACCGACAGCAACCCGCCGTAGCTGCTGCCCCAGATGCCGATGCGGCTGCCGTCCACGTAGGGCAGTGCTTTCAGCCCGTTGGCGACCGCCTCGAGATCGTCGAGGTCCTTGCCGCCGTAATCCATCAGGAAGGCTTCGCGAAACGCGCGTCCGTACCCAACGCTCCCGCGCACATCCACCTGGACGACGATGTATCCCTGCTGGACGAGAAACTGCTGCAACGTGCCGGTGAGCCCGCCCCAGCGGTTGCGCACGGTATTCGAGTACACGGGCCCGAAGATCACCGGGTGCCGCTTCGTTCGATCGAGTGACGCCGGCTCCTGAATCCGCGCGTGCACGACGAAGCCGTCCACTGCGTTGGTGAATGTCTGATACCTCGGGCGGGTCCACGTTTGGCGCGCGAACTCCGCGGGCGGCGACGTCGTCACGCGGCGCTCAGCTGCGCCGGGTCGGGCGTCCATCACCATCAGCTCGGTGGGCGTCACATCGTCGGACCACAACGAGGCCACGTGCTGGCCGTCGGGCGAGACGACCGGGACGTGCACGCCTGCGGTGCGGCTGATGGCGACGGGAGCGGTGTCGCCAGCGGCCATCCGATAGACGTGCCGTTCGTAGGGGTTCTTCACGGTGGCGGTGAAGTAGACCGCGCCTTCGGGGCCTGCCACCTGTACGGTTGCCGCCCCTCGCTCGCCGGCAACGTCCCAGTTGCCGGACGTCAACGCAACGGGTGTCGGCGCGACCGCATCCGCGTCGAGGGTATACAGATGATCGCGCTCGCCCAGGTCGGCGACCACGAGAATGCGGCGCCCGTCCGCATGCCAGCGCGCGACATAGGACGGGTAGATCCGCGAGTCGCGGCGGTCGTGCCACACCAGTTTCGGCGTTGCGGCCGCGGGATCGACGACGAAGAGCCATCGCTCGGCGCCGGTGTCGGACACCTGATCGACCAGCAGGCGTCCCTTCGACGACCACTGGTAGTCGCTGATTCCGCGAGCGCCTGGTTGTTCGAGCGGAATCATCTGGACCTGGCGGGTATCGACGCGAAGCAGTCCCAGCGATCGCCGTTCGTTCTCGTCGCCGGGATATCCACGGCGCAGCTCGTTCACCGTGGTCTCGGGCCCGAGGTAGTAGGGGAACGGCACCTTCCTCAAGTGGCGGCGGTCGGACATGTGGAACGCGATCGTCCGGCCGTCGGGCGACCAGGCAAATGGCGGCCAGTCCGCGCCCCATACACCGGTGCCCACTTCCACGTCGGCGCGGTTGTAGGTGCCCAGCGGCACCCGGCCGATTCCCTCGACGCCGAGTGTCGTCAGCCGCTCGGCTGCGGCGCCGCCCGAGCGCCCACAACCAGATGTCGCCGTCGCGTAGAAACGCCAGCGACGAGCCGTCAGGCGAGAGCGCGATATCGGATACTCCTTCCCCCGCGCCCAGCTTCTGCGGTTCGCCACCGTCCACACCGACGCGGAAGACGCTGCCGCGCGAGACGAACAGGAGCCCGCGGCTGTCGGGCAGCCACTGGACCTCGCTCACCCCGCCGCGCGCGCGGGCCGCGGCTTGCGCAGCAAGGGCGTCGGTCGATGCGCCGGCTGGCGGCGCTGGCGCCGGATCGGCTCGCTGCATGTCGGTGAGGCGCTTCAGCCCCGTCCCGTCGGCGCGCACGACATACACGTCGCGGAACGGCCAGCCGCTTTCGTTCCATCGGAACGCGATCCAGCGGCTGTCGGGCGACCACGTGGGAGATGCCGGCGCCGTGCCGATGATGCTGGGCAGCTGCGCGACGCGTTCGACCGTGAGGCCGCTCGAGGTCGTCGCGGTCGCGGTCTGCGCAGTGGCGGACGTCGTCGCGGCCGACGATGCCGGCCGCGATCAGGACGATTGGAACGATGCGCATCTCGGCAATCACTATAACCCCTCAAATTGATCGATCACGCCAGCTGACCGATTAACCCCTCAGCTCACTTGCGTGGAGACGGGGTTAGACTGTTCGCGATGTCAGCTTCCAGTGCGAATCCTCATGCGCACCATGCTGTGCGCGCTGCTGGCCATGCTGGTCGTTGCAGGCACGGCGTCGGCCGATCCGCTCGACGATCTGTCCCGTGAATTCTGGGCGTGGCGCGCGGTCCACCAACCGTCGACCGGCGACGACATCCCGCGCATCGAACGGCCCGATGGCTGGTTGCCCGACTGGTCGCCGGCGGCGATCGCCGGCCGCCGGACGGCCCTGTCGCAGTTCGACCGCCGCTGGCGCGCCATCGACGCCGCGGCCTGGCCGGTGCCGCGTCGAGTCGACTACCGTCTCGTCGGTTCAGCGATTGCGCGCGTGCGCTGGGAACTCGACCTGGCCGCCGCGTGGCGCCGCGATCCGCAGTTCTACACCCAGCAAGCGCTCGGCCCGGTGTTCGATCTGCTGCTGCAGCCGCCGCCGTTCACCGCCGCGCGCGCGGACGCCATCGTTGCCCGCCTCGCAAACGCCCCGCGCGTGTTGGAGCAGGCACGCACGAACCTGGATGACGCGCGGCAGCCCTTCGCGAAGCTCGCGCTGGCGACCATCGACGGCATCGAGGCGCGCCTGACCACGTTCGCGAAGCGAACTGGACCCCGTGCTGCCGGCGTCGCATCGCGGCCGGCTGGCCGGCGCCCGCGGCCGCCGCCGGGCGTGCGTTCGGAGAGTATCGAACCTGGCTGCAGGGCCGCGTGCCGACGCTGCCGGTGACCACCGCCGTCGGTCGCGAGCCGTACATCACCTTCCTCCGCGAGGTGGCGATGGTGCCGTTCGCGCCTGAAGAACTGCTGGCGATGGGCCGCCAGGAGTGGGAACGCGCCGTCGCGTTCGAGGCGTTGGAGCAGCAGCGCAATCGCGCGCTTGCCGCCGATGCCCATCTTTCCCGACCAGGCGGCGCAGGTGGCGAAGTCGGCGAAGGACGAAGCGGCCATTCGCGCATTCCTGGAAGCGAACGAGCTGCTGACCGTCCCGGCGTGGACGCGTCACTACCTCAACCTGCCGCTGCCGGCGTACCTGGCGCCGCTCTCGTTTCTCGGCGTCACCGACGATCTCACCAGCGAGACGCGACTCAAAGACGATGGCTACAGCTACATCCGCGTGCCGTCGGCGACCCTGCCGTACTTCTACCTGTCCACCGCGCGCGACCCACGGCCGATCATCGTCCACGAGGGCGTGCCCGGCCACTATCTGCAGCTGGCGCTGTCGTGGGCGCACGAGAATCCGATCCGGCGCCGCTACTACGACTCCGGCGCGAACGAAGGCATCGGCTTCTATGCCGAAGAGATGATGCTGCAGGCGGGGCTGTGGGCCGACAGCCCGCGCTCGCGCGAGATCATCTACAACTTTGGCCGCTTGCGCGCGCTGCGCGTGGAGGTGGACGTGCGCCTGGCGATCGGCGAGTTCACCATCGAGCAGGCCGCCGACTACCTGGAGAAGACGGTGCCCATGGATCGCGAGACCGCGCTCGAAGAAGCAGCGTCGTTTGCCGCCGGGCCGGGCCAGGCGATCACCTACCAGACGGGCAAGCTGCAGATCCTCAGCTTGCTCGCCGACGCCCGCCGCCAGCAGGGCGAGCAGTTCTCGCTGCGCGCTTTTCACGACTTCGTCTGGAAGAACGGCAACGTCCCGCTCTCGCTGCTGCGCTGGGAATTGCTCGGCGACGCGCGCGAAGTCGCGCGCCTCGATCAGCTCCGCTAGCTCGGCGCCGGGGAGATGTCTTGGGTCTTGAGGCTTGAGGCTTGGGTCCTACGGCCTTCGGGCGTGAGACCTAGCAAGTCGTCGCGCGATCCCTCGCGCGCTGTGCTCTAATTTCTGGGCGTCATCAGATCGCAAGATCTCAGATCTCCAGATCACCACCTCACCAGATCAGATCGCCAGCTCACTAGCTCACCACCTCACCAGATCGTCAAATGCCCTCTATCTCTCAACGTATCGCCGACACCCTGAACGTTCAGCTCCGCCAGGTCGACGCCGCCATCGCGCTCCTCGACGACAAGGCCACTGTCCCTTTCATCGCGCGTTACCGTAAGGAAGCCACCGGCGGCCTCGACGATATCCAGCTGCGTGCGCTCGAGGAACGGCTCGGCTACCTGCGCGATCTCGAAGATCGCCGCGCCACGATCCTCAAGAGCGTCGAGGAACAGGGCAAGCTGACGCCGGAGCTCGCCGCACTGATTCGCGACGCCGACACCAAGGCCAGGCTGGAGGATCTCTACCTCCCCTACAAGCCCAAGCGCCGCACGAAAGGGCAGATGGCGCGCGAAGCCGGCCTCGAGCCGCTGGCTCTCGGGCTGTGGCAGGACCCGGCGCAGAATCCCGAAGGAGTAGCGGCCTCCTATGTGGACGCAGAGAAGGGGATTGCCGACGTGGCGGCTGCCCTTGAAGGCGCGCGCTGGATTCTCGTGGAGCAGTTCGCCGAGGATGCGGAACTGGTCGGCGGGCTGCGCCAGATGATGTGGGAACGCGGCGAGTGGAAGTCCACTGTCGTGCCCGGCAAGGAAGAAGAGGGCGCCAAGTTCTCCGACTATTTCAACGCCGCTGAACTCGTGAAGAACATCCCGTCGCATCGCGCGCTGGCGCTGCTGCGCGGGCGCAACGAGGGATTCCTCCGTCTCGGCATCGTGCTGCCGGCCGGCGACGAGCCCGCGGGCGCGCGCCCCGAGCCGGAGCGCCGCATCGCGACGCGCATGAACATCGAGGACCGCCATCGTCCGGCCGATGCCTGGCTGCTCGAGACCGTGCGTTGGGCATGGAAGTTCAAGCTGTCGATCCATCTCGAGCTCGATACCGAACAGCGCCTGCGTGAGTCGGCGGAGACCGAAGCGATCCGCGTGTTCGGCAGCAACCTGCGCGACCTGCTGCTGGCCGCCCCCGCCGGACAGCGCGTGACGATGGGGCTGGATCCGGGGATTCGCACGGGCGTGAAGGTGGCGGTCGTCGATGGCACCGGCCGGTTGCTCGAGACCTCCACGATCTACCCGCACGAGCCGCGCAACGACTGGGAGGGCTCGCTGCGCACCCTGGCGGCGCTCTGCGCGAAGCATCGGGTGCAGCTGATCTCCATCGGCAACGGCACCGCCTCGCGCGAGACCGACAAGCTCGCCGGCGACTTGATGACGCGCTACCCGGACGCGAAGCTCACCAAGGTCACCGTGTCGGAGGCGGGCGCCTCCGTTTATTCGGCGTCGGAGCTGGCTTCGCGCGAGTTCCCGAATGTCGACGTGTCGCTGCGCGGCGCGGTCTCCATCGCGCGCCGGCTGCAGGACCCGCTCGCCGAGCTGGTGCGAATCGAGCCAAAGGCGATCGGCGTCGGCCAGTACCAGCACGACGTCAGCCAGGTGCAGCTGGCGCGCGCGCTCGAAGCCGTCGTCGAGGACTGCGTGAACGCGGTGGGCGCGGACGTCAACACGGCGTCGGCGCCGCTCCTCTCCCGCATCTCAGGCCTCACCGACACGATCGCGAAGAACATCGTCACGTTCCGTGACGAGAACGGACCGTTCCGCTCGAGGCAGCAGCTGCATGAAGGTGCCGCGTGTGGGCGAGCGCACGTTCCAGCAGGCCGCCGGGTTCCTCCGCATCATGGACGGCGACAACCCGCTCGACGCGTCCGCGGTTCATCCCGAAGCCTACCCGGTGGTGGAGCGCATCGTCGCGCACACGGGCCTGCCGGCGCGCGAGATCATCGGCAAGAGCGCCGCGCTGCGCACGCTGAAGCCGGCGGATTTCGCCGATTCACAGTTCGGCGAGCCGACGGTGCAGGACATCCTGAAGGAGCTGGAGAAGCCGGGCCGCGACCCGCGCCCGGAGTTCCGCACCGCCGCCTTCAAGGACGGTGTGCAGGCGCTGACCGACCTGCAGCCGGGCATGCTGCTCGAGGGCGTCGTGACCAACGTCGCGAACTTCGGCGCGTTCGTGGACATCGGCGTGCACCAGGACGGGCTGGTCCACGTGTCGCAGCTGGCCGATCGCTTCGTCAAGGATCCGCGCGAGGTGGTGAAGGCCGGCCAGATCGTGAAGGTGAAGGTGGTGGAGGTGGACCTGAAGCGCCGCCGCGTCGCTCTCACGATGAAGCTGCAGGAGCCGATCGTGGCGGGCGCCCGCGAGGGCCAGCCTCCGACGCAGGGACCGCGCCCCGCGCCAGGGCCGCGTCCGGCATCGAATCAATCCCGCGGCGATCGCGCCGTGCCGCCGCGTCCGCAAGCGCCCGCGACGTCGATGGCGGCCGCCTTCAGCAAGCTGAAAGGCTAGCGCGTGTCGCCGGCGGGCAGTCCGGCCGGCTCGAATCGATAGCCGACGCCGAACACCGTGACGATGAAGCGCGGGTTGTGCGGATCGGGCTCGAGCTTCTGCCGCAGCCAGCTGACGTGCACGTCCACGGTCCGCGTTTCGGGCGTGGTCTGATACCCCCAGACCGCGTCGAGCAACTGGTTGCGCGTGAAAAGCACGCCGGGGTGCCGCACCAGAAAGGCGAAGAGCTTCAACTCCTGCGCCGAAAGGCGGATCGGTTCCCCGCCTCGCAGCACGACGCCGCTGACCGGGCGGAACACGACGTCGCCGAACGCGTACTCCGCCGGTTCGTGCCGGCCGGCGCGGCCGCGCCGCAGCAGCGCTTCGATGCGGGCCAGCAGCTCGGTCCGCTCGAAGGGCTTGGTCATGTAGTCGTCGGCGCCGCTCTTCAGCCCGGCGACCTTGTCGGACGTGGCGTCGCGCGCGGTGAGCATCAACACCGCGGTCTCCACCCCTTCGCTGCGCAGCTCGCGGCAGATCACCAGGCCGTCCTTCAACGGCAGGTTGAGGTCGAGGATGATCATGTCGTATTCGCCGGTGCGGGCCATCGACGCCCCGGCGCGGCCGTCGGAGGCCGTCTCCACCGCGTAACCTTCGGCGCGAAGCCGATCCGACAGCATCTTGCGCAGGCCAGGCTCGTCGTCCACCAGCAGGATGCGGGCGGCCTCGTGGGGCGCCGCGGACGTTCCGGTGGTCATGCCGCCGAGTCTCCGCGCGCGGCGGTCCCCGATCCGGGGCGGCCCAGCGCCGGCAGCTGCAACGTGAAGCGTGTCCCGTGCGGCTGAACCCGAGAGGCGCGCACCTGGCCGCCGTGCGCGCGCACCACGTGATACACCACGCTCAGCCCGATGCCGCTGCCCTCGATCTGTCCGTCGGTCGCCAGCCGGCCGCGGAAGAACGAATCGAAGATCGACGGCAGCTCGTCGTCGGGGATCCCGGGCCCTTCGTCCTCCACCTCGATCACCACCTGCGTGCCGTCGGCGCGCAGCGCGCGAGCCGCGACACGGATCGGGCTGCCCTGACCGTGGCGGATGGCGTTGACGATCAGGTTCTTCAGCGCCACGCGCAGCGCCTCGCGGTCGCCGAGGAGCCGGGGGAGACTCGCGTCCACGCGCTGTTCGATCTGCAGCGTCGGGTCGCTCGTCACCATCAGGCTGTCGGACACGGCTTGCGAGAGCACCTCCGGGACGTCCACCGGCGCCATCTTGAGTGTCGCATCGGGACGGATCTGCAGCCGGCAGCACAGCAGGATGTCGGCAATCGTCTTGTTCAGCCGATGCCCTTCCTGCTGGATGATGCGGCCGTACTGGCGTGTTTCCACGGTGCTGGCGACGAGGTCGTCGGCGAGATTTTCGCCGGCGCAGGTGATGGTGGCGAGCGGGGTCCGCAGTTCGTGCGACATCCGCGCCACCAGTTCCAGTTGCTCGCGCGCGCCCCGCTGCGCACGCTGCGCCGTGGCCACCAGCAGCGCCGATACTGAGGGCGAGCAGCGTGAGGACTCCGGCACCGACGCCGAGATTGCGCAGCCGCGCCGCGCCGACGGCCGCTTCGAGCGCGCCCTCGCGACCCTTGATGAAGAATCGCCAGCGGTGGGCGGCGGCGTCTGGCATCAGGCCGCGTGCCATTGCAGGGGTCAAGTCGCGCGCATGCACCGCGAAGAGCGGCGCCATGGTGACCCACGACTCGAAGTCGCCCACCGACATCCCCGGACGCGATTCGTAGACCACGCGCGTCGTATCTTCGTCGCGCGTGATGAGCACGTCGTAGTCGAGCGGGATGCCGCCTTCCATGCACCCGGCCAGCAGGGCGGGCAGCACGTCCCGCAGCAGGCGATCGAGATCGAGCACCACCAGCACCCAGCGATTCGGCGGCGCCGCCGCGGGACGCACCACCATCGCGCCCACTTCATCGATCAGCGTGCGCTGCAAGGTGCGCGCGTCGAGCCACGGTGGCGCGACCGCGGGCCGCATCCCGGCGCGCGACGAGGGATCGGACTCCGATACCGCCAGCGTGCCGTCGGGGCGGCGCTCGACCAGCAACACCTGGCGGGCAAGGTCCTCATGGCGCACGCCTCCCGGCAGCGCTGGCAGAGGCGCGTGCTCTTCGGCGCCTCCGTCCGGCGCCCAGCGGTCGTTGAACTCGGTGTAGATGCCGGCGAGCATCGCGTCGAACTGCGTCGAGAACTGCTGAGCTGACGCCGACATGTTGTTGCGCGCCCGCAATTGCTCGAGCTGGGTCAACTCACCGGTCCAGCGGTACTGGAGCACGGCCAGGGCCGGCAGAAGCAGCCCAATGGCCGCGATCAGGATCACCATCCCGTTCCGGCTGAGCCAGGCCCCAATCGTGCGCATCGGGCCGATCCTAGCAAGCCGGCTCGTCGCTGAGCTGGTTCCCGCCGTCTTTTTACGACTTCTTAACGACCTCTTATCGGGGTCTTGAAGCGTGGCACCCGCGGGATTGCTACCGTGCATGTCTAAACCATATGCCTTTCATGCCGTTCGTGCGCCGATTCGCCGTGGTGCTGATGGGCACCGCCTGCGGCGCCTGGGCCAGCGCCCAACCGGCGGCCGAACCGCCGGTGTTCACGGCCGAACAGGCGAGCGCCGGCAAGACGGCATTCCAGGCCCACTGCGCCACTTGCCACGCCGGTGATCTCCGCGGCAAGGACGATGCGCCAGCCCTCAAGGGCGATGCGTTCCTGGCCACGTGGCAGGCCAAGCCGGTGAAGGAACTGTTCGACTTCGTCCGCACGACGATGCCGCCGGAAGGCGGTTCGATCGCCGCGGACGACTATCTGGCAATCGTGGCCTACGCGCTGCAGGAGAACGGCGCCACCGCCGGCACGCAGCCGTTGACCCCAACGACGTCGACGCTGATCAGCGCTGTGCTGTCGCGTCCCAAACCGCAATTCGCGCGCGACTAGAGACCGGAGACCGACGAGTGCTGACCAGAAGAAACTTCATCGAACGCGCGGCCCTGGCCGGTGGTGCGTCGCTCGCCTACGAGACCATGACAGGCCTCGGCCTGCTGGCCGCGCCCGCGACGCAGGGTCCCAGCTTCGATCTGCAGGGCAACGGCGCCGGCGTCAAGGTGATCATCCTCGGCGCAGGGATCGCCGGGATGACCACGGCCTACGAGCTCGGCAAACTGGGCTACAACTGCCAGGTCCTCGAGGCGCGCGAGCGGCCGGGCGGCCGCGCCCACACCATCCGCCGCGGGACGGTGAGCGAGGAAGATGGTCCAACGCAGACCTGCGCGTTCGACGAAGGCCAGTACTTCAACTGCGGCGCGATGCGCATCGCGTATCACCACAGCACGACGCTGGCCTACTGCCGCGAGCTGCAGGTGCCGGTGGAGACGTTTTCGCTGGTGTCCGAAGCGGCCTATCTCTATCAGGCGAAGGCCACGGCCCTGAAGGATCGTCGCCTGCGGTTCCGCGAAGTCCACACGGACATGGACGGCTATGTCTCGGAGCTGCTGAGCAAGGCGGTCTCGAATCACGCGCTGGACGAGGCGCTCACCGCCGAGGATCGCGAGCGGCTGCTCGAGTATCTGCGCAGCAAGGGCGCGCTCGACGCCTCGGGCCGCTATGCGGGTGGTCAGCTGCGCGGCGCCGACTCGCCGGCCGCCGCGGACGGCACGCCGCGCTACACGCCGTTCAAGCTCGACGAGCTGCTGGGATCCCGCACCGGCTACTACCTCGATCTCGGATTCCAGTATCAGCAGTCGATGTTGCAGGTGGTGGGCGGCACGGATCGCCTGCCCCGCGCGCTCGCCGCGCGGCTCGGCAAGAAGATCATCTACAAGGCGGCGGTCACCTCGATTCGCCAGCGCGAGAACGGCGTCACCGTCGTCTATCGCGACGGCAAGGGCGGCTCGCAGGAAGTGCAGGCGGACTACTGCGTGGCCGCGTTGCCGCTGCCGCTCCTCGCTCAGATCGACACCGATTTCCCGGCCGACTTCAAGGACACCATCGCGAAGGTGCCGTACGCGGCCGCCGGCAAGATGGGCATGCAGTTCAAGCGCCGCTTCTGGGAAGAGGACGATCAGATCTTCGGCGGAGCGTCGAAGACCGACATGGAGATCGGCCAGATCGTCTATCCGTCAGCCGGCTATCTCGGACAGAAGGGCGTGCTGGTGGGCTACTACCTGCAGGGGCAGGCGGGGCGGCCGATTGGCGACAAGACGCCGGCCGAGCGGCTGGCGCTGGCGATGGAGCAGGGCGGCAAAATCCATCCGCAGTATCCGAAAGAATTCGAGAACGCGTTCTCGGTCGCGTGGCACCGCGTGACCTGGAACAAGGGATCGTGGTCCAACCTGAACCCCGCCGGCCGCAAGGCGCTGTCGGAGCCGCAGGGCCGGGTCTACCTGGCGGGTGACCACCTGAATCTGAACGCCTGGATGCAGGGGGCGTTCGAGTCTGCACGGCATACTGCCACTGCCGTGCACACCCGAGCCGCGGCGGAACGCGCCACGGCCCGGGTCTGACGACGTCGTGCTGGTTGCGCCTCTCCGGCGCGGCGTCGTCAGGATCGTCTTGGGGTCTGGCAGGGGTGCCAGACCCTACACGTTGAACTTGAACAGCAGCACGTCGCCGTCCTTGACGACGTATTCCTTGCCTTCCATCCGGTAGAGACCCTTCTCGCGCGCCGCGGCGACCGAGCCGCAGGCGACGAGATCGTCGTAGGCCACGGTCTCGGCCTTGATGAACCCGCGCTCGAAGTCCGAGTGGATGACGCCCGCCGCCTTGGGCGCCGTGTCGCCCTTGTGGATGGTCCAGGCGCGCACTTCCTTCTCGCCCGCGGTGAAGTAGGTCTGCAGGCCCAGCAGGTGATACGTCGCGCGGATCAGCGAGCCGACGCCGCTTTCGTCCACGCCCAGTTCCTTCAGGAACGAATCGGCCTCTTCCGGCGCCAGGTCGATCAACTCGCTCTCAATCTGCGCGCTGATCACCACCGCCTCGCACGACAGGTGCGTCTTCACGTAGTCGCGGACCTTGATGACGTAGGGGTTCGCATCCGCGCTGGCGAGGTCGGTGTCCTTCACGTTGCACGCGAAGATCGTCGGCTTGTCGCTCAGCAGGAAGAACTGCCGGGCGATGACCTGTTCCTCTGGTGACAGCTGCACGGTGAGCGCGGGGCGGCCGGCCTCGAGCGCCTCGTTCAGCTTGGCGAGCACGGCTTCCTCGGCAATGGCGTCCTTGTCGCCGCGCTTGGCTTCCTTGCTCACCCGCTCGCGCTTCTTGGTCACCGTCTCGAGGTCCGCCAGCATCAGCTCGGTGTTGATGACCTCGATATCGCGAACCGGGTCCACGGTGCCGGACACGTGGTGCACGTCTTCGTCCTCGAAGCACCGCACCACCTGCACGACGGCGTCCACTTCGCGGATGTGCGTGAGGAACTTGTTCCCCAGCCCCTCGCCCTGGCTCGCGCCCTTCACCAGCCCGGCGATGTCCACGTACTCGATCGCCGCGGGGATGACGACGCCGGTCTTGGCAATCTTCTGCAGCACGCCTAGCCGTGCGTCGGGCACCGTGACGATGCCGATGTTGGGATCGATGGTGCAGAAGGGATAGTTGGCCGCCTCGGCCTTGCGGGTCCGGGTGACGGCGTTGAAGAGGGTGGACTTGCCGACGTTGGGCAGTCCGACGATTCCAGCTCGTAGCATCAGCTCTACAGAATATCCGGGATCGGGGGTCCGGCAACCGGCAACCGGCAACCGGCAGCCGGACAAGTCACAAGGCAGAAGGCACAAGGCAAAAGGCAAAAGAAAAGACTGGAAACGGGCGCGCGCGTGGCTGGTCCCGACTGCCGTCTGCCGTCTGCCGTCTGCCGTCTGCCGTCTGCCGTCTGCCGTCTGCCGTCTGCCGTTCTTTTGCCTTTCTCCTTTTGCCTTTTGCCTTCCGGTTACGATCTCCCCGTGCCGCTTCCTCCCTTGTCCTGCACCGTCCGTGGTTGCGGCCTGCCGCTCGAACGCCGCGAGCGGACCTGGCTCTGTCCCCGCGGTCACAGCTTCGACATCGCGCGCTCCGGCTACGTGAACCTGTTGCAGCCGCAGGATCGCAAGTCGCCCGAGGCCGGTGACTCCCGCGAGGCCGTCGAGGCCCGGGCCTTGCTGCTGGCGGCCGGCATCGGCCGCGGCGTCATCGACACGGTGGCGCACGCGCTGAACGCGCTCGACCTGGCGCCGGACTCGGTGGTGGTGGACGTCGGCGCGGGGACGGGCGACGCTCTGGGCGTGGCGGCGTCGCGCTGGCCGCTTACCTACGCGGGCATCGATCTCTCCACCGCAGCCGCCGAGCACGCCGCGCGGCGTTTTCCGTCGGTCACGTGGGTCGTGGCCAACGCCGATCGGGGGTTGCCGCTCACCGACCACAGCGTTGACGTGGTGCTGTCGCTGCACGCCCGCAGGCTTCCGGCCGAGTGCGCGAGAGTGCTGAAGCCCGCCGGCGCGCTGATCGTCGCCGTGCCGGCGCCCGACGACCTCATCGAGCTGCGCGCGTTGATCCAGGGAGAAGGCGTGGAACGGGAGCGCACCGACGCGCTCGTGTCCGAACACGCGCCGTGGTTCTCGCTCCAGGAGCGCGCGACGACCCGCGAACGGCGGACGCTTGGGCGCGAGCACCTGCTGGCGCTGCTCCGATCGACCTATCGTGGCGCGCGAGTCAGCGCGGCAGCGCGGCTCGAGTCGCTGGAACAGCTCGAGGTGACGCTGGCGTCGGACGTGTGCCTGTTTGGGAAGGGGAAGGGTTGAGGCTGGGGCTGGGGGGCGTGGGTCTTAGAGTCTTGGGTCTTGGGTCTTGGGTCTTAGGTCTCAAGACCTCAAGACTCAAGACCCAAGCCTCAAGCCCAAGCCTCAAGCCCTCAGCCCCAAGCCCAACCCGGGCCGCCACCAAGTGGCAGCGGCCCGGATCGCCACTAGAACGTGAGTCGGAAGCCGATGCGCGCGGTGCGCGGCGCCAGCACCGAGGTCGGCCGATTGAACGACGTGCCCGTGGTGACCGTCCGGGTTTCCACCGCGTTGCTGTTGGTGATGTTGAACAGGTCGAACAGCGCGCGCACGCGCAGGCTGCCGACCAGGGTGAACGCGCGATCGGCGCGGATGTCGAGCACGGTGATGTTGTCCTGCCGGCGAGCGTCGCGGGCCTCCGCGGCGAACGGATTGGCAGTGGTGCTCGCGTAGATGGCGCCGGCCGCGGTCGCTGCCGCCGAGCCCACCGAGATGGTGCGTGCGAAGTTGACGCCCGCCTGGTGCCGCAGCAGCGGCGAGATGCGGATGCCGAAGGGTGCCTCGTAGGTGCCCGACACCTTGACGTCCCAGCGAGTCGTGGGTTCATTGAACTGCGCGTTCGGATCGTTCGGGTACTGGCCTGGGAAGTCGTTCAACCAGGTGTAGCTGCCACCCGCCTGCGCCGACCAGCGGTTGCCCTGCCGCTTGGCCATCGACGCTTCCACGGTCTTGTAACGCGAGAAGCGCGGGGTGTTCTGCTCGACGTTGTAGATCGGGAAGTTCGCCGCCTGCGACGCCGGCACACCGAGCAGCGTGAGCGTGCGATCGTCGGCCGTGCCGGTGACGCCATCAGGGCCGACATCGACGAACGGGAACTGCACCGTGTAGGCCTCGATCGGCCGTCCGGGGTTGTAGAGCGAGATCAGGTCGTCCTCGGTCTTGTAGACGAACCCGACGCGGGTACCGATCGAGGCGCCAATCTGGCGCTCCAGGTACACCGAGGCGTCGTGCGAGTAGGGCTGCGCGATGTTCGGATCGATCGTCACCGTGCCGGCGAGCGTGGTGTTGGTCGGGGCGCCGACCTCTTCGCCGGCCTGGTACTGGCGGTCGCCGTTGATGTCGTTCCAGTTGTAGGTGACGCTCTTGTTGTTCTGATTCGGGTTGGCGTCGGCGCTGACCGTCGGCCCCGGATTGTGCCAGAACAGGCCGTAGCTGGCCTTCACCACCGTCTTGCCGTCGCCGGCCAGATCGTAGGTGACGCCGACGCGCGGTCCGAACGAGTTCCAGGTGAAGAAGTCCTGCGCCGGGAACGTCTGCGCCGGGACGCTGACGGGACCGATGCTGTAGGCAATCTGTTCGTTCTGCGGCATCCAGCCCTTGTAGCGATCCCATCGTGCGCCGAGCGTCATCGTCAGGCGGCCGAGCGCCCACGTGTCGTTCAGGAAGACGTCCTGCTGATCCAGCTTGTTCACCACCAGCAGGTCGCCGTCGTCGCTCGCGCGGCGGC
Source organism: uncultured Acidobacteriota bacterium (assembly GCA_963707825.1). GTDB lineage: Bacteria > Acidobacteriota > Vicinamibacteria > Vicinamibacterales > UBA2999 > VFZN01. The sequence goes on from CAVPRP010000011.1 coordinate 62,688, forward strand.
CGCTCACCGAGAGCGCCGTCGGGATGCCGAAGACCACCTGGCTCGAGACGGCCGTTGGCGTAGATGTGCTCGATGTTGCCACCGACGTTCTGCTGGCGCCCGCTCCACTGCGACTCGAAGTAGAGCTCGCCGCCCAGCTTGAGGGTGTGCGAGCCGTGCTTGGTGTCGATGAAGTAGGTGGCGGCGCCGGTCGTCTGCTTGCGGTCGCGGTCGGTCTGGCTCTGGGCGTGCGCGCCCGTCAGTTGCAGCGTGCCGCTGTCGCGCCAGAAGTACTGCTCGTCGCTGTTGACGCGGCGGGGATCGTAGTAACCGAAATCGCCGAAGCGCGCCTCGACGAAGAGGTTGTTGTTGAGCGTGCCGTTCCACTCGCCCTTGTAGACCCAGCTCGGTGATTCCTGGCGGACGGTCTGGCCCTCGTTGTCGTAGAAGTAGGTGCCGAGCGGCAGGCGATTCGGCTGCGTCTTCATGTTCCACTGGTAGTAACCGATCACCTTGTGGTTCTGGTTGACCTGGTAGGTCACCTTCGCCGACGGGTTGGTGTTCCAGGTGTCGAAGGTCTTGTCGAAGTTGAACTGGGTGTTCTCGACCGCGTTGAACTGCTTGCGCCACGAGAAGTGGAACCAGGCCTTGTCCCGCTTGATCGGCCCTCCCAGGTTCATGTTCATGTCGTAGTAGCGGTCGACTTCGTTGCTGCCCTCGCGGACGCCGGCGGCGATCTGATCGTCGTCGAGGTTCGAGCGCCTGCATCGCATTGTTGTAGAAGTCCTGGTAGAACTCGCCGGAGAAGCGGTTGCCGCCCGACTTGCCGAGGAACTGCGACTGCACGCCCGGAGTGGCCGCTTCGGCGCCCTGACCGGCCACGCCGAGGAACACTTCCTCGAACGAGCCGTAGTCGAAGTAGAAGCCGGCGCCGCCGGTGCCCTCGGTGGTGTTGATGCCTTCGACCGAGACGCGGACCTGGCCGGAGAGGCCGTAGGCGCGGTAGCCGGTCTGGGTGCCGGCACGGTTGCCGCCCACGTCGATGTTGTTCATCACCACGCCCGGCGTGGCGGCGAGCAGCGCCCACATGTCACGCCCGTTGGGAATGTTGTTGAGCTGTTCGAGCTTGAAGTTCTGCTGAACGCTCGTCGCCGATGTGTCGATCACGGGTGAAGCGCCGGTGACGGTGACGGTCTCCTGCAGCGTGGCCACGGCGAGCTCGGCGTTGACCGTGGCGTTGAAGCCGAGCGCGATCTGGATCCCTTCACGCTTGAACGTGTTGAAGCCGGCCAGCTCGAAGGTCACGGTATAGGCGCCCGGAGGCACCGCCGGAAAGCGATAGGTGCCATTGGCGCCGGTCACCTGCGTCTGCGCGCCGATCATCGACGGGCTCGTCGCCGTCACGGTGACGCCGGGCAACACGAGGTCGCCGGCGTCGGTCACTCTTCCCTGAATCGTCCCGGTGGTGCTGGCGCCGCCGCCCTGTGCCCCCGCCAGACCCGGCAGCAGCAGTCGCCACCGCCAGGGGCAGCAGGCCCCTCAAAAACGTACGCATCATGATTAGTCCCTTCCTCCACACACAAAGCATCCGCCGCATCGGAAAATCGTGCCCTGCGGAAACAATCAAATATATCACCCGGGATGAGCCATGCGCACAGCTGACGCGAGCGCATGCAGAAGTTCGATGGCAGCGGCGGACCTCCCCGCAGCGTTCAGGTGACCGCCATCGTCGGTGTAGGCGGCGCGCAGGCTCTCGCCGGTCGTGCCCGCGAGCGCGAAGGTTTCGCGACTGCCGTTGGCCCTGGTGGCCTCGGTCGCGGCAAGATCGAACATCGGCTGCCCGGCGTAGCGCATGCGCAACTGCTGGTTGAAGGCGTAGCGACGGGCGTTCGCTACTTTTGTCTGGTCGGTGCGGCCGAGAAGCTGTCGCGCCCAGACGCCCGGGCCACTCGGCGTCTGGCGCAGCGGAACGGTCACCGGGAGGAAGACTGTCTTCGGATGTCTTTGCGCAAGACCATCGAGGCACGACCCATACGTCGTCGCGAGCGCCTCGACGTCCGTTCCTGGATGAATGTCGATGTAGCAGAACTTCAACAACGCGACGTCGACGGGACCGGCGAGCTCCTGGTCGATGATGCGGCGAAAGTCGTCGCACTTCGATGAGGGGTCTTCGTTGCGTCCGATCTTCGCATGTATCAGCGACGGCCGGTTCGCGCGTGGCGCTTCGCGTCACCCGCGCCGCGGTGCCGGCTCGGGCGGACGGGCGGTTCGAGTGTTGTGCCGGTGAGTGTCTCGATGGTCAATGCGTCCGGCTGATGCACGAGGAGTTCAACCACGCCTTGGAGGATGTTGTCGCCCACGGACTGGTGTCCGAAGAAAATCCGGACGCCCGACAGGACGGCGAGGTCGGACTCGACTGATGAAGCCATTGACTTTTACCCCTCACGCGCCAAAGGATCCGACGCGATGACATCCATGAATCGACGCGAAGCCCTCAAGCAGGCAGGCGCGGTGGCCGCCGCCACGGTGGCGGCTCCCGTGGCTCAGGCGTTCGCGACCTCGCCGGCGCCCGCTTCCGCCCAGACCGCAGCCGCTGCACCGGGCAGCACGCTGCACTTCTTCCCGGGCTTCCAGTCCACCCGCGTCAAGACCACCGGCGCGGAGATCAACGTGGTGCATGGCGGATCGGGCCCGCCGATCCTGCTGCTGCACGGCGCGCCGCAGTCGCACATCTCGTGGCGGCTGGTGGCGCCGGAACTGGCCAAGACCAACACCGTCATTGTCCCCGACCTGCGCGGCTATGGCGACAGCAGCAAGCCGCCCGACGGCGAGAGCCACGTCAACTACTCCAAGCGCGCGATGGCGCTCGATCAGGTCGAGGTGATGAAACACTTCGGCTTCGACAAGTTCCCGGTCGTCGGTCACGATCGCGGCGGCCGCGTCGGCCACCGGCTGGCGCTCGACCACGCCGACAAGGTCACCCGGCTGGCGGTGCTCGACATCGTGCCGACCTATTACCTCTATACGCACGTCACCGAAGGCTTCATCCAGGCCTACTTCCACTGGTTCAACAACGTGCGCGCCGCGCCCGCGCCGGAAGAGCAATTGAAGGCGCAGTACGAAGCGCAACGGGCGCGGGCGACCACCGACGTGCAGATCGAATACCTGCGGGTCAACAGCGACCCCGCCAACATCCATGGGATGTGCGAGGACTATCGCGCCTCGGCCTCCATCGACCTGACAGCACGACGAGGCGGACCTGGCGAAGAAGATCGCCTGCCCGCTGCTGACGCTGTGGGGGCTGAAGGGGCCGATGGGCCGCCTCTACGACGTGATGGCAATCTGGAAAGAGCGCGGGACGACGGTCACCGGCAAGGGGCTGGCTGCGGGCCACAACCTGCAGGAAGAGGCCCCGGCCGACGTGCTCACCGAACTGCGCGCGTTTCTGTAAGAAGGAGAGGACTGTCATGCATCCGCTTCGCCGGTCGTCGATTCTTGGTCTTCTCTGTGCATTGGTGACGGTGGGGCTGGCTGCCGACGCCGCCTGGACGTGGAGTGGAGCCTTCGGCGACAAGGCGGTGGAGCTGCTGATCATCGGCGACGCGCAGATCCACACGCGCCGCGCCGATCCCGGCACCGCGTTCCAGCGGATGCGCGACACGCTGGCGAAGGCCGACCTCGTCTACGCCAACCTCGAGGGGCTACTGGTGCACGTCGGTGGGCACCAAGATCGACATCCCCGACAAGCCGGAGTGGACGCATCCCGGCCCCGGCGGCGCGAAGGCGCTGAAGCAGTCGAACATCGCGGTGGTGGGCGTCGCCAACAACGTGGCGTCCGGCCGCGCCAACATCCTGAAGAGCGTCGCCGTGCTCGACGCCAACGGCATCGTCCACGTCGGCGCCGGCCGCAACCTCGACGAAGCGCACAAGCCGGCGATCGTCGAACGCAAGGGCGTGAAGATCGGCTTCCTGCAGTACACCGGCCGCTGGTATCGCGACGCCGATTCGCTGGCCACCGCCACCGAGCCAGGTGTGGCCAAGGTGGCGTCGTTCGACGGACTCACCATCGATCCCGCGGACCTCGAGCGCGTCCGCGCCGACATCCGCGCGCTGCGCCCGCTGGTGGACATCGTGGTGGTGTCGCATCACAACCGCGACGGATCGACGCCGGTCCAGTTCGGCGGCAAGCCCGGCACCTCGGCCGGCAAGGACCGCACGAAGACCGAGGAGTACCAGAAACAGTTCGCGCACGTGGCGCTCGACACCGGCGCCGACCTGGTCTTCGGCCACGGCACGCACACGGTGCAGGGCGTGGAGATCTACAACGGCAAGCCGATTCTCTACGCCATCGGCCACTCGAACTTCGATCAGCCGGGCTATGAGAAGTCCACCGACGGCCTGGTGGTACGCACGGTGATCCAGAACAAGCGCATCGCGCGCGTGTCGTTCGTGCCAGTGACGCGCGACGCGAACAACGACGTCTACATGCTCGATCCGTCAACCGGCGAGGGCGCGGCCCTGGTCAAGGCGGTGACGGACCGCTCGACGGCGCCGCCGGCGATGAAGATCGACGGCAAGGAAGTGGTGCTGTTCGAAGGGCGGCCACTGGGATCGAGTCAGAGGTAAAGGCAAAAGGCAAAAGGCAAAAGGCAAAAGGCAGAAAGGCAGAAGGCAGAAGGCACAAGGCACCGCTGGTGCTGCGACAGCAGCACAGCGCGGAAACTGTGTGCCCGGCAACGGTCGCATATCGCAGCGACTGCGCTGGCAGAACACCCGACGCGCGGGGAAGGCCGAGATCTCGGGCCCGCGGTGACGGCATCCGTTCTGCTCAATAGCAGCGCATGCCAAAGCCCTTCGATATTCGAGAGCGAGCGTTTCTCTTCGCGTGCGAGATCCTGTCCGCATTCCCGCCAACCAGACCGCTGGACCCGCCTTCCTGGCGCGTCTGGTGTCAGCTCATCGCTTCCGGCACGTCCGTCGGCGCGCATCTCGAAGAGGCTGATGCGGCGTCGAGCCGCGCGCACTTCGTCGCGCTCAATCGGGGCGCGCTGAGGGAACTTCGCGAAACCCGGTACTGGCTGCGGCTGGTGTCGGCCGCCAAGCTTCGAGGCCACGAGCGCACCGCAGGCCTGGAAAAGGAGGCCGGCGAACTTGTCGCCATCATGGTGACGATCATCAAGCGCGCGTCGGCTGGCAAGAAGCTCTGAGCCTTTTTGCCTTCTGCCTTTTTCCTTCTGCCTTGTCTAAGCCGGGTCCTGTCCAACCGCCGCGTAGTACGCCGCCACCGCCTCGGCCGAGCCCGCGCGGGTGTAGACGTCCGGTTTCCGCGACCGCACCACCTCAGCAATTACCGCCGCGACCTCCGACACTTCCTGCCCGTTCTGGTAGGCGCGCGAATCCGGCCCACCGTGCACGGCGTTCTTCCCGAACTCCGTCCAGACGATGCCCGGTGAGACGAGGGAGAACTGGATGCCGGGGTGGGTGGCCTGCACTTCGTCGCGCATCATGGCGGTGAGCGCGTTCACGAAGAACTTCGCGCCGGTATAGGCGGACCGCGCCGGCGCCAGCGGCAGCCGCGCCAGCATCGACGACACGTTGATGATGTGCCCGTCGCCCCGTGCCTTGAAGTGCGGCAGCACTTCCTGCATCCCGTAGAGGACGGACTTCACGTTGACGCGCATCATGTCGTCCACGTCCTCGTCCGTCAGCTCCGAGGGCAGCCGGTTGATGCCGCGCCCGGCGTTGTTGATCCACACATCGATGCGCCCGGCGCGCGCGATGGAGTCGGCCACCACCTGCCGCACCGCGTCACGCACGGTCACATCCGCGACGACCACGTGCGCGTGGCCGCCGCAGCGCGCCGCGATGTCGGCCAGCGCCTCTGCGCGCCGCGCCACCAGCACCACCGTCGCGCCCTCCGCCGCCAGTGTCTCCGCTGCCGCCGCCCCGATGCCGCTGCTGGCCCCGGTCACCACAATCACGCGATCGCGCATGCGCCAGTGTAGCCTCCGGCGGTATTCAGAGGCTGGCATCGCGGTTGCAGTCCAATCGAGACATCGCGCCTGCTGATCGCATCGTGGTTGAAAATCACGCGGTCTTCGGCCGAAGTCGAACGAGGAACAGGGGCGATTTGGTGTCACGGATTGACAGGGAACCGACACGTTGTGTCAGTCCCTTCGTCGTGAAGCTCGATGGACTGGAGGATCGGCACATGAAGGCCGCAACGAAACTGCTGATGCGCCGCGCCGCGCGCGCCCGCGAAATCGAAGTCCTGCGCAGTCTCCGCTCGCGCGAGACGGTGACCGACGACCCGTATCTGCGCCAGCAACTGCCGCTGTCGCTCGCGCCCTACCGGCTGCAAGCCGCCGACCGCTGGTGGCGCGAGACCGGTTCGCCGGCGAACGACCAGACTCGCAAGCGCCACGCTTGAGGTGGCTGTAGGCTTCAGGCTCTAGGCTTTAGCAAGCCTAGCGTCAGGCTCTCGGCTTTCAGGCCGGCGCTGGACTTCACCTCCAGCGCCGCAGCTCGAACCCAGAGCCTCGTCCTGGAGACCAGAACCCCAGAACCCTGGAACCCTGAACCCTAGAACCTAGACCCTAGAACCCTAGAACCTAGCCCCCGCCCCCGCCCCCCGTCCCGTAGCGCCCAGAGCCTGGAGCCTCCCCCCGACTCCCGACTCCCGACTCCCGACTCCCGACCCGACCCCTAGAGCCTGAGCCCAAGCCCAGCCCCTGGCGCCCCGAATCCCTGTATCCTCTCCCGAGGCACGTCCGCCGGTCAGTGCCCCGTCTATTGCGGAAGCAGAGGAGCAGTCCATGTCCCTGATGCGTCGTTCGCTTGGCGTGGTCACGAGCCTTGCGCTCGTTCTCACCCTGTCGTCGTCATCCTCGTCGCAGGAGTTCGGTTCCATCACCTTCCCGACCTCGGGAGCCGCAGGGGCGCAGGACGCGTTCCTGACCGGCGTGAAGGCGCTGCACAACTTCCAGTTCGACGAAGCCGCGGTCGCGTTCCAGGCGGCACGCAAGGCCGATCCGGCCTTTGCGATGGCCTACTGGGGCGAGGCGATGAGCCACAACCATCCGCTGTGGTCGCAGCAGGACGTCGAGAAGGCCAAGGCGGTGCTCGACCAGCTCGACCCCACGCCCGCCGGCCGGCTGGCCAAGGCGAAGCTGCCCAAGGAAAAAGCGTTCATGGAGGCGCAGCAGACGCTGTACTTCTCGCCGGGCGACAAGCTGGCCCGCGACAACGCCTACTCGCAGGCGATGGCCCGCATGTTCAGCCAGTGGCCCGACGACAACGAGGTCGCGACGTTCTACGCGCTGTCGCTGCTCGGCACGGTGCGGCCTGGTGACACCGGCTTCCGCCGTCAGGCGCTGGCCGCCTCGATCGCCGAATCCATCTACGCGAAGAACCCGAAGCATCCCGGCGCCGCGCACTTCATCATCCACGCCTTCGACGATCCGGATCACGCGCCGCTTGGCCTGAGTGCCGCGCGCGCCTACGCCAAGATCGCGCCCTCGGCCGCGCACGCGCTGCACATGCCGTCGCACATTTTCGTGCAGCTGGGCATGTGGCAGGACGCCGTCGATTCGAACATCGCGGCCTACAAGGCGGCCGTGGATCTCAACAGCCGCATGAAGCTCGCCGAGGGTCGTGAGGACTTCCACACGCTGTCGTGGCTGGCCTACGCCAACACGATGATTGGCAAGCTGGACGAGGCGAAGAAGAACATCGAGCAGGCGAAGGCGGCCGCGGATCGCAATCCCACGAACGCCGGCATTCGCGACGGCTATCTGGGCATGCGCGCCCGCTTCATTTCGGACACCGGCCAGTGGGAGAAGCTGTCGCTCGCGATGGCGGGCCCCGCCGTCGGCGATCACGCCAACATGCCCGGGATGCCCGGCATGGGCGGCGGTAGCGGCTCGGCCACCTGGACCTACATCGTCGGCGTCAGCGCCGCGAAGATGGGCGACATCGCGACGGCCGAGGCCGCCGAGACGGCGCTGAAGGAGCTCACCGCGAAGGCGCAGGGCGGGCCGACGTCCTACGCGGCGAAGCCGCACCTGATTCGCGAGAAGGAGCTGGGCGCGATCGTCCGCTGGGCCAAGGGGCAGAAGGACGAGGCGCTGACTTTTGCCAGGGACGCCGCCGACGCCGAGAAGACGATGGCGGCGCCGTCTGGACCGCCCGAACCGATCAAGCCGGCGTTCGAGCTGTACGGCGAAATGCTGATGGACGCCGGAAAGGCCAAGGACGCGGCGCAGGCCTTCGAACAGTCGCTGCTGCGAACGCCGAAGCGAACGCCGTCGGTGAAGGGCCTGGAGAAGGCCACGGCCGCCGCCGCTACCGAGACGTCGAGGGCGCGATGAAGGCGACGCGTATCGCACCAGTCGCGGCCGCGCTGACACTGCTGGTGCCCGGCCTGGCATTGGCGCAGGCGCCGAAGCCGGCGACCTACATCACCGACGAGCAGGTGAAGGCGGTCAACGCCGGTCCCGGCGTCGATCGTCAGCTGGTGAGCGTTGACATCGGCAAACTGAACCTCGCGGTGGGCATCATCCATCGCGGCTCCTCGAATGCACCGGCCGCGGCCACTCCGGCGGCCCCAGCGGCGGCGGCCGCACCGGCAGCGGCATGCGGCGAAGCCAGCACCGCGGCTGCGGCGCCCGGCACGGCCAGCGGCATCCTCCACGATCACCAGACCGAGACCTACGTCATCGTCTCGGGCACCGGCACGCTGGTCACCGGCGGGCGCATCGTCAACGGGCGGAAGTCGGCACCCGACAGCGCGGTGACGCAGGTGCTGAACGGTCCGTCGTGCAGCGGCCGCATCGAGGGCGCGGACGTGGTGAAGAAGGTCGTGAAGACCGGCGACATCATCATCATCCCGGCGGGCACGCCGCACGGCTGGGGCGACATCCCGGACCACGTGGATTACCTGAGTGTGCGGCCCGATCCGGACCGCGTGCTCCCGGCGGGTTACGTCAATCCCGCCCTCAAGAAGTAGCGACCACCCTGGCGCGGCGCATCGTTGATGTGCCGCGCTACGGCTCGCAGGCGCGGAGCCGGGCCCACTGCTCTCGCGCGCGCCGGTAGCGCACCGTCAGCTCCTGCGAATCGTCGGCGCTCACCGCATTGATCATTCTGGGCAACGTGGCCACCAGCGCTTGCGCCGGTGGCGGTAGCGGCGGCGCGCACGTGTCCGGACGCAGGGTGTCCAACTCCTGCAGCAGGCGACGGACCGGACCGGCGCTCGTGCCAGAGCCGGAAATGCTCCTCAGGTCGCCGATCAGGTTCTCGTCATCCGACAATACCCAGCGCCAGACGTAGGCCGCATCGCCGGCCTCGGCGCGGCCTGTACCCAGGTCGCCCGACAGCAACGCCCGCATGGCGGCGCGCGCCTCGTCCGACGCCACACGGCCAGACCACGCGCGGCCGGCGCAGTCATCGTGCGCGAAGGCGAAGCCGGTCTCGATGTTGACGACGCGAAGCGTGCCGCATGCCCTGGCTGGCGACGGCGTCGCGCGATGGCGAGAGGATGAGCCATCCGCGGTTCGCGGCAGGAAGCGCGCCTCGACTTTGAGAATGAGTGGCCGTCATCACCAACAGCCACACCAGAGTAGCCATCAGCCACCGCGACTTGCTGCGTGACGGCACCTAGCGCAGCGGCCGCAGCCACTCCTCGATCGACGGCGCTGACGTCCACGCCGGTAGCGTCGCGGATGAGCCGGGCGAAGTTCCTCGTTCGAGAACGCGCGGCGCTCGCGCGCCGTCCAGGTCGACGAGATGCCGCAGCGCGTCGCGCAGGCTCTTCGCGCCCTTCGACTCGGCCTGGATGCGATCGTCGATGGCCGCCGCCATCAGGCCGCCGCGCGAGAACACCAGGCGCCCGGTGCGGAAGTCCTCGGAGTAGCGCGTCGAGGCCACGCGGCTCAGGTCGACGAGCGGCAATTGCTTCAGGAACGGCAGGCGCGCTCGTCGACGTTCGCGCGGAAGCGGCGCGTCCAGCATGCGCGTCCGGAACGCCGCCGGGTCCGGCGTGCCGGCGGCCACCGCCATGATCGCGGCGTACTGTCCGAAGCCCTTCGGCGAACCAGATCGAGTCGAGCACCGGCGCCAGCTCCCACTGGAACGGGAAGTAGCCGTGGCCGTAGGCGCGCTTCGGCACCCAGGCGTGCGCGATGTGGTGCGCGAAGTTGTAGAGCACCCGCGCGTCATCGTCCGCGGAAGAAGCCGCGGTGAGGCCGGCGGTATCGCGCAAGGTAGAACGTGCTGGACGCCGAGGTGCTCCATGCTCATGCCGTACTCGTGCTGCGGCGATGAGCGGCGTGAGCAGCTCCTGGTGCATCGTGTAGTGCGTGAACGGCACGTGCCGAAGTAGTCGGCCATCCGCTGAAACGCAGTGGCGGCCAGGCGGCCCACGCGATCGAGATCGACGACCCTTCGGAGTAGGTCGCGAGATAGAGCGGCACCGGCGTCTCGGTGAGCCGCCGCACCACCATGCGCGGTCCCATCACGATCTGGCCGTCGGCCAGCGCGTAGAAGTCGGGAGCGCTCGCCTCGACGGCGACGGCGGTGACCGGCCACGCCGGAGCCAGCGTCGAGAACACCGGCCAGCCGTCCGGGCCCGGCGACGCGCAGCGTCGCGGCGAACGACTCTCGAGCCGTCCACGAAGGCGAAGACCGAGTAGCCGAGCACGCCGAGGTACCCGTCGCGCACGCGCGACTGGTCCGACGCGGCGCGTGATGTCGCGTTCCATCTGGCGCAGGTCCACGGGTAGTTGACGCGCGGCGGTTCCAGCTGGAAGTGCCCAGCGCGGCCCTTCCTCACGCGCCGGCGTCAGCGTCCTGCCGTCGGCAGTCGTGGCACGAACGTCATTGACGAAGCTGTCGTAGCGCTGCTCGCCGTAGCCCATCGGAATGGCGCGCGGCATGACCAGTGCCCGAGCCTCGGCTAGAGGCGCTGCCAGGGCGATCTCGATTGAGGCCGTCGCGCTCCCGTGGCCCGCGTACTGGAAGCGATAGCCGACGATGGGCCGGCCTCCTGAGTGCGTGCTGGCCACTGTGGCCGCGGCCACGAACAGGGCGATGCACCCGGCGAGGCGTCGTGTCGTCATCGCAGGGAGTGTAGGCGTATGCTGGCGTCCGGTCGCCATCGGCGTCACCGCCTCATTCCAGGAGCTGTTCATGGGTCCCCTGCGTCTCCGACGTGCGTCTGTGGTTCGTACCCTGCTGGGCCGCGTGGTCACTGCTCTTGGCCTGGTCAATCACCGCGAGCTCCGCGGCATCGGCGCAGGCATCCCAGGCGCACAAGGTGAAGAGCCTCGAGATCCGGATTCTCTCGACCATGTTGGCCGACGAAGGATTCGGCGAGTGGGGTTTTGCCGCGCTGGTCGAGGTCGACGGCCGCCGCATCCTCTTCGACACCGGCGCCAACGAAGACACCGTGCAGCGCAACCTCAAGGTGATGAAGCTCGATCTCTCGAACGTCGAGCACGTCATCCTCAGCCACAATCACGCCGACCACACGACCGGCCTGCTGACGCTCCGCAAGCCAGTTCGCGGCGGCGTCGCCGAAGGCGTTGAGCACGGTCTACGCGGGGAACGGCATCTTCTGGCCGCGGGTGTCGGGCAGCGGCCAGGTGGACGACCGCATGGGCGCGCATCAAGCGCGAGTTCGAGGCCACGGGCGGCACGTTCATCCCGGTCACCAAGCCGACCGAGATCCTGCCGGGCGTGTGGCTCACCGGCCCGGTGCCGCGCGTGCACCCGGAACGCAACTGGAGCACGCTCGGCAAGGTGCGCAGCGACGCCGGCGACGTCGAGGACACGGTTCCCGAGGACATGACGCTGGTCTTCCAGACCGAGCAGGGCCTCGTCTACCTGTTCGGCTGCGGTCACGCCGGCGTGATCAACACGCTCGAGCACACCCGCAAGACCATCGACCCGTCGCCGGTGAAGGCGATTATCGGCGGGCTGCACCTGTTCGCCGCCGACGACAAGCACGCTGGCGTGGACGGCGGGGCAGCTGAAGTCGTTCGGCGTCCAGCAGCTGTGGGCGCGCACTGCACCGGCGTCGAGGCCGTCTATCGCATTCGCGAGCTCGCCGGGCTCACACGCCAGACGTGCATGGTCGGCGCCGTCGGCGCGTCCTACTCGCTGACCAACGGCATCAACGCGGTCCGCATCGCGAAGTAGCCGGCGCTACTCCAGCGAGACGTGAGCGGCGGCGCGTCGCGCCTGCTCTATCGGCCGCGTCTTCGGCGGCGGCGAGAGTTCGTGGCGCGCTCGGACGGCGGGTTGGAAGGCGCCTCCACGAGGTCGTCGTCCGCGGACTCTTCGTCCGCCGCGGCGTCGGTGATGGCATCGGGCCGATACTGCACGACGGATTCCAGGGCGCGAGCCCGACGCTGGTCCAGGTCGACGCGGCCCGACAGCGACTGGACCAGCACCTTCAGGTTCTTCACCTCGATGCTCAGTCTCGTGGTCTCGAGCACGAGGTTGTGCATCACCTCGTACTGGAGGGCGTTCCACTTTCCCATGCGCGTGAGCACTGTCACGTTCAGGTTCGACTGGGTGTGCAGCACGTGGTTCAGGACGTTGGGGTTGAAGAACAGCTTGAAGATGGGCATCAGGAGCCGCCTGATGAACCGCATCGGGGCCCGGTGAGACCAGAACAGCGTCTGGTCGTTGAAGGAGCAGGCGGCCTCGAACGCCGCGCAGTCCTCGTCGATCGACGGGCGGCTGCGGCGGAAGTGGTCCAGCAGATCGGAGCGAACGCTCCTGGGATCGAGGAACTTTTCGAGGCGGACGGTGGCGATCTCGCGGATCTGGGCCTCGGTGTAGTCGACCCCGCGCTTCTCGGCGATCCGGCTGCGAATCTGCTGCATGATCTGCTCGACATCCAGCGATTCGGCGCGGATTCTGAAATCGGCCATGAGCCATCTTAATCGGCCCCCGATCGCGTCCTGGCCGTGGTCGGGCGCCCGGCCGAGGTTTGACAAGTGAGAATTAAATGAACGACCATTAATTTCTATGGCACGCCCCAAGAACGCCGACGGCCAGCGCACCCGCCAGGCCATCCTGGACGCCGCGCTCGACCTCTTCGCCGAAAAGGGCTTTTTCGGCACCAGCCTCCGCGACGTCGCCGACCGCGGTCGGCGTCCGCGAGAGCGCCCTCTACAACTACTTTCCCGGCAAGGACGCGCTGTTCGACGCGCTGCTCGCCGCCCACCAGGACTCGAAGGTCGAGCGCCTGGCGCCGCTCGCCGACGAGCCGATCGCCGACGGCCGCGCCATGCTGCTGCAGCTCGCCTATCGCGACGCTCGACGGCTTCGTCGAGCCGCGCGAGCAGAAGCTGTTCCGGATCCTGATGTCGGACGGCATCCGCCTCGCCAAGGTCGGCCGCATCAACCTGCTACGAGCGCATGGGCCACGGCCGCGAGCGGCTGCACGACATCATGCGCCGCCTGATCCGCGACGGCTGGCTGCGCCGCGCCGACGCGCACGTGCTCGGCGATGGCGTTCGTCAGCCCGCTGGTCATGTGGCGGCAGCTGCACGCCATCAACGCCGACCTGCCGATGATCACGCAATCCGCGCGCGTTCGCGCGGCAGCACGTCGATCAGTTCCTGCGTGGCGCCGCCGCGCCGGATGCCCGCCGCGCCGCACGCCCTTCACGCCGCCGGACCGCGTCCCGACGCGCCGCGCCGTCATGACCAGATCCAAGGAGTTCGCTCGTGTCCCGTCTCATTCATTCTCTGTCCTGCTCGCCGTCGCTGGCGACGCGGCGCTGCGGCGCCAACGCGACCGACGCCAGTGCGATCCGCCGAAGCCGCCGCCGTCACCGTGACCGGCGATCGACCGCCGCCGAGCAGCCGATCGCGCGATTCATCCGCGTCAGCGGCACGCTCACGCCGCAGGAAGACGCCGAGGTCGCCGCCGAGATCGCCGGCCGCGTCGTCGCCACGCCGGTCGAGCGCGGCAGCCTGCGTCGGCGCCAACGACTCGCTGATTCAGATTGCCGCCGACCGAAGTCGAGGCGCAGGCGCGCGAAGCGCAGGCCAACGCCGCGCAGATCGAGGCGCGGCTCGGCCTCGCCGGCGGCGCGGCGTTCGACGTCGAACGCGTGCCCGAAGTGGCCAACGCCAAGGCCGCCTATCAACTCGCGCAGAACGACTTCGAGCGCGCCAAGACGCTCTACGAGGACAAGCTGCTGTCGCAGTCGGATTTCGATCAGCGCAGCGCGCAGATGGAAGCGGCCGCAGCGCCAGTACGACGTCGCGAGGAACGGCGCCGCGCAGCAGTATCAGGCGCTGATCGGCGCCCGCGCGCGCGTCACCGTGGCGCAGAAGGCGCTGGCCGACACCGTCGTCCGCGCGCCGTTCGCCGGCGCGGTCGGCGAGCGCTTCGTCTCGGTCGGCGACTACGTCACGCGCGGCACCAAGGTCGCATCGGTGTGCGGATCGATCCGCTGCGCGTCGAGCTGACCGTGCCCGAACAGTACGTCGTCGGCGGTGGCGACGGGCCGCGCGGTGACCTTCGAGGTCGACGCCTATCCCGAGCGAAACGTTCACCGGACAGGTGCGCTACGTCTCGCCGTCGGTGACGGCGTCGACGCGCGCCCTGACGCTCGAGGCGATCGTGCCGAACGCGCAACGGCCGCCTGAAGCCGGGATTCTTCGCGACCGCGCAGCATCGAGGAGGCGAGCAAGCGGCCCGGCATCCTCGTGCCGCCGACCGCGGTCCGCACCGTCGCCGGCACCGCGCGCGTCTTCGTGATCGACGGCGATCGCGCCGAAGAGCGCATCGTCATGACCGGCCAGGCGGTCGGCGATCAGGTCGAGATCGCCAGCGGCCTGAAGGCCGGCGAGCGCGTCGCGACGAGCGGCGTCGATCAGCTGGTCGACGGCGTTCGCGTCGCGGTGAGGTAACGCCATGCAGTGGCTTGCGGCTCTCTGCGTCAGGCGCCCGGTCTTCGCCTGGGTGCTCGTCCTCTCGCTGACCGTCGTCGGCCTCTTCGCCTTCGGCCAGCTCGGCGTCGATCGCTTTCCCGAACGTCGACATCCCGACCATCTCGGTGACGACGCGGCTGCCCGGCGCCGCGCCGGAGCAGATCGAGACCGAGGTCACCGACAAGATCGAAGAGGCCGTCAACACCATCAGCGCGCATCGACACGCTGACCTCGACCTCGTCCGAAGGCATTTCGCAGGTCGTCGTGTCGTTCAAGCTCGAGAAGAACGCCGACGTCGCGGCGCAGGAAGTGCGCGATCGCGTCAACCGCGTCATGCCGCAGCTGCCGCGCACGGTGCTGCAGCCGACCGTCGAGAAGCTCGACTTCACCGCGGCGCCGGTGATCACCGTCGCCGTGACCGCGGACAAGCCGGTCCGCGACATCACCGAGTTCGCCGATCGCGTGCTGCGGCGCCGGCTCGAAAGCTCCGACGGCGTCGGCCAGGTCGTCGTGATCGGCGGCCGCAAACGGCAGATCAACCTGTGGCTCGATCCGGCGCTGCTGCGCGCGCAGCGGCTGTCGGTCAACGACGTGGCGCGCGCGCTGCAGTCGCAGAACGCCGACATCCCCGGCGGCCGCATGGATCAGGGCGCGCAGTCGGTGACGCTGCGCACGCGCGGCCGCATCGAGACGATCGACGGCTTCGGCGACGTCGTGCTGCGCGAGGTCGACGGCCATCCGGTGCGGCTGCGCGACGTCGCGCGCGTCGAAGACGGCATGGCCGAGCCGCGCACGCAGGCCAGCGTCAACGGCGACGCCACCGTGCTGCTGCAGATCCGCAAGCAGTCGGGCACCAACACCGTCGAAGTCGCCAACAACGTCAAGCAGCGCCTCACCGATCTCGAAGCCGATCCTCCCGCCCGGCTATCAGCTGCGCATCGTCCGCGACGAGGCGCAGTTCATCGAAGCGTCGATCGCCAGCGTGCAGGAGCACCTGATCGTCGGCTCGATTCTCGCCGCCATCGTCGTCTTCCTGTTCCTCGGCAACTTCCGCTCGACGATGATCGCCGCGATCGCGATCCCGACCTCGATCGTCGCCACCTTCGCGCTCATCTGGTACATGGGCTTCACGCTCAACATGCTGACGATGCTGGCGCTGACGCTCTCGGTCGGCATCGTCATCGACGATGCGATCGTCGTGCTCGAGAACATCTATCGCTTCATCGAAGAGAAGGGCATGCCGCCGATGCAGGCGGCGGTCGAGGCGACGCAGGAAATCGGCCTGGCGGTGATGGCGACGACGTTCTCGCTGGTCGCGATCTTCGCGCCGGTCGGCTTCATGAGCGGCATGGTCGGCCGCTTCATGGCGAGCTTCGGCCTGACGATGGCGTTCGCGGTGCTGGTGTCGCTGTTCGTCAGCTTCACGCTGACGCCGATGATGTCGGCGTACTGGCTGAAGCCGCCGCCGAAGGGCGCGCACGCGCGATTCGAAGCACAACCGGTTGTTCGAGCCGCTCGATCGCGGCTACACGCGCATGCTCGAGTGGGCGATGGCGCATCGCGGCCTCGTGTCGATCGGCGCCGTGCTGGTGCTGCTGTCGAGCGTGCCGCTGTTCAGGGTGACGGCGGTGAACTTCACGCCCGAAGACGATCAGTCGCAGTTCGACATTTCGCTGCGCGCGCCCGAAGGCACCAGCCTCGCGGCGATGGAAGTGATCGCCAACCGCCTTGGCGCGGCGGTGCGGCAGATTCCCGAAGTCGACTTCACGCTGACGACGGTCGCCGGCGATGCGGCCGGCACGCTGAACACCGCGACGATCCTGGTGCGCCTGCACCCGATCGAGGAGCGCAAGCGCGATCAGTTCGCGGTGATGACCGAAGTCCGCGATCGCATCCTGCCCGACTACGTGAAGGACGGCATGCGCACCGCCGTGCGCGCTCGGCGGCGGCCCGGGCGGCGGCGGCGGCGGCATCCAGTTCATGGTGCAGGGGCCCGATCTCGATCAGCTCGAGAAATACAGCGACGCGCTGCGCGCCAAGGCGCGCGACGATTCCCGGCCTGGTCGACGTCGACACGACGCTGAATGCCGGCAAGCCGGAGATGTCGGTGCTGCTCGATCGGCCGAAGGCGGCCGACCTCGGCGTGCAGGTCGCCGATGCCGCCGAGGCGCTGCGCCTGCTCGTCGCCGGCGATCAGGTGACGACGTTCAACGAAGTCGGCGAGCAGTACGAAGTGCATCTGCGCGCCGAAGAGGGCAACCGCGGCTCGCAGGACGCGATCGCCGCGCTGCCGGTGCCGTCGTCGCGTCTCGGCATCGTGACGCTCGACAACATCGCCACGTTCGCGCGCGAGCGATTCGCCGGCGACGATCAGCCGCATGGGCCGCCAGCGCCAGGTGACGCTGAACGCCAACATGCTGCCGGGCACGTCGCAGGGCAGCGGCGCAGGAGGCGATCGCCGCCGCGGCGGCCGAGCTGAATTTCGGGCCCGAGTATCGCGCCGACTTCGCCGGCCGCTCGCGCGAGCTGAATCGCACCGCCACCGCGTTCCTCACGCGCGATCGCGCTGTCGTTCATCTTCATGTATCTGATCCTGGCGGCGCAGTTCGAGTCGTGGCTGCACCCGGTGACGATCCTGCTGTCGCTGCCGCTGACGCTGCCGTTCGCGCTGCTGTCGCTGATCATCTTCCAGCAGTCGCTGAACATCTTTTCCGGCCTCGGCCTGCTGGTGCTGTTCGGCGTCGTCAAGAAGAACTCGATCCTGCAGATCGATCACGCCAACCAGCTGCGCGAGCGCGGCATGAACACGCACGACGCGGTGGTGCAGGCCAGCCGCGATCGCCTGCGGCCGATCCTGATGACGACGCTGGCGTTCGTCGCCGGCATGGTGCCGCTGGTCGTCTCGAGCGGCGTCGGCTCGGCGACCAATCACGCGATCGGCTGGGTCGTGATCGGCGGCCAGACGATGGTGCTGCTGGTGACGCTGATCGTGACGCCGGTGGCGTATTCGCTGTTCGACGATCTGCAGCGTCGCCACGTGGTCAGCGCGTTCTTCAACCTGTTCCGCTCGAAAGGCGCGAATCGTCGATCCCGTCACGCCGGTCTAGCCGGTTTCGTCCTCGCCGCCCTTGACGTTCTGCGCCTGTGCGGCCGCGCTCGACATCGGCGAGAGCCTACCATCTACCTGCGGACACGCCACGCCGGGATGAGGACGCTGGTGCGGAGCGAACGGTGCGGCGGGGGCGGCGATCCGTGATTATTCCGCAGGTTGACGATGCGGGGCCAGATTTCGAGTGTGGCGTGCGCATCGCGGCATCCTCTGCAGGCACGAGCATCGTCGCTGTCGCGTGCTGGTCGGTAGCGCGATGTCCAGCCCGCTGACGCTCTAGCCGCGCTAGTCTCCCGGCTCTCCCGGCAGCAGCGGCTCGAGTTCCAGCGCCTGCGCGCCGTTCTCCGTGCACACCGCGAACTTCGTCTCGCCGGCGTGATACATCGCCAGCCCCGCGTACTCACCGCGCTTGTTGAGCACGAAAAAGCGGATGTTGAAGTTGGGGTTGCCCTTCGAATTGAGCAGGCGCTTCTCGACGGTGTTGGCCTTGATGCGCTTGAGTGCCTCCATGCCGGCGTCCTTTGGCGACAAGCCGCGCCGCATCGACTCCACGATCAGGAACGACGACAGGTTGTAGAGATTCGCCTCGCCGCGGCCGGTGGAGCCGGCGGCGCCGATCTCGTTGTCCACGTAGAGGCCGGCGCCGAGGATTGGCGAGTCGCCGGTGCGACCGGGAATCTTCCAGGCGAGTCCGCTCGTGGTGGTGACGCCGCAGAGGTCGCCGTTCGGCCCGAGGCCGTCGCAGTTGATGGTGCCCCAGAACGAACCCTCGGCGATCAACCCGTCGCGGACCATCGAGCGCCCGGCCGCCAGCGCGCGCGATTCCCACGCGCCATCGCGCACCAGGTGAGGGCCCATCTCGGGGGAACGGAGTAAGGCAGCGGCATGACCGGGATCCTTCTCATGGCGGTCCTTTGGCTTGCGGCCCTCGCCCTTCGGGTCCAGCCAGTGCTCGGGATCGACGCGTCGCTTCCACTCCAGCCACAGCCGCCGGGACGTCTCGGTGTTGAGGTCGTCTTCGACCTTGAACCCCATCGCCCGCGCGAAGGCCTGCGCGCCTGCACCCACCAGCAGGTGATGGTCGGTGTTGTCCATCACCGCCTTTGCCACCAGCGACGGCGTCCGCACGCCCTCGATGCACGCCACCGCGCCGGCTCGCTTCGTCGGGCCGTGCATGCACGACGCGTCCAGTTCGATCACGCCATCGGCGTTGGGCAAGGCGCCGTAGCCGATGCCGGTCTCGAGCGGATCGAGCTCGGGGATGTTCACGCCGGCAATCAACGCGTCGAGCACGTCCTTGCCCTCGGTGATCAGCCGAAAGGCTCGCTGCACGGCGTTCTCCGGCCCGCCGTTCGTGAACTCGATTCCGGAGTAGTCGGAGATGACCACCGGGCGCACCGTGCGCTGAATGAGCAGGTCGGCCGAGCGCGCGGGTTCGGCAGTGGCCTTCGCCGGCAGGGCCGTCGCCGCCGCCAGCGAAGCGGTCGTCGCCTTCACGAAATCGCGTCTGGTGATCATCGTCCTTGTCCTTGGGCCGCCAGGGCCAGGGCCGTCGTGGCCCAGTTGGTGCCGGCGGCCGAGACCCACGAGTCGCCGCCGTGGGGAAATCCGATGTCGAACAGCGGCTGAATCGCCAGCGCCCGCGAGGCCACGTGCCACGTGCCGTCGGCGTGCTGCGTGCGCAGCAGGAACGCGACCCCGCGCTGATACGCCGGGTCGGTCGTCGGCACGCCGCCTGCGTCGTGCAGCGCCACCAGCGCCTGGCCGGTGGCGTAGGCGTCGCTCTCGAGCGTGAGCAGCTGCGACCAGCCGCCATCCGAACGCTGGTCCGCAATCAGGTTCCGGGTCGCGCGGCCGACGCGTTCGGCATCCTGTCCAGCCCACTTCATTCCCAGCAATTGCGAGGCCCGCTCTTCAGTGTTCTTCGGAGTCTGCGCGGCCAGCCAGCGACCGCCGGCTTTGGCGGCGTCCTGGTATGCGGTGCGCATTGGCGCCGGCGCATACAGCTGCAGCCCGCGCAGCGACAATGCCGTGACCGTGATGCTGGTGGACTCGATCGGCGGCCGGTGCGCGACGGGACGCCAGCTGCCATCGGCAAGTTGCCGACGCTTGAGGAAGCGGGCCATCGCGTCGGTGGCCGGATCGGCAGGATGCTGCTCGTCCGCGAGCCCGAGCAGGATGTAGCTCACGGTGTCGGCGTCGCCGGGAATGCCCAGTCCCTGCAGCGCGCGCTCGCGCCAGGTCTCGAGGAACTGCGCGATCCCCCGAACCTCGCTACGGGCCACCGCATCGTCGATCCGGATGCCGGCGCGCGACGCCTCCGTGGTGACGCGCGCGGTGAGTGTGTTGTTGTGGCACGACACGCAGCCCGCCTTGCGCCTGAACGTCACGCCCGTTTGCTGCAGGATGGGCAGCGCGCGGATCACGGCATCGCGAGGAGTGGCGGCGGCCGAAGGCGCTGCCGTCGGGGGCGTTGCTGCGGGCGATGCCGCTGGCGCGGCGCCACCGGCCGCGTCCGTCAGCAGGGTTCGGGTGGGTGTGCTACCGCGCGGGCTCGCGAAGCTCAGGGCCGTCTCGCCATTGCGGCCCTTCGCGTGAACATCAGCGCCAGACGAAAGCAGTCGTTGCACCAGCGCCGGCGGCACTGTGTCCGAGGCCGCGGTGCGCATCAGGATGGAGCGACCCTGCCGGTCCACCGCGTTGACGTCGGCGCCCGCATCCAGCAGCATCGCCAGGTCGCGGCCATCGTCGTTGGGCGGAAGAACGGCCAGGGCTGCGCGCCCGAGCGCGACCTTGTCGAGCGATGGAATCAGCAGCTCGATGCAGCGCACGCAGTCCGCCGCCGCGGCCTGAATGATCGAGACGATCGCGCCCTTCTTCGGATCGGCGCCTCGTGCCATCAGCAGCTGCATCGCCGCGACATCGCCCGCGTAGGCAGCTTCGCCGAGCGCGGTGAGGTCTTCGAGGTCGATATTGGGATCGGCCCCCTTGTCGAGCAGCAGCGTCAGCACCTCGCTCGAGCCCGCCTGAGCGGCGGCCACCATCAACGGCGTGCGTCCATCAAGCGAACGCACGTTGACATCGGCTCCGCGTGCGATCAGCAGGCGCGTCTTCGCGGCGTCGTCCACCGCCCACAGCAGCGCGGTGGCTCCGGCGTCGTTCTTCGCATTCGGGTTTGCTCCGGCGTCGAGCAAGGCCCGAAGCTCGTCCACCGTACCGTAAAGCGCGGCATACATCAGCGGCGTGACGCCGTCGCCGCCATTCCGGGTTGCGGCCGCAGGCGCTGCGGACAGCGCGCGCCGGAAGCCCGCAGCGTCGCCGGAGCGAAGCGACGCCATCAACTGCAGCGCCCCTGGATCGGCGGGCACTGGAGCCACATCGCCCGACAGCGCATCGGGCCACTCCGCGCCTTCGTCGATCCACGCCTTGAGCAGGGCAATCTGTTCATCCTTCAGCGCGCCCGTGGGCGGCATCTGCGTGCCGCGCTGGGTGCCGCTGATCCGCAGATACAAGCGGCTGGCCTCCCCGTTGCCGGGCCCGATGACGGTGCCAAACGTGCTGCCGCGCATCGCGTCGCGACGCCGATCGAGGCGCAGTCCTGCCATCTGCTGCGATGGCCCATGACACGCCACGCAGTTCTGGCGCAGCAGCGGCTGCACGTCGCGCGCGAAGTCCACCCGCGAAGGTGTTTGCGCCGCGGTCGATGGCGTGAGACTGGCCGCAATCGCCAGACTCGCGCAGAGGAGCGACGCGCCGGCGCGCAGGGGGGGCAGCGGCATGCGAATCTCCTTCAATCTGGAGGCACGTCGGCGGGACGCCGCAGTAGCCATGTGCGCGGAGTGTAGGCCATCCCGGCAGCGCGTGCCAGCGGTGTGGAACCGGGCAACCGGACGGCTTCAGGCGAGAGGCGGATCGTAGCGGGATACGAACTTCAGCCGTTCCATCCGCGCGAAATCGTCGTCCAGCGACCAGACGAGCCCGCCGATGTTGGTGGTCAGGGATGCGATGAGGAGATCGGTGAGGCCGAATCGCTCTCCGGCGCCCGCCGCCGTCTGGATCCACGCCGGCAGGGGCTGCCACGTTTCTTCAGTGGGCACCAGTTGAACCAACGCGCCGAACGCCCGGGCGAAGGCCTTTCGCTCGTGCGCGGCGACGCCGGACCACAATTCGAGTCGCACAGGCAGAGCGAGCGCGACGAGATCGGTATCAATCAGAGAGTCGAGCGCGCGCAGGATGCGAGGGTCGCGGCGGGCGGCGATCCAGATCGACGTGTCGACGACAATCACCGGCGCTTTCGGTCCTCGGCCCGGATCTCGGTCGGATCGAACTCGAAATCGATCCGTCGAACCAATGCCTTCAAGTCGTCCAGCCGGCTGCGCCGCACCACCTCTTTCAAGGCGAAGACGACGGTATCGGTCTTTGACTTGAAGCCGATCGCATCACGCGCTTCTTCGACCAGGCCCAATGGGATGTCCAGGGTCGTACGCATACGAACGAGAGTAATTCGTATGCCTGCCAGTAGTCAAGACGACAGCGTTTCAGGCATATTCGCTCAATCCAACAGACCTACTTCACGCCGACCGCCAGGGTGTAGATCAGCTGTTCTTTGCCACTATCGGGCTGCCGGACCACTTCGATTCGATACTGCGATGCTGCGGGGAGCCGCCCGGTCCAGACGCGGGTTCCCGCATCCGCGCGCGGATCAACGGGCTTGCCCGTCTTGCTGTCGAGGATGCGCAGGAGCACCGAGCGGCCCGGGATGCCCGAGAGGCGAGCGTCCAGGAACACGCCCTGCTGACCGTAGAACTCGTAGAGGTCGGTGCCGCCCGGGTTGAGCGTGCCGCTCACTTGCGTTGGGGTGCCGACCCTGAATGTCAGTTGCCGCGCCACGGCGGCACCCGGTGAGTTCGACTGCGGCGACAGCGGCACCGTCAGTTGCGTGATCTTGAAGCCGCCGCCTGCCGGGGCGATCGTCAGTGCGCCTTCGAACGTCATCGCCCCGCCGCTGCCGGTGGTGGCGGTCACGGATTTCTGACCGTCGGCCGGCACGCGCGCCCGCGCGATCACCGACTTCATGCCCGGAGTGATCATCGACTCGTACAGCTTGACGAACGCCTTGGCGTCCGACACTGGAATCTGCAATGTGCCGGCGCGCACGTCCAGGGGGTACCGCACCATGCCTGCGACCGCGCTCTTGTCGTTGCGCGAGACTGCCTGTTGAAGCGCCGCGACGAACTGCGCCATCGAAGGGCTGCCGGCGGGTTGTCCCGCAGGGGGTTGAGCATCGTCGGACAGCGCCGTCAGGAACAACGCAAGCAGCAGAGCAATCATGCGGGTCAACTCCTGCAAACATTCTGCCGCAGCAGGTCGGAAGACCCGCTGGGCTGGGCGCACCGCCCGGCCGGCTTCAACCGACCTCTATTACACTAACCAGTTATGCGACTTCCCGCCCTGTTCGTCGCGGCCGCCCTCGGCGCGTCCGCCTGTTCCAGCCCGGCGCCTGCTCCGAGCCAGGCGCCCGCGGCCACCGCGGCTCCAGCTTCCAAGCCTGCCGCGCCCCCTGCCGATCGCAAGTATCTGCTCGAGCGCGTGGACGATGCGGCCGTCGTGCAGCTGTATGCGGACGGCTTTTCGTCGCTGCCGCTGAAGCAGAAGACGCTGATCTGGCATCTCTACCAGGCGGCGCTCGCCGGACGCGACATCTTCATCGATCAGAAGCACCAGGACGCGCTCGAGATGCGCGAGGTGATCGAGCAGATCGTCGCGCACCCGCAGGGCGTCGACGCCGCGACGCTGGCCGAGGTCCAGCGCTACGCGAAGTTGTTCTGGCTGAACAACGGCCCCTACAACAACCTGACCGCGCGCAAGTTCGTGCTGAACATGCACGCCGGACGCGCTCAAGGCCGCGGTCGAAGGCCTCGGCGAAGAGCGGCGCGACATTCACGACCGGCCAGCGAGACGCATCGACCAGAAGCTGGCGCGCCTGCAGCCGATGTTCTTCGATCCGAACGTCGATCCGATCGTCACCAACAAGACTCCCGGCGCCGGCAAGGACATCCTGCAGGCGAGCGCCAACAACCTCTACTCGGGCGTCTCGATGGCGGATCTGAAGGGCTTCAACGAGAAGTACGGCCTCAACTCGCGGCTGGTGAAGCAGAACGGCAAGCTGGTCGAAGAGGTCTACCGCGTCGACGGCCGCTACGGGAAGCAGATCACCGAGATCGTCAAGCACCTCGAGGCGGCGAAGCCGTTCGCCGAGCCGACCGATGGCCAAGGCGCTCGACGCGCTGATCAAGTTCTATCGCACCGGCGAGGTCGCCGATCGCGAGGCGTACGACATCGCCTGGGTGCAGGACAAGGCGTCGCCGGTCGACACCATCAACGGCTTCATCGAGGTCTATCTCGATCCGCGCGGCATCAAGGGCAGCTGGGAAGGCCTGGTCTTCTACGTCAACCAGGAGAAGACGCAGCGCATCAAGACGCTCGCCGAGCAACGCGCAGTGGTTCGAGGATCACATGCCGTGGGATGCGAAGTATCGCAAGGCCAGCGTGCAGGGCATCGTCGCCAACGCCATCGACGTCATCGTCGAGACCGGCGACTCCGGCCCGGTGACGCCGATCGGCATCAACCTGCCGAACGACCAGGCGATCCGCGAGAAGTACGGCAGCAAGTCGGTGGCGCTGTCCAACGTCAACGAGGCCTACGACAAGTCCACGCCGGGCACGATGCGCAGCGAGTTCTCGTGGGCGCCGGAGGAAGCGGATCGCGCCGCAGAAGTTCGCGACGTTCAGCGGCGAGCTGACCACCGACATGCACGAGGTGATCGGCCACGCGTCGGGCAAGCAGGCCGAGGGCAAGGCCAATCCGCAGGCGCTGATCAAGGAGTACTTCTCGGCGCTCGAGGAGGGCCGCGCCGACCTGGTCGGCCTGTATTTCATCGCCGATCCGAAGCTGGTGGAGCTCGGCATCATCCCGGCCGCCGATCACGACAACATCGTGCGCGCCGAATACGAGGCCTACACGCGCAACGCGCTGGTGCAGCTGCGGCGCGTCCGCGAGGGCACGCAGATCGAGGAAGACCACATGCGCAACCGCCAGATGATCGTGCGGTGGCTGATGGCCAACACCAAGGCGATCGAATCGCGCACGCGCGACGGCAAGATCGTATCTCGTGATGGTCGATCCGAAGGCGTTCCGCGACGGCGTCGGCAAGCTCCTGGCCGAGGTGCAGCGCATCAAGTCGGAGGGCGACTACGCCGGCGCGAAGAAGCTGTTCGACACCTACGGCATCCACTTCGACGCCAAGCTGCGCGACGAGATCGTGGCGCGCGTCGACAAGCTGAACCTGCCGTCGTACAGCGGGTTCGTGCAGCCGAAGCTGACGGCGGTCGACCGGCGCCGGACGGCATCGATCACCGACGTGACGATCTCCTATCCGCAGGACCTGACGACGCAGATGCTGGAGTACTCCGGCGTCAAGCGCGGACGCTGAGGTCGCGGCGATCATCAGCGACAGGCGGGTGCAGGGCCGGGACATGACCACCTTCTGGCTGAGCACCCACCTTTCGTACGCTTGCCGTCACAGCGGCGTCTGCTGCTCGTCGCGCTGGCCCATCCCCATCGAACGGGACCGGGCGGCGCGCGTGCAGCACGCGATCGAGACCGGCGCGGTGGCCGTTCGGGCCGACGGCTGGCTCGAACCGGATCCCCAGGCCCCATCCGGAGTGGCCGGAGTTCTTGCGCTCCAGGCATCCGGCGCCTGTGTGTTCCATCGACGCCCCTCGCGCCCCGACGCATCTGGCGGAGGCTGCGTCGTCCACGCGATGCGGCCGGTGTCCTGCGAGCATTTCCCGTTCGTGTGCGTCACCGACCCGCGTGGTGTGCACGTCTCGCTGTCGCACTATTGCCCGACCGCGGCGGACCTGCTGTTCACGGCGACCGCCCCGGTGGCTGTCGTGGCCGGGCCTGCCGTGCTGTCAGACGGGCGCGAGCCCGAAGGCCTCGACGCGCGCGAGGCGCTGCCACCGGTTGACGATGCTCGAGTGGCGAGCGGCCCGAGGCTGATGGACTGGGAGGCGGTCTCGCGTTGGGAGCAGGCGCTGGTCACCACCCTTGCGAACGAACGACGGGTGCCCGGCGATCCGGACCTGCAACTCTTCGAGGACGCAGTGGCGTCCGTGCCGCCAGCGCTCGCCTGGCCGGCACCCATCGACGATACCGTGAGGGTGTGGCGCGAACGAGTGGCTCCGGCGTGGGGCCGGTGGACGGCCGTAGCGGGACGCTATCTGGCGGCGCGGGCTCACGCCTCGTGGGCGATGTGCCTGGGCAGCGGACCGGCCGACGTGATGCGCGCCGTGGCGGTGGCGCGGGCGGTGTTGCAGGTGGAGGCCGTTCGTGCGTGCGCCGAGTCGGGGGCTCACCTCGACCGCGGCCGGCTCACGCACGCGATCCGACGCGCCGATCTGCTGCTGCTTCACTATGCAGATCCCGGCCGATGGTGGCGGCCCCGCGACTGAACCTCGGGCACGCCCGCGCGCGTCCGAACCGGATATGCGGCCATCGTTTGCAATCACTCCGGCTCCAGGACAGCGCTCGGTGTGGGACTTCCCGCGTCCCCCGGCCATCGAATCGGTCCCCGCGCGGGTGATCGTGGAACTCGGCGGAGTCGTCATCGCCGACACCATGAACGCCGTCCGCGTGCTGGAGACCGCCAGCCCGCCGACCTACTACCTGCCGATGGCCGACGTGATGCCTGGCGTGCTGGTGCCCTGCGACGGTGAGTCGTTCTGCGAATGGAAGGGCCGCGCCCGCTACTGGACGGTCTCCACGCCGCGGCGCCAGGCCGCGCGCGCCGCGTGGGGCTACCCCGATCCGGACCGCGCCTTCGCGGCCATCGCCGGTTACGTGGCGTTCTATGCGGGCCGCATGGACGCGTGCCGCGTGGGAGCCGACCTCGTGGTTCCACAGCCCGGCGCCTTCTACGGCGGCTGGATTACGCCCGAGTTCACCGGCCCCTTCAAAGGCGAGCCGGGTACCACGCACTGGTAGGTCCCGGACCCCGGGTAGCGGATCACGGACCGATCCCCGATCCCCGATCCCTGCTCCCTGATCCCTGATCCCTGTTCCCCGTATGATTATCGCCATGACCAGCCGTGTCGCGGTGTTCGTCCTCCTCGTGCTCGCGGGCAGTACCGCCATCGTCGTGCAGACCGGCGCCGCGCAGCGGCCGAAACCACCCGGCGCGGAGTTTTCCGGCGAGGCGTTCCGGTTCAACAAGATTCAGGACGGCATCTACCACGCGGTCGGCTCGGGCGCGATGTCGGTGGGCTGCAATGCGACCATCATCGTGAACGACGAAGACGTGCTGATCGTGGATTCGCACAGCACGCCGGCCGCCGCCTGGGCGCTCGCCGAGCAGGTGAAGACGATCACCGACAAGCCGATCCGCTATGTGATCAACACGCACTTCCACTGGGATCACGCCCACGGCAACCAGCTGTACGGGCCGGGCGTGGAGATCATCGGCCACGAATTCACGCGGCGGATGCTGGCGGCGGGCGAGTCGATGCGCGGCCGCTCCTGGGACATGTTCGTCGGCGGCGTGCCGTCGCAGATTGCGCAGCTCGGCAAGCAGATCGATGGCATGGCCGACGGCGCGCCCAAGGAGAAGCTGCGTGAGCAGCTGCGGATCCAGGAGCAGTACCGTCAGGCCCTTGCCACCATCAAGCCGCAGCCGCCGACGATCACCCTCACCGACACGATGACGCTCTATCGCGGCGGCCGCGAGATCCGCCTGATGTTCCTGGGCCGTGCCCACACCGGCGGCGACGTGGTGGTCTACCTGCCGAAGGAACGCGTGGTCGCCACCGGCGACTTGCTGACCGCAGGGCCGTCGTACCTGGGCGATGCCTATCTCATGGACTGGAGCGCCACGCTCGAGCGGCTCCGGGCGCTCGACTTCGACACGGTTCTGCCCGGGCACGGCGACGCCTTCAAGGGGAAGGCCAAGATCGATCACTTCCAGTCGTACCTGAAGGACTTCTGGCAGCAGGCCAAGACGATGCACGATGCCGGCCTGAGCGCGGAAGAAGCGGCGCGTCGCATCGACATGCGTTCGCACGCCGGCGATTTCCCGACCCTGAAGGACATCGGCGTGCTGAATCACGGCGTCTACCGCGCCTACGATCAGATCGACGGGCGCATCCAGTAGTCACCACGCCCCTCAGGCCCCGACCGAGAAGGACCGAACCCCGGTGAAGATCGCAACGTGGAATGTGAATGGGGTACGCGCGCGACAGGCAGACCTGTTGTCGTGGTTGGCGGCGGACACCCCGGACATCGTGTGCCTGCAGGAGATCAAGGCGTCGCTCGACCAGCTGCCCTTCGAACTGCGCGACGTGGAAGGCTACTGGGCGATGTGGCACGGCCAGAAGGGCTACTCGGGCGTGGCGCTGCTGGTCTCGAAGCAGCTCGCGGTGGTCGCGCCGTCCCTCGAACATCCGGTGTTCGACTTCGAGCAGCGCATCGCGACCGCCGACGTGATGGTCGGTGGCGCCATCATCACCGTGGCCTCCGTCTACGTGCCCAACGGCGGCAAGGACTACGAGGCCAAGCTGCGCTTCCTCGGTGGCCTCGACTCGTGGGCGGCCGATGTGGCCCGCGACGGCCGGTTGCTGCTGATCTGCGGCGACCTGAACGTCGCCCGCCACGAACGCGACGTGCACCCGAAGGAGCGCAAGCCCAATCAGATCGGCACCCGTCGCGACGAGCGCGAGGCGCTCGAGCACCTGATCTCGCGTGACCTGGTGGATGTCGGGCGGGCGCTCGACCCGGACAACGACGATCTGTTCACCTGGTGGGCGCCCTGGCGCAACCTGAAGCAGCGCAACATCGGCTGGCGCATCGACTACGTGCTGGCATCGTCGGCGCTGGCCGCTCGCGCGACCGGTTCCACGGTGCTCCGCGAGGTGGGCACCAGCGACCATGGCCCGGTGGTCATCACGTTCGACGGTCCATCCGCCGGGGGCTGACGCGCCGAAGTCGCCATGCCGGGCAGCAGGGACCCGGACTGGCTAATCGGCGGGAACGTGCGGGTGCGTTCACCGCCTGGCGGGCGGCGCGGGGGTGCCGCGGGGCCAGTTGACGATCAGGGTTGCCGGGCTGGCTGAGGCCGAGCTGGCGGGCAGATTCAACAGGAATCGCCGGCCATCGGGCGCCACATCGAACGTCCGGAGGCCAACCTTCGTATCAAACACCATGGACGTCGCAGCCAGCGCGTTCTGTCCCCTTCCTAGTGCCGGCATGGCAGCGTGGATCTGCGATCCGCGTCGGAAGAACAGTTCCCGGCCATCGCGACTCCACCTTGGATCGCTACCCCCGCCGCTCGACACGCGTTCGCGTGTGCCGGGCCCCGGGTAGCGATCCTGGATTCGCTCCACATAAATGTCGAATTGCCCGGACTCGTCCGAGGCATACGCCAACCAGCGTCCGTCGGGCGAGATGGCGCCTTGTACGTCCGCGAACGGTGTCGCGATCAGGGCCCGCGGTTCCCCATTGCCTTCCGTCGGCACCAGCCACAGGTCCTCGCGCGTGTCGGGCATGGTGCGGGTGACGATCAGTCCGCGGCCGTCGGGCATCCAGTCGCTGACCCGCACGGCTTCGTCGAATCGCGCGATCGTGTCCGCCGGCAGCACGGCGCCGGCGCCCCGCACCGTGACCGCGTGCCCCGCGGACACCCAGCCCACCCGCAGGCCGTCCGGGGACCACGCCGGCGTTTCGTCGGTGTCGATCGACAGCGACACACGCGTTGGCATCACGCTCGAGCCATCGAACAATACGACGTCGAGCGTGCGCAGGAGCGGTTCAAGTACGGTGGCCACCACCCGGCGGCCGTCGGGCGCGATGCGCGCCTGCCAGATATCGGCCGGTGAGCCGACGTTGCCGAGGCGTTCGCCGGCGCGGGTGACCCACACGAGCTCGCGCGCACTGGACACCGGTGGGCTGTAGATCAACACGTCGGCGGCAGCAGTCGCCAGCAGTTGTCCGAGCGGGCTCTGCCCGACGCTGACGCCCAGCACGGTGGCGCGGCCGGTGAGCCGGGCCTGTTCAACATCCAGCGCCTGCGCCAACAGGGCGCCGTCGTTGGCGTACACCAGCTGATCGCCGGCGACGATGCCGCTGGCTGCACCGCCGACCAGTCGTTGCCGCGGCGCGTTCCCGCTGATGAGCGTCAGCCAGATTCCCTGACGTGCCGGCTGGCTCGCGCGGACGAAGAACAGCACGTGATTGCCGTCCGGCAAGAAGGTCGGGAACAGATGCGCGATCTCGCCGGCGCCGGCATCCACCGATGTCAATGCGCGCGTTGCGCCATCTGGTGATCGCAGTGTCAATCCGCCTTCGGCGGTCGCCGCTACGACGAGATCACCGCCGGCATTCCAGCTGGCGCCGCGTGGTGCTTCGACTTCGAGAAGGTCGTGCCGCGGTCCGCTCGTCAGGTCAAGGCTTCGCAGCGCGCCGCCCGCAAAGAACCCGATGCGCGTGCCGTCAGGCGACCAGAACGGCAGGGTCCCGCCCTCGGTACCCGGAATCGGGGAAAGGCTTCCGCTCTGAAGGTCCTGCATCCACAGCTGCAACCGTCCTTCCCGTACCGACGGAAACAGCACGCGCCGGCCATCTGGCGCCAGGGCGAGTCCAAACGGAAACTGGGGACCCGCGCCCGGCGTTGCCGCCTCTGGCATGGTCCAGGTGGTGCGCACCGGTGATGGCAGCGTCGGCGGCACCTCACGCGCATGCTCCAGGGCCACGCGCGCCACGGCGATAAACGCCAGCGCGACGGCAATCCAGACGAGCCAGCCGCGCAAGAGCCGTGCGCTATACTCGACGCTCACGATCGATCCAGGAGGTTTCCGCGCATGTCGATTCGTTCCTTCGTCATGGTGGCCACGATGGTCGTGGCGAGCATTCCCGCCAGCGCCATTGTCATCGCGCAAGAGGCACCCGCCCGTCGCCCCGATGTCATTTACGTGCCCACCCCCGAAGCCGTCGTCGAAGCCATGCTGCAGGTGGCCAACGTCGGCAAGGACGATATTGTCTACGACCTCGGGTGTGGCGATGGCCGGATTCCGGTGACCGCCGCCAAGAAGTACGGCGCGCGCGGCATCGGCATCGACATCGATCCCCAGCGGATCGCCGAAGCCAACGAGAACGTGAAGAAGAACAAAGTTGAAGACAAGGTGAAGATCATCCAGGGCGACCTGTTCCAGCAGGACCTGAGCCAGGCCACCGTGGTCACGCTCTATCTGCTGCCGTCGCTCAACGTCAAGCTGATGCCGAAGCTGATGAAAGAGCTGAAGCCCGGCACGCGCGTGGTCTCGCACGCCTTCGACATGGGCGACTGGAAGCCCGAAAAGGAAATCGACGTCGAGGGCCGCAAGGTCTATTACTGGACCATCCCGAAGCGCTAGGTGAGACGCCGCGCATCCCTCGCGGCCGCCGCGGCTTCGGCAATCATCGCGATTGCGCTCGCCGTCAGTGGAGGCCTCATGGTCTCCGTTGGCGGCGTTCGCATGTCGGCGCGATCGCCGCGCGCTGCCGGCGTCGTCACCGCCATCCTGTCGCTGGCGTGGCTCGTCGCCGCGGCCCGCGCGCATACCGTCGTCCTCGACCTGGTCTGGCTGTCCTCGTGGATCGAGCGGCGCAGCCGGGTCTTGCTGGTGACACTCGCGCTGATGACCGGGGTGGTCGCCGCCGCATTCGCGACCCGCTCGCCCTCGGGCGCCGACGCCTCCGGTTACCTCAGTCAGGCGGCGATGTGGGCCGGCCTCGACTGGCGCGTCGCGGACCCCTTGAGCGCGGACTCGGGCTGGCCGCTGCGGCCGGACCAGACAGTGCCGCTCGGATGGCGTCCCGCGCTCGACCGCGGATGGCAGGTGCCGACCTATGCGCCAGGCCTGCCGCTGCTGATGGCCGCGCCGTTTGCGATCGCGGGCAACGCCGGCGCCTCGGCGGTCATCACCGTGTCTGCCGTCCTGGCCGTGCTTGCCACCGGCGCGCTCGCGCGGGCGCTCGCCGGCGGCACGGCGGGGCTGCTGGCCGCGGCCCTGCTGGCCGGTTCGCCGACGTTTCTCTATCAATCGCTCCAGCCGATGAGCGATGTGCCGATCACAGCGCTGTGGATCGTCGCGTTCTGGGCGCTCACTGCCGAGTGGTATGGCGCCGCCGGCGCGGCCACCGCCCTGGCCGTGCTCGTCCGGCCGAACCTGGCTCCGCTCGCGGCACTCCCGCTGGTGTGGATTGCGTGGACCGCTCCGCGCGACCGTCGCGCCGTCTCCGCACTGCGGTTCTCCTGGCCCGTCGCGATCGCCGCGGCGGTGGTCGCCGGCCTGCAGTGGCGATGGTATGGATCGCCCTTCCTGTCTGGCTATGGCGCAGCGGGGGAACTGTTCACGCTGTCGAACGTCGTGCCCAACGCGAGGCTGTACGGCAGCTGGATGTGGGAGGCCGAGCCGGTCTTCGTGCTGACCGGCGCACTCGCTCTTGCTGCGATACTGGCGATGCGGATATGGCCGGCACCGGGCATGCAGGGTGCTGACGCCACGACATTTCGCACCATCACTGCGATTCGCCCCGCCGTCATCGCGTTGAGCGTGTTCGCGTTCGGAGTCGTGGCCGCATATCTCGTCTACGCCGTCTTCGAGCGCTGGTCGTACGTGCGCTTCCTGTTGCCGGCGATATCCGCAGTCGCTGTGTTACTGGCAATGGCCGTGGACCGGGTCATTCATCGGGTGGCGCCAGGCTTGGCCGGCTTGCTCGTCGCCGCGGCGGTGGTAGTGATGGGCGCTGGCGGCTTCACCGTTGCCCGTCGCCTCGACGTGTTCGAAGTGGCAGACGTGACGGCGCGCGCCCTCGAGACCGGCGACCAGCTGCGCTCGCTGCTGCCGCCGAACGCCGTGCTGATCGCCGGCGAGCAGAGCGGCAGCATGCGGCACGAGACCGGCCGCCCGATTGTCCGTTGGGAAACGCTCGATGCGCGGATGCTGCAGACGATGCTGGATGCGCTGAGCGATCGTGGCCTCGAGGCGTGGTGGGTGCTCGATCAGTGGGAGGAGTCGGCCGTGCGCAGCCGGTTTCCAGGTGTGCCCGAAGCCGCGCTCGACTGGCCACCGCGCGCCGAAGGTGGACCAGTGATGCATACGCGCGCCTGGCGGATCGGCGACCTGCGGCGGGAATAGCCAGCAGCGATTGAAAAGGGCTGGAAGTCTGGAGCCCGATCGCGCAGGTGCGGCGGCCGCGTCTGGTAGTCGTCAGCCGCGAGCGTGGGCTTCGGCTGCTGGCGCGCCGGCGGACCGGCGCCGCGACGTCACCCACAGCACGGTGTCGTCAACCAGGGAATACGCCACCGGCATGACCACCAGCGTGAGGAAGAGCGACAGGCGTCTGTCCGCCGATCACGACGACGGCGATCGCGCGCCGTTCCTCGGCGCCGGGCCCGGTGCCGAGCGCGAGCGGCAGCATGCCGCCGACCAGCGCCAGCGTCGTCATCAGAATCGGGCGCAGCCGATCGCGGTTGGCCTGCGAGAATCGCCGGCTCCCGCGGCTCGAGCCCTGGCGGCCGC
Organism: uncultured Acidobacteriota bacterium; assembly: GCA_963707825.1. GTDB lineage: Bacteria > Acidobacteriota > Vicinamibacteria > Vicinamibacterales > UBA2999 > VFZN01. Next base: position 96,345 of record CAVPRP010000011.1, read on the forward strand.
AGGTTCAGCGTGTGATCGATCTGCAGGATGGCGTTCTTGGCGACGACGCCGAACAGCACCAGCATGCCGAGCGCCGAGTAGAGGTTCAGCGTGTTGCCGGTGAGGTAGAGCGACAGCAGCGCGAACGGCAGCGACAGCGGCAGCGACGAGCAGGATGATGAACGGGTTGAGCAGGCTCTCGTACTGCGCCGCCAGCACCATGTACATGAAGATGATCGAGAGCAGGAACGCCCAGCCGAACTCGGCGAAGGTGCGTTCCAGCTCGCGGCCCGCGTCCGGCGACGGCGGTGGAGTAGGCGGCCGGCATGCCCAGCTCGGCCGCCGCGTGCGCGCAGCGCCTGCGAGGCGGTCGGCCAGCGCGTAAGCCGGGCGCGATGCCCGCCCGCAGCGTGACTTGCCGCTGCCGATCGATGCGATCGACGCGCGACGGGCTGCGGCCCTCCTCCAGCGTGACGACGCAGTCGAGCCGCACCAGCTCGCCGTTGTCGCGGGCGACGTAGAGCCGCGCGATGGTGTCGGGATCGCCGCGGTCCTCTCCGCCGAGCCGCAGCTGGACGTCGTAGTCCTCGTTGACCGTCGGATCGCGGAAGCGCGAGACCTCCTGATCGCCGCCCACCATCAGGCGCAGCGCCGCGGCCACTGTCCTGCGGTGCGGACGCCGAGGTCGGCGGCGCGGGCGCGGTCGATCTGCACGCGCAGCTCCGGCTTGTTCAGCTTGAGCGTCGTGTCGGCGTCGATGCAGGCCGAGCTTCGGCGCCTGCTGCCGCAGGCGCTCGGCGAACTCGGCCAGCGCCTCGAGCTCGGGGCCGCGAATGACGAAGTCGATGTCGTAGTTGCCGCCGCCGATGTTGAACGACTGCATGTTGCGCACGCGACCCGCAGGTCGTGGTACTTCCGCATGCCGCGTGCGGATCTGCTGCATCACGTCGCGCTGCGCGTAGTTGCCGCGGAACGCCTCGCACCGGATCCAGCGTGCAGCGACGCCCCACGCCAGGCGCGTGAGCGAGAAGATGCGCTCCTCGTGCGGCGCGATCTGCACGAACACCTGCCCCTCGTTGACGGTGCCGAGCGGGCCGCCGCAACGGTGGTCGAGCGCCAGCTGCGACGCCCGGCACGGCGCGCACGTCGCGCTCGATGGCGCGCATCACCTCGTCCATCGCCGCGGTGCTCGCGCCCTCGGGCGCGGTGACGTTCATCTCGAACTCCGCCTCGTCGACGTCGGTCGGGATGAACTCCTGGCGCACCATGCGGTAGAGACGACGTATCATCGCACGACCACGAGCAGGCCGATGACGGCGACCAGCGCGCGCCGCCGCAAGCGCCCAGGCCAGCACGCGCGTGTAGGTCGCGGTCGATGCAGCCGTAGAAGCCCTCGCGCGACCGCCGGGGCCGTGACCGCCGATGCGGGCCCTCGGCCAGCCGGCCGCGCCGGAACATCCGCGCGCTCATCATCGGCGTCAGCGTGAACGAGACGAGCAGGCTGACCAGGATCGCGCACGCCGCCGTGAGGCCGAACTGGTAGAGGAAGCGTCCCGAGATGCTCGACATGAACGAGACCGGGATGAAGATCACCACCAGGCACAGCGTGGTCGCCAGCACCGGCAGCGCGATCTCGGCGGTCGCCTCGCGCGCCGCCTCGAACGGCGACAGCCTCTTCTCTTCGATGAAGCGGAAGATGTTCTCCAGCACCACGATCGCGTCGTCGATGACGATGCCGACCATCAGCACGAGCGCCAGCATGGTGACGCTGTTCAGCGTGAAGTCGAGCGCCGCCATCATGCCGAAGGTGGCGATCACCGACGTGGGAATGGCGACGGCGGCGATGACCGTGGCGCGCCAGTTGCGCATGAAGGCGAACACGACGAGGCAGGCGAGGATGCTGCCGAGGATCAGGTGGACGTTGATCTCGTGCAGCGCGGCGTAGATGTAGCGCGGACTGGTCGCGGATGATCTCGCATCGACACGCCGGGCGGCAGCTGCGGCCTGGGCGCGCTCCAGTGTTCGCCTTGACCGCCTCGATCACCTCGACGGTGTTGGCGCCGGACTGGCGGCGCACGTCCAGGACCACGGTCGGGCACGCCGTTCAGGCGCGCGCCAGCGATCCGCTGTTCCTTGGTGCCGTCCTCGGCGCGGCCGATGTCGCGGATGCGGATCGGCGCGCCGTTGCACGGTGGCGACGACGAGGTCGTTGAACTGCTCGGGTTCGGTGAAGCGGCCCATCGTGCGCAGCATCCGCTCGCGTGAGGCCGGCGGTGACGTTGCCGCCGGGCACGTCCTGCGTTCTGCCGCTGCAGCGCGTCCCGCACCTCGGTGATCGGCAGCGGTAGGCGGCGAGCCGATCGGCTTCGACCCAGATGTTCATCGCGCGCTCGAGGCCGCCGACGATCTGCACTTCGCCGACGCCGGCCGAGCGCTCGATGCCGCGACCTTGACGATCTTGTCGGCGATCTCGGTCAGCTCGCGCATCGACAGGTTGCCGGACAGCGCGATCGACAGCGTCGGCGAGTTGTCGCTGTTCTGCTTGTGGATGACCGGCGGCTCGACGTCGTCGGGCAGCTGCCGGACGACCGACGCCGACGCGATCGCGCACGTCCTGCGCGGCCACGTCGATGTCGCGATTGAGATCGAAGGTGACGATCACCATCGACTGACCGGCGCCGAGACCGAGCGCAGCTCGTTGATGCCCTCGACGCGTGTTGACCGCCTCTTCGAGCGACGTCGGAGACCTGCGTCTCGATCTCCTCGACCGAGGCGCCGGGCAGGGTCGTGCGCACCATCACCGTGCGGCAGGTCGACGGCGGGGAAGCGATCGATGCCGAGGCGGAAGAAGGAGGCGGCGCCCACCACGACCAGCGCGAGGATGAGCATGGCGGCGAAGACCGGCCGCTCGATGCAGATCGCGGCGAGGGCGCATCGACTCAGCGTGCTCACGCGTGCACGGCGGCGCCGTCGACCAGGCCGCCGGGCTGCGATGATGACGAGATCGCCGCTGGCAGGCCGTCGAGCGATCTCGACGCGATCGCCGTCGCGGCGTCCGGTGCGGATGCGCTGCTCGCGGGCCTTGCCGTCCTCGACGGTGAGCACCTTCTCGACGCCGGCGAACGACACGACGGCGTCGACGCGGAACGACCAGCGCCCGGCGTTTCGCGATGACGACGATTTCGGCCGTCGCGAACGTGCCGGGCCGCAGCACGCCGCCGGGATTGGGCACGACGGCCTCGATCGGCAGCGTGCGGTTGCCTTCGGCGATCGCCGGGCTGAGCCGCTCGACGCGGCCCTGATGGACGGTGGGATCGCCTTCGACGCTGACGCGGACCGGCTGGCCCATGCTTGCAGACCCGCGGCGCTGCGCTCGGGAACCGCCAGCTGCAGCCGCAGCGGATGCTGCGCACGACGGTGACGACCGGCGTGCCGGCGCGCGCGGTACTCGCCGGCGACGGCCATGGCGCTCGCGGACCACGCCGTCGATCGGCGATCGCAGCACCGTGTCGTCCAGCTGCTGGCGGGCGAGCGTCGAGCTCGGAGCGCCGCTGCGCGAGCACCGCCTGACGGTTGCGGATTTCCTCGAGCGCGTCCTGGTAGTGGCCTTCGGCGATCTCCAGCGTGCGCGTTCGCCGAGTCGAGTTCAGCCTTCGCCGAGATGCCGCGCGTGCACGAACGTCGCGATGCGATCGCGCTGGCTGCGCGCCTCGTCGAGCGATGGCCTGCGCCTGGCGGACCAGCGCGGTCTTCTCGGCCTCGACGTGCGTCGTCCTCGCCCTCGACCGGTCGAGGCCCAGCCGTGGCGCGCGCCTGCTGCAGCGCCGCTTCGGCCTGCTGCAGCCGCAGCTCGAAATCGGTTGGCGTCAGACGGGCGATGATCTGACCGCGGCGCGACCGGCGTGCCGAGATCGACGAGCAGCTCCTCGATGCGGCCGGTGACCTTGAGGCTGAGCATCACCTGTTCTTCGGCGGCGAGCGTGCCGGTGACGGTGATGGTGTCGACGATCGGCACGCTCTCGGCGCGGGCGACCGCGACCTGCGTCGGCGGCGCCATCGTCGACGCCTTGCGCCGACGCGCGCTCGCGTCCACCGCAGCCCGAAGCTGCCGCCGAAACCAGGATGAACAAGAGCGTCGCACGAGCGAGCATGACGCTTAATCTTATGTTGCCGCTCGTCGCCAGGGCGTAACGGTAGTCACCTTGTGACAAGGATTTACAACCCAGCTCGAGCGTGTGCGACTCAAATGGTGGTATGCACGCCGTTCTCGAATGGACGAGATCAGGTGGACAGATAGACTTGACGATCGGTATGCGCAGCCGGCGATCTGACTCGTGACCGATCGACTCATCGTCAGTCACTAGTCACCACGTCACGAGTCACCAGATTCGGCATCTGTATCTAATCCGTCGCTTTCCCGTCAGCAGCGGCGTCGGTCGCCAGAGTCTCGGGGCCGTTGTCGGTGCACACGCGCGTAACTTCGACGGCGTACATCGAGACGCCGGCGTACTCGCCCTTCTTGTTCAGGATGTAGAAGTTCAGCCCGAAATTGGGCAGCCCGCGCGCGTTCAGCAGGCGCTTCTCGACGGTGTTCTTCTGCACGCGCTGCAGCGCCTCCATCCCGGCGTCCTTCGGCGACTTGCCCGGCCGCATCTCTTCGACGATCGAGGAACGAGCACAGGTTGTAGAGATTGGCTTCACCGCGGCCGGTGGACCCGGCCGCGCCGATGTCGCCGTCCACATACAGTCCCGCGCCGAGAATCGGTGAGTCGCCGACGCGCCCCGGAATCTTCCACGCCAGGCCGCTGGTGGTGGTCACGCCGCAGACTTCGCCCTTGCTGTTCACGCCGTCGCAGTTGATCGTGCCGTAGAAGTGATTCGGGTCGATCAGCCCGTCGCGCACCATTGCCAGGCCCGCCATCATCATCGCGTCGCCGCGCTTCTTCGGATCGAGGTAGTGCTCGGGATCGATACGGCGCTTCCATTCCAGCCACATCTTGCGCGAGGTCTCGGTGTTGAGGTCGTCCTCGATCTTGAAGCCCATGTTGCGCGCGAACTCCTGCGCGTCCTTGCCGACCAGCAGATGATGATCGGTGTTCTCGAGCACCGCCTTGGCGACGAGCGACGGCGTGCGCACGCCTTCGATGCCCGCCACGCCGCCGGCCCGCTTCTTCGGCCCGTGCATGCAGCACGAATCGAGCTGCACGACGCCTTCGGCGTTCGGCAGGCCGCCGAAGCCGACGCTGGTGTCGGCGGGATCGAGCTCGCACAGGTTGACGCCGGCAACCAGCGCGTCGAGCACGTCGGCGCCGCTCGTGATCATGTCGAAGGCCATCTGCACGCCGGTCTTCGCGCCGCCGTTCTTGTAGACGTTGCCGTTGTCCGACGAGATCACCACGGGCTTGACGCCGGTCTGCACGGCGGGCGCCTGGCCGAAGAGCGTGGCGGGAGCGGCGGCGGCGACACCAGCGGCGGTGCTGGTCTGAACGAACTGGCGGCGGGTGAGGATGTGCGGCATGCGTCGGTCCTCCTGAGTCGGCTGCATGCTACCAGACCCGCATGAGGGTGAGACCTTTGGTTTCTCGCTACCGTCTAAGAGAGAGAGGTCCGTCATGCACAACCCGTACATCGCAGTAGGGCAGAACGGCCGTTTGATTATCTGGGGGGAAAGTCACCCCTCCTGATGACTAATCCCGCCTGTAACACTGCTGCCGAGTTACTCCGCACGTAACGCTGCAGCTGGGTTGGCCGCCGCCGCGCGACGGGCCGGGATGACGCAGGCGGCCAGCAGGACGACGCCGAGCACCACCGCCGCCGTCACGAACGACACCGCATCGAGCGGCTGAATACCCACCAGCAAGCCGCGCACGCCTATGGCCGCCCCTCCGGCCAGCAGCATCCCCACCGCCGAGCCGGCCACCGCAACCTTGGCGCCCTGAACCAGCATCATCGACAGCACCTTGCCGCGCGTGGCGCCGAGCGCCATCCGCACCGCGATCTCCCTGGTCCGCTGCACTGCCTGGAATGCCATCAGGCCATAGAGTCCCAGAGCGGTCAGCGACAATCCCACGACGCCCACACCACCCGCCACCGCCGCGGCCAGCCGCTGCGGCACCAGCCCGATACCCGCGGCTTCCTCGAGCGGCAGGTTGGCGATCACCGGCAGCGCCGGGTCGAGGTCGGCCACGAGTTGTGTCACCTCCTCGGCCACCTGACGCCCCGGGGCATGTTTCACATACAGGTTCAACTCGGTCATCGGCTGCTGCGCGAGTGGCACGTAGATGAACGCACGTGGCGCTTCGCCGACGCTGCGGTAGTGCGCGTTGCGGGCGACGCCGACGACGGTGAGGGCGCGATCGAAGACGTCGCGCCTGGTGGCCTGGTAGATCACCTGGCCCACGGCATCGCGCCCCGGCCAGGTCCGCGCCGCGAAGGTCTCGTTGACGATGGCCACGAACGGCTGCCCCACGCGATCGGCATCGGTGAAGCCGCGTCCGGCGGTGAGCGTCATGCCCAGCGTCGCGAAGTAGCCGGGCGAGACGACATCCCAGTCCGCCGACACGCGCTCGGTGCCCTCCGGGCTGGAGTAGCCGGGCACGCGCAGCGCGCCGAGCCCGAGCCCGCCGCCCTGCAGCGGGATCATCCGCGAAGTGGCCGCGCTGCGCGACTCCGCTCAACGCCTGCGTGCGCTCGATGAGGGTGTCGGCAAGGGTGACCGCCCGCTGGTCGCGATACCCGGCCAGCGTCGTCTCGATCGTGAAGACGCGCACATCCGTCATGTCGTAGCCGGTATCGGTGTTCGCGGCACTCTGCAGGGCGCGGACGAACAGGCCGGTGGTCACCAGCAGCACCAGCGACAGCGCCACCTGCGCGCCGACCAGCAGGTGACGCAGCTGGAACCGGCGGCGATCGCTGGTGCTGTGCTGACCGTGCAGCGACTGGGCAAGGTCTACGCGGGTGGCGCGGAGCGCCGGCGCGAGCCCGAAGAGCAGGCCGGTGACGAGCGCCATCGCTGTGGAAAACATCGAACATCCGGGCGTTGACCTCCAGGTCCACGTGCACCGGCAGCGGCAGCGTGGGGAGGAAGGAGCGCATCACGCGCACCATCCACCAGGCGAGCAGCAGGCTGGCCGCGGCCGCCGCGACGAACAGCACACAATGTCTCGGCGAGCAGTTGCACCATCAACTGTGCTCGGCTGGCGCCGACGGCCAGACGCGTCGCCATCTCGCGCCGCCGCCCCATCGCCCGCGCCAGCAGCATGCCGGCGACGTTCGTGCACGCAATCATCAGCACCATGCCGGTAAGGATGAAGAGGACCGCGACGAAAGAGGCGACGGGCGTGCGGAACTCACCGGGGATGCGCGCCGAGGGCAGCACGGCCATCGCCCATCGGCCGTAGGCCTCCGGATGGGCCTGCTTCAGCGGTGCGAACAGGGCGTTCAGTTCGTCGCGCGCCTGCCTCATCGAGACGTCGGGCTTGAGACGGGCCACGGCCAGATGCCACACCGCGCCGTGTCCGGTCAGCAGTTCGTTCCCGGTGCGTCCCGTGATGTGCGGGGCCATCGCAAACGGCATCCACATGTCCGCGCCCGTGACGGTGGAGCCGTGAAAGCCGGGCTCGGCCACGCCCACCACGCCGTACGGCCGCCCATTCACCCGAATCGTCTGGCCGACAATGTCCGGCGAGGCAGCGAAGCGGCGCGTCCAGAAGGCGTGCTCGAGCACGACAACCGGTATCGCGTCCGGCACCTGGTCTTCGTCGGCGCGGAAGAACCGTCCGGCCGCCGGTCGGGTGCCGAGCACGTCGAAGTAGTTGGCGGTGACGACCGCCGCATACGCGCGCTCGGAGCCACCGCGCCCGTTGTCGAGGCTCACCGCGGTCGGGTCGAACCGGTAGCCGGCGATCCCCTGAAGGAGCCGCGCCTCGCGCAACACGAGCAACGCCTGATACCCGAAGTTGTCGAATCCCTGCCCATCGGTGGTGCGCCCGATGTCCACCAGCCGCGACTCGTCCACCAGCCCAGCCCGGGGCCGCAGGAACAACGCGTCGGCGATGCTGAAGATCGCGGAGCTGGCCGCGATGCCCAGCGCCAGCGAGGCGATTGACGTGATGGTGAACAGCGGGCTGTGCGCCAGCGTGCGAACGGCGTGACGGACGGTGTTCAACCCGGGCATGTGAGGATTCGACTGAAACCCCGGACGGTTTGTTTCACCCTCGCCCATGAAACAATCGCCACGCCCGGCTGTGCCTGATAATCAGGGGGTGACTGCCTCCCGGACACGCCCGCCCTTTGTGCGCCTCGCGCTGTGGACCACCGCTCTCACCTACAGCCTGATTCTCGTGGGCAGCCTGGTGCGCGCGTCTGGCGCCGGCCTGGGGTGCCCGGATTGGCCGCGCTGCTTCGGATCGTGGATCCCGCCCTCGTCGGTCGAGGCTTTGCCGCCGCAATTCGATCCGGCGTTGTTCAACCCCACGCTGATGTGGACCGAATACCTGAATCGGCTGCTCGGCGTCACCGTTGGCTTCACGATCTTTGCCGCCACCATCTCGGCGTGGCGCCATCACCGCCGCGACCCCCACATCCTCTGGCCCACCGTCGTCGCGTTCCTGTTGACCGGTTACGAGGGCTGGCTGGGCGGGCGCGTCGTGGCGCACGAACTGGCGCCGTGGATAGTGACCGCCCATCTCGTCGTGGCGATCGTCATCGTGCTGCTGCTGGTCTACGCGACGGTCTACGCTCTCTATCGTCGTCCGGCGGTGGCGGTTGTGGGGACGCGCGGCGCGGTCGCTGGCGACGAGCCGGACCGAAGGCCGCGCACCGCGCTCGTCGCGACCATCGCGGTGATGATTGTCGTCACGCTGGCGCAGGTGGCCGTGGGCACGCAGGTCCGCGGCAACGTGGACGATGCCCTGGATGCCGGGGTGGCGAGGCCGCAGGCGCTGGCGACGGTAGGGATGTTCGACAGCGTGCACCGCACCTCGGCGCTGGCGGTGATGTCGCTCGCGCTCGTGGCGCTGCTCGTGGTGTGGTCGAAGCATCCGCGCGAGAGGCGGATTGCGCAGTGGACCTACGCGGTGGTGGCGCTGGCGGCGATGCAGATCATCCTCGGCCTCGTGCTGGCGTTTGCCGCGCTCACCCCGCCGTTCCAGGTGCTGCACCTGACGGTGGCGAGCCTGCTGATGGGCGCGCAGATGGTGCAACTGCTGGTCGCGTGGTGGGAGTAGAATCCCGGCGATTCACGAAGCTCAGGAGGAGGCCATGTCTCGAGTGTGGAGCGCGACGATTGCCGGCATGTCACTCGTATGGTCGATAGCCTGTTCCAGTCCGCCGCCACCTGCCAGTCCCGCAGAGGGCGCGGCGGATCACGCCGCGCATGGCGATGCCGACGCCGCCCCGGCGCGGACGACGCTGCTCGGCAACCTCGGCAAATATTCACGGGCGATTCGGACCTCGAACACGGAGGCTCAACAGTTCTTCGATGAGGGGCTGACGCTCTTGTACGGCTTCAATCACGACGAGTCGTTCCGCTCGTTCGCGCGGGCCGCGGCGCTCGACGACCGCGCCCCGATGCCGCACTGGGGCATGGCGCTCGCGCTCGGAACCAACATCAACGATCCCGCGCCGGCCGATCGCCTGGCCAGAGCGTATACGCACCTCGCCGCCGCCCAGGCCCGCGCCGCCAACGGCAGCCCCGTCGAGCAGGCGCTGATTGCCGCGCTGTCGAAGCGGTATGTCGCGAACCCGAGCGGTGATCAGGCGCCGCGCGAGCAGGCGTATTCCGATGCGATGGGCGAAGTTGCCAGGACGTATGCGGACGATCCGGACGTGGCGACGCTCTATGCCGAGAGCATGATGAACCTGCACCCCTGGCGCCTTTACGATGCGAAGGGCCTACCGGAGCCCGGCACGGAGGCCATCGTCGGGACGCTGGAGCGGGTGATGGCCTCGCACCCCGATCACCCGGGCGCGAACCACTACTACATTCACGCGGTGGAGGCCTCGACCCGGCCGGACCGCGCCACCCGGCAGGCCGAGCGGCTCGAGACGTTGGTCCCTGGCGCCGGGCATCTGGTCCACATGCCCGCGCACATCTACATCCGCACCGGGCAGTACGTGCGTTCGGCAAAGAGCAACGCGGACGCGGCGCGCGTGGATGAAAGCTATTTCAAGGTCGCCGGCCAGCAGGGCATGTACCCCGCGATGTACTACGGCCACAACCTGCAGTTCGAGTCGGCGGCGGCGATGTTCGCCGGCCGCTTCGCCCAGGCGCGCGAAGCCGCCCGGCAGACCGTGGCGCTGGTCGAGCCCATCGGCGACGCGTCACCGATGCTGGAACCGTACGCGCTGCAGGACGGCGCCGTGCTGCTGCGATTCGGGCGCTTCGACGAGGTGCTCGCGTTGAAGGCGCCGGCGGCCACGCGCACCGTGCAGACCGCGCTTTATGCCTTCATGCGGGGCGCGGCCTACGCCGGCCAGGGCAAGGTCGCGGATGCCGCGCGCGAGCAGCAGGCGCTGACGGCGGCCACGGCGCGAGTGGCCGAGGACGTGATGATCAGCGCGACCAACCCGGGCCGGGCCCTGCTCGCCGTGGCGATGGCGGATCTCGAGGGCCGGATCGCCAGTGCCCGCGGCGACCAGGCGGCGACGGTGACGGCGTTCACCAGCGCCGTGGCCGCCGAAGATCGCCTCAACTACAACGAGCCGCCGGACTGGCTGCTGGTCGAGCGCGAGCGGCTGGGCGCGGCGCTACTGGCGCAGGGCCGCGCCGCGGATGCGGAACAGGTCTTCCGCGCGGACCTCGTACGCAACGTCGGCAACCCGCGTTCGCTGTTCGGGCTGTGGAAAAGCCTGGAGGCGCAGAAGAAGCCGGACGCGGCAGAGGCCCGACGCGCATTCGAGGCCGCGTTTGCGGGCGCCGACGTGTCACTGGGCCCGGACCTGTACGGGACGAGCGCGGCGACCGGGACCAGCGCCGCGGCGGACAGTGCGGCGAAGCAGCGTCCGGAGTGAGCTCTCTCTATCTCGCGTTCCTGGCCGTCACGGCGGTGTTCGTCGTGACACCGGGATCGACCACCGCGGTGGTTGTTCGGAACACGCTGGCGGGTGGCCATCGTGCGGGATTGAGCGCCGCCCTCGGCGCGGCCGTGGCCAATAGCACGCATGCCACGCTCGCCGGTCTCGGCTTGTGGGTGCTCGTCGGACGATGGCCGGCGTTGCTGGACGCGATTCGCGCAGCCGGCGCGGCTTATCTGGCGTGGCTGGGGCTGCAGAGCCTGATGCGGGCGTTACGCGCCCGACCCTCGCGGACTGTCGCCCAGTCGGATGCCGTCCCGCCTCTCGAGCACCGGTCCAGCTTCATCGAGGGCATCACGGTGAACCTGCTGAACCCGGCCATCATCAGCTTCTACGTGGCGGTGGTGCCGACGTTCATGCCGCCGTCACCTCCGCGGGGCTATTTCGCGTTGCTGGCGGCATCCCATGTCTCGATGGCTCTCATCTGCCACTCGGGATGGGCGTACGCCTTCCACACGCTGAGGCAGATCTTCGCGAGGCCTGGTGTCCAGCGCACGCTGGAACTGCTGACCGCCGCCGCCATGTTGTGGCTGTCGTCGCGGGTGCTGAGCCAGCTCTAGCTTGGCCAGAAGTCAGCCCGGTTTTTACACTCTGACCGCTACACTGAGGCCATGCTTGCGGATGTGCAGCATGCGATCGAAGCTCTGCCGCGAGACGAACCCCTCATCGTCCTCGCCGATTTCGACGGCACGCTGGCCGAGTTCCACCCCAATCCCGCGGCGCCGATGCTCACCGAGATCCGTCGCGAATGGTTGAGGGATATTGCCGCACAGGGGCTGACCTTCGCCGGGATTGTCAGCGGCCGGCGAGTCGCTGACCTGCGCCGGCGGGCGCCGCTGCCGCCGCACGGGTACTACGCCGGCCTGCACGGGATGGAGATCGAGACCGACCATCGCCGCTGGCAGCATCCCGATCTCGAGACGGCGCGCGCCCACGTGCAGGAACTGATTCCGCTGCTCGAGGAAGTGCTCGATCGGTTCCCCGGAGCGGTGCTCGAGGACAAGCGCGTGTCCGTGGCCGTGCACGCGCGCGCCGTGGCCTACGACTGCCGCGCCGCCGCGCTGGCGCTGGCCGATGGGTGCGCCGAGCCCTGGCTGGCCAACGGACGACTCCGGCGTCTGGAAGGCAAGCTCGTCGTCGAGTACCTCCCGAATACCGCGTGTCACAAGGGGGACGCGGTGGAGTGGATTGCGAACGACGTCGCGGCGAAAACCGGGCAGCAGGGGTGGGTGGTGTTTCTGGGGGACGACGAGACCGATGAAGACGCGTTCCGCGCGATCGACCGAGGCCTCGGCATTCTGGTGGGATCGCGGCCGACGTTCGCGACGCATCAGCTTGACGGCATCTCAGATGTCGATACCCTTCTCAGGTGGCTCACCGCCCGGAAATGAGGCCAGCCCAGCGATGAATGCCGCGGAACTGCAATCCGTGCTTGGCCCTCCTCTGAGCAATACCAAGCTCATCGTGGTTGCCAACCGCGAGCCGTACATCCACGTCAAGGAGAAGAAGCCGGCGCGGCGAACCTGCGGAACTGGTTCGGCCAGCAGGGCGAACGGACCACCCGTCGTGGATGCGTCCCGCCAGCGGCCTCGTCACCGCGCTCGATCCGGTGATGCGGGCGTGCGGCGGCACGTGGATCGCGCACGGCAGCGGCAGCGCCGATCGCGACATGGTGGACGAGCGCGGCCGCGTGGCGGTGCCGCCCGACCAGCCGTCGTACACGCTGCGGCGGGTGTGGCTGACGCCCGAAGAGGAAGACAGGGCTACTACTACGGCTGCGCCAACAACGCGCTGTGGCCGCTCTGCCACATCGCCTACGCGCGTCCGGAGTTCGACGAGCCGACTGGCAGCAGTACGCAAGGCGTCAATCGCCGCTTCGCCGATGCGGTGATCGACGAGGTCGGCGATGCGCGCGCGATCGTCTTCGTGCAGGACTACCACTTCGCGCTGCTGCCGCGGTTCGTGAAGGAAGCGCGGCCGGATGCCGTGGTGTGCCAGTTCTGGCACATTCCGTGGCCGAACCGCGAAGTGTTCCGCGTCTGCCCGTGGGGCGAGGACATCCTGCACGGGCTGCTCGGCAACGACCTGCTCGGCTTCCACGTCCAGTATCCACTGCAACAACTTCCTCGACACCGTCGATCGCGCGCTGGAAGTCGCGCGTCGACTACGAGCACTTCGCCGTGGCGCGGCGGCCACCCGACGTACGTGCAGGCCGTTTCCGATCAGCATCGATCCCGCCGTGGGGCAAGCTGCCGAGGGGCCGGACCCGCGACGCTGACGTCAGCCAGACGCGGCAGCCGCTGGGGCTGAACGACGAGCGGATCATCTTCGGCGTCGATCGCCTCGATTACACCAAGGGCATTCCCGATCGGCTCAAGGCGTTCGCGCGGCTGCTCGAGCGCCATCCCGAGTGGCGCGGCCGCGTCACGATGGTGCAGGTCGGCGCGCCGAGCCGCGAGCACCTGCCGCGCTACCAGTCGCTGAGCGACGAAGTGGAGTCGTGCGTCCCGCGATCAACGCGAACTTCGGCACCGACGGCTGGCTGCCGGTGATCTACCGGCCGCAGCACCACAGCGCCGAGGACGTCGCCTCGCTCTATCGCGCCGCCGACGTCTGCGTCGTGTCGTCGCTGCACGACGGCATGAACCTGGTGGCCAAGGAATTCATCGCCTCGCGCAGCGATGAGCACGGCGTGCTGGTGCTGTCGGAGTTCACCGGCGCCGCCCGCGAGCTGCGAGCAGGCGGTCCACGTCAATCCGTTCGCGGTCGATGCGTTCGCCGGAGTGCTGCACGCCGCGCTGTTGATGCCGGAGGACGAACAGGAGCGGCGCATGCGCGCCTGCGCGCGCGGGTCGGGTCGCACACCGTCTTCGACTGGGCGGCTGCTGTCATCCGGCGGCGTCGCCGCATGGCGGAAGCCGCCGCTGCCGCTGCATCACGGCGCGATCGGCAACGGCCGCGTCATCGCGCTCGTCGGTCCCGACACCAGCATCGACTGGCTCTGCCTGCCGCGCTTCGACACTCCGTCGGTGTTCGCGCGCCTGCTCGATCAGGAGCGCGGCGGCTCGTTCGCTTCGAGCCGGTCGACCTCATCTCGAGCTCGACGGCCTACGTTCGCAACACCAACGTGCTGCGCACCGAGATCGAGACCGACGAGGGCCGCTTCGAGGTCGTCGACTTCGCGCCGCGTCATGCCGAGGGCTGAGCGTCGATGCGCCGATCGAGATCTGCCGGCTGCTGCGGCCGCTCGCCGGCACGCCCCGGGTCCGGGTCCTCTTCGATCCGCGGCCCGATTACGCGCGCGCCAACGTTCGAGATCGTCGCCGCCGGACAGGGCATCGAGGTCGTCGGCGGGCCGACGCGCCTATCTCCGCACCAACGTGCCGGCGCCGTATCTCGAGCGACGGGCACGTCGATCCGGATCGATCGGCCGCTGTTCTTCGTGCTGAGCGCCGGCGGCCGCCACGAGCTACGATTCGATCGGCCGCGGCACGAACGCGCTCGAGCAGACGATTCGCGGCTGGCGCGCCTGGGCCAAGACCACCGCGCTGCCGTCGTTCGCGCCGGAGGCGGTGCTGCGTTCGGCGCTGTGCCTCAAGCTGCACGCCTACAACGACACCGGCGCGATCATCGCCGCGGCCACGACCAGCATTCCCGAGGCGATCGGCTCGGGGCGCACCTGGGACTACCGCTTCTGCTGGCTGCGCGACGCCGCGTTCGTCGTCGAGGCGCTGCGCCGGTTGGGTCATCTCGCTGAGGGCGAGGCCTTCGTGCGCTTCCTTCGCGACGTGGCCGACAGCCGGACCGCTGCAGCCGATGTACGGCATCACCGGCGAGCGCGATCTGCACGAGGAGACGGCTGCGACACCTGCGCGGCTACGACGGCACGCAGCCGGTGCGCATCGGCAACGCCGCCTACGTGCAGCGTCCAGCACGACGTCGATCGGCGAGATGGTGCTGTGCCTCGAGACGATCCTCACCGATCCGCGCGTGGTGTGGGAGGACCCGACTCTGGCGCCGCTGCTCGAGCAGCTCGTCGACGAGGCGATGGCGTCGTTCGAGGTGCACGACACCGGGCTGTGGGAATACCGCACGCAGCCGCGCCACTACACGTTCTCGAAGGCGATGTGCTGGGTCGCGGCGCAATCGCGGCGCGGAGCTGGCCGCCGTTCTCGGCATGCCCGATCGCGCGGCCGCACTGGGGCGCGTGGGCGACAGAAGCAGCGCGAGCTCATCCTCGAGCGCGCCTACAACGAGGAGCTCGGCTTCTTCACGCAGGCGCTCGACGGCGAGCATCCCGATGCGTCGAACCTGCTGCTGCCCACGCTCGGCCTGATCGATCCGCTGGATCCGCGCTTCGTCTCGACCGTGCGCGCCTACGAGAAGCATGCTGGTGGCCGCGGACTGATGCTGCGCTACAGGCACCTCGACGACTTCGGCCAGACGACCAGCGCCTTCTCGATCTGTTCGTTCTGGTGGGTCGAGGCGCTGGCGATGATGGGCGAAGTCGACGAGGCGTCGCGCTCGTTTCAGCGTCCTCGAGAAGTACGCCAACCCGCTCGGATTGTTCTCCGAGGACATCGAACCGTCGAACCGGCGCGCTGCTCGGCAACTTCCCGCAGGCCTACACGCACGTCGGCTTGATCCACGCCGCGATCACGATCGGGGAAATCCTCGACTCGCGCACGCAGCATTTCCGGGCGTGGTCGTAGTGGGTGGCCAGGCTCGAGGTTCTGAGGTTCTGGGGTTCTGGGGTTCTACGTTCATGCGTTCCTGGTTCTAAGTCGTCTTCCTCTCGTTCGTCTACAAGTACTAGGCCGCCGGATCGAGGACCTCATGAGCATCGTGAACGAATTCAAGGAATTCATCGCCAAGGGCAATGTGATGGATCTCGCCGTCGGCGTGATCATCGGCGCCGCGTTCCAGAAGATCGTGGACTCGCTGGTCACCGATGTGGTCATGCCGGTCGTCGGGCTGTTGCTCGGCGGCACGGACTTCTCGAACATGTTCGTGCTGCTGCGCGAGGGCGCCAAGGCGCCCGCCCCGTATGCGTCGCTGGCCGAGGCCAAGGCCGCCGGCGCCGCGGTGCTGGGCTACGGCGCCTTCGTCACCCAGGTGGTCCAGTTCATGATCCTGGCCTGGGTCGTGTTCCTGATGGTCAAGGCAGTCAATCGGGTGAGAAGAACAGCGTAGATCTGATGATCTCGTGATGTGGTGAAGTGGCGATCTGAACGATAGATCTGACGATCTGCAGATCATCGATCCGTTCAGATCGCCAGATCAGAACATCACCACATCGTCAGATCTTCGCAATCATCTTTAAGTGTCCGACGTGATGACGCCCGTGCCAGGCGTACATCTGCAGCAGCCAGTCCACGGTGATCGGGCCATGCTGCGGATGATTCGCGGTGCGGGCGAAGTCCTCGGGCCCGAGCGACGACAGCAGCACGTGCAGGCGCCGGTGCAGCCCCTCGAGGATGCCGATTGACACCGACGGCGGCTCGGTCCTCGCGTCCAGCAGTTCCGCCCACACGCTTTCCTCATACGGCTTGACGACCGGTCCCTGCTCGGTGAGCGCGAGCCGAAAGCGGATGTACGCATTCATGTGGCTGTCCGCGACGTGGTGCACGACCTGGCGACCGGTCCACCCGCCGTCGCGATAAGGTGTGTCGAGGCGATTGTCGGGAATGGCGGCCAGCGCCTCGCGGAGCTCGGTGGGCAGGGCGCCGATCGCCGCCACCCAGGCGGCGCGTTTTTCCGGAGTGATATCGGGGTCGTAGGCGAACCGGCCGGTCGGGTATCGAGGGTCCATGGCCGGATCATACGGCCAACCTCCGAAGCCAACCAATTCCGGCTGTCCTCGTCCAAGTGAGCAGGCATGCAACAAGGCGACCGGACCGCTGTGGCCCATGCACAGCACGGCGACATCGAGGCGTTTCGCTCGCTGGTCGAGCGGCACAGCCGCTATCTGTTCAGCGTCGCCCATCGGATGACCGGAAGCGCCGCTGACGCGGAGGACGTGGTGCAGGAGGCCTGGCTCAAGGCGCACCGCCAGCTCGGCGGTTTCGAGGCCCGGGCGGACGTCCGGACCTGGCTGCACCGCATCACGGTGAACTGCGCCATCGATTTCATCCGCGCGCGGCGGCACCGCGAGGACGCCCACGACCCGGCGGATCTCGAGCAGGGACCGCTCAGCGAGCGCGGCGCCGACGGCCAGGTGACCCCGCTGCGGCTGGCACAAAGCGGCGAGATCCGCCGGCGGGTGGGCGAGGCCCTCGGGCATCTCACCGGCCTCGAGCGCGCCGCCTTCACGCTGCGGCACATGGAAGGCATGTCGATCGACGAGGTGGGGGCGGCCCTGGGACTCAAGGCGAGCGCCACCAAGCACAGCATCTTTCGCGCGGTGCGCAAGATGCGGCAGGCGCTCGAACCACTGGTGGACGAGAAGGGAACGCGTTGCTCATGACGGGACATCCGCACTCCAGGCATCTGACAGACGACGAGCTCGTGCTGCTCTACTTCGACGAGTGTGCCGATCGGCCTGGCGCCGAGGCGCACCTGGCCGCGTGCGAGTCGTGCCGCCGTGGCCTTGCCGACCTGGGCGAAACGCTCGCGTATGTCGCGGATCACCAGGAAGTCGAGGCGCCCGAAGGGTTCGAGCGGGTGATGTGGGCCCGCGTCGAGCGTCAGCTGCAGGACACCGCGCCGCGCGGCTGGCGCAGCTGGTTCGCGCCGCGCCGCCTGGTGCTGGCCGCCGGCGCCGCGTCATTGGTACTGGCCGCCTTCGTGGCCGGCCGCTGGACCACCTCCCCGGCACCAACGCCGGTGCCGGCCGTCGTCGCGGACGGCACGGAGCTGACCGCCGCTCCGGAGCGGGTGTTGCTCGGCGCCGCCGGCGAGCACCTCGATCGATCGCAGCGGGTGCTGGTGGAGCTGTTGAACGCCGAGCCCGGCGGAGCGCTGCCCGGCGCCGAGCGCGAACGCGCCGCCGACCTGGTCGCCGCCAGCCGCCTGATTCGGCAGTCGGCGTCCGATGCCGGAGAAACCGCGCTGGCCGACGTGTTGGGCGACCTGGAACGCGTGCTGATGGAACTGGCGAACGGCACCGACCAGGAGACCGCCGCGGAGCTGCGGCAGCTGCGCGAGCGGATCGAGGCGCGCGGCATCCTCTTCCGCCTGCGAGTGGTCGGATCGGATGTGCGCGAGCGCGAGAGGGTCAATCGGCCGCCGGTCTCATGAGGAGCCTCAAGGCAAAAGGCAAAAGGCCGAAGGCAGAAATTCCGGCAGACGGAGACCGGACACCGGACACCGGGTACCGGGTACCGGAACAAAGTCGTGATTCAGTAGACGAGGTATGCGATGAGCGTGTTGAAGACAGTGGCAGCGTTTGCGCTGGCGATGATGCTGGGGAGCGGGTCCCTGGTGGCCGCGGCGCAGTCAGACCTGGTTCCGGATCGCGGCGACGATCAGGAACCGGCCCGCGCCGAACAGGACCGCGAGCGCGAGGAGGCTCGTCGCCAGCAGGCCGAGGACCGGCGGCAGCGAGACGAAGATCGCCGCCAGCAGACGGAGGACCGTCGCCAGCGGGCGGACGATCGTTACGAAGCGGCCCAGGACGCGCTCGAGAACGGTCAGTGGGCGCGCGCGGTCCAGGGGTTCCGCGAGGCGGCCGCCGCCAACCCCGCCCGCGCCGATGCGGCCACCTACTGGCTGGCGTACTCGCAGAGCCGGCTGGGACAGCACGCCGATGCGCTGTCAACGCTCAGCGAGTTGATGAAGACCTACCCGTCGAGTCGTTGGCTGGGTGACGCGCGCGCGCTGGAGATCGAGGTCCGCCGCAACATCGGACAACCGGTGCGCCCCGAAGCCGAGGCCGACGAGGAACTGAAGCTGCTGGCCATCCAGGGCCTGCAGCACTCGGATCCCGCGCAGGCCGTGCCCATGCTGCAGAAGTTCCTGCAGGGCAGCCAGTCACCGAAGCTCAAGGAGCGGGCGCTGTTCGTGCTGGCCCAGAGCTCGTCGCCGGAAGCCCGCGCCGTCATCACCGGCATCGCCCGCGGCGGCAGCAATCCGGATCTGCAGCGCAAGGCGATTCAGTATCTCGGCATGACCGGCCGCGCCGAGAACCGTCAGGTGCTGGCGGAGATCTACGCCGCGTCCAGCGACACGGACGTGAAGCGCCAGATCCTCCGCGCCTACATGGTGTCCGGCGACCGCGCCCGCGTGCTGTCGGCGGCAACCAGCGAACCGCTGCCGGCGCTGCGCGAAGAAGCCGTGCGGCAACTTGGCGTGATGGGCGCTCGCGAGGAGCTGTGGCAGCTCTATCAGAAGGAAACCACCGTTGAGGTCAAGCGGCAGATCGTTCAGGCACTGTTTGTCGGTGGCGACGCCGCGCGGCTGATCGAACTGGCCAACACCGAACAGAACGCCGACCTGCGCCGCACCGCGGTCCGCAACCTGGGGACCATGAGCGCCGCGAAGACCGGCGACGCGCTCGTCACGCTCTATCAGAAGGAGAAAGACCCGGCCATCCGGCGCACCGTCGTTCAAGCGCTGTTCGTGCAGGGGAACGCCGAATCGATGGTCGCCATCGCGCGCAAGGAAACCGATCTCGAGGCCAGGAAGGACCTGGTGCAGAAGCTGTCGCTGATGAAGTCGAAGGTGGCGACGGATTATCTGATGGAGATTCTCGGGAAATAAGGGGCAACCGGCAGACGGCAAACGGCAGACGGCAGACGGCAGACCGGATACCGGTTACCGGACACCGGGTACCGGTAACCCATAGCCCCAAGCCCCAAGCCCCAAGACCCAAGACTCAAGACCCAAGACTCAAGACCCGAGACCGACCAAGAGGCAAAGGCAATGGCGATCCTGAAGTGGCAGACCGCGGTCCTCGTGATGGTGCTGGCGTCGCCGGTGGCGGCGCAGCCTCCTCAGCTGACCAACGCACAAGTGCAGGTGCAGTCCGCGGGCGGCGAGCTGTCACGCGTGTTCGAGGGGCGCCGCGCGGCGCTGGCGGGGCCGGCCTGGATTGGCTACGCCGTGCCGATCGTTCGCGGCGACCGGTTCCTGTGCGACTGGAACGGCGGCCACTCCACACCCGCGAACACGACCGTGAAGTTGGAGGGCAGTGACACGCTGCACGTGCTGTACCGCGTTGAACAGGGTGCGGTGGTGCGGATCCGAATCTTCTCGGAGGGCTGCGGCATCGATGCCGGCGGCCGCCCGGTTCTGTGGCTCACCGATGTCCGACCCGCCCAGAGTGTCGCGCTGCTCGCCCAGTTCACCCGCGATGCCTCACGCCGCGTGGCGGACGATGCGCTGGCGGCGCTGTCGATGCATGCGGACCCGGCGGCCGACACGGCGCTGTTGACCGCCGCGCGCGAGGCATCGGTGCCTCACCTCCGCGGCCAGGCGCTCTTCTGGGTGGCGCAGCGGGCCGGCGACCGCGCCATCCCCGCAATCACCGAGGCCATCGATCGCGACCCCGACACCGAGGTCAAGAAGAAGGCCGTGTTCGCGCTCAGCCAGTTACCGGCCAACGACGGCGTACCGAAGCTGATCGACGTCGCCGAGCACCACTCCAACCCGGCCGTGCGCCGTCAGGCCATGTTCTGGCTCGGGCAATCGCGGGACCCCAGGGCGCTCGCCTTCTTCGAACGCATCTTGCAGAAATAAACCCCGTTCCAACCTCCGGCCTGCCGGGATCATCCAACTGCGCGAGGCCTTTACCATGCGCGCACCGACAGCCACTCTCGCCGCCACCTCCATCCTCATCGTCGGCCTGCTTGCCGCCGCGCCCAGCGCCGCCGTGGTGCCCTGGACAGGTGCCGCGACCTTCCAGCAGGCGCCGAAGGCGCTGTCGGGCGACTGGACGGCCGACACCCGGCAGAGCTGGACCGGAGACGATGGTCAGTCGCGAGTGCAGTTCAACCTGCGCACGGAAGCGGGTGACAGCCGCTGGGGCTTCGGCATCAGGGCCGTGGACCTCCAGGGCCTGCCGGCCGCCGCGCTCAGCGGCGTGGCCAGCGATGTGCGCTTTACGTGGACCCGCGAGGCCGGGACATTCCGCTTCTCCGGGTCGTTCGACAACGGCCGAGGGGCCGGGCGATACACCTTCGAGGCGAGCAGCGCGTTCCTCTCGACCATGAGCGGTCTTGGCTACCGCTCGCTCACCGCCGAGGACGCGCTGCGCCTGGCGGTGATCGATGTCACGTCCGCCTATGTCAGGGACCTGGGCCAGGCCGGCTATCGCGATCTGCCTCTCGAGCAGCTGACGCGCATGCGCATCCACAAGGTGATGCCGGAGTACATCGGCGAGATGAAGTCACTCGGCTATGCGTCGCTGTCGGCCGACGATCTGGTGCGGATGCGGATCCACCGCGTCGAGCCCGACTTCGTCCGCGGCCTCCGAACGCGCGGCTACAGTGGCCTGACCGCCGAGGATCTGGTCAAGATGCGCATCCACAAGGTGAGCCTCGAGGACATCGATCAGTACAAGGCGCTGGGACTCGGCGGGCTCGGCACCGAGGACCTGGTGCGGTTCCGCATCCACCGCGTGACGCCGGCGTTCGTCCGCGAGATGCGTGAGGTCGGCTTTGCGTCGTTGACCGAGGAGCAGCTGGTGCGAATGCGCATCCACAAGGTGGACGCGCAGTTCATCAAGGACGCCCGCGCCGACGGCTATGCGATGACCACGCCGTCCGACGCAGTGGACCTGGCGATCCGCGGCCCCCGCTATACGCGGGCGAGGAAGCAATAGGCAAAGGCAGGATAGGAGGCAGGGATCAGGAGGCAGGGATCAGGGAGCAGGGATGGCGAATCTGTTGATCTGGTGAGGTCGTGAGCTGGCGATCTGTCGAGTCTCGCGATCTGCCGAACTTGCGATCTGCCGAACCTGCGATTTCCGGAACGCTCGATGGGAGGTAGGAGGGAGGTTCTCCTCCCGCCCCCAAGACTCAAGACTCAAGACTCAAGACTCAAGGCTTAAGCCCAAGCCCCAGCCCCAAGCCCCAAGCCCCAAGCCCCAAGCCTCAAGACCCAAGACCCAAGCCTCGAGCCTCAAGCCCCAAGACCCAAGACCCAGGACGGGCGGAGCCTCTCCGGCCCCGCCCGCCCAGCGTTCTACCAGTCGAACTTCACGCCGAACTTCGCGATCCGGGGCGCCAGCACGGTTGTCGGCGCCTCGAAGGTCGTGCCCGATACCCAGTTGATGTTGACCGCGGTGTTCGCGTTGAGCAGGTTGAACACGTCAACGAAGAGGCCGAAGCGCGCGCGGTCGAGGGTGATCTGCTTTTCGGCGCGGAAGTCCACCACGGCGACGGTCTCCTGGCGGCGCGCGCCGAGCGGTTCGACCAGGACGCGCTGCGCGCCGTAGTTGAGGTTGGCGTTGATCAGGCGGCCGTACGGCGCGCCACTCTGCGACCGCAGGAGTGGCGTGACCCGCACGCCCCAGCCGGCATCGACCGTCGCGACGATCTTCGCGTTCCAGTTCGTGAACTCGTTGAACGTCGTCTCGTTGGGGTTGGTGGGGAAGTTGCCGAACAGCGAGAAGTTCGACACTGCCGTGCCCGTCCGGTTGCCGAAGTAGTTGCTGCCGTATTCTTCGGTCCAGGTGTACGAGTAGGACGCGTTCATCGACCAGCGGTGCGAGTAGCGCTTGTTGGCGGCGACTTCGAGCGTCTTGTACGTGCCTTCATAGCCGTCGACGTTCTGCGCCACCTGGCGCGAGCCGCGGCTGGTGTTGTCGAGATTGAACAGCGGGATGCCTTCGCCGGTGACCGGATCGATCACCGTGACCGGCACGTTGAACGCCTCGAACGGGCGCAGCACGTTGACCTGCTGCCAGCCGTCGTAGTCCTTGCGCCAGACGTAGCCAGCGCGCAGGCCGACGTCGCCGGCGAGCACGCGCTCGACGAAGACCGAGGCCTCGTCCATGTAGGAGTTGCGCAGCTCGGGATCGATTTCGGCATTGGCGACGCCGCCGAAACGGGTCTGCAGCGCGCCTTCTTCACCGGGCTGGTAGACCAGGTCGGCATTCAGGTCGTTCCAGACGTAATCGCTGTACTGATTCGCGGTGTTGGGGTTCACGGTGTCTGCCAGGCCGACGCCGGGATTGAAGTAGAACCGGCCCCAGTTGCCCTTCAGCACGGTCTTGCTGTCGCCCGTCAGATCGTAGGTCGCGCCCAGCCGCGGCACGATGTGGTTGAAGGTGTACACGCTGTCCACGGCCGCGAACGAGAGCGGCACCGCGGTGAAGCGGCCCACCGGGTGCGACTGTTCGGGCAGGAAGCCGTTATAGCGGTCGAAGCGCGCGCCGATGTTCAGCGTCAGCCGGTTGAGCGACCAGGTGTCAGTGACGAACGCGCTGACGGTGGTCAGCCCGCTCTGGTTGTCGGAGGGTGAGGCCGCCAGGCGCACAGCGGCGGGCCGGCCGCTCTGCAGGTAGTGCACGACCTCGTCGCGGTAACCCTGGAACCAGGCGGTCCGTCCGGTCTGGTACAGATACTCGCCGCCCAACTTGAAGTTGTGGGTGCCGCCGAGAAAGCGATCCTTGAAGTAGCTGTAGGCGGCCGTGGTCTGGTTGCGCCGGCGATCCAGCTCCCACAACCGTCCGCCGCCGCGCACTTCGCTGGTCGTCAGATCCTCGTAACGCAGGTCGTTGGTGTTGTTCTCGTAGGTCCAGTCGTAGCCGAACTGTCCGGCGCGCACCTCGAGGAACCCCGACTGGCCGACGGTGCTGTTCCATTCACCCTTGAACACCCACCCGGGCAGCGCCTGGTTCAGCGTTGACGCCGCGGTGATGTGAATGGGATTGGCGGTGCGGTTGGTCGCGTCCACGCGATTCGGCTGCGACTTGGTCCCGTACTGACCGTAGCCGATGATCTTGTTGGCCTGATTGAGCTGCCAGGTGACCTTGCCGGTTTCGTTGCGCAGGCTGGTCTTGAACACGGTGCCGTCCTGGATGACGCCGTTGGCCGGCGCCGCCACCTGGTTCTCCTGGTACGAGAACGCGCCAAAGGCCCAGATGCGATCGCGCCACACCGGCCCGCCGACGCCGAGGTTGAAGTTCTGGTACTGCTTCAGGCGGTTGCCGTCTTCGGGAATCGAGGTGAAGGGACGCACTTGCTCGGGATCGAGGTTGCGGCTCTGGATCGACTCGTTCTCGTAGTCGAAGTAGCTGTTGATCGAGACCCGGTTGCCGCCGCTCTTGCTGACGAACTGCGTCAGTACGCCGGGGTTCGGCATCTCGGCGGAGTTGGCCGCCGCGCCGACGAACACCTCCTCGAACGACCCGTAGTCGATGTAGAGCCCGTTGGCGGCGGTGCCCTCGGTGGTGTTGATGCCTTCGACCAGCGGCCGGTTCTGGCCCGAGTGACCGTAGGCGAAGTAGGTGGTCTGCGTGCCGGCGGTGCTGCCGCCGACGTCAATCCGGTTGAGCGTCACCGACGGGGTCGTGGCCAGGAGCGACCACATGTCGCGGCTGTTCGGCACCGAGTTGAGCTGCTCCTGCGAGTAGTTGCTCTGCAGGCGCGTGGCCGAGGTGTCGATGGTGGGCGAGAGCCGGACACCGTGACTGTCTCCTGCAGCGTCGCCACGCCGAGCATGGCATTGACCGTCTGCGAGACACCGATGCCCAGCCGCACGCCAGGCTGCTGGAACGTGGCGAACCCGCTCAACTCGAACACGAACTGGTATTCCCCGGCCGGCAGGCTGGGGAAGCGGTAGAGACCGAGAGGGTTGGTCACCACCTGCTGCTGACCGATCAGCGACGGGCTGGTCGCGGTTACGGTCACGCCCGGCAACGCACCGCCGCTGTCGTCCTTCACTTCGCCGCTGACGCTGCCCGTGGCGCCGGCGCCACCCTGCGCTCGCACGGGCGAGGCGCCCGTCAAGTGAACGATCACCACCGCCGGGAACAATGCGCCGGGACACGGCGTGTCACGGCTGGGACCGCCCCTGTTTTGCCGCCTTGCCTCTGGGGTAGACTCGCAGAGCAGTTCGCTGCCCGGACGAATTGGGTATGGCATCGACCACTATTTCCATCGCGCGCGTCCTCCAGTTGGGCGTGCCAATTGCCTGGCAAGAGGCGGTTGAGGTGGCGCGTGCGGCGGAGGCAGCGGCGGAGCGGCATTCGCGCCGACTCACGGTGGAAGGCTGCATCATTTCGACAGCCGGCACCGTCGAGGTTGGCAGCAACGGCACCGATCGTCTGGGGGCCGGTTTAACTGCCCTGCAACTGCTCGCTATCCTGATCGAGGGACAGCAAGCTCCGGCTGAGCTGCGAGCCCTGGCGGCGACCGCCGACGACGCCCTGTCGAGCTTTCCTTCGGAGAGCCCGTCGGCGGCGGACCAGCCGCTCTCCCTCGAGTGGTTCGTCCGGCCCAACCCCGAGGTCGAGATCGCCAGTCTCGCGACCCGCGCCCTCGAAGCGGCGGCCCCGCCCGTCGAACCGCAACCGAGTGCATCCAAGCTTCGCCCGCACCCGCTTGGGGGTGATCGATCCGCTCCCATGACGTTCGAACGCCCCGCGGATCGCCGCACGACGCCGCCGCCGATCGAGGAGGCGGTGCGACCCGTGCCGCCGCCGGTGCTGGAACGCCACGGCGAACCGCCCAGGCCAGTCGCCGAATTCCGCGTTGAGCCGCCGAAGCCAGCTGTGGCACAGCGTCCCGTGGAGCGGCGCCCGCCGCAGGCCCCGGTCGTGGAAGCCGCGCGCCCCGTGCAGGTGCCGGCGGTGCCCGAACGTCTTGCGGAACCGCCCAGGCCAGCCGCGCGGGCGCGCGGCGCCGCCGATGCCAGCGGTGCCCGAGCGTCCCGTGGAGCGCCGCCCGCAGTCCCCTGTCGTGGAAGCCGTGCGTCCCGCTCAGACGCCGCCGGCGCCCGAACGTCGTGCGGAACCGCTCAGGCCAGCCGCCGCGGCACGCTCCGCTGAGTCGCCGAAGCCGGCGGTACCCGAACGTCCCGCGGAGCGGCCATCGCCAGCTGTCGTCGAACGTCGCGTCGAACCACAAACGCCAGTCACCACGGAACCTCGCGCTGACTCGAAGCCCGGCGCGACCAAACCTCCTGCGGCCCGGCCCGAACCTCCTGCCGCCCGGCCCGAGCCAGTGGTGGCCGAACCACGAGTGGTGCGGCCTGAAACCGCGGTGACGGAACGTGTCCGCGAACGGCTCGACCCCGCCACGGTCGTCGCACAGCTTCGGGCCGAGGTACTGCACCGGCCGGCCGTGCCGGGAGGCACCGATCTGCAGGTTCGGCCGGTCACTCGCGCGATCAACCACCAATTCGCCGCGGTGATTGAGAAGGGCCGCAACATTGGTGTGGTGCCGCTCGTCGTCGTGGCGCTTGCGGTCGTGGTCGCCGTAGGGTTCGCCACCTGGGCGCTCTTCCTGCCGGGGCTGCCGGCGCAGCTCACCTTCAGAAGCCTTGGCCCCTTGGTGCCGTTGGCACGGACGTTCGAACCGAACCTTCCGACCGAAGTCCGTATCACCGCGGGTCGCGGAATGTCGATGGCCACGGTCGGCACCACCGGGACTGCCGCGTCGTTACGAGGCGCCGAGGGCCCTCGTCTCGCGCGCGCGGAAGCCGGGGTACCGTTCGCGATGCCGGAGTCCGCGCCGGCTGCGACGCCGCCCTCACTCACCGCACCATCGAACCCCGCGCCAGTCGGCATCGCCGCGGCGGCGCCGACTTCCACCACCGTTCCGCCATCGCCGGCCGGACGCGTGGTGGCCACTACTTTGGGTGCGGAGCCCAGGGACCGTCGCGTCTATACGGCCGACGATCGCTGGCGTAGAACCGCCGACGATGCGCCGGCCGCAGCTGCAGCAGGAGCCTCGGGCCGATACCGAACCGAGCGATTCGTATGTCGAGGTCGTCGTGGATGAGCGGGGAGAGGTGACGCAGGTTCGCCTTCGTTCGAGCGATCTCTCACTGAACGACCGCATGATTGTCGCCGCCGCCAAGGCGTGGCAGTTCGAACCGGCGATGAAGGACGGCCATCCCGTGAAGTACACGTGCTTCGGCTGCCCGTGACCCGTTGACGACAGGCGCTGGGGACCACTTCATGTATCGACGACTGACGGTAGCGGCCCTCGGCCTCTCGAGCCTTCTTTTCGCCATCACCGTCACGGCCCAGAGCGCGCAGCGCCTCAATCCGATGATTGCGCTGCACGAGAAGGGCTTGCCGGTCTTCGGCATTACGCACCCAGCGATTGCCCCAGGCCGCGGACGCGGTGCCAACGCGGCGCCCGTTGCGGACGCCCCGCCCCTGCCGATGCCGTCCTGATGGACGCCGCGCGCGAGACCGTGGCCTATCCGTACGCCGACTTCGACTACGACAATTACGCGCCCGCCACCGCGGAGCGGTTTCTCGGGTACATGGGCGCGATGCTCGCCGCGGGCGGATCGGTGCGCCAGCATGCGTTCATCTCGAAGGTGCCGATCATCCACACCGATCCGGCGGTGGCCACCGCTCGCATCGTCGAGCAGCTGAACGCCGGTCACGCCGGGGTGATGCTGCAGGAGGTGGAGAGCGCGGACGAGGTCCGCGCCGGCCTCGCGGCGATGCGGTTCGCGGCCAAAGGCGGTACCCGGCCCGACGAGGGCATCGGCCTGGCCGGCGGCGTACTGGAAGTTGAGCGAAGACGAGTATCGCCGGAAAGCCGACCCGTGGCCGCTCAACAAGGACGGCGAACTGGTGCTCTGGGCCATCGTCGAGAGCAAGAAGGGCATCGCCAACATCCGCGAGATCGCGCAGGTGCCGGGACTCACCGTCATCGTGGTCGGCGCAGGAACGCTGGGCGGCGTGTTCTCGATCAACGGGAGCGGACGGCCAGCGGGTGCGCGATCAGGCTGGCTTCGACGCCGGCGTGAACGCCATCCTCGCCGCCTGCAAGGAGTTCAAGGTGCCCTGCAGCCATCCGGCCAACAACCCCGCCGAGATCGAGGCGCTGATGGCGCGTGGCTTCACCGTGTTCACGATGCAGGCGCGCAACCAGGCTGGCTTCGACGCGATCGCCGCCGGGCGAAGCTGGCAGGCCGGCCACTGCCGCCGACGATGTAGCCCGCCTCGCGCTACAGTAGGGGCCGGCGCACGCTGAGCGGTATCTACCGCCGGACCGATCCGCGCCTCGGTCACCATGTGACCTGCCCTGACACGCTGCTCGCGCAGACTATCGTTGAACCGTATGGCCCCGCTCCCGCCCGCGAACCCTGGCACCGCCTCGCCTTTCGGCGACTACTCCGTCCGCATCGACCCCTGGGCGGTGGACTACGGCGGCGAAACGCCCACGGAGTTCCAGCCGGATGCGGAGGACGCGCCTGAACTCGATTTGAACGTCGAGCAGGACGCCGCGGCATGGGCGCCGATTACGCCGCCGGGCGTTCCCTCGAGCCAGCCGCTGTCGTTCGTTGACGGCGTGCGGCGCATGGAGGCCCGCCTTGTCGTCACGCGTAACGGACGCACCGTCCACGGCGCCCTGGGTGCCTACGGCGTGGGTGTGGTGGAATGTCGCGACGGGCGCGCGACGTTCGCCGAGGAACGCCTCGGCCGCGTCGCCATCTTCGGCGCCGGCGAGATGCCGCCCGCGGCTCTCGCGCTGGCGCCGTCGCTCAACTACCTGCCACGGAGCGTCGCCGAGGACGATGCGGATGCGCCGCTGCGCGGCCTGCACGGCGAGATGCGCACCGCTGAGGGAGAGTTGGCCCGCGCCCACGCCGCTGCCGGACGCATTGTCATCGCCGATGGACCGCTCAACGTCGGCGAGTCCACGCGCGGGCACGTGGTCGGGTTCGTGAAGCGGCTGTTCAAGCTCTATCTGCCGCCAGAGCAGCTCCCCGTGTTGCGACTGCTGCCGCTTGGCACCCGGACGCCGGTGTTCCTCATCGTCTCGACGGGACGGTTCTCGCGCTTTTCCTGGTTCCTGCGCATCGGCCCGCGACTCGCGATCGAATCGGACTTCACCGGCCTGGTGCGCCTCGAAGTGTCGCAGTCGGTGGGCCGCGACGAGGCGCTTCGGCTGGCCGACCTCACGAGCGCCCTGCTGCCGCGCTTCGTGCCGTCGCGCACGCGCGACCCGCGGGCGCCGCAGAACCTGGTGCCGATCGGCGCACTCGAACAACACCTGCGTCGCGGCCTCGGCGACGCCCGCTTGATCCATCGCCGCCTGGCGACGCGCCTGGCCAGGGAGCTCACGCATGTCTGAATCGTCTGCGACGGTCGTCGGTCTCGTGCTTGGATCGCAGGACGCCACGCCGCTGGAGTTCTGGGTCGGCGTCCGCGAGGGCGGCCGGCTGCAGCTCGACGACCTCGTCGTCACCAGGACCACGCTCGAGGATGGCGATGAGGTGACCTTCTACGGCATCGTGGACATCGTCCGGAAGCGATTCGAGGGCAGTCAGTTCGACACCGACGCGTTCCGGGTGGCGGATGGGACGCTGCCCGCGGATGTGTCCTACGCGGCGCACGTGCAGGTGACGCGCGTAGAGCCCGAGGTGTTCGTGCCGCCCAGCCCCGGCGCGCCAGTCGATGTCGTGCGGGGCGAGGAGTTCAGGCGCGCGCTCTACTTCGATCGCATGGAGCGCAGCGTCGCCATCGGCCTCACGCGAACGGGCGAGGCGGTCCACGCCAACCTCGAGTTCCTCGACGGCACCCGCGGCGCGCACGCCTCGATCAGCGGCGTGTCGGGCGTCGCCACCAAGACCAGCTACGCCACGTTCATCCTCTATTCGCTGTTCCACTCCGGCGCGCTGGGCATCGACGCCGCCAACGCCAAGGCGCTGATCTTCAACGTCAAGGGCGAAGATCTGCTGTGGCTCGACAAGAAGAACGTGAAGCTGACGCCGGCAATTGAAGCGGAATACGCCAGGCTGGGCCTGCCGGCCGGCCCCTTCCAAAGCGTCGCGTTCTTCGCCCCGGCACGCCGCGGCAGCGACACACCGATGCCGGACACGGGCAGCCGTCAGGACGGCGTCCAGCCTTACGTCTGGACGATGAGGGAGTTCTGCCGCGAGCGGTTGTTGCGCTTCGTGTTCGTGGACGGCGAGGACGCGCGCGCGCAGATCCATCTGGTGATTTCGCGGGTGGAACAGGCGCTGGAACGCGACGCCCGCGAGGGCGACCAGTCCACGGCCAGCGTGATGGTGGACGGCAATGCCATCGCCTCGTTCAGCGATCTCGTGGACCTGCTCGACGGCGCCAGTCTGGAAACGATGATGCGCGGCGCTCCGGTTGCCGGCGGCACACTGGACGCTTTCCGTCGTCGCCTTCACGCCGCGGGCGAGCGCATGGGCCACCTGGTGAGCGGCCACTCGCAGGCCCGCAACCGCACCATCGATTGGACCGCGCAGCAGGTGACGGTGGTGGACATCCACTCGCTGCATTCGACGGCGCAGCTGTTCGTCGTCGGCGTGCTGCTGAAGCGCATGATGGAGCAGAAGGAACAGCAGGGTGGCTCGCGCCCGCTGGTGTTCGTGGTGCTGGACGAGCTGAACAAGTACGCGCCGCGCGAGGGCTGGAGCCCGCTGCACAGTGTGCTGCTGGACATCGCCGAACGCGGCCGCTCGCTCGGTGTCTCGCTGTTCGGCGCGCAGCAGACCGCCAGCGAGGTGGAGCGCCGCATCGTCGGGAACGCGTCGCTGAAGGTGGTGGGGCGGCTCGATGCCGCGGAGGCCGAGCGCAGCGAGTACGGCTTCCTCACGCGTGTCGGCCGCGTTCGGGCCACGCTCTTGCGGCCCGGCTCGATGATCGTCGCCCAACCCGAGATACCGATGGCCATCCTGTTGCGCTTCCCGTTCCCGTCGTGGGCGACACGCCGCGACGAAGCGGCCGCCAGCGCCCTCGATCGCGATCCCTTTGCGCGGATGGACCTCTGATGCGCATCGTTCACACGTCGGACTGGCATGCCGGCCGGATCTGGAAGAGCCAGAACCGCCTCGACGAACTGCGCGACGTGCTGGAGCACCTCGGCGACTTCATCGAGCGCGAGCGCATCGACCTGCTGCTGATGTCCGGCGACATCTTCGAGAACCAGGTGCCGACCGCGGACGCCGAGCGCGCGGTGTCGACGTTCTTCAAGCGGGTGGGGCGCGCCAACGTGCCGTCGGTCGTGATTGCCGGCAATCACGATCACCCGACGCGCCTCGATACCTGGGGCCTGCTCGCCGAGTTCGTCGGCGTGCAGGCGCGCGGGCTGCCGCGGCGACGCCAGGATGGCGGGCTCATCGAGCTGCCGACCCGTGGCGGAGAGACGGCGCTGGTGGCCGCACTCCCCTGGGCGCCACCCGGGCGCATCGTCGAGGCGTTGACGCTGGCGAGAGACCAGACGCTGGCCAGGCAGCAGTACGCCGAGGCGGTGCAGCAGATGCTGGCGCAGCTGGCCGAGGGCTTCCGCCCGGACGCGGTGAACCTGGTCGTTGCGCACTCGCACATCGCCGGCGCGAAAGGCAGCGGCTCCGAACGCGTGACAACCATGGGAGACGAGTGGGCGGCGACGGCGCAGTCGCTGCCGACGACGGCGCAGTACGTGGCGCTGGGGCACATTCACCGCCCGCAGCGGGTGATGGCGGCCGCGTCGCACACCGAGTTTGCGGGGTCGCCGCTGCAACTCGACTTCGGCGAGGTGAATGAAGAGAAGAGCTTTGTGGTGATCGAGGCAGTTCCGGGCCGTCCACCCCGTGTGGAGCGCGTGCCGTACCAGGGCGGCAAGGCGCTGGGCCACTGGGAGGGCACACTGCCGGAACTGGAGCGTGATGCGGAGAGCCTGAAGCGCTTTGGCTATCTGCGCGTGAAGATCGCGCTCGACACCCCGATGCCGAGCCTCAATCGCCGCGCCCGGCAGATCCTGCCGAACATCGTTGTCGTAGATGCGGTGCTGCCTGCCGAGATGGGGGGCGACCCGGAACCAGGCCCGCGAACCGCGAAGGCGCCGGTCGATCAGTTCCGCGCGTACTACGAACGTCACCACCAGCGCGAGCCAAAACCGCCGACGCTGGACCTGTTCAACGAGCTCTACCTGACAGCCTCCGAGTAGCATGCGCCCTCTCCGTCTCGATGTCGAAGGCTTCACCTGCTATCGCGAGCGCCAGCAGCCGCTCGACTTCTCGTCGCTGTCGCTGTTCGCCATTGCCGGCCCGACCGGCGCGGGCAAGTCGAGCATCCTCGACACCATGCTGTACGCGCTCTACGGCGAGGTGCCGCGGATCGGCAAGCAGGGCATCGGCGAGTTCATCTCGCACGGTCGCGACGTGATGTCGGTGTGCCTCGACTTCCGTGTGAGTGGTCGCGACTTCCGCGTGACGCGCCTGTCGAAGCGCAGCAGGCATGGTGCGCTGAAGACCGAGGCCTCGTTGGCCGAGCTCGTCGGCGGGCTCGAGAAGAGTCTGGCCGACGCCGTGAAACCGGTCAACGAGAAGGTCATCTCGCTGCTCGGTCTCGGTTACGAGGAGTTCATCCAGACGGTCGTGCTGCCGCAGGGCCAGTTCGCGCAGTTCCTGAAGGCCGATCCCAAGGACCAGCGGGCCATCCTTCAGCACCTGCTGCGGCACGACGTGTTCACCCGCATGCGCGATACCGCGGAGGACCGGCGCAAGGCGCTCGACGGCCAGGTCCAGATCCTCGACGGCAAGATCTCCACCTACGTGGATGCCACGCCGGCGGCGATCGCGTCGCGCGAGAATGTTGCTCATCGAGGTGCGGGGGCAAGTGGAGGAGGCGACCGTCGCCGCTGCCGCTGCGGATGCCGCGCTGCAGGAGGCGCAACAGCGTCACGCGCTCACCAGGGAAATCGCACAGTTGCGTCATCGCCTGCAGGAAGTGGAGCAGCAGGCGCCTGCTGTGGAGCGGGCTCGCGTGGAACTGGAGCAGTCGCGTCGGGCGGTGCCGATCCTGCCGCGCGTCGAGGCCGCGGAGGAGGCCGCGACCCGTGCCGACACTGCCCGCCGGGCGAAGGATGAGGCGGCGAAGGCGGTGGCCGAGGCGGCTGTCGGCCGGAAGCAAGCAGCCACGCAGTTGGAGGCCGCCACCGCGGCGGCGGCCGAAAGCCCGGCCCTGATGCTGCGGGTGCAGGCGCTCGACGAAATCTCTGCTGAGATCGCGAGGCGTCTCGAGCTGACAGCGGCGTTGGCGACCGTCTCGTCCCAAATCGCCTCAGCGGAGGCGGAGGCGAAGACCGCGACGAAGAGCGAAGCCGCCGCCCGCAAGAAGGTGTCACAGGCGCGTTCTGCCATGCAGGCATTGAGGGTCACTCACGACGCGGTGGGCTTCGACGAGCCTCTCCATTCGCTGATCGAAGCCACATTCGCCAGAGTGGGCGATGCGCGAGCGCAAGAACGTGAGTTGGCCGCGCTCACTGTGGAGGCCGAGAGCGCCACGCGCGCGCGAGCGGTGGCCGAGCACGACGAACAGACCGCTCGGGCCGCTCATCTCTCGGCCGGTGAGCAAGCGGAGGTGGTGGCACGCGAAGCGGCGGCCGCGAGGACCGCCCTCGAGGACGGCCGCACTCGGCACGGCGCCGCGGCATTGCGCGAGCACCTGCATTCCGGCGACCAGTGCCCCGTGTGCCTGCAAGCCGTGGCCGAGTTGCCGCAGGTGCCGGCGCCGCCCGAACTGGCAGCGCTCGAGCGCGCCGATCGCGTGGCCGCAGATCGGGCGACGAAGGCCGACCTCGCGCGTCAGAGCCGCGTTCAACACCCTGGCCACTGTCTCCGCGCGACTTGAAGCGGCTTCGACCGCGGCGGACACCGCCGCTACCCGGGCCCAGGCCCGCGCCACGACGCTCGGCGCACTGCTGGCGACGCTGTCGGCGGCCGTGCCCGGTGCTCCGGCGGCCCGTACCGGCGCGGCGCTACTGGACTGGTTCGAGCAGCGTCGCACCGAACTGCTGGCGGCCAGGAGCGAGCGCGACCGCCAGGCCCAGGCGCTGCGCAAGGCCGAGAGCGAACTGGCCGCAGCGGACGTGGCACTCGCGCATGCGACAGGCGACGCGAAAGCCGCCACCGTTCGCCACGAGCAACTGGTCGCGGACCAGGCGCGAATCGAAAAGGAACTCGCCGGCGTAGTGGCGCGGATTCACGGTGTTACCACCAGCGCCGATCCAAGGGCGGAGCGCCAGGCCATCGTCGAACGTGTTGCCCAGTTACGCGATGCGGAGCATAGGGCGAGCGCGGCGCTCTCCCAACTCGATCTCGAGGTGACCACGGCACGCGAGCGGCTGCGGGCGGCCGACGACTCGATGACGCAGGCGGACAGCGGCGTAGCGTCCACGAACACGCTGCTCGCGCAGGCGATGGCCGCCGCTGGTTTTTCCGCCGCCGGCGAAGTGAAGAGCGCGATGAGGACGTCAGCGCAGCAGGTCGCGCTGGAGTCGCGGGTGACGGCCTTCGATCAGCAGAGCGCCAGCATCGCCAGTCGCATCGCCGAGCGTCGAGCCACAGGTCGCAGGGCGAGAAGTCTCCGCGGACGCTCTCGCGGAAGTGGAGCGACTCCGCAAGACCGCACTGGACGCGTGGCAGGCGGCCGCGCAGCGGGTGGCCACGCTCGCCAACGAAGTGGCGAGCCTTCAGAAGGCGGTCGAGGCTCGTACGGCACTGACCGTTGAACGCGACGCCATCCGGGCGGTGCTGGACGTCACGGCGGAGATGGCGGCGGATCTCAAGGGCGACCGCTTCCAGGCCTACCTGCTCGAGGAGGCATTCAATGCGCTGGTGGCGGGCGCGTCCGTGCGCATGCGCGCCATCTCGAACCGCTACACGCTCGAGTGGAAGGACAGCGAGTTCTACGTCGTCGATCACGACAACGCCGGGGAACGCCGCCGGGCCGACACGCTGAGCGGCGGCGAGACGTTCATGGCCGCGCTGTGCCTGGCGCTGCAGCTGAGCGACGAGGTGCTGCGCACGTCAGGCGCGCTGCAGATGGACAGCCTGTTCATCGACGAAGGCTTCGGCACGCTCGACACCGAATCGCTGTCCGAGGTCACCGACGCCATCGAGGCGCTCGGTCAGGATGGCGACCGCCTGATCGGCGTCATCAGCCACCGCGCCGATCTCACCGATCGCATGCCCGGCTGCATCCGCATCGACAAGGGCGCGGGCGAGTCGCGATGGGTGCTGGAGCGCGCAGGGTGAGCGGCAGTGCGCCATCGCGATGCAGATGGGTATGTCGGAGCGAAAGACGGCGCCTTGCCCGCTGCATCAGGGATGGAAGCGCAGCTCGGCCTGCGCGCGCGCGATGATGCCGGCAGTCTCCGCTGCGGTCGGCGCGGCCGCGCTCTCCGTCGCCTCGGTGTAGATGATCATCAGCTCCGCCCGCCGATCGCCGGGCGGCACGTGCACCAGCCGCACGCGCAGGGCCGGCAGCGCCGGGCGCAGGTTACGCCCGGCGAACAGCGCGTAGAGTTGCGCCTGATCGCCATCCGGCTCCGGCGGCGTCGTATAGCGACGCACATTGCTGCGCCACTCGCGCCCGCCGATCGTCACCGCGGCATCCTTGCTGTAATCGTAGGCGCCGGTCGCGGCGGGCAGCAGCGACTCGAACTGGAACCACAGAAATCGCTGGATGTGTCCCGTCGGATCGGCCTCGGCAAAGGCATGCTGCTCCGCGTCCGCGACGCCTTTGAGAATGAAACGGTGACCGCCGGCGTAGCGGAAGCTGCGGCTCACATCGACGGTCTTGATCGTGCCGACGTCCACCTGCAGCGTGTTCCCCTTCACCGCGTGGCTGGGGGCGAGTGGGTCGCTGGCCGGGTCGTCTGTTCCGAAGCGGCCCAGACCTGCCCGACAGCGACGATACCCGCGACGATGCCGATCGCGACGCGACGCACCACGGTCTAGTAGCCGAGGCGGATGACGCCGGTCTTCTGCTCGCCGACCGCGCCCTTCGACAGCCACTCGAGCGAGGCGCTGAACATCAGCAGGTGGTTCTTCTCCCACATCGCGTTGTGCGACGAGCACGCCAGATCGACGAGTACCTTGTCGGGCGCGCCCAGGTCGTCGAACGCTGCCCGCACCCGATCGGGCGGCACCTGCTTGTCGTTCACCCCGGCGATCATCATCGTCGGAATCTTCGTGCCGCCGATCATCGCGGCGTTCCAGCCCCAGGTGGTCGTGGACGGCGCCCGCCGCACGCCGGTGCCCCAGGTGGCGCCGACCGGGTCGGAGGCCAGCATCTCGCTCCACACCGCGTCGCGCACCGCCGGATCGTACTGGTCCGCGCAGCCCACCTGGCGGTCCCAGTTGGCGATGAACTCGCTGCGCGACTGCGTGTTGAAGACGGCGCCCGGGTTTGGCAGCGCCGGCGGGGCGGCGGGTGAGGTGCGATTGTAGGCGGGCGCGAACAGCACCATGCGGTTCACCTTGTCGGGATGCTGCGCGGCATAGCCACCGGCGCGCGGACCGCCCAGCGACCAGGCGACGAGGCTCACCTTCTGGACGTTCCTCAGCTTCCTGATGTGATCGACCACCGCATCGATGTCGTGCCAGTCGGAGGCGATGGTCGTCAGCTGCCCGGGATAGGTCGGCTTGCATGGCGCGGCGATGAGGGCCGGCACGAACTGCGCCTGCTGTGCTTCCGCGAGGTTGCAGGGGTCGTTCATCGCCGCCGGCCGGGTCGAGCGGCCGTAGCCGGTGGTGTCCATCGAGAAGACGTCGAAGCCGGCGCTGGCGAGGTAGGCCATCCAGCTGTGATCGCCGATCGGCGGGTCGAAGGCGACCTCCGCGGGAGTGCCCGCGCCGTGGACGAACAGCACCACCCGATCGGGTCCGACCGCCGCCTCGCAGCGCGACCCCGGCGCTGACGCGCTCGCGCACGTAAATCTGCGCCGGTTGCCCGGCAATCGCCGGCACCGCGGATGCGACGCGAACGTAGTGGTCCATCGTCAATAGCTGTTGCCCATCATCGGCCGCCGACGGAGCCGAGATGTTGAGCAGTACGGCCAGCGACGCGAGTGCGGTCAGCGCGGAGAGTTTCATGTGGGCCTCGCGCGAATTCTGCCACGAAACCCGGTGACTGCCGCGGTCGCTACAGGCGCCGCCGCGCGGCGGTGGGGACGACCCGGCTGTCCTTCACGCGTTGCTCCCATGCGATCCTGGCGCGGGCGCCCAGCTTCTTCTTCTCGCCGGGAACTTTTTCGCCCGGGTCCTTGCCGTAGGGCGAGGCGTGCTCGATCTCCGCGTTCATCTCGGCGCCCACGAGAATGGCCAGGCTCGACATGTAGAACCACAGCATCAGCACGATGACGCCGCCGAGCGAGCCATAGGTGGCGTTGTAGTCGGCGAAGTTCGTCACGTAGAAGCGGAAGGCCAGCGACGCGATCAGCCACAGGATCGTGGCGAGAATGGCACCGGGGGTGATCCACACCCAGTCCTGCTCGGCATCGGGCGCCAGGTAGTGGACAATTCCGACCGCGACCGCGACCATCAAGAACGCCACCGGCCACTGGACGATGTTCCAGATGATGGTGAAGGCGCCGCCCAGCCCGAAGCGAGCCGCGAGGGACTGGGCGATCTCCGGTCCGGCGACCACGAGCGTGAACGCCGCCAGCACGAACACCGCCAGCGCGACGGTCATGGCGATCGCATTCAGGCGCACCTTCCACCACGGCCGACCTTCCTCGATGTCGTAGGCGCGATTCAGCGCGTCGGTGGCGGCGACCATTGCCGCCGAGCTGCTCCAGAGCGCCATCAGCAACCCGAAGCTGAGGATGCCGGTGTCCTCGCCGCCGCGGAGCGAGTCCATCTGCTCCTGCAGGATGCCGAGCATGTCGGCCGGCATCACGCCCGCAGCCGACTGCATCATGCTGTCGATGACCCCAGCCGGGAAGAAGCTCGTCAGCGCGACGAGGAAGACGATGGCGGGCACCAGCGCGAGGAGGAAGTAGTAGGCCAGCTGGGCGGCAAGGCCGAGCACATTGTCGGCACTCGTTTCCCTGATCGTCCGCTTGATCAGTTCGGTCCAGGAGATCGGGATGCTGAAGGCGCTGAACATACCTGCGGTGTATGCAACGTCGTTGCCTATTCAACCGGTCATTTCGAGGAAGATACGGATGATGACGGACGAGATCTGGCGATGGGACGCGACGCGCATGGCCGGGGCGATTGCCCGCCGGGAGATCTCGTCGAGGGAGGCGGTGTCGTCGTGCCTCGAACGGATGGCGGCCGTCAATCCGCGCCTGAACGCCGTGACGGTGGACCTCGGGGCCGCCGCGGGCGCCGCCGCCGATCGCGCCGACGCGGCCGTGGCACGCGGCGATGCCCTCGGCGCGCTGCACGGCGTGCCGGTGACGATCAAGGAGAACATCGACCAGGCCGGCTGCGCCACGACCAACGGGGTGGTGGCGTTCCGCAATCTCATCGCCCACGAAGACAGCCCCGTGGTCGCGAACTGGACTCGCCGCCGGCGCCGTCATCGTCGGCCGCACCAACACGCCGGCCTTCAGCTTCCGGCTCGACACCGAGAACGATCTGCGCGGCCGCACCTGGAACCCGTGGTCGGAGCAGCACACGCCCGGCGGGTCGAGCGGGGGCGCCGCCTCCTCGGTGGCCGCGGGCATCACACCGCTCGCGCACGGGAACGACATCGCGGGCTCCATCCGCTATCCCGCGTACGCCTGCGGCCTCGCCGGCCTGCGTCCGTCGCTGGGCCGGGTGCCGGCCTTCAACCCCAGCGGCGGTGGCGAGCGGTCGATGTCGTCGCAGTTGATGTCGGTGCAGGGGCCCGATCGCCCGCAGCGTGCGCGACCTGCGCCTGGGCCTGGCGAGCATGGCGGCCTGCGATCCACGCGACCCCTGGTGGGTGCCGGCGCCTCTCGAAGGCGAACCGATCGGCGGCCCCATCCAGGTGGCGGTGGTCACCGATCCGGAGCACCTGGGCGGCGTGCCCCTGCATCCCACCGTTGCCGAGGCGATGCGCCGCGCGGCCGGCTGGCTGGCCGATGCCGGCTACGAGATCGTCGATGCGCGGACGCCTGGGTTCATGCGCGCGATGGAACTGTGGACCGCCATGCAGATGCCCGAGATCCGGTTGCTGTTCGCTCCTGCGGTTCAGGAGTTCGGGGACGCGGGCATCAAGCGCGCGATGGCGCTGTGGACGGCGGGTCACCCGGCCGAGGACGGCGGCGCCTACATGAAGGCGCTGGCGGAACGCGCGCGCGTGATCCGCGAGTGGCAATGCTTTCTGGCTCGCGTGCCACTGGTGCTGTCGCCGGTCAGTACTGAACCGGTGTACCGGATCGGGTTCGACCTGGAGAGCGTCGAGCGGACTTCGACGGTGTGGCGCGAGTGCGCGACTCTCACGGCGGTAGCCGTGCTCGGCTTGCCCGCGCTGGCCGTTCCCACCGGCGTCGTGGACGGCCTGCCGACGGGCGTGCAGATCATGGGCGGCCGCTTTCGCGAAGACCTGTGCCTGGCGGCCGGCGAGGCCATCGAGGCCCGCTCCGGGATGGCTGCGAGGGTGCCCATCGACATCGCCTGGTGACGGCTGCGCGGCTACGCCGCGTGGCCCATCACGATCACCACGTCGTGCGTGTTGCCGTCGTCACGGAGCGGGATCGCCTTGAGGTCCACCGGCACGCCATCGAGCGTCGCCGACGAGATCCCGTGGTGCTGGCGCTCGGGGTTCCTGATCGAGATGCGGTACAAGCTCGCGCCGTGCTTCCAGTCGATTGAGCACTCCGGCCACATCGCCGGGATGCACGGCGACACGGTGAACGTGTCGCCGCGCCGATGCAGGCCGAGCAGACCGTCGATGGCGGCCTGGTACATCCAGCCGGCGGAACCGGTGTACCACGTCCACCCGCCGCGCCCGACGTGCATCGGGTGCGCATAGACGTCGGCGGCCACCACATAGGGCTCGGCGCGATAGCGCTCCACGGCATCCGGCGTGCGGGCGTGATTGATCGGGTTGATCATGTGGAACAGTTCCATCGCGTCTTCGCCCAGACCCAGGCGAGCGAGGGCGATGACGGTCCACAGTCCGGCGTGCGTGTACTGGCCGCCATTCTCGCGCACACCGGGTAGATAGCCCTTGATGTAGCCGGGGTCCTGCGCGGTGCGATCGAACGGCGGGGCCAGCAGCAGCACGAGCTGCGCCTCGCGGCGCACCAGCTGCGCGCGGACCGCGTCCATCGCGCGCGCGGCCCGGGTCGGATTGGCGACCTGCGATAGCACCGCCCAGGACTGGGTGAGCGAATCGAGCTTGCACTCCTCGTTCTGCACCGAGCCGAGCGGCGTCCCGTCGTCGAAGTAGGCACGGCGGTACCAGCCGCCGTCCCAGGCCAGTTCCAGCATTCCCGTGAGCCATCGGGCCTGGCTGCGGTAACGCTGCGCGAGGTCGTCTCGGCCAACGCTGTCACAGATCCCCGCGGTCTCGTTCAACACGACGACGAGGAACCACCCAAGCCACACGCTTTCGCCGCGCCCCTCCGCGCCGACGCGGTTCATCCCGTCGTTCCAATCGCCGGAGCCGATGAACGGCAGGCCATGCGCACCGTAGTGCAGCGATCGGTCGATCGCGCGGCACATGTGATCGAACAGCGACGCGGTCTGCTGCGACACAGACGGAAGGATGTAGGTCTCCTGCTGTTCCGGCTCGAGCGGTGGCGCCTCCAGGAACGGCACGATCTCGTCGAGGACGCCACGATCGCCGGTATGGCGGATGTAGACGGCCACCGCATAGGGCAGCCACAGCAGGTCGTCGGAGCAGCGCGTCCGCGTGCCGCGTCCGGCTGGCGGGTGCCACCAGTGCTGGACGTCGCCTTCCGTGAACTGTCGCGCCGCGGCCCGCAGCAGGTGAGCCCGGCACAGATCCGGACGGGTGAAGAGCAGCGACAGCACGTCCTGGAGCTGGTCGCGGAATCCGAAGGCGCCGCCGGGCTGAGACGGTCCGCTTCGCGCCCAGATGCGGCAACCGAGGGTCTGATACAGCAGCCAGCGATTCACCAGCAGATCGAACGAGTCATCCGGCGTATGGACCTGGATGACGCCCAGCGTCTCGTCCCAGAAGCGCTCGACGCGCGCCAGTGACGCGTCCACCTCCGCGAGTGAGGCATAGCGGCTGGCCAACGCCTGCGCGGCCGCGGCATCTCCTGCCTGGCCGAGCACGAAGGCCACGCGTCGTGTTTCGCCGGCGGCCAGATCGACCGTCAGCTGCAGCGCGCCGCAGGGGTCGAGCCCCGCGCCGGAGCGGCCCTCCAGCTGTTCGCGCGCCAGGGCGGCAGGCCAGGCCAGCGTGCGATTGCGGCCGATGAACTCGGCGCGGTCACACGTGTGGGCGCGTGCGCCTTCGGTGGCGTGCCAGAACGCGACACGTTCGCTGAACTCCTCGTTGTAGGCGTTTCGCGCGAAGAGCGCCCGCGTGGCGGAGTTGACCTCGGTGACGACGAATCGCTGTTCGCCGGCCCGGGGCGGCCCGAGGCGCCACTCGACGTAGCCGAAGAGGCTGAGGTGTCGCGGCGCATCCGAGGTGTTGGTCAGCGTCAGGCGACGCCAGCTTCACGGAATCGGCCGGATCGACGAAGACCTCCAACTCCTGCTCGAGCCCGCGCGTCGCGTGCCGGTACCGGGTCACGCCCGCGCTATGGCGAATCACCCATCGGCCGGCTTCACGGCCTCGCGCCATCGGTGCCGGAGTCGCGCCCCAGATGGCGCCAGACTCCTCGTCGCGCAGGTAGATCGCTTCACCGGTGGCGTCGGTGACCGGATCGTTGGCGAACGGTGTCAGGCAATTCTGCCGGCTGTTTCCCGACCACGTGAAGGCGGCGCCGGAACTGCTCACCATGGTGCCGAACTCCGGGTTCGCCAGCACGTTCGACCAGGGGAGCGGCGTCTCGCGGTCGCCCTCGAGCACCACGACATATTCGCGGCCGTCCTTGGTGAACCCGCCGGTGCCGTTGTCCATCACCAGCGCGGGCACCGCCACCGGAGTTTCGGCCGGGTTTGGCAGTCGGCGCTGCAGCGGGAGCGAGGCAACGTCGGTCTCGTACAACCACGGAGCGGATCGATGCAGTTGCGGCGACAGCGCGCCGAGCTCTCCGCGGAGCACCACCCGCGCCACCGCCGCCAGCAGGTACTGGTGAATCTCGGCCATGCCCTCCGAACGAAGCAGGAAGATGCCGCCGCGGACGTCACGCCAGCTGGCCCACCGCGGTTCCTGCAGCAGCTCCGTCAGCTGCCTGTGCACATCGTCCAGGTAGTCCACCGGATGCTCGTTCAGGATCACGACGTCCGCATGCAGGTTCTTGACGCGCCAGTACTCCTGCGCGAGCAGGACCTGGCGGACCAGCGAAACGGCTTCTGGCTCGGACAGCCGGACGAGCACGATCGGCACGTCGCCCGAGATGCCGAAGCTCCACAGATGCGACTGCGCTCGCGTGTTGCGGGCCAGGTCCTCGGAGCTGATGCACGAGGCGT
This sequence comes from uncultured Acidobacteriota bacterium, assembly GCA_963707825.1. Lineage (GTDB taxonomy): Bacteria > Acidobacteriota > Vicinamibacteria > Vicinamibacterales > UBA2999 > VFZN01. Next base: position 138,804 of record CAVPRP010000011.1, read on the forward strand.
CGGTGCCGAAGACGCGCGACGCGACGCGGGAGTACAACATCGCGTGGTCGTCGGTGAGCCCCAGGTGCTGCAGCGTGACCCGCGCGTGCGTGAAGGCCATCGAGAAGGCGCGTGATGCAGCGCTGCCGTCGCGGTACTTGCTCACCAGCGCTCGCGCCGTCTCGCGGTCCCCCGCAACGCCAGTGGCGAACGTCACGCGGACGATGGCGCCCGGCACCAGCCGTACGCGGTCGCGCAGCGCCGCCACCGGGTCCAGCACCGCGCCGGTGGTCCCGGACAGGGGCCGGCCATCGAGCGCTATCGGGTTCGACAGCGACCGGCCTCGCCCGAGGAACTGCGCGCGATCGGTCTCCCACTCGACGGCGCCGCCCAGGCGGTTGTCCACGCCGAGCACGTGGAAGCCCCAGATCGGCGCCTCGTCGTGACCGCGCGGCCGTCGGCTGAACAGGAGGCCGGCGTTCTGGGCATCGTGCTCGGTCTCGACGAACAGCTTGCCGAACGCCGGATGCGCGTTGTCGTCCTCCGGGCGTCCCAGGACGATCTCCGCGTAGCTGGTGACCTCGATCTCGCGCGGCCGATCGCCGTGGTTGGCAATCGACAGCCGTCGCACTTCCACATCGTCCTCGGGCGAGACCGAGATCTGGAGCTGCGTCTCGAAGTCGCCGTCGCGCCGGCGGAAGGTGGCCTTGTCGAGCTCGAAGGTGACGTCGTACTCGTCGGGCTCGCGGCCGCCAGACAGGTAGGTCGGCGACCACACTTCGCCGGACCACGGATCGCGCAGGTAGATGACGTAGGCCGCCGCGTCCACGGTCCGGTCCTCGCGCTGCCGCGTGACCGCGAGGCCGCGCCACTCGCTGAAGCCGCCGCCCGTGTGCGTCACCGCGGTGGTGTAGCGGCCATTGGACAGGAACTGCGTATGCGGGCTCGCCGTGTGCGGCGATCGGAACCGCCGCGAAGCGAGCACCGGCACCGAGGAGATCACCGGCGCGCCTTCCGCCGGCCGCGGCTCCGAGACGATGGCCTCGCGCGGCACGCGTTCCTGCAGCAGGAGCTCGGTGGCCTGCACCCGGGGGTCCGCGTGGAAGCGAGCCACGAACACGTCGTTGCGGACGACGTTGGTCAGCGCAATCAGGGACATGCCCTGGTGATGACTGAAGTAGGCCCGCACCACCTCGGGTTCGGCCGTCCCGGACGCCGCCGCCGTGCCGGTTTCCTGGTCGCGGGCGCCGAAATCGACTGCCTCGTAGAATCCGAACCGCCCGTTCGCACCCCGGCGGGCCAGGCGTTCGAGATTGGTTGCCGCCGAAGCCGGATCCACGAGACTGGCCAACGCGGTGGCGTAGGGCGCGATGACGAGGTCCTCTTCGAGGCCGCGCGCGAGCCCCAAGCCTGGCACGCCAAACGCCTTGTATTGGTAGGTGCCCGCGCGATCGGTGAGGGGATGCGCCGACTCCGAGATCCCCCATGGCACGTGACGCCGCCGCCCGTACTCGATCTGTCGCGCCGTGCTCGCCCGGCAGCTCTGGTCGAGCAGCGTGCCGGGAAAGCTGCGCATCAGCAGCAGCGGCATCAGGTACTCGAACATCGTGCCGCCCCACGACATCAGCGTGGCTCGACCGTCCACGCTCGTGACCAGGCGCCCGAGGTGGAACCAGTGGTGTTGCGGCACGTCTCCCTTGGCGATGGCGACGAAGCTGGCGAGTCGCGCTTCCGACGCCAGCAAATCGTAGAACGAGCCATCCGCGCGACCGGGACCATCGGTGTCCGCGAGCCGGTAGCCAATCGTGAAGATGCGCCGCCGGCGGTCGTAGAGAAACCCGAACCGCATCTGGTCGGCCAGCAGCGACGCGCGGGCAGCCAGCGTGTGCAGTGCGGTGTGGTCCTGCTCGTGCGGCTCCGCGGGCCGGCGCACGCCGGTAATGGCCCCACCAAGAGCCCGAATCCAGAAGGCGAGGTCGTTATGTGGGTCCTCGATGGCCGTCGGGCCGCCGACGTCGATGCCGGCCAGCTGCTGACCGTGCGCGAGCAGAGCATCCAGCACGCCGGTCTCGATCGCCTCTCGCGCCGCAGCCGCGATCTGGCGCGCCAGGGCGACGTGCTCCGCCTGCGGACGTCGTCGATCTCCACCGTCGTGTGCCGGGACAATCGTCGCCAGCACTTCGGCGGTGTCGATCACGCCTTCGAGGCGTTGGGTCTGGGTCTGCGGCGTGAGAGCAAGCTGGGTCAGGCCCTGCACCAGCGCAATCAATGAGCCAGCGAGGTTGCCGCTGTCCACCGTCGAAACATAGTGCGGCCGCAGCGGCGCGAGGGTCGTGGTGTCGTACCAGTTCAGGAAGTGGCCTTCGTGACGTTCCAGCCCTTCGAGCGTGGTCAAGGTGCGGTCGAGCCGTTCCACGAGCGCGTCGGCGGACAGGTAGCCCAGATCGTGCGCGGCGAGTGTCGACAACAGGCTCATCGCGACATTCGTCGGCGAAGTGCGGCGGGCCAGCTGCGGCTCGTCGCCACTCTCCTGATAGTTGTCGGGTGGCAGCCACGAGGTGTCGGCCGTCACGAAGGTTTCGAAGAACCGCCAGGTAATTCTGGCGGTGCGGCGCAGGAGCGAGCGTTCACCATCGCTCAGCGGGCGCTGGCGCGGGCCGACCGGCAGGCTGAGCCAGTAGGCCACGCCCGGAGCGGCGAGCCACAAGAGGATGAACGGAGCCGCGGATGGCAGCGATCCGGGCCGCATGAGGGTGACGAGCAGCGCCACGCCGGCGGCGATGATCGGACTGGCGATCATCTGCATGGCGACGCGCCGCACACCCTTGCGGCCGGCGAGCCCGGAGGAGCGCGCGTCCACCGCCGCGGCGGTCTCCCATTCGAGAAGGCGCCGCCCGGTCACCGCCATGCGCACGATGGTGAGCACGATCGCGTGGACCGTTTCCCACGCGTTGTAGGCCAGGAACGTGACGCCGAGCACGACCTGGGCGACCGACGTGGCCGCGTCTTCCCGGAGGTTGCGCCAGAACACCGGAAACGACTGCGAGCGCCGCGGGCCGACCAGCAGACGGCCGAGGATTGGCAGCAGCTGCGAGGCGATCACCATCAGCACCGCCGTCATCCAGTACCAGCGCGGGCCGGGCACCACGGTCCAGGCGGCGACCAGCATCAGCAGCAGCATCGGCGAGACCAGGCTCCGCCGCAGGTTGTCGAGGATCTTCCAGCGCCCGATCATCGGCAGCGGGTTGCGCTTGACCCCGTGGCGCGATGGCACGAACGGGAAGAGCCAGGCGAGGATCTGCCAGTCGCCGCGGATCCACCGATGCTGGCGCCGCGAGTGCGCGAGCACGCTCGACGGGTACTCGTCCACGAACTCCACGTCCGACACCAGCGCCACGCGCGCGTGGAGCCCCTCGAACAGGTCGTGCGACAGCAGCATGTTCTCGGGCGCGGCGTCCTCGAGCGAGGTCATGAACGCATCGACGTCGTAGAGGCCCTTGCCGGTGAAGATGCCTTCGCTGAACAGGTCCTGGTAGGTGTCGGAGACCGCGGTGGTGTAGGGATCGACGCCGGTGTGGCCCGAATAGAGGCGCGAGAACAACGATCCCGCGGCGCTCGTAAAGGTGACGCTGATCCGCGGCTGCAGGATGCCGTAGCCGTCGGTGACGCGCCCGGCCTTCGGATCGAAGGTCGGGCGATTGAGCGGGTGCGAGATGATGCCGATCAGCTGGCGCGCGGCATCGCGCGGCAGGCGCGTATCGCTGTCGAGCGTGATGCAGTAGCGCACCTCGGGCAGGATCGACAGGTCGCCGACGTGGAGCCCGAAGCTGGTGTTCGTCGCCCCGCGCAACAGGCGATTGAACTCCTCGATCTTGCCGCGCTTGCGCTCCCATCCCATCCACAGCCCTTCCTTCGCGTTCCACTGGCGCGTGCGGTGGAACAGGAAGAACTGGTCGGTGCGTTCGGGACCGTGCTTCGCGTTGAGCGCTTCGATGCCGGCGCGCGCGGCGGCCAGGATCTCCTCGTCGTGCGGCATCGTCTGGGCCGCGGCGTCGCGCACGTCGCTCAGCAAGGCGAAGTGGATGTGGGGGTCGACGTTGCCGAGGGCCTGGACTTCCAGGTGCGCAATCAGTTCGTGGACGCGCTCGACGCTGTCGAAGATCGTCGGCACGATCACCATGGTGCGGGCGTCGGCCGGGACGGACACCAGGTCGAGCCGCGGCAGCCGTCGCGGCGGGATGAGGTTACTGATGATCCGCTGCACGATCTGGATCGCCAGCTCGCTCGCCGGCACGGCCGTCAGCAGCGCGACCCAGACCAGCATCGCGCCGCGCCAGCCATACTGGTAGGCCACCGCCAGGGCCACCGCAACCAGCGCGGCAGTGCCGAGCGCAATCGTGCCGAGGTAGCCGGGTGTCGCGTACCGGAAAAAGAAGCGCCGGATACGCCCCAGCAGCCGCGGGCTCCAGCCGATGCCCTTCTCGAACGCCTGACGGCCGCGGCCGATCAGGTAATAGCCGACATGCGCGCCGCGCTCGGTCGAGGACTGCTCGGCCACTTGTCGCGCGCGTTCGACGCTCTTCAAGGCGAGACGAAGCTGGGCGTCGCCGGTTGGTTCGGCGATCTCTTCGACCGCCTGGCGATAGCGATCGCGGCTCCGGAAGTCCATCCGGCCATAGACGCCGGCGGGATCGCGCTGCAGCACCTGCTCGACGAGACTGACGCTCTCGAAGAATTCGGTCCAATCGAAGGTCGAGATCAACCGCAGAGCTGCCGATCAGGCTCGACATGAAGGCCTGCTCGGTGGCCTCGTGCCGGCCCTCCGCGCGAATCGCTTCCTCGAGGGTCTCTCCCCGCTCCGCCAGATACGCGTCGAGGTCGCTACGAAGACGGCCGGCCGCGAGTCCCTGCTCACGCGAGTGCTGCAGCAGGCGGATGACAAAGGCCGGTTGCACGGTTTCCGGCCAGCGCCGGCGGCTGGCGCTCGCCTCGGGAGCACTGGCGATGCGATCGGCGGCGAGGCGATGCTCGCGGCTTTCCGCCAGGACGTCCGCCCGGGCGCGCAGGTAGTCGAGCAGCGCCAGCTTCAGAGCGCTGGGCCACGCCCACAACTCGCCAATGGTCAGTGGCGTGACGGACTGAAACGCCGTGACGAACCGGTGCAGCCGCTGCGGATCGAGCCGGCCCGCGCTATGGCCGATGAGCTCCACCGCCATCGCATACACGCGGGGCAGGCCGGCGAACTCATCAGCGGCCATCGTCGGCAGCCGGCGATAGAACGCGGGCGGCAGGTCGTGACGGATGTCACGCGCCGCCGCGGAGATGGTGTGGAAGTTGTCGAGCAGCCATTCAGCGGCCGGCGACGATCGCTCACCCAGGCGTACGTCCTCGGACAAGTCCACGTAGACGTTTCGCAACGCCTGCATGTGCCCGTCGAGCCGTTCCAGGTGAGGCTGGTGGCGCACGCGCCCCTTGACGGCCACCGTCAGGAGCGCCGCGAGACTGCGCGCGTGTTCTTCGAGAGGCTCGATGCCGAGCAGTTCGAGGCTGCCGTCGATCGATCGATGCACGCCGGTGACCTGACTGATCGACTGCCGCATGCTCGCCATCACATCGCCGCCAGCGACATTCCGCCTATCGCAGTGATGCCCTGACGGGAACCGCTACCCGGGTCGGCCGGTGTGGTCGTCAAAGCGTGAATGAGAGCGCCGCCAGCAAGGATCGTGAAATCGCTGGGGCGAGGACAGGCGTCGAGTATAGCGCGCCAGCTTCTGCAGAGTTGGCGGCAGTGGCATCACGGTGCCGAATGTGAGCGTTCGAGGGCGGCGGCTCGGCCAAGGCGGTTCCTCCGCGCCTGCGCGGTGCAAGTGTGTGGCCAACCCAGGCGCCCGAGCCGGCCGTTTACATTCAGCGGAGGACAACGCAGAATTCAGGACGATATGGCCGCGCTCGACGAGATCACGCTCTACACACGACCTGGCTGCTCGCTCTGCGACAAGATGAAAGCCGGCCTGCTCGATCGCGGCTACCAGATTCGCGAGGTCAATATCGACGACGATCCCGAGTTGACGCGCCGCTACGGTGTGGACATCCCGGTGGCTGTACGCGCGGACGGAACGCTTCTGGCGAAGCATCGCCTTCCCGCGCTGTGAGGCCTCACGGCGTAACGAGCCTCGCCTGCTGTGTTGGCCTGTTCGGCCGCGAAGTCAGCCGCGGGTGTCGGCGAACGCGCGCGTGAACAGCGCGGGCATCCCGCCGGTGTGCAGAAAGACGATCGTGTCGGTGGGCGGGATTTCTCCGGAACGCACATGCTGGATCAGAGCGGAGAACCCCTTCGAGGTGTAGACGGGATCCAGCAGGATCGCCTCGGTGCCCGCCACCAGATCGATGGCTTCCAGCCCGGCTGGCGTGGGGATGCCGTAGCCTTCGCCGATGAAACCCTGATCGGTGAACAGATCGGCGTGCGTGACGCGAGTGGGTACTCCCAGGAGCGCCGCCGCGTCGTTGGCGGCGTTCTTCGCGCGCTCGATCTTCTCGGGCTTCGCCGGCGCTGACCGCGATTCCCCACAACTCGTACGGCGCTTCGCTCAGTTTGGCTCCGAGAGTGAGGCCGGCCTGCGTGCCGCGTGAACCGCTCGCGTAGTAGAGGCGGGATGGCGATGAGCCCATCCCGCGCAGTTGTTCGACGAGTTCAGCGGTCCCTGACACGTAGCCGAGCGAGCCGACCGGGCTGGAGCCACCCACCGGAATGACATAGGCCGTGCGCCCGGCCGCCGCCTCTTCATGGACCACGTCGGCCACCACCGCCGCATCGTGGCCCACGGCGAGCATGGGATCCTCCGCGGGCACGAAGCGCACCTCGGCGCCGAACAGGTAGTCGAGCAGGAGGTTGCCTTCGACGGCCGGCACGTCGTAGCGCGACGACAGCACCAGCACGCACTTCAACCCGGCAATGCGCGCCGCCGCCGCCGTCATGCGCGCGTGATTCGACTGCACCGCGCCGGTCGTCACCACCGTGTGCGCGCCCTTGGCCAGCGCGTCGGCGATCAGGTACTCGAGCTTCCGGGCCTTGTTCCCGCCGAGCCCCAGCGCGGTGAGGTCGTCGCGCTTGATCAGGATGCGCGGGCAATGCGACGCGCCTCCCAACGCCTCGCGGAGCCGCACGGCATCGGTGATTGGAGTGGGGAGGGTGGCAAGCGGAAATCGCGGCAGCGTGTTCATATCGATGGAACCCCGCGGCCCGGAATCCACTCAGCGAGGGTTATGGAATCAGTTTGGCCAGTTCGGGCTGGGTGATCCGTACCTGCCCATCCCTGATGTACGGCTTGAGCGAGACCGGGCGATCTTCGACGCGCAGTTCAACCGAGTCCGCCGTGCCGACAGCCAGGTACGCGGGCAGCGGCCCGACCTGCATGGCCTCGCCGGCTTCGAGCCGGCGCTCGATGACCCGGTTGTCCGGGTAGCGGATGAACACCCAGGTGGCCTTGCCGACGCTGATGCGGACGGTGGAGTCGTCCACCGGGAGCACGCCCGAGGTCGGCACGGCTCGCACGGCCGCGGGTGACATCTGCGGCTCGGCCGTCGGATGCGCCGGCAGGGGCGCGCTCGGTGGCCAGCGCCACCGTATCGGTGCCACGCGCGAGCTCGACAACGGCGGGGTAGTACCGATAGGCGCCAATGCCGAGCACGGTGACCGCCGCGGCAATCGCCGCCGCCTTGATTGCGCCGGTGGGTATGACCAGAGGCGAGGTGGCCCGGGTCATCGGCTCCGCCAACATCAGGCGGAAACCGTCTTCCTCATGTTCTTCCGCGAGCGTCTCGTTCAGCTCGTCGTCCGGAACGCCGGCATACGCCATGTACTTGCGCAGGCCGCGCATGAAGTAAGCAGGGCTGTAGAAGGGCGACGCGTCAGCGCGCTCGAGACCCAGCACCTGGCTCCTCGACAGCATCAGCTCGGATGCGATTTGTTCGACGGTCAACCGCCTCGCGTCGCGCGTCTCAGCCAGCTGGGCCCCGATCGCCCGGCACACGCTCGGAATGGCAACGATACGAGACGAGTCACCGTCGCTGGGGGGGCGACGACTCATCATCGCGCCCATTCTAAAGCTTTCGGTGCCCCGCGTGCGATAGAAAGAGTCCCCTTTCGACGCTTTCTGGACGCTCTGCTAGTCTGAGCCGGATGGAGGAGATTTCCGCGAGGCTGCGACAGGCGCTGGCGGCGCCGCTCCCCGGTCTCGAGGCGCAGCTCCGCATGGCGCCCCAGCCCCGCGTGGGCTGGGATCCGAACCGTGTACCCGACGGGCTGCGCGACGCTGCCGCGCTCGTGCTCCTCTACCCCCACGACGGGCGTCTGCACGTGCCGCTCACCGTCCGCGGAGGAGGGATGCGCACGCACACCGGCCAGGTGTCGCTGCCCGGCGGCTCGGTGGACGCCGGCGAATCGATCGAAGCCGCCGCCTTGCGCGAGGCGGTGGAAGAAGTGGGCGTGGATCCCGCGGACGTCACCATCCTGGGCCGGCTCACCTCGCTGCACATTCCGGTCAGCGGCTTCCTGCTGCATCCCGTCGTCGGTGTGGCTGGTGGCCGTCCGCGCTTTCAGCCGGCGGCGTGGGAAGTCGCCCGCCTGCTCGAAGTGCCGCTCCTGGTCCTCGACGACCCCGATACTCTCCGTACCGAACGGCGCCAGCGGCAGGCTGGCGAGCGGCTGACCGAGATCGAGGTCCCGTACTTCGCTTTCGAGGGCGAGAAGGTGTGGGGCGCGACGGCAATGATTCTGGCGGAGTTCCTGGCCGTGACCCGCGCGGCGGGGTTGATCTCGGAATCGCTGGTGAGAGAATAGCCGCCCCATGCCACTGAGTCGCTACCGGCTGCCGCTCGCGTTGTTGCTGGTCGCTGTCTGCGCGCAGGAACTCCGCCTCGGCGCGCAGCGTGCCGCTGACGCCGCGTTCGAGCCGTTCTGGAAGGCCGATTCCGCGCGCGCCGCCCTGAAGACCGTGGACCGGATCGTGGCATCGTCCCCCGGCTTCGAGACAGCCTACGCCGTGCTGAAGCAGGGACGCCCCTACCGCAAGGAGCGGACCGGCGAGGTTTCGCTGCGCTACACCGCGGGCGTGGCCGGCATCCTGGTCAACAACATCGAGGTGCCCGACACGTACGATCCATCGCGCAAGTGGCCAGTGCGCGTGCAACTGCACGGCGGCGTGAACCGGCAGCAGTCGGGTACGGGCGGGACCGAGCTCGAAGGGGATCCGTCGGCCGAAGGCGGCCGTGGCGCGGGCACCGGCCCACCGTCGCTTGGGCGACGCCAGGTCAATCGCATCGCGGGCGAACCGCAGATTTACGTGCAGCCGTCAGGCTGGGCCGATGCGCAGTGGTGGCACGCCTCGCAGGTGGAGAACGTCGCGCGCACGCTCGACCAGCTGTCGCGGCGCTACAACATCGACGAATCCCAGGTCTATCTCACCGGGATCTCCGATGGCGGCACCGGCGCCTACTACATGGCCACCCGCGATGCCACGCGATGGTCCGCGGTGCTGCCGCTGAACGGCAGCATCATCGTGCTGAACAATCCCGCGCTCAAGGTGGACGGCGAGGTGTTCGTCAACAATCTCGTCAACAAGCCGTTCTACATCGTCAACGGCGGACGCGACCCGCTCTACCCGGTGTCGCACGTGCAGACCCACATCGAGTGGTTCAAGAAGCTGGGCGTGGTCCTGCGTTTCAGCCCGCAGATGATGGCCGGGCACGACACCAGCTGGTGGCCGTACGAGCGCATCAGTTATGAGCGCTTCGTGCACGAGCACCCGCGCGATCCGCATCCGCCCAGGCTGTCATGGGAGACCGAGCGCACGGATCGCTACAACCGCGTGCACTGGCTGGTGATCGAGTCGCTGGGAAACGCCTCGTCCGACGCCGAGCTGCCGGATGCCGGCTATTTCCAGCACCACGTGCCCTCGGGCCGCGTGGACATCGAGCGCTCCGGCAACGCCTTCACCGCCACCTCGCGTGGTGTGAAGCAGTTCCGGCTGCTGTTGTCACCGGACGTCGTTGACTTCGGGCAGCCGGTGACCGTAACGGTCAATGGCCGGCCGGCATTCGAAGGAACCGTAACGAAGGACGTGCGGACGCTGCTGACCTGGGCGGCCCGCGACAACGATCGCACGATGCTCTACGGCGCCGAGGTGCTGGTCAACGTCCCCTAGTCCGCTCGCATCGTCCCCACGTTTCCCCCAGGAAGGAGCTCGCATGCGTCGTCTGTTGTGTGCCGTCACGCTGGTTGTCGCCCTGCTCGTGCCTGCGCCCCGCGCGCAGATGTCGTCCGCTGCGGCGGCGATCGACGGAGAGCGGCTGTCGCGGCTGGACCGCGTGCTGCAGGAATACGTCGACGAGAAGCGCATCGCCGGCGCGGTGGCGATGGTGCTGGTCGACGGCAAGACCGTCTACGAGAAGGCCGTTGGCTGGCGAGACCGGGAAGCTGGCACCCGCATGACGCCGGACTCCATCTTCCGCATTGCCTCGCAGACCAAGGCGATCACCAGCGTGGCGGTGTTGATGCTGGTCGAGGAGGGGCGCATCGGCCTGACCGACGCGGTGGCGCGCTTCATCCCGGCATACGCGAAGACCACCGTCGCGGTACGGAAACCAGAGGGCGGTGTCGACATCGTTCCCGCGAAGCGCGCCATCACCATCACCGACCTGATGACGCACACCGCGGGCATCTCCTACGGAACGAATGCGTCGGTGTCGGCGGCCTACGAGGCGAAGGGGCTGGGACCCGCGGCCGGCAACGGGTGGTACACGGCGGACAAGAGCGAGCCCGTGTGCGAGACGATGGAGCGGCTCGCGAGCCTGCCGTTCGTGGCTCAGCCCGGTGAGGAGTGGGTGTACGGCTACAACACCGACATCCTCGGCTGCATCGTCGAACGCGCGTCCGGCCTGCCGCTCGACGAGTTCTTCCAGTCGCGCATTTTCGGCCCGCTCGGCATGACCGACACGCACTTCTTCCTGCCGGCGGAGAAGAAGCCTCGCCTGGTGACCGTGTACGCCAGCTGGAACCGACGGACTGGCCATGCGGGCACCCGAGGGCCAGCGTGGCCAGGGACAGGACGCGGACGGTCCGCGTCGCAACTTCTCGGGCGGCGCGGGGCTGCTGTCGACCGCTCGTGACTACACGCGTTTCCTCGAGATGGTACGGAACGGTGGCGTTCTGGGTGGCGTGAGATTGCTCTCGCCGCGCGCGGTGGCGCTGATGACGCACAACCAGTCGGGCCTGTTGCACGGCGGAACGTCGCTCGGGTTCAGCCTGGCCTTCGAGACCACGGAGCGCATCGGCGGGAACGGGCTCGATCCAGTCGGCGCTTATGGCTGGAGCGGGTGCGTACGGGTCGGTCTACCGTGTGGACCCGACCGCGCGCGTCGTGATGGCGCTGATGATAAATCAGATTCCGAACGCCCCCGATCTTCGAACGAAGTTCCAGACCCTCGTGCATCAGGCGGTGGTGTCGCCGCCAGGCGCGCCGGCGCCATAATGGCCGGATGCGTCAACTGATCAGTTCCGGCTCCACGTTCGAACAGGAAATCGGCTACTCCCGCGCGGTCGTCGCCGGGGACTGGGTGTTCGTCTCCGGCACCACCGGCTTCGACTACAGCACGATGACGATCGACGGCGACGTCGCCGTGCAGGCGGAGCAGACGCTGAGAAACATCGAGGCGGCGTTGTCGCAGGCGGGCGCCTCGCTGGCGGACGTGGTGCGCGTGCACTACATCCTGCCGAAGGCAGCTGACTTCGAGAAGTGCTGGCCGGCGCTTCGCCGCGCGTTCGGTGTGGTTCGTCCGGCGGCGACGATGATCGAAGCCGGCCTGGCCGATCCGCGGATGAAGATCGAGATTGAAGTGACGGCGCTCAAGGCGGGGGTCTGACGCCTGAGGTCTTGGGTCTTGGGTCTGGGCTTGGGCTTGAGGCTTGGGCTTGAGTAGGTCTTGAGTCTCAGTCGCGCGTTCAAGACGCAAGACCCAAGACTCAAGACTTAAGACTCAGACTCAAGCCCGGGCTCTCGCCCCTATTTCGCCGCGAAGCAGTAGAACGCGCCGGCGCCGCCGGTCGCGACCAGGTTCTGCCTGGCTGCAGCCCTTCGAGGGATGCGCGTTGTTCCACGACGTCGGGTTGGCGCCGCCGCCCTGCCGATCGTGGTGGCCGAGTTGTGCCGAGCCGGTCTCGCTGCTCGTCCAGTTGTTGCAGGTGTGATCCTCACCGGCGGGGAAGGCCGTGCCGTCGAGGTTCGATCCCGTCATGATGTCGTGCGTGTTCGGCGTGTCGCCGCGGCCGTTCACGACGGTGCCTTTCTCCGTGAGCTGCGTCTCCTTGGTCAGGTTGTTCTTGTCGGAGTGCAGATCGGCCACGCTGGCGGCGATCTGGACGCCCTTGGAGTTGAACCACGGCCCGGTGCCGATGCGGTCCTTGGCGTTGACGGCGCCCGGCCCCTGCGTGCTGAGGTAGGCCCGCCACTGCTTGTTGCCCACGCCCACCGCCTTGGCGAGTGCCTGGCAGTGGGCATCCGCGCCCGCCAGGCCGCCGAGGTCGGCGCCCTTGCCGCTGCCCACGCTGGTGATGAAAAAGCTCATCTGCGGCGATGCCTGCGCGGCGCCCTGCGCCCGCACGATGTGCGCGCCAGCCGCAACGGTCATCGCAGCCGCGATCGCCCAAGTCATATGCTTCACGAGGTTCCTCCTTGTCGGTTCGGCGGTTCAGGGGACCCGAACCGCCAGCCAGCCGGCATTCTACCTTCTGCCTTTTGCCTTCCGCCTTTTGCCTTCTGCCTTTTGCCTTCTGCCTTCGCCTTCACCGTCTGCCGGTCTGCCGTCTGCCGGTTATGATCCTCGGATGACCCCAGACGAGTTCCGCCGCCACGGCCACGCGGTGGTCGATTGGATCGCGGATTACCGGGAACGCGTGCACGACCTGCCGGTGATGGCGCCGGTGGCCCCCGGTGACATCAAGGCGATGCTGCCCAGTGTGCCGCCGGTGGATGGCGAGCCATTCGAGCGCATCCTGGCCGACCTCGATCGGGTCGTTGTCCCTGGCCTCAGCCACTGGCAGCATCCGCAGTTCTTCGGCTACTTCCCCTGCAACGGCACGCTCGGCAGCGTGCTGGGCGATTACGTCAGCACCGGCCTCGGCGTTCTTGGCCTGGCGTGGCAGTCGAGCCCCGCGCTGAGCGAGGTCGAGGAGGTGGCTACCGACTGGCTCCGGCAGATGGTCGGTCTATCCGATCAGTGGCAAGGCGTGATTCAGGACACGGCGTCCACCAGCACGCTGCTCGCGCTGATCTGCGCGCGTGAACGGACCACCGGTTACGGCCTCGCGCGCGGCGGGCTGCAGGGCGAAGCGCAGCCGCTGATCGTATATGCCTCGGGTCACAGCCACAGTTCCGTGGACAAGGCCGCCTTGCTGGCGGGATTCGGCCGCGAGAACATCCGTCACATCGATCACGACGCGGACTACGGCATGCGTCCCGATGCGCTGGCACAGGCGATTGCCGAGGACCGGGCGCAGGGCCGGGTGCCGTGCGCCGTCGTGATCACCACCGGCACGACCACCACCACCGCGCTCGACCCGGTGCGTGCGATCGTCGACGTGGCGCACGAGGCCGGCCTCTGGGTCCACGTCGATGCGGCCATGGCCGGATCCGCGATGGTGCTGCCGGAGTGCCGCTGGATGTGGGAGGGTGTCGAAGGCGCCGACTCGATCGTGATCAACCCGCACAAGTGGCTGGGCGCCGCGTTCGACTGCACGGTGTACTACGTCCGCGATGCCGAGCACCTGGTGCGCGTGATGTCCACCAATCCCAGCTACCTGCAGTCGGCGGCGGATGGCCGCGTGAAGAACTATCGCGACTGGGGCATTCCCCTCGGCCGCCGCTTCCGCGCGTTGAAGCTGTGGTTCCTCATTCGCGAGCAGGGTGTCTCCGGTTTGCAGGAACGCCTGCGACGGGATCTGGCCAACGCGCAGTGGCTCGCCGACGAGGTGCGCTCGACGCCGCCCTGGCGGGTGCTGGCGCCGGTGAACCTGCAGACGATCTGTCTCCGGCACGAGCCGCCCGGCCTGACGGGCGCGGAACTGGACCGCCACACGCAGGCCTGGTGCGATCGCATCAATCGATCGGGAGCGGCCTACCTGACGCCGGCGACGCTCGACGGCCGGTGGATGGTTCGCGTCTCGATCGGGTCCGAGCAGACGGAGCGCGAGCACGTCGAACGGCTGTGGCAGGTGATGCAGAAAGAGGTAGCGGCATGAGCACGACGACCACGCGAACGTTCCCCATCGTCAACCCCGCGACCGGTGAGACGGTTGCCAACGTGCCGGACAGCGGGCCGGAAGAGGCCCGCGCCGCCGCGACGGCTGGCCGCCAGGGCCTTCCCGGCGTGGCGGGATCGCACCGCTTACGACCGCTCCGCGGTGCTCAAGAAGTGGCACGCGTTGATGTTGGAGAACGAAACCGTCCTCGCGGAGCTGATGACGAAGGAGATGGGGAAGCCCATTACCGAGTCGCGCGGCGAGGTGAAGTATGCGGCCGCCTTCGTCGAGTGGTACGCGGAGGAGGCCAAGCGCGTCTACGGCGAGACGGTCCCGAGCCAGTTCGCGCACAAGCGCCTGCTGGTGCGGCCGCAGCCCGTGGGGCCGGTGTATGCCGTCACGCCGTGGAACTTTCCGGCCGCGATGATCACCCGCAAGGCCGCGCCCGCGCTGGCCGCTGGCTGCACGTTCATCGTCAAGCCCGCCGAGCAATCGCCGCTCACGGCCATCGAGCTGGCCAACCTGTGGGTGAAGGCCGGCGGTCCGCCCGAGGTGTTCCAGGTGATCACCACCTCCGACCCCGCGGCGGTCTCGTCGGTGTTCTTCGACGATCCCGCGATCCGCAAGCTGACGTTCACGGGCAGCACCGAGATCGGGATTCTGCTCGCCGCGCAGGCGACCCGCACCGTGAAGCGCGTGTCGCTCGAGCTCGGCGGGCACGCGCCGTTCCTGGTTTTCGACGATGCGGACATCGACGCGGCCGTGAGGGAAGTGGTCGCGTCGAAGTTCCGCAACACCGGGCAAACCTGCGTCTGCGCCAACCGCATCTACGTGCAGGACGGCATCCACGATGAGTTCGCCAGCCGGTTCACGCGGGCGGTGGAAGGCTTGCGCGTCGGCGATCCGATGGATCCGCAGACCCAGGTCGGGCCGCTCGTGAACGGTGACGGCCTGGAGAAGGTCACCGCGCACGTGCGGGACGCGGTGGCCAAGGGTGCGCGCGCAGTGATTGGCGGCCAGGCGCGAAGCGGGCTGTTCTTCTCGCCGACGGTGCTGACCGGGGTCTCGCCCGGAATGCGAATCCTCGAGGAAGAGACCTTCGGACCGGTGGCGCCGATTGTCCGCTTCACGTCCGATGCCGAGGCGGTGGAGCAGGCCAACAACACACCATTCGGCCTCGCCGCCTACTTGTGGACCCGCGACCTGTCGCGCGCATTTCGCGTGGCCGAAGCGCTGGACTACGGCATCGTTGGCGTGAACGACGGCGTGCCGTCCACGCCCCAGGCACCGTTCGGCGGGGTGAAAGCCTCGGGGCTGGGGCGCGAAGGAGGGAAGTGGGGCATCGAGGAGTACCTGGACCTCAAGTACATCTCCATCGCCCTGGCGTAGGGGCCGGGCGTCCGGCTTCAGCAGGCGGCAGGCGGAGCTATACTCTGCCGCATGTTCCCACTCCGCGTGCTCGCCGCGGCCTTGCTGGCCGCGGCCCTCACTGCATCCGTCGAGGCGCAGACGCCACAGGCGCTCACCGTCACCAGCTCCGCGCTCAAGGCTGGTGAAACCATTCCCCAGGACTACACTGCCGACGGCCGCAACGTGTCGCCGCCGCTGCAGTGGTCCGGCGCGCCTGCGTCCACGAAGGAATTCGCGGTGATCCTCGACGATCCGGATGTGCCGATGCCGCAGCCGTTCGTGCACTGGGTGATCTACAAGATTCCCGGCGCCGCGAAGGGGCTGCCGGAGAACATCCCGATCGACCCGGCGGCCGCGATGCCCAGCGAGATCGCGGGCGCGCGTCCAGGGAACCTCCGGCTTTCGTCGCCCGATCTATCGCGGCCCTGCGCCGCCACCCGGCAAGCCGCACCACTATCACTTCAAGGTGCTCGCCATCGACGCGGTGCTCGATCTCAAGCCGGGGCTGACGAAGGCCGAACTGCTCGAGGCGGTCAAGGGTCACGTCGTCGGTGAAGGCGAGCTCGTCGCGATCTACGAGCGCAAGCCGTCACAGTAGGCATCCTCATGATCAGCCGCCGCGATCTGTTGAAGGCCGCTGGCGCGGCCATCGCCGCTACGGAGGCAACGGCCGCGACGCCGGCGCCTCGTGACGCTTCCAGCAACGGCTCAGCCGAGGCGCCGCCAGCCGGCGCGCCGCTACGCCACGATGCGCCGTATGACGAGCAGTCCGCCCCGCGCGTGCCGCTCGAAGCGCTCACCGCGGACGAAGCCGATCTGCTCACCGCCATCGTCGCGCGGCTGATCCCGAGCGACGCGAATGGGCCGGGAGCGGTCGAGGCCGGGGCGGTGCACTACATCGACCGTGCGCTCGCCGGGGCGTTGTCGTCCTCGCGCGAGGCCTACCGCCGCGGGCTGGCCGCTCTCGAACGCTACGCGCGCTCGTCCCGCGGCAAGCCGTTTCGCGAGCTGACGCCGACCGATCAGGAGTCGCTGCTCATCGACGTCGAGACCGGCTCCGCCACCGGATCCGGCGCCGGCTTCGAGGGCAGCTCCGCGGTCTTCTTCACCATGCTGCGGGCCCATACCTGGCAGGGCACCTTCGGCGATCCGTTTTACGGCGGCAATCGCAACTTCATCGGCTGGGATCTGCTCGGCTATCCCGGCGTGCGGACCGCGGTCACGCCAGACGATCAACGGTTGGGCGTCGTGCCGGTTCCGCTGCGGCGATCGGCGTACGACAGCGACATGTTCAACAAGGCCACCGCCAGCACCACCCCGAAAGGACCGCCGCATGGCGACGACGCTTAAGGGCACCGACGTGGTGATCATCGGCCTGGGCGCGGCGGGTGGCATTGCCGCACTGCCGCTGGCCGAGGCAGGGTTGCAGGTGATCGGTCTCGAGGCCGGCACATGGCTCAGCCGGCGCGACTTCGCGCCGGACGAGATCCGCAACAACGTGCGTGACTGGCCGCAGGCGGTACAGAAGGCCAATCACGAAGTGCCGACCCATCGGGTGAATCCCTCGGCGCCGACCACGCGCGCGTCTGGTCATCCCATGATGAACGGCGTTGGCGGCACGACCCTGCACTACTGGGCGCAGAGTTGGCGGTTGAATCCCTGGGACTTCCGCGTGGTCAGCGAGACCGTGCGCCGGTACGGCCGCTCACGAGTGCCGGCGGGATCGACGGTCGAGGACTGGCCGTTCGGGTACGACGAGCTCGAGCCCTATTACGACAAGGTGGAGTGGGAAACCGGTGTGTCCGGTCGGGGCGGCAACATCAAGGGCGCTCTCGACCCGCGCGGCAACGTGTTCGAAGGTCCGCGTCAGCGGGACTATCCGATGCCGCCGCTGCGCTCCACCGGCTTCACCGATCTGATGGCCGCCGCGGCGCGGAGCCTTGGATGGAAGCCGTTCGCCGGGCCGGCGCAGATCAACTCGCGCACGTTCCAGGATCGCTCGCCCTGCATGTATCACGGGTTCTGCAACCGTGGCGGGTGCCACGTGGATGCCAAGAACGGCACCAACGTCACGACCATCCCTCGCGCGCAGAAGACCGGCCGCTTCAGCGTCGTCACGCGCGCGCACGTCACGACGATGGACGTGGACGCCAAGGGGCGTGTCTCCGCGGTTCGCTATGTGACCGACGGTGAGGAATACATCCAGCCGGCGAAGGTCGTGCTGCTGGCGGCATACACCTACGAGAACACGCGGCTGCTGCTGTTGTCGAAGTCGAAGGCATTCCCGGCCGGTCTCTCGAACAATCATGGTCAGGTCGGACGCCACTACTTCAGCCACGCGCAGGGCGGCGGCGTCACGGCGCTCTTTCCGTTCAACTTGAACAGCTGGTACGGCCTGCCGGCGCAGGGCACGGCCGTGGACGAATTCGCTGACGACAACTTCGACCACGGCGCGCTCGACTTCATCGGCGGCGGCAATCTCTGGATCTATTCGGATCGGCGCCCGATTGGCGCCGCCAACATGTCCACGTTCGGGCGGGCGCCCGGCTGGGGCACGGCGTGGAAGGCGTTCGTCAAGGAGAACGCCGATCGCGTCAACTCGGCCTACCTGCAGAAGACCACGCTGCCGTACGAAGGCAATGTGCTCGACCTCGACCCCGAGGTGAAGGACCCACTGGGGTTCCCGGTCTGCCGCATCACCGCCGACTATCAGGACAACGAACGGCGCATCAACAATTTCATCCAGGACCGGATGGAGCAGTGGTATCGCGCTGCCGGCGCGGTGGCGATTCAGCGCAATCCACTCGGCACGATGGGGCCGTCCACGCATACCTACGGCGGCACGCGCATGGGCGACAACGCCGAGACGAACGTCGTGAACCGCTGGGGCTTCTCACACGAAGTGCCCAACCTGGGCGTGCTCGGCGGATCCGTGATGGGGACGAGCGGCGCGCGGAATCCCACCCTCACGCTGCAGGCGCTGGCCTGGCGGACGGCGGATCATCTGGTCACGAACTGGAAGGGGATCGCCGAGTAAGGAGCGATGGATGCAGCTCGGTCAAACATTTGAATGACTCCAAGGGTTCGGCTATCCTATCGGCGTGGTCAGTGCCCCGGCAGACATCCTTCGGCAGCGCGGCATCCAGGTCACGGCACAGCGCCTGGCGGTGTTGCGAGCGGTCTCGGGTCAACCGCACATCACCGCCGACGCCGTAGCCGAGGTCGTCAGGGCCGAAATCGGCGCCATCTCGCTGCAGTCGGTGTACGACGCGCTTGGCCTGCTGGTCGCCGAGGGCCTGATCCGACGCATTCAGCCCTCCGGGTCGCCGGCGCGCTTCGAAGACCGGGTCGGTGACAACCATCACCATCTGATCTGCCGAATCTGCGGCCGCGTGGTGGACATCGACTGCGCGGTCGGCTCCACCCCCTGTCTCACGGCGGCAGACGACATGGGCTACGAAATCGACGAGGCCGAGGTGGCCTACTGGGGACGCTGTCCGGAATGCCTGGCGCAGGCCCGGACGACGCCGCCCGCGGACCCACCGACTGGCCGACGCCGAAGCAGGCTGCAACTCCCATCACAGTAGAGGTCAACGTCAACATGGACAACGAAAAGAAGTGCCCGTTCTCGGCCAAGGCGCACAGCGGCCAATCCAACCGCGACTGGTGGCCGAACCAGTTGAACTTGAACGTGCTCCACCCGAATCCGCCTGCCGGCGATCCGATGGGCGTGGAGTTCGATTACGCCGCGGAGTTCAAGTCCCTCGACCTCGCCGCCGTGAAGAAGGACCTCGAGGCGCTGATGACGAACTCGCAGCCCTGGTGGCCGGCAGACTTTGGCCACTACGGGGGCTTGTTCATCCGGATGGCGTGGCACAGCGCGGGCACCTACCGCATCCACGACGGCCGTGGCGGCGCCGGCTCGGGGCAGATTCGGTTCGCGCCGCTTGGCAGCTGGCCCGACAACGCGAACATCGATAAGGCGCGCCGGCTGCTGTGGCCGATCAAGCAGAAGTACGGCCGGAAGATTTCCTGGGCCGACCTCATCGTCCTCACCGGCAACGTCGCTCTGGAGTCGATGGGGTTCAAGACGTTCGGCTTTGCCGGCGGCCGCGAGGATGTGTGGGAGCCGGAGGAGGTCAACTGGGGATCCGAGAGCACCTGGCTCGGCGACGAGCGCTACAGCGGCGATCGGCAACTGGCGAATCCGCTCGGCGCGGTTCAGATGGGGCTCATCTACGTGAATCCCGAGGGGCCGAACGGCACTCCCGATCCGCTGGCCGCCGCCAGGGACATCCGCGAGACGTTCCGGCGCATGGCGATGAACGACGAAGAAACCGTCGCGCTGATTGCCGGCGGTCACACCTTCGGCAAGACCCATGGTGCCGCGCCTGCCGACAAGCACGTCGGTCGCGAACCCGAAGGCGGCAACCTGGAGGAACAGGGATTCGGCTGGAAGGGCGGTTACGAAACCGGCGTGGGAGCCCACGCGATTACCAGCGGTCTCGAGGTCACCTGGACCACGACCCCGACCCGGTGGAGCAATGACTTCTTCAAGCATCTATTCGAGTACGACTGGGAGCTGACGACGAGCCCGGCTGGCGCCAAACAGTGGACGCCAAAGAACGGCGCTGGTGACGGCACGGTCCCGAGCGCCCACGATTCGTCGAAGAAGATCGCTCCCGGCATGCTGACGACGGACCTCGCGCTCCGGCTCGATCCGGCCTACGAGAAGATCTCGCGGCGCTTCCACCAGAATCCGCAGGAGTTTGCCGAGGCGTTTGCGAAGGCCTGGTTCAAGCTCACTCACCGCGACATGGGCCCCCTCCCGCGCTATCTGGGCCCTGAAGTGCCCAAGGAGCCGCAGATCTGGCAGGATCCGGTGCCCCCGGTCACGCACGAACTGATCGGCACGGCGGACATCGCTGCGCTCAAGGCCAAGATCCTCGCCTCGGGACTCTCCGTCAGCCAGCTGGTCTCGACCGCCTGGGCGTCGGCATCGACGTTCCGCGGCACCGACAAGCGCGGCGGCGCCAACGGTGCTCGCGTTCGCCTCGCTCCGCAGAAGGATTGGGACGTCAACAACCCTCCCGAGCTGGCGAAGGTGCTGAAGACACTGGAGAAGATCCAGAAGGAATTCAACGACGCGCAGGCCGGCGGGAGCAAGCGGGTCTCGCTCGCCGACCTGATCGTTCTGGCCGGGTGCGCGGCCGTGGAGAAGGCCGCGAAGGACGGCGGCTCCGACGTGCAGGTGCCGTTCACGCCGGGGCGGACCGATGCCTCGCAGGAGCAGACCGACGTGGAATCGTTCGCCGTGCTCGAACCGGACGCCGATGGTTTCCGCAACTACCTGGGCAAGGGTCACGATGTGCCCGCCGAGCACCTGCTGATCGAGCGGGCGTTCCGCCTGACGCTGAGCGCGCCCGAGATGACCGCGCTCATCGGCGGCCTGCGCACGTTGAACGTGACCGCCGGACAAACCGGTCACGGCGTGTTCACGGACCGGCCCGGCACCCTCACGAACGATTACTTCGTGAACCTTCTCGACATGGCCACCCAGTGGAAGCCGACGTCCGACGCCGCGGATGCGTTCGAGGGCTACTGCCGCACGAAGGGCGATCGCAAGTGGACCGCGAGCCGTGTTGACCTGGTGTTCGGCTCGCACTCGCAGCTTCGCGCGCTGGCGGAGGTCTACGCGACCGACGACTCGCAGCAGAAGTTCGTGGGCGACTTCGTCGCCGCGTGGGACAAGGTCATGAATCTCGATCGATTCGACCTTGCCTGATCTCGACATTCAGGCCGGCCTTTCGCGGCCGGCCTGAACCTTCCTGAAGATGCCGGCTTTGCTCAGTGGAGCACGGCCGGTGCGATGACCGCGCTCATCGCGAAGGCCAGCCCCAGCGACACCGCCGCGGCCACGAAGCACACGCCAACGGCGCGCGCGCCGTCACGGTAGTCGAGCGCGTGCTTCACTCCCACCACCATTGCCGCGAACATCCAGATGGCCACCACGCCGAACACCACGGAGCGCCCGTTGGGAATGAGGCCGAAGACCAGCAGCAGCCCGGGCGCGGCCGCGAACCCGGTGGTGCGAAGCAACTGGCCCCAGTCGGCGCGCGTCTCGGGCTCGGGCAGCAGCCGGGTGCCGATCTGGAAGATCAGCATCGCCCACGCCGACCACGTGATCACCGCCAGGGCGGTGACCACCGCAAGCGTGATGACCCGCGTGCCCAGCCATTCGCCCGCGCCGACTCCGGCGGCGAGACTCGCGAGGACGACGGCGATCAATGCCTGAGTGGTGGTCTTGCTGTCGGCCTCGATGCCTTCGTACATGCCGGCGTCGAGCATGGCGGCGCCCAGCAGTCGATACGCGAACAGTCCCATGGGCACATTGTATGCGCCCGCGTGCGACTCACTGGCCGAATGCTGATGATTGCTGGCGGGCCTCGCTGAGACAGTGCATCAGCGAGTCGATACTGAACGGCTTGGTCAGGAACTGGGTGTGCCTCGGCAGCGCGTCCAGATCGAAGTGCGTTGCGCTGTAGCCGCTCATCAGGACCACGGACGCCCACGGTTGCAGGGCGAGGACCTGGCGGGCGAGCTCGATGCCGTCAGCGCCTTCACCCAGCATGACGTCGGTCACGAGCACGTCGAGGCGAGAGGCCCGCGCCATCTCCAGTGCTGCCGGCGCGGTGGCGACAGCCACCAGATCGATGCGCAGGCGGCTGGCCATGCCCATCGCAAGCCGGCGGATGAGGTCCTCGTCGTCCACCATGAGCACGCGAAACGCATCCTCGCCAGTGCCGGGCGCACGGGGTTCTGCTGACTCGGGCAGCTTCATCGGCGACGGCTCGTCACCCATCCATCGCGCGGGAATGCCTAAGCGGCTGAGCACTCTCATTGTTCAGCTAGCTTAGTAAGCGCGCCGCAAAATGGCGAGGAATTCTCCACGAGCGCGGAGTAACACCGCCGGGACCGGACGATTCACGCACGAGAACGGTTAGTGATGCCGCGAGGGCAGCACCAGGGTCACCGGCTGAGCGCGGTGTCGCGCGCGCCAATCCTGCTCGAGGATCGACCACAGCTGCGTGTCGTGACGTTGCCCGTTCAGCGCGAAGGACTCGTGGAGCACTTGCTCGCGCACGGCACCCATTTTTCGCAGCGCGCCGTTGCCGCGCAGATTGCCCGCCATCGCCCGCGCTTCCAGGCGCTGGACGCCAATGTGTTCGAACGCAAAGGCCAGCAGGTGTTTCGCGCCTGCCGCGAACACTCCCGTGCCCCAGTACGGACGACCCAGCGCGAAGCCCCACTCGGCCGTGGCGAAACTGCGGTCGAGCGCGCGCAGCTGGAAGAATCCGATCGCCGAGGTCATGCCGCGCGGGACCACCGCGAAGCAGGCATACGTACCTTCGGCGCGCTTGACGTGGGTCCAGCGGATGAACTCCCTGAAGGCGCTCTGGGTTTCCGGCGGCGGGGCCAGGAATCGCGCGACCTCGTCATCGCCAATCATCGTGAGCAGGGATCCGGCGTCCGACAGGAGCAATTCGCGGAGCACGAGGTCGCCGCTGGCCAGGGTCGGCAGGTGCGCTCGCCAGTCTGGCATGCGCTCGTCAATCACCTGTCGTGATTGCACCAGCGGTGCGATTGATTCCGAGAGCGCTACGGCCATGCCACGGATTGAGCAAGCTCGGGGCCATAACCAGTCGAGTGACGCAAGTGCTTGACAGGCAGTAATTTAGCGGAGTGATACGAGCGTCGAGCGCGCCCGCGTCACCCTCCACGCTGTCCGAGAACTGAACAGCAGGCCGCAAATTACGGTGGATGCTGGACTCGCGGAACAGCTCCAAACCCCTCCGGATGCGACGGTTCCCGCACGGATGGACCGAATCGGTACATCGCCGCGGACTTGAACACATCGGACGGACCCGGCAGCGGTCGCCCTGATGGCCGTGCACAGATTGGCGCGGTATCGAGCGCGCCCCATGCATAATCTGCGGCGAGGAGTGTGAACGTGACGCACATCGCACGACCATCGACGGCAATGGACCGCCGTGAAGCACTGGCGCTGCTGGCGTCCGCCGCTGCCGGCCTCTCGCTCGGCGTCTCGGTCTCTGGACAGACCCCTCCCGCACGCGTGATCAGGACCGTGCTGCGTGATCTCGATCCCGCGGCGCTTGGCGGTCGAGTTCTGTTCCACGAGCATCTGTCGATGCGTTATCCGCTCGGCACGACGACGCATTTCACCGATGACGTGGAGCTGATGGTGCAGGAGACACGCGCCGCTCGCGCCGACGGCATCGGCTGCATCGTCGATGGCGGACACGCCGACATGGTGCGCAACCTGGACGCGCTTCGGCGAATCGCTACGGAATCGGGGATGCCGGTGGTGGCCAGCGGCGGTTACTACATGCAGCGTTCCTACCCGCCGGAAGTCGCGGCCAGGAGCGCCGAGCAGCTTGCCGACGAACTGGCCAGGGAGGCGACGACGGAACGGTTCGGAGCGTTCGGCGAAATCGGTCAGCAGGGCGGGGTGATGACGGCCGACGAGCGCAAGGTCTTCGAAGCGGTGGGGAAGGCGCAGGTCCGCACCGGGCTACCCATCTTTACGCACAACGCCTACCTCGGCACGCGTCCGGGGGCCGCTGATGTGCCACGTGACGCGGCCCTGCGTCAGCTCGATGTTCTCGAATCCGCCGGCGCCGATCCCGCCCACATCGCGATTGGTCACGTGTGCTGCCTGGACGATCCGAAGGGGGAGATGGCGATCGCCCTGGCCAAGCGCGGCGCCTTCGTCGGCTTCGATCGCGTCACGCTGCAACTGGTGCCGGACGCGCAGAAGGCCACCACCATCCTGGCGATGGTGAACGCCGGGCACGCCGACAAGGTGCTGATCTCGTCGGACTTCTCGTCACCGCGCGCGTTGAAGAAGAACGGTGGTCAGGGGCTGGCGCAGGCGTCGACGGTGTTCGGGCCGATGCTCGAGCAGGCGGGTGTGGCCGCAGCGGTGGTGAGCGCCATTTACGAAGAGAATCCCAAACGCTTTCTCGCCTTCGTGCCGAAGTGACGGGCGAGAGCCTCCGCGTTGCGCGGAGGCTGTTCGGATCGCGAGCGGGCGTCGCCTAGGCGCTCTTGGCGACGCCTTCCGGCCGGAGCTCGGTCAGCAGGGCATCGACGGTCTTCTTCGCGTCGCCGAACAGCATGCGCGTGTTGTCGTGATAGAAGAGCGGGTTCTCGACGCCGGCGTAGCCGCTGGCCATGCCGCGCTTGAGCACGATGCTCACCTTGGCCTTCCAGACTTCGAGGACCGGCATGCCGTAGATCGGGACTCGACGGGTCGTCGAGGGCGCCGGGGTTCACGATGTCGTTGGCGCCGATGACGATCACGACGTCGGTGGCGGGGAAGTCGTGGTTGATCTCCTCCATCTCGAGCACGATGTCGTACGGCACCTTGGCTTCCGCCAGCAGCACGTTCATGTGGCCCGGGCAGGCGGCCCGCCACGGGGTGGATCGCGAACTGGACGTCGGCGCCGCGATCGCGCAGCAGCTTGGTGATCTCGTAGAGCGGGATACTGCGCCTGCGCGACCGCCATGCCGTAGCCGGGCACGATGATGACGTTCTTGGCGTCGAGCAGCAGTTCCGCTGTCTCCGACGGCGGTGATGCTCTTCACCTCGCCCGCGGGTTGCGTGCCGCCGCTGGCGCCGCGCCCTCCTCGGCGCCGAAGCCGCCGAGGATCACGCTGAGGAACGAGCGGTTCATCGCCTTGCACATGATGTAGCTGAGGATGGCGCCGCTCGAGCCCACCAGCGCGCCGGTGATGATGAGCAGATCGTTCGCGAGCATGAAGCCCGCGGCCGACGCCGCCCAGCCCGAGTAGCTGTTGAGCATCGAGACCACGACCGGCATGTCGGCGCCGCCGATCGCCATGACCAGATGGATGCCGGCGAAGCAGGCGAGCAGCGGTGCAGAAGATGAGCGGCAGCGCCGGCGGATGTCCGTTCGCGCCATCGACGCCCACGAACTGCGTGGCGAGATAGAGGCACGCGACGATCAGGCCGAGGTTCAGCGCGTGGCGTCCGGGCAGGAGCAGCGGCTTGCTGCGGATCACGCCCTGCAGCTTGCCGAACGCGACGACCGAGCCGGTGAAGGTGACGGCACCCACGAACACCCCGATGAAGATCTCCACTTCGTGGATGCGTGCTTCGACACCGCTGAGGCCGGCCGGTGGCGCGAAGGCCGAGGCGAACCCGACGAGCACCGCTGCGGCGCCGACGAAGCTGTGCAGGATGGCGACCAGCTGGGGCATGGCCGTCATCTCGACGCGGGCCGCGAGGACGGCGCCGATGCCGCCGCCCACCGCCAGCATGCCGGCCATCAGCCCATAGCTGGTGACGCGCGGTCCGAGCATCGTCACCACGACGGCGGTGAGCATGCCGACGATGCCGAAGAGATTGCCGCGCCGCGCCGATTCCTGCGCCGACAGCCCGCCGAGGCTGAAGATGAACAGCAGCCCGGCGGCGATATACGCGATGGACACGAGCGATTCAGGCAACGGACACCTCGAGGACTGCGGTCTTCACGGTTAGGTCTGCAGGGACGCGCATCATCGGCGGCTGAACATCTTCAGCATGCGTTGGGTGACGAGGAACCCACCGGCGATGTTGATGGTGGCCAGCAGGATCGCGGCGCCACCGAAAATCACTGCCGGGTCGGAGAGCGGGCCGCTCACCTGCAGCATGCCGCCAATCGACGATGATGCCGCTGATCGCGTTGGTCACGCTCATCAGCGGCGTGTGCAGCGCCGGCGTCACATTCCAGACAACCTGCCAGCCGACGATGCAGGCCAGCACGAACACGGTGAGGTGAGCCAGGAACGAGGGCGGCGCGACCAGTCCCAGGCCGATGAAGGCCAGCGCCGCGACCACCATGGCAACCGCGGTGCCGACGCCTGACTTCTGGGCGGGCTTCTCGTGTGCCTTCGGCGCAGTCAGCGTGGACGGCCGGGCGGCCGGCGCCTGTGGCATCGGCGGCGGCTCCGCGCTTGGGGGGCGGCCACATCAACTCGCCCTTCGAGCAGGACGATGGCGCCGCGCACCACTTCGTCAGCGAGATCGACGTGGAAATGGGCGCCGCCTCCCATGTCCGCCAGCAGATGGCCAAGGTTGTTGCCGTAGAGGAAGCTGGCGGTGGGGGCGAGCCGGCTCGGCAGATCCATGTAGCCGATGATGTGGACGCCGTGCTGCTGCACCACCGTGCCCGGTTCGGTCAGCGCGCAGTTGCCGCCATTCTCGGCGGCCAGGTCGACGATCACCGAGCCCTTCTTCATCGCCTTGACCATGTCCTCGGTGATGAGGATCGGCGCGGGACGATTGGGGATCAGCGCGGTGGTGATGATGATGTCCACCTCTTTGGCCTGCGCCGCGAACATCGCCATTTCGGCGGCGATGAAGGCCGGGCTCATCTCCTTGGCGTAGCCGCCCGAGCCTTCGCCGTCTTCCTGGACGTTGAGCTCGATGAACTCCGCGCCCATGCTCTTGACTTGTTCCTTGACCGTCGGACGCGTGTCGAACGCGCGGACGATGGCGCCGAGCCCACGGGCGGCGCCAATGGCGGCCAGGCCCGCGACGCCCGCGCCGATGACCAGCACCTTGGCCGGCGGCACCCGGCCTGCCGCTGTCATCTGTCCGGTGAAGAAGCGGCCGTAGAAGCTGGCGGCCTCGATCACGGCGCGGTAGCCGGCGATGTTGGCCATCGACGAGAGCGCGTCCATCTTCTGGGCGCGGGTGATGCGCGGCACCTGGTCCATCGCCAGCGCCGTCACCTTGCGCGCGGCCAGGCGTTCGATGCAGCGCCTGGTTCTTGCCCGGCCACAGGAAGCTGATGAAGGTCGTGCCTTCGTGCAGCAGGTCCGCCTCGTGCACGCCGAGCACCGGATGCGACATCGGGCGGCTGCACCTTGAGGACGATGTCGGCCTCCTGATAGAGCGCCCGTGGTGTCGGCGACGATCCGGCCGCCCGCGGCGGCATAGTCGTCATCGCCGAACGACGCCAGCGCTCCGGCCTGCGTCTCGACCAGCACCTCGAACCCGAGCTTGGTGAGGCGTGCGACGTTCTCCGGGGTGGCGGCGACGCGGCGCTCGCCGGCGCGGCTCTCTCGTGGAATGGCCAGCTTCATCGATTCGATATCCTTCCGGTCCCGCGGCGACTGAACACCCGTTCGCAGGTTGGGATGCGCGTGAATTATACGTTGCCCCGGCCCGGGCGGAGCGCGGTCGAGCCTGCCGCGAATCAGGAGTGGGCCGGCACCGGCGCGAGGCGAACCCGGAACTCCCGCTGCAGGATGAGCAGGTTCATCGACATCTGGAGCGCGACGGCGACGACCGACAGGTACCAGATCCAGCGCATCTCGAAGCCGGGCTGTCGTGACAGCACGAAGGCCGGGATGGCCACCAGGACGATGCGGGTGAAGGATGTCACGAGTGAGGGAATGCGTGTTGCCCATGGCCTGGAACATCGATGAGCGTGACGAAGATCAGCCCCGAGGCCACGAAGTTCCACGACGAGATACGGAGGTACTCGTCGCCGACGGCGATGACCGCAGGGTCGTCCGAGAAGATGCCGATCATCGCCGCCGGCGCGATGTGCGCGAGCAGGGCGAACACGATCATCCCGACCGTCGCGATGCTGGCGGCAGCCTTGAACGTGGCGCGGACGCGCTCGGGATGCCGCGCGCCGAAGTTCTGCCCGGCGACGGGCGCGACGGCGAACCCAAGCGCCACGATGGGCAGGAAGCCGGACTGCACGATGCGCAGGCCGATGCCGAAGCCGGCCTGCGCCGGCGCGCCGAACGGCCGGATCACCGAGTAGACCACGGCCAGGTAGAGGGCCATCATCCCGAACTCGGCCCCGGCCGGCAGGCCGATCTTCAGCATCTCGATCCACAGCTTCGGATCGGGCCGCCAGTGTTCCCGCGCGAAGGTGAGGTAGCGCCGAGTGGCCCACGAAATAAGTAGCGATCCAGGCGACGCCTACGACAATCGCAATCAGCGACGCCAGCGCCGCGCCGGCCACTCCCATCGGCCGGCCGGTGCCCCAGCCGAAGATCAACACCGGCGCGAGGACGATGTTGATGATCACCGAGGCGGTCTGGACGATCATCCCGGGCTTGAAATTGCCGGTGCCGCGCAGGGCGGCACCCATCGCGACCATGGCGAACTGCAGCGCCATTGCCGGCACCATCCACCGCAGGTACTGGACGGCCTGGCTCGTGGTGCCCTCATCGGCGCTCATCAGCGCGTGCGTACGCGGTGCTCAGTGATAGCGCCGATCACGAGGAACGCGGCGCCGACGACCACGGACAAGCACCTGCGCCTGGTTGAAGACGAGATTCGCGCGCGCCTGGTCGCGGCGGCCGGCGGCGTGCGACACCAGCGTCGTGGCGCCGACGCCGAGCATCTGCGTGGCGGCCAGCACCAGGAACATCAGGTTGCCGCTGATGGCGACCGCGGCGACGGCCTCGGTGCCGAGGCGGCCGACCCAATAGAGGTCCACCAGCACGTACAGCGTCTGGAACACCATGCTGACCAGCATGAAGCTGGTGGTGCGCAGCAGATGCGAGGTGACGGATCCGGTGGTGAGGTCCTGCATGCGGGGCCCTGGCGGGCGAAACTGAACTATATCAGGGGCGTGATCGCCACCGTGATCGGATCCCGTGCCGGCACGCCGAACGCTGCCAGGATCTCCTGCTGGCGGAACATGAAGATCCGCTCCAGATCGCGACGCACGAACAACTCGTGCACCAGCGCCCCGCCCACCGGACGGTAATGGACGGTGTCCTCGACCATCGTGCCGCCATCTGCCGCGTGGAAGGTGTGGGCGTGGTGCCACATGCGGTAGGGGCCCTTCAACTGTTGGTCCACGAACTTGAACGGCGGATGCCACTCCGTGATCTCGGTTCGCCACCGGACCGGCACCCCGTGAACCCGGATCCGGTAGTCGATCAGCGAGCCGGCAGCCATCGGAATTGGCTGCGGCGTCAGGATCGCGAAGTCCAGCCAGGGAGGCGTCAGCCGCTGCAGGTTGCCGGCGTCGGCAAAGAAGCTGAAGGTGGTGTCGAGGTCGCGCGCCACGAAGAGCCGAGTCTGAAGTTGATAGCCGCGGGCCATGCCATCAGGTATGACGCACGGTACACCTCGGCAGACATACAATTGACGCTTGATGGCCATCCGACCCATAACCGAAATCGCTGAACGGCTCGGTCTCACCGACGACTTGATCGAGCCGTACGGACGCTACACCGCCAAGATTCGCCTCGAGACGCTCGAGCGATTTCCCGCGCGGCGCGGCAAGCTGATTCTGGTCACCGCGATCACGCCGACGACGAGCGGCGAAGGCAAGACGGTCACCACCATCGGCCTGACGCAGGGGCTGGTCAAGCGGGCCACAGCGCCGTGGCCGCCTTGCGCGAGCCGTCGCTCGGGCCGGTGTTCGGCCAGAAGGGCGGCGCCACCGGCGGCGGCAAGGCGTCGCTGGCGCCGGTCGACAAGATCAACCTGCACTTCAACGGCGATTTCCACGCCATCACCTCGGCCCACAACCTGCTGGCCGCGCTGCTCGACACGCACCTGCACTTCGGCAACGAGCTGCGGATCGATCCGAACGAAATCCTGTGGCCGCGCGCCATGGACATGAACGATCGCGCGCTGCGTCGCATCGCCACCGGCATCGGTGGGCGTGACGAACGGCCCCGCGCGCGAGACCGGGTTCGTCATCACGGCCGCGTCCGAGATCATGGCGATTCTCGCGCTCTCCGAGAGCCGCGCCGATCTTGCGGCGCCGGCTCGGCGAGATCGTCGTCGGCTTCAACTACCGACGGCCGGCCGGTCACTGCCAGCGACCTGAAGGCGGTCGGGCCGATGATGGTGCTGCTGAACGACGCGTGCTGCCCAACCTGGTGCAGACCACCGAAGGCGCGCCGGCGATCGTCCACTGCGGTCCGTTCGCGAACATCGCGCACGGCACCAGCAGCGTGCTGGCGCAGCGAATGGGCCTGCACCTCGCCGACTACGTCGTCAACGAGACCGGCTTCGCCGCCGATCTCGGCGCCGAGAAGTTCTTCGACCTCGTGATGCCGATGTGCGGACACGTGCCGTCGGCGGCGGTCGTGATCGTGACGCTGAAGGCGCTCCGCGCGCAGGGCGGATCGCCGGACGGCCCGGTGGAAGCCGGCTTCCCGAATCTGACCGGCACCTCGACGAACCTCAAGCGCTGGGGCGCTCCCGCGGTCGTGGCGCTGAACCGGTTCGCCGGCGACAGCGAGCGACGATCTGGACGCCGTGCTCGCGTACTGCGCGACACAGGGCGTGGAGGCCGCGCTTTCGGAGGGCTACGCCAAGGGCGGCGATGGCATGACGGACCTTGCCGACCGCGTCGTCGCGGCCGCCTCCGCCAGCGATCCGGCGCGCGTGCGCCCGATCTACTCGCGCGGCAGATGTCGCTCGAGGAGAAGCTCACCGCGGTCGCGACCAAGGTTTACGGCGCGCGCAGGGTGTCACCTTCAAGGCCGCGGCGAAGGCCCGCCTGGAGCGTTTGTCGCGCTCGGCTACGGCCGGCTGCCGGTGTGCATCGCCAAGACGCAGTACTCGTTCACCGACGATCCCAAGGTGATGGGCGCGCCCCGGGGTGGACGCTGACCATCACCGACGCCACGCTGTCGGCCGGCGCCGGATTCGTCGTGGCGATCGCCGGCAGCATGATGCTGATGCCGGGGCTCGGCAAGACGCCGCAGGCGCAGAAGCTGGATGTGGACGACGCCGGCCACGTCATCGGCATGGAGTACTGACGCCGGGCGTGGGCCGGGACGTTATAATCGCCGCTTGGGAGCCCGCGTGGAGTACCTGATCAAGCAATACCCGCTGGAGAGCGGCGCGCTCGAGATCCAGTACATCGAGGAGTTCTTCGGCGAGTTTCCGCGGCGCAAGACCGCGCGGGAGATCATCGACCGCCTTGCCGATCGCGAGTCCCTCATCCTGATGGCCGAGGCGCCTCTGCCAGACGACCCGGGCGCGCTGGTGCCGGTGTCCTACAAGATCGTCCACGAGCTGCGGCACGACGAGGCGGATCCGAAACTGCGCGATCTGGTGGAGCGCCTGCGCGGCTTCGTCGACGTCGAAGGCCGCCGCAACATCTACTCGTGGATTGGCGGCACCCGGCGCGACTGGCGCGGGCAGGGCCATTTTCGCGCGCTCAGCGAGGAATCGGAGTCGTGGGCGATTGCCGCCGGCTTCGACCAGATCATCGTCAAGGCGAAGAACCGTTACTACGACATGCGTGCCGTCCTCGCGCAGCTGCAGTTCAACGTCGTCAAGTACGAACGGAACGAGAAGGACAACGCCGAGTCGAAGGTCTACCTGGGCAAGCCGCTCCCCGCGGAACTGGTCCGCGATCACCGCAGTGTGCGTACCGTGGTGCACGCGGTCTGACCCCACATCGGTTCCGCAGGAGTCATCATGGCCGGCCCGATCACCACGGCGTCTCTCACGTGGACTCACGACCTGCAGTTCGAGGCGACCACCGGGAACTCGACGCTGACCATCGACGGTCAGGGGAAAGTCGGGCCCAATCCGGTCGAGACGCTGGCGGTGGCACTCGCGGGCTGCATGGCGATTGACGTCGTCGACATCGTGACGAAGGGCCGCCACGATCTGCGCGGCCTGAGCGCGAGCCTCACCGCCAACCGCGCCGAGGAACCGCCGCGCCGCTTCGTCGCGGTGGCCCTGCACTTTGTCGTGACGGGCGAGGTTCCCGGGGCCGCGATCGAGCGCGCTCTGCAGCTCTCCAAGGACAAGGTACTGTTCGGTATGGCAGACGCTTCGCCAGGACATCCCCTTCACCACGACCTACGAACTCCGGCCCTGACGGAGCGCAAGCTCTATCTCGACGCCCTTCGCGGCGTCGCTGTCGTGATCATGGTGGGGGCTCACGTCACGGACGCGTGGACGCGGGAGGCCGATCGCCACGACGGCCGGTACTTCAATCAGGTCTTTCTCAACGGTCTCGCGGCGCCGATGTTCCTGATGCTTGCGGGCGTCGCGCTGGCCATGGCCGCCGAGAGCCGGTCGCGTCGGCTCGGAGACGCCGAGGCCGCCCGTTCGGTCGAGACGCGCGGCTGGCAGGTCTTCGGACTGGCGTTCCTGTTCCGAATCCAGTCCCAGCTTCTCGGATGGGGACCGTTCGTCAACCTGCTCAAGGTCGACATCCTCAACGTGATGGGGCCGGCGATGGTGGCGGCTGCCTGGCTATGGAGGCTCGCGAGGACTCGGACGGCCCGCGTGTGGACGTTCGCGATTGCCGCGGCCGCGTGCACGTTCGTGACACCTCTGCTCCGTGATGCCGTCTGGCTCGATCCCGTTCCCGATCCGCTCGAGTGGTACATCCGTCCGGTGCCTGGCCGCACGACGTTCACGTTGTTTCCGTGGGCCGGCTTCCTGATGGCGGGTGCGCTGGCCGGCGAACTGCTCGACGCGGCCCGCACCCGTGAGCAGGAGCGCTGGCTGCACGCGTCGCTGGCCCTGGCGGCGCTCGTTGGGATCGCGGGCGGATACGCCGCGTCGTTTCTTCCGTCGATCTACTCGAATGCCCAGTTCTGGACGAGCTCACCGACCTTTTTCTTCATTCGCCTGGGGATCGTGATCGCGGCGATCCCTGTCGCGTGGCTCATCGGTCTGACGTGGGAACCCCTTGTCACCATGGGGCGTTCGTCGCTGTTCGTGTACTGGATTCACGTGGAGATGGCCTACGGCGGCGTCTCGATCTTTCTGAAGCGCAAGCTTCCACTGGAATGGTCCCTGGTCGGCACGGCCGCGCTTTGCGTCCTGCTCTATTTCCTGGTCCGCTGGAAGAACCGCTTCATGGCCCGGCGCGCGCTCGCTCCGCCCTTCACGATTCTCGCCCCCATCCTCAAGTAGGCCTGCCGGCTTCGGCACGCAGGGCGCGCGTTACAATGCGCGCATGCTGCGCACCGCCCTCGTTCTCGCACTGCTCCTCGCCACAGCCGCGTCCGCTCCGGCGCAGGAAGCGCGCCGTCGGTGGGAGATGGAGCGTCAGATTCGCCTGGACAAGTTCGAGCAGGTGCTCCCTCGGGCGATGAGGGACAACGGGATCGACATGTGGATCGTGGCCGTGAAGGAGAACCACTACGATCCGCTCTGGAAAGACCTCGGACGAGGCTACGTCACCGGAGTCGGCTACTACATGTTCACCGACCGGGGCGGCGACCGCATCGAGCGCATTGCGCTCGGGCCGAGCGGCTATCTCATCGCCGAGTCCGGCGCCTATGACAGCATTTCGGAGGCATCGAAGCTCGCCGACTTCGTCAAGCAGCGCGACCCCAAGCGCATCGGCGTCAACATGTCCGATGAGATCGGACCGGCCGACGGGCTCTCGGTGACCATGCTCGCGCACCTGAAGAAGACGCTGGGCGAGCCGTACGCGAGCCGGCTGGTCAGCGCGGAGAAGCTCGTGTCCGAGTTCAGGTCCCGGCGGGTCGCGTCTGAAATCGTGGCCTTTGGGGAGGCGTCGGGCATCGCCGTCCAATTGGCGGAGCGCGCCCTGTCGAACGAAGTCATCACCGTGGGCAAGAGCACACTCGAGGACGTGGCCTGGTGGCTGCAGGATCGGCTGCTCGAGAAGGGCCTCGGCTCGGAATTCGACATGCCCTCCGTCTACGTGACCGGGCCGAACGGGATCGTCGCCACGTCCTCGAACCGCATCGTCCAGCCCGGCGACGTCATGATGATCGACTGGGGTGTGCAGCTCATGAACTTCGGCACCGACGTCAAGCGGGTCGCATACGTGTTGAAACCCGGCGAGACGGCCGCACCGAAGAGCATTCAGCAGGCGTTCGACAAGGCGATCTCCGCTCGCGACGTCCTGAAGAAGGCCATCAAGCCTGGTGTGCGGGCCGACGAAACGATGAAGAAGATGGATGCCGCTCTTGCCGCAGCGGGGTTCGGCGTCGTGGAGTTCAACCGCCCCAACAAGGATGACAAGACCGACGTGGTCTACGGCTTCCACCCGGTCGGCAATACCGGCCACGACATCGGCCCGTCGCTGACGACGTGGCAGCCGCTGCAAAGCACGTTCGTGTTGAAGACGCAGCACATCTTCTCGTTCGAGTACTTTGCCTACACGCCGATCGCGGAGTGGAACGGCGCGAAGCTTCGCATCCCGATTGAGGACGACGCCATCCTTACCGAGGACGGCATTCAATTTCTCCACCCGGCCAACTACCGTCTCCTCATCGTCAAGTAGGCAGGAGGGCAGTCCCGTGACGTATCGGTTCGGCCAGTTCGAGTTCGACGACGCGTCCGGCGAGTTGAAGCGCCAGGGCCGTGTCGTCCGTCTCGAGCCTCAGCCGGCGCGTGCGCTCGCGCTCCTGTTGTCGCGCGCGGGAAGCGTCGTTGCCCGCGAGGAGATGCGCGAACACCTCTGGGACCCGCGCACGCACGTGGACTTCGAACGAGGGCTGGCGTACTGCGTCGCCCAGATTCGCTCGGCGCTTGGCGACGCGGCCGAGAACCCGCGGTTCCTCGAGACCATGCCCAAGAGGGGATATCGCTTCATCGCGCCAGTTGAGCAGGTGCGGGCGGTGACCGTCGTGCCCACTCCTGAACCGGTGGTTGATTCCCCGGCACCCCGGGCCGCATCTGCCGCACCGAAATTGGCGACACCGGCCAGCCCCGTACGGCGCTCGTGGTGGCCGGCGGCGGCGCTGACCTTGCTGGTGATTGCGGCGGTCGGTTGGACAGCGTGGGCGCGCATCGCCCCTCCCAGGCCGATTGTGGCGGTCGCGGTGTTCGACAACGAAACGGGAGATCCAGCCTACGATCCCTTGGCCCGTACCGCTGCCGACATCATGGTCGAGCGTCTTACCGGGTTCGGCCCTCAGAACATCGGCGTCATTGGGAACACACCCAGTCTCCGGCAGGCTCGGGCGGTGCGGGACCCGGCACGGGTGCAGGTTGAGACTGGCGCCGGCTACCTGGTCTTCGGACAGGTTCAGCCCGACGACGTCGGCGTTCGTCTCGTGGTGCATCTGATCCGTCTCGACGACGACACGCATCTCTGGGTAACTCGCGTGGCCCGTGGCGCCGCGGACCTCACCGACATCGAGCAGGTGGTGGCGGACAGATTGGCAGAGGCCGTCCGTCGGCACGTGATCGATCGCGATCCAGACGCCCCTCGGTTCACGCGCTAAGGCGATATTTCGCAATAGCTTGCGCCCTGCAGCCATCCCCGGCTGATCCTCGTTGGACACAACCGCGCCAGGTCGGGCCTGATGGCGCGAGGAGTCAGCGACATGCTCAATCCAGACCGTCGTTCATTCATTGCGAACCTCACCGTGGCAACGGGGTTTGTTGCGGCGTCAGCAGTGGACGTGTTCCCGCAACCCGCTACCGCATCGTCAACGTTTGACTGGATGCCGAGCCAGGATCCAGCCGTGGTCAAAGAGATGGTCGGCGTCTCTCACGCCGACCTGAAGCGGGTCCGCGAACTGGTGGAGAAACAACCGGCGCTTGCAAACGCCAGCGTGGACTGGGGTTTCGGCGACTGGGAGAACGCCCTGGGTGCTGCGTCTCACATGGGCCGGCGGGACATTGCCGAGGTCCTGCTGGCGAATGGCGCCCGTCCGTCGGTGTTTTCGGCGGCGATGCTCGGGCAGATCGACGTGGTCAAAGCCTTTGTCTCGGCAAGTCCGGGAGTGCAGCGGACGCTCGGGCCGCACGCCATCACACTGATGGCGCATGCCAAGGCCGGTGGCGCTGGCGCCGCGGAGGTGGTGAAGTACCTCGAGTCGGTAGGAGGTGCCGATAACCGACCGCCAACCCAGCCGCTCGAACCAGCGGACCGTGACGCGGTGGTCGGTGAGTACGGCTTCGGTCCCGGCGCTCGAGACCGTTTCGTCATCGATGTCCGGACTGACCAGCTTGGGATCGAGCGGCCGGGGCAGACACGGCGGATGCTGTTCCATTCGGGTGACCTGGTGTTCTTCCCCTCAGGGGTTCCCTCGTTCCGCATCGCATTCGCACGCTCGGGAGGGCCTGCCACGCAGCTCACGCTGGCGAATCCCGAGGTCTTTCTCACGGCCAAACGCCTCGCATGACCTGATAATCGGGCTGGATGGTCGATAACGTCCTGCTGTGGTTGACGGTCGGGTTCGTCATCATCGCCGCGCTGTCGGCGGCAGGTTTCCTGGTCGCGCGATGGCTGTTCGTCCGAACGGCCGAGCGGTTTGCGCAGTCGCTCGAGCTGCGGATGGGCGGTGCTGGCGCGCAGGCGCTTACGAGACTTGGCGCCTACGCCAGGGCGACGGGCATCGACCTCAATGAGGCCGATCGGCGATTCGGGCTTCACATCGACCGCTTCGCCCGCCTGATGGACAGCGCCATTACCCTGCCGGTGATTGGTCCGGTCGGTCTCGACGCGGCCATCAACCTGGTGCCGATCGTCGGCGACGTGGTTGCCGGGGCCGTGTCATTGACCCTCGTCGCCCGGAGCCTGCGGTACGGACCGCCGGCCGGACTCGTCTCGAAGATGCTGGCGAATGTCCTGACCGACGTCATCATCGGCGCAATTCCCGTCGTCGGGGTCCTCGGTGACATCTGGTTCCGCGCCAACGACCGGAATGCCGCGCTGATGCGGGCTTACCTCCAGCAGCGCCCGGCATCCAGTTCATCCGTAGCGGAGGTCCGGCGGTCGGGGACCCAATTACCGTCGTAAGTCATGGAAATAGAGTGCGATAGCGTAAAGTGGGCGAAAACCGTTGAGCCTGCGGGGCTTGGACGGTAGAATCCAACCGCTTCGGGCCGAAACCTATGATCAGTGTCGCCGCTATTCGGATGCAGCAGTTCGGCGTGCAGTTCTATCAGGCCTCCCTTACCGCCAGCGACATCGACAAACTCGTTCGATTCGAGGTCCTCAGCTACATCGATCAGTCCGGCGGTGTGCGTGGCAGCAAGAAGGCGCCACAGTCCAAGATCAATTGGGACCTGCTCGAACGGCGAATCGCGTCGAGTGACAAGGCCTATCAGCGCCAGATCATCCGCAAGAAGATCGACGAACTGGTGCAGTACTACGAGCAGTGCCGGCAGGCGCGCGATCTGCCGTCGATTCCCGGCGCCGTGATCATCTCGGCCGACGAGAAACTGTCATTCGACCCAATCGAAGCCGGCAGCATGCTCGGCCGGCTGAAGGTGCCCGAGCGCGAAGGCATCCTGCGCGCGATCGACGGTCAGCACCGGCTGCTGGCGCTGCACGCTGACATCGATCGCTTCGGCGGCGAGGCGTTCACGGTGCCGGCCATCATTTTCGATCGCCTGCCCGAAGATCACATCGTGCAGATGTTCGTCACAATCAACGCGAAGCACACGCGTCTCAACGCATCGCATCTCGTGACCCTGTCCGGACGGCAACTCTACAAGGATGAGTCACTTGCCGCGGCGCACGACGTGGTCCGCGCGCTTCACGATCGCGAGGAGTCGCCGCTCCATGGCGAGATCAAGCTGCTGGGCGTCGGCAAGGGCCGCGTGGCGCAGGCCCCTCTTGCTCAGGAGTTGAAGCGGCTCTTCACCGATATCGAGGGATTGGGCGGGCCGCGCAAGGCCGAGGCGTTCCGCGAGGATGCGAAGAAGTTCTTCGTGAATTACTTCAAGCAGATCGCGAACATCTTCGAACCTGCCTGGAACGGGCGGAAGTACAGCATCAAGTCCGCGGCGGCGCTACGTGCTTTCATCCGCGTGGCTCCGGATGTCGTCCTGAAGATCGATCAACTGCACGCGGATCGTGCGGACTCTCGGGCGATTGGCCGAGTGATTTCACCCTGGGGCCGGCGCATTGGATCGCTCCGATTCGAGAGCGACGGCGCGTGGAAGCGTCAGGGCACGACGGTCGACGGACTGTCGAAAGAACTGCGACTCGCTCTTCAGTATCCCGAAGGCGCCAGCGTCTAAGCCAACAAGGCATCGGTCTCGATGACCGCCTGACGGCTTGCCGTCTCAGGTAGAAGGGGCAGCCCGTGTCGCCACGGACTGCCCCCAGAGAATTGCCGCCAGCTTGGCTCCCCCCAGCATCTACGGCACAGTGCCGTAGATAACAAACTGGCGACGCCAAACCTAATATCAATCTTCGTGCCGAGAGAAATCAGGCCGAAATTCGCCGTTTCTCACTCGCGCGGCCGAGGATTCGCTCCGACAGCCTCGTGAGCGAAGTTACAGTTTTAGTTGGCGCCAACGGCGTTCACGCCAACGCCTTCGATCTCGAGGGCTCTTCGAATCGCCGCGGCGAGCTGTGCGGCGCCGCGGGTATCGCCGTGCACGCACACTGTTTCGACGCCGAGTCGAATGACGCCGCCGTCCACGGTGACGACGGTGCCGTCACGCGCCATCTGAACCGTGCGCGCGACTACCCGTGCCTCGTCGTGGATGACGCTGCCGGCCAGGCTCCTCGAGACGAGCGAACCGTCGGCGTTGTAGGCGCGATCGGCAAAGCCCTCCGCGGCGACGCGGAGACCCTGTGCACGCCCGGCCTCCAGCAGGGCGGACCCCGGTAGCCCGAACAGCATCAGCGACGCATCGACGGCGGCAGTGGCGCGAGCGATGGCGCCCGCCAGCGCCTGATCGCGGCACGCCATGTTGTAGAGCGCGCCGTGCGCCTTCACGTGCTGAAGGCGAACGCCTTCGGCGCGGGCGATGGCCGGCCAGCGCGCCCACCTGGTAGATGACGAGATCCTCGACCTCCTGGGGAGAGCAGCGCATCTCGCGCCGGCCGAACCCTCCCAGATCGGGAAATCCAGGGTGCGCGCCAACCGCGACGCCGTGGGTTCGTGCCAGGCGGACGGTCTGCCGCATCACGCCTGGGTCGCCCGCATGAAACCCACAGGCCACGTTTGCCGAGGTGAGTGACGGCATCAACAGCTCGTCATGCCCCATCGTCCATGCGCCGAACGACTCGCCGACATCCGAATTGAGATCAATTCTCATTTTGCACTTGACCGACCGTTTTGGTCGGATTAGTCTCTGATGGTCATTGTGAGATTCAGTCTCACTTTCACTTCCATCATGAGCATCCGCACCGTTTTCTTCTGGCTGCACCTCACCGCCGGCGTCGTCGCCGGGGTCGTGGTGCTCATTATGTCGATCACTGGCGTCGCCCTGACCTACGAGAAGCAAGTGCTCGAATGGGCCGACCGCGGGGCCTGGTCGGTGCCGTCTTCGGCTCGCTCCGAGCGCCTTTCGCCAGAGACGCTGCTGGCGCGAGTGCGCGCGGCCCGGCCGGAGGCGGCACCCACCGTGCTGACGCTCCGCCAGGATCCGGCGGCGCCAGCGACGGTCGCGTTCGAAGGGGCGGGCGCCGTGCTGGTCGACCCCACGTCGGGGCAGGTCATTGGCGCGCCGCCTGGCGGGCTGCGGGCGTTCTTCCGGGTCATGACCAGCTGGCACCGCTGGCTCGCACTCGAGGGGACCAGCCGCTCGGTCGGCAAGGCCGTCACCGGCGCGGCGAACCTCATGTTCCTGTTCATCGTCCTGAGCGGCATTTACCTGTGGCTGCCGAAGATCTGGAGCCGCACGCAGCTCCGGCAGATCCTCTGGTTCCGAACGCCGGCTGTCCTCCAAGGCCAGGGATTTCAACTGGCACAACGTCATCGGCATCTGGTCGGCCATTCCCCTCGCGATCGTCGTGGCGGGGGCAGTGCCGATTTCCTACCCCTGGGCGAGCAACCTCGTTTACCGAATCGTTGGTGAAGAGCCGCCCCGCCCGCAAGCTGGCCCGGGTGGTCCTCCGGACGCACCAGGGCGGAAGGCCCGGTGGGGCTCCCGTGGACTTGTCGGGCCTGGACAACGGGTTTCTGCTGGCGTCTGGGCGCTCGACCGGCTGGCGGTCGATCGGCATTCGCCTTCCGCAGCGACCCCAGCAGCCATTCACCTTCACCGTCGATGAAGGCTACGGCGGCCAGCCCCAGAAGCGCGGGACTCTCACCATCGCCAGGGACGCTGGAGCCGTTCCCGTCTGGGAGACATTCGCCGATCAGAGCCCCGGCCGGCGACTCCGCTCGTGGCTCCGCTTCGCGCACACCGGCGAGTACTACGGCCTGTTCGGCCAGACCATCGCCGGGATTGTCTCGGCTGGCGGCGTTGTTCTGGTCTGGACCGGCCTCGCTCTGGCGTTCCGGCGATTCGTCGC
The DNA here is from genome assembly GCA_963707825.1 of uncultured Acidobacteriota bacterium. Classification (GTDB taxonomy): domain Bacteria; phylum Acidobacteriota; class Vicinamibacteria; order Vicinamibacterales; family UBA2999; genus VFZN01. The sequence continues at coordinate 179,724 of CAVPRP010000011.1, forward strand.
CTGGGTGAACCGCCGTCGCGCGCGGCCCGCCGCTGAGCAAGCCTCGAAAGCCGCATAGCTCGCTCGTCTTCAGCGTCGATTTGTTCAACACAGCGTCAGAAAGGTCCGTGGTCCGCTCCCATGTTCGTCCGTCCTCCGGCCGTTGATTCCCTCACGAGAAAAACCAGGCGCAAAAGAATCCCTTCAGGCTGTTTGCCACGAGCGCCCTGGTGATGTCCGCCACCCTGGCGGGAACGCCGGCATCAGCGCAAACCCCTGCACGGCTCGGTCGCCCGCACCGCGGGAGAGATGCGGTTCGATATCGCGGCGGGTCCCCTCGACCAGAGCCTCCGCGCGTTCGAAGCCGCGACCGGCTTGTCCCTCGTGGTGTCCCTTCCGGCAGATACCCTCGCGATGATGCACTCGCCAGGCGTTTCTGGCGTGTTCGCGCCGCAGGAGGCGCTGGCGGCACTGCTCGATGGCACCAGCCTGGCCTTCCAGGTGACCGCGCCTGGTTCGATCGCGATCGAAGTGCGTGGCGTGCGCGAGTCGGTGGAAGTGCACGGCAGCCTGCCCACCGTGGACTCTCCGAAGCTCACCGAACCGCTGCGGGACATTCCGCAGACGATCACGGTCATTCCGCGCGCGGTCATCGAGGAGCAGGGCGCGACCACGCTGCGCGACGTGCTGCGGAACGTCGCGGGGATCACGTTCCAGGCTGGTGAGGGCGGCGTCCCGGCAGGCGATCAGTTGAGCATCCGCGGGTTCTCAGCCCGGACCGACATGTTCGTGGACGGCGTCCGCGACTTCGGCGGCTACTCCCGCGATTCGTTCAACATGGAGCAGGTGGAGGTGGCCAAGGGCCCGACCTCGGCACTCGCCGGCCGCGGATCCACCGGCGGCGCGATCAACCAGGTCAGCAAGGCACCGGTGGCGGCTCCCGTTCTCGACGTGACGCTTGGCGCCGGCAACGTCGGCTACCAGCGCAGCACGATCGACATCAATCAGCCCATCGAACAGTCTCCGATTCCGGGCACGGCCGTTCGCCTGAACGCGATGTGGAACGACGGCGATGTGCCGAACCGCGACGTGGTGACCAGCGAGCGCTGGGGGATCGCGCCGTCGCTGTCGCTCGGCGTGGGGTCGCCGACGCGCGCCACCGTCAGCTACTTCAAGCTGAAGCAGGACAACATCCCGGAATACGGGCTGCCGTGGGTGCCGGTCAACACCAATCCGGACCTCGAGGCCTACTCGAACTCGGCGCCGCCCGTCGATCAGTCGAACTACTACGGCCTGATGACGCGCGACTATGAGAAGACGGACACGGACCTGTTCACGGCCGAAATCGAACACGACGTGACTCACGGCCATCCTGCTTCGCAACCTGACCCGTTGGGGCCGGAACGACCGCGACTCGGTGATTACCGCGCCGCGCTTTGTCTCCGTCAACACCAGCACGGAGATCAATCGTCAGCTCCAGTCGCGCGACATGGACGGATCGCATCGTCGCGAACCAGACCAACCTCACCGCGCGCTTCCCGACCGGCCGGGTCCAGCACGCCGTGGCCGCGGGTTTCGAAGTGACCAGCGAGTTCTCGGAGAACTTCGCGCGCTCGGGTCCCGACCGCGCCGACGACCGACCTGTTCGACCCCAATCCGTTCGACCCGTATCGCCGGACCGATCGTGCGGACCGGTGCCAGCACGACAGGCTCGGCGGACTCGCTCGCCGCGTACGCGTTCGACACGTCAACCTCGGCGCGCACCTCGAATTGACCGGCGGCCTGCGATGGGATCGCTTCGCGGTGGACTATGAATCGGTCGCCGTCACCGGCGAGGCGACGCCATTCGAGCGGACCGACACGATGACCAGCGGCCGCGCCGGCATCATCTACAAGCCGCGCCCCGAAGGCAGCATCTATCTCGGCTAGGGAACTCGTTCAACCCGTCGGCGGAAGGCCTGTCACTCGGTGCGGCCAACGTCGCGCTCGAGCCCGAGAAGACGACGAACTACGAACTGGGCACCAAGTGGGACCTGTTCCGCCAGCAGCTCTCGGCCACGGCGGCGCTCTTCCGCACCGAGAAGACCAACGCGCGCACGCCGGGCGTGAACCCCGGCGACCCGCCGACGGTCCTCGCCGGCCAGCAGCGCGTGGAGGGCTTCGAGATGGGCATGTCGGGTCGGATCCGGCGGTGGTGGACGGCGATTGCCAACTACGCGTTCATGCACAGCAACATCGATGCGTCGAATGTCCGCGACGGAACTGAACAACAACCTGGCGCTCGTTCCGGAGAACACCGTCTCGATCTGGACGACCTTCGAGCTGCCGCACCGGATCTCGCCTCGGCGGTGGCGCGCAGTTCATGGACAGCGTGTTCCGCAACAACATCAACACCGCCGAGGTGCCGAGCTACTGGCTGTTGAACGCGGTCGCGTCGTACGACGTGAACACCCACTTCACGCTCCGGCTGAACGGCACCAACCTGGCGGACGAGCGATACATCGATCGCGATCGGCGGCGGTCACTACATTCCAGGACCTGGCCGGCAGGTCATGGTCACGGCGACGGTGAAGCGATAGAGGCAGGTCGATGCTGATTCAGATTCCGGACGTGCTGTCGGCAGAGCAGGTGGCGCACGCGCGCCGCCTGCTCGACGAGGCGGAGTGGGTGGACGGCAAGGTGACGGCGGGCCACCAGTCCGCGCGCGCCAAGAACAACATGCAGTTGCCGGAGAGCCATCCGGTCGGCGCGCCAGCTCGGTGACATCGATCGTGGGGGCACTGCAGCGGCAGCCGCTGTTCATGACGGCGGCGCTGCCGCTCCACGTCTTCCCGCCGCTGTTCAATCGCTACGCGGGCGGGCAGTCGTTCGGCAGTCACGTGGACAACGCCATCCGGCAGGTGCCGGGCACGCCGCATCGTCTTCGCACCGACCTCTCGTGCACGCTGTTTCTGTCGGAGCCGGACGAATACGACGGCGGCGAGCTGATGATCGAGGACGTCTACGGCGTGCACAGCGTCAAGCTGCCGGCCGGACACCTGGTGCTCTACCCGTCGACGAGCCTGCACCACGTCCGTCCCGTGACGCGTGGCGCCCGGGTCTCGTCGTTCTTCTGGCTTCAGAGCATGGTGCGCGACGATGGGGATCGGACGCTGCTGTTCGATCTCGACGCGGCCGTTCGGGCGCTCAGTCAGGAACGCCCGGATCATCCCGTCGCCGTGCAACTGACGGCGGTGTACCACAACCTGCTCCGCAAGTGGGCGGAGGTGTGATGCCTCAGCGCTGGTTGGTGCGCCGCCGCTGATAGAGGTACGAGCACGGCGACGAGCAGCGCTCCGAGCACGATGAAGCCAATGACCCGGTAGATGCCGCCGAGCTCCGACAGGTCGACGAAGAACACCTTGAGGACCGTCAGCCCAATCACGGCAATGCCGATCCAGCGGATCGACACGAGGGATCGCCACATCCCGACGACCACCAGGGCAGAGCCGTAGGCGCCCCAGGACAACGAGCGCATCAGCTCCTCGGAAAGGCGAGCCTGTGATTCGGCGCGCCGGCGGTGCCAGTAGTCGCTGATCTCGACGGACATCCACATCATCGTGAAGACGCTCGCCGCCACGTGCAGGGCGACCGCAATCGCTTGCTCGGAGGCGCCCAATGCCGGCTGGTGCCGTCGCCACTGGCGTGCCAGCGCGTAGGCGAGGACGACCAGCACCGCGGTGGCCGCCGTGCGATCGTTCAGGACCGAAGACTGATCGGTGCGCGATTGCGAAGTAGCCGTCGGCCAGCCGCACCGCCGCCAGCGCGAACAGCGCCAGTCCACCGAAGCGGAACGGCGCGTTCGCGGCACGAACACCGAACCAGGCGGCGACCGCACCCTCGGCCGCCCATCCGATGACCACGATGCGGCCTTCGAACTGTGCCGCGAGTGCGATTGCGACCAGGGTGAACGACAGCCCCGCCGCATTCAGCGCCGCGACGGAGTCGCGACGCTCGAAGAAGAACCACAGCGCCATGCTGACGATGGCGAGCACGGCCGCGGCTCCGCCGGGCCAGTCGGGAAGCGGGCCCGCGAGCATCTGCGCGAGCAGGCCAAACAGCCCGATCATCGCCGCGTGCATCACGACCAGGTCCCCGGTGTCGACTTCGGATTCGTCGGGCCTGAGCGCGCGGTCGAGAATCGCCATGAGGTGCATCGCGGCGATGGCGCCGGCAGTAATCATGTTGGGCCAGAGCCAAGAGGGGCCCGCCGGCACTTCCAGATAGCCAAACAGCGGGAGATAGGCGGCCAGCAGTATGGGCAGCCGGAGCCAGCCACTGGGCGTCCGGGCGGCGAACAGAAGGGCGACCACGGTCGCGATCAGCAAATAGACGTGGAGGGCCGGTGAGTGATCGAAGGTGAGGGCTACCGCGGCGACGTGGTAGGCAGCCGGCGCGGTCCATAACACCGCGGCGATCACTCTGGCGTCGGAGCCTTCGAGACGACGCACGAAGCGCAGCATCTCGACGAACAACAGGCAGAACGCCGTGAGGAATCCGAGGACCAGCGCCCACTGGCCGGACGTGTAGTGGGCATCGGCCCACGCCACGATCGTCGTGACGGTCAGCAGGTAGGCCAGCGCTGGCAGTGCCAGCCAGCGGTGACGCCGTGTCAGGACGAGCACGCCGGCGCCGAGAAGCAGGTCGTACGAAAACAGCAGCGAGGCACTCGGGGTGGCCGTCGCCACGAGAAACGGCGTGCCGTAGCCACCGGCGGCCGCGATCACGGCCAGGGCCTGCGCGCCAGACCGGTCGGCGAGGATGGTCGCCAGCACCGTGATGGCGACCATCAGCGTGAACGCCGTGCTCGTTCCAATCAGGCCATAGAACGCCAGTGCGGCGTAGACGGCGAGGTACAGCGTGGCGAGGCCGGTTCCCGTGAGCGCCAGGCCGAATGCGGGCAGCTGCCGCGCCATTCGCCACCCGGTGACGATCAACGCGAACCCCACGACCACGCCGGATCCCACGCGCCCACGCTCGTCAATCCATGCGTTGTCGAACGCGTACTTGAGGAAGAAACTCACGCCAATCAACAGGATTGCGATGCCCGTGTACAGCAGCCAACGCCCGCCGACACGGCTTTCGAGATCGTCGGGCGCGGCGACGTCTGCGGCAGCGGCAGCGGGCGCCGGAGCCTCCACTCGAGTGGGCGAGGCGGCGTCGGCGAACGGCTGGACGGGCGGTGACGGTACTGCGACCGTCGGCGGTGGTGACGGGAGTGGAATCGGTGGCGGTGGGGACGGTAGGGCGATTGGCGGCGGTGGCGATACTGGTGCCGAGGACACCGAATCCACCGGCGACGGCAATGGCCCCGCGGCGATCTCGGCGGATACGGATCGCGTTGATTCGCGGCCGGTCTCGAGCGCTCCCAGACGCGCGCGAAGCCGTTCGACCTCGCGTTCGAGCCGCATCACCTTGATGAAGCTCCAGAAGGGGAGAACCAGCAGGCCGAGCGCGATAGTGCCGGCCACCAGGCCGATCAAGGCGAACACCTGAGCAGTGTGGGCTGGGTGTCAGCCGGTGTCAATCCATCACGGTCAGGCGATCATCTTCACCATCATCGCCTTCTGGGCGTGCAGGCGGTTCTCCGCCTGATCGAACACGACGGACGCGGCCGACTCGATGACTTCGTCGGTCACTTCCTCACCACGATGCGCGGGCAGGCAATGCATGAACACCGCGTTGGCAGCGGCGAGGCCCATCAGCGCGTCGTTCACCTGATACGGCGTGAACTTGCGCTTGCGCTCGGCGTACTCCACTTCCTGGCCCATGGAGGTCCACACGTCGGTGTAGATGGCGTCAACACCGCGAACCGCCGCCTTGGGATCCGTGAATGTCGTCAGGGTCGCCCCGTGCTGCGATACGCGCGCGGCCTGCTCGACGACCTCGTCTTCCAGCTCGTATCCCTTTGGCGTGGCGACGTGCATCGAGATGCCGAGCATCATGGCGGCGTGGACCATCGAGGTGCACACGTTGTTCCCGTCGCCCGACGAACGCGATGCGCCGTCCCTGGAGGTCGCCGTTCCAGCGCTCGGCCAGCGTCTGCATGTCGGCCAGCGCCTGGCACGGATGTTCCTCGTTCGTGAGGGCGTTGATCACCGCCAGCTGCGGCGTCGCACTGGTAATTTCCGACAGCCGCTCCTGGGCGAAGGTGCGGATCACGACGGCGCTGACCCATCGCTCGAGGTTGCGGGCGACATCGTCGAGCGGCTCGCGATCGGCGTGCATCACATCAGCCGGAATCTCGACGATGTCGCCGCCCAGCTCGCGGACGCCGATCGTGAACGTCACCCGGGTCCGGAGCGACGGCTTTTCGAACAGCAACCCGACGTGCCGGCCGGCAAGGGCCTGAGCGGTGGGCGCGGCCGGTCCGAGCGCGCGCTCCTGCTTGATCCGCGTGGCGAGGTCGATGATCTCCCGCAGCTCGGCGGGCGTGAGGTCCAGGATCGAGAGGAAGTGTCGCGCCACGTTTATGTCCGATATTCCGCGTTGATCTTCACGTACTCGGCCGTGAGGTCGCATGTCCACACGGTCGCGGTGAACGGTCCGCCCGTGCCCAGATCGACTTCGATCTCGAGGTTCGTGCCCTGCAGATACTGTGCGGCCTGAGGCGCGCGTTCGTCGAACGGCCGGCCCTGTTCGAACAGCACGAGCGAACCGATGCGGACTCGCGCCTGATCCAGCACGAAGGCCGCGCCGGAACGTCCGGTCGCGGCAACCAGCCGGCCCCAGTTGGGATCCGCGCCGTGCACGGCCGTCTTCACCAGCGGGGAGTTCGCCATGGCGCGGGCTGCCAGCCATGCATCGGCTTCGGTTGCGGCACCGGTGGTGGTGATCGACACCATCTTCGTGGCGCCTTCGCCGCCACGCACGATACCCAGGGCTAGCTGGTGCGCGACGATCCGGAATCCCTCGAACAACGCCGGGTAGAGCGCCTTCGTCAATCACCACGCCGCTGGCGCCATTCGCGAGGGCAAACGTACAGTCGTTCGTGGAGGGTTCGCCGTCCACCGTGATGGCGTTGAACGTGTAGCGGCACGCGTCCGATAGCGCGCGGTAGAGGAGTGCCGGATCCACCGCGGCATCGGTGGTGAGATAGCCCAGCATGGTGGCCATCCGCGGTTCGATCATGCCGGAGCCCTTGGCCATGCCGCCCACCCGGAACGAGCCCACGTCGGTGGTGATCTCCACCGCCGCTTCCTTGGGGAACGGATCCGTGGTCATGATGGCGCGAGCCGCATCGGCACCGCCGGTGACGGCGAGGGCATTCGGCAAGGCGCGGAACGCCTGCACGCACTGCGTCCATCTTGAGGTTCACGCCGATGACGCCCGTGGACGCGATCAGCATCTCGTCAGCCGGGCACTCGAGGGTGGCCGCTGCCAGCGCCATCATCTCGCGGGCGTCAGCCAGTCCCTGGGGGCCGGTGCAGGCGTTGGCGCACCCACTGTTCGACAGGATGGCACGCGCCCTGCCGCCGGACGTGGTCAGGTTCGGCCTGACTGACGAGCACCGGCGCCGCCTTCGCCAGATTCAAGGTGAACACGCCAGCCGCCGTCGCGGGAACGTCCGACACGACCAGCGACAGATCCGGCTTGCCGTTGGCTTTGATGCCGCAGTGCAGGCCGGCCGCGCGGTAGCCCCGCGGCGACGTGACGCCGCCGCCGTCAATCATCGCGGCGGTCACTTCGCGACCTCCGACAGGACCCGATCCAGGATGCCCACCGCCTCGTCCACTTCAGCCTCCGTGACCGTGAACGGGGGCAGCATGCGCACCACGCGCTCGGCCGTGCGGTTCACAATCAGGCCGGCCTTGAGGACACCTTCCACCACCGGCAGCGCGTCGATCGTCAGTTCGAGTCCGCGCATCACGCCGGCGCCGCGAACGCTGTGCACGATGGCGTGCTTCCGCCGGAGGTCCTCGAGGCGCGCACCGAAGATCTCGCCGACTTCGCGGACGTGACCGATGATGCCGCCGCCCTCATACGGCACCGCAGCGGCCGTGCCGGTCAATTGCTCGAGCACGTACAGTGCCGCCCGCGTTGCCAGGAGATTCCCGCCGTAGGTCGTGCCGTGGTCACCGGCGAAAATCTGCGCCGCCACGTGCTCGGCGACCAGTGCCGCGCCCACGGGAACGCCCGAGCCGATCGCTTTGCCGACCGTGATCAGATCAGGCTTCCATCCGAACGACTGGAAGTGAAAGGCGTGGCCGGTGCGTCCGAGGCCGCACTGGATCTCATCCGCGATCAGCAGTGTTCCGGTTGCCTGGGTCACCCGAGCGATCGCGGCCGCAAACTCCGGCGACAGCGGACGCACGCCACCTTCACCCTGGATCGGCTCGGCGATGATGGCCGCGGTCTGGTCGGTGACCGCGGCTTCGAGCGCCGCCACATCACCTGGCGCGATGAACGTCACGCCTGGAATGAGCGGGCCGAACGGGTCACGGTAGTGCGGGTTCGACGTTACCGACAGGGCGCCCATCGTGCGCCCGGAGAACCCGTGGTCGAGCGCGACGAATCGCGTGCGGTCGGTCCTGCCCTGCGAATACCAGTAGCGACGGGCGAACTTCAGACAGGCTTCGACCGCCTCGGTGCCGCTGTTGCAAAAGAACGCACGCTGCAAGCCCGAGAGTGCCGCCAGCTTCGCGGCGAGCTGTCCCTGCAATGGGTGATAGAACAGGTTCGAGGTGTGAACCAGGGTCTTCGCCTGATCCGTGAGCACGTCCGCCAGGCCGGCGTCCGAGTGCCCAAGCACGACGACGCCGATGCCCGACAGGAAGTCGAGATACTGCCGTCCATCCGCGTCGAACAGGCGTCGCCCTTCGCCGCGGACCAGCACCACCGGTTGCCGCTTGTAGGTCTGCAGCACGTGCTGCGCTTCGAGTTCCCGTACCTGTGTTGAGCTGATCATGACGTCACCCGTGTCCCCGCCATCGTCGCGGCTTCGTTGGCTTTGAGTGCCAACATCTGTCCCAGCACCTTCGCGTCGCGGCCGTCCACGACCACGACATTCTTCACGCCGCCCTTGGCCGCGGCGACGCAGGCCGTCAGCTTCGCGACCATCCCCGCACTGGCCGTGCCCGACTTGACGAGTGCCCTCACGTCGCGCGGCGCCAACGCGGGAATCGTCTGGCCTTGTTCGTCGAGCACGCCGGGCGTGCCGCCCGCGATCACCAGTCGGCTGGCCCCCAGTCCGCGCCGCCAGGCTCCCGGCAAGCGTGTCGGCGTTCACGTTGAACAGCTGGCCGTTCTTCGCGGCGCCAATGCACGCGATCACGGGAATGAACCCGCGCGAGATCAGCAGGGACACCAGCGCCGGCGACAGCGGCTCGGGCCGGCTCGCCGACGAGCCCGAGGTCCACGAGCTCGCCGTTGGTGGCACGATGCGCGGGAGCCTTCTTGACCGGGGCCACACCGGCGTCGGCGCCAGTGAGTCCGACCGCCATGCCGCCGGCGCCATTGATCGCGGCGACGAAACGGGTGTTGATCGCGCCGGCGAGAACCGAGACCACGATCTCCAGGGTCGGCGCATCGGTCACGCGCAGCCCGTCCACCTGACGCTTGGCGATTCCCGCGGCCGCGAGCGCGGCGTCGATTTCCTTGCCGCCGCCGTGGACCACGACCAGCGGTCCCGTGGCCCGCGCAATCGCGCGTGCTACCGCGGCAATCTTCTGTTCGTTCTCGAGGAGTTCGCCGCCGAGCTTGAGCAGCGTCGGCCTCACAGCAGGCCCGTCCGCTCGTCGAGCCCGTGCATCACGTTGAAGTTCTGCACGGCCTGTCCGGCGGCGCCCTTCACCAGGTTGTCGATGACGCTGACCACGAACACGCGGCCGTTCGCGGCATCGACCTTCCAGCCGATGTCGCAGAAATTCGTGTGCGCGACATGCTTGATCTCCGGGAGCGCCTCGCCGGTGATGCGCACGAACGGCGCCGATGCGTAGGCGGCAGCAAATGCCTGGTCCACCTGCGCGGCCGTCGTGCCTGGCACGAGGCGCGCATAGACGCTCGACAGCAGCCCGCGATCGAGCGGCACGCAGGTGCGGCACGAACGTCACCTTCTGGCCCAGGGCCTGCTCCATCTCCGGCGTGTGGCGATGGCCGAACGCAGCGTAGGCGGCGACGCTGCCGTGGTTCTCGCAGAAGTGCGTGCGGTCGGACGGGGCTTTGCCGGCGCCCGAGATCCCCGACTTCGCGTCAATGATGATGTCGGCGCCCGGTACCAGCAGGCCCGCCCTGGCGAGCGGTAACAGCGCGAGCAGCGAGGCGGTCGGGTAACAGCCCGGGTTCGAAAGCAACCGCGCGGTCTTGATGGCGCCCAACTCGAACTCGGTGAGACCGTAGGCCACGCCGTCGGGCATGCGCGCCGGTGGCCGGGTACCACCTGGAACGTGCGTCCTCTGCCCGAAGACGGAAAGCCCCCGACAGATCGACGACGCGCGCTCCGGCGGCGAGCAATTGCGGCGCGAGGTCGGCAGAGGCCGCTTCGGGGAGCGCCAGAAAGATCGTGTCGGCCGCGGCAACGAGGCCCGCCACGTCGAGAGGCACCACGTCGCCATCCCAGATGCGGGCCAGACCGGGCAGGCGCCTGGGCGTGCTGGTGGCCTGCGACCCCGTCGCCATCGTCAGCGACGCCATGTGGATGGCGGGCCAGTATCCGCACCAGTTCCTGCCCGGCATAACCGGTCGCCCCGGCAATGCCCACCCGAAGTCGTGGGACCGCGCCCTTCTGGTCTCCTTCGGTCGCCTCCATCGTCGTCTCGTCTGCCATGTGTGCCCCGCCGTCGTGACCGCTGCCGCTCTGCAGGATGCAAGAGTATGCGGCAAAGAGAATACTTATACATAGCCACCCAGTGGCTGTCAACGCACAACCTGTAAATTTGCCGACCCGGCGATGTATACTGATTCACCGCGCTGTATATTTATGAAGGCCCTATGAAGCCACGCCGTCTCACCGCCGTTCGCGACATCGTCGAGCACGAAGCCATCCGAAGCCAGGAACAGTTGCGGCAGCGGTTGGCCGCGCGGGGATTCGTGGTGACTCAAGCCACGCTCTCGCGGGACATCAAGGAGATCGGGTTGGTGAAGCGCTCCTCGGATGGCGCGTACCAGCCGGCTGGCGCGGATGCGCCGCCACCACCAACCGTCATCACCGCGCTTGCCCGAGCGCTGTCAGAATATCTTGCTGGCGCGGTGCCGGTGCAGCAGCTGGTCGTGCTGAGAACTGGCCCCGGACAGGCGCAACTGCTGGGACTGGCCCTGGATCGGGCGCGCCTGCCGGAGGTTGTCGGCACGATTGCCGGCGACGACACGATCCTGGTGATTGCGCGAGATGCGCGAAGCGCGCAAACGGTCGTTCGAAAGCTCGGCAGTCTGGCCAATCAAGAGGGAAGTCGTTAGGAGAGCCGGTCCTTGGCCGGCGCCTTGAAGGGTATGATCAGCCGGCCGGCACAGGGTCGGCGCAGGCCTCCAGCCAAGTCCGTTCGCTCAGTTCCGGTCCATATGGCTCAACATCTCTGGTCGGGTCGCTTCGACGCGGCCCCCGACCCCGCCGCGTTCGACTTCGGCATCTCGTTCTCCTTCGATCGCCGTTTGTTCGAGGACGACGTCACTGGCAGCCTTGCGTGGGCTGACGCCCTTTCCGCGGCCGGCGTTCTCGACGCAGCCGACACCGCCGCAATCCGCGAGGGCTTGACGGCAATCCTGGAGCAAGGCCGTAAGGATCCCGCGTGGGTGAATGGCCCGGATGAAGACATCCACAGCTTCGTCGAGCGCCAGCTCGTGGAGCGGATTGGCGATGCCGGGCGCCGGCTGCACACCGGTCGGTCACGCAACGAGCAGGTGTCGGTGGACCTGAGGCTTTATCTGAGACGGCGGATCCCGTTGCTCCAGCAGGGACTGCGATCGGCGATCGAGGCCTTCGTCAATCAGGCCGGGCAGGCAGGCGACGCGCTGATGCCGTCGTATACACATCTTCGTCGCGCGATGCCCGTCCTGGTTTCGCACTTCCTGCTCAGTCACGCTGTCGCGTTGAAGCGCGATCATGAGCGGCTCGAGCAGGCTCGCGAGGAAGCCAATGCGTTGCCGCTGGGGTCGGGGGCGATCGCCGGTACCGGCTATGCAGTGGACACTGCCGCTCTCGCCGCGCGTCTCGGCTTCGCGCGCGTCGTGCCCAACAGCATGGACGCATCGTCCGATCGCGATTTCGCCGCCACCTTCCTCTACGCGACGTCGCTCGCGATGGTGCACCTGTCGCGCATTGCCGAGGACTTCATCCTGTTCACGAGCGAGGAGTTCGGTTTCTTCGAGCTCGCGGATGCGTCCGCGACCGGCAGCAGCATGATGCCGCAGAAGAAGAATCCCGATCCGCTGGAGCTCGTGCGTGGAAAGACGGGCCGCGCCGTGGGTCATCTCATGGGCCTGCTCGTCACGATGAAGGGCCTGCCGACCGGGTACAACAAGGACATGCAGGAGGACAAGGAGCCGCTCTTCGACTCCGAAGACACCCTCGCTGTGTCCGCCGCGGCCGTGGCCGCCGTGATTTCCAAACTCACGCTCAATCCGCAGCGCACAGGACGAGCCGCGTCGGGATTGCTGCTTGCCACCGACGTCGCCGATTACCTGGTCTCGCGCGGCATGCCGTTCCGGCAAGCGCACGAGGTGGTCGGCGCGATGGTGCGGCAGTTGCTCATCGACGGACGCGACATCGAAGCGCTGACACTCGCGGAATGGCAGGCGTTCAGCCCGCTGTTTGCCGACGATGTCAAAGGCCGCGTCACGGCGGCGGCGTCGGTCCGCGCCAGGCGCACGCCGCAGTCCACCCACCCCGACGCCGTGCAGGCGCGGCTGGGCGAACTGCGACAGTGGCTGTCCAGCCACTGATTCGATTTACTCATGCGTGCCTGCGCGCTGGCGCTGGGAACGGCCCGGAGGACGACCGCGATCGCGGTTCGTTTGCTCCTGGGCCTGGGCCTCTGCTAAAATGCTGTTGCCCTGCGCCCTGCGGTGTTTCGACCGTTCAGGCCTGAGCTTCCCACCCTGCGCTGATTGGCTCTAGACGGGCTGTGACCTAGGAACTGTTTTCGGGGGAGTTGCATGCAGCAACGCCAGTATCGACCTGGCGACTCGCTGGACGATTACTGTCCGCGCGAGCGCCGGATCACCAACCATGCCGTAGTTGCGATGGTTGAGGACCAGATTCACACCACACGCTGTGCCGTGTGCGAATCCGAGCACGATTTCAAGAACGCGAAAGTGCCCGCGCAACGCCGGAAGAGTTCGACGGCGGCGTTATTCACTCAGGTCCTCGACAACCTCGAATCGCCCCATGGGCGCCTGGCCACGCCGGCGTCCGAGCGGAGTGCCGCGAGCCCCGATGCGGAGGCCGACGCCGGCGCGCCGCAAGCTCCGGAGCCCGCCGCCGCGCCGGAGCGGGCGGACGACACCCCCGCTGGCGACGATCGGCCGTTCAGGCGATCGCTGATTCGCGCGCAGCTGCCGCGTCCCGAAGGGCAGCCGCCCCCCACGCGCGCGATTCCCGAATTCACGATGCATCAGCCCCTCAATAACCGGGGCAAACGGCCGGCACCGGGCCGCTTCCGCCGGCGGCCGGCGGGTGGATTCGATCAGGCCGGGCCCATGCGCTCGGGCCGCGACCAGGGCAATGCGCACGGCAATGGCAACGGAGCCGGCGCGGGGCAGGGCGGCCGTCGCCGCCGCCGCAAGAAGCACTGAAACGGGGACCTGTCGATGAGCGGTGAGGGACGGATGCAGGGCAAGGTGGGACTGGTCGTCGGCGTGGCGAACCATCGCTCGCTGGCCTGGGCCATCGCGCAGGCGGTGGCTGCCGAGGGCGCCCAGGTCGTTCTCACGTATCAGGGCCGCTTCGAAGAACACGTCAAGGAACTCGCCGCGAAGCTGTCGCCCGACACCCTGGTGCTGCCGTGCGACGTGCAGCAGGACGCCGAGATCGCCGCGGTGTTCGAGACCATCCAGCAGACCTACGGCGGGCTCGACTTCCTGGTCCACGGCGCTGCATTCGCGCAGCGCGACGATCTGATCGGCGGGTTCGTGAATACCTCGCGCGACGGATTCCGCACGGCGCTCGACATCAGCGCCTACTCGCTGATTGCGCTGGCGCGTGGCGCGCAGCCGCTGATGCAGTCACGCGGCGGCGGCAGCATCGTCACCCTGTCGTTCCTCGGCAGCGATCGCGTGTTCCCCAACTACAACGTGATGGGCGTGGCCAAGGCCGCACTCGAATCCTGCGTGCGCTACCTGGCCAATGACCTCGGCCCGCAGAACATCCGGGTCAATGCGGTCTCCGCCGGTCCGGTGAAGACGCTGGCCGCCGCGGGCATCGGCGGGTTCTCGTCGATTCTCGGCGTGGTCCGCGAGAAGGCGCCGCTGCGGCGAGCCATCGAAACGTCCGAAGTGGGTTCGGCCGCGGCGTTCCTGTTGAGCGACGCCTCGCGAGGCATCACCGGTGAAGTGATGATGGTCGATGCCGGCTACCACGTGCTCGGCATGTAGTCTCGTCGCCCGCTACACGTCGTAGCGCTCAATCCCGACCTGCGAGTCGGGGACTCCCAGCAGCGACAGACTCGCCCTCACATCCGCAATCATCGCCTGCGGCCCGCAGATCAGGCACCACGCGCGCGTGGTTGGCAGCGCGGCCGCCAGCATCGGCCGATCGATGCGGCCTCGCGTGCCTGTCCATCCGGACCCTTCGTCTCGAGTGACCGTCAATACCAGGTCGATGCGCCGGTTCGCGGCCAGCGCCTCGAGGTCGTCGCGGTACGCCAGCTCGTCCACCGAGCGCGCGCTGTAAACCACGCTGATTCGAGGTGGCACGGGCCGGCTGAGGGCCTCGATCATCATCGAGCGCAGCGGCGCGATGCCGGTGCCGCCGGCCACCATCAGCAGGGCCGGCTCGTCTTCCACCGGCGGCAGCGAGAAGCTGCCGAACGGACCTTCGACGTCGAGCCGCGTGCCTGGCGCCGCCCGCTCCAGATGCGGGTCCGGCCCGCCGCTGTCGTCCACCTGCACCAGCAGTTCGATGTTCCCGGTGCGTGCCGTTTCAGACGGCGCTGACGCGATTGAGTACGGCTTGCGCAACGGCGAGCCGTGGAGCCCCACCATCACGGCCTGTCCGGCGTGGTAGCGGAAGGCGCTCGATTGCGTCTCGATGCGCAGGAGCCGCGTGCGCGGCGTGGCACGAATCACGTCGTGCACGGACAGAGTGGTGAGCGGCACGGTCCCCCCGGGCCTGAAGCTGGCCGGCGACTACAGCACGCCGAAGCCGGCGCGCTGGATGTCGACCTCGGAGACGTCCGGATTGGCCGGTGGCAGCGGCACGATCACGGCGTTGATGCCGTCAGTGCCGGTGGCCGCGGGCTGCACGGCATGGGGCTGCTTGCGGAGCGTCTTGTCGCGATACATCCGGCTGTCGGCGGTGGCCATGATCGCTTCGTAGCCGTCGCCGTCCTTCGGGAAGATCGCCGCACCGACGCTGATGCTGACCGGCACCCGCCGCCCCGGCCTGGGCTCGAACACCAGGTCCTCGACCGCTCGCTGCAGTTCGAGACGCTTGCGCTCGGCCTCGTCGGCACCGCACCCGGCCAGAACGACGACGAACTCGTCACCGGCGTAGCGGATGCAGATGTCGTAGGGCCGGATGCCCGCCCGCAGAATCCGCGCCACCTCGCGCAGCGCGCGGTCGCCCGCGTTGTGCCCGTAGGTGTCGTTGATGTCCTTGAAGTTGTCGAGATCCATCACCAGCAGGGCCACCTCGGTGCGCATGCGTTCCGCCCGCGCCAGTTCGCGCGACAGGTGCAGGAACATGAAGCGCGTGTTCGGCAGTCCGGTGAGCGGATCGGTGAGCGAGTCTTCCTGGGTCTGCTCGAAGATGATCGAGTTGTGAATCACGGCCGAGGCCTGTTCGGACACGCGGTCCAGCAGCCGGCGGTGATCGTCGGTGTAGAAGTCGGAGTCGTCGTGGTAGACCGCGATGGTGCCGATGAAGCGATCGTTGAACACCAGCGGCGCGACCAGCGCGGAGTTGAGGCGCGTGTGGGTGGAGACGCCGCCGGCTTCGAAGTCGGCACTGGGCCGCGCGTTCACCAACGGCCGCCGGTTGCGCGCCACCCAGCCGGTGAGGCCCTGGCCGGCGCGAATCGACATGCCGCCGATGGCGTCGGATTCGGTGCCGGTGGCGAAACGGCAGCGGAGCATGTCGTCCGGTTCGTCGTAGAGGAACAGCGCGCACGCCGAGAACGGCACCAGATTGGTCAGCTTCGAGGTGATGAGGGCCATCGTGTCGGCGACACCGAGGCTGGTGCCCATGGTCTGGGCGATCTCGTAGAGCGCGTAGATCTCGCGGTGGGCCAGGGCGATGTCGTCGAACACCGTGTTCGACCTGAGCGCGCCTTCGGGCTGGAAGCCAACCGCAGGCCGCCCGAGATCGGACGTCGGCTCGAGCGACAGGCGGCGGCCGGGCGCGGCCTCCAGCGCCTGCGCCTCGCGCGCCATGTCCGGCAGCCGCTCCATGAAGAGGTCGACGACCCGCGGGTCGAGCGCGCGGCCGGCCTCCTGCTGCAGCAGCAGCAGCGCGGCCTCGTGCGTCATCGCCTTGTGGTACGGGCGATCCGACGTGAGCGCGTCGAAGTAGTCGACGACCGTGAGGATGCGGGCGCCGAGCGGGATGTCGTCGCCTTTCAATCCTTGCGGATAGCCCTTGCCATCCCAGCGCTCGTGGTGGCTGAGGATGAGCGGCGCCACCGGGTACGGGAACGGCACGGCGCTGATGATCTCGGCGCCCACCTGCGGGTGAATGCGAATCTTCTGGAACTCTTCCTGGGTGAGCGGACCAGGCTTCGAGAGGATGTGCTCGGGCACGGCCAGCTTGCCGATGTCGTGGAGCAGGGCCGCGGTCTTGACGCCCTGAATCTCGTTGTCGGTCATGCCCAGCGCGCGGGCCAGGCCGGTGGCGTAGACCTGCACGCGACGGATGTGCGTCTGCGTGGTCTGGTCCTTGGCGTCGATGGCCAGCGCCAGCGCCTCGATCGTGGCGAGATGCAGGTTGGCCATCTCTTCGACGTGCCGGCGCTCGTCGTCGATCCGGCCGAGGTAAACCTTGTAGGTCCGGTAGGTGAGGTAGAGCGGGGCAATCGCCGGGATGGCCAGCCAGATCCCCGACGTCATGATGGCCCATGTCGCCACCGCGGCAGCCACGGCGCCCACGAAGTAGCTGGGCGCGCTCCACAGGAAGTTTTCGTTCCAGACGGTGATCAGCGACTGCCTGGAGGTGAGCGCGATGGCAATCGCGATGCTGAACGTGTTGAACAGGAAGTAGGTGGTCGCGGCCGCGGCCAGTGGCCGGGCGACACCGGCGACGGTGCTGGCCAGAGTGCCCGGCACGCCGCCCGACAGCGACGTAGGCATAACCCGCGGCCTGCACGGTGATGGCGAGGCAGGCCATGCTGAACGCCGTCCGGTAGAGCGGATTCTTCGTCTCCATCCGGAACGTGCACTGGACCCACGCGCTCGTCACGGCGACGAACATCGTTTCGTGTGGGCCGAGCAGCAGCAGCGCCGCGAAGTCCACCGCATACGACACCGACATCGTCGAGGCGCCGCGGGCGAGTGGGAGACTGACTTTGAACGCCGAGGTGAGGGCCGAGGCCAGCAGCAGGACGAGGAACAGGACCGGGTCGGCGAAGGTGGCGCGTGGCCCCAGCGACACCAGTAGACCCGCGCCGATCAGGATGACGGAGCTGACGTAGAGGCGGGCGGGTATGGGGAGCGCTCGCATCCGCTATTGCTGAGCATAGCTGACGTTAAAGTCATATCGCAACATAAATCCACCGTTGCGGGCTAAGCTCTTTGAGGTCTTCTGCTTAGTCGACCTTCGAGAGTGTCTTCGGATCAACACGTCACGAATCTATAAGTCAATATGCGACTCAGTGGACATCGCTGGAGAACTAGGCACGGCTTCGGCGCTTGGCGTCCGGTGTGGCCGGCTCGAGTCCGAACTCCTCGATCTTCCGGTACAGAGTGCCACGACTGATGTCGAGAATCTTGGCCGCTTCCACCTTGTTCCAGCGCGCCGCCTCGAGCACCTGGACGATATGGGCGCGTTCGGCGTCGCGCAGCGTTGGCAGACGCTGGTTGCCGGACTCGTCCGTCCTGGTGGCAACCTGGGCGTGGAGGAATTCGATGTCGGCGGGGCGGATCAGGCGTCCAGCGGCCGAGAGCGCCGCTCTCGAGACCGTGCTTTCGAGCTCGCGGATGTTCCCCGGCCAGTGATAGCGGATGAGCTGATCGGCGGCTTCCGGTGACAGCTGTTTCGCGTCCAGCGCGAGTCCGTTCGACGCGCAGTATCGCGCCAGGAACCGGTTCGCCAGCACCGGGATGTCGATGGCCCGTTCCTTGAGCGACGGCAGCCGGATCGCGAAGGCGTTGATGCGGTAGTAGAGGTCTTCGCGGAACCGGCTCTCGCGGACGAACAGATCCAGGGGCCGATTGGTCGCCGAGATCAGGCGGAAGTCCACTTGAATGGAGCGGTTGCCGCCGAGCCGTTCGAAACGTCGCTCTTCGAGCACGCGCAACAGCTTGGCCTGCGCCACCAGCGAGAGGTCGCCGACCTCGTCGAGGAACAGCGTGCCGCCGTTGGCCATCTCGAGGCGTCCGGGCTTGCGCTCGTGCGCGCCGGTAAAGGCGCCCTTCTCGTATCCGAAGATTTCGGATTCGAACAGCGTGTCGGGCAACGCCGCGCAGTTCACCGCCTGGAAGCGTTCCTGGCTGCGCCGCGACAGCTCGTGAATCATCCGGGCGACGACTTCCTTGCCGGCGCCGGTCGGGCCCAGGATCAGGACCGAGATGTCGGACTTGGCCGCGGTCCGAATCCACTCGAAGATGGCCAGCATCTTCTCGTCGCGGCCGATCATCTCGCGGAAGCGCTGGACCGAGGGGGAGGTTTCCTCGACGCCGATGTGCGCGCGGTGCTCGAGGAACACGTCGAGCAGGATGCCGGCCGCGCCGTCGGGGCGCACCGCCGTGAAGACCGGTGTCTCGCCCGCGACCTTGCGGACCACGCCGAAGTCCACCAGCTCGCGGACGCAGTTCTCGATGTCGAGGCGCATGCGCCCGAACGTCTGCATCAACGTCTCGAAGTCGAAGCTTTCGCCGGGACGGGCGCTGACGAAGCGGAGGATGCCGGCGCGCAGCGGCGACTGCACCAGCGTGCGGAAACGTGCGTCGACATCCGACTCCGACCGGCTGGTCGTGGAGGTCGCGCGGCGCGCGGCGAACGTCAAATCATCCATGGGCCGCTCCGGCGCCCGGGGCGCTCCGGAAATACTGGGTCTGGTACTTTTCGATCAAGCTCTTCATCCGCACGGCGTCGGCCTTGCGATGGCCCTCGCAGCGGATCGGGCTGGCGCCGCCCGTCGTCTCGATCAGCACGTGCGAGAACAGCAGATCGGTGTCGATGTTCACGGACGAGATGTGCGCGATGTGAATCGAGTGCTCGACCTTGCCGACCCACTGCGGCGTGTAGCGCACCACGCTGCTGGGCGAGATCAACACCTGTGTCGGGAACAGCCGGTTGCCGCGCGACATCCGGCTGGCTGAGAAGACCTCTCCCGGCGCAAACGGACGGCCCTTCAGCCAGACGACCAGCACGACGGCGGTTCCGAGCCCACCCAGAACGGCGATGATGGTCAAGACCACTTCCGGAGTCACAGGCAAATGCTACCCTAAGGCGATGCCGTACCGTGCACCAGGTTCCCCGCAGAAGAAGCGCAAGGGTTTTCTCTCCGGCAAGCCCATTCGCTACTACCGCCCGACGGGTTCGCCCGCGATCCGGACCCTGATCGACGAGGGGTTCCAGGCGTTCAACGCCGCGCGTCTGGGCGAATCGTGCCGCATCTTCACCGACAAGATGCTGAAGAAGGATCACGACACCACCATCGCGCTGACGATTGCCGGGGCCCTCACGCCCGCCGGGCTCGGCGGCTGCATCATCTCGATGATGGAGCGCGGGCTGATCGACTTCATCATCAGCACCGGCGCCAATCTCTATCACGACCTCCACTACGCCTTGAACTTCACGCTCCGCCGCGGCTCGCCGTTCGTGGACGACCGGGTGCTCTACGAGGAAGGCGTCATCCGCATCTACGACGTGCTGTTCCCGGCGCAGGTGCTGCTCGACACGGACCGCTTCATCCGCGACTTCCTGGTCACGAGCGGCTTCGACGGGCCGATTTCCACCTCCGAGCTCCACTACGCCCTCGGCCGCCATCTGCTGGAGGAGAAGCCCGGCTGCGCGGAGTATTCGGTCGTGGCCAGCGCCGCGAAGTGCGGCGTGCCGATCTTCACGTCCTCGCCCGGTGACAGCTCTATCGGCATGAACGTGGCCTATCACGAGCTGATCAACGGCAGCCGGCTGATGATCGACCCGAACAAGGACGTCAACGAGGTCTGCTCCATCATCCTCGCCGCCGAGAAGAACGGCTGCGTGATCCTCGGCGGTGGTTCGCCCAAGAACTTCTACCTCCAGGGCCAGCCGACGCTGTGGGAGGTCTACAACATCCCCAAGGGCGGAAACGACTTCTTCATCCAGATCACCACCGATTCGGTGGTGTGGGGCGGCCTGTCGGGCGCCACGCCGGCCGAAGCCGTCAGCTGGGGCAAGGTGAACCCCGGCGTCCTGCCGGACACCTGCGTCACCTACTGCGACTCGACCATCGCGTTCCCGCTCTTCTGCGAGTATGCCGTCGGTCACAAGAACGGCAAGCGCAAACGCAAGGGGCTGGTCCACCAGCGCGCCGAGATGCTGACGGCACTCGAAAAAGAGGCCCGGATCCAGACCGCGAAGCTGGCCCGCAAGGCCAAGAAGCGGTGAACGGTAAGCTCCGATGGGTACTCTCTGGTCGGAGCTGGGGCCGCTCGCCGATACCGCGACCGCGGGCCCGCGCGTCTACGTGGATGCCAACATCCCGGCGGGAATCGTCGCCTACATGCGCGCCTCGCTCGGCTGGGACGCGCTGTTCGTGATCGAGCACCCCGACCTCCGTCGCGCCCGCGACGATGAGCACTTCCGGCTGGCGCGGCAGCTGCGGCGCACGCTGGTGACGCTCGATCGCGATTATCTGGACGACAAGCGGTTTCCTCCCCAGCAGAGTCCCGGCGTGCTGGTGCTCGCGGGCCCCGACAGCCGGGCGCTCGAAGCGCTGCTCGGGCGCCTGGATCGCGGCGTGTTCCGGGCGACGACCTCGCCTCTGCCCCTCGAAGGGCGTAAACTGCACGCGCACAGCGACTGGTCACCATGACACTCGGTCTCGACTTGTCCGACGGCACGGTCCGCGCCGTCATCGTCAGCCCACAGACGCAGGTGCTGGGACGCGGTGAAGCCGCCTCCGGCACCGGCGCGCCGTCACTCGCGGCGTCGGCCGCGATCCGGCGGGCGATCGATGCGGCCGGCGTCAAGGTGAAGCGGGCCGCGGTGGCGCTGCCGCATCCGGGCGACTCGTTGCCTCCGGACATCGCGGCGGTCCTGCGCGAACTGTTGCCCGACGCTCCGGCGCCCGCTGCCGTCCACGCAGGACTGGCCAGCGCCGTGGCCGAGCAGTGGTGCGGTGCGGCGCGCGGGCTGTCCACGATCGTCGCCTTGTCCGCCGGCGAGCATGTGACCAGCGGCGTCATCCTCAACGGCACGCCGTGGACCGGAGCGAACGGACTGGCCGGCTCCGTCGGGTGGCTCTCGATCAACCCGGTCGAGCGTGAAGACTACCGGCGGCTCGGCGGGCTCGAAGCCGAGGTGTCGTCCACCGGCATCGTCCGCCGCATCATCTGGCGCATCAAGTCGGGCGACGAATCGGTCGTCGGACAGCGCCATGGTGGCGACCTGTCGCGGGTCACCGCCAGCGACGTCTTTCGCGCGGCCCAGAGCGGTGACGGCGTCAGCATTTCCGTCATCAAGGACACGGCGAAGTACATCGGCCTGGCGCTGTCGAATCTCATGGTCATCCTCGATCCCGAGGCGATCGTGCTCGGCGGAATGATCGCCACCTCCGGCGACGTGTTCCTCGAGTCCATCCGGCTGGAATGCAGCCGGCGCCTCGGTCCCGCCCAGGCGGAACGGATCCGCATCGTCTTGTCGCCGCTCGGCAGCGACGCCGTGGCGATCGGCGCGGCCCGGATCGCGCACCAGTCCGCATGACCATCCTGTCTGGCGGCCGCATCGTGCTGCCGGATCGGATCCTGTCGAACGGATCGCTGATCATCGACGACGGCCGGATCGCGGCGATCGAGGACCGCGCCATCACCGCCGACGCTCAGGGCGAGGTGGTCTCCCTCGCCGGCTTCACGCTGGTGCCTGGTTTCATCGACGTGCACGTCCACGGTGTCGAAGGCACCGATGTGCTGGACGATGTCAACGCGGTGGCGACGGTGGCGGCGCGGCTCCCCAGGTTCGGTGTGACCGCGTTCTGCCCGACGTCGGTGGCGTGCGCTCCGGACACGTTGCAGATGTTTCTCGACGCCGTGGCACGGGCACGGACTGGCGCCACAGGCCGGTTCCGCGCGAGTGCTGCCCGCGCATCTCGAGAGCAACTTCATCAATCCGGAGTGGAACGGCGCGCAGCCGGCGGAGTGCCTGCGCACGTATGGCGGCAATCGCAGCGACGCGGCGAGGGCGGCGCGTTCTCGGCAGACGCCGTGCTGAGGGTGATGGACGGGGCGCGCGACAGCGTCGCGATCGTGACGGTGGCGCCGGAACTTCCGGGAGGGCTCGATCTGGTCCGGCTCCTCCGTGGGCGCGGGCACCTCGTGTCCATCGGGCACTCCGGCGCCAGCTACGACGAAGCGCGTGACGCCATCGCCGCGGGGGTGACGCACGCGACCCATCTGTTCAACCGGATGTCACCCTTCACGCACCGCGCCCCTGGGGTCGTCGGTGCCGTGCTCGAGTCCGCCGACGTGACCGCCGAAATCATCTGCGACGGCCATCACGTGCATCCGGCGGTGGTCGCACTCGCGTTGCGGACCAAGACCGCGGCGAAACTGATGGCGATCACCGATGGCACCGCCGCCGCCGGCCTGCCGCTGGGCTCGCGGGCGATGCTTGGCGGGCGCCCGATTGTCGTGGCGGAGCAATCCGCACAACTCGAGGACGGCACGCTGGCCGGCAGCATCATCACCATGGACCAGGCGTTCCGGATGCTGGTCCTCGAAGCCGGTCTGCCAATTGAGGTCGCGGTCCGGATGTGTTCGACCACCCCGGCCGACCAGCTGGGCCTGCCGTCGCAGGGCCGGCTGGCCGCGGGCGCCTTCGCGGACCTCGTCGTCCTCGATGCCGGGCTGCGGGTGGTGCAGACCTGGATCGGTGGCCGCCCGATTCCGGAACACTCGTCCCCGGCGCTCCGTCTACACAGGCCATGAGCCAGACCATGCCCGCCCGATTCCAGACGCTCGCGCGGACCGCCGTGCTCGTGGTCTGCGCCGCCGCCGCCCCGGCCTGCGAGGTCAACCTCAATACGGAAGGCGTGACCTCGAAGGACACGAAGACCTTCGCCGTCACCGGCCGGCCGGACCTGACCCTGGAAACCTTCGACGGCGCCATCGAGATCCACTCCTGGGATCGCAACGAGGTGGAAGTCGAGATCGAGAAGCGCGCGATGGAGCAGGGCCTCCTCGACCAGATGACCGTGGAGGCGCGAACAGGACGGCGACCGCATCGTGCTCCGCGTGAAGGGCCCCGGCCGCCGCGAGTCCGGCGGGCTGACGATTGGCGTGCACCTCTCGCCAACGGCGCGGCTTCGCGTGGCCGTGCCGCGAAACCTGGTGCTGCAGGCGCGCACCGAGGACGGCTCGATCAAGGTGGAGAATCTCGAAGGACGCCTGGCGCTGCGCACCGGCGACGGCAGCGTCACCGCCGATCGCCTGTCCGGCGACATCGAAATCCGCACCGGTGACGGCGCGATTCGGATCGACAAGGTGGATGGCCGCCTGGACCTGGAAACGGAGGACGGCAGCATCACGGTCGATGCGCGTCCGTCGATGCTCAAGGCCAGGACCGGCGATGGCTCGATTCGCGTCCAGGTGCAGCCCGAGACGGTGATGAGCGATGCGTGGGATCTCTCCACGGGCGACGGCAGCGTCACGCTCACCTTGCCGCCCACGTTCAACGCCGAGATTGACGCGGAGACCAGTGACGGGGCCGTGCGCTCGACGCATCCGGCCTTGAAGATCGCCGAGCACGAAGGCGAGGGCCGGCGCGAGGCGCGGCGCGAGCTGAAGACCAAGATGGGGGAGGGCGGCCCGGTGTTGCGGGTGCGCACTAGCGACGGCTCGATTCGCTTCGAGAGCTAGCGCGGGGGAGCGGAGGCGTACGCCGCCGGGTCGTCGAGCCCGAGGCTGCCGAACGCGTCGCGACGCTCCCGGCACTTGCTGCACTGACCGCAGTGTAGCGGTGGGGCCGTCGGAACAGTGGCCGCGATCGGATTCATGCACGACAAGGTCAGGCCGAGCGGCACGTGCAACTCGCGCCCGCGTCGAATGACCTCGTCCTTGGTCCAGGTCAGAAACGGCGTCGCCACCTCGACCGGGTGATCCAGTCCCAACGTGAGCGCGTCCTGCATCGCGCGGAAAAATGACGGCCGCGCGTCCGGGAAAGGATTGCCGGCCAGCGGTCCGATCGCGATTCGTGTCGCGCCTTTCAGCGCCGCGACGATTCCCGCCTTCGACAGCAGCACCAGGTTCCGTCCCGCGAGGTAGACGTCCTCATCCGGCGTGTCGTAGGACGGCGGCTCACCACGAAGCGCCCAGTGCGACGGCGCGTAGACGTCGTGCATCGTGAACTCGACGCGCATCAGCGGCAGCACCCGTCCGGCAAAGTGCGCGTGCCCGAGAAGGTGTTCGACCATGGCCAGTTCCAGCCCTTCCCAGGCGAGCCCGGAGAAGACGATAGACCGGCAGTACGGCTGCAGCCTGGGCTTCGTGTGCCAGGAGCACCGCGCTGTCGAGACCGCCGGACAGGAGCACGACGGTGAGCGGGCCGTTCGCTGGCTTGGCGGTGGGCATCACGGGGCGACTGGGGCAGAATACTGCGTGCTCCACTCCATGCGCACCCGCCGATGATTGTCTTCGACCTGGACGGCACGCTGATCGACTCCTCGCGCGATCTCGCCGAGGCAGCTTCGGAGCTGGTGCAGGAACTGGGTGGGGCGCCTCTCACCGAAGCCGAAGTGGTCGGCATGGTGGGCGAGGGGGCGCCGGTGCTGGTCGCCCGGGCCCTGTCGCGAGTCGGACTGGATCCGGCGACACCAGGGGCGCTGGCGCGATTCCTTGAAATCTACGACCGGCGGCTCCTCGACCACACCGTGGCTTACGAGGGGATGCACGAAGTGCTGGCGCTGCTCGTGCAGGCGGGGCCGCTGGCCGTGCTCACGAACAAGCCGCTCGCGCCGTCGGAAGAGATCCTCCGCCACCTGGGGCTGCGCGGGTTTTTCTCGGTCATCATCGGTGGCGACTCGCCGTACGGCCGCAAGCCGGACCCGGCGGGACTGCGCGCTTTGATGGAGTCCGACGAAGGACCGTCGGTGATGGTGGGAGACTCGCCGGCCGATTCCCGCGTCGCCGCGGCCGCCGGATGCCCGTTCGTGCTGGCCGCGTATGGCTTCGGCGCGGAGAAGTTCGAAGGACGCGTCCCGGAAGGGGCACGCGTCGCGCATCACCCGCGCGAGTTGGTCTCGCTCGCCGACACCCGCACCTTCGACGCCGCCCGCATGCCGATGGTGATCCGCTGATCGGCGCGGCCTTTCAGCCGCACGCTATCGGACACTTCGTCGCGCGCTTCGACTTCGATCGGTTCGCCGGGCATCAGGTGGTGCTGCTCGATGAACCGGAGAAACGCCGCGTCCTGGTCGGTGACGCGCGTGACCGTCACCCGCTCGTTGATCGGACAGGTGAGCAGCGTCGCGAAGTCGTGCCGCGGCACCTGGCCGTCGGCCGTCGGAATGGGATCGCCGTGCGGGTCCACTTGCGGCCGTCCCAGCATCTCGTCGATCCGCTCGATCAAGCGGTCCGAGACCACGTGCTCCAGTTGCTCGGCCTCGTCGTGCACCTCGTCCCAGCCCAGGCCCATCACGCGGACGAGAAACAACTCCATCAGCCGGTGACGACGCAGGACGAGCGCCGCCAGCTTTTCGCCGGCCGGGCTGAGCCGCACGCCGTTGTAGGGTTCGTACTCGACCAGCCCCGACTCCGAGAGCGCCTTCACCATCGTGGTGGCGGTGCCGGGCGCTACTTGGAGCGAGGCGGCGAGTTGCCCCATGGGCACGAGTCGTTGCCCCGGCGCCAACTGGCTCTCACCGAGGTAAATCGCCTTGAGATAGTTCTCGACGGTGCTGGACGGAAGCATCGTGGATTCATCAGCTTACCAAACTTTGTCGGCCCGCGTTTGACATTTTGCCGACTGCCGTGGTTTAATTTTGCTTAATCAAAATCTCTGCGGCATTGCAGAGCTCAAAACACAGTGACAACGCTCTTCTGGTTCCTCGTGGCGATCGTTGTTGGAGTGGCCGTTCTGGCCCCCAACAGGGGTTTGCTCGCGCGCTGGCGTCACCACCAGGCCGCACTGGGCCGCGAACAGGCGGAAAACGCGCTGAAGCATCTGCTCGGACAGGCAGCGGCCGGCGAATCGGCGTCGCTATCCTCGTTGCAGGGCGTCCTGCGGACCAGCGATCGAGAGCTCCTCGCACTGACCGAACGGCTGAGCCGCGAAGGGTTGATTCGCACCGAGGGCGATCGCTTCCGCCTCACCAGTGAGGGCGAACGCGTGGCTCTGCACGTGGTCCGGGCCCACCGCTTGTGGGAGCTCTACCTTGCCGACGAACTGGGCGTGCCGGTGGGTCAGGTGCACGTGCAGGCCGAACGCGCCGAGCACCTGCTGACTCCGGCGGACGCCGATCGCCTGTCGGCGGCGATGGGACACCCCGAGATCGATCCGCACGGCGACCCGATTCCCGAACGCGACGGCGAATTGCGGCCCGCCGGCGGTACGCCGCTCAGCGCCTGGCCGGTGGCCGCGCCCGCGCGTATCGTGCACCTCGAGGACGAGCCGCCCCTGGCCTACGCGCAGATCGCCGCGCTCGGCCTGCGCCTCGGCCAACTGGTTCACATCGTCGAGGCCTCGCCGACGCGCATCGTGCTCTCGGACGGAGAAAGCGAGTTCACACTGGCGCCCATGCTGGCCGGCAACGTGCACGTGGCGGCAGCGGCCGACACGCCCGTGGCCGCGGCCGACTCGGTGGTACGGCTCTCCGACCTGCCGTCCGGCACGGTGGGCGAAGTGGTGTCACTCGATCCCGGCTGCCGTGGTTTCATCCGGCGCCGCCTGCTCGATCTGGGCTTCACGCCGGGCGCTCACGTGCGGCCCGACCTGACGACGTTTGCCGGCGATCCGCGGGCCTATCGGCTGCGGGGAACCACCATCGCGCTTCGCCGCGAGCAGTCGTCGTCGCGTCCTGGTGCGAGCGGTTGCGTAACGGTAGCGGAAACAAGACATGACGATGCACTCGAATTGTGAGACGTGTCCGGCGCATGCCGAAATGGCGCGCCTTGGTGAGGCGGTTGGCGGCTTCGATCGCACTGTCGCGCTCGCCGGCAATCCCAACACCGGCAAGTCCACGCTGTTCAACGCGCTGACCGGACTGCGTCAGCACACCGGCAACTGGCCCGGGAAGACGGTCTCGCGCGCCGAGGGCGGATTTCAGTTCAACGGCGTGAAGTACAAGCTGGTGGATCTGCCCGGCACCTACTCGCTGCTGTCCGCCTCGCAGGACGAAGAAGTGGCGCGCAACTTCCTGCTGTTTGGCAAGCCGGACTGCACGGTCGTCGTCGTCGATGCCAGCGCGCTCGAGCGAAATCTCTACCTGGTGCTGCAGGTGCTGGAGATCACCGATCGCGTGGTCGTGGCCGTGAACCTCATGGACGAGGCCAGGCGTCGCGGCATCGAGGTGGATACCCGCAGCCTCGCGAGGGATCTCGGCGTGCCGGTCGTGCCAATCGTGGCGCGGACCAGCGAGAACATCATGACGCTGCTCAGCGAGACGGCGGGAGTGGCCTCGGGTGAAACGGCAACCAGTCCAGTGCGCTCGAAGGGGACACCCGAGTTCGAACGTGCGGTCAGCCGGCTGGTGCCGCTGATCGAGTCGTCCGCTCCGGGGCTGCCCAACGCGCGATGGATTGCGATTCGGCTGCTGGACGGCGACGCCGCGGTCGAAGAGGCGCTGGCGAGCGGCAAGCTCGCCGAACTGGTGGCACGCCAGCAGGCGCCCGATCTGCGCTTCAGCCGGAAGATCGCGCTGCAGGGGGCGCAATGAGCGAGCCCGCGGCGATATCCCCGGCGGACATCGTCAAGGAAGCGGCCGCGCTCCGGCGCTCGCTCGCAACCGGCTTCCGCGAGGAAGTGGTCACGTCGCTGTACACGGAGGTCGAGCGCATCACGCGCCGGGCCGTCCACGGCACGGTCGGCCAGACGCTGGAACTGGATCAGCGGATCGATCGCATCGTCACGTCGCGAGCTTTCGGACTGCCGTTGATGCTCGCGATGCTGGCGGTGGTGTTCTGGCTGACCATCGTTGGCGCCAATGTGCCGTCGCAGATGCTCGCCCAGGTGCTGTTCTGGCTGGAGGATGTCGCGGCCGGGCTGTTCGACTCCTGGGGCTCGCCCTGGTGGCTCACCGGCTTCGTGTGGCACGGCGTGTTTCGCGGATTGGCGTGGGTCATCAGCGTGATGCTGCCGCCGATGGCGATCTTCTTTCCGCTGTTCACGATCCTCGAGGATCTGGGCTATCTGCCGCGGGTGGCGTTCAACCTCGACTTCCTGTTCAAGAAGGCGGGCGCGCACGGCAAGCAGGCGCTGACCATGGCCATGGGCTTTGGCTGCAACGCCGCGGGCGTGATTGCCACGCGCGTGATCGACTCGCCGCGCGAGCGGCTGGTCGCGATTCTCACGAACAACTTCGTTCCCTGCAACGGCCGCTTCCCGACGCTGATCATGCTGGCCACGGTCTTTGTCGCGGCGGCCTTCCCCCCGGCGATCGCTTCGCTCGTCGCCGCGGGATCGGTCGTCGCCATCGTGCTGCTCGGCGTGCTGTTCACGCTGGTCGTGTCGTGGGTGCTGTCGCGCACGATCCTGAAAGGCGAGGCGTCCGCGTTCACGCTGGAACTGCCGCCCTATCGACGGCCCGGGATGCTGCGGATTCTCTACACCTCGCTGATCGACCGGACGCTGTTCGTCCTGTGGCGGGCGATGTGGACGGCGGCGCCGGCCGGCGCGGTCATCTGGCTGCTCGGCAACATCGTGGTCGGAGGCGAGAGCCTGGCGACCCGCATCTCCGCGGCGCTGCAGCCGCTCGGCTGGGCGATGGGCCTGGACGGCGTGATCCTGCTCGCCTACATCATCGCCATCCCCGCCAACGAGATCGTCGTGCCGACGATGCTGATGGTCTACATGGCGCAGGGGATGATGACCGACCTGCAGTCGTTCGATCAGCTGCGCGCGCTGCTCGTCGATCAGCACGGCTGGACGATGCTGACGGCCGTGAACCTGATGCTGTTCTCGCTGCTGCACAATCCCTGCGCGACCACGGTGATCACCATCTACAAGGAAACGCTCAGCGTGAAGTGGGCCACCATCGGCGCGCTGATGCCGCTCACCATCGCCTTTGCCGTGACCTTGTCCACGGCGGCGTTCGCCCGTCTGTTCCTCGGATTCTGAGCGGTCGGATGGACCACTCACGTGAGCTGAGGGGTTAAGTCGGTGTCTCTCGGCTCGGCCTTCCAGTCGCCGGAGAGCAAGCGCGCACACGTCCGCGGCCTGTTCGCCACCATCGCCGACCGCTACGACTTCATCACGCGCGTCCTTTCCTACGGACAGGATCGTCGATGGAAGGCGCGCCTGATTCGCGAGGCGCGAGTGGCGCCGTCGGATGTGGTGCTCGACCTGGCGTGCGGCACCGGGGATATCGCGCTCCTGGCGAAAGCCGCCGGCGCGCGCCGCGTGGTGGGGCTGGACCTCACTCAACGAATGCTCGTGCTCGCGCGGAACAAGGGCGGCGACGTGCCGTACGTGGCCGGCGACATGGGCGCGCTGCCGATCGCGGCGTCCAGCGTGAACGTGGTGACGACCGGCTACGGTCTGCGCAACGTGCCCGATCTCGACATGGCGATCGGCGAGCTGGCGCGCGTGGTGAAACCCGGCGGACGAGTGCTGTCCCTGGATTTCAACCGGCCAGAGTCGGCCATCGTCCGCTGGGGCTACCTCGCGTACTTGTCCGTGGTGGGCAGTGCCCTTGGATGGGTGCTGCACGGCGACCCGGACACGTATCGCTACATCCCCGCGTCCATCCGCCGGTACCCCGGCGCGGCCGGCGTCGCCGATCGACTCCGTGCACACGGATTCACGGAAGTGCGTATCATTCCGCTCCTGGGCGGCTTGATGACGCTGCACGTCGCACACCGCTGAGGTGACTCTATCGACACACGCGTTTCTTGCCGATGTATTGGGTGGCTGTGGCTCTAGTTGACTCCCTCCTGACGGCGATGGTGCGCGCCAATGGCGATGCACTGGTGATGCATGTGGGCGAGAAGCCCATCGTGGTGTCCGGCTCGAAGACTATCGACCTGTCGGCCCATGGGATGAACTTCGGTGCGATGACCGGCATGCTGGCGCAACTGCTGCCCGGTGATGCGCAGTCCTCGTTGGCCGAGTTCGGTGCCGTCGAGCATCGCCTGCCGTCCCGCGGTTCCGACCACTTCACCGTCGTCGCGGCTCGCGGCGGTGACGACATCTGGATTGAGATTCGCCGTCGCCGTGACGGGGAAGAAGTCGTGTCTGACGCAGTCGCAGCACCCACGCCGGCGCCAAAAGCGGCCGAGCCCGAGCCGACTGTGGCTGCCACGCCGGCGACGGAGCACCTGGCGGCCGGTACGCCTTCATCGACCGGTCAGACCCACGCTCCCGAGCTAGGCGTTACCGAGACGCCCATTCCCGCGCAGCCCGTCGAGGCGCCCGTTTCGGAAGCAGCCAGCACTGACGTCCCACGCTCCGAGGCCCCGATCGACGCGTCAACAAACGCCGCGGCTCCGCGCACCGCGCCGCCCGCCGAGACGCCCGACACTCCGGTCGAGGCGATTGCCGCGCAGCACACCGACGAGATCCGAACGCCCGAAGCGGTGCCCGTCATGGCCACTGCCGGCGCTGCCGGTCACACCGACCAACCGTTGACGACGCCGATGGCTCCCATGGACTTCATACCTCCGACTTCTGCCGCGCCCGAGACGACCACGGCCCCGCCATCCGGTCCCCCTGCCGCCGCCGGCGCTGGCACGACGGGCGGCACCGAGCCACTGGCCACGCCCGTGACGCGCACCGTTCGCATCGAGGTGCCCTCGAGATCCGGGCCGGTTCGCGCGACCGCCACCGATCGGCTGCTCCGGGCAGCCAGTGGGCACGGCGCGTCCGAACTGTTCCTCATGTCTCAGGCGCGGCCGTACATTCGCGTCGACGGCGAAATTCGCGGGCTCGACGACGAGACACCGCTGCAGGCGGCCGACGTCGAGTCTCTGCTGGCGGACCTGACGCCCGAACCCTGGCGCGATGCGGTGCGCCGCGGGGATCCGGCGGAATGGCTGATGGAGTTCGCGGAGGTGGGCCGCGTCCGCTGCGCGACCTTCCGCGATCATCGCGGTCCTGGCGCGATCTTCCACTTCACGGCGACGCAGCTGGTCACGGCCGATCAGCTGGGGCTCGATTCCGCTGCGCGCCTGCTGGCGACCGAACCGGACGGCCTCGTGGTCGTGGCTGGACCGTCGGGCAGCGACAAGTCCGCCATCGTCGCGGCCTTCGTGGACATCATCAACCGCAACCGCGGCGACTACGTGATCACGCTCGAGCCTCAGGTGCGTGTCATCCACGAGCACCACCAGGCGCTGATCAGTCAGCGCGAGATGGGCACGGATGCCGATCGCGGGCTCGCGATGGCGCGTGCCGCGCTTCGGGAAAGCCCTGACGTGCTGGTGCTCGAGGACGTGGCGTCCGGCGATCTCGTCTCGCTGGCGCTGGACGCCGCCAACAATGGCCGCCTGGCCATCGTCTCGGTCGAGGCCGGGTCTACGGCCGACGCCGTGCAGCGGCTGATCGAACTGGTGCCGGCCGAGCGCCGGAGCGACGCCCGCACCGCGATGGCGCAGGGTTTCCGCGGAGCCGTGGCGCAGCTGCTGCTCCGCAAGGCGTCCGGCGGACGGATCGCCGTGCGCGAGGTCCTCAACGGGACCGGCGCGGTCACGCGCCTGATTGCCGAAGGAATCCTGGCGGACTTGCCGGCCGCGCTCGACGCGGGCCGCGGCGCCGGTATGGCCCCGATCGCAGACGCGCTGGTCGGCTACGTGCAGTCGGGTGTGGTGGATGTGCGCGAGGCCTCGCGCCGCGCGCCGGACCGTGCGCGCCTGATGGCCAGCCTCAAGGCCGCGGGCGTGGACACCGCGGCTGTCGATCGACTCGCTTAACTCCTCCGCTCGATGAAACCAGAGGAGTGAGCTCACCCCAGCCAGGGGCGTAGTTCCTCGATCAGCATCTCCACGACATCGTCTTCGCTGATCGCGGTGACCGAGGGCGTCCCGGGCTTCACGGGCCGTTCGGAGTGAAGCACGCGGCCGCCCCGGCCGCGGGTCATGCTGACCATCGCCTGCGGTGGATCGGCGGTGGCGTCGAAGGTGATCGCGATGTACTCGTCGCGCCGGCGCCCCGGCACCAGCCGCACTTCAGCGGACGGCGTCATCACTTCCCAATTCAGCCCTTCGGACTTCAGCACGATCGCCACCGAGCGGAAGGCCGGGATCGCGCGCATCTCGAGGAACTCCTCGTAATCCTTCTCGGCTTCCTGAGCCCGCGTCCGGCGATCGGCAGACTCGCGCCGGGCCACTTCGATGGCCTTCTGGATGCGTTTGCGAACGAGTGCGACATCCATCGGCTACACCGCTCCCGACGACTTCAGGCTGACAATCATGTCCTGATCGTAGCCCAGTTCGCCGAGGACCGCGTCGGTGTGCTGTCCGAGCGTGGGAGGCGCCGTTCGAATGGAGCCGGGCGTGTCCGAAAGCTTGATCGGCGTGCCGATCACGCGCGTCGTCCCGACGGTCGGATGCTCCAGCGCCGCCACCATGTCGCGCGCGGCAATCTGCGGGTCGGCGAGCACTTCCGCCACGTCGCGCACCGCGCCGCAGGGCACGCTCGCGGCGCGGAAGCGCTGAGTCCAGTCGGCACGGGTGCGCGTGACCAGCGTCCGGTGCAGCTCGGGCTTGAGCGCGTCGTAATTGGTCAAGCGGTCGCGATTCGTGCGGAACCGGGGATCGTCCGCCAGTTCGGGCCGCTCGATCGCCGGGCAGAAGCGCTTCCAGATGCCGTCGTTGCCGACGGCGATCACGATCTCTCCGTCCGACGTCGGCAGCGTTTCGTAGGGAGCAATCGTCGGATGGCGATTGCCGAGGCGCGCCGGGATCTGGCCGGTCGCGAAATAGTTGCCGGCCTGGTAGGTGAGGAGCGCGGCCGTGGTGTCGAGCATGCCGATGTCCACCCGCTGGCCTCTGGCCGGTCCGCTCGCGCGCGAAGAGCGCGGCCATCACGCCTTGCGACGCGAACATGCCGGCCACGATGTCCGAGATGGCCACGCCCAGCCGATAGGCCGGGCCGTCGCCGTCGCCGGTGACGCTCATCAGGCCGCCTTCAGCCTGAATCACCGCGTCGTAGCCGGGTTCGTCGCGTCGCGGGCCGGTCTGTCCGTAGCCGGAGATCGAGGTGTACACCAGGCGTGGATGCCGCGCGTGCACCGTCTCCCAGCCGAAGCCCGCGCGATCCATCGTGCCGGGCTTGAAGTTTTCGACCAGCACATCGGCCTGGGCCAGCAGCCGGTCGAGCACGGCCCGCCCCTGCGGGTGCTTGAAATCGACCGTCACGCTCTCCTTGTTGCGATTGATGCTGAGGAAGTAGGCGCTCTCGGTGCCGACGAACGGCGGGCCCCAGTGGCGCGTGTCGTCGCCCTTGCCGGGGTGCTCCACCTTGATCACGCGCGCGCCCATGTCGGCCAGCACCATCGTGCAGTACGGGCCGGAGAGCACGCGGGTGAGATCGAGCACCGTGATGCCCGCGAGCGGTCCTGTCATCGATGGTTCCAGTCCCTGAGGCGCAGGCTGATGCGCGACACATCGGTCAGCACCGCGTACGCCGTCTGCGTCAACGAGCCTTCGCGCTGGACGATGCCGACTTCGCCGAGCAGGTCGGTGAGCAGGTAGAGCGCGTTCTCGGTGTCGGCGAGCCCGGCCAGCGGATCGTCGCCGGCCAGCATTTCCGGCTCGACGCGGGCGACAATTTCGTCACCCTGACGCGAGGCCGACGCGACGAGCCGGATGCGTCGTCCCCGCTTGAGGGCGTCCTGCAGGTCGTCGGCCTTCACCTCGGCAATCCCGGTGCGAGCGACTTGATGCGGCGTCATCGCGCCGCCCATCAGCACGTTGACGAGCGCGGCGGTCTTGGCCGCCGCGTCCCAGCCATCGACATCGAGCGAGGGGTCGGCCTCGGCGATCCCGCGGGCCTGCATCTCGCGGACGGCGTCGTCGAACGCCTGTCCGCGCTCGAGCGCCGACAGAATGAAGTTGGCAGTGGTGTTGATCACCCCTCGGAACCCGTCGATGCGCACCGCCGGCATCGTTTCGCGCACCAGGTTGAACACCGGGATGCCGTCCATCACCGCGCCTTCGAAGAAGAACACCCGGTCCATGGTGTCGGCCAGCGACTCGAGCCCGTCGTAGGCGAACGCGGCCGGGCCCTTGTTGACCGTGACGACGTGCATCTGCGCTTCGAGGGCGGCGCGCACGTGCGACACCGCCGGCTCGCCGTGATCGATGTCCAGCACCGTGGACTCGACGCAGACCACGCGGCTTTCAGCCGCTTCGTCGGCCAGGGCGCGCGCGGCCTGGCGGATGACGTCGAGCCCGCTGCGCTCCCGCGGGTCCGCGTCGAGCACATCCAGCGACAGCCCGGCCTCGACCAGCGACAGGGCGCGAGCGATGTCCACGCCCTGCGGGTCGATCACCGAGCCGTGGCGACGCGTGGCGATGGCGACGACGCGCCACTCGAAATCCAGGCGCTCCGCCACCTCCGACAGCAGCTTCACGAAGCGCTGCCCGACGTGGCCGAACCCGATCAGGACGAGCGACAGCGCCGGCGCGCTCATGCTTCCGTGGTGGCCATGCGCTCGCTCTCGGCCAGCGATTCGAGCAGCTCGTGGAGCCGCGCCAGGCCCGCGGTGACGTAGGCCGGCGGTTCGCCGAAGCCAATCCGCAGGTAGTGGTCCATGCCGAAGTGATCGCCCGGCACCATCAGCACGCTCTTCTGCTCGCGAAGGCGCGTCACGAGCACCGTCGAGTTGATGCGGTGCCGGTACTTCACGTAGCAGATTGCGCCGGCCTCGGGCGGCAGCCAGGCGAACGCGTCACCGTGAGCGCGCAGCCAGTCCTCGAGCAGCGGCAGGTTGGCGCGCAGGATGCCGCGCGTGCGTTCGAGCAGGGCCTTCCGGCGCTCGGGCGCCAGCGCGACCAGCGCCAGGCGGTCACTGAGCGCGCCCGGCGCGATGGTGGTGTAGTCGTGATACGACCAGAGCGACGCCACGAGGGCGGGCGAGCCGACAATCCAGCCGATGCGGAGCCCGGGAAGCCCGTAGGCTTTCGAGAGCCCGTTGGTGACGATGGCGCGCTCGCTGCGGCCCCACATCGTCGGCGTCTCGACCCCGTCGAGCTCGGCGCCGCGATAGATCTCGTCGGACAGGATCCAGGCGCCGACGCGATCGGCGGCGCGAGCGATGCCGTCCAGTTCCTCGGCGGTGAGCCGCGCCCCGGTGGGGTTGTTCGGATTGCAGATGACGATCAGTTTGGTCCGCGGGGTAACGAGCGCGTCGAGGGCCGCGAGGTCCACGCGCCAGCGGCCGGCCGCGACGTCTTCGACCATGTGCCACTCGCGCACCGTGGCGCCGTAGGCCCGCGCCAGTCCCCAGGTCTGCATGTAGGTGGGGAGCAGCATCACCACTTCGTCGCCGGGCTCGACGAGCCGCCAGGTGGTGATGTGGTTGGCTTCGGACCCGCCGTTGGTGACCTCGATATGCTCGACCGTCGCGCCGGGATACAGCGCGGCAATCGCCGACCGGAGCCCGACCGTTCCGTTAGACTGCGTGTAGACCAGAGGCTGGTCGAGGGCGCCTTCGATGGCCGCCGCATCGCCCAGCAGCTCGCGCATGGAGAGCGGGCGGACGCCGCTTTCCGAGAGGTTGAATTCCACCTGGTTTTCATAGGTGGATTGCATCCTCTCCATCGCAAACTGTTCGAGTTTCATGGCGGGCAGTATACTTGGTTGAACCGTAGCCGGATGGGTGACGATCTCATGCCCCGTTTCGCCCCGATCTCCAGTGGTCGCTTCACCATGGGGTCCGACGAGGGGAATGACGACGAACGCCCCGCGCGGCTCGTGCAGGTCGACGCGTTCCACGTGTCGGTCCACGCCATCACCGTCGACCAATACGCGGCGTTTGTCCGCGACACCGGCCATCCCCCTCCCTCGCTTCGCGACCTGCCGCTGGTCGTCACTTCCAATCACGAACCGACCTTCAGGGAACTCGCGGCGACGCACGTGTGGCGCGGCAGCGATCCGCCGCTCGATCGGGGCCGCCACCCGGTCACGCTGGTCAGCCACGCCGACGCCACCGCCTACTGTCGCTGGCTGAGCGGACAGATTGGCAAGCTGGTGCGCCTGCCCACCGAGGCCGAGTGGGAGCGCTCGGCGCGCGGCGGCCTCGAGAAGAAGCGCTATCCGTGGGGTGACGACATCGATGCCTCGCGCGGCAACTTTCTCCCCGAGCCCGGGTTGAAGCGTCACCGCGGGACCAGCGAGGTCGGCAGTTATCCGCCGAACGGCTTCGAGCTGTTCGACATGGCCGGCAACGTCTGGCAATGGGTCGCCGACTGGTACGGCGAGAACACCTACCGCGAGTTCGAGCCGCACAACCCGCGCGGGCCCGCCAACGGCGTGTTCCGGCTGCTGAGGGGCGGCTCGTGGGTCACTCACGACGTCGATCAGCTGCGGTGCGCGCATCGCCACAGGGTGCCGCCGGACACCTATGCCTACAGCATCGGGTTTCGCGTGGTCTATTCGGGATGAAAGGAATACGCGCCATGAACGCACTGCTGACGACCGGGCTCGGCCTGATGCTGGCGACCACTTCGGCGTGGGCGCAGGCACCCGCGGCGCCGGCGATGGACCCGCCAGTCGTCGTCGTGCAGGGTGAGGGCGTGGTGCGCAAGGCGCCGGATCAGGCGCTCGTGCGCATCGGCGCCGAGTCTCGCGCCCGCAACCCGAAAGAGGCGCAGGCCACCAACGCCGAGGCGATGAGCGCGGTGCAGCAGCGACTCACCGCCGCGGGCATTGCCAAGGACGCAGTGCGGACCGTCGTCGTCTCGCTGCAACAGGAGTTCGATTACGCCAACGGGCGGCAGACGCCCCGCGGCTATGCCGCGCGCAACGTCATCGAGGTGCGGGTTGACGACCTCGCCAGGCTTGGCGAGGTGATGGATGCGTCGGTCGGCTCCGGCGCCACCTCCATCCAGGGGCTGACCTTCGACCTGAAGGACCGCAAGGCGACCGAGCGTGAGGCGCTGACGCAGGCCGTCGCCGACGCGATGGCCCGGGCCACCGCCGCGGCCGCCGGCGCGAAGCGTA
Organism: uncultured Acidobacteriota bacterium; assembly: GCA_963707825.1. Classification (GTDB taxonomy): domain Bacteria; phylum Acidobacteriota; class Vicinamibacteria; order Vicinamibacterales; family UBA2999; genus VFZN01. The sequence goes on from CAVPRP010000011.1 coordinate 217,564, forward strand.
CCGTCGATCGCGTCGTCCGCATCGACGAGGCGCCCGCGGCCACCCAGTTCCGACCCCAGACGGCTGCGTTCCGCGTGGCGGTCGCCGACGCTGCCGCCCCGACGACGCCGGTGGCCGAGGGCGAACTCGAGATCCGCGCCCAGGTCACCCTCACGGCCGTCATCAAGTAGTCAGTCCCGTCGAGCGCCGGTCCCGGCGCCCCGTCCCCTTGTTCGTCCATGCGATTTCGGTATCGCGTCTATCTCCGACCCATCGAGTCGGATTTAGCTTGCTCCCGGCCCGAGGACGTGTTTTCCTAGGCTTTCGCCCATATCACCGCCCATGTTGCCCCTGGCACCCGCGGAAGCCCATCGTCTCGGACCGTTGTTCGACCTGGTCGGAGACACTCCGCTCATTCGCCTGAGTCGAATCGAGCGCGACTTTCCCGGCGTCGAGCTGTACGGAAAGGCCGAGTGGAGGAACCCGGGTGGCTCGGTCAAGGATCGGCCGGCCCGCCGGATGATCCCGAGGGGCTCGCCAGCGGGGAGCTCAGGCCGGGAAAGTCGTTCTGGACGCGACTTCGGGCAACACCGGCATTGCCTACGCGATGATCGGCGCGGCGCTTGGCTACCGGGTGACGCTGTGCGTGCCGGAGAACGTGACGCCGGAGCGGAAGCGGATCTTGAAGGCCTATGGCGCGGAGCTCGTTCTTCACCAATCCGCTCGAAGGCTCCGACGGCGCGATTCGCGAGGCGCGGCGGCGGTACGCCGCCGACCCGGCGCGCTACTTCTACCCGGACCAGTACAACAACGAGTTCAACTGGCGGGCGCATTACGACACGACCGGGCCCGAGATCATCCGGCAGACGGAAGGGCGAGTGACGCACTTCGTCGCCGGCCTCGGCACCAGCGGCACGTTCGTCGGCGTCGGCCGACGGCTGCGCGAAGCAGGTGCCGGCGATCGTGCTGGCCTCGGTGCAGCCCGACAGCCCGCTGCACGGCCTCGAAGGCCTGAAGCACATGGACATCGGCCATCGTCCCGGGCATCTACGACCGCTCGGTCGCCGACGTCGACGTCACGGTCGGCACCGAGGAGGCGTACGCGATGACGCGGCGGCTGGCGCGGGAAGAAGGGTTGCTGGTCGGCATCTCGAGCGGCGCCGAACGTCGTGGCGCGCGACGCGCATGGCGCGCATCGCCGGCCGGTGGTCGTCACCATCCTGTGCGACGGCGGCGAGCGCTATCTGTCGGAACGCTTCTGGGAGAGCGAGCGTCGATGGGCGTTGACGCTGCGGCGCGGGCGTGGACGCCGCGATTCGCGCGCACGGCCGCGAGACCTATCCGCACGAATGCTGCGGCGCGATGCTCGGCCGGGACGGCGTGGTCGGGAAGCGTTCCGCTGCCGAACACGACCGAGGAAGGGCCGCGGCGGCGATTTCTCGTGCGGCCGTAGGATTATCGCGTCGCCGAGACGCGGCGCGACGCGAGCGCGGCCTCGAGCTGCTCGGGTTCTATCACTCGCATCCCGATCATCCCGCGCGGCCGTCGCAGTACGATCTCGATCATGCGTGGCCGTTTTTTTCCTACGTGATCGTGTCGGTGCGGCGAGGCGAGTCGCGCGAACTCACGTCGTGGCGACTGCACGAGGATCGATCGGCGTTCGACGAAGAGACCGTCGCTCGAACCGCCGCCATCACGACCGACGTCTGACCTTGCCGATGCACCGTTCCGGAGAACCCACATGCCGACAAAGATTCACATCCCCACACCGCTGCGGCCGTTCACCGACAAGCTCGACGCCGTCGAGATCGACGGCGCCGACGATCGGCGAGCTGCTGCAGAACCTGACGACCAGTACGGCGGGCTGAAGCAGCATCTCTACAGCGCCGACGGCAAGCTGCGCAGCTTCGTCAACGTCTACGTCAACGACGAGGACATCCGCTATCTGCAGAAGGATCAGACGCCGCTCAAGGCGGGCGACACGGTGAGCATCATCCCGTCGGTGGCGGGCGGCAGCGGCGCTGGCGGAAGCACGCGGCGCTGCCGGAGCTCTCCGGCGACGAGATCCGGCGCTACAGCCGGCACCTGATCCTGCCGGAGGTCGGCATGGACGGTCAGCGCAAGCTGAAGGCCGCGAAGGTGCTGTGCATCGGCGCCGGCGGCCTCGGATCGCCGGCGGCGATGTATCTGGCCGCGGCCGGCGTCGGCACGCTCGGCATCGTCGATTTCGACGTCGTCGACTTCAGCAACCTGCAGCGGCAGATTGCTGCACGGCACGCCGGACGTCGGCCGCTCGAAGCTCGCGTCGGCGAAGGATCGTCTGCACGCGCTCAACCCGAACGTGCACATCGAGACCTACGAGGAGGCGCTCAGCTCCGACGAACGCGCTGCGACCTGTTCAAGCGACTACGACGTCATCCTCGACGGCACGGACAACTTTCCGACGCGCTACCTCGTGAACGACGCGTGCGTGCTGCTCGGCAAGCCGAACGCCTACGGCAGCATCTTCCGCTTCGAAGGCCAGGCGTCGGTGTTCGCGCACCAAGGACGGCCCGTGCTATCGCTGCCTCTATCCCGAGCCGCCGCCGCCCGGGTCTCGTGCCGAGCTGCGCCGAGGCGGCGTGCTCGGCGTGCTGCCCGGCATCATCGGCACCATCCAGGCGACCGAGACGATCAAGCTGATCCTCGGCATCGGCGAGCCGCTGATCGGCCGCTTCCTGATCTACGACGCGCTGCGGATGCGCTTCCGCGAGCTGAAGCTGCGCAAGGACGCCGACTGCCCGGTCTGCGGCACGCATCCGACGGTGACGCGAGCTGATCGACTACGAGCAGTTCTGCGGCGTGGCGCCGCACCAGGTCGCGGCGGCGACGTCGCGGCGGTCGACGAACGCCGACGCGACATGACCGTCGCTGGAATTGAAGGCCGAGCTCGATCGCGGCGACGACCGGTCGTGATCGTCGACGTCCGCGAACCGCAGGAGTATCAGATCAACCGCATCGCCGGCTCGATGCTGATTCCGCTCGGCGAACTGCCGCAGCGCTACGTCGGAGCTCGATCGGAACGCGCCATCGTCACCCAGTGCAAGTCGGGCATGCGCAGCGCCAAGGCGCGGAGTTCCTTCGTTCGAAAGCGGTTTACGCGAGTCCGGAACCTGACCGGCGGCATCCTCGGCTGGATCGACCAGGTCGATCCCTCGCCAGCCGAAGTACTGAAAGAGGCCGCCAATCCGGCCGTCCGAGCCGGGTTGGCGCCCGATCCACCTCTGCCTTTTGACGAATGCCGACTTGTGAGGTCCTAGATTCAAGGGTAAAATAGGACTTCGCCGGTCGTATTTCAGGCGGCTCCAATATGCTGAGACTTTCCAAGAAATCCGACTACGCGCTGATCGCGATGAAGCATCTGGCCACGCGGCCCGACGGCGGCGGCTCGTCCAGCGCCCGCGAGATCTCCGAGTCGTACGACGATTCCGCTCGAGCTGCTGGCGAAGGTGCTGCAGCGCCTCGTGCGCGCGCGGCTGCTGGTGTCGGTGCAGGGCACGCGCGGCGGCTATCGCCTGGGCCGGCCGGCCGCGCAGATCACGGTGGCGGACGTGATCCAGGCGGTCGACGGTCCGGTCACCGTGACCGCGTGCTCGACCGACGATCACAACTGCGACCAGTACACGAAGTGCAGCATTCGCGACCCGCTCTGGAAGATCAAGAACCGCATCCTCGAAGCGCTGACCACCGTGTCAGCGTCGCGGAGATGGCGGCCGACGCCGACGCGCCGCCGCGCCGGCGCCCGACGCCGACGGTCTCGCGAATGGTGTTCGTTCCGCCGATGGGCAGCTGGCGACTGAGGCCTCGTGAACGTGATCTACCTCGATCACCACGCGACGACACCGGTCGATGCGCGTGTGCTCGAGGCGATGCTGCCGTTCTTCAGCGAGAAGTTCGGCAACGCCGCGAGCCAGCAGCATCGGTTTGGCTGGGACGCCGAGCGATGCGGTCGAGCGCGCGCGCAAGCAGGTGGCGGCGCTGATCGGCGCCGGCAGCAAGGACATCGTCTTCACGAGCGGCGCGACCGAGGCGAACAACCTCGCGATCAAGGGCGCTGCGAAGGCGAGGCCGGGCGAGCGCGATCACGTCGTGACGGTGGCGACCGAGCACAAGGCGGTGCTCGATCCGATGCCGCGCGCTCGAAGCACAGGGCTGGCGGGTGACGGTGCTGCCGGTCGACCGCGACGGGCTGGTCGACCTGGCGGCCGTTGCACGAGGCGGTCACCGACCGCACGGCGCTCGTCAGCGTGATGGCGGCGAACAACGAGATCGGCGTGCTGCAGCCGATCCAGGAATCGCCGGCGGCTCGCGCACGCGAAGGGCGCGTGGTTCCACACCGACGCGGTGCAGGCGCTCGGCAAGGTGCCGTTCGATGTCGACGCGCTCGACGTCGACCTCGCGTCGATCACGCGCCCACAAGATTTACGGGCCGAAGGGCGTCGGCGCGCTGTATGTGCAGCGCGGGATCGACGAGTCGCGCTGCGCGCGCAGGTCGACGGCGGCGGTCACGAGCGCGGGATGCGGTCGGGCACGCTGAACGTGCCGGGCATCGTCGGATTTGGAGCGCGCGGCGAAATGCGCGCGGCAGGACATGCCGGTCGAGACGGCTCGCCTGAGTGCGCTGCGCGATCGACTGCTCGGCAGCGGCTGCAGGGCCGATCTTGACGGCGTGACCGTGAACGGCGCGCTGGACGCCGCGGCTGCCGGGCAACCTGAACGTGAGCTTCGCCGGCGTCGACGGCGAGGCGCTGCTGGTGAGCCTCGACGACATGGCGGTTTCGTCCGGCGCGGCGTGCACGCAGGCCGAACCGTCGCACGTGCTGATGGCGCTCGGCCTCGAACGAGTCGCGCGCTGGCGTCGCTGCGATTCGGACTGGGGCGGGACACGACCGCCGAGGACATCGCGCAGGCGGCGGCGCACATCGGCGCGGTCGTCGCGCAACTGCGAGCGCAGCTGCCAGGCCGGGTGCCGGCCGGCGCCGGCGTAGCAGGGCGGGCGTAATGTATTCCGCCGCCGTGCTCGAGCGCGTGCCGCGACCCGAAGCGCGTCGGCGTGCTGCCCGAGGATCGCCCGACGTCGGGACCGGGACAGTGCGGAACGCTGGACGCGGGCACGGTGGCGCGGATCCAGGTTCGCGTGAAGGACGGGCGCATCGCCGAGGCGCGCTTCAAGGTGTTTGGCTGCAGCGCGGCGATTGCCGCGCGCGAGCCTGGTGACCGAGTGGCTGGACGGCGCGACCGTCGACCCAGAGCCGGGCGTTCACGTCCGGACAGGTGGCCGAAGCGCTCGACTTGCCGGAAGAGCGAATGCACGTGGCGAACGTCGCCGTCGCCGCGGCCAAACAGGCCCTGGACGAGGCGACGCGGAAGGCCGGAACAGGACGACAGGGATGATCGAGATCACCGACAGCGCGGCGCGCGTGATCGCGAGGCAGCTGACGAAGCAGCACTGAACCGGGCGGGCTGCGCATCGCCGTCAAGGCGGGCGGCTGCTCGGGGTTCAGCTACGTGTTCGCGTTCGACGGCGCGCCAAGGCCCACGATCAGGTGTTCGAAGGCATCGAACGGCGCGAAGGTGTTCGTCGATCCGCGCAGCCTGAAGCTGCTCGACGGCACGGTGCTCGATTTCGACGAGGACAACCTGATGGCGACGAGTTTCACGCTGAAGAATCCGCACGCCAAGAGCACGTGCGGCTGCGGCGAATCGTTTTCCGCCTAGAGCCGAAAGCCTAGAGCCAGACCTGAAGCCATATGTCAACATCCACGCAAGTCATCGAAGAACTGGCGAATACCGAATACAAGTACGGGTTCGTCACCGACATCGAGCAGGACATCATCCCCAGGTCGGCCTGAACGAGGACGTCGTCCGCCTGATCTCGTCGAAGAAGGGCGAGCCGGAGTGGCTGCTCGAGTGGCGCCTGCAAGGCGTTCCGCGCGTGGCTGAAGATGGACGAGCCGCACTGGCAGAACGTCAAGTACGAGCCGATCGACTACCAGGGCATCAGCTACTACGCCGCGCCGACGGAAAAGAAGAAGCTCGAACAGCCTGGACGAAGTCGATCCGGAGATCCGCGCGACCTTCGACAAGCTCGGCATCCCGCTCGACGAGCAGAAGCTGCTGGCCGAACGTCGCCGTCGACGCGGTGTTCGACTCGGTGTCGGTGGCGACGACGTTCCGCAGCAAGCTGGCGGAGCTCGGCATCATCTTCTGCTCGTTCTCGGAGGCGGTGAAGGATCATCCCGAGCTGGTGAAGCAGTACCTCGGCTCGGTCGTGCCGCACACCGACAACTACTTCGCCGCGCTCAACTCGGCGGTCTTCAGCGACGGCAGCTTCGTCTACGTCCCGAAGGGCGTGCAGTGCCCGATGGAGCTGTCGACCTACTTCCGCATCAACGCCAAGGACACCGGCCAGTTCGAGCGGACGCTGATCGTCTGCCGACGAGGGCGCGACGGTCAGCTATCTCGAAGGCTGCACGGCGCCGAAGCGCGACGAGAACCAGCTGCACGCCGCGGTCGTCGAGCTGGTCGCGCTCGACCGACGCGACCATCAAGTACTCGACCGTCCAGAACTGGTATCCCGGCGACAAGAACGGCAAGGGCGGCATCTACAACTTCGTCACCAAGCGCGGCATCTGCAAGGGCGATCGCTCGAAGATCACCTGGACGCAGGTCGAGACCGGCTCCGCGGTCACCTGGAAGTATCCGAGCTGCATCCTGCAGGGCGACGACTCGGTCGGCGAGTTCTACTCGGTGGCGGTCACCAACAACTTCCAGCAGGCCGACACCGGCACCAAGATGATCCACCTGGGCAAGAACACGCGCAGCACGATCGTCTCGAAGGGCATCTCGGCCGGCCGCGGCCAGAACACCTATCGCGGCGCGGTGAAGATCGGCAAGAACGCCAGCGAACGCGCGCAACTACTCGCAGTGCGATTCGCTGCTGATCGGCGACCGCTGCGGCGCGCACACGTTCCCGTATCTCGAAATCAAGAACACCTCGGCCAAGGTCGAGCACGAAGCGTCGACGTCGAAGATCGGCGAGGACCAGATTTTCTACTGCGAGCAGCGCGGCATCGCCAAGGAAGACGCGATCAACATGATCGTCAGCGGCTTCTGCAAGGAAGTCTTCCGCGAGCTGCCGATGGAGTTCGCGGTCGAAGCGCAGAAGCTGCTCGGCATTTCACTGGAAGGATCGGTCGGTTAAACCAAGCGATGTCTCTACTCAGCGTCACGAATCTGAAGGTCAAGGCGGAGGACAAGCGAGATCCTCCGCGGGCATCAATCTCACGGTGAACCCCGGCGAAGTGCACGCCATCATGGGACCGAACGGATCGGGCAAGAGCACGTTCGCGCGCGCGCTGTCGGGGCATCCCGGCTACGAGGTCACCGAGCGGCCAGCGTCCTCTACAACGGCAAGGATCTGCTCGACATGGATCCGCGACGAGCGCGCCCGCGAGGGCGTGTTCATGGCGTTCCAGTACCCGGTCGAGATTCCCGGCGTGAACAACGCCTACTTCCTGAAGGCGGCGCTCAACGCGACGCGCAAGCAGCACGGCCTCGACGAGCTCGACGCCATCGACTTCATGAAGCGTTGTGAAGGAGAAGGCCAAGCTGCTGCACGTCGACGAGTCGATGCTGCAGCGCTCGGTCAACGAGGGCTTCTCGGGCGGCGAGAAGAAGCGCAACGAGATCTTCCACATGGCGGTGCTCGAGCCGACGCTGGCGCATGCTCGACGAAACCGATTCGGGCCTCGACATCGACGCGCTGCGAGTCGTGTCCGCACGGCGTCAACGCGATGCGCCGGCCAGATCGCGCGTTCATCGTCGTCACGCACTACCAGCGGCTGCTGAACTACATCGTGCCCGACTTCGTGCACGTGTTGAGCGACGGGCCGGCTCGTGCGGTCCGGCGGCCGCGAGCTGGCGCTCGAGCTCGAAGAAAAGGGCTACGGCTGGCTCGAAGAGGCGGCGCGTTCGAACGACGGCACTGACGGCACGGACCGTTCGCTGGCCGCCGGCGTGAGGAGCTGAGAGTGATGACTCCCGTCGCCGAAGGACAGGACACCTACCTCGCCGAGCACGCGCGGTTCATGCGCGGCCGCGGCGAAGCAGCGCCCGCCTGGCTGAAGGCCATGCGCGAAAAGGCGCGCGACGCGTTCGCAGAACGCCGGCTTCCCGACGACGCGTCAGGAAGAGTGGCGCTTCACGAACGTGTCGCGCCGATCGCCGCGACGCCGTTCCAGCTGGCGGAAGGGCGCCCACCAACGCCGCCGCGCTGGTGTCGCGCGTGGCGGTGCCCGGCGCGGTCCGGCTGGTGATTGCTCAACGGCCAGTTCGCGCCGGAGCTGTCGGACCTCACGTCGCGTGCCGGTCGGGCTGAAGATCGCGGAGCCTGGCCGCGGCCATCGCGCAGGGCGCACCGGAGTGCTCGGCACCTCGGCCAGCAGCCGGTGGACGCGCTGCCGTTCGCGGCGCTCAACACCGCGTTTCTCGAGGACGGCGGCGCTCATCTCCGTGCGCAAGGGCGCGGTCATCGACACCGCCGATCCACATCATCATCATCACCGGCGGCGACCGGCAAGACGATGGCGCATCCGCGGGTGCTGCTGCGGCCGGCGCCAACAGCCAGTCCAGCATGGCGTCAGACGTTCCTCGGCGACCGCTGGCGAGGCGCACTTCACCAACGCCGTGATCGAAGTCACGCTCGCCGATCAGGCGATCGTCGACTGCTACACGGATCAGCGCGAGACCGAGGGCTCGTTCCACGTCACCAACCTGCACGTGAATGCGTCCCGCGACAGCTCGTTCAAGGTCCGCACCATCACGCTCGGCGGCCGCATCGTCCGCAACGACGCCATCGCGGTGCTCGCCGGCGAGGGCGCCCACGTGCACGATCGACGGCTGCTATCTGGCCGACGGCGACGAGCCTGGTGGACACCCACACCACGATCGATCACGCGATGCCGCACTGCACCAGCCACGAGCTCTACAAGGGCATCCTGGACGGCAAGCGCCAAGGCGGTGTTCAACGGCCGCATCATCGTCCGCCTCGACGCGCAGAAGACCGACGCGAAGCAGACCAACCGCGCGCTGCTGCTGTCGGACGACGCGACCATCAACTCGAACCCGCAGCTCGAGATCTTCGCCGACGACGTGAAGTGCACGCACGGCGCGGCGGTCGGGCAGCTGGACGAAGAGGCGATGTTCTACCTGCAGGCACGCGGGCTGAACGTGCAAGGACGCGCGCGACATGCTGATGCACGCCTACGCGGGCGAAGTGCTGGAGGGCATCGCGATTCCGCAGCTGCGGGAACAACTCGAGCGCGAGCTGTTCCGCCAGCTCGAGCGCGACCTGGCCGAGCACGACCAGACTGGGCGCGACTGCCAATAGAACGACCATGACCACCGCCACCGCATTCGACGTCCAGGCCCTTCGCGCCGATTTCCCGATCCTGAGCACCCGGTGCACGGGAAGCCGCTGGTCTATCTCGACAACGCCAACACGACCCAGAAGCCGCGGGTCGTGCTGCAGGCGATTGGTCGACTACTACACCGGCACGCAACGCCAACATCCATCGCGGCGCGCACTAGCTGAGCGAGAAGGCGACCGATCTGTTCGAGGCGGCGCGCGGACGGATCGCGACCTTCATCAACGCGGCGGATCCGAAGGACGATCATCTTCACGCGGCAACGCCACCGACGGCATCAACCTGGTGGCGCAGACCTAGGGCCGGACGCACGTCAAGGCCGGCGACGAGATCCTGCTGTCGTGGCTGGAGCATCACTCGAACATCGTGCCGTGGCAGCTGCTCTGACCGAGCAGACGGGCGCGACGCTGCGGGTGGTGCCGATCAACGACTCCGGCGAGCTCGACATGGACGCGTACGCGCGCCTGCTGACCCCGCGCACGCAGATCGTCGCCATCTCGGCCACGTGTCGAATGCGCTCGGCACGATCAATCCGATCAAGGCGATGATCGCGCCGGCGCACGCGGCCGGCGCCGTGGTGCTGATCGACGGCGCCCAGGCGGCGCCGCATCATGCCCGTGAACGTGCCGCGACTCGACTGCGACTTCTACGTGCTGCCGAGCCACAAGATGTTCGGCCCGACCGGCATCGGCGTCCTCTACGGCAAGGCCGCGCTGCTCGACGCGATGCCGCCGTAGCAGGGCGGCGGCGACATGATCGCCTCGGTGACCTTCGAGACGCTCGACCTGGAACGAGCTGCCCTACAAGTTCGAGGCGGGCACGCCGAACATCGCCGGCGCCATCGCGCTCGGAGTGGCCGTCGACTACATCACCGCCGTCGGCATGGATCGCATCCAGGCCCACGAGCAGGAGGTGCTGGCGTATGGCACGGCCGCGCTCCTCGACGTGCCGGGCGTGACGCTCGTCGGCACCGCGCCGCACAAGACGAGCATCCTGTCGTTCGTGATCGAGGGCGTGCATCCGCACGATGCTCGGCACCATCGTCGATCGCGAGGGCGTGGCCGTCCGCACCGGACAGCACTGCGCGCAGCCGGTGATGGACCGCTTCGGCATTCCGGCCACCGTTCGCGCCTCGCTGGCGATGTACAACACGCGTGAGGACATCGACGCCCTGGTGGCCGCGCTTCACACCGCGAAGAAGGTGTTCGGCTGATGTCGGAACTGAGCGATCTCTACCAGGAAGTGATCCTCGACCACAACCGGCAGCCGCGAAACTTCCGCGTGATCGACCCGCGCGACGGCTACGCAGGAGGGCTACAACCCGCTCTGCGGCGATCGCTTGAAGCTCTTCTTGAAGGTCGAGAACGGCGTCATCACCGACATCGCGTTCCAGGGGTCGGGTTGCGCCATCTCGAAGGCGTCGGCGTCGCTGATGACCGAGGCGGTGAAGGGCAAGACGGTTGACCAGGCGCGCGCGCTGTTCGAGCAGTTCCACCACATGATCACGTCGCCACCCGGCAGCCCCCTGCCAGAGATGGGGAAGCTCTCCGTGCTCTCGGGCATTCGCGACTTTCCGACCCGCGTGAAGTGCGCGGGCCTCGCCTGGCACACGCTGAAGGCGGCGGTGTCGGATCAGCCGATTGGCCCGATCAGCACTGAATAGCGGAGCGCCGGGCGCCGCCCGGCGGCACAGCACACCATGACGATGCCGAGGATTCTACCCATGATGCCCACCGGAGGCGACGACGCCCAGGATTCACCCGCGAACGAGCTGTCGGAATCGCTGGACGGCTTCGTGGCGGACCCGCTGAAGATGGCGGAGCTGCGGCCGCAGATTCTCGACGCGCTGCGCACCATCTACGACCCCGAGATCCCGGTGAACATTCACGAGCTCGGCCTCATCTACGACGTGCTCGTGGACGCCGACGCGCACGTCGGGATCCGCATGACCCTGACGGCGCCCGCGTGCCCGGCCGCGCAGTCGCTGCCCGTCGAAGTGCGCGACAAGGCGGCAAAGGTGCCGGGCGTCACCGGCGCGAAGGTCGAGATCGTCTGGGAACCGCCCTGGACCAAGGACCGCATGACCGACGCGGCGAAGCTCCAGCTCGGGATGCTCTAACGGCTGTGTCCCTGCTGGTCTGCATCGCCACCGAGCTCGAGGGCGGACTCCTGCGCGAACGGTTGGCCGCTGCGAGCGACACCGTGGTGCTCTGCACCGGCGTCGGCGCCGTCAACGCCGCTCACGCGGTGACGATGGCCATCGCGCGGCAGCGCCCCGACGGCATCGTGGTGTGCGGTGTCGGTGGCGCTTATCCCGGTTCGGGACTTCGCGTTGGAGAGGTCGCCTGCGCGGCCGATGAATGCTACGGCGACCTGGGCGCGGCGACGCCGACGGGCTTCCTCGACATGAAGTCGCTCGGGTTCCCCCTGGTCCGCGGCGACGTTCCCATCTACAACGAGTTGCCGATGCAGCTCTGGCCGGTCGAGCGGCGCGTGAGGTTCGTGACGGTCAACACCTGCACCGGCACGGACGGCGCTGCCCGCGCCATCGAGGCGCGCACCGGCGGCGCGGTCGAGAACATGGAAGGCGCCGCGGTGGCGCACGTGGCGCACCTGCACGGCATCCCGGTCGGCGAGGTCCGCGGCATCAGCAACATGGTCACCAACCGGGATACCGGCGGGTGGCGGCTGAAAGAAGCCGCTCTCGTTGCGCAGGAGGCGCTCGTCACGTGGCTGTCCCGACGCTGAACTTCGGTTTCTCGACCTGCCCGAACGACACGTTCGCGTTCCACGCGATCGTCCACGGCCTGGTGCCCGGTCCCCACCTGGTGCCGTTCATGGACGACATCGAAGTCCTCAACGCGCGCGCCGAACGCGGCGAGGCCGAGGTGACGAAGGTGTCGATGGCCGCCTATGGACGACTGCGCGATCGCTACATCCTCCTCCGCGCCGGCGGTGCCGCCGGTTTTGGCGTCGGCCCGATCGTCGTGGCGAAGTCGCCGCGCGAGGTCGGCGGCCGGATCGCGATTCCGGGCGAGAGGACGACCGCGGCGCTGCTGTTACGGCTGCTGGGCCGGTTCGAGACGGTGGCGATGCGCTTCGACGAGATCGAGGACGCCGTGCTGCGCGGCGAGGTGGACTGCGGCCTGCTGATTCACGAAGGCCGCTTCACCTACGAGGGGAAGGGCCTCACGCTGGTCGCCGATCTCGGCACTGCGTGGGAGTCGCGGATGCAGTGTCCGCTGCCGCTGGCGGCGATCGCCATCCGCCGCGACCTGGCGCCGTCGCTGGCGCCGATCGTCGATCGGGCGCTCCGCTCCAGCGTCGCCTATGCCTTCGAGCATCCGGAGGCCAGCCGCGAGTTCGTCGCGGCGCACGCCCAGGAGATGGATCCCGAGGTCGCCGAGCGCCATATCCGCCTGTATGTGAACGACTACACGCTGGCGCTGGACGAGAGCGCCGTGCAGCGCATGCTGGCGTGGGGCGAGAGCGAAGGCGTGTTCCGAGCGCCCGTCCAGCCCCTGCCACTCTTTGCGGAGTAGCACGCCAGGTTGCCTACTGGGTGCAGCGCGGTGCGGCAGCCGGCATGCCCTGCATGACCATTTGCCGGTAGTTCGCGATTTCCTCTTCACACTTCGACTTCTGGGATTGCTTCGCCGCCTTCTCCACCGCCCAGAAGGCGATTGAGGAAAGGGAAGCCACCGGCGAGCGATACGCCTGGGGTGTCCACTGCGTGATGAAGTCGTTGTGCGTGGGCGCGCCGTAGGACAACGGCGCGCCCTGGCCGATGTTGAAGTCCTGCAGGATGTCGATGCGTGGCGCGGCGCCGAAGACCTGAAGCTGGTACTCGAGCTTCATCGGCGCACTCGACGTCGTCTGCCGCGACTCGGTGACACGCAGCCCCTTCTTGATGCGGCTCATCGATACCCCCAGCTTCGAGGCATCGACCGTTGTCTCAGGCTGATGCGGCGGGGACCTGCGGATCGGTGGAGCGCACGTCCGTTGTTTCGGGCGTGGAGGAACCTTCGGCAGGCGCGGGCCGTTGCGCCTGCAGCGAGACGGTCATGGCTGTGGCGACCACCAGGGCCAGCGCCATCCTCATGTCCTCATTATGACGCCGAGTCGGCCGGAATGGGTGGCACTCGTCACGAGTAGTCGAGCCGGTTCTTTGCTACCATCCCACTCCACCGCAGGAGGCAGATGGCAATGCGCGCAAGACTCACGATTCTCGCAGTAACGGTGGCCGGCATCGGGCTCACCCTGGGCGCCGCCGGACGCGCGCAAACCACACAACCGCCCGCCGACCTGGTCCTGACGAATGGCGCCGTGCTCACGGTGGATCCACGGGACTCGGTGGCCGAGGCCGTGGCCATCACCGGCGGCCGCATCGTCGCGGTTGGCACCAACGCGCAGATCAAGCCGCACATCGGATCGGCCACCCAGGTGGTGGACCTGGCCGGACGCGCCGTCACCCCGGGCCTGATCGATTCCCACGTGCATTTCTCCGAGGTGGACGCGCTCTTCAACGTCGATCTCAGCGACATCGCCATCAAGTCCATGGACGATGTGCTGCGGCGCATCGCGGCGCAGGTGGCGACGCTGAAGCCGGGCGAGTGGGTGCGCGGTCGCGGCTGGGACGAGGGGAAGCTCGCCGAGCGGCGATACATCACGGCCGCCGATCTCGACAAGGTCGCGCCGAACAACCCGGTGTGGCTGATGCACACGACCGGTCACTACGGCGTCGCGAACTCCTATGCCATGAAGATGGCCGAGGTGCGGCGCGAGACCAAGGATCCGCCGGCCGGGACCATCGATCGCGACGCGGCCGGCAACCCGACCGGCGTGATGAAGGAATCCGCCACCGGGCTGATTACGCCGATCGTGCCGCCGATGACTCGCGAGCAGCAGAAGGCTGGACTGCTGAAGATTGTCGAGGACTTCAACCGCGAAGGCATGACGGGCGCCAAGGACCCCGGCATCGGCGAGATGAAGTGGGAGCTCTATCGGGAGCTGCTGCAGGAGGGCAAGCTGACCGTGCGCGTGTTCGCGCTGTGGGCCGGGGCGCGCCGGCTGGCCGACGGGCCCGCCGTACTTGCTCGCGTCCAGAAACAGCCCAAGCCAACAGTGCCACAAGGCGATGGCATGCTGACCTTCGGCGGCGTGAAGATGTACATGGATGGGAGCGGCGGCGCCCGCACGGCGTGGATGCACGAGGACTGGAACAAGGACTTCACCGGCAAGGACACGGGCAACAGCGGCTATCCATCAACGCCGCCGGATGAATATCGCGAGCTGGTGACCGGCCTGCATCAGGCCGGCATTCACGTCAGCACGCACGCCATCGGCGACCGGGCGATCGACTGGGTGGTGGATACCTACGATCAGGTGCTCAAGGCCACGCCGACGCGCGGCCTGCGCCACGGCATCATCCACGCCAACACCCCGACCGATCATGCAATCGACGTGATGGCGCGGCTGCAGCGCGACTTCGATTCGGGATATCCAGAAGCGCAGGCGCCGTTCCTGTGGTGGATTGGCGACAACTACGCGGCCAACCTCGGCCCGCGCGCGCGGGCCGGCTGAAGCCGTTCCACACGTTCGTGCAGAAGGGCGTGAAGTGGGGAGGCGGCTCCGACTTTCCGGTCACGCCGTTCGCCGCGCGGCTCGGGCTCTGGTCCTCGGTCGTGCGACAGACGCTCAATGGCACGCACGGCGCTACGCCGTTTGGCACCAGCGAATCGATCGACATCCGCACGGCGCTGCGGTCCTACACGATGTGGGCCGCGCACACGATGTTCCTGGACGAGCGCATCGGCTCCATTGAAGTGGGGAAGGACGCCGATCTGGCGGTCTGGGACCGCAACCCCTACACCGTGCCGTCGGCCGAGCTGAAGGACATGCGCTGCCAGCTGACGTTCGTGCGCGGACGGATGGTCTATCGAGCCGAGCCCGGCGGCGCGCTCAGATAGCGCGCTTCAACAAGGCGTGAATCTGCCGCACGCCCTCGGTGAGGGCGGCAGGGCCCGGCTGCAGGATGAAGGCGGACTTCACTTCGTAGATATGTCCGTTTCGCACGGCCGGAACCTGGTCCCATCCGGGCCGGCCGGCGATGCGCTCGGGTCGCACGGGTTTGCCGCACCACGATCCGATAATCACGTCGGGCGCCGCGGCAATCACCTGGTCGCTGCTGACGATACGATCCTTCGCCAGCTTGGCGTGCTGGCGATCCGGGAAGATCGGCTCGCCGCCGGCGATCTCGACGAGCTCCTCCACCCAGCGGATGCCCGTGATCAGCGGGTCGTCCCATTCCTCGAAGAACACGCGCGGCCGCCGCGGAAACTCGCTGGCCGCCTCACGAATCTGCTGCAGTCCAGCCTCCAGCTCGCGCGCCAGCGCCTCGCCCCTGGCCGCCACCCCGACGATGCCCGCCAGCATGCGAATCATCTGCAGGATCTCGGCGACCGACCGCTGGTTGAACGTGAACACCGTGTGTCCGCGCTTCACGAGCTCGGTCGTGATGTCAGCCTGCAAGTCCGAGAACGCGAGAATCAGATCGGGCTCGAGCGCCTCGATCTTGTCGTAGCGGGCGTGGAGGAACGACGAGATGCGCGGCTTCTGGCGTGCTTCGGGCGGGCGCACGGTGTAGCCGCTGACGCCGACTACACGATCGCCTTCGCCCAGGAGATAGAGCGTCTCGGTGGTTTCCTCGGTCAGGCAGACAATGCGCGTCGGATAGCTCATGGCTCGCAGGGTCAACGGAGGAATCCCCGCCGCCTCCAGGTCGCAGAACACAAACCCGTCGCGGTCCACGACGTCGCCCGTGGTCACCGCAATGGGTTCGGAGAACATCGGGCCGGCATACGCAAACGAGTGGAACTCGCCGCGCTCGCCGCAGGGGTCCACCTCCGCTGGCAGATCGCGCAGCAGGGCGTCGTCGAAGCGGCGGCCCGCGAATGAGCGATCGAGTACCCGCGGGTCCACGCACGTCAGGCGTGCTTCGAGGCCGCCGTCGATCATCTCCCGCGCGAGTTCGGCGGTGGACTTGGTCTTCCAGAGCGGGAACAACGGCGTCAGCCCGGTGTTGGCGAGCCGATCCTCGCGGTAGCGGCGGACGTCCTCGAGAAACAGGTCACCGAACGCGACGTGCGTGAAGCCGTCCGCGACGAGCGATCGCACGGCGGCGCCCATGCGCGCTTCGTACTGTTCGTTCGAGCAGGGCCAGGGCAACGGCACCACGTGCAGCGGCACCGCCGCGGCCCGCGCCTGCGCTTCGAGCAGCGAGCGTCGGACAGCGTGCATTGCGACGCGATCGAACGCCTCGTTCGTCGTGGTGAGCAACCCCTGCACCGCTCCGGGGTGCTGCTGTTTCAGGACGTGCAGCATCCACGCCGAATCCTTGCCCGATGACCAGCTGACGAGAATGCGCATCGATAACCTCACGGGTGCAGGGCCCGCGCCATCTGCTCGACGACCTCGGCCACGCGCGGTCCGGGTACTGTCAAGCCCTTGCCGGTCAGCACGATCACGCGCTTCTGCCGCACTGCGGGCACGGACGCCAACGGCGCCCAGCTGGCGGCTTCCTTCGCGGCCTCGGCCTCGGTGTCGATATCCGCCGACCGCACTTCGAGGATCACCTCGGGCGCCCGCGTCAGGATCAGCTCGGTCGTGGCCTGCACCGATTCGCGCTCGATATCGGCGAAGATGTTCGTGCCGCCCGCGGCCTCGAGCATGTCGTGCAGGAAGCCACGGCCGCCGCTGGCGTAGATGTTCCGCAGCGTGCCCCGCTCGCGGCCGAACACGAGCAACGTCCGCGGTTTCGGCGAGCCGGATGTGCGCGCCCGCACCGCAGCTAATCGCGCCTCGATCTCGCGGGCGGCGGCGTCGGCCTCGCGTTGATGGCCGGTCCTCACTCCCAGCGCGCGCATCGTCTCGAGGATGGCGGTGAGGCCGCCATGCCGGTAGTCGAACATCGGGATACCGGCGCGGGTGAGCTGCGCCTGCAGGTCGACCTGCGATCCGTAGGTGATGACGAGGTCAGGTTTCAGCGAAAGGATTCGCTCCACGTCCGGATCGAGCAGCGCGCCGACGCGGGGCAGCGACTTCACCTGCGGCGGATCTTCGTCGTAGCTGCTCACGGCCACCACCTGTGATCCAGCCCCCATGGTGAACAGCATTTCGGTGAGCGCCGGCACCAGCGAGATGATGCGCTGCGGCGACTGCGTCGCCAGGGACGCGGCCGGCAGCGCGCAGATCAACGCGATGACGAGCGACAACAATGAGCGGCGGATCATGACTGCCTCACCAGTAACCAGAGGAAGAACGGCCCGCCAATGAGCGCGGTGATGATGCCCACCGGAATCTCGAGCGGGGCCATGATGGTCCTTGCCAGCACGTCGCACAGTACCAGGAAGGCGGCGCCGAACAGCGTTGCGGCGGGGAGCACGACGCGGTGATCCGAGCCCACCATCAGTCGCACCAGGTGCGGCACGACGATGCCGACGAATCCCACGGGACCACCCAGCGAGACGGCCGCGCCCGTGGCCAGCGAAGCGCTGAAGAACGCCCAGCGCTGCGCGCGCGCCACCTCGACGCCGCGGCCGGCGGCCACGTCCTCGCCCATGGTCAGGAGATTGAGTGCGCGCGGCAGCACGGCGAACACGGCGAACGCGGCGATGATGAACGGCGTGGCGGCCACGATCGGGCCGTAGCTGCCGACGTCCAGATCGCCCATCAGCCAGCGAACGGTGCGGAACGACTCCGCGAAATCCGACAGGTACTGGACGAAGAGGATCAGGGCCGAGAAGAACGAGTTCAGCGTGACGCCCGCCAGCAGCAGGACGTTGGTGGAGAGCCCACGTTTCTGCGACGAGGCCAGGCCATACACGATGGCGATGGCCGCCAGCGAGCCGATGAAGCTGGCGATGGGGACGGAGGAGACGCCCAGCGCTCCGACGTCCAGCCGGAACGCAATCGCCAGCATCGCCCCGAGCGCGGCGCCTGCCGAGACGCCCAGCGTGAACGGCGTCGCCAGCGGATTTCGCATCAGCGCCTGCAGCACCACGCCCGCCGCCGCCAAGGTCGCGCCAATCAGCGCTCCGGCCAGCACCCGCGGCAACCGCGCGACGAAGAAGATCTGCGCGTCGACGTTGTCGGCCCAGGGAATCGAGGTGTCGAAGACGCGCGCGAGATCGATGGACGTGCTGCCAACGGTCGGCGCCCAGATGAGCACCAGCAGCGCGACCGCGCCGAAGCCTCCGACGACGGTGAGCAGTCGCCGGCGCAGGCTCATGGCCGGAGGCGGCGGACCGGCACCACGGTCATGTGGCCGCTGGCGGCGTGTATGTGGACGTCGGCATCGACGTCGTAGAGCGCGCGG
This sequence comes from uncultured Acidobacteriota bacterium, assembly GCA_963707825.1. Taxonomy (GTDB): domain Bacteria; phylum Acidobacteriota; class Vicinamibacteria; order Vicinamibacterales; family UBA2999; genus VFZN01. The sequence goes on from CAVPRP010000011.1 coordinate 236,386, forward strand.
ACGTGATCGGGCGTCAGCACCTCTTCGGTCGGGCCGTTGGCGATGACACGACCCTGGCGAACCAGCACCAGCGTGCGGCAGATCGACGCGGCGAGGTTCAGGTCGTGCGTGGAGATCGCCATGGTCACGTCGCGTTCGCGGTTCAGCGTGGCGAGCAGCGCCGCGACATCGAGCTGGTAGCCGAGATCGAGCGAGGCGGTGGGCTCGTCGAGCAGGAGCACGTCGGAGGCCTGCGCCAGCGCCGCGGCAATGACCACGCGCTGCTTCTCGCCGCCGCTCAGCGTGTGGAACGCGCGCGTCTCGAGGTGGCCGGTGCCGGTGGCGGCGAGTGCCTCACGCGCGAGCGCGTAGTCGCGGGGCCCCTCCACCTCGAAGAGGCCGAGGTGCGCGTGGCGGCCCATCAGCACGATCTCGAGCACCGTGTACTCGAACGCGAGCTCGGTTTCCTGCGGGACAATCGCCATCCGCCGGGCGATGTCCCGGCGGCTGAGACGGGTCATCGGTTGGCCGTCGAGCAGCACCCGCCCCGACGTCGGGACGCGCGTGCCGCTCAACAAGCGCAGCAACGTGGTCTTCCCCGAGCCATTCGGCCCGAGGATTCCCACGAGATCGCCTCGACGCACCTCCAGCGACACGCCGTCGACCACGAGCGGCGAATCGGCGTGATACCGGAAGGTGACGTTATCGGCTTGCAGCAAATCGAATGCCCAAATAGGCCGTGCGCCGCGGCGCCGGGTAGCCGAGGACTTCTTCGTACTCGGCGTCAAAGGCGTTCATCACGCGGCCGATCACGGTGACGCCGTAGCCGATCGTGAAGGAGCCGCCGAAGTTCGTGACCGCGTAACCGGGGTTGTCGTAGAGACCACCGCCCGGTCCGAATGCCGGCTCGGCATCGAGCGTCTCGCCGCGCATCAGCACCTGAAGGAACGCGCCCGCGCGCGAGCGCGACCAGTTCGCGTCGATCGAGCCCTGATTGCGTGGCCGGCGCAGCAGCGCGTCGCCGACGCTGTACGGGGGCGGCGCATTCGGGGCGTCATCCACGGCGAGGATCTCGGTCGAGAGGAAGGTGTATGTGCCCTGGACCGAGAGGCCGACCACCGGCCGCCACGCGGCCGACAACTCGGCGCCGCGCGCGCGGGCATTCGAGATGTTGTCGGTGCGCCAGCGGCTGACACCCGAGAACGAGCTGCCGACCGAGATGATCAGGTCGTCGTAGTTGTTGTCGAACACCGTCGCGTCGAACTGGATCGCGCCGCCTGCCAGCGCCTGCGCGACGCCGACGTCGAAGCTGCGGCTCCGCTCTGGCTTCAGCCCGGAGTTATCGGTGAAGGCGATCTCGAACGCATCCGGCGGACGGATGCCGGTTCCCGCGGCGGCGTGCACGCGGGTCCAGGTCGGCGACTGCGCGGCGTCGCCAGCCACCATCCAGTTGGCCGCGATCTTCGGATTGACCGAGTTGACCGTTTCCTCGGGGAAGTCGGGGCGCGGCGTGAACGCGAACGGATCGCCAGGGAACGCGTCACGATGGATGCGTTCGCCGCGCAGACCCGCGGTAAGCGACAGCCGGCTGGCCGCATTCCAGCGCGCTTCGCCAAACACCCCGAGCACTGCCCGTTCGACCGGCACCTCTCCGGAACCCGCGGTGATGTAGGTGCTGGCGCCCTGCTCGCCCAGCCACTCGAGGCCGCCAGTAAAGCCCAGCGTTGCCGATGCGGCAATGTCGGTCTGGGTGCGCACGTGCGTTCGCTGCGACTCGCCCTCGGACGGGAAGCTGCTCTGGTTGGTGAGGTCGTAGTCGGCGTAGTCCAGTTCGGTGCGCTGACGCACCCGGCTGGAGGCGCCGAACCAGGGCTGGATCCAGTGCACGCCGCCAGAGGCTCTCGTCGTGAGGTTGCGGGACGTGCGATCCACGCCGGTGAAGCGCCCGGCGGGATCGGACCCGTACGGCCCCGGCGTGCCCCGATCGGTGTCCACGTAGCGAGCCGTGCCCTGCAGGTCCGCGCCGCTGCCCACATGCCGCCAGCCCAGCGTCACCGCCGCCTGCGACGTGCGCGCATCGTCGTTGCTCACGGTTTCGCCGTTGGCGGCCTCGCCCGTGAAGCCGTCTTCCTCGAAGCGGTCGCCGCCCACCTGCCAACGGAAGCCGCGAGCCTCGCCGGTGGTGGAGGCTGCGCCGCGCCACATGCCGCGGCTGCCGCCTTCGAACAGGCCCTGCGCGGACGGCGCGCCGCCGCTGCGCGTGATGATCTGCACGACGCCGCCGATGGCGTCAGCGCCGTAAAGCGCGCTCTGGGGACCGCGTACCACCTCGATGCGCTCGACGTCAGCCAGCGGCACCTGCGAAAGGTCCACGCCGCCGCCGAAGGCGTTGGCGCGGATGCCATCGATGAGCACCAGGGTGAAGTCCGATTCGCCGCCACGGGTGAAGAGCGACGTGAGCGAACCCGGCCCGCCGCTCTGCTGGACCGTCAGCCCGGGCACCGAGCGCAGCGCCTGGCCGGCGGAGAACTGCTGGCGCGCGGCCAGGGTCTCGCCGTTGATCACGGTCGTGCTGTCAGGCACGCGCGACAGCGGCTGATCCACCTGCGTCGCCGTGACCACCAGTTGTTCGTCAATGGCCGCGACTCGCAGCGCCAGATCAACCACGACGGTTGCCTGATCGGCGACGTCGATAACGTGGAATCCCGAGGTCAGGCCCGGCGCGGACGCCTGGACGGTGAAGCGGCCCGGCACACCGGTTGCCACCACAAAGCTTCCGCTTGCGTCTGAAACGGAAGAGACCGGCGCGGCCGCCGGGCCTTCAATGACGATGGTGGCCCCGGGGACGGGGCGCTGCTGCGGATCGGTGACCTGTCCGCGGATGGTGCCACCCGCGTCCTTCGTCTGCGCGACGAGATCCGGGCCGAATGCGACGAGAGAAAAAACGACTAGGGACGCCTGTACGTACAGGCGGAGAGATGCATGCATATCGCCTCCCCGGCGTGACCCGCGCCGGTGCCCGTCGCCGACAGGCGACGTGGCAGAAGGACGGATTCCATGGCGGGAGGTATCCTGACTTGCGGATCGTTGCGCGCGCCCGGCGTCTTCCCGCCGCCGTAGCGACAGTGACGTCCACGTAACCCGGTCGAATAGGGTGATCGCGGAACGAAGGACGCGCGCTCCTCGCTTACAGTGGCGGGACCGTGTGGGCATCGCACCCAACTTCCCTGACCGCCCGGAACGCGTCTTGTTGTCAGGCGAATTGTAGCATGGCAGAATGTCCCGTTCTGCTCTGACCGGGGCGCCCCGACGTGTCGGCCTAAAGGCTAGCAGGGACAGGACTTACGAGCGCGCGAGTAGTTCCTGCACCGGTGGGCTGGGATTGCGGATAAAATACAGGGTTTGTATTTGCCATCATGAAGAGGAACGCATGAGCAAGAGTTCGACCGTGACCGTCCGCGACACCCCAGTACAGAAGGTGGCGACCGCGACGGCTGGCGGCCTTGTGATCCACGGTGAGAGCTTTGTCATCGACACCGACGACCGCATCGAGCTGGTGGATCTGACCGACAAGGTGATGAGTTACGTCCGTCAGTTCAACATCCAGGAAGGCATGATCACGCTGTGGTCGATGCATACGACCTGCGCGGTGTTCATCAACGAGTTCCAGCGTGCGCTGCTCGTCGACATCAAGAAGTTCCTCGAAGAAATGGTCGCCCGCGACCGCTACTACATGCACAACGATCCGGACCACTCGGATTGCGATCGCATGAACGCCGACTCGCACCTGCGCGCGATGCTGCTGGGCCATTCGCTCACGCTGCAGATCAGCGGTGGCGAGGTCGTGCTGGGGCAGTGGCAGCGCATCCTGATGGCCGAGCTCGACGGTCCTCGCGCCCGGACGCTCCGCTTTCAGGTGTGGGGCATCAGCTAAAGACTGCGATCCGGTACCCGGTTTCCGGTACCCGGTCTCCGGGACCGGGCGAAAGGCTGCAACGTCGATGAACGCGCGCCTCCGCTCCGCGGGGCTTGGTGACATAGCCGACAAGGTGGACGCTGGACAGCGGTTGTCCTTCGAAGACGGACAACGATTGTTCGCCGCGCCAGATCTTCTGGCGGTCGGCTGGCTGGCCAATCGCGTCCGCGAGCGTCGCCACGGCGATCGCACTTACTTCAACTACAAGCTGGCGCTCGAGGCCACGAACGTGTGCGAGGCCTCGTGCCTCTTCTGTTCGTTCGCGCGGCTCAAGGAGGGCATGCCCGGCGCCCGCACGCTCTCGGTGGAGCAGGTCCTCGACAAGCTGCGCGCGCGCGCCGATCAGCCGCTCACCGAGATCCACCTCGTCAACGGACTGCACCCGGATCTGCCGTTCAGCTACTACACCGATCTGCTGAGCGGGATGAAGCGCGTCCGCCCCGGCATCCACCTCAAGTGCTTCACCGCGGTCGAGATCGCGTTTTTCGCCGAGCACTACGGCAAGACCGATCGCCAGGTGCTCGAAGAGCTCCGTGACGCCGGCCTCGACTCGCTGCCCGGCGGCGGCGCGGAGATTTTCGCGCCACGGGTGAGAGGCAAGATCTCGTACGACAAGTGCGACGGCGCTCGCTACCTCTCGGTGCATCGCACCGCCCACGGCCTCGGGATGCGCACCAACGTCACGATGCTCTACGGCCACATCGAGACGATGGACGAGCGCGTCGATCACCTGCTGCAGGTGCGCGCGCTGCAGGACGAGACGCACGGGTTCCAGGCTTTCATTCCGCTGGCGTTCCATCCCGACAACAACCAGATGCGGAAGCTGCCGCCGCCCTCCGCCACCGACACGCTGCGCGTGCTCGCCGTGTCGCGGTTGCTGCTCGACAACATGGACCACATCAAGGCCTACTGGATCTCGTGCGGGGTCGAGGTGGCGCAGACGGCGCTGTGGTTCGGCGCCGACGATCTCGACGGCACCGTGCAGGAAGAGACCATCTACCACATGGCCGGGTCGAAGACGCCGACGGCGCTTTCGACCGAGGATATCGAGCGGCTCATCCGCGACGCGGGGCGCGCGCCGATCGAGCGCGACACGCTCTACAACGTGGTCCGCGTGCCTCAGCTGGCGACGGCCTGACGTGCTATAGTCGAAATCAGACCAAGCGTGCGTCCGGCGGCGATCGCCGGGAATGTTTCGCTTGGTCTTTTCGTGCGCGGAGATTGCGAAAACTTTCACAATCTCGCATGCCGCGCACGGCTACGAGGCACCGAACGACGATGACGACGGGCACCTTTTTGCCGGTCCTCAACGAGGTCGAGCGCGCCAGCATTCGCGAGCGCCAACCCCTCCCAGAGAAGTACCTCGGCCTCTCCGACGAGGAGATGGCGAATCGCATCGCCGCGGCTCGCGCCACGCTCGGATCGCGAGTGGTGATCCTCGGACACCACTACCAGCGCGATGAAGTGATCCGCTTCGCCGATTACACCGGCGATTCGTTCAAGCTCGCGCGCGAAATCTCCAAGCACCCGGAAGCCGAGTACATCATCTTCTGCGGCGTGCACTTCATGGCCGAGAGCGCCGACATCCTCGGCCTGCCACACCAGAAGGTGATCCTGCCGGACCTGGCGGCGGGCTGCTCGATGGCCGACATGGCCGCGCCGGATCAGCTGCAGGTCTGCTGGTCCGAGCTCCAGCAGTTGGGCGTGGCCTCACAGGTCACGCCGATTACCTACATCAACTCCGCGGCGTCGATTAAGTCGTTCGTCGGCGAGCGTGGCGGCACCATCTGCACCTCGTCGAACGCCGAGGCCTCGCTCAAGTGGGGCTGGTCGCAGCGCGAGAAGATTCTGTTCCTGCCGGACCAGCACCTCGGCCGCAACACCGCCTGGAAGATGGGTGTGCCGCTCGACGAGATGGTGGTGTGGGATCCGTTCGAGCCGTTCGGGGGCCTGACGCGCAGAAGCGGTGGAGAAGGCGCGCCTCATCCTGTGGAAAGGGCACTGCTCGGTACACGTGCGCTTCACGGCGCAGCAGATCGAGGCGGTGCGCAAGGCCCATCCGGGCGTGCGCGTCATCGTGCACCCTGAAGTACCGTTCGAAGTGCTGCAGGCGGCCGATGACTTCGGTTCGACCGAGTACATCCTGAAGACCGTGCGCGAAGCGCCGGCGGGAACGACCTGGGCCGTGGGCACGGAAGTGCATCTCGTGCACCGGCTGGCCGAAGAGGTTGCGCCGGAAAAGACCGTGCTCTCGCTCGATACGATGGGCTGCCTCTGCTCGACCATGTTCCGCGTCTCGCCGAACCACCTGCTGTGGGTGCTCGACGGTCTGGTCGACGGGCACGTGCACAATCACATCGTCGTGCCCGAGCACGACAAGAAGTTTGCGAGAATCGCGCTCGATCGGATGCTTACAATCACCTAGAGGAGTTCATTGCACATGGCCCATACACTGCCAGCCCTGCCGTACGACTTCGCGGCGCTCGAACCGCACATCGACGCGCAGACCATGCAGATTCATCACGGCAAGCATCATCAGGCGTACGTCACCAACCTGAATGCGGCCCTCGACAAGCATCCGGAGTTGCACGCGAAGAGCCTCGACGAACTCGTGAAGGGCGTTGCCAGCCTGCCCGAGGACATCCGCACTGCCGTCCGCAACAACGGCGGCGGTCACTGGAATCATTCGATGTTCTGGACGCTGATGGCGCCGAACGCGGGCGGCGCGCCGACTGGCGCGGTGGCCGACGGCATCAATGCCGCGTTCGGCAGCTTCGACAAGTTCAAGGAACAGTTCCAGGCCGCCGGCATGGGCCGCTTCGGCAGCGGCTGGGCGTGGTTGATCGACAACGGCGGCAAGCTCGAGATCAGCAGCACGCCTAATCAGGACAACCCGCTGATGGACGGCAAGAAGGCCATCTTCGGCGTGGACGTGTGGGAACACGCCTACTACCTGAAGTACCAGAACCGCCGCGCCGATTATCTGGCGGCGTTCTGGAACGTGGTGAACTGGGACGCGGTGAACGGAAACTTGAAGGGATAAGACCGGCAGACGGCAACCGGCAACCGGCAGACGAAAAGCAAGGCAGAAGGCAAAAGGCCAAAGGCAGAAGGGGCGCGCTGTCCCGCTGTCATCATCGGTCGTCTGCCGTCTGCCGTCTGCCGTCTGCCGTCTGCCGTCTGCCGTCTGCCGTTTGCCTTTCTGCCTTTTGCCTTTTGCCTTCTTACTCGTCCCGCCCGTACCCCAGACCCACCGCGATTCCAATCATCGCGAGCAGACCCCATGAATAGAAGTTGAACATGCCGACGTCGAACGCCGAGACGCGAGCCATGCCCGTGGCCTCGCCGGACGCCGTGGCTGCCGACATCAGGATCGTCGGCAGGAAGTAGGGCAAGAGGAACGGCCAGGTGCAGACCGCGAGGTCGAGGAGATTGGCTCGTCGATACGGCGGGACGCCGGCCGCCTCGCCCGCCTGGCGCGCGTAGTCGCCGACGGCGAGGATGGCCACCACACTGTGCGTGGTCAGGAGCACGGCGCCCATCACCGTGGCCACCATGCGCCATTCCGTTTTGGCCCGGCCTCCGCTTCCGCCCGGCACCCGGCCGACCAGCCGCTCCAACGTGCCGCTCGCTTCCAGTCCCGCGACCAGTCCCATCAACAGCAGCGTGAAGATCGAGACGCCCACGCCGCGCTCCAGACCGTCGATGATCAGGCTCTTCGCCGCATAGCTCCCAGGCTCCACTCGCAGGAGTTGCGGCCACGTGAGCAGGCCGAGCGGCAACGCAATCGCGATCGCCGAGACGATACCCGCCAGCAGCGCTTCCACCAGGTGCCGGCGCGCCAGCAGCATGCCGATGATCAGCACCGGCACCAGGATCAGCGGCCAGCCGCGCGCCTGTCCTGACAGGACTGGTGCAGCTGCCGCGATCTGGCTGCCGCCGCCGGCAACCAGATAAGTCAGCCCCGCCAGCAGGCCGGCCGGAATCACATACTTCAAGCGCGCCCGCACCGTGCCGCCGATGTCCGCGTGCTGCGTGCCGGACGAGGCGATGGTGGTGTCGGAGATCGGCGAGATGCTGTCGCCGAAGGTGGCGCCCGCCAGCAGCGCGCCTGCGAGGAAGATCGGATCGGCGCCGACGCTGGCGCCGGCGGGATACAGCAGCGGTCCGCAGATGAGGATGGTCCCGAAGCTGGTGCCGGTCGAGGTGGAGACGAGCGCGCAGGCCACGAACGCCGCGGCAACATAGGCGCCGCCAGTCAATCCGAGCTGGGCGGTGAGCCACACCAGGGCCTGCACGAATCCCGCCGCGCCGAGCAGCGTGCCGAGGACGCCGGAGAACAGCCACGCCAGTACCATCACCATCACCAGCGGCTGGGCCATGCCGCCGAGCAGCGTCTCGGCATAGCGGTGCCGATCGCGAGCGAGCGCCATGCCGACAATCGTCGCCGCCAGCAGCACCGGCCAGAAGCCGCGTTCGTCTGGAGCGCCGGACAGGGCGAGCCAGCCGACGCCGACGAGGAACACCGCAAAGGGAGCGAGCGCGCCGGCGGTGCCGCCGCGCATGGCAAGGGGAGGCGAGGTCATCAGGTGGCGGCTATAGACTACAGCTGATGGACGACCACTTTCAGTTGTACGACCTGCGCGTGGAGGTGATGGCCACCGAGCGCCCGATGGTCTGCAGCCACCGCGCCGGCGACTGGTTCGAGGTGCAGGGCGAGAACCTGCGCTTTCCGGACGGCCAGGGATTCTCGATGTATGCGCTGGCCGCGCTGCTGCCGCTGCTGCCGGCGAAACAGCGAGTCACGCACGACAACGACTGGATGACCACCGACACCGACATCGCCTGCCCCGATCCGCACTGCGGCGCGCGATTCCGGATCACGCGCACCGGGACACGCTCGTTCCGGCACAGCGAGGTCACCGCCGTGCCGCTGCCGCCGCCGACGACATGAGCGTTCCACGCTTCGACCTCGCGCCCGGCTACGACATCTCGCGGATCATCAAGGGCGGCTGGCAGCTCGCGGGCGGACACGGCGCCGTGGACGTCGATGCGGCGGTGGCCGACATGTCGGCCTTCGTGGACGCAGGCATCACCACGTTCGATTGCGCGGACATCTACACCGGTGTCGAGGCGCTGATTGGAGCGTTCCTGCGCCGGCTGCGCGCCGAGCGTGGCGCGGCCGCGGCGGCCGCGGTGCAGGTGCACACCAAGTGCGTGCCCGATCGCGATCGCCTGTCGCAGCTGACCAGGAGCGATATCCGTGCCCTGGTCGACCGTTCGCTTCAGCGCCTCGGTGTCGAGGCACTCGACCTGGTGCAGTTGCACTGGTGGGACTACCAGGTGCCGGGCGCCGTGCAGGTCGCGCAGTGGCTGGATGAATGCCGCCGGCAAGGCAAGATCAGGCACATCGGGCTGACCAACTTCGACACCCCACATGTCGGCGCCATCGCCGCCGCCGGTGTGCCCGTCGTGTCGCATCAGGTGCAGTACTCCGTGCTCGATCGCCGGCCCTCCCATGGCATGGCCGCCCTCTGCGACACGCACGGCATCCGCCTGCTCACCTACGGCGCGCTGGCGGGTGGCTTCCTGTCGGAGCGATGGCTCGGGCAACCCGAGCCGCGCGACCCGCTCGAGAACCGCTCGCTCGTGAAGTACCACCTGATCATCCAGGAGTTCGGCGGGTGGGCGCGCTTCCAATCGCTGCTGGGCGAGCTCGATCGCATCGCACGCCGGCACGACTCGACCATCGGCGCCATCGCGGTACGGTGGACGCTGGATCAGCCAGGCGTCGCCGGCGTCATTGTCGGCGCCCGCCACGCGGGCCACCTGGCGCATACGGTCGCGGCCACGCGGGTGACGCTCGACGACCACGATCGAGCAGCGATCGCGCGCGTGCAGGCCGGCGCACCAGGTCCTGACGGCGACGTCTACGATCTCGAGCGCGTCGCTGGCGGCCGGCACGCGGGCATCATGCGCTACAACCTGAACGAACACGCATGACGTGCCGCGCGTGGCTGCTGAGCGCGCTGCTCGTTGCGGCGCCGGTCGGGCTCTCGGCGCAGGAAGCGGTGGCGCCAGTTTCGACGACCGGGACGGCGCAGGACACCATGACTGCCGGGTCGAGCCCGTCGTCGATGGCTGGCTGTCCGACTGGACGCGGGTCGAGACATGGCGGTTCTTCGAACCTCCCGTCGATGATGTGAACCCCGACTACACCTTCATCGGCAACCGGGCGGACCTTGGCGTGCGCGTCAGGACGACCCGCGTGGACCTCACCGGCGCGTTCTCGTACGTGCGCGTGGAACACCTGCCGAAAGAGGCCATCGGGCCGGGAGGACTCGGCACCGGCGCGTTCTACTTCGCCTCGTCCGGATTGCCCTTCAGCTACCAGGTGTTCCTCACCGCCCTCACGTTGTCGGCGCACACCGCCGATCGACGCGTGTCCTTCACCGTCGGCCGCATGCCATACATGTCGGGAGCAGAGGGCGAGGCGCTGCCGATTTCACCCGCATCGGATCACCTGCTGCAATTGCGTCGTCTGCGGCTCGACGGTCGGACGTTGGGGACGTTCGACTGGTCGTTCTACGGGCGGCGTTTCGACGGGGTGAAGCTGGATGCGCGCGGGACTCGCTCGTATGGCGGTGGCGGAGCATTCCTGGTTACACAGGGTGGCTACGAGGAATCGGCGAGCCTGAGCATGCCCAAGCTGCAGGTGGCCTCGGCCTACGCCGGACGTCCGTCATGGCACTGGTGCCGAGAGCCAGGCGTTCGTCGTTGGCTACCGAGATCGCCGGGACATCGACATCCGGCCCGACAACACGGCTGTTCCTGTGGAGTCCGCCGACGTCACGGTGATTGGAGCCGGCGCCTCGCACGTGTCCGTGCGCTCCGCCGGTCCGGGTGAGTTCGACTGGCTGGCGTGGGGCGTCGGGCAGGGCGGTGATTGGTACGGCCAGACACATCGCGCCTTCAGCGTGGCTGCCGAAGCCGGCTATCGCTGGCCGAAGGCCGCGTGGCGGCCATGGCTCCGCGCCGGCGCGTCCCATGCCTCCGGAGACGAAGACCCCGGCGACGATCGCCACGGCACCTACTTCCCGATGCTGCAGGACACGCGCAGCTACGCGTTGTCGATGGTCTACGCGCAGATGAACCTGCGGGATGTGTTCGCACAGTTGATGCTGGAACCGCACCCGCGGGCGCGGCTCCGCGCCGACGTGCATCGGCTGGACCTCGCGTCGACCGCGGATCGCTGGTATCAGGGCAGCGGCGCCACCGCTCGAGACGGTCGCTTCTTCGGCTACTCCACGCGCCCATCCTCTGGAGCGCGCGGGCTCGGTACGGTGCTCGAAGGCACGGCGGACGTGCGGTTGTCGCGCTACTGGTCGATCAACGGCTATGCCGGCCGCATGTGGGGTGGGCCCGTGGTGCGAGGCGTGTTCGCGGACGATCGCCTGTTCTACTGGTACGTGGAAAACGTGCTGCGGCTCGCGCTGCCACGCTGACGTCACGTCTAGAACAGCGTGACGATGACTTCGGTGCCGGCTTCCACCAGGGTCACGTCGGAAGCAATTTCGATGTAACCGTCGGCGCGTGACATCGAGGTGATGTCGCCGGACGCCTTGAAGGCGGGCACCGCCTGGCCATCGACGACCCGCACGGTGTAGAACTGGTGGCGGCCCGGCACGGACACCACCTTCGCGGCCAGCGGCAGCGTGATGGTCCGCGGCGCCGTCAGCGGCAGCCGCGCCATGCGGCGCAGCGCCGGCACCAGCAGGATGTAGGCATTCGACAGGCACGACGTCGGATAGCCGGGCATGCCAAACACCGGCGTGCCTTCGACCATGCCAAAGAGCGTCGGCTTGCCTGGCTTCACGGCGATGCCGTGAAAGCGGACCTCGCCGCGCCGCCGGATGACGTCGAGGATGAGATCGCGTTCGCCCACCGAACTGCCGCCGGAGAACACGATGAGGTCGTGCTGCAGGCACGCGTCGAGCGCCTCGTCCAGCGCCTCGATCGTGTCGCGCGCGGTGGAGATGGGCGCGGGCACGCCGCCGTGATCGGCGACGACCGTGGACAGCGTGAACCGGTTGATGTCGTAGATCTGTCCGGGCGCAAGCGGTGCGCCCTGTTCCGCGATCTCGTTGCCCGTGGACAGGATCGCCACCGTCGGTTGAGCCCACACCTCGACGTCCGCGAACCCGAGCGCGGCAAGGGCGCCGATTCGGCTGGCGTTCAGAACCTCGCCTGCTTCGAGCACGGTCTGTCCCGTGGCGATGTCCGCGCCTTGCGGCCCGATGTTCTGGCGCTGGTGAACGGCGCCGAACACCACGATGTCCGCGCCATCGATCGCCGTCTCTTCCACCATGATCACCGCGTCGGCGCCGGCCGGCATCGGCGCGCCGGTGGCCACCTCGACACACGCGCCTGCCGTCACCGGCACCGTGGGCACGTCGCCGGTGAAGACGCGGCCGGCCAGGCGCAGGCGGCGCGGGGCCTCGCGCGTGGCGCCGGTGGTGTCGGCCGCCACGACGGCGTAGCCGTCCATGCTGGCGCGATTGAATGGCGGTACGTCGAAGGCCGCGACGACCCCGGCGGCCAGCACGCGTCCGCGCGCGTGGCTCAGGGCGACACGCTCGCGACGGTCCACGAGGGGAATGCCCGCCTCGATGATCGCGCGGGCCTCGGTGATGGAAATCGTGCTGGTGAACGGCCGCATGCTCATCGGCGGGTCTCGTTGACGAGATGACCCAGCTCCGGTACGAGCAGGCGGGTGAGTGCCAGCCGGACGGCGTTCTCCGAGCCGGGAAGCGCCACGATAATCTTGCCGCGGCACGTCCCCATGCAGGCACGGCTCAGCATCGCGGCGGCGCCGATCTCCTGGTAACTGAGCATCCGGAACAGCTCGCCAAAGCCGGGCAGCCGCTTCTCGAGGAGCCCGTCGATGGCCTCGAACGTGCTGTCGCGGCGAGTGATGCCGGTGCCGCCGGTGGTGATGATGACGTCCACGTGATCGCTGTCGGCGTTGAGCGCCACGAGCGCGGCCACTTCAGCCGGTTCGTCCTTGACGATCCGGCGGCCCACCACCACGTGGCCACCCGCGGTCAGCAATTCCGCCACGGCTCGTCCGCCGGTATCGGTCTCCGTGGTGCGGGTGTCGCTGACGGTGATGACGTAGCAGCGAACGCTGGCTGGTGACGTGGCACGGTGCTCGGCCGAGGACATTGTCCGTAGATTATCGCTTGAAGCGCGATGGCCGGGCGGCACTGGAGCCGGCCCGCGCCTGCGCTACCATAGCCGCGTGCGGGTCGTCCTGGCGCTTGGCGTGTTCTTCTCCCTGATCACGGTGCACGCGGCGCAGAAGGTCGCGCCGCCTCCGCCACCAGGCGCCGTCCCGGCGATGTTTGCGCAGGGCCCGCTCGATCGCGAAGCCGAACGCTGGGTGACGCAGACCCTCGCCAGGCTCTCGCTCGAGGATCGGGTCGGGCAGCTCATGGCACCCGCCTTCGACTCCACCTATCTGCCCACCGACAGCGACGAGTTCGACAAGCTCACTCGCGTCATTCGCGACAGCCATGCCGGAGCGGTGATCGCGTTCGGCGGCACCGAGCTGTCGCCGCAGGTCCTGCTGAACCCGGGGTATGGCACGGTGGTGCTCGGGCATCCGCTGTCGCTGGCGGCGACCCTCAACCAGTTGCAGGCGGTGGCGTCGGTGCCGCTGCTGGCCACCGCCGACTTCGAGTACGGCGCGGGCATGCGGATCGCCGGCGCCACTCGCTTTCCGCGAGCGATGGCGCTTGGCGCGACCGGCGACGAGCGGCTGGCGTTCGAGGCGGGGCGCATCACCGCCGTCGAGGGCCGGGCGATGGGTGTGCACGTGAACTTCGCGCCGGTGGCCGACGTCAACAACAACCCGCGCAATCCGGTCATCAACACGCGCTCGTTCGGCGAGGATCCGCAGCGTGTCGGCGCCATGGTCGCTGCCTACGTCAAGGGCCTGCAGCAGGGCGGGATGCTGGCCACGCTTGAAGCACTTTCCCGGGCACGGCGACACCGAAACCGATTCACACCTCGGGCTGCCGCTCATCCCTCACCCGCGCGAGCGGTTCGAGGCGATGGAACTGCCGCCGTTTCGAGCCGGCATCGCCGCTGGCGCGGCCGGCACGATGGTGGCGCACATCTCGGTGCCGGCGCTCGATCCCGAGAAGGGGCCGGCCACCTTCAGCCGCGCCGTGATCACCGACTTCCTCCGGCGCGACCTGGCGTTCCCCGGTCTCATCATCACCGACTCGATGAAGATGGACGCCATCGTGCGCATGATGTCCCCGGGCGATGCCGCGGTGAAGGCGGTGCTGGCGGGCGCGGATCTCGTGCTCGACAGTCCCGACCCGGTCGCGGCTTTCACCGCGGTCAAGGCCGCGGTCGAAGCGGGACAGATCGACCGTGCTCGTCTCGATGCGTCGGTGCGTCGGGTGCTCGAGGCCAAGGCGCGACTGGGCTTGCACCGTACGCGCACGGTGGCGCTGCCCGCGGTGACACTGGCCGTCGGCGGGCGTCAGCACCAGGCCGTGGCCCGCGAGATCAGCCAGAAGTCGCTGACGCTGATCAAGGACGCCGGCGATCGCCTGCCGCTGCGCCTGCCGCCCAGTGCCAGCGTGCTCTACCTGTCGGTGCTCGACTACCCCTTCGGGTGGCGCATCGCCGCGCCCAGTCGGACGATGATCCCGGAGCTGAAGAAGCGATGGTCCGGTACGGAAGCGGTGGAAGTGTCCGATCGCTCCACGTCCAATGAACTGGAACTGGTGCGCGCGATGGCCGCGCGATACGACGCGATTGTGGCGGGCGTGTTCGTGCGCGCGTCCTCGGGCAGCGGTCGTCTCGATTTGTCGCCCGGCGTCGTGCGCCTGCTGCAGGACCTGGCGCGCGCCACGGCGAGGCGAGGGCAGCCGATGGCGGCGGTGTTCTTCGGCAACCCATATGCGGCGGCCAGCGTGCCCGACGTCCCGGCCATGCTGCTCACGTACGACTTCTCGGACCTGGCGGAGTCCGGCGCGGTGGCCGCCCTCGCCGGCGAGGCGCCCATCGTCGGCAAGCTGCCGATCGCGCTCCCCGGCCTGTTCCCGGTAGGGCACGGCCTGACGCGCTGAGCCCTGCGGCCCTGGTTCCGGATCCCCCGGCTCCTGTGTTAGGATTGAAAGTCTTTCGCGCCCTTAGCTCAGTTGGATAGAGCGTCTGGCTACGAACCAGGAGGTCGCACGTTCGAGTCGTGCAGGGCGCACCACTTTCGCCAACTCAAATTTGAGTTGCCCCGAAAGGGTCCAGACACCAGTTCAACTCCCTGAAAAATCCATCGCATCGCCGCGGCATGCAACCCTGGCAGGCACGAGCCTTGCTACAGTCGCGGTATGTTCTTATTCTTTTCGAACAGACTGGGCTGCCTCGGGTCGATTGTTGTGACGCTGATCCTGTCGGCAGCGCTGGTGCCGCTGATGCGAGGCTGCTCTACCGGAGCACCGAGTTTCTAGCGGGCTCACGCTCGCCTCGCGTGCTCGCGCCGGGTACGGAGTCGCGCGGAACGGCCTGCGATTGTCAGGTGCAGGTCGTTCCGCGGGATGGTGACTAGCGCTTCTTGCTGCGCTCCCTGGCCCAGCGGCGACGTGCCGCTTCGGCCATCTTGGTTCGCGTCTCTTCCGAGACCTCGCGAGCGCCGGCCGCGGCAGCGCGGACCTTTCTCGCGGCGCTCTTCACTGCCCGCCTGCCACGGCTGACCGGCGGTACGAGTGCGCCGAACTGCGAGACCACTCGCTTGCGGATGTCCGCAATCTGATCGTCCACTTCGGCCATCTGCTTGTTGAGCGAGTCTTTCTTGTTCAGCAGCTCACCCATCGTACGGCCAATGAACTCGGCGACCTGGTCAGCCACCGTGCCGTTGCCGCCTGAACCCTTCGCTGGTGTCTTGCTCAAGGATGAACCCTCCACGACGGGCCGAGCCGGGGGACTCGGCCGATGTTTCTTGCCGGCGCAACATGCGCTGTCTCATTATGCGCCTCCTCTGGTGTGGATGAATTACTCCAAAACAAACGCCACGAGGGCGGTACCGATCGGCGCGCCCGGTGGCGATCACCACGAATTGCCTGCCAGATGAGCTCTGGAAAGTCATCGGCGTGGCTTGAGCGGCTTCGGTAAGTGGCGCGCTCCAGATTTCCCGCCCCGACACCTTGTCGAAAGCATAGAGCGCGGTATCCCCGCTCCCCATGAACACCAGCCCACCCTTGGTGACGATGGCGCCCGCTGGCCCGGGCGCGCCCAGCCGGTCGGGCAGTTGAATGCCAGCTAACGCCGGATGCTTTCTCAACTCGGCCATGTCGCCGAACGGCACGCGCCACCGGATATCGCCCTTGTTCAGGTCGATGGATACAAGGTGGGCGTAGGGCGGCTTGTTGAGGGGAAGCCCGTTCATGAAGACCGGAGGCAGGCTGCGCTGGGTGTAATCCGCGTCGACTTCGCCCTCGCGCCCAGGCAGTTGCTCGGTGGGGTCGAACTTGCGAATCGCGAAGATGCCCAGGCTCTGAGCGGTCTTGAGATAGAGCATCCCGGTCTCGGGGTCGAACGCGCCTCCGCCCCAGTTGGCGCCACCCCACACGCCCGGCCGCACAATCGTGCCTTCGGGCGATGGAGGCGTGTAAAGCGGACCCAGCCGGTATTTCTTCATTTCGGCCTGCGCGGCCTGCTTTCAACTCAGGAGTCAAATCGAACGCATCGTCCAACGAGATGCCCTGGGCGTCGAACGCAGGCGGGCGAGTCGGAAAGGGCTGAGTTGGCCACGACACCTCGCCAGGGACCTCGCTCCGCGGCACCGGCCGTTCTTCGATCGGCCACACCGGCTCGCCCGTCACGCGATCGAATACGAAGGCAAAGCCCTGCTTGGTCAGTTGCACCACCGCGTCGATGCGCCGGCCGTTGACGGTGACGGTAACCAGTATCGGCGCTGTCGGCGGGTCGTAGTCCCAGAGGCCGTGATGCACGATCTGGTAATGCCACTTTCGTCGTCCTGTTGCCGCATCGAGGCAGACAATTGATTCCGCGAACAGGTTCTGTCCAGGCCGCCGTCCGCCGTAATAGTCATTACTGGGCGTCGACACCGGCAGGTAGACCAGCCCCCGCGCGGTGTCGAGGCTCATCGGCGCCCAGACATTGGTGTGACCCGTGAAGCGCCACGCGCCGTTGTCCCAGGTGTTGTTACCGAACTCGCCACGTTGCGGAATCGTGTGGAACGTCCAGACCAGTCGCCCGCTTCGGGCGTCGAACGCCCGGACGTCGCCGGGTGGGTCCTGCTTGTAGGAGAGGCGATCGCCGACGCCATTCCCCAGAATCACCAGGTCCTTGTAGACGATGGGCGGCGAGGTGTTGGCGTAGTGCTTCTTGTTGATCTTCCAGACCAGCGCCTCGGCCAGGTCGATCTCGCCGTTCTTGCCAAACGTCTGCACCGGCCGCCCGGTCCGTGAATCAAGCGCAATCAGCCGCGTGCGGCTGTTCAGGAAGATGCGGAGGTGATCGCCGTCCCTCCAGGCGGCGAGACCGCGGTGCACGAAGCCCTGGCCGCTGGCAGGCTGTCCTTCCTTGTAGGCCTCAGGGTTATAGCGCCACAGCTCGCGGCCGGTTTCGGCGTCGAGCGCCGCCACCTGGTTGTAGGGCGTGCTCACGTAGAGCACGCCGTCGATCATCAACGGCGTGTTCTGGAACGCGCCGGGCCGCGTGCCGTATTCCTCGTACGGCACCTCGCCGGGTTTCCACTCCCAGGCCTGCTTCAGGCGCGAGACGTTGTCTGTCGTGATCTGATCGAGCGGCGAGTAGTGCGTCGCCGCGGCGTCGCCGGCGTAGTAGGGCCATTCACCGGCGCGAGCCTGCGGTGCGGCGCCTTGCGCCGTCCGGCCCTCCGGGGCGTGCGAGCCGGGCACGGAAGACGGAGTCGAGGAATCCAGCGTCGCGTTCACGAACGCGGCGCCCACGGCCACCGCCAGCGCCATCGTCGTCAGTTTCGCAATCATTCCTTGTAGACCTTTCCACCCTTCACCACCGTCTGCACGTGCGAGAGCGCGACGATGTCGAACAGCGGGTTGCCGTCGAGCACGATGATGTCGGCCAGCTTGCCGGGCTCGATCGTGCCCAGATCTCGCTGCCGGCCGAGGACGGTGGCGCCCACGCGCGTCAGCGCGGAGATCACCCGCTGCGGCGCCATGCCCATGTCCACGTGGCTCTTGGCCTCGCGCCACAACGCCTCGGTGTGGAAGTTCATCGGCGTGCCCGAGTCGGTGCCCATGCCCATGATCGCGCCGGACTCGATGAATTGCTTCAAGCCGCGCTCGCGGAAGAACACCTCGCGATCGGTCCGCGAGAAATAGGGCAGCGCACGCCAGTTCTGCAGCGACTGCTGCACCTCGTCGTAGAGCGGGGGCGGAAAATCCTGCTTCAGCCGCGGGTCCTGCAGCCGCTCGGGAAATGCGGCGGTATCGGGATACACCCAGCTGCGATGCGCGGCGGTGATCACGACCGGGCGCCCGGCATTGACGATGTCGGTGATCAACTGCTGGCTGTAAGGTGGCGCCGTGCCCGCGGAGCCCGCGTGCGACAGCACGTCGATGCCGGTCTCCAGCGCGTTTCGCACGTCGGCTTCGGCATACACGTGTGCGTGCACGCGCAGGTTCCTGGCGTGCGCGGCGTCGGCAATCGCCTTGTAGTCCTCGCGCGTCAGTCCCGCATGCGCCTTGATCACGTCCACGCCGGCCGCGGCCAGTCGCTCGGTCTCGGCCGCCGCCTGCGCGGGGCTGGTGACCTTGATCTGATAGTCCTCGGGGAAGATCGCGACGTTGCGCGTGAGCCACGGGCCGCTCATCGACATGCGCGGCCCCGCGATTTCCCCGGCCGCGATGCGCTTTCTCACCGCGAGGCTCTCGGCCAGGGGCGCGCCCAGGTCCACCGCGGAGGTGACGCCGGCCATCAGCAGCTGCTTCGCGGCGATCTGCATCACCTGCGGCAGCATGCGCGTGCGGTCTTGTTTGTCGATCCACGGGAACCACCGCCCGTAATCGCCATGCCCGAGCAGCACCAGGTGCGCGTGCAGCTCGATCATCCCCGGCATCATCGTCCGGCCGCTGGTGTCGATGATTCGCGTCCCCGCCGGGATGGTCACCTCGCTCATCGGCCCCGCGCGGACGATGCGATCGCCTTCGATCAGGATGGCGGCGTGATGGATGGGTGGTGCGTCGTAGCCGTCGAGCAGCATCCCGCCGACCAGGGCCAGCCGCGCGCCGGCCTGAGGCTGGGCCGCCGGCGTCTGCGCCGCAAGAGTCCACGCCGTGCCGAGCGCGACCATCGCGACGGCGAACACTGACTTCGAGCGCGTCATGAAGGGTCCTTCTTCGCAGGCCTGCTGCAGGCGCCTCATCCTAACGCACTCGTTCCCCCCTGCTGACCACGAACTCGCCCGGGATCTCGTATCCGGCGGCGACACGGTATGGCTCGATCGAAGCGATGTATTCGGCGCGGGCGTCGATGCGGGTGGGCTCGTCGAAGCGTGAATAGGCCATGGCCACGGGTCCGCCGGCGAAGGCGGCATCGGCGGCGTCGTCGGCAGTGGCGTAATGAAGCGTCGTCGTGAGCCGGTCCGTCTGCACCTGCTGGAAGCTGGCGGCCTCGAACGCGAGTTGCAGCGAGGGCCCGGTCCCGAGCTGGAAGAACATCGGGCACACATCGCTATGCACACGGCTCTCGACAATGGGAAAGATGTCGGCCCAGCCGCAGCGGGCACGTGCGCCCCATACCGCGGCCACCGCGCGTCCGCCGGGCCGAAGCACGCGGTGCATCTGCGACAGAGCGGCGGCGACGTCCGGCACGTACATCAAGCCGAGCGCGCACAACGCGACGTCGAGCGACTGCTCCGGTACATCGTCCATTTCCTCCGCGCCGAGGCGCTCCGCGGTCACGTTGCCGAGCCCGCGGGCACGAGCTTCTTCCATCACGTGTTCGACCATGCGCGCCGAGATGTCCGTCGCCAGCACGTGGCCGCCGGCACCGACGGAGAGCGCGGCGGGGAAGGTGATCAGTCCGGTGCCGCAGGCGATGTCGATCACGCGCTCGCCTTGCTGGAGCGCTGCCATCTCGAGCAGGCGCTGCTGCGCGGGTCGCAATTGCGCGGCCCAGGCCTGTTCGTAGACGTCCACGGCGCGGTCCCACCCATAACGCTGGATGCGACGCTGGAGCTTGGCGTCCATCGCGTTACTCGGTGGTGGTGATGTGGAGCTCGCGCGCGAGCGGTACAGGATTGGCGATGTCGTCGCGCCACGAGCTGTAGCGATCCGCGGTGTCGATGACGCGCCGCACGTCGGCCTCGGGCGCGGGGCTCGAGACCCGGACGACGTAGCGGATGGCGGAGTAGCCGGGGCGGACGCCATCGTCCACGCCGAGCTCGCCGCGGACGTCGTAGTCGGCGTGAATCTCCACGTCCAGGGCGGTGATCGGCACATCGAGGCGCGCGGCCCACATCCCGTAGCCGAGCGCGAGGCACGAGCCCAGCGCGGCGCGGCCCAGCACGCCGGGGTTGGGGCCGGCGTTGGTGCCGCCGTACTTCTCGGTCATGCCGGCGGTGAGCGTCCACGGCCCTTCGCTGATGTCGCAGGCGAGGCCGTCGCGGAGCTGCACGCGAGTGATGGCGGTGCCCTGGCCGACCGACGGCCGCAACGACACGGCCTTCACGTTGCGCTCGAGCGCTGTCTTGATTGTGGTGTTCATGGCCTCATGCTAACAAAGCCGACTGGCAGCATGCCCGGGCTACAATCTCTGCCTTGTGACGCACGACGATTTCATGGACCTGGCGCTGATCGAGGCGCGGAAGGCGGCGGCTGCCGGCGAGGTGCCGGTCGGCGCCGTCGTCGTGATCGACGGGCGGGTCGTCGGCGCGGGATTCAACCAACCGATCAGCTCCCACGATCCCACGGCGCACGCCGAGATCGTCGCGATGCGGCAGGCCGCGCAGGCGATGGCGAACTATCGACTGACCGGCGCCACGCTCTACGTGACGGTGGAGCCGTGCATGATGTGCGTGGGCGCGATGGTGCACGCACGGATCGAGCTCGTCGTGTTCGGGACGACCGAGCCGAAGGCGGGGTCGATGACCTCACAGCAACGCGCGCACGAGTTGCCGTGGCTGAATCACCGGCTGGAGGTCGAGGGCGGCATTCGTGAAGACGAGTGCCGCGCGGTGATGCAGGAGTTCTTCAGGAACAGGAGGGCATGACGAGACACGTGCCTGCCAAAGCTCAACGGCATCCTGGAGTGAAGATGAGGTCGTGAGCGTTCCACCCCGAGCGACGCCGTTTGTGCTTGACGCCGCGCCGCGCGCGGCTCAGGATTCCCTCCTCACCAAAGCACGCACGTCTTCGCAGGAGGGGCTGACATGAAACGGTTCGCCTTCGGACTCGCTGTCGTCGCGGCACTCTCACTCGGGCTCCACACGTCCCCGGTTTCCGCGCAACGGCAGGGCACCGCCCGCCTCAATCTCGTCGAAGCCACCGTTGGCGATCTGTTGAAGGCCATGCAGACGAAGCTCATCACGTCGGAGGAGCTCGTCCGCATGTACCTCGCGCGCATCGCGGCGTACGAGGCTGCAGGTCCGGCCGTCAACGGGTTCATCCACATCAACGCGGATGCGATCGAGGAGGCTCGACAGAACGACATCCACCGCCACCCCGGATTGCCGAGGCGTCCGCTGGAAGGCATCCCGGTGGCGCTCAAGGACATCATCGATACGGACGACATGCCGACCACTGGCGGCTCGCTGTCGCTCGTCGGCTCGGTGCCGCCGGACGATGCGTTCATCACCCGGAAGTTGCGGGAGGCGGGCGCCATCATCATCGGCAAGGCCACGCTCACCGAGTTCGCGAACTTCATCGCCATCGGCATGCCGGCGGGCTACAGTTCGTTCGGCCTCTACGGCTTCAACCCGTACGATCCGCGCCCGCTGCCTGGCGGCGACGGCCGGCCGGTGCTGACCACCGGCGGCTCCAGTTCCGGATCGGGCATCGTGGTGAACGCCAACCTCGCGACCCTGGCGGTCGGAACCGAAACGTCCGGGTCGATCCTCAGCCCCGCCAGCGCCAATGGCGTCGTCGGCATCAAGCCGACGGTGGGGCTGGTGAGCCGCGATGGAATCATTCCGATTACGGCCGATCAGGACACAGCGGGGCCCATCACACGCACGGTGACGGATGCCGCGATCCTGCTGGGCGTGCTGGCGGGTTTCCATGCGAGCGACCCGGCGACGGCCGGGTGTCTCGTACCGGGTAACTGCTTCGACGACTACACGCAGTTCCTGGACAAGAACGCGCTCAGGGGCGCGCGGATCGCGGTACCGCCGTTCCCGGCCAATCGCGCGGACATCATGAACAACGCGATTGCCGTGCTGCGTGCGCAGGGTGCCTACGTCGAGATCATTCCCGCGCTGCCGGTGCCGCCGGGCATCTGCGTGTCATATCCGGCGCCCGCCGACTGCTCCACGGTCCTGATGTACGGACAGAAGCGGGACTTCAACAACTACCTCGCGACCAGGCCCAGCGCGCCTGTGCACAGCCTGGCCGACGTCATCGCGTTCAACGCCGTGACACCAGGCGCCACCAAGTACGGCCAGGCGATCTTCGAAGCCGCGCAGCAACTCGACATCTCGCCGGGTAGCGCCGACACGGCGCGTTACCTGGCCGACCTCGCGGCCGATCGCACGATTTCTCGCGGCGGGCTGAACGACGTCTACAACGGCGCCGACAATGTCTGGGGCACCGATGACGACTTCGACGCGCTGCTGGTGTCGGGTAACAGCTTCGCCGGGACGCCGGCGAAGGCGGGCTTCCCCAGCGTCACGGTGCCGGGCGGCTTCGTGCCGGCCACCGATCCCGTGATCAATCCGTTCCCCTCGGGCGTGACGTTCTCCGGGCCGGCCTACAGCGAGCCGACGCTGATCGGCCTGGCGTATGCGTTCGAGCAGGCGACGCACTACCGCGTGCCGCCGGCCAGCACACCACCGTTGGCGACGGATGTGGTGAGGAGGCCCTAACAGGAAGGCAGAAGGCAAAAGGGCAAAGGCAAAAGGAAAAACGGCAGACGGCAGACGGCAGACGGCAACCGGTAGAGCGGTCTTGAGCACGTTGTCTTCCTTTTGCCTTCAGCCTTCTGCCTTCTGCCTTTTGCCCTTTTGCCGTGTTCCCCTCTTCAGTCCCACTCCAGCCCTTCGTGCGCGAGCTCGAGGGTTTCGATGGCCACGTTGCTGGACTCCGCGTTCAGCTCAGGGCCTACCCACTTGGCCGGCCACGCGTCGCGGAAGTTCCAGCGCGCCACTTCCTTGCGTGTGGCGTCCAGCAGGATGACGCTGCCGTTGCGGCGATCGACGACGCCGTTGACGACGGTCTGGCGCCAGTTCCAGAGCGATCGGTCGAGCGTGATGCCGTGCTTGAGGACCAGGTTCGCGTACTTCGTCAGGCCTGGCAGACGACGCACGCGGAAGTCTCCGCCCTCGCGGTAGCTCGACCACTTCGGTTTCGCTCGACAGGCCGCAGCACTCGGAAAAAGCACCCGCGACCACGCCGTCGATTTCGACGCGGAAGTTGAAGCCGGCGTAGGGATCGTGGCGCTCGGTCGAAGGCATGGGTCGGCTCCAGAGTGAAGTGGTGAGGCGTCAGCGAGGCAGGGTTTCGTCGAGGTCCCGGTAGATGTCGAGATCGTGCGGCACGGACTCGGTGTAACGGCGCCCCTCGCGGTCCGTGTAGGTCATGCTGGCGGTCATGCGGGTCGGTTCTTCCCGCCGGAAGTAGGCGTCGATGTGATCCACGAGCTGGGTGAACTGCTTGCCGGGCGGGATGAACCGCAGCGACCTGAACAGCGCGATGGTCGAGATGTCCTTGCGGCCGCCCAGACCGCGGAACGGCTGGTCGAACCGGGTGACGACGTCGTAGGCGCTGGCGGCGCCGATGTTGCGAAGGACGACGAACAGGAGACCGTGTTCGACGGTGAAGTCCACATAGACGTCGGGACGGCTGACCGTCGGGCCAGGGGGAGTGACGTCGGGTGTGGCCGAAGCCCTCGCGTCGGTGGGTGAGGGCGTAGGCGTGCGACGAGCCATCGATTTGGGTCTCCCGGGGAGGGGCGGCGATCATACATCCGGCCTGCGCCGGGACAAAAATAGGGCCAGTTGGGCGGGGGCCCGGGAGGGCCTGCTATAATCATGAACTCCGGGCAACCGGCACGGTCCTACCTAGCGGAGAGGTACCGAAGTGGTCGTAACGGGCGCGCCTCGAAAGCGTGTTGTCCGCAAGGGCACGTGGGTTCGAATCCCACCCTCTCCGCCATCCTGTAAATGACTCATAGGTAAGCACTTGCGGCCCTGTGTCGCCTGTTCTTCGCCTCCGCGAAAAACCTGACACGCGTGCTAAAGGCGTCGCGGACCGCACTGGCCTTGGCAGGCTATGCTAGATATGGCATGCTGACGGCGTGCCGCCGGAGTCGCTCAAACCTGTCGTATGGGTGGGCGACTCGCTTCGTGTGCTCAAGTCGTTTCCGTCAGCGGTTCAGGATGAAGTGGGCTTCGCGCTGTTCCTGGCCCAGCGTGGCGAGAAGCACATCGCCGCCAAGCCGATGAAGGGCCTTGGCGCGGGTGTCTTGGAGGTCGTCGCCGACCACCGTGGCGACACGTTCCGCGCGGTCTACACAGTGCGCCTGCATGACAGCGTCTACGTCCTCCACGCATTCCAGAAGAAGTCGAAGCACGGCATCGCAACGCCTCAGACCGAGATCGACTTGATCAAGCGTCGGTTGAAGCAGGCAATCGCGATCAGCGAGGGCAGGGAGTAGAACGATGACAAGGAAGACTCATGTCGTGGGCAGTGGCAACGTGTTCGCGGACCTGGGACATCCACGGCCGGCGGAGGCGTTGGCGAAGGCGGAACTGGCTCGAAAGATCGCGGCCATCATCGAGCGCCGGGGGTTGACGCAGGCTGCCGCTGCAGCGATCCTCGAGGTGGATCAGCCGAAGGTCTCCGCGCTCGCCCGGGGGCGTTTGGCCGGCTTTTCGTTGGACCGCCTCGTTCGCTTCCTTGTGGCCTTGGGGAGTGATGTGGAAATCGTTGTGAAGCAACGGCCTCGAACCGGTGGTCGCGCCAGGATCCTTGTGGCATGACTCCCAGCGAGCCGGGACGCTCCACTTCAGTCAGCAGACGCGACGAGCTTCACAGCCGAAGAAGCCATGGCTGAGGGATTCATGTAATGGACACGATTGAGTCCTTTCCTGACCTCGATGCTCCGAGGCACCGACGTGGCTACCTGGTCGGCGAGTGTCCTCCTTGTTGGCACTGCGCCACCTGTCGAGGTGGCCGTTGAATCGCACGAGGTCATCGACGGTTCGGAGCAGTTCGGGCTTGTAATCAACAAAGCCGCTACTTCTCTCGCCACCGGAGCCCAGCAGACAGTTGCGCCCTCCGCTGTCCGCCGTGACGAGGGTTCCATCGGAGCTGAGGTTCCTGTTCATGAAGGAGCCGAGCTCGCAGCCTAGGTCTGTTTCGTTCGGCAACCCGGGTCCACCGAGGCTAATGCTCGCGCGGGGTGACCACATGAAGTGCCCCGTGGTTGCCGAGAGCAGTTAGGGACAGACGTTCGGCGCCGCCGCGTCATGTGCGCGGCATCAGCATTCGCGTTCCTGCACCGGGAGCTCCTCGACCAAGCCATGAATGATGGGGACGCGACCGGTGCCGACTCAAAGTACCGGCGCCAGTCCTTCGGTCGTGGGGCAGGAGGACGTCGTCACCCACCTTGCGGATCAGCACCTCATCGGTCGCGAACTGGAACTCCTTCGGGAGGCGAACGGCCTAGCTGCGATTGGTCATGAAGACCTTGGCGGTACGGGACATGGTTCCACAGCCTCCGCAGACCGTTATGCCATATACCAACGGTGTATGGCGCCACGTGCGCAATACGTGCGTCTACCAAGGCTTTTGAGCGTATTCAGCGGATCGTGAGGAAGGTGAATTCCCGTAAGTTCTTTGTTTCAACACCCAGCAGCAGTCCGAATCCCACCCTCTCCGCCAACTCCCTCAACTCTGTCGCGGTCGTTTGGCGCCTCGGGTGGGCTTCAGTTGCGCCGAACTCGCCCTTGGCGCGTTCGAGCGGAAGGGAATCCCACCCTCTCAGCCACAATAAGTCTTTTATAATCAATTAGATACAGGCGTGCGCCATTGCCGCGTGCGCAATACGTCCTTGAGTCGACGGCAACGACGGTCCCGCGCGTGCGGACTTGGCCTGATTTCGCCGGCTCCGTGACGACGAATCGCAATCTGGGTGGGCGCTCCACCCTCCACCCCCCGGTTGCTGCGGGTGCAGTGAGCCTGTCGTGTGGTGAGGCTCTCGCGAACGGCGTACAGGCCAGGCTCCGGTGCCGGCGAGCCGGCGAGATGCCGCGGTAATCGCGGCACTGACGGATGCGGTCGCTCACTACCCACGTGGGGCTTCGGAAGCTCTTTGACCGGTTGGGACGAAGCTAGTTTCACCACTCAGCTGCTGGCGGATTGGGTCTTCGGAGATCCTGGAGTCCTGACAGGGGCTGAACCGCTACGCGCTGAACCAACGCTATGACGAGGTCAGAGACAAGCTCAATGAATGGCGTTTCTCAACGCGTCAAACATCAACCGGCAGATTCCAGGCTGCGACTGCGCTCCAGCCGGCTGCCGGCCGTCAAGTGTCCACCGAGGGACCCGGCAGGGCGGTCGCCGGGAGGTGCCCCGCCACGCGCGAGCTCCGCCGTCTGGCGAAGCGGTTTGGCGCGGTCTGGGGAAACGCGGAGAGCGGACGCCGCGTTAGAGTCCCAGCTTGTGGTGGAAATTCGGTAACGAGAGCGGCATAGACAGGATGAGCCGCCATCGCGCATCTTTCCGTGAGCTCTCTCTGGCGGGAGAAGCACACACGGGGGTGTTGACGCGATGGCGAAGCCCAGAATGGGTGCGGAGCGGCCGCGTCGGCTCACGGAATCGGGTCTTCCGGGACGAGCAGGGTAATCCGCTCCCGGTTATTGACGTAGGACACGCATGCGCCCTGATTGGCGAAAGGGGCGACGGGCTCCGGATGGTTGAAGGTCCTCCAGCCGCCGTTCTTGCATTCGACGACGGTGCTGGGCGGGCCGCAGCGGTGCTCGTTGTTGGGAATGCTGACCCCAATGGGCCTGCCCTGGGGCCCAACGAACATGTTGGATTCGACCGCGTCCACCGTCCCGAGGTTGTAGGCACGATGGACGCGGCCTTCCGAGGTCTCGAAGGCCTCGCCGGCGGAGTACTGATTGATGGCTCCGCACCCGTCCTCGATCGTGATCGTGCCCTGCCTGACCACGTTGTAGACATACCCGGGGTGGTAGTGCCACCCGCCCGTGGTCTCACCAACAGGCGTCGTGAGGACGCGGGCCGTCACCAGGGCAGGTCCGCCCCGCAGGCCGATGTAGGGACTGACGCCGTCGAACCTGGACGTGGTGATGGCCGCGTAGGCGACGATGCTGGCCAGGGCGAGGATGCACGCAGCCGTGCAGATGATGGCGATCGGTCGTGAGCGATGTGCGTTCATGGCGCTTCTCCAGTTTGTCGGGGCCGATTGGTTCGCAGGCGGGGCCAGCCCCGTTCATCTGCATCGGATACACCGCCCATGTTCGAGCCGAGCCCTCGCACGGTGGAAGTAGCAGAGGGTTGAACCCAGGTTCTTCAACGGTTGCAGCGGCGGTTCCACGAGCGCACACGTGCGGGTCTGCCCGGTGCGGCACAGTTGCATCGCGCCGAACCATGCGGCTATCCTCGCGGTGTCATGACGGGCTGAGTCGATGGAATCCCATGCCGTGTTCGAGGCGTTGGCGCGGGTGCTGGGCTCGGAAGGGTTCACCCGCAACGAGCGCCAGTCACAGTTCCTGACGTTTCTGGTCGAGCGGGAACTGAGCGGCCAGCATCGAGATCTCAAGGAGTCGGTGCTTGCCGTCGAGGTGTTCGGACGGAGGCCCGACTACGATCCCAAGGTCGATGGCATCGTCCGCACGGAGGCGCTCCGCCTCCGGGCTCGATTGGCCAAGTACTACGAGTCCGAGGGTCGCGACGACCCGGCCGTGATCGAGTTGCCCAAGGGAGGCTATCGGCCGGTGTTTCGGGAGCGGGTGGCTCCTGTGCCCGACCCGGAGGCGCTCGTCAGCGCCGAGGACGATGCAGTCAATCCACAGCCGGGCGCCCGCGCCGGATGGAGAATGCGGACGTACCTGGGGCTCGCCGCCATCGTCGTTGCCGCAATTGGGGCGGCATGGGCGAGCGGCTTTGCGCTCAGGCCGGGCCAGACGCCGCGAGTCGAACTCTCACAGATTAGCTTCGTGATTCCGCCGGCTCCCGGAACGATGTGGGATGTCTTCCCTGCGGATCCGTCTCCCGCCGTTTCGCCGGACGGCCGCTACGTCGCGGCGGTGGCGAAGTCTGACGACGGCCGAGGGGTCTGGCTGCACGACGTTCAATCCGGCTCGGCCACACTACTCGCGAACACCGGCTCGAGCGCAGCCTCACCGTTCTGGGCTCCCGATTCGACAGCGGTGGCGTTCTGCGATCCGGCGGGGGTTCGCGTCATCGGCATCGCCAGCCGCGCTGCGGAAATCGTCAAGGCCCCGCCCTGCGATGGGGGTTCCTGGCACCCTTCCGGTGGATGGCTGTTGACCACTCCTGTAGGGCTGGTTCGGATGGCAACGCCCGGTGCGCTGCCCGTTCAGATCACCCACCTGGATTCGGCGCGCGGGGAGCTGAGGCACTCGTTCGGTAATTGGCTGCCGGACGGACAGCACTTCATGTTCCTCATGCTTGGTCGGACTCCGGACGTGCGCGGGATCCATCTTGGTGCGATCGACTCGACGGTGCCCCGGCGACTGTTGCTCGACTACTCTCGGCCTGCCTACGTCTCTGAAGGGGACGGTTGCGGTTTGCTGCTCTTTGTCCGCGGTTCCACCCTCGTCGGGCAGCGCTTCGACGAACGCACGCTGGTGCTCACCGGCCAGGTCTTCCCGCTGGGCGATCGGGTACGCGTCGGGATCGTCGGCCGGGGAGCCAGTTTTTCGGTGTCCGATCGACTGCTGGTCTACAGAAGCGGGGCGGCTTATCAGCCTACACGACTGATCTGGGTCGACCGCGTGGGGCGGGAACTGAGCGAAATCGGGCCGGACACTGCGTACCGATTGGGGCCGTCGCTGTCAGCTGACGAGCGCACGCTCATATACGGGCGGTTCAACGGCGACACGAACAACATCGAGCTGTGGACCACCGATCTCACGCGGTCGATTTCAGAGCCGTTCCTGAGGCCTGGCTACTCAGTTGAGAGCCCCGCCTGGTCACCTGACGGGCGGACCTTGGCATTTCTGTCGGCCGAGGGTGGCAACCAGACGCCGTACGTCGTGACGCCTGGATCCAGCGAACCAAGGCCCATCGCCCCAGCGTCCGGATGGGGGCAATATCTCGAATGGACGGCCGACAGCCGATTCCTGCTGCGACGACTCGACGGAGACGTCCGCGGGTTCTCGATCAGCGGCGATCCAAAGGAGATCACCGCACTGCCCCACGACGCCGAGGGTGCTCGGGTGTCCCCGGATGGTCGCTGGGTGGCGTACTCGATGATCGAGGCCACACGACCTGAGGTGTACATCGAACACTTTGGCGGCGGCGGCAGAATCAGAGTATCCACAGAGGGCGGCTTCAGCCCGCGCTGGCGGGCTGATGGCCGGGAACTCTTCTTTCGAGCCCCGCAGCATCGGATGATCTCGGTGAGCGTCCGGCTTGGGGACACCGCGGAGATCGGCACACCCCAGTTGCTGTTTCGTGCCGCCTTCGAGGAGTACGGCTCGGCGTTGGCCGGGAATCCGGACTATCTCGTCACCCGGCGCGGTGACCGTTTCCTGATCACCCTCCCGGTCGTTCAACTGAAACCCTTAACGGCGAAGCTCAACTGGCGGTCGATGCTTCCCGCCCAATGAGCGGCTCGGTTGCCTTCGGTCCGCGAATGGCTGACAACACCTTCGCGAAAGGGACCAACCCCGACCGAACCAGGTGGGCTGGGACGATCGCGCCGTCGACGAGATGGCCCACGCGTGGATCAACATGGGCGTCCCCTGGATTTGTCCGCCGAGAACAGGATGGCCCTGCCGCCGGGAAGAATCTGCGGGTACAGCGGGAACAGTTCGCCTTCGTCCCTCTTCGTGAGGGACTTCGACGCGCCGGTCGGGGAGATTCGCAGCAGCTCGCCCGCAAGGCCCACGGCGATGCTGCCATCGCTATATCCCACCCCGCACCTCGCATGCCGGGACCATTCTCCAGCGGGACGACCGCTGCGCCCTCGACGGGAGTCTTGCCGGCCGCACGCGCCATCGTCCGCCGGACTCCGCCTTGGACTCGCTTGAGGACGAAAGGCTCAGCGTTTTCGCCGAAGAGGTTGCGTCCAGTTCTCGATCTGCAGGTTCGTGACGCGTTCGAACTCAGCGGTGTTGTTCGTCACCAGCCTGAGGCCGAGGGCCCTGGCGTGCGCGGCGATGAACAGGTCGTTGGCGCCAATCATCACGCCCCTCCGCTTGAGGTCGGCACGGATCGCGGCGTAGTGGAGCGCGGCGTCCTCATCGAACGCCACTGCGTCGACGTAGGGGAGAAATGCGGCCAGCGCCGCCGCGTCTTGTGCCCTCCGCGGGGACACTTCGACGCCGTACAACAGCTCGGCCTTGGTGACGACGGACATGCAGACGTCGTCGACTGATACCGACTGCAGCCGCTTCAGCACGAGCGGGTGCGAGCGCTTCATGATGTAGGAGCACGTGTCCGTGTCCAGCATGAAGCGCGGCATCACAGCTCCCGTTCCTGGACGGGCAGATCTTCGGCATCGGCCATGAAGCCGTCCGATGCCACCGGAGCCGACGCCAGGTACGCCTTCCAGTCTCGCGGCCGAGGTGACAGGATGACATCGTCGCCAACCTTGCGAATCAGTACCTCATCGGTCGTGAACTGGAACTCCTTCGGCAAGCGAACGGCCTGGCTGCGATTGGTCATGAAGACCTTGGCGGTGCGTGGCATCGGTCTAAACCTCCAGACCATTATGCCATATACGAAAAGTATATGGCGCCGGGTGCGCAATACGTGCGTCTACCCGGGTTTTTGAGCGTATTCAGCGGATTGTGAGGAAGGTGAATTCCGTTAAGTTCTTTGTTTTCAACAACTGGACGCATCGTCCCACCCTCTCCGCCAAACACACCTCCAGCGTCAGGCGCTTTCGCCCGACTTGGATGGACAACGCGAATCTGACGGCGGTTCCTTACAGGCGAACACGCGCCGGTGCGGAACACGCGCTGCGGCGTGGCTCTTGCTCGACGGAGCGGCGTCAGTCGAGCCTGAGCGCCCCCGAGCTGTTCCGTCGCGTGGCACGGCGGGCAGGCACGGCACAACCATCGGGCCGGCCTGGGAATGACTGGCTCCGTTGAGGCTTACTTCTACAGGCGGAATCCGGCGGCCCTAGGTGCAACTCGACGTCGAACCTGCGCGAAGGACTCAAGAAGGTGTCGTCAGCCGGCGGCGACGGGGGTAGACTCCCGGGTAGTGATCGCCGATGTGACCGGATTGCTGCAGGCGTGGAGCGGCGGTGACGCGGAGGCTTTGGATCAGCTCGCTCCGCTCGTCCACCGCGAGCTTCGCGAGATGGCCCGCCGGCTGCTCTCGCGCGAGCGGCAGGCCGTCGGATGGCAACCGTCGGATCTGCGTGCAGGAGTCCTATGTTTGCCTGCGCGCACTTCTTCGCGACGACCGCCCGAATGATGCGGCGCGTCCTAGTCGATGCCGCACGCGCACGACAGGCGGCCAAGCGCGGCCAAAGGGTGGAGGGCTTGTCACTCGAGGCCGCGGAGGTGGCGACACCTGCACCCGGCGTGGACATCGTCGCCCTGAACGACGCCCTGGCTGAACTGGCGAGGCTGGATCCGCGGCCGAGTGAGGTCGTCGAGCTGCGATTCTTTGGTGGATTCTCCGTGGAGGAAACCGCCGAAACGCTCGGTGCGTCGGTCCCGTACCGTTATCAACGACTGGAATACGGCCCGCTCCTGGCTGCATCACACGCTCGCGAAGCGAGGTCGACTATGAGCACCGAGCGATGGCGCGTCCTCTCGGAGTGGCACAACACATGGTTGGCCGCACCCAATGATCAGCGCGTCGGGATGCGAGCCTCCTTCGCCACCGAGCACCCGGACCTTCTTCAGTTGGCCGACGAGCTCGCCGCCTCCAGTGGAGCGGTCGATGGGTTTTTGGAAACGCCGGCCCTGGTCCTCGCCGTCAGGGATTTGGTGCAAGACGAGCCTCCGCTCCCTGAGGACACTTTGGTCGGCCCGTACCGGATAGTGACCCTGTTGGCTCGTGGCGGAATGGGAGACGTCTACCGGGCGACCGATCAGCGCCTCGGTCGAGACGTCGCGCTCAAGACGCTGACCAGCGTGGCACGTGGCGATGGGCACTCAGTCGAGCGGTTCCAGCAGGAAGCGCGGATCACCGCATCGCTCGACCACCCCAACATCGTCAGAGTGTTCGACGTGGGGATGTCGAACGGCCGGCCGTACCTGGTGTCGGAACTTCTCGACGGCGAGACCTTGCGAGCGCCGATCCGTAGGGGCCCACTCGCTCCGGCCGACGCCCGCAGCATCGCCGCCGCCTTGACGAGCGGCCTGGTGGCCGCCCACGCCATCGGCTTGGTGCACCGCGATCTCAAGCCCGAGAACATCTTCCTGACCAAGTCTGGCACTGTGAAAATTCTGGACTTCGGCATCGCGAAGCTCGCGCAGGATCCTGCAATGCCACGCGGTCTCGCGACGCTCACCGGGGTTGTGCTTGGCACCGCCGGTTATCTGGCGCCCGAGCAGGTCAAAGGTGATCCCGTCGATGCACGGACGGATCTGTTCGCACTCGGCTCGATTCTCTTCGAGTTGATGACGGGACAGCGGGCCTTCGTGCGCGAACACACGATCGATACGCTCCATGCGATCGTCCACGACGATCCGCCTGACCTCCTGCCCCGGGGCACCGCGCTGACCTCCATCGTGAGACGCCTGCTCGCCAAGGCGCCGGATGCGAGATTTCAGTCAGCCGCCGACCTGCTGTGGGCCCTCGAGCAGATCGAGCGCGGGCGAGACTGTCGCGTCGCAATCGGTCAGCAGCGGGTTAGGCGAAAACCGTTCGCCGTTTAGTCGGCGGGCGGGGAACAGTCGCCGAAGCCTTTGCGGACCTCACCCACGCGGCACCGCGCTCGATTCTCTCCGAACGGCCGACACTCGACTTGGCGGCGGCTGGCCGGAGCGATGGCGTACGAGATACGTCTGGATAGCGACTTCTACGGGGCATCCTGAATCCGGGTCGATCAGGGGCAGCCTCGTGCACGTTCACCACGAGACATCAACCTCAGAGGCGCGCGTGGTCTGGATGGGCGGCGGTTAGCGTATGGATCCGGCACCTTGAAGGAGCGGCGGTTGAGCATTGCGGCGGCCGATGGCACTGGCGTCGCACAGGAACTGCCGTGTCCGGCCGCATATTGCGAGCCGACCGACTGGTCACCCGACGGGCGCTCTCTCATCGTCAACACACGCCTGACCATGATTGGTGGTGGAGGGGATGTGTGGAGCGTTTCGCTCGAGTCTGGCGCGTCGTCCAAGCCGGTTCTTTCCGGGCCGTTTCCCGAGTACGACGCACGGATATCGCCGAACGGGCAATGGCTCGCCTACGTTTCGGGCTGGCCGACCGGTCGTCTCCGTCCGCGCGATGTCGGGTCAGCCGAAGCGTGTCGTGGTGTCCGGCGACGGCGGCAGCCAACCGGTCTGGCGCCGCGATGGACAAGAGCTTCTCTACGTCGATCTTGAAGGCCGTCTTCGTGGCCGGTCGGTGTCACGCAATCAGACTGGGGACTTGACACTCGGTGTTGCGAAGGCGGTGAGCGTGCCGCTCATCGGATCGGGACACTGGGGCACGCAGTACGACGTGTCGCGAGACGGGCAATACGTGGTACTTCATCGACCGGACGCCGGCGCCGAGGCCGAGCGACATCCGTCTCGTGATCGGGTTGGCGCGCGTTCCTCAAGTAGGGTCATACCGAACTCGTCGGAGCGTCGCTCACCGTTGCGACGAGAGGATGTGATGTGCGATCGACGCAATCCCGTTGAAAACGGAGGCGCGCTAACGATTGCAGAATTCTTAAGCGTGGCGCAAGAAGCCGCCACGCTCTCGGGGAAGATCACCGCCAACCTCAACACGTCGAAGAAGGCCACGAAGACACGCAAGCACGTCCCGAAGTGGCTATCGCCTTAGCGCTGAACGGCGCTGGTGCCGCCTCTTGGATCGCCCACGGGACTAGCATCGTTAGGCCTTGTTGCTACCTCGTGGCCCGCTGCGCGAAGCCGTTGACGGCCCGGGGTTCGGCGGCGTCGGTGACGGCGGTATTGACGGCGTGATCTCCCTCGACCGCTGAGCCTAGAGAAGGTCTACGTGCAGGCCATGCGCTGGCAGGGGACGGTCGGACGGCCTGAGGTCAGGCGTTCTACGGTGCGCTCGCCGGCCAGCGCGCGAACAAAGGGGTCTTTATCACCACATCTACGTTCTCTCAGCAGGCGCTCGACTTTGCGCGCTCGGTCGAGCGCGTCGGGCTGGTGGACGGCGCGCCGCTGGCGAACCTGATGATGGAGCACGTCGAACGTCGCACGACGTCCGCCAGCCCGGCCGAGTTCGCGTTCGTCTCGACAACTGCCCGGGTTAGCGACGTTCGCCTGTTCATGAGGACTCCCCGGCATCTTGTCGGCTGAGCATGCCCCCGTGCTCGGGAGTGCCGGGAACTCGCGGTCTGATCTGACGCCCCGGTTGTCACGCTGGTATACAAGTGTCATGGCGGCGCGGTGATGTTGTCGTCGATCGAAGGGATGTCATGAAGATTCGTGAATTCATTCGGCGAATTCTGGGCGGCGACTCCGTTCCCGAGCGTGGGGCGCGCGCGACCATTCCGTTCGACTGGGAGCCCGCGGGTGCCATGGCAGCCCGGCCGAATTCGCTTCCAGGCCAAGGGGCTGACGTTCCTTTCGTGTGTCCTGGATGCTACGCCCTTTGGATGGTCAGGCGTCAGCACGCTTCGGAAGGGATGCTGCTGTGTCTGGCGTGCAACTCGCTCCTTGATTCGAAGAGCGCAGACGCCGGACAGCAGGTCAGCCCGAAGTTGATCGATGCCCTTCACGCTCGAACCGCCCGCATTCGCCTGCACTGGTTTGCCGGCTTTGTGTCCGAATACCCGAACCCGACCGACGAGGATACGCGAGCGGTCTCGCTTAACCTTGGCACCGGACTAATCCTGCTGCACGCCGCTACCGGTCAGGTGCACCAGTTCGAGGACGCCAACGTCAAGGACGCTGACGGGTTCGCGACCTTTCGAGAACATCCGACGTGGGTGCAGGTCCAACACCGGCCAGTGACGAGTTCCGGTCCCGGGCTTCCGGCCGAGGAATGCTTCGATTACGTCGCGGTGGTTCCCGCCCCTGACGACGAACAGAGCTGGCGCGCGCACCCACGGGAGGGCGATGGGCCGTCAACGAGCCGGCGCCAATTGGTGGGAAGGTCGCCACACGTGCGCATCGAGCCCGTGGGTGCCATGAAGGGCGGCGGACCGCTGTCGCCGTTGTGCGACCTCGTCAGGCCGGCGGTGCTCGGGGCTCGTGTCGTTCTGACGGCTTCGGATCGGACGGACGCCACCGCCCGGGCCGTCTGGTTTCACCTGGATCAAGGCCTCGTCAGAGCGCTACGCCCGGGAGACATCATCAACCTCACGCGTTCGTCACGTGGTGGGCTCGCCCTGTCCGTGGTTCGCGGGAATGCACTGGTCGTGGCGATCGGCGCGGTGACGGTGGTTCCGCTGGCACCGGATCTGAAGGCGACGGTTCGACGCGATCAAGTCGTCGGTCACTCGTCCGATCGTGGTTCCGAGACCGGTTGTCCGTGGCTGCATCCCGTGCACATCACCACCGCCGAGGCGGTGCCCAGGAAGCCGAAGGGATTTACGATACGCACCTGGTACGGCGCCTGGCCTGTTCCGCAGGACGCCGACGAATGCGTCTCGATCGTTCGCCAGGGCAGGTTCCCGGAATTGGCGACGTTTGCATCGACCCATCTGCTCGCGACGAGCGACGCGCTGCACGTGCAGCGCTGACCAGCGGCGTCAGAGTCAACGCAGGAGCTGTTACCGTCAGCTGCCGCCGGGAGTCCAGATGCTGACGCCGGCCGGGGACGGATGCCGAGATGGGTGAGCTTGGACGATGCTCATCGAATCGGCGTCGAGCGCAGCGCGCGCTGTTGACGGCGTCCGTGTCGGGAAGCGAGCGATACTCCACGCCCTCGGGTGACAGGTATTGCACCGGGCGGCACACCCGTGAAGTCGGCGTGTCGTTGCGGCCGTCGAAGGTGCCGAAGCTCGACGCCACTTTCGAGGAGTAGCCGGGCGGGATACCGCGATCCGTCAGGACGTGAGCGTTTGCGCGTCGGCGTTCGCGGGGTGCGCGATGAGCGCATCAGCACCACAATCAGCATGTCGAGAACCAATTTCTGGGGCTTCGGCGCTACGTCGCCGCCCGAGGCTGGGCGGGAGGCATCGAATTCATCGATGAAGGTGTGAGGGGTGCGAAGACGCAGCGCCCGGCGCTCGACGCATTCATGCTGGCCGCACGGCGCCGCCAGTCGATGCCGTGGTGTGCTGGCGACTGGATCGCCTCGGCCGCGACCTGCACATCTTCTAGCGGTGGTGAACGAGTGGACGGCGCTGGGTGTCGCCTTCATCTCGCTCGGCGAGGGATCGACGCGACGACGCCCGCTTCTCGGCGCCCTGGCGCAGTTCGAGCGGACGCCTCCGGGAGCGCGTCGTAGCTTGCCTAGCGCGCCAAGCCCGAGGAACCTGTTCCGGCACACCGTGCGGATGTCCAGTGACAGCGCCGCGCACGAAAGTGCGAGGTGCCAGACCGAGCCGCGCTAGGTGGTCTGGGCACGCGCCTGCGTTTAGATCAAGAGAAGCATCCTGATTGCACTGTCCCTGGTTTGTACCTGATACTCAGGTTTCTAGAGGATCTGGCGGTTTCTGGCGGTTCCGATCCGGCCTAAACCCTTGAGGATTGCGGCTTCGTCCGGAACGAATCCCACCCTCTCCGCCAAATCTGCTCCTTTGTTTTCAATGGCTTATATGGATCTGGTGGCTGCCGGCTGCAACGCCGCCGATTTCGCTGCGACCTTCGCCTCACAGACACCAGAAACTAGGCGGGTTTAGCCCACGTGGAGCTGTCAATGGCCACGTGGGTGTGCGGTGCACCCCGCCGCTACAGACCCGACCCTAACAAACCGTGACCGATTCGACGTCGGGCGCGGGCGTAGAATGGCCCTGAGGCACACGTGATGAACTACGAGGAGCGAATCGAACGACGTCCGAATGTCGCCGGCGGAGAGGCCGTCATCAAGGGCACGAGGGTCACGCTCCGGACCGTGCTGGCGAGCCTCGCCGAGGGTGCCACGACCGCCGAGATTCTCAGGGATTTCCCGACGCTGACCGAGGCAGACGTCCGCGCTGCTATCGCGTTTGCCGCAGCCTCAGCGCAGGAGGATCTGCCAGTCGCGGCGGCCCACGTGCGGTGAAGATCAAACTTGACGAGAACCTGCCCGCTGGACTGGTGCCACTCCTTACAGCCCTCGGACATGAGGTCGATACCGTGCCGGCCGAGGGCATCGGCGGTGAAGACGACGACGTCGTGTGGCGCGCGGCACAAGCGGACGGCCGATTCCTGGTGACCCAGGACCTCGACTTCTCGGACGCCCGTAAATACGCGCCAGGAACCCACCACGGTCTGCTACTGGTTCGGCTACCGCAGCCTGGCCGCATCGCCTTGCAGGACAGGGTCAGCAGCCTGTTTCGGACCGAAGCGGTCGATACCTGGTCGGGTTGCATGGTGACAGCGACGCCTACGAAGGTGCGGGTCAGAAGGCCCGTCTGAGAATCCTCGGGGCAGGGTCGTTGCAGGCTGGATGTCCATGTTGAGTAGCCAGACGGACCCGTTGCTGCCCTACACCAACGCTTCTCTGCTCCCCGGCACAGCCCCCGACTTTCATATACTGATCGACCGGGCTCATCGAGCCACGGCTTGCGCCGGGCGCGCAGATCACGCGCCCGGAACACGGCGGCGACAGCCGGCGGTCAACGGCTTGCCAGTCGAGTTGTGGCCACCTTCTTCATCAGTTCGTCGAGAACCGAGTCGCCGGCGGCGCGTGCCGCAGACGTCTCGTAGCCGGGCTGGCCCTTTAGAGGGAAGCCAATCCGCCGATACAACTCGATCATGCTCGCGAGGTCGATCACGTCGGGCTGCGCGGCGACCTCGAGGGCGTGATGCAGCTCGTGGCCGATCAGCGCGATGAGCCGATTTCGGTTGCCGAGGTTCAGCGGTCGAGTCAGTCCGATCCGCAGGTAGCGAACCTGGCCGGCCGTCGCGATGAACGGCAGCAGACACGCCTTCAGATGTCCGAACGTGCAGACTCCCGCCTCCACGTAGACCAGCGTATTCGTCCCGGCAATGCCGTCCACGAGCCGGCGAAATGACTGCGAACGACGGTAGCCGTCGGCTATCAGCTCGTTCAGCACACGATCGCTCGAACGAACGGCGGGCGGCATGCCGTCGCCCGCGGCAGCACTCGTACTGTCGGCGGCTGTCAGCGCGGCGGTAAGGACGGCGAGCCGAAGCCAGCCAATCTGCTTGCCGGCACGAGAACGATGGGTGTAAAGCATGGGCGCATGGCGGGGCGGACTGCCGCGCCGACCTCCTGCGCCCAATCTGGAGGGTCGCCAGGGGGCAAGTCCTTGGCGCGATTCGGGAACTTCTGGGGGTTTTTGTGGGACTGGCCGGCCAGCTTTCGTTCGGTGGGTTCACGCTCGACGTCGAGAGCCGACAGCTGCACCGCGGCACCGACGCGGAAGCCGGTTCATCTCTCGCCAAAAGGATTCGAGCTGCTGCGGATCCTGAGCGAGGCTCGACCGCGGGCCATCGCCAAACGTGAACTGCATGAACGGCTATGGCCGGACACGTTCGTATCCGAAGCAACGCTTTCGAGCCTCGTGGCCGAGGTCCGCGAGGCACTCGGCGAACGCGGGCGGCAGGCGCGGTTCATCCGGACGCTGCACGGCTACGGCTACTCGTTCGCTGCCGATGCGACACCGTCAGCGTTGGGCGTCGGCGCGATCTCGAATTGGGTCGTGTGCGAGGGGCGGGAGATAGCGCTCGCCGACGGCGAGCACATTCTCGGACGGGATGCCGACGCGAAGGTGGAGTTGCGGTCGCCAGCCGTGTCGCGCCATCACGCGCGAATCGTGATCAGCGGTGCGTCGGCGACGCTCGAGGACCTCAGCAGCAAGAATGGGACGATCGTCCGCGGGCAGGCGGTGACAGCGCCGGTGCCACTGGCCGACGGCGACGAGATCCGAATTGGCGGCTTCGTGCTCAGCTACCGGACTGTCAGCGCCAAGGGCTCAACCAAGACGGCCCCCCAACCGTGACCGCGGTACCGTTTCAATTGCGCTCGTTTCCGCCCCCGTTGGCCGGTTTTCTCGGGTTGGCGCGGTGGTCACTTCAGGTGAACTGATGGGTTAAGATAGCACCCTCTCCGTCGGTTGATCGACCAACCCAGCGAGGAGGCGCTAGTCCCTGATGATCGGCCGCACCCTCGCGCACTACCGGATCATCGATCAACTCGGCAGCGGCGGCATGGGGCTCGTCTTCCGCGCCGAGGACGTCACGCTCGGACGGCAGGTGGCGATCAAGGTGCTGCCGCCGGAGACGCGTGATCATCCGACCGCGATCGAGCGGCTGCGCCGCGAGGCGCGCGCCGCCTCGGCGCTGAATCACCCCAATATCTGCACCATCCACGAGGTCGGCCAGGATCCCGAGGCCTGCGGCCAGCCGTTCATCGTGATGGAGCTGCTCGAGGGGCAGACGCTCAGGAACGCGATTGCCGGTAAGCCGCTCGAAATCTCTCGCGTCTTGGACCTGGCCATCGAAATCGTCGATGCGATTGACGCGGCACACGTGCGAGGCATCATCCATCGTGACATCAAGCCGTCGAACATCTTCGTCACCACTCGCGGGCATGCCAAGGTGCTCGACTTCGGGCTGGCACGAACGGGTGCGTCCAGCGAAGGCGATGGCGCCGCCGACGCCGGAGTGCCAACCATCACCGAGCTCGACGCCGCTGACCGGTCCCAACGCGGCCGTGGGCACGGTGGCCTACATGTCGCCGGAACAGATCAAAGGCGAGGCCACTCGACCGACGGACCGATTTGTTCTCGTTCGGTCTGGTCCTCTACGAGATGTGTGCCGGGAAGGCGGCGTTCACGGGCGCGACGTCAGGAGTGATCGTCGATGCGCATCCTGAATCGTGCGCCCGCACCAATCTCCAGCGTCAATCCGAATGTGCCAGCTCCGCTCGCCGTCATTCTGGACAAGGCGCTCGAGAAGGACCGGAATCTGCGCTACCAGCACGCGGCCGATCTGCGGACGGATTTGGAAAGAGTGCGACGCGGCGACCTGGCCCCGCGGCCAATAACCGGGGTGTGGCGATCAGGCCGATGGACGCGTCGCCTCTGGCCGCTGGCGGCGGCGCTGGCTGTGGTCGCAGCCGTCGCTCTGAATCTTGTCCGGTCGCCACG
This sequence comes from uncultured Acidobacteriota bacterium, assembly GCA_963707825.1. Taxonomy (GTDB): domain Bacteria; phylum Acidobacteriota; class Vicinamibacteria; order Vicinamibacterales; family UBA2999; genus VFZN01. Next base: position 277,145 of record CAVPRP010000011.1, read on the forward strand.
GCCAGCCGCGCTCACCAGTCGCGACTCGATACTCCTCGCCGATTTCGAGAACCGCACAGACGAGCCGGTCTTCGACGGTACGTTGACCCAGGCACTGATGGTGGACCTCGATCAGTCGCCGTTCCTCGATGTCGTGTCGAGAGATCGCGTGCGGGAGACGCTCACGTTGATGGGCCGATCGCCCGACGAGCCGGCACGGGACGCCGTCGCACGCGAGGTGTGCCAGCGCCAGGGAGTGAAGGCGATGCTGAGCGGCTCGATCGCGCCGCTTGGCACGCATTACGTGATCGGACTCGATGCCGTGGACTGCATCAGCGGCGACTCGCTGGCGCGGGAGCAGGTCGAGGCCGGCGAGCCGCGAAGAGGTGATTCGAACGCTCGGCCAGGCGACGTCACGTCTTCGCCGCACACTCGGCGAGTCGCTGGCCTCGATTCAGCGTTTCGATGCACCGCTCGAACAGGTCACGACCTCGTCGCTTGACGCACTGAAGGCGTTCAGCGCCGGCGAACAGCACCGGGCAGGTGGAGGGAATGAGACCGACGCGATGCGGTATTACCGGCGGGCCATCGAACTCGATCCGGATTTCGCGCTCGCCTACGATCGGCTCGCGGCGACCAGCGGCAACTCCGGTGATCCGAAGGCGCATCGGGCTTATGCCAGCGAGGCGTTTGCTCGGCGGGATCGCGTCGGTGAACGCGAGAAGCTGGCGATTGCCAGCCGCTACTATCAGACGCATGGCCTGTCCGAGCAGTTCAAGGACACCCTGGAGCTGCGGACGCGAACGTTCCCCCGCGACTGGTATGGATTTCACATGCTCGCGGAAACCTACGCTGCTAGGGGCCAATACGCCAAGGCCGTGGAATTGGCGCGCGAGGAAGTGCGGCTCAACCCCGACAGCGCGATGTCGCGCGCGGAGCTCGTCGAGAACCTGATTTACATGAACCGCTTCGAGGAAGCGCGGGATGTGGCAGAAGCGGCCTTGGCCCGGTGGCCCGACGCAGGTGCCTTACATTGGGATTTGTTCGATCTCGCGTTCATCGCGGGGGATCGAGCGGGCATGAGCCGTCACGCGGCCTGGGCCGCCGCGCACCCGGAGGAGGATTGGGCAGCAGACCCAGGCGCGTGCGGAAGCGTTTGATGGAAAGTTGCATGCCGCGCGGCGGCTGTTTCAGCGCGACATCGAGGCGGCCAGGCGTGCGGGTCGGCAAGGAAGCAATGGCACTCCGTTCCGTCCGGCAGTCAATTGTCGAGGCGGCGGACGGGCAATCGCGCGCAGGCGATGGCCACGTTGAGTGCGGCTCCTGGACAGAGCGTGCAATGGTTCCGATTTGCCGCATCGGCGGCAGCACTCGCCGGTGAGCCAACGCGCGCCCAGGCGCTGCTCGATGACTGGACCAGGATCGAGCCTCCGAGCACGTTGGCGGCGGCGAAGTACAAAGCCCCAGCCGAGGCGCTCATCGCGATTCAACGCGGCAACCCGGCGCGTGCCATCGAACTACTCGAGGTCGCCAGACCGTACGAGCTCGGAATGGACGCAGATCTGCTACCGGTATACACACGGGGACTCGCCTATCTCGAGCTGAAGGACACAGCGGCTGCAGCCGCGGAGTTCCAGAAGGTGCTCGATCATCGCGGCGCGGCGGTCGTCTCAATCTTCTATCCGCTCTCACGCTTGCAGCAGGGGCGCGCGTTCGCCCTGGCCGGCGACGTCGTGCGCAGCCGCGCCTCGTACGAGGCGTTTCTCGCCGGCTGGAAGGACGCCGATCCCGACGTGCCAGTCCTGCTCGAAGCGCGGCGGGAGCTCAACGAATTGACGCGCGCTCATCCCTGAATGACGGACGTTATCGCGCGGCCTCCGAACCACGATGATGCGCGTGCAACCCGTGGTCGCCGACCGCGCCTGACCGCTAGCGTTGGAAGGCGGACGAGCGTTTCTCGAGGTTCTTCTTGAGCGCCTGCGCACCGTTGGTGATGAGCGGCGTGATGTTCGCCACGACCGCAGTGGGGTGCACATCGGTGATCCACAGGAACTGGCAAGCGGCCCGTGATGGGCCAGTTTCTTTGCACACTGTTCTCGCCCTAACCATACCTGCCTCCTCGTTTTCGCCCCAGCTTCCGCGCTTCAAGACCCTCGAAATTCGACCTGTTTCCGCCACGACGGGTCCCGCTCCACCCACGTGTCGAGCCCCAAGAACTGAACGCCGCGACCGGTGGGCGCGTGACTCGACACTGCGGCGCCACCCAGGAGTTGACACGCACTACGTCAGACATCTGCCGCATTACTCGTCGCGCAGGGCTTCGATCGGCTGGATGCGCAGGCCCTGCCGCACCGGACCGATCGCCGCGATCACGCCGAGCGTCATCATCAGCAAGGCGACGAGCGGCAGCAGCATCGCGCGGTAGTTCCGCACCAAGTCACCTTCCAGGATCTGCTCCATGCCGACCGCAGCGATCAAGCCGAGGACCGCGCCGGCACCCAGCTGGGCCAGGACGCGTGAGAAGATGCCGACAAGGATCCGGTTGCGATTGGCGCCCAGCGCCGCGCGAATGCCGATCTCGCGCCGCCGCCGCGCCACCGTGAACGACATCAGCGAATAGATGCCGGCCGATGAGAGCAGGATCACGCTCACGATCACCAGCGCGAGGCTCACGCCGATCAGCCGCATCATGCCCTGGGCCTGCGTGAACGCGATGTCGGCGGTGGAGACATCGAGCAACAGCACGTCTGGATCGATCGACGCGCTGAGGTCGCGCAGTGGATCGGCAAGCGCCGCCGGATCGCCGGTGCGCACGCGCACGTTGAGGCGGGCGGGATACAGGTCGCCGGCGGCGACGGCGTGGTAGACCCGGCCTTCCGATTCGTCGTCGAACGGTCCGGGAACAGGAAAGTCGGGCACCACGCCGACGATCTCATACCAGCGTTCAAGCACGACATTCCCCGACGGCGCCTCACGGCTCCAGCCGACGTACTTGATCCGGCGGCCGAGCGGATTGGCGCCGCTGAAGACCTGGTCGACCAACCCGCGGCTGACGAGCACCCCGGGCGTGCCGGCGGCGTCGGCCGACGCATCGGCGGCGGTAAGGCCGCGCCCGATGCTCACCGGCACGTCGAACGCGGAAAAGAAATTGGGTGCGACGCGATTGAATCGCACCAGGGTGCGGCGCTTGGTGCCCTCGACGATGTCGTAGTTGACGGCATCGACGGGCACGGGCACGCTTTCAGCCTCGAGCACCACGGCAAGCTCGCGGCCGGGACTGGTCAGCGAAAACGTCACCTCACGCACACGTGAGTCGTCTTTCAATCGGCGCTCGATTTCCGCGAGCGCGTCGCCATACCGGGCGGCGAAGGCCTTGTCACCCGCCTCGGTCGTCGGTGCAGCCGTGCGATCGAGCGACAGGCTCGCGCTGAGAAACTCGGCGGTGGCGTAGCCGCCGCCAGATTGGAGCCGGAGGGAACTCCACGCAAAGTACGTCGCCATCGGCAGGATCGCGACCGTGACCGCCACCTGTGCGACGATCAGCGCCGTCCACAGCCGCCCCATCTGCATGCGCGATCCGCTGCCAGGCGAGAGCGTTTGCAGCCGCGTGTGGACCTGGCGGCCGGTCGCCTTGAGCGCCGGCGCCACGCCGACGATGGCCGCCGCGCACAGTGTCAGCGCGACGACGTAGATCACGGTACTGGTGTGAAGCTCCAGCGAGAACCAGAACGGCCAGCGGCCGACCAGGGTGAGCATCGCGCCCTCGATCTGACGGAGCCCGACGGCGGTGAGCCCGATACCGATCGCCGCCGACACGCCGGCCAACATCAGCGCTTCGACGAACAGCTGCGCCACAATCCGGCGCCGGCTGGCGCCGAGCGCCACTCGCACCGCGATTTCGCCTTGCCGCGTCGCCGTCCGCGCGTAGACGAGGATGGCGACGTTGACCGCGATAAGGACCAGCAGCAGAACCATCGCGATCTCGATCGCGTAGAGCGCGAGCGCGTTCTGCGGATCGTCCATCTCGCTGAAGGCGTGGGCGTACGGCATCACCAACGGGCGCAGGTGTTCGTGGGTTGCCGGCGACGCGGCCGCCAGACGCCGGCCGATCGCGGTAAGCTCCGCTTGCGCGCTCTCGAGCGTGGCCCCGGGCGCGAGCCGTCCAAACACGTTGATGCTGGGACCGCTGCGCGGTGCATCGGCGGCGGCATCGAGACGCCACGGGATCCAGAAGCTGTGGTACGTCGGGAACCCGAACCCTTCCGGCATCACGCCGACGATCGTGTAGGCAGTGGGACCAAGCCCCACCGATTGGCCGACGATGTCCGGATCGGCGCCGAAGCGGCGGACCCACTCGTCATGACCGATCACGATCGCGTCAGGCGCGCCTGCGCGCTCGTCTTCCGGCAGCAGCGTCCGGCCACGATACGCCCCGACGCGGGCCGCGCGGAACGCCGACGCCGAGATCTCCGCCACCATCACGACCTCGGGCGGCCGGCCGCCGACGATCAGGTTGCGCTGGACGTTGCGCGATGCGCTGAAGTCCTCGATGGACTTCGCGTCGCGCCACGCCTCGAGGTCGTAGAGCAGGCGCGACTCGCGATTGTTCGTCGAGGTGTCCCAGTTCACGAGCGAGACCAGGCGATCACCCTCGGGCAGCGGCAGCGTCGTGCCCATCATCATCGAGACGATGGTGAAGGCGCCGGCGGCGATCGTGATGCCGACCGACATACCGAGCACGCTGACGAGGCTCAGGCCCGGATAGCGGAGCAGCATGCGCCAGGCCAGCGTGAAATCGAGCGCGGAAAACGCCGGGCCCTTACGGATCCGGCGCTGGCGTTGCCGCTCGACGAGTCCGGTGCCGATCGCGTTCAGACAGGCCGCACACCCGAAGGACAGGCGGGCCCGTCCCGCGCGGGCGGTGAGCTCGCGGTCGAAGGCATCGATCATCTCCACGCCATAGAGATCACGGTGGCGGCGGGGAAAAGCGCGCACGCGCAAGCTGATACAGACGCGTCACTTCGGGCCTCCGAACATGTTCTGCGCGCGGGCCACATCGAGGAGCGCCCGCAGCCGTTCAGATTCCGCGCGCGCGACCGCGCGGCCGAATCTGGTGCGCTGGTAATACCGCCGCGCCGGCCCGCCGCTCGCATCGTCCTTCGGCGTCGATTCGGTGACCAGGCCTTCGTCCACCATCCTCGCGAGCGCGGCGTAGAGCGTGCCGGGAAGGATCGCCTCGCGGCCTTCCGTCATGGCCGACACCGCCTGCATGATGGCGTAGCCGTGTGTGGCCTCGCCGTCGCCGAGGGCGAGCAGCACCTGGTAAGTGGAGTGTTTGAGCGGCAGTAGCTCGGCGGGGTCACGCGTCAGTCGGCGCATCGTATTCGTATGAGACTATAGTTGGAATCGAATAGTTCCCGCGCAAGGGCAAGTAGGGTCAGCGCCGGGCGATCAGCAAGTCGAGGCCGCCACCGACACCTCGCTGGCGGTAACATGTGCGGCATGTTGCGCCGCACCGCTGTCGTGCTCACGTGCCTCGCCGCCCTCGCGGCGTGTGCCCCGGCCGCTCCTCCGCCGCCGACCTACGATCTCGTCATCGCCAACGGGCGGGTGATGGATCCGGCGTCGGGGCTCGACGGCGTGCGGCATGTCGGCATCACGGGCGGGCGCATCGCGGCGATCTCAGAGACGCCGCTGCAGGGCACGCGCGTCGTGGACGCCGCGAACCATGTCGTCGCTCCGGGGTTCATCGACCTGCACGAGCACGGGCAGCAGGACGAGTCGTACCGGATGATGGTGCGCGACGGCGTCACGAGCGCGTTCGAACTCGAGGTCGGCACGGGCGACGTGGCAGCGTGGTACGAGGCGCGGAAGGCCGGCCAGATCGTCAACTACGGCGTGGCCGCCGGACACATCCCGGCGCGGATGCGCGTGTTGAAGGATCCGGGCCAGGGCTTGCTCCCCGCTGGTGTCGGCGGCAGCGGCACGGCCACCGACGCGCAGATCGCCGAGATGGAGGCGATCGTCGAGAAGGGCCTCCGCGAGGGCGCCGTGGCCGTGGGCCTCGGCAGCGCCTACACGCCCGGCGCGCCGATGTCCGAGATCCAGCGCATCTTCAAGGTGGCGGCCGCGGCCGGCGCCCCGGCGCACATCCACATGCGCGGCGACATCACGGGCCTGCACGAGACCATCGCCGCGGCCAAGGCAGCCGGGGCGGCGCTGCACATCGTCCACGTCAACTCGGTGGCCGGCGACCAGATCGACCAGTTCCTGGCTGCGATTCAGGCAGCGCGTGACGCGGGACAGGACGTCACGACCGAGGCGTATCCCTACGGCGCCGGGATGACCGAGGTCCAGTCGGCGCTCTTCGACGACTGGAAGACGTGGCCCGACGAGAAGTTCCAGTTGCATCAGCTCGTGCGCACGGGCGAGCGGCTCACGCGGAAGACCTTCGAGCAGGCCCGCAAGGAGGGCGGCACGATCATCATCCATGGCCGGTCGGACGAGCAGACGCGGAAGGCGATCGTGAGCCCGCTCTCGATGATCGCCAGCGACGGCTTCATCGAGAACGGCCGCGGGCATCCGCGCACCTCGGGCAGCTACGCCAAGACGCTCGGGAAGTACGTGCGGGACGAGAAGGTCATGACGCTCATGGACGCGCTCGCGCGCATGACGGTCATGCCGGCGCGGCGGCTCGAAGCGCGGGTGCCCGACATGGGACGCAAGGGGCGCCTCGCCGTGGGCGCCGACGCCGACGTGACGATCTTCGACCCGGCCACCGTGATCGACCGCTCGACTTATGAAGACGCGAGCATCCCGTCGGCGGGCATTCCGTACGTGATCGTCGGCGGGGAGGTGGTGGTCGATGGCGGCGCGGTGACGTCGGCGCGCCCCGGACGTGCCGTGCGCGCGCCGCTGAGGTAGGACTATCGGCTGTGCTCCCCCAGAGTCGGCGAGTGACCGCTGGTTGCCCGCGAGGCCGCCCTATTCCGGGGCCCTCGTGCGACGTCACGCGCGTTGGGGACCATACGGCCGTGCCCGCGACGGGGATCGCGACCGGCGGCGTGAGGGGCAGGACTGAGATTGCCCCACCCGCCAACCCCGGTGGACTGCATTCCTAAAGACGGCGCGGCGAATCTCGAGGCGAGGTGAACTGCTACCTCCCGTTGTGGCTGGCGACTAGCGCCCGGATCTGGGCCACGGCAACCTTGACCTTCAGATCCTGCTGCACCTTGCCCAGTTCCGCGCTGCCGGATCGCGGATCGCCCTCCACGCCCTTGGCCGGATCCTTTCCCGCGATCTTGTCCTTGCGGACCCATTCGGGCTTCACATACAGAATCGCCGAGGTGTCCTCCACGCCCGCATGGCCCTCCCCGGTCACGTTGTGTTCACGTAGATACCGGGAGAACTCGTCACGGGACTTGAAGTACAGATCGTCGCAGTAGAACACCCGGGCGCCGGAGGCTCTCAACCTGGCATCGAGCGTGGCAGCGGTCTGCTTCAGCACATCCTGCCCGCCGCCGTGGTCACCGATCAGGATGATGTCGCGAAAACCGGCGGTGGCGGCGCCCAGTGCGATGTCGCGGAGCACCATGCCGTAGGTTTCGTCGGTAAGGCTGCTGGATCCGGGGAACGCCATCTGGCCTTCCTTCTTCGACGGGTCGCCACTGGGCGAATACGGCAGCACCGGATAGATCAGCGCATTGCCGAGTTCCTTGGCAATCCGTTCCGCGAGATAGCGTGCCACGGCGTTGTGTTTGCCAAAGGCCAGATGGGGGCCGTTCTGTTCGCCACCGCCGGTATAGATGAGCGCGGTGGTCTTGCCGGCCTTGAGTGCCGCGGCCACTTCTTCCCAGGTCAGATCCTCGATAAACAGCGAACTGGCTTGGGCGTGGACGGCTTGCGGGACAGCCAGGAGGACGAGTAACGCAGCAACGGACACAGATTTCAGCATATTGCCCGGCATGTTACAGCGGCCGGGTCCATACGGACGTCGAGCAGCCGCTCCCGAAGTCGTGGCTTGGCCCTCAATCATCCGTACATCGCCGCGATCACATTCGGCGAATACATGGCCGTCTGCCGTTCGACGATCCTTGTCAACCGGTCCGAGTCCCTCTCCCGCGGTCAATGCGTTGTCGCGATCAGGTACAACCGCTTCGACGTGGTCAGCCACAGCGCATCGCCGACCAGCGACGGAAGCGAATAGAGCGCCCCGTCCATCTCGATCTCGCCCAGCAATTCCTTCTTCCGCCCGGTACGAAGGATGGTCATGGTGCCGTCTTCGTTTCCAACGTACAGCCGGTCGCCGGCCAGCAGGAAGCTTCCCCAAATGGCCCCGTAGGTGTCGTGTTCCCAGACGAGAGTGCCGGTTGCCGCGTCCAGGCAATAGACCATGCCGCCAACGTCCCCCACGTACAGCAGACCGTCCTTCTCGATCGGCGTGGCCACCACGCGCCCGACCTGGCGAGACGTCCAGAGGAGCCGGCTCGCGGTGACGTCGCCCTGGCCGCTGGGGTTGATCGCGTGCACCAGTGAAGGTGCGTTGCCGTGCTCAGGGCTCTGTCCCATCGCGACGAAGACCCGGCCGCCGGCAAACACCGGTGAAGCCACGATGAAACTCCGCGAGAAGACGCCGGGGCGCGGGAGCCAGCGAGCGTCTTTCGGGTTGCCGTCAAATTTCCAGATCTCGTGACCGGAAGCCGCGTCGTAGGCCCGCAGCCAGCCATCTCCTCCGCCGAACAGCACCTGCATGCGCCCGTTGACGTCGGCCGCCACCGGGCTGGACCACTGACCGTGCAGCACCTGCGCGCCGGCGCCGACGGCGCGCCACACCACGCGGCCGGAACGCTTGTCCACCGCGATCAGGCTGGGGGCGCGCGGCGATGGGACGCGCGTGTGGCCCTCATTCAGTCCGTTGGACGTAGACACGATCAGCAGATCACCCACCGGCAACACGTCACTACGCGTCGACTCATGCGGAAAGACACCCAGCCGGCCGCACATGTCCAACTCCCAGACGATGTCGGCGGCAGCGTCGTCCTCGAAGAGTTCATTCTGATAGGCGCCGTCGTTCGTGCCATCACGGAAACCCTGCGTGTCGAGACTTCGGAGTTGGCACTCGGCGGTGACGTAGTACAGCCGGTTTCCCTCCACATACGGCGTACTGGTTGTCGACGGCAACAGGAACTGCCGAAGGCCTCGCTCCACTCGCGGAGCGACGTCCTGCCACAGGAACTGGCCATCCGTCGCTCGAAACGCCATCAGTACGCCGGCATTCTTCAGGTAGGCGGGGTTCATCTGCCGGCCGTTGTCGGTGCCCACATAGACCGTATCGCCAGCAACCACGGGACGACCGTAGGTCTCGTCTCCCAACGGGACACTCCAGACGATGTTCCGGCCGGTGCTCGTGTCCCAGTCAACTGGAGGATTCCCGGTCGGGACGACTGTCGTCTGGAGCGGGGACGCGGCGGACGGCGCGGGCACGTCGTTCGACGAGACCGGCGGTGCAGTGGTGATTCCAGCGATTCGACTGAGCGCCCACTCTGCCTCGTCGCGCAATGCGGGATCGTCTGCTGCCGCTCTCAGCGCTTCACGGGCCGACTGCGCCTTCGGTCCGATGCTTCCCAAGGCTCCCGCCGCGAAGATGCGCACATAGAGGAATTCATCCTGCAGCGCTTCGACGAGCTGCGGCACTGCCGACTGCGCGGCCGGGCCAATGCTTGCGAGAGCCTCACACGCCGCCCATCGAACGCCGGGGACGGGATCGCCCAGGGCTGCGGCCAGGACGTCAGTCGCCCTGGCCGCGCGCGGGCCGATCGACGCCAAGGCCTCCGCCACGTAGACGCGGACGTAAGGATCCTCGTGCGAGAGGGTGTTGACCAGCGCGCTGACCGAAGGGCCGGCCCGTTCGCCCAACGCGCCCAGGGCGCGTGCGGCATCGCCGGCCACCGTCGAATCCTCGTCTCTCAGCGCCTGCCGCAACGCCGGCTGGATCGTTTCCGTATGCGGTACCAGATCGATCAACTCACTGATGGCGCCCCGCCGGATGGAGATCCACTCATGCCCGAGCAGGTCCACCAGCAGCGGAATGGCAGGTGGGCCGATTCGCTGGATGACGCGAAACGTCGCAACCTGCAGGTCTTCCTGCTCGGTGTCGAGCAACCGTCGCAACAAGGGGAACGAACCCCGGCCTGCCTCGACGAGGGCGGCCTCGGCGGTGGCGCGGACCTTCGGGTCGCGGGCCTGGAGGCGATTGGCCCAGTCAGGCACCAGGGCGGGAGTCCGGGAAAGACTCGACTCGGTGGGCGGCAGCGACGACTGGGACCGGGTGACTGCCTGGCTGAGGCCCACCGCAAGGATGATGGCGAGAGCATGCTTCGTGCGATTGAGGAGCGCCGCGGGTACTTCAGCCATAGCGCATGCAATTATCGCGGATGCGTCCGTTCTTCACGAGTGCTCAAAAGGCTCAGGGAGCGACGTGGAGGTGAAAGATCTTGCTGATTACGATCCATTTGCCTTCGACCTTCAGCAGATGGAAGAAATCGGTGAAGCACAAACCGGAGACATCGTTGGCGTCGATGCGGGCGCTGGCGGCAGTCCCGACGATCTCGATGCGGACGATGGCACCCTGAGCTTCAGGCGACGGACGGAAGCCTCGGTCGATGCCGTCGAACAGATTCTGGATTGCACCGCCTGCGAGCGTTCCGTCAGCTCCGACGCTGAACATGGTCGCCTGATCGCTGAAGGCCGGCTTCATGATGCTGCTGTTGGCCTGCGTGCAGCCATCGATGTACTTGTTCAGCACTTCGCTAACGGCCTTGTATTCTTGAACGTAGGTAGGTTTCGTCAGCGTCTTGCTCCTGTTTGAGGTTGGCGAATCATGGCTGTGCCTCCATGCTGTTCCCGCTGTGGCGGAACATGGCTACTGCGCATCCAGGCGTGCGCGGCTGCGGGCGAAGGGTAGCACGCCAAGCAGGAGGGCCGCTCCGGGCGCCACCAGCAGCACCAGGGTCATGTTGATGAGGTTGATATCCAGGTGCAGGCCGTGCGCCGCCCGCGAAAGCGCATACAGCCCAGCCACCGCCACGTGAAGCACCAAGGGAAACACTCCGGATGCCAGGCGCTCGCCGGGGCTCCCGCCGACGCGGCGGGACCATGCTGCCCCGATGGCTCCGAGCAAGAGGTAGAAGAGGAAAGCCAGGCCAGCCGCGAGCGCGTGCACCTGCCAGCGAGGATCGAACCATAGAGCGGGAGGCATCGAATAGACGACGAATGCGTGCGCCGTCGCCGCCGCCAACATCATCGTCGTGCCCGGCACCAGCACGGTAATTGCCTGTCTCGTCATGGTCAACTCCTCCTCGGCGGATCTTTCCACCGCCACCGCAAGCGAGCTCCAGTCGGGCACGTGTTCCATCGCGCGTGCAATCGCCTCCGCCTCGGTAAATCCGCTCCGAAGGGCGGCATCGTAGGCGTCTTCGAGGTGGGCCGCCAGCTCGGCGCTGATCTCGCGGCGGCGGCGTTCGTCGACGCGTACGGACGCGAGGTGGCGATGCACGAGCGCAGACCAATCACGCACGGCGGAGCCCTCCAATGCGGCTGAGTGCCTGGAAGAACGCGTCCCATTCGAGGCGCGTCACGCCGAGTTGCTTGAGGCCCTTTGCCGTCAGTCCGTAGCAGCGACGACGGACGCCTGCGGGCGTGGTCTCCCACGTGGCCTTCGTCCAGCCCCGCTTCTCCATGCGGTAGAGCAGGGGATACAACGAGGCGAGCGTGAACCGCAGGGCACCGTCGCTTTCCTGTTCGATACGGCGGGCAATCTCGTAGCCGTGGAGCGGCTGCTGTTCAAGTACCGCCAATACCGCCAGCTCCGCGCTGCCTCGCTTGATCGAAGGGTTCATCGTTGCCATCGCGACCCTATGTATAGCGTACCTATATAGACGTGAGTCAAGACAGGAAAGCAGGGTCAGGCCAGTCCGTGCCGTCGCCCTTGACCGGGACGGTGGATGACACAAAAAGACAGGAGGTCTCGCCTGTTGATTCATACAATGACGACCGGCGACCGTCGAGCAGACACAAGGGAGCGTAGTCATGGTGCTGGCGCGAACGATTGCGGCGATGACGGGGGTGCCGCAGGACGCCCAATGGGCGTTTCGGAGCCTTCGCCGACGCCCCATGTTCGCCGCATCGGTGGTCCTGATGCTCGGCGTCGGAATCGGCCTCAACGCGGCGATCTTCACGGTGGTTGACGCGGCCCTGTTCAAGGGCTTCCGCCACGTCCAGCGGAACGACCGGCTGGTCCGCGTCAGCACCACGACGGACGCCATCTTCTATCCCGACTTCGAAGCGTGGCGGACGCAGAGTCGCGCGCTCGTCGACCTTGCGCTGGTCCGCGGAGTGTTTCATACGCTGCAGGCGGGTCAGGACGGACCGCAGACCGTCTACACGACGGAGGTGACGCCAAACGCGTTCCGCCTCCTCGGTGTGGCACCGGCCGTCGGACGCGATTTCCTCCCCGAGGACGCCCAGCCGGGCGCGGCGCCGGTGCTCATGCTGCGGCACGACACGTGGACGCGTTGTTTCAGGGCGCGACGGATGTCGTGGGCAGACAGATCAGGCTCGATGGCGCGCCGGCGACGGTCATCGGCGTCATGCCAGAAGGATTCTCGTTTCCCGCCGAGCAGGAGATCTGGACGCCTCTGATCCCCACTAGCGCTGCGATGGCGCGCGAAACGCCGTACGCCCGGTATGCCTACGGTCGCCTGGGCGATGGCGCGTCGGTCGAAGCGGCGCGCGCCGATGTGCAAACCACCGGGCGCCGGTTGGCGATGGCCTTCCCCGCGACCAATGAGCGGGTCGTGCCGACGGTGGCCGGGTTCGACGAGTGGTTCGTGGGTGCTCAGTCTCGTGCGATCTATGTGGGGGTTTGGGGAGCTGCGGTCTGTGTGTTCCTGATCGTGTGCGGCAACATCGCCAACCTGTTCGTTCTCCAGACGATCGGCCGCGGCAATGAGCTCCGGGTGAGGCAGGCGCTTGGGGCCACCTCCTCACGCCTGGTCCGGCAGGTCGCGCTGGAGGCTGGAATGCTCGCCGTACCGGGCGGCGCCATCGCATGGTGGGTGATGGGGCTCGGCGTTGACCTGATTCGTGGGTCTCAGGTCATACCGCCCATGCTCGCGGTGCAGCCAGACATTGTGTCGTTCGGCTCCATGTGGGCGTCGGGCGCGCTCGTCGCATGCGGCGTTGGCGCCGCCGCTGCGGCACAGTGCCTCGGACGAGATGGCGTTGGCAGTCCTGCGACCTCCGACAGGACCACGACGGCGAGCCGTCGCGCGACGCGGATCGTGGACGGGTTCGTCGGTCTGCAGGTGGCGCTGGCCATCGTGTTGCTCGTGAGCGCCGGCGTACTCGTGCGGATGCTCGTGGGCATCACGACCGCAAGCGCTGGCGTCGACGCGGCCAGGGTCGTGACGGCGTCGCTCTACTTGCCGCCCGAGCGCTATGTGAGCAGCGAGGCCAGGCTCGGCTTCTTTCGCGCGCTCGACGAGCGGCTGTCTGCCCAACCCAGCATTGCTGCGGTTGGATTCGGGGAGGTGGCGCCGACGGAGCGAGCGCCCCGCCGATCACTCGAGATTGCCGATTCCGTCGCTGCCGGATCGGAGCCAGCGGTGCCCACAACGTCCGTCGTTGTGAGCCCCGGGCTACTTTCGCGCGATCGGAGCTTCGATTGTCGAGGGGCGGGAAGTGTGGTGGACAGACACCTCGGCCACGGCCGTGGTGCTCGTCAATCAGCGCTTTGCCGCGCGACACTGGCCGAACGGTTCACCGCTCGGCCGCCGAGTGCGCTTTGCACCCACCGTGCCGGGAGGCGCACCTGGCGAGTGGTTGACGGTGGTTGGTGTGACATCAAACATCGTGCAGGACGACACCACGCGACAGCAGTTCGAGCCGGTTGTCTACATCCCGTATAGCGCGCGATCACAATCCAACATGTTCGCGTTTGTTCGATCGCGAGACGACTTGGGTCTGTCGGCCGCGACGCTCCGGGAGTCGGTGTTCGCCCTCGACCCTTCGCTGCCGCTGCCGTCACTCGCGCCGCTGAAGGAACGTCTGACTCGCGCCCACGCGTTGGAACGACAGGCGGCGCAGACGCTGGGAGGCTTCTCGACCTTTGCGGTCGTCTTGGCTGCCGTGGGGCTCTACACGGTGCTCGGACAGGTTGTGACGAGGCGCACTCGTGAGATCGGAATACGGCTGGCGGTCGGTGCCACCAGCCAGCACATCGTGACCGCCATCGCCCGTGGCCAGATGCGGCCAGTCGCCGCGGGCGTCGGCATCGGCGTCGCACTCTCGGCTGTAGCAACCGGCTTGCTGACGAAGTGGGTCGTCGGCTTGCCGGCCTGGGATCCGGTTGTCGCGATCCTCGCGACCGGCATCCTCGGCGCGGCGGCCACCTTGGGCTGCTGGCTCCCAGTGCAGCGTGCGCTGCGGGTCGACCCGGCGATCGTCCTCCGGCAGGAATAGAGTCCGGCCTAGCCTAGGTCCGCGCGGTCATCATCGCGCTGGCAGGCTGTCGCCTTCCGCTCGTTACGAATGTTCAACAGGCTCTCAGGGAGCGACATGGAGGTGAAAAATCTTGCTGATCACGATCCACTTGCCCTCGATCTTCAGCAGACGGAAGAAATCAGTGAAGCACAAACCGGAGACACCGTTGGCGTCGATGCGGGCGCTGGCGGCAGTCCCGACGATCTCGATGCGGACGATGGCGGCCTGAGCTTCAGGCGACGGACGGAAGTCAGGATTGAGGGCTTCGGATTAGGTCTAACTAGTTGACGGGTGCGAGGATCGCGGATTTACGGCGTCGTCTTCCCGCTCGTCAGCAGTCTCGTCAACCTGGCCGTGAACTCCTGCGCGTCGAAGAAGCTCTTGACCGGCACGCGCTCGTCGCGCCCGTGCAGGCGCAGGTCGTCCGGGTCCACCATCAGACCCGAAACGCCGTAGGCCGGAATCCCCGCGTTGCGCCAGGGAATGGCATCGGTCGCGCCACCCTGCATGATCTGAATCACGGGAATGTTTCCCCACATCTCCTGCGTGATGCGCTCGACGGCCTTTAGCACTTCAGGCACGACCGCCGCTGCGCCGCGGGGTTCGCGATTTGCCGGCGTCGACACTTCCAGTTCCGGGTCGTCCAGCGCTTTGACGATCATCGCGCGAACGTCGCTGACGCGCGCGTCGGGCATCATGCGGCAGTTGATCCCCGCTTCCGCCGTTTGCGGCAGCGCGTTCGACGCATGACCACCCTTGAGCATCGTCGCCACGCAGGTGGTGCGCAGCATCGAGTTATAGAGGGGATCCCTGGCCAGCACGGCCTCCGCGTCAATGTCCGCGGGGTTCTTGATCAGGGCGCGCATCGCCGCCGCGGTCCTCGGCGTCTCGATCTTCGCCGTCTGCTCGAAGTAGGCGCGTGACACGTCGTTGAATTCCACCGGGAACTTGAACGCCGAGAGTTTCATCAAGCCGGCGGCAAGCTGGTAAATGGCGTTGTCAGGCCTCGGCAACGACGAATGACCGCCGCGGTTCTTCGCCGTGACGGTGAAACCACCAGTGACCTTCTGTGTCGCCTCGATGGTGTTGGCCACCGGCTTGCCGTTCCTGATGAAACCGATCGCGCCCTCGTTCAAGACCAGCGACGCGTCGACCAGCTCGCGGTGATTGCTGAACAGCCAGCGGGCGCCGTTGCAGCAGCCACCCTCTTCATCGGCGGTGAAGGCGACGACAATGTCGCGGTCCGGAACGTAGCCGTCCTTCTTCATCTGCACCACGACGGCGGTGAAGATGGCGACCTGCGCCTTGTCGTCGATGATGCCGCGGCCGTAGAAGTAGCCGTCCTTCTCGAGGAACGTGAACGGGTCGAGCCCAGGTGACCAATCAGCCTTGAGCGCCTCGACCACATCGAGATGAGCGAGCAACAACAGCGGCTTGGGGCCGTTCGCCCCTCCCTTGCCGCGGTAGCGGACGACGACGTTGTGCTTGTTCGGCTGGATGCCGCCGAGAAAAATGTCCTGATCTGCGAAGCCTGCGTCGCGGAAACGTTTGGCAACCGCGTTGGCGACCTCGGTGGTCCCCCCGCCGATGTTGACGCTGTTGTACTCGATGATTTCCTTGTACACATCGCGCGCGTACTGTTGCGCGGGCGTGAGCGTCTGGGCGTGCAGCGAACTGGCCGTGACGGCGAGGAAGACGAGAGCGATGACGGTTCTCATTTAAGGTCCCCTGACGCCGGCCTGACGCGGCCGGGCGCGTCTCATCTTGAACCGCGAGTCACTCCATGCGCAAGCGGATCCGGCCGGACTACGATGCCTCGCGCCCGGATCCTCAAATTCTCGATCTCGCCTGACCGCTTTGGGATTGACGAGCCCCAGACCGGCTACGGCACGGTGACGAGGATGGCGGCGACGGAGTCCATACTGCAGGCGTTGCCGGCGTAGAGATCAATCGCGTACGACCCGGATGCCCCGCTGTCCGAGACACTCGACACGGCAGGAAGCAAGATTCGTGTAATCGCTCCGCCAGTTGGCGTGCGCACGTCCAGTTCGTAATACGTCGTCGGTCGCCCGGGCGGCGGCGCCGGCGGTGTCCACGTCAGCGTCACGTGATTGCCCACCACCGTCGCGCTGAGGTCGCTCACTTCCACAGGCCTCGCGATGCACGCGGGCACTGACACCGGCAGCACCGCCGAGTAGGGCCCGGTCCCGAACTGATTCCGGCCGCGGACGCGGACGTAGTAGCTGCCCGCCGGAGCGCCGCCGGCGCTGAGGACCTGGCTGCTCTGCGCGAGCGACGCGACATCGGTCGCTCCCGGGCTCGCGCCGGCTTCGAAGAGAAAGCTCGTCGTGCAACCGCCGATTGTCGAGAGGAACAGGCGCACCGCGTTTGGCTCGACGCCGGCCACGTCCCGGTCAACGAGCCCCATGCCTGGAGCACCAGTACAAGCGCCGGGGACAACGAGTGGCGTCCAGTCCGCATCGGGAATGTTCGGAGCGTCGACGATGCCGTAGACCAACGCTACGTAGTAGTGGCCGGGGGCACGCCGTCGAAACGCCACGGCGGCGGGATGGCCACATCGGGATCGTATTCGAAGGGCGGAAGGAACGGGAGGCGGGCCACGAGCGGCCCGTTGGGCGAGTGGGAGGCGAAGAGCGTAACCCCGCCCACCAACTCGCCGGTGTTCAGCTGGGTCCTGGTGCTGATCCGATGTAGGCGGTCGCTGGATCACCCTGGACGTTCAGGGGAAGGACGGCCGTGCCCACAGGGTTGTGAGCGTGTGCCGCGTGGCAGCGCTTAGTTGAACGTCACCCTGTGGCTGTGCGGCTCGCTCCCGTCCGAATGCGTATTGGTGGACGACGTCACGGACACTCGCGACTGGGCCGCGATTTGAGTGACCTCGGCGCCCGAAAGCGTCACGGTGTGCGAATGCCGCGAGTTGGAGATGTCGAGGGTGAGCGCTGCGCCCGCACCGAGCTGGGCCGCGGTAATCACGGCAACGTGTGGATCCGGGTGATTATTGGCCACCTCACCAGCCACATTGCCGGAACTGGTTGGCGTCGGCGTCGGGGTTGGGCTGCTGGGGCTGCTCGAGCCACCGCCGCAACCAACGGTGACGGCGGCACCCCCAAGCAAAGTGAGCCCGGTGGCGACAAATTTCCGACGATGAAGCAGCGCGGACATGTCTGGACCTCTCCGAGATGATTCGTGGCAGCAGGTAAAGCCCGGGACGGTCTCACAAAAGAGGTGACCGTCAGGCAGACGCTTAGGCTTCCTCGACCTAGCGCCGATGGATCCGTTGGTGAACACTGGTGATCACCACCGCCGTGGGTGCCATCACCGCCGCACGGATTTCGCGGCCGTCGTCGACGATCACCAACCGCTCTTCGATCACGACACCGGGAAGCGGCTGGGCCCGGATGATGCCCGTGCAGTCGGGATTCACTTCGTATGTTCCGAAACTCGGCGAATCAGGGTTGGTTCCGGTGATCGAGCCCTTGAGGTTGGAGACCTGGGTAAAGTTCCCCTGACCGTCATAGGTGCGATGGACGATACCGATGACCGACTCGGTCAGTCCTCCAGGCGCGGGCCTGGTTCCTTGAATCTGAATGCCGTAGTCGCCGCCCACCGTGGCCTCGCTGCACGATTTCGAGTTCCCGCTCCCGTTGTCTTGACCATTGGCGCCCACGACTCCCGCGCCACCGATTCCCACCGCCACGATGACGGCGGCGGCCGCTACCCAGCTCATGCGTCGCATATGCCCTCCTTCGACGCGCCTAGAGCAGTTCCGCTCAGTGGTGCGCTCTTCTACACAGGCGGAATTCGAAGGAACAAAGTGCAAGCGATGGCTCACTTGCCCCGGGTAGACTGCCGGGAGTGACGCAACGACGTCGCCGACCTGACCGGCTTGTTGCAAGCCTGGAGCCGTGGAGACGCGGAGGCTCTGGAGCAGCTCGCCCCGCTCGTGCACCTCGAACTTCGCGGCGTGGCGAGGCGGATGCTGTCGCGTGAGCGTCAGGCCGATGGGTGGCAGCCGACAGACCTCGTGCAGGAGTCCTACGTTCGGCTCCTCGACTGGCGCGTCGTCCGCTGGCAGAACCGGGCGCACTTCTTCGCGACCACGGCGAAGATGATGCGGCGGGTACTGGTGGACGCCGCGCGTGCGCGAGGCGCCGTCAAACGCGGCCGCGGCGTGGACCCCGCGTCGCTCGGGGGCCTGGACGTCGCGGCGCCAGGACCGCTCGTGGACATCCTTGCGCTCGAAGATGCGTTGACGGCTCTCGCGACGGTGAACCCCAGGCCTAGCCAGGTGGTGGAGTTGCGCTTCTTCGGCGGCTTCAGCGTCGAAGAGACAGCCGAGGCGCTCGGTGTGTCGGTCCGCACCGTGATCAACGATTGGAACACTGCGCGCGCGTGGCTCTGCCACGAGCTCACCGCCCGAGACGCCGGATGAGCACCGACCGATGGGAGCTGCTGTCCGAATGGCACAATGCCTGGCTCGTCGCTGGTGCCGATGAGCGCGACAGTCTGCGGCGTCAATTCGTCGAAGGTCATCCGGACTTAGCCGCGCAAGCGAACGCGCTGGCATCGGCTAGCGCTGGGTTGGGAGGCTTCCTCGAAACGCCTGCGCTCGCGCTCGCGGCCCGCGATCTCACCCAGGATGACCCGCTGCTGGACGTCGATACGCTCGTAGGACCGTATCGAATTGTCGGCCTGATTGCGCGCGGGGGCATGGGCGACGTCTACCGCGCGACCGACGTGCGCCTGCAGCGGGACGTCGCTCTGAAGCTTCTGGCTCACGCCGGCACCGATGACACACAGCGCATCGAACGCTTCCTGCAGGAGGCACGCGTCACGGCGTCCCTTGACCACGCGAACATCGTCAAGGTCTTCGATGTCGGTGTGCTCGATGGACGGCCGTACCTCGTCGCCGAGCTCCTCGACGGCGAGACTTTGCGTGTACGGCTCGGACACGGCCCGCTGACGGCGGAGGAGGCCACACGGATCGCCTCCGACGTGGCCGCCGGCCTTGTTGTCGCACATGCGGCCGGCCTGGTCCACCGCGATCTGAAACCAGACAATATCTTTCTGACGAGATCAGGCATTACCAAGATTCTTGATTTCGGGATCGCGAAACTGACGGACGCCCCTGCCGTGGCGGACGGCCTTTCGACGATGACGGGTGTGCTGCTCGGGACGGCCGGCTACCTGGCGCCGGAACAGATCCGCGGAGACGCCGTCGACGGCCGGACGGATCTCTTCGCGCTGGGATCGATGCTGTTCGAGATGTCGACAGGCCAGCGCGCTTTCGCGCGCGAGCACACCATCGACACGCTCCATGCCATCCTGCACGATGACCCACCGGATCTCTTGCCGGCGGCCGGGGTGTCGCCGGACCTCACCGCCATCGTGATGCGCCTGCTTGAAAAGGCGCCTGCCGCGCGTTTTCAATCGGCCGCCGACGTGGCGCGGGCACTGGCAGGCCTCGCCCGGACACCCGTCGAGTCATTGGTCCCGAAGACCTCGGCTCGCAGTCTGGTGACCGCTCGACGACCGCGCCTCGTCTGGATTGCTGCCGCGGCTCTGACGCTGACGTTGGGTGGAACGATGCTGCTCAACCGTGGCACCGTGGCGCCGGCGGCGCCCGAGCACGTCGAGTTTTCAATTTCTGCTCCCGAGGGCTGGAGCTTCACGACACTGGAGGTCGATTTCAACGTGTCTCCCGACGGCCGACACGTCGCGTTCATCGCGAATTCGAAAGCCGGGTCGTCGCTGCTGTGGGTGCGATTGTTGGCGGCGGTCGAGGCACGGCCGATTCGTGGCACGGATGGCGCGCGCAGTCCGTTCTGGAGCCCGGACAGTCAGTCGATAGGTTTTTTTGCGGGCAATCAGTTGAAAACGGTGAAGGCGAGCGGGGAGGCAGCGGTCGTGCCGTCGCGATGGCTCGTGTCGATACCAAAGGCCTGGGAGAATTTGGGATTGGCCCCAGCCGGGACCTGGAGCAGCCAGGACATCGTCGTCTTCGGGCCGTCCAGCGACGGCAACCTGTATCAAATCGACCTGAAGCGAGGCGGAATGGCGACGCCGGTCACCGGACCGGTCACGGCGGGCGACCGGTCCCTGCATCGGCGGCCCGCGTTCCTTCCGGACGGTCAGCGGTTCCTGTACGTCGGCGGTGTTGGGAGGAACAACGAGCTGCGGGTGGGATCGCTGACGACCGCGGACACGGTGGTGATTGGAACATTCGAATCACCCGTCGCCTACGCCGCGGGACACGTGTTCTTCACGCGTGGCGGCAACATCATGGCGCAGGCCTTCAATGAGGAAATGCTCAGGCTGGAAGGCGATCCCGTGTCCCTTCGGGGACAAGTCCTTCCGGGGAGTCGCGGGTTCTCGGTCTCCACGAACGGCCGTTTCGTGTACCTGCCGGCGCCGAAAACGGAACCGCAGCTGACCTGGCTGGACCGCAGCGGGCGGCCTGTGGGATTCGTTGGCGAGCCAGGGTTTTCTGGCGACAGTCTCGATGTCAGCCCAGACGGTCAGCAGCTGGCCGTTTCCAAGCCTGTCCAGGGGGGCGGACGGCACAACGACATCTGGCTGATCGAACTAGCGACGGGAAGGTCGACGCCTCTGACGAATGACCACGCCGGTGACTACGACCCCACGTGGTCGCCAGACGGAAAACACGTCGTCTTCAACTCGGCCCGGCTGGGAGGCGCGAGTCAGTTTCTGCGCGCCGCCGATGGTAGCGGCGTCGACGTGCATCTTGCGACGTTTGAGGTGTCTGAGGCCAACTGGTTCGCGGTCGCCGCCTGGTCGCTCAACGACATCTTGCTCTTCAACGTGCTCACCTGGAACGGAGACATGGATCTGTGGACAATGTCCATGTCCGGAGACCGGACGCGCAGGCCCTTTGTGAGCTCGAAACAGAACGAATTCAATGGCGCTTTCTCGCCCGACAGCCGCTGGGTCGCCTACCAGTCCGACGCCTCGGGCCGTTACGAAATCGTCGTCCGACCGTTCCCCGACAACGGCCCCGCGCGCACGATGTCACGTGATGGCGGAAAGCATCCCCTCTGGCGAGCAGACGGCAAGGAGCTGTTCTTCGTGTCGCCCGCCGGAACGATGATGGCCGTTGCCTTTGACGCGACGACCGGCGTGTCCCAGGGCGAGCCTCAAGCGTTGTTCGCCACACAGATCAGGATCAGCGACAACCGACCGTACGCAGTCGCCAAGTCCGGTCAGCGCTTTCTTCTAAAGGTCGGTCCGGAGCCGCAGATGGTCGCCGTCATGGATTGGCGCACGTTGCTCGAACGGTGAACGACGCGGAACTTCTCTGCCGTGGTGACGGATGACGTCGTCACCAATTCCGATCTGTTAGTGACCTGTAACCAGCGGTTTACAAGTCCTCTTGCTCGCAACGCACTTTCCCCGCTGCGAACCCTCGCGAAGAGGTAGCCGTTCACGGGGCCGCATTTCAGCGCGGTGGGAGGGTGCCCCCCTCGGCCAACGTCTTGATGTTCTGGATGGCGCGGGTGAATGTCGCCGTGCGAGACGCCTTGTCCTTGTCGCGCGCGGCATCATCCGGCAGCATCGAGTTGTCATAGATGAGCGTGTAGTACAGCCGCGAAGTCTTGGTTGTCACCGGCCGTACTTCCATCGTGCCGTGATAGAGGTTGTAGGGCCGGCCGGCCCGGACTGTTTGGGTGTAGGTGTAGGAGAACTCCGTCTTGCCCACCAGGACTTCGTTTGCCACCGACCTCACCGAGCCAATTTCACCGTCGACGCCAGACAGGATCTTGCAGCCGGTCGAAATCTGCAGCCACTCGGCGATGTCGCAGTACTTGCCGACGCGCTTCCACACCTCGGCAGCGGGGCGGTCAATCGCAATCTCCAGGGGAATCGAGACGTAGGTTGGGTTGTCGACGACGATGCTGGCGTTTGGTGCCGGCGGCGCCTGCCCGGCCGGGGCTGGCGCTTGCGCCGCGCCGGTTGACGTGCAACACGCCAGCGTCATCATGCCGGCGACTACCGTGCGCTCGAATGCAGTGCTCATCAAGTCCTCCAGCGCGAAGCTTATCAGCAGGTGGCGCCCTCAGGTGGACGGCGGCTCAGTGCTGGCGGGCCGCCATCGCCGCGGTCAACCACTCGAGCCCCCGGTCGCCGTGGCAACTCAGGCACGCGTTCGGACTGTCTTCGGCGCCGAAGCGCGCGGTCATCGCCGCATCGGGGATCTCGTCGATCTGATGGGATCGGGCCTTGAAGATCAGCGCCTCGGCGATGCGCGGCATGTGACAGCTGACACAACGGCTGGCTTCGGTGCCGGCTGCGTGGCGAGTGTGCTGCTCGGGTGCGTCCGTGAAGCGGGTGTGGCACTGCAGGCACATGCGGTCGTCGTCCTCGCCGAACTTCAATGACGTTGGGTTGGTCGCCGCGTCCGGCGGATGCGGATTGTGGCACGACGCACACGTCGCGCCCCCAACCTGGAAGCACTGCGACCGCGCGAAGGCCTCGCTGATGAAAGTGGTTGCGCGAAACCGGCCATCGCGATAAAGCGCATGGCGCGGAAAGCTCGACAGCTGGTGCGTCGAATAGGTCCGATACCATCGGCCCCGCACCGCGAAATTCACTTCGCCGCTGGCGGCCGCGTCGTGCACCGCCGACTGCGCATGGCACTGGCCGCAGATCGCCACCGACTGGTCGGCAGTGATGCCGGCGAAGCGCACCGGCGGATCGATGGCGGATTTGAGCGTCGGCCGGCCGTTCTTCATCCCCTCGGCGTGGGCGCCGGAGGGGCCATGGCACATCTCGCAGTTGATGCCGCCTTCGTGAAACGTCGCCGCCGACGGCTGCAAGGCGCCCTTGGCGAACGCCAGCTGGCTCGTGTGGCAGGGCGCGCACGTCGTCTGGTAGATCGCTTCCGGAGGGACCTCATGGAAGCGCGCGATGTCGGCACGGGCGGAATCCGGTGCGTCCACGAGCTTCCAGTAGTTGAGCCACGTGGTGTCACGCCGGCTGTACTGAATCGGGAACACCAGCAAGCGCTGATCGGCCAGCCGGGTCGCGTACGCCTGCTGCCATTTCGATCCAATCGTGTAGTCCACCGGGTAACGGGTCCAGTCCTCCGACTTGCCCCGACGGATCTCGATGAAGTGCCTGCCGCCATCGAGCACCGCGCGTGCGCTGCCGTTCACGGTCTGTCCACTCGAAAAGTCACCGATCACGTTCTCGGGCTGATAGGACCTGAGCATCTTTGCCATGCCAGTCGCCTGCCACCGTTCGTACTCACGCGCGTGGCACGCCCGGCACGCGCTCGATCCGGCATAGCTATTCGAGGTGGACGCTTCGGGAGCCGTCGGCGGCGGTTCCGGCGGCACGAAATGGAGTGAGGCGACGTAGGTGTCGAAGGGGAGCGCGGGCGGCGAGGTCTTGCGGGCGTGGATCGCACGCAGCAACTTGCGGGCAGCATCCGCGAGGGCGCCGCCCGAGCGCGCCACTTGCGCGAGTGGGGGCCCGGCCGCTTCATCATCGCGCGCCGCGAGGCGCGCGACGCCGAGCAGGTAGGCAGCCTCGTCGTTAGCGGGGGTGAGGCCAAGCGCCGTCAGCAGCGACCGTTCGGCGCCGGCATGGTCGCCCCGCTCGATCGCCGTCCGCCCGAGGACGGCATGCGCGGTGGCGAGCACCTCGCGACGGATCGGCGTCCACTGGTCTGGAGTGAGCGGCGGCGGCGCCACGGCCGTCTCGAGCAGCCGTATCGCGGCACGAGCGCTCCGTTCTGCCAGCGCCGGTTGGCGCTGCTTGGCGGCAAGGTCAGCCACCATCGCCAGCAGCGAGACGTTTTCGGGAAGGAGACGCAACGCCCGTCTTCCCCAATCCAGAGCGCCAGCGGCGTCACCCGCCTTGAGGCTGGCCCGCGCCGCGATCTCGTAGGCCTCACGCAACAGAATCGACCGCGGGTACTCGGCGACGAAGCTGGCGGCGAGATCGCGCTGCGCCGTCGGGTCGGTGGTGTTCCACACCCGAAGGAACCGCGTGCGCTCCACCGGGTCGGCGATCTCGTCGGCGATCGTCTTGGTCTGCGCTAACGGCGCCGGCCTCCCGCATCGCCACCGGGGGTGCCCAGGCCATGGCCAGCAACAGCACGACGACTACCGTGGACGACAGCAGGGGCACGAACATCGCGATGCCGTCAACACTATGCCAAAGTTTCGTGCAGTGGAAGTTCGGGTATCCGCCCCGACCCAGAACTAGAAGCCGACCTCGCCTAAGCCCTTCAGCGCGAGGCGTTCGCGAGCCTCGGCGGGAGTGGCAATCTCGAATGAAAGCTCTTCGAGAATGTGCCGAATCTTCGTGACCTGTTCGGCGTTGCTGGTCGCGAGCCGACCTTTGCCCAGGTAGATGCTGTCCTCCAGCCCGACCCGCACATTCGCTCCACAGATGCCGGCCATCGTCGCGAACGCCATCTGGTGGCGGCCTGCCGCCAGCACCGACCATTCGATCGCGTCCCCGAAGAGCGAGTGAGCGACGCGGCGCATGTGCAGCAGGTTCTCGGGATCCGCTCCCATCCCGCCGAGGATGCCGAAGATCATCTGCACGAACAGCGGTGGGCGCACCAGCCCGCGGTCGAGCAGGTGGGCGAGGCTGTAGAGATGTCCGACGTCGTAGCACTCGAACTCGAAGCGGGTACCTTCGCCTAACGTCTGCAGGATGTGTTCGATGTCCGCGAACGTGTTACGGAAGATGTAGTCCCGGCTGCCCTCGAGGTAGGGCTGCTCCCAGTCGTAGGTGAAGGTCTTGTGGCGTGAGAGCGTCGGGAACAGGCCGAAGTTCATCGAGCCCATGTTCAAGGAGCACATTTCGGGATCAAAGGCGACAGCAGCCGCGAGACGGTCCTGCACCGTCATGTTCTGGCCGCCACCGGTGGTGATGCCGAGGACGGCATCGCACCGGCTCTTGATAGCGGGCAGAAACTCCGCGAACAGCTCCGGAGCGGGCGTCGGCCGGCCGTCGCGCGGACTGCGAGCGTGCAGATGGATGATCGCCGCGCCCGCTGCTGCCGCTGCCACCGCTTCGTCGGCGATCTGCTGGGGCGTGATTGGCAGGTACGGCGTCATGGTCGGCGTATGAATCGCGCCAGTGACGGCACATGTGATGATGACGGTTCGGCGTGACGGAGCCACGAGTGTCGTCCTAGATCAGGCCGCGAATCGTGCCGCCGATGTCGAGTCCGGCACCCGAAATGAACTTCGCCCGTGGCGACGCGAGGAAGACCGCGGCGTGTGCGACATCTTCGGCGTGGCCGATTCCCATGGGCATCTGCCGATCCCGCAGGAACTGTTCGACCGACGCCTCCCGGTCCAGGCCGTAGTGCGCGGTGATCTGATCGACGATGCCTCCGGGCCTGGTCCACATCCGCGACCAGATCGGCCCGGGAAGGACGGCGTTCACCCGAACGGCCGGCGCGTACTGCTTGGCAAGGGCTTTGGTCAGATAGAGCAGCCCGGCCTTGAACGCGCCGTAGTCCATGAATGCGGGTTCCGGCTGCTTCGACAGGTCGGAGCCGGTGTTGACGACGGCGCCAGACCCCCGCGCCGCCATCAGCGGAATGAGCGCGCGACTGGCCCGAACGGTGCCCATCAGATTGACCTGAAACGACGCGGACCACGCCTCATCCGTGACGGCCTCGAACTGCGCTGAGTTACCCACGCCAAGATTGTTGATGAGGATGTCCGGCGGGCCACCGAAAGTGTCAAGGACATACGCGACTGCCGTTGCCATGCCTTCAGCGGTGGCCAGATCGGCGGCAATGCTGCCGCGCCACCCCTTCGCGTTCTGCGCGAGACCCTCGGCGTCCTGATCGGCGACGACGACGTGTGCGCCTTCCGCCGCGAGTAAATCCGCAATGGCGGCGCCGATGCCGTGGGCACCGGCAAACACGCACGCTGTCTGATCCTTGAGTTGATAATCCATTCGTCTCCTGTACCGCCCGCTCATCCATTGGCAGCCTGACGAGACCGGCGTCACGCTCGTAAAATCGATTATCGATATGCACGACAGAGCGAAGGCAGTATAGCAACTTTCTCACGCCGGGCAAGCGCGGCCGCATCGGCATCGCCGTCACGTCAGGGCGTTCTCTTCATTGACGCTCAGAAGACGCATCTGCTAGCGTGGCTCGTGGGGTAATCGACAATCGAGTATTGAGCCGCCATGGCCGAGGACAAGAAGAGATACACGCCGATTCGGCGTCGCGTTCTGCGCGAGGAAATCCGCGAGCAGATCATCGACGACATCCTGAGCGGGCGTCTCGCCCCCGGTACCCGCATCGTCGAAACCCAGCTGGCGAAACAATTCGGTGTCAGCCAAGCGCCGGTCCGAGAGGCGCTGCGGGACCTCGCCCTCTTCGGATTCGTGGTGTGCTCTCCGTTCCGAAGCACCTACGTTCGCGAGATCTCGACGGAAGACCTGGTGAAGAGCTATCCGGTCCGGGCGGCGCTCGAGAGCGTCGCCGCCCGGGAGGCGGCCACGCTGATCGACGACGAGACCCTCGCCCAGTTGGAAGACCTGATCGCGGCGATGCGACGCGCCGCGGAAGCCAACGATCATCGAGCCCACGTTGATGCCGACTTCGCCTTCCACCACGCCATCATCAAGGCGGCCGGCAACGACATGCTCGAGCATGTGTGGCAGTCCATGCGCCTGGCCACGACCACCCTCGTGACGCACTCGATGTTTCAGATGACGCATCGGTCGATGGGCGAGATCGGCGAGCGGCACGTGGCGGTGCTCGAGGCGTTGCGTTCGCGCGATCCTCTCGTGGCCGAAGCGGCAATGCGTCGGCACATCGAGGAACCGGGCGAGTGGATTCGCGAGGCGGTCCGGAAGGATGAGCTGAAGGCCCAAGAGCTGCGCGCGACCGCCGCGCCGGCCGTCGACCCGCTTAAACGGGCCAGCGGAGTCTGACGGTTTCTGAAACGGCTCGCCTTCCGCGGGTCGAGAGGATCGCCACACTCGGCCGACGTCCCCTCCGGCTATCTAAGCCCGTCCGGCGACGCGGCACAGCCGGGTTTCGCGTTCGAAAACAGATCCGCCCCCCGCCCAGCAGAATAAGTTGACAACACCATGTAAAGCACGTATACTCCCGGCCGCTCACACTGATTATCGATTATTGACTATCAATCGAGTGAAACGCCCTCGTAACGGCTCCGCTGATGCGGGGGTGCCAGCTCACTTGTGCGGCACTCGCGTCGGCCCTTCAGGTGACTCAGTCCGTTTCGCGCCGCTGCGGATGCGGCAATCGCAGGAGGCAGAAGATGACTCGTAACACAGCTGGCCGCCGGAGACACTGGGCGCACATCAGCCACTTCGTCTTGGCAGGGCTGATCGCCCTCATGTCTGAGAACGCCGGCGCCCAGGCGCTGTACGGCAGCTTGGTAGGTAACGTCGTCGACGGCTCGGGGGGCCGCATCCCTGGCGCGACGGTCACCGCCACGCGAAAAGAGACGAACCAGACGACGGAACAAACGACGCCCGAGAATGGGACCTACTCATTTTCAAATCTCCTTCCCGGCACCTACGACGTCGTCGTGACGCTGCCGGGCTTCAAGACATTTGCCGTGAGCGACATTGCCCTGCGTATCGGCGCCATCGTCCGCGTTGACGCGAGGCTCGAGGTCGGCACGCTCGCAGAATCCGTGACGGTGACAGCCGGGGCGGCAATCCTGCAGGCCGACAGCGCCGCGCTGCAGTCGTTGACGACTGCAGAAGCGCTCGCCGCCATCCCGATCACGGGCAGAAGTTACCAAAGCGTGCTGGCGCTGACGCCGGGCGTGGCGCAGCCCAGTTACTTCCAGGTTGGCGGCATCAACAACCCGGCGCGCACGATGCAGGTGTCGGTGAACGGACAGCCCAATACCAATACGACGTTTCGCCTCGACGGCATGACGGTGACCAATCAGTGGATTCCCGGCCTGCAAGCGTATGGTCCGGCCATCGAAGCCATCGAGACCGTGAATGTCGTGACGAGCAACTTCGAGGCCGACCAGGGGATGGCCGGCGGCGCGGCCGTGAATGTGCAGGTTAAGAGCGGCACCAACAGCATCCGCGGCTCGGCCTTCGAATACTTCACGAACTCGGCGCTGCGGGCGAGGAACTTCTTCCTCCCGACCACCAGCGAGAAACCAAAGGGAACGAAGAACATCTTCGGTGGCACGATGGGCGGACCGATCAAGCGCGACAAGCTCTTCTTCTTCGCAAGCATCGAAACCACGGACTCCAGAGAAGTGGGCGGGCCCTTCATCGGATCGTCTGCCCTTCTGTTGTCGCTGCCTCCGACAGAGCTCAGAGGGGGGAACTTTTCCACCACCGGTACGCCGATTTTTGACCCGACCACGGGTAATGCCAACGGAACCGGACGCACCCCGTTCGCCTTTTCGAATTGTCCTGGAATGACATCCATCAACGACCCAGGGTTCGCGGCGTGCAACTACATCCCGATAAGCCGTCTCAGCCCTGCGGCACAGCGCATGATGGCCTATATGCCGCCAACCACCGGCACGGTCAACAATTACGTGGCGGCGCCGCCGTTTACCTCGCTCTTTTACAAGATCGACACGAAGCTCACCTGGGTGCCCAGCAGCCGGGTGAACGTCAACGCGCGGGTCAGCGGCCTGCGCGATGCCATGAACTCCGCCGGCCTCTACGGCGACGACAACCCGCTCAGCCTCGGTACTGACCTCTCGGCAAAGATTCTCAGCTACTCCCTGTCGACGACGGCGACCCTCAGCCCCACGTTTGTCATCGACGTCGTCGGTGGTGCAACACAGCCGAAGACGTACCAGCAGCCGAACGGTCAGCAGCAGTGTTGGGCGGATCAGATCGGAATTCCGAACAACTGCCAGGGCCGCGACTGGGCCCTACCGCAGATGGAGATCATTGGATTTACGCAGCGGGGGGGCACGTCAGGCGGAACGCAGCCGCTTGGAAACAATGGTTTCAGTTCCTCTGTGCTGGACTATACCGACCCGCAGTTCCAACTCGTGAGCAATGCGTCCTGGATGAAGGGTACGCACAACGTGAAGTTTGGAGCCGACCTGCACTGGCAGCATCTCAATCACTACGAGATCTCTCCGCTTGCCGGCATGACCTTCACTGGAATCGCCACGTCGTTGAATGGCGGCGCCGCGGCGAACTCGTACAACGCGCTGGCCGACTTTCTGCTTGGGCAGATCGCGACAAATAACAAAGGCATCGTGCCTGACTGCACCAGCACCGACAGCGGCTGCGATCCTGATCGGCCGGTCACCATGCGCGAGCGTCAAGTCGGATTGTACCTGCGCGACCAGTGGCAGCTTGGGCAGAAGCTGACACTATCGCTTGGAGTGCGGTGGGAGTACTACCCTGTCCCGGTGCGATCAGACCGCGGAGTCGAGAATTTTGACCTCACGACAAATCGCGTTCTGATGTGCGGTGTCGCCGACAACAGCGAGGACTGCGGCGTGGGCATCCAGAAAGATTTGTTCACGCCTCGCTTGGGCATCGCCTACCGTCCGTTTGAATCGACGGTCATCCGTGCCGGATTCTCACGGAACCCGCAGAACGACCATATGTATCGCAATGCCACCTATACCTATCCGGCATCCGTGACGGTCACCAATGTCGGCCTCAACGCGTTTCAACCGGCCGGCACGCTGGACCAGGGATTTCCGCTCATTACCGCCCCAGACATCAGCTCTGGTGTGCTCGCCCTTCCAGCTGGCGTGGGAGTAACCTCGTCTCCTGACAGCTTCACTCGCGGCCGCATCACGGCATACAACGTCACGGTGCAGCAGCAGGTCGGCGAGAGCATGAGCGTCCAAGTCGGGTACGTGGCGAATCGACAACGTGAAATGACGCGCTCGACCAATCATAACTACGGCCAAATTGGTGGCGGTGTGGCCAGTCAGCCGTTCTTCCAGGCCATCGGCACGAACGCGAACATCAATTTCCTCGACCCGCTGGGCCAAGTCGACTACGACGCACTCCAGCTGCACGTGACCCGGCGCATGCACGACGGGTACACTTTCACCGCCGCCTACACCTACGCGAAGAGCACCGACTGGTGGGCGACGGGCATCCTCATCCCGGAATATCGTTCTCTCAACCTGGGCGACTCGAGCACTGTGAGTCCAAACAAGTTCGACCTCTCGGCCTCGTACGAACTGCCGTTCGGCGAAGGACGCCGCTACCTGAACGAGGGTATCGGCAACGTTCTTCTCGGGGGCTGGCAGCTCAATGGGAACTTCACGGCGTTCAGTGGCCAAGTCATGACGATGACCGCCAATGGTGCGTCGCTGAATGCACCTGGCAATCCTCAGAGGGCCGACCAGGTCGCTGACTTCAAGGTGCTGGGAGGAATCGGACCGAACACATATTGGTTCGATCCGACGTCGTTTGCGCCCGTCACGCAAGCGCGCTTCGGCAACTCGACAGCGAACGGTTATCGCGGACCTGGGTACGCGAATCTGGATGCGAGCCTCTTCAAGAGCTTCCGGATCAAGGGGCAGGTCAACGGCCAGCTCCGCGTCGAGGCGCTCAACGTCACCAACACTCCTCACTTCGCCAATCCCGGCACGAACGTCAATGCACAGGATTTCGGTCGGATTACGTTCACGGCCAATCCCGGCCGGGAGTACGACGAACGCAGCATCCGCCTCGGGCTTCGCGTGACGTTCTAGTCGACCGAGCTGGCGCACGACTCGACCGATGCGGCAGGCTGCTCGCCGCATCAGGCGCCGGACTCAGGATGCTCGGGATGGAGATTGCGACATGACGATCGGCAAGATCGCGGCGCTCATCTGTGGGGCATGCCTGGCGACGGTGCCTGTCGCCCTCGGCCAGCAGGAGCGGCATGAGGGGCCCTCGGTCGCGTTGACCAACGGACTGCTCAAGGCGTCGATGCATCTCCCGGACGCCGCAAACGGGTTCTACCGTTCGACTCGATTCGAATGGGGAGTCCTCAGCTCACTCGAGTTCAAGGGGCACTCCTTTTATGGCCCCTGGTTCTCGAAGCACGATCCCGCCGTGGGGAACTTCGAGTTCAGGGGGCCAGACATCGTGGTCGGCGACCACAACCTGATCTCAGGACCGGTCGAGGAATTCTCTGTGCCGCTCGGCTATGACGAGGCGAAGGCAGGTGGCACCTTCGTCAAGATCGGTGTCGGGCTCCTCCGCAAGCCAGCCGACGAATCATCGTACCGGTTCTCGAACTTCTACGACGTCGTCGACGCAGGCAAGTGGAGCGCGAAGTCGACGGCCGATTCGGCCGAGGTGACGCAGATCGTCTCGGATGCAGGGTCCGGCTATGCGTATCGCTACACGAAGACGACCAGGCTGATGCCGGGCGCGCCGCAGATGGTGATCGAGCACCGGCTGCGGAACACGGGGACCCGACTTCTCGAGTCGAGTACCTACAATCACAACTTCATCGTCCTGGATGGGCAGCCGACCGGTCCCGCTTTCGTCGTCACCACGCCGTTCTCGTTGTCGACGACGCGGCCGCCGGACCCGTCGTTGGCCGAGTTGCGGGGCAACCAGTTCGTGTACCACAAGGTGCTGCAAGTGGGCGACCAGGTGTCGGCGAGGCTGCAGGGATTCGGGACCAGCGCCTCCGACTACGACTTCAGGGTCGAGAACAAGGACGTCGGGGCTGGAGTCCGAATTCGTGGCGATCGGCCTCTGACGAACGTCGTGCTCTGGTCGATTCGGACGACGCTCGCGCTCGAGCCGTTCATCGCCTTGGCGATCAAGCCTGGCGAGGAGTTCGCGTGGACCTACACCTATGACTACTACGAGTTGCCGAAGTGAGACGGATCCGGGTCCGCGTCGGATGGCGGTCGGACGTCGGACGCCTCTGCGCGAACCGACTTCGGTCGGGAGAACGTCCATGAGTGTGTTCAAGTCGGCTGGCCGCTTCGCCGGCCTCGCGTTGTTGTTCTGGCTCGCCTTCGAACCGGCCGCCGTGTCGCAGGCCCCTGCTGCGGGGGCGCCACAAGGCGCCAGGCCGGCTGGGCCAGGAGGACGCCGATTCGTGCTGGACGAGGTGGCACAGCGGCGGCTCGCCGAGCTTCGCGCGCCTCTCGAGAAGCTCACGCCGGTCACCGACGCGATGCTGCGCAATCCGTCGCCCAACGACTGGCTGAACTGGCGGCGCACCTACAACGGTTGGGGTCACAGCCCGCTCAACCAGATCAATCGCGACAACGTGAAGGACCTCGAGGTGGCCTGGACGTGGGGGTTGAACTCGAGCGGCATGAACTAGTTCACCCCGCTCGTGCACGACGGCATCATGTTCCTGTGGAACTTCGGCGAGACGATTCAGGCGCTGGACGCCAGGAACGGCAACTTGCTCTGGCAGTACACGCACACGCTGCCCGAGGGCTTCGATCGCGAGACCTTCTATCGGACCAAGAAGAGCCCTCGCGATCGGCGGCAACAAGCTCATCTTCCCGACGACCGACATGCATATCCTGGCGCTCGACGTGAAGACCGGCCAGGTCCTGTGGGATGTCGTCACCGACGACCACGTCAACACCGCGCGTCTACAACGGCGGTCCGCTGGTCATCAACGGCAAGGTGATCATGGGCGCAAGCGGCTGTGCGCCCGGCGGCGCGATCCGGGCCGTCGGCTGCTTCATCACCGGGCACGACCTGGAGACGGGCAAGGAGCTGTGGCGCTTCAACACGATCGCGCAGCCCGGACGAGCCCGGCGGCGACACCTGGAACAACCTTCCAGCCGACAAGCGGTGGGGCGCCTCGGTGTGGAATCCGCCGAGCTACGATCAGGAGTTGAACCTGCCTGATTGTGGGCACCGGTTCTCCCTATCCCTGGTCGTCCGTCCAGCGCGGCACCTACAACCCCACCGGCGGCGGCAAGAACGGCGACGGCCTCTATTTCAACTCGACGCTGGCGATCAATCCGGATACCGGCAAGCTCGTGTGGCACTACCAGCACATCCCGAACGATACCGTTCGACCAGGACTACGCCTTCGAGCGCATCATCGTGCCCGATTGTCTATCGCGGGACTGCAAGCGCAAGGCCGTGATCACCGCGGGCAAGCCGGCGGTGCTCGAGGTGCTGGACGCGGAGACTGGCCGGTTCATGTACGCGCGTGATCCCGGCGCGCAGAACATCTTCACGTTCAACGAAGAGACGGGGGTCAAGAAGCTGCTCCCGCCAGGGCCCCCCGAAGGCATGAAACGCTGCCCGAGCAACAACGGCGCCAGGAACTACCTGGCCGGGGCCTACAGCCCCTCGACGAACCGCTACTACATCTCGGTCAACGACATCTGCACGCCGAAAGCTGGTGAGATGACGGATCGCCTGATCGCGATGGACGTGAACACCGGCGATTTCGCGATCGACATCCCGTCCCGGGTCATGCAGTCGTCAGCCAAGCTGACGACTGCGGGCGGCCTCCTGTTCTCCGCCTCGGCCGACCGTTACGTTCGTGCCTTCGACGACCGTGACGGCAAGGTGCTGTGGCAGACGCGCGTCCAGGACGTGCCGAACGCTTTCCCGATTACCTACATGGTGGACGGCAAGCAGTACGTCGCGATGATCGCCGGCAACCCCGGGCTGGTGGGAAGCGGCGCAGGGCGAGCATCGGCCGAGTACATGCGGCCGTCGCCGACGTCGGTGTTGTGGGTCTGGCAGCTGCCGTGAGGGTAACCGCACGACCGACGCCGATGGACCATCCGCCGCGCGCCATCCGCACAACCGACGAGCAGCCCGCGCCGGATGCACGTCGGCGTCGACAGGGAGACGACGATGATTCGACATGCGATGGCCGCGCTGCTGGCCGCAGCCACGTGGGCCGCCAGCAGCGGCGTTCGCCCGGCAAGCGCGCAGACTCCATCGACGCTCGCCTCGAAGGGCGTCTACACGAAGGCGCAGGCCAGCCGCGGCGGGAATCTCTACACCACCATCTGCGTGGCCTGCCATTCGCTGGGTCGCTTCAAGGGAGCCGACTTCGCCGCCACGTGGAGCGACAAGCCGCTCGCCGTGCTCTACAAGGCGGTGAAGTCCATGCCGCTGGGCGAGCCGGGGAGCCTGGAGTCCCAGGAGTATGCCGACGTGGTCGCGTATTTCCTCAGCATCAACGCGTACCCTCCGGGACAGACCGATCTGGCCGGTACCGACGAGGCGATGGGCACGGTGATGCTGGACGCGAAGGCACCCTAACGCGAGCCCGAAGCGGCGCTCGAGCGCCCCACATCGTTGTCTGGAAGGTCTGACCATGAAGCTGTGGCGGGCCATGATCAGGGGAAGGAGATTTCGACCATGCGGTATCTAGCGTTCTTGATGGCCACGCTGACGTGTACGTTGGCGTCGTACTCGGGTCGTCACAGGCGGGCGTCGCGCAGCAGCCGACGGCAACCTTCACGCCGGCGCAGGCCCAGCAGGGCAGCGTCGTCTACAAGGAAGCCTGTGCCCAGTGCCACGGCGCGAACCTCGAGGGCGGCGGCGGGCCGGCGCTCACGGGGCCGGCCTTCCAGGGCGAATGGCGATCGCGCGCGCGTGGACGAACTGCTTCGCACGATCGCCGGGACGATGCCGCCGGGCAATCCCGGCTCGTTGAGCCCGCCGGCCGCCGTCGGCGTGACGGCCTACCTCCTGCAGCGCAACGGCGCCGCCACCGGGCCCGCGGAGCTGACCGCGACCGCGACTGCGACGGTCAGCGAGATCCTCGCGGCGAAGCCGGCCACCAGCGCCCCGCCGGTGCTCGGCCAGGTCGTCGAAGGGCGCTATGGTCCGGGTGGTCCTCGCGAAATCCTGACCATCGGCGAAGGGCCCGTCGCCAGCCTGATGGACCCGGCCGCCCAGGCGCGATTCAAGGAGATACGCAAGCCGCTCGACGCGCTCACGCCCGTCACCGAAGCGATGCTGCGCAACCCATCGCCGAACGACTGGCTGATGTGGCGGGGCAACTATCAGGGCTGGGGCTACAGCGCGCTCGACAAGATCAACCGCGACAACGTGAAGGACCTGACCGTGTCGTGGACCTGGGCCATGAACTCCACCGGCATGACCGAGTTCACGCCGCTGGTTCACGACGGCATCATGTTCCTGTGGAACTACGGCGAGCTGATCCAGGCGCTCGATGCCCGGAACGGCAACCTGCTGTGGCGGTTCCGCCAGACGATTCCGGCCGACTATAGCCGCGATGTTTTCTATCGCACGAAGCGCTCGCTGGCGATCGGCGGCAACAAGTTGATCGTGCCGACGACCGACATGCACCTCATCGCCCTCGACATCAAGACCGGCGAGGTGGTGTGGGACGTCGTCACCGACGACTACAAGAAGACCAAGCGGGTCTACAACGGCGGCCCGCTGGTCGTCAAAGACAAGGTCATCATGGGCGCCAGCGGCTGTGCGCCGGGCGGCGTGAGCTGCTTCATCACCGGCCACGACCTCGCGACCGGCAAGGAACTGTGGCGGTTCAACACCGTGGCGCAGCCGGGGGAACCGGGCGACGAGACCTGGAACGGCGTGCCGCCGGAGAAGCGCTGGGGCGCGTCGGTGTGGGTGCCGCCGAGCTACGATCCCGAGCTGAACCTGGTCTACGTCGCGGTCGGCTCGCCGTTCCCGTGGTCGTCAGTCGATCGCGGCACCTACAACCCGAAGGGCGGCGGCAAGAACGGCGACAGCCTGTATACGAACTCCACGCTGGCCATCAACCCCGACACCGGCAAGCTGGTGTGGCACTACCAGCACCTCCCCAACGACACCTTCGATCAGGACTACGCCTTCGAGCGCGTCGTCGCGCCGGTCCAGTGGCGCGGGGGCAAGCGCAAGGCCGTGATCACGGCTGGCAAGCCCGGCGTCATCGAAGCGATCGACGCCGCGACCGGCCAGTTCCTGTTCGCCAAGGATCCCGGCGCGCAGAACATCTTCACCTTCAACGAGGAAACCGGCGTCAAGAGGCTGATGGCGCCCGGGCCGCCCGACGGCATCCGGCGCTGCCCGAGCAACAACGGCGCGCGGAACTTCCTGGCCGGGTCGTACGACCCCAACACGAATCGCTACTACCTGTCGATCAACGACGTGTGCACGCCCAAGGCCGGCGACCTGCCCGACCGGATGGTCGGCCTGGACCTCGACACCCACGAGTTCACGATGGACCTCAAGTCGCGGGTGATGCAGTCGTCAGCCAAGCTCACCACGGCCGGCGGCCTGCTGTTCTCGGCCGCCGCCGATCGCTACATGCGCGCCTACGACGTGCGCACCGGCGCGGAGCTGTGGAAGATGCGGCTCCAGGACGTCCCAAACGCCTTCCCGATCACCTACATGGTCGACGGCACGCAGTACGTGGCGATGGTCGTCGGCAATCCGGGGCTCATCGGCAACGGCGCGGCGAGAGCGTCAGCAGAGTACATGCGCCCCGAACCGAGCTCGGTATTGTGGGTGTGGCAGCTCCGCTAGTGCGGCATCAGCGCCGGCGCCGTGCCGTCGCGAGCTGTCAGGGCCCTTCACCAGTCACCCCGGCCAGGCAGAACGCTCTGGCCGGGCGTCTTCGCGGGACCTTCGGCGCATCGTCCCTTGCGCCGTGGCGTCCCGCTCTTCCGGAGTCTGCGCA
Source organism: uncultured Acidobacteriota bacterium (assembly GCA_963707825.1). GTDB lineage: Bacteria > Acidobacteriota > Vicinamibacteria > Vicinamibacterales > UBA2999 > VFZN01. Next base: position 314,280 of record CAVPRP010000011.1, read on the forward strand.
TGTCGCGTCCAATCCAGATGCACGGCGTTCTACGTGGTGTTCGCGTGACCGAAGGCAGCCGCGAAATGAGCCGCAATCCGATTCTGGATTTTGGCATCGACCGGAGCGACGCTTGGCTACGTCGGCGAAGGCCTGCAACGTCCCGAGTGCATCCTTGCCGAGCCGGACGGCACGCTGTGGTCGGCCGATGCCCGAGGCGGCGTGGTCCGCATCGCGCGACGGACCGCCAGCAACTGATCACGCAGGCGCACTCCGATCACTTTCGGCAGGCGTCGTCGGAGGCAAGCCGCTATCTCGAAGGCACACTGCCCAACGGCCTCGCGTTTGCCCGTAATGGCGACATCCTGATCTCCAACTTCGGGACCGATCGCCTGGAGGTGATGTCGCGCGACGGACGGTCGAACGTGCTCGCTGACAGCGTCAACGGGAAACCGGTCGGGAAGGTCAACTTCGTCCTGCGCGATTCCAAGGATCGCATCTGGGTGACCGTGTCGACGCGGGTCACCAACTGGATGCACGCGCTCCGGCTCGATCTCGGCGGACGGCTACCTCGCGCGGCTCGACAATGGGACGCTGCGGATCGTGGCCGACGGCTTCCACTTCACCAACGAGATCCGCTTCGACGCCAAGGAGGAGTTCCTCTACGTCGTCGAGACGACCGGCGGACGGATCACTCGCCTGCGCATCGACGACAGCGGGGAAGTGCAAGGACGGGAGGTCTTCGGACCGAGCAATCTCGGCCCGGGCGCGTGGCCCGACGGGATCGCGTTCGACAGCTACGGCAACTTGTGGGGCACGCTGGTCTACTCGGACAAGCTGTTCGTGCTGACGCCGGAAGGGGACCTTCGCATCCTGCTCGATGAAGGCGATCCGGTGAAGGTCGCCGCGCTCGAGCGGGCGATCGCCGAGGGTCAGGTGACCCACGACGTGCTGTTCGCGACCGGCCGTGGCGTGGCCCCGTGGATGGCCAGTGTCACGTTCGGCGGCAGCGATTTGCAGACGGTGTACATCGGATCGCTGAAAGGGGATCGCATCCCGTTCTTTCGCGCGCCGGTGCCGGGCCTGCCGATGGTGCACTGGCACGAGTCCGGCACGCCGTCGAAGCCAAGTTCTGCTTGACAACAATTTATGGATACTCGATTATCGAGCGCGACTAAGGGCGCACTCGGATGAACTCAGATTCGGCCGTTGCACGGTGAGCTTCACGATTCGACCCACACGTTGCCTACGTGTGGCTGCCGTCGAGTCTACAGGGGACGGTGCAACTGGATCCGTCGGTGCCCCGGGGTTGCGCCGCGCCTCGCGCATGAAGCCCACCGCGGATCGCGTTGCCAAATGTGAACTTTGGCTGATCGACCCAATGGGTCCCCGGCTGGGAGGATAAATTGCGACTCAAAGACAAAGTGGCCCTCGTCACGGGCGCCAGCCGCGGGATTGGTCGCGGCATCGCCGAGATTTTCGCCGAGGAAGGCGCGCACGTCGCCATCAACTACACGGCGAACGCGAAGGCCGCCGACGAAGTGGCCGCCTGGGTGAAGGGCAAGGGCAGACGCGCGATGACCGCCAAGGCCGACGTCGCCAACCGCGGCGAGGTCGAGGCGATGGTCGATCGCGTCTGGAACGAACTCGGACCGATCGACATCCTCGTGAACAACGCCGGCATCGAGACGATCGTCCCTTTCCTCGAGCTCACCGATGAGCAGTGGACCCGCTTGACCGACGTGAACCTGCGCGGCAACTGGCTCTGCTCGCAGGTCTATTGCCGCCGCGTCGTCGCCGAGAAGCGGGCCGGCAGCATCGTCAACATCGGATCGATTCAAGCCGCCAAGGTGCTGCCCGGCCGCACGCACTACGCCCCGACGAAGCTGGGCCTCGAGGCCCTGACCCGCAACATGTCGGCCGAGATGACGCCCCTCGGCATCCGCGTGAACTGCGTGCATCCGGGCCTGATCGAGACCGACATGACCGACTGGGTCATGAAGAGCCCCGACATCCTGCCGATCGTGCTGTCGCAGATCTCTCTGGGGCGCGCCGGACAGCCGCGCGAAGTGGGTGCGGTCGTCGCCTTCTTCGCGTCGGACGAGGCGAGCTATCTCACCGGGCAGTCGGTGCACGTGGACGGCGGATGGCAAGGCAAGTGACGTGCTGAAGTTCGCGTTCTGAAGGTTCCATTCGTAGTGGGTGACGGGCGGCGGCGAATCGCGCAAGGTTCGCCGTGTGTCTCGTAGTGTCGAGGAGCTGCCGATGAGAACTCCCCTGTTGTTGCTGAGCATGTTCCTGGGTGTCGTGCTGACGGTCCACCTGGCGATGAACGGCGCCGTCGGCGCCGCACTGAACAATCCCCGGGTCGGGAACGCGCTGTTCTGGGTCATCGGCGCCACCACCGCCCTTCTCATCGGCGCCACCGGATGGCAGGCCGGCGCGCTGAGTGGTGTTGGATCCGTCAATCCAATCATGCTCACCGCGGGTGCAATGGGAGCGAGCCTGGTGTTCGGCATCGCCTGGCTGATTCCGCAGGTCGGCGCCGGCCCGTTCACGCTCGCCCTGCTGGTTGGCCAGATATTCAGCGGCATGGTCCTGTCGCACTTCGGCTGGCTGGGGTCGCCCCGGCAGCCCATGAACGCCATGAGCCTCATCGGCGTCGTGGTCATGATCATCGGCATCGTGCTGACCACCCGGAGATAGCGGCGATGGCTGTGGACTACGCGGGGTTCGGACTGAGCGGCAAGGTGGCGATCGTGACCGGGCCCTCACAGGGGATCGGCCGGGCGATCGCCGTCGGTCTGGCCAAGGCCGGCGCCGACGTGGCGCTGGCGCCGCGCCCCAACCATGATCGGCAGGCGATCACCGGGCTGATCGCGGAGATCGAGGCGCTCGGTCGCCGCGCTCTGCTCGTGCCGACCGATGTCACGCAGGTGGAGCAGGTGCGGTCGATGGTCGCCAGGACCAAGGATGGCCTGGGCCGAGTCGACATCCTGGTCAACAACGCCGGCTGGACCTGCACCGGCCCGGCGCTCGACGCGACCGAAGACGACTACGACGCCACCTTGGCGGCCACGACCAAAAGCGTCTTCTTCGCGTGTCAGGCCGCGGCACGCGAGATGATTCCGCAAGGCGGCGGCCGCATCATCAACATCGGATCGAATTTCGCCATCTCGGCCTTCAAGACGCGGGCGATCTACGGCGCCGCGAAGGCCGCCGTCCATCAGCTCTCGCGGGCGCTGTCGCTCGAGTGGGCCAAGGACAACGTCGTCGTCAACGTGGTGGCGCCGTGCATTACCGAAACCGAGTCGCGGCGGGCCATTCTCGAGCGTCCTGGCTACAAGGAGTGGGTCGCCGAGAAGCTGCCGATCGGACGGTGGAACCAGCCGGAGGACATCGTCGGTGCGGTGTTGTTCCTGTGCAGCGACATGGCCCGCCAGGTCGTTGGTCATGTGCTGTACGTGGACGGCGGCTGGACGATTCACTGACGGCGGGGGACCGCCACCCAGGGGAATTGCCGCCCACGCTGTTCGATGCCAAATCTGATTGACGCTGCGAATCCGCATCTGTTAGCGTCATCGGAGCGCAATCGACAATCGAGCGCCGAGCTTCTATGGCACATGACAAGAAGAGATTCACGCCGATTCGGCGACGCGTCCTGCGCGAGGAAATCCGCGAGCAGGTGATCGACGACATCCTGAGCGGGCGTCTCGCCCCGGTACCCGCATCGTCGAAACCCAGCTGGCAAAACAATTCGGTGTCAGCCAGGCGCCGGTCCGCGAGGCGCTCCGGGATCTCGCGCTCTTTGGCTTCGTGGTGTGCTCGCCGTTTCGCAGCACCTACGTGCGCGAAATCTCGACCGAGGATCTGGTGAAGAGTTACCCCGTCCGTGCTGCCCTCGAAAGCGTCGCCGCCCGCGAGGCGGCGGCCGTCATCGACGACGACACCCTCGCCCAGCTGGAAGACCTGATCGTGGCGATGCGCAGGGCCGCGGAAGCGAACGATTACCGCGCGCACGTCGATGCCGACTTCGCTTTTCACCACACCATCATCAAGGCGGCCGGCAACGACATGCTCGAGCACGTGTGGCAGTCCATGCGTCTGGCCACCACGACCCTGGTGACCCACTCGATGATCCAGATGACGCACCGGTCGATGGGCGAGATCGGCGAACGGCACGTGGCGGTGCTCGAAGCGTTGCGGTCGCGCGATCCGCTCGTGGCCGAGACGGCGATGCGCCGGCACATCGAGGAACCGGGCGAGTGGATTCGCGACGCGCTGCGGAAGGAAGAACTGCAGGCGGCCGTCGATCCGCCCGAGCGCGCCACCGCCGTCTGAAGCGTCGCTGCAGCAAGCCGTCGCGTCACCGAGACCCTGCCCTCATGTCAAAGCAACCTTCCATCATGCGGGCGCTGGTCCTGCGCGCGCCGCGCACCTTCGCGGTCGAAGACGTGCCGCTCCCCGCCGCGCTCGAGCCCGACGAGGTGCTGTGCCGCGTCGACACCACGTTCATCTGCGGCACCGATCCTCACATCATCAACGGCGATTTCCCGGGTTTCTGGCCGCCGGCGTTTCCGTTCATCCCAGGTCACGAGTGGTCGGCCACCATCGTCGACGGTGGCCCGCGTGCGCTCGCCCTGGGCTGGACGCCGGGGCAACGCGTGTGTGCCATCTCACACTGCGGCTGCGGCTTCTGCGCCAACTGCCTGGCCGGGCGCTACAACCTGTGCCTGAACTACGGGCACCCCGAGCGTGGTCATCGACAGTACGGCCATATCACCCCTGGCGCCTACGCCGAGTACGTCAGCGCCTCGGTGAAGAGTCTGGTGCGCGTGCCCGAGGGGTTCGATCTGGAGCTGGCGGCATGCGTCGACCCGCTCAGCATCGCCCTGTACACGGTCAAGCGGAGCCGCCTGCAGCCGGGTGACGACCTGCTGGTCATGGGTACTGGACCGCAGGGGCTGATGGCGATTCTCTGTGCCCAGGCCATGGGGGCGGGTCGCGTCATCGCCGTGGGCTCGGGCGAGCGTCTGGCCCTGGCCACGAAGCTCGGCGCGCTGCCCATCGACTATCGGTCCGGCGCCGTGGTGCAGCAGGTGCGCGACCTCACCGGCGGCCTCGGCGTACCGGCGGTGGTCGAGTGCGCCGGCACGGCAGCGGCGATTCGTGACTGCTGCCTGGCGGCAGCCAAAGGCGGGGTCGTGTCGGTCATCGGCATCCCTCACGAAGATCCGGTCCTGCCGATGAAGCGCATCGTGCTCGACGAAATCGAGATCATCGGCGACCGCGCCAACCCGAACACCGCGGAAGAGGCCCTCTCGCTGCTCGTCAACGGACGCGTCGATCTCACACCGCTGCTCACTCATCGGTTCCCGCTGGCTGATTTCGCTCACGCCCTCGACACCTTCGAGCGACGTCGGGACGGCGCGGTGAAGGTGGCCATCAAGCCGTGACCATGAAGCTGTACAAGACCACGCGGGGCCCGGTGATCGAGGCCGACGGATTACGCCACCTGGCGCCGGTGAGCGACTGGGACGCGTTGTTCAATCACGACGACCTGGCCGCCGCGCTCGCCGAGATGACACGGCATGCGGCGCCCGTGCCCGCCGATTTCGACCTGGCCACCGAAACGCTGGCGCCCATCGGCCGCCAGGAAGTGTGGGCCGCTGGGGTCACCTACTTCCGCAGCCGCAGCGCCCGCATCGAAGAATCGAAATCGTCAGGCGGCGGCGACTTCTACGATCGCGTCTACAACGCGCATCGTCCCGAGCTGTTCTTCAAGGCCACAGCGCATCGTGTGGCGGGGCCGGGGCAGCCGCTTCGCATCCGCCGCGATTCTGCGTGGAACGTGCCAGAGCCCGAGTTGGCGCTGGCCGTGAACTCGCGCGGCACGATCATCGGCTACACCATCGGCAACGACATGAGCTCGCGCGACATCGAGGGCGAGAACCCGCTCTATCTGCCGCAGGCCAAGGTCTATGCGCAGTGCTGCGGGCTTGGACCGGCCTTGTATGTCTCGTCAGAGCCGCTCGCGCCCACGACCGACATCCGGATCGAGATCAGCCGCGCCGGTGAGCGGGCGTTCGAGGGGCGGTGCCAGTTGGGCAGCATGAAGCGTTCCCCGGTGGAACTGGTCGAGTTCCTGTTTCGCGACAACCCCTTCCCCGAAGGCTGCCTGCTGCTCACCGGCACCGGGATCGTTCCGCCCGACGACTTCACGCTGAACGCCGGCGACGAGGTGCGCATCACCATCGACCCGATCGGCACGCTGACCAATACCGTGGTGCAAGCCACAGACGTAGTGCAGGGCTCATGACGTTGACAGGCAAGAATTTGATTGCCGGCGCCGAGGTGCCCTCGAACGCCGGCACCTTCGCTGCCGGTTCGGGGCTGGGTCCCGTCGAGGAGGCCTCGGCCGAGCACATCGGTGCGGCGCTCGAGGCGGCCGATCGCGCCTTCGAACAATACCGCACGGTGCCAGCGGACCAGCGCGCCGCCCTGCTCGAGCAGATCGCGGTGGAGATCGAAGGGCTTGGCGAAGAACTTCTCGCCGTGGCCCACGCCGAAACGGCGCTGCCCGTGGCCGAGCGGCTGATTGGCGAACGTGGCCGCACCCTCAAGCAGCTGCGGCTGTTCGCGAGCTTGGCCCGCGAAGGATCGTGGGTGGATGCGCGCATCGACCGCGCCAATCCCGATCAGAAGCCGCCCCGCCCGGACATCCGGCGGATGCTCGTCCCGATCGGTCCAGTGGCGGTCTTCAGCGCCAGCAATTTTCCGCTGGCGTTCTCCGTGGCCGGCACCGACACGGCCTCGGCGCTTGCGGCCGGATGCCCCGTAGTGGTCAAAGGGCATCCGGCGCATCCGGCTACGTCGGAGCTCACGGCGCGGGCGATCATCCAAGCCATCGAGAAGACGGGCTTGCCCGCCGGGGTCTTTTCGCTGCTGCAGAGCACGCGCAACGACATCGCCGTGGCCTTGGTGCGGCATCGGCTGACCAGGGCGGTGGCCTTCACTGGAAGTCTTACAGCCGGACGCGCGCTGTTCGACGCGGGCGCGAGCCGGCCGGAACCGATTCCGGTGTATGCCGAGATGGGCAGCGTCAACCCGGTATTCGTGCTTCCGGGCGCGCTCGGAGAACGGGCCGAGACCATCGCCGCGGGGCTCGCGCAGTCGGTCACGCTCGGGGTGGGGCAGTTCTGCACCTGTCCAGGCATCGCCGCCGGCATCGCCGGTGCGGACTTCGACCGGTTCGTCGCCCGTCTGGAGGAGCTGATCGCGAACGCCGGACCCGGGACGATGCTCTATCCGAGGATCCTGCACTCGTACGAGACGGGCGCGCGGCAGTTGAGCGCGATCGACGGCGTCCGCACGGTGCGTGGCGAGGGCGGAGCGGACGAGGAGGGCACGCAGGCGCGGCCCACGCTGTTCGTGACCGACGCGGCCACCTTCCTCGGGCATGACGAGCTGCGCCACGAAGTGTTCGGACCCTCGACCGTCTTGGTACGGTGCGACTCGCCGGAGCAACTGGTGGACGTCGCGCGGGCGCTCGACGGTCAGCTGACGGCCACCATCCATGGCATCACGGCCGACTTGACCGCGCACGCCGCCCTGGTCTCGACGCTGGAGCGCAAGGCCGGCCGCCTCATCTTCAACGGCTTCCCGACCGGCGTCGAGGTGTGCTCGGCGATGCAGCACGGCGGACCGTATCCGGCGACCACCGATGCGCGGTCGACCTCGGTGGGCACGGCGGCGATCGATCGCTTCGCCCGGCCGGTGGCCTACCAGGACTTCCCGCCGTCGGCGCTGCCGCCCGAGCTGCAAGACGGCAACCCGAAACACGTGTGGCGCTCGGTGGATGGCGAGCGGACCCGCGACGGGTTCTAGACGAGCCGCGGGTCGCGAACGCCGCCGGGTGGTGGTCAGGCCAGCTGCATGTACGCCACTGGGTTACCGCGCACCTTCATCCGCACGCGATAGATCGAGGTCGAGCACGTGCAGTAGAGGTCGCGCCAGTCGCGCCCGCCCCAGTTCAGGTTGCCGGCGATCTCCGGCATCCCGATGACCCCGAGCCGACGGCCATCCACACCGAGCACCCAGATGCCGCCCGGCCCGGTCACGTAGATGTTGCCGTGCTCGTCGCACTTCATGCCGTCGACCACGCCGACGGCGTAGTCCCCGGTGCCGACGTCGGCCGTGAACGTGCGTCCGCCGCTGAGCGAGCCATCCGCGGCGATGTCGAACGCGCGGATGTGGGCGCGCGTCGTGTCGTTCACGTAGAGCGTCCGCTCGTCCGGCGACAGGCACAGCCCGTTCGGCTGGTCGAAGTCGTCGGCCTCGCAGTGCAGCGTGCCGTCGGTGGCGAGGCGGTAGACACCCTGGAAGCCCAGCTCGACCGGACGCTCCAGCCCGAACCCGGGCATCCGCCCGTAGGTCGGATCGCTGAAGTAGACGACGCCGTCCGACCGCACGACGACGTCGTTCGGGCTGTTCAGTGACTTGCCCTGCCAGTGTGTGGCCAACGTCCGCCGCTCGCCGCCGGGCGTCTCCATGACCAGCGAGCTGGTCACGTGCTCGCACACGTAGAGGTTGCCGGCGCCGTCGTAGGTCATCCCGTTGCACTTGTTGCTCGGGTTGCGCAACTCGACGACGCCGTCCCGGTCGTTCCACCGGCGCCGCACATCGCCGGGCATGTCGCTGAAATACAGGGTCTGCTCGCGCGGGTTCCAGATCGGTCCCTCGCAGAACTTGAACCCCGTGCAGACCTGCTCGATCACCACTGCGCGATCGACGAGCACGAGCATCCCGGGATCGTTGACTTCGACGGCTGCCTCTGACGGACTCTCGCTGCTCATATCGCCTCCGCCGCGATCGTCGCGGTCACCGAATCTCGAACAGCAGGAAGGCGACGTCGTGCGTCGTCAGGAACGCGTCCAGGGCGCCCCATACCTGCTGGTGCTCCGCCGATGCGACCCACCGCTGCCGCAGCGCTTCGGTGCTGAAGGAGATCGAGAACCGGTAGTTGACGCCCGGCGGCGCCGACCCGGTCACGGCCTGCTGGAGCTTCAGCAGTTGCAGGTCGATGTAGCCTTCGAACCCTTGCGCCGTCGGCCGGTAGATCGTCTCGAAATAGTGGAGGGCCTCGGCCTCGCGCGCCGGATCGATGGCCAGATCGCCGTGGACTTGAATTGGACGTGACATGCTGCAGGCTCCGGATCCGCGTGATCGTGTTCGTGTGCCACCAGGCGAGAACGCCTTCGTTTGAACGCCGCCATCATGTTCGAACCGGTCCGGCTCCCCGCACTCAGCGGCGATACGGACGCGGCGGCGGCCCGAACTGCTCGGTCAGGTAGTCGACGACGAGCTTGAGTTCGTCGTCAGACCCTTCGGCGCCACGCACGACCATCTCCTGGACGACCTGCTGCCAGGCGGCGCGTGACCGGCGCGGGCCGGTCACGGCGTCTTCGGCCGGGTGACACCCGGAACACACTTGCTGGAACTCCTTTTTCCCCGTGCCGTCCGGCAGCGGCGTCTGTCGCGCGCCGAGCACCGACACGCTCATCACGGTCACGCTGCAGCACAGCAAGAACCCGAGCGGCGCGCCCCAGATCAACCGCGAGGTGGTCACTACTTTACCGTTCGAGGACGAAGGTCTGCACCCGTCCGGCCACACCCTCGGTCCCGGGCGGCGCACCCGACAGCACCGAGACGTACTGGCGTCCGTCGAGCTCGAACGTGATCGGGGCGGCTGGCGCCGGCGCGATCGCGCTCTCCCACAGGACCGCGCCGGTGCGCGCGTCGTAAGCGACCAGCGCGCCCTGGCGCCGTCCGCCGAAGAGCACGTCGGTGGCGGTGACCAGCACGCCGCCGTTCCAGAACGTGGGCAGCTCGATGCGCCATCGATCGCGCTGCGTCGCCGGATCGCGGGCGACCAGGAAGCCCACCGGCTGCGGCGCCGGCGGCGCCGGTACCGTCCCGGGCCCGCGCACCACGCCGGTGCTGGTCCGCCCGAGCTCGGGGACGTACTCCGAAGCAAGGCGATAGAACGACTGGTTGTTCTGCCCCGGTATGTAGACGAGCCCGGTGCGCGGGCTGAAGGCCATCGGATGCCAGTTGTGCGCCCCTTGCTGCGCCGGCGAGATCCAGGAGCCAGTGGTGTCGTAGCGCGCGATCTTCGACTCCACGGGCCGCCCCGTCTTCTTGTCGATGTGGGTCGCCCAGGTGACGTGGTCGGCGAGCTTCTCGGCCGAGATGAGCTGGCCGGTGAGGCGGTCGATCACGTAGAAGAACCCGTTCTTCGGCGCCTGCATCAACACCTTGCGCGGCTGACCGTCGATGACCAGATCGGCCAGCGTCATGGTCATCGTCGACGTGTAGTCCCAGTTGTCACCCGGCACGGTCTGGTAGTGCCAGACGTACATCCCCCGTGTCGGCGTTCACGGCGACGATCGAGTTGAGGAAGAGGTTGTCGCCCTCGCCCTTGCTGCGCCAGTGATGACTCCACGGCGCGCCGTTGCCCGTGCCGATGTAGACGAGGTTGGCTTCGGGATCGTAGGAGAAGCTGTCCCAGGCGTTGCCCCCGCCGCCGTATTTCCACCACTCGCCGGCCCAGGTCTTGGCCGCCATCTCCATCGCCTTCGACTCGAACGGCTGCGCCGGGTCGCCGGGCACGATGTAGAAGCGCCAGGCTTGGTCGCCGGTTTCGGCGTCGTATGCGGTCACGTAGCCGCGCACGTTGTGGAACTCGGCGCCGCCGTTGCCGATGATGACCTTGCCTTTGACGATGCGCGGCGCGCCGGTGACCACGTATTCCGAGTTGCCGTAGGGGATGGTCATCCGCACCCACACCACGGCGCCGGTGGCCGCGTCGAGGGCGACGAGGCGGCCGTCCTGCAGGCCGGCGTAGACCTTGCCGTTGTAGAGCGCGACGCCGCGATTGGGCGCTCCGTTGATCACCGTCTGGCCGCCGGCGGCGCGGCCGCCCCGGATGATGCCCGGGTCCCACTTCCACTTCAGCGCGCCGGTGCGCGCGTCGAGCGCGAAGATCACGCTCCAGGTGCCGCTCGCGTAGAGCACGCCGTCGTGGACGAGCGGGGTCGCTTCAATCTGGCCGCTGCCGCCGGGGATGTCCCACGCCCACGCGCTCTTGAGGTTCTTGACGTTCTCGGGGGTGATGCGGGTGAGGGGACTGAACCGCGTCTCGGCGTGGTCGAGGCCGTAGGTCAGCCATTCCCCTGGTGGGGACTGGCGCAGCCGCTCAGTGGTGACGGGGGCCGCGGCCGGTGATTGCGCGCCACTGGTGTCGAGCGACAGGGTCACCAGCACGAAAATCGGGAAATACCAACGCTGCATAGTGGGACCGAAGTGCCTGGCGCCGGGCGACGCCGGCACACGCTGTGGGTTGCCGTTTCGCTCGCCGTGACGGACCAGGCGTGCGGTCGCGCGCGGACTATAACATGAAACATCGTTTCACTATACGAGCCCCGCGGGCAGCGTGTAGAATGCCGTGCCGTGAGCCGCTTGGTCCAGATTCGCAATGCGCACGAACGTCGTGTCGCCGTCGTCGATGAACCCCACTTGCGTCTGCTGGACGGCATCGATTCGGTCTACGCCCTCGCCCGCGAAGCGCTGGCGCACGGCCGCCCGCTCGACGACGTGATAGCGGCGCGCACCGGACCGGAGTTGCTGCTCTACGACGAGGTCTACGCCGGCACGTCGCCCTGGCGGCTGACGGCGCCGGTCGATCATCCCGAGCCGGCGCACTGCCTCGTCTCCGGCACCGGGCTCACGCATCTGGGCAGCGCCGCGCATCGCCAGGCGATGCACGGCAAGGACGACGCCGACCTCACCGACAGCATGCGGATGTTCCGATCCGGGCTCGAGGGCGGACGCCCCGAGGCCGGCGTGGCCGGCGCGGCGCCCGAGTGGTTCTTCAAGGGGACCGGCGCCATCCTGCGTGGGCCGGGCGACGCGCTCGACCTGCCGCCGTTCGCGAGCGACGGCGGCGAGGAAGCCGAGCTGGCCGGGGTCTACCTCATCGACGCCGGGGGGCAGCCGCGCCGCATCGGCATGGCCACGGCCAACGAGTTCTCCGACCACGCCCTCGAGAAGACCAACTACCTGAATCTCGCGGCCTCGAAGCTGCGCACCTGCGCCCTCGGGCCCGAGGTCGTCACGAATCCCGGCTTCGATCTGGTGCCGGGCGAGGTGGCCATCGAGCGTGGGGGCGCGCGAATCTGGACCAAGGCGATCGCCACCGGCGATGGCGCCATGTGCCACAGCCTCGCCAACCTCGAGCACCATCACTTCAAGTACGACGCGCATCGGCAACCCGGCGACCTCCACGTCCACTTCTACGGCGCCGACAGCCTGAGCTTCGGCGCCGGCCTCACACTGATGGACGGGGACGTGATGGTCGTCCAGTTCGAAGGCTTCGGGCGGGCACTGCGCAACCCGCTGAGCGTCGCGGCGCCGAGCCGCGCCGCCGTTACGGTGAGTCCGCTTTGACCGGGTGTCCGGGGTGAATTGTCCGTCCGAGCGTCGCTAGCCCGAGCGCTCATCTCCAGGAGCAGTCCATGCGAGGATTCGCGATCGTCGCGCTGGTAGTCGGTTCGGGGGTCGTCTCGGCCCTCGTGGCTCAGGATGCACAGCCGCGGCCGCTGGCGGAGCGCATCGTCCACACCGACCCGGCGAAATACCGGCCGAGCCCGGCGGTGCACGGCGGGCCCGGCCAACTCAACTACACGGCCCTGCTCGATCACACGTCGCTCGACACCAACCTGTTCTTCCTGCACCGCGGCGTCATCCAGCCGAAGAGCGGCATCGGCGCGCACTTCCACAACCAGTGCGAGGAGATGTTCGTGATCCTCGATGGGGAAGCCCAGTTCACCGTCGACGGGCGGACCTCGGTGCTCAAGGGGCCGGCCGGCGCGCCGGTGCGCATGGGCCACTCCCACGCCATCTACAACCACACCGACCAGCCGGTCCAGTGGATGAACATCAACGTCTCGGCCGTCAAGGCGGTCTACGACGCCTTCGACCTCGGCGACCCGCGCGTCGGCGTGCCGCTCGATCCGATTCCCGTGTTCATGACCATGCGTCTCGACAAGGCCCTGCTGCGGCCCGTCGAGGCGATGCTCGGCGGCAAGGGCGCCGTGCAGTACCGGCGCGCCCTGGGGCCGTCCGTGTTCCTCGGGCCCTGGGCCTATGTCGACCACGTAGTGCTGCCGCCCGGGGCCACGGTGGGTCCCAACACGGATGCGGATTTCGGCGCCTTCTACTACGTGCTCGACGGCGCGGGCCGGGTCACCATCGGCAGCGAGAGCGCGCCGATCGTCCGCGGCGACGCCATTCCATTGCAGCTGAAGGTGGCGAAGAGCTTCGAGAACACGGGCACGACCCCACTCGAGCTGCTCGTCGTCGGCGTCGCCAGCGACCCGCAGAAGAAGGACGACCTGCTGGTGCGGCGGCCGCCACCGCGCAGCTGAGCCCCGTAGCGCAGCGGCGGGCGGACCTACCGCCGCTGGCCGCCGCTCGCCGGGTCGGAGATCGACACCGCGCGGTAGCCGCCGCGGCTGCGGAAGTACACCCACACGCCCACGAACACCACCGTCAGCACGGCGGCGACGCCGGCCACCATCTGCAGCGCCGCGCCCGGGCCGGCGCTGTCGATCCGCGCACCCATGAGCGGCAGCGTTACGGCGACTGACAGGAAGCCGCCGCCGCCCATCAGCGACATCAGCAAGGCTCCGCCACGAGGGAACTGCTCGGCCGTGATGCCAATCATCGTCGGCCACAGGAAGGTCTTGCCGACGCCGAACACCGTGGCAGCCAGCAGCGCGACGGGGGCGCTCGAGCCCTTGTCGAGCGAGCCGAGCCAGTACAACCCGAGGGCGCTCAGGCCCGCGCTGCCGGCCATGGTCAGAATCGGCGCCTTGTGGGTGAGGGCGCTGCCCCAGACGCGGAGCACGAACATCAGTCCGCCGGTGTAGACGAGGAACAGCACGCCGCTGCCGGCGTCGGGGCTGAGTTGCGGCACCAGATCGCCCATCACGCGGGGAAACCACTGATCGGGTCCCATCTCGGTTGCCGCGGTCATCCACATGCACACCATCAGCACGAGGAACAGGGGCCGCCCGGCCTGCCGCCACATCTCGGCCGCGGGCACGTTCGAGGCCGCGCGCTCGGTCTGCGGATAACGCAGCGACAGCGCCATCACGAGGTAGACCAGCGCCGGCACGAGCACCAGGCCGAGCTTGGCCTGCCAGGGGATCCCCGCTCTGGTCATGGCCACGGTGAGCAACCCGCCAATCACCAGTCCGGCCGGCCACCACGCATGGACGGAGGTGATCCGGCGGGTCTTCTCGGCGGTGTAGAGCGAGGCCATCAGCGGGTTGATCACGCCCTCGACCAGGCCGTGCGACAACCCGAACATGAAGAAGCCGGCGTAGAGCATGACCGTGCCGGGGTGGTCGAGCAGCGACGCCACCGGCCCCTCCGGCCGAGGCGCGAGGCCGATGAGCGCGACGCCGGTGATGAAGCCGGCCGCCGAGAGCACGTGGAGCCGCCGCATGCCGACGATGTCGATGAGGCTGCCGCTGATGAAGATGGCCATCGTGAACGCCCAGAAGGCCGGACTGAAGATCAGTCCCATCTGCTCGTTGGTGATGTGGAACGCCTGAGTCAGCGAGCCGGCGATGTCGCCGCGGATGGCGAACACGACCGAGGCGGTCGCGATCGACAGACAGCTGGCGACGAACAGTCTCTGCGGGTTCATCAAGCACCTTTCGACGACGGGGGCCTGCGCGGGTGCCGCCCGCGAGCCACGGGCGGCGTCAGATCGCGCACCGGCGCGCGGCCTCGCGCCACTCGGATCGGCGCGGCAAGTATACGCGTGGTTTCATCTGGCAGACAGCGATGCCGGATCGTGGAACCGGTCAGGTGCGAACCGATCTGATAACATCCCGCCGGTGCCGCGCGTGACCCGCCCTCGAGTCCGGCCACCCGCCGCGGACGATCTGGCGGGCCGCTACCGCATCCAGGTGCTCGACCGCGCGGTGGCGGTGCTGCGCAGTCTGGCCGAGGCCGACCGCGAGCTCACCGCGGTCGAGATCGCGAGGTCCGCGAGTCTGCACAAGAGCACGCTGCACCGGCTGCTCGCCGTTCTCGAGCACCACCGGCTGGTCCAGAAGGGCCCGGGCACGTACCGGCTGGGCACCGTCCTGATCGAACTCGGCGAAAAGGCGTCGGCGCGGCTCACCCTCGGTGAACGGGCCGGGTCGTATCTTCGCGAGCTTTCGGCGCAGACCGGCGAGGGTGCCCACGTCACCGTGCTCAGCGACACGGAGATGCTGGCGATCGCGCACGTCGAAGGGCGCTGGAACGTGCAGTCGCTCACCAGGACCGGACTGCGGACGCAGATTCACTGCACGGCCGCGGGCAAGGCGGTGCTCGCGTTCCTCCCGCCCGAGACCTGCGACCGCCTGCTCGCCCGGTTGCCGTTCACCCGGCTGACGCGCCGCACGATCGTCACCCCGGCCGCATTCAAGCTGGCGCTCGTGCGCGTTCGCGCCGCCGGCTACGCGATGGATGACGAGGAGTTCGAGGACGGGCTGCGCTGTGTCGGCGCGCCGATCTTCGACCATCGCGGCCATCCCGTCGCGTCGATCAGCGTGGCCGCGCCGGTTTTCCGGCTGGGCCGCGACCGGCTCGCGCTCGTCGTCCGCACGGTGCTCGACGTGGCGCAACGCCTGTCCGCTGAGATCGGCTATCAGGGCCCGGCCCGGCCGCAGCCGCCAGCGGCACGCGCCACCAAGCCCGCGCGGCCGCGTTCCCGTCGCAGCTGATCGTCTTCGGCGCTCGCGCCGGCCCGATTCGCCAACACCGGCCGGCGCGGCCGGGTTCAGTGGTTGTCGCGCGGGATGCCGCTGGTCTGCGCGATCCGCTGGAACTTCTCGCTGCCTTCGAGGATCGCGCCGCTCGCCAGCTGCCCGACCAGCGAACGCTGGATCTCCTGCCACGGCGTCTGCGACGGCGGATACGCATAGCCGCCCTGCGCCTCGAGCTGCGCGTCGCCGCGCGGCCAGTTCGTCGTCGCCAATCAGCACGTTCACGGTGCGCGCGTTGAGGTCGATCCGCACGCGGTCGCCGGTCTCGAGCAGCGCGAGCCCGCCCATCGGCCGCGGCTTCGGGCGAGGCGTTGAGGATCGACGGGCTGGCGCTGGTGCCCGACTGGCGCCCGTCGCCGATGCAGGGCAGGGCGCTGACGCCCTCGGTGATCAGGTAGGCCGGCGGCCGCATGTTCACGACTTCGGCGGCGCCGGGATAGCCGATCGGCCCGGTGCCGCGCATGAACAGCAAGGTGGCGGGCGTGATGCCGAGCGCCGGATCGTCGATGCGGCGGTGATAGTCCTCCGGTCCGTCGAACACGACAATCGGCCCTTCGAACGCTTCGGGATCGTCGGATTGGAGAGATAGCGGGCGCGGAACTCTTCGCCGATCACGCTGGTCTTCATGATCGCGGCGTCGAACAGATTGCCGCTGAGCACCAGGAACCCGGCGTCTGCCACCAGCGGTTGATCGAACGGGCGGATGACCCGGTCGTCGACGATCGCCGCGTCGCGGCAGTTGTCGCCGATGGTCCGGCCGTTGACGGTGAGCGTGCCCTCGCGGATCAGCCCGGCGCTCATGAGCTGAGCGACCACCGCCGGCACGCCGCCGGCCCGGTAGTAGTCCTCGCCGAGATACTCGCCGGCGGGCTGCAGGTTGACGAGCAGCGGCACGCGGTGCCCGACGGTTTCCCAGTCCTTGAGCGGCACGTCGACCCCGACATGGCGGGCGATCGCCGTGAGATGGATCGGCGCGTTGGTCGAGCCGCCGATCGCGGAGTTGACCACGATCGCATTGAGGAAGGCGTCTCTGGTCAGGATGTCCGACGGCTTGAGGTCTTCCGCGACCATCTCGACGATGCGCCGGCCGGTGCGATACGCCGCTTCCTGCCGGTCGCGATAGGGCGCGGGGATCGCCGCCGAACCGGGCAGCAACATGCCCAGCGCTTCGGCGAGGCTGTTCATCGTCGTGGCCGTGCCCATCGTGTTGCAGTAGCCGGTCGAGGGCGCCGACGACGCCACCAGCTTGATGAAGCCGTCGTCGTCGATCGTCGCCCGCGGCCAGCATCTCGCGCGCCTTCCAGACGATCGTGCCCGACCCGGTGCGCTCGCCCTTGTGCCAGCCGTTCAGCATCGGCCCGACCGAGAGCGCGATGGCCGGGATGTTCACCGTCGCCGCGGCCATCAGGCAGGCGGGCGTGGTCTTGTCGCACCCGATGGTCAGCACCACGCCGTCGATCGGATAGCCGTAGAGCGACTTCGACCAGGCCGAGATACGCGAGGTTGCGATCGAGCGCCGCGGTCGGCCGCTTGCCGGTTTCCTGGATCGGATGCACCGGGAATTCGAGCGCGAATGCCGCCCATTTCGCGGATGCCGTCGCGCACCCGCTCGGCCAGCACCAGGTGGTGACGGTTGCACGGCGACAGGTCGCTGCCGGTCTGCGCGATGCCGATGATCGGCCGGCCCGACCGCAGTTCCTCGAGACTCAGACCGAAGTTGAGGTAGCGCTCCAGATAGAGCGCGGTCATGTCGATGTTGGCGCGGTTGTCGAACCAGGCGCGCGAGCGCAGCCGGCCGGGTGTCGGGCCGCTCATCGGGCGGCCCTGCACGACAGGCGGTAGACCATCGCATGGTGGTAGGGCCGACCCGGATCGACCCGCGCCGACACGAAGGTCGGATGATTGGGCGCGTCGGGGAATTTCTGTGGCTCGAGCGCGATGCCGTCGCCCATCCGGTAGATGTGCCCGGACTTGCCGACGTAGGTGCCGTCGAGGAAGTTGCCGGCGTAGACCTGCACGCCGGGCTCGGTGGTGAGCACCTCGAGCACCCGGCCTGAGCCCGGATCCTCGAGCCGCGCCGCCAGTTCGGGCGCGGCGGTCAGGCCCTTGTCGAGGGCGAAGTTGTGATCGTAGCCGCGGCCGAAGCGCACTTGTTCATCGCGCCCGTCGCGAATCTCCTGCGCGATGCGCCGGGGGGTGCGAAAGTCGAACGGCGTGCCCGCGACCGGCCGCAGTTCGCCGGTCGGGATGAGATCGGCGCTCACCGGCGTGTAGGCGCGCGCCGGCACCGTGAGGAGTTGATCGAGCGCGCCGCCGGGCGCGCCTTCGCCGGCGAGGTTGAAGATGGCGTGATTGGTCAGGTTGAGAATCGTCGAGCGATCGGTCGTCGCGTCGAAGGTGATCGCCAGCGCACCCTGCGCGTCGAGCGCATAGGTGACCGTCACGTCGAGCCGGCCGGGGTAGCCGGACTCGCCCTCGGGGCTCGTGTGCGCGAGCACGACCCGAGGCTGCGGCGCGCTCTGGAGCGAGACGACCTTCCAGGCCACCTTGTCGAAGCCGCGCCCGCCGCCGTGCAGCGAGTTGGGCCCGTTGTTGGTGGGCAGCTGGTAGCGCGTCCCGTCGAGGACGAAGCTGCCGCCCGCGATGCGATTGGCGTATCGGCCCACCGTCACGCCGAAGAAGTTGGGACGGTCCACATACGAGGCCAGGTCGTCGGCGCCCAGCACGACGTCGGCGAGCCGGCCGCCGCAGTCCGGCGCCAGCAGCGACTGGAGCGTCGCGCCGTAGGTGAGGATCCGGGCCGAGACCCCGCGGTCGTTCGACAGCGTGATCATCTCGATTGCCGTGCCGTCGGCGAGCGTGCCGGCCGGCGCGCGCAGCGCCTGGGGCGCCGCGGCCACCGCCGGGGCCGCGCCCGCCGCCAGCCCGGCGCACAGGATCGCCGCGAACCAATTCACCTGTCGCACTGCACAGCCTCCAGACGGGCGCAGTCGCGCGCCGCGGACTTGTTTATACTCCGACAAATAAACCGGCCGCAAGCAGTCAACTGGACCCGCGGCCGAGACGACCGACCTGCCTGAACGGGGGACTTGTGGCCAGCGAGACAGCGCCGAACGACACGACGGATGCCAGGGGAGAGGGCGGGGACTACCGGTCCGCGCTCACGCTGCTGGCCAGCCTCTTCTTCATGTGGGGCTTCATCACGGTCATCAACAACACGCTCCTGCCACACCTGCGCAGCGTATTCGAACTCGACTACACCGACACCACCCTGATCGAATCGGTCTGGTTCATCGCCTATTTCGTCGCCTCGATCCCGTCGGCCAAGTTGATCGAGCGCGTCGGCTATCAGCGGTCGCTCGTGGCCGGGCTGGTGGTGATGGCGGCGGGGTCGGCGGGCATGATGCTGGCGGCCAGTCTGCCGTCGTACGGCGTGACGCTGGTGATGCTGTTCGCGATCGCCAGCGGCATCACGCTGCTGCAGGTCGCGGCCAACCCCTACGTGGCGGTGGTCGGCCGGCCCGAGACCGCGTCGTCGCGACTGAACCTGGTGCAGGCGATGAATTCGGCCGGGACCATGCTGGCGCCGCTCTTCGGCGCCTACCTGATCCTCGGACGGTCGAAGGGCGGCACCGCCGAGGCCGGCACGGTGCTGACGGCGGCCGAACGGCTGACCGACGCGCAATCGGTGGTGCTGCCATACGGGCTGGTCGCGGTCGTGCTCGTCGTGCTGGCGGTGGTCATCTCCCGGTACCCTCTGCCGGCCATGGGCGCGGCCTCCCGGCGCGCCGCCAAGGCAGAGCGGCGGCACCATTCGCTGTGGCGCCATCGCAACCTCGTGTTCGGCGTGCCCGCCATCTTCATCTATCTCATCGCGGAGATCGGCGTCGCCAACTTGTTCGTCAACTTCGTGAGCCAGCCCGACATCGCCAACCTCACGCACGAGCAGGCCGGGCGCTACCTCACGTTCCTGTGGGGCGGCATGATGGTCGGCCGCTTCCTCGGCTCGGCACTCATGCAGCGCGTCCGTGCCGAAACGGTGCTGGCGGCCTTTTCGATCGGCGCGTTCATCGTGATGCTGGTCACGGTCACCACGACTGGCCCGCTGGCGATGTGGGCGCTCATCCTCGTCGGGTTCTTCCACTCGATCATGTTCCCGACCATCTTCACGCTCGGCATCAAGGGGCTCGGGCCGCTCACGGAAGAAGGATCGGGCCTGCTCATCATGGCCATCGCCGGCGGCGCCCTGGTGGTGGTGCAGGGCTGGCTGGCCGACCGCTATGGCCTGCAGCTGTCGTTCCTGCTCACCGCGGCCTGCGAGCTCTATGTGCTCTTCTACGCCCTCTGGGGCGCCAAACCGACCGGCGCCGTGGCCGATGGACGCGCCGACTGAGCGCGACCGATCAGTCCACGTCGCCCAGCAGTTCGCTCGTGTCCGCGAGCGCCAGCTCCACGAGCGCACGCATCGCCTGGGTCGCGCCGGAAACGTCACGCGCAGCGATGGCGTCGAAGACGCGCACGTGATCCGGAATCGGGTTGCGCGGCAGCGCCCGTGACCGTTGCTTGTACTGCGTCGTCCAGTTCACGGCCGCGCCGATCCCGGCGCCCAGGGTCTGCAGCGCTTCGTTCCTGGTCGCGGCCAGGACGGCGAGGTGGAAGTCGCGGTCGGCCGCGCGCCCTTGCTCCGTCGCCAGGGTGTGACGGCGCATGCGCGCGAGCGAGTCCTTGAGCGATCGGAGGTCGGCCTGATCGCGCCGCTGCGCCGCGAGAGCGGCGGCGGCAGGTTCGACGATCGCGCGCAGCTCGAACAGGTCGCGGACCAACTGCGTGTCCGGCTCGCCGGCAAATGCCCACGCGAGCACCTCGGGATCGAGCAGGTTCCAGCGGTGGCGAGGCAGGACGCGCGTGCCCGCCTTGGTGCGGCTCTCGACCAGCCCCTTCGCGGTCAGCACCTGCACCGCCTCGCGATAGGCGCTGCGCGACACGTTCAGGGCTTCGGCGAACGCGACCTCACCCGAGAGCGTGGCGCCCGGGGCGTACTGGCCCGACACAATCGCCACGCCCAGTTTCCGGGCAATGGCGCCATGCAGCCGCCGTCCCGGCCCGCGCGAGTCGGCGGGCGCCGTCACGGCTCCGGGCGTCTTCGGTTGTCGCAGACTGCCGCTCGGCATGCGCCGACCTCCCTTGATCACCAACCGGCCGACGACCGTGTCACGTCATCGCCGCCGCTTGCGTCCCCTCGTATATTATGTCGGCGTAATCACGGTCCCCGCCGCGAGCCACCATGTCCAATTCCCGCCCTGATGCCCCCGTCCGGATTGCGGTGGTGGGCCTGGGCAAAGTGGCCCGCGACCAGCACCTGCCGGCGCTCCTGGCCGATGGCCGGTTCGCGCTGGTCGCCACGGTCAGCCCCGAGGCCGGCGGGGTCGAGGGCGTCGCGCATTTCGCGAGCCTCGAGGCCGTGCTCGAACGCGGTCCGGTGCTCGATGCGGTGGCGCTCTGCACGCCGCCACAGGTGCGTCACGGCCTGGCCGCTCGAGCCATCGCGGCCGGCCTCCACGTGCTGCTCGAGAAGCCGCCGGGGGCCACGCTGGCGGAGGTCGAGGGGCTGAGGTCCCAGGCCGCTCGCGCCGGCACGACCGTCTTCGCCGCCTGGCACTCACGCTTCGCGTCGGGCGTGGCTCCGGCCCGCGAGTGGTTGACCGGCCGCGCCGTGCGCAGCGTCGCGATCGTCTGGCGCGAAGACGTTCGCACCTGGCACCCGGGTCAGGACTGGATCTGGGAACCGGGCGGCCTGGGCGTGTTCGATCCAGGCATCAACGCGCTGTCCATGGCGACCGCCATCCTGCCGAGCCCGATCGTCGTCGCAGCGGCGAGACTCGTCGTCCCCGCGAATCGTGCGGCGCCGATCGCCGCCGAGCTCGGGCTGCGCGGCGCTGACGGCATCCCGATCACGATGGATCTCGACTGGCGGCAGACCGGACCACAGACGTGGGACATCAGCGTGGAGACTGACGAGGGCCGGCTCCTGCTGGCGCGGGGCGGCGCCAGTCTGTCGCTGCCGCACGGCGCGACGGCGCACTTCGAGGACCACGAGTATCCGCAGCTCTACGCCAGGTTCCACGAGCTGATCCGGCGCGGCGACAGCGATGTCGACATCGCGCCGTTCCGGCTGGTGGCCGATGCGTTCCTGCTCGGCCGGCGCGAAGCGACGGAGGCGTTCGTCGACTGACGGCCGCTGGCTCGGGCCGTCCGGCCACCGGCGCCGTCAGAGCGCCACGTGCAACACCGAATAGGAGCGCGGCGGCAGCGTGAGCGTCATCCGGCTGCCGGGCGCCGGGGCGGCGAGCGGGTGCGGGATCACCCGCCGCGGCTCCTCGAAGGTGTTGAAGGCCTTCAGGTCCGGACCGGTGAGCGTCTCGCACGTGAGCACCCGCGTCGGCGCGACGTCCGTCCATTCCAGCACCACCTCGCGTTCGGCATCGAGGTCGCGATTGAGCAACAGCACGGCCGCCTGCCGGGCCGGCTCGTCGATGGTGGCGACGAGGTCGACAAACGGCACGACGCCGGTGCGGGCGAAGTCGGACTGCAGTCCGGTGCCGACGATCGGATAGGTTTCCGACTCCACGCGAAGATCGAGCACCCGGCCGCGCGCGTAGCGGAGCGCCCAGGCATAGGGGTAATAGGTGCTCTGCCGCAGCACGGCGCGTTCATTGGTCACGAGCGGGGCGATGACGTTGACGAGCTGCGCCAGGCACGCCACCCGCACCCGATCCGAATTGCGCAGCAGCGTGTTGACGAAGCCGCCGACGAGCAGCGCGTCTTCGAGGTTGTAGACCTCTTCGAGCAGCCGCGGCGCGGCCGCGCGTTTGCCGTCGGTGGCCTGTTCGTCGCGGGCGCGGTACCACACGTTCCATTCGTCGAACGACAGCCACAGGCGCTTGCTCGAGCGCTGCAGGCCCTGCACGTAGTCGCAGACCGCCGCCACTTCGTGGATGTGGCGGTCCATGTCGAGATTCATCGCCAGGTAGCGGGCGGTGCTGTTGCCCGACCAGCGCGCGGTGTTGCCGTAATAGGCGTGGAGCGAGAGACCGTCGACCTGGTCGTAGCACTCCTCGAGCACCTCGCGGTCCCACGCCAGATACCCCGGCATGAACGTCCCGCTCGACCCGCACGCGATCAACTGCAGGTCGTGATCGACGGTCCGCATCTGCTTGGCCGCATCGCGCGCCTTGCGGCCGTACTCTCGCGCCTGCAATTGCCCGATCTGCCACGGGCCGTCCATCTCGTTGCCGAGGCACCAGTAGCGCACATTGTGCGGGCGCTCGTAGCCGTGCGACCGCCGCAGGTCGCTCCAGCGGGTGCCGCGATCGAGGTTGCAATACTCGACGTAGGCCAGCGCCGTCTCGACACTGCCGGTACCGAAGTTCATGCCGAGCAGCGGCTCGGCGCCGACCACGGCGCACCACTCGATGAAGTCGTTGGTGCCGAACTGGTTCGACTCGAGTGAGTTCCACGCGCGATCGAGCACGGTTGGTCGCGCGGCCTTCGGACCGACCCCGTCGAGCCAGTTGTAGCCGGAGACGAAGTTGCCGCCCGGATAGCGGACGATCGGCACGCCGAGTTCTTTCACCTCGCGGGCCACATCGGTACGGAATCCCTTCGCGTCGGCCAGCGGCGACCCCGGCTGGTAGACGCCGGTGTAGACGGCGCGGCCCAGGTGTTCGAGGAACGATCCCAGCACGCGCCGATCGAACTCGCCGCGCCCCGGGGCACGCCGCAGGAAAGCGCGGGCTGGCCCGCGACTCTGGGCGTAACCAATCGTCTCGAGCCAGGAACCGCGGGCGGCCAGCGCGCCGACGCCGCCCAGGCCGGCGAGGAACGCGCGTCGCGTCGTCATCGTCGATGTCATCGAGTCACTCCTGGAGCGATCGTTCCCTGCGCCGGCGACGTGATCCGATACTCCGTGGTGGAGCGGAACACCTCCCCGGGGCGGAGCCACGTGGATGGAAATGCCGGCTGATTCGGACTGTCGGGGTAGTGCTGGGTCTCGAGGCACAGCCCCGCGTGCTTCCGCGATGTGAGCGGGGCCGCTACCGGCAGCCCTTCGACCAGGTGATTGCCGGAGTAGAACTGGATGCCAGGCTCGGTGGTGCGGCACTGCAGACGGCGACCCGAGCCGGGGTCGAGCAGATCGGCAGCGACGGCCAGCGCGGAATCGCGATGAGGGCGATCGAGCACGAAGTTGTGGTCGTAGCCGCCGCCAGGCACGGACGCGAGGTCCGCGATCCGCTCGCCGATTCGACGCGGGTGTCCGGTGAAGTCGAGCGGCGTCCCGCTCACCGGCGCGATCGCGCCCGTGGGGATCTGGGTCGCGTCAACCGGCGTATACCGGCCGGCGAACAACTGGAGCTCGTGCGCGAGGATGTCGCCGCGGCCGGCAAGATTGAAGTAGCTGTGATTGGAAAGGTTGACGACCGTCGGCGCCGACGCCGTCGCGTGGTAGTCGATGCGCAGGGTGCCGTCGTCGGCCAGCGTGAACTGGGTGCTGACGTCGAGCGCCCCGGGATAGCCTTCGTCGCCGTCGGGGCTGTGCAAACGGAAGCGCACGCCGTCGTCGGTCGCGTGCCCCTGCCACAGGCGCTGGTCGAACCCGGCGATCCCGCCGTGCAGGTGATGCAGTCGGTCGTTGCAAGCCAGTTGCACGACGCGATCGTCGAGCACGAAGCGTCCGTGCGCGATGCGGTTGGCGTACCGTCCAACCGTGCAGCCGAAGTACGGCGGACGTGCCAGATAGGGCGGCAGGGTGTCGTAGCCCAGCACCACGTTCACGGGCGAGGCTTCGGCGGCCGGCACCAGCCACCGCACGAGGGTGGCGCCCCACTCGATGAGCGTGACCTCCATCCCGCCGGTGTTCCGCAAGACGAAGGCCGCGACGGGCCGGCCGTCGGGCAGCCAGCCGAAGGGCGCGGTCACCCCGGCATCTCCTCGAGTTCCTTGCCCTTGGTTTCCACCAGGAACGCCTTCACGAGGAAGAAGGAGATGACCGCCGACACGGCGTAGAAGCTGTAGCTCACCGCCAGGCCGAGCGACGCCGCCATGATCGGAAAGCTCTGCGCAATCAGGTAATTCGAGAACCACTGCGCGAAGCCGCACACGGCCAGCGCCGAACCGCGAATCTGGTTCGGGAACATCTCGCCGAGCATCACCCACATCACCGGGCCCCAACTGATGTTGAAGAAGATGACGTAGAGATTGGCGCTCACGAGCGCCACCGTGCCGAGCTGCGGTGACAGTCGCAGCGCGCCGTCCACCAGGTCGCCGTTCCCGAAGGCGTAGACCAGGCCGAACAGCGTGGCCGCCATCCCGGCCGACCCGATGAGGAGCAACGGCTTGCGGCCGATGCGGTCGACCAGCGCCACCGTGACGAAGCAGGCCAGGATCGACATCACTCCGGAGACGATGTTGATGATCAGCGCGTCGCCTTCGGTGAACCCAGCCAACTGCCACAGTGTGGCGCCGTAGTAGAAGATGACGTTGATGCCGACCAGTTGCTGGAACACCGCCAGCAGCAGGCCCGCCCATACGATCGGGCGCACGCCGCCGCGGACCGGATCGATCAGGTCGCGCAGGCGCGGGCGGTGCCCCTCGTTGAAGCTGGCGCGGATGGCTGTCGAGCCTGACGGCGGCCACCCGCTCGCCGAACAGGGTTCGCAGCACGCCCGCGGCCGCCTCCAGTTGTCCCCTGGACACGAGATACCGCGGGCTCTCGGGAATGAACAGCAGCGCGACCAGGAAGATCGCCGCGGGCGCGGCCTGCATCAGATACATCCACCGCCACGCCTCGATGCCGCCCCAGAAGCTGTTGGTCGACGCTCCGGCGGCCTGCGCCAGCACGTAGTTGACGACGAAGGCGGCGGTCAGGCCGGTGATGATCATGACTTGCTGCATCGTCGCGAGCCGGCCGCGGATCTCGGCCGGGGCCACCTCGGAGATGTAGGCAGGGGACAGCACGCTGGCGGCGCCGACGGCCATGCCGCCGCAGAATCGCGCCAGTACGAAGAGCCAGTGCGCATGCGCGAAGCCCTGCACGAGCGCGCCGGCGAGAAACGCCACGGCGGCCAGCATCATCACCTTCCGGCGGCCCAGGAGATCGGCCAGCCGTCCCGCGAGGAAGGCGCCGATGAAGCAGCCAATCAGCAGCGAGCCGACCGTGAAGCCCAGCCCGGCGTCGCTCAACGCGAAAGCCGTCTTCAATCCGTCCTGTGTGCCGTTCACGGCGCCGCTGTCGTAGCCGAACAGCAGTCCGCCGATGGTCGCCACGGCGACGATCATGGCGACCACGCCGCGGTTCCCCGTGTCTTCCATCGCGGTTGTCTCCCTCTGCCGAATGGGCCGGAACTGCGGCCGGCTCAGATGCCATGCTGAATCTCCGCGCCGGCCAGGCCGCGCACCGGCGCCGGCCAGGCGAAGAGTCCGCCGGCCAGGGGCTGGCGAGTCAACGCGTCCGCGCTGAGCTTCTGCGCCGCCGTCGTCGCGAACAGCGTGCGCCGGTCGGCGCCTCCGAAGGCGAGCTTGGTGATGTTGGCGACGGGCAGGGCGACCGTGTCCATCAATAGACCTCCTGGCGAATAGCGCCGCGCGCACCAGCCGCCGTAGAGGCCGATCCAGACGCAGCCCTCCTCGTCCACCGTGGGACCATCCGGATAGCCGGGACCGTCGTCCATGTTCGCAAACAGACGCGCGCCGTCCACATGGCCCTGGGCGTCGACGCCGTAGGTCCAGACCTTGCGGTCGAGCGTATCGACGAAGTAGCCGGTGCGGCCGTCGGGACTGAACGCCGGTCCGTTGGTGATCGGGCACCGGAACGCGCGCGCGCGGACTTGCCCGTCGTCGTCCAGCCGGTAGAAGGTGCCGCTCGCCGACTGCTCGGCGTCGTCCATCGAACCGAACCACAGATATCCGCGCGGATCGACGATGCCGTCGTTCAGCCGGTTGCCGGGCACACCCGTCTCGACCGGCACCAGCAGTTCGAACGTCTCAGTGTCCGGGTCGAAGCGGTAGAGGCCGCCCTGCACTCCGGCGATGAACTTGCCGTCGGCGCTCGGCAGCAGGAACCCGCACTGGCCCGGAGCCGCGACGCTGGTCTTGCTGTCGGTGGCGGGGTCGTATCGGTGCAACCGGTGGCGCTTGATGTCGACGAACCACAGGGCGTCGTCGCGCGCGATCCACACCGGACCTTCGCCCAGCGACGCGTGGAGATCCCAGCGGCACTCGACCGTCACCGCCAGCCTGCGTCCACGAAGTAGTTGTGGCCCGTGCACAGCCGGGCGTCGTCGGATGCCAGGAACAGCGTCATCGCCGCCACATCCTGCGGCAGGACCCGATCCTTCAGGCACTGCTGGGCCACCATGCGCGCTTCCTCGGCCTGGTCGTGCCAGAGCGCCACCTGGCGCGGCGTGCGGACGCCGCCGGGCACGACGCAGGTGACGCGGATGCCGTCGCCGCCGAGGTCGCGCGCCAGCGCGCGCGTCAGGCCCTCGATGCCGGCCTTGCGCGGTCTGGTAGACGGCGATCTCGGGCAGCGCGAGGTGCCAGGAGATCGAGCCGACGTTGACGACCACGCCCTTGCCGGCGGCCTTCATCGACGGCAGCACCGACTGGGCACAGAAGAAGTAGTGCCGCAGATTCACGGCCAGCCGCGCATCCCAGTATTCGCGCGTGATGTCGGCCACGCGGTGGCGGTCGTCGTTGGCGGCGTTGTTGACCAGGATGTCCATGCCGCCCCAGTCCTCGCACAGGCCGGCAATCGCCGCCTGCGTGCCCTCGATGTCGGTGAGGTCTTGATGGATGAAGCGCACCGCGTGCGGGCTGGGGGCGAGACGCGAGAGCAGGGCCTGAGAGGGATCGGCCTGGATGTCGATGAACGCCACGCGCGCGCCTTGCGCGGCGAACGCCTCGACGATGAACTCGCCGATGCCGGTGCCGCCGCCGGTAATCAACACGCGCTTGTCGCGCAGCGACGGGTAGCGCGCGCTCCAGCGGGCATCCGCGGAGAGCCTCGAGTCAGCGTCCGCCATAGTCCAGCGTCCTCATCATTGGTCCTTGCTTCAGTAGCGGGCACATGATAATCGATTGTCGCTTGCCGCCACCCTGACCGTTCAACGGGTCGGCGACCTTGGACGGGATGGAACTCATGCAGCGACACATTAGCGCCGGCCTCATGCTCGGCGCGACCCTGCTCGCGACGCTGGTGACCGCGCAGGGGCCGGCGACAGATTTCAAGCCGGATACGGTCTTCGCCGGCAGCGGCCTGGGCGCGTGGACGGTGGTCGGAGACGGCGCCTGGACGGCCGAGAAGGGCGAGGTGACGGGGAAGGCCGGGCCCGGTGGGAGTTGGCTCGTGCTCGACCGCCCCTATCAGGACCTGAACTTCTTCTCGCGCTTCCGATGTTCGTCGCCCTGCGACGCCGGTGTGCTCTTTCGGGTGCAGGCCACCGCGGGCGGCCGCACCGGCATCCTGGTCTCGCTCAAGGACAGCGACCTGGGCACCTATCGCGTCACACTGGATGCGGCCGGGCGTCAGCTGAGCCGCGATCGCCTGCGGGCCGTGGGGCCGTTCGTGCGCAGCGCCCCGCCGGTCAGCCAGGATGGTGCGAAGCCGCCTGCGATTCAAACGGTCGGGGCCGGGCTGGGCGGTGCTCCAATGACGTTGCCAACACCGCTGCCCGACCTGGATCCGCCCGCGCCGGGCGTGCGGCCGAACGACTGGAATCTGCTCAGCGTCGCCATCGACTCCGACGTCATCCGTCCGACGCTGAATCACGGCATCGACTTCAGGGCCGGGGCCACCGAAGACCGCATGGGTTTCGGCCCAATCGCGCTCTACGTGAGCTCGGGCGAGGTGCGATTCAAGGACCTGGCCTTCAAGGATCTCCACGTCAAGACATTGGCGGCCGAAGCCGTTTCGCCCCGCTTCCGCATGCAGCGGCTCGACGACTTCTACTATGCGTGGGGCGCCGGCGCCGGCGACTTCAATCGCGACGGCGTGCTCGACGTCGTGTCGGGCCCGTACTACTACCTCGGCCCCGCCTACACCACGCGCCACGAGTTGTACGTGGCGCCGGCGCAGAGTCCCACCGCGAACTTCGCGCCGACCTGGACCGATTACGCGTTCGATTTCACCGGCGACGGCTGGACCGACGTCCTCACCGGCGAGAGCCGGCCGATGACGCTCTACGTCAACCCCAGGGGCGAGAATCGCCGCTGGGTGGGCCACAAGGTGCTGCCCCAGATCACCGGCGAGTTCACGGCGATGCAGGATCTCGATGGCGATGGCACGCCCGAGATCCTCTTCGTCACGGGCGGCTCCGGCGGAGCGGGCGGCACCATCTCCTATGCCAAGGTTCATCCCACCGACCCCACCCAGCCCTGGCCGGTGGTCGCGATCTCCGCCCCCGGGCTCGCTCACGGCCACGGCCTGGGGACCGGCGACATCAACGGCGACGGTCGCAGCGACGTCGTGCAGGCGGCAGGGTGGTGGGAGCAGCCGGCGCAGGGCGCCGCCGGCCCGTGGCCCTATCACCCCGTGGCATTCGGCCGTTGGGGCCGGGCCGAAGGCGCCGGCGGGGCGCTGATGGCCGTCTATGACGTGAACGGCGACGGGCTGAACGACGTCGTGACCGGGCTGAACGCCCACGGGTTCGGCCTGGCCTGGTTCGAGCAAAAGCGCAACGCCGGCGGCGCGATTTCGTTCGTGCGCCACATGATCATCGACGACTACTCGACCAGGAACGCTGGCGGCGTCACCCTGTCGGAGATGCACGCGGCCGCTGTGGCCGACGTGGATGGCGACGGCATTCCCGACTTCATCACCGGTAAGCGGGTGTTCTCCCACCAGGAGAGCTACGTCGATCCGGATCCGTACGGCCTGCCGGCGTTGTACTGGTTCAGAACCGTGCGGAACCCCGCGGCGCCGGGCGGCGCCGAGTTCGTGCCCGAGTTGATCCACAACCGCTCGGGCGTGGGCGCGCAGTTCACCGCCGTGGACCTCGACAAGGACGGCCGGGTGGACATCGTCACGGCGACCAATCGCGGCACGTTCATCTTCTTCGGCACCCGGTAAACGAGGTGCGCCGGGCTTGACAACACCCAATAGAGTCACTAGAGTGCCGGTGGATCATCGATAATCTATAAACATCGGTACCAAACGCTATGACCATTACTCGTCGCACCTTCTCACGCACTGTTGCCCTGGGTCTGGTCGGCGCAGCGCTGCCCGCGGCGGCTCAGCGCAAGTTGAACGTCAAGGTCGGGCACACCGGCATCACCTGGGCTTGGGGTAATGGCCCTCGGGGTGGCCCGGCCGGGCTCATCAGTCCGGATCCCATCATCGAGGTCGTCCGCGACGTCTCGGGCCTCGGCTTCCAAGGCCTCGAGTTGTTCGGCTGGCAGATCGAGGGGATGGAGAAGTTCGGCGGCCTTGGGCCGGTTCTGGAGAAATACAAGCTCCCGCTCGTCTCGAGCTACACCGGCGTCAACCTGACCGACCCGGCCCAGCGGCAGGCGACCATTGCCGCGGCTGTCACCACCGGCAAGCTCGTCAAGAAGCTCGGCGGCACAGTCATCGTCATCGGCCCCAACGGCGTGCCCCGCGACACCTACGATTTTGCCGCCAACAAGGCCAACATCCTCAGCGCGCTCAACGAGGTGGGCCGGGCCTTGACCGACCTCGGGCCTGACGCCGGCCCTGCACCAGCACACCGGCACCTGCATCGAGATCGCGCGACGAGACCTACGCGTCATGGAGAGCGGTCGACACGCGGTACGTGAAGTTCGGGCCCGACATCGGCCAGCTTCAGAAGGGCGGCTCCGATCCGGTGCAGGTCGTCAAGGACTTCCTGCCGCTCGTCCATCACATGCACCTCAAGGACTACAGCGGCGGCGAGGCTTTCCTGGGCTACTGCCCGCTCGGCGAGGGCAAGGTCAACATGCCGGCGATCCTCGACATGATGGACGGCAAGAAGATCGACGGCATGGTCATGGTCGAACTCGACGGCGGCCCGAACCAGCCGATTGCCGCCAAGGAGACGGCGACGATCGCCAAGGCCTATCTGGAGAAGCAGGGCGTCGTCACTGCGCGCCTGAGCGCGACCGAGGGGAGGCTCGTCGATGCGCCGGTTCTACGCGATTCTCGCTGTCCTTGTGCTCGTCGTGGCCGCGCCGGCATTCGCGTACAACGCCAGCCCACCAACTGGAAGGACTACGGGGGCGCGCCGGACAACGCTCGCACTATGTCGCGCTCGACCCAGATCACCAACGCTTCGAACTGTCAGCAAGCTCGACGTGGCCTGGTCGCTACCCCGAGCCGGACACGATTCGTACGTCTTCAATCCGCTCGTCGTCGACAACGTCGCGTACGTGCTGGCCGCGCAACAACTCGCTCGTCGCCTCGACGCGACCACCGGCAAGGAGCTCTGGATCCACGAGCACCTGCGCGGCATCGCGCCGCGCGGCATCAACTACTGGGAGAGCAAGGACCGACGGACCGCCGGCTGCTGTTCCAGATGAACAGCTACCTGCAGGCGATCGATGCCCGACGGGCAAGTCGATCACGACGTTCGGCATCGACGGCGTGGTCAACCTTCGCGAAGGACTGCGGCGCGACCCGGCCGACGCTGGTGAAGGTGCAGTCGTCGAATCCCGGCAAGATTTTCGAGAACCTGATCATCCTCGGGTCCGCCCCCGGCGAAGGCTACCTGGCGCCGCCGGGCGACCTCCGCGCCTTCGACGTGCGTCACCGGCAAGCTGGCGTGGCAGTTCCACACCGTGCCGCACCCGGGCGAGTTCGGCTACGACACGTGGCCGAAGGACGCCTGGAAATACATCGGCGGCGCGAACAACTGGGGCGAGATCATCGATCGACGCGGAGCGCGGCATCGCCTACTTCCCGACCGGCTCGCCCACGTACGACTACTACGGCGCCGATCGCCTGGGCGCCAATCTCTTCGGCACGTCGCTGGTCGCGCTCGACGCGCGCACCGGCAAGCGGCTGTGGCACTTCCAGATGGTGCATCACGATCTCTGGGACTACGACAACACCGCCGCGCCGCAGCTGGCGACGGTCACGCACGACGGCAAGCCGATGGACATCGTCGCGCAGGCGGCGAAGACCGGATTCCTGTATGTGTTCGACCGCGTCACCGGCGAGCCGATCTGGCCCATCGAGGAGCGGCCGGTTCCGAAAGCGACGTGCCGGGCGAGAAGACCTGGCCGACGCAGCCGATTCCCACCATGCCGCCGCCGTTCGCCCGTCAGTCGCTCACCGCCGCCGACATCAATCCGTACATTCTCACCGGCAGGCAGCGTACCGAGTGGGAGAAGCGCATCGGCAGTGCGCGCAACGAGGGCCTCTTTACGCCACCCTCGTTCCGCGACACCGTATCGATCCCCGGCGCGCAAGGCGGCGCCAATTGGGGTACTACGGCGGCCGACCCTGCCCGTGGGCTCGTGTACGTCCTGAGCATCAACGTCCCGTCCATCTACAAGCTGAGCGCCGAAGCGCCACGCCCGGGAGGCCTGGCGCCGGTGGGACCGGCCGAAATCGCCGCGGGGCGCGCGCTCTACGAGCAGCGCTGTCAGTCGTGCCACGGCGGCAACATGATGGGTGGCGGCAACTATCCGTCGCTCGTCGATGTCGTCGGACGCCTGGGGGCCGACGGCGTGCGCGAGAAGATCAGCGGCGGCGGCCCCGGCATGCCGCCGAGCAACGATTTGACCGAGCCGCAGCTCGCGTCGCTGGTCGGGTTCCTCGCCAGCCCCTCGGGCATGCGGTCCGGCGGTTCCACGGATGGCGCGCCGGCGATGCCGCCGGGCCCCGTGGTCGCCTCGGGCGGTGCGCCGGCCGGCCAGAAGGTCCCGGAAGGGCGACCCGGTGGAATGGTCGGCCCCGATTACCCCAGCGGCATTCCCGTGCCCGAGGTGCGGATGTACACCGGCTATGGAATGAACGGCACCATCGTCAAGCCGCCGTACTCCACCCTCACCGCGTACGACCTCAACACCGGGGCGATCAAGTGGCAGGTGCCGGCCGGCGGCGACGACGCCCGCGCGATCTCGGAGGGCGCCAAGGACACCGGCTACATCTTCCAGCGCACCGGGATCATCACCACGCCAACGGGGTTGCTGTTCCAGGCGGGCGGGGACGGCACGCTGCGCGTCTACGACTCCGACACCGGCCAGGTGCTGTGGACGGCATCACTGCCGGCCGGGTCGCGCGGGATCCCGGCGATGTACGAAGCCAACGGGCGCCAGTTCTTCCTGGTGAACGCGACCTCGAGCCAGGGTGGCGGCCCCGCTCGCACGCCGGCAGTGCCCGCCTACGTGGCGTTCGCGCTGCCTGAGGCCGTCGCGAAATGAGCCGCAATCCGATTCTGGATTTTGGCATCGACCGGACGGCGCTCGGCTACATCGGCGAAGGCCTGCAACGTCCCGAGTGCATCCTCGCCGAGCCAGAGGGCACGCTGTGGTCGGCCGATGCCCGCGGCGGTGTCGTCCGCCTCGCCGACGGCGGTCAGCACCTGATCGCACAGGCGCACTCCGATCACTTCCGGCAGGCGTCGTCGGAGGCGAGCCGCTATCTGGAAGGCACGCTCCCCAACGGCCTGGCCTTCGCCCGCAACGGCGACATCCTGATCTCCAACTTCGGGACCGATCGCCTGGAGGTGATGTCGCGCGACGGCCGATCGAACGTGCTCGCTGACAGCGTCAACGGGAAACCGGTCGGGAAGGTCAACTTCGTCCTGCGCGATTCCAAGGATCGCATCTGGGTGACCGTGTCGACGCGGGTCACCAACTGGATGCACGCGCTCCGGCTCGACCTCGCGGACGGCTACCTCGCGCGCCTCGACAACGGCACGCTGCGGATCGTGGCCGACGGCTTCCACTTCACCAACGAGATCCGGTTCGACGCCAAGGAGGAGTTCCTCTACGTCGTCGAGACGACCGGCGGCCGGATCACCCGCCTGCGCATCGACCCCTGCGGGGAAGTGAAGGAGCGCGAGATCTTCGGGCCGAGCAAACTCGGTTCGGGGGCGTGGCCGGACGGGATCGCGTTCGACAGCTACGGCAACTTGTGGGGCACGCTGGTCTATTCGGACAAGCTGTTCGTGCTGACGCCCGAGGGCGACATGCGCGTGCTGCTCGATGAAGGCGATCCGGTGAAGGTCGCCGCGCTGGAGCAGGCGATCGCCGAGAATCGCGTCACCCACGACGTGTTGTTCGCCACCGGCCGGGGCGTCGCGCCGTGGATGGCCAGCGTGACGTTCGGCGGCCGGGATCTGCAGACGGCCTACATCGGCTCGCTGAAGGGGGATCGCATCCCGTTCTTCCGCGCTCCGGTGCCGGGTCTGCCGATGGTGCACTGGCACGAGGCCGCCAGCACGCCTTCGACGTAGTGAAGCTCGCACCAACCAGTTGCACTGGAGGAGGATTTCGATGACGCGTGGACTCGGACGCTTCGCCGTACTTGCTGTGATACTCGTGTTCGGCGCGTTCGACCCGCCTGGTCTCATCGGCCAGCAAAGCCGCCACGAGCCTGGGGTTGCCGCCAACTTCGCCGCCGACGGCGCCTTCACTGGATCGAGCCTCACCGGCTGGCGTCCGGTGGGCGGCGCCACCTGGCGCGCCGAGAACGGCGAGATCATCGCCACGCCCGGGGCCACGGGCGGCTGGCTGCTCGCGGACAAGGCCTACGAAGACGTCTCCATGGTGGCCTCGTTCCGCTGCACCGGCGCCTGCACCACCGGCCTGCTGGTGCGGGCCGAGCCGACCCCGGGCGGCGGCACGAAGGGCATCCTGGTGTCCGTCACCGCCGAGGAGCGCGCGTTGTATCACGTCACGCTCGACGCACAGGGCCGCGAGACGTCGCGGGATCGGCTGAGAGCACCGGCTCCCGGCCAGTTGCGCGTCGCGCCGCCAGCCCCGGCGACCCCGCCAACGCCACCTCCCGGCGGCGGCCGCGGGCCCGGTGGTCCGCCCCCGATGCCCGGAGGCATGGCGTCACCGATCGCGCGGCCCGAGAACACCGTCAAGGCCGGCGAGTGGAACACCATCGAAGTGGCGCTCGACGCCAATATCGTGCGCGCCTTCCTGAACGACGCCGGCGGCATCCGCGACGGCGTGGCCGACCCCGAGTTCGGCGAGTTCGGGGCGATCGGGCTCTATGCCGGCGGCGCCGGCGAGGTGCGGTTCCGCAAGGTCGCCTACAAGAACCTGCACTCGCGGGTGGTGCCCACCGAACACCTGTCGAGCAAGTTCCGGCTCCAGGGCCTGACCAACTTCTACTACTCCTGGGGGCCCGCGATCGCCGACTTCAACAAGGACGGCTCGCCTGACATCGTCTCGGGTCAGTACTACTATCTTGGGCCCAACTACACCGAGGCGCGCCAGATCTACATTCGCGGCACGATCGACCCCGGGACTCAGTACTTCAACGGCCTGCAGTACGCCTATGACTTCACCGGCGACGGCTGGCCGGACGTCCTGAACGCCGAGTTCACGCGGCCGGCGGTGCTGTTCGTGAACCCGAAGGGCGAGTCGCGCCGCTGGGAGACCTACACGGTCACCGACGTGATGTCGTGCGAATTCGTGCTGCTCAAGGACATCGACGGCGATGGCACGTCCGAGTTCCTGTTCAAGGACAGCGAGAACAAGTTCGTCTATGCCAAGCCCGACCCGGCGAATCCGACCGGGATGTGGATCAAGACCGCCATCAGCGAGCCAGGGCCGTGGGCCAACCACGGCATGGGCACCGGTGACATCAACGGCGACGGCCGCATCGACTTCGTCAACGCGTTCGGGTGGTGGGAACAGCCGGCGGCCAAGGGTCCGACCTGGACCTATCATCCGGCGGCGTTCGGCCGCTGGTCGCGGTCGAGCCCAGGCGGCGCCGAAATCGCCGTCTACGACGTCAACGGCGACGGCCTGAACGACGTCGTCACCTCGCTCCAGGCGCACGGCTGGGGCCTGTCGTGGTTCGAGCAGAAGAAGGCGGCCGACGGCACCCGGTCGTTCGTCGAGCACCAGATCATGGGCGACTTCTCGACGGTCAACGCCGGCGGGGTGACGTTCTCGGAGCTCCACGGCGCGACCTTCGCGGACATGGACGGCGACGGCCTGCCGGACTTCATCACCGGCAAGCGCCTCTGGGCCCACCTCGACACGTTCCTCGACCCCGACCCGCAAGGCGAGCCGGTGTTGTACATTTACCGCACGGTCCGCAATCCCAAGGCGCCCGGCGGGGCGGAGTTCGTCCCCGAGCTGGTGCACAATCGCTCGGGCGTCGGCTCACATGTCGCCGTCGCCGACTTGAACAAGGACGGCGCCCCCGAGATCATCACTGGCACGAAACTCGGGACGTTCATCTTCTGGAACCAGTGGAAGGGCGCCCGCCGCTGACGGCGCCCAGGATTGGACTACGGACGATTGGCAGACCCCGCTCGCCCGCGACGGGCACCGTGGCTGCTGCTGGCGGCCGCCGCAGGCCTGCTCGTGCTGGGCCTCGTCTACGCGAGGTTCGGCGGCTGGGGAGCCGCTGAGCAGCCTCTAGCGCCACCAGGCGAACGCGCCAACGGCGGCGGCCACCGCTATGCCGATCCGGCATCGTGTGCCGGCTGCCATGGCGGGATCGCGAGTACGTATGCGCTGACCGGCATGGCCCGATCGCTCTCCAAGGTCGCGGCCGGGTCCGGTACGTCGCTGCCGGGAGTCACGGGAGGGCGCCTCTATCACGCCGCGTCCGATCGTCACTACACGGTGACGCAGCGCGACGGGTCTCTGGTGCAACGCCGCCACCAGCTCGGGCCCGGCGGAGCCGAGGTGAACGTCCTCGAGGCCGCTGCCGACTACGTGATTGGTTCCGGCAACCACGCGCGGACGTTCGTGAGCCGCGCGGCCGACGGCCGGCTGATGCAACTGCCTCTGAGCTGGTATGCCGAACGGGGCGGGCAGTGGGCGATGAGTCCCG
The DNA here is from genome assembly GCA_963707825.1 of uncultured Acidobacteriota bacterium. GTDB lineage: Bacteria > Acidobacteriota > Vicinamibacteria > Vicinamibacterales > UBA2999 > VFZN01. The sequence goes on from CAVPRP010000011.1 coordinate 351,171, forward strand.
GCTACGACCGGCCGGCCCACCTCGACTTCCGTCGCGTCATCGACGACGGCTGCATGTCGTGCCACAACGGCTATCCGCGCGAGGCCATTCGCGACAACGGGACCGGTCCGACGTTCCCCGCCGCGCTGCCCGAAGGCATCGATTGCCAGCGCTGTCATGGCCCCGGGCAGGAGCATGTCGAGGCGATGACCGCGGGCGATGTGGACCGCGGCCGGCGCGCCATCGTGAATCCGGGCACGCTCGGCCGTGACCGGCAGCTCGAGGTCTGCCTGCAGTGCCACCTCGAGCCGACCAGCAGTCCGTTGCCGTTCCAGCTCCGCCGCGTCGGCCGGCCGCCGCTGTCGTATGTGCCGGGAACGCCGCTCGGGGACACGTTCATCTACTTCGATCATGCGTCGACCCCGGCCCCGAACGATCGGCTGACCGACAAGTTCGAGATCGCCGGGTCCGCGTATCGGCTGGCGAAGTCGGCGTGCTTCCAGGGCAGTCAGATGACCTGCCTCACGTGCCACAACCCGCACGACGTGCCCCGCGGCGACGCCGCCGTGCAGCACTACACCAACGCCTGCCGGAGCTGCCACCAGACGGTGCACGACACCGGCACTCCTCGGGTCGCCGGCGCCGGACCGCGCGCGACCTGCATCGACTGCCACATGCCGCGCCGCCGGACCGAGGATGCCGTCCACGTGGTGATGACGGATCACTTCATCCAGCGCGTCCGGCCAGCTCGCGACCTGACGGCGCCGCTCGAGGAAGCCGTGACCCTGGCCGCCAGTCGCTACCAGGGCGAGGTGGCGCTGTACTATCCAGCGGCGCTGCCGCCGACGCCGGAATCCGAGCTCTATCTGGCGCTGGCCCAGGTGCAGCAGGGCGCCAACCTGGCCGCCGGCATCCCCCGGCTGCAGAAGGCCATCGAGAGTGCCGCCCCGGCGCCGGTCGAGTTCTACTACGAGCTGGCCCGCGCGCACGCCAAGGCCGGCAACCAGGCGGAGGTCATCCGCTGGTCCGAGGCCGCGCTCTCCCGGGACGCCTCATTCGCCCCGGCGTTGAAGGAACTGGCCGGCGCGGCGACCGCACTCGGCCAGGGGGATCGCGCAATCGCTGCGCTGCAGCGCGCCGTGACGCTGCGGCCCAGTGACAGCCACGCGCTCGCCGACCTCGGCAATGTCTATCTCCAGCGGCAACGGCTCGCCGAAGCCGTGACGACCCTCGAGCGCGCCCTGGCGCTCGACGCCAGCCTGCCTCGCGCGAACAACAGCCTCGGCCTGGCGGTCATGGCGCTGGGCGATCGCGTCCGGGCGGAGCAGCAGTTTCGAGAAGCGATCCGCATCCAGCCCGACCTGGCCGAGGCGCACAGCAACCTCGCGAATCTGCTGGCCGGACGTCACGCCTACGCTGAGGCCGCCGCGCACTTCGAGCAGGCCCTCCGCGCCGATCCGAATTACGCGGCAGCCCATCACGGCTATGGCCTGGTTCTGGCGCTGACGAAGCAGAATGCCCGCGCGGTGGCGGCGCTGCGCACCGCGGCCCGGCTGGAGCCGACGCGCGAACGGCTCCACACGGACATCGCCGACGTCCTGGCCGCCGCGGGAAATTCTCGCGAGGCGATGGCGGAGTACGGGCTGGCGCTCGAGGCGGACCCGAACGACTTCGATGCCCACTTCGGCCTGGCGGAACTACTGCTCGTTCAGGGCCGGACTGCACAGGCGATCCCGCATCTGCAGGCGGCTGCCACGAGCCCCGACAGGGCGCTGAGCGAGGCGGCCAAGGCGCGTCTATCCGCGTTTCGGTAGGGCTCCATGACGTCCGCAGGTGGGATGACGTTAGATTCTGCTTGACAACGATTTAACAGATACTCGATTATCGGTCGCCGTTACTGCCCGGGTGTTGCCACGCCGGGATTTGACATTTTTAGGAGGGCGCGTGCTGAAGAGATTTGGCGTCTCGACTCGGCTGGCTTTGCTAGCCGCTCTGCTGCTGTGGGCCGCCCCTGTGATGGCCCAGAGTTTCTACGGAGGGTTGGTGGCGGTGGTGAAAGACGACCAAGGCGGCGTCCTTCCCGGCGTCACCGTCGTCGTCGTCAATCAGTCCACTGGCGAGCGACGCGATGCGGTCAGCGCCGTGGATGGCAGCGCGCGCTTCACCAACCTGGTGCCCGGCCCGTATCGGGTCGAAGCGGAGCTCACGGGCTTCCAGCGCTTCGTGCGCGAAGGTATCGCGGTCAACGTCCAGACCAATCCTCTCATCGACATCACGCTGGCGCTCGGCAGCCTCTCGGAGACGCTGACGGTCACTGGTCAGTCGCCGCTCCTGCAAACGCAGAACGCGTCGGTCGCCACGACGGTCGGCGCCCGGGCCGTGCAGGAGATGCCGCTGAACGGCCGCAACGTGCTCAACCTCATCTCGCTGGCCCCGTCGGTGGTCCCGCAGGGCGGCGCCGACGGCAGTCTGACCGGCAAGAACGTCTTTGCTGCCGGCAACTACCAGATTGGTGGCGGCACGGCCAACCAGAGCGCGTCGTTCTTCGACGGCGTAACGGTGCAGGACACCGCCTACGGCAACATCGTGGTGCTGACGCCGAGTCCCGACTCGGTCGCGGAGTTCAGCGTCCAGACCAACAGCAGCAGCGCCGAGTTCGGCCGCTTCACCGGCGGCGTCGTCAACATGGCCTCGCGCTCGGGCTCCAACGCTTTCCGCGGCAGCATGTTCGAGTACCACCGCAACCGGGAACTCAACTCCAACACCTACTTCGGCGAGAAGGCCGGTCTGGACAAGCCGCCCTTCACCCAGAACAACTTCGGCGCTACATTCGGCGGTCCGATCAAGCAAAACAAGTTGTTCTTTTTCTCGAGCTACGAGGGCTACCGCAACCAGGAAGGCATTCTGCTGCGCCGCACCGTGCCGACGGCGGCGATGACCGCGGGCGACTTCTCCGACTTCCGCAACCAGACCACCGGGGCAGTCGTGCCGATCTACGACCCGTGGACGCAGTGCGGCATCAACAACCCCGGGTCGGGAGCCTACAACGGCGATTGCGGCACGGTGCCGAACCGCCTCCAGTTCCCCGGCAACATCATCCCGTCCAACCGCATCAACCCGATCGCCCGCTCGTTGCTGGCCTTCCCGATCTACGCCGCCCCGACCGTCTCGGGCCCGTGGCGCAACAACAACTACGAGACGAACGCCCAGATCGGCGGCGACAACAACCAGCTGAATCTCCGCGGTGACTACAACGCCAGCCAGAACGTCCGCATGATCGGCCGGTACACCCGGATGGACTCGACCAACGCCCCGGTCGATCTCTACGGCAACGGCCAGTTGAACGGCGACCCGTATTCGCCCGAACACTTCATCACCACCCAGGCGATGCTGGCCAGCACCTGGACCATCAACTCGAGCACGGTGTTCGACGCCCGCGTCGGGTTCCTGCGCTGGGACTACGACCGCGAGCCGGGCAACCTTGGCATCAACCTCACGCAGCAGTTCGGTTTCGCGCAGACGCCGTACGGCGAGATCTCCCAGCGCAGTGGCATCCCGGGGATGGAGACGATTCCCAGCATCGCGGTCACCAACAACAACACGATCAACACCGGCCTGATCTACGCCGACGACCGCACCTACACGATCACGCCGACGCTGACGAAGATCAAGGGCGACCACACGCTCAAGGTGGGCGCCAACTGGCTGCGCGGCGAAGTCAACTACTTCCAGAACAACAATCCTGGCGGCACGTTCAACTTCACCAACGCGCCGACGGCGCTCGACGGCACCAACCCCGGCAGCACGGGCGACGGGTTCGCGGCGTTGCTGCTCGGGCTGCCCACCGGCGGCACCTACCAGTCCTCGAGCTACACCTACGGTCGCTCCGTCTACCAGGCCTACTTCGCCGAAGACTCCTGGCAGGTGAGCAACAAACTGACCGTGAACCTCGGGCTGCGCTGGGAGATTCCCGGCGTCTTCACAGAGAGAGACGACAACCTGAGCACGTTCAATCCCGACGTGGTCAACCCGCTGCTGACCGGGATCATGAATCCGGTCACCGGGCAGCCGTTCCTTGGTGCCTTCGAGCTGGTGAACACCCCAGAGCGGCCCGGTCGAGGCATGCGGCACAACCCGCTCGATCAGTTGGCGCCGCGCGTCGGCTTCGCGTATCAGCTCACCCCCAGCACGGTGATCCGCGGTGGCGGCGGCAAGTTCATCATCCCCTCGACGGTGCGGTTCCCCGACGGCCCGACCGGACACGGCATCAACCAGCGCGTCAACAACATGCAGCCCAGTGTCGACAACAACCGGACATTCGTCGCCGACCTGACCAACCCGTTCCCGAACGGCGTGGAGAACTACCCCGGCCGCAGCGACAACTTCCAGCAGGTGCTGCTGGGCGGCGGCGCCAACCAGTTCATCTACGACCCCGCCGGTTACCCTGGTTCCGCGTATCAGTGGAACATCGCGGTACAGCACCAGTTCGGCAGCGACTTCTCGGTGGAGGCCACCTACACGGGTCTCGACGGCAACCATCTGCCGAACACCCTCAACTACAACCAGCTCGGGCTGGAGCACGTCAACCGCGCCGCCAACGACACGTTCGGTGTGCAGTCTGACGAACAACGTGATCATCCCGTTCGGCGCGGACGGCTACGCCTCGAACCAGCGCGACACCTGCTACGGCGCCTACCTGCGCCAGCAGGTGCCCAATCCCTTCGTCGGCCTGATTCGCGAGGGGTCGCTGGCCACGGCCACCGTCCAGCGCGCCCTGCTCCTGTTGCAGTTTCCGCAGTATGCGTCGGCCAATCAGCCCGGTTACGACGGCAAGAGCCGCTACAACGCACTGCAGCTGCGCGCCGACAAACGCTTCGGTGCCGGCAGCATCATCAGCGCCAACTACACCTTCTCGCAGAACCTGACCAACGCTGAGACGGTGACCAACTGGCTCGAATCCGGCGCCGGGAATCCGACGGCCGGCTACCAGACCAACGATCTCGACAAGGAATACTCGCTGAGCGGCTTCGACGCCCGGCACCGTGCCGTGCTCAACTATGTCCTCGACCTGCCCTTCGGCCCGGGCCGTCGCTACTTCGGCGACACCAGCGGGTTCGTCGGCGCACTCGTCGGCGGCTGGAGCGTCAACGGCGTCACCACTCTCCAGGCCGGCTTGCCCCTCGCGTTCTCCGCCACGCCGAATCTCGTCGGCTTCGGCTACGGCCTGCGCCCGAACGTCGTCGAAGGCTGCGACAAGAGCGTCTCGGGGTCGGAAGAAGAACGGCTCAACCAGTGGTTCAACACCGCCTGCTATGTGGTGCCGAACGCCGGGTTCGTCGCCGCCGATCCGGCGAGCGACCCGCGGCAGCGCTGGGCTCTCGGCAATGCGGAGCGCGTCGATCCCGATCTGCGCGCCCACGGCGTCCACAACTGGAACTTCGCCGTGTCGAAGCAGACGCGCCTGGGTGGCCAGGTCAACCTGACCCTGCGCGCTGAGGCGTTCAACCTGTTCAACCGGGTGCAATTCGGCCCGCCCAACACCACGGCGAGCACCGCCGCAACAGCGAACTTCGGCCAGGTGACGACCCAGGCCAATCAACCGCGCCTCATCCAGATTGCCGCGCGGTTGTCGTTCTAGAATGTCTCTGCGGGTTCCACCTCGGGCTGCCGGTGAGCCCGTCGGCCACTGCGCAGTCGAGGCGAAATTCGGATGAGCTCAGGTTCAGCGGAACTCAGGCCGCGCCACGGAGTCGGTCGTGGCGCGGCTGACGACGACCACCTGCGTCGTCAAAGCATTCTCGGGCTGCTCGCACTGAAGGACTCCGATGTCCGGATTGCGACGCTCGAGCAGTGCCGCGATGCCGTCGACAAGAGCCTGCACGCCGGCGGCGCCTTCTCGGCGACGATTCCGCTGGTTGCGCTCTACTACGGCGGCTTCATGGACATCGATGTGGTCGATCCCACGAAGCGCGGCCAGGACCTGTTCGTCCTCAGCAAGGGCCACGCCGTGGCGGCGCTGGCCTCCATCTACGCCGACCTCGGCTACTTCGACCGCTCACTCCTCCGCAACTCGCGGTCCCATCACAGCATCCTGAACGGGCACCCGGGGCCGGTGCTCCCGGGCGTCCACCTCGCTACCGGGCCGATGGGGCAGGGCCTCTCGGTCGCGCAAGGGCTGGCGCTGGCTGGCCGTCACGCCCCGACCTACGACTGCTACTGCGTGTGCGGAGACGGCGAGCTTCAGGAGGGCCCGATCTGGGAAGGCGTGATGTACGCCGGCCAGGCCCACCTCGACAACCTGTGCGTGATGGTCGACCACAATCACGGGCAGCTCGACCTGGCGAACCGCATGGTGTTCACCATGCCGCACCTGGAGACGGTGTTCGAGTCGTTCGGCTGGGAGGCCATCAGCGTAGACGCCACCCAGTACGACGGCATCTACCGCGCCCTCGAGCACTTCCGCTACCGGCCGCGCACCGGCCGGCCGCTGGCGATCATCTGCCGCACCACGAAGGGCCACGGCGCGTTGTCCGACGCGCTGAACAAGCACAAGGTGACGGTGCCGGACTCGCTCATCGAACAGGAGATCGGCCTGCAACGCCAGCAGCGCCGCGACCGCGAGCTCGAGCTCAGCCGGTTCCACCGCTCGCTCGCCGATCATGCCCAGGGGCGCGCGCTTCAGGAGGCGCTCGTCGACAACGCCCGGGCGATGCATCTCGACGTCGTCCGCGGCGCCGACGGTGAGCTGTCGCTGCCGGCAGCGGCCTCGATCGTGCACACGCGAAGGGTGCCGCCGCGCGACAAACGCATCCGCTACGAGCCGGCGCAGCTGCCGAAGATCGACCGGGCCAAGCAGTACTCGGCCGCCGAGATCGTCACCGCGGCCATGAAGGTCTTCGCAAAAGACCCGAACGTCGTCTCGGTCGACGCCGACCTCGCCTCGACCAGCGGGCTGGAGGCGGGCGTGGCCGCCGTCGATCAGCGGCGGGCGCTGAACGTCGGCGTGGCCGAAGCCAACATGTTGTGCATCGGCGAAGGCTACGCCATCCAGGGCTTCAACGCCTGGGTCAGCACCTTCTGCCCGTTCTTCGACTGGAAGGTGATGCGGCGCGTGGCCGTCGGCCACCAGGAGCGCCTCGAAGCGATTGCCGCCGCGGACGGCTGGCTGTCGGAGGGCCACGGACTCGACCTCACGATGCTGGCCACCGCGGCCAACTTCGAGACCCGCACCAACGGTGCCACCCACATGGGCAACGACGACAACACGATGTTCGATGGCCTGGCCCATCTGAAGATCGTCGACTCGTCGTGCCCGCAGCAGATGCTCGCCATCATGCGCTGGATCATGGAGGGCAACCGCGGACTCGTCTACCTGCGGGTCATGCGCACGCCCTCGGCGGTGCTCTATCCCGCCGACTACGCGTTCGAGTTCGGCAAGGCCGTGGCGGTGCACGACCCGGCCGACGCCGCGGCGGTCATCGTCAGCAGCGGCCGCGGTGTGCACGAGGCACTGGCGGCAGCGACGGCGTGCGCCGCGCAGGGCATCAGCGTCGGCGTCGTCGACATGTCGTCGATCGACGAAGACCGGTTGGTCGAGCTGTGCCGGTCCGGGCGGCTGATCTGCCTGGCCGAACAGAACAACGGCTACATCCTGCAGAATCTCCTCAAGGTGGTCTATCGGCGCTGTCCCGACGTGGCCACGGCCGCGCTTCAGCGCGTCGTCGCCATCAACACGCTCGGCGAGGGACGGGCGGCCCGCCTACATCCACTCGGCGACCTACGAGGAACTGATCGAGGCCTACGGGCTCACGCCGGCGGCGATCGCCGGCGCCGTGCGGCAGGGGCTCGCAGCAGGAGAGGCGCGATGAGCGTACCGGCGATCCACGAAGGCGACGTCGAGGCGCTCAGCCTGGGCGGCCGCGATCTTCGCTGGCTGGTGGCACCCGGTGCGATCCAGGCCAACCACTGCTCGACCTGCGTGATCGTGGTGCCGCCCGGCGAACGGGTGCGCCCGGCGCACTCGCATCCGAACGGCGAAGAGGTCATCTACATCATCCGCGGGTCGGGACGTGTGCTCGTCGGCGGCGACGTGAGCCCGGTGCGCGAGGGCACGGCCGTGTTGTTCCCGCAGGGCGTGGTGCACATGCTTCACAACACGGGCGAGGACGAGATGAAGGTGGTGTGCTTTTTCGCCCCACCCACTGGACTCGACAACTACGTCATGCACGAAGGCGTGGACTTTCCCGACTGACGGGCGCGCGACCGAACCAGCGGCGCCGCCTCGGTTTATTTCCGCGAGGTCACCACATCATGTCCGCATCGAAGAGCTCTACCGCCGACGTCCAGCCCACCACATCCGCCGAGACCACGCTCCCGCTCACGACGCATTTCATCGGCGGGCAGGCCCATGAAGGCACGTCGGGCCGCTTCGGCGACATCTACAACCCGGCCACGGGTCGGCTGGCGCGACGGGTCTCCATGGCGAATACCGCTGACGTGCACGCGGCCGTCGCGGCGGCCGCGGCGGCGTTCCCGGCGTGGGCGGCAGCGCCCCCGCTGCGGCGTGCGCGCGTGCTGAACCGGTTCCGCGATCTGGTCGAGAAGAACCTCACGTCGCTGGCGGCCATCGTCACGTCGGAGCACGGCAAGGTGGCGTCGGATGCCGCCGGCGAGGTGCAGCGCGGCAACGAGGTGGTCGAGTTCGCGACCGGCATCCCGCAGCTCCTCAAGGGCGAGTTCACCGAGGAGGTCGGCACCGGCGTCGACAGCTATTCGATGCGCCAGCCGCTCGGGGTCGTGGCCGGCATCACGCCCTTCAACTTCCCGGCGATGGTGCCGATGTGGATGTTCCCGGTGGCCCTCGCGTGCGGCAACACGTTCGTGCTGAAACCCAGTGAGAAGGACCCCACGACCAGCCTCGAGCTGGCGAAGCTGCTGAAGGAAGCCGGCCTGCCCGACGGCGTGTTCAACGTCGTCCACGGCGACAAGGAAGCGGTGGACGCGCTCATCGACGACCCGCGCATCGCGGCGCTCAGCTTCGTCGGGTCGACGCCGATCGCCGAGTACATCTACTCGCGCGGCACCGCCACCGGCAAGCGGGTGCAGGCGCTGGGCGGCGCCAAGAACCACATGGTCGTCATGCCCGATGCCGACCTCGATCAGGTCACCGACGCGCTGGTCGGTGCGGCCTACGGATCCGCCGGGGAACGCTGCATGGCCATTTCGGTGGCGGTGGCGGTTGGTGATGCCGTCGCCGACGAGGTCGTGTCGCGCATCACGCAGCGTCTGGCGACGCTCAAGGTCGCGCCCGGCGACGAACCGGGCGCCGAAATGGGTCCGCTCGTCACCGGGGCCCACCTCGAGCGGGTGCGGGGCTACGTCAATCTCGGGGTGAAGGAGGGCGCGGAACTGGTCGTCGACGGCCGCGAGGCGCCGTGCCCGGACGGGTTCTTCATCGGGGCCACCCTGTTCGATCGCGTCACGCCGGACATGCGGATCTATCAGGAAGAGATCTTCGGGCCCGTGCTGTCGGTGGTGCGCGTCCGCGACTTCGAAGCCGCGCTGGCGCTGGTCAACGACCACGAGTTCGGCAACGGCACCGCCATCTTCACGCGCGACGGCGACACCGCCCGCGCCTACAGCAGCCGCGTCAAGGCCGGCATGGTCGGCGTGAACGTGCCGATTCCGGTGCCGATGGCCTTCCACTCGTTCGGCGGCTGGAAGCGGTCGCTGTTCGGCGACCACTACGTGCACGGGCCAGAAGGGGTGCGGTTCTATACCCGGCTCAAGACGATCTCGTCGCGCTGGCCGACCGGCATTCGCAAGGGCGCCGAGTTCAAGATGCCGGTGCTCAGTTGAGCACCGCGAGGCCGCGGTCGCTCCAGGATTGCCTTCGGTGATCGCCGTGACGAACGTGAGCCGCGACTCTTCGACGTTGCCACAGTGACGACCAACGACGGAGCGGCCGGCCGTGAGGTGCGCGACATGCCGGCACCGCCAGCGAACTACTGGCGGCTGGTGGGCCCGGGCATCGTGGCCGGAGGCGTCGGTTTGTCGTCGGGCGAGTTCATCCTATGGCCGTTCATCGCCTCGCAGGTCGGGTTGGTCCTGTTGTGGGGCGCCCTCGTGGGCGTCGTCACGCAGTTCTTCCTGAACATGGAAGTGGAGCGCTACACCCTGGCCACCGGCGAAACGGCGGTCAGCGGCTTCAACCGCCTGTGGCGACACTGGGGGCTGGTGTTTGCGGTGCTCGCGTATCTCGGTAATCTCTGGCCGGGGTGGGCGATCAGCGCCGCCACGCTGACCAGCTATCTCTTCGGCGGCAACCCCACGTTCATCGCGGTCGGGATGCTGCTGGTCGTGGGGCTGTCGCTGACCTTCGCGCCCGTGGTCTACGTGGCGCTCGAGCGGCTCATCTTCGTCAAGGTCGCGGCCGTGCTCATCCTGGTGCTGCTCGGCGTCACCCTGGCGGTCGACGGGGCGTCGTGGCGGGCGCTGGGAGCGGGCTTCGCCAGCGTCGGCACCTTCCCCGACGGCCTGGGGATCGCGCTGGTGTTCGGCGCCATCGCTTATGCCGGTGCCGGCGGCGCGCAGAACCTGTGCCAGAGCAACTGGATTCGCGACAAGGGCTTCGGCATGGGGCGTTACGTGCCGCGCCTGGTGAGTCCGATCACCGGCGCCGCCGAGGCCACCGGCACGACCGCCACGACCTACATGTTCGAGCCGACGCCAGAGAACATGCTGCGGTGGCGCAGCTGGTGGCGCTTCGCGAACCTCGAGCAGGCGCTGAGCTTCGGCCTGGTCACGGTCGTGACGATTGCGCTGATGTCACTGATGGCCTATGCCACGCTCTTCGGACAGCCGGGGCTGCCCAACGACGTGTCGTTCCTGCGCCTCGAGGCGCAGCATCTGCGGGCGAGTGTGGGCTCGTGGTTCGGCGCGCTGTTCCTGGGCGTCGGCGCCTTTTCGCTGTTCGGCACGGCCATGGGCATCATCGACTACACGAGCCGCCTGGCGGCGGACGTGCTGAAGACGAGATACGTGCCGGACGCGTCCGAGAGCCAGATGTACTTCCGCCTCGTCTGGGGCATGGTGACGCTGGGCGGCGGTGATCCTTTTGGCGGGCCTGTCGCAGCCGATGACGCTGCTCGTCATCTCGGCTTCGACGGCGGGCACCATGATGTGCATCTATTCCTGGCTGCTCATCGTGCTCAACCGGCGGATGCTGCCGGCGCCCATCCGCATCGGCCCTGGCCGCACGGTGGTGCTGGTCTGGTCGACGCTGCTGTTCGGCGCGCTCGCGGCCGTCACCATTCGCACCCAGCTGCAGGCCTTGTTCCGATGACTCTGCCTCTTCGCCTCTCGCAACGTGAGTTCCATCCTTCAGGAGTGTCTCGTATGGCTCGATTCCGGCATCGTCTGCCCGCCACCCTCGTCGGCGCGCTCGCCTTCGGTCTGGCCGTAGCCCTCACCAGCGCGTTTCCGCTCGCCCGGCAGGCGGCACCGGATCGGCCGTGGATCGGCTTCTCCGGCGCGGCAGACGGCTCGCGTTACTTCCCGAACAGCCAGATCAACAAGACGAACGTCGGTCGCCTCGAAGTGGCCTGGACGTATCCGTTCAGCGACACGGTGTTCACGCCGATGACGGCGCGCGGGATGATCTTCGGCCGCGGGCGCAACGGCGCCCTGGTGGCGGTGGACGCCCGGACGGGCAAGGAGATCTGGGTGCGCGATGGCATGGACGGCATGACCCAGCGTGGCATCAACTACTGGGAGAACGCCGACGGGTCGGACCGCCGGCTGCTGTTCGCGATGAATGACTACCTCCAGGCGGTCGACGCCCGCACCGGCAAGCTGATTACCACCTTCGGCGACAACGGCGCCGTCGACCTGCGCGACGGACTGGGCCGCGACCCGGCCACGATCGCGCGCATCCAGTCGCAGACGCCGGGCCAGGTGTTCGAGAACCTGCTCCTGCTGGGCTCGGCGCCCGGCGAGGGCTACATGTCGGCACCCGGGCACGTCCGCGCGTTCGACGTGATCACCGGCAAGCAGGTGTGGCGGTTCAACACGATTCCGCAGCCGGGTGAGTTCGGCTACGACACCTGGCCGAAGGACGCCTACAAGTACATCGGCGCGGTCAACACCTGGGGCGAGCTGTCGGTGGACACGGCGCGCGGCATCGCCTTCTTCCCGACCGGGTCGCCCACCTACGACTACTACGGCGCGGATCGACTCGGCGCCAACCTGTACGGCACCAGCCTGCTTGCGCTCGACGCCCGTACCGGCAAGCGGATCTGGCACTTCCAGCTCGTGCACCACGACCTCTGGGATTACGACACCAGCTCGGCGCCGCAGCTCATCACCATCCAGTACAAGGGCAAGCCCCGCGATGTGGTGGCGCTGGCCGGCAAGTCTGGCTTCCTGTACGTGTTCGACCGGGTGACTGGCGAGCCGGTCTGGCCGATCGAAGAACGGCCCGTGCCGATCAGCGGCATGCCGGGCGAGAAGAGCTGGCCGACGCAGCCGTTCCCCACCATGGTGCCGCCCTTCAGCAAACTGACCTTCACCGAAGACGACATCAATCCGTTCAACAACATCACGCCCGAGGAGCGCGAGGCGTTCCGCGAGAAGGTGCGCGGCACGAAGAACCTGGGGATGTTCACCCCGATCGACTTCATCGACACAATGCACCTCCCGGGCAGCAACGGCGGCTCGGTGTTCGGCACGGCCGCGTCCGAGCCCGGCACCGGCATGGTCTACGTGATCGGCCAGAACAACCCCGGCATCCTCCGGCTGATGCGCACCGGCGAGCCGCGCAACCGGTTCGGCGGAGCGGCCACACCAGGCGAGGTCGTCTACCAGCGGGATTGCGCGAGCTGCCACGGGCCGAATCGCGCCGGCACCGACAGCGTGCCGTCGCTCGCCGGCGTGGCCGAACGGCTCGACCAAGCGGTGCTTCGCTCCACGGTGACGAACGGCAAGGGCCGCATGCCGGCGTTCCCGCACCTCACCGATGTCGAGATGGCCGAGGTGCTGGTCTTCCTGCGCACGCCGGCGCCTGGAGCGCGCGGTCGCGCGGCGCTCCCCGCCGCCGGTGTATCCCCCGGGGCCGGTCGTCGGCAGCGGCGGGGCTCGCACTCGCACGGCCACTGGCCGCGGGGGTGTTCCGGGACGCCCGGTGGAGACACCGTATCCCGAAGGCGTGACCGACTCGCCGCAGTACACCATCAACGAGTACGGCACCATCGGCAAGCGGATGAAGCCGCCCTACACGACGATCACCAAGTACGACCTCAACATCCCGGCGATCATCTGGCAGGTGGGTTTCGGCGACGACCCGGAGCTGGCTGAGAAGGGAATGACGGGCACCGGCATGCCGCAGATGCGCAACGGCGCGGTGGTGACCGACACGGGCCTCTACTTCGCGGCCGGTGGCGACAACAAGATCCGCGCCTACGACACCGCCAACGGGACGGTGCTGTGGACGGGTCACTACAGCGGCACCTACCGGGGCACGCCGATCATGTATGCGCTGGATGGGCGGCAGTACCTGCTGGTGCCGGCCGCCGGCGACCAGCTGCCCGCGGGCAACCAGGTGGCGCCGTATGGCAAGCCGTCCGGGCCGCTCGGGTACGTCGCCTTCGCACTGCCGCAATAGGTGCCTGCGACGGCACGCTCCCGGCTCGTGCTGATCGGGGCCTGACGAGCACGTAGGCTGGGCGATGCCGCAGGGCGGGAACGGGTCGATTCATGCACCCTGCTGGGGTTTGAATTGCTCGCGGCCTTGGGGTATCGTTCGGCCGCTCGCGGTACTGTTCACGCGATAAAGGAGTGTCATGGCCAAAGCGAAACGCACGACTCATCGAAGTTCGGCCGGGAAAAAGCTGTACGCGGTTCGGGATAAGACGGGAAAGTTCAAAGACATCCAGACTTACGAGCGCGCTATGCGCGCCGACTTGACGAAGAAGAGCAAGGCGGAGAAAACGACCGCCGCAAAGAAGGCCGCAAAGAAGCGGGTCGGGAAAACGGCCAAGAAGGCCGCAAAAAAGCGCTAGGAGCGCACGCGAATCCAGCGGGTCTGGCGGTTTGGGAGCGGGTCCGTCAAGAACGAATCCCACGCTCCCCGCCAACTCACTCGTTCACTTGCTTGCTGGCAGGAGAGGCTGTTCCCCAGGGTTCAGTGCACACTCCAGTCAGGCCTACGACGACGGGCGAGCGTACTGATTGAACCACGCGATCGTCCGGGTCCATGCCTGCGCCGCCGTCTCCTTGTTGTAACGTTCCGGGGTGGCGTCGTTGAAGAAACCGTGAACCGAATTGGGCCAGATGTGACCCTCGTAGGGGATGTTGTTCTTCTTCAATTCCGCCTCGTACGCCGGATATGCCTTCACGAGCCCCGCGTCGAGCGCCCCGTGATGCACGAGGATCGCCGCTTTGATCTTCGAAACCTCTTCCGCCGGTGGCGCGCCGCCATAAAACGGTGCGGCTGCCGCCAGATCGGCGCCCAGTATCGTCGCCAGCGTGTTGGACATCCCACCACCGAAGCAGAAGCCGGTCGCGCAGACTTTGCCGTTGCCGAGCGCGTGGGCCTTGAGCCACTGAGCGGAGGCCACGAAATCCTGGGTCATCTTCGGGCGATCGATCTTGGCGAACAGTTGGCCGCCTTTGAAGTCGTCGCTCGGATAGCCGCCGACCGAGGTCAGCGCGTCCGGCGCAAAGGCGATGAAGTTCTCCAGCGCAAACCGCCGCGCCACGTCTTCGGTATGCGGATTGAGACCGCGATTCTCGTGGATCACGAGCACCGCAGGCAGTTTGGTGGGCTTTTCGCTCCGGGTTGTCTGGCTGAACGGCCGGACGAAATAGCCGCGAATCTGCCCATTGCCATTGGGTGAAGGTATGGTCTCGTAGCTGGCCGTGATCCGCTCGTCATCCTTGCGAACCTGCTGCCCCAACGCGTAGTTCGGCATCAGCGCTTCGACGATGGCGGCGGCACTCAAGCCGGCGACCGCAAAACGATTGATTCCCTTCAGAAAATCGCGCCGACTGACCTCGCCATGAATGTAGCGTGTGTACAGGTCCACGGCTTCGGGAGGAATCCTTCCCTTCGCCTGTTCGTGATTCTCGTCCATCGACACCTCCTGTGACCCGCCGAGGGTATCACTGTGGGTAGCATAATGTGCGCAGCATGCCGGCAAAACGGTCTAGAAAGCGCGTCGCATCGGTGCGTGAGTACATCGCGTCGAAGCCGAGCGAGTCTCGAGCCAGCCTCGAAGCTTCGGCGTGTTGCCGTTCATTGACGACCGCCCGCCGTGGTGGGGGTTGATTTCATCGCGATCACGTGCTCCACCAACTGATCGACGGCGATCTCGGTCCCCTGGTAGAAGCCCGACGCTTTGTTGTTCTCGAGGTCCGCTTCATTCCGGTGCAGCGCCGTAAAGACGTAGCGAGTGCCGGTTCCCACGGGTTCCATCGTCACGATCGCGGTGATTGGAATGTCGTCAAAGACCGCCGGACGATAGCCGGGGAACAACATGGAGGTCCAGACAAGTCGCTCCATCGGAACAACCTCCAGGAAACAGCCGAGATTTGGCGACTCCTGACCGTCCCCCATTGCGATGTCGATGCTGAAGATGCCGCCCGGTCGCACGTCCATTTCGGCTCGCGACACACGCCCCCAGGCCTTGGGCATGTACCACTCCTTGAGATGCTCCGGTTTCGTCAACGCGTCCCAGACCAGTCGCGTGGGAGCGTCGATGAACCGTTCGATGGCGAAATCAAGTTTCGGATTGAAGGCGAAGTGCTTGCTCATGAGCCTGATTCCTTTTCCTTGAGTTGTTTGACGACCTGGTCGAACCGGTCCAGTCGCGCTTCCCATGACCGGCGACGCGTGGTCAGCCAGTCTTCAACGACCGCGAACCGTTCGGGTGCGATCTCATACGTCCGCACTCGCCCCCGCTTCTTCGACTTCACCAGTCGGCTCTTTTCGAGCAC
The DNA here is from genome assembly GCA_963707825.1 of uncultured Acidobacteriota bacterium. GTDB lineage: Bacteria > Acidobacteriota > Vicinamibacteria > Vicinamibacterales > UBA2999 > VFZN01. The sequence continues at coordinate 367,143 of CAVPRP010000011.1, forward strand.
CGAGAGGTGCTGCACGAACGAGGGGAGTTGCATGTCGAACGGTGCCGCCAGCTCGCTGACGGTGGCCGGTCCGACCGACAGATGCTCCAGGACCTTCCGCCGAGTCGGGTTGGACAAGGCGTGAAACACGGCGTCAGCGACTGCAGATTGCACCATCTCGACACTATCCAAGTGCGCGGGTTATCCGATGTGACCGAGGGATCCTACAGCCGTTAAATACTTTTGTAAATACCTAAGTATTAAGATCCCTGCAACTCATCGCGTCTGTTGCGCGAACGCGTCCCCGACTCGCTGCGCCAGAGCGGACGTGTCCGCGTGCGCCATGTTCGACGTGACAGCGACGACGATGCCGCTGTCGCGCTCCGTCATCAGCGACATCACCATGCCGCCGGCGAGTTCACCGTTGACGCTGCCGGATTTCGTCGCCAGCGCGAAGCGCACGAGATCGGACGGCGTGGAATAGAACGCCATCCCGTTCGCGCAACAGGCCAGGTCGCGCAGGTACATCAATCGTCGTCCACGGCCGGGATTGTCATCGGACCTTGGGACGTAGAACGTCGCGCGCCCGCCCGGCAGCGGGTACTCCGCGGGCATGAGGCCGAGCGGCTGCCAGATGATGTGGCGGAGGAGCGTGAGGGGCGGGAAGTCTTCTCCCTCCTCGCCGATCGCTTCAGGGCTCCATTCTTTCGCCGCATCAGATCCGGTGTTGGTCAACCGGAGCGACGCGACGGCAGGGATGACTGCGGACGCCGCGGTGCCGATGTTGAACCGCGTGTCCGGCGTGACCGGCGTCCGCGTCGCGACGTCCCTCCATCCGAACCCTTCGGCCCAGACGAGAGTGCCGCCGGCGCCGACCGCCACCGACACCCCGGGCAGGTGTTGCTCCAATACCGCTGAGCGCACGAGCTCCCGCGCTCGCTCGACGGCCGCCGTATATTGCGGCGACGGCGCCGAGTCGACGACCGATGGCACCTCCTGCGACCGCGCGAAGAGAGGCGCGGTCACAACGACGCCGTGGGTCAGAAATGCCGCGAACGCGGCGACGACGACGCCGACGGCAAGCGCTGTGCGGGCAGCCCACATCGGGAGCCGGTTGCCCGCGGCCCTGACGCCGAGCACGACCGCGACCACCATCATGAGCATGCCGATGACCGCGGCCCCTGGCGCATCGTCGGCGGCGGCCACATACATTCCCATGGCCGCGACAGTCAGGCCGAGGGCGACAAGAGCGAATGGCCTTCGCCCGGGCCATCACAGTGGTCTTCATGCCCGCAGTGTGACCGAGGCCCGGTCGGCGGAGTCCTCACCAAACGTGAGCGGTCGATGAGATCTAAGTGAGACGTCGAGTGTTTCCGCCAGCAGGCCCTGGGACGGAACGTATGATGAGGACTTCATGGATGCTACGGACGGCGCCACCGATCACGCCTTGAGACAATTTCGCCTCTCCAGGTTCGGGCTGGCGCTGGCCGTGATGAGCCTTGGCTTCGTCGCCGCCAACTTCTTGCTGTCCCTGTGGCTGGGGCGACTCTCGTTTAACCGCAATAGCGTATTGCTGTTGGTGGCGAGTGCGGCCTTCGGCATGTTGTGGCTGCTGATGCGTGGGGCACCCCGGTCGCCTCGATTCGTGCGCACCGTGGAACTGTCGACACTGTTCGTGGGCACGGCCGCGTTCTCGGCCACGGCGCTGGTCATGGACATGTTGGCGAACCCCGACATGTTCGTGCGCACACTGTTGACGTACATGCTGCTGGTGTACGCCGTGTACGTGCCGTCCACAGCCAGGCACACACTACTGGTCGCCGGGCTGATGACGCCGCCGCTTCTTGGCAGTATCTTTCTCGCGTTCCGCGCCTGGGACCCCGCCCTGCACGATCCGCCTGCCGCGCCGTGGCCCAAAGGGCAAGTCGGTGACATGGCCTACCCGGCAACGCTGGTGACCGCCTTCTTCTGGGCGATCGTCGTCGCCATGGCCGCCAGCTTCTCGCAGACGATCTATGGACTGCGCAAGGCCGTGAATGACAGTCGCAAGCTGGGGCAATACACACTCGAAGAAAAGCTCGGTGAAGGCGGCATGGGCGTCGTGTACCGCGCGTCGCATGCCATGCTGCGGCGCCCCACCGCGATCAAGCTGCTACTACCCGACCGCGCCGGACCTGAGGCGTTGAGCCGCTTCGAGCGCGAGGTGCGCCGCACGGCGATGCTCACGCATCCCAATACGGTGACGGTCTTCGATTACGGCCAGACCACAGAGGGAGTGTTCTACTACGCCATGGAATTGCTGGAGGGCGCGTCCCTTCAGGAGATGGTCGAAGTCGACGGTCCGCAGTCCGCTGAGCGGGTCATCCATCTTCTGGAGCAGGTCGCGGGTTCACTGGCAGAAGCACACGGCGCAGGGCTGATTCATCGCGACATCAAGCCTGGCAACATCCTGGTCGTCGATCGTGGCGGCATCTCCGACCTCGTCAAGGTCGTCGACTTCGGCCTGGTGAAGGACGTGCGTGGCGGCGCAGCTGCCGATGCCACGCTGACCTCTGTCGACTCCATCACCGGCACGCCGCACTACATGGCGCCCGAGACCATCAGCGCGCCCGACACGGTGGATGCACGCACCGACATTTATGCGCTTGGCGCCGTCGGATACTGGTTGCTGACAGGCACACACGTCTTCCGCGGGAACACTGTGATGGATGTGCTGGCGCACCATCTGCATTCCGCACCAGAGCCTCCCTCGGTTCGACTGAATGCTCCGGTTGAACGCGATCTGGAGAAGCTGTTGCTCGCGTGCCTTGCCAAACAGCCGGCCGATCGTCCGGAGTCGGCGCAGGTGCTGCGCGACCAATTGCGCGCATGTCACGCAGCGCGCCTCTGGACCAACCATCGTGCTGCGGCGTGGTGGACATTGCACCGCCATCAGCTGCACTCAGCGCATTCGGCAACGAAGGATGCGATTGACGTGAGTGCCTCGCACCTGATCGTGACTCGCATTCCTGACCCATCCTCGCCGCCACAATAAGTCGTTTATCAAGGATGGACCAGGACCAGCTGGACCACTTACTCGTGCCTCGCCCGGACGACATCGTCGACCGTAAGTATCGCGTGCGCGAGCGAATCGGCACCGGCGGCATGGCCCCCCTTTACTCGGTCATGGAAGATTTCTTCCCACCAGTTGCCGCGTCAGGGAAATACCTCATCTGCACGAGGCCCCCGGATTACCGGATGTTTTGCGCGTTGGCAGGAATAGTGCTGATACCAAGCCAAGCGGGCTGATTCTCAGCCCATCCGTTCATTTGGGAGGAATACTCATGCTGCGATTCATCAGCTCAACCGCCTTCGCCCTCGCCGTCACGGCGAGCGTGTTCGCGCAAGAGCCGGCGCCCGCTTCACCGCAACCGGAGAAAGCGCAAGCTCCCAAGGAGACGCTCACCGGCTGTGTCATCGAGGCCAAGACAACGGACGGCGGCAAGGCTTACGTGCTGAACAATGCCGAAGGGGGATCGGCCACGATGTACGTGCTCGCAGGAGCATCGCAGTCCGAGGTCGCGACCAACGTCAACAAGAAGGTCGAAGTGACGGGTCCGGTGCAGCAGCCCAGTGCGCCGCCGGCCGAGGACGGGGCCGCGGCCAACCCGAAGGTGCTGCGCCCGCCGCTGGTGGATGTCGAAACCGTAAAGGTGCTGGCTGAAACCTGCAAGTAATCGCCTCGTGGTCTGCCCCTCGCGCGGCGCGGGGCAGACCGCTCACATCGAAGGCGCTGTGCCGGGCGCCGCGGTCCCGATCGACATCAGGACGAGCGCAGGGTCTGAATCGGGTCCACTCGCATGGCTCGGCGGGCCGGCGCAAAGGCGGCGACAGCAGCCACCCCGAGAAGCACGACAGCCACCGTGGCATACGTCGATAGGCCGGGCCGCGGCACAAAATCCAGGACGGCCATCATGACGCCGGCGAGTGCAATGGCGGCGGCCACGCCAAGCAGGACCCCGCTGCCGACCAGTGTCAATGCTCCCTTTAGAACCGTCGTAAAGATGGCGCGGGGCGTGGCGCCAAGCGCGACGCGCACGCCAAATTCATGCGTGCGTTCGGTCACGCCATAAGCGATCACGCCGTACAAGCCGATCGCCGTGAGCAGCAGCCCGAGTCCCGCAAACAGCGCCAACAGGAACGTCGTAAAGCGCTGGTTGGCCATCGAGTTGTTCAGCCGATCCTGTAGCGTCCGAACATCGTAGATGGCAAGCTCGGGGTCGGCCGCCGCCACAGCCTGGCGGACCAATTCCGGCATCGCATCGACCGACCCTGCGGCGCGCACGACAATGTGCGGCGTCGTAATCATTCCCTGGGCATGCGGCACGAAATAGGCGGGGCTTGGCGCTTCGTTCAGCGTTTCCTGTTTGACATCGCTCACGACCCCGACAACTTCGCGCCACGGTGTTTCCGGCTCGCCCGTGCTCAATCCCGGCTTGATGCGCTTGCCAAGCGGATTCTCGCCAGGGAAGTACTGCCGCGCGAAGCTTTCGTTGATCACGACCGTCCGCGGAGAGGTCTCAGTGTCGGCCGAGGTGAACTCGCGGCCCTGCCGGACCGGAATGCGCATCGTTCGGAAGTATCCGGGGCTGACAAAGGCAAACCCGGCGTTGAGGCGCGTTGCGGCCTTCACCGCCACCGGTCCCCGGAAGTTCAAAGCCGATGGTGTACCGCGAGCCGGATAGCGGCAGGGGGCCGACGATCGCTGCCCCCTCGACGCCTGGGAGGCGCGACAGCTCGGGCAGCAGTTGATCGTAGAACGCCACCTGCTTGGTGAATGGATAGCGGCTATCAGGCAGGCTCACGCGCATGGTCGCGACCTGGGTCGTGTCGAAACCCGGTTCGATCCGAGTGAGCCGGTTCAGCCCGGCGATGACCAGCGTTGCCGCCACCAGCAGCACGACGCCCAGGGCCGTCTCGGTCACGATCAGGCCGTTGAGCCAACGGCGCTGCGAACGAGTGCCGGTCGTCGTCCGCGTCGAGCCCAAATCGTGGCGCAAATTCCCGCGCGTGGCGCGTAGGGCTGGTGCCAGCCCGATCAGCAGCGCGCAGACCGCAGCCGTCAGCGCGGTGTAGGCCAACACCACCGTATCGATCGAGACATCGCCAAGGCCCGGAATGCCGCGCGGCGCCAGACCGACGAGCAGATCGAGCGACCACCATGCGATGACCACGCCAACGACAGACGACGCGGTCGCCACGACCACAGCCTCAGCCAGCAGCAGGCGAACGACTCGCGATCGCGAGGCGCCCAGTGCCACCCGAAGCGCGAGCTCAGGCTGGCGTGAGATCCCGCGCGACGTCATCAGATTGGCGAGATTGACGCACGCAATCAAGAACACGCAGATGACTGCCGCCAGCAGCAGGAGCAACGGCCGCTTTGCGCTGCCGACAATGGCGTCGTGCTGCAATCTGACGAGTGAGCTGCGGTGGGCATGGTCTTCGACGTCAGCCCGAGCCAGCGCCGCAGCCAGGCCCTTGAACTCGGCTTGAACACGTGACAAAGCGACGCCGGCGCGCATGCGTCCGACAACCTGGATGAAATGGGCGCCCCGCTGTTCCGTCATCGGCGTGTCCGCGGCTGTCTCCACTCGCGCGTCCTCGGCCATCGTGACCCACAGCTGGGTGGGCGGAGACGTGACGGGGAAGTTGAAGCCTGGCGGGGTGATGCCGATAATCGTGAAGCTCCGCCCGTTCACGGCCAGCGGGCTGCCGATCGGATTCATCACGCCTTCCAGATAGCTCCGCCGGAAGTCCTCGCTGATCACAACGACATCGGAACCGGGATGCTCTTCGTCGTTGCGGAATCCCCGCCCCGGCGATGGCTCGACACCGAGCGTGGAGAACAAATTCGCAGAGACGACAGCGCCGGGGACGTGTCGAGACGGCCCCAGTCCGGTGACGGTGAAATTTGACGTGTGATAGCCGGCCATCGACTCGAGCGTGTGCGTGCCTCTGCGCCAATCGAAGAAGTCCGGCCACGAGGCCGACAGGGCACGCGGCGTGCCGCTGCGCAGGTCGGTTTCATTCACCGCCACGAGCCGATCGGGCTCGGCATATGGCAAGGGTCGCAGGATCACGGCCTGTACGACGCTGAACATCGCAGTGTTCGCGCCGACACCAAGGCTGAGCGTCAAGACCGCGGCAATGGTGAATGCCGGCGCCCTCCACAACGCGCGAGTGGCGTAGCCGAGGTCCTGCCAGAAATGCTCGATCGGCTTCCACCCCCACGTGTCGGTCACCTCTTCTCTGAGGAGCAGCACGTTGCCGAACTCCCGGCGCGCGGCGTCGGCCGCCTGCTCGGGCGACTCGCCCCGGTCGACCCGATCCTGGATCGCCAGTTCCAGATGGCTGCGCAACTCGTCGTCGAGCTGTCGATCCTGGTGTCGATGCCAGAGAGGCCACTTCATGTTTCGCTCGGCCGGGTCCGGTTCAAGACGCCGGCGATGGCGGCTGACAACTGTTCCCACTTCGATCGCTCACCGGCCAGATGCCGGCGTCCACGCGGGGTTAGCCGGTAGACACGAGTTCGCTGTTTCCGTTCGGAAATCGCCCATTGCGCGCGCAGCAGGCCTTGGCGTTCCAGGCGATGGAGGGCGGGGTACAGCGAACCAGCATCCGCGCGCAACACGTCGCCCGAATGGAGACGGATCGCCTGGCTCAGCCCGTAGCCATGGCTGGGGGCCCAGCGCAGCTGTTCCAGGATCAGCAAATCGAGAGTGCCTTGCAGCAGGTCGATGCGATTCTTCTGTCGTGGCAGGGGCATGGGTGTCGGCATCCTATAGCCGTGGGTAAAGAGTGTCAATATCCTTGGGTTCCAGGGCCTCCAGGGCCTCTGAACAGCAAGCCGTGGCGAATGCCAGCCTGGAGGCGACCTGGCTCGTTTCGTGCTCTACGATTAACCGCAATGAACAGTGCCCACTATTGCGGTCAGCACCATTGTTAATTCCCATCGTCGCCGTATGGCTGTTTCTGCCGCTCGCCGCTTCCGCCCAGCCTGGGACCGGCGTGTCACCGGCACCATCGTCGAAGCCAGGACCGGCGTGCCGCTCGCGGCGGTGCTCGTGAAGGTCCAATCGACGGGCCAGCAGGCGTTCTCTGACGCCGACGGCCGTTTCGAGATCGCTCGACGTTCCCGCCGGACCACAAGTCGTGCTCGTCTCCGTTGTTGGATTCGGGCTGGTGAGACGGGACGTCGCGGTCGCCGCTGGCGAAGCGGTGGACGTCAGGATTGCGGTGGCGGAAGGGGCGAGCACCTACGTCGAAGACGTCGCCGTCGCGCGGCACCGCATTCCGCGAGGCGGAGCCGGGTGTTGCCAGTCAGTTCGTGCTGGGCAGCCGCGATCTCCTCGCCCTCCGCGGGCTCGTGGCCGACGATCCGTTCCGGGCCGTGCAGGTCCTTCCCGGCGTGGCCACCGGCGACGACTTCCGCGCCGAGTTCGCCGTGCGTGGCCTTGGACCGTCGAACATCGGGATCGCGGTGGATGGCGTCGACAGCCCGCTGTTGTTCCACACCGTCCGCGGCGTGCAGGACACCGGCTCGCATCGGCCTGATCAACAGCGACATCATCGAATCGGCGACGCTGCTTCGCCGGCGCGCATCCGCAGCGTCTGAATTCGCATCTCGGCTCGCGTCTCGACTTCACCACGCGTGACGGCTCGCGCGAGCGCCTGACGGTCCGTGGCCTCGTTGAGCGCATCGGCAGCGAGCACCGTCTGGGAAGGCCCGCTCGGCCGCAGCAAGCGCGCGAGCTGGCTGGTGGCGGTGCGCAAGAGCTACATCGACTGGCTGCTCCGGCAGATCGATTCGACCACCGACACCACCTTCGGCTTCACCGACGCGCAGGGCAAGGTCAGCGTCGATCTCTCTCCGCGCCAGACGCTGCGCGTGTCGATGATCGCCGGTCGATCCGTCCTGCGCGAAGAGGAAGCGGATCCTCGGACCCAACACGCTCGACCGCGCGCAGGCCACACACGCTGATCGGCAACGTGCAGTGGCGCTTCACGCCATCAGCCACGTTGACGATCTCGCAGCAGGCCTACGTCCTCCACGCGCGATTATTCCAATCAGGTCGTCGACGGCCGCACCCGCGAAGAGGGCAGCGACCTCGATCTGACCTGGCGCGGCGGCGCGGAGTGGAATCCGAAGACCGCGGCCACCTCATCGAGTTCGGTGCCAACGCGCAGACGCTCGACGCCGAGCGCATCGACCGCCGATTCACGGCTCAGTCCGAGCACGACCCTGCTCGATGCCACCGGCGATGCCCGGTCGGCGGCAGGCTGGGTGCAGTATCGATGGACGCCGACCGCCCGCTTCTCGGTCACCCCGGGCGTTCGCGTTGAACACTGGCGCGCTCCACGCAACTCGCAGAATACCGGGGACACGAGCACAGGCAGCAGCTACACGAGAGCGTCGCCGTGGCTCCTCACCGAACTCGAGATCCGGCCCGGGACTGCGGGCCCGCTTCGGCGCCGGTATCCAGCACCAGGCGCCGACGATCGATCAGTCGATCTACGCGCGACCCGGCCACGATCTGCTGCCGGAAAGCGCGCCGCAACCATCGAGGGCGGTCTCGAGCAGCGCGTTCGGCGCCGCCTGGCGAGTCGCGGGCACGGTGTATCACCGCAAAGATCGGGACGGGTTCCGCTTCGCGCAACGCCGAGGTGCGCATCGTCAACAATCAACGTGGTGTTGCCGACCGGTCCCGTATCTCGCCAACGTGCTCACCGGCGACACGCGCGGCGCCGAGCTGGTGCTGGAGCGACGCTCGGTCAACGGCCTGAACGGATGGCTGTCCTATGCGTGGAACAAGTCAACGCTCAGTGACGGCACCGAATCATTCCCGTCGGACTACGACCAGCGCCACACCGTCAACGCCTACGTCGTGTATCGCTGGTCCGGCCGAACCAGCCTCTCGGCGCGGATGCGATACGGATCGAACTTTCCCATTGCCGGCTACATCGAGGAGGTGCCCGACGGCTACGCTCTGAGCGAGCAGCGCAACGGCGCGCGCCTGCCGGCCTATTCGCGCCTCGACCTGCGCGCCGACCGGACGTTCACCTATCCGCAAGAGCCGCCTGACGCTGTTCGTGGAAGTGGTGAACGCCATGAATCGCGACAACTATCGCCCGAACAGTCCGTTCTTCAACATCACCACGCGACGAGTGTTCGAGCCGACCGAGAAGCTGTTCCCGTTGCTGCCGGTCGCGGGAGTGCTGATCGAGTTCTGACGCATCTGGCAGCACGCTGACCAAGAGGACTCGGAGGTCGGAAGGGCGCCCTGCTAGACTGCCTCGCCATGGCGAGTGATGCCTACACGCTGCGCGGCATCTGGACCGCGGCTCTCACCGGTCTTTGCCTGATCGCGCTTGCCTGTGGATTTCAGGCGGCGTTCTCCCCGACCGTTCGTGTGTCGTGCCCGGCGCGAACCTCGGCGGCGCCCGATTGCGACCTCCGCTGGCTCGTCGCCTTCGACATCGTCACCATACGGCATACGCCACTGCCGGCACTGGAGTCCGTCAGCGAAATCGAGCAGACGGCGAGGAGCCGCAGCGGCGGCGCCACCACGCTGTACCTGAACACCGCGCGGGCGCGTGCGGACGATCATGTGGGGCGGCGACCACGTTGAGCTGCAAGGGCTCCGAGATCCGCTGCGGGCCTACCTCGCTGACGCGCAAGCACCAGCCGCTGGAAGTGACGATGTGGCCGACCACGGCACCGGTGCGATTGATCGCGAACGCGATCGTTTGTGTGGGATTGCTGTTCTGGATCTGGTTGCCCGTGCAGGTCGCGATGGTTGTCGCGCGTCGAATTCGCTCCTAGCCATTCGTTGTCCGCTTTTCACGGATTGGTCAGGCAAATCGGCGCCACGACTTCGTCCGGGCCGAAGCGAGACTACGCTCACTTCCGAGGGCGCGAGCTTACCGCCGTGAACCGTCGATTGTCGTTTCCTGGCAGCGATCGAGCGGCGCGACGAGATGAACGACGGAAGACAGGCCGTCAGGGTCGACACGAACGGCTGGCGTATGCAGGCTCGTGACGCCGATCTCTCGTCCGGTTGCGTCGCGCGCAGGCACCAGCACTTGTCCGTGAACGTCGTACGACACTCCCTGGATCACTGTGAGGCGCAAGCGCCCGTCGACACGTTCATACGTCGACTCGCTGAAGTAGCCGCGATCGTCAGCCTGTTTCGCGTAGAGGAAACCAGAACGTGGCAGCGAGCCGTCGCGGCACACAATCTCGGCCTGTATGGTCGTGCGAGGGAGCGTCCGCTTCGGCGCAAACGGCTCCGAGGCCGATACACGACCTTGACTCACCTCGATCACCACCGCGTCCTCGCGCCGTTCCACACCAGGGTAGTACGACGGTGCAAACGGCTGGCTGACCCGGGGTGGGCTGACGACGTTGACCGTGACGAGATACCGTCCCGGCTTCACGGCGTCGAAGGTGAAGACACCGTCGTCGCCCACGGTCGTACTTCGCGAGTCCGACAGGTCGGGCTTCGTCCAGTCATGCGTGACTGGCACCGCAACGAGCTCGACGCCGCGGGCGAACACCCCCTCCGCGGGCGCGAACGTGCCGCTGAGGTGGCCGGCGGGCCGCGGGATGATCACCACGTCACCGCAATCAGCCGACGAACGCAGGCCTACTCGCGTCAGACCCTCGAACGCCGGGCCCACGTCGGCGTGGACCACATGGACGCCCTGCGGCACGCCGTCGAGGATGAACCCACCGTTGTTGTCGGCACGCGTCTCGAGCAGACGGCCGCCCGCCTCGAGCCAGACGCGCACGCCGGCCATCGGCGCCGTGATGTCCGCCTGGTTGGTGAACGACTCGTTGAGGCGCAGAACCGAGCCGGTCACACGTCCACCTGGAGGTGGCAGGGCCGGTTCTGGATCGCCGGCGCGTAGCGAGCCGCCTCCCGCGCACATGTGTGTGCGAAACGTGCCTTTGCCACCGGCGCCATACGCGAGGAATCGCTCTCCGACCCGAAAGTCGAACGAGCAACTAGTGCCGGCTTCATTGCTGACCGTAACAACCGGATCGACCGTGCCTTTCCAGACACGGCTGACCTCGATGCGGGCGACGTTGACAGGTCCTTCCCGTCTTACCTCCAACACTCGACCCAGGAAGATGGCTTCAGTGGCGGCGTAGCTGCCGCATGGAGACAGTCGAGCGCACGAGCACGCCCAGACGTCTTCGGCGGTGCCGAGGGCGAGCAACACGGCGATCCAGCAGGCGGCTCTCATTCGCCCATAGTTTCGCCGCGGACGGCCAGAATCAACGGTAAACAACTGCACCGCGCTAGCGAGAGGGGTTCTGCCCTGCACTCGCGGTCGTGGCAGTGTCCGGCATGCGTTCGAGCCCGACCAGCTTCCAGCTGCCTCCATCCCTGTTGAAGTAGACGCGCACGGGCTTCTTCCACGTCGGGTACGCCTCACTGTCCGCGGCGATGTCGATGGCCACGAAACCCGTCGACGGGAGATCGGTCGGCGTCGCGATCGTCGTCGTCTCGCTCTTTGTCTCCGCCAGCGGCCGCGTTCCGCCGGTCGCGTTGTCGAAGACCATCCACGAGGCGCGGTACGCGACGGCGCCCTGGGCGACGCCGCCGGCGACGGCGGCGTTCTCAAACGTGAGTCCCTTGGCATCGAGGCGCGGGTTGACGATGGGATTCACCTGCGTCAGGTAAATTCTCTTGATCGTGTCCCGACGCTGGATCAGCACATCGGCGAGGTACTTCTCGGCCGCTGGATCGCTGAACTGCCCGGTGTGGACCACGGTCCGGATCCTGTCGTCGGTGAAGGCCGCGATCCGCCTGGCCGCCCAGAAGGCGTCGTCGTCGCGGAGCTCCACGTAGGCCAACACCGGCGTCTGCGGCCGCCATTTCCTCGGATCGAATACCTTGCCTTCGAACTTGCCGACCGACGGGTACTCGACATAGTCGACGGTCTGCCACGGGCTCAGCCCGAACCCGAGGGTGAGGAGCCGCTTGTTTGACGGACCACCCTCGAAGAAGTATTCGTAGCTGAGATCCCACTCGTGAAAGTCGTTGCACATTCCAAAGGTGGAGCCGACGTCCTGCAGGTAGTGCTTGACGATGGCCCGGCCGTTCTCGGTGACGAGCGTGTCGAGCGTGTTCTGGGCCTTGAGGTCGGTGAGGTTCGTCCACGCCCCGAAGATGCGCAGCGCCCGCAACTCGCGCCGGTGCTCGTGCGGCACGATATCGTTGGGATCGTCGGCGCGCGTGCCCGCATAAACGTAGGGCCCGACAATCTTGCCAGGCAACAGGCGGCCGGCGATGACGCGATAGGTTCCGTCCGGATTGCGCGCGCTGGTCTCGAGGACGACGTTGACATCGTCCTGGGTAAAGGGCGTTCTCTTGCCGTTCGGGCGGCGAATGGTGGCCTTCGGGTCGATCGAGGCCTTGCGGGGATCGAAGGTCGTCACGAACGATTCCACCTGGTTGTAGCCGAGCGCCCAGAAAATCTTGGTCGCGATCGCGACTGCCGCCGTGGCGCCTTCGGGGAAGTGCACCGGATCGAATTCGAGGAACCAGGTCTCGCCCTTGCCGTCCTTCGCCGTGAAGCCCGGGTGGACGCCCGAGATCTTTTCCCTGATCAGCACCCACTTCGACGGGTCGGGCGGCGCGCCCACATTAGGGCCCTGCGCGAGCTCTTCATTCGTGATCGTCCTGGCCCCGATCCGGTCGGTGAACCAGTTGGAGTCCGGCACCTCGTCGATCGTATTGATGTTCTTCGCGCGCAGGCCGCTCGGCTTGCGGCCGGAGTTGATGAACAGGTTGTAGACCAGCTCGTACATCTGCGAGTGGTCGTAGTTGGACACCTTCGAAGCGTCCTGCGATTCAGGTTCGCGCCGGATCGGATCGTCGGCATAGAAGCGCATGCCCTGGGTCGAGGCGCTCAGGAGCAAACACGCCAATCGCCGCAAACAGCAGCGCCAGGATTCCGGCCTGACGTGCGCGTGACGACACATGCGACATGAACATGGCAGGGTGACCTCAGAACGCGGAGGACATCGCGAAGATCAAGTTGAATCGGGTTTCGCGGCTGCTGGCCACCTCGATACGAAGGGGCGTCGAGAACGGCCCGTGGAAGCGCACGCCGACGCCAAAATCGTCCTTCAGCCCATCGAGGTCGAGATCCGACCTGTGCGAGGTGACCTTGCCGGCATCGTAGAAAAATGCCAGATCGAGGTAGCGGTTGACCATGATGCGCCACTCCGCCTGCAGCAGCAGACTGTTGTCGTCGCGGAACCGCCAGCTGCTGTAGGCGCGCAGCGTCGACCCTCCGCCGAGCGCCGGCAGCATGAAGAAGGGGACATCCTGACCATCCTTCTCGACCGCGGTCTGGACGCGGCCGCGGAACGAGAGTACCCAGGACTCGCGCAGGATGGGGAGGTGCGCAATCCCCTCGTATTGGACCATCTGGAAGCCGAATGCCTCGTCTCGATCCTTGTAGTCGTGCAGCGTGACGCCGAGGAAGGCGCCGCGGCGGCTGTACTCCGGTGAGGTGCGCCAGTCGAGTCCAACGGTGCCCTGGGTGTGCAGGTAGTTGATTTCCGCACCCAGCCCCGGGAGCGTCTCCGGCGTGTACCGTTCCTCGACCGAAGGGTCCGAACCCTCACCGGGCTGCTGGGACCACTGCGCGAGCTCGAGCCCTCCGCGCAGCATCAGGACCTTACGCGTCGGGAAAACAGTGAGGAGCGCCGAGCCGTACGGCTGCTGAAAGCTAAAATTCGTGCGGTCGTCAACCGACGTGTTGGTGCCGACACCGAAGAACCCGACCTGCGTTGCTTCGCGCCAGCCGCCAAGCACGGACAGGTGGGCCCGGCGGTCGAATAACCGAGGGGCGACGAACTCCGCCTCGACGCGTTTGTAGCCAAGGATGGAGTAGCTGCCACGCAGGTCGATGTAGTTGTACGCGCTTACGTAGCTGGCGTGGCCGGCGCCAAGCGTGAACCCGCCGCCGTTATACGCGCTGTCCAGGAAGGGGTGCCACCGCAGCGTCCCGCCTTCCAGAATCGTGTCGACCCGGCGAAAGATCAGCTCGACCTTGCCCGGAGTGTAGGGCTGCAGGTGTGTCGCCTTTGCTGCCTGCTCCTCTTCAATCGCCGCCTGCCGCGTCGTTGCCGAGGCGGACTGCGTGGTATCGCCGCCTGCGGCCTCAGACGATTCGGGAGGCGCCGTTTGTGCGGCCGCGACTGTCGTTGAGGCGGCCGTCAGGGCAGCCATCACCCACAGTTTCAACGCTCCAGACGTACCCATGTATCACCACCCGTTCTCACTGCGGGCCGATCACGGCAGGGTCGTGCCGAAGACGAATCCGATGGACCGCTGAATTGGATTGTAGAACCTACCATAGTCCGGAGCGGCGACGTTGGTCTGCACGTCACGTTCATCGCCAGAGTCGAAGGTGTTGTAGATTTTGATGCCGCCGGTGAACCGGTACTTCCGAAATCGCCACGGCCGGGCGAGCGTGAAGTCGAGCGATGACACGGTCGGCAGCCGGCCCGATCGATTGCGGGGGCCGACGAAGTCCTGGAACTCGTCCACCGCCGACCACGGGAACCCGGAGCGCCACTCGTAGAGCGGCGAGAACACCCACCGGCCACCGACGCCCAGCGAGCCTCGGACGATCATGCGGTTGGGGACGTCGGTTGGGCTGAGCGAGTGCTCGTTGGGCCGGATGATCGGGTTTCGGAAGTTGCCGTAGAACTGGTCGTAATCGTTCAGGTCCCGCGTGCTGTGCGAACGGACGTACGAGACGGTCACGTCCCGGTGCTCGTTGGCGAGGAAGCGGCCGGTCGTTTCCACCTCCCAGTACTTCGACGCGCCCGAGGATGCGAGCGTGAGCACTCCGGTGGCAGGATCCGGATTGACGACGTAGGCGTGCGATCCATTGCGGTGCAGGTAGGCAGCCTTGAAGAAGAAGCGGCGGCCGAAGCGCTGGTCCCAGGCGACGGTCTGGACGATGCTTTCCGGCGTCGTCAGCGTGCCGTCGACAACATGGCTCAATGTCACCGGCCCGCCGAGGGGCGAGCCGTTCCCGTCGAAGCGGCTGATGGTCTGGATGTCGTACTGCGTGAACGCGCCCACCGTCAGGGGCGTGCGCTCGGCGAACTTGCCGAAGCCGCCGCGAAGAATCGCCCGTCCCTCTGGCAACACGCTCACCGCCGCGCCGATTCGAGGAGAGTAATTCACCCGATCGACCACCGCGTCGCGGTCGGCGCGAATCCCCAACTCCAGGTTCAGCCGATCGCTCACGTGCCAGCGATCCTGGACGAACACGGCCAGCTCCAGGCCGCTCACTTCGGGGTTGGTCAACTCGGGGGAGTAGGTCGTGCGCTCGGCCAGGGAGCCGTCGAGTCGCAGCACGTCGACCTCCTGGCTGTACACCGGACCGGCGAATCGCGAGTGCTGGACGTCGAGACCGGCCTTGAACAGGTGCTGGCCCAGCCAGTCGTTTTTCGAGACGGTCAGCGCCTCGACCAGCTGGAAGCTGCGCACCTCACGTTCCTGGCGATTGAAGAAGTGGCCGCTCTGCCCCTGCGGCGCGTAGACCATCGGCGCCTCGCCGCGGGGCCGCTCGTTGATCTCGAAGGTGCGGATCGCGAGGGTCGATTCGAGGAACGCTTGCGGCGTCAGAATCAGCCGATCCGCCACGCCGGCCGAGAAACCGGACTGGGTGAAGGTCGGCGTCGTCTCCGGAGGCCGGAACGTGGACAGAGTGGGATTCGTGATCTCCCTGGGGAAGTAGATCATGCCGCCGGTGAGCGCGTGCCGGGACGACAGCACCGCGTCGAGCCGGGTGAACGAGTCGAAGCTGTCCAGCCCAAGCTGCGGATCACCCGGCAGGCTCTTCACCGGGGTGCGGACGAACCGGTACTGCAGGTACTGACCGAGGAGCAGGCGATCCCGCTTGAGCGGTCCCGAGATCGAGAGCCGCGGTTCGAACTTGTTGACGAACGCGAAGCCCTTGCCGAACCCGGGGAACAGATTGGTCGGCTTGACCACCCACTCGTTGGTGCCGCGCTTGGTACGGACCTGGGTCACGCTGGTCGAGAAGCGGCCGTACTCGGCCGCGAACGGGTTCGAGAGCACCTCGACCGACTCGACGGCGCCGCCGGGCAGTTCGAGGTCGAAGTCACCGGTAGACGGATCGTTGAGGCTGGCGCTGCTCATCTGAAGGGCGCCGGTCGTCGGAGCGCCGCCCTTGATCCGCAACCGCCCGTCGGGTCCGCGAATGGTGCTGGGCAGCACGGCGAGGAGCGACTGGAAGTCGTCGCCGGCCAGCGGCTGGATGTCCATCTTGGCACCGGTCAGCACGTCGCTGACCGCGACCGGCTGCAGGCTCTCCGTGGGCGAGTTCGCCGGGACGACGACCTCGACGCTCTCGCGGACGAAGGTGAGCTGCATCTCGACGAGCACCTGTGACTTGGCGCCGCTGCGAACCT
The DNA here is from genome assembly GCA_963707825.1 of uncultured Acidobacteriota bacterium. Classification (GTDB taxonomy): domain Bacteria; phylum Acidobacteriota; class Vicinamibacteria; order Vicinamibacterales; family UBA2999; genus VFZN01. The sequence continues at coordinate 383,635 of CAVPRP010000011.1, forward strand.
CGAAGGGGGGTGACTCTCGGTCCAAGAAGCCGTCGCGCGCGGTCACGATTGCGTACCGTCCTGCTGGCACGTCCGGGAAAGTGGCTCGGCCGACGTCGTCGCTCGTCGTCTGGGCGACGACGACGTTGCCGTCGACGCTGCGCAGCGACACGGTGACGCCGGGGATGCGCACGCCGTCGAGCGCCATGGTCACCTCGACGCGGCCGGCTTCGTTCGCTGTGCGCTGCAGGCCCGGTGTCTGCGTCACCACCGGCACTGCTGGCCCGCACCACATCCAGGACGGCAGACCGCCCGAGCAGGCAAGGAAGGCGCAGGTGCATACCGTTGACAGAATTGTCACTATTGATACCTGGAATCGACGCGGCGGCGGCTCACGGGAGGGTACTGGCGCGAAGATGAACCGCCGATGACACGCCGATGTCGAGAGCCAGGGCGGCACCTGGCGTGACGTTCGCCTAGTGCGACGGCCGTCGTCGCGGCCATCGCCACGACGTGCGCCCCGCCCACGCACATCGGCACGAGCATCAGCGCCCAGCAACTCCCGAAGCACCAACAGCCTGAACGCAGCCCGAATGTGATCGCTTCACGGTCCGCCGCACGTCCGAAGGCCGGAAGAGTTGGCAAGGCGTGACAGCGGTTCAGGCAGATCTGCTTCACCGGCGTCGTCTGCCATGCAAGCGCAAGCGCCACCGCGGCAACAGCGGAATACGCCCCCATGCCTGCCAGGTACGCGCTGGCCCAGGCCAGCAGCCAGCCCGCCGATGTCCACACGAGCGCATATGCGAGAGCAAAGAGAGCGACTCTGCGGCATCGCACCCTTCTGAAGCTCCGTGCCCAGATGTGATCGATCGGGTGGGCGAGCAGTGGCGCCATCATCGCGAGCAGCATCGCGAGCCATGTCGCGACCGACAGCGTGCTCGCCCCGGCCGGCGCATGCAGGTGAGACTCGCGGCTCATCGTGCTGGTCCAGATCACGACACCCCAGCCCACCAGGCTCACCGCGCACAGCGCCGGCGCCGCGCCGGTCGACAGCACGAGCCGGCCCGCGTGCCGCCAGCTGCTAGCTACCCTGACGATAGATGCTGATGCGGCCAACGGAGATGTTGTCCTCAGGCCGAACGGCCGTTCGCGGCACCAGGCGGACCCTGATGTCGTTCAAGTCCTGAACCCCGGCGGCGCGGAGCTGGTCCACCCAGTCGGTCATCTCGAGCGACTCGGTGATGCCGTTGCCGGCCGCCGCCTGATCGGTCGCCGTCGCCTTGCGGACGCCGAAGAGCGACACGGCGCCAATCAACGCTTCGGGGACAGCGGCGGAAGGATGGTTGACGTAGACGTAGAACACCGCGGCATCGTTCACGCCGCGGATGTTTTCCAGATTGAGAAAGACTCGATCAGGATCGGCCTGACCCGCCATGGCCAACCCGGCATCGAGCGTTGCCATCGTGCGGGCGACTGCTGCCGGATCGACCCGAACGTTCGTTTCGACCGCTTCCCCTTCGAGCCGAACGATCTCGTCGTTCGCGCCGACGAGCTCAGCCGGTGGTGGTTGTGTCATGGCCGCTGCCCTCGCGCTCCGCACCCCTGGTGCGTCCGACATGCCCAGACCAGCCAGGCGCTGCGCATCGAAGTTCACGCCGCCGAACGGGTCTGCCGTGCTCTCGTAAATGTAGTCGAGCGGCACCGCCTGCGTGTTGACGACTTCGGCTGAGGTGAACTTCCAAATTGCTCCATCGGGCATCGGCAGCGCGAAGCGACGGTCGGCAGGACCGGTGCGCCAGGCGGCGTCCGTCGGATTCGTGTTCGCCGGGTCGCGCTTGTTCCACACGTCCCAGAGCCGGTCGATGTTGGCGTGGTGGAGCCAGAAGATGGGATCGAGCCCGGCGGTGTCGGGCAGCGACATGAGCCCGTACGATTCCGGATCCTCCGGGTCGCCCTGCGGAAGGCGCCCACCGACGAGGCCGTGGAGGATGTTGTGCGGCTGCCGCTCGACGCGACCGTTCGCGCTGTTCGGGCCGCCGTGGCGAAAGGGCGTGCGCACGCCGCCGAAACCGGTCGTTCCACCAATCGCCGCTCCTTCGAAGCGGCGCTCCCTGAGCGCGGTGAGCTCGACGTCCTGCGCGCGGATGACGACGTGTCCCGTGCCGTCGCCGTAGCGCCGTGTTTCAAACAGCGGGTTGTCCTCTCCGCTGGGCAGCTTCGGCTGCGAGAACGCGGGTGGAAGCTTCAGCGCATTCGGGTTGGTGGTGTCGCTGTAGTTCCAGTAGGGAAGCGCCCAGTCCGAGGGCCCCTGCAAATCCTCGACGATCACCCTGCGAAGCGCCGCTTCCAAGGCCGCCAGGTAGCCGCGGTGCCACGGGAGGAAATACCAGGTCTGGTGCTGACACTGCTCCCAGAACTGCGCCCTGTCGGCCGCCGATGGCGGCGGATTGGCCGGCGAGAGATAGCCGAAGGCCTGCCAGAGCGGCTCGTCGAATCCATGCATGCCGCCGAAGAACGCCCAGCTGTTGCGCTTCGCGGCCTCGCGCTTCTTGAGCACGCCAACCGCACGCGCGTAGAACAACAGCACGTCGTCCCATGGTTGCTGCAGCTTCCAGACATCTCTACGCGTGCGAGGCATCGATTCAGCTCCTGTTTAGTAGAGGCGGGTCTTGTATCCTTCTTGCAGCGACTGTTCGATCTGCTCAGCAGTGTCATCCAGCCGAGTCTGATCCTTCAGCATTTGTCCAAGGCTGGGCAACGCGCCACGGTCGACTCGCGCTGTGGGATCCCAGAGATGCGCGCGAATCAGTGCTTTGCCACAGTGCAGAAAACACTCGCGTACGGTAACGGCCAGCGCGGAGCGCGGGTGCTTGCCGTTGACGTGCCACGTCTCGAGCACCTTGGCGTCAAAGGTTATTGTGGCAGTCCCGTTCACCCGCAGCGTTTCGTTGACGCCGGGGATCATGAACAGGATGCCGATTTCGGGATTGCACTCGACGTTGGTCAGAGAATCGAGCCGGTTGTTTCCAGGCCAGTCTGGTATGAGCAGGGTCGAAGCGTCGACCACGTGGACGAAGCCCGCGCTGTCGCCGCGCGGGGTGACGTCCGTGCCCGACGCAGACGCGGAGCCGAGACACAAGAACGGCGAAAGCGCGATGAATCTGCGCATGTGCTCATCGAGCTCGGAGAGGACCTTGCGAGCAGCCCGCGGCGATACCGCGGGATATGCCGAGCGGAGTGACGCCGTTTCGCCCATCGATGCAGTCTACTGTGAGTGGTCACCGCGGCCCGACTGTGGCCCGTTTCGTTCCGCCAGGGCCAACAGCAGCGCGCCGGCGGACGCGGAGAAGACCGAGTAGTCGAGCGGTGACTTCAATCCGGCCGTCGCGGCCATGGCCAGGCCGAACCAGGCGAGCAGGGCGGCAGCACCGAATGCGACCCAGCGGACCCGCACGCCCGCGATCAGCGCGACGCCGAACGTGGTCTCGAGGATCGTGGCGGCCCACGCGACGAGGGGCATCGCGGGCATCGGCACGAATGGATTCAGCTCCGCCGTCCGCAGGATGAAGCGGTCGAAGTTGGCCCAGTCGACGCTGCCATTCCAAAGCCCGAATCGCCCAGCCACGGCCGACAGGAACGCCGCGCCGATGGCGACGCGCGCGTAGCGCGCGGCCCACCGCTGCCAGTCGAAGGACTCGCGGCCAGTGCTAGCGTCCGCCATTGGCCGGCACCGGAACCGAGAATGGAGTGGCATGGTCGCACACAAAGTAAGCCAGGAACCGCACGCGAGTGTCCTCGCTGGCATTGGCCGACACGACGTGAACGTCGTCAGGAGATTCGTAGAACGTTTCGCCGGGCCCGAGGACGCGCGCCGGTTGCCCCTCGAGTTGCATGCGCAAGTGCCCCTCGAGAAGATAGCCCACGACCGGGCACGGGTGTCGGTGCGCCGGATTAGCTCCGCCGGGTTCGTAGGTGACCTCGACCATGGTGGCAACGAGCTTGGTGCCGTCGAGTCGCGGGAGATCGTGGGTGAGTGCCACGCGGGACCGTGACGGCGTGGCTGGTGACGGCTGGACGACGAGCGCCCGGGCTGCTGTTGCCAGGCCGCTGGTCGCCACCAGGGTCGCGGCCAGAAAGTAAGCGTGTGTTCGAGACATCGGTGTCGGCTCCTCGAACGGAAGCCTATCAATCTACTGGACTAGCTTCAAGATCCAGTTCCTATACTTCGCATTGGACCACTCTGGCCTTGGTCAGACAAACGCTCGGCACCGTTGTGACCTTGGCGTCACGCGAACCTGGCACGTCGGCGTTCCGCTGGCTCTGCTCGGGTCTGCGCGCGGCGATCCTGGACGGTCGATGGCCGCCTGGCGCTCGCCTTCCGTCGACCCGGGAGCTCGCCGCCCAGTACGCGCTCGCCAGGGGGACCGTTGTAACCGCCTACGAGCAACTTGTGGCTGAAGGCTACGTGGAGTCCCGAACCGGCTCGGGCAGCTACGTGTGCGCCGCACTGCCCGATGCGCTTTTCACGGCGCCGGCGCCGCGCTTGGCTTCGTCGTCAGCGCCCAGCCACTGCGCCGGCGGGTATCCAGTGCGGCGACGCGCACGACGGCGTTCCCGGCAACGACCGACGTCTCGGCACGCGCTTTCCGCACCAACCAACCGGCGCTGGACCTGTTCCCCACGACGCTATGGGCGCAGGTTGCGGGCCGGCGGTGGCGTCGGGCCGGCGTCGAACACCTGCGAGTGGGCGATGTCGCCGGGTATGGCCCACTCCGCGAGGCCATCGCCGCCTACCTCGCGACGGCGCGCGGGGTCGTTTGCGGCCCCGAGCAGATCGTCGTGGTATCCGGCGTGCAGGAGGCGCTGGATCTGACGGCCCGCGTGCTGCTCGACGTTGGCGACCGCGTCTGCATGGAAAACCCTGGATACGTTGGCGCGGCCCGCACCTTCGACGCCGCCGGCGCCCACGTTGTGGGTCTTCCCGTTGACGCCGAGGGGGCGGCCTTGCCCGGCGGGCGAACGCGAGCCGTGCGTCTGGTCTACCTCACGCCGGGGCATCAGTTTCCGCTGGGCGTCACCATGAGCCTGTCGCGCCGCCTGGCATTCCTGGAGTGGGCGACGCGGACGGGCGCCATGATCCTCGAGGACGACTACGACAGCGAGTATCGATTTTCGGGGGCACCGGTACCAGCGCTCCAGGGCCTGGATCGACACGGGCGGGTGATCTACACGGGGAGCTTCAGCAAGGTGCTGTTCCCATCGCTCCGCCTGGGCTATCTGGTTCTTCCGTCGGACCTCGTCGACCGCGTCTCGGCGATGAAGTCGATCGCCAGCCGCGGCGCTCCGCTGCTCGATCAGGCCGTCCTGACCGACTTCCTGGTTGAGGGACACTTCGGGCGTCACGTCCGTCGCATGCGTGGCGTCTACGCGGAGCGGCTAGGCGTGCTGCTCGAAAGTGCGCGACAGTACCTGGCCGACCACCTGGAGTTCTCGGCGGTCGAGGCCGGTCTCCAGACGACTGCGTGGCTGCGGCCAGGCGTCGACGGCCGCATCGTCGCCGAAGCCGCTGCTCAGCGCGGTGTCGAGGTGATGCCTCTCAGCCGCTACTCCCGGGCGCCGCTCGCCCGCGACGGCCTGGTGATGGGCTTCGCCGCCGTTGACCCCGCTGAGATTCGGCGGGGAGTCCGTGACCTTGCAGCGGCCCTGGCCACGTGCCTGGCATCGTGACCGAATCGTCCTGATGGCATCGCCTCTGCATTCGATATCACGGTCATGGCATTCGAGCTGGGTCGCCGGAAGCACCTCGACAATGAGCTCACGAAGATCGTCCGTCGGCAGCTTCGCGAGACGATCCGGTCGCTGAGCGAGGCGAACGCGTCCGAGGACGTCATCCACGAGGCGCGGAAGAGCGTCAAGAAGGTGCGGGCGATCGTGGCTCTTCTGGAGCAAGCGGGTGCAAAACTGCCCCGCAAGGATCGCAAGCGGTTGAAGGCGGCGGCAAGCGCACTCTCCAGGCTCCGCGATAGCGCCGCCATCGTCGAGAGTCTGGACCGCGTTCACCGCCAGTACCCGAAGCAACTGTCCGAGGAGACATACGCCACCCTGCGCCGTGCGCTGGTCCAGACCCAAAGCCGGCAGCAGGCGCAAGCGGAACATGACGATGTCGTCATCGAGGCAGCCAGGAAACTTGCCAAGACGCGCAAGTCGGCAAAGACGTGGGAGCTGCCTTCAATCGGGATGTCCGATCTGGTCGAGGTCATCGGCGACTCGTATCGCGGGAGCCGGTCGGCGATGAAGCGCGCTCGTGAAACCGGCCAGTCTGCGACGGTGCATCGCTGGCGTAAAGAGCTGAAGACCCTCTGGTATCAGCTACGCCTGGCCAAACCCCTCACCACTGGGGTCGCTCCCCTCATTAGCAGGTTGAAGCGGCTCGAGACAGAGCTGGGCAACGACCACAATTTGGTGGTTCTCGGGGCGACGCTGCGAGGTTGCCGCGAGCTGCGATCGATGCGCGCGGAATTGCGTCAGGTCGAGCGCCTTGCCGCGCGGATGCGTCAGTCGCTGCGGCGGCAGGCATTCGGGCTCGGCCGCCGCGTGCAGGCCCGGAAGCCACGAGCATTCACCAGCTGGATTCGGTCGTCGACGATGAAGTGACGGCCAGCCACAGACCCGAGCCCCAAGCGCCCGCGACAGCGCTACGATGGACCCGATGTACACAGCGCCTATCCTGCTCGACATCCACGCCCGCGCGCACGAGAGCCTGCGGCGGCTGATTGAACTGTGCGGCACCCTCACCGACGACGAGTTGCGACAGCCGATCTCTGGCTTCGGCTTCCCGACTGTTCTGGGCCAGCTCCAACACACGATCGGTGCCGAGCTGTACTGGCAGATCGTCCTCATCCGGGGATATGACACAGAAGCGACGTTGCCCGACCTGTCGCATCTCGCCGCGATCGAAGCGTTTCGTCAGCAGACGGCGTCGACAACCCGCGGCTATCTCGATCGCGCCGGCGTCGCGGAGCTGAATACGCCCCGATCGATGATTTCGGACCCCGGCGAGACGCGCGTGCTCAGACCTGCTGACGTAATCGTGCGCGTCGTGACGCATGTCTTCAATCACCAGGGGCAGATCCTCGCGATGTGCCGAACCCTGGGGAAGCCGAACGAGACCATCGACCTGGACTACCCGGTCGACGTCCTCCTGCCAGCGAAGCTGAGCGGAGAGGACTAGCAGGACGTTCGTGGAGCGCGCCGGGCTCACATCCCACAGAAGGCCTGGCACCAAGGTCGTCGTCAATTGGCCGGCGCTGTTGCGACAAAAGGGCGAGTGACGCCCTGTCCGCTCACCAGTAACTCGACCGCGCGGCCTATTCGCCCTTGGGCCCGGTCAGGCCGAATCCCGCGCCGGCCGGATCGGTGGCAATGACGATCCACTCGCCAGTCGGTACTTCGTGAGGCCCCATCAGCACCGTGCCGCCGTTGGCCTCGATTGCCCGTTTGGCCGCCGCGATTGACGGCACGCCGATGTAGAACAGCCACGCCGCGGGCTGCCGCTCGTCCTGGCGCTGCATGATGGCGCCGAGGCGCTGCCCGTGGTGGTCGATGAAGCAGTAGTCGCCCATCGGCCCCATGTTCATCGACTCGTTGAACTCAAAGCCGAAGTGTCGGCTGTAGAACGTCTTCGCAGCCGCCAGGTCGGGACTGGCGAGCTCGTTCCAGTTCACGCGCTGCTGCGCGTGACGGTCGAATACGTCGCTCGTGGCGTCCGGCACGCCCGGCGGCGGCACCGGGGTCATCACGTAGAAGGGCACGCCCTGGGGATCGGCGACCATGGCGATTCGACCGACGTTGGGAATGTCCGTCGCCGGCATCTGGACCTTCCCTCCGTCGGCGACGACAGCTGAGAGTTCGCCCATCGACATCTGGCGTTGACAAGTATCCGAGCCAGAGCGGCCGAGCGCCGTGCTGCAACATGTCAGGCGAGAGACCGAGGACGCCGCCCGCGAACTTGCCATCGGCACGGCCGATCATGCGGTAGTCCATACCGCCGGGCTGCTCCGGCTGCGCCCGTCCAATTGTCCATCCGACCACGGCCGCGTAGAACGGCGCGATCGCGTCGGGGTCGGGCGTCATCAACTCGTACCAGATGAAGCTGCCAGCAGGGTTGGCCATGTGTCGTCGGTCCTTTCACGCGATTCTGCCACAGGCCTGCGATCGAATCATCGGCTGAGCAGCGGTGTATATTAGCCGTCCTTCGGTCCCGCCGTTCGGTCGTGCCTCAGGAGCGATGCATGAAGATCAAGGTCTATCACAACGGTGATGACGTGTTCGTGGCGTGGAAACCGGCTGGATTCATCCCAGCGTGCCGCGGATTTGCACTTCTGAGACGACGTAATGGCGTCGAAGAGGTCGTCAGTACCTGGGTCGGATTTGCCGGACAGAAGCATGAGGATGGTGAACGGCGGGCCTCTACCAACTGGCCCATCCAGAAGTATCAATGGACGGACTACATGGCGAACCCTGGGGATCGCCTCGCGTACCGCGTGGTGCCGATGGTGGGTCCGGACATGGACAACCTCCGGTCCGACACAGAGGCTGCCAGCGAATGGACCGAGACGTTCACGCTCTCCCATGAAGTGTCGCCGAAGGTGGAGGCATATTTCAATCGAGGGATTGTCGCGGCGCAGTGGGTCTCCAGACGTCTGGGCATCACGGACGACGACCTCAAGACCAAGAAACTGAAGAAGGTCATCGAGACGCCGAAGGACCCCTTCCGCGAATACCTGTTTGGACCGTTGGGCAAGCGCCTCTTCGAACTACTCGGTCAGGCGGTGACGGCCAAGAGCCATGTCTATGCGGCGCTCTATGAGCTGGACGACAAACAACTGGAGGCGGCGCTCGGCGCCTGCGGGAAGCACGCACACGTGGTGCTCGCCAACGGCAGCGTCAAGAAGAAGGGCGAGGATCAGAACAGCCGCGCGCGCAAGGCTCTCGCCAGCAAGATCGACTTGCACAACCGGATGGTGTCGCCGCGGGCGCTCGGTCACAACAAGTTCCTCGTGGTGTGCGACGGAGACACGCCGCGCTGGGTGTGGACCGGCAGCCAGAACTGGACCAGGACCGGCCTGTGTACCCAGGCGAACAACTCGGTGTTGATTGATGATCACCAGTTGGCTGGTGAGTATCGTCAGCAGTGGGATCTGCTGAAGGCCGAGGGCGACGCATCGTCAGATGAGTTGAAGGCGAGCAACGGTGAGGCTCGTGACGACAAGGTCGGCGGGAAGCCTGTGCGCTTGTGGTTCACGCCCATCGTTGGGCAGGGTGACCTGCAGGACGCGAAAAAGCTCATCGCGGCGGCCCGCACTGGCATCCTCTTCCTCATGTTCAATCCCGGTCCGAAGGACACGCTGCTCAATGAGATCATTGCCGCGGCCAGAGCGGGCGATCCCAAGCACCGGCTGTACATTCGCGGCGCGATCAACCAGGACCCCAGCACGACCAAGAATCCCGTGGAGCTGTTCGACTCCGAGAACTCCCAGAAGGCAGATTTCGGCCTGGTGCTGCCAGCCGCGATTGACGAGACCACCGAATGGTTCCGCCGCGAGATGAAGAAGCTGCCCGGGACGTTCGCCATGGTCCACAGCAAGGTGGTCCTGGTGGATCCGTTCGGTGAGAGCCCCGTAGTGATGACGGGCTCTCACAACCTTGGACCAAAGGCGAGCGGCACGAACGACGAGAATCTGCTGATCTTTCGCGACAATCCTGGGCTCGCGGCCGCCTATGCGACCAACATCATGGCCATCTACAACCAGTACCGGTGGCGCTTCCGAACCCAGGTGCAGCCAAAGAAGAAGCGGTGGAACGGCCTGCAGGACGTGGACAGTTGGCAGAAGGGTTACCTGAAGTCGGGCAGCAGCGCCCTGCGCGAGATCGATTTCTGGTTGGGGGAGTAGGACGCGCCAGCGTTCTGGACAATTGTGCAAGTCCAGGTCGGGCAACTCGGCAGAGGAGGTGGTGCGATGAATCGCAGGAGCGTTCTGGCGATCGGGATGGCGACCGTCTGGTTCGGCGCTTTGGGCGCGTTGGCGGTTGCCGCGCAGGACAAGTACACAGTGAAGGTGCCTGGCGGGCTCGCGTTCTCGGAGTTCAAGGGGTACGAAGCATGGCAGACCATCGCCATCAGTCGGAACGAAAAGGTGATGGCGGTGATTCTCGGCAATCCCGCGATGATCGACGCCTACCAGGCCGGCATTCCCGCCAACGGTAAGCCCGTCCCGGACGGGGCCAAGATGGCCAAGGTGCACTGGATCCCGAAGCCGAACCAGTTCTTCCCGGAGGCGACCGTGCCGGGCACCCTGCTGAATGTGGACTTCATGGTGAAGGACAGCAAGAGGTTCGCGGACGGCGGCGGATGGGGGTATGCGGTGTTCGACTACAACGCCCAGTCCGACACGTTCACGCCCGGCACCACGGCAGGCACGCCGCCGCAGGGGAACGACGCCAAGTGCGGGGTCGCGTGCCATACGAGAGCGAAGGCGAGAGATTACGTGTTTACGGAGTACGGGAAGCGGTGAGTGCGGATCGAATGAGCTGAGCCAGTCGTGACGCGGCCGCCATGGCGCGGTCGTATGATGAGGACGGGAGGGACATCGTGATGAGGTTCTTCATGCTCGCCGCGACAATCCTGCTCAGCTGGGCGCCACCGGTAGCAGCCCAGAGTGGCACGTTCGATCTCCAGGAATGGCCGGTCGAATGGGGCGGGCGCACCCGCGATCCCGCGGTGGCGCCAGACGGCAAGGTGTGGTTTGTCGGCCAGGAAGGCAACTACATCGCCAACCTCGATCCCAAGACCGGCGCGCTGAAGCGGTACGAGATCGAAGCCGGGACCAACCCGCACACCGTGAACGTCGATCAGGACGGCATCGCGTGGTACGCGGGTAACCGGAACGGCCGCATCGGCCGACTCGACCCGGCCACCGGCGCGATCAAGACCATCATGACCGGCGAGGCAAAGGATCCGCACACCCTGGTATTCGACGGCAAGGGGCAGATCTGGTTCACCTCGCAGGGATCGAATCGTGTCGGCCGGCTCAACATCGCCACGGAAAAGGTCGATCTGATCACGCCGTTCGATTCGCCGTCCAATCCGTATGGCATCGTCATCGACAAGAACGGCGCGATCTGGGTCGCGCTGCTCCGCGTTGGAATGGTTGCCAGGATCGATCCGCAGACGATGGCGGTGACAAGGTTCAAGGAGGGTGCCGAGACATCGCGCTCGCGCCGCCTCGACGTGCTGAGCGATGGCACCATCTGGGTCGGCGACGAGGCGCGCGGCATGCTCACCCGGATCAACCCGGCGAATGGCGAAGTGAAGGAATGGCCGGTACCGGGGGGCGAAAAGGCCGGCCCCTACGCACTCACCAAGGACGACCAGGAGCGGATCTGGTTTTCCGAAGCGAACACCAAGCGGCTCGTCGGGTTCGATCCGAAGACCGAGAAGTTCTTCGCCAACATCGAAGTGAGCGGCACCATCCGCCACATGCGATTCGACCAGAAAACGCGGACGATGTGGTTCGGGACCGACGCGGACAAAGTCGGCCGCATCTCACTGCAGCCCTCGAAGTGAGCAGTCTCGCTACCGCCACGCTCGTCGCCCTCGGTATCCGGCTGGTGGCCTCGCACGGCTATCCGGATGGCGCGCCGCCTGGATTCTCGGGCGGCTTCAAGGAGGAGTCGTGCCATGCGTGCCACTTCTCCGCGGAGCCAAACTCGAGTCCGGGGCGCGTCGTGATTGACGGTGTCCCGGCCCGATTTGCTGCAGGCGAAAAGTACACGTTGACGGTGACCCTCAGCCGCCCCGGGATGAAGCGCGGAGGGTTTCAACTGGCAGCGAGGTTCAAGGAAAGCGGCGCTCAGGCCGGCACGCTGGCGCCCGCAGCTTCGGACCAGTCCCGAGTCGGCGTCGAACTCCAGAGCGGCATTCAGTACGCGAACCAGAAGAAGGACGGATCGTCGGTCGAGGCGCCGGACGTCACGCGCTGGACGCTCGAATGGACGGCGCCGGCTGGAAGCGAGCCGGTGGTGTTTTACCTCGCCGCCAACGCAGCCGATGGCGATGGCAGCGCGAACGGCGACTTCGTCTACACCACGTCCATGGAATCGGCGCCGCCTCCGTAACGACCGGTTCCGACGCCGCTCGCCGAGCGCATTCAGGCTATGCTGATGCGCCTCCCGGCCCTGACACATGCATCCGCTGGCAGCGAACACCGCTATCAAGCAATACCGAATCCTGGCGCTCATCGGCAAAGGCGGGATGGGCGAGGTGTATCTGGCGCAGGACACGGCGCTTGACCGCAAAGTTGCCCTCAAGATCCTGCCGTCCGAGTTCGCCGCCGACAAAGACCGGATGGACCGATTCGTCCGAGAGGCCAAATCGGCGTCGGCATTGAATCATCCCAACATCATCACCATTTACGAGATCGGCGAGTGCAACGGCACGCATTTCATCGCCACCGAGTTCATCGACGGGAAGACGCTGACCGAGCTCGTGCGCGCGGAGCCGCTCGACTTCCGGTTCGTTGTCGAGGTCGCCATGCAACTGGTCTCGGCACTGGATGACGCTCACGCCACGGGGATCGTGCATCGCGACATCAAACCCGACAACGTGATGGTGCGCGCCAACGGCCTGGCCAAGCTCCTCGACTTCGGCATCGCCAAACTGTCTGCTCCGACTGACCTCGGCGACGACGCCTCGACGGCCTTTCGGTCACAGACCCGCGCCGGCGTGATCATCGGGACGCCCCAGTACATGTCGCCCGAACAGGCGCGGGGGCTGCCGGTCGACCACCAGACCGACATCTTCAGCCTGGGTGTGGTGATGCATCACATGCTGTCGGGCCAGTCGCCGTTTGCGGGAGACACCGCCAGCGATGCGATCGCGGCGGTATTGACCAGGGAGCCGCCACGCCTCACCGCGGTCCCGGCGGCGCTGGCAGACATCGTGAGCAAGACGCTGCAGAAAGACACGCGACATCGCTATCGCTCGGCGAATGACTTGCTGCGCGACCTCAAGGCATTCAGGCAGGAGTCAGAGCTCCAGGACAACGCCGACCGCCGCGCCGGATCGACCAGTGTCGACTCGGCGCCGGGCAGGTCACGAAATCGGCACTCGATCGCGGTCTTGCCGTTCACGAACATGAGCGCGGACCCCGACAACGAGCATTTCTGTGACGGCCTGGCCGAGGAGCTGCTGAATGCCCTCTCGAAAGTCGACGACCTGAAGGTGGCCGCACGTACGTCGGCGTTCTCGTTCAAGAGCAAGGGGGTGGATGCCAGCGAGATCGGCGCCAGGTTGAACGTCAACCACATCCTCGAGGGCAGCGTCAGGCGCTCAGGGTCCCGGTTGCGAATCTCGGTGCAGCTGGTCAATGTGTCAGACGGCTTTCATCTCTGGTCAGACCGATATGACCGCGAGATGCGCGACATCTTCGACGTCCAGGACGAGATTGCGCTGGCGGTCGTCGGCGCCCTGAAGGTGATGTTGTTCGGTGACGAGAAAGCGGCGCTCTTGAAGCGGCACACCGATGATGCCGCGGTCCACGAGCTGTTCCTGAAGGGGCGCTACTATTCGTACAAGTACTCCGCTGATGGATGGACGCGGGCGATCGGGTTCTTCCAACGGGCCATCGACATTCAGCCGGACTACGCGCCGGCGCACGCCAGGATGGCCGCCTGCTACGGCTGTCTGTGGTTCTTCGGGCTGCTCCCTGCTGCGCAAACCATTCCGCAGTGCAAGGCGTCCACGCAGAGAGCCCTGGAACTCGACCCCACTCTCGCCGACGCCTATCTTTCGTTGGCGATCGTCACGTTCTTCTACGACTGGGATTGGGACAGGGCCGAACAGGCCTTCAGGCAGGCGATTGCCCTGAGTTCGAACAACGCCGAGGCGCTGTCATACTACGCCTTGTTTCTCTCCTTCGAAGAGCGCACCGACGAAGCACTCGACCCCGCGCAGCGCGCGCTCGACATCGATCCGCTGTCGCCGCTCATCAACATGAACGTCGGCTGGAGCTACTTCGGGGCAGGTCGTTCGGACGAGGCGTGGAGCCAGGCCGGGAAGATGATCGAGATCGAACCTGAATTCTACGGCGCCTACTGGCTGAAGGGCGCGATTCGCCTGGCCGATGGACGGTATGCTGACGCGGTCGAGGAATTGACCCGCGCGGTATCGCTCGGTGGTCATCATGTCGTCATCGCCGATTTGGCGTCGGCTTACGCACTGGCGGCGAGAAGGGAAGACGCCGCAACGATTCTCGATCAACTCCTCGAGAAGCGCCGCCGCCACTACGTGCCCGCCATCTGCATGGCGCGCATCTACAGCCGACTGGGACAGACAGAGAACGCGATCGAATGGCTGGAGATGGCGTTTGACGAGCGAAACGGCGAGATGGTGTTCCTGCAAGGTGAGATCGCCGGAGCCGCCGAGGACGATTCGCTGAAGCGGCTCGGCAGCGACCCCAGAGTGAAGGATCTGTTGCGCAGGATGAGCCTGCCGCAATGAGCGACGCGCAAACCAGTTAAGGGGACCACATGGACGTGTCAGCGGAAGAACGCGCGATTCGCGAAACAGTGCAGCACTATGTCGACGGGATGCGGACGCACAAGGTTGATGGCCTCAAACAGGGGTTTCATCAGCAGGCGATCCTGTGCGGCTATCTGGGCGACGACCTGATCGCGGCGCCGATCGAAGCTTTATACGACTGGGTCGGGACGAACCCGGCCCCGGCGGACACCGGAGAGGCGTTCGACTGTTCGGTTCTGGCGATAACCGTCACCGGGAGGGTGGCGACCGCCACGGTCCGGGAAACCAGCCACGAAGGCAGCGTCATCGACTACTTCCATCTCCTGAAAGACAACGGCCGCTGGCTGATTGTGAGCAAGCTGTGGGACGCGGAGCCCGGCCAGTAGAGGGTCTCGAACATGCAGTCATGGGCTGACGGACGACTGCGCGACGCGCTGGGGTGGGCTCTGGCGATGCTGGCGGCGGCGAGTCCGGTGGTGGCGCAGGAATTCTCCGGGCGCGAGCAGCTCCGCGCCCACGGCGAGCGGGAGTTTCGCAAGGACATCGTCACGGTGGTGGATGGGGTATACGTGGCCGTTGGCTACTCGATGGCCAACGTGACCCTGATTGTCGGCGATGAGGGCGTCATCATCGTCGACACCACCAGCAAGGTCGACGACGCGCAGGCGGTGAAGGCGGAGTTCGCGAAGATCTCGAACGCGCCGGTGCGCGCCATCATCTACACGCACTCGCATCCCGATCACACCGGCGGCGCCAGCGTGTTCGCCGGGTGCCGATCGGCCCGAGATCTACAGCCATCAGCTGTTCGTGGACCGCGCGCCGGACCTCGGCCGCGCCGGTCGCGACGGCGGCGACCAGTTCGGTTCCACGCTGCCGCGAGGCGTTGTACATCAACGGCGGCACCGGGACCGAGTTCGGCCGGCCCTCGGGACCGGCCGCGATGAAGACCGGTCCCCTGCCGCCCACGAAGACCTTCAGCGACGACCGCCTGGCGGTGACGATTGCCGGCGTGCGCCTGGAACTGCTGCACACGCCTGGCGAGACGAACGACGGCATCTCGGTGTGGCTGCCGGACAAGCACGTGCTGCTTACCGGCGATCTCTTCCTGAAGGCATTCCCGAACCTGTATGCCATCCGCGGTGCAGCGCCGCGGCCGGTGATGCCGTGGGTTGGCAGTCTCACGAAACTGATCGCCCTCGGCGCCGAGCATGTCGTCCCGGGCCATACGCGCCCCGTCCTCGGCGCGACCAACGCGCGCGACGCGCTGACAGCCTACCGCGATGGGATCAGGTCCGTCTACGACCAGACAATCGAGGGCATCAGGAAGGGCGAGCGCCCAGACGAACTGGTCGCGCACGTGAAGCTGCCGCCTGACCTCGCGGGGAGCCCCTATCTGCAGGAGTTCTACGGCACCGTGGAGTGGTCGGTGCGTGCGATCTACAGCGATCAGATGGGGTGGTTCGACGGCAACGCCACGCGCCTGTTTCCGATGCCGGAGGCAGAGCGCGCACAGAAAGTCGTGGCCCTGGCTGGCGGCGTGCCACAGACGCTGTCACGCGGCAGGGAGGCGCTGGACAAAGGCGACTTCCGATGGGCGGCGGAGCTGGCTGATTGCGTGCTGGCGGTGGACGGGGCGAACGTCGATGCGAAGCGCCTCAAGGCGCAGGCGCTGACGGAGCTCGGCGAACGGCAGACCAGCGCCAACGCGAGGAACTACTACCTCTCGGTGGCTCAGTACCTGCTGCGAGACCTGCCGTTGCGCTAGGCCGTCATGGTCTGGTCATGTTTGGAATGCAAGACTCCAAACTTCTTCGCCATGACACTAATGCTTCTCGTTCGACTGGTCTGCCGCGCGTTTTTCGCCTTGACCTGCCTCGGTCTGCTGAGCATGAACGCGTCGGCGCAAGGGTTGGGCGCCGAAGTGCCTGCCGAGCCGTTGGTCGCCAACGCCAGCCATCGCGAACTCGCCGAGCAGCCGGCCGGGCCTCCGCCGACGCCGCGTCATACCGGTGTGCGGGCGCTCTTCAAGGATTTAGGCAAGGACTACGCTCATCTGCCGTCGCGTGAGAACGCTCTCTGGCTGTCGCTCGGCGGCGGCCTGGCGCTGGCAGGGCACCCGTTCGACGACGATGTCAACGAAGCGCTGGCGGGCAACAGCCTCGCCGAGAACATTTTCAAGCCGGGCGCGGTCATCGGGCAGTTCGCGACGCTGATGTCGACATCCACGATCGTCTACGCCGTCGGCCGCATCAAGGACAAGCCGAAGGTGTCGCACGTGGGCATGGACCTGATTCAGTCGCTGATCGTGAGCCAGTCGATCGTGCAGGTCCTCAAGTTCGCCACCAACCGCGAGCGGCCGGACGGCAGCTCGCACTCGTTCCCCTCAGGTCACGCTTCGGATACCTTCGCCTTCGCGACAGCGCTCGAGCGCCACTTGGGGTGGCGCGGCGCGGTCCCTGCTTATATCGGGGCGTCCTACGTCGCCATCTCGAGACTGCCTGCCAATCGCCATTGGCTGAGCGACGTGCTGTTCGGCGCCTCGGTCGGCATCGTGGCCGGGCGAACCGTCACGCGGCATGGGGCCGAGTACCCCGTGACCCTGCACATCGTCCCCGGTGGCGTGGCGCTCCTGTACGTCAAGTAACTGACCTGGTTCGAATTCGGTGAGCTCGAGCTAACTTCGCCGAGGGACTGGCGATAATGGACTCCAAAGGAGCCACCAACGTGACACCGAAGAACACGATCTGCCTCTGGTTCGACAAGGACGCGCATGACGCGGCCCAGTTCTACGCCGCCACGTTTCCGGACAGCAAGGTAACCGCGGTCCACACGGCTCCCGGCGACTTCCCGAGCGGTAAGGCGGGCGATGTGCTGACGGTGGAGTTCACCGTGCTCGGCATTCCCTGTCTCGGCCTCAACGGCGGTCCGGCTTTCAAGCACAGCGAAGCCTTTTCCTTCCAGGTCGCGACCGACAATCAGGAAGAGACGGATCGCTACTGGAACGCGATCGTCGGCAATGGCGGCAAGGAAAGCGAGTGCGGCTGGTGCAAGGACCGCTGGGGGCTCTCCTGGCAGATCACCCCGCGCACGCTCACCGAGGCGCTCGCGGCTGGCGGCGCCGAGGCAAAGCGCGCCTTCAACGCCATGATGTCGATGCGGAAGATCGACGTCGCCGCGATCGACGCCGCGCGGCGGGGCTGACGTACGGACAGCCGTGGTGTCGCGGGTTTGGGCGGTGGGCTCCGCCTACCCGCGACGACGCGGCCGTGACGATGCCCAGCTTGCGCATCCGGAACTGCAGCGTCGAGCGCTTCATGCCAAGGCGGGCGGCCGCGCCGGCCTCGCCTCCCACCACCCAATCGCACTCGTTGAGCACGGCGGTGATGTGACGGCGCTCGGCGGCTTCGAGCGTGCCGGATCCGGCTTCGGTCGCGCTGCTGGTTGGGGCCGGACGGGCGGCCCCCAGCGCGTGCAGCGGCACGTCGAGCGTCGGGCCACGCGACAGGATCACGGCGCGCTCGATCAGGTTCTGCAACTCGCGGATGTTGCCGGGCCAGTCGTAGGCGGTCAGCGCGGCCATGGCGTCGGCCGGAATCGTTTCGATCGGCTTCTTCATCCGCCGCGAGAACTGCTGGGTGAAGTGGCGGACCAGCACCGGTATGTCTTCGCGGCGCTCGCGCAGGGACGGCACCACGATCGGGAACACGTTGAGGCGGTAGAACAGGTCCTGCCGGAACTGCTGCGAGGCGACCAGCGACTCCAGGTCGCGATTGGTGGCGGCGATGAGCCGGGCCTCGGTGCGCAGCGTGCGCGAGCTGCCCAGTCGCTCGAACTCGCGCTCCTGCAGCACTCGCAACAACTTCGGCTGAAGTTCCAGCGGCACCTCGCCGACCTCGTCGAGGAACACGGTGCCCCGACTGGCCAGCTCGAAGCGGCCGATGCGCTGGCTGATCGCCCCGGTGAAGGCGCCGCGCTCGTGGCCGAAGAGTTCGCTCTCGAGCAGGCCGGTCGGGATCGCCGCGCAGTTCAATTTTACGAACGCCTGATCGCGCCGGGCGCTGAGCGCATGAATGGCGCGCGCGATCAACTCCTTGCCCGATCCGGTCTCGCCCAGGATGAGCACCGTCGAATCGGTGGGCGCCACCGTTTCGATTTCCGCCAGCACGCGGCGCAGCGCGTTGCTGTGTCCGACGATGTCCTCGAACAGCTGTTCGGAGCGGATTTCATCCTGCAGGTAGACGCGCTCGTGGGCCAGCTGCGCGTTCAGTTCCTCGATGCGCTTGTAGGACAGGGCGTTACTCACCGCGATGGCGATCTGCCCGGCCACCTGCTTGAGCAGCGGCAACTGCGCCTCCGAGAACGTATCGGGATCGTAGGCGCCGAGATTCAGCGTGCCGATCCGGCCCTGCGCGGTGTCGAGCGGCACGGCGCAGAAGGTGCGGATGCCCTTGCGCCGCATCCGATCGAAGTCGGGCAGGTCGTTCAGTTCGGGCAGGCTGAAGATGCGGGCCTCGCCGTCGCGGAACACCAGCCCCGCCGGCGACCCGTCGAGCGACAGATCGACCACCGCCGGCTGGTCGGCCGCGATGTGCCCGGGCAGGTCGCAGGCATGGACCCGCAGCTGGTGCGAGTCGCGATTGAAGAGCGCGAGCGACGCGGCGTCGGCGCCGCAGGCGCGCCGCAGCGCCGGCGCCACGGCGCGGAACAACGCGCGGGTGTCCAGTTCCGTCACCACGGCGTTGGTGACGTCGAGCAGCAGGTTGAGGCGATCGCGCTCGCCTTCGAGCGCGCTCCGCTGCTGGCGCACGGTCTCGAGGCTCTGGGCGTTCTCGACGGCCACGGCCACCAGCGCGGCGACGCGGCCCATGAACTCGACGTCGGCCTGGTTGTAGGCGTGCGGCTCGTAGGCGCCGAACGCCAGAGCGCCGAGGCCCTGACGCGGCGTGACGAGCGGCGTCGCGCAGTAGCTGCGGATGCCGTGCGCCGCCAGGCGGCTGCTCGGCGCCGGCCCGTCGGCGACGACCTGCTCGACGTAGACGGGTCGATTGGTGCTGAGCGCGCGGCCGGGCAGCGAATCGGTGAGTGAGAACGGACTCGGCGGCGCGAGCTTCGCCGGCGTGCGGGTTTCCTTGTGCCGCAGGCTGATCGTGTCGCCGTCGGCGTCCCGCAGATACACACCCAGGAACTCGAAGTGGATCAGCGGCTCGAGCAGCCCGCTCAGGTCTCGCAGCAGGTCCGACAACTCGACGTGCGAGGCCAGGAAGCCGGCAACTTCGGCCAGCGCGCGGTAGCGCGCGTCGACGGCGTCAAGGGTGGGCGCAGGCGGAGGCGTCATGATCGGAGTTCTATCAGACATCTCGTTCAAGTGCCAGCCTGTTGGCTGCAAGCCCAATGATTGGCAGCCCATATGTTGGCTCTTTGCGTTAGATACGGACCAGATAGAGTCCGGCTAAGAGTATTGTTTTCAATTGTTTACACACACGAAGACATCGGTAAGCCGGATGGCGCGGCATTCGCAGTAGAGGCCAGCGTCATGCTGCGCATCAGCGTCACCGGCGAGCCAGGGCACACCGTGCTCAGGCTCGAAGGCTGCCTCACAGACGTCTCGGTCCGCGAAGCGGAAACGCACTGGGACGTCGCCTCGAACTGAGGCCGCCGGACTTCAGCTGACGGTGGACTTGCGAGACCTGCTGCGCGTGGACGCGGCCGGCCAGCGGCTGCTGGCGCGGATGCAGCGTGATGGCGCGCGGTTCGTCGTGGCGGGCTGCGCCATGCGAGCGCTCGTCTCCGAGTTGAACGGCGCCGCCGACCGCGACACGGAGCGGATGAATGGCGGCACCGTGCGAGCAATGCCGATTGGAAAGGACGTGTCGGGTGAGTCTTAGAGTCGTACGAAGCATCGCATCGGGTGGAAGCCTGGCGCTCGTGGCGCTGATCGTAGGGGCTGCCGCCCTGACCGGATGCGAGCGCAAGGCCACGGCAGCTCCGGTGGACACGCCGCCCGAGGTGAGCGTGATCACCGTGGCGACCGAGCCGGTGGCGATCACCCGTGAGTATCCCGCCCGCACCTACGTCCGCGATCAGGTGGAAGTACGGGGCCGTGTCGATGGCTACATCGAGCGGCGCGCCTTTGCCATCGGCTCGGATGTGGCGGCCGGCCAGGTGCTGTATGTGCTCGACTCGCGGCCCTATGCGGCCGTGGCGGAGCGGGCCCGCGGCGCGCTGGCGCAGGCGACTGCCGAGGTGACGCAGGCCGAAGCCAGCCTGGTGAAGGCGCAGCAGGACGTGCAGCGTCTCGCGCCGCTGGTGGAGGAAGAAGCCGCCGCGCGCCAGGACCTCGACAACGCCACCGCCGCCCTGCAGGTGGGACGGGCCAACGTCGCATCGAAGAAGGCTGCGCTCGACACCGCTCGCGCCGAGGTTCGGAGCGCCGAGCTCGACCTCGAGTACGCCACCATCCGCGCGCCGATCGCCGGTCGCATCGGCGACAGCCTGCTGCAGGTGGGCGGCCTCGTCTCACGCAGCTCGCCCGAGCCGCTCACCACCATCGTCCCGCTCGACACGATGTGGGTGCGCTTCCAGTTGAGCGAGAACGAGTTCCTGGCCTTCCAGCGGCTCGACACCCGGCATCTGCCGATTGAATTGCTGCTCAACGATGGCCGCGTTCATCCGGCGCCCGGCCAGATCGTGAACACGCTGAACGGCGTGAACACGCGCACCGGCACGCTCGAAGTGCAGGCGCGGTTTGCCAATCCCGACCACTCGCTGCTGCCCGGCCAGTTCGGCCGCGTGCGCATCCGCCTGGCCGAGCGCACGGACGCGATCCTGGTGCCGCAGAAGGCCGTGCAGGAGCTCCAGGGACTGCAGACGGTGCTGACCGTTACCGGCCAGCACGGCGTGCAGGCGCGCACCATCGTCACGAGCGACCGCGTTGGCGATCGCTGGCTGGTGGAGAAGGGACTCTCCGCCGGTGACACCGTGATCGTCGAGGGCCTGCAGAAGGCGCCGCCCGGAGCAAAGGTGACGCCGATGCCCTACGTCGCCGAGCGCTGCGGCCGCCACCTCTGGAAGCGGACGGTAAGCCATGGCGCGCTACTTCATCGACCGTCCCGTCTTCGCGATGGTGATCGCCATCGTCATCGTGATTCTCGGCGCCGTGGCCATTCCACAACTGCCGATTGCGACCTATCCCGAGGTGGTGCCGCCGGTGGTGCAGGTCACCGCCACCTATCGAGGCGGCAACGCCCAGGACCTCGAGAGCACCGTCGCCCAGCCGATCGAGCAGCAGCTCTTCGGCCTCGACGGCATGCTGTACTTCTTCTCGCGCAGCTCGAACGACGGCGTCATGACCATCGACGTCACCTTCGAGCTCGGCACCAACATCGACACCGCCACCGTGCAGACGCAGAACAAGGTGTCGCTGGCGCTGCCGTCGCTGCCGCCGGAGGTACAGCGCGAAGGCATCACCGTGAAGAAGGTGTCGCCGGCGTTCCTGATGGGCGTGTCGATCTTCACGGACGACGATCGCTACGACCCGGTCTTCCTGAACAACTACGTCACGATCAACCTGCTGGACCACATCGGCAGCCTGCCCGGCGTCGGCGAAGCGCGCCTCTCCACGCGGCTCGACTACGGCATGCGCGTGTGGGTGAATCCCGACAAGATGGCGACGCTCGGCATCACCGCGACCGACGTGGCCGCGGCGATCCAGGCGCAGAACCGGCAGAACGCCGCCGGCACCATCGGCCAGCCGCCGATCGCCGACGGCACGGATTTCCAGTACCCGGTGAACGCCACCGGCCGTCTGCTCGATCCGGAGCAGTTCAAGAACATCGTGCTGCGGGCCGAGCCCGACGGCTCGCTGCTGCACCTGCGCGACGTCGGCCGCGTGGAACTGGGCGCGCAGGACTACAAGAACTACTCGCGCTTCAACGGCAAGCCGGCCGCGGTCGTGCTGGCGTTTCTCTCGCCGGGCGCCAACGCGGTGGAGACCGGCAAGCGGGTCCGGCAGATCTTCGCCGACGCAGAGGCCGCGTTTCCCGCCGGCATTGAAGTACCGCGTCGGCTACGACTCCACGCGGTTCGTCGATGCCGCCGTCAAAGACGTGGTGCGGACGCTGTTCGAAGCGATCGCGCTGGTGATGCTGGTGGTGTTCGTCTTCCTGCAGAGCTGGCGCGCCACGCTGATTCCGCTGCTGACGGTGCCGGTGTCGATCATCGGCACGTTCGCGCTGTTCCCGCTGCTCGGCTTCTCGATCAACATGACCAGCATGTTCGGGCTGGTGCTGGCGATCGGCATCGTCGTTGACGACGCCATCGTGGTGGTCGAGGCCGTGCAGCACAAGATCGACGATGGCCTCAGTCCCAAGGACGCGACCATCGAGGCGATGGAGGAAGTGTCCGGCCCGGTGGTGGCGATCGCCTTCATTCTCGCGGCGGTGTTCATTCCGGTGGCGTTCCTCGGCGGCATCTCGGGCGAGATCTATCGCCAGTTCGCGCTGACCATCGCGGTCTCGGTGCTGCTCTCGGCATTCAACGCGCTGTCGCTCAGTCCCGGCGCTGAGCGCTCTGCTGCTCAGGCCGAAGAGCCAGAAGGCCAGCGTGCTGGGCAAGCCGTTCGCGCTGTTCAATCGCGCCTTCGGCTGGACCACCGACCGCTACATGTTCGGCGTGCGGAGCCTGGTGCGGCGCAGCGCCCTGGCGCTGGTCGCCTGGGCGTGCTCTATCTCGGCGCCGGCGGCCTGTTCAAGTCTGCCCCCGGCGGCTTCCTGCCCGACGAGGATCAGGGCACGGTGTTCGTGTCCATCCGCCTGCCCGACGGCGCCTCGCAGGAACGCACCATGGCGGTGAGCGACGAGATCGAACGCTGTTGCTGTCCACGCCAGGCATCGAGGCGGCCACCACGCTCGGCGGCGTCGATCGCCTGACCCAGACCAACAACTCCAACGTGGCCACGGTGATCGGCATGCTCAAGCCGTGGGAGGAGCGGGGCGCACTGACGCAGCAGGCCATCATCCGCTCGCTCCAGCCGGCACTTCGCCAAGGAGCGCAACGCCATCGTGTTCGCCTTCGGCCAGCCGCCGATTCTCGGACTCGGCGCCTCCGGTGGTTTCGAGTTCATGATGCAGGACCGATCGGATGCCGGCGTCGCCAAGTTGAACGAGGTGACTCGCGCGTTCATCGCCGCCGCCAGCAAGCGGCCGGAGATCGCCAGCGTCAGCACCGGCTTCCGCGCCACGGTGCCGCAATACCGGGTGGATCTCGACACCGACAAGGTGCAGACGCTGGGCGTGCCGATCGCCGATGTCTACTCGACGCTGCAGACCTTCCTGGGCGGTCTGTACGTGAACGACTTCAATCGCTTCGGCCGCACCTGGCGGGTGATGATGCAGGCCGAGCCCGAGTTCCGGCGCAGCCCCGACGACATCGATCAGTTCTTCGTGCGCACGGCGGGTCGCGAGATGGTGCCGCTCTCGCACGCTCGTGCAGGTGAACGCCGTGTCGGGACCCGACGTGGTCTATCGCTACAACCGATTCCGCGCCGCGCAGTTGTCGGGCGCCAACGCCCCGGGTTACAGCTCGGGACAGGCCGCGGCGGCGATGGAGGAAGTGGCTCGCGAGGTGCTGCCACCCGGCTTCGGCTACGAATGGACCGGCACCGTGTTCCAGCAACGCCGGCCGAGGGCCAGGAGCCGATCACCTTCGGCTTCGCGGCGGTGCTCGTGTTGCTGTTCCTGGCCGCGCTCTACGAGAGCTGGACCATTCCGTTCGCGGTGGTGCTCGCGGTGCCGCTCGGCATGTTCGGCGCGCTCGGCGCGGTGACGCTGCGCGGCTACGCCTACGACATCTACACGCAGATCGGCATCGTCACGCTGATCGGGCTGGCGGCGAAGAACGCCATCCTGATCGTCGAGTACGCCAAGCTGCGCCGCGAACAGGGCGAGAGCGTTGTCGATGCGGCGCTCGACGCGGCGCACGCTGCGCTTCCGGCCGATTCTCGATGACGTCGTTCGCATTCATGCTCGGCGTGTTGCCGCTGGTGAATGCCATCGGCGCCGGCTCGGCGTCGCGGCGCGCGCTCGGCACCACCGTCTTCGGCGGCATGCTCACCGCCACATTCCTGGCGATCTTCATCGTGCCGGTGCTCTACGTGGTGATTCAGCGCCGCGCCGAACGCGGGCGGCGCGCGGTGCAGCATGCGGCGGCACAGACGCCGCTGGGGGTGACACAGTGACGCGGCGGATGATGGCAGTGGTGTTGGCCGTGGCCGGCGCCGGCGTTGCCGGCTGCACGGTGGGGCCGAACTATACGCGGCCGGCGATCGACGATGCCGCCGGCCTTTCGCGACGTCGTGCCCGCGGCAGCCGCCGGGACCGAGGCCTCACCTCGCCGACACGCCGTGGTTCGACGTCTTCAAGGACGACACGCTGTCGGCGCTGGTGCGCACCGCGCTCGAGCGCAACTTCGACGTGCGGATTGCCGCCGAGCGGGTCATCCAGACGCGCGAGCGTCTGCAGATCGCCCGGTCACAGCAGTACCCCACGGTGGACGCGTCGCTCGGAGGCGTGTCGAATCGTCGATCGGAAATCGGCGCCACGATCCTGCCGCCCAATGCACCCTGCAGATCGAGTCGGTGCACGCCGATGTCGGTGCGACCTGGGAGGTGGATGTGTGGGGCCGGCTGCGCCGCATGAACGAGGCGGCGCGGGCTGCAATACCTCGCCACCGAGGAGGCCCGGCGCGGCTGTACTGACCACGCTGGTGGCTGACGTCTCCTCGACCTATCTGCGAGCTGCGCTCGCTCGACGCGCAACTCGAAATCGCGCATCGCACCCGCGACATCGCCGCCGATGGCTACCGGCTCACCGACCTGCGCCGGTCAGGGGTGTGGCCACCGCGCTCGACGTGCGCCAGGCCGAGCAGTTGCAGCTGACCGTGGCCGGGCAGATCGCCGCGCTGGAACGCGCGATCGTCCAGACGGAGAATGCGCTCAGCGTGCTGCTCGGGGCAGCCGCCCGGCGACGTCACGCGCGGCCGCCCGCTGGACTCGTTCCAGGCGCCGCCCGAGATCCCGGCCGGTGTGCCGGCGTCGCTGCTGACGCGGCGTCCCGACATCCGCCAGGCCGAGCAGCAGCTGATCGCCGCCAACGCGGAGATTGGCGTGGC
Organism: uncultured Acidobacteriota bacterium; assembly: GCA_963707825.1. Taxonomy (GTDB): domain Bacteria; phylum Acidobacteriota; class Vicinamibacteria; order Vicinamibacterales; family UBA2999; genus VFZN01. The sequence goes on from CAVPRP010000011.1 coordinate 409,361, forward strand.
CCGTGCCGAGTTGTTTCCGCGCATCAGCCTCACCGGCGTGCTGGGTGTCGAGAGCCGGTCGCTGACCGATCTGCTGACCAGCCGGGCCGGGTTGTTCGCCGCCGCCGGCGGTCTCACCGCGCCGATCTTCAACGCCGGACGGCTGCGTGCCGGGGTGCGTGTGACCGAGTCGGTGCAGCGAGAACTGGTCGTCGACTACGAGCGGGCGATCTACGAAGCGCTGCGCGACGTCTCCGACGCTCTTGCCGGCTATCGCAAGACCAGCGAACAGCGCACCGCGCAGCAGTCGCTGGTGGCGTCGCTGCGTGACGCGGTGCGGCTGTCGATGCAACGCTACCAGGGCGGCCTCGACAGCTATCTGCCGGTGCTCGACTCGCAGCGCAACCTGTTTCAGAGCGAGCTCGGGCTCGTGGCGTTGCAGCAGGACGAACTGGGATCGATCGTCGAGCTGTACCGCGCGCTGGGCGGCGGCTGGACCGAGACGCCGTAGCGGGCACCTACCGCATTTCTCCGTCGGCAATCGCAAAGCTGGATAGACTACGCCTTGTCGAGAGGTTCAGAGGCGGCAGCAATGCGGGCGGAGAGAACAGATGCCACGAGCGGAGTCGAATTGCGCCCGAGCCGGCGCCAGGCCGGGGGCGCGTGTCACGGGGAACCTTTCGTGTCTTGCCGCCACAGTCTTTCTGCTGCTGTCAAATCTCTCGCCCGCCACCGCGCAGCCCGCGTGGACCGGGGTCCTCACCACGGTCTCGAATGAAACGGCCCCGGGACTGAAGTTCGTCGGCGACGCGGCCGGAAATGCCATCGCGATGTGGGCGCCCGGGTCAGGCGCCATCAAGGTCGTGCACTTCAACGCGACGACCAGGGCGTGGTCGGCGCCAGTCATGCTGCTGCCAGGAGGCTCGTATGACCCCCGGATGGTGATGAACCGCGTGGGAGACGCGGTGGTCGTCTGGTCCGAACAAGACGCCAGCGGGCGCCGCATCCGATCCGCGAGATACAGCTCGACGACCGGCGCCTGGGGCGGTCCGGTGGTAATCGTCGCCTCAACCACTCTCACCTTCAACAACCCGGACGTTGCGCTCGACTCCAACGGGAACGCGATCGCCACTTGGCAGACCTTGGGTACCTCCTCCACGTCGCAGGTGCAGACAGCCAGCTATAGCGTGGCGGCCGGCGCGTGGAACGCGCCGGTGAATGTGACGCCTCTGGCGAGCAACCCATCATCCCTGGCCGCCCAGCCACGCGTGGTGATGGATGCGTCCGGCAACGCGACTCTCGTCTTCTGGTCTGGCCCACTCGGCACCCGGGCGCTGTACGCAAGCCGCTCATCCGCCGGGGCGGCCCATGGTCGAATCCGCAGGCGCTGCGCGTGGCCAACGGCTCCTCGGGGTCGGTGCTGGCCGTCGATGGCAGCGGCAACGTGCTGGTCGTCTGGGAGGGGCTTGCGGCGCGCTACACGGCGGCCACCAGCACGTGGAGCAGCGTGTGGACGCTCTTCTCCGGCTCGGTGGGCGAAGCCCAGCTCGTGGTCGATGACGTCGGAGATGCGACGGTCATGTGGTTTGGCTATCAGTCTCAGGGGTACGTGGCCTATTCGATTGGCTACTCGGCCGCGAGCGACACCTGGAGTGCACCGCGGCAGATGTCCACGGGCCGCATCGCCCGGTTCGCCATGCCTGGCTGTTGATGGCGCCGGAACCGTGACCGCCTCCTGGGCGGAAGCCGGCGATAACGTCACGGGCGCGACCGCGTACGCGGCACGACGCGTGCGCGGCCAGCCATGGGCCACCAAGATCGCGCTTCGGGACGGCGGACGGAGTGCGCAGCTGAAGCGTCTGACGCCGGCGAGGTGACGGTGCTCTGGTCATGACCTGAAGAGCCACACGGTTGGTCGCTTGAACGGCGCCGAAGCGATCGCAGCGCCCACAGGACTGCACGCGACGACGTCATGGATCTGGAACCACGAGGCGGAGATCGGCGCTCCGATTCGGGTGAGCTGGTCTCCGTCGAGCACGGGACTGCCCGTCACAGGGTATCGACTCGAGGCGGGAACGGGCCCAGACCTACGGAACCTGGCGAAGGTGGACGTGGGCGCCGCGACGCAGCTGAACGGCCACGGTCCCGGCGGTGCGGCGAATCGTGTTGCGCGTGCGTGCGGTGAGCGGTGCGACGGTCGGTCCCCGCGTCGGTCGGAGTTCGTGTTCCTGGTGCTACGGCGCCTGTCCTCCAATCGAAGACGACGCCAACCGGTCTCGCACAAAGCGTGCTCGGCAACATCGTGACGCTGAGCTGGCAGCTGGCACAGGGCGCCGGAAGCTACGTGCTCGAGGCAGGCTTCGGCTCCTGGGCTCGCCAATCTCGTCTCGGCGAACATCGGCGGCGCCAGGCAGTACACCACCGTCGCGCCCACCCGGTACGTATTACGTGCGCGTGCGCGGGGCGAACAACTGCAACGTCGGCGGTCCGTCCAACGAAGTCGTCGTGACGGTTGCCGGCGCGACAGCGCCGGGCGCGCCGTTCCTGCATGCGCCAACCGTCAGCGGGCATACGGTGAGCTTGTCCTGGTCTCCGGGCGGCGGCAGTGCGCCGGCCAACTACACGCTGACTGCCAGCACTACGCCCGGCGGTGCCCCCGTTGCGACCATCGGGCTGACAGGTACCAGGCGCGTCGTTCGCTGACGTGCCGTCAGGCACCTACTACCTGCGGCTCACCGCGTCGAACGCCGGCGGCACTGGGCCGCCGTCGGCGCAGGTCTCAGTCACTGTGCCCTAGCGTCCGAGCGATGGCTTACAAGGGAGTGCAAGCGTGATCGATTCGATGTTCAAGTGGTGTGCCGCACTTGCGGCGCTGATGGTGTCGGTCGTTGCCGCCCCGGCCGGGGCCCAGCCATTGGTGTATGTCCTTGGGTCGGCGCCCACACCCGACATATCCAGTCATCAGCTGACCGTCTTCGACCCAGCGACCAACACGAGGCTCGGACGCTTCCTGCTGGGCCGCACACAGGGCTCACGGGTCGAAGGTATCGCCATCGCGCCGGACGGCGGTCGCATCTATGTCGTCAACTCGCTGGACTACACGGTGTCGGTCGTCTCGTTGCGGCCGCATGCGGTCGAAGCCCCATTGCCGACCGCGGTCGTGGGTGAGAACCCGTTTAGCGTGGCCGTCAGCCCCGACAGCCAGCGGCTTTATGTTTCCGGGCAGGAGTACATCAATAACCGCTCCGAGGGTTTTCTGACTGTTGTCGACACCGTATCCAGAGTGACTCTAACCAAAATTCCGATTGGCGTCGGCGGGGCGTACGGGGTTGCCGCGTCACCTGACGGCTCGCGCGTCTACGTCGTGACCGGAGAAGCCAGAGCCATTGCGGTGGTGAGCACCGCAACCAACAGCATTCTGACGACGGTGCCGTTGGACGGTGCGTCCACAGGGCTCTCGGTGACGCTGTCCCCGGACGGGCGCTTCGCCTACATTCCCCGGCGGCCGACTGCGTCGGGCAACTCCTGGTTTCATTCAAGTCCTCGATACGACCACCAATACAATCGTCGCAGCGCCGACCGTCGGCTTGAGCCCGTGGCACGTTGGCGTGTCGCCAAACGGAGCGTTCGTCTACGCGCCGAGCGCGCAGTCGAACGTGGTGCACCGGCTGAACCCTTCGACGCATGCCTCGGCCGGGACGACTGCCATCCCGGGCGCATTCGCCGTCGCCTTTCTGCCCAACAGCTCCCGCGCCTATGTGGCCGCTGGCCTGAACGTCTTCGCCGTTGATACCGCGACCAACACCGCCGTTGCCTCGATGCCCCTCGTGATCAATCGAGGATTCGGGTCGGAAGGCGGCGCCACCGCTGTCGTGGTAACGCCGCCCCCCTTCGTTCCACCAGGACCGACCAACTTCCAGGCGACGGCGATTTCCGGCAATCGCGTCACGCTGACGTGGACGCCGCCGGTCGGCGCCTCGCCAACCGGCTACGTGGTCGAGGGAGGTGTCGGGCCAGGTGAGGTGCTGGGCAGCCTGCCCACGGGCAGTGCGGCACCGACGTTCACGTTCGACGCGCCGACGGGCGCGTTCTTCGTTCGCGTGCACGCGCTCACCGCGTCGGGACGCAGTGCCGCGTCGAACGAGATTCGTATTCTCGTCAACGTGCCGCTGCCGCCTTCGCCGCCCACGGGCCTGCTTGGACTCGCCAACGGCGCAAACCTCGCGCTCAACTGGAAGGCGGGCGCCGCCGGCGGGCCACCGACCTCGTTCATCCTCGATGTCACCGGCGCGCTGACCTTGACGATGCCGATAGGAGCGGCCGACACGTTCGCATATGCCGGCGTGCCCCCCGGCACGTACACCTTCGCGGTGCGAGCCGCGAACGGCTCAGGTGCGAGCACGGCGTCAACTCCGGTCACGCTCACTTTTCCGAACGCGTGTCCCGGTCCGCCGCAGGTACCGACCAACTTCACGGTGTCGCGGGCAGGCTCGCTCGTGAGCGTGAGCTGGGATCCGCCGAACGCCGGTCCGGCAGTGACCGGCTATGTCCTGCACGTCACCGGCGCGCTCAATCTTTCCCTGCCACTGACGACCCGCAGCGCCAGCGGACTGGTGTCGTCAGGGACCTACAACCTGTCGGTCCTGGCGGTGAACCCGTGCGGCACGGGAATCGAGACGCCGACGCAGTCGATCACAGTGCCATAGCGGCGGATGGTGCTGGCTAATCGTCGATCGACACGGCGATGGCGAAGAGGGTGAGGATCGCTCCCACGCCAGCGGCCAGCCCGATGCCGATCGCCTTGCCGATGCTGAACCCGCTCCGCTCTTCCCGCCGCAGTTCGGCAAGGTCAGCGAACGCGATCGCGACGGCCGGCTCCGGCACGCGTGAGTGACGCTTGACGACGATGTGCCGATCGTCCGCGGTCATGAAGGTGGCGGTGATCCTGCGGCCATCTGTTGTGCGCACCTTGACGCGCGACCCGGGCGGGATCGCACCGGCGAGCTGCTGAAAGGCGGCCGTCTCGGCGTCCCTGGTCAGCGCGTCCTGCGCGGAGACAGCGGGCGTGGCAAACACGAGCGCCGCAATGACGATGACGATGGTGATGTCGCGCATGATGGTGTGCTCTCAGAAATCGATGCCGACGCCGGCCCGGAAGGTGAGGGTCTGACGATCCGGGCTCCAGGTCAGCCGGCCATCGGTCCGGACGAATGCCCGCTCGGTGAAGTACAGCTTCGCCCCGCCGCCGAAGACGCCACGCACGTGCTGCGTGGTGTGCGATTCGGTTCGGCCGTCAGTGATGGGGGTCAACGGCACGCGGGGATCGCCGCGATACGACTGCGGCGGCACGTACACGATGGCATCATCCCAATCGGCCGAGACGCCAGCGAGCACGAACGGATGGACCCACTCGTTGTCGCCGAACTGCCATGCGGCGACGCCGGAGAGCGAGCGGACCGATGTCCGCACCTCGGAATAGATGAAGTACGGGTACGGAAGCTCCGGGATGGTGACGGGAACCGAGTGGTACTGCTCGCCCCGGCTGGTGGCGGACGCCTCCAGCTCGAGCTTGAGCTGGCGCGACAAGTACCGCCCGAACACCACGGCGCCCTGAGCCGTGTTGTCCCAGTCCTCCACGTAACCGCCAGCGTCGTTGGCATCCACGTGTGTCGTGAACAATCCCGCGGTACCGCTGACATCCCACCGCTTCTGTGCTTCCGCTGCCGTTGACGAGAGCGTCAGGGCGAGGACTACAGTCAGCCACATCTGCCTGTGCACGATTGCCTCCACTGGGCAATGTGCCGGCCGTGGGAAAAGTGGCTCACGTTCACGCCTGAGCCGGGCTAATACCTAAGTCTCATGGACGACGGCGACTTCGCGGCGCATCCTGCGCTGACACGGAGGCAACCATGAGCAGCACACAGCCGGTGAATGAGAAGAGCGCCCCCACGACCGCCGCCGCAGCGCCCCTCGATTTGAAGCTCGAGGTCGTTCCCCTTCCCGTGTCTGACGTTGATCGAGCCAAGCGCTTCTACGAGAGCCTCGGATGGCGCCTGGACGCCGATTTCGCCAACGGTGACGATTGGCGCGTCGTGCAGATGACACCTCCCGGCTCGCCGTGTTCCGTGATGTTCGGCAAGGGCTACACGACAGCCGCGCCGGGCTCGGTTCAGGGAACGTTCCTCGTGGTGGACGACATCCAGGCAGCCCGCGCCGAGCTCGTTGGACATGGTGCCGATGTGAGCGACGTGTTCCATTTCGATGGCGTCCTGCGCGTCTCGGGCACGAAGGGACGCGTCCCGGGCGCGCACCCGGACGGCCGTTCGGTACGGCTCATTCGCCACATTCAGCGATCCCGACGGCAACACCTGGCTCCTCCAGGAGGTCAAGACTCGTCTGCCCGGTCGAGGACTCAGCTCCAGCGTCGCGACGCTGACCGAGCTCCTGCGAGAAACAGAAGAGCACCATGGCGCGTACGAAGCCACAGGTCCAAAGCATCACTGGTCGGAGTGGTACGCGGCATACATGGTGGCTCGCCAGCGCGGCCGAACGCCTGAAGATGCGGCAACAGACGCCGCGCACAACGTGGAACGCACCCGCTAGACAGCTCCGGTACGACGTGGCACGATCGCTCGGGTGACCAGCATGCCCGCTGCCGATGCGCAGCATCTGCGCGACCTCGTGCGGCTGCGCCGCGTTCGCGATCGGATCGACCGGGAGTACGCCGAACCGCTGGACGTCGAGGCCCTCGCTCGCGGCGTGAACATGTCGGCCGGTCACCTCAGCCGCCAGTTCCGGCTCGCCTATGGCGAGTCGCCGTACTGCGTACCTGATGACGCGGCGCATCGAGCGCGCGATGGCGCTGCTGCGTCGAGGCAACCTCAGCGTCACCGAGGTCTGCTTCGAGGTCGGCTGCTCGTCGCTCGGCACCTTCAGCACCCGCTTCACCGAGCTGGTCGGGGTGCCGCCCAGCGTCTACAGGCAGCAGGCGGCGGGCGCGACGGCGGGGATTCCGTCCTGCGTGGCGAAACAAGTGACCCGGCCGGTCAGGAATCGAGAAGCGTCCGCCACGCGGCGTGCCTAGACTGGCGGTCATGGACATCACCATTCACTCGAGCTTCCTTCCGCAGAACGACCCGGACGCCGCGTTGGCCTTCTACCGCGACGTCCTCGGGTTCGAGATCCGCAACGACGTCGGTTACAACGGGATGCGCTGGATCACGGTCGGCCCCGCCGGCCAGCCCGGCACGTCAATCGTTCTGTATCCGCCGTCCGCCACCCCTGGCATCACCGACGACGAGCGCCGCACCATCGTCGAGATGATGGCCAAGGGCACCTACGCCACCATCGTCCTGGCGACCGCCGACCTCGACGCCACCTTCGCGCGGCTGCAGGCCCGCGGCGCGGAAGTCATGCAGGAGCCGATCGACCAGCCGTACGGCCTCCGCGACTGCGCCTTCCGCGATCCTGCGGGCAACCACCTTCGCATCCAGGAACTGAAGAAACGATGAGCAAGCGAGCGAGCGAAGGCGCCCTGACCGACCGCGAGCGAAGCGCGCGTTCGGCGAAGGCGGACAGCCACGATCTGATCCGCGTGCACGGCGCGCGCGTGAACAATCTCAAGGATGTCAGCGTCGAGATCCCGAAGCGCCGCCTGACGGTCTTCACGGGCGTCTCGGGCTCGGGCAAGAGCTCGCTGGTCTTCGGCACGATCGCCGCGGAGTCGCAGCGGATGATCAACGAGACCTACAGCGCCTTCGTGCAGGGGTTCATGCCGACGCTGGCCCGACCCGATGTCGACGTGCTGGAAGGGCTGACGACGGCGATCATCGTGGACCAGGAGCGGATGGGCGCCAACTCCCGTTCGACGGTCGGCACCGTCACGGACGCCAACGCGATGCTGCGGGTGCTGTTCAGCCGAGTAGGCAAGCCGCACATCGGCTCGGCCAACGCGTTCTCGTTCAACGTACCGTCGGTCCGCGCGGTCGGGTCGATCACGATCGAGAAGGGCGCAGGGAAGACCGAGAAGCGCGTGTTCTCGGTCGCCGGCGGCATGTGCCCGCGATGCGAGGGCATGGGATCGGTCACCGACATCGACCTGTCCCAGCTGTACGACGACAGCAAGTCGCTCAACCAGGGCGCGCTCACCATTCCCGGCTACACGGTTGACGGCTGGCAGGTGCGCATCTTCGAGGCCTCGGGTTTCCTCGATCCGGACAAGCCGATTCGTAAGTACACCAAGCAGGAGCGTCACGACTTCCTCTACAAGGAGCCGGTCAAGGTGAAGGTCGAGCGCTTGAACCTCACCTACGAGGGCCTGGTCCCGCGGATCCAGAAGTCGTTCCTGTCCAAGGACGTTGACGCGCTGCAGCCACACATCCGGGCATTCGTGGAACGCGCGGTCACCTTCGCCACCTGCCCGGACTGCGGCGGCACCCGGCTCAGCGAGGCTGCCCGGTCGTCGCGGATCAAGAAGATCAACATCGCCGACGCCTGCGCGATGCAGATCAACGATCTGGCGGTGTGGGTACGCGGTCTGGACCAGCCATCAGTCGCTCCGCTCCTGGCGACGTTGCAGCAGACGCTCGACTCGTTCGTGGAGATCGGGTTGGGCTACCTCTCGCTCGACCGGCCGTCGGGCACGCTGTCGGGCGGCGAAGCGCAGCGGACCAGGATGATCCGCCACCTCGGCTCGTCGCTCACCGATGTGACGTACGTCTTCGACGAGCCGACGGTCGGCCTGCACCCGCACGACATCCAGCGGATGAACGACCTGCTGCTGCGGCTGCGCGACAAGGGCAACACCGTGCTGGTCGTCGAGCACAAGCCGGAAGTGATCGACATCGCCGATCTCGTCGTCGATCTGGGCCCCGGCGCCGGCACCGGCGGTGGCAAGGTGGTCTTCGAGGGCACGGTCGCAGGGCTGCGGGCCAGCGGCACGTTGACCGGACGACACCTGGACGACCGGGCATCACTGAAATCGTCGCTGCGGAAACCCTCGGGAACGCTGAAGGTGCGCGGCGCCAGCACCCACAACCTGCGGGCTGTTGACGTCGACATCCCGCTCGGCGTGCTGGTGGTGGTGACCGGCGTGGCCGGGTCGGGAAAGAGCTCGCTGATCCATGGCTCGGTGTCCGGGCAGGATGGAGTGGTGTCGGTAGACCAGACGCCGATCCGCGGCTCGCGGCGCAGCAACCCGGCGACGTACACGGGACTGCTCGATCCAATCCGCACGGCGTTCGCAAAGGCCAACGGCGTGAAGCCGGCGCTGTTCAGCGCCAACTCCGAGGGCGCCTGCCCCGCGTGCAACGGCGCCGGCGTCATCTACACCGACCTGGCGATGATGGCCGGCGTCGCCACCGGCTGCGAGGAGTGCGAGGGGAAGCGGTTCCAGGCCGAGGTGCTCAAATACAAGTTTGGCGGCAAGGACATCAGCGAGGTGCTCGCGATGCCGGTGACCGAGGCCGAGGCGTTCTTCGGGTCCGGCAAGGCGCACACGCCAGCCGCGCACGCCATCCTCGATCGCCTGGCCGACGTCGGGCTCGGCTACCTCAGTCTCGGCCAGCCGCTGACGACGCTGTCCGGCGGCGAGCGACAGCGTCTCAAGCTGGCCAACCAGATGGCCGAGAAGGGCGGCGTCTACGTCCTCGACGAGCCGACGTCCGGCCTTCACCTCGCCGACGTCGAGCAGCTGCTCGGTCTGCTGGACCGGCTCGTGGACTCCGGCAAGTCGGTGATCGTCATCGAGCACCATCAAGCCGTCATGGCGCACGCCGACTGGATCATCGACCTCGGCCCCGGCGCCGGCCACGACGGCGGCCGGATTGTCTTCGAGGGCACTCCCGCCGCTCTCGTCGCTGCCCGCTCCACCCTCACCGGCAAGCACCTCGCGGCCTACGTCGGTACCTGACGGCGGCGCCACCACCCGACGATTCGCGGTCCCGCCAACAGCAGCAGCGCCGTAGCCAGGAGCGCCGCCGAGATCGGCCGCGTGACCAGCACCAGCGGCGACCCTTCGGCAATCGCCAGCGCGCGGCGCAATTGCTGTTCGGCCATCGGTCCCAGGATCACGCCGATGATCGCCGGCGCAAGCGGAATGGAGCGGCACCGCATCAGGTAGCCGACGCCGCCAATCGCGTAGAGCAGGCCGACATCGAACGCGGAGCGGTTCACGCTGTACGCGCCGGCGCTCGACAGAATCAGAATCGCCGCCGTAGAGCACCGGTCGCGGGATGGTGAGCAGCCGCACCCAGAGGCCGACCAGCGGCAGGTTGAGCACGAGCAGCATCAGGTTGCCGACATACAGGCTCGCGATCAGTCCCCAGACGAGCCGCGGCTCGTGCTGGAACAGGAGCGGTCCGGGCTGGAGTCCGTACTGCTGGAACGCCGCCAGCATGATCGCCGCGGTGGCGGTGGTTGGCAGCCCGAGGGCGAGCAGCGGCACCAGGGTGCCTGCGGCCGCCGCATTGTTGGCGGCCTCCGGTCCCGCGACGCCTTCGATGGCGCCGCGGCCGAACTCGCTCGGGTCGCGCGCCAGCCGCCGCTCGAGCGCGTAGGAAAGGAACGTCGGAATCTCGGCGCCACCGGCGGGCAGCGCGCCGAGCGGGAAGCCAATCGCCGCGCCGCGAAGCCACGGCTTCCACGACCTCGCCCATTCCTCACGGGTCATCCAGAGCGATCCGCGCAACATGACGATCTCGGGATCGAGATGGTAGCGCGAGGCCGTGTACAGCACCTCTCCCACGGCGAACAGTCCGACCGCGACGACGACGACGTCGATGCCGTCGAGCAGTTGCGGGATGCCGAGGGTGAGCCGCGGCACGCCGGTGAGCGGATCGATGCCGATCACCCCGAGCAGCGAGCCCGAAGAGCAGGCTGGCAAAGCCGTTGAGCCGCGACTCGCCGAGCATCGCCGACACCGCCACGAACGCGAGGACGGCCAGCGCGAAGTACTCCGCCGGCCCGAAGCGAAGCGCGAACTCCACCATCACCGGCGCGCACACGGTGAGCGCCGCCGTGCCCAGCGTGCCGGCGACGAACGAACCGATCGCGGCGGTCGCCAGCGCCGCACCGCCGCGGCCGGCGCGCGCCATCAGATGGCCTTCCACGGCCGACATCACCGACGCGCTCTCGCCCGGCGTGTTCAGCAGGATCGACGTCGTCGATCCGCCATACATGCCGCCGTAGTAGATGCCTGCGAACATGATGAACGCTGACGTCGGATCGAGCGAGTAGGTGACCGGCAGCAGCAGGGCGACGGTCAGTGCCGGGCCGATGCCGGGCAGTACGCCGATCGCCGTGCCGAGCGTGACGCCGGCGAGCGACCACAGCAGGTTCTGCGGCGTCAGCGCGACGGCGAAGCCGCCTGCGAGCGCGGTCAGGGTATCCACGTCCGTCAACGCCCGGTCAGGAACAGACCCGGGCGGGAGCGAAACGCCCAGACCGTAGGTGAAGGTGATGTACACGGTGGCGCAGAGGGTGAGGCCGACGAGCGCGTCGCGCAGCCATCGCCGGCTGCCGAATGCCGACGCGGTGCACGCAAAGAGCACCGTCCCTGCCGCGACGAACCCGGCCAGGTTCAGCAGCCCGACAAACGAGACGAGACCGATGGCCACGCGAATCACCGGGCGCGCTGTTCGCGTCTCCGTCGGCTGGCGTCGCGCTGCGCCGTCTGACGACGAGCGCGATCAGCACGACCGCGCTGCCGCCGAGCACCAGCACGGGAAACAGCCACTCGCCCGCTGCGCGCGGCGTTCGTATCGCCAGCCGACCCTCGCAGCCGGGCGACGATGCGGCCGATCCGCACGCGTTCGGCGTCCAGGAACTCGATCGAAGGCAGGTCCGGCCAGGTACGAGTCGGTCCAGCCGAGCCTCGTCAGCGTCGCGCGCCACGACTCGCTGTGCGCCATCCGCTCGACAACAGCCGTCAACGCCTGTCGCTGGCGCTCGATTGAGGCCGGGTGGCGCGACGACCGCGCGCCAGTTCTCCAGCTCGACGTCGAGTCCCTGCTCGATCAACGACGGCACGTCGAGATTGGCGCAGCCGCCTGGGCGCGGAAATGCCAATGGCCCGGAGGCGGCCCGATTCGATGTGCTGGGCGAATTCGCTGTAGCCGCTGACGCCGGCCGTCACCTGTCCCCCGATGCAGCGCCGTCACGGCTTCGCCGCCGCCGGAAAACGCGATGTAGTTCGTCCGTCGCGGATCGACGCCGGCTGCCGCGACGATGAGGCCTGCCAGGATGTGGTCGGTGCCGCCGGCCGAGCCGCCGCCCCAGGACACGGCCGCCGGATTCTCGCGTAGCGCGCGGACCAGGCTCTGCATGTCGCGGTGCGGCGAGGTGGCTGGAACGGCGACGATTTCGTACTCGCCGGTGAGCCGTGCGATCGGGGTGACCTGCGCCGAGCGACACCGGCGACTGATTCCAGAGGATCGCGCCGAGCATCACGAGGCCGTTGACGAGCAGCGCCTCGCCATCGCCGCGCCGGCCGTTGATGAGTTGCGCGAGACCGATGGTGCCTGCCGCCCCTGGTACGTTCTCGACCTGCACCGTTGCCGTCAGCGCCTGCCGTTCGATCTCGCGCTGCATCTCGCGCGCGAGCTGGTCCCAGCCACCTCCCGGCGCCGCCGGTGCAATGATGGTCAGACCCGGTAACGCCGGCTGCTCGGCGGCGGGCGGCGTTGTCTGCGCATTCGCCACGCCCGCGACGCCGAAACACGAAGCGAGGGCGGCAGCGACGACAGACGCCAGCAGCCGTTGAACGCGCCCGGCACGCGGCATCATCCGGCGACCGTAGTTGGCCGCAATCCGCGCGCCGGCTTTCGCCACATCGACGAAATATACCCGATGACAGGCGGACCCTGCCGCCGTGCGATGAGTCACTCGCTGCTGCGGGTGAGCATTGTCTTCAGCGAGTCAGCGCTGAAACCGAGCACGAACACCGCGATCGCACCCGGGAGGAGGTCGAGCGAGCGCAGCTTCTCCTCGGCACCCGCCGCGAGACCAAAGCCGATCAGGAGCAGCGTCACGAGCAGGCTGCCGATCGACAGCCAGGTCTGCGCTTCGACCGCCGATTTCGTTCGCTCCAGCGCCAGCGTGTGATCCAGTTCCAGCAGCACGGCGTCCTGGCCGCGCTGCTTCAGTGCCACGTGGATCAGGGAGCGGTCCGGATCCACGTCAATCCGCCTCAGCTTGGCGACCAGCGCCTTCAGCAGGCGCCATCGACCGGTGAAGAAGTAGGTGACCACCCAGTCCCGGCTCGGTAACGGCTCGCCGTCGATGGTCCACCGGCAGGCGATGGCCCGCCGCGCCGCGGCGACATCCGCTCCAGGCCGCCGGAACCGCAGGCCGATGTCGGTGAGCTGATACACAAGCGGCGTCGCGGGATCGACCTCGAAGTACACCGCCTTGGCAGAGATCTCGGCGAGCAGGTCATTGAGATACACATTCTGGGCGGTCTCATCGACCACGTCGCGCGCCTTCGACAGCGATTCGTCAGGCCCCGGCTTGAGCGCCTCGAGCAACCTGTCACGTTGGTCCAATCGTCTCTTGCGGATGTCGTCATCCGGCGCATGTTCCACCAGCTCCATGTACTCGACGAGCAACGCGGCCTTGCGAATCGCCTTTTCGTGCCGGACAAAGTCGGTGCGCGCCGGGTGGAAGCCGGCCCCTCCACCAGCCTGCGGTACCGGCGGGAAATCAATTTCCAGGGTCGCGAGCAGCTTCGAGCACGGCTCCCAGTTCGGGTTGCTGGTGAGCGCCTGAATCTTCTGTTTCAGCGCCTCGGACTGTCTGGACGAGATCGTCGATGAGCGACTGGGGAATCTCGGCATCGGGACTGGGCACGGCCAACGCCGCGATCTGGCCATCGATGTCCTCGATCGCCTTCGCCTCGGTGGTGCCCTTCGCGGCAAGGTTGAGAATCTCGCCGCAGTGCGCCGTGAAAATCTCCACTTCGCGTGACGGCATGGTGGCGCTGTGACGGTGCACGCTCTGCAGGAGCTCTCCCACGGCCGAGACCCACGTGATGCGCCGCGTGAAGCGCTCCAGCCGCTCCTCGAGGCGGGGCATCTCGACGCCCGACTGCGGAAACACCGGCCAGAGCGCGCGGAGCTCCAACCGGAGGCGCTTCTTCTCGACGCGCATCTGGCTGAGCAGGCGGCCGTCGATCGGATCGATCAGGTCGTCGAGGCCGGCAAGCCGACCCTCGATGTCGTACAGCCGCTGCTTGATGGCGACGCGCCGCTTCTGCAGCGGCAGGATGAAGTTGACGAGCAGCGAGGCCGAGATGCCGAGCAGCAGCAGGAACAGAATGGACACCGAGTTCCAGAGCCCCTGCCATGGTGCGTTCCAGTAACTGAGACTGGCGGCAATCGGATACCGCTTGACCGGAAACGGATAGTTCCGCAGGCTCTCGTGCGGCTCGTGCTCGAGCGTCAGCACGCCGACGCGCGTATCGCTCCGAAGCGTACCGCTGCTGAGGAGCCCGAAGTGCTCGGAGGGCATGCTCAGCTTCAGCCTGACCGCCTTGTTCGGCGCCACCGTCTCGACGCCGTTCGATGGCATCTCCGTCGAATTGGACGTGCCACCGAAAACGGTACGTCATCGGATCGTCGTTGCGCAGCGTCAGGTAGGTGGCACGGTTCCGTACAAAGGGCAGTTCGGCCCGCTCCGGCGTCGGCCCATCGACCTTGAGATTGAAAGGCACGGCGTACTTGAGCGCGATGAGGTCGATCACCTTCTCGGTTCCATTCTTCAGGCTCGCCGCGGACGGTCCGGGTTGCCAGAGGTTGGTCGCGTTGATGGTGACGTCGAAAGCCGCCTTCGGCTGCAGCGGCGCGTCGTCAGCAACCACCGCTTTCGTCATCGCGTCGGCCACGGACAGTGTGGTCGTGGCATCCAGGTCGTCCGGCGCCCCATCGCCTGCGGTCTTGAACTCGGAGACGAAGAGCTGCAGTGTGAGCGGCTCCGTCCCGCGATTGCGAAGCCGGATGGTGCCTGTCGCATGGCCGTCCTTGTCCACGACCAGGAGCGGGTTGGTTTCGGCGCAGAGCACACAACCCTCGGGGCTCGGCTTCGGTTGGAAGTCAGCCGTCGCCGCCGACGAATCGGTCGCGGCCGCAGCCCGGGGTGCCTTCGCGTCGCTGGCTGTGGCATGCGACCACCAACACCACCAGAGGGACCACCAACGCCACGAGAAAGAGGAGTCTGCGAAGCATGGCCATCGCCTTCCAGGACTGGACTAGTCGGGCGTCGCCGTGTGAACGAATTAGTGCGCGGAGAGTAACACAGAGGACTGTTGACGGCGCCGAGGCGTGGAGTCACGTCCACCGCCGCCTTGCGTGACGAGGACCGGCCGAAGTAGAACTCACCTGTCCCGCTCGACCGGCAAGACGAGTCTTACCCCGTCCGTAAGCGTGCAGGCCTTGAGGTCTCCACCGGTTGAGGGGAGAATCCGCCGCCCAGGGTCCGTCTTCATGCTCCGAGGTTGGTTGCTGCAAACAGGAGGTGAGTGGTCATGGCCGACGTACCTCTGAGCTCGCCGATTCTTCGACTCGATCCGTCAATTCCCAAGAAGGAGCTCGCCAAGATTCGCGACAACTTCTCCGCCGTCGTGCTCGACGGCAGCCATCTGTGGCTGGGCGGCGACGAGGGCACCTCCATCGATCGCATGACTCGGGGCGCCGATGGCCACTTCGGCGATCACCAGCGGTTCGACCTGGCGCCTCTGCTGAACCTTCCTGGCGGCGAAGAGGAGATCGACATCGAAGGGCTGGATGTCGATGGCGGATATCTGTGGATGATCGGCTCTCACAGCCTGAAGCGGAAGAAGGCGGAGGCCGACAAGACGGTGCCTGAGAACATCAAGCGTCTGGCGAATCTCTCGGCGGACGGCAATCGCTTCACGCTCGCCAGGCTGCCTCTCGACCCGAGTGGCAAGCCCGTGGCGAAGCAGGGCGCCTTGACGGTGGCGCGCCTGCAAGGGGATGCCCACGGCAACCTCTTGACGGAAGCGCTGAAGAAGGACGAGCACATCGGCCCGTTCGTGCCGCACGTGTTGCCCAACGGAACGGTCGAAGGTATCCCCAGCAAGGACAACGGGACTGGACGTCGAAGGGTTGGCAGTGTCGGGTAACCGCGTGTTCCTTGGCCTCCGGGGACCGGTGCTGCGGGGCTGGACCGTGATCATCGACCTCCAGGTCACCGCGGGGGCGGGCGGCGTGTTCAAGCTGGACAAACCTGGGGGCGTCCGGCGCGCAAATCCGCCGGCACTTCCTGCAGCTCGAGGGCCTGGGCGTTCGCGACCTCGTCATCCGCGACAAGGATCTCTTCGTGCTCGCGGGTCCGACGATGGATCTCGATGGGCCGGTGGGCATCTACCGCTGGAGTAACGCGCTGGAACAGGGCGCGGACTCGCTGACGTTTCTGACTGACCCGAGCTGCAGCGTTAACGGATCTGAAAAGGGTGGTCTCGGTGCCGTTTGGCATCGGCAAGGACCATGCTGAGGGACTTACCCTGGTGCCCGGTGCTACCCTTGCGGGGATGGTGTGTTACGACTCGCCGGACAAGACCCGCATCGAGGGGGCCAACGGGGAAGACGTGCGCGCCGACGTCTTCAAATTGAACGCGTAGCCGATGACCATTACCCGTCTGTTCCTGGTGAGACATGGGGCGACGTCTGCGACGGAGGAAGACCGCTTCTCCGGGTCGAGCGGCGCTGAGCTGTCCGAGCAAGGCCGGTGGCAGGCCGAGCGCCTGGGCGAGCGTCTCGAGCACCTGGAGATCGCGGCCATCTATTCCAGTCCGCTGTCGCGCGCATTGGAGACGGCCCGCATCGTCGGCGGGCACTGCCGGCTCGAGCCCGTGACACGCGAGGGGCTGAAGGAGATCGGACATGGCCACTGGGAGGGCATGAAGCGCCGGGACGTCGAACGCGGGTTCACGGCGGAGTATGCGGCTTGGGAGGCCGATCCGTTCACCTTCGCGCCCAATGGTGGGGAGTCGGGCCTTGCGGTGCTGGCCCGCGCCCTGCCCGTGATCCGCGACATCGTCACGTCGCATTACGGAAGCCAGGTGCTGGTGGTGTCGCATAAAGCCACGTTGCGGCTGATCCTGAGCAGTCTCCTGGCGTTCGACCCGCGCGGTTTCCGTGACCGCCTCGATCAGTCGCCCGCCTGCCTCAATGTCGTCGACTTCCGGGATCCGGCGCGCGCGCGCCTGATGCTGTTCAACGACACCTCGCACTACGCCGAACGGCCTCGGACGCCCGAAGGGAACCTGTCGAAGTGGTGGGATAAGAGCTGATGATTCGCCACATCGCGCCGCAGTTCTTCACGACGGACATGGCTGCGACTCTCGCATAGCCAGGTGCCCCGCATTCCCGGCTAGCGCAATTCAGTTGACCTCGCTCGACGTTCAGACGAAGCTGACGTCGCGCAGGGGCAAGCCCTGCCGTCAGAGGAGAAAAGCATGCGTGTGTACTCCGGATCGCGGATGGTCATCGGCATCGCCCTGGCAGCGCTGGTCAGCGGCTGCGGTGGCTCGAAATCAGCGCCCGAGGGACAAGCGGCCTCGCTCGATGGACCAGGCGTGCGGTCCGCGCTCGCCGCGATTCGTGGCGATCTGATCCGCCAGCACATGAGCACCCTGGCCGACGATGCGCTCGAAGGGCGTGGGCTGGGAACCCCGGGATACGACGGCGCCCTGCAAATATGTCGAGACCACGCTGAAGGCCTACGGGGTCGAGCCTGCCGGTGAAGACGGCACGTTCCGGCAGCGGGTTCCGCTCAGGAACAGCGTGGTGGTCGAGGACAAGAGCTCGATGAAGGTGACCTCACGGGCTGGCACCAAGACGCTCTCCTACGGCGTTGACTACCTGCTCGGGGGCGATCAGCTGCGCGAGCAAGTGGCCATCGACAATGCGCCGGTCGCGTTTGTCGGCTACGGCGTCAGCGCTCCCGCGCTTGGCTACGACGACTACGCGAACGCGGTCAGCGTCGAAGGCAAGGTGGTGGCGTACCTGAGCGGCGCGCCGCCCAGCCTGCCGAGTAACGAGCGTGCCTATTTCTCGTCCGGCGCAGTGAAGGACGCCGAGGCGGCGAAACGCGGGGCGATCGGCACGATCAGCTTCACGTCGCCCGACGATCCCCGCTTCCGGTGGGACGTGAGTGTCGCCACCAGCAAGCAGGGCAGTTTCGCCTGGATTGATGCGCAGGGCCAGCCCAGTCGCGGCGACCCGGCGCTGCGCGGGTCGGCCTCGCTGAACCACTCGGGCGTGGCGGCGCTCTTTGCCGGCGCGCCGACGCCCCTCGCGGACGTCTTTGCGGCCGCCGCGGCCAGCCGGCCGCAGGCGTTCGACCTGCCGACGCGCATCTCGCTCGCGACCAGCACCAACCATCGGGACATCGAGAGCGCGAACCTGGTTGGCCGGGTCAAGGGAAGCGACCCGCAGCTGCAGGCCGAGCACGTGGTCTACATCGCCCACGTGGATCACTTCGGACGGGGTGTCGCGATGAACGGCGACGACATCTACAACGGGGCGCACGACAACGCCTCCGGCGTTGGGGTGGTGCTGGAGATCGCGCACGCCATGACG
Organism: uncultured Acidobacteriota bacterium; assembly: GCA_963707825.1. Classification (GTDB taxonomy): domain Bacteria; phylum Acidobacteriota; class Vicinamibacteria; order Vicinamibacterales; family UBA2999; genus VFZN01. Next base: position 427,936 of record CAVPRP010000011.1, read on the forward strand.
ACGCTGCCGACGCAGCCCCGGCGCTCGGCGCTGTTCCTGTTCGTGACCGCCGAGGAGCGGGGGCTTCTCGGCTCCGACTACTTCGCTCGTCACCCGACGGTGCCACGCGACTCGCTCGTGGCCGATTTCGCGCTCGACATGCCGTTCCTGTTCCACCCGCTGCTCGACATCGTGCCGTACGGCGCGCAGCATTCGACGCTGCTGGCGCCGGTGACGAAGGCGGCGCAGCACCTCGGGATCGGGATGGCCGAGGATCCGATTCCCGAGCAGGTGCTGTTCATTCGCAGCGACCATTTCAGCTTCGTGCGCCAGGGCATCCCGTCGCTCTTCATCAAGAGCGGATTCAAGACCGGCGACCCGGCGCTGGATGGCTCCAAGATCAACGCGGCCTATCGGCGCGACGTCTATCACAAGCCGAACGACGACATGTCGCAGCCGTTCGACTTCGAAGCCGGCGCGCAGCACGCGCGCCTCAACTTCCTGACCGGCTGGCTCGTGGCGCAGGAAACCGCGCGGCCTGCCTGGAATCCGGGCGATTTCTTCGGAGCGTTGTTCGGGAGCGCGGTGACGGGAACGCACTGAAGCATGAGCAGATCGAGGCGCTCGTCCAATCTCGACCTGGCGATCGTGAACGACGACTCGGACGACCGGCGGCTGCGCTTTCGCGAGCTCTTCGACGATGAGCATGTCGCGGTCGTCCGTCCGGCGCATGCATGGGCGGAACGCGGCGTTGGTGACGCCCGAGGAACTGGTGACGGAACAGCTCTACCTGTACTCCCGCTCGATCGACGACAGCTTCATCGTCCAGAAGGTGCTTCGCCCGGCCGGCGTCGCGCTGCGGCGCGTGACCTACCTGCAGTTGACCGAGGGCATCCTCGAAATGGTCAAGGCCGGTATGGGCGTCAGCGTGCTGCCCAGGTGGTCGATCGTCAACGTGATCGCCGCGGCCCAGATCGTCCCGATCCGCATCACCAGGCACGGCGTCTTCCGCAAGTGGTACGCGGCGACGCTCCGCGACGCGCCGCCGACACCGTTCGTCGAGGAATTCATCCGGCTGCTGATCAGCACGGACCGACGGCGAAGAAGCCGCGGCGCCGGCGCCCCGCCTAGCTTCGTAACACCTCGGCCGGCTGCACGCGCAGGACGCGCAGCGCCGGCAGGCACGCCGCGGCAATGCCGACGACGGCGATCGACGCCGATGCGACACGCCGGTCGTGAGCGCGTCCACGGCTGCCGACGTTCTCCATCGAGCGCGCCAGCATCGCGCACAGCGCGGCGCCGCCGGCGAACCCGGCGATCGCGCCGCAGCGCCAGGTCGCGGGCGGATTCCAGCACCACCAGGCGGACCACGCGCGCCGGGCTGCGATCCGAGCGCGAGCCGGACGGCGAACTCCTTCGTGCGATCGACGACGCCGCGATAGGTGACGCCGGAGATGCCGACGGCGGCGAGCACGAGGCCGAGCATGGCGATGATGCCGAGCACCATCGTGCGAAAGCGCTCGGGCGCGGTGGATTCCATCGACGAACACCTCGAGCGGCTGCACGCGGCGCAGCGGCAGCGACGCGTCAATCTCCTTCAGCACCTCCCTGACCGGCGGCACGAGCGACGCCGGATCGACGGCGGTGCGGATCACGAACGCGACGGGCGTATCCGAGTTGTTGCTCTGCGCCCACGGCAGATACAACGTCGGCTCGGGCAGCCTCCGTCACGCTGACATCGGACACATCGTCGACGACGCCGACGACCGTGAGCGGCAGCGGGTTCGGCTGGATCGCGAACCAGGATCTGGCCGATCGGATCACCGCCTCGGCAGCAGGCGCTCGGCGAACCGGCGGCTGACGACCGCGACCTGCGGCCGGTCCGCGACGTCGTCCTCGCCGAAGCCGCGGCCGCGCGCGCATCCTGATCCGCATCGTCTTGAAGTAGTCGGCGCTGACGCGGCGGAACTGCACGGTATGCGGCTGGCGATCGGGCGTCGGGCGATCCTTGACGCTGCATCAGCGTCTGGATACGAGAACCCCGGCGCGAACGCGTTCTGCGTCGTGCTCGCGGCGACCACGCCGGGCAGCGCGCGAATCCGTGCGAGCATCCGCTCGACCACGGCGGCGCGCGAGCTCGGGCGTCTTGTAGGCGGCATCCGGCAGCCGAATCTGCGCGGTCAGCACGCCGGAGGATTCAAAGCCGGGGCTGCGCCGCGACAGATCGCGCAGGCCCTTGCACCACGACCGCGCCGGCCATCAACAAGCGCCACGCACAGCGCCACCTCGATCGAGACCAGGGCGCGCTGCAGCCGGACGGCGCCTGAGGCGATCCGGTCGTGCGGCCGCCGCTGGCGAGGTCGCCGCGGACATCTGGCCGCGCATCGCGCGAATCGCCGGCACGGCGGACGCGCCGATGGCGGTCAGGATGGCGACGGCGGCGCTGAACACCTGGACGCGCCAATCGATGCGAACCGCGCCGAGCGTCCGCGCGATCGTCGGATTGATCGCCAGCAGCGCCGGAACCGCGGCCGCGGCGAGCAGCAGACCGGGGATCAGCCCGCTGACGCACACGATCAGCAGCTCGGCGAGGTGGACGCGCACGACGTCGCCTGACGAGGCGCCGAGCGCCAGGCGAAGCGACAGCTCGCCGGAGCGCGCGATCGCCTGCGCGAGGTCAGGTTGGCGATGTTCACGCACGCGATCAGCAGGACGAACGCGGTCGCGGCAAGCAGCATCAGCAACGGCGCGCGCATCGATCCGTACTGCCAGTCGCGGGCCGGCTCGACGCCGAGGATCCAGCCGGTGTGGGTGCGCGGAAACTCCTGGGCCAGCTGGCGATTGATCGAGGCCAGCTCGTCGCGCGCCTGGGCGATCGAGGCGCCGGGAGCGAGCTCGGCGACGGCCTGGACCGAACGCGGCGGTCCGCGCGGCTGCGGCTCGGGGTTCGCATAGAGCGGCGTGAAGACCTGCGCGTCGATGAACGGCACGGCGAACGTCGGCGCGAGGATGCCGACGATCGTGTGCGGCTGGCCGTCGATCACGAGCGCCGAGCCAAGGACCTGACCGGCGCCGAGCGTGTCGCGCCAGTAGCGATCGGTGATGACCGCGACGAACTGGCCCGGCTGCCCCTCGCTGTCGAGGAACGATCCGGCCCTGCGCGATCGGCGCCGCCATCATCGGGAGCAATCCGGTCGTGACGGCTCGCGGTCGGCGCGACCCCGGGCTCCTGGTTCAGCGTGATCACCCGTTCGGACAGCAGGAAGCCCTCGAGGCGGGCCAGCGTGCGGGCGCGTTCGCGCAGGCGCGGCACTTCCATCTGCTGCAACGGATTGCGCTGCAGGGACGGCCGTCGTTCCCGGCGGTTGGCTGAACAGATGCACGACCTCGCCGCGTGGTCGAGAACGGCATCGGCCGCAGCATCGTCGCGTTGACGACGGCGAACATCGCGGCGTTGGCGCCGAGCACCAATGCGAGCGTGCCGGGATTTCCTCATCGATTCATGAGTGCAGCTCACCCAGGGCGGCCAACGCCACTCTGGCCACCTGGCGTAACGCGCGCCGATCGGACTTCAGCCTGGCCATCGCGCGCATGCCCTGAACGGTCACGGTGAAGAACCGCGCCATTGCCAGCGGATCGAGGTTCTTCGAGAGTTCTCCGGCCGCTTGCCCGCGGACAATCGCCTCGGCGAAGATCTTCTCGACCGCGGCCTGGTTGTCGCGCAGGAATGTCGCGATGACGGCGTCACCGCTGTCACGCTCGAGATTCGCGCTCAGCAGCAGGCATCCTCTGGCGTGCTGTTCTTCGGTCTCCGCGATCAGCCCGAGCAGCAGCCGGGAGAACCCGTCGCGCGTCGTCTTGGCGGAAGCAAACAACGCTCGCATCGAGCTCAGGGTCTGCTCTCGGTAGGCTGCCAGCGCGAGGAGGTACAGGGCACGCTTGTCGCCGAAGGTGTCGTAGAGGCTCTGCTTCGAGATCCCCATCGCGTCCAGCAATTGATCGAGCGACGCCCGTTCGTAACCGAGGCGCCAGAACACCTCCATGGCGGCGGTCAGCGCGTCCTGTTGAACGAAGGCTTTGGGTCGAGCCATATGGCGATCGTGCCCAGTCTACCGCGCGGGCAGGTTGACCGACGGAGTTTTGGACTGTATAGTCCGAAATAACATGAACGCAGATCGATGCATGACACTCGTTGACTCACCGAATGGTTCTCGCGCTGGTAGTCCTGCTGGCCGTGCTCACCACTGCGCCGATCGGGCGCGCCCAGCAGCCTGAAACATCCATTGCATCGCACGCTGCCGTCGTTGACGGGCTGACGCTTCATTACCTCGAGGCCGGTCGAGGACCAACCGTCATCCTCCTGCACGGCTACGCCGAAACGTCGCGCATGTGGCGCCCGCTGATGCCGCAATTGGCTGGCCAGTACCGCGTCATCGCGCCGGATCTGCCCGGGATCGGCGACTCGGGCATCCCGAGTGACGGTCTCGACATGAAGACCTCGGCGACGCGCATTCACGCCCTCATGCGGCAGCTTGGAGTCGAGCACGCGGTGGTGGTGGGGCACGACATCGGGTTGATGGTGGCCTACGCGTATGCGGCACAGTTCCAGAGCGAAGTGGACAAGCTGGTGCTGATGGACGCCTTTCTGCCAGGCGTCGAGGGCTGGGAGGCCATCTACAACCATCCGGCCATCTGGCACTTCCGCTTCAACGGCGCGACACCAGAGGCCCTGGTGAAGGGACGCGAACGGACCTTCTTCGAGCACTTCTGGAACGAGTTCGCCGCTGACCGGACGCGATCGATTCCCGAGGCCGATCGTCGAGCCTATGCCACCGCGTATGCCCGACCGGGTCGGATGCGCGCGGGGTGGGCCTACTTCGTGTCGTTCCAGCAGGCCGCCACCGACTTTGCCCAACTCTCGCGCACCAAGTTGACGATGCCGGTGCTGACCATCGGCGGCGACAAGGCGAACGGCGCCGCGCTGGCCGCGCAGGCAAAGATCGTCGCCACGAATGCGATGTCGGTCGTCCTCGTGAATACCGGCCACTGGGTGATGGAAGAGAGCCCACGCGAGACAACCGAAGCGCTCACGAAGTTCCTGTCAGGGAGCCCCTGCGCCCTCCGGTCCTTCGCCGGCCCTGTCGTCGCTACCCGAGATGCGGCTCACCCCAGACGAGATTCGGGCGACCCAGACCGGCTCGAATCAGATCGGCAGTTCGTTCCTACCCGGTGTGTCCACCAAGGTCCTGTCCGGCGATCCGTCCAAGCCAGGCTTCTACACCATCGTCCTGTCGGTGCCCGCGAACACTACGATTCCCGCGCATTCTCACCGGGACGATCGCATGGCGACCGTGATCTCCGGCACCTGGCAGTTCGGCTACGGCGCTCGCTTCGACGAGCGGGCGCTCAAGAGCCTCCCCCCTGGCAGCGTCTACTCCGAGCCGGGTGGCGGCGATCATTTCGCGAGGACCGGCACCGACGCCGTCCTCGTTCAGATCTCCGGCATCGGCCCGACGGACACGCGATACGTGGAAACATCCAACGCTCCGAAGGCGCCGGACCGCTCATCCAGGTAGCCGTCGCGAAGAGCCGCCCCAAAAAGAAAACGGCCGCCGGTGACCCGGCGGCCGTGTGCGTGTACAGCGATCGCTGACGCGGCGCTACTTCTTGCGGCGGTTGTAGGTCACGTGCGTGACGCCCGTGATCTTGCCGTCCTTGTCCATGCGGATGTACTCGTTGTTGATCGTGTTGTTGTCTTCCGACAACGTGTTGATCACCACCTGGTACACCACGCCGTCGCGCTTGTTGAGGATGCGGATGCTCTTCGCGTTGATGAGCTCGACGGCCGTCTCGGAGCCCGGCTGGCCAGTGACCGGACGGAACTTGCCGTCGAACAGGGTCACGTAGCTCCACTCGTCGCCCGGCTTGCTCGGGTTGCTGACGGTGAGCTTGCTGCCGCCCTTCTCGAAGGGCTCGTAGGTCATCACGTTGTTGGGATTGGTCGAGTTGTCCCAGACCCCGAATCGGGCTTCACCCTGAGCGGAGCTCGGGGTGGCGGAGCAGAGCGCGGCGGCGAAGACGGCAGTGCAAACGAACAGATTTCGGTAGCGCATCGATTCAATCCTCTTTGGAGCTTCGGCAGTCGGAAAAACCAAGTCAGCATACCGAATGCCGGGAAACGCCGCAATGGTGAGGAAAACCTGAAGCAATCCTGATGCTCGTCACATGCCGTTCGGCCCTACACTCCGCGCAGTTCAGGGAGGAAACCATGTCACGAACCGTGTTGAATAAGTGGTCTGTCTGTTTCGTACTGCTGTCGCTGCTGGCCCTACCGGTGCTGGCGGCCGCGGATATCGTGACCGACTGGAATCTCGATCGCCGAGCGCGTCGCTCCGCGATTTGGCGGCCCGCAGCCACAGGCTCGGGCGGTCGCCATGGCTCAGATCGCGGTGCACGACGCGCTCAATGCGATCGATCCGCGCTACGACCGCTATACCAGCGTCGGGCTGGGCGATCCCGGCGCGTCGCCGGACGCGGCCGTCGCGGCGGCCGCGCGGCAGACGCTGCTGGGACTGCTGGCGCCGCTGCCCAGTACTCCGGAGAAGCAGGCGGCGATCGATCTCATCGAAGCCGCCTACGCGGCGAGCATCGGACCGGGCCCGTACAGCCCGTCCACGCTGGCCGGCATCGACGTCGGCAACGATGCCGCCGCGGCGATTCTGGCGATGCGGGTGGGTGACGGCGCCGACGTGCCGAATCCTCCTTTCACGCTGCCTCCCGGGCCCGGCGTCTATCAACCCACGCCGAACCCGGAGTTCCCCGCGGTGATCACCCCGTTTGGCGCCGCCTGGGCTCACGTCACGCCGTTTGTCCTCAACCACGGTCGCCAGTTCGAAGTCGAACCAGGCGCCATCTTCGACCTGGCCAGCGCCGACTATGCCCGCGAGTACAACGAGGTCAAGCAGGTTGGCAGCGCGCGCGTGCGCGGCCTGCTGCCCAACTCGCGAGGAGAGCGACATCGCGCGGTTCTGGCCCGGCGGCGGCTCGAACTGGAATCAGACGACCCGCGAGCTCGTGAGCAGCAGGAGCTTCGACCGCTGGGAGCACGCACGCCTGTTCGCGCTGCTGAACGTCGGCCAGGCCGACGCCTTCATCGCCAACCAGATGTGGAAGTGGACCTACACGTTCTGGCGGCCGGTCACCGCGATTCGCTGGCCAGACGATGGCAACCCGGACACGGCGAGCGATCCCATCTGGCGCCCGTTCCTCGTCACGCCGCCATATCCCGATTACCCCTGCGCCTTGCCGACGAGCGCCGGCGCCGCGGCCGAATCGCTGCGTCAATTCTTCGGCACCGACGACGTGCCCTTCACCCGCACCTTCAACGCGCCGGCGGTCCCGCTGCCCGACGGCATGCCATCCGCTGCCCCCCAAGGCGATCACGCGCAGCTTCGAGACGCTGTCCGACTCGACCGCCGAGGCGCAGAGTGCCCGCGTCTATGCCGGCTCCACTTCCGCGAAGGGTGCCAGGCCGGCGCCAACCAGGGTATCCAGGTGGCCCGCTTCGTCGCCAAGCACTCGCTCAGGCCCGCGAAGGGCAAGCCGGCCAAGGACAAGTAGCGGCCGGGTCGTTCACAGGACTGCATGAGGGGCGCGCCGGAGCAGGGCGCCCCATGCGGTCGTCCGGGGAGGTGTCGGCGGTCTTGCGGGGGGACTCGGTGCACGTTGACGACGCGACGAGCAACGGCGTATGGTGCACCGAGCCCCCATCCCCCATGTCCGCATCGCCTTCGCGGTTCGGCCCTTACGAGATTACCGGTCCACTCGGCGCCGGTGGGATGGGACAGGTGTTTCGCGCCCGCGACACCCGCCTCCACCGGACGGTCGCGATCAAGGTGCTCCATGAGGGCGGCGCACTCGATCCCCTGCGTCAGCAACGCTTCGCCCGCGAGGCCGTCGCCGCGAGCGCCCTCAATCACCCCAACATCATCACCGTCTACGACGTCGGCGTCGAAGGCGACACGCCGTACCTCGTCTCCGAGCTGATCGAGGGCACCTCGCTCCGCGGCGAGATGCTGCGCGGCCGGATGCCGCTCAAGCGCGCGATCGAGATCGCGCAGCAGATTGCCGACGGGCTTGCCGCCGCGCACGAGGCCGGCATCGTGCACCGCGATCTGAAGCCCGAGAACGTCATGGTGACGCCGGACGATCGCGTCAAGATCGTCGACTTCGGGCTGGCGAAGGCCGCCGGCGACGACGACAGCTCGATGACGGCGCACACCCAGACGCAGACGGCGGACGGCCTGATCATCGGCACCGTGCCGTACATGAGCCCCGAGCAGGCGCGCGGCGGCAAGGCCGACTTCCGCTCGGACCAGTTCGCGCTGGGCGTGATGCTGTTCGAGATGGCGACGGCGACCCATCCCTTTCAGCGCGAGACGTCGGTGCAGACGCTGTCGGCGATCATCGCGGAGGATCCGCCCGACCCGGCCCAGACCACGCCGCCGGTCCCGTTCGCCCTGCGATTGCTGCTGCGCCGTCTGCTGGCCAAGAACCCGCGCGAGCGCTTCCAGCACACCGCGGATCTGGCGGCCGAGCTGCGCACGACCCGCGAGTTGCTCACCGAGGTCACGAGCGCCGTCAGCACGCCCCCCGTCCTCCCTCCTTCGATCTGGCCGCGACGGATCGCGGCGATGGCGTTGATCGCGGCGGCCGGCCTCGTCGCCGGGCGGGTGGTCGCGCCCGCCGAATCGCGCCCGAGCTTCGATCGGTTCGTCCCCTTTGCCACCGACGCCGGCTATCAGGGGGTGCCGGCGTGGTCGCCCGATGGCAGGACGCTCGCCTACGAAGCCGAGATCGACGGCGTCGTGCAGATCTTCACGCGCGCGCTGGGCTCGCCGATGCGCACGCAGGTCACGCACTCGGCGTTCGATTGCTTCAGCCCGTTCTGGTCGAACGACGGCCGCCACATCTACTATCACTCGCTGGCGCGCGACAGCGATGCGTTGTGGCAGGTCAGCCCCGCCGGCGGGGCGCCCGACGTGGTCATCGAAGGCGCGACGCGCGCGCACGTCTCGCCCGACGGCCGCACCGCGATATTCCTGCGACAGGAGCCGATGTCCGACGAACATGACGCTGTGGACCGTCTCGTTGCCGGACGGCACGCCCGAACGGTACGCCCGGGGGCCGCTCGCCATCAGGTCGTTCGCCGGCGGGCACCTGCGTTTCTCGCCCGACGGCACGAAGGTGATGGCGTGGCTGGGTCGGACATCGACAGCTTCTGGGAGATACCGCTGCCGACCGGCGAGCCCCGCACCCTGCTGCCAAGCGCTGGGCGGGGTCGGCCGCCTGCCGCCGAGTTTCACCTGGCTTCCTGACAACCGCCACCTCGTCGTCACCCGCTCCGACGGCCCGTCCCCGGGCACTCATCTCTGGCTGGCGGACACGCGGACCGACCTCGTCACCCCGCTGACGACGACGTCGCTCAACGAGAGCTCACCGAGCATGTCGCCCGACGGACGCACCCTGGCGTTCGATTCACAGGCCACGGATTTCGATCTCGTGGAAGTGCCGATGGATGGCACCGCGCTCCGGCCGTTCCTCAGCAGCACGCGCAATGAGTACGACCCGGCGACGTCACCCGTGAACACGCAGTTTGCGTACGTCACCGACCGCACCGGCAGCCTGCAGATCTGGCTGCAGAACGAAGAGGGCTACCTGCAGCAGCCGCTGGTCAGCGAGTCCGACTTCGAGGGCGGCGGTGCGTCGCTGGCGATCGGGTCGCTGGCATTTTCACCAGACGGCAAGCGACTGGCGTTCCAGCGCGCGCACGAAGCCACCTCCCAGGACCGCACCGGTGGTTCCCGTCTGTGGATTACCTCGACGTCGGGCGGGACCCCGATGGCGGTCGCCGGCGATGCCAGCTTACCAGGACGCGCCGACGTGGTCGCCCGATGGTGAATGGATCGCCTACGTCACTGGTCAGGAGAAGGCGGGCGGGAGCCTGGCGCTGGTGAAAGCGCGAGTCGGCGGCGGGGGAGAGCCGGTGACACTCGCTCCGGAAATCCCTCCCTTCCTGGCGCGCCCGCAGTGGTCGCCCGACGGCCAGTCCATCCTGTGCGAGACCGCCGATGGGCTGATGGTGTTCGCAGCGGACGGCAGCGGATCGCGCGCCCTGACCGATCCCGGCTGGCTGGCCTACGCCTGGGATACGGACGGGCGGCGCATCTACGGCCTGCGCCCGACCGACGATCAGCATCACTTCATGCTGGTGGAGCTCGACGCGAGGACCGCGGCGATCCGGGTGATCAACGCCAATCTGGGCACCATCCCCCAGGCCTTGCAGCCGATTCGCGGGCTTCAGCCGTCTGCGGAACGGGAATTTCCTGACCTCGGTCGCCCGCGTCCGCTCGGACATCTACCTGATGGAGGGCTTGCGTCTGCCGCCGACGCTGTGGGAGCGGCTGTGGCCGTTCGGCGTCGCGGAGGTGAGGAAAACCTGAGCTTTTCCCCAGAACCGTTGCGTTCGGTCCGGCTCTATACTCCGAGCACTTTGAGGAGGCCCCAATGTCGCGAAGCGTGATGCTCGTCGTCGCTCTGGTCCTCGGCGTCTCAACGTGGTATCCCGCGGCTCTGGCCTGCGGTGACAAGTTCCTGATGGTCGGGCGCGGCGCGAAGTTCCAGCGCGTCTATGCATCGGTGCACCCAGGAAAGATCCTGATCTTCGCCCGGCCGTCCACCGACCCCAAGGCCGCGATTCGCGACCCGCAGCTGCACAAGGCGCTGCGCCAGGCAGGCCATGCCGTGTCGGTGATCGAGGACTGGGCACTGCTCGAGAGCCGCACTCAAGACCGCACCGACCGACGTCGTCCTGGTGGACGTCGCCGAGGCAGCGAGGCTGCCGCCAGCATCGCGGCGTCGCCGACGCACCCGGATGCACTGTTCGTCGCCTTCCCGTCGGCGTGCCGCCGACCGACGTCATCTGCCGGTTGAAGTCGTCGGACAAGACGATCCGGTTTCTCGACGAAGTCGAGAACGCGATGAAGGCGCGCAGCAAGCGCGCCAAGACCTCGTGAGCACGTTAAGGGGAATGATCATGCCTCGAAGCCGCCGTCTCACGGTCTCGATACTCGCGCTCTTGGTCTGCGCTCCCCGCACTTGGCACCGACGCCGCCGCCCAGGCCTGGGTGCCGGCCCAGGGAGAAGGCTCCGTCTCGGTCGCCTTTCAAACGATGAAGGTCACCAAGCACCTGGCGACGACGGTCCCGGTTTACGCGGGGAACATCGACACCAACGTCCTGCTTGGCGGATGTCACCTTCGGCCTCACCAACAGGATGGCCATCGATGTCGCGGTGCCGCTGGTCAGCGCCAAGTACACCGGCCCGTTCCCTCATCCGGGCACCGACATCGATGACGGGACCTATCACACCTCGTTCAGCGACGTCCGCTTTGCGGTGCGCTACAACCTGGTTCGCGAGGGCGCCGTCATCACGCCGTACATCGGATCGGTGGTCCCCAGCAACAACTACGCCTATTACGGACACTCGGCGCCTGGCCAGCAATTGAACGAGCTGCAGGTCGGCGTCTATGCCGCCAAGCTGTTCGAACGCGGGCTGCCGGGCTTGTTCGTCTCGGGCCGCTACGGCTACGGATTCGTCGAGAAGGTGCTCGACATCTCCCACAATCGCAGCCTGGGCAACCTCGAGGTCGGCTACTTCTTCAACTCGCGGTTCCGCGCCTTCACGATGGCCAACGCCGGGCTGACGCATGGTGGCGATCGACTTCCCGTCCAACGGCATGGCAGGACTGCCCGCCGAGTACCGGCCGTATCACGATCAGATTCAGCGCGTGAACCACCTCGAAGTGGGTGCCGGCGGCGCGTTCTCGATGACCGATGCCCTCGACGTGTTCGGGTCGTACTCGACGCAAGTCGCCGGACGGAATGGCCATTCGATGGACCGCGGAATCACCGTCGGACTCAGTTGGGGTTTCCGGCGCAAATCCCCGGGAGAGTCGGTGACAGCGACCGCTCCGGCGAGTGACGCTCCCGACGCTGCGACCGAGAAACGTGAGGGCACTCTGCTCAGGTGCATTTGCCAGAAGTCATGAGCGCCTGCGAGGGTCGCTCAGCGACGACAGCGACTGGGTCGACTCAGCGGACTGGGTTCGCCTGAAGGTGAAGACCAGCGAGCCGACCCGCAACTGATCCCCATCGACGACCGGCGTGGGACGCTCGACGCGCCGGTCGTTGACGTAGGTCCCGTTCTTGCTCCCGAGGTCTTCGAGCACGCTTCCGTCCGACTCGATCACGAGCCGCGCGTGACGCCTCGAGACGGTGCTCGATTTCAGCAGGGTCACGCCCGGGCCTTCTCGGCCGAGGACGTTCTCACCAGCGGACAATCCGATCTCCTCGATGCCAACCAGCCACGCGATCGGTCCGGCTTCGGCCGATGGCTGGTGAGCGGCGCGGTCGGGCGACTGAAACGCGTAGCCGAAACCGTGCACCGTGCGAATCAGGTGCGGCTGGCGATGCCGGTCGTCGATCGCGATGCGGATCTCGGAGATCAGGGACGGCAGGCTGCTCGCCGACACGAAGGTCGCCGGCCACAAGCGGGCGTGCAGGTCGGCCCTCGACACCGCATCCGGCCGGCGCTCGATGATCAGCGCCAGCAAGTCGAACGCCTTGTTTGACAGGTGGATCTCGGTCCCGTCCATCCACAGCTGACGAGACGACGAGTCGAAGATCAGATTGTCAATCTGCAGCCGCAATACGCCTCCCAGTCCTGCTGGACCGTAATCTTATGTCGTCCCGGCTATTCACGCGCGCCATCCGTTGCTACCCTGACCCCATGCAGACGCGCACACTCGGTAGCAGCAACCTCGAAGTCTCGGCGCTCGGGCTTGGCTGTATGGGACTGAGCTTTGGCTACGGCCCGGCCGTGGACAATCAGGCAGGGATTCGGCTGATACGGTCGGCGGTCGAGCGCGGCGTTACGTTCTTCGATACCGCCGAAGTCTATGGGCCATTCACCAACGAAGCGCTGGTCGGCGAGGCGCTGGCCCCGTTCCGCGGCCAGGTGGTGATCGCCACGAAGTTCGGGTTCAGGATCGAGGCCGGCAAGCAAGGCGGCCTCGACAGCCGGCCCGCGCACATCCGGGAGGTCGCCGAAGCATCGCTGAAGCGACTGAACGTCGACGCGATCGACCTGTTCTACCAGCACCGCGTGGACCCCGACGTGCCGATCGAAGACGTCGCCGGAGCGGTGAAGGACCTGATTCAGGAAGGCAAGGTCAGGCACTTCGGCCTGTCCGAAGCCGGGGTCCAGACCATTCGTCGCGCGCACGCCGTCCAGCCGGTCACGGCGCTGCAAAGCGAATATTCGCTCTGGTGGCGCGAGCCCGAGGCCGAGGTGTTGCCGGCGCTCGAGGAGCTCGGCATCGGGTTCGTGCCCTTCAGCCCGCTCGGCAGGGGGTTTCTCACCGGCAAGATCGACGAGCACACCACCTTCGACAGCTCGGACTTCCGCAATATCGTCCCGCGTTTCACGCCGGAGAATCGGAAGGCCAACCTGGCCTTCGTCGCCTGGCTGACCGCGTTCGCCGACCGGAAGAAGGCGACACCCGCGCGAATCGCCCTCGCGTGGCTGCTGGCGCGGAAGCCCTGGATCGTGCCGATCCCCGGCACCACGAAGGTGTCGCGACTCGACGAGAACATCGGCGCCGTGTCGGTGGAACTCACAGCCGACGATCTACGCGACATCGAGGTCGAGGTGTCGAAGATCGCCGTGCAAGGGGCCCGGTACCCCGAACACCTGGCGCGACTGACCGGGCGCTAGGCCATAGCGCGCGCTCGACTACTTCACGGAGTATTTCGTGAACGCGCCGCCCGCCTGGGTCAAGGAGTTCGGCCCCTCCGCCGCGTAGACGTTGCCCTCCGCGTCCACCGCGACGCCTTCTCCCGCCGTGCCCTGATAGACGCGATCTTCGCGCTCGAATGGCGGAATGAACGCGGTCACGCGGTCTTCGTCGACGGGGCCGATCCGGACGCCGTCGCGCCAGTTCGGGTGGTTCAACGGTCCCGACTCGGAGTCGATGGCATAGAGCAGGTTGCCCTTGATGAAGAAGCCGCTGATCCGGCCGTAGGTATAGCGCGACTCGAGGTACTTGCCTTCCTGGTCGAAGATTTCGAGCCGATGGTTGCCGCGATCCGCCACCCAGAGCCGGCCTTTCGCGTCGAACATCAGGGCGTGGGGCGTGCGGAACTCTCCGTGCTTGACCCCGATCTGTCCCCACGACTTGATGAACTTCCCATCCGCCGAGAACTTGCTGATGCGCGACGTGGCGCCGCGCTTGAGGCCCTCGGCGACCGCGGCGGTCGTCACCATGCCTTGCGCGTCGTGGCCATCGGAGACGTAGATGCTGCCGTCGGGCCCGACGACGACGTCGTTGGGCTGGTCGAATTGCCCGTCGGCGTTGCCCGGCTTGCCGGCGACCCCGAGGCTCAGGAGCTTCTCGCCCTTGGGGCTGAACTTGTGAACCTGGTGGCCCTTGGTGCCTTCCTTGTTCCCGGCGAAGTCGGCAATCCACACGTTGCCCTGGGCATCAACGTGAATGCCGTGGGGGGTCACCATGACCCCCTTGCCAAAGTTGGCGAGCACCGCCCCGGTGTTGCGATCGAACTTGAAGACTGGATCGACGGGAGTGTTGTCGCAGTCAACGGGGCCCCCGCCGGCCGTGCCCGCGCCGCAGCGCTCGTAGGCCCAGATCTGGCCGTCCTTCGGATCGATGTCGATGCCGGCCGACGTGCCCCACTTCCGGCCCGCCGGCAGCTGGCCCCAGTTCCGGGTCACCTTCGGCGCCGGGTTCGGCAGACCCTCGCCCGTAATGGGGTTGGCGACGGTTGCTTTGGCGGCTTGCGCCGACACTGACGTGCTCGCGCCGGCCCCGGCGCTCCAGGCAGCCAGCAGGAACGCGGCGCAGGCGCCGACGGCAGAGAGCAGGATTCGCGGCGTGGACATGGCACCTCCTCGTGAGTCGATCCGATGACAGAGCGAAGACACGTGGCCTGCCACAAGAGCGGCGGCCGTCATGAACGTGCCATGACCGGGGGATTATCGCTCACTCGGGCCGCTTGCCCAGCGGGCTCACCGGGAAGCGTCGAGCGCCACCAGGTCGTCCCGCAGAGCCAGCAGGCACGCGCGGTGGTAGAGGTCCGCCTCCAACTCCGCCCCGCGCCGGAAATCCCCAACCGCCCCGTCCACCTTGCCCCCCAGCCAGCGGAGGATCCACGTCTCGCGCACACGGGCGCGATAGCGTCTGATCAGGACGTTGCCGTCCGGTGTTTCCCGGACCGCCCATTCGACTTCCGAACCCGGTGTTTCGAACGGGTAGCGCAGGGGGCTGTCGAGGAACGTCTCGACGAGGAACGGCAGGCGCCAGTGCGGCTCCTCGAGTAGCCGGGCGGAGAAGCCCTTTTCGCCAGGCGTGCGGGTGAGCGTCAGGTCGGCGGCGAGGCGTTCGGCCCCGACTTCGAACCGGCCGATCCGCGTTGCGACATCGGCCCTGGCGCGAAGACGTCCCGGGAGACCACGGTCAGCCAGTCCGTCGAGGGGAACCAGACTCCCATCCCGGATCCGCAGGCGGACCGTCCACAGGCCGTCGGCGGCCTCGAGCGTCCACCACGTGACGCCAGCAGGGTCAGCGATGACCAGGGACACCTTCACCGGCTTGGCGTACTTCTCGAGGAAGGCGGCATGCCGAGGGGCGAAGCCGCCGATGCCGGCAGGGGTCAGCCGCACCGCAACGCGTACGGCCGTCGCGCCCTGGGCATCCCGTTGCAGCGACAGTGTCTCGAGGCGGAAGAGGAGGCCAAACTGCGCCGAAGCTCGTGGCAGGACTTTCGCGATCGCGGCGCGGGCCGACGCCTCGGTCGAGCGTTCGGCGAAGTGGAGGACGGTGTCGAGCGCGCCTGCGAGGTCGGACGGTCGCGCCTGACCGATCGCCAGATCGTCGCTGGCCGTCCACTCGAAGCGTCCCGGGGCGAGACGCTGGAGCTGCACACGGGCCTTGTACTGCCCCCTGACCGCAGGCCGCTGCGCTTCTGCACGCATGCCGATGTGGTACACCCCGCCCGAGGCATACCCGGCGAGATCGAAGGCGCGCCAGTCGCCTTCTCGCGTCGTCCAGGCGCTGGCATCGTCGAAGATCAGGGAGGGGACGAGCCCGGATCGAGCCAGCTTCGGGCGCAGCGCTTCGAAGCCGGCCTCGCGCTCGATTGGTCCGAAGCGATCGGCCAGGGCCTCCACGAGAACGACGAGGCCGTCCCACCCGGCCCGAAGCCGGTTCAGATCGCGAGCGGCGGGGAGAGAGGTGATCGACAGCGCCAGGAGAAGGGCGCCGGCGACCGCGACGCGTTGCACCTGTCAATGCTGACACAATGGCGCGATGCCAGCGCTGGACGGACTGAAAGTCATCGACATCACCCGCGTGCTCGCCGGTCCCTTCTGCACGATGCTGCTCGGCGACATGGGCGCCGACGTCATCAAGATCGAAGAACCTGAGCTCGGCGACGATACGCGGGGCTGGGCGCCATTCATCGACGGCGTCAGCAGCTACTTCCTGAGCGTCAACCGCAACAAGCGCAGCGTGGCGCTGGACCTCAAGTCGCCCGCGGGCGCCGAGGTGATGACGCGTCTCGTCCGCGAAGCCGATGTGCTCGTCGAGAACCTGCGGCCGGGCACGCTCGAGCGCGCCGGGTTCGGATACGAGCGCCTGGCGACGCTCAACCCACGGCTCATCTATGCGTCGGTTACCGGCTACGGCCACACCGGGCCGCGTCGCGACGAAGCAGGGTACGACCCGGTGATGCAAGCCGAAGCCGGGGTGATGGACATCACCGGACCGGCCGACGGCGAGCCCTCGCGCGTGGGCGTCGCGGTCACCGATTTCCTCGCCGGGCAGTTCATGTTCTCGGGCATCCTGCTGGCGCTCCGCGAGCGGGATCGCACCGGCCGCGGTCAGGCGGTGGACATCGCGCTCTTCGACGCGATGCTCGCGGCGATGACCCTGCCGGCCGGCATCGCCTTCGCTACTGGCCGGTCGCCGGTCCGCATGGGCAACCAGCATCCGTCGATCGCGCCGTACCAGACGTTCCGCGCGAACGACGGGCTGGTGATGGTGTGTGCCGGCAATCCGAAGCTGTGGCGGCAGTTCTGTCAGGCCATCGAGCGGCCGGACCTGCCCGACGATCCGCGATTCGTGGACAACAACGGCCGGCTGCGTCACCGCGATGCGTTGGTCGAGATCATCGAAAGATTCAGTACGCCGCTGACGGTCGCCGAATTCGTGGCCCGCCTCACTCGCTACGGCGTGCCGTGCGGTCGCGTGAGATCGATCGGCGAGGCGCTGGCGGATCCCCAGGTGGAGGCGCGGGACATGCTCGTCACGATGTCGCATCCCGTCCTCGGCGACGTCAAATCGATCGGCAACCCGATGGCACTGTCGTCCTCGCCGCCGAGCTATCGCCGGCCGCCTCCGTCGTTGGGCGAACACACCCGCGAGGTGTTGCTCGAGCTCGGCTATGGCGATCACGAGTTCGCTCGCCTCGACCCGCGCGCCCGAACCGGACTCGGGTAGGATCACAAGCGTGAGGCTCATCGTGGGTCCGGCGAGCGGGGGTGCTCGCCGGCCACGATTGGGGTGTCCGCGATCGCCTAGCGGCAGACCATGTCGCCGTCGTCGATGGCCCTGCCGATCAGCGCGCCGGAACCCGCGCCGATGATGGTCCCGACCGTCTTCCAGCCGCCGGGGGCGATGATGTTGCCGAGCACGCCGCCAGCCATGCCGCCGATGATCAGGCCGGTGGTGCCGTCGTCGCGCTTGCAGTAGTAACGGTTGTCCGAACCGCGATAGATGCGGTCGTTGCGGCTCAGGCTGCGGCCGCGGTAGCGACTGCTGTCGCCGCGGTAAGAACGCGCCGCGTCATAGTAACTGTCGCGCGCATCATAGCGATCTTCGCGCCGATCGCGCCGGTCTTCACGGCGGTTCCATTTGTCCTCGTAGCGATCTCGCCAGTCCTTGTGCTGCGCCATCGCTGGCGCAGGCTGCAAGCCGACGAATGACGCCAGGAGCACTGCCACGGTTGCCGTTCTGATGCGGTTCACTGACGCCTTCCTCTCCGACGGTCACGATTGACCTGCCTTCCGTTGGTGCAAGGGATGTACCGCCACCGCGCGTTCGACGACCATCGAATTTCGGCCTGTTTCGCGCCTCAACCGCGTCGAAACACAGGACGCCGCCGGGGACACGGCGTACTCAGCGGGCGACGCCGCAATCACCAGAGACTGGGCGAATCGCGTGTAGGATTGGCGGCAGCAGGAGTTTCGATGCCGCACAGCCGCCACGATCGCCGACAGTTCATCAGTGCCACCAGCGCCGCGCTTGCCGCCATCGCGGGCGCGCCGGAACTGGCCGCCAGCGCGCAGGCCTCGGCCTCTGCCGCGGCCCAGACGGTCGGCACCGGCGGAGGCAGTCCGGACCTCATCGTGATCAACGCCAAGGTCTACACGATGGACACGCGGGCGCCGCGCGCCGAGGCGTTTGCCGTGTCGGCCGGGCGCTTCACCGCGGTCGGCTCGACGAGCGACATCAAGGGCCTGGCCGGCAAGAACACGCAGACGTTCGACGCCAAGGGCATGACGGTGGTGCCCGGCTTCATCGACTGCCACAACCACGCCGGCGGCGAGGTGCTGCTGAACGAGGTGCTCGTCGGCAATCCCTTCGAGGTCGAGTTCGTCAGCATCCGCAGCATCATCGGCAAGCTGCGGGACCGGGCGCAGACGACGCCGCCGGGCACCTGGGTCGAGGGCTTCTTCTTCGACGACACCAAGCTGAGCGACAAGCGCGCGCTCAACATCCACGACCTCGACGAGGTGTCGACCGAGCACCCGGTGATCGTGCGCCACCGCGGCGGCCACACCTACTTCTACAACAGCAAGGCGTTCGAGATGGCCGGCATCACCAAGGACACGCCCAACCCGATGGGCGGCACCTACGACAAGGATGCCAAGCGGCAAGTTGAACGGGCCGGGTCACCGATCTCGCGTCGGCGCCGTTCAACAAGGTCGGCGACGCGGCGCACCTACACGCCGGCCGAGAACGAAGAGCGCGCGCGCGCGACGGCGTCGCGCACATCTCGAAGCAGTTCGCGCGCTACGGGCTGACCAGCGTGCATCACGAGGGCGGCAACCTGCAGGCGATGCAGGACGTGCGCGCCGCGCGGCGAGCTGCAGCATCGCATCAGCTACGAGACCAGCGGCCGCGTCGCTCGAGGCGATGATCTCCGCCGGCATCCAGAGCGGCTTCGGCGACGACTGGATCAAGTTCGGCGCCACCTCCGAGCACACCGTGGACGGCTCGTTCTCGGAGCGGACGATGGCGCTGATCGACGCCGTATCCGGGCGTGACGCCGCCCTACAAGGGCAACGTCACCGAGACCCAGGACACGCTCAACGAGTGGGTCGAGCGCGTGCATCGCGCCGGCATCCAGGTGAACTGCCACGCCAACGGCGACGTCGCCATCGACATGTACCTCACCGCGATGGAGCGCGCGCTGAAGCTGGTGCCGCGCGCCAACGCCCGGCCGAAGATCACGCATTGCACGCTGGTCAATCCGTCGCTGATCGCGCGCATGAAGGCGATCGGCGCCGTGCCGGCGCTGTTCACGACCTACGCCTACTACAACCCCGACAAGTTCGTGTACTACGGCGAAGAGATGATGAAGAACTGCATGGCGTTCCGCTCGCTGATCGACGCCGGCATCTACGCCTGCGCCGGCTCGGACTTCAGCCCGGGCCCGTTCGCGCCGCTGATGGGCATCCAGGGCATGGTCACGCGCAAGGGCTGGGACGGCAAGGTGTGGGGCGCCAACCAGAAGATCAGCGTCAGCGAGGCGATCGCCGTCAACACCTACAACGGCGCGTGGGCGTCAGGCGAGGAGGCGATCAAGGGATCGATCACCGCCGGCAAGCTCGCCGACTACGTGGTGCTCGCCGACGATCCGCACACGGTGGACGTCGAGAAGATCAAGGACATCCAGATCGTGCGCACCGTCGTCGGCGGGACGATTTCGCACCAGGCCTGAGGACGCGGCGATGACTTTTCGGCTGCGCCGACGCCAGGCCTCGGTCCTTCTGTCTCTCCTCGCCGCCCTCGCCTCGGCGGCGGTGCTGGCGCAATCGATCGTCGCGCTCCCGAACCGTTCCGGTTCGCTGAAGTTCGGAGTGATCGGCGACAACGGCACCGGCGAGCGGCAGCAGTACGAAGTCGGCGCAGCAGATGTTCAAATCGCACGCCACCTTCCCCTTCGACCTCGTCATCATGCTGGGCGACAACATGTACGGGGGGCAGACACCCGCCGACTTCGTGAAGAAGTTCGCGCAGCCGTACGCGCCGCTGCTCGAGGCCGGCGTCAAGTTCCAGGCGTCCCTCGGCAACCACGACCGCCCGCAGAACGTGTCGTACCCCGGGTTCAACATGAACGGGCAGCGGTATTACTCGTTCGTGCGCGGCAACGTTCGATTCCTGGCGCTCGACAGCACGTTGATGGACGCCAAACAGGTGGCCTGGATCGAGACCACCCTCCAGGGCGCCAAGGAGGAGTGGAAAGTCTGCTTCTTCCACCATCCGCTTTACTCGAATGCCGACCGCCACGGGTCGTCGGTCGATTTGCGTCTGCGGCTCGAGCCGATCTTCCAGAAGTTCGGCGTTGACGTGGTGTTCTCCGGCCACGATCACGTCTACGAGCGGATACACCCACAGAAGGGCATCGTCTACTTCGTCTCGGGTGCGGCTGGACAGCTGCGCCGGGGCAACATGAGCCCGTCGCAGGAGACCGCGGCGTCCTTCGATCAGGACCAGAGCTTCATGCTGGTCGAGGTTTCTGGAGCCGAAATGAACTTCCAGGCCATCACCCGCACCGGCAGGGTGGTGGATTCTGGTGTCATCCGGAACGAGACATCGCAATGAGCACCGACCAGGAGACAGGGAAGTCCCGCCAACGCCGCGGGTTCCGGGGCCGGGTGCGTTCCACGGTCCCGCGGCTGTCGCGCTTTGCCGTCGAGCACCTGCTGCTGTTGCCGCTCGGCGCGTTGATGGCTCTCGCCTGGGTCAACGCTGCCCCGGAGAGCTATTACCGCTTCACCTTTGCGATCGCCTTCGCGGTGAACGACATCGCCATGGTGTTCTTCTTCGGCTTGATTACCAAGGAGGTGATCGAGGCGACGGCGCCGGGCGGTGTGCTGCACTCGTGGCGGCGCGCCATGCTGCCGGTGATCGCGTCGATCGCCGCGGTCGCGGTGCCGGCGCTGCTGTACGGCCGGGTGGTCGAGGCGCTCGACGAACCGATGCTGGCGATCGGATGGCCGGTGTCGATGGCGACGGACCTCGCGATCGGCTATTTCGTGCTGCGGCTGATCTTCAGGTTGCATCCGGTGATCCCGTTCTTCCTGCTGCTCGGCATCGGCTGCGACGTGCTGGGATTCCTGGTGCTGGCGTTTCTCGACGAGACGGGCGACGTGAATCTGGTGCTTGGCCTGGCGATGCTCGCCGGCGCGGTCGTCATGGCGTTGGCGCTGCGCCGGCTGCGGGTCGTCAACTTCTGGCCCTATCTGATCGGTCCGGGCGTGGTCGCGTGGCTGGCGTGTTTCTGGAGTGGACTCCATCCGGCGCTCGCGCTCATGCCGATCATCCCGTTCCTGCCGCACGCCCCGCGGGATCCTGGTTTCTTCGTCGATGCGCGCCCCAATGCGAAAGACACGCTGAGCCGGTTCGAGAACTTCTGGCGATACCCGGTTCAGGTGACGCTGTTCTTCTTCGGTCTCGTCAATGCCGGCGTACCGATGGGCGCGCTCGAGGCCGGCACCTGGGGACTGCCGATTGCGGTGCTGATCGGCAAGCCGGTTGGGGTGCTCGTGGGGGCGGGCCTGGCGCGGCTGGCCGGCTTCAACCTGCCGCAACGCGTCGGCTGGCGCGAACTGCTCGTCACCGGCCTGATCGCGGCCATGGGTTTCAGCATCGGCCTGTTCTTCTGCTCCGCGCTGATACCGCCGGGACAGCTGCGCTCGGAGATCAGCATGGGCGTGCTGCTGACCCTCGCCGCAGCACCGCTCGCGCTCGCGTGCGCCGTGGTTCTGCGGGTCGGCAGGTTCTCCGAATCGGCTGGTTGACGCGCGCCTCGAGCCGCGGCCAACCGCGCGCTCATTCCATCCGCAACGCCTTGATCGGCGCGATCGCCGCGGCCCGTGTGGCCGGGACAATGGAGGCGATGAACGCCGCGACCGCCAGCGATCCCGCGGCAATCGCCAGCGCCGCCGGATCCCAGAACTTCACGCCGAACAGCTGCGACGAGAGCAGGTAGCCGGCGCCAACGGCGAAGGGGCAGGCCCAGCACCAGCCCGGCGACCACGCGCCGGAACGCGCCGCCGAGCACCAGCCCGATCACCCGCCGCTGGTCGGCGCCGAGCGCCATGCGGACACCGATTTCGCTCGTCCGGCGGGCCACCGAGTATGCCGTCACGCCGTAGAGGCCGATGGCCGCCAGCACCAGCGCGATCGACGCCGAACAGGCCGGCCAGGCTCGCCACCGCGCGCTGCTGATCGAACGTCCGCTCCACCTGCTGCTCGCAGGGTGCGGATGTTGATCACCGCCAGGTTCGGATCGGCCTCGGACAAGCGCTCGCGCCACCTGCGGCTTCGAGCGCGCCGGGCGACTGCATGTCGTGACCAGCAGCAGCCCGCCGACGTAGTGCGACGCGGTCTCGACGCGCTTCATCATCTCGTTGGCGTAGTTCACCGTCTGCGCGAGCGGCACGAAGAACATCGGCCGCGCCGGGCGATCGAGCTGGAACGACTGGAACCGGGCGTCGCCGACCACGCCGACGATGCGGAAGGAGTTGACGTTCTCGGGCAGGTTCAGCCCGAAGTGCTGATCGAGCGGATCCTCGTCGGCCTTGAAGAAGTGCTTCACGAATGCCTCGTTCACGACGGCCACGTTCTCGGCCGTCTCGTTGTCGGCGGCGGTGAAGTGGCGGCCGCGCACCAGCTTCACGCCGAGCTCCTGCAGGTAGTCCGTGCTCACGCGGTCCCACGACGCACCGGTCTGCTCGCCGGGGGCGGGCAGCGGCTTGCCGGCAATCAGGATGCCCTCGCCCCAGTTGTTGGTGAGCGGGTTGTAGAGCGCGAGCCCGGCGCTCTGCACGCCCGGGATGCGCGTCGAGCCGGCCTTCGAGGTCGCGATAGAGCGCCGTGAGCCGCTCGCCGGCGATCGACGCCGAGGGCCGGCCGACCGACACCAGTACCCGCCCGTCGCGGTCGAACCCGAAGTCCTGGCCCTCGAGATTGCCAAGGCTGCGGCCGAGCATCGTCGAGCCGGCCACCAGCACGACGGAGAGCGTGGCCTGCACGACGAGCAGCGCCTTGCGCGCGAACGACGCCCGATCGCCGGCGGTGCGGCCCGAGCCGCGCAGCGCCTCGATCGGGATCGGTGCGCGTGGCCAGCCACGCGGGCGCGGCGCCGAAGAGGAGGCCGGTGACCAGCGCGAGGCCGGTGGCGAAGGCGAGCACCAGCGGCGACGGCATCGTGTCGATCGGCAGGAGGCTCGCGCCCGCGAAGGCGAGCGACAGCAGCAGCCGCGACGCGGCCACCGACACGATCAAGCCCGGCGAGCGCGCCGCCGATGGCGAGCAGCACGCTTTCCACCAGCGCCTCGGTGACGATCTGCCGCCGCGACGCGCCCATCGCCAGGCGCACCGCCGTCTGGCCGCGGCGCGCCACCGCGCGGGCCAGCAGCAGGTTCGCGACGTTGGCGCAGGCGATCAGCAGGACCAGCGCGCAGACGGCCAGCAGGATCCGCAGGCTGCGGCCGTACTGTTCCTTCATCACGCCGACGCCGGCGCCGGCGGGCACCACGGCGATCACCTGCTGCGGCAGCACGCGCTCGATTTCGGCCAGCCAGTTCGGCGGATAGCCGGCCTCGTGCTGCATCCACTGCCGCAACAGGCCGGTGAGCCGCGCGTCCATGCCGTCGATCGTCGCGCCCGGGCGGAGGCGGCCGATCACGCGCAGCCACGACGAGATCGGCTGCCGCAGCAGCGACGTTTCGGTGCCGGCGATCAGCGGCTCCTGCTGCAGCGGCACCCACATGTCGGGCGGATCGGCGCGCAGCGTCTCGCCGAAGAAACCCGGCGGCGTGACGCCGGCGACGGTGAAGGCCTGGCCCTCGATGACCAGGGTGGACCCGACGATCGACGGGTCGCCGCCGTACACGCCCTGCCACGCGTGATACGCCAGCACCACCACCGGCGCCGCCGCGGCCGCATCGTCCGCCGCGGTGAAGGCGCGGCCGGCGAGCGCATTCACGCCGAGCGTCGTGAAGTAGTTGCCGGTGACGTAGATGGCGCGCAGCGGCCGCGGCGCGTCGCTCACGCCCTGCCGGCGCACGCTCATGCGGCCCATGCCGGCCTGGAACGGCGGTGAGCTCCTCGAACTCCGGCGACTTCGGCCTTGATGCGCTCGAACAGCGGGAACGAGAACATGCCCCAGCGATCCTGGGGGCCGCCCTGCACGCAGCAGTTGTCGCCGTCGCCGATCCGGTAGAGCCTGGACGGATCGCCCACCGGCAGCGACTTCAGCATCACCGCGTGGATCAGCGTGAAGATCGCGGTCGTGCCGCCGATGCCGAGCGCCAGCGTCAGGACGGCGGTGGCGGTGAAGGCGCGCGCCGAGCCAAACTTGCGGAGCGCGTAGACCAGATCGCGGAAAAGGTTCCCCATGCCGTGCTTAGACGGAACCTGGGCTCGATCCGTTGTGACGGGTCGCGCCGGATCATGTCGGTCGCGTCGTCACGGATTACCGCCTGACGGGCTCGACGTCGAATCGCGGTGGCTATTTCGTTGGCGACTTCGACACGTCCGGCACGTCCTCGCCCAACGCCGTCGCCAGATCCTGCTGGTGCTCCTGCTCCTGGCGCAGGATCTCGCGGATGTCCTCGGCGATGGCGTACTCACCCAGCGCCTCGCACTGCCTTACACGCTCGCGATAGTTGCGGATGGTGGCGTTCTCGTTGTCGAGATCCGCGCGCAGCATGCCCGTGGCTTTCTCGGTCAGCACCACCGGCAACGCCTGGCCGGCGGGCATACCGCCGAGGTAATCGACGTGCTTGGCGATCGTGAGGGCGTGCTGCAGCTCCTCGCCCGCATGCACTTCCAACTCCTTGGCAATGCTCATGTATTCCGCGCCTTTGAGGGCCTGCGAGTAGACCACATACGCGATGATGGCCTGATACTCGCGCGCCAGGTCCTCGTTCAGCAAGTCGATGAGCTGCTTGCGGGTCACGGTCGTGCCTTTGTCTTCTGATGCCACAAAGCCTCCTGTAGATACGGGCGTGCTTATTCTTGGAATGACGGCACCCACCCGCGCGTCTCGAGCGGCCGCTACAGCAAGGGTGGTGCCCGAAACGCACACGATGACGCCGAAATCGTCGGCGTTACCGTTGGCGCCTCGGGGCCGGCTCCAGCCGGGGCGGTCGCACGCCGCGGCGCGTAGCGGTAGTGTCCAGCCGCACATAGTCGAGCTCGAGGCCGGCGGCCGCGCTTCGCAGCAGCAGCCCGCCACGGCTCATGTCACCCCGTCCGATGAACGACGCCGGGTAGTGCAACCGCTCGCCCAGCACCGGAGCCAGCGCATCCACGTACTTGTTCGAGGCGATGCTGCCGAGCAGGATCACGCGCGTCGTGTCGGAGAGCCGGTCGGCAAGGAGTGCGACATCGCGATCGAGCGGAGCGCGATAGGCGCTGGCGCCCGAGGCGATGTCGGTGGCGGCGAACTCCTGCAGCAGCGAGATCGAGACCAGGCTGTCCGGTGTCTGCAGTCCGCGGGTCGGCGTGATGATGTAGCTGGTGGGCCCCAACGGGTCGGCCTCCGAGAATGCCTGCGCGTAGGTGAGCTTGCCGCGGAAGTAGAGCGCGCTCATGAAGGTGAACGCGTCGCCAAGGGTGAGCGTGCCGGCGCGAAGGCGTTCGGCCGCCGGCGACGTGGCCTCCGGCCTCAGCAGCATCGCGGCGCGGCGCCCGTCACAGCGGGCCGGGGACAGCAGGAACACCTGAGAAGGCGCCATCCAACGATCCTAGCGCGCTGAGCCCAATGCCTGGACCGTGGAGCGTGCCGACCTCTTGGCCTTAGCTGGACCCTCGCCCGGGAACAATTCGAGAGGTTCGCGAGTCTCAATTGAGGTGAAGAGCCCCCTCAATCGCCGCGGCTTCCTCGGCACGGCTGTGGTGGCAGGTGCCGGAGCGGCGTGGACCAGCCTGTCGTCGTCGTGGAGCGCACGTTTCCTGCGCGAGCGGGTCCGCGAGTTCGGGAAGGACGTGCCGCCCGCACCGCACCGGCCCACGCCGACCACCTGGGACGACAATGCCATCACCATTGCCTGGCTGGGGCATGCCACGGTGCTCGTCAACTTCTACGGGCTGCGCCTCATCACCGACCCGGTGCTGTTTCCACGCATCGGCGTGGACCTTGGTGTCGGCAGCCTTGGGCCGCAGCGTCTCGTGCAGTGCGCGCTGACCCCGGCCGAACTTCCGGACCTCGACCTCGTGCTCGTCTCCCACGCGCATTTCGATCACCTCGACCGGCCGTCGCTGGCATCGCTGAGAGGCCGGCCCGCGGCGGTCATGGCCGCCGGGACCTCCGATCTGCTGCCGCGTGACAACTTCTCGTCGGTCCAGGAGCTGCGCTGGAACGACACGACGAGGGTGCACACCCCACGGGGTGAAGCGCTGGTGCGCGCCCTCGAAGTGCGGCACTGGGGCGCGCGGCTCGGTCGCGACACCTGGCGGGGCTACGGCGGTTTTGTGATCGAGCGCGAAGGGCGCCGGCTGCTGATCGGCGGCGACACCGCCCAGACCAATGCGTTCGCCGCGCATCGGCGCTTCGGGCCCTTCGAGGCGGCGGTGATGCCGATCGGCGCCTACGATCCGTGGATCACCAATCACTGCACGCCCGAGCAGGCGGTGACGATGGCCGACGCGGCGGGGGCGCGGCTGTTCGTGCCCGTCCACCACCGCTCGTTCGCGCTGAGCCGGGAGCCGGTGACCGAGCCGATCGAGCGCGCGGAGACGATGTTGCGGGCCGAGCACGGGCGGCTGGGCTGGCGCGACATCGGCGAGACGTTGGTGATTGCAGTGTGATCGCCGGGCGAGCCCGGCCGGGCTTGCTTCAAGCTTGAATATTTTAGACTTGTAACATCTCGCCTTCTGCGCCATCCTGTCGCCGTCTTCCTGCAGGCCCACACGATGCGCGTGGCATGTCTCGGCGGCGGTCCGGCGGGCCTCTATCTGGCCATCTCGCTGAAACTCCGCCAGCCGGCCCACCAGGTCGTCGTGGTGGAGCGCAACCGCCCCTACGACACCTTCGGCTGGGGCGTCGTCCTGTCGAACGAGACCCTCGACAACCTCGATCGCAACGACCCGCCAACCGCCGCGACCATCCGCGACGCGTTCGTCTACTGGGACGACATCGCGGTGCACTACCGCGGCCAGGTGCTGCGCTCGGGCGGCCATGGCTTCAGCGGCATCGGCCGGCGGCGGCTGCTCAACGTGCTCCAGGACCGCGCCCGGGAGCTCGGCGTGGAGCTGCGATTCGAGACCGAGATCGAGGGCCTGGCGGCGTGGCGCGACTGGGACCTGGTGGTCGGCGCCGACGGCGTCAACTCGAAGGTGCGGACCGAGCTCGCGCACGTCTTCAAGCCCGATATCGACGTCCGCGCCTGCAAGTACATCTGGCTGGGCACCAACCAGAAGTTCGACGCGTTCACGTTCGTCTTCGAGGAGACGCCGCACGGCTGGGTGTGGGCGCACGCCTACCAGTTCGATGCCGACACCGCGACCTTCATCGTCGAGTGCTCGGAGGATACCTGGCGGCGGTCCGGCTTCGATCGGATGGACGGCGCCGAAACCGTGGCCGCCTGCGAGCGCATCTTCGCGAACTACCTCGGCGGCCATCCGCTGATGACCAACGCGCGCCACCTGCGTGGATCGGGATGGCTCAACTTCAACCGGGTGCTGTGCGAGCGGTGGAGCCACGAGAACGTGGTGCTGCTCGGCGATGCCGCGGCGACCGCGCATTTCTCGATCGGATCCGGCACGAAGCTGGCGATGGAGAGCGCGATCGCGCTCGCCGAGTACGTGGACCGCGAGCCGGATCTGTCGTCGGCATTGGCGCGCTACGAAGCGGAGCGGCGGGTGGAGGTGCTGAAGCTGCAGAGCGCGGCCCGCAACTCGGTGGAGTGGTTCGAGAACGTCGAACGCTACCTGCATCTCGATCCCGTGCAGCTCAACTACTCGCTGCTCACCCGATCGCAGCGCATCGGCCACGAGAACCTGCGTCAACGCGATCCGCGGTGGCTGGCCAGCGCCGAGGCGTGGTTCGAGACGACCGCCACCGGCAAGGAGCCCGCCACGCCGCGGGCGCCGATGTTCGTGCCGTTCAAGGTGCGTGACGTCGAGCTCGCCAATCGTGTCGTGGTCTCGCCGATGGACCAGTACCGAGCTGTGGATGGCACGCCGGGTGACTGGCACTTCGTCCACTACGCGGAGCGCGCCAAGGGCGGCGCCGGGCTCGTCATGACGGAGATGACCTGCGTCACCGCCGAGGGCCGCATCTCTCCGGGCTGCACGGGGCTTTATCGCCCGGAGCACGAGCAGGCCTGGGCTCGCATCGTGGACTTCATCCACGCCGAGACAGCCGCGAAAGTCGGCATTCAGCTCGGGCACTCGGGCCCGAAGGGCTCGACGCAGCTTGGCTGGGAGACGATGGATGCGCCGCTCGAGAGCCGGCAACTGGGAGGTGATCGCGCCGTCGCCGGTACCGTGGTCGCCGGCCAGCCAGATCCCCCGTGCCATGAGCCGCGACGACATGGACGAGGTGCGCGAGGCTTTCGTGGCTTCGGCACGCATGGCGGGCGCGCGCGGGTTTCGACTGGTTGGAACTCCACTGCGCGCACGGCTATCTGCTGTCGGCGTTCATCACGCCGGTCACCAATCATCGAGCCGACGAGTATGGCGGCACGCTCGAGAACCGGCTGCGCTTTCCGCTGGAAGTGCTGCGCGCGGTGCGCGCGGTGTGGCCGGATGGCAAGCCGATCTCGGTGCGCATCTCGGCGCACGACTGGGTGGGCGAGGCAGGCATCACGCCCAATGACGCCGTGACCATTGCGCGTCACTTCGTCGATGCGGGCGCCGATCTGATCGATGTCTCGGCGGGGCAGACGTCCATCGCGGCCCGGCCTGTCTACGGCCGGATGTTCCAGACGCCATTCTCGGATCGCATCCGCAACGAGGCGAGCCTGGCGACGATGGCGGTCGGCAACATCTACCAGCCCGATCACGTGAACTCGATCCTGATGGCCGGGCGTGCCGACCTCGTGTGCCTCGCGCGGCCGCACCTGGCCGATCCCTACTGGACGCTGCATGCGGCCGCCGAGCTCGGCTACGACGGCGCGGAGTGGCCGAAGCCGTATCTGCCGGGACGCGATCAGCTGCGGCGACTGGCGTCGCGCGCCGACACCATGACGGGGAAAGTGTGATCAGGTGAAGAGTTTTCTCGAGGGTCATCACGCGTTGGTTACCGGCGGCGGCACCGGCATCGGCGCGGCGATTGCCGCCGCGCTTGCGGGCGAGGGTGCGGCCGTCACCGTGGCGGGCCGGCGTCGCGCGCCGCTGGAGGCGGTCTGCCGCGCGCTGCCGCGCGCGCAGGCGGTGGTTGCGGACGTGACCCGCGAAGCGGACTGCGCTGCCATGGTGCAGGCCGCCACCGCTGCCTTCGGCCCGGTCGATATCGTCATCGCCAACGCCGGCGCGGCTGAGAGCGCGCCGGCGTCGCGCACCGACCTTGGCTTGTGGCAGCGGATGATCGACCTCAACCTGACGGGGGCCTTCCTCACCGTTCGCGCCTGCCTGCCCGGTGTCACGCGGCGCGACGCCCCGGCCGGCCAGCAGCGCCGGGTGGTGTTTGTCGCCTCGACTGCCGGCCTTCAGGGCTTTGCGTACGTCACGGCCTACTGCGCGGCCAAGCACGGCGTCGTGGGAATGATGCGCTCGCTGGCCATCGAGCTGGCGCGCACGGGCGTCACCGTCAATGCCGTCTGTCCCGGCTACACCGAGACGCCGATGCTCGAATCGTCGATCGATTCGATCGTTGCCGCCACCGGCCGCAGCCGAGCAGCCGCACGCGAAGAGCTCGATCGCAGCGAATCCCAACGGCCGTCTGGTCACGCCAGCCGAGGTCGCGGCGGTGGTGCGATGGTTGTGCACGCCGGAGGCCGCCACCACGACCGGCCAGGCGATTCGCATTCCCCCCGAGGAGGCCGCGTGAGCGTGACGGCCGCGCGAATCGGGACCCGGGTGCGGGCGCCGCAGACGACCTCGAAGCAGCGGCTGCGCCTGTGGCTCCGGCTGCTGCGCGCCGCGCGGGCCATCGAAGGCGCGCTGCGCGAGCGGCTGCGCACGCACGTTCATGATGACGCTCCCTCAGTTCGATGTGATGGCGGCACTGGCCCGGACGCGCACCGGCATGACGATGACGGAGCTGTCGCGGCTGCTGCTGGTGTCGAACGGGAATGTCACCGGCATCATCGATCGGCTCGGCCGCCGAAGCGCTCGTGACGCGGCACACCGCGGCAGGGGATCGCCGCTCGGTCCGCGTCACCTTGACGCGCGACCGGGGCCGACCGGTTCGCCGAGATGGCCGCCGCGCACGAAGCCTGGGTGGACGAACTGCTGTCCGATTTCACGAAAGCCGACACCGAGGTGCTCATCGCGCATCTCGATGGCCTGGCCGGCCGCATCCGCAAGGGAGAACGACGCCCATGAGCATGGCGAACTTCACGCCCCGCCACTTCGACTGGCGGCTCGAGAATGGCATTGCGACCGTCAGGTTGACGCGGCCCGAGCGGAAGAACCCGCTCACCTTCGACAGCTACGCCGAGCTGCGCGACACCTTCCGGGCCCTTTCCGAGGCAGAGGACGTCGCGGCGGTGGTGTTCGCATCGAACGGCGGCAACTTCTGTTCGGGTGGCGACGTGCACGAGATCATCGGCCCGCTGCTGGACCGGGACATGAAGGGGCTGCTGGCCTTCACGCGGCTGACAGGTGACCTGGTAAAAGCAATCCGCGCCTGCCCGCAGCCGGTCATCGCGGCGGTTGACGGCGCCTGTGTCGGCGCCGGCGCGATGATCGCGCTGGCGTCCGACCTCCGGCTCGGCACGCCGACGGCGAAGGTGGCGTTCCTGTTCACGCGCGTGGGGCTGGCAGGCTGCGACATGGGCGCTTGCGCGATGCTGCCGCGCGTCATCGGCCAGGGACGGGCCGCCGAGCTCCTCTACACCGGCCGGACGATGGCAGCGGAGGAAGGCGAACGCTGGGGCTTCTTCAATCGCATCGTCCCGGGCGCGGAGCTGGATGCGACGGCCGCCGATCTGTCCCGGCGGCTGGCCGACGGGCCGGGATTCGCGCACATGATGACCAAGACGATGCTCAATCAGGAATGGTCGATGACCGTTGATCAGGCCATTGAGGCCGAAGCGCAGGCGCAGGCCATCTGCATGCAGACGCGCGACTTCCGCCGCGCCTACGAGGGGTTCGTGGCGAAGGCCGCGCCGCGGTTCGAGGGCAACTGAGGGACTGTCGATGGCTGACGCGAGCTTCCTCTCCTGGCCGTTCTTCGACGCGCATCACCGTGACCACGCCCGCCGGCTCGATCGCTGGGCTGCCGAATCGCTCGGAGCGATCGATCATCACGACGTGGACGGCACGTGCCGCGCCCTGGTAGCGGCGCTCGGGCGCGACGGCTGGCTCGAGGCCACGGCGCCGTCGCCGGACGATCCCGACGCGCGCCTCGACGTGCGCACCCTGGCGCTGTCGCGCGAGACGCTGGCGCGCCACCACGGGCTGGCGGACTTCGCGTTGGCCATGCAGGGCCTCGGGGCCGGACCCATTTCGCTGTTCGGATCCGCCTGAGCAACGGCGCACCTGGCTCACGCGCACACGCGCCGGCACTGCCATTCCCGCCTTTGCGCTCACCGAGGTCGAGTCGGGGTCGGACGTCGCCGCCATCGCCACGACCGGCCGTCGCGACGGCGACGGCTGGGTGCTCGACGGCGAGAAGACCTGGATCTCGAACGGCGGCATCGCCGACGTCTACGTGGTGTTCGCGCGAACGGGTGAAGCGCCCGGCGCGAAAGGGCTGAGTGCGTTCATCGTCCCGGCGGCGACCCCTGGCCTGTCGGTGGCAGAGCGCCTGGAGGCGATGGCGCCGCACCCGCTGGCGCGGCTGCGCTTCGACGGTTGTCGCCTGCCGGCAGCTGCGCTCATCGGTGCGCCCGGCGACGGCTTCAAGATCGCCATGGCAACGCTGGACGTGTTCCGCGCGACGGTCGGTGCCGCGGCGCTGGGCTTTGCCCGTCGCGCGCTCGACGAAGCGGTGGCCGTCTGTCGCGTCGCGCGAGCGCTTCGGCGCCCCGCTGGCGCAGCTGCAGATGGTGCAGGGGCACCTCGCGGACATGGCGCTCGACGTCGATGCGTCGGCGCTGCTCGTGTATCGCGCCGCGTGGACGAAGGACACCGGCGCCTCCCGCGTCACGCGCGAGGCGGCGATGGCGAAGCTCCATGCCACCGAGGCCGCCCAGCGCGTGATCGATGCCAGCGTCCAGCTCCATGGCGGTGACGGCGTCCGCAGCGGCCACGTGGTGGAGCGGCTGTATCGTGAGATTCGGGCCTTGCGCATCTATGAAGGAGCGTCCGACGTGCAACGGGTGGTCATCGCGCGCGCCGTCCTCGCCGATGCCGGCGCGGGGGTGTAGGGCATGAGCGCCGCCTCCATCCGACTCGAGCCGAGCGCCCACGTGGACAGCTTCGCGCGGGATCGACTGCCGCCGCCACACGAGTGGCCCGAGCTGCTGCTCGATCGCCAGGCGTTTCAGTACCCCGCGCGCCTCAATGTCGCCGTGGAGCTGACCGACCGCATGGTCGAGCGCGGCTTCGGCGATCACGTCGCGCTCATCGGCAACGGCCGCCGGCGCACCTACAAGGAACTGAGCGACTGGTCGAACCGGCTCGCGCACGCCCTGGTCGAGAACTACGGAGTGCGGCCCGGCCATCGGGTGCTCATCCGCTCCGGCAACAACCCGGCGCTCGTCGCAGCCTGGCTCGCCGCGACCAAGGCGGGGGCGGTCGTGGTCAATACGATGCCGATGCTCAGGGCCGGTGAGCTCACGAAGATTGTCGACAAGGCCGAGATCTCCCTCGCGCTCACCGACAGCCGCATCGCCGACGAGCTCGTGGCCTGCGCGAAGGACAGCCGCTTCCTGAAGCAGGTCGTGCCGTTCGATGGCACGTCCAACCACGACGCAGAGCTCGATCGCGTGGCGCTCGACAAGCCGGTGCGGTTCGACGCGGTGCCGACGTCGTGCGACGACGTGGCGCTGCTCGGCTTCACGTCGGGCACGACCGGGGAACCGAAAGCAACGATGCACTTCCATCGCGATCTGCTCGCGATCGCCGACGGCTACGCCAGGGAGGTGCTCGGCGTCACGCCGGACGACGTGTTCGTCGGCTCGCCGCCGCTGGCGTTCACGTTCGGCCTTGGAGGGCTGGCGATCTTCCCGCTGCGCTTTGGCGCCACCGCGACGCTGCTCGAGAACGCCTCGCCGGCGAACATGGTCGGCATCATCGAGACCTACAAGGCGACGATCTGCTTCACGGCGCCCACCGCCTACCGCGGGATGATGGCCGCAATGGATGCCGGCGCCGACCTGTCGTCGCTGCGACTCGCGGTCTCGGCTGGGGAGACGCTGCCCGCCCCCGTCTTCCGTGACTGGATGGCGAAGACGGGCACGCCGATTCTCGACGGCATCGGCACCACCGAGATGCTGCACATCTTCATCAGCAACCGCGTCGGCGATGCCCATCCTGGCTGCACGGGACGCCTGGTGACGGGTTACGAGGCCCGCATCGTTGACGAGGACATGCGCGAGGTGCCGCGTGGCACGGTGGGACGGCTCGCCGTGCGCGGGCCGACGGGTTGCCGCTATCTCGCCGACTCGCGGCAGGCGGCGTACGTTCGCGACGGCTGGAACCTCACCGGGGACGCGTTCTCGCAGGACGCCGACGGCCGGTTCCATTTCGCCGCCCGGACCGACGACATGATCCTGTCGGCGGGCTACAACATCGCGGGACCGGAGGTCGAGGCGGCGCTGCTGGCGCACGCCGACGTCGGCGAATGTGCCGTCGTCGGCCGGCCGGACGAGGAGCGCGGGCAGATCGTCACCGCGTTCGTGGTGCTGCGGCCGGGCGTCGCGCCGGACGAGGTGACCGTGAAGCGCCTGCAGGATCACGTCAAGGCGTCGATCGCGCCGTTCAAGTACCCGCGAGCCATCACCTTCGTGGACCAGCTGCCGAAGACGGCCACCGGCAAGATTCAGCGCTTTCGTATGCGAGGTCCGGCGTGATCGGCAGTATCTGCGCCGTTTTCGGCCCGATCGTGCCAGGCCCCGAGGAGACGCCGATGAGTGCATCGCACTTGCGATTTCTGCAGCCCGATGGGTGGGCGCCGCCGCGCGGTTATGCCAACGGCGTGGCCGCCGAGGGCCGCATGGTGTTCGTGGCAGGACAGGTCGGCTGGAACGCGCAGCGGCACTTCGAAACCGACGACTTCGTCGGCCAGGTCGAACAGGCGCTGATCAACATCGTGGCCGTGCTGCGGAGCGCCGGGGCAGGGCCGGAGCACCTGGTCCGGATGACCTGGTACGTCACCGACAAGGCTGCCTACGTGACGCGATCAAAAGGAACTGGGGCAGATCTATCGGAACGTCATCGGCCGCCACTACCCGGCGATGACCCTCCTGGTCGTGGCTGGATTGCTGGAGGATCGGGCGCTGGTCGAGATCGAAGCGACGGCGGTGCTGCCGCCTGAGTGACGCGCGGTACCGTTACGGCTTGAGGCCGAGCGACGCCTGTCCAGTCTCGGGGTTGAATGGCACCGACCCGTGGTCGTGCGTGATGAGCCATCGGCCGTTCCGTCGCTGCAGCCCGAGCGTCTTGCGGAAGAACATGTCGACGCGGGTGCCATTCTTGAGCGTGCCGACCACGCGACTCAGCATCGACGCGAACGCCACATCGTCCGCGGCCGTCACCACGATGTCTTGATTGTCCCAGCTGATCGGCCCGTCGAAGGACGCGACCCACGCGGCGGTTCGCTCGCGCACCGAGCCGCGGCCATGGCGCCGCAACGGATCGACGACGTCGAACGACACCACGTCCTCGGCCACGTCCGCGATCATCGTTTCCACGTCCCCTCGCCGCACCGCCGACGCCTGAGCATCGACGACGCGGCGGATGTCGGCATCCGGCGTAGTCGTCATGAAGCCAGTGTTACGACGACCGCGCGGATGCGTCAAGCTCATCGCCCGCGAATGCGGCTAGCGTTGCGCTGGCGAATAGGTAACGCCGTCCGGGCTCTGCTGCACTTCAACACGGCCCAGCGTTTCGCCTGAGATCAGATCCAGGACGAGCATCGAGTTGTCGTTGCGCACCGTCACGAAGGCGTGCCGGTTATCGGGATGCGGGAACACGCCGGCGGTAGAGGGCTTGTCCACCTTCGTCATGCCGAGCGGGATTGATTTCGCGATCGTTTGCGTCGCGACGTCACCCAGCACGAGCGACGAGGCGTTGGCGTGAGGGACCAGCGCGTACTTGCCGTCGGGCGTGAACTGCACGCGATAGGGGAAGCCCGGCGACGGCAGGTGCTTGACCACCTCGAGCGTCCGCGTGTCGATGATCGAGATGGTGTCTGCCGCACGGTTGCCGGCCCACACCCAGCGGCCGTCCGGCGTCACGCCCACGCCCTCGCTCTCGGCGCCGGTCTTGATGTCCTTCAGCTTGCGCCCGCTTGCGAAGTCGAACGCGCTGACGCTGCCGTCGCGGAGGTTCGAGCAGTAGAGGCGGGTGCGATCGGCCGACAGCGCCAGCATGTGCGACACCCCGGCGTCGGTCTTGAACACCCGCTCGATGGCGCCGGTGCCCACGTGCACCAGCAGCAGCGCCTGATTCGCCTCCGACGTCACCACCACGCGCTCGCCGTCCACCCAGCGCACGTCGTGCGGCGCTCGATACTCGCCAAGGTCGATGGTCTTGATCGTGTCGCCGCTCGGCAACGCCAGCACGCTCAGCACCTTCTGCTGCCCAACCCCGGCCTTGTTGTAGTTGGTCACCACCACGCGGCGGCCATCCGGCGACGCCGCCGCTTCATGCGGCCCGCCGACCACCGCCACGTGCCGGTAGGCCGTCATCGTCTTCAGATCGATCAACGTGACCGAGTCGGACTGCTGGTTCACCACGACGACGGTGCCGGTCAGCGAGGACCGCGGCTGTTCGGCACGGACGAGCGGTGACAGGGCGAGAGTGACGAGTGCGATCAAGTGATGCAGGCGCATGCGGCACGGTATGTCGCGCGCGAGCCGGACGCAAGGGCCGCCTCCGGCGGATGCCGCGGTTTACGGTGACGAGTGCCGGGACGCCGCGCCGGCGCAGCCTGTTAGAGACGGCGCGACTCTGTGAAAGAATGCGGCACCGTGATGCCGACCACGCACGCCGCGGCGCCATATGTCTGGCCGTCGTCACTCGCGCCGCGACGTTCTCGTCGGCGCGGCAGCCCTGGCGTCAGCCATCGCCCTCCCAAGGTCTTCACGAGCGCAGTCGCCGCGGACCAGGCTGATTCTGCTCGGCACCGGCGGTGGACCGCGCCCGCGTACGGTCAGCTCGGCAGCGGCCCAGGTCATCGTCAGCGACGGCGTAGCGTACGTCGTGGACTGCGGCGATGGTGTGGCTCGTCAGCTCACGTTCGCGGGCATTCCGCTCGCGTCGCTGCGGCACATCTTCCTCACGCACCAGCATTCCGATCACAACGCCGACTATGGCAACCTCATCTGGCTGGCGTGGAGCGCGGGCCTGCGCACCCGGGTTGACGCCTGGGGACCTCCGCCAATCGCGCGGATGACGCAACTCTTCTTCGAGATGAACAAGGCCGACATCGACGTTCGCATCGCCAACGAAGGCCGGATCCCGCTCGTGCCACTGGTCTACCCGCACGAGGTGAGCGCGGGAGGTGTGGTGATGCAGGACGAGCGCATGAAAGTGACGGCCGCGCTGGTGGACCACCCGCCGGTGGTTCCGGCGTTCGCCTATCGATTCGACGCCGCGGATCGGTCGATCGTCATCTCGGGCGACACGGCTCCGTCCGGCAACGTGGTGGCGCTGGCCCGTGGCGCCGACGTGCTCGTGCACTCGGTGATGTATCCGGCGGCAATCGATCGTCTCGTGGCGCGCGTGCCCAATGCCGCGGCTCTCAAGACCAGCATCCTGGCGCACCAGACCTCCGCCGAGGACGCCGGCCGGATCGCGCAGGAGGCGGGCGTGAAGACGCTGGTACTGTCGCACTTCGTCCCGCCGGACGACCCGGAGGTGACGCCGGCACCCATGACCACCGGCAGGAGGGGATGCAGCAACGGCAGGGCTTGCGTCAGTCGCTGGGCTGTCGCACCATCTCGCCGTGCGAGTTGCTCATCTGGTCGTTTTGACCGCTTTGTGCTGCCCGGCGTGGGTGGCTCACGCCCAGGAGCCCGCCGGTGAAACCCCGCCGGCCGAGGACACACGCGCCGCAACCCTGCGAGCGGCACGCGAACAGAAACAGCAGGAGATCGCGCCGCCGGAACCGAACGTCCTCGAGCGTGGGCTGAGGGCATTCGAGCGCGGCGGCGTGCCCCTCATTACCAGGGACGGCCTGTACGCGAAGCTCGGCTCGCTCACCACCGGCAGCGGCTTCGCCTACGGCGCCGGTTTTCGCTCGCATCGCTTCTTCGATCGCGACGCCGGTCTCGACCTGTGGGCGGGCGCGACGATGACGCAGGTACTGGGCCGCGCAGGCGCGCCTGCAGCTGCCGATCGCGCCGGACGGCCGCATCGTCATGAACACCTACTGGCGGCGTCACGATTATCCGCAGGAGGACTTCTTCGGGATTGGGCCGGACTCGGCCCGTGCGGATCACACCACGTTCCGGACGCTGGCGACGACCGTCGGCGCGCGGGTGAACGGCCAGATCGTCGGGCCGCTGGCCGTGGGCGGCGGCGTCGAGTACCCTCAACCCCAGCGTCGGCGACGGCAAGGACAAGAAAGTGCCGCCGATCGGCGACGTCTTCGACGACGCCACCGCGCCCGGGCTGGATTCGCAGCCCGACTTCGTGCGCTCGCTCGCATTCGTGGATGTGGACTGGCGCTCGCCCCGTAACGCCCGCCGCGGGGGCTGGTACCGCGCCGAGTACAGCCACTACGAAGACCGCGATCAGAACCTCTACTCGTTCGACCGGTTCGACCTCGACGCGCGGCAATTCTTCAGCGTGCTGTCCGAACGGCGGATCTTCGTCGCCCGCGCCTTCGTCTCCACCTCTCACACGCCGGGCGACCAGACGATGCCGTTCTACCTGATGCCGAGCCTCGGCGGCAACGATTCGCTCCGCGGGTTTCGCGAGTACCGTTTCCGCGGCCCCCACGCGCTGATGCTGCAGGGCGAGTATCGCTTCGAGGTCTGGTCTGGCCTCGATGCCGCCCTGTTCTACGACGCCGGCAAGGTGGCGACGCAGCGTCAGGATCTCGACTTCAACGATCTCGAATCCGACTACGGCTTCGGGTTCCGCTTCAACACCGACAACGGCCTGATCTTCCGTGTGGATTCGGCCTTCGGGAGCCGCGATGGCAAGCATCTGTGGATGGTCTTTGGCGGAACGTTCTAGCCGCTGGCGGGCCGCTGCGGCCGTTGCGCGTGGCGCTCGTCGTCGCCGGCGCGGGCTTCGCGCGCGTGGCCTCGCCGCGGTTCTATCCAGACGATCCGATCTGGACGGACGACGACAAGGCGCTCGACGCCTCGGCTGCCGCCCCGATCGAGGACGCCAACAGCTACGACTTCATGGTGAATACCTTCTCGGCGCCAGGGGAGAAGCGTGATGTCCGGGCGCTGAACGTGAACACGCTCGACGAAGTGCCCGACTCGAGCTGGTTCCAGAACCGCTCCAGGCAGAGCCGATCGGTCGCCGACATCGTTCGCGGACCGGACCGGCTGCCGTCCATCTCGCTCGAAGGATGGATGGTCAGCGGCGGCAAGTCCACCGGCGTGCAGCCAGGCTTCCGGATGACCGATCCGCAGGGCCAGCTGTATCAGATCGAGTTCGATCCCCCTGACAACCCGGAGATGGCGAGCGGCGCGGAGATCATCGGCACGGCGTTCTATCACGCGTTCGGCTATCACGTGGTGGACGTCTACCTGGCGGAGCTCGACCCCGATCGGCTGGTGATCTCCGAGAAGGCGACGTTGTGGGACCCGCGCGAGGCCCGGCGCCGCCGGCTGACGCGCCGCGAGCTCGACAAGGTGCTGCGCCGGGGCGCGCGAGCAGGACAACGGCAAGTACCGGGTGATCGTCAGCCGCTTCGCCGAGGGCACGCCGGTCGGCAACTTCCGCTACTACGGCACGCGCCCGGACGATCCCAACGACATCGTGCCGCACGAGCATCGCCGCGAACTGCGCGGCGCGCGGGTCTTCGGCGCGTGGCTGAACCACGACGACTCGCGCGGCGTCAACAGCCTCGACATGCTGGCGACGGAGGGCAACCGCAAGTACCTCAAGCACTACATGTTCGACTTCGGTTCGATCGCTCGGCAGCGGCACCGTCTACGCGCAGCGGCATCGGCCCGGCAACGAGTACATCCTCGAATGGAAGCCGGGCTGGCTGACGCTGGCCACGCTCGGGTTCTACACGCGGCCATGGCTGCACATCGACTACCCGGACGACATGCCGACGGCGGTGGGCCGGTTCGAGGCCACGGCCTTCGACGCCGCCGAGTGGAAGCCGGAGTATCCGAACTCGGCGTTCGACAACATGCGGCCCGACGACGCGTTCTGGGCCGCGCGCATCGTCGCTGGTTTCGACGCCGCATCGATTCGCGCCATCGTCGAGAAGGCGCGCTACAGCGACCCGCGCGCCACCGACTACATGACCGACATGCTGCTGAAGCGACAGGAGAAGGTGCTGCGGACGTGGCTGACCGCGGTCAACCCGATCGTGGATGTCGCCCTCAGCGACTCGGGAGAATTGACCTTTGCGAATGCGGCGGAGAAGGCCGGTGTCGCACGCCCGGCGCAAGCCTACGTCGTCCAGTGGTCACGCTTCGACAACGCGACCGCTGTCGCCACGAAAGTGGGCGAGGCGCAGGAATCGGCCGCGGCCAGGATCACGGCTCCGGCGGCACTGGTCTCCTCGGCTCGCGCCGGCGACTACGTGGAGGTGAGCATCGCCACCCGTCACGCCGAGCACGCGGCGTGGATGACTCCGGTCACGGCCCACTTCAGGCGCGGGACCAATCGCTGGGAACTGGTCGGGCTCCAGCGGCTTCCGGAGCAACGATGAGGATGACGCCATAATCACGCATGGTTAATCCGTCGGGGAGCGACGCGCGGACGGGGCAACGCGTCGCGCTGGCAGGCATCCTCGCCAGCGTGGCCCTGGCCGCGATGAACATCGCCGTCGGCTTGATGACACAGTCCACCTCGGTGTTCGCCACCGGCGTGGAGTTCGCGGGCGACGTCCTGGCCTCGGTCGTGGTGCTGTTCGGCCTGATCGCCGCGACCAGGCCGCCCGACGACGACCATCCGTACGGCCATGGCCGCATCGAGACGCTGGCGGCGTTCGTCGTGGGGATGGTGCTGAGCATCGGCGGCGCCGGCATCTGCTGGAACTCGCTGCAGGAGGTTGGGGCGGCGCATCCGCCACCGGCGATGACCGCCATCGCCGCGCTCGCCGGCGCCATCGTCGTGCGCGGCGTGATGTCGGTGATCAAGTTCCGGGTCGGACGCCGGATCCGCAGCACCTCGCTCGTTGCCGACGCCTGGAACGACGCGGTAGACATCCTGTCCGCGGGCGCGGCGCTGACCGCCGTGGCTCTGACCATCTACGACAGCTCGCGCTTCATGGCCGCCGATCACTACGGCGGCGTCGTCGTCGGTATCGTCGTGATCGTGACCGGGCTGCGCGTGCTGCGCGATGCGTCGCTCGAGTTGATGGACACGATGCCCGACCAGCAGATGATGGACAAGCTGAAGGCCACGGTGCTGACGGTCCCCGGGGTCCGCGGCGTGGACAAGGCCTACGCGCGCAAGACCGGGATGTCGTATCACGTCGACTTGCACATCGAGGTCGATCCGGCGATGTCGGTCGCCGATGCGCACGCCGTCGCCGGGCGCGTCCGTCACCAGGTGCGCGGCGATCTGGGGTGGGTGGCGGATGTGCTCGTGCACGTGGAACCGGCAGGGGCGACAACCGGGTGAGTGATGGATGTTGGAGATGCCAGCGAGAGGCTAGCCACGGCTGAGTTTGTCTCTTCTTGTCTCCGCGGCTATGCTCTAGCCGCAGCCCCCCAACCTGTGCTTATAGACCCACGCCCGATCCTGGTCGTCGAAGACGACGAGAACAGCCGCCTGATGATGGTGACGCTGCTCGATTTGAAGGGCTATTCCGTGGTGACGGCGGCCAATGGCGCCGAGGCCCTGCGAGTGGCGCGCCAGCAGCTGCCCTGCCTCATCCTCCTCGACCTGATCATGCCGGTCATGGATGGCGTGGAGTTCCGCGCCGCGCAACTGGCCGATGCCGCGTTGTCGTCGATTCCGGTGGTGTGCGTCTCGGGGCGCTACAACGCCGCCGACATGGCGCGGGAGATCGGCGCAGTGGCCCTGCTCGAGAAGCCGATCGCCGTCGACTCGCTGCTGGACACGGTCCGGCAGCACTTCCCGGCTCCCGCCACCAACTGAAACCCCGCAGAAAAAGAACCACCTGGCGACGCCTCGCGAAACTCTCGTGTGACGCGGCCGAGGTCAGCGCGCGGCCGCGGGTGTCATCGCCCGGCCGATCGCCGCGCCGATGGCACCGGCCACGAAGGTGCTGCCGCCGGCGATGGCCATGTTGCCGAGCGGCACGTCGCCGAGCGCGGTGGACACCAGGCTGCCGAGCACCCCCGCCACGCCACCCGCAATGGCGCCTTGCGCCGCCGTGCTGCCCAGCGGCATCGCGCGCGTGCCGCCCGCACTGAGCCAGCCCGTGATGACGCCGATGGCCGTGCCGGCGATGGGAAACAGCATCCCTTGTTGTTCGGGGGACATGAAGTGGCCCACCACCACCATCAGCGTCTGCAGCACCGTGCCGAGGCCCGCGCCCTTCGTCAGAGAAGCCGTGTTCATGACCCTATCCTCACTGGAACTTCGACCAGTCGAGCGGACCGGTCGCGAAGCGCTGATGCAGTTGCGTCAGCAGTTGTGCATTGCCCCTGGACAGATACTCGTACGCGGCGTCCCACTCGGCGCCGTCCTTCCACCCCGTCTGCGTCAGCGTCACCCTGGTCGCCGTCGGGCTCACGGCCGTCAGGCTGAACGTCACGTCGGTGCGCTCGCGCCGCACCGTCGGAAACTTCTCCGGCGCCATGGCCTTCATCACCAGCTCCTTCCGTGGCACGAACGAGACGATGGTGCCGCCGCCGGTGGCGGTGGGCGTGTAGAGCACCAGCCAGTCGCCGCCGGGGCGCAGGTCCACCCGGGCGTCTTTCCAGAGCCAGGTTTCCATCCCGGCCTCCGTGCTCATCGCCAGCCACACTTCGTCCAGCGAACCGGGCACGACGACCTCGAAGTGCAGGGCCTTTTGCGGGGTGGTGATCTTCTGAACGGTGACAGGGCTGACCTGCGCTACCGCGAATGCGAGGGCGAGGGCGAGGGCGGCGATCATCGGCGGGCGCTCCTTCGGGATGTCCGCCGCGCGGGCGGCGGCGGAGGTGGCGTGCGGGTCAACGCGGTGATGTGCATGCGCAACTGGCGGACGCAGGTGTCGAAGAGCGCGATGGAACGATGCGCGCGCGATTGCATCACGGCGCCTTCCATCACGGTGAGCACGAATACGGCGACCTCGTCTGGCCTGGGCACCCTGGCGCGGCGCAAGGCGTCGGCCACGGCGCCGGTCCAGCCGTCGAAGTTCCTGGCGATCAGCGCGTGCGCGGGCGTGTTCTCCGGATCGATCTCCAGTGCCAGGCGGCCGATCGGGCAGCCGTAGGTGCAATCGGTGTCGAGCAGGCGATCGCGGTACGACTCCAGCAAGGCGAACACTTCGTCGAGCGGGCCGGTGGCTTTGGCGCGGGCCGGCGCCAGCACGCGCGGTTCGAGCGCGTCGACGTAGGTTTCGAGCACGGTCCGCAGCAGCGCGTCCTTGCTGTCGAAGAAGTGATAGAAGCTGCCGCTGTTGGCCTGGGCCCGGGCGAGGATTTCCGCCAGCCCGGTGGCGGCATAGCCCTTTTCCCAGAACAGGTAGCGGGCCGCCTCGATCAGGCGCTCGCGGGTGTCGGGGACGTTGGTGCGTGCCTTCACTTGATTGAACGACCAAGTAAAGGCCCGGCGGCGCGAATTGTCAACCGCGAACCGCTGAAACCAGTGACGAATGGTGGGAGCAGTCAGTCGCCGGCCGGCTCGTCGTCGGGGCTCGGGCGGAACAGCACCAGCACCTTGCCGACGCTCTGGACCTGCGCCGCACCCGTGCGGGCACAGATCGCCGCCGCCAGTTCCGCGCGCGCCTCGCGATCCGCGCCGCCGATGCGCACCTTGATGAGTTCGTGCGCGGTCAGGGCGCGTTCGAGCTCCGCGGCCACCGACTCGGACAGCCCCGCGTGCCCCACCTGCACCACCGGTTCGAGCGCGTGCGCGCGGGCCTTCAGTTGGGCGCGTTCGCGCGGCGTCAGCGTGATCGGCATCCGACGATTGTAGCTGCTCGGGCCGATGGCGGCGCGGGCCGTGCCGAGGCGGCGCTGGTCTACCTCACCTGCGGGGCATTCGCCGGGTCGGCGCTGACGATCCGGACCCGTCCGTCGCCACGGACCGCGGCGTGGGTGGCGACGTAGAACGCATCGCGGATCTGGTGCGTGACGAACAGCGCGGTCACGTGCGGCAGGTCGCGGAGCTTGATGATCTCGTCGTCCACCAGCATCGCGATGCTCGGATCGAGGCCGGTGATCGGATCGTCGAGCAGCACCAGGCCTGGTTCCGGCGCCATCGCCCGCGCAATCGCGACCCGCCGCCGCTGCCCGCTCCACGACGCTGATCGTAGCAGGTGCCCACGCGCCGACCCTAGGCACA
Source organism: uncultured Acidobacteriota bacterium (assembly GCA_963707825.1). GTDB lineage: Bacteria > Acidobacteriota > Vicinamibacteria > Vicinamibacterales > UBA2999 > VFZN01. Next base: position 472,235 of record CAVPRP010000011.1, read on the forward strand.
CCCGAGCATTCCGGGGGGCAGATCGAGTAATCTTTCCCGGGACAGATCGTCTCTTATTTGGAGGACTCATGGACGTCAGGCATCCGCTTTCTCGTCGTCGGTTTTTCGGAGGGGTCGCCGCGGCCATGGGCGTCCTGGGGCTGCGACCCTCGTCGTCACTGTTCGCTCAGGGCCAGACGGCACAGTTCCGCGGCTCGGATGCGGAGTACGACTCCTTCGCCAAGCTGGCGAGCAACGAGAACAACTGGGGCCCGCCCGAGTCCGTCATGAAGGCCATGACCAGCTCGTGGAAGTACGCCAACCGCTACGGATATCCGGACGGCAACGTCGTCCAGGCGATTGCCGAACACCACGGCGTGAAGCCCGAGAACATCCTGCTGACCGCCGGCTCCGGCGAAGTGCTGCAGGTGATGGGCACGACTTACCTGCAGAATGGCCAGAAGGTGCTCGGCGCCGACCCGTCCTACGGCTCGGTCTACCAGCACGCGACGAACATCAAGGCCGATGCGATCAAGCTGCCGCTGCTCAAGGACTACCGGCAGAACGTGCCGGCGATGATCGAGGCCGCCAATCGCAGTGCCCGCGACATCGGGTTCTTCTACCTGTGCAACCCCAACAACCCGACCGGCGTGGTGGTGACCGCGAAGGAAGTGAAGCAGATCCTCGACGGCATTCCGAAGGACATGCCGGTGCTGATCGACGAGGCCTACCACCACTTCGTGGACGACCCGGCCTATGGCACCTCGATGCCCTACGTGATCGAGGGACGCCCGGTGGTCGTCGCCCGCACGTTCTCGAAGATCGCGGCGCTGGCGGCGATGCGCATCGGCTATGCCGTGGCGCCTGCCGAGATGATCCAGCGGATGCGTCCGTACTCGATGAACAGCGTCAACGTGCTCGCGAAGTGGGGCGCCGTGGCCTCGCTGAAGGACACCCAGGGTGCACCTGCGCGTGTCGGTCGGCCTGCCCGAAGAAATGGCCGCTTCCTGAAGGGCTTCAAGGAAATCTTCCCCAAGAAGACGACCTCGACGATCGCCCAGGGCTAAGTCACACCTGATGCGGGCCGGCCACTGCGCCGGCCCGCGTCATCTCTCTCCCACCTCCGCGCCGCCCGCCCGGCGCATCGCCAGTCGCAGAATCCTCCATCAGCTCCAGTGCGGGATACCTCCGAAGATCAGCAGCGGCACGACCGCGCAGGCGATCATCCAGCCGATCGCGAACGATTCCGCGCCCTCGGCCAGATTCACCACCTTGATTGCGCCCTGAACCACGAAGTGCAGCAGCGCCGGCGCCCGAAGGTATGCCGGTGCTGATCGACGAGGCCTACCACCACTTCGTGGGCGACCCGGCCTAGGGCAGCTCGATGCTCTACGTGATCGAGGGACGCCCGGTGGTCGTCGCCCGCACGTTCTCGAAGATCGCGGCGCTGGCGGCGATGCGCATCGGCTATGCCGTGGCGCCGGCCGAGATGATCCAGCGGATGCGTCCGTACTCGATGAACAGCGTCAACGTGCTCGCGAAGTGGGGCGCCGTGGCCTCGCTGAAGGACACCAGGGCCAGGCCGAGGTGAAGTCGAAGATCATCACCCTCCGCAACAAGACCACCGCTGAACTCGAGGCGTGGGGCTACCCGGTCATCCCGTCGCAGACCAACTTCTTCATGGTCAGCCTCGAAGGCCGCACCGTGCAGCCGGTGATCGAGGAGTTCCGCCAGAAGGGGGTCCTGGTCGGCCGTCCCTTCCCGCCGATGCTGCAGCACCTGCGCGTGTCGGTCGGCCTGCCCGAAGAAATGGACCGCTTCCTGAAGGGCTTCAAGGAAATCTTCCCCAAGAAGACGACCTCGACGATCGCCCAGGGCTAAGTCACACCTGATGCGGGCCGGCCACTGCGCCGGCCCGCGTCTCTCTCCCACCTGCGCCGCCACCCGGCGCACCATGCGATCACCGCCGTGCGGCCGAGGACCGACCGCGACCATCGGCCACGCGCCGTGGCTGGACACGCGCAAACCTTTGCGCGGCTCGTCCCGTCTAATCCAATCGTAGATAACATCGCATTATGTCGAAGCGCGCGCTGCCCGCCCTCACGCACCTCCAGTACCTCGTGCTCGGCGTGCTGCGCTCGGACGAGCAGCCGGGCCGCGTGCTGCGACAGGCGCTGGCCAGCTATGGTGTCCGGCGCAGCGGCCCGGCGTTCTACCAGCTGATGGCGCGGATCGAGCGGGCCGGGCTGGTGGAAGGCTGGTACGAACAGGTCACGGTCGGGGACCAGGCGGTCACCGAGCGGCGCTATCGCATCACGCGCGACGGCACCCGGCAGTGGGCGGCCGCGCACGCATTCTACGACGAGCTGGCGCGCCTGCCGGCGCGCGTCCGGTGGTCCGATGCCTAGCCATTGGACCGAGCGGCTCGGACGGCTGCTGCCGGAGGAGGTCAGGCGCGACCTGTTCGAGCCGGCGCTCGCCGACCTCCGCTACGAGCAGGCGCGATGCCGTGAGCGCGCGGTCTCCAGGTCGTCGCGCCTGCGCCTGCGCGCCTGGTTCGGAGCGAGCGCGCTGTGGCTCGTTGCCGACTGCGTGCGCCTGCAGCTGATCGACCGGCTGTCGAGGCGATTCACCCAGCGCCGCGCGGCGACGACACCGCCGCGGAAGGAATGGCTGACCATGTTTGCATTCGACTTGCGGCACGCCCTGCGCCTGTTCCAACGCGAGCCGGCCTTTACCGCGTCGGTGGTGCTGACGCTGGCGCTGGGCATCGGCGCCAATACCGCGCTCTTCGCCCTGGTCCAGGCCGTACTGCTGCGACCGCTGCCGTATGCCGATGGCGATCGCCTCGTGCTGGTGAAGCACCGCGATGTCCGCTCCGGGCTGTCGAAGCAGGACATCGCGGTCGGCGACTTCGTCGATCTGAAGGCACGACAGCAGTCATTCGAGGCGTTCGCGGGCTACTCCGGCTACCAGGCCCCGCTCGTTGGCGCCGGCGAACCGCTCCGCGTGCAGGGCGCGATGTTCACGCCGGAGGCCTTTGACGTGCTCGGCCTCCAGCCGGCGATGGGCCGCGGCTTCCAGGCGGCCGACGCGCGTGAAGGTGCGGCGCCCGTGGTGATGGTCAGCTACGAGCTATGGCGGACGACCCTCGGCTCGGATCCGCTGATCCTGTCGCGCTCCATTCAGCTGGGCACCACACGCCGGCTGGTGGTGGGCGTGGCGCCGCCGGGCTTTCATTTCCCACCCGCGGCGCCGACCGATGTGATCGTCCCGGCGATGGTCCCGGCCACGGCGCCGGCCCAGCGGCGCTCCGGATGGATCTACGGCATCGGCCGCCTCAAACCGGGCGTGCCGCTGGCCCGCGCGGAAGCGGAAGTCGCCGCCATCTCCGAACAGTTCGAGCGCGAGTTCCCGCAGCAGAACCAGGGCTCGCGCTACTACACCGAAACCCTGCGCGACGGGCTGGTTGGCGACACCCGCCGGCCGCTGCTGATGCTGCTGGCGTCGGCGGGCTTCGTGCTGCTGATCGCCTGTGTCAACGTCGGTAACCTGTTGCTGGCGCGATCGCTGGCTCGCCAGACCGAAATGGCGATGCGACTGGCCCTTGGCGCGGGGCGATGGCGGCTGGTGGCGCAGACGCTGACCGAAGGCCTGGTGCTGGCGCTCGCCGGTGGCATGCTCGGCGTGGTGGTGGCGTGGCGAGCCGCACCGGCGTTGGCCTCGCTGATGCCGCAGTCGGCACCGATTCCCGGCCTGGAACGCGTGGATCTCAATCCTGCGGTGCTGGCGTTCTCGGTCGGCGCCTCGATCGGCGCGGCGTTGATGTTCAGCGCGGTGGCGTGTCTCGGCTTGATGCGGGAATCCGCCCGCGATGCGCTGCTGGTCCAGCGTCGCACGACCATGACCGGCGGCGCGCGCCGCGCGGCCTCGTATCTCGTTGCCGGTGAGATTGCGCTGGCGGTTGTTCTTCTCATCGGTGCGGGGCTCACGCTGCGCAGCTTCGCCTCGCTGATTGCCGTGGACCCGGGCTTCACCGCCGACGGTGTGATGACCGTCCAGTTCGGCTTGCCGGCCGGCCGCTACACCGGGCAACCGGCGCGCACGGCCGCGTATCAGCAGATGTTCGACGCGTTGGCCGCGCTGCCGGAGGTCGAATCCGTCGGCGCCGCCGCGGTGACCCCGCTCACCGGCAACAACTGGACCGCGCCACTGGTGCGGCCCGAACATCCGCTGGCGGCGGGGCAGCGGCCGACCGAGGTGGGTTGGCAGGCCGCCTCCGGCGGCTACTTCCGCGCGCTGCGCATTCCGCTGCGCGACGGCCGGCTGTTCGACGCGCGCGACAGCGGCGACGCGCCGCCGGTGGTGATCGTCAGCGACTCGATCGCCGAGCGCTATTTCCCTGGTGAGAACCCGGTCGGCAAGCGCATCCGGCTGGACGAGGGCACGGCCGAAATCGTCGGACGCGTGGGCGACATCCGGCGCGCCTCGCTCAGCGACGCGCCGCGAGCCGACCTCTATTTCCCCTTCGAACGCCAGAACGGCAACGGCATCACGCTGTTCATCCGCACAACCGGCGATCCCCTGCGGGCCCTCCCGGCAATCCGTGCCGCGGTCCGGCAGATCGAGCCAAACGCGCTGCTGTTCGAAGCCCGTACCCTGTCGGACATCGCGGCGCAGTCAGCGGCGGCCTCGCGCCTGGCGATGCGCCTGCTCGGGGGCTTCGCGCTGATCGCGCTGGCGCTGGCTGCGGTCGGCATCTACGGCGTGATGTCCTACAGCGTCCGGCGGCGCACCCGCGAGCTCGGCACGCGGCTGGCCCTTGGCGCCAGCCGCCGGGACATCGTCTGGATGGTGATGCGCGAAGCCGGCACGATCGCCGGTGCCGGACTCGTGGCCGGAACCGTGGCGGGGCTGGCGGCGGCCCGGGCGATGTCATCGCTGCTCTACGGCGTTGCGCCCTGGGATGCGGTATCGCTGGCGGCGGCGGCTGCGGTGCTGATCGTCACCGCGCTCGGCGCCAGTTATCTTCCCGCCAGGCGCGCCTCGCGGCTCGATCCGGCAGCCACCCTCGCCAGCGAGTAGGCGGTTGCCAACCATTCGGCCGGGCCCATCGTCAGACCCTATGTAGCAGTGCTACTATGGTCCCGCATGAGACGACTCAGCATTACCGCCGTCAGCGTCTTGCAGGCCATTGCCGGCGGCTACGAGTACGGCTTCGACATCATCGATCACACCGGCCTGCCGAGCGGGACCGTGTATCCGGCGCTCAGCCGCCTGGAGCGCGACGGCTTCGTCCGCTCCTCGTGGGAAGACGAGGCGGAAGCGCACGCGGAGGGGCGCCCCCCTCGCCGCAACTATCGGGTCACGGCCCACGGCGCTACCGCGCTCACCAGCGCCGTGACGTTCTATCGCGCCCTTCTGCCGCCGCGGCCGCGGGCGGTGCGGAGCTGACGTGAGCACGCGCAGGTCCTCTCCGGAGCCTCGCGCCAGGACGGTGGCCGACCTGTTGCTGCGTCTCGCCGCCCCGCTCGTGCCGCACGACCTGCGCCGCGACTGGCTTCGCGAGTGGCGCGCCGAGCTCGCGCACATGGCCCGTCGAGCGGAGCGCGCGGGCCGCGCCGCCGATGCGTCCTGCGCCTGGCGCGCGGCTGGCGCGATGCCGCATGCGGTGTGGCTCCGTTGGGACCGATGGAGGATCGAGATGATCTGGCAGGACGTGAAGCACTCCGTGCGGACATTGCTGTCGAAGCCCGCATTCACGGCGGTGACGCTGGCGACGCTGGCGCTCGGGATCGGCGGCAATGCCGCGATCTTCGGCGTGGTCCACGCCGTCCTCCTCCGGCCGCTGCCGTTTCCCGAGCCGGAGCGGCTCGTCCAGGTCTTCAAGACCACCTTGCAGCAGCCGGATCGCATTGGCGGCACCGCGACCCCTCCGGATTTCGCCGACTGGCGGCGGGAGAACCGGGTCTTCGGTGAGCTGTCGGCGCACGTCGAAGGATCGTACGCGCTCACCGGCACGGGCGCCGCCGAGCAGGTGCCTGGCGCCGACGTCACGGGCGGATTCTTCGCCGTACTCGGCACACCAGCCCTCGCCGGTCGTACCATCACCACCGCTGACGATCCGGTCGGCGGCCGCGACGTCGTCGTGCTGAGCCACGCGTTGTGGACGCGCCGCTTCGGCGCGGATCCAACCCTCATCGGCCGGACGCTGCAGATCGATGGCGTTACGCGCGAAGTCGTCGGCGTGATGCCCGCCGGCTTCCAGTATCCGCTGCAGTCCGAGCTCTGGATTCCGCTTCGCTTCACGGAACGGGACCTGACGACCCAGCGAGGCGCCCACTACCTGGACGTGCTCGGGCGGCTGCGGCCCGGTGTCTCAATCGAAGCCGCGCGTGGCGAGATGCGCCAGATTGCCGCCACGCTGGCGACTGCGTTCCCCTCCACGAACCGCGACTCCACCGCGTCGGTCGTCCCGCTGCGTGACGCGGTCGTGCGCGACACGCGGCAGGCGTTGTTCGTCCTGCTCGCGGCGGTGGGCCTGGTGCTGTTGATCGTCTGCGTGAACGTGGCACACCTGATCCTGATTCGCGCGGTGGGCCGGCAGAAGGAGATGGCGGTGCGGGTTGCCCTTGGCGCGAGGCGCTCGGGCCTGGTGCGCGGGCTGCTGGTCGAAAGCCTGCTGCTCGGCGTGGGCGGAGGCGTGGGCGGTTTGATCCTGGCCTACTGGAGCACCGCGGCAATTGCCTCGCTCGATGCCGGGATTGGTATCCCGTTGCTCAGCCAGACGCGCCTCGACGCCACGGTCGTGGCGTTCACGTTCGGCATCTCGCTCGCGGCCTCCATCCTGTTCGGCACCGTGCCCGCCTGGCAGGCGACTTCGATCAGCGACTTCGCCGTTCGCATCAGGCAGGCGGGTGGCAGCACGACCAGCGACCCCCGGCGCCAGCGCCTGCGAAGCGGACTGATCGTCGCGGAGACCATGCTGGCCGTGGTTCTCCTGGTCAGCGCCGGCCTGCTGGCGCGCAGCTTCGACCGCCTGCGATCCGTGGACCTGGGCTTTGCCACCGATTCGCTCCAGACCTTCACCATCAACCTTCCGGACACGCGCTACGCGCAGCCGGAGCAGCGCGCGGAGTTCGTCGGCACGCTGTTGGAGCGCCTGGCCACCAGGCCCGACGTCGAGGCGGCGAGCGCCATCTTCGGGCTGCCGCTGACCAACTTCCGCTACACGATCTCCACTTCGACGATCGACGGGCGGAAGCTGACAGACGAGGAACAGACCAGCCTGTCGCTGCAGGTGCGCGTGGTGACACCAGATTTCTTCAAGACGATGACGATTCCGCTCACGCGCGGCCGCGCGTTCTCTGCCGGCGACGCCCGCGGCACCGAGCCGGTCGTGATCCTCAGCGAATCGGCGGCCGCGAAGTTGTGGCCCGATGGCGATCCGATTGGCCGCCACCTGGAGCTCGGAACCTCGCTGGGACAGGGCCTCAAGGCTGGCGGCGCGGTCGTCGGCATTGCTGACGATGTGCACAGCCTGGGACCGTCCGTGCCCGTGCGTCCGACGATCTACCTGGCGCACGCGCAGTTCCCGATGAGCATGGTCAGTGTGGTGCTGCGCACCAGGGGCGAGCCCGCGACCCTCATCGCGCCGGCCGCGAGTGCGCTTCGCGATCTGGACCCTGACGTGCCCATGTTCCGCGTCCGCTCGATGGAACAACTCGTCGCCGCCGCGGTCGCCCAGCCGCGTCTCTACACCGTGCTGATCGCCTGCTTCGCCACGACGGCGATGCTGCTGGCGGCGATTGGCCTCTACGGGGTGTTGTCGTTCGCGGTGGGTCAACGCACGCGCGAGATCGGCATCAGGATGGCGCTCGGCGCCGGCCGAGGACAAGTGCTGCGCATGGTCATGGGGCAGGCCGGCCGCCTGGCGTTGACCGGGATTCTCGCCGGTCTGCTGGCGGCGGCCGTGGCGAGTCAGGCCCTGAGGGCGCAGCTGTTCGAGGTGGCGCCCATCGATCTTGCGACCTACGTGATCGTCTCGGCCGTGCTGCTGACGGTCTCGCTGTTGGCCAGCTCGCTGCCGGCCATCCGCGCCGCGCGGGTCGATCCGATCCGCGCCATCCGCCACGAATAACCGCGGCGCGAGTCGCGCGTTACTTCATCAGGTCGTACGCGCCTTTGACGGTCTCCGACGAGGGGAACACGCGATCGGCTTGCGCCGAGTTGAGGTCGAAGGTGCCGGCGATGGCGGCCTTCAACACGGCCCGGGTGTCGAGCGTCGGCTTCAGATCGCGGCCTTCGAACAACGCGGCATCGCCCAGCCCCGGCCAATCGGCGAACAACCGCGACTTCGCCACGTTCGGACCGATCAGGAACCCTGCACCGGCGGTGCCGTGGTCGGTGCCGCGCGTGCCGTTGGGCCGGGCCGTGCGGCCGAACTCCGTCATCACGACGACGGTGGTGTTGGACCAGGCGGACTGCATCTCGGTGCGAAACACCATCAGACCCTCGGCCAGCTGTCCCAGCAGCCGGTCGAGCGCGCCCCCGGCCAGGCCCTGGTTGGCGTGGGTGTCCCAGCCGCTGAACTCCATCGCCGCGATATTCGATCCGCCTTCTTCACGGAGGATGCGCGCGGCCGCGCGCATCAGCGGCGCGATCGCCCCGCGACGCGCGCCGTTGCCCGCCATCGGCTCTTCGCCGACCATGTCCTGCTGCTGCAGTGCCGCCTCGAATCGTCCGTGCAGCGCGCTGTCGCCGCGATAGAGCAGCGCCAGGCGCTCGAGGTAGGCATCATCCACCACGCCGAGCTTCGCGGGCGACCACGTCTGGACGTCGAACGAACCGCTCAGTGAGCGCGGCATCCCGGCCGCGATGGCGATGCCCGAGCGCGATCCCGGCATCACCTGCAGCAAGCGGTTCAGCCATCCGTCCGCTGAACCCGCCGGCTTGTCGATACCGGTCTCGAGAATCGCCTGGCCGTCGAAATGGCTGCGCGTGCGATACGGGATGGCCATGGCGTGCAGCACCACGAGCTCGTCCTTCTGCCACAGCTCGCGGAGCGGCGCCAGCCCCGGTGAAAGACCAAAGGTCCCGTCCAGCGGCACAAGGCTCTGGTCGTCGTAGGCCAGAGCCCCGCGGAGCGCTGCGTAAGCGGGATCGCCGTGCGGCACCACCGCGGCCAGACCGTCGAAGCCGCCGCGCAGCAGCACGAACACGAGCCGGCCGCGCTGCCGCACCTGCGCGAACGAGACGAGCGGGCCGGCGAAGGTGGCAAGGCCACCCTGACACATCGTGCGAACGAAGGCTCGGCGGTTCATCGCTATCTCCACTGAAATTCGGGACCGGCAATGGCCAGGGCGACGCGCTCGGCGGCCGTGATGGAGGTGTCGGCCAGAAGAGGCCGCAACGGATCCGCCGGTGCCACGTCCATCACGTCGAGCAGCGTGCGCGGCTCGGTCTGGCCGCTGGTGCCGCGCCGCGTGAAGGTCCGCGCCAGCTCGGCCCGGTTCAGCAGCGAGTCGGGATCGGCCCATTCCTGCATCGAATCGCCGAAGCCCTTAGGGGCCGCCGGGGACCACAGCGGATGCCGCAGCTGGCGGAGCGCCGCGACCTCGCGCTCGTCCACATCCTGCTGGCCGAAGGCCCGGAGCACCGCCACCAGCCAGTCCTGAGGCGTGCGGAACTTCCGGGCGTCCGGGCTCCACGCTTCGGGCAGATCGATCAGCGCCCGCGACACGGCGCGCAGGTCGCCCTCGGTCTCGCGGAACACCCGAGCGACGCGATCCACCGCGGCGGCCGGCGGCGTATCCGACACGAAGTGCGTCACCAGCTTCGTCGCGACGAAGCGCGCGGTGGCTGTGTGCCGGCACAGGTCGCGGATGATGTGTTCGCCCTGGCCGACGCCCTCGTCGTTATAGCGCTTGCCGACGATCGTGCGGGCGCCTGGCTCGTGGAGCAGGGGCCGGTATGCGAATGACATCGCCTCGTCGCCGCGTGCGGTGGCCCCGCTCTGCGCCGCGCGCCGGCGTCCCATCGGCGCGGCGCCGGGTCCGTCGTTCAGGCCGCCGACACTCCACCCGGTCAGCGCCTTCGCCAGCTCCTGCACGTCCTGCTGCGTATAGCCGCCATCAACGCCCAGGGTGTGCAGTTCGAGCAGCTCGCGCGCGTAGTTCTCGTTGAGCCCGCGCTGCGCACGCGCGCCGCGCGCGCGCTGAGCGCCAGGCGAATCCGGGCCGATCGACTGGAAGTTGTCGAGATAGATCAGCATCGCCGGATGCCTGGCCGAGGCCAGCACGAGATCCTCGAACCGCCCCAGCACGTGCGGGCGAATCACTTCGCGTTCGTAGCTGCCAGCCAGTGGCGCCACTTGCACCTTGGCCGCCGCCGAGACGCACAGGTGATTGGACCAGAACGCGACCAGCCGCTCGACGAACGGGCGGTCGGTGCTGACTCGCTGGGTGAGGCAGGCGCGGCTCTCGGCGACCGCGATCGCGATCAGCCGCCGGCGTGCCTCCTGGCGCTTCGCCTGATCCTGCGCGGCGGCCCGCACGGCGCGCAACGCTTCCGCAATTGCCGCAGGTGACGCCATCTCCGGCGCGGTGATGCTCGGGGGCGCGCCGCCGAGTTGGGTGCGGAGCCATCCCCGAGGATCCGAGATCCGGCCTCGTTCGACAGGCCGCGCGCCGAGGCCGAACCGGTTGAGGGCACGGAGCGTCAGGTCCACGCCTCGATTAAAGCCCCAGGTGCGTGCCGGCGCGAGTGAAGAATTCGTGACAGGGTGTGACGGATTCAGGTTGATGCGGCTGAGGTAGATAGCCAAAAATGCATATTTTTGCACCGCTTTGAACTGTACTCATCGGCTGCTTCAATGCCATTTTGTTCTCTTGTGTCCTACCGATTGAGGAATTGAAGTAAGCTCGTTCCGTCGCCAGGAGACTCACCTTGAATATGTTTCGCAATTTGCCGCCGCGTCTAACTGTCGGTCTCCTCGCGGTGGCGCTGTGCGCCGTCGGAGTCAGAGCCCAGCAGACCTCTCCAGTGTTCGAAGCCAGGCCGGCCGGCGCTGGCGTGAAGAGCGTGATGGGCGCGGATGATACCCCCGATCTGATCGTCAGCCCTGGCAGGGGCGCCGGCCTCTCGCACATCATCGACGGTGCGACGCTGGCCGACCTCGGCGGCGGCTTCCCCTTTGGTGCGGCGTTCGGCGGCGGTGTTCGCGTCGCACTCGGCGATCTCACCGGCGACGGCATCGACGACATCGTCACGGCGATGGGCCAGGGGGGCAGCCTGGTCAAGGTGCTGAACGGCATCGACGCCAGCGACCTGGGCGGCGGACTCCCGTTCGGCCCCGGCTTCAACGGCGGCGTGAACGTCGCCCTCGGCGATTTCAATGGTGATGGCCGCCTCGACGTCGTCACCACGCAGGCCACTGGCGGCGGGACGGTCTCGGTGTTCGACGGCGTGACCTACGCCCCGCTCTTCAGCCTGCAGCCGTTCGGCGGCGGCTACGTCAAGGGCCTGAACCTGGCGACGGGCGATGTGAACGCGGACGGTGTCAGCGATATCGTCGTCGGGCAGGTGAGTGGCGGGATCGTCTCCGTCATCGACGGTTCCACGCGTGCGGTGGCGCTGAGTGGTGTGCCGTTTGGCGCCGGCGGCGTGTTCGTGGCCGCGGGTGACGTCAACGGCGACGGCCGCGCCGACGTCATGGCGGCGCCCGACTCGGGCCCGGGCCCGGTCCTGGTCTACGACGTCAACGCGCTTGCCCCGATCACCACGTTCATTCCATACGGCGCTGGCTACACCGGCGGCGTGCGGCTGGCGGCCAGTGACCTCGACGGCGATGGGCGCGTCGAGATCATCACGGTCCCGGGACCGGGTGGCCCCCCGATGCTGAAGGTGTTCGACGGCGCGACGTTCGAGAACACGAGCAGCACCATGGTTTATCCCGAAGGTTTCGGCGGTGGCGTTTTCGTCGCCGCCCCTTCAGCCAATAACATCAAGTTCACCAGCGCCTCGTCGACGACCTTTGTTGTCGGTACGGCGGACACGTTCACGGTTCGCGTGAAGGGCTCGGCGACCATTTCGCTAACGGGCACGTTGCCCGCGGGCGTGACCTTCACGCCGAACCCGAATGGCACGGCCATCCTGGCCGGGACAGCGGCGGCGGGCACGGGCGGCACGTATCCATTGACGTTCACCGCCTCCAACGGCGGCGGGGCGCCGGCGGTGCAGTCATTCACCTTGACGGTGAACCAGGCGCCGGCGATCACCAGCGCGGCCTCGGCCACGTTCGGTCTCGGCGTCGCGAGCTCTTTCACGGTGACCAGCACCGGCTTCCCGCGAGCGACCGTCACTGTCACCGGCGCGCTGCCGGCCGGCATCACGTTCACGCGCAACACCTCGGGTGGCGGCACGCTCGCCGGCACCGCCGCCGCGGGCACCTCGGGCACCTATCCGCTCACCATCTCCGCCAGTAATGGCGTGGGCACGACGGCGACGCAGAGCTTCGTCCTGACGATCTCCTCGGCGCCGGCGTTCACAAGCGCCGCGAGCGCGACGTTCGTCGTCGGCACGGCGGCCACCTTCAGCATCACGACCTCGGCGGTGCCGGCGGTCTCGAGCATCACTCGCACTGGGACGTTGCCCACTGGCATCACGTTCACAGACAACGGGAACGGCACAGCCTCGCTCTCCGGCACCGCGGCTGTGGGCACGGCCGGTGCCTACCCGCTCACTTTCACCGCCTCCAATGGCGCCTCGTCCGCGCAGCAGGCGTTCACGCTGACCGTGCAGGCGTCGTCACAGGCGCCGGCGATCACCAGCGCCAATGCCACGACGTTCACAGTCGGCGCGAGTGGATTGTTCAGCGTCACGACGACTGGTTCGCCGACGCCGACACTGGTCCTCACTGGCGCACTGCCCTCGGGCGTCACGTTCACCAACAACGGAAACGGTACTGCCACGTTGGCCGGCACGCCGGCGGCGGGCACCGGCGGCACCTACGCGCTGTCGATTAACGCGTCGAACGGCATCGGCACCCCGGCGGTGCAGGCCTTCACGTTGACCGTGAGCCAGGCGCCTGCCATCACGAGCGCCAATGCCACGACCTTCACGGTCGGCGCGAACGGATCGTTCAGCGTGACGACGACCGGGTCCCCGGCGGCGACGGTGTCGCTGACCGGTGCGCTGCCCTCGGGCGTTACGTTCACGAACAATGGCAACGGCACCGGCACGCTGGCCGGCACGCCGGCGGCGGGCACGGGTGGCAGCTATCCGGTCACTCTCACGGCCAACAACGGTATCGGCACGGCGGCCACGCAGAACTTCGTCCTCACGGTGACGTCGGGGCCGGTGTTCACGAGCGCGGCGAGCGCGACGTTCGTCGTCGGCACGCTCGGCTCCTTCAACATCACGACTTCGGCCGCCCCCGCGGTCACGAGCATCACGCGCACCGGCACTCTGCCGTCCGGTGTGACGTTCACCGATAATGCCAACGGGACGGCGACGCTGTCGGGCACGCCTGCGGCGGGCAGCAGCGGCGTCTATCCGCTCACCTTCACGGCCTCCAATGGCGCGTCGGTGGAGCAGGCGTTCACGTTGACCGTGAACCAGGCGCCGGCCATCACCAGCGGCAATGCCACGACGTTCACGGTCGGGACCAACGGATCGTTCGGCGTGACGACGACCGGTTCCCCGGCGGCGACGGTGTCGCTCACCGGCGCGCTGCCTTCGGGCGTCACCTTCACGAATAACGGGAACGGTACCGCCACCCTCGCCGGCACGCCGGCGGCGGGCACCGGCGGCAGCTACCCGGTATCGATCAACGCCGCGAATGGCGTCGGCACCGCGGCGGTGCAGGCCTTCACGTTGACCGTGAACCAGGCGCCGGCGATCACCAGCGCCAATGCCACGACGTTCACGGTCGGCACGAATGGCTCGTTCAGCGTGACGACGACCGGGTCCCCGGCGGCGACGGTGTCGCTGACTGGTGCGCTGCCCTCGGGTGTCACGTTCACCCCCAACGGCAATGGCACCGGCACCCTGGCCGGCACGGCGGCGGCGGGCACGGGTGGCACGTATCCGGTCACCCTCACGGCCAATAACGGGGTCGGCACGGCGGCCACGCAGAACTTCGTCCTCACGGTGACGTCGGGGCCGGCGTTCACGAGCGCCGCGAGCACGACATTCGTGGCTGGCGCGGTGGGCTCCTTCAGCGTCACGACCTCGGGCGTGCCCGCGGTCACCAGCATCACGCGGACCGGCGCGCTGCCGTCGGGCGTCACGTTCACCTACAACAACAACGGCACGGCGACCTTGGCGGGGACGGCCGCGGCCGGCAGCGGCGGCGTTTACCCGCTCACCTTCACGGCCTCCAATGGCACCTCGTCGGTGCAGCAGGCGTTCACGTTGACCGTGAACCAGGCGCCCGCCATCACCAGCGCCAATGCCGCGACGTTCACGGTCGGGGCCAGCGGCTCGTTCAGCGTGACGACCACCGGTTCGCCGGCGGCGACGGTGTCGCTCACCGGCGCGCTGCCCTCGGGCGTCACGTTCACCCCCAACGGCAGCGGCGGCGGCACCCTCGCCGGCACGCCGGCGGCGGGCAGCGGCGGCAGCTACCCGCTGTCGGTCAACGCCTCGAATGGCGTTGGCTCGGCTGCGGTGCAGTCATTCACGCTGACGGTGAACCAGGCGCCGGCAATCACGAGCGCGAACACCACCACCTTCACCAGCAACGTGGCTGGCAGCTTCACCATCACCGCCACGGGCGTTCCGGTGCCGACGGTCACGGTGACCGGCAGCCTGCCGGCGGGCGTCACGTTCACGCCCAGCGCGGGTGGCGGCACCCTGTCGGGCACGACGACCGCCACGGCAGGTGCCTATGTGGTCACCATCGGCGCCGCGAATGGCGTCGGCTCGCCGGCGGCCCAAAGCTTCACGCTGACCGTTTCCGGTGGCGGTGGCGGCGGGCCGGTTGGCACGAACGACACCTACTCGAATGGCGTCGGTAACACCCAGTACAGTGTCGGTGCGGGCACGCCCGCGACGCCGGCGGTCGTGGTCTCGGGCACCGTGCTGTCGAACGACACCGGCACGGCACCGCTCTCGGCGGGTCCGGTCAGCATTGCCAGCACCAATGGCGGGCAGGTGGTGATGTCCAGCAACGGCTCGTTCCTCTACACGCCGGCGGCCGGGTTCGCCGGCCCGTCCGACACCTTCACCTACACGGTGACCGACGGCAACGGGGCGACGGGCACCGCAGTGGTGACCATCAACCTCACCGGCGTGGTGTGGTACGTCAACGCCGGCGCGGGCGGTGGCGGCACCGGCCGTTCGAACAGCCCCTTCAACACGATGACCGCGGCGGCCACCGCGGCGCAGGCCAACCAGATCATCTACGTGCATGCGGGATCGCCTGCCGGCGCCACCGCGCTGAAGGCATCGCAGACGCTGTGGGGCGCGGGCGCGACTTACACGCTGAACGGGCTCACCATTCCTGCGACCTCGGCGCCGGCGCTGCAGAGCACCATCACGCTCGCCAATGGGGTGCTGGTGAACTCCCTCTCGGTGAACGGCGGTGCCTCACCGGCGGTCAGCGCCAGCAGCCTGACGGGAACGGAGACACTGAACGCGGTGGCGATCACTGGCGGCGCGACCGGCCTGCAGCTCTCTGCGGTCGGCGGCACCGTCACGGTCACTGGCGGATCCATCACCGGCGTGACCGCCGGCGCCGACGTGCTCATCGCGGGCGGCACCGGCACGGTCAACATCGGCGCCGCCATCACCAACACCGGCAGCCGGTCGATCGACATCCAGAATCGCACCGCCGGCACGGTCAGTTTCAGCGGCGCGATCAGCGACACCGGGACCGGCATCCTGCTGAATGCCAACACCGGCTCAACGATCAACTTCACTGGCGGGCTCGGCCTGGCCACGGGTGACGCCGCGGCGTTCACCGCGACCGGCGGCGGCACCGTGACGGTGACGCAGAACAACACCACGATCGTCAACACCATCCTCACCGACGCGGGCACGGCGTTGCATGTTGCCAACACCGACATCGGCGCCGCTGGCCTGACGTTCCGCAGTATTTCGGCCGGGAACAACGGCTCAACGCCTGGTGTGGGTATCGTGCTGGATCACACCGGTGTCGCGGTCTCGAACGGCGGCCTCACGGTCACCGGCACCGGCGCCGCGGCGAGCGGCGGTCGGATCTGGAAGAAGTCCGGCGCCGACGGCTCGACGACCGCCGGGGTCGGCATCTACCTGAACACGACGAAGAATCCGTCGTTCAGCTGGATGGACCTCTACCAGTTCGACAACGCCGGAATCATTGGCCGCGACGTGCACGGATTTCTGCTGGCCAACAGCGTGATTGAAAGTGCAGGCACCACAGCGGGACTGGGAGAAGGCCCCGTGGTGTTCGGGCTGCCGGGCGCTCCCGGTGCGAACGGGCTCGTGGGTGCAGGGACCCTGCGCAACGTGACGCTCTCAGGGGGCGTGGAGCACAACGCCGCGTTCTACAACCTCTCAGGCACCATGACGCTGGCAGTCGAGAACACGACCGGGTCCATTTCCGGCTGCACCATCACCGACAACTCGGGAACAACGGGTCAAGCAGGACTGGCGATCCAGTTGCAGGGCACAGCGGTCGGCAGCGCAAGCGTCCAGCAGTGCCTCGTACGCGGCAACCGGTCGGCCGGGATCCTTGCGACGGCGAGCAACACCGCAAGTCTCACGCTCGTCGCCACCGGCGTCGATTTTGCCACCAACAACGGCCAGGGCGTCGACGGCGTGGTCGTCGCCAATGCGAACGACGCGTCCATCACGGCGACAATTACGGGCAGCAGCTTCTACAACCTGTCGGGCAGCGGTGTGCGGCTGGCGCAGGCCACCGGTGCCGCGTCATCGAATTCACTGCTCCAGGCGACCGTCACCGGCAACTCATTCGAGAGTGGCTCATCTGCCGGACCTGCTATTGCGGCATCTCTCAGCAGCACCACCGGCCAGCTGGCGACTGCCCGATTCCGGTTCAGCTCAAACAGCATCGGCCAGTCCTCCCTGCAGCCAGGGATTGTCGTGACCACCCCTGACGCAGGGACGTCGCCGCTGGTTCACGTGACGATCGAGAACAATCACGTTGACATGAGAGAAGTGCCAGGTCTGCCAGCGGGCACCCGCGGATCGGCGGGGATCCGGTTGTCGTCATCGTCGGCGGCGAACGTTTGCGCGAACGTCCTGACGAACAGCTCGCACTGGTACCCCCTGACCGCCGGTCCGGGCGGCGGCATCCTGGCGGAGCAGGCAGGCGGCGCGACGTTCAGGTTGGAGCGTGGGTCGGAAACGCTGGTGACCCCAGCGGCCACGGTCCTCAACACCAACAACAGCAACGGCCCCTATGGGGCTTCCACGACGAGTGTGGCCGGAACGCTGAGTGTGGTCGAGAACGGAGTCTGCCAGGTTCCGTAAGCGGTGCAGCCCGGAATTCCGCCGGGCTTCCCGTCGTGTTCACTCGGTGGAGCCAGGAACGCGCGCTCCCCAAAGTCGGTCGGCGACGCGCCCCTGGCGTTCGCCGGCCACGCCGGCGTCAATCTCCCAGCTGCTGCTCGGCCGCGCGAAGGGCCAGGCCCGTGGCGACCGACGTCAGCTCCTGCCCGCCGCTGATCGTGGCGCCAGGGAATCGCGCCTCGAACAGCCGTCGCACTGCCGGGACGAACGACGACCCGCCGGTGAGGAACACCGTGTCGATGGCCGAGCTGCGGAGCCCCGTCCGCTCCAGCAGTCCGGCGATGCAGGTGTCGACAGTCTGGAGATCCGGCGCCAGCCACTGCTCGAACTCCGCGCGCGTCGCCGGCCAGTGGAGCGAGACCGGTGACAGCGGGAAAGTGAAGTCGGCGCTCTCCGCGGATGACAGCGCCGTTTTGGTCGCGTTCACCTGCTCGTGCAGCTCGTAGCCAAGGTCTTCATCTACCAGGTGCAGAAGACCGGCAATGCCGTCCTTCGCGGTGGACGTCCGCTGCACGCGCCTCAACATGTCGATCGTGCTCGCAGATTTCAGGAACGACAGGTGATGCCACCGCTCGAGCCTGGCGTACACCCACTCCGGCGTCGGCAGCATCTTGTCCGGCGGCGATAGATACTCCGAGCCCTTGCCAAGCTGCGGCGCGACGGCATTCCGCACGATCAGCCGATCGAAGGCGTCGCCGGCGATCGCCACGCCGTCGTTGCCGAGAATGCGGATCCCCTCGCTGCCCGCCACCGACGGCGGCTGCAACGCGAGGATCGAGAAGTCGCTGGTGCCGCCGCCGAAGTCGCCGATCAGCACCGTGGCCGGCTTCTCGAGGCGCTGCCGATAGGCATAGGCGGCCGCCACCGGCTCGTACTCGAACACCGGATCGCTGATGCCCGCATATTTCAATGCCGTGCGCAGGCGACCGACCGCGAGGTCGTCGTCTTCGGCACTGCGTGCGGTGGTGAAGTGCACCGGGCGGCCGACGATGGCGCGAGTCGGGAGGGGACCGAGCGCCTCGGTTCCAGCCGCCAGCAGCCGCTGCAGGATGAGCCCGATCAATTCTTCGAGCGACCGCTGCTTGCCGCCGATCTGCGTGCCGGTGAAGCTGCTGTCTCCGAGATAGGTCTTCAGCGACTGGATGAAGCGGCCCTTGTGCGCGGCCTGCCGGTATCGCCGGATCGCTTCGGGCCCAGCGGCGACGCCGTCTTTCCGCATCGGCCCGCGGATTGGTTTGGGGTCGAAATACAGGATCGATCGAAACGTGTCGGTCGTGCCGTGTTCGGTGGCGAAGTGCGCCAACTGCGCGGCGCCGTCGCCGTTCACCATCGCAAGCGCGCTGTTCGTGGTGCCGAAGTCGATGCCGAGCGCGCGTCGGCTCGGGGTCTGAGGTGTCATGGGAAGAGAAGATCGTATGCGATGTTCCACTTCCCACGACGCGCCTCAGCGCCGCCGCCCGGCGGCGTCAGCGATCGCAGGTGCCCAGCACACGTACGTCTTCGACGTCCACGCGCTGCACTGCCACCTGATACTCCCGGTCCTCACCGTCGCGGCCGTTACTGAACCACGGCGTGGGGATGCGCGCCTTCTCGGTCTTGCCAGCGAACTTCAGCTCGACCGTCGTGAAGTCGTCATGGCGTTCGACCTCGACTTCGCCCTTCTTGACATCCTCGAGGTCACCCTTGATCTCGACCAGCTTGCCGACCTGGTCGGTGAGGTCCTTGTCGTCCAGCCAGTAGAGCAATCGGCCGGCCGGATTCTCCGAAGCTCGGCGTCCGCCGTCCTGCACCGCTACCAGGATGTCGTTCTTGCTCCACACCAGGGGCACGCGCTCCACCGGTGTGTAGCGCTCCGCTCGGGTGACGCATCCGCGGATCGTCACGTCGTCCTTGTCGACGGAGATGCCAGACTGCTGAGCCTCAAGCGAGACTATGGCCGCGGCTGCAAACGCGGCGATCGCACCGCATGTTGAAAGTTTCATGGCTCCAACTCCTCACTGCAGGAGCTGCAACATCGGGGCCATTGCGCCGAGCTCAGCCGCGGAACTAGAAGAGTCGCAGCTGTCCGCCACGAGATGCCGGACGCGACCGGCTCGTCCGCCGGTCGTCGAACACCGTGCGGCCACCGAGTGAGGGTGAGATCCGACGCTCGTGCCCGATGACCGCCTCGACGTTCGCCTCGGGAAGACGCGCCGCCTCAATCCCTCGCGTGAACGCGTCGAGACGACGCATCCCGTCGAGCTTTTCGGAGTGCCCCAGTTTCGCCGCGTCGAGCGCGCGCCGGATCACCGCGATCGACTCGTCATAAATCTGTAGAGGCACTGGGAATGGATGGCCGTCCTTGCCACCGTGCGCGAAGGAGAACCGCGCAGGGTCGTCGAAGCGTGTAGCCGTGCCGTGGACCACCTCGGCGACGAGTGCCAGTGATTGCAGCGTCCGCGGTCCCAGCTGCTCGAGCAACAGCAGCGAGGCGAAATCACGAAGCTCGCGTTCGTGCGCCAGCGCCAGCACCGCCCCCAGTCGCCGGGCGTGTACATCCGACGGCCGCACGTCGTGATGCGCGGGCATCTCAAGCCGGCTGACGGCTGCCAGCGTGCGGGCGGGATCATCCTTGACGATGGTCAGCAGCGCCTCCTGAGCGGGTCGGGCGCGACGGTCCACTAGATTCTGAATCGTGCCGGCGCGCGCGCCGACGATGGCGCTGTGAGGATCGGCGGTGAAATCCTGCACTGCCGCCGAGTGCCAGTGATAGCGGCGGGCCGTGCGCGCCGCCTCGTTCATGCCCTGCTGCACGACCGCCCAATCGCCATCGCTGGTGAGGATGAAGGAATGGAGGTAGATCTGGAAGCCGTCGCCCACGGCGTTGTTGTCGATGCGGGCCGTGAGCCGGCTGGTCCGCACCAGTGCATCGCCGTTCATGCCCACGCGATCGGCGATGTCGCGCAACTCCTGCGGCGTGCGGAGCGACTGCTTGCCGCGGCCGCCGCAGATGTGGATGCCGAGCTCGTGTGCCTTGGGGTTCAGGCTCTTCTTCAAGGCACTCATCACCGACGTGGTGATGCCCGACGAATGCCAGTCCATGCCCATCACGGAACCAAGGGCCTGGAACCAGAAGGGGTCGCTCAATCGCGCCAGCAGCGCCGGCCGTCCATAGTGGTGAAGCACCGACTCGGCAATCGCGCCGCCGAGCAACGCCATGCGCTCGGCCAGCCAGGGCGGCACACGGCCGCCGTGTAGCGGCAGATCGGCGACACCGGAACGTTTCACACGATCATTCTGCCACTGTCGAAACACCGGCGAAGCCGAGGTGGCTCGCCAGGTAAGGCGCGGTGCGGCTGCTCTTTGCGCGCGCGACCTTGGCTGGCGGCCCGAAGGCCACCACGCGCCCGCCCTCGTCGCCGGGGCCGGGCCCCATGTCGATCACCCAGTCGCTCTGAGCCACCACTTCCATGTCGTGCTCGACGACGATCACGGTGTTGCCCGCGGCGACCAGTCCGGCGAGCTGTGTCAGGAGCTTCTCCACGTCGAGCGGGTGCAATCCCGTCGTCGGCTCGTCCAGCACATAGAGTGTGTCGCCGTGCTGCGCGCGCTGCAGTTCCGTCGCCAGCTTGATGCGTTGTGCCTCGCCGCCCGAGAGCTCCGTGGCCGGCTGGCCGAGGCGCAGGTAGCCTACGCCCACCTCGCGAAGCACCTCCAGCGCATGCCGGACCGGCGTCTCCTCGTCAAAGAACGCCCACGCATCGTCAACGGTCATTGCCAGCACCTCGGCGATGTTGCGGTCGCGGTACAGCACTTTCAGCGTGTCGGCGTTGTAGCGGGCGCCGTGGCAGGCGGGGCAGGGCGTATAGACGCTGGGGAGGAAGAGCAGTTCGACCATCACGAAGCCTTCGCCGGCGCACGTCTCACAGCGGCCCTTCGCCACGTTGAACGAGAAGCGTCCAGCGTCGTAGCGGCGCGCCCGAGCGGTTCTGGTGGCCGCAAACAGCTTGCGCACGTGATCGAACAGGCCGGTATACGTCGCCAGATTGGATCGCGGCGTGCGTCCGATTGGGCTCTGATCGACGCGTACCATGCGCTTTACGCGGGCCATGCCCTCGACGATGCGTCCATCGCTGGCGGCAGCAGCGCGCTCGAGCGTGTCGGCGCCTGGCTCTTCGGGCGAGGCGACGGCGCCCAGATGCTCGGCGACCAGTTCCACCAGCGCCTGACTGACCAGGCTCGATTTTCCGGAACCCGAAACGCCGGTCACCGTCGTGAGCCGGCCGAGCGGGAACGCGACATCCAGTGCCTTGACGTTGTTCCTCGTGACCGCCGCACAGCTTCAGCCAGCCATCGGGTGCCAGCGGCGTGGGTCGCAACCTGGTCTGCTGTGCAAACACATACCGTCGGGTGACCGAACTCTCGGCATCGGCCAGACCGCCGAGGGGACCGCTGTACAGCACGCGACCGCCGTGCACACCGGCAGCGGGCCCGAGGTCGATCACCCAGTCCGCGTGGCGGATGACGCCCAGATCGTGCTCGACGACGAAGATCGAGTTGCCCCCCGCCTTCAACCGATCGAGCGCCCGTAACAGGGCTTCAGTGTCTGATGGGTGCAGGCCGGCGGACGGCTCGTCGAGCACGTAGACAACGCCGAACAGATTCGATCGCACCTGGGTGGCCAGGCGCAGGCGCTGCAGTTCTCCCGGCGAGAGCGTCGGGGTGTTCCGCTCGAGCGTGAGGTATCCCAATCCGAGGTCGAGCAGCACGCCGAGGCGGGCACCGAGATCCTCGGCGATGTGCTGGGTGACGAGCACTCTCTCGGGGTGGTCCGACTGCTTCGAGGCCCCTGGCTTCGCATGGACGGCGAACGGGGCGATGAGACTGGCGAGGCGCTTCAGCGGCAATCGGGAGATCTCCGCAATGTCCAGGCCGGCGAAGGTGACGGACAACGCCTCCGGTCGCAGGCGCTTCCCGTTACACGAGGGACAGTCGGTGCTGACCAGATAGCGAGACACCCGCTTCTTGATCAGCGGACTCTCGGTCTGCGCGAAAGTCTGCAGCACGTACCGCCTGGCGCCGGTGAAGGTGCCCATGTAACTCGGTTCGTCCTTGCGCTTCAGCGCGCGGCGGACCTCTTGAGGGGTGAATCCGGCGTAAACCGGCACCCGCGGCTGTTCGTCGGTGAAGAGCAGCCAGTCGCGGTCCTTCTTCGGCAGCTCGCGCCAGGGCCGGTCCACGTCGTAGCCGAGCGTCGTGGCGATGTCGCGCAGGTTCTGCCCGTGCCAGGCCGGCGGCCAGGAAGCAATCGCCCGTTCACGGATCGTCAGCGAGTCGTCCGGCACCATCGACTGCTCGGTCGCATCGTGAATGCGCCCGAGCCCGTGGCACCGCGGACAGGCGCCTTCCGGCGTGTTCGGCGAGAACGACTCGGCATAGAGGATTGGCTGCCCGGGCGGATAGGCACCGGCGCGCGAATACAGCATCCGCAGCAGGTTGGAGAGCGTGGTCACGCTGCCGACCGACGATCGGGTCGTGGGCGTGCCGCGCTGCTGCTGCAGCGCCACGGCGGGCGGCAGCCCGTCCACGGCGTCCACGTCCGGTACCGTCATCTGCTGGAACAGCCGTCGCGCATACGGCGACACCGACTCGAGGTAACGGCGTTGCGCCTCCGCGTACAGCGTGCCGAAGGCCAGCGACGACTTGCCGGATCCCGAGACGCCGGTGAAGACCACCAGGGCATCGCGGGGGATTTCGACGTCCACGTTCTTGAGATTGTGTTCGCGTGCCCCGCGAACGCGGATGAAGCCGTCTGGTGCGCGTGTCACTTGCGCCTCTTTGAACGACGGGTGAGTCGGGAGTAACGCTGCATCACCGGCGTCACCGAGACGCCGTGCAGCACGATCGAGGTGGCGACGATGACCAGGGTGATATCTGCCAGTATGCGATCGTACGGAGCGGCCGCGCCGTGTGTGATCGCGTAGGCCAGATAGTAGAGCGAGCCCACGCCCCGCACACCGAACCAGGCGATGAACGCGCGCTGCGCTTGCGAGAGCGGCGCCCGATACAAGCTGACCAGCGTGGCCGCCGGACGAATCACCAGGAAGAGCCAGGCCGCCAGCCAGGCGCCCGGTCCGACCTGTTGAATGTCTGCCAGCATCGCGCCGATCACGATGACCACGGCCAGCTCGCCAAGGCGCTCCAGTTGCTCGTTGAAGTCGAGGACGGCGCGCGCCATGTAGGCCGGCGCGCTGCTCGGGTCGGTGGCCTGTTCCTCCTTGCTGACAGGCGCGTCGGCGACGTCGGGGGGCGGGACCACCTCACTGTGCTCGCGCTCGATGCGCCGCATCGACAGCCCGGCCGCGAACACGGCGAGGAAGCCATAGCCGTGGACGAGGAGGGCGATGCCGTAGGAGAGGGCAATCAGCCCGAGTGCCAGGAACTCGTCCAGCCCAACGGCTTCGCGGTGCTCCCGGCGGAGGTAGAGCACGAGCTTGCCGATCCCGGCGCCGCAGAGCGTGCCGACACCAAGCCCAGCACCGACCGCCCACACCACGTCGATGGCCACCCAGCGCACGCCGAGGATACCGAGCTCGTGCGTCCCGAGCAGGCCGAGTCCGAGCATCACGAATGGGAATGATGTGCCGTCGTTGAGGCCGGCTTCCCCTGTCAGGCTGAAGCGCACCGGCTCGGCGTCGTGTTCGTGCGACACCTGGACGTCGGACGCGAGCACGGGATCGGTTGGCGCCAGCACCGCGCCCAGCAACACCGCGGCGCCGAGCGACAGTCCCAGGAACGTCATCGACAGTGCGGCGATGCCGCCGATGGTGAGGGCCATGGCGACGGTGGCCAGCACGACCGGGCGGCGCCATCGGCCGTCGGAGAAGGGCAGCCGCAGTTTCAGTCCAGCCGTGAACAGCGACACGATGACCGCGGCTTCGGTCAAGCGCTCGAGCGCCACCGCGTTGTCGAGCGCGGTGAGACGGAGCACGTTCGCGCCCCACGGCCCGAGCAGGGCCCCGACGCCAAGATAGTAGATGGCGGCCGTCAGCGGCAGCCGCTTGAGGACGGACCCGGTGAGGGCCACGCTGATGAGCAGGGCACCCGCAATGACGAACCACGCGGTTGCCATGTTCGACTATAACGCGTCATGCCAACATTGTTGACATCGGCCCGCCGCATGCTTACATTGTTGACATCATGCCGGCGCCACTCGGCGAATTCGAAGTGATTGTGCTGCTGGCGGTGCTGCACCTCGGCGATATCGCCTACCCGCCGGCGATTCGCACCGAGATCGAGCGCCGTGCCCGTCGCGCCGTGGCCCGCGGCGCGGTCTACGTCACGCTCGACCGTCTCGAGACCAAGGGCCTGCTGGCGTCGCGCGACTCCGAAGAGGGCGGCGGGCGTCCGCGCCGCTACTTCCGCGTCTCGGCGAAAGGCCTGCGCGCGGTGCGCCAGTCGTTGGCGGTCGTCGAGCGGATGCGCAGCGGCCTCGAGCCGCTATTGGACGAGTCGTGAGCACCAGCAGACTGCCGCGGGTTGTCGCCTGGCTCGCGCGCGCCCTCGCGCCGGCACGAAACGCGACGGCGCTGCGCCAGTAGCCCCGAAAACGCTCAGGTTGACGTCGCCGCGCGCCCTGCATATGATGCGGAAGCTAACAGTTGGTGTTGGCAAACCATTTGGTTTCTTTTGCCTCAGGACCGCGACATGCTCAGTTCGAAGATATTCCGCACCGCCACGCTCGCCGGAGTCCTGGCGCTGGGCGGCGCGCTGGTGGCCACCGCCCAGCAGAAACCCGAGCCCCTGACGATGGGGCCCGCCCGCGAGCGCGGTGCGAGCATCACCCCGGCCTTCGAGGGCTGGTATCAGAACGAAGACGGCAGCTACAGCGTGCTGATCGGCTACTTCAACCGCAACTCGAAGGAAGCGCTCGACATCCCGATCGGGCCCAACAACCGCATCGAGCCCGGCGAGCCCGACCAGGGCCAGCCCACCCACTTTGAGATCGGCCGTCAGTGGGGTGTGTTCGTCGTGAAGGTGCCGAAGGACTTCGGCAAGCAGAAGTTCACCTGGACCGTCGTCGCGAACGGCGAAGTCCAGTCCATTCCCTTCACGCTGAATCCCGGCTACCCGATCACCCCGTTCGAGGAACTCGGGATGGGCAACAAGCCCCCCGCTCTGGCGTTCACGGAGGGCGGGCCCAAGGTGACCGGCCCACCCGTCAGCGTGGCGGCCACCCTGACCGGCAAGGCAGGCCAGCCGGTGTCGATTCCCGTGTGGGTGGAAGACGGCAAATCCAAGTTCGAAGAGCGGCCGGCTCCGGCGGAGCGAGCAGCTCGGACGGCGGCGGTAGCGACCGTCTCGTTCCACAAGTATCGCGGCCCCGGCACGGTGACGTTCGAACCGGCCAGGATTCCGGCGCAGACACAGGGCGAAAAAGTGGCCACCACGGCCACGTTCTCGGCGCCGGGCGAATATCTGCTCCGCGTCCAGGCCAACGACGAGTCGGGTGAGGGCGGCGGCGGATTCCAGTGCTGCTGGACCAACACGTACGTTAAGGTGACGGTGCAGTGAGGCTCCTCATGAGGACCGGTATGAAGCAAACACTCCAACAGGTACGGCAGGTCGTCGTCAGCGTGTGCGCCACCGGCGCGGTTCTCGTGCTGCCGGGCATCGCCGCGGCTCAGGCGCCGGCCCAGCCGACGTTCGCCAAGGACGTCGCGCCCATCTTCCAGGAGAAGTGCGAGGCGTGTCACCGGCCCGACTCGATCGCGCCGATGTCGCTCAAGACCTACGCGGAAACGCGTCCGTGGGCGCGCGCCATCAAGGCCCGGGTCTCCGATCACACGATGCCGCCCTGGGACATCGACCGCACGGTCGGCGTCCAGAAGTTCAAGAACGATCGCTCGCTGAGCGACGCCGAGGCCGAGACGATCGTCCGCTGGGTGGACGCTGGCGCGCCTCAGGGCGACCTGAAGGACATGCCCGCCGCCCGCACCTGGCCCGAGGATCAGGGCTGGAACTTCGCGGCGCTCTACGGCCAGAAGGAACCGGATCTGATCATCAACTCGCACAGCTTCACGATGCCGGCGCAGTCGCAGGACGCGTGGGACAAGCGCGTGACGCCCTCCGGCATCACCGAGCCCCGCTGGGTGCGCGCCATCGAGATCCGCCCCACCACCGTGAAGGGCCGCAAGATCACGCACCACGCGATTGCCTATCTCGAGCAGGAAGACCCGAACGCGCCTCCCGGAGGCGGTCTGCCCGCGCCGTTCATGGAATGGGCCGTCGGCAAGCAGGGCGAACTGATGCGCCCCGACACCGGCAAGCTGCTGCTGCCCGGTTCGAAGTTCCACTGGGACATCCACTACTCGCAGGCCGGTGAAGAGATCACCAGCCAGGTCGAGATGGGCATCTACTTCTATCCGAAGGGGCAGGAGCCGAAGTTCAGGACGAACCTGTCCCTGGTTCCCGCCGCACTCGGCACGATGGACATCCGTCCGAACACCGTGTCGATGGCCGAGAGCTTCATGGTGCTGCGCGACAACGCGCGCATCGAGAGCTACCAGCCGCACATGCACCTGCGCGGCAAGGCGATGATGGTCGAAGCGGTCTATCCGACGGGTCGGCGTGAAGTCATCAGCCTGGTCAGCAACTTCAACTTCAACTGGATGACCACCTACGTCTACGCCGACGACGCGGCGCCGCTCCTGCCGAAGGGGACGATGCTGAAGATCACCGCGTGGCACGACAACACCGTCGCGAAGAAGACCAATCCCGACCCGAATCAGTGGGTGGGCTGGGGCGATCGCACCGTGGACGAAATGGCCCACGCCTGGATCAACATCGTCTATCTGAAGGACGAAGACTACAAGGCGGAGCTGGAGAAGCGCAAGACGCCGACGACCCAGACGCAGTCTCCGCAACAGCAGCAGCACTGACACGTTCGCGCGCCGGGCACCTCAACACAGGGGAGACGGCCTCACCGCCGTCTCCTTTGTTTTTTACGAAGCAGCCGTGGAAGAAGAACAGATCCCGAACCTACCGAAGACGAGCACCAGCGAGCTGGTGGACGTTGTCTACCTCGTGATGCAGGCCATCTGGGCCGACATGCGGCGGTCCCGTCGCGCCATCGAGCCGTCGCAGTGGGCCACGCTCCGCAAGATCGCGCGAGGCCCCTGCACGATGAGCGAGCTGGCGCGGCACAAGGGCGTCAGCCTCCCGACCATCTCGAAGTCCGTGGACATGCTCGTGCGACGGGCCTGGGTCGAACGCTTCGTGGACGACACCGACCGGCGTCAGACCCTGGTGCGCCTGACATCGGGCGGGCGCCGCGTGCTGGCCGATTGCCGGCGCCGCGTCGAGCTGCGCCTCGACGAGAAGCTCGCGACGCTCACGATGGCCGAGCGTGAGCAGGTGACCGCCAGCCTGCGCACGGTGCGCGACGCGCTGGTTGCCGAGGACTGACCTTCCGGGGAGACTCGCCATGAAGATGACGTTGCTGTTCGTCGCCGTCCTCGCCGTGGCCCCGCTCCAGGCCCAGGACACGCTCAAGACCACGAACATCCAGCGCTACTACACTCCGGTGCGGTTGTTCCTGCTCGGCGCCGCCGACGCGATGCCGGAGGGCAAGTACACCTTCAAGATCGCACCGGAGCAGATGGACTTCGGCCAGTGGGTGAACCACGCCACCGAGCGCAACTACCTGGATTGCTCGACGCTTCGCGCCGAGCCCAACCCGATGCCAAAGGCGAAGACGGATCTACTGAAGAGCAAGGCCGAGATCTTCGCGGCATTGAAGGCCTCGTTCGACTACTGCGACACGGCGTTCGCCGGGCTGGACGACCAGAAGATCCTGGCCTCGACGCAGATGACGTATGCCTTCCTGCACACCGCCGTGCACAACAACGAGATCTACGGGAACATCGTCGGGTACCTGCGCGCCAATCAGATCACGCCGCCGTCCACGGAGATGGTGCAGGAGATGATCAAGGCCAAGAAGACGCCTGAGCAGATGTTCAGCGAAATGATGGAGAAATACCGCAAGAAGCCGTAATTGGCGCACCTCCTGCATCTTCCTGGCAGGAGGATCGAACGTGAGAAATTACACACCGAAATACGCCGCCGTGGCACTCACTCTGGTCATGGCGGGGGCAGCGTGTTCGTCCGACCGAGGCAAGCGCGCAGCTGAGCCGCGTGGCGCCGGCCAGCCCGGCGGGTCTGGCGATGCCGTGACCGTGGCCGGCTGTCTCACGGGGAAGGATGGCCGGGTTGTGCTGACGGCTGCGCCGGATCCTGGCGTGGTCGCGGCAGCGCGGCCGGGTATGGGCGAGCGCGACACGCACAGCTACGTCCTCGTCGGCGGCACCAATCTGCAGGCGCACCTCGGCAAGCGCGTCGAAGTCACGGGCACCCTGGTGGGCCGTGAGCACGAGGTCGAACACGAGGCGAAGAGCAAGAGCGAGTCGCCGACCGGCACCAGCGGCCAGCGTGACACGCCCCACGGTCGAGACGAAGGAAGCCGTGGACCTCGAGTTCCAACAGCTGAACGTCGGCGACGTGCGCGAGCTGGCGCCCACCTGTCAGCTGAATCCGTAACGTCGGCACTATCGGATCCGCTGGATCGTCAGGAGGGTCCGGCGGATTTCGTCGTCCTTGCCCTTCTCCTTCAGGCGCGTCCAGAGCCGATCGATCACGCGCGCGTCCACGAAGCCCGGTACCGTCGTGCCCCATTCCTGAGCGGCGCGAAAGGCGTCGAGGGCGGCAACGGTTTCTTCGGTGTAGACCATCGCGCCGGCGCCCGTCGTCGGGATTTCCTTGTCGTTCGGACGGTAGTAACCCAGCGCGTGCAGCATCAACTTCAGCTGCAACACATCGCGTCCCATGAACTGCTCGAGTTTGCGGAACCCCAGTGTCTCGCTGGCGGTGTCGTAGATGCGGCGCAGCTCGCCGACCGGTTCAGGGTGCTCGCAGACGTTGATGTTGACGGTGATGCCGTCGGGCCGCCGCGACATGCCGGGCCGTGGGTCGGCCACCAGCACCGCCGCGGACTGCGTTTCGCCGTGACGCCCGTCGCCGCCGAGCACGTGGCCGGCGGTGAGCGCTTCGATCATGCGATCGGCGAGCGTGCGGACCGAGCCTTCGCTGGCCTGGAAAGTGTCCGCCACGGCGTCCACGACCTTGGGGCTGACCAGCGAATTGCCCTGGACGGCAAAGGTCGCGCCCTTGCGCATGTGCACCCAGTCGCCCTTCTTCTCGTCGCCGTACTGGCCCTTGCCGGTCCACTGCGCCGAGCGTCCCTTGATGTCGATGACGCCGACCTGCCGGCTCTCCCGGCCCTGATCGGCCGCGACGACCTGGTTCATCGCATCCTGCGGCGCCACACCCTTGGCCAGCAGGTCGAGGAGGTCGTTGCCGTACTCGACGCGGGTGCCGCCCTGAGTGGCCACCGCGCCGACACCGGCGCGCACCCACGGCACGGCGTTGCCGACGCAGGGGTTGCGGGTGGTGACGATCACGCCGGTCTCGCCGGTGCCGGGGTCGACGGCCACGATCGAGAAGGTGTGGAAGTTGATGTCCTTGCCGGTGCCCCATGCGACCGGCTCCTGGGCATGAGCCAGGGAAGCGAGGAGGATCGATGCGGCAAAGCCGCGAGAACGCGGGTGCATAGTGGCGAGGAGTATAGCGGGGGGCTGAGCTGAGCTTGGGGCTTGGGCGGAGCTGATGCGTCGGCCCGTTGCCGCGGCCGCGTGCCTGTCACAATTCCAAGGATCATCCGTCTTCGCTGATGGAGGGAGGAAGCGTGACTCAGCAGCAGACTCCGTCCGCCGCTTTCGAGGCGGTGCGCGCCCGCCTGTTCGGGCTGGCGTATCGCATGCTCGGCTCGCGCGCCGACGCCGAGGACATCGTCCAGGAAACCTACGTGCGGTGGCATAGCGCCCAGCCGGGGACGGTCGAGAACCCTGAGGCGTGGCTGGTCACTGCCGCTACGCGCCTCTCGATCGACCGCCTGCGCCGATTGAAGACCGAGCGCGAGGCGTACGTCGGTCCGTGGCTGCCCGAACCGATCGTGGAGGACACCCCGGAACGTCTGCTCGAGCTGTCGTCCGATCTTTCAATGGCAATGCTGACGATGCTCGAGACGCTGGCGCCGGACGAGCGCGCGGCGTTCCTGCTGCACGACGTGTTCGACGTGGACTACGACCGCATTGCCTCGATCCTCGGCAAGAGCGAGCCGGCGTGCCGCCAGGTCATCCATCGTGCAAGGGAGACGGGTGAGGGGCGATCGCAAACGCTTCGAGTCCACCGAGTCCGGAAAGCGGGAGCTGCTCGAGCGGTTCACGGCCGCGATGGAGGCCAGCGACGAACAGGCCCTGCTGGCGTTGTTCACGCCGGACGCCACCTGGACGGCCGATGGCGGCGGCAAGACCGCGGCGTCGCCACGCCCGCTGGTCGGCGTCGAAGCCATCGTCAGGCTGGTGATGGGGCTGCGACGACGGTGGTGGGCCGATCTCGATGTCTTGGTGACCACGGTCAACGGCGAGCCTGGGCTGTGCATGCGCGTCGAAGGCCGCCTGATCGCCGTGATGGCCATCGAGTCGAGCGACGACCGCATCCAGTCGGTGTATGCGGTGATCAACCCCGACAAGCTGGCGGCTGTCGAGATTCCCTGACCGGTGTCACACGCGGTCAGGTCGTGCGTCTGAGTAGATAGGAAGGAGAACTGACATGACACCACGCATTGATGCTACGAAGTACCTCGGCTCCGGAACTGGCCGCGCCCTGCTGGCCCTCTCGAACGAGAGCATGAAGAGCGGGCTCGAGCGGCAACTGCTCGAGCTGATCAAGATTCGCGCCTCACAGATGAACGGTTGCGCGTACTGCATTGACATGCACACCAAGGATGCGCGCGCTGCCGGCGAGACCGAGCAGCGCATCTACGCCCTGAACGCCTGGCGCGAGACGCCGTTCTTCTCGGAGCGCGAGCGCGCGGCGCTGGAGTGGACCGAAGCGGTCACCCGCGTCGGCGACACGCACGTGCCCGATGAGATCTACGAGCGCGTCGGCAAGGAGTTCGACGAGGCGGACCTCGTCAAGCTGACCATGGCGGTGATCGTGATCAATAGCTGGAACCGTCTGGCGATTGCGTTCCGTGCTCCCGTGGGGACGTATCAGCCTCAGCCTGGGGCACACACGGCAGTCGCAGCCGGGTAGATTCATCCCGCCCGCAGGCGCCGACGCAGTCCCTGGCGTGTGCATTGCAGCTGCCCGCCCAGTCAGAATAGACGGGCGGAGGGGGCGGATGGCCAGGACAACCCTGCGGGGACTTCATGTGATCGTGGCCGGCGCCGGACTCGCCGGCCTGACGGCAGCCCGCGAGGTCGCGATGCGCGGCGCGACGGTTCACGTGGTGGAGGCGCGAGCGCGCATCGGCGGCCGCGTGTGGACGGTGCGTCGGCCGGGCGAGTCCGTGCACCTCGAGGCCGGCGGCGAGTTCATCGATCACGAACACCACGCAGCGCGTGCGCTGGTGAAGGCTCTGGGCCTGACCCTGACGCGCGTGCTGCGCCGTGGCTTCGGCGGCGCGCTGTCGGTGGGCGGCGCGATCCGTCGCTCCAACTCCGAGAGCGCACGCTGGAGACAGCTCAATCGGCTGCTGAAGCCGGAGATTGCGGCTTTCGCCGACGCCGACTGTGACTGGAACAGTGCCGTCGCCGGCGTCATTGCCGCGGTGTCGCTGCAGGATGTTCTGGAGCGGCGCCGGGCGCACCCGCGCGTGTCCGCCATGGCGACGGCGCTGCGCGGCTACTATCTCGCGGACCCCGATCAGCTGTCCGCCCTGGTCGCGGTGGAGCAGAGCGCCTGCAGTGGCACGCCAGGACTATCGCCGATGTACCGGATTGCCGGAGGCAACGACCGCCTGCCCGATGCCATGGCCCGCGCGTTGCCCAACGATGCGCTGCTGTTGGGGACCGTCGTCCGCTCGGTGACGACAGGCGAGGCCGGTGTGCGCGTCATGGTGAGGTCCGCTCGGGGGCGGCAGGTGGAGTTGCGCGGCGACTACGCAATCCTGGCGCTGCCCGCGCCGCTGCTGCGGGAGTGCGGGATCAGCCCTGCGCTCGATACGGTGCGACAGACGGCGATCAGCCAACTCCCGAACGGGCCCGCGACGAAGGCGTTTCTCGAATTCGAGGCGCCGTGGTGGCGACGGGCGAACACGCCGCGGGCCTTCGCCACGAACCTGCCTTGCGGCGCGGTGTGGGACAGCGCGGAAGAGCAGAAGGGTGCGGCCGTGCTCACCCTGCTCGGGGGAGGCCGTGCCAGCGAGACACTTCAGAAACTGATGTCATCGGAGCCATCGCGCCGAACGGCCCTGACCTGGCTCGGCGCCC
Source organism: uncultured Acidobacteriota bacterium (assembly GCA_963707825.1). Lineage (GTDB taxonomy): Bacteria > Acidobacteriota > Vicinamibacteria > Vicinamibacterales > UBA2999 > VFZN01. The sequence continues at coordinate 505,102 of CAVPRP010000011.1, forward strand.
GCGACCCAGGGCAACTGATCGGAGACCCTATCGTGTGGGAGCGCGATCCGTGGGCGCGCGGCGGCTACGCCGTATTCGGTCCGCGGTTCGAGCCCCGTTGGCGCGACACTCTGGCGCAGAATCACGGCCGCATCCTCTTCGCCGGGGAACACACCAGCCGGCGATGGCAGGGCTTCATGAACGGAGCGATCGAGAGCGGCATGGACGCGGTGCGGACACTCGAACAGCTCCATCGCCTGCGTTAGCTCACGGCGCCATGAGGCGCCCGAGAGGCCGAAGACTTTCCACCCGGTCCGCCACCGACTTCACGACCGCCAGCATCGGCACGGCCAGCAGCGTTCCCCACGCGCCCCACAGCCACGTCCAGATCAGCAGGCCGAGAAACACGCTCAGCACGTTCATGCGTTCGGCGCGACCCATCAGCGGCGGCGTCAGCAGCCAGCCTTCGAGCGACGTGATCGCCAGTGCCGCCGCGGACATCTTCATCGCGTCGGTCGTCCCGCCCTGGACGAGGCCGACCATGAAGAGGCCGCCGGACACGATCACGGGACCGAAGTAGGGGATGGAGTTGAAGACCCCGGCCAGCACACCCCAGACGACCGCGTTCTGCGCGCCCATCCAGGCCAGCACCGCCCACGTCGCACCGGCGACGATCACCGAGGTGACGAGCCGGACGAACAGGAAGCGCTGGATCTGCGCGTTCACGTCCGCGAGGATGGTCGCCACGACCCGCCGCTTCTCCTCGTCTCTCGAGAGCGCGACGATGCGATCGCTGGTGTCCGGCCCGGCATAGAGCAGGAAGAACATCAGGAACACGATCACCATCAGGTTGCCGGCGAGCGCGACGATCGACTGGCCGGCACGCTGCGCCGCGGATGCCGCGCCGTCCATCACCTGCGCCGGCACTTCGCCGGCGCTCGGTGGGGTGTGCCGGCGGCTGAGACGCTCGACTCGTCGGCGTCTCCTCTGTCGCGTCCGAGGGCTTCATCCCGGCAGAGTCGAGCATCTTCTCCATCAACTCACGAGCGCGTTCAGCGGCATCGGGCAACGCCTGCACGCCGCTCACGAGGTTGTCCTTGAGCGAATAGGAGCCCCAGCCGAGCCCGCCGAGCAGCACGCCCATCACGAGTGCCGTGGCCACGCCGCGCGGGATCTTACGGTTCACCAGCCACGCGACCAGCGGCTCGAGCGCGAGGCTCGCCAGCACCGCGATCACAATCGGGATCAGCAGGCCCGACGCGATCCGCAGGCTGGCCAGCGTCGCCAGCGTGGCGAGAATCCACAGCGCTCGCGTCTGGCTGGCCGGGTGCGATGCGCTGGGGATCACGGTCGAGTCCTGGCGGTCCGGCTGGGCCATGCTCCCGCCTTATCAAGAACGCTGCCAGCGAACCTCCTCAATGCCGCTCGTGGCTGCCCTGGCGACTGGCATCGGCGTGCACAACTTCGGCATTGGCTGGCACGAAAATGCCCTTTCAGGTTGAGGCTGTCGCCTCCGCAGCGGTTTGAAACTTGCACGTGCAATCCGTCATGTCGGTGAAGTTCTTTCTCCCGTTGTTCGCGGCAGGTGCCATCTGGCTGAGCGGATGTGCAGGTGCATCGCGTCTTTCCGAGACCACGACCCTTGGCGCGTCGCCGACTCTCGTGGCGCCCAAGACGGCGGTGGTTCCCAGCATCAACGTGGTCGAGGCCATTGGATGGGATGGAGGGGAGACGCCGGCGCCGGCCGAGGGACTGGCGATCGCGGCGTTTGCGCGGTCGCTCGATCACCCGCGTTGGCTGTACGTCCTGCCCAACGGCGACGTGCTCGTCGCGGAAACGAATGCGCCCCCTCGCCCCGACGACAACACCGGTGTGCGGGGCTGGTTCTTCAGCCGGTTCCAGAAGAAGGCTGGCGGCGCGGTGCCGAGCGCGAACCGCATCTCGCTGCTTCGCGACGCCGATGGCAACGGCGTAGCCGACACGAAAACCGTTTTCTTGCAGGCGCTGAACTCGCCCTTCGGTATGGCCCTCGTTGGCGAGGACCTGTACGTCGCCAACACCGACGCGGTTGTGAAGGTGCCCTACACCGAGGGAGCGACGACGATCAGCGCGGCGCCAGTCAAGGTGCTGGATCTGCCGGCCGGCCCGCGCAACCACCACTGGACCAGGAACATCATCGCCAGCCCCGACGGCCGGCGCCTGTACATCGCGATCGGCTCCAACAGCAACGCCGGAGAGAACGGTCTCGACGAAGAGCAAGGACGAGCCGAGTTGTGGGAACTGGATCTGCAGACCGGCGCTCACCGCACCTACGCCACCGGCCTGCGCAATCCGGTCGGGATGGCCTGGGACTCCCTCAACGAAAAGTTATGGGTGTCGGTGAACGAGCGTGACGAACTCGGTCCCGACCTGGTGCCCGACTACATGACCGCCGTCCAGGAAGGCGCGTTCTACGGCTGGCCGTTCAGCTACTTCGGCAACCATGTGGACGACCGCGTCGAGCCGCCGCGGCCCGACCTGGTGGCTACGGCCGTCGTACCGGACTACGCCCTGGGTGCGCACACTGCGTCGCTGGGCCTTGCTAATGCGGCCGGCAACACGTTGCCGCCCGCTTTCGCCGAGGGCATGTTCGTGGGCCAGCACGGATCGTGGAACCGCAAGCCTCGCAGTGGCTACAAGGTCGTCTTCGTGCCCTTCAGTGACGGCCGTCCGGCGGGAATGCCGGTCGACGTCCTGACTGGTTTCGTGCGCGAGAACGGTGACGCGATGGGACGGCCGGTTGGCGTGGTCATCGACAAGCGGGGCGCGCTGCTCGTCGCCGACGATGTCGGCAACACGGTGTGGCGGGTCAGCGGTCGGGTGCAGACGACGTCCCGCTGAGTGGGCGGGCGAGTGGTGGCGAGGCGTCAGTCGATCCGTTCAACGGATGTCGGCTGCGCCTCGCCGCTTTCCGCTTCACGATCGACTGGTCGCGACCCTCGGCCGCCGCTACCAGTGCTTCGATTTCCCGGTACTCGCGCCAGTGGCGATGCGTCACCTGCATGATGCCGACCAGCGGCACCGCGAGGCAGACGCCGATCAGCCCGCCGAGCGCGGCCCCTGCCCACAACGCGACGACGATGGCCAGTGGGTGCAGGTGCAGCGCGCGGCTGATCAGCCGTGGGTAGATCACATAGTCCTGCAGCAGGCGTAGCGCGGCGAGGAATCCGAGGATGGCCAGCACTCGATCCGGTGCGACCGCAGTGGTGACCACCGCGACGACCAGCGGCCCCGCCAGCGGGATCATTTCCAGAAGGCCGGCGGCGATCGCCAGGGTGCCGGGATACGGCAGGCCGAGCGCCGCGAAGCCGATCCAGCACAGGGTACCGACAATCAGTGCCGACACCGTCTGGGCCCGCGTGTAGGCGGCCAGAAGGCGGTTGAGATTGCCGAGGAACTCGTTGCCGCGCCACTGCAGGTGCGGGGTGGGCAGCACGCGTGAGGTGGAACGGCGGAAGCGGTGCCAGCGCGTGAGCAGCAGGAACGACACCACCGGCACGGTGGAGAGCCACGGTACGAGCCCGCGGATGTGCACCAGTTCGCTGCCGAGATTGCGCGCTTCTTTGTCCAGGCTCTGCGTGACCATGCGGGTCAGGGCATCGATTGGCGCGTTCACCGAGAGAGGCAACCCCAGCGCCTCGTGCCAGCCTTCCGTGGCGTGCAACTGGCGGACGAAGCGCGTCGTGTGTTCCGGGACCAGCACGCGCATGCGTGCCAGCGCCTCGCTGATCCGGGGACCGTTGAACGCCCATACCGGAACGCTGATGGCGGCGAGCGCGCCGTAGAGCGCGAGCGTGGCCAGTCCCCGCGAGAGGGGTCGGCCGCGCCGCGACGGCGCCGCGGCGTAGCGCAGCCGTTCCGCGGCGGGTCGCGATCAAGTAGGCGAGCACGAACGACAGGAACGCCACCAGCAGCACCCCGGTCGCGGCGAACTGGTCGAAGACGACGGCCAGCACCACCAGCGTCACGATCAGCGCCGTCGAGCCAAGGTACACGGCCGCACGCCAGCGCTCGCGCGTGCTGGTCGGCTTGCCCCAGGGCAGTTCGGTGTGAACGTCGGTGACGGGCGTCTGACGCACCTCTTGATTGTAGATGCTCCAGACGCGACCGCGGGAGTCGCCGCGATTGCCCAGATCGCGAGATACCTCTCCAGATCCTCCAATCTCCAGATCAGATCACAAGATCACCACCTCACCAGGTCACTACATCGCCAACTCTTCCTGTGACGGGAAGCCGTGCTGCCGCCGGCCCACGTCGCCTTCGTGCTCGGCTGTTGTCTTGTACAACTCGAAGCGGCCGTCCAGGGCGGTGTCGGCGAGGCTCCGCTCGTAGGCGGCGCGCTGCCGGGCGCTCATGGGAGAGAAGTCCCTCGCAATAGCCAGGTTCTGCCGAAGCACCTTCATCGAGTCGATCCCCGACACGGTGGTGCAGACCGGCAGGCTCATGGCATAGCGCAGGGCGTCCTTCACGCTGGCGGCTTTCTTGCGGATGACTCGGCCATCCCCGCCCAGGCTCTTCATCCCGATCGCGGCAATCCCCTGCCGCGCAAGTTCCGGCAGCACCTGGGTCTGGAAGCTGCGGAACGCGGCATCGAAGCCGTTCAGCGGCAACTGGCACGCGTCGAACGGAAAGCCCGAGGCCAGCATGCGGAGGTGGATCTGCGGATCCTTGTGACCGGTGAACCCGATGTAGCGGACCTTGCCCTGCGCCTTTGCCTGCTCGAGGGCTTCGACGACCCCGCCCTTCGCGAAGTGCCGCTCCGGGTCGTTGTGGTACACGCACTCGTGAATCTGCCAGAGGTCGAGGTAGTCGGTCTGAAGCCGCCGCAGCGATTCGTCGAGCTGGCGCCTGGCGACTTTCGCATCGCGGCCGTGGGTGCACACCTTGGTCATCAGGAACACCCGATCGCGCCGGTCGCGGATGGCGCGGCCCATCCGCCGCTCGCTCTCGCCCTCGTGATACTCCCAGGCGTTGTCGAGAAAGTTGATGCCGGCGTCGATCGCGGCGTGCACGATCTTCACGGCTTCGGTCACCGTCTTTGCTTTACCGAGGTGGTATCCGCCAAGGCCGATGATCGAGACCTGATCGGAATACTGCCCAAAGCTCCTGCGACTGATGGATGAGCTCACAATTACCTCCAGGACAGTCCGAAGCAAATCGCCTGCCGGTGTAACGTTCGCGTCCACTGGCGCACTAGGCTGGCGGAGGTCACTTATGAAGTCTTTCGTTCATCCGTCCGCCGGCGTGAGTACTCGGGTCGATCGGTACCTGGCGGTGCGATGGAAAAGCGGTGTGTCGGCGGATGATCAGGCCAAGCTGCTTCGCGCCGCTGGCGTCGAGCTGGCCGGCCTGGACGAGAAAGCGCTGCCCCCGCTGCCTCAGGTGAATCAGACGGATGGCCTGTCGTGGGTGCAGGGCGCGAAGGGCAGCAGCGTGTCTGCCGAGGCCATCGCCACGCTCGAGAACAGCGAGCTGGTGGAGTGGGTGTCGCCCGGCTATCGCGCCGCGCAGGACGCATCGACCGTCTTCACCGTCAACCCGGCCCGCCTCTACGTGAAGGAGGCGGCCCTCCTTCGCGCCGGCGGTCTGTCCGCGCTGGGCGTGGCGGCGTCCGTGGATTCCGCGCGCGCGACACGGCTGCGCGGCTACGTGGCGCTCGAGGTCGAGAAGCCAAGCGTCGCCGAGGGCCGTACGGCTATCGAAGCCGCGTCCGCGGCGATCGCCGCGGGTGCGCGCGGCACGGCCGCGCTCGAAGAGGGCGACATCAAGTACGAGACCATCCCGTTCCTGTCACCGGCCTGTGGCGGTTGTGGCTGCGGCTCCGGCTCCGGCTCCGGCCGATCCCACGAAGGCGGCGCCGCGGTAGCGTGCCGACCGCCGTCCACCGAGTTCACGCCCAACGATCCCATGTTCGGCTTGCAGTGGGGCCTGCAGCGGACCAACGTGCCGCGCGCCTGGGAGATCGCCCGCGGTTCGGCGGCGATCACCGTCGCGGTGATCGACGAGGGCGTGCAGTTGAATCACGCCGACCTCAACCTGCACCCCCAATCGTGGAACGCGTCGACCGACACGCCCGATGGCAGCCCGACCGGCAATCACGGCACCGCCTGTGCGGGCATCATCGGCGCGAGCCTCGACAACGGCCAGGGCGTGGCCGGAGCCGCGGGCGGCGTGCGCATCATGGCGATTGCCACCGCCACGTGGGCGGACGTGGACGTCGCCGAGGGGCTGTACTTTGCCGCCGACAATGGCGCGCGCGTCGTCAGCATGAGCTTTGGCGTCTACGCCTCGTGGAACACGTGGGACTTCTCGCTGATCCAGGACGCGCTGCAGTACGCCTACGGCAAGGGCCTGCTGCTGGTCGCGGCCTCCGGCAACGAGAACCAGGCGCAGGCGCGTTTTCCTGGCAGCGATGCCCGCACGCTCTGCGTCGGCGGCAGCAATCGCAGCGACGAGCGCAAGCGGGTCGGCGACACCTCCAGCGAGAACTGGTGGGGCGCCAGCTGGGGCCCGGACGTGGATGTCGTGGCTCCCTGCCTCGAGATGCCGACCACGGATCGCCTCGGCGCGTCCGGCTATGCCGCCGGCGACTACTACGATCACTTCAACGGCACCTCGTCGGCCACGCCGCTGGTATCCGGGATTGCCGCGTTGATGTTCAGCAGCCGTCCCTCGCTGACGAACGTCGATGCGCGCCGCTTGATTGAAAGCACCTGCGACAAGATTTCGCCGGCGCTCTACGCTTACGCGAACGTCGGCACCAAGCCAAGCGGCACCTGGAACGCCGAAGTCGGCTACGGTCGCGTCAACGCCGAGCGGGCCTTGCTCGCGGCCTGCGCCCTCGGGGAAGACACCCACGAGGAATGCTCGGGCTGTGGCGGAGACTGCGTGGAAAAGACGCCACCGGCGTGCCGCGCGCCGGCCGCGCCACCGTGGCTGGCGTTCGACCGCTGCCTGATGTTCTACGAGGCTCGCGCGTTCGACCTGCCGAACCTCCAGGACCGCCGCCTGCAGGTGCGGGTGATCTACGAGCACTGCCTGTCGCTGCTCGGACGCCAGCAGGGGCCGCTGCTCTACTCGGTGACGCTGCTGCCGGGTGAGAAGGTCCGCATCTTCGAGTTCGATCGCTATCGCCGGGTGAAGTCGTCCACCGAGCGCGTCTCGGTGCACACCTCGTTCCGCCAGACGATGAGCGCGCTGTCGCAGAGCCGCCGCTCGAATTCGTCATCCGCTTACGCCGATGCGTTGGTGGACATTCGGTCGCACTCCGATACCTCGGTCTCCGCGGGCGGCGGCCTGGCCGGGTTCTTCGGCGCGCCGCAGGTGAAGGGCGAGAGTGGCGTAGACACGCAGACCACCGTCGCCTCTGGCTCGTCGACGACAACGGTAGCCGAGCAGTTCACGCAGGTTGCGGTCACCGCCTCGCAGGCCATCGAGGCCGAGCGGTCGCTCGTGATCAGCCGGTTCGAGGAGAACGAGCACCAGACCACCACCGAACGCACCCTTCAGAACGACAACCACTGCTACGCCGTGACTTACTACGTGCGGCGGGTGAACGAGGTCTACGCCGTCCACACGCGCGTGGCGTCCATCGAATGGCGCCTGGGCGACGGAGCGTGGCGATCGTTCGACGACACCGAAGGCCTGTCCGACGGCATCCGTAAACTGCTGGAGCAGATCCGCAGGCAGTTGCCGAAGCCCGGCGATCGCCGTGAGGACGCGCGCCAGATCACGCTGCCGACCGATGGCACGCTCTACGAAGCCGAGCTCGCGCACTGCTCGTCGTGCGAGCCGATGCGTGAAGCCGAGGAGATGATTCGGCTGGAGCGGATGCGTCTGGGGGCCCGCCGCGAGTGCCTGCAGACCGAGCTGCTGGAGCTGGAACTCGAGCGCCGCCGGGCGCTGGCCGCTTCGGCCAGCGCCGCGCCGCTCGAGCTGGGCCCGATGTCCCTGGCGCAGGGCTAGCCATTGGCCCACCGCGCCGGTGACCGCCGGCGAACGAGAGCCTGCCGGGCCCCTTCGACCCAGCCGAAGGGGCCTGGCCGCAACGTGCATGGCCCGGGAGGTGGTAGCTGTCTGTCCAGAAAGCGACAGCTCGACCGTGTGATTCCGGCTAGAGTGTGAGGGTAGCCGAGGTCCCCACCTTTCGGCGCCTCGGACCCAGCTCATGCTTCACGAATTCGTCGCCCAGAACCGCGAGGAGATCATCCAGCGGTGTCGCGTCAAAGTTGCGGCGAGGCCGGCGCCGCCGCCGACTCCCGCCGAGCTCACTTACGGGATCCCGAGGTTCCTGGACCAACTCGTCGAGATGCTCAAGGATCCTCAGGGATCCACCTCGGAGATGGACCTCAGTGCGGCCAGTCACGGCCGTCAGCTGCGGCTGCAGGGATTCACCGTCTCACAGGTCGTGCACGACTACGGCGATGTGTGCCAGTCGATCGCCGACCTCGCGATGGAACAGGACGCACCGATCAGTGTGGACGACTTCCGCACGCTCAATCGCTGCCTCGACGACGCCATGGCCAGTGCTGTCACCGAATACGGACGTGAACGACACCGGGCAATGCGCGACATGGTCGCCGCTCAGGAGGATCAACGCTTTGGGTTCCTGGCGCACGAGGTCCGCAACCTGGTGCACACGGCGAGCATGGCGTTCGAAGTGCTCCGATCTGGTAACGTCGGCGCCGGTGGCAGCACCGGTGCGGTGCTCAAGCGCAGCCTCTCGGGTCTGACCGACCTCATCGATCGATCGGTCGCCGAAACTCGCTTTCGCCACAATATCCAGGATCGCGTCGACTTCGTCGTCGCCGACCTGATCGACGAGTTGTCCCCTTCAGCGGCGATGGAGGCGAGCTGCGCGTGGCCTTCAGCTCACCGTGGAATCGGGCGCGGCCGGGCTGTCGATGCACGCCGACCGCCAGATCGTCTCCGCCGTCGTGGTGAACCTGCTGCAGAACGCCTTCAAGTTCACGCGACCGCAATCGAGCGTGGCCCTCACGGTCACCCACAGCCGGGACCGCGTCCGGATTTCGGTGGGCGACGAGTGTGGCGGCCTCCCTGACGGCAACCTTGACGACCTCTTCCGGCCGTTCGAGCAGCGCAGCGCCGATCGCACCGGCCTCGGCCTTGGCCTGGCGTTCTGCCGCTGGGGCGCCGAGGTCAACGACGGTCGCATCTCCGCGAGCAATCTGCCGGACCACGGCTGTGTCTTCACGCTCGAATTGCCCAGGGTGCTGGGTCTGCACGAGGCGCACATCCATTGACCGGTCCGCCTCCCTCTCGCACACGGAAGATCAAGGCCAAACGCGCCGAAGCAGGCGCGGAGAGTCAGGTGCGCGAACGCCCGCCGGTTCGGCGGCAAGCCGCTCACCGTGGACTGGACCGGCGTGGAGACGCAGCGCACCCACTACCCTGCGGGATCCGGGGTCTTCTCACAGGGCGACCCCGCCACCACCATCATGTACGTCGAGTCAGGCAGCGTTCGCCTCTCGGTCGTCTCGCACAGCGGCAAGGAAGCGGTGGTCGCGATGCTGGACGAGGGCCACTTCTTCGGTGAGGGGTGCATGGCCGGGCAGACGTTGCGGATGGCGACGGCGACGGCAGTGGAGCCGACTACGGTGCTGGCTGTGACACAGCCGGAGATGACGCAGCAACTCCGCACGGCTCCCGCATTCGCCGAGCGGTTCCTGAAGCACATGCTGACTCGGAACATCCGGATCGAGGAGGACCTGATCGATCAGCTGTTCAACTCGACCGAGAAGCGACTGGCGCGCACGCTGCTGCTGCTGGCGCGCTACGGTGAGCCGGAAGCCTCCCATCGGGCGCTACCCAGGGTCTCGCAGGAGTTGCTGGCCGAGATGGTCGGGACCACACGATCGCGGGTCAACTTCTTCATGACCAAGTTCCGCAAACTGGGGTTCATCGACTACAACGGCGCGCTCAAGGTGAACAACTCGCTGCTGAGCGTGCTGCTCCGCGATTGAGGCGGTAGCATCGTCTCCTCCCGACCGCGCAGCGGCCCCGGAGCTCTCACGGAACAATCACCGTCGCACTGCTCGAGGCCGCACCCAGGCCGTCGGCATTGCCCGCCTGCACCCGGACGAAGTAGCGGCCCGCCGGGACGGGAGCGACGAGCACGCTGGTGCGCGGTCCGACATCGAAGACTGTGAGATCAGCGAGGCCGGGGGCGGAGCCCACGCTCACGACGTACCGGGAGGGGATTCCGCGCGCTCCCGGGGTCCAGGAAAGCCGGACGGTACGGCCGGAGACGGCCGCCGTGACGTTCGTCGGCGGCGATGGCCTCGGTACCAGCGTGATGAACTGGGCCAACAGCGGCGGGAGTTCGGCGACATCGAAGGCCGTCATCGAGTTGGTGTCCACCGCCAGAAGGCGCGAGCGATAGCCGCCCGACGGGGCAAACGTGCTTCTCACGGTGTAGGCGAGGGGGCGGTCGGGATCGAACGCCCAGATCGTTCCCAGCTCGGGCACGGCCGTCGTAATCAGATCAAGGGTGTCCGCATCGAGCACCACGGTTCCGTCCTCCGGCATGGTCACGCGCTGATCGCCGGCGACGACCACGCGCGACGAATACGTATCGACGTAGACCCAGCCGCCGTGCAGCAGTCGACGCTCCGCGAGCACGTCGCCCGTCTCGACCGAGACCTTGCGCAGGACCGCGTTGCCTTCGATGATGAACAGCGCGCTGCCGTCGGCACTGAACGCCACCGGAAAGCCCGAGCCCTGCGCCAACTGCCGGACCACCCGCTGTTGATCGAAATCGTAGATGACAATGTTCGCCTCCAAAGAGAAGGCGCAGCCAATCGCCAGCCGGCGTCCATCCGCGCTGAGCGCGCGAATCGCGCTCGGGATGCACGGCGGTGGCACTGTCAGTCGCCGCACGCCGGACGGTGTGACGGCGATGACGTTGCGGGCCTGGTCGATCTCGTAGGCCTCCAGGCGTGACGGTTGCCCGAGCACGTGCGGCCAGCTCGGGGAGGCGATGATCGCAAGTGCCGGCAGCAGGGTGCGGCTGAGGCGATGCCAGGCGATAAGGCCAGCGGGCAGGGGTTGCAGTCTGCGCCCGACCAGGAACTGGCCGTCCGGCGTGGCATAGGTCTCACCGCCCGCCGGAAGGGGCCATCGGCCGGTGATTGCGCGCTCGCGCACATTGATTTCCAGGAACTCGTTCGCCATCGCCACGTACAAAGTCGCGTCCAGGCTCGGTTGCGCGGCGGTGGTCTGGAGGCTGACCGTGAGGACGACGGCCAGGGAGAAGAGCCAGACAGGAAAGCGGGTCATGCGATGCCTCCTAACTCGAGCATAGGACTGTCGTCGCTGACAGTCGAGCGATAATCACCGAGGTTGCGCCGGCATCAGGCGGCCGCTGGCGCACCGCTTGCACCCGAGGCGTCCGCATGCGCATACCCAACTGGCTCGAGCCCATGGCCGCCACCCTCACGGACAAACGGTTCTCCGATCCGGCATGGACCTTCGAGCGCAAACTCGACGGCATTCGCATGCTCGCCTTCAAGAGCGGTGACGAGGTGCGCCTAATGTCGAGAAACCGTCTCTCGCTCACCAAGGACTATCCCCATGTGGCCGAGGCCATCGCCGCGCTGCCAATCCAGCAGGCCATTCTCGACGGCGAGGCGACCGGCGCCTGGGGCAAGCAGGGCAGAGCCGACTATTACGTGTTCGATGTGCTGTGGCTGAACGGAGAGGACGTCACCGCCAAGCCCCTGACGGAGCGGCGAGCCTTGCTGCGGAGCATCCCGTTCCGGTTGCCTGTCGAGCGGGTGAAACCGCTGGCCGGTTCCACGCCGTGGGAGCGCGCCTGCGAGGAAGGGTGGGAAGGCGTCATCGCCAAGCGCCTCGACTCGCCGTACGAGCACCGCCGTTCGAAGCAGTGGCTGAAGATGAAGTGCGAGGCTACGCAGGAGTTGGTGATCGGCGGGTACACCGATCCGCAGGGCAGCCGCGTCGGCCTTGGCGCCCTGCTCGTCGGCTACTTCGAAGGCGGGGACTTCGTCTTCGCCGGCAAGGTCGGCACCGGCTTCGACACGGCGCTGCTTCACGAGCTGCGGGCCCGCCTCGAACCGCGGCGGCTGCCCACCGCGCCGTTCACGAAGGGGACCGGCCTGCCGCGCCTGCGCGTGAACTGGGTGGTGCCGGAGGTGGTGGTGCAGGTGGCGTTCACCGAGTGGACGGTGCACGGCAAGCTGCGTCATCCGCGTTTGCTCGGCGTCCGCATCGACAAGTCCGCGGCTCAGGTGACGAGGGAGCGGCCGTGACGGCGTCGGCGATCACGCATGCGGAGAAGGTCCTGTTTCCCGACGATGGCATCACCAAGGGAGAGCTTGCCGCGTACTACGACGCGGTCGCACCGGTGATGCTGCCTCACCTCCGCCGCCGGCCCGATCACGATGGAGCGCTTCCCCAACGGCATCGGCGAGAAGGGCTTCATCCAGAAGGACGTCAGCAAGGGGTTTCCCGAGTGGCTGAAGCGGATCGAGGCGCCCAAGAAGGGCGGCACCGTTCACTATCCGCTGGCCAACGACCGGCGCTCGCTGCAGTGGCTGGCCAACCAGAACGCGGTCACTCTGCATGTCTGGTCGTCACGCACGCCGCGCCTCGATCGGCCGGACGTCTGCGTCCTCGACCTCGATCCCTCGCGCGACGAGCCCGAAGTGCTGCGCGAGGCGATGCTGGCCATGAAAGTGGTGCTCGAAGAGCTCGGCCATGCCAGCTGGGTGAAGACATCGGGGTCGAAGGGCTTTCACGTGGTGGTGCCGATGCCGGCGCGAGCCACGTTCGAGGATTCGTCCACGCTGGCCAATCGGGTGGCCGGGATCCTGGTCGAGCAGCACCCCAGGACGCTGACGCAGGAATTCGCCAAGGCCGATCGCGGCGAACGGATCTTCATCGACACGGCACGCAACCGACCTGGGGCGACGTTCGCCGCCGCCTACACCGTGCGGCCGAAACCAGGGGCGCCGGTGTCGGCGCCGTGCACGTGGGACGAAGTGGAAAACGACACCGTGCGGCCGCAGACGTTCACCCTGCGCACGATGGCCGATCGCATCGCGGCGGTCGGCGATCTCTGGCACGATCTGCCTGCGAAAGGGGCCGGCGCTTCGCGCCGGTAGGATCACGGGGCCTCGGCGCTCGCGCCTCGGTAGGCCGGTGCTTCGCACCGGTAGGAACGGAAGGGTCACTCGCGCACGGGGCGGAAGCGATCCGTCATCCAGCGGGCGGCGAAGCTCACCAGCGCGGCGGCATCGAGCAGCTCGGCACGCGCCTGTCCGACCTGCCCCTGCGGGCTGGCCGTCGCTGCCAGGAACGCGTCGAGGATCTGCGCGAAGTAGTCTTCGCCCGGATAGTCCACGATGCCGTCACTGTCGTCGAGGCAGTGGACGGCCCGGATCTTCGGGCCAGTCGCGCCGCGGACGCGGGGTTGCCGCACCACCCGCCGCTTGTGCGGGACATCGGCCAGGTATTCCGCGAAATGGATCAACGTGACCGTGTTGCGGTCGGCGCCGAGTCGCAGCACCCGGCCGTGCGCCTCGACCAGCCGCTCGAGCGGCGAGCCCGGCCCGTAGTAGTCGTCCCACGGCACGTCGGACGTTAACGCTTCGGCCAATCGGCCGCGTGCGCCAAAGCGTCCTTCGGGATGATCCGATACGACCGTGCCCGGCGTCTGGCGGAAGATTTCGGCCAGCACCCCGACGTCGGGATCGGCCGGCGTGAGGTGGCAATCGAATGGCTCGCCGCCCTCGCGGGCGCCGAGCGTCATCATCACTGTCCCTGTCGGCCCGACCGCTGCATCGAGCGCCCGCACGACGCCGGCGGCGCCGTCCTCGACGGGTCCCACCGCGCGCAGCGACGCGTGCACCATCACCACGTCGCCGTCTGCCACTGCCGAGCCGGCGCAGGCTGGCGGTCAGTTCGTCACGGCTGAGCGGCTTGACCGTTCCTGTCACCACGAGCCTCGTTCACCAGCCGGGCTGCGACTTCGATCAGGCGCTGGGTGTTGACAGGCTTGGTGAGGTGCACCTGGTAGCCGGCTTTCAATGCCCGGTCCTTGTCTTCCGCCCGCGCAAACGCGGTGAGCGCGATGGCGGGCAGCGCCGCGGGCCCATAGCCACGCTCGCGGATCGCCCGGATGAAGTCGTAGCCGTCCTCGCGGGGCATGCCGATGTCGCTGACGATGAGGTCCGGGTGGAACGAGTCGAGCTCGTTCAACGCCGAGGAGACATCCGACAGGTCGTGCACCTCGGCCGCGGCCTCGCGCAGGATGCGGCTGACGAGAATGCGCGCATCGTAATCGTCTTCGACGACGAGGACTCGCACCCCGCTCAGGCGGCGTGTGTGATGCCGGTCGGCATCGGGCCTCGACCCGAGTGGGGCGCTGACCCGCGGCAGTCGGACCGTGAACGTGGCGCCGTGGCCGGCGCCCTCGCTGTCCACGGCGACCGTTCCGTCGTGCGCCTCGACCAGCTGTTTGACAATCGCCAGGCCCAGGCCGAGGCCGCGGTGCCTGCGGGTGGTGCTGGGATCCTCCTGGCGGAAACGCTCGAAGACATGCGGCAGGAATTCGCTGGCGATGCCCTGGCCTTCGTCGCGCACCATCAACACGGTCTCGTGGTCCGATCCCGATACGCCGCACCTGGACCACGCCTCCGGGCCGGGAGAACTTCACCGCGTTGTCCACCAGGTTCCAGATCACCTGCTGGAAGCGCGCCTGATCCCAGAACACGTCGCCGACACCAGGATCGAGCGAGAGTTCGATCTGGACACCACGAGCCTGCGCCGGTGGCATCAGCGCGGCGACGGCGGCTTCGGCGGCGCCGTTCGGATCGAACCACTCGAGGTCCATTGCCAGCTTGCCCGCCGCGATGCGGGAGACATCGAGCAGGTCGGCGATGAGCTGGGTGAGGACCCGCGCATTGCGCTCGATGGCCTCAATCCCTCCGGTGACGGGCGCGCCCGCGCCCACCAGGGTTCCCCTCAGGACATGCGACCACCCGACGATGGCGTTCAGCGGCGTCCTGATCTCGTGTGACAGCGCGGCGAGGAAGTCGTCCTTGAGGCGATTGGCGCGCTCCGCGTCGGCCCGGGCCGCACGCTCGCTGGTCAGCAGCCGCTCGCGATCGGCCTCGACCGCTTTCTGCCGCGAGATGTCGGTAGTGATGGCGAGCCGCGTGTGCGGCAGCGAGTGCACGGACACGCTCCACTCCAGCTGGATCTCTCCGCCATCACTCCGGATCACCGGCATCACACCGCGCCAACTGCCGGCCGCATCCAGCGCGTCGCGGATTTCGGCAATCCGAGGCACGGTACCCTCGGCCACGAACGACGCGATCGGCTGGCCGATCAGATCTTCGCGCACTCGTCCCAGCGTCCGGCAAACCGCCGGATTGACGTCGATGTAGCGGAGGTCCTCGCTCACCAGCGCGATGCCGTTCAACGCCTGTTCGAACACCGCCTTGAACTTGGCTTCGCTCTCGCGCAAGGCCTCTTCCGCGGTGCGCGCGCGCAGGAAGGCCCGGACCGTCGCAATCAGCACCGGCGGTTCGACCGGCTGCGTGATGTAGCCGTCGGCGCCAGACTCCAACCCCTGCACCTTGTCGACGTCGTCAACGAATGTGGCGGAGAGATGAACGATGGGCGTGCGCGAGGTGCGCGGCTCGGCGCGAAGCCGGCGGCAGACCTCGAAACCATCCATGTCCGGGAGGTTGACGTCGAGGACGATCAGAATCCGGGCTCTCCGACGCGCGTTCGAGCGCCTCGCGTCCGGTCGTCGCCTCGAGCACGATGAAGCCCGCCGAGCGCAGGACCCGGCTGGTCGAGTAGCGCTTCGGCCCGTTGTCGTCCACGACCAGGACGCTGTGCGGAAGACTATCCGCCATTGGGCACTCGTGGCGCGGATCGGGCCGGGGCCGCCGTGGTCGAGCCGTGCGGGAGGCTCCCATTGAACTCGGTTGGAATCGTCACCGAGAAGGTCGAGCCCTCACCAAGGACGCTGGTGACGGCCACGTCGCCGCCCAACACGATCGCCAGCTTGCGGCTGAGGGACAAGCCCAGGCCCGTGCCGCGCAGCCGTTTCTGGATCGGCGCGTTCACCTGCACGAAGTCCTGGAAAATTGCGCTGAGGTGTTCGGCCGCGATGCCGATGCCGGTGTCGGTGACCGCGAAGGTCACAAACCCGTTGTCCTCCAGCCGAGCGGTGACGCGGACTTCTCCGTTCTCCGTGAACTTGAGCGCGTTCGAGATGAAGTTGCGGAGAATCTGCGACAGCTTCTTGTCGTCCGTGTAGATCGGCGGCACGCCGGTCGGCTCTTCGAAGAGCAGCGGCACCGTGGTCGAGGAGGCAATCGGCTTGAACATCCCGCGCAGCGCGGAGAACAGGTCCACCATCTCGAACCACGCGGGGGAAATGGTGACCCGGCCGGCTTCGACCTTGGCCAGGTCGAGCAGGTCGTCCACCATCTCGGTCAGCTCGGCGACCGAGGTCTGGATGAACCTGACCTGCCGTTCTTGCTCGTCGGTGAGCGGCCCGTCGAGCCGGTCGAGCATGATCCGGATGATGCTGCGGATGGAGCCGAGTGGCGTGCGGAACTCGTGGCTCATGTAGGAGAGAAATCGGCTCTTCAGCTCGGTGATGTCACGCAGCCGCGCGGCGTTGTCGTCGAGCTCGGCATAGAGCGCGACGACGCCGTGGTTGGTTTCGGCGAGCTCGTCGGTGAGAGCCGCGATCTGTTCCTCGTAGGCGCGGCACTGGTCGGCGTAGCGATCCCGTTCGGCTGCCAGCTGCGTTTCGTTCATTGCAGATGCCTCCCTCATGCCGCCCGCATCACCACGATGGTCGCGTCGTCACGGCCACGCAGAAAGTCCCGGTGCAGCACCCCGGCGACGACGGCGGGGTGCCGCGTGATCAAACCGTGGTAGTCGTCGAGTGCCCAGCGGTTCGAAAGACCGTCGGAGTGCATCACCAGCAGGGCACGCTCGGGCCAGGGATAGTCGAACTGCAGCACCTTTCGCATCTGCAGACCCGCGGTGCCGTTCTGGCTCATCATGCCGCGGCTGGTCTCGGGACTCACCACGTAGGCGGAGATGTTGCCGACGCCGGCGTAGCGAACCACGGCTGCGGGAGAGACCTGCGCCGCGGCGATCGCGGCACCGCGGCTGCCGGAGAGGGCCCGGTGGGCATCCTCGCAGAACGCGGCCGGGCCGTCGAACCGCTGCTGCTCGAACAGCCGAGCCGCCAGGTCCGCGGCCTTGGCCGCCTCCGGCCCGTGGCCCAGACCGTCCACGACCATGACCGTGATCTCACGATCCCTGACCGCCACCCGCCATGCATCACCGCATAATTCTTCGTGCGGGGCCGGCGTGCTGATCGCAGCCCATCGAAAGGCGGCCGGAGTGCCGCTCGGAGCAGCGGCCGCCACCCGCGCGAAGACCACCGTTCCCTTGCCCGGCAGCGAGTAGAGATCGAACTCGGCTGCCAGTCGTCGGACCGCGCCGAGGCCGTTGCCCGGCGTCCCACCGGTGGAGAACCCATCCTGCAGGCACTTCTGGACGTCGGCCATCCCAGGACCGGCGTCGATGGTCATCACTTCGAGACCCGAGCCGGATTCGGTGGACAGTTGCAGGATCACGCGGCCATCGCGCCCGTAACGTGCCAGGTTCGTCGCCAGTTCAGTGGCGACGATGGCGACTTCGCCGCGCTTGACCTCGGGTAGCCCGGCCTCGTCGGCCATCCGCGTGGCGGCGCGGCGGACCTGCCCCACCTGGCTGACATCGGATACGGGAATGCTGAGCGGTCGAATCATGTGGCGGCTACTTCCAGCGCGTGATGGTGACTCGGGTGCCGATCTCGGGCCCGGTCTCGATCTCGAAGTCGTTCACGAGCCGCTTGGCTCCGGACAGTCCCAGTCCCATACCGGTGCCGGACGTCCATCCATCGGTCATCGCCTGGTGCAGGTCGGGGATGCCGGGGCCGCGATCGATGAAGTGCAGGCGGAGGCCCTGGCGGCGGCCGTCCGTGACCACTTCCCAGCGCATGACCCCGCCCTTGCCGTAAATCAGCGCGTTCCGGCCCAGTTCGCTGGCCGCCGTCACCAGCTTGGTCTGATCGACGATGCCGAAGCCCAGCCCCTGCGCCAGGCGGCGCACGCCCTGTCTGGCGAGGACGACTTCCTGCTCCGTCCGGAGCGGAAGTTCGTCAGTGTTCGTGTTGGCCATCGAAGGCGTCCTCAGCCAGCCGCGAACGCAGGCGGGCCATGCCGCGCTCGACATCGAGCGCCGTATCGACGCCCGGCAGGCTGAGGCCGAGTTCGACGAGAGTGATCGCCACGGCCGGGCGCATGCCCACCAGCACCGTCTGCGCATCGAGAATGCGCGACATGGCGGAGATGTTGGCGATCATCCGGCCGATGAAGGAATCCACCATCTCCAGCGACGAGATGTCGATCAGCACGCCCTTGGCGCCGGTGCGGGCGATGTGGGCGGTGAGATCGTCCTGCAGCGTCAGCGCCAGCTGATCGTGCATGTCCACCTGGATGGTGACCAGGAGGAAATCGCCCATGCGGAGGATCGGAATGCGTTCCATCACGTTCCTTGAGGCGCCGCCGGCTTGGCTTTGGTGACGGTCAGCCCGGCGCGCTTGAGCGCCAGCGCCAGCGCGTCGGCCAGGTTGGCCTTGGTCGTCACGCCCTGCAGATCGATGCCGAGATGCACGATCGTCTGCGCGATCTGCGGACGGATGCCGCTGATGATGCAATCCGCGCCCATCAGCCGGATCGCCGTCACCGTCTTCAGCAGGTGCTGGGCGACCAGGGTATCGACGGTCGGCACACCGGTGATGTCGATGATCGCCACCTCGGCGCCGGTCTCGACGATGCGCTGCAGCAGCGATTCCATCACGACCTGCGTGCGGGCGCTGTCGAGCGTGCCGATCATCGGCAGCGCGATCACGCCGTCCCACAGCTTGACGACCGGGGTGGACAGCTCCAGCAGTTCTTCCTGCTGGCGGGCGATGATGTCTTCCCGCGACGTCTGGAACGTCTTGATGGTGTGCAGCCCCAGCTTGTCCACCAGCTCGCTGACGGTCCAGGTGTTCGCCATCGCGGCCGCCGCGTCGTCCGTGTGCGCCGCCTGGACCCGCTTGAACAGCGGCTTCTTGAGTGACAGGACGAACGTCGCGGTCTCTTGCGCCGAGAAGCCCTGAATGGCGCGAGCGCGTGACAGGGAATCAAGGAACTCCCGCACCGGCTGCCATTCCATGGACGCCGGATCGACGTTTGACGAAAGGCTGCGTCCCATCAGCGTGAGGAACTCATCGGCCTGGGACTTCGCTTCGGCCTCACTGATGCGGCTGTCAGCACCCGTGGCCTGCAGTTCGGCCCACCACTCCGCGAGAAGACTCGCGGGGTCCCGCTGCAGAAGATCCGCGGTTGCTTTGCGATCAGTCGCCATCATGTCTCCAGGATTTGGGTTGCGAGGGGTGAGCTGAGGTGGGGGGTGTGCCCAAGGGCGCACACAGAATAGTGGATGAAAACCCACGCCACAACAGCAGAGAAAGTCTTGGGTCTTGAGTCTTGGGTCTTGGGCCGGTTGGAGTAACGCTGAGGTTGATTCTCGCGCCGGCAGCGATGAGGTGGCTACGACTGAAGCAGCTCCCGGAGTGTCTCGATCGTGTCCGCCTCAGCAGCCGGCTTGTCCTTCCGCCACCTCAACATGCGCGGGAACCGCACCGCGATGCCCGATCGATGGCGCGCGGATTTTGCGATGGCCTCGAAGCCGAGTTCGATGACGTGGATCGGCTCGACGTGGCGCACCGGCCCGAATCGCTCGACCGTGTGCCGGCGGATCCAGCGATCCATCTCGGCAATCTCGTCGTTGGTGAGGCCCGAGTAGGCCTTGGCGACGGGCACCAGCTCGCCGTTGTCCCACACGCCGAAGGTGTAGTCGGTGAGCAGGCTGGCGCGCTTGCCCGAGCCTGGCTGCGCATAGATCAGCACCGCGTCGATGGTGTGCGGATCGATCTTCCATTTCCACCAGTCACCACGCTTGCGGCCAACGCCATACGGCGAATCGAGCCGCTTGATCATCAGCCCCTCGACACCGCGGGCGCGCGAGTCTTCGCGCAGGCGGGCGAGCTCGTCCCAGCTCGCCGCGTCGATGAGCGGCGAGATCTGCAGCGTCGGCGCCGCCTTCGCGCCGTCCCCATCGTCTTCGTCATCGTCGAAGGGCAGCAGGGCATCGGCACGCGGCCTCGAGACTGATGCCGGCCCACGCTGCGCGTGCGCGCCGGCGATTGCCGCCACCAGCAGCTCGCGACGGTTCGCCAGGGGCAGGTGACGGATGTCGAGGGCGTCGTGCTCGAGGATGTCGTAGGTCATGAAGACGACCGGGATGTCGCGCGCCTTCCGCGACACCTGTCGCTGCCGGCCGATGCGCTGCTGGAGGGCCGAGAACGGCATTGGCCGTTCGCCCCGATAGGCGAGCACTTCGCCGTCGAGCACGGTGCCGTCGGGCAAGGCGGCAGCCGCCTCGCTGACCTCGGGGAAGCGATCGGTGATCAGCTCCTCGCCGCGTGACCACAAGTGCATGTGTCCGCCGCGCTGGACCAGCTGCGCGCGGATACCGTCCCATTTCCATTCCACCTGCCAACGCTCGCGATCGCCTAGAACCCTGGCCATGTCGCCGGGACCGGCCACTTCGTGCTCGATGGGAGAGGCGAGGCAGAACGGATACGGCCGAGAAAGGTCGATCGCGCTCACGCCTGGCGCCGTCAACGAGGCGTACCAGTCGGCCGTCGGCGTCCAGTCGCCCATCAGCCGAGCGGCCACCGACGTCGCGGGAAGCGCCGCCGCCTGCGCCAGCGCGCGAACCACCAACGTCTGCGAGACGCCCACCCGCAGTTCGCCGGTCAGCAGCTTCAGCAGCGTGAACCGCTCCCATCGCCCGAGGGCACGCACCCAGTCGATCACCAAATGCTGTTGACGCTCGGCGCTGACCTGGCGGAGTGGAAGGATGCGATCTTCGACCCAATGGGCCAGGCTCAGCTCGTCTGCGGGGGTGGATGGCAGCTGATCCAGGATGAGTGCCGCGGTTTCCGCGCCGTCACCGACGACCGCGTAGCACTCCGACAGCAGCCATTCGTTCAGGCCGGTCGCGGCCATCGCCCAGTCGCCGAGCGCCTTGCCTGGCACGAGGCGCTTCAGCCGACGCCCGGTGAGGAAGAACACCGCCCACGCTGCATCCGCCGGCGGTGCCGAGGCGAAGTAGTGCGCCATCGCCTCGACCTTGGCGTTGGTGGACGTGGTGGCATCGATCGCCGCGAACAGGCGGGCAAAGCGCGTCATTCGTAGTCGTCCGCGCCGCCCTCGTCTTCCCACGCCGTCCGGATCACGCCCGATTCAACGTCGTGCTCCCGCAGGTAACGGGCCAGCGCCTCGGCATGGCCGTGCGTGGCGAGCACGCGGCTCGCGCCCGTCTCGTCGATCGTCGAGAGCAGGGAAGGCCAGTCGGCATGATCCGACAGGACGAAGCCGCGGTCGTAGGCGCGCTGCCGCCGTACGCCGCGCACGCGCATCAGGCCGGAGACAAGGGCATCCGAAATGTCGCCGAGCCGACGCATCCACGGGGTGCCGCGCGCCGACGGCGGGGCAAGAACCAGCTCGCCCGCGAGCGACGTGCCACGCGCTCTCTCGACGAGCGTTTGCGTCGGCAGCAGGCGCACGCCGGCGTCACGGTAGACGTCGATCATCGGCACCATCATGCCGTGGACCAGCACCGGCTGGTCGGTGACGCGGGCGAGCTCGGCGAGCAGCCGCTGCGCCTTGCCGATGGTGTAGCAGAAGGCGATCGAAGTTAGCCCGCGGTCGCGATTGCCGGCCCACCACTCCATCAACTCGGACATCACCTGTTCGGTCGGATCCCAGCGGTAGATGGGAAGCGCGAACGTGCTCTCGGTGATGAACGTGTCGCACGGCACCACCTCGAACGGCGCGCAGGTGGGATCGGCCGCGCGCTTGTAGTCTCCCGAGATGACCCATACGCCGCCGGGGCCTTCGATCCTGATTTGAGCCGACCCGAGGACGTGGCCGGCCGGATGAAAGCTGACGCTGGCCTGGCCGAGCGTGATGCGCTGGCCGTAAGGGATGGACTCCACGGTGGCGCTCGAGCCGAAACGCCGGGCCAGCAGCGGCGCACAGGGATCTGCGCACAGGTACGAGGCGCTGCCAGCGCGCGCATGATCGCCGTGCGCGTGGGTGATCAGCGCGCGCGGGACCGGACCCCATGGGTCCACGTGGAAATCGCCCGCCTCGCAGTACAGACCGGCTGGCGTCTCATGCAGCACCCGTCAAGCCTGGCGCAGGCTCTGAATCGGGTCAACCGTGGCGGCGCGTCGCATCGGTATCCACGACGCCACCACCGCAGCTGTCAGCGCCACCACAGCCGCCGCCAGGTTCGGCCGCCTTCTGGGCGTGCCCTGCACCATGAGACGCTGACCGTGCTGTATGGAGGTGCGCGTCTTCTCCAATACAGGCCTGCCGGCGGTGCGCATCTTTGCCGTCACCGACTCCGCCGTCCTGCGTCCGCGAGCGCTGCACTCTTGTCGTCGATGCGCTGCAACAACTCGTGCCACGACACGAACGACGTTGCGCCGTCGCGCTGCAGCTGTTTCGCGAGCGCATCAACATCGATGCCGGCTCGCGTAACGCGCGCGACCACTCCTCGGCGTCGCCGCCATCCTCGGCCATCGCGCCGGTGAGCTCGCCGTGCTCCGCCAAGGCGTGTAGTGTCGTTTCGGGAATGGTGCTGATGGTGTCGGCGCGGCCAACGCTTCGACGTACATCGGGTCCGATGCCTCGGGATCCTTCGTCCCGGTGCTGGCCCAGAGCAGACGCTGAGGGCACCTGCCGCCGCGAGCGTACGCCAGCGCTGAGACGCCAGCAGCTCCCGATGAACCCGATAGGCACGTGCCGCGATCGCGATGCCGAGCCGGTTTCGCAGGTTGGCCGGCACCGTGTCATTCACGGCGTTGTCCCAGCGGCCGACGAACAGCGAGGCGACCGGCGCGACCCGCGGATTGAGCCCGGCGGCGAGGCGGCGTTCGATGCCACGCAGATAGGCTTCGGCGACGGTGACGCACTGCTCGCGCGAAAACGGCAGGGTCACGTTGATGGGTACGCCAGCGAAGATCGATGCCTCGATCGCTGGAACCCCTTCCGGCGTCCCTGGAATCTTGACGAACAGGTTGCGCCGGTCGGCCTGCCGGTAGATCCGGGCCGCCGCATCGATGCTGCGCGCCGTGTCATTGGCCAGCAACGGCGATAGCTCCATCGAGACCCAGCCATCGGCTCCCTCGGTGGCGTCATATACAGGCCGGAACAGGTCAGCGGCGCGGCGCAGATCCTCGAGCGCCAGCCCCACGAACAACTCTTCTCCTCGTTGCCCGGCTTTCGCCTTGTCGTGGATGCCTTCGTCACAGGCGTCGGTGTCCGCCCAATCTCGGAACGGGCGGCAAACGGGGCGGGAAGAGCGAGAAGCGTACCGCCAGCGGTGAATCCGAAGCTGCCGCGAAGGCTAGCGTTCGAGCATACGGTGTCGGGCTTACCAGCTCCGTCAGGGCGGCGCCAAGCCCGTTCTGGTTGGGGGCTGGCGACGCCTGCGTCGCGGTCGCAAAGGCGGCGATCATGCCGGCCGTCGCAGATACCTTGATTCCCATGGTCAGCATACCCCGGGCTCCTTTCGGGTCGCGATGGCGACGCTCTACCTGTTAAAGGCGCAGACGCGTCGCGAGATCTATCATGCGAAGCTATGGAGAACGCGAATGCTCCGGCTGCCGGCATGGTGCGTCGGCGCGCGGGGGCCGGTGACGCGGTCCGCGGAGAGGTCAGCACGCTTCTCCGTGCCTGGAGCGACGGGGACCAGCACACCCTCGCCCAGCTCACCCCGATCGTGTACGAGGAGCTCCGACGCCTGGCGCGCGCCTACATGCGACCTGAGCGCGCTGGCCACAGTCTGCAGACGACCGCCCTGGTCAACGAGGCCACCTGCGGCTGGTCGACTACAAGCGTATGCAGTGGCAGAACCGCGCCCATCTCATGGCGGTGTCGGCTCAGGCGATGCGCCGCATGCGCGTCGCCGGAACGTGAAACGTGGCGTCGACCAGGAGCGTGTCTCACTCGACGCGGCCGCTCTCATCAGCGCCGACCGCTCCGACGATTTCGTGTCCCCTCGACGAAGCCATGAGCGCCCTGGCGGAGACTGGCCCCGCGGAAGGCACAGGTCGTGGAACTGCGCTTCTTCGGCGGGCTCGGCGCCGAGGAGACTGCTGAGGTCTTGCACGTGTCGACCCCAGGATGCGTCACGAGTCGCCCCGTCCAATCGAGTTCTCGGGGACTATGCCGCGGGCCGTCGCGATCTCTTCATAGAGCGACTGGGTGCGCGTCACGTTCTGGGCCAGACTGAATTTCGCGACCAGGCGGTGATAGCCCGCTTCGCCCATCGCTTCGGCTCGGCGCGGATCGTCGAGCAGCTCCGTGATCGCCCCGGCCAGCGCCGCGGCGTCCCCGGGCGGGAACATCAGGCCGGACACGCCGTCGTCGACAATCTCTGTGATCCCTCCGCCGCGAGACCCGACGACCGGCTTGCGGCACGCCATCGCCTCGAGCACGACCCGTCCGAATGGCTCTGGTGACACGGAGGCGTGCACGACCACGCCGGCGATGCGAAGGACGTTAGGCACGTCCGCGCGGAATCCGGTGAAAATCACGTGCTGGTCCAGTCCGAGCGACGCAACCAGGGCGCTCAGGTCCTCGGCGTAGCCGCGGTCTTCGGCGGCCGTGTCGCCCACGAACACACACCGGCACGTCGGGTGGCGGCGTACCACCTCACTCATGGCCCGGACCAGTGTCTCCTGTCCCTTCCAGTGCTTCAGGTTGCCGACCATCACAATAACCATGGCGTCGGCAGCGATGCCGAGTGTCGTCCGTACCGCGGCTGGCTCGAGGTCGAAGCGCATCGCCGCGGGATCGAGGCCATTGGGAATGGTATACAGATTGCCGAAATCTGCGCCACGTTGGCGCAAGCTCTGACGCACCGCGTCCGAGATGCAGATCACGGCGTCCAGCCGCCGGCCGAAGTAGCGAGCGCTGGCCGAATAGCTGTCGTTGATGCCACGCTCGTGCGTGATGCAGATCCGCCGCATGAGCAGCGCGGCCAGCATCCAATCGTGCCCTCGCGTGATCGAGTTGTTGAGATGGATGATGTCGATCCGATGCCACGCCAGATACGCGGCTCGTTGCAACGCCGGATACGCAAAGGCGCTCCACGCATTCAGGAGGCGCCGCGCCTGTCCGAGGAGGCCGCCCAGCATGGCGAACGGGGCTCGTCCGGCCGCGCCGAAGGTGAACCGTCTCGTGGTCTTCCATACGATGGTCGGCACGCCGGCCGCGTCAAAGGCCGCCAGGAGCGTGTGGGGGGTGTAGAAGACCACCACCGGCTCGTAGCGCGACCGATCGAGGGCCGCCACCAGGTAGAGCAGGCTGTAGTACGAGCCGCCGATCGTTCCGTCTACATTGCTTTCGCAGTAGAGAACTCGCAGCTTCCGATCGCTATCCATGCGGCCCAACTGACTGGCGCCCGACTCTGCCGCGGCGCGCGTCACGAGTTCGGCCTGAGCCATCTGTCGCGCCATAGTTCCGCGTTGAGCAGCTGGTAAAGAAAGAAGCTCGGTTTGATGCCGCCGGCCGCGAACTCGTCGAACAGGCCGAGCACGGGCCGCTCCTCGAACACTCTGCGCCACAGCGCGTCGCCCGCGAGCAACCTCGAATGCAAGTCTTCGATCGGCATGGTCCGCAGCAGGCGATCCATCGGCACCACCAGCCCATGCTGTTTGCGTCCCGAGATGCGCTCCGGCAGCAGCCGCTTGGCGAGCGATCGCAGCACGGCCTTGGTCTCACCGTTCCTGAGCGCGAAGTCGTCGGGGATACTCAGCGCCCATTCGACGTAGGTGTGATCCAGAAACGGCACTCGCGCTTCGATCGACGCCGCCATCGTGGCCTTATCCACCTTGATCAGCAGGTCGTCCTTCATCCACCCGGCCATCCTGAACAAGCGGTTCTGCCCATCGTGGTCTGCCCTTCGTCGTGAACGAGGCGGTTGATTTCGTCAACGGTCCGCTCGACCGGCGTTCGCAGGCGTGGCAGGAGCGGCGGATACTCGTCGATTGGGAAGGCCAAGTTGGTGAAGCGGGCCAGGAATGCCGACTCATCGAGTTTCGGCAGGCCCAGGCGCATCGCCCAGCGCGTATTCGTGCCCACGAACGGCACGAGCTTGCCTAGCCGGCGTCGGCGTATCAAAGCCTGCAGCTGCAAGAAACTGCGGTAGCCGACGTTCGTCTCGTCGCTGCCTTCTCCCACCAGCGCTACCGTCAACGACTCGCGGGCGCGGCGCGACACCTCGACGAACGGGATGAGGGCCGGATCCGACACCAGATCCTCCGCGACGTCCACGGCCCGCTGCAGCTCGGCGAGACCAGGCGAAGAAATCGAGACAATGTGATGCTCCGCACCGAGGTGCTCCGCAACCTGACGAGCGTAGTCGGCTTCGTCGAGATCACTCCCTGGAAACGAGGCGGTCAGCATCGGCATGGGATGGGCCGACTGCCGTACAGCCAGCGCCGCCAAGACGGAGGAATCGAGACCGCCGCTCAAGAAGACACCGGTCGGCCGCTCGGACATGAGATGCGACTTCACGGCCGCGCTCAGCCTGGTCTCGCATTCTTCGACGGCGTCGTCGAAGCTGCCAGTGAACGCGGGCTGCCGCCGGAGTTCCCAGTAGCGCCGGGACCTCAGACCGTTGCCATCGATCCGCGTAATCTGGCCGGCCGGAAAGCGCTCGATACCGATGAAGGCGGTCTGGGGCTCCGGCACATACCGGAACGTGAAGTAGTCGGCCAGGCGCTCATCATCGGTTTCGGCCTTGACCGCTCCAGGCAGCGCCAGGAGCGCGCGAATCTCGGACGCGAAAGCGAGGCCGTGCGAGGTCTGCATCTGATACAGAGGCTTGATGCCGAGCCGGTCACGGGCCACGAAACAGCCCTCGGGCGTCGCCAGGAAGATGCCGAACATGCCGTGCAGGTGTTCGACGAAATGCTCGCCGTATTCTTCGTAGAGATGCACGATGACCTCGACGTCAGAACCGGTACGGAAGACGTGACCTTGTTGACGAAGTCGTTCTCGTAGCGCGACGTGGTTGTAGATCTCGCCGTTGCAGACCACCCAGATCGACTCGTCCTCATTGGTCAGCGGCTGGTTGCCGCCTTGCACGTCGATGATGGCCAGGCGGCGAATGCCCATCGCCCAGGCGGGCCCTTCGGCGACGCCTTCAGAATCGGGTCCGCGATGCCGAATCGCGTCGAGCGCGCCCGTGAGGCCACGACCCGCGCCTGGGCCCACTACCCCTACAATCCCACACATCGATAGGCTCCTAGTCGTGTGACCCGGTGCGCGAGCGCATCGGCAAAAGCTTCGTTGAATCGCGCCTGCCCATCACACCCGATCGGCCGCCTGCGGCGGGGTGCTCGCCTCGCCGGGGGCAAATCGGCGGCGAAGGTCTGATGCACGGGCGTTCCGACGACGATTTCCTCTTGGTCGTAAAAGGGGTACATTGAGTTTGTCTCGTCTCCAGGTGCGACCCAACAACGAAAGGTGTGCGGGACGGCGGCGCCTGGATCATCCCCGAGTATTACCAGAAGTTGCCCCTGCCAAGCATAGGCGGTGGAACCTTGAAGGTCGCGGACGAAGAAAATATGGAGCGCGCCAGGCACGCCGCCGTGATCGTTGAACAAGGCAAGATCCTGTGCCTTCTGCGCGGCAGAATTTCATGAGTTGTGGCCCAAGAAACACTTTTTTGTCATCGGGATACTGATCTCCCTAACGGGCTGCGAGAGTTGAAAGACAATTCCGGCTTGGGCCCAGAGGAGACTCAGCGAATCCGGCGCGCTTTCGACAAAAAGATTCGTGATCTCCGCGTAGTGCCGCCGCTGGCGGTGGGTCCGACAATCGCAATGGGCGATGCAATTGACCGCGTTAGCCGCATCGCTGATGCGGACCACCTGACCGTCGCAAATCCTGTTTTTTCCGCCGTCGGGATTGCGTACTCGCACACGACGGACACCGCGGATCGCGCCGAGAGAGCCGGATGGCAGGCTGAAATGGATTTCCTCCTGGGTGACGCTGCTCACAGACAGATAGTAGCTCGGCCGCGAAGGCTGGGACCAATCTTCCACCGACAGCTGAAGTCCCGGTTGGAAGGCCAGCCCCTTGAGCGTGAGCTGCGTGTTGGCCTCCCAGTGCCAACGCTTCGACCGGCAGAATGTGCAGCATCACGCGGTTGCTTCGGCGGCTGTAAAACGAGTCCGTGGCACCGGGAGGACGGATGACGACAGGGTGCGGTCCGCCGGTGGCGGTCATGGGAACAACGAATGAAGACAATCTGATCCTTTGCAGGGTCGAAATTGCGGCATTGACGATGACCATGTGACCAGGCAAGTGGTGGGCCAGGTTCACCGGTTTGCGGGACGCACGCCTAGTGGTGATGTTGCTCCGAGATTGTGCCGGTCGAATCTATGCTGGCCTCAGCGGTCACACGTGGGGTCGTTTCGGTGAAGTCCGGTTCCTCTGGGTGGACCAACCGAGGCGCCACACCGGCATCGGCAGCCGTCCACTCCGCGCGATCGAGGAGGAAACTCGCGCGCGAGGCTGCGGCAAGAATCGTGCTGTACACCCGCCGCTTCCAAGCACCCGACTCCTATCTCAATCGTGGTTACGTCGTTGCTGGCGAGTTCTCCGACTACCCACGGGGACACAGGTCGACCCCGATACCGCGTCGACACGACCGTTGTTTCTTCGCGCGTGCTGGCGTATCGCCGAGTCGGCCAGCGCCGTTCCCCATAAACTCGGCTGATGAACTATCCTCAGGACTCCTGAACATGATCGGGCAGACCATCTCCCACTATCGCATCCAGGAAAGGCTGGGCAGCGGTGGCATGGGCGTGGTCTACCAGGCTGAAGACGTGCGGCTGGGCCGCGTCGTGGCGCTGAAGTTCCTGTCTGAGGAACTGTCGCGACACCCCGCCGCCATCGAACGGTTCCAGCGCGAGGCACGGGCCGCCTCCGCCCTCAATCACCCGAACATCTGCACGGTCTACGACGTCGGCGAGCACGATGGCCGGCACTTCATGGCGATGGAGCTCCTGCGAGGGCGCGCCCGCTGCATCAGCTCATCGACGGTAGCGCTCGACCCGTCGACGAAGTGATTGACGTGGGGATCGAGCTGGCGGACGCACTGGCGGCCGCTCATGCAAGAGGCATCGTCCATCGCGACATCAAGCCCGCCAACATCTTCGTGACGGAACGCGGCCAGGCGAAGCTGCTCGACTTCGGGCTCGCCAAGGCACCAGTAAGCGGCCCGGGGCCTGGCACGGCGACCGACCGAGGAGCAGCTGACGCACCCCGGGGCGATCCTGGGCACGCTGGCGTACATGTCGCCCGAACAGGTCCGCGGCGAAGCGCTCGACTCGCGGACCGATCTCTTCTCGCTGGGCGCCGTGCTCTACGAGATGACGACAGGCCGGCAAGCCTTTCCGGGCAAGACCGCCGGGCACGATCCATGAAGCGATCCTCAACCGGGCGCCGGTCCGGTCGCACGCGCCAACCCGAACTCGCCAGCCAGGCTCGACGATGTCATCAACAAGGCGCTCGAGAAGGACCGCGCGCTGCGATACCAGAGCGCGTCGGAGCTCGCGGGCCGACCTCCAGCGCCTGAAACGAGACAGCCGGGTCCGCCAGTGCCGGGTCGGCGGCGGTCGTCGCTGGTCGGGGAGCGACCCAGCGATGGCGCTGGCCGGCTATCACGGTGGCGGCCCTCGTGCTGTTCGCGATCATCGGCGCCGCCGCATACCTCGGTGGTGTTCTACGCTCGGAGGGTGCGATCGACTCGGTGGCGGTGCTGCCGTTTGTGAACGGCAGCGGGGATCCTGATAACGAGTATCTGAGTGACGGCCTGACCGAAAGCCTGATCTCGAGGCTGTCACGCCTCCCGACCCTGCACGTGGCGGCGCGTAGCACCGCGTTTCGCTACAAGGGCACGGAGATGGACCCGCAGAAGATCGGGCAGGACCTCCGGGTGCGTGCCGTTCTCTCCGGACGCCTGCTGAAGCGAGACAACGCGCTGGTCGTGCGAACCGAGCTCATGGATGTGGCGACCGGTGCGCAGCTGTGGGGCGATGAGTTCGTCCGGCGGCTCAACGACATCTTCGCGCTCCAGGACGAGCTGTCGAACGAAATCTCCGAGGCTTTGCGGTTGCGGTTGACCAGCGAGGACCGGCAGCGGCTGACTAGACGCGACACCGACAGTCCGGAGGCGTATCAGCTGTACCTGAAAGGCCTCTACTACTGGAACACGCGCAACCCGGAAGGCATTCGCACGTCGATCGTCTACTTCAATCGCGCCATCGAGGCAGATCCGGGATACGCGCTGGCGTACGCCGGCCTTGCCGATGCCTACAATCAGGGATCGTTCTTCAACATGGAACCGCCGCGCGAGGCGATGCCGAAAGCGAAGGCGGCAGCGGCCCACGCACTGACGATCAACCCGAACCTGGCTGAAGCGCACATCTCACTGGCCTACGCGGCTTTCACCTACGAATGGGACTGGGCCGCGGCAACCAGGAACTTCGACCAGGCCATTGCGCTCGACCGCGACGCGGTGATGAATCACCCGTACTATGCCGTTCTATCTCACCGTTGACGGCCGATTCGATGACGCCATCAGAGTGGCGAAAGCTGCATTCGATCGCGATCCCCTCTCGGCGTCGCGCAGCCATACCCTGGCCGTGCAGCTCGCCCTGGCGGGCCGCCGCGACGAGGCGATCGAGGAGTGTCGCCGGACGATTCGACTGGACCCGAACTTCGCGGTTGCATACGAGGTGCTCGGCGGCCTGCTTGCCGCAAAGCACATGTACCTGGAGGCGGCGACCGCCCTGGAGCAGAGTGTGACACTGAGCCACGGCAGCGCGATGTCGCTGGCCAACCTGGGGTACGTGCGTGGCCGTCTGGGAAAGGGCGATGAGGCGCGCCGGATTCTGCAGCAGCTTGCCAAGGCATCGAAGGGCGCGTATACGCCGGCGTATGCCTTTGCCATCGTCCATGTCGGTCTCGATGAGCGCGACCAGGCACTCGACTGGCTCGAAAGGGCTTTCGAGGAACGGTTCAACCGGCTTGCATACTTGAGACGCGAACCGGTCTGGGACTCACTGCGTCAGCAGCCTCGGTTTCAGGCCCTCTTGCACCGTATCAACCTGCCTGAGTAAGGCTTCCGCCAGCGGACAGATGGGATTAGCACTCTGTAAAGCTCCGCCGGCAATCGAACTCTGTCGCCGAAGTGCCGTAGATTTCCTGATGCCCCGCGGTTTCCTGCATTCCCTTGATTCGATCCGCCGCGATCTGACTCATGCGGCTCGATCGCTGGCCAAAGCCCGCCCGGAAACGACGACTCGGCAATGAGAAATCAGAAGAGGTGCGTGCCAGGAGAGGACAGCGTCGAACAGTCGTAATCGGGCTCGAGCGCCGCTCGATAGCTCGCGCGTCATGAACCCCGCCAGCCGCGCGGCAAAGCCCGCCGGATCCGTCGGCGCGGCACCTTCAGCGAGCAGCGCCGTGCCCAGCAACAGGTGCGCGGCATCCACCAATGCGGAATCATCCGGCGACGCGGCGTGCATCGACCGCAGCTTGGCGACGAGCGCGTGTCCGTCGTTCACCTCGAGGATGCGTTTGGTCGTGTCGCCCTCGTTCTTCCCGGACGCCTGCCTCAGCATGCGTTCGAGGCCGGGACTGAGGTCGTGCTCGCCCGCGACCAGGCATGCCGGCGAAGCCGTGAGGCGTGACGACACGCGGGCTTCGCGAATCGTCTCCGCCAGCGTCTGCTCGAGAAACGCCAGGAACGGACGCATCTCGCCCTCACGCTCCTTGCGCGACTCGTCTGCCTGCTTGCGCTCGGACTCTGTGCCTGGTTCTACGCCGGCTCTCGCCACCGAGACGAGCGGCTTGCCCTCGAACTCGGGGACCGACTGCGCCACGAACTCATCGACCGGGCGACGAAGAACAGCACTTCGCTGCCCGCGCTAGGAACGCCTCCAGGTGGGGCGAGCGCTCGGCGGTGGCGCGCGACTCGACGGTGACGTAGTAGATACTGCCCTGCCCCTCCGGCATGCGTGACACATACTCCGACAGCGACGTCAGTGCGCCTCCTTCACGCGTCGACGGGAAGAGCAACAGCTTCATGAGCCGGTCACGGTGCTCGGCCTGAGGAGACGCGACGCCCTCCTTGAGGACGGTGCCGAACTCGCCCCAGAACTTCAGGTAGGTTTCCCGGCGGTCGGCCAGCATCGGCGCCAGGTGGTCGAGCACCTTGCGGGTCAGCGAGGTGCGCATCTGCGCGATGTGACGATCCTGCTGGACCATCTCGCGCGAGAGATTCAGCGGCAGGTCCGCCGAATCCACCACGCCCTTGACGAAGCGCAGGTAGGGCGGCAGCAGGGCGCGGCACCGTTCCATGATCAGCACGCGCCGCACGTGCAACTGCAGGCCGTATTCCTGATCGCGGTAAGTAGAGGTCGAAGGGCGCTTTCGGCGGCAGGAAGAGCAGCGCCTGGTACTCTGAGCCGGCCTTCGGCCTTCAGCGACACGCGGTCGAGAGGATCCTGCCAGTCGTGAGCAAGGTGCCGGTAAAACTCGGCGTAACTCTCGGCGCTCACCTCGGACGCGGCCTGGGTCCAGATTGGCTTCATCGAGTTGACAATGGTCAAGGCCGGGCCCCGTCCTTCACCTCCTTCAGCTTGATCGGGTGCGCGACGAAATCGGAGTGTTTCTTTGACCAGCGACCGGAGCACCTGCGAGCTGGTGTAGTCGGCCAGCCCGCTCTCGGGTTCGACCGGCTTCAAGTGCAGGAGAGGTCGGTGCCCCGGCGGAAACGCTTGGGCGCCGCTCACCATGTAGGTGCCGTCGCCCGTTGCTTCCCAACGCGTCGCCGTGTGGGCGCCCGCCTTCCGCGTGACGATTTCGACGCGGTCCGTCACCATGAAGGCCGAGTAGAAGCCGACGCCGAACTGCCCGATCGCGCCTTCGGCGGAGGCGCCGGCCTTCAGCTGGTCGACCAGCTCGCGCGTGCCCGACTTGGCGGTCGTGCCGATCAGCGCGATCAGCTCGTGCCGGGCCAGCAGCGGCGCGCAAGGCTCCGCACGGAGGTATGAGGCGCTGCCGGCGCGGGCGTGATGGCCGTGCGCGTGGGTGATCAAGGCACGCTGCACCGGCCCCCACGGGTGGATATGGAAATCGCCCGCTTCGCAGTACAGACCGGCTGGCGTCTCACGCAGCATCGAGGGGTTAAGCCTGGCGCAGGCTCTGAATCGGGTCAACCGTGGCGGCGCGTCGCATCGGTATCCACGACGCCACCACCGCAGCTGTCAGCGCCACCACAGCCGCCGCCGCATAGGTGGCGGGGTCGCTGGCCGAGACGCCGAACAGGATCGCGGCCATGGCCCTGGCGAGCCCGAACGCGCCGACCAGGCCCAGCAGCGTGCCGACCGCCGCCAGCCTCAAGCTGCCGCCCACGACCTGCCTTGCGATCTCGCGCGCCGAGGCGCCGAGCGCCATCCGCACGGCAATTTCCGGTGTGCGCTGACTCACCGAGTAGGACACCACGCCGTACAACCCGGCCGTGGCCAGCAGCACCGCGACGATGGCAAAGGCGCCGAACAGGCTGCCGAGCAGGATGCCCGAGGAGGCTTCGTCCGCGAACTGGTCGCTCACCGTGCGGAGCTGCGATGCCGGCAGGTCCGGATCGACGTCGTGAATCGCCTGCCGCAGATCGGCAGCCATGCGTGCAGGCGCTGCGGCGCTGAGGATGATGTGTGTGGCGCGGGCCGGCCGGTGCTCGTCGAGCAGGAACAGCATTGGATCGATCGCCTGATCGAGATCGGGGTTTGCGGTGTCGCGGGCCACGCCGATGATGGTGGCGTCGAGCGCGGGCCGTCCGTCGACCGCCGGCAGCCGGATGACCGCGCCCAGCGCTTCGGTGGCGCCGGTGAAGTAGCGACGCGCGGTCTCGGCCGAGACGACGGCCACCGCCGTCGGGCTGGACTGATCCGCGGCCTCGAAACCGCGTCCGGCGATTACCGGGATGCCGGTCACGCGGAAGTACTCCGCGCTGGTGACGGTCAGTCCCGCCGAGGGTCGATCGCGGTCCTCCGTCACTGGCCGTCCGACGATTTCGAACCCGGTGGGCGAGGCGAAGTGCAGGGAGGGAATCTCGGTGGCGAGCGTTGCCGCTTCGACGCCGGGGATCGCGCGGGCCCGTTCGATCAGCCGCTGCCGCAGGCGCAGCGCCTCATCGTCGCCGGCAATCTTCCATTCGGGGATGTCGATCTGCGCGGCGATCAGGCGCGAGGGGTTGTAGCCGAGGTCCGCCCGCGAGACCGCGCGCACCGACTGCACCACCAGCGCCGAGACAACGGCCAGCGTCACCGCCAGCGCCACCTGAAGAACGACGAGGGTGGAACGGCCGCGAGATCCGCCGCCGACGCTCCGGAGCGTGGCCTCGTTCAGCGCCGGTCGAACGTCGCGCCTGAGCATGCGCAGCGTCGGCAACACCGTGAAGATGAGCGGCGCCACCAGGGCCAGGGCGATCGCGAACACGATCACCCGGACGTCGAAGCCAATCTGCTTGAAGAACGGTTCGGTCGCAACCTTGTGCATGGCCTGCAGCCCGGCGGCGGCGACGGCCAGGCCCGCCAGCCCACCGGCGATACCGAGCACCAGGCTTTCGGCGACGATCTGCCTGACGATCCGGCCGCGCGTGGCGCCGAGCGCGGTGCGCACCGCCAGTTCCTGCCGCCGTCCGATCAGCCGTGCGATCAGCAGGTTGGTGACGTTGGCGCAGGCCAGGAGCAGCAGCAGGCTCACGACCACGGACAGCATGGACAAAACCAGCCACATGTTGGTGCCGCCGAGCGCGTCGCGAGTGGTGCCGACACGGACCGTCCACTCGCGATTCGTTTCGGGATGCGCCTCGGCCAGCGTGCGGCCGATCGTCGAGACCTGCGCGTTGGCGTCCGAGATGCTGCGGCCCGCGGCCAGCCGGCCCATCGGCCGCCATCCACGAATGGTGCGGGGCGCGGTGACTGGATCGGTGGTCTCCGGCAGCCAGACGTCGATCTCGGAGAGGTTGCCGAGCTCGATGTCCGGCGCCAGCACGCCGACCACGTCGTGCGGCTCGCCGTTGACGATCAGCTGACGGCCGAGGATGTCCGGCGCCGAGCCGAAGCGCGTGGCCCACGCCTGATGGCTGAGCACGAGCACGCGCGGCGCACCGGCCGATTCGTCGCGGATCGAGAGCGTGCGCCCAAGCCTGGTGCCGAGCCCCCACAGGCCCTGCACGTCGCCGATGACCCGCATGCTCAGCACACGCTCCGCGGTGTCGCCCGCCCGCAGCGTCACCTGGGCGCGCCGCCACGCGGCCAGCCGCGTGAAGGTGTCGGCGCGGTCACGAAACGCGGCGTAGTCGGGGAGCGAGATTCCCGCGCGGTCGGGAGCGGCGCCAGGGCCGCTGGCGAGAATCCACCCCAGGCGATCGGCCTGCTGGATCGGCAGCGGCTTCAGCACCAGCACGTTCGCCATGCTGAAGATGACGGTGTTTGCACCGATCGCCAGGGCGCAGCGTGATCACCGCGGCCCACGCGTAGCTGGGATGGCTGACGAACAGCCGCACGCCCATGCACGATGTCTCTGAGGAAGGTCAGCATCGCAGGATCTCCGGTGAGGTGGGGAGCCGGCGGCGGCGTGCGCCAGGCGGGGATGTGCCACAGCGCGCCGAGCGCGCGGCGCCAGTAGGCGGCGCGGGCGCGCCAGGGGTGCGCGGAGGACTCCAGGGCGAACAGCTCGTCGAGATCGCCGGCGACGGCATCCACAAGGTGAGGAGCGACGGTGCGCTCGAGGATCCATCGCGCGAGTCGTGGAGGTTTCATTACGCCTCCAGCACGCGTTCCAGGCCGTCGGTCATGCGGGCCAGGGCGCCGAGCGAGGCGCGCAGCACGCGCAGGCCCGGGGGAGTGACCTGGTAGACGCGCTTACCGCGTCCGCCGCGCTCGGCCGTCGGCTCGCCGAGCTGGCTGCGCACCAGCGACTTGCCCTCCAGGCGATCGAGGGTCTTGTAGACGGCGGCGATCGAGACCGAGCGCGACGTTCGGGCTTCGATCTCCCGCCACACCGGCACGCCATAGGCGTCGGCCCCGCAGTGGAGCACGCCCAGCATCACCAGTTGTTCGAATTCGCCCAGGGGCGACACGTCGGCCATGCCGATCTTAGACGATGTCTAAGAAATAAAGGTTCTCGCGCTGCCGACGGACAGGGACGTCCGCCTGGACGGCTGCGCTGCAAGGGCCTGAGGCGAGCCCTACCGTTGTGCGGAACCAGCCCCCGCGGCGCGCCGCGCGCGAATGCGGACGCTGGTACTGATTCTCGCCGTTCAGGTTGATCAGCGCGACAAACGCCCGGCCGTTGTACTGGCCGACCGTTCCCGACTGCGATACCTCCGCCACTTCCCAGCCGGCGGGCAGCAGCACGGTGTTGCGCAGTCCCTTCATCGCCCGCGAGAAGATCAGGTCGCCGCCTTCGACGGTATAGCCGGGGTCGTTCAGGGTGCCGGTGATGCGCAGGTACGCGCTCTGCTTGTCGCTGGTGATCGGCACGTCGAGGAAGACGCTCGTCGTGGTGCCGCTTTTCGCGGGCGGCAGCGCCTTCGCCGTATCCAGATCCGTGACCTTGAGATTCTGCAGCGGCAGGTACGACAGCGAATCGAGCGTGGCCTTCGCGCCCATGCGGTAGTCGCTATAGCTCTGATCGACGGTGATACGGTGCGACTCCGGCGCATCCAGATCGTACAGCGTCTTCACATCGTCGAAGAACATGTCGGCGGACTTCGTCGGCGTGAACGTGGCGGACGTCTTCCGCGCGTGGATCGTGACCGGGTTGCTCTGGCCGCTGGGGTTCGCGAACGCCAGCTTCAGGCGGCCGTCGCTGGTGGTGGACATCTGCGCCGCGACGTTCGAGGACAGGAACGCAAAGCCCTTGGGCAGCAGCACCCCCAGGCGATAGCCGCTGAGGCTCCGCACCCAGACGATGTCGTCGCCATTCATCTTGTAGGTGCGCGGATCCTTGTAGGTCTTGTAGATCAGTACCCGACCGATGCCGCCCTCGGGAACGGGAATCGGCAGCTTCGCGTGGATGGCGTGCGTCTCGGGGTCTTTCGGGTCGATCTCGTAGGTGAACGGCATCGGCTTGCCGGTGCGCGGGTCGTAGACCTCGATGTCAGTGCCTTCGCTGCCGCCCCGGGTGGCGTTCACCAGCTCGGTGGCGCCGGTGCGCGTTTCCTCCGGGAGGAAGCGGATGCGGAACGATTCGCTGCCCGGCTCGAGGATCGCGTACTCGGTGTAGGCGTCCTGCGTGAACAGGCGCGTCAGCGGCGGTGTGGGACGGAGCGAACCGTCCGGATTGGCGCCGCCTGGAAACGGATTGGGCGCGGCACCGCGCTGTGCGGCGGTGGCGACCACCAGCCCCGCGGTCATCGCGCACGCCGTTGCCAGCAGCTTGACCGTGGTCGTTCTGAACATGCGCGAAGTGTACTCGATGGGCTCGCGCGCGAGCGCGGCAGCCGCCTCGGCGCTAGGGCTTTGCAGGATACGATGCGTGCCACTCGAACACCAAGGAGCGCGCATGACGACAATCACGACGAAGGATGGCACGGAGATCTACTACAAGGACTGGGGCGCCGGGCAGCCGGTCGTCTTCAGCCACGGCTGGCCGCTCAACGCCGACAGCTGGGAGTCGCAGATGTTCTTCGTGGCGTCGAACGGCTTCCGCGCCATCGCCCACGATCGACGCGGGCACGGCCGATCCAGCCAGCCGTGGGGTGGCCACGACATGGACACCTATGCGGACGATCTGGCGGCGGTGATCGAGGCGCTGGACCTGCGCGACATCGTGCTGATGGGCTTCTCGACCGGCGGCGGCGAAGTGGCGCGCTACGTCGGCCGTCATGGCACCAGCCGCGTCGCGAAGATCGCGCTGATCTCCGCGGTGCCGCCGCTGATGCTCAAGACCGCGGCCAATCCCGGCGGCCTGCCGATCGACGTGTTCGACGGCATCCGCGCCGGCTCGGTGGCCAATCGATCGCAGTTGTACAAGGATCTCGCCAGCGGCCCGTTCTTCGGCTTCAACCGCCCCGGCGCGAAGCCGTCGCAGGGATTGATCGACTCGTTCTGGGCGCAGGGCGTGCAGGCGGGCCACAAGGCCACCTACGACTGCATCAAGGCGTTCTCGGAGACGGACTTCACCGCCGACCTGAAGAAGTTCAACGTGCCGACGCTGATCGTGCACGGAGACGACGATCAGATCGTCCCGATCGACGCGGCGGGAGGGCCTCGGCGAAGCTGGTGCCGCACGCGACGCTGAAGGTGTTTGCGGGCGCGCCGCATGGCTTGACCGACACGCACAAGGATCAGTTGAACGCGGAGCTGCTGGCGTTCCTGAAAGGCTGAGGAGAATGCGTTACGAGGCGCCGGCGCGCAGAATCTCGAGGAATACCGCCTCGGTCTGTGGCGAGGGGCTGGCGCCCAGCTCGTCGCGCAGCAGCTCGCGGCAGCGGCCGAACACCCGCAGCGCCTCGGCGCGATTACCCGACCCGGCGTGCAGGCGCATCAGTTCCTGATACGCCGTCTCTCGGAACGGTTCCAGATCGAGGACCTCGGACATGTACTGGAGGGCGAGGCTGTTCTCGCCGTTCACGCGGCTGATTTCAGCGAGGCACGTGAGGGCGCGGACGAGCAGGGAGCGCTGCGCCGCTCGACGTGTCTCGATCCACGGCGCCTCGAGATCCGTGAGGAACGGACGGCGGCCGACGGTCACCACGATGTTGGCCATCCCCCACGCCGTGCCGGTGTCGCCGCGACGCAGCGCGCCTTCTGTTTCGTCAACCGCATTGGCGGCGGCTTCGAGATCGATCCAGGCGTCGGCGGGCAATCGCAGGTTGATGGACCCCGACCGGGTCTCGATACTGGTGTCCGGCGGCTCGAGCCCGGCTCTCTTGAGGGTATTCCGCAGCTTGCTGAGCAGGGCGTTGAGGGCGCCTTCCACCTCGGGCGGCGGATGGTCGCCCCAGATCGCGCACGCCAGGTCGCTTCGACTGAGGGGCCGGGTTCGGTGGCACGCGAGGTAGACAAATGCCAGTCGCCCCTGCCGTCCTGGCAGCTGATGCTCATCGACGCGGCAGGTGCCGTGCTCGATGACGACGTGTCCAGTGAGGTAGATGCGCGGGGGCGCCAAGGTTTTCCCAACCTCGCTCCAACGTTTCGATAAGGTCGCTGAGTATATAACCGACGGCGAAGGGAGAGCCGGCCATGGAAAAAGTCATCAACTGCCCGTGCGGATTCGTCGTGAAGGGGAACTCCGATGAAGAAGTGGTGTCGCGGGCGCAGGAGCACGCGAAACAGGTCCACCAGATGGAGCTGAGCCGCGAGCAGGCGCTGGCAATGGCGAAGCCGGCGTAAGACCGCCGGGTTACGCTCTGTTCGATTACGCGCCGGCCGGCGAGGTCGGGTGCGCTGCGGCAACTCTCATGCTAGCGTGTCTGAAGCGCTTCGTCTTTCGGCCACACGCATGCGACCCAAGCCACAGATCCTGTCCGAGTTCGAAGAGCACCGGGACACCCGATGGCGCCGCGAGAACACCCGTCAGGTGGAATCCGCTCAGGACGCGGAACGGTTCATCGAACAGGTGGGCTTTGCCGCCTGCCTCACCGATTCCCGCAGGCCGGGACCGTCGCTCTACGTCGCGGTGTGCGGCCGCCGCGACGCGGTGTTGCCGCGCAACGTGCAGAAGGATCCCGAAGCCTCGCTCACCTGGGTGCTGAAGGACGAGCTGATCGGCCGCGGCAAGGTCTACTACGCCAAGCTCGCCCGCGGCAAAGCGATGTTCCTGGCGCCGCGCATGGTCCCGTACTTCCAGGCCATCTGGGGCCTCCGCAAGGCGGAAGAGAAGACGCGCCTCAGCAAGGACGCGCAGGCGTTGCTTCGCGTGCTTCGCCGCGAGTGGGAATCGAGCACCGCCGACCTGCGCGCGGACTCGGGCGTGAAGGAGCGGGTGGCGTTCACGCGCGCGCTGGACGAACTGCAGGCCGCGATGCTGGTGTTGCCGAGCGCCGTCTACTACCAGCCGAAGTTCACCTACATCTACACGCTCGGCGTGGGCCGTTTCCCCGACCAGCTGCGCCGCCGCGTCAGCCGCGATTCGGCGCTGCGTGAGATTGCGCGCTGCTTCCTCGCCAGCGCCGGCATGACCATCCCCGGCGAGCTGGCGCGCGTCACCGGACTGTCGCGGATGGAAGCGGGCCGCGGTAATCGCGCGCTGGTCGCCGAAGGCTTTGCCATCATGGACGCGCCGGGCTTCTACCGGCTGGCCGAAAGCGCCGACGGTATACTCGGGCCGTGCCCTCCTCCCGAAATCGAGTGACGGCCGGCGCCGTATTCCGCGCGCTGGTGCTGCTGATCGTGGTGCTGGTACTTGCGGGCGCCGCCGCGGCCTACTCGATCCTCGGCCGCGGCCTCGGCACCCGCGTGCAGCCATCGGCCATCGAGGCCACGATCTCGCGTGCCTTGCGCGGCCTGGCCACGCCGCGAGCGATGCGCAACGCGAAGAACCCGGTGGAGCCGACCGCGGCTGTCCTCGACGAGGCGCTCGCGCACTTCGCCGATCACTGCGCCTCGTGCCACGGCAACGACGGCAGCGGACAGACGGAGATCGGCCGCAGCTTCTATCCACCCGCGCCCGACATGCGGGTGGCGCCCACGCAGTCGCTCACCGACGGTGAGCTGTTCTCGATCATCGAGAACGGCATCCGCCTGACCGGGATGCCTGCCTGGAGCACCGGCACTCCGGAGGGCGAACACGGCAGCTGGGCGCTGGTGCACTTCATCCGGCGCCTGCCGTCGCTCTCGCCCGACGACCTCGCGCGGATGGAAGGCCTCAACCCGAAGAGCCCGGACCAGTTCCGCGAGGAAGAAGAGATCCGGCGCTTCCTGGCGGGGGAGGATGACCTCCAGCCAGGCGCCCACACCTCAGCCGTCGCACAAGCATCCGCAGTGATGTATCTTTGGCGTATGACCAGACGCTTCACGCTTTCCTTGTTCGCCGCGTTCGCGCTGGCGATCGTTCCGGCCCTGGCCCACCCCGGCCACGATCACAAGATCCTCGGCACCGTGACCATGGCCGCCGCCGATCACGTGATGGTGAAGGACAAGGCCGGCAAGGACGAGACCGTCCACATCACCAAGGACACCAAGGTGCTGAAGGACAAGAAGGCCGCGCAGGTCGCCGACATCAAGGCCGGCATGCGCGTCGTCGTTACCGCCGTGACCGTGAAGGTGGACAACGTCGAGCGCTTGAACGCCACGACGATCGAGCTGGGCGCGGCCCCGACCTCGAAGTAGGCACGCTCGCGACGATGGCGGGCGTCATTCGTTGGGCCTCGGCCATCGTCGGGCTCGTGTGCGTGGTTGCCGTGCCCGGCCTGTCGGCGCACGGCGTCTCCGCCGCCGACCGCGCGTTCATGGAGCAGGGCGGCCTGATGGCGTTTCTCTACCTCGGCGCCAAGCACATGGTCACCGGCTACGACCACCTGCTGTTCCTCCTCGGCGTCATCTTCTTCCTCTATCGCCTGCGCGACGTCGGCGCCTATGTCACGCTGTTCGCCGTCGGCCACAGCGTGACGCTGCTGTTCGGCGTGCTCAGCGGCGTTCACGTCAACGCCTATCTGGTGGACGCCGTCATCGGTCTGTCGGTGGTCTACAAGGCGCTCGACAATCTCGGCGCCTTCCGCCGCTGGTTCGGCGTCCAGCCGAA
Organism: uncultured Acidobacteriota bacterium; assembly: GCA_963707825.1. Taxonomy (GTDB): domain Bacteria; phylum Acidobacteriota; class Vicinamibacteria; order Vicinamibacterales; family UBA2999; genus VFZN01. Next base: position 547,149 of record CAVPRP010000011.1, read on the forward strand.
CACGAAGGCGGCGGTGCTGATCTTCGGTTTCGTCCACGGCTTCGGCCTGGCGACGAAACTGCAGGACTTCGCGCTGCCGCGCGCCGGGCTGGTCGCGAAGATCGTCGCGTTCAACGCCGGCGTCGAGGTGGGCCAGTTCCTGGCGCTCGGGCGCCATCCTCATCGCCATGGCCTACTGGCGGCGCACGGCGGCGTTCGAGCGCCAGGCCTTTGCCAGCAACGTGCTGATCATGACCAGCGGCTTCGTGCTGCTCGGCTATCAGCTCACTGGATATTTCCTCCAGTAACCCGTGCCGGACACCTCAACGCCCCATCCCTCATCGGCGCAGCTGCTGCGCGCGACACTGCTGGCCATGATCATCGCCGGCGTGCTGCTGGTGACGATCGTCCTGCCGGCTGAATACGGCCTGGACCCGACCGGCATCGGCCGCGCGCTCGGACTGTTCCGTCCAGCCGCGAGTGACGCGTCAGTTGACGCTGCCGGCGCCGGCGACAACGAGGGGGCCGTTGCCGCGAACAGTGCAGCAGGCGACGAGGGAGCCGCCGCGGGCGCGGTCGCGGCATCGCGGCCACTGCGGAAGAGTCCCACGCCGTATCGCACCGACGAGATGAGCCTGACGCTGCAGTCTGGCGAAGGCGCGGAGATCAAGGCCGCGATGAAGCAGGGCGAGCGCCTGGTCTTCACCTGGACCGCGACCGGCGGGGGCGTGGACGTGGACATGCACAGCGAGTTCCTCGGTGCGCGCGCCGGCGAGTCGATCAGCTACTGGAAAGACGAGTTCCAGACCAGCGGGCACGGCTCATTCGAGGCGCCGGCCGTCGGCAATCACGGCTGGTTCTGGCAGAACCTCACCGACGATCCGGTGACGGTGACAGTGAAGGTGAGCGGGTTCTACGAAAAGCTGTTCAGACCCTGAACCAAGGCGCCGCATGATCGACCGATTGCTCCACGACGTTCGGCTGGCGTGCCGCGGCTTGTGGCGCGCCAAGGCGTTCACCCTCGCGGCCGTCGCCACGCTCGGCGTCGGCACCTCGGGCGCGACCGTGATCCTGGCGCTGTGGCAGGGCGTGCTGCTGCGCCCGCTCCCGGTTCACGATCAGCAGGGACTCGTCGTGGTGTGGCGATCGCTGCCGCCCTCGCACGACCAGCACTATCCCTTTGGCGATCGCGAGATCGCGGCGGTCCGCGACGCCAGCCGGACGCTGCAGGACGTTGCTGGAGTCGCCACCAACGGCCTCGCGCGCTGGGTCGCGCTCGACGAATCGGTGGCCACCTACGTGAACGGCGCGCTGGTCACCGGCCGCTTCTTCGACGTGCTGGGCGTGCAGCCGCTGATGGGCAGGGCGCTGCAGGACGCCGATGACCGTGACGGCAGCGAGCCGGTGGTGGTGATCAGCGCGGGGTTCTGGCACCGGCGCTACGGCGGCGCGCCTGAGGTGCTCGGCCGGCGGATCACGCTCGACGAACAGTCGTTCACCATCGTCGGCGTCATGCCTGCGGACCTCGACTATCCACGGGGAGCGGAGGCGTGGCGCGCGACGCGGTCGGTGCCGATATCGCCCACGTTCGGCGATGCCGCCCGCCAGGAAGTGGACATGATCGGGCGACTCCGTCCGGGCCTGACGCCGGCGCAAGCCGCGAGCGAGCTGACGGCCATGTCCTCTCAGCTCGAGGCCATCGCGCCGGCCGGCGCTCCGAGAGGCTTCTCAACCGTGGTCCGGCCGTTCGAAAACGTCGTCACCGGCGCGGCGCGCCCGGCGCTGCTGGCGCTGCTGATCGCGGTGGGCATCGTGCTGCTGATTGCGACCGCGAACGTCGCGAACCTGCTGTTGATGCGGGGAGAATCGCGTCGTGGCGAGCTGGCGATTCGCTCGGCCCTGGGCGCGGGTCGCTGGCGAATCATCAGGCAGCTGCTGTTGGAGAGCGCGGCGCTCTCGGTGCTGGCGATGCTCCTCGGGCTGCTCGTCACCTGGTGGAGCCTGCAGTGGCTGATCACGATGGTCCCCGAGGGGCTGCCGCGCATCGAGACGGTGCGTGTCGATGCCGTCGTGGTGCTCTTCGTCGCCGGCGTGGCGATCGTCACGTCGCTGCTGGCCGGAGTCGTACCAGCCCTGCTCTCCGCGCGCACGGACATCGTGTCGCAACTGCGCATGGGCGCGCGTGGCGTGACGGACGCCGTCACGGGACGAGGTCGCCGGGGCCTGGTCGTCGCCCAGGTCGCCCTCGCCGTGACCGTGGTGGCTGCGGCAGGGCTGCTGACCCAGACCATGGCGCACCTGCAATCGGCGAGCACCGGCCTTGCCTCTGACCGGCTGGTGTTCGTGAACCTGTCGATGCCTCGGGACAAGCAGGCCGATCGACCAAGGCACGCGCAGTTCCTCGCGGACGCGATCAGGTCGTTACAGGGAATTCCAGGAGTCGAGGCGGTGACCCCGGTGAACGTGCTGCCGTTCGCAGCCGGTTGGAGCGTGCCGGTGTTCGCCGCCGAGGGGCAAACCCAGGCGCAGGCCGCGTCCAATCCCTCGCTCGGGCTCGAGTCGGTGCACGACAACTACTTCGATGCGATGGGGGTGCGCATCGTCGAAGGCCGAGCCTTTACATCCGCCGACCGCGACGGCGCCGAGGACGTGGCCATTGTCAGCGAAGACGTCGCGGCCCACACCTGGCCCGGAGCGAGTGCGATCGGGAAGCGCCTGAAGATGGGTAGGACGGACTCACGGAACGGCTGGCTCACAGTGGTCGGCGTCGCGGCTTCGACACGCTACCGCGACCTCGCCAGGCCGCAGGCCACGCTCTACCTGCCCGCGGCGCAGTTCATCGACGCGGCACAGTCACTCGCGGTGAGGACGACGATGCCGACTCGATCAGCTCGTGTCGATCACCCGAGCGCGCGTCCAGGACCTCGATGCCGACGCTCAGGTGATGGGTGTCGCGCCCTTCTCCTCGATCATGGCGAAGCCACTGGCCCGTCCGCGCTTCAACGCGCTCTTGTTCGGGATCTTCGGGTTGGCCGCACTGTTTCTCGCCACGATCGGCCACTACGCGATGCTCACGGCGTCTGTCGGGCAGCGTGAGCGCGAGATCGCGCTGCGTGTGGCACTCGGCGCCACGCCCGGCAATGTTCGCAGCCTGGTGCTGCGAGAGATCGCGTGGCTGTCGGGGACCGGCGCCGTCCTCGGTCTGGTCGTGGCGGTGCTGGCCACCCGACTGCTGAGGACGATGCTCTACGGCGTTGATCCGCTCGATACGACGACGCTGGCGGCGGCGGCCATCGTGGTCGCTGGCGCGTCCGTGCTGGTGTCGTGGTGGCCGCTCCGACGGGCGACGCGCATAGACGCTCTGGCGGTGCTGCGCGCCTGAGGCCTTGGGTCACTCCGCGCGCAGTGCCTCGATCGGCGCCACCCGCGTGCCGCGGCGTGCCGGCACCCACGACGCCAGCGTTGCCACCAGCAGCAACACCACGGCAGTCGCACCGAAGGTCCACGGGTCCAGAGCCTCGGTCTCGAACAGCATCGTCGTCAGCAGGCGTGTCAGCCCGGCGGCGGCGAACAACCCGACGACGACGCCTGCGGAGACCAGCTTCAACGCCTTGCCCAGCACGAGACGGAACACCGACTGCGCGGTGGCCCCGAGCGCCATGCGCACGCCGAACTCCTGCGTGCGCTGCGACACCGCATACGCCATCACGCCGTAAACGCCGATGCCGGCGAGCGCGAGCGCCATCAACGCGAACGCGGTGAGCAGCACCGAGATTGCCCGCGGCTGCGCCAGCGTCGCGTCCACCACGTCCGACATGGTGCGGACATCGGCCAGCGGCAGCGTGGCGTCGATTCCGCTCACGGCCGACCGCACGCCGCTGACGAGCGACATCGGATCCATCTGGGTCTTGACGACCAGCGTCATCAGCCCCAGCGTCAGTTGCGAGTGCGGAATGTAGACCGCCGGACGGGTCTCGGCGTCGAGCGTGGACATCTTGATGTCGCCGACGACACCGACGATCTCGACATCGAGACCGCCGGGGCGGCCGATCGAGACGTTCATGCGGCGGCCCAGGGGGTTCTCACCCGGGTACTGCTGCCGTGCCAGTGTCTCGCTGACGACGGCGACGAGCGGCGCGTCGGCGGCATCGCCAGCAGCGAAGTCGCGCCCCGCGAGTTGCGGGATTCCCATCGTCCTGAAGAAGCCTGGCGTCACCGGTCTCACTTCCGTGTTGGGCAACTCACCCGCGGCCGGCGTCGGCCGGTCGAGGCGATGGAAACTGGTGCCGATGCCGGGGCCCGACATCGGCAGGAACGTCACGCCGGCCGCACTCTGCACACCCGGCATGGCGGCCACGCGCGAGATCACGTCGGTGTAAAACGTCGAGATCCGTCGCGGCTCGTTGTACTGATCGCCTGCCACTTGCACGCGTGCCGTCAGAACGCCGTCGGCGACGAAGCCGGGGCTGATGTGCTGCAGGGCGACAAAGCTGCGAATCAGCAGTCCGGCCCCTGCGAGCAGGACCAGGGAGAGCGCGACCTCGGCCACCACAAGCGTGTCGAGGGCTCGCCGCGAGGCGGGGCCGCCGCCGTGCCGTCCGCCGGCGCGCAACTGATCGTTGGCATGGCTCGAGGCAAAGAGCGCGGGTACCAGGCCGAACAGCAGGCCGGTCCCGAGCGCCAGGAGCAGTGTGAATCCGACCACCGGCAGGTCGAGTGTTACTTGATCCAGGCGCGGCACCGGGATGCGGTCTGCGACCAGCACGAGCAATCCGCGATGGAACGCGACGGCCAGGGCGAGGCCAGCCAGTCCTCCCGCCGCACCGAGCAGCAGGCTTTCCGTCAGCATCATCCGGAGCAACCGGCCGCGCTCGGCCCCCAGCGCGGTGCGCAGGCCCAGCTCTCGCTGGCGAGCGGTGCTGCGCGCGAGCAGCAGGTTGGCCACGTTGACGCATGCGATCAACAGCACCAGGCCCACGGCGCCGGCAAGGATCAGCAGCGGCGTGCGGATCTGCTCCACGGTCAACTCGTGGATCGGCACCACGCTCACCGACCAGGCGGTGTTGCGTTGCGGCACTTCCGCTTCGAGCTGCGCGGCAATGGTCTTCATCTCGTCGGCGGCCTGCTGCACCGACACACCGTCGCGCAGCCGCGCCACCGCATGCGACGAGCCGCGGCCCGGCGCCGCGCGCAGCCGCTCCATCGTCCAGCCGTACGGCACCAGGAAATCGGCCCGCTGACCCTCGATGGTGAAAGCCGGAGGCATCACGCCAACGATCGAGCGAGGGCGCGAGTTGGTGGTGAGCGTCATGCCCAGCACGTCCGGCCGTCCGCCGAGCCGCGTTTGCCAGAACTCGTGGCTGATCACGATGACGCCGTCGTTGCCTTCCAGGTCCTCATCGGTGGAGTAGCTGCGCCCCATCTCCGGCTGGACTCCGAGCGCTGGAAACACCTCTGAGGACGCAGACAGCCCAACCACTTCCTCGGGTCGATCGTCGAGGACGATGTTGAGGCGCGTGGGCCCGACCATGCCGAGGTGCTCGAACGACCGGTTCCGCTCCTGCCACGCGACGAAGTTCGCCGGGCCGACGACGTTCCTCGGGCGGTTGCGCCGCAGGTTGTTTTCCCAGATGGTGACGACGCGCTCCGGGTCGCGGTAGGGGAGGGGCCTGAGCATCACGCCCTGGACCACGGAGTAGACGGCCGAGGTCGCGCCAATCCCGAGCGCCAGCGCCAGCACTGCCGGAACCGTGAAGCGCGGCGAGCGCAGGAACGAGCGCACCGCGAAGCGGAGATCCTGGACGAGATTCGTCATGGCCTAAGCTTGGACGGTTGGGAACCCACGAAAGTTGTGGCCGAGCCTGTCGATCTGGCCGGGGCTCGTTCGACGTCTGATCAGGAGCCGGGAACTGGCGGCCACCGAAGGGCCCCGGACCCGACTGAGCATAATCATCCAAACAGGAGATCCGCGATGAAGTTCATGGTGATCGTCAAGGCCACGAAGGAATCCGAGGCGGGCGTGATGCCCAGCACCGAGATGCTGACGGCAATGGGCAATTACAACGAAGAACTGGTGAAGGCCGGCGTGCTGCTGGCCGGCGAAGGCCTGCATCCCTCGTCGAAGGGCGCGCGGGTGCGGTTCTCCGGCACCTCGCGAACCGTGGTCGACGGCCCGTTCACCGAGACCAAGGAACTGATTGCCGGCTTCTGGATACTCCAGGTGCGCTCCAGGGAGGAGTGCATCGAGTGGGTGAAGCGCTGCCCGAACCCGATGGAGGGTCCTTCGGAGATCGAGATCCGCCAGGTGTTCGACGCCGACGATTTCGGTGAGGCCCTCACGCCCGAGCTGCGCGCGCAGGAAGAGCGGATGCGGGCGGCCGGCGCGAAAATCGGCTAGCGGCTTGCTGGCGCCTCGCGAAGATGGTGGAATCGGTAGCCGTGACGGCTACCGATCTCCATCGTACGGTCGAGACAGTGTGGCGCATGGAGTCGCCGAAGATCATCGCCGCGCTGACGCGGATGGTCCGCGACGTCGGCGTAGCGGAAGAACTGGCGCAGGACGCGGTGGTGTCCGCGCTGGAACAATGGCCGGTCGAAGGTGTGCCGCGGAACCCCGGCGCGTGGTTGATGGGCGCGGCCAAGCATCGCGCCATCGATCGCCTGAGGCGCGGGCGAATGCTCGACCGCAAGCACGAGCAGCTGGGCTACGAGATCGATAGCTGGCGCGCGGACGCCACCCAGGGGATCGAGGCCTCGTTGGACGACGATGTGGGCGACGACCTGTTGCGTCTCGTGTTCACGGCGTGCCATCCGGTGCTGGCCACCGAAGCGCAGGTCGCGCTCACCTTGCGGTTGTTGTGCGGACTCACCACCGAGGAAATCGCGCGCGCCTTTCTCGTGCCTGAAGCCACGATGGCCCAGCGCATCGTCCGCGCGAAACGGACCCTGACGAAGGCCAACGTGCCATTCGAGGTGCCGCGCGGCCCCGAGCGAGAAGAGCGCCTCGCCTCGGTGCTGGCCGTGATCTATCTCGTCTTCAACGAAGGCTACTCGGCGACCGCTGGTGACGACTGGATCCGCCCCGCGTTGTGCGACGAGGCGCTGCGCCTGGTCAGGGTGGTGGCCGGTCTCGCGCCGGACGAGGCCGAAGTCCACGGACTGGCAGCGCTGCTGGAACTCCAATCATCGCGGCTGAAGGCGCGCGTGGACGCAGCGGGTCGCGCGGTCCTCCTCAACCAACAGGATCGCGCGCGCTGGGATCGGCTGCTGATCGGTCGGGGCCTCGACGCACTGCGGCGTGCGCGGCGCCTTGCCCCGGAGCCGGGGCCGTACACCATTCAGGCCGGCATCGCGGCTTGTCACGCGACGGCGCTCACACCGGCCGCTACCGACTGGCCGGCGATTGTCGCGCTCTACGATCGGCTCTTGCGCGCGCTGCCCTCCCCGATCGTCGAACTGAATCGGGCGGTCGCGGTGTCGATGGCCTTCGGTCCGCAAGCCGGGCTCGATCTGGTGGAGGAGTTGGGCCGCGTGCCGGCGCTGGCCGATTACCACCTGCTGCCCGCAGTGCAGGGCGACCTGCTCGAAAAGCTCGGCCGGCTCGACGAGGCGCAAGCATGCTTCGAGCGGGCGGCCGATCTGGCGCAGAACGGCGCCGAACGCCAACTGCTGCGCGAGCGGATCGGGGGTCTGGCCCGATAGGGCCGGCCCTATCGGGCCAGACCCTCATCGGCCCGTTTCACCGTGTGGGGCGTGCACGGGCTTGGACTCCGGCGACCAGCGCTGCCTGAGGTACACCGCGAGCCATACCATCGAGGCGATGGCCAGAAATTCGCTCTGCCAGTTCTGGAACGACTCGAACCAGAAGCGCGGCGAGGCCAGGTAAGCCGTGAAGGTGGGAACGGCCTGACCGTGTGTCACCTGATCGTCGGCGTAATCGGCGAACCCGCCGGCGGCATGCCCGGCCCATGACACGAGGAAGAGCAGCACGAACGTGAGCCCGAGCGACGACTCATAGAGACGCAGGATCCATCCGCCGCGCCGCACCGGCCAGGGCGCGCCGGGCTGATCGGCGAAGTCACGCGGGTCGGCGTCGACCAGCTCCTTCGCGCCGGGCCGGCGCGATTCCGGCGAGCCCTTCTGGACCAGGACCGTCGTCAGCAGCACGAAGACGGCCATCTGCAGGAACTCGCTTTCCCAATTCTCGAAGATCGCCTCCCATGGATGCCCCGTCGTCATGTAGGCCGACGGGCTGACCCGCGGTCGTCCGTGGTCGTGTTGCGTGGCGTTGTATTCGTAGAAGCCGGTGAAGAGTTGTCCCGCCAGGAAGATCAGGAAGAACGCCATCAACACCAACGTCAGCGCCCGGTCCCGCAGCCACGCGATCACGCTGCCTCCTTATGTTATTTCGGTCGCGCCACCGTCTTGCGCTTCGCCGCTACCGGCTTCCGCGTGGCCGGCAACGGTTTGCTGCGCGGGACCGGTGGTGCGTCCTGCAATGCGTAGGCTTCGGCCATCCAGTCGGTCAGCGGTGCTTCAACTTCGTCGCGATGCTTGACTTGCACGATGTGCGCCAGCCGGGTTGACGACACCCGCTTCACACTCCGGATTTGCGGTGACTGAACCGTGTGGCCGAGGAACAGGCAGAGCTCGAGGTAGCTGCGCTTCGGCCGCACGAAGAAATAGGCGGTGCGGCGCGCGAACATGATGCAGTGGTGTGACGCGTAGATGCGCTGCTCGCCATAGGCTGCGGCCGTTTCGCGCACGCGCTCCCACGCCTCGCGCAGATCCTCCGACAAATCTTCGGTCAGCGCCTCTTCGGTGGTGGTCCAGCAGTCGTGCGCTTCACCCGGCTCGATCCACTGCTTGCAGTGATGACAGGTCCGTCCCGTCATGCTACGGACATCATCGCTCACACTATCGGGCCTTCTTCGCTTTCTTCGCCTTCTTCGCCTTCTTGGCCTTACGTTTCCCCTTGGGTGACGGCACCTTGGCGCCCTTCTCGCGGGCCTCGCTGAGCGCGATCGCGATGGCCTGCTTTCGACTCGTGACCTTTCGCCCGCTGCTGCTCTTCAGTGTGCCCTTCTTCTTCCGGTGCATCGCCGATTCGACGCGCTTCGTGGCCGCTTTACCGTACTTCGCCATGCTCACCTCCAGCATGTCCGTATTGCAAGCGGAGTGCCGGAGCGCGCCAATTCAGGGTGTCGGATCGCCTTGCGGTCCGCGCGTGCGAACTCGACGGCGTCAGCCGCCCATAGCCGCACCGGCCGCACGCACGAGCCTTGCGGGATCTCCGACGCGAATGGTGCCGCCACGTATGACCTCGGCGTTCAGGGCAAGCCGCCCGCCGAACCGACGCCCGATATCGCGGAGCACCTCCGGGTCGCGGGCCAACGTGTCGGGATCGACGGTCGTCATCGGACAGCGGCCGCGGCGCGAGTCCAGTCGCACGATGGCGTCCCCAATCCGAAGCTCAGCACCGGGCCATGTCGTCTCGTCCATGCCGGCGACGCCGCCGATCAGGATGTTGGGCCGCAGGCGCCGCACGTCGCGGCCGAATGCGGCGACGGCCCCGTCCGTGGCCACCAGCAGCGGCAGCACGTCGAAGCGCTCGGGCCCATCGTACGCTTCCAGCCACGCATCGTCACCAGCGGCGGCCTTAATCAGAGCCAGGGCCCCGGCGCTGTCCCAGCGCTGGCCATTAATCAGCGGCACACCGCCGGCCGCGAGCGTGCCGCGCAGTCCCAGCAGGTTGGAGTGCCGGCGCGAGGTGCGCACCCCTTCCGGGCCGTGAACCTGGACGATGCGATCGAACGGCACGCCATCGTCTGTGAGACTGGTCTCCGTCAGCGCTTCGCCCGCCAGCGTTTTCACGGGATAGCGCCACAACCCGGCGACGTAGAGTGTGTTCGACATCCTCCTTTGGATGCCGACTGCGCCTCCAGGGTCTCCGATCTCGACATCGCCAAGGTCACTCACGTCACCAGTCACCAGGTCACCAGGTCACCAGATCACCAGATCACCAGATCACCAGATCAGATCGCCAGCTCACGAGATCACCAGGTCACGAGATCGAAATTACTTCGTAATTACTGTCTCCAGATACTCCGCCGGAATCACGAGCCCGTCCCGTCCGCCCTGATCCGCCGCGCGGAGCAGCGTGAGCAGGTCGGTTTCGAGCGCGCCCTGACGGTCGGCATCGAGCGCCGCGAAGGCCTTGTAGACCGGGCCGTAGAACGCGCGGAACACCTCGATGAAGTGTTCAGCGGAACGATAACGAAAGGCGAAGTGGCGGGCGGTGTGCTCGATGGATCGTGCACCCTGGAAGATGGCGCGGAGGTGTTCGTCGGTGCCCCACAGCAACGGCGACTGGACCGCCGGATTGGGTGGCACGTGCGACGCGATGGTGCGGAAGAGCTTTCCGAGGAACCCTGCCGGAGTCCACGACGCCAGGCCGACGCGGCCAGAGGGCCGGCACACGCGCAACAATTCAGCGGCGGCGCGCGGGTGATCCGGCGCGAACATTACGCCGAAGCTCGACAGCACGACGTCGAAACTCTCGGCCGGGTAGGGCAGGGCCTCGGCATCCGCGGTCTGGAAGACCACCTCCAGGCCGTCGGCCTCGGCGCGGCGCCGGCCGCGCTCGAGCAGTGCCGGCACGTAGTCGGTGGAGACGACGTGCGCAAAGCGGCGCGCCGCCGCCAGCGTCGCGTTGCCATTGCCGGCGGCCACGTCGAGGACGAAATGGCCCGACCTCACGTCCGCGGCCTCGCATAACTGCTCGCCCACAATCTGCAGCGTGGTGCCGATCACGGCGAAATCGCCGGACGCCCACATCGCCTGCTGTTGTGTCTTAATCGCGTCGTACCGTCCAGCCTCGGCCTGGGAGGCGCAGCTCACTACAGTCGTCATACACTGTCCTTTCGGGAACCCCGGCGCCGATCGCCGGCGGGTTTCTCCACGGTAAGGGCCGGACGCTGTCTGCACCATGCGCATCCATCCGATTTGCATTGCCGGGAGTCCACCAACGCGCGCGGCATGGCAGGGAGTCCGCCATGCGTTGCTCGCGCGTCCTCGCCTGGTGCGTGCATGAGGACTGACGTCCTGTCCGATGTGCTGCGGGCGGTGCGGCTCACGGGCGCGGTCTATTTCGATTTCGAGCTGAGCTCGCCCTGGGTGGCCGAGGCGCCGCCGTCGAGCCAGCTTGCCCCGCAGGTGATGCCGGGCGCGCAGCGCGTGATCGAGTATCACGTGATCGCCCGCGGCGCGTGCTGGGGCCACGCCGTCGGTCAGGAGCCGATCCGCCTGCGCGAGGGCGATCTGATCGTGTTCCCGCAGGGCGATCCGCACGTCATGTCGAGCGCCCCTGGCATGCGCGCCGCGCCCGACATGTCGCAATACGCCAGAGGCTCGACGCCGCTGCCGCTGGTGTACGAGCTTGGTGGCGGCGGCGCCGATCGGGCGCGGGTTGTGTGCGGGTTCCTGGGTCTCGACGAGCGCCCCTACAATCCGCTCCTCACGGCGCTGCCACCGATGATTCACCTGGCCGCGGACGACCCGCAGGCGACGCCCGGATGGTTGAGCACGCTGTTGCAGATGGCCGTCTCGGAGTCCGGACGCGCGCGTGCCGGAGGCGAGAACATCCTGTCGCGGCTGTCGGAGCTGATGTTCGTCGAAGTGGTCCGCCGCCATATCGAGAATCTGCCGGCGGCACAGAGCGGGTGGCTCGCCGGGCTCCGCGATCCGATCGTCGGCCAGGCCCTGTCCGCGTTGCATGGCGACCCGCGCGAGGCGTGGACGGTGGAGAGCCTGGCCAGGACTGTCGGTGCGTCTCGCTCGGCCCTGGCCGAGCGCTTCACCACGATGGTCGGGCAGCCGCCGATGCAATACCTGGCGCTGTGGCGAATGCAGCTCGCTTCACGGCTGCTCGCCGATGGTCACACGGTTTCCGCGGTGTCCGACCGAGTCGGCTACGAATCGGAGGCGGCGTTCAGCCGCGCCTTCAAGAAGATCGTCGGCCAGGCGCCATCAACGTGGCGCAGCCGGCCCCGTCCACCAGATGACGTTGCGCTCGAAAGGAGTCCGGCATGACACAGGCGTCTCGACCCGAGCCGAACATGCGGTGGCTGGCTGTCGCGGCCGGGGTGGCCGCGGGTGTTTACGGTGCCTACGTGGGCCTCACGTGGTCACGGTATGGGAACCCCGCCCGCCCCGATCCCGAGGAAGACGACCCACTGCTCGATCACTTCATGCCGAGTTACGAGGTGGTGGAGCGGCATCAGGTGCCGGTGAACGCGCCGGCGGCGGTGACGCTCCAGGTCGCCCGCGACATCGACCTGTTCAACCTGCCGGCGGTGCGCGCGATCTTCAAGGGACGCGAGCTCCTGCTGGCCAGCGCTCCGGCCGCGCGTCCGCCGTCGCGCGGCATGTTGGCCGCGGTGCAGGAGCTGGGCTGGGTAATGCTGGCCGAGGAACCGGGGCGCGAAGTGGTGATGGGCGCGGTGACGAAGCCGTGGGAACCCAACCCGGTGTTCCGGCCGGTGCCGCCGGACCAGTTCCGGGCGTTTGCCGAGCCTGGCTACGTGAAGATCCTCTGGAACCTGCGCGCGGATCCGACGAGCCGCTCGTCCTCGATCTTCCGCACGGAGACGCGCGCCGTCGCCACCGACGCCAGTGCGCGATCGCGCTTCCGCACCTACTGGGCGTTCCTCTCGCCCGGCATCTACCTGATTCGCTGGTTGTCCCTGGGGCCCCTCAAGGCGCAGGCCGAGCGATCGCCGCGGCCGCGCCTTGCCACCTGACGGCGCTGCAGACCCATAGCCGAGCCGCGCGAGATCCTGCTGGTGCACAGGCAGGACTCATCGCAGAATAGGTGGCAATGGTTCCGACCTTTCTCGCCGGAGGCGGCGAGTGCGGTGCCCTGGTGCGCGCGTTTCCATGGTCCACGACCGCCGTCGGGCCGGTGGAGACCTGGCCCGCCAGCCTGAAGACCACGGTCGGCACCCTGTTGCACTCCCGCCATCCGATGTTCCTGTGGTGGGGGCCGGATCTCATCCAGTTCTACAACGACGCCTACGTACCGAGTTTCGGCGACGGGCAAGCATCCGGCAGCCATGGGGCAGCCGGGCGCTGAATGCTGGCAGGAGATCTGGCCGATCATCTGGCCGCAGATCGACGAGGTGATGCGCCACGGCACACCCAGCTGGAACGAGGATCACCTCGTGCCCATCTACCGCAACGGGCGGATCGAAGAGGTGTTCTGGACCTACGGCTACTCGCCGGTCTTCGACGACGATGGCCGGATCGGCGGCACGCTCGTGGTCTGCACGGAAACCACCACCCGCGTGCTGGCCGAGCGCCGTCTCGATTCGCTGCGCCGGCTGGCCGAGACGGCGTCGCTCGCCACGAATGCCGGGGCCGTCATCGAGGCGTCGGCCGACGCCCTGTCCGCCTCGGAACGGGACGTGGCGTTCGCGTTGTTCTACCAGGCGGTCAGCGCCGGCCCTCCGCGCCTGCTTCGGTCGCTTGGCGTGCCCGACGATGCGCTCGAGCGCATTGACGAGGCGTGCCGTCGCGAACTCGAGACGTTGACCGATGCCGGCGCCACGCGGGCGATGCCGCCGGATGTCAGGGTGGCCAGCGGCTGGCCCGAGCCGGTTTCGAACCTGTTCGTTGCGCCGATCGGGGCCGGCGCCGATCGCCCGACTGGGTTCGTGGCCTTCGGCCTGAGCCCGCGACTGCCGTTCGACAGGCAGTATCGCGAGTACCTCGTCCAGATTGCGCAACAGATCACGCACACGCAGGCTCGCATCGAGGCGTTTCACGTGCGGGCCGTCGCCGAGAGCGAGCGCAACAACCTGCTGGAGCAGGCGCCGGTGGCGACGGCGTTGATGACCGGGCCGCGGCATGTGTTCCAGCTCGCCAATCCCCTCTTCCTCCAGATCGTCGGCCGCCGCGACATCGTCGGCCAGGCCTATCTCGACACCTTCCCGGAGCTGCGGGGGAGTGCGTTGCCCGGCATCCTCGATCACGTCTACCGCACGGGGGAGCCGTTCACGACCGACGAAATGCTGATTCCGCTCGATCGCGACTTCACGGGCGTGATCACCGAGTGCTTCTTCAAGTTCAACCTCGCGCCGATGAGGAACGCCGCCGGCGAGGTCTACGGCATGATGGCCGTCGCCGTCGACATCACGCCGCAGGTGGTGGCGCTGCGCAGCGTGAAGCACGCGCACGCGGAGCGTGAACAGTTGCTGGGGGAACTGCAGTCGGCCAGCCGGGCCAAGGACGAGTTCCTGGCGATGCTCGGACACGAGCTGCGGAATCCGCTGTCGCCGATCCTCACCGCACTGCAACTGATGACGCTGCGCGGGATCACCGGCGCGGAAAAGGAACGCGAGATCATCGAGCGCCAGGTGAAGCATGTGGTCGGCCTGGTGGACGATCTGCTGGACGTCTCGCGGATCACCCGCGGGATGATGGAACTGAAGCGCACGCGCGTGCGGCTGGCCGACGCCGTGGCGAGGGCGATCGAGCAGGCGAGCCCGCTCGTCGAGCAGCGCCGGCACAGCCTTCACGTCGACGTGCCTTCCGATCTCTACGTCGACGGCGACAGCAGCCGCCTGTCGCAAGTGGTGGCGAACCTGCTGAACAACGCCGCGAAGTACACCGAGCCCGAAGGGATCATCTTCGTCCACGCCGAGCGGCTGGACGACACCGTGCGGCTCTACGTCCGCGACAGCGGGATCGGCATCGACCCCAGCCTGCTGCCGCACTTGTTTGACGCGTTCGCCCAGGAACGGCAACGGAGCGATCGGTCCCAGGGCGGCCTGGGACTGGGGCTCGCCATCGTGCGAAGCCTGGTCGAGGCCCACGGCGGATCGGTGACGCTCCACAGCGAGGGACATGGCCGCGGAACCGAGTGCATCGTCGAGCTGCCGAGCGCGAGCGCCCTCGCGGCGCCGGCCGAGATGCCCGCCTCGGGATATGCCACGGCGACAGCCAATGGCTGTCGCGTGTTGCTCGTGGACGACAACGAAGATGCCGCCGAGATGCTGGCCCTGTCTCTGGCGGCTCTCGGCCATCACGTGGAGATGGCGTTCGACGCCCCCGAGGCGCTGGACCTGGCCCGGCGCTACGTGCCGGACGTGGCGCTGCTGGACCTCGGCCTGCCGGTCATCGACGGCTACGAACTGGCGAGCCGCCTGCGGCAGCAGGACGGCTGGCAGCACGTGCGGTTCGCCGCGCTCACCGGATACGGCCAGCCGGTTGACCGCGCCCGCACCGCGAAGGCCGGCTTCGACGTGCACCTGGTGAAGCCGATCGATCTGCGCGAACTGGACCGCACCATCCGTCGCCTGCCGGCCTCGAAAAGCGACCGCGGCTAGGGGGCAGCCATCTATCCCATCCTGTTTCGGATCGGCACCTTCGAGGTCACCAGCTTCGGGGTGCTCGTCGCGATCGGCGCGATCGTCGGCCTGTGGCTGTTCGAGCGCGAACTGCGCCGCACCGGACTTCCGTCCAGCGCCATCGACGCGGGGTTTGCCGGAGTGATTGGCGGACTGGCTGGCGCGAAGCTGCTATGGGTGACGGAGCACGCCAGTGAGGCGCCGATCGCGCAACTCCTGCTGTCGCGCGGCGGCATGAGCTGGTTCGGCGGCTTCGCCGGCGGTGTCGTCGCCGGACTGGTGTTGATGCGGCGTCGCCGGTTGCCCATCACCGCCGTACTCGCGGCCGCCACCCCTGGCCTGGCGGTCGGGCACGCCATTGGCCGAATCGGCTGCTTCCTGGTCGGCGACGACTACGGCCGGCCGAGCGACCTGCCCTGGGCGGTGGCCTTCCCCGAAGGCCTGCCTCCAACCAACGTTCCTGTTCACCCCACGCAGTTGTACGAAGCGGCGGCCCTGATCCCGATCGCGTGGCTGCTCCTGCGCTGGCGGCGCGACGGGCGGGCTGACCGTTCGGTGCTCGGCGCGTACTTCGCCATGGCTGGAACGTTGCGCTTCGCGATCGAGTTCCTGCGGGTGAACACGCGG
The DNA here is from genome assembly GCA_963707825.1 of uncultured Acidobacteriota bacterium. Taxonomy (GTDB): domain Bacteria; phylum Acidobacteriota; class Vicinamibacteria; order Vicinamibacterales; family UBA2999; genus VFZN01. The sequence continues at coordinate 563,162 of CAVPRP010000011.1, forward strand.
GTGCTGGGTCCGCTGACGGTGGCGCATCTCGCATCGCGGCAGTGGCCCTCGTCGGCCTGGCGCTCCTCGCCGGAGCGCGCGCGTCCGATCGGAATTGACCAAGGTCAGGCAGCTCGCGCGGCGGATGGCATGCTCCGCCCACAACGCCGGGCCGGAGGAGATCGAACTCAGGCCCGGAACCGGGAGGCGATGAAACCGACGATGGCGATCACCAGCACCACACCGATGACTCCCACCCACATGCCCGCCTGAAAGATGTCGCCGATGGCCTGGCATCCGGCTCCAGTGAGTCCGAGCAGTACCAGCATCAGCAGGGGAACCACGCTCGCGAATCGGAAGGCCATACACACTCCTTACACGGCGTTGCCGTTGCGGAGGTGAGTGCAAGCCATGTGCCCGCCTTTCCGGCTGAACCGTACCGACTACCGCTTGACCCCTGCCGTCGCTAGTGCATCTAATGCAGGCCTCGTAATCACTTACAGGATGAAGATGCACTTTGTTCTGGCAGTTCGTTTGCAGCCGCCCTCGCGACTGCTGCCCCCTATTCAAATTTCCAGGAGATCACCATGCGCGTGTTCGTTCGACAGATAGCTACGACGATGATGATGGTCGCGCTTGCGGGCGGGTTTGCCACCCTCGGCGCACAGCAGCTTCCGACCGTGATGGCCCAGGGATTGGACAACCCCCGCGGCATTGCGTTTGGCCCCGATGGGATGCTCTACGTGGTCGAAGCCGGCCGCGGCGGCACCAGTACCTTGTGCCTGCCGAACACGGCCGGACCTGGCACACGGTGCTACGGGGCCAGCGGCGCGGTGACCCGCATCACCAGCCCCGGTGTGCATCAGCGGGTGCTGACCGGTCTGCCGTCGCTCGCCGTCCCCAGCGGAGCAGAGGCCACCGGCCCGCAGGACATCGCGTTCGGCTTCGGCCGCGCCTTCATCACTGTCGGCTCCGGCGGCGATCCCGCCTTGCTGGCGCCGTTCCGCGCGCAGAACATCAACTTCGGCCGTCTGCTGCAGGTCTCGCTGCAGGGCGTGATCACGCCGCTCGTCGACGTGGCGCAGTACGAAACCGACCAACAACCCCGAGCCGACGAATGCTCGACTCGAACGCGTTCGGCCTCGAGATTCTCTCGAATCGCGCCGTCATGACCGACGCCGGCGGCAACACGCTGCTGCAGGTGGACCCCAACCTGACCATCTCCACCCTCGCGGTGTTCCCGCCTCGCAACGTGATTGGACCGGGCGGTGCGACGGTCCCAATGGAGACCGTGCCGACCTCGATTGCTCAGGGACCGGATGGCAGCTTGTATGTGGGCGAGCTGACCGGCTTCCCGTTCCCGGTCGGGGGCGCGCGCGTCTACCGGGTGCCGGCCAACGGCGGGACACCGGTAGTGGTGGCCGAAGGCTTCACCAACATCATCGACATCGCGATCGGCGCCGACGGCGCCGCCTACGTGCTCGAGCACGACGCCAACAGCCTGCTCGCGCCGGGCAACGTGGGCCGACTCACGAAGATCGGGCCGTTCGGGTCGCGCACCGAGCTGGCAGCGGGCCAGTTGTTCGCGCCCGGCAAGATGGCGATTGGCCCCGACAACGCCATCTACGTGACGGTCAACGCCTCGTCCGCTGGCATTGGCGGAGTGCTGCGCATCGCGCAGTAACGACCCGGCTTCGAAGACGGTGCCTGCCAGTCAGTCGACCTGGTGGGCACCGTCGTTCGGCCCTCGCGCCGGTTTACTTCTTCATCAGCAGGACCGCGCCAGCCACCAGGGCCACTGCGCCGGCCAGGGGGGGAATCGGCAGACTCTCGTGCTTGTCCGCGGTGATCTCAATCGGACCCGCGTCCACGACCTTGTCCTTGCGCGTCCACGAAAATCCCCCGTACAGAAGTCCGATCAAGCCGAGCGCGATGAGCAGCACGCCAAGTGGTCTCATAGTGTGTGGTCTCCTCAACCGTCCTGCTGAGTAGCAAGACGGCGGCCATCAGGAAGAGCCACAAACCCGGCCGTAGTGGGAACCGCATTGCTACTAAGTGGCAACGGGCTGGATGGCAGCGTACTGACCTACGAACCCGCCCGCCAGGGCTCCGTGCAGTTCTGTGACAGAATCCGCGCCATACCGGCGCAGTCATGCCGTCCTCAGGAGCATTCGATGAGAAAAAGGGCGCTCGCGGCGGTCCTCGGTTTGTTGTTGTGCATGTCGGCGCCACCCTCGGCGCAGACGGGCGGCGTCGCCGCACCCCAGTATCCCGGGATGCCGAGCGAGATCCCGACCCGATTCGAGGCGGTCAGGGACAGCTTCGATTACACGCGGCGGGACGTGATGATCCCGATGCGCGACGGCGTCAGGCTGCACACCGTGATCCTGGTGCCGAGGAACGCCAACGGCGCGCCGATGCTGCTGACGCGAACTCCCTACGATGCGACGGCGTTGACCTCGCACGCGCACAGTGCCCATCTCGGCCCGATCCTTGACGGCTACGACAACGCCACGGACGTCATCGTCGACGGCGGCTATATCCGCGTGGTCCAGGACGTCCGGGGGAAGTATGGGTCGGAGGGCGACTATGTGATGAACCGCCCGCTGAGCGGACCGCAGAATCCCACTCCAGTGGATCACGCCACCGACACCTACGACACCATCGATTGGCTCGTCAAGAACGTGCGGGAGAGCAACGGCAAGGTCGGGATCCTCGGCATCTCCTACGACGGGTTTCTCCCGCTGATGGCGCTGGTCAACCCACACCCGGCGCTCAAGGTGTCGGTGCCGATGAACCCGATGGTGGACGGTTGGATGGGCGACGACTGGTTCCACAACGGGGCCTTTCGCCAGCAGATGATGCCCTACATGTACGAACAGGCCGCCACCCGCAGCAATGACGCGCCCTGGTGGACCAGTCACCACGACGACTACGACATGTTCATGCAGGCGGGATCGGCCGGCGAACTGGGGCGGCTGCGCGGGCTCGACCAGATCGGCTTCTGGCGCAAGCTCGTCGAGCATCCAGCCTACGACGCGTTCTGGCGCGATCAGGCGGTGGACAAGGTGCTGGCGGCCCGGCCACTCGGCGTGCCCGTCATGATCGTGCACAGCCTCTGGGACCAGGAGGACATCTACGGCGCCCTGGCCGTCTACAAGGCGATCGAGCCGAAGGACTCGGCGAACGACAAGGTGTTCCTGGTCATCGGGCCGTGGCGGCACGGGCAGGAAATCGCCGATGGCAGCGCGCTCGGCGCCGTGCGGTTCAACAGCGACACCGCGTTGCACTTCCGTCGTGAGATCCTGCGGCCGTTCCTCGACCACTACCTGAAGGACGATTCGCCGGCGGCCGATGTTGCCCCGGTCACGGCTTTCGAAACGGGCACGAACACGTGGCGCCGCCTGTCGGCCTGGCCCTCGGGATGTCCGAGCGGTTGCACCGTGACGCCGACGCCCCTCTACCTGCGGGCCGGGCAGGGCCTGGCTTTCGATGCGCCAGGAAGCGGCGACGCCGCCTTTCAGGAGTACGTGTCGGATCCAGCCAAGCCGGTGCCGTACCGGTCGCGCCCGAACCTCGCGATCAGCGCCAACGGCTCGACCTGGGCGCAGTGGCTCGTCGACGATCAACGTGAGGCCTCCGGCCGCCCGGATGTGACCTCGTTCGTCTCCGACGTGCGGACCACGCCGCTCAAGATCAGCGGCCAGCCCGTCGTCAATCTCGTGGCGTCGACCAGCGGCACGGACAGCGATTGGGTGGTCAAACTGATCGATGTCTACCCTGACGAAGTGGCGGGGCAGCCGGGGATGGGCGGCTATCAGCTGATGGTTTCAGCCGATATCTTCCGCGGTCGTTATCGCGAGAGCGTTGCGACGCCGCAGGCGGTCACGCCAGATGCGGCGCTGAAGTACACCTTTGCGCTGCCGACCGCGAACCATGTCTTCCTGCCGGGACACCGCCTGATGGTCCAGGTGCAGTCGTCGTGGTTTCCGCTCTACGATCGCAACCCCCAGACTTTCGTGCGGAACATCTTCTTTGCGAGACCGGGCGATTATCGGAAAGCCGTGCAGCGGATCTATCACGCGCCGGGCCAGGCGAGTTTCGTCGAGATCCCGATCGTGAAGACACCCTGAGGTGGGCGCCGCATCTCGCGGGAGTTGTGGTACGCACCAGCTCCGCTCGCTTGGGGATTGATCTGTCAGACTATTGACTGCCAGACGTAATGGCCCAAGCACGGCTGGTGGCCCAGGAGACTGCAATGAAACGACTAGTGATCATCGGCACCGTCGCCGGACTGGCAATCTGTCCGGCGTACTGATGGCCCAGACGCCGCCTGCAGGTCGCGGCAACGCGCGCCGCTCGCCGTTCCTTCGAGAAGTTCACGGTCGAAGGCCAGCCGATCGACAAGCGTCCCCCGGAACTGGATACCGATCATCCGGTCTTTCCGGGGCAGACGCATGCGCCCTATCACAAGACGACGGACGTCGCGGTCACGACCATCGCCAGCGGCCTGGACAACCCCTGGGCGGTCGCGCTACTACCCAGCGGCCGGTTTCTCGATCACGGAAAAGCCGGGCCGCCTCCGCATCCTCAACAAGGACGGTTCGGCCCTGCATACCATCACCGCGAACATGCCGCCGGTGTATTTCCGCGGCCAGGCGGGCCTCCTCGACGTCGCGCTGGATCGGAACTTCGCGAGCAACCACAGAATCTTCTTCGTCTACATGCGCATCGTCGACGCTGAGACGTGCGTCCAGGCGATCGACAGTGCCACGCTGGATGAGGACGCGGGCACGCTCTCGAACGTGCAGACCATCTTCCAGGGCACCCCGTTCACCAACAGAGCGGTGAGCCAGACCGGTTCTCGCATCGCCATCGATCCGAAGGACGGCAATCTGTTCGTCGCGATTGGCGACCGATCGACTGGCGATCCGCTTCCGATGCAGGCGCAGCAAACCGACAAGTACCTGGGCAAGGTGATCCACATCACACCGGAAGGAAAGCCGGCGCCCGGCAATCCGTCGCTCGGCCTGCCGGAAGTGTGGTCGATGGGTCATCGCACGCCTCAGGGGTTGACCTTCGCGCCCGACGGACGGCTGTGGGAAGTCGAACATGGTCCGCGCGGCGGCGATGAGCTGAATCTGATCGAGAAGGGCAAGAACTACGGTTGGCCGGTGATCGTGCACGGCATCAACTATCCCGGCACGAAGATCGGCGACGCCATTGTCGAGAAGCCGGGGCTGGAGCAGCCGCGGTATTACTGGGATCCGGTCATCGCGCCGTCCGGCCTGGTCTTCTATCGGGGCGACCTCTTCCCGCAGTGGAAGACCAGCGTGCTCGTGGGTGGCCTGGCCGGCCAGGCGATTTTCCGTCTGGAGCTGGGCAAGGACGATAAGGTCGTCAACGAGGAAGCGCTGCTGACGGATCTCAACGAGCGGATCCGCGACGTGCGCGTCTTTCAGGACGGCGCGGTCTATGTGCTGACCGACGGTGCCGGCGGCAAGCTGCTGAAGCTGACGCCGAAATAATGCGCTCGCCGGCGCCCGCCTGCACGAACAGCGGACGCCGGATATCACTGAAACCTGGCCCCCTGGCTAGTTGCCGCCTCCGCCGAGTGGTGGGCCAGGAGGAAGCGGGAAGCGTGAACGGGGCCGGCCCCCCCAGGGCGGCATGGCGCTCTTCGGGGCGTTGGCCGTCGGGTTTTCCAGGTACCGCGCGATGTCACGCTCGGCCTGGCGGTAGTGCGCTTCCGTCAGCGGGTTGGTGTCCTTCCTCGTCTTCAGCGATTCGCCCAGCTTGGCAATCTGATCCAGCGCATAGGCCCGCGCGTCCGGCGTGGTGTCGGCGTGGCCGCCGAGAATCATCATCGCGTCCAGCGCCACGCGCTCGGTGACGCGCCGCAGGGAGCGGAAGCGCGGGTCGTCGTCCGGCGCCGCTCGCCAGGTGTGGGCCAGCACCGCGTCGATCACTTCGGGCAGCGACAGCGCGCCTGGCTGGCGATCGGCAAAGGCCACCAGGCGCCCGGCGCGCGCCGGCGCGAGCAGCGGCTCGAGCACCATGGCCGACAGGATGCGCCCCGCCCGCAGGTGATCGAAGGCGTAGTCGTCGGCGAGATCCTCGAGGTTGCTGACCGGGCTCGGTGTCAGCTGCGCCAGCAGCGTCTCCGGAATCGCCAGGTTGACGGGCTCGATGCTCTCCATCAGCAGGCCGAGCACGTCGCGCTGCAGCGCGGCCGGCACGATCTCGGTCGGCGTCAGCGTCTCGCCCTTCACGACGATGTTGTGGTACATGCCGCCGACATAGCCGAGACCCGCCTCGATGGCGTAGCGGTGGTGCATGTACGTCATCCACAGCCGCAGATCGCGCAGCGAGCCGATCGGTTCGCCGGCCTGCAGGATGGCCGGACCGTACTGCGCCAGCATGATCTTGCGCGCCGCCATGGTCTCGCGCAGGTACTCGGTCGGCGTGGCGCGGTCGTCGTACCACACCCAGCGCGGATCGGTCTCGGGCACGTAGATGATGTTCTTCGCCCGCATCTCCGCGATGATCCCGTCGAGCGCGGCGCGCTCCTTGTCGGGGGCGAGCTCGGTGTAGGCGTAGCGCGTCATGAAGTCGTCGTAGAGGCCGGTGGTCGGCTCGAACGCCTCGCTCAGGTCCAGGCGATCGCCGGTCACCTTCACGCGCGGCGTCGGATACTCCATCACCGAGGCGCGGTTGTTGATGCTCGACGCCCAGTTGTGGCCGAAGCCCATCACGTGGCCGAGCTCGTGCGAGGTGAGCAGCGACTGCCGCCGCAGCGCCAGCTCGCGCTGGGCCTCGGGCATCGACGCGCCGGCCTGTGACGCCAGCGCCAGCACTTCGTCGGGCACCGGCAGGACCATGCCGCAGCTGTCGAAGCCGGCGTCGTTGCCGCGCCCGCCGGAGGTCGGCGTGTAGCTCTCGAAGTAGTTGCCGATGGTGCGGATGCGGTGCGAGTCCATCCGGGTCTTCGAGCCGAGAATCTCGCCGGTGCGCGGATCGCGGAAGGTGCCGCCGCTCGAGAACCCGCGCTCGTCGCGGTTGATCCACAGGATCCAGGCGTAGCGGATGTCCATCGGATCCATGTCCGGCGTCGGATCCTTCACCTGCACGGCGTTACGGAAGCCGGCGGCCTCGAACGCCTTGTTCCAGGCGCAGCGTGCCTTCCTTCATCGCGCCGCGGATCGGCTCGGGAATCGCGGCATCGAGGTAGAAGACGATCGGCTTCTTCGGCTCGCTCATCGCGGCGCCGGGATTCTGCTTCTCGAGGCGCCAGCGGGTGACCCACTCGACATCGGTGTTCTGGTTGAACGGCTTGGCGTAGTCGCGGAACGCCACCGAGCTGACGCCGATGCGCGGGTCGGCGGGGCGCGGCGTGTAGCCGGTCGGCGCCCGCAGGAACGAGTGATGGATGCGCATCGAGAACGACTGCGGATCCGGCGTCACGTTGGCGACGATGCGCCCCGGCGCGTCGGCGGCGAAGGTGAGGATGGTCTCGATCTCGGTGTTGTCGGGGAACGCCTTCATCCGCGGCGGGTAGAACGCGCTGCGGGCGGCGTCGAAGCGGAACGCGCCCTGGTTGGTGCGGCGCAGCTCGCCGATCACGTCGCCGGCGTCGCGCATGAAGAGCGGCGTGGCGTCCACCAGCACGCGCCCGCCCTGGTCGGCTTCGACCGGCAGCGCCGCGAGCACGGAGGTGGGGAACGAGTCCCGCACGTTCTCCTGCAGCGCGGCATGGCCGTTGACGGCGCGGTAGCGCAGGTTCTGCTGCGACCACCAGCACGCGCGGCCCCGATCGCTGGAAGTGCACGACGCTCGGTGCCCATGATGCCGCGATCGAACGACAGTTCCACCGAGCCGCCGCCGCTGGCGGCCGAGACGTAGTAGAGGACGTCCTCGTTGAATGACGGGATCTCCATCAGCACGCGCCCGCGCGCGGCATCCCAGTAGAACGGCACGAACCCGTCAGCGCGGGTCATGCCGGTCGTCCGCTCGGCGAGCGTGGCGGCGGGCGGTTGCTGCGCCAGGGCGAGAGCGGGACCGCACAGCGTCAGGAGACAAACAACGACAACACGAAACATCACGAACCTCCAGGGCGCGATTGTAGATTGGGCGTTCGTGCCGCGCCGATGCATTTTCGCGCACGCCATGCATGCACCTCGCCGCCGCGACCTTGACGATCGTGAAACCGGCGGCATACACTGGCTGTTCCTCATGCCGACGCGCCGCTCCTCGTCCACGATGCCCATGCTCATGTGTCGCGCCTCCCGCGCACGCATGTGTTGCGTGTCGTACTCGAGCGGCTGTCCAAGCGCGTAGTCACCGCGCTTCCCACGAACTTCCAGCGGGGCCGCTCTTTCGAGCGGCCTTTTTTGTTGTCAGCCAGGGCCGTCTCGCGAGACCCCGATGGCGTTGGCCGGCGTGTCGTTCACTCACTCAAGGAGTTGGTCATGTCCTGTCGAATGTCGAGCCGTTGTCGCTGCGATCTGTTCCACGTTCCGTCGTTCGGTTCTCATTTTTCGGAGGAAGTGCTGTCATGGTCTCGATTCGCCGTTCACAGGCCGGGTGGATCACCCGGTCGCTCGCTCTCGTCGTCCTGCTAGTTGCGGCGTCCGCCCCCGCTTCCGCCTCCTTTCAGGGCGGTGGCGCCAGTTCCACCGGCACCATTGCCGGCCGCGTGACCGATGCGAGCGGCCTGGCGCTCCCGGGCGTCACGATCTCCGCCTCCAGCCCCGCCCTCATCACGCCTCAAACCGCTGTCAGCGGCGTCGACGGACTGTACCGGTTCCAGGCGCTGCCTCCAGGCCTCTACACGTTGATCTTCGAACTGGCCGGCTTCGGCACGCTCCAGCGCGAGGGCGTTCAGCTGACCCTCGGGTTCACCGCCACGATCGACGCGGAGCTCGCCCTCGCGTCGCTGCAGGAGAGCGTGACGGTGCGGGGCGACTCGCCGGTGATCGATCTGTCGAACACCCGCGTCCAGCAGAACTTCAAGCTCCAGGCATTGCAGGAGATTCCCAACGCGCGCGACATGTGGGCACTGCTCGCCATCACGCCGTCCGTGCAGATGAGCCGTATCGACGTCGGCGGCAGCCGCGCGGGGACGCAAACCGGGTATGCCGCCTACGGCTACAGCGGGCAGAACCGCGTGCTGGTCGAGAACATCAACGTGACCGAAGGCACGAGCGGCGCCGGCACCTACTGGGACTATGGGTCGTTCGAGGAGATCTTCTTCGGCACCATCGGTCAGGGCGCCGAGATGCCGACACCGGGCGTGCAGACCTCGTTCCTGGTGAAATCAGGCGGAAATCGGCTGGCCGGCGAGGTGTATCTCGATTACGAGAACAACAACCTGCAGTCGCAGAACATCTCGCAGGAGACCAGCGATCGTTACGGGATCGAGCGCGGCAGCAATCAGCTGGAGACCTACCGCGACCTCAACCTCAATCTCGGCGGTCCGCTGTTGCGCGATCGCGCGTGGTGGTTTACGTCGTATCGCGACCAGAACATCGACGTCCGCCAGCCCGCGTTCGTCGGGCCGATTGCCGACGAACTGTTCGAGACCAGGATCTGGATCCCGAGCGGCAAGCTGACCTACCAGCTGACGCCGAACCACAAGCTGATTGGCTATTACACCTGGGTCCAGAAGGTTCAGCCGACGCGGCTCCCGCAGAGCGGCTACCAATACACGGATCTCGGCACCACGGTCCTGCAGGATGCCGGCACCTGGGTCTACAAGGGGGAATGGAACGGCACCCTGAATCGCACGCTGTACGCCGAGGCACGCTACGGCGTGTTCGGCTACTACCTGCCCCTGCTGCCGAACACCGACACCACGCTGCCGCAGCGGCTGGACTGCGGTCCGGCTGACGATTGACGGCGGCGACGCCACCTCGCAGACCAACCGTCAGCGGCGTCAGGTGACCGGGGCGGTGACCTGGTTCAAGGATGGCTGGGGAGGATCGCACAACGTGAAGGCTGGCGGCGAACTGATGCTGGAGACCGGCTGGTCGGGCGTGGAGCAGGGCGCATCCGGCAACGTCCGGCAGTTCCTGAACGACGGCGTGGCGCAGCGCGTCACGCTGTTCGCGCCGACCGCCACCGAGGTCGGCGGCATCCTCGCCGGGCCTGACGGCCATCTGCTGAACGTCAACAAGCTCGATACCGCGGACGCGTTCATCAGCGATCAATGGTCGATCGGCCGCGCCACGATCAACCTCGGCCTGCGCTACGACCGCTATCGCGTGTGGACGCCCGAACAACGGCAGCTGGCCTACAGCCTCGGTCCGCTCGTCGTGCCGGACGCGACGTTCCCCGAGACGACCTATGTGACGTGGAACTCGGTGGCGCCGCGCGTCGGGCTCACACTCGATCTGCGCGATGATGGGCGCACGGTGTTGAAGGCCAACTACGGGTTCTTCCGCTTCAACCCCGGCGTGAGCCTGGCGTCGTCCGCCAACCCCAATCAGTCGTCGAAGAGCGTCACCTACGCCTGGACGGATCCTAATCAGGACGGCTACTACCAGCCGGGCGAAGAGGGCACGGTGCTGGCCACCGCCCTCGCGGGCTCGGTGCGCTTCGATCCGGGCATCGCGCAGCCGTTTTCGAACCAGGCCACCGCATTCGTCGAGCAGCAGCTCGGCGAGGGGCTGGGCGCGCGGGCAGGATTCACCTATCTCGCCACCAGGAACGACACGGGTACCTTCCAGCCGCTGCGGCCGGCCAGTGCCTACTCGGTGCCGTTCACCGTCGCGGATCCCGGCGTGGACGGCGTCCGTGGCACGGCCGACGATGGAACGGTGACTGCCTACGGCATTCCGAACAGCGAGATCGCCGCTTATCCCGCCACCAGCGTGGTCACCAACGCGCCGCAGGATGCCACCTACCGGACGGTGGAGGTGTCGCTGACGAAGCGGCGGACGGCGTCGATTGCCTACGGCGCCGGCTTCAGCCACACGTGGACGCACGACTTTCCGGCGGGATATCCGTACACACCGAACGGACCGTTCGACTACGACAGCACCAGCTACAGCTTCAAGGCCAACGCGCAATACCAGGCGCGATTCGGCGTGTTGCTGAGCGCGGTCTATCGCTTCCAGTCCGGCGCAAACTACGCGCGGGTGCTGGCCGTCACGCCGCCGGCGTCGTGCGCCTGCACCTTCAGCGCTGGGCGATCGTCGAGCAGCGCCGCGAACACCGTGTACGTGAGCGCCTACGACGACTTCCGCCAGGACAACGCCTCGGTGCTGGATCTGCGCGCCGAGAAGTCGCTGACGTTTGGCGCGGTGCGCCTGCGCCTCTTCGTGGACGGCTTCAACCTGTTGAACACCTACGCCGCGGAGACGATCAACACCACTTCCGGCGCGGCGTTCCAGACACCAACCGGTGTGCTGGGACCACGCACCGGTCGCGTGGGTTTCAGACTGGGCTGGTAAGAAAGGAGAGTGCCGGGGCGGCAGCGCCGTCCCGGTCCTTGCCTTGCTATTCGGCAGGTGCGCCGAGCAGATACTTCGGACCGGTCGGCGCGGGCACGCCACCCTGCGGCTCGACCGTCACCGCCAGCGCCGCGGGCCGCGAATTCAGGGTCGGTACGTCCGCGACCAGCTGGAAGCGGCCGCGCGCATCGGGCACGAAGGTCCCGGCGCTGATCGGCTGGCCATTCGCGATGGCCCACAACTGATACACCTGCGCCGCCGGCAGCGCCGGCAGGTCGCGGGCCGAGAAGATGATGGTGTTCTCCGAGGCGCTGACGAACGCTTTGGCCTGCGCTCCCGCGGCCGGGGGCACCCCTGCCAGCGACACGAACAGCAGATCGTCGGCGGACATCACGTCCAACTGCCGCCGATAGGCGACGAGCGTGGTCTGTGCGGTCTGCGCGCTGCGCTCGGCCTCGGCGACGCGGGCCTGCCACAACGCCAGCGTGGTCCGCATCTCCGCCAGTTGTCCGCGCGTCTGCCACAACCCGCCAATCGAGACTGCCGCCAGTAGCGCCGCGGCAGCGGCGAGCCACGGAGCCCACCCGGCACGCGCCGGCACCGCGATGGCCGCGGGCACCTCGCGCGACCGCATCTGCGGTGGGGGGAACCGAGCGGGCGTCGCGCCCTGCGGGTGATCGGCGCCGAGAATCGCCGCCAGGGTGCGCGTCCGCAGCTCCGGCCTGGGGCGCACCTGCGGCACGCTCTGTCCGACCGCGTCTGCGGCCAGCCCGAATTCCTGGAGCGCTTCGCGGCACGCCTCGCAACCGGCAAGGTGGGCCAGCAACGCTTCGCGCGTCTGCCGGTCGTCGGCATCGACGACGAAGAGCGGCATCAGGTCGCGCGCTTCTTCGTGCGTCATGCCTCTCTCCCCTTCGGTGCGACCACGTCTCGAATGCGCTGCAGCCCGGTGCGGATGCGCGTCTTCACGGTCCCGATGGGCGTGTCGGTCCGTTGCGCGATTTCGGACTGTGTCAGGCCCTCATAGTAGGCCAGCTCGAGCGTGGCCCGTTGTTCGGCAGGGAGCGCGGCCATCGCCTCGCGGGCCGCGGTCACTTGCTCGGCGTTCGCCGCCATCCACTCTACGCTCGGGGCTGGGTCCTGGATGTTGGCCATGGCATCGACGTCGCCTGAAGGCTGCGGCGCGGCGCCGCGCCGCCGCAACCAATCCAGCGAGCGGCTCCGGGCCATGACGGTGAGCCACGCCCCCACGGCGCCCCTCGAGGCGTCGAACCTTGCCGCCTGGGTCCAGACCTGAGCGAACACCTCCTGGGTGACGTCCTCGGCGTCCGACGCGTCGCGGACGATGCGGAGCGCGAGCGAATAGACGAGCGTGGCGTAGCGGTCGTAGAGCCACTCGAGACCGGCCGAGTCGCGACTGGCGACGCGGCGTATCGCCTCGCGATCGTCGAAACCGAGCGTCATGCGGTCGTCGGCCTCATCGTCGGGATCAGCATACCCCCTAACCCCTCAGTCCACTTGTGGTGAGTGTTCCATCAGCCGGAACTCCCGCGAAGGGTGGCGGTGTCGTGCGGATCGGTGAGCTGTGGGCATGACCACAAAAGTTTGCGGTGGGGTTGAATCCGAAAACGCGGCGGGCGCGTAAGCACTGACGGAGGACACATGAAAAGACGACTCGCCACGCTGCTGGGCTGCGGCGCCGCACTCGCCGCACTCGCCCCACCTCTCACGGCTTCGAATCACCGGGAGGCACCCATCACCGCTCTCGATCACAAGGCGGACATCACCGATCTGTACGCCTTCATGAGCTACGGCCCCAACAGTGCCGGCAAGATGACGCTCATCATGAGCGTCGATCCGCTGCTGGACACCGCGAACGGTCCCAACTGGTTTCCGTTCGACGACGAGATTCTCTATGAGCTGAAGATCGACAACAACCACGATGCCCGCGAGGACATCACGCTGCAGTTCCGCTTCGAGACCGACCAGCGGCTGCCCAACCTGTTCCAGGTCTACGCCGGCGCGGACAACGGTTATGCCGCGCCCGCGAACTCACCGGCGCCGGTCGCGCCCGGCACGCCGATCGTGCCGCCCCGCATCACCAGCTTCCAGTCCGCCGGGATGGGCCAGCGCCAGCGCTACACCGTGACGGCGTTCCGCGGCAACGAGCAGTTCGAGCTGCGCCCGGCGGATGGCCGGCCGCTCTACGCCGTGCCCGCCAACGTCGGGCCGCGCACCATGGACTACGCCTCGCTCTACGAGCAGGGCATCAACACGCTGTCGTCGGGCATCAAGGTGTTCGCCGGCACGACCGACGACGCGTTCTGGATTGATCTTGGCGCGGCGTTCGATACCTTCAACCTGCGGACGTCCGTGGCTCCTGGCGTCATGTCGCCAGCGCAGGATGCGGCAAGCGAGAACTTCTCGCCCGACACCATATCCGGTTACGGCGTCAACACCATCGCGATCGAGCTGCCCGTCAACCTGCTGACGCGCTCGGGCCGCGTCGAGCCGGCAAGCTCGCCGGCGGCGACGCTCGGCGTGTGGGGCACGACCTCGCGCCCGCGCGTGTCGGTGCGCCGCAACAGCAACGGCGTGCCCGATCGCTCGGGCCTGTTCCGCCAGGTGCAGCGCGTCGGCAATCCGTTCATCAACGAGCTGATCATCGGCACCGGCTCGAAGGATCGCTTCAGCATGGACCAGCCGGCGAATGACGGCCAGTTCGTGAACTTCTTCGCCGACCCGGCGCTGCCGCGCGTGCTGAACGCGCTCACCGGCGGCGTGCTGGCGATTCCACCGGCGCCGCGCTTCGATCTGCGGCCGCTGGTGCAGTACGTCGCCCCGATTGCGCCGGCGGGCACTCCGGCCGGCCCGATTGCCGACCTGCTGCGCATCAACACCGGCGTCGCGCCCACGCCGTTCGCCTCGGCCAGTCGCCTGGGCGTGCTCGGCGGCGACAACGCCGGCTTCCCGAACGGCCGCCGCGTGTTCGATGACGTCACCGACATCGCGCTGCGCGTGGTGGCCGGCGGCGTCCTGGCCGCGCCGTTCCCGGGCTACAACGCCAGCATCAACGGCAGGCTCGGCGACGGCGTCAACGTCAACGACGCGCCCTACATGCCGGGATTCCCCTACATGGCGTATTCGCCGAGCGGCCGCGATCGCCGTCACCTCGATCCGACCGAACCCGGTTGCACCGCGGGCGGAGGGGCATCGTGCCCTGGCCAGTGAGACACGAGTCACAGCAGGAAGGGACGCCGGCAGCCGCCGGCGTCCCGGCCCGCTGGTCGACGACGTTCGTCCTGCTCTTCGGCGGCCTGGCGGTGATCTGCATGGCAGTCGTGGCCGCCTCTGCGCGCAGCTCGCAGTCGGAGCAACGCGCCGGTGACGCGCCGGCCTCGTTTGTGACGTCGGGCGCGAAGTCCGGCAGCCCCGCCGAGCAGCGCATTGCCGCCGCGCGCGAATCGGTGGATCTTCACCCCAAGCGCGTGGACGGCTGGAACGACCTGGCGCTGGCGCTCGCGCGCCGGGCGCGCGAGACCAGCGATCCGAAGTTCTACCAGGAAGCCTGGGCAGCCACCGAACGGGCGCTGGCGGTGGAGCCGAATCATCTCGAGGCCCGCAAGCTGCAGGTGTGGATCCTTCTCGGGCAGCACGAGTTCCCGCGCGCCGTCGAAGCGGCCGAGCGGATCAACAAGGAGATGCCCGACGATGTGCTGGTCTACGGGTTCCTGGTGGACGGCTACACCGAGCTCGGTCGCTATGCGGAAGCGGAGAAGGCGGCGCAGTGGATGCTGGACATCCGGCCCGGCAACGTTCCGGCGTTGACCCGCGCCTCGCACCTGCGCGAGCTGTTCGGCGATCACGAGGGCGCCGTCGAGCTGATGGACACGTCGTATCGCCGTACCGCCGACGCCGAAGTCGAGGATCGCGCGTGGATCCTCACGCAGATCGCGCACCTGTCGCTGCTCACCTGCCGCACCGAGGCGGCGGAGCGCCTGTTGAACGAGGCGTTGACGTTGTTCCCCGACTATCACTACGCGCTGGCGCAGATGGCCGAGGTGCGTGTGCAGCAGGGCCGCTTTGCCGACGCGGTGACGCTGCGCGAGCGGCATGTCGCGGTGGCGCCGCATCCGGAGAATCGCTTCGAGCTCGGCGTCGCGCTCGCGCGCGCCGGCCGCGAACCCGAGGCGAAGGCCGTGTGGACAACGTTCGAAGCGGCGGCGCGAGGCGAGATGCAGAAGTGGGACTCCGCCAACATCGAGCTGATCTACTACTACGCCGATCACGCCGGCCGCGCGGCCGAGGCGCTGACGCTGGCCCGCAGGGAAGCAGCACGGCGCCAGGACGTGAGGACGCTCGAGGCGCTGGCCTGGGCGCTGCACCAGAACGGCCAGTCGAGTGCGGCGCGCAAGGAGATCGACAAGGTCCTGGCGGTGGGCGTGACGCAGCCGGCGACGTTCTACCGCGCGGCGGCGATTGCCGCCAGCCAGGGCGACGCGGTCAAGGCGAAGGAGTACGCCACGCGTTCGGTCGGCATGTGCGGGTCGTCGTCTTTCGCCGGCGCGGCGCGTGACGTTGTGGCTGAACTCACTTCCACCAGGTAGGTTCAGATGAAGTACTTCTCGATGGAGCGCGCCGGACGGCGATCGCAGATCGCGTGCACCGTTCGTGCTCCTGCTGCTCGGCCTGGCGCGCCCGACGTGGGCGCAGCCGGCGCCGGGCAGTATCGCGGGTGCCGTCAGCGATCAGACCGGCGCGGCTCTGCCAGGCGTCACCGTCGTCCTGCGAACGACGAGAGGCGAGGTGACGGGGAGCGCCATTGCCGGGGCCGATGGCCGCTATCGGCTCGATGGCATCCCGCCGGGCCGCTACGCAATCGAGTTCGAGCTGCCGAATTTCGTCCTGCTGCGCCGGGACGTGACGATCGAGCCGGGCCTCGTCCGCCCGGCTGACGCCACGTTGCGATTGACGATGTCGGCTGATGTGACGGTGACCGGCAAGCGGACGTTCCGGAACATCGCCGACCTGGATCGCCCCGATGGCGGCCTGATTGGCGTGGCCGACTCGGCGAGCGAGGGGCTGATCACCGGCCAGCAGATCGACGCGCGGCCGATCATGCGGGCCGGGGAGATCCTCGAAACGGTGCCGGGACTGATTGTCAGCCAGCACAGCGGCGAGGGCAAGGCGAACCAGTACTACCTGCGCGGCTTCAACCTCGATCACGGCACCGACTTCACGACGACGGTCGCGGGCGTGCCGGTGAACATGCCGACCCACGCGCACGGGCAGGGCTACTCGGATCTGAATTTCCTGATCCCCGAACTGGTGAGCGGCGTGCAGTTCCGGAAGGGGCCGTACTTCGCTGAGGAGGGCGACTTCTCGGCGGCCGGCGCGTCGCACATCCGCTATGCCAACGCGCTCGACGGCCCGCTGTTCCGTGTCAGCGGCGGCGAGGATGGCTGGGGCCGCGTGCTGGCGGCAGCTTCTCCACGCCTGGGGAAGGGCCGGCTGCTGGTGGCCGCTGAGGTCAACCACAACGACGGCCCGTGGGTGCACGGCGACGACTACGAGCGGTTGAACGGCGTGGTCCGTTACAGCGTGGGCGATACGCTCAACGCGTGGTCGGTGACGGCGATGGGCTACGACGGCTCGTGGCAGGCCACCGATCAGGCGCCCCGTCGCGCCATCGACAGCGGCGCGTTTTCGCGCTTCGACGGCGTGGACGACACCACCGGCGGCAGCACCTCGCGCGTGAGCCTGTCGGGCGACTGGCAGCGAACGACGCCGGGTGGGCTGACGCGAGCGAACGCCTATGTGATGCGTTATGACCTCGATCTCTTCTCCAACTTCACCTACTTCCTCGACGACCCCGTGAACGGCGACCAGTTTCAGCAATCGGATCGCCGCGTCGTCTCCGGAGGCCGTGTCTCGCATCGCCGGACGCCGCGACTGGGCGGACGGCCGACGGAGCTCGTGGTGGGCGCCGACCTGCGGCACGATGCGATCGGCAAGGTGGCGCTCTTGCACACGGTGGACCGACAGGCGCTCGCCACCACGCGCGATGACCGCGTCGGCCAGAGCTCGCTGGCCGGCTATGTTCAGCACGAGGTGCAATGGACGCCGTGGATGCGTTCGAGCGCGGGCCTGCGGGTGGATCGCTTCACCTTCGACGTCGAGGCCGTCCAGCCCGAGAACAGCGGCACGGCCAGCGACGCGATCGCCAGCCCCAAGGGCGCGCTGATCTTCGGCCCGTGGCGCTCGACCGAGTTCTACCTGAACGCGGGCACGGGCTATCACTCGAACGACGCCCGCGGCACCACGCTCGCCATCGACCCGATCAGCGGCGAGGCGCAGGACCGGGTGACGCCGCTGGCCCGCGCGAAGGGTATGGAAACGGGCCTCCGCATGGTGCCGATGCCGGGCTTCCAGACCGACATCTCGATGTGGCGGCTGGACCTCGACTCGGAACTGCTGTTCATCGGCGATGCCGGCAACACCGAAGCCAGCCGAGCCAGCCGTCGCTGGGGTGTGGAGTGGAACACTTACGCCGCTCCCAGGCGGTGGCTGACGCTGGACGCGGACCTCGCGTGGTCGAAGGCCCGCTTCACGCAAGATGATCCGGCAGGGAACTACATTCCGGGCGCGGTCGAGCGCGTGATGTCGGCGGGCGTCACGCTCGACGCCGGCCGCACCACCTTCGGCAGCCTGCGGCTGCGTTACTTCGGCGGCCGCAACCTGATCGAGGACGGCAGCGTTCGGTCGAACCCGACCCGCCTGCTGAACGGGCAGGTCGGTGTGCGGCTGGCGTCTCGAACCGAGTTGGTGCTCGACGCGTTCAACCTGCTGAACGCCGAGGCCAGCGATATCGACTACCTGTATCGGTCCCGCCTGCCCGGCGAAGTCTCGGAGGGCGTGGCGGACATTCACACACATCCGACACTGCCACGCACGCTGCGAGTCTCGGTGCGCTGGCGGCCCTGAGCCCGGATCCCCTCCGCGCCGCTCGCATGTAAGATCGCGCCACCATGCGCGCGTTCTACCATCCCGAACAGGCCCTGCACGATCCCCAGCAGTACATGCGGAACGGGCGCATCATTCCGCCCAAGGACCTGCCGGTGCGGACGACGAGGCTGCTCGAGGCCCTGGCCGGCCTCGGCATCGTCCCCGAGTCGCCTGGCGCCGACTCGGCCGATGCGCGGCTGGCGGTGCACACCAAGGAGTTTCTCGATTACCTCGCGAGCGCGTGGGACCGCTGGGGCGAGCTTCCCGAGCGTGGGCCTGAAGTGTGGCCGAACACGTTCCCCTACTGGAGCGGCCGTCCCGAGGACCCGGCCCGTCCGCCCTGCCCGGCCGAGAGCATCGTTGCTCGCACGGGGTGGTATCTCGGGGACCTGTCCGTGTCCCTGGGGCCGCACACCTGGACCTCGATTCGCCGCTCGAGCGACACCGCGGTGGCGGCGGCGGATGCGGTGCTCGCGGGCGAGCCGTCGGCCTACGCGTTGTGCCGGCCGTCGGGTCATCACGCGCGGGCCGACCGCGCCTCGGGCTTTTGTTTCGTCAACAACACCGCGGTGGCAGCGGCCCGGCTGCGCACGCGCTTCGCGCGGGTGGCCGTGCTCGACGTCGACGCGCACCACGGCGACGGCACGCAACAAATCTTCTACGACCGCGAGGACGTGCTGACCATTTCCGTGCACGCCGATCCCCGCAACTACTATCCGTTCTTCACGGGCTACGTGGACGAACGGGGCACGGGAGACGGGGGCGGCTGCAACATCAACCTGCCGCTCGTGCACGGCTCCGGCGCCGACGCGATGTACGCCGCCGTGGACACGGGCTGCTCGCGCATCCGCGCCTACGCCGCCAGCGCGGTGGTGGTGGCGCTCGGGTTCGATGCCCACGTCCGCGATCCGATTGGCGTGTTGCGGCTCGAGAGCGCGGACTTCGCCGGCATCGGCGCGCGCGTCCGCGCGCTGGGACTGCCGACCGTGATCGTACAGGAGGGCGGCTACGCCATCGCCGACATCGGTGATTGCCTGGCCGCGTTTCTTACAGGATTCGCCGGCGGCGAAACCCCGTCCATGTAAGCAGGCGGGGCATGTGACGCCGAAAGCCAACCGCGCATACCATCCGGCTGTGACGGCGAACCCGCCAGGCATACGGATGAGGGCGTCGAGAGGGCCTGCCAGCCTGTTGCTGGGGGTGGCCATCACGCTACCGGCATGTGCCGCCGGTGGTCCGGGCGTACCGGATGGGTGGGCCGCCAATGCCCAGTCGCAACTGGCTCGCGAATGGGATCGGGCGGCCGACACCCCGCCAGAATTCCGCCGGCGACTGGCCGAGAGCCCGATCGCCTTCTTCCGGTTCGTCAATCGCCCGTGGACGCATGCGGTGTGCGACGCGTTTGCCGGCGACGCCAACGAGTTGCCGACGGCCAGACTTCACGGGGACGCGCACGTCGAGCAGTACGCGGTGACTTCAACCGCTCGTGGGCTGGACGATTTCGACGACTCGGCTCGCGGCCCCGCCGTCGTGGACATCGTTCGGTTCATCGGTTCCCTCGAACTGGCGACCGAACAGCGCGGTTGGACGGCCTCGCTGCCTCAGGCCGTCGATGCGTTCTTCGACGGGTACCGGCAGGCCCTCGACTCGCCGGCATATCTGCCTCCGGATCCCGGCGTGGTCCGGCGGCTGCGCGCCCAGCCACTAAAGTCTCCGCTGGAGTTTCTCGCGTGGGCCGACTCGCTGATGGAACCGCTGGGCCCGGACGACGGTGTCCGGCTGGATACCTCCTGGAACGCCGTGGAGGCGTTCGCGGTTCGTACCGACCCGGAGTTCACGCCGGCTTTCATGAGGCGCAAAGAGTCCGGTTGGCTTCGGATGGGGATTGGCAGTGCCTTCACTCGCAAGTTGCTGATCCACGTCGAGGGGCCGTCGCCGGCGCCTGACGACGACCTGGTCCTGGAAGCGAAGGAGATGGTCGCCTTCGACCACGATTCATGCGTGAGCATCCCGCGCACTTCCGAAGCCTTCCGCGTGGTCGAAGGGCTGCAGCAGATGGGCCGCTTCGACCAGCGCATTGTCGTTGCCATGCCGGGGTTGGCCGGTGTCAGGCCCGACGGTGTGGGATGGTGGGTCAGGGGCTGGGATCGTTCCTACCGGGAGCTCCAGGTCGCCGATCTGGAATCGCCCGACGACCTTCGCGAGCTGGCGCACGATGTGGGCGCTCAACTGGGGGCGACCAATCTCGTCGATCCCACCGGCAGGCCTCCCAGCCAATTGCGACTCGCCGAGCGCGTGGCCATGGCGCGCCTCAAATCCCGCATTCGCCAGGTGGCCCACGAGTTGACGGTCGAACTCCTGCACGCGTGGGAGCAAGGGAGGTGAAGGCGGTCGTCGCGCGGGCGGGCTGGAGAGGCTTTACACTGGGGCAGCTGAACCGCACCAGCTCACTGACCAGAGGACGCCCCGATGTCGACTTTCACCCTGTTCCACGTGGCGATCAGCCTGATCGCGATTGCCGCCGGTTTCGTCGTCCTGGCCGGACTGCTCCGCGGCCAGCGGCTGGATGCGTGGACCGCGATTTTTCTCGTGACCACGATTGCCACCAGCGTCACGGGATACGGCATCCCGGCCGATCGACTGCTGCCCTCGCACGTGGTCGGCGCCATCTCGCTGGTCGTGCTCGCGATCGCGGTTTACGCGCTTTATCTGCGTCATCTCGAAGGCGGCTGGCGGCGCGCCTACGTGGTGACGGCGATTACCGCGCTCTATCTGAATGTGTTCGTGCTCGTGGTCCAGCTGTTCATCCGCGTGCCGTTCCTGCAGCCGCTGGCGCCGACGCAGTCCGAACCGCCGTTCCAGCTGGCGCAGGCGGTGGTGTTGGTGGCGTTTCTGGCCTTCGGCCGAGCTTCGGTTCGTCGATTCCAGCCGAGCCGGGCGTAAGCTTGCATTGGCGCGACGGGTCGCGCCAGACTGCACTCGGAGATTTACCCTGATGAGTCAGATTACGTTGACGGTGAACGGGAAGCGGCAGACGGTAGACGTCGAGCCGACGACCCCGCTTCTGTATGTGCTGCGCAACGACCTCGGCCTGCAGGGCCCGCGCTTCGGGTGCGGCCTCGGGCAGTGCGGCGCCTGCACGGTCATCATCAAGGGCGACGCGGTGCGCTCGTGCATCCGGCCGGTGTCGGCAGTGGCCGGCGCGGAAATCACCACGCTCGAAGGCCTCGCCGTGAACGGCAAGCTCCATCCGTTGCAGCAGGCCTGGATCGACGAGCAGGTGCCGCAGTGCGGGTTCTGCCAGAACGGCCAGATCCTCACCGCGAAGGTGCTGCTCGACAAGAACCCGGCGCCCAGCGACGCGCAGATTCGCCAGGCGATGGCGACGACCCTGTGCCGATGCATGACGTATTACCGCGTCCAGGCCGCGATCAAGCGCGTGGCGAAGGTGAACGCATGACCGCCTCACGCCGCGACTTCCTCAAGACCTCCGGCATGCTGGTCGTCGGCTTCAGCGCGCTGCCGGCGCTCGAGGCCCACGCGCTGACCGGCGCCTTCGGGCAGGGCCCCGGACCATATCCGGATCCCGATTTCCATCAGCTGGACTCGTGGATTGTGATCCGCGCCGACAACAGCGCCACGTTCTACGTCGGCAAGACCGACCTT
Source organism: uncultured Acidobacteriota bacterium (assembly GCA_963707825.1). Classification (GTDB taxonomy): domain Bacteria; phylum Acidobacteriota; class Vicinamibacteria; order Vicinamibacterales; family UBA2999; genus VFZN01. The sequence continues at coordinate 585,265 of CAVPRP010000011.1, forward strand.
GGACAGGGCACCGGCACCGCGTTCCGCCAGATCATGTCGGACGAACTGGACATCGCCTACGACCGCACCAGCTGCGTGATGGGCAGCACCGACGTGACGGTCGATCAGGGCGGCTCGGGCGGCTCCGACGCGCTGCAGGCGGACGGCTGGCCGATGCGGCGCGTCGCCGCGGAAGCGCGCCGCGTGCTGCTGGAGATGGCGTCCACGCGCCTCGGTGCGCCGGTGGCGGCCCTCAGCGTGAGCGACGGCGTGGTCACCGCGACCGCCGACCCGGCCAGGCGCGTCACCTACGGCGAGCTGATTGGCGGCAAGCGTTTCAACGTGACGCTGACCGGCAAGGACACCGACAGCACCACCGGCACGGCGCCGCTCAAGACCGTCCAGCAGTTGAAGATGGTGGGGCAGTCGCCGCAGCGGTACGACATCCCGGCGAAGGTGGACGGATCGCTGAAGTGGGCCGTGGACATGAAGGTGCCGGGGATGCTGCATGCCCGGAACGTCAAGCCGCCCGTGGCCGGCGCCACGCTGGTCAGCATCGACGAGTCGTCCGTGAAGGCGATTCCCGGCTTCGTCCGCGTGGTCAGCAAGGGTAACTACGTGGCCGTGGTCTGCCGCCGCGAGGAGGAGGCGATCCGCGCCGCGCGGCAGCTCAAGGTGAACTGGCAGAAGCCGGCCTCGGCGCCGTTCCCGGCGTCCGACGATCTCTTCACGTTCATGCGCGCGGCCACACCCACGGTGAGCACGCCGCCGACCGTGGTCGGCGATCCGGCGGGCGCGATCACCGGCGCCGCCACCGTGGTCGAAGCCGACTACGACGTGCCGTTTCAGGGCCACACTTCGTTCGGGCCCGCGCACGCGCTGGCCGATCCGTCGAACGATCAGCTGACCATCTATTCCAACGACATGAAGTCGTACGGCCTGCGGAACGGCGTGGCCCAGTTCCTCGGCATCCCGCGCGATCGCGTGCGCGTGGTGTGGATGGAGGGACCGCAGGCGTTCGGCCGCACGGCGGCCGAGGACGCCGGCTTCGAGGCGGCGTTCCTGGCCAAGGAACTGGGCCGGCCGGTTCGCATCCAGTGGACCCGCCAGGAAGAGACCGCCTGGGACACCAAGGGCCCTGCCTACGCGGTGAAGATGCGCGGCGGCCTCGACGCCGAGGGCAATCTCGTCGCGCTCGACTACGAGGCGCGGGCTGCCGATCACAATCACCTCGGCTACAACGAGCACGACTCGGTGCTGATTGCGCAGCTGACGAATCAGCGCAAGGCGACGCCGGCCCGCGGCGGCGCCTCCACGCCCAGCGACATGTACGCCGTCGCGAATCGGCGAATGGCCACCCACGTGGTGTCGCTGCCGCTGGTGTGGGAAACGCCGGTCCGCACCGGCAACCTGCGCGATCCAAACGGACCGCAGGTGACATTCGCCTCGGAGTCGTTCATCGACGAACTGGCGATGGCCGCCAAGGCCGACCCGGTGGCGTTCCGCCTCAAGCTGCTGGAGGCCGGCACCGCAGACGATCGCGGCTTCAAGCGCGCGCGGTCCATCGCCGTGGTCAAGGCCGCGGCCGAGAAATTCGGCTGGGACGCGCGACCCTCGCCGAAGCCGCGCGACACTGGCGACATCCTCACCGGGCGCGGCATCGCCTACGCCTTCCGCAGCGAGACGGTGGTGGCGCAGATCGCCGAGGTCGAGGTGAACCGCGTCACCGGCCACGTGTGGGTGAAGCGATTCGTGTGCGCCCACGACTGCGGCCTGATCGTGAATCCCGAGGCGCTGACGCGGGCGCTCGAGTGCGGCACGCTGCACTCGCTCAGCCGCGCGCTTTACGAAGAGGTCCGCTTCGACAACGAGAAGGTGACCAGCGTGGACTGGATCACACATCCCTCACTGACGCACCTCGATGTGCCCGAGCGCATCGACGTCGTGCTGGTGAACGGCGATCCCAACCCGCAGCGGCCCGACCTGCCGCACTACGGTGCGGGTGAGACGATCTGCAAGCCGACGCTGGCGGCGGTCGCCAACGCCGTCTTCGACGCCACCGGCGTGCGGCTGCGCCGCGTGCCGTTCCGCGACGCCCGCGTGCTGGCGGCGCTGAAGGCCGCCGGCGTCTGACGATGTGGGCGAGGACGCTGTTCGCGCTGGCGGCGGCGGCCTCCAGCCTCATCGGCAGCGATGCAGGCCGTCAGGCCGTCGCCTCGGATCGCCAGCAGCCCGCGGGGCCCTTCACCGCCTCCACCGATCTCGTCGTCGTGCCGGTGGTGGTCGAGGACCGCAAGGGTGCTTCGGTCCGGACGCTGCGGCAGGAGGACTTCACGATCACCGAGGATGGCAAGCCCGTCGCGATCGAGACGTTCGTGGCGCCGGCGGCAACGGCCGAGGGCGGCATCGGCGCCGATGGCCGCTTCGTGGTCGTGGCGCTGGACAACATCACTACCCCCGCGGAGATTGCCTGGCGGGTGAAGGACATTGCCAACTACTTCGTGGACCGGATGGGGCCGGCCGACGACCTGTCGGTGATCACCCTCGCCAACGGCCGGGCCTCGTCCGGCGGCGGGAAGGAGGCCGCGCGCGCGGCGATTCGCCGTTTCGGTGCCACGATCTACACCGCGCGAACGCGCGCGGAGGTGGTGGCCGAGGGCCTTCAGTCGCTGGAATCGCTCACCGAGCAGATGGCGAAGTCGCCGCATCGGCGGAAGGTGCTGGCCATCATCGGCGCCAGCTACATGTTCAATCCCAGTGAGCCGTCGGCGTTTTACGATGTCGGGCCGAACCTCAGCGTGCATTGGGAAGGCGCGGTCCGCAACGCCAGCCGCAGCAACGTAAGCGTCTATCTGATCGATCCGCGCGGCCACGCGCCGATGGCCGAGGCCACTTCGTCTACCTCGCCGTCCCGCGAGTCATCCAACGGCTCCGGTGCCGGGCAGAACGCCCGCCAGTCCTTCGTCTATTCAGGCGCCGACACCTCGGGCAACTTCACCAGCCGGACTGGCGGCCAAGCCTGGGTCAACACCAACAACTACAAGGGCGCGGTCGAGTCCATCTGGCGCGACGCCGGCACTTATTACCTGCTTGGTTACCGGACGCCAGTGAACGACCACCGCCTGCACGACATCGAAGTGAAGGTGCGGGACGGCCTGAAGCTACGAGCCCGCCGCGCCCGCGGGTGACTTGATTGGGCCGCCCCAAGCCCCAAGCCCCAAGCCCCAAGCCTCAAGCCCCAATGCAAGGCAGAAGGCGGAAGGCAGAAGGCAGAAGGCAAAAACCGGCAGACGGCAGTCGGCAGACGGCAGTCGGCAACCGGTGTGGGTGTCCGGTGTCCGGTGTCGGCATCCGGCGTCCAGTATCCGGCGGCCGGCAACATCGGAATCGCAGACAGCAAGCCGCACAATCCTAGGAACACCGAACCCAGAACCTCGAGCCCCAAGCGTCAAGCCCTCAAGACTCAAGACCCAAGACCCAAGACTCAAGACTCAAGACTCAAGACTCAAGACTCAAGACTCAAGACTCAAGACTCAAGACGAGCCCCAAGCCTCACGCCTCACGCCTCACGACCTCAAGACCCAAGACCCAAGACTCAAGACCCAAGACTCAAGACTCAAGACGAGCCGTGATCCCCAAGCCCCAAGCCTCGAGCGTCTACAGATACCCCAGCCACCAGTCGCGTCGCCGCTCCTTCAGCCGCGCGAACCACAGGCATAGCGGCCAGATGAGCAGCACCACCATCACCCACACCACGTACACCGTGGGCAGGCTGTAGCCAAACCCGGGCGGATACACCTCCGCCGAGCCGCCCATCGACGGCATCGGATGCGCCAGAAAATCCACGCGCCGGTACTTCGCCCACGCGAACGGGAAGGCGAGCGCATGTGCCAGCAGGAAGTGCGTGAGGAAGAAGAACAGCGGCACCCGCCCGATGACGACCAATGGGTTCGAGGCACGTAGCGGCCGACGACCGAGCCACCCAAGGGCCAGCAACGCAGGACCGATCGTCATCAGCAGGAACAGCAGTGACGGCGGATACTTGGTGGTGTTGAGGAACGACATCACGCCGGTGCCGGGGATGGCCGTGGACCAGGGCGAGGGGTCGCCGTAGACGTTGAGCGCGCGCAACACGAGGAACGCGACAGTGAGGAACGCGCCCCAGGACACGAAAGGCAGAAGGGAAAAGGCAGAAGGCAGAACAGATACGGCAACCGGCAGCCGGCAGTCGGCAGACGAGCGAGATCGGCAACCGGCAACCGGCAGTCGGCAGACGGGACCACCCGGAGGTAGCACGATGCGAAGCAGTAGCCCGCCGCCATCACGGCCACCCACGGCACCAGCGGATACGCGACGATTACCGGCGTTCCACCGACGAGGAACGCGCCCGGCTGGTGCAGGATGTTCCAGACGAATGCAAGCGGTCCGAGCTGACGCGCCCTGATCGGATCCAGCAGGTTGTGCAGCGCGATGACGGCGAGGCTGAGCGGCGCCAGCGCTCGCACCGGCAGGCGGCACAGCAGCGCCAGCCCGATCATCGACAGGCCCAGCGCCCACAGCACGGTCAACAGCCACGGCCCCTCGGTGAGGCTGAGGAAGAACCCGAACCGCAGCACCGTCAGTTCCAGCACGATCAGCCACAGTCCACGGGTCCAGAGATAGCGCGACAGCATGGCCGTGGTGCGCCCCTCGCGCGCCACCCACAGCCACGCGCCGGCGCCGGCCAGGAAGAAGAACACCGGCGCGCAGAAATGCGTGATCCAGCGCGTGAAGAACAGCGCGGCGTAGGTGCGCGTCAGGTCGTCCGGCCTGAACGCCATCGCATCGGCGTGGAAGAAGTCGCGCACGTGATCCAGCGCCATGATGATCATCACGATGCCGCGAAGCGCGTCGAGCGAGGTCAGTCGGGCAGAAGCGGGCCGGCTCACGGGTGACCCCAAAAGTATGCCCGCATTCCGGGCTGTCGAGCGACGATGGCGCGTTAGAACCTGAAGCGGATGCCGATCGTGGGCAGGCGAGGAATGGCGCGATCCCGTTCCTCGACGATCAGCGGACGGTCCGAGCCGGGATCGTATTCGAGTCTCGGATCGTAGGCGCCGGCGTTCTGGCGATTGAGCAGGTTGATCACCTCGGCGTACAGCTCCCATCGGCCGGCAGCGCCGCGAGGCCGCCACGTCAACCGCACATCCACGCGGGCGAACAGCGGCAGGCGCGCCTGATTGATGTTGGTGGTCGATCCGTAGTCCACGCCGTACACGAGCAGACCGAGCTCGTCCCGCTTGGGCAGGAGTTCGTCCGTGATCCCGTCGCCATCCGCGTCCAGATCGTCCTCGTCCCCGATCACCCGAACGCCGAGCGGCGCCGTCCGTGGAAACCCAGAAGCCGCCCGCACGGTCGTGCCGAGCTCCCAGCGCGGGGTGAATCGGTAGGCGGCCACGGTCGTGAACGCGTGACGCCGGTCGTACTCGAATGGATAGACCTGGCCGTAGACGTCACGATCCGCCTGGCCCCACGTGTAGCTCGCCCAGCCGGTGAGCCTGGCGTCAAGCGGCGGCGCGTTCCTCGAGAGGAACAGATCGAAGCCATAGGCGCGTCCGCGGCCGTCGTTGGCCGGCACCGTCGTGATCACCGGATCCACCGGGATGCTCCATGCCAGATCGGCAGGGAAGTCGTAGCGGGCGACGCGCGCCAGCCGCGCCTCGTCGGTTTCGAGCAGGCCCACCAGCAGATCGGAGAATCGCTTGTAGTAGCCCTCGACCCGAAGCATCGTGCCCGCCGGCAGGTCACGTTCGAGGCCGACCGACACTTGCGTCGAACGCTCGCTGCTCAGCGAGCGCACGGCGTCGTTGGTGAAGTCGAGCACATAGTCGCTCTGCGCCAGCTTCTCGTAGCCGGGGCTCTGCGTGTACATGCCGAGCGCCGCCTTGATCCGGCTCGCGGGGTTCAGGTTCACCGTGCCGGCGACGCGCGGCGAGGCGAGCACATCGCCGGTGATGCCGGCGTAGTCGAACCGGAGGCCGGCCTCCACCAACGCGCGCGCGCCGAGCTGCCAGCGGTCCTGCAGCCACGCGCCGCCGCGGGTGTAGCGTTCCGACGAGTCCAGCAGGTCCGGCAGTCCCGCGCCTCCCTGCTGGCTCGAGCCGTTGGCGGCGTTCTGATTGCGATCGCCGTCCACCTCGAAGCGCAGGCCGGTCGAGAGATGGTGCGCCTCGGCGCCGGTTTCCACCACGTGCGTACCGAGCGTCCACGCCAGCTCCTGCCGGACCGAGATGTCCGTCACCGTCAGCGCCCGCTGGAACTGCACATTGGCCACGCCGAAGGCGATGTCGCCAGGGGCATTCGAACGCTGACCCTGATCCTCGAACGCCGCATCGACGCCGAAGGTGGAACGCGTGTCGGAGTAGCCCACCACGGTGTGCGACTGCCCGCGCGTGCCGAGCGACGCGTCAAAGCGGAGCCACGCCAGGTCATTCTCGGTGTCGTCGTCAATTTCGCCTCGCGCGGTGTCTTCGTCCACGGCGATGGCCGCCGCCTGCCGGCTGCTGAGGCCGAATAGCGTGAGGCGCCGGCCGGGTGCCGGTTCCCACACGCCCTTGGCCTGAACGTCGGCGAAGGCGGGGAATTCCTGATCGGTGATGCGCGCGGCGATCAGGTCGTAGTACGTGCGGCGCCCGGTCACCAGCCAGGAGCCGACGGCGTCGCCGGGAAGCCCGCCTTCGAGCACCACGTTGGCGTCGGTGATGCTGAGGGCGGCGGACCCGCTGAGGCCCTGTCCGCTCACGCCGTCACGATTCTCGATGACCAGCACGGACGACAGCCGATCGCCGTACTTCACGCTGAAGCCGCCCGTGGCGAGCTCGAAACGCTGAATGGTTTCGGGATTGAAGGCGCTGGTGAGGCCGAACAGGCGATACGGATCGTGGATCTCCACGCCGTCCATCATCGTGAGGTTCTGATCGGGCGACCCGCCGCGGACCGCGAGGCGACTGCCGAACTCCTCGGTGGCCGCTACGCCGGGCAGCGTCTGCAACGTGCGATACACGTTGTCGAGCGCACCGGGCGTGCGCAGCACCTGCACCGGCTGCACGACGGTGGTCGCGGGCGCGGGGAAGGGCGCCGCCGCCACCACATCGACCGAGGTGGCAAACCCGGTGTCGCGCGCCAGCGCGAGCTCCGCGTTCCGGACATCCGCGCCGCGCGCATCGAGCGTGGTCGTCAGCGGGAAATACCCGGGCGCGGTGACCTGAACGACGACTTCGCCCGCCGGCGTCTCGAACGTGAATCGGCCGCCCTGATCCGTCGTCGCCAGGGCGTCCCCGGTCGACACCACCGCCGCGACAATCGGAGCGCGCGTGCCGGCATCCACGACCATGCCGGCGATGGTTCGGCGCGGGAGCGGCGGCGCTTGCGCCGCGTTGATGCCGGAGCCCATCACCAGGACGGCGAGCACCAGACGGAGCAGACGCATCCGCCCATCGTACCACTCGCTGGTGACGTGCCGTATGATCCGAGACCCATGGCTCACCACACAGCGGAAGATGGCTGCCGGCTCGCCTACGAGGTCGCCGGCCCCGCGGACGCGCCGCCGCTCGTGCTCTCCAATTCGCTCGGCACCGATCGGTCGCTCTGGGACGCGCAGATGCCGGCGTTCGCGGAGCGGTTCCGCGTGCTTCGTTACGACACCCGCGGCCACGGTGCCTCCGGCGTGCCGGACGGCGACTATGACATCGCACGGCTGGGGCGCGACGTCCTGTCGTTGATGGACAACGTCGGCTTTGCCCGCGCGCACGTGTGTGGTGTCTCCATCGGCGGTCTGACGACGCTGTGGCTGGGGGTGCACGCGCCCGAACGCGTGAATCGGCTCGTGCTGGCGAACACCGCGGCCCGGATCGGAACGCTGGCGACGTGGAACGAGCGGATGTCCACGGCGCGTGACCAGGGACTGGACGCCCTCGCTGACGCGACGATGGGGCGCTGGTTCACCGAACGCTTCCGTGCCACCGCGCCGGCAACCGTCGCACGCTTCCGTGCGACCATGGTGGGCCTGCCGCGTGTCGGCTACCTCGGCTGCTGCGCGGCGCTGCGCGATGCCGATCTGCGGGGCCAGGCGTCGTTGACGAAGGCACCGTCGCTCGTCATCACCGGCACGCACGATGTGGCTACCTCGGCCGCGGACGGAACGTGGCTGCAGCAGCAGATCCCCGGCGCGGAGCTGACGGAGTTCGATGCGGCACACCTCTCGAACGTCGAGCAGGCGAGCGCGTTCACCAAGCGCGTGCTGACGTTTCTCGACGCGATCACGGGCTCACGGTGATGATGCCACTCAACCGACGCTCGGTGTTGTCGTCAATCGCCGCAGTCGTGACGGGCGCGTGGTTCGCGCCCCGGCTTCCGGCACAAGGAAAGGCGCCCATGTACGGATTGATTGGAAAGATGCTCGCCACCCCGGGCAATCGCGACGCCCTCGTGTCGATTCTGCTCGAGGGCACAGGGCGCATGCCCGGCTGCCTCAGCTACGTCATCGCCACAGACCCATCGGATCCGAATGCCATCTGGATTACCGAGGCGTGGGACAGCGCCGACAGCCACGCGGCGTCGCTGAAGCTGCCGGGCGTGCAGCAGGCGATCGCGAAGGCACGGCCAATCATCGCCGGCATGGGCGAACGATTCGTTACGGCCCCGGTGGGTGGCCATGGCCTCGTGGCCGTACCCTAGAATGGAGAGACATGCAGACCCAACGATTCCTCATCACGGGCGGTAGCCAGGGCATCGGCGCCGCGCTCGTCGCGCTGGCGCGCAAGGCCGGACACCAGGTGGTCTTCACCGGCCGCAACGACCAGCAGATCTCGCGCATCGCCGGCGACACCGGCGCACACGGCGTCCAGGCCGACGTCTCGGTGGACGGCGACAACCAGCGCACCGTCGAAGCGTGTCAATCGCAGATGGGCGGCGTGGACGTCCTGGTCAATAACGCCGGGTCCGGCTACTCGGCGGAGATTGGCGCGCTCGACATCAACAAGATGCGGACCCTGTTTGCGACCAATGTCTTCGGCGTCGTGGACCTCACCAACCGCGTTGTGCCGCTGATGAAGGCGCAGGCCTCGGGCGACATCGTCAACGTGGCGTCCACGTCGGGCATGAAGGGCGGCCAGGGCGCGACGGCCTATGCCGGCAGCAAGTGGGCGCTCCGCGGCATCAGCCAGTGCTGGCAGGCCGAGCTGCGTCCGCACGGCATCCGCGTGATCTGCCTCTGCCCGTCCGAGGTGCAGACCAACTTCGGCGGCCGCACCGGTCGCAACAACCCCAACAAGCTCTACGCGGACGACATCGCCGCCACCATCCTGACCGGGCTCCAGATGCCGCGACGCGTGTTGTGGCCCGAGCTGGCGGTGTTTGCGACCAACCCGTGGAAGGAAGACTAACCCCTCAGGGCGCGTGAGTGGTCGTGCCGACAGCTCACCGAGTCCAACCAAACCGGTAAAACGTCCGGGTGTTCGAGCTGATGGAACACCCAACCCAGTGAATTGAGGGATTAGCCTGCACGGCTACGATCTGATCCTGACCATCACCGGCGGTCTCTCGGCCGCGCTGGTGTTTGGCTACATCACCCATCGTCTCGGCCTGTCGCCCATCGTCGGCTACCTGCTCGCCGGTACGCTGGTCGGGCCGTACACGCCCGGCTTCGTGGCTGACGCGGCGCTGGCCGAGGAACTCGCCGAGATCGGCGTCATCCTGCTGATGTTCGGCGTCGGCCTGCAGTTCCACATCGAGGAACTGCTGGCGGTGCGCCGCGTGGCGATTCCCGGCGCGGTCGCGCAGAGTGGCGTGGCGACGGTGCTCGGCGCGCTCCTCGCCGTCGCGTTCGGCTGGACCTGGTCGGCCGGCATTGTCTTCGGCATGGCGCTGGCCGTGGCCAGCACCGTGGTGCTGGTGCGGGTGCTGGCGGACAACAATCACTTGCACACCCCGACGGGTCATATTGCCGTCGGCTGGCTGGTGGTCGAGGACCTCTTCACCGTCATCGCGCTGGTGATGCTGCCGGCACTGGTGGGGGGCTCGGCCACGTCCGCGCCGTTGTGGCAGAGCCTGCTGATCACCGCGGTGAAGGTGTCGGCGCTGGTGGCGTTCACGGGCGTGGTGGGCGCGCGCGTCATCCCGCGGCTGCTGGACTACGTGGCAGCCACGCGCTCGCGCGAGCTCTTCACGTTGACGGTGCTGGTGCTGGCGCTCGGCATCGCCGTCGGGTCGGCGCTGATCTTCAGCGTGTCGATGGCGCTCGGCGCGTTCCTGGCGGGCATGGTGGTGGGCCGTTCGGAGTACAGCTTCCGCGCCGCCTCGGACGCGCTGCCGATGCGCGACGCGTTCGCGGTGCTGTTCTTCGTCTCGGTCGGGATGCTGCTCGACCCCGGCGCCTTGCTGGAGACACCGTTCCTCATCGCCGGCGCGCTTGCCATCGTCCTGATCGGCAAACCGCTGGTCGCGTTCATCCTGGTCTGGGCGATGCGCTATCCCTTGGGCGTGGCGCTCGCCACCGCGATCGCCCTGGCGCAGATTGGCGAGTTCTCGTTCATCCTGTCCACGCTCGGGCGCGACCTGGGACTGCTGACGACCACCGCCACCAACACGCTGGTTGCCACCTCGATTGTCTCGATCGTCATCAACCCCTTGCTCTACCGCGCGATCGGCCCCATCGAGCGAGCCGTCATGGGCGTGCCGTCGCTGGCGAGGCTGGTCAACCGCGACTCGCCGCCGGCCGCCGCGCAGGCCTCGCCGGCGCGGGCCTCGCGCACCGCGAACCCCGCGCATCACGCGCTGATCGTCGGCTATGGGCCGACCGGCCGCACGGTCGTGCGCCTGCTGCGCGAGAACGGCATCGCGCCGACGGTGATCGAGCTGAACATGGACAACGTGCGCGCGTTGCGCCAGGACGGCGTGGACGCGGTCTACGGCGACGCAACCCGTCCGGACACACTGGAGGAGGCCGGCATTCGCCGTGTCGGCAGCCTGATCCTGACGTCGGCGGGGATGGCGCACGGCGCCGACGTGATTCGGGCGGCGCGCGAGCTGAACCCGTCGCTGCGGGTGCTGGCGCGCGCGGCCTACCTTCGCGACCTCTCCGAGTTGAAGGCCGCGGGTGCCAACACCATCTATACCGGCGAGGGCGAAGTGGCGCTGGCCTTCATCGAGGACATCCTCGGCCGCCTGGGAGCGACCGCAGAGCAGATCGATCGCGAACGGGCGCGGGCTCACGACGAGCTGTTTGGCGGCGGAGCCTGAGGCCCGCCCTCGTCGGTCCGCCCGCATCGAGCTAGTTGCGGGACGGGACCAGCGATCGCAGCAGGCCGGCGAAGGTGACTGCCCATGCGGCCAGGGCGACGTAAACGGTGGCGGCCGGAACGCTGGTCAGGAAGTCGAGCCCCGTCGCCTGCGCCAACCGCACGGTGCACACGGTGTACATGCCAAGGGGAAACACCATGCCCCAGTACTGCGGGTCGTACTGCAGCGGATAGCGTTGAATCACGTGCCGCCACACGCCGAGCAGGATCAGGAGCGGAATCCACCAGGTCGCGGCCGACCAGAAGAACAGCGTGAAGCCGATCAGGAACGGCCGCAACTGCGCCAGGATTGGCCATGAATCATCCTGCAGCAGCAGTGACGACCCGGCAAGAGTGGTGATGGCCACGGCACCCATGTTGATCCAGTACGGCGGCGTCAGCTGCTGCGTGCTCAGGGGCATGAACGTGAACCGGTAGAAGATCAGCGTGATGATCATCAGGTAGAGCATCGCTCCGAGCAGGTACAAGCACAGCGTGAAGAACAGGATGCCGTCGCGGACGTTGGGCAGGCCGGCCGAGATCAAGGTGCCCAGCACCGACACGGCCTGCGTGGCGACGATGCTCAGCAGCCAGCTGCCGTTGAGGCCCGCTTCGAGCGACGGCTTCTGATCGCGCACCACGACCGCGGTGAAGAACGCGTAGATCAGCACCACCCACAGCACGATGCCCGCCAGCCAGAGCAGGCGGGCGGCTCCCACCTGGCCTCCGACGATCAGCAGCTGGCTGCCCAGCATGCAAGTCCCAGCGACCACGGTGAAGAAGCCAGGGCCCCTGGCGTGGCTGGTGAGATCGTCGACGACGCGCGGGAAATACCAGACGATCCTCGCCGCCAGCAGCGTCACGAGCACGATGTAGCTGATGACGTTGATCCCGAGCAGGGCCCAGGCGACCTGCGGCATCTGCAGCAGTTGCGCCGCAATCGACACGATCCCGGTGGCCATCACCAGCGCGAAGTAACCGGGAAACAGGTCTTGAACGAGCGTCGCGAGGCGCATCTAGTCCAGCCTGGCGAGATAGACCAGCAGCCCCGCATTGAGGCCGAGGCACCCGAGGCTGGCCACGGCCGCGGGGACGACCGTCGCGGTATCGCCCCCGAGATAGGCGTTCATCGTCGCGGTGAGCAGCCAGAGCTGCAGCACCACGATCATCACCACCAGCGCGAGCATCGCGTTGACGATGGTCATCCGCTGCGCGCGACGAGCCCGGCCGCTCATGTGAGGGTCGCCTCCACGCCCGTAGCGTAGACGCCGCCATCGCGCACGTCGAGGAAGATGCGCGGGAGGGCGCGCTGCGGAGGGCCGGCCAGCGGCTGTCCGGTGTGCAGGTCGAACCAGCCGTTGTGGCAAGGGCAGTGCAGCCGTCCCTGCTCGACAGCGGGTATCACCGGGCACAGCAGGTGCGTGCACTGCTGGTCGTAGGCGACGAAGGTCGCCTCGCCGGTCCGCACCAGCAGCCGAGGCGTGCTGTCGTCGGGGTAGATGAACGTCTTCGCGCCGCCGACCGCGAGATCGTCCACGCGGGCCACCAGCCGTCGTGGCCACGCCGGTGAGACGGTCGTCAACTGGCTTTGTGCCACGATCCAGAACTGTCCGGCAGCGAGCGCGGCACTGGTGAGGACGATGAACTTGACGAGATCGCGGCGCGCCACGTACTCGTCCTCGGCCACGTCGATCGGAAAGTCGCGCCGCCACCGCGGCTGCTCGGTATCGGGGCGACCGTCCGGCGCCGGAGTGCCGTCGGGCGGGAGCGCCCCACGGGTTGCGTGATCGCGCGGGCTCTCGATCATGCGTCCTCCCCCGGACCCTGGAAGACATCGTCGAGCATGTCGTGGCCGATGGTGGGCTCGTACATCGCCGCGGTCACGTCCACTACTGCGACGCGCGCGTCGCGGGGCACCATGATGTTCACCTTCGTCCGGATCGTCTGCAGGCCGAACTGGAAGGTGTTGACCGGTGTGGCGTGAGGGCGCAGCCGGGCCATCTCCTCGCGGGTGCCGAAGGCCAGGGCCTGGCTGGGACACACCGATGCGCACCATCGGCTTGAGGCCTTCCGACGTGCGGTCGTAGCACATGTCGCACTTCATCATCAGGTTCATGCGGGTCTGCATCTTGGGCACGCCGAAGGGGCAGGCGAGAACGCAGTTGTTGCAGGCGATGCAGCGCGGCTTCCGCGCGGTCTGGACGATGCCGTCCTCGGTCTTCTTGATCGCGTCGGCCGGGCAGACCTCGGCGCAGGTCGGCGAGTCGCAGTGCATGCAGACCACCGGCGCGGTCTGCGTGGAGTGCGCCGGATCGACGTAGTCGAGCTGAATCATCGACTGGCCCTTGTGGGTGCCGCACTCGGTGCAGGCCTGGATGCAGGCCTGGCAGCCGATGCAACGGCCGGCGTCGACGAAGAATTCAAGCGCGTCTGGCACGGGCATGGTGTGGTCCGGTCGGAGTCACTGTTGCGGTTCGAGAATGCCGGCATAAGCCGGCGGCCCCTCGGCTTTGTGCAGGCGAACGGCGCAGACCTTGAACTCGGGGATCTTCGAGACCGGGTCCTGTGCGGAAACCGTGAGCTGGTTGGCGCTCTTCTGCCCGCCCCAGTGATAGGGGATGAACACGGTGTCGGGCCGGATTGTCGTGACGACGGCCGCACGCAGCGTGCAGGTGCCCCGGCGGCTCTCGGCGGTGACCCAGTCGCCATCGGCAATCTGCAACCGCGTCGCCAGCCGAGGGTGCATCTCGATTCGCGGCTCGGGACAGTGATCGACCAGCGGGCCGATGCGACGGGTCTGCGTGCCCGACAGGAACTGCGACACCACGCGCCCCGTGGTCAGGATGATTGGATACTGCGCGTCCACGTCCTCGGCGGGACCGAGTGTACGGCGTCACGTTCCAGCGCGCCTTGCCGTCCGGGAAGTAGAACGGCCCCGCGCCCCTGGCCACCGGGTTCCACGAGCCGGGCTCGAACAGGCGGATGGTGCCCTGCGGAGGCGGGTCGGGAACACCCGCGGGCGTCTCGGCAGGGCAGGGCCAGAACACCCCGTACTCCTGCTCGATGCGTTCGTAGGTGATGCCCGAGTAGTCGGCGATGCCGCCCTTCGAGGCGATGCGCAAGCTCCTCGAACATGTCCATGGGAGAACCGAAAGTCAGTCCCTGCTCGCGGCCGAGCGCGGCGGCAATGTCCTGGATGATGCGCCAGTCCTGGCGCGCTTCACCCGGACAGTCCACGGCCTTGTTGATCCGGATGACGCGGCCTTCGGTCTGGGTGACCGTGCCTTCGTCTTCCTCCTGCAGAGATCCGGGCAGCACGACGTCCGCATACCGGGCGCTCTCGCTCATGAAGAAGTCGATGGCGACGTAGAAGTCGAGTTTCTCGAGCGCCTGCCGCACGAAGTTGTTGTCGGGCAGCGAGACGACGGGGTTGAAGCAGAGGCTCAACAGGCCCTTGATTTCGCCGCGGTCGATCTTGCGCACGATCTCGTAGGCGTCAACGCCGGGTTGCGGCAGGTCGGCCGGATCCATGCCCCACACGCCGGCGACGTAGGCGCGATGATCGGCATTGCCCAGGTCGCGTCCTCCGGGCAGCTGGTCGCATTTCTGACCGTGCTCGCGCCCGCCCTGGCCGTTGCCCTGGCCGGTGATGGTCGCGTAGCCGCAGTTCGGCCGGCCGATGCGGCCCGACGCCAGCACGATGTTGATGGCGCTCAGCACGTTCTTCACGCCGTTGGAGTGATGCTCCAGTCCGCGGGCATGACACAGGAAGCTCGTCGCGGCCGTGCCCCACATCTCCGCCGCCTGGTGAATCGACCGCTCGGCAATGCCCGTCACCTCGGCGGTGCGGTGCGGCGTCCACGCCTCGACTTCCGCGGCGACGGCCTCGAAGCCCGCGGTGTGCGACTCGATGAACGCGTGATCGAGCCAGTCGCGCGCGATCATCAGGTGCAGGATGCCGTTGAAGAGCGCCGTGTCGCGCCCCGGCTTCACCGGCAGATAAAGGTCGCAGGTGCGCGCAATCGGCGTGATCCGCGGATCGATGACGATCACCTTGGCGCCCTGCTCGCGCGCCTGCCAGATGTAGTTGGTGGTGATCGGGGCGCATTCCGCGATATTGGCCCCGCACACCATGATCACTTCGGCGCCGAGCATGTCGCTGGTCGGGTTGGCGGCGCGGTCGATGCCGAACGCCTTCTTGTTGCCGGCCGCCGCGCTCACCATGCAGAGCCGGCCGTTGTAGTCGATGTTCGCGGTGCGCAGGCACATGTGCGCGAACTTGCCCATCAGATACGTCTTCTCGGTGGTCAGGCTGGCGCCGGACAGGATGCCGAACGCGTCCGCGCCGTGGGTCCGCTGAATACGGTCGATGGCTTCGGCGACGCGGCGGATGGCCTCGTCGTAGGCCATCGCCCGGAATCCGCCATCGGTGCCGGCGTGCTTCTCGTAGGCGTGCAGCAACCGGTCCGGGTGCGCCTGCTGCAGGTAGCGCTTCACGCCTTTCGGGCAGAGCATGCCCTTGTTGAACGGGAAGTTCGTACCACGGTTCGACGCCGGTGATGACGTTGTCACGCACCTTCAACTGCAGCCCGCATTGCTGGCCGCAGAAGCAGCAGTGGGTCTTCACCTGGCGCTCTGGCGTGTCGCTGGTATCGAGGCGACTGTCCCGCGCGTAGGCGCGGTGAGGCCCGAACACGCTGATCGTCTCGCGATCGAGCGCTGGCGTCGGCAGGCCGGGGTTGACGGGATCGCTCATGGCGCTCTACGGATGGAAACGGTCGGCGTCCTCGAGGCCCAGAGGGCCCTGTCCCACGGCGCGATTCACGCCGATCGGCCTCGGCAGCGACACCGGTCTGCGGCAGCGGCGCGCCGCCGCGTCGCCCCTGCCACAGCAGCCCCTGTGCCATCACCAGCGACGCGCGCCGGCACGCCGGGCAGATCCACTGATAGTGCTCGGCCGGGCTGCCGGGAATCTCGTAACGGTATCCGAGCTTGCGCTCGACCTCGATCAGGTCCTCGACGTGCATGCGCGAGCTGAACGCGTGGCCGCAGCGACGGCACCGCGCGGCCTCCTCTTCCCGCCCCACATCCTTGTAGAAGCCAACGCCCAACTGCGCCGGCCGCTGGAAGATATGGAAGAACTTCCCGAACGGCAGCCACAGAAACGTGCCGATCACCGTGATCGCATGGACGATCGCGATGAAGGTGTAGGCATAGCCCTTCATCCAGGTGTAGCTGGCGGTCAGCATCAGCCCGGTGAGGCTGACCGCAAACAGCATGATGAGCGGCATGAAGTCTTCCGCCAGCCGCTGCACCGCTCGCGCGCCCTGCTCGCGCATGCGGCGGCGGATCGCCAGCATCACGCCGGCGATGACCAGGAACGAGGCCCAGACCAGGCCGTGAAAGAGAAAGAACCCCGCCATCGAATCGTGCGGGAAGCGGAACGCGGGGAAGCCGAAGGCCACGGCCTCGTACATCGCCAGGTCGCCTGGGACCGGCCGGAAGTGCAGCCAGCCGAACACCAGCGGGAAGGTGATCGCAACCGCGAGCAGGCAGCCCCACATGATCAGCATGTGCGTCAGGCCTCGCATCCGGTCGCGCGCGAAGATGAAGCGGTTGGCCATCACCTCGGTGCCAATCCGCTGCACCCAGGCGATCGCATGGCGGCTGCCGTGGCCGCGGCGCAGGAACGTCTGCCAGCCGCGCCGCCAGTAGACCGCCGTGGGTGGACGCTGCAGCCACATCGCATAGCGATAGGTCAGCCCGAACGTCGCGAACAGGACCGAGAAGGTGTAGCCAACGAGCGCGGCGTCGAAGTGGGCCAGGTTGCGAGAACCGGCGACGATCAGCACACCCAGCAGCAGCGTCGTCCCCAGGGCCCAGAGAAGGGGCTTCATGGTGTCCCGTGTCACGACAGCCGAGGCGGGATCGCGACGCATGCCGGATGGTAGATCGGATTAGTCTCTCGGCGCTTGGCTGTGGCGCTGGTGCAGAATGGGGGGATGGATCTCCTTGGCATCCACCACCTGACAGCGGTGTCGGCGAAAATTCGCGACAATCACCACTTCTATACCCAGAGCATGGGCATGCGCCTGGTGAAGCGCTCGGTGAACCAGGACGACGTGAGCGCGTACCACCTGTTCTACGCCGACGCGAAGGGCAGCCCGGGCACCGACCTCACGTTCTTCGACTGGCCGGTGCCCACCGAACGGCGCGGCACCCGCAGCATCGTCCGCACCGGGTTGCGCGTCCGCGATGCGGTCTCGCTCGAGTGGTGGCTGCGGCGATTCGACGAGCTGGGCGTGACCCACGGCGAGATTGCGGAGCGCGATGGGCGGGCGACCCTGGAGTTCGAGGATCCCGAGGGGCAGCGCCTGGCGCTCGTGAACGACAGCGGCGCCGGCGATCCGCCCACGCCGTGGGACGCCAGCCCGGTGCCCGCGGAGCATCAGATTCGCGGGCTGGGGCCGATCACCATCAGCGTGCCGGCGCTCGCCCCCACCGGCATGCTGCTGACCCGCGTCCTCAACATGAACCAGTCCCGTGAGTATGCCTACGACGACCCGTCGAAGGCGGTGGTGCACGTGTTCACGATGGGCAGCGGCGGCGGTCCGCACGCCGAACTGCACGTCGCGGTCCAGCCCGATATGCAGCCCGCCCGGCAAGGGGCCGGCGGCGTGCACCATGTTGCGTTCCGCTCCCCAGACGCCGATTACGACGCGTGGGCGGACCGGCTGAACGAGCTCGGCATCCCCAACAGCGGCAAGGTCGATCGCTTCTGGTTCCGCAGCCTCTACGTGCGCGAGCCGAACGGCGTGTTGTTCGAGATCGCCACCGAAGGCCCCGGCTTCGCCGTGGACGAAGACGCCGCGACGCTGGGGGAGAAGGTGGTGCTGCCGCCGTTCCTCGAGCGCCAACGCGATCAGATTGTCCGTAACCTCAAACCGATCGACTGATCCGACGCGAGATCCTGGAGAGCCATGTCTACGACCCTCGATCCCCATGCCGGCCAGTCCGTGCTCGCCAGCGGCGCCGCCCTCACTGACGCGCGGCTGGTCGCGATTCTGCTGCACGGACGCGGCGCCTCCGCCGAAGACATCCTCGGCCTCGCTTCGGATCTCCGGTTGACTGACGTCGCGTATCTCGCGCCGCAGGCCGCCGGCAACACCTGGTATCCCTATTCGTTCCTCACGCCGATGGCGAAGAACGAGCCCGACCTGAGCTCGGCGCTCGGCACGGTCGCCGCCCTGGTCGCGCACCTCGGAGAGCGCGGCGTTTCGCCCGATCGCGTGGCGCTGATGGGCTTCTCGCAGGGCGCCTGCCTCGCGCTCGAGTACGCGGCCCGTCATGCGCGCCGGTACGCATGCGTCGCCGCGTTCAGCGGTGGCTTGATCGGGCCGCCGGGCACGCCACGGGACTATGCCGGCTCGTTCGACGGCACCTCCATCTTCCTCGGCTGCAGCGACATCGATCCGCACATCCCGCTCGAGCGCGTGAAGGAGTCGGCCGAGGTGTGCCGGAAAATGGGGGCCACGGTGGACGAGCGCATCTACCCCGGTATGGGCCACACGGTGAACGTGGACGAGATGACGGCGGTTCGGGCGATGCTGTCCGGCGCGTGAGGTCAGGCGCGGTTGAGGACCTGGCCGACGCTGTCGAGCAGCGATTCGGCGGTCAGCGGCTTGGAGATGTGGGCCCCGAATCCCGCGGCCAGCGCGCGCTCGCGCGCGGCCGCGCTGGCAAATGCCGACAGCGCGACTGCCTTCACGTCGCCGCCCCGTTCGGTCGGCAGCCGCCGCACCTGCTCGAGCAGCCAGTAACCGTCGCGATCCGGCATCGCGATGTCCGAGATCAGCAGATCCGGACGATCGTGCTGCAGCAGCTGCAGCGCCTCCGCGGAGCCTGACGCCGCGGTGACGCGGGCCCCGTGCATCTGCAGCAGCGAGGTGAGCACCTCCAGCGAGTCGGGATCGTCGTCGACCACGAGGATGTGCAAGGCGTCGAGCGTGTCGCTGGCGGCCTCGCGCGGAGTGCTTTCGGCTGGCCGGACGAGCGCCGGAATGATCGGCAACATCACCACGAACGTGGCGCCGGTGCCCTCGCCGGCACTGGCGGCGTTGATGCGGCCGCCGTGCATCTCGGTCAACTGGCGCGCCAGCGTCAGCCCCAGCCCCAGCCCCTGATAGCGCCGCGTCGTTGACGCATCCGCCTGTTTGAACCGGTCGAAGATGGACGGCAGCGCTTCGGGGCGGATCCCGATGCCGGTGTCCGCGATCGTGACCACGACCTGGTCGCCGGAGCTGTCGAGCGAGACGCGCACGTGGCCGCCGCGCTCGGTGAACTTCACCGCGTTGCTCAGGATGTTCCAGAACACCTGCTGCAGCCGGGCCGAGTCGCCCCAGACGTGCGGCATGACACCCTGGTGCGCGAACTCGATGACCACGCCGGCCTCCGCGGCGCTCGGCCCCACCGTCTCGATGGCCGCCTGGATAATCGGCGCGAGCGGCGTGTTGGTCAGGTCCAGCGGCATCTTGCCGCTGGCGATGCGCGAGGCATCGAGCAGATCGTCCACGAGCCCCGCCTGGACCTTGGCGTTGCGGTGAATGACGTCGAGCCCGCGCTGGAACTGCTCCGGCGCCTCGCGCAGGATCGATGCCCACCCCATGATCGCGTTGAGCGGCGTGCGCAGCTCGTGCGAGAGCGCGGCCAGGAAGTCGTCCTTGGCCCGATTCGATTCCTGCGCCTGCCGATAGAGCCGCGCGTTCTCGATGCCGAGCGACGCGCGCCGGGCCAGGTCTTCGGCAAACGCGAGGTCGTCGCGGTCGTAGACGCGCTCGCCGGGTCCGAGCGCGAACGACATCACGCCGAAGGGCGACCCTCCCGCGGACAGTGGCACGATCATCACCGAGTGCGGGCCGATCGAGCGCATCAGGGCCAGCTGCTGGGGATCGCGGGCGGCCGCCAGCAGCGCCTCGTCGGTCAGGCGCTCGTGAAGGATCGGCCGACCCGAGCGCAGGACCTGATAGGCCCCGGACGGGTGGTCCGGCCGAAGCGCGTAGCGCTCCGAATAGGCGCGCGCAAACGCCACCCGCTCGGGATCCACGTGGACGACCGACAACTGCCGCAACACGCCCTCGTCGTCGAGCAGATCGACGATGCACCAGTCGGCGAAGCTCGGCACGGTGAGAGTGGCCAGCGATTCGAGGCTCTTCCGATCGTCCAGCGAGCTCAGCTGCTCGCTGATCTCGGCCAGCAGGCGCGCCCGCGCCGCGGCCTTGATCGCCGCCTGCTGCAGCGCCTGCTGTTCGGCGTGCAGCTCCGCGCTGCTGATCGCGGCGGCGGCAAGGTGGCCGAGCGCCTGCGCGATTTTCACGTCGATCGCGTCCGGGACGCGGTCGTCGCGGTAGTAGAACGCGATGCCGCCGTCGACGCTGCCGCGTACCGCGAGCGGGACCGAAATCAGCGCGTGGACGCCCTCGCGCGCGTAGGCGTTCAGGCGATGTTCCAGGCCGGGCGTTGCTTCGACATCAACGATGACCAGCGGCTCCTCGCTGGTCGGGCCGTGCCCTTCCGACTGGAACCTCCTGGGCGGCAAATTCCGCGCTGATGCCGGCGCTCGCCACGATGCGCCAGGCATTGCCAGTCACCCTCCACACGGCATAGCCGTCGGCGACGATCGACTGCCGGGCAAGGGCCAGGACGTCGTCGCCGATCGACACCGCGTTCAGTGAACCGAGCAGGGCGCGCGAGCCTTCGGCGAGGCGCGTCAGGCGCAAGCGGGCACCAGCCTCGCGATCGAGCGCCGACTCGGCGCGCGCGAACAGGACCGCGTTCTCGATCTCGACCGTCTTGCGGGCACCGATGTCCATGCAGACGCCCGACATCCGCTCGGCGACGCCGGCCTCGTCGTACTCGACGCGCCCCTTGCCCTGCACCCATCGCACCTGGCCCTCCGGCGAGACGATGCGGTATTCGACGTCGTGGGGGGCGCCTTCCCGCAGGGCGCGCGTGGCGGAGGCGAGCACGCGGTCGCGATCCTCGGGGTGAACCTCGGCCAGGTAGCTGTCGAAGGCGCCGTCGAAGGTGCCGGGCGGGAGGCCGTGCAGGCGCTCCATGTTCTGCGACCAGTGGACCCGCCCGCTCTTGACGTCCCACTGCCATGTGCCCATGTTGGCGGCGTCGAGGGCGAACATGATGTGCTGCTCGCGCTGCCGGCTCTCGAGATCGCGGGCGTGACGCTCCATGGCCAGCGTCATCAGGGCTCCGAGCGCGCGCGCCGCATCGAGCGAGGCGTCGTCCAGCGCGTGCGGGCTGCCCCAATACAGCATGAACTTGCCGATGGTGCGCGGCCCGGCGCTGAGAGGGATGAAGGCGAGTGCGCGAATGCCTTCGCGACGGAACGCGTCGAGGTAGGCCTCCATCCCGGGCTCGACTTCGACGTCGGGCACCAGGACAGGCGTCGGATTCACGGTGTCGGGACGCCAGGGCGAGTGGCCACCGACCTTCTGCCGGTACTCGTCCGACAAGCCGGTCCAGGCGCGGAACCGCATCACGCCGTCCTCGTCGAACAACAACACCGAGGCCCGTTCCACTGCCAGGGCGTGCTGCACCGCATCGAGCGTCATGGCGCAGATCTGGTCCGCGGACGTGGCCGCGGAGAGGCCTGTGGCCAGCGTATGGAGGACGGAGGCGAACTTCATGGCATGGGCGGCCGCGCGGGGATACGCGCGCGACCCCAATGCTGCTGTACTGCCGGGGTAGTGTCAACTGCTGTCGCCGCCATCGGCACGCCAACGGTGCACAAATTGACGCGTGACCTCAGCTGTCTAGCTCTTCCGCGACGTCGGATGACGGTCCCCGATAAATCAGCGAGGCCGCCAGGGCGGCGAAACCGAGCACCATGAGCCCTCCGCCGACCCAGCCTCCACTGACGCTGAGCGCCGAGAACCACCCCCGCGACGGCTCGAGCCCGGTGTGCTGACTGGACGGCGACAGGATGATCGCGAGCGCGCCGGCGATCAGAAACACGTCACTCCCGAACAGATAGGCCCACCGCGACCCGATCCGGCGGCTCCCGGCCCACAACACCAGAACGATTCCGACGACGTAGATGCCTGCCGCTACTGCCATCGTCATGACGCTACCCTCCTTGGGCTTCTGCCCAGAGCGCGTGTCGCGAACGCCGGCACCGCCGCGCCGAGCGCGTGGTCCAGCGTCACCGTCGCCAACGATCGAGGCCGGGGCGGGTATACTCGGATTGTGACCTTCCTGCCGCGGCGCGTAATCAGCCTCGTGCTGATGGTGTGCTTCGCCGGCACGCCGTCGTTGCTGCTGGCGTGCGCGATCACTTGCGTGCCCGGTACGATGACCCACGGCCTGGCTGCCGTCGCGCCGGATGCCGTGTCTGCCGCTGAGGCGTCGGCACACGAGCACATGCACCACTCGACGGCGGCGGGGCAGTCCGCGTCGGTCCGCACCGCCTCGCCGCAGACGGCCCCGAGCGGGACCGCGGCGAAGCTCGCCACCTCGGCCGATGTCGTCGGACGCGGCTGCTGTGCCCACACTAGCACCAGCGCCACCACGGCCACCACCACAACCCGCGCCGACGTCACGGCGCTGGCGGCCCCCGTGGCGCTCGCGGTTTTCATCACGGTGTCGGCCGGGCGTGACATGGGTCTGGCCCGCACCACTCTGGTCGGGCCCTCGTTCCCGCCTGCGCCCGCTCGTTCCCCTCTCGTCCTTCGGATCTGATCCACTCCAGCACGGCGCTGTGCGCCAGTGTCCGTCCTCGACCGTCACGCCGCCAGGCGTAATGGATTCGACGCGCACGTCCCTGACGTGCCTGGGAGTTGGAGTAATGACGACGAAGGCTTCTCGACGTGAGTTTGTGAAGGGGTTGGCGATGACCGGGATGGCGGCCAGCGTGGGCGTGCTTCGCGGTGCTGCGGCCGCGGCGCAACCGGCGCCCGCCACCGGCCCGGCGGTGCTGACGGGATCCGAGTTCGACTTGCGCATCGGCACTTCGACCGCCAATCTGACTGGCCGATCGCGTACCGCATTGACCATCAACGGTTCGTTGCCAGGCCCGACGCTGCGATGGCGCGAAGGCGACACGGTGACGCTGCGGGTCGCCAATGCGCTCGACGAAGAAACCTCGATTCACTGGCACGGGATCCTGCTGCCGGCCAACATGGACGGCGTGCCGGGACTCAGCTTCGACGGCATCCACGCCGGCCGAGAGCTACACCTATCGCTTCCCCGTCAGGCAGAGCGGCACCTACTGGTACCACAGCCACTCGGCGTTCCAGGAGCAGCTGGGTGTCTACGGCCCGCTGGTCATCGAGTCGCGCGAGCCGGAACCGTTCAATTACGACCGCGAGCACGTGTTGCTGCTGACGGACTGGACCGACGAGGATCCTGCGCGGGTCTTCGCCAAGCTGAAGAAGCAGTCGGACTACTACAACTTCCGGCAGCGCACCGTCGGCGACTTCTTTCGGGACGTCGGGCGCAACGGCCTTGGAGCCACGCTGAGCGAACGGCGGGCGTGGGGCGAAATGCGCATGAGCGCCGGCGACCTGGCCGACGTCACCGGCTCTACCTACACCTACCTGATGAACGGCCAGCCACCGGCCGCGAACTGGACCGGACTGTTCACGCCGGGCGAACGGGTTCGGCTGCGGGTGATCAACGGCTCGGCCATGTCGTACTTCGATCTCCGAATCCCGGGATTGAAGATGACCGTCGTCGCCGCCGATGGCCTGCCGGTGAAGCCGGTGGAGGTGGACGAGTTCCGAATCGCGGTGGCGGAGACCTACGACGTGATCGTCGAGCCGTCGGGGCAGGAGGCGTTCACGATCTTCGCGCAGGCCCTTGATCGCACCGGGTTCGCGGCCGGCACCCTTGCCGTGCGGACCGGATTGCGTGCGCCGGTGCCGGAACTCGACGCGCGACCCGTGCTCTCGATGAACGACATGGGACACGGCGGTCACGACGCGCCACCGGCCGACCCGCACGCCGGTCACGACATGCCGCCAGCGCCACCGGCCGAGCCCGCCGGCGGCCACGACATGAGCGCGATGACCGCGGTCCCGCATCCCGCCACGGAGAAAGGCAATCCCCTCGTTGACATGCAGACGACGATGCCGGTGTCGAAGCTGGACGATCCGGGGATCGGGTTGAGAAACAACGGCCGCCGGGTGCTCACCTATGGCGACCTGCGCAGCTCATTCCCCGATCCCGACGGACGCGAGCCGGGACGCACCATCGAACTGCACCTGACCGGGCACATGGAACGCTTCGCCTGGTCGTTCAACGGCGTGAAGTTCTCGAACGCCGAGCCGATCCGGTTGACCTACGGCGAGCGCCTCCGCATCACGTTGGTCAACGACACGATGATGACGCACCCCATCCACCTGCACGGCATGTGGAGTGACCTCGAAGACGATGACGGCCGCTTCATGGTGCGCAAGCACACCATCGACATGCCGCCGGGCAGCCGGCGCAGTTACCGCGTCACCGCGGATGCGCTCGGCCGCTGGGCCTATCACTGTCACATGCTCTTCCACATGGATGCGGGCATGCTCCGCGAAGTGCGGGTGGACGAAGGGGGCCGTTCATGAGGGGTGGGTTGCTGACCGCGCTCGTGCTCGTGGCCATGTGCGCGCCGGCGGCGGCGCAGCCGGCGACGCACGAGGATCACCAGGCGCCGGCCGTGCATCAGCACAACGAGGCACAGCCGGAGCCCGCCGCCGTGGTCCTCCCGCCGTTCATTCCGCCGCTCACCGACGCCGACCGGGCGGCCGCGTTTCCGGATGTCCACGGCCACGCGATGCGCGACAACGACGTGAACTACTTCGTGCTGTTCGATCAGCTCGAGTGGGAGATGGGCAGCGGTGCGGACGCGTTCGCGTGGGACACCAAGGGCTGGGTCGGACGCGACCTCGATCGCTTCTGGTTCCGCACCGAGGGCACCGGCGGCGACGATGGCCTCGCCGAAGGCCACGCGGATCTGCTCTATGGCCGCGCGATCTCGCGGTGGTGGAATGCCGTGGGCGGACTCAGGCAGGACGTCGATCCCGGGGCGCCCCAGACGTGGGCGGCGATCGGCGTGCAGGGGCTTGCGCCGTACTGGTTCGACGTCGAAGCCACGGCCTACGTCGGCGGATCGGGCCGGACCGAGTTCCGGATCGAGACCGAGTACTCGTTCCTGCTCACCAACCGGTTGATCCTGCAGCCGCTCGTGGAGCTGAACGTGTTCGGCAAGGACGATCCCGAGCGCGAAGTCGGCCGCGGCATCAGTACGCTCAACGCCGGCCTCCGGCTGCGCTACGAGTTCCGCCGCGAGCTCGCACCCTATGTCGGCGTGACGTGGGACCGCTCGTTCTTCGGGACCGCCGACTACCAGGAGGCGGCCGGCAACCCGGTCGGCCGCACCCGCTTCGTCGTCGGCCTGCGCTTCTGGATGTGAGCCGGGCTCAATACTCCGCGAACGCATCGTCGGGATAGCAGTAGAGCCACTGCTCGCCCGGTTGTGCCGACGCGATGACCGGATGGGTGCTGGACCTGGCATGCGCCGAGGCATGCCGGTTGGGCGAGCTGTCGCAGCAGAGCGTCGCGCCGCAGGTCTGACAGGTCCGCAGGTGCACCCACGGATCGCCGGTCTTGACGCATTCTGCGCATTCGAGCTTCGCCGGCCGCTTGATCGTCTTCACGGCGTCGATGTGTCCGCACGTACTGGCGCTCATGTCTCGTCTCCCTGTTCCTGCTCGGTCAGCTCCACCCGCGGCCGCTCACCTGCGCGGCAGCAGGGCCTCGAGGCGATCATAGGACGCGGACACGCCGCTCTCCATGCCGGACTGCAGCACCGTGTCGCGCGTCGCGCGCGATTCGTAGCGCACGGTGTTCGTCAGCGTCGTGATGCCGTCGCGTTCCTCGAGCACCGTGGTCGAAAGACCGACGCCCGGATACCACGGGTCGTCGAATCGCTCGGTGGCCACCAGCCGCCCGGGCGCGACAACCTCCTGGAAGAGGCCGCCCATGGCCATCGTCTTGCCGGTGGACTCGCGCCGCCAGGCGTAACGGTAGGCGCCGCCGACGCGGAGGTCCACGTCGCAGATCACCATTTCCCATCCAGGCGGGCCGAGCAACCACTGCTTGAGCAGGGCGGGCGTGGTGAGCGCCTCGAAGACCAGCGCCCGTGGCGCGCGGAAGACCCGCGTCATCACGATGTCGTGGTCGGTCGGGGTCGTGATGGTGAGTGTCGCCGTGTTCGCCATGGATGCTCCTTCAGCGCCTGGGGCGCTTTCTGTCGGTCGTTCCGGTGGTTCGGTGAGTCGCCCGCTTGACGCGCTTCGCGGGTGTCTGTTCCTGCATCTGCTGCAGCAGGGTATCGAGGCGGCGGAAGTTGCCGTCCCAGATGGCGCGATAGCCATCGAGCCACGCGCTGGCGTCGGCGAGCGGTTTCCCCTCGATGCGGCAGGGCCGCCGCTGGGCATCGCGGCCGCGCGTGATGAGGCCCGCTCGTTCCAGCACCATCAGGTGCTTCGAGATCGCCGGCTGGCTGATGGCGAACGGGCCGGCCAGCTCGGTGACCGATGCCTCGCCGGTCGACAGACGGGCGAGGATGGCGCGCCGGGTGGGGTCGGCGAGCGCCGCGAAGGTGGCGTCGAGGTGATCGGAGAGTGCTTGTGTATAACGCATTGGTTTCAAAACCATATGGTTATATACTAACGCCGGAGCCGCTGTCAAGAGGGTAGTTGCGGCGTCGATTTCGGGCCGATTCTCACCGTCGAGTTGGCGCGCCAGTCGAGCCGGTCGGCACACCTGGTGTGCCATGATTCGGACATGAACAGCGCGAGTACGCCCCCGGAAAGCAGAGCGGCCGCGGGATGCGGCGTCAACCGGTATCGAAGGGCTGGACGACATCCTGGCAGGCGGTTTCACGCGGCGCCGGCTGTTCCTGGTCGAGGGCGTGCCCGGTTCCGGCAAGACGACGCTGGCGCTGCAGTTCCTGATGGCCGGCGCCGCGGCGCGGCGAAGCCGGTGCTGTACGTCACGCTGTCGGAAACCGAAGAGGAGCTGCGCGCCGTGGCCGCGTCGCACGGCTGGGAGCCTCGACGGCATCAACATTCGCGAGCTGACCCCGGCCGAAGGCGCGCTCGACCCCGACGAGCAGAACACGATGTTCCACCCGTCGGAGATCGAGCTGGCGACGACGACGCAAGCTCATCCTGGAGGACGTCGAGCGCCTGAAGCCCACGCGCGTCGTGTTCGACTCGCTGTCGGAGCTGCGGCTGCTGGCCGGCAGCGCCGCTGCGCTACCGGCGGCAGATCCTCGCGCTCAAGCAGTTCTTCGCCGACGCGCGAGTGCACGGTGCTCCTGCTCGACGACCTGACCGCCAGCCGATCACGACCTGCAGATGCAGAGCATCGCGCACGGCGTCATCCTGCTCGAGCAGCTGAACCCCGAGTACGGCGCCGAGCGCCGCCGGCTGCGCGTCGTCAAGTACCGCGGCGTCCAGTTTCGCGGCGGCTATCACGACTACGTCATCCAGCAAGGGCGGCATCGAGGTGTTCCCGCGGCTGGTCGCGGCCGAACATCGGCAGTCGCCGCCACGCGCGGAAAGCTGGCCAGCGGATCTCGCCGAGCTGGACGCGCTGCTCGGCGGCGGCATCGAGGAAGGCACCAGCACGCTGATCGTCGGCGCCGCCGGCACCGGCAAGTCGACGCTGGCCGCGCAGTTCGCGGCCGCGGCCGCGCGAGCGCGGCGAGCACGTCGGCCATGTTCATGTTCGACGAGAGCCGCGACACGCTGCTCACGCGGTGCGCCGCGCTGGGCATCGACCTCGAGCCGCACGTCGACAGCCGGGCTGATCGACGCTGCAGCAGGTCGATCCGGCCGAGCTCTCGCCGGGCGAGTTCGATCGCACGCCATTCGCGACGCGGTCGAACAGCGCGGCGCCAAGATCGTGGTCGATCGACAGCCTGAACGGCTACCTCAACGCGATGCCCGAGGAGCGCTTCCTCACCATTCAGCTGCACGAGCTGCTGATGTATCCTGGCGCAGCAGGGCGTCGCGACGATTCTGATCGGCGCGCATCAGGGCCTGATCGGCGTCGCAGATGCACACGCCGGTCGACGCCAGCTATCTCGCCGACGCGGTGATGCTGCTGCGCTACTTCGAAGCCAAGGGCGAAGTGCGGCAGGCGATCTCGGTGATGAAGAAACGCGGCGGCAGCGCACGAGCGCACGATTCGCGAGTTCGCGCATGACGCGCGGGACGGATCCGCGTCGGCGAGGCGCTGCGCGAGTTCCGCGGCGTGCTGACCGGCGTGCCCGTCTACGAAGGCCCGACCGACGCCGCTGCTGGGCACTGAGCGAGCGCGAGTGACACGCGCCGGCGCGCGATCGGCGGGTGCTGGTCCTGGCGCCGACCGCGCAAGGACGCCGGCATCACGCAGACGCTGCTCGCCGGCGGCGGGCATCGAGCCGCAGACGTGCGCCGACGCTTCGACGCGCTGCGTCAGCGAGCTCGACGACGGCGCGGCGGCGATCCTGATTCCCGAAGAGGCAGCTGTCGCCCGCGCACAATGCGCCACGCTCGCGGCATGCCTCGCCGAGCAGCCGCCCTGGTCCGATCTGCCGGTGCTGGTCCTGACGCGGCCCGGCGCCGACTCGCCGGAATCTGAGCGAGGCGCGTGCGCACGCTCGGCAACGTCACGCTGCTCGAGCGGCCGATGCGCGTGACGACGCTGCTGAGCGCGGTCCGGACCGCGATCCGCGCGCGCGATCGGCAGTACCAGATCCGCGGCCACCTCGCCGAGCGCGCCCGCGCCGAGGAGTCGCTGCGGCTCGGCCGATCAGCGCAAGGACGAGTTCCTCGCGACGCTCGGCCACGAGCTGCGCAATCCGCTGGCGCCGCTGCTGACCGGCCTCGCAGCTGCTGAAGACTGTCGGGCCTGCGACGACGCCGACGGCGGGCCGGGCGATCGCGGTGATGGAGCGGCAGATCCAGCATCTCGATTCGCCTGGTCGACGATCTGCTCGAAGTGTCGCGCATCACGCGCGGCGTGATCGACGTCCGCACGCGAACCGCTCGACCTCGCGTTCATCGTCCGCGCCGGCGATCGACACCAGCCGGCCGGTGCTCGAGACCGGCCGGCCACGAGCTGACGCTCGATCTGCCGGACGCAGCCGATCGCCGTCGCCGGCGACCCGGTGCGCCTCACGCAGGTGTTCGCCAACCTGCTGACCAACGCCGCCAAGTACACCAACCCCGGCGGGCGCATCTCGATCAGCGCGCGGCGCGACGGACGGCGACGCGCGTCGTCTCGCGTACGCGACAACGGCATCGGCATCGCCGCCGGACCAGCTGTCGGCGGTCTTCGACATGTTCACGCAGGTCGATCGCTCGAACCGCCGCGTCGCAGGGCGGCCTCGGCATCGGGCTGACGCTGGTGCGCAGCCTCGTCGGCATGCACGGCGGCACGCGTCGAAGCGCGCAGCGACGGGCCCGGGCACGGGCAGCGAGTTCATCGTCGAGCTGCCGCTGCTGCGCGAGCGCGCCGACGCCGCCGACCGCGCGAGCCGACGGCGCCGGAAGCCGCTGCCGCCGCGCCGCATCCTGGTCGTCGACGACAACCGCGACGCCGCCGAGACGCCTGGGCGATGCTGCTGCGCGCGCTCGGCGCCGACGGTCGCGCTCGCGCACAGCGGCCGCGCGGCGCTCGACTGCCGTCGACACCTTCAACCCGGACGTCGTGCTGCTCGACATCGGCATGCCCGACATGGACGGCTACGAAGTGGCGCGCCGCATCCGCGCGCAGCCGCGGCATCGCCGACGTCTCTGCTGATCGCGCTGACCGGCTGGGGACAGGAGGACGATCGCCGCCGATCACGCGCCGCCGGCTTCGATCACCACCTCGTCAAGCCGCCGAACATCGAGAAGCTGCGCGAGCTGCTCGGCTCGGGCTGGTCTCGCGTCGAGCGGACGCACTGACGCGATGGCCTGGACGATCGCCTGCCTCGACCTGTACGATGACCAGCTCGAGCGTTCTTCCGGTGGTGCTTGCTCACGACCGCATGGTATGAACAGAATCGTGTGATGCGTGTTGCGGATCCGTTTGTCGGTACCAGTGAGTTGGCGGAACGGATGCGCACGTTTGATTGGTCGCAGACCCCGCTCGGGCCCGTCGCCGAGTGGCCGCAGAGCCTGCGCTCGGCAATCAGCATCTGCACGGGTTCGCGCTTTCCCATTGCGATCTACTGGGGCCGCGAGCTGACGCTGCTCTACAACGATGCGTGGAGTCCGATTGCCGGCGACAAGCATCCCTGGGCGCTCGGCCGCGGCGCCGCCGAGGTCTGGCCCGAGATCTGGGAGGACATCGCGCCCCGCTTCCAGCAGGTGCTGGAGACCGGCGAGTCCACCTACCTCGAAGACGGCCTCCTCCTGATGCATCGCCACGGCTACACGGAGGAGTGCTATTTCAATTACTCGTTCTCCGCGATCGTCGGCGAGAGCGGCGCGGTTGACGGCATCTTCAACGCGGTCGTCGAGACGACGCTGCGCGTGATTTCGGAGCGCCGCACCGCGCTGTTGCGCGAGCTTGGCGAGCGCATCGGCGGCCTCCGCTCGGTGGACGAGGCGTGCGTGGCCACGGCGTGCCTGATGGCCGAAGACGGGCGTGACGCGCCGTTCTGTCTGGTCTATCTCGTCAACGACGAAACGCAGACGGCGCGCCTGGTCGCGGCGTCCGGCGTCGAGCCGGGCAGCCCTGCGGCACCCGCCGAGATTCCTCTCGATCAGCCGGGCTCTGCCCTGTGGCCACTGCGAGCGCTGCTGCACTCGCGCGACGTGGAAGTCGTGACCGGGCTGCGGGCCAAGGGCGTCACCGTGTCCGGGCGGCCGTGGCCGGAAGGCGTCGACGCGGCCTTGATCGCACCGTGCGGGACGGGACCGGATGGACGCGCCTCGGCCTTCCTCATCGCCGGCGCCAGCCCGCGGCGTGCCATCGACGACGAGTACCGGCAGTTCGTGGCGCGCGCCGCCTCGCACCTGGCCCTGGCGCTGTCGGCGGCCCACGCCTACGAGCTCGAACGGCGACGCGCCGATGCGCTGGCCGAAATCGATCGCGCCAAGACCGCGTTCTTCTCGAATGTCAGCCACGAGTTCCGCACGCCGCTGACGCTGTTGCTCGGGCCGACCGAAGAGGCGATGGCCTCGCCGGCCGGTGCGCTGTCGGGCGACAGCCTCGACACCGTGTACCGCAACGGCCTGCGGCTGCTGAAGCTGGTGAACGCCCTGCTCGATTTCTCCCGCATCGAGGCCGGCCGCATGGCGGCCTCGTTCGAGCCCACGGACCTGACGCAGCTCACCGCCGATCTGGCCAGTTCGTTTCGCTCGGCGTTCCAGCGCGCCGGGCTCGAGTTCCACGTCGACGTCGCCCCGCTCTCGGGACCCGTGTTCGTGGACCGGGCGATGTGGGAGACGATCGTCCTCAACCTGCTCTCGAACGCGTTGAAGTTCACCTTCGAGGGGCGGGTGTCGGTGGAGCTCACCGAGTCGGACGAGCAGGTCCGGCTCGCGGTGCGTGACAGCGGCATCGGCATCGCTTCCGCGGACATTCCACGGCTGTTCGAGCGGTTTCACCGCATCGAGGGAGCCCGCGCGCGCACCCACGAGGGCTCGGGCATCGGCCTCGCGCTCGCCAACGATCTGGTGCGGTTGCACGGCGGCACGTGCGGCGTGGAGAGCACACCCGGCGAAGGCACCACGGTGACGGTGACCCTGCGCCTGGGGACCGCGCACCTGCCCGCCGAGCGCGTCAGCAGTCCTCGGATTGAGGCGCCGGCGTCATCGTCGAACGCCTTCGTCATCGAGGCGCTGCGCTGGCTCCCGGACGGCGACAGTCAGGGCGACGCCCGCTCGCCCCTGGCGGTCGCGGAGGATCGCGCGGCCGACGCGATGATGGCGGACGACCTCACGACGGCCCCTGGCCGGGTGCTGGTCGTGGACGACAACGCCGACATGCGCGCCTACCTCACTGCGCCTGCTGCAGCGGCACTGGACGGTGGAAGCGGTGAGCGACGGCGCGGCCGCGCTCAGCGCCGCGCGGCAGCAGCCGCCGGACCTGGTGCTGAGCGACGTGATGATGCCGCAGCGCGACGGATTTGCGCTGCTGCGCGCCCTGCGTGGCGATCCGCAGACCGCCTGGATCCCGGTGGTGCTGTTGTCCGCCCGTGCCGGCGAAGAGGCGCGGATCCAGGGGATGCAGGCGGGCGCGGACGACTACCTGGTGAAGCCGTTCTCGTCACGCGAGCTGGTGGCTCGCGTCAACGCGCAGATGCGCCTGGCGCGCGGCGCCCGCGAACGCCAGGAACTGCTGGCCCGCGAGCGGGACGCGCGTCAGGAAGCCGACCTCCAGAAGCAGCACCTCTATTCGCTGTTCATGCAGGCGCCGCTGGCGATCGTGGTGCTGCGCGGTCCCGAGCACCTGATCGAGCTCGCCAACCCGTTCGTGTGCGGCATCTGGGGCCGCCGTCATCGCGACGTGATCAACCGGCCGCTGTTCGAGGCGTTGCCGGAGCTGCGCAGCCAGGTGTGGAAGGGGCTGGCCGATCAGGTGTACGCGTCGGGCCAGGCACAGAGCGGCAGCGAAACGGCGGCCCAGTTCAGGCGCCGGGGTGACGGCGCGCTCGACACCCGTTACCTGAACTTCGCTTACACGCCGCTTCGCAATCCGCACGGGCAGGTGGACGGGCTGCTGGTGATTGCCTCGGACGTCACCGACCAGGTGGTGGCGCGCCGCGAGATCAGCGGGCTGCGCGAAGCGGCGGAAGCCGCCAACCGCGCCAAGGACGAGTTCCTGGCAATGCTCGGGCACGAGCTGCGCAATCCCCTCGCGCCGATCCTCACCGCGCTGCAGCTGCTGAAGCTGCGGGGCGTGGACGCCGCCGAGCGCGAGCGCGGCATCATCGAGCGCCAGGTCAAGCACCTGGTCAGCCTGGTGGACGATCTGCTCGACGTCTCGCGCATCACGCGCGGCAAGATCGAGCTGCGGCGGGCGCCGGTCGAAATCGCCGACGTGGTGGCGCGCGCCATCGAGATGTCCAGCCCACTGCTCGAGCAGCAGCGCCACGATCTGCGCGTCGACGTGCTGCGCACCGGCCTCACCGTGCACGCCGACGCCGGGCGGCTGGCGCAGGTGGTCGCCAACCTGCTGACCAACGCCGCGAAGTACACCGAGCCCGGCGGGACCATATCCGTGATCGGCCGCGCCGAGGGCGAGGAAGTCGTGTTGATCGTCCGCGACACGGGCATCGGCATCGACCCCGAGATGCTGCCGCGGATCTTCGATCTCTTCGCGCAGGAGCGGCAGACGCTGGAGCGGTCGCAGGGCGGGCTCGGGCTGGGACTGGCGATCGTCCGCAGCCTCGTCTCGATGCACGGCGGCTCGGTGTTCGCCAGGAGCGAGGGGAAGGGCCACGGCGCCGAGTTCACCATCCGCCTGGGCATGATTGCGGCGGGAGCAGCGGAAACGAGGCAGGATGGCGGAGAACCCGTCCGGTCAACGCCGGTGCCGACCCGCTCGCGCGTGCTGATCGTCGACGACAATCACGACGGCGCGCTGCTGCTGGCCGACATGCTCTCCACGTTCGGCTATATCACCCGCGTGGTCCACGACGGGCCGTCCGCGCTGCGCGAGGCGGAGGACTTCCTGCCGCACATCGCGGTCCTCGACATCGGGCTGCCGGTGATGGATGGCTACGAGCTGGCCAGCCGCTTCAAGGAGCACCCGCGCCTGGCGCAGATGCGGCTGGTGGCCGTCACCGGCTACGGACAGGAGCAGGATCAGCGGCTGTCGGCGCGCGCCGGCTTCCTCGCGCACCTGGTGAAGCCGGTGGACATCGATCAGTTGCGCGCGGTGCTCCAGGCGATCAATCCGCCCGGCGGACAGCGAGCCGCGCAGGCCGCCGACAGATAGGCGATACGGCCGCCGTCAGACGCGGGCCAGGGTGAGCGCGAAGCGCGCGCCTCGATCCACCCACTGCGCCTGAGGGACGAAGCCGCTGTCGCCCAGCAGTTGCGCCAGCGACTGGTCGTCGAACTTGTACGAGCTCTCCGTCCAGATCGTCTCGCCTTCGTCCATGGTGAAGTCGCAGGCGGCGCGAGGAATTCGCACGCGCTGCCGGCGTGCGCTGACCAGGTGCATCTCGACCCGCGACTCGCCGCGCATTCCAGACCGCCGCGTGACGGAATCCGGACAGATCGAGCTGGCCGTCGAGCTCGCGATTGATCCGCACCAGCAGGTTGCGGTTGAACGCCGCCGTGACGCCCAGCGGATCGTCATAGGCGATGATCAGGTCCCGTTCGGGTTTCACCAGATCCACGCCGATCAGCAGCTCGTCGCCCGGCCGCAGCACGCGTCGCACGCGCGCGAGGAGGTCTCGTGCCGGGTCGGGTTCGAAGTTGCCGATGTTCGAGCCGAGAAACGCCACCAGCGTCCGCCCGTCCGGCGGCGTCGCGCGGCGAATGCGTTCGAGGCCCTCCTCGTACGATGCCTCGTGGGTCACCACCTGCGTGGACACCGACCGCCGCCATCGCCAGGGACGCGGCGGCGAGCGCGGCGGGCGAGACGTCGATGAGGTGCAACTGACCGGGCGGCAGGCCAGGCGATGCGGAGGCCAGCAGCGCCGCCAGCTTCTCGCCGCTCCCTGACCCGAGCTCCACGAGACGCGCAGGGGCGTCGGGGCGATTCAGGATCGCGCGCGCATGCGACCGCAAGCAGCCCGAGCTCCGCACGCGTGACGTGGTACCACGGCAGCCGGGTGATGGCCTCGAACAGCGCGGAACCCAGCGCGTCGTAGAAAAAGCGAGACGGCAGTTGACGAGGCTGCCGCGACAGGTAGAAGCGCACTTCGCCCGCGAACTCGGCGAGTGCCGCTTCGGCAGGGCTCGGCACGACCAGCGCACGCTGGGGGGCGGCGCTCATGCGCGCCTCGAGTCCGTGTCGTCTGCCACGCAGCGGAAGGTGGCGTAGACGTACGGATATCGGGGCCGGAACCAGTTGCGGAACGATGGCCGCAGCAGCTCGCGCGCCGTCGCCGGCGAGGCGCCTTTCATCACGTAGTGCTCTCCGTCGAAGAAGTCGGCGGAATATTCGGGATAGGACGGCATCGGCTCGAAGCCGGGGAACGGTCCGAAGACCGTGGAGGTCCACTCCCAGCCGTTGCCCACGAGATCCTCGATACCCCACGCGCTGGCGCCTTCCGGATGGCGTACCGGCGGGCTCCGGTTCCCAGCACGAGAAGTCGAACACGCCGTGGCGCGCGGCCGGCGGCTGCATCGCCCCACGGATAGCGCTGGCCGTGCCCGTTCCTGGTGCCGTAGGCCGCACGCTGGAACTCGGCCTCGGTGGGAAGCCGACAGCCTTTCCACCGCGCATACGCGCGCGCCTCGGCGTGGCTGACGTACACCGGCCAGGCCGGGGGCAGCGGCACCAGTTCGAACATGCCGCGCCAGAACCACTGTTCGTGCTGGTAGGTCCAGAACATCGGGTGCGAGATTCCCGCCGCGCGGATCCACTCCCAGTCCTTCGGCTGCCACCACCGTTCGTCGGCGTAGCCGCCGGCATCGACAAACGCCATGAACTGCTCGTTGGTCACGTTGTGCCGCTCAATCTCGAACGCCGGCACCTGTTCCACGCATGCCGGACGCTCGTTGTCCCAGGTGAACGGTTCGCTCAGCGCCTCCACACCGAGGGTGGCGACCCCTCCGGGCACCTCCACCCACGCCTGAGGCGGCGATGAGCCCTCGACGCGAGGCCGGTAGCCACGAGGCCGCCGCTTCTGCGCGTAAGGAATTTGATGCCACATGTAGAGCAGCGTTTCCTGGTGCATCGCCTCGTGCTCGAGGATGCACAGCGCCGCTTCACTGCGGTGGAGCAGCGGATCATCCGGCTGATCGATATCGTCGTGCGCCAGCGCATTCAGCACCTGCTCGTCGGCCTTGGCAGCAAATGCCTTGACCTGTTCACGAGTCGGCCACAGCGCGGTCGAGGAGGCCTGCGCAGAGGCAGCCGTCTCTTCCGGATCGATGCCGCGGGCGAAGAGCGTCTCGAGGTGCGCGTCGATGCCCGGACGACCGAGCCCGCGTTTCACGAGCGTGTTGAAGCTGAAGGCGGGCAGATGCCCCTCGTAGAACACGACCGGCTGGCGGAGCGCGATCGGCCTGACGTAGTACGCCTCGTCATCCAGGAGATCGAAGAGCGCAGCTGAGCGGGCACGGTTTCGTCGATACCAATCTACGAGCGGCATGACATCTCGACATTCGGTTTTCGTGCCAAGAACGGAAGAGAGGCGCTCGAAATAAGAGTGCAAGAGCTTGGGGGCGGAACTCTCACACTCTCAGTCGCGTCGGTACTGGCCCGACGTTCCGCTACAGCACGTCGCTACTGCCCGTGCGTTGGAAGTCGCGGCGCAGCTCGTCCGCGTGACGCTCGTCTCGCGAGCGTGTGCCGACGAAGATGCCGCCATCACGAATGCCCTTCTCGTAATGGGCCGCGCGTTCCTCAGGAATGCCGGCGCCAATCATCGCGCCGATCAGGCCTCCGGTCGCCGCACCCGCTCCGGCACCAGCCAGTGCGGCCGCAATCGGACCGGCAACCACGAGCCCCAGACCCGGAATGATGACCGAGCTGCCCACGGCGAAGATTGCCGCGAGCGCGGCGCCGACGCCGCCACCGATCGCGCCACCGGTCCCCAGGCCCTCGGCCGCCTTGGTGCCGCCTGACAGCTCGGTGCCTGGCTTTACGTCACCGAAATAGCGACGACGCGTCTCGTCGCTCATCATCACGTCCACATCGTCCGCGGCATAGCCGTGTCGCGTGGTCAGGTCCGCATACGCGCGGGACGCCTCGTCCGGCGAGCGGTAAAGGCCACTCACATACTGGTCGCCTGCCGCGTCGGTCGTTACCTTGCGGTTGGGATTCAAGTTGTCGTTCATCGTTCTCCCTCGTGGCGCGACCAGGAAGGCCGCGCGGTATCCGTCTCGTCGAAGCCCAAACGGCCGGATGGCCGCGCGCTCCAATGGGAGGGACTGCAAGGGATGTGCCCCGACTACCGCAGCGATGGTCGTCTGGACAGCACGGCACGGGACTCACAAGCGGTAGTCGTCCGGCCCATTGTTGGAACCTGACCGACGATCGTCTGCGCCAGCCCGGCTGTGGGTCGTCGACGATCTTCGTGGGTCAGTTGACGCCAGCCAGCCTGAGGATGAATCCGATGACGAACGCGAATGGGATGCCCGACAGCCAGGATCCCGACCGGGACCGCGAGCGCCAGCAATACCGCGCCCACACCATTACCGGCAGACAGAAAGTATCTTCATGAATTCCTCGTGACCTTCAACAGAACAGACATGGAACCTCAAAGCGTGCGATGATCGGGGATACCAACATGATTGTCACCATTGGCATCGCCGTCGTCGTGGTCGTGGCCCTGGCGGCGCGGTTCCGGCCGCGTGGCCGTCGTAGTTCGGGAAGCCTTGGCTCGATGAGCGAGCGGTGGCTGGCCGAGAACCGCGCGTCGCATTCGAACTGAGCTTTCCGGTACCAACCCGTCCGCAACGGCCAGTCGACCTTCGACTGATGCGGCCGGTCGCAGGCGCCACGCTCTCGATGCGCGGCGCTGACTTGCCTTCGCGACTCGCGTCCCCACCACGAACCGCATCTCTGGCATCGCCGGCGAGTCCGCCGACCGCGCCTTCATCGTCGGCACGATTCGGCGCGGTGATGGGCTTCACGTCGGTGTGAAGCGTTGACGTGACGGTCTCGCAAAGATCCGGCAACCGATGGCCGATGACGGCGACGCGCGGGATTCGATTCTGAATGGGCTAAGCGTTGCGGGGTTGACGGACGACTCGGCGCGGGCTGGCCGCACGACAGTCGCGGCGGCTGTCCAGAGCTTAGCAGCAACGGCGGCGCCGCGTAACGCCACCGTGACAGGTTCGAGTCGAGACAACAGCACAGGAGAGTAAATGTACGATTCCGATCGCAGCCGGTTCACCGGCCAGGCCACCAAGGGTAAACCCGTGGCCGAGGTCGTCACCGACTGCCCGTTCTGCCGTTCGAACAAGGTGACTCAGAGCGGCAAGACCGTGTCGAGCGAGACCTACTGGCGCTGCGTCGATTGCGGTGAAGTGTGGAATCCCGCTCGTGACGCCGCCGGTGCGTCAGCGCCGCGGACGATGGTCGTGACGCGGCGCGCCGACACGGGGCGCTAGAATGTCGCGTGACCGCGAACGCCGAAAGCCCTGAACGCCCGCCCGATCCGCCGTGCCCGTCCTGCGGGGCCACGCTGGTCTATGTCGACACCGAGGTCTCGTCCGGCGCCTTCCGCCCGCAGGCGGCCTCGATGCCGCAGCTCGCCATCCACTATTACGACTGCGCTGCCTGCCAGACCTGCTGGAAGCTGGGGAATCGCCTCCTGCCCGACCCGATTCGGCAGATTCTCCGCTAGGCTCCAGGCTCCAGGCTCTAGAACCAGGCCCTAGAACCCTAGAACCCCTAGAACCCTAGAACCCCAGAACCCCAGAACCCCAGAACCCCAGAACCCGTTACGGTTCCCCCCTTGACCCCGCAAGCTGGTACACTATGGGGTGTTCCGCTTTCTTGAGTCCTGCCGCTGTTCCGGCCACCGCCGGAACCACGTCTCGAGCCCTCATCGAAGCCACACGCGAATCCTCGGGTTTCGTGCGCTGCGCCGGTTGCTGATCGATCAGCTGCCGGCAGGGGAGCATTCGATCGGCAATCGTGCCGTTCGATCGACGTGACGACGACGACCGTATAGGAGCAGACATGGCAAGCATCAAGGGCACGATCAAGCGACTGGTTAGCGACAAGGGTTTCGGCTTCGTGCAGGCTGAAGACGGCACGGAGTACTTTTTCCACCAGTCGGCGTGTGCCGACGTCCGTTTCGACGAACTGCGTGAAGGTCAGGCGCTGACGTTCGAAAAGGGCCAGGGCCCCAAGGGTCCGCGCGCCGAAAACATCCGCGTGGCCTAACCACCGGAGCGCGCTCTACCGCGAACGGGCAGGGCGGCGCTTGGGAACATCCGTTCCCGACAACGCCGCCGTACTCGAGACTTCGCGTTTCACATGGGCGGTCGCCATCGGAGCGACCGCGCCTTTTCCCTCCCTCGACAACCCCACCACAATCCATCTTGTCGCTCGACGCGCTCCGCACGCCCGTACACGGCGCGTCAGCGCGCCGGAGGGATGCGCTCGCGCAGCGTCCAGCGCATCTTCGTCATCTCGCCGCGCAGCCGATCGCTGACGCGTCCCGTCGTCTGCACCTCGATCGACGTGGCGCGCAGTTCGGCCCTGGCCCGAGAGTCGATCTCCGTCATCGCCTGGCGCGTCTGCTGCGTCGAGCGCAGGTAGTCGACGGGCAGCACCACGATGGCTCGCGCGCCGCTCGCCGTGACCAGCGCGGGGGTCGACCGCGACAGGTCCACCGCGTGCAATTCGCCGTAGTCGGACGTGATGTCGAACAAGGACGTCCGGCGCGAGCAGGGTGGCAGCGCGGAATCGCGGCGCGGCCTCGTCGCCGGTCTGGGCGGCCAGGGTGGTGGAGGGCTTGACAATAAGTGTGATAACACCTATTCTCTACTCATGCCCCGGCCGCTCCACGCCGAACTGAAGTCTGCCAGGCCCTTCGACCTCCTCGAAGAGGAGGCGCACCTCAGCATCTTCCGCACGGCGGCCCAGATCGAGCATGCCTTTTCGCAGGTGCTGAAGCCGTACGGGCTGACGCAGACCCAGTACAACGTGCTGCGGATTCTCAGAGGCGCGGGGCCGGGTGGGCTGTGCCGGAACGAAGTGGGCGCACGGTTGGTGAGACAGGTCCCGGACGTGACCCGCCTGCTCGACCGGATGACCGAGATGCGGTTGATCGGGCGGCAGCGGTCCGACAGCGATCGGCGCCTGGTGCGAACCAACATCACGCCGAAGGGCCTCGAGGTGCTGGCGTCGCTCGACGAACCGGTCCGCGACGTTTCACCGCAACGCACTCAAGCACATCAGCCAGGCGAAGCTTCGCAGCCTGATCGAGGTGCTCGCCGAAGTGCGACAGGCGGACTGACCGCGCCGGCGTTTTTTTGGCCGAAATAGTTGTTGCAACACCTATTGTTTGAACCGACATCATAAGAAGTTAAGGAGCTGACACATGATCGCCACGACGACCCGCACCTACGCCATCGACAAGACGCATTCGGAAGCCGCTTTCCAGGTCCGCCATCTCATCTCGAAGGTGCGCGGCCGCTTCGCCGATTTCGACGGCGCCATCGAGTTCGACGAGGAACAGCCGGCGCAGTCGTCGGTGACGTTCACGATTCAGGCGGCGAGCATCGATACCAGCACGCCCGACCGCGACGCCCATCTCCGCTCCGAGGACTTCTTCGCGGTGGACAAGTACCCGACCGTCACGTTCGTCAGCACCCGCATCACGCCCAGCGGCAAGGATGCGTTCGAAGTGGCCGGCAACCTGACGATGCGCGGTGTGACCAAGGCGATCGTCATTCCGGTGGCGTATCTCGGCAAGGCCACCGACCCATGGGGCAACCAGAAGGTGGCCTTCGAGGCTGAGCTCACGCTCAACCGCAAGGACTTCGGCCTGAACTGGAACGCGGCGATCGAGGCGGGCGGCTTCCTCGTCGGCGACGAGGTGAAGATCAGCCTGTCGATTCAGGCGGCAGGGAAGTAACAACCGGCAGACGGCAACCGGCAGACGGCAACCGGCAACCGGCAGACGGTAACCGGCAGATGGCAGACGGCAGTTGGCAAGCGTTCTAGTTTTGCCTTCTGCCTTCTGCCTTTTGCCTTTGCCGTTTCGCTATCGAGCCTTCAGCGACACCTTCTGGACGCGCCAGTTCGTCATCTCACCGATCAGCAGCTCGTTCTCGTTGCGGCAGTCGATCGAGTTGGCGAGGCCGAACTCCTTCGACCTGCTTGCCGGCCGATGCCGAACTTGCCGACCACCTTGCCGTCGAGCGTCGTCTTGTAGATGGCGGCGTCTTCCATGCCGTCGTCGTCGCCGGCGTGCGAGACGTAGAGATACTGCGTGGCGCCGCGCGTCATGCACATCGTGAGCGGCGTGCCGACGTTGCCGAACTCGCGACTTGAACTTGCCGTCGCCGTCGAAGACCTGGATGCGCTTGTTGCCGGCATCGGCGACGTAGACATCGCCCTGCGCGTCGATACGGCGATCGCCTTCACGCCGCGGAACTGGCCCGGGCCCGGTGCCGGTCGATCCCCACTGCGTGATGAACTTGCCGTCCTTGTCGAACTTGGCGACGCGGTTGTTGGTGCCGATGCCGTCGGCGACGTAGATGTTGCCGGCCTTGTCCCACGCCACGTCGGTCGGACGGCTGAAGGTCGAGCCCGGGAGTGCCGGACCTGGCGCGCGGCCGCTTGCGCCGTCCGCCACCTCCGCCGGCCGCCGCGGGCGCGCGCACCGGCACCGCCGCCGCGGCCGCGGCACCGCGGCGCCGGCTGCCGGCGCGCCACCACGCCGCCGGCGACCGCCGCCGCCGCCGGGCGCGCCGGCGGCCGCACGCCGATCGCTTCCGGCTTGCGTCCGAGCACCAGCGCCGACGCTGCCATCGGCGTCGAACTTCACCACCTGGCTGGCGCCCTCGTCGATCGTCCAGACGTTGTCCTGCGGATCGATGCGCAGGCCGATCGCGGCGTTGAAGCCGTAGACGTCCTGGCCCCACTCGCGCACGAACTTGCCGGTCTGATCGAACAGGAACAGGCGCGAGCCGCCTTGCGGTAGAACGTGCGGTTGTCGCCGAGCGTCGCGTACGGATGACCGGTGCGCGTGTAGACGAAGATCTGTCCCTTCGAATTGGCGCCGACGCCGCCGACTTCGCCGACGTAGACGTCGTTCGGCGTCTTCAGCAGATCGACGGCGGCGAAGCGAGGTCCGGCGCGACGCCCTGCGCGACGAGCGAACGCCGCCGAGCGACGAGGGTCGCCGCGGCCACACTGGCTGCGAGTGATGCGTGTCATCGTCGGTTACTCCTTACTGCTGCGCTCGTGGTCTTCATCGGTGCGGCTTGAGCAGGATCTTCTGCGAGCGCCAGTCGTTGATTTCGGCGGTGTAGATCACGTTCGGGATCGCGGCAGTCCATCTGGTGGATCGTCGCGAACTCGCCGACGGCCTTGCCGGCGCGGCCGAACTTGCCGATGATCGTGCCGTCGAGCTCCATCTTGTAGACCTCGCCGGTGAACTCCGCGCCGGCGGCCGGCGCGCTGTCCTGCCACGAGTTCGAGACGTAGAGGTACTGCTTGCCGGGATTCTTCGGTCCCGGACCGCCCGACACGCACACCGCCCACGGGTTGCCGACGTTGGTGTAGTTCGCCTTCCAGTTCAGATCGTTGTCGAGCACCTGCACGCGCGCGTTGCCGCGATCGCCGACGTAGACGTTGCCCTGGAAGTCGGTGGCGATCGAGTGCGGCGTGTTGAACTCGAGGTTGCCGCGTGCCGCGCTTGCCGACGGCCTTCACGAAGCGGCCGTTCTTGTCGTACTTCACGACGCGCGCGTCGAAGTAGCCGTCGGACGACGAAGATGTTGCCCTGCTGATCGAAGGCGACGTCGGTCTCGCGGCCGAAGCGGTACTTCTCGTTGCGGCCGTGGAAGCGTGCCCTGTCCCGGCATGTTGCCGAGCGAGGCCGACCGGATCCTGCGCGGCGGCCGATCGTCATCAGCACCTTGCCCTCGGGGCTGAACTTGACGATCATGTCGGTGCCTTCGTCGACCGCCCAGATGTTGTCCTGGGCGTCGACGCGCACCGAGTGCGCGAAGGCGAAGCCGTAGTTGCCGCGGCCGATCTCGCGGATGAACGCGCCCTGCGGGCTGTACTCGAACAGCCGCGTCTCGTTGGCGCGGTGGTAGATGTAGATGTTGCCCTTCGAGTTGGTGGCAATGCCCATGTTCTCGCCGGTGTAGATGCCCGGCGGGTTCTTGAAGAAGTTCGGCACGGCTTCGTGCGGAATCACGGCCACGTTGGTGGCCGTCGCCCGGGTCTGGGCCGACAGCGGCAGGATGGCCAGCGACACCGCGCCGGCGAGCGCGAGCACCACGAGCGAAAAAGGAACGGAACGCCTCATGCGAGCAGCCTCCGGAATCTCACGGGAACGGCGGTGAGTGGTCGGAATCTATACGACTGCGGGGCGGGCGGCAAGTCACATCAGCAGCCACAGCCCCCACAGCACCAGGCCGGCGCCGAAGGCGCGGCCCAGCCATGCGCCGCCCGGGGCCAGCTGCTCCACGCACAGCACCACCGTCAGCACCGCCATCCACGCCAGGTTCATCACGCCCAGGGCGAACCCGCTCAGCATCACCAGCCAGCAGCAGCCGAGGCAGTACGCGCCGTGCACCACGCCCATCCGTAACCCGCCGATCGGGCCGTTCCTCCAGTTCGCCAGGAAGTAGGTGAGCGGATTGCGGCAGTGCGACAGGCACGCCTGTTTCAGCGGCAGGAACTGCGACACACCGCTCCCCATCAGCACGATGGAGGCCATCGACGTCGTCAGGCCGATCGCCGCGTCATCCACCCCGCCTGCTG
The DNA here is from genome assembly GCA_963707825.1 of uncultured Acidobacteriota bacterium. Classification (GTDB taxonomy): domain Bacteria; phylum Acidobacteriota; class Vicinamibacteria; order Vicinamibacterales; family UBA2999; genus VFZN01. Next base: position 629,187 of record CAVPRP010000011.1, read on the forward strand.
CACGGTCAGCTGCAGCAGCGCGGCCGCCACGCTGTAGCCGAGCCAGACGATGAAGTAGCCACTGGTGAACGCAATCGTCGGGCCGGGAGCCCAGGTACCGGCGGCATTGAGGGGCCCCGGCGTTGACAGTCGCGCAAACGCCGTGATCCACGGCAGCACCGTGGGCGTCATCATCGCCACGACCATGACCTGCCACATCGCGACGGCGTAGAGAAATCCGTGCGCGCCGCCGGAAGCGTGGTGCGGCATGACCAGCGCCGCGCCGGCCAGCCATCGCCAGGCCGCCAGGGTGGCGACGGCGGCGCACAGGAGACAGCACCAGCCGTTGGACGGCCGGCCGGGTCAGGCGACGGCCCACTCGAACCGCGAGTGCAGTCCGTGCGACTTCTCCGTGTGGATCGCAATCACGCCATCGTCATAGCTCGTCTGCCCGAGCGCGATCACCTGCGAGGAGCCGTGGATCTGGTTGAAGATGTTCTCGAACGTGACCGGCTGCGAGCGGTCGCGGCCCTTGATCTGGGTGATCGGATGTCTCGAGCAGCCCCGGAATGCGGGCGCGCTTGGTGGCGTCCTCGTCGGAGAACTCGATCGGCAGGAACCGCGTCTCGAGCCAGCGGGAGACGAACTTGGCGAGCAGGCCCCACGAGCCGCCGGCGCGACCGGTGAGGATCGTCTCGAGCGCGGCCCGCTGTTCGGATGAGGCTGCCTCGTCAATGATGACGACCTCGGTCCAGTTGCCCTCGATCATGTGCTGCGGCGAGTCGAAGGCGATGAAGGCCTTCAATCCCGACAGCGGCACCTCGCCGAACCGGCCCTCGTCGATGCGAATCGCCCAGTAGCCGACACAGCGCTCGTGCGTGCAGGCGTTGCTGAAGTGCATGTGACCTGGGCACACGAGCTGGCAGCTGCAGTTCTCGAACATCAACCCGCGCGCGTGCCAGGCCGGAGTGGTGGGTGCGCTCATGCACGGGTAGTCTATAGTTTCTCTACGTGCCGAGTGGAACCGCGCCCTCACACCCCAGCTCGCCGGCGGAATCCGCCTGGCCGCTGACGCTCGCTGCCTCTGCGCTGGCCGCCGGACTGGACACGGCCGATGCGGACGCGGCGTTCGTGCAGAGCGCGAGTGGCGAACTGCTGCCCGCGGCCGCCAGCGACCCCGCGGTCGTCTTGATCTGGCACCGCGGTCGTGGCTGGGAATCGCGCCTTCCCGGCGGCGATCCGCGGGCGGATGTCCTCGACCTCTATCTGCCGTTGTGCAGCGCCACGCCGGCGCGTCCGATCACCGTCGGCCACCTCGGGCAGAGCGTGGACGGTTTCATCGCGACGCACTCCGGCGACTCGCAGTTCGTGACCGGACACGAGAACATCATTCACCTGCACGCCTTGCGCGCGCTCTGCGACGCGGTAGTGGTGGGCGCCGGAACCGTTGCGGCCGACGACCCGCAGCTGACCACGCGCCATGTCTCGGGCTCCCACCCGTTGAGAGTCGTGTTCGATCCCTCGCGCCGCCTGACACCCGGCTATCGCGTGTTCACCGACGCGGCGGCGCCGACGTTGTATGTCTGCGACCAGGCGACGCCTGCAGCCTGGCGAGACGCATCGTCGGCTCCGCGGAAGTCGCAGGCGTCGCAAGCGACGGTGCGGGCGGGGCGGTTGGCGCGCTGCTCCGGCTGTTGCGCGACCGCGGGTGCGCACGCGTGTTCGTCGAGGGCGGCGGCGTCACGGTGTCGGCGTTCCTGGAGGCCAACCTGCTCGATCGGCTGCACCTGGCGATTGCGCCGGTGCTGATTGGCGAGGGGCGCCCGGCGATTCGTCTGACCGCCCGCGACCGCCTGCGCGACTGCGCGCGGCCGCGCTATCGCGTGTTCCGGATGGGCGGCGACGTCCTGTTCGACTACGACCTCGCGACGAACGCCAGCGCCCAGACCGAGACGCCGCAGCGAGTCGCCACGGGTGTCGCGCATCATCTGACCCCGAGCGTGCGCGGCACCGCTGTGGTTCTGAGGGGTCAGGCGTCCTTGCGCCTGAAGCGCACCAGCTCGTAGCCAATCCACCCGCGCCGCAGACAGGTCTGCAACGCGCTGCCGCCGGCAAGCATGCCGAAGCGCGACTCTTCGAGCGGCAGCCAGCCGAACATCGCGACGAGCGCCGCCACCACACGATCACGCGGGCGGCCCAGCTCGAGCCAGGGCGTGAGGTCGGTCGTCGCTTCGTGCACGAACCCGGCATCGCGGGCGAGTCGATCGAGCGTGTCGCGCGTGAGCAGCGAGTTGATGTGCCACCCGCGGGCAAATCGATCGAGGGCCCGCGCGGCCTTCGGATCGGTGGTGTCCCGTCGCAGGTCGTCGCAGATCACCAGCAGGCCTCCCGGCCGTATCAGCCGCGCCGCCTCGGCGAAGAAACGATCCGGCGCCGGCCCGTGCACGAACGACTCGATGGCAAATGCCAGGTCCGCGGTCGCGATGCCGGCGGGCAGCTGCGTGTAATCGCCTTCGATGCAGGTCACGCGGTCCGCGAGTCCACGCGCGCGGATCTGCTCGGCCCCAGCTGCGCCTGCACCGGACTCAGCGTGATGCCCGTTCCACGCAGCGCGCAAGCGCTCCGCCAGGTAACACAGGCTGCCGCCGACGCCGCATCCGAGATCCACGACGTGAGGTGCGGCGCCGAGCGCCGGCAACCACTCCAGGATGCGATCCTCGACGTAGTGAAACGATTGCTCACGGGTGGTGACGCCCGGCCCCCAGATGGCCCGGTGGATGGCGCCCTCGCCGCCGCCCTGGCCATAGGCGACAAACGCCCGCGGTCTGCTCGTCGTAGTACCGCCGCACCTGAGCCGCGTCGAATCGCGCCATGACGCTGGTCGGCTCTCAGCGAGGCGCCGGCCAGGCCGCGAGATCGAAGTGGCCGACCACCGCCTGTGAGCGGCCGTTCTCGATGTGCCCCTGACGCCGCGCCAGCCAGCTCTTGATCGTGCCGGCCAGATCCGCACGCTGCTCGAGCGCCGCGCCGGCGAGTCCGTCGATCAACAGCTCCTGGAACTCGCGCTGCGAGGTGTCGATATTCCAGTCGGAGCTCGCCGCCTGCACGATGTAGCCCGGCCTCTCCAAACGCCGCTTCGGCCGTGGCGTGCGCCGCCGGACCGCGTCGCGGGACCGCCCAGCCCCTTGTCGCGCAGCTGGTGCGCGTTCAGGAGATCGCGGAGCAGATCGTCCTCGGGCTCGAGCGGCATGAAAGACGACCCGCCGTTGTAGGTGAGGGCGAACAGCGCCGCCGCGCCCGCCTCGCGGCAGCAGGACGCCAGTTCCCGCAGCCACGACTCCGAGACCAGATCGAGGATTGCCGAGCCCGTGACCAGATGCCGCCCCGTGAAGAGCAGGGAATCGAGCGGCAGGTTCAGGTCCATCTGCCGAGGGGCGACGAGGCAGTCGAGGCCATTGCCTTCCAGCGCGAAGCCGTCCGGCGTTGGCCGCACGGCATAGCCGCGTGCCCTGGCCCAGGCGGTCGTGCGGTCGTAGACGAGCGACAGCAGATCGGGGCTGCGATCCACCAGCAGCCACCGCTGCCGCGGCGGCAGGCGTTCCACCAGGTAGCGGAGGTTGGAACCGGTGCCGGTCGCCAGGTCGAGGACGTGCACGGTGTCGTGCGACCCGAGATGTGTCGCGATGTCGCGTGTGAGACTGCCGGATCGCGAGGCCCAGTCCGTCGCCTCGCGCAGCCGCAGCCAGTGTGCCAGCGCCTCGTCCATTACGTGCTCAATCCTTCCAGGGCCGCGCCAAAGCGGCGGGCCGCCTCGTCCCACGATGGCAATCGACTCCGCACCCGAGCCGCGCCCGCGGTCAGCCGGCGTCGCAGCGCCTCATCACCGATCACGCGAGCCAGTGCGTGGGCAAGCGCTTCGACATCTCCGGGTGCCACCAGCAGGCCGGCCTCGTCGCCCACCAACGCCGGGATCGCGCCCGTCGTCGTACTGACGATCGGCAGGCACCGCGCCAGCGCCTCGGCCACCGCCATGCCGTAGGTTTCCTGCCGCGTGGCCAGCACGAACACGTCAGCCGCATGCGTACGCGCGATCGAGCGCCTCGCCATTCAGCTCGCCGGTGAATCGCACGCGATCCTGCAGGCCCAGCGAGTGCGCCAGCGCCTGCACACGAGCGGCGGTGACCGGATCGCGCGTGGTGCTGCCGGCGCACGTGAGTTGCCAGTTGGTGGCCGGCACGCGCGCGAGAGCCTGCGAGCAGCACGTCGTGGCCCTTGCCCGGGTTCAGCGTGGCTACCGACAACAGGTGCACGGCCCCGTCAGGCGTGCCTCGTGCCGCCGGCGCGGCATCGGTGCCTGGCTCCACCAGGCCCACGCGATCCGCCGCGACCTCATAGCTCCGCCAGCAGCGGCAATGTGGCGGCGCCAGTGACCAGGACCAACGCCGCGGTCGCCAGCGAGCGCGACTCCGACTCGCGAAATCGGGCCGCGGTCGCTGCATCGAGCCCGACATCCGCTGCGATCGGCAGGTGCACGAGCATCACGAGCCGCAGCCGTGCTGCGTGGCGTTCGAGCACGCCGGGCAGCGCGCTGGCGGCGAGGCCATCGACCACGACCACCCGGCCCGACGGAATGTCACCGAACGACCCCTGCCGCAAACTCCACCGATTCATCGTTGGGGCGCGGATACGCGCCGGGCAACTCCCGCACGTCAACGGACCATCCGTGGGTGCGCAGCGTCTCGACAATCCGGCGGTTGTAGATCGAGCCGCCGGTCCTGACGTCGAGCCGGCCCGCGACGATGAAGGTGACGTCGTGGTCCATCAAGCGGCGGCGCGCACGCGGCCTTCGTAGGACGCGGAGGCGACGTGCGATTCGTGCAGCGTCACCTTGAGTGACTCCACGGCACTGGCGCCGGGACCCAGCTCGCCCGCGCCGATCGCAGCGACGATGCCGCTGAAGACGTGGCGGGCGAGGAACTCCGTGGTCGTGTTCTTCCCCGCAAACGCCGGCACCTCGTCGAGGTTCCGGTAGTTGATCTCGGCGAGCAGCCGCTTGAGCGTGTCGCCGGCCCGGCCGATGTCCACCACGATGCTGTCGGCATCGAGCTCCGGCCGCCGGAACTCCACGTCCACCACGAAGGTGGCGCCGTGCAGGCGTTGCGCGGGGCCGAAGACCTCGCCTTTGAAGCTGTGGGCAATCATCATGTGGTCGCGGACGGTGACGGTATACATGGGTTCAGGGTTCTAGGGTTCTAGGGTTCAGGGATCAGGGATCAGGGATCAGGGTTCGTAGCGGATGCGGTGGCACAGCACGTTGCCGGGCGCGGCCGCGAGGCCGGTCATCAGTTGCGGCAGCGATTCGAACGCGCTTTCGCCGGAGATCAGTACGTCGAGCACTGGTTCGCGCAGCAGGGTGAGGGCCAGCTGCATGCGGCGGCGATAGTCCCATCGCGATCGCTGCGCCGGGGCGATGCGCCCGACTTGCGAGGAGACGATCGACAGGCGCCGGGCGTGGAAGGCCGCGCCAAGTTCCAGCGGCACGGTGCGATCGCCGTACCAGCTCATCTCGACCACCGTGGCTTCATCGCCGGCCACGCGCAGCGCCAGGGCCAGGCCTTCGGGCGAGCCGCTGGCGTGGATGACGAGGTCGGCGTCGGCGGCCGCTCGCGACGGCTCGGCGAACGGGACGCCGAGCGCGCGCGCGACATCGGCTCGCGCCGGGTTCACGTCCACGAGCTGCACCGCGCAGCCCGCGACGCGCGAGGCCAGCCATGCCACCAGGCACCCGACAGTTCCGGCGCCGATCACGGTGATGCGATCGCCAACGTGCGGCCGCGCGTCCCACAGGCCGTTGATGGCGGTCTCGAGGTTCGCGGCCAGCACGGCCCGTCCCGGTGGTACGCCTTCGGGCAGCACGTGCGCGGCGGCGGCCGGCACCACATACCGCGTCTGGTGCGGATAGAGGACAAAGACATCGCGGCCCAGCATCGACTCGGGTCCGTGCTCGACGACCCCGACGTTGCAGTAGCCGTACTTGACCGGGGCGGGGAAGTCGCCGGCCTGAAACGGCGCGCGCATGCGGGACCATTCCGTTTCCGGCACATGGCCTCGAAACACGAGCGACTCGGTCCCTCGGCTGACACCGCTGAACCTCGTCCGCACGACGAGGTCGCCCGGCGTGGATGCAGGCAGCGTTTCGTCGCGGATTTCGCCGCGGCCGGGCTCGGCCACCCAGAACGCGCGCGCGGTCTCGATCATGTCGCTCCATTCTGTTTCCGGATTGGCCACAGTTACAATGGCCCGGCTTGCCCACGCTGGTGATGACACTCCGCCTGCGCGTGGCCCTGATGGCCCTGATCGGTCTCGGGCTCACGCTGTCGGCGGGTCTGTGGATGGCGCGGCGAGTTCCACCTGTCGCCGTCATTCCCCTGGCTGGCCGCGACGATCTTCGCCAGCGGGATGGCACTGGTGCTGTGGGTGGGCCTGCCTCATCATCCCTTCCGCCGATTCGGCGCCGCCAACCTCGTCACCATGTCGCGCCTGACGCTCGTGTCACTGGTGGCGGGATTGGTGCTCGAGGATCGGTCACCGGATCGCGCGATGCTGATCGTGGCATTGGCGATGCTCTGCATCGCGCTGGACGGCGTGGACGGCTGGCTGGCGCGCCGCTACTCGACTGTCGAGCGCCCTGGGCGCGCGGTTCGACATGGAAACCGACGCGCTATTGATCCTGCTGCTGTCGCTGCTGGTGTGGCGCTACGACAAGGCGGGTGTCTGGGTGCTCGCGTCCGGCTTGATGCGCTACGTGTTCGTCGGCGCGGGCTGGGTGCTGCCGTGGATGGCGGGCCGGCTGACGCCAACGCTCACGCGGCAAGACCGTGGCGGTCATCCAGTTCTTCGGATTGAGCATCGCCCTGATGCCGTTCGTGTCGCCGCGCGGCAGTGGGTGGGTGGCCGGGCTCACGCTTGGCGCGCTGGCCTGGTCGTTCGCCGTGGACGTCGGGCGGCTGTGGAATCAGCGGACGGCGGACGACCGCCGCTGATCGCGGTGGGCCGACGCGCTATCGGGCCCGAACGCGCGCAGCAACGTGGGCACGAGCCCCGGCATCGGGCCGAGCGCCGGGCGCCGCGGCTCCATGCCGTCGAGGAAACCCGCCGCGCGCAGCCGATCCATCATCACACCCGGGCGCGCGACCACGTGAACGGGGACCTCGTACGTCGCACCGGTGCCGCTGACCGCCGCCACGGGCTGGTGATCGCCAATCAGGATCATGACGAGATTGTCGTCGGCGTGCTGGCGGACGTAGCCCGCGAAGGTAGTGAACTCGTACGCCATCGCCTTCGCGTAGCTTGGTGACAGATTGGTGAGATCGGGATTGGCCGCCATCGCGCGCTCCACATCGGCTGGATCGAACGCCGCGTCGGTCAGCAGTTTCGACCAGTCCGGTTGGTACGGTGCCACCGGGCCGAACGGGGCGTGTGTGGTGCTGGTGGGAAACACCGCGAACACCGGGCGTCGGCCAGGAGCGCTCAACTCCAGCTGGTCGAACTTCGCCAGCGTGAACTGATCGGGGATGCTCCACCAGCCGAATTTCGGGCCGCCATATGCCAGTCCATCGCGGCCGTGGATCTCATCGAAGCCGTAGAACGCCCCCTCCGGCCACGCCTGGCGCATGCCGGGCATCACCGCCACGCTGCGATATCCCTGACGGCGAAAGGCCTTCGGCAGCGTGTCGCGCGTGGAGCTCATCACGGCCACGTATCCGTACTGGTCGCGCACCTCGACGCCGGTGAGCAGGCTGAGATGCGCCAGCCAGGACGAGGCGCCAAAGGTGGGCGAGTTCACGTAGGCCGACAGCACCTCGCGCCCGGTCTCGCGCGCGGCTTCCGACAGATCGCGACGGCTGGGATCGAGCGCCTCGGCGAAGGTCGGGTTGTCGTAGGTGACAGCGCCGTACGCCTCGACAAACGCCAGCAGGACGTCCGCGCCACCCAGCCCCTCCAGCCCGCCGTTCATCTCCGGGCTGTCGGCCAGCGCCGGCGCCGCCCGTTGCGGACCCGCCATCGCCAGGACGAAGCGCACCTGCCGGGCGTACGCGCCGGTGGTCGGATGGGCGAAGACGCGGCTCGTCGCGGGCGTGTCGGTGAAGACGGTGCCGGCGAATGCTGCGATGACGCACGCGGATGCCGCGATCAGTGCTCGCCGCGGTCGCTCCATGACCACCGCGTTCGCCACCTGCCGCAGCGCCGCGCGGGACAGCAGCCAGACCGCGGCCAACAGGGCGATGAAGGCAGTGACGCCGAGGGCGATCAGCCAGGGCGGTACCGCGCGCGCCAGCATCGCGGTGACGTTGCCGAGGTGCTGCGAGTCCCAGGTACAGGTTGAAGTCGCGCCCATACAGACCCGGAGCGGTCACATCAAGATAGTGCCCCGCCACCAGCACCACCCACATCGTCGGCACCAGGCGACGGGTCAACGTGGCGGCATGGCGATGGAAGAGCGCCAGCAGCAGCACGCACACGGCGAGCTCCACCGACAACGCGTTTTCCCAGCGGATCTTCGGCGTGGGCCAGACGTTGCCGAAGGTCAGCGACGCGTTGAGCAGAACAAGGGCGGCGGCCAGGGCGGGCCAGGTGGTCCAGGAGCGCACGGGTGCGAGCCAGCCAAGTCCTAGACGGACTCGAGGAAGTGGCCGAGCTTGTCCTTCTTCGTCTTCAGGTAGTGCTGGGTCGCCGCGGTGGCCATGATCTCGAGCGGCAGCCGCTCGTTGACCGCGAAGCCCTCGCCGGCCAGCCCTTCCAGCTTCTTCGGGTTGTTGCTCATGAGGCGGACGGAGCTGACCCCCAGATCGCGCAGCATTTCGAGGGCGGCGCGATAGTCGCGCATGTCGGCGGGGAAGCCGAGGCGCTCGTTGGCCTCCACGGTGTCGGCGCCTTCATCCTGAAGTGCGTAGGCCCGAATCTTGTTGGCGAGGCCGATCCCGCGGCCTTCCTGATTCAGGTAGATCAGCACGCCCCGGCCCTCGTCCGCGATGCGCTTCATCGCCGCGTGGAGCTGCGGGCCGCAGTCGCAGCGGGCCGAATGGAAGATGTCGCCGGTGACGCACGATGAATGCACGCGCGTGATGACGTTGGTCCCGTCGCCGAGCTCGCCGCGGACCAGCGCGACGTGCGTTTCGTGCTTGCTGGCGGTCTCGTAGACGTGAATCGTGAAGTCGCCCCACTCCGTTGGCAACTGCGCCGACGACACGCGTCGGACCGGCTCGCGACGACTGAGGGCGTTCGACAACGCGCCCGTGCGTTCACGGAACCAGAGCAGGAGAGACGGCATCAGTGGTGCTGCTATCGCCAACGCCTTGATCGTACGGGCGATCGGCAGAAAGTGTCAACGACACTGATTAGGACGTCAGAAGCGGAAGAGCCGGTTCACCTTGACGACGAACGCGCGATTCTTCAGCCCCGGATAGCCCTGGCCGGTGGTGTCGCGCTCGTCGGTGTAGACCACGAACACTTCACTCCCGGGGCGGTATTCCCACCTGAACCGGAGGTTGGTGCTGAAGGCGCGGTCCGCGGAGCCGTACTGGACGAGCGCGCTCAGGAACATCAGCGGCGAGAACCCGTAATCGATGCGGGTCCGGATGAGCGTGTTGGTGAAGTTGCCGGCCGGCAGCTTCACCTTGTTGAGGGTGAGCGCCCGGCTCCAGCGAGAACTGCTTCATCAGCGCCACCCGGGCGGTGCTGACGGTCAGGGACTGGATGTCGCCGTCGTAGAACTGGCCGGCCTGCAGCGCCACCGTTCCGGACATGCGCCGCTGTTGTCCAAAGGCGTAGCTGGTGGTGACGTTGTTGAACGGGTACTCGCCGGGCGGGATCGCCACGCCCGGCGACACCACGAACGGCCGCAGCAGCAGCTCGTAGTTGTTGTTGAAGTCGAACACGAACTGGTCGCTGTTCTGGAACTCGGTCAGGAAGTGCGCCGTGTTCCGGCTGGACTCGATGTCATTGTCGCGGTTGACGACATACTCGGCCGCGCCTTCGAACAGGTAGCGGCGCACGACCTTGCTGCGGCGCATGCGCGGGCTGAAGCGGCCGGCCGCGAAGGTCCGGCCGAAGCCGCGGCGCTGCACGAAGCCGATTTCCGGGTAGTAGTTGGCGCCGACGTCGAGGTAGTCCAGGCGCGCGCCCCAGCGATCCCCGAGTAATCCACCTTGCCCTGGTAGCTGCCTTCGTCGCCGTCGCGGTTCTGCGACTCGCTGCGGGCGTAATAGGCGTTGGCGGTGACGTTCTGGAAGAACGAGAACGCGGCGTCCACGCCGTAGGCCTGGTTCGAGGTGGCCACCGTCGGCGAATCGCTGCGGTTGGTGAAGATGACCCCGATATTGCTGCGGCGGAGGATGTCGCGGCGGGCGCGGAGCACCGTGAAGTTCGTGCGGGGCGTGCAGGCGGCGTAGGGCGCCGCCGCAGTTGTCCGGTTCGATGTCGGTCGGCGACTCGTAGCCGGTCTCCATGTTCATCGCACCGACCGCGGTCTTGCCCAGCGTGCCCGACAGCCGGCCGCCGGCGATGATCGGCACCTCGCGCGCGTTGTTCAGGCCGATGCGGCGCGTGAAGAACAGCTGCGGCGCGTTGTTGCTGATGCTGGTCTGGCCGCTGAAGCCGGCCTGACCGGAGGCGCGTGCGAACTCGAACGTGCCGCGGCCCTCGAGGAAGAAGTCGCGCTTTTCGGGAAAGACCACCGGGAAACGCGTGAGGTTCACCTGCTGCTCGTCCACCTCCACCTGCGCGAAGTCGGTGTTGACGGTGAGGTCGGCCGTCATGTTGGCGTTGATGCCGTACTTGGCGTCGAGCCCGGCGGTGGCGTCGAGGTCGTTCACCAGCTGCGGCGAGCGCAGCTTGTCGGTGGTGAGCTTGGAGATGCCATAGGGCTTGAGCTCGACGTTCTTGCTCGCCGGCGGCAGGTCGAGGCCGACCAGCGTGGCTGCGGCCGAGGCGCGGAAGATGCTGGTGACGCCGCCGGTGGCGGCGGGCACGAAGGTCAGGTGCGTCCACTCGTTCTTGCGGCGGATCGCGCGCCTGATCTGCAGGCCCCACTCCTGATCCGTGCCCGAGACGTAGCGGATGGACTTGAACGGAATGGCCATTTCCACGGTCCAGCCGCCATCGAAGCGGCCGGTGCGCACGAACCACACCGGGTTCCAGTCGGCGTTGGGGTTGCCCTCGTTGCTCACCACCTGATCGGCGCGGGCGCCGAGCGGGTTCGTGTAGAAGTTGAAGCCGTTGCGGCGATCGTGAAAGGTGTCCAGCAGGGCGCCGAACATGTCGTTCTGCCGCAGCTGGTTGGTGTCGCGGCGCAGTTCGTTGGCGGTCCATTCCTCGGGCGGGGCCGAGTCCCAGCAGCGGCACGACAGGTAGAAGTTGTCGTCGTCGTAGGTCACCCACGCCTCGGTGCGCTCCGTGGCCGGCGCACCCTCATTCGGCACCGTCTGGATGAAGTCGCTCATCGACTTCACCTGGGTGTAGACCTCCTCGTCCAGCACGCCGTCGATCGTCGAGCGGCGTTGCCAGCCGCGTGGCGCGGACGATGACGCGGCCGTTGTCGCCGCGGACGATCACCTCGGGCGCGACGGGCGCCGGCGGATCGGGCATGCCCGGAACGTTGAATTGCCGCGGGGCCGGTCGCTGGGCCGGCCGGCCGCACGCCAGAGGCCGTGCTCTGCGCCGCTGCCGGAAGGGTCCCGACGAGGATGGCAAGGGCGACGGCACAAGCCAGCCACGGGCTTCCGCTGACCGATCGAGTGAGCGCACGAGGTACCGGCGACGACAATCACGGATGTTCCTGTGGGGTGTTCGTGAAGCGCCGTGGGTTGTGCCCAGGCGCGACTGTTGCCGAACGAGGATACCGGTAAAGCCTGAGCCGGGTACCATTCGATTCAGTTGTGGATGTGAGCAGTTTTAGTTCTAGGGTTCGAGAGGTTCCAGGGTTCTAGGGTGAAACAATGACGGATGCCTCATCTCTTCGAGCCCTTCACCTTGCGCGGCGTCACGTTTCCGAATCGCATCTTCGTCTCGCCCATGTGCCAGTACTCCTCGGACGACGGCCTGGCCAACAGCTGGCACCTGGTTCACCTTGGTTCACGCGCGGTTGGCGGGGCGGGGCTGGTGATGACCGAAGCCACCGCGGTCACTCCGGAAGGGCGCATCAGCCCGGAGGACCTCGGCATCTGGAGCGACGCGCACGCCGAGGCGTTGGCGCCGGTTGTCGCCTTCATCAAGCAGCAGGGCCGGGTGCCCGGCATGCAGTTGGCGCACGCGGGTCGGAAGGGCAGCACCAAACGTCCGTGGTCCGGGCATGGCGCGGTCGACGTGGCAGATGGCGGCTGGACGCCGGTCGGGCCGGGGCAGGAGCCGTTCGCGCCGAACTACCCGGTGCCCGCACGCGCTCGATGCCGACGGCATTGCCGCCATCGTGGCGGCTTTTCGGAGCGCGGCTCGCCGGGCTCGCGCCATCGGCATCGAGGTGGCGGAGGTTCACGCCGCGCATGGCTACCTGCTGCACGAGTTCCTCTCGCCCCTCAGCAACACGCGGACGGATGCCTATGGCGGGTCGTTCGATAACCGGGTGCGGTTGTGCCTCGAGGTGGTGGACGCGGTGCGCGCCGAGTGGCCGGACTCGCTGCCGGTGCTGGTCCGGATCTCGTCCACCGATTGGGTGGAGGGAGGCTGGGACATCGAGCAGTCCGTGGCGCTGGCGAAGCTGCTCGCGGATCACGGCGTGGACTTGATCGACTGCTCGTCGGGCGGCAATGCCGCCACGGCGACGATTCCCGTTGGCCCTGGATATCAGGTGCCGTTTGCCGAACAGGTGCGGCGCGAGGCGGGCATCGCCACCGGGGCGGTCGGCCTCATCACCACCCCCGAGGCCGCCAACGCCATCATCTCGGAGGGGCGCGCCGATTGCGTGTTCCTGGCGCGGCAGCTGCTGCGGGATCCGTACTGGCCGCTGCACGCTGCTGAAGCGCTGGGCCACCCGATCGACTGGCCGTCGCAGTACCTGCGTGCGGCGCCGGCCGGAACGCTCGCACGGTAGAGGCGAAAGGCAAAAGGCAGAAGGAACAAGGCAAAAATCAGAGCATTGCCTTGCGCCTCCTGCCTTTCGGGCTTCCAGTTCTTCTTTTGCCTTTAGCCTTTTGCCTTCTGCCTTTACTTCTGCAGGTTGAACCGCTGCACCCGGCGTCCCGTTGACGCCTCACCGACGATCAGGTTGCCCTTCGAGTCGATGCTCATGCCGTGCGGGCGCAGGAACTGACCGAGCTGACGGCCGCCGCGGCCGAACTCGCCCACCACTTCCATGTCGCTGCGGCGCAGGATCCACACCTTGTGGTTGGTGCCGTCCGCCAGGTAGAGCCACTGCTGCTGCGGGTCCTTCGACAGCACGACGACGAACGATGAGCCCGAGGAGAGCGTGGCGGGCGCGATGATCTTCTCCATCAGGAACTTGCCCGACTGCTCGAACACCTGGATGCGGTTGCCCCGGCGATCGGCGACGTAGATCTTGCCGTCGTTCGATCCGGTCAGGCCGTGCGGCGTCGAGAACTGCTTCGGCAGCATGCCGCCCATCATCGTCTTCGGGTCGAACTTCTCGGTGTCGTCCGGCTTCTCGCCGTAGGCGCCCCAGTGACGCTTGTAGGCGCCGGTCGCGGCATCGAACACGATGATGCGGCGGTTGCGGTAGCCGTCGGAGATGAACACCTCGTTGGTCTTGGGATCCACCCAGATGCCCGACGGGCCGCCGAGCAGCTTGGTGTCGTTGCTGCCGGCGTTCTTGTCGTACTCGCCGATCGTCATCACCAGCTTGCCGTCGCGCGTGAACTTCATCACGCGGTGGTGCATGTGCGTGCCGACCCACACGAAGTCGTTGTGATCGACGAAGATGCCGTGAGGATTGCGCGGCCACTTCTCGGGCTCTTCCTTGGCCTTGTCGCCCCAGCCCTGCACGACCTTGCCGTTCTGGTCGAGCTCGATGACGACGGGAGCCGCCTTGCAGCAGGTGCCCATCGGCGGGGTCTGTTCCTCGTAGAGCTCTTCTTCGGTGAGCGTCTCGGGCAGGCTGGTGATCCAGGTGTGGTCCTTCGAGTCGACGAACACGCCGGTGACGGAGCCCATCACCCAGTGGTTGGGGAACTCGAGCGGCCAGGTCGGATCGATCTTGAACGTCGGTGCGTCGGCGGCCTTCGGGGCGGGTTTCTGCTGCGCCTCGACCCGGCGCGCGGCGAACACGCCCAGCATCAGGGGCAGGGCGAGCAGGCAGACGCCTGCAGCGGTCTTATGAATGGCCTTCATCTAAAATTCAACTCCTTCGAGCCGGACCAATCCGGGCCCGGCCGTCGTCACCATACCATGCGTGCCCGCAGCCGCCGTTAAAGGATTCCAGCGAGCGGCCGATGACACGGACATGACTCTCGCCGACAGCGTGCGCCGCAGCTGCCCGACCTGCGGCGCCGGGTCCATCAAGGCGCTTTACATGGGCGTGCCGCTGCGCCTCTGCGAGGACGAAACCTGCGACACCGGCTGGGGGCCAGGCCGAGAACTGCTCGGGCTGGTGCCCGTCGAGGCAGCGGATGGCGGGTTCGTGTTCTGGATCTATGACGGTCCCTATCCGCTGGCGCTGGCCTCGTGGCTGCTCGCCGGGTTCGACACCAGCCACGACGATCACGACGAGCTGCCGCTCGCGCGCTAGGTCTCGGCGGCGCCAGCCGCGCGCGCTACAGCGCCAGGTTCAGCCACACGAACGCCACGTGAGCGTGCGTGCGGTCCCGGTCCGGCGCTTCGGACGTCGTCCACATGTAGCCAAGCTCCAGCCCGACCTTCGGATTGAATTGCCTGAGCACCCCGCCAAACAGCCGGTTCTGGTCCACGCCCTGCCATGGGCCGGCTTCGGTGTCATCGAGTGTCACGAAGAGCTCGTTCCAGCCGACCAGTGACCACGCGCGGCTCTCGTTCAGCGGTCGCACCGCACGGCCCATCATCCGCAGCCGATGCGAGTTGTCGTCCCACCCGTCCTGGAACCGCTGCTCGAGCCGAAGCCGCATCGACGGCGTGAAACGGCCGGCGTCGGGAAGCGTGGCCGAGAACTGCTGCCAGATCCGCTGCTCGTGCGTGACACCTTCACCCGGGGGCTTCGCGATCCACGCATAGCCTCCCCACAGCGTCGCCCGGTTGCCCAGCCGACGGCCGAGCGCGGTCCGGGTGATCACCTGGTACGACTCCGAGGCGTCCTCGTACCAGCCGCGGCTGCTCTTCGAGATGGAGCCGCCAGTTGTCCGACAGCCGCACGGTCGCCACCACCTGCATCCACAGCTGTCCATCCACGGTGTCCTGCGCGGCCGCCACCCGCGGCGCCAGGCACATCATCGTCATCAGTCCCCACACCATCGCCGTGCGCATGGACATCAGTATGAATCGAGTGACCGGCGCGTGGTATTTTTCGGCATGCTGCCAATCACGATCGCCGCACTGCCGGTTCGCGAGATCTTCCCCGGCGTGCGTGCCCGCCTCGTACATACCGACTGCGTCACGCATTCCTGGGTGGAGCTCGACGCCGGCGCGACCTTTCCAGATCACCATCACCCGCACGAGCAGATCGTCAGCATCCTCGAAGGCCAGCTCGAGATCGTGGTGAGCGGCGAACCATACCTGCTGACGGCGGGGACGGTCTTCGTGATCCCACCGCACGCGCACCACGCCGGCCGCGCGGTGACGGCCTGCCGGGTGCTCGACGCCTTCTCACCGGTGCGGGAAGACTACAGGTAACGGCAGACGGCAGACGGCAACCGGCAGACGGGAAGGCAAAAGGCAAAAGGCAGAAGGCAAAAGGCAAAAGGCGGAAGGCAAAAGGCAGAAACCGGTCAGCCGGTGTCCGGCAGACGACGGTCGCACAAGCCTTGAGCCTAAAGCCTGAAGCCTCAAGCCCTCAAGACCCAAGACCCAAGACTCAAGACCTGGGTCGCATTCCAAGCCCCAAGCCCCAAGCCCCAAGCCCCAAGACCTAAGACTCAAGACCCAAGACTCAAGACGCAAGCCCCAAGCCTCAAGCCCCAAGCCCAGCCAGCCGAGCCCCAAGCCCGTCGTATACTCGGCGAGATCCGCGAATTCGCGGACAGGGTTTTGAGGAGGCGTTTGTGCGTGCACGGCTGATTGTGGCAACGGTACTGATTGTGGGACTCGGCAGCCTGGCGATGGGGCAGGCGCCTCGGAAGTCGCGGCTGAATCCGGTCATCGAACTGCTCGAGCAGAAGAAGCCCGTCTTCGGGCTCTATGCGCCGTCCAACCGTCGGGGTGGACCGCCGCAGCCTGGTGCCGTCGCGCCGGCCGTGCAGCTGCCGGAGAAGTCGGCGGCCGAGCTTGCGAAGGAAGCGCTGGGCTATGCGAACAGCGACTTCGTGTTCGACGGCAGCATGGAAGGCAACTTCGATCGCGGCTACACCGCCTACGCGGAGTTCGTGAAGGGCGTGGCGCAGCTGGGCCTGTTCACGAAGAGCCCCGCGCACCGGCTGCATCATCCGCTGATCGTGAAGTCCCCCGAAATCGCGCCGGACCCGGCGGCCGTGGGCGCGCAGATCGGCAAGCAGTTGAATCTCGGCGTGAGCGGCGTGATGTTCGTCTCGGTCGAGAGCGCCGACGAAGTCAAGCAGGGCCTGGCGGCGATGCGCTTCAAGTCGAAGGGCGGCACGCGCAGCGAGGACGTCGGCACGGCGCCGGCGCTGTGGGGCCTGAGCGAGGCGGAGTACAAGGCCAAGGCGGATCTGTGGCCCCTCAACCCCGAGGGCGAGCTGATCAACTGGACCATCGTCGAGAGCAAGGCCGGCCTGGCGAAGGTGCGCGAAATCGCGGCGGTGAAGGGCATCGGCGTGCTGTGGCCCGGCGCCGGCACGTTGCGCGGGGTGTTCAGCACCACCGACGCCAGCGGCAAGCGCGTGCTCGACGAAGCGGCGTGGGAAGCGTCGATTCAGCAGGTGCTGGCGGCGTGCAAGGAATTCAACGTGCCGTGCGGTTTTCCCGCCAACGCCAATGATATCGAGATGCGCATGAAGCAGGGCTTCAGCGTGTTCGTGATGAACTGGGGTGACGCCGGGTTCAAGACCGTCGACATGGGCCGCAAGATTTCCGGCCGCGACGCCGGCAGCCGCTAGTTCACTCTCTCAGGACGCCCGCCGCCCGGCGGGCGTCCGCACTCCCTCATCTCAACCAAAAGCTTCACTCCTCGTCCGAGAGCTTGGCGCGCCGCGCCTTGACCGTCGCGCGCCGCTTCTTCGTGGTCAGCCGCCGCTCCTTCGCGCCCTTCGTGGTCTTCGTCGCCTTGCGGCGCACGGGCACCATCGTTGCCTGACGGATGAGGGCGACCAGCCGCTCGCGCGCGGCCTCGCGGTTCTGCGTCTGCGTGCGATGTTCGCGGCTGTCGATGAGCAGCACACCCTCGCCGGTCATCCTTCGCCCCGCCAGCGCCGACAGCCGGAGTTTGACGTCGGACGGCAGCGACGAGTCCTGCACGTTGAACCGCAGCTCGACGGCGGTCGCCACCTTGTTGACGTTCTGGCCACCGGGCCCTGACGCGCGGACGAACCGCTCGTCGAGCTCGCGTTCGTCGATGGCAAGGGTGGGCGTGATCTGGATCATGACGGGAGACTCACTGCCTCCAGTCTACGCGTTAGCGCGCCCCGTCGCGCCGCGTGCGCGCGGAGTCCGCTATCATGCGCTGACCATGTCCGCGAGCGCTCCTGACGACTACACCATCGATCGTGATGGCGCCGACACCGGCGTCTTCGTCCTGAAGCGGCGAGGCGCCGCGATTGGCCACCTCGACTACCACCTCGGCGATGGCGTCATCTACATCGACTACGTCGAAGTGCTGCCGACAGAGCGCGGGCTGGGGCTAGGCGTGCTGCTGGTGGACGCCGCCGTGGACTGGGCGCGCGCCTCGTCTCGCAATGTGGAGCCGATCTGCGGCTACGCCCGGCGCGTGCTGGTGTCGGCGGCAAAGTACCGCGACGTGTTCGGCGCCGACGGGCGGTAAGCGCTCGCGGTCGCCGACCGATCGCCCGTCCGTCAGGCCTTTGGTTCCTTGAACATCAGCAGTAGCATCCGCGACGCAACCGGCGCGTCAACAGCATGCGGCACGTTGGCCGGCATGCGAACCACGGTTCCCGGCCGGGCGTGGACCGGTGCGCCGCCGATGGTCAGCGTCAATTCACCCTCCAGCACCATGACCAGGGCGTCGTAGGGCGTGCTGTGCTCGCTCAAGCCCTGGCCTGCATCGAACGCGAACAGCGTGAGGTTACCGCCGCCGCTTCTGGCGAGCACGCGGCTGGCGATGCCCTGTGCGGTAGGCGTAATCAGATCGGCGAGCAGCAGGGCCTCAGCGGCCGGAATGGTCGACACGAAAACCTCCTTCGTAGATGACGGGCGCGCCGCCGCTCAGCATGCCGGGCTTCGGCCGGTTGTGTTCGACGAGCGGCACCGCGGCATCGGGCACGAACCCCGCGGCCCCGAGTTCAGCCAGCAGCTCCGCAGCAGTCAGAAAGCATTGCGGCGCCCCGGAGAACTGCGTGAAGACGAATTGCTCGCCCGGGACAGGCAAGGCGTCAGCCGGAAGCGTATTGCGCGAGAAGGTGAAGACGAACAGCAGGCCGCCGGGCGCCGCGGCCCTTGCCGCTTCACGCACGCCGGCGCGGAACTCGCTGGACGAGCGCGCGAGATTCCAGATGCCGTGGGCCACGATCAAATCGAACGCCCCTCCTCGAACGGGCAGCGCGGTCATCGGCGCCTGCACCACGTGCAAGCTGTCGCCCGGCGCCTCTTCGTGGGCGCGCCCACGGGCCGCCGTCAGCATCGGCCACGACAGATCGGTGCCGACGACGTGCCAGCCGAGTTGCGCCAGGGGAACGGCATTGCGGGCGGCGCCGCAGCCGATGTCGAGCGCCCGGCCCTCAGGCCGCCGCTTCAGCTCATCCGCGGCCACCAGCATCAGCCGTGCGTTGGGCGGCGACTTCGCGAAGCCGGCGACCGTCTGAGGCGTGCTCCACGACGAGCCGGCGAGAGGGTCCACCTCCCCATGATGCTGCAGTCGGACCGGTGACGCGCAGAATCCGACAGCTCGGCGCCCGCTGGAGGAAGTGCTGCGGTGAAGGACGCCGGGTCACGTATCATGGGTCGTTTCGGAGCGACCGACGTGGCCAACATCCTACAGAACCTTCCCGCCGGCGAGAAAGTCGGCATTGCATTTTCCGGCGGCCTCGACACCAGCGCCGCGCTGCACTGGATGCGCGCCAAGGGCGCGATCCCCTACGCCTACACCGCCAATCTCGGGCAGCCCGACGAGACGGACTACGACGACATCCCGAAGAAGGCGATGGCGTACGGCGCGGAGCTGGCGCGGCTCGTCGAGTGCCGCCCGCAGCTGGTCGCCGAAGGCCTCGCGGCCATTCAGTGCGGCGCCTTCCACATCTCCACCGGCGGCGCCACCTACTTCAACACCACGCCGCTCGGGCGCGCCGTCACCGGCACCATGCTCGTCGTCGCGATGCGCGACGACGAGGTGAACATCTGGGGTGATGGCAGCACGTTCAAGGGCAACGACATCGAGCGGTTCTACCGATACGGGCTGCTGGCCAACCCGAACCTCCGCATCTACAAGCCGTGGCTGGACCAGCAGTTCATCGACGAGCTGGGCGGCCGCAAGGAGATGTCGGAGTACATGATCGCGCACGGCTTCGAGTACAAGATGAGCGTCGAGAAGGCGTACTCGACCGACTCGAACATTCTCGGCGCGACGCACGAAGCCAAGGATCTCGAATTCCTCAACAAGGGCATCACCATCGTCCAGCCGATCATGGGCGTGGCCTTCTGGCGCGATGACGTGACGGTGAAGCCCGAGACGGTGACGGTGCGTTTCGAGGAGGGACAGCCGGTGGCGCTGAACGGCCACACCTTCGGCGACGCGCTGTCGATGTTCACCGAGGCGAACGCGATCGGCGGGCGGCACGGGCTCGGGATGTGCGACCAGATCGAGAACCGCATCATCGAGGCGAAGAGCCGCGGCATCTACGAGGCGCCGGGCATGGCGCTGCTGCACATCGCCTACGAGCGCCTGGTCACCGGCATCCACAACGAAGACACGATCGAGCAGTACCGCAACAACGGCCGTCGCCTGGGCCGGCTGCTGTATCAGGGCCGCTGGTTCGATCCGCAGTCGATGATGCTGCGCGAGACCGCACAACGCTGGGTGGCCGGTGCGGTGACCGGCGAAGTGACGCTGGAACTGCGCCGCGGCAACGACTACTCGCTGCTCGACACGTCCAGCCCGAACCTGACCTACAAGCCTGAGCGCCTGACGATGGAGCGCGGCGAGGCGTTCTTCACGCCGCAGGATCGCATCGGTCAGCTGACGATGCGGAACCTCGACATCATCGACACTCGCGACAAGCTTCGCATCTACACGAAGTCGGGGCTGCTGGGGCCGGGCAGCGCCGGGGTGCCGCTGCTGGGAGAGAAGAAAGATTAGCGAATCTGGCGATCTCGAGATCGGGTGAACTGGTGATCTGGATCTGAAGATTTGCCGATCTGGAGATCAGGAGATCCGGAGTGGACGATGGGTGACCTTGGGCGAACCCTGATGTTGCTGGGCGGCGTGCTGCTGGTGGTGGGCGCGCTGCTGTC
The DNA here is from genome assembly GCA_963707825.1 of uncultured Acidobacteriota bacterium. Taxonomy (GTDB): domain Bacteria; phylum Acidobacteriota; class Vicinamibacteria; order Vicinamibacterales; family UBA2999; genus VFZN01. The sequence goes on from CAVPRP010000011.1 coordinate 649,878, forward strand.
GTTCACCGGGCGCCTGCCATGGGTCGGCAGGCTGCCCGGCGATATCTCGATCGAGCGCGAGAACTTCCGCTTCTACTTCCCGCTCGCGACCTCGATCGTCATCAGCATCATCCTCTCCCTGCTGGCGTGGCTGATCCGGCGCTGAACCGCTGAGGACTTCTTCCGGCGCCTCAAGCAATAATCCGCACTTCACTCCAGCAACGCGAGTAGACTCTCGGCCACCCATTTCCTCCGAGTCCATCGGTCAGCGAAAAGGACCTATCTCTCCCGGGAAAATTCAAGGAGGCCAGTTATGCGTCGGACCATCGCGCCAACGACCCTCGTCATTGTTCTTGCCACGGTGTTCGTTCTGGGCACCCTGCCCAGGGCCCAGGCTGATGCGCATAAGGACTGCTCCGACGCCAGCCTGCAAGGCAGCTTTGGATTCACCAGCACTGGAACACTTCTCGCTCTCCCGCCCGCATTTGCCGGTGCCTTCGCCGAGATCGGTCGGCAGACCTTCGACGGAGAAGGCAATACCGAAGGCACCGCGACGGCAACCGCAAACGGCAACCTCAACCACCTGACGTTTCAAGGCACCTATCAGGTAAATCCGGACTGCACGGGGTCGATGACACTCCACGTCTCTCCCCTCAATGCCACGGTCCCCCTGGACCTTGTCATCGACGACGACGGAGCGGAGCTTCGAGCCATCATCACAGGGAATGTTCCTGGGAATACGGAGACCCGGGTTTACCGGAAGCAGTTCCCGCGAGGCAAGGAGAAGTAGAAGACGCTTATCAGCCGATCGTCACTTCGTAGACACCACCACGGTCTGCGGCGCCATGGCCAGGCGGTGCATCTCGCTCGAACGGAAGCCGGCCTTGGCGGCCATGCTCTTGAGTTCGGCGAAGGTGTAGGCATCACCGGCCGCGGTTGAGGCCAGCATGGTCATGGCGAACGCCGCCTGCTCGGGTGGCGTCACGCGATCGTCGTTGGGCACGAACTCGAGCGTCACGGCTCGGCCCTCCGGTTTGAGCGCCGCGTGCACCTTCTCCAGCAGTTGCGTGCAGGTGGTGGCGTCGAAGTGGTGCAGGAAATTGGTGAGCAGGACGACGTCGTAGTCGGCGTCGAACGGCAGGTCGAACGCGCTGCCGGGCAGGAGGCGGTGTCGATCGGCGACGCCGGCCTTGGCGGCGTTCTCGCTCGCCACCACGAGGACCGACGGCCAGTCGAGCGCGTCCACGGTGGCCAGCGGGTGCCGTTGCGCGATCGTGATCCCGAACACGCCGTGTCCGGCCGCGATGTCGAGCACCTTGAGCGGCTGGTCGGCGGGGTAGTCGCGCGTCACCAGGTCGGCGATGAAGTGCGCCGCCGGCGTCATCAGCGGCACCATGCTGCGCGCGAAGTCCACCCACCACGGGTTGTTGGGCTCGACCGCTCCCTGCCCGTCGAGCAGCGTCCCACCCTTGCGGACGACCGCCGCCATGTCGTCGAAGTTGTGGCGCAAGTCGCCCAACAGGAAACCGGCGACCGAGCCGAAGTATGCCGGCGAGTGCTCGTCCAGGAACAGGGCCGCATCTGGACTGGCGCTGTAGTCGTCGCCCTGCTTGTGGAGCAGCCCGGCAATCACCAGGAAGTCGCAGAGGACACGGACGCCTTTCTCGGACGCGCCAATCCGGGTGGCGAGCGCCGCGGCCGTCGCGCTGCCGCGGCCGAGCGCGGTGAACAGCCCGAGATCGATCGCGCCCTTGAGCGCACGGGACGACTGGTGCGCGTTGACGAGTTGAAGGATACGTTGCGGGGTGACAGGGGCGGTAGCGGACATGGGGACTCCTTCAGCGTGACGTGACGGGAGACTATCAGAGATCTGTTACAGTCCCCGCTCAGGAGGGGTTGTGGCAGACAAGCTGGTCGGCACCAACTACGTCACCCCGGATATCGTGGCCAAGGTCACGGGCCGCGCCCGCTATGCCGAGGACTTCCGCGCCGAGGGCATGCTGTTCGCGAAGCTCCTGCTGAGCCCGCAGCCACACGCGCGCGTCGCCCGCCTCGACACCCGCGCCGCGCTCGCGATGCCGGGCGTGCGCGCCATTCTCACCGCCGACGATCTGCCCGATCTGGCCGGCGCGGAACGCGCGCTGACCAACGAACCGCTCTACGGCGGCGAGCCGGTGCTCGCGGTCGCGGCCGTGGACGAGCTCACCGCCGCCGAGGCGATCGAGCGCATCGACATCGGGTTCGAATCGCTCCCCTTCGTCATCGATCCGCTCGACAGCCTGCGGCCCGGCGGGCCCGACGCGCGTGCCGAGGGCAACGTCTGGAGCGTGCCGCCCGCGGCAGCACCGGGGGCGCCTCCGGCGCGGCCCGCGGTCGAGCGCCTGAAGTGGACCGAGACCGATTTCGCCGAGGCCGCCGAAGGCCGCCTGCCGATGGGCAAGGCCACGGAGGAGTGGACCAACGGCGATCTCGACGCCGGGTTCGCCGCCGCGGACCTCGTCCTCGACGAGACCTTCGTGGTGCAGTCCACCGGGCATCACCCGCTCGAAACGCGCACGGCGATGGCCTACTGGCAGAACGGAAAGCTCTATCTCCACTGCTCGACGCAGAGCGTGGTGCGCACCGTGGACGCGGTGGCGCGATGGGTGGGCGTGGAGCCGTCGCAGGTGGTGCTGATCAGCGAGTACACCGGCGGCGGCTTCGGCAGCAAGGGCGGCGGGTCGGTGACCATGGCGATTCCCGCGCTGCTGGCGAAGAAGGCCGGCGCGCCGGTGATGATGCGCGTGAGCCGCGAGGAAGAGAGCTACTTCGGGCGCGCCCGCACCAGCATGGTCGGCCGCGCCAAGGCGGGCTTCACGAAGGACGGGCGCATCACCGCGCTCGACTTCTTCATCGTCCAGGACGGCGGCCCGTATGGGCCGATGGGCGATCACCGCTCCGCCGGCCTGGCCGCGTCGCTCATCTATCAGCCGGGCGCGATGCGGTGGCGCGCCGTCAACGTGTTGACGAACACGCCGCCGCGCACGCAGCAGCGCTCGCCCGGGCCGATGCAGGCCAACGGCATCATCGAGCCGGTGATCACCAAGGCCGCCAAGGCGCTGGGCCTGGACCAGATCGCGATCCGGCGGATGAACTCGCCAGAAGGGAAGGCGCCGTTCGGTCCGCCGGCCGCCAACGGGCAGCGGCGCCACGTGACCGGGGCGTTCGTGAAGGAGGCGCTCGATCGCGGGGCTCAGCAGTTCGGCTGGACCGAACGCGTGGCCCGATCCGGTCAGAGGCGCGGCAGCAAGGTACGCGGCGTCGGCGTGGCCATCGGCCCGCATGGCGCGGGCTCGGTGGGTTACGACGGGTTGATGACCATCCGTCCCGACGGCAAGCTGTACGTGCAGTCGGGCGTCGGCAATCTCGGGACGCACTCGGTGATCGACCTCGCCCGCGTGGCCGCCGACGTGCTGGCGATGCCGTGGGAGCGCGTGGAAGTGATCTGGGGCAACACCAGCCAGGGCCTGCCGTGGACCTGCATGTCGGTGGGGTCGCAGACCACGCACGCGATGACGCGCGCCAATCACGCGGGCGCGATGGACGCACGGCGCAAGCTGCAGGAGATTGCCGCGCGCGATCTGGGCGGCGCGCCCGACGACTACGAACTGGGGAACGAGCGGGTGTTTCGCAAGGGGCAGCCTGGCCGCGCGCTCACCTACGCGCAGGCGGCCCGCCGCGCGATCGAGATCGGAGGCCGCTTCGACGGCCACGAGCTGCCCGGCGACATCCATCCGGTGACGAAGACCGCGGCCGCGGGCCTGGCCGGCCTCGGCCTGATGGGCGTGGCCAAGGACGCCTACCCACGCGATGGCGAGACCTATTCGTTCGTCGCCGGCTTTGCCGAAGTGGAGGTGGACGTCGAGACCGGCGCCGTGACGCTCGTCGATTTCCTCAGCGTCGGCGATGTCGGCCTGGTGGTGAATCCGCGCAGCCTGACCGCGCAGTTGAACGGCGGCGTCTGCCTGGGCATCGCGCACGCGCTCTACCAGCGCCTGGTCTACGACCCGCACTACGGGTTGTCGCTGGCGCGCCGCTTCTACAGCAACCGGCCGCTGACGATCCTCGACGTGCCGCACACCATGCCCGCGGTGGCGCTGGGCATTCCGGATCCGGAAACCCCGGTCGGCGCCAAGGGCGTCGGCGAGCCGCCCGTCGGCGCCGGCTACGGCGCGGTGCTGAACGCCATCGCCGATGCGATCGGCGTCGACGCCTTCCGGCGTGCGCCGGTGACGTCGGACGTCGTGCTGATGTCGCTGACCCACGGCCGGCGGATGCACGAGCCACTGCGCGCACACATCTGAGCGATCCCAAGCCCAAGCCTCGAGCCCCAAGCCTCAAAACGCTCGTTGACTCCGCGGAGGCATCCGTGGAAGATACCCGCATTCCATAGCGGGCAAGACCGAGCGTCGCGCTTATCTAGTGTCGTCTTCACCTCAGCTTCGATGTGGAGGGTGCATGCGCGCGATAGGGTTTGCGACCTGGCTTGTCTTCGCATCGGTGACGGCCTCTTTCGGGCAGGCGGTCACTTCGGGTACCGGCGCCATCAACGGCAGGGTCGCCGACGCCACGTCGGCGGTCGTGCCCGGCGTCACCGTCACGCTCACCAGCCCATCGCTCATGGGGGCCCGCACCGCGGTCAGCGATCCCGACGGTCAGTACCGCTTCACCGCGGTTCCACCCGGTGACTACACCATCGTCTTCGAGCTGGCCGGCTTCTCCACGGTCCGCAACGAAGGGATTCGCATCAGTGTCGGCTTCACGGCCACGGTGAACGCCGAGATGAAGCTGGCGTCGCTGACCGAGTCGATCACCGTGACGGGGCAGTCGCCGGTTGTGGACACGGCGGCCACCCAGGTCGGCACGACGTTCGATGCCAAGCAGCTCTCGGCGCTGCCGACCTCGCGCGATTACTTCTCGCTGCTGGCAGGCTCGCCGGCCGTGCAGATGAGCCGAATCGACGTTGGTGGGAGCACCAACGGCACGCAGCAGGCGTTTGTCACCTACGGCACGGCCGGACAGGTGCGCGCCAACATCGAAGGCATCAACGCCACCGAAGCGACGGGCGCGTTTGGCAACTATCCGGACGTCGGGGCGATGGAGGAAGTGCAGATCAACACCGCCGCGCATTCGGCCGAGGCGTCGACGCCGGGCGTGCAGTCGCAGTTCATCAGCAAGTCGGGCGGCAACGAGTTCCGCGGCACCTACTTCGGCAGCTACTCGCCGGAGAAGTGGCAGTCGTACAACATCGATCAGAATCAGATCGACCGTGGCCTGGTCAGCGGCGGCGGGTTGCAGCCGAACGAAGTCAACCGGCTGTCGTCCTACAACGACAACAACATCGGCCTCGGCGGTCACCTCGGCAAGGACAAGCTGTGGTGGTACGGTTCGTATCGCCACCAGGACATCAAGGCGCGCTTCGTCAACTATCCGGTCGCGCCGCAGCAGACCGTGCTCAACAACTTCAGCGCCAAGGTCACCTACAACCTGTCGCAGAACAACAAGCTGATCGCCTATACCCAGCCGTCGCAGAAGAAGCAGCCGCAGCGCTTCGACTCGTTCCTGCTCGGCGTCGATACCGGTATCAACACTTCCGAGTCGACCACCTGGAACCAGAACTTCTGGGCGTGGGTGCACAAGGGCGAGTGGAACGGCGTCCTCAACGACAACACCTTCGCCGAGATTCGCGGCGGGCAGTATGGCTACGACTGGGACAACGGCGTCAACGGCACCGGCCTGCGTTACGAGGACATCGGCAACAACCTGATCTACGGGCGCAACCGGAACTGGCGTCGCGAACGCCGGCGCGACCAGGTGCTGGGCACCCTTAGCCTGTTCAAGGACAGCCCGGTCGGCGATCACAATTTCAAGATCGGTGGCGAGATCTTCCATGAGACCGTCACCGACATCTACCTCGACGGCTATGAGGAAGACATTTTGCACGTCATGCAGAACAACGCGCCGCTCGACATCATCCTGTTCCAGGCGCCCAACACCTCACAAAATGGATTGTGGACCTACGGCGCCTTCCTCAACGACTCCTGGCGCGTCAGCAACCGCCTGACCGCCAACATCGGGGTGCGCTTCGATCGCTATCGCGCGTTCCTGCCGGCCCAGGTCCACGACGCCGGGCGCTTCAATCCCGCGCCGATCGACTTCCCGGAGAACACCAATGTCGTGGACTTCAACCTGTTCGCGCCGCGCCTGGGCGTCACCTACGACGTGCGCGGCGACGGCCGCACGGTGGCGAAGTTCAACTACGGCAATTACTGGTGGAACCCCGGCGCCGACTTCCTGTTCAACGTCAACGAGAACTCGAATGCGTGGTGGCGCCGCTATCGCTGGAGCGATGGCAACGGCGACGGCCGGTGGAATCCCGGCGAGGAGGGAGCGCTGGTTTCGAGCCGGGGAGGGGCCGCCCTGGAGTCGCTCGACCCCGACTTGAAGAACACCCGGACCAACGAGATCGCGACGTTCCTCGAGCAGGAGGTGATGGCGAACTTCGGCGTCCGGATCGGCTATGTCTGGCGCGGGCAGCGCGACCAGTTCGCACGCATCAACGCGGCGCAGCCCTACGAGGCCTTCACCGTGCCGGTGAACGTGCCGGACCCGGGGCCTGACGGCCGCGTGGGAACCGGCGACGATGGGGCACCGCTGGCGGCGCTGGATCTGGCGCCGGAGTACCGTGGCCTCACGCCGGTCAATCTCACCACCAACGTGCCCGACGGCGACGCCGACTTCCACACCTTCGAGATCACCGGCACCAAGCGGATGAGCAGCCGCTGGAGCCTGCTGGCCTCGTACGGCTACACCAAGAGCTTCGACAACGGCAACACGACCTACCAGGGTAATACGGTGCGGCAGAACTTTCTGCCGGCGACGCCCAACGACAAAATCAACACCGACAACGGCCGCCATGTCTACAGCCGCCAGAACATCAAGCTGTCCGGGACCTGGAACTCGCCGTTCTGGGACATCTCGGTGTCACCGATGCTGCGCTATCAGGAGGGCTACCCGTTCGGCCGGACGTTTGCCGCCAACCTCAGTTACGGCAGCGTCCGCTTCCTCGCCGAGCCGATGGGCACGCAGCACCAGGACGACATCGTCATCACCGATCTGCGGGTGGAGAAGACTTTCCGGCTTCCGAATCGCCGGGACATCTCCGGCTTCTTCGATCTCTACAACATGTTCAACGCCAATCCCGCGCAGAACCTGCAGTGGAGCTCAGGGACGTCGTACAACCGCCCGCTGAGCGTGGTTCCGCCACGCCTGGCCCGGGTCGGATTGAAGGTGAATTTCTAGGCCGGGCCCAAGCCCCAAGACCTCAAGACCTAAGCCCAAGACCCCGAGGCGGCCGTGTTCCAGCATCCATGCTGGACTCCGGCCCCTGAATCCTAGAACCTCGACATCCTCACCCAGTGATCGGCGCGGGCCCAGCTCGCGGCGAAGTCCTGGTCCACGTCGGCGTCCGATTTGCCCTGGCCCTTCAGCGCCTGCTGCAGGCCGAGCAGCGACCAGCCGTTGTGCGGGTGCTGCTTCGAGATCGTCGCGATACACCTTCTCGGCATCGGCGGAAGCGCTTGGCTTCGAGCGAGCGCCGCGCCGAGCCAGTGGCGCGCCGGGAAGGGCAGCGGCTCCGGCTCGTCGTACTCCAGCTCGTCGTCCAGCTTGCACCGCGCGCTCGAACGCGGCGATCGCGCCGGGCAGGTCGCCGGCCATCCGCAGGATTTCGCCGTCGAGGATGCCGGCGAGCACGCCGAGGAGCCGCTTGGCGGGGTGCTGCGGAACTCCTGCTTCGAGGTGTCGGCGATCTTCTGCACCCGCGCCAGATAGAGCCTTCGCGAAGTCGACGTCGCCCTGCTTCAGCCTGCGCGTAGCCCTGCGCGAAGTCCCACGCCGCGGCCGGAATCTCGCGTTCGGGCCGCTTGGTGACCTCGATCACTTCGTCGAAGCGACCGAAGCGGATCAGCGTCAGCACCTGATACATCGTGTCGCTGGTGCGCTTGGTGTAGTCCTTGCCGGCCTGCATCGCGATGCGCGCCCTGCCCGTCCATCGACGCGGCGTAGAGCAGCATGTGCAGGTTGTGATCGGGATAGATCGCGAAGCCTTCGCCGATGTCGGCCTTGAGATCGGAGTGCCACGCCTCGAGATTCGCGCGCACCGAATCGCCCCAGCGGCCCACTTCGTTCCAGGTGTGCGACGGCATGTGGTTGATGTGGCTGGCGCCGGGAATGCTGCGGCCGAGGAACTCGGCACAGGCCACCGCGAGTTCCGGCTTCACCGTGGACTCGGTGGCGTGCACGTAGAGATGGCACGCGCCGGGGTGCTTGCTTGTCCTTGGCCAGCACCGACTCGAGCACGCCGTGCAGCCGCTTGATGTTCGGCGCGTTCACGTCGCGCGTGCCGCGCCGCGGCTCGAGCAGGAACAGCGCGTCGCCGTAGAGCGTGATCGCGTCGAGGTCGTTCGGGATATTTCTCGGCGACCTTGCGCATCGCTCGGCGTAGGCCTCGTCCTGCTCCCGCGCGTCTTGACGTCGAAATTCTCGACGTAGCGCACGCGACAGCGCGTCGATGAAGTCGCGCTCGATCGGCGAGGCCTTGTCCTTCAGGCTGATCGCCTTCTGCATGGCGCGCAGTAGGCAAAGGGCGACTGGTCGGCCGACATCGGGCCGTTCAGGTACGAGCCCCAGGCCCAGCCTTCGCCCCAGTAGCAGATGGCGCAGTCCGGGTCGCGCTTCCACGCCTCGCGGAACGAGCGCATCGCGTCGAGGCGCGCGAAGGCGTACATCATCTGGAAGCCCTGGTCGAAGAACGCCTGCGCTTCGGGATTGTTCGAGGAGATCGGGCGGGTGAAAGGTGCCGAGGCCGGTGGTGAAGAGCGGGATCGGGTCGGCGACGTACTTGGGGAGGGGGCCGGGGTCGGGGGCCGTTGGCTGTTGGGCGGCCAGCCCTGTCGTCAGGAGGAGGCAACAACAACACAGTGCGAGAAGCGCGCGACAGACCTGAATTCTCACGTATCCCCCTGGGGTCGAGGACCCTCGATGCGGCCGTGCCGCCAATCGAGGCGGTGGCGCGCGTATGCTAACACTAGCTGAGCTGATGGACCTGCGCGCACGGCGGGACCATGGTGCGCGTGGCCAGGGTGCGTGCCTCGAGTGGTGGAGCCGGCCGATGCAACCAGCCGCTCCACGCACCCGGGCCGAACCAGCCGCCGGCCTAGGACGGATCGATTGTCACCGAGTTGATGACGATTTCCTTCACCGGGCGGTCCTGCGGGCCGGTCTGCGTCTTCCCGATCTTCTGGATGACGTCGAGACCGTCCACCACTTCACCGAAAATCGCGTGCTTGTTATCGAGCCACGGCGTCGGCGCCAGCGTGATGAAGAACTGCGAGCCGTTGGTGTTGGGGCCGGAGTTCGCCATCGACAGCAATCCGCCCTTGCTGTGATTCAGTCCGGCGCCGAATTCATCGGCGAAGCGGAAGCCGGGGCCGCCGCGGCCCGAGCCCTCGGGGCAGCCGCCCTGAATCATGAATCCGTCGATGACCCGGTGGAAGATGAGGCCGTCGTAGAAGGGGCGGGTGGCCGGCTTGCCGGTCTTCGGGTCGGTCCATGGGGTCGCGCCGGTGGCGAGGCCCGACGAAATTGGCGACGGTCTTGGGAGCCTTCTCGTCGAACAGGCGAACCTTGAACGTGCCCTCGGAGGTATTGAAAGTGGCGTGCATCATCCCGTGATTTTAACCCCTCAGCTTAGAATGACCATCATGCGCATGCCTCAGCTGGTGCTCGCAGCGGCCATCTTCATGGCCACGACCATTGGGGCCCAACAGCCCGCCGCTCCGGCCTTGATCGGCGCCACCGAGTCCACGCTGAACGGCATCGCCGAGGTCAAGGGGCAGGTCACCATCCAGGTCAAGGACGCGCCCCTGCCCAAGCGCTTCGTGCTGCGCCATCCCGCCGACGCGGCGCGCTGGAACGGATCGCTGGTCATCGGCGCGCACGGTGGGTCCGGCGGCAACAACTTCGATCCCACCGGCAAGGTGATCGGCACCGATGAAACCGCGCTGGACGATGTGATTGGGCGCCATGCCGTGGCGTCCGGCTTTGCCTACGCCAGCATGGATCGCGACGGCGCGGTCAGCGCCCGCGAAGGGTTGGCGCTCACCAATCAGTTCGCGGCGATCGCGTCGGCGGCGGTGGCCAACCGTCTCGGTCGCGCTCCCACCCGCATGTATCTGGTCGGCCTGTCGATGGGTGGCGGCATCACTCGGGCGGCGGCCGAGGATCCGTGCGCGAACCTACGCCGGCACGCTCATCATCGCCGGCGCCGGTGGCGACCTCGCCACCCGGACGGCGCGCCAGGCGCAACTGGCCGCCCTGTGGCCGGGTGTGGACCCGAAGCGCAATCCGGGGCTCGCGCCGACCGACCCGAAGCTGCAGGCATTCGCGGAGGCCATCGGCACGCCGGTCGCCGCCCGAAGGCTGTGGCCCTACACCGCCACTAACGCCGTCAACGCCGCGTCACGCCCGCCGCAGCCGGCCGGAGAGGACTCCACCGGCCGGGTGATGGTGCCGACCATCGAAGTCGCCGGCACCTGGGACGACTTCGTCCTGAAGGAGCTGCTCGCGTATCAACGCCGCGTCGAACCGAAATCAAACCACCGCCTCTATCAAGTCGACGGCGTATGGCACATGTCCGGCGACGACGACGGCGTGCAGTCGTTCATGTACATCGCGTCACGAATGGGCCTGGACCCCGACGTGCCCAAGGCGATGGGCGAAGGGCCGTCGTACCTGCCCACCGTGCGCGACGCCTTCGATCGGCTGGTGCGCTGGGTCGAGCGCGGCGAAGCGCCGCCGCTCAGCCAGACGGTGAAGCCGGGGGAGAAACTCAAATAGCGTTCGCTCTTCACTCCCCGAACGTGATTCCCTGCGCGAGCGGCAGCGCGGTGGACCAGTTCACCGTGTTGGTCTGGCGGCGCATGTAGCTCTTCCAGGCGTCGGAGCCCGACTCGCGTCCGCCGCCGGTTTCCTTCTCGCCGCCGAACGCCCCGCCAATCTCGGCGCCCGACGTGCCGATGTTCACGTTGGCGATGCCACAGTCGGAGCCGCGTGCCGAGAGAAACTCCTCGGCGGCGCGCATGCTTTCGGTGAACACCGCGCTCGACAGCCCCTGGGGCACGCCGTTGTGCAGCGCAAGCGCCTCGTTGAACTGGTCGTATTCGAGGATGTAGAGAATCGGCGCGAATGTTTCCTGCCGCACCACGTCGGTCTGTCCCGGCATCCGGACGATGGCGGGTTCCACGAACTGGGGACCGATGTCGGGCCGGAGGCGGCCGCCGTGGACCACCTCGCCGCCCTCGGCCCTGGCCTGCGTCAGTGCGGCCTGCATCTGATCCACGGCCTGCTTCGTGACGAGCGGCCCCATCAGGGTGCCCGCCTCGAGCGGATCGCCGATGCGCACCTGCCCGTAGGCCTTCACCAACCGCTCGCTCAAGGCGCCGGCGATCGAGCGATGCGCGATGATGCGGCGCGTCGAGGTGCAGCGCTGACCGGCGGTGCCGACCGCGCCGAAGACGATGGCCCTCACCGCCATCTCGAGGTTCGCATCAGCCGCGACCAGGATGGCGTTGTTGCCGCCGAGTTCGAGGATCGTCCGGCCGAAGCGTCCGGCCACGGTTTGCGCGACGTGACGGCCGATCGCCGTGGAGCCGGTGAACGAAATCAGCGGCAGCCGCTCGTCGTGCAGCATGGCCTCGCCGATGGTGCGGCCCGAACCGACGGCCAGCGTGAAGATGCCAGTCAGGCCGTGGTCGGCCATCACGCGGTTGGCGATGTGCTGCACGGCCACGGCGGTGAGCGGGGTGGGTTCCGCAGGCTTCCAGATGACCGTGTCGCCGCACACCGCGGCGATCGCCGCATTCCACGACCACACCGCGACGGGGAAGTTGAACGCCGTGATCACGCCCACGGGCCCGAGCGGATGCCACTGTTCCATCATCCGGTGGCCCGGCCGCTCGGAGGCAATCGTCAGGCCGTAGAGCTGGCGTGACAGTCCGGTGGCGAAATCGCAGATGTCGATCATCTCCTGGACTTCGCCGTGACCTTCCGCGCGAATCTTGCCCATCTCGAGCGCCACCAGATCGCCGAGCGGCTCCTTCATGGCTCGGAGAGCCTCGCCCAGGTCGCGTACGATCTCGCCGCGCTTGGGCGCCGGTACCTCTCGCCACGTACTGAACGCCTCGGTCGCGGCGGCCGCCACACGCTCGTACCCGGCGGGGCTGGCCAGCATCACGGTGGCGATGGGTTCGCCGGTCGTGGGGTTGAATGAGGTGAGCTTGTGGCCCTCGGGCTCGCTGATCCAGCCGTCGGGTCCGGTGCAGACGCCGGGGTTCATGGGGCTCAGCCCCAGCGCGTCGAGAAGGGCAGCGTGCGTGGTGGGCATCCCTCTATTCTGCCCGACGTCGGGGCCGCGCAAGCAAACCGTCGCGTGTTCAGAATAAAATCCCTCGATGCATCGGCTCGGCGTTTTCGTCCTGACGGGGGTCCTCTGGTCCACGTTGCTCATTGGCCAGGCCGCCGCTCACGAACAGCCGGCCGCTTCCACCGAGTCCACACGAGCCGCGCAGATTGGCGCGCAGCAGGCGGCGAAGGCGAAAGCCCTGCGCCCGCCCACGCCGAGCCGGGCTGAGTCGCTGGTCAAGAAGGTCGAGGAACAGTTCATCTCCGGCAGCCTCAACTGGCATCCCTTCTTCGAGAACGCGTATGCCGGCGGCGGGTTCACGCTGGGAGCGGGCTACGCGACGTTCGTCAGCGCCTACAACACCATCGATGTCCGCGGCAGCATCACCTTCAGCGCCTACAAGCGCATCGAGGCGGAGTACCGCGCGCCGCGCCTGTTGCATCGTCGCGGCGTGCTGTCGGTGCTGGGCGGATGGCGCGAGGCCACCGACGTCGGGTTCTACGGGATCGGCACGCCGAACACGTCGATCGACGATCGCGCGAACTACAGCTTCCGGCAACCCTATCTGGCGGCGGATCTCGAGGTGCGGCCCACTCGCCGCGCGCTGCTGGTGGGGGGCGGACTGGAGTATTCGCAGTGGGACCAGGGATCCGGCAAGGGCTCCGCGCCGTCGGTCGAGGAGGTCTATACGCCGGACACGCTGCCGGGGTTGGGCGCCAAGCCGACCTACCTGCAGCCGCACGCGACGCTTGCCTTCGACTGGCGCCCGGCCGCCGACTACGCGCGGCGGGGCGGCTACTACGGTGCCACGATCCGGAGCTATGCGGATCAGGACGGCCCCTTCAGCTTCCGCCAGGTGGACTACGAGGCCATCCAGCACATCCCGATCCTGAGGGATGCGTGGGTGCTGTCACTGCGCGGCCGCGTTGAAACCACCTATACGAAGGGCGATGAGGTGGTGCCGTTCTTCATGCTGCCGGCGCTCGGCAGCGGTTCCACCCTGCGCGGCTTTTCGAGCTGGCGCTTCCGGGATCGGAACAGCCTGCTGCTCACCGCCGAATGGCGCGTGCTCGTCAACAGCTTCGTCGACACCGCCATCTTCTACGACGCCGGCAAGGTCGAGGCACGACGCGGCGATCTCAACCTGGAGGGGCTGAAGAGCAACTACGGGATTGGGTTTCGCCTTCACGGACCGTTCGTGACGCCGGTCCGCATCGAACTTGCGCGCGGCAACGAAGGGATCGCCCTGGTGTTTGGCGCATCCGCCGCTTTCTAGGACCACCCGATGACACGCCAATTGATTGCACGCCGGTCGTGGCTGCGGGCCGCGGGTGCCGGACTGGCCGTGACGGCAGGCCTGCTGATCGCCCACGTGCACGGCGCCCAACCGCGGTTCTTCTCGGACGATCCCCTGCTGCGCGAACCGGAGACCCAGGACGCGTCCGGCGCGACCCCGTGGGAGGTCAACCTGTTCTACGACCTCGGCTACAACCTGTTCGTCACCCCGCGCAAGACGCCCGAGGGAGTCCGCGCGCAGAACATCAACACCATCGACGAAGTGCCGGACTCGAGCTGGTTCACCAACCGCATCGGCACACGTCCGCTGACCAACGACGAACTGATCACGGGCCCGAACAGCGGCAAGGCGCCGGATCCCTCGTCGTGGACCGTGATCCGCGAGAAGACCTCGGGGTACGCCGCGGGCTTCACCGCGAAGGACGCCGCCGGCGAGACCTGGTTCGTCTCGTTCGATGCGCCGGCAAATCCCGATGGCGCCACTGGCGCGATTGTCGTCGCGACCAAACTGTTCTGGGCGCTCGGCTACAACCAGGTCGAGAACTTCCTCTCGGAACTGGATGTCAGCCGCATCCGCATCGATCCGTCGGCGACGGTCAAGCGCCCGTCCGGAGCGCGGACGCCGATGACCGACGATGACGTCCAGGCGCAACTCGAGCGGGCGCTGAAGCGCCGCGACGGTTCCTATCGCGTCAACGCCGGGAGGCAGCTGCCGGGCAAAGTGCTCGGCGGATTTCACTACCAGGACACACGCTCCGACGATCCCAACGACATCGTCCCGCACCAGCATCGGCGCGAGCTGCGGGCGCTGCGCGTGTTCGGCGGGTGGATCAACCTCACCGACATGAAGGCGGGGAACACGCTCGACACGGTGGTGAGCGACGGGCCGCGCAGCGTGGTCCGGCACTACCTGCAGGACGTTGGCTCGACCTTCGGCGTGGGCGCCAACGGGCCGCACGACTGGAACGAGGGCTGGGAGTATGTCTGGGACTGGCCCCCGTCGGTGAAGCGCCTCGTGACGTTCGGCTTCGCGTTCGGTGGGTGGCAGTTCGCGCCCTACGAGCGCAGTGCCAGCATCGGCCGCTTCGAGGGCGACGATTTCGATCCGTTGACGTGGAAGCCGCGGGCCCCGACCACCGCCTATTTCGAGATGCGCGATGACGACGCGTTCTGGGCAGCGCGGCGGGTGGTGGCGTTCTCGGATGAGGCGATCCAGACGGTGGTCGGCACGGGCCGCTTCAGCGATCCGCGCGCGGCGACGCTGCTGGCGGAGGTGTTGATCAAGCGGCGCGACAAGATTGGCGCCGCCTACCTGCCGCGCATCAACCCCATCGTCGAGCCGGCGCTGGACGCGGCCGGTGTCCTGACGTTTGCCAACGCGGCCGTGGACCGCAAGGTGGCGACCGCGCCACGCCGCTATACTGCGGTGTGGTCTGCTTTCGACAACGCCACCGACGCGGTCACGCGCATCGGCGACACCTCAGGCGATACCACGCGCATCACGGCGCCCGCGGGGCTGCCGTCGGCGCCGGGGGCCTACCTGCGAGTCGAGCTGTCGGCGGATCATCCGGAGCACCCGTCGTGGGCCCGGCCCGTGCACGTCTACTTCCGGCGTGGCGGCTCCGGCTGGTCGCTGGTCGGTCTGGAGAGGGTACCCGGGCAGCCGTGATGAAGGGCGCGCAGTGACGCCCGCCGACATCGCCGCGCTGGTCCGCGGCCTGCACGCGGATCCCTTCGCGGTGCTGGGGCCGCACGAGGCGGGGCACGATCTCGCCGTGCGCGCGTTGTGGCCGGGCGCGGCGGCGATTGATCTGGTGACGCCGGCTGGCGACGTCCTCGCGGCGATGAACCGCGTGCACGAGGCCGGGCTGTTCGAGGTCATCCTGCCGCAGACCACGCGCGACGGCATCGATTACCGCCTGCGCGTCAGCGAAGGCGGCGGGCGCACGCTCACCCTCGACGATCCCTATCGCTACGGCCCGGTCCTGACGGCCTACGATCTGCATCTGTTCGGCGAAGGCACCCACGTCCGGGGCTTCGACAAGCTTGGCGCGCGGCCGATCACGCACGGCATCCGCGACGGCGTGCACTTCGCGGTGTGGGCGCCCAGCGCCCGCCGGGTCTCGGTGGTCGGCGATTTCAATGCGTGGGACGGCCGCGTCCACCCGATGCGGGCGCGCAGCAGCGGCTACTGGGAAATCTTCATCCCGGACATGCGCGTCGGTGAGCGCTACAAGTTCGAGGTGCTGGGCGCCGACGGGCGGACCGTGCTCAAGGCCGATCCGAACGGCCGCTACTTCGAGACACCGCCGCTCACCGCGTCGATCGTCTGGAACAGCGACGGCTACGCGTGGGGGGACGAGGCCTGGATGGCGGCGCGCCCCGGCCAGAACCGGTGGCTGAAGCGGCCGATGTCGATCTACGAGGTCCATCTGGGCAGCTGGCGGCGCTCGCCCGAGGGACGGCTCCTGACCTATCGCGAGATGGCCGCCGAGCTCGTGCCCTACGTGAAGGAGATGGGCTTCACCCACATCGAGCTGCTGCCGGTGATGGAGCATCCGTTCACCGGATCGTGGGGCTATCAGGTGATAGGGTTCTTCGCGCCAACCAGCCGCTTCGGGCCGCCCGAGGATTTCAAGGCGTTGGTGGACGCCTGTCACCAGGCCGGCATCGGCGTGATTCTCGACTGGGTCCCGGGCCACTTCCCGAAGGACCAGCACGGCCTGGCGCGCTTCGACGGCACCGCTGCCTACGAGCATGCCGATCCCCGCCAGGGCGAGCATCAGGACTGGGGCACGCTGGTCTTCAATTACGGCCGGCACGAGGTGCGATCGTTCCTGCTCTCGAACGCGCTCTACTGGATCGAGCAGTTCCACGTCGACGGCCTGCGGGTGGACGCGGTGGCGTCGATGCTGTACCTCGATTACTCGCGCCAGGAGGGGCAGTGGGTGCCGAACCAGTACGGCGGGCGCGAGAACCTCGAGGCGATCGAGTTCCTGAAGCAGCTGAACATGCTCGTCGGCGCGGAGTGTCCCGGCGTCGCGGTGTTCGCCGAGGAGTCCACGTCGTGGCCGGGCGTGACGCGGCCCGTGCACCTCGGCGGACTCGGGTTCACCTACAAGTGGAACATGGGCTGGATGCACGACATGCTCGAGTACACGAGCGGCGATCCCATCCACCGCAAGTGGCATCACAACAAGATCACGTTCTCGCTGATGTACACCTACAGCGAGCAGTTCGTGCTGCCGTTCTCGCACGACGAAGTGGTGCACGGCAAGCGGTCGATGATCGGCAAGATGCCCGGCGACATCTGGCAGCGCCACGCGACGCTGCGGGCGCTGTACGGCTACATGGCGGTGCATCCCGGCAAGAAGCTGCTGTTCATGGGCGGCGAGATCGGGCAGTGGCGCGAGTGGAATCACGACGGCGAGCTCGACTGGTTCGTGCTGGGCGATCCGGCGCACGCCGGCCTGCAGCGCTGGGTGCGCGATCTCAACCGCTGTTACGCCAGCGAGCCCGCGCTCTGGCAGGACGATCACGATCCGCGCGGCTTCCAGTGGGTCGATTGCACCGATGTCGAGCAAAGCGTCGTGTCGCTGTTACGGCGGGGCGACAGTCCGGAAGACACGGTGGTGGCGGTCGTCAGCTTCACGCCGGTGCCGCGGCCGGCGTACCGCATCGGCGTTCCTCGCGCCGGCACGTATCTCGAGCTGCTGAACAGCGACGCCGCGGCGTATGGCGGCAGCAACATCGGCAACGAGGGCCAGGTGCGGACCGAGCCGATCGCCGCGCATGGCTTCGAGCAGTCACTCAACCTGACGGTGCCGCCGCTCGGGTTCCTCCTTTTCAAGCTGGATCCGCCGCCGGCGGCTGAACCCGACGCGGCCGAGCCCGCCAAGCCCCAAGCCCCAAGCCGCAAGCCCCAAGCCGCAAGCCCAAGCCCTAACCCTTGAGCGTGACCCGGCATGCGTCCTGCAGTGTCCCGCTGCAGGATGGCGTTTCCCCGCCGATTCGTTCCGGTTCCGGACAACGTTGTTCGGCTGCGGCCACTGCGTGGGATGAACAGTGGGACGAGTGACTCTCCGCTTGATCGGAACCGCCGGGACGCCGATAGTCGGACGATGCGCATGGAACGCCACGGTCACATCCGGCTGTTCACCATCTTCAGCGTCGCGACTGCGCTGACGTTCTTCTCGTCCTTCCAGGCGTTCTATTTCGTCTCCACCTTCACCGAGAAGCCGGCGCCGTACTCGCTGCTGTTCTTCCTGAACCTCGGGTATTGGTATTCGTGGGCGTGCATCGCCCCGGCCATCCTGTGGGTCTCGCATCGCTACCCGCTCGACAAACAGCACTGGCACGTCTCGCTGCCCGTCCATGTTGTCGGCGTGTTCCTGGCCACGACGCTGCACATCGCGATGGCGGTGTCGTCGCGAATGCTGACCGGATGGGCGCTCGGCGAGAGCGAGCTGGCGCTCAGCGATTCCGGCGGCGGTTCATGGCAACTCGAAGCCCAGCGGATGTTCTTCCAGTATTTCGACTGGGAGATGATGACCTACTGGGCCATCGTCGGTCTCAGTCATGCGCTCGGCTACCGCCGCGAGGCGCAGGCGCGGGCGCTGACCGCCAGTCAGCTCGAAACGCGCCTGATCGAGGCGCAGCTGCAGTCGTTGCAGCGCCAGTTGCAGCCGCATTTCCTGTTCAACACCTTGAACACGATCTCGGCGCTGATGCACCGGGACGTCGAGGCCGCCGACATGATGATCGCGAGGCTGAGCGATCTGCTCCGCATCTCGCTGCAGATGGTCGGCGTGCAGGAGATCTCGCTCAAGGAAGAGCTGGATTTCCTGTCCAAGTACTTGGAGATCGAACAAACGCGCTTCCGGGACCGTCTCACCGTGGTGTTCGATGTGCAGCCGGAGGCCCTGGACGCCCTGGTTCCAAACCTTATTCTCCAGCCGCTCGTCGAAAACGCTATCAAGCATGGCATCGGGCCGCGGCCCTCGCCGGGCACGATCACCATCAAGGCACGACTGGCGGGAAGCGAACGACTGGAGTTGATCGTTCAGGACAACGGCGTTGGCATGTCGGCGGCACGGCTCTCCGACTTCAATCGGGGAGTGGGTCTCTCGAATACGCGTGCGCGGCTGGAGCACTTGTACGGATCGCTCCACCGCTTTGAATTCCGGCAGCCCCCCGAAGGCGGCCTGCAAGTGCTGATAGTGGTGCCACTGGAAGCGGTGGCCGAGGAAGTCATCGGGGTGCGGGTCGTGGAGGGCGCTGCGTGAACAAGATCAGAACAATGGTAGTGGACGACGAGCCCATGGCGCGCGAGCGCCTCGTGGGCCTGCTGGGTCAGGAAAAGGACATTGAGCTCATCGGTGAGTGTGCCGATGGCTCACAGGCGATCTCGGCCATTCAGCAGCAGCAACCGGACCTCGTGTTCCTCGACGTCCAGATGCCGGCGTGCGACGGGTTCCGGGTCATCGAGAACGTGGGGCCGGATCGGATGCCGGCGGTGGTGTTCGTCACCGCCTACGACGAGTACGCGCTCAAGGCGTTCGAAGTGCACGCCATCGACTATCTGTTGAAACCATTCGGGCGCGACCGCTTCCAGCAGTCGCTGCAGCATGCGCGCGCGCACGTCGAGCGGCGCCGCGCCGGCGACCTCGGCCGCCGGCTGATGGCGCTGGTGCAGGACATCAAGCCGGAACCGCAGCGCATGGATCGCCTGGTCGTGAAGTCGGGCGGACGCGTGTTCTTCCTGCGCACCGACGACATCGACTGGGTGGAGGCGGCGGGCAACTACGTCCGGCTGCACCTTGCCAGCGAGTCGCATCTCTTCCGCGAGACGATGAACAACATGGAGGCGCGGCTCGACGGCCAGCGCTTCGTGCGCATCCATCGTTCGCGCATCGTGAATTCCGACCGCATCAAGGAGCTGCAGCCCTGGTTCAACGGCGAGTACGTCGTCGTGCTGAACAACGGGACGCGCCTCACGCTGAGCCGCGGCTATCGGGAGCGGCTGCAGGACCGACTGGGGAAGGGGTTCTAAGGCGCGCCTTCGGCGCGTGAGTCAGCGCGCGGCACGCCGCGTGGGCGGCGCTTCGCGCCGTAGGAACGCGAGGTGCTCGCCGGGCGCAGCGAGGCCTCGTCCGTCCTGACCGAGCGTGAGCGGCGCAGCCGGCCGTTCCTCCTACCGAGCCGAAGGCGAGGCCCTTATGTCCGAGCACCACGGCGAGAAAGAGTTGGCGGCCTTCATCCGTGCCGGTGCGGAGCGGCGTCACGATCAGGCGTTTGGCGACTACTTCAAGGGCCGTAACGCCTCGTGCGCGCTCGGCGCGGCCTACGAAGGCATGTATCGCCTGCCCGACAATGCAGACGGCACGCGTCCCACCAAAGATCTGGAGTGGTTCTTCGATTGTCTGGAGGGCTCGGTGAGGCGGTGCCCCGCCGAGGGCTGCAGAAAAAGGCTCACGCTGGCCTCGATCCTGGTCCATCTGAACGACGAGCACCGATGGTCGCGCGAGGCCATCGCAGCCTGGTTGGAGAAGGAGAACGGGAGCAAGGAAGGCGCGCCTGCGCCCCACGGGTAATGCTTGGCGCGCCGTTGGAAGCCCCTACCGAGCCGAAGGCGAGGCCGGCTTGATTCGAATCGGGTCCGTCGTCCATCTCGGCACCAGCTCTACCGCCAAAATATTCCGCGCGGTCTGCAGATGAGGTTCCGGTACCATCATCGGTATTCTGATGACGGACCTGCTCGGACGCGTCGGGCTGGGAATCTGGCGTCGGACCCCAATGCCATTCCCCCGGCAGAAGGTGGAGATCGACGCCACGAGATCGGTCAAAATCGAGACTACGACGCTACGAGATTCTGCGGGAGTTCGAGTTGAACGGGCCCAGGAGAACAATGGAAGACATGCGCGTTCAGACCAAAGCTGTGCAGACCAGCCTGACCCCGGAGCGGGCCTTTCAGATATTGCAGGAAGGGAACCAGCGGTTCGTCAGCAACCTGCGCTACAACCGCAACCTGCTGAAGCAGGTGAACGAGACCTCCGAGGGCCAGCATCCGTTTGCCATCGTCCTCAGCTGCATCGACTCGCGGACGTCCGCCGAGCTGATCTTCGACCAGGGGCTGGGCGACATCTTCAGTGTGCGGGTGGCCGGCAACGTCCTCAACGAAGACATCCTGGGGAGCATGGAATTCGCCTGCCAGATCGCCGGCGCCAAGCTGATCGTGGTGCTGGGGCACACCCGCTGCGGCGCCGTGAAGGGCGCCTGCGATCACGTGAAGATGGGACACCTCACGGGCCTGCTGAACAAGATCCGCCCGGCGGTCTACAGCATCGAGAAGGCCGGCCAGATCGCGGCCGGCACTGAACCGTTCGTCGAGGCGGTGGCGGTGGAGAACACGCGACAGCAGATGCACGCGATTCTCGATCGCAGCCCGATCATCGAGCACCTGTTCGACCGGGGCGACGTGGGCATCGTCGGCGGGATGTATTCGGTGGAGACGGGCGAGGTCGAGTTCTTCGATCAGCAGTTCCACGGCGCGGTCAGCGCGGCCGACCTCTCGGCGGCCGACCGACTGGTCATCACGCGATAACGTTCTCCTTGGAAAGCGAACGGCCTCCGGCGGGTACGCATCCCGCCGGAGGCCATTTTTTTCTGCTAACCGGGGGCAGGGCGCCCCCGATCGCAGAATCTGCTACGTTTTCGGGGCGATCGTGCCAGGCCCCGAACGGGTTACCAGTTGAACTTCACGCCGAACTTCGCGATTCGCGGGTTGAGCACGGTGGTTGCCTTCTCGAACGACGCACCGGACCGCCAGTTGATGTTGACGTTGGTGTTCGAGTTCATCAGGTTGTAGACGTCGAGGAAGAGGCCCACACGAGCCTTGTCCCCGAACCGGATCTGCTTCTCGGCGCGGATGTCGAACACGCTCACCGTGTCCTGACGACGCGTGCCGATCGGCTCGACGAGAATGAGCTGCGCAGTGTTGTAGTTCAGGTTGGCCGAGATCACCCGGCCGTAGGGAGCGCCGGCCTGCACCTTCAGCACCGGCGTGATCCGCATACCCCAGCCCGCGTCCACGGTCCCGGAGAACTTCGCGTTCCAGTTCGTGAACTCGTTGAGGGTCTTCTCGTTCGGGTTGGTCGGGTAGGCGCCGAACAGCGAGAAGTTGCTGCACTGCCGTCGCGAACGTCTGGTTGAAGTAGGTGCGGTTGTACTCTTCAGTCCAGGTGTAGGAGTACGACGCGTTCAGGCCCCAGCGCGCGCCATAGCGCTTGTTGGCCGAGAACTCGAGCGTCTTGTAGTTGCCCTCGTAGCCGGGGATGTTCGTCGTCAGCTGCGTCGAGCCGCGGGTCGTGTCGTCGAGGTTCAACAGATTCAGCGCTGCGCCATCGTCACCGTTGCCGACAACATTGTCCGGCCCCGGATCGGGCCGGGTCACCGGCACGTTGAAGGCCTCGAACGGCCGCGCAACGTTGAACTGCTCCCAGCCATCGTTGTCCTTCTTGTAGACGTAGCCGACCCGAACGCCGAGGTCCTGCAGGACCGCGCGCTCGATGAAGAACGACGTTTCGTCGGTGTAAGAGTTTTTCAGGTCCGGGTCGATCGCCACGTTGGAGGTGCCGCCGAACACGGTGAACGGCGCGCCCACCGTCTCGCCTTCCTGGAAGATGCGATCGCCGTTGAGGTCGTTCCAGTTGTAGTCGGAGTACTGCTGGCTGGTGTTGGGGTTGATCGCGTCGGCGAGCGAGACGCCGGTGTTGAAGTAGAAGCGGCCCCAGTTGGCCTTCAGCACCGTCTTGCCGTCACCGGTGAGGTCGTAGGTGGCGCCCAGGCGCGGGACGATGTTGTTGAAGTCCACGACGTTGCTGTTCTCCGGAAGCGCGACGGCGACCGGGTTGAAGCGCGCCGCGGGGATCTCCTGCGCCGGCAGCCATACGCGGTAGCGATCGAAACGCGCGCCAACGTTGAGGGTCAGGCGGTTGATCCGCCAGGTGTCGGTCACGAAGAAGCTGGTCTGCGCCAGCGCGTTCTGCGAGCTCGTGCCGCTGATGCCCAGCCGCACGCTGTTCGGCGACGCCGTTGCTCAGGAAGTGCACTACGTCGTTGGTGTACTGCTGGTTCCACAGGATGTTGCCGCTCTCGTCCAGGTACTCGCCGCCGACCTTGAAGTTGTGCGAGCCGCCGGCGAAGTTGTCCTTGAAGTAGCTGAGGGCTCCGGTGAACTGATTCCGCCGCCGCTTGTTCAGCCACGAACGGCCGCCACCTGTGACCTCATTGGTCACGAGGTCTTCGTAGCGCAGGTCCTGCGTGTTGCTGTCGAGCCCGAAGTTGTAGCCGAACTGGCCGACCCGTGCTTCGGCAAACATGTTCTGCGTGATCGTCCCGTTCCACTCACCCTTGTAGACCCAGCTCGGCGAATCCTGCAGGGTGGTGGAGTCGGCGGTCAGGTGCACAACCGCGCCAGGTAGGCGGTTGCTGCTGTCGGTCCGGTTGGGCTGCTGCTTGGTGCCGTACTGCAGGTAGCCGATGAACTTGTTGTTCTGGTTCATCTGGTAGGTGCCCTTGCCGGTGTAGTTGAACAGCTTGGTCGCGAAGGGAGTGCCGTCCTGAATGACGCCTGAAGGCGGAGCCGCCACCGAGTTGCGCTGGTTGAGGTACGCGAAGTAGCCCCAGACCTTGTCCTTGACGATCGGCCCGCCCGCATCCAGGTTGAGGTTCTTGTAGGACTGCAGACGGTTGCCGTCGGGACGGATGATACGGCCGTTGGCCGGCTCACCGGGCACGAGGTACTGATCCGGTTCGAGGTTGCTCGACTGGATGTCCTGCGTCTCGAAGTCGTAGTAGAGGCCCACCGACGGCGTGTTGCTGCCGCTCTTGCTCACGAACTGGGTGAGAACGCCCGGGTTGGGCATCTCGGCCGAGTTGCCGGCGGCGCCGATGAACACTTCCTCGAACGAGCCGTAGTCCAGATAGAAGCCCGCGGCCGAGGTGCCTTCGGTGGTGTTGATGCCTTCGATCAAGGGGCGATTCTGCCCCGAGTAGCCATAGGCGAAGTAGGTCGTCTGCGTGCCCATCGTCGAGCCGCCGACGTCCACGCGGTTGAGCG
Source organism: uncultured Acidobacteriota bacterium (assembly GCA_963707825.1). Taxonomy (GTDB): domain Bacteria; phylum Acidobacteriota; class Vicinamibacteria; order Vicinamibacterales; family UBA2999; genus VFZN01. The sequence goes on from CAVPRP010000011.1 coordinate 673,775, forward strand.
TGACCGAGGGCGTGCTCGCCAGCAGAGACCACATGTCGCGCGCGTTCGGGAGCGACGCCAGCTGCGTCGAGTCGAAGTTGGTCTGGACGCGCGTGGCCGAGGTGTCAATCACCGGAGACTGCCCACTGACGGTCACGGTTTCCTGGAGCGTCGCAACGTTCAGGGAGACGTTCACCTGGGCATTGAACCCGAGCGTGATGCGTACCCCTTCGCGGACGACGGTCTGGAATCCGGCGAGTTCGTATGACAGCCGGTATTCTCCGGGGGGCACGGCCGGGAAGCGATAGAGCCCCGATTCATTCGTGACGGCCGTCAGCTGGCCGATCTGCGCCGGGCTGGTGGCGGTCACCGTGACGCCGGGAAGCACGCCACCCTGAGCGTCCTTCACTTCGCCGTTGATGCTGCCGGTCGAGCTTGCGCCGCCACCCTGAGCAAAGGCCGGGGCGGTCGAAAGACCGATCACCGCCAGCAGCGCCCAGAGGACGTTGGTCCAACGCTTCATTCGGAAACCTCCTGAGAGAAATAACAGCCCGCGGTCCGTGTGTGGGCACGGTGGGGGGGCGCGCCGCAACACGCGGTCGCGCAGGAGGGTGAGCAATTCCGGTGCCTCATGCACGCACTGCGCCTGCCCACCCCCATTCCTAGCTCGGCTTTGGGACGAATGACCGCTGGGAGGGACGAATTCGCGTTCTTTTGCGGCCAGGGACCGCGGAGTGACGAATTGCCGCAGCCGCCTCTGGGACGCCAGTCTTCAATCGCGTGGAGTGAAATTCGTGAAACTGAATCGGCGCGGCCCGGTCACCGCTGCATCAGGACCGGCAGCGCGGTGACGAACGAGGCGATCAGCGCCACCAGCGTCAGCCCGAGGCAGCCGACGGCCAGGGCCAGGTGATCAACACGCTCGCGCTTGCTCGGGTCCAGCGCGAGCGACGCCAGCCAGCCGCCGGCAAAGCCACCGGCGTGGGCCCAGTTGTCGATCCCTGGAAAGATGAGCCCGAACACACCCATGAACAGGGCGTACTGCAGCCCAGCTTGACCAACGTGGCTGTTGCCGGTGCGGCGGCCGTAGTGAACCAGAGCGCCAAGCAGGCCGAAGATGGGCGCCGAGGCGCCGACCGAGAACATGGCGCCGCCGACAATCGGCAAGTGGCCGAGGTAGAGACCGGCAATCGAGCTGACGGTGAACCCCGTGACCCCGGCGACGGTGTAGATGATCACCATCCGCCCGGCGCCGAACAGGTCGGCCACGGCGGGCGCGAGCTGCCGGATCCACATCACGTTGAAGACCACGTGCAGCACCCCGGCGTGCAGCCACCCCGCCGTCAGCACCGTCCACCAGCGGCCGAACTGGAACACCGGCACCGCGCCGCTGGCCCCCATCAGGAACAGGACTTCGGTGCTGGGCGACAGCATCGCCTGGATGCGCGCGCCGGAGAGCAGCAGCGAGATGACGTAGAGCGTGATGGTGCCGCCGACGACGAACGGCACGAAGCCCAGGTCCTGTCCAAGCCGCCGCAGCGCCGGTCCATAGCCCCATAGCCCGGGGTTCCGCCGCCCGCAGTTGTAGCAAGTCTCGTCGTTCACCCCCACCAGCACGCCGCACGACGTGCAGATGACGGAACCCTCGGTTTGCCGCTTGAACATGGATTCAACGGTACAGGCAGGGTGGGGGAAGTGCAAAGTTCATAGTGAACTCTGCTCCTCGAACTAACGCGTTTTCGCTCCCCCGAAGTGTTTCCGGTACCACGCGATCGATCGCTCGAGCGCGTCGGTGATATGGCGGGACTCGCGCAGGCCGTGGCCTTCGCGCGGGTAGCGCAGCATGGTCGTCTCGACGCCGACGTCGTGCAGCGCGATGTAGAACTGCTCGGCCTCTTCGATCGGCACGTCGTTGTCGTTCTCGCCGTGCACGAACAGGACCGGCGTCTTGACCTTGTTGGCGTAGCGAATCGGCGAGCGCTCCCACAGCATGTCGATGATCAGGCGCTCCTCCGCGTCGCCGCGGGCACGCTCGTGCGGGAAGGCGCCGTACTCCACCGCCAGGTAGTCGTGGTAGTAGGCGAGGTAGTTCTGCGTGACCAGGTTCGAGATGCCCGCGCTCGGTACGGCAGCTTTGAAGCGCGGCGTCTGCGTGACGATCCAGTTGGTGAGCTGTCCGCCGTAGCTGCCGCCCTCGATGCCCAGGCGGTTGCCGTCGAGCCAGGGATACTTCGCCAGCGCCGCGTCCACGCCCGCCACGACATCGCGCGCTTCGGCGCCGTTCTGGTCACGGAAGATCGCGTCGGCGAACTTCTGCCCGTAGCCGGTCGAACCGCGGTAGTTCACCATCAGCGACGCCCAGCCGAGACCGGCATACACCTGCGCCTTGTGGTTGAACGCAGGACCCTGCTGCCCGTGCGGCCCGCCGTGAATCATCACGATCAGCGGCACCGTGCCCGGCTTTGCAGTGGCGGCAGCGACAGGTCGGGTGAGGAACGCTTCCACGGTGAAGCCCTCGTTGGTGAAGCTGATCGCTTCGACCGGGGCAATCTGGCGACCGCCGAGGAGCGTCTTGTTGAGCGTGGTCAACGGCGTGCCGCCCGCACCGGCCGTGTCGCCGGACGCCGCCGGGTCGATGACGAACAGCTCCGGAGGCGAGTCCGGCGAGGCGAAGGCATAGGCCAGCTTGCCCTGTGACCACCGAGAAGGCGCCGACACTGCCGGGCCGATTGACGACCAGCGTCGGCGCGGTGGCCGGCAGCGAGGGAGTAGCCGACGCGGCCTGCGCCGCTGCGGCCGCGGCGCTCGGGGCGGGCGGTACCGGGAGCGACGCGAGCCGGACGTTGCCGCGCTCCTGCAGAGTGAAGTACAGCTGCCGCCCGTCGGGTGACCACTGCGGCGGTCCCTGGCGGTTGTCGATCGACTGGCCGACTTCGATCTTGGCCGACCCGTCCGTGCGCATCACCCACACGTGGGTGTCCTCCTTGGTCGTTTCCGAGGACGTGAGCTCGCGCGTCGTGCCCGAGAACGCGATCCGGGTGCCGTCCGGCGACCACACCGGCTCGTATTCGGCGCTCTTGGTGCTGGTCAGCCGCTTGACGATGCCGTCGCGGGAGGTGACCGTGAAGATGTCGTAGTTGAACACCTTGTCGGCGTTGGCTTCGCGGTTCGAGACGAACAGAATCTGGTCGCCCTTCGGCGACCAGTTGATGGAGTGTTCGTAGTAAGGGCCGTTGGTCAGCTGACGAGCCGCGCGCGAGGCCACGTCCACCACGAAGATGTGCAGGCGCTTGTTGTCGTTGAAGCGTGTCAGCCCTTCCGCGGCGGTGGGCTTGAACAGGTAGCGCGTGATCACCATCGGATCGCCGTTGGCGTTGTCGGTTTCCGGTCCCTCGGTGGCGGACAGGTAGGCCAGGGAGCGGCCATCCGGCGACCACGCCACGCGCTCACCGGACGAAGGCAGCGGATGGTTGGTGCTGCCGATTGGCGCGATCAGCCGAGGCGCGTCACCGCGGCGATCGGCCACGATCAGGCCATTGCCCTCCTCGGTACGGCCGAAATAGGCGATCCACTTGCCGTCGGGCGACCACCGCGGCTCGGAGCCGTTCTCGAGCTGCACGGCTTCGCCCGAAGTCATGTCGCGGAGCCAGGTGCTGCTGGTCGGGCGGCCCGGCCGATCGTTGGCCGCGACGGAGTAGGCCAGGTCGGCGCCCGAGGGCGAAAGCTGCACGTCACCGACCGACTGCAGACGCGCGTAGTCCGCGATCTGCACCGGCGACTTCGGCTGCGCGCCGACGCCGCCCCAGGCTCCAGCCACGACCACACTGACGGCACACAAGATCCTGCGCATCTGGGCAGTATAGGCAATAACGGCCCCCGGTCAGGCGGTCGTCATGTCGAGACGACGGGTGCCGATGGCGAAGCAGATGTAGCCGAAGATGAGCAGGATGCCGCACGGCAGCAGCATCTCGGTCAGCGTGAAGTCACGCCACAGCGCCGCCCTCGATGGCGCGGATCGCCCATTTCACCGGGCTGATGTTGCCGGCGGTGGACATCCAGGCCGGCATCACGATCTGCGGCACCATCGCGCCGCCGAGCATCGACAGCGGCATCAGGATCGCCCAGGCGGCGCCGGAGGCCGTCTGTTCGGTCTTGCCGAGGCGTGGACACGAGCATCATGAAGCCGCACGAACGCCAGGGTCGCGCAGAGCGAGGCCAGCAGCAGCAGCGGCCACGAGCTCGGCCGCACGCCGAACAGCGTCACCCCCATCGCGTAGCAGCAGCGTCTGCACGACCACCATCGCGATGAAGCAGGCCAGCGCCTTGCCGCCGAGAATCTGCGCGCGCGTCAGCGGCGCCATGCGGAGCCGCACGAACGTGCCCGTGCGTGCGTTCGCTCACCAGGCTGAGCCGAACGACATCGCGCAGCCGATGAGGCCCCAGATCACGCCCTGCGGGAACGTGATTTCGAACGGGTTGCGCGGCCCGCTGCGCTCGCGCGCGATGGGCGTCGCTGACAATCTTCAGCGGCTGCCACTCGGACCCGCCCGACCGAGGCCTCCCGCTGACTTGCGGGCGAGCCGACGAACGTCTTCAGCTCACCGAGGAAGCGCTGCCAGCCGTCGCGGCGCCGCCGGGTCGCGCGCCGTCAGTCGCCAATCGCCTTGTCGACCATCGCCGTCGACGCCGCGGGTCGGTGAACATCTTCTGCATGTCTGCGGCCGCGTGCTTCATCAGCAGGCCTTCGAGCATGCCGGCTTCGGCTTGGCGCGCCGGGTCGACGCCGACCTCGATTTCGCGCGGCGGTCCGTAGAACATGCGCTGCGATGCCGGCGCCGAATCCCGGCTTGATCACGAGGAACCGGTGCGCTGGCCACGCCGCACGGCCGATTCTCGGCATCGGCGCGCGGTCATCGTCGTCACCTCGAACGACTCCTCGAGCCGCGCGATGAACGCGCGCGATCCGTCGGTGCCGTCGTCGTCGACGATGGCGATCTTCACCTTGCCCTGTGTCGCCGTCGCCGGAGCCGCCGAACGCGATAGCCGAACATCACCGTGACGATGATCGGCCAGATGAAGGTGAAGAAGAACGCCGCCGCGATTGCGCGGCAAGACCCGGAGGTCCTTCAGGGCGAGCGCGATGATGGGGCGCATGATTCAGTCTCTCAGGCTGCGGCCGGTCAGACGAAGGAAGACCTGTTCGAGCGTCGGCCGCTCCATCTGGAACGTCAGCATCGGCGTGCTGGCGGCGATGCGGTTGAGCTCGGCGAGCGGATCGGCGGTCTGCACGCGCTGTTCGCCGCCGTTGGCCGTGACCGACCAGCGTCGGCGGGCCGCCGTGCGTGGCGAGCAGTTCGTCGAGCGTGCCGAGCGCGAGCAGCTTGCCGGCGTCGACGATCGCGATGCGGTCGCACAGCCGCTCGGCTTCTTCCATGTAGTGCGTCGTGTAGATGATCGTGCGGCCATCGCGATGCAGCGCTTCGATGCTGTCGAAGATCTTGTTGCGCGACTGCGGATCGACGCCGACGGTCGGCTCGTCGAGCAGCAGCACATCGGGATCGTGAACCAGGGCGGCGGCCAGGTTGAGCCGCCGCTTCATGCCGCCGGAGTAGTCCCCGGCGCGATCGCCCTTGCGCTCGGACAGGCCGACGAAATCGACAGGCACCACCGACGCGCTGCGTCGAGCGCGGCGCCGGACAGGCCGTAGACCTCGCCGAAGAACCGCAGGTTCTCTTCGCCGGTCAGCAGGTCGTAGACCGCCAGCGCCTGCGGCGCCACTCCGATGCGGGCCGCACGCGCGCGGAGCTGGCGGGATGCCGTAGCCCTTCGATGATGACACTGCCGTGCATCGGGCGCAGCAGGCCGACGGCCAGGCTCACGGACGTGCTCTTGCCGGCGCCGTTCGGCCCGAGCAGGCCCAGCACTTCGCCCCGCGAACCGTGAGCGACAGCTCGTCCACGGCAGTCAGGTTGCCGTAGCGATTTGCGGACGTTGGTGAGGGTCAGCATGATGAACACTGGCTTGGACGGTGCGCGCGCCTCGGCGGTTCACCGGCCACCGGCGAACGGCGGGTTTCGGCCGATCGAGCGGCGTTCCTGGGGATCATCGTAGAATTGCCCATCGCTACCGAACTCCTCGTCATCTTCCTGCTGATCCTCGCCAACGGCGTCTTCGCGATGTCGGAGATCGCCGTCGTCGCCGCCCGCAAGGTCCGCCTGCAGCAGCGCGCCGACGATGGCGACGAACGCGCCGCGGCGGCCCTGGCAGCTGGCGCACGATCCCAACACAGTTCCTGTCCACGGTGCAGTTCGGCATCACGCTGGTCGGCGTGCTGGCCGGCGCCTACGGCGGCGCCACGATTGCCGAGAAGCTGGCGGTCCCGATCGCGGCGACCGTGCCGCAGCTGGCGCCGTACGCCGACGGCGTCGCGCTGGGCACTGGTGGTGGCGGTCATCACCGTGCTGTCGCTGATCATCGGCGAGCTGGTGCCGAAGCACATCGCGCTCAACAACCCGAGAGCGATCGCCTCGTGGGTGGCGCGGCCGATGATGTGCTGTCGCGCATCGGCGGGCCGTTCGTGGCGCTCCTGACCGCGCGCCACCAATCTCATCCTGCGCATCTTCGGCATCAAGGGCGAGGCCGAGCCGCACCTGACGGAAGAGGAGATCAAGGCGCTCATCAGCCAGGGCGCGGAGACCGGCGCGGTAGGCGCGACGGAAGAGAACGATCGTCCAGCGCGTGTTGCAGCTGGGCGATCAGCGCGTCGTCGGCGATCATGACGCCGCGGCCGGACATCGAATGGATTGACGTCGACGCCTCGGCCGAAGAGCTGCGCGAGTTCCTGGCGTCGCACACGCACACGCAGTTCGTGGTCTGCCAGGCGGCCTCGACGACGTGCTCGGCATCGTCCGCTCGGCCGACCTGCTGCCGATGGCGATTCAAGGGCGTGCGCGATCGAGCTGCGCACCGTCACCCAGGACGCGCTGTTCGTGCCCGACTCGATGCCGGCGGTGCAGTTGCTCGAGTCGTTCCGCTGCGTCGCACAAGCACGTGGCGCTGGTGATGGACGAATACGGCGCGGTCGAAGGCCTGGTCACCGTCACCGACATGCTCGACAGCGCTCGTCGGCGATCTGCCGGCCAACGCGAAGCGATGCGCCAGCGTGTTCGTGGCGCGCGCCGACGGCTCGTGGCTGGTCGACGGATCGGCGTCGATGGAGGAAGTGACGACGCATTTCGCGCTCGACCCGCTGCCCGACGGAGGAGGCCGGCGCGTATCACACGATCGGCGGCTTCGTGATGGCGCGGCTCGGCCGCGTGCCCGACGACGCGCCGATCACTTCGAGTGGGGCGGGATGACGCTTCGAGGTGATGGACATGGACGGCCGGCGCATCGACAAGGTGCTGATCAACCGCGTGTCCACGCGCCCGGATGGCGGCGGCTCAGCGGCGGAAGCAAACCAAACCTTCTACCTGAGCCGGGCGTCACAGCCCGCCGCGTTTCGCGATCCAGCTCCACTGCTCGTCGGACACCGGCATCACCGACAGGCGCGGCAGGCGGACCAGCGCGAAGTCCGCGAAGTGCTTCACCGCCTTGACCTCTGCCAGCGTCACCGGCTGCTTGAGCGGCGAGCCGGGCACCAACTCCACAGCGTAGAGCTTGCCCGATCCATCGTTCGGATCCGGCTGTGGCGTTGTCGCCACCCGGGCAATACCCACCACCGCCTTCTCGCTGCCGGTGTGGTAGTAGAAGACCTGATCGCCCGGCGTCATGCCGCGCAGATGCCGCTGCGCGACGGGATTCTTCACCCCGGACCAGACGGTGCGGCCATCCTTGACGAATTGGGAGAACGGGTAGTTCGCTGGCTCTTCCTTGACAAGCCACTTCATGAAAGCAGGATAACCGATAGGCGGAGGGAGCAGGGATCGTGGAAGAGGCAGGGATCAGGGATCAGGGATCAGGGATCAGGGATCAGCGCACGTGGCTGTCGATCACACGCGAGATGGCGCGACGGCAGACCGCGCAGAACTCCTCGCTGCGCGTGAACATGATGCAATCCACCGCCGGGCGATAGAGCCCTTGCGCTTCGTAGCGGGCGCCTTCGAACGCGCCGATCTTCCCGGCAAATTTCTCGGACGGAAACTGCCGCGCGTCCATCTGTGCCTCTTCCTTGAAGAGCGCTTCCATGTCGGCCTCGGGCCGGCCCTGCTTGCGAATCTCCGCGCGTTTCGACTGCGCGGCGCGTGACCGCTGCTCGTACTCCGCTTTCTGCCACGGTGTCGGGAGCGGCGTGCCCGCCTCGACCAAGTCCTTCCACTTGGGCGAGGCCGGCGTGGCGGTGACGTTCGGCTCCCACGGTTCCTCCCGCGCGCCACCAGGCAGGTAGGCCACCGGCGAGGTGTAGTACTCGTCGGCCAGCGCGGCGAAGTGGTGGCCGAACTCGTGCACGAAGACATACGGTGAGTAGGCGTTGTCGGCCGCCACCGTGCTGTAGAGGCCGTAGATGCCGCCGCCGCCGTAGGCGCGCGAGTTCGTGACGATCTCCACCACGTCGTAGGCCGCGTAGGACGCCACGCTGCGGAAGGCCTTGTTGTCGAACGTCAGCACGTAGCGCTCGGTGCCGAACGCGTCGTAGGCGGCGCCGACGGGCGAGGCGCGGTGCAGTCCCTGCGACGGGCGCGACACTCCGGACTCGCGCGCTGCCGGCACGAGGCCCCAGACATTGAAATCGGTCCGGCGCTCCTTGAAGGGCGAGGTCGCAAACAGCACGTTGACGAGCCGGCGGGCGTCGGCTTCGAACTTGCCGCGTTCCGCGGCCGTGTAGCCGTCGCCGACCAGCAGCAGATCCACCTTCTTCGCGGAATCGCCGTTCCGCTCGATGGCGATGACCGCACCGGGATTCGGCTCAGGCGGCGCGGTATTGACGAACATGTTGGCCGGGTCCACCGTGGTGGTCCACACGTCGCGCCACTGGTCGCCGGCGAGACGTTTGCGGATGCTCACGGTGACCGCTGCGGAAGGCGCGGGGAATCGCACCGACTCGTGAAACGTCCTCGTCGCCGTCTTTGCCTCTTCCGTCGTCACCCACTCGTCGTAGATGGAGCCGAAGCCGGCGGAGAAGAGGACGCGCTGCGACGCGGCATCGCGCACGTCGACGCCGTACGCGCCGTACCGGATGGGATCGTCGATGATGCCCGCGGGCCCGGGCCACGGCGCCGGTTCGATCGCCACCTCGTCGAGGGCGAACAGCTCCTGCGCGCTATTGCCGGTGTGGAAATAGTCCACGCGCATGGTCCGCGTCGGCGAGGCCGGTGTCTGCCCGGCAAGCGGCGGCAGGGCGACCAGGGCGAGGGCGATCACCTGGAGCAGCGTGCGCATGCTCCGCATGCTAGCGCAGGTGTTCCGGAATCACGCGATGTGAGCGCCGACGGTGTTCACGTATACGGCGTAAATCGATTGACTGGCCGCCATGAACAGGCGGTTCCGTTTGGCCCCGCCGAAGCACACGTTGGCGCAGGTCTCAGGCAGCCGGACCATGCCGAGAGGTTCTCCGGTGGGCGAAATCACCTGCACTCCCGGTCTCGCACCGGCCCAGATATTGCCGTCGACATCGCACCGGATCCCGTCCGCCGCGGTTGCCGCTCCGGTGCCGGGAACGTCGAGTTTCACGAAGCTCCGGCCATTGCGCAGCGTTGCTCCGTCCACGTCGAAGACCCGAATCTCCCGCGGTCCGCCGGTGTCGGCGACGTAGAGCTTCTTGTAGTCCGGCGAGAAGCAGATCCCGTTCGGCGCGCCGAAATCATCGCCCACCTTGTCGACGCGTCCAGTCCGGCCGTCGACACGATAGACGGCCACCGGCAATTCGGCTTCTGCCTTGAAGCCTTCATAGTTGCCCGAGATGCCGTAGGTCGGGTCCGTGAACCAGATGTCGCCGTCCGGATGGACGACGAGGTCGTTGGGCGAATTCAGGCGCTTGCCCTGGAAGGTTTCGGCGATGACCGTTACCTGGCCATTCGCCTCGTAACGCACCACGCGACGGCCGCCGTGCTCGCAGGACAGTTGTCGGCCCTGATAATCGAAGGTGTTGCCGTTGCTGTTGCCGGCAGGATTGCGAAACGTGGAGACATGCGCGTCCTCATCGAGCCAGCGCATCTGGACGTTGTTTGGAATGTCGCTCCACACCAGGTAGCGGCCGACGCCATTCCATGCCGGGCCTTCCGCCCAGAGCGTGCCGACATGCAGTCTCCGGATCGGCGTGTTGCGAACGATGTAGCGGTTGAAGCGGCTGTCAATCGCGACGATGTCCGGGTCGGGATACGCGATCGGTTCCTGCCGCGACCAGTCGCGCGCCGCGGGCACCGGGGGCACCGGCAGGGCCTGCGCCACTGCTCGTGCCGCGGTGACGGCGAGACCGGCGCCGGCCGCGACAAATGTCCGGCGGTCCATCATCACTGCTCCTCTCGCGAGCTGGGCGTGTAGGTGAATTCGAGCACTGCTCCAGGATGAGCGAGCGTGCCGGTGCGCTGGTCGCCGGGCGTTCTGGGTGCTCCCAAAGTTGTCGGTGACAAGGACGATGTGGCGCCCATCGGGGCTCACCGCCAGGTCACGATATCGTTCGGCCGCGCGGAAGTATTCGAGCGGCGGTCCGTCGATGGCTTTCCCGTCATCTCGCAGTTTGAGGCGGTAGAGCACACCAGCTCTCATGCCGGTGACGAGCAGGGACCGATCCCAGTCCGGGATGGCGGATGAGGCATACACCTCGAGACCGCCCGGAGCTACTGTGGCGTTTTTGAACGTCGCGAAGTCATACCCGGCCGGCACTGTGAAGAGCGTGGCCAGTGGCTCGACGAAGTCCGGGTGCTGCCAGGACGACTCCGTCGCCGAAGGCACCGATGATGGCGGGTGCAGCACGTCGAACTTGAGTGACTGGCACGGCCCTGGCGCCGCCGCCGACCAGTTCGCGTAGGCGTATCCGCGATCGTCACGGAACCCGGCCACGTGCGGCCAACCGTAGTTCTTCCCGGCCGTAATCAGGTTCACTTCATCGTCTGAACTGGGCCCGTGCTCCGAGGCATACAGCAGGTTGTCCGGCCCGAAGGCCAGCCCTTGCACATTGCGATGCCCGTAGGTGTAGACATGGCTGCGGACGCCGTTGAGCACCGGGTTGTCCGCCGGGATCGAGCCGTCGGGATTCAGGCGCAGCATCTTCCCCTGGTACGTGCTCCAGTCGCGTGCCGCCACGTCGCGCGCGACAGGAAGGTCCTGCGCGCGGATGGGATTGCAGTAGTTCTGGAGGTAGTTGCTGCCCTGGTCGCCGCGCGAGAGATAGAGGGTGCCGTCAGGACCGAACGCCAGCCGCCCACCGCCGTGATCATCGTGCGCCGGCAGATCCTCGAGGACGTCACTGGGTGAAGCGAGCGTCTGCCGCACGGCGTCGTAGGTGTAGCGGCGGACGCGCAGGCGCCGCGCCAGGCCGGGGCCTGGGTCCGCATCGTAGGTGTACGCCAGGTACACATAGTCGTGGCCCCGCGAGCGCAGCAGGTCCGGGTGCAGGGCCATCCCCATCAGCCCATCCTGGACCGACACCTGGTAGACATCACCCAGGACCAGCGCCACATGGCGCGAGCCGTCAGCCGGGTTCACCCGCGTCACGCGGAAAGCGGTTCGTTCGGTGATCCACAAATACCCGTCCGGTCCCCAGGTCACCTCCCATGGGTTCTCGAGTCCGGAGGCCACGACCCGGCTGCTGAACCGCTCGGGGCCGGGGTTGTGGCGATCGCGGGGATTCTGCGCGTCGAGCAGCGCGACAACGGTGCTCAGCATCAGGGCGGTGCCGGCGGCGACGACGCGGCTGGTCATGGGTGTGGGCGCGAACCTTGTCACCATCGCGCGCGTCTGTCAAGTAGCCGAGTCCGGTAGCATGACGGTCATGGATGTGCGCCTGGTCGCGATCGACATCGACGGCACGCTGATCGACAGCCGCGGCCGGATCCCGGAGGCCAACATCACCGCGGTGACGGCGGCGTTGGACGCCGGCGTGCAGATCGTGCTGGTCACGGGGCGCAGCTTTCCGTTCGCGCGGAGGGTGGTGGAGGCGCTGCCCGCGACGGTCACCCTGATCGCCTCGAACGGCGCCATCGAGCGAACGCTCGACGGTCACACCGTCGCGCGGCGCCTGCTGTCGCGTGAGACCGCGCGCCAGGTGCTCGAGCACACGCGCGAGTTCCGCGACACCACCGCGCTGCTGTTCGACCGCGAGGCCGAAGGCCACGTCGTCGCGGAGTGCATGGATTGGGAACATCCACACCGTCGTGGCTACTGGGAGGGGCGTCGTCACTGGATTGGCCAGGTCTCGCCGCTCGAGGATGCGCTGACCGAGGATCCGATTCAGGTGATGTTCAACGGCGGCGTGGAGACGATGCGGGAAATCCACGAGTCGCTGGCCGGACTGGGCCCGATGGCTGTGTGCCGGACCGAATACGAGCGGCGCGACTTCGCCCTGGTCGATGTCACCGACCCGACGGCCAACAAGGGCTACGCCCTGGCCGCCCGCGCGGCCACACTCGGAATCGCTCCGGCGCAGGTGATGGCAATCGGCGACAACCTCAACGACGTCGAGATGCTGGAATTCGCCGGCGTGCCGGTGATCATGGGCAACGCCGTTGACGCGCTGGGTGGTCGTGGCTGGCACCAGACCGCCACCCACGACGACGCCGGCGTGGCTCAGGCGATCTGGCGTTTCGCGTTGAACGCTGCGATCGGCAGATAGATCTAGCTGTCTTTACCCTTCATCGCGCCGCGAAGCTTGTCGGCCAGCGAGCCAAAGCCCTCGGCCGGTGCGGCATCGGCGCGCTCCGAATACTCGCGCAGCTCCTGACGCTCCTGCGCATCGATGATGGCCTTGCGGCTGACGCGAATGCGGCGGCCTGAGGGATCGGCCTCGACCACCATCACCTCGATGTCGCTGCCGACCGGGAAGGCCTTGGCCACGTCGGCTTCCCTCGCCAGGCCGGTCTCGCTGAGCGGCATCAGCGCGGTGCGGCCGGGCGCCAGGAACACGAACACGCCAAACGTCTCGTGACGCTCGACCTTGCCGGTGATGCGGGCGCCGGAGGACATTTCGCCGGCGGCGGAGGCGACGCGCTCGCTCGCGCGCGTGGACCCCTCGGGGACGATCGCCACGCCGATGCGCTTCTTGTCGAGATCGATGGTCAGGATCTCGAAGTCCGCGGTCGTGCCCACCGGAACGGCGCGGGCCCAGTCCTTCGGGCGCCCGGTCGGCGCGAAGGTGGAGAGGTGTGCCAGTCCTTCGACGCCGGGCTCCAGCTCGACGAAGGCGCCGAACTCGGCGACGCGGGTGACGCGGCCGCTGCGGACCTGGCCGACGGCGTAGGTCTCGGGCACCTTCGACCACGGATCCTCGGTCAGCTGCTTCAGGCCGAGGGCGATCTTCCCCGAGCCCTCTTCCACACGCAGCACCTTCACGGTGAGCTCTTCGCCAGCGGTCACCGCCTGCGAGGTGTCGGCGACGCGCGACCAGCCCATTTCGGAGACGTGGAGCAGGCCCTGGACGCCGCCGCCCAGGTCGACGAACGCGCCGAACTCGCGCACCGAGACCACGCGTCCCGTCAGCACCGCGCCGGGGACGATGGAGCGGCGGACTTCCGCGGCGTTGGCTCGCTGTTCTTCTTCGAGCAGCGCGCGGCGGGAGACGACCAGGTCGCGGCCCTCGTTCTTGTACTCGATGATCCTGAACGTGTAGACCTTGCCGACGTGCACTTCGGGGTCGGCAGTCCGCACCGTGTCGATCTGCGACAGTGGGCAGAACCCGCGCTGGCGGGCGACCCGCACTTCGTAGCCGCCCTTCACCGTCTTCTCGACGGTGCCTTCGACCGGCAGCCCGGCGCGGAAGGCGTCTTCGAGCTGGCGATCCGTGGCGGCGCCGCGTCCGAGCTTCCGTGAGAGCTGCACGCCGCCGACCGTGGACGTCACCACGGCCTGGATGCGATCGCCAACGGCCACGTCCAGCTCGCCGTCGGCGTTCTTCAGCTCGCTGACGTTGACCACCGCTTCGCTCTTGCCGCCGACGTCGACGAGGGCGACTTCCGGACCGATGCGGACAATCGTGCCCTCGACGGTCTGGCCCTGGCTGACCCGCTTCGCCTGGAGCGAAGCCTCGAACATCGTGGCGAAATCTTCTTCTTCCATAACAGCTCCTGGGGTCTGGCACGATCGCGCCCGAAACGCGGCAGTTCTTGCCCACGGGGCGGAAACTGCCGCGTTTTGGCGCCGATCGTGCCAGGCCCCAATTAGGTGTGTGTGCCAGGCGCTTCGTGCCCGGTCTTCTCCACGTACTCGATATAGGAGCCGGGATAGACCAGCGGCTCGCGGCTCGGTGCCGCTCTCGCCGCCCAGCTCCAGCACGCGCGATTGCCGAGGCCGCGCAGGAACATGCGGTCGTGCGAGACGAAGATCATCGTGCCCTCGAACGCCTTGAGCGCATCGACCAGCATTTCCTTGGTCGCCAGATCGAGGTGGTTGGTCGGCTCGTCGAGCACCAGGAAGTTCGGCGGGTTGAACAGCATCCGCGCCATCGCCAGGCGCGATTTCTCGCCGCCCGACAGCGCCCGGATCTTCTTGTCGACATCGTCGCCGGAGAACTGGAACGCGCCGGCCAGCGTGCGCAGCGCGCCGAGGCCGTCGCTGCGGGAAGTCCTTCTGCAGCTGCTCGATGATGCGTCAGATCCGGATCGAGCACGTCGAGCGACTGCTGCGCGAAGTAGCCCATCTTGAGGCTGGCGCCGAGCCGCACCTCGCCCTCGTCGGGCGCCAGCGCGCCGGCGATCATCTTGAGCAGCGTGGTCTTGCCGGCGCCGTTCCTGCCCATCACCGCCCAGCGCTCGCCGCGGCGGATGGTGAGGCTGAAGCCGTCGTAGATGACGCGCTTGCCGTAACGTCTTGTGCAGGTCCTCGATCACCGCCACCTGGTCGCCGGAGCGCGGCGGGTCGCGGAACTCGAACTTCACCACCTGCCGCTTCTTGGGCAGCTCGATCTTCTCGATCTTGTCGAGCGCCTTGATGCGGCTCTGCACCTGCGCCGCCTTGGCGGCGTGCGTCTTGAAGCGCTCGATGAAGCGCTGCTCCTTGGCGAGCATCGCCTGCTGCCGCGCGAAGGCCGCCTGCTGGTTGGTCTCGCGGATGGCGCGCTCGCGCTCGTAGAAATCGTAGTTGCCGGAGTAGGCGATGATCTCGCCGCCGTCGATCTCCGCGATCTTCGTGACGATGCGGTTCATGAACTCGCGATCGTGCGAGGTCATCAGCAGCGCGCCGGTCAGCGACTTGAGGAACTGCTCGAGCCAGATGATCGATTCGATGTCGAGGTGGTTGGTCGGCTCGTCCATCAGCAGGACGTCGGGCCTGCCGAGCAGCACGCGGGCCAGCGCGACGCGCATCTTCCAGCCGCCCGACAGCGCGCCGACGTCGCCGTCGATCTGGTCGTCCGTCGAAGCCGAGGCCGTGCAGCACTTCGCGCGCCTGCGCTTCGAGCGTGTAGCCGCCGAGGTGCTCGTACTCCTCCTGCACCTCGCCGAAGCGCGCGAGGATCTTGTCCATGTCGTCGGCCTGCGCGGGATCCTCCATCGCGTGCTGCAGATCTTCGAGCTCGTGATGCAGATCGCCGACCCGGCCGCTGCCGGCGATGGCCTCGTCGAGCACCGAGCGGCCCGCCATCTCTTCGACGTCCTGGCGGAAGTAGCCGATGGTCAGCTTCTGCGGCACGGTGACTTCGCCTTCGTCGGGCACTTCCTCGCCGACGATCATGCGGAAGAGCGTGGTCTTGCCGGCGCCGTTGGGGCCGACCAGGCCGACCTTCTCGCCGGGATTCAACTGAAAGGAGGCGTCGACGAAAATCAGCTGCTTGCCGTACTGCTTGTTGATATTGGAAAGGGAGATCATCGGACTTCGGGAAGGGATCAGGGAGCAGGGTTCAGGGATCAGGGAGCAGGGTTCAGTCTCAGGGCCAGGCCGCGCGACCAGGGCAAACAACAAGGATAACGGATCCCGCCCCCGGTCGGGGAGACCAGGTCCCGACGCCGGGGCGCCTATGCGATCGTGCCCAGGTGGGCGAGCAACTCGCCGTTCACCCAGCCGGCGTGGGTGATGGGAAGGCCGTGCGACGCGTCGGTGGCCTCGACGTAGCGGGCTCCGGGGATGCCCGCGGCCATCACCCGGCCGACACTTGGGCGGCGCAATCGGATCGTGCGCGGCGCTCATCACCAGCGTGGGCAGCCCGGCAAGCGCTGGAAGGCGCGCCGTCAGGTTGGTTCCCCGCATCGCCTTCAACTGCACATCGACGATGGGGAGTTGGTCGCCGAGATCGTGGCCGAACAGGGCGGCGAGCTCGGCTGCGCTGGTCTCTGGATCGCCGAGATCACCAGGGGGCATGATGATCGCCAGGAACCCGCGCCTCCTCATTTTCCGTGTGCCCACGCGCGAGCGGAGGCCCAGCCAGATCATGCGCGGGGTGAGCGGCGCCGCCGCTCCGCCGCTGGCGAAGGTGCACAGCAACGAGAGGCTGCGCACGCGCGGGCGAGCGTCCAGCGCCAGCTGCAAGGCGACCAGGCCGCCCAATGAATGCCCAACCACGTGCGCCGACTCGACGCCAAGCCCATCGAGCACCGCGCGGGCATCGTCGGCCATTTGTGGGACGGTGATGGGAGCGGCAGCCGGCACGCTCAGGCCGACCCCGCGGTTGTCGAACGTCACACAGGTGTAGTGCGCCGCCAGGGACTCGACCTGCGGGCGCCAGCCCTCGCCGTGCACGCCAACGCCCTGGATGAACAGGACCACCGGTCCCTGCCCCTGGACCGTGCAATGGAGCGGACAGCCGCGATGCTCAAAGATGCGTTGCACTCATGGTCCTCGTTGACTCGGATGATATCCGCGCCAAGTAAAATGCGCTGATGCGCGCCATCATCCTTACGCTCGCCGCGACGTCACTGGTGCTCCAGGCCGCCGTTGGCGCCCAGGCACCCTCGTTGCCGACACCGGAGTCGGTGCTGGGCTATCGAGTGGGTGCCGACTACAAGATCGCCACCTACGACGAGACCGTGGACTACTTCCAGAAGCTGGACGCCGCCAGCGATCGCATGACGATGATGCGGGCCGGCACCTCGACGCAGGGGCGCACCTACTGGCTGGCGGCGATCTCGTCGGCGGCCAACCTCGCGAAGATCGATCGCTACCGCGAGATCGCGCGCCGGCTCGCGCGGCCGGCAGGGCTGAGTGAAGCCGATGCGAAGGCAGCTGGCGCGCGAGGGCAAGGCCATCGTGCACATCGACGGCGGGCTCCACTCGACGCGAAGTGGCAGGACCGCAGCAGACGATGCAGCTGGCCTACGACCTGCTGGCGAAGGCCGACGACCCCGAGTACGCGCACATCTTCGAGAACGTCATCCTGCTGCTGTGGCCGACGATCAATCCGGACGGGCAGCAGATGGTGGCGGAGTGGTATCGCGGCAACGTCGGGACGCCGTTCGAGGTGGCGCCGATGCCGAAGCTCTATCAGGAGTACGTCGGTCACGACAACAACCGCGACGGCTACATGCTCAACATGATCGAGTCGCGGGTGATGGAGCACGCCTGGCGCCAGTGGGAGCCGCAGATCATCCACGTGCACCACCAGACCGCGCCGTTCCCGACGCGCATCTGGCTGCCGCCCTTTGCCGAGCCGATCGCGACGCAGGCGCCGTACCTGATCTCGCGCGAGATCAACATGATCGGCATGGCCATGGCCCAGGGCCTGGACGCGCGCGGACAGGTGGGCGCCACCCACATGGGCACCGGCTTCGACGCCTGGTATCCGGGCTACATCGACTACAAACCGGTGTTCCAGAACATCGCCTCGTTCTGGACCGAGACGGCGCTCTATTCGTACGCCACGCCGAAGATGTACACGCTGAGCGATTTCCCGCGCGAACATGCGCGACCTTCGTCCGCAGGCGCTCTACACCAGCCCGTGGCCGGGCGGCTGGTGGCGGCTGCGGGATGCGGTGGAGTACATGGAGACGGCGTCGATGTCGGTGCTCGACTACGCCTCACGTTACCGCGAACAGGTGCTGCTCAATCGTTACCGCGCGGGGCTGTGGCAGATCGACAAGTACTCGAAGGCGCCGCCGTATGCCTATGTCGTCCCGCAGCAGCAGCGGGATCCGGTGGCTGCCGTGGAGTTGCTGCGCCGACTGGCCTTCCAGGGCGTCCGGGTGTCGCAGTTGTCGAGCGCCGCCACCGTTGAGGGAGTGAGCTATGCCGGCTGGCACCTGGGTGATTCCGATGGATCAGGAGTTCGCCGAGACCGTCCGGCAGGTGCTGGACGTGCAGCAGTATCCGGACTTGAGCGAATCGCCCGACGGTCCGCTCGAGCAGCCCTACGACGCGGCCGGGTGGACCTTGCCGTTTCAGATGGGCGTCACCGTGACGCCGCTCACGTCGCCTCTCACGAAAGAGTTCCGCGCCACGCTCACGCGCCTTGGCGCGGACCTGCCTGCGGCCGGTCCGGTCACGCCGTACGAGACGGGCACCAACGACGCCGCGCCGTTCGACAGCGCGCCCGGCGTTGGTTTCGACACCAACAGCACCGCGGCCGCGATCGTGCCGCTGCCAGGGAAGGTCACCGGCAGCGGCCCGGCGCTGTCGTTGGACCCGGCACAGAACAACACCTTCGCGGCGCTGAATCGCGCGTGGGAGCTGGGCGCGCGCGGTCAGCCTCGCGGGCGCGCGCTATCGTGGTCAGCGGGCTGACCACCGCGCAGCAGGACGAACTGGTGAAGTCGCTGGCGCTGCAGGCCGAGCGCACCGCGGCGCCCGCCGGCGCGCGCGAGATCGCGCGGCCGCGCGTCGGACTCTACCGCCCCTTCGTGGCCAGCATGGACGAAGGCTGGACCCGCTGGATGCTCGAGCGCTACGGCTTCGAGGTCGTGAACCTGTACGCCGAAGGATTTCCGCGGCCGCGGCGCGCTGGCCGATCGCATCGACTCGCTGGTGATCGCCGACGAGGGGCGGGGACTGATGGAGGGCTATACCACCGGGATGGTGCCGCCGCAGTACGAGGGCGGCATTGGCGAGGACGGCGCCCGCGCGATCGACAGCTTCGTCAAGGACGGCGGCACGCTGGTCTGCTTCAATCGCGCCACGGCGTTCGCGATCGAGCAGTTCGGGCTGCCGGTGAAGAACGTGGTCGCGGGCATGAAGCGCCAGGAGTTCTTCACGGGCGGGTCGGTGCTCGAAGTCGAGACGACCACCAGCCACCCGGTGATGGCCGGCATGCCGGCGCGCGCGGCGATCTTCGTGGACGGCAGCCCCGCGTTCGAGACCGGCGAGGGCTTCAAGGGCGAGGTGCTGGCGAAGTACCAGTCCACCGGCTCGCCGCTGCTCTCCGGATATCTGCTGGGCGAGCGGTTCCTGAACAACCGCGCCGCGGCGCTCGACGTCGCCTACGGCAAAGGCCACATCGTGCTGCTCGGGTTCCGCCCGCAGTGGCGCGGGCAGCCGTTCGGGACGTTTCGGGTCGTCTTCAATGCGGTGATGGGCGGAGCGAGGTATGAGGCCGGGTCTTGGGTCTTGAGGTCTTGGGTCTTGGGTCTTGGGTCTTGAGCCTGTCCCAAGTTGAAAGCCGAGGCCAACCGGCGAATCCGCAGAAAACGCCGCGCGGCCGGCGTTCTCGGCTCGCAGATTCTGCGATGCTGGCGATCCCTGAACTCTCGATTCGGCGAGTTTCTTGATGAATTCTGGGATCTCGCTTTCGGCACGCCGCCTGCACATGTGTCGGGTATGCCACGCGATCACAGGAAACTCGCTGCCTTCTCCCTGGCCGACGACCTCGCCCTGAAGGTTTACAGCCTCACGACCCGATTCGAACCGACGGAGCACTACGGCCTGCGACTGCAGAATCCGGCGTGCCGCGGTCTCAGTGCCGACCAACATCGTGGAAGGGTCCGCCCGCGAAAGCCAGGCGGAGTTTCTGCGTTTTCTCGAGATCGCGTTTGGTTCGTCGCGCGAGGTGGTCTACCTGGCTGACCTGTCTCGACGCCTTGGTTTTATGGAAGCCGCTGGCTCGGAACGATTAACCACCGACGGCAACCGGGTCGCCGCCACGCTCGGGGCACTCCGCCGGTCGTTACGCGGCAGATAGCCATGACCCAGACCCAAGACCCAAGACCCAAGACCCAAGACCCAAGACCCAAGACCCAAGACCTAGCCTAGTAGCGCTCCCCGTCCCCCGTCGGCGCCGCCGGCCAGACCGGCGCTGTCTGACCGTTCACCGTCAGCCCTCCGTGCGTGAACATGCCGACGAACTTCAGCATCCCGCCGGGGAAGTTCAGCACCGGTTCGGACACCGCCTTCAGCGCCGCGATGTGCTCCGCGGTCAAGGTGACGTCCAGGGCGGCCAGGTTCTGATCGAGCTGATCGAGGCGTCGCGCGCCGATGATCGTGGAGGCGACGCCGGGCTGCGCCTGCAGCCACGCCAGCGCCACCGATGCGGGTGAGCACGTCAGCTCGCGCCCGATGCGGATCAGCTCGTCGATGATCACGTAGTTGCGCTCGGTGAGGAAGTTCGTCACCCGCTCGCCGCGATCCGCCTTCATCGTCCCGGCGTTCTCGCGGGTGTACTTGCCGGAGAGCACGCCGCCGCGCAGCGGCGACCACGGCGTGATGCCGAGGCCGAGCTCCAGGGCCATCGGCACCAGCTCGCCTTCGACGGTGCGCTCGATCAGCGAGTACTCGATCTGCAGCGCGATCAGTGGCGCCCAGCCACGGAACAGCGCCTGGGTCTGCGCCTGCGCCACCTTCCAGGCGGGGGTGTCGGAGAAGCCCACGTAGCGCACCTTGCCGGCGCGCACCAGGTCGTCCAGCGCCTGCATCGTCTCTTCGATCGGCGTGTGTTGATCCCAGCAGTGCATCCAGTAGAGATCGATGTAGTCGGTCTTGAGCCGGCGCAGCGACTGCTCGCAGGCGGCCACCATCGACTTGCGGCCCGCGCCGCCGCCGTTCGGATCGCCGGGATACAGGTTCGACAGGAACTTGGTGGCAATCACCACGCGATCGCGCCGCCCCGGCGTGCGGGCGAAATAGTCGCCGATGATCGACCTCTGAGTGACCCTTGGTGTAGGCGTTGGCGGTATCGATGAAGTTGCCGCCGCGCTCGATGTAGCGCGCGAGGAGCGCCTCGGACTCTGCCACCGTCGAGCCCCACCCCCACTCCTCGCCGAAGGTCATGGTGCCGAGGCACAAGCGGGCTGACGCGAAGGCCTGAGCGGCCCAGGGTGACGTAGTGGTCGAGTGACATGGGTGCAACGATTGTAGCTGACGCATCGTTGGCAGATCGGCCAATCGGTAGTACCGTCGATCGGTGCCACTCATCACGCTCGACCACATCGCCCACGCATACGGACATCTCCCGCTCCTCGACGATGCCTCGCTGCAGGTGGAGGCGGGGGAGCGGGTGGCCATCATCGGGCGCAACGGCACCGGCAAGTCCACGCTCCTCCAGATCCTGAGCGGCGAGCTGCAGCCCGACGGTGGCACGGTGTGGCGTCAGCCCGGCACACGCGTGGCCCGGCTCGTTCAGGACGTGCCGCTCTCGGCGCACGCGCCCGTCTTCGACGTCGTGGCGGAAGGCCTGGGCGACCTGGCCGAGTTGATTCGCGCTTATCACCACGCCACCGTGGAGATCGAACACGACCATTCACCCGACGCCTTGACCAGGCTCGGGGAACTGCAGCACGAGCTCGAAGAGCGGGACGGCTGGAGCCTCGAGCAGCGCGTCGAGCTGGTGCTCACGCGCCTCGACCTGCCGGCCGACGCCATCGTCGACACGCTGTCGGGCGGGTGGAAGCGTCGCGTGCTGCTGGCCCGGTCGCTGGTGGCGCAGCCCGACCTGCTGCTGCTCGACGAACCGACCAACCATCTCGACGTGGCCGCCATCGAGTGGATGGAGGCCTTCCTCCGCGAGTACGCGGGCGCCGTCATCTTCGTGACCCACGATCGCGCCTTTCTCGAGAACATCGCGACACGGATCGTGGAGCTGGATCGCGGCCGACTCACGTCGTGGCCCGGCGACTACCAGACCTTCCTGCGCAAGAAGGAAGAGTGGCTGGCCAACGAGGCGACGCAGCAGGCCAAGTTCGACAAGCGTCTGGCGGGTGAGGAGGTGTGGCTGCGCCAGGGGATCAAGGCGCGGCGCACGCGCGACGAAGGCCGGGTCAAGGCGCTGATGGCGATGCGCGAGGAACGCGCCGCGCGCCGGCTGCAGCCCGGCAGCGTGAAGATGCAGGTGATCGAGGCCGATCCCACGGGCAAGACGGTGTTCGAGGCCGAGGAGCTGCGCAAGGTGTACGGCGAGACCGTGGTGGTGGACGACTTCTCGACGCGCATCGTGCGCGGCGACCGCATCGGGCTGATCGGGCCGAACGGCGCCGGCAAGACGACGCTGCTGCGAATGCTGCTCGGCGAGCTCCAGCCGGATGCCGGCGAAGTGCGGACCGGCACCAACGTGCAGGTCGCCTACTTCGATCAGCAGCGCGAGCAGCTCGATCCCGAACGGACCGTGGTGGACACCATCGCCGACGGCAACGACACCATCGAGATCAACGGGATGCGCCGGCACGTGCACGGCTACCTGCAGGACTTCCTGTTCAGCCCGGAGCGCGCCCGCTCACCGGTGAAGGCGCTGTCGGGCGGCGAGCGGAACCGGCTGCTGCTGGCGCGGCTGTTCACGCGGCCGGCCAACGTGCTGGTGCTGGACGAGCCGACCAACGATCTCGATCTCGAAACGCTGGAGCTGCTCGAAGCGCAGCTCGTCGAATGGCCGGGCACGCTGCTGCTGGTCAGTCACGACCGCCGCTTCCTCGACAACGTCGTCACCAGCACGCTGGCGTTCGAAGGCGACGGCCACATCGGCGAGTACGTCGGCGGCTACGAGGACTGGAAGCGCCAGTCGAGCGGGGCGCCGCTGCCACGGCCCGTGCGCGTGGAGCCGGTTGCCCCGGCGCTGCCCGACAAGACACCGGCGGCGCCTGCCGCATCCAAGGGGAAGAAGCCGGCCGCGCAGGCTCCAGCCTCGTCGCCTGCCGCGAAACCAAAGCGGGCCAGGTCGGAGAACGGTGCCACGCGTCCAGCGGCGTCCTCCGGCACGCCGGCTCCGGGCGCGACTGGCGCCAATCAAGCTGCCAAGGGCGCTGCCGCCGCGACTGCCTCGCCGGCAGCGGTAAAGACGGCGCCGCCGAAGCGCAAGCTGTCGTTCAAGGAACAGCGCGAGTTCGACGCGCTGCCGGCGAAGATCGAGCAACTGGAAACGGAGCAGGAGACGCTGGCCAGGGAAGTGGCCGCGGCGGACTTCTACAAGCAGCCGGCGACGACGATTCAGGCGAAGCTGGATCGGGTGCAGGCCGCGGCGCGCGAGCTCGAGACCGCGATGGCGCGCTGGGATGAACTCGACTCGCTTGTCGCGAAGGCGTAAGAACTCGGCAGCTCAGATGCCACAGATGCCTCGGGCTGTTCTACCCGTCGCAGCGGTACTGCACGAGATGACGGGCTTCTTTAGTCGCCTTCGGTCCTGTACGGGCCGCACCGACGCTGCGCTCAGGAAAGATATGATGGGCCCTTAGCCAGACGTCCAGACCACGTCCGACCGGAGGTACCCCCATGGCGCCATCACCCGGTCCATCGGACCCAACCGTAACCTCAAACGGCACGAGCGGAACACCGAGCCTGTGCGGTCCCTTTCGCCTACTCCAGAAAATTGGTGAAGGGGGAATGGGCGAAGTGTGGCTCGCCGAGCAGAGTCGTCCACTATTTCGTCGCGTTGCGCTCAAGCTCATCAAGGCGGGAATGGACAGTCGCTCTGTGATTGGGCGGTTCGATACCGAACGGCAGGCCCTCGCGCTCATGGACCACCCGACGGTCGCGAAGGTGTTCGACGCCGGCACCACGCCGGAGGGCCGGCCGTACTTCGTGATGGAGGTACGTGAAGGGTGACGCCATCACCACGTACGCCGACCGCAATCGACTCTCCGTCCGGGACCGCGTCGCATTGTTCGTGCAGGTTTGTGAGGGCGTTCAGCACGCCCACCAGAAAGGCATCATCCATCGCGACATAAAGCCGTCGAATGTACTGGTGGCCGAATTTGATGGTCGCCCGGTTCCGAAGATCATCGATTTCGGTGTCGCCAAAGCGACCGCGAAGCGGCTCACTGGGAAAACGGTCTTCACCGAATATGGTCAGCTCATAGGGACATTCGAATACATGAGTCCGGAGCAGGCAGAGCTCACCGTTGCCGATGTCGATACCCGCTCCGATGTGTATTCACTCGGCGTGATCCTTTACGAGCTACTGACGGGCTCGCTGCCATTCGACGCGCAGACGCTCCGGCAGAGCGGGCTGGCGGAGGCTCAACGGACCATCCGAACGGTCGATCCGGCACGCCCGAGCACGAGAGCGACGCCTCCGGAGGTCGCGACGAAACGGCGCACCGATCCGCCGCGCCTCGTGAGCCAGCTTCGCGGAGATCTCGACTGGATCATCTTGAAAGCGCTCGAGAAAGATCGCGCACGACGGTACCAATCTGCCTCGGAATTCGCCGCCGACCTGCAACGGCATCTGGACGACAAGCCGGTCCTCGCTGCCCGCCCGAGCGCGTTGTACACGATGCGCAAGTTCGCGGTCCGTCACACGGCTGCTGTCGCGACGGCGGCTGGTTTGGTCATTCGTCATCGCGGTCTCGATCGCGGTCGTCCTCGTCCAGGCCAGAGGTGTGGCGCGGGAACGCGATCGCGCCAACAGCGAGGCGGAGGCGGCCAAGCGGGTCACAGAGTTCCTGGTCGGCCTCTTCACTGTTCCTGATCCGAGCGAGTCACGCGGCAACGCGTTGACAGCGCGTGAGGTTCTTGACAAGGGTCGGAAGGAGATCGAGGAGACAGAAGCCATCCAACCGGCGATCCGTGCGCGGCTCGCGGAGACGATCGGCTCGACGTATAGCGGCCTCGGCCTGTTTCCTGCAGCGCAAGCTGAATTTGAGCGAGCGCTCGAGACCAGGCGTCGCATTTACGGACCGGAGCATCCGGAGACACTGCGCTCGCTGGCGGCGCTGGCAGCGGTCTACGCGAGACGGCAGCAGTATCCCGAAGCGCAGAAGCTGTTCGAGGATGTGACACGACTTCAGGTGCGCGTGCTCGGTCAAACGCACCCAGACTACCTGTCCGCGGTGCAG
>CAVPRP010000012.1:0-86470 GCA_963707825.1 uncultured Acidobacteriota bacterium
ACTCTCTGCGCCTCTCTACCAGCTAGCTCCTGGTCGAACATCGGCTCACGTCAGGATGGCGGCATCAGCCCTGGCCGCGTGTCTGCGAGGATTCCCAGAATCGCCGTGCGGAGCGCCGGGGTCAGATGCGCGTACTTCGGTCGAGTGTCCTTGCCCGAGAGGACGGCGGACAGTCGACCAATGACCGCGGTGTGGGCGGCCCTGGGCAAGGCGTCGAACGCCGGCGTATAGATCATGTAGCTGAGCGGGTATTGCATCAGGCGCCCCTCGAGCTTCAAATCGCGCAGCGACCGGCCCTTGGCATCGCGCGGTCCGCGCGCCATGAACGCCTCGGCAAAACCCGAGGAGCCCTCGACCTTGCCGGGAATCGGCGCCTCGTCCACGAAGAGCAGATAATCGGCCAGCTCGGTTGCGGCTTCATCCACGCGCGCGGCAGTGCCGGCGCGCGCTTCCCAGTTCAGTCTCGTCATCAGGTTCGCCGCATGAACCTGGTGATCGAACACGAGCAACGCGGCCACGTCGCTGTTCGGCGTGAGATAGCCCTTGGTGTCGATCTCACCCTGGACCGTGAGCAGCTTCTGCGCGGGGCCGGTCCGCCGCTTCACCTGCATCGTCGGCTGGTTGCCCATGTGGCGGGACGGCACCTGACGGCCGGTCACGAACCACCCGCCCCAGCGTTCGTCGATCGGCAGGCGGTGATCGACGAAGCCGCCGTCGGCGTACTCACGATCGCTGGTGCGGGGAAACACGGTTTGCAGGACGTATCCGGGCACGGCCAGCGTGTCCCACGACAGATGACACGCCAGGCACTTGTCGTTGCGTTCGAGCCGCGGCGAAGCGCCGGGGCTCTGCGCCAGCGTGTACAGCACGACGCCCTGATTCGGATCCTGTGTGGCAATCTCGAGCAGGTCGCTGCCGCGAATCCACGCCACGGACGCGACATCGTTGTAGTAAATGGCCCTGGGGTTGTCGCGGCGAATCTGGCTGGCCTGCAGGCTGGTCTCCGCGAACGCCAGCATCTGGGACGACACCGGTATCTGCAACGCATCGAGCACAGCGCCGAGGTAGCCGCCCTTTTTCTCGTCGAATGCCAGGGTGGCCGCGCCGGACGCCAGTGCCTTATTGAGCGCCGTCACGGCGTCGGAGGTAGGCCCGTTGGTGTAGTTGATGGCCGGGTGATCCCGCGCGCCGCCGAACGCCCCCGGGCGCTGGGCGACAGCGGTGGCAAAGCTGGAGGCGAACAGCCCCACGACGACCAGAAACGCAGCCGCGACCCGCATCGTTCTTTAACTGTAGCGCCACCGGAGTGGGAGCGGTTGTCACCCGTTGTCGCTGCGCTCCGGGCCGGCGGCACCGTGTTGTCACGATCCAGACCGCACCCGGCAAGGAGCCGGCGCACGGCCCGCCGCGGCTAGTGCAGGGTGCCGACGAGGCCGGGCTTGGTTTCGCGAAGGATCTCGATCACCGCCTGACGCGCTTCGGCGTCGAGATGCCCGTACTTTGGCGCCGCGTCGCGCCCGGTGAGGACCGCCGCCAGCCGTTCGACCACGAGATCCCGGGCTGCGGTGGGCAGGGCGTCGAACATCGGCGTGTAGATGGTGTAGCTGAGCGGATAGCGCATCAGCCGCCCGTCGAGCGCGAGGTCGCGCAACGAACGCCCTTTTGCGTCGTGCGGGCCGCGCGCCGTGAAGGCTGCCGCGAAGCCAGAGTTGCCCTCGATCGGCGAGACGAGCGGCGCCTCGCCCACGAAGAGGAGATAATCCGCCAGCGCCGATGCCGCTTCCTTCACGCGGGCCTGGTCACCCAATCGCGCTTCCCAATTGAGACGCGTCATCAGGTTGGTGGCGTGAGCCTGATGCTCGAGCACCATCAAGGCAACGATGTCGCTGGTCGCGGCCAGGTAGCCGGTGGTGTCGAACTCCCCCGCCACGCTCGTCAACCGCGGCGCCGGCCCGGTGCGCGGCAGCGGCTGGATCAGTTCCACATTGCCGCGGTGCTGTTCGGGCACGGCCGTCCCGGTGACGAACCAGCCGCTCCATCGGTCGGCAATCGGCGACCGATGGTCGACAGGGCCACCATTCGAGAACGCGTCAACGCTCTTGCGCGGCAGTGTGGTTCGGACCGTCGGGCCGGGCACGCCAAGCGTGTCAAACGTGAGATGGCACGATACGCAGTGTTCCTGCCGGCCAAAGAGCGGCCGCTCCGAGGGTTGCTGCGGAATGGAATAGAAGATGGTGCCCTGGCGCGGGTCCTGCGCGGTGATCTCCAGCAGGTCGGCGCCGCGAATCCAGCCGACGGCGATCGTGTCGTTGAAGTAGATCGCCCGCGGGTTCTGCCGGTTGATCTTGCTCGCCTGGAAACTGGTCTGCGAATAGACCAGGACCTGCGAGGACACTGGCACGTCCAGCGCCTCGAGCACCGCGGGCAGATAGCCCGTCTGGGGGTCGAATCGCAGCGTCGCCAAACCGCTGGCCAGACGCGCGTTCAGCGCCGCCACCGGCGTCTCGGTTGGCGCGCTACCGTAGGCGATGGCGGGATGGTTCCGTGATCCGACGAACGCGTCCATCCGCTGGGCGACGAGCGACACCCAGCTGACCGCGGTGAGCCCCGCGATGGCGAAGACAACAACCGATCGAGCCATCTCGTGGGATTGTATAGACAAACCGGAGACCCACGATGATTGACATCCTGACGGCGCTCGTCCTTCCCTCGAACGTCTGTTTCGTGCTGACCATCATCGGGGTGGCGCTGTCGGTGTCCGCCCGGACCCGAAGGGCGGCGGTGGTCACGCTGGCCGCCGCCGGCACCATGCTGGTGGTCTTCTCGTCCGGCAAGACGGCCACGTGGCTCACCAGTTCGCTGGAGTACGCCTACCCGCGCGCGCCCGACCAGCTCGCGCCGGTTCATGCCATCGTCATCCTCGCGGCATATGCAGCCAACGATCCCAACATGTCACTGGGCGATCGGGCCAACGATTCCTCGCTCTATCGCGTCGTTGAGGGCGCATTGCTGTGGAAACGGTGCGACGATTGCCGCGTCATCGTCACGGGCGCCTCGCCCACGACCGACATCATGGGCGAACTGATCGTGGCCCTGGGGGTCCCGGCGACCCGCGTCGAGTTGGACAGTCACGCCGTCAACACGGGCGCGAGCGCGGCAAACGTCGTCCGCCTGCTAGGCGACGCGCCGTTCTACCTGGTGACGTCGGCCTGCCACCTGCCGCGAGCGATGGCGGTTTTTTCATCAGCTGGCACGCGGCCGCTGCCTGCGCCAACCGATCACAAGCTGCCGCGCAATATCGCGCAGGCCCAATGGCAGCCGACGCCGTTTCACTTGCAGGCGTCGGACCTGGCCATGCACGAGCACGTCGGAATGTGGTGGTATCGGTTACGCGGGCTGATCTGAATTCCTGGTGCCCTGCAGCAATCGCGTCGAGGGCCAGCGCTGATAGTAGCGGATTGCTTGCAGGCGGTCATCGTTGTCGGATCCGCGCCGCGCTCGGTATAATCCGCCGAGCCTTTCCCGTCCGGTCGTACCGAAGTGAACCCCTTGAAAACGTTCCTGCGCACGCTGACGGATCGGGCGGCCACTGCGTACGTGGCGGGACCGCACCTGGCCGATGCGATCGAGCTGGCCCGGACCCTCGACGAGGAGGGGGCGAGCACGACTCTCGCCTACTGGAACGACGTCGGCGACGAGCCTTCGGGGGTCTGCGCGGCGTATTTGGCGGCAATCGATGGCGCCGCCGACGCGGGAATTCCCACCTACCTCTCGGTCAAGGCTCCTGCCCTCTCCCTGTCGGAAACGCTCGTCGGCAGCCTGGCCAGACGCTGCCTGGACCGCCGAATCGGCCTCCATTTCGACTCGTTGGCCCTCGAGCATCAGCCTCGGACGTTGGACCTGATCGAGCGCATCGTACCCATTGGCGCACCCCTCGGCTGCACGTTGCCAGCCCGCTTCGGCCGCAGCCTGGACGACGTCGAACGCGCCGTGGCGCATCGGTTTCGCGTTCGGGTGGTGAAAGGCCAGTGGGACGACCCGCAGCACTCGGTCGAACCGCGTCGCGCGTTCATGGCACTCATCGATCGACTCGCCGGCCGGGCCGCACACGTGGCGGTTGCCACCCACGACCCCGAGTTGGCCCGCGAGGCGCTCGTCCGGCTTTCGGCCAGCGGCACACCGGCGGAACTCGAGCTGCTCTTCGGGTTGCCAATGCGCGCGGCGAGGAACGTGGCGCGGCAGTTGAACGCTCCGGTGCGTGTCTACATTCCCTACGGACACGCGTGGCTTCCCTATGCGATCGCGAACGCGCGCACGCACCCCCGGGTATTGCTGTGGCTCCTGGAGGATGCCGTGCGCGGCCGGACGCTGCCCCGGCATCGCAGACCGTGACGGTCGGCACACGCTGGGTGAGGTCGATCGACGAGTTGCGGGCGATCGGCCCTCGCTACGACGAGATGGTGCTGGCAGCCGGCGACGCCGGGCTCTTCTACCAGCGGGAGTGGCTCGAGCTGGCGTGGCCCTACTACTACGCCCGCCTGGGAGGGTCGCTGTGCTTCCTCATCGCCGAGCACCAGGACCAACTCGTTGGCCTGGCCCCGCTCGTGCTCCGGACGGAGGACTGGGCACACGCACGCCGGCGTGTCCTCGGCTTCATCGGCGGCACATGGGACGAGCTGGACAACTGGATGCCGGCGTTTCTGTTCGCCACACCACGGCCAGACGAGCGAGCCGAGATCATGGCCGCGATGGCGGACGCCATCGAGAACGAGCCGTGGGACCTGCTCGATCTGCGCTTGGTCAGGGATTCGTGCCCCAGTCATGCCGTGCTGCGCGCACGATTCGCAGCGCTGCGCGCCACGTCGGACCGGCTGACGACGCCTCGGGCACTCCTCGAGGGCGGCTGGGCCGAGTACTGGTCCGGCAGAAGCAAGCGATTGATACGCATGGTCGAGCGGGGTCGGACACGTGCTGCCGAGGACGGCCTGAGCGTGGTTCACGAAGTGACCGCGAACGTCCCGGCCGAGCGACGTGGCGAGGTCGAGGCCTTGCACCGCGCGCGGCAACAGCAGGTTCGAGCCACCGGGCGAGCGCGCAGTTCGCCGTTCGAGGACCCCAGTGCGCAACGGGTGTTCTGGAGCCTGATGGATTGCGCCACGTCGCACGGCCAGCTGCGCGCCCACTGGCTGCGCCTGGGGGATCGCACGGCGGCCTATGTGATCGCGCTGCACCATGCAGGCACGACGTTCGCCTACCTCAACGCCATCGACCCATCAGCCGAGCGTTACCACCCGGGTAGCGTTGTGCTCGCCGGATTGATCGAGCGCGAGGCATCGGCACACGGGGCCAGCGGTCATCGACCTGATGGTCGGGGCCAACCTTACCAAGTCGCTGTTCGCCACCGAGGAACTGACCAACACCCAGTTGACCGTGGTGAATCCACACCGGCTGCGGGCCAGCGCGAGCGACATGTGGATCCGCGCCGCTGGGGCGCTCGTGCGCCGGTTGGGCCGCTAGTGCGCCTCCGTGTCAACTGGACGGGCGGTGTCGTGGCGGCCGTGAGCCAGTCCGCCAGCTCCGGCTGCCCCGCGCGTCCGAACCTGCCAGGAGGAGGCTGCGCGCGCCCGCAACCTTTCGGCAAAATCGGCCGCGAGGCCGTACATCCCGGAGAACGAGGCCGGATACCATGCGACGGTGTCGAGTGCCCTCGCCTCGGTCTTCCAGCCATGCAGCCAGGGCTCGTCGCTCCCGAGCAACTCGTACGACTTCAATCGGTTGTCGAACGCATACCGCATCGTCTCGGCTAGCAGCTGCCACCCAGGTGAGCATCGGCTCCAGGACTCGTCGTAGCCAATCTTCAGCACCCAGAGCCGCTCGGCAACCTCAACCGAGAGCTGGGCCGCGACCGGTGTCCCACCCACGTCAAGGAAGCTGAATCGGACCACACCTGACGCGGATGCCAGCCTGGCGTACTCCAGGAAGAACGCCCGCAGTTCGTGGCGCTGGCTGAGGCTCGACCCATTGCGGGCCTTCCAGCCGGCGGCCTCGATTCTCACGAACTCGTCGAACAGGGCCTCGACCTCGTCCGGCCGAGCGCTGTGAATCCGAACCCCGACCGTGCCGAGTTCCTCGGCGTGCCGTCTCGCCCGTCTGAGATCCTGCCGCCGGCGTGCCGGGAGTTGCGCGAGGTAGCCACTCCACGCCGATTCGATGGGCACCGCCAGGGTTCCCGCGACCCGTGTCGACAGCACTACTCCGCGGGCGCCCGCGACCGATCGCCATCGGGACGCGACCGGAGCGCGAGCCGGCATCCTCGAGAGCAAGACGGGCCGCCGGGTGTTCAGCATCCCGCGCAGCAACGCGTCCAGCGCGGCGTCGCTCTCGTAGACGAGCCCCGATGGCTCGTAGAGCGGCGACACGCCGATCAGCTCAAGGCGGGTGATTCCCGCCTGGCTTCGGATCACGAGCGGTGCGATGCCAGTCACGACGCCTTGCTGCCGCACGGTGATGACGTATAGCTCGTCTTCGGAGTACAGGGTTCTGGCGCAGGCCAAGACCCAGGCGTGACTCAGCATCGGCAGTTCCATCGCTCCTGCCACGCGATCCCACTCCGGCGCCAGCGCTTCGAGCGCGCGATGGCTCCTGACGATCTCGATTCGATCGCCTTGACTGTCTTGCATCGCCTGGACCCGTACCGGTTCCGGACCTCCCAAGGCCCTCAATCGTTCGAAACGCGCAGGGC
Source organism: uncultured Acidobacteriota bacterium (assembly GCA_963707825.1). Lineage (GTDB taxonomy): Bacteria > Acidobacteriota > Vicinamibacteria > Vicinamibacterales > UBA2999 > VFZN01. The sequence goes on from CAVPRP010000012.1 coordinate 6,743, forward strand.
GATGGTCATGCGCTCGGCCGCGATGTGCTGGAGCAGCCCGTGAATGGCGATCACGACGCCAGTCATCTCCAACAGTTCTTCGACTGTATAGGACACCGCATGCTGCCAGACCTCCAGGCCGCCTCCTTCGATCCCGCCGTGCGAGGACACGATGGCGCCGGCCAGCATCTCGAATCCCAGCGCTCCGGTGACATAGATCACCCCGGCCACACCGAGCCAGGTCCGCAGGCGCCCCGGCAGGGCCCAGAAGAAGCGCAGGTACGTGACCACGAACAGCAGCGTCAGGACGGCGTACGGAACCACCCAGGCAAAGAGCAGCGCATTCGATGCGTGAGTCAGTCTGCGGATCGGAAGGCTCAGGAGCCCGTGCAGTTCGGCCGCTTCGTCCACCGCGAGGAACACGAAGATGATGCCGAGCCACATCCAATGGCGGCGCCAGGGATCGTGACGCTGCCACGCATGGCCGGCGATGACAAACAGCAAGACGGCTGCGAAGAGCAGGGCGCAGGCGGAATAAAACGCAGGGAGATTGCCCTCGCGGTTGAAGTCGAAAAGGGGCGTCAGGCCGAGGAGGTAGTCGTGCTGCCACTGGAACTTGATCCAGAGCACGGCGACGTTCGCGATGGTGAGGAATGTCACTATCGCGGCGAACACCAACACGATCCGGCGAGGCTTCAGCGTTACTGGCATGGCCCGAGTGCTGCGATTATACCGGCCATAACAGTCGCGGTCCGCGAGGGCGGGAGTCGGCAGGGGCTTCCCTCCCGACTCCCGACTTTCGCGTCGACGTCGAATCCCGACTCCCGCCGCGATCAGTAGCGGTAGTGCGCCGACTTGTAGGGCCCTTCGACCGCCACGCCGATGTAGTCGGCCTGGTCCTTGCTCAGCGTCGTCAGCTTCACGCCGAGCTTGCCGAGGTGCAGTCGCGCCACTTCTTCATCCAGCTTCTTCGGCAGGATGTAGACGCGGTTGGCGTCGTAGTTGGTGCCCGACAGCGTCGGCTGGCCGTTCGCGCTCATGTGCAGGTCGAGCTGCGCCAGCACCTGGTTGGTGAACGACGACGACATCACGAAGCGACGGGTGACCGGTCGCGCAACCGAGGTTCAGCAGGCGGCCTTCCGCCAGCACCAGGATGCTGTGCTCGGGGCGCTTGCCTTCCGCCGGGAACACCCACTCGTCGTACTGCGGCTTGATCTGCACGCGCTTGGCGCCGCTCTTGGCGAGGCCGGCCATGTCGATCTCGTTGTCGAAGTGGCCGATGTTGCCGATGATCGCCTTGTCCTTCATGCGCTTCATCATGCTCGACGGTGATGATGTTCTTGTTGCCGGTCGCGGTGATGAAGATGTCGGCGGTCTCGATCACGTCCTCGACCGTCGTCACCTGGTAGCCTTCCATCGCCGCCTGCAGCGCGCAGATCGGATCGATCTCGGTGACGATCACGCGGCAGCCCTGGCCCTTGAGCGCCTGGGCGCAGCCCTTGCCGACGTCGCCGTAGCCGAACACCACGGCGACCTTCGCCGACAGCATCACGTCGCTGGCGCGGTTCAGGCCGTCGATCAGCGAGTGGCGGCAGCCATAGAGGTTGTCGAACTTGCTCTTGGTCGCCGAGTCGTTGACGTTGATCGCCGGGAACAGCAGCGTGTTCGCGGCGGTCATCTCGTAGAGGCGGTGCACACCGGTGGTCGTCTCTTCGCTGACGCCCTTGATGCCCATGGCGATCTTCGACCACACACCGGGACGCGCCTTCAGTTCCTTGCGCGAGCGTCTCGAGGATGACGCCCCACTCTTCGGGATCCTTGTCGGCGTTGAACGCCGGCACCGCGCCGGCCTTCTCGAACTCGAGCGCCTTGTGCACGAACAGCGTCGCGTCGCCGCCGTCATCGAGGATCATCGTCGGGCCGCTGCCGTCGGGCCACACGCAGGGCTTCGACCGTGCACCACCAGTATTCGGCGAGCGTCTCGCCCTTCCACGCGAACACCGGCGTGCCGCGCGGGTTCTGCGACGGTGCCGCCGGTTTCGGGACGGCCGACGGCAACCGCCGCGGCGGCGCTGTCCTGCGTCGAGAAGATGTTGCAGCTGACCCAGCGCACGTCGGCGCCGAGCGCGGTCAGCGTCTCGATCAGCACCGCGGTCTGCACGGTCATGTGCAGCGAGCCCATGATCTTCGCGCCGGCCAGCGGCTTCTGCCCGCGTAGTGCGTGCGCAGCGCCATCAGGCCGGGCATCTCGTGCTCGGCGAGGCGAATCTCGTTGCGGCCGAACTCGGCCAGGCTGAGGTCCTTGACCTTGAAGGGTTCGCGACCCGCCTTGCTGGCCGCGTCGAACGCGTGCATTTCGTTTACTGCAGTGGCCATCGTCATCTCTCCTTGTGAACGATCGAACTTCGCCTGTTGAACTGTGAACTAACTGCTGCTCTTCCGCCCCGTCGCCACGAACAGCGCGGGGCCTTGCGCTTCGGGATCCGCTGGAAGCATCTGCATCCGCACGGCGGTGAAGCCGGCCGCCTCCAGATACCGGCGCATCGTCTTCTCTGAGAATCCAAGCCACACGTGGCCCATCTGCTGCTGATACTCGACGCGATCGTGCGGCAGCATGTCGACGATCAGCAGGCGCCCGCCGGGCTTGAGCACGCGTGCACCTCGGCCACGCGCGCGCCGGCTCCGGCACGTGATGCAGCACCAGCGCGACCATCGCCGACGTCGAGCTCGCGCGTCGTCGATCGGCAGCGCCTCCATGTCGCCGCGCCGCACGTCAACCTGTTGCCCTGGCCCTTGCAGTCGCTTGCGCGCCGCCTGCACCATGTCGGTCGAGCCGTCGACGGCAATCACCGCGCGACGTGCGGCGCCAGCGACTCGCTCACCTGTCCCGTGCCGCACCCCAGATCGCCAACCACCAGCGCTCGGATCGAGCAGCGACAGCAGCGCGTGCAGGTGAACGCGATCACCGAACAGCTCCGACGCGCAGGCGATCCCACTGCCCCGACGCCGACGCGAAGAACTCTTCGGACTTCGACGCGCCGCTCGCCGCAGCACGCTCTTGCAGCCGGCGTTCGTCCTGCTCGGCGCCGTTGGTGCCGGCCATCTGCTCGCGAATCAGCGGCCACAGCCGCTGCGCGCCCGGGTCGAGGCCCTCGAGCGCCATGCCGTAGAACCGGCTCGTGCCATCGCGCCGCGAGACCACCCACCCGTCATCGGCCAGCGTCTTCAGATGGCGGCTGACCGTCGACTGCGGCAGCTGCAGCACCGAGCAGAGCTCGTTGACGGTCAGCTCGTGCCGTTCGAGCGGCAGCAGCATCCGGCAGCCGGATCGGGTCGGCCAGCGCGGCCATGTGGTCGAGAATTGGAGTGGACACATTCATCCGTATATCCGGATGAATGAGATTATACGACCCTTCCAACCTTTCTTCAACTGCGAACATCTATGTGCTTTGAGCGTATATACACAGAGCACCTATGGACCGATTCCGCGCCGAGTCATTTCTCCCACTGACGCCAGTGGCCTTCGAGGTCCTGCTGGCGCTGGCCGATCAAAGCCGCCATGGCTACAGCATCCTGCAGGAGGTCGAGGCCCGCTCGCGGGGCGCCGTCACGCTCCATGCGGGTACGCTCTACCGCGCGCTGGCCCGGCTTCTCGAACAGGACTTGATCGAAGAGCTGAGTGCCCCCGCAGGGCCAGGCCACGACGACGAACGACGACGTTACTACGGCATCACGCCGCGCGGTGTCGCAGTGGCCAGGGCCGAGATCGCCAGGCTCGAAAGCCAACTGGTGTCCGCGCGGTCGCGCCGCTTGCTGCAGGAAGGTGCGGCATGACGTTCGGGCGCCGGCTGGCGGAACGGCTCTTCGGGCTGGCTCTCCTCGCCTATCCGCGCGCGTTCCGCCGGCGCTTCGGCGACGAGATGCGCGACGACTTCCGGCGCCGCGCCGACACTGGCGCACGCCTCGCCGCCACCATCGGCGCGCTGATCAAGGACGGTCTCACCGAGCGCGGCGCCGCGGTCGCCCGGTGGTCGTTCTGGCCGAATCACCAACCACATCTCTACGAGCCGTCCGGGAGACACGCGATGATCTGGGACAGCATCCGCTCCGACATCCGCTACACGATTCGGCAGGCCGTGCAGGCTCCCCTATATACATTCCTGGCGATCAGCGCACTCGCTCTGGGCATCGGCGCCAACAGCGCCATCTTCACCGTCGTTCAGGGTGTGCTGCTGAAGCCGCTGCCCTACCAGGACCCCGGCCAGCTCGTCACCGTCTGGAGTCACAACACCGCGGAGAACAAGCCGGAGAATCCGATCTCGCCTGCGAACTTCGTTGACCTGCGAGACGAAGCGCGGTCGTTCGCGACCCTCGAAGGCTACTTCTCCTTCGTTACGAACACCCAGATCGTCCTCGACGGCCCGCCAGAGATTGCGGTGACATCCTTTGTGAGCCCTGGCCTGTTCCAGCTGCTCGGGCGAACGGCGATGCTGGGCCGGGCGATTCAGCCTGGCGACGGCGCGGGCATCGCGGTGATCAGCCACGGCTACTGGCAGCGGCGCTTCGGCGGCGACCCCTCCGTCGTCGGCCGCCAGGTGACTGCGGATGGCCAGCCCGCGACGATCGTCGGCGTCATGCCCCCCGAGTTCGTGTTCCCGTATAAGGGCATGGTCGGGCCCACCGGCTTCACGCGCACGATGGACGTGGACGCGTGGACGACGATGATGATGACGGGGCCGCGAATGGTCGACCCGTCGGGCCGTTTCATTCGCAACGTGCACTATCTCGGCGCGGTGGGACGACTGCAGCCGGGCGTCAGCGTTGAACAGGCGCGAGCCGGGTTGTCTGCAGCGGCATCGCGGCTGGAACAGGCCTATCCCGACAGCAACAAGGGGTGGACGACCACGGTCAACTCGCTGCACGAACAGGTGGTGGGCAACATCCGCCCGGCGCTGCTGGTGCTGACGGGGGGCGTGGCCCTCATCCTGCTGATGGCCTGCGTCAACGTCGCCAACCTCGTGCTCGCGCGCGGCGTGAGCCGGCAGAAAGAATTGGCGGTGCGGGCGACGCTCGGGGCGACTCGCGCGCGGTTGATGCAGCAGGCGCTCACCGAAAGTCTGATGCTCGCCTTGACGGGAGGCCTGCTTGGCCTGCTAGTGGTGCGCTGGGGCGTGCAGGCATTGATTGCCCTGGCCCCGGCAAACCTGCCTCGCGTGCAGGAAGTGGCGCCGGACACGACGGTGCTGCTCGTGACCCTCGGCGTGGCGCTCGGCACCGGCACGCTGGTGGGAATCGTGCCCGCGCTGTTCGCGACACGCGCCGACCTGCGGCCAGCGCTGCAGGAGTCCAGTCGCGGCTCGGTCGGTTCGCGCACGCGGCACCGCATGCGCGCCGCGCTGGTCGTCACCGAGCTGGCTCTCGCGGTGGTCTTGAGCGTGGGTGCGGGCCTGCTCCTTCGCAGCTTCGCGACCGTGATGACGCTCGACCCGGGATTCCGCGCCGATCATCTGCTCACTCTCCAAATGAGCATCCCCTACCGGCTCACCACGCCAGACGCGCGGCGCGCCTATTACGCCGAGTGGTTCGAACGGCTGGAACGCATCCCCGGGGTGGCGGCCGTCGGCGGCACCACGCGAATCCCGCTCGGGAGCACGAGCGTCACCACCAGCGTGCAGGTCCAGGGCAAGGATGTACCGATCTCCGACCTGCCCGAAGTGGAGTTCCGTCGTGCGATGCACAACTACTTCACGGCGATGGGCATTCCGATCCGCCGGGGCCGCGGCTTCACGGCGGAGGACGGTCCGAATAGCGCACCAACCGTCATTGTCAACGAGGCGATGGCGCGGCGGGTGTTCGGCACTGACGATCCCATCGGCCAGCACATTCGCACTGGCCCCAACCCGTCGGGCCCGTGGAGCACGGTGGTCGGCGTCATCGGCGACATCCGGCACTCCGGACTCGAGGCGCCGCCCAGTCCCGAGATGTACGTGAACTACATCCAGAACCCGCCGGTCGCGCCGTTCATCGCGCTGCGGACCGACGGTGATCCCGCCGCGGTGGCCGAACGCGTGCGCGCGGAGGCCAAGGACTTCGACACCACGCTCGCCATCTACGACATCAGAACGATGCAGCAGATTCGCGCGGAGTCGGTGGCGGAACGGCGCTTCCTGCTGATGCTGATCGGCGCATTTGGAATCCTGGCGCTGGTCCTCGCCGCGGTCGGCGTCTACGGCGTCATGGCCCTGGTGGTATCGGAGCGGACCCAGGAGCTCGGGGTGCGGCTCGCGCTCGGGGCGCAGCCGTCAACGGTCCTCGGCATGATCGTCCGGCACGCCGCGACCCTCGCCGCGATCGGCGTCACGGTGGGCGTAGCGGTGGCGACGGCGCTGACACCGCTGATGGCCAGTCAATTGTTCGGCGTGCAGGCGCTGGACCCGATCACCTTCGCCGCCGTGTCGGTGCTGCTGGTCGCGATTGCCACCCTGGCGGCGCTGGTGCCCGCCCGCCGCGCGATGCGCGTCGATCCGCTCAACGCGTTGCGCTGCGACTGACCCCTCAGCTCACTTGCGTCAAGGAGTCACTCATGAACGGATACAGCCTCGTCGTAGTTGTGACCATGCTCGTCGCGAGCACCGCGCCTGACGCGGTGGCGCAGTCGGCGCCCAGCGCGAAGGTCAAGGTCACCCAGTCGCACCTGACGCCGATCTGTCTCGATGGCAAACCGACTGGTGACAAGCGGGCGTGGATCCTGGCCACAGGGGACCACACGATGGCGTTCACGATGCGGAACGAGCCGCGTTCGGGAGGAGCCGCGACTTCCGCGCAGTCACCAGGGGTGGCTGCGGTGACATTCGCGCTCGAGGCTGGTCATGACTACGAGGTGGAGGTCCGCGCCGAGGCGACGACGTTCTCGCGGCGTGTCTGGCAGGCGCAGCAGTGGACTCCGGCCGTGCGTGATCGGACCACCGACCGGATCGTCAGCAGCGAACCGCGATGGACCGGCGAGGAGTGCCGGCCCTGATCGCGTGTGTCAGTTGGCGAGCTCTGCTTCCAGCCGGCTGACGAGCCCGTCCAGCTGTTGCACGACCGCGCGCACTGTGGAGGGCTTGCTGAGATCCACCCCCGCACCCTTCAGCAGACGCATCGGGTGATCACTGCCGCCCGCCTTGAGCATCCCGAGATAGCGGTCTACCGCCGCGCGCCGCTCCTCCTGATTGCCGCTCCGGATGCCTTCCATCAACTCCGCCGTGGACGCGAAGCACGTGGCGTACTGGTAGACGTAATAGGGCGACTGGAAGATGTGCGGTATGCGCGCCCAGGTGGTCTTCGCTCGCGCGTCCTCGCTCAACACGTCCCCCCAGTACTCCTCGAGGAGCGTCGCATACAACACGTTGAGCGCGTCGGCGGTGACGGGCTGGTCGCTCTCGACCAGCCGGTGCGCCTGCAGCTCGAAGTCCGCGAACAGCACCTGGTTGTAGAACGTCCCGACGATGCCGTCGATGGCGTGCTGGAGCAGCACCACGCGCTCGTCGCGCGTCTTCGCCCGCTCGAGCATGTAGTCCAGCAGCAGCGCCTCGGCCAGCGTGGACGGCACCTCGGCCACGAAGATGGTGTATTCGGCGTAGATGAACGGCTGCGTCTCGTGCGACAGCAGCGTGTGCATCGAATGCCCGAGCTCGTGCGCGAGGGTGAACATCGCGTCCAGCGTGTCGTTGTAGTTCATCAGCATGTACGGGTGAGCCCCGTACACCGGCGCCGAGTAGGCGCCGCTGCGTTTGCCATGGTTCTCGTAGACATCAATCCATCGGCCGGCAAACGCCTGGCGCACGCGGGACTGGTAAGCCGCTCCAAGGGGAGCCATGGCCTCGACGATCCAGTCCTGCACGTCGTCGTAGTTGTACTGCTCGTCGTGATCGTTGAGCGGCACGAACGCGTCGAACACGTGGTACTCGGTGAGGCCGAGCACGCGCTTCCGCAGCGCGTGATACCGCCGGAACGGCGCGACGCCGGCCTTGGCTTCGCTGATCAGGTTCTCGACGACGCTGGTCGGGATGTCGTTTCCGAACAACGCGGCGTCGAGCGTGGTGGCGTAGCCGCGCGCCCGCGCCTCGAACCACTCGCGCTGCATCACGCCGTTGTAGAGCGTGGCGTAGGTGTTGAGGGACGCGCCATAGATGTCGTACAGCGCTTCGTAGGCCGCGCGGCGATCGGCTTGCTGACGGCAGGTGGCCAGCAACCGCCGGTACTGCCCGTAGCTCACCTGGACGGATTCACCGGTGGAGAGCGTGATGGTCGGGAACCGGGCGTCTGCCGTGGACAGGGCGGAATAGGTATCCGCGGGTGTCGAGGCGAGCCGGCCCGACAACGACATCAGCTGCTCGCCGACGGCGTCCAGCACGTGCGCCTGCTGGCGGAACAGGTCCTCGATCGTGAAGCGGTAGACCGCCAGCTCCGGCGACGCGGCCATCCACTCGCGGATTGTCGCAATGGGAATCTGGAGCAACTCGGGGCTGAACCACGAGGTGGCCTGACGCCACCGCGCGATGAGAATCTGCACCCGCTGCCGGCGGGCGGCCACCGCGTTGTCGCGCTGGTCCTCGTCGTAGTGCAGTGCCGCGAAGTACCACACGCGATACGCGAGCTGCCCGAGGACATCCGCGTCCTGGTAGGCCTGCAGCAACCGCGGTCCGCTCTCGGCGAGCCGGCCTTCGTGCGATCGATAGCGTTCAATGGCCTGCTCGAGGTCCCGATACGCCGTTTCCCAGGCCTCCCAGGATGAAAAGATGGAGGACAGGTCCCAGGTGTAGGAACTGGCAATGTCCGCGCGTTCGCGCACGCTGGAGGGGGCTCGGACCGCAGGAGACGACATTCCAAAATCATAGCGTTTTGTTACGAGCACGACTTCGGCTTTGCGCGGAAAAGTGCCTGGTCGTGGCCGAACGGAAGCTATCCGACGGCCTCTCATACGACGCTATCGATTCCTGCGGACCCGCGGCCCGGCGGCTACGACCATTCGTCAGGCGGAGTCGACGTGCATGGTCCCGTCCACCACTCGTGCGCGCAGGTGCGGCATCGCAGTGTCACGTCGATGAGCACCGTATCGCGGATGGTTTGAACCACCACCGGCACAGCTCCGGCGGCTCCACAAAGGGGACACGGACGTGCCAATGCCCATGCCTCTATTGACGGCTGCGGTGTGGGTTGCATCAACATCGCCGCACAGCCTACTACAGCTGAGCCTGGCGGCGATGAAAGAATTCCTCGGCGAAACGTCTGGAGCCGCCCACCTGTAAGCAGGTGTTCATCACGTTTTGTTACAGTTCGCTCGTGCGGATGCTACGCGGCTGCCTGGTCGTCGTGTGCCTGACGATGGCGGCGTGTCAGGGGCCGGCGCCCGTGCCCGCGAGCAAACCGATCCTCATCCTCGTGGCGTTCGACGGGTGGCGCTGGGATTACCTCGACACACTGGAGGCGCCAGCGTTGTCCGCCATGGCGTCACGAGGCGTGCGCGCCGACGGTCTCATACCGGTCTTTCCAAGCCTGACGTTCCCCAATCACTACACGCTCGTCACCGGGCTTCGACCGGCGCGCCACGGCATCGTCTCGAACACGATGCTGGATCCGGGGCTGCCAGGCCGTTTCTCGCTGTCGGACACCGCGGTGACCAGCAATCCTGCCTGGTGGGCCGGCGAACCGATCTGGCACACCTCCACGCGGCAGGGGCTGAAGAGCGCAACGATGTTCTGGCCGGGGTCGGATGTGGCGATCGGCGGGCACTTCCCCACTTACTGGCGGCAGTTCGAGCACGCGCTCTCGCCCGCGCGGCGCACGGACCAGGTGCTGGAGTGGTTGCGCCTGCCCGAGGCCGAGCGGCCGAGTGTGTTGACCGTTTATTACAGTGACCTCGATACGGCTGGCCACGATTCCGGCCCGGGCTCGACCGCCGTCCGTGCCGCGGCGGCGAGGGTGGACCACGAGCTGGCGCGCCTGCTGGCCGGCGTGGAAACGCTGGGGTTGCAGGCACGGGTGCACTGGGTCGTGGTGAGCGATCACGGCATGGCTCAACTCTCGAGCGAGCGCGTCATCGTGCTGGACGACCTCGTGGACCTGTCAACGGTGGAGGTCGTCGACATCGGATCGATGATCACGCTGAACCCGAACGACGGCGACGCTGGTCGGCTCTACACAGCACTCGCGAGGAAGACATCCCCACCTTCAAGTCGTCCGTTCGGCCGATCTGCCGTCGAAGTATGGGTTGGCCGGGCATCCGCGCGTGCCGGCCATCGTTGGCCTGGCGGACGAAGGCTGGACGGTGACGACGCGCGAGCGGCTGGCCAGTCGAGACCCGCAGCGTCCCTGGGGAGGGGCGCATGGGTTCGACCCCGCGGTCCGGTCGATGCAGGGACTATTCGTGGCGGCGGGGCCGCGGCTGCGGAGCGGCCTCCGCGTGCCGGCGTTCGAGAACATCCATGTCTACGCCCTGATGTGCGAGATTCTGGGGCTCACCCCGGCGCCGAACGAAGGGGACGCCACCCTGGTCCGGGCGTGGCTGCGGTGAACGACTGCCCGTCCAATCGCTCGAGTGAAGCCGTCACAGCAGCGGCGCCAGCTGGGCGAGGTCGGGGGCGATGTGCTCGACGAGGCGAGTTCGGCGCATGGCGGCCGCGAGCGGTGCGGGTACCGGCACTGTGCGGCCGACGATCGGCTCCACGATGTCGCCAAATTTTGCGGGATGTGCGGTGGCCAGGCACTGCGACGTGCACATCGGCATTGCGCGTAAGGACCTCGGTCGCGCCGAGATAGGCGATGGCCGTGTGGGGATCCGCGACGTAACCATAGCGGGCATCCAGTTCACGAAGCGCCCGTCGCACGTCATCGTCGGTGTGGACGCTGGCGGTGATCACGGGACGCAGCGCCTCGCACATCCCCGCCGAACATCCAGCGGATGCGCTCGAGGTTGCTCGGATCACCGACGTCCATGGCGTTGGCCAGCGTCGGCACCGACGGCCGCGGCTCGACCAGCCCGGAGCGCAGATAGCGCGGCACCGTGTCGTTGACGTTCGTGGCGGCGTGAAACAGGTCGATCGGCGCACCCATCCGCATCGCCATGATGCCGGCCGCCAGATTGCCGAAGTTCCCGCTCGGCACGCAGATGACGAGCGAAGAACCGGGATCCGCATGCGTTGCGGCAAACCCGTAGTAGACCATCTGCGGCAGGAGCCGGCCCAGGCTGATGGAGTTGGCCGAGGTGAGATGGGCGCGCGCCCGAAGTGCCGCGTCGCCAAAGGCCTGCTTGGCCAGGCGCTGGCAGTCGTCGAACGTACCGGCGACCGCGACCGCGGTGACGTTGCCGCCGAGCGTAGTGAACTGAGCTTCCTGCACCGCGCTGACCTGGCCGTGCGGATACAGCACGACTACCCGGGTCCGCGGCACGCCGTGAAACGCCTGGGCAACTGCCCCGCCGGTATCGCCTGACGTGGCCACCAGCACCGTGAGCGGCGGCTGTCCGTCATCGTGGAAGTGCGACATCAGCCGCGCGAGCACGCGGGCGCCGACGTCCTTGAAGGCAAAGGTCGGCCCGTGGAACAGCTCGACCACCGACAGGCGGTCGTGCAGGCGGACGATGGGCACCGGAAAGTCGAACGCCTCGGCTAGCAGTGCCTTGCAGTTCACCGACCGGAATCTCGTCGCCGATGAGCGGGCCCAGCATCGCGGTGCCGATCTCGGCCATCGCCGCCCCCCGCGCGGCGGTCCAGACCGCAGGGTCGAGGACCGGCAGCACCTGAGGAACATAGAGGCCCCCGTCCGGCGCCAAACCGGAGAACAGAGCCTCGCGAAACGACACCGCCGGCGCCACGCCGCGCGTGCTGATGCAGATCACGACGCGGTCACCACGCGCGCGCCCGCACGCCCGACCAGCGATACGAAGAGATCGCTGCCGACGTCGCTATGCCGGGCGAACGCCCGCTGCATGGCCGCGCCGGCCTCGTGAGCCACCGCCAGCGAACCGGCGAGCGCAAAGAGCGATGGGCCGGAGCCCGAGAGCGAGCATCCCAGCGCGCCGGCCTCGGTGGCCGCGGCCTTGATGTCGTAGAAACCGGGCACCAGTCCCGCCCGCTTCGGCTCGGCGACGACATCGACCAGTGACCGCGAGAGGAGCGCCCGGTCACTCGTGAACAGCGCGGCAACGAGGGCGCCCAGGTTGGCCCACTGCCGCACGGCGTCCTTGAGCTGCAGCGTGTCGCCCATCAGCGCCCGCGCGGTGCCGGTGTGGACCGACAGGTGCGGATGCAGCAGCGCACAGGCCAACCCGTCGGGCACCGGCAGCTGCACCACGTCAGGCGGGTGAATGCTTCGCGCCAGCACGAAACCGCCGAGTAAAGACGGTGCGACGTTATCGGGATGCGCGGCGCCGCATCCAGCCAGCTCCCCCGCCATCGCGCACGCCAGCAGCACGTCGGAGCCCACCGGCCGCCCCAGCAGTTCGTTCACGGCCACCACTGCCGCCACCGCGCTGGCCCCGCTCGAGCCGATGCCGCTCTCGAGCGGCAGGCCCTTGTGAACGGTGAGCGCCACGCCGCGGGTCGTCTGGAGATGATCGAGCAGCGCCGCCACCGCCGCGCCGGCGGTGTTCTTCCGCGGGTCGCGGGTAAGGCGGCCGCCATCGCCGACGACGTCGAGGATGGTGACGCCGGGGGTATCGGACGGCGCCGCCATCACGACATCGCCCGGCTCATCGAGCGCGAAGCCCAGCACATCGAAACCACAGGCCACATTGGAGACCGTCGCGGGGGCGTAAGCAGCAATCATCGGGACTCGACAGTGTAGAGTACGGTCATGAGCGAACGCATCCCCGCCATCAAGGTGCTCCTGCTGCCAAAGGACACCAACGGTGTCGGAACCATCTTCGGCGGCGTCATCCTGTCGCACATCGACCTGGCGTCGGCGGTCGAGGCCCGGAAGGTGGCGCCGCACCGTTACGTCACCGTCGCCATGCGGGAAGTGGCGTTCCACGCGCCGGTTTTCGTGGGCGATCTGGTCAGCTTCTACACCGAGACCCGGCGTGTGGGACGAACCTCGGTGACGGTCGGCGTCGAAGTGGAAGTCGAGCGGTGGAGCGCCAGCCACCAGGGCGAGCGCGTCACGGTGACGGCGGCTGAAGTGGTCCTGGTCGCCATCGATGCCGACGGCAATGCGATTCCGGTGAAGCCCGCCTGACGAACACCGGCAGCGCCGGGGAAATTTGCTCTTTAGGTTTTGGGCATTGACCGCTATTCTGTGAATCGAAGATGAGCACAATCACAGGCGGACGCCTGAAGACCGGATCCAGTCCCGGGTCAGCCCCGTGGACCACGACCGAAGCCAGCGAGCTGTACGACGTCCCGCGCTGGGGTCAGGGCTACTTCTCGGTCACCGAGCAGGGCCACCTGCAGGTTCATCCGACCAAGGAGCCCAGCCGCGGCGTCGATCTGAAGCGCCTGGTCGATCGCCTGCAGCTGCGCGGTCTCGCGCGTGCCGATCCTGATCCGCTTCACCGACATCCTGAAGCACCGGCTCGGCGAGATCCACGGCGCCTTCCAGAACGCGATCGACCAGAACCAGTACCAGGGCAAGTACCGCTGCGTCTACCCGATCAAGGTGAACCAGCAGCGCCAGGTCGTCGAGGAAGTGCTGAACTTCGGCGCGCAGTACGGCTTCGGCCTCGAGGCCGGCAGCAAGCCGGAGCTGCTGGCCGTGTCGGCGATGGCGACCAACGACACGCCGATCATCTGCAACGGCTTCAAGGATTTCGAGTTCATCGAGATGGCGATGCTGGCGCAGAAGATGGGCCGCCAGATCATCCCGGTGGTCGAGAAGTACAGCGAGCTCGAGCTGATCCTCGAGTACGCCGAGAAGGTCGGCGTGCGCCCGAACATCGGCATGCGCGTCAAGCTGGCGGCGCGCGGCTCGGGCCGCTGGCAGTCGTCGGGCGGCTACCGCTCGAAGTTCGGCCTGACGGTCACCGAGATCCTGCGCGGCCTCGAGGAGCTGAAGACGCGCGGCATGGAGGACTGCCTCAAGCTGCTGCACTTCCATCTCGGCAGCCAGATCACGCACATCCGCATCATCAAGAACGCGCTGAACGAAGCGGCGCGGGTCTACTGCGAGCTGGCCAAGCAGGGCGCCGGCCTCGAGTTCATGGACGTCGGCGGCGGCCTCGGCGTGGACTACGACGGTTCACAGACGAACTTCGAGTCGTCGATGAACTACACGCTGCAGGAATACGCCAACGACGTCGTCTACCACATCCAGACGGTGTGCGACGAAGTCGGGCGTCAAGCACCCGACCATCGTCTCGGAGAGCGGCCGCGCCATCTCGGCGTACCACAGCATGCTGATCTTCAACGTGCTCGGCACGCTCGACTTCGGCGAGGAGAAGATCCCGACCGAGGTCAAAGAGGACTTCGAGCAGCCGCTGGTCGACCTGATCGAGACCTACCACGGCGTGACGCAGCGCAACGCGCTCGAGACGTACCACGACGCGCAGCAGGCGCTCGACATGGCGATGAACCTGTTCAGCGGCGGCTACCTGCCGCTCGAGCAGCGCTCGCACGCCGAGAACCTGTACTTCGCGATCTGCGAGAAGATCTACAAGCTGTGCCAGGGCATGGCCGAGGTGCCCGAGGATCTGCAGGCGCTCGAAGAGCTGCTCTCGGACACCTACTTCTGCAACTTCTCGCTGTTCCAGTCGATCCCGGACAGCTGGGCGATCAAGCAGCTGTTCCCGGTGATGCCGATCCACCGCCTCAACGAGCGGCCGGTCAATCACGCGGTGCTCGAGCGACATCACCTGCGACTCCGACGGCAAGCTCGATCAGTTCATCGATCGCCGCGACGTGAAGAAGACCATCATGTTGCACAAGTTCAACGGCGAGCCGTACTACCTCGGCGTGTTCCTGGTCGGCGCCTACCAGGAGATCCTCGGCGACCTGCACAACCTGTTCGGCGACACGCACGCGGTGCACATCTCGCTCGGCGAGAACGGCGATCGACCACACCGAAGGCGCGCGCGTCGAGCACATCATCAAGGGCGACACCGTCCGCGAGGTGCTGAAGTACGTCGAGTTCGACCCGGAAGCGCTGATGGGCAAGCTGCGCCGCGACGTCGAAGCCGCGGTCAACGCCGGCCGGATGCAGGACCAGCAGGCCGGCCGCCTGCTGAAGTTCTACGAAGAAGCGCTGATGGGCTACACCTATCTGGAAGATCCGAACGCGGACTAGCGCGCGGGTCAACAGCCACAGACAAAAAGGGCGCCGCGGTTGTTACCGTGGCGCCCTTTCTCGTTCAAGACCTCTAGGACCCAGAACCTGAGAACCTGAGAACCTAGAACCTGCAGAACCCTAGAACCCTGCAGCCCTAGGTTCTCGCCGTTGACCGCCGCTTCATCTCGGAGAACTTGCGGCACGGCGCGATCGAAGCGATCCTGCAGCGGCTTGCGCTCGTCCGGGCGCGAGCGGACCGAGGCGCGCCCACGCCGACTGCGCGCTGCGCACTTCCTGCTCGGCGGCGCGCTGCCGCGCGTCCTCGGCCTGGCGCGCGGCGCCGGCGCCCATGGTGTTGGCGGCCAGCGCTTCGCGCCACTGGCGCGCCAGCAGCTCGGCCGGCGACAGGTTCTTCGCCGGCTCGGCGCTCTCGGTCGGCAGCAGCTTCTCGACCTTGGCGATCGAGCTTCTCCATCTTGCCCTTGGTCGCTCCGGATCGAGGTCGGTGCCCTTGAAGCCGTCCGGCCAGCGCGTGACCAGCTCGAACAGCGCGGCGTTGACGCGATCGGCGAGCGGCGCCAGCGTGTGGCGCGGCAGCTCCGGCCCCTGCACCCAGCGGGCGCGCGCGGCCTGCACCTTGGCGTAGAGATCGTCCGGCGCCGGCGCGTCGGCCGGCATCGGCGGCCGGCACCAGCGCCTTCGAGCTCGGCGACCGCGCGTTTCGCGATCGACCATCTTGCCCTGCAGCGCCACCTGATCGCGATTCTTGAAGCGCTCGAAGAACAGATCGCACGCGCCGCGGAACTCGCTTCCAGATCGCGTCCGACTTGCTCTTCTTCACCGGACCGATCGCTCTTCCACTCGACCTGCAGCCGCTTGATGCGCGACGCGGCCTGCTCCCACTCGGTGGATTCGCGACAGCTGCTTGGCTTCGGCGACGAGCGCTTCCTTGCGCTTCGAGGTTCTCGGTCCAGTCCTGCTTGCGCTGCTTGAGATCGTCCTGGCGGCGCGTGAAGAACTTGTCGCACGCGGCGCGGAAGCGCTCCCACACCGCCTTCTCGTTGCCGCGCGTGACCGGGCCGATCGCCTTCCACTCGGCCTGCAGCGTCTTCATCGCGTCGGCGGTCTTCACCCAGTCGGTGGAGTCGGCCATCGATTCGGCGCGCGACGCAGAGCGCTTCCTTCTTCTTCAGGTTCTCGACTGCGCTCGGCCGCCTGCTGCGCGAAGAAGTCCTTGCACTTGTCGTAGACCTGCTCCTGCGCGGTCTTGAAGCGCGTCCACAGCGTCTCGGCCTGCGAGCGCGGCGCGGCGGCGACCGGCTTCCAGCGCTCCTGCAGCGTGCGCATTTCGTTCGACGGCTTTTTCCGGATCGGTTTCGGCGAGCGGGATGAGCGCTTCCATCTTGGCGCAGAGCTCTTCCTGCACCTGGACGTTGGCCCAGCGCTTCCACTCCTCGGCTTCGCGCAGCTCCTGGATGCGCGGCGTCAGCGCGGTCGCGCACGGCCTGCAGCCGCACCATCAGGTCTTCGCGATCCTGCTTGGTCGGCAGCGGGCCCATCGTGCCGACGGCCAGCTTGACGTCCTTCATCAGCTGATCGGCCTGCTTGAGCGTGAGGATCTCGGCGGCGGCGCGCGTCTCGAACTTCTGCACCAGCGCCTGCAGCCGCTGCAGGTTCTCCACCTGCTGCTGGCCCTTGGCGTCGCGGTGCACCTGTTCCTGCGCTTCGAGCTTCTGCGCGGCGGCGTCGTAGCGCGCGCGCAGCTCGGCATCGATCTCGACGTCGCGCGCGATCGCCTGCCACTGCTTGCGCAGCGCGTACCACTGGCTGCGGATGTCGTTGTAGTACGGGTTCGCCGCGAGCGCCTCGATCTCGGGCACGAGCGTCGGCAGCCGCTCGGCCGACTGCTTGGCGAGCTGGCGCCGCTCGAAGCGCTTCTCGGCGGCGCGGCACGCTTCGTCGAAGCGGCGATCGAGCTCCGCCGCCCACGCCTCGGGCATCGCCGGCATGCCTTCCCACGTCGCGCGCGCCTGCGGCGAGCCGATCGGTGATGTCGTCGCCGCTCGAGGCCTTCGACGCCGCGCGCACACCGCCGCGCGATCGGCCTGTTCCTGCTCGAGCGCGCGGCGCTGCCGCTCGGCATCGGCGCGCGCCGCTTCGTCGGCGGCGAGGCGCTCGCGCACGACGTTCGGACGCGTTCTCGAAGTCGGCCTCGATCGGTCGGCTGGATGTCGGCGTCGGCCAGCAGCTCGACCCACGCGACGCGCGCCGGCGGCGTACGCTTCGCGCAGCTGCGGCGAAATCGGCGGCCGACGACAGGTCGCGTCATCTGCGGCGACCAGGTCGCGCGCCGTTCTGCTGATCGGCGTCCTTGTAGGCCGGACCGGTCTCGGCCGCGCACGGGCGCCGGCTGCGCTCGCCTTCAACAGCGTCGCGCGCCTTCTTCTGCGCCGCCTTGGTGCGCGCCTTCTCGGCGATCGCCGGTCAGCGTCTCGGTCGACGGATTCGCCAGCGCGATCGATCGCGGCGACGGCGGCATCGGCGTGCTCGCCGCGCAGCGCCACGCCTTCGATCTCGGCGGCGTCGGTCAAGCGCTCGAGCGCGACCAGCCGCGCGCCGGCTTCCGCCGCGTGACGCGCGATGCTGCCGAGCGACTTCTCGTCGCGCACGCGCGGCGATCGCCGCGCGGCGCACCGTCATCCGGACCCGCCGCCTTGCGCCACCTGCGCCAGCTCGCGCTCGCGGCCGAGCGACGCCAGCGCGGCCACGGCGGTCATCGCCACGCGCGGCGTCGTGCTTCGACGCCTGCTCGACCAGCTGGCCGAGCGCGTGATCGCGCACGCTGCCTTCGGACTCGTTGCGGACGATGTCGGCGAGCACCGACGGCGTCGCCGATCCGCGCCACCGCGACGCGCCGCACGCGCGCGTCGGTATCGTCCTTGGCGAACGCGTTCAGCGACTCGATGATCGGCGGGATCGAGCTCGTGAATCGCTTCGATGCGGATGTTGGGGTCGGGGTGCGTGGACTTGGACTGCGGGCGGAGCTTGTCGAGAATTCCCATTGGTGTTTCAGACCCCGGCCGGCCCACTGAGCGCGGCCGGCGATGCCTCCTGTCGTGTTACTTCAGTAGACGGTCGTTCAGGCTCGCGAAGACGTCGGGACTGCGGTCGCATGACCGGTGACCGGCCCCTAGCGCACGTGGTCTCGAGGTGCGACCGTCGATCATCCGCTGGTCGACGCGCAGCCCGGCCTGCGCAATGCGACGCGTTGCACTATTCACATCCACTAATCTACATTAATAGATATGAAAGAGGCGTCCGCGCTCTACCGGCTGCTGGGCGACGAGGCCCGGCTGCGGCTGCTGCGCGTGCTCGACAAGGACCGCTTCAACGTCAAGGAGCTGACCGGCATCCTCGGCCTCGCGCAGTCGGGCGTCTCGCGCCACCTCGGGCTGCTCAAGGAGTCGGAGCTGGTCGTCGAGGAACGCGACGGCGCCTACAGCTTATTACCGCCTCTCCCCGCCGTGCGAGGACGGCAAGGGCGCCGCTCTGGCCGCTGCTGCAGTCGCAGTTCGACGCCGCCGGCGCACTCGCCGCTCGTCAAGGCGGACGAATCGCGGCTGCAGGAAGTGCTGCGGCTGCGCCGCGAGAACTTCGAGCACGCCGGCCCCGACACGCGCGACGGCCGGCAGCTGGTGCCCGGGCCGCAGCTGGGCCGCATGGTCGCGCGCGCTCGGCCTGCTGCTGCCGCCGCTCGACGTCGCCGATCTCGGCTGCGGCGAAGGCTATCTGACCGTCGAGACGGCGCGCTGGGCGCAGCACGTGATCGCCGTCGATCGCTCGACCGGCGTGCTGGCCCGCGCCAAGGCGCTGGCCGCGCCGCACGGCTGACGAACATCACCTGGAAGAAGGGCGAGCTCGAAAAGCTGCCGCTCGAGACGGCAGCGATGGACGTCGCGCTGCTGTCGCAGGCGCTGCATCACGCGGCCGACCCGGCGCGGCGCGCTCGCCGAAGCGGCGCGCGTCCTGCAAGCCCGGCGGCCGCCTGCTGATCCTCGACCTGCGGCCGCACGACGAAGCTGGGTGCGCGACAAGCTCGGCGATCGCTGGCTCGGCTTCAGCGACGACCATCTGTCGGCGCTGCTGACCACGCGCCGGCTTCACCGACGTCCGCGTCGCGCTCGGCGCGCGGCGCACCGAACGATCCGTTCGCCGTGCTGCTCGCCATCGGCACGAAGCCGCGTCGCCGGCAAGAGCACGAACCTGAATGGCTACACGATCATCGATCACCGCCGACACCGCGATCATCGACGCCGCTGCTCGCCAACCGCATCCTCGTGCTCGACGGCGCGATGGGCACGATGGTCCAGCGCCGCAAGCTGACCGAGGCGGACTTCCGCGGCGAGCGCTTCAGCGAATCACCCGCAAGGATCTCAAGGGCAACAACGACCTGCTGGTGCTGACGCGGCCCGACGTGATCGCCGACATCCACGCGCGAGTATCTCGACGCCGGCGCCGACATCATCGAGACCAACACCTTCAGCTGCGACGTCGGTCTCGCAGGCCGACTACGGCCTCGAGGCGCTCGCCTACGAGCTGAACCTCGAAGCGGCGCGGCTCGCGCGCGCGCGTCGCCGACGAGTGGACCGCGAAGACGCCGGACCAGCCGCGCTTCGTCGCCGGCTCGATCGGCCCGACCACCAAGACGCTGTCGATCTCGCCGGACGTCAACAACCCGGCGTTCCGCGCCATCACCTTCGACGAGATGCGCGACGCCTTCAAGGACCAGGCGCGCGGCCTGATCGACGGCGGCTCGGATCTGCTGCTGGTCGAAACGCATGATCGACACGCTCAACGCCAAGGCGGCGCTCGTCGCGATCGACGAGGTGTTCGAAGAGAACGGCGTGCGCCTGCCGCTGATGATCTCGGCGACGCTCACCGATCGCAGCGGCCGCACGCTGTCGGGCCAGACGCTCGACGCGTTCTACCTGTCGGTCGAGCACGCCAAGCCGTTCAGCGTCGGCCTCAACTGCGCGCTCGGCGCGCGCGAGATGCGGCCCTACCTCGCCGAGCTGTCGCGCGCAGTCGCCACGGCTACGTCAGCTGCTATCCCAACGCCGGCCTGCCGAACGCGTTCGGCCAGTACGACGAGCAGCCCGACGAAACCGCGGCGCTGCGTCAAGGAGTTCGCCGAGAGCGGCTTCGTCAACATCATCGGCGGCTGCTGCGGCACGACGCCCGATCACATTCGCGCGATCGCGCGCGCCGTCGAGGGCCTCGCGCCGCGCCGGCACCTCAGGCACTCCAGGCACCGCGAGCACGACGCGCGATCCGAGCCGCTTCACGCGACTGTCCGGCCTCGAGCCGCTGGTCCTCCGGCCCGACAGCAATTTCCAGATGATCGGCGAGCGCACCAACGTCACCGGCTCGAAGAAGTTCGAGCGGCTCGTCAAGGCGAACGACTGGGCCGGCGCGGCGACGGTCGCGCTCGAGCAGGTGCGCGGCGGCGCCAACATCATCGACGTCAACATGGACGAAGGCATGCTCGATTCGGAAGCGTGCATGACCGAGTTCCTCAACTACATCGCCACCGAGCCCGAGATCGCGCGCGTGCCGGTGATGATCGACAGCTCGAAGTGGTCGGTGATCGAGGCCGGCCTGAAGTGCGTGCAGGGCAAGGCGATCGTCAACTCGATCAGCCTCAAGGAAGGCGAAGCCGACTTCCTCGCACAAGGCGCGGACCGTCCGCCGCTACGGCGCGGCGATGATCGTGATGGCCTTCGACGAGACGGGCCAGGCCGACACCGTCGAGCGCAAGGTCGAGATCTGCCAGCGCGCCTACCAGCTGCTGACCGAGCAGGCCGGCGTCGATCCGTCCGACATCATCTTCGACCCGAACATCCTGGCGATCGCCACCGGCCTCGAGGAGCACAACGACTACGCGCAAGTACTTCATCGAGGCGACGCGGCATCATCAAGGCGGTCTGCCCCGGCGTGAAGATCAGCGGCGGCGTCAGCAACCTGTCGTTCTCGTTCCGCGGCAACGACGTGGTGCGCGAGGCGATCCACTCGGCGTTCCTGTTCCACGCCATCAAGGCCGGCATGGACATGGGCATCGTCAACGCCGGCCAGCTGATCGTCTACGAGGACATCCCGAAGGATCTGCTCGAGCACGTCGAGGACATCATCTTCAACCGCCGGCCGGATGCGACCGAGCGGATGGTGACGTTCGCCGAGCAGGTGAAGGGCGCCGGCATCGAAGCGCGAGACCGATCTGAAGTGGCGCGAGGGCACGGTCGAAGCGCGCCTCGTCGCACGCGCTGGTGCACGGCATGGTCGACTTCATCGAGCAGGACGCCGAAGAAGCGCGCGCCAAGCTACGGCCGGCCGCTGCTGGTCATCGAAGGGCCGCTGATGGACGGCATGAAGGTCGTCGGCGAGCTGTTCGGCGCCGGCAAGATGTTCCTGCCGCAGGTGGTGAAGAGCGCCCGCGCGATGAAGCGCGCCGTCGCCTACCTCGAGCCGTTCATGGAAGCCGAGAAGAAGGCGCTCGAGGCCGCCGGGCGGCGCGCGCAAGGCGCAGGGCAAGCTCGTCATGGCCACCGTCAAGGGCGACGTCCACGACATCGGCAAGAACATCGTCGGCGTCGTGCTCGGCTGCAACAACTACGAGGTCGATCGATCTCGGCGTGATGGTGTCGGCCGACAAGATCCTGCAGGCGGCGGTCGACAACAAGGCCGACATCGTCGGCCTGAGCGGCCTGATCACGCCGTCGCTCGACGAGATGGTGTTCGTCGCCGCAGAGATGCAGCGCCGCGGCATGACGCTGCCGCTGCTGATCGGCGGCGCGACGACCAGCCCGCAGCACACGGCGGTGAAGATCGCGCCGGAGTACTCGCAGCCGACGGTGCACGTGCCCGATGCCTCGCGCGTCGTCGACGTGGTCGTCGAGCCTGCTGAGCGCGGACCAGCAAGCCGGCGTTCGATCGGCGCCGAATCGCGCCGACGCAGGCGAAGCTGCGCGAGCAGCACGCCGGCCGCACGGATCGGCCGACGCTGTCGATCGCGCAGGCGCGCGCCAATCGGCTGACAGCTCGACTTCTCGTCGCCGCGCCGTGCCGTCGTTCACCGGGCTGAAGAAGGTGGACGTCGCGCTCGACGGAGCTCGTGCCGTACATCGACTGGACAGTTCTTCTTCGCGGCGTGGGAGCTGAAGGGACGCTTCCCCGCGATCCTCGACGACCCGACGCATCGGCGCCGCGGCGCGCGATCTCTACGAGCACGCGCAGAAGCTGCTGAAGCAGCATCGTCGACGGCAAGCTGATTCGCGCGCGCGGCGTCTACGGCTTCTGGCCGGCGAACAGCGACGGCGACGATATCGTGCTGTGGACCGCGTCGGAAGCCGGGCCGTCCGACGAAGGTGGCGGCGCGCTTCCCGATGCTGCGCCAGCAGGAAGTGATCGCCGACGACAAGCCGAATCGATCGCTCGCCGACTTCGTCGCGCCGATCGACAGCGGCGTCACCGACTACGTCGGCGCGTTCGCGGTGACCGCCGGCATCGGCGTCGACGCGCTCGTGCAAGAAGTTCGAAGCCGCAGCACGACGACTACTCCGCGATCATCGTCAAGGCGCTCGCCGATCGCCTGGCCGAGGCGTTCGCGGAGTACCTGCACGCGCAGGCGCGCACGGACTGGGGCTTCGGCGAACGCGCTGTCGAACGACGACCTGATCGACGAGAAGTATCGCGGCATCCGGCCGGCGTTCGGCTATCCGGCCTGCCCCGATCACAGCGAGAAGGCGCGGCTGTTCGACCTGCTCGACGCGCGCGCGCATCGGCATGGACCTGACCGAGTCGTTCGCGATGACGCCGGCGGCGTCGGTCAGCGGCCTCTACTTCTGCGCATCCGCAGTCGAAGTACTTCGCGATCCAGCGCATCGGCGCCGGATCAGGTCGAGGACTACGCGCGCCGCAAGGGCTCAGCGTCGACCGAGACCGAGCAGTGGCTGCGGCCGGTGCTCGCCTACGACCCGTCGCCGGTGGCCGCGCGCTGAGCGCGGCTCCGATGAATTTGCCACATGCGTTGAATCTTCTCCCGGGTCGGCCTAGGATGGCGGCACGCCGGTTCCTGTTGAGCCGGGAGGAGCAGCACATGTTCGATCACCCAACCGATCATCGACGACCGTATTGGCCGGTCGCTACCGGCCCGCTGACCGTCCTGTCCGCACGTCCCGCCTCGCACCAGCCCGCCCTCTGCTCCTGCTCCCAGCAGGCCTGCTCCCAGCAGCAGTCGCAGCAGTAGTTTCCCCAATTCGCCACTCGCGGTTCGTCTAGCGCCCCATCGTGGTGCGCGTTCACGTTCGACCTCTGCCCGCTGGAGGCCAGCATGCCGTCGTTGTCCCTGCTCGTCGTCTATCTCGCCGTGTCGCTCACCATCGCGCTGCCGGGGGTGAGCCCCGCCCACGCCCAGGACGCGCACGTCCGTGGGCTCGATCCGTTCGCAGCCGCCGCCCTCGAGCGCGGGCAGGACCGGTCGCAGCGATTTCGCGAGCTGGTCCAGGAGCTGAACAGGTCCGACGTGATCGTGCACGTCGTCACCGGCGTTGGTTTCACGTCCGGAGTGGCCGGAACGACCCGCTTCGTCGCGAGCCTGGGAGGGGCCCGGTACCTTCGCGTCGATCTGGCCTCGACGCTGTCTTTCGATTGGCAGGTGGTCATCCTCGCCCACGAACTGCAGCACGCCTGCGAAGTGGCGCGCTCCGCGGCCTCGTCCTCTGGCGACGTCAGGGCGTTGTATCAGGACATCGGCAAGGCAGTTCCGGGATACTCGGACGTGTTCGAAACCACCGATGCGGTGAGGACGGGCGAGGATGTGAGGCAAGAGCTGCGGAGTGGGCGCGGCCGCTTACGCACGGTGGAGGGCCACCGCTGAGCGGACGTGGGCGGAGCCTGCCGTCACCCCTTCAGTTCGGCCCGGGTGCGTCGTGCCCACAGGTAATACGGAATCGACAACGCCGCCAGCGCGCCGCCACGCCAAAGGCGCGGCCGAACCCGTAGTGCTCGCTGATCCAGCCGACGGCGATCGAGCCGGTGCCGATGCCGGTGTCGAAGGCGCCGATCAGCGCGCCGAAGGTGGCGCCGCGGCGGTGCTCGTCGACGTGCTGCATCAGGTGCGCGACGAAGATCGGATACGCCGAGCCGAAGCCGATGCCGAACAGAACGCCGAGACCACGAACACCGGTCCGGCGTCGTGGCCACCGACAGCAAGGCCAACGCCGAGCACGATCATCGCACAGGCACGGCACGATCAACCGCGCGTGGCCGACGCGATCGGCGTAGCGGCCGATGAACGGCCGCGTGACGATGATCGTCGAGGCAGAACACCGTGAAGTACAACGCGCGCGGCGACGCCGAGCTGCTCGGCGTAGCACCGCGACGAAGCTGGTGATGCCGCCGTAGCTGAAGGAATAGAGGAACAGCGTGACGCGCCAGATCAGCACCGCGCCACTCGACCAGGTCCTGCGGATGCATCGAGCGTCGGCATGGCCGCTGGCGCTCGTCCGGCGGCAGCCGCCAGGCGATCACCGCCATGACGATGTTCAGGACCGCCGCCTCGATGCACAGCAGGCGCCAGCCGCCGTGATCGAACACCCACAGGCCAATCGACGGCGCCACCGCGACGGCGAGGATGCTGGCGAAGCCCGAGTAGCCGAGGCCCTCGGCGCGCCGCGACGGCGGCACGATGTCGATGACGTAGGAGCTCGAGCTCGACAGCAGTCCCGACCAGAACACGCCGTGCACCAGCGACCAGCGCCGAGGATGACCTGATAGTCGGCGCGCACCGCGTAGAGCAGCGAGAACACCGTGATCGCCAGGCTGGCGACGATCAGCAGCACGCGCCGCTTGCCGAGGCGATCGGCGATGCGCGCCGGTGATCGGCGCCGAGATCGCCGACGCGTAGGTGAGGAAGCCGAGGAACAGCCCGGCCTCGAGCTGGCTGCCGCCGAGCGCGAGGATGTGGAACGGCGCCGTCGGCAGCAGCTGAAAGGCCGACAGGAAGACCGTGAAGCTGTAACTCCACATCAGCAAGAAGCGCGGCGTGAAGAGCGCTCAGGCTCGGACATCGAGGACGAGCTTTCCAATGTGCGCGCTGGTCTCCATGCAGCCGGTGCGCCAGCGGCGCCTCGGCGAGCGGGAACACCTCGTGGATGACCGGCGCGACGGCGCCCCTTCTCGAGCAGCGGCCACACCTGCTGCGAGCAGATCGCGCGCGATCACGCCCTTCTCCTCCGGCGTGCGCGGCCGCAGCGTCGATCCGGTGATCCACAGGCGCTTGCGCATCATCACCGAGAAGTCGAGCTCCGCCTTGCGCGCTCTTGAGGAACGCGATCTGCACCAGCCGCCCTTCGACGGCCAGCAGATCGAGGTTGCGGGCGATGTAGTCGCCGCCGACCATGTCGAGGACCACGTCGACGCCGCGGCCGCCGGTGGCCTGCGCTCGCCTCGGCGACCCAGTCCGTCGGTGCGATAGTTGAAGGCCTGCGTCGGCGCCGAGCCGCAGCGCACGCCGCGCACTTCTCGTCGCTGCCGGCGGTCGCGAAGACGCGCGCGCCGAAGGCCTGCGCCAGCTGAATCGCCGTGGTGCCGATGCCGCTCGTGCCGCCGTGGATCAGGATCGTCTCGCCGGCCTTCAGCTGGCCGCGCTGGAACACGTTGGTCCACACGGTGAAGAACGTTTCGGGCATGCGCCGCGGCCTCGATCATCGACAGGCCGTCGGGAATCGGCAGGCACTGCTCCTGCGGCGCCGACGCAGTGTTCGGCGTAGCCGCCGCCGGCCACCAGCGCGCAGATCGGGTCGCCGATCGCGCCAGCCGCGCGACGCCCTCGCCGACGCGCGGCGACCGCGCCGGCGACTTCGAGGCCGGGAATGTCGGACGCGCCCGGCGGCGGCGGGTACTTCCCGAGCCGCTGCATGACGTCGGGGCGATTGACGCCGGCCGCGTGCGACGTCGATCAGCATCTCGCCGGGCGCGGGAACCGGATCGGGCCGCTCGACGACGCGCAGCACGTCGGGCGGGCCGAACTGGGCGATGTCGATGTCGCGCATCGTGTACACCTCGTGCCGGCGACTACTTCAGTCCCGACGGCAGGCGCGGCGACGACAGCAGCGCCGTGAACTCGCTGCCAGCGCCGCGCCGGCGTCGTTGTCGCGCCCGACCTGCTTCTCGACGTAGGCGCGGACCAGGTCCTTGCCGAGGTTGTAGTTGATCACGTAGCTGCGGTACTGGTCGATGAACTTGACGCGCTGCTCGGCCCGCGGCTTCGGTATACATCGCGTACTTCTCGAGCCACGCCGACGGCGGCCGGCGCGATCGATCTTGCCGTCGAGATAGTGGCGCGCCGCCTCGTTGCCGGCATAGGACAGGCGATCGACCAGGTCGAGCACGTCGTAATACTCCGTCGACCGTCGCTCGGATCGAGGCCCGGCCAGCGGGAACAGCACGTCGCGCTCGAAGGCCAGCCGCTCCGGCGGCGAGAACGCGACCTCGATGCCGTAGTTGGCGGTGCCCTCGGCAATCAGCGACTGCGGCGAGAACAGCGGATAGACGGTGTATTCGATCCAGCCGCGATCGCTTGACCAGGTTCTTCTCGAGCAGCGCGTTGTAGACGTGATGCCCGGGATAGCCCTCGTGGCACGCGAGGTCGATCGCGCGATCGATGTAGATCGGCAGGTCGGTGTTGACCTGGATCAGGCTCTTGTAGTTCGCCCTGATACCAGTTGTAGCCGCTCCACGACTTGTCGGTGACGTACTCGACGGTGAAGCGCTCGCCCGGCGGCAGGTCGACGTGGGTCAGCGTGCGCTCGCGGCAGGCGCGAATCGCCTCCTGGAACACCCGATCGAGCCGGTCGCGTCGGGATGACGAAGTCCTGCTTGAAGCGATCGTAGCGCTCGATCAGCGAGCCCTCGCCCGGCAGCTTGCGCTTCGAGCTGCTCGAGGACCGCCTGGAACTCCGACTCCGGCTTGCGTCGGCGCCACCGCGTCGTAGAGCGCGCAGCGATTCCTCGTCGAACGTGAACGTCTTGCCCTGCAGCATCGCCACGCGCGAGCGCAGCGCCGCCAGCTGCCGCGTCAGGTACT
Organism: uncultured Acidobacteriota bacterium; assembly: GCA_963707825.1. GTDB lineage: Bacteria > Acidobacteriota > Vicinamibacteria > Vicinamibacterales > UBA2999 > VFZN01. The sequence goes on from CAVPRP010000012.1 coordinate 34,107, forward strand.
GCCGGCGCAGCGCCCACAGCTCCGCATCGGCGCGACCGGCGGCGTCGCCGGCGACGCGGCCAGCTCGGCTTCGACCGCCGCCGCCTGCGCGTCGATCGTCGGGCAGCGGCTTCTTCGCCGCCTCGGCCTCCTTGCGCCATTCGGGCGGGCCGTAGAAGGCGTCGACGTAGTCGCCGTCGTGCTGCCCGACGGCCAGCACCAGCTTCACGTATTGCTCGGCGACCGCCCGATACGGATCGGCGCGCGCGGGCGCCTGCGCCGCGTCATCGCGAGCACCTCCGGCGAGCCAGCAGCCGCAGCAACGCCGTCCAGGCACCACGGTTCCTCGCGAACCAGGCGCCTTCATTTCGCATATCGCTTCCGAATCGTCGGGATCAGGTAATCGCGGAACGCGCGCTCGAAGTCGTACGCGGGCGCGAAGCCCCAGTCGCGGCGCGCCGCCGAGTCGTCCACGTCCTCCGGCCACGAATCGACGATGCCCTGCCGCTTGACGTCGTTGTCCCAGGTGATCGTCGGCGTTCGGGAAACGCGCGCATCACTTCGTCGCGGACCTCTTCCGCCGACGGATTGAAGGCCGCCAGGTTGTAGGCGGTGCGCGTCAGCGTTCGCCTTCGGCGCCGCCGCCAGCGTCAGCAGCGCCTCGATGCCGTCGGGCATCGCCATGAACGGAATGCGCGTATCGGGCCGCACGAAGCAGGCGTACGGCTCGCCCTTCGCCGCGGCATGGATCATCTCCGGCGCGTAGTCGGAGGTGCCGCCCGACGGCACCGTCAGCGCCGAGATCAAGCCCGGGAAACCGCACGCAGCGGAAATCGACGCGGCCCGACTGCGACTCGGCGGCCAGCTGCTTGTAGAACTTCGCGTAGTAGCGGCCCAGTTGCTCGCAATACAGCTTGTTGCAGCCGTACATCGTCGACGGCGTGTTGTAGTCGTCTTCCTTCACCTTGCCGGCGCGCCGCTTGGTCTCGAGATCCGGCAGCCCGTAGGCGGCGATCGACGAGGGATAGAGAAACGTCACCGGCCGGCCGTGCGACTCGGCCTCGTGCTGCGAGAACTCGAGCAGGTTCAGCGTGCCTTCGACGTTGACCTGGTGCGCCGTCACCGGCGTGAACTCCGATCGCGTCGACAGCAGCGCCGCGAGGTGGTAGACCGTCGTCGACCTCGAACTCCGACAGCATGCGCTCGAGCAGCGGCTTGTCCATGATCGAGCCGGTGAACTCGCGCTGCACCATCTTGCCCGAGCGCCGGCTCGAGCGGGTTGACGTCGAGCGTGATCGACCGGCTGCTCGCCCGTCGGCGGCGAGCTGCGCGATCAGGCCGTGGCCGATCTCCCCGCCCGCGCCCGTAATCAACACAACCGGCTTGCGAATCACTGCGATTCTCCTGCGACGGCCGGCAGATACACCCTGAAGCGTGGCGCCCTTGCCGCGCTCACTCTCGACGGTGATCGCTCCGCCGGTCTGCCGGACGATGCCGTAGACGGTGGACAGGCCGAGCCCGGTGCCCCGGCCGGTCTCCTTGGTGGTGAAGAACGGCTCGAAGATGCGTGCCTGCGTCGCCTGATCCATCCCGATGCCGTCGTCGCTGACGGCGACATCACGAACGCGCCCGGCGCGATGCCGGCCTGGACGATCTCCGGCGCATCGGCGTCGAGCTCGCACGTTGCCGGTGGTGACGACGATCGTGCCGCCCGACGGCATCGCATCGCGCGCGTTGACGATCAGGTTCAGCAGCACCTGTTCGACCTGCGCCGGATCGGCCAGCACCTGCGACGACGCGATGCGCGACAGCTCGAGGCGCAGCTGCACGTCGGTGCCGATCAGGCGCCGCGCCATGCGCGACACGCCGCTGACGATCTCGTTCAGGTCGAGCGCGATCGGCTGCAGCACCTGCTTGCGGCTGAACGCCAGCAGCTGGCGCGTCAGCGACGCGGCGCGATCGGCGGCGTGCAGGATCTCGTCGACTTCCGCGGCCATCGCGGGATCGTGTCTTCACGCGGTGCGACATCAGCTCGGCGTTGCCGCGAATCGCCGTCAGCAGGTTGTTGAAGTCGTGCGCGATGCCGCCGGCGAGGCGGCCGACCGCCTCCATCTTCTGCGCCTGGCGCAGCTGGTCCTCGAGCTTCACGCCGATCGCTGATGTCGTGCACGGTGGTCAGGATCGCGCGCTGGCCGCATGAACTCGGTGACGAGCAAAGATCGCCTCGACCTGGACGATGCTCTCGTCCTTGCGGCGGCCGCGAATGGTCAGGTGCAGCGTTCGCAGCCCGGACTGCCCGAGATCGGCCGAGCTGATCGATCACGAAGCCGCGATCCTGCTCGACCAGGATCGAGAACGCGCTGTCGAGCGCCAGCAGCTCCGGCACGCGTGTAGCCGAGCAGCGCCGCGCCGGTCGGGTTCACGTAGGCAAGACGATCGTTCTGCAAAATGAAAATCGAGACCAGCGAGTCTTCGACGAGCGTCCGGAACTTCAGCTCGTCCTCGCGCTGAGGTGTGCTCTCGGCGGCGCCAACGCGGGCGGTCGATTCGCGCAGGCGCACGATCAGCGCTCGAACGGTGGGCTCGGCGAGAAGGTTCTGCCCGCTCACGTCCATCCACCGCAGGCCGCCATCCTGGTGACGGCAGTGGAGACGGGTCAGCAGCGAGACGCCCGGGCGCGCGACCAGGTCGCCGACAAACGCCTGCCACTGCTCCACTTCGTTCGGACCGGCGAGGCGATCCGCGGCCTGGCCGTCCAGTTCGCTGGACGCGTACCCGAGCACGTCGGCGACCGCGGCGACTGGACCACTCGACGCGACCGTCTCGATCCAGCATGAGAAGACCGTCGCCGCTCAGGGTGGTGAGCGCCGCCAGGCGCGCGACGTCGGGCATCATGGGTGGTCCGTCAATTCTACGCGCCATGCCCGGTGCGAGCGAGCCGCGTGCCGATCTGGCCGTTCCAGGGGGGAATTACGATCGTCACCGGACCGGAGGCCTGGGCCATGCAGGCCAGCCGCACCAGCGGCCGTGGTTCATCGGTCTCGATGTAGCCCAGCGCGCCGATCGTGGTGCGCTCGCGCGCGTCCACCGCCGAAAGATGCTCTCTACCAGAAACCACGCCGACCCAGCACGTGCCGCAGGAGCACGATCGGCACTGCACCGGAATGGGACCTTCCGTGCACCGCGCGTCGCCGCTCCGATAGTCCCGCGAGTCGAGAGCGGCGGCAGTCGTCAGGTGCTGTGAGTCGATCAGCGGGAACGAGCGCGGCTGCCGCTCGTCGAAGGTCACCGTCCACTGGCGCCGTCGGCCGCGGAGAAATCCGAACAACCCAGGCGCGCCGTCCCGCTCCCGCCTCGCGACCACGCGATCCGGATCGTCCTCGGCGCGGAGCTTCAGGTTCTGAAGCCGCGTGCCGCCGCCCTCGGGCAACCCCACCTGCTGCAAGGTGCGCAACGCGATCGCCGTGATTCCGACGACCCACGACACGTCCACTCTCAAGCTGCTCGCGGCGGCGCGGGCGAGCTCCTGGATCTGCGCGGCGAGGTCCAGGCTGCCGGGGGCCACCGGGCGGCCGGCGAACTGCCGCAGGGTGTCGCAGACCTCCGGCCAGTAGCGATGACCAAACAGGAAATGATGCGAGGTGTCACGCTGCTCGGCCAGCCGCCAGCGTCCGCCGAGACGCAGATGCTGTTCGAGCGCCGCCGGGTCTCCGGCGCGCTCCAGGGCGCGCTGCAGCCGCATCGGATAGAGATGGAACCAGACGCGCGTGGCGTCACGGTCCACCGGGTGGATCGCGCCCTGCAACCGGTCCACGGCCCGGTGCCACGCCTGATCGTCGTGTTGCGCCAGGAAGGCCAGGAACAGCGGGTCGCTCACCACAACGCGGCTTTCATCTCGGCAATCGCAATCTCCACCTTGCCGAGATCGTCGAGCACGCGCGTCGCCTCGTCGAGCGTGGCGGCGAGCGCCTCGGGCGGCGGCGTGCTGCCGCGCTTCACTTCCCACGCGAGATCGCGCGTGGTCTCGGCGCAGGCCCGGCAGACGGCGAGCGTCCGCTCGTGCGCCTCGATGAGCTTGAGCAGTTCCGCTTTCTCGTCGGCAGTCACGGCGCCACTAACCCTCGGCCACTGGTGTTGAGTGTTGAGCTACGGGCAAGACCATGAACGCAAGCTGAGGGGTTACGTGCGGTGGTAATCCGGGCGCCAGACCTTGATCGCCTGCTTGATGTCCCGGGGCGCCAGCTGCTCGCGCACCGCCCGGTCGAGCAGCGCACCAAGCTCGGGGTCCGACGCAAAGCGCAAGGCGGTGATCTGCTTCGGCCCGAGCTGCGCCAGCTTCGCGCTATCGCCCGCGCCCAGCACCTCGCCACAGCGCACCTTCATCTCGAGCATGATGATGCGGTCCTGCAACCGGGTCGTGTACATCCGGTCGATCGCCAGCGCCACGAACAGTGCCGCCAGCGACGAAGAAGAACGCGATGTCGCGGGTGTTCCACCCGAACCCGACCGCGGCCACGAACGAGAGCACTGCCAGCAGCCAGAGCGCGGAGGCAACGATGGTCGGGACCGGCTGATGCGCGTGCGATTCAAAAGACTGGGGCATGGAGTTCCGGGTTCCAGGGTTCTAAGGGTTCTAGGGTTCTGCGTGGATCCAAGACCCAAGACTCAAGACTTAAGACCCAAGACCTCCAGCCTCAAGCCCCAGCCCCAAGCCCTAAGCCCTATTTCAGCTTTCCGTCGAGTTCTTCGTAGACCTTCCGCACCGCGATCGGCGCCTGCTGGTCGCGCAGGAACCAGTCCGTGTACGGTCCCCAGTTGGCCTGCTTGACCGCATCGTCCGCCGAGAGACCCAGCTTGTGCAGGCGCGTCACTTCGGCGATGACCGCTTGCAGCGACTTCCGGAACTCGACGAGCTCTTCGCGCGAGGCCTTCGGCTCCTCGATGAAGCCGTGGCCGGGGACGTAGCGATCGACGTCCATCGCCAGCGCCTTGTCGATCACGCTCACCCACTCGGTGGGATAGGCCGAGCGCATCGCCGGAAACACGCGGTTCAGGTAGGCCTCGCTCATGAACAGGATCTTCTGCTTCGGCAGGTAGACCATCAGGTCGCCGCCGGTGTGGGCGCGGCCAAGGAACAGCGCCTGCGACCTCGATGCCGCCGACATCGATCACCTGCGTGTTCCCGGTCATCGCCGCCGGGGGCACGATGACGGCGCGGCGCATTCGGCTGCGGGTTCGGCTTCGCCTGCGGACCGCTTCACTGTCGCCAGCGAGTTCGCCTGAACGATGTAGGTGATGTCCTTCGGCAGGACCGAGTTGCCCGGCGGTGTGGTCACCGTGGTCCGACCCGACGACGTACCACTTGAGCGGCTTCGGCGTGACCTTTCGCGATTGGTCGACCATCGTCTGGGTCGCGGCCACGCTGCCCTGCCCGTCGGCGATGCAGGACGCCGTCGTTCCCGACCACGAACAGGCTGACCGTGGTGAAACCCGGTTGCCGGATCTCTTCGTAGCCGTAGACGTTCTCGGCCAGCTTGATGGTGCGCGGAAACTGCGAGAGGGCCAGCCCCCGCTTTTCCGGATAGGCCGTGCGAACCTGCGCGAGGGCGGACACGCCCAGGCATACGGTCAGCACGGCGCCCACAGTCAGGATGCGACGCATCCGGCTAGCGTACCAGTTCAAAGTTCAAACTTCAAAGTTCAGAGTGCAACTGCTCCAAGTTGCGCGGCGCTCTCAGCGCCCGTCGATCAGGTCGCCGAGGCCGAAGGCGCGGTCGAGGATCGAGCCTTCCTCCTTGCGGCGGCCGCCGGTTTGCGGCGCGGCGGCGTAGATGCGGTCGGCCATGCGGCTGAGCGGCAGCGACTGCAGCCACACGCGGCCGGGGCCCGGTCAGCGTGGCGAAGAAGATGCCTTCGCCGCCGAAGAGCGCCGTCTTGACCTTGCCGACGAACTGGATGTCGTAGCTGACGCTCGGCTGCAGCGCCACCAGGCAGCCGGTGTCGACGCGCAGGGTTTCGCCGGGCGCCAGATCGAAGCGGCTGGATGGTGCCGCCGGCGTGGACGAAGCACAGGCCGTCGCCTTCGAGCTTCTGCATGATGAAGCCTTCGCCGCCGAACAGGCCGACGCCGATCTTCTTCTGGAACGCGATGCCGATCGACACGCCGCGCGCGGCGCAGAGGAACGAGTCCTTCTGGCAGATCAGCTGACCGCCGAGCGCCTTCAGGTCCATCGCCATGATCTTGCCGGGATACGGCGCGCGCGAACGCGACGCGGTGCTTGCCGCTGTCCCTGGTTCTGTGAACACGGTCATGAACAGGCTCTCACCGGTCAGCAGGCGCTTGCCGGCGCCCAGCAGCGCGTCCATCACGCGCCGACGGCGGCCTTGCTGCCATCGCCGAACACCGTCTCCATCTGGATGCCCGGCGTCATGTACATCATCACGCCGGCTTCCGCGACCGCGGCCTCGCCGGGATCGAGCTCGACTTCGACGAACTGCATCTCGTTGCCGTGGATCACGAAGTCGATGTCGTGCGCGCGCCGGCCGGGCGGCGAGCGGCGGCGGCGGCAGCCGGCACCCGCTGAGGCGCCGCTCGACACGAACGCCGCGAACGCCGGCACGTCCTTCACCTTCTGCCAGGTCGTCATGCCCGACGTGAACACCAGCGTCTCGGCGTCGATGCTGCCGTTGCGGAGATTGGCGATGATCTCGTCCTGCGGTGACGGGGCCGACCTGGTGGCCGCCGATGGCCATGTACCACTGCTGTGCGGACATCTCGGGGTTCTCCTCAGGGAACAGGGATCAGGGAACAGGGATCAGGGATCAGGGAGCCGGGAGTCGGGAGTCGGGAGTCGGGAGTCAGGCCCAAGACTCAAGACCCAAGGCTCAAGACTCCAAGTCTCGAGCCCCAAGCCCGCAAGCCTAATCCCCTCGCGTCGATACGAGCGGCGGCGTCCGATTCCAGTGACGCCGCGGCCGGCGCGTCGAGACCGAGCTGATGCGCGAGCTGCGCCAGGTAGATGCGTTCGGCGCCGCTCACCGACTCATCGGCGCGGACGATCGAGAACGCCAGCGTGTACAAGTCGCGCCGCGCCTGTTCGTCGGAGATGCCGCGAACGATCTCGGACAACGGGCGCGGCTGGTCCAGCTCACGCTCGGCTTCGGCTTCCACGCCCGCTTTGCGTGCGTGCTCCAGGATGAGCGCGCGCTCGGCAGCGGACAGATCCCCGTCGGCGCGAGCCGCCGAGATCGTCAGCCGCACCAGGCGCAGCACCTCCGGCGGCATCGGCGGCGCATCGGACATGTTCGGTATCGGTGGAACGACAGGCGCGGAAGCGCCCGCGCTGCATCACGCCCTGCCCCGCGACCGGCTGCGGCGACCAGCCTTGCGCCGCGGCAGTGGTCGGCGCACCGGCGGCCGACTTCATGCTGTCGTAGATGCCCCACGCTACGCCGGCCACCGCCAGCAGGCTGCTGGCGGAGATGAGCCCTTTGTTGCCGGAAACGAACCGTGCGGCCTTGCGTGCCCGCTTGCGCCCGGAGCGGCCGAGCGCGCCTTCGAGGAAGAGGGACAGGATCTGGCTGGGATCGTTCAACGAGTGGGTCTCCGAACACAGAATACGATCGAGCCGCCCCCGAGGTTCAGCCCGTCCCACCACTGGCCCCGCTGCCGAGCCCCGGCGATTGCTCCGGGCGGCGGACACGGGTCCACCGCCCGGCTGGTTCGACGCTCCGTCGTTACGGTACCGTTACGACGAACGGCGTCGTTGCCGGTCCCGTGCCGCACGCGTTGGCGGCATACACGCTGAGGCCGTAATTGCCTGCTCCCACGGTCCCGGACAGACCACGTCCGGTTGTCGGGAACGCGCCAACAAAGGACCCGCCGACATTCAGCACGTACGACGATGCCGCCGGTCCCGCCAACGGCGAGTCCCACGTGACGGTGATCAGGTTTCCCGCCCGCGTGGCGAGGAAGTTCGCCGGCGCCTGTGGCACGCCGCTGCAGGCGCCCGGGAACGTGAGCGTCACGACGTTTGACGACCCGCTGACCCCCGCCGCGTTCGTCGCGCGCAGGCTGAGGTTGTAGGTGCCAGGCGGCACGGTGGGGTATGTGAAACTGTTGGCGAGCCCCAGCGGGATCGAGGTGGCAAGCGACCCGGTCACGTCCAGCACCACCCCGGTCGGCGCTCCGCCGCCGAACGTGTTGTTCCACGACAACGACAGCACCGAACCGCTGACCATGCCGAGCAGCTGCGCCGGCGGAGAGGGCGGCGCCGCAACGTTGACGAAGATGCGGATCTCGTTGGATGCCGCGCTCGCCGCGCTCCCCGACACGGTGTGCATCCGCACGTAGAAGGCGCCGGTCGGTGCGACGAACGTGTACGCCGGCGTGGTGCTGCCGGTCGGGATCGTCGCGAGCACCTCTCCAGGATTCACCCCGCCCGTGAGCACGTATTGGGTCGGCGGCAGGCCGCCCGCCGGCGGGGTCCAGCGCAGCGTCACCGTGTTGCCCGATATCTCGCCCGCATACAGGTTGGTTGGCGGCTGCAAGGCCGTTGGCAGAGCGGTGGATGTCATGAACATGCCACGGCCATGCGTCACGGCCACCAGGTTGGTGCCCATGAAGAACAGTTCGTCCACCGGCGCGTTGGTCGGGCCGTCGTGCGGCAGCGACCAGGTCGCGCCGCCATTCTCGCTGGTGAAGATGCCCACTTCGGTGCCGGCGTAGATCCAGTTGCTGTTGGTCGGATGCACCTCGAGATCGCGCACCGGCACGTCGGGCAACGCCGCCGGGCCGCCACTCGGGCCGGTGATGTCCGCCCAGCTGGCCCCACCGTCCACGCTCTTGTAGACGTTGTCGCCGGAGAAGCCGCCCAGCGTCGCGTAGACGATGTTGTTGTTCGACGGGTCCACGGTCAGCCGCGTGATGCGGCGGTTCGGCAGCCGGTTGGTCGCGCCGTTGTCGTCGATGGTGATCCAGCTCGTGAGCAGCGTGGCCGCGGCGGAATTGCCGACGATCGTCTTGTAGACGCGGCCCGAGTTGTGGCCGATGTAGACGATGTCGGAGTTCCCGGGCGCCACGGCGATGGCGCTGATCTTGTCGCTCAGCCCCAGCGAATTCTTGACGACTTCCCACGAGGGCGTCGCCGCCTTGACGTTGTTGCTGCGCCATAGCTGCTGCGCCGCGCCCAGAAGCCGATTCGGGTTGTTCGGGTCGAGGGCGAAGGCCGCGATGAACTCGGTCGCCGCACTGGATCCCGCGTCGGAGATGCCCGGTGTAGATGTACGACGACGCCACGGCTCCGGCGGTGGTGTTCCGATGCAGCTGCAGGTAGACGTACTCGCCGTAGAAGTAGTTGGCGTCGGTGGAATCGTAGGCGCTGAATCCGCCATCGCCGCCGAACGGCCGCGTCCAGTTCTCGGCCGCGGACGGTGTCGCCGGGTTGTAGAGCAGCGTGCCGTTGTCCTGCGTGCCGCCGGTGATCCGCCCCGATCCGGGATGGCCCGCGCCGCCATAGAACTGCGTCACGCCGAACCCGTTGTTCAGCTCCACCCAGCCGGCGGTCATCGTCGGCGGGTTGTTGCCGGCGGTCGTCACATCGTCCGCGCGATAGATGCCGCCGTCGTTGGCGAAGAAGAACGTCTTGTTGCTGGCGCCGTTGAAGCCCGGGTGCGGCACGGCGTAGTGGTGGTCGGCGTGCGCCGAGGTCGCGCCGGTGATGGACTGAGATTGCCAGGCACTGAACTTGGTGAACGCGGCTCGCGCCGTTGATGCTGCGGTAGAGGTCCACGCCACCCCAGATGACGAAGTTCTCGTCGGTCGGGCTGACCGCCAGCAGGTTGTCGTACCAGCCCTGGCCGCTGAGGGGATTCAGGCTGTCCACGGCGCCGTCGTAGACCTCGACGAAGGTCTGACCGGCATTGGTGCTGCGATACATCGAGCCGCCATCGAGGTCGACGCTGGCGTAGACTACGGCGCCATTGCTGGGCGCGAACGCCGTTTCGACGCGCTGAAAGGCCGCCGAGCCCGGCAACCCCGCCGCGCCGCTCCAGGTGGCGCCGCCGTCAACGCTGTAGGCCGCCGAGCCGGCGAAGGCCGCGACCACTGCTCGCAGCGGATCGGTGGGATGGAAGTCCACGTCGGTCAACCCATACTGACCCGCGTTGATTGCACCGCCGCCCACCAACGTCGCGCGCGAGAAGCGTGGCGCCGCCGGTGGTCGAGCGAAAGACGCCGGTGCGAGTCGCCGCCAGCAGCGTCGCGCCGTCGGCGGACATGGCGAGCCGGTTCACATAGAGGTAGTCGTTCGCCGACTGTCCGGCGCCGGGCGCCGTTGACGTCGCCGCCAGCTGCACCCAGGAGATCCCGTTGTCCACGCTCTTGAAGATGCCGGCGCCGCGAATGGCGTCGGCGCTCCAGTAGCCCTCTCCCGTGCCGGCATACAGAACGTCGGGCGCCCCTGGCGTCCGCACGATCGTGCTCACCGCCAGGTTCGCCATGAAGTCGTCCACCGGCGCCCACGACGCGCCGCCGTTGGTGCTGCGCCAGATGCCGCCCGCGACGCCGCCGAGCAGGATGATGTTGGCATCGCGCGGGTCGATGCTGAGCGTCCGCACCCGGCCGCCCACGTTGCCCGGCCCCACCGACGTCCAGGTGCCGCGGTTGATGCCGGCGATCGGCGCCTCCGGCGCAATCGCGCGCATGGCGTCCACGTGCTCCTTCGCTCGCATCAAGCCATCGACGGGAACGTCCCCGTTCTCATCGACGAGGGAGAGGCGCCGCCACTCCATGTACTCCGCCGGGCCGTCAGGCCTGGGACCGCCGTCCTCTTCCTCTTCGTCTTCGTCTCCCAGGAAGGCCGGGGGACCCGAGAGGGTCAGCGTCGCGCCGACGACCGCCGCCATCAGCACACCGTACGAGAGCGACACGCGAAGACTCGGGAACATGAACCCTCCCAAAAATCGACAAAACCACCCCTGCAGCACCGGACCACGCAATCTATCACCGACGGGTGTCCAAGTAGTGACGGATCATTCCCGTTCGTTTCCGCCGGCCGGTCAGGGGGCCGATTGAGCGTCGGAGGGGCTGCAGGTGGGTCTGGGGTTGATCGGGCGTGACCGCCGGCTGGTCCGGCGGCTCGCCGTGCCGAAGGCGCCTGGCAAAGGCGGACAGCCTGGGCGGCTTACAGCCGCGTCGAGGCGGCGGGGTTGGGAATCGAGACCTTGGGCGCCTCGGGCGTCCAGTCCTCGCCCGGGTTGATGAAGCGGTTGGTCTCGAGCTTGTACTGCTTGTCGTACAGCTGACGGTAGCGTCCGTTGGCGCGCCAGCAGCTCGTCGTGCGTGCCGCGCTCGACGATCTCGCCGCCCTCCATCACCAGGATCTGATCGGCGCTGCGGATCGTCGACAGGCGGTGCGCGATGACGAACGTGGTGCGGCCCGTCGCGCAGCTGCTTGCAGGCCGTCCTGGATCATCTCTTCGCTCTCGCTGTCGAGGCTCGACGTCGCTTCGTCGAGGATCAGCACCTTGCGGCGCGGCCAGGATCGCGCGCGCGATCGAGACGCGCTGGCGCTGACCGCCGCGACAACTTGATGCCGCGCTCGCCGACGATCGTGTCGTAGCCTTCGGGGAACTTGAGGATGAACTCCTCGCAGTGCGCGACCTGCGCGGCGTGCTTGATCTCGTCGAGCGTCGACGCCGGGCTTCGCGTAGCCGATGTTGTCGGCGATCGTGCCGTCGAACAGGAAGTTCTCCTGCAGCACCGACGCCAGCTGCTCGCGGTAGTCGCGCAGCGGAATCGTCCGCCAGGTCCTTGCCGTCGACGAGGATGCGGCCCTTGAGCGGCCGGTTGAACGCCATCACCAGGCTGATCAGCGTGCTCTTGCCCGAGCCGCTCGATCCGACGAGCGCCGTCGTCGTGCCCGGGCGCGGCGTGGAACGTGACGCCCTTCAGCACCGGCTGTCCGGGGTTGTATTCGAACCACACGTCCTCGAAGCGGATGTCGCCGCGGATCTCGCCGAGCGACGCCTTGCCGTCGTCCGCCTCGTCCTCGGTCTGCATGTTCATGATCTCGCGGATGCGGTCGAGGCCGGCGAACGCCTCGGTGATCTGCGTGCCGATGCTGGCGATCGAGATCATCGGCGCCGCCAGCAGGCCGATGAAGAAGATGTACATGACGAAGTCGCCGAGCGTCATGCTGCCCGGCGAGGATGTCGTTGCCGCCCATCCAGATCATCACGACGCCGACGACGCCGATGATCACCGTGCTGCCGGAGGTGGTGGCCGAGACGCCGGTCATCGACTGCGCGATGTTGCGGAACAGCCGGTGCGCGCCCTTGGTGAAGACGATCTCTTCGCGCTTCTCGGCGGTGTAGCTCTTGACGATGCGGATGCCGCCGAGCGCTTCGGTGAGCCGGCCGGTGACCTCCGCCTGGATCTTGCCGCGCTCGCGGAACAGCGGCCGCAGCCGCTGGAACGCGTAGGCCATGCCGCCGCCGAACAGCGCCGAGCACGACGGCCGTGACGAGCGTCAGGCGCCAGTTGAGGTAGAGCAGCACGCCGAGGCTGATGATCGCGGTGACCATGCCGCCGACCAGCTGCACCAGGCCGGTGCCGACCAGGTTGCGGATGCCTTCGGCGTCGCTCATGATGCGCGACAGCAGCACGCCGGTCTGCGTGGAGTCGAAATAGCGCACCGGCAGGCGCATGATCTTGGCCTGCACGCGCTTGCGCATGTCGGTGATGGCGCGCTGCGCGGCCACGCCGAGGATCTGCGAGAGGCCGAAGCTGGTGATCGCCTGGACGATCGTGGCGGCGCCGGCGGCCAGCGCGATCGGCATCAGCAGATCGTGCCGGCCCTTGCCGATCACGTCGTCGATGACGTACTTCGACGAGCGCCGGCAGCACGATGCCGGCCAGGCGGCTGATCATCATCAGCGCCAGGCCGATCGCCAGCCGGCGGCGATGCACCCAGACCAGCTCGCGGGACTCGCGCCAGGCCGCCGCGGCGGATCGACCTTCTTCTTCGCCGCGGCCGCGGCCGCCGGCCGCGCGACGGCCGCGCGCCGCGCCGCCGACTCGCGTTCCGCTCGGCGCATGCTCGGGCGCGCCGGATCTCATGAGTGCCATATGCAGTCGTGCTTAGTTGAGGGCGTTGGGAACCGCGAGCGTGAACGGCGCGATGCGCGCCTCGAACGTCTCGCCGTCCGGCGTCACCATCGTGTAGCTGCCGTGCATCGTGCCGACACGGCGTCTTCAGCGGACAGAAGCTGTTGTAGTTCGAAGATGCTCGCCGGGCTCCAGCACCGGCTGCTCGCCGACGACGCCTTCGCCGCGCACTTCCTCCTCTTCGCCGTCGGTGTTGGTGATGACCCAGTGCCGGCTGATGAGCTGCGCGGTGTCCGGTGCCGACGTTCGAGATGCGGATGAAATAGGCGAACCAGTATTCGTTGTCGCGCGGCGAGCTGCGTTCGGGAAGGAACTTGGTCGTCACCTGCACGCGGATCCCGTTGGTCGTCGTATCGCTCACGGTTTGATTATACTCGGTCTTGCGGCTCGCGGCTTGCGGGCTTGACGGCCTGACTCAATCGAGATGGCCGCGCTCCGAATCGCCCATCTCGACGCGGCCGCGCGGGAAGTATTCCGCCAGCGCTGCGTGACCGGTCGCGGCGATGTCGTCGCGGCAGGTGACTTCCTCCGGGTACCACGGCTTCATGCGCGCGTCGATCACGATCGGCGGCTCGTAGGCGATGTGGTGGCGCACGACGCGCGCGCGCGCGGCGTGAATGTCGGCCGCCGGCTCGAAGCGCGTGAACGTCGTCCACAGGAAGTTCATGTCGCTGCGCGTCGCGCGCGCGCGGCTCGTCGCTGACGACGACCAGCGGCCAGCCGGCAAAGGCCGGATGCGCGGCGATGCCGCGCCGGCGCGTCGCGGTCGTCGGCGAACGGACGGCGCGCCGACCACCAGGCAGCCGCCGCAGAAGACGCGCACGTCCGTCACGTCCGACGGCGGCGGCACCGGCGGCGCGAACTGCGCGCGGCAGCTCGCGGACCGGATCGCCGAGCCCGAGCCACACGCCCTTCGAGCCTTCGTTGACGACCGGCCCGGTGTAGTCGAGCGTGTCCATCGACAGGTTCGAGAACACGTAGAGGTCGGTCTGCGGATCGGTGCGCGCCAGCACGTGCTCCAGCGTGGCACGGAAGTCCTTCAGATCCACTAGCCGATCGGTCAGGAGCAGGAACTTCGTCAGCGACAGCTGCCCTTCGCCGAGGATGCGGAAGGCGCTGGCCATCGCTTCGCGCTTGTAGCGCTGCTTGACGACGGCGCCGGCCAGCGAGTGATAGCCGGTCTCGCCGTACGACCACAGCTGCTCGACCGCCGGCATCACCAGCGGGAAGAGCGGCGACAGCAGCTCCTGCAGCAGATCGCCGATGAAGAAGTCCTCCTGGCGCGGCTTGCCGACGACGGTCGCCGGATAGATCGCGTCGCTGGCGATGCGCGATCTGCCGGACGTCGAACACCGGGATAGTCGTGCTGCAGCGAGTAGTAGCCGTAGTGATCGCCGAAGGGGCCTTCGGGCCGGCGCACGATGCGGCGGCACCTCGCCCATCAGCGCGAACTCGGCCGTCGCGATCAGCGGATGCGGATGGCCGTTCGGGGCCGGCGACCTGCGGCAGCCGCTCGCCGGCGATCAGCGACGCCAGCATCAGCTCGGGCACGTTCTCGGGCAGCGGCGCGATCGCCGACGAGGATCAGCGCCGGCGGCCCGCCGAGAAACACCGTCAGCCGGCAGCGCCTGGCCGCGCGCCTCGGCCACGCGCGTAGTGGAAGCCGCCGCCCTTGCCGATCTGCCAGTGCATGCCGGTCGTACGCGCGTCGTGCACGTGCATGCGGTACATGCCGAGGTTGTGCCCGTGGCCGTCGGGATGCTGGTGTAGACGAGCGGCAGCGTGACGAACGGCCCGCCGTCCTCGGGCCAGCACGTGATCACCGGCAGCGCGATCGAGCCGCACGTCCGACGGTGACGACTTCGCGCACCGGGCCCGATCGCTGACGCGCTGCGTGCCGACCTTGAGCAGGTCCGAGGCCGACGTCGCGCGCGCCCCACAGCTTGGCCGGCGTCGGCGGCAGGAGCGTCTCGGCCAGGTGCACGAGGCGCTTGATCAGGCGAAGCGGCCGCTCGCCGAACGCCAGCTCGGCGCGACGCGCGGTGCCGAACAGGTTGGTGACGAGCGGGAAATCGGCGCCGCTTGACGTTGGTGAACAGCAGCGCCGGGCCCGCCCGCGGCGATGACGCGGCGATGGATCTCCGCCGCCTCCAGGTTGGCATCGACCGGCGCCGCGATCTCGACGAGATCGCGATCGCGCCGCAGCTGGTCGATGAAGGTGCGAAGGTCAGGGAACATCGTGAACGACGCGGCCTCCAATGACGGTCAGGACGCTGCGGGCGCGGAGCAGATCCTCGCGCGACGCACGGAACGGATCGACCGACAGCACCGCGAGATCGGCCAGCGCGCCGACGGTGAGGTGGCCCTTCTCGCGGTCGGCGAGCTGCGCGGCGGCCGACCCGCGCGTGAACGCGGCGACGGCCTGCTCCATCGTGAGCGCCTCGTCGCCTCGCTCGGGCGCGGTGGCCCAGGCCAGCACGTCGAAGCGGACGGGCGGCACCTCCCGAGCCCAGCGCGAGCGTCACTCCGTCTTTGACGAGCGAGCGCATGGGGACGGTCCCCTCGGGCCGCTGCACCACCACCATGCCGGTCGAGGTCATCGACTGCGCCATCGCCACCGCCGCCATGCCGGGATGTTCAAGACGCGGCCGCTTCTTCATCCACACTTCGGTCGTGCCGGTCTTGGCGACGGCATCGACGTAGATCGCCAGCGCCCGGTCGTCCCGCGGCTCGATCGCCAGCAGATCCTCGGTGCCGTAACCCCACCCCACCGCCTGATGGATGCGGGCCTCGTCGCCCGCGCCGAGGACGAAGCCCATGCCGCGCACGTCGAGCAGGAAGCTCGGTTGCGGCGGCAGGTGCGGCCGGCTGTCGATGGACTGGCCGTCGGCGCCGGTGCGGGGCATGCGGAAGACGCGGATGCGCAGCGGAGTGTCGGCGGCAAGCAGCGCCTGGGCCACGGCCGCCACCGGGCGTCCGTCGACGAACCACTGCATCGAGGTCACGCCGTCGGCGATGGCAGCGCGGGCCACGCCGGTCAGCGCCGCCGCGTCGCCGCCGGGGTCGTTCACGTGCGCGTCGTTGAAGCCGGGAATGACCGCGCGGCCGCCGAGATCCCGTCGGGCCGACGCGGACGAGGCCAGGGCGGCGACCTCCGCGGTGGTGCCGACGGCCACCACCCGGTCACCGCGCAGGGCCAGCGCCTCGGCCCACGGATTCGCCGGGTCGGCCGTGAACACGTGGCCGTTCAGCAGCACGGTGTCGGGCGCCGGCGGCGCGCAGGCGCCGCCGAGCGTCACCAGACACAGGACGCAGAGACGCGCCCAACCCGTGCGACTCACCCCTTCCAGGGCTCGTCGACGCTGCCGCCGTAGATGCTCGGCACCTTGCCCCCATCGGGCGCAGGTAGGCCGACAGCTGACCGCGGTGATGCACGATGTGGACCGCCTGCCAGACCAGGAACTGCACGTTCGGCATCTTCATCCCGAAGAAGTCCACGACCTCGCCAGCTTGCCGGCTCGCATGCGCCAGCACCTGCTCGAGCGCCTTGGGGATCTCGTGCTTGTACCAGTCGACCAGGCCCTTGATGGTCGGGCGCCGCGGCTCCTGCGGTCCGGGCGACGAAATTGCTGGGTGAGCACGCCGTCCAGGAACCACACGTCGGAACGGCCAGGTGCACGGCGAGATCCCAGGCCGTGCGGCTCTTCGGAGCCGGCGACCAGGCCTTCTTGTCTTCGGGAATGGCCTCGATCACCTTCACCGTGGTCATCCACTCGTGCTGCAGCTGCTGCCCGACGTGCCTCGGCGACAGCCTTGCCTTGATCTGCGGTCATGGTCGCTCTCCTTGTGCGGACGTCGCTTACCCTCGCGTGAGCTTTCGGTACTTGATGCGATGCGGCTGATCGGCCTGCGGCGCCGAGGCGGCGCTTCCGATCGGCTTCGTAGTCCTGGTAGTTGCCCTCGAACCACACCACCTCGCTGTCGCCCTCGAAGGCGAGGATGTGCGTGGCGATGCGATCGAGGAACCAGCGATCGTGGCTGATGACCACCGCGCAGCCGGCGAAGTTGAGCAGCGCCTCTTCGAGCGCGCGCAGCGTGTCGACGTCGAGGTCGTTGGTCGGCTCGTCGAGCAGCAGCAGGTTGCTGCCCTGCCGCAGCAGCTTGGCGAGGTGGACGCGATTGCGCTCGCCGCCCGACAGCGTGCCGACCTTGCGCTGCTGCTGCGCGCCCTTGAAGTTGAACCACGACACGTAGGCGCGCGACGCCACCTTCTTGCTTGCCCATCTCGAGCTCGTCGACGCCGCCGGTGATCTCGTCGAACACGCTCTTGTTCGGATCGAGCGCTCGCGCGATCTGATCGACGTAGCCGACCTGCACCGTCTCGCCGAGCCGCAGCGTGCCGGCGTCGGGCTGCTCCTGCCCGGTGATCAACCGGAACGTCGTCGTCTTGCCGGCGCCGTTCGGGCCGATCACGCCGACGATGCCGCCGCGCGGCAGCGTGAAGGTCAGGTCGTCGAACAGCACCGTGTCGCCGTAGGCCTTCTTCAGGCCGCGCGCTTCGACGACGATGTCGCCGAGCCGCGGACCGGGCGGAATGTAGATTTCGACCGTGTCGACCTTCTGCGCGGTGTCCTCGGCGAGCAGCTGCTCGTAGGCGTTGAGGCGCGCCTTGCCCTTGGCCTGGCGCGCGCGCGGCGACATGCGGATCCAGTCCAGCTCGCGCTGCAGCGTGCGCTGGCGCTTGCTCTCGGTCTTCTCTTCCTGCGCCAGGCGGCTCTGCTTCTGTTCGAGCCAGCCCGTGTAGTTGCCTTCGTAGGGAATGCCGCTGCCGCGATCGAGCTCGAGAATCCAGCCGGCGACGTTGTCGAGGAAGTAGCGATCGTGCGTGACCGCGACGACCGTGCCCGGGTAGTCCTTCAGGAAGCGCTCGAGCCACGCCACCGATTCGGCGTCGAGGTGGTTGGTCGGTTCGTCGAGCAGCAGCAGATCGGGCGACTGCAGCAGCAGCCGGCACAGCGCCACGCGGCGGCGCTCGCCGCCCGACAGCGTGCGTGACGTCGGCATCGCGGCGGCGGCAGGCGCAGCGCGTCCATCGCGAGATCGAGACGCGAGTCGAGATCCCAGGCGTTGGTCGCGTCGATTCGATCCTGCAGCCGCGACTGCTCGTCGAGGACCTTGTCCATCTCCTCGGGCGACAGGTCCTCGCCGAGCTTCGACGTTGACGGCGTCGTAGCGATCGAGCAGCGCCTTGATCTCGGCGACGCCCTCTTCGACGTTGCCGCGCACGTCCTTCGCGGGATTGAGCTGCGGCTCCTGCGGCAGGTAGCCGACGCTGACGCCCTGGCCGGCGAAGGCCTCGCCGACGAAGTTGGTCTCGACGCCGGCCATGATCTTCAGCAGCGTCGACTTGCCGGCGCCGTTCAGGCCGAGCACGCCGATCTTGGCGCCGGGCAGGAACGAGAGCCAGATGTCTTTGAGGACCTGGGAGTCGGGAGGATAGATCTTCCCGAGCCCCTTCATCGTGTAGACGAATTGCGGTGGCATGAACTATCGATGATACTGCAGGCCGGATCGAGCGGAGCTGGCCAGATCGCTAGACAACAATGCGACTGCCGGCCGTGCAGCTCGTAGCCGAGCCCGTCGCTCTACTCCGGCTTCAGCGTGACGAGCGTGTAACGGTCCAGTCGGGAAGTACTTCTTGAACATCCCTTGATGTTCTCCGGCGTCAGCTGCTCGGTGCGCTCGCTCGCGGCGCGCGATGCCGACCGGATCCCAGCCGTACATGTGCACGGTCTGCATCGAGCCCAGCCAGTAGGAGTTCTGCTTCGCGTTGGTCTCGAGGTCGCGGCGCTCCAGCTCCTTCACCTTGCTCACATCGTCGGCCGACGGCCCCTCGGTCTTCAGGCGCTCGATCTCCTTCGAGCACGGCGTTCGACCAGCTTGTCGACGTTCTCGGGCGAGCTGCCGAACTGGATGACGCATCGCGCCGTAGCCCTTGAGCGGCAGGCGTGTTGTCGTAAGCCGACCGACGACGCCGTAGGTGCCGCCCAGCTCCTCGCGCAGGATCTCGCGCAGGCGGATGTTGAGCACGGTGGCCGCCGCGCGGGCGCGATGCATCTCGAATTCGTCCAGCCGGATCGGCGAAGAACGACATCACCGTCTGGCTGGCCGGCTCCTTGCCCTTCTTCACTTCTTCCTTCACGACCGCGGTCGGGGAAACGGACGCCCATGTCGCTGAACGGCCGAGGTCTTCTTGCCGGTCGACGGCAGCGACGCCGATCCACTTCTCGAGCAGCGGCGTGATCTCGGCTCGGTGAACGCGCCGACGAAGAAGTAGGTGAAGTCGGCGGCGTTGGCGAAGCGCGCGCTGATAGAACGGCTGCATCGCGTCGAGGTTCAGGTTCGGCACGTCGGCCGGCGTCAGCGCGCTTGGCGCTGTAGTGATTCGAGGTGTTGACCTGCTCGACCTTCTCGCCGAACACGGCGCGCGGATTCTGTCGCGGTTCTCGCAGCGCGCGCGACGAGGCGGCGCTTGAGCAGCTCGAGCGCGTCCGGCGTCATGTTCGGCGCGGTGAACGCGAGGTAGTTCAGCTGCAGCGCGGTCTCGAGATCCTTCGGCGTGGCCGAGCCGCTGATGCCCTGGGTGTAGTCGCCGATCGACGGCGAGGCCTGCGCGATCTTGCCGGACAGCATCTTGCTGAGATCGACCGGGTTCAGCCCGCCGATGCCGCCGACGCCGACCATCGCGGTCGCCAGGCTCGGCGCTCTGGAAGTCCTCTTCGGGCGCCAGCGACATGCCGCCCGGCGCGTAGGCGCGTGAACAGGATCTGATCGTTCTTGAAGTCGGTCGGCTTGAGCCACACCTCGACGCCGTTCGACAGCGTCAGCACGGTCGCGCCGATCTCCGGCACGGTGCGGCGCGACGCCACCTTGCCGCGGCGCGGCGGCTTCTCGACCAGCGTCGCGTCCGGCCGTCGCTTCCGCCCACGCGCTCGACCGGCGCGCTGCCGGCGCGCGCGATCGCCGCGCGCAGCGTGTCGGCCGTCGGCGGCGGCGTCGTCCTTCTTCTCCGGCGCCACGCCGAGCACGACGCGGTTGTCGTCGGTGATGAGTGCCTTGCGCGAGCGCGCGACACTTCGTCGGCGGTGATCGTCGGCAGGTAGGTCGCCGCGATCTGGTATTCGAACTCCATGCCGGGAATCGGTTCCTGCTGCAGGAAGTGGCGCACGTATTCGTTGGCGTAGTTCGGGCTCTCGGACGTCTCGCGCTCCTTGTAGGCGCGCTCGTAGCCGGCGAGCAGCGCCGCCTTGGCGCGATTCAGCTCGTCGGCGCTGAAGCCGAACTGCTGCATGCGCTTGGCTTCCGGCATCAGCGCGCCGAGCCCTGCGGTGATCTTGCCCTCCGGCACCGCCGCGCTCGAGCTCGAACAGCTCGAGCGAGCGGCCGATGCTGCTGGCGCCGGCCTCCGCGCCGAGGAACGGCGCGTTCGGCCGCCGCGCGATCTCGCGCAGGCGCAGGTTGAGCATCTGCGAGACGAGGCTGCTGCGACCAGCGTCTTGCGATAGCCGCGCACCGTCTCGCTCGTTCTCGGCCTTGCGCTTGAACTCGACCGACACCGACCAGCCCTGCGCTTCGGGATCGGTGGACATGTTGACGAGCGTTTCCTTGTGCGACGGCACCGTGCGGATCGACCGTTCGCCACCGGCGCCGTTCGCGGCGCGGAATGCCGGCGAAGTGCGCGCTGCACCATCTTCTCGGCCTCGGCCGACCGGGATGTCGCCGACCACCACCACCGCCATCTGATCCGGGCGGTACCACTTCTGGTAGAACGCGAGCAGCCGCTCGCGCGGCGCGTTCTTGCAGGATCTCGGGCAGGCCGATCGGCAGCCGCTCGGCGTAGCGCGAGCCCTGGAAGATCACCGGCAGCTGCTTGTCGGTCAGGCGCGAGCCGGCGCCGAGCCGGCCGCGCCATTCTTCGAGGACGACGCCGCGCTCCTTCTCGATCTCCTCCGGCAGCAGCGAGAATGCCGCCGGCGAAGTCGTGCAGCACCAGTCAGGCCCTCGATCGACGTAGCCCGGCCGATCGGTCGGGATGTCGAGCATGTAGATGGTTTCGTCGAACGACGGTCGAGGCGTTGACGTGCGGACCGAAGCGCGCGCCGATCGACTCGAGGAACGACACCAGCTCGCCCGGCTTGAAGTGCTCGCGTGCCGTTGAACGCCATGTGCTCGATGAAGTGCGCGAGGCCGCGCTGATCGGTCGTCTTCCTGGATCGCGCCGGCGTTCACGGCCAGGCGCATCGAGACGCGATTGGCCGGCCGCCGTTCTGGCGGATGAAATAGCGTGAGACCGTTGGCAGCTGGCCGGTGCGCACCGCCGGATCGATCGGCAGCGCTGCGATCGAGCGCCAGCTCGGCCGGCGGAGCCGCGGCCTGCGGCGCGGGCGCCTGGGCCGGCGACGCCTGCGCCCAGATCGAGACCGACCCGCTCACTACGACCGCCGCCAGCACATCCGCTCGAAACATCCGCATCGGCAATCTCCTGGTCAACAACTCACTGCGATACGGCCACTCAAGTGCACTGCGCGGCGATCCCTGAGCATACTATCCTGCCATGCGCCTCAAGATTAAACGTCTGGAACCCGCCGATTCGGCCTGCCCGAGCCCGCCACCGGCGGCGCCGCCGGCTTCGACCTGGCCGCCGCCGACGACATCGAGATTCCGCCGCAGCAGCATCCGCCTGGTAGGGACGGGACTGGTGATTGCCGTGCCGGACGGCTACTTCCTGGGGATCTTCGCGCGCAGCAGCACGCCGCTCGAAGCGCGGCCTGATGGTGGCCAACGGCGTCGGCGTGATCGACGCCGACTATTGCGGCCCCGACGACGAGATCAAGATTCAGGTGCTGAACATCACCGACGCGCCGGTCACCGTGACCAGCGCGGCGATCGGCTGGCGCAGGGCATCGTGCTGCCCTGCCCCGGCGTGTGAGTGGGAGGAAGTCGCGGAGATGGTGACGCCGACCCGCGGCGGGTTCGGCAGCACCGGGTCCTGACGCGATCAGTCACGACGGCTGGCCTGATTGCGACGGCAACGCTGATGCGCAGGATCCTCCACATCGACATGGACGCGTTCTACGCGTCGGTCGAGCAACGCGACAATCCGTCGCTGCGCGGGACAGCCGGTCGCCGTCGGCGGCGATCCGACCGGGCGCGGCGTGGTCGCCGCGGCCAGCTACGAAGCGCGCAAGTTCGGCGTCCGCTCGGCGATCCCGATGTCGCGCGCCGTCCGGCTCTGCCCGTCGCTCGTCATCGTCCGGCCCGGACTTCCACGAAGTACCGGATCGATCTCGCAGCAGATCTTCGCGATCTACCGCGAGGTGACGCCGCTCGTCGAGCCGCTGTCGCTGGACGAGGCGTATCTCGACGTGACCGAGAACACCTGGGGCGAGCCGCTCGGCGTCAACGTCGCGCGGCGGATTGAAGGAGCAGATCAAGGAGACCACCGGGCTGACCGCGTCGGCCGGCGTCGCGCCGAACAAGTTCCTGGCGAAGATCGCATCCGGCTGGAAGAAGCCCGACGGCCTCACCGTCGTCGCGCCCGAACGCGTCGAGAAGTTCCTGCAGGGACTGCCGGTCGATGCGCTGTGGGGCGTCGGGCCCGATGACCGCCGCGCGCCTGCGCGAGCACGGCATCGAGAAGCTGACCGACGTCCGCGCCCAGTCGGTCGACGATCTCGAAGCGATCGTCGGCAGCCTGGCGCGAGTGGCTGATCGATCTGGCGCACGGCCGCGACGATCGGCCGGTGGAGCCGAATCGGCCGTCGAAGTCGGCCGGCTCGGAGTGCACCTATACGCAGGACCTGACCACGATGACCGAGATCCGCCGCGAAATCGACGAGATGGCGCGCGACGTCGCGGCCTGGCTCGAACGCCGCGAGCTGTTCGCGCGCACCGTCGTGATCAAGGTGCGCTACACCGACTTCACGACCGTCACGCGCAGCCACAGCACGCCGGTCGCGACGCGGGACGCCGACCAGCTGGCGGCGCGCGCCCTGGCGCTGATCGATCGGACCGATGCCGGCAAACGGCCGGTCCGCCTGCTCGGTGTCAGCGTGCACAACCTGGCCGACTCGCCCACGGCCACGCAGACCGTTGTCGACGAGGAAGGCCGGCTTCCCTTCGGCGAACCCGAGTAGTGCGGACGCTGCCGCCCTTTTCCCGCACCCCGCAGGTCTGATACCGTTCCCCACATGATTCGCGTGCGTGCCCTTGCTGTCCTCGCGGCCCTGGCCGTCCTCGCCCCCGGCGTCTCCGCGCAGATGAAGCCGAACCCGGCGTTCGAAGCCGAAACGATGCAGCATTTCCAGGCGCTGCTGCGCATCGACACCAGCAGCCCGCCGGGCAACGAGATGCGGGCGGTGGAGTACCTGAAGCAGGTGCTTCGAGAAGGAAGGCATCCCGTACCAGGTCTTCGCCAAGGACCCGCAGCGCGCCAATCATCGTCGCGCGCATCAAGGGCAACGGCAAGAAGCGGCCGATCCTGGTCATCGGCCACACCGACGTCGTGACCGTCGATCCGACCAAGTGGACGCATCCGCCATTCGGCGCCGAGCGCGACGGCGGCTACGTCTACGGCCGCGGCACGGTGGACGACAAGGACAACCTGGTCGCCGGCGCTGATGCTGATGCTGACCCTCAAGCGCGACAGGCACGGCGCTCGATCGCGACGTCATCTTGCTGGCCGAGTCCGGCGAGGAAGGCGCGCCCGAGGTCGGCGCGCAGTTCATGGTCGACAACCACCTCGACGCGATCAACGCCGAGTTCTGCCTCGCCGAAGGCGGCGGCGTCGTGCGGACCGGCGGCAAGGTGCAGCAGGCGAACATCGGCACCACCGAGAAGGAACCGCGCTCCGTCGAGATCATCGCGCGCGGTCCCGCCGGCCACGGCTCGGTGCCGTCGCGGAACAACGCCGTCACGCGGCTGTCGAGCGCGGTCGGCAAGGTCGCCGAGTGGGTGCCGCCGCTGCGCGTCAACGAAACGACCGGCGCCTACTTCCGCAAGCTCGCCGACGATGGTCGCCGCCCGATGTGCGCGAAGATCTATCGCGACATCCTGAATCCCGACGTCAAGGTCGAACGGCCGGCCGTCGGACTGGCTGCTCGACAACGAGCCGCAGCACTGGTCGATGCTGCACACCTCGCTCGTGCCGACGATCATGAACGGCGGCTTCCGCTACAACGTCATCCCCTCGGAAGCCAAGGCGACGGTCGACGTGCGCCTGCATCCCGACGAAGATCAGTCGACGTTCCTCGACACGGTCCGCAAGGTCATCAACGACCCGAACGTCGAGGTGCGCTGGGCCCGCGATCGCTATCGCCCGGCCGGCACGCTCGTCGCTCGACGACCGAGGCCTTCACCGTGCTGGAGGCGCAGGTGAAGACGCACTACGACACCGATGTGCTGCCGACGATGAGCACCGGCGCCACGCGACATGTCGCAGGTGCGATCCAAGGGCATCAAGTGCTACGGCATCGGGCCGGCGCTCGACACCGAGGATGGCCCCAAGGGATTCGGCGCCCACAGCGACCAGGAGCGGATCCTCGAGAGCCGAGCTGCACCGCTTCGTGCGGTTCCAGTACGACGTCGTCATCGCGCTGGCGGCCACGAAGAAGTAGCCGGCTACGGCTTCTGCACCGTCACGCGGATCAGTTCCACGCGGTCCACCGGCGTCTCGCCGTTCACCGCCACCGCTTCGATCTTCTGCGCCACCTCGATGCCGCTGACGACGCGGCCGAAGGCGGTGTACTTGCCGTCCAGGGCCGTCGCCCGCGCGGTGACGATGAAGAACGAGGACGTGGCGCTGTCGGGATCGTCGGTGCGGGCCATCGACAGCGTTCCCAGGTCGTGCACCTGATCGTTGAACTCGGCCTTGAGCGGCCGGATGAACGACTGCTGCCGCTCGGACAGCGGCTCCTTGCGCGTCGGCAGATGTCCTGACTGCACGACGAATCCCTTCACCACGCGGTGAAAACTCATGCCGTCGTAGACGCCCGCCTGCGCCAGCCGCAGGAAGTTGCGCACGTGCGCGGGCGCCTTGTCTGGAGTGAACGCCACGGTGATGCTGCCGGCCGAGGTCTCGAGCACCGCCTGATACTTCGCGAGGTCTTCAACCGATTCGGTTGAGAACGGCTCCGGCGTCGCCGCCGGCTTGTCACGAATCGTGACCTTGGTGATGACCACCCGTTCAGTGGCCAGCCCCTTGTCGTCCACCGGCGTCTCCGAAATCTTCTGCGCGATCAGCAGCCCCTCGACGACCCGCGCGAACACGGTGTACTTCCCGTCGAGTGACGGCTGGGCGTTGATGCACATGAAGAACTGGGTGCCGGCACTGTCCGGCTTGCCCGGCACCTGCACCGCGGCGACCGCGCCCTTGGTCAGGAGCTCGTCGGTGATCTCGGTCTTCAGCTTGTTCAGCCCGCCCGACCCGTACTTGTCGCGTGCGGCGGGATCCTTGGTCACCGGATCGCCGCCCTGGACGACGCCGTAGCGCACCATGCGATGAAAGCTGGTGCCGTCGAAGCCTCCGTCCTGAGCCGTCTTGATGAACAGCGCGACGTGGTTGGGCGCCTTGTCGGAGAGGAGGTCCCAGACGATGGTGCCGGCCGAAGTGTCGATCACCGCCTGCTGCACCGGCTGGGCGGCGGTCGCGACGGGCAGGACGAACACGAGACAGAACGCCAGGAGCCGGGTGCGCATGGCGGCATTATCCACGGAAGTTCGTCCCATCGTTCGTCTCCGTCTTCTGGGCGGCGCGACGAACCGCGCTCCTGGTTGTCCCGTCTACATCACCAGTCTGCACGACTTGTCCTGCATGTGAGTTCGAAGAGCGGATGGCGCGAGGCGGGAGGACCCATGATGCGACTGCCTGCCGTGCTGTGTGCGAGTGGACTTGCCGGTCTGCTCATCGCCCCCGTCGCCGCACAGACGCCTGTGCCGTCTCGGGTCCCCACCACCGAGTCGCCGGCGGTCGTGCCCGACCCGGCGCCACCGGTCCCGAACTGGTGGATGAACGGCGGTACCCGGGTCCGGACCGTGGACCCCCGGATTGCCGCGTTGTTCAAGAGCGGACTCGACCGCTCGAGCCTGCTGCGCGAGATCGTCGACAAGATCGACGCCGGCAGCACCATCGTCTACGTCGGCCTCGACCCGACGATGAAGAAGAAGGGCCTGGCCGGGCGGCTCACCTTCAGCGGCGCCGCCGGCGACTATCGGTACATGCGCGCGCTGATCAATCCGGACATGCCGGCCGAACAGATCATCGCGTCCATCGCCCACGAACTGCATCACGTGCTGGAGGTCATGGCCAACCCCGACGTGCGCAGCGAAGACGACCTGCGCGAGCTCTATAAGCGGATCGGCCGGGAGAGCCGTGCGAGCTCGGTCTCTGGTTGGGAGACGGAGGCCGCGCAGCAAGTGGGTTACGACGTGCGGCGCGAGCTGTTCCTGGGCCGTGGCAACACCGTGGCGCGTCGCGAGGCCGAACGCAAGGGCGCGATCCGCTAGAGGAACTCCGCGATGTCCGAGAGCGCCTTGCGCTGGATGTCCGGCACGCGGGCATCGTCGGCCGGATAGCCGGCGACCAGCAGCAGGAACGGCCGCTCGTGCGGAGGACGCCCGAGCAAGGTGTTCAGGAATCCCATCGGGCTGGGCGTATGGGTCAGCGTGGCGACGCCGGCAAGGTGCAGCGACGCGATCAAGAGTCCGGTCGCGATGCCGACCGACTCGGTCGCGTAGTAGTGCTTGATGACCTGCCCCGATGCGGTGAGGCCGTGGGGCTGCACGAAGATGGCAATCAGCCATGGTGCCACCTCGAGGAAGGGCTTGTTGGCATCCGTGCCGATGGGCGCCAGCGCGTCGAGCCACGCCGTGGGCGCCCGCCGCGAGTAGAACTCGCGCTCTTCTTCTTCAGCCTTCTCGCGCAGTGTGTGGCGAAGCGCGGCATCGGCCGCGCTCACAGCGACGAAGTGCCACGGCTGCTGGTTCGCACCGCTTGGTGCCGACCCGGCGGTGCGGATCGCCTCCTCGATGATCGACCGGGCAACGGGCCGGGGTGAGAACTCGCGGACGGTGCGGCGCTGCGACATGCGCTCGGCAAACGCGCGAGCGCGGACCTCGCCATCGGCAACCGGCTCGAACGACAGTGGAACCGTGTGTGGCATCGTGGGACTCCATCCGGCGGCGGTGAACGGCGTGGCTATTCCGCGCGCTGTTTGTAGAACGCCTTCAGCGCCTTGCCCGTCACCTTCGACCGCCGCTTCTCGTCGATCAGCGCGCGCGCGTCCTTGCGGGCGCCCAGCGTGTCGAGCTCGTCCTGGAGCTTCAGGTAGCTGGTGAGCCTGATCTGGGACAGCTGTCCATCCACCACTGCCTGCTTCACCGCGCAGCGGGGCTCGTCGCGGTGGCGGCAGTTCGAGAAGTGGCAGTCGTTGGCAAGGGCAGCGATGTCCTCGAAGCTGTCGCGGGTCGTGCTCGACGCGTCCCACAGCTGCAGTTCGCGCATGCCGGGGGTGTCGATGAGCAGCCCTTGACCGGGCAGCGCGATCAGTTGCCGATGGCGCGTCGTGTGACGGCCACGCGAGTCGGACGCGCGGACTTCCTGGGTCGCCAGCCGGGCGTCGCCGATCAGCGCGTTGATCAGCGTGGACTTCCCGGCGCCGGACGATCCCAGCAGCGCGCCGGTCCGGCCAACCCCCATGTGCGACACGACATCGCCCAGTCCCAGCCCGGAGACGACGCTGATGGCGTGGACCGGGACGCTCGACGCCAGCTCGCTGATCTCGGCCAGCGCTTCCGGCAGCGCGGGCGCCAGGTCGGCCTTGCTCAGCAGCACGACCGGCGCGGCGCCGCTCTCGCGCGCCAGCAACAGATACCGTTCGAGGCGGCGGGGGTTGTAGTCGCCGTCCAGGCCCATCACCAGGAACACCGTGTCGATGTTGGAGGCCACCACCTGTTCTTCGGTCAGCTCGCCCGCCACCTTGCGCGAGAACCGGCTGCGGCGCGGCAGCACCGCCTCGATGGTGCCGGACGCCTCGCCGGGCGACACGCGCACCGCCACCCAGTCGCCGACCGCCGCCAGTTCGCTGCGGGCAATGGCGCGGTGCTTGAAGCGGCCCGCGTGCTGTAATTGCAGTTCGCCGGATGCCGTGAAGCCGCGGAAGATGTGGTTGTACTCAATCGCGACCCGCGCGGGCGTCAGCCCTTCAGCGGCGTGCGGGGCGAACGCCGCCGCCCACCGGGCGTCCCATCCAAGTTCCTCCAGGTCATCTGACACGTGACACTAGGATAAGGCCATGAGCCAGTTGACGCTCTTCGAGACCTCGCACCCGGTCCCGCCCGACCCCGCCGCGGCCCAGTTGCAGCGCGTGCACCAGGAGGCGCGCGTGCTCGCCGGCCGGCTGCCGGGCAACGTCCGTTTCGGCACCAGCTCGTGGGGTTTCCCCGGATGGAAGGGGCTGGTGTACTCATCGAGCCGGCCGCAGGCCTCACTGGCCCGCGAAGGACTGCGCGAGTACGCACAGCATCCGCTCCTCACCACGGTGGGTGTGGATCGCAGTTACTACGCGCCCATCCCGGTTGCCGACCTCCGCGACTACGCCACTCAGCTTCCCGACAGCTTCCGCTGCTGCTTCAAGGCGCCCGCCGCCGTCACCGCCCTGGCGCTGGGCGTGCCGGGACAGCAGTCTCCGAATCCGGATTTCCTCTCGGTGGACCGGTTGATCGCGGATCTGCTGGAACCGTGCGCAATTGCTTTCCGCGAACACGTCGGCCCGATCGTGCTCGAGTTCCCGCCGTTCCCGCGTCAACGCCGGCTCGAGCCGGCCGACTTCCATGCCCGCCTCGATGCCTTCCTGGAGCGGCTGCCGCGGGAGTTCGAGTATGCCGTCGAGCTCCGTGACGCACGCCTGCTCACGCCGGTCTATCGCGACCTGATCGCGCGCCACCGTGTGGCTCATACCTACAACTACTGGAGCGCCATGCCGGCACCCGCCGCGCAAGCCGCCGTGGTGCCGCCGGAGGCCGGCCCGTTCACCGTGATACGCCTCCTTCTCCGCCCTGGCACCTGGTACGAGGACCAGCGCGATCGCTTCAAGCCGTTCGACCGGCTCGTGGAACCGGATGAGGGGATGCGTGCGGATGTCGTCTCGGTGACCCGACGGGCTCTGTCGCGCGGCCGGCGCGTGTTCATCCTGGTGAACAACAAAGCGGAAGGATCGTCGCCCCTCACGGTGATGGGCCTCGCGAGACGGCTGGCGGAGGAGGGGGAGGAGAGGTAGGAGCCGGGAGTCGGGAGTCGGGAGTCGGGAGTCGGCCGCAGGCCCCAAGCCCCAAGCCCAAGCCTCAAGACTCAAGCCCCAAGACCCAAGACCGCCCCCTACTTCCCCGCAATCTCGTCGAGAAACTCCCCTGCTCGTGCCGTGAACGACGGATGCCGCACGTGGCCGTCGGCAAACACGTGCTCCACGGTGACAACGCCGGCAGCGCGCAAGAGACCGATGTCCTTTCGCGCCACCTCTTCGGTGTACCACGTCTCCTCCGAGCCACGTCCCAGCAACACCGGCGGGAGGCGGGCAGCGTGCGGCTGCACATCGGGCGACAAATCGCCCGCAAGGATGATCAGGCCGTGGCACGGGTAGTCGGCCAACGCCGCGGCGCGATAGGCCATCGCCGTGCCCTGCGAGAATCCCGCGTAGACGAGTCGCGGCGGCACCTGTCCGAACCGCGACCGCACCTCGGCCACGACGCGGCGAACGTAGGCAATGTTGTCCGCAATCGTCTGCTCGCGATCCTCGCGTGTCATCCACGCGGCGACGATCTCGCCGCTCCGCGTGTAATAGCGATGAAGCGCCTGCACGCTCACCAGCACCCACGGCCGCGAGCCTCGAATGTCTTCCAGGTGAGCCATCTCGATGGCGGCGGTTTCGGACTGTCCGTGAAACCCCACGAGCATGCCGACGGCGGGCCCACCCGGCGAGTCGGAGGTGAGATAGCGGCCATGTGTCGTCGTGGCAATCGTGTGTGTATCCATCGTGTGTGCTCGCGCCTCAGAGCTTAATGGATGCGGTATAACGACCCCATGCAGAAATCGCGCTTCGGCTGGATATCGTCCGTGGCGCTGCTTACCGCCGTAATTGCGGTCGGGTTGGTGACCCTCGCCGGGCCGGGCTACCGCGCCGGTTGGGTCGGGTTGGCAATGGCGCTGCAGCGCATGATTCTCTTCGGCGCTGTCGCCGGCATCGGCGCCGTGATCATCGGGTTGCTGGCGTTGATGGTCAACCGCGGGCGCGCCCGGGTACTGGCGGCGGTCGCGGTGGTGCTCGGGGCAGTGGCGGTGGTTGTCCCGTGGCGCCTGCAGCAGGCCGCGCAAGCCGTGCCGGCGATCCACGACATCACCACCGATACCGTCACCCCGCCACGATTCGTCGAGGCCGCAGCGCTTCGACAGTCGCTGCGGGTGCCCAATGGTCTCGATTACTCCGACGATGTGGCCGCGCAGCAGCGGACCGGCTATCCCGAGATCCAGCCGGTCTTCCTTGCCGTGCCACCGGACGAAGCCTACCGCCGCGCCATGGCGGTGGTAACGTCACGCGGCTGGGAGGTGCTCGCGGGCGACCAAGCCGCCCACCGCATCGAGGCGACCGACACCACGCGCTGGTTCGGCTTCAAGGACGATGTCGCGATTCGGATCGCGGCCATCCCGAATGGCGGCAGCCGCGTGGATGTGCGCTCGGTGTCGCGCGTGGGCCGCAGCGACATCGGCACGAACGCCCGCCGCATCCGGGAATTTCTGGCTGAGCTGCAGAACCGGCCCTGAGCCCCGCTCAGCGCCGGTGGCGCTACTGCAGGACGTCGAACATCCGCGAGAACTTGACCGTCAGCGAACGATCGGTCCGTTCCGCGCGATCCGGGAACAGGTCGTAGAGGCCGCGGCTGTCGTTGTAGACGATGAACAGTCCGGTGTTGGCGGCCTGCAACCATCCGAAACGCAGGTTCATCGACCAGATGTCGGCGCGATCGTTGTACTGCACCAGCGATTGAAGGAACACGCGCGTGTTGAAGGAGTAGGACACGCGCGTCCGCAGCAGGTTGGTGTTGAAGTTGCCTTCCGGGAGGTTCACGTCGTTCCGCTGATATGCCAGTTCCATGTTGAACGCTTCACTGGCCCGGATGCGAATGGTGGGATTGACCGTCGCGCGATCGCCGGAGAAGAATCCGCCGAAGAACGTCTGCAGGTTCAGGCTGAGCGGCGCACCCTGGTTGGTCATCCAGACCAGCTGGGCTTCCTGGTTGTCGTACGTGCCGGGCGGCACGAAGATGCCGGGATAGATCTGGAACGGCGTGCGCACACCCTCGCGCGTGACGTTCATGCCGGTGTGCACTTCCCAGCTGTTCTTGAATTGCCAGTGGCTGTCGAGATGGACGTATCCCGTCTCCTGGAAGTTGTCGAAACCCCAAAAGCCGCGGAACGTCGCGTGCGGCCGGATCTCCTGCAGCTTCAGGAACTCCTTCGGCCGGAAGCGCGTCATCACCCGGACGTCGGGCTTGCGGTAGCCGCGTCGTGACAGGAACCCGACCTCGGGGTTGAACTGCTCCCCCACCTCCTGATAGCCGGCATCCAGGTCCCACCGCGGATACAGCACGCGCGCGCGCAGGTTATAAGCGTGGTCGTCGCTTTCGATGCCCGGCGTTTTCGTCTTGGCCATGAACCCGGAGAGCAGCGAATTGCGCCCGATGCCCCACTTGCCGTCGAACGCATAGGTCTGGTTGGTATCGTTATCCGGCGCGGCGTCGCCCACGCCGACGCGATTCACGAAGATGCCGCCCACCGCCGAGCGATTGGGTAGCTCGCGACTGACCCGGACGACCCCGAAGTTGTTCATCGGATCCACGGTGGGCAGTTCCTCGGTCTGCATGTTCAGCAGCCCGACATTCCACAGCCCGACCTTCCCCGAGACCCTGCCGCCGGCGATGATCGGAATCTCTTCGCCGTTCTCACCGATGCCGATCCGGCGGCTGAAGAACAAATCCACTTCGCCGGGGTTCCCGACCGAGAAGAAGCCGGCGTTCTCGAGGAAGAACGGGCGCTTCTCTGGGAAGAACAGGTTGAAACGATCGAGGTTCACCTGCTGGTCGTCAACCTCGACCTGCGCGAAGTCGGTGTTGTAGGTGCCATCCAGCGTAAGACCGGGCGTGATGTTGTACTTGCCGTCGATACCGACCTCGCCCAGGTTCACGCCGTCCACCGGGTTCTCGCCGCTCTCGACGTACTGGCCGAGCGCGTAGGGGATCAGCTTGAAGTTGCGGAACACCGGCGGCTGCAGCCCGGCAATCGAGCCGGCGATCGAGACGCGATAGAGGTTGTACTGGCGAGGAATCGGGGCCCAGTACGCTTCCTCGTTCTTGCGCCGGATGTTGCGCTGGAAGTTGACGCCCCACACTTGATCGGCGCCCGCCGGAAACCGGAGGGTCTTGAACGGGATCGCGAACTCGGCGGTCCAGCCGATCTCGGTCGTGCGCGTGCGCACGACCCACGCGCCATCCCAGTTCAGATTGAAGCCGCCGCCCGAACCGGACTGCTGCGTCGTCCCCGCCAGGCCGCCGCCCCCCTGTCCTTCGTTGGTCACCTGCCCGTCGTACTCGAGGCCGGCCGGGTTGGTCCCGAACACGAAGCCGTTCTGCCGATCGCGGAACGTATCGAGGATCATCCGGAAGCTGTCGGTGTTGTCGAGCGAGCTGTCGCGGCGCGAGTCGGTGACGATGATGCCGTCCGGATCGCTGTCGTAACAGACCACGCCGACAAACAGCGTGTCCTTCGTAAACATGATCCGGACTTCCGTGCGCTCGGAAACAGGCTGGCCCTCGTTGGGCTGGAACTGCTTGAAGCCTTCGAACGCCGGGGCCTGTTGCCAGATGGGGTCGCCAAGCACGTCGCCGTCGAGCGTCGGCGCTTCGGCCACCCGAACCGCGTTAGCCGACGGCACTCCGCCACTTCCAGTCGCGGGGGCCATTTGCAGCGATTGGCCCATGGCCGAGGTAGCCAGCGGGGCAAGTGTCAAAAGAACAGCAAGACAGGCAGAATAGACAGAACGACCCACGTCACCTCTCCAACCCGAGAGACAAACAAAGACAACCATTTACCGATGAAACAACCGGTGATGGTACTACACGCCAAGGGTGCGACTGCGATGAGCCCGCTCTCCTTTCACGTTTCACTGGATGACGATCCCGCCGCGATTGGCGCGGCGCTCTACGCGGCGGACGCAGGGCCGCGCATGGATGCGCTGCTGGTGCTGGCGCACGGGGCCGGCGCCGGACACTTTCACCCCTTCATGGTCGCCTACGCGACCGCCCTCGCCGCCCGCGGCGTGGACGTGGTCACCTTCAACTTCAGCTACATGGAGCGCGGTCGCAAGATGCCCGACCGCGCGCCGGTGCTGGAAGAGACATTTCGCAAGGCGATCGCCGGGGCGTTCGCTCACCGTCACGTGCGCGCTTCGAGGCTCTTCATCGGTGGCAAGTCGATGGGTGGCCGGATCGCGACGCATCTGGCGGCGCAGCCTGAGCAGTGGCCGGCAGGCCTGCCGCCGCTGAATGGCGTCGTCGTCCTTGGATATCCCCTCGCCCCTCCAGGCGGGCGTCGTACCGGCGATCGGGTGTCGCACCTGAAGGGCCTGACCGTGCCGACGCTGATTGTCCAGGGCACGCGCGACGCATTCGGCGATCCCGACGAGGTGGCGGGCGCAATCTCAGCCGGCGGTGCGGCGCCTCCGATCGAGGTGGTGACGGTTGCCGGAGGGGATCACTCGTTCGCGGTGCTGAAATCGAGCGGCCGCGACCAGGACGCGGTGCACGCCGAGGTCCAGGACACCATCGCCAACTGGATTCGCGCGCACTGATCGGCCGCGGCCTTGCCGGGACGTGAATCATGATTCATCAGTCATGAACCATGGTTCACTCCATCCGTTCTGCACTGCCCGAGGCTCGGGCCACGGCCATTGCCGCGATGCTCGAGCCGACCTCGCTGAGCGGTGCTCAGTAGCGTTCGTGCAGCTTCACCGGTGCGGCCTTGCGCTTCTTCGCCGCCCGGAGATTGATCATCTCGACGAACACCGAGAACGCCATGGCGAAGTAGATGTAGCCCTTCGGGATGTGCGTGCCGAGCCCTTCGGCGATGAGCGACGCGCCAATCAACAGCAGGAAGCTGAGCGCCAGCACCTTGACGGTGGGATGCTCGTTCACGAAGCGGCTGATGGACGCCGCCGACACCATCATGATGCCGACCGCAATCATCACCGCCAGCACCATCACCGCCAGCTGATCGGCCATGCCGACGGCGGTGATGACGGAGTCCAGCGAGAAGACGATGTCGAGCAGCATGATCTGCCCGATGACCGCGCCGAACGACGGCGCGACGCGGGCGGTCATTTCCCCCTCTTGCCCTTCGAGCTTCTCGTGGATCTCGCGGGTGGCCTTGGCCAGCAGAAACAGGCCGCCACCGAGCAGAATCATGTCGCGGCCCGAGATGCCACGCCCGAGAATCGTGACGATCGGCTCGGTGAGGCGGACAATCCAGGCCAGCGAGAACAGCAGGGCGATGCGCATCAGCATCGCCGCCATCAGTCCAACCTTGCGGGCGCGATCCTGCTGATCCGCGGGCAGCTTGCCGGCCAGGATCGAGATGAAGATCACGTTGTCCACGCCGAGCACGATCTCGAGGACCGTGAGCGTGATCAGCGCGATGACGGCATCGGCGGTCAGCAGTCCTTCCATCGGTCAGCTCCGGGGCTTGTGGGGGCAGGTCGCGGTGTTGATGCACTCCGGCGCCAGCCGCAGCCGGGCGACCGGTTCGCCGTGGACCAGATGGCGTTCGACGATCTCGTTGACGTCGGCCGCGGTCACCCCGCCGTACCAGACGGCGTCCGGATAGACCACCACCGTCGGGCCGTGCTCGCACTGGTCGAGACAGCCCGACTTGTTGGCGCGGATGCGGCGGTTCAGCCCGTGCTCGGCCAGCGCCTTCTTGAAGGCCTTCTGCAGGTCATCGTTGCCGTCAGGCGTGCACGAGCCGCGCGGGTGGCCGGCCGGCCGCTGATTGGTACAGATAAAGAGGTGCTGCTCGAACGGCGCCACGCGTCCCTCGCTCGTGGCCGCTAGGCCAGGCTGAGTTCGGGACGTCCCTGCAGGCCGCCCCAGGTTTCCGGATCCTGCCACAACAGGGTCCAGAAGTAGCGCGCGACATCGCCTTTGGGAAACGCGGCCACCAGCGCGGCGACGCCCTTGTCCAGGGTCTCGGTGTCGGGCGCCTTCGGCGACTCGTCCTTGATCAACCCGTCTTCGTGAGCGATGCCGAGGGCGTCGAGGAACGCGCCCATCATCGGCCGCTGGTGCTCGAGGTGGTAGGCCACCAGCAGGCGCGCCGCGAGCATGTCGGACACCTGCACCAGGCCCGCGAGATGCTTGGCCTTCTTCTCCACCGGCAGCGCCAGCACGCTCTTGGGACGGAACTTGATGTGGCGCGAAATGAGCGCGACGGCTTCGGCATGCTCGAGCGCAGCCTGTTCGTCCCGCCAGAATGCCGAGGCACCCGAGATGCGCTGATCCACCGGCATCAGGCGCCAGAGGCGCGCCGGACGCATGTCTTCCACCGAATGCGACATAGGGCGCTCAGTGTACCAGACAATCTGCTGCTTCTCTCCATGCGCGCAGCGCATGCATTGGCGCTAAACGGCCGATATCAACATGCATCGCCATTCGGCATGAGTCGCATGTAGATGTTCTATTTTGCTTCTGGCATGGAACTGGGCCATAAATGCGCATGCAGCCTGCGCAATGGAACGATAGCGCCACTGGCAGCCCTTTGGTGTCGCAACTGGTGGCCGGCACGCCGGCGCCGCTGTTCTTCCGAAAGGCGATCCCGCTCGTGTCGAAACGCACCGTGCTCATGTCGCTGGCTCTGGTGGCGTTCCTGCCGGTGCTGATGCTGTCGCTGCAGGCACCGGCGCCCTCGGCGCCGGTCGAAGGGCTGGTCGCCGGCGACATCGCCTGGATGCTGACGGCGTCCGGCATGGTGCTGTTCATGACGCCCGGGCTGGCGTTCTTCTATGGCGGCATGGTATCGCCCAAGAACGTCATCTCCACCATGCTGCAGTGCTTCATCGCGCTCGGCGTGGTCAGCGTGCTGTGGATTGCGGTGGGCTTCAGCCTGGCGTTCGGCGACAGCATCGGTGGAGTGGTCGGCAATCCCTTCACCTACATGATGTTCCGCGGCGTCGGCGATGCGCCGGATCCGCGCCTGTCGCCGACCATTCCGATGCTGCTGTTCGCGCTGTTCCAGCTGAAGTTCGCGATCATCACCCCGGCACTGATCACGGGCGCGTTTGCCGAGCGGGTGCGGTTCAGCGCCTACCTGATTTTCGTCTCGCTGTTCTCGCTCCTCATCTACGCGCCGCTGGCGCACTGGACGTGGCATCCGGAGGGGTTCCTCCGCCAGTGGGGCGTGCTCGACTTCGCCGGCGGCACCGTCGTCCACATGTCGGCGGGGCTGGCCGCGCTGGCCGGCGCGTGGGTGCTGGGGCGGCGGCAGAGCCACCTGTACGGCGAGACGCACCTGCCCGCCCACATCCCCTTCGTGATTCTCGGCACCGGCATGCTGTGGTTCGGGTGGTTCGGCTTCAATGCGGGCTCCGCACTGGCCGCCTCGCCGACCGCCGTCCTGGCCTTCGCCACCACCAACACGGCGTCCGCCGCCGCGATGATGGCGTGGGTGTTCATCGACTGGGTGCGGGGGATGAAGCCGTCGGCGATGGGCGCCTGCATCGGCGCGGTCGTCGGCCTGGTCGCGATCACCCCGGCCGCCGGCTTCGTCTCGATCGCCGCCAGCATCGTCATCGGCGTGGTGGCCGCGGCCGCCAGCAACATGGCGCTCTACTGGAAGTCGCGCTCGTCGATCGACGACACGCTCGACGTCTTCCCCTGCCACGGCGTGGGCGGCATGGCCGGCATGGTGCTGACCGCGGTGTTCGCGCGCGATGGCGGCCTCATCACCGGCTCGCCGGTCCTGTTCATGAAGCACCTGGCGGCGCTATGCCTCGTCAGCGCGTTCACCTTCGGCGGCTCATGGCTGCTCTACAAACTGGTGGACCTGATCACGCCGCTGCGCGTCGACGAGCGTCACGAGCAGCTTGGCCTGGACCTGTCGCAGCACGGCGAAAGCGTCTCGCTCTTCGACTACGACGAAGCGCGAGGCTGAGCGGGCGACGCTCGCGTTGGCGGCGTCTGACGGACCCGATTAACGTCAGAATCGGCGTGCTATCGTAAGCCGCATGTCCGGACAGCCCAATTTCTTCGACGAAGTCAACACGACGTTCGACGAAGCGGCCAGGTTCACCGAGTATCCGAAGGGATTACTCGATCAGATCCGCTGCTGCAATAGCGTCTACCGGTTCGACTTTCCGCTGCGCCGCCAGGACGGCACCATCGAGGTGATCCATGCCTGGCGCGCCGAACACAGCCATCACAAGATGCCCGTCAAGGGCGGCATCCGCTACAGCCCCGAGGTCTACGAAGAGGAAGTGATGGCGCTCGCCGCCCTCATGACCTACAAGTGCGCGATCGTCGATGTCCCGTTCGGCGGCGCCAAGGGCGGCATCAAGATCGAGCCGAAGCACTACACCGTCGAAGAGCTGGAGCGGATCACCCGGCGCTACACCCACGAACTGGTGAAGAAGGGTTTCATCGGCCCCGGCATCGACGTCCCCGCGCCCGATTACGGCACCGGCGAACGCGAGATGGCGTGGATTGCCGACACCTATGCGGCGCTCAATCCCGGACAACTCGACGCGATGGGCTGCGTCACCGGCAAGCCGGTGACCCAGGGCGGCGTGAACGGACGCCGCGAGGCCACCGGCCGCGGGTTGTACTTCGCCCTGCGCGAGGCCTGCGCGCAGAAGGACGAGATGGCGAGGCTCGGACTGTCCACCGGCCTCGACGGCAAGCGGGTCGTCGTGCAGGGACTCGGCAACGTCGGCTACCACGCGGCGAAGTTCTGCCGCGAGGGCGGCGCGGTGCTGCTGGCGATCGCCGAGCGCGAAGGCGCGATCACCAATGCGGCGGGGTTGAACGAGGAAGAGGTGTTCCAGCACCGCAAGAAGACCGGATCAATCCTGGACTTCCCGGGCGCCACCAACCTGCCGTCTTCGGCGGCGGCGCTGGAGATGGAGTGCGACGTGCTGATCCCGGCCGCGCTCGAAGGCGTGTTCACCGCGGAGAACGCGCCGCGCATCAAGGCGAAGATCATCCTCGAGGGCGCGAACGGCCCGACCACGCCGGAAGCCGATCCGGTGTTCCGCCAGAAGGGCACGCTGGTGATCCCCGACATCTACTGCAACGCCGGCGGCGTCACCGTGTCGTACTTCGAGTGGTTGAAGAACCTGTCGCACGTGCGGTTCGGCCGGATGTCGAAGCGGCACGAGCAGGCGAACGAACTGCAGATGCTGCGGGCGATCGAGACCGCCACCGGCAGGCCGTTCTCGGACGCCGACCGCGCGCGGATTGCCAAGGGGCCGGACGAAGCGGATCTGGTGAACTCGGGGCTCGAGGAAACGATGATCAGCGCGTTCCAGGCGCTGCTGGCGACCAAGCGCTCGCACGACCGGCGTGCCCGACCTGCGCATCGCCGCCTTCCTCAACGCGATCCACAAGATCGCGCGCAGCTACATGGAACTGGGCATCTTCCCCTGAAACGCACAAGCCACGGAAACATGGAGCGGCGGCAGCACATGGAGGCTGCCGGCGTTCCACGATTCCGTGGCTTGTACGCGGCGAGAGCGCCAGAGACTACTTGAGGTGCTTGCCGACCAGCTTCGTCATGTCGAACATGCTGACCTGGGCCTTGCCGCCGAACACCGGCTTGAGCTTGTCGTCAGCGTTGATCATGCGCCGGTTCTTCGCGTCCTGCAGGCCGTTCTTCTTGATATAGGCCCAGAGCTTCTTGGTGACCTCGGTCCGCGGCACCGGCTTGTCGCCGATGACCGCCGCCAGCGTTGCGCTCGGCGTAACCGGACGCATGAACGCGGCATTGGGCTTGCGGGCGGCCGCCTTCTTGGCCGTCTTCTTCACGGTCGCCTTCTTCACAGCAGTCTTCTTCGCAGCGGTCTTCTTGGCGGTCTTAGCCGCCTTCTTGGCTTTCTTGGCCATCTGTTCTCCTTCGACGCGGAATCGGTCCTGGCGTCGTGTCCCCGTTTGGGTGGTTACAGATACTAGCGCCTTCCGGGGGCTGCGTCACTACATATTGTGTCCCTTTGCGACACTGTGAACAGGCGCCGGCCGGCGGCAGGCCGAGAAAGCGGGGCTAGAGGGTGCTGAAATGGGCCAGCCAGGGCCCGATCGCGCCAATCGCATAGAGGGCGGTCAGCCCGGCGAGGATGCCGTGCACGCCCCGGACGTACAGGAGAATGCCGCCGGCGGCCGCCAGCAATTTCGCGGCGACGAGCGCTGTGGCAGGTCCGACGAGCACCATCCAGGTGGCCAGCACCATGTTGCCTTCCGCCGAGACGCCGTGGGCGTCCACGGCGACCCAGGTGAAGATGCCATCCCAGAGCTGTGCGACGAGGAAGAGGAGGAGCACCAGCCGCGAGAGCCGCATGCTCCTCCCACTGCAAGAAGCGCGACTTCCGCAGAAGCCCGTTTCTCAACGACTTACAGCGACGGAGTCTGCCTCACAGGTGGCTTTTGTCGCCATGTCGTGCCGATCACGGCAACCCGCTACTCTTCCTTGCGCGGGCGCATGTTGGCGGCGAGCACGCGCTTGCGGAGGCGGATGGACTCGGGCGTCACTTCGACGAGCTCGTCATCGTTGATGAACTCGATCGCCTGTTCCAGCCCGAGCAGACGGGGCGGCACGATGCGGATGGCCTCGTCGGCCGAGGACGCGCGCATGTTGGTCTGCTTCTTTTCCTTGCAGATGTTCACGTCGAGATCGTTCGTGCGCGAATGCTCGGCGATCGATCATCCCTTCGTAGACCGTCGTCTGGGGCGCGATGCAGCATCGAGCCGCGCTCCTGCAGGCTGGCCATGGCGTAGGCGGTGGCCACGCCGGCGCGGTCGGACACCAGCACGCCGGTCGCGCGCGCCGGGATCGGGCCGGCCCACGGCTCCCAGCCGGCGAAGATGTGGTTCATGATGCCGGTGCCCTTGGTGTCGGTCAGGAACTGCGAGCGGAAGCCGATCAGCCCGCGCGCCGGGATCCGGAACTCGAGGCGCACCCGGCCGCTGCCGTGATTGACCATGCGGGTCATCGTGCCGCGGCGCGTGCCGCACATCGAGATGACCACGCCCTGGAAGTCCTCGGCGACGTCGATGACGAGATCCTCCACCGGCTCCATCCGCTGGCCGTCGATCTCCTTGGTGATGATCTCGGGCCTCGACACCTGGAGCTCGAAGCCTTCGCGGCGCATCATCTCGATCAGGATCGCCAGCTGCAGCTCGCCGCGGCCCAGCACCTTGAACTGCTCCGGCGTGGCGGTGGGCTCGACCTTGAGCGAGACGTTGCCCAGCAGTTCCTTGTCGAGGCGCTCGCGAAGGTGCCGCGAGGTGACGTACTGACCTTCACGCCCGGCCATCGGCGAGGTGTTGATGCCGAAGATCATCGATACGGTCGGCTCGTCCACCGCGATCGGCGGCATCGCCATGCGATGCTCGGGATCGGCAATCGTCTCGCCGATGTTGATGTCCTCGATGCCGGCCAGGCAGACGATGTCGCCCGCGGTCGCGGACTGGACTTCGACGCGCTTCAGACCATCGAAGGCGAACAGCTTGGTCACCTTGGTCTCCTGCGCCGAGCCGTCGAGCTTGCAGCACCGACGATCGGATCGTTCAGCTTCACCGTGCCGTTGAAGATGCGGCCGATCGCGATGCGTCCCAG
Source organism: uncultured Acidobacteriota bacterium (assembly GCA_963707825.1). Taxonomy (GTDB): domain Bacteria; phylum Acidobacteriota; class Vicinamibacteria; order Vicinamibacterales; family UBA2999; genus VFZN01. The sequence goes on from CAVPRP010000012.1 coordinate 75,233, forward strand.
GTAGTCGCTCGAGTCGAGATTGGCCACCAGCATCTGCAGCGGCGCTTGCACGTCGCCCGCGGGCGGCGGCACCTTGGCGACGATGGCGTCGAACAACGGACGGAGATCCTCGCCAGGGACATCGAGATCCGGTGTCGCCGTGCCGGCGCGGCCGTTGGTGTAGAGGACCGGGAACTCGATCTGCTCTTCGGTGGCGTCGAGGTCGATGAAGAGGTCGTAGACCTCGTTCAGCACTTCCTTCGCGCGCGCGTCGGCGCGGTCGATCTTGTTGATGACGACGATCGGCGGCAGCCCGCGCTCGAACGCCTTGCGCAGCACGAAACGGGTCTGCGGCAGCGGGCCCCTCGGCCGCATCCACCAGCAGGACGACCCCGTCGACCATCGACAGCACGCGCTCCACTTCCCCGCCGAAATCGGCGTGGCCCGGGGTGTCGACGATGTTGATCAGGATGTCGCCGTAGTGGACGGCGGTGTTCTTGGCCAGGATGGTGATGCCGCGCTCGCGTTCCAGCTCGTTGCTGTCCATGGCCCGGTCGGCCTGGCGTTCGTTGGTGCGGTAGACCCCAGCCTGACGGAACATGGCATCGACCAGCGTGGTCTTTCCGTGGTCGACGTGGGCGATGATGGCGACGTTCCGGCGGAGAGGGTTGGCGACCGTTGTCGGCGCCGTCGTGCGAGTAGACATCCTCCCAGTATACCGCCCCGGCCGCTCAGAACGTCAGCGAGCCTCTGACGGGCAGGATCGGCCCTCCGGACTCTGGGACGAGCCCGGGCAGAACTGGCTTGCTACGTGCGCTGGCGCGGATCGACGAGCGCTTTCGGCAGGCGCATCGCCTCCGCGTCGGCCAGCGCCTCGTTCAGCCGGTTCAGCGGATACACGCGGGCCCCGATCTGGCGCCACGGCACGCGACGCGCGTGCTGTTCGAGGACCGACAGCGCTCTGATGAAGTGCCCGGCTTCGCTGCCCCAGCACCCGCGAATCTCGAGGTGCTTGCGGTTGATCTGGTGGTGAGCATTGACGGTGCTGGCGCCGGCGTCGGTGTAGTGCCCGGCGATCACGTAGCGTCCGCCGTCGCGCACGACGGTCAGCCCCTCCTCCACCGCGCGCGGCGATCCCGAGGCCTCGATCACGACATCCGGCCCTCGTCCGCCGGTGACGCCCTTGATCAGCGCCAGACGCTCCTCGGCCGTGGTCTTGGAGACGTCGAGCGTCAGGTCGGCGCCCATCTTCTTGGCCAGTTCCAGCCGGTCGGCCGGGGCGCCGGTCGCGATGACCGAGGAGGCGCCGGACAGGCGCGCGAGGGCGATGATGCTCAGGCCCACAGCGCCGGTTCCCTGCACCATCACGCGGTCGGCCAAGCCGAATCGCGGCGCGATCGATGGCATGCACGGCGGTGATCAGGCCGCAGCCGCCGCCGATGTAATCCTCGGGCGTCACGCTGTCGGGCAGCACCGCCGCCACCACCCCGGGCTCGAGGTAGATGGCCTCGCTCCAGCCGCCAAACAGCCCGTCGGCGGCCGCGTCCGTGATGCCGTAGACCTTGCGCTGGACACACTTGGTCGGGGTGCCGCTGACGGCGCACGCATAGCAGCGGCCGCAGGTGCGATGCACGTCGAAGAACACGATGCGATCGCCTTCCCGCGCTTGACGCCCGTCCGCCAGCGTAATCGGCCCGCGCGCCTTGGCCAGGCGTCCGACCGAGACGTGGCCGGGAATGATCGGGTACGGCACGCCGCTCAGCCGCCCGTGCCACAGGTGGACGTCGGTGCCGCACACCTCCGAGAACATGGTCTCGAGCAGCATGCTCCCCGGCTCGAGGTCGGGCTCGGGAAACTCGCGAAGCTCGATCGGGGCAAACGGCGCGGGCATGACGGCGGCTACGACGGACATGATCGCCATGGTAGTCCAGTGGCTGCGCTATCCTGTGGTCATGCCGCTGTTCGAATACGAGTGCCGCTCCTGCCATCATCACTTCGAGCTGCTGGTGCGCGAGTCCACCGAGTTCGCCTGCCCGTCGTGCCACGGCACGGAGCTGGAGAAGCAGCTCTCGGTGTTTGCCGTGAGCGCCCCGGGCAGCGCGCGGCCGGTCCGCGCGATGGGGCCCTGCGGGTCGTGCGGCCATCCCGACGGCCCGGGCTCCTGCAGCGTCCAGTAACCCAGTGATGTCGTCACTGGACCGGCTCTTCCGCCCCCGAGCCGTCGCCGTCATCGGCGCTTCGCGCGACCGCCGCAGCGTCGGCGGCGCCATCCTCCACAACCTGCTGACCTTCGAGTTCCAGGGACAGGTGTTCCCGGTCAACCCGCGAGCGTCCGTCGTCCACAGCCTGAAGTGCTATCCGACCGTCGAGGACATTCCCGACCCTGTGGACCTGGCGGTGATCGCGGTGCCGAAGCCGCACGTGCTGACCGTGCTCGAGTCGTGCGGCCGCAAGGGCGTTGGGGCGGCGGTGGTGATCACCGCGGGCTTCAAGGAGACCGGCGAGGCCGGACAGGCGCTCGAGCACGAAGTGGTGCGCGTCGCCAGGCAGTACGGGATCCGTCTGGTCGGCCCCAACTGCATGGGCATCATCAACATGGATCCGGCGGTCCGGCTGCAGGCGTCGTTCTCGGCGAACGAGCCCATCGCCGGTCCGGTGGCGTTCTCGTCGCAGTCCGGCGCGCTTGGCGAGGCCATCCTCGCGCTGCTGCGTGAACGCGGGCTCGGCCTCTCGATGTTCGTGTCGCTCGGCAACAAGGCCGACGTCTCGGGCAACGATCTGCTGGAGTACTGGGAGGCGGATCCGCAGACCCACGTCATCCTGATGTACCTCGAGAGCTTCGGCAACCCGCAGCGGTTCCTCGAGATCTGCCGGCGGGTCTCGAAGAAGAAGCCGATCATCGCGGTGAAGTCGGGGCGCACCGCCGCGGGCGCGCGCGCCGCTGCCTCGCACACCGGTTCACTGGCCGGCGCCGACAACGCCGTGGAATCGTTGTTCGCGCAAAGCGGCGTGTTGCGCGCGAGCAGCATCGAGGAGCTGTTCGTGTTCGCCTCGGCGTTTGCGAGCCAGCCGGTCCCCTCCGGCACGCGCGTCGGCGATTGTCACCAACTCGGGCGGGCCGGCGATTCTGGCCACCGACGCGTGCATCGAGCTGGGTCTGCAGATTCCGACGCTATCCGCTCAGACTCAGCAGCGGATTCGCGCCGTGGTCGCGCCCGAGGCGAGCGTCACCAACCCGGTGGACATGATCGCGACCGCCACGCCGCCGCAGTACGAAGCGGCCATCCGCGCCGCCGCCGAGGATCCCGCGATCGACGCCATCATCACCATCTTCACGTCGCTGGAGATGATCGACGGTCCCTCCGTCGCCCAGGGCATCGTGCGGGGCGCGGCCGGCTGTGGCAAGCCGATCCTCGTCTGCTTCATGGGGAACGTACGATCGCGCGAAGCCATCGACCTGATGCGAGGCGCCGGCCTGGCCGTCTATACGTTCCCCGAGGACGCCGCGCGGGCACTGGCGGCGATGGTGCGCTACCGGCCACTGGCTGGAACGGCCCGCGGGGGTGCATGCGCAGTTCGCCGACCTCGACCGCGCCGGCATCGCGTCGCTGGTCGCCGCGGTGCGCGCCGACGGCCGCACGCAGTTGACGCTGGTGGAGGCGCAGCAGCTGTCTCGCGCTCGCCGGCCTGCCGGTGCTGCCATGGCGCGAGGCGCGCACAGCGCGAGGAAGCCCGGGCGGCAGCCGCAGCGCTCGGGTTCCCGGTGGTCGCCAAGGTGAGCTCGTCGGTGATCGTGCACAAGTCCGATGTTGGCGGCGTGCGCGTGGGGATCGACTCGGCCGACGCGGCGGCCGAGGCGTTCGACGGGATGATGCCGAAGGCGCGCGCGCACGATCCGCGGGCGACCATGGTCGTGCAGCAGCAGGCCACGGAAGGCACCGAGGTGATCCTGGGCGCCACCCGCGACAGCAAGTTCGGGCCGCTGCTGATGTTCGGCCTCGGCGGCATCTTCGTCGAGGTGATGAAGGACGTGGTGTTCCGGATTCACCCGCTGTCGGATCGCGACGCGCACGACATGATCCGGTCGGTGAAGAGCTTCCCGTTGCTGGACGGCGCGCGCGGCCGCCCCAAGGCCGACCTCCAGGCGCTGGAGACCGTCATCCTGCGGCTCGACGCGCTGATGGCGGCATGCCCGGATATCGCCGAACTGGACATCAACCCCCTGTTCGCGGGTCCGGTCGGGGCACCGACGGCGGCTGCCGACGCTCGAGTGTCGTTGAGTTAGCGCCTGGGCCGCGGGCTTGGCGTTGCGAAACAGTTTAATTTGAGTATTCAAAAAAATTAGCCAAACACCCAAGAAATGTGTTTTGATTACTCAAAATGCATCGGGTTCTCGCAATTTGCCTCGTGGCCGCGGCGCTGGTTGTGCCCGCCGCTGCCTCGGCCCAGAGCACTGCCACCGTTCGGGGCATCGTGACCGACGAGCTTGGCGGGGTCGTGCCTGGCGTCGATGTTCAACTCATCCGGACGCTGACGGGACTCAGTCGCCGCACGGTCACCGGCCCCGACGGGGCCTTTGAGTGGGCCAACCTGCCGCCCGATCGCTACGAGTTGCGGGCCGAGATCTCCGGCTTCGAACCCCATCTCGCGCCGGTGGTCGTCCGCACGAGTGTGCCGCTTACGCTGACGATCGTGCTGCGCGTGGCCACGCAGTCCACGACGGTGCTCGTGACTCCCGCACCGCAGCTGGTCGACCCGACCATCACCGGGACGCGGACCCAGGTGAGCTTCGTGGGCATCGACCAGCTACCCGCGCCAGTCGGCAGCCGCGGGGTGGAGTCCGTGCTCGTCACCCTGCCTGGCTTCGCGCAGAACGCTAACGGCGCCATTCACCCACGCGGCGCCCACAACCAGATGACCTACGTCGTTGACGGCCTGCCGATTAGCGATCAGCTGACGGGCGCCTTCGCCAATGCTCTCGACGGCGGCCTCGTCCAGGCGGCGGAGTTGTGGACGGGGAACATTCCGGCGGAGTTCGGGGCGAAGGTGTCGGGGGTGGTGGTCATTACCAGTCGGAGTGGCATCGGCAGTAACCGGTGGTTGACTGGCGAGGGCTCGGTGGCAGCCTCGGGGTTCGACACCTGGCACGGCTCGGTCGCAGGGCGGCGGGCAACGCGGGCGGATTGGCTACTTCGGTTCGGCGACATCGATGCGCACCGATCGCTTTCTCGACCAGGTATCGCTGGACAACCTGCACAACGAAGGTGGCTTCGGCCGCGGATTCCTTCGCGCCGACGTCCGCCTCTCGAACTCGCAGACGCTCCGCGCGCATCTGATGGGTGGCGCGTCTCGATTCGACATCGCCAACCTCCGCTCGCAGCACCAGAACGGCCAGGACCAGGCGCAGCGTCTCGCCGATTTGGCGGGATGGGTCGGGTATACGGCGACCATCGGCAGCGCCGCCACCATCGAGCTGGTCGGCGGTCACCGCGGCACGACGTCGACGCTGACGCCGAGCGCGGGCGACACGCCGGTTACCGCGACGCAGGACCGCACCCTGGCGACGACCACCGTGACGGCGCGCTATACGCGGTTGATTGGACCGCACAACGTCAGAGTGGGCGTGGACGGGCTCCATTTCGACGTCGGCGAACGGTTCGCGATGGGCCTCACCAACCCGGCCTTCAACGCTCCTGGCGATCCGAACTACAACGCCGCGCTCGCTCCGTACGATCTGACCCGCGGCGGCGCCCCCTTCTCGTTCGACGACCGTCGCGACGGGCGACATCTGGGCACGTTCGCGCAGGCACAACTCCTGTACGGCGCGCTGGCGATGACCATTGGGGCGCGGTACGATCGCTACCGTCTGCTCGTGCAGGAGCATCAGCTTCAGCCGCGTGTCGGCATCGCCTGGGCGCTTCCCGGCAACCGGGGCGTGGCGCGGGCCTCGTACAACCGCAACTTCCAGACGCCCCCGCTCGAGAACCTGCTGCTCTCGAGTTCCCCGGAGGCCGCGGCACTCGCACCCGACAGCGTGCGCGAAGCGCTCGGCGACACCTATCAGCCAATTCGCTCCGAACGGCAGGACGTCGTCGAGGTGGGTTATCAACGCGGGTTGGGCCGCATTGGCAGCCTCGATATGTCGGTCTACTGGAAGGGCTCGCGCGATCAGCAGGACAACAACAATTTCTTCGACACCGGCATCATCTTCCCGACTACCCTCGCGGCCATCGACGTGCGCGGCGCCGAGGGGCGCCTGGTCATTCCGGAGCGGCGCGGCGTCTCGGGCACCTTGTCGGTGACGACGAGCCGGGCGATTTCGACGCCGCCGTTCACCGGCGGCTTGTTCCTGGGGCAGGACGCAGTCGATCTGCTCAGCGCCGGACCGTTCGCCATCGATCACGACCAGCGACTGAGCATGCACGGCACCGCGCAGTGGCGCGGCATCGCCGGCTGGTGGGCCGGCACTTCGGTGCGCTATGACAGCGGGCTCGTCGCAAATCCTTCCGATCCCGCCGAAGTGGCGCGCGATCCGGATTTCGCGGACTTGCTGCCCTACGTCGATCTGAACGCCAGCGTCCCGCGCGTCCGACCGCGCACGATTCTCGACCTGGTGACCGGCTTCGACGTGCGCCGACAGACCCGCCGGATCTGGACGCTGCAACTGCAGGTCACCAACCTGACGAACCGCACCGCCCTCTACAACTTCCAATCGGTGTTCGTCGGCACCCGCCTCGTCCAGCCCAGAACGTTCGCGGTTCGCATCCGACGCTTCTTCTGAGCCCTGCTCCCTGACCGGCCCGGCTTGAGGGCTTGAGGTGTGATCTTGAGTCTTGAGTCTTGGGTCTTGGGTCTTGAGAAGAGACCATTTCTTGGGGTTCCAGGTTTTCGGTTCCACGTTCTCGGTTCCAGGTTCTAGGTTCGAGGCTTGGCCTTCTGGCGCTGCCGTCTGCCCGATGCCGTCTGGCGGGTCTGGCCCCATCCGAGGCTGTCGGTGAAGCCTTTGACACCCCCGGCGGCGCCGTACTTGGCGGGGTTGCCGCCGTGCTGGATGGCCGTGACGAGAAGGCCACGGCCATCAGGCCCGCGGTCAGCAGGAGCGAGACGGCGAGCATGCCGCGCCGGCGGCGCAGCTTGAGCACGTCGGAAGCGATGAGCGCGAGCATCAGGAACGGTCCTCGAGGCGGGTGGTCATGGTCAGGAAGCGGTCTTCGAGCGAGGCTGGCGACGGGCGCGACCCGCTCCACGGCGACGCCGTGGTCGAGCAGGCGCCGCAGCAGCGCGGTGACGATCTCGCGATCGACCGGCGCCTCGGGGCTGAGCGTCACGCGCAGGCCGCCCTCGTGATCGGTCGCGCGCGTCACGCCGGGCACCGCGGCGAGCAGCCGTCGCGGCCTCGGCGGGGCTGTGGCAGACGATGTCGATCGCGCGCGGGCCGCCGCGCACGAGCTCGTCGATCGTGCCCTGGGCGACGACCCTGCCCAGGTCGACGATCGCGGCGAGGTCGCAGGTCTTCTCGACCTCGTCGAGCAGGTGCGAGGACAGCAGCACGGTGCGCCCCTCGGCGACCAGCTCGCGGATCAGGTCGCGCATCTCGAGGATGCCGGCCGGGTCGAGCCCGTTCATCGGCTCGTCGAGGATCAGCAGCTCGGGGTCGGCCAGCAGGCAGCGCGCGACGCCGAGGCGCTGGCGCATGCCGAGCGAGTAGGCCTTGACGCGGTCGTCGCCGCGGGCGGCGAGGCCGACGCGCGCCAGCGCGCCGTCGATCCGCGTGCGCGGCATCGCCGCCGCGGGCGGCCGCGTGGACCTTCAGGTTCTCGCGGCCGCGTGAGGTGCGGATGGAAGCGCGGCTCCTCGATGATCGCGCCGACGCGCGCGAGCGCCGCGGCGCGGTCGCCGGGCAGGTCGCGCCCGAGCAGGCGCATGCGGCCCGCGGTCGGCTCGGCGAGGCCGAGCAGCAGCCGGATCAGCGTGGTCTTGCCGGCGCCGTTGGCGCCGAGGAAGCCGAAGGCGACGCCGCGCGGCACCTCGAGGTCGACGCCGTCGAGCGCCGCCCGCGTGCCGAACCGCTTGCCGAGCCCCGAGGTCTGCACGGCGAGTTCGAGGGAGGGGGTGGAGGTCATGCGACGACGGTACGGGCGGGCCGTCGCCGGCGCCTCGGGCGGACGGGCGGAACGTGGCCCCCCCGAGCGGATGAACTTGTCGGCGAGCTCATCCGCTCGGATGAGGTCGTGGCGTTCGTGGTCAGCGGGCGAACGTCAACAGCGCAGTTGACGTTCGCCGGGGTGTTCCCACGCCTTCTTCCGCGCCGCCGCCGGCTTCTTCTGCGCCGCCGCGCGCTTCTCGAGGCCGGCGATCGAGCGCGCGAGGTCGGTCGGCTGGCGGATCGTCTTGATGCTGCGCTCGAACAGCTCCGCCTGGGCCTTCATCAGCACCGCCGTCTGCTCGAGCGCCTGGGCCTGCCTGCTCTCGAGCGCCTCGGCCTGCTGGCGGACCGTCGCTCCGCTCTGCTCGAGCAGGTCCAGCAGGGCGTCGAAAGGCCCGAAGACGCGGCCGAGCACATTGCGCTGGAGTCGCCGCTCGCGCTCGAGCACGTCCTGGAGCAGCTCGGTCTGGCGCTTGAGCGGCCCGACCAGCTGGCGCGGGATCGCCGACTGCATCGCCGATTGCCATTCGCGCAGGAGGTCAAGGCCGCCAGGTTCGGGCATCGCGCGATGATCGCAGGCGTGCGGAGGAGTACGATCGGCAAAGAGGTCCATGTCTGAACTCGGCCTCCTCCTGTTGGTAGTGGGCGCCGCGCTCGCGGTGGAGGCCCATGTGCCCACGCACGGTGCGCTCGGCGGTGCGGCCGTCGCGGCCGCCGCCACCGGCCTGGCGCTCATGATCGCCGGCGCGGGTTTCGGTCTCGCGCTCGCGCTGACGACCGGGCTCGTCGCGGGCGCGATCGGCGCGGCCTACCTCTGGGTCGTCGTGCACAAGGCGCTCGCCGCCCGGCGCGCGCGGGTGCGCAGCGAAGCCGAGGGCCTGATCGGGCGCATCGGGGAGGTTCGTGCCGCGCCGAGCCCGCTGGGCCAGGTCTACCTCGACGGCGCGCTGTGGCGGGCGCGCCAGTGGAGTTTCGAGGAGGAGGCCGTGCTCGAGCGCGGCGACCCGATCGTGGTGGAGCGCGTCGACGGCCTCACGCTTCACCGTCCGCCGCGCCGAGGACTGGGAGGTCTTCTGATGTCCGAGCTCCTGTTCGCCGTCGTCATCATCCTGCTGCTGTTCGCGACGCTCGCCGGCACGTCCGTGCGGGTGCTGCGGGAGTACGAGCGGGGTGTCGTGTTCCGGCTCGGTCGCCTGACGGGGCAGCGCACGGGGCCCGGTCTGGTCATGCTCGTGCTGCCAATCGATCGCATGGTGCCGGGTCGCCTGCGCACCGTGACGCTCGGCATCCCGCCGCAGGACGTGATCACGCGTGACAACGTCACCGCGCGCGTCGACGCGGTCGCCTACTTCCGGGTCGTCGATCCCAACTCGTCGGTGGTCGGCATCGAGGACGCGGTGCGTGCGACCTCGCAGATCGCCCAGACCACGCTGCGCTCGGTGCTCGGCAAGGCCGACCTCGACACGCTCCTGAGGGAGCGCGACCGGCTCAACGAGGACCTCCAGACGATCATCGACGAGCACACCGAGCCGTGGGGGATCAAGGTCGACCGCGGTCGAGATCAAGGACGTGAGCATCCCGGCAGGGATGCAGCGCGCGATGTCGCGCCAGGCCGAGGCCGAGCGCGAGCGGCGGGCGAAGGTCATCCACGCCGAGGGCGAGTTCCAGGCTGCCGCGAGGCTGGCGACGGCCGCTGAGGTGATGAGCCACCAGCCGGCCGCGCTCCAGCTCCGCTATCTGCAGACGCTGTCGGAGATCGGCGGGGGCGACCATGCGTCGACGATCGTCTTCCCGCTCCCGCTCGACCTGATCAAGCCGCTGCTCGAGGGCGCAACCAAGGCGCCGCCGCCGGCGTCCGAGCAGACCAACGGCGAGCTGCCCGACGGCGCCCGCGTCGGGGAGCTGCCCAAGGCTCAGTAGCGCAGCGCGGAGGAGTCGCTGGACTGCTGGTGGCGCATGCCGCGGTGGCACTGGTGGTGGCCGAGCGGCGCGTAGGAGGTCCAGCCCTCCTTGGCCGAGGCCGGAGCCCGGGCGGGCTCCTGCTTCTCGTCGGCGAGCCCGACGGCGGCGCCGGCGAGCGCGCCGGCCACGACGACGGAGGCGACCGCGACGGTGAAGGCGCGGCGTGCGCGGCGGGGCACGCGCGGAGGTCGGCGGCGACTCGTCGACCGAGGCCACCACTGAGACGTCGTCGAAGCGATCCATCGAGCCCATCGTACCCCTCGGGGCAAGTTCGAACGCGCCCGCCGTGAGCGCGTCGGATCGGCTCCGATCAGGTCTCGTCGCCGCCGGTGCGCGTGACCATGCGCCCGCCCGACTTGCCCGCGGTCGCGCGCCGCACGAGCCGCGGCGCCAGGATCCGCGCCACCGCGGCGAGCGCGTACGCCCGCGGCACGTAGCGCTCGGCTTGCCGCCGGGGCCGGCGTCGACGATCGCGTCGGCGACCGTGTCCGGCGTCGAGACCATCCGGCGCGTCACCGGCTGTCGGTGAGCTCCTTCTGCGGGAAGCCCTCGGTGGCGACGAAGCCGGGCAGCACGAGGCCGACGTGGACGCCGTGCGGCGCCTCCTCGAGGTGGAGCGCGTCGCTCCAGCCGATCAGCGCGAACTTGCTCGCCGAGTAGGCGCCGGAGCCCGCTCGGGAGACCCGGCCCGGCGATGCTCGCGACGTTGACGATCGCGCTGGGCGCCGAGCGGCGCAGCAGCGGCAGCAGCGCCTCGGTGAGGCGGACCGGCGTCGAAGTTCAGCTCCATGTGGCGGTGGACGTCTCGCAGCCGCCTCGGCGAAGGTCCCGCGCCAGGCGGCGCCGGCGTTGTTGACGAGCAGGTCCAGGCGGCCGTGCTCCGCGTCGACGTCGGCGACCGCGCGGGCGCGTCGTCGTCGGTGAGGTCGACGGCGAGACGACCGCCGCCGCCGAGCTCGGCGGCCAGCGCTGCAGGCGGTCCTCCCGCCGCGCGACGAGGACGAGCGGCGCGGGTGGCGGGCGAGCCGGCGGGCGGTGGCTTCGCCGATGCCGCTGACGCGCCGGTGACGAGGGCGACCGGGTTCATGCTCGGCTCGCCGCCACGATCAGGTTCGCCATCGCCCGCATCCCGATCAGGTTGGGGTGGACGG